>CAVZPP010000025.1:0-31969 GCA_963777115.1 uncultured Bacteroidaceae bacterium | reverse complement strand
CAGCAATACGCCTTGTTCTTTTTTTTACACGTTCAGTTACGTATGCTTTGTAAGTCTGTGGAGGCAGGAATACCAGAATAAAAATGCCCTTGAAATTGCCAGGCAGGCCGGAGACCTTTTGTCCAAATTCTATTCCTTGCTGGAGGATATGACGGACCTTGGCAACCGGCTGAATCTTACCCGCAAAAGTTATGACGAGATTTTAAATAAGCTCTCCGAAGGTAAGGGGAACCTGATCAGAAGGGCAAAGAAAATTGAAGAACTGGGAGCCAGAACAAAAAAATCTATTCCTGATAATTTTAAAAATGAAAATGAATAAAAGATCTAGCCTGCCCTTTTTTTATTGCACCAGTCACATCCATCAAGCATCCAGCTTTCCAGTTTAATAGGAGTTTCCTTTTCTTCCAGTAACAGAAAGTTAAGGGGATTGTTGTCTGGCAGGTTTTGCCAGCTTGCGGGATTGATTGAATTGGATTCGATAATATCCCCGGATGCAGGTCCGGGTAAATTATCCTGAGCAAAAGAAATACCAACAGAGATAATTACAATAAGTATTGGGATCAAAATCTGTGAACGATGATAAATCCTGGTTTTCATGATTTTATCCTCCATTTTATTAATGATCACATAAGTAGTTTCATGTATTGTGCCAAATGACTTAAGTATCATTGGCACAGGGCCATACGTATTTGTTTTTTATGAAGGATAATGGATGAAGTGAACGGTTTTATTACACTGATGTGTGCGTTTTCGTACAGGGGATCTTATGGCTTTCCACCAATAATCAGTATACACTCCCCCTTGATGGTACGGTTTTCCAGGTTACCCAGGATTTCTTCGATACTTCCCCTGATAAACTCTTCATGTATTTTGGAGAGCTCCCTGGCAAGACATGCCTGGCGGTCCGGACCAAAAACAGAAGCAAATTGCTCCAGGGATTTTACCACCCTGTAGGGAGATTCATAAAAAACCATTGTGCGTGTCTCCTGTTCCAGGGCAGCAAGCCTCTTGTTCCTGCCTTTTTTAACTGGTAAAAAACCCTCGAAACAAAACCGGTCAAGGGGCAGACCGCTTGCAACAAGTGCCGGTATCATGGCAGTCGGACCAGGTAAGCATTCTACCTGAACACTATTTTTGATGCAGAGACGGATAAGGGTGTAACCAGGATCTGAGAGGGCAGGGGTTCCGGCATCAGATACCAGCGCCATTACCTCCCCTCTGATGATTCTGTCAACAAGTTGTTCGGCAAATTTGTGCTCATTGAAAGAATGATGGGATAAGAGCTTTTTTGATATATCGAATTTCTGTAAAAGGATGGAAGTCTTCCTGGTGTCTTCCGCCAGGATCAGGTCAGCTTCCTTAAGGATAGTCAGGGCCCGGAGGGTAATATCCTGCAAATTCCCGATCGGGGTTGGGACAATGTAGAGTTTACTCATTCTGACTGACAATGAATTTTCGCCTGACAAGCTCCAGTAGCATCTGAACAGATTCTTCTTCCATATCCCAGTTAAACGTACTGTTTATATGTTCAAATGCCTCATTAAAATTGCCCGATTCATTGAGTGTATTGATTGTTTTATTATAGCTTTCTGCATCTCCGTTAAACAGCTCCTTAATCAGTTTGAAGCGGTCATTGATCCCAATGGCAAGAAAAATATCAGTAATAGGCTTTGATGACTGGAGCCTATCCGATAAGTCTTTATTACCAACTGGTCCGGCCAGACTGTCATTGATAGATCTTTGTTCGGCGGTATACCTGTCAGCCAGGATTCCGTTTTTTATATGCTCTTTCTCCGGTCGGGTTTCTTTTTCTGCTTCCGGGACCTTCTTCTCTGGTTCAGGGACCTCAATGGATTCAGCTTCACCTGCTGGTTCCGGCTCGCTGGCGGATGCTGGTTCAGTGACCTCAATGGATTCAGCTTCACCTGCTGGTTCCGGTTCCGGCTTAGCTTCCCCGGCTGTTTCCGCTGGTATAACTTCCGCAGTATTGCTTACCTCTTCTGGTATATTGATATTAACCAGCATATCATAGAGCTCCATAACTTTTAATCTGGCAAGATCGGTTTCTATGGCTGGAGCAGTTTGCTGGAGGCGGATGCGGTCAATAATGCCGCGAATTTCTTCTATTTTGTCTGTCAGGGCTTCTGAATTAGTTTTTTCCTTCATAAATGATTCAATTGCATATCAGGCTACTCAGTTTTAATTACTTTTGTAAAAGTAACTATAAAAAAATGAATTTCTAAAGCGTGTTTATTGAAATCCCTACAAATAAAACCGATCGGAGGGGTTGGATAGAGGTTATCACGGGATCCATGTTCTCAGGTAAAACCGAAGAGCTTATCAGGAGGCTCAGACGAGCCAGGATTGCCATGCAGCAGGTTGAAATATTTAAGCCCCAGATTGATACCAGGTACTCAGAGGAGGCAGTTGTCTCTCATGA
This sequence comes from uncultured Bacteroidaceae bacterium, assembly GCA_963777115.1. Taxonomy (GTDB): domain Bacteria; phylum Bacteroidota; class Bacteroidia; order Bacteroidales; family SM23-62; genus SM23-62. Next base: position 29,529 of record CAVZPP010000025.1, on the reverse strand, counting down.
TGAAAATGCCATTCTGTCAACTCCTGTTACTACAGCAGCTAATATACTGTTGCTGGCAAATGATGTTGAAGTGGTCGGTGTGGATGAGGCCCAGTTTTTTGATAATGGGCTCACCGAGGTATGCAACCAGCTGGCGGATAGTGGCACCAGGGTGATTGTAGCCGGACTCGATACCGATTTCAGGGGGAAGCCTTTCGGCCCGATCCCGGCGCTTATGGCTACAGCTGAATTTGTGACCAAAGTACATGCCATCTGTGTGAAATGCGGGAACCTTGCCAACTACACCCATAGATTGACAGAAGGGGAAAAACTGGTAATGCTCGGAGAGAAGGATATGTACGAACCCCTTTGTCGCTATTGTTATATGAAGGCAACAAAGGTTTGATGGTGATGATAGAATACAATCTTAAAAATATTGCCAAAATTGTGGGAGGACAACTGGTAGGTGAATCAGGATCAGTTATCCAGACACTTTCGATTGACAGCCGGACAGTTAATCCCTCTCCCCATACCCTTTTTGTGGCATTAAGGGGAGAAAGGCACGATGGACACAGATTTGTACCCGAACTGGCCGGACAGGGGATCTGCAGCTTTCTTGTTGAGGAGATCCCGGATGGCCTGGAAAATGCTGCCGGTCAAAACTTTATCAAAGTAAAAAACAGTCTGGATGCCTTACAGAAGCTGGGAGCCCACCGGCGTAAGCAATTTGGCGGTCAAATTATTACTGTTACAGGCAGCAATGGGAAAACCATCACCAAGGAGTGGCTCTTTCAGGTGCTGGCCTCCGATTACAAAACTGTCAGGAATCCAAAGAGTTATAATTCCCAGGTTGGAGTCCCGCTTTCATTATGGTTGCTGGAGGACTCTGCAAAATTTGGAGTTTTTGAAGCAGGGATCTCTATGCCAGGGGAAATGTGCCGATTGGAAGAAATGATTGTTCCGGATATGGGAATAATTACCAATATTGGTGAGGCACACCAGGAAAACTTCGTGAGCCGTAGCCTGAAAATCCAGGAGAAGCTAAAATTGTTTGAGCATGCATCCAGGATTATCTATTGCATGGATCACAAGGAGATACACGAAAGTTTAATGGAAAAGTTTGAGCCGGAGAGATTGTTCGGCTGGGCTGTAGTGAATGATGCAGCACTGAACTTTGAAATATTACCTTCAAATAGCAAGCAGACCAATATTCGTCTTATATACAGGGATCTGGTCCAGGATGTTACTCTTCCGTTTCGTGATAATGCCTCAATTGAAAATGCAATGCATGTGATGGCAGCTTGCATTTGCCTGGGAACTGGACCTGATCATATTGCCCGGCGAATCGCTGCGCTTACTCCTGTGGCCATGCGGCTTGAGATTTTGAAAGGCACCGGGGGCTGTACCCTGATCAATGATAGTTATAATTCCGACCTGAACTCCCTGATAATTGCCCTTGATCAACTGAATCAGCAAAATCAGCACAGCAGGAAATCCCTCATACTTTCCGATATACTCCAATCAGGAATGGAAGGGCAGAGATTATACTCCAGGGTGGCTGAGATGGTATCATCTAAAAGGATCCATCGCTTTATTGGTATAGGCCCTTTTGTGTCAAAATTCAGGGATTTATTCTCGCCGGAATCCCTCTTTTACAGCACCACCGAAGATTTTATCAGCGACCTGCCACAGATTAGTTTCAGGAATGAGGCGGTGTTGATTAAAGGAGCAAGAATTTTTGAGTTTGAAAAGATTACCGCACAACTGCAGCAACAGGTTCATAGCACTGTTCTTGAAATAAACCTGAACGCACTGATCCATAATCTGAATGTATTTCGTGAGAAGCTCGGAGCCGATATCCGTATCATGGTGATGGTGAAAGCATTCTCATATGGGAGCGGTAGTGTGGAGATAGCCAATGCATTGCAATTTCAGCGTGCAGATTATTTATGTGTTGCTTATACCGATGAGGGAATTTTGTTGAGGGAATCAGGGATTAAGACCCCTGTTGTTGTGATGAATCCCAATCCGGGAAGTTTCAGCCAGATGATAGATTTTAACCTGGAGCCGGAAATATACAGTTTCGGCAGCCTGGACAAGTTTATCCTGGAGTTGAGAAGAAAGGGTGGGGTGTCTTATCCGGTTCACCTGAAGATGGATACAGGGATGCATCGCCTGGGTTTTATGCGGGAGGAGGTGGAAGGGCTGATAGAGGTACTCATTGATAGTTCTGAGGTCAGGATTGCTTCGATCTTTTCTCATCTTGCCGCTGCAGATGATAAATCTAAAGATCCACTCACCAGGAAACAGATCCGTTTGTTTGAAGATATATCATCCCGGGTGCAGAGTGCTTTTCAGTACCCTATTCCAAGGCACATTTTAAACTCAGCCGGCATTCAGCGATTTCCAGAAGCAAGTTTTGAAATGGTACGCCTGGGTATTGGTTTGTACGGTATTGGAGTAGATGGGCAATCAGATCTGGAACCGGTCAGCTGCTTAAAGTCGGTTATCAGTCAGGTGAAAAACGTAAAAAAAGGAGAATCCATTGGCTACGGAGGCAATGAAATTGCGCCACATGACATGATTATTGCTGTTATCCCGCTGGGGTATGCAGACGGGATCCCCAGGAATTTTGGAACCCTGGGAGGAGTACTCTGGATGAAGGGAAGACAGGCCCCTGTCCTTGGGGTATTATGCATGGATATGTGCATTATTGATGTTACAGATCTGGATGCCAGGGAAGGCGACGAAATTATTGTCTTTGATTCAGAGCACCCTGTAAGCCTTGTGGCAGAAAAGCTTGGAACAATCCCCTATGAGATTCTCTCAGGTATTTCTCAGCGTGTAAAACGAATATATTACCAGGAGTAAAAAGAGGATAAGATCAATTCTTACTTGAATAAGAATTATTTTGTATAATTTCAGCCTCCAAAAATACAGGACAGGATTATGGTAAAGATCTCGGCAGTAATAATTACCCGAAACGAGGAAAGGAATATCAGACGTTGTCTCAAATCCATAAAGCATATTGCTGATGAGATCGTTGTAGTTGATTCATTTTCAACCGATCAGACAGAAAAAATCTGCCGGGAGGAGGGAGTGGTTTTTATTCAGCATGTATTCGAAGGACACATCGAACAGAAGAATTGGGCCATCACCCAGGCAAAATATCCATATGTACTCTCACTGGATGCCGATGAGGAATTATCGGAAACACTGAAGAATTCTATTGCTGAAGCTAAGAATGACTGGAAATATGATGGTTATTATTTTAACAGGTTAACCAATTATTGTGGAAAATGGATCAGGCATTCAAGCTGGTATCCCTCACGAAAACTAAGGCTCTGGGATAGCAGGATGGGGAAATGGGGCGGCATGAACCCGCACGACAAATTCATAATCGAAAAAGGAGCCAGAAGGAAGTTTTTAAAAGGAGATTTAAGGCATTATTCCTACTATTCTATTAGTCAGCATATTGAGCAGATTAATAAGTTTTCTGAGATTGCCTCCAAATCATTTTTTAAGGTAGGAAGAAAAGCTTCTTATTTTAACATTATTTTCCATCCTGTCTGGCGCTTATTCAGGGATTATTTAATTAAGCTGGGATTTCTGGATGGTTTTTATGGCCTGGTTATATCCATCAATTCTGCTCATGAAACCTTTCTTAAATATTCTAAACTAAAAAAACTGCACGATGATGCATTGCTGGCTTCCAAAAGAAGGATCTGCTTCTTTAATTCCCTGGTTACATGGGGAGGGGGGGAGAAATGGCACTTTGACGTATCAACGGGATTGGCAGAGGCCGGGTATGATATCCTTGTTTGCACCAATCCAAAATCTGCTCTGCTTAAGAAGATAAAAAATACCAAGCTTGATTATTATACAGTTGGAATTTCCAACCTGAGTTTTGTGAATCCCTTTAAAGTAATGAGGTTAAGGAAGGTTTTTAAAAAACAAGGGATTAAGACCATTGTTTTAAACCTGTCATCCGATCTTAAGGTAGCGGGAATTGCTGCCAAACTTGCTGGTGTTCCAAATATCATATATAAGCGTGCAAATGCTATTCCCATTCGCAATACCTTTCTAAACAGGTTTATTTTCAGCAAAATTATTACCCGGATGATCGCCAATTCGGAAGAAACCAGGAGGTCGATTCTTGCTAACAATCCAGAACTGATTGACATGGAAAAGATACAGGTGATCTATCCTGGAATTGAAATGAAGGGAGCTGGTTCACCTGTTGCTAAAAGTATTTACAGCAGAGAAAAATGATGAGATAATTCTTGGAAATGCCGGCCGTTTATCAGAGGAGAAAGGTCAGATATACCTGATTCAGCTGGCCAGTATACTGAAGAAGAAAGGAATTAAATTCAGGATACTGATTGCGGGTGCAGGGAAAACTCAAAGCTTATCTGAAAAAGCAGATCAGGCATCATGGAGTACAGGATGAAGTTATACTCGCTGGGTTTTGTGAAGGATGTCGAGAATTTCTATAAAACCATAGATGTTTTTCTCCTCTCTTCATTGTGGGAAGGGTTTGGATATGTTATGGTGGAAGCCATGGCAGAGAAAAAACCCGTGATTGCATTTGATATCAAAAGTTCTGGAGAAGTGGTGGATGATGGGGTTTCAGGTTCTGGTGCCAAGGGAAATGTGCAGATGATGGCCGAACGGGTCATTGAGCTTTCAAAGGATAAAAAGATGAGAGAAAGCATGGGACTTGCAGGTTATCAGCGTGTTGAAAACCTGTTTACCATTCAGCATACTGTTAATCAGGTTCAGGAATTTCTTGGCTGATCAATATCTATAAGATCATTCGCATCTGTCCGGTTATATTTCCATCGGTTGTGTGACCATAGCCAGAAATCAGGTTCCTCCCTGATATCTTTCTCCAGGAGTTCATGGTATTTATTGGTAATATAGTATTCCGGCTCTTTTCCCGGCTCCATGCTAATGAGAATAAACTCAGCCTCATAAAAACCTCTCTTTACCTTCCTGACTTTTAAGAAATATACCGGCATTCCAAGTTTCCTGGCTATTTTTTCCGGACCGGTAATAACCGGTGTGTCCTGGTGAAGAAAGCTTCTCCAATGATTTAAGTTATCCCAGAATGGACGCTGGTCGATCAGTGTACCAAAGAGAACTGGCAGATTCTTTTTTCTGTGTTCCAGTAATACCCTTAGGGAATTTTCCATGGGAAGCAGAAGCCCCCCTGTTTTGCTCCTGATTTTATGTAAGGCCCTATCCCAGTATTGATTGTTCAGGGGTTTATAAACTCCCATCAATACATGGTTACTGAGAAAATTCAGGTTACAGGACCATTCCCAGTTTCCATAATGGCTTGCCAGCAGCATAATGCTTTTTTGTTCTGAGTACAAGCGGGAGACCACCTCAGGATTTTTATACGCAAAACGCTTGTTGATCTCCTCCTGTTTCATATTTATCACGTATACAGACTCAAGGAAAAGATCACAGAGGTGGCGGTAAAAATTCCTGATAATCTGCTGTATTTCAGATGATACATTTTTCAGGAAAAGTTGTGGTAAGATTTTTCCGCACCACTTTTTTTCTATATCCCAGAATATGATAAAGCAGCAAATAAAGAAAGCTGGAAACAGGATATAAGACCCGCATGGGCAGGCGGGTAATCAGCCACAACAGGCTATAGGAAATGTAAAAGGAAATCCTTTTCATAGGCCAGTTTTCGTCGGATTATCCCAGTTCACTTATCCTTTCAAGTTTCTGCAGATTAAGGATCTTGATTTTTCTTCCATCAATGCCAATTACTCCTTCACCGGCAAAGGTTGAAAGGGTCCGGATGGCATTTGATGTGGTCATATTTGAAAGATTGGCAATATCTTCCCTGGACAGGTATATCTTAATTGTACTCTCGTCGTTTTCATAATCCATAAGTATCCTTAAGGAAATATGAGGGATTCTGCCAGTCTTCCCCGGATATGTTTTTGTGTCAGGGTAACGGTACGTGTATTTGAAAAACCCAGTTCGGTGGCAAATGCCTTGATGATACTGAGACTTAGATTCTGCATTTGACCGGAGGAGTTTATAGATAGTTTCCCTGTCAATGGTACAAATAATCGAATCCTCAATAGCAACGGCAGTGGCAGTGTGATTTTCTTCTGCAAAAAGGGCCCTGTATCCTATGAAACCTACCGGTTTGGCCATTCTGACTATCTGTTCCCTGCCTCCGACACCTTCTTTGAATATTTTAACCTTTCCTTCAGACAACCATATAAGTCCGGTTGGCTTATCCCCCTCCTTAAACATTATCTCACCTTTTTTGTAATCCTGACTGGTGGTCTTTTTTCTGATCCGATCCCTCTCATCAGGGGTTAAAACACTGAAAACCGACATTTTATTATCTACACAATCTTCGCAGGTCATACAATTCTGGAATTTGGTTGAAATGTGCTGAGGAGCATCCAAATGTAAAAAATATTTTTACAAAACTCAGTATTTGGCGACCAGAGGCATTCTCCTCCCGACACCAAATGCTTTTGAGGAAATTCTAAGTATTGGGGGGTCTGGTATCTTTTATATTCATTTTGATTTACCATGTTTCACACCCTGATAGTCGTCATCCCGGTCATTCCCATCCGTAATTATTTCCTGAATAGTTTTTTGCTGCTCAATATATGCCATCAGGATGCTGTCCAGGACATCATATTCCGGAAGCTGAGTCCGTATCCTGCTGATTCGGTTTAAGTTCTGCAGAAGGAGGTTTAGTGATAATATTTACGGGGATGATCTCTTCCTCCTTATTAATATACTTTGCCAGCCGATAAACATCGGTCTTATAAACATCTCCCAGAACGGAAAGCCCACCGGCCATATCCCCATAGAGGGTTCCATATCCGACTGCAGCCTCAGATTTATTGCTGGTATTCAGTAATATATGACCAAATTTATTGGAATAGGCCATAAGCAGGTTCGCTCTTATCCGGGATTGTATATTCTCTTCCGTAATATCCTCATGTAAATCCTTAAATACAGGTTTAATTGAATCATTGTACTTGTCAAAGAGTTCCTGTATGGGGATAATATCATAACTGACAGAGAGATTTTCTGCCAGCTGAACTGCATCGCTGATGGAGTGATCGGAAGAATACTGAGAGGGCATCAGCAGTACGTGGAGGTTTTCTGCTCCCAGGGCCCTGACTGCAATTACGAGGGTGACTGCCGAATCAATTCCGCCTGAAAGACCAAGGGTGGCCCTGGTAAATCCCATTTTAGTGAAATAATCCTTCACACCCAGAACCAGAGCCTCTTGAATCTGTTCCCTACTGCATCATGTTCATGGTATATCTGTGGGCCCGTAAGCTGTCAGACAGTAGACCCTCTATTTCTACTTCCATTGAATCTTTTAAAGAAGGCCATTTGTTGCACGATATCTCCCTTCCTGTCAACCACCATGGAACCTCCTTCAAAGATCAATTCAGTCTGGGCACCCACCTGGTTGAGATATATTACAGGAAGCCTGTATTTTATTGCATTGCCTGTAAAAATCTTTTTCTTGATCTCTCTTTTATGATGAGCAAATGGTGAAGCTGCCAGGTTAACAATAAAATCAGGATTCAGCCTGGCAAGCTCATCCATGGGATTGGTCTGTAAAGCCTGCTCTTCGAAAAGCCATTATCAGCGGGCTGATCATACCAGAGGTCCTCGCAGATCGTTACAGCAATTTTTTTCCCTTTGAATTCAAGCAAGCTGAAATTTGTGTTTGATTCAAAATACCTGTACTCATCAAAAATATCATAGGTTGGAAGGAGGCTTTTGTGAAACACCTTCTTAATCTCCCCCCTGTAAAGAAAGCAGGCCGAATTAAATAACAATTTTCCTTCCTTCCCCGGATTAATAACCGGACATCCTATTAAAATGGCTGTATGATTGCTCATTTGGGCAACCTGCTTCAGGGCCGTTTCACAATCCTCGATAAATGAGCGATGTTCAAGCAGGTCCTGTGGGGGGTATCCGCAAATTGCCAGCTCAGAAAACAGAATCATATCCGCCCGGGCCTGCTCCGCTCTCTTTACTTCACCTTCAATCCGCTTAAGATTGTCACTGAAATTGGCAATGTGATAATTCAGCTGGGCAAGAACTATTTTCATATCAGAATTTTATGCCAAGTCTTAGTGATACTGCATTCAGAGTGCTTCGAAAATCACTTGTTTCAGCAAGGTCCAGGATTCCATTGGTATAATATATCCCCGTTATCAGGGCCGTGTTTCCTCCAAGGGAATATTCCATTCCTCCACCAATAAAATAAGACATATTGTAAATCTGTATCTCATTTTTTATGTTATCTCCGTTTATATTCCCGCTGCTTGCATCAGCGGTAGCTTTGATATTGATGTGGTTATTGATCCCCAGATGGGCATAAAACCGTATATACCCTATTTCATTTGTCTTTAGTTTTAAGCCCAAAGGAATGGTGATATATTGCATATGATATGTGACCCGGGTATCCGGAGGCAGGATTTCTGTATCCCCTCCTCCAAAATCTATACTGGTGGAATCAAGGAAATTTAGATTACCACCTGTTTTCCAGATGGAGATACCGGTTGAAAAAGCATAATTATCTGCAAAGAATATATCGGTTACCAATCCTGCATTGAAACCAAACATTGATCCATCCGGCTCGACTCTCCTTGAATCGGTACTCATCCAACTGATCTGCGGATCAAAAACTACACTAAAGCTCAAGCCCTGTCCAGATACCACCGTAGAAAGTGCAAGAAGTATTATCGGTGAGAGGAATTTCTTTGTTTGCATTCTGATTATGTCTGTGGGATAAAAATTTTAATTATTATTGTCAGTGCAATCAGCAATTGTTTTATTTACAGATCGCTTACAAAGGTAAAATTTTGAATAAAAATCCATTAAATAATTTATCCCATCTTATCAGATATTTATTAAAGATATCGCTCTTCGTTCTGGTCCTTTTATCCGGTTGCCAGGAAAATCCCTATGAGGTTAATGTCAGCGCTGTGGAACTTGATCTGGAAATCAAGAGACTTGAGGAGGACTTATTCACAATGGATTTTGACCGGATGGAGGAGGGCATTATTTCCCTTCAGGCCAGATATGGTGATTTTATTGATCTGTTCGGATACCAGATTATTGCAATCGGGGGACCTGAGCAGATCACCTTCCAGGAGTATCTCAGGAGTTTTCTTACAGACTATCTGAATAACCAGTTATATAATAAAACAATGGAGTATTATCCAGGACTTGATGAGTTGGAGGTAGAGCTGGAAAGTGCTTTCAAACACTATAAGTACCATTTCCCCGGGAAGGAGGTCCCTGAGATCATCACTTATATATCCGGTTTTAATCAATCAATTGTTACTACAGCTAACAGTATTGGGGTGGGCCTTGACAAATACCTTGGCAGGGATTGTGAATATTACAAGAGATTGGGCATACATAAATATCTTATTAACAATATGATCCGGGAGAAGATTCCTACCGATTGCATGACCGGATGGGGTATTACGGAATTCGAATTTAATGATTCAGTCGATAACCTGCTGGCAACCATGATTTATCATGGAAAATAGCTTATTTCACAAAATCTATGCTGCCTCATCAGCCGGACAGCCTGGTGATGGGATTTACGGCTAAGGAGATGCTTTTCTGTGAGCAGAATGAAGCCAGGATGTGGGAATATATGGTTGAACACCGGATTGTTGTTTGAATCAGACAGGATGACCATCATGAAATATACCGGAGTTGGTCCCTATACCAAGGCATTTACTACTGAGTCACCAGCACGTGCTGCTGTCTGGCTGGGATGGAAGATCATTGAATCTTATACCAGGAAGTTCCCTGATCTGCAGTTATCTGATTTGATGAAGGAAAATGACTATCAGAAAATTCTTACCCTTCAAGGTATAATCCCTGACAAAAAAAACCGGCCGGAAACAATGACTTTGTCATGTCCGGCCGGCTTTATTAATGTTGCTAATCCCTTTTAAATGAATTATTCCGGATGTATTGCCTCTACCGGGCAAACATCAGCACACGATCCGCAATCAGTACATTTTTCAGCATCAATTACATAGATATCACCCTCGGATATTGCTTCTTCAGGACATTCATCGATGCAGGCTCCACAAGCTGTGCATTCGTCATTTATTAGATGAGCCATTTTTATTATAAGATTAATTGTAAAACAAAATATTATTACAAAGTTATATTCAATTTAAGTTTATCCAAATGGTTTAATCAACAATTTTGAAAAAAATTAGCCCAGTTTTGTCAGGTTACAGAAGCTGCGAGTACCAGGCCATGCAAGCATGCCCATCCCTGTTTTCAGGGCTTCCTCTTCAATGTTGAAATCAGCACTGTGAATTGGAAGGGTATTTTTTGCTCCCTGTTTTTAACACCCAGCCTGTAAAGGACAGCGGGATATTTCCGGGCGAAGAAGGCAAAATCTTCTGCAGTCATCCTGATTCCAGTTCCTGCACTTTTTCCTTGCCAAGATATTCCGCAGCCAGCTGAGCTGCAAGATTATGCCAGTATTCGGATCATTTCGGAGAACAGGATAGCCTCTCACAATATTCAATTCACAACTTCCCCCCATACTTTCTGCAATTGAACCGGCCAATTTTGTCATTTTATTGTGGGCATCCTTTCTCCATTCCTCGTTCATGGTGCGGAAAGTTCCTTCAATTGTACCTCAGAGGGGATAACATTTACAGCACCATCGGCAATCATCCTACCAAAAGATAAGACAGTGGGATTGAAGCTTCTGCATTCCGTGCTGACGATCTGCTGCAGGGCAACAATAATATGCTGAGCTATCAGAACACTGTCAGTGGTCTTGTGGGGCATGGCAGCATGTCCTCCTTTGCCTGTAATAGTCATATATATCTCATCACTGGAAGCCATGTAATCCCCTCCCCGAAAGCCAACTTCTCCACTTGGCATCGAAGGGTACACATGCTGGGCAAGGACCAGATCGGGTTCCTCACCACGAACAGATCATCCTCAAGCATCATCTGGGCTCCCCCGGGGGCCTTTTCTTCTCCCGGCTGAAATATGAGCTTGACTGTCCCGCCAAACTGGTCTTCAAGTTTATTGAAGGATCATGTGCCGTACCCAGAAGTGAAGCAGATATGGACATCATGTCCGCATGCATGCATTACTACCCGGATTCACAGATTTGTATTCTACCTCGTTCTCTTCCTGATGGGAAGGGCATCCATATCTGCCCTCAATGCAATGATCTTGCTGCCGGATTTTTCCCGACCGATTTGCAACTATGCCTGTACCTGCAATGCCTGTAGGGGTATTTTATACCGGCCCATCCAGCAGCTTACAGATATATTCAGACGTTTTATGTTCCTGAAAGGACAGTTCAGGATGACTGGTGGAGGTGTCTTCTGATCTTTCGGATTTCCGGATAAAGTTCTTCAGTATGTTCTTTTATGGTGTTTGTCAGTCTCATGTATTCTAGTTATTTCAGATTCATTTCCAGATGATCATTCTGAAACCCATGACAACATTAACACCCCAAATATCTTTTTCAGGGCTATGCCGGCAGTTGACTGCAAACAAGGAGCCCAGGTATCCTCCAAGGATAAAGACAGTCATCAATATCAGAGCATAGCCGATATTGATATGCCCTTCCTATAATAGTTCATTGCAGCAAGAATGCCAATAGGAGCAAGCATCATGGCCAGGCTGGTTCCCTGTGCCTGGTGCTGGGTCAGCCCGAGAATAAATACCAGTGCAGGTACGATTACGATCCCTCCTCCAACACCCAGTCTCCCACGAATAAAACCTGCAAGAAGCCCTATAAGCGATTAGAACAATAACTTCAGTTAAACTCATAGCCTTAGATTTATTAAAAATCCAGGTTCATTGAAAGATAGAAATATTCTGGGAAGGATAATATTATTCTCAATGCCCCAGGCCCAGTCCAGCCGTGACCAGTAACCCAGTAGCTGGATCCGCACACCGAATCCATATCCCGCTACAATGGGTTCCCGGTTTGAGTCAATGGTGATGGTCAGGGGACCATTCTCAATGACTTCATTGTCGTAGGCATTTTCTCCGGACCAGGGATGCGGGCCGTTCCAGGCTGTACCTACATCTGCAAATCCCACCATCTAAAATTATTCCAGAAAATTATTAGCTGATAGGATGATTGGCAAAATATCGTATCAGTCGGCCACCTGATTTCTGTATTGACCACTGCAAATCTGTCTCCGTTCCGGATATTTTGTGTAAATCCCCTCATGTTGGTTGCAAGTGTTTGGTATACATAATTTTTTGAATAATCAATGGGAATGCTTTTGTCGAACTGCTCCACCTTGGTGGAAAAATTGATCCAGTTATCCACACTTCCCAGGTAATATATGAGCCGCTTCTGCCGAAGGAAGCACCTGCGGCAAAACGGTTTGCCCAGATAAGGGTCCGGTGGATTTTAATATAATGACTGAGATCCACTCCGACGGTATACAGGTCAAATTTTCATCGTTCAACTGCTGGTGCGCTTCTGCAAAAACCCTCATCCTTGTTCCCTGATGCAGGTTCTGTCCCAGGTATCTGTGTTATCAAAGATATATGCCAGATTACCCCCGCCCAATAAGTTGGTTATATTGTCCTCATTCAGGTTTTTCAGGTCGGTTGCAAGGAAATACATAATTGTCATGTCTTCCGGTGAGATGGTCCCTCAAATGCCGATACCTGGCTGAATGGCCAGCGCAGTGTAAACATGCCGATTATGTGAGTAGGATTTGATGAGGGAATCTTCGTATAAGTGCTTTTAAATATCTGACGGTGGAACATCAGCCGTTTGTTAAGCCTTCGTTTCAGGTTTTCCATACTGAACAGGTATTCATTGCTGTCAAAATCTGCCGATAATCCTGATTCCCCCTGTGAATCTTATAATCTTCAAATAGATCGTTGGTGCCCAGTTTAAAAAACATATTGAACCCCGGATTATAGTATACTGCCCCTCCGGTAAAAGTCTGATAAGAAGCATTCAGGAAGCTGAAATCCATCTGGCTGGCCACATAATTGGTGTAAAATGATGTCTCATATATCCTGGGTGTAGGCCGTGAAAATTTGTTGTATCAAGTACCAGTTTAAGTTATCACCCGCAAATTTTTCATTATAATAATTGAGTTTTTCCTGTTCAAATATTAATTGTTAATATCGATGGTTTGCTTGTCCAGGTCAATGGTATCCGCGGTCCGTGATGATCTGGTTGTCTTCTATTTCCTGTATGGGAATGATCTCTTTTTTAACCTTTTCAGGCTGTCCAGCTTGCCAGTTTACTTCGGTATTGAGTCCTGAATTCTGTATTCCGGAATTCCCCTTAATATGCATTCGGCCCTGTTCGAGCTGATCCAGTATACATGTAATAGCTGTTGTCATGGAATACAATCTCCGCATACTGGCCGGTTGTCGGATTATAATCCTGCTCCAATATATTCGGCTTAATTTGTCATGGGATAGGACTTGGAATAATACCGGTAATGTGTAGTTGTATCAATAAAGCTGATGGCACTGTCCACAATCCGCAATATACCTGTTTGACAATTCCATTCTGGTCGCTCAGGTAAACATATTTATTGGGCCCGACTGTCGAATGGCTGCATAATCGTCAACAAATTGAAATTCTGAAGTCTTCTGATCTCCTTTTCCTGTTTCCATAATCGATAATATACAGGTTTTTCGACAGGTTTCGGCTATTGAGGGCTTGCCCGTTGATATAGTAATTGGTAGTATCCTCCGGACGGTTGGAGGTGAAAATGATCTGTTTGGAATTGTTGATGAACCTTGGACTGAAATCATCGTATATGTCATTGGTCAGTCTTTCATTGGTTCCCGCTGCAATTGTATGTACATATATATCCGACTGTCCCCGGTTGATAGCTGAAATAACCATTTTAAATCCGTCATCCGAATAATCAAAATCCAGGACCTTTTCAAAATAGATAAGATTCCGCTTCAGTAAGCTCCTTGGTCTCCAGGGTATAATAGTACAATTTCAGTCCCCCGTCCTTTCTGTAATAAATGAAAGTATCCTTCCGCTTGGGTGCCAGGCAACCACCGGATATGTATAGTCTATGATCTGTTCCAGCCTGTGTTCCCTCTTGTATGATACTCTTTCTTTTTTCCGGTCCGGGTATCATATAACCAGAGCTTATATTGTCCCTGTTCATTGGTGACATAAGAGATATATCTTCCATCCGGACTCATTTTTATCTGGTTGTAGACTTTTTTTATTGGGGCCGGTTAATAATCTTGTCCCCGTGGGGAGAAGCTCTCTCCACCCTGCTTTCATCATATTGATCAAGATAATAGCTCTTCCAGTCATTTGAAAGATCCTTGATCGGAAATCCGAGGACATAAAGAAATCCTGATTAGCATTCTTATTGATCCTGGTAAGGTATATAATATTGGGAATTATAGATTCACCGTAATTTCAGCAATATACTTCCAGAATGAATGTCCTGCATAGACTGCTTCTTCGCCGGTAAGCTGGTTAAATTTGTCATATCCCCGCTGAGTATTCCATCTTTGACCCTGTTTTCTATATCAAAATCCCACTCACGGGAAATATAGGATATAAGTCCCTTCAGATACCAGTCCGGCAGATTGATCAGTGTGGAGTTGGTAACGTTTTCCCTGAATTCATTTCCATACAACATTTCATTGATCAATACCTCTGTGATGGCAGCACTGATCTGTTGTTCAAATTTTTTATGATCCCCGTCAAAATAGATGAATACCTTATTACGATAATTTTGGTGACCCCTCCGGTATTATTTTCCTCCTTTCCCGTCACCAGGCCTATGTTACTTTGTCTGAAATCTGTCAGTTTGTTGTAAATGATAAAAATTAATCGCTTATCTAAGGTATAGTCAAAAAAGTTTTCAATCCGGCTGATCTCTTCTGAAAGATAATCGGCAGTATAATTGGCCAGGGCTTTTCCTTCCTGGTTGAAATAAGTATCGTAATATCATAACGGTAAAAATACCAGTAGAAATCATTGTATTGTACCCGGTTTTTTCCGAATGTCATCTGGGTGCCATAATAAAACTGGCCCGGTAATTGTGAGAATGAAACCAGGGTAAAGAAGAGGATAATATAATATTTTCTGTTGTTCCTGTTCATTTAACCCGCGAAATCTGCATGTTATATTGGATTGACCAAAGTTAAGCAATATTTGGTCAAATTCTATTCATGCAACCTGTTGCCTGGAAATCAAGTCTAAGGTTTGGGTATTTATATTTTTTTATTATTAATTTTGTTCAACTCTAAACTTCACATAATACATTATTAACGGATTTTTAAATAAATATTACTAATGATGAAACGATATATTATATCTATTGCCTTCCTGTCATTTTTTGCAGGATTTTATAGCTTTTCCCAGACCAAGGAGGCTACGATATCTTTTAATGAAAAAATTCATGATTTCGCTAAATTCGAGGAAGCCAAGGGACCCGTTACATATAACTTTGAATTTACCAATACCGGTAGTACTCCGCTGATTATTTCACAGGTCCGTGCCAGCTGTGGATGTACTGCTCCCAACTGGTCGAAGGCACCTGTGCTGCCAGGAAAGAAGGGATTTGTCGGGGCAACCTATAATCCTGCAGGTCGCCCGGGACCTTTCAGCAAAACCATTACGGTTGTTTCTAATTCAACAACCCCAAACGTTATTCTTACTATTAAAGGTGATGTGATACCCAAACCTAAAACCCTTGAAGATGAATATCGCTACAGCATGGATAAAATCAGGCTCAAGACCAACCATATGAGTTTTGCCCGTGTGATTAAAGACAAGACAGCTCAGCAGACGGTAGAAATTATTAATATATCAGATGCACCGGTAAAGATCGGCTTTAAAAATGTGCCGGCACATTTAAAAATCGTTGCAAAACCTGAAGTCCTGAAACCCAACGAAAAGGGAGTCCTTGAAGGAATTTATGATTCGAAACTGAAATCTGATTGGGGCTTTGTTATTGACAGGGTTGACCTTCTGCTGGATGATCAGTATTCAGCTAAAAACAGACTTACAGTAAGTGCCTCTATTGAGGAAGATTTCGGTCACCTGACTGCCGAACAGATCGCAGCCGCCCCCCGGATCAGCTTTGATAACAACACATTTAATTTTAGTCAGGTTAAACAGGGTGAAAAACTAGAGCATACTTTCACCGTTAAGAACGATGGTAAATCGGACCTGATGATCAGGAAAATTAAAGCCAGCTGTGGATGTACTGCCGTAAATCCTGCAGATGAAATTGTTAAACCCGGTCAGAGTACAACCCTGAGGGTAATATTTGATTCAACAGGAAAAGTTGGTAAGCAGAACAAGACCATCACGGTTATCACAAATGATCCCAAGCATTCGCGCACCATATTGTGGGTGAAAGGGGAGGTGGTTAAGTCATAAACTTTTCAGTATAATAAAACGTCACTTAAGATTTTTTCAGAAAAAAAATCTATCAGGCTCCTTATTTATTATACTGAAAAGCATTATTTCTCTTATAGGAGATTATAGGCAGGCTCCTTAGTTTAACAAACAATAAAAGCTTAAAACTCTAAACATAAATTGCATAGGGGATTCTGTATATTAAAAAATTCATTATTTTTGCATCGAATAATATAGATATATAAATTAATATAGACATGAAGCGAATATGCCTTATATCCACAAACAAGTATGAATTTATTATTCAGGCATGTGAGTTCCATTCGACAACTTAAAAACAATCAAATACACATGAAACTTCAAACAAATTTAAAACATATTGAGAGTAAAGAGCAATATAATGAAGCTCTTGAAGGAAATGAAAACCTCATGATATGTTGCGGCAGGATGG
This sequence comes from uncultured Bacteroidaceae bacterium, assembly GCA_963777115.1. GTDB lineage: Bacteria > Bacteroidota > Bacteroidia > Bacteroidales > SM23-62 > SM23-62. The sequence continues at coordinate 12,682 of CAVZPP010000025.1, read as the reverse complement.
GCCCAATGTGCATACCGGTTTATCAGGCTATGATAGAACTGGAAGGATCTTACCCGGGTGTCGGGTTTTATGATTTTTCTTTGATAGTCCGGAAGCAGGTGTAATCAGGTCACTGCCCGAATGCATTGGCTTTATGGGGCTTCCTTTTACTGTATATTATAAAAACGGGAAAGTAGTGAAAGCGACTTCCGGAATCCAGAGCCGGGAAGATGTACAGCAAATCCTTGATGGTGAATTTGCCTGATTTTCATAAATGAAGATAATTCAGGGACCCAACTGTTATCAGAACATGTTGGGTCTTTTTTCTTATTTTTATCCTGAATTCGAATTTTACAGGAGGCAGATACATGTCCGGAAAGATTAAAAAAAAGACCCTGCACGTAAACAGCGGAATAGATCCCCCGGAATCTATAAACAAGGATGCTGTTCAGAAAATTCAGGCCCGTAGAAAAAAAATCGAAGAGCCGGAATATTACATCAAAGGGGTGTTATCAGGGGACCGCACACTCTTGAGCCGCAGTATTACGATCATCGAAAGTGCCAATCCTGAACACCAGCTTATCGCACGGAAGATCATTGCGGGCTGTTTTCCTTATTCTGGTAAATCTGTAAGGATTGGGATAACCGGTGTGCCGGGTGTTGGTAAAAGCAGTTTTATTGAATCGCTTGGTACCCGGGTTACCAGTTTGGGAAAAAAACTGGCCGTACTGGCTATTGATCCTTCAAGTGATAAGTCAGGGGGCAGCATCCTGGGCGACAAGACCAGGATGGAAAGTCTCTCTACCAATAAAGATTCATTTATCAGACCTTCCCCTTCGGGAGGATCCCTGGGAGGTGTCGCAAGAAAAACCCGGGAGTCAACCATCCTTTGTGAAGCAGCGGGTTTTGATGTTATTTTTATCGAGACAGTGGGAGTGGGGCAGTCTGAAACTGCTGTTCATTCCATGGTTGATTTTTTCCTTTTACTGATGCTGGCAGGAGCTGGTGATGAACTTCAGGGAATCAAAAGGGGAATTATGGAAATGGCAGACATGGTTGCCATTACCAAGGCAGATGGGCAAAACCACGAAAAAGCCCTCAGGGCAAAGTCCGAATACCAGAATGCCCTTCACCTGTTTCCTCCTTCAGAAACAGGCTGGACTCCCCGGGTTGAAATCTGTTCAGCACTTGAGGGCCGTGGTCTGGATACCATTTGGGGAATAATTGCAGACTATATTAATCTGGTGCAGGAAACCGGATGGTTTAGCAGAAAAAGGAGCCTCCAGGCGAAATACTGGATGCATGAATTTATCCATGATACCCTGAATCAGAATTTTTACCAGATGAAATCGGTCACAAAAGTGCTGGCTTCACTCGAAGATGAGGTTATGTCAGGTAGAAAGAGTTCTTACCATGCAGCCAATGAAGTGCTTAATCATTATTTTAATATGATGGGATTATAACCTGATCCCGATTACCAGGATGTCATCTACCTGGTTGGCATCCGCCATCCAGTCATGCAGCGTGTCTTCAATGATTTTTTTCTGTTCATCCATTTCTTTCTCATGGATATTATACAGCATATTTTTGAATCTCTTGATCATAAATTTTTTCTGATTCGGTCCACCAAACTGATCCGGGTAACCGTCAGAAAATGTATATAACATATCTCCAGGCTCCAGATCGATCTCGTGTCTGGTAAAGGGTTGCTTTGCCCTGGTATGTATTCCAATCGGCATTTTATCTGCCTTGGATTCCAGCATTTCTCCGTTCCTGAAAAGGTACAGTGAGTTATTCGCACCGGAGAACTCCATTTTCATACTCTTACGGTCGATGATATGCAGGGCAACATCCATTCCATCCTGACTCTCACCTTCCTTCCCGGTCTGGTGGAGGGATTTGATCACGTGGCTTCTGAGTTCATTCAGGATCTCGTCCGAATGGAGTTCCATATGTTTGCTGATGATCTCGTTTAGGTATGCAATACCAAGCATACTCATAAAGGCCCCGGGAACCCCATGTCCGGTACAGTCTGCTGTAACAGTAATAATCTTACCGTCCTTTTCAGTAATGTAGTAATAGTCTCCGCTGACAATATCCCTGGGCATAAACAGAATAAAACGATGTGGAAGTAAATTATCCACATAATCCCCCGGAGGGAGCATAGCGGTCTGGATACGACTGGCATACTGTATACTGTCTGTAATCTCTTTCTTCTGTTCGGTAATCAGGTCATTTTTAAGAGCCAGTTCAGTATTGGCTTTCTTTTTCAGGTTGTTTTGCCGGATCAGCTGCAGCACCAGCAGGAAAAAGATGCCAATGGCTGCACTTGCAAAAATGGCAAAAATCCGGGTTTGCCTTAATTTGGTAGCTGCCAGTTCCCCTTCGGCCATCAGTGCCCTGTTTTCCTTTTCTTTTGCTTCTGAATCATACTTTACCTGCATTTCAGTGATCTGGTCCATCATCTCTTTTGTATCGATGCTGTCCCTCATTAATGAATGTAACTTATAGTATTCAAGTGACTGTTTATAATCTTTCCTCTGCTGGTACATCTCGGACATGACAAGATAAACCTCGTTAACGGTGGATCTCATGTTAATTTCTTTGGCTATTTCGAGACTCTGGTCCAGGTAATCTTCCGCTGAACTATAATCCCCCTTGATCATATTCACATGACCAATCCGCAGATACAATTGTGCCAGGCCTGATTTATCTCTTGATTCCTGGCTGAGTTCAATTTCCAGTGCCCGCTCGAGGTATTCCAGTGCCATTAAATGCTTGCCAGCATAGATGTAGGTGAGGGCAATATTAAATAGAATGGATGCAATTTCCGGTTGATTTTGGATCTCTTCCTGTACCTCAAGAGCCCTGTAATAGTACTCGAATGCCATATCAAAATAAGCGAGGTATTTATCACTGTTTTCGTTTTTCAGGATTTCCTCAACATTTGTCCCCAGTTCTTTTTTAAGTGAATCCTGGGCTATTTGGGAATATACAATTCCTATATTAGCGAGTGCTCTGCCAATCTCCCACTTATTGCCCATTTCCTCGGAGATCGCTAATTTCTTCAAATGGAATTCCAGTGCTTTGTCGAAAAATTTCTGACTGACATAAATGACTGCCATGCCGTTATAAATGGCTGCAACGCCTGCTTTTGAATTACTTGCTTCAAATAAAGGAAGTGCTTTCTGGTAATTGCTCAGTGCCTGATCCATAATGGATATCATATAATAGGAATTCCCCAGTCTCAGATAGGTTCTTGCTTCATTATATATATCATCTAATTCACTAAATATGGGGGCGGCCATTTCGTAATTCTTAATGGCAAGATTGAAATTTCCCTCCTCATAAAACATTAACCCTGTGATGATTAGAAGGTCTGCTTCAAGCTTGAGATCCTCTGCTTCCTGGGCCAGCTTAAGGGCCAGCTCAAATTTTTCCCTGGCCAGTTCAATTTCTCCGTTAATATTGTGGATGTCTCCAAGGTGGTATAATGCCTGGCCTTCAATAGATGCGTTTTTTATCTCTCTGGCCAGATCAATTGACTGCTGAATATAATTTATAGCTTTTTCGTGCTGATGCAGATAAAAATACGATTTGCCTATATCTAAAAGAATGCTGGCTTGCTCTTCCTTCATTTTTTCTTCAATGCTGATCTGGTAGGCTTTCTCATATATTTTAATGGCTTCTTCTTCCCTGTCAAATCGATAGAGCAGATCAGCCTGATTTATATATGCTTTCAGAATTAACTCTTTTTTGCCCAGGCCCGTTGCAAAAGTCACACCCTTCTTTGCATAATCCAGTGCAGCTTCAACATCTGAAAATCTGGCATATTCAGATATCTCGATATACATATCCAGTTTATCTTCTCCCTCCCTGATATCCAGCAGGGCATCCAGACTGTCTAGCACAGGGTCATCCTGGGCAGAGGCGGGGCTAACCATGCATGATAGCAGGCATATGAAAAGAAATCTGAGAGTCCGCATTTTATCCGTTATAAACACGTACATAATTACAAAATTATAAGGAGTTTAGAAAATTTTTGCATCGATTTGCAACTTATCTGGTTGGTTTTGAGTCATCATATCAGATCTTACTTATCCCGGGTTTATGGTCTGTTTTTCACCGTAATAAATACTTGCAGGCCAGGCTTTCCGGGAATTTATAAATGGTCAGTATTCGGTGATAAAAAATGTTCTATTGGTGACCAATAATGTTCTTTTTTTGATGAATGTACTTCCGGATGGTGGTGCAAATGATGATTTGACTTTATCTGATGATTATAAGCAATTCAGTTTTAAGGGTATAAATATGTTTATTCAGACAGAAGTCTTTTATCTGAAAACACGATGGGTTCTGGCATACAGGCTATTTATTTGACTAAAAATTTTACTCTGGAAGCAGATTGTTGTATTTTTATAAATGTAAATTGATAAATTGCTTTTTTGAAATAGACATTCAAGTCTCGATATACGAATACAGAAACCTCAAAAAATATATATCATGGAAAAGAAAAACTACCTAATTCGATTCTTTGTTCTTCTTTGTTTTACTGGCTTTACTGCTGGCATCCTCCGACTACTTGAATGCCCAGATTTTATATATTAACTCCAGTTATATCAAAACAACCGGTAGATGTGGAGTTTTGTGATGCAAAGCGGACCCACCAGGCTTCCTTTACTGTTACTGCGTTCTAATATTACCCTCGTACAAATGGTACAGCTATGTATCGATCTTCAAGACCGGAATGGACATGGATCGCCCTGATAATGTAAAGGGTTCGATCGCCGGCGCAACACTTCGAGCACCCTGACAATATACAAACCCACGACAGGATGGACGACCAGCTACTTCGAAAACCCTAAAAGTAGTGGTGACCAACTCGTTTGGATCCACCACCTCCAATACAGCGTATCTTATTGTAAATACAGCTCCATCATTTTACAACTCAACCTGTTGCCCAGACTGTCTGGATAGGGGAAAGTGGTACGTTTACAAGCAATGCATCCGGAAAACCAACTCCAACATACCAGTGGCAATACGAATACCTCCGGGGTTCCTGGACCAATATCAAAGGAGCTACTGACAAAACTTATACCACCAGCAGTGCAAGGAACTACCATGTGATGGCAAGTAATGTCTGCGGATCTCTATACTCCAATTCAGCCAGACTGTATACGCAGGGCATTACTTCTCAACCTTCAAATGTCACTCAGTGCGGACCATATATGAGCAATATAAGTTTTACTGTTGGGGCTTCGGGTGCCACTGCATATCAGTGGTATGTGTGGGTGCCGGACCTTTTTATTAAAGGAGGCGGAACCTGGACAGCTATTAAGGGGCGACTGCAGCTACATATACCAAGTGGCGCCCATGGGCGGATTTACTAGCAGCAGCAACAACAAGTTCAGGTGTCGGGTAACTTTCTCTCCTGGGAACGCTTGTATAGCAATGAGGCATACCTGACCATTAATATGAAACCCAGCATCAGCAAGCATCCATCCGGTGCAAGTAAAAATGTGGGAGAGAGTGTTTCATTTTCTGTAACTGCATCGAGTACACTTTCGAAATCATATCAATGGTATAAAGATGCGGCCGAAATATCCGGCGCAACAGGATCTTCTCTGAACCTCAGTAACCTGCAGCCAGACGATGCCGGTTCATACTATTGTGTGGTATCCAACAGCTGTGGCTCGGTACAGAGCAACAGCGCCATCCTTGAAGTGGTACAACTTGAATGGCCACAGGCCTGGTTTAATCAGCGGACCAATGCAGAACCCATTAATTCCAAGTATATGCGTGACTTGCATGCCGTTAGCAAGAATGTGGCATGGGCAGCTGTGTCTGAGGGCAATGACAGCCTGATCTATACCAATAATGGTGGGGCCAGCTGGAACTGGACCCACACAGGGGTAGCCCACAAATCATATTGGCAGAGTGTGTTTTTTACTGATGCAAACCACGGATGGGTAGGTGGTTACAAAACAATTGCCTATACCACCAATGGAGGAACCACCTGGAATGAATGGTATGATACCGAATCCTACAGGACACTATTTTTATGATATTTTCTTCCTAAGCAATAGTTTGGGCTGGGCGGTTAATTACAATGGCAGGATATATCGGACTGTAAATGGAGGAGTGGATTGGGTAGAACAGAAAAATACCAGGAGCTAATATGTACGGGGTGTTTTTTGCAGATATGAACAATGGGATCGCGGTCGGGGATGCAGGGATTATTGCATATACTTCAAATGGAGGTGTGGACTGGGATATATCAGCCTCTGCTAACATTCCTTCCGGGGCGATCAATGCTGTCTATATGGTAAACGGGACAACCGGGTATGCATTAAGCAGCTCAAAGTTCATAAAAACAACTGATGGAGGCGTAAATTGGACTGAAGTAGCTAACAGGGGAGGACTGGATTTTAGTTTTATTGATGCAAACCAGGGATGGATTTCTGGCTACAACGGACAGATATACTATACCAAGAATGGGGGAACCACCTGGTATCTGCAACCCACAGAGACCTCATCATATTTATATTCGATAAGCATGTTTGACGAGGACAATGGCTGGGCAGTAGGTAATGATGGTGCCATGCAACGAACTGCTTTTGGAGGATGTTCTTTGCCCAGGGTAAACCTTTATGATGACCAGGAGTTCTGCGCCGATGAGAGCTACAGGCTTAGGGCAGATACCTTTGGATCAGCCAATACTGATTATCTCTGGAGTACCGAGTCAACTAATGGAAGTATCTGGGTCTCAGAATCCAATAGCTATTATGTGGATGTATTTAATGTATGCGGTGACAAAGCTTCTGATACTGTTAATGTTCTGTTTTACCCACTTCCAACAGTGGATGCCGGAGCAGATACAGCTGTCTGTTTTGGTGATACCATACAGTTGAGTGCCAGTGGAGGGGTGTTGTATGACTGGGGGGGCATCTCCAGGTCATCTGAGCGACAGATATATTCCGAATCCCCTGGTATATCCACCTGCGGGTGTGTGGGGTTATAATGTTATTGTAACCGATACCAATGGTTGTTCTTCTGTAGGTTCAATGATACTAACCGTAAACCAGATTCCTACTGCCAGCATGAGTGCTACCTCATTTGTCTGTGAAAATGCCGCAACATTTGTCCTATATGATGGTAATGCCTCAGGAAAGGCGGAATACTGGTGGGATTGGGATGGAGGAAATGCCGTTGCCAGTCAGGGTGGATACAATGTTACATGGGATTCCCCCGGAGAAAGGACCATCAGTCTGGCAGTAGGTGAAAATGAATGTTTCTCTGACACTGGATTGCATAAAATCACAGTTAATCCCATACCTGTCTCTGAATTTAACATGCAGGCCCGTGTCTGTGATTCAAATGCTGTTGATATTATCTATTCCGGTATTGATTCCCTGGGTGCTGACTATCAGTGGGAATTTGATGGTGGCTCGGTGGTCTCCGGTGAGAAGGAGGGCCCATACCAGGTATCATGGGCAAGTGGTGGTACAAAGACAGTCAGCCTGACTGTTACACAGAACGAATGCGTATCGGATATGACAAGCCATGATATACTGACTTCTTATCCTTATCAGGATCAGGATTTCTGTGTGGTTACGGTTGACTGGGAGACTGGCAAAAACCTGCTAGTCTGGGAAAAACCGGATGTTGACCAGGGAATTCTGAACTATAATCTTTACAGACAGGGAGAGGTTACCGGTCAGTACGATCTGATAGGAAATGTTGATGCAGACAGGCTGAGTGTATTTGTTGATGCAGCTTCAACTCCGGAGGAACAACAGTTCCTGTATAAAATAGGTGTGGTGGATACCTGTGGCAATGAATCAGAATTAAGTCCCCACCATAAAACCATGTTCCTGCAGTATCAAAGCTCAGTGGGCGGTGTTACCCTGAGATGGGATAAGTATGAGATTGAGGGCAATCCGGTTGAATTTGACAGCTATGTGATCTACAGGGGATCAGATTCTACAAAACTTACAAAAGTTAAGACCATTGCCGGAACCAATACCTCATGGACCGATACTGAGGACGGGATTTTGAACCAGCGCTATTATTACCGGATAGGTGGAGTGAGTGGTGATACCTGCCGTCCCAGCGGAATAATAGGCAAGAAGGCCGGAGCCGGACCTTACAGCCAGTCTCTGTCCAATCTTGAGGACAATAAGGTGAAGACAGGTACCAATGTACAAGATCTGCTTGCTGAAAAATATCAGCTTGGTGTATATCCAAATCCTTTCAGGGACGCTACCAGTGTAAATTACAGCCTGGATGCTTCCTCGGAATATCAGGTAAGAGATCTACAACATCCTTGGCTCAAGGGTACTGGACCTTGCAAGCGAATTCCAGTATCCTGGAACGTACAAGTATGAAATTAATGCCAGTCAGCTTGGAAAAGATGCCATTTACTATCTGCGGTTTACAGTAAATGACAAGACTGTTGTTAAAAAGCTATTGCCTGTAAGATAGGCTAATATGATTAATTGATCAGCCGCCTTCCATGCTATATGGGGGGCGGCTTTTTAATGTCCGATTTTTCTATTATTTTTACGCATTCAAAATAAATATACCTTATGAAATACGATGTAATTGTTATTGGAAGCGGATCCGGGTGGATATGTGGCTGCCATTCGTGCTGCACAGCTTGGTTTAAAAACGGCTGTTGTTGAAAAAGAGTCCCTCGGGGGGATTATGTCTTAACTGGGGTTGTATCCCAACCAAATCCCTGTTGAAATCAGCCCAGGTGTATGAATATTTCAATCACGCAGATGATTATGGTATCAGTCTGGATGGAAAAGCCGAACCGGATTTTAAAAAGGTTATCCAGAGAAGCAGGACTGTGGCAAATGGTATGAGCAAAGGGATACAATTTTTATTTAAGAAGAACAAAATTGACACGCATGGATGGAACAGGTAAACTGCTTGATAACAAAACCGTAGAAGTAACTGCCAAAGACGGAAAGAGCACAAAAGTGAATGCAGACCATATTATACTTGCCACCGGTGCCAGGTCACGTGAACTCCCCAACCTGAAGCAGGATGGTAAAAAAATCATTGGTTACCGGCAGGCGATGACTCTGCCCAAACTTCCTGCTTCTATGGTAGTAGTAGGCTCAGGAGCCATTGGATCTGAATTCGCCTGGTTTTATACACCATGGGAACAAAGGTTACCCTTGTCGAATTTTTACCCAATGTAGTGCCTGTGGAGGACGAGGAAGTTTCGAAACAACTGGAACGCTCATTTAAAAAAGCGGGGATGAAAGTGATGACAAGTTCAACAGTTGAAGCAGTTGAGGTAAAAGGCGATATTTGCAAAGTAAAGATTAAAACACCCAAGGGAGAAGAGGAAACGCGAAGCGGATATTGTGCTGTCTGCTGTTGGTATTACCTCTAATATGGAAAATATCGGTCTGGATACCCTGGGTATAGAAACAGAAAAAGATAAGATTAAAGTAGATGAGTTCCTACCGGACCAATGTTAAGGGTGTTTATGCTATTGGAGATATTGTTCCCGGACCGGCACTGGCGCATAAGGCATCGGCCGAAGGGATACTTTGTGTTGAAAAAATTGCCGGACATAATCCAGAACCTATTAATTATGGCAATATTCCGGGTTGTACTTACACAAATCCGGAGGTTGCTTCTGTCGGATTGACAGAAAAGCAGCAAAGGAAGCAGGTTATGAAATTAAGGTTGGGAAAATTCCCATTTTCAGCCTCCGGTAAGGCCAGTCAGCCTCCGGACAAAAAGATGGTTTTGTAAAAATGATCTTTGATGCCAAATATGGATGAATTGCTAGGTGCCCATATGATCGGTGGCAATGTTACAGAAATGATTGCAGAGAGTAGTTGTTGCGAGAAACCTGAAACCACCTGGTACGAAATGTGAAAATCAATCCATCCGCACCCGACCATGTCGGAAGCAATTATGGAAGCTCAGCGGCTGCCTATGACGAGGTGATTCATTTGTAATGGGATAATCACTTTTTCTTTCCCCCTTATCAGGATCTGGTTTGAACAGAACCCGGTTCCTTTTTTTCATTCCTGACTTCAATATTCGGGGTTGTTAATAGCTTTGCCCTGAGTCATCGTGTTTTTTAACGCAACCTATCCCGGATTTCCTGCATCTTAAAAACATGGCAAGCAATTTGTCCATCAATTTGTTATAATTTTAAGTCTGAGATTTAATTTGAACCGGTTGGTGGACCAGCTCGAAAATATTATACATGGCTGTCTGGGTGGAGACAGAAGATGCCAGGAACAATTATTTAAAATGTTCTCAAGGAGGATGTTCGGACTGTGCCTGCAATATGCAAGTAATCATGATGATGCAAGCGATATTTTACAGGAAGGATTTATCAAGGTGTTTCGCAAACTCTCACAGTTTGATGGCAGGGGATCCTTTGAAGGTTGGATCAGGCGGATAATGATTAATACCGCTCTTGAAAAATACCGCAGTCAGGTACATATGTACTCCATAACGGAGAATGAGATGCCAAAAGAGGAAGAGCTCTATGAAGATATTCTGGAAAAACTTTCTGCAGATGAACTGGTTAAAATGGTTCAGCAGCTATCGCCAAGGTACAGGATGGTATTCAATATGTATGCTATTGAAGGATACTCTCATAAGGAAATCGGAGACATACTCGGAATTAGCTCAGGGACCTCCAAGTCTAATCTCTCACGGGCAAGGACAATCCTTCAGAAAAAAGTGAAGAAGTATTTTGATTCCAGTGAAAATATCAGCTAAGGTCAATGGTGAAAAGGACAAATAATATCGACAAGGCTTTGGGAATACTCTCAGGGATTACTCTGCTGAGCCTCCGGTGAATACCTGGACCCAGATCAATGAGAGCCTGGTAGCTGATACCAAAAAACAGCGGATATTCCTTTTTAGCCGGATCGCTGCTCTGGTCGCTCTGTTGATTACAACCGGGATTACTTTAATGCTGATAAACAGAAAACCCGCGGTAACAATGACTGCCCTTGAAACAAAGCAGGAATCTACAATTCCACCGGATGTTGGGGCAGGGAGGCCAGCATCTCCCTCAATTAAAAGCCTGGAAACTTCCCCTATCGGAGATGAGAATATAGATAAGATTGAAAACAAGTCTCCACTCATTGCCGAAAATACTGAGGTTTCCTCTCAATCTCCGATCCTGAAAAAGCTAAAAGGGATGTATATTTCTTCTGTATTCCAAACAGACTTTGAAGATGAAATAGATCTGGTCAGGATAATACAGGTTCCTTTTCCTGAAGTTTATAATCCACCCACAGTGGTGATGGAATTTAGTACGGAAGCTATAGCTGATTTAACTGATTCATACAGTAAATGGTCTGTCGGAGCACAGCTAACCCCGGTTTATGCCTATAGAAATATAGTTATACCCTCCGGGGGGGGGCAGGCAACAGCATATTATAATCAGAACGAAGAAGGGGGACTCGCCTATTCAGGTGGGGTCCATGTGAATTATTCACCCAGGGAAAGATTATCAGTTCAGTCAGGTATTTATTATTCGAAGCTTGGGATGTCAGTAAATTCAAGCGTCCTGGTATCAATGCATCGGCCGGCCGGATTGTCCAACAGGATAATAGTACAGTAATACTTAATAATTCCACCGGCAATATTGAAACAGGATCAATAATTGAAAAAGTAACATCCAGGAGACAGAATTGTCCGGTGTGGATACGTACGATAATGCACCGGTTAATACTCCAACCATCCAGGGAGTGGAAATCGTTCAGAATTTTGAATATCTTGAAATACCTATGATTTTGCGATACAGGTTGATTGATCGCAAACTGGGTTTCAATGTACTGGGTGGCTTAGCAACCCAAGTTTCTTATGGGGAGCAATGCTTACATGGAGGAAGATGGGAACCGGGAACAAATTGGGGAGACAAAAGATATCAGGCCGGTTAACTATACTTCATTAATGGGTCTTGGACTGGAATACTCCATAACTGACCGCTTGCATGTGAATGTTGAACCTACATTTCGTTATTATTTAAATTCTGTCAATATCTCCCCGGGGTGCAGTCGCATCCTTATTCAATTGGATTTTTCTCCGGACTGAGATATTCTTTTTAAATCAGGGATCAGGATATATCCCAATCCGTTAAAAAATCACTAATTTTGTGTTTTTTGCTATTTTGGCATTTCAGCCAACATTACCAGATTTATGTTGTATGAATTTAATACGATATATTATGAATAGAAGAGGATTGCTTAGCAATGTTTTCCCTGTTGTTCGGATTACCTCACTGATTTTAGTCATTGTCATCCTGTTTGTTTATGCAACTGGGGATAGAGAGTGATGAATATCCCTTGCCGATCCGGTTCAACCGGGCGAGGATATGTAATCACACCGGTGCAAATACCAGGGGAGCTTGATTTTGCAGGAGAACCTGTACCCCTTTCAGAATTTGATGTCTCGGGAGTCCCTCGACAGGGAATTGCTGATCAATACCTACTGGCAATCACATACCATGTTGCTTATAAGAGAGCAAACAGGTATTTCCCGATCATCGAGAAGATTCTTCAGGAGAATGGGATCCCACAGATTTTAAATACCTGCCGGTGGCAGAAAAGTGACCTGATGAACCTGGTTTCACCTGCAAATGCAGTTGGATTCTGGCAGTTCAGAAGCGGTACAGCCAGGGATTATGGCCTGGAAGTTAATGCAGAGG
>CAVZPP010000024.1:0-11980 GCA_963777115.1 uncultured Bacteroidaceae bacterium | reverse complement strand
AGTTGTTTAAATTGAATTCTTGAAAATCAATAGAATCAAAGGCCTCTCAGGATTTTGCCTTGGAGGCTTTGTGTTTTACATACTCTTTGAAAAGCAAGACTTTTCTGGTTTCGGCCGGATCGAAAACCAGTTTTTCAAAATCGCGTGATTTTTTTTTAAAGTCAGTTGTTTCACAGGATTCGAGAATCCTTTCATATAATTGGGCATGATTAGTGATCCCGAATTTCATGTCCAGATAACCGAAATCCGGATCTGTAAGACCCGAGAGAAAAATAAAGTCATAGTAATCCCTGCCCTTCCCTCTTTCCAGAACTGCCCCTGTTTTCATGGATAGAAGAATATCAGGGGAAGGGGCAAAGATCTGTGTAAAGACATTGAATTTCTGAATAATTGGCTTTAGCTGGTTCGTATTCATAATGATGCGGTTCACATTCGATCTTGATCAGAAGCTTTTTTTCCCTGTGACCTGTCAATCCCAATTCAAACAGCAAACCGGGAAATATGATGTTCCGCCTGAACGCAGCAATTTTGAGATCCTTTTCCTTGTCTTCGGCTTCAACCTTTATACCTTCTTCTCTGAGCCTTGCGATGACCTTGTCCGTAAGTTGATGGAATTCTTCTCTGGACAGTTGGAAACAATCAAAGTCAAGATCCTCACTGAAGCGTTGGATATGATGCAGGATTCTGAGGTTGGTACCTCCAATAAAACTCAGCTTGGAAGCATATTCGCCGGAAAAAATAATATCCAGCATCCGGTAATGGAAATACTCCTTTAGCATGTATTCGAAGTGGGAAGGATTCCTTCGAAGACTATCTGCAAAGAAGGATTTTATTTCATCAAAGTTTATCATAAGCCATATGTTTTAGTCATTAAGCGAATCCTGCGTTCCAGGGCCTTGCTCTCATACCTTTCAAGGAACTGGTAAAACTCCTCATTTATGATTTTTGCCAGTTCGGTATCGTTCAACCTCAGATCTTCCATGTCTTTTTCCGAGTCGTAGAAGCTATTGATATAGAAGAAATCGAGAATGGCTTTCTGTGGAGTTGCCACCATGATCTTTCTGCTTTTTTCGCTTTCACTCCTGTAGGCGTCCATATTTTCAAGTGAATAGCCAAAACCAAATAACTCCGGTTTGATCCGGTGATAATCGAAATTCCCAATAGGAGTGGAGAATTTATTTGTTTTCCGGGTAGTAACCGAGGTGGTTGAAACTATCATTTCCGGGATCAGATTATACCAGGAAAGCGCAGTATGTAAACTGATATAGGAAGGTGCATAGATCAGGTTGGCTGCCAACCATTCAATGTTCTCATGGCTTTCCGCATCGTTGAAAGTATACCATCGATTTCTCAGTCTGATAATGTACCCTTTCTTTTGCCAGCGGACCAGGTTCATCAGGTTCATGGATGGAAATTGCTTTTCTACATCCCCTGTGGAGAATACCCGAAATGGACCCATCTTTGCCTGGAATTCAACCCACATATATTTCTGTTTATATACAAAAATATATATTTCTAGAAATAAAACAAAATATCTGACTCATAATCAGGGGATCAGTAGCCCGAGTGATTGTTAAGAATCGATCCTGAACACTTTCCTGAAGTGGTAACCGTAAATGCTATAGGTAACGGCCATGGGAATCATATCCGGCCTTCGGCTTAGGCTCCAGAATATCAGTTTCCAGTAATAGATCCGGTTTCTGTCGATGATGCCCAGATAGAGCACCGAACGAAGCAGCGCCATGATATTCTCGCGATTGACTCGACCCCTGTTGACCGCCACGGGTTTGAAGTGTTTAAGAAATACCTTGAGCCGCTCATAGTAGGCCTTGCTGGAGTAGATGCTGCTCAAGATTTTCTGATAACCTTCCAGCAGCACCTCCTTGTTCATTTTGGGAACAAAATTCATGGTGTAGTTGGTGTTGTCGCCCTCGTGTGTTCTCAGAATTCTGCCCTCTTCCTTCAGCCGTCTATACAGTTTTGTACGACTTGGAGCATTCAGAAGACCCACCATGGCGGTAATGATCCCGCTTTGCTGGATAAAATCGATCTGACGCTGAAAGATCCCGGTAGTATCATTATCAAATCCCACAATAAATCCTGCCGAAACTTCAATACCGGCTGCCTGGATCTCACCCACACTATCCAGCAGGTTCCGCCCCTGGTTCAAATATTTGTTACACTCTTTCAGACACACCTCATCGGGGGTTTCAATGCCCACAAAGACCTTTTCGAAGCCGGCCTCTGCCATGGCGCTTAACAACTCTGCATCGTCTGAAAGGTCAATGGACGCCTCAGTAGTGAAGGTATAGGGATATTTATGGTCATGATTCCATTTGATAATAGCCGGAAGAAGCTCCTTCTTTAACCGCTTCCGGTTGCCGATAAAATTGTCATCCACAAAGAAGAGATTACCTCGAAAGCCGGTATTGTAGATGACTTCCATCTCATCTATAATTTGCCGTGTGGACTTCAAACGAACCTTTCGTCCAAGCAGGGCGGTGATTTCGCAGAAATCACAGTTAAAGGGACACCCCCTGGAGTATTGCAGGGTCAGCTGTGCGTAATTAGATGATTTGATCAGCGAAAAATCGGGACAGGGTGATAGCTCCATATCCGCAAACTCCTCCGTCTGGTATATTTTTTTAGGAACCTTGTTTTCAAGGTCAGAAAGAAACCAGGGCAGGGTAATCTCTGCCTCGTTCAGCACCAGGTGATCGATGTGTGACCAGGCATCGGGGTCGGCTGTGAAGAGGGGTCCTCCTGCCACTATTGTCTTTTCCATCTGTTTGCACCGCTGAACTACCTCCGATGCCGATGCAGCCTGAACCGACATGGCACCAATAAATACATAATCGGCTCGCTGGATCTCGGAATCTTTAAGAGGACGGATGTTCAGATCCACCAGTTTTCTCTCCCAATCCTCAGGAAGCATGGCTGCAACGGTTAACAGTCCCAATGGTGGACTGACACATTTTTTGGCAACAAACTTTAGTGCGTGCTTGAAACTCCAGTAGGTGTCGGGATACGCCGGACTGACCAGTAAAATATTCATGATTAACGATTTAAAATATTTAAATAAAATTAAATGTGAAATGTTTCGGGCACAAAAAAATGGGTCAGGGTAACCCACAGGGGTATATATCAAAAAAGGCTGGGACAAATGAAGTGAGAACTGGGATGAAAAGCGCTCAATAGGGACAGATAGTTAAATCCCGCATTCCGGCCCCTAAAGGCATTAATCACTGGTTCTTGTTCTTAGTCCCTGTTTCACATGGACTTTTTGGCCTGTTATTTCCCTTTCCAGTTGAAGGCGCAATGCCGGATTCTATGTAAACTGACCAATGTCCCATCGCTCCCTGGCGATTGTTAGTGACCTGTACCTTCAAATTGCCATTGAAGAGGTAGTACTGCCCGGGATTAAGATTGAAGGCTTTGCCGTTTACTTTAGCGTACCACCACCGGCGATGGGTTTAATGTATAAACTAATGGCGGTTCCGGAGTATGAGAAATCAGGATTTGAAAGATTACCCCTGTTATAGTCACCTCCCTGAGTTTGAAGGCAAAACTCCCATGAAGCATTTCCCGGATTGATCCTTACCCAGCCTGCATCCGGATTTGTATTTATTTCTTCATCAGACTCGTTTCCCTGGATTTCACTGATCTGAACCTGTTTCGATTCACTATCGCTTCCGCACTCGTTGTTTACACTTACAACGATCGTGTGTGAGCCGGGATTGAACCTGAAATTGCTGCTGATTTCCCCTGTTGCAGGTACAAACCGGAATCCATTGTCGGGCCTTCCGTTTACAGTGAGTGTCACCTGGCCCTTGTTTTTCACATTTTGTATTTTACCGCCGAGCTGATGGGTAGCACTTTGAGAATTGACTTCCGAGATGGTGAAACTTACCAATGGTGGGTAACAGGGTTGGGCAAGGGCAATAGTTTTCGATTCACTATCGCTTCCACATTCATTCATTCCAACGACCATAATATTGTGTGATCCCGGATCCAGGTTCAAGGTTGCTGTAACCTGCCCTGTTGTGGGATTGAACTGAAAGTCAGTCAGACGAGTGCCGTTCACCATGAGGCCGACATTATCCTTTATACTTACGTTCTGGAGCCTTGCACTAAGTAAGTGTGTAGCATTTTCGGCGGAAACCTCCGAAAGGTTCATACTAACCAGAGGTGGTTTACATGGAGCTTCAATGACAATGGTTTTGGATTTACTATCACTACCACATTCATTTGTTGCATTTATATCTATGATATGAGTTCCAGGATCAAAGTTGAGGCTGGCCTGAATTTCTCCGGTGGAAGGAGAGAATCGCCAGTTGTTGTATTGTCTGCCATTCACAGAAAAGAGAATGTCTCCTTTATACTGAACATTGCTTACAGTTCCATTTAACAGGTTTGTCCCGGATTCTGTAACGTAGAAAGATATCACAGGTTTAGGACAGGGTTGGATTATTACAGGTGGGGTGTAGACAGGTTGGGTGTTGACAGGTCGGGTTTCTTTGATTATTGTTCTGGAGTCACTGTCCGATCCAAACCTGTTCTGAGCATTGATTTTTATAATGGTAGTGCTGGTATTTAACGGGACAGTTGCAATCAATCTCTTTGTGCTCCGGATTAAAAGAGAAATCATTTGTATTTATTCCATTTATTCTAAGGCTGATATCCCTGTCGTGATTCAACATTACTGATCTCGGCGAGGATTTCTGCCCTGGATTCATAGATTTTGGACCGGAGAGCAACGGGTCGAAGAATTTTCACCTCAGGTGGGAAGCCCTGTTCAGGCTTTACATAGGTAATGTTCGTTCTGTCTTCTGCAGTCCCGTCTGCATTTCTTCCGCTTACCATTATCTCATTCCTTCCTTCATTCAGATCATGGTCAAAACTGATGATACCATTACTGTCATAATCAAAATCATATACCCTTTTTCCATTGCTGTATGAGTAATATCGCCCTTAGATGTAGTATTAAATCATCGCTGTCAGCTTCCTGGTCTTTCATTTTTACAGAAAATTGCCAGGGAATTACTTCCTGTTTGCAGGTTTGTATTGATCTCAATCCGACTAATTGAGGAGTAGAATAGAAAGTCCTGGTTTTGCCCGTTCAGTTTTACAGAGATGTCCTCTTTTCGAGTAATATTAAAAATCCGGGCTGTAACTTTAACACTGCTTTCAGTCGTTTCATATGGATTGGTATAAGGTGTAATAATGTCAACCTGTGGGGGATAAGCCACTACAGCTGGGAAGGGATCGGGAGCCAGGCAATGCTGCCTTTTCCGGTGGATCCTCCTCCAAGCACCCATTTTAACACAACGCTGGTATAATTTGTTAAATCCAAGATTAGATCCCGATGAGACCTGATTATCTATGTCAATACCAAAAGTGCTGTTATTCTCACTCAATGAGAAATTCATTTTATGTTCCACTCCAAGGCAAAATGGGGTGAGAACTCATATCCTAAATAAATCCCAGCAGTAGGAAGAATTGCTGCCCTGTTCACAAGACGGGTTTCGAAATCTTTATCCGTCAGTTGATCAAGATCTGCAAGAATTTCAGATGGATCCCTGTTTGGAAGGATAGAAGAGTAATCATAAGTATTATTTGTTGCATCCAGCAGATCGGCTGAAGTAATGCCATGCGTAATCCCTGCTCCGATAAATCCACTTAAAATTATTGAGTACGTTCACGAAGGCGATTTAGGGTTAAAGCTAATTCCAGGTCATAGTTAAAATGAGTAAGCTGAATATTGCTATAGCTGCCATCAGTATTCACCCTGTGATCATAGGCTCTGTTGTACCCGGCAAGGAAACGAAATCTCCAGTCCAGGGCAAAAATGGCACTTTCCTCTGATAGATTGGACTTCCCATCCAAATATCAAAACCGCCACCTTTTGAATTTTTTATATCTGATGCCTGGTCGGAACTTCCGAGACCAAGTCCCATCTTTAATCCCCCGGCTGAGGTATAGCTTATATTCTGTGCATTTACGGGAAGCAGTAATATCGTAAGTAGTCCCAGTAAAGTAATTCTTAAATGAAACAGCTTTCATTATTTGTCTGTTTTTTAATCACTTATTCACTTAGTCAAATGTATGTAAACGATAATTGCATTTTGTTGTTTTATTTGCATTAGTGGAGTTTCCCAAATAATGATTAGAAAGGTATTACATATCGTTATTGCAGTTTTTATCCTGATTTCTTCTACAGGATTTACGATCAATATGCATTATTGTCATGATCAATTAATTGACATGGCCTTACTTGCTCCTGCCCATAGCTGTTGTGATATTAAGCGAGGATAGCTGCAAATCAGGCTCAGGATAGCTGTCCGGGGTGTCAGGATGAATCTATTGTTGTGGAGCCTGGTGATGACTATGAGGTTTCTAGCTCTAGCATTCAATTTTGAAAATTCTCACAACACCACCCTATTTCTTACCTCAGTAATACTCAATTATTTTCCATGGCATCAACGAATCAACTAAAAATGAGGTGCCCTGGTATAAAAAACCACCACCTTATCAAGAGGTGGTTCTTTCTCAGATACAGTCTTATTTGATTTAGCCTATTATTTAGGGGATTACTTGGTTCAAATCAAACAGTTTTGATTTGTCCAGGTAATGAATATACTGTTGTACCGTAGTGTCAACATTCCCCCTCTTTCCGTCCGTGAAAAATCAATTGAGTTTTCATTGGCCACTCAGGCAAAATCAGATAAAAGATGATAAACAAAGTAATAAGATTCTTTCTTGAAAATAAGCTGGTTACATCCCTTTTGCTACTAATTTTTGTTGTATGGGGAATTGTATCTGCTCCGTTTGATTGGGAAACAGGGATTATTCCACGTGACCCGGTTCCGGTGGATGCCATCCCTGACATAGGGGAAAACCAGCAAATTGTATATACCGAGTGGCCGGGTCGCTCTCCACAGGATATTGAGGATCAGATATCCTATCCATTAACAACTTCTCTTCTGGGAATTCCCGGAGTGAAAACCATCCGGAGTAATTCAATTTTCGGAGTATCCAGTATCTATATCATATTTGATGAGGATATTGAATTTTACTGGAGCCGGACCAGAATACTTGAAAAGCTCAATTCCCTTCCTTCAGGAACCTTGCCTGAAGATGTTACACCAGCACTGGGTCCGGATGCAACTGCCCTTGGACAAATATATTGGTACACGCTTGAAGGAAGAGATCAAAGATGGCAATCCCGCCGGAGGATGGGATCCTCACGAATTAAGAACCATTCAGGATTTCTATGTCAGGTACTCGCTAACTTCTGCTAAGGGTGTGGCCGAAGTTGCCTCCATTGGTGGATTTGTTAAAGAATACCAGGTGGATATTGATCCAAATGCCATGAAGGCACATGGTGTAATATTGCTCAGATCATGGCTGCTGTGAAGAACAGCAACCTGGATATTGGGGCAAGAACCATTGAATTCAACCGGGCCGAATACCTGGTTAGGGCCTTGGGATATATCAACTACATTGGAGGACCTTGGAAAAAAGTGTGGTTGCAGTCAGGAACAATGTTCCTATCAGGTTGAAAGATGTGGCAAGAATCAATTATGGTCCTGCCACACGAAGGGGTGGGCTGGATAAAGGAGGTTCGGAAGCGGTGGGAGGAGTTGTGGTGGCCCGCTATGGGGCAAATCCATTACAGACAATAGATAATGTGAAGGAGAAAATCGAGGAGATTGCTCCGGGACTTCCTTCAAAAACTCTTGAGGACGGAACCCGTATCAAAAGTTACGATTGTACCTTTTTATGACCGTACCGGTTTAATCAAGGAAACACTGGGAACACTTGAAGAAGCAATTTCCCTGGAGCTTCTTATCAGTATCCTGGTTGTTATAGTGCTTGTCCTCAATCTGAGGGCTTCCTTTTTAATTTCCAGTCTTCTTGCCCTTGGGTGTATTGATTGCCTTTATCACTATGAGGCAGTTTGGAGTGGATGCCAATATTGTAGCTCTTTCAGGAATTGCAATTTCAATTGGAGTCATGGTGGATGTAGGAGTTGTATTCACAGAGAATATTATCCGGCATCTCGAAATGCCAGAAAATATAGATGCCAGAGGAAAGAAACTTTTAAATGTAATCTATGAAGCCACAATTGAGGTGGCAGGTGCTGTTATTACTGCTTTGACAACAACCATTGTCAGTTTCCTTCCGGTATTTGCAATGGAAGCAGCTGAAGGAAAATTATTTAAACCACTGGCTTTCACCAAAACCTTTACCATGCTGGCAGCATTGGTTATAGGATTGGTTATTATTCCCACACTGGCCAATATGGTGTTTTCAATTCGATTTGACAAAAAGAAATACAAGAAGATATTAAGTCTTGTACTGGCCGCTGCCGGTCTGATCCTATCCATCATTTCAGGTAACTATATTGCCCTTAGCTCTTACAGCATACGGATTGAATGGTTTTTTTGCTGAAAGGTGGACTGAATCAAGAAAGCCCTGGGTCAATATCATTAATATCATTATTACGGGTCTTACTATTGTGTTTTTCCTTACCAAGGCATGGATGCCACTGGGGGCTCAGAACTCCCTGTTTGGTAATTTCCTGTTTGTGATTGCAATTGTTGCGGTTGTTTTAGGAGCACTCTCCAGCGTTGTTAAGTTCTATCCAAAGATTCTCAGTTGGGCTCTGAATAACAAATGGAAATTCCTTGCTGACGCCTATTCTGATTGTGATGTTTGGTTTAACAGCCTGGCAGGGATTTGGATCTGTTTTTGGATTTATGCCGGGCTTTGTAAAAAACACTGCAGTTTATCAGCAGCTTAGATAAATCTATACCTGGGATGGGGAAGGAGTTTATGCCATCACTGGATGAGGGTTCATTCCTGCTCATGCCCACTACCATGCCTCATTCGGGTATTCAGGAGAATCTGGAAGTAATCAGGATCCTTGATAAACGTGTGAATTCCATTCCGGAAGTTGAAAATGTAGTTGGGAAATGGGGTCGGGTCAATTCAGCACTGGATCCTGCTCCAACATCCATGTATGAAAATGTTATCAACTATCGGTCTGAATATATACTGGATGAGAAAGGTCATCGGATGCGTTTCAAGGTCAATAAGGAAGGTGCATTTGAGCTTCAGGATGGAACATCTTATAATCCTGATGAGGAAGATTTCAGGATTCTTAGCCTTAATGAACTCATTGAAGATAACAAGGGGAAGTATTTCCGTCAGTGGAGGGATGAAATAGAGTCACCTAACGATATTTGGGATGAAATTATTAAACAGGCTACTATTCCCGGATTGACCTCAGCACCAAAACTGCAACCCATAGCTACAAGACTTGTCATGCTTCAAACAGGTATGCGTGCACCTATGGGTATCAAGGTGTATGGGCCTGATCTTGAAAGTATTGAAAAGGTTGGATTGGAAATTGAAAAACATCTTAAACAAGTAGATGGAGTTTCACCCATGTCAGTATTTGCAGACCGTGTGGTTGGTAAACCTTACCTGGAAATGGAAATTGACAGGGATGCAATTGCCAGGTATGGACTTAACGTGCAGAATCTGCAAAATGTGCTGAGCAGTGCAGTTGGAGGAATGAAGCTTACTACCACTGTTGAAGGCCGGGAAAGATTTCCGGTTCGGTATGCGCTATGCAAGGGAATTCAGGGACAATCCGGAGGATCTGAAAAAGTTGTTGATTCCTACATCTTCAGGTGCTCAAATTCCTCTTGGAGAACTGGTGACAATGAATTATGTAAGAGGACCCCAGTTAATCAAGAGTGAAAATACATTCCTTGTATCGTATGTGATCTTTGATAAAAAGGAAGGATATGCTGAAGTTGATGTAGTTGAAAATGCACAGGATTATCTGAATGGACTTCTTGATTCAGGAGATTTTGAATTACCTGCAGGAGTGAGTTATGTATTTACAGGGAACTATGAAAATCAAATCCGGGCAACCAAGAGACTCTCCATTGTTGTACCTATTTCACTGCTTATAATCTTCCTTATCCTTTATTTCCAGTTCAGATCAGTTACTTCTACTTCTCTGATTTTCACAGGAATTATTGTGGCCATATCAGGAGGCTTTATTATGCTATGGCTATATGGTCAACCCTGGTTTTTAAATGGTAACCTGGGAGGAGTAAATCTCAGGGATCTATTCCAGGTACACACTATAAACTTGAGTGTTGCGGTCTGGGTTGGTTTTATTGCACTTTTTGGAGTTGCAACTGATGATGGAGTACTCATCAGTACGTATATCAAACAGTTGATGGAAAAGAAGAAAGCCACAGTCAGTGAATGAACTTCGGGCCATCATCCTGGAAGCAGGATCCAAAAGGGTGCGTCCGGCAATGATGACCACTGCAACCACCATTATTGCACTTCTACCTGTACTTACCTCTACCGGAAAAGGTTCAGATATCATGGTACCGATGGCAATTCCCCTGTTTGGAGGAATGACCATCGAAGTGCTGACCATGTTTGTGGTTCCCGTCTTGTACAGCATGTGGCAGGAAGGCCGGATAAAAAGAGCAATTAAAAACTCAGAATACTTAAAATCATGAAAAAACACATATATATCATTGGAATGTTGCTGCTGATCCCATTTGTGGTTTCAGCTCAGCAAGAATTGGATAATTACCTTGTGATTGCTGCTGAGAATAATCCCGGCCTTCAGGTGAAATTTAAGGAATACATGGCTGCTCTAGAAGTAGCCCCGCAGGTAAAAGCATTACCTGATCCCCAGGCAGCATTCGCTTATTTCATTAGCCCCGTTGAGACAAGAGTGGGCCCTCAGCAGTTCAGGTTCTCAGCTTCTCAAATGTTTCCCTGGTTTGGCACATTGCAGGCCAAAGAAAATGTAGCCAACCAGTCTGCAAAAGCAAAGTATGAAGTTTTCCTTGAGTCAAAATCCAGGCTTTTCAATGAAGTAAGGTCAAATTACTACAACATCTATTTCAATAGAAGGGCCATCGAAATTACCATGGAGAATCTTGAAATCCTCAGTTCATTTAAAAAACTGGCAAATATCAAAGTGGAGACGGGCAAAGTATCTGCTGTTGATGAGTACAGAATTGAAATGGAAATAGGTGATATGGAAAACCACCTGGCTTTGCTGAAGGATAATCAGCATGTATTGGAGGTGATGTTTGTCAATCTTTTAAATGCTGAAAGAGAACTCGAAATCGCTACTCCTGAGATTCTCTGGAACCGTGATATAGGATTAAGAAAAGATCAGGTATGGGATACAATTAATAACAATAACCATCAGCTTTTAGCTATCAGCCTTCAGCAGGAAGGCCTGACTTTCAGAAAGGAGTTTGCAGAAAAAGCAGGGAAACCCGATTTTTCCATCGGATTTGATTATACCATGGTTGGACAAGGAGAAGATAATCTTGCCGGGACCGATGCCTTTGTATTCCCAAAGGTAGGGATCACGATTCCATTGTACAGAAATAAGTACAGGGCCATGGTAAACGAGGTAGTATATCTCCAGGAGGCCAAGGAATCTGAAAAGACTGACAAGATCAACTTGCTTGAAACCATACTGGAGAAATCCTGGAAAGATTATCTGGACTCAGACCGAAGGATAGACCTGTATATTACTCAACAGGATCTTGCTGACAATCCTTGAAATTACTGGAAACAGAGTATGCAACCGGTAATAAGAATTTTGAAGAAATTCTTAGGATGGAACGAAAATTACTCAATTATGGGCTTGAGCTCGAAAAGGCCAGGTCTGATAAGCAAGCCGCTATTTCATTTATCAACTATTTAATGGGAAAGTAATCATGAACCGAGAAAAATTAGAGCTCAGTGAGGCCAAAGGCCGGGCAAAAAAATTATAAAAAACATAAAAGAAAATTACAGATTAGTACTTGGTGTGCTGGTCGTTGGACTATTTCTTGGGTGGCTGATTTTTCATCCCTCTAAGGCTGAAAGAGTTTCAGAAATGGCAGATGAAGGCCAAGAAGGCCATGATCATTCA
>CAVZPP010000023.1:0-60307 GCA_963777115.1 uncultured Bacteroidaceae bacterium | reverse complement strand
CTCAGCTCAGCCTTCACCCCGGATGCAGCCGGGTAAATCAAAGAGTGCCATGAGCATAAGGGGAGCCGACGAGCCTTTCAATTCCCATCGTTCAGCAAGAGAACCAGACAACGGTTGAGTTCAGCATTGAAATGCCATATAGCATTGAATCAAACAGTAAGAATTATGTGGTGGATATGACAGCCTATGATGTTCCCACCTATTATGAATACTATTGTGTCCCCAAAATTGACAAAGATGCATTTCTGATTGGATATGTAACCAACTGGGAACAGTACAACCTTCTTGAGGGTGAAGCCAATATATTCTTTGAGGAGACCTACATAGGAAAATCCATACTGGATGTGAGGTTCATCTCCGATACGCTGAGTCTTTCTCTAGGCCGGGATAAGAGTGTAGTTGTGAATCGTGAAAAGGTGAAGGATCTCACCTCAAAGAAATTAGTCGGGACCAAGAAAGAAAATACAAGAGCATGGAAAATTTCCATAAAAAACAATAAATCCCAGGCAATCAATATGGTTCTTCTGGACCAGGTTCCGGTTCCAACCCTTGAAGAAATTGAACTGGATATTGAAGAGCTGTCCAGGGGTAAAAGAAACAAAGAAACCGGTGAAATTAAGTGGACTCTTGAACTGGATCCGGGTGAAAGCCACACCATTGATCTGAAATACACCCTGAAGTATCCAAAAAATCGAAACCTGGTCATTGAATAGATCTATTTCAGGAGTGAGGTGAAAGCTTCTGTATCAAGCGATATCGATATTATGAAGAGACCTGCCATATCAAGACCACACCGTATTGTATTGTTTTTTGAACCTCCGGATCAGGTTTTTCCCCCGTAACAACACTGGCGGTGATCACACCGTTCAGGGGGGTGAATCCCTGTGCAAAAATTCTTCGCCGGTGAAATATTTAATCTGACATTCATCGTCCAGCGGAGAGAATGATACTTTCCCGCCGGTAATTGCTTTCAGCAACTTGTAATCGACACTGTTTCCCGAATAGTCACACACCCACTGTACTCCGGGAGACCAGATCCAGTTGCCCCTTTCTGAATCCGTATAACTACTCAATGAACCCCCGAGAACATCAGTTATTTTCCAGCACCAATACCTTGTAATCACACATTGCAAGTGATGCAGCACATGACAGGCCGCCAATACCGGAACCAATAATTATTGCATCAAATTCTTTTTCTGGCATCTCCTTTTCATTTATTGCAAGATACATAATGGAATGTATATATGCAGATGATCAACAGCGTTCCTCATCAATTGAAATGAGTATGCGTGCTTTCTGTGTTTCGGGTACTTCTCGTGATCCCGATATTGGACTGATATGTTTCAGTAGCAGACTCCCACTCCCAATCCGAGATCCGCCGGATATGAGCCTGAATTGATAAATATCTTCAATCCCACAATGATGTCTTCATGATATTCGTTAGATTTATAGTGCCATCAACCCCAATATCTTCATGAGTGTACCCTATAACATGTATCTAGATCTCAATTCATCATCATAAAAAGTAATGGTGTGATTTATGTGTATGATTCCTACCCAACAAAAATTACATGTACCCAATGGAAGCTCTATTTCACCATCAGCGGAATACACCTACCCCGGGTAAGCATTCGTTGATAAATGTATTTTATCATAACATTCTTCATCCTCACTAGGAAATATGGTTGCAGGGGCAAATTCGTCCCGAGGTACTAGGCTGGGGAGAATTAAACACAATCCAGACCTCGGTTCCGTTTTTAACCATCAGCCCGGACGCAAGGGGAGCTGGTTTGGGTGATCTAGGCGCAGCATCAACGGCCGATGCAAGCTCCCAACACTGGAATGTGGCAAAATATGCATTCACTGAGGCGAATGGCGGATTTAGCCATTACCCATACACCCTGGTTAAGGAACCTGATTCCCCAACATCAACATGGGTTACCTTTCGGGCTATTACAGGATCAAAGAGAAGAATACTGTAAGCAGTTCATTCCGGTATTTCTCTCTTGGAGAAATTATGTTCACTTCCCCCTAAGGTCCATTTATTGGGCCAGTATACACCATTTGAATTTGCAGTAGATGCGGGGTATTCAAGGTTATTTACGGATAATTTTTCAGGGGGAATTGTCATCAGGTACATCTTTTCGGATCTCACCAGTGGACAGGTGACAGCTGATGGATACGAAAACAGAAGCTGGTACCTCAGCTGGCAGGTGATCTGGCTTTATATTACCAGAATGATTTTCCGATTGGACAAAGGGTGACACATTGGGCATTCGGGATCAATATCTCTAACATTGGTACACCCATTTCATACACTGAGGATGCCGAGAAAACGCCAATTCCGACAAACCTGAGGATGGGTGGAAGGTTCGAATATTTCATTAGTGAAAAGCATTCCATCTCATTGAATGCAGATGTTATCAAGCTGATGGTTCCAACTCCTCCCGTCTATGATACGGATACAGCCACTGGTGATTATATTGTTGTGCGTGGCAAAGAGGCTCCGAAATCAATTATAGCGGGGATGTTTCAATCTTTTTACGATGCACCGGGTTGGCCCAGAGAGGATGGCACATATAGTGTATTTATTGATGAGATGCATGAGATTGCTTACTCAGTTGGTGTGGAATACAACTTCCACAATTTTCTAGCCATTCGCTCTGGTTTTGTAGATGAACATTCTACTAAGGGGAACCGGAAATATTTTACGACCGGATTATGTGTGAAGAACCGCATTTTTTCGCTGGATGTCGCATACCTGTATCCAACCAATGGGCAGAACTCTCCCCTGGCAAACACATTTCGAGTCACACTTACTACCGAATTGGGAAGAATTCCACATACCCCGACCAAAGAGAAATGCAATGATCAATAATTACCACCATGATCTATATCTGGCTACGATGATCCTGTCGACCACGTTTAAAGTGATCTACGATTAAACGGGTTGTTACAATGATTTTGTATCCAGAACCCTTGGGTGATTTGAAGGGGTCCCGAATATCTGATAGACCTCATCTTCAGGCAGCTTCATCATTTTATAATTATGAAGCCAGCTCCTGAAATTATCAGTTCTTTCCTTATCAGGGAATTCTCTGTACAGGATTCCGGGGACTCCACGCACCAAAGATTCCATGGAACCATCTGGCCTGGCAATGCATGTGGGCCATGCTGAATAGTCTCCTGTTGAATTATTGGCTATCACCCACATCCTGTTGTCTGAAGCCCTTACCCTGATTTCCGCAGGAATGATTTCGTCCAGTATTGTCTTTCCCTTATGGCGGGCGTTGTAGAAGGAATGAAACATTATACTTACGCCCTGATGCCTGTATGCATTGTACATCTCAGGATAACATGAATCATAACATATTAGAAATCCCAATTTGCAGCCTTTTAATTCTATTACAACAATGTGGTTCCCGGCAGTATAATGGGCCGAATCACCCATAGTCAGCATCGACTTATCTGCATTACGGTCAACAACCTTTCCTTCATTTGAAATAATATAGAGCGAATTCAGGGGTTTCTCTTCATCGCTGATGAAATGAGCAGAACCGAGTACAACCCAAATATTGTGTTTCCTGGCAAGGTCAGCTATCTCAGAGGTTACCGCAGTCAAAAGGTCCCAATTATAATTCTTAAATGAAGGGATATCACCAGGTGGATATCCAGTAAGCGATGCTTCTGAAAAGTGTACGATATCCGCATCGTGTTGAGAAGCCTCAATGATATATTTCTTAATATATGAAGCATTGCTCATCAGGTCTCCTGTCACCGGGAACTGGCACGTTGCAACCTTTAGCCGTTCCTGTGCTGCTCCTGAGTCACAAAAGGTGCCCAGCAAGATGATTATTATGAATGAAAAACGCATCCTGTTTATAGTTTTGTGAAAAATTATATCCTCCCTAAATTAGCAATAAGTATCAATTATTCATTGCCAAAGGAGCCACAGGTAAAAATCCGGGGGAATCTGTTTTCAGCAGACGAATTAAGAGACTTGTTTGAATTCAGCAATATCAATCTTCCTGATTAAGAAGAGACCAGCTTATTTTGTATTGTCCAATACACAAATGAATCCTTCTGTGGATTCTTCGGGCCTGGTTTGTTTCCTGGGAATCCCTTTCTGGCTGACATGTTTATTCAGGGCTTCATATTTTATATCAATAAATTCACTGACGTCAATCATAATATCCGGTTCCCCCCTGTCGTTAGCTATGGCCTTGTCGTCAAGCAGCCACCCCTTTGGTTTCATCCAGAGTTGCCCTACAGCCACACCTTTTCTTATGGCTTCTTTGAATGCCAGATATTCGATATAGGCACTGTTGCCATGATCATGCTTATCACCTCCCATGGTATGGGTAATTACTATCTCGGGCGAATATTCCCGGAGCAGATCAACCAGGTAATCCACATTACCGGGTTCTGCCTGGGCAAGGCTTACCACCTGTCTTCCGGGAGGCTGATACCGGTGATATTCATCCGATCCGGCATAGCATCGTTTACGCCCCTGCCAGATAAAGCCTTCCCTGAAATCAAGAAACAGAGGTGTAGCATTAAAAACCGCCGCTGCCCTGATGGCTTCTTCCTGCCGGATCTGGATTGTTTCGAGAGCGCCAACGGGATAGGACATAGGTGAATCTGAAATTGAAAACAACGGCCTTGTAACTCCTCGGGGCGGTGACGTACCGCCGCCGACTGACTCTATCCACAACCTGCAAAGTTATTTATAACACAGACATATATTCCTTCATAACCTTCCGAGATGTATCTGGCCAGTGTGCCCCCAGCTATAGGTTCCACATCATCGGCATGAGCGCCGAATACCATAATGCATTTCCTGGATTTATCCTCTCCGCCGGCAATTGCTGGTAAAACTGAAATGATGCACAGGAGAACGATGTTTCTAAGTCGAAGCTGTAATTTTTTCATTGTCACCTCCATTTTTTTCGAAATTATCAAAATATCGTGATAATCATACTGGAAAGTCATTTGGTTGCAAAACTCGTGAGATAATCTGAACTTTAGTCATCAAGTAAGGCTCACTTTATAAAATTCCAGCACATGATTTCACCATTCAGAAAATCTGCACTGTTAATTCTGTCTATTATCCTGGCTGGAGAGACCGGACTCTCTGCACAATCTTTCAGTCTGTTTGCTGTAAACGACCTTTTTAAGGGTATTTTCCGGTAAGATTTAACAGAATTTCATATTAATCTTTTTCAGGACACATTATTCTACCGTATTGGAATGATCGTTTTTTAACGGAATCAATTTCTTTTAATAAATAAAACAAAGCGACTCATCTTATTTGATTTTTGGGATTACCTTTGGCAAATAAAATTATCAAATGAAAGTTATCGTAAACAGAAAAGATGTCATATTTAACCCTGACCCCAGCAGAGTCATTGCCCGTTTTCTGTTTGCAGGCGATAGACGGGCTCTAAACACCATACGTTCTGTACTGGAAATGTCTGAAGAGGATGCTTCGCTTGCATTGAAACAGACCCTGAGGGATTATTCGATGCGACACAGGAATATCTCAAAGGTCTTTGAGAAGCACTTTGACAGAGTTGTATACCTGTTTAAGCAGTTGAATATTGATCCTGAATTGCTCGACTACTCCAGGAAAATTTTGATAGGCTCCTATTTTACCATGGAATATTCCATTGAATCAGCAGCCTTCTTTAATCCTTCGATGGTTGAACATCCTGATCAGTCCGAGACCGGAAAGGGTCAGAAAAGAGTGATCATCAGTTTCAGGGCTACAGGGGAGGGACACATCTCTTCGATTGTTTTCCGTACCGGGGTGATCGATAAAGAAAACAACTGAAAATAGAACCTGTAGGTAATCTGCTGGAGGAGGCTGAGCATATCCGCCGGCATGTTTATGATAAAGCATCCTTTAAAAGCAAGCTGGATGAAATGAAGGATTTTCAGGGAATTATTCCATCCGGTTTAATACTGGATAAGCTCGGCGATAAATTTACCTATGGCGAGCTTCGGAAATGCATTGAAGAAGATAAAAAGTCACTGCACCTGGCTTCCTATAAAGAGATGTTTTTTAATCAGATCATGTGGCTGGCTTCGTCGCATTACGAACTTGAGTTTTCTTTGGATACCAATATATCCGAAAGGGTTATTTTCCCTGTATCCTCAAACGAGAATAATGGGATTGAAGATGCCCGTTTCGTGAAATTCATTGATGATAACGGTGAAGTGATGTATTATGCTACATACACGGCCTATGATGGCACTACGATATTACCAAAGCTTTTGAATACCAAAGACTTCTATCATTTCAGGGTATTGCCACTTCATGGGGAAATCGCCCGGAACAAGGGGATGGCCATGTTTCCAAGAAAAATAAAGGGTAAATATGCCATGCTTTGCCGGTTGGATGGATTTAATAACTACATCGCCTATTCGGATAATATTACTGTCTGGCGTGAAGCAAAATTATTGCAGAAACCAAAATTCCCCTGGGAATTCATTCAAATTGGAAACTGTGGCTCACCCATCGAAACCGGGGAGGGTTGGCTGGTGATTACCCATGGGGTCGGACCCATGCGGGAATATGTGCTGGGTGCCTCTTTGTTTGATCTGGATCAGCCTGAAAAGGAGATAGGAAGACTGACAACACCTTTACTGGTTCCCAATAATGAAGAGAGGGAGGGATATGTTCCCAATGTGGTTTATTCCTGCGGCTCTATGATTCATAATGAGGATCTGATCATACCATATGCCAAATCTGATTATGCATCTACCTATGCCACAGTTCATTTGAATGAGCTACTGGATGAGCTGAAAAGATCCAAATAGCAGAGGTTTCTTCTATTTTTTGGTTTCATCATCCTGTATTCGCAGGAAACATGTGAATGATGTAACTCTTATCCCTAATTGTGTAATGTTTCCCCTTGACCTGTAAAGTACCTTTACCCATATGAGGAACTGTAATTATATGGTTCTACTATACTTTATTGTCATGAGAAATTCTCTTTACGTGATTGCAGGATTATTTTACCAGCATCGGACTTTGTATGTATAATATATTTTAAATAAAGTCAAAATAAAATCTATATGAAAACAATGAAAAAAACAATGTTTACCCTCTTATTAGCAATAGCTATGACAGGAATTTTGATTCAGGTTGTCAATCTTCGGATAATAAAGTTGATAGGGACCCGTGATAATGTGCAGGACGCAGAGGAACAGGTGGTTGTTGCCAACCAGGAGCTGATCCAGGCGCTGAATGATTCGATCCAGCTATTCAAAAAGGAGTCCGGGGAAATCATCTTCAGTTATGAAAAAAGCATTGCTGAATTAAAAGCTAAACTTGAAAATGAAAAGGAGGAAAACAAAATCATCCTGGAAAAGAATCTTGCTATGCTGGAACAAAAAAGTGCTGATCTGAAAATGAAGCTGGAGAAGTATAAAGAGGAAGGCCGGGATAACTGGGACTCATTCAAGAACGAATTTAATCATGATATGGAGGAGCTGGGTAAGGCATTTGAAGATTTGACAGTGAACAACGTCAAATAATATACAAACCGAAATGATTTATTTATACATATTAATTCCTGTATTGGTGATATTGCTGGCGGGGATCAGGATTGTAAGGCCCACCCAACGCGGACTCATGGAGCGGCTTGGAAAATATAACAGTCTGGCCTCACCTGGATTTCACTGGATTATACCGATTGTCGACAGACTGTATATGGTCAATGTAACTGAACAGATGGTGGATGCCGAACCGCAGGAGATCATCACAAACGATAATCTGAATGCAAGTGTCGATGCCCAGGTTTACTTCAGGGTGAAGTCAGATGAAGAGAGTGTTAAAGGAGCCATATACAATGTCAATAATTACACCTGGCAGATCGTGAACCTGGCCCGAACCACCCTTCGTAATATTATTGGTACCCTTACGCTGAAGTCCGCCAACAGTGAACGGGGAAAAATCAATGCCGATCTTTATAAAACGCTGCACAATGAAACCCAGGGCTGGGGTATTGAAATCGTCCGGACAGAGTTAAAGCAAATTGATCCTCCCAGTGACGTTCAGGAAACCATGAATAAAGTGGTAAAAGCCGAAAATGAAAAAATTGCGGCTATCGATTCTGCCACCGCGGCGGAGACTGTTGCCGATGGTGTCAAACGTGCCAAGATTAAGGAAGCAGAAGGCTTCAAACAATCGAAAATTTTGCATGCTGAAGGAGAAGCTGAAGCCATCCGATTGGTCAATGAAGCTGCGGATAAGTATTTCATTGGAAATGCACAGTTATTAAGGAAACTGGAGGCCCTGGAGACATCACTGGAGAAGAATGCGAAAATAGTAATTCCCACAGGATCGGAACTGGTCAATGTCATTGGCGAAATGGCAGGAATATTGCCTCTGGAAAAATAGTCATTTCGAGACCGGAGAATGGACAGAGCAAACTCAAAAAAAGTAGCCCTGATTGTCGCTCATCCTGACGATGAGACCTTATGGGCAGGAGGGACCATCCTGAGCCATCCTGGCTGGGAGTGTTTTATAGTCTGTCTTTGCCGGGGAAATGATGCGGACCGTGCTCCCAGGTTCAAACAGGCTTTGAAGGTATTAAGATCGGAAGGGATCATGGGAGACCTGGATGATGGACCCGATCAAAAACCCCTGGAGGAAAATGAGGTGGAAAATGCCATACTGGAATTATTGCCTCAACAATATTTTGACCTGATCATTTCCCATCATCCCTCAGGTGAATACACCCGGCACATCAGGCATGAGGAGACGGGCCAGGCAGTAATTAAACTCTGGCATAACGGGAGCATATCTGCCGGTGAACACTGGGTATTTGCCTATGAGGACGGTAATAAGGAATATTTGCCGACGACCCATTGAAACAGCTGCCATTTATCGAACACTTACAAAAAGGATATGGATGCGAAAATACAGCATCATAACAGAAACCTACGGATTTGATAGCAGACAGCTTTGAAGCAAAAACAACCCCCCGGGCAGAATCCTTCTGGCAGTTTAATAATCCTTTTGAAGCCAGAAAACTGCTTAGAATCAATGGAACAGTGCAATGAAAGTACTGGTTCTATATGATTATCCGCCCTCTCCGGGGGGACTTGCAACCCAGGGAGATCTGCTTTACAGGGGGCTACAGGAAATGGGTGTTGATGCCCATGCTGCCCATTTCGAATCCGCCCAGGAAAAGGAATGGTACTACCGCTGGTTTGAACCCGATGTGGTGGTTGGTGTGGGTTATTGGGGGCATACCCCGCATCTGGTCTGCATCCGCAGCGGTATGGGGTTAAAGCCGTACCCTGGCTGGTGGCCGATGGGTATATTGCAAATTACCAGGAGGTTCTGAATGCACTTCCGCTTATCCTGGTCACCTCCAACTGGGTGAAAGAAATGTATGTGCGCGACGGGATCGATGGAGATAAAATCGAGGTATTGCCGGTGGTTGTGATACAGATGCTTTTATACCCTTCAAAAAGGACGATCCGAAGATTATGGCAGTGCGTGAAGCCCTGGGTGTTTCACCTGATCAGATCATGATCCTTACCGTGGGGGGTGATGCTGCATCAAAAGGGGCACAGGAGGTGATGCAGGCACTTGCAGTCATTGATGCCAAGTCACCCGACTGGAAATATGTATGCAAGGTATGGCCCCAACCCCGCACCAAGCTGCAGAACCTGGCGGATCTGGAATTGGCCACACAGCCTGGGGATTGAAAAAAACGTTACCTATGCAACCAACACCATTTCACGAAATTTCATGCCCTACCTGATGGGGGCATGTGATATTTATGCGGCCCCATCCCGGCTGGAGGGCTTCGGTATGCCACAGGTGGAAGCAGGAGCATGTGAAAAACCGGTAATAGGTATTAAGGCCATGGGAATGCTGGATACACTTGTCCATGGAGAAACAGCCTATCTGGCAAAGGTAGCCAGGAAAATTGTCGCCAACGAAGTAATCCTTGGCGAGGAATCGGGATTTGAAGAGAGTCATAAGGTTGTGTTTAATAAACCACGAACGGTGGATTACCGTGCCAATGTGCATGATATTGCCAAATATCTGATGATCCTTATGAAAGATCAGGCATTGCGGGAAAAAATGGGTAAAGCCGGCAGAGAACGGGTGGTGAAACATTTTGACTACCGGATCGTTGCAGAACGGTTTGTTCAGATCATAAACGAAACCTGGGAATAAACTAAGATGAATCATGAAAAGCCAGAGATTGGAAGGAGGTAGCATTGGCAAGAGAGGCGGCACTTGAAGTACTTCGCCATAACATCCACGGACCCTTTCATGGACTTCCGCGAACAGCAGGCTGGGGATACCCGGAACCCTATACCAGGGATCTGTTGATTTCCATCCTGGGGATTGCTGTCTCCGGGGATCAGAAACTGATGGAGAGCACGCGGCAGGTATTGGAGACCCTGGCAAAAAACCAGTCAGACACTGGGCCATATCCCTTCTATGGTTCATGATAAGGAGAACCGGGGATCCAGTGATACCACACCTCTGTTTTTACTGGGAGTTGGCATTTTCAGAATGCTACAGGGGAAACGGATTTCTTCAGGAAGCAGTTGAGAAGGCCCTTACATGGATGGAGTATCAAAGCCCTACTGACCGATTCCTGGTTGCCCAGCTGCCCACCAGTGACTGGCGGGATGAACAATGGGTCTTGGGATATGGTCTTTATGTGAATACGTTGGTATACAGCTATCTGCGCCTGTTTGATCAGCATGAGCGGGCCGATAGCCTGCGTAAGGAGATGGTGAGATTTACCATTACCGGTGGAGTAATGCACCATCATGTCCATGAAGGGCTCGTGGTTAAACATAAACCCTATTATGCTTTCTGGTCCTATAAAATTTACAGCAGCGAAAGGTTCGACCTGCTGGGCAACAGCCTTGCCATTCTTTCCGGGATTGCATCCCCTTCAAGGGCAAGACATATGATCTCCTGGATCGAAAAGGAATGTTCAGCTATGAGAGAAAAGGGAGAACTGGCCGTGGATCTTCCGCCCAATTTTTTTCCTTTTATGAAACCCGGGGATCCTGACTGGCGTGAGCGTTATTCGGACTATAACAAACCCGGGGAATATCACAACGGGGGCATATGGCCTTTTATATGCGGATTCTATGTGGCAGCCCTGGTGGCAGCCAGAAGGTATAGCCTGGCGGAGGAAAAGCTGCTGGCACTTGACTCAGTGTATCAAAGCCTCCTCAAAGGGCGGTATCGAATATGGATTTAATGAATGGCTGAAAGCCCGGGACGGGACAGCTGCAGGACAGGACTGGCAGAGCTGGAGTGCCGCGCTGTACCTCTATGCCGTGAAATGTGTCGAAGAAAAAAGAACGCCCTTTTTTGAAGAGATGCGGGATAATTGATAATGTAGATTATAATCATGAAATTAATTATCGTAAATAACACTATATAACATGAAAACAAAATAAGATAAATAAAAGTTCTAATAGCACTGGATTATGATCCAACTGCGCAGAAAGTGGCAGAAACAGGTTATTCATTTGCTAAAGCGATGGGTGCAGAAGTGATATTACTGCATGTAATATCGGATCCGGTTTATTATTCCTCACTGGACTATTCACCGATCATGGGATTTACCGGTTACATGGACATGGGACCATTGAAACTGGATAGCAAGGAAGGCCTGAAGAAAGCATCTCTGAATTATCTTTTTAAAAATATCGCAGCACCTTGACGACGAAACCATTAAAGTAGAGGTAAAAGAAGGTGATTTTGCTGCAACAATATTAGAGACAGCAGCAATCCTTCATGCAGATGCTATTGTTATAGGCTCTCATAGCAGGAAGTGGTTAGAAAAAATATTAATGGGTAGTGTAACGGAAGAGGTTTTAAGTCAATCCTCCATACCGCTGTTCATTATTCCGACTAAAAAACAGTAATAAACAAAAAGAGTATTCACATTTTATATTTTAAATTATGGCAAGAATATTATTGATCATTGGGTTAATTCTTTTAGTCCTTTGGCTGTTAGGGGTTTTTGCGTTTCATGTATCGGCACCAGTCCTTCATGCGCTCATTGTTATCGGCGTTATTTTGATTATTCTGATTTGTTAACAGTCGCCGAATGGTCTAATTCCTGAATTGATTGTAATCATGTCAGTTGGTCTAACGAAGTATCTTCTGATAAACTTCCAGGTAACCTTCCACCATTTTCTCACTGCTGAAGGTTGAAGTTGCCCACTCCATACAATCTCTCCGGTCAATAAATTCAACACTGTTTACTGCCTCCACAGCCTCTTCAACGTTATTCACCAGAAAACCGGTTTTACCATCAAGGATCAATTCAGGCATCGCCCCCCTTTTAAATGCAATTACAGGTGTTCCACAAATCATGGCTTCAACCACACTGAGGCCGAAAGGCTCTTCAAAACTTATGGGATGTAAAAGGGCAAAAGCGCCACCAAGGAGCTTGTTCCGATCCACAGGACCGGAATTACCCACGTACATTATTTCCTGACCATCAATATATGGATTCACCTTATCTGCAAAGTATTCCTGATCCTGGATCAGACCGGAAATGATCAGCTTTCTATTTGATTTTTTAGCAATTTCTATGGCTTCAGAGACTCCTTTTTCCGGATGGATCCTGCCAAAAAAGAGCAAGTAATTCGCCTGATTCGGAATTGAAACTAAACTCCCTTGTGTCAATGCCATTATAGACAGTTGCCGTATAACTGAGTTCCGGGCTGCGATCCGAATTGCTGATGGAAACATAATAACTGGTATTGTTGTATTTCTTATAAACCGGAATAATTTTTGGAGAAGAAAAGCCATGAATCGTTGTTACCATGGGTGTTTTGATCAGGCGGGAATAGGTCAGGGGAAGAAAATCGAAATTGTTATGTATTATATCAAACTGATCTGCCTGTTCCATTAAATGACTGATGTGAAGGCACTCTGCTACTTTGGGATCAATCTCCGGATGTTCGGCATAGGGTAGTTTACTGACTGAGTCCAGCTTACCATTTGTTATGGAATCGGCTGATGCAAATAAGGTAACATCAATTCCCCGCTCGACCAGTCCTTCGGCGATATTTGAGGATACCTGTTCCCAGGGACCATATTTCCTGGGAGGGGTCCGCCAGGCAATGGATGAAAGTATGGCTATTTTCATGGTAAATGATTATGTGAATCGGTAACTCTTTAAAGTGGTGGACGTGGATTGTCCAGACAATGATCAACCAGGGCCTCCAGTTCGGCGGTTCCCACACACATCACCTTGTCGGCCCCTCCCCAGTAAATTTTTACACTTCCATCCTCCTCCGGAACAGCGCCACAGGTAAAGACCACATTATGCACATATCCCGTAATTTCATATTCTTCTTCGGGCTGCAGGATCCAGTTATCTCCCACTGCAATGATTTTTGAAGGATCATCCAGATCGTGCACAGCTGCACCAAGCCTGTAAACAGCACCATCCATGGTCGGGAATACACCATGGTAAATATGCAACCAGCCCCGTGGAGTCCTTATGGGAGGCGCACCCGGACCAATCTTCATTTCATCCCAATGGTATTGCATGGGTTTCATAATCAGTTTCGATTCGCCCCAGTATTTTAAGTCAGGGGAGTAAGATATCCATACTGACCAGGGCGAAATTTCAGAATGAGGGCGGTCGAGCCTGGCATAGAGTCCATCAAATTTTTCCGGGAATATGACCACGTTCCGGTAATCTGACTCGGTGATCAGTGAAAACCTTTCAACTGTTTTGAAATCTTTTGTTTTGGCCAGTCCGATGCGAACCCCGTGCCTGGAATAGGCACTGTAGGTAATCAGGTACTCTCCATCCATAAATACAATACGCGGATCCTCCACACCATAAGCTTCATATTCTTTGAATACGCCCGTGGTGCCCGGGATCATAAAAGGATCCTTATCTACAGTAAAATGATACCCATCCTCGCTTACAGCCTTTCCCAATATGCTTCGACCATTCAGTTTATGAGAACGAAATATCATGACATATTTCTTCCGGAACTTTACAACTGCAGCATTATGTACCGTAGCCACAGGGTAAGGGACATCTTGCCTGGTGAGGATCGGGTTATCTGGATATCTGCGGATGATCACGAGAGCTTCTGGTCATGCTTGTGAAATTCTTCATAGGCCTGCAATACGGTTAAATGGGAGATCAGGTAAGCCAGTGAACTTTCAGCACCCTGGTTCCGGTTTACACCGTAGCTTTCAAATCCATCACAACATCCTTTTGTCTCAAAGTCGTACAGGCTCATTCTCAGGTCGTTTTCACCCAGGAACCATAAAAAAGAAGTGTATAGCTTGTTGAGGTATTCTTTATCCCTGGTGAGTTCAAAAGCCTGGTGGTACATTAAAACCATGGCCATGGCATCGATGGGTTGTTGCGCAAAAACAGATCGCTCTCCCTCTTTTTTATACCATTTTTCGTTTCCGATGATCGACAGGTAATTGTCTTTTAACGTGTGCGAAGTCAGAAAATTCATTGTAGTCAAGGGCCACTTCGGTAATCCGGTTGTCATGAAGTATTCCAGCTGCATGTAAAAGTGCCAGAGGCAAAATTCCGTTGTCATAAGCCAGCAACGATTCAAACCATTTCCAATCGGGCGATTGGTTTTCCTGGTAATGTACTATTAATTTGTGTGCCATGTTTCTTAACCTTTCGGTCATGGAATCATCCGATGGATTTGTTCTCAGGTAGTAACAAATCCCAATCATACTATTTGCAATACTCCTGATGGATTTCAATTTTTCAAAATTGGGTGCAGCATTGAAAAAAACCACACTGCCAGCCTGAAAATAAGCATCGTTGGGTGCATAGCAAAGCAGGTATCCCAATGCCCATATGGTCCTGCCAAAGGAATCTTCAGAACCTACCTCATCCAGGAAATTCCTGTTAAAACTCATGAAATTCCTGAAGGTTCCGTCCTCATTTTGCATATAATGAATGTAACTGAGATATACGGGGGATAATTCAAGAGCCCGCATATCTTTCTTCTGACGATATGCCATTAAGACCATAAGAAGGGCCCTTGCATTGTCATCCAGGCAATAGCCTTCTTTCAGGTTCGGAATGCCAAATTTAGCATGCTGGATGATACCTGTGTCATCTGTGAGTCGATTAATATGGGCCAGTGAAAAAGGAGGTAAAATTAAAAAGTCCAGCACTGTATCTTGCTTTTCAGCAGGCTCATAACCATTCTTCAGGATATTTTCAACAAGTGCAACATATTTCTCACCGGTTCTTGGCCATGTAAAATTTCTTCCATAGTCAAGCGCGTTTTTTTTCAATTGATTCAGCTCATCCGGATTATCCAAAAGTTCATTTATGGTTGAAGCCAGTTGCCTGGAATTGCCAAAATCGAATAGTCTGCCTCTTCCATCTGCAAGTAGTTCTGCAGCATGCCAGTACGGTGTGGAGATCACTGCAGCACCAACTCCCACTGCGTAGGAAAGGGTACCGCTGGTGATTTGTGCTTCATTCAAATAGGGCGTTATATAAATATCTGTGGCGGACAGATATTTGAATAGATCCTGAACATCTATGAACTGATTTAAAAACAGAACATGTTTTTCTAATTGCAGGCTTTTGACCAGGCGCATTAAGAATATACGGTATTCCTCGCCAGAATGCCTTAATACGTTAGGATGGGTTTTACCCAGGACAATATATATTACATCCGGGTGCTTTTGAACCACTTCGGGCAATGCATTGATGACCGTCTCAATTCCTTTATTTCGGCCAATAAAGCCAAAAGTGAGCAATACTTTTTTGCTTTCCAGCTTAAATTCTTCTTTTGATTTTGCTGAACTGAATTTGATATCCGGAACGCCATGCTCTATGAAGGCAATTTTTTCACGCGGGAACATCATAAATCTCTACCAGAAATTCAATCGCTTTCATGGCTCATTACAACGATCTTCTGGGCCATTTTCCCAATTTCCTGCAAAACAGCCTTTTCGTTGTAGGTTGGGGTTTTCAGAATGGTATGCAGGGTCACTACAAGGGGTATCTCCAATCTGTGCAACAGGGGAAGGATGTATACACCATTCTGGCCACCGAATATTCCAAACTCATGTTCAAGAATGCAAATATCCGCCCCGCTTAAATTAATATACTTTGCAGCTTTTAAATAGTCCTGCTGATGTTCCTGCCTGATCTGTCAATTTTACCTCGGGGGGATAATCATAGGTGAGATCATGATCGTTCACTGCAATCACAAACCCTTCAGATTTACTCTCCCTGGCTTTTTTGGTTTGTAAAACTGAATCGAGCAGGTTATTGGTAAATGTACCTATTCCACATTCCCTGGGAGGGTATGTAGCAATAAAAGCGAATTTCATCCAGCTGAGGTATTCGTTCTATATCTTGAATTTAAGTTCGCTGTTTTTTCCATCGCGTTTTGCAACTTTTGCAGCTCTTTTTTCCTTTAAGCTTCTTACGGCTACTTTTTTGTTGTTCTTCCTGGTTTCTTTTTCTTTTGACATCTTGTATGTTTTTATTAAATGTATTCCTTATTTATTTGATTTTCATGGGTTGAGTAGCACATGTTAAGTTGAAAATGTCAGATAATAATGCCTTCATACCCGCTTTTTATAATTGTTCTCAGGACTTTTGCCTGGTTTTTAGCCCTTATTATATTGGCAGCATGTGCGGGTATCAGGATCCCCTGTCCGGTAAGGAGATTATTTGAACTATTGTCAATCACAACTTCTGCTTCACCCTCAATGATCTGAATATAGGTGTCGAAGGGAGAGATCTTCTCTGACAAGGATTCGCCTGAATCGATGGCAATAGCGTTAATATTCCCGGTCAATCTTCGAATAATGGTTCTTGTCACTATGGAATGGGGGACATATTCAATCAAATCGATCACTATATGAGCCTTTGACTTCTCAATTTCGGCAAGTTTCATTTGCTTAATTATTATGCAGATAAAGGTAACCGAACAGGAGCAGCCAGGTGTTACATAATTGACTGAATGATTTACATCATTCACACATCTGCAGCTGACTTTTAATGTCCCCCGGCCCTGAAAAAGGTCCCGATGGTTTTAATGAACAGGACAAGATCTTTGGAAAGGTTCCAGTTGTCGATGTATTTCAGGTCCAGCTTCATCCAATCATTGAAAGGAACATCATGCCGGCCAGGGAAGATCTGCCAGGAGCAGGTAATTCCCGGTTTGACAGAAAGTCTCCTCAATTGCCAGCGTTCATACTGGACAACTTCTTCTTTCAAAGGAGGACGGGGCCCGATCAGGGACATTTCTCCTTTAATCACATTGTATAACTGGGGCAATTCATCAAGACCGGTTTTCCTGAGAACCCTGCCTATCCTGGTAATCCTTGGATCATGCTTGATCTTAAAGACCGGTCCGTTAGCCTCATTCATGGCTTTCAATCTGTTGTATTCATTCTCCGAATATGGCACCATGGTCCGGAATTTATAAAGTGTAAACTTCCTGCCCCTTCGTCCGATCCTTTCCTGTTTGAAGAATATGGGTCCCTTTGAGCTCATCTTAATAAGAGCTGCAATGATGACGAAAAACGGAATCAAAATGATCAGTGCCAATATGGAAAAATAGATATCCATTATGGTTTTAAGCACCAGGGAAATGCTCGTGGA
The DNA here is from genome assembly GCA_963777115.1 of uncultured Bacteroidaceae bacterium. Lineage (GTDB taxonomy): Bacteria > Bacteroidota > Bacteroidia > Bacteroidales > SM23-62 > SM23-62. The sequence continues at coordinate 42,659 of CAVZPP010000023.1, read as the reverse complement.
GGGGGAGTCAACTATGGACAGGTCCATTCTGTTACTGAATGTCTTTAATTGGAAATCGGCAGGGTCCAGAGGGGAAACGGAGGACTGCATCCTGAATATGATACCAATTTCATTGCAGTGATTAGCTACTTTCCTGATCAGGTCAATCTCCACATTCCTTTTACAATAGATTACTTCGTCGACAATCCCCTGATCAATCACTTTTTTAAAGTTCACATCGCAAGGATGGATTTGAAACAGGGCTCCGTATTTGGCGATGATCAACTTCGAATCGGAGACAATCGATTGTATTCTGTATCCCCACTCTTTCTGAATCATCAGGTTATGGATGAAACCGTCTGAAAAAGAATCAGCTATGATCAGGACCCATTGGGTATTCGACTCAGATGAACGGGATGCCTTCATAACTTTGAATGTAAAGAGTCTGAAAACCAAGGTAACAATGAAAACGGCCGATGCGTTGATGACGATCAACTGAACAGGAATTGAGGTCAGCTTGAATACTATTTTTACGGTAATCAAACCCAGAAACACAATGAATGTAATCAGTGAGTAATGGAAGATAAAGAACTGGAATCTTTGGGCCCTGGGGATTTTCGCTTGGGCAGTCGTCCTGGAAATCACAAACCACGACAACAATATAATTGCAAAGAATAACAATGCTGCCCAAGTCTTCATCTCCAGATCCGGCTGGAAGTATGTTTTCATCACCCAGATCGAAAGCGGGAAAGTGAAACTTACCAGGAATAGTTCAGCCAGGTCAAAAAAAAACTGGATGTCCCCTTATTATTTTTGGGGTGGCCAGCCATGCGGACTATATGGTGATGTTTCATTTCAATTACACTGGAATGCAGCTTAGTGAATGCGGAACCAGGGTATAAAATTCAGGAAAAAGCGCAGGATTGGAATTACACAATTGAATATATAATTTACATCATTCACACTTCTTCCAGTGTGTCCCGTCTCTTGTTTTTCAGCTCTTTAAAATGTGAAGGTGTAAGTCCTGTGATCTTCTTAAATTGATTTGACAGGTGTGCAACGCTGCTGTAATGCAATTTGTAGGCAATTTCGGAGAGATTAAGTTCATCATAGACGATGAGTTCTTTGACTCTTTCAATTTTATGTGTCAGATAGAATTTTTCAATGGTGATTCCTTTTACTTCCGAAAATAGATTGGCCAGGTAGGTATAATCGTAATTGAGTTTCTCGCTCAGGTAATCTGAAAGATTTATTTTGATTTGTTCCTCTGTATAATGCACCAATTCGATGACTGCACTTTTAATTTTCTCCACAAGGATGCTTTTTTTGTCATCCATCAGCAGCAATCCAGATTTTCTTAGAGCTATATCCAACTGATCCAGTTTTTCCCTGGGAATTTCCTCAATGGTATTTACTTCACCAATTTTAACATCAACATAAGGCACGCCGAGTTTTTCAAATTCGGCTTTTACCACCATCTGGCAGCGAATACAAACCATATTTTTAATGTAAATCTTCAAGGAATCATTAAGCTGATTATCCTGATGATATCAAGTTTAGTAAAGTTATTAAAAATTTCAATACGCTTTGATTTACGCGAGTGTTGCGCCTTGCTCGCAGGCTCGGTTGGCTGCCGAGTTAAAGGCAGCTATGCGAGGAGAGTCAATGGTCATGCAAAGCTAAAGATAGAGAAGATTTAGAGAACCTCGAAATCCCATTTTTGATGAAAACAGGTGCCATCGGGCAGGAAACCTGTGACCACCACATCATACTTCCCTGGAGCATCGCCTGTAAAAAATTTGATGGTTCTGCTTTCTCCGGATGCCAGATCTATATCCGGATCCCAGTACAAATTGTCCCTCAAGTCAGGAATCCTGGTATCAGCATTTGGATGATCCTGAAGCCCGGTCACCTCCTCGTTCAAGCATTTGGAAATTCAGAAGCAATCCGGATGCGGGCAGATCCACAAAACCCATATCGTCATTCCTTGTTACAATGTTAATAATACCCCCAAAGGTCACATTTCCCCTGATATAGGGTGCATCAACAATTTCAAACCTGTCCACATATCGAGGCGAGATATCCAGGATGGCATCCACATCAAAAATAGCCACACCGTCGATCATCAGCAAGGGCGGATAAATGTCCAGATCCGGGTGTGTTCCCATACACGGAATCTCCTTTTGCCGCCTGATAACCTTAAGGATACCTGGGGTGTCAGCTCAGTGAAATACTCTTCCAGTGTGGGGAGTTTAATAAAATCGTCAAACTGGATAACAACAGATGGATGTCCATAAAAAAAACCCTTCTCGTTAACCTGCTTCTTGGGCCCATCTCCTGACCTCCATTTTATACCTTTCATTGATCTGGGCATGTACGGAAATCTCTTTCACAAGGGCATGGTTTTCCGTGTCAACAATGACAGGATATGGAGGGAAGGGTAACAGATTCAGGACAAAAATCCTGTTCTACAAAAATATTCAACTCACCCTGATTCTCATGATTGGCCGAAAGAAACAGATCAGTAGCCCCGCTGATATCGGGAAATGAAAAATAAAACTTCCCCGAGGAATCAGCATAGTTGGTGTAGAAAACCTTCTCTTCACCCAGCATAGAAACATAAACAACTGCATAGGATGCCGGTAAGCCAGACTCAGTAAACTTTACCTGGCCGGACAGGGAGATCCCCCTGGTTTCAGGGATTTGCTGCAGGTGATCCCAATCCTGGTGGTCAGTGTCCGTAATGGATTCCATTTGCCCCTTCAGGATCCCTGAGCGGATCACAGAAACACAGCAATTCAAAGGGCTTTCCTGCAGAACCTGCATCAGCTCCAGTTGCACCGGGCCCCGTCTTTCATATACGCTCTCCAGGTTTTCAAGAGCAAAAAGGTCAGCTTCCTGTTCCGTCTCCCTTGAGAAAAACCGGACAGGGGATTGTGTTGTAGTATCTACCGACAGGACAGTCCTGGTATAGGGATTGATAACCTCCACACTTAAATAACTATAATTTTCGGGGCCAAAATTCCTCATCCACTTTGTATATCCCTTCAAAAAATAGGTACCTGTTGGAATGTCATCCGGAATCTCCATGGATCCCATGGCCCCGGTTGAGTCCAGTTTATTCTTGTTCCGGACATGTGAGTAACCTGTGGGAGATACCAGTTCGGTATAATATACATAACTCATGTTCATCTCCTGAACGACCCGGGAGCTTAAGTTGCACACCTTGAAATAGATAACCTCACCTGCAATATAAAGACTCCTGTCGGTCAGGAACCTGTAACTCTCCGGATTACCTGCTCTGAGGCGATCCCTGCAGGGGACTGTGATGATCCCTGTAAGGAGAAACAAGCCAGTGATATGATCAAAAGTGCCCTCATTTAAAAGATCTTAATTGCTCTCATAATTGCCCAGCTTTACATTCCATGAGACCGTAAATATCGGCACCCCTATGACAGAAAAAGAGAATCCCTTCAGGTAATTCTCTCGGGGTTCAAAAAATATGGACTGTGGATTATTCCTGCCCAATACATTATATACATTGATACTCCAGGTGCTGTGGAAATTCTTTTCTGCTTTCAGGTTCCCTTCAATGGACAATGGAAGCATCCATCCTGAAATAATCAGGTACCCTGACCTGGTTCTTGGAGTAGTAATCGATGTAAACTATATCTTTAATATAGTATAGTGATGATGGAAAAGTAACAGGACGGCCCGACATATATACCATGTTGGATGAAAAAGTAAAACGCCGGTTGATATGGTAGCTCCACGACCAGATTTAAGACATGCGGCCTGTCATAATTGGAAGGATAGGGATCTCCCCGGTTGATCGATTCGAGCTCGTTGTCTCCCTTCAACCTGAACAAACGAACGTGAATACGCATAACTGATCCAGCCATCAAGCCTGCCCGAGGACTTCTGTAGCATAAACTCTGCCCCGTATGCCTCCTGTGTCTCCCTGCAGGATCAAAGTTTCAGTATATGGAGAACCGATAAAATTAGCTCCATCCTTGTATTCAACAATATTCTCCGTTTGCTTATAATAGACCTCCAGAGAACCGTGACAGTCCCCATCTTGGCCAGATATGATACACTCCTGCTGTATACTGATTCCCTTTAGGCGGTTTAATATGATAGTCAGACAGTTTCCACTGATCTGTAGGTGAAATGGTGACTGTATTGCTGAGCATGAACAGGTATTGTCTCATCTGGCTGAAGGAGAATTTAAAGCTTGTATTCTGACCCGTTTTAATATTGATGGCAGCCCGGATCTCAGGGCCAGATTCAAAGGAGATGGGTTCATTATTTGCATATTGAACAGAATCGATCACACTGGTCTCAGTTTTGGGGAGGCCCTCTTCGTATAACCTCACTGTTTGCGGTCCCAATGCACTGAAAAAACTGTACCTGAATCCAGCATAGAGTGTTAACCAGGGAAACAGGGTAATATTGTCACTGGCAAAAAGGCTCCTTCAATCCCGCTTTCAATTCCAAGATTCACAGGGATCCTGAGGGATTCTTCGCCAGAAGGGATGGACCTTTCCGCGGTCCAGGTCATAATGGACCAGATTGGTTCCGAAATCGAAGCTAGTGTTCAGGGCCGGAACCCAGGAAAATTCGGTAATAAACTCATTGTGCCTGAAATTGTATTTGTGCTGGTAAGCCTGTGAGATTTCATAGCTTTCGGTATTTGCAAATGCATATTCAGAAATGGTACCGGTTATAGTGGAATAGAGTGCCGGAGAATAGGAGTGTTTCCAGATCAGTGATCCTCCCCTGTTGGAATATTCATATTCACTGATGGTCTCCATAAGCAAACCGGTCAAGGCTCTGGTAATAGAAAGCGCTTATATCATTTTTCTCATTGGGTGTAACACTGACAGCCCCGCTAGAAATCATAAAAATTGGCATTGCTCTCCCTGAGCATGGGATCTTCCATCCTGTTCAGCATCCAGTCCGAATAGGAAGAACGTCCGCTCACAAGAAAAGAAGCATGCTCCTTCTTTATAGGGCCCTCCAGGGTTGCATGGGCTGATACAGGGCTGATCCCGGCATGGGCTGTGAACATTTTTCATGTTGCCCTTACGAGTAACAATATTAAAAACTGAGGATAACCTTCCCCCGTAGTTCACCGGGACATTTCCTTTATACACGCTGAAATCCTTCACAATATCACTGTTAAATGCAGAGAGGAATCCGAACATGTGCGACGTGTTGTAAACGGGAATCCTGTTGATGTAAAAAATATTCTGATCGGCATTACCCCCACGCACGTTTACCCCACAGATGCCTCCCCGGCACTGGTGATACCGGGAAGCAATTTTGATATCTTGATCACATCATTTTCACCCATAAAAAGCGGCATCTGCTTTGACCGAGCTCATGGACAACCGCTCCACACCCACATCCGTACTGTTAATGTCCCTGTAATGGTTTCCCACAATCTGTACTTCATTCAAAGCAATCATTGTGGACTTCATTTCCACCTGGAAATCTCCATCGGATAAAACTTCCAGCCTGCAGTTGAACGTCTCCATTCCAATAAAACTGAATTGTGCATTGTATCTGCCCGGCAGCAGTGCCATATTTACCATTCCGTGCTGATCTGAAACACTCCCTTTCCCTGTTCCAAGACCACCATTGTGGCACCAATAACAGGCTGGCCACTATCAATATCCCTGAGCCTTCCCCTTATCCTGGCCAACGAGCGGGAAGAACCACTGGAACCGGAACCCACAACGATTGTCTGGACGATCTGCTCTGGCCTTGAGCCCTCCAGGTACTGACCATTTTTGCCATCTTCCGGATTCTTGCGTAAGATGTCCAATCCTTCACCGGAAGGATCCTCCAGGTGGGGCAGGTCGGTGATTACCTTCTTTCCTTTCAGAATGATCAGCTGGCGGGGAGGGATGTAGTGAAACTCAAGACCGGATCCCATTAATACGCGCCTCATCACCGAGGTCAGATCCATGCTGTCAGTGCAGGGTCACGTGAATGTCTTCGACCCACTCTTCACGGTAAAACAGTCTGATCCCGGTCTTGCTCTTCAATTGTTTTGGCAAATTCTTCAAAACCAGCCTGGTCCAAATTCAATGATACTACAGGAATCTCCTCCTGGGCCTGCAATCCCAGGGAGCATCCTATCAGGCATATGACCAGGAACCATTTAATCTTCATTTTCGGGAATATTATTGATGAAATTCATCAGGGAGCTCATTTCCATATCGGTAACCTTTCTGAATCTGATCCGGTGCTCCTTCATATGCTGCTTGATGGTTGATTTGTATCGGTTTGGGAAAACATTTCAGAAAGCTCCTTTTGCTCTTGTAGGAGATGAACTGATCAGCGACCACCACATATGCATGCCGAATGGGGGTTGAAAAAGCATAGTGCTTCTCACCATCAGTCAGATTTGGTAAATACCTTTTCTCCCAGAAATAGATACAACTATACTTCCCGTTATTGATCACCTGTCCAAACCTAGGAGATCCATCTTCTTTCGGGAACATCCTGAAATAACGATTCCCGATCAATACGAAATCCAGCCATTCGTTCCTGAAAACAATGCTTTCCGGTGCACCCGAACTGTAGGTATAATTCAAGGACCATCAGCTGGTTGTAAATATCGTATTTAATCTTTTGATCATCATACATGTGGCCATTGATTTGGACTGAGGCAATATCGGAAGCCCCCGATTCAAAAAATGGATCTCCGCTGTCGACCTGTATGGATAATTGTATTTTTCCCCGTTGATTAATTCTGCCGCGGGCCCATATTGTTCCTCCGCATCCTGTCTGACATCCAGGTAAATGAGATTCCGCTGTTTCCTGTGCCTGGATTGACACCACCAGGAACAGAGAGAGAATATGAACAAAGCTCCCTTTCAATTCCATGCACATCTATATATACTTCTTAAACATTATTATTACGATCATCTTTACCAGAATTCAGGTTTAATATTTGAACTGCCTTTGTACTCCCTGCAATCGGCACACTCCTTGTTGATTTCCCCGCTTCTCGGACTCTCCTTCAATGATTGCTGTGGCCAGGTAGATAGGAAGATATATCCTGTGCGAAAATGATCGCAGGAACATGGGGTATTCTCCGACGCTACAATATTTGATCTACCTGTTGACCTCCAGATCAGGTATATCCTCAACAAAAATCCTTTTTTCTGTAGCGCCTGAAATACTGAAATAGCCGATGACCAGTTCATCCTCGTCATTCACATTGCAAATGTTGCTTGGAGTCAGTGAAGGCTGGGTATCAAACAGATTTCCCTTGGATTGTAGGTTCTTTGCCAGTTCATCCCAATACCAGAATGCCTTTTTGCTCAAAGCCATCTGGCGAACCAGCAGGCTGTATCTGTAATGCAGCCTTCGGGTTTCACTGCTGACAAAATTCAACGGGGCTTTTTTATAGAGATCTCCTTCCACATTACTGAGATCCATGGTATAGATCTCGGGGATATCCAGGGTAATCCAGCAGGTGAGTCCATGTAAGGGAGTCCGGAAGCTTCCTCATAACTCCTGTCCACATCAAATATCTTGGTCACAGTAATCTGGATTTTGGATTTCATAGGTCTCGATCAATTGCCATCTGAAGTACCTGCCTGAATCCTTTTCAATTTCAAAATCCATGTAAAACTGGATCCCTTGATCAACGGTCCCCGGTTCAGAAGCTGGATGGTCCTCCCTGATATAGTACAATGAATCTATTTCCGGTGCCGGGTGAACTTTCTCAAATTCGGACTCATACCTTTCACCTTCCGGGGTAATGAATACGAGGCAATATGCTTCTCCTGTTCTTAAAAACTGTGCATCAAGATTGCTGCGGTATACTCCTGGCTCGTACTGAAGGAATTCCCTTTTCGATCCATCCAGAGCCATCAACTCCACATAGCAACCAGAAATGGGATTGTTCTCGGGGTACTGCAATGTAGTGGACCTGGAGATAAAGACAGACTGTTCTCCCGGCAGATTGTTGAAATGCGCTACCACTACCAGGGTTCCGGTTTTAAGCTCCTCCTCTTCCGGATAGTATCTTTCAATACAACCGGACAATATAAAGAAAGCTATTGATAACACAATGATCGGGGTGTCTTTGCATGCTGTTTCCTTGCCTCTCTCAAAATCAAAAACCAAATGTAATAAAAACCTACCAGAAATCGGGAGGTATATGCGAACTGCCCCTATATTCCCTGCAATCCACGCATTCCTTATTTACTTCACCGGTTTTGAGCGAATCCATTATTAGTCCGTTGTCAGGTAAACAGGCAGGTACTGAAGGCGAAACGTATGCAGAAATGGGGGATTACGTCGGGAAACAATATGCCGGATCCGGTTTAGCATCCAATCTGGTACATTTTCCACGAAAATTCGTTTTTCGGAAACCCCTGATATGCTGAAATAGCCGATGATTAACTCATCTTCATCATTAACATTGCAGATGTTGCTTGGGGTAATTGAAGGTTGGGTATCAAAAAGCTTTCCTTTGGATTGGATGTTTTTTCCAAGTTCACTCCAGTACCAGAATGCGGATCTGGCTAATGTCATCTGGCTAACCAACAGGCTGTACCTGTGATTCAGCCTCCAGGTTTCAGTGCTTACGTAATTTAGTGGCATCTGCCTGTAGTGGTCGCCTTCAACTGTTCCGAGATCCAGGGTAAAGAACTCCGGTACTTCCAGGGTAATCCAGCAAGTGCGCCATGAACTGGAGTCCGGAAGATCTTTCATCCTCCTGTCCACATCAAATATCATGGCCTCGTATTCCGGGTTACGGATCTCGTAAGTTTCGATAAGCTGCCAACGCATAAACTGGCCGGAGTCCTTATCGATTTCGAAATCCACATAGAACTGAATCCCTTTCTCCGTAAAATCGGGATCGGTGGTAGGGTGATCCTCCTTTATAAAATAGACTGAGTCAATTTCCGATGAAGGATATAATGTTTCAAATCCTGATTCATATCGCTCACCATCGGGGGTGACAATGGCAAGGCTATATGCCTTGTCGACACCCAGGAACTCTCATCAAGAAGGCCGCTGTATTCCCCCGGGTTCGATTCAACCATTTCCCGTATTGTACCTTCCGAATCCATCACTTCCACGTAGCAATCAGAAAGGGGATCATACCCGGGATACTTCAAGGTAGTAGAATTGGATAGAAATACAGATTGTATGCCCGGAATGCTGCTTAACTGGGCCACTACAACCAGTGTACCGGTGTTTAGTTCATCCTCATCCGGGTAGTATCGCTCGATACACCCCGAGAACATAAAAAGCTCTATTAGCAGTAATATTATGGGGTGTTTCCGCATGTAGAATTTTTGCCTCTCTCCTTACCGAACGCCAAAATTAATAAAACCTACCAGAATTCGGGCCTGATATGAGAACTTCCACTGTACTCACGGCAATCCGCACACTTTTTTTGTATTTCCCCTGTTTTCCTGTACCCGTCCACATAGTCGATTGCAATATAGAACGGAAGATACTTGTCGGGAAACCTGCTCAAAAACCTTGGAATTTGGCCGGGCATACAGTATTCAGGATCTATATGTTTATCCAGATCGGGCACGTTATCAACAAAGATCCTTTTCTCTGAGGCTCCGGCCAGACTGAAATAGCCAATCACCAGTTCTTCATCGTCGTTCACGTTGCATATGTTTCCGGGGGTCAGTGCCGGCTGGATGTCAAACAGCTGTCCCTGGGATTGAAGGTTATTTCCCAGCTCATTCCAGTAATGGAATGCATTCCATGTCAGTGCATACTGGCGAACCAACAGACTGTACCTGTAATGCAAATGCCAGGTTCTGTTGGTGACAAAGTTCAGGGGCATCTTCCTGTAAAGGTTTCCCTCCACATTAGCCAGATCCCTGGTATAGATTTCCGGTAACTCCAGCGTAATCCAGCAGGTGCGCCACGAGAGGGAATCCGGAATGTCCTTCATTTGCCTGTCCACATCATAGATCAGGACATCATATTCGGGATTATGGACCTCAAAAGTCTCTATCAACTGCCACTTCAGAAAGCGTCCGGAATCTTTTTCAATTTCGAAATCCATATAGAACTGGATCCCTTCATGGGTGGTGTCGGGATCTTCGGTTGGATGGTCCTCCCTGATGTAATACACCGAGTCAATATCCGGTGCCGGAAGCACCTTCTCAAATTCGGATTCATACCGCTCGCCTTGGGGAGTGATAAATACCAGGCAAAAGGCCTCTCCAGTGCTTAAGAATGCTTCATCGAGGTTACTGGTGTATTGACCGGGTGCCGATTCAACAAACTCCTTGCGTGGACCCATCCAGGGCCATTAGTTCCACGAAACAACCCGGCAATGGATCATATTCAGGATAGATCAGTGTGGATGACCTGGACAGGTGGATGGTTTGTTCACCTGGAATATTGTGCAGCTGTGCAACCACCACCATGGTTCCTGTCTTGAGCTCATCCTTATCCGGGTAAGTATCGCTCGATACATCCGGAGAACATGAAAAGCTCAATAAACAGTAATAATATGGGGTGTTTCTGCATCCAGTATTTTCTGCCTCTCTTCCTAACCGAACGCCAAACATTAATAAAATCCTACCAGAATTCGGGCCTGATATGAGAACTTCCACGGTACTCACGGCAATCCGCACACTTTTTATGTATTTCCCCTGTTTTCCTGTACCCGTCCACATAACCGGTTGCGATATAGACCGGAAGATAATTGACGGGAAACCTGCTGATAAACCTGGGCATTTGTCCGGGCATACAGTATTTAGGATCTATATGTTTATCCAGATCGGGCACGTTATCAACAAAGATCCTTTTCTCTGAGGCTCCGGCCAGACTGAAATAGCCGATCACCAGTTCTTCATCGTCGTTCACGTTGCATATGTTTCCGGGGGTCAGTGCCGGCTGGATGTCAAACAGCTCTCCCTGGGATTGAAGGTTCTTTCCCAGCTCATTCCAGTAATGGAATGCGTTCCATGTCAGTGCATACTGGCGAACCAACAGACTGTACCTGTAATGCAAGTGCCAGGTTTCGTTGGTTACGTAGTTCAGGGGCATCTTCCTGTAAAGGTTTCCCTCCACATTAGCCAGATCCTTGGTATAGATCACAGGTGACTCCAGCGTAATCCAGCAGGTGCGCCATGAGAGGGAATCCGGAATGTCCTTTATTCGCCGGTCCACATCATAGATCACGGACTTTATATTCGGGATTATGGACCTCAAAAGTTTCTGTTAACTGCCACTGCAGGAAGCGTCCGTAATCTTTTTCAATTTCGAAATCCATATAGAACTGGATCCCTTCAAGGGTGGTTTCGGGATCTTCTGTAGGATGGTCTTCCCGGATGTAATACACCGAATCAATATCAGGTGCCGGAAGCACCTTCTCAAACTCGGATTCATACCGCTCGCCCTGGGAAGTGATAAATACCAAACAGAAGGCCTCTCCAGTGTTTAAGAATGCTTCTTCGAGGTTACAGGTATATTGACCGGGTGCCGATTCAACAAACTCCCTGGTGGCCCCATCCAGGGCCATTAGTTCCACGAAACAGCCCTGCACTGGGTCATATTTAGGATAGATCAGCCTGGACGACCTGGAGAGGTGGATGGTTTGTTCACCTGGAATATTGTGCAGCTGTGCAACCACCACCATAGTTCCGGTCCTGAGCTCATCCTTTTCAGGAAAATATCTCTCAATGCATCCCGGGCATAAAAACAGGGAAATTGAAAAAAAGAATATGGGATGCCATCGCTTGCTTTTCCATTTTAACGTAAGTAATGTACGCATTTCGGATAGCATAAAATTAAGAAATGTTTAATCATATCAATTACTGTACAAGCCGTGCTGTTAGATACAGAAAAGCTTTTACTTGTTTCCGTACAGCCTGACAACTGCTGACCTGAGGAAAGGAGGGAGTTTTACACGATTATTTTCTATATCTATTACCGACCACTTATCGTTCCATGGATCGTATACTTCGGCAGTGAAACAACTCGTAAGGTCGGCCTCAGACAAATCGAAAGAAAGATGGTCTGTCCTTTCAGGCTGGATTCCCTGAATGCAATTCCGTTTTCCAGTTACTTTTGGCGTCCCTGCACCATATCAATGTTGTGTTTTTACCTTTTATACCATAAAACCTGACTGAATCCTGGCTGAATGTAAACGGAACAAACGCTTCCTTCACAGGGTCGATCCCTTTTACAGCGTTATTGAATCTTTGATAATGGTACCAGAGATTCTGTTTTTCCACGTATGAATTCCAGTGCCACATAGAACCGCAGCCTGATGCTCCGCAGAAAAACGGGGCAAATATCATATCATGGATCAGAACGCCGACCGAGTCCGCATCATATAATTCACTGGGGCCTGTGTGGTTGGCTTCCACTGCCCCGTGTTCGTTGGCAACTACCGGCTTTTCATATTCAGGCCGGTAAACGAATTGGACAGCATCGGAGATCATCCGGTCGGATGGCAGGCGGACACGATCGTATTGCCCCCAGTCGGTTCCGGGATCCAGGTACCGGTGTACCGTGATATAATCATTGTTGGTGAGGGTAAGAAATTTTTCATACCGCCGGTCGGCATCTGGAGAGTGCAGGCTTCCCAGTGTCTGGGCAACCAGATGGTCAGGGAACAGCACTTTCACGGAATCCAGAATTTCCGCCGTGAAAGGGAGCCAGTCATTCTCATCAACGGCATCCATTTCATTCCAGAGCTCCCAGCTAAAAATCTGTTTATCGCTTTTATATCTTTCCGATAATGCCCTGGCCCTGTCCAGGTATGCTTTCTTTCCCTGCGGCGAGTTGATATAATCACTCATGGAGGTAAAAGGCCCTCCGTTCTCAACCGCCATATACGGCCTGTTGGACCAGGAAGAGACGCCTTCGCTCTCCGCTTGTATGGTTCTGATGTGCTGCAGGGTGAATTTTATCCGGATATCATATTTCTCAGCCAGGCTCAGCAGGGTGTCTATTCGGTTCAGCTTCACCTGGCTGTATTCACCAACTTTCCGGTCTTCAATTTCAAGAAAGGGAGAACTTATCCAGATCCTCACGGCATTGCCCCCGTTTTCAGAGAAGTGTCTGAAGTACTTTTCTATGTCACCAAATACTTCCGGTTCATCCCTGTTTGGCAAAATATAATTTATCATTACCGGAATCCAGGGTTGACCGGCAGCAGTTTCAAAGTATCTCGGATATGTTTTGCTGACCCTGATGAATTCAGGATTACTCTCCATTCTTTCCGGACTTTTCTTGCTCTCCCTGCAGGCGGCCAGACAAAACAGGATCAAACATAAAATCCATACGTTTCTTTTCATAATTACTGAATTTTAAAAAATCCTTTACGAGCTTAGAATCCAACGACATAGCCCCATCCGGCATTTTTACCATGTTTCCACACCCGGCCGGGCTCTGCCGTATTCCCGTAAAATCCGTTCCGTATGCTGCATCGATAAAGGGCAGCATCCAGGCATCATCGCCTATGGCAGCCCAGTTGCTCCCGCCTGTATTGTAATCTCTCCTCCATTCCGATTCCAGAAGGGTTACCGCCCGAAGAATGGCCTGATCACCTGTTTCCCAGATGGACAAACCCGGGTCAATCCGTTCAAGGATGCGGGCTCCTGATACAATACCCTGTAATGCTTCCCAATGGTAGGACGTGGAAGATGTTGGTGGTGGATTGCTGAAAGACCCGTTACGCCTCATATCATCCGGAAGGACCCCGTCAATATTCAATCCCTCTTTGACTGCACCCTTCGGGTTGATCAGCCTCAGGTTAAGGGGATCTACATGCCAGGAAATATCACTCCCGTAAGTTGCTCCCGGGTTCGGTCCTGTCACCATCTGAATCCAATAATCCCTGATTGGCCCCAATTTAGCGGTATCTAATAGGTAACCATAGACTGCACAAAGGTCCCGAAGGCCTGTGTGCCCCAGTTATTTGGCCTCCTGTAAAATATTTCTTCGATGGTATTGTCATGGTTGGATGGATCGCGATAGGTCTCGACCATATTTCTGAGCCAATTCTCAAGAGGGTTGGTCCGGTATCCGGCCAGGTCGGCTGCCAGGGCGTAGGCTCCTGTATTACGGCACCATGTCAGAATCCCGTTACTATCGAATCCCGGATTCCCCCTGGCGATACAATAGTCAAGAGCGGCAACAACCCTCTCCCGGTAAATCGAATCTCCTGTTCGTGCAAAGACAATTGCCGCCGCAAGGCAGTTCACATCATCATTGCTGTTATTATTATTTATTACAGGTTCGGAAAAATCGGTATCGGCCGCTTCTTTTACCGCTTCCCATGCCGCTCCTTCTACCGGAAAATCACTGAGTTCCTCTGCCGAACTCCACAAAGCGGGCCGGACTTCGGTTTCAAGAACAGGAACTTCCTCACTGTTGCAGCAAGTGATACCCAGAACGGAAATAATGACCAGACGGTTAAAAAGGTCCATTATTGAGTTTTTGGGTTCATTATATACTTTTGTGTCTGTCCTTTCTATTTGGAAGGTTAAGGCTTACTTTATTTCCAGTAAAAACATAAGAACAGTACCAAAATCCATAATTCCATGTAATACTGCAAAGTAAATGAATAGCGAAGGTCTATAATAAACTGATAGGCCGATTAAAGTGGCAAAAGGTAAAAAAACCAGGGCACGATATGCTATGAAATTTAAATCGGGAATAAAAGGTAAAGTACAATGTTGAATTGATAGAAATAAAACGGGAAGAAAAACAGCTAACCATTTTTTCTTTAATTGCTCTTTTAGTTTTGGCATGATATACCCGAAATATGTAGCTAATTCTGCAAAAGCAATAGTTACGGGAAAAGCAAACAATAACAGATAAACCAAACCCTTTTCAATAGTCCCAAACATCATTTTGGTGGGGACATTGACGTCATTCCAGAGTAATAAGCTTAAAAAATAGCCTGGGGCAAAAACAACAGGAATTGTTAAAATTGTTATTCCAAGAAAAATAATGATGTCTTTTTTAAAATCCGACCTATTGATTTTGAATAAACTGAAATAGTCTCTTCCTTCAACCCGAAACAGCAAAAATAAAATTACAATGCTGACTATATTTGTCAGCGTTGCAGATAATAACCAGTATCGCTCTGATACATGCCAGGAGGAAGTAATCAGGGCAATAATAACTTGAAAAATCAGAAATAAAATAAGCCTGCTTCCAAGTAATAGAAATGTTAATCTGCTTGATACTATTTTAGTTTGAGATGGCATAGATAGGCTTTGCTTACAAATAGTTACTTATTTTATTTACTGATATTTTGTCCTTGCTTATAAAGAAATCATAAAGAAATAAGAGAATTAAAAACAGTGTCAATGTTATAAATCCTGCAAAACCGGCTATTCCCGATGTCAGATCATTTCCACCGCTAATAGCCATAATGGATATTCCGGCAGTTGCATTCATTGTTCCATGCATAATTGCTGCAGCAATTACCGATTTTGATTTGATGGTTACGTAAAGCAAAAGCGGGGTTATTAAGATGCACAAAAAAACCATCATAACTACCCCTGTTTGCGGGTGCTGTGGATAATTGTGACCCATCAGGATTAAAGGAGCATGCCAAATCCCCCAAATAACACCAATAATAATGGAGGCTTTAAAGAATTTCATTTCTTTAAACGCATTGAGTAAAAATCCTCTCCAGCCAAGTTCCTCTCCAAAAGCAGCCAGCGCATTTATTGTTACTCCCGCAATTAATCCCTGTATCAATATTATCCAAATTAAATTAATCGGAAGTGCATCAATTGATGCTTGCATTTGTTCTATTTGTTCCGGAGTCATAACATTACTAAATCGATCTAAAAATCCTGTCATTTCAGGGTTGTAGGATACATTTGGAAAAATCAGATTGATGCCGAGAGTTGAAAAAATAATAATCGGCATAAGAAGCCATGCCACAAAGAACCATATATTTATTTTAAACGATATCAACAAGTCGGTTTTAATCTTATCCTTATGAATTATTTTTTTAACGATAAGCACCGAAATGGCAGGAATAAACATGTAAACTGCTCCTAAAATTGTAAAACCGGCAGTACCGGCTCCGGTGCCCCCCATTAATTTGTATATTCCTGCAGTTGTGAAACTAATAACAAATGTTATTATCAAGAATAATGTTGTTTTGTTTATTGTTTTCATTGTTAACTGTTTTTGTGTTTTAAGTGATTTCAATTTACTATTCAGCTGTAGTTCTTCACCCGGCGGGAACTATTCTTGAATGCCTCAATTTTTTCAGAATGCCTGGTTTTCTATTTATCTCTCTGGGCAGGATCTACATCTTCATATGATCCGGTACCGTCAAAATTTCTAAACTCATCATGGTATATTATTCGCCCGGTTACATCCGTAGGTCCATCTTTCCAGTCCCACTTATAAATCCCGAAGATCGGGCCCCTCATTCCCTTTGCATCATTATATATGTTCGGTCCGTTCCTGACTGCAACTTTTTCTCCATTCCTCCATATCTCAATTGATCCGGTACCGTCAATGGCATAATCCCAAATGGCATGTATTACCCAATCGGTCCATTGATCCTTCTCGATTGCTCCTTTCCATATGTCCGCCACACCCGCCCCCGGGCCGGCAGGCTGCGCACTATTGCTGATCAGGTTCTCATCCCAACGCACCTGCCAGAAGCACTCTGTTGATCCCAGATCAACCTTTAGGGACAACGGGGGACTTCTGGATGGCTCGCCCGGATCCGCTGAACCATGAAGCTGAAAAACAACTTCTCTGCTCATATTATCCGGGCCCCAGCTTTGTGAAGGAAAATAGATGCTGAATCCTATCCAGGTTTCATCAAATCTCTGAAAATACCCGATATGCTCTCCTATGTTCGGCTCTGTCTGCCGGTATCCCTGGATCTCACACCTGTTGGAAAGAGGTTCTCCGTTCCACATGTACCGAACGGTCTGCTTAATAGCACCGGCGCCGGCTCTTGTGGGATTACTCACTATTTCCGGATGGATCCCGTCATCCAGGGGATGAAAGGAGAGTCCCCACTTACCGGGATCCAGAAATTCAGCGTCAAATGTGTCCACCAGAATGGGGGCGTTTTTAAGCATATCACCTTCCTCACCTGGCAGATTCCCTGCCCTTTCGGGACAATGGCAATGGATCAGGGACAGAAAGATAATCAGAGATAATAGTTTGTTTACCGTTCCCGGGATTTTCATTATTTAATCTCTTTTAATATTCAGTTTTTTATACCATCGCTGATAATCTTCCAGCTTAAAAGGCACTTCACCGGCCAGGTAGTGATTTGTGTATGTTTCTTTTCCAATGGTATAATCAATGAGCCACATGGATTGACTTTCCATTTCAGGGATATTTCCGATCATGGTTTTTCCGTTGGAGGGAATCTTAAACATGGCCTGGAAAATGGTTTCCCCCGAATCCGCATCCCTTACGGTAACCCTTCCCGATTTCTCCTCCCTTGTATCATTCACGGCAATCACCGGGTGGTTCCCCATCCTCCGGGTCACCGATCATCACACAGGCATTGTGCTGAACCTGCCTGATGTAGTAATAGGCCAGTTTTTTACTGTTGTAAAAATCCACCACGGCATCTGAAATGATCGGCCATCCGTCGCGCAGGTTCCACCAGATGATCCCCGTTTTGCGAAACTTGTCCATCCTCCAGAATTCGACAAAGAATTTCATCACCTCGGCCTGTACGGCCTGGGAAGCAAAAATAAACTGGTCCAGGTCTTTGGGGACATTCCCCGAAAATAATGTTAACCTGTTTGGTCATCAAATCGTTCCGGTTGACGGTGAATGGGGCATCCGGATGAGGAATGACTGCTTTGCATTGCCACTCCTCGTTCCACTCGCCCTCCCTGGTCCACGGATAAACCGATTCCTTGGTGAACATCCGTTCCAGGCTGCTTAGGTTCGGGCATCCATGGTATCCGATCTCACTTACAAAGTGAGCATCAATGTCAATGTAGAAAGGATCTTTGTGATATCCCCTTGGTCCCCACAGGTGCCTCTCGGGCCGGTTGTCTTTACCTTCATAGTCATATTCCGGACTGTAATAAGGAGAGCTGGGCAGGTAGGGCCTGATGGGGTCGTATTCCCAGATAACTCTGGACAATACCACCCTGCTTATATCATCCAGTTCAGGTTTAATCCGGTTAATTTTAGCCCATTTCATGGCCGAATCATCCTCATTGTTGCCGCACCATAAAACCAGCGATGAATGGTTTCGCAGTTTCAGTACCAGGTTTATAGCCTCCTCCCTGATCTTCTCCTTAAAACTGTTGTCCAGCGGATAAACCGTGCAGCCCATGGCAAAATCCTGCCAGACCATAATTCCGTTCTCGTCACACAGATCAAAGAAGGCATGGTCTTCGTAAACATTACCTCCCCAGCACCGGATCATATTGCAGTTCAGGTCCGTAACCATTTGAAAAACATCTTCCAGGTGGTTCCGGTCACGGCTGTGAAGGGCGTCCAGGGGGACCCAGTTTGTCCCCCTCACAAAAATCTTTTCCCCGTTAATCCTGAATACAAATTCACCCGGATCCTCCTTCGAGGTAGTTTCCGTACGGATCAATTCTGCGGTTCGGATACCCAGTTTTTGTTTTTTTTCATCCAGGATATTGTGGTTTATCATCTACAATACGAAATGTAGCATCATACAATACCGGATCCCCGTAGCCCCTGGGCCACCAGAAGTCGACATCTTCAAGCAAAATCCTGCGCCTGCTGGTGTGAGAGAAGAGAGGAAATGAGTTCTCATAGAATGTTCTGGAATCACGTGTAAGTGAAACTTCCAGGTTTAAACCGTCAATGGTGAGGTAATCCGTGGAGATCTGCCAGTCCAGTATAATCTCTGCTGTCTTCTCGGGCAATATCCACCTCATTGGTCATCCAGTAAACCTGTTCCAGCCTGGTGGGCTTTTTAATATTCAGGCGGACCTCGCGCCAGAGACCTGCGCTTACTAACCGGGGCATAATATCCCATCCATACATATGCGGGGCTTTTCGAACATGCAATTGCTCCACCCAGATATCCCACCTCATACCGACTGCCGGGGTGATGTATTTCTGGCTCTGGTATTACAGCCGGATCGATCCTTACATAAATAGTGTTTTCACCGGCAGGATTTAAAAGGTCAGTTACATCAAACCGGTGGTCGATCAACATGTTTTCCGTTGTACCCACAAGGGTATTGTTTATCCATATGCCCGGCAAAACAATCCAATCCTTCAAATACAAGCTCTGCCCGCTCCCCGGCACCCAATTGAGGTGTTTCGAATTTCCTGAAATACCACCACTGATAGGCTTCATATTTTCGAAGGTCATATACGTTGGTTCCGGTCTCGGGATTCTCTATCTCCCCTGCAGCAAGCAGATCAAGCTCCACGTTGCCCGGGTACCTTTGCGGGTATTACCGGCCAGTCCTTGCTTTTCAATTCATCCGGGGTCACCTCATTATCCCGGTCATAGATCCCGTAGCTCAACTGCCAGTCACCGTCTAAAGATACACTTGTGTTATTCTGTGCATGGAGGATAATGCCCTGTAGAAGGATCAGAATTATTGTTATACGTTTCATCTGGAAATGATTTATTTATTGACATTCAGTATATGAATCGATGAGGCTCCGCACAAAAAACCCCACGTTAAATGTTTTATCCGGAACTTCGGAAGAAATGACTTCCACTGTCCTGGTCTCACCCGGAAGCAGATGGAAATAATTATCGGAAAACCGGGCATAGCTATCTTTCACACCAAGCTCCACATAGGCGGCAAAACGATCTGCGGATAGAGTGATCCTTGTTCGGCCGCCTTCCTCTGAAATGGAGTGCCTTATTTTAGGTTCCTGCAGGTTCCAGTGTTTGGGAGGGAGAAAAAACAGGAAGTTTTCGGAAAGGATGCTGTCTCCCCTGACCAGCCGGAATGACAGGAATGCATCTGACCGGTTCCGGTAGCTTTCTTTACGGTAGGTGTTCATTTCAGGATCCTCGATTACAAATTCCGAGAGATCCAGTGTTTCCAGTAAAGAACTGCTGATGGCCGGAAGGATGGCATCCCTGCTGCCGCTTTTCGAAACGGTCCCGTCGAAATGCTGAAGGGCCCATTCCAGGGTGCAGGTTTGATCCTCAGGCAGGTCATTGGAACCGTAAACCCCGACGATCCCATCCTTTGCAACGCCGCTTACCAGGACCGGATTAAAGAAGTGCTTCGCCATATAATGAAGGGCCTTCCACCTTCCGTAATAATCGATGCTGCTCGAGGATAGTACCGGCCAGTTGTCATCCAGCTGCCAGTAAAGGGCTCCTGTGGTATTCGGAAAATTCCTGCGCATGGCTTCGCATCCCATCTTCATGCCTTCTCCCTGAAGGATCTGGGAAACGTATGCCCAGTTCTCGATTCCCGTGGGCATGATGAATATCTCGGCAACGGTTTGGGCTATCCGTACGTTCCCCCGGTCCTGATTTGGTTTTTTCCCCACAAGAATATGGTGGTCCAGAACAACGGAGGGAAAGTACCGGTCTTCGGGTGCGGTAAAAGCATAAACGGTCTGAATGTGGGGCAGGGAGACAAATCCAAATTCGGCCACAAAGTTGTATTTCCCCATTTCAGAATATGCAGAAAAGGGTTCACTGCCTCCCCAGACATCATAGGTATGCGAGTTGCCCGAAGCATATTTGGAAACGGGGCTTTTTTCTTCGCGGTCAAGCGGATGATGGGGACTGCTCGGCCAGTATGGCCTGTCGGGATCGTAAAGGGCAGCGGTCCGGGGAATTACCTGGTAAAATATCTTGTCGTATTCTTCCCAGCTTACACCTGGATTATGGTACAACCATCTCTGTCCCCCACCCATGTTGTGCTCCGATTCGTTGTTTCCGCACCACAGCGCTATGGAAGGATGATGACGGCGGCGCAACACCACGTTTTTGATCTCCGCCCTTACATTCTCGAGGTAGGGTTCTGTTGCCAGGTAGGGACCGGAAGCAAACATGAAATCGTGCCAGATCATAATCCCGTTCTCATCACAGAATTCGTAAAATACGTCCGGCTCGTACAATCCTCCCCCCCACAGGCGGAGCATGTTCATATTGGCTTCGATGCAGGAACCCAGCAGGTGTCTGTAATGCCCCTCCGTCAACCTCCCTGGCATTGCGTCAGCCGGGACCCAGTTGGCACCTTTCCAGAAGATCAAATCCCCGTTCACACGGATGCCGAACGATTCCCCGAGTTCATCTTTTTCACGGGCAATCTCTATGGTCCGCAGTCCTGTCCTTACCTTCCGTTTGTGCAGATGGTTATCTCCGCTTTTTAAAACAGCTTCAACCGTATAGAGGGGCTGTTCGCCCATGCCGTTCGGCCACCAGAGCCGTGGTTCGGGGATCCTGAGGATGGCTTCTGCCATACCATTGTCAAGGGACTGGCTTGTACGGGCAATGACGCTGTCCCGCAGCCTCACCTCGAAATCAATGTAGTAATCGCCTGTCCGGTACGTTTCTGCCACCGCGTTTGCCGTCAGAACCGCCTCGTCGGGATCCGTGAGATCCTGCCTGACACCCAGCCGGGTGATCCTGCCCGTATCGTAGCCAACCAGCCGGATGGATTTCCAGATCCCGCAGGAAACCAGACGGAGGCCCCAGTCCCAACCAAAATCGGAAGCCTCTTTGCGGGAGTAGTACAGGAGGCCTTTGGTGGCATCGTTTGTCACGGCATCCCCACTTCTCCAGGTAACCCTGGGATCGGCATCCGCCTGTTTTTTGTTCCATTCAAGGACTGAGCGGAAAACCGCACGCAGGGTATTGGTCCCTGCCTTCAGGCGGTCCCGGACATCGAATTCATATTCGATGAACATGTTCTGGGTCTCAGCAAGCAGTTCATCGTTCAGGTACAGTTCGCAAATAACATCCAGTCCCCTGCAATCCAGCAAAATCCTGTCCCTCTCAAGAAATGCCTCATCAACCGTGAAACTCCGCTCATACTCCCATTCTTTCTTCTCCACCCACTGGGCATCCAGCTCATTGTCCCGGTAATAAGGATCTTCAAGCCTCCCCACCCTGATCAGGTCCTGCTGGACCGTACCGGGAACCAGCGCTTCCATCCATTCGGTTTCATCGGTGGCTTTGAATTTCCACGGGCCATTTAAATCAATCACATGAGGGGCTTCCGAACCATCATTAATTCCGGCAAAAGCCGGGAAATCGGAATCGGTTGTCCCTGAGAGTTTTTCAGGGATTTCGCTTTCATCACAGGAGTTGAATATCAAGAAAAGAGATGTGAGTATCAACACCAGACGTGCTGATTGCAACTTGCCGGGGATGTTGGGGTTCATACGGATCTGTTTTTATAGAAATGTGCTTAATAATATCCTGGGGTTACAGGATATGAATCCTACTTGCAATCTTCCAATGTATATTCGTATACCGAGCCATATCCGCCTCCCTTGTTACGGGCAAGCCAGAGTCTGTATTCAAGGTCCCGGTAAGGAGTCAGGTACCTGTTTTCAATGGATTCGGGAGCTCCGATAACCATAATGGCAGGACGCCCGTCAGTGTCAATACCACTGATTACAATTTCACTCCGGAAATCACCACACAGATCGGCAATGATCTGGACTCTGCTGCCAGGCACCGGATTGGGATAGACTCCGGGCACAGGAATAATATCGGTACCGTTATAATTGCCGATAACCCTCCCGTTCTCTCCGATAAGTTCCCGGGTTTGGTCCCCGTCCCATTCGATGGGGGAGAAGCCTACCGGAAAATTTTCACTCAGCCGCTTTCCTTCCGAAGAAAAAAGGAGGTAGGTTATATCATCATGCCCTGCCCGGTTGGTCATGCATTCCATACCGGGAGAGCCGGACCAGATATCAGCTGTCCAGCCGGTATGACCATGGGACCATACCGGATCGTCTTCACGGTTATTTTTCCAGATCACTTCACCATTGTTCGCATCAACCATATAAATACCTGCGTGTTCAGTAGATTCAACGATGAAACATATCTCAAGGCCGGGGCGACCGGGAATATAGTCGTGTATGGAAATGATATCAGGATGACGGCGGTAAATGGACCAGCGAAAAGTGCCGTCTGAATTCAGGCACGTGGTTCCGTAGATTACCTCCTGTTTCCCATCGTTATCCACATCGGCTATTTCCACCTTATGTCCGCCGCTCCCGCTGGTTTCCATGAAACTTTCATAGGTCCACAGTTTTTCGAGATTATGATCATAGGCGGAGATGATCTCATTTTCATATATCCCTGTCTGGGTGATGATCACGGGATCGCTGCCATCCAGGTAAGCCACGCTCATCTGGATCCTGGTGGAAGAGAGGGAATAATCGGTAGCCATTTTATCCCAAAGGGTCTTTTTCAGCACTCTCCCCGACATACCGTCCAGGATGGCGATGTAGTTTTCGTCCCCTGACTGATAGAGGGTAATTACTTCGTCTTTCCCGTCGCCGTTCAGATCCCACACGTTGAAAGGTGCGTTATTTGAGCTTCCGAAAATATTTTCGTGCCTGGCGATATCTTTTCGCCACAACGATTTCCCGGTATAGGAAAATGCTTCCAGCTGGACCGGCAGTCCCGGATCCTGGGACATCTCCTTACACCCGTTGTCCAGGCGGATAACACAATTGAGTTTCCCATAACCCTCAAGGTCACCGAATACGGGCAACATGCCTCCTTTTTCAAAAAGCGGTTTAAATTTGGCAACAACCGGATATTGATCTGCACCGGCATCAACGGAGGCCCAATCCGATGGATTCGCTTCTTTACCGTTTGAATCCACTGTAACAACCCTGTACTGGTAGCGGGTGCCCTCTTCAATCCCTTTTTCATCCACAAACGATGTATTCAGAAGTGGTTCGGCATTCAGCCTCTCCCCGTTATGTGAACGGTAGATCCCCTCCAGCCGGTAGATGTTGAAGCGGGTATCTTTTGTGTCGGTGCCGAGCAATGCCCAGCTTATCCCGATTTTACCGGGGGAGTGTGTTATGGCGGCAACTCTCCGGTTAATAACGTTCCAGTTTGCCCCATCGGGTTCCCGAACGAGGCGTATCCCCAGATCGGGGCAGCGCAATCCGGGTGGCTGACTGAAAGTTTTTCCGCACCGGAGAAACTCTTTTGAGCTCATCCAGCTACCCCCCGTTATGGTGCGTTCGAGATCCACCGGTTTCTCGATCCGGAACATCCATCGAGCCAGCAGCGGGTCTTTTTCCAGAGTGACCATCTGCCACACATTGCCAGCCATCTGGTAGAGACCAAGCTGATTTCTATGACCCCATTTCGATGGTTTCAGGTAGACTTCCCACTGGTCGTATCCCCTGTCAGAATCTCTGTTCAGGTTGAAATTTTCGGGAGTGATCAATGCTTCACTGTCTCCCCAGTAATAGATACTGCTGTTCATTTTTCCACCCCGGGCGGCAAGCTCGAATTCCCAGGGAGTCGGGAGGCGATGTACACGGTCAGTTTTCTGCGAAAGCCAGTTAGTAAATGCTTCAACATCGTCACGATTAACAAATATTACCGGGTAATCCTCTTTCCCTTCGGGTATGATTCCTTTCTGCCAGTGGAGGGGTGACGGGTATCCGGTATTGTCAATGAAAGCCTTGTACTCAATGTTTGTTACCGGGTGGTCCAGAATCTCAAAATCGCCAATGTTGATCAGATCACCTTTCCATTCAAATTGTATCCCCTCTACAGGTACGAAACCATCAATACCTGAGGTTTCACTGTTTTTAGTCTGTACGCAACCTGTCAAGCCAAGAATCAGGATCAGAATTGTGCAATTGTTTATTGGTTTCAACCAGCGGAGATTCTTCATGTTTTCTTGTATTTATTTTAAAAATCTTTATCAATTACAGAATTAAGATTCCTGTCAGCCATACCCATGCAGTTTTGAATGGTAAAATGCCGGGTTTCTTTACCTCGTATACTGATTCTTGAACTGCATTCAGATCCTAAAGGTAATGTTGTATTGTCAAACAGAATGCCGGATGCGTTGTGAATAACAAACGCAGGTTTGCCATCTGATTTCTCAACCGGGAATTTACAATCAGTAAAACTTATGTTATTCACATGGCGCAAATACCAGGCATGAGCCGGGAGGGTCCCGATTTTTGCCGGAAAACGCTCGTCATTTTCTAATGGGTTGATTCTTGAATCAGTATCCGGATTACCACCTTTTGCTGTAATTGAAACATTCTTAAAGTGAATATTCTCAATGGGTGCATCGGGCTTTCCCCAGATTACAGATGGCATTTCGCCACCCCTGAAATAGGAGTAGCAATCAGTTGCCGTAATATCCTCAAATGTGATGTTCCTGATACTTCCTCTTTTGTAAGTTCCCTCAGGCACCCGCGCAACATCGGATACTTTAATAAATATGGGAACATATGTTTTATCCATTCTAATGTTCCTGTAAACAACATTTTCGATTGCACTGCCATCGTTGCTTGTGATACTTATACCGGCTTTCCCTGCCCTGTGTATGGTGATATTTTCTATACGTATATTGCTGAAAGGTGCAACGGTTTCTGTGCCGAATTGCAGGGCATTGCATCCCGACGCCAGGTAACAATCCCTGATGACAATATTTTCACTGGGGATAGCTTTGCCCAGGGACAGGTCGCTCCCCAGTTTAATGGCATCATCCCCACCGGCGGGATGGCCGTCGTGGTAACGCACTGCATCTATGTGGCAACCGGTAATTTCCACATTACTGCATTCTGCCAGATTCACCCCGTCCCTGCTGGTTTTGATGTTGACATTGTCAACTAACATATGGGTACAACCGGAAGCCAGAATGGCATAATGCCCTCCCTCCCTGATATTCAAATTACGAATTTCAATGTTCTTACAAAGCTTAAGGGCAATGGCCTTATCTCCTGTTCCGTCAGGAACTTTACTGCTTCTGGTCAGTGCCGATCCATCCAGCGTTCCGGGTCCGTAAATGTTGATATTTTCCAGATTTTTCCCCCAGATCAGGGATGCTTCCATATGATAATAAGCCCGGTCCATCAGGTTCACATCGTATGGATTTGGTTCCCAGCTATCCATCCATCCGGGCATTGCTTTAAGTATAGCACCTGCATCCAGCACCAGGGTGATATTGCTTCTCAGGTGTATTGAACCACTGGCATATATACCGGAAGGAAGGAATACTGTGCCGCCACCGGCACTACTGCAAACCTCAATTGTCCTGTTGATAGCCTCAGCATCATTGGCAATTCCGTCGCCAGCGGCCCCGAAATGACGAACATTAAAGACTTTACCTGCCTCCAGGCTTTCTTTGGTCAACCCGGCCAGTGCATCTTCACGTTTCAGTCCCGTATGTTTTTCGAACGCAGCTGTGTTCTTGATCTCCCTTTTTTCCAATTCCTTGATGAAGCCCTCCAGATTGCGGGTAATCAATCCAAATCTCTGGGGATCAATTTTCCCTTCAAGCGATTTCCATAGTTTTGCCATCGTTTTTCCCAGCTCAATGGCTTCAGCAGCATTGCCATAAATATCTTCAATCAACGACCGTCCAATAGAGAGGCGATAATCATAAGGAAGGAAATGGAATGAAGATAAAAACTCTTCCCCCCGCAGAGGGTCACCATATATTTCACGCAATCCCGGGTTATATTGATCAAGTAACCTTTTCTTCAAAGCAGGAGTGGCAGGCCCGATTCCGTTATTGTTTATGGCATATGGAGTTTTATCTTCGACTAAAAAGTCATCAAAACCTATCCAGATGCCCCGATATCCGCGGTACATATATGTTTTACGCGCCGCATCATCAGAAATCAGGAGTATATTTTTAATGGTCTCAACAACCTGTTTGTCATTGCCGAATGTCAGCTGAATCCATTCGGTATATATCTCATCCAGGGTAAGGTCCGGATTCCATGCAAGTCTTCCCAGGCCGTAATAGTTTACCATATTTAACGGGGATTCAGCCCATGATGCGGACGGAGATATCATGGCCACCCCCATGATGCAATGGATCGAATGTTTATTCAGGCTTCCGGGTCCGTTGCTGTATGTATCCTGCTCCAGCCACCATTTCCACTTTTCAACCCAGGAACTGGGAAAGTTTTTATCGATGACCAGCTCACTTCCTCTTAATGTCTTCGTAATACCGCCATCAATGGCAGGAATGGGAGCAGACAAGTCCCAGTCACCGGCACTGCCTTTTGGCACTAATACCACATTATCCCTGTATTTGCCATCTTCCGGTGCAAAAATATCATGCGGGATCAGATCCCTGTATGGGTGCTGGGTATATCGATAGTTCCCGTAAACAAAACTTCTTACCAGGCACATTCCTCCATAAGGTTTCAGGTTATCTGCAATACGGTTGACCATTGGCGGACGGGGATCTCCATTCTGTTTTTCCGAGCCAAGTTTCATCAGATAACCACCAAAATCAGGTACCCTGGAGTAAAGGCTGTCGGCAGTTGAAGGATCAAGTGCGAGAATGTAACTGGGGCACCAGTACAGTGTAATTCCGTAGTCACGAAAGATCCCTGCCAGTTTCTTCACTTCATCGAGATGATCCAGATAGTTGTCCCTGAAATCCCAGTTAACTTCGCCCGGGCATATGGCATTCCATCCGGCCGATGCCATCATCCGTGCCCAATCCCTGATAATACTGGTATTCCCGTTGGCTATTTCTTCCCAGCTGAATAATGAGTTGTATCTTCCTCCCCGCCATATATCGCCATAAAATCCGCGGAAATAGGACCAGTGGTTTATCATTCGGATGGGAACCGCCGGATTTTCCAGAACATCCATTTTCTTGAGATCCTGTCCTTTCTGAATCCGGCGGATCAGGTCAAATGCTCCAAAGCTCACCCCTGCAGGAATCCGGGCTGCCACCACAAGAACATCTGCATCGTTGTTTTTTATGGTTTTTATGATGAAACCATCTTCCCTGATCCTGTCCATACCCAGAATAGAGGCGTTTTCAGCAATCCATGTTGATGTTTCTGGGGTCCCCAGCATAATCCCGGTGCCCGATCCCGGTTTCCCCTCTATCCGGGAGGTAATACCAAGCATTGTCTTCACGGAGCTTTTCAGCTCAGCCGCAGCTGTCAGAACCGTTGAGTTTGTTCCTTCGGTTATGATGTTCTTCAAGAAAGATCCGGCTGAAGAATTTGATACGGGATGATACTGTAGCCAGGTTTTATACAACCTGTCATCTTCCTGTCTGTATTTATAGGAAGTTTGAGGGGATCCCGGGTATGCATTGGTATCAAAACGGCCGGCAAATACAGATTTGTTGGAGTTGTAAATATCCTGCACATCCATATCGGTAAGCACCCTGTCATAGATGCGCAGATCATCCATAAACCCGGCAAAGTCTCCCCCCAGAGTAATCCCGGTCAATCCTTTTTGCCTGAGAGGTTCAGTTTTTACCTGGGACAGGTCAATCACTGAAATAAGTTCACCATCTCTCCATCCAATAATCCGTTTTCCCTTATCGTCATAAGAGACGGCAAAATGGTGCCATTCCTGGTCATGCACCGCTGCTCGGGGATGACCGTAGAAGGCCCACTCTCTCATATCATAGCAAGGCCAGTCATAATCGAGAATGCCATCCCAGTACCTGAATTCATTATCTCCGCTGAAACGAACCTGGAAATCTCCCCGGTAAACATTTAACTGAACTGCATCATTATTAAATGAGAAAAAGTTGTCGTAGGTCCAGCCTACGTTCAACCAGAAACAGATAGTACCTCTTAAAATGGCCAATGGTGAATTCTCTTTAACAGGTATAAGTACCGGCTCAGTTTCAGGCAAAAGTTGTATGCAATACTGGCCGTTGCCCATTGAATAGATGCTGTTTTCGTTCAGTACAGCATCGTTACCATTTCCTGATAGATCAGTTCCTGCTCCATCATTAAATTCCCAGTGTCCGACCAGGCTCTCTGAAATGGTTGAATTCTGAGCGTTAACCTGTACACAGAGCGAAACAATCAGGAAAATTGCAAATGTTGCCGTCAGAGTCTTTCTTAAATTAATGGAAGTAGTCAAAAGGATTACCATGTCCGGGTTTTTTGCCGGCACCGTTAACTCTCCGGGCCAGGAAAGCTTAAATGTAAGGGATATCCGGCTTAATTCAAAGATCTTGCCATGCCGTAAGAGCCATATTTCTATACCCGGGGCATTGATTCTTTCCATCTTAGAGCTACTGCTTCATAATATTATTAATTTAGTGAGATTTGAGCAAATAAGTGAACCTCACAATGAGAAATGCATTACATACTCTTTTATTGGTCTTACCAGTCCTTGTATCAATGGTTATGGGATGTGACAGGAAAATTGAATCTTCCGGGAGTATGGAACTGGCCATGCTGGAAAATGAAAGATGGTGGGGTGGGGCTGTACTCGATGGACGCAATATGCCCTTTGGTGAAAAAGGCCTTGTTTATGATCAGAATGGCAATTGTAAAACAAATCAGGCAGCTCCAATCTTTATTTCAAATAAGGGGCGGTTCATATGGAGTGAATCCCCCCTGAATATTAAGATCGACCGGGATAACATTGAGGCCGGTGTTCAAAAGGGTGAGATTGTAACCGGAAAACAGGGGGAAACACTGAAAGAGGCCTATTTATATGCCTGCCGCCAGTTTTTTCCTCCTTCGGGAAGGATACCCGATCCATTGCTTTTCACCAGTCCGCAGTACAATACATGGATAGAACTGCAGTACGACCAGAATGAGGAAGATATATTAAAGTATGCAGATGATATTCTTAAAAACGGGTTTCCCCCAGGGGTGATTATGATCGATGATAACTGGCAGGAACGTTACGGAACCTGGGAATTTGACTGTAAAAAATTCAGGGATCCGAAAGGCATGATCGATAAACTTCATACTATGGGTTTTAAGGTCATGATATGGGTTGTACCGTTCGTCAGCCCTGATTCACCAAATTACAGAGAACTTGCAAAGCGAAAACTCCTGATTTTTGGTGACAGTGAGAAAACAAGGCCTGCCATGATCAACTGGTGGAACGGTGTTAGCGCCCTGGTCGATCTCTCCAACCCGGAAGGTGAAAAATGGTTTAAGGACCAGTTGGATTACCTTGTAAAAACATACGGAATTGATGGGTTCAAGCTCGATGCAGGTGATCCGGAAAGCTATGAGGGGAAATATTCATATAACAATTTATCACCCAATGAGCATTGTGAAACGTACGCAAAACTGGGACTGGATTATCCCCTGAATGAATTGCGTGCCTGCTGGAAAATGGCCGGTAAGCCGCTGGTTCAAAGACTGAGAGATAAAAGTCATAACTGGAATGATGCTTCCTGTTTGATTCCTGATATGATAGGACTGGGGTTAATTGGTCACCAGTTCGGTTGCCCGGATATGATAGGCGGTGGTGAATATAAATCATTTCAGGATACCTCGGTCCTCGATGAAGAACTTATTGTGAGATCCGCACAGGTAAGTGCACTCATGCCAATGATGCAGTTTTCAGTGGCACCGTGGAGGGTTTTAAGCAGTGAAAATCTTGATATTTGTAAAAATATGGCGAATCTTCATTTTGAAATGGGACTGGAGATCCTGGACCTGGCAAAGGCATGCGCCGTTTCGGGAGAACCAATGGTGAGAAACCTTGAATACGAGTTTCCCGGGAAAGGTTATGAGGAGATCAAAGACCAGTTCCTGCTGGGAGGGGATATAATGGTTGCCCCGGTTGTCAGCAAGGGCCAACGCTCCAGAAAGGTTACTTTTCCCGAAGGCACATGGAAGGGTGATGATGGTACACTTGTGACAGGGCCCGATGAACTGGTGGTAGAAGTCCCACTTGAAAGATTGCCATGGTATCAAAAGATGACAGAATAACCTTTATCATTAAAATATACCTTTACGATGAAACAGAGAAATATCTATTTTACCATTGTTATTTTCACAATGGCTTTTAGTTCATGCAACAGTGATCCTGGTCAGGGGATTTTCGAAGGGAATGTTGATATCGGAAATGTAGGGTATTCAGGATCGGTGAAATTTGATCCTTCAGATAGTACCTATACGGTATCGGGAGGGGGGACAAATATGTGGTTCAACAGCGATGAATTGCATTATGCATGGAAAAAAGTATCGGGAGATATTTCCATAGCGGCTGATATTGAATGGGTAGGCGAGGGAGTTGATCCCCATAGAAAAGCCTGCCTGATCATCCGCCAGGGCCTGGATGAAGCTTCGGTGTACGTTGACGCGGCTGTGCATGGTGACGGACTCACCTCAATCCAGTACAGGGATGTTTCCGGGGGGGTTACCAGGGAGGTGCAGTCCAATATCTCATCTCCGGGGAGAGTGAGGATAGAGAAAGAGGGCGATTATTTTTCCATGTATGTGGCCAAAAACGGAGAACCGCTTGTTTCCTCCGGGGGCACTTTCAAGCTCCCTTTTTCGGAACCTTTCTATATCGGCCTGGGTGTTTGTGCACATAACAACGATACCATTGAAACGGCCATATTTTCAAATGTCCTGATTGAAAGTCTCATCCAGAAACCAGATTCCATGAAGAAAATTGAAAGTACACTGGAAACTATTGACATAGCATCCTTTGACAGGAGGGTTGTTATGCATACAAAGGACCATATTGAAGCTCCAAACTGGTCCCCTGATGGCAACTATCTGATTTATAATAGCAGTGGACAGCTGTTACAGGATCCCGGCTAGAAGGCGGGGATCCCCAGTTAATACCGACAGGTTTTGCCAGGAGGATCAATAACGATCACGGAATATCTCCCGATGGGACCCGGCTGGTCATCAGCGACCAGACAGAAACACGGCAGGTCAATGATCTACACCCTACCCATAGAAGGGGGCAATCCCAAAAAGATCACCTCTCTGGGGCCTTCCTACTGGCATGGCTGGTCGCCCGATGGGAAAACCCTGACCTATTGTGCCGAACGGAACGGCAATTATGATGTTTATACCATCCCGGTTACAGGAGGTAAAGAAAAGCGTTTAACGAGTGCAGAAGGACTGGATGACGGACCCGAGTATTCCCCGGATGGCAGTTATATCTATTTCAATTCGGTCCGTACCGGTACCATGCAAATCTGGAGAATGAAGTCCGATGGCAGTGATCAGGAACAGATCACCACAGATGAATATAATGACTGGTTTGCCCACCCTTCACCGGATGGCCGCTGGATCGTCTATGTTACATTTGGCACTGATGTTCCTGCCGGCTCGCATCCGCCCAACAAGGACGTAATGCTGCGTTTGATGGACCTGGAAACAGAGGAGGTCACGGTCATGGCAAAACTGTTCGGAGGACAGGGAACGATCAATGTACCCTCCTGGTCGCCGGACAGCAAACGTGTGGCATTTGTGAGCTATCGGCTGAATTAGATAGTGGAATCACCCCGCCAGTGTTATCGAAAGTTTTATGGCTTCCACCATACTGTCTTCATTGGCTTTCCCCTTCCAGGCAATATCAAATGCAGTACCATGATCCACAGAGGTTCTGATAAACGGAAGACCTACGGTCACGTTCACTCCGCTGTCAAATCCCGATCAGTTTTAATGGAATATGCCCCTGGTCATGGTACATGGCAACCACCAGATCATACTTACCCCGAGTGTCTGCAGGAATACCGTGTCGGGAGGAAAGGGGCCTTCAACATTTATTCCTTTTTCTTTCATATTCCTGACAGCCGGGATAATCTCATTTATTTCTTCATTACCAAACAATCCGTTTTCTCCTGCATGTGGATTTATGCCCTGCAACAGCAATTCCCGGCTCACCATCACATAGAATCTTCATCATATTATATCCCAATTTCTATCACTTTTTCAATTCTTTCTCTTCTTAGTCCCGTGATCGCTTCTAATAATGAAATATGAGTAGAAACATGGATAACACTCAGTTTTTTATCATGAAGCAGCATCGCATAATCCTTTGTACCTGTAAGGGAGGCCAGTATTTCTGTATGCCCCGGATATTTATGCCCTGCCAGATGCAAGGCTTCCTTGTTTAAGGGTGCTGTTACTATGGTATCTATTTCTTTATGTTTAGCCAGCTCAACAGCTTTTTTAATACATTCAAAAGCCAGCATTTCCGGAAACGGCCTGTACTGTTCCGGGATGAATTTCATTCATGTTCAGCCAGCTGAAGATCCAGGATATTTAAGTACTCCGGAATCGAACAGACAATCTCCGAGTTTTTTGAATCCTGTTCAGCTTAAAGGATTTAATCTTTAACATGTTCCAGGCTGCCAGCATGACGCTGTAATCACCTATAACAATTATTCTGCTTTTCTTATTTCACTGTTCTCAAAGCTTCTCAAAATAATTTCCGGTCCTATCCCTGAAGGATCACCCATGGTGATTCCAACGGTTATCGGATTATTTTTGATATGCTTCATCATCTGTTTTTAAGAAAGTTCAAAACCTGAAAGATTGCATCTTTATTTCCAAATCCTCCTGCCTTTGAAACAATAATAATATTCCTGTATTGTTCGCCGGCAAAATAGCCATACGGAACTCCCGGTACTATTTCATCCTGAATAATTGTACCTGAAATATTCAAGCGACTGTGCAGCTTTAATTGCAATATCCCCCCCGGTAAAAAGTACCCCTTTGATTTTAATCTCCTGAATCACATACCTGGCAATTTCTCCCAGGAAGGATGAAATGGTTTCACTCACTTGGAAACCTGGTCAATCCCATATTTTGACCCTGTTCAAAACTCTTTGTCCACCATGGCTTTTGATGATGCAGTTCTTATGATTATATCTTCCCCTTTTTGTGAGGATTCTATTAATAATATCAATAATCCTGCTCTTTTCCTGACGAATTTCTCCGGTAAATAATTTCTCAATGTCTACATCGATCATTGTTACATCCAAATTATCTCATTGCATACTCTATCTGGTTCCGGGTTACCTCACTTACACTTCCGGCAATAATGATGTTGCTTTTCTTTTCTTTTTTGAAGTTGAAGTATTTCCGGAAGATACTCGGCAAGTCCGGAGGAGCCTACCAATAATACTTCTTTCCTCTAATGCCTGTATGGCTGAAGCGATCAAATCAAGATCTTCGTTCTTCTGTGCATCAATCACGATCATGTGCATCTCTTTGTTTATATGATGCTGCACTTTTTCTATCAGGTATTTGTCTGCCTGACTGAACATCCTCATAAGTTTATTACAGCTATTTTTTTATCTGTTTGTTGTTGAAATAATTGCAGGAATATATGATTCTTTTACCGGAGTTTTCGGATCTTCGGCAACCTCTGTTTCTGCCAGTAACTGACCCTTTACATAAACATTCCCATTTTTTGTGATCCTTTCATTGGAAGGCAGTGCCGGGACAATGAATGGCATGTCTGATCTCCAGGGAATCCATCAGGCCCGAGATTTCTGCTCCTATATTTCCCCGGAATGTGGAATCCAGTTTTTTATAAATATA
Organism: uncultured Bacteroidaceae bacterium; assembly: GCA_963777115.1. Lineage (GTDB taxonomy): Bacteria > Bacteroidota > Bacteroidia > Bacteroidales > SM23-62 > SM23-62. The sequence continues at coordinate 8,255 of CAVZPP010000023.1, read as the reverse complement.
TTTTATGTTCTTTTCTTTTGCGATTTTCCCAATTTCATATGTTTTCTTATAGGCTGTTTCTTTGTCATCAGACCTGCTTTCAGTATCAACAACCAGCACATCACACTCTTTTAAGGATTGATCGATATATATCTTTATCTGTAATAACAATACTCCTTAATTGTCTCTTGCTGAACTGAACCCCTGTATCGTTGGCTCCTGTCAATCATCTGTAACGATTAATAATTTTTCTTTAATTTGCCAGCACTCGATTTGTTGATTGAGGTCTTTTGTAGGCTTTTCTCCTTTTAGCCATATAGGCTGTAACAACCGGAGTTAAAATAGCTGTTGTTATTGTTGATGCGGCAATCTGTGGAGTAGCTATTGCAGACAATGGCCGCAAAACCGGGATCTGCCAGGGCAACTGCTTCAGGAGTTGCCACAGCATTACCGGCAGTACTTGATGCAGCTGCACCAGCGATCCCGCTTCCCCCCGATATTCTGTCTGCAAGATATGTTAAAGAATCCTCCGATAAATGTTGTCATTACACCCAATAAAATACCTGAAAATCCGGCTATTATCAGCATTTTAAAATCTATTCCTGCTCCCAGGGCAAATGCAAAGAAAGGAATCAATATGGGTCCTCCTGCCATTAAAAATTTCCTCATTTCGCCATCCAGATTACCCAGGATCATTCCTGCAATAATAGGGATCAAGTACCCCAATGAAGCTGTTCAATGGAATGGTGGCAATTCCTGCAGTTCCCAAGGGCAATCATGGTAAGGAAAGGTCCATCATTTAAGGATATAACAGCAATGGATCCAACATCCGTCTCATCTCCAAATTCCCCCACCAGAGCAGCAAAAAGTCCTCCGTTGGTGTTTGTCATGGCTGCAATCACTGCCAGTGAGGAAAGGCCTAACAATCCTTTATCTCCAAAAAGTTTTGCAACCAGAAGTCCTATGGCACACTCCGACAACTGAATTTTGTCAGTACGATAACCCCCCCTTTTTTAAGTGCCTTGGGTGCTGCTTTGAAACTGATACCAGCTCCCATGCAAACCAAAAATGCTCCGATTAAAGCAGATGATCCGGTGGCAATGGCAGTTGTAAAACCACCTATCTGAAGTGCCTGTGGCGACAATGTATTGATGACAGCTCCGAGTATTAAGGGAATGACCATCATCCCACCGGGGATTTTTTCAATATTTTTTTTAAGGTTCATCTCTTGGTGTTTATGTAAGCCCTGTTTTCCTGGATTTACATCTCAGTTAAGATCGATGATGAATAATCATTAAAAGGGGGTAATTCTGATCTTCCCTGTCAAACATGGCTATATTTTCTTTGATGGTTTCAATCCCTTCCGATCCGTCAATCAAATCCAATATTGATTCTGAAACATATATCTCATCAAGGTGAAGGGTATCTTTTATACGCACAATTTTCTCTTCACCCTTTTTCAGGTACCCGCAACTTCTCAATGCGATTTCAAAAGCTTCTTTATCATTATCCGGCCACTATGGGAATTTTTGCCCTTTCAAGGAAGCTGCTGGTTATGGCATTGGTGTATGTGGACAGAGAAATCAATTTTATCATATAATCTCTTTGGTAATTACGTCGGCTAAGACCTATACCTATGGCATTCCCTTTTGAATCGTCAGTCAGGTCCAGAACAACAATTGCTTTGATGGTTGGATTATCCGGCTCCTCCTGCCCCAATATTTTTATTCTTCCGATAATATTGGAGTCAATTCCCACTCCGCTGATATCTTTGCCCATCTGATCGATTATCAGCACATCAATATCATCCACGGAAGAGAAGGCATATTTTTTCTGGCCATTTCAAGTAAAACGGGTTCCTGTTCAAAAAACTCATCTGCTTTTAAGGCCTTTACAAGCATGGTCTCATCATATGCATTTTCAACCAATGCAATTCCACCAAGAATTTTACCTGTGGAAAACACCTTTTCTGCAGCTATGGAGATTAAGGTTAGTAAGCCCGTAAACCCCATACCTGTGAATGGCAGATGCCTGCTTTTCCTTTCCCAATCCAATGACAGACATTTTTACCAGTCCGCTTTCATATCTGTCATGAAAATCGGTATGTGGCTTTATCCTGTTTATCAGGATTACTCCATCAGATTCATATGCATTTTTATCCATAAAAACCGGAACAGGAGAATCTCCCTCGAGACAATTCAACAACTTCCATTGATGATCTTACAGGTACTCCCATGGTTTTTTCAGATATTCCGTAACCGGCAAGTATTCCTGCCTGGCCTTCAGCAGTTGCGGCTCCATGGCTGCCCATGGCAGGAACTAATAAATGGATTGGCATGATTTTCCATAATGAATTCTGCAACCCTTCTGACAACAGGCACTATATTTTTGATTCCACGGCTTCCAACTGCAATGGCAATACTGGCACCCGGCTTGATGAGTGGTTGCAGTTTTAGTAACTCTTTTGAAACCTCCGATTTAACATCAGCTAAAGAATTATTTGGGAAGTGCTGTTTTATTTTGGTGAGATGATAACTATTCATATGCATTGATTGATATTAATTATTATAATATGATCAGGCTTAATAACCAGACAGCCAAAGAAGTAAAGATCCCAACTGTAAATGTTCCCAGGGTTTGCAATTTATAACCCTGTTTTACACTCATATTCGACATCTGTGTAACCACCCAGAAATAACTGTCATTGGCATGGCTGGCAATCATTGCTCCCGCACCAAGGGCCACAACCACCAGTGCTTTTGCAAATGGTGCATCCATTCCCAGGGGAATAAGCAAAGGGGCCATAAGACTTGCCCCGGCAATGATGGCAACAGTACCTGAGCCCTGGGCTGTTTTCAGAGAAGCAGCAATAATAATGGGCAAAAGAATGCTTAAACTTTCTGCTCCTGATAAATTATTTTTTATAACATCGCCTATTCCTGAATTCTGCAATACCTGTCCAAAAGCACCGCCGCAACCCGTAATAATAATTATTGTTGCTGCAGTAATTACTGCTTCACCCATCCAACCTTTGGGAGAAATCATTTCTCTGGTTAGTTTTTCTGGCAGGAGGAATGAAAGGAATACACCAATCAGCAATGCGACAGCCGGTTGTCCGAAGAAATTAATAAATGATGAAAAATTTCCAGAACCAAAAGGAGATGAAGGCAGACCATTTACTGACCGGAAAATAATAAGGAATAATGGGTACGAATATGGGCAAAAGAGATTTAACTACGATGGTTGCCGGTCTGATTTTACTTCAATGTTGACTGAATCGGGAAATGGATCAATCTCGGTTTTTGAAGCTATTTTTGTTGAAAAGAGCCAGCCTCCAAAAAGCCCGATAATACTCACCGGTAATCCCAGCATGAGCACCAATCCAAGATCAGCCTTCAAGATCCCTGCAGCGGCAACCGGTCCGGGTGTAGGAGGAATAATTGAATGGGTCAGAATAAGCCCCAGGCTTAAAGCCATTGCACCTGCAGCAAACGAAATTTTCGCCTGTTTTGTAAGGGCTTTTGCCAGTGGCGCCAAAATTATAAATCCGGAGTCACAATATACAGGGATACTTATAATAGACCCAATAATGCTTAAAGCAAGGGGTACATTCTTTTTACCGACAATCTTCAGTGTGCCTTCTGCAAGCGCAAATGCACCTCCCGATTTTTCCAGGAATTTACCAATTATTGAACCTGCCAGAATCACAATTCCAATGAATCCTATGGTATTTCCAAATCCTGAATTGACCGATTGAACTACCTCTTCCAGTGATAATGTCCCTGACAATCCACCATACCCAAAAGCAGCTATTAAAAGGGAAAAGACAGGATGCCATTTAAACTTCGAAGTAGTTAAAATTATGAATCCAACGGAAATGAATAGTAATATAATTAACCACATAACGGACTAAAGTTAAGAGATGATTCCAATGATTGGTGCAGGAGGTATCGGAAAAATTCATTCCAGTGACTGAAATCTGTGCCAGACAGAATCTGCGGAAACAGTCCAGACCCTGAATCCCATAGGTCTTTTATCGAAATTTTTACTGGTTGTTTCCCCGCTAATCAGCTGGATCCCTTTGTAATTATTAATGATAGTCTCATGGGTATGCCCGGAAAGGTATGCCACAACACCTTTTTGTTCAAAAAGAGTAAGCAGTTCCTTTCTTTTATTCAGAGGCAGATTGAAGTATTTTTCCTCTTCTTCGGGATCTTCCAGATAGATTGGATAGTGACCTGCCACAAATGTTCGCTGCCTCCCCCCCTTGATTCCTGACAGGGTTTCCATAACCCACCGGTTGTGCCTTTCAGATTCTTCACCACAATCCGCTTTCCACAGCTGGGTGTTGAATACTATAAATGAGTACCCCTTATGCTGGAAATCATAATAATCATTTCCAATGAAATTTCGATATACCGCAAGGCTTGAATCGTTCGGGGTATTTCCCACATCATGATTGCCCGGTGCGCAATGGACCGGCATGGAAAAGCCTTTCCTGATATCATTGAATTTTCCGAAAGTACTGTCGCTGGCATGATGAACCAGGTCGCCGCAAATCAATACAAAATCGGGATCTATTTCATTGATTTTCTCCACTGCCAGTGTAAAGAACAGAACATCGTGCTCATACCCCCCCATCCCCAGCTGAGGATCACACATCTGTACAAAGGAGAAGGGTTCCTGCTTTTCCTGATTGCAGGAAATAAGCAGAATGAAAGCAAATATAATCAGGTGTCTGAAGCGTAATAAGTTCATATTGAAAATTTAATTTGGTTTACGCGGTTCTAATAACAGGGTATTAAAATTACTTTTTTTTCCCGGTAAAACGATATTCTACCCCCAGGTTTAACCTTCTTCCCGGATCGGGATAACCGACCACCGTTGAGTAGTTCACATTGGTCAGATTCTTAACCAGGCCATATACCCTCCAGTTGTCACTGGGGCCAAATGAATACCCCGTGTTTAAATCCATCCTGAAATATCCTCCAAGGGGAACCGGCCCGACCGATTTGTCAGCGAACCTTGTGCTGAAAAACTCTGATGAATAATTGCCATAAATATTGAGGTCGAAATGGTGGAGCCGGATATTCAGGCCAACATTTCCTATCAGCTCAGGCAATTCAATATTTTTTACGGTTTCATTCTCCTCGCTGATCATCGATCTCATTCCGGTAAGGTTGAGGAAAACCCGGGTCGATCTTTTAAACACCCAGGAACTTTTGGCCTCTAATTCAATCCCGTATTGAAACTGATCCTGGTTCTCATAGAGTTCTGCAAAACGCCCATCCTCCATCTCAATGACTTCACCACTGTAAATGATGGCGTTCTTCTGATTGACATAAAACCCGGTAACCACTATGCTTGAAAGATTCGTCCCGGTAAGCTTATAACCCAGGTCCAGCATCGTCCGGTACTCGTTCTCAGGGCTGTTAAAGTTTTCATCCATGGCCCCTTCCCTGGGTTTAACCGAACCGGAAACCATATTCAGACTTATCATCGATTGCGGATTAAGGTCATAAACTGCCCCACCGGTCATCTGCAGTGTGATGGGCTGCCACTCATCCTTTATGGGATCTACCTGTACAAAGGCTGTTCCGGCTCCATCGATATTAAATGCCCCAAATTCATTGATATAAGTTTTCACCAGGCGCACGCCACCATTTATATTCAATTTTCCCAGTGTGTGCTCATCAGTTATCACTCCTGAAATGGTCTGCAATTCAGACTTGCGCCCCACATAGAACCTTTTTCCGTTGGGTGCGTTCCAATAATTATACAATCCGCCGAAACGCAGCATATTTGACCTTCCCAGAGAAACGGATTCAATGATGTTTACCCCGACTTCAGAATCAAATTCAGTTACAGTAGTACCGGTTACCTCGTTGATAAACTCGGGCCTTCTGCTGGTATAGAAGGAGCTGATCTCCAGGGAGCTGTTTTCATTTTGCTTGATCCATGCCTTCAGGCTCACCGAACTGGAAATAAACGGGTCATAACTCTCCAGCCTTCCGATCAGATTTGAACTGGCAGGGTACTGGGCCTGCATAAACTGCCGCATCCCGTTCATATGGAAAATGTTAGCGGTAATGGAAAGATTGTCAGAAGGATTCCATTCCAGGCTTCCGTATGCATTCATTATTTTTTCTGCAGAGTGTTGTCCGGGTGCGCCATCCGTTCTATCATATCCCAGATTGAGCGAGTAACTCAGAGACTTTTGCTGTCCGCTGTGAGATAAAAAGGAATGCAATGAATTAAATGTGCCATACTCCAGTTCGGCAGCAGTTTCGGGTTTCGTATATTTTTTAGTTACAATATTGACCATGCCTGCCATACCTGACAATCCGTGCAACAATGCAGCACTTGAGCGGATTATTTCAATTTTCTCCACATTACCGGAAGAAAAAAAGTATGGTGTTTCGTGGAATTCGCGTTGCCATACCCCGTTAATTGAATATTCGGGGTAGGGGTATTTCTGTCCCCTTACAGAGAAAAACTGTTTCACTTTTCTGCCCCGTGTTTCTATGAAAGCACCAGGGGAATATGCCATGGCTTCAATTACTGTCCTGGAGGCAGTAAGCCTGATCTCATCGTAAGATATGGTTGTTGTTGAAAGACCAATGGACAATGGTTCCATGGTCGGTGTGTTGAGGATCTCCCATTTTCTTTTGGTCCTGACGATGTCCACTTGTCCAATTTCTTTCGGATCCTCCGTCAGTCTCAACACAATATTTACCAGGCTATCCCGGGAGGGGTCGATATCTTTTCCCAGTGCTTTATACCCTATACAGGAGGCTATCAGCCTGAATTTCCCATCCGGAAGTGTTATAATTTCGAATACTCCACCCGGATCAGAAGTGGTATAGGTCCCGGTTCCTTCAATGTAGACCGTTGCATCCGGGACCGGGCTGCCGGTATTGGCATTGACAACAAAACCCCTGATTATCCTGGATTGATCCTGAGCATTAACCAGACCTTTCGAATGTGTCAATAGAAGTAAAAAAATTGCTGAGAAAATCCGCAGGTAACGTATGTTCATATTCACTATATTGGTTTGCGCAAAGCTATATATTCCTGCATTAATGCGGAAAACTCTTTGAATAAAAAGGTCAAAAAGCAATTATGCGGATACTTGTAAACCCAAAATTCTATGTATATATTTGACGTGAATTACCCGCTCGAATTTACTTTTCTTTTTACATATATTTGAGTCCTCGAATCCTTCGAGGATAGTTGATTATAAAAAATTTCCACCTCAACATTAGCAATCCATATTTACTATGAAATTATCTCTCAGCGTTATCCTGTGCCTGTTTGTTTTACAGGCCGAAGCACAAGTTCACAACTGGTCCATGTGGAGGTTTGACCATGGGCGCTCCGCTTCAACTCCAGAGCAACTGGCAGATAAATTATTTCTTCAGTGGCAGGTAAATTATTCTCCAAGGACTCCGGTATGGGATGATCCTTTGAACCAGAACCTGATGCAATTTGACAGGGTATTTGAACCTATTGTTGCAGACAATAAGATATTCCTGGGATTTAATGATCAGGATAAAGTTGATTGCGCTGGATATCAATTCGGGAAAAGAGTTATGGCATTATTATGCGGATGGACCGGTAAGATTGCCATTGGCTGCAAATAATGGCAATATATATTTTACCAGTGATGATGGAAATTGTTATTGCCTGGATGCAGATAACGGATCTCTTGTCTGGAAATTATCCCTTGCCCCGGCACCAAATAAACTGCTGGGGAATAAACGATTGATATCAATGTGGCCTGCCAGGGGGGGCATTGTTATTAAAGATAATATTATCTATACTGCTGCCAGTATTTTCCCTATGATGGGAACTTTTATTTATGCCATCAATGCGGAAACCGGAGAGATAGTCTGGAAAAACGAAGGTACCGGAAGTAACTATATACTTCAGCCACACCGGTCCCCGGCATTTGCAGATGTAGCTCCACAGGGAACTTTTACAATCAGTGGAGACCGGCTGCTTGTTGCCGGAGGGCGATCAGTTCCTGCTGCATTTGATCTGAAGACAGGGGAGGAGCTTTATTATCACCTTGCAGCGAGCGGGAAAACAGGAGGCGCATTCACATGTGGGAATGACCTGGTTTTTTTCAATCACCACAGGGAGCGAATGACCCGTATGTATGAATCGAAAACCGGCTATCCCCTGATAGGGAGGCAGGTGAATATCCTGTTGTTGACGGCAATACTATATATTTCTCAGGAGCCGGTATAACAGCATCAGAACTGGATGATACG
>CAVZPP010000022.1:0-12144 GCA_963777115.1 uncultured Bacteroidaceae bacterium | reverse complement strand
CAAGTGGATGTAGGTGCAGTAATTGGAGGGATCTTTTTCGTATTCCCCTTTATCTGGACCATGAGTTATCAATCCTTCACATACCTATGAATTATACCCAACCCAATAATAGGAATTCATAAGCCACATATATTTTTTGTATGCCCACTCGTAGCTTAAAAACTTTGCTTTGCAAACTTTCATAGGCTTCCTCCCGGGCATACGAAAAAAGAGAGTGTATCAGAAGGTACGCTCTCTTTCAGTTTTATAAAGGCGGGAAACTATTCTGCATGTTCCGGCTGGGAAACCTTTCCCATAAACAGAATGGATTTACTGGAATTCTCTGTTATGGCAAACAGGAATGGACGGTCCAGCCGAAGCGCATTTGCAGGTCCCGCAGAGGTAAGTTCAAATACGACCGCTGTTACGGCAGCTGCCTCGGTACCCTCTTCATTCACATCGATATAGGTTTTGTGGATCACATCGCCAATCAGCACTGCGATTGAACTGATTCCGGAAAAGTCGGCCTGATCAGTGAAGGCAATTTTCAACCCCATATCCATCAGGTCCTCCTCAGGGAACGTTCAAATTCAAACTTGAATTTGGGCATTGAAACTGTGAAGTCCTTCCTTTCGGAAAATTCTTCCAGCCAGCTGCTCCATGTATCTCCATCCAGTTTTTCCACCAGTTCATTCACAGAGCTTCCTTCCGGCGGAAGAAACAGGAACATACTGAATTTTTTATTCTTATAAGGCAACTCAACTGCACTGAAGTCTTCAGTAAATGCAGCATTAAATGTACTCTCAAGCCTCATCATATCAACCTGGCCAAATAGCTGATTATCTTCCTGTGTAGAAGGGCTGTTTATTGGTATCCTTCGGATCGAATTCAACTTCCCACACACAGTTAAAATAGATGGCATTGATCAGGATCATCACCATAGCCGGATCGATGGCTTCAATGATCTCGTCGATCTTGCCATTGGTCTTGTCGCTGACCCAGTCGTTAATGGTCTTCACAGCGCTGGCATTCCTGAAATCAAGTGCACGCACCTCCGCATCGTAATAGTTGGTATTCAGGTCGATAAACTCCTGTTCAACCGGGAATCCTTCATCATACCACATTGAATTTGCAATTTCGAGGAGATTACCCTTCACGTTTGTGACCAGCACATTGATCAGTTCTTTGGTAATCTCGTTGACTTCTTCCCGTGTAACTCCCTCATAATTAAGTACCTGTTCGAATGCATCCATGGTGGTTGTTTCAGCTCCGTTATACGCCATTCCCAGTGCGATGCTAACCGAAGCCGGCGAGATCATAATATTGGGTGTATCCTCTCTGGAAAACACCTGCTGAAGCAGTTCCAGTCCGAAACTGTTATTGGTTTCGATTACTTTTGCTGATTTCAGATTATAGTCAAAAACCGGATCGTCTATGTCCTTGTTGCATCCGGCAGTGAAAATGCCAACGTCGATTGCCACTATCAGCATATTTATTGTATGTTTCATTTTCGTTCAGTATTACATTTACGGATTAAGTGTTCAGATATTGTATATACAGACTGATTCACTTTGTTAAAGACGATCTTGTCTGCCTAGGTTGCGTTTGTCATAACGCAACCTTTCTTTGGCTGCATCATCATACGGTTGTATTCTAAGGATGTAATATCCTGCCAATTTGCATAAATTTGTCACTGGAGGAAAACTGGATTGGCAGAAAAACTGGATATAATATTAAAAGGATGTAAGAGGGGTAAACCCAAGAGTCAGGAGGCGCTCTATACCAAGGTTTGCTTCTGCTATGTATGGTATTTGCCTGCAGTATGCGTCCAGTGAAGAAGATGCACAGGACATTATGCAGGAGGGGTTTATTAAAGTATTTAATAAGCTGGATCAGGTGAAAAATCCGGCTGCTTTTCCGGGTGGATCAGGCGGGTAATGATCAATACGGCCCTTGAGAAATACAGGAGCCATGTAATCCTTCAGCGGGTTGATGATGTTAGAGAAGAGGTTCAGGAAGAGACAATGACGGAATTTTGACATCCTGACCTCTCAGGAACTGGTAAAGCTGATTCAGACACTGTCGCCAAAGTATCGCATGGTTTTCAACCTTTATGCCATCGAAGGATACAGTCACCAGGAGATAAGCGAAGAACTTGGGATTTCGATAGGAACTTCCAAGTCTAACCTCTCAAGGGCCCGGGCCATTTTACAGGAAAAGATTAAAAGCATTTATGGTTCAGAGATAGTAAGATGAATGATCAATTAAATAACAGAAAAGGATTTCTGAAGGATAAACTTGGCAACTTCCAGGCGGATCCCCCGGAAAAGGTGTGGGATTCCATCTCTGCCCGGCTGGGTGGCCGGAACAGACGTGGTATGGATTATCATTGGACTTTCAGCAGCAGCTACCATTGCCCTGGCTGTGACCCTGGGTATTAACTATTTTAGCACGGAAATACCGGCCGAAACTGGAATTTCTGAAGTTGATATTACCGATACAGGCGGATCATCGAACCAGGGCGGAAAACTGGAGGAAAGGGTGTTTCAAACTTTTGAAGAGATTGCCAGGGAGGAAACCATGGAGAATGAGCAATAGGGCCGCAGGCCCGCAAGGGGCAGTAAAAGATGCCCAGGCATTCCATATTTTTCATGAAAAGGAGGAGCAACCGACTTATCCCGACGCAGTTTCCAGTTTGTCCGGAGGATAGAGGCTTCCGTCAGTCCTGAAAAAGAGAATTCCGGTATTTCCGACAGGATAATGGAGAATCAGTGAAGGGATTGGGGAACATAATTCAGAGGTGGTGCAGGATATGGATCAGGATGGAGTTACGGGTGAATTATCCGACCATACAACGGGAGAACAGGTTGTCGCTATTACAGGGTATAGAACCTGATCTAGTTCCGGAGCCTTCCCTGGATCCGGGAGATGAATTTGGGGATGAACAGGTCAGGGATAAACGCTGGGTTCTGGGAGCCTCATTGTCGCCCCTTATACAGCTTTCGGGATGCTGAGGCTTCGCCATAAATGGGGCAGCCGGGCATGAATCGGGCCTGGTTTCCTATGCTGGAGGTATCCAGGTGGGTTACAGGGCCGGCAAAAGACTGGCTATTGAATCAGGTATCTTTTTTAACAAGATGGGAGTATCAATTGGTTCTCCTGGTATACAACTTTTTGAACAATCATTTGATTTTGCGCCCATGGGTGCCAACGCAAACCGTTCTAACGTGAAGGCTATCTCTAACTCGGTTGGAAACATTGTATCTAATTCGGGGGATATTTATGTGAACAATTATAAGTTGAATGCAGCCAGTGAAGCGAATACCCTTGACTCTTTGAATCTTCTGAATTAAATGCAGGTCAGGGAATCCGTCAGCATCTGGACTACCTGGAAGTCCCTTTGAATCTGCGGTATACATTGATAGACAGAAGTATTGAGATGCAACTGGTGGGCGGAATGAGTACCAACCTTCTGGTAAATAACTATGTATCCATGGAAACTCCGGAGGGATATTCAGATATTGGGTATCTGACGAACATCAGGAGTGTCAATTATTCGGGAAATGCTGGGCTTTGGGATGATCTATCATATTAAGGAGCACTTCAGTCTGATGATGGAACCGAGATTCAGATATTTCCTTAACTCCATTAACGACTCTTCATTACCTTCTACACGTCCCTATACTTTTGGAATCTATACGGGACTGAGCTATATGTTCTGAAACCCGGACAGAGAACCAACTGAGGTTTCATTTGTTTTCCAACTATCTTATTCCATTCCTTAGGTGAATGAAAACAATTCAGTAATTTTGTGGATTGATTTTCACAGGATGAGGGTACTGGTGAAAAGCAGTGGGGCAAACAAAATAACTTATGGTTCATGGAAAGGAATTACAGGAGAAGAAGAACCCGGCACTATATTTTTTTAGGATTATTGATGGCAACTGGCTTTATGGCCATATTGATTGCTACAACCGGATATTCAGGCGGGTATTGATGATGATCCTGTTTTTCCGGAAGGCAGGGATGTCTATTCGGTGTATGGCGCTGAGATGCCGGAACAGGTTACTTTTGCAGGTGAGAATATGCCCCTGGACTTGTTCGACGTGAAGGAATCACTGGACAGAGAATTGTTATCCAATACCTATTTTCATTCTCAGACCATAAGGTTGCTCAAACTGGCCAACCGATATTTTCCCCAGATAGAAGCTGTGTTGAGGGCGAATCTGGTCCCTGACGATTTCAAATACCTGGCAGTAGCAGAAAGTGGCCTGTCACAGGCAGTATCTCCGGCAAAGGCTGTGGGATTCTGGCAGTTGATGAAAGGGACCGCCATGGAATACGGGCTTGAAGTGGGAGCTGAAGTGGATGAAAGGTATCACGTAGTAAAATCCACGGAGGTTGCCTGCAAGTATTTGATCGAATCTTACCAGAAATACGGGAACTGGACCATGACAGCAGCTTCGTACAATGCAGGCCGAAGAGGAGTGGATCGTCAGATCGACAGGCAGAAAACGGAAAACTATTACGACCTTTTGCTCAATGAAGAAACAGCCAGGTATATTTACAGGGTTGTGGCTTTCAAACTTATTTTTGAAGATCCTTCTGCCTATGGGTTTACCTTTCGGAAAAGGACCTGTATCCCGAAATTCCTGTGTATACAGCACAACTGTGGATTCTGCGGTGGCCGATTTTGCTGATTTTGCCAAATCACGGGAAACCAATTATAAAATCCTTAAATATCTTAATCCCTGGTTACGGGATAATAAGACTGACCAATACCAGGGCAAAACTACGAAATACTGCTACCGCAAAAGGGTTATCGACGACCGGATGCCTGGGAGAAATAGTGAAAAAGAAAGCACTGTATATAGAAGTTCTGGGTGCACGTGTGCACAACCTGAGGAACATTGATGTCACCATTCCAAGGAATAAATTAACTGTAATTACCGGATGAGTGGAAGTGGGAAATCATCCCTGGCATTTGACACTATTTATGCTGAAGGGCAGCGCAGGTATATCGAAACACTGAATTCATATGCCCGTCAATTCCTGGGCAACATGGAACGTCCCGATGTGGATAAAATTACCGGATTGAGCCCGGTTATTTCCATTGAACAAAAAACCACCAATAAGAATCCGCGATCCACTGTTGGAACAGTTACTGAGATTTATGATTTTCTCAGGCTCCTTTTTGCCAGGGTATCCGATGCATATTCATATGTAACCGGAGAGAAGATGGTAAAGTACACCGAAGATCAGATACTTGACATCATCCTGGATTCACTTTACCGATAAAAAGATATATGTCTTGCTCCTGTTGTCAGGGGAAGAAAAGGACATTACCGGGAATTGTTTGAGCAGATCAGAAGGAACGGATTTATCTATGCCAGGATAGATGGGGAAATTGAGGAGGTGGTGCAGGGCATGAGGATAGACCGGTATAAGAACCATGATATAGAAGTTGTCATTGACAGGCTGGTAGCCCGTGAGAAGGATCGTGCAAGGCTGAAAAAATCGCTGTCCACGGCTATGAAACAGGGCAAAGGGGTGACCATGATCCTTGAAAAGGACGGGAAGGAGCCACGATATTTCTCCAGTCAGCTTATGTGCCCTACCTCCGGGATTTCCTATAATGAACCTGCCCCTCATAGTTTTTCGTTCAATTCCCCACAGGGAGCCTGTCCACACTGCAACGGACTTGGAACCATCAATGATGTTGATATCCGAAAGATCATCCCGGATGATTCAAAAAGCATACGAAAGGGGGCCCTGATCCCTGTGGTTTTATCGGAATGCACTGATATTCTGGCAACTGGAGGCTATTGCCACCCGTTATGGATTTACATTGGATACCCCTGTAAAGGAGATTCCTGAAGAGGCAATGCATTGCATCCTTTATGGATCTGAAGAACCTCTGAAATTTCAGAATACACCCCTTGGGAGCAACCTCCAATTATTTTCTGAGTTTCGATGGGATCATCAACCATGTTCAAAGCAACGCAACGGAGAATAATGGAAGGAACCACAGAAAGCAGGCAAGCAGTTTATTCGAAAAGTGACCTGTCCAGCATTGCAATGGTACCCGGCTTAAGATCGGAGATGCTCTATTTCAGGATTAACGAGAAAAATATCTCGGAACTTTCGGCCATGGATATTGGTGAACTTGGCTGAGTGGTTTGACGGATTTAGAAAAGGATCTTACCGACACGTCAGAATATCAATTGCAAGGGATATTCTGAAAGAGATAAGGAGCAGGCTGGGTTTCCTGCTTGGATGTAGGACTGAATTATCTTTCTCTTGACCGGAGTGCACGTTCCTTTCAGGGGGAGAGAGTCAGCGCATCAGGCTGGCCACTCAAATCGGATCCAGACTGGTCAATGTGCTGTATATCCTTGATGAACCCAGTATTGGCCTGCATCAGAGGGATAACGAAACTCATAGCATCTCTTCAGAAGCTTCGTGACCAGGGTAATTCGGTGATTGTTGTCGAGCATGACAAGGAAATGATACTTTCGGCCGATCATGTAGTTGATCTGGGGCCTGGTGCCGGCCGATTGGGGGGAGATTGGTTGCCGCAGGATCCCCGAAGAGATCCTGGAAGCAAAACGCTGACTGCCGATATCTGAATCACACGAAGATTATTGCCATTCCGGAGAAACGACGCGAAGGGAAACGGCAAATCGCTGCTGATTAAGGGAGCCAGCGGTAATAACCTGAAAAGTGTTAATGTAGTTTTCCCTCTGGGTAAATTTATTTGTGTTACCGGAGTTAGCGGGAGTGGAAAATCAACACTGGTCAATGAAACTCTGCATCCCATTCTAAGTCAGAAGCTTTATAAGTCCAATAAGGATCCTCTTCCTTTCGATTCACTTGAAGGGCCTTGAGCATATTGATAAGGTCATCGAAGTCGATCAATCACCCCTGGGTAGAACCCCCCGGTCCAATCCGGTAACCTATACAGGTGTATTCAGTGATATCAGGAAACTGTTCGAGCAAACACCCGATGCCAAGATCAGGGGATTTAAAGCCAGCCGGTTTTCATTTAATGTTAAAGGGTGGCAGATGTGAAACATGTGGGGGAGCGGGAGTGCAGACCATTGAGATGAATTTTCTTCCTGATGTTTATGTGCAGTGTAAAAGCTGCAATGGAAAACGTTATAACAGGGAAACCCTGGAGGTTCGGTATAAGGACAGCAACATTAACGATGTGTTGAAGATGACTATCAACCAGGCAGTTGAGTTTTTTGCCAGTGTCCCATCCATCCTCAGAAAACTAAAAACTCTTCAGGATGTTGGTCTGGGGTATATTCGGCTTGGTCAGCCCTCCACAACACTTTCAGGGGGGGAATCCCAGCGGGTAAAGCTTTCAGCCGAACTAGCAAAAAAGATACCGGTAAAACACTCTATATTCTTGATGAACCTACAACCGGACTTCATTTTGAAGATGTCAGGGTTTTGCTGGATGTAATTTCCCGGCTTGTTAACAGGGGAAATAGTGTTATTATGATTGAGCATAACATGGATGTTATTAAAGTGGCGGATCATATCATCGACCTGGGAAAAGAGGGTGGAAGCCTTGGAGGAACTATCTTGCCACCGGAACACCCGAAGAGGTGGCCAGTGAGCAGGAAAGCTATACCGGGAATTTCCTAAGAGAGGAGTTGGGATTGGAATAAAATCACTAAATTGTAATGGACGTTAAGTAATAACTACAATGCTATGGGCTCAAGTGAAGATAAAATTAAAAAAGCTTTTACCCAAAAGACATGGAATGAGATCAAAACCTCCGATTCCTGGCAGATATTTAAAGATCATGGCAGAATTTGTTGAAGGATTTGAAAAAATGGCCTCCATCGGTCCCTGTGTTTCCATTTTCGGATCGGCCAGGACCAAGCAGGATCACAAGTATTATATACTTGCAGAGGAGATTGCCTATAAACTTACCCAGAATCGGGTTATGGCGTTATTACGGGAGGCGGACCCGGTATTATGGAAGCTGCCAATAAAGGAGCAAAGAAGGGGAGATGGAATCAGTGTGGGGCTGAATATTCATCTGCCTTTTGAGCAAAGTTCAAATCCTTATATTGATCATGATAAGCTGATTACTTTCAAGCATTTTTTTGTCAGAAAGGTGATGTTTCAGAAATATGCCCAGGGATTTATTGTACTTCCCGGTGGTTTTGGCACCTTTGATGAGTTCTTTGAATCCGCAACCCTGATCCAGACAGGTAAGATCGGCAAATTCCCGATTGTACTTGTAGGACGGATTTCTGGAAAGGACTTGTGGATTGGATAGGAGATGTGGTACAGATGGAACAGAAGAACATCAGTCCGGAGGATATGGACCTGTTTACCATTGTTGATACTGCAGATGAAGCTGTTGATGTGATCAATAAATTTTACGCAAAGTACCTGCTGAGCCCTAATTTCTAAAATGTCCCGGACGTTGGAGTGTTAGTAATTCCGGGAAATTTTGAGAAATTATTTTGTACATTGTAACAAAATTCAGCTAATTCCTATGATGAAGAAGTTTTTCTATTGTTTCGTCATGTCCATGTTCTGCTTTCATTTTCTCTTCAGGGGCAGGAGGTGGATATATCCATTGATCATCCGGATCAGGTGAATGCAGGATCAGAATTCACTGTTACGGTTACCATCGATAAGGGATCTCTTACTGATTACTCCCGCTTTTCCCAGGATCTCCCTCTGGGATTGACTGCCATCAATATTAGTTCTCCAAATGCTGACTTTAGTTTTGATAATCAGCGCATCAGGATTATCTGGCTGAAGTTGCCAGAAGATAAGGAAGTTAAAGTTTCATACAATATTATGGTGAATGAAAGACTTAAAGGCTCGTTCATTCTCGGGGGAGTATTCGCTTATGTTGTGGAGGAAGAGCGCAAATTCCTGAATTTTGAAAAATCCTCCGAAATAACATATCATTCCAAGTTCATCGATTGATCCGGGGTTGATCGTAGATATTAAGGATTTTAAAGGCGGTTCACTTTGCAGCCCCTGCCAGTAAAGAGAAAGAAGCCTTTGCAATGGTCATTCGGCAGAAAGCCAATTTTACTGGGCTCGGGCGGCTACTTTGTAAAACTGCTGGTTAAGAATCCCACCGGAAGTAAATACGCCAAGATTGAAGAAACAATTCCAGCTGGATATATGTTTGAGGAGGTTGATTCATACAACGGGATTGTATCATTTGCAGCCTCTACAGTTAAATTTATCTGGATGAAGCTACCTGAAGATCTGAATTTGAGGTTATCTACAGGTTGTTACCCAAAAGTGGTGAATCCCAGGGAACTATGGTGATTGAAGGGCTTCTCACTTATAACGACGGAAATGAGAATAAACTTGCTGAGGTTAAAGAACTGAATGTGGCCCTTGAGGATCTCACCCTTACTGAGAAACAAAATCTTCTGCTGACAGGGGAGATACCAAGCGGTGCGAAAAAATCGGATCAGGTAGCTCAGAAAGAACCGGTCAAAACACCAGCCGTAATTGAAACAAAACCAGATCCTGTAACCAGCAGGCAACCGGTATCAAAAGCGGGATCAGTGAGTTCAACCGGTTCCGGATCCTCAGGAACATCTGG
Source organism: uncultured Bacteroidaceae bacterium (assembly GCA_963777115.1). Lineage (GTDB taxonomy): Bacteria > Bacteroidota > Bacteroidia > Bacteroidales > SM23-62 > SM23-62. The sequence goes on along the minus strand of CAVZPP010000022.1, from coordinate 2,564 downwards.
TAATTCAGGTGGATCCATTAAGGGGACAAGAGTGCTCTCTTCAGGAACAGGAGTCTATTTCAGGATACAACTTTCGGCCAACCGGAGGTCATTTGATGGACGCACCCACTTCAGGAATGCAGGTGTAGACAGAGAGGTGTTTGTGGAAGAGCACAATGGATTATTCAAGTATACTGCCGGTTCGTTTCAGACTTACGGACAGGCTTTATCCTATAAGAAGCAGGTTGAAAAATTACCTGATATAAAGGGAGCATTCATCGTTGCTTACCGGGATGGTAAACGAATCCCCGTTTCAAGCACAAGATAATTATTTCGGGTAACTGATCAACCAGGTGTTAAGGATACTTTCATACAGGTTCTTTTTTATAGCCATCGCAATTTCTCCCATTTTCACCTATGGACAGGAGATTGATTTTGATTCACTTTTACAGCGGGTGGACAGTGTCGAGAACCCTGTATACAAACCTGTAGTATCATTCTCTTACGGGGTGCTTAATTTTCACGGTGACGTTAGGAATACTTTGAACCTTCCGGTTTTGGGCAACCATGCCGGACAGGTAAATGTTGCCACCTTTATCGATAGAAAGAACCATTATTTTGTAGCCAATTTCAATTTCATGCTTGGGCGGATGACCGGCAATGAATATTCTTATGAGGATTTTACCCGTAACCTGAATTTTGAAACAGATCTCTATTCCATTGGACTCAACGTTGAATACAGGTTTGGCCATTTCATTCCTGCCGCGTCCCTGTTGAGGCCCTATGTTTCTCTCGGATTGGAGAATATCAACTTCAGTGCCAAGGGGGACCTGAAAGACACCAATGAAAATCCTTATCATTACTGGTCAGACGGAACCATCAGGGATCTCGATGAGATGACTGCTGACCCTTCCCAGGCCAATTTAATATACAGGGATTACCTGTATGAAACCGATTTGCGTTTATGGGAGAGAAAGGTACATCAACTGGGTAACTATAGTCAGTCCTCCTTCGGGATCCCCGTTGGCCTGGGTTTGCATTTCAGGATCGACAGGCGGGCATTTTTCAGCCTTGGAATGTCTTACCATTATACCTTTTCCGATGTGCTGGATAATGTGTCTTACGAGGGGACCTTTATCAAGGGTGCAAAGGGAAATGACGGATTTCTTTTCTCCCATCTTTCCATTCAGTTTGACCTGTTTTCTGACCCGGCCACAAAGACCGTGGATCTCATGTTTGCTGATGTGGAGTTTGATCCCCTCTTTTTTGACGATGAGGACGGGGATTTTGTCCTGGATGTAACAGACCGATGCCCTGGCACTCCCTATGGCGTTGAAGTGGATACCCTGGGTTGTCCCCTGGACAGGGATATGGATGGAGTTCCGGATTACCTGGATAAAGAACCGGCTACTGCTCAGGGTGCCTGGGTTGATGATGAGGGAGTAACCGTATCTGAAGAAGGATTTCTTCTGGAAATGGAAAAACGAAATGAGGCCATGGCTCGCGGGAATGTATCCGCCTACCTGGATATAATCCGTGGAGAATACAGGATTTCTTCGGCAGTGGAAATCCCGGAAAGGTTTAAACCTCTTGATGAAAACGGAGACAGCTATATCTCATTCGATGAGTTGCTTAAAACGGTTGATCTCTATTTCGATTTCCAGCTTGATCTGGATCTCGAAGAATTGAGAGAACTCAACCAGTTTTTCTTCTCACAGTAGAAGTTTTACTTGATTTTCTGAAGGCGGTCCAGCTGGCGCTGGGCATCTTTACGTTTTATAGTCTCCCTTTTATCGTACTCTTTCTTCCCCCTGGCCAGGCCAATTTCCAGTTTTGCGAAACCGGATTCAGATACAAACAGCCTGAGCGCAATAATAGTGAGGCCACTCTCCCGGACTTTCCTCTGGAGTTTTTTAAGCTCCTGACGGTTTAGCAACAGTTTCCTGTCACGGCCCGGAACATGGTTATTGAAACTGGCCCATGCATAATCTGCTATCTGCATACCTCTTACATAGAGTTCATTGTTCTCGAACACACAATAGGATTCCACAAGGCTAACTTTTCCCATCCTGATGGATTTGATCTCTGTCCCCTGAAGCTGAAGTCCTGCAACATATTTTTCCAGGATTTCGAAATCGTGGTATGCCTTCTTGTTCTTTATGTTGATCCTGTTGGCCATACTATATTGCCCGCAAAGGTAAAGAAAAACGGTTAATTGGTATATTTGGGAATAATGACAAAACGCAAGGTCGATCTGGTTACGGTTCTCGGTCACACTGCTGCAGGTAAAACCGCATTTGCGGCTCAACTGGCCTGCAGGATAGGCGGAGAGATCATCAGTGCCGATTCAAGACAGGTTTACCGGGGCATGGATATTGGGACCGGGAAGGATTATGATGATTACAGGGTTGGGGAGTCGGTTGTTCCTTATTACCTGGTAGATATTCTTGATGCAGGGCAGGAATACAATGTTTTCCTGTTCAAGCAGGATTTTCAACGTATTTATGAACGGATTGCCGGCAGAGGAAAGGTACCCATGCTCTGTGGTGGCAGCGGGCTTTATATTGAATCGGTGTTAAGGAATT
>CAVZPP010000021.1:0-49071 GCA_963777115.1 uncultured Bacteroidaceae bacterium | reverse complement strand
CCACATGGACTTGCTCCATGCATCCTCAAATAAGACAGGATAAACCAGGCAAGTGTCCTATCTGCGCCATGGACCTGATTCCTGTTACAACAGCTCAGTCAACAGGTGAGGATTTTGATCCGGATGAAATAGTCTTGACAGAATCTGCTGCAAAACTGGCTGAAATCCAAACCATGGTTGTGTCTAAGGGAACTCCGCAGAAGACACTTTATCTGCAGGGGAAAGTCCATGCCGATGAAAGAAATATCGCGGAATTAACTGCAAGATTTGGTGGAAGAATTGAGAAGTTATTTGTGAATTTCACCGGGCAGGATGTTCAAATGGGTGAGAAATTGGCCACCATTTATTCTCCTGATCTGATTACTGCTCAAAGGGAATTGCTGGAAGCCATCGCCTTCAAGGAGAGCAGACCGTCTTTCTACACGTCAGCCAGGGCTAAACTAAAGCTGTGGGATCTGACTGAGGATCAAATCAATGATATAGAAGAAAAGGGCGAGCCCCGGCTATACTTTGATATACTTTCTCCTATTTCAGGTACTGTGATGATGCGTCATGTGGCTCTTGGTGATTATGTAAAGGAAGGAACTGCACTCTTCCAGGTTACCGATCTCTCCAGGGTTTGGGTCCTGCTTGATGCATATGAAAGCGACCTTCCATGGATCAATACCGGAGATCATGTGGAACTAACCTTACAGTCCCTCCCAGGTAAAACCTATGAGGGAAGGGTCACCTTCATAGATCCAGTCATTAATCCCAAAACCAGGGTTGCCAGTGTGCGTATTGAATTACCAAATCAAGGATTTAAGCTGAAACCTGAAATGTTTGCAAATGGATTGCTTCATTCGAAAATTGCAGCATCGTCAGATCAACTTCTCATACCGAAATCTTCCATTCTGTGGACGGGGAAAAGAGCAGTTGTATATGTCAGTCTGCCTGAAAGAGACTCCCCTTCATTTTTATACAGGGAAATCACCCTGGGACCAGAGGCTGGCAGCTTTTATGTGGTTTCCGACGGATTAACGGAAGGAGAAGTAATTGCTGTTAACGGGGTATTTAAGATTGATGCTGCAGCTCAGTTGGAGGGCAAACCCAGCATGATGAATCCTGGCGGAGAAACCATTGAAGTCAGTATGGAATTCAAAAAACAGTTACAGGGGGTGTATGATGCCTATTCTTTCCTGTTGGATGCTTTCGTTTCTTCTGACGAGAATGAGGTTAGAAAGAGTGCGGAGAAAGTGAAATCCAGTCTACAAAGAGTTGATATGGATTTATTGAAAGGTGATGCGCATATGACCTGGATGAAATATTTGGAATTGCTTGAATCAGAAATTGTTTCAATTTCCACCAGCAATAATATTTCTTCCCAGAGGCTTTCATTTGCTGAATTCAATGATGCCCTGTACGCCAGTGTTAAAGAATTCGGCCTTCACCAGGGTATTATTTATTATCAATATTGCCCTATGGCAAATGGCGACAAAGGTGCTTACTGGCTAAGCAACATTAAAGAAATTGAAAATCCCTATTTCGGAGATGAAATGCTGAAATGCGGTGAAACCAGGGAGACAATAGAGTTTGAGCAATAATTATTAACCATTTATATATGGAAAGTATGAAAGGATGAAAGAAGTCGCAAATCTTGTAAAGCAGAGGAATAAAGAGTAATTTAGATATAAACAGTGTACTTTTATCTTTACTTAGCTCCGTTTTAATGTATTCTTATTTATGCTAAGTTTGATCTGATGATTAACCTTATGACGGTAATGGCCCGTTCATGGCTGTACATTACAATAGCTTTATTTGTATTGACTGCGTGTAATGCACCCCCGGGAATCTGAAAATGAAGCTGTGGATACCCGGCTTTTAAATACCATAGAAAGTGAAACAGACCTTTCAGGTATCACCATAGGATATTCTACTCCCTCACTTAACGCCCCTTTTTATGTGGTGCTTTCCAAGTATATAGAAGATTATGCAAAGGCATACGGAATGCAATTCGTAATGGCCGACGGACAGGATGATATTGTCAGGCAGATTACTTCCATGGAAGACCTGATTACCTCCGGTGTCAATATTATGATCCTGAATCCCCTGGACCACAAAGCACTGGTTCCCGCCGTGAATGCCGCATCTCAATCAGGAGTCCCGGTATTTATCGTTGACAGCCAGATAGATGAAACGGCTGATTATATTACAAGCGTTCAGGCTTCCAATGAGGGAAATGGCTGGCTGATAGGAGAATGGGCAGTAAATAAGCTGAGCAGCAAGGATATAAATGTGGCCCTGATCAGTGGCAGCCAGGGCAATCCGGTCGGACAGGCTAAACGTTTAGGTTTTTTTGAGGGTTTCACTGAATCACAGTTGATGACCCGTGGTAATTCCGATTTGAATATAGTTGCACAGGGATGGGGAAACTGGACCCTGCTTGGCGGTATTGAAGCCATGGAAGATATACTTTCGGCTCATCCCGATGTGAATCTCCTGGTAGCTGAAAATGATGCCATGGCCATGGGTGCGCTGAAAGCCATTGAGGAGTCCGGGAAAGCAGACGATGTCCTGGTGGTTGGCTATGATGGACAGAAGGAGGCATATGAACTGATTATACAGGGTAAATACGGAGCTACAGCCCTTAACAGTCCGGGTGAACTGGCCCGACTGGTCGTGGAATCGGTGGTAAGGTATAAAAACGGCATGCGACTGGACAGAGTGATCCATACACCGGCTGTATTGATTACCAAAGAAAATGTGGAAGAATATTATGATCCCAGTGCATTGTTTTAATGGGGTGATCGGCAAGATCCTTTAAGGGTAGTAAAGAATCGCATCTGTGTACCGCGTAGAACTGCTGAATATATCAAAATCCTATGGGGGAATAGCCGCCCTGAAAAATGTTACCCTGAAGGTAAACCCGGGAGAAATTCATGCCCTTGTGGGCGAGAACGGTGCCGGTAAATCCACCCTGATGAAGATTCTTTCCGGTGCAGTATCAAGAGACGACGGGAGAATAGTGATTGACGGCCAGGAGGCCATATTCAATCAACCCATGACAGTAAGAAACTTGGCATTGGCATTATATACCAGGAATTTTCACTGGTCCCGGACTTATCGGTTGCCGAAAATATCTTTTTAAGTCAGCTGGGTTCCAATGGCTTTTGGATGAGGTGGGGCATACTGAAAAGGAAAGCCGAAGAACTCATCAGCAGTATCGGATTCCATATTGATCCTGCAGCGAAAGTCCGAAATCTCAGCATTGCCCATCAACAGATCGTTGAGATTGCGAAGGCATTGTCGGAGGATGTAAAAATACTGATCCTGGACGAGCCATCTGCCGTTCTCGGTTCGCACGAAATTCAGAAACTTTTCAATACACTTGATCGGCTCAGAAAAGAAGGCGTTTCTATTATTTATATTACTCATCACCTCGAGGAAGTGTTTGAGATCGCCGGAAGGGTGACTGTGTTAAAGGATGGCACTTCAGGAGAAAGCCTGCCGATTGCCGGCACCAGCAAAGACGAATTGATACGATTAATGCTCGGAAGGTCGCTGGATACTATGTTCCCGGAACGGCAGCCTGTTACAGGTCGGGAATTACTGAAGGCAGAGGACATTGTACCCGAAGGTCAGGAAAATAGTGTGACGCTTTCTGTCAATGAGGGTGAAATACTCGGTATTGCAGGATTGGTAGGCAGTGGAAGGACTGAACTCTTAAGAGCGATAGGTGCAGCAGATAAACGTAAACGTGGTGAAATATTCATTACCGGAAAAAAGCAGCCGGATAAATTCACCTTACGAGGCCATCAGGACAGGAATAGGTTTAGTGCCGGAGGACCGTAAGCAGCATGGTGCAATTCTTTCTCTTTCGGTGAAAGAAAATATAAGCCTGGCCAATATGAAAGGCATCACCAATAAGCTTGGCTTTATTCAATTCGGAAAAGAAAAGGATAACGTCCGCAGTGCTTATGGAAAAGCTTTCTGTGCAAGCCAGCAGTGAGAATACGGTTGTCTCCACATTAAGCGGTGGTAACCAGCAAAAAACGGTCCTGGCCAAATGGATAAACAGGCAGTGCAAAGTGCTGATGATTGATGAACCCACCCGGGGAGTGGATGTGGGTGCCAAGGTGGAAATCTATCATCTGATCAATGAGCTTTCCCGGCAGGGTACGGGCATCATTCTGGTATCTTCAGAAGCCGAAGAATTGATGGGGATCTGCGACCGGATCCTGGTCATGCGAAAAGGAGCCATTCAGGGAGAATTGAGTAAAAAGGATTTTTCAGAAGAAAACATTTTAAGGTTAGCCATAGGAGCTTAGTAAACAATGAAAATTAAAAAATTCCTGACGTTCATTACGGAATATAATACCGTTTTGATTTTCCTGGTCATGCTGCTGGTATCTGCCATAGTCTCGGATGCTTTTTTTACAGCGAATAATCTATCGAACCTGGTACGACAGGTGGCCCCGGTCGGGATCATCAGCATGGGTATGCTGCTGGTTATACTTACCGGTGGCATTGACCTTTCCGTAGGTTCTGTGGTAGCGATGATCGGTGTAGTATGCGGGCTGTTTACCCATCATATGCCGGTATATTTTGCTGTGTTGGCAGCCCTGGCCTGGTTGGAATATTTGCCGGGTCTGTTTCCGGCTACCTGATCGCTTTTCACCGGCTGGCACCCTTTATCGTTACCCTTGCCATGATGTCCATTGTACGCGGCCTGGGTTTCATGTTCTCAAAGGGAGCCCCGGTAATTATTAGTGAATCTTCCGCTGTCCTGACCGATTTTGGAGGCGGTAAGTTCATGGGTATTCCCAATCCGGCACTGATCATGTTTTTCGTTTTTATCATCACATTCATTCTTCTGAAATACAATGCATTTGGACGTATAGTGATCGCCATTGGAAGCAATGAGGAGGCTGTACGACTGTCAGGGATCAAAGTAGCGGTCTATAAATACAGTGTATATGCCATAGCCGGGGGACTGTCTGCACTGGCAGGAATCGTCAGTACGGCAAGAACATCGGTTGGTTCGCCCGTTACAGGTTTAGGGATGGAACTGGATGTCATCGCGGCAGTGGTGATCGGGGGAGCAAGCCTGATGGGTGGCAAAGGATCTGCCGTAAATACCCTGCTGGGTGTTTTAATCCTTGGCATGATCGGCAATATTATGAACCTGCTTACTATACCGGCCTATTCACAACAGGTGATCAAAGGATTGATTATAGTGCTTGCCGTATTTCTTACAACGATTCCAGAATAAATGAGCAGGAATTCAATGACCAGATTAAATGGTAAAAACCTCCCGCAGATTCGGGAAAGGTAAAAGTCCCGGAATATGACCGGTCAAGCATTAATACCAGGATCGTACATGTGGGTGTTGGGAATTTTCACCGGGCCCATGAAGCTTTCTATACGGACCAGCTGATGAACCTTGGGGAAACAAACTGGGGGATCTGCGGCATTTGTTTACTGGACAGGGATCTGAAATGTATGAAACCCTTACCCAACAGGATGGTCTGTATACACTGGTGGTCAAAGAACCGGACGGAAGCTCGTAATACGTGTGATCGGTTCCATTGTTGAGTATTTATACGCTCCGGATGATCCCGCTGCAGTATTATCGAAAATTTCCGATCCGGGAGTGAAGATCGTTTCCCTGACCATCACAGAAGGAGGTTATAACTATGATGCTTCGACCGGGGAGTTTTTATTTTCGGAACCAGATATTCAATGGGACCTTCATCATCCTGACCAACCCAGGACCATATTCGGATACCTTGCTGCTGCAATACTTCTAAGAAAGAAAAATGGTACGCCAGGATTCACTGTTTTGTCCTGCGACAATATTCAGCAAAATGGCGAGGTATGCAAGAAGATGTTAATGACATATCTCAGGGAATGCCAGCCGGATCTGGTCGGCTGGACCGAGGATCATGTAACATTCCCCAACTGCATGGTCGACCGGATCACTCCCGTGACCTCAGAACAGGATATTGCAGACCTGAGGTCAGAATTATCACATTGAGGATAGCTGGCCGGTAGTGTGCGAGCCTTTTATTCAGTGGGTTATTGAAGATCATTTTGCACAGGGCAGGCCTGACTGGGAAAAGGCAGGTGTTCAATTCGTAAAGGAAGTTGAGCCCTTTGAGAAAATGAAGATCAGGCTGTTAAATGCAGGGCATTCGTTACTTGGATTTTCGGGATCGTTGTACGGATATAAAACCATTGATGAAACCGTCCGGAATCCAATGATCACAGAATTTCTTCGCAAATTCATGGATACTGAAGCTACCCCGGTTCTTGACAGGATTGAGGGAATTGACCTGGAAGAATATAAGAACAGCCTGTTGCAGCGTTTTGCAAATCCATTCATCGGTGATCATCTGTCCAGGATATGCTCGGAAAGTTCTTCGAAAATCCCGAAGTTCTTATTGCCGACCATCAGGGAACAGCTGGAAAGAGGAGGATCCATGGAATGCAGTGCTTTAATCCTTGCAGCATGGTGCCGAAACCTGGAGCTTACCGAGACAGCCGGAGGATATGGTGACGTACAGGATACCATGAAGGAAATGTTGACAGAGGGGGCAAAAGCTTCTTTGGATAAGGATTCCCTGGCATTTCTTAAACTCAAGCCTGTTTTCGGCAACCTGGTCCGTTCCGAAGAATTTGTTGAAACGTATCTTCGCATGATCGGAAATCTGCGCAGGCATGGTATTGATGAAGCTATCAGGATTGTGGTAGATGCAACATGATCAAAAGGTCCAAGCGGATACTAATCCCATGGATTATTGCCATGAACCCATTCTGGTGAAGGACAATTCTAATAAGCTGGGAGACATACTGCAATTGTTGAAAATCCAACCAGAGTCAGTAGAAGATGATGTGATCGACCCGGATTAAAACTAAATCTTGTTTCTACTGTTATCTATTGTAGTGAAACCGACTTTCATTGCTTCCGCAATATTTAGAAAAGCAGGAAGATTAATTTTGGAATTAATAATCATTGAATTGGATCAATATGTTCAAGGAACTGGTAAACGATATAATAAATCAATATGACAATGGCAATTGGCAAAGTGCGATTATCATTAGTGTATTGGTATTAGTAGGAAGTCTAACTGTACATTTCATATCCTTTAGGATCTTAAAACGCATCAGTAAAAAATCTGATAATCCTTTATTAGAAACTTCTTTGGGATAAATTTAAAAATCCCAGCCTTGGCCTTATTCTGACAATTGCAGTGAGTGTTATTCTGTTAGCCTTTGCTCCTGATAATAAGCTTGTTGATATCAGCCATGCATCTGCTAAAACTGTTTATTATTTTCTTTATAACCTGGGTCATTATCCGGCTTATAAAATTAGGTCGGGATATTGTTTTACTACGATATGATATTTCTGAAAAAGACAATCTGAAGGCAAGGAGAGTCTACACCCAGTTTAAGATCATAGAGCGGATATTGGTTTTCATCGTAATAGTGATTGCGATTGCCGTTGCTCTGATGACATTTGAGCAGATCAGGAGAATCGGAGTGAGCCTTTTTGCATCTGCAGGTGTAGCGGGAATCATTCTGGGTTTTGCAGCACAAAAACTGATCGGAAATGTTCTGGCCGGGTTCCAGATTGCCATGGCCCAGCCTATCAGGATTGACGATGTGGTCATTGTGGAAAAAGAGTGGGGCTGGATAGAGGAAATTACCCTTACCTATGTGGTTGTAAGGATATGGGATAAGCGCCGGTTGATTCTGCCCACGACTTACTTTATAGAAAAACCGTTTCAGAATTGGACCCGTGTTTCAGCAGATATACTTGGAACAGTATTTATCTACACAGATTACACCGTGCCAATAGATAAATTGCGGGAGGAACTTACCAGGGTACTACAATCGGATAAGAATTGGGATGGAAAAGTAAATGTATTACAGGTTACAGATTCAACTGAAAAAACAATGGAGATCAGGGCCCTTATGAGTGCAGCCGATTCACCTTCTGCCTGGGATCTAAGGGTGAACGTACGGGAAAAACTAATTGATTTTCTGCAAAAGAATTACCCCGAAAGTTTGCCAAAATCAAGGATTGATATTGCAAACCACACAGATAATAGAGCCGGATCTGCCGGATTAAACTAAGAATACACCTTGTATTATCCTGTAATAAATTGAACTGAAATATATTGTACTTTAGAACTTAATCAATAATCATTTCTGCCATGCTTAAATCAAAATGCATCTTTGTGTTTCTGATCTTATTATTTCCTGTATCGAATTTTGCCCAGGAAGATATAGGTTCCAGGATTGAAGAATACCAGGATCACCTGCATGATCTTTACCTGAACCTTCACCAGAATCCAGAACTGTCTTTCATGGAATTCAACACTGCAAAAATACTGGCAGGTGAGTTGACATCACTGGGTTTTGAGGTGCATGAGGGAATCGGGGGAAATAACCTGGTTGGTCTATTCAGGAATGGTGACGGACCTGTAATCATGGTCAGGACCGACATGGATGCCTTACCCATTGAAGAGAAAACGGGACTTCCCTATGCAAGCAATATAATAACAGCTGACCGGGAGGGAAACAAGGTTGCAGCCATGCATGCCTGCGGTCATGATATGCATATGACTGTATGGGCAGGTACTGCAAGGGCAATGGTTGAACTGAAGAAAAAATGGAATGGGACGCTTTTGATGATGGCCCAGCAGGCTGAAGAGAGAAGCGGAGGTGCAAAAAACGCCATTGAAGCAGGATTGTATCAGAAATTCCCGGTCCCGGATTATGCATTAGCCTACCATGTGAGCGATAAGCTTCCTGCGGGTACCATTGGTTACAGGGGCGGGCCTATCATGGCAGGAGTTAGTTCGGTTGACATCACTGTTTACGGAGAAGGGGGTCATGGTGCGTTACCTGATCAGACCATTGATCCTGTTGTGCTGGCGGCAAGGATGATCATGGATATCCAGACCATTGTGAGCCGGGAGCTCTCTCCTCTGCAACCTGCGGTAGTAACTGTCGGATCCATCCATGGAGGGACAAGGCACAATATTATCCCTGAGGAGGTGAAGCTGCAACTTACCATACGCTATTATGATGAGGCTGTGGGTCAGCATATTGTTTCATCGTTGAAAAGAATCGGTAACGGCCTGGCTGTCTCAGCCGGACTACCTCCTGAAAAATATCCGTTGATTAAGGTTCAGAATGAGTCAACTCCACCGGTTATCAACAACATGGCATTGACGAACCGGTTGGTCCCTGTATTGTCTGACGTAATGGGAAAGGAAAATATTATAGAAATTCAGCCACTTATGGTAGGGGAGGATTTTGGCCAGTACGGGCTAACCCCGGAGAAGGTACCTGTCAGTCTGATGTGGCTGGGTTGTATCCATCCCGAAAGAATCTCATCGGGTGAATCAATTCCCGGCCTGCACACTGCCTATTTTTATCCGGATTATCCGGCGACCATCAGGACCGGTGTGGAGGGGATGGTATCAATGCTGCTTGAGCTCTACAATCATTAAAAATCAGGATGGAGACTTTACTTTTTATAGCATGAAATTATTCAGACCATGGGCCTTCCAGGGATCCATTAAGAGAAAAAATTATTTCGAAGGATGGTATTTCAAACAGGTATCAGCCAACAGGGAAACTGTATATTCCTTCATCCCTGGAATTTCACTGTCAAAAGATAAAAATCATTCATTTGTACAGGTTATTAACGGTTTAACAGGTGAGGTTTTCTATTTTGAATATCCCGTTTCTGAATTCAAGGCCTCGGCAAAAGATTTAAAAGTGGAGGTGGGAAATTCCATTTTTTCTTTTGATGGGATAAAACTTGATCTCAGGAATGAAACACAGAAGATAGAGGGAGAATTGAATTTCAACTCCATTGAGCCATATCCCTCAAGCACAATTAATCCAGGAATCATGGGCTGGTATTCATTCGTTCCTTTTATGGAATGCAAGCACGGTGTAGTATCAACGGGCCATAATATAGATGGCGTTTTGTCTGTAAACGGTGTGAATCATGATTTTAGTTCTGGCAGAGGTTATATTGAAAAAGACTGGGGCAAATCTTTCCCTGAATCCTGGATATGGCTTCATTGCAATACTTTCGATACATCTGATACTTCTTTCACTTTCTCAGTAGCTAAGATACCATGGCTGGGTAGTTATTTCATTGGTTTTATATCCTACCTCAAAGTCGACAATGAGTTTTATAATTTCTCAACCTGGTCAAAAGCAAATATCAGATCGCTTACATACCGTGATAATAACCTGGAAATCTTACTAGGTAATAAAAACCTGAATCTCATTGTTAAAGCCTCCAATAATCTACCAGGTAATCTCAGGGCTCCATTAAGGGGATCAATGTCAAGAATGATCAAAGAAACTGTTGATGCTTCCATTCAGATTGAACTGAAGGACAGGTCTGGTAATACGATTGTTCACTGATACAGGAAAAGGGCTGGAATGGAGATAATAGATCAAATGCTGGGATATTTTGAAAATCCTCAATAGAAACTTTTATTCCTATATCCTGCCACATATCAAAATCATCATTTGTTAAATTCTTGCTAAATGCAATATTTCTATCTAATTGATATATTGTGTTTTATGAATTAATTGTTTAATGATATAATGTTAAATATTAAACAAAATTCAACAGATTCTGTTTAAATTATTAAACAAATCATTAAACAAATTTATCATGAAAACAAAATTACAATTCTTAAGCATTTAAAATCCTACGAGATTTTTTAGACTGATGCTTCTGGCTATGGTATCGGTTATGTATACAAATATGGTCGTTTGCTCAGGCCACTGTATGGAATATTATAGAAGAAAGCCCCGATCATACTACGCTTGAAGCCGCCATTTTAGCAGCTGAACTGGATGACGATCTTTCAGGAGCATGGCACGTTTACCGTATTTGCTCCCACCGATGCTGCATTTGATGCACTTCCCGAGGGAACCGTTGCTTCATTGCTGGAAGATCCGACAGGCGAACTGGCACAGATACTTCTGTATCATGTGGTCGGATCTCAAATCATTTCCACTGACCTTTCAGACGGACAGATGATCACCACTCTGAATGGGGACAGTATTACCGTCTAAGTTTATGGATGAGAAATGTTATATCGATAATGCCATGGTTACCGGAGAGGATATACGAAGCCGATAATGGCGTTGTACATGTGATCGATGCTGTTATCCTTCCCAAGTCTACGGTAGTTGATATTATTGTAGGCAGTCCTGACCATACTACCCTTGAAGCAGCTGTTATTGCAGCCGAACTGGCCGATGATCTTTCAGGCGAAGGACCATTTACCGTGTTTGCTCCCACCGATGCTGCATTTGATGCACTTCCCGAGGGAACTGTAGCTTCATTGCTGGAAGACCCGACAGGAGCACTGGCACAGATACTTCTTTATCATGTTGTAGGAGCCAAAGCGTTGTCCACCGACCTTTCAGATGGACAGATGATCACCACCCTGAATGGGGACAGTGTCACTGTGAAGCTCATGGATGGTAATGTATATATCGATGATGCCATGGTAACAGTAACGGATCTGGAGGCCGATAACGGTGTGGTACATGTAATTGATGCTGTTATCCTTCCCAAGTCTACTGTAGTTGATATCATTGTAGGCAGTCCTGACCACACTATCCTTGAAGCAGCTGTTATTGCAGCCGAACTGGCCGATGATCTTTCAGGCGAAGGACCGTTTACCGTGTTTGCTCCTACCGATGCTGCTTTTGCATGCACTTCCCGAAGGAACTGTTAGCTTCACTGCTGGAAGATCCCACAGGAGCACTGGCACAGATACTTCTTTATCATGTTGTAGGAGCCAAAGCGTTGTCCACTGACCTTTCAGATGGACAGATGATCACCACCCTGAATGGGGACAGTGTCACTGTTAAGCTCATGGATGGTAATGTATATATCGATGATGCCATGGTTACAGTAGAGGATCTGGAAGCCGATAACGGTGTGGTACATGTAATTGATGCTGTGATCCTTCCCATGTCGACTGTAGTTGATATCATTGTTGGCAGTCGATCATACTATCCTTGAAGCAGCTGTTATTGCAGCCGAACTGGATGATGATCTTTCAGGAGAAGGACCATTTACAGTTTTGCTCCTACCGATGCTGCTTTTGCTGCACTTCCCGAAGGAACCGTAGCTTCACTGCTGGAAGATCCGACAGGAGCACTGGCACAGATACTTCTTTATCATGTTGTGGGAGCCAAAGCGTTGTCCACTGACCTTTCAGATGGACAGATGATCACCACCCTGAATGGGGACAGTGTCACTGTTAAGCTCATGGATGGAAATGTATATATCGATAATGCCATGGTTACAGTAACTGATCTGGAAGCCGATAACGGTGTGGTACATGTAATTGATGCTGTGATCCTTCCCAAGTCTACTGTAGTTGATATCATTGTAGGCAGTCCGCCATACCATCCTTGAAGCAGCTGTTATTGCAGCCGAACTGGCCGATGATCTTTCAGGCGAAGGACCATTTACCGTGTTTGCTCCCACCGATGATGCTTTTGCATGCACTTCCCGAAGGAACCGTAGCTTCACTGCTGGAAGATCCCGACAGGAGCACTGGCACAGATTCTTCTTTATCATGTTGTAGGAGCCAAAGCTTTGTCCACTGACCTTTCAGACGGACAGATGATCACCACCCTGAATGGGGACAGTGTCACTGTAAAGATCATGGATGGTAAGGTATATATCGATGATGCCATGGTTACAGTAGCCGATATGGAGGCCGATAATGGAGTGGTACATGTAATCGATGCTGTGATCCTTCCCATGTCTACGGTGGTTGATATTATTGTAGGCAGCCCAGACCATACCATCCTTGAAGCAGCTGTTATTGCAGCCGAACTGGACGATGATCTTTCAGGCGAAGGACCATTTACCGTTTTTGCTCCTACCGATGATGCTTTTGCATGCACTGCCCGAAGGAACCGTAGCCACACTGCTGGAAGATCCCCACAGGAGCACTGGCACAGATTCTTCTTTATCACGTTGTAGGAGTCAAAGCGTTGTCCACCGATCTTTCAGACGGACAGATGATCACCAC
Source organism: uncultured Bacteroidaceae bacterium (assembly GCA_963777115.1). Lineage (GTDB taxonomy): Bacteria > Bacteroidota > Bacteroidia > Bacteroidales > SM23-62 > SM23-62. The sequence continues at coordinate 35,986 of CAVZPP010000021.1, read as the reverse complement.
CCTCAACGGGGCAAGTGTTACTGTAAAGCTTATGGATGGTAATGTATATATCAACAATGCCATGGTAATTGTGGCCGATATGGAAGCCGATAATGGAGTGGTACATGTGATTGATGCTGTGATTTTACCTCAATCAACTGGTATAAGGGATTTGGTATCCAATACTTTAAATGTAAATATCTATCCCAATCCAGCCAGAGATTTTATCAATGTCAGTTATGAACTGATTAATGACAGTAATGTTAAACTGGAATTGTATGACATGATGGGTCAGCAGTTAAGGATAAGGACCTTGGATACGCATATCGAGGGAATTATACAGTTGAATTTCCTGTATATGATGTGGAATCAGGGATGTATATTATGATAGTCAACACCGGTAATAGCCAGATTGCAAATAAGGTTAGGGTTGTGAAGTAGTGATTTGTTACCGGTTTTTTTTAAGGCTTTCCGTGATAGCGGAAAGCCTTTTAATCTGATACCACCATGAAACAAGGAAGATTATTTCACATTTTTCTATTGACCGTAATGTGCTCACTCCTTCTTATTCCGACACGTCCTCTTCGAGGGGAGAACGTTCAGTGACCCTGGTCTACGACAAAGAATAGATCCATATATTATTGTTATTGCTATCAGGATTGAATATTTAGTAGTCAATCAAAGACACTACCACCATATTCTCATTTTTGACAACGCCCCAGATAAGCGTTGAATCACCTTTTGTTTCGCAGGCAATCCCCTGCCCGAATGAACCCACCGGAAATGTGTCCTGCCATATCAGGGTATATCCTCTGGAGGGGAATTCAAGCAAATAGAGCTCATAATTATCATGGCCGGAACAGAGAATTTTGCCATTGGGCAGGATGACACCCCCGGAGTTGCTCTTGGTCCCAAAGTTGACGATTAGTTCCTTCGGGAAAATCCAGGATTCAAGCTGTCTCCATTCTTTATCAAACTTTACCAGGCGTGTCCAGGAATTGGTCTTTCCCGGCTCACTTCCTCTCCCGGTATAGTGTGCAAAAGCCACATACCAGGATCCTTCATAGTGGTCAAGCCAGGTGGCAGAACCATTAAAAATCCCAAAACTGTGGTTATCAATGTGGTTAAGGGTCTACCGGATCGAAAATCTCAATGGAGCTGGCCATGGGCGCATCGGGATAATTGGAGTTGACAGTATATAACTTACCGTCAATTATAATTCCGCTGTTCAGATGTTGAATCAGGGAGTCCTTATCGTCCCAGGCAGATTCCTGTTTTCCGTCTTTCTTTTGATGTTTGGTAATGCTGCTGTTGTTGATCACATAGAAATAGGAGGAGTCAACCGCCACAGCCTGCTTTGAGGATGGGACCCGGTAGGTCTTTACTATGGCTGGACTTGCTGATTGTGAATGGAGAGAAGTACGAGAAAAACACAAATAAAGTGAAAAGCCAGGCACATTTTTTTTGGAGGATCATGTCCAAACCATTATAACTATATAAGTACAGCTCTTTTTATCTAATATAGAGAGATACAATGAAATTGCCGTTCCGTCAGTAAAGTGAGTTACTTTTTTGTTTTAAATTTCTCTTCATCGCCATATGCAGTACCTGCGCTATTGGTCGCATATGCCCTGACAAAATATTCGGTATTTCTTCTTAATAGGTAGAGGTAACTTTCATATTCTCCGGTGCCGGTGCCATCCCGGGTCTTGGAATCCTGAAATCGTTGGAGGGGAGGAGGTACTCCAGCAAACCCCTCTTTGGGTAACTTCAGCACCGCCATCATCAGTTACATTACCTCCACCTTTGGCTGAATATTTTTCTTCATTAGTAATGGGTGAAGTTATTACGGTTGGGAGAATGACCGAACAATCAAGGGTTGTGAAACTTTCCTGGGCTCCATATTCAGTGTCTGCCGAGTTGGTAGCGTATGCCCTTACATAATAGGTTGTATTACATTTTAAACCCTCAATAGAGCTTGTGAATGCACCAGTTCCCGTTCCGTCTAGGGTGAAGTCGTCAGATAAAGTTGGATTCCCGGATGTACTCCAGCATACTCCTCTGGCAGTCACATTCCCCCCTGCCATCATCAGTCACCTCTCCACCCCCCTTGCGCTGATGTTTCAGTAATTTTGCTAATGGATTCAGTTGTAACTGTTTGGAGGAATAACCGGACAGTCAAGTGTTGTAAAATTCACTTCCGGACCATATTCAGTGCCGGCAGAATTGGTGGCATATGCCCTTACATAATAGGTTGTATTATCTTAAACCAGTGATTGCACTTTTGTACTCTCCCGTTCCCTTCCATCTTTGGTTATATTATCTGAAATAGTTTGGCTCCTGTGGATGTACTCCAGCATAATCCCTCTTACCGTAACTTCCTCCCCCATCATCTGTCACATTCCCTCCGCCCTGGGCTGTTGTTCGGGTTATATTGCTTATGAGTGAAGTTGTAACGGTGTTGGTAAAATAACCGGACACTCACGGATTGTAAAAGTCACCTCTGCACCATATTGAGTACCCACCGAATTTGTGGCATATGCCCTTACATAATAGGTTGTACCACAAACCAAATCAATAAGGGAACTTGTATAATTGGCCTATTCCTGTTCCGTCGGTGGTGTGGGATTCTAAAATGGTAGGTTCCTGGGATGTGCTCCAGCATACCCCCCTGGCAGTCACTATTTCCCCTCCATTATCAGTCACATATCCTCCTCCAAGGGCCCAGGTTTGCGTTATATCAGTTATGTCCGATGTTGTAACGGTGGGGGAGTTATCTGACATTCAATGGTTGTGAAACTTTCCGTGGATCCATATCCTGTACCGGAAGTGTTGGTTGCATATGCCCTTACATAATACAGGTTGTATTACACTCAAGACCAGTTATTGAACTTGTGAAGGTTCCTGTTCCGATTCCGTCAGTGGTATGATTGTCTGTAATGGTTGGGTCCTGGGATATACTCCAGCAAACTCCCCTGGCAGTGATTGTTTCCCCGCCACCATAAGCAACCGTCCACCTCCCTGTGCCTAGTTATCTGTTATATTGCTTATGACTGAATGTTGACATTCCGGAAGCTCAACAGGACATTCGCCGGATGTAAAGATCATCTGGGATCCGTAGGATGTACCGGCCGAATTGGTTGCATATGCCCTTACATAATACAGGTGTATTACACTCAAGACCAGTTATTGAACTTGTGAAGGCCCCGGTACCGGTTCCATCGTGGCATGGTTGCCAGAAATGTAGGATCCTGATTTGTGCTCCAGCACACGCCCTCTTGCAGTTACCATTGCCCCGCCATCATTGGTCACATCCCCTCCTCCCTGGGCTGAATTTCAGTGATCTGATTATTCCCAAGTTGCAACTGGAGGGAGGTGATCCGACATTCACTGGTTGAAAAGCTCACCGGTTGTCCGTATGAAGTACCGTTTTCATTGGTTGCATATGCCCTTACATAATAGAGTCGTACCACAAACCAGATCGGTGATGGAACTTGTAAAACTCCCCGGTTCCTGTATCATCAGAAGTCTTATTATCCAATAAACGTTGGATTTTGTGATGTGCTCCAGCATACTCCCCTTGACGGTTACCGATGAGCCTCCATCATCAGTAACTATTCCCTCCACTCTGGGCGGTTGTTTCAGTTATTTCAGTTATCGATTGGTAGTTACTACAGGCAGTCCGGCAGGACAGGAATTTGTAGTAAACTCAAGTTGATCTCCATAGGCAGTACCATTGGCATTGGTTGCATATGCTCTTACATAATAGGTTGTGTTGCATTCTAATTCTGTGAGTGAACTGGAGAAACTTCCAGTACCTGTGCCATCCGATGTATGACTATCTGAGGTTGTTGGAGATTGAGAGATGCTCCAGCATATACCCCGTTCAGTTATTTCTGATCCACCATCATCTGTCACGTTTCCTCCGCCCTGTGCCGAAAATTCAGTAATAGCAGTTATTTCTGTTGTAACGACTGTAGGAATCTCCCCCTGACAATACTTGTTGAAAATTCTAGTTGAGTTCCATAAGCTGTACCATCCTGAATTGGTTGCAAAGGCTCTCACAAAATAAGTTGTTGCACATTCCAAACCTGTTATGGAGCTGGAGAAACTTCCGGTTCCCGGGCCCTCAGTCGAACGGTTATCTGAGATTGTTGGAGATTGAGAAGTACCCCAGCAAACTCCCCTTTCAATGATGCCAGATCCACCGGGATTGGTAACTACTCCGCCACCCTAGGCCGAGATGCGGTGATCCCGGTAATAGGTGATGTTGTGACGGTTGGAAGGCCACCCGGACATTTGTTTGTACTGAAGCTGTCTTCTTTTCCATAACCAGTACCAGCCGAGTTAGTTGCATATGCTCTTACATAATAGATTGTTTCACATTCCAAATTTGAGAGTAAACTGGAGAAAAATCCGCGACCCTTACCGTCTGTGGTATGGTTATCTGATGGGTTGGATTGGGGCTGGTACTCCAACAAACCCCCCGGGCAATAACCGGAGCGCCCCCATCATCTGTAATATTTCCACCTGAAGAGGCGGATGAATCTGTTATTTCCAGGGTAAAAGATGTTGTTATAGTTGGAACTACCGGAGCCTTACTAGTTGTAATTTCTCTTTCTTCGCCGTATTTAGTTCCATTTTGATTTGAAGCAAATGCCCTTAAATAATATTTGGTATTTGCAGTTAAACCAGTAACTATCTGATTAAAACTTCCAGCCGTATCTGTTGTCCCCAGCTGAATTTTAGTATTGTTATCTATTGAGGGATTAATGGATTCCGACCAGCAGAATCCGTGTTGATCAATTACCTTCTCTCCCAACATGTGAGATCATACCCACAGCTGAAAAATGATCATGAGAATAATCGGTAATAGTATCGGTATGAATAATAATTACAGGGTTCCGGCTCAAACCGTTCACAGGTCAGAACTAGTAATTAAAAGTACCATGAAACTGACGGATGTCAGAATTCGCTCTTTTAACCCAACCATATTTGAGATCACCCTTTTGCATCTATAATTCTCATATATTCCTTAGCGGCTAAAAACGGTAAACAAATTCAACAACAGGAACCTTAAATGCCGGATCGACCCCTCCTCCAATCGATAGTCCGCGATTTTTTCTTCTGCTCATATCCTCTGTCAAACCGGAAGATCCGATTATTGTCCACACTATATCTATAGCCCAGATCCCTATGGCTGTATACGCAAGGATTTCGGATAAGTTATCCTGACTGATGGATTTCTTAAGCAAACGGTCTGCCTCCTCCGGCTCATAAGCCTTAAGAAATTCCTTATTATAAGTATCAATCGCCTTTTGGTTTAAAACAACTGAACCTGCTATACAACCATACCCTGCCACTCCCCTTAACCAGTGTGGTTTTCCGGTGGCGCGTGATAATCCAAGTCCGGGTACCGCAACTGACTGAAGGATAATCCCTGTCCTGTAAAAATTGTATTGTCTTTTTGGCAGATGAAGTGGAATATGTTTCTTTTTTATCCTTCCGCTAAATTTTCTGCATCGGTTCCGGCATTATCCGGATCATCTGTTTCGGCACTTTTTTTCAGATAGAATTTGGTCTTTAATGAGGCCGATACCCAAGGTGTTTGTTGTGTTTGATCGTATGGACACAATGCTTTCCACATTTTTAAATAGCTTTTTGATGTTGAGATCCGGTATTCTCATGTTTTCCACAATTGCATCAGCATATATACCAGTATTCTCATCACCATCTGAAGATGTTTTTCCGGGTTCAGCTGCAAATGCAATCAACGTTCCCTTAGGGGCCTTCATGGCAGCCAATCCCCTGCCCTCCGATGACTGGTGCCATCTTCGTTCATACGGGCTGTTCCGGCAGGCATCCAGAATCATTATATTAACAGTTGATCCGGAAGCATCCATGAAGATTAAAGCCCTGTCTGCCCTTATACAAACATCTTCTACCAATTGCCCCGGAGAATATCTGCATCTACGGGAATGAGATAGTTCTCCCCATTTTCCTGAATTCCATGCCCTGCATAATAAAATAATCCCACATCATATGTTTCCATTCTTGATCCAAAATCATTGATGGCATCTATCATTTTAACATAGTCCAGGTCATAATAATCCAGTACTTCAAAGCCTGCCTGCCGCAATACATTTCTCATGGCATATGCATCATTGGCGGGACTTCGCAATGGTCCAGCCTGTTCATATTCACTGTTTCCTATGACAAGAGCGAGTCTTCTTTCCTGCGAGAATACAGAAAACACAATAACGGACAGACAAAAAATGCACAGTAGTTTGCGCATATGATTTTTGTTGAGATTGAATGTTAAGGTAATAAGTGTTACTAAGATATCAAAACGAGGCCCAGCTATTCTGGTCTTTTAACCTTGAAAGCCCTTTTCGAAACACTTCATTATCAGCATTTAAGTAAGTCTTTCGTGAGAACTATGAGAACATCGTTGCTTTAAAAAAAACCTTATATTAAAGATTTTTTCAATATTCATTTTTATCAGTTTTTCCAATAAATTTATTTTTTCATTATGAGCAAAGTTATTGTATTAGGTGCAGGAATGGTGGGTAGCGCCATGGCCATCGATATGGCAAAAAAGCATCGGGTAACAGTTACCGATTTGAATTACGCGAGCGCATTCCCCGAAGTTCTACTTCGGGGTAAGCGAGCACAATAAAAATAAGCAATTAATCGATGATTCCTCGCAGCAGAGCTGCGAGGAGAGTCATAAGGATGTTTTAAACTCGTGTAAAACAAAAGTGCAGTGATTTGACAACCCGACAAATAGATGTTACAAATAAAAAGGAGCTTCAACAGATCTATAAAACAGTACGATCTGGTAATAAATGCAGTGCCTGGTTTCTTAGGTTTTGAAACCTTAAAAGCAATTATTGAGGCAGGTATGAATGTAATAGATATTGCATTTTTTCCTGAAAACTCACTGGAGCTGGATGCACTGGCAAAGGAAAATAATGTAACAGCTATTGTTGATTGCGGTGTTGCTCCGGGAATGGATAATGTGATCTTAGGCTACTACAATGAAACAATGAAACTCACAGATTTTGAGTGTCTGGTGGGAGGATTACCTAAAATTAAAAAGTGGCCGTTTTGCTATAAAGCACCTTTTTCACCCATAGATGTTATAGAAGAATATACCCGTCCGGCAAGGTATGTTGAACATGGGGAAATGGTGGTCAAGGGAACCATTAACTGATTGCGAATATGTTGACTTTGAAAAAGTAGGAACCCTGGAATCTTTCAATTCGGATGGATTAAGATCCATTATTTACACCATGCCGCATATTCCCAACATGAAGGAAAAAACATTGCGTTATCCCGGGCATGTGGAGTATATAAAAGTGTTAAAAGAGAGTGGTTTTTTTGGTACCGAAAAAATAGAAGTGAATGGAAACATGATCTCTCCGCTGGATGTTACCAGTAAAATTCTCTTTAATGAATGGAAACTAGGAGAAACAGAAGAAGAAATAACTGTGCTGCGGGTTACCCTTAAGGGAGAAAATGCCAAATGGCAAATAGAGGAAGTTGTTTATAGTATGCATGATGAGTATAGCCCTGAAACAGGACATCGTCTATGGCGCGCACAACCGGTTATACAGCCACGGCCGCAGCAAATCTGTTTTTGGATGGCCTGTTTAATGAGAAAGGGATTTTCCCCCCAGAACTGGTTGGTAAACATAAAGTCTGTTTCGACTATTTTTTCACCTATCTGGAAGAGAGGAACATATATTATATAAAAAGCTCGCGGTTAATTGATTAGAAAGGGCCTCTTTTGATTCCACTTCGATTCCAGTATTTTCCAAAATAGATATGGAATAGAGATGGACCTCATTCATTTGCTCAGGAGTGAGCAGTTACAATCTGGGATGGACATTCATAGTTTACTGACTTGGGTAGTTTTATTCGGGAAGTTTATGGATTTCAAGCAATTTGCAAATTCATAACTATTGTTATATTTATCCCCCAAATAGAGCTGCTAACTCTTTGTATTATTTCTAATAACTGATTCTCATGTGGAAAACCGTCCTTTTTCTTCTGATCACTATCATCGTGGTACCCTTTATTGCCTTTAAGTACGATGAGCCTTTGGATCTTGCTCAGAAAACTGTTCTGACAGAGCTTGTAATTGTGTATCTGGCTGCCGCCGCACTTTGTTTTATTATAAGCACACTGAGCAAAAACTACAGTCAGGTCGATAAGCTGTGGAGCATTCTGCCGATTGTATATTCATGGATCATTTCTTTCAGTGCCGGGCCTGATCCCAGGCTTGTCCTGATGGCTGTACTTGTTACTGCGTGGGGGGTCAGGTTATCCTATAATTTTTCCAGAAGGGGCGGATACTCACTGAAGTTCTGGACCGGGGAAGAGGATTACCGGTGGCCGGTACTCAGGAGCCGGCCTGAGTTTGCTGCAAAGTGGAAATGGGGATTATTTAACCTGCTGTTTATTTCGTTGTATCAACTGGGCCTTATTTTGCTGATTACACTTCCTGCCCTGAAAAGCATGGGGGGCAGGCCTCTTTCATGGGTTGACTATCTTCTGGCCGTACTCATATTGTTGCTGCTGATTGCTGAAACCCTATCCGATCAGCAACAGTGGAATTATCATAAGGAGAAAGGGAAGCTTAAGGCAGAAGGGATTCCCTTAAAGGACCCATACAATAAAGGTTTTATGGATTCAGGGTTATGGAGAATTGTGCGTCATCCCAATTATTCTGCCGAACAGGCCATATGGATCGTCTTCTATTTCTTCAGTGTTTCGGCCACGGGTATCTGGCTGAACTGGTCTGTAATAGGGGCCATTCTTCTGGTACTGTTATTTTGGGGAAGCAGCAATTTCAGCGAGGCCATCTCCTCCGGCAAGTACCCGGAGTATGAGGATTATAAAAAGAAAACGCCAAGATTTATTCCGCTTGTACGCTGATTTTAATAAAATCAGTTGTAATTTTGGTAGAATACTACGGGCATATACTTTCCCGGATATGGATCTTTAATACCCCGACATGCTTAACAGGATCATTCCTCTAAGCATCAAGCATAAGCTCATCATTCTGCTTCTGACACTTTTTATAGTTGGTTTTGGTGTTTATTCCATTCTTCAGATCCCTCTGGGGGCTGTTCCCGATATTACCAACAACCAAGTACAGGTAATCACCACTTCCACCAATCTGTCCACTCAGGATGTGGAGCAGTTTATTACCTACCCGGTAGAGCTTGAAATGTCAAATCTTCCAGGTGTGACCGAAATAAGATCAATCTCTAAATTCGGGCTTTCGGTGGTAACCATTGTGTTTGAGGACAAGATGGGAACCTATCTTCCCGCGCCAGTTGATTGCCGAAAAAATCAAAAGTGCTTCATCCAATATCCCTGAGGGCTTTGGAACACCCGGAAATGGGTCCGATCTCCACCGGCCTTGGTGAAATCTATCAGTACATCCTGGATACCAAACCGGGCTACGAGGATAAATACTCTATTATGGAGCTTCGGACAATTCAGGACTGGGTGGTGAAGCGACAGCTTTCAGGAATCCCGGGAGTGGTTGAGGTGAATACCTGGGGGGGATATTTAAAACAATATGAGGTGGCCATAAATCCTGAAAGGATAAAGGGGATGGGGATTTCTCTGCTAGAAGTATACGAGGCGATCCAGAAGAACAACAGTGTAGCAGGAGGGGCCTATATTGAAAAGCAGAATCAAAGCTATTTTATCCGAGGTGACGGATTGGTCAAATCCCTTGAAGACCTGGAAAATGTGGTGGTTAAGAACAGCAATGGAATTCCCATCCTTGTTAAGGATATTGCAACAGTTCGTTTTGGAAATGCCAACCGGTTCGGGGCAATTACCGCCAATGGTGAGGGTGAGAAGGTGCTCGGGCAGATTATGATGTTGAAGGACGCCAATTCGAATAAGGTTATAGATGCAGTTAAGGAGAGGGTTGCAGAAGTACAGGAAACCCTTCCCGAGGGAGTTTTTATTAATCCCATCCTTGAAAGAAGCGAATTGATCGAAAAGACTTCCATTGACCGTATTTGAGAACCTGCTCTTTGGCTGTCTGATCGTTTTCTTCATTGTGGTTCTATTACTTGGCAACCTGCGCTCCGGCCTGGTAATTGCATCCATCATTCCACTCTCTCTTCTCTTTACCATATCGATGATGTATATATTCGGGATCGATGCAAATCTGATGAGTCTGGGGGCGCTGGATTTTGGAATCATCATTGACGGTGCTGTGATCATTGTGGAATTCATTGCCATAAAACTTACCGTAAGCGGGACGAACTGGCGGGGAAATTGGGAGATGAAAAGCAAACTCTGATGGACAGGATCACTTTTGACGGTGCCTCAAAAATGATGAATTCGGCCATCTTCGGTCAGGTGATTATTCTGATTGTTTTTATTCCGGTTCTTTCACTGAGCGGTGTCGAAGGAAAGATGTTTCGCCCAATGGCTCTTTCATTCAGTTTTGCACTGCTGGGAGCCATGTTTTTTGGACTTACCTGGCTTCCGGTTGCCTCCTCCCTTTTCCTTCGACCGGAAAAGGAAAAACAATTTGGAGTAACCCGCTTTATGATGAAGCTTATTTACCGGTCTTATGATCCGGTTATCCGGTGGTCCTACGATCATAAATGTGTCATTTTTAGGCTGGCCATATCTCCTTGGTTTTTACCGGGGTAATTTTTTCAAAGATGGGTGGTGAATTTGTACCCACCCTGGATGAAGGTGATTTCGTCATTCAACCTGTTTTAAAGACCGGGACATCCCTTTCAAAAACCGTGGAGATGACCACCCGGATGGAAAATATACTGATTGACAAATTTCCGGAGGTGGACCAGATTGTATGCCGGATCGGGGCTGCAGAAGTACCCACCGATCCCATGTCCATGGAAGAGATTGATATGATCATCAAACTGAGGCCAAAAGAGGAATGGGTTTCGGCTGAAAGCAAAGAGGAGCTGGCCAACAGTTTAAAGAGGCATTGATGATCATTCCCGGGATCGATTACGAGTTTACCCAGCCCATTGAGATGCGTTTCAATGAATTGATCACCGGAGTTCGGGCCGACCTGGCCATTAAGATCTTTGGTGAAGATCTGGAGATTCTGGATGAAAAGGCCCAGGAAGTAAAACGACTGATTACCGGCGTACCTGGAGCAGCTGATATTATCCTTGAAAAAACAGCAGGCCTGCCACAGATGAGTGTTAAATACAAACGAAACAAAGTTGCTTATTACGGGCAATCCATTGAAGAACTGAACAGTTATCTTACCATGGCATTTGGAGGTGCAGCAGCAGGAAATGTATTTGAAGGAGAGAGACGATTCGACCTTGTGGTACGGCTTCATCCGGAATTTCGAAATGATATTGAACATATCAGAAATCTTCCGATAGCGCTTCCAACGGGAGGCAGGTCCCATTAAAGGAACTGGCAGATATTGATTATTCCACAGGTCCGGCCAAAATATCCAGGGATAATACCCGGAGAAGGGTGGTGGTTAGTGTGAATGTTCGAAACAGGGACCTGGAATCGGTAGTCACTGATATTGAAGGTATCCTGGATGAGCAACCTGGAATTGCCTTCCGGTTATTACATTGATTATGGGGGACAATTTGAAAACCTGCGCAATGCTACCAAAAGGCTGAAAATTGCTGTTCCCATTGCCCTGCTGCTGATCTTTATTTTTCTTCATTTTGCCTTCAGTTCATTTAAGGAAGCGGCATTGATCTTTACTGCGGTTCCCCTTTCCATTGTTGGAGGCGTTTTCCTGCTCTGGATCAGGGGGATGCCTTTTAGTATTTCGGCCGGAATCGGATTTATTGCACTGTTTGGTGTGGCCGTTCTGAATGGGATTGTATTGATTGAGCATCTGAAGGATCTGAAAAAACAGGGGATTACAGATATGAGAGAAAGGGTTCTGAAAGGAACCAGGGAACGGTTACGTCCGGTGCTGTTAACTGCCGGTGCAGCTGCACTGGGATTTTTACCCATGGCCATATCCACCTCTGCCGGAGCAGAGGTGCAACGTCCGCTGGCTACTGTGGTTATCGGCGGATTGGTCACCTCAACACTGCTTACCATGCTGGCACTCCCGTTGCTATATGCAGTAGTGGATGAGATTAAAGGGATTCAGCTCTGGCCCCCGAAGTTTAAGAGAAAAAAGATCATTCCTTTGTTACTTCTGTTGTTGCTGCCTGCACTGGCCAATTCTCAAACAGCCAGCATCTGCGATGAATCTGAAATGTTAACCCTTCCAGCAGTGCTTGGAAATTGCGTATCAAGAATAATAGTGAGCTGGAAGCATACAGATTAAAGGCAGAAGAAAGCAAGGCACTTATTAAAACAGCATTTTACCATTGATAAAACCACACTTCTATTATAATTACGATGAAAATAATATCGCAGCGAATGATCATCCCATTGGGGTATTCGGAGGTGAACAAAGGTTTGATTTTCCCACCCTTTATTTTGCCAGGAAAAGGCCAATATCATCCATACCATATGGCCCTGAATGAACTGGAGATGAAGAACACAAGCTCACAAGAGAAACTTCAAAGGCATATTACAACATTGTTTACCTGCAAAATATGCAGCAGACGTATGACCGGGTTGACAGCATTTATAGCAGGGTTACCGAGGCAGCAGATCTGAGTTATGCGAAGGGGAGATCAGTTACCTTGAAATGCTGAATGCACGGTCCGGACAGCACAAGGTCACTCTTGTGCGAAGTCAATTTCAGCATGATCTTGATATTGCTTTTGGAGGCCTGGCCACCCTGATGCATTACGACAGTGCTTTACAGTTCCCGACTGAACCACTAGAGGGTTCTGGCAGTAAACCCTGATAGTATCGGACTGATCCCGGACTGCGTTATTTGCAGAATGCATCTCTGAAACAGGATGCCGAATTAAAGGTGGAAAAGCAAACATTTCTGCCCGATATGACCCTGAATTATTTTAACGGGACCAACAAATATGCAGGCGCCAGGAATTACCAGGGATTTGAAGTGGGTCTGGGGCTTCCCCTGTTTTTCGGGGAGCAAAGGGCGAAGGTAAAAGCAAAACAGTATGCCATGGAAGCCACAGTCAAACCTGCAGGCATTTTATATCCGGAATTATGAAAACAAGAAGTTCTGAAATGATGTCCGGATTGGAAAAATACATGGAAGCCATTCGGTTTTATGAGCAATCGGGAAAAGCAACTTGCCTCTGAACTGATCCGGTCGTCACAAAAAAGCTATGATGCCGGTGAGATCGATTTTTTCAGATTTGTCCAGAGCGTGGATGGGGCCATGGAGATCGAGTTGGACTACCTGGAAAACCTGCATCAGTATAACCAGTTGGTGCTTGATATCAATTACATGACATTGGACTAATAATATATGAGAATGAAATACAAATTACTTGCCAATTTCAATTGTCCTTTTGCTATGGCTCTCATCCTGCAACCATGGAATCCTGGATGAAGAGAGAACAGTTTCGGAGGAAGCAACAGGCAACGGAGAGCCAGGGGGAAATTATACTTACCAAGGATCAATTTGAATCCATGGGAATGGAGGTTGGAGATCCTTCACTAATCATTCAGCAATATTATCAATGCAAACGGGTATATTGTTGCCACTCTTTCGGGAAGTGTAAAGATCAGTCCAATGATTTCGGGAAGGGTTAACAGCATTAACCATTCATTAGGGAACATGTAACAAAGGGACAGGTTCTTTTTACCCTGGAAAGCAACGAAATCATTCTTCTGCAACAGGAGTATGCAGAAGCATTCACAGGTTGAACCTGTTGAAGGCCGATTATGAAAGGCATAAAACACTTTCGGAGGAGAAGATCATTGCTGAAAAAGATTTTCTTAAAACGGAAAGTGAATACATGAGCATGCTTTCTGAGACCGAGGGATTGAAGGCACGTTTGAGAATGATCAACATTGACCCTGAACCGGTGGAAAATGGGAGATCTTTGCATACTCTCTCTGTTACGTCACCCATTAATGGAACCATAACCAACCTGGAAATTGGACTCGGGAGAATTCATTGAGCCACAGGAAACAGTTCTGGAAGTGATAAATACTCAAAAGCTTCAGCTTCAACTGCATGTTTTTGAAAAGGACCTGGCTGATGTGGCCATTGGCCAACAGGTTTTATTTTACAACACCCGACAACAGAGATCAGAATTATACAGCAACATTAAGTCATCATGGGAAAATCGATCCATCCTGAAAGCAGGACGTTAAGTTGTCTGGCCCAGATAGATCCGGCCAACCAGGGCAATTTTTTGAATAATCTGTTTGTTGAAACCATACTTACACCTGTCAGCGTGAAGCGATGGCCATCCCGGAACAGGCATTGATCAAAGAACGGAAGGGAATTTTGTTCTGGTCCTTCTGGAGGAGAAAGACAACAACATGGTGTTCAGAAAAATCCCGGTGAATACGGGAGTTACCCGTGGAGGTTATACGGAGGTGCTGGATGATGACCTGAAAAATGTATTGCTGGAAGGGGCTTATTACTTGGCAAGGAGAGTGATCCTTTGAAACAAAACTTCAAGCATTCATTATCCCCGAAAATCCAAAACGGATTAAAATATTTATCATTTAGTTGATTAAACTTAAAAATAAGTTTGCAGAACTAAAAAATAAGTTATATGTTTGAAATGTGATAATAAAAAGGTGATCAATATGGTAACCCTGACAAAAGCGGAAGAAAGGATTATGCAAATCCTCTGGGATCTTGAAAAGGGATTTATAAAGGATATCCAGGAGCAATTTCCCGATCCAGCACCTCCTTACAATACAATCTCGACCATTGTGAGGGTGCTGGTGAAAAAGGAAATTGTTTCCTATAAATCCTATGGAGGATCCTTTCAGTATTATCCACTTATTTCGAGGGAAGAGTACCGGAGTGAACAGATGGGCCGTCTGATGAATAACTACTTCGGGAACTCTCTGAAGGAGGTGGTAAATTTCTTTTCGGAGAAGAAAGACCTGGATGTGGATGAAGTGGATGAAGCCTAAGATGCTTGAAGAGCTTAAAAAGAAGAAATAATAGAGATAAGACTGAAATCATGGTTCGGTTCATGGTATATCTGTTTGAAACAGGAATCTGTCTGTCACTGTTGTACCTGGCCTACTGGTTGTTCCTCAGGAAAGAAACCTATTTTAATTTCAACCGTATCTTCCTGGTGGGCAGTATTGCACTGACTCTGGCGGTGCCCCTGCTTCATCTGAATTTTTTGATTCCCCATGGAAGTTCTCTGGAAGATCCGGCGCTGGGGATCATCAAATTCCAGCAATATTATGAAGAGATGATCCGGATGATCGATGCGGATTTTGGGTCAGAACCGGGATCAGGCATAGTCATGGGAGTAATGAAGCAAATGATCCGGGAGTGATGAAGTGGGATGATTCCCTTGAAGGAAAACATGGAGCTATTCAGGAGCCGGAAAGTCATGGAACTCATTACGATAATACCCGGAAAAGGACCAGCATTTTCTCCATCAGGAATCTTATTGATCATATATATATTTGGAGTGATCTACTTTTTAGCCAGGTTTGTATACCTGGTCATCCGGCTCTACCTGCTGGCCAAACGAAACAGGGTTACCCGGCAGGAAGGATTCCGGATGGTCGAGATCAAAGAGGAAATCTCTCCATTCTCCTTTTTTCGCTTTTTGTTTATTAATAACGGATCCTTTAATGAATCCGAATTGCAACAGGTGCTTGAGCATGAGAAAGCCCATATCAGGCAAAAGCACTCGCTGGATCATCTTTTTGCGCACGGACTTGCCGTATTTCAGTGGTTTAATCCATTTGCCTGGCAAATAAGGAAAGCTCTGAAAACCACACATGAATTTATTGCTGACCGGCAGGTCATTGATCAGGGAATTGAACCTTTTGATTACCAATCCTTACTGCTCAGGCAGGTGATCGGGTATCACTCTGTGGAGCTAGTAAACAATTTCAATTTAAAACCAATAAAAAAACGAATAGCCATGATGAATAAAACAAAATCGGGAATACCGGCCAAATTGAAGGCCATCGCTGGTATTACCCTTCGCCTTATTGATATTTTTCCTCTTTGCAGATTTTACTCTGAAAGGAACGGGGAAAAGCATGTTAAACCAGACAATGGAACTTTCCGGGTTGTGGGTAAAACAGAACAGTGATCAATTCAGCAAGAATATTCTTATCACAGATGACCGATTCTCATATACTGACGGGAAAGAGATTAATGATTATTTCTGGAAGGAAGAAAATGGAACCCTGGTCCTGTCCCGACAGAAGGGGGCGGTGGGTATTCCCCTGAAAATTGAATATCAGGAAGATGAGCTTTCCATCTGGTGGAATGATACCCACAGCAGCATGTACAGGAAATCTGCAACAGAAAATACGATGGACCATTTTGTTGGAGAACAAAAGCTCCGGATAGAATTACCCTATATAACAAGGTACAGGTTGATGGAAAAAGAGGACCAGGTGTACAGGCTTTGCATGGGGTATGACGGGGATGGAAAAGTTGCCCTGTCGTTCAATGGAGATGTTATTGATATGGCATCACTTCCAGGCCGGGTTGAAAAAGAGCGAAGCAAACACAGTAAACTGGATGTTCAGGCTCTTACTGCCATGTTTTTCATTGACCGTGAAATACCTATGAAGGAAGTGATAAAAGTGCGTAATGAGTTGAGGGAAATTGATGCCCTTCACATTGCCGATGCAGGATATCCCCATGGAGATATTGAGCTATCTCCCTTGCTCTACCATACGGTGGCACTTCCCAGGCTGATACCCCCAAAGGATGCCAAAATCATAGATAAAAAAGAGATCGAAAAACTGGGGGCAAACCTTTTTGTCATTGACCTGTCGGCCAGGAATACTACCCCTGGAGATGTGGATATTAACCTGCAGCAGTTTATAGGTGAGCACGAAAACGGTAAATATGTGATATCGCTGGAATACGACGAAAAGATTCCGTACGGCCAATACATTGAGGTGGTGGACATGGTCTTTAATGTAGTATACAAATTCCGGAACGATCTGGCATTGCAAAAGTACCAGCTTCCTTATGAGAAACTGGGTCCCGATCTGCAAAGGGAGATCCGGAAGGCTTTTCCTATGGCCCTTTCGGAGGCATTGGTCAATACGTGATCTGAAGATCAAAAGTTCATTTTTCATTGCTTTTCTTTTCAACCATATAATAGACTGCAGGAATAACAATCAGATTAGAAGTGTGGAGGAGATCAGGCCTCCCAGGATCACAATGGCCATAGGGCTCTGGATCTCATTCCCCGGTTTATCACCGCCAAGGGCAAAGGAATTAGGGCCAGGGCCGAGGCCAGGGCTGTCATTAAAATGGGATTCAGCCTGTCGACCGATCCATGAATGACGGTCTCTTTCAGACTTACGCCTTCCTGTCGCAGATGACTGTATCGGGAAACCAGAAGAATTCCATTCCTGGTGGCAATGCCAAAAAGGGTTATAAAGCCAATAATAGAGGGGATACTAAGGATCTGGGATGACAGTCTGATGGCCACAACTCCACCAATAAGAGCAAGTGGCAGGTTAATCAGGATTACACCTGCAAGTTTGGCACTTTTAAACTCCTGGAACAGAATTACAAATATTACCAGGATTGCCAGCAGCGAGGTAATAAGCAGGGTATTGGAGGCACGCCGGGCACTTTCAAACTGACCACCATATTCAATCCTGTATCCTTCGGGAAGGAGAATCTCTCTGCCAATGGTTTGCTGCAGTTCACTCACCACACTTCCCAGGTCACGGCCGGCAGTGTTGGCCGAGATCACCAGTTTACGCTGAACATTCTCCCTGTTGATTGTATTGGGACCACTAACCGAAACAATATCGGCAACATAACTCAGTGGAACTTTTTGTCCATTATAGGTATCGATCAGCGTATTTCCAATGGCATCTATGCTGTTTCGGAAAGGTTCATCGTAACGGACAATCAGATCGAAATTAAGATTGTCATCATAAACTTCTGCCACTTTTTCCCCGGCAATGGCAGTTTCAACGAAATGGGTTAACTCATTTTGAGGGATCCCATACCGGGCCAGCATCTCCCTTCGTGGCCGTATCTGCAATTGTGGAATCTCCACCAGTTGCTCCACATTCAGATCCACCAGTCCAGGAACGTCAGCAATGGATTCTTGTATTTCATTGGCAAGACGATACATGGTTCCCAGATCAGGTTCCGAACAACTTGATGGCAATACTTGCCCTGGTTCCCGAAAGCATATGGTCAATTCGGTGACCCAGTGGCTGACCGATATTCATATTGATTCCCTGTATAATGCCAAGCCTCTCCCTCACCTCTTCCATAAACTCTTCATAACTCCTTGTCGGAAAGTTGGATAGGGAACATCTATTTCGGAAGAATTCGAACCACCATGACTGTGCTCATTCAATTCTGCCCGGCCTGTACGCCGGCTTACATATTTTACCTCGGGAATCTAAAGAAGTTCCTTATCGACCTGCTCCATGATCCGGTTACTCTGCTCCAGTGATACACCAGGAAAAGTAGTGGTTGTAATGGTCAGTGTTCCCTCATTGAATTCCGGTAAAAATGAATTGCCGAACCTGAAAAACATGATCAATGCCAGCACCAGGAGCCCCGCAGAGGTAAGCAACACAGGAAGCCAAATTTCAATAATGAAACCAATGCTTTTTTATACCAGGTATTCAGTTTCTGGACCAGTATATTGCCACCTCTTTCATCCTTTGAAAGCTGCTTTTTTGTGGTTAGCATGTAGCTTGAAAGCACCGGGGTGAGGGTAAGGGCTATCAGCAGGGATGCCAGCAAGCGAAACAATAAAAGTGATCCCCAGTGGTTTCAGCATTCGCCCCTCCATCCCGGCCAGAAAAAAAGGGGAATAAAAGCAACGATAATAATCAAAGTAGCCTGAACAATGGAGGATCTGATCTCCACAGAGGCCTTATAGATTACCTTAAGCATGCCTCTTGTTCTTCTTTTGGTTTCCTGTAATTCTGTTTCAAACGTTTCAACACATTTTCCACATCAATGATTGCATCATCCACCAGGGCGCCGATGGCAATGGCCATTCCCCCCAGTGACATGGTATTGATAGTCAGGCCCAGTAATCTGAGTGTAATGAATGATAGCAATAAGTGAAAGAGGAATTGCTATCAGGGAAATTAAAGTTGTCCTCACATTCAGAAGAAAAAGGAACAATATGATCATTACAAAAACTCCTCCTTCCAGCAACACCCGGAATACATTACTGACAGCAGTGTTTATAAAATCGGCCTGTCTGAATATCCCGGAATTTATCATTACATCTCCCGGTAAAGCAGGAATCCAGGTCAGTCAGTGCCCTGTCCACTTCTTCGGTTAGTGCAAGGGTATTGATATTGGGTTGCTTCAAAATGGTTAATATAACGGCTGGTTCCGTGTTAAGAAATGCGTCACCGATCTTGTCGGGATGACCGATCTTTACCTCTGCCACATCAGCAATTTTTACCGGTTTATCATTCCTGATCTTTATCACAGAGATCCAATTTCCCGGGGATCTTTTGAACGGCCGGTAGCCCTCACAGTGTACTCCTGACCATATTGGTTAATGAAACCACCTGAAGCATTGCTGTTGGTATTTTCAGCTGCTTCAGAAAGTTCATCCAGAGAAACATCGTGGTATTTCATTTTATATGGATCAGCAAGGATCTGGTACTGTTTGGGCAGCCCCCCCATAACCACTACCTGCGAAACCCCGGTTACCGACAAGAAGTCGTTGCCGGACCTGTTTATCAGCCATGGTACGCAAATCGAACAGCGACAGAGAATCGGAAGTAAGGGATACCAGCATGATTTCACCCATGATGGAAGTCTGGGGTGCCAGTATGGGGGCTTCAATACCCTTTGGAAGCAGTGCTGCAATGGTTGGGAGTTTTTCACTCACAATCTGTCTGGCCCTGTATATATCTGTATTCCAGTTGAATTCTACCCAGACTATGGAAAATCCATAGGAAGAACTTGATCGTACCCTTCGAACATCCGTAGCCCCGTTGAGGGATGATTCTATGGGAAAAGTCACCAGCATTTCCACCTCTTCAGCAGCCATCCCATGGGCATCTGTCAAAACAACAACCGTGGGGGCGGTCAGATCCGGAAAAACATCTATTTCCATCTCCTTGACTGTGAACAATCCCCCCACCACCAGCATCAGCGAAAGAAAGATGATAAGATTTCTGTTGTCCAGGGAATATTGAATAATTCTGTTCAGCATAATCTGAGTTTTTAATGGGTATGACCATCACCTGCCACAGATGTAACGGTGGCTGCTGCCTTTAATAAAATTGCTCCTTTAGTAACAACTCTTTCTCCCGGATTTAAACCTTCCAGGATCTCAATTCTTTGCCCATCATTTTCGCCGGGTTTTACAGCACGTTTGGTGAAACTTTCTCCCGTTACCTGAACATACAGATAATGAGTTACCCTGTTCTTCCAGGAGAGCATCAACGGGTACAGTAAGACAGTTTATCCTGCTGGTGGATTTCAGGAAAAATTCCGCAAAAGCCCCTTCAAGGAGGCTCCCGTCATTCTCCACTTCAAAATAGACAGGCAAGTAATGATCATTTTCAGCCACCGATGAGCCCCTGGCCAGTAACCTTCCATTCAGATCTTCCACAGAGTAGGTTTGGTCTGTATAGGCGGGACGAAAATTAGCTGTTTCAATCTCATGCAAATGGTTATAGAATTGTTGAGGGACATCGGCCCGTAAAAGCAAGACCTTATTGGAGGAAATGGTAACCAGAAGATCGCCGGTTTTAACATATTGACCTTCACTGACATTCAACTGGTGGATATAACCGGAAACAGGAGATATTACCCTTAACCCGTCCCCGTTGGTATTGGCTGCCAGGCTGTAATAGCGAAGGCTATCAGCAGTATACCTGGTTCTGGATTCAATATACCGGCGTTCCGAAATGACCCTGCTGGCATACAGGCCCCGGTGCCTCTCATACTCGCTTTTACTCCGGGTAAAACTGTTCAATGATTCCTGGAGCTGAAGTTCTGTATTATCTTCGGTAAAGGCACTGCTGCTAAGCGTGAAAAGAAACTGCCCCTTTTTCACAGGAGAGCCCTGCACCAGGTTTTTTTCATTGAAAATCACGATGCCTCCGGAATTTGCAGAAACGCTTTTTTTCTCACCCGGCATGGCCAGGATCTCTCCACTTGTGTGATATTACTGAAGAAAAAGGAGCCGGGAATACCTGTGATACCATAAAATCATTTTTCCAGGCCTGCTCCTTCGGGAACAGGATTTCGCCCAATACGGGACCCTCAGTGTTGTGGACATCTTCATCATGCCCCTCTTCGCTGGCATCATGTCCCTCATGTCCCGCATGGTCATCCATAGACTCAAGGATATCCTGGTGCTCACCATCTACCAGGAAATGATCGGATACTGTTTCCTGTATTGAATCCGATTCTAACGTGTATGTCACTTTAAACTCACCGCCTTTTACCGGGGTAAAGGGTATATGAAATATCCCGGGCTGTTCAGGTTCAGATGCGGATAGCTCAGTATCGTCGAGCCGGATTGTTAAGGTTCCTGAAAGATATGGTTTGTAAGATCCCAGGTGAGTGACGTGCACCAGGAATGCTGACTCTTTACCCGGTTGGAGCTGATCATGCTCAATATAAAATTCTGTGTTGTCGGTAAAAAGAGTTGATTGAGATGCAGCATCCTCATGTTGATGGAGCTCTTCTTCCCGGGAAGAATCCGACAATGTATTACGTCCGCATGCAAGGCTAATTAAAGCCAGTAATGCCAGTGTGAATTTGTACATGTTTCAATGATTAATAAATAATAAATACCCGGAGCATACCAGATGTATGCACCGTCTTTTTCGAAGGGAGGAGAAAACTATAATAATTCAGGAGGGGCCCTCGGGGAGATGGCCCCGGAATATCTGACCGATTGAACGGGCAGCTTCATGCCTGCATACCGGTAAGAACTGGTCTCAGGAGGTGTTTCAATGGAAAGCTGTGTCACCGGGATCATCAGGGTGACCAGTATTTTTGGTTGGTGTCCGCTGGTTACTGGACTGACTTTAAAGAAATCCACATTGTTAAAAGCGTGGCAGTGCAAAGGATTGTCGTCAGAATCGTGGTGATCTTTATGTTCAACAGGGCAATCCTTATGTAATGTTCCTGGCAGAACTTCGGTATGATGGTGATGCGGTACCAGGCTGTGTCCCAGTAATACTGAGAATCCAAGAAGAAGGAAAAGAGATATTTGTTTAATTCGGTTCATTGTTATCACCCTGGTGATCCGCAAATTTAGGTAAAATAATCAAACAGTGAGCCGGGAACCCTGGCCCATGTCCGCCACAATCGCAACAGGAGATTATCACAGATTCTTTATCTTGAGCATAAAATTAAATATTTCATCATGGCCGGCACTTTAAAATCAACGGAAAAAGGCAAAAATGATATTGTAAATATTGCCATCGATCTCCTATTGAAAATTGGGGCACTGTTCCTGGTTATCTTTTTGTGTTTCAGGATAGTTAAACCCTTCCTGAGCATCCTACTATGGGGCCTGATCATAGCGATCATCCTGTTTCCTCTGTTTCAGAAACTGAATCAGTGGTTTGGGAAAAGATATAAACTTTCATCATTGATGATCTCGTTAGTAGCCCTGTCCCTGCTGGTGCTTCCAAGCATCTGGCTAGTGAACCAGCTTGTGGACGGAGTAAGATTCCTGGCAGACCAGTTCATGGAAGGGAACCTGATTATTCCTGTACCGTCCCAATCGGTAGAGGACTGGCCCCTGATCGGTCCATGGCTTTATGAAAACTGGATGCAATTATCCCAGAATTTCGGGGAATCGGTAAAGGGTTTTATGCCACAGATTACCACATGGGGGGAAAGAATACTGGGAGCATTTGCCAATACCGGGATAGGTATACTTCAGTTTGCTGTATCCATTGTCATAGCCGGAATTTTCCTGGTTTTCTTTGAAAAGGGATCGGATTCAGGTAAAAGGATCTTTAATAAAATTGCAGGTGATAGGGGGGAGGAATTCCTCGGATATTTCTTTACTCACCATCAGAAATGTGGCAGTTGGGGTTCTGGGAGTGGCTGTCATACAAACCACCATGATGGGAATTGGGCTTATCATTGCGGAAATTCCACTGGCTGCTGTTTGGATCATTGTTATCCTGATCATGACTATTGCCCAGATCCCGGTTTTACTTTTCAATATACCCATGATCATCTACCTGTTTGCCTTCAGGGATCCGCTTCCTGCAGCCCTGTGGTCTTTGTTTTTCGTGGTAGCAGGTCTTCTTGATAACTACCTGAAGCCCCTTATTATGGGAAAGGGTGCAAAAGTACCCAATGCTGATCATATTCATCGGGGCCATTGGTGGATTCATGGCTTTTGGGTTTATTGGATTGTTCCTTGGGGCCATCATTCTATCCCTTGCCTATAAGCTCTATGTGACCTGGATATCTATTGATTGATCCTTTAAAGGATTAAGCAATAGAGTCATGCAATAAATGTGATAATAATCATTGTTTATATGAACATATGTTCATTATGTTTGTGAACAAATGTTCATAATCAATTGCAGTGTCACCCAGAAACAAGCAATATCGAAAGGTGGTTTCTCCACCTGTCTTAAAAGGTTTTAAACCTATAGGTGTTCCCTACAATGATACAACTGTTACTACTCTGTCTGTATGAGGAGTATGAGGCACTCAGACTTGCAGATTACTCCGGATTGAAGCAGGAAGAAGCTGCTAAACTGATGAATGTATCAAGACCAACATTTACCCGGATTTACAGTAGTTGCCTGAAGAAACTGGCCAGGGCTTTTACTGAAGGGAGGTCCATTATCATTGAAGGAGGAGATGTTGAATTTGATAAGCAGTGGTACAGGTGCCATGAATGTACCACCGTTTTTCATCATCCGGATGCCGAGCACAAGGAATGTATCAGTTGTAAATCGGGAGATATCGAACATATCAACCAGAGTATTCGCGATTGGAGAGAAGATAGAGGGGGGCCCAGAGCCGGAGAACCAAATTGAAGAATACTGCATATGTCCAAATTGTACCTATGAAATTTTACATCAACCAGGTGTTCCATGTTTTTCACTCACCTGTCCGGATTGTAAAACTTCATTGATCAGAAAAAGCCCGTAGCACAGTTTTTTATGACTTACAAGAGTCCTGGCAGCAATGCCGTTGAAAAAAAGTAAGTCTTATTACATAAAAATAGAATTAATTATGAAAAATACAGATGTTTTAGTTGTTGGAGGAAGCGCAGCAGGATTGGTGGCGGCTCTTGCCTCAAAATCCCACTATCCCGGAAAGAGTGTTATACTTGTTCGAAAGGAAGAGAAAGCAATCATCCCGTGCGGGATCCCTTATATTTTCGGTACGCTTCACTCAGCCAATGAGGATATTTTGCCTGATAAGGGATTGATCGATGCAGGAGTGGAAATTGTGATCAATGAAGCGGTTTCAATCAACGGAGAAAAGAAGACCTGTAAATTAAATGACAAATCTGAAATATCCTATGATAAACTGATACTGGCTACCGGATCAAAACCGGTAGTTCCTGACTGGTTAAAAGGAGCCCGGCTGAAGAATGTATTCACGGTGCCAAAGAACATGAAATACCTGGAGGTAATGAATGAAAAGCTGGAAGGCCTGGAGAACATTGTAGTGGTTGGTGCCGGGTTTATCGGGATAGAAATGTCTGACGAATTGAAAAAGAGGGGAAAGAACGTGGTTCTGGTGGAGCTGCTGCCTCAGGTGCTTGGGCTTGCTTTTGATGAAGAGGTAGCCGCGGAAGCTGAGCAGATCCTGACCGACAGAGGAATCAAGATTCTGACCAGTCATTGTATAAAAGAGATTATTGGAAAGGAAAGGGTTGAAGGAGTTAAAGTAGAATACGAGGGTAACATTAATATTTTAAAGACGGATGCAGTGATCCTTTCCATGGGATATGAGCCCAATACGGAGCTGGCAAAAAATCTTGATGTTACTTATAACCGGGATGGCTTTATAAAAGTTGATGAATATATGCGTACCGATCATCCCGATGTATTTGCTGTGGGGGATTGTGCTGAAAAAAGGGACTTCTTTACAAGAAAAAGATCCAAAGCAATGCTGGCATCCATTGCGTGTGCCGAAGCGAGAGTTGCTGGAATGAACCTTTTTAAACTGTCTACCTTAAAATCCATTAGCGGTACCATAGCCATTTTCTCAACGGCCCTTAATGGTACGGGTTTTGGGGCAGCTGGCATGACCGAAACGATAGCAAAACAGGAGGGATTCGATATTATTACCGGGAAATTTTCCGGGATCGACAGGCACCCTGGAATGTTAAATAATCCGCATAAGCAAATAGTAAAACTGATTGCAGGCAGGGAAAATGGGATCATTCTTGGAGGTGAAGTTATGGGAGGTTCCAGTGCCGGAGAGCTTATTAATATCATTGGATTAATTATTCAGAATAAAATGAATGTGAATACCCTGCTGACCTTACAGATCGGTACCCATCCCATGCTGACTGCATCTCCTGCTGCCTATCCAATTATAAAAGCAGCTGAAAGTATTGCTAAAGAATTCTGGAGGAACTGATAAGGCTGACTGTTTCAATTATTCTGTAAGCCCGTACTTCTTTTCAATATCCGGATGATAATCTTTCTCCGGGCAATCTACCGAGGAACCAGGGTTTATTCAGAAGCGGTATACCGTCGAAAGCATCTACCCCGCTTACATGAAGTTTTGTGCCCTCTACCCGCTGAAGTTTTATGACAGAAAAACCAATGGAGTTAGGCCTGTTGGGGGACCTTGTGGCAAACAGGCCATATCCTTCCGGCGCCGGGGGGCCTGACCATAGCATTCCAGTGGTCAGATTTGTGCATGTGATAGAGGACAATGATATACCTGCATTCTTCAAGGTCCTTCAGGGCTTGCTGATATTCAGGATATATCTCGATAATTCCTGAATTTTCCGGTACAAGGGCTCCCTGTCTGGGGCTCCGGTAATGGGTGAAAATCCTGTGCGGAATTCACCTATGGGATGATATTCGATAATCATGGTATCTGAATTTGGTTTGTTTCATTTCAGGCTCAATCAAAACCCTACAGTTGTGGGATATAAATCCATGAAATTAAATAATTAATGGAATTAATTATATGTATATTTACGTCATAAACCTCCTGGAATGTCCACATCAAAATCAGAATTATTCCATAAAGATCTGCAAGCTGCTGCTCAGCTTTTTAAAGCTTTATCCCATCCCGCGCGCCTGGCCATATTGAATTACCTTTCCGAAGCCCGGGTCTGCATGACCGGGGATATTTCTAAGGAATTACCACTGAGCCGCACAACTGTCAATCAGCATCTCACAGAACTGAAGAATGCTGAATTGATTAAAGGGGAGATCAGCGGTGTAAAAGTGAATTATTGTTTAAATACCGCTAAAATTGAGGAACTAAATGATCGATTTGGCGGATTAATGAAGAACCTTGGGTGTTGTGGCGATGCATGGTATTTGTAAATAGCCTTAATTGGTCTAAATTTATAGGGATAAACAGTAATCCAAAAAGAAAACTCTCATGAAAAAGACACTGCAATTATTATTGATTATAGTACTCATTCTTTCGGGGTGCAATCAGCCTGCCGAAGAAACTGCGGATGGATTTACCTTTGCCTTTCTGACCGATATACATCTTCAGCCTGAGCTCAATGCTGTTGAAGGGTTCAAGATGGCCATTGATACCCTCAATCAGATCAATCCGGATTTTATTTTAACAGGTGGCGATATGGTCATGGATGCATTAAACCAGACCTATGGCAGGGCTGATTCGCTCTACAATCTCTATAAAGAAACTGCCAGTGGATTTAATATGCCGGTATACAATACGGTGGGGAACCATGAGGTTTTTGGCTGGCATAGTGATGAAGAGGGCATTGAAGGTCACCCGGAATTTGGCAAGAAGATGTTCGAAAAAAAGCTGGGGGACAGGTACTACTCATTTGATCACAAAGGGTGGCATTTTATTGTGATGGATGCTATCTACCGGGGAGAAGAAGGAAGATACATAGGGAAATATTGACGAAGAGCAGATCGGTTGGTTGAAGGAGGACCTGAATAAGATTGATAAAAAAACTCCCATCGTAGTGAGCGTGCATATCCCTTTCATAACAACACAGACCCAGCTAACCAAAGGATCACTGGAGCCCAACTCAAAAGGCACTGTTATAAATAATGCCAGGGAAGTGTTACTCCTGATGTATGATTATAACCTAAAACTGGTTTTACAGGGGCATCTTCATTCCCTTGAAGATCTGCATGTGGGAAACCGGGTCCATTTCATCACCGGAGGTGCCGTTTGTGGCCGGTGGTGGGCCAACAAACCCGGCACCATTCCCGAAGAAGGATTCATGCTGATCCATGTGAACGGGGATGAGATTGAGTCGGAGTATGTGGATTATGGATGGACACCCATGGCTGAAAATTAAATTCCTTTTCTTAATAGAAATTCTTTACTTTTATCCCATCATTGGTTTCCAGTACCTGGCAATGCCGAGAGGAATTAATAGGGAATGCCGTTTGAATCGGCAACAGTTCCCGCTGCTGTGAATCCAGGCCATACAAAGGGCCACACGACTGCTGATAGTCAACCACTGTTCAGAGAATCGCGTTAGACGCTGAGGGATGGGAAGGTTTCAGGAGTCAGGACGAGTCAGAAGACCTGCCAGTGATACCCAAGGTTTTGCAGCCCGCGGCGAACGGGAAGCTGGTCAATATCATTCATTGGTCTTACCTCATCATCGCAGGCTGCAAGCTTTTAAATGTACAATGAAAAAGCAATGCAATTAAGATGCTAATACTCCTGAAAGAATAGTATGCATGTGAGGGCGCACATATTGATCCTGATCTCCCTGGTCAGTTCATCTTTATATGCACAGGGAATACAGGATTCTCTTTTTCGCATACGTGGAGTGGAAGTCGTAGCAGAAAGGATCTTTGTGAAGGAAGAGGCCGGGATGAAGCAGACAAAGGTTGATTCCCTGGTCATGAGAAACAAAGTGAACCTCTCATTGTCGGATCTGCTTTCAGAAAACACCTCTGTATTCATTAAAAATCATGGGCGTGGCGCCCTGGCCACGGCATCATTCAGGGGAACAGCTGCTTCACATACGCAGGTTACCTGGAATGGCATGAATATAAGCAGCCCCATGGCCGGGATGGTAGATTTTTCGCTTATTCCCGTCTACATCATTGATGATCTGAACCTGAAACACGGGGCTTCTTCCATTGCCGACCAGAGTGGAGGGATCGGAGGATCCATCAATATTGCCAACTCGGCAGACTGGGCAGAAAGGAGAACGGTAAAATATATACAGGGAATGGGAAGTTTCCGGACATTTGATGAATTGTTCGATGATGGGATTCGGAAACGATAAAGTAAAGATAAAGACCCGTCTTTACCACAATTATTCGAGGAACGACTATACTTTTTTGAATCGTGCAACAGGTTATATTGATCCAATTTCGGGAACGTTATTAATCCGCTGGATACCAATGAGAATGCAGTTTTTTCCCGGTACGGCATATTGCAGGAGATCTATTACAGACCATATTCCAACCATATCCTTTCTCTCATTTACTGGGGTCAGTATGCCGACAGGACCATCCCAAGACTCCACCAGCTATGAGGGGCCCGATAATTCCAACCTGAATAATCAACAGGACACGGATCATAGAGTGGTGGCTGAATGGAAATATTATCTGGACAGGGGCAAACTTTCAGTGCGATCGGGGTATTCGGGAAAACAGCTGGATTATTCCCTGAAAAACCAGGTCCCGGGATTGGGGATAATCCCGGCTATTTATTCTGAAAGCCGACAGCAGAGCCTTATTAATAAAATATCCTATATATATGAGATAGATCCGGATCTTTCCCTTGAGGGTTCACTGGATATGAATATGCATAACGTGGTATCAGAAGATAGTGTAAGCAAAGCGGGTATGATCGGAACACGTTCAGACTTATCTCTGTTTATGTCTGTCAGAAAGAATTTCTTAGACCTGCTTAACCTTAACCTGATGGTCGGCAGGAGTGGATTGATGGAAAACGGGTACCCCTGATTCCATATCTGGGTTTTGATTTCCGGCCGGTAAAGGGGGTGGACCTGGTACTCAAGGGAAATATTGCCGGTAACTATCATCAGCCATCTCTGAATGACCTCTACTGGCAACCGGGAGGGAATCCGGATTTATTGCCTGAGCAGGGATTCAGTGTTGAATCGGGGCTGGAATATCAGTTGCATCTTGAGAGAGCAATACCTGAAAACGGATCTTACCCTGTTCAGGTCCGACATTGAAAACTGGATCATCTGGGTACCCGGAACCAGAGGATACTGGGAAGGCATTGAATATAAACAGGGTGCTGTCAAAAGGATTGGAATTCAGTACCCGGATGAAGGGAATGGCGGAATGCTAGGTTACAGGGTTTCCGGCACCTATGCCTATACCAGTTCAATAAACTATGGAGATCCGGGTGGTGTGGGGTGAAGATTCTTATGGAAAGCAACTGGTCTATATTCCCCTGCATTCAGGAAATTTCCTGGTCAGCCTCTCCTTCAGGGGCTACTCCATAACCTATCAGCACAACTCCTACAGTGAACGATTTACCACCTCAAGCAACGATCCCACCAGAAGAGACTGGCTCTATCCCTATTTTATGAATGATATTATGACAGGAAAAGAATTCAGTGTAGGAAACCTGACCTTTTCAGCAGAACTGAAAATATACAACCTCTTCAATGAATCATATCATTCCATTCTCTACAGGCCCATGCCGGGGAGGAATTATCATATTGTATTTATGGTGAATATCTAACCTGAATTGATTAAAAAAAACAGCTTCATATTGCCCGCTATCCTGATCCTCCTTTCAGCCTGTATGAAGGATGATGAACTGTGGGATCTCGAAGAGAACCACGCAGGTCAATTCGGACATAGGGATTATTCATTACCAACGAGGGTAATTTCATGTATGGGAATGCATCACTTTCATATTATGATTTCGAATCGGGTGAAATTCAGAATGATATTTTCTTCAACACCAACGCCCTGCCCCTTGGAGATATTGCTCACTCCATGACCATCAGGGACAGCCTTGGGTATATTATCGTTAATAACAGCGGCAGGATTTATGTCATTAATACCAGGACCTTTGAATATGCCGGAAAAATAACAGGGCTTACCTCCCCCAGGTACATACATTTTGTAAGTGATAACAAGGCTTATGTGACAGATATGTATTCAAGGTCCATTGCCGTTGTCAATCCTTAATTTTGAGATTACCGGGTCCATCGATGTGAATAATCACGGGCAGGATTTCTACCAGCACCCTACCGAGCAGATGGTTCAATATGATAAATATGTCTACACCAATTGCTGGAGTTTTGATAACAAAATACTTGTGATCGATTCTGAAAAAGACAGGGTGGTGGATTCCATTGAAGTGCTGAAACAACCTAACTCCATGGTTCTGGATAAAAACAGGTCACTCTGGGTACTGACCGATGGCGGATATGAGGGGAGTCCATACGGGTATGAACCACCGGGCCTGTTGAGGATAGATGCGGGCTCAGAACAGGTGGTTACCGTATTCAGGTTCGGCGCGGGAGAACTACCCTCGGGACTGAAGATCAATGGATCAGGTGATACCCTTTACTTTTTAAACCGGCATGTATACCGGCAAACTGTTGAGCCGGGTTCTTCACCCGAGCTGTTTGTGAAGAGTCCTTATCCGGAGGACTATCCCGGGGGATTCTATGGTCTGGGGGTGGACCCTGAAACATCGGAGATCTATGTCTCCGATGCAGGGGATTATGTTCAGCGCGGGATGGTATTCCGGTACCGGCCTGACGGATTTCCCCTGGATACTTTTCAGGCGGGAATTATCCCGGGCAATTTTTGTTTTAAGCGCTGAACTCCCCGTTAGCTTTGTCAGGCGTGAAGACGATTTTCTGGCCATCCACATCGATCACTGTATGCATCCCTGGGGTGACCGTTCCCTCAAGCATGGCAAGTGAAAGGCTATCCAGGATCTTTTTTCTGGATCAGCCTTTTCAACGGCCTGGCACCGTATTGAAGGTCAAATCCTTCCTGTATCAGGTAATTCATGCAGCAGTCAGTTACTTCAATTGTAATATCCTGTTTTCTGAAGACTTTTTCCAGGTTCTTCAACTGGATCCGGATAATACCTCCAGATTTTCCTTGTCAGCGGTCTGAACATCACCAGTTCATCGATTCGGTTCAGGAATTCGGGACGCATATTCCGTTTGAGTAATTCAAATACCTGGTTCCTGGACTTTTCTATGACCTGCTCCAGTTCTGACTCATCTCACATCTGCAAAATTCTCATGGATTATATCCGAACCCATGTTGGAGGTCATAATAATAATGGTATTCTTAAAATTGGCCACCCGTCCTTTATTATCAGTCAGCCGGCCATCCTCCAGTACCTGCAAGCAGAATATTAAAAGTATCGGGATGGGCTTTTTCGATTTCATCCAGCAGGATTACCGAATAGGGTTTTCTGCGGACTGCTTCAGTAAGCTGCCCACCTTCATCATAACCCACATATCCCGGAGGTGCACCCACCAGACGTGATACCGCATGTCGTTCCTGGTATTCGCTCATATCGATCCGTGTCATCATGCTCTCATCATTAAACAGATATTCAGCCAGGGCCTTGGCGAGTTCTGTTTTTCCAACTCCGGTGGTTCCCAGGAAAAGGAATGAACCAACGGGCCGTGTTCATCGGACAGCCCTGTACGGCTTCTTCGAATGGCAGCGGACACGCAGCTGATGGCCTCATCCTGACCCACCACTCGTTTATGCAGTTCTTCCTCAATATGTAGCAGTTTTTCCCTGTCAGTTTGCAACATCCTGTTTACAGGGATCCCGGTCCAGCGGGAAACCACTTCGGCAATATCCTCTGCGGTAATCTCTTCCCTTACCAGACGTTTCCCATCCGTTTCATATTCCTGAATTTCTGAATGGTTTCTTTAAGTTCCTCTTCTGCAGCGGGAAACTGGCCATATCGGATTTCGGCCACCGCACCCAGGTCGCTCTCCCTTTCAGCCTTTTCGGCCTGATATTTCAAATCTTCGATCTGCTGTTTGATCCTCTGGATTTTCTCCACAATGGTTTTCTCATCCACCCAGTTGGCCATTAATTGTTTATGTTCATCTTCCAGATCTGCGATCTGCCTGGATATCTGTTCCACCCGGGCTTTATCTTTTTCCCGTTTAAATGCTTCCCGTTCAATTTCCAGCTGCTGTATCTTCCTTTCCAGGGTATCAATGGATTCTGGTTTGGAATTCATCTCCAGCCGGAGATGTGCAGCAGATTCATCCATCAGGTCGATGGCCTTATCAGGCAGGAAACGATCTGTGATATACCGGATGGAAAGTTGAACCGCAGCAATAATGGCCTCATCCCTGATCCGGATCTTGTGGTAAGTTCTCATATTTCTCTTTGATTCCCCTGCAGGATGGAAATGGCATCCTCTTCACCGGGTTCATCAATATATACCTTCTGGAAACGGCGTTCCAGGGCTTTGTCCTTTTCAAAATATTTCTGGAATTCATTAAGGGTGGTGGCCCCAATGGCCCTCAGGTCCCCTCTGGACAGGGCCGGTTTAAGGATATTGGCTGCATCCATGGCACCTTCTCCACCTCCTCCGGCACCCACCAGGGTATGGATCTCATCAATGAAAAGAATAATTTTTCCTTCCGAAGCCATCACTTCTTTAACAACAGCTTTCAGCCGCTCCTCAAATTCCCCTTTGTATTTTGCCCCTGCAATCAGGGCACCCATATCCAGTGAATAGATCTGTTTGGATAAAAGATCATCCGGAACATCTCCATTTACGATCCGGAATGCAATCCCTTCAGCAATGGCTGTTTTTCCAACCCCGGGTTCACCAACCAGGATGGGATTGTTTTTGGTCCGCCGGGTAAGAATCTGCAGTACCCGGCGGATCTCTTCATCCCTTCCGATTACCGGATCAAGTTTACCTGACTCAGCCCTTTCATTCAGGTGAATGGCATATTTTTCAAGTGCCTGATAAGTATCCTCAGCAGATCTGCTTTGACCCTGGCTCCTTTGCGTAATGCCTTGATGGCTTCAACAAGCTCTTTTTCATTCACTCCTGCATCTTTCAGCATCCTGCTTACCTGGTTCCCGGAACGCAAAATACCCAGCAACATATGTTCCAGAGCAACATATTCATCCCCAAATTCCTTCAGGAGGATTGAGCTTTGTTTAATGCCTCACCTGTTTCACGGGACAGATATTGCTCCTCCGCTTACTTTTGGATACTGGGCGATCATCTGGTCAAGCGCTGCCTCAACATGCTGGCCGTTGATGATAGTTTTTTCATAATAAATGGCAATACGTGTTCATCCACCATATGATCCCTTTAAGCAGGTGGCTGCATTCAATGGATTGGTGCTCGTTCTCCGCGGCAATTTGTTGTGCCCTCTGGACAGCCTCCTGGGCTTTTATTGTAAGTTTTTCAGAATCCATTTCTATACTTTTTACCGGCTAATGTGAATACCGGCAGTCCCTGGTCAAATTACAGGCCAATTTGCCGAAAAGAAAACAGAATATATTGTAAACAACATTAAATAAGCAGTTTATGGAATTTATAATCTTTAAATAGTAAGCAGGGTGCATTTAGATGACAAGATGACTTGCAACTTCTTAAAAAAGACCGACAAAATTTCCGCTTCATACAAAATCATTTACTATATCATAATGTAGTGCATGTTTGCAAAGAAAATTGTAATTTGTTGATGGATTATTCAACCATTCTCGTACCCATGACAATACAGCAGTATCAAAAGAAATGTTCCAAGGAGTATAAAATGAGCATTAAGTTTCCGGAGGAAAACTCATATCTGTATGGAAATCCGGTTAATACCGTTATCCCCATTGAAACAGCCATTGGAAAGATCATGGTGATCGGACCCTATCCTGCAGCGAAATTGTATTTCGTTGATGACATACCCGATGTTCCTCTTTACGACGGCAGTGCTCCATTTTCCATTGAACCTTATTATGACGGTTCAAGGGTAAGGAGTTCTTTCACCGGACAAGAATTATCGGAAGTGATTCTGGAAACCGTCGGCATCAGCAGGGAACAGTGCTGGCTCACAAGCCTGGTGAAGGTATTCCTGTTCGATGAGGACCATGTGAAGAAATATCACAGGCTGGGAAAGGAGATCCAGGAGAATAAATCAAAGTTTCAGGAGTATGCCATCAAGAGCTTGAGCTGGATCCGCCAGGAAATTGAAATTGCCAATCCTTATGCGATTTTTCTTCTTGGGGCTGAAGTAGTTTCAAGCCTTCTTCTGGTTTCTGAGGAAGAAGCCCTGGAATACATGACCGGTGAGGTTATAGAAAAGAAGATTATCTGGAAGAATAGTAATTTTATCTGTTTGCCGCGTCCCGGGTCCTGTTGGACAGATCGGCAAGAAATCCATGGCCAAGGAAATTTGCTCTTAAGATAGGGCCTACAGCCATGCGGGAGATCGAGAGATTACAATCACAGCCCGGTATCTGATCGGGGCATTTCAGGAATTTGATTATCAATCATATACTTTCGTATCCTTTCGGCGTGATCTATATCATCCCCGTTAAGTTTTTTAAATACAGAGGCAACCTGAGAATCAGCCACGTTTTTCATGAAGGTGTCGTAATGCAATTCTCCGGCACCATTTTCAGCCAACAGAGCAAATTGGAAGGCCCTGTTCCTGTCAGGGGATATTTCAAACTCTTTCACCGCATTCCTGATCCTGATGTTTGAACTAACCAGCTCTTCCACTCCTGCGGGAAGCATTTCCATGGGGATCCTGACTTCAGCCTTACTCATCTGCCTGGCAGTTTTTAAGAGTGCTGCATGATTCTGTTCTTCCATTGCCAGTTCCCACCAGAACTCTGAATCACCCGGAAACAGCCTGTAAAAGAGCATGTATAATTCAGCAATATTCAGTTCCAGCAATATAGCTTCCTCTATTAACAGGTTGAAATCTTCTCTCATCCCTTAAGTATGTTAGATCATATCGCAATATAGTAAAAGGAAAAAGAGATGAATCTGAACCTGGAATGTTATTGACCTGGATGTCATATTTCAGAGTTAGCACAATTATGTAAATTGCTTAAAAATACTACTATGAAAGTGCAATTCATACCGTTATTACTTTGCGGATTAATTTTCCTTACATATTCGTGTGATGAAAATATCAATCCGCCCGTGGTCGAAGACCAGGAGTTTACAATTGATGAGAACAGCCCTGCAGGCAGTAATGTGGGGGTGGTAATTGCCTTTGAATATGACGAGGGACAAACGATCAGATTCGAGATTACGGATGGCAATGGGGATGGAACATTCAGAATAGATTCTATTTCGGGACTTATCAAAGTAGCTGATCCATTGTTGCTTGACTATGAACTACAGCCGGATATCATATTAACTGTTGTGGTTTCAGATGACCATAAAAAGGATCCCATGGAGACTGCGGCTTCCATTACCGTTCATTTGAATGACCAGAATGAGTTTGCCCCTGTAATGGAAGACCAGCAATTTGAGATAACAGAGCATCCCGCAAAGAACGATCTGATAGGGATCATCCAGGCCAGTGACCAGGAAACTCATCAGGGACTGAGTTACACAATTCTCTCTGGAAATGAGAATTTAATTGTGGTATTGGAATCCGAAACCGGATCAATGACAGTCAATGAACCTATGGCCTTTGATTACGACCTGTATCAACAAATCGATTTCAAGGTAATGGTAAGGGACCTGCATTTGGACTCCAAAACCGATACAGCAATGATTTCAGTGCTGGTAAAAAAAAGTACCTCGAAATCCCGCTGAAATCCACATTATCGAAAACCA
>CAVZPP010000020.1:0-82201 GCA_963777115.1 uncultured Bacteroidaceae bacterium | reverse complement strand
GATAATTATCTTCGCAATTGTATTAATTTGGCTATGCAAAAACCGGGATTACAATCAGAGAGAATTATGGCAGTAAGAAAAAAGGAAATTCATAACAAAATATATCTGGATCGGTGGATGGCTTTCCATCCATATAAAAATCCCGGCTCCAGCGATTATTATTACCTTGAGTTATCTAACCGGCTGTATAAAACCATTAAAACCCGGCCTGAGCTGGGCTTGTTTTCAGAGATCCATACAGATGACAGTGAAAACCTTTGTTGTTACCTTACTTGTTACCTTGAGGATGTAGTTTCAGAAACTGGGATGATGAGGGCATTTACGAAACAGCACAGGGAGCTTTACGGGAAGGATCTTCCATTCTATAGCCCTGCCGAATACGATTATAATGACATAAACCGGGAAGACATATATTTTCTTCTCTGGCATTATTTCAGTGAAATCCTGTCTGAAGACACTATCGTATCACCCCTTAGCGCCGATCTGATACAACTGGGGAACATCGTTTATGAGGTTCTTTATGAGGAATTCGAGAGGGTGCCCGAAAACACCAGGTTAAAGGAATTTTTGCACCTTTCACCCGGTGAAGAGGACTTTTTTGTGGTTCGTAACAAAATTCAATTCATTATACTCGATTCATACCTGTTTTTCTTTAACCGGCTTGAATGCATGGTCGAGGTGGCAGAAATACTTGATGCTATGAAAGACAAGTTGGACGATAATGAACTGGCACAGAAAATACCGTTGGTCACCTATGACACAGTTGATAATTACATGTTATCGAAGGTATTCCCATTACTGGCCAAAAGAGGCAAGGACTGGCTGGCAAATATCCTCGGTATGGATCATCCGCTTTTTGAAAATATCATTTCGATCATAGAGAAGAAAACCGGTAACTATCTTTTCCAGGAACAAGAGAACGGCATTCTTCGATTCGAGCATATTGCCTCAGGAACAATCTTGCCAGTAACTGTAAGATCTTATGATACATTGCCGGATTTTATAGAGGGAAGGACAATAATAAACTGTAGTTTGATAAAGTGGAAGGATATTTGGTGGTTTTCCGGCACTTCTGTTGTACATCCTTATGATCCCGAAAGGATAAAGAAAGAAAAAGGACCGGAAGGGGATAAAAATCTATTTGGTGGGCTGGACAAGAAGCAACATGATATCCTGCAGGAGCAATCCAAATTATTCCTGGAGTTCAATAAAGGGAGACCTATGGCATTCTTTGATACAATGGATCAGGCTGCAGAATTTGCCATGAACTTTATGAAATTCTTTAAGGCATCAAAACAGGATTCGGCCGGTGCTGATAACGTTGCGATTCCACATGAAATTAGTATCAGCCCAGAGGCAAGGAAGGAACCGGGATTTGTGTTTTTTAATCCGAAGGCCGGAATCGAGATGGTTTACGGTTATAATGAATTAATACCGGATCCCGATAATCCTTTATATAATGAAAAGAAATGCAGAGAGGATGCATTGGAGCTACTGATCTCACAGGAAATTAGTAGGGAATGCAGCCTGTACCTGGCTGAGAAGGTCGGTTTCGAGGTACTTGCCTCCCCGGTTCAGTATCAGGATGGGATCCTTGAAGAAAACCTGGACTTTCTGCTCCGTTACTGGAAAGCTGAAAAATATTATTCTACCCCATCCATCACATTGATTTAAAAGAACATAAAATGAAACCATCGGAAGATATCATTAAAAAGATCGAAGAAGAAATAGCAAGGAGGAATGAACCACCTGGTTCCATTGACGAATTAAATGAAATTGCCAGTCAGGTGACACAGCAGTACAATGATAGGCCGCATCCTGATTTTGAGGGACTCTCGCCTTCGCAGATGTTTTTTGTTGTTAACCAGCCTCAATCAGAGAAGATAATCGCATTGAAAGAAAATATCCCACCGGCATTTGTTTCGGATTTGCCAGTCGTCCGGGCCGCCGGAATAATAATTGACCATATTGATCCGGACAAGGGACTGAAACTTACAGCCACGGGCAAACTTCCAAGGAAAGTGGTCACTGAAATTTATTCTGAAGGAATATATAAACCTGAATACGAAAGGCTGCTGCCACCAAAAGTCATAAATGAAGATGACTTCCTGCCGGCAGGAATGGGACATATCCTCCTCAGGTTGGCCGGATTTATCCGGATCAGTAAGAATAAATTGTTCCTAACCAGGAAAGGCAAAGCGGCAAAACAGGATCCTGTTGAACTTTTTTCAGGACTGTACCGTGCATTTGCTTTTAAGTATAACAAAGGTTGGTTCGACCTTTATGAAAGCGAAGAAATAGGGAACGTCGGACTCAGTTTTGTCATTTACCTGCTTTCTAAGTACGGGGACAGGATGAGGCCGGCAGATTTCTATGCTGAAAAATACTTCAGGGCTTTTCCCATGGTCAAGAGTCTGACCGCCCGGTTTCCCAATCCTAATGAAAGCTGTTTTGAAGTCAGGATTCTTAACAGAGGGCTATACCTCTTCGGACTTGTAGACCGAATGGAAATCAAATCGAATAGAATCGGAAAAGATTACAATTACTCCAAATCTAAAGCATTCGATATGGTATTTTCTGTAGGTTGAGACTACAAAGATGTAAATCTTAATTTCCCTTCCGGGGAAGATGTAAACGGAAAATAACAATGCAGGTTTATTAAGAGAAAGGTTTGATTGTGGAATATCTGATAGTCTAATGCAAATAGAAGTTATGAACAAAAAGTTGCTAATCTAAATGGAAACAATTAAATTGCATTGTTATGGACAGGCAGTTATTGAAAGAAGTATTATTAGATCAGAGAATTTTACGTTTAAAACCAGATGATGTCTTGCGACATCAATCAATTGTAGAAGATAGTGAAGTTGTCGTTTTGTCTGGAGTTCGACGATGTGGAAAATCAACACTGTTACAGGAAATCAGGTCAAAATTGAACGAATCGGATTATTTCTTCAATTTTGATGATGAGCGAGTTATGAAATTTACAGTTGATGATTTTCAAGTTCTTACTGAATTATTCATTGAGCTTTTTGGCACGCAAAACACCTACTATTTTGACGAGATACAAAATGTAGATGGGTGGGAACGTTACATAAGGCGGCTCAGGGATTATGGAAGTAAGGTGTTTGTAACTGGTTCAAATGCTTCAATGTTAAGCCGGGAATTAGGGACTCACTTAACTGGGAGGTATGTTAGAAAAGAACTATTCCCTTTTTCTTTTAAAGAATTTCTAAAATTTAAAGGTGTAGATTATCAGGAAATTGGATTATTGTCTACAAATGAAAAGGCCTTAATAAAAGGGCAGTTCAATTCTTACTTTGAATCGGGAGGATTTCCGGCATACCTTAAGTCGGGTAATAAGGAATATCTTAAGTCTCTTTATGAAAGTGTATTGTATAGGGACGTTATGGTGCGAAATAACCTTACAAATGAAAAAGAATTGCTGGAACTGGTTTATTATATTTCCAGTAATGTAGGTAAACTCATGTCGTATAATAGTTTGGCCAAGGTGGTAGGAGTAAAAAACGCAACCACAATAAGCAATTATATTGCGTTTCTACAAGATAGTTATTTGATCTTTATGGTAAATAAATATGATGTGTCTTTGAAGAAACAAATACAAAATGCAAAAAAGGGATACCTTATAGACTTAGGTCTGCTTAGAACGCTTGCTTTTCATCATACGGAGGACAATGGTCGTCTGTTAGAAAATCTTGTTTTTCTTGAACTTAAAAGGAGAGATAAAGAGATTTATTATCATAATCAAAAAAAGGAATGTGATTTTGTCGTTAAGGAAAAATCAAAAATAGTAGAAGCGATACAAGTTTCCTGGAGTATTGAAGTTGAATCTACGTACAACAGGGAATTGGCCGGACTGTTGGATGCTGTAAATACTTATGGATTAAAAGTGTTTAACTTCAAATAATACTGGACAGATTCTCTGTTAAAGTTAAGAGATACTTTTTACATTTTAAACTATTAATATTAATGATTATTATGAACTGTTGAACTGTTGTAAACTCGATTAGAGTTTTCAATATTTCAATAGTTTTAAGCTGATTTTTTTTTTTACTGTTTATTTTCCTCCTTTCTTTTATGGTTTTCATTTTAGTTTCTTGTCTTTGAATTTTCACTTGCTTATCTCTGCCGAAATATACATCTGCAGGTGTTACATTCTTCAAAGATTCATGGTATCTCTTGTTGTTGTAGTAGTCCACAAATTCTGCCAATTTTGCTCTTAAATCATCTGGGAAAAAGTAGTTTTCCAGTTTCACAACATTTTTCATTGACCTATGATAGCGCTCAATTTTACCCTGTGTCTGAGGATGATATGGAGCTCCTTGTACATGACCCATGTTTTGTTCTTCAGATAAATTCTTAAACTCATTTGAAATGTAGCAAGACCCATTATCTGTCAATAATCTGGGCGTTTCTTCTTCATGAGTCCCGTTTCCTTAATGGCTATATCAACACTTCGTTTTGCATCATCTGATTCCATGTTCTTGCATAACTCCCAAGTGATGATGTATCGGGAATAATCATCCATACTGTTGACAGATAATACCATCCCCAGCCAATGATTTTGAAGTAAGTAAAATCGGTTTGCCACTGCTGGTGAACATAGGTGGTTTTATCTTTAAATTCATCAGCTGCTGCCATTAAAATCCATGCAGGACTCGTTATGAAACCTCTCTCTTTCAATATCCTGTAAACACTGGATTCGCTAATAAACCATCCTTGCTTATCGGTTATATGAAAGGCTAACTCCCTTGGAGATAAGTCTGTCTGGTCCAGGGCAGCCTCAACAACCTTGTTGCGCTCCTTATCCGGAATCTTGTTCCAAAATGTATTTACGTTTTGGGAACCTTTGGTTTTAAGCCTTCAAATCCTTCTTCAAGGTAGTTTATACCATTCGTAAAAGGTACTACGGTTGATGCCTAATTCTTCAAGAGTTCGTTTTACTCCAAGTTCTGAATCCCTCAACCATGCGGATAATTTCCATCTTTTCACTTGCACTTCGTCTCATATACTTGTAGTTTACTCGGAACCAAGAGTGTTTTTTTAAGCATACGATCTTCAAGACTCAACTCTGCAACAAGCTGTTTTAAATCCATGTTCTCATTTTTTAAATGATGAACTTCAGTAGTTGTTGCTTCTCGTTTGATATCGCCATCTAACCGGCTCTTTCCCGGCTTCCAGGAAATCTTTACTCCATTTGTAATACAAATTGGCATTAATGCCTTCTTTCCGACAAAACTCTGCTATACTGGTCTCACCTCGTATTCCTTCAATTACTATCCTGATTTTTTCTTCCGCTGAATACTTCTTGCGGGTGTGTCTTCGGATCTCTTTTACTTTTGATTCAGCTGTTTGTTTTTTTACTATTCATTTTTTGAACTTTTTTTGGTTATTAATTTAAGAAATCTATCTCTTAATTTTTATACCAATCTGTCCAAATTAGGCTGAAGATTTACACTTTTAAAATAAGTATCTAAAGCATCTGATAGATTCATTAACAGATGAAATCGATCTGCAATTTGAATGGCATTTGGACATGCCTCAATAATAGCAGAAGCATAAGAGCTTGCTCTATCTCTTGTAACAATCTGAACATCATTGTATTTTAACAACCAATTCTTTAACTCCTGGCCATCTCTTGAGGGAAGCAATTCGATGGGCCTGGATGTTTCCATGTCAATTAGGATTGTCCCATAACTCACTCCTTTCCTGTATGCCCAATCATCAACTCCCAGCACCCTCGGCTGATTGATATCAGGGAGTTGCTGACTATAGGCAATCCTGGTTATAGTAGAGCTGCTGACTGTAAGATGCATCTGCTTAGATAGGATGCTCCCCAGTCGGCCAGTTAATTCAATTGCAAAGGTCTCCAGTATCCTGGTTGCCCTGCTTGTTCTTCTGGAGTATCGTGCTATGTCTGGTGTGTATTCAGAGAATACTTTCCGGTGGCATCGATTGTTTCCACATTTAAATTTACGGGTCTTCAAAAGGATTACAGTCCTGTTTTGAAAAACCGGGAGATCGGTTATCGTTCTGTAATAATTATCATGCACTCGTTTGCTGTATTTCCCACATGATGGGCACCTTGACCGGCGAGATTTAACGGATGCATAAATCCTGATAATACTATCAGAATACTCAATTTCTTGAAGTTTTAGAAAAGGCATGTCGATTAGTTGTTTTATCATCTTATGTAATTGATTGTTAATTACTTAAGATACTAAACAGCCTTCTGATTACCAAGAAAAGCGACGTGTTATATTGCTGAATATCAGGTACTTATCAACAATCGATTGTTAGGTAATTGTCCCCAAATTTGACGAAGAACCAGTTTGGTCCAGAATAGTCACCTGCCCCTGCTGATACCGATAGTGATGGTATGCCAGATTATTGGGAGGATGAAAATGATCTAAACAAAAAAGATCCAGAAGATAGAAATAGTATTGCCCCGGATGGCTAAACAATGGTGGAAAAATACCTTAATGGTATTGTTGTATTGCAAAATAAATGAGCAACCCCAACTTATTTTTATCCGGCAAATAATGAATCGTTTGAAATACTGGAGCCTGCAGCAGATGGATTTATCCATTTATCCGGGAATATGCATGTGCATCCGATTACCTATTTTAAAAGCACAGAGCCCAACGATATTTCTACACTCGTTCAGGAAATGGAATTAGTTGGCACTCAATGAGAAACGATGTACCTATCCCCATTTTATGCTGACAAAAGAAGGGGAATTGCTTTTTCATTATCGCGACGGCAGTAGTCGGACCATTAATGGTAACGAGATTTATAATATATATTCCTGCGAAAATAAAAGCTGGTCCAGAATGCTTGGTGTTCCCTTAACAGACGGACAGGGATTAATGAATGCTTATCAAACACAACCAACTGGTGATGAAGGATGGCTGGTATCATGTTTATCTGGGTATGGCGAGACACACCTGATTGTGCTACCAATCATGATTTATCATACATGAAAAGCCCCGATTTGAAGAACTGGT
The DNA here is from genome assembly GCA_963777115.1 of uncultured Bacteroidaceae bacterium. Taxonomy (GTDB): domain Bacteria; phylum Bacteroidota; class Bacteroidia; order Bacteroidales; family SM23-62; genus SM23-62. The sequence continues at coordinate 75,176 of CAVZPP010000020.1, read as the reverse complement.
ATAATGCTTTTGGAGAAAAGGTTGAATTGCCTGCTACATTGGACAAAAATCATTGATAGTTGATCCTATTCCTGTTAAAGGGGGAATTTTTCAGATTTATGGTTCGTAAATACGTCATAATATGATAAATATATTATATTTGGTATGTATAGAATTATTTTATAGCATAAAATATCATGATGTGATGATATAATGAAACGAAATTCATTGATCCATAAGGAAATGCGCATCAGTACCGTAATGAAGGTGCTTGATTCGATCCGGGATGGAGCCAGGAGTAAGAATGAGATAATGAAGATGTCCGGACTCTCCTGGGGATCATGCAGCGAGATTATTAAGATGCTGATAGAGATAAAACTTGTCAGGTCTTTCAAAATTGATTACGGTGATCATGATAGGGCAGGCAGAAAGGCAACAGGTTATTACTTTAATACTAAATCCTTCCTCCTTGTTGGCATGGAACTGAAAGCAAGGTCTGCTTCCTGTTCACTGGTCAATCTTGGAAATATTGAGCTACATCGAAAAGAATACCCAATACTTTCCCTGACAAACAGGAATATCTATCAGCAAATTTCTTCTGTTTTCATAAGGTTTATGATTGATTCTGGAGTTAAAACAGAAGATCTGCTGGGTTTGTCAATCTCATTAACAGGAGCGGTTGATCCGGTAAAAAAGCGTTTGATTTTTTCTCCAAGATATAAATCACTGGAGAATGTGGATTTCTCATTACTGGAAGAACTTTTACCATCTGTTTATTCTTTAAATATTGATCATGACATCATTGCTCAGTCTTCATCCGTGATGGACAAAAATGGCTGGAATTTCGATAATTATGCTTTTATCCATATTGGTGAAGGTGTTGGCATGATTTCTTTCGATAAGGACTATTATAAAGGGGGAAGAGGATTTGCAGGTGAAGTCGGGCATATTCCCTTTGAAGGGTTTGATAAGGAAAGATTGTGTTCATGTGGCAAGAAAAACTGTTATGAAGCTTTTCTGTCAAGTGACGGAATCAGGGGAATAGTAGAGGAAATTACCGGCATAAAACCTGAATCTATTAAAAACCTGGATAAAGCCGTCCTGACGGACAATCGTGTAGTAAGTTTCGTTACGAATGCTCTCAGCAGCATGATACTTATTGTATCAAATATTCTGGATCCGGGAGTAATCATTATTGGAGGTGAATCAATCGAACCTTTTATTCCCCTGGTAAAAGATGAAGTGGAGTTGCGACTAAGGCATGAAGCATGGATGGGTGGTTCCAGAGAAATAAAATGGTATTCTCATACGGATATCAATTGCGCTTATGGAACAATTATTAATGCCTCTGGTCAAATATTAGAAAAATATATTAAACAAAAATTGATCTGACATGAACCACTTTTCAGGACTGGATATCGGGATATTCATACTTTACTGCCTTTTGGTGGTTGGGGTTGCTTTTTATGCTGCAAGAAGGAAGAAAGGTATTAAAAGAACTTCATCAGATTATTTTCTTGCAGGAAATACTTTGCCTTGGTGGGCAGTGGGAGCCTCACTTATTGCTGCTAACATTTCTGCTGAGCAATTTATCGGAATGTCTGGATCCGGGTACGTCATTGGTATTGCCATGGCAAGTTATGAATGGATCGCAGCGGCAACATTAATCATCGTAGGCAAATTCTTTTTACCTGTATTTATCAGGAACAACGTTTTTACAATGCCACAGTTCCTTGAAAAACGATTCGATAAACGGGTTAAAACATCACTGGCCATTTACTGGATTCTTCTATATGTATTTGTTAATCTAACTTCTGTGCTGTATCTGGGATCTCTGTTTCTTAAGACGGTAGTTGGATTGCCACTTATCTGGGGGGTTATTATTTTGGCTGCCTTTACAGCTCTTTATTCTTTGTACGGCGGACTAATGTCAGTTGCATGGACGGATGTTATCCATGTGTCATTTTTAATTGGAGGGGGTCTTCTCGCAACCGTGCTTGGTTTAAAGATGATCTCAGGCGGGGAGGGGATTGTCCACGGATTGGCAATATTATATGAAGAAATTCCCGAGAAATTTGAGCTGATATTAAACAGGTCAAATCCTTCCTATGATAAACTACCCGGGCTTAGTGTCATAATAGGAGGGATGTGGCTCGGTAATTTATCATACTGGGGATTCAGCCAGTATGTGACACAGAAAGCATTTGCGGCCAAAGATCTTGACCATGCCCAGAGGGGAACGGTTTTTGCCGGATATCTTAAATTATTAATGCCTTTCATTGTTGTGCTTCCGGGAATAATTGCCTATCATCTACAGGCCGATATTATCAAACCGGATGAGGCTTATCCATGGCTTATGGCCAGTGTAATTCCAACAGGACTGAAAGGAGCTGCCATTGCTGCCCTGTTTGCTGCCATTGTGTCTTCTCTAAGTGCTATGGCCAACAGTACGGCGACCATATTTACCATGGATATATTTAAGAACCTGGTACGTCGTGAATCATCCGAGGAAGAAATGGTTAAAGTGGGAAGAATTACAGCTTCAATTGCCCTGATTATTGCAGCTTTTGTCGCTCCATTGCTTGGAAATGTCGATCAGGCTTTTCAGTATATTCAGGAATATTCCGCCTGGATCAGTCCGGCTATTGTCATCATATTTGTGGCAGGATTCTTCTGGAAAAGAGCTACTCCAAACGCTGTATTATGGGTCGCAATTGCCTCTATCGGTTTGACAATGGGTATGACCATCTTATGGCCAGATATGCCTTTTATGCGAAGAGAGGAATGGGTGTTTGGGATGCTGGTAATAATATTGATCGTTGTTTCTTTGTCGGAAAAGAAGGTTGGATCGAGAAAGGAGATAATTCTGGAGAAAGGAATGTTCCATACCAGCGTTGCCTTTAATGTTGGAGCAATAGGTATACTGACTATTCTGGCGGTATTGTATACGTTATTCTGGTGATAAAAAATATCAAACATGTCATATTTTAATAATAAGAAGGTGCTCATCACAGGAGCCAGCAAGGGAATTGGTAAAGCATGTGCCATTCGTTTTGCACAGGACGGGGCACATGTCATTATCCATTATAATAGTAGCAAAACCGATGCAGAAGATACTTTAAGGAAGGTTTTGAAAGCCGGTGGAACAGGAAATATTATTCAGGGAAACCTTAGCGATCAGGACGAAATCAGGAAAATCTGGCAGGAATCCTGTGAAGGGAATATAATTCCGGATTCACTGATCCTGAATGCCGCTTATCAAAAGAAGGCCCTTTTTCTTGACACTTCTCCTGAATTACTGATGGACACCCTAAGAGTAAACTTAGCCGGTAATTTTCTAATGGCTAGGTTGTTTATTGAAGCTTCCCGTGGTACAGGTATTCGAAGGACTATTGTGGTTCATAGCTCAAATCAAAGCGAATTCGTTAATCCTACAGGATTTGCCTATGCCGTATCCAAGGCCGGACTTAACCATATGGTCAGGCATCTGGCGAGAGCATTAGTCCACGATAATATCCGCGTAAATGGAGTCCTGCTTGGCTGGTTCGATACAGAGGGAGAGCGGAAATTTTATTCAGCTCAACAAATTAGAGAGCAGGCTAAAGTGAATATCCCAATGCAGCGAATCGGAGAACCGGAAGAGGCGGCCAACCTTACCTATTTTCTTGCTGGTGAAGAATCTTCATATATGACAGGCAGCCTGGTAAGGTATGATGGAGGATTTGCGTTAGATCCGGATCTTTCTACATAATTAATTCTAAATTGTAGATGAAAAAAAAAGTGGTCATATTCGGTTCCGGAAAGACGGGCCGTGGTTTCGCTGCACATCTTACACACCTTGGAGGATTCAGTGTAATCCTGGTGGACAGGGATAAAAGATTGGTAGATGATTTAATCAGAACCGGCAGATATGATATACAGGTTCTTGGAAATCAAGGAAATAATTGTACAATTTTCCCCGAAGCTGTATATCATATCCAGGATGAAGGATGGATACAGGAGTTTTCTGATTCTTCGCTAGGCATGTGTTCCGTGTTTGGCAACAACCTTGAAGACCTCTCAAAATTTCTCGCCAAGGGTATTAAGTATAGACGCAGGACTAATCCTGATCAGGCTTTCAACTTTATTACATGTGAAAATTATGCAGGTGCTGCATCTTTTCTACGTGAAAGGCTTTCTGATAATCTGGACAATAAAACCAGGTCCTGGCTAAATCTGAAAATGGGAATCAGTGAATCCATAATCCTGAGTACATGCATTGGTCCAACCAAAGATCAGGATCCACTTACCATAAGGGCACAGAACTTTTTCGAGTTGCCCTGTGATGGTGAAGCCTTTAAGGGGGAATTGCCTGGAATTTATGGGCTTAAGCCACTATCAGGTTTTAGTAATCAGCTTCGCAGGAAAATTTATACCTACAACTGCATTAATGCTGTGATCACTTATCTGGGTTCACAAGCTGGATACAATCTCCTGAGCGAGGCGGGTAATGATCCGGATATAGTATCTATTGCCAGAAAAGCAGCCAGAGAATCATCTGATGCTCAGATTGCTGAATATGCATTTGATAGAAACGAACAGCATAATTGGGAAGAAGCCGCCTTCAGGAAATTTGCAGACGTCCACATTCCTGATACGATATCCAGAAATGGTGCTGATCCGGAAAGAAAACTCAACCGGAATGACCGATTGATTGGTCCTGCCCTCCTCGCTTTAAAGCATGGTATTAAACCAGAAGGATTGATAGAAGGGATACTTGCCGGATTTGAATATTTCGATGAGGTAAAAAGAATGAAAATTTCGGATGAATTTTCAGGTATTGGGGTGGATGAAGTACTTGTCAGTATATGTGGCTTGGAACCGCATGAAGAACTGTTTTGGATGATCAGGAGTAAAATCAAGGAGAATGATGAAAAATAATCCACAAAATATCATCTTTGCTGCACTTGATATCGGCACTTCTCAGATTAAGCTGGGTGTTTATAGTCCGATGATCTCTCCCTGTTTAACCATTCTGGATCGAATTGAAAACAAGGTAGATTATGGTGCAGGGGGCAAAGCGAAAGCTTCATGGGACCATACGCTTACTGTTATATATCAACTCTTTAACAAACTGGGAGAATACATTAGAGAAAATCAACCGGATAAATTGTTTCTGGGGCTGTGCAGTCATGTTTCGAGTCTGCTGGAATGGGATCCTGTTGCAGGAGCGCCTTTATGTGATGAATTCCCAATCTGGATGGATGCTACCTGTGAACCGGCACTTGATAAATTTGAAAGCCTGATGGGGGAGGAGAAAAGTGAAAAAGTATTAGGATCATTTTTGCCTCCTGGGACTAACTGGCTACTTACGAAACTTTTGTTTCATACCAGGAATAAAAATGTCCTGTATCTTCAGGCGGGGGATGCTGTATTCAATAAGCTTTCTGATTTTTTCGTCACACATTATAGCTCACAAATCAGCCTGGTTCATCATGTACGGAAGGAATATGTGAATACCCTTCTTGCAAATCTAAACATACAGAAAAACCAGCTTCCTGAGATAAGGGAGGATTATTTCGCTGTTTCTCCGAAAATGAAAAAGAACTTCGGATGGCCTGTGGAAAGTTATGTTTTTCCTGCTCTTGCTGATTTCTATGCATCTTTTCATGGTTTGGAGCTTGAAGATAATGAAGGATTTATACTGGGTAATACATCCGAGGTTATGGGATTCTATACGAAAAGGAGACTGCCGGTTTCAAGGTATTATATTGATTTTCCTTATGATTCAGGCATGATTCGGTACGGCAGTACTAATTCAGGAGCAAACCTTATTTCCTGGTTTGTTAAAAATATCCTTGATGGCAAAGTAACGGAAAAATATCTGGCCGGTCTAACTGCAGCTGCTGAGGCGCTTAGAATTGAAGACACTCCTATATTTCTGCCTTATATCATGGGGGAACGCGCTCCTCTTTGGGATCAGTCCCTCAAAGCTTCATTTATAAACCTGCAATCACATCACACGGAAGTACATCTGTTCAGAGCTATTCTTGAGGCAGTGGCTTTTGCTCGAAGACAGGGCTTTGAATTTCTGGATTCGGGAAATATTAAAATCATTAGAATGGGTGGAGGTTCTTCGGCAAATGCTCTTTGGAATTCCATTCGGGCTAATGTGTTAAACACGAATTTGGCCGTGGCGGATCAGAAGGAGCTGGCTGTTTCAGGTCTTATTAATAATATGTGTGCAAAGCTGTCCATTCAAAAGTTGCCAGTTTCTTATAAAGTTGTCAAGCCAGATCAAAAGATGGTCCTTATTTATGAAAAGAAATACTTAAAATTTCTTAATTACCAGAAAATACTAAATTGATGAACAAGGAAGTATTGATTATTGGAGCAGGTAAAATTGGACGCGGATTTATCGGACAACTTTTTTACCGGAGTGGTTACAGATTGTGGTTTGTGGATTCAGTTGCTTCTTTAATTGAAGGATTGAATAAAGAAAAGAAATACAGAGTGGATATGGCAGGTGAAGGGGCTGATGAAACAGAATATATTCAACTTGAGAAGGTTTTTTCACTTCATGATAAGAAAAATATCCTAAGTGTCCTGGATCGTATAGAAATAATGGCCATTAGTGTAGGGGCAGGTAACCTAAAGCAAACTACAGAGTTTTTAAAGGCATTATTGAAGAAAAGGAATAAAAGCAAAAGGCTCAATATCCTGGTTTGTGAAAATGCAATTAATCCGGCCTTATTCATCAGAAATATTCTGCTTGAAGGGGCTGATAATGAAATGGAGGCTTTTGTAAAACATAAACTGGGTATTATTGAGACCCAGGTATTAAGGACCGGTATGATGGCCAGACCTGAGGTTCAGGCAAAGGAGCCCTTTGCAGTCAGAATGCAAAACTGGTGGACACTCCCTCTGGATAAAGATGCATTTGTAGGGGATATCCCTGATATTACTGGATTTAAGCCACGGGGGCAATTTAAAAATGAGTTAATTCGCAAAATTTTCACATTCAATGGAACCAATGGTCCAGTTGCTTACATGGGCTGGGTAAACGGATTCGGTGTGCTGCATGAATCAGCCCTGGCCATGGAGCCTTTTTTCAGGGAGATTCAGGAAGAATCTGCCTGGGGTTTATTAAATGAGTATAAGTTCAATGAAATGGAACATCGTGATTATATGGCTCTTGCGATGAAAAAATATACTGACCCAGCGCTCAGTGATCCGATTGAAAGAAATGCAAAGGACCTGAGAAGAAAGCTGGGAATAAATGAGAGAATGCTGGGTCCGGCACTGTTATGCCTGAAACATGGAAGAAGACCCTTGTCATACGCAATTGCAATAGCAGCCGCCTATAATTACGATGGTTCAGATGATGAGGGGACCCTTGCTGTTAGAAAAACTGTTAAAGATAGAGGTATCAGGGAAGCAATTAAGATTTATTCTGGCATTGATGAAAAGAATGAGTTATATGAAATGATAATTGATGCATTTGAAAACAGGAAATTTATTATCAATGCAAACCATTTGCAATAAGATTTTTCACCTGGGCGAATGTCCATTATGGAGTCCTGTTGAGAAGTCCCTTTACTGGACCGATATTCTGAATGGGGAAATTTGGAAATACAATGAATCGGAAGGAACTTCAGAATTATACTGGAAAGGTGATCTAATGGTTGGAGGCTTTGCTCTTTCCAGCGATGGCAGCATGATACTTTGTTCGGACAGTGGAATATTCCGGCTAAGGCGGGAAGTTCCAGGATTAACTGGAATCAAACCGGAGCTTATTCATGAAATACCTTTCAGAAAGGGGGAACGTTTTAATGATATCACAACTGACCCTAAGGGCAGAATATTCGCCGGTACCAAGGACGCAAGTCTGAAGGAAGGCAAACTTTGGCGAATTGAAAAAGGTATGACCCCAGAGGTTATCCTGGATAGAATTGGAATCTCAAACGGGATGACCTTTTCAATTGATCAGCAATACCTTTTTCATACCGATAGCCAGGCCTGTACGATTACGAGGTACAAGTATGATTTGACGAATGGAACCATTTCAGGAGGTGAAATCTTCTACCGGGGGGAACCTTCTGCAGGATTTCCGGACGGGATCACCCTGGATTCTCAGGGAAATTTGTGGGTGGCATTCTGGGGAGGCAGTTGCATACGCTGCCTGGCTCCGGATGGAAGAATTTCCCGGGTGATAACACTTCCGGCCAGGCAGCCCTCAAGCCTCAATATTGGAGGCAGCAGCATGAATACTCTTTATATCACCTCAGCCTGCGAGGGAGGGACAGATCTTGCCGCCGGAAAGGATGAAGAGGGTAATTTCCTTGGAGGACCGGTATATTCTGTGAAGTTGAATACCAGGGGCAGACCCGAATGGCTGGCTGATATATAGCAATTCTTTCAGGAGCCTTCAATACGCTTTAGTTGGCTTCCGGATTAAGGTAATCTACAGTTATCACGCGTTCTTTCATCCTGGAAGAACCCGATGTATTATCCCTCTTCAAACCTGATGAAAACGACATCATCCCCCTCAATTGAGCGGTTAAAGTTCTCCCCTGAAAACACATAATTCTCATCTTTCCAGACATCATAAAAATGTAAAGGATTTTCTACAGGAACCAGTACATTGTAAGGGATGAATTTCACAAGTCCAAGCTCTTTTCTGTTCAGGCTTACAGTGACAGGAAAATCATTCCTGTTAAAAATGCCTATCCAACCAGATCCATGAATTTTGCTATTACGCGTAATCCAGACTTCTGTGCCGTCATTTTCATATACATTGATTCCACTCTCACCATTTTGATTGCAGGCCAGCATTTCCCTGTTTGTGATTAGTTTCAGGGAGTAATCATCCAAAGTTGGCAAATCTCCACCCATCATAAGGGGAGAGGCTGCCATCGCACGTATAGTGATGAAGGTTCTCATCTGAGCTGGTGTCAGATTTGAATGCCGGGTGTACCCCAGCCCGGCCAAGCCCTCACTAATGCTTCCGTCTGGGTATTTGGCTGGAGACATAACCTGAAGGTTGCCAAAAGGTATCATATCCAGATCGGGATAGAATCCTTCATGGGCAAACCCCTGAAAGACTTTCCAGTACTTAAAGGCTGTATCAAGATCTTTTCTTCTGTCCCATACATCCATGGTAGCTCTGACCATGTTGGCCCGCTTGTAATAAGGAAGGTCAGGAAGGTACATAGGGCCACCCGGACACAAACTGAAAATTATCTTGCGACCGGAGTTCTCAATGGCATTGGCAACGGCAATTATCTCCTTGGGATAAATCAGATCATCTACCTTTACGAAGTCAAATTCCCATTCGGCTATCTGTGCATAAACAGAATTATAGTATTCCTGTGCTCCGGGCTTGCTCATATCAATTCCGTAGTTTTGAGGATTCCAGACACAAATGTTATTCAGGTCAGCAATGTCCCTGGCCCTGAAATTTGTGCCTTTTATCGGCAGGTTGAGTTTATAAGCCTTCTTAGGAATCCCTCTCAGCAGGTGAATTCCCATTTTTAATCCAAGTCCATGCGCATAATCCACAATCGGTTTGAACCCCTGCCCGAAATAGACTTTGCTTGGCTGGAGAATTCCAAATTCGTTTAAATGAATTTCCTCAGGATGTTTATTCATCGGGTACCTGGTCCCGGGAGCCAGCTTGTATTCATTATACCATCCACCATCAATTACGAAGTACTCATATCCGTGAGGTTTAAGTAATTCTGCCATTGCCTTTATGTTTTCGATGGCTGCATCGTGGTGTAAATAAATCGCGTAGCTGTCAAAACTGTTCCAACCAAGCGGAGGTTTTGAAGCAAGATCTTTAATATGGAAATTGGCATTTGATTCATAAGTATCCTTTTCACTTGGTCTTGCGTAGGCATTCAGGCTCAGTGAAATACCGGCAGCACCACCGATGGATGATGAGATAAATGATCTTCTTTTCATATGGGTGGGTTTGATAGTTTAGTATTTGATTTGAATCGAATCAGCTATCTGCGCAGAGCCTCTTGTTGATCCATAAATTTTTTTCTTTCATTGTTCAACCTGTCAGAGTGATCAGCGCACTTAGCCCTTAGTTGCTCCAGTAGCTTTGTCCCCTCGTATTGATTTATCAGGTTATTATGTTCCGTTGGATCCTCTGAGAGGTTGAATAATTGTTCAAAATCAGGATTCCTGCCACGAAAGTTCAGATCCGCCTCTGAATAAGGGTCTACTGCAAGATACATCCTGACATACTTCCATTTACCCATTCGGATGCCTTCACAAAAGGGATTAGTGAAACGGGAATAAAGGCTTTCGAGAAAAAGTTCATCCCTCCAACCGGTCTCATTACCTTGCATCAGGGGGATAAGGCTTTGCCCATCCATAATTTCAGGCTGGTCCACTCCTGCATAATCCAGAATGGTGCTTGTTATATCAAGGCTGGAAACCAGTTGGTCCATCTCCTTGCCCCCCATTTTTCTACTGAAAGTTGGATCATATACAATGCAAGGTATTTTAGAAACGAGATCATACAAAAGTGCTTTTCCCCCCATTCCATATTCTCCCATCAGCAGGCCATGATCACTGCTGAAAATTAAAATTGTATTGTCAGCCAGATCCCTTTCCTTCATGCTCTTCCGCATTTCTCCAATAATATGATCCATGGCAGAAATGTCCTGGTGATATCTTATATGATGCTCCCTGCATGTTTCAGGATTATAGTTGAAACTATACATTCTGGACCTCTCCTGATCCTGGTCCATAATTCTTTTTGGGATAAACTGGTAAGGGTCTGAACAGCAATCCTCCGGAATAGCAAAAGATAAATTACGATACAGGGTGTCATAGTAGGGATGCCCGGCCAGTTTAGGATTTTCATTGGCTGGTCTGGTCATTTTTCTCCAGTCCCGGTAATGAGCATACATGCTTGTTGTCTGGCTGGCGTGAGGTATGCTGAAGCTGACTGATAAACAAAAAGGTTTTGTGATATTTGCAATGCTGTCAAAAAACAACTCGATGCTTTCGCCCATAATATAGGTGATGATATCCTGTTTGGCATCGTGATATGGGATGCAGCTGTTTATATTGAAATCCTTTGGAAAGAACCTTGTCCAGCCATCATGGCCTCGCCAAAAATCAAACTTTTCATCAGCATTCCCAAAAAATGAGTAATATTCCACTCCAAACTTTCCTATAAAACCTGTGTAGTATCCATGCTGCCTCAATAGAGCAGGGTAGGTTTGTTCCCATTGTTCCTCCGACAGCTGATACGACGAACTGAAGCCGATACCGTGTTTTCGTTCATGCATTCCTGTAAACAGGGAAACCCTGCTGGGGATACAAATGGGTTCTGCTATATATGTGTTTGTAAATCTGACACCCTCTTTGGCCAGTAAATCCAGATTCGGGGTCCTTACAAAAGGATGTCCCGTTGATCCAAGAGAATTGACGCGCTGATCATCGGTGAGTAGAAATATGATGTTTGGCCTGGTGCTAATTATCCTGTCCCCATGCCTGTCCTCTTTTCTTTGACAACTGGTAAGAATTAATACAGGTACAACGATCAGAATGACACCTATGCTAATCCTGGTAATAACAGGGATATTATCTCTTAATGAATTTAAAGAAGCTTCGTTTGTCATTTTCACTGATTAATCCGACTATGTAAGGTCCCTGGTAATAATCATTAATATTAATCTCGATTGAACTGCCTCTTCCATTCTGGATGGTCCTTAATTTTTGTCCTGAAAGATTATAAATCTCAATGGTTTCCAATCCTTTTAAATTACCTATTTGAAGCTGGTCAGAGGCCGGATTAGGATATATGCAAACCGGTTCCTCTTGCAGCACATTTACTTTTACACCTGATAGGGGATTACCTGATAATAAAAGAAGTCCGAACCCATTCATATCTGAATCCAAATCGGTTGTCCCTGACCATCGTAATTCATGTTTTTTTTCTGTTCCGTTATCACTGTCGGAAATGGCAAATTCTGCCCATAATATATAATCGTTTGACGGTATATGATTTTGAGATACATCTGAAAAAGGGATCATTATTTCAAGGGCATATCCTCCTGAAAATTCCAAATATGCATAGTCCACGCCAATACCTCCCTCTTTCAGATTAGTTCCTGTCATTACCAGGGAATCATTCCAGCAAAACTGCAATTTTGCATCATCTGAGCTTTCTTCAGAGAGATCATATTCCCCGTTCCCAAAGGTCAATCCAATCTCGATGTAATCACCTTTAGGTACATCCGGGATGTCTGAATTTGCTAAGGTCTGATCATTGATTCTGAAACTCAGGTATAGATTATTTTCATTTAAGACTCCCTTGAATGAAGCAGATAAATCATCTGCTCCGGGATTGCTCGCGGATTTGTCAACAAGTATTTCGTTTGCATTCACCGAAGACCAATCATCATCATTTCCATCAATCGTAATAGTTGAATTCAGGTAGTCCAATTCACTGGATGGCGCCGGTTCTGAAGTACACTCAAAAGCCCCGATATCCGGTAGTGAGTCCCTCAAAACTCCTAGGATATCAAAAGGCACTGAAGTTACACCTGCTACATCAGATACATCTTTGCCTTTATTCAGAAGGGCTGAATTGGGAGCAAGTGAATGGTCGATTATATCGAAAGAAGATATTTCTTGAATGGAAGTGCTTTCCGGTCCACTATATTGTATGGGGCCAAAATAATCATCTTCAGATCGCATCCATTCAGGGGAATTTACTGCCCAGGCATTATTTGAGAAGTGGATCTTATCCTGATTCGCCGCAGAAACTGAAGAAATGACGGCACCGTCAAAAATATTGTTCTCGATGAAAACATTTTCCCATACCCTTGGATTATCCTCTGAGCTTTTAAGGTTGTTGAACAGAAGAGCTTCACCGCCCTTTATTGTTCTGAAAGTATTATTCGCAATTAGTACCCTCGGCATGTTTGAAGCCCTTGAATTGCCTGATGCGATATGCAAGGCACGGTCGCAATTTAGGATAAGATTATTAACAAACACGATATCAGATGTAAGACCCAGGTGAGGTTTGGCCTCTCCGGCATATTCATCTGCAATGATTATTGCTCTTGCGGTTTTATCCTTCTGGACATATTCATCGGTCCAGTAAGCCACACTGTTCCGGACTGCACACTTCGCTGAAAGGTTCATATAGAAACATACCTTGGCATTGTTAATAACGGTCACATTATCAATGAGTGTATTGTATCCCCTGTTGCCAGAGATGGCTTCCCCCCAGCATCCGGAGATGATTAAATTACGGAAAATAGTATTCGTGCTTTGTACAGGGGCAACAACATGTGAATTGGGAGGTGAACCCTGCACGCGGAATTGAGCCGAACAGTCTTCAATATATCCGTTCTGAATGAGACATGAATCACTCAGATTTACTACCAATGCACCACCGTAGCAGGTTACTATATTAAAATCAGTGATGACTAATCCTTTACATCCGCTACTAGAAATAGCTCTGCCTGGACTGTTTTTGAACGTAAGCCCTTTCACAGTAACATTATCACCCGAGACAAGCCAGAGGTTGTCCCAGAGTTTGTCAATTGTCCCGTTTTCATACAATACTGGGAAATCAGGATGATGTATGCTATCCCACAGGCCATCAATGACCACTTCTTCTTCAGGATAATTGCAGATTAGAATCCTGTTCCCGGCTGTGCCGTTTACTTTGATATTTACAATTTCAGTGTATACCCCCCCCCTGATCAGTAATGTATCACCCGGACCGAGCTGATTCGTAGAATACTGGATCGTTTGCCAGGGCGTATCAGGGAACTTTGCCTGTTCCCTGGAATAAGAATCATTTCCATCTGAATGAACATAATATTTAGAAGGATAGACGTTAACATTTTTCAACATTAAAATAAGACAGAGTACGAATAGCTGTATGCCAAGAGATTTCATTTTTCTTTTTGTTCGTTAGTGATTTAATCGTGTCTGATCCGGACAGTTTTTCGTAATACTTATCTATATTTATTTGAGAATTCACTTCAAATAAATGAATTCAGTTAATACTCTAGATATTGACCTGTCTACTTTAAGCGTTAACGCTATAACATGTACAAATATATATCTTTTATTTAGAAACCCGTTCAAAACTTAAACATAATCGTATTGGATTAAAAATATTTTTCCATATTTAATCCAAGTTGGTTGAAAAATCAAAAAATATTAATAGTTTTGTTTATATCAAGTTAGGGCGTTAACGCAATATCTTAAGTTAGTTTTTTAATAATAAATTAAGTATGAAATCCGGATTACATTTCATTAAATTAATTAATACTCTCCTGTATTTCCTGTGGATAGTTTTAATAACTGGTTGCAACGGTCATTCCGGGAAAATCGATATCACGGAGTGGACCTACGTGGAGGTAGACACTGCACGTGGCATATGGTCGGATTACGGTGAAAAACCCAGGAATCTGAAATATTTTGGATTAGCCATGGAGGATGTAAACAGGGATGGGTTTCCTGACATAATTTCCGGAAGGTATTGGTATAAAAATCCAGGGAAAGACATAACCGACAAATGGGATCGTTCGGAATTTGGCATCAACATTGATGCGAGCCTTACCCTTGATGTTGATGGAGATGAATATATCGATATAATCGGAGAAGCACTTCCCCTGGTTTACTGGATTGAGGCCCTGGATAAGTATGGAAATGAATGGGATACTGTAATGATAGGAAGAATTCCGCCTGAACGGCATAGAAATGGACAAGGATTCAGGGTGGCTGATGTATATAAAGGTGGTAAGAAAGAAATATTGCTTGCGGCCCTTGGGGGTATTTATTGTTTTGAGGTCCCTTCGAATCCTGCAAATGGGCAATGGCCGGTAAGTTTGGTTGCTGAAACCGGATCTTCAGAAGGTTTTGATGTTTTTGATATAGACGGGGATGGAGATATAGATCTTATTGCCGGTGACATGTTACAAGATACCGTAATTGATAGTCCCGCAAAAGCAAAAAGAAAAAAGGCAGATCCAGTTGTGGTCAAGCTTTATGAGAACCCGGGCATACGCGAAGTTCAATGGATGAGCAGGGATATTGGCAGGACTGTTCATGCGATTGACAGAATAGAAATTGCCGATATAAATCTGGATGGCCTGCCTGATTTTGTCATTTCCGAAGAGAGATTTCCGGGATTGGAACAGGATGCCCATTTATTCTGGTTTAAAGGCATTCTCAATTCAGATTCTTTGTATTGGGAGAGGTTCTTAATTACCAGGCAATATTCCTTGAATAACCTGGATGTGGGGGATATTGACAAAGATGGAGATGTGGACATTGTTACTGCTGAGCATAAGGGACCGGACCTTAAAACCCTTGTTTTTGAAAATGACGGATACGGTAGTTTTACGATGATTCTTGTTGATAAAGGGAAGGAGAGTCATCTCGGTACACAGCTAAAGGATATGGATATGGATGGAGATCTCGATATTGTCAGCATCACATGGGATAAGCCAAAGTACCTGCACTTATGGAGAAATGAAGGGATTAATAAGAATAGATAATTTGCCATAATATGAACAAGCTTTATCATCTGCTTTGTGCTTTCCTAATGATTGCTGCTCAATTGCTGCCTGCACAGACAGAACCGGGAGACATTTTCCGGGAATATATATGGACAACACCTAAAGGGAGTAATAGTCCCTATCTGCGAGTTGGAGGTAAAATGGATTATGAAGTAAAACAGAAGATTTATGGAGACCTGAAGATTGATGGTAGAAAAATCTTGTTTGGCCATGAGCTGGAACTGGACGATGCAATCAGGGCGGAGATCATTGCACAGAAAGTTTTGTGTCATTTCGGTACACAAAATTTGAGGATCTCCCTGAATGGGCATGAGGAGATCAAATTCCCTGAATCTGATTCAATACCAGAGCCTCAAAACTTATATATGCACTATTTCTCTCCCAGAATTGAAGTTCCTCTGGAACACTTAAACGAGGGGGCAGGTAATTACTTTACCATGCAGGTGGATACCAATAAAAATTGGCCACAAAACCTTGTTTACGGTATTTTGCTGAGAGTTTACTATGATCCCTCATCTGCAGATTTGGGCAAAGAGCCTGAACTTCAGATTGAAGAAAATAATGAAAATCAGATAAAAATTGGCTTAGCCGGATCCTTCAAGGGAATATTAAAAGTTGACTATATCGGGAAGTATTATGGTCCGGATCTTAATGGAGATGGAAAATATAGCGACTGGCATTATCAGTTTCACCGGGATGAGATTATTAACCACATTGGGACCAGCACAACAAAACCCCATAAAATTACCTGGGACATCGGTTGGATCCCCGACCAAAAAGAGGAGGTATTGCTTTCGGCAAGGGTTTACTATGATAATGGGTTGATCAGGATGGCTCCGGAGAAAAACTGCTCATTAATACGCAGTGGATATTCGATTGAATTATGCAAACCTCAGCAGGTTCCTCAAAAGTGGGTGACAAGAAAAGGAGAAAATCAAGAATTGTTTACGGTTACTGGTGATATTGATAAAATCAATCAAGCCAGGCTCATTTTTACTTCATGGAGTCCGGGTTACATGAATGGAATTTACATCAATGATTTCATAGTTTTTACACGCGAGGGGGCTCGGTACAGTTTTATGCAGCATAATGTACCAATAACAGAAACGGATATTTTTAAAATGGGGACCAACGTCCTGAAGACAGGAGGCACACCCAGGTACGATGGGAAAATGGTACATGGAACAGAGATAATGTGGCCCGGTATTATGGTATTAATTAAGTATAATAAATAATTTTCCATGAGAAGAATAATATTTTTTGCATTGTGCATCCCGGTATTCAGTTATGGGCAAACCTGTATTTCTGATCACTGGGAACATATATCTACCATCAATGGAGATATTGATATTCCATTTCAGGGGAACCAGCAACCTTCATGTCTGGTACTCGATGTTGATAACGACGGGGTACAGGAGATTTTCATCACGGAAAGGACTCAGTCTCCATCCATCATAATGTATAAGTTGAACCGGAAGCACTGGGAAAGTTACATTATTTGCCAGGAGAAATTGAGACTGGAAGCAGGGGGAGACAGCTGGGACATAGATTCAGATGGTGACAAAGATATTGTATTTGGTGGAGGCGGAAGCTCCAACCAGATATGGTGGTGGGAAAATCCAGGAGGCAATTACCAAAGAAATACACCCTGGGGCATGCATACCATAAAGAATGATGGAGGTAAAAAGCATCATGACCTAATGTTTGGGGATTTTACGGGCGACGGGATCATTGAATTAGTTTTCTGGAACCAGAAAGCCGGGTTGTTATGTCTTGCGGATATACCGGATCATCCCCGGCAGGCTGATAAATGGGAGTACAGAACAATATACAGATACAGCGGAGATAGCCAGATGGAGCAGATCGGACAACTTGATTATCCAAAGTTCAAAGCAATTAATGATCATGAAGGCCTGGCAAAGGCCGATATCGACGGGGACGGAACAGATGATATAATTGGGGGAGGGTCCTGGTTCAAGTATATTGGGGATGGACAATTTCAGGAAAACATCATTGATGCAAGTTATACATTTACCCGTGCAGGAGCCGGACAGATTATTCAGGGTGGCCGGCCTGAAGTTATACTCGTGGTGGGGGATGGCCTGGGTCCCTTAAGGTTGTATGAGTGGAAAGAAGGAACATGGTACGGGAAGTCATTGATAGAGGAAATAGAGAACGGTCATTCGCTGGCCATAATAGATTATAACCAGGATGGTTTCCTTGATATTTTTAATGCGGAGATGCGGTTGAATGGTGAAAATCCCGAAGCTAAAATGAGGGTTCTGCTGGGAGATGGGAAAGGTAATTTCGAGGATATAATCATTTCAACCGGATTCGGGAACCATGAATCAAAGATTACAGATCTGGATGGCGACGGAGATTTTGATATAGTCGGCAAACCTTACAACTGGGATACCCCCCGCCTCGATATACTCATTAATAAGAATTAACAGTATATACAATATTTCAATGAAAAAAGTCAAATTCATATTCCTGTTGCTTGTTTCATTTCAGGTAATTTCCTCACAGGATTTTTTTGATCTTGCTCCAACTCCTCCTATGGGTTGGAACAGTTGGAACTGGTTTGGTAAAAATGAAATCAATGAAACCGTTGTAAGGGAAGTAATTGATGCCATGGTTGATGAAGGCATGAGGGATGCTGGTTACCAGTATGTGGTGGTGGACGGGGGATGGAGGGATACAATTCTTGGACCCTCGAATGAGCTGCTATCTCATCCCTTAAAATTTCCAGGCGGGATGAAAGTCCTGGCTGACTACGCTCATTCAAAGGGGCTTAAATTTGGGTTGCATACAGTACCCGGCACTCATGACTGCAAGGGGGATAAAGTTGGAGGATTCAATTGTGAAGAAGTTCATATTCAACAATTTCTTGATTGGCAGATTGATTATATCAAACTGGATCAATGTATCCATTCGGATGGATGGAATGAAGAACTGTTAAAAAACACCTATTTCAAATGGAGCCGTCTTTTACAGGACTGCGATCGTGACATTGTGCTTAGCATCAGTGCCTATCATTGGAGGGAATGGTATCCCGAAGTCGGGCATTTGGGAAGGACTACCCGTGACCTGAAAGCAAGAGTTACCAAGGGGGCAATATTCGAATCACCAGAGGAGGATGATAAATTTCATCACCGATCGGTAATGTTTATTGCAGAGCTTAACAACCAGAATGCTTCCAACGCAGGCATGGGTTACTGGAATGATCCCGATATGCTGGCCATGGGTGATCAGGGACTCACGCTGGAAGAGCAGAGATCACATTTTGCTCTCTGGTGCATTATGTCTGCTCCCCTGATGATAGGGAATGATCCCAGGAATATGACACCGGAGGAAAAAGATATTATTTTAAACAGGGATGCCATAGCAATAAATCAGGATCCGGGACAGCAGGGCAAAAAAATTGTGGATACAGGAGATAATGAAATCTGGGCAAAACATCTTCAAAATGATAAAGTTGCCATCCTGATGTTGAACCGCAACCGGGAACAGGTAAACGGGATTTGCCTGGACCTGAAATTGATAGGCAATTACAGAAAAATTGAAGCTAAAGAAGTTTACTCGGGAGAGTTTATTGGAACCTTCAAAGGATCAATATGCAGACAGGTTAATCCAGGGTCAGGTATTTTTCTTTTACTGAGCCCAAAAACCGAATAATCCAGAATGAACAGTCCAGTAAGCAAATATTTTTTGATCATTCTCCTTCTGGCAGGCATGTTTTCCTGTACTAAAAGCTTCCGCATTTCTGAGGTAGATTATAAACAAACTAACCAATATCAGGTAGTATCACCGGGAGGTGTTTACTTTATCGAGAAAAATTCAGGGGGATGCAGTTCCCTGATAGACAGGGATGGCAACGATTGGATAGGGTTTTTAAAAACAGGAGATAACAAACCTTTCAACTCCTCTGATTCAGATTTCAGAGGGATGCCAAACCTGGTCCATAAAGGAGATGAGAATGGGGTTGGTCACCCGGGTTTCGATATGTGCAGTACGGAAATGGCAGATAAGAATATACTTCGGGTAAGATCGTATAGCGGAGGCTGGAGGTACAGCTGGAATTTCATGGAGGATCATTCATTGGTATCTATCGAAAGTACAGATACCACAAGAAGTTACTGGTTCTTATACGAAGGTCCGGTGGCCGGCAGGTTCAATCCCAAATCTCATTACTGGGGGAATGATATAGATGGTAAAAGGATAGATAAACCGGACTACAAAACGGGTCCTGTATCAGGCAACTGGCAATGGGTTTTCATGGGAGATGATAATGTAGAGCGGACCCTCTATCTTGCTATGGTGGAAAAGGATACCCTGACAGACTTTTTTGCATATATGGGTAATGATCCTGAGCGCGGGACTGAATCAGAAGACGGGATGACTGTTTTTGGTTTTGGCAGGGCCCCCAAGGCCAAACCTTTATTAAAGGATAATCATGATTTCATCATTGGCTTTTATGAGAAAGCAATACAATCCAAAAGTGATTATGATGAGTTCCGGCGTTTCATTGAAAGCAGGATCAATAAGTACAAGAAAAAATAAATTTGAAATGAAAATTTTTTTAAACATCATTTTATTACTGATGTTCATGGGAGCTTGTTCACCTGATAAAGGATCTGAAACAAGGACCAATATTGAATTAATGGATGGATGGAAATTCATTAATACTGAAATTGAAGGTGGTGAGGAGGTGGATTTAAATATCCGGGACTGGCAGGATATCAGATTGCCACATGATTGGGCTATATCCGGCAACTTTGATGAATTGAATGATATCCAGGAAGCAATGGTGCTGGAAGACGGGGAACGGGTTAAACGTATGCGCAGAGGGCGGACAGGGGGACTTCCGCATGTTGGAACAGGATGGTACAGAAAGGTTTTTAAAATACCTGGGTCATTCAGTAATAAACGGATCCATATAGAATTTGACGGTGCTATGAGTCATGCAAAGGTTTATATTAATGGCACTTACGTCGGTGAATGGCCTTATGGTTATTCTTCATTTGGATTTGATATTACTGACCAGGTCAGGGCCGGTAAATCAAATACCCTTGCTGTCAGACTTGAAAATAAACCACTTGCCTCACGATGGTACCCTGGAGCCGGAATTTATCGGAATGTAAGACTGGTCATTACAGACCAAATTTATGTTAAACGATGGGGAACCCATATTACTACCCCGGAAATTAAGCCTGGGGAAGCTCTGGTTAACCTAAAAACTAGTATACATAATAAATCCGGCGTTGCAAAGAAAATTGTCTGTACTGACTGATATAGTTTCACATGAGAACGTTGTAGTGGCTTCATCCAATGATGAACTTGAGATCAACCAGGAAGCCATAATTGAACAAAATTTAAAAATAGCCGACCCTTTACTCTGGTCAATTGAAGAACCCGTAATGTACCGGGCAGTAACAAGAATCATGGAAAACGGTCAAGAAAGGGATGTGTATATCACCCCATTCGGTATACGCTACTTTGAATTCACAAAGGATCAGGGGTTCTTCCTGAACGGTGAAAGGGTCCCATTAAAAGGAGTCTGCCTGCATCATGATCTTGGACCTCTTGGAACGGCCATAAATTCTTCTGCCCTTCGCTTTCGCCTGGGACTGCTCAAGGAATTGGGATGCAATGCGATCCGGACCAGTCATAACCCTCCCTCACCCCAGTTGCTTGAACTTTCAGATGAGATGGGATTTTTGATAATTGATGAGATTTTTGATGAATGGAAGGACGGTAAAATGAAGAATGGTTATAACACACTCTGGGATGATTGGGCAGAAAAAGACCTTGTTGCCATGATTCACCGGGACAGGAACCATCCATCGGTTATTATGTGGAGCATTGGTAATGAAATACGTGAACAGGGCCAGGCAAATGGGTTGACTTATTGTCAGTTTCTGGTAGATATCTGTAAAAGGGAAGATCCGGGAAGGCCTACCACTGCCGGTTTTAACCAGTGGGAAAATGCAATAAAAAACGGATTGGCAGATGCTGTGGATGTAGTTGGGTGGAATTATAAATTGCAGTATTACAATTATATACACAAGAATCATCCAGAGTGGAAAATGTATGCCAGTGAAGCAAACTCTACAGTAAGTTCCAGGGGAGAGTACTTTTTCCCTGCAATAGAACAAAGGGGCCTTAAAAGAGATCCCTATCAATGTAGTTCATTTGATATGGAATCACCCTGGTGGGGAAGAATTCCCGATCGTGAATTTGCTGCCCAGGATTCATTTCCCTTCATGGCGGGTCAATTTGTATGGACAGGGTTTGATTACCTTGGAGAACCTACTCCTTATAACACGGAGTGGCCTGCAAGAAGTTCATATTTCGGATTAATCGACCTTTGCGGAATCCCGAAAGACCGCTTTTATTTATTTAAGAGCCAGTGGTCTGGTGATGAAACCCTTCACCTTCTCCCTCACTGGAACTGGGAAAACGGACAAATTGTTTCCGTTCATTCTTATACAAGTTTCGATAAAGCTGAATTGTTTTTAAACGGGAAAAGTCTGGGAGTGAAAACTAAAGATAGTACACAGTTATTCAGTGCATACAGGCTAATTTGGGACAGTATTGTTTTTGAGCCTGGAGAATTAAGGATTGTGGCACTGGATCAGGCCAACAATCCCTTAAAGGAATCAGTTGTCAGGACGGCTGGAAAACCTGCAAAAATCAAGCTTTCGGCCAACCGTTCAACAATACTTGCAGATGGGAACGATCTGGCCTTTATAACCGTGTCTGTAACAGACGAAAATGGGAATATCTGTCCGCGTGCCGGCAATCTGGTTCATTTTAATGTGGAGGGTTCTGGTGTATTTAAAGCTGTAGGAAACGGAGATCCTACCAGTTTGGAGTCTTTTGTCCAGCCATACAGGAAAGCCTTTAACGGGAAATGCATGCTTATCATACAATCAACTGAAAAGTCCGGCAGTATAATTATAAGGGCAGAATCCGAGGGTCTGAAACCGGATGTATTATCAATAAAAACCCATCATTAAATTTTGGTCTATGAGACGTCTTCAATTGTCAACTGTGTTTTTATTTTCAGGCCTGATGCTTATTGTCTGCTCATGCCTTGATAACCGTCCTTCACAAAAGCCAAATCTGTTATTTGTTTTTAGTGACCAGCATTCCTATGATATGCTCGGTTGTTACGGGAATGAGCAGGTCATAACGCCAAACCTGGACTTGCTCGCTTCGGAAGGTTTACTTTTTTCTAATTGCTTTTCCAATTGTCCTTTATGTACCCCTTTCCGGGGAATTTTAATGAGTGGTCAGCATACCATGTACAATGGCTGTTTTGATAATAATATTACCCTTGTCCCGGGGAATGGGAAAAAGTTCGCTGAAGTACTTCGTGACGAGGGTTATAGTACTGCCTATATTGGCAAGTGGCATTTACTTGGAGGAGATAGAGACAGACCGGTTCCGGAAGGAGGACTCAGATACGGTTTTGATGAGGTATTTCTGAGCAATAATTGCCATATGGATTTCCGGCCAGGTAAATGCTTTTATTTCAATGAAAAAGGAGATAAAATGTATTTCGACACATGGGAAGTATATGGTCAGACCAGCCAGGCACTGGAATACCTTGAGAGCAGAAAAGGGAATAAAAAACCTTTTGCCCTTTTTGTTTCCTGGCATCCGCCTCATAATATGGGAAAGTTCCAGGGGAAGGATGGAAAGGAACATTTTAATTATGCCACCATGGAGGAATTCATGAGTCAGTACGAT
This sequence comes from uncultured Bacteroidaceae bacterium, assembly GCA_963777115.1. Classification (GTDB taxonomy): domain Bacteria; phylum Bacteroidota; class Bacteroidia; order Bacteroidales; family SM23-62; genus SM23-62. The sequence goes on along the minus strand of CAVZPP010000020.1, from coordinate 51,888 downwards.
CCGGACAGTATTAAGTACAGGCCCGGAATGGAGGATAGCCCGGATCTGCGTGAAATGTATCACGGCTATCTTGCCAATGTTACGGGAGTAGATGAGGCGTTTGGCAGGCTTATGAAAAAGCTTAAGGAAATTGACCAGGATGAAAATACGATTGTGATTTATACTTCTGACCATGGTGATATGCTGGAATTTGAAGAGGCGGATAAACCCAAACAATACCCCCATGACTATTCGACTCACATTCCCTTTATTATAAGATATCCAGGGGTGATAGAAAAAGGTATAAGTACCGGACTGCTTTTTTCCTCCCTGGATATGATGCCTTCCATACTTGGTTTGATGGATTTACCCGTTCCCCTGGAATGTCAGGGTAAAAACCTATCAGCAGCTATTCTGTCAATGGACGAGGACGCTGTGGATTATATTCCAATATGGATGTATACCTCGAAAAACTGGCGTGGGGTGGTAACCAAAGACTACAGTTACGCAAGGGCGAAAAATGAAGAGCAATCAGAGGAGTATAGCATATTATATGACCGAAAACATGATCCCTTCCAATTGAATAATTTGTATTATAATACTGATTATGATCATATTAAGAATGAATTGTGGAGTCTGACTTCTTCCTGGATGGAAACCTATAGTGATCATTTTTACGATTTGAATGACTTCAGAAAAGTGGCTAATGAAGGAAACTGGATAAGTCCTCCTTTTGAACAACCAATTGAGAGGTTTTCAATTAAAGTTTCTCCCGACTAGCATCAGATATTTTAATACAACAGAATGGTATTGGATTTAAGAATGTCATATTTGAAACCAAACATACAGTGTTAATGCTGCAATAATAAAAATCATAAGAATGAAGAAGTCTTTGGTTCTGCTGATTTCTTTCCTGATACTCTCGGGTCAAATATTGATCTCACATCCTTCAGATACCCGGTCTGATAGAAGTAATATTTTCAGAGCAGCGCTGATTAAAATTGATATTACCCCGGATACAAATCAGATTTTACTGGGATATAAACCGAGGACCTCAGTCGGTGTGCATGATTCAATTTTTCACAGGATAATGGTAATTGAGGACGGAGATGAACAACTTTGCCTTGTTTCTTCAGATTTATGTTATGTTTTACCCCTGGAGTATGACCGGATGGCAGGATGGGTATCAAGGGATCTGGGTATTGCGCCTGATCATTTCTGGTGGACCACAACCCATACTCATTCAGCCCCCCAGGTTGGAGAGAATGGATTAAGGTGTTCATTTAAAGGTGAAATATTTCTTACTGATGGAAATCAGAAGTATACGGATTTTGTTGAGTCCAGGCTTCTTGAGGGCGTAAGGCTTGCCCTGGAAAATCTACAACCTGCCAGGCTTGGTATTGGTTGGGGGTATTCACTGGCCAATATAAACAGGCGTGCAGTGGATGTGGATGGACGTGCATTTCTCGGATTCGCCCCGGATAAACCGGTAGATCATAAGATCGGAATTCTGAAATTGGAATCGATAGATGGGGAATTACTCGGTCTGCTTGCTAACTACCCGGTACATGGAACCCTTCTGGGAGCCGGCAACTGCCATATCAGTGGTGATATTCCCGGTACTGTATCTTCCTATGTTGAGTCTGTGATGGGAGTGCCGGTGTTGTTTATAAACGGGGCAGCAGGAAATATTTCTCCAATCTATACCAATCAAACGGATCCGGGTACCAGAAAGCTTTCTCACTATTGTCGTTTATTGGGAGATAAAATAATTGAAGCCTCAAGAAAGATTGATGAATTTGAAGAGAAGGTCAGAATCGGTACTACTTCATTGGTTTTCAAAACGCCTGGTCGGGAAGACCTCAACTGGCCGGATGGGTATGAGAAGTATAATCATACTGCGGGCACCGGACAAAACCAGGTCATGGTTCCTCTTAGTTTCCTCAACATTAATAATGATATTGCTATTTGGGCGGCCCCACTGGAGTTATTTTGTGAAATGGCTATAAGTGTTAGGAATAGTTCCCCCTTTGAACATACATTATTCTTTGGATATACCAATGGATGGCTTGGATATTTACTTACTGAAATAGAATATAAATACGGGGGTTATGAGTCATCAGTTTCTCCCTTCTCACCCAGTGCTGAAAAGAATCTTCTTGATGTGGTGCAGAGGCAACTGAAAGGATTGACTCTGAAATCTGTTAAATATTAAATGAATTGATATTACTTGAATGAAACCAACAAATCTTACATTATTGTCCTTGATCCTGGCAGCTGGTTTGTCTCATGGTTGCAACAAATTGGACAATAATCAGGCCAACCGGGTTAAGGGTAATAAACCATTAAATGTTGTCTTTATCCTAACTGATGATCATCGATATGATTTTATGGGTTTTACAGGGAAAATTCCCTGGCTGGAGACACCTGGTCTGGATTCTCTGGCTTCAAAAGGTGTATATTTCCCCAATGCTTTTGTCACTACTTCTTTATGTTCCCCAAGCAGGGCCACTATCCTTACAGGGATGTATTCCCATACTCACCAGGTCGTGGATAATGCTTCCCCTATACCGGATGGACTGACTTTCTTTTCAGAGTATCTTCAGGATGCAGGTTATCAGACAGCATTTCTGGGAAAATGGCATATCGGGGAGGAAACCGATGATCCTCAGCCTGGATTTGATCACTGGGTTAGTTTCAAGGGACAGGGAGTATATTTTAATCCTGTATTGAATATTGATGGTCAAATCACTTCTTTCGTTGATTCAGCTTATATTACGGATGTACTGACTGATCTGTCTATTGATTGGCTTGAAAACCAGGATCCTGACATACCCTTCTTTCTATACTTGTCGCACAAGGCGGTTCATGAAGACTTTTATCCGGCTCCCAGGCATAAAATGCGCTATGAAAAGGATAGTATTCTTCTTCCTGCTTCCTTTTATAGTTCTGCCCCAAAAATCAGAGGAAAGGTGCCAATGGGTGAAAAGCCCCTGGATGGGCATGAGTATTATGGTGAGAACAGAGTGCCCGACTGGCAGAAACTCCAACGTGAAAGTGTACATGGAGTTGATTATATACTCGAGGGAGAAAGGACATTTGAGGATGTATACAAGCGTTATTGTGAAGCCTTACTCGGGGTGGATGAAAGTGTAGGCAGAATTCTCAGTTACCTGGAAAACAAGGGGCTGGCAGAATCTACCCTATTGATATATATGGGAGACAACGGGTTTTCTTTTGGAGAGCACGGACTGATTGATAAGCGGCAGTTCTATGAAGAATCTGCCAAGGTACCTCTGCTGGTCAGCTGTCCTGAATTATTCAGAGGTGGAAAAGAAAATCTTAACCTTGTTCAGAATATCGACCTGGCACCTACGTTTCTGGATGCAGCTGGACTGCAACCTGGTAAAGGAATGCAGGGAAGTTCCATACTGCCGTTGCTTACCGGTGAAGCAAGTGTTTGGAGGGACAGGATTTATTACGAGTATTACTGGGAATACGAGTACCCTTATACACCGACCATGCATGGAGTCAGAACGGACAGATATAAACTAATCAGGTATCAAGGGATCTGGGATACAGATGAATTCTATGATATTGAATCTGACCCTTTTGAGATTAATAACCTGATAGCCAGTCCCTCGCATCAGGCTATTATCAGGGAATTGACAGGTGATATCTATACCTGGCTTGAATCCACGGGGGGTATGCAGATACCTCTGAAAAGGACAGTTCGTCCAAAACTTGATCACAGAAACAAGGGCATATATTAGTTTCAGGTATATGTTCGTAAAAATAAAATGATATATTTGTATACATATAGTTATAGCGTTAACGCAATAACACATAAACTTAAATTTCTTAATTACTTATAAAACATATAATGAATTATGCCTGGACCGGGAAATTATTGGTATGGTAAAGAGGAAATTGAAGCAGCCCTGGAAGTATTGAACAAGGGATACCTCTTCAGATACGGAAATGAAACAGATCCGGCATTCCTTCACAGGGTGTCTGATCTGGAAAAAGCTTTTGCTTCATATTGTGATGCTAAATATGCGCTGGCTACTTCATCAGGTACCTCAGCGTTGATTGTAGCCTTGCAAGCCATGGGTTTAAAGCGTGGTGATGAAATTATTGTCCCTGCTTACACCTTTGTGGCAAGTTACTCAGCTCCTGTTTTTCTGGGTATTGTTCCCGTGCTTGCCGAGATTGACGAAAGCCTTACGCTGGATCCGGATGATATTGAACACAGGATAACACCCAGAACCAGAGCCATTATGCCTGTACATATGCTTGGGAACCAGTGTGATATGGACCGAATAATGGAAATTGCAAATAAACATAATCTTATGGTGATTGAAGACAGTTGTCAGGCTGCTGGGGCTTCGTATCATAATCGGAAAACAGGATCAATTGGACAAATGGGGGCTTTTTCCCTCAATCTTTTTAAAACAATAAATAGTGGGGACGGGGGACTGGTAATTACGGATGACCAGGAATTGTATGAGTCTGCTTTTGCCTCACATGACCAGGGCCATTTCCCGAATCGTTTCGGAGTTGAGGTCGGTAGCAGAAAGATTATGGGACTCAATTTCAGGATGAATGAGATAACTGCTGCTGTTGCTCTCGCTCAGCTTGCAAAGCTTGACAAGATCTTAAATGCGCTGCGGGAAAAGAAAGCTATGTTTAAATCTCTGATTTCTGAATTGGATGGATTTAAGTTCAGAACCCTGAATGATCCGGATGGAGAATGTGCCACTCTATGTACCCTGATTTTTAATTCGAGGGAAGAGGCTGAAAGAATTAGCACTGCTTTGGGCTCAAAAACAGTTGACCAGAGTGGCTGGCATGTATATTTTAATATGGAGCATGTGATGGAATACTTGGAGCATGCAGGTCAACCCCACACAAAAGGTTCTTATCCCCGAACGGATGATATTCTTTCACGCGCCATGAATATCAGTATCGGTGTAGTAGATGCCGGTCTCGGGGCAGGATGGGGCATCAATATTAATTCAACAGAAAAAGATATTGAAAGGGCAGCCGGACAGCTGATGGATGTTTGTAACCAGACGACTCCCTCTCTTAATAATTAAGCACGAATAATGTCAAAAACAAAAATCAGGGTGGGCCTTATCGGCCATAAGTTTATGGGCATCGCCCATTCAAATGCATTTCGCAATGTAGCCATGTGGACGGGTTTGCCATATGAGTTGGAATTATCCTGCATTTGTGCCCATGACACCAAAGATAACCTTGAAATATTTGCGAAAAGGTATGGCTGGAAAAGTACAGAAACCAACTGGCAAAATGTTGTCAACAGGAAAGACATCGACCTGGTGAGCATTGCCGTTCCAAATAACCTGCATTGTGAAATCGCTGTTGAAGCGGCAAGATCCGGAAAGCATGTTCTCTGTGAAAAACCAATGGCCAACAGTCTTGATGATGCAGAAAAAATGTTGTCAGAAGCGAAAATAGCAGGAGTCAGGCATTGTTGTGGATTTTCTTATCGCTTTACCCCTTCACTCGCTTTAGCAAGGGAGATGGTCAGGGAAGGAAGGATTGGCAGGATCTATCATGTTTTTGCCAGGTATGCACAGGATTGGATAACAGATCCCGGATTTGCCATGGTTTGGAGATTTGATAAAAACATAGCTGGATCCGGTCCACTGGGCGATCTGAGCGCTCATACTATTGATGCAGTAAGGTTTATAACCGGTATGGAGTTTAAGGAAGTAGTAGGTAATATGAAGACACTTATTAAGGAAAGACCGGTGGAATTAAATAGTCCCCATGATCGAAAGGGAGAAGTTACCGTGGAGGACGTTGCCCAATTTCTGGTGAATTTTGAAGGGGGTGCTACAGGTTGTTTTGAATCTACCCGGCTGGCGACCGGCAGGAAGAATTATAATACCATTGAAATTAATGGTGAATCAGGTTCTGTTTTCTGGAATTTTGAAGACCAGAATCACCTTCTGTACTATGATAACCGCCAGGGGGCTGCTGAAGCAGGATTTCGAAAGATAAATGTCACTCATGATTCGCATCCATACGGGGGAGGATGGTGGCCGCAGGGACATGGAATAGGTTACGCAGACACATTTGTAATAGAGGTGGGGGAATTTCTTGGTTCCATCGTCGAAAACCGGCCCTTCCATCCTGATTTCGAGGATGGAGTTAAATGCCAGCAAGTACTGGATGCAATTGAGAGATCTTCAAGGGATTCCCGCTGGACGGATATATAAACGGCAATTAATCATGAAAGGCTATTACATTAAACTAATAGGTATCTGTTTTATCCTGGCTGGTTGCCAGATTGCTAATGGTCAGTATGGAGATGCAGACAGTGATAAAAATGATAATTCATTCACATGGCCGGAAGGAAAAGCCATGGCTGTCAGTTTAACTTTTGACGATGCAAGGAAGTCCCAGTTAGAAAACGGGATACCTATACTTGATGCAGCCGGGGTTAAGGCTACTTTTTATGTCACTATTGACAGCCTGATGGAAAGGGCTGCTGATTGGAAACAAGCCTCAAATAATGGTCATGATATAGGAAACCACAATTTGAAGCATGTATGCAGCGGGAATTTCGTCTGGTCAAGGAACCAGGCCCTTGAAAACTATTCCCTCCTTCAAATGGAACAGGGCTTGCTTACTGCCAGTGAAATAATTGAAAATGTTGTCGGAACTTTTCCGAGTTCCTTTGCCTATCCCTGCGGACAGACTTTTGTTGGCCGGGGAGTAAATACAGTCAGCTATGTTCCATTAATTGCCAGTCATTTTGAATCAGGAAGAAACTGGATGGCTGAGGCACCAAATGATCCTATTTTTTGCGATTTTTCCCAGCTTACAGGCATAAAACTGGATGGCTTGAGTTTTAATCAGGTAAAACAGTTGATTGAATCGAAGAAATGTGCCGGTAAATGGCTTATCCTCGCCGGTCATGATATCCTGGAGGATCCAGGAGATTCACCCCTTGCCACCCTTGCCTCAACCCTTGATTCCCTTTGCCGATATGCCAGGGATCCGGCCAATGGTATCTGGATTGATAATGTTCATCAGATTGCATCCTATATAAAAAAGCAAAGGGATAAAGACAGCAGTTGGGTTGTCCTTCCATATCAGAACAGTCGTTTAAGTATTGATCAGAGGATTGACGATTTGCTGGGCAGGATGACCCTGCAGGAGAAAATTGGACAGATGAATATGCCCGCAGCCTACAATCGAAGAATGTATGCAACTATTCCGGAGGACGAATATGACCTGGCCGAAGGGACCGGTTGGAAAACACAGGAGAAAGACAGTGATCTGCTTAGAAAAATGTTTATATGTGAGCAATTTACCAGGGGTAAACTCATTGATATTGGTCCGGGAGGAGGTTTTTTTGCCATGGCAAATAATCTTTTCCAATTTGAGCCGGTGAAGCAGGCAAAATATTTTAATAAATACCAGAAGATAGCAGTTGAGGAAACCAGACTCGGTATTCCATTGCTTTTTTCAGAAGAGGGTACCCATGGTGTAAATAAAACAGGTGCGACGGTGTTTCCTGAAGGGCTTGCACTGGGGAGTACCTGGAACATGGATTTGATTGAAGAGGTCTACACGGTTGCTGCCAGGGAGGCCAGAAGCGTGGGGATACACCAACTGTTTACGCTGGTTATTGAACCCATAAGGGATCCCAGGATGGGACGAAATACCGAAGCTTTCAGTGAGGACCCCTACCTTGTTTCCCGGATTGCAGAGGCTATTGTCAGGGGTTGCCAGGGGGATGACGTTGCACAGACAGACAGGGTAGTGGCAGGATTGGCACACTTTCCGGGGCAGAGCCAGGGGGTGGGGGGACTTGAGTTCGGTACAATGGAAATGTCGGAAAGGATTTTCAGGTCAGTTTTCCTTCCTCCATGGGAAGCAGGAATTAAAAACGCCGGGGCTCTTGGAGTTATGGTAACGCATCCTGTCATTGATGCTTTCGGCGGTCTTCCAGCAACTGCATCCAAAAGGCTGTTAACGGATATACTAAGACAGGAACTTGACTTTCAGGGTGTTTTGCTGGGAGAAGGAAATAGTATAGGAACAATACTCTGGAAAAAAGTTGCTAACAGCCAGAAGGAGGCCGGGATAATGGCATTAAACGCCGGATTGGATGTGGCCATTGCATATGAGTCCGGGTATATGAATGATTTATTGGAAAGTGCAGATGAAGGCCTTGCTTCACTGGAGATTATCGATGAAAGGGTCAGCCGTGTCCTCAGACAAAAGTTCCGCCTGGGATTATTTGAGAATCCATATGTGGATACCATACTGGCAGCTAAGGTTTATCATACAGAAGAGCACCAGGAATTAGCCTTACAGGCGGCAAGAGAAGGTATCGTTTTGCTGAGAAATGAAAATAATTTACTGCCAGTCTCCAAAAATCTTAAATCGATAGCCGTAATTGGACCAAATGCCGATAATGCCCGAAATCAGTTGGGAGACTACATCCCCAAACGGATAACCCATGATATAGTAACAGTACTGGAAGGCATCAGGAATGCAGTCTCTCCCGAAACCGAAGTAAAATACCTGGAAGGCTGCACGATCCTGGACAATGGAAGGGATGATATCAGGGCAGCAAGCCGGCTGGCAGCAAAAAGTGATGTAGCAATTGTGGTCGTAGGAGAGCAACCGGGAACATACGGTGAAAAAAGTGATATGGCCGGACTTGATCTTACGGGAAGGCAAAGTGAATTAATCAAAGCGATTCATAAAACCGGAACCCCAACTATTCTTGTTCTGATTAATGGCCGGCCACTTTCCATAGAATGGGAGTCTGAGAACATCCCTGCCATACTGGAAGCCTGGTTATGCGGTGAAAATGGGGGTACAGCCATTGCCGATGTGATTTTTGGCAACTACAATCCCGACGGCAGACTGGCAATCTCTGTCCCGCGTCATTCAGGTCAACTACCGGTGTATTATAATCATTCAGATCAAAAAGAGATGCGACTGGGGATGAGGGACGATAAAAGAGCATATGTCGATATAAGTGCCAGACCTCTATATGATTTTGGATATGGACTAAGTTATACACAGTTTGATTATGACAAGCTTGAAATTAATCCTCAGCAAACCGGAACTGCAGGAAGAATTGAAGTAAGCTGTGAGGTAACCAATATTGGGAATGTTAATGGAAATGAAGTGGTGCAGCTATACCTGAATGATATTATAAGCTCAGTGGAGACACCCTTTATTGAGCTTAAAGGATTTAGAAAAGTACACCTGGATAAAGGTGAAACGAAGGAAGTGAAATTTTTACTTACTCCCTATGAGATGTCACTAATCAATGCATATATGGAACGGGTTGTCGAACCCGGCAGGTTTGAAATTATGATCGGATCATCTTCGAGAGATATCAGATTAAAAGGCAACCTAATTATAAATGAGTAATCCGGACAACACTGCAAATTATGCAGATACAAAACTAAAGAGAATTCTGGGATTGCCTGACCTGGTGATTTACGGGATTATTCTGATTCAACCGGTGGCTGCCCTGCCATTATTCGGGCATGCTAATAATCTTTCGCAGGGGCATGCCGTTACCTCCATTCTTATTGCCATGGTGGCAATGATATTCACTGCGGTAAGTTATGGGCGGATGGCCAATCGTTATCCAGCAGCAGGTTCCGCCTATACTTATGTAGGAAGAGCTCTGAGTCCCTACCTGGGGTTCATAACTGGTTGGTCAATGTTTATGGATTATCTGTTTGTTCCTATAATTTGTGTGATTTATACCAGCATTACAGCCAATCACCTGCTGCCCTTTATTCCCTATCATCTGTGGATTGTAATTTTTGCAGGATGTTTTACACTTCTAAACCTGAACGGGATAAAAATAGCCTCCAGAACAAACTGGGTCCTGATGTTTATAATGACCGTAGTTATCTTTTGGTTCATGGCTATGGCTATACGTTATGTGCTGAAAAACAATGGATTAGGTGGTTTGTTGGCCATCGAACCATTTTACGATCCAGATTCTTTTTCCCTGCCTGCCATTGGTTCTGCAACAGCACTTGCAGCCCTTACCTATATTGGTTTTGATGGACTGACGACCCTGTCTGAAGAAGTCAAGAATCCTAAGAAGAACGTATTGATAGCAGCGGTCCTGACCTGCCTGATTACTGGCATTTGGAGTGGATCACAGGTTTACCTGGCTCAGCTTTCCTGGCCTGACTGGACCTCCTTCACAGAGGGCTATGCAACGGATGCAGAACAAAATGCGGCGTTGGACACGGCCATTATGGCTGTTGCAAACAGAGTAGGTGGATCACTATTGGATGGTTCCTTATCTTTAATACTCCTTCTGGGGAGTGTAGGCTCCGGAATTACAGGCCAGATCGGCTGCGCCAGATTATTATACGGGATGGGAAGGGACAATGTGATTCCAAGAAGGATTTTTGGCCATCTCAGCAAAAAAAATGCTAATCCCAGTTATAATATAATTATTGTTGGCATACTTGCCTTATTGGGAGCCATGATACTAAATTATGAAGATTGTGCCCGACTGATAAATTTTGGCGCATTCCTGGCATTTATGGGGGTGAATATTGCTTCTGTAAAGGAGTACTTTATCAAGCCGGCCAGGTGGACATTCAAAGCTGTCATGCGCGACCTGCTGCCTCCGGTTGCTGGTTTTGTATTTTGCCTGATGATATGGCTTAACCTCCCCTTAAAAACTTTTATACTGGGGGGCAGCTGGATGTTAATCGGGATCCTATATTTATTAATCAGTACAAATGGATTTCGTAAAAAACCCTCACAAATGTTGTTTCCGTTGGATTAAATAGAAATAAAAATCAAACGCTATGCGAAAAAATAATAAAACACACGTGCCTCTTGGAATAGCGATCTTTGTGATTTGTTTGATTTTTGCTTGCTCAAAGCGGACTGAAATTAAAACCCCACCTAATTTTCTTATCTGTATTGCAGATGATGCAGGCTGGAACCATTCCGGCGCATATGGTTGTTCCTGGGTCAGAACACCCTCCATTGACAAAATAGCCAGGGAAGGAATCCTTTTTCGAAATGCATATACGCCCAATGCCAAATGTTCCCCTTCCAGGGCATGTCTGCTGACTGGAAGGAATTCATGGCAGTTGGAAGAGGCATGTAATCATGTTCCATTCTTTCCTCCAAAATTTAAAACTTACCAGGAAGCCCTGAATGACCACGGCTATTATGTTGGGTATACAGGAAAAGGATGGGCACCAGGTACTGCTTTAACCCAGGATGGAGGGGAGCGTGATCTGCTTGTAAGCGGATACCAGTCCATATCCACAGTGCCCCCCACGGGGTTTATTTCCGAGAATGATTATTCGGGCAACTTCAGGGATTTTATAAGGCAACGACCGCAAAACCATCCATTTTGCTTCTGGTATGGTGCTAAAGAACCTCACCGGCCATATAAGTTCAACTCGGGAATAACAAAAGCCGGCAAAAGTATTACGGAACTGAATGCCGACATTGATGTATATGGCTTCTGGCCACGATCTGATACAGTGCTGATTGACCTTTTGGATTATGCATTGGAAATTGAGTATTTCGATTCTCATATTGGTAAGATGCTCAAATTTCTGGAGGAAGAAGGAGAATTGGAAAACACGGTGGTCATTGTGACGTCTGATCATGGAATGCCGTTTCCACGTGTAAAAGGCCAGGCTTACGGTCCATCCAACCATGTACCCTTAATTATAATGTGGCAGGCAGGAATTAATAAGCCCGGACGGGTGATCGAGGATTTTGTGAGTTTTATTGATATTGCACCCACTCTTCTTGAATTGGGAGGCATAACCCAGGAAGCATCGGGTATGCAGCAGATCACAGGTCAGAGTTTGTCAGATATCCTGTTTTCGAATGAAGAGGGGGTAATTGATGCCGGACGTGACCATGTCCTTATCGGTAAAGAAAGACATGATGTTGGACGTCCACATGACCAGGGATACCCTATAAGAGGAATGGTTAATAATGAGTTTCTGTATCTCCGGAATTTTGCAACTGATCGCTGGCCTTCAGGCAATCCGGAAACCGGTTACCTGAATTGTGATGGGAGTCCCACCAAATCATTGATCCTTCAGATGCACCGGTCAGATCCCGGGGGGGGGAGTTTATACTGGGATTTATGTTTTGGCATGAGGCCTCCTGAGGAATTGTATAACCTGATGGATGATCCGTCTTGCATTCGAAATCTTGCGGATAAAAGCGAATATGCGGTTCTTATGGAAAGCATGAACAAACAATTATCGGATGAATTGAAAAGCCAGGGGGATCCACGCTTTCTCGGGTTTCCGGATATCTTTGACCAGTACCAGTTTGCTGAGCCAAAGAGGAGAAATTATTATGAGCGGTTCATGAAGGGTGAACTTGACAAAGTGGGATGGGTGAATGAAACAGATTATGAATGAAAACACCTGGAAACAGAGCGAAGTGGATAACGGTCCTTTTAGGGCTGGGATCCTTATTGTGGTTCCTGATAAGAGTAATACCCAAACCTTCCAGGGCAGCATATCCCTGCCAACGGGCTGCTTTCCCCTTTGCATCTGGTTTTTTACTATGGTGTGCAGGCACTATCGGATGTGCTTCGGTATTTAAAGGTTTTTATTGTTCCAAAAAGAGGCGGGGGGCCCTGAAACACATTGGGCCAGCCATTCTGATGATGCTCGTTCTCCTTACAGTCAGTATTGTTGGTGATCTAAGGAGTTCTTATGCAGGTATTCAGGATTCGGCTTACCTTGTTCCTGTTCATAAAAATCAAATACAGGTAATTGATAGTCTGCCGGTTTGTGTATCCGTTGTGAAGTCAAAGCAAAAAACAGCGGAAAACATTCAGATGGATGAAATTGAGGTTATGGTCAGGGAGGCCGTTTTATTGGCTGGGGGACTGGAAGGCTTGATCTCTAACGGAATGACGGTCGTTCTTAAACCAAATCTTGTCAACAACAAAGACAACCGGTCACCCGAAGTTAATGGCGTGACCACGGATTACCGGGTAATACAGGCGGTCGCCGGTATTGTACGGGAATTGAATCCAGATGGCCGGGTAGTTTTACTTGAAGGATCGGCCAACGGTCCCACTATCTCAAATATGAAGGGCTTAAAGTATCTGGAAATAGGAGGAATCAGTAGTTTTATTGCACTCGAGGATTCTTCCGGAGGCTACAGGGATTTTACCTCGGATAAACTGAGCAGCATCAACCTTCCTGATTCCCTGAGTTTGTATCCGGACCTAATTAAGCCGAATAAGAACAGGGCAATATATTATAACCGGACTTACTTTGAAGCCGATGTGCTTATTAGTATTCCGGTGCTGAAGAACCATCGCATTGCAGGGATAACCGGAGGCGTGAAAAATGTTGCCATGGGATGTACACCTGCGAACATTTATGGTAATAGGGATTATTCAAATCCTCAGCACAGGTCACAGGTCATTGATCACGAAGGAGATAATCTTCATAAATGGCTCCATGACTACTATGCAGGAAGGCCTGTAGATTTTGTGATAATGGATGGTTTGCAGGGTGTGTCCAGCGGACCAGGGGGAGGTAAGCTATCAGAAAACCAACATAATATGAGGCTGATTCTTGCAGGGAAGGATGCTATTGCTACGGATGCCATTGCAGGATTGATTATGGGACACGATCCCCAGCTTGCCAATTATCTGGTTTATTTGCATAATCATGGTTATGGTGTTGTAGATCCAGCCCTCATAGAGGTCAGGGGTATTCAGGTACCTGATGTAAGGGAGGATTTCGGCTTTGACAAAGATTATACAACACCAACAAAATTCAGTAAATTCAACTGTAATAACTATAAGATCTCGGGCCTTATCAGGGATGACATTCTCTACCTTAAGGTGGGTCAGCCGGAAGATCTGGCCAGGATGTCTGTCCGGATCGATAATATGGAACCAGGCTGGATTATCGTGAGTGATTTTCAAGACATAAAGCTTGATCTGCACGGGGTGAATTATAACAAGGGAATTCTTAAGATAGTTTATGAGGACCGTTACCTGAACAGGCTGGAAAAGCTGTTTCTGCCGGATATCGGGACCGGCATGAAAAGCTTCACTCCCGGTCCTGATTTGACCATATTACCCAATCCTGTAAGTGAAAAAATTTCATTCATAATCTCCCCAACTGTTTCACAGGTATTTCAGATTCAGATCCTGGATGTCAGGGGTTCTGTTTTGATAAGGGAACAGATTTCCCCCTATGAATCTTTACCCGGGGATGGGATAAATGTATCAAACCTGGAACCAGGCCTTTATTACCTGTCAATACAATTATTTGATGGTAGCCGTATGGCTCAGACGTTTATTAAACGTTAATGGAATCTAACTTTTCTGATACTATTAGGACCTGTCTCATAAAAATATTTTGCAATTTCTTTTGCATTTGTGTAAAAAAAAATTACATTTGTTTCTTATGGCGTTAACGCTATAAGTAAATTAATAAAAACCAATCATTATGAATGTACATTTACTTTTTAAAAGAGTTACAATGTTTTTATCTCTTATGGTAGTATTATCGGTTGTTTCATTCAGCCAGATTGCTACTCTGGAGGTAAGTTACGTTGATCCAACTGACATCGTCATTGATGGGGCAGGAACGGATTGGTCAGCCATTGACCCTATAGATTTAGCCGTAGACGTCCTGGGCAGCAGTCCCGTCGAACCGGATTTTAAACCCGTCTTCAGGGCAGCCTGGAGCGATGACAACCTTTACCTTTTCTTTGAAGTGAAGGATGATATCGTGGTTGAACCCAGTGTCATCACCAAGCCATGGAACTCAGACATGCTTGAATTCGGATTTACCTTTGAAGTTGATTCCATCTACGATGTAAGTAAAAAAGGGGATCCAACTGCTTCACCCGATGATTCCAAGCTTTTTATTAATCCCACGGTTGGTCAGGAATTGTTGTTTTATCAACTGAAGGATAGTGCAAAAACCATCGAATTTGCCTGGGTTGCTGTAACAGGTGGTTATAATGTAGAATTAAAAATCCCTTTCGCTGAGATATATGCCGCAGCGGATGTTCAGGCTGGTGACAGCATGAGGATGGAAATAACTTCAGGTGATAGTGAAGACGGCACCGTTAGTAAGCATCAGCTGCGATGGTCAAGTGCCGGAGATATCAATAAAAGCATGGAAGGACTAGGCAGGTTGTATTTTATAGGACCGGATGATGAGCCTGATGTACCTGCAGCCGATATCAGCTATGTAGATTCCAACAGCATATTCATCGATGGAGTTGCAAGTGACTGGAGTACTATTCTGCCTGCAATTGTTCCAGAGGTAAACATATTAGGCACAACCCCTGCAGAGGATGATTTTAAAGCCAGTTTTAAGTCAGCATGGAATGAAGCTTACCTGTATATTCTCTGCGAGGTAACAGACCAGACAGTTGTTGGGGCAAACAATTCTGCCAAGGTCTGGCTGGGAGATCATATTGAAATGGTTTTTTCATTTGAGGTTGATGATATCTACAACGTATCAAAGAAAGGGGATCCTGAAGCCTCTCCGGATGATGCTAAAATTTTCATTAGTCCGACTGTAGACAACCCACTCTTGTATTATCAGCTAAAGGACTCAACCTTATCGGTTGAATATGCATTGGTTGAGGTGACAGGCGGTTATAATGTAGAGGCAAAAATCCCCTTCAGGAAGCTATATCTGGATGCAGCCGTTGATAACCAGACGACTATGAGGTTTGATATAACAATAGGGGATAGCGAGGATGGTGATACAAGGGCACACCAATTCAGGTGGTCATCTGTAGGGGATATCAATACTGTACTTAACGGACTTGGTAAGTTAACTTTTATAGGCAGAAGTACAAGCGTTGGAAGTTCTCTGGACCAGAAGGGATTATCAATATATCCTAATCCGGCAGCGGATTATCTTCAGCTTAATCACAGGGCTGGCATCATGAGTGTGAATGTTTATAATATTGCCGGTCAGGTTGTAAAAACAATCAGATGTAATTCCCCCGGGTTGAATATGGATGTTTCCGACCTTAAGGCCGGATTATATATGATTACTGTAACTACTGAAAATGGCCAGAGGGAAACGGCCAGAGTCATTATTCGATAAGGATTTTTGAGGAATAATCAAACTAAAAAGGCCTGGCAGTACATTAATTGCCAGGCCTTTGTTATGGATTCACATGCCTGATAAGGTCAATGATTGAGAGGGTTGCCATTGGAATATGAACTTCAATTCGGCCGTTTTTAATTGGAAGTTCACACTTGTTTAATATATCCAGGGCCTTTTCAGCCGGGTAATTCTGAAGAATGATTTCGGCTTCTCTGTCCGCCGGATCAAGGTAGCCAGGATCAATTAAGGTTACCCTTATCCTGCTTGAGTCTATTCTGGCAACTGTCCAGGACACCTCCCCATTTACAGTAACCGCAAGATTTGAACTCGATTTTATCAGTAAGTCCTGGATAAGCGGGCGATATTCGGCTGCAGTATACTGCCTGCCCTGATCATCATAAAAAAACTCACCATCTGTTGAAATCTTATACTTAATCTGGGTGATTCCCGATATATCCGTGTCGTCGGGAACGCTGGCTATAAAACCATGTGGATTTAGAGGCAGGTAATTCAGCATTCTTGTCTTACTTCCGAATCCATATTTTGAAAAGTCATCCGGAAGAATAGGAACTCCGCTCCAATACCAGTCAAGGCGGTCAAATACAGATGTAATGCCTTCAGGCCTGAAGTCAATAGGATCGTGAGCATTATCTCCGTGGTAATAGAAATTATCTGATGGATTGCGCATACCCAGGCAAACTTCTGATAATGAAAGCAGCTCCTCTCGTTTGGGACGAAATAACAAACCACGATCAAGCATGGTTATAAACAGGGAGAAATCCTCATACATTCCTTTTCTGAGGTGTACAATAAAATAATCCGCTCCAAGAGATGCATGCAGTGCCATGGCGCGAAAATGATGATGGGTAAGCCGTTGAGACGACCATTCCCAGAGCCGGCTATAAGTTGCATTGTCCATTACAGCCCGGCCTGCATGGTATTTAAATACGCCGGACATCCAAAGTCCCACACGCCCGGAGAGGCTTATGTCCTGTGTCCGGCAATGGGTCTCTTCCATGCAAGGGACGATAATATCTTTGTATCGTTCATTAAATAAAAAGGACTGCCAGGGTTCTATGTAGCAGGCAGCATTCCAGAACAGGCGTTGATTGCGGAGGAAGAGCTTACGGTTTCCATACTTTAAACACAGTTCAGCCAGCGGAACGAGTTTTGTTTCTATTAGATCTTTGATTTCCTTATTTTCGCTGTCCTTTTTTCCGGGCCACATTTCGGCAAAAACAAAACCCTTCAGAGAATTTGGGGCAACTTGCAGGATTTTTTCAAGCGTCAGCAGGGTCATGAAAAATGATCCGCCGTGACCAGCGCGTAATACAAAATATTCACCCTCTCTTTCTTTTTCTCTGGCAAAGCTGACGATTTCTTCACGAGATTTGTCAAATGGCATTCTTCTGTCGCGATGCCAGTCCGGCGGGATTTGTTCAGTCAGAATGTGGTAGGATGCAACATCAACATTTTTTAAATTATAGCGACTGACCATTTCCTTTATCTCAGGACCATCCAATCCTAAAATGATGCAGGGCTTTTCAGAAGATCTGTTCAGGGAATTCTCAGCTTGAGCTGCAATGCTTTTTAAATCGTCCAGGTTATCCTGGATTTGTTTGATCTTTCCTGTTGCCGGTATTGTTTCAAAGGCTGATTCCCAATTGGACTGGTTTATATCCAGAAGATGGATGGCGTCTCCTCCACTTATGCTGCTTCCAAGGCAATAGTATCCGCTGACCGGATCATAGACCCCGTCAGTATAGGAATAGGGAGATCTCAGTTTCTTTTTAAAGGAACCGTCCATTTCATACAGGATCAGTTCATAACCAAAGAGTCCGGCTAGAAAAACCTCATCGGGAGTTTTTCCAGGAATATATGACAATATATTATCACGGTACTCAAAATTAAACTTCTCAGGAGGTGAAAAATTCCAGGGAATGGACTCAAATCTGCCGGTAAAAGCATAGATCTGTCCAGGTTCAGTCTTACCCCTGCTTATTAGTATTTCGTCCAGTCCGTCATGATTTATGTCAGCGGCAAGCATAGACCCTATATGAGGACTCTTTTTAATTGCGATATTATCAAGATCCAGATCATGTTCAAGTGTGTGTCTATTATCGAAAGGAATCAGGAAATCTTCTTTATGCAGAGGTTTCAGATCCTCAGGATTGAATACATTCAAATAAATGTTGTCTGAATTTGACCGGCAGGAAAGATGCATAGATACAGCCAAAGAAGTATTCAGGCTGTCGAGAAATTTCCCGGACCTAATAAAACGAATAATCCCCCTTGTTTTTATTTCACTGGAGAGAGTACCTGAAGGGTTCAATGAATAAATCTTCTGATCAATCCCTCCGGTTGCAATATATATTTTACCGTTTATCGGACCAGCTATGCTTACAGCCAGCAGAGGGGCAGCACTTTTAAATGACCATAATGGCCGTCCCGTGTGATCAAAAGCATAAAGGATACCATCTCCCGATGCGACAAATGCTTCATCCAGTCCATCGCCATCCGTATCACCCACTGCAAGGTCAAATGGAAAGCAACCTCCGGTTGCAGATTTCCAGAGAATCTTCCCCTGAAAATCCTGGCAAATGACCATGCCATCATAAGAGGCACTAATTATTGCACGTTCAGGCTCAGCTCCGATATGTGCAGGAGAAACATGATAGACAGTATGTCCCCCTGTGCTCAGGTGCCTGTGAGTTACCGGCTGATTCTCATCTGTAATGCAACTGCTTCCTGAGATTATGCCTGTCAGGACAATAAATAGCAAAAATTTGATATGTGGATTCATACGGATTTTCTATATTTAATAAGGTTTTTGAACTTTTAACCTATTGCGTTAACGCACAAACAATGCTCTGGTAAATCTAATTCTTTTTGCTGGCAAAAAAAATCTTCAATGGTTGATCTAGTTAAAACTTATTAATTCATTTTGATTATTCAATAAAGTTCTTACATTTGTATATGTTATAGCGTTAACGCTATATGTAAAACGAATATTCTTATTAAATCTGGAAGACCGTCATGGATTTTAAACATTCTGCATTGAAAAAAATGATCATGGTCAGGGTGATGCTCTTCAGCATTCTGTTCATTTTATATCCTAATTTCCTGCATGCTCAGATGGTAAATATTCAGGGAACAGTTACCAGCGAGGATAATGAATCTCTTCCGGGTGTGAATATTGTTATAAAAGGGACAACCATCGGCGCCCTTACTGATATTGAAGGCAGATACAGCATACAGGCTGCTCCGGAAGATATACTGATCTTTTCATTTATTGGTTATTCAAAAAAGGAGATTCCTGTTGGCTCCCAACAAATCATAGATGTGGTTCTTGAAACCTCCCTTGAGGCTATAGAGGAGGTAGTTGTTGTGGGTTATGGGACTCAGAAAAAGGAAAGTGTGGTTGGAGCTATTTCTCAAACCACAGGTTCTGAGATACAGCGCATGAATGCACCTGATATCGCCAATGCCCTGACCGGAATGATACCTGGTCTCATAACTGTCCAGACGACCGGAATACCGGGAGGCAGTTCTGCTGAAGATGCAAAAACAAAAATTTTTATAAGGGGACTCTCCACCTGGAACGGAGGTCAGCCTCTCATGCTGGTAGATGGCGTAGAGCGATCAATTCAGGATGTGGATCCAAACGAGATACAAACCATGTCCGTATTGAAGGACGCTTCGGCAACTGCCGTTTTTGGCGTGAAAGGCGCAAATGGGGTAATCCTGATTACCACCAAAAGGGGTGGGACTTCCAAGCCGAAAATAAGCTTTGAGGGACAAACATCCATAAGTGAAGTTTCTAAGATATATCTTCCACTGGGGTCATACGAGGCTAATATGCTGAAAAATATGGCCATTATTAATGAATTGAACACAAACCAATCGGGCTGGGCTGCCATCACACCCCTTGAGAAACTGGAATATTACAGGGATCAGACATATCCCCAGTTATACCCGGATGTTAACTGGTATGATGAGATGACCCGTGATTTTGCTTCAGCCTATAAGATGAATCTTAATGTATCCGGTGGATCAAAATACGTATCATATTTTTCATCCATCTCATATCTTCATGAAGGAGATATTATGAAAGGAGAAGATCTGGGACAGGGGTATATTCCTGGTTACCGGTATAACAGGTTCAATGTCAGGAGCAATCTGGATTTCAAGATTACGAAAACGACTAAGCTTTCAGTTAATTTATCCGGAATTTATGGAGCTCAGGACCTTCCCCGGGCCGGAGCAAAATCCATCTGGTGGGGAGTTTACGGACATCCGCCTGACACACATCCCATTCAATACCAGGACGGAATTTATGGTGATTATGACGGATTTCAATTCAGGAATTCCTATACTGCTTTAAACTTCGGGGGTCAGGAGAAATATAACCGCTCGCAGATCCAGGGAGATTTAATTTTCGAGCAGAAGCTTGACTTTGTAACCAAAGGATTATCCTTCTCGGCAAAAGCTTCGGTCGATAATTATTTTGAAACCCAGGGACCCACTGCTTCCGGTGTAAGTATTGTCTCAAAATACATTCTTCCATCTGTTCTGGATGCTTCTGAAGGTGAAGATCTCTCCAAATATACTGTATGGGATGTGCCTTCAACCGGTGAAAATGGATATAGTTTTGTTGAGGATCCTGTTCAGTATAACTCGGAAAGAATTACCGGAACCAATGATTTCAACAGGCAGTTATTTTACCAGTTATCCATGAATTATGCGCGTTCATTTGACAGGCATTCAATTACAGGCCTTGCTTTGATGAATCGCACGGAATCAGCCAAAGGCTCAGATTTTCTGAGAAAGCGGGAGGATTGGGTTGGGAGGCTGACTTATAATTTCGATAGCCGCTATTACCTGGAATTTAATGGCGCCTATAATGGATCGGAGAAATTTGACAGGGAATACAGGTTTGGATTCTTTCCTTCCTTTGGTGTTGTCTGGATGGCCTCAAATGAAGATTTCTTCAGAAATGCATTGTCCTTCATAAATATCTTCAGGATCAGGTATTCAAGAGGGAAGGTGGGCAGCGATTCAGGAGTTGAGAGATGGTTATATTTGGAAAACTGGATAATTGATCCGAATACCTGGATGTTTGGGGAACCCTATATACAACCGAGCGGTTATCCGATGTATTTTGAAGGCAACACGGCAAATCCTGATGCAAGGTGGGAGACTGCCATTAAGAATAACATTGGACTCGAAACCGGATTCCTGAAAAACAGGTTGAAGCTGAATTTTGATTATTGGTGGGAGCACCGGGTCGATATGTTAATTCGGGCGAGAGACAGGACCAGTAATGTAATTTATGGTACGGAACTTCCTTCCGCAAATCTTGGTGAGGTTAAAACCAATGGATATGAAATCGAGGCATCCTATAACTATTCTTCTTCCAGGCAATGGACCCTGAATCCAAAATTTACTTTTGGATATGCGAATGATCTTATCATCGAGCGTGATGATCCACCGTTAAAACCTGATTATCAGAAATTAGCCGGTCACCAGATTGGCCAGCTCATCGACCACAGGAATACTGACATTTATCAGACATGGGACCAGATATATGGTTCAGCCCAATGGGATAATAAGTTAAATACAATGCCTGGGGACCTGGGGGTGGTGGACTATAATGCGGATGGCCGGATCAATGAGGATGACAAGGTTCCTGTTGGATATCCTGAAAGGCCGCAGTACAACTATAGCATGAGCCTGGGAGGGAGCTATAAAGGCTTCAGGGCTTCTGTAATGTTTTATGGTGTATTTAATGTGAACCGCTTATTTGGCTGGCCTGAATTTGCCCAGGGATATTCCATCGTTTATCCACACCATATGCAATCATGGTCTCCTGAGATGCAGAATGTAGTAAATCCTGATTTTCGTGCGCTCAGATATAATACTCTTAATAACCAGATTATGAACGGAAGCCAGAATTTAATGGATGCCTCATACCTGCGTCTTCAAAATGCAGAAATTGCCTACGATTTTGGTTTGGCTCCCTGGATAAACAGGATGGGCTTAGCAAACTTAAGCCTTTATTTAAGGGGGAACAACCTTTTTATATGGACAGATATGTATGAGGACAGGGATGCTAATGGTTCCAGTAATGGCTCGGGACAGGGCAACCGCAGTTATCCGTTGTTGAGAAGGTTTACAGCTGGTTTGATTATTGGTTTTTAAAAATTCAGGGAATGAAAAAGACAGGAAAATATCTAATTATCTCTGGTTGCATATGTTTATTGTTGGTATTTCCCGCCTGCGATGAGTATTTGGACCAGACACCGGATGCAAAAATTTCTGAGGAGACGATATTTACAAATTATAACGGTTTCCAGGGATTTTTTGACCAGTGCTATGCCTTTATTGTTGATTATACTTTCGGACATTCTCATGCCGGAACAATGAACTTTGCCGGTGAATCAGTCTGCTTCAAGGACTGGTCAAGTGAAAGCCAGGCAGAGATTGGAGATTATTATAAAATTGCAGGCATCACTTCGCAGACATCAAATTTTATTAATACCCAGGCTAATAATCCGCTGGAAGTTAGTGAGAAGAATGTAAAGGGTATATTCGCAGGAGGTTGGCGCGGAATACGAGTGGCCAATATGGCCCTGGCCAAACTTGGAATGCTGACCGATGCAACCCAGGAGCAAAAAAGATTGATAGAAGGACAGGCTTATTTTTTCAGAGCTTTTTTCTATGCCGAGATGGTTAAGGCGTATGGGGGCCTGCCATACGTAGATAAGTTTTTATCCGCTGAGGATGACCTGAACCTTCCCAGACTTAGTTATCAGGAAACAACTGAAAAGATCGTCCAGGACTTTGACAGAGCAGCAGACTTGCTTCCGGAAGATTGGGATGATACGGAAATGGGTTCAAAAAATCTGGGAGCAAACAGGGGAAGGGCTACCCGGGGCGCAGCTCTTGCCTTCAAAGCCAGGTGTCTTCTTTATGCAGGGAGTCCACTAATGAATTACCAGCAATCCGGCAATTATTCATTTGATATTGATTATATGATAAGGGCGGCTGAAGCTGCTTATGAAGTTATCAAATTAGCGGATAAAGGGGTTTACAGCCTGACAGATTTTTCCGAATACTACACCATGTTTGCCAGGAATGACGGAGCCTATCCATGGACCGATGAGACAATTTTTCAGAGGGTCCACCTTTTCGATCCTTCCTGGTTGATGGGAAGGCATGGAGCCCGATTTGTACCTGCCAGGTTTGGATTTTCAGCTCCTGTTCACACTCCGACTCAGAATCTTATCGATCAGTTTGGTGTGCAATCCACGGGATTGCCAATTGACGATCCTGGATCAGGTTACGATCCGATGGATCCCTGGTCAGACAGGGACCCAAGACTGAGAGGTGGAATCCTGGTGGATGGGGACATGTGGACAAAAAAGGATGCTGAGGAGAATAAACTGGAGCTTTACAAAGGTGGGATTGATGATTATCAGGAAGTCAGAACTCCCTACATATGTAAAAAATACTGGCCTCTTGGAATGAATAATGTTGATCAGGAATATGGAACTTACTATGGAGTTACCCCTCATATCCGTCTGGCTGAGATTTATATCATTTATGCAGAAGCCGTTAATGAGGCATTTGGACCCACAGGCACTGCAAACGGTGTTTCCCTGACAGCTGCAGATGCCCTTAATAAGGTAAGAAATCGTGCGGGTATGCCGGATATTCCTGCCAAGTTTCTCTCAGACAGGGATTCTTTCAGACAGCGTATCTGGGAGGAATATTCAGTTGAATTCTTCCTGGAAGGACACCGGTGGTTTGATATACGGCGTTGGCATGTGGCGCATTTACCGGAGTATAAGGAGTTGTATACCCTGGAATTTGATAAAGACCATACATATTTTAACAGGAAACTATTAACCACCCGGGTTTTTGATGAGAAACACTACTGGCTTCCGTTTCCTCCGGAACAAACAAATATTTACCCTGGGTTTTATCAGAATCCCGGATGGTGATCGGGCTTAAATCAAGGAATTATTATAATGAGAAAAACAATCAGAAAACTATCATTGGTAATTGTATTGGCCATTCTGGGTTTGCCAATTTTATTGGCACAGGTGAAAAAAGAACCTTTAAGGATTACTAATGTTGTATTAAGCCTGAAGGGGGAAGCAGTTGCAGGCGCTTCAATATTTAATGAATCAGGCAGGATGGTCGGGAAAACAGATAGTCTTGGAACGTTTGATATCGAAGCTTATCCGGAAGAATTCCTGAGAATTGAGGCTTCCGGATATGAAGAGTTAATCCTGAGTGTTAAATCCATTCAGGGAATGACAAGAATTGAGATGGGGGAGTTGCCTTTTCAAATGATGGAACAGGACAAAATTTTCATCCCTTTTGGTAATAGTACAAAAAGACAACAGGTTGGCAGTATCTACACATTGGATGCTTCTGACATGTTGGAATATGATATCAATATGGACGTCCTGACGGCACTTCAAGGCAGGGTGCCTGGATTATTTGGAATCAATAACCTGAGGGGACTGAAAGATCCCCTGATTGTTATCGATGGGATTAATCAGTCCGCCGAGGGAATATCCTCAGAAGAAATCCTCAGAAATTTAACCATGATGGAAGTAGATCAGATCAGTATCCTGAAAGATGCAGTCTCATCAGTTCTCTATGGGGCACAGGCAGACAGGGGAGTTATACAGATTACTACAAAGCGGGGCACTCCCAACAGGGTGAGCAGAAAAATAAATGCTGAATTTGGTGTTAAACAACCGGTAAGTTATCCATCTTATTTGGATGCAGGAGAATATATGCAATTATTTAATGAAGCATTGTCAAATGACGGATTAGACCCAATGTTCGCAGAAGATGAAATTTTAAATACGATCAATGGAACTGATCCGGTAAAATATCCTGATGAGGATTATTATAATTCAACCTACCTTAAAGATCTCTCAACCTTTTATGCCTTTAGAGCTGAGGCTTCCGGCGGGAATAATTCAGTTGGTTATTATTCAAACCTTGGCTGGGAACATGAGGGAAGCCTTTATAAGGTTGGAAGTGCAGCGGATGCTCATTCAGACAAGATTAATTTCAGAGGAAATGTGGATTATACCATTACCCCTTGGTTGAAAGCCCGCCTTGATGGTATTGGGATTCTTGGAATCAGTTCAGTCCCAAATGGTGATCCCAGCAATAATTGGAAGGGGGATTTCTGGCAGTCAACAACCCAATTATTCCCCAATTATTTTCCGGTCCTGATCCCTTCATCCAGTGTAACTGATCCTAATATTCTTGAGTCAGCGGTTTTTGTGAACGGTGATCATATCCTGGGCGGAACTAACCAGTTCAGAAATAATCAGTATGGCAATTTTACTCTTGCTGGTTTCCAGAAGAACCGTGAACTGCTTCTTGCAACGAATATGGGATTTGACTTTGACCTTGAAAACCTTCTTAAAGGCCTGTCAGCCAAAATACTTTTATCATATCAGGCTTCGAGCAATTACACCTTGCGCCAGGATAACTCTTATGCTGTTTATGAGCCTACTTTTGTACCATCTTATTCTGGTCAGGAAGACAGTCTTGTGCTGGTTAAGTATGGAAATGATGTTAAAGTTGACAACCAGAGCATTCAGAATCCGGATGCCCTTAGAAAACTCGGTTTTTATGGATTCATTGACTATACAAGAGAGCTGGGAGGTAAGCATCTGCTTAATTTGATGGGAGTGTCTTATATGGATCAGAACAATTTGATGAACAATATTTATACACAGAAAAGCCAGCATGTTGGGTTTAGAGCCCATTATATGTTCCGTAATAAGATTATGGCTGAATTCA
This sequence comes from uncultured Bacteroidaceae bacterium, assembly GCA_963777115.1. Taxonomy (GTDB): domain Bacteria; phylum Bacteroidota; class Bacteroidia; order Bacteroidales; family SM23-62; genus SM23-62. Next base: position 25,936 of record CAVZPP010000020.1, on the reverse strand, counting down.
GCACGGCATACGTTGGATCAGGAAAACTGAGCTCCGGGAACAGGTATGAACTGGCACCGACATTCGGTGCTGCATGGGTCCTTTCTGAAGAGGGGTTTTTCAGCGGGGTAAACATAGTCAATTATCTTAAAATCAAGGCAAGTTATGGGAGCCTTGTTACGGACCGGTACCTGGGATATTACTATTATCAAGATTCCTATATGCAGGGAAGCAGATTCTATTACAACCAGACCAGCGGAAATAATAATGTGGTCAAGTATCTTTCAGTTTCTGCAAATCCTGAAATTTCAATGAGCCGGAGGAATAAGATTAATGTGGGACTGGAAACCTCATTCTTTACTAATAGGTTGTGGATTGAGGCAAACTATTTTAGCAGTAAAATGACAGGGTTTCCCGTTGCTCCTTATTATACTTATCCTGTTCAACTCGGAGGAACCTATCCCTTTGAAAATTTTGAAGAATATCAAGAGAATGGATTTGATCTTGGTATAGTTTTCAGAGAGAATCTTGGCAAATTCCATGTTGATCTGGCATCAAACCTTACCCATGTGGTCCCAAAAGCCCTGTTGGTTGACGAACCGGATAATCCTGAGGCACCCGGCAGAAAGAGGGAGGGAAAATCAACCGATGCAATCTTTGGATATGTTGCGGAGGGACTCTTCACGGATCAGGGAGATATTGAAAATCATGTCCAACAGAGTTTTGGTGTGGTCAGGCCAGGGGATATCAAATACAGTGATATTAATAAAGATGGATTCGTTGATGAAAATGACCAGATTCAGATCGGAAATTCGGATCCGAGGTATCAGGTTGACCTTAGCATCAATTTAAAATATGGCAGATGGAACCTTTATTTGCTGGCTACATCACAATTAGGGGGTGACCGGATTTTTGATGATCCGTATTATTGGGTTTATGGAAATGGAAGAAAGTATTCTGAAAATGTTACTGGACGATGGACCAGCCAGAATGCCGAAAATGCAACTTATCCAAGGCTGACAAGTGGAAATGGGTCAAATAATTTCCGTAATTCCACGTATTGGATTCAGGATAATAACTGGATCAGAATACATACTGCCCAATTCTCGTATACTATTAATGATGGCCTGGCATTTATGAATCGTTTTCAGGTTTTCTTAAGGGCGAACAACCTATTTACAATCTCAAAAATAAGTAAGGAACTCGACCTGAATATAGGGAGTATGCCGAGGATGAGGAATTTTTCAGTGGGACTGGTTATAGGACTTTAATTATTTGAAAATGAAAAAGACAGGATATTTTCTTTTTGTGATCTTATTGATAATGGTTTCCTGTGAGAATTATCTGGAACCCGAACCTGACAACAGGATATCAGCAGATCAGATGATCAGGATTCCTCAATATGCTGAAGGTCTTTTACTGGGAGCATATGACAACTTACCGGTGGAATATGGATTTGATGAAGATATTGCAAGTGATGATGCAGTCACTAATGAATTAAGCTCTGATATTCTGAAAATGGCTACTGAAAAATGGAATGCAGAGGATAATCCAATTAGTAAATGGGAAGCTGCCTTTGAACAGATACACTCTATTAACAGCTTTCTTCAATTTTTTGAGAAGGTAACCTGGGATACCGAGAATAACAAGGTTGACTCTCTGCATAAATCAAGGCTAAAAGGTGAAGCTTTTGGTTTGCGGGCATGGTATGAATTCTTACTATTACAATATCATGCAGGAGAAACAGATGATGGGATAATGTCAGGATTTCCGCTTCAGGATTTCCCGCTAAAAACCGAGGATGACTGGAAACAGCCTAGGAATACATACCTGGAATGCATAAATAAAGTTATTTCTGATTGTGATACGGCTATTGCCTACCTCCCTGATAATTATGAGGATGCAGGTGATAGTGAGTACAACCAGGCCTTGGGTGGGAGGTGGACAAATCGAATGACCGCCGATGCTGTTCGAGCACTTAAATCCAGGGTTCTTCTCTATGCTGCCAGTCCGGCTTATAATCCCGGAGGTGATCTGAACCTATGGGTTGAAGCAGCAATGTCTTCAGGATCGTTTATTTCATCAAACGGTGGTTTGTCAGTATTATCACCCACGGGTTTAAAATTCTGGAATTTCCTGAATAACACAGATCCGGAGGTCATTTGGTCAAGGGCTGTAAAAATGGGACTTGAAAGGGAAATGAATCAGTTTCCTCCTTCTCTGTTCGGCAAGGGGAAACTTAATCCTACGCAGGATCTTGTCGAGGCATTCCCAATGATCAATGGATATCCCATTAAGCATAGTTCTTCCGGATATGATTCGGATAATCCCTATATCAACAGAGATAAACGCCTGGAGGAGTACATACTTTTCAATGGAAACAATCTGGGACCGAAAGGAGTAATATACACACATAAAAGTGCTGTTCCGGATGGAATTAATGTGCAAACCAATTCAACCAGAACAGGATATTATCTCAAAAAACTCCTGGTAGTGAATGTAAACATAGAAGATCCGGTGATAGAACAAAATCACTTTTATACCTATTGCAGATGGACTGAGATAATCTTAAACTATGCTGAAGCAGCAAATGAGGCATGGGGACCGGATAATGACGGAGGCGGATTTGGAATTACAGCCAGGGATGCTATTTCAGCTCTGAGAGCAAGAGCCGGGATTGATTCTCCTGATAATTACCTCAATGAATTAGTATCCAGGGAGGCAATGAGAGATTTAATCCATACTGAAAGAAGGCTTGAGTTGTGCTTTGAAGGCCATCGATTCTGGGATATAAGGAGATGGAAAGATATAGAAACAATGCAAAGTCCGGTATCTGGAGTTTACATTGATACACTTTCAGGCGATTATAAAATTCAGCTAATTGAAGATAGATCCTATGTGGATTATATGATTTATGGTCCGGTTCCGCTTCTTGAGGTTCTTAAGTATGATGCTATGAAACAAAATATGGGATGGTAAATTTATTTTCTGATCATGAAATATAAAATAAGCTTATTAATACTTCTGGTAGCATGTATAGCTTGCGAGAATCAGGATTTTGAATATCAGGATTTTGAATATACTGCTGTTTACTTTCCTGTGCAGTATCCGGTCAAAACGCTGGTGCTGGGAGATGACAGGATAGATAACTCAATGGACAGGGAGTTAAAGTTTCAAATTGGAGTGGCAATTGGAGGGTTGTACTCCAATAACAGGTCATGGCAGGTTGAATACGCTATTGAAAAAGACCTGGTAGATACTCTGGTGAATCAGAAGGGGGATACACTGAAAGTACTGCCGGATGCATATTATACTCTGAATCCACCGGACAAAATTACTATTGATCCTGGTAGTTTTTCAGGTTTTGCTGAAGTTCAGCTGACCAATAATTTTCTGGACGATCCATTAGCCATAGTTTCAAGCTATGTCATTCCGCTAAGGATAAAGAAAACAGATGCAGACTCCATCCTTACCGGTAAACCCCTGGTTCTGAATCCAGACCCACACATTCCGGATAACTGGGACCCTAATGCACAGCCTAAGGATTTTGTTCTATTTGGTATAAAATACATTAATCCATATCACGGATATTACCTGCATCGAGGCTTGGATATTAATCTCGGCACAACCGGGGATCCTGTTGATACGGTCATATATTCTCAGAAATACCGGGAACAGGACCAGGTCGTGGAATTTATTACAACTGGCAGATCAAGTATTGTAACCAATTTTGTTGGGATCAATACCTCCCTGGATGGAAAATATTCCATGGAGTTGTTGTTTTCAGACGATGGTACGGTCAAAATTGACAGTACAGTTTCATCCCTTCAGAAAACAACGGGTACAGGCAGATTTGTCGATGATGGCGATGAATGGGCGGGCATAAAGCAAAACGCAATTTACCTTGATTACTCCTATAAAGTTGGAGAAGAAACTCATCATGTGTTGGATACTCTGGTCTACAGGAATAACGGGGTTGCATTTGAGGAAAACACAGTCGTTCAAAATTGATTTAGAGAAATATTCAAATTTATGTATAAGACGGGAGTGATTGTGTTACAATTACTGGTCTTAATTGGCCAGATTGAGATTCTATCTGGTGCCGGTTTAGATCCAGGTCCTGGAGACGTATACAAAGAATATATCATTACCATGTCTGGCAATGTAGTCTGGAGAGTAACCAATCCATTAGCAATCCGGGATGATGCCCGAAAATTCTTACCTAATCCGGTTCTTCGTTTAGGAGTAGATGATTTGGAAGATGCTGTTAAGGCAACTATTACACTGGATTACTGGGGTGGACATCCGAAAACAATCGATCGAAAATTCCGGGTCAACAATCAGTCATGGATTGAAATACCTTATCCAGAAACCCTGCCTGAAAATCCGGAACTTTATATTTTTCAGTATAATCCAAGTTTAGAGATTCCCTTAGATCACCTAAAGGAAGGAATTAATCTTTTCGAGGGGACCTGTACACACTACAATAAGACGGGATGGGGTCAGTGGGGCTGGTATGCAATCTTACTCAGAATATACTATGATAGGGAGCAATCCCATACATCAGGATATATTGTTACCCCCTCAACAGGATCAGATCTGACTGAGAACCCCGAGATTCTGATAGCTGCCGAGTCAGAGAATGGGATTTCCAGGGTGGATATTCTTGGGTATTATGAAGATTATGATGAAAATGGAGATGGTATATATGAGGATTGGCACCATGCATATTTCAAAGAAAAGGACAATGATACCCTGAGTATTTCAGGACATATTGGCACGCTGCGAAGTCCACCTTTCAATTTGGTTTGGAACACCAGTTGGATACCCGACCAGAACAAGCCTGGTAATATTATGTTGATCGCCAGAATTATGGATAATGATGGATACTGGTATGTTACGGAGCCGGTAACAAATCTTAGTCTGAATCGCTCATCCTTTTCTGTTAAGTTGTGTAAACCTGGTAACGTGCCGGCTGAATTTATAGCAAGAGGCAATGGGAGCGTTAGCTCGACCATCGATGTTCCTGAAGAGAATCTGGAGCAGGCAACCTTGGCCCAGCTGCTGGTGAGACGTTGGAATGGTGACAATCATGATCATGGCACTATTACTACACTTAATGCATTCACAGAAAGCATACCCGGAGAGAAGTATCATTATGACTACAATCCCCACGAAATTTCAGTTCAACATATAATTCCGGGTGAAAACAACATAAGTTTTGTTTCTGGCGTACCTAAAACTCACGGAATCGAGATACTATGGCCAGGTCCTTCTCTTCGCGTAAAGTATGATGTACATTTCACTACAGTTGGTACAACGGATTCTTCAATTCCGCCTGGTATGACAAACAGGTTTCAGTGTTATCCCAACCCTTTTAAATACCAAACTATGATGACTGGTATTGCCGATCATCCAGGGGAGGCCATATTATCTATAGTTGACCTCAATGGGAAGATCGTACGTGATTTTGTAATTTATCCGGATCCTTCCTCTGGCATATTTTATCAGAAATGGGATGGCAAAGACCAATCTGGTTTTCTTGTAGATAACGGACTGTATTTTGCTCGGATTAGATCAGAAAATTTATTCAAGGTTATCCGGTTGATGTTTTTACCTGTGCAATAATATTCACCTATTGATGGAAGGATCAAGTTTCTTATTGTGGGGATCAATGGTCTGTTTGATTGGACTTTTTTCCTGTAAAAATTTGGATGATTGCAGTTCTCCCAGTCCAAACATTATAATTATTCTTATTGATGATCAGGGGTATGCAGATCTCAGTGCTTACCCTCATGCTGCATATGATGTACAGACTCCTAATATGGATCGCCTTGCCCGTGAAGGTATTCTGTTTACAAGAGCATATTCAGCTTCTTCAATTTGTTCTCCATCAAGAGCAGGATTGTTTACCGGACGATATCCTCATAGATGGGGAGGCTGGAGGTACCGCACTGGATTGCCTGAAAAGGAAGTTACCCTTGCAGAGTATTTGTCGGAAAATGGATATATGACCGGATTGATTGGAAAAAACGACTGGGGCGCTGGTTATGTCCATCTAGAAGACAGGGCATATCCCCTTAATTCTGGTTACAGGTATTTTTTTGGATTCTCTTACCTCTGGCATGAATATTTTATTACAGAGCAGGATCTCCCGGAAGGGGATCCAGCAAGGTACCGGCCATTTGGTCCGCTTCAATACAACTCCGGTAATGCCGAGATTGCAAATGCTTATACTACAGAGATTTTTACAGATTCAGCAATTTCCTATATCAATAGATATAAAGATAGCCCCTTTCTGCTGGTCCTTTCCTATAATGCCGTTCATGACCTGGTTCAGCAAGTCCCTGAGACATATCTTAAAAAGCACCAGCTACCTGCAATACCCAATTATAAATTTGGAACAGAACCTTATAGCTCATACTATGAAAGATATGGAGAAATCGGGCATATTTCTTATGGGAATATGAGGAAGTATTACCTTGCCAATCTGAATTGCCTGGATGATCAGATAGGGCGATTCCTTAACTCGATTGATGAACTTGGACTAACTCAGAATACCCTGATTATTCTGATGGGAGATAATGGTGGATCCCCCCAGTCAGGATCAGTAAACTACCCCCTGTCCGGATCAAAATATTTAACACTTGAAGGAGGAATTCGTGTCCCCATGATATTCAGATGGCCTGAGAAATTCCAACCCAATCAGCTTTGTTCGGAAAGTGTTACTGCCTATGATATTTTACCAACCTGCCTTGAAGCAGCCGGGATAAGCTTACCGGATTCGCTGGATGGTTGTTCTGTCCTTGGTTCCCTTTCCGGTAAAAGTGCGGAATGGGATTCTGATTATCCTTTGTTTTTTGAGTTAAGAGATCAGTATGCTGTTATTGAAGGAGACTGGAAACTGGTTAAGAGTAGGGAGATACACTATCGCTATGGCAGCATTTTAAAAACCTGGCCGGCAGAGGGAGATATTCCCAGACTATATAATATTAAAGATGATCCGGGAGAACATGTTGATCTGTCCGAAGTTGAAACAGATCGGGCAGCGGAATTGCTGAGGAAATATAGTTTGTGGCATGATCAGATACATTTAACAGGGGAGAAATATATTTTGGAGCAGACCGATTCTGCTTCCAGGTAAAATTTAGGATTTTATTGCTCAATAATAATATTTATTTAATTTGCATGAAGTTAGTGCGTTAATTATTCAAAAATCGACGGCAATGGAAAACGGGATACCCAAATACCGAATAATATCGGATCTTATAATGGATAAGATCCAATCAAAAAAATTACCTCCAGATTCCCGAATACCCTCTGAGAATGAGATCATAATGGAATACAATGTCAGCAATACTACTGCAAGAAAAGTGTTGCAGGAACTGGTTAATGCCGGATTGGTGTATAAAATTCGTGGTAAAGGTACATTTGTCAAGGATTTTATAGTTGACAGATCTGCCACAAAGATCCTGAGTTTCACTAAGAACATGAGACAGCTTGGCCTGGTTCCTTCAACAAAGGTATTATCTGCGCAGGTTATCAGGAATGATACCAAGATTTCTGTTTCAGGTAAGGTTTATATTCTTCCAGGTCCTACCTATCAATTAAGACGCCTTCGCCTTGCCAATGGAGTGCCATTGATGGTAGAAACCAGGTATATCTCCCTAACTTATTGCCCTGAGATCTGGGATCAGCAGTTAGATAAATCACTTTATGAAATATACCGTAAAATTTATAATCTGTCAATTATTAGAATTGAGCAGGACCTGAACGCTATTGATATGGATAGTAAGTCAAAGGGCCTATTTGGTATTAAGGGTAAATCAGTAGGGATTAAGATAGAAGGGATTACCTTTTGCGGTAAAGGAATGATTCTTGAAGCTGAAGAATCTGTTTACAGGGGGGACAAATATAAGTTTTCGATAGTCGCTGTACCCTAAGGTTTCATAACCTTTTACACCCGGATCATAAAAATTTTATCAGTTTTTTTTAAAAAAGCATGGAAGTGTCAGTATTTATTATTAAGTTAGAGCGTTAACGCCATAATTGATTTTGTGAAGTGAATTCAAAAATACAATATAAAAGATCCTTTCTGGAGAAAACTTTCAGGCAAATGCTGGCCATACGGATTTTCGAGGAGGAGGGAGTAAAACTTTACCGGCAAGGATTGATCAGAGGGTATTTTCATCCTTACTGGGGACAGGAGGCAATAGCTGTTGGTGTATGTGCTAATCTGACGGACAGGGATTATATAACCAGTAATCATCGTGGCCATGGACATTCTATTGCACGTGGTGCAGAAATCTCTTTAATGTTTGCTGAATTGCTTGGACGAAAAACTGGATATTGCAAAGGTCTTGGAGGATCCATGCATATTGCTGATGTAACCAGGGGCAACCTGGGAGCCAATGGAATCGTTGGATCCGGACTGCCTATTGCTGCAGGGGCAGCTTATAGTGCCATGCTGAAAGCAGAGGATAATATTGCTGTGGCCTTTGTCTCCGATGGAGGTACAAATATTGGATCTTTTTCCGAGGCTGTTAATCTGGCAGCAGTCTGGCATCTTCCGCTTCTGATTGTCATTGAGAATAATCAATATGCTGTGTCCACACCAATCGCTGATTCCACCAGAGAAGTTAATCTTTTTAAACGTGGACTGGGTTATGGAGTGGAGGGTCATAAGGTGGATGGTAATAATGTGTTAGATGTTTTTGAAGTTTCTAAGGATCTAATTTCAAAATGCAGGACAGGGGAAGGGCCCTTTATACTTGAATGCATTACATTCCGAAAAGGTGGACATCATATCAATGATCCCGGGCAATATTTACCCAAAGAGAAGGTAGAATTCTTTCAGGAACATGATCCCCTGATAATTGGAAGACGTATTTTAATGGAATTTGCAGGATTTACAGAGTCAGAAATTGATATTATCAAGGGGGAGGTTATCAAAGATATAAAATCCGCCGTCATTGATGCCGAGAAAAGTCCGGAGCTAAGTAAAAAGGAGTTTTTTGAACTTTTGAGAAATTATTTATGAACCAACCGTCTGAAACATCAGTTAAAGCGAGAAACTTAATGTATCGTGAAGCCTTGAATGAAGCATTATTCGAGGAAATGCAAAGGGATAAGGGAGTATTCATTATTGGTGAAGGAATAGCTGAACGTGGTGGCTCATATAAGGTTACCTCAGGTTTATTCAAAGAATTTGGTCCGAAAAGAGTTTTGGATGCCCCAATAGCTGAGAATGGATTTACAGGCCTGGCAGTTGGAGCTGCCTTAACGGGTATGCGTCCTGTTGTAGAAATCCTTTTTATTGATTTTTCACTTCTGGCATTTGATCAGATTATCAATCAGGCCGCGAAAATCCGATTTATGTCTGGAGGTGCGGGAAAGGTGCCAATGGTGATTAGGACACAGGGAGGGGTCGGAAATGGTTTGGCAGCCCAGCACTCTCAGAGCCTTGAAGCCTTGTTTTATCATATTCCTGGATTAAAAGTAGTCATGCCTTCCTGTCCGGCTGATGCAAAAGGTTTACTTAAAGCATCCATCAGAGATGATGATCCTGTTATTTTCATTGAGCACAAACTTCTGTATATGAAGGAAGGAAAAGTGCCGGAAGTGGATGATTATGTTATCCCTCTTGGTAAGGGTGACCGAAAAAGGAAAGGGAATGATATTACCCTTATTGCCTGGTCAAACATGGTCAATAAATGCTTGCTTGCTGCGGAGAAATTGAAAGAACTTGGCATTGATGCAGAAATAATTGATCCGCGCACACTCCATCCACTTGATAAAGAAATGATTCTTAGCTCTGTAAAAAAAACAGAACATGCTGTAATCGTTCAGGAAGCAGTAAGAAGGGGGGGGGTTGCCAGCGATATTGCATCCATAATTCAGGAAGAAGCTTTTGATTATTTGAATGCCCCGGTTAGCATCATTGCTGGATTAAATACCCCATGTCCATTTAATATAAACCTGGAAAAGCTGGTCATTCCTGATGTAGAGGACATCCTTCGGGCTGTGAAAAAAGTATTAAATGTGGAATAGTATTAATACAGCAATTTTGATATGGCAATAGAAAACATGACAAAAATGCTTTCCACAGCACGCCGTCAAGGGTTTGCAATAGGAGCATTTAATATTCTGGACTATATTTCATTTAAGGCTGTTGTTGATGCCGGAAGAGAATTAAATTCCCCTGTCATTATCCAGACTTCAGTTAAGACGGTTCAATATTGGGGATTTAAGACCCTGGTGAGCTGGTACAGGGAACTGGCTGGACCGGTATCTGTGCCGGTTGCAATGCATCTTGATCACTGTAAGGATATTAATTTGATAAGAAAATGTATCCAGAATGGCTGGACTTCTGTGATGATAGATGCTTCAAGCCTGCCTTTTTCGGAGAACATCAAATTAACTAAACAGGTGCTTAGAATGGCACATCCTGCCGGTGTAAGTGTTGAAGCCGAACTCGGAGAAATAGGGGGAGTCGAAGATGACCTGAATGTGGACCAGTCTTCTGTGAAACTGGCAGATCCGGAGAAAGCAAAAGAATTTGTCAGTAAAGCCGGGGTTGATTGTTTTGCGCCAGCTATTGGTACAGCACATGGATTATACAAGGGCAAACCAGAGATTTCTTTCAAAAACCTTGAAATTATTGGACGGCAGACCCGGATTCCACTAGCCCTGCATGGAGGGACCGGCCTTTCGAAGGAGGTTTTCAGTAAATGTATTTCTCTGGGGTGTTCAAAAGTCAATATTTCCACCAGGCTTAAACATGTTCTTATTGATTCCTTTGTCGAATATTATAATTTCAAGTCTCAGGAGTACAATCCTCTAAACACCTTTGATGCTCAGTATATTGCATTAAAGGAAGTAGCCAGCGAGTATATCCTGATGTTTAAGAATCCACAAAAACAAAATTGAGTATTAGAGATGGATGTTCCTATTAATATGCCCCAGGTCGGGCAGGATATAGAGAAGGCCAGAATTGTTGATTGGTATGTTGCAGAAGGCCAGGAAATTTCCGAAGGTGATACTATCGCAACTGTAGAATCGGATAAAGCCAGTTTTGAGGTAGTCGCCCATACAGATGGTATAATTAAAAAAATTCTCTATAGTATTGGTGAAGAAGCCAAAGTGTTTACTCCAATTGCTTATCTGGAAAACTCAAAGAATAATAGTGAAGAGAATGCCGGAGGAAGCATGAAGGTACTGGCAAGTCCTTCGGCTAAACGAATAGCATCAGAAAACGGGATTGATATATCCACCGTAAAAGGTTCGGGTCCCAAGGGAAGGATAACCAGAGAGGATGTTCAAAAGATGATTGATTCGGTACATGGAGGTCCGGTAAAGGTCAATAATCGATCAGATGATGATCCTTTCAGTCAGAACCGGTTAAGCTCTGAAAGCCTGAATTCAATAGCTGGAAGGACTCCTGAAGATAAGGTCATTTTTTTTAAGAAAGGCCGGAAACAAATTGCCGACAGGCTGCTGTTGAGCAAGCAGACCATCCCTCATTTTTACCTTTTTACAGATGTGGATTTCAGCAGGGTTACAGGCTGGCTGCAGGACTATAAGGACAGGGAGGGTAAAAGGCTTACCATTAATGATCTTCTGGTCAATGCTGTGGCACAAACTCTTGTTAATTTCCCGGAACTTAACTCACATGTATTTGACCAAGGGATCATAATTAAGAAGGATATCAATATTGGCATTGCTGTTGCTACTGAAAACGGAGTTATGGTTCCTGTTATCCCTTTTACTGATAGATTAAGACTTGATGAGATCAGTGAGGTCTCCATCAAGATTATTGAAGAGGCCCGGAATGGAAAAGTCAGGTATACTCATACTGCCACGTTTACAGTTACAAATCTTGGAATGTATGGAGTTAATTCATTTTTACCCATCATTAACCCTCCCGAATGTGCTATACTAAGTGCTGGTAGAATGGTTAAAAAATTAGTCCCGGGACCAAACGGATTCAGGGAGGGAGATTTTATCAGCATTGGACTGGCATGTGACCACAGAGCTGTAGATGGCTCCATCGCAGCAGGTTTTTTGGATAAATTGAAAACAAAACTTGAGGATATTTAACTTTTTTAATGGAATGATTCTTGAAGCAATTATATTTGACTGTGATGGAGTTCTTGTAGACACCGAAAGGGATGGTCACAGGCTTGCATTTAATATGGCTTTCAGGGATCTCAGGATCGATCTGGAATGGAGTGTGGATCAATATAAGGAGCTTGTCAAAATTGCCGGGGGAAAAGAGCGTATGCGTTATTTTTTTAATCAAACTGAATGGCCGGATGTCGCAGAAGAAAAAGACCAGTTTATAACCAATCTTCATAAAAAGAAAACAGCTCATTTTCTTAATATAATCCAATCCGGCAGGATGCAGCTTCGTCCGGGTGTGAAACGATTGATTGATGAGGCAATTGGGTATAATATTAAACTTGCGGTATGTTCAACTTCAAATGAAAACAGTGTAAACATGATTGTAGATTCACTGCTTGGAAATGAACGGAGAGAATACTTCTCAGCAATCCTGGCCGGAGACATTGTAACGAGAAAAAAACCAAGTCCGGATATTTATACTCTTTGTGCTGAGCGATTGAGCATTTACCCTTCAATGTGTGTGGTGGTGGAGGACAGCAGGAATGGACTGCTGGCTGCAAAAGCAGCGGGATTTAACTGCCTGATCACGAAAAACGAGTACACGGCTGAGGAGAATTTTGAAGAGGCTGATATGGTTATAGATGAACTTGGAGATTCAATTAAAACTCAGGTGGATTGCACTTCTTTAAATAGATTAATCACAAATAAACATACAAATGAAATTATTTCTTGATACTGCTAATGCAGAAATTGTAAAGCAAGCTTATGAAACAGGCCTTATCGATGGAATAACAACCAATCCCAGCATAATAGCTAAAAGTGGCAGGAGTTTTGAAGAAGCTATTTCTTCTCTTGTTAAGACCTTCCCGAAACACATCAGCGTTGAGGTCCTCGCTGATAATGCTGATGATATGGTCGAAGAAGCCTTAGGCTACAGCAAGCTGGGGTCCCAGATAGCCATTAAGGTTCCTATGACCAGAGAAGGTTTAAAAGCTGTTCCCCGACTTGAAGAATCAGGGATCCGCGTAAATGTAACCATGGTTTTTTCTGCCACCCAGGCCTTGCTTGCGATGAAATCCGGTGCTTCATTTGTCAGCATTGTCCTTGGCAGGCTGGATGCTATAGCTTCAGGAAGTGCTCAACTGATAAATGATACCATGGCAGTAAAAAGTAACTTTGGTTTTAAATCAGAAATTATTGCCGGAAGCATTAAAACCCAGAATCATCTCCTGGATTGTATGAGAGCGGGATTGGACATAGCCACTATTCCTCCTGAGTTGTTTGACCTGATGTTTAAACATCCACTTACAGATTCGGGAATATCAGGTTTTAAAGCAGACTGGGAAAGGTTAAAAATGAGTTTAGAAAGCCATATGGGTTAATGGGACCGGTAATCTCCATAGGAGAATTATTGTGGGATTTCCTTCCAGATGGTAAGCTTTTGGGGGGGGCTCCCTCAAATCTTGCATGCAGGTTGACAGAATTGGGTTCTCCTTGCTCACTTGTAAGCAGGATTGGGAATGATTTTCTGGGCCAGCAGGCTATTAAAATGCTTTCTTTAATTGGAATGAGCACTGATTTTATTCAGGAGGATGAGATGTATCCCACCGGTACTGTAAAGGTCAACTTTGATGAACACAAAAATCCTGATTATTATATTGTTGAAGATGTGGCATTCGATTATATTGATGTTAATGAGCCATTGATTGAGGCAGCAAGGGAGGCAAGCTGTATAACATTTGGAACCCTGGCCCAGAGAAGTGATACATCAAGAAAAACCATTTACAAACTCATCGAATCAGCTGGTTCTGCAATTAAGTTCCTGGATGTCAATTTAAGGAAGAATTGCTACACGCCCGAAATAATTGATAAATCTGTCCGTATGGCAGATATTGTTAAACTAAATCTGCAGGAGGCCGAATATATATCTGGATTATTTGGATTCTCAGGAGACCGGATAGAAGAAATAGCCGAATGGTTTTACCGTTTCTTTGGAGTCAGAACAGTCATTATAACTCTTGAAAACTACGGAGCTTTCCTGACTGACGAAAATACCGGGCAGATATATTTTCCCGGATATAATATCAGGCTTGAAGATCCTCTTGGAGCCGGGGATGCTTTTTCAGCTGCATTTATACATAATTTGTTAGAGGGATTCGGTCCGGCTGAAGCATGCAGGCAGGGCAATATTTTAGGTGCTGCTGTAGCAAGTAGCAAAGGTGCTACCCAACCCATGGACAATGATTATATTAATAATGTGGTCTTTCAGGAAAAATTTAATAAATTGAATGAGCTTAGTTCCTACATCAGCATATCAACATCTTTTAAATAATTTTAAAAATGGAGGACAAACAAATGAATAAAATATGTATGGGTATTTGGGGAATGACCAACCTAAGGGATCGATTTAATGTCAATGGCTTTAAAGAAGAGATCTCTATTATTGACAGAATTAAACTCTGTGGCGAAATCGATGATATTGATGGCATTGAATTGCATCTGCCTACGGAGATCAATGATCAGAATGCCGGTGAAATAGAAAAGGTTCTGAATGACTATGGTTTACAGATGGTGCAATTATGCGGTCATACGTGGACGGAGGACCGTTTTATGTGGGGAGCACTTGCCGATGTGGAGAAAAAAATACGAAAAGCTGCCATACAAAGGGTAAAGGAAGCACTGGATATGGGTGCCCGGTTTAATGTACCTATTAGTGTTTTATGGCCTGCTACAGACGGGAATGATTTTCATTTGCAGTCTAATTATGCTTCACTGTATGGATGGTACATTGAATCAGTTCGGGAAATTCTTGACTATATTGATTCCAATAATTACCAGACCAGGATCTGCATAGAGCCTAAACCTTTTGAACCTCGTTCCTATATCCTTATGGGAACAACAGCACAGGCACTTTGTATTGTGAATGAGGTTAACCATCCCAAATTTGGTATTAATATAGATGTCGGGCACAGCCTGATTGCCAAGGAAAACATAGAAGATCAGATTTCGTTGATTGGAAGATACTCAAAACTTTTTCATACGCATTTTGATGATAATGACCAGCAGGCGGATATGGATGTGCCTCCGGGAACAGTCAATATAAACAGGCTCATCACCATCATCTACCTGTTGGATGAAATGGGTTATGACGGATGGTTTGGCCTTGACCTGTTTCCATACCGGGACGATACAAGGAAATTCATTGAAGTATCAAGAAATAATTTGAGATTGGCACAAAGAGTGGTCGGTGTCATGAATGAGAATGGTGCACGGGAACTCAGGGCTGCTGGGGACAAGGGACTGGAATTATCTGAATTGATGATCAGGAGTCTTCAGGAATCAAAATAGGAATCAGGAATCCTTTATCCGGGCTTTTTATTTAGTTTCCATACTTCATTGATTCTATATTGTATGCGCTTATTATTATGAATTTCAACAAAGTATATTTTATATTTTGATTGTAAAATGAAAACGGAACTGAATATTGGAATTGTAGGTTCACAGTTCATGGGTCGTGCCCATAGCAATGCATGGCATGATCTGCTGAGATACTATGATCTGCCGTTTATTCCGGTTATGAAGGTAGCATGTGATATTGACCAGGATTCGGTCACTTCATTTGCCAGTAGATGGGGATGGCAGGAAACCATGAATTCCTGGCAGCAACTAATTGAACGTGAAGATATCCATGTGATTGATATTTGTACTCCAAACCGTTTTCATATGCCCATCGCAGTAGCTGCTTCCAGAGCAGGCAAGCATGTGATATGTGAGAAGCCTATGGCAGTAAATGTGAGTGAGGCAAGGCAAATGCTGGAAGCAGCAAGAATTGCGGGAGTTAAAAATATGGTGGCCTTTAATTATCGAAGGGTCCCTGCGTTGGTGCTTGCTAAACAAATGATAGAAGATGGACTTCTGGGTAAAATATATCATTTCAATGCAGTTTACTTTCAGGATTGGCTGGTTGATCCAGATTTCCCATGGACATGGAGACATGATGCAGAATTAGCCGGCTCAGGAGCTCATGGTGACATGAATGCACATACAATCGATCTGGCTCATTTCCTGATAGGTGAAATAGATTCAGTTTTCGGGGAGATGAAAATATTTACAGGTAAGAGGAAGCATACTGAGACTAATGAATTGAGGGAAGTATCTGTTGATGATGCAATGCTTTTCCTGACGCGATTTAATAACGGAGCATCCGGTAACTTTATGGCTACCCGTTTTGCAACAGGGATGAAGAATTTCCTTAGGATTGAGATTTTTGGTAGCACGGGGGGAATAAAATTTAACCTGGAACGGATGAATGAACTTGAGTTTTTTTCCCGTGAAGATCGCTCCGGTCAACAGGGGTATCGTACCATACTGGTAACTGAAAAGGACCATCCCTACCTGGCAAAGTGGTGGCCACCGGGTCATATAATCGGATGGGAGCATACATTTATTCATGAAATGGGTGATTTCATGCAGGCCCTGGCAGATAATACCGAAATCAGACCTGATTTCAGGGATGGACTTCAGTCTCAACTGGTCCTGGATGCTGTAATGGAATCTGCTGCCAAAGGAACCTGGATAAAAATCAGGAAAGACCAATGAATCCAAATCACATCAAAATAAAATGACTACCATAAAAGGTCCCGGAATTTTTCTCGCACAATTTATTCAAAATAATCCTCCATATAATAATTTGGAGGGGATTGCAAGTTGGGCTTCTGGCCTGGGTTACCGCGGTATTCAGGCACCTACATGGGATCTCCGTGTTTTTGACCTGGAAACGGCCTCTGTATCAAAGCAGTATTGTGATGATTTTAAAGGACGTTTGGCTTTGAAAAATTTAGAAGTCATTGAGCTGGCCTCATATATTCAGGGACAGGTGTTGGCGATGCATCCTGTTCAGTTAGAGCTATTTCAGCCATTTTTTCCCAATGGTTTAAATCTGACTGAAAGTAGCAGGTGGGCTGCAGAACAGTTATCAAAAACCATTCAGGCCTCTGTCCATTTAGGCACTAATAATATATCTGTTCTTTCCGGAGGTTTCGCCTGGCATTTGATGTATCCATGGCCACAACAACCGGAGGGAATAATGGATGAAGCTTTCACTGAGCTGGCAAACCGTTGGAAACCACTGCTTAATATGGCCAATGAACATGGTATTACATTCGGTTTTGAGTTGCATCCTGTATCTGATTTGCATGATGGAATTACGTATGAGAAGTTTCTGGATAAGACCGGTAATCATCCGGCAGCCTGCCTGACATATGATCCAAGTCATCTGCTTTTACAACAAATGGATTATGCTCAGTTCATTGATTGGTACCATGAGAGGATCAGGGCTGTTCATATTAAGGATGCTGAGTTTAACCCCAATGGTAAAAGCGGTGTTTATGGAGGGTATCAATCATGGAAGAACAGGGCTGGCCGATTCAGGTCACCAGGCGATGGGCAAATTGACTTTAAAAGGATTTTCACTCTTCTTACCCAGTATGGTTACCACGGCTGGGCAATCCTTGAATGGGAATGTTGTATAAAAAGTCCGGAAGCAGGTGCAGCTGAGGGTGCAAAATTCATTACTGATCATATGATCAATTCCACAGATTCTGTATTTGATGACTTTGCCGGCGGAAAAACGGACAAGAAACGAAACCGAAGGTTATTGGGACTGGAAGATGAAGGAAAATATTAATAAGGAGAACACCGGATTATTCTGGAGTTGTTTTATTGCACTTTCTGCAACTTCATTTGGCTTTGCAATCCGTGCCATGCTGATTACGGAGTGGGGAGAATCATTCAACCTTTCCAGGACCCAGATGGGTGAAATCATGGGCGTCGGCTTATGGCCTTTTGCAATTTCCATTGTGCTGTTCAGCCTGGTAATTGATAAGATCGGATACGGGAAAGCCATGGTTTTTGCCTTTCTCTGCCATATCTCCTCTGTAGTCATCACCCTGCTGGCAAAGGATTATAAAATGCTGTATGCAGGAACATTTATTTTTGCATTAGGCAATGGAGCTGTTGAAGCGGCAATAAACCCTGTAGTTGCCACCTTATACAAGGAAAATAAGACAAAATGGCTGAATATTTTACATGCAGGATGGCCCGGAGGAATGGTTATCTCCGGTATTCTGACAATGTCGCTTGGGCCAGGTGTAAGGTGGCAATTCAAAGTCGGACTGCTACTGATACCTATGATCATTTATGGAATTATGATGATCGGGAAAAAATTTCCCGTTCATGAGAGAGTTGATGCAGGGGTTTCATTTAAAACAATGATCGGTGAGGTAGGCATTTTTGGAGCTCTAATCATTATTTCCCTCATGGTTTTTGAAGTGGGAAATTTTTTTAATTTTTCCCTGTTATTGAAATTGATCCTTATAACTGTCCTGACTGGATTGTTCGGTGTTTATTCAAGATCTCCGGGTAAACCACTGTTTATTATCCTCTTATTAATAATGTTTCCCCTGGCAACCACTGAGCTTGGTACGGACAGCTGGATCGTTGACCTGATGGCCAGAGAAATGGGACAAATGGGAATGCAGGCAGGATGGATACTGGTATATACTGCAGTTATCATGACCATTTTCAGATTCTCAGCAGGTCCTTTATTAAAAGTTTTTTCCCCGATTGGTTTATTGATAATGTCCTCCTTTTTGGCTGTTATTTCCCTCTACTCTCTTTCCATGGCTTCCGGCATCATGATATTTCTTATCGTAACAGTTTATGGATTTGCAAAAGCATATTTTTGGCCGACTATGATAGGAATTGCAGGAGAAAGATTCCCCAAGGGAGGGGCACTTACCCTAAACATGATGACAGGTGTGGGTATGATCGGCGTAGGCATTGTTGGTACAGTATTCCTTGGCTTTGTTCAGGATAACCAGATCAGGAGCCATTTAAAGGATTATGATCAGCATTACCAGGCAAACTTGCAACATGAGTACTTAATCATTGAGAAGAAAAGCATTTTCGGAAAATACTTATCCATTGACCAGGAAAAACTTACACAAGCCAATGAGGAAGAAAAATCAATTTTAAGGGATATTCAGATCAATGCACAAAAAGGAGCATTAAAGAAAGTTGCCCTGCTGCCAGCCATCATGCTATTGTGTTATATAGGCCTCTTCATATATTTTAAGATTAAAGGCGGCTATCGTTCCATAGAACTGAAGGAATAGATTGAACTAATTTCTGAGTCTCTAAATCATAACCATATGTATTCAATATTCAACAGAATGCGTTCTAATTATAATTGGAAAATATTCATTGCATTTTCAATCTGGCTTTTGTCAATTCCGATGAATGCAATGACCAGGCCAAATATTATATGGCTGATGGCGGAGGATATTGGCCCTGACCTTGAATGTAACGGTATGCAAGCTGTCCACACCCCGAATCTCAACTGGTTGGCAAAAGAAGGACTAAATTTTACAAGATGCTATTGCACAAATCCGATTTGTTCACCCAACCGTTCCGCCATGATGGTGGGTGTCCATCAGTCCCGAATTAATGCCCAGCACCATAGAAGCAACCGAAGTGTTCCACTGCCTGAACCATATAAACCTATCACCTGGTGGCTCAGAGAATCAGGCTATACCACCATTTTGGGCAGTAGGCTGGTGATGGACAGGGGTAGGAAGATTGATTGTAATTTTCAGCACCAGCAGCTTGGAGTTTGGGATGGAAATTTGAATTTCGGACTTTTTGATAAATTCGATGAAATCACAACAGAGGATCAACCATTTTTTGCACAGATACAACTTAAGGTAACGCATCGGGGAGACTGGTGGGATAGCATACGTTCAGTCTCTAATGATCCTGTTGATCCTCAGGATATTATCCTTCCTTCCTATCTGGCAGACCACCCTGTAATCAGAATGGACTGGGCCAAATACCTTGACCAGATTGAATATATGGACATGGAGATTGGCAGGATACTGGAGGATCTTAAACAAAAGGAATTATTAGATAATACAGTTATTATTTTCATTGGGGATAATGGAAGATGTAATTTAAGGGGAAAGGGATACCTTCATGATCCTGGTATCCATGTACCATTGATAATTTATGGTTTGGAAGGGATTATGCCTGAAATTCGTAATGAACTTGTGAATACCATCGATATTAGTGCAACAATATTGGAATTATGCGGAATTGAGATACCAGCATATATGGATGGTAAATCATTTCTTGCAGATGGATATAAACGAGAATATATTTATTCAACAAGGGATCGATGGGATGAGGTTTTTGACAGGTCGGCCAGCATAACTTCTGAAAGATTCAAATACATCCGCAATTATTTTCCTGAAATTCCTTACGATGCGCATCAGGCATATCTGGAGTTTTACAGGCCCGCCCTCCATATAATGCGGAAATTATATTTGGAAGGCGGATTGGTCAGGCATCAAATGGATTTTTTGGACAGTTCTAAGCCTGAGGAGGAGTTGTATGATCTTCAGGAGGATCCGGAGGAGCTTGTGAATCTCGCTGCTGATGCTGAGTATTCGAAAATTCTTCTGGAAATGAAAACGACCTTGCAGGAAGAGGAAGTTACAAACAGGGCCAGTGTAAGTATTCATAAGCCAGTAACTCCTGCAGCCAGAAGAATACTGGATTATGTTATCTATTATTACCCTGAAGAATTCAGAAATATGATAAATGGTATTGAAATTGGGTATCAAAAATATCAGAAACTTTATCGCACTAATCTTAAACACTAGTAGTCTTTGTTCAATGAACTGTCAAGTTTGATCTATTTGCTTATGCTTCGAAAAATTAAATTTCTAATTCCGATTGGCCTCCTGCTCCTTTCTTCCTGCTTAAATAAACAGCAGTCTCATGAAAAACAACCCAATATTATTATCTTCTATGCAGATGACCTGGGATATGCAGATTTAGGATGTTATGGAGCTAAGGGAGTTAAAACCCCCAATATTGACAGGCTTGCAGCTGGAGGAATCAGATTTACTGATGCACACTGTTCTGCTGCAACATGCACTCCTTCCAGATTTTCATTATTAACAGGCAGTTATGCTTTTCGTCAAAAAGCCAGAATCCTTCCGGGAGATGCTCCACTTCTAATTTCCCCGGACATGGAAACTATGCCAGGTGTTTTACAGAAGGCAGGTTATGAAACAGGAATTATAGGAAAGTGGCACCTTGGACTGGGAGATGGCCAAATCAACTGGAATGACAGCATATACCCGGGACCCAATGAGGTTGGTTTCGATTATTCTTATATTATTCCTGCGACAGGAGACAGAGTGCCATGTGTTTTTGTGGAAAACCACCATGTAATCGGACTGGAACCGAATGACCCGATCAAGGTAGATTATGACAAAAAGATTCTGGGAGTACCAACAGGTTTGGATAATCCTGAAATGCTTAAAGTACTTGCTGATAAACAACACAGTCAGTCCATTGTAAATGGGATTAGCAGAATAGGGTATATGAGAGGTGGAGAAAAGGCTTTGTGGGTTGATGAGGATTTTGCAGATGTTCTGACTGGGAAAGCGGCTGAGTTTATAGGTAAAAACAGGGAAAATCCGTTTTTCCTGTTATTCGCCTTTCATGATATTCATGTTCCCCGTGCACCACATCAAAGATTTGTTGGCAAAAGCTCAATGGGATCCAGGGGAGATGCTATTTTTCAGATGGACTGGTGTGTTGGACAGATAACAAATCTTTTGCAGGAATACGAGCTTTCAGGAAATACCTTGCTGATCTTTACAAGCGATAACGGTCCAGTGCTTGACGATGGATACTTCGATGGGGCAGACAAATTAGTGGGGGACCATAATCCCTCGGGGATATACAGGGGAGGCAAATACAGTGCATTTGAAGCGGGTACCAGGGTGCCAACGATTGTCTATTGGCTAGGCAGGGTCAGGCCTGGAATAAGTGATGCTCTCCTTAGCCAGGTTGATTTATTCGCATCCCTGGCTGGACTGGCAGGTCAGAGCATCCCTCAGGGCAGTGCTCCTGATAGCTATAACAGATTATCTGATTGGTTGGGAGAAACCTCTGAAGGCTGTGTTTTTCTTATTGAAGAAGCATTTACCCTTGCAATTAGGGAAGGGGACTGGAAATATATTCATCCAGTGGAAGAAGATCCCCCTGACTGGTTTAATGCCAAAAAAATTGAATCTGGCTTATCCCAGGATATTCAGTTGTATAATCTGGTTATGGATCCTGGCGAAAAACATAATCTTGCAGAAAAGTATCCCGGAAAGGCAAGGGAATTAAAAGATCTGCTTATCAGAATCATGAGAAATCAATAAAATAAGTATTTATTTATGAGAACATTTAATAATTTTAAGTGGATATTCCTAATAGTCCATCTACCATTATTGCTTACCTCATGTAACGTTGGTCAATTACCTGTTCCGGAAAAACCTAATATTTTATTTCTTCTTGCGGATGATATGGGCTATGGAGAACTTGGTTCATACGGGCAGCAGGTTATCAGAACTCCTTTTTTAGATAATATGGCTGAACAAGGCATCAGATTTACAGATTTTTATGCAGGAAATGCTGTCTGTTCTCCATCCAGGGCTGTTCTGATGACAGGAAAACACGCAGGTCATGTTTCTATTAGGGGGAACCAGGGGATCTATGAGAATAATGTATGGGATCGTGTTGCTCTTTCAAAAGATGAAATGACAATCGGAGAAATTTTGCAGACTGCAGGTTATCAAACAGCTTTTATTGGGAAATGGCATATGGCTGATCCCAATAATCTTAGCACCTGGGCTTATTATAGGGGTTTTGATTTTGCAGTTCAGGAGCAATGGTCCGGAAAATCAGGTGGAAGAATATTTGATGAGTCCGTTCATTGGATCAATGGGATGGAAGATTCTATTCGATATGACAAGGAGCAGTATGATTGTATAGATGAGTTCCGTACAAATTTTGCACTGGATTATATTGATAATATGGAAAGAGATAAACCTTTCTTTCTATTTATGTCGTACCGGACACCACACGCAAATGAGATTTATATCCGGAACATGGAGCTATATAATGATCGGGGCTGGAGTGAAACAGAAAGGAGACATGCAGCCCGTATCACACTACTTGACAGAGAAATTGGAAGGTTGTTGAACAAGCTTAAGGAGAAAAATATTCTTGAAAATACATTGATATTGTTTAGTAGTGATAACGGGCCTCATCATGAAAGAGGTCATGATCCCTTTTTCTTTAAGAGTTCGGGTGGCCTCAGGGGCGGTAAACGAGACCTATACGAAGGAGGTATTAGAGTCCCTCTCATTGTCAATTGGAAGGATAGGATACAAGCTGGGTCTGTTACAAAGCTGCCCTGTTCCTTTTGTGACATTATGCCAACCTTGGCTGAAGTAGCTGAAATTGAATTGCCGGAAGGAATAGATGGCATATCTGTATTGCCTGAATTTCTTGGTCAGAATCAAAAAGAGCATGAATATCTATACTGGGAAATTCAGCTAAATAATAAGTCTGGTTCATTATCTGACAGAGGATTCCGCCAGGCCGTCCGGCTGGATAACTGGAAGGCTGTCAGGTATGGCACCAATTCCCCCATTGAACTGTATGATCTGGATGAAGATATCAATGAATCCATTAATATAGCTGGAAGTCATCCTGGTATCATCGAAGAAATTGGAAGCCTCCTTAAAACCGTCCGAACGGATGTCGAACACTTTCCATATGGTGGAAATCTGCCTGAATAAGTTTCTGTCGCTCCTGTTCAACCATCCACTATATTATTCAAGTATTTACATTGCCTGATTCCAATATCGGTAAATGATCTATTGTAATATAATCTGATCGCACTTTTGTTAGAACCTTTTTTGTCTTTCGCATTTTGATTTCAATTTCAGGCATAAACTTAAAAACCCATCTCTGGATAGTGGTATGATCCACCGACATCTATTATTAAGACCGATCCAGGAAATGCAAACTATACATTCTCAGTAAGAATTTTTTGATAGGTTTTTGTTTCCGCATATATTTCATCCTTGAGAGGATTATTTTTTTTCTTTTTAATTCTAATAATCTGGTATACAAAGAGTGCAACATTTGCCAGTAGTGCAATAAAACTTACAACAAAGAAAGCTTTTGGATTGTGAGTTGTCGGTACGGGGGCAATTTTGTCAGCAAACTGCGGGACAGTCATAACAAACATTATCCAAAGAGCCAAAGTCGATGCCCTATGTTGAAGCCACGCCCCTTTAACAATAAAAAATGCAGGAATAGTACATGAAAGAAGCAATGCTACTCCACAATAAAAAGAGTGATCGGATATGCAGTTATAGGTATAAGCAAAGTTCCAGAGATCATAAGCTATAATCCATGCCCAAATCATATCCGGCCATATCATGTCTTTTGATTTGCTTTTTGAGATTATTATTCCGAACCAACCACAAATTGTTAAAATATTAAGTATTCCAGCAATCCCGTTCATTATATTCCAAGGACCTGATATGGTCCAAAGATTATCAACATATCCGCCCTCCCAAAGACCAAAACTGTAGACTTGAAAATCCCTGATACAAGCCTCCAGAATGTTTATAGCAAGGATAGCTGCAGGGAAAACGAGAACCCATTTTCTTTTTGCCAAAGAGGGAATATACCTGATAGCCATAAATCCTATAACACCGGCAAGTGCAGAATAAGTCTTAACCCAATTAAACCATGTACCTGTACCATATTCATTTCCCGAAGCTGCCGTTTTGGGCCAAACAGAAACTGTAAGTATTATCGGGATGACAATAAAAAGCAAAACCCCTCCCCACTTTGTTGTTCGTCCAAATTCATTAAAAGCAATTAACGCAAACGTAACGACGAGCAAAATTACCCACCCGTTCCATCCTGGAACTTCGTATAAATAATTCATATCTTATTTAGAGGTATAAACTCATAGTATTCAGAGAACGCAGCAAATTTTGAAAAATGCAAAAGCAGTTACGTTGATTAAACAAAGAAAATTACAACTTTATTTCCATGAAATACTTTCATATACCGTATAAATAAACGTACCTCCAAACAATTTCCACTACTAATTTCTGATCGCAGTTATTCAATATACTGGCACCAATCATTGTTCCAATAGCAAGAGAAACCACCTCCGTCAGGCCAAGTTTCTTGTTATTCAATTGTTTGCCCATATCTGTTCCGATTTAACCTTATTCTTTATTTAACCTGGATATTATTCAGTATCCATAAGGTTTTAGTGGGTATGATTTCCGGAAGCTCTCCATTCAGCATATGCAGCAGCTCCTTTAATTCTTTCGCATCATAATCCCGGATAAGCTCAGATAGCACATGGTGGGCACCTTTTCTTAAATAATATGAACTGTCATCAATAAGAGCTTTGATTAATGGCCTGATACTAACTCTTCCAATCTTGATCAGCGTCTCAGCTGCCATCCAGCGAATATCACCATCACTGTCCTCCAGCATACGAATCGCCATTGGAATGGAACTGCGGTTTGCAATCAGCATTATTATTTTAATAGCCTCTCTCCTCAGGACCGTTTCGCATTGATAACTTATTTAAGAGAAAGTTTTTATGGACCAGAGGCAACTACCGGAAGACTTCAAAGAGTTTTTGAAGTTTCTAAACTCCAATAAGGTAAAATATCTTCTAATAGGAACTAGCCATCGAAGAAATTGGAATCCTCCTTAAAACCGTCAGAATGAATGTCGAACACTTTCCGTATAGTGGAAATTTGACTGAATAAAGCTCATTAAGATGCAGAAGATAAAATGAATGTTCAGCGGCGTGTATTCATCTCCCTGGGAAGTCCTGGTTTTGAAATTTAGCTTAAGCAACAGATCATCAGCCAACTAATAATGG
>CAVZPP010000019.1:0-34313 GCA_963777115.1 uncultured Bacteroidaceae bacterium | reverse complement strand
CAGATCAGTAGATTCCTCCGATCCATTAACCCGGGGAAAAATGTTTAAGACAATCGACACCACAATAACCACAAAACTGACATAGCTGGCAATCCGCCAGCCGTTTGATGATTTTGGACTATCTTCTGACTTCACCTTATGAGCAGGCTCTGTTTTTACAATACCTCCTTCAGGTGTCACATCAAAGATCCAGGATACTATAACTGTGATGATAAAACCTATGCACAACATCACGATGACAAGGGTGGGGGTCCATTCCGGTAGCCTCAAAGGTTCATATACATTATTGATAAGCTCTATTATTACAAAAGCAGCAGCGGCATATACCGAGATAACACGAACTACTTTTCTGCGTTTCAACTCTTGCCAGAATTGGGATAGTTTGTTGGGATTGCCTGCCATTAAGTAGTAAGGTTTATTACCGCAAGTTAACCCCTTCTTGAATATGAGTCAAATCTTGACCTGGCAAGCATCTCATGAGTGTCTTAATACACGCGAAAAAGTTCTGGCAGTTGGAAAGGTATATGGAATGTTTAAGAAAGTCAGGATTGATATAAAAAATGGGATACAAGTTTGATAGAGTCAGTGATAAAGTCGCATTTATGGCATAAATGAGTCACATGTGGCTAAGAGCCAGCATTTCAACGCTATACGTTCAAATCCATCGCTTGTCACGTTTCCACCGCTTTGTGCCGATGTCTGTGTTATTATACTTACAGTGCCGTTAGTGACCGTCGGCAACTCTTTTGGACATTCCAGGGTACTAAAACTTTTCTGGTCTCCATAGCCTGTACCGGTTGAATTGGTGGCATAGGCCCGCACATAGTAGGTTGTTCCACAACTGAGCCCGGAAATAGCACTCGCAAAACTCCCGGTACCATTTCCGTCAATTGTCTTTAAATCATCAGTAGTTGGGTTTGTCGTGGTATCCCAGCAAACCCCCCGTTCAATAATGTTTGCTCCTCCATCACCAATAACCTCTCCACCACAATGGGCAGATGATGCAGTAATTGCTGAGATATCCCTGGTGGTTACAGACGGGAAATCTGCATTAATGGTTATTTGTACTTATCTGAGACTGCCTCTCCTATATTATCTGTAACAGTAGCGTTAATGGTGTAATTCCCAACAGCGTATTCATCAGTGTTTATCTCATAATTATATGGGAAACTTTCCAGAGTGACTAACCCTATATTATTGAAATATAGCCTGACCTCCTCAACTTCACCATCAGTATCCTCGGCATCTACAGAGACAGGAATTTTTTCCCCCTTTATCTGGATCATGACTGAGCTTTGCGAAGGAATAATCGGCAGTCCCTAAATCATTTAGAGAGGGAGTTAGATTAGGTTAGCTCTCTTTTTTATTTGGCCTGGTTGAAATTGGATCGAAGATCACTACATTTCATTCTCTCCAGCCATTGTCAGACCCTCTCGTGCTCTGCCTGGTATTTTGATAGTATAATGCCAAAATCAGTATTCATTTAACCCTACTTTTTTCAACAGGGCATTATAACGCGGTTGATCAGGAATACTTAACAATTTTTCAGTTCTCGTGACAATTTGTGGAATAAGCGAACCATCTTTCTGATTCACGGCTCGCTCAAACCACTCATATGCAAGGTCCCCATTGCCTTGTACTTTATTAATCAACTAGAAAATTGACGGGATACATATTCATCTCCTGACCTTTTTATTAAATTGTTGATTATTTCGTCCTGCTCTGGCTGTCTCCCCTTGCTCATAATAGGGGCAATAGCAAGATGTGCCATTATAGTAAGAATTTCCACCAGACAGATCGGCAGCCCTTTCAAATGCTTTAATTGACTCCTCTGACATTGATTCTGTCTCATATACCAATCCAAGCAGATATAGGGTCATCCAATAATTTGGGTTCATAACCTGACCCATTTTTAATATTTCAATCGCTTTATCATACTGACTGCTGCACTTGATATGTATAAGCGACACAATAATTGCTCCATCCAGAAAACGGATCAAGTTCCTGTCCTCTTAAAGCCTCATTGATGGCTTCCTCGTAACGCCCCCTGTACGCACATAATACCGAATAATTTGAATGAGGGGGAGCCAGGTTCGGATTTTCCTTTAGTGCTCGCTCAAAGTATTTTTCTGCTGCCTCCCAATCCCATTCATAATGCATACTGATATCCCCAACAGTCTAACGTAGGCATCAGAAATCGTATTGTCAATCTCCAGAGCCTTCTTTGCATTTTCAATCGACCTGGGAATTGTCGAGGAAGGGGGATTATCCGGAAAATGAAACAAGATGAAAGTAGGCATCTGCCAATCCAACATAAGCCAATGCTAAGTTTGGATCTTGTTGTAATGATTGTTCATAATACTCCATTGCTTTTATTTATTCCTTCCGGATTCGAACCTGTTATGATAATATATGCCCTGCAGATAATATTTATACGCCTCCAGGTTTTCAGTATGACGTTTAACAACCACTGCTTTCTCTTCTCCATAAAAGTTTTACTTTCAGATTTTCTGCAATGGCCAGGGAGATTTCATCCTGAATATCAAAAATACTCTCCATATCACGATCATATCGTTCCGACCAGAGGTGAGAACCATCTTCAACTTTAATTAGCTGAGCGGTAATACGAAGTCTATTCCCCTCTTTGCGGATACTTCCTTCAAGCAATGTTTCAACATCAAGTTTATTACCGATATCACGAATATCCTCCTGTTTGCCTTTGAAAGAAAAGGCAGAAGTCCGGCAATAACTTTTAAGCCTTCAATGTGCGTCAGAGCATTTATAATTTCTTCTGCTATGCCGTCACAGAAATACTCCTGATCTTTTTGTGGGCTCATATCCTCTAAAAGGTAATACTGCAATGGATTTATAAGCTATCTCCTTTATGTCGGATCGGCCACTTCGAGGAATAATATTGAGAACGATCAATGCCACAATCACCACAAAACTGATATAGCTGGCAATCTTCCAACTTTTTGAAGAACTAGTTTTATCTTCTTGCTTACCTTATGAGCTGGCTTTGTCTTTTCTATCCTCTTCAGGGTGTACATCATACATCCAGGATACTATCACTGTTATGATAAAACCAACGCAAAGCAGAAAATGATCAAGATTAAGTGTCCATTCCGGTAGTCCCAGGTTGGAGCATATAATATCCACCAACTCCAGGATCACAAATGCTGCCGCAGCATAAACAGTAATAACACGTACTACCTTCTGCGTTTTAGCTCCTGCCAGAATTGGGATAGTTTGTTGGGACTGCCAGACATTGAAGGTTATGTTGATTACATGCAAGTTAAAACCTTATTGCTTATGAGTCAAATCTTGACCTGGCAGCATCTCATGAGTGTCTTAATACACGCGAAAAAGTTCTGGCAGTTGGAAAGGCATATGGTATGTTTAACAGTGGACGAAATGCCTCATCGGAGAATCCTTGATGCAGCGAACTGAAAATCCAGCCTCTTTAGAGTTTCCTGCATATATACTTTGAGTTGTTTCATGACTTAGATCTCGATCCCAAGCCAATTCGGTATCATATTCCGTTGTGGACCACCAAATTCCAGCTTCAGTTAGTAGCTTGAAGTAAGCATCCCCTGATCTATATCCTCCTGGTAATGCTGTAAAACCCGATTCATTAGAAGCACCAGTATTAGGACTCACCAGTGAGTTGTGCCTGATTCTTTTAGCTTTCCACCTGCAATGTCAACACCTCCCAGAAAATCAGTTAAAATAGTCCATTCAGAATCACTAGGAACATGCCACCCTGAAGGACAAAGTTTATCTGTAATCACTGCTGGCCAATTGTAGAGGGCCCCATATATCTCCCCATTTGATGGATCATTAGAATAAAAACAGTATGAACCATAAGTACTTGTGCTCCAGTCAGTATTTGACTGGACATGTGGAATTGAGGTACCGTCTAAATAGTGAGATACTTTAAGATTTTCTCCTATCCATAACTGAGAACCTATTTGAATTAGCCTATACACATTTCCATCATAATCAGTTACTGAAGAACTTTTGAAACTTATTTGTCCCCCATATGCTGTGCCTACATTATTTGTAGCATATGCTCTAACATAGTATGTTGTAAAATTACTCAATCCAGTTATAAAGCTTTCAAAACTACCGATTCCACTTCCATTTGAAGTTTTATCGTCAAGGATTGTTGGGTTTTGAAATGTACTCCAGCATATTCCCCGTTCTTTTATGTGTGCACCACCATTATCTGTAACGTTTCCTCCACAAACAGCAGAAGAATATTTAATTTCACTTACACTAATGGTTGTAACTGTTGGTAATGAATAGCAGTTATCTGTGGTAAACGAAACTTGTTCCCCATAAGACGTCCCTTGTTCATTGGTCGCATAGGCTCTAGCAAAATACTGTGTACTGCATAAAAGCCCAGTAATCTTGCTTTCAAATGTGCCAGTTCCGATTCCTTCCACAGTATGTTTCCCTGAAAGAGAAGGATTTTCCAATGTACTCCAGCAAACGCCTTTTGTGGTAACGGTTGAACCACCATCAGCAGAAACCTCACCGCTAATTATAGCTGAGGTTATTGTTATTGAATCAATCGCACCTGATATTACTGTCGGAATAGTAGCATTGATGGTAATCTGGATTTCATCCGAATCTTCAAGACCTCCACCATCTTTTGCAATGGCTTGTAGAGTGTAATTATCTGGCTGATAACTATCGGTTATTAATTCATATTGAAAAGTGGAGGTATCCAGAGCAGCCAGTAAAGTACCATTTAGATTAAGACTAATCTCCTCAAGTTTACCCTCAGGATCAACGGCCAGGCCTTCAATCAAGATTGTATCCCCTATATTGAATGAGCTGTTGTTTGATGGGGATATAATAATACAGGTCGGAGGCTTATTCTCCTCCTGACAGGAAAAAAGGATTATGAATATGAAATAGACTAAAGTCCTATTCATTTATTCTGGGATAAGAATATGAAGTTACGCACATGAAGGGAATCTTCAAAATGAGGGGTAAGGTACATTGAGGGTATGAGTATATTCAGCAAATCTCAGTTGAGGGGGTGTTACCCTACCTGGCTGCACACACCGGCGTAATTGACGGGGTTCATGATTGGATCTGACTCCTTTAATTGTTGGATTGAAGAAGGGTTGAAGATTTGGAATCAGAAATGACAGCTATCCTTGTATAGATATTGACCTTTATAACTTTCTATAATTAATGATTTTCAATATGTTTACTTATTATAGAGCCGAAAAATGGAAATAAAACAATCTACTTCAATTTCACAAAGCCCAGAGAATATATGGAACTATTTTTTACTGGTGTCAACTGATGTTGAATGGAGAACTGATTATTCTAAAACCGAATGGACCTCACAAGCACCCTATGGAATTGGTTCAACAGGAATACACCATCATAAAAAAATGGGAGCTATTCCATGGACAATAATTAAGTGGGAGGAAGGTAGGCATATGGAATGGATTATGGGTGAAAGTATGTTCAAAGACTCCATTGGTTATTATCATGTTGAACCGGAGAATGATGGCAGCCGCGTAACCATATGCTCGAAAATGGTATTACCGCTATTTATGCGTATTATCATGGCTTTCTTAGGAAAAAAGGTAGTGAAAGCTGACCTAAAAAGGCTAAAAGCTATAATGGAAAAATAGAGAACCCAGATGGGCCCACGAATATGAGAGAGGGAGTTAGGTCAATCAAATCTGACTCCTTTTTTTGTTGGGTTGAATTGGGATTGAAAAAACTTTCTGTATTTGATTGAATTAGTTTTCCAAGATCGGGCTAAGACTTACAGTAATACAATAATGACCAATGAATTGTGCAGTTTAAGTTCTAGAAACAATTTCGACCCTGATTGTCCATTTGATTAACAAATGGTTAAATGATTAACATTTAATTATTCGTATACGAAGAATTAGAGGATGAAAACATTTCTGTTTTATTCAGGATACAGGATATTCTTTGCCTCTTGACGGCTCCACCAAAGCAGGCCAGACACAACAAGTAAAACAATAGCCGGTAACGCAGTAAACCAAACATTAACTTCTTCCTCAATGCCTATCCATGCCCAGAGCAATGCAAGTCCAGCCAGAAGTGATCCTATTGCTATTGTTGTTACAAATATACCCTGGCCTTTTGGTTTCAGGTATGTGAGGATGGCCCCGATACTCAATGCGATTATGACTCCACCTGACCAGCGAAGCCAACCATGAAACACGGGTTCACTACCGGACAGTTCAACAAGTGAATCAGGCACAATAAAAAAGCCCAGCCCGTAGATTAAACATACTACAGCATAGATTAATAATGCAATTTTCAAGATTCCAGAATTACTTTTTTCTGCCATTTGATTTCCTCCTTTATATCAATCGGATCGAAATTGTTTAATATTCTAAAATATCATCCTTATCTATTATGCAAAGGACTGCCCTTCTGTGCTTCATTTCCTGCAAGTTAACTCCTTTTTGTATATGAGTCAAATCTTGCACTCACCGGTGTAATTGAGCTGTGTTCCTCGATATTGGACTGACTCCTTTTTTGTTGGGTTGCAGGATGGTTGAAGATTAGTTGTGCATTATTGATAAACTTAATTAATATCGACGTCAACAATTTTGCTAATACCAGTATATATCCATAAAATGTCCTTCTCAACCTGCCATAAATAAATGGAATGGACATATCACCATACATCGACTTTCCTTCTCCAGGTAGGGTAAATTAATCCGTTAAAAGTCAAAATACTTGACTTACTTGTCCTTTAAAAAGTAACTTGCTTTACTAACCCTATAACCCCACAGACATGAATAAGAAAATATTATCTCCTGTCTTTTCGGTTTTTTTTCTTCTACTGGTTACCTGCGGTTTATCCCAGGACAATGATCTTATTGTAACAACAAAAGGAGATTCCATAGCCTGCCGCATCGATAGCATTACTAAAACACACATCTATTTTGAGATGAAAAGCCAGAATAATTGGGCTCAAACACACATCGGTCTTACAGATGTTTCGGAATACAAACGTAATGCAATCGATAAGAAACAATTTGAATTTAAAGCAGGTACTTCCATTATTGAATCCCCGAAACCCGCATCGCCTGGTTCTATCCGGGATATCCAGAAGAACTCTGTATATGTGGGGATATTAACCTTGAGTTACGCTAGAATGATTCCCGGTGAACATGTTGGGATCAACCTGGCGGGAGGTATAAACTTTTTTGTCGCATTATTTGGCGGAGGTGTATTATTTATGGGTGAAATCTCATTATTAACTGGTGGTACAAAGCATTTCTTTGAACCGGGGCTCTTGATGGCTATGAATTCTGAAGTTTTTCTTCCTATGGTACGGACGGGCTATCGCTACCAGGGCCCTGATGGATTTTTATTTAGGGCTGGAATTTTACTTGCTTATGATGACGGCCTTTCAGGATTGCCTGCCCTATCCATAGGTTACTCTTTTTAAGATAATATTTCAAACTGTCAAGGTACCTTGGAAGGATTTCATTTGAATTTCTCCCGGACATAGGATACCTTTAATATCTTCAAAACCCAACTTTATATGAAACGAACTTTCCTTTGCCTGGCCTTTATGGCTATTGCTGTCACCCTATCCAGTCAGGTCCCACAAGCTTTCAATTATCAAGCTATCATAAGAAATTCGGATGGTACTGAGAAAGCAGATCAGGCTGTTTCAATTTCTGTTGCGATTATTCAAGGATCTTTCGACGGATTTTCGATCTATGAAGAGGTTCATAGCAGTACTACAAATTCACTTGGATTGGTGACCATTAATATAGGGCTTGGAACCAGTTCCCAAATCTTTGATGACATTGATTGGAGTCAGGGACCATATTTTATAGATATAACGGTTGATGGAGTTCATATGGGTGCTTCCCAATTATTAAGTGTTCCGTATGCATTACACTCCGGAACAGTTGATTCAATCACAGAAACTGATCCCGGTTTCAATGAATGGGATAAAAGTACAGGAGTTAGCATTACTGCTTCGCAGGTTAGCGACTTTCAAACAAGCGTAACTAATAATTCAGAGGTATTAGCGAACACGGCAAAACAAAGCTATCCTACCGAGGATGCAACGAAATTAGCAGGAATCGAAGAAGGTGCAGAAGTTAATGTAAATGCTGACTGGAGTGCGGTAAGTGGTGATGCACAAGTATTAAATAAGCCAGCGCTTGCTACTGTTGCAACAAGTGGAAGTTTTACTGACTTAACCAATATACCTACAACCATTGATGGGTATGGGATTACCGATGCAGCAAACAAGGCCTATGTGGATGGATTACAGAGTCAGATAAGTATGTTAAAAAACTCTATGACAGCATACGGTATTATAAGGGACAATGACAATAATGTCTATAATACAGTAAGGATAGGTGATCAGGTATGGATGGCAGAAAATCTTAAAACCACCAAATACAATGATGGAACCCCAATCCCCCTGGTTACTCTGGAATCTGAATGGGGGGCAATAACCACACCTGCATACTGTTGGTATGGCAATGATGAAACTACTTACAAAAACAAGTATGGAGCATTGTATAGTTGGTACGCGGTTAACACGGGCAATCTATGCAACACTGGCTGGCATGTGCCTACAGATGCTGAATGGACAACTTTAGCCGATTATCTTATCAACAACGGTTATGGTTATGAGGGTAGTGGTGACGACATAGCCAAATCCATGGCAGCCATACTGGATTGGCTTCCAAACGGAACAGGAGGCAATATTGGCAACGACCCGGCCAGCAATAACAGCAGCGGATTTACAGCACTTCCGGGTGGCTACCGTGGTGATGAATCCAATGGATTCAGTGCACTTGGTTTATTCGGTTACTGGTGGTCAGCTACAACGAATAGTACGACAAACGCATGGTATCGTAACCTGAGCTGGGGTTACAGCCGTTTGGTCAGGAACGACTATATAAGCACAAGCAATAATACCAAGCAAAGTGGATTTTCTGTTCGCTGCATTAAAGACCCTTGAGGATGATCTTCCCGGTATCGGTTATCTGATTCGAACCATCAACAATCTGAATCAGATATAATCCCCTCTGGCCGAGATCACTAACCTCTATTTCAATTATCTGTTCGGTGATATTGGTTTCAAGTACCACAGAACCTGATGTATTGATAATTTTTAGTATACAATTTGTCAGCTCGTTGTAGCTGTTCCCGGTATTAATATAGATCACATCGTTTGCAGGGTTTGGATATACCTGCAGCGAATTTTCTTTCTGCTCCAGGACAGAAGTTGCATCTACGATCACTTCAAGAAGGTAAACCTGGATGATTGTACTTCGCCCATCACCATATGCAACTGTTACGGCATATGAGCCGGCGTCGCCAGCAGCAGCAGTTCCACTCACCAGACCCGAAGCCTGGTCAATACTTAACCATGAGGCCACCGGTGAAGAAGTCAAACTGAAAGTTCCGGATCCGGCCCCGTCCTGAATAGTTACCTGGTACTGATATTCTGTTTCAACTGTTGCCTCGGTAACAGCGGTGGAAGTAAAGGTTGGTTCAACATAGGGATCAGCAACCACCAGGGGATAAACCTGTGTAATGGTGCTTCTGCCATCATCGTATGTAACTGTGATCGCATATGAACCGGCATCGGCAATGGCGGCTGTTCCGCTGACCAGCCCTGTTGACCCGTCAATACTTAACCATGCGGCTACAGGAGAGGAATTCAGGCTGAAGGTGCCCGATCCGGCTCCATCCTGAATTGCTGCCTGGTACTGGTATTCTACTTCAACTGTTGCATCAGTAACAGCGGTGGATGTAAATGCTGGTTCCACATAGGGATCCGCTACCGTTAAATTGTAATCCTGATTGATGATACTTCTGCCATCATAATATGTAACTATGATTGCATATGAACCTGCATCGGTTATGGCGGCTGTTCCGCTGACCAGGCCTGTTGATCCGTCAATACTTAACCATGTTGCTTCCGGCATAGAGCCTAGATAAAAGATACCCGATCCGGCCCCATCCTGAATTACTGCCTGGTACTGATAAGCTATTTCAACTGTTGCATCAGTAACCGCAGTGGAGGTAAAGACTGGTGCCACATAGGGATCAGCAACCACCAGTGGGTAAACCTGTGTTATTGCATTATACCCATCATTATAAGTAACTGTTATGGCATATGAACCTGCATCGGCAATGGCGGCTGTTCCACTTATCAAACCCGATGCTCCGTTAATACCCAGCCATGTGGCTGCCGGAGAGGAACTCAAACTGAAGGTTCCGGTCCCGTAACCATCCTGAATTGTTGCCTGATACTGGTATTCCACTTCAACTGTTGCATTAGTAACTGCCGTGGATGTAAAACTTGGTGCATTATAGAACGTTCCCCATCTTGGATCTCCAACCAGGATACCATCCGATCCCATAAAGCCCTGATCATCGGTTATCAGCGTTGCATCAAAGGTATTTAACCAGAAATCGGTGTCCTTCCTGTCATACTCAACATCAATAATGGGGAAAGGCTGTTTATTCGCACCTAGAGGATTCCAGTACCAGTTATAGAAGTCAACCAGTGTTGGTGGAGTTTCAAACAGAGAAAAATCTTTTTTCACAAAGGCCGCAGAAGCATCGTTAAGTTTTCCCTTTATATGCTCCGTAAGTATATGATCCGGACCCTCAGAGATGTTGTTTGCAGTATAAAAAGCCTGTAGCTCTGTTGAAACGGTATAGATGTTATGATCTATTTTCCATGAGGTAGTTTCATTGGGTACGGAACCAACCCAGACAAATACCGGATTTCCGTAAAGATCGGTTTCACCGTGGGCAGCTGATTGGTCAAGTCTTAATAAGTCGGAAGGATCATTGCCCGATCCCACGCAGTCATACATCAGGTTATTGGTTATTTGAACACTGGCCCCTGTCACTCCAAGTTCAAGGAAGCCATAAAATGCCGCATTGTTCAGGATGGTACAATGATCCAGGACTACATTATGCAGCGTGCCGCCTTCGGGAAAGCCAAAGTGACGAATGATACGGTCAATATTGTTTGCAAAGGTACAATTGGTAACAGAGAGTAAATTAATATCGCTGTCTCTACAGTCGATAGCGATTCCAGTCCCAAAATAATCGTTGTAATCCATACCCAGGTTGAAGAACCGGCAATTGTTAAACTTTATCATATCGGCAAACCCGTAAATCCGTATCACGGTCTGACTAAAATTGGCAAAAATACAGCCGTCGGCAGTCAGATTAAAATCGTCTACCCTATTCCTCATGAGTCTTCTGGTACCATACATTTCATCTAACATTGACTGCCCGTCAAAGAAGATATTTTCAAAATGAGCATCTTCATAGAGATTGAACATGTACGATGATATTTCACCATATTCATCGGGAAA
Source organism: uncultured Bacteroidaceae bacterium (assembly GCA_963777115.1). Classification (GTDB taxonomy): domain Bacteria; phylum Bacteroidota; class Bacteroidia; order Bacteroidales; family SM23-62; genus SM23-62. Next base: position 22,920 of record CAVZPP010000019.1, on the reverse strand, counting down.
TGGAGTAACATGGGGTAATGCTCCGGTACCATCTTCAGCTTTAATATGCAATTTCCAATCGTGGTTTTCAAATGCACCCTCAATAAAGTATTCAGAATCTCTTCTAAGTATATAAATGGTTTCCACCCTGGAACCGTCAACTGCCGTATCTCCCATGATCATATCATTAAGAAATGCAATATTCGGTTCAATTATTTTTTCAATTGCAGTTTCTTCACCATAGGTTACAATCAGGGCAGGAGCTCCAGCAGCATCTCCGTCAAATGATTCCATTTCCCTGTTGATATTCTCTGTCTGACTGCCATCTCCTGCGACTACAATCAGGATATTGTTTCCCGCAACCCATCCTTCAAGTGCTACAATTTCAGCTATTATTCCACTTATATCAGGAGTTAGTTCATTTTCGCCCCTGTCTCCGACGGCTTCAGATATTTTCGGATACCAGATTACTGTATTGTCTGTATGGGGGTGTGCGGAAATACTGAAAGGATCCTCGGTAATGGCATCCACTGTAGCTTCTTTTGCTCCGTAAACCTGAAGAGTCAGGTCAGCATCTGTTGTCCCTTCAACAATCGCGTCGACCTGGAATTGAACATATGCATTGGTAATGTTTGCCCCTGCCGGAATTTGCACATCCCTGAAAAGCAGTCCCACATACAGTGGTTCCTGATCAAATGTTAATTCCAGATCAGAACTGTAAAGATCTACTGTTCCAATGACCTCTCCTCCAATTTCTGATCTATACTCTTCTGCGTCATCTTCCCAAGATGCAATTGGAATTTGAAGAGTGGTCTGTGCAGATGCGAAATAGGACATTAAAATAAATGCTGTGAAAAAAAATGCCGTGTGAAGAGTGGGTTTTGTTTTCATAATTATTGAAGTTGGGATAATAGTAAACATTATAATTTCATTGAAAATAATCTTAATTGTATCGTTTTTTGGTTTAGCATACTGTTAGTTATCAACAGATTCAATTAAAAACCTGCAAAAGGTTCACTGAAATTCAAAGGTGGATTTAATCTTTACGGCACTGTTTCTTGGAACTTGACCAGAATAATTTTTACTTCATGTAACTAAAACCGAACCTATGAAAAGCTTAATCCTGACAATCGTTCTTTCACTATTCATTCTTAATGCCTATTCACAAAATGCCAGGGAACCCATTGACATTGTTAAGAAGAACAGGTACTACCAGAATGAACTGAAGCTATCCGGCAAACAATTACAGGCAATATTATCAACTAATCCGGCTTCAGCTGCAGAGTATAAGGCATGGAAGCGACAAACCAATATCGGGCTTCCCCTGGTTTATGGTGGTCTGGGTATAGTTTTAGTGGGAAGCTATGTTGGCGGGCTGGATGTTATGCTCATAGGGCTTGGAGTTGAGGTAGTGGGAGCTATCATTGTCATTCCGGCCAGGAAGCACCTGCACAGTGCGGTTAGCCTGCATAATTCCAGCCTGAATGAGATGGGAATGAAACCGCCTGTCAGTTTTGGATTAATGGTAAATTCAACCGGGTTAGGGGTTCGGATGACATTTTAACCCATCAGCCTTCTATATTCTTGTAATATTCGACCCCTTCCCTGTCAGGTGCCTGTTCGACCCTGGACAGTAATGCGGCCCGGTCTGAATCTGACTGTTTGACAAACTCACTTGTTTTCGTCACTCTTCCCGGTGTGATTTTTTAAAGCAATGTTAATGAGCGATATAGTACTTATATTTTAACGTTTTTGGGTGTCCCATTTTCCTGTATGTGTGTTAGTACGGGAGAAAAAGAATAAGAGCGGGACGGTAATCCTGCAGAATATTGACAAAAGCAGCGGAAGCTATCTTATATCAAGGACTTTCTGCTTTATGAGAATGGGATCCACATTGATCTTCAATCTGAATTTACTTCTTCTTGGCCCCTGATCAGGTGCCTCCGGATCCAGTAAAGAGTTGCCAGAACCCAACTCTTCCATCATTCTTTCATGGTCAACAGTCCAGTCCAATCCTAGTAGATCGGTAATGAACAGGAATCTCTTTTTTGCGGACTTATTTCTATTCCTTGACAAATAGTAAAACAGCTTATCATAATCTGTCCGGTCTTTCGCCCGAGATATGGCATATCCGACCTCAATGATGCCTCCGCAAAGCTGGGGCTTTGCAGCTACATCAACGATAGTCTTCTCCAGATCGCTTACCATTGCCTGTTCGCTATTGTTGATCCAGATGCTGTCGAAACCGAAAAACCGGGTTGCATCATGTTTTATGAATTGAACTGTTATTCCCCTGATACTTCTTATTGCCGGCTTCATCTGCTTTTTGGTGACCACATATTCCCTGGCCCCGGATTGGAGTGTGAGCCCATGGATCTTCATAGCGGATCCATACCCGATATAATACTCCTTGTTCCGCATCATGTATTTAGCCACCTGATGCTCATCAGGAGTATAGGTTTGCGGATCCGCATTCAGAGGAATGATATGGTAAATATTCCGGGATATTTTACAGAGCATACCCAGATCGACCATCTCTGCCAGTACATTGGCCAGATAAACACGGTTCTTATCCGGAAATTCCCCGGCCACATCTTGCAATGTAAAGCCAGGCATATTTCTACTTGCAAACCGTTTAATAATGCTCCAAATAAGTTGACTGCTCATGAAAAGGAATATAAAATATCCAGTTATTATACTTATTTGATGGGTTATGGATATTAAATATCTCCCAATCGATATAAATTATCCATTTATCTATCTATATAGTGCATAAGTGGTTATTTTATATCTATCCAGGTTCATTTTTCATCCTCAGAGTCGATATCTGCACTGTATGTATCATATACCAATGAAAGGCCAATCATCATTAACGCTCCCTGCCCGCTCAGGTAAGCAGCCAAATCAGTTGAAAAATGAAATTGATCAGACCTTCAGAGATCTCAGCCAAGATTCTCACATTGCTCGAGGAGAGTGATGAAAGGGTCATTCTAGTATCTCCATACACGAAGATTTCGAAATGGTATAGATTCATACATAAACTCAATGATTTGAAAACCAGAAGGATCCTTGTAGAGATATATGTCAGGGACGACCCGGACAACCAAGCCACCTACCGTGATCTGGATCAATTGGCATTGCAGTATATAAAGATTCCTCACCTGCACAGCAAACTCTATATGAACGAAAAAAACGGCATCGTAACTTCCATGAATTTGCTATTAAGCTCAGAAATCAATTCCCTTGAAATTGGATATTCGACAGAAACCCTGAAAGAATACAAAGAATTGCTTCACTACTATCAAAGGTATATTCGCGACAGCGCACCGGCTCACAATGACAAAATCGCCGGCCAGCCTGCTGCAGACTTGAAAGAGATGATGCACAGCATCAGGGAAGAACTCCGAAAAACAAAGAAGAATTCATGGTTCTGGTTTGCGGATAAGGCACTGCATATCAGCACTGGCCAGACTAACTACAGTGTTAGAATCAATGACGGATACCTGAGGATCACAGCTTGTCTGAGAACTGCTTCCGGGGCTAAGCAGCAAAGCATTCTGAACGCCTCATTGAACACGAAAAAGGTAGGAGAGCTTACTGCCATGAAGGTCAATATGCATGCTGGCCCTCAACCTGACATCATACAACTGTTTGGAGAGGCACAGTTCATATGGAAAAGTAACCACATCACCGGGCTCCAGCAACCCGAAGCGGCTTACTTGACGGAATCTGTGGTAAGGTTCATTAACGCCACGGACGACCTGGAGTGTAACGAAGCGCCTAACAGCTTATAAAGCCCTTCTTGAACGCGATAGCACTGGCCTTACCCGGGAGCCGGAGCAGGAGCGGGTGCACAAGATCCCGGACAGAATCCGAGGCAAGATCCCGGACAGAATCCGAGGCAAGATCCCGGACAGAACCCGAGGCAAGATCCCGGACAGAATCCGAGGCAAGATCCCGGACAGAATCCGAGGCAAGATCCCGGACAGAACCCGAGGCAAGATCCCGGACAAAGTCCTGCTATTAGACGGTCAGGGTGTCCCGATGACGAAAACAGGATATTTTAACCCATCAGCCTTCTATATTCTTGTAATATTCGACCCCTTCCCTGTCAGGTGCCTGTTCGACCCTTGACAGTAATGCGGCCCGGTCTGAATCTGACTGTTCGACAAACTCTTTTGCCAGTTCAATTTTCTCCTTCAGCATGGTTGCATTTTCGGCCCCGGTAATCAGCACACTGATAGGCATGGACCAGGAAAAGAACAGTGCCTCCTTTATACTCACGTAATCGGGTATTACAGGAGTATCTGTTTCCCATCTTACCCTGCCTTTGGCTTCCTTACGGTTAAAGAACCTGCCATCGGCAAGGGTCTTCATTGCCAGGATACCCAGGCCATTGTCCAGTGCCTCAGGGATTACCTGCTTTACAAAGCTGTGTTCACTGGCATAGTCTACCAGGTTGATGGGCATCTGTACAGTGGAAAAAGAGTGTGATTCAGGAAGCTGTTCTATCATCCTCAGGTGGGCATACGGATTCTGGTGACCCGTAAATCCAATATGCTTTGCCTTGCCGGAGGAGAGGATCTCCAGTGCAACATCTACAACCCCGTTTTCAAGGCGCTGGTCAACATCATCGGGGCTTTTCAGGGAATGGATCTGAAGCAGATCCACATAATCGCATTGCAGCCTCTTCAGCGAAAGATCGAACTCCTGTTGGAGGCTTACCCCATCAGGTGCTGTGGATTTTGTCATCAGGAATATATGGTCCCTGTAATCTGGCACCAGAAATTTGCCATAGCGCTCTTCGCTTACTCCCTTTTCATAACTATGCGCGGTATCGAAAAACCGTATACCACCATTGATAGCGGTCTCAATTACTTCCTGCGCATCCTTTTCGGTGGTCCAGCCAACATGGTATCCCCCAAGCCCCAGCATGGTTATATCCTTGCCTGTTTTTCCAAGCCTGCGTAAGGGGAGAAGCTCCCCGAATTTATCGGAACTGGTCCTGTTACAACCACTGATTGTCCCCCAGGGGATCATAATCCCGGTGGTAGCCCCCGCCATAGTTTTGATGAAACTCCTTCTGTTTTCCATAGTGTCTGAATTAAGTTCAATAAGGAAAGAATGAATTACCTAAAAATAGAAAATATATTTTCACCGGTCAAATTCAGTTTCTAACGATTCTGAGCACTCCGATATACCAATCCCTGTTTTGGTCAGAGTCTCCTCTATTTGAATTTTCTGCTATACTTCAACCTGAATATCATATTGAAGAGGCCAAAAAATTTCAAAGTTTTAAGGACACTTCTCTGAAAACTGGGGTTCATGGGAACCTTCAGCAACTGAGGCCAGAGTTGTTTAATAATGGCCCTGTGAAGCTGGTGATCCGGCCCGTTGTTGTGAGTCCTTTTAACGGAATGAAAAAGGGTCAGTAATTGTCTTGAGTTGAACGGATTGAATTCTTCCTGGGCAATATCCTTATATGTGGCCACCTGTCCGCCCCAGTTTGCAATTCTCTCTTCCCAGTAAAAGAGACTTACCACATTAATATTATTCTGAAGGCACAACTCCCGGCATCCTTTCAACCATTGATCATAGTATTCAATTCCATAAGAATAGGTCTCCAGTCCCTGCAACCTGGCGAGATTTTCTCCGGAAACCTTATCCAACGGGAGCCTGTTTATCCCCCATGAAGCTGCAGCACAATTTCCCGGCAAATTCACCCTGTCAGAAAAGTTCAGGTAATAATGCTGAATATGCGGCAGGTATTTTTGAGAGGCATCACTGTTATTCGTGAAATATACCTCCCTGAAGTCCGGTTTAATAATGCTGTCGAATTCCTCAATGTGAAATTTCAGTTTTAATTTTCTGAAAAGTCTTTTTGGAACAGCAATATCCGTGCAATTGGGAGACAACTGTTTCTCTTTATTTATGTAATAGTACACGCTGTTTCTAATATCAAAGGTTGCCGCCATCAGAACACGTGAGTCGAAACCGGCCGTAACAGGTAACATTATTTCATAACGGGCGGCAATGGCATTCATGTACCCCCTGATAATTTCGGCACACTCAGCGGCCACTTCCTTCAGGGGTCTTTGCTTAACAGGTTTTTGAGGCCAGAATCTTGTTATTTCTGAATTTACGATATTCATGTAATGGTTTGGCATCAACTGCCTGATCTCATCATAGAAAGTGGTATCTCCAATGTCGGCATTATTCAGCCGTTTATGCTCAGCCGAATGATAGAAGGCCTGTCTTTCAGGATCGGGGGTGGGTTTAAATCCAAGGGTTAGTGCAAGCAGCTGGGGTTGAGAAGATAACCAAGTCATGTCATCCCGCCAGTGATAGTAGATTTTCCGGGTTGCTGTGGCATCATGAAATACAATGATATCAGCTTCAGATACATAGATTAAAATAAATCTTCCTGTGTAGAGTGAGGATTTCTCAAGTATGGAATTCAATCCCTGGCCGGAGAGGTCGTTGAGAATATCAAGATTGGAATTCAGGGGAGTTTTATAATCAAAGATGTCGCCGAGAAGGATCAGGGTTGCACTATTTTCATCTGTGCGAGTAACCGGCAGATCCTTATGAATGTAGAGAGTATATGTTCCGCCCAGCGAAATCTTAACATGTTGAAAGGGGCATTTAATGGGAACCGGAGAGAGTATATATTGCCGTCTGTAAAGCAATCTGTCCATGGAGTCCAATTTTTTTCACTTTGTTCTGAAAACATACTGGTTACCATAAGAGGTACCCGAATCGTTTGTGGCATAGGCCCTGATATAATAAACTGTATTGGCATTCAGGCCTGTTACAGTGCTGGTATAAATACCTGTTCCACTGCCATCGACCGTATGGCTGTCTGAGACGCTGGGATTATCCGCAGTGCTCCAGCATACTCCTTTGGCTGTTACATTCATTCCTCCATCTGTGGTCACATTTCCACCCGATTTTGCACTGTTATCAGTGACGCTGCTGATTGGGAACGTGGACACTTCAGGCAAGAAGGAACACTCAGGCGTAGTAAAACTTTCCTGATCACCGTAGCCTGTTCCAACTCTGTTGGTAGCATATGCCCGGATGTAATATTTCGTATTGCAGGAAAGCCCCGGTATAATACTGGCATATATGCCGGTCCCGGTGCCATCATTAGTTCTGTTATCAGACACCGTGGGAAGATCTGAAATACTCCAGCATATCCCTCTTTCCGTAACAGAGGCCCCTCCGTCATCCGTAATATTCCCCCCTGAATGAGCTGAGGTTCCGGAAATATTGCTTACCGGGGTGGTTGAAATGGTTGGGATAAAAGCTGTACACTGACCTGTCTCGAAGGTTACCTGATCACCATATGCTGTACCAGCATAATTTGTGGCATAAGCTCTCGCATAATATGTTGTGGCACAGCGTAATCCTGAAATATTACTTGTATAGGCCCCAAGCCCGGTTCCATCAGTTGTATAATTATCAGAAAGCGTTGGATGCTGGGAGGTACTCCAACAAACACCTCTTGCCATTATTAAACCTCCGCCATCGTTAATAACACTGCCTCCTCCGGTGGCTCTATTCTCCCCGGCATCAATTATTGGAGTTGTTATAACTGTTGGCACCCTGACCGGGCAAACGCCTGTTTGAAATTCAATCTCGTTTCCGTAAGCTGTACCTGCAGTATTTGTGACATATGCTCTCACATAATAGGTTGAACTGCATTCCAATCCTACTAGGGCACTGGCGAAACTGCCAGGGCCACTGCCGTTTATGGTATGATTGTCCGAAGTTGTCGGATTTGCGTAGAGACTCCAGCATACGCCTTTAGCTGTTATTTCCGTTCCGCCATCTGACATGACACTGCCTCCGCACATCGCAGATGAGTCAGTAATTAGAATGACTTTATTTGTTACAATGGATGCTAACTGGGAATTTATAACAATTTGTATTTCATCGGACATCTGCTGTCCGTCCCCATCCAGGGCAGTGGCTTTGATCTTAAAGGTTCCGGGACCATATTTATCTGTTCCGATGGTGGCAATATAGGGGAATTCTTTCATGGATTTTATCCCAAAACCATCGAAGTAGAGTAGAATCTCATCTATATAGCCTCCCGGATCAGTTGCTTCGACTGAAATTACAATACTATCTCCAAGAAGAAACTCAGAGTCATTCTCAGGGCGAATTATTTTACAATTAGGAGGAAGATCTGATTCCTGGCACGAAAAGAATGGTATGAAAAACAGAAACAGAAGTAACCTTCTCATCGCTGAATAAATTATCGGATGCTAAAAATACTCCAAGTGAGAGAGAATACCAAGTATTTGATGTCACGACCAGTTTTTACGCGGAAATTTCTTTCCGGATGGTAACATGAAGGAGGATTATCACGTAGAAGAGACTTTACAACCTGATTTTATTTTGAATGTTTTCTGAAGAGTTAAGCATCCTTATAATTGATGATAACAATGCCCCGTTCATTCTGCCCCTGATAAGATGTTTTTCAGGTATACCTGATCTTCACCTGGATGTGCTGGTTTATTCAAATGAGAAACCACGTCTCTTCAGGTACTCCAGGTATATCAGGAAAGTATATCATCACAGGGGAGAGGTAACTGATGATTTTGAAGCGGTTTTACGCGATACCCTTGAAAAATCAGAGGCCCGGATGATCATACCCACCCGGGAGTGGATTTCAGAGTTAATCGCCGAAAATCAGCAATGGATAAGGGAGATAGTCAGGGTTCATCCCATTTCAGATAAAGGCACCATTGATACTGTTACAGATAAATGGAAACTCAACCAGTGGCTTGAAACTAATCAGTTCCCCTGTTCTAAGGCATTGCCTGTTAACGGGAATACCGTGGCTGCATCGAAAGCCGTGAATTTCCCTTTCCCGGCTTTACTGAAACCACTGAAAGGAGCAGGAGGAATAGGTATCAGTCTGGTCAGGAATCCCGAAGAACTTGCGGAAGCTCTTTCCGGGAACGATAAGTATTCAACCGGATATTTTCTCCAGAAATGCATCGAGGGCTATGACATTGATATGAGTCTTTTTGCCAGTGATGGTGAAATTCTCTTCTACACCATACAGAGGGGAATAATGGCCGGATCATTTGTCTTTCCAAAGGGGATCGAATTAATAAAGAACCAGGAGCTGTTCGAACTGGGCCGGGGCATAATCCAGGGCTTGAAGTATACGGGAATAGCTCACCTTGACTTCAGGTTTGATAATGTAAAAAAGCAATATATTCTTGTGGACTTCAATGCGAGGTATTGGAATTCGCTGCAGGGTTCCAGGATTATGGGTGTAAATTTCCCGGTACTGGTAACAGCTCACACTCTTGGAGTTCAGTTTGACCGGCCCGCATACTCCAACGGTTACTACTATTACGGTACTGCGGCAATTAAACAGATAATCAGGAACCTTACATCCGGTACCAGGCATCCGGTCAGGTTTAAAAACTCTCAACTTGCCAGTATAATAAGGGATCCCCTCCCTGAATTCTTTTATCTTCTGAGTTTGCTCATGAAACCTTTCAGGTTCATCTTCAGGAAGGATTGATGAAAAATAGGGTTATTTAATGATCCCAGGGTTCGCCAGGCTTTTGATTCACTTCAGTATACCGATACTGATCCCCGCAGTGGGCATCACACCCGAAAAATCGATATTACCGAGGCTCTTGTACCTGGTGAATTGCTCCTCATCATCATATTTTGCCAGCCGGATCACTCCTCCCGCATAGATATCGATGTAAAGTACTTTGACAAGGGTGAACTTCAGGCCAAGATTTCCTCCCAGTGCAAAGATATTCAATAATCGGGTAACTTCTTCCTCTATCCACTCATCTTCAAGGACGTAAGCAGACATACCTGATAGCCAGAGCCTTCGAAAAAGAAGATCCGGGGCAGCATAAAGCCCCACAGGAGATCGTTGTCTTTTATACAGATCAGTGAGCAGGTAATTCTTCAATGTGAGTTCAATCCCGTACCCGGAAATGCTCTTACTGTTATAGGGAATGGAGGATTGGAGCGCTTCGTTGAAATAGTCCAGAGACTGCCTACCCATATAATACCTTGAAATACCTTCTTCAGTGGCATAGGTGGCCAGCCCGGAGATACCAAGCCCAAGTTTTGGAGTAAGAGCGTGTTCATAGGTGATGTGAAAGGTGCCCTCCATAAGCCTTACAGGATTTAGTGCAATGGCAGTTTTATAGGATTGGGGGATCAGGGTATCAGGACGGAACGGACGAAACACTTTATCCATTCTGGTTTCGGTTGTAGTGTTGTAATCCGAGATGAGCATCTCAATCTCCCTGAGCTTGTCATTGAAATAGACGGGATCAAATTCGAGGTGCTCAATCCTGTCATCAATCTCCGTCAGCTTTTTCTGCAACTCTTCAGGTTTAGCCTCCCATACCTTTAACTGAGAGTTGAAAAGTTCAATCTGAGAATTCAGCAACTCCAGCTTCATATCAATGATTTGCTGGTCAATACCACCAGCTTGCTGACCATAGGCTAACGGAATAAACAGTATTAATAAAAGGATGTAAAGGAATACAACAGGATCGGGGTTTCTTCTCATGATCATCAGGATTAGTTTTGAACTCTTTCCAATGAAGATGATTTTGAAACCTGCAGGGTTGCGTCGGGGATACTATTTGCCCAGGTCCAGCAACTCCACCTTCCTGAACTCGTAGGGGTGGCTCTCGGCCTGGAGAGCAATATATCCTGAAGTCAGCGTGGTGCCCTCGGTCAGCGGAAAACCCTCGGGGAGGTCCCCTCCGATTTGTGGTTTTGAGTAGGTTAAAACCGTATCACCCTGAACAATATGGTGAATGATGCTGTCACCATATACAACCAGCTCAAAATTGACCCATTCCTCCCCGTGGAAAGTCCTGGATGTGGAACTGGTGCAGTGACGGGTGACAAGTTCTCCGTTCATGACCACATGGGTACCCGGCGTACAAAGATTACCTGTGGTTCTTTCCCCTTCACCGGTGCCCCCGAGGAACTGTGCCTCGATACTCACGGGGAACGGCTGGTCAATAAGGACTGATTGGGGAGACTGTGCATGAAACATCACTCCGCTGTTTTTTACTGCCCAGTCCTTTCCGCCCGACACCTGTTCACCAACCACGCGGTATTCCACCTTAAGTTTGTAATGGGAGTAAGGTTTCTTATAATAGATATGTCCATATTCTTCATTGAACTCTTCGTACTCATCATAGCGGGTAACCATACAACCGTTCTCTACCCGGAAGGTATTGTTAAAATTCTCGTTAAGGGGGTGCTTATTTATTTTGATGATCCATCCGTCCAGATCTTTTCCGTTAAATAGCTGGATCCACTCCCCAGGTTTCAGGGGTTTGATTCTTTTCTGATGCAGAATTGCAGGAAATCATTAATGACAGGACTAAGGGAAGCAAAAGGTGTGGTTTCATATTGTGATTTTTATGTAATTAAGGTAGAATCCCGGGTGTAAAAATAAGAAATGTTATGAATAGGCCTACTACCCCTGTTTCGCAGTAAGTACTCCTGAATTGTCTGAAACCTGATCAAACGACCCTCCTTTTCATCCCATAACCTGAATTTCATTGCCCGAATGCTTGGAATAAAAGTGACCGGTTTGATGGAATCAAACATGGCGTTCTCCCGGTGGCATTTTTCCAGGTTATAATTAGGTATCATGGGGCTGAGGTGGTGGATGTGATGAAACCCGATATTGCCGGAGAACCATTGGAGTGACCCTGGGGAATTTCAGGTATGAACTCCCTTCCAGGGCCATAGTTTTATAATCCCATTCACCCTGGCGTGTCCATATCACATCTTCGAACTGGTGCTGTACATAGAAAAGCCATACCCCTGCAACTGTTGCAAAATAAATAATTGGAAGCTGGATAAAAGAACCGCTTTCCAGCCAATCAGGAAGAATAAGTCGCGGTGAAAAGCATCAACAAGATTAGATTGGTAGTGTATGTACTTATATTGCTCGTTTCTCTGCAAGCCTCTTTTTGGAAACCTGAACCAGATAACAAAGAGGAAGAAAGGCCCGATTCCAAATAGCATAATGGGGTGGCGATAGAGCCGGTAAACAAATTTCTTTTGCCGGGAGAGTTGTCTGGTACTCTTTCACTGTTAGTGTCCAGATATCCCCGAATCCCCTTTTATCCAGGTTCCCCACCGTCTTGTGATGGATGCCATGATCAACGTGCCAGCGGTCATATGGCGTGAATACAAGGCTTCCAAGAAGTGTGCCCACTATCTTATTGGCCTTCTTTGATCTGAAAAATGAACCGTGACCACAATCATGAAAAATGATAAATATACGAACCAGGAATCCGGCTGCCAGCACCGAAAAGCCAAGGGTAATCCAGTAGGAGATTTCCATGGAAAGGTACATCAGGTACCACAGTACCAGGTACGGTCCCAGGGAATTGATGATCTGCCAGATGCTTTTCTTTACGCTGGGAGTGTTGTATTTGCTTATAATATCAACCCAATTCTGGGTTTCACCGGATTTGAACATCATGATGCAAAGTTACTCCAAACCATTGAAAATCACATAATAATCTCGGATTTACATGTAAATTGTGATAAAGAAAACTATTCCTTTACGACTGACTGGATTTTTAATCTTTTAAAATAATCTCTGGATGCCCTCACTACCGAAGGAGAGAGCAAAAGTGCCGAAATCATTGTGGGGAATGCCATCAGAGCATAAGCCCCGTCGAAAATACCGATTACCATTCCCAGGGTGGCGGTGGCCCCAAGCGGGATTGTAAGAATATAGAACCATTTATAAAGATAACTGTGCCTGGCTCCGAAAATAAAGGAGAAACATTTGGTTCCGTAATAGGGGAAAGCAAGCATGGTGGAGATTGCAAAATAGCTTACCGAGATGGTCAGCAGGTAGGCTCCGAATCCCGGAATGGCAGTTTCGAATGCATCGGCAGTCAGGGTGATTCCATCCGATTCCCCGATGTTCCAGACCCCGGTAATTATTAGGGCCAGTGCCGTCATCGTGCAAACGATTATAGTATCCACTACCGGGCCCAGCATGGCCACCAGTCCTTCACGGACCGGTTCATTGGTTTTGGCAGCTCCATGTGCCATGGGGGCAGTACCGATACCGGCTTCATTGGAAAATGCAGCACGCCTTACCCCGGTAATGACCAGGGCTCCCAGTGATCCCCCCGAGTACAGAATCCGCCGTAAAGGCATCGCAGAAAATCAAGGCAAAACTGGGAATGATCCTGTCCGCATTGGAAAAGATAATGAACAATACTGAAACTACATAGAGTGCCACCATGATGGGTACCATTCGCCCGGTCACCTTTCCGATCCTCTTAATTCCTCCGAAGATCACCAGTGCCACCAAGGTGGAGAAGACCACTCCGGAGATCAGGTTGGTAGCCAATCCTGCCTGTACGCCGTTAGGGATCAGTACCACATCCCGGATAATCTGGGTGAGCTGGTTTACCTGGAACATTGGCAACACCCCGATCATTCCCAGAAGGGAAAAGAAGATGGCCAGAGGTTTCCAGTTCCGGCCAAGTCCTTCCACGATCACGTACATGGGTCCGCCCTGCAGCTCTCCGTTGGAATCCCTTCCCCGGTACATTACAGCCAGGGTGCATGTGAAATATTTTGTGGTGACACCCAGGATGGCACTGATCCACATCCAGAAGATGGCGCCGGGACCTCCCATGGTGATGGCAATGGCCACCCCTGAAATATTTCCCATACCCACAGTGGCAGCCAGTGCAGTTGAAAGCGCCTGGTAATGGTTAATCTGCCCGGGCTCATCCGGATTGTCATATTTTCCCATCAGGATGGCAATGGCATGACGAAAATACCTGAATGGAAGCATGCGCGAATAAACCAGGAAGAAAAGTCCGCCTCCAAGAAGCAGCACCAGCAAAGGGGTTCCCCATGCCAGGTCCGAGAAACCGGTGATGATCCTTTCGGCTGTTGATATACTCTCTGACTGCTCCTGCATACGCACTTCCCTAATCCATGATCCCCATCTGTTTCATCAGGAAGGAAGCATTCATATTGGTCGCAATACCCTTTCTTATGGTATAATCGAATTCGAGGGCCTGGTTTCTGATATAGCTCTCAAAACAGTAATTCACCACCTGTCCGGAATGCTCTTTTTCCAGTTCACCCAGGGAGAGATCATGGGTTGCAATGAAGCACCTGACAGGGTAGTTCAGGGATCGTTTAATCAATCCCACCGAACCTCTTTTCTTGTCCGTTGTATTGGTCCCTTTAAGTACTTCATCAAGCAGTATCAGAATCGGCTGTCCCGTTTCCATCCTCCGGACAATAAGCTGGAGTTTTCGGATCTCCGCCAGGAAATAGGATTCTTCATCCCTGAGGGAATCGGATGTCCGCATACTTGAATAGAGTCCCAGGAACCTGCATCGGAACTGTGAGGCACAGACCGGACATCCGGTAAAGGACAGCACGGTATTAACACCCAGGGATCTAAGAAAAGTGGACTTCCCGGCCATATTGGCGCCGGTAACGATCACCACCTTCTCGCCCTGGATGCGAATGTCATTTACAACCCGCCTGTCATCCGGAATAAGAGGGTGACCAAGAGCTTTCAAATCCATTTCATGCTCTGCTTCGGTCAGTTCAGGCACCACAAATTCGGGGTGATTAAATGCAAATCCTGCCAGGCTGATCATGGCATCGGTCCAGCCGGTAAGCCCGATCCACTCCATAATCTGCTTTTTGTTCTGCTGTTTCCAGTTTCTCAAGCAACCGAAGCATGATAAAATCAAACAGGAAAAATCCGTTGAAAATAATCCCCAGCAATATATTCAGCCGCTGGTCAAAAAGGTTAAGCAGTTTTGACAGTCTCATTACCTCTCTCATTCCCTCCATGGCCTGTTGCCTGCCTCCTGTCAGCCCGGGGTGCTCAAAAGCGGTCCCGGAGATAATCTTAAGCAGCTGGGAATAACCCTCAAGCAATTCATGCTTTTTGGAGATGGAATCCTGATACCGGTTGGTGCGCATAAAGAACGGGGAGAGCAGGGTGAAATTGACTATCAACAGCGGCAAAAGGAACCTGAAATATAATTGTTGAAACAGCCTGCCACTATGATAGTGAGGGCCACCCCGCTCATGAAAAGTGCCAGGTAAAAAAGCCACCGGTGCTTTGTGATATAGGCCTATTTGCGAGCCATTCAATGATTCCCTGGAAATCGTCCTTTTTCTTCCTTGATCAGGTGTCCGCGGGCAGTGAAATCCTGTCTGAAATCGATTCGGTTCTTAAGATCTTCAATAATCCCCTGCCTTGTCCTGATTACTTCAATATCAGCAGGTTCACCAGTAAGCATACCGGCCAGTTTTTCAGCCCCGGTTACCGTTGAGGTCCTGTTTATATACTGGTAATAGCGATCCGTTGCCAAAGATATCCAGGTCGTGGGTCCAGGGATGGGAAGGATCTGCATATTCCAGTCCGTCCGGCAGGGAATGGAATTGATGATCCAGGCATGACAACTCCGTTTCATTGAGTTTTTTTAACTGCCTCAAATGTTCACGACTGTCCTTATGACGGTTATAAAGATTCACCAGGATTATAAAGCATGACCAACATTAATACTGAGATCCCATAGAATACCGGCTCACTGTTCTTTATTCCCAGCACCAGGAAATAGATAGTGGCAACGAGAATGATCAATCTTGACAACGAAATATAATTGATTAGCCTGGTCTCTGTCCTGGCGGCTTCCTGGAATTGTTCAATGCGCTGGGAAAAGGTGACTACGAAGCTGGTCCCTTGTCATAAAAAAGCGGGTTTTCCCAAAGATAGAAAAACCCGCTTAATGAACCTGATGGTATCCTTACATCCACATGGAGCAATCAATAATATGGATCAGCAGTTTGGTAACCTCTTCGGGGTGAACCATAAAATAACCCGGCAGGCGGGAACTGATCATTGCATCGATATAATAGCCCTCACCGTCTTTCACCAGGTAGAGGTATTCTCCAACCTCCAGCGGAGCCTGGAAAAAGCCTTCCGAATTGGACCTGACAATGGCAACCGGATCAGCAGTGACCAAATCCGGAGGAATATAGCAGCCAATGGGGGCAAAGGTATAGATGGAATCCGTAAAGCCGAAGGGAAAGAAATATATATCCCTGACCACAGGCCAGACCTGAAAGTTTTCCTTGTTAAGTGTATTGTCCACAGGAAGCGTTATCATTCCGAATACACCCTGGTTGATGGTGGGTTCGTTCAACCCCTCAGGAGTGATTATGATCCCGGTATCCGGTTCATGGTTAATCACCAGGGGCGGGAATTCAGGCTGACAGCGATGTTCCAGAAGCAACTTGTAGGGTAACTTTTCCTCGAAAAAAACCTCACCGTGGCAATCGCTGGCGGACAGCACGTACCATTCAGAAACCAGGGGGATCAGGTAATGATTTAATCCCTGGTTTAGCGGCTCATCCAGGATAAGGCGGTCGTTTACCCGTATCATGAACCTTGGCTGGTGAATCGGGGCGCCCGTTCCATCAGGTCCCAGTATGGAATCATTCCACTCCTCCAGGCACCTGGAAGAATAAAAGACCTGAAGGCAAAACCTGTCTATAAAATTTATACTGAAATTGGCGTATCCAAAATCTCCCGGGTTATAATCTTTAACGCGAATGACCTCCATATTAACACTGGTAGTTTCGTCAGGAGCTATCCCAAAATGTACCGGAAGCGGGATCCTTGACCAGGTGGGCAAGGTTGGATCCTTCCACAGGTGTTGCCCACAGGACTGTTCCGGAAGAATCGATCAGCATAAATTCTGTAAGTTTAAACTCTCCCACCGGTAATTCAAGCAACCTCGTTATATACTGGTCCCCGAATTTCAGCAGCTGAAGGGGTTCCTTATCATAAATCATCTGTCCGTCCATACCCACTATAGTGATCAGGGCTTCCGAAACATTTCGGTCGACGGTGGCTGACTTCAGAACGGAATCGTCTGATAATTGCATTCCGAACTGGAGCGTTCCATTCTGCTCTTCATGTTTGCAGGAGGGCCATGAAAGGGCCATGGCAGTCACGGCTATCAGGGTAAATAATCTCTTTTTCATTTCATCACAGATTAATGGTATAACAATAAGACGTTAAAAACCTGCTACCAGTTGCGTAAATCGATGCGAAATAACTGATTCTTATAATAAACCGGGTATCCGGTATCGGCTTCATCCACGGGTTCACCCGCTTCTGTAAGCCTGCGTTGCCATATAACCGGTGTAATTCCGTGCACTTTTTTTGTGATTTGCCCGGTGGCAGGGTCAAGGAACCACTCTTCATGGAACCAGACAGACAACAGTTGATTTTTCAGATCATATTCTTTTGCTGACGGAGAACCTTTAAGAACCAGTTGTGTAAGGACTTCCTGGATATCCCTGGCATATTGGTCCATGGACCGGGGCTCAGAGAAAGCCACATTATCCGATCCGGGAGAATGAGGGTCCAGTACTGTAAATTCGTATGAAATGCTGGCCGGGAGGATCGACTCCAGGGAGATAGAGGTATTACCCTTGAGGGTAGTGTCCTGGCCGGTGGAATGAATAGTGTATGATTCAACCCTCTTCCCGATCCCGGAAAGATTTTCAGGGATAACCCAGGTTTCGTTGAATTCTAAATACCATGACCCGTTATCCCCTCCGGTCCATTTGCAGGGAAGATCAATAAAATCCAGTATCTTCAGGGTAGTATCCTTTCCTTCAATGCCTGGTTCCGCTTTTCCGGCATGGAAGAGGAACAGAAGTGTAAATATGATTGCAACGGCCCTCAAAGGTTGTCAGGTTTCTTACGAAGTTTAACACAATCGTTATGGTTCCCGAAGGTAAAGGGGATCTTTACTCCCACGTCCAGGCTCCACCCGCTCCCTTTATAGCTAATGTAAGGGGAATCGCCGATAGAATTACTCAACTGGATCGCATCGGTTGAGAGGAATCCATGCATATAATTGAAGTAGAGAGTGGCAATTAGCGGAAACTCCATGGGGAGTTTATATTCCACACCGGTCCCCAGGCGGAGGATGGGCGTCAACCGGGAGCTACGGGTAGCCGTATAATTAGAGGTTTCAGTAACTGGATTCCCGCTTTCGGGAGAGATATAGGTAAACTGACTGCTTCCCGTGTTATAATCCCCTGACGAGAAGTGGGTTAGCAGGGATGCGCCTCCGTAAACCACGTAATAGATTTTCTCCTTGTAAATGTTATAAAAATACCTGAATCTTAAAGGAACCTCCAGGAACATGGGAGCGGGTTCTTTTATTACCAGGTTCACCATGTGATCATACATAAGGGTGTAAAAAGTGCTGGAGCGCTGGTAATTTACTCCGATGTCAAGGCCCAGGTCATTGTTCAGCATGTATCCGAAATAGCCTCCGGTATGAAGATTGGCATATCCTAAAAAACCCTTTCCCTCCATGGGCCGTGAGCCAACAGCCGGACTGGAGTAATGGAATGTACGCCACAGGGATCCCACTTCTGTACCTACATAGAACTGCCCCTTGCGCTCGTTGGGTTTTCCCACGTATGTAGAATTTTCAATCCGGGAACGGATCCGGTAATCTTTAAGCTGCCAGATATTGCTCACGGGGATATGAAATGAGAGTGTGGTATAAATTGTATTTCCTTTTGTGCTATAGGAAGCCGTCTGTGTGTTCCCATCCGTACCCGTATAGTTCAGGGTGGTGGAGAGCGGATCGGTGAAACCGGTGAGATAGGAGAGATTAAATGATGCCTGCCAGTTGCCTGCGAACCTGAGTCCGAGTCCGATTCCTGTTTCCAGCATGTGAAGCCGGTTGTCACCATAGGTCTGGGCAAGGCTGTAGCTGTATGGAGATCCCTGGGGATCAGACAATACTCCGGTGCCATCATAGGGTGCACCGGGAGAGGAAATAATACCGTATACATAACCTATTCGGGGTGTTAAACTGACCGGAAATTCCGAAAGCTGTACCCGGTATTCAAACCTGAGAGGGATGAGCAATGCAGTATATGCTTCCCAGCGTGACTGATGCGGCCTTTCATCTTTCATATTGATCCCGTCCTTGTATAGCTGGTAATATACCCCGGTGACCAGGGAGAGGTTTTTCAGTAATTCCTGTCCAATGGTGAAACCGGCAATGGAGCTGTTCACGCTTGCCGGTTCGAAAATATTGTTGGGATCACCCACCTTAATAAGGCTCCACTGTGGGCCAGTTTCCATGGTAAGGTATGTCTTCAGCTGAGATTCTGCCGATACTGTAATAAGCATCATAGCGACCAGGCAGGCAATTTTTCTCATGTGTAACCGGATTGGGGTTCTGTTCATAATACGGGAGGTTATGGGGCTATTGTATCATGAACTAAATATACAGAATTTCTGTCAGAAGGTCATGGTGAAAATGGTTTCCTGGTTGGGTTTTGACTGGGCAGTAATGGTACCGCCGTGAAGCCTGAGGATCTGTCTGGAAAGGCTTAGTCCAATTCCCGAGCCACTTCGCTTTGTGGTGAAGAAGGGAATGAAGATCTTATCCATCACTTCCCCCAGGATCCCCTGGCCGTTATCGATGACCTGGATAGTGGGCCGGCCTCTTTTATTGTAGAATCCCCTGATCTGATCATTCCCCCCTTTTATGCCATCCAGGGCCTGAACTGAATTTTTTATCAGGTTTATCAGTACCTGTTCAATCATCTGTTCATCGATCTGCACCTCGATGCTATCGGGTTCAACGATTTGATGCTAAGGGTGATGTCTTTCTTCTGAACCTCCTTTTTCATGAGTGTGTGCACATTCTGGACAATGTCTTTCATTTTAACCATCTCAAAATTGGGCTCCGGAATCTTGGTCAGACTCCTGTAGGTTTCCACGAAATTCATTAGACCGGTACTCCGCTTATTGATGGTTTGAAGTGCTCCCTGGATCTCATTGATTGTTTCCACTTCAATCTCCAGGGCACTCTTTTCACCCATTGGCGTATGGCTCTGACCATCGTTTCAACTGTGGAGGATAGGGAGGAGATCGGAGCAATGGAATTCATGATCTCATGGGTCAGCACCCTGATCAGTTTCTGCCATGCTGCGGTTTCCTGTTCTTCCAGTACATTCTGGATATTTTTTACTGTGCTCAGCAGGATCATCTTATCCTTCACCTTGAATTCGGTGGCATAGATAGCCAGCTGAAGGATATCATCCTCGTCCTGCACCTTTACCAGTTTGTTTTCACCGGGATTGATGGCAAGAAGGGTATTGGCCAGTTTTTCGCTCAGGGACCTAAGTTTATTGATATTTCTGCAGATTATTTACCTGGAACAGTTTTTTTGCTGCAGGGTTGATCATCTCCACTGTCCCATCTCGCTGGTAGGCCAGGATACTCACATCAATGTTCTGTACAATACTCTGCAGGTAATGAAAATGCTCCTCCCTTTCTGATCTGACCTGCTGAAAATCTTTCATCACATCATTGAATGCCGCATTGAGTTCATCAAAGGAGGAGCCTGCTTCCTTGATCTGGAAAGAGCGGGTAAATTCCGAATAACGGATGACTTTCAAGGAAATCTGGCCAGTTCCCGGTTGGTCCTGTCCACATACCGGATCAGTGACCATACCTGGTATACGATCAGCCCGACTACCAAGATAGGCGTAAATGTGAAGCTGCTGTTCAGAGTAATGAACAAGAGCAAGGCACGTGGAAGTAAGCAGAAGTACCCTGAGGATCATATTGAACCGGAATTGCTTAAAGACCATGTTTTTCCATTCTTCTGTACAATGATGTACGGGTCAGGCCCAGCTGTGTTGCTGCCTGGGTGACATTCCCCTGGTTTGTCTTCAGCACTTTCTCAATGATTGTTTTTTCAATATCATCCAGATTGTAGGATTCAAATTCCAGTCCACCACTGCTTCTTAACGCTCGAAGAGAGGATAAAATCGTCGGGACCCAGGCTTGTGCCATCACACATGATCACTGCTCTTTCAATGGCATGCTGCAGTTCCCTTACATTGCCCGGCCAGCTGTACTGGTTCAGTTTCTTGATGGCTGATGACTGAATATTCCGGATCGGTTTTCTGTATTTTCTGCTGTATATTTTCAGAAAATGATCGGACAACAGGGGAACATCACCTGTTCTGTCTCGCAGTGCCGGAAGATGGATCTCAACTGTATTGATCCTGTACAGAAGGTCCTGGCGGAAAACTCCTTCTGCCACTTCCTCATGAATATTATTGTTTGTTGCACAGATCATTCGCACATCAATGGGCATGGGTTTGGTTGCACCCACCCTGGTAACTCTCTTCGCTTCAATCACTGTTAGCAATTTTGATTGCAGTGGATAGGTCAGGTTCCCGATCTCATCCAGGAAAAGTGTTCCTCCGGAAGCGATCTCAAACCTGCCCTGTTTCATTTTATGAGCATCGGTAAATGCACCTTTTTCATGACCGAAGAGTTCACTTTCGAAAAGGGTTTCAGCTATCGATCCAAGGTCCACGCTGATAAATACCTCCTCTTTCCGGAGCGAATTCCTGTATAGAGCCCTGGCAACCAATTCTTTTCCGGTACCGTTTTCACCCAGGATCAATACATTGGCATCTGTTGCGGCCACTTTCTTGATGGTATTGAATACTTCCTGCATTTCCGGTGACTGGCCGATAAAATCGGTAAAAGGTTGGTCAAGTACAGCACTGATCTCCTGTTGTTTCATTTTCAGGTTCTGGCCTGCAATCGGGTGCGCCGCAGACTTATTGCCGAATTGATGGTGGCAAGAATCTTTTCGTTCTGCCAGGGCTTCAGAATAAAATCAGTGGCACCCGTTTTGATGGCTTTCACCGCTTTTTCTGCATCTCCATAGGCAGTAATAAAAACAACCACTGCATTGGGATCAATTTCCAGGATTACGTGAAGGGCATCAAATCCTTCCTGGCCGCTGATGGCATCCTTGGTAAAATTCATATCCAGCAGAATCACATCCCAGTCCTCTTTCTTCATCACTTCGGGAATGTGTTCCGGACCGGTGAGGGTTTCAATGATCTCTACATGTGGACGCAGCAATAACTTCAGTGCAAAAAAAATGTCTTCGTTGTCATCCACAGCCAGTATTCTTCCAATTTTTTGTTCCATGTTTTAAATTTATTGTCAGTTGATAGCTAATTTATACAAAAAGAGTGCCTTATTTATTAAGACCTTCATATTCAATACTTTTCTTATAATAAATATAGCTAAATGATTTACATGAAGTGTACGAAAACGTACACATTAATCCCAATATCGAACACTTTTTCAAATGAGTTTATTATGGTGTATTCTTAAGATTTGATTTTCAAAAAGTTATTTCTTTTGGCATAATAAATGCAAAGTATACGGATAATTAAAATAACATGCACGATATGGACGGAATGGATCGTAAAATTGAGAAGAAAGGGATACTTTCCCGGAAAACTATCTGGTACCTCGTGTTCGGAGCACTTGTTGCTGGCCGTACTGGGGATAATTATTTTTGGAGACAAGAGTTCCAAATATAATGTGGATGTTTCCCGCATTACCATTGAAGAAGTAAAGCAGGATGTTTTCCAGGATTATATTACTGTTCAGGGAACTGTCGAACCCATCACCACCATCTACCTGGATGCCGTTGAAGGAGGAAGGGTGGAAGAGATCCTGATTGAAGAGGGAAATATGGTGAAGAAGGGAGATGTGATTATCCGTCTGAACAATGACAACCTCCTGCTTGAGATCACCAATAATGAGGCCCAGGTGGTCAGGGCCATCAATGAACTGCGGACTGCCAGCTGCAGATGGACCAGACAAAGCTCAACTATCAGCAACAGATCATTAATCTCCAGACAAGGTTACCCAGAAAAAAAGGATGTACGAAAACAATAGATGCTTTTTGAAGAGAATCATATTTCAGACATACGTACTCGTAACCGAAAAAAAAAAAATAACAATAAAAA
>CAVZPP010000018.1:0-8068 GCA_963777115.1 uncultured Bacteroidaceae bacterium | reverse complement strand
CTTTAGTGATTGGGAAGGGAGTTCTGGAAGATGGTAAAGAAGATTTGTGAGATTGAAAAGAAGATTTGGGGGTACTCAATCTGAAATTCCTCAGTTACAAATTGAAATTATTCGGTCGATTATAGGAGTGGCATCCTTGAAATTGATCTGGTGATCTCCCTGGGTGTTGGGTATTGCAGTCATAATGACGACAAGATCTTTATCCGGAATAATGTAGGCATACTGGCCTCCATGACCTGCCATGAAACTGATCTTTCTCACAGCGTCAATCCACCAGTAATAACCAAAGGAATATTCTTCATTAATGATCACCTGTTCTGTAAGCATTTCTTCCAGCCAGGTCCTTGAAACAAGTTGCTTTCCCTCATAGAGGCCACTGTCAGCAACTAATAATGCCATTTTGGCCATTTCCCTGGGGGTGGTTTCGATGCCAAATCCCCCAAGGGTAATTCCATCACGGTACCTGACCCAGTTGTAATTCTCAACACCAATTTTTGAAAACAGTACTTCATCGGCCCATACATCTGTTGGTTTTCCGGCCGCATTCTGAATAATGGCAGATACCAGTTGAGGATCCCCGTCATTATAATTGAAATCCACACCTGGCTGGGTATATACGGGTCTATCCAGAATAAACTTCGTAATATCATCCGGGATCTGACGAAGAACCTTATCTGTCTGTCCCGCCACACCATCATTGCTATAGTCATTCCCCGACTGCATCATCAGAAGGTTCCTGATAGAAATTCCCGATTTATCCGGGTAATTTGTCTTTAAATCAGGCAGGTAATCGGATATGGGATCATTAATATCATTGATCAATCCTTCTTCAAGAGCAATACCTGTAAGGACTCCGATAAATTGTTTAGTACAGGACCATATCAGATGCTTTTGGGTCCGGTCCGCATCATCCTTCATATAGGATTCGGCGATCAGATTCCCATTTCGGAAGACCAGCATGCTCCGGAATTGCCAGTACTGATTGTCGTCATGCATGTCCATATAAATATCCCTGAGCGCCTCCCCGTCAACATTCTCAGAGGCAGGATCAGCATATACAAGTCCATCGTCTATTTTTACAGGTTCATATCCCTTAAATTCCTGGTTCAGAGGATCATGCTTCATACATGAATTGCCCAATGCGAGTAGAAATATACCGGCCAGCAGGATTATTATTCTGCATATTTTCATTGTGCTGATTTTTTAGTTCCCAGTCTCATGCGGTAGCTTAAAGTGTTGCTCAGGTAATTAAGGCTTGCCTGGGGACTATAATGAAGGTATTCAAGTCGGTAGACAAGATGGCTTTTCACGGATCCCGGGATTTTCCATTCAACTTCAAAATCGATATGCTCCATCATATCAAGGCTTCCGGCATTGAAATTGCTGTGAAGGTTACCTACGATATCTGTCAATTTCAGTGAATAATAATACACTTCGTTCATTTCAACCGGTCTGGATACCAGTCCCACTACAGCCGCCGAAAAACTCACATGAAAAACCTGTCCCCTGATATCTGCGTCAAGGATTATCCTCGGTCCCATGTCATAAAAGGTAAACCAGAGCATATGTCCGCTCTGCAATTCCGGATATAGCTGGAATTGATAGTTCATTCCTGCATATGGTCCCAGGTATAGTCTGTACGAGTCGTTCCCTGCAATTCTAAAACAATAATCAATGTTAAGCGGATTCAGCTTAAAGTTCATACCGGCTATCCCCTTGGCAAAGCTTGGTCCGAATCCAAAATCCACACTGTAATTAAACAGGTGATTGCTTCCTTGATTCCTCAGAGAATAACCGGTATTGAACATTCCCCCATTAAAGACAAGACCATAGTTTTTACCATCCTTCAGCTGGAAAAAACCGGCACCAAAATCAAGGTAAGAAGCAGGTTTGTCTTCCTGTGGTTTTGCATCCTGGATCGCCAGTATCATCAGAGTCAGAACAAGACCCGGGAATAGGAGTTTTTGAAGGGTTTTCATTCTGAAATATATGAAAAGCATAAACATTCATGATCAATTCAGTCAATTTTTACAATCGAGGATGCACCTGAAAGATTCTGGCTTTCCACAATAGCCTCCCCCTTATAACGCAACACACTTGCACCAGAGGCAGTTATATTGATTTTTCCATTTACCGTGAGATCTGCTTCACTGGCATCAGACAAATCGGATAAAAGATTAAGGCATTTGAATGTGAAGCCTCCCATTCTGCTCGCGTCTGAAGCTGTTAAGCTGAGATCACCTGTCTCCCCGTTAAGATCAAGCAGAGAGGCATCTCGCATATCGACCGACAGACTTTGAATGACCATATTTCCATTCATCTGACTGGCTCCGGTAAGGTATACAGAAACATCATCTTCTATAAGGATATCTCTCAAAGAGATTAGAGAGGCATCATTAGCCGTATATCCGGTCAGGTATCCCGTGTTAAGAATAACCTTGAGTTTTGAGTTACCACTGATGGAAATATCATTCTGAAAACCAATTTTTAGTCCCTCTGAAGTTTTCACAATTTCAATATACTGATGCAAATTTTCGTTTGCAAGGACCTCAATTGGCTGTTCCGTATCTGTAAAATTGATTTCAAGTTCAATTGCATCATTTACTTCCACCATGGTGTATCCAGTAATGTCCAAATATTCGGTGGTGATATTTTGTGAGGGAACTATAACATTGTTCTTTTCGCAAGACAGTATTGCAAGGATTAGAAATATACCCATTGCCGATGTTATTATTTTTGTTTTCATGATAGTGTTGTATAAAGGATTATTATATGTGATTTAAAATGAAATTCTGTAACTGAGAATTGGGATCAGGCCTGCCATGGGATAATTTACCAGCTGCTCATTTTCAGCATCGTAAATTTGGGCCCATGTATTCAGGCGATTGCTTACGTTCTGGATATCAAGTGAGATAACATGCTCGGACCTTGCCTTATAAAAATGCAGCCTGGCCCCAATGTCTAGTCTGAGGTAATCATCCCCTTTGATAGACCAGGATTCGTCTGTTTTGTATACACCCTCTCCCTCTGCAATTGATGCTTCGAGATCAAGTGGCACCATTCTTTTTCCACCGGCCCATATGAACTTTGCATTTAATCCTAACATTTTATTATTCCCCAAGTGAAATTCTTTTCCCCCGACAAAATTATTTGTGTAATTGGTATTATACCGGGTATCTCTCCACCCGCTTGTAGCTGTCTTGTATTTCGAATCAAATAATGAACTGGTGATCATAAAATAATAGTCATTGGTAAAGTACTTCTGAAGGGTAAATTCAACACCATAGTTTCTACCGTTACCATTGTTTACGAGGGTGTCATCCCGGCTGACGCCTCCATTTATGGAAGACCAGTAACTATCGGGATTTGTTGATACAGGTAAGTTATTAATGTCCTGGTAGTAGGCGGACACCTTCACATTAATCTGTTCTCCAATGAGCTTTTCATACGAGGCCACGTAATGGATCGACCGGGTCATTTCCAGCCCTTGATTTGGCATATATTTGCTTCCATCAGGATTTTCAAACTCTACAAAGTAGACCGGGAGATTATCATGCTTTGTGTGCAGTCCGACTCCAAAACTGAGTGTTTGCTTTTTTGGCAGATGAAATGCGATACCCGCCCTGGGCTCAAGTGAGTTATCCTGGCTAAGTGCAAAATGAGAATAATGCAATCCTCCTGTGAAAACTATATTCTCGCTAAACTTATACTTCCCCTGGACGTATGCCTGGTAAAGGTTCGTCTTACCCTTGCTGTCCAGTACAGTTCTCCAGGTTGTCACGGTATCTGCTACCCGGGTAAAGTAGTCATAGTTCAGATTATCTGCGGATATGCCCACTCTCATTGTGAGGCGATCGGACAGTTTCCTGTTATAGAATGAATTTATTCGGAAAGCCCTTTTCTGCAATTCGTCAAAAAGATCATTCTGGAGGGTGCCAAAATCATCCATAGTCATGTAAGTCTCAGAACTGTAGCTCATGGAACTGGATGCAACTGTTTTGATGTAGGATTTGGAATCGGGGAAAATTGTATGACTTATACCTGTAGCATACATAGCGGTTTTGGTGTAATCGCTGTACCCATATTTAAATTCTTCATCCTGTGCTGTATCCGGAAGATATTTTTCATCCACATCCGAGATTCCTCCGATACCCCAGATTGAAAAAGTTCCTGCCTTTTTTGTGGGAAGATTAATCTTGAAAGAAAGGTCCTGGTAATTAGGAAGGGCGTTCTCCGAAATTGAGATATTCAGACTGTTTAAAAGGGATAAGGTAGAATACCTGTAATTAAACAGGTAGGATCCGCCATAACCCTCAGCGAAAGGGCCTTCTGCAGAAAGATCTATGCCAAGAACTCCTGCCTGTATGGTGTATTCCCTTTTCTTGTTGTTACCATTCCTGAACCTCATATCAAATACCCCGGAGAGTGCATTACCATATTCAGCAGGAAATGCACCTGTATAGAAATCGGAAGTAGACATCATATTCGCGCTCAGAATACTGACAGCACCGGCCGTATAGCCTTCTTCGGCAAAGTGGTTCGGACTTGGGATCTCGATTCCTTCAAGCCTCCACTGCATCCATTGGGGAGAGTTACCGCGTATTACTATCTCATTAGAAGCATCATCATTGCCGGAAACCCCTGCAAAAACCTGGGCCATTCGAGCCGGATCGCTTATGCTTGCTGCATATCGCTGTGTTTCATCCACGCTGAAGGACTGGGCACTGACAGTTGCCATTCCATTGAGTGGTTGGCCCTTTTTTACCGTGACATTGATCTCCCCGATCTCTTCCAAGCGTTCCGATAATTCCACAGTGACATAGGCTTCCTTTGCAGTACCGACAGGGATTTCCTGCAAAAGACCATCTTCGTATCCCACATAACTGATCTTAATAGCATATCGCCCGGGACTAAGGTTTTCAAGTGCAAAATTCCCATCTCCATCCGTTACTACTCCAATAACCGGGTCAGTATTCATAATTACGACAGTAGCAAACGGAAGAGTGGCCCTGGAATCCCTGTCCCTTACCAGGCCTCTCAAGGTTTGCGTAAGTGCTTCCGATGATTCTGCCGGTACCTGCTTTGCAGGAGGAAGGGGCGTAATTACAATATTGTCATTTACCTTTTTAAAGGTGAGTCCAGTGTTCTTCAAACTTTTGCTCAGCACTGACTCAACCGTTTCATTATCAGCATTTACTGAAACTTTAGGGCATTTCTCCAACTCTTCAATATTAAAGACAAAATTGATATCCGTTTGATTTCTGATCTCATCCAGAACCGCAATGATTGTTGTATCATTCATCTGCATTGTTACAAATGCAGTCTGAGCACCCACTGAAGTTGACACAAAAAACAGAGCCAGTACAAAAATCATTGCCTTTTGCACTTTGCAAATCCTTCCGGATTTGATACTATTCCCGATCGTATTCCAATAATTTTTCATAATTTTAAAGTGTATTAAAGATTTCACGTCTTTATTAGGATTATTTGGAAGGGAAATGCTGTAACATTTCCCTTCCTTTATTTTACTACAATTTTATTCTTCTTAAAGTCAAATTTCACGTCTGTTGTCATTTCCAGCATTCCCAGTATGGTTGAGATACTCTCTGTGTTACTAACCCTGGCTGTAAAATGGTAATCTCTCGCCTCGACATTCTCAAATTCATACTCAAAGTCATACCATCTGGCTAACCTTTTTAATACTATATCAAGGGGTTCGTTGGAGAACTCTAATCTGCCCTGCATCCATGAGGTGTAATGAGCTGTATTGACATCTGCTATGGTTACTTTCTCAAGGTATTTGTTTAGCAGTGCCTGCTTATTTGGTGTAAGAACTTCACTTCCGGCAAAGGATTTATTTTTTCTCTTATAGTCTATTCTTACCTTTCCTTCCACCAGGGTTGTTATGATCTCAGCTTCATCAGAATATGCCGATACATTGAAAGATGTTCCCAATACCCTGATATCCATATCCCCTGTGCTTACGATAAATGGTTTCCCATTATGTGTAACTTCAAAATAACCCTCTCCATCCAGGTATACATGACGTGTACTGTCAGAGAATGATACAGGGAATCTTAAAGTTGACCCTGCATTCAGATAAACGGTTGATCCATCGGCGAGACTGAGGTTATACCCTCCTCCCCTGGGGGTCCTGAGTTCATTGTAAATAAGTTTTTTTCTCCTCAGAGCCTGTTTCTTCTCTGAATATACAAGGGAATTATTTTCATTGCTGATTATTGCCTCCCCCTGATCAATATCTGCTAAAGATTCATCGTTATCAAATTCAACCGTCGCCCCATCAGCCAGTATCAATTGGGCCTTCTGGGAACCGGGTTTGATAACCGTATCAATAGTTGCGATGTTAGTCTGTTCTTTGTTACCAAGATAAATCCAGGCGAAACCTGCTACCATTATAGGAAGCAAAATGGCAGCCGCATAACTCAGGAATCTACTGGTACTAAAATTGATTGTTTTAGTGGGAAAGATCTTTTCATCAATGCCTGACCATATTTTGTCCTTTGCGAACAAATTGTAAATCTCAAGCTTGTTGAGCTGAAGACTTGGATCTGTCGCCCTCTCTAAAACCTTTTCATTTTCAGGACTCTCCTTCACCCATTCTTCAAGTAGTTTTTCTTGCCCAGGTGAAATTGATCCATTGAGTTTCCTGGAGATCAGGTCGGCGATTTCAAATGAATTTTTCATTTTTTTTGGTTGCGTTCGAATCTAAAACAACCAAACCCGGAAACAGGGTGAAGTGAAGAGTGAAAAAAAATCCTGATAATTTATAAACTGAGTAAAATGGACTGTAAAACAGGACTTAATTTGTCCTTTAATTTGGAGTAGGCAATCTTCTTTTGGGTTTTTACTGTATTAACGGATATGTCTAATTCATCTGCGATTTCTGGATTTGATAATCCGTTCAATGCCAGGAGCATTATTTTCTGAGCAGATTCCGGCAACTTCCTTATTTCCAGACTGAGCTTATTGAATGTCTCTTCTTCAATCACCCTACTCTCAAAAGATTGCCCGGATTCAAGCTCAGCAATCAGGGCATCCTCATTCTTCTGCCTTACAATATTATGTTTCAAATAGTTAAGGCATTTGTTACGGACAGCAGTGTATAAAAATGCTTTTATAGTATTTATGTGATCAAAATCACCGTGCTTCTCCCATAAACTTATGAAGGCATCCTGAACCAGATCCTCAACGGCAGATTGCTCCCGAAGGTAGCCATATGCAAACGCACAAAGGGCATTAAAATTAGAATCGAAGACCTGCCTGAATGCCTTTTTATCCCCGTTCTTGAAATATGAGATGAATTTATTATCCACCAGATTGCAAAATATTGATTATGCAATATGCAAAATAATACTTCAAAAAATAATTTCTGGATTATTTAATGATTCTCCTGCAAGGCTAATTCACATAATATTAAGCAGGAGAACCTGAGCAAAATTGAGATTGAGAAACTCAAGGAATAATTCTAAGTTTTATCAAGCAATTGAATACTATTTAACTTAGAATGCTTCATTAAAGTTGAAGTAAAAACCGCTGGTTTCCCTTCCCATTCCAATGTCTATCCTTAAATTCATTCGGGGTTGGACCTCAAAACGATAGCCGAAGCCGAAATTCGGAAGCCAGTCTGCAAACATAGAAGGCTCAGGTGCTATTGATCCAGTTCCCATCCAGGCAACCATGCCATGCTTGCTTAATTCCCCGGATGCTTTTTCAAACATATGCCTGTATTCCCCCAGCATAAATACCATGGATTTATCACGGTACCTCCCCCATGTATATCCCCGAAGATCGAAGGGGGTCCCTAGCTGTGACATTTCCCCGTAAGGGATATCACCAATCCCGACTCTCGTTTTAAACTGAAGAGCGAAGGTTCTTCCAGGTCTTGATACCTGGAAATACTGTCTGAAATCGAGTTGAAAAACCTGGTAGGTATTGCTCCCTCCAAAGGCAGTAGAATAGAATGTCGTTTGCAAATCAAAATATGTGCCCTCCCAGGCGTTAACAGGAATATCACGTGAATCATATCGCAATACCAGTCCCATGCCAG
>CAVZPP010000017.1:0-68963 GCA_963777115.1 uncultured Bacteroidaceae bacterium | reverse complement strand
AAGCAGACAGGCATGGCAGAGAGGAACCTTTAAGAAATACAAAAAACAATTAGTAGAATTGAATGTAATTATTTCAAACAAAATCATCTAGCGGCTGGCAAGGAGCAAATCACTATTGCATCAATCCTGATTACATTCAAAAAGCTATTTGGGGCCGTAACAAACCCGAAATCAAAAAAAATTTCACAATCCTATATCGGGTCACATGTGACCTTGCTAAGAAGTAAACCAACATTAAATAGCGACGCTGAAATCGTGTGGGATGGATTGGAAGAAGACGTGCAGTTTTACAGTCATTTGTCTGTGGTGCCCGAATACGGCGCAGAGGATTATACTGGCTTAGCAACAACAAACAAAAAAGAAGAAATTAAAAAAGAAAAAATTAATATTGTTGTTGATGAAATTCCACTACGTCTGTTAATGACACCACAGGCCGAGGAAATACCCGAAACGCTTCGAGCCTTAGAGCCGCAACAACTGATACTGAAGGTGACTGAAAGTATGAAAATACACGATTTCATCAAAAAAAGGTCTGATATAGTTAAGAAGAAGAACAAAAAAAATGAATTCAAAAATTTAATTAATGATCTTTGTGGCCATGTTGATTTGTCTAAACTCAAGGATAGATATGAAAATGAGTTTAAATCATGAGTGGGCTAGACGATTCTAGATGGATCGCTGCTAATAGTAAAAAATATTTCCCTCTACATGTATTCATACAAATTGTAGTGAGGAGCCAACAAAACAACAGAAAAATGAATATCTTAAAGTTGCTGTAGGTGCAATAGATCGATACGAAAGTCAAAGAATAAGGCCTCCTAATACACACAAACATCATGATAAAGTATTAGCACATAAAAATGATAAATCTAATAATTGCGCTTCTCAATCTGTAGTTGTTGATAATCCAAATGGGCAGGATAATGACAATAGTCAATTTCTATCATGGACGGTCAGGTTACGACTTTTCCACAGTCAATTCGATGTGGAATATAATATTTAAACGGCATGGACTAATGAGAAGTATTCTATATTTTGAAACAAAAACCGAAGAATAGAGAACAATATCGGAGCGCGGGGATCGAAGATGTCCCACCGAAATCTCAACACCATGATATCCACAAAGTTCTGTATCAAGTAGAAGAAGAATTCAAAATAAATTGCTTTGAAATACTTGCTAATAGTAGCAGAATAGTATAGTTAAATGTGCTATGGCAGCATTAGGCTATGTTATTGGTCCTACAAAGTCATTCGCTCGTTTTTTTTGGGGCTTAATGCTGTCATTTTTCCATATGAGGCAATTTATGAGTGAAGTCGAAAGATGCTCAGGTGAGGCTCGGGCGATGGCACAGGCTGAGGCTCGGGCGATGGCGCAGGCCTGGCGATGGCGCAGGCTCCGGCGATGGCTTTGGCTCTGGCGATGGCTTTGGCTCTGGCGATGGCTCAGGCACATGCTTAGGCTGGGGCTATGGCGATGGGAAGGGGAAGGATGAGTGAATCTATAGAATCTATAGAATCTCTAAATATCCGGAACGACTCATGTTATATACTCATTTGGATAACGGCAAATTGGAGCCACTCTATGATGCGGTTGTGCTTTATGGAAACAACCAGAGCGATGAACTTTTCGGGGGACGCCGGAAAGCTGTTTCCAAAAGTATGTTTTCGGACACCTCATATGTTTATGCTTTTAATGTGAATCTGCACCTGCAGGCTATGGTAGAAGGGGAAAAAGCGGATCATAATTTCATTCTGAAACTGAACAATCCTGTCCAGAATCCGGGTGTATCCAAGCTTTGGAGTAACCTTCCGGCAAACAACAAACGTATAAGGTTAGAAGTAGTATACCTT
This sequence comes from uncultured Bacteroidaceae bacterium, assembly GCA_963777115.1. GTDB lineage: Bacteria > Bacteroidota > Bacteroidia > Bacteroidales > SM23-62 > SM23-62. The sequence goes on along the minus strand of CAVZPP010000017.1, from coordinate 67,112 downwards.
AAATTATAATACCTCATGTGCGGAATTGTCGGTTATATCGGAAGCCGTGATGCTTATCCGATACTTATTAAAGGACTTAAAAGGCTGGAATACAGAGGTTATGACTCAGCCGGTGTCGCCCTGCTCAATGGAAAAACCTCTATCTATAAAAAAAAGGGAAAGGTTTCTGAACTGGAAGAGTTTGTAAAGGGGAAAGGAAACCAGAAGCACAATCGGTATCGGTCATACGCGCTGGGCTACTCATGGAGAGCCCAGTGACCTGAATGCCCATCCCCATCATTCTGAGAAAGGCCTTTTTACCATTATTCATAATGGTATAATTGAAAATTACGCAGTTCTGAAGAAGAGCCTGATTGAGCACGGAATGACCTTTTACAGTGAAACCGACACAGAGGTCCTGGCTAACCTGATAGAATACATTTACATTACACAGAAGGTGGATGTAGAGGTGGCCGTGGGGCTGGCCCTGCAGAAGGTGATCGGAGCATACGGACTGGTTGTTATTTCCAAGTGAGGATCCAAATCTTATGATCGCTGCGCGCCGAAGCAGCCCGCTGGTTATAGGCCTGGGTAATAATGAGTATTTCATTGCATCGGATGCCACACCCATTGTGGAGTATACAGACAGGGTTATCTACCTGAATAATGATGATATTGCCCTGATAAGGAGGGATGAGCTGGTATTAAAAAACCTGACCAGCGACTCTACCAAGGTAAATATCCAGACACTTGATCTGGGAATCTCTGAAATAGAGAAGCAGGGATTTGACCATTTCATGCTGAAAGAGATTTTTGAACAACCCCGCTCGATCCAGGACACCTTCAGGGGAAGAATCAGCCCGGATACCAATGAGATAAGGCTCGGGAGGGCTTCATACAGTGAAGGACAGACTGGTAAATGCGAAACGTATTGTAGTGATTGCATGTGGTACCTCCTGGCATGCGGGCCTGGTAGGTGAGTATTTGATCGAAGACCTGGCACGAATTCCCGTAGAGGTTGAATATGCCTCGGAATTTCGTTACCGGAATCCCCTGATCGGGCCGGAAGATGTGGTACTGGCCATCAGTCAGAGCGGGGAAACGGCCGATACACTGGCCGCCATTCAGCTTGCCAAGGATGCAGGAGCCCTCGTTCTTGGCATTTGCAATGTTGCGGGATCGAGTATTTCCCGTGAAACCGATGCAGGTGTCTATACACATGCCGGTACAGAGATAGGTGTAGCCTCCACCAAAGCCTTTACGGCACAGGTCACCGTCCTTACCATGATGGCCATCATGATTGGAAGGGAAAAGAGACTTATTGATGATGAGCGATTTGCAACACTGATCGCTGAGTTAAATGATATACCCGCAAAGATTGAAAAGATACTGGAGCAGAATGAAGAATTTAAGACGGATTGCCGACTATATATAAGGATACCACCAATGCACTTTACCTGGGACGCGGGGTTTCTTTCCCGGTGCGCTAAGGGGCCTTTAAATTAAAAGAGATCTCCTACATACATGCAGAAGGATACCCTGCAGCTGAGATGAAGCATGGCCCCATTGCCCTGATCGATGAAAATATGCCTGTGGTCTTTATTGCGACCCACGACAGCTCATATGAGAAAATAGTCAGCAATATCCAGGAGGTGAAAGCCAGGAACGGCATGGTTATAGCCATTGTTACCGAAGGGGATAAGGCATTAGAGAAATGGCCGACCATGTGATCGAAATTCCCGAAACCCATGAATCCTTGGTTTCTTTACCCTCGGTGGTACCTCTGCAGCTAATTGCTTATCATATTGCTGTCATGAGGGGTTGTGATGTGGACCAGCCCAGAAATCTGGCCAAGTCAGTTACGGTGGAGTAGTTCAATAAGCCTGGTAATTAACGTTCCCGTACTGTTTGTCGTAATAGGACTGGTAAGCTCCGGAAGTAACTCGTTCCATCCACTCCTGGTTTTCAAGGTACCATTCCACCGTTTTTCCCAGTCCCTTCTCAAAAGTACAGTGAAGGCTTCCATCCCAGTTCATCCTGAGATCCTGGTGCTGTCGATGGCATACCTCAGATCGTGACCGGCCCTGTCCTTTACAAAGGTGATCAGGCTTTCTGAAGTTCCCGGTGCCCGTCAAGTTTTGATCCATGATCTGGCAGAGCAAACGGATCAGATCAATATTTTTCCACTCGTTTAGTCCCCCAATGTTGTAAGTACGGCCCGTTGACACCCTGTTGATAGATCAGATCAATGGCACTGCATGATCCTCCACATAGAGCCAGTCCCGGATATTTTCACCCTTGCCGTAAACAGGGATCGGTTTCATTTGAAGGATGTTATTGATGGCCAGTGGGATCAGTTTTTCCGGAAACTGGTTGGGGCCGTAATTGTTTGAACAATTGGAAAGTACCACCGGTAATCCATAGGTGTGGTGATAGGCCCTACCAGGTGGTCGGAACTGGCTTTGGAAGCAGAATATGGACTTCGGGGATCATAAGCTGTTTCTTCAGTGAATAATCCTTCCTTCCCAGACTGCCGTAAACCTCATCGGTGGAGATGTGATAAATCACTTTTCCATCGAATCTGTTCCAGGATTTGCTGCAGGCATTAAGCAGATTCACTGTTCCTACAATATTGGTTTGATAAAGGCCATGGGATCGGCAATGGAACGATCCACATGGGATTCTGCTGCCAGGTGAATCACACCATCTATTGGATGATTGCTTAAAGAGCTCTTCAGGAAAGATTCATTCAACAATATCTCCTTTGATAAACTGATAATTGGAGCGATCTTCAATGTCTTTAGATTTTCCAGATTACCTGCATATGTAAGTGGTCCAGGTTAATGCACCGTGTAATCGGGATAATCACAGCACCATCTTCCTTACCACGTGGGATCCGATAAATCCTGCACCTCCGGTGATCAGCAGGGTTGTCATAATTTAACTGTTTTTTGATTACGGATATATTTTCCCATTTCCAGGCAGACAGCAAGGTTTCTTCGATGCCTTTTTCTGCCTTCCAGCCAAGTTCTTTATTGGCAAAAGCAGTATCGGCATATACCTTTTCCACATCCCCTTCCCGCCGCTCCACAACCCTGTATTTGAGCTTTTGCCCGGTGACAGATTCAAATGCTTCTGATAATTTCAAATACGGAAAGACCCTGCCTGTACCCAGGTTGAATACTTCGTAAGGGATCTTTTGTTTTTTATCCAGCAATCGTCTGATGGCAATCACATGTGCTCTTGCCAGGTCCACCACATTGATATAATCACGAATGGCCGAACCGTCGGGAGTATTGTAATCATCCCCGTAAACCCTGAGATATTCCCTGATCCCGATGGCAGTCTGGGTGATAAAGGGCACCAGGTTGTTGGAACGCCGATGGGCAGTTCCCCTATTTTTGCAGAGGGATGTGCCCCGATGGGATTGAAATAACGCAAGGAGATTACACTGTTTTCGGGATGATGATTCCAATGACTCCTGAAGATCTCCTCACAGATCTGTTTGGTATTGCCATAGGGAGAATTGGCTTTTTTAATGGGAGCCTCCTCAGTAACCGGAAGTGTATCGGGTTCACCATATACAGTACAGGAGGAAGAAAAAACAATATTGGGCACACTGTATTTTTTCATGGCTTCCAGCAGATGGATCAGCGAAAGCAGATTGTTTTCATAATATGCCAGGGGTTTCTCCACACTTTCCCCCACAGCTTTGAAAGCTGCAAAATGAATGATTGCTTCTATGTCGGGGTATTTTTCAAATACCCCATAGGTTGACAGTGCCGGTCCCTCAGGTCCACTTTCTCAAAGTGAGGGTTGTTTCCCGGTAATTTCTTGAATTCCATCAAGCACCTCCCGGTTCGAGTTGGAAAGGTTATCAATAATTACCACTTCCATGCCCTCTTCAAGCAGTTCAACCACCGTGTGGGATCCAATATATCCCGTTCCTCCTGTGACCAGTATCGTTGACATTCGTAAATTTTTTACAGGCTCCAGTAATTAAGGCGTGGATATCTTGCCTCTGTAAATTCCTTTCAGATCAGCAAATACTGCCCCAGGATGGGTAATGGATTGAAAATAAGCCTCATCAAGTGTAGCATACTCCTGGTGATTTACTGCCACCACAATACCGTGATAGGGCCCATTGATGGATTCAGACAATTCAAAATCATATTCTTCACGAATCTCCTCAGGTGATGCATGAGGATCCACCACATCTACCTGACCCCAAACTCTTTCAGCTCAGTGATCACATCCGCCACCTTGGAGTTTCTGATATCACTCACATTTTCCTTAAATGTAGCGCCCATCACCAGTACCCGGCAATCCTTCAGGTTTGGAAAATTAGAAGAAAGTTTCAGGGTACCTGCCTGGCTACGTATGCTCCCATTCCATCGTTGATTCCCCGGCCGGAATTGATGATCTGGGCATGGTGTCCGAATTTGGCTGATTTATAGGTCAGGTAATAGGGATCCACACCGATGCAATGTCCGCCCACCAGTCCGGGAAAAAATTTAAGAAAGTTCCATTTGGTACCTGCAGCTTCAAGAACTTCATAGGTATTGATTCCCATTTTATTGAAGATCATTGACAGCTCATTCATAAATGCAATGTTGATGTCCCGCTGGGTATTTTCAATGATTTTTGCAGCCTCGGCCACTTTGATGGAACTGGCCCTGTGAACACCGGCTTCAATAACCAGTTCATAGGTTTTGGCAATCTCTTCGGCAGATTCCGATCACATCCAGAAGTTACCTTGGTAATCGTGTAAGGGTATGCTCTTTGTCACCCGGATTGATCCGTTCCGGGGAGAATCCAACTTTGAACTGATCAATATATTTTAATCCGGAAATCTTGCTCAGCAAGGGGATACAATCCTCCTCGGTACAACCCGGATAAACTGTCGATTCATATACAACATAATCACCTTTTGATAATACCTTTCCCACAGTTTCTGTGGCTGATAGCAGTGGAGTCAGATCAGGATTCTTATGTTCATCAATGGGTGTTGGGACTGCAACAATATAAAATGACGCCTCCTTGAGATCTTCCAGGTCTGCAGTGAACAGAATATCACAATCCATCAAAATCCTCAGCAGACAAGTTCATTGCTTGGATCAATCTGTTCTTCATCATTTCAACCCGCTCGGCTTTGATATCAAAGCCAATTACTGATATTTTTCTTGCAAATTCAAGGGCAATGGGCAGCCCCACATACCCCAGGCCAATGACGGCCATTTTTTTTTTTTGTTTACTAAATCGTTATAAATCATTGTTTAATATTTTTGATGATTGGATGATAATCGCCTGTTAATCCGACGGGCTCTGTATTTCGTATAGTATATACGGTTTGAATTGATTTTCGTGCAGCCTCCAGTCCATACCCCTGGCCTGCCAGGATCTTCTCGTAGGATACCGTATGCAGGTCGGTGAATCCACCGCTGAATTCGATCTCCTCCCCGTCAATGGTAATGGAACGGAAGGTGCGTTGTCCGGTTTCCTTGACCTGCTGCGGGATATCCTCATAATCGATGCTCAAGAACCATCTTACCCTTGCCCTCTCCAGCTCAAGGTAACCTGCTGCCTTGTCTTCTTTCAGGAAATTGACCCTGTTCTCTTTCACATCTCCGAAGATCCAGGTGAGCATATCAAAGAAATGCACACCGATGTTGGTGGCCACCCCGCCTGACTTCTCCATATCCCCCTTCCAGGAATAATGATACCAGTTCCCGCGGCTGGTAATGTAGGAGAGGTCGATGTCGTAGATCTTATCCGGCGGACCGCTTTTTACCTTCTCCTTCAGGTCAATGATGGCCTGGTGGTGCCTTAACTGAAGGATGTTCCATACCTTCCTGCCGGTTTCCTTTTCATAATCCTGGAGGGCATCGATGTTCCAGGGATTCAGTACAAGGGGTTTTTCACAGATGGCATCGGCCCCGTTACGCAGGGCAAAACGGATGTGGGAATCGTGCAGGTAATTGGGTGAGCAGATGCTCACATAATCCACCCTGGTACCCAGCCGGTTCAGCTTGGCAATATGCCGGTCAAAACGCTCAAATTCGGTGAAAAAATCGGCCTTCGGGAAGATAGCTATCCATGAAACCCACACTGTCGAACCGGTCCAGTGAGGCCACCAGTGTATTCCCTGTATCTTTTATGGCCCTCACATGCCTTACGGCAATGTAACCGGCTACCCCTATCAATGCAAAATTCTTCTGCTCCAATTATCCTGTTTTCACCCTGGAATAGTATACGAAGATAATAAAAATTGCGGGTTGATAACTTCGTTTTGAATTCCTCGGATGACTGATTACTTTTACCTCACAATCGCCTCAGATGATCATCGGAAAATATATCAAACAGCTTCTTGAAGAGGGAAAGCGTATCATACTGCCGGGATTTGGAAACCTGGAGATAAAGGAAACATCAGGAGGTGGGCCTGCAACAGGAGGAAGGATAGATCCTCCCGGCTTATTCATCAGGTTTGATGCGGGTTACAGCAAAGATGACGGTCTTCTGGCAGCGGCATATGCTGCCGGGGAGAACATTATTGAAGAAAAGGCACAGCAACGGGTTCTGGAACTGGTTGATTCCATCAAATTTGCCCTGGATAAAGGGGAGCCTTTTGCTCTTTCCGAAACCGGGACATTCAGCAGGGATGATGATGGGAAGGTGCACGTTCAGCCCGATCCGGGATGGGTGCTTGAACCAGATCAGTACGGGCTTGAATCCATGGACCTGCTGGAACTTGAAGAAGAGCCTTTAAAGGAAGAAGTCAAACCTGAATCTGAATCCGGAACCCCGGCCCCTGCCGGAGATACAGATCCTGAAAAACCTGAAGCTGTGGGACCGACTACCGATCCATCTACAAAACCTGTAGATGAATCTGAGAAAACACAACCTGTACCGCCCCCGACCCCCCCCCCGAAAACCCCTCCAAAACCATCTCCGAAACCATCTCCGAAACCCCCTCCGAAATCCCATGTGAAACCTTCACCCAGGGTGACTCCGCTGCACCCTCCGGTAAAAGCCAAGACTACACCCCGGTTTAACAAGTGGCGTGTGATCTGGATAATAGCTGGTTCACTGATCGTTATTCTTATTGCACTTATTCTGATCCCGATGGATTGGAACCAGTTTCAAAATGGAGAAAGGGGTGTCATAGAAAGTGAAGCCGGCACAGTGGAAAGTGAAAAAGCACCGGGCACAACCAAAGAGAAAAGCGTGAGCCAACAGGCGAAGTGCCGGCGGAGGAGGTGGAAACCAAGTCTGTAACAGGCGAAGAACACAGCTTTTTCATTATCGCAGGAAGCTTCAGGCACCTGAAAAACGCCAGTGATCTTCAGGATCAGTTAAAAGTAAGGGGATACCCGGCAGAAGTAATGATCACAGAGAACAGGATGTATCGGGTGAGTGTTTCTTCCTATGCCACCAAACCTGAGGCTGAAAGGGCCCTGGCCGGAGTAAAAGCTGACCCGGGCCTTGAGTCAAGCTGGCTACTCTCCAATTAGGATCAGTTTATCTCAGATCCGTTAACCGCATCTGCTGAGGGTTCCACAAAATGGAGAGAACCATCCGGGTTTTCAGATAGCAGGATCATGCCCATGGACTCGATCCCTTTTATTTTTCTGGGAGCCAGGTTGGCCAGGACACAAACCTTTTTCCCGGGCAACACTTCCGGTTCATAATATTCGGCAATCCCTGAAACGATAGTTCGTTTTTCAAATCCCATGTCAACCGTCATCCTGATCAGTTTTTTGGTCTTGGGCACCTTCTCGGCTTCAAGAATGGTCCCGGTGCGAAGGTCCATGGCTGTAAAATCCTCAAAAGTTATTTCCTCTTTCCGGGGTGAGACTGCAGCGGGCACTTCATTTTCCTCTTTGGTTTTCATCAGTTTATCAAGTTGTGCCTGGATCTGTTCATCCTCAATTTTCTGGAATAACAGGTCTGCCTTCCCAAGTGCGTGTCCGGCCTTCAGCAGATCCGGCCTTCCTATCAATTCCCACGGAGTTTCGCTGAATAAGAGGAATCCCCTGAGTTTTTCCATGGAGAAAGGCAGGAATGGTTCCATGAGAATGGTGAGGTTTGCAGTAATCTGAAGGGAGATATTCAAAATGGTTTTAACACGGTCCGGATCGTTTTTGATGATTTTCCAGGGTTCTGTGTCGGCAAGGTATTTGTTTCCCAGGCGGGCCAGATCCATGGCATTTTTGATGGCTTCCCTGAAGCGGAAACTCTCCAGGCTTGCTTCAACGCTTTTGCCTATCTTTCCGATCTCATCCAGCACTGCCCTGTCCGAATCTTTCAGGAGAGTGATTTCGGGTACCATGCCATCAAAATATTTATGGGTAAGGACAAAGGCCCGGTTCACGAAATTACCCAGAATAGCCACCAGTTCATTATTGTTCCGGTTCTGGAAATCCTTCCAGGTGAAATCGTTGTCCTTGTTCTCCGGGGCATTTGCGCACAACACGTACCTGAGCACATCCTGTTTTCCGGGAAAGTCCTCCAGGTATTCATGCAGCCAGACAGCCCAGTTTCGGGAAGTGGAGATCTTATCATTCTCCAGGTTCAGAAATTCATTGGCCGGGACATTGTCGGGAAGGATATAACTGCCTTCTGCTTTCAGCATGGTTGGAAATACGATGCAATGAAAAACAATGTTGTCCTTCCCGATAAAATGTACCATTCTGGTTTCTTCATCCTTCCAGTACTTTTCCCATTCGGGCGTCAGCTCCTTGGTGGCTGAAATATAACCTATGGGGGCATCAAACCAGACATAGAGTACCTTTCCGTCTGCACCTTCAACCGGTACGGGAACACCCCAGTCCAGGTCGCGGCTCACGGCCCTGGGATGGAGGCCCTGGTCCAGCCATGATTTACACTGTCCGTATACATTGGGTTTCCACTCCTTATGATCCTCAAGGATCCATTGCTTCAGCCACCCCTCATATTTATCCAGGGGCAGGAACCAGTGCCTGGTTTCTTTTAATATGGGTTGACTCCCGCTGATGGTTGATACAGGGTTGATCAGGTCGGTCGGGCTGAGGGAAGTGCCGCACTGCTCACACTGGTCCCCATAGGCACATGGATTCCCGCAATGGGGACAGGTCCCCGTAATATACCTGTCGGCCAGAAATGTGGGAGGCTTCCTCATCGTAATATTGTTCTGAACTCTTTTCGATGAAAATCCCTTTCTCATAAAGGGTTCTGAAAATCTCCGAAGCAGTCTCGTAATGCACCTTATTTGAAGTTCGGGAGTAGATATCAAAGGAGATCCCAAAGTCCTTAAAAGATTTTTTATTCAGCTGGTGATAGCGGTCCACCACAGCCTGGGGGGTGGTTCCTTCATTGCGGGCTTTCAGGGTGATGGGAACACCATGCTCGTCGGATCCGCAAATGGAGATCACATCCCTGTCCCTGCTGACGAAGGTATCGCACATAAATATCAGAAGGCACATAAACCCCGGCCAGGTGACCCAGGTGAAGAGGTCCGTTTGCATAGGGCAGGGCAGAGGTGATCAGGTATCTTTTGAATGCTTTTGTTGTCATTTTGAGTTCATTTGGGAACGCACAAAGATAGTGATTAAATCATCCGCTGATCAAAGAATCCCTGGTCACATGAACAGGTAAATATCATTAAGCGCAGATAGTTATGAAAGTAGTGAATCAGTGTACAACCGGAAGGAATGCGGAACAACTTGTGGCCCGCTATTTATGGCCAGCGGGTATCGTATCTGGAAGACCAACTGGAGGTGGGGCCGGAAAGAATTGGACCTGGTGGCCACATACCGCGGTGAGCTGGTGATTGTGGAGGTGAAGTCCAGGGTGGATAATCTGGTCAATTTACCCTCCGAGGTGGTAGATCTGCCAAAGCAGCGTCATATCATCCTTGCCACTGAAGCCTTCATCTGGCTTCATAACGTGAAGATGCCCACCCGTTTTGATGTGATTGCAGTGATCTACAAATCTGGGCATGCTGAGATTGAGCACATTGAAAATGCATTCTATCCGGAGGTCGAATAAAAATAATGGCAGTCCGCCAATTTTAAAAGTATCTCCTTCAGATCGGTTTTGGTGATAGTTAATGCCCAATAATTATTACAACATTTCCTTTTTTCTCCCCGGTTTCCACATACCGGTGAGCTTCGGCAACCTGTTCCAGCGGATAGCGGCGGTCAATTACCGGTATCAGTTTTCGGGACTCAATGAGCTCTTTTAGAAGGGTCAGGATTTCCTTATTTCTCTTTTCGAACCCGAATACTACTTTCCTGCTTCCAGTCAGGGAGGTCCATATCGACCGGAATATTTTTGGGAACGAGGGATTGGCCAGAAGAAAAAAACCCTTTTTTGATAGTGATCTCATAACGCGTGAGTATGAACTTTTCCCAACCACATCAAAGATCACATCATAGGTTTTACCGCTTCCTGAGAAGTCCTCCCTGGTATAATCAATCACATGATCTGCGCCAATGGAACGGAGCATATCCAGTTTCCCGGTGCTGTCCACAGCAGTCACTTCAGCCTTATAATATCTGGCAAGCTGTACTGCATAAGTACCGATGCTACCGCCGGCACCGTTGATCAGGATCTTCTGACCGGCCCTGAGATTAATTCTGTTCAGAAAATACAGAGCCTCAAGTCCGCCTACAGGAATGGTAGCGGCTTCCTCAGGGGTTATATTTTCCGGAATTATCTCCAGGAAAGCTTCTTTCGGTTCTTCCGGCAGACATATGTATTCGGCATACCCGCCCATGGTTGGACCGGTGGAACCAAAGACCATGTCACCCTCCTTAAAAAGGGCCACATCTTTACCGATTGATACAATTTTTCCTGCCAGTTCCTGACCCAGGATGGTTATTCTTTTGGGTTTCCTCCAGCCTGCATAGATTCTCATGGGAAGACCCAGGAGAAGAGGGAATTTAAGACTTCGCATCTCGCAGTCGCCCGCTGTTACCGTTGAGGCATGGATCTTTATCAGAACTTCATTGTCTCCGGGAACAGGTTTTTCGACCTCCCCTGGCTGAAGACCATCCGGAGGCCCGTACTTTGTCCAAATTATGGCTTTCATTTGTTTCTCAAAAGTATGAATTGAGCGGGGTTCCGTTCAGGAGTTCCTGTGGAAACCCGAACTTTCCTCCAATGGGATCAGCATCCATGCTCCGCATATGGCTCTAAATCCTAAAAAACTATAAAAGTACAAATGCAATAATTTTCACCGTTGTTTTTATGCACAAATCTTTAAATACTTTGGGAATATCCAAAATTCTGCTACCAAAAGGAATTCAGATTGCGTTTGCGGCTATATCATTTACTATCGCCCAGGATCTGGACAAGATCCTCCAATTGCATTATAAAGCCGTGGGACAAAAGAATATCCTGAATGTTAATTCAATGCAGGCAACCGGAACTGCCGTTATGATGATGGGAGGAGCAAATTCCTTTGAAATGATGAGTAAGAGACCGGACAAACTACTGGTTATTGTTGAGTTTCAGGATCTATACGGCCTTATTGCGAAGATTAAGAACATTACAATGATTCCAACTGATTCAGCAGAGCTCATCAGGAAAATCCTCGGATCAATAGAATTCAGGCCGAATACCAGGCTTTTCAATGAGTTTCCCGGATAAAAATAATCCTCTGCGACTGCCAGAACAATAAAAAACAAACTGGCCAGCAGTAAATACCAGCCTTTGTTATCTCTTCTCCTGATTCTTCGTAAAGAGGGAACTACTAGAACAATATAGGACAGGTAATTGCCAGTAAACTCATTTATTATAGATGTGATTGAGAGTAATTTATTATAACCAGAATTATTGTAAATCAGATCACCAGCGGTAAGCATAACAGCACTGAATACCAGCAGGCCCAGAGTGGCGATAATCACTTTATACCAATTTTCATATTTAGTCCTGATTTCCAGGTAATTCGTACCGAACATTAGGAAAAATATCACAGGAAGTATTGATATAAGATCATAAAAGTTTCTGGTTATGGTATAGGGGAAGGTATGATCCAATTCTCCCAGGTACCTGCTTCCGGCTACAGCGAGGATGACATAACCGGCAACAAACAGGAAGAACAGAAGGTACGATCTGGCCCGGGTAAAGACGTATATCAGGATACAAAGAAGCGTGATCAGCAACAACATTCCTCCGAGGAGTGAGAAGATGGTCCTTTCTTTCGTGTCATTTTCATGGAGGTATTCCAGGGATTGTAGATAGCTGTTACGGAGATTGGCCAAATTATCAGAGCAAATCCTGACATAAATGGTATTCACCCCTCTGTTACTCAGATTCAACGTAACTGCGGACCAGTCCTTGTAAACTAAACCCCTAAGGTCTTCGGAAAATGCCATCCCTGCGTACTGGGTAATCCATTCCCCGGATTGACTTCGAGAGTAAGCCGAAATTGTGTCCTTAACTGAACCGGAAAACACGAGCACATAAGTCAGGTCGGTAGATAACCGGGATTCAATATTTACCCTAATCCAGATACATTGAGTCCCGGAGAACGCAGCATAGATCATGTCCTTAAATTCTGCTCCTTTCACGAAAAGTTCCTGTACAGAATCCCTGAGTATATCTTTCAATGTAAGGTTTCTGGAACTATCTGTAAGGTAATCAACATAGTATACAGGGAACTCTCTTGTAATATCTGTTCCTTTCGTCACAGGAATCCGCATAACCGAATCCATGCTGTTCCTGTAAACCTCAAACTCAAACGTCCTGGATGCAGGTCCGGCCTCCAGGCCATAGCTTTCTGAACTGTCTTTCTCAGATCTCAGGTAAGAGGACCCGTTTATAGCTAATATCCGGTCGCCATCTTCAATAGCACTTTTGCCCTTTGGGGATCGGTTTCGAAACATTCCAGTTTTTACCGGGCGACTGATCCTGGCCGTATCCGTTAAGCCAGAACTGTTGTTAAATTCCCATGTGAAATCAAACTGACCGTCATAGATGATATTTTGATCCTGTGCAAAAGCGGTATATTCGGCGAACATGAGACCCAGGACTGCGAGAAACATTAATGCGTGTTTCATCATTGGGGAATTCTTCAATTAGTTCCTTACCAATGCCAAAAATTATAAAAGGCAGATCTCAAATATAAAAACATTCTGCAATCTTCAGGTCATATAATACTGCAGGATAAGCGCACAAACATAATCACTGGCTAGCTTACATTTATTATTTAAAGAGCTTTGATAATCTCTTCTTCCTTATAAAGCTTGATCTTCGGAACCAGTTCAAGGAAATCATTCTTAGTACATAAAGCCGGTCCGGGTCGCAGTGTGGTTGCAGTACCTGCAGCTACAGCGCAGATAAGGGCATCCTGGATTGATTTACCTGATGCTGTCCCGAAAACAAATCCTCCGATTGCAGAATCGCCTGCACCGATGGTATTGACCACCTTCACTTGAGGAGGTACTGCCAGGTATCGTTCTTTTTTACCTACCAGAAGTATTCCCCTGGCACCCATAGAGACCATTACAATACTTGTACCCTGGTCACAGAAAGTTTGCGCTGTGCTAATAATCTCTTTGATACTCTTAAGTTCCTGCCCAGCCAGGCGGCCCAGTTCATGAACATTTGGTTTGATAACGTCAGGAGATACTTGAATACCCGTCTTCAGCGCAGCACCATCAGTATCAAGTATAACTTTTGAACCCTTGTTCCTTGCAATTTCCATTATCTTATTATATATCTCAGGGTGGATACCAGGCGGAAGACTCCCGCTGATGATGACAATTTCCGGGTTCTCAAGTTTTTCAACCTGACGAATGATATTAATCAATTCAAAGGGCATGATCTGCGGGCCGGATGCACTAAAGATGGTTTGACTATTTTTCCCCATATCATAGATGACAATGTTCGTGCGGGTTTCACCCGATATTTTGGTGAAATCGCAGCTGATTCCCTCATTGATCAATCTTCCTTCCATTTCATCACCGTCAAATCCCCCAACAAACCCCAGCGCTTTGTTCCTGACTCCAAGACAAGTTAGTACACGTGAAACATCGATACCTTTTCCGGCGGCGTAGCGCTCCTCCTTATGAATACGGTTGGAATCGTCCTGTTTGATCTTCTTTATCCAGATATTGCGGTCCAGAGCGGGATTTAGTGTGATTGTATAGATCATAGTTTATTTTCTATTAAAAAAAATTAATCTGTTTTCTTTTAAAATATTCCACGCCTTTTCTCCATTCAAGATACGGAATTTCTGCTTTCAATTCTCTTCCCCAGACAACCGAAACAGGATATTTAAGTATCTTGTCAATAAAGAAAAACAACAGGAAAATGTTTGAACACAAAAAAAACAACCTGCTCCCTTTCTCTCTGTTTATAAAGAGGGTCGTAAAAAACTTTTCATATACGCTTTTTTTAATAGGCATTGCCTCGAAGCTGTTCTCTTCGTTTTATGCCTTATTCAGTGGAATTGTTTTCTTAACAACGATAGCCATCTTTTTCGCTCCCATCGCACATCGCATTCTGCATAAATTTCATATTGAAAATGACAACTCTGAATAAAGTCCCCAGGATCGTTATCGTTGGATGCGGATTTGGTGGGCTTACACTGGCAAAAGAGTTGAGTAAACTCAAAGTTGAGATCCTGTTGGTTGATAAGCATAATTATCATACGTTTCAGCCCTTACTCTATCAGGTGGCAACAGGCGGACTTGAAGCTGATAACATTGCACACCCCGTCAGGAAAATATTCAGAAAAATGAATAACGTATTTTTCAGAATGGCCGAAGTAAATTCAGTACTTGAAACAGAGAAAATAGTTAAAACATCCATGGGTGATCTATCATACGATTACCTGGTTCTGGCGATGGGAAGCACAAACAACTACTTTGATTTTGAACCGGTGAAAGATCAATTACTGCCGCTGAAATCTCTTACCGATGCATTTAATATCAGAAGCCAGATTATGCAGAACCTGGAACGATCTTTAATCATTGAGAATCCTCTGGAACAGGAAGAAGCAGTTAATGTGGCTATTATAGGAGGAGGTCCGGCAGGTCTGGAGCTTGCAGGGGCGATTGCTGAAATGAAAAAATATGTACTTCCACGGGACTTTCCCGAATTGAATTTAACCCGGATGCACATCTATTTATTTGAAGCATCTCCCAGGCTTTTATCAGTCATGTCAGATGAAGCTCCAGATCATGCACTCAGATACCTGGAAAACCTGGGGATCATATAAAAACAGCCGCACACGTAAAAAGTTATGATGGCAGCCAGCTTATCCTGGAAAATGGAGATTCCATCAGGGCAGATACAGTCATATGGACTGCAGGAGTTAAACCTGTAATGATTGCAGGAATAAAGCAGGATGGATATCTTGCAGGGAAAAGACTCCAGGTGGATGCGTTTAACAGGCTTATCGGGAGCACCTATATTTACGCCATTGGAGATGTGGCTGCTTTTGTTTCAGATAGCCATCCGAAAGGCTTACCTATGTTAGCCCCTGTGGCGATCCAGCAAGCAAAGCACCTGGCGAATAATATCAAACTTCTGCTATCGGGGAATCCTATGGTTCCTTTTGTATATAAGGATAAAGGAGTTATGGCTACCATTGGCAGGAAGAGAGCAGTGGTCGATTTGCCAAAATGGAAATTTCAGGGATTGTTCGCCTGGTTTGTATGGATGTTTATCCACATTATGTCCCTTATAGGATTTAGGAATAAACTAAGGACATTCATTGATTGGTCGGGGAGTTATTTTAATTACGATAAACCCCTGGGAATAATCATCCCTGGATTTAGAAAAGTTGACTGATGCATGTAATTTTGATTTACATAGGCATTTTTGCAGGGATTTTTTTTGAAGGAGAGATGGTGATGATCACCTCGGTCATTGCCGCTCATCATGGTCATTTAAAGCTATGGATTGTCATCGCCATAGGTTTGACGGGGACCTACAGTTCAGATACATTTTACTTTTTTCTTGGAAGAAAAAAGGGCAAGGATTGGTTGAATAAGAACGCACACTTTCGAGATAAATATGTGGTGATTGATCGTAAATTAGACAAGTATCCCATACTTATATTCCTTGTATACAGGTTTATGTATGGATTCAGGACCATAGCACCCCTGGTCATTGGGGCAAGCAAAACCAAAACAAGCAAATTTCTGATTCTTAGCGCTATTAGCACCTTGATTTGGGGAATCACATACAGTACCATTGGCTATCTTTTCGGAGAGGTTCTCAAATCAAAATTCAGCCATATTGAGAATATTGAAAAGTATGTAATCGGAATACTGCTTATACTGGGTGGAGTCATTTTTATCATTTTCAGGGTGAGGAAAAAGAAAAAATCTTTAATACGAACGTAGAAGTGCTGGGTAAAGAGAGGCAACATAAGGTGTATGAAAAAAGTTATCCCAGGAAAGATAACTAAACTATTTCCATGTCCACTTTAAAATAAAGTCGAATCCGGAATTTGTGCTCTGGTTGATGGCCTGCAAAAACAGCGATCGATATATCTGGTACTCAAGTGATATTTTCTGAGGTTCAATTATTTTGTCCTTTTTATCGAGAGAAAAAGTGCGTTCATAATTAAGGAACAGGTTGTTGGAGATATATTTCCCCACAGAGACACTCCCCTGGGTCCAACCGCCTTTTCCGGATATTTCAATTACATCCAGGCCAAGCGATGACTGCAGCACGTCATTAACCACGTTCGATAATTGGCCGATAGTCAGATCTCTTGCAACATCGAGATTGTTTTTCATTACCAAAGAATTTTCACGGGCGTCGAGCTGATTGGTATTCTTATTAAATAAGAGGTATGAAATGGCATCTTTTTCCTCGATAGTCTGGTCGTCCAGATAAAACTTAATATCCGGTTTCGAAACCCTGCCTGAAACATTCACGGTAAGTTTCCGCATCATATGATCCGGATCGCGAAATTTATAAGCCATTAAAAAGTCGACTGCAGGATTGAGTGGTTTTCCGCCGGTCAGGGTTACTTCCCCCTTTTCAAATTCAAGCCGTTTCCCATAGATTTTATAATATCCTCTTTTTACCTGCATCGATCCGAATAGATCAATCTGTTCACCTTCTTTTATGGCTTTGAGGGTCCCGGCAAGTTCGAAATTCATGTTTTTCCCCTTTGCCCAGGTATTCCTGGGGATTACAATATCAAATTGCCCGGTGAGGTTTTTGTATATATCCGGGGGAGGTTTAGGGGTATTGTCCTTTTTTGTTACAGCATTGAAATCAATATTTTCTGCTTCGCTCCGGGCAAGGACAAGCATTGGTTGATCAGATTCGTGTACGCGGTTGAATTCTTTCAGGAACAGGTCAGTGTTGAACGCCGAACGCAATACAGTAAGATTGCCGCTGAAGACAGGATTTTCCAGATTACCACTCAAATCAAGATTCGTATTTATAACAGCTCTGAGCATTTCAGAATCGAAGGCTTTGAAATTCTGTCCTTTCAAGTTAAGAGAGACCCTTCTCACTTCACCGGAAATTAAAGATCCCATTTCAACCGATCCTTTCAATTTCAGGTCTCCATTTCCGGAAAGAATGTCAAGGCTGTCGAGATAAAACAGGGTATCGTTAAAGTGGCTGTGTAATTCTATGTTGTTGTAATTGATGCCCAGCTTGTTATAACTGAAGGCGCCCTTATCCAATAAAAGATTACCATTTATAAGGGGATTGTCAATGGTATTGGTTATACCAATATTTGCTGTAGAGAAGGCCATTGGCTTCGGCACCCTTAAGTGGTATAAAACTATTGAATCGGTTGAGGTATAATTGATCAAGGACAATGTTGGCATGAAACAGGCTGTTATCTCTGAGGAGGGAAATGCTATCTGTAAAGGAAACATGAAGCGGAAGCTCCATGTCGGCATAGACCAATTGTGTGAGTTAGTCGTTGAGATAACTCTCAAGGGTTAGTTTTTCATTGGAATATCCGAAATTCGTATAAAATCTACTGAAGCTGAGGGTGTCAATTACCGGCTCAAAAATATCAATATTGCCTGGTATAACAGGATTTTCCGCAGTACCTGCAATATCTAACCTGGCGTTAACAGTACCCGAAACCGGATAAGGAAAAATTTGTAGCCCGGGAATACTGATGAGGTTAAAGTTTCTGCATTTCTAAATGAAGGTCCTCGGATCCACGGAAAGCAAGTATCCCATCGGCTTTCAATGCACTCTCTTCCGAAGTAATTTCCAATTCGTTAATTTCGATGGAATCCTTTCTGAAATCGGATATAACTGGAATCGCTGCCCCCTTTCCATTGGTCACCCAGATAATCGATGTCGATTTCCGGAAGATAAAGGGATGGATTATTGCTGAAATGAACTTCTGAAAGAACTTTCCCGTTGTAATGAATCATTGGCAAAAAAAGTGAATGAATTATCGGCCATTTTCTGATTGAAATTGCTTGTCAGCTGTACCATTTTTCAATTTAAAATCCTGGATCCTGGAATCAATCAGTTGCATATTGAGAAAGCCGGAATATGTACTGTCTATAATCTGTACTTCAGCGTCAGCGAAGAGTTTTTCCACATGAATTGTGTCGAACGCAAGATTCTGCTATGTTCAGTTCTGATGAAATTTTCAGCGAATCGTGAGGTCCGGAAAGTTGCCCATTCATCTGGGCACTAAACTGCATGTTTCCTGGTCCAAATAAGGGAGGGATTTTCCCGCCGTCTTTGGTTTTCAGTTCAAATACCAGGTTGTTGCTATTAATCCAATTACCGGCACCAGTTACAGAAGCTACAGCGAAAGGAGTTTCCACACTTGAATCTTTCCAAAAGATAGTTTTTCTCATCTATACTTATTCTGGAGTTAAAATCATCCACCGGCCAGCCAAATATCGATGATCCCTCCGATCGGAGTTCGAGACCGGCACTCAATGATCTCGAGTTCAATTCCAATTCCCATCTAAGTTGATTTCGAGGTTTATATCTGATTGATAGTCACTCATTTTTTGTGATTTTTGAAAGATCAAGATTTGTAATGGAAGTTTTTATTTGGTAATCGGGCGTTGAAAAAATATGTCCGATATTAAAATGTGATTCAAGCATACCCAACCAGAGAATTTGAAGTCAATCTTCCCTCCAGAGCTTCTTCCTTTTTCTCCAGACTGAGTAATGCCTCTTCTAAGTAGTACTTTCCAAAGGAGGCGAAATCCAGAGCAGTTTCAGTTTTTAAATACAAATTCTTCAGAAAGTTCATAGAGTCCCTGTTCGACCAACTGACAGATTCGATCCCGGTGAATGGCAGCTTGACGGAAAAACGGGAGCCAAGGTGGGCACTGACATTCCTCAGTAAAAGAGAATCGGTACTCAAGTTTGCAATCTCGATATTTGAGATAAAAGCAAGTTCACTGGCCGGTCCTGTCAGGCTGCCATCCATTTCTCCCTCTACCTTGATGGGTTCCAATCCCAAGTGCTTCCGCAGTTTTTTCCACGTTCTTTACTTTCAGGTTAAATTGGAGCTGGTTATAGTCATATAGATTTCCCTTCCCGGATAAAATCGCCAGCAGATAGGGAGTTTCGATCCGGAATCCTTCAATTTGGTATTCTTCCCCATGAAGTACAATTCTGCTATCGAAATCTGTGATTGGCTGGTCAAACAGCACCGATTTATTTGACTTTATCCTAAAGTCCGCATCGACTTTACCGGGTACAAAGCCTTCACCATTTGCCTGAATTTCCAGATTGATCGATGATTCCAGTTTCTTGTTTAATGTAAGTTTTGCCAGATTAATATGCCTGAATTGTAATGTGGCATCATAAACAGGGGAATTGAAAATGTCTTCCATATGAATCTCGCATCCAACATTTCCGAAAATGGTATTGGCTTTCACATTGCCTTTGAGTAGCTCATCATTCTTTTCGATGAAGAGCAGGAAATCCTTAAATTCGTAATTTTCGTACTTCAAATCTGCAAATTGCGCACGCGCAATCATGCTATTTTGCCGGAAATCAAATCCCCGGCCGGTCACCTCAAGTTGTCCTTTGATATTGGATTTTAATTCCGGTTCATGGGTCCAGTATTCGCCATTTATACTATCAACATCCAGCAGGAAATTGTAGGTTGGTGATACTATCCAAATCCGAAATCCTGCCCTGGATTGTCGCGGATTGATTGTCCTGGATGATTTCAAAATCTATATTACTGAATCTGCCTTCGTTACTAATTTGCAACTTGATTGCCGGATTACCGTGAATATCGGGTATCCAGCCGGCCAAATCATCAAAATCAAGAGGGGCAGCGCTAAAGGATAATTGCGAAAACTGAAGTTCTTTAAGCGGGATTGAGCCTTCTGAATGAATATTGGAGTGAGGAAGTTGGAGTTCAAAATTATTCCAGGTGATTACAGAATCGGTGTACAGGGCCTGGAATGCCAGGTGATTAATTTCCAGAGCCGGCTTCTGTGTGATCAATTCAAATTGACTCAAGTCCAGCTGCATATACCCATGTTGATATGCAAATTTGAGGGAAGCATCGAATTCCAGTGAAGCGGGGAATCGCTTTTAAGCTGTCCTTTGGAATGATGCTGGCTTCAACATTACTGATCCTGATATCTGCCATCTCGATATTCCAGGGAGAAGGGTGAACCATGGTATCAATCGGAGCTGCACTGGAAGGCACAAAAAGCTTTTGCAGGTTCCACATGACTATCGGTTTCTTCCACCAAAAAAATCCTGATTCCATTGATTCGCAGATCATCGGTTTGAAGTTTTTTTCCTATAACTTTCCATGGCTTATAATCAATTTCCAATTCGTCCATCTCAAGTACAGACTTTCCGTTTTGTAAAATACGCAGCGTTCCTGATAAAAAAATGTGAGAGTGGATTTCCTTCAATTTCCTCTAATGGTCAGCGTCCCATTCATGTGTTTGATTTGTAATCGACGAAAGGTTCTTTGCAAGCCATGAATTGAATACTCCATGCTGAGAGGCATAAAATCAGAATTGCAAGGAATATGATTATTCCTCCAAGGACTATCTGCTATTTTAAAATTAAAACGCATGCCCGATTGTTATAAAAAATTGGGTGCTAAACTTTTCATTAAAGATAGGTGTTGCCAAATCAAGCCGGATGGGGCCCACCGGGGTTTTTACACGTAATCCCAAACCAAAGTCATATTGCAGTCCAGGTAAATTAAAATCCCATGATTCTAGCCAAACGTTTCCAATGTCCATAAACACAGCCGCGGAAAAAATTCCGTACAAAGGGAACCTCAGTTCGGCACTACCCTCCAGCATACTGCTTCCTCCCAGTTTGTCTCCTGCCAGGTTGACCGGTGAAATCTGATTTCGTCCCCAGCCCCGTCAAGGATTGAGCACCACCCATTAAAAATCGGTCTTCAATGGGTGCGAACAGATCTCCCTGAACTGGTTTGATGATACCACTTTTCAGTTTGGTGGCTAAAATCACATTCTTCCAAAGCGAGTGATAATAGTCCACCTCAGCCATTATTTTATAGTAATGATACTGGGAGTTGAATCCAATGCCCATGTAAGTTGCCGCTTCCGTCTGTTTTCCATCCTTTCGTTGGGGAAAAAAGGTTATCGGTAGTGCTTCGATTAAATCCCAGGGTTATCCCCGATTTTGTGCGATTAAGGTTGTCCTGATTTTCAATAGGTAACGCCAGGTCGATGTTTGTCAAATCCACTTTATCTTTCCCATAGGAATATGAAATATAAGCCGAAGTTTTCTTGGTAAACTCCTTCTGTAAGGTACCGGATGTTCCCAATCTGTCAACCACATAACTGTCTTCCCTTTCACGAGAAAAAAACGGATTTAAAATGAAGTCCAGGTCTTTGCCCCAGATATCGGGTTGGATAAATTTAGATTCAACGCTTAAGGGTACAAAATAGGAATGTTGTCCTTTAACAATGAACGTGCGGCCACCCCCTAAAAAATTCAATCGTGTGAGCAATACAGAAACTCTTATTCTATCTTCGGTTCCATAACCAATGCCGGCTTTAAGTGACCAGCGTGGAAGCTCTTTGAGTTGGATGATAATGGGCACTGTGTCATTTTTTACGCTATCCATCAATGCCCGGATTGTGACGTAGCGGAAAAGTGCCATATCAAACAACTCTTCCTGAGTTTCCTCCAGTTTGGTTTGTGAAAAAACATCCCCGTTTTTTATTCCAATATGTTTACTGATCAGTTATCCTGGAGATCAGTGAATCGCCCAATATCTGAATTTGACCGAAATAGCTTTTGCTGCCCGGATCA
This sequence comes from uncultured Bacteroidaceae bacterium, assembly GCA_963777115.1. Taxonomy (GTDB): domain Bacteria; phylum Bacteroidota; class Bacteroidia; order Bacteroidales; family SM23-62; genus SM23-62. The sequence goes on along the minus strand of CAVZPP010000017.1, from coordinate 44,909 downwards.
ATCTTTAAAAGGATATCAGCAGAGTATGTTTGTTGATTTAGCATAATATCCCTTTCAACCGTAACGAAAGGATAGCCGAGGGCAGGCAAATATATCACGGATAATTTTTTCGGAAGAGATTATATTTTCGTCCTGAAATCGGGATGAAGGTTTGAGAGGTATAGCTTTATTAAGTGAATCAATCAGTTGATTGTTCGCTGAATCATTCATCAAAGAGAGGTTGATCTGACCTATTTTGACAGCATTTCCCTGGCTGATATGAATATGAATGTCAAGTTTCCTGTTTTTTTTATTAGCCAACAGATCATACGTAATTTCCGGCTCCAGAAATCCATTTTGTTGATAGTACTTTTTCAGTCGGGTGATATCCTCTTCAAAAGTGAAATGGTTAAATCCGGTGCCTTTCTCCCAGAACTTTAATTTTCCGGTAAATGCACGGGGTTTTGTGTTCATCTGCTTTAACAGAACTTCCTTCCGAATTGAATCATTGCCGGTAATCCCGATTTTACGAATATCAAGATTGTCCTGAGCAGATGTGACCATCGTCAGGCTAGTCAAAAATATCCAGGCCAAAAAAATCAGGCGAAACTGCACCATACTTTCATAGTAGAAGTATGTGACAAAGATAGGATTATGTAACTGTTGAAATGGAAATATGTTAAACAGGGGATGAATCGGGTAGTTTATTGGCCCTCTTGCTGAATTGTTCTAATTCGCTCTTTTTCTCAATGGGAATAGACAAAGGAAATTAAATCGCACACATTAATCCAAAATCCACTTTTGGATCTGCCAGCGCCAGCGCCTTGCTTTTAAGATGGTTATATAATCAATCTCACACCACCCAGTTCCTCCACCCTGTATGGGAAATGATCACCGGGGGATGCAATGAACATGAAGTTTATCGGAATTTGCCACTGTTTACATAAGTTTTTTTATCAGTTCAGGACCAAAAACTCCTTCAACGATTTCGCCTGTTACTTCTATTTCCGGATACTCTTCATTAATTATTACAACAACCTTTTTAAAGTCTTTTATGAAATCAGCTTCATCTTTTTTGGATGGATCAACCACATGAACAATCTTCAAATTCTTTGTACTCTCATTGTTCTTTATGTAAAGCATCACCTTATTCAGAACCGCGATATTATCCCGTTTTGCGAAGTACACAAATTGTTGGGCATTGATCGCATCGATCATCTTGTTTAAGCGGGTGGTTATCTTTAAGAACCAATCTTTAAAATTGATGAAAATATAAACGACCACCCCGAGCGAGGCTCTTAAAATACGGACCCGGTTGAGTAATATTGAAATAAGGATGATGGCCGGAATAAAATACGCAAGAAATATTCTGACATTTGATGGCGCCCCGTGCTTTCAGATTTCATTAAAATATTTCCCGCCAGTGCAACAATGACCGCGATCATTGCCAACAATACGCTCAGCCAGTTGGCAGATTCGGGTCTTGGAAGTTTGGCCCTTCGAACTTTAAGCAGGATGTTTCCAAATCCGAACAGAAACATCACGGATAAAAATGAGATCGTATAGACCCCGGCAAGCCTCGCTACATTTCCTTTGGTGATTAATAAAACAGAAATGGAAAGAATGAAGAACAAAATAATAATTCTGGGAGAGCTGCCTTTTCCGGTTCTTTTTAAGAAAAATTGAGGCAATATCCGGTCAAGTGCCATCCTTTCCAGTAAGCCTGTTACGCCAATATAGGAGGTCAGTACAGCCCCGCTTAGTACCAGCACAGCGTCCAGTGATATGACAGTGGCTAACCATTGTCCTGCAGAAAGGTGGCCCATATGGGACAAAAGTGTGGTTGAATATTCGGTTTTGATTTCTGATATTGGAATAATACTTAATGCCAGGAAAGCCATTAAAGGATTCAGAATACTTACGATGAGCCACATATTTCGCAGGGTCTTGGGGAAAACGCCCGGTTTTTGTTCCTCAACGAAATTGGCAGAACTCTCAAAGCCGGATATTCCAAGCATCGAAGCGGAAAAACCAAAAAATATAGCCATGGTGATGCTTCCCTCAACCGGAAAGTTCCAATTTGACTGGAATTGGCCAAAGCCGTTTTTTGCTAAAAAGATTAAAATAAATAGGGATAGCAGGGAGAGGGAAAACAGGTGAAATATGAAAATCCCCGTAGCCACTTTCGCTGATTCTGTAATGCCCATTATGGCCAGCAAGGCAAATATTAACAATAAACTGATTGTTGCAAGAATGATAGGCAACCCATGAAAAATACCCTGAAAATAATGCATGGCTTCATTGGCAGAGATCACCGCTGTTGCCATATAGGATAAAATGGTTAAGGTGGCAGCCAGAGAGGCTGTTGACTTACTGGTGGTATTGAGTAAGGCATTATAGGCCCCCCCATTTAATGGCAGGGCGCCAACAACTTCCCCGTAAATTTTTCTAAAAAGAAACAAGACGAATGCCACGATCAACAGGGTGATCCAGGCATATTGTCCAGCAAAACCTATGGAGAGGGCAGATACATAAAGAACCGATGAACTGATATCGTTTCCGCAAATAGCTGTTGAGGATAATACACCCAGTTTTTTCTTGGACATTGATCTTTGATTCTATTTCAATATGGATCCCGAAATTCTTTTATATAAAAATAAGAAGTTGTTCCCAATAGTGGGACAATTGATCATATTTATTACCAGGAAATTCTTTGTTTGATATTTCACCTATATATGTTTCCATGGAGTTGTTTATGAAGGGAGTTAATGAACAAGAACACAGATAAATTTACAGTTAACTGGTAAAGGTTAACTTTGGTAATTGATTTTATCTGATCTATTTATGCAGCCCCTAATTCATTCCATCAGGCAACACCAAAAAATTATTCTTCAGATTGCGTTTGGCCTGCTTTTCGTTGCACTGGGCATTTTCTTTATTAAGCACGAAATAGGAGAACTTTCTGGTGTAAGGGGAACATTGGCCCATGCAAAACCGGTATGGTTGCTATGGGGTTTATTGCTAATGGTTGCTTTTATAATCGTGCAGGGGATGATGTACCAGCAAAGCTTCAAAGCCATACATGAAGAAATAAGGTTGAGTACAGGCATAAACCTCTATCTGAAACGGAACCTGGTCAGTGTATTCCTGCCTGCGGGGGTTGTGACAAATATGTTGTTTTTCAATGAGTCGGTTGAGCGAAAGGATGGTGTAAGTAAAACCCAGATTTATTATGCATCCTCTCTATTCTCTATCTGTTCCATCCTGTCCGGTATTATCATCGGGTTGCCGGCCCTGGCCTGGTTGTTATTGAAGCAACGTGTTTCATTACAGATGATAATCGGGGTTTTACTGGTCATTATCCTGCTGGGAGTGTTGACCGTTACGGTCATCAGTTTTTTGCGCAAGGGTAGGATGTATCATTTTTTAGAGAAACGGTCCCCTGAATTTTTTCAGGTGCTCAACGAAATGAGCCAACAGGCTTTCGACCGGAAAAGATTCTGGCTGGTGGTGGGATTATCGGTCCTGATTGAAATCATTGGCATTTCTCACCTCTATATTGCAGTAAAAGCACTGGGTGGAGACCCGACTCTGGCCATGGCCACCATTGGTTACGCCATTGTCTTACTGTTGCTCATGAGTTCGCCTTTTTTAAGGGGTATCGGTGCGGTGGAGGCGGCTTTGACCTATACCCTGACACTTTTCGGATTATCCGCGGTATTGGCTTTATCCGTTGCTCTACTATTCAGGTTTTTTGAGTTTTGGGCTGTGCTGGTTTTAGGGATTCTGGCTATGGTGGCGAAAAGGGACAACATTGTGGTACGCATGTTCCCGGCGCTCTTGTTGTTTTTGCTCGGATTGGTCAATATCATTTCTGGCATTACTCCTGCGGTGCCTGAAAGGCTGGCATCACTGTCCAGGATGATCCCGTTGGGGGTCATTGATGCTTCGACCTGGCTGGTCATTCTCACGGGGATCATCATGCTCGCTACATCTATCTATCTGGTCAGAGGATTGCGAAATGCCTGGATCACAGCACTGTTTTTAAGTGGAGTTTCGCTGATTGCCCATTTAACCAAAGGGATTGACTGGGAAGAAGCAACAGTGGCGCTGGTTACACTTGGCAGCCTCATATACCAGCGTCGTCAATACTTTATAAAACCCGATTTGAAATTGGCAAAAAGAAGCCTTTTCCCTGGTTTTGTGATGGTATCGTCTGTAATTTTGTTTGGTACCATCGCTTTCTGGCTGCTCAATCCCCGCCATTTCAATATGAATTATAGTTTATGGAATAGTTTCCAGGAATCTGTCAGCACCTTTTTCTTATTGAATTCTGATCTGAATCCGGCCACTTCTTTCGGACGACAACTGATGATTGGATTAAACCTTCTGGGCGGGGTTACACTGGCTTACTGCGTGTATCTGTTATTCCGTCCCCTGCTAATAAAGCCTGCAACCAAAGAAATTGAAGACATGGAAAGGGCCGTTGGACTGGTTGAAAAATATGGCAACAGCAGTCTCGACTATTTCAAAACATATGCCGATAAAACATATTGGTTCAGCCAGGATGATGAAGCGTTTATTGCTTTTAAGACCTCTCTCAATTTTGCGATTGTGCTGGAATGTCCTGTTTGCAAAGATGAGATCACATTGACAAAGAATGTTCAGGCATTTGATGACTATTGCCGGCAAAATGGATTGCATTCGGCCTACTATCGCATACCGGAGGTGAAAAAGGCGCACTTTGAAAAACTGGGTAAAAAGCTGATTCCCATAGGTGAGGTTGCGGTGATTAACCTGGAAACCTGGACGCTGGCAGGCGGCAGTAAAGGGGGATTGCGCAATGAGGTGAATAAACTTAACAAGCTGGGGTATACATTCAATGTAAATACCCCTCCACAGAAAGATGCTTTTCTTCAACAGCTCAAAGCTGTTAGTGATGGCTGGCTGAAAGAGACTGATCGCACGGAACTTGTATTCTCTCAGGGAGTATTTGATGAAAAAGAATTGAAGAACCAGACCATATTGAGCGTGGAAAATCCGGAGGGAAAAGTGGTGGGATTTGTTAATCTTATTCCGGACTATGTTCCCGATGAAGCCAACTTCGACCTGATGCGCAAGACCGAAGATGCTCCAAACGGTACCATGGACTTTCTGTTTGTTAAAATGTTTGAATACCTCAGAAGCACTGGATTTAAAGCCTGCAATATGGGTATGGTGCCCCTTTCAGGCATTGATGAGCCGGAAAACCTTCAGGAAAGGGTTCTCAAACTGGCATATGAACGCATCCGGCAGTTCGGCCACTACAAAAGCCTGTGGGCTTATAAAGAGAAGTTCGATCCTGACTGGCAGATGATGTACCTGGCTTATGATGCTCCCTTTGATCTGATTTATCTGCCCACTGCCCTGGAAAAAATTTTTAAACCCTGAAGTTATACCTGCCTATCACTTCCATAAAATCATTAAGTTCTTCTGATATACTGTAAAGAAAAGAAGGAGTAATGATATTAACTTTTAACCATCTCGATCATGTGATTGATGACATGCGTATGTTCGTGTTGCGGGCTGAACATGACGATTTCGGCATCGGCGTTGACTTTCACATTATGCCCCGCAGGCCAATAAAACAAATCATTCGCATTGACAGTTTCCTTTACCCCGTCAGCATCGGTAGTAGTCAGCTGACCGCTCACCAGATAACCCCAGTGCGGGCACTGGCACAAATCTCCTTCAAGTCCCATGAACAGAGGGGTTGTATCAACTCCTGCAGAGAGACTGAAGTACTCGCCGCTTATCTTTCCTAATCCTGTTGCATCGCCGAAATTAGTTCTCTGACGAATAATGGCACCTGGGATCTCCATTTTGATTTCAATGTTCTCTTTTGCAATTTTCATAATTGTACCTCCAATTTGATTTTGGATTTCTTTATGTTGTTGGAGAAACCATTGCTGCATCCATTTAAGCAATAGTCGGTGGGGTAAGATATATTAAACATCATATTAGATGAAATGTTCAATACTTGTATCTGACCGTAGCTGGTCTGAAATGGCATAAATTCTCTCTGCAATTTATATTTGATGTGTACTTTCACTTCATGGGCATGTTGGTCCTGGAATGTGATAAGCTGTAGCATTTCATACTACGGAAGATTATCTTTTCAGTTCAGGGATCATCCCGATCACAATCAGCTCAGTAGTAATTACCGGACGGTTCAAATGGCAATATTTTTCTAACTTTCAATCTTAAATTGAAACCATGAACATCGAAGAGATCTGAGACTACTGCCTCGCTAAAGCAGTTATTTTTTAATGTAACAATAGGTTCTCGATTGATTAGGAGTTTAGTTGGATATATTGGATGATTACATAAGTGCAATCAGAATGCAAGTTTGTACCATAATCTTTAATATGAATCACACTGAACTTGATCAAACACGACTAATTCCATTATAAATAGAGAACATGGAGCTCTGATATTTAGTATATTTACAGTACATTCTTGTCATGCCAGAAGTGGATACACAGTACATAGAAATTGGCGGAAAGGGAAAGAAGATACGATTCCGCAAGTCACTATTTTGGGATGTGCCACCTCACACATTGGATCTAGACAAGAATAAAAGACTGATTCTCGAAAGGGTATTTTCCAGGGGCAACATTGAAGAGTTTAAGTCGGTAAATCAGTATTATACCAGGGATGAAATCAGGGAATCAGTCAAGAAAATTGGTTATCTGGACAACAAAACCATACATTTCATTTCAAAAACATACCAGATAAATTCTGCCGAGTTTAAATGTTACAAAAAGAATCTGTAGATAAGACAGTTTTTGAATTAATCAGTGCCCTTCAGGGAAAGGACTATCTGAAAGATTTTATTCTGGTGGGTGGGACTGGACTCGCATTGATCATTGGACACAGGAAATCAGTTGATATTGATTTGTTTACATCAAAGGATTTTGATGCAGAGCAGCTTCTGGAGAAACTTGAATCTGATTTTTCTTTCCAGATGGATTATATTGAAAGAAATACAATCAAAGGAAGTTCAGCAGGAATCAAAGTGGATCTTCTGACTCATAAGTATCCTTCAATTGGTGATGCGATCATAATTGAAAATATCCGGATCGCATCTTTGGATGATATATCAGCAATGAAGATTAATTCTGTTGCCAATGATGGCACCAGGGTTAAAGATTTCATCGACCTGTACTTCATGCTGAATGAAAATGAGTTTAATGTTGAAAAGCTATTGAAAAACTACAATGCAAAATATTCACATCGGAATGCTCTTCATGCCTTGAAAAGTATAAGTTACTTTGAAGATGTGGATGTAAGTGACTGGCCCGAAATGATTAAGCATAAGGACATCAGTTGGAATGAAATCCAGGAAATCCTGGGCAATGCCTGTGAAGAATATATCAGGAAGATCACCTGACTGCATTCATGAATATCGAAGAAATACGCGACTACTGCCTTGCCAAACCCGCTGTCACCGAGGGATTCCCTTTCAACGACACAGCCCTGGTCTTCAAAGTGGCCGGGAAAATGTTTGCCCTGCTTGACCTGTCTGAAGATAACAGGGGCATCAGCCTGAAATGCGATCCGGAGCTGGCCATTGAACTGCGGGAGCAGCACCCTGAGGTTACCCCTGCCTGGCATTTTAATAAGCAACACTGGAACGGAGTTAACCTTAAAGGTACCGTAGGCAATAACCTGCTAAAGGAGTGGATTGACCATTCATACAATATGGTGGTTGAAAGCCTGCCCAAATCAAAAAGAGCGACCCTTCGCTAAGATGAATCTGATCAGGATTATTCATTTTGCAGGGATTCAACCGGGTTAGCTCTGGCCGTTTTCAAGGATTGCCAGGTGACGGTGGCAAATGCAACTATAAAAGCCACAAGGATAGCCAGCGCAAAGATCCACCAGGCGATGGTAGTACGGTAGGCGAAGTTCTGTATCCACCGGTGCATAATAATCCAGGCCACAGGGGTGCCGATGACCACTGATACTATGATCCATTTGATAAACTCCCTGGCCAACAGCAGGAAAACCGATTGAACCGAGGCACCGAATGTTTTCCGGATCCCGATCTCCTTGACCCTGCGGGCTGCCATGAAGGAGGAGAGGCCGAACAATCCCAGGCAGGCTAGTATTATCGCCACAATAGCGAAAATTATGATGATCCTGGCCGTATTCTCATCCTTGAAGTATTGCGAGGCATAAGTTTCATCCTGAAAGGTATATTTAAAAAACTCTTCGGTAAAATCCGGAAAAATGGAAACCAGATCGGCTTGTACTTCCTCCAGGGTTTTTGGTATATTCCCGGGTAAGATCTTTATGGTCAGGTAGGGTAAGAAGTATTGCCAGGCCAGTATGGTGGGCTGGATCTGTTCATGGAGTGATTCAAAATGAACGTCCCTGATCACACCGATAATCTCGTTCTGGTATCCCCCGTCCCATGTGATGATCTGATTCCCCCCTGGCTCCAGTTCATATTCACGGATAAAAGTCTCATTGACAAGGATTTTAACAATCCCTTCCCCCGCATCAGGTATATAATCCCCGGACCTCTCCCACGAAAAGTTCCGTCCGGGTCCCATTTCGATTTCCAAAAGGTCCAGAAAGTCGGGATCGATCCCCATCCATGCGGGGTGTTTTTCTATTCCGTTAATTACCCGTGGATCAAAAGACACTGCTTGTTCATCTCCCGAGATATTGCTGCAGAAAGTCACTTTTCTGACACCCGGATGCTGAAGAAGGATCTCTTTTATAAGCTGTCGTTTCTGATGATCGAACTGCCATAAATAACCTCCTCCCCTGAAATTGACTACCAGCTCATTATTAAAACCCGGATCGGTGGTTTTCATATAGTTTAACTGCCTGAAAATGACAAGCACTCCAATGATAAGGATGATGGAGATGGTAAATTGGAAGGTCAACAGTGCCCTTCGCAAAATTAAGGATCCTTTCCCTTTGAACCGCTCTCCCGATAATGAAACCACAGGAGGGAAATGTGTCATATATAAAGCCGGATAAACCCCTGATAATACTCCCAGAATGATGACCGACACCAGAATAATGATCCATACTCCTGGTGATTGCTGAAAATGCATGTGCAGGTCGGCTGATGCCAGATGGCCGAAACCGGGTAATGAAAGCCAGACCAGAGCAAGGCCGATAAGGAAAGAGATAAGTGAAACAAGTACTGCCTCCACCAGGAACTGGGAGACCAGCCAGGATCGTGTTGATCCGGTTACTTTCCTGATCCCCACCTCCCTGGCCCGCAGGGATGCACGAGCTGTAGTCAGGTTGATATAGTTAATGATCCCCAGTAGAAGGATAAAAAGAGCTATGGCCATCAATACCCTTAATAGGTTCAAGTTCCCATGATTGAAGGTATTGGCCTCTGCTTCCAGGTTCGAACTGAAATAAATATCATTCAGGGGCCTCAGGTGAAGACTGTTTACCGCTTCATAATCGAACATTGTTTTCCATTTATCCTTGAATAATTCATCGATCCTTGTTCCAAGATACTCCGGATCCATACCTTCAGGGAGCAGCAGATAGGTCATCCAGTCTGGGCCGCTGTAATTATTCAGGTAATCGGGATGCCCCCTGGGGACCGCGCCCAGGGAATCAAAAGATACCATCGATATCAGCATATCCAGATTGATATGTGAGTTTTTTATATCCTCAAAGACGCCGGTAACAGTCAAATTTCCACCCCAGAAAGACTCCCCGACAGGATCGTGTTCCCCAAAGATCCTTCTTGCAGTGCTTTCGCTTAACACACACGTACCCGGGTCCCTGAGTGCACTGGCAGGATCGCCCTGGAGCAGCGGGATGGTGAATATGTCAAATACTGTGCTGTCACACCAGTATGAATTACCGATCTCAACAAAGCTGACATTGGAGGAATCAAAGGAGGGTGAAAATACAGAAGTAAAAATGTGATCCTTTCCATTCCAGTTGACAAACCGGACCACCTTTTCCACTTCCGGGATCTCCTGGCTGATCTGGTGTCCGATAGCAGGCCACATGCCCACCTGTTTCCCGAATTCAATCCGGTAGATCCGGTCTGTATTTTCATTGAACCTGTCATAACTGAATTCGTTCAGGATATAGAGCCCGATGGAAATAGCAGCTGTAATACCTATGGCAAGGCTAACCACCTGTATCAATGCCTGTATCTTATTCCTGAGAATGTTGCGAAGGGCGGTGATTAGGAAGTTCCTGAGCATGACCAAGGGATTTTTGAGCTGCTTATTGCATTATACTGAAGGGGAGAGGATTTGAAACAAAAGAGGGTAAAAACATTGTCATAATGTTTGATAGGTGGCACCATTTACAAGGTACTGCATTTGTGATATACAAGTCAAGTATTTCGCTGACATCAACAACTTATCGGCAATCCCTGTTCGTTAAAGAGAAAATCACTGGATATTGCTGAGGTTTCGCTTGTAGGTACTGGGATTAATGCCGTAGATCTCTTTGAAGCATTTGCTGAAATAGGATGTTGAGGTGAACCCAACGGAGTAACAGACTTCCGCCATAGATATTTTTTCCTGTTCCATAATTGCCATGGCCCTGTTAATACGCAGATTCCGGATAAATTCAGTAGTGGATTTTCCTGTGAGCGATTTAAGTTTGCGGTGAAGGTTGGTACGGCTCATGTTTAACTCGGAGGCTAACAGAGTAGTGGAGATATCCGGATTGGTTATATTCTGTTCAATATACGCTTTTGCACGTTTGATCAGGTTTGCATCGAATGCAGATAATCCCTCCTCCCTGCTTATGGCTGCTTCCATCCCTCCATATGCAAGGCGCAGTTTTTTCCTTGCTTCAATCAGGTTATGAATAGTAGAAGATAAAAGCTGGATATCAACAGGTTTGGTAAGGTATGCATCTGCACCCATCTCAATGCCTTCAATCTTCTGGCGATCTTCAGAGAGGGCTGTCATCAGAATTACCGGTATATGGCTGGTGAGAGGATCTGTTTTGATTCTCTGACACAATTCCAGCCCGTTAATTCCCGGAAGCATAATATCGGTGAGTATCAGTTCGGGGAGCAGACGGGATGCCAGAGCCAGCCCCTCTTCCCCGTTTAATGTGTTTACTACCTTGTAATTCTCAGACAATACCCGGGACAGATACTGGTTCAGATCCAGGTTATCCTCAATCAGCAGGAGAATCTCTTTTTCTTCATGGGGCGAATTGGCCTGATCCGGGAGGGTGGACACCTCCACAGGAAGCGCAATCTCTCTTTGCCCGATCGGCACACGTTCAATATCAGTAAACTCAATATTGTTTTGATTCATGAGGTGCTCTTTACCAAGGGGGATGATGAAGGTGAATATGCTACCTTCACCGGGTTTGCTTGCTATTGTGATAGATCCGCTGTGCAACAGGGTGTATTCTTTTGCCAGGGATAATCCAATTCCACTCCCAGCCTGAATGTTAGATTTATCTGACCGGTAAAAACGATCAAAAATTTTCATCAATTCATCTTCCCGAATTCCCGATCCTGAATCAGCAATTTCCAGTATGAGGGCTTCCTTTTCAGGTTTATTTCCCACATGTACGCTTTTCCAGGAGTTGGGGATCTTTGAGCTTTCACTTCTTATACTAAATTGGATCTGGCCACCTTCCTCGGTGTATTTGAAAGCATTGGAGAGTACATTGAAAATTGCATTTTCCACTTTCTCCGCATCTATCCAGACATCAACAGGTTCAATCTGCTGATTGAAAGAATAGTCGATTTTTAGCTTATCAGCCAGTTCGGTGAAACAGGAAAATATCTCCTCACAAAGTTTCACCATATCGATCCTGGAAATGTACAGGTTCAACTTGACCTGATCTATTTTCCGGAATTCAATAAACTGGTTGACCAGCCTTTTAAGCCTCAACGCATTCTTATGGGCAAGAATCAGATCCTCCTGAACCTCCGGTTCGAGCCTGTTCTGCTGAACCAACCGCTGGATGGGCGAAAGGATCAGGGTAAGCGGAGTTTTAAACTCATGTGAAATGTTGGTGAAAAACTGAAGCTTCAGCTTGTTAATGGTTTCTTCATTCTCCCGTTTTAAAGTTTCCAGTTTAATGGCAGAATTCATTCTTTCGCGGTAGAGGATCAGATTTCTGATAAGAACCATAAAGACTACTCCCAACAAGATATAAATAATAATGGCCAGGGTATTTAACCACCAGGGGTGTCTGATCTCAATATGCAGTAATCGGAATCTTTGCTCCAGATTCCATCATTGTTTGCCGCTCTTAATTCAAAAAGATAGTTACCGGGATCCAGGCCTGAAAAGCTTACCTGGTTTGTGAGACTGTACTGCCAGATGTCATTCTGTCCAACCAGGCGGTATGCATACCTGTTTTTATTGGGATTTAAATAATTATCTGTAGTGAACCTGAGAGAAAATGAGGACTGGTCATGATCCAGCCGGATATGGGTTGTTTCACTAATGGAGCCGGTTAACGGTGAATCTGATCCTGAGGCCAGGATCTCCTGGTTATTAATGATTAAACTTGTGATAATTGGAACAGGAGAGACAGGATTGGTTTTTATCCTGGCAGGATTTATGATCGTATATCCATTCGTACCCCCGAAATAGAGAGTTCCATCCGGACTTTTATAGGCGGCACCCTGATTGAACTGATTGCCCTGGAGCCCATCAGATTCATTATAATTCTTCAAGGATCCGTCGGTCGGATCAAATCGTGATATCCCGTTTTCGGTACTGATCCACAGGAAACCGGCATTATCGCAAAGTATCACCGTTGGCGTCGTTCCCCGGCAATCCATCATCCATGTTGTAACGGATAAAAGTTCCTTCCTGATCCTGGTACTTATTCAAGCCTCCCCGCCGGGTCCCGATCCAGATATTTCCATCCAGATCCCGGGCGATCATCGTAATAACATTGCTGCTGATCGATGTCGGGTCATTCTTGTCATTCAGGTATCTGGTAAATGCGTTTGCACCCTTTGGCAGTAAATTCAGGCCATTCGTTGTGCCAACCCAGAGATCTCCCTCATCCAGGAAAAGGGCAATCACCTTGGATGATGAGAGTCCCGATCGCATGGGTTCCTTCTTTATAATTCACCTGGCGGCTGAAATCGGGCGAAGAGATATGGTAAAGTCCATGGGTAAAATCACCAATCCAAAGTCCTGAATCAGATTCCAGAACAGAGTATATCCTCTCATCTCCCGGCTCCATCCCATCAAAAAGCAGTCTGTGTGGTTCCCTTCGCTCATCCAGGTAGTAAACCCCCTGTTTATAAGTGCCAATGAAGATCCTGTCATTTCGGAATGACAGGAGGGACTTAATATTCAGTGGTTCGGACTGGTCACTCACTATCCGGAATTGGGTGAACATCCCATTTGATAATTGTTGCCTGTTCAATCCTCCCCGTTCGGTCCCGATCCACAGATCACCCTTCCGGTCAACGGTAAAACTACTTACATAGTTATCGGAAATGGAATTAATACCGGGCACCTTTCGTTCATGTTCAAATTTATTATCGTACCGGTTATAGTATGCCAGTCCCCCGGACCAGGTCCCGATCCAGAAGTTATTTGCAGGATCTTCGTATATCCCATATACAGAACTATAGGGCAGGGAATATGGATCCAGACCATCATAGGTGTATCTGTAGGTTCTTCCGGCACTATCGATAATATCCAGTCCGAGATAGGTCCCGATCCAGATATTTTTGTCAGAATCCTGAATGATACTGTTTATTTTATTATGACTGATCCTGTCATTTTCTGCGGTCAGTACCGCGATCAGATTGCCACTTCTTTCATGGAGGTAAACCCCGCCGGTTTCATATCCCAGGTATAGCCGGTTATCGGTAAGCAGAAAGGATCGCAATGAGCTTTCACCAGCCGGAATGATCAGGGTAGCCGCACCTGACGGACTAACCTGGTATATTCCATTTTCTACAAAGGCAACTATCATATCCCCTTCCTTCAGCATTTGAATTTTGCGAATATCGGGATATGGCAGGAGAATTATTTCCGAGCTGCCGTTGGAGTGATTATACCTGATGATACCCTTATTGGTACCAATTAAAAGATTGCCCCCTGAGTCAGATTCCAGATCCCTGATCAGTCCGACAGATCTATCGCCACCGGGATATATACGTTCGAAGCCATCGGTGGCCCGGTTGTACAAATTGAGCCCCTCTTCGGTAGAAACCCAGAGGCGGTTCTCCATATCAATTAACAGATCTCTGATTTCGTCGTGTGAAATGGAGGTAGAATCCATATCGGAATGCACGTAATTTCTGTACTCGTAACCGTCGTATCGATAAAGCCCGTCAGGGGTGGCTATCCAGATAAAACCAAGATGATCCTGGATAATTTCCTCAACGCCCCTGTTTGTAAAACCACCCCGGGGCGAGATGGTACGAAAATAGATATCACCCAGGTTTGAAGCCGCAACATAGGAGAAGCAGGGTACCAAATAAAATGTTAAACATATGGCTATTCGGTGAAATCGCATAAGCATCTTCCGGACAGGGTTCCCAAAACGTTACGCTGTTTGCTACCAAATATACAGCAACCGGGGAACTTTCGATACTTATCATGTTGTTTTTTCTCCTAACAAACAGTATCGTTCCAATCGTGGAACATTTGTGCAAAAAGGGAACATTGTGAGTAGGTAATTTGGCACGAATGTTATAGTAATTCACGGGATCATCCCATATTTTTACCATAGAGCAATTTTTCTCAGAATGAAGGTCAGAACCGGGTTACTCTTACTTCTGTTTTTTTGGCAATTAGGATGTCAGCGTACCAACGGTACCAGAGTAGAGCTGCTCACCCTGGATTATACTCATCTTCTTGAGGTCAGAAACGGGATACGGGAGAAATCTCCGGTTTACCTGGCAGCTTTCCAAAGATTATGTAAGGAGGCAGAAAATGTGTTGAATCATTCCTGCTATACGGTGATTGATAAAACCACCAATCCTCCCAGTGGTGACAAAAAGGATTATATAAGCCTGGCTACATACTGGTGGCCCGATCCGGAGAAGGAAGATGGATTGCCCTATATCCGGAAGGATGGGTACAGGAATCCGGAAGGAGATAGTGACAAATATGACGACAGGCGTTCCTCCCGGATGGTGGAAGATGTAACCACTCTTACCCTGGCCTGGTTCTATAGCGATAATTCCAAATATGCCGAGAAAGCAGCTGAAATGATTGATGTCTGGTTTATTCATCCTGAAACCGGGATGAATCCGAATCTGAACTATGGTCAGGCTATTCCCGGAAGAGTTGAAGGCAGGGGAATAGGTATCATTGACACACGTAAATACATTTCGATTATTGATGCAGCCAGGATTTTGGAGATGAGTCCGGCCTGGAACAACAGGAGGACAAAAGATCTTCAAAAATGGTTTAGAGAGTATGCGGAGTGGTTGCAAAAGAGTGAATACGGGAAAGATGAGCAGCGCCAAAGTAATAACCACGGTACCTGGTACGATGTCCAGCTGGCCTGGTATGCAAGTTTTACCGGGAATACTGAACTGACCAGGGAGATCATCAATAATTCAAAAAAAGCAAGAATAGACCTGCAGATTGATTCACTGGGCAGGCAAAAGCATGAATTGGATCGAACCAGATCGTTTACCTATTCTGTCTTCAACCTTGAGGCTCTTGTATTGCTTGGAAGAATCGGTGAGATGAATGGTATAGATTTATGGTCCTATGAATCGCCACAGAACGGCAGCATTAAGAAGGCCGGTGATTATATTTTTTCGCTATATCAGAGAATTTTGAAGAGTGGCCCTACCAGCAGATTACCCCGGTTTCATGGTCAAGACTCACCGCTTTGCTGACCGAGTGCTGTGAAATCTTCAAAGATCCTGAATATGATAAGTACCTGCAGAAACTGCAGAAAGATGTAAAATCCACTGATCGACTGCTTTTAACTAAACTATAACCTAATGATATTCTAAAAAAACTTTCCGATTGCATTTTTACTTTTCATGGTATCCTCCCTGATTGGGATGCAATCCTGCAACAGTGAACAGGAAGATAAGACTCCTTATAATGTTTTATTTATTGCAGTGGATGACCTGCGACCCGAACTGAATTGTTACGGGGCAAGCCATGTACATTCACCGAATTTTGATCGCCTGGCGGCAAACGGAATCAGGTTCACAGGAGCCCAGGTGCAGCAATCCATCTGCATGGCTTCCAGGGCTTCTTTAATGACCGGATACCGGCCTGAAAGGCATGGCATCTATACAGGTGAGCCTGTTCAGGACCTTGTGCCCGGGGTAATCACCCTGAACAAACTGTTTAAGCAGAACGGTTATTCTGTATCCGGATTTGGTAAGATATACCATTACGGTCAGGACCAGCGTGAGCAGTTTGGGGAGGAATTTATGGACCCCACCGATAAATGGCCCGGAAGGGGTTATTATACCGATGAAGCCATTGAGCAAATGAATTACAATGCCTCCCACCCGCTTAAAGGACGTAACCATGAGGACAGGGGACCCGCGTTTGAGGCGGCTGAGTGCCCGACAGCGGCTATATTGACGGGTATAATACGGAATATGCCCTGAGGAAATTAAAGCAATATAAGCAGGAAGGTAAACCATTTTTTATGGCCATGGGTTTCCATAAGCCCCACCTTCCGTTCTGCGCTCCAAAGAAATACTGGGATATGTATCCGATAGAATCCATTACCCCGCCGGACATAAATGAGCTCCCGGAAAATTCGACTCAGTACACCCTGAGGGACTGGGGTGAATTGCGGAACTATTATGGTATGCCAAAAATAGCCGGACAAAGAATGGGGGCAGATACTACATTGATCCTGCGCCAGGGATATTATGCATGTGTGTCCTATGTGGATGCACTTATCGGAAAATTGCTGGATGAACTGGATAACCTTGAGCTGGCTGATAACACCATCATTATTCTCTGGGGGGACCATGGCTGGAAGCTTGGGGATTATGGTTACTGGTGCAAGTGGTCAAACATGGATATTGATACCAGGGTACCCCTTATTATTAATGTTCCCGGAGGTAAGAAAAACGTTCAGAGTGATGCACTTGTGGAGCTCCTGGATATGTATCCCACACTGGCTGATTTATGCGGACTTGAAATTCCGGAGCATGTGGAAGGCCGCAGTCTTGTGCCCTTGCTGAATGACCCGGCAATGGACTGGAGGGAGTATGTGACCTGCATATGGCCGCACTACCGGACAGAGTATGAAAGGGTTGTTATGGGATATTCCATAAAAACCGAAAGATATAATTATGTGGAGTGGATAAAACTGGATTCGGGGGAGATACTGGAAAGGGAATTGTATGATCACAGGACAGACCCCAGGGAAACAAAGAATGTAATTTCTGAACCCGAATATGCGGATGATATCTTAAAGCTGGAGGCACTCTGTAAAGAGAGAAAACAGGCTACGGATCACGATCATTTACACAGGCAAAAAATGTCATCATTATAAATCTATAATTATGTACAGAAAACTTGGTCTTTTATGCCTTATGCATCTTCTGTTGATTCTGCAGCTGCATGCACAGGATCAATCTGTCAGCGGAAGAGTTACCGGCGAGGACGGAATACCATTGCCGGGTGCCAATGTATTTGTCCGGGGCACCACAAACGGCGTGATCACAGATTCACAGGGGGATTATACCATTCAGGCTGAAGCAGAATCCGTACTGAGCTTCAGCTTTGTCGGGTATGAGTCCAGGGACATTCCGGTTGGAATCCAGACGGTAATAAATGTTACCCTGATGTCTTCCACCACGGATCTGGAGGAAATCGTAGTCATTGGGTACGGCACACAGAAAAGATCACATTTCACGGGGGCTGTTGCTGGAATATCGGCAGATAAGGAAAAGCTGGATCAGATTCCGGTTTCAAGGCTCGACCATGCCCTCCAGGGAAAACTGGCTGGGGTTCAGATCAGGGACCAGACTTCCCAGGTAGGTGAGGCGCCGGATATTAAGATCAGGGGTTCTGCATCATTTAATGCCTCCAATCAACCACTGGTGGTAATCGATGGTTTTCCTCATGGTGGGAGGTGACCTGAGTGATGTGGACATGAACGATGTGCAATCGCTCGAAGTCCTCAAAGATGCTGCCTCAACAGCTATCTACGGATCCCGCGGAGCCAATGGGGTGATCATGATCACCACCAAAAAGGGCAGCAGTGATAAGGCGGTTTTTAACCTGAAGGTAGCCACCGGGATTTCTCAGGTTTATAAATATTTTGATGCTTATGATGGAGAGGGACTTGCCCAGTACTATTTTAAGGAGGAGAAGCAAAAATGGGAATCCCCTTATCTGAGACTGGGAGAACCTGTTCCCGGGAACGGGATTGATCCTGATGGGAATCCGGTTCTTAACCCGGACGGCGATTCATATCCGGTATGGGAGGAGTGGTACTCCCCCACCGGTGGAGGAGATTACTATTATCAGCAGAATATTTTAAGCACCATCTCGGGGGCAACCAACTGGCAGGAGGGCATAACCCAAACTGGCCTGAACCAGAACGTGTCACTGAGCGCTACAGGCGGCAACAAGAACGTTCAGTACTATATCAGCGGTGCTTACAGGGATGATAAGGGAGTTCTGATCGACAATGAGTACACAAGCATTTCATTTAATTCGAACCTGGATATAAAATTAACTGACAGGATCACTGTGGGAGTCAGTATCAGGCCCCAGTATCAGAAAAGAAGAAACAGCAATGCCGCCATGGCCAACGCCATTAAACAGATCGAGCTTCCTTTATACCATGATGAGTACAGTCTCAGCATTGGAATCGGTCCCACAATCGGCTGGAAGAATGTGGGTGATTATGCGCAGGCAGCGGACTTTAAGACGATGTATGCAACAGATGCCGACGGTAACCTGTTGACCAATGATTCGGGCTTTCCGATTTTTATAAAGTCTGAATTTAATACTGACGCCATTACTCCACTTTCCGAGGCACTTACAGACCATGACTGGACGACCTTTTTTAAGTTAACCGGGAATGCCTACCTGAAATGGAAGCTGGCGGACGGACTGGTGTTCAGAACCTCTGTCGGGACTAATCTCAGATACTCGGAACGTAACCGGTACATTGAATCCTACAATGTGTCAAAGGGCAACAACCGGGCAGGAAACGGCAGCGGTAGCCTCTGGAATACGCTGAATTATTCATTGGTAAACGAAAATACCCTGAACTATAAGAAGCAGCTGGGAGAACATAACATTGACCTGTTGGCCGGCTTCTCGGTGGAGAATTATGTGAACAGCAATTCCAGGATACAGGGAAATCTTTTTCCCAACGATTATGTAAGATCAATGTCCCAGGCCGGGGAGATTACCAAGGAGGAGACTTATTCGGGCAGGTCGGATGAGGGGCTCCTGTCCGGATTTGCAAGGGCCCAGTATAATTACATGGACAAATACCTTTTATCGGCTGTTATGAGGGCAGACGGAAGTTCCCAGTTCGGACCCGAAAGGAGAGTGGGTTATTTCCCATCCGTATCTGCGGGCTGGAGATTATCCGAAGAGGATTTCATGCAATCGGCAGACTGGTTATCCAGCCTGAAACTGAGGGCAACCTGGGGTATTTCCGGGAACAACCGCATCGCCCGTTACTCCTACGTGACTCCCGTAAATATGAGGCAGTATGAGATGGGTGGTGACATCTTAAGCGGATTTGCCCCTGTACCCCAGGATCTTGGCGCCCCAGGGTTCTTGGTAACCCGGACCTGGGGTGGGAGCAGACCAATGAGTTTAATGCCGGGCTTGATTTCGGGCTGTTCAGAAACCGGATAATGTTCTCGGTGGATGCCTACAGCAATCTTACAGAATCTCTCCTGCTCCAGGATCCGGTGGTCACCATTACCGGGTATGAATCCCAGTGGGCCAACATCGGGGAGATTCGCAATAAGGGCATTGAGATGACACTGAATACGGTGAATATGGTGAAGAGTAACTTCTCATGGAATATGGGTATGAATTTTACACTGAACCGGAATCATCTGGTTTCCTACGGAGATCTGGAGGAGCAATTCTTTACCGGATACAAGCACCAGTATGTATTAAGGGTCAATGAACCGGTTTGTCAGTACTATGGGTATGTTACCGATGGGATATGGAAGACGACCGCGGAATTGATAAAAGCCCAGAACGAAGGAATGGCACAAGCTTCAGATGTGGTTGGAGGTATTAAGATTGTTGACTATAACAACGATGGAGTGGTAAATTCGGAGGACCAGACTACCCTGGGAAATCCCTATCCCGATTTTGACTGGGGATTGCTGAATAAGTTCATTTACAAGAATTTTGATCTTTCTGTAAATTTCCAGGGTTCACATGGTTTTGAGGTTATGCAGCAGAGTTTCTGGTATGGACAGAAGTTGGGGAAGTGGTACCTGGATGATCTCTATGTGGATGAATTTCACGGGAATAAACCTATAAAGACCGGATCAATCATTGAATCGGATTATTATGTGGAGGATGGCTCCTACCTGGCCCTGAGAGATTTTATCCTGGGTTATGAAATCAGAAGCATGAAGTTTACCAGCAATATGCGGATATATGTTTCTGTACATAACCTGTTCTACTGGTGGTACAGGGACTACCACGGAATCAATCCGGAATATGTAAGAAGCAATCCGGTGGACGGGGTAAGCGGGACAATCCTCTATGGTGAGCAAATACAGACCAAACCGCTGGCCAGGACATTTCAATTCGGTATTGACATTTCATTTTAACCGCACAATGAAAGAAAAGATCATGAAAAAACTGCATATCATATTACTGTCATTTTTCATCCTGCTTTTTTCAGGATGCGAGGATTTCCTGAACAGGCAGCCCTATGATTACATAGGAGCTGATGACTTTTATAAAACTCAGTCGGATATTGAAGGAGCCGTAATAGGTTGTTACAATTCCCTGCAGGAGGTGATCAACAGCGGCCAGTTTTTCCTGTGCGATAACCGAAGCGATAATGCCAAATACGAACCCAGTCGCTCCGCAGGATCCAAACCGGATGAGAGAAGTTTTTCCATTCTGTCGGTCATGCCTACAAATACCTACATCGCAGCTTACTGGGCTGCAAGCTATCACAGCATCGCAAGGTGTAACCAGGTGACTGGCGAACCTGGATGTCGTGAAGGATGAGGAGATGAAGAAACGGTTTGAAGGTAGAAGCAAAATTTATCCGTTCCCTGGTTTATTTTAACCTGGTCAGGCTGTTCGAAGGGGTGCCCCTGATTACGGTTCCTGTAACCGGGGAAGAAGCCGCAGCCCTTGGGCGAAACAGTATTGCCGAGGTATACAATCAGATCATACAGGATTTGCAGGATGCATAGTACTAATGTCATCCGACAATGAACTGAGTTATGGGCAGGCCGGACACTGGGCGGCAAAAGCATTGCTTGCAAAGGTCTATCTTACAACAGGTGATCAGGGGAATGCCGCATTACTCCTGGAGGATGTTTATGCCAACAGCGGATATGGCCTTCACAACTCTTTTCCCGATCTGTTTAACGATGATGCGGAACCGACCCAGAATGAGATCATGTTTGCGGTACGTTTTACATCCGGGGGATTGGGACTTGGATCCGCGCTGGCAACTTATTTTGCACCCAAAGGGTACCTCTCTTCCTCCTCGCTGGGACATAACTGGCCGACGGGGGACCTGAACGCCACCTTCAAAAGAACGTCCGATTCAATCAATGATGTGAGATATTCAGAGACCATAGGATTCTGGGATGTTACCCAGGATTATTTCTGTCAGAAATTTGTTCCTGCAGATGTTCCGGTCCGGGATGATGATGGCATCGACTTCCCGATCATCCGTTTTGCCGATGTTGTACTGATGCTGGCTGAAGTAAAGGGGCAGACCGATGGAATGGCCCTTCTCAACCAGGTAAGGACCAGGGCAGGTACCTTTGAGCTGGATAATACAATGATTGGCCCCGGGTTGATGTTTGAGAATTACCAGGAAGCCGTGCTCAATGAGAGAAGACTGGAACTGGCATTCGAAGATGATCGCTTCTTTGACCTGCTTAGAATGGGAAAGGATTATGCAGCCGGCAGGTTGTATGACTTCTATACCAGTATAAATGATCCGGAATACACCAATGACCCCGATAATCCCAAATGGCCGGACCTGGAAACAAATGATGACCTCTATAATGATATGAAGGCAGTGCTCGGACAGGGATTTATTGACCAGAACAGGCTGGTGCTTCCCATTCCCCATAATGATATATTGAGAGGGGTTATGGAACAAAATCCGGGCTACTAATCGACAATTGGATATGAAAATCAACTATTTCAGTTAATAACCTAAATTAAATCATTATGAAAAAAAATCTACGTAATCTATTGATGCTGCTTGTTTTTATGGCAGGCGGAAATGCTCTTTTTGGCCAGTGGGCCCAGTACAATGCAGACGCACTCCCCGAGGATGATGCAACAGCTAATATTTCTACCGGTGCTACGTTAGTGGGAGGTACCTCAGAAATCATTGCGGATCCGGATAGTGCCGCCAACAATCTCTGGAGTTATAATGTTAACCTGGATGCCGGAGATGAATTAAAATACTCCTGGTATCCCTCCTACTGGGATCAAAATTCAACGGAAAACACCCCGGTTCCGGCTCCATCTACCATAGCCTGCAAGTTCAGGTGGGTGGACACCACAAACTATTTTGGTCCGGATCTGGAGATTCGGGAGGCATATAAAGTTCAGGCTAAAATTGTTAAGAAAAACGGGTTGTTCTTTGTCCGGGTAAAGGACTGGGCTGCCGATAGTTCTTACAGCCTGCCTGAAACATTTGATCCCACCGACTGGCATGTTCTCAGACTTACCACCAATGGCGCTGATTGGAATGTTTATATCGATGAGGCTGACACCGCGTTTGCAAGCGGCACGGCCGGAAAAACAGTTGGACAAGCACCTTGCCCTTTTCAGTGCTTTTGCAGAGCCCGGAAAATCGGCAGTAATGATAGACTGGATGGGATACATCGAGGACGCCGCGAGCTCTCCAACCGATTTTCCGCTTCCTGAAGGGATTTTCGAAGTACCAGTTGATCATACATCTGTTAATGATCTTTATGCATCTGAACTGATCAGGGTATATCCGAATCCTGTGAGCAATGTACTTTCTGTTACGGTTGAGAATGAGATGCTTAATTCATCCTACGAAATGCTTGATGTTACAGGGAAAATTGTGCAGAGGGGATTCTTCAGATCAGAGGTTAACCAGGTAAATGTTTCAGAGCTCAGTTCCGGAATGTATTTTATTAAAATGGATTCCGGCAGGAAAGTAATAAGCGAATCCTTTATTGTTAAATAAGAGCCGTATATTTGTAGTTGATTTCACTTTCCGGGTATTGTGAAAAGCATGATACCCGGAAAGTATATGATTATTCTCATTTAATTATATTTTACTGTTCCGAATGCCATCAGCAAAGAGTATATCACTGTCCATTTTCCTGCTTCTAATGACATTTGGTTCAACGGTTTCAGCCGCGAGCAAACTTGTGAGCAATAAAACAGAGCTCGAGGATGCCCTGAATACGGCTTCCCCCGGAGATACCATTATCCTGAAGGATCAGGCCTGGGTGGGCATAAACATGGAGCTCAATTTTATGGGAACCGCAGAGCAGCCCATCGTTTTCCGCTCAGAAACACCCGGAGGGGCTTCCCTGGAGTCGGGATCAACGCTTGAGATCGGGGGAGATTATATTGTGGTTGAGGGACTAAAGTTTGTGAGAGGGTATACCACATCAAGTCCCATTTCTTTTAATTCGGGAGGAAGGGATGCCAACCATTGCCGGGTAACCAATTGCCTGATTGACAACTGGCATCCCACCAATACTTCAACAAAATTTCACTGGGTGGTGGTTTTCGGTTCATACAACCGGATAGATCATTGCCGTTTCAGCAATATGAACCATTCCGGGGTTACCGTAATGGTAAAGGCAGGGTGCTGACCAGCCCGGACATCACCGGATTGACCATAACTACTTTGGGCCCAAACCAGAGGGTGACGGAAATGGATATGAATCCATAAAAATGGGCGGCGGAGATTACTCCATGTATCCGCTATATACAACCGTGGAAAAGAATTACTTCTACAGGTGCGACGGGGAGGTGGAACTGATTTCCAATAAATCCTGGAACAATACCTACCGGCACAATACTTTCTATGATTGCCAGGGTACCCTTACGCTTCGCTGGGGAAGAGAATGCCTGGTGGAAGGAAATTATTTCATTGGTGCAGGCAGGAGCAATACAGGGGGGATAAGGATAACAGATCAGGATCACGTAGTAATAAATAATTACCTGGAAAATCTAACAGGAACCGATGCCAGGGCTGCCATTTCAATAATGTCGGGAATTCCTGATACAGAAGGGGGGAATTCAGGTCACGGCCAGACTAAGAATGCCCGGATCCTGCACAACACGGTCATTAACTGCAAGGAATCCATGAATATTGGATACTTCGATGATGATGACCTTGGGGATCCAAGGGGAGAGATTACTGCTCCGGAAAATTGTGTAATAGCCAACAATATTATTTGGAGCAGTTAGGCTCCCCTGATCAAGGAAGACTGGGCTCCGTCGATCAATACCGGATGGTCTGCCAATTTGGCCTACGGTGCAGCCCCTGGATTGGTGCCCGACAGCGGGATAATCATCAAGGATCCCTTGCTTGAACAGTCACCCGGCGGGATATGGAAGGTCGTACAGGGTAGCCCGGCGGTTGATTCGGCGACCAGGTTTGCCGATACGGTGTTCAATGATTTTGAACTCCAGGCAAGGAGTGACGGGTTGCCAGATATCGGGGCAGACGAATTATCAGATGAGCCGGGCGAGGTTCTTCCCGTTATGCCTGAAGATGTGGGCCCAGACTGGCAGGATTCGACTGTTTTTGTGAAAACCAACGGCAGGGAGCAATTCGTTCAGATTTATCCTAATCCTGCTACAGACAGATTCAGTATTGCCATGGATGAATCATTGTTGTACGAGTCCCTTGGAGTTGAATTATTTGATATCTCGGGACGAAAGGTACTGGCAAGGGAATTTTTGAATGTTACTGAGAATATCGAAATTCACACTGGAGGTCTGAAGGGACTTTACCTTGTGAAAATCCACTTCGGAAACCGGACAAAAACTGCCAGAGTAATATTGGGTAAATAAGAGATACCGGATCGCATATAAATAAATAATGGGCATTAGAATGGCCGCTAAAAATAATTATGATGAAAGCAACAAATCACATTTTATTCGGGATTAGTATTTCACTGGGCACCCTGCTTTTTTGGTCCTGTAATACTTCTGCACCAGCCACAAAGGAGATGACCTGGGAGAATGAAAAACCCAATTTCATTATCTGGGTGGCCGATGACCAGTACCTGGAATCAGTGGGATGCTATGGAGCCGAACCGAGTTATACACCAAATATTGACCGCCTGGCTGAAGAAGGATTGAAATTCAACCGGGCATATAGCACCTCCTCCATATGCACACCTTCAAGGTCTGCGCTCTACACGGGAATGTATCCCATTAAAAACGGGGCTCATCCAAACCATTCCGGATTAAAGTCAGACATTAGAACCATGCCGGGAATCATGCATGAGCTGGGTTACCGATCGGCACTTGTAGGGAAAGAAGGTGTCCATAAATGTCCCACCCGACCCACCAATACTTTTGTCTGGGATGCCGAATTTCCACACACGAAAATTACTATTGAGGGGGCTGAATACGACGCAAAAGCTGCCGATAAACACCGCGAAATGGATTATGAGGCGATCAGGGAGTTTATGCAACCGGACTCTCTTCCTTACTGCATTTTTGTTGCATCTTCGCTGCCCCATGGCCCTGGACTTTCAAGGATCTCCAATGGACTGGAAGGTTATCCGGCCAATAACTGGATGGCAGACAGGCAACTGGGCTGGTACCTGGATGTACTGGAGGAAACCGGGCAGGTTGAGAATACCGTTGTAATCTTTGTAAGTGATAACGGTTCCAATACGGAACGCTCAAAATATACTCTATACGAACCGGGAGTCCATATTCCAATGATTATCAGGTGGACCGGACATGTTAAACCCGGCACAGAGACAGATGCCCTTGTCGATTTCACCGATATAATGCCCACGCTGATGGAAATCAACGGGAAGGGCCCGGATCCGGAGATGAATGGCAAAAGCCTGGTTCCCCTGATGAAAGGGAAGGATGTAGCAATACATGAAGATCTCTACCTTAGTTTTACCATGCTTGGTGTGAACGATATTTTTGTTCCTTATCCCATAAGGGCAGTGGTAACGGATCGGTTCAAACTGATCCATTATCTGAATCATGAGGCAGATCCACCCAAAGGGAGCGGGATTGGAAAGGTACCTGAATGGCAGCTCTTCGACCTTTTGGATGATCCCCTGGAGTCGGTGAATCTCTATGATGATGAGAAATATGCAGAGACCACGGATCATCTGACAAAGCGGCTGGAATTCTGGACCCGGGAGATGGGGGACAAAGGAATGGACACTGAATATGAAGCTGTGGTCATGTTCCCTGATAAAATTGGTCATCTTTAAATGCCGGAAAAATAGATGCAGTTCTGGACTACGCGAAAGATTACTCTTACTCGGATTTTTTGATCCTTCTTTCTGGCGGTCCCTTATCCGGGATGTAAAGGATCCTCCCAATATTGTATTGATACTGGCTGATGACCTTGGCTGGAAAGATGTTTCATTTAACGGGATCGAATTTTATGAGACCCCGTAATATAGACCGGCTGGCAGGCCAGGGAGTCTTTTTCTCCAATGCCTATTCCAACGCGCCCATTTGTGCACCTAGCCGGGCCGGGCTTCTTCCCGGGCAATATGCCCCCAGGACCGGATTTTATACCAACCACGCACCGGAAAGGGAGAATGCTTCTGGAGGGCGGTTATTCCACTCCAAGTCATCATGCACTGGATCTTGGGTAAAATTACCCTCGCGGAAGTTCTCAAGACCCATGGATACCGGACCATCCATGCAGGGAAAATGGCACGTGGGAGATACACCGGATCTCTATCCCGTGCACCATGGGATTTGAGATAATACGCCGGAGGTTCTATAAGGCCGGGAAGTCCGGCAACATTATTTCAGTCCTTACCCCAAAATCCGAACTGGCCGATGGCCCCCCGGGTGAGTATCTGACGGACCGGCTCGACCTCCGAAGCCATCCAGTTTATGGGGAAACCGGGAGAATCCTTTTTTTCTTTACCTGGCCTATTATTACACCTCATACCCCCACTACAGGCCAAGGATTCGCTGGTGCGGAAATATATGCCAAAGGATCATGACAACGGACAGTTTGATCCGTTTTATGCTGCCATGATCGAATGTCTGGATCAATAATGTGGGCAGGATTATGGATTGCCTGGACAATTTGAACATGGCTGATAATACCATTGTTGTGTTTTTTTCGGATAATGGTACTGCTCCTTTTGTCGCCCCGGATGAACCCTTCAGGGGATTTAAGGGAACCCTTTATGAAGGAGGGATCAGGGTACCGCTGATTATAAGGTGGCCGGGAAATTATAAATCAGATAAGGTGGAGCAGGATCTGATGGTCGAGGATACACCGGTGATGGGTATAGATATTTACCCCACATTACTGGACCTGGCAGGAATTGATCCTCCCGCTGAGTATCCCCTGGATGGGACAAAGTCTCAGGCCATTGCTGGAAGGGAATCCCGGGATTTAAGCGGGATGCAATCTTCTGGCATTTCCCGGCCTATCTTCAGGGTGAGTATGGCATGACAGAGGTATGGAGAACCACTCCCGTTTCTGTGGTCAGGAAGGGAGATTACAAACTGCTGGAATTACCTTGAAGAAGGACACCTGGAACTGTATGATCTGACCAGTGATATTGGAGAGAAGGGAAACCTGGCCGGCGAAAATCCTGAAAAAACCAGTGAAATGTATAACCTGCTTCAGGAGTTGGCGGTCATGGCATGGGAGTTCCTTATCCTGCTTGAGCCCAATCCCGAATATGATCCGTCTTCCAGTTCCCTCCTAGTTCAAAAGCCAGGAGAGATCGGATATTTATAAAACAGGTTTAGAACACGTAAAATAGATGAAAATGAATAGAATACAAATACATATCGATTTTTGCATTCATAGTCATTGATGGTCCGTTGGTATTGGCATTTAGCTGTTCCTCAGGGAGAGAACTCCATCAATGTGGCTGAAATCGACCAGGACAGAATCCTTACAGCTGCCGACCTGTGCCTGCTGAGATTCCGGTCACGGTAACCGCTTCGCAGTGCGAAAGAAGTACGGGGGGAGTGCACGACTTTTATTCTGAGGGCGACTACTGGTGGCCCGATCCGGAGCATCCGGAAGGTCCCTATATCCGAAAGGATGGTAACACGAACCCGGATAATTTTGTGGCCCACCGCAAGGCCATGCGGAATATGAGTATATGGGTTCCCACCCTGGTAGCAGCATACAAAATCACTGGAGATGAGAAATATGCCGAGGCTGCACTCAGGCATGTGATGGCCTGGTTTGCAGATCCCGGAACCATGATGAATCCAAACCTGATGTATGCCCAGGCGATTATGGGCAGGGTAACCGGAAGGGGCATTGGAATTATTGATACGCTGCACCTGGCAGAGGTCGCAAAAGCGATACAGGTGCTGGAGGAGCTGGGGTATATCTCCGGAAGCGACCTTGCTGCTATAAAGTCGTGGTTCAAAAGTTATATGGAATGGATGACCACCCATGAGTATGGAATATCTGAAAGAGACAACGGAAACAATCACAGCACATGCTGGGCTGTCCAGGTGGGTGCATTTGCCAGCCCTGTGGATGACAAAAAGCAGCTGGAATTCTGCCGCAATTTCTATAAGGATACACTGCTTCCCAACCAGATGGCGCTGGATGGCGGATTTCCAAGGGAACTGGGGCGGACCAAACCCTATGGTTATTCTCTATTTAACCTTGAGGCCATGGCCATGGTGGTCCAGATCCTCTCCACCCCTGAAGATAATCTCTGGAAATTCGAACTTGAAGACGGGAGATGCATAGGAAAGGGTATCGCATTTATGTTTCCCTATATGAAGGATAAATCAACCTGGATGAAGGATCCGGATGTGATGTATTATGACGAGTGGCCTGTAAGACATCCGTTTTTACTTTTCGGGGGACTGGCACTTGACAAACCTGAGTATATCGATCTCTGGAAAACTCTTGATCCCGATCCGAAGGTCGAGGAGGTGATCAGGAATTTCCCGTTTCGCCAGCCGGTACTCTGGCTGGATTGAGAAGAAAAGCAGCCTGACTGACCTTACACCTGTGCCGGCAGATCGTAAGGGGACCTGTAGGCTTTGGTCAGGTATGTGTCGGCCTCCGGATCATTTACGAAGGTTTCCTTATCCGGATCGAACTGTAATGATCTCTTGAGCCTGCACGCTATATTTCCAAGGTGACACAGGGTGGTGGATAAATGTCCCTGCAGGATATCGGCGTTCAGGTCCTGCCATTTTCTTGATCTGACTGCATCGAAGAAATTGTTATAATGATTGATTACAGAATTACCGGTTTCCGGATCGTCATGTGACAAAAAGTGGTCCCTCCTCTTCACTGTAAGATGAAAATCCACTGGGTTGAATACTAACTTCACTAAAATGTGCCTGGCATTTTCCCCTGTCTCCATTTTCCATATTCAACCAACCTTTGGAGCCGAAGACCAGGTTCCCGATCCTTACTCCCCCTTCATCGTTGGTTCCCAGGCCTCTTACTTCGAATTGAAGGATCCGGCCATCGTCATATTCGAACTCCAGGTGCTGGATATTGGGAGTTTCCTGATCGCTGTCAAAGACAAAATAATTACCCATCCCGTTTATCCTCACAGGATGTGTCATTTTATTCAGCGACCATCTGGCCACATCAGCCTGGTGGATGCCCTGATTCCCCAAATCACCACTGCCCGTATCCCAGAACCAGTGCCATTTATAGTGGAACCTGTTTTCATTGAACGGCCGGTAAGGAGCAGGTCCAAGGAATGCATCCCAGTTAACACCCTCCGGGATCGGGCTGTTTTTTGTATGACCAATATCCCCCCGGGGTTTTAAGCATAATCCTTTGGCCATATAGATATCTCCAAGCCCTCCTTCTCTCAGGAATTTCATAGCTTTTACCGCTGAATAGAGGCTTCGGGTCTGTGTCCCTGTTTGAACAACACGGTTATATTTCCTGGCGGCTTCGACCATTTTTCTGCCTTCCTCAACGGTGTGGGAAACAGGTTTTTCCACGTAAACATCCTTGCCGGCCTGGCACGCCCAGATGGTTTGAAGCGCATGCCAGTGGTTTGGTGTGGCAATGGAAACAGCATCAATGTTCTTATCCTCCAGGACTTTCCGGTACTCGGTTTCGGTGGCTGGTCTGAAGCCGGTTAAAGATTCAACCTCAGCAACCGCTTCCGGCAGCAATCTTTGATCTATATCGCACAGGGTGACGATCCTTACATTCGGTAGCTGGGCCAGGGCACGGTAATGATCTTTACCCCTGGCACGGATACCAATAACTGCCACGTTCAATGTGTCCCCTGGACTTTGTTGTTTAGAAACCCTGGTAATGAAGGGGCTGCTGACAACAGTACCTGCTGTGGCCACACCTGATTTTTTTAAAAATGAACGCCTGTCGATATTTTCCATATTGATCTGTTTTTTATAATGAGTTTTAAGCATCCTGACTGCATTTTTAATTCATTATCTTGTGGAACAATTTACAAAAGATTGGATATGAAACAAAAAGAGGGTTTTCTCTATTATTGCACTGCTGCTTATCACCGGATAGAGGTTATGTAACCAGCAGGTTACAACCCCTGATATCGGCGTGGTCGTAACGCCCCAGCACCTCAAAACTCCCGTCATTCGTACAATTTTCCCAGGTCGCCCGTGGCAATAAAGGAGCAGCTGTAGAGGTTGGCAAGGTCGATGATGTTCAGGCCGCCGGTTTGTCCCGTCGAAAGAAGGGAGAGAGGATCGTTGGGATCACGCACCAGGACCTTCATCCACGGGGAACAGCGGAATATACCCTCACCTGATGAATAGGCCTGTGAAAGCAGTTCGGTCATTCCATATTCGGAGTGAATGGCCGAAACCCCGAAGGCATTGGTCAGAATCTGGTGCAGTTCGTGTGCGGACCATCTCTTTTCTTCGGCCTTTCATACCTCCTGTTTCCATCACTATTACATGTTCTCGCCAGGTCAACGGGATGAAGCTTTCGGCCAGATCAAGGAGAGCAAAGCTTACTCCCATCAGCAACGTTGGAAGTTTGTCGGCTGTTCGCCATCGGAGGACCTCTGCAAGTTCTGAAAGATTGTCCAGGTAGAATCCGCTGTCGGGGTGTTCCGACTCACCGATAAGGTGGTCCATCATATAGACCAGTGAGGAACCGGAACGCTCAAGGTAGGATGGAAGAAGAGCCAGTATACAATAGTGGTCAGGGGTTCCGTAAAACCTTGCGAAACCTTTGGTGAAACTGGTCCTGTAAAGGGAGAGTTCTGCAATATGATGTCTGGAGGGTGTGAGCAGTGTAGTTCCGCTGCTTTCAAATACCAGTTCTGCATTCATCCCACCGGAGAGAACCGTATGGGACTTAAAAAACTCAACAGGCAGGAACGGGATCTCTTCAATCTGGCGGACTGCATCCGGGCTTACACCCAGTCCGGTGAGGTAATCCCTGTAAACCTGGCAGTGCTCTGACTGGTAATAAAAAACCTTCAGGGCAGTTTCCCTGAAGGTTTTTTGATCGTTGATCCTGAAAATGGCCTGTTGCAGTGCAGGGTCCATTGTTAAACCTCCTGGTCTAGTCTTTAATGGCTTTGATGCCGGGAAGTACCTTCCCTTCAATATATTCAAGCATGGCACCGCCTCCGGTGGATACATAACTCACCTTATCTGCCAGTCCGAATTTATTCACTGCGGCTACAGAGTCGCCTCCGCCCACCAGGCTGAAAGCGCCTGCGGCAGTTGCTTCAGCGATTGCTTTTGCAATACTTACAGTCCCTTTCTGAAAACTTGGCATTTCGAAAACACCCATGGGGCCATTCCAGAGAATGGTTTTGGAGTTCATGATCACTTCCGACAAAATTTCAACAGATCTGGCACCTATATCCAAACCCATAAATCCGGCTTTGCCCTGGTCAATTCCGGCCAGTTCTGTATACGCATCATTATCAAACTTATCAGCCAGTACCTGGTCCACCGGAAGGATCAGGTTCACTCCTTTTTCTTCAGCTTTCTTTACCAGCCCGGTTGCCACATCCAGTTTATCCTCTTCACAAAGTGAATTTCCAATCTCACCGCCCGCGGGCTTTGATAAATGTATAGGTCATTCCTCCCCCGATGATCAGGTTATCCACCTTATCCAGCAGGTTTTCAATCACCTGGATCTTGTCAGATACCTTGGCACCTCCCATGATGGCAGTAAGAGGTTTATCATCGCTGTGAAGGACTTTATCCATTGCCTGGATCTCTTTATTGATCAGAAAACCGAACATTTTTGAATCGGTATCAAAGAAATCGGCGATCACTGCAGTGGAGGCGTGAGCACGATGAGCGGTGCCAAATGCATCATTCACATATACATCAGCATATTTGGAAAGCTTTTCAGCAAAAGCCCTTGTAGCTGCTTTTTCCTCATCTGTTTTGATATTGTTTTCGGCAGAATGGAACCTGAGGTTTTCCAGCAGTAATACTTCACCAGGTTTAAGATCTGCTGCCATTGATTTGGTTTGATCACCAATGCAGTCATCTGCAAACCGAATATCCATACCAAGGTGACCTGACAATGTGGGAATCACATGTTTCAATGAGAATTTCTCTTCAGGACCCGATTTGGGCCTTCCCAGGTGCGACATCAGGATGGCAGATCCTCCGTCGGACAGTACTTTTTTAATGGTGGGTAACGCGCCTCTTATCCGGGAATCGTCGGTCACTTCATACTGCGCACCAAGCGGCACATTAAAGTCTACCCGAATGATAGCTTTTTTGCCCGCAAAATTGTAATTATCAATAATTTGCATCTATAATAAATTAAAATGAATAAATTCAGGTCAGATTGGGAATCTCAAAGGTAAAAAAGAAATTCTACATTTACAGATTGTAAGGCGAGATGTTATTTAAAGAAATAATCGGACAGGAGGAAGTCAGGAAAAGGCTTCTGAACATGGTAAAGGACGACCGTTCCCCCCATGCACTGATGCTTCATGGCCCCCCGGGTACCGGCAAACGGTCACTGGCTGTTGCCATGGCCCGTTACCTGGCATGTGCCGATCGTCAGCCGGATGATGCCTGCGGAGTCTGCCCGTCGTGCGTGAAGTTCAGCAAGCTGGTCCATCCCGATCTTCATTTCGTGATCCCGGTCCTGAAAACCCCCAGGATTACAAAAGATCCGGTCAGTGATCATTTTATGACCGAATGGAGGGAGAATTTCCTGGCCAATCCTTACTTTTCAGAGAATCAGTGGTACGAGGCTATTGGCGCTGAAAACAAGCAGGGGATCATCAATAAGGAGGAGAGCCTTCAGATCATCAGGAAATTGGGGTTCAAACCCTATGAATCGGAATACAGGATGGTAATCATCTGGTTACCCGAGAAGATGAATCAGGCTGCAGCCAATAAATTGCTCAAGCAGATTGAGGAACCACCGGAGAAGACACTTATCATAATGGCTTCTGACAGCACGGACCGGATCCTTCCGACCATACTGAGCCGGACTCAGCTTTTATATGTACCGCCCTGGAAGGGCAGGTGATCAGGGAGGCATTGCTCCAGACTGGGAACCAGGATCCGCAAATGGTAGAGGATGCTGTTAAGAAATCAAATGGAAATTACAATGCTGCCCTTCAAACCTTCAGGCAGGATGAGATACGAGCTTCAGTATTTTGAACTGTTTACAGCCTTATGCGGCTCTGCTATTCAAGGAACATTATTGAAATAAATGACTGGGTGGAAAAAGTGGCAGGGCTTGGAAGGGAACGGCAGAAACAGCTGCTGGAATATGCCCTTAAACTGTTGAGGGAGAATTTTATGCTTAACATGGCCCACGAAGAATTAAACTTTATGTCGGCCAGGGAAACCGCATTTTCTGAAAAATTCAGCCCTTTATTCATGAGGGCAATATCCACCAATTGGCAGAATCCTTCAATGAGGCCGGAAATCATATCGAAGCCAATGGAAATCCCCGGATTATTCTTATGGATATGTCCATTAAAGTGATCAGGTCACTTATGCAAAAAGCTCACCAGCCAGGATAAACCGGTTTTGAATTGGATAACTGAATAGCTATTTTTGGAATATGGAAAGCCTGCAGGCAAGAGGATGCTGCTCCGAGAAACAACTGGAGATCAACGGTGAGAACAGAGACCGGATCGATTCCTATTTTAGTACCTGTTCCAAGCTGGATTCATACGACTGGTTGCGGGAAGTATCCGATTCGGATATTCCCGAGGTGGTTGAGATCCGGTTTAAAAATACGCGAAAGGATTTTTACCGGAATGTGAATGAACTGAGGCTGAAACGTGGCGATATTGTGGCTGTGGAAGCATCACCGGGGCATGATATCGGGGTCATATCCATGGCGGGAGAGATCGTGGAAATTCAGCGCTCCAGGACACGGAACAGTGGGAAGGACTGAAGAATTAAAAAAGGTCTACCGCAAGGCAAAACAGGTCGATATCGAAAAATGGAAGGAAGCCATCCAGATGGAAGAGCAGACCATGCTGGAGAGCCGGAAAATAGCTTCAGACCTGGGATTGAATATGAAGATTGGTGATGTTGAATACCAGGGAGACAATACCAAGGCAATTTTTTATTACATAGCCGATGAACGGGTAGATTTCAGGCAACTCATTAAGGTGCTGGCCGAAACATTCCGGATAAGGATCGAAATGCGGCAGATAGGTGCCCGGCAGGAAGCAGGAAAGATCGGAGGAATAGGTACCTGTGGGAGGGAACTGTGCTGTTCGACCTTTATTACCGAATTTTGTTTCGGTGAGTACTCATTCGGCCCGTATCCAGGAGGTGGCCCTTAACCCGCAAAAACTTGCCGGACAGTGTGGCAAACTTAAATGTTGCCTCAATTATGAGCTTTCCGGGTATGAGGATGCCCGAAAATATTTTCCGCCTGCTTCAACCTCCCTGAAAACTTCTGCCGGGGAAGCACACCATCTGAAAACCGATGTTTACCGGGGGATCATGTGGTACGCCGTATGATGGCAATGCCTCCCAGGCCCTGGTGCCGGTTCCGGTGGAGAGAGTGAATGAAATTATTATGCTGAATAAGAAAGGAACTGTACCTGATGAGCTCATGGGAACCATTATCGAAGACAAACCTCAACACCTGGAGTATACCGATGGTGCAGGAAAGGGCAGTCTCACCAGGTTTGAAAAAGGCCCTTCAAAAAGAAAGAAAAACAAGAAAAAAAGGCCACCCCGGGATCATAGTCAGAATTCATGAGTCAGAAAATCAGATTCCTGTTGTTTTCAATGTGATCGCTCTTTCGTCCTGTGATCCGGACATGGTATATGATGAGCTTATGGAGGATTGAGCGATGGCATGTGGACATGGAATAATCCACAGGTATTCGAAATTGAAATGTCCGATACCACAGCCTTAAACAATATATATCTGCAGGTAAGGCATACCGTGGATTATCCTCTCAGCAATCTCTACATGTTTGTAAATGTGAAGGGACCCAACGGACAACACCTCAAAGATACCGTAAACCTTGTGCTGGCAAATCCCGATGGAAGCTGGATCGGAAGAGGAGTGGGTAATCTTCGGGAAATAAGATTATTATACAGGAAACAGACCCAGTTCCGGTTGCCTGGCCTGTACACCTTTACACTGGAACAGGGGATGAGAAAATCCGAACTTCCTGTCACCGATGTGGGAGTAAGAATAGAACGCATCAATCCATAACAGGCTTGGGAAAGAAGAAATTGTTAAGATTCCGGGAACTGGAATCCTTTGAAAAGGTATTCCAACCTCCAATTAAAGAAGTGCTCGGAAAGGATTTCCATCTAAAGGGAAGGTGGAAGGAGGAAATATTTGGAAACAGGAATCCGATGGTTCTGGAATTGGGCTGCGGAAAAGGAGAATACACGGTGGGCCTGGCCCGGAAAAACCCGGATATCAATTATATGGGGCTGGACATCAAGGGAGCCCGGATCTGGACGGGCGCAAGGACAGCATGGGATGAGGGGCTGGAGAATGTGGCATTCCTGCGCACACGCATCGATTTTGTTAACTCCTTTTTCGGACCCGAAGAAATTGATGAAATATGGATCACCTTTCCAGATCCCCAGGAGAAAAACAGGAGGCAGAAAAAAAGGCTTACTGCAGCTCTCTTTTTGAATCGTTACCAGAAGTTCCTGAAGGATCAGGGAATTATCAACCTGAAAACAGATCACTTCCAGCTTTATTCATATACACTTGAGTTGGCCCGGTTCAATAATCTACCCGTGGAGAGGTTCACCGAGAACCTTTATAATTCCAGCTGGAAAGATGAGGCTGTCACCATTCAAACATACTATGAATCACATTTCCTGACCCGGGGAGCGTCCATATATTTCCTTCAGTTCAGAATTCCTGCAAACATTGAAATCAAAGAGTTGCCCCATGCGATCCGATGATCCGTTCTTCAGTCGGGTATACAGAGTGGTCATGATGATTCCCAGCGGACGGGTCACATCATATGGAGCCATTGCCCGTTATATAGGTGCACCCGGGGCCTCAAGAATGGTGGGCTGGGCAATGAACCAGTCACACTCCCATCCGGAATTTATTCCTGCTCACAGGGTGGTAAACCGGAATGGTTTGCTTACCGGGAAACACCATTTTGAGGGGGTGAACCTCATGCAGGAATTACTGGAAAATGAGGGGGCAATTATTGAAAACGATCGTATACTTAATTTCAGGGATATGTTCTGGGATCCGATGGTGGAACTGGGATAAGGTATAATTAATCTAAATAAAAAATAGCTATCTTTGGGCTTACAATTGTAAGAGCATCATGATCATAGAAGAGGAGAAGATTTTAAGTGTCCTGGAAAAGGTAATTCATC
Organism: uncultured Bacteroidaceae bacterium; assembly: GCA_963777115.1. GTDB lineage: Bacteria > Bacteroidota > Bacteroidia > Bacteroidales > SM23-62 > SM23-62. Next base: position 7,794 of record CAVZPP010000017.1, on the reverse strand, counting down.
CCGAAACAAAAAAGAACATTGTTTCGATGGGCATGGTGAGGGATGTACAATACAGGGAGGGAGATCTGTGGATCGGACTGCAGTTCAACCGTGCAAACGACCCGTTCCTTCAGTCCATTAAAAAGGCCTGTATGAGGTCCATCAACAGTGCATTTGGAGAAGGATACACTGAAAAGGGCCATATCCAGGTGCTGGTTCCGGAAGCACCGGTAAAACCTGAGATCCTTCCCGGGGTGAAAAATGTGGTTGCCATTGCATCGGGCAAGGGCGGAGTGGGTAAATCCACCGTGGCGGTTAACCTGGCTGTTGCCCTGGCAAAACCGGCTTAAAAGTGGGACTGATTGATGCTGATGTTTATGGGCCATCCATTCCAAAAATGTTCAATGTGGAAGGGGAACGTCCCTCTGTACGTTCAGAAAGTGGAACAGAATGGATCATCCCCATTGAGAAATACGGGGTGAAACTGCTGTCGATAGGGCTCTTTGTGAAACCTGAAGACGCAGTTATCTGGAGGGGGCCTATGGCCACCAGCGCCTTGAAACAGCTGATCTCCCAGGGGGATTGGGGAACACTTGATTACCTCTTAATCGATTTGCCTCCCGGAACAGGGGATGTTCACCTGACAATGGTCCAGGAGGTTCCGGTTACAGGGGTTGTTATTGTAAGCACACCCCAGGAGGTAGCCCTGGCTGATGTTATCAAAGGGATAAACATGTTTACCGGTGATAAAATCAATGTCCCGGTTCTGGGGATTATTGAGAATATGTCGTGGTTTACTCCTGAAGAACTGCCCCATAACAAATACTATATTTTCGGGAAGGAAGGATGTAAAAACCTTGCAGAAAAAATGGGGATCCGGTTACTGGGACAAATTCCCCTGGTACAGGGAATACGGGAATCGGGCGATTCGGGTGAGCCGGTGGCACTGGATCCGCAGAATCCGTCCGGGAAATCATTTCATGACCTTGCACAATCGGTGATACAGGCTGTGGAGACCCGGAATATAGAGAAAGAACCTACAAAAAAGGTGGAGATAACAACCAAATAGAGCGTATACAGCTAATTTATGATATTATGGAAGCTATAATGGATCGAGTTGAGAAAGCCCTTGAGAAAATCCGGCCCTACCTGGTAGCGGACGGAGGTGACATTTCGGTAGTGGATATTATCGGAAGAGATGGTGCTGAGGGTGGAAATGAAAGGTGCCTGTAATGGTTGTCCTTTCAGTATGCAGACCCTGAAAGCAGGTGTTGAGATGGCTGTCAGGAATGAAGTACCCGAAATAAAGGAGGTAATAGATGTAAATGCACCGTGAGTTTTTTCCGGCCAGATAAAATAAGTTATATCAAAACCAGTTAATTATTTGTAAGCATTTGACGATGTTTTGTCAGAAGTGGATTATTTTGTCTATTCGGAAAGCCATATACCGGGTGTGGATCGCACTATTTTTCTGCTCCTTCTTTTCCTGCAGCGTGGAAAAGAATACCTCTTTGAGCAGAAATTACCATGACCTCACCTCTCACTATAACATCTACTTCAATGGTGTAGAAAGCTATAAGAGGGGTGTTAAGAAGGCAGAAACCACCATCAAGAACGACTACAACCGTATATTAGCTATATTCCTTTATGAGGATGAATCGGTCAATTCAGGAGTTACGGTTGACATGAAAAGGGCCATTGATAAAGCAACCAAAGTGATCACATTTCATTCCATAACTGCGAAACCCAAAGTAAAAGAGGGAGACCAGTCTGCCAAGGACAAGGCTTTTTTTGAGAAGAATGAATACAACAAATGGGTGGACGACTCATATATGCTTATGGGAAAAGCATATATGTTCCAGGGGGAATTCTTCCTGGCGGTGGAAACATTCAAGCATGTACTGATAACATTTCCGGAAGAGGAGATACGTTTCCTGGCCATGACATGGCTGGCCCGGGCCTATATCATGATCGGCGAGGAAAGAGAGGCAGAGAGGATCCTGCTGGCCCTGGATGATGAATCCAATTTTCCGGAGGATTACCTGGAGGCCTACCATACTACCAGATCCCAACTCTATATCCGGAACGAAAACTATAAGGCAGCGGCCGAACACCTTGAGATTGCACTGGGGTTAAAGAAGGTGAGAAAAGTTCAGAAGATAAGGTATACCTATATCCTGGCTCAGCTCTACGAAGAAACCGGAGAGAATGAACTGGCACTGGAAAGATACAGGGGCGTGACCAGGTTTAATCCTCCTTACGAAATGGCTTTCAATGCAAAAGTGAGTATGGCAGAGGTTTTTGAAACAGGAGGTGAAAACAGCGGCGAACTGAAAAAGCTTTTGAAGAAGATGCTCAGGGACAGTAAAAATAAAGAATATAAAGACCAGATATATTTTGCCCTTGGAAATATTGCTTTCGAAGAGAAGGATATGGATCAGGCCATTGAATATTACCAGCTCTCAGTTTCCTCCAGTCTGCAGAATAAATACCAGAAGGGGTATTCATCACTTACCCTGGCCGAGATCTATTATAAACAGCCGGATTATGTCCTTTCGGCTGCCTATTACGATTCGGCGGTTTCATTTCTGAGCAATGACTATCCCGGATATGACAGACTTGCAGTGCGTTCCATGAGCCTGACGGGGCTGGTATTAAATATGAACTCCTTCGAGCTCGAAGATAGTGTCCAGATGCTTGCAGGCCTTCCTGAAGAGGAGAGGCTTTCCATCATCGATGGGATAATCGAACAGGTAAGACAGGAGGAGGAAGAAGCGAGGCTTGCCGAACAGCAGGCCATGCAGGACATGGCCTTCAACCAGACTCAGATGTTCAGCAACAATCAGCAGGGAGGTGGCCAGGGGGGACAACAGGGAGGTCAGTGGTATTTTTATAACCTGAATGCCAAGAGTTTCGGGCAACCCGAATTCAGGATGAAATGGGGAGAACGTACCCTTGAAGATAACTGGAGGAGGAAGAATAAGCAAACCCTCTCTTCCATGTCTCCCGGCGCCAGTGAAGAGGGAGACAGTGTGAACGGGGGTGCCGGTCCGGTTATCTTTGACAATAAATCAAGAGAGTTCTATCTGGTGAATATACCCCTTACCGATTCGGCCATGGAGCAGTCTCACCTGAGGCTTGAAGATGCGCTCTATCGCATGGGAATTATCTATAAAGAAAATCTTCTGGATTATCAGGAATCGATCAATTCATTTGAAGAGTTGCTGGTTCGTTACCCGCAGGGGAGGTACGCGGCCTCCGCCATGTATTACCTGCATGACCTGAACAACAGTATTCAGAATCCGGAAATGGCCGGATACTACAAGGCGCAGCTACTGGCAAAGTATCCCGATTCACATTATTCCAAACTGCTGAATAATCCCAACTACATTAAAGAGCTTGAAGAGGAGGAGAAAAAAGTAGTCAGGGTATACGAGAAGGTATTTCCAGTTATCAGTTGAAGGATTATGAAATGGTAATCAGCGATGCTGACAGTGCCATCTCTCTGTTGAGAAGGATCCGCTTATTCCAAAATTCAAATATATTAAATCACTTGCCGTGGGGCTCTATCCAGGGCAAAGAAGCGATGAAGATCGAATTCGATTCACTCATAGCCCAGCACCCCGCCACCGAAGAGAGTATCCAGGCCCAGGAGATTATCGATTATATGTTTGTGGAATTCCCGGAAATAAAAGAGGCCGAGCAGGCACAGGAAGCCGAGGAGATCTACACCGAATATAACCCGGAAAAGGAGCACTATTTTTTACTTGGCATTGCGCTCCGATGAAAATGTGAACCAGGTTAGTTTTGACTTGCTTAAACTATAACCTGGATTACTTCAATCAGTATGATCTGAACATTGAGCGAGTCAATTGGCGGAAACCTATAACATGTTGGCGGTTAAAACATTTACTGATGCAGATGGAGCAAACAGGTACCTTCAGGTTGTGGCCGACAGCAGTGAAGTGATCTTTGGGAATATACCTTCAACACAATACCGGATGATGATCATTTCACTGGAAAACTTCTTAACCCTTTCCCGGGAAATGGAACATATTCCCTATTACCTGTTTTATCGAAAACACTATCTAAATATTGAATAATGGGAAGGCAGATTCATATACTCTGGACAGATGATGAGATTGACCTTCTGAAGCCCTACATTATCTTTCTTGCAGGAGAAGGACTATAAGGTTACCACCGCAGCCAACGGCACAGATGCCCTGAAGCTGGTGGAAGGAAATGATTTTGATCTGATCTTTCTTGATGAAAACATGCCGGGGATCTCTGGTCTTGAAACCCTGGAAAGAATTAAGAATATAACCCCTTCCACCCCTGTGGTAATGATTACCAAGAGTGAGGAAGAGGATATCATGGATGAGGCTCTGGGGGGTAAAATCTCTGATTATCTCATCAAACCGGTAAATCCAAAACAGATCCTTCTGACCATTAAAAAGAATATCGACACCAAGAGGCTGGTGACCGAAAAGACCACTTCTAACTACCAGTCGCAGTTCAACCAGATCGGGATGCATATTAACACTGCCAGCAGTTTCCAGGATTGGGTGGAGATCTATACGCGGCTTGTTTACTGGGAGATGGAACTTGAAAGCAGTGGCACCAGGGCAATGGAGGATGTGCTTCGCCTGCAGAAGACAGAAGCCAATAAGGAGTTTGCCCGTTATATACAGAAGAATTATGAGGGTTGGTTTTCAGGGACCAGGGCAGATGCCCCGCTCATGCCCCCCACTCTTTTTGAAAGAAAAGTATTTCCACTGCTGGAGCAGGGCAAGGTTATTGTCCTGATTATCGATAATCTGAGGTTCGATCAGTGGAAGATCATTGAAAGAGAGATAGCAGATATTTTCAGAGCTGACGAGGAATCGATGATGTCAAGTATTTTACCCACAGCAACACAATATGCCAGGAATGCCATGTTTGCCGGGATGATGCCCTTGGAGATCCAGAAACGTTTCCCGAATCTCTGGATCGAAGAAGCTGAGGAAGGAGGAAAGAACGCTCATGAGGAGGAACTTTGCCGGGCCCAGATGCAACAGAAGGGGATCAGGAAGTCATTCAATTATGAAAAGATCAGTAATCAGCGTTCAGGAAAAAAACTGGTGGAGAATTACAGGGACCTGCTGAATTTCGATCTGAATGTGCTGGTATATAATATTGTGGATATGCTTTCCCATGCCCGTACGGAAATGGAGATGATCAGGGAGCTGGCTTATGATGAATCCTCCTACCGGTCATTGATTCACTCCTGGTTCCAGCACTCCTATCTTTATGACCTGCTAAAACAATTGTCGGGGCACGATGTTAAACTGGTGGTCACCACTGATCACGGGGCAGTGAGGGTTACAAATCCGGTAAAGGTGATGGGTGACAGAAAAACTTCGGTGAATCTTCGCTATAAACAGGGAAAAAACCTGAATTACAATCCCAAAGAGGTCTATGTTGTCCAAAAGCCGGAGGAGGTATTCCTGCCAAGCGCAAATGTGAGCTGCAACCTATATTTTCGCAATGAATACACGATTACCTGGTTTATCCCAACAACTACAATCATTTTGTACACCTCTACAGGAATACATTTCAGCATGGTGGAATCTCCATGGAGGAGATGTTGATCCCGGCATCAATTCTTTCACCGGTAAGGTAACATGAAAACCATATCCGTAACCACACTTGACAAAATTGATCTGGCTGCAGAAGCTTTCCTGAAGGATGCCGGGAATGTAGCTGTAGTTGCTTTTTCGGGTGAACTTGGGGCTGGAAAGACCACCTTTATCCAGGCATTGTGTCGGGCTTCAGGGGTTATCGTGGAGGTTAACAGCCCCACTTTTTCACTTGTCAATGAATACTTTACACAAGAAGGTTCTTCTATATTTCATTTTGATCTCTACCGTATCAAAGACCCGGAAGAGCTGTTTGATCTTGGCTATGAAGAGTACTTCTATTCCGGAGCCCGCTGTTTTATCGAGTGGCCCGAAAAAGCAAGTCATCTGATCCCCGCAGATGCCCTGCAGGTCGAAATAGTTGTATGAAGCGATAATACAAGAGAAATTCGTTATCTGAGGGTCAGAATTTGACATTGCCTCCTAATTGTGTTATTTTAGGCTACCCAAAAACCAGTTGGACCCATGAACAAATCCGGATCATCTGCATTCAACATCCACAGGGAGGGTTTAATGCCCCAGGAAGAGATGCTTGAAGTTGAAAATAAGCAGAAACAAATGAAAATCGGCATTCCCTCCGAAGACCATTCGGTGGAGAGCCGGGTACCAATCACCCCTGAAGCCGTTGAGATCCTTACCGGGCATGGACATGAGGTGATCCTGAGGCAGGGGCCGGACAGGCTGCAAATTATCTTGATACAGATTATTCCGAAATAGGGAGGGATGATTTCCAAGAACCGCCAGGAAGTATTCGCGAGTTGCGATATACTTTTGAAAATCAGTCCGCCGAAAACAGAAGAGATCCAATGGATGAAGGAGAGGCAAATCCTGCTCTCGTCTTTCCAGGATTTTACCCACAGCGATGAAAAATATATCAGGGCCCTTATGCAAAAAAGGGTTACTGCCATTGCATTTGAAAAGATCCAGGATGAACACGGATGCTTCCCGGCCGTGCGAAGCATGAGCGCCATTGCCGGAACCACCAGTATGCTTATCGCAGCTGAGTACCTGAGCAATATGAGGGGAGGAAAAGGTGTAATGCTAGGAGGTATTACCGGCATTACTCCCACAGAAGTAGTCATTCTTGGGGCCGGAACTGCAGCAGAATATGCTGTTAGGGCAGCACTGGGGGTTGGATCGGAGGTAAAGGTTTTTGACCATTCGATTCACCGTCTGCGCCGGCTGCAGAACGAGGTAGGACAGATGATACCGACTTCAATTTTTCATCCCCGGGTAATTTTAAAGGCCCTGAAGTCGGCCGATGTGCTGATCGGGGCAATCAGAATGGATGATAAGCAACAGACTTTCTTTATAACCGAAGAGATGGTGCAGGAGATGAAAAAGGGATCGGTGGTGATTGATATAAGTATTGACCGGGGAGGATGCATCGAAACATCCGAATTAAGGACCCAGGTTGATCCTGTATTTGTAAAGCATGGTGTGATCCATTACTGCGTTCCAAATATTCCATCAAGGGTTGCCCGTACCGCGTCCATCGCTATCAGCAATGTATTTGCACCCCTTATAGTTGGGATGGGAGAGCTGGGAAGCACGAGCAGGCACCTGAAGGAGAACATTGGATTCAGGCATGGGGTATACATATATAACGGGATACTGACCAATGAAAATATAGGCAGCAGGATTGGTATTCCTTCAAAGGACATTGATCTGTTAATGGCAGCATTTTAGATTAAATTTTGGAGACGAGAGATGAGCACGAGATTTATTGAAGGTTTTAGTGGCTGTTTTTGTAGCGACAGTTTGGGGGGGTGTGACGGTATAACTGGCCCGGACCGCACCGGAACCATCGACCTGAGTTCTGAGAAATTCAGCCCTGGTGAATGGTATCTGTTCGGATATTCATATGAAGTTGGAGAGTATCACAGGTATCCTTATCAGGGGGAGCCCGAACCAGACATTATAAACGAAGGATATCTTGTACTTAAAGAGGGTGAGGTAACCTATTGCCAGGATTCAATACACCCGGACAGTTGAATGGTTTTGCACTGGCAGGAGAATATGAATCACTTGATAGCGCCCGTGAATTTTACGATGGATTACTTTCAGTTGACAGGGATCTTCAATTCGAAACCGATAGTGATACGGTAGAGCTTTTCCAGGTCTGGGTGCAGAGAAC
>CAVZPP010000016.1:0-790277 GCA_963777115.1 uncultured Bacteroidaceae bacterium | reverse complement strand
CTGATAGACCGGATCGTCCTTGAGATCCTTGCCCAGAAAATTAGTGACGATCGCCCCTATACCTCAGGCCGGTAAAACGAACTGGGGATACTCATCATCAGTAGTTGGAGATAGCTGACACCCAGTTTCTCCAACTCACTGGAAAAGAAGATGACGGCCGCTGAAATGGGCGAGGCTGTGATGGCAATTTGCGAGGCCACCGTGGCATTGCCAACGGCGGCACGGTGGCGGTGAGCGGATTCCCTTTTCTTTGGCAATTTCCGCAATCACCGGCAGGGTGGAGAAAGCCGTGAGCCCGGTACCGGCAAAGACGGTCACAGCTTCAATATTTTCATCTATTGAAGATTTATTCGCGTTTTCATTCTCTAAATTTCCAATCTCACTTTCTAATTTTCCTTCAATAATTTGAATTTTTTCAATAATATCCTGGAGTTCTTTTGTGCCAACCTTTGATAATTCTTTATCTAGGGATTGTTTTATGGGGCCACCTAAATGGGCGATACTTCTGTCCAATATCTGCAGACCAAGAATACTTTTAATTGCTTGCTCTATTTCTTCATATGCCGAATCTTTCGCCAATTTCTCAATTCTTTCTCCATCAAAAAAAAAGAAGTTGTGTAATCGACTAGGTAAAACTTGCTCAATCTGTGCTTCAGGATTACTTGGCTCTTCTGATGGACCATCGGAGCCAATAATAGTAAGTTTCATAATCCCATTTTCAATTACTTCAGAGCTATTTGGTTGCTCAATCTTTCTTTCTATTCCAAGTTCTATACATTGTATTCTTTTTCATTGTGTTCAAATTTCAGAGATACTCTTGCCTCAACCACATCTCCAATTTTAGCTTCATATATGGCTTGTTCAGAAATGATATGTTGAGGATTTTCAAAAGATTCTGAAGTCTGACTATAAAGCATCCATGTAAATGCATTTAAAAGTGCAGATTTACCAGCACCGTTTGCACCATAGATAATAGTTACATTATTGTCAACATTTTTCGAAAAGTGGATTGGTTCTAAATCACCATAGAACTGCCTAAAATTTTGTACTCTAAGTGTCGGCATCCATCGATGATTTTATTTATCGCCTCCATAATTTCATCTTTTACTGTTGGCCTGAGCATATGTAATTTCCCTTTTTCGATATCAATCACCTTTCCAACAAGTTGAATGGCTTCTTTCGACAACTTACTATATTCTTCTTGTAATTTCTCCTTTATGTCTTGATTTACACTCATATCTTCTATAAATCTAATAAATTATATTGTTTTTTAATATTTAGGAGGCTTCGCTCTGCTTGAGGGCCATTTCTTGCTAGTCTGGTGAATTCTATGACTCTGGACAATTCTTTTTTAATTAATTTTCTTTCAAAATTAAATATGTACTATTAATTGACTCAACGGGTGGTATTACAATAAAATCCCAGATTTCTGCTTTATCTTTACCTTTGAATCTTCTTAAAAACTCTACCTCGTCTTTGGATGAATTGCCTGGGGTTTGTACTGCTTGCAAGAATAAATGCACGCTTGATTGCTGGAATATCGACGCCTTCATCAAGACAACGAATTGCAACCAACGTTTGAATATCCCCGTTAGAGAAACTATTAATTATTCTTGTCTTATCATTAGTTTCAGTCTCAGCAACATATTTAGAAGTAATGATACCTAACTCGAAGACCCAGCATTCTTGTTACAGCCTCAATTTGGCGAATCTCGGCCTGCTGGGTTTCCATTTCTAACTCCCGTCACCACAGTATATGAGGTTATGCGTGGTTCCTACAAGATTGTGATTAACCAATTCAATTTTTAAGATAGTCCAATTTATTCTTGGCATTTGCAACTATTCTGGCTCTTTCTATTAGCTTTATTTGAAGGGGTGTATTTTCTTCCTCAAGGTTATATTTCCCCGTGGCCATCATGAATGAGATAACTTCACTGATTTCTAGGTATAATTCAAGTTCTTCATCAGTTAAAGGAACTATTACAGGATGGTAATCGTAGGGAGATAAATGCCCATTTTTAATTGCTTCTTCTAAATCCGTATTCAAAAACTGGTTCACCAAAATAATCATAGAGATAATCAGTCCCTTCTGAATCATGCCAACGTTCAGGAGTTGCTGATAATCCCAAACGATATTTAGCGAAGCTAGGAAGTTTTGTTCTTAGTTTTTTACTTCCCAAATTATGCGTTTCATCAACGATGATTAATAAAGGTTTCTGAAGTTTTTTAATTACCCTCTGAAATCCTTTTCCTGAGAAGGTACTGTTTGTAGTAATTATGAATAAGTTTTCTTTGCTATTTATGTTTACCGAAGTTATTGAAAAGTTGAGGTCGCTATACCAATTCTGTTGAGATTCAAAACAATTAATAGGTAAAAACCCGAATTCCCTTGCATTATCATTCCACTGAGTCACTAAATGGCGATATGGACAAACCACCAGTATCGAAAGTGCTTGAGGAGAGTTATCCTTATATTTCTGCCATAGATTAATTGCTGCGGATAAAGCAGTAATGGTTTTACCTGTGCCAGTTGCCATCTTTAATACGCCACGTCCTTGCTTTTCAAACCATTTATATATGGCTTCTTTTTGATAAGATCTAAGTTCAATATTTAATGGTATTTCTGGCCGAGATGAATGAATTATTACAGTACCTCCATCAACCTCCTGGATTCTTCCATTTTCTGTTTGTTTATAAGGTCTTGGTAGTGTCCTAAGCTTAAGTATATGTGACTTATGGGCTTCACTAATATCATAAACTTTCACATTTGGGTCATAATTATTCCAAAGTCGATCAAAACGCTCACAGTCCTCCTCAACCCATTCTATTTTGACTCTCCTCCCATGATTTAAATATTTTTAAGGATTCGTAATTTCGGACACCTTGTATACTTTCATTGCTTGATCCATTGAAACTTATTTTATTACCAATTGGGTCTATGAAAATTCCAACTTTATTGTGAAATTCTCCACCTGCAAGTTTATTTCTCGGAAACTGCCAGCTTAATATTGATAACCTTATCAGCTATTAACCATGAGAGTGCAGAAAGTGTTTGTTCTTCCAAAGAAGATTTTAATTCATCAATATTTCTTTTTAGTATCTCGAAAAGTTGGGAGTCCTGTGCTGCTTCATTTCCCTCAACAATAGCATTCCAATCATCTTCACTTAGAATTGGACTTGTAACCCATCGAGCCCGGCCACCATTCTCAGCAAACATATTCATTCCGGTTGCATTGAATCTAAACCAACCTGAACTAAAGAAACCCACTCCGCGATCGGACAATAAGGAATTTGAAAGAAGTGGTATAAAGAAATCACCGCTAAAATTAAAATCAGAGGTGTTTATGGAGCTAGGAAGTTTTAGTTTTGATATATTCATGACTTAAGTTTTGTCATGTAAAAAATTCATAATGAGAAGATTAAAATCCGAAAAGGAATAATTAATTGTAATAAATCAATGGAATATTATTTTCCAAATGGAGTTCTGTAACAAATTAGCTAAGCTGATTTAATCCCAATTCAATCTTATCAATTACATATTCAAATCCATCCAAATTAGGATTTTTTATGTCCTTATTTATCATTCTAACCCGTCATCAATATGCATTTTAATATATTTTGGAATATCCTTGTCTGTTTTATAAATGCATAATGAATACAACTAAAGAAACATAGTAGGGTAGGTTGTTCCCAAAAAGAACATCTTTACTGTATTCTTTACCTTGTGAATTTTTTATATCAGTTAAAGCAAAAGTCTTTTCTGATAATGAATATAGCAAAGCAATTCTGAGCTATGATATTTTCAGATCCTAGATTTAGCTTTCTGGATAAATTTTAAACCAATTCCCTATTTTCTCTTGAGGTTTTAATGTGTGTGAACATTATCTGATCTTTTCAATTGATAGTTAAACATTGAGTAGAATCACATTCTTCGATTCTTGAAAATTCGATTGTATTTTTATGATGAATGTCTGTTCAACGTATTGGTAAAAGCTTGATTATATTCTTCTTCAGTGAATTCTTTTTCCAGTAGTGGAAGATAATTGAATCTGCTTTGAAATCGTGGGATAAAATTCAGTTATGATATTATTTGAATGTCTTTTATCAAATTTCTGTAATGGACTATCTATGAAAATTGGAAATTTTATTCCTGATTCATCTACTAAAGATTTTAATAATGCAGTTGCATAATATTGTTGTTCCCCTTTGGACAATGTATTCTTTCTCTATTCATTTTCCATCTTTTATCAAACAAATTAATATCATAATTGATTTTCAGATATTTCTACCTTAACTCCGTTATAAATTTTCTTTGTGCATCAATCTTGATAATTCCTGTTTAATCCTTTTTTGTAGTGAATGTTTTTTTCTCTGACTTAAACTTATAAAATATCTTCCGAAATTCATCAATTAATCGGCTGGTAACTTCATCCTTTTTATTATCCATTGCATCTAAACTCAACTTTTTTAAAAGTTCCGAAATTACTTTACGATCTTATTGCCAGTTCTTGCTGATAAGCACCAGTTTCTTCATATAGTTTGTTTTGTTCTGTTATTAGTTCATTATTCTTTTGTCTATTTTAGCCTTATCCGATTTATACTTCTTTGCTAAAATATCAGATATCCTTTGTTTCAGCATTCGCTATTTTCTGTAATTTTTTGAGCTAAATAAATTCGATTATTTCTTTCTTCTTTTACTATCTTTTTAAATATAATACTGATATGAATGTTTTATATTATCATAGAGTGCCTAGAATTCATTGGTTTGCTCCGATGACAGGTCTAATAGAACTTTAATGAATTTCAATTTTATGTTCTTTTGAAAAAGGCATTGAATAAATTTCATCCATTCTAATTTTATTTATTCGGGAATATCTTTTGCTATTTAAATTCTTGCTCAACGATATACATTTTTTATTTTTAATTAATTTCTGACTAAATGTTTTCGTTATCAAGTTTTTTTTGCTTCTTTTGCAGTCTACTGCTTTATAATCGCTAATTCTTTAGTTTTTTCCCAGCAATTGCAAAAGGAGCTAATTCAAGTAATTCTTTAAGTTTCGCTTTTATTTCAACACTTTGTTCTTTTAATTGTATCTCTCAATTTTTTTTGTCTTATCATTTCCTCAACAGTCATATTGTTTCCTTCTCTGATAAGTTTTTCCTGATAGTGTTCCGATAGATTTCTTTTCCTTTCAATTTCATTATTGTAGTTTTTATTTTTTCCTTATTAATAATTTTAATTTTTTCAAGTTGTTTAGACTTCATCTTAGTAGTTTATCCAGTTTTTTTCTATCTGCAATACTCGCAGATTTTTTTCGCAATTTTATTCTTAAGTTTTCTAGATTCTTTTTAGTTTTTCATATTTCTTATACCTAATACTTCAGAATAAGCTTTACTTAAGTTTCTTTTCACTTTGTTGTTTTAGCTTCTGCAAGTGAAACTATTTTCTCGGCATCAAAAAAGAAAAACTTGGCAATTTCTCTTGGCAATATGAAATCATTAATAAATATTTCAAAACCTACTTCTTTTGTTAATTCATTTTCATCACCATCAATAAATATTTGTAGTTTCTTCTTTATTTTCAATATTATAATTCTCTTATTATTAACAATTTTCTGCAAGGTACAGATGGAATATTAATGTCTGAAATTTCAATTTCAACAATAATATCTTTGTTCCATATTTCATCTGAATTTAATCTCTTTATTAAATATTGAGTTTGCATATTTTCTTAACCACCAATTTCTTAAATTTCCCTTTTATACTTATCATCTACTTCAGTGATTAGTTTTCCATAAAATCCCCATAGTAAAGAGGTAAGAAATGTTGTTTTACCAAATCCATTTTGACCTGCAATAATTGTAATGTTTTTTTCATCGTTCATGATTTAAATTTAATTCGTATTTAGACCTTTGTAAATTCTAAAATTATTTAATGTATATTCTATTAATTCTCATATTTATCTTCCTTCACAAAATCCTCAATTCTATTTTCAATATCATTTTGTAAACCGTATTTGTCAATAATAAGTGTTTTACTATGCTGTAATGTTAATAAATTATTTATTAAGTTCATAATCATTTCATTTTCTTTACATACAGCTTTTAAGAATTCTTTTTTCCATAGAATTTTAATATTTAGTATTTTCTGTTTCTATCTCTCTGCCATAAATTTTTGCAAATATTTCACCTACATTAAAATCAAAAATCCCATCTCTATACCAATAAACTTGAATTGCAATTAACTCTTGATTTGTGATTAACTCAGTTAATGGGCTTTGATTTTGAATTTCTTTTTGCAATTCAATAATTCTCTTAATTTTCTTGCTCTATATTCAGGTGTATAATTTCCTTGATTATGTCCATCTTCAGTAACAGCCATGCTGTCCATTTCTTCTTGTTGCGAGTCTATTATCAGATATGTTTCTTTCCTCTTCAAGACTATTCCTGAATTCTAACAATGGTTGCATCCAGTTTTCACCATTTTTAATTAATGCAGACATTGATTTATCTTCTTTTACAACAGTACAAGTCCAACAACCAAATCGACTTTGTCCACATGAAGAATGACTTTTATCTGTAACAACAGTTGGACATTCATAATCATCAGCACTTGCATTAGAATAAATTTGAAATAGTTTTGAATTGTCATATTTCCATGGAGAAGGAATTGCATTTATAATATACCAAATCTCCTCTAACATCAATTCTTTAATTGGAGAATAAACTAATGTATTATGATGATTAGGATGTTTTGTTAATCTTTTCCCTTTAATTTCATGCTTTTTTATGGAACGTGCTCTAGTCGCACTTTCTGCACTCCTAGCACCGATAAGGATTATAGCCTCTCCTTTTTCATTAACTTGTTCTGTAATAAAAGAAGAAGTTGGTCTAATTTTTAATTTATCTGTACACCATCGAAATGAATTATTTGGAACAGGGTATCCTTTCCCAATTACATTTACCCAAAATGTTGATTCAATCTTAGGAATTGTTTTTTGAACAATAATTGGTAAATCCTGTTCTCGTGCTTCTTTCTCAATTTTTAATAAACATCATCAACATATTCTGTTATTATTGGGTTTTCTACCATTGTGTCATTACAAACAACATAAACATGTCTGCTAATTGATATGGATATGGCATTTCTTCATGTACTTTTTCTAAAGCCCTCCAAACTAATGTTAATAAAACAGTAGAATCTTTCCCTCCGCTAAAACCAATAATCCATGGTCTTTCACTTGATCAGCATATGTATATTGGTCAATAATTCATTGATTATAATATCAATCTTCTTATTCACCCGATCCCTTATAACCAGTATTAACAATATTGAGCTGTAATCTAAATAAAAATTGCGATCTTAAATATCTATTATTGAATAAATCCAAGTTAAAGAAATACTTAAGGAAGCAAATAATAAAAGTAATAATAAATAGTACTTAATTGATTTTCATATACTATAATTTACTAACAAAATATATACACTAACCTATGTCTAATGAATTGAATAAGAGTTATATAATGCATGCACTCTCCTCCGTTACAATTTGGAGAAGAAAGAGCGAAAGAGCACCTCATAAACCGTTGCTGGTTTTATTAGCTATCGGAGAATTAATTAAGGGTAAGGATGAACTTCCATTTGAGACGTATGAGCCAGTAATGAGGAAGCTACTTGAAGATTTTGGTCCTCCCGAGAAGACATCAACATCCTGAGTATCCATTTATACGATTGTCAAATGACGATATTTGGGATGTTGAATCAAATGAATTAATTAATACAAGGATTGATTATAGTGTCCTAAATTGGTTAAAATGAAAGCTGTTGGTAGGTTTGAACCAAATATTTTGAAACGTCTTAAAAAAGATCCATCCATCATTCAAACAATTATTGTAAGGCTATTAGAGGACAATTTTCCAGAATCTTTGCATAGGGATATTTTACAAGCTATTGGGATCTCTGATGTGCTGAAATTTAATAAAACAAGAGATAGTTCTTTTCGAGATAGAGTTCTAACCACGTATAGTTTTAAGTGTGCAGTATGCAATTTTAATGTTCGATTAGGTAGTTCATTAGTTGCATTAGAGGCAGCTCATATTAAATGGCATCAGGCAGGTGGACTGATGTTGAGGAGAATGGTTTGGCACTTTGTTCATTGCATCATAACTTATTTGATAGGGGAGTTTATACTATTTCAAGTGATTTAAAAGTATTAGTTTCTGAAAATGCTCACGGTTCTGAGGGTTTTGATAATTGGTTACTTCGATATCATGGTGAATCGATAAATGTTACATCAAATCCCAATTATAGTCCAAACACTGAATTCCTTGAATGGCATAAAAGTGAGGTTTTTAAAGGGAATCCTCGTTATTACTAATTGAACCAGAATGGAAATCCAGGATGAACTTAAAAACTCATTTGAATGCAACATTATGAAAATGATTAGATAATGACTTAATAAAAGAGATAATTTTTCATTCCTGTTCCATGAACTTTTAAAATAATAATAAGCTCGATTAATTGTTTTTTACCTTCCCCATCTTCTCCATTTCCTTCACAATGGTTGAGGTAAGCATTTTAGCATAAATCTGAGTGGTTTGAATGTCAGAGTGCCCCATCAGTTTTTGGACGACTTCGATGGGGATGCCCTTGTTTAGGGCCATGGTGGCAAAGGTATGGCGGGCAATATGATGGGTAACTGGTTTTGTTGATCCCTACAAGGTCAGCAATAACCTTTAGATATGTATTAGTCTTTTGGTTGGAAATTCGTGGAAGGACAAATCCCAGGACCTCCCGGTCCGGGTGCTGGTTGTATTTGTTAATGATCTCCTGGGCTTCCTGGATTAAGGGAACCATGACAAAATCCTGGGACTTATGCATTTTGATAGAGATGAATTTCACCTTGGTCTTCATTTATCTCAATGTCAGATACCTTGAGTGAAATTGCATCATTAAATCTTAATCCAGTGTAGCAGGAGAAAAGAAAGATGTCTCTGACCCTATCAAGGGATTGGTTGTTGCTGAGATCAAATTCGCGGATCTTATCCAGTTCTTCGGTAGATAAGAAATTCGCGTTTGGTTTTTTGATCCTTGAGTTTAAAACTCCGGTAGGGACTTTTTCGAATCAAATCTTCATTGATGGCTTTGTTCAGGATTGTTCTGAGCCTGGAATGGTGTTTATTGACTGTATTTCGCTGGATTTTCCGGTTGGTGGGATCCCGGTAGCTGTTCAGCATGTAGTTATCCAATGCTTCGATCGCATTGAAATTCACTTCTGTAAGCAACAAGATCATTCTTTTTTAGAGCATCCTTGATAAATGCTGTAAGAATTTTAAAGGTTGACCTGTATTGGCTGTAGGTTACCTTGGAGTGTTCTCCTTTGGCTTCAATGAATATTATATGGGCATAAAAGTATTCAAGAAGATAAGTTTTAGAAGATTTTCCGCCTTTAAAGTGCTCAACAACGTTTGAAGCCGTTAGTGGAATATCACGATCCAGCAGTTCCCTTCTTTTTCTATGAAGCTTTGTTTCAATTTCAACCAGCTCAGCATTAATGTCCATGTTATTTGTTTTTCTTTTTTTATCGTCCCAGGCTTTTGGTGATATTAAAAAACCAGTATAGAACTCCGATTTTTTGCGATCTATGGTTACCCGACAGTAAATTTTAACTTTTTCACCTACAGTTTTAGTTGAATTAGGATAGAATCTTATGGATATATTTCCTTCCATAGGTGAAACACATATATGTCGGTGAAACATTTGTGAAACAAATATAGGATAAATATGAACGAAAGTCAAGAGGATATGAAAAGCAAAAGCCCTCATTTTGAGGGCTTTTGAAATTCCGCGAATTTTTGAGAAGCGATTTTGCAGTCGCAGTCCGTAGGGGAATCGAACCCCTGTTACCAGGATGAAAACCTGGCGTCCTAACCCCTAGACGAACGGACCGTTTTTTTGTCGGCGGTGCAAATATAAGCCATTTTTCTTTTTAGGCAAATAGGGAAAATAAAAAAAACAGTTAAAATACAGATTGCCAGTTGCTAAAGCTGGAATTGTTTGGAGAGTGTTAATATTTAGCTTTAAAGAAACAAGAAGATTAGCCTTTTTTAAAACATATTAGATACGGTATATATTTATTAAGTTTTAGGAAATCTCTCAAATCTCAGAAATGAAAACCTTCCATCTCAAACTTACCCTATTTGTACTCTTTTTTACTGGTTTATTCTCCTTCTCTGCATGTGAAGAGCTCCCATGGCTTGGGGACGATGATTTGTGTGAGTCTACCAAGCTTGAAACTTCTGAAAACAGGACCTTTGTACTTGGTGTCAAAGTCAAATTAGATGATGGCACCCCTGTTGAGGATGCCACTGTTAAAATGACCTACAAGAAAATTTATTGCAGTGGGGATACAAAAGGTCTGAAAGAGCTTGTGTTTCCTAATAAAACAGATGCCAACGGATATTCTTTCTCCGGCTGGCAGCAGACTTACACCTACGGCAATGAAAAGGACCGGGTGGTTATTAAAATAGAAATTTCGTTACAGGAGGCTGCTTCCCTTGGAGCAGTGGTAAGGGAATATACTTATTACTGGATAGATATGGATGAGGATTTTGATGAACACTACGGGGGATTCGTCAATATAACCTACGATCTGACGATATAGAATCCAGCATGCCAGTTGCTAAGGCCGGGATATCCTCACTGTCAAAGTTCGAGGACGGTGGTTCCTGAATGAGTTGTTGATTCAGGCTATTTCAAATGCATATCAGCAAATTTGATATATTGTTCCCAGTCGTAGTCGGTAACATTATGTTTCCCGGTTCGGATGTGGTATCCGATAGTATTTTGATTGGGCTGGTTCACTTCAGGCATTTCAGAAATTGTTATCCCTTTTTTGCCAAATAATTCATAGACGGGAGAGGCATGAATACCTGAAAGAAATTCGCCTTTCGGGTCTGCCCATTTGTCGTCCTCTGCACTGGCAATGTATACCGGCCTGGGGGCGATGAGGGCGATGAGCATGTGTTGATCTACAGGCAAGGCATTTACATTGTCGTTGTATGCATCGTAGTTTGCGCAGCACCAGTGGGGAAATCTGTCGTTCATTCGTTTTACGGTTTCGCCTATTGCCCGTCTTGAAAGCGCCGCACCCCCGCATCCCGAATTATTGGATATAACTATGGCAAACCTTTCATCCATTGCTCCAGCCCAGAGGGAGGTTTTTCCCAATCGTGAGTGTCCCATTACAATGATACTGGAATGGTCGATATCCTCATCTTTTTCAAAATAATCCATCGCTTTTGTCAGTCCCCATGCCCATGCTGCAATAGAACCCCATTCGTTATCGGCCGGCCGGGTTTGATCACCCGTATAGAAAAATGGATGAACTCCGTCTGTAAAATCATTCTTGTCAGGGTCTACGTCTCCATAGTAAATAGTTGCTAAACCATACCCTGCTGCAATAATTTTTTCGACTGCCCATCTATGACTACCCGTACCACGTGCTTGTTCAGATGTTTTGTTGTCATTAATTCCGAGCCTTTCATTATTCCGCACCCATGATTTCGTTAAGATCACCTCTTTTTCATTTACTATGGTATGATTTCCAGAAAAATTATAGCCCACAAATAGAGGCGCTTTATCCACATTCTTAGGCAGGTAGATAAGTATAATGACCTCTAATTCCTTTTCGCCTTTTTTAAATTTCAATGCCACCTGTTTTCTGATTGCCCGGTTATCCAGGGCTGAATTGCTTGTTTCCAGGATCTCCCAGGATGAAATATTCAACTCGCCGGGGATCTTTCCGTAAACTTCTTGCTCAAAAAGAGTAAGAATTTCGGGTCTGCGTTTTTCAATCCACAGTGCCGGACTTTTCACTTTTTCCCCACTTAACAATTCCAGGGGATCAGGCAAGGTGTAATCCGGGATCTTAGACTCATCGTAATTAGCAGTGTTCTGAGCATTTAATACGAACGAGGTAAGCAGCAGACCTGTAATTAAAAATATTTTCATTTTAGTTGAATTTAATGGTCTCCCGTTCAACAACAATCATTGGATAATCGGCCATTACGACTTCTTCAAACACAGATCCCTTATCGCTGTTATTTACCTGGATTTCGTACACTTCCCCGGTCAGGGGATCGAGCATAACAGGATCCGAGAAATTCATCCCTTCTAAAGTGATCTTTACCAGTGCCAGTTCAGCCAGGTTTTCCTGCATGTTCCAGGGCAACCACCAGGCCAGCAGGTTGTTTCCGTTCTCAGCAGAGTAGGTGGCTACCAGTGGTACAGAGGGAAAGGCGTCTTCATACTCGCCAATGCCGTAAAAGACTCCCTGGTCAAGGACTGAGACATTATATTCTAGCGGAAGAGGTTTGTAATCCAGGGCCCACACAGCACAGAGGTTCTGGTAAGCAAAGTAGGCCGGTTTGGGTTTGTAGTTTTCCCTGAAGAGTATGCATTTTTCATTCACTCCTTCATAGTGAACACGACTGCCATCTCTTTCAGGGAAACCAAAGATTTTTTCCATTTCCGATTTTTCCGGCCTGTTCAGATCGGGGGTCATGGATCCGTAATGAGCAAGCAAAAAGTAATTACTCAGGGTGGCCCTGCAATAATAAGTGTCAACAAATGATTGTCTCAATAGCCACTTTGCCTGGATATTCAGTCCCCATGGTGCCCTTGCACGAAAACCGGTAGTGCGGCTGCTGGAAGGAAAACCGCATTCCCCCTGCCATATCTGGAAGTCCGGGTTATGCTTGTACTGTACTTCCAGGAATTTATCTATTCCAAAGGCCCTGTTTTCTGGCAGGGCATCATACTGGTGGTAACTTATTATGTCGAGATTTTCCGGATCGCATTGATTTAAAAAGGCATCATTATAGTCCGGATTAATTCCGGCCGTGGAGCCTGCAATTATTATGGCATCTGGTTGAATGGACCGGATCTTCTCGGCGGTAACTTTAACCAGGCGGCCATAATCTACTGCATTTGGCGGAGCTCCCCAGTATTTGCGATGGTTGGGCTCATTCCAGATCTCCCAGTATGTGATTTTATCCTTATATCGCTCAATTACAGCAGCGACAAATTTCAGCCAGGCATCGGTTTCTGCCGGACTGCTTACCGGAGGAGCCGGGCTCTCTCCATAAATGGCGGCCAGCTTGGGATCATCGTACTTGCCGGTGCCGGTGTAGAGCCTGTTCCCATTGGTGATCGTAACAAAGGGTGTAATCCCATACTTTAATACAGCCTCAATGGCTTCATCCGTTTTTTCCCAGTTAAATACTCCTTTTTCTTTTTCGATGCCTTCCCAGCCAGCAAGAAGGCGTGTCCATTTAACGCCTATCTGGGAGGCTTTGAACAGCAGGCTGTCTTCCATTGTCCCGGCCTGGATACCAAACGGAGAGGAAGTGATTTCTGATGAACTCCTGGGGATTATTTTGCCCAGATTTTGCCCGGGGATCAGGTTATTGCCCCCCTTGTCCGTCTTGACAGAACAGGATGTGAATATTAACCCCAGGGATAATAAATGCTTACAAAAAAACGTTTTGTTTGATTCATAGCTTAGGGATTTTAATGGATTCAGATTTCATTTACAGGAATTATTTCTTTTGCCAGGGAATACAGGTCCTGACCATCGAAATTGCCGGATGTCATGATGAGGAGGTTGGAGTTGGACCAGTCCATTGATCTGAGATCACTCATCAGTCTCTCAGCATCCGTATATACCTCGAGGTTTTCGTTTTCAAATGCATCGCTGACCTGTCCGGGTGAAAGTTCCGGCAGTTTTTTATGAGCTACTGTTTTAGGGTTGAAGTACACAACAGGCATATCTGCATCATCCAGGGTGCCCCAGTATTGAGTCAGGAATCTGGCATTCAGGCTGGAGAAGGTATGGAGTTCTAAGGACGGCAGTGAGTTTCCGGTCCGGGTATTGCTCTTTGAGGGCCGTGGTGGTTGCTTTTACCTTGGAAGGAGCATGGGCGAAATCAAGGAATACAGCAGTGGATTCTTTTTCTTCCAGTTTTTGCATGCGTTTTCCGGCCCCGGTGAAGCTTGCAATGGACTTGTAGAAATCTTCATGGCAAATCCCGAGTAGTTCGCAGACAGTGCGGGCGGCACTCAGGTTCTGCATGTTATGTTTCCCGAAAACAGAAACGGGATACTTTAACCCGTTGTCAAGCAGGGATGTTTTTCCGCCGGTTATTTCCGAGGGAAGCACCCGGTAAGGAATATAATCAAGCAGGCGGCCGGATGTGCTGATCAGGTTTTTGAGAACAGGATCCTGGCTGCAATAGATCAGAGACCCACCCGCTTCGATTTTTTCGATGAAAATCCGGAACTGGTCGATGTAGTTTTCCTCGGTGGGAAATACGTTCATATGGTCCCAGGCGATCCCGGAGATGAGGGCGATATGCGGTTTGTAGAGATGGAATTTGGGCCTGCGGTCAAGGGCTGAGCTCAGGTATTCATCTCCTTCGAAAACGGCGATTTCTGAATCTTCGCTGAGTCCGACCATGGTTTCAAACCCTTCGACGATGGATCCGACCATGTAATCGAATTTTACCCCCTGGTCGCGCAGGACATGCATGAGCATGGAGGTGATGGTGGTTTTCCCGTGGGATCCGCCGATGACAATTCGTTTCTTATTGGCGGTCTGCTCGTAAAGAAATTCCGGGAAGGACTGGATTTTAAGAACTGGACCGGCGGCTTTCTGAGTTTTTTGGAGGTTTACCAATTCCCTCGCTTTGGCCAGTTCAGGGTTTCCATCACGGGCATGCATTCCCAGGATAATGACATCGATGTCGGGGGTGATTATGTCGGGGTCCCAGCCTTCCTTCCCCGGAAGGAGACCATATTTGTCCAACCTCCCCCTTGAGGGCTCGAAAATTTCATCGTCTGAACCGCTTACTTTGTATCCCTTTTTATGGAGGGCAATGGCGAGGTTGTGCATAACCGCGCCCCCGATGGCTATGAAATGAATCCGCATATTATCCTTAAAGATAGGGAGGTTTTTTTGTATATTGATAGCAATTATCCACACCATTACTATGAACACGAATACAGAATCTTTCCGGTTTTCAGATGTGTCTCTCAGGCAGGCTGCCCTGACTGCGGGAATCGCACTTGCACTTATGACCCTGATCGCCCCGTTTGCAAATTTTTATGTGCTTTCTAAATTGGTTATTGCCGGGGATGCGGCCGGAACGGCAGATAATATAATTGCGGCTGAAGGATTATTCCGGCTGGGAGCTATAAGTCTATTGGTGGTTGTCATCCTGGATATTATTGTTGCCTGGGGACTCTGGGTATTGCTGATCCCGGTGAACAGGGATCTGTCTCTGCTGGCGGCCTGGTTCAGGGTAATCTATTCTGCTGTTTTTGCTGTAGCCATAGCCAACCTGTTTCATGCCCTGGAATGGCTTGGCAACCCTGATTACCTGCAGGTTTTCGAACCCGAACAGATCCAGGCACAGGCACTTTTGTCTGTGGAAACATTTCAGAAGGAATGGGACCTCGGACTCATTATTTTCGGATGTCACCTGCTTGTGCTGGGATTCCTGCTTTTCAAGGCGGAATTTGTTGCGAAGGTAATTGGCATCCTGGTAGCGATCGCAGGGGCGGGATACTTTTTGAACGGAATCATACACAGTCTGTTTCCCGATGCCAGTGTTGGTTTTTTAATGTTCACTTTTGTTGGGGAGGTGGTTTTTTTATTCTGGTTATTAATTAAGGGTCCACGACTTAAGGATCAGCTTAAATAGGCAGCCCTTCAAGGACTTCTTTCATGCCCTTTGAGGGATAGGGTGCTCTGGCGGTAACAATCTTCCCATCAGGGTCGATAATGATGTAGACAGGGACGCCGGAGAATTTCAGGTAATCTTTACTGAATTGGGAGCTCCAACCTTTATCCACCCTGTATTGTCCATCTTCCGGCAGACCGATTTCATTCATTTTTTCTTTCCATGGTGTTTCGTCTGAGAGGCAAACGGTGATAATTGCCAGCATAGGACCTTCCATTTCGTGTTTGAGGTCTTCCAGTCTTGGGATCTCTCTGAGGCAGGGTCCGCATGTGTGGGACCAGACATCGATTACAAGGTATTTCCCGCTGAAATCCTGGAGGTGTGCAGTTTCTCCATTGACATCAAGGAGTTCAAATTCCGGTGCCGGATTACCGCTGCTCAGGGGTTTTAGGACATCGACATTTTTGCGAATCATTTCGATGAAATCATCACCCGCCCCAAGGCTTTCAGCCCTGTCGATGATCTGCTCATCGACCTTCATGCGGCTGGTCTGCCTTTTCAGGACGTCCCGGATCACATCTTTGAGGATCATCGATTCAGTAATATTATGTTCTGCCAGGTTCAGGAGGAGATTGGTTTCATTGTATCCTTGTATGGGATCATGGGCTGGTCCGTTTGTTGATCCTTCTGAGGATTCGGTTAGTAGCCGGGCCTGCAGATCCAGCCATGAGTAGAGGAAGTAGCGGTATCCATCATACTGGAAAAGTACAGTGTCGTTCAGGTTAACCGTTTCCAGGTAGTCATAAAATTCAGTGGGTAATTCTGGTGCTGTACCGGTATAGGCTTTATTCTCATCGTAGTAGACGTTCAGCTCGTAATACCAGTAATAATTGATATTTTGTTTCTCCATGTTGATGAATTCCTTGCTGATTCCTGGGTTTTCGCTGGCGAAACGATCAAGGGATTCATGAAAATCAGATATTATCCGTTGGTTCAGACTGAGGTAGGATAATGGATCCTGGCCGTAATATTGTTTGATATCGACTGTATCGATCAATGATTCCAGTTCTGCATCCACTTCGGCATAGTAAGTATTGATGAGCCCGCTTTCTCCTCCGCTGAATATGTAAGGATCACCGGCTGTGATGTAAAGACTGTCGCCGGGAACCAGGTATAGGTTTTTATTCACCCCGGAGAACCATACGTATTTGGGATGGGACAATTCAAGTTCCATTTGGAACCTGCCTTCGGTATCGGTGGTTAAATTGTATTCCTGGGTGCCGACCCTGGTTTCAATTTCCATGGAGGGCTTGTCAGGTAATTTCCCTGCGACTATCGTCGGTGCTGGTACCTGGACTTTATTGCAGGAAATCAGCAGGAGGGTAAGGATGATAGGGGTGAAGCGATTTCTCATTTTGAAAATCTTTACGATCTTAGTACAAAATACGGAATTTATGGAGATATATAAGGTTGCATGCGGAAACATGAAACTTGACGGGGGGGCGATGTTCGGGGTTGTGCCGAAAAGCCTGTGGACGAGGCAATATGAGGCGGATGAGAATAACATGGTGAGTATCAGTATGAGGAGCCTGCTGGTGGTGGACGGGGACCGGAAGATTCTTTTTGATAATGGGATAGGGGATAAGCAGGATCATAAGTTTTTCAGTTATTACTATTTGTTTGGGGATGATACCTTGGAAGGGTCCCTGGGTTCGCTGGGATTCGGGGTGGAAGATATTACCGATATGGTGCTGACTCATCTGCATTTTGATCATTGTGGGGGGAGTGTTAAGAGGGTTTTGGATGGTAGCGAGGAAGCTGGAAGAGATGGTTCGGGTGGAGGTTCTGATAATGGGAGGCTGGAAACTGTTTTTCCGAATGCCCGGTACTGGGTGAGTAAACCTCAATGGGATCTGGCACAGGCTCCGAATAAACTAGAGGGTGCTTCTTTCCTGGAGGAGAATATTAATCCGATTAAGGCGAGCGGACAGCTGGAATTATTTGATGGGGAGTTTGAGCTGACACCGAATGTTCAGCTTCGGTTGTTTGATGGGCATACGGTTGGACAGGCCATAGCCCTGCTGGATATGGGTAGCAGGATTCTGGTGAATGCAGCGGACCTGATTCCCCTTGCGGGGAATATCAGTATGTCATGGGTATGCGGGTATGATACCCAGCCCCTTGTTGCACTCCAGGAGAAATCAGATTTTCTGAAGGAGTCACTGGAACACGATTATATTTACTACTTCTACCATGACCTGGAGACCCAGTGCTGTACCCTTAAGGATACGATGAAGGGGGTGAGAGCTGACGAGAGATTCGAATTGAAATCTCTGGGATAGGATCTAACATCCCGGGGCATATCTCAGGTCTATTTTCCCCCGTGAACCCTGATCTTGTAGGCTAATCCCCATTCAATCCAGTCTGCTATTCCTCCATTACGGGTTTTCAGTGCGACGTGGGCATCAATATTTGGAGTAATTCCGATCCTGCCGCCGGCCCGCATGTACCAGTCCCCGCGTGCGGGCGCCTCCTTATAAAGGTACCAGCCCAGTGAATAATAAAAAGCAAACCTCTCAATCAGGTATTGAAACCCTACGTGGTATCCCAGCATAAATTTCCCGGCAAAATCTACCTCGCCGGGGTTTTTTCCATCATGATAATTTTCCCAGGATGCGTCATACATGGCATCAAGACCCGTATGCAATTTAACAGTTCGTCCTACCAGGAAAGCATATTCGGCCGAAACTGTGCTGGTCGGATACCTTTTCTGGAGTATGGAATCTTTGGTGCCGTCTTCAGCCTTGGTTTCACCGGGTTCAGTCTCAACCGTTCCTATGGAAGCCATTAACTGTATTTCTCCAAAACGTTTCAAGGGAGGTTTTGGAGCCTGAACAAATTCCGGACGTACTGAAAGCCGCCGATCAGGATCCACATGCTTTGTGAAGTTTTTCATCGGGTTGAAATTGTATTTCGCCCCGACATTAAAACCCATAAGGTTTATGCCTCTCTGCGGGGTATTGCTACGTCCGTTCGAAAAATGGAGAAAATTCAGTCCCGCTGAAACATCAATATTTTCATCCACCCTATAATACAATATTAAGTTCCCGTTGAAATACAGATTGACTCTTGATCCTATTACGTGACTTGTAGGATTTGTCTCAGCGT
The DNA here is from genome assembly GCA_963777115.1 of uncultured Bacteroidaceae bacterium. Lineage (GTDB taxonomy): Bacteria > Bacteroidota > Bacteroidia > Bacteroidales > SM23-62 > SM23-62. The sequence goes on along the minus strand of CAVZPP010000016.1, from coordinate 771,366 downwards.
CGTAAGGGACGAAGTCATAGGATAATCCGATTCCCAGGTCAAACATCATGGTGAATTTTCCGCGACGGAAAATGGGTTCTCCGTAAAAGAAGTAGATACCTGATGGAGCGCCCACGGTACTGTCAATATCAGATTCACCCAGGGAACTGGTGAATACCCCGAGACCGTATACTGGATAATTATGAAGTCGTTGCCATTCCTGGCGGCCGGTTGATTGCCAGCCCATTTTTAATTCAGCGGCATTATACCCGTTTTTAAATGGAGCGCTCATGTTCTCGTATCCCGCATGATTTCCCTTGAAATAATTTAACTGTACATAGTTGAAGCTACCGTAATTGTCTTCAGGATTGTATTGCTCTGCTTTGAAATTTGAGAATTCCTGCCCGTATATTGAGGATGAGATAAGGAGAAGGATTGAGACAATCCAAAACAGGGGGAGTATGTATGTATCCTTTTTCATGATTCTTTTGTTTGGATTAATCCTGTTTTGTAAAATCAAGTTCGAATTTCCTGGGACTGGGCCTGAATATGTTACCTGTGCCTACATCAATGATCAGGGGAACACCCCCTACCACAAAATCAGCAATTATGTATCCGGCATGTGGTTTCCTGAGGATCCTGTATTCCTGTGCAGGAAAACCATCAGCACGGATTTCAAGCATGCTGCCATGCTGGATAAGATGATGCGGGAGTACGATCTCACCTGGAGCCTCACCGCGAAGTGTATCATCGATAAAGACCTGTGCTTTTATGTTATTGTCCCCGGTGAAGACAAGTTTGTTTGTCCGGCTGCCAAATATTGTAGCGCAACTCTGAAGCAACAGGAAGCTGGAAATGATAATTAACAAGGTTGGTAGTGTTTTCATTGGGTGGGTATTTGAAATTTTACTTGTATGAATTCGAAAATAATTATTTTAAAGGAAGTGAAAAAAAAATGAGGCCTGGGAGCCTCATTTTATAGGAAAGTTTATTTATTCTTAAAATGTTGGGGTGCCCTTATAGACCCTGGAGAGGTGGGCTGGGACCAGTCTGCCATGGTAGTTGAGAGTGCCACCCCAGTTTCCGCGGATGGCAGCATCCGTATTACCGTCCGGGTTTACCATCAGGGTAATGTCGTACATACCCAGGGGAGATGAGAAATTCAATCTGACAGAAAAAGATGTTTTTGATTTTCCTGTCCGGGTATATTTGTAATCAGTGACCTTGCCGTCTATGGTAGCCCCACCGACTCCATTGTAACCAAGTGTGCTGGCTTCTCCAAACTGTACAGTACTGTGTAAGGAATCAACCCTGACAAAGTTAATCATTGATTGAACGGGTTGCCTGGAACCGGTTTGATCACTCAGGTAATCGGCTTCTAAAACGAACCTTTGACCAGTTACCATCTGTTCAACAACGAGGGCCTTTTCTGCTCTCTCGGCTTCTGCCTGTGCTTTTTTCTGTTCTTTCTGAAATGCTTTCAGTTCTTTTTTCGAAAGTGGCGCATCATCCTGTCCATATGCACTTATTACCAGGACAGATGCTAATATTAAAGAAAGTAAAGTTTTCATTTGTCTCTATTTAATTTAAAATCCAAATCTGACTGCGATACCTCCTTCATATCCGAGGGGGGTGCCAAAATCATTTATAATTGTCCATTCCGGCCGCCAGTTTAATGCTATCTGGATGGGGAACCCAAAGGTATAGTCCACTCCTATATCAATGAGGCCGGAAGCGAAGAAATCATTTTCTGCAAAGGGAAACATAACATATCCGGCACCGAAACCGATTCCTCCATATGCATGAAACCGATCGCCATTAACGAATTTCCATTGCCTGATGCCTGTGAATTTCAGGGCGTCCCACTGGCTGGAAGCCCACCATCCGATGTCAGTCTCTCTTCTACCTATTTTACCAACATCTTTCTGGAAAGAAAGTTCACCACCCGCATAGGTTTTATCATCCTTTCCGAATGAAATCCTTACACCGACAGCTTTGCCCTTACTCTGGGCCTGGGCATTCAGGTAATTACTTGCTGACAGCAGGATCAGCATCAGGAATATTATATTTTTATGATTTTTCATTTAACTTCCTAATGTGTTTCTAAAAGAATTGAAGGTCTAAAATTAGGGATTTATTCCGATTTGCGGGGATGCAAGGTATTCCTCTCATGGAAAATATGCTAAATTTGTTTGCTGATTTAGAAAACGTTTGAAAAATGAAGAACCTGAAACTAAGCCAAATAATTGCCTTGTCCCTGATCCTGGCCCTCCCGGTGCTCATTAATTCCTGTCACCCGGGAGGACCCTCAGCTACTGAGGATCTGGATATTGTTGTCACTATGCATAGCGAAGAATTTGATTTCCAGGGAGCAATAACCTTTACGATGCCAGATACGGTGATGCATATAATCGGAGAGGATGATGATCCGGATGATGTTGACCGTTCCTTTGATGAGCTGATCCTGTTGACAACTAAAACCAATATGGATGCGCTGGGCTACAAATGGATGGAATTTGATACTTTAAATCCTGCCGATGTTGTCCTGCTGGCAACTGCCCTGGCAAATACTAATTCCGGGGTTGCCTATAACCCGGGATGGTGGGGATACTGGGGATACTGGCCCGGATGGGGAGGTTATCCCGGCTCCGGTTACTGGGGACCCGGATATGGTTACGGATACCCCGGGGGATACCCGATTTATTACAGCTATTCGACTGGATCCATTTTTCTGACAATGATCAATCCACTGGAGTTTGACCTGGAAACTGAAACCATTGGGGTCGTTTGGATGGCAGCCATGAATGGTTTACTGGAAGGGAATAATGATGATAATTCAGGCTCAATCCGGATAAGTGAAGGGATCAACCAGGCCTTTAAGCAGTCGGTGGATATATTGAATACCAATTAATAAGACTGAAGAGATGAAAAATATAAAATATATTCTGGCTGGACTATTAATGATGCTGGCCCTTGATGCGAACTCCCAGATGGTGGATTATTACAGTTCTGTGAATTACTCCATGGGAATTCCCCTGGGCAGTACTGCAGATTACATCAGCAATCCAAGCTTTAGAGGTTTTTCCTTTGAATTTGGACGCTTTCTAAGCGATGATCTCAGTATCGGATTCATGGTTGCCTGGAACGTTTTCAATGAAAGCTTTGACACCGATACTTACGAATTAGAAAATATCCGACTGACCGGTAAAAGATATAATTACATTAATGCCTTCCCAATAATGGCTTCAGGCCGATACCATTTAAGACCGGGTGCTGCTTTAAGGCCTTATGTAGGTGCGGGTATGGGTGCTTATATCATCAATAAAAAGACGGACTTCGGACTGTACAGTGAGGAGAATAAAAACTGGCATTTCGGCCTTTACCCGGAGCTGGGTTTTATTGCCCAGATGAGTAATGAGTTATTTTTTAATATTGGAGCCAAGCTGAACCAGGCCTTCAAATCAGGAGGGGACAGCCATACCTGGATAAGCATTCAGGCCGGGGTGAGTTTTATTTACTAGGCAAACCGAAAGGGTCCAGGTAGCGGGTTACTCCGATTTATTTCTGGCGGTTAATTCTATATCTGGCAGTTATTTAACCAATATCTTTCCTGAATAATTATACCGGGATTTTACTGTAAACAAATAGATGCCTGCAGGCAGTCCTGACCTGCTGATCCGGATTTTATTTTCATGGATATCAGAATAAACCCGAACGGTTCTACCGGAAACATCGTAAAGTATAATGCTCTGAGGGATCTCTCCCTCCGGAAGTTCAATGGTTACTACCTCAGAAAATGGATTTGGATAGACGCTGATTTCAGGGGCTATTATGGGACTGATATTAATGATAGATTTCGAATAGAAATAATAAGTTTTGCTTTGTAAGGCCATGAGATTCTGGGTGTCATCCCATTCAAAGTAGATGTATATGGAAGTATCCCCATTGGCATCAAAATAGTATTCTCCCTGTCCCCCGTTAAACCAGTCATTGCTTATGGTATCCCAATCATACCTTATAACCAGGATGCGGTTGCCGTTTTCATCCCAGCTATTCACCATTTTCGTCTTTGCATACCATTCCTGAATTTCTGCATCCCATTTATAGTTTTCCCTGGAAATTAACATGCTGTTTTCATTGTATTCACTTTTCCGCTTTATTGTTCCACGCCAGGCATTTACCTCATAATTCCAGAAGTAGGTTTCGCGGTAAGTTTCATTCCCCAATGCATCCCAATCATAATATGACTTCCACGTGGAATCATAGGGCGGTCCCTCTTCTCTCCAGCCATGCCTGTTGGAAAAAATCAGTAGATCCTCATCATTATATGAATTCTCGGTTATCTCAGCGATATTCCATTGAACCAGGGATTGATCCAAGAAATACTTCTTTTTGGTATTCAAATTACCGGCTGAATCGTAATCATATTCAAACTTTACATCGCCAATCCAATCCAGAGAATCACTATTCCATAAATACTTTATATCGGAGATAATTATGGAATCATCCAGGTATTCAATTTCTTTTTTAATATTATTTACCCAGATCGACCCTGTTGAGTCTCCTGTCAGGTTTAGTTGAAGAGTTATATATCCCAGATAATTAAGGGTACGCTCAATCCGTTTATCAAAAACCCAATCATTTTTCAGGGTGTCCCAGTTTAATGTGGTATTGGAGGTTAGTTCATTATTGTCATCGTAAGTGGATTCCCATATTTGGGAGCTAAACCAGGTATTTGATTCTTTGTCCCATTCAAATAAGGTTAATAAAATCTCATTTCCATTGGCATCATTTTGAAATTCCCATTTCTTGATATAATTCAATCCATCTATAATAGTATCGTATTTGTAATTAATCATGATCTCAAGAAATCCATTTTCATCAAATACGGCCTCGGTTTTTGTAGCTTCAACCCATGTTAATACTGAAGGATCCGTATCCCAGGTATATCTCACCAGGAGCAGACGATTTCCCATGTTATCAAAGTTCATCTTCTGTCTTTCAATACCTTCCCACAATTCTAATTCTGTATTCCATTCGTACCTGGCAAAATGAGTCCGGTTTCCATTAGCATCATATGCGTATTCGTACCTGTTATTACCTGTCCAGTCCAATTGAATGCTGTCCCATTGTGAGCTGATCCAGAGGGCAAGATTTCCATATTCATCATAGGAAAACTCATATTTCATATACGGGATCGAGTCGTTGGATCCGGTGTAATTATAGGAAATTGTTGAATCCAGCGCAGTATTATCCCTGAGGCTGGAATTTTGATAATTTGGGAAGTCTGAAAAATCATCCGGTGATGGCCGGTGGTTTTCCTGTGCGAAAAGGCCGATTGAGATGAAGAAGAGGCCTGTATAAACAAGGAGTTTTTTCATAGGTCGGGGGTGTTCAGTACAGTTTACATCTCAATTTACATAAAATTCGGTAAACCTCAGATAAAAAGCCTGGATTGGTCAGAAGTTGGTTTGACTATTAGATGGCTATTCATTAATTTTAACAAACACAGGATGGGGAATATCCAGCTTATATTATTGTAATGAAATACAGAAAATTAGGTCAAAGGGGACCATCAGTATCTACCATTGGTTTTGGAGCCTGGGCAATTGGCGGAATGAATTGGGGGAAAACAGATGATGATGTATCGATAAGGGCATTAAATAAAGCAATTGACCTGGGAGTTACCTTAATTGATACGGCGGATGTCTATGGTTTCGGGCATTCGGAGGAACTGATCTCAAGGGTGATCAGGGAAAGAGGAAAGGGGGAATTGATAATAGCTACCAAGGCGGGCAATGATTTCTACAACGCCGGGCCGGAAGATGATAGAGGATATGGTGCCATCAAACAAAACTATACCAGGGAATATTTAATTTCTGCTGCAGAGAAGAGCCTGAAACGCTTGAATGTTGAGTCGCTGGATATTCTGCAATTGCACAGTCCGAACCTTGAGATTCTGGAAAAGGATGAACCCTGGCTGGCTCTTGAGGAGTTGAAAAGGGAGGGGAAGATCAAACACGCCGGATTAAGTATTCAGTCTTTCCAGGAGACTAAGCAGGCGCATATTCTTGACCTTCACCATGAATTACTGGATTGCATACAGGTACGGTATAACCTGCTTGAAAGAGAAGCTGAAAAAGTATTATTCCCCAAGGCGATGGAATATGGCATTGGTGTGATAGTCAGAATCCCGATTCTATTCGGACTGCTGACCGGGAAGTTTAACAGACAATCAAAATTTTCAGAGGAGGATCATCGAAGCATGAACCTTTCCCCTGAAAAGCTGGATCAATACCTGGGAGACCTGGAGGAACATGAATCCCTGTTCAGACGTTTTGAGGACCAGAGCAAGGCCCAGGTATCTCTGAGATTTTCCATCTCACATCCTGCATGCCACACAGCGATCCCGGGAGCAAAGACGGACCGGCAGGTGGAGGAAAATTGTGTTAGTTCTGATATGGGTGTGCTTACCTGATCAGCAGGAGCTCAAACAAGGCCCGTATCTGTCCTGCGAAACAATACAGAAAGAGCATAATGGATAACAAAACATCTGCATAGAGCAGGTGTTTTTTTTTGCGTAAAAACCAGGTTCTATCTGTTTGTTTATTTCCGGTTTTGCCGGCGGTTTTGAATAATATGAGGGATATTCCCAGGCGCTGGAAAAACTGGATGAGGAAGAAAGCAAAGATTGGGATGGCATCGGGATTGTACTTTCGGGCGGACTGAAAATCACCCCTCATGATTTCAGAAAATGCCCTTGACATTCCTGAGGAGGGTGCCTTCTGGGATGTGACCTCCTCGAAGACTGAGGGTACGGGATGATTGTCTTTTTCAGCAGAGAAAATGGCGGAATAGATGAAAATGAGTCCAATAATCCCGGCCAGGACCAGGTTAATAATCAGGTATGGCTTATTTTTTGGCTTCTTCAACCGCCTTCTCGTATTTTTCCTGGAGTTCTTCGAATCTTTTACGTTGTCCCTCGGAAAATTTGCTGCTGACATCCTTGATTTTTTCAGCCAGCTCTTCCGCCTTCTCAGCGATCTTGACATAGGCGGCCAGGGAGGTGATATCCCCTGCATCCGCTTTTTTCACCATTTCAATGTACTCCCCGATCAGCTTCTCATAGGAGTCGAGTACTTCGTTAATTTCTTCTTTGGAGACGGCATTATCGATGTCAATTTTTATGTCTATGTCGTATTCAAGGTCCTCGAGCTTATCTTCCAGTTCCTGTCCGAGGTCTTCCAGTTCCTCTCCGAGGTCTTCAAAAGCTTCTTCAATGTCATCCCCAAATTCTCCATCGATCTGTTCTATGATATTGATGCCTTCTTTGGCCCACCATTTGCCTCCTTCATTTACCAGGCTGCCTATAACGGATATCCACATCAGGGCAATGATTGTACCTGCAATGGATACTACCAGTCCCCCTGTAGGAAGACCCTTATTTCCGTTGGATTTATTGGCCTGTGAGAGTCCAACTGCACTGAGAATAATCCCTGTGACTCCGAACATTAATCCGAGAATGGACAGGCAGCCGGTTATGGCCAGTGGAATGGCAACGATCCCGAGGATGAGGCCGGCAATGCCAAGACCCTGTCCGGCATTGGTTTTTACTTCTTCCATGATGTATGATTTAGGGTTGCAATCAGATCAAAGATAAGAAACCCTGTGATTTACATCAAATAATCCATCTCTTAATCGGTGAAATATTCGAGGCGGGGAATCGGAATTCGCCGGCAGGTATACTATTTAAGGCTTTCCAGCAGAATGCCCAGGATTTGTTTGGCGGCACCGGCGATGGAGGTACCCGGACCGAAGATGCCGATGACACCGCTTTTGTATAATGCATCGTAATCCTGGTGGGGAATGACTCCTCCTGCGATGACCATGATGTCTTCGCGGCCGAGTTTTTTCAGCTCTGCAATTACCTGGGGAATCAGGGTTTTATGTCCCCCTGCCAGGCTGGAAATTCCCAGTACATGCACATCATTTTCGGCGGCCTGCCTGGCTGCTTCGAGGGGGGTCTGGAACAAGGGACCGATATCTACGTCGAAGCCGATGTCGGCGTATCCTGTGGATACTACTTTTGCCCCGCGGTCATGTCCATCCTGTCCCATTTTAGCAATCATAATCCTTGGCTGCCTGCCTTCGAGCCTGGCAAATTCAGTGGCCATCTTATGGGCCTCTTTGAAAGTTTCGTCATGGGTGGATTCTGAGGAATATACCCCGGATATGGATCTGATCACGGCTTTGTAACGTCCGTAGACTTTTTCGAGAGCGAAGGAGATCTCGCCCAGGCTTGCCCTTTTCTGTGCAGCTTCCACGGAAAGTTCGAGGAGATTCCCGGTCCCTGTTTCAGCAGCATGAGTCAGCTTGTCGAGGATGACCTGTACTTCTTCGTTATTTCTTTCTGCCTTGAGTTTTTCCAGTCGTTTTACCTGGGCCTCACGTACGGCGGTATTGTCCACTTCCAGGATATCGATAGGGTCTTCCTTCTCCAGCCTGTATTTATTTACCCCGACAATAGTATCCTTGCAGGAATCTATCCTTGCCTGTTTGCGGGCAGCGGCTTCCTCAATTCTCATTTTCGGGAGACCGGTATCGATGGCTTTGGCCATTCCTCCCAGTTCTTCCACCTCTTCGATCAGTTTCCAGGCGCTATCTGCCAGCTGTTTGGTCAGGTATTCCACATAATAGGATCCGGCCCATGGATCGATGGCCCGGGTAATGTCTGTTTCCTCCTGCAGGTAGATCTGTGTATTTCTGGCGATGCGGGCAGAGAAATCCGTCGGCAGGGCGATGGCTTCGTCCAGTGCATTGGTATGCAGGCTCTGGGTATGTCCCAGTGCAGCCGCCATGGCTTCCACGCAGGTGCGGGCAACATTATTGAAAGGATCCTGCTCGGTCAGGCTCCAGCCGGAAGTCTGGCTATGGGTTCTGAGAGCAAGTGATTTCGGGTTTTTGGGATTAAATTTTGATACGATACGGGACCAGAGAAGCCGGGCTGCCCGCATTTTTGCGATTTCCATAAAATGGTTCATCCCTATGGCCCAGAAAAACGAAATCCGGGGAGCAAAAGAATCGATGTCTAGTCCCGCGTTCACCCCGGTACGCAAGTATTCCAGTCCATCTGCCAGCGTATACGCCAGTTCCAGGTCCGCCGTGGCCCCGGCCTCCTGCATATGGTAACCGGAAACGCTGATGGAATTAAACTTCGGCATTTTCTCTGAGGTATACTTAAAAATATCGGCAATGATCCGCATGGAAGAGACGGGTGGATAGATATAGGTATTACGGACCATGAATTCCTTCAGGATATCGTTCTGTATCGTCCCGCTCAATTTCTCGAGAGGCACACCCTGTTCCAGTCCCGCTACAATATAAAAAGCCATTATCGGGAGCACCGCCCCGTTCATGGTCATGGAAACCGACATCTTGTCCAATGGTATCTCATCAAACAAAATATTCATATCGAGTATGGAATCCACCGACACCCCTGCCTTCCCAACATCTCCCTCGACCCGTTCATGATCTGAATCGTATCCCCGGTGGGTTGCCAGGTCGAAGGCTATGGAAAGACCTTTTTGTCCCGCTTGAAGATTCCTCCGGTAAAAAGCATTGGATTCCTCGGCAGTGGAAAAACCGGCATACTGCCTCACCGTCCATGGCCTCATCACATACATGGTGGAGTAGGGTCCCCGCAGGTAAGGAGGAATCCCGGCTGCATAGTCCAGGTGCTCCATTCCTTCCAGGTCCATCGCCGAAAACATATTCTTTACATCGATATGCTCCGGGGTCAGCCAGGTTTTAGTGGGGGAAGATTCTGCCCCGGGACCGGGAACTTCGAGGGACTTCTCCTTCTCGGAAGCCCTTTTAATGTCTATATCTTTAAAATTCGGTCTCATTTTCGATGGCTCCTGTTTGATTACTTAATTCCCAGCAATTCCTGGTAATTCTTCAATTCTGCCAGGACATTTGAGCGTACATGAATGAAATTTGTTAGTCCAAGGTCACCCAGCACCTCCAGGTGTTCTTTGGGGTAGCCGGCAATGACCGGAATGATATCCTTCCCTGCGGCGTTTGAAAAATCATTGCCCATGGCCGGGTATTCATCATCCGAGCTGCAGAGCACTGCAATACGGGCTCCTTCCTTTCGGGCCTCTTCCATTCCCTGCTGTACCGAGGTGAATTTGCCGATGTTGTCAACGACCTTAAAACCTGCACATGAGAAGAAGTTCGTGGTGAACATGGCCCTGGCCCTGCGCATGGCAAGGTTGCCCAGGGGGATGATGAAAACAACAGGTGCATCCCCGGGATGCATCTCCGTTTTCATGCGAAGCTCTTCGAATTCCCTGGCTCCCCGATAGGGTTGCAGGGGATCAATGACCTGCATCTCCCTTTGCATCTCTTCTTTTTGAGGGACTCCGCCGGGCCTGGGGTCCGTGGATAGTTTCCCCGCCTTTTCATCGAGGATGGGGTACTGGTTGGTTCCCAGCAGCATATCCCTTCGGCTGGCATACCGGGCAAGCCGGGTACCTGACATTTCTTTGATTGTATCCTGTATAAAGCCTTCGATCAGGGATTTATGATAGCCTCCCTTTTCCTCCGTTTTAAGGAAGAGTTCCCAGGCACCTGTAATCAAGGTGTCGGTCAGGTTTTCGATGTAATAGGATCCGGCCCCCGGGTCAATTACTTTGTCCAGATAGGCCTCTTCCTTCAAAATGATCTGGGTGTTGCGGGCGATGCGGGTGGATTGTGGATTGGGATTATTAAGTGGCAGATCATAGGGATGTACTGTGAGGGAATCTGTCCCTCCCAAAATAGCTGACATTGCCTCTGTTGTTCCCCTGAGCATATTCACATGGGGATCGTAAAGGGTCTGGTTCCATTTCGAGGTCTGGCTGAGTATGAACATGGAAGGACGGGGGCCGTTTGATGCCGGGTAGGCTTCCAGGATGCGGGACCAGAGGAAGCGGGCTGCCCTCAGTTTGGCGATGGCCATGAAATAGCTTGATCCTATGGAGAACTGGAACTGCATATGGCTCAGGATATCTTTGAGGGGGAAATTCATGGCCCTTAGCTGGACCATGTATTCGTTGCCCATGGCCAGGGTAAAGGCGAGTTCCTGGGTGATGGAAGCCCCGGAATCATGGATGATGTTCCCGCTGTTATGGATGACCCTGAATCCCGGAAGGTTCTCCCGGGCGTATTCCAGGTATTCCAGGGTCACGGAAAAATCGCCCAGCATATCTTTCCGGAAATTCCCGGTAGCCGTAAGGCGGCCAAGGGGATTATGGGTGATGCTTCCACGAATCCCTGAAGGATCAATTTTGTTTTTCTCTGCGTAGGAATGGACCCACTGCATGATTTCCAGGTAATGATTATCCGACATGAAATTTACCGGAACCGTTTCCAGTGGGATTCCCTGCAGGAGGGTATGAATATCATCTTCCCCGGATATCGCAATTTGCGCTAAATCAAAACCCAGGGATGTGGCACCCCGGCTGAGGGCTTCAGAAGCTTCCTTATTGGCGGTTTCGAAATCAGCAACCTTTATATCCTGTCGTATCAACCAGGAATTGTCTTCTGTTTTGGCGGTTCGGAGATAAGGGGATTCTCCCGGAAGGGATTCCAGGTAGTCTATTCCCCCGAGATCTTCACTGCGGTAGTAGGGTCGGATCCTGTCCTTATCAGGCGTTTCCCAGACCAGATTTTTTTCATAGTCTGCGCCTTTCAGGTCGGCCTTAATCTTTGCTTCCCAGTCCATTGTTGAAACAGCTGGGAATTCCCCCGAAAGGGTGTTATCATTTTTCATTGAAAAGGAATTAGAAATTCCAGGCGAGGCCGATGTTGATATGGACCGCACCGATGGTCATGTCATAACTTGTTTCTCCAGTAGCCGCGTAAATGAGACCACTCTCATCAGAAGTGAATGTGGCCTTGCTGTGAAAATAGTCCGCAGAAAGGCGGAGGGCCGTTGCATCGTTGAAATTAAAACGGATCGCCGGTCCCATCATATAGGCAAAACTTACGTTCTGGTTGTGGCGCTTATCGAAAAATTCCTCCCCGTCAGCACTGATATAAATCTCCTGTGGGGGAGAAAGCATAATTGAGAGTCCCGCTATTGCCCTCAGGTCAAAATTGAGTTTCCAGACGGGAATGGTCAGCAGGGGACCGGCCATGATATTGGTATACATCCAGTTCCCGACCTTGATGTCAACCACAGCATCTTCCGGAAGAATGGTGGGTGGGAGTCCCTCTAAAATATCCTCTCCAAATGCTGTACGGTCCATTCCATTATTACTGAATGTGGCGGTCCCGGAAATCCCGAAATAATAATCAAATATATAGTTGCCCGAGAACTCAATGACAAATCCCTTCTCGGCGTAACCGCCATTCTCAACCAGGCTCTTTTTTGCAAATTGCTCACCGGGTAAGGATGCCCCGAAACTAAGGGCAGCAAAACTCCTCTGTGCACTGGCAGTGTTTATCGCTGCGGTCAGGGTCAGGATCAGAGCCAGGGTCAGGATGGGCTTCAGGGTTGATCTCAGGGTTGATGATATATGGCTGGCGATTCTTCTCATGGCTTTATTTTAAGACCGTAAAGATAGATATAAAATCGAGATGCAATTATTCTCTATTGCAATTGCGTGAGGCGATATACGTCAGGCGAAAATTGAGAAAAAAAGTATCAGAATTGTTCTTTTCATTCCAGCGAACCACACATCTTAGAGGGATCCACCCATTCGTCGAATTCGGCTTCTGTGAGATATCCGAGGGCCAGGGCCGCCTCTTTCAGGGTTGAATTATCATTGAATGCCTTTTTGGCGATTTCGGCAGCCTTGTCATACCCGATATGTGTATTCAGGGCGGTCACCAGCATCAGTGAATTGTCGAGGTTTTTCTTGATCACGGATGGATTGGGCTCGATACCTACGGCGCAGTTCTCGTTGAATGAGGCGCAGGCATCTCCCAGCAGCCTTGCTGAATCAAGGAAGGCGGCAATCATGACCGGTTTGAAGACATTCAGTTCAAAGTGACCCTGGCTTCCGCCAATGGTTATTGTCACATCGTTCCCCATGACCTGGGCGCAGGCCATAGTCAGCGCTTCGGCCTGGGTGGGATTAACCTTTCCGGGCATGATTGAGGAGCCGGGTTCGTTGGCGGGGATGGTGATCTCCCCGATGCCGGAGCGGGGACCGCTGGCCAGGACACGGATGTCGTTGGTGATCTTCATCAGGCTGACAGCCAGACGCTTCAATGCGCCGGAGGCTTCCACGATGGCATCATGTGCAGCCAGTGATTCAAACTTGTTGGGTGCTGAGATGATGGGGTAACCTGTTAGTTCGGCAATATTCTTAGCCACCAGTTCGGAGTATCCTTTCGGGGTGTTGATACCGGTACCGACTGCAGTACCTCCTAAAGCGATCTCGCAAAGGTGGGGCAGGGTGTTTTCAAGGGCCTTGAGTCCATGATCAATCTGGGATACATACCCCGAAAATTCCTGTCCAAGGGTCAGCGGTGTCGCATCCATCCAGTGGGTACGCCCGATTTTTACTGTGTCTCTGAAGGCTTTCGATTTTGCATCCAGGGTGTCGCGGAGTTTTTTTACCCCGGGGATGGTGTAGTTCTGGATGGCATAATAGGCCGCGATATGCATGGCGGTGGGGAAGGTGTCGTTGGAGGACTGGCTTTTGTTGACATCATCGTTGGGATGAATTAGCCTTTCGCCCTCACCCAGGGTATTGCCATCGAGTACATGGGCCCGGTTGGCAATGACCTCGTTGGCGTTCATGTTACTCTGGGTTCCTGAACCGGTCTGGTAAATTACCAGGGGAAACTGGTCCTCCAGTTTTCCAGCTATGATCTCGTCACAGACCGCTGCGATGAGGTCTTTTTTCTTCTCATCAAGCACACCGAGCTCATGGTTGGTCATGGCAGCTGCCTTTTTCAGGTAAGCAAAGCCCATGATGATCTCCGTGGGCATTTTTCTCGTGCCGATCTTGAAATTGTCTTTTGAACGCTGGGTCTGGGCACCCCAGTATTTGTCTTGAGGGACTTCCACGGGTCCCATTGAATCTTTTTCAATCCGAACACTCATTGCAAATGGTTTTTGGTTAGTATTTGGTTTCGATGTTATAGTGTCTATTGTGGATTTGTGAATTTACAAATCATATGCATGATATAGGTCCGTGCCGTCAGAGGTCTTGCCCTCACCCGGGCCATGTACTGGGTATAATCCTTTCAAGTATTTCTTTCCAATCGGATCTGCCGCCCACGAGCCACCCATCTGCTGGCGATTGTTGCGGCGTTCAGTGGATTGATCTCACCTGTAACGGTACCGAGTAATTGGTCTTGATTGCTGACATTATCGATCCCCCAGTTTATCATCAACGGTTATGCCATCTCTCATTCATATCATCCCAAACCTATTTTCACGGAAATACTGCCATTGGCCCTGCCTTCAGCATGTGCCTTTGGCTTCCTTGGAAAGCACATCGAAATTATGTGCCAGATTCATTCAGTCCCACGGAAGTCGCGGTAATCATTTACCGCTTTATGAAGCTGGTCCTCGAAGGCCGATATATGAATCTGGTCTTCATCATCTTTCTCGCAGGAAACTACAATCGCTGCCAGGGCGAGTATCGTTACTATTGTTCGGATTGTTTTCATAATATTTCGTTTCTATTGGGTTTAAAATTACAGAAAAAATCAATGTGTGAAAACTATTGTAATGTCTTATGGAACATTCGAAAAGGTTGCATGGCCTTTAGCTTCATCTGCGGAAAGGATTTAGGATCCCCCGAACTTCATCAGGTATTCCTTGATAAAGGCATTCAGGTTGCCGTCCAGGACATCGTTTACATTGCCTGTTTCGTGCTCGGTGCGCAGGTCCTTCACCATTTTATAGGGGTGGAGCACGTAATTGCGGATCTGGGATCCCCATTCGATCTTCAATTTTGCCCCTTCGATCTCAGCCGCTTTTTCCTTCTGGGCACGGAGCTCAAGCTCATAGAGCTGGGATTTCAGGATACGAAGGGCATTTTCCCTGTTCTTGCCCTGTGAGCGGGTTTCCTGGTTTTCAATGACCAATCCGCTGGGCGCATGCCTCAGCCTCACAGCCGTTTCCACCTTGTTTACGTTTTGTCCCCCTGCCCCGCTGGACCGGAAAGTATCCCATGTGATGTCGCTGGGATTGATATTGATTTCTATGGTATCATCTACTACGGGGGATACAAATACCGAAGCAAAGGAGGTATGACGGCGGTTGGCAGAATCATAGGGGGATAGCCTTACCAGGCGGTGTACCCCATTCTCTGATTTCAGGTAGCCATAGGCAAATTCACCCGTAAACTCAAGGGTAACGGTTTTTATGCCGGCATCATCCCCGGGAAGATAATCCACCTCCCGGACCTTGTATTTATTGCGTTCCCCGTACCGGATGTACATGCGCATCAGCATTTCCGCCCAGTCCTGCGATTCGGTTCCCCCGGCACCCGGATTTATCTTGAGCAGGGCCCCAAAGCTGTCCTCCTCACTCGACAACATATTCCTGAGTTCGAGTTCTTCTATCAGTGAAACCGCCTTTTCATATTGCTGGATCACATCCGCTTCTTCTGCCTCCCCCTCGCTCAGGAAATCCAAAAGAACGGTCAGGTCCTCCACCCCGGATCTAACCGCCTCATATGAGTCGGTCCATGATTTGAGCCGGGAAATTTCTCTGAGTTTGAGTTCTGCAGCCTTTGGATCGTTCCAGAATTCGGGTGCCTGGGTGATTTTTTCTTCTTCCGCTATCCTGGCGAGTTTGCCATCAACGTCAAAGATGCCTCCTCAGCGCCTGCTCACGCTTCACCAGTTCTTTGACCTGTTCTGTGGTGATCATAATTGTGGAATTTGCATTATACGGGACAAAAATAATAAACCCGGTGGATTTTCGGCATTAAATCACCTCATCAAGCAGGGAGTGAATATCCCCCGGTTCAAATCCGCGCTGGCTGGCAAACCGAAACAGTTTCCCGCGAATCTCAAAAGCATTGCCCCCTTTAATCGTCCTGCGTTTTTTAAGCAATTCTTCTTTCAGGGTCTGCCTGTATTGTTCCTCATCAAGTTCGTCGAGTGCATTTTGAATTTCCCTTTCGGGGATTTTCTTACGAACCAGCATAAGGCGGATTTTCATTTTTCCCCATTTATTAAACCTTAGCTTATCCCTTGAAAATGCGTTCGCGTACCGGGCTTCATCAATGAATTTTTCCTTTACCAGGTTGGCGAGGATCTTCTCGATATTGTCGGGGGAAATTTTCCTTGCTTCGAGTTTTTCAAGGATTTCCGATTTACATCTTTCCTGCCTGCTGCAGAGGTCCATTGCGTATTTCAGGGCTTCCTCGTATTTCATTCATTCTGCAGCTTGCTGGGTTTTGAATTTCGGGCACGTACCATTCTGTCCTTTCCATGAATGTCTTTTCTCAGTGCGACTTCTATAAATCCTTTTTCTTCCAGGAGGAGGCAAACCTTTTCCCCGAAATTCTCATGGATTTCAAGGTAGAGCATACCCCCTTTTTGCAGTTTCAGAAATTCGCAATTCGCGATATGCGAATAGAACAGGAGGGGGTTGGAATCAGGAACAAATAATGCCATATCAGGATCCTGATCCCTCACATTCAGGTTTATTGTTTCTTTTTCCCGCAAGGGGATATAGGGAGGATTGCTTACGATAATATCCAGGTCTGCAGGAAGCGGTGGAGGATCATCTGAGGTAATATCATGCTGGAAAAATTCTACCTCAAGCTTCAGGCTCCGGCTGTTTTCCCTGGCCAGTTTCAGCGCCTCTTCTGAAATGTCGCTTGCATAGATTTTACTGCCTGGGAGATTTGAGGCGAGGGCCAGGGCTATGCAGCCGGTTCCGGTGCCGATGTCCCAGATCCGCAGAGGGCCCGTTTCATTTGCCGGCTGCTTTTCGATTGAGCGACTCCCCTGTAGATCTTCCAGGATCCATTGCACCAGCTCTTCGGTTTCCGGCCTGGGGATGAGGGCAGAGGGTGTGACCTTCAGTTTGAGGTCTAAAAAATGGGTTTCGCCGGTGATGTGCTGCACCGGTGTCCCGGACTTTAATTTCTTTATAGCACGCTCAAACCATTCCCTGTCCGGTGGCATCAGAATTTCATGCTTTCTTAAACCTACCTCATGTCGCTTAAGATCAAGGCGATAGAGGCAAAGCACTCCGGTGATGGCTTCGATTTCCCGCTCAGGATATAGTCCCGCGAGTTCTTTTTTAATAAATTCGCGTAGATACTGTATGGTTCCGGGATGGGACATATAGTAAAACTACATAAAATGGATGAATTGTACATGGCCCGATGCATTGAACTGGCCCGGAAGGGGGCCGGGGCCACTGCACCCAATCCCATGGTGGGTTGTGTGATCGTTTATGAAGACAGGATCATCGGGGAAGGGTACCACCGGGAATTCGGTGAGGCCCATGCCGAGGTGAATGCCATTGCATCGGTAAAGGAAACAGAACTCCTGCCTGAGTCCACCCTGTACGTTAACCTTGAACCCTGCTCTCATTTCGGAAAAACATCACCCTGTTCATGGCTGATTATCGAAAAAGGCATACGTAATGTGGTGATCGGGGCCATGGATCCGAATCCGCTTGTTGCAGGAAACGGATTTCGACAGCTTGAAGAAAATGAATGCACAGTCCGGAGCGGGGTCATGGAAAAGGAATGCCTGGATCTGAATAAGAGGTTTTTCACTTTTCATTTGAAGAAGAGGCCATGGATACTGCTTAAATGGGCTAAGACGAGTGACGGCTTTATGGACCGGGAACGCTCCGGAAGCGAAGACCAGGGGATCAACTGGATTACCGGCAAACAATCCCGTCAACTTGTCCATAAGTGGAGATCTGAAGTACAGTCCATTCTGGTCGGTACCCACACTGCCCTGCTGGATAACCCGGAGTTGACGGTGAGGGACTGGCAGGAAAGAATCCACTGCGCCTGGTGATTGACCGGAAGGGAATTTTGCCGAATAAGTTAAAACTGTTTAACGGGGAGGCTGATACCATCGTGTTTACCTCTTCTGATGCCTATACTTCTATGAAGAGGAACGCACCCACTGGAATATGTATTGCTGCCGGAGAATGGGGACTACCTGCCCGCCATATTGAAACATCTTTATGAACTTGAGATTCAATCTCTTTTGGTGGAGGGCGGTTCCTCCCTCCTGAACTCCTTCCTGGAAGCGGGTTTATGGGATGAAGCAAGAGTTTTTACAGGCGATATTTCCTTTGGATCCGGACTTCTCTCACCTGAAATTCAGGGAGAGCCTGTCGAAGTGAGCCTTTCAGGCCAGGATCAACTGGAAATTTTTCGAAATTTTTGATGCAACCGTTTCCTTAGTTTATCTGTCTTACTTCCAGGAGAATGATCCCATTGTTGGCATGATTTTTATAGGTATTCACAGGGGTGGGTATTTTCTCCCATTAAAAATTTAGGGTAATTCACTATATTTGAGGTGGATTTGCCTGATTATCTGAAACATAATGATAAAGCATTGATATGAGAACCCTTAGCTTGATATTTCTGAGCATATTTTTACTCGGCTCCTTAACTGCATCTGCTCAGAATGCGAAAAAACATTATAAAGCCGGGGAGGATTTTATCATGGCCGGCAATTATGAAGATGCAGTGGATCAGCTGACTAAAGCGGTTGAGCTTGAGCCTGATATGGAGAAGGCATACCTGGCCAGGGCAGATGCCTATGAACACATGAACAAACTGGCGGAAGCGGCAGCAGATTTTGACCGTGCCGGTACTTTTCTGGATAAAAAGCCGGAAGTATTCTTTAATGCCGGGAGGTTATACTACGAAATCCAGGAATATGATAAGTCCCTCGAAAGACTTGACCGCGCCATTGCACTTAAAAAGAATTTTGTTGAGCCCTACCAGGTTAAAGCCAGGGTATTGCTTGCATTGGAAAGATACGATGAGGCCCTGAAGGAAATTGACATGGCAATCGACCTTCAGGAGTCCAGCGCGAACTACTACTACCGGGGAGTGATCCATGTGAAAATGGACAACATTTCTAATGCAGAATCTGATTTTGCCAGTGCTGTATCGAAAGACAAGAGGAATGCAGAGGCATTAAGGGCCCTTGCAGATGTTCGTATACAACTGGATAAAACTGATTTTGCCTTACAAAATATCAATACAGCCATCCAGGCTGATCCGGACAATACGGAAGGGTATGTGATCCGGAGCAGGGCCTATGTTAAGAAGCTGGATTATCCTAAAGCCATAGAGGATGTATCAAAAGTCATCCTTCTTAGTCCCGAGAATCCCGAAATGTATTATCTCCGGGGAGTTTATTACCAGGAATTTACCCATCACAGTGATGCGATCAATGATTTTAACAAGGTTATGTTGTTACAGCCTGAAAATGCCGATGCTTTATACAAAAGGGCATGGTCTAATGAACAGGTTGCTAATTACCAGGATGCAATCAGGGATTATGAGGCTCTCGTTGGACTCTCAGAATACGATGTGCAGGCCCAGATCCTGCTGAAGGAAGCCAATGCCAGGTTGTTTGAATTGTACAGGGAGGCCAATAAACCCCAGATCGTAATTGTGGAACCCACCCCCCGGAAAGCAGAGGTGATGCAGTTCCCGAAGGACTCAAGGATTGTCAGTATCAAGGGGAAATTGGTGGATGAATCAGACATAAAGGGACTGAAGGTAGAGGGATTGGAGGTTCAGCCTGTGGAAGAAGAGAACGAATGGATATTTCACGCCGCCTTTGATATTGAAAACAAGGACTCCATTACCATCGAAGTCACAGATGTCTACGATAATACAATCTCTGTTACCTACAACATTCTACTGACGGAGGTTGTCCCTCCCCTGGTTACTATAATCGCGCCTTATGCAGGGGACAATAATATCATTTACCTGGATTCGGATGAACCTAATATCTATGTGGAGGGAAGGATAGAAGACGAAAGCCTTATTGAATCCATCATGATCAACGGGGTGCTGGCAAGTTATATCCCGGGAGAAATCAATCCTGGATTTACAGCCAACCTGAATATTCTTAACCAGAGCATTATTACCGTTACCGCTGTGGATGTTTTCGGGAACCGGACAGAAACTGAGTTCAAGATGAACCGGGAAGCAGCCCTCATTGCAGAGAATAATCCCATGGGTAAAACCTGGGCAGTATTCATTGAGAATTCCAATTATGAAACCTTCGCAAGTCTTGAGGGTCCCTCTAAAGATGTCACCCTTATGCGGGCGGCACTGGCCAAATACCAGGTCCATAATGTCATTCACAAAAAGGACATGAACAAAGACGAAATGGAAAGGTTTTTCACCATCGAGTTGAGGGATATGGTCAGGAGCAACCGGGTAAATTCCATACTGATCTGGTATGCCGGACATGGCAAATTTATTAACGAATCAGGGTACTGGATCCCCACCGATTCCAGGAGGGATGATGAGTTCAGCTATTTCAACATCTACTGCTCTCAAAGCATCGCTGATATCTTATTCCAACTATGTAACCCATACCCTGGTTATTACCGATGCCTGCGAATCGGGTCCCAGTTTCTACCAGGCCATGCGTTCCACTCCCAAGGTAAGAAGCTGTGAGGACTGGCAGGCCACCAAATTCAAATCATCCCAGGTATTTTCCTCGGCAGGTTATGAGCTGGCCGTGGATAATTCTCAGTTCACCCGGACCTTCGCAAATTCCCTGGGGAATTCCCCGAATTCCTGTATACCCATAGAGGCCATCGTCAACAAGGTGACAAGCGCCGTGGTGCAGAATAAGCAGCAGAAGCCGCAGTTTGGGAAGATCGATGGACTGGAAGACGAGGATGGGACCTTTTTCTTTATATCAAAAGAGTACTAAGTACCAGCAATAAAAAGATTTAGCAATAAAAGATTTAGGAATAACCAGGATTTGCGATAAGCTGATATACACAGTAATTGATGTTTGGAAAATATTGGAGACAGAAGGATCATTATTATAAAATATTCTTAGTGAAAAACCCTTTACATTTCATGAAGAGCTTCTTAACCGGAGCTTTTCTTGTTTTCTGCAGCCTCTCTTTTTCCCAGATCTATTATTTTGATAATTACAGTGTCAGCGAGGGACTCGCACAGTCGAAGGTTTTTTCTATCATACAGGACCATAACGACTATATCTGGTTGGGTACGGAAGGGGGAGTTTCACGCTTTGACGGGGTAAACTTTAAGAATTTTACTTCTGAAGATGGACTGGCAATCAATGGGGTTCGGACGATCTTTGAAGATGCGGCAGGGTTTATCTGGCTGGGTCATACCGGTGGCGGGATAACCCGGTACGACGGATGGAATTTCCAGGTTTACGAAGAAGCTTCCATGCTCATCAACAGCGATGTTACTTCTATCTGCCAGGAATCCGGTGGCAGCATATGGATCACTACGGCCCAGAGTGGGGCACTTAATATCTGGAATCCCGATGCACCTGAGATGAGTGATTTCAAATACGAACAATTCCAGGGCAGACGATTGAGCGACCGGGTTTTCGATATGTTTGTTGGAAGGGACAGTACCCTGTATTTCGTTACAGACGTTGGGGTGATGACCAAAAAACCCGGATCGGAAGAATTTGAGAAACTATTCATCCAGGGAATGGGATACTTCCAGGTCACCTCTATCCTGGAGGACAGGAAGGGAAATTTTTGGTTCGGGACGTATAACGATGGACTTTATAAATATTCCGGGGATGAGGAAGGACTCGTCTTTTATAATACAAGAAACGGACTCGCCCATAATTTTGTCTCCACACTATTTGAAGATTCCCGGGGTAATATCTGGGTAGGAACATGGGGTGGAGGATTGTCCAGGATCCGTGACGAAGTATTACCGGCAGACGGAAGTCTCCCGACTCAATCCGGAACTGACGAGGAAAGCAGGAATAACTCTAAATCTCTGACTGGACTGGAGATCCAGACTTTTGATACCGATAATGGACTGCAGGACCTGAAGGTCTGGTCTATCGTTGAAGATGTTGAAGGAAACATCCTGATAGGGACCAATGAGAATGGTCTGTCTATTTTCAAAGGGGAGCAGTTTGTGTCATTCTCTGAAAATAATGGACTGATCAATAACCAGGTTTGGTCTGTTCTGCAGGACCGCTCCGGCAAATTCTGGTTCGGTACCAACGGGGGCATCAGTATTTATGATCCTTCCAGGCCAGAGGGACAGGATTTTATGCATATCAATTCCCAGAAGTATTCCATGGGGAACCAGATCCGATTCCTGAAGGAGGACAGCCAGGGTTCAATCTGGATAGGTACTGCCGGAGACGGAACCTATGAGTATAATCCCGGGAACGCGCAGATGACTTATTCCCCGAGAATAAATTCCTTTAACCAGCAACAGATTGTAATGGCCATGGAAATTGACCGGGAGAACAATCTTTGGGTAGGGACCACAGAGGGATTGATCTATTATGATATCGATTCGGGAAAGGTAGATTACCTCACCCAGGTGGATGGCCTGGCTGGCAATGATATATCTTCACTTTTCGCTGACTCCAAAGGGATCGTTTGGGTGGGTTCTAAAGGAAAGGGAATCACCAGGATTGAAGACAGATCCATCAAACCATTGCTACTGGATTATAATTTCACCCCCAATTGTTTTGCCGAAAGCAGTGACGGAAGGATATGGATCGGTACGGAAGGGCAGGGGATATTCGCCATCCGGGGAGAAGAGCTCGACCGGCAATTATCCACCCGGGATGGACTACTGGCCAACCTGATCACCCTGGTCAATGTGGACGGGGATGATAATGTGTTTATCGGGACCAACCAGGGATTGAACAAATATGTCGTTGCTGAAGACAAGATCTACACCTACATGGAGAAGAACGGTTTTGTCGGAATCGAAACCAAGAATAATGCATCCTACATAGACCGGGATGGAAATATCTGGTTCGGTACCGTGGCAGGAGTTGTAAAATACAATCCCTCAAAGGAACAGCGCTCGGGAATAGATCCCCTGACCCATATAATCCGGATGCGGGTGAACCTGGAAGAGCAGGCGCTGAGCGAGGGACTGAAACTAAATTACCAGGAGAATTCGATAATTTTCGAATTCTATAGCATCTGCCTTACCAATCCGGATGCTGTGAGGTACAAGTACAAACTGGAAGGTGCTGATCAGGAATGGTGGCCGGAGACGGACCAGCCCATTGCTACCTATCCCGCTCTTAGACCCGGGAAATACATCTTCCAGGTAAAGGCCCGGAATTCAGAGGGTACCTGGAATGCGGAACCAAAAACATATGCCTTTCAGATCCGTCCCCCTTTCTATGCTACCTGGTGGTTTATTCTGAGCGTCGTAATCCTGGGTGTTCTTGGAATAGTGGCCTATATCGCCCTTCGAACCCGGAAGCTCAGGAGGGAAAACCTGATCCTGGAGGAAAAGGTTAAGCATCGAACTGCACAGGTAACGGCCCAGAAAGAGGAACTTGCTCAGAAGAACAAGGATATCACAGATTCAATTACCTATGCAAGGAGGATACAGGTGGCCATTCTTCCACCGGAAGTTCCTTTCCCCAATACTTTCATTCTGTTTAAACCAAAGGATATTGTCAGCGGTGATTTCTACTGGCTTCTGGAGCAGGACGGAAAAGAGTTTATTGCAGCAGTTGATTGTACGGGCCATGGAGTGCCAGGGGCCTTCATGTCGATTATCGGCCATAATATGCTCAATAAGGTAGTTAAAGAATTCGGGATCATTGAGCCTGCTGAGATTCTCCAATACCTTGACAGGGAAGTAAGTACAACACTTCACCAGCAGGGAGAGACAGTTACTATACTCGATGGAATGGACATGGCCATGATGGCTTACCAGAAGGAAAAGAACCTGCTTGAGTTTGCAGGAGCAATCAACCCTGTCTACCTGGTACGAAACGGAGAATTGATAGAGACCAAAGGAGACCGTTTTGCCATCGGCCGGGCGGACCTGGATGTTACCAAGGATTTCACCAACCATGAAATGGAAGTGCAGAAAGGGGATACCTTCTACATGTTCTCAGATGGCTATGCTGACCAGTTCGGCGGCAAACGAGGCAAAAAGTTGAAGATAGCCCGCATGAAAGAACTCTTCCTGGAGATCCAGGACAAAACCATGGAAGAACAACGTGAATTCCTGGATAAGACCATAGAGGAATGGCGCGGGGACATCGAACAAATCGACGATATCCTGATTATCGGGAGACGGTTCTGATTAAATATACTTCAGAATTGGTATACGACAATACAATATCAAGAATGATATATTGTGAACCAGACATACGAATTAATCGTATGTTTAGTTCACAAACATTCATGTTTCAACAAGAAACGCAATGACAATTTACAATTAAGACATATTTGGCCATAAATATGGCTATTTAGCAATATTTATGTAAATTTGAGTAGTGGAGAACAAAGAAAATTTATGAAGAAGAAAATAAAATATCAAAATGAACCGATGAATGATGTCAGGATTATTGAAGATTTCCTGCCATCACCTGAAAGCCTTGTTCTTAAGGAGGAAACTGTTAAGATTACGATTGCCCTAAGCCGTGAAAGTGTAGATTATTTCAAGGAAATAGCAAAATCCAATAAAACCCAGTATCAAAAGTTGATAAGAAGGTTATTGGATGAATATACTCTGCGGCAGAAAAGAGTTTCCTGAACCTGGCTTGGTTTCATTTTAGTTTGAAAGGAATCGGAATTGTGGGGTAGTCGCCGGAATTGCGGGGCAGTCGTTGGAAATGCGGGGCAGTGGCCGGAAATGCCGGTTACCGGGATCAGACCGGCGCGTATTTGATGGCTGAGCCATCCCAGTCGGGGGCGGAGTTGATGGCAGTGATGACCTCTTCGGGGTGTTCCACCACGGTCCATATATCCTTGTGGACGGGCCTCATGAACTTTTCATCAACCATCTTGTCAAGCATTTGCAGGAAGGGTGCGAAAAAGTTATTGGTATTGACGATGATGATGGGTTGCAGTATCTGCCCGAGTTGCTTGTGGGAGATCATTTCAAGTAATTCTTCGAGGGTTCCGACACCGCCGGGCAGGGTAATAAAGGCATCGACGTCGATGATGAGTTTTTTCATCCGCTCATGCATGTCTTTAACGATTACCATGTCTTCCACCCCGGGATGATTCCATCCCTGGTCCACCATAAATTGAGGAATGATTCCGCGGATGGATCCTTCACAGTCCATCACACTGTTTGCCATGGCACCCATCAGTCCCACTGCACCCCCGCCATAATTGACAGCGATGCCCTCGTAGGCCAGGACTTTTCCCAGCCTGCTTGCAGCCTTCAGGTATTCACCATTGACTTTTGCGCTGGATGCGCAAAAAACCGATACGCGACCGTGGATCATAAATGAGATTTATGTAATGTCGTACTTAGAGAATCGCTTCAAGCTTGGAGACAAGGTTGCTCTTAGGTACGGCACCGACTTGCTTGTCAACTACTTCTCCATTCTTGAAAAAGAGAACTGTGGGGATATTGCGAATGCCAAACTTGGCAGTAACACCGGGATTGCTGTCCACATCGAGTTTGCCGACAACAGCTTTTTCTGCAAAATCATTTCCTATCTCTTCAACGATTGGTCCGACCATACGGCAGGGTCCGCACCATTCTGCCCAGAAGTCCACTATTACGGGCTTATCTGATTTTTCAACGATTTCTTCAAAATTCTGATCTGTGATTTCAAGTGCCATTGTAATTCCTGTTTGATGTAAATAATTATTATTTCAAAAAATTTTGATATTCAATTCCGGGACAAAAATAATTCTAATTCAGCAAACTATCTGTTAATTAAATTTAAAATCTATTATTGGTTCGTCTTCGAGGAATTTCAGCAGGTCATCGCTCAGGTTAATGCGTTTGCTCCTGGAGAACATCTCAATATAGATATTATCCTCCCGGTCATGAACCATGAACTTCAATCTTGCTGAGCCCTGCTTCTGGTCGGAAAACTTTTCGATTTTACCGATGATGTTCTCGTCAAGGTTTTTCAAGGGGATTGTCAGGACCAGGCTTTTGATCATATCTTCCCTGACATCCGCCAGCATCCTGATTTCTTTTACCTTCAGCTCATAGTCTATCGTACCATTATTGAAGGGGCGGGGTTGAACCATGGCCCGGATAAGAAGTGCATATCCCTCGGTAAAGAAGTTCTGGAAACTTATATAATCCTTATTGAAGAGCATTAAACGGAAAGAATCCGTATAATCTTCGATCACTATATTTCCAAAAGGCTTATTATTTTTTGTATAGGCCTGCTTATGAGATTTTACCAGTCCCGCTACCATAACCTCCTGTCCGTTCAGCGTACCAAGGTTATCCAGGTCGGCCAATCCATGACTGCAGAAATGATCGATTTCCAGTTTATAGGTATCCAGGGGATGTGCAGATAAATAGATCCCGATCAGGTCCTTCTCCATGTCCAGTTTCACCAGCTTGGGCCATTCGGCTTCGATTGTGATCACCGGTTTTGTTATTTCGAGATCGCCGGACTCGCCAAACAGGGATTGCTGTGTGGTGGATGATTCATTCTGGAATATATTCCCATAACGGATCAGCTGTTCGATAAACGTAATATCCCTGGCATCCTTCCCAAAATACTGTCCCCGCGTAATTTCCCCAAAGCTGTCAAGGGCTCCGGATCCGGCAAGGGCTTCCATGCTCTTTTTATTGACGGCCTGGAGGTCAACTCTTTCCAGGATGGAATAAACATCCGGGAAGGCTCCATTCTCATCTCTCTCCTTGATGATTCTTGAGGCTGCCGCTTCTCCTAGTCCCTTGATGGCCCCCAGTCCAAAGCGTATATTTCCTTCGGAGTTGACCGTAAACTTGATCCGGCTTTCATTGACATCCGGACCCAGAACGGACATGCCCATTCGCTTGCACTCGTTCATGAACAGGGTGATCTTCTTAATATCTGAAATGTTCCTGCTGAGTACTGCGGCCATGAATTCGGCGGGGTAGTGGGCTTTGAGCCATCCTGTCTGGTAGGATACCAGTGCGTAGCAGGTGGAATGGGACTTGTTAAAGGCGTATTCTGCAAAAGCTTCCCAGTCCTTCCATACCTTATCCGCAGTTTTTTCATTAATGCCGTTTCCGGCGCAGCCTTCAATGAACTTTTCTTTCAGCTCGTCCATCATCTTCCGCTTCTTCTTCCCCATGGCCTTCCGCAGGCTGTCCGCCTGTCCCCCTGTGAACCCGGCCATTTCCTGGGAAAGTAACATCACCTGCTCCTGGTAGACAGTAATCCCGTAGGTATCCCTGAGAAGCTTTTCCATTATAGGAAGATCGAACTCAATTTTTTCCCTCCCGTGTTTCCGGTTGATAAAACTGGGGATGTATTCCATGGGACCGGGACGGTAGAGTGCGTTCATGGCGATCAGGTCCTCAAAGCGGTTAGGTTTGAGCTCGCGGAGATAGCGCTTCATTCCGTCAGATTCAAACTGGAAGAGTCCCGTTGTCTCTCCCCTGGAGTACAGCTCCAGGGTTTCCTTATCATCCAGTGGGAGATTGTCAATGTCTACCTCAACGCCCTTTGACAACTTGATAAATTCCACTGCATCCTTAATAATCGACAAGGTTTTTAGTCCCAGGAAATCCATTTTGAGCATGCCCACATCCTCTACATGTTTTCCGTCGAACTGTGTGACCCAGAGGTCGGTATCTTTGGATTTGCAGATTGGGATATGTTCCACCAGCCTGTCCTTACCAATGATGATCCCGCAGGCATGCAGTCCGGTATGCCTTACAGATCCTTCGAGAGTTTCGGCATACTGCAGTGTACGTTGGGCGAGATCTGTGCCTCGAGTCTTAACATCCTGAAGCTCCTTGACCTCTTTATAGGCACTCTTCAATGTGGTACCTGGCCTTTCTGGAACCAGTTTGGCCAGCCTGTCTGCCTCTGGCAGGGGAAGTTTTTCGATGCGTGCCACATCCCTTATGGCCATCTTGGCCGCCATGGTCCCAAAGGTGATAATCTGGGCTACCTTATCTTTCCCGTACTTGTCCACCACATATTTTATCACTTCTTCCCGGCCGTCTTCATCGAAATCGATATCAATATCAGGCATGGATATCCGGTCCGGGTTCAGGAAACGTTCGAAAAGCAGACCGTATTTAAGGGGATCAACATCGGTAATACGTATGCAATAGGCAACCACAGAACCGGCTGCAGACCCACGTCCGGGTCCAACGCTCACATCCATTTCCCTTGCTGCATTCAGAAAATCCTGGACGATCAGGAAGTAGCCGGGAAAGCCCATTCGCTTTACAACCCCCAGTTCGTAATCTATCCGTTCCCTGATATCTTCGGTGATGGCAGGATAGCGTTTCTCGGCCCCCTGGTAGGTGATATGCCTGAGGTATTCATCCGCATCGTCAAATCCTTCAGGCAGGGGGAAGTCCGGCATGATGGGATCATGATTCAGGCTGTAGCTTTCAATTTTGTCAACTATATCCTGGGTGTTACTCAGCGCCTGGGGGATATCTGAAAACAGTTCAGACATTTCTGCCGTATTCTTGAACCATTCCTGTTTGGTGTACCTCATCCGGGTCGGATCATCAAGATCTTTTCCAGTGTTCAGGCAAATCAGGCGGTCATGTGCTTCGGCGTCCTCCTCGTTGATGAAATGGGCGTCGTTGGTGGCAATAAGTTTAATTCCCCTGTCAAGGGAAATCTTTAAGCAATCTTTCATTCACCTTATTCTGCTGGGCCAGGGTGTCATTGTCAAAAACCGGATTGCCGGTGGGGTGGCGCTGAAGTTCCAGGTAGAAATCATCCCCGAATGTTTCGATATAATAGGCCAGGGATTCTTCCAGTCCCGTTTCATTGTCATTCCGGATCTGGGAAGGAACATCACCACCCAGGCAGGCAGTGGAGGCAATGAGTCCCTCGCAATACTCCTTAAGTAGCTCCTTGTCAATCCGCGGTTTGTAATAATGACCTTCAATATATGCAAGCGAAACAAGCTTGACCAGGTTCATGTAACCGGTATGGTTTTTTGCGAGCAGAATGAGGTGATAGCCTCCCCGGTCCTCCTTGGTTTTGTTATCAAAACGGCTCCTGCGGGCAACGTAAACTTCGCAGCCAATGATGGGCTTTATACCGTTGTTTTTGGCCTCATTGGTAAATTCCTTTACACCGAAAAGATTGCCGTGATCCGTTATTGCAACAGCCTTCATGCCATCTTCCTTGGCCTTCTTCATGAGCAGGGGTATGCTGCAGGCCCCGTCCAGGATAGAATACTGTGTATGCACATGGAGATGTGTGAATTCCATTGGTAATGATCTGGTAATAAGGATTTTAAATAAAAAAACAGGAATGCTGAGTCCCGCTCGTCAAAGGTACAAAATTGATGCAGCAGACAGCCCTCGTGTTAATAATTATCTTAAAAGTTTCAGAGGACACAAATCCACAGGCTATTACCGGGGTTTTAGCTCGGTAAATCGAAAGTTATTGATATTTTTATCGAGCAAAACACAAAAATGGACATGTTAAGATCAATTTTAATTTTATCGGGATTGGCAGTTTCAATGCTTTCCCCGGCACAGGACATTCTGAAACCCTATACAGAGAATCCTCGGTACTGGCAGTATGAGGGGGAGCCAGTCCTTCTTATTGGGGGGACGATCAATGATAATCTTTTTCAGATAGAGGGACTGAAACCACATCTTGACAGCCTGAAGAGAGCAGGAGGGAACTATATCCGAAATACGATGAGCGACCGGGATAAGGGAGATACCCGGGCCTTTTTCAGGAACCCTGAGGGGAAGTATGACCTGGAAAAATGGAATGATGAATACTGGAAGAAATTTGAGAAGCTCCTGAAGCTTACTAGTAAGAGGGATATAATTGTGCAGATCGAGATATGGGACAGGTTTGATCATTCCCGGGAGCAATGGCAGGGAGATCCATACAATCCAGGGAATAATATTAATTATACCTATGAGGAATCCGGACTGGCTCCTGAATATCCCGATCACCCGGGCAGGAACGTGCAGCCCTTCTTTTTTACCGTGCCGGCCCTGGATAATAATGAACTATTGCTGAAATACCAGAAGGCCTTTGTAGACAAGCTGCTTTCTATCTCCCTGCAATACGGGAATGTATTGTACTGTATGGATAATGAAACCAGCGGAAAGGAAGAATGGGCTGTGTTCTGGGCGGACTATGTCAGGAATGCAGCCGGGGAGAAGGAAATTTACTTAACTGAGATGTGGGACAACTGGGATGTTAAATCAAAGGTGCATAAGCGCACCATTGATCACCCCGAGAGGTACGGGTTTATTGATATATCCCAGAATACTCATAAAGTGGGACATGTGAATTGGGTGAATTCACAGTACGTACTTGATTACATTAAGGATAATCCCAGACCGGTCAACAGTACAAAAATCTATGGGAAGGATGGTAGTGCCTGGGTAAACCGGGGAATAACTTCCAGCCATGCCGTCCAGACTTTCTACCGCAACCTGGTAGGGGGATTTGCCTCCAGCAGGTTCCATAGACCTCCTCATGGATTGGGACTGAGTCCATTGACAATTAACTGCATGAAGACCATCCGAAATATTGAAAGCATGATGAAATTCTGGGATATTGTTCCCCGGCAGGACCTGCTTCATGATTGCGAAGACGGGGAGGCTTATATTGCCGCAAAGGACGGGGAGAGCTACCTGGTCTACTTTCCAGGAACAGGGGAAGTAAAACTTGACCTTCAAAACCAGGAAGGTGTATTTGTCCTGGTCTGGGTGGATATTGATACCACGGAATGGAGAGATCGTAAGGAAATCAAGGGAGGCAGGATGCAATCTTTATGGAACAGAAACGAGTCTGGCAGCTTCGCTATTATTAAAGCCCTCTAAGGTTTGCCGCTTCATCCTGCTTAACCTGATCCCACAGGCTCTGCAGGGCTCCTGTTTCCTGAATGAAAAAAACTGCCGAATCACTTTTCAAAATGAAAAAGTTGTCTATCTTTGCACGTCCAAATTAGTAGGAGCATTTTAATAAAAGTTTATGCCAGTAAAATTAAGATTAGCAAGACACGGTAGGAAAAGGTTTGCATTCTATCACATAGTAGCTGCAGACGGAAGGGCGCCACGAGATGGCAGGTTCATTGAAAACATCGGGAGTTATAATCCCAATACAAATCCCGCGACCATTAAGCTGGATTTTGACAAATCATTGGATTGGCTATTAAAAGGTGCACAACCTACAGAAACTGTAAGAGCAATTTTGTCTTACAAGGGAGTACTTATGAAAAAACACCTTTTAGACGGTGTTAAAAAAGGAGCTTTCTCTGAAGAGGAAGCCGAGAAAAGATTTGCAGCCTGGATGAAGGAGAAAGAAGCGAAGATACAGGCGAAGTTGGATGGACTGACCCAGGCACAGGATGAAGAGATCAAGAAGAAGTTGGAAGCTGAGTCACAGGTGAACGAGGCAAGGGCTGCAGAAATACTAAAAAGAAGATCCGAGCTTGCAGAAAAAGCTGACAAGGAAGCAGCAGCATTGGTAGCAGGGGAAGAAGTGGAAGAAGAAGAAGTAGCTGAAGAGGCTGCTGAAGCTCCTGAAGCTGAAGCCGTGGTAGAGGAAGCTGCACCTGAAGCAGCTGCAGAAAAAGCAGAGCCTGTAGCAGAAGAGGCGAAAGAAGAGGCGAAAGAAGAAGTGAAGGAAGAGGCCAAAGAGGAAGTGAAGGAAGAGGCGAAAGTTGAGGCGAAAGAAGAAGTGAAGGCTGAGACGAAAGATGAGGCGAAAGAGGAAGTGAAGGAAGAGGTGAAAGATGAGGCGAAGGAAGAAGCGAAGGAAGAGCCCAAAGCTGAGGAAAAGGTTGAGGAGGTAAAGGAAGAGGCCGCCGCTGAGGCACCTGCCGCTGAAGAAGTGAAGGAAGAACCTGAAGCAGCCGAAGTTGAGGAACCGAAGAAAGAGGGGAAGAAAGCAGAAGAGAGTTCCGAAGGGAAGAAGGTAGAGCAAGCAGAGGAAACCAAGGAAGATCCAAAAGAAGAAAAGAGCGAATAAAACTCTGAGCATGACCAGGGAAGATTGTATACTCCTTGGTACGATTGCAAAGACTCATGGTGTCCGAGGTGAGTTAATCATCCGGACAGCTAACGATTCTTTTGATCTGGAACAAGACTGGGAATCAATATTCCTTCAAATTGAAGGTATACTGGTTCCCTTTTTTATTGTTGCAATGCGAGCTTTCAAGTCCGACGAATGGGTCGTCAAATTCGATTGGTACGAAGATAAAACCAAGGCTGATAAACTAGTGGGACTCCCGGTCTGGGTGTCGAAAGAGCTCATGGAAACCCCCGAAGAAGAAGTATTCCTCGATGATCTGATCGGATTTAAATTCAATGATAAAACATCGGGAGGGACAGGTCATATAGTTGATTATATGGACATCCCTGACAATCCTTTATTTGAAGTTGAGATCGATGGAGAAAAAAATCTCGTTCCCGCCCGGGAAGAGTTCATCCTCAGCGTGAATCCCTCCGAAAAGAAATTAGCTTTGAGTTTCCGGAAGGATTGATTTGATTCTTAGTATGCAGCACTCTCCATTTCCATTCGTCTTTAGCAGGAAGAGTATTAAGTATAGAACCAAAATCCAATCAAAATTCTAATCCAAATGAAGAACACAATCCTAAAAACAAGCCTGTCAGTCATATTAATCCTGTTCGCTACCCTTGCATTTTCACAGAAAAAGGAAACCCGGGATGTTTCAAAATTTTCCGGTATTGGAATGGCAATTTCAGGGGATTTATACCTGAGCCAGGGGAGTCCCCAGAAAGTCGTAGTATCCGCAAAGGATGACCAGATCGATGCCATCGAAACTTATGTAAAAAATGGGGTATTAAAGATTAAAACAGACTCCTGGAGGACCAATTTCAAAGATGTGAAGATCTGGGTGACTGTTCCGGATATTAATAAAATCAGTCTATCAGGTTCTGCTGACATCAAAGCTGAAACACCCATTAAATCAGAAACAATGGATATTGGGGTTAGTGGTTCCGGGAAAATTTATATTGATGAGCTGAAAGTTGAGGAGTTGGAAATTGCTATTTCCGGTTCAGGAGAAGTTAATCTGGCTGGTGCGGCAGAGGAATTGGATCTCAGGATCAGCGGATCCGGGAATTTAAATGCAGCCGGACTCAAGGTCGGAGAGGCCAGTGCAAAGATCAGTGGATCCGGAAACTGCAAGGTAGATGCCATTGAAGAACTGGATGCTACCATATCGGGCAGTGGCAGGATTACTTATTACAGCAAACCCCAGGTGAATGCAACTGTTTCCGGCTCAGGAAAGGTCAGAAAAGGAGAAAAATAATTGCGCTATTGACGGATAATTTCAATTTCCCCGTTGAGAGAAACCTTCAGGATCCCTGAGGGTTTTCTTTTTTCCCGGGAGTCCTGTTTCCAGTTGACGATATAATCGACACTGTTTCGGATCCCCTCTGAAATTTCATTAAAGTTGGCGGGGGCCGGTAGACCCGCAATATTTGCAGAACTCGAAACCAGGGGTTTTCTTAATGCCCGTATCAGTCCCGCTGAAAACGGCTCCCGGGTAATCCGGATACCGATGCTTCCATCCCTTGCAACAAGATTGTTTGCCAGTCCCTTGATAGAGGATCTGCCCCCGGAATGGCCCCCGGAATGGCCCCCGTTTTTGACCCGAAGCTGCCCCCGGTCTTTGCCCCGGGATAAATTATGGTCAGGGGCTGATCATTGACCTCCAGGATATTAAGTGCCGCCTCCGGGATCTCCTCCACATAATCCCATATCATATCAACAGAATCCACCAGCACCAGCATGGCCTTCGAATCTTCCCTCTGCTTGATTTTGTAAATCTTACTGACTGCATCCGCATCCGTGGCATCGCAGCCAATTCCCCATATGGTATCGGTGGGGTAGAGGATGCATCCCCCGCTTTTCAGTACCTCAACTGCCTGCTCGATTTCCCTTTTCATCTATACAATTTTCCGGTAAACCTCCATGATATTTTTCCCGATAATATCCTCTGTAAACCCAAGGGCATGGGTGTATCCTTCCGACATCATTCCTTCCCGCAAGGTGCTGTCATCGAGGATCTTCCGTATAGCAGCCGCAATTTCCTCCGGTTTCCCTGGATCAATATACATCGATGATTTTCCACCTGCTTCCGGGAAACAACCGCCCCTGGTAGTGATAACCGGGGTTTTGGAGGCCAGGGCTTCCAGGATGGGGATCCCGAATCCCTCAAAAAGGGAAGGGTAAATAAACATTTCCGCCATCTGGTAAAGTCCGGGTAGGTCTTCATTCGGCACATCCCGCAGAAATGTAATATTCGTAATCGAGTGTTTTGCAATGTATTCCTTGACCTGGTCAAGGTAGGGGGTTGGGCGCCCGATTACAATAAGAGGAATTTCGATTGAATCGGAATGCAGGGCCTCAATGATTTTCAGGAGGTTCTTCCTCGGTTCAATAGTACCCACATACAAAAGGTAGTTTGCAGGGAGTGTATATTTTGTCGTCAGCCTATTCTTTTCAGCATCCATCACCGGGGAATAAAACACAGGATCACATCCCTGGTAAACCACATCGATTTTGTCCCCTGATATACCCAGGTACTCCTGGATATCTGAACTTGTTTGAGCAGAGATGGCTATTACCCGGTCGGAATTCTGGCAGGCATGCCTGGCTTTTTTAACATAGATCTTCCGGTCAATGGGTTTATACCATTCCGGGTAACGCATGAAGATCAGGTCATGTATGGTAACGACAGATTTTACGGAAGGCTTTGGAAGGTCAAAAGGGATCTCGTTGCTGAGACCGTGATAAAGATCGATCTTGTCCTCTACCAGTTTTTTCCCCATCCAGTAGCTTCTCCAGAAGGAGGGGAGT
The DNA here is from genome assembly GCA_963777115.1 of uncultured Bacteroidaceae bacterium. Classification (GTDB taxonomy): domain Bacteria; phylum Bacteroidota; class Bacteroidia; order Bacteroidales; family SM23-62; genus SM23-62. The sequence goes on along the minus strand of CAVZPP010000016.1, from coordinate 736,440 downwards.
TTTTTTCCTATCCAGGATTCCGGGTATGAAAGGGTATGTTTTTCAAACCCTCCGTTCTGGATTCTCACTGTACGTTTGGGAAGGTAGAGGAAGTAATCATTTTCAGGAAACAGGTTTCCCAGGTAACGTATGGTATTACGGCTGTAATTCCCAAGTCCGCTGAAATTAAAAAAAGCACGTTTCGCATCAAGTCCGATCCGCATATTAACTTGGATTATATCCTTTCAGGTTCCTGAATATAAGACTCGATCCCGGTTTAGGAAGTTGCATACATCAGAAAGCAATATTGTATTCCCTCAAAGCATCATTGAGGGATGTTTTCTTATCCGTGGATTCTTTCCGTTCTCCGATGATCAGGGCACAGGATACTCCATATTCCCCGGAAGGGAATTTTTTGGGATAGGTACCCGGGATGACTACTGAACGGGCAGGTACCCTTCCCTTGTATTCTACCGGTTCATCCCCGGTAACGTCTATTATTCTTGTTGAGGTTGTAATCACCACGTTTGCGCCAAGCACGGCCTCCTTCTCTACATGAGCCCCTTCCACCACGATGCTCCTTGAGCCGATGAAACAATTGTCCTCAATGATTACCGGTGCAGCCTGCACAGGCTCCAGTACACCGCCAATTCCAACACCTCCGCTGAGATGAACATTTTTTCCCACCTGTGCACAGGATCCTACGGTGGCCCAGGTATCGACCATGGTTCCTTCATCTACGTATGCACCAATGTTTACATAGGAGGGCATCATGATAACGCCTTTGGCAAGATAGGATCCATGTCTTGCGATGGCATGGGGTACAACCCGCACTCCGAGTTCCTTATAATTCTTTTTCAGATCAATTTTATCGTGGAATTCAAAGGGTCCAACTTCGGTAACACTCATCTTTTGAATGGGGAAATACAGGATCACAGCTTTTTTAACCCATTGATTCACCTTCCATCCATCGGGGGAGGGTTCGGCTACCCGCAGTCTCCCGGCATCCAGTTCATCAACAATAAAACGGATGGTTTTGACAACATCTTTTTCCTGCAGCAACATGCGGTTTTCCCATGCTTCTTCTATAACGGTCTGGTGAACAGTATACATATTGTATGATTTTCAATAAAGCTGTAAAGTTAGGATTTGTTTTCAAAACCCAGCCAGGAGTCCCATGACCCCCACCAGGAGTCCGGCCAGAAGGTTAACGGCCTTCATTTTCAGGAAATCAGTCCGGGTTTCTGCCAGCAGAGGCAGGGATCCGTGTCCATCCTGAACGATGGAGCTGGCGATCAGGATACTCAAGGGTATTTGTCCCGTGGCAAAAAGACTGATAAAAAGGATATGGGGACCCGACTCCGGGATTAGTCCAATGACAACCGCAAGGATTAGTATGCTGAACATATGATCCTTGATCCAATCTTCAAAATGCAGGAATTCCAGTCCCATATGAATCACCAGGAAGGCCCCGAATGTCCATAGAAAAACCTTGAGCAGATGCTTTCGGATCACATGTCCCCATAAATGCTTTTGCAGAAAATGGTCAGGGACAGTCAGGGATATAAAGAGCTCAATCCCGATCACAATGAGAAAAATAATCTTTTGCCAGTTCCATTCAGCCGAACCCAGGTTTCCATTCAGCAGAAGAACCAGGAAAAGGATTCCACCGATCAATAGCAGGGCCCTTTCAAAACTGATGTTTTTGAGCTGGGGCAGAATATTTGAAGGAATAAAGCATTTGCAGTCGGGGTCATGTACATGAAGTTTCATATGATTCTCCGGTAGCTTCATGAGGTGCTTTCCGGCAGGAAAGAGGTGGAGAATAAATCCGGTCAGAAGGCTAACCAATAGAATCACCCCCATAACCAGAAGAGCTTTTCCCGGGATCATGCCAAACATAATGAAGGCTTCATCCCCGGATGTGGCGATCATTGCGGCCACCAGGGCTGCAAAATGAAAGATCCGGTGAACATAAAGGGAAACCACCAGGTACACCCCCAGGCAACCTGGAAGGACTCCCAGAACTGCAGCGATCAGGATTTGTAAGAGGGGATTTTTTTCAAAAGTTGAATTCCAGCGACCCCTTGTCTGAACCGAGAGGTATTCGATCAGGAGCATCATAATGATCACGAAGGTGGTTATGATCAGGGCATGCTGAAAAATCTCAACCAGGAACTGGAAGATATTCTCAAAATGAATATCCCCACCAATCAATCCCCCATGCTCTTCTGCTCCATGTTCATGCATCGCTTTTACTTTTATTTTCAGTGTTCATTTTATCAGCCTGGTTAGTCTCATCCGTATGCTCTGTCTCCATAGAATGGTTTACTTCATTGCTGTGGTCTGTCTCATCCGAGCGCTTGAACTTAAATACCCGGTAGGGTTTTGGGGGCACCGGGTCGAGCCCGTGTGTGCCCCAGGGATGACAGCGCAGGATACGGTGCACAGCGAGGTAGGTTCCTCTAAACATCCCGTGGACCTTCAGGGCTTCAATGGCATACTGGGAGCATGTTGGGGCATGCCTGCATGAGGTAGGCAGCAGGGGGGAAATCAGGTACTGGTAGATCCTGATGGGTATAATGGCAATCCAGATAAAAGCATCCCGTAATATTTTCAGTATTTTCTTCATCCAGATTTCCACAATATTAATTGATCATCAGGCTTTCCAGGGCCTCCTTTATGTCTTCTACAGGAAGGTCTTTGCCGATAAAGACCATCCGGTTGTCTCTTTTTTCGTCGAGGGACCAGTAATCCCCGTCTTCCAGCCGGTATGAACTTCGAACGGACTGCATTATCATTTTGTGAGGATTCCCCTCAAAATTAAGAATCCCTTTCACCCTGAAGACAATGGATTGATTAATATATAAAAAATACTCTATCCAGTAAGAGAATCTTTCCAGGTCAAAAGCACCGGGCAGTCGAAAACTATGGGATGAAATAGTGTGTTCCCCGGAAGGTTTTTGTTCCCCGGAAGGGATATTTTTTATTTCTGAAACCGTACGGAAAACATCCAGGGTAAAGGACTGTACCCGGTCTGATCCATACGCAAACCGGTCCAGTACCAACTTGCCCCTGATTTCAGCATAACTGGTTTCGAGGATCTCGCAATGAGGATTGATTTCCCTGATTGATTCCCTGGTTTCATCCAGAATTTCTGCGGTCTGGTCGCCTGTCTTATTCAGCAAAACCATGTCGGCGATGGCTATCTGGGGACGGACTTCCGCCTGTTCATTGATAGAGGATAAATAATGGAGGGCATCTGCCAGGCAAATCACGGAATCCATTACAAAGGCAGATTTTACTTCCAGGTCTGCAAAAAAGGTCTGAACAACACTCGCCGGGTCGGCCACGCCGGTCGTCTCAACAAGCAGGTGGTTGAAAGGTTTTCCGGAATGCAGAAGGTCCTTCAGCAGGTCGGCCAGATCATCATTTAATGTGCAGCAAATACAACCGTTAGCCAGTTCACAGATATTGTTGTTGTCAATGTTGACAACTAATTCACTGTCAATTCCGATCTCCCCGAATTCATTCTCGATGATGGCATATTTTTTTTCAGGGTATTCCCGGATCAGCTTATTCAACAGGGTGGTTTTTCCTGCTCCCAGGAAACCGGTGATGATAGTGACTGGTATTTTGTTTGATGGACTGCTCATTTATCCATGCAAAAGTAGGAAAATGGCAGGTTTATTTTAATTCTATTTAAACTATTATAACTCCCAATAGTGAATTGAAATAAACACTATATTTACGGCTCGAAAGAAAAAAATGTTTTAAAGCATATTGCTATGGCTAATGTAAAAAAAATTAAAGGTACCATCGCCATCCTGACAGGTGGAGGTGATGTACCCGGTTTGAATCCTGCGATTCGGGCAATTACTATTCGTGCCCTTAGGGAGAATTACCGTGTTATTGGACTGAGAAGAGGATGGGCTGGTATCATGGAACTTCAGCGTGATAAAAAAGCTGACAACAGTGCAAATGTCATTGAACTCACAGAAGAAATCGTAAACCGCGCCGGTCGGACAGGAGGAACTTTCCTTCATACTTCAAGAACTCGCCCAAGTCATTGTCCCTCAATTAGCGTTCCGCTTCACCTCAGAGACACTTATGACAAGGAGATAAATGACCTGACTCCGGAGATTATTAAGAACCTTGAATTCCTTGGTGTTGATTTCCTTATTCCAATCGGTGGTGATGATACCCTCAGTTATGGAGTGAGAATGTACCAGGAAGGTGTAAAAGTTATTGCCATACCAAAAACAATGGATAACGATGTGCCGGGAACCGATTATTGCATTGGTTTTAGTACCTGTATTACCCGTACAATCCATATGTGCAATATCATCCGTACTTCAGCCGGATCCCATGAGCGTATCCTGGTTCTTGAGGTATTCGGACGTTATGCCGGATTTACTGCCATGCTTCCAACCATGGCAGGTGCAGCCAACCGTTGTGTTATTCCAGAACACAAGTTTGACCTAGAGCACCTGACCGAGCTGATGATTGATGACAGAAACCGGAACCCGAGTAAGTATTCAATTGTGCTTGTTTCCGAAGGAGCAATGGTGAAAGACATGAAGGAAATGTCCTTCTCCGATATGGAGAAAGACATGTTCGGCCATGCCAAGCTGGGTGGAATTGGTGATGCTGTATCTGCGAAGATCAAGGAAATGTCTCCAAAATACAATGGCGGAGTACGTATCAACACCATTGACCAGAGACTTGGTTACATGGTTCGCGGTGGGGATCCTGACGCGATCGATTCCATCGTTCCTATGGCCTACGGAAACCTGGCCCTTGACCTGATCCTCAAAGGTATCCACGGAAGGCTCGTAGTACTGAGAAACGGTCGTTATGATAATGCACCCCTCGATGTTGTAACGAGCTCCAAGAAGCTGGTTGACGTAAGGAAACATTATAACGTAGACCGCCTGAGACCTCATTACAAAAGCTTCGAGTTCCAGCCATTGTTTATAATGACAGGAAGCTCTTAGAGCTTGCGGTAATGCTATCTCGTCGCTGCATCAAAAGACGCTTTCACATAATACAATACAAAAGGGCATTGTCGCAGCGACAATGCCTTTTTGTATTTGTGGTATTTCGTTGGAATCTATGGTTTCTGGAGGAAATGCTAGGGAACGTAGATCCATGCATCGTAGGAAACATTGTCTCGAAGGGTTTCCAGTCCCTCTAATGCTGCCCGGATATTGTTATGAGAGGCTGCTGACACCAGGTTCCAGTATCCCATAGTTATGATCTGGGTTTTGTAGCCCATGCCGGTCACTTTTGCAGAGTAGTTGGTTGCATAGTCCGGTGTTTTAAAGCTACCCACTATCAGGTAATAAGTGCCGGTGGTGGCGGGTTTTGGTTTTCCGCTTGCAAGTTCAGATTCGTAATACCTGATTATGGAATCGATCCTGACCTGGGATTGGCGCTGGATCTGGGCGAGTGAGGCTTGAAGTTCCGCATCCTGGTTAGCCACTTTCTGCTCTAGATTATAAATGTATACCTCCAGGGTATCGCTTCCCTTTTTCAGGATTTTTTCGTTTATAAACTTACATCCGGAGAAGGATAGAGAACCAATTATTAAGAAGAACAGGACCTTTTTCATATTAGAGAGTTTTAGTATGTAATAGCAAATGTAAAGATTTATCCTGTAATAGCCTAACTTTCAAATGGTAATGAAATTAACAATTCTATTATCTATATTCGGTCTTAAGGAAATGGGTAGAATTAACTATTTTTGTTTTAAACTAAAACCAAATTGAAATGGCAGACCTTTCAGTAAATTACCTGGGACTAAAACTAAGGAATCCAATTATTGTCGGTAGTTCCGGATTGACTGATAAGATTGAATCCATTAGAAATCTGGAGCAAAACGGAGCGGCAGCCATTGTCCTTAAATCACTGTTTGAAGAGGAAATCGTTCTCGAAAAGGCCGCCCAACTTAGCCAGATGAATGCCGGTGGAGATCTCTACCCCGAAAGTCTCGACTATTACCAGTATGAGGATGCCCCCAAGGAAAGCACCACAAACTATCTTGAATTAATTAAAAATCTCAAGAAACAGGTTTCCATTCCTGTAATGGCAAGTATTAACTGCATGACTGCGCAGCAATGGACATGGTTCCCCAAGGAAATTGAGTCCGCCGGGGCAGACGCTCTCGAACTGAACCTTTTCATCCTTCCTACCGATATGAAAAGGAGTGTTGCTGAAAACGAGCAGTTGTATTTTGACATTATTAACGAGGTGGTTACCAAAATCAAAATACCGGTGGCTTTGAAGATTCCCTCTTATTTTTCCAACCTGGCCACCATGATCAGAAATCTTTCGGAGACTCCTATAGCGGGACTGGTATTGTTTAATCGTTTCTACAGTCCGGATATCGACATTGATAAGTTTGAAATAACCTCCGGTTCTGTTCTGAGTACTCCTGGAGACCTTTCGAATTCTTTGAGGTGGATTGCCATCATGGCTGAAAGGGTGCTATGTGACCTGGCCGCTTCAACCGGAGTACATGATGGAGCTGCTGTGATCAAACAACTGCTTGTAGGGGCAAATGCCGTCCAGGTTGTTTCTTCGATATACAAGAATGGAGGAGAGCAAATCGGGGCCATGCTGCACGACCTTGAATCCTGGATGGATAAGCATAATTTCAATAGTATCGATGATTTCAGGGGAAAACTCAGCCAGGAAAAATCTGAAAACCCGGCTGCTTTCGAGCGTGTCCAGTTCATGAAATATTTCCGGGGTTTCACCGGATGAAGCATGAGGAATGATAATATTACTGATGAGTTTATCCAGGCTCTGAAGGATTATGCGCACCTGCTGGACCGTAAATACCCAAGAAAAACTATTTTAAAGCTTGTTGGAGACCGCTACCTTCTGAATACCTTTCAACGCATTCTCTTATCAAGAGGGGTATTCCCTGACAGTGATATCAGGGGAAGGATCCGTAAAACTGTCAGAAGCATCACTGGAAAGGAAGTTTATATTGATGCCTATAACGTCCTGTTCACCCTTAGCAATTACCTGCTCGGACGCCTGGTATTTATTGGTAATGATCATTTCGTCAGGGATACCGGAGAGGTTTACGGCAAACCTAATGAAGATCCGGTTTTTTCAAGGGCAGTGGACCTCTGCTTTGCATACATCAGAAAGTCAAAACCTTCAAGAGTTGAGTTTCTGCTGGATAAGCCCATATCTTTCAGTGCTGAGCTGGCGGGACAAATAAGAGAACATATGGCAAGTGCAGGATTGGAAGGAACTGCAAAAATTGATAAGAATCCAGATGTACTACTGATCCGTCAAAATAAGGGACTTATTGTAAGTTCCGATTCAGAAATCCTGGATAATACAGAACAACCGGTTGTGGATCTTGCCCACCTCATTCTTGCAGATAATTTCGATCTTAATCTGCCTGACCTGGGTAAGCTGCTGATCTAAAACAGGATGTAAATTCCATCTGAAGATTCCTCATTCTCTCCACTTATCTTAAAGGGATGTTAATTAACAAGTAATTAAAAGATAAAAACATCCTTTATACTTAAATTGGCATATGCCAATTAGCGATCAAAAAACAGTAGCGCAGGGAAATATATGGTATTTCGAAAAGGTTAACCTCTTTTCAATTTTCTGTCCCCATAAATTTTCGGATTTCGGTGAGGACCACCAGTTCCGGAATTTCCGGAAGAACGAATTTATATATTTTGCCGATGATCCTTCCTCAAGCATTTACCTCCTTGCAGAAGGAAAGGTAAAAATCCTGTATTATACCGAAGATGGGGATGAAGTCGTAAAGTCGGTACTGACCAAAGGTGATGTATTTGGGGAATTATCCTTGCTTGGGGAAGAAAATAGAACCGATTTTGCTCAATCTGTGCAGGATAAGACATCGATTTGCCAGTTGACCCTGGAACAGATGCAGGAGATGATGAAAGATGATCTGAATTTTGCCCTGAAGATTAACAAGCTGATTGGAATGCGAATACAGAAGCTGGAACGCCGGGTAGATTCCCTTGTTTTTAAGGATGTCCGCACCCGCATGATAGAATTTATCCGGGAGATTGCGGAAGAAAAGGGAGAGGAGAACGGAACCGGATATTTGATCAACCATTTCCTGACCCATAAAGATATGGCGGACCTGATAGGGACTACCAGGCAAACTGTAACTACCCTTCTGAATGAACTCAGGTCTGAGGGGAAGATAGATTTTGCCCGAAGAAGTCTTTTCGTGCCTGATTTGAGGGCCCTGTCATGAGGCTGACATTTTTAAAACCCCGGTGTGTTTACCTTAACCCACATAAATAATAACTCCATGCACCCTTATCCTTTAAGACGAATTATAATTCTCGGATTTATTTTAGCAATTCCTCTACTGACAGGATTCCAGAAAAGAATTTATGATTTCAGTCTGAAGGACATTAACCAAAAAACTGTCAACATCTCCGATATCAGCGGGGAGAATCTGACTGTTATTGACTTTTGGGCTACCTGGTGCCAGCCCTGTATCAGGTCCCTTCCCAAACTGGTAGAAATGAGCGGGGAATTCGAAGATAAAGGCGTCAGTTTTGTTGGAATAAGTGTCGACAGTCCCAGGAACATCTCCAAAGTAAAACCCTTTGCCCATACCCTTGGGATTACCTACCCGGTGCTGATGGATCCCAGCGGGGAACTGATGGGTGAACTGAATATAATGGCCGTTCCAACATTGTTGATAGTGGATAGGGATCTGAATATCGTATACACACATGAAGGATTTAATGCAGGGGATGAGGAGGAGATCCGAGAGGAAATTGAGAAATACCTGGCCGATGCAAAGCAAACCCCTTAAGCATATAGTAACTCTTGGATTGTTGATTATGGCAGGAAATACATACAGCCAGTTCGGAGGGAATAACCTTTTCGAGGTTCAGTGGGGGAATTTGCCCGATGAGGAACCTGCCGGACTCATCTCAAATTATAATCAGCTGAATCTGCATTACCGCTATAAAGGCTTCAAAGCCTCCGGTCGGATGGAGTATTTCATTAATGAATTTTCCGAACGGAGTTATATCAATCCCTCCCAACTCCAACTTCAGTACAAGAGCAAATCCCTTGAGTTTAAGGCGGGAACTTTCTATGATATGCTGGGGAACGGACTTCTGCTGAGGGCATACGATGTCCCATCATCTGTTTTTGAAGCTCCTGGTTATCGTGTCAGACACGGATTCTACAAGGATCTGCTGGGATTTTCAGGAGAGTACTCGGGGGATGTATTCCACATAAAGGCCCTTTACGGGAAACCCCTGCTGAACGTTCTGCCTCCAACAGAGGACTGGAAGGAACGAAGAGCCGAGGATCTCTATGCCGTGAATCCGGGAGTAACAATCGGGGAGCAGAACATCGACCTGAATTACATGTACAGCACTCAATCCGGTGATGTGCATCATTTAAGCTCCCTGCAGGCCACCGGAAACCTTCCCCTTGATTTTTCCTATAATATTGAAGTGGCTGCAGAACTTGGAACCGGCATGCCTGTGTTTACCGGACCTGAGTCCACTCACGCCATCTATGCCAGCCTGATGTATTCGGGTTTCAACCTGGGGGGCAGCCTGGAATTCAAGGATTATAAAAATTTTGTACTTGGTTCCGGGTATAACGATCCCCCAACCCTGGTAAAGGAACATTCCTATAAGGTCCTGAACCGCTCAACCCATGTACCCCTGCTGAACAACGAGAGAGGTTACCAGGCTGGAGAGTTTATTACCGCTTTGAAACGGGCCATATGCTTACCCTGAATTCCTCACTGGCCCATAATGAGTTGTTCGAAACGACAGTTTTCCAGGAGTATTTTACTGAATTATATATGCCCATTGGGGAGTCAGCATCCCTGAAATGGTTTGCCGATTATGCACAGGATCCTTTCAAAAATGAAGATCACCGGATGGCTACCGGAGGAATTTTTGAGGCGCCCCTTGCGGGAAAATGGACCACCCTGGCCGAGTTGGAATACCAGTACATTAAACGCTCAGGGTTCGTCCCGGGAGGTGTACACAATACAGTAGTAATTGCCGGTGTTTCGCATGGCAGCAAATTCAGCATTGCCATGACCTGGGAACTTACCACAGATCCTTTCCTTACAGATGACCCGAATACATTGCCTATCGAAAAGGGACAGCGGCACTGGATTGGAATGGACACAAAATATAAGATCGGCAGGCGAAATACCATCGCCCTTTTTGCCGGACAAAGGAGAGGGGGACCCGCATGCACTTCAGGGATATGTTACGAAGTGCTTGATTTTACGGGGGTGGAGTTGCGCTTTACAAGTAAATTTTAAAAATAAAGGAGGATATAATCATGAAAAAAACAGTTTTCATAATCGCAGCATTTCTATTAGTTATGGCTTACCCTGCTGCACAAGCCCAGAACATAGGAGATAAGGCCCCCGATTTCAGCTATACTGATCTTCAGGGGACCGCCCATAGCCTTTCAGATTATTCCGGCAAGGTTTTGTTCCTTTTTGTTTTTGGCAATGGATGCCCCTATTGCAAGGCGATTGGAAATGATACCGAGAAAAAAGTGAACGAAGTATACAGGCAGAGAGGTGATTTTCAGGCGCTGGCACTTGACACCTGGAATAATTCCACGGTTGCAACGGTTGGAGAATTTCAGTCCACCACCAAGATAACCTATCCACTGCTTCTCAACGCAAAAAGTTTCCAGCAACTTTATTCGACCAGCTATGACCGGGTAATAGTCATCGACCAGGATGGTATTATCAGGCATAAAAACAAATCCCTCGATACGGAAAGTGATCTGGACAATGCCATTGCTGTGATCGAAGAACTGTTTATGGTTATGGATGTGGATGATGTTGGGGATGGGTTGAGCACCGGACTGGCAAAAATTTATCCGAACCCTTCATCAGACCAGGTGAATATCCGTTTCACAATGGAGGGACATGACCGGGTAAGTATCCGGGTTTTTAATCCCATCGGACAGGAAGTAAAAAGGATTGTCGATAATACTTTCCCTTCCGGGGAACATGAACACTCACTCAATGTGTCGGATTTCTCTCAGGGAATATATTTCATCCGGATGGAAACAGCCGGAAAAGCCTGGACCCAAAAATTTCAGGTTAGCAGGTAATATAAAATCTCCTGATGGTATTTCCGGGCACCCCGGAGAACTATTCAACCTATACCAGGTCAACAGCATCAGCCGGCATCCAGTGAGAGTCCTTGCCGGCCCACTTGATGGTACAACCAATCGGGTTGGTCACAGGTACACTTACTTCACGTCCGGAAGTAACTTCCTCCAGCACCCTGTCAAGATCGTTTACGGTAATGCCGGATTCGTCCCTGGGACTATTAGTTCCACGGCCTGTGTAGACCAGTTCCCTGTCCTGGTTGAAAACATAAAAATGCGGAGTCCTCAAGGCGCCGTATGCCCTGGCAATCTCCTGGCTTTCATCAAACAGGTATAACCAGGGGAATTTCAACTGTTCCATCCGCTTTTTCATATTGTCAAAACTATCCGCCGGATGGCTGACAACCGAGTTGGAACTGATTCCGATAAACTTAACTCCCTTGTCTGCAAAAGCTTCCGCCGACCTGCGGGTTACCTCATCTGACCCGATCACATAAGGACAGTGGTTACAGGTAAAGAATACCACCAGGTAGGGATCCTGGAAATCGGATAATTTATAGTTGGATCCGTCTGTTGCGGGAAGATTGAATTCCGGGGCTTTTTCCCCTATCTGAAGTGTAAATGCCATGATGCTGTAGGATTAATTAATTATACAGCCCCAAAGTTATTTAAAATTATTCTAAATAGAGCAATCGCAAGCTGATTTTTAGCATATTAATTATAATCCTCATATTAAAAAATCCTTGACATTCAGAATTTTAAGGGGTAACTTGTGGTACCATAAACCAAAAATCCACTACAATGAAACATGCAATAATTCGGTGGACAGCCCTGATAATTGTAACCGCAATTAACATCCAATTTTCGCTTATTGCAGTTATTTTCATAGGTGCTAACCTAATCAATGATTTTCAGATTGGAGATAAAACTGATTTTTCACTTTGGGAATCTCTTTTCATTTTAGGATATGTTTTATGTATTGTCGCAAATATTATTGCCTGGTTCAAAAGCAAATTTGGTGGTATTCTTATTACCCTATTTGCTATCCTGCTGATTATCCTTCCCGAGAACCTTATCCTAAGTGAGAAGTTATGGCAACCCTATGTATTGATAGCGGCTGGACTACTTCTTTTCTATTATGCATTATACAACAAAAGCCCTGAACAAAAACCCAATTAAACCACCTTCACCTCTTTCATACAGGCATACATTTTCTCCCAGGTCCGTTCGATATCATTGTCCAGTCCAATAGAAAACCGGGTCAGTCCATCTGAAAGCCCAATCTCCCGCTGGATATTCTCAGGTACTTCCGAGGAAGTGCTGTGTCCGGAGTTGGAGAAAAGGGTTTTAAAATAACCCAGGCTAACAGCCAGGTACCCGATGTCATGGTCCTGCATGGACTGCATCAGGCGATAGGAGGTATCATGGTCACCCATGTCAACTGCAAGCATCCCTCCAAAACCGAATTCCGGTTTCATAATCTCTTTCATCAGCTCATGCTGGGGATGTGATTCCAGTCCGGGATAAATGACTTTGAGTCCCGTTTCAAACATCCGTTCTGCAATGAACATGGCGTTCGAACTATGCTGTTTCATCCGGATATGAAGGGTATGCAGGTTTTTTAATATACTTGATGAGCGAAGGGGATCCAGCACCGGTCCCAATAACATCGCCGTACCGGAATTCACATCCGAAAGGGAATTGATGAAATCAGTTGTACTGCATATTGCCCCCGCGACACAGTCATTTTTGCCATTGATAAATTTGGTCATGCTGTAAACTACAATATCTGCGCCCAGGGTGGCGGGTGAAACCATCATGGGGGTAAACGTATTGTCGATGATCAGTTTGATCTCATGCTTTTTACATATCGCGGAGAGGGCAGGTACATCCGAAACCTGCAACAGGGGATTGGTCAGGGTCTCCGTATAGATAAGCCGGGTATTGGGCCGGATTGCCTTTTCCACTCCATCCAGGTCGCAAATGTTTACAAAACTCACCTCGATATTGAATTTCGGAAGATAGTTCTTCAGGAAGGCGAAAGTCCCTCCATAGGTAGTAACACTGGTCACAATATGATCCCCCGCATTGCATAATTCCAGAATAGCACAGGTTATTGCGGCCATACCCGAGGCAGTGATCCAGCCCTCCTCGGTCTCTTCCATAGCGGCCAATGCATCCGCCAGGTATTTATTACTCGGGTTCCAGTGCCTTGAGTACAGGAAGCATCCCTGTGCTTCCCCGTGGAAGGTATCAACCATGGTATCGGCCTCCAGAAAGGTATAGGTTGAAGAGTCTGTTATTGAGGGGTTTACGCCTCCAAATTCACCAAATTGCCTCAGGTCCTGGATCCTGCTGGCCGGGTCGTCTTGTTTCATGATTAGTGGTTTACGTCAGAAATTGGTTTTAGTCAGGGCCGGGGCCAACCGGCATCTATCCAAAATTAACAGAATCGTATCAAAAAAAACCTGTTGTTTAACCTTCCTTAACTTTAAAATGCGCCTAAACTGCCGGGGATTTTGTAAATTAGTTTCAGATCAATAGGAGCATGCTCACCGGAAAACCAATTCTTATCCTGCGTCTGCTGATAATTGCCGGATTCCTGTATGTTTCCCTTCCGGGGAATCATATGGTCATTGCGCAGGAACCCGGGCAATCCGGTTCCGATTCGCTCTTTTACTTTAAAGGCAGGGTGCTGGACTCCCTGACTCACAGACCAGTCACACTTACCCACATAATTAACCTGGGAAGAGGCACTGCCACCATCTCTGACACTCTTGGCTATTTCTTCCTGAAGGTAAGGTTGCTGGATACCCTCCAGATTACTGCCATAGGGTATGCACCCACCCAACAAGTGGTGACTGATAGTATTAGTAAACTCCCTGTTCTGCCTGATATTATGATCAAAAGCATTCGTTATGCCATCGAAGGGGTTAACATCAATCCCCTTGGATCCTACCTTACCTTCATGGCAAAAGTGGCCAACCTGGAGCTTCCGGAATCAAAATATATTATCAACGAATTGGTCCTGAGGGACATTGAGTTGGGTCTGGATACCCTGGATATGATGCCAACCGCTTCCGTAAGTCCGGTTACCGCATTATACAACTGGTTAAGCAAGGAAGGGAAATCCAAAAGAAAGCTTCGGTATCTCATCGAGCAGGAAGAATTTGAGAAACAAATTTCCTATAAATATTCCCCCCTGATCGTTTCGGGAATCACCGGATATTCTGAATTTAAACTCTACCGCTTCATGGATTTTTGTAGTTTTAGTAAGAAATTCCTCGAGGTCTCCGATCGCTATGTAGTCCGGGATGCCGTACTTGAAAAACAAAAAATCTTCGAAGCCCTTGAAGAGGACTAATTTCAAAACCAAAAACAGTATCAGATCAAGGTTCAAGACCAAAACCAAGATTAAAACCAAAACTAGTATCAGACTTAATTTCAGAACCTATGCCAGATAAAATTTCAGAACCAATCCCGGTTTTTCAGGATGTCATTGAAGCCCATGAGAGAATTGCAGGATTTGTGCACCGCACTCCCGTTCTGACCTCTGTGAGCATTAATGAGATATTTGGTACATCACTGTTTTTCAAATGTGAAAACCTTCAGAAGGTCGGAGCCTTTAAGTTCCGCGGGGCCACCAACGCCATCCTCTGCCTTTCAGAGGAGGAAAGACAGAGTGGAGTAGGGACTCATTCATCCGGGAATCATGCAGCGGCGCTAAGCCTGGCTGCCAGGATGCAGGGTGTTCCAGCCCATATAGTAATGCCCCGCAATGCTCCCGATATCAAAAAAGCAGCTGTGGAATCCTACGGAGGCATCATCACCTTTTGTGAGCCCACCCTGCAGGCCAGGGAAACAGGGATGGAGGAAGTCGTGAAAAAAACCGGCTGCACTTTTGTTCCTGCCTATGATCATCCCAATATAATCAGTGGACAGGGAACAGCCGCTAAGGAGCTTATTGAGGATGTTGGAGAACTGGATATTGTGATGGCTCCGGTTGGGGGAGGGGGACTTCTGAGTGGGACTGCCATCAGTACCAAAGGGATGCTATCCGAAGCAAGGGTAATTGCCGGTGAACCGGCCGGGGCGGATGATGCATACCGATCATTTACGACAGGCAAGTTGCATCCCTCAGTGAACCCAAAAACCATTGCAGATGGATTACTGACATCACTGAGTCCACTGACATTCCGGGTGATCCAGGAACATGTGGATGAAATAGTTACCGTTTCAGAAGAATCCATTATCGCCGCGATGCGATTACTCTGGGAAAGAATGAAGATCATCGTTGAACCCTCAGGCGTTGTTACCCTTGCAGGGATTCTCGAAAAGAAAATTGATGTGAATGGCAAGCGAGTAGGAATCATCCTGTCCGGGGGTAACCTCGACCTCTCAAATCTACCTTTTTAGTCCATTGGTTATGAATTTCATCCTACGAAGAATAATATCCTACGAGGAATAATTATTTACCTCCGCTGCAATTATTAGATAGTCCAGGATCGTTTAATTTTTCCTTCAGCTGTTACCTCAATTATGCGGGTTTTAATTTTCTCATTATAAGTTGGAATTAAAACTGCTATAAAAACTAACAGGGAAATAATCCACTGAAGCCTGTCTTTTTTATTAATAAGCAGGTTGTCTCAGTCCTGCTTTTCACCATCCAACCGTTATCGATTAATCGTAATATCTCATCATCAAGTATTTCTTGTCCCTCTTCTAATGTTATCATATGCAACTGGCAATGAATGAGAGTGATTACAATTCAGTCTTTTCTGTAAATCAAAGTTAAACGTGAATTATATACCAGTCAGGCTATTCCACTCAGTGTTTGGGAAATGATATTTCACTGATACACTTGACTTAGGAGATTTTGAATCGTATCTTACAGATAACACCCCCTAAAAGATACCGCATATGGTACCAATTAATGAGAATTTACTCAAGATTCTACGCTTGATAGCTCTGTTATCCGGAAGCGTACTGAGCTTTTTTTTCGCCGGGACTGTCATATTTGGCGGCGCATTTTTCATCGAAGAATTGACCATTGATAATCCACTGCAACTGGATAAGGATCTTGTCCTGGAATTTTTTGGACTGCTGTCAGCAATCTTAATTATTCTCTCAGTTGTTATTGCATGGTTTAAATCCAAATTGGGTGGACTTCTGATAACTGTCTCTGCGATGTTACATATTATCTCCGTTTCCGAACCTGAAATTTTATGGATGCAAATCTCAATAATACCTGTTGGAATTATTCTACTTGTAAGTCCCTCTAATAGCAGATCAATATCTAAAAAGGAGGAAATTTAATTGACCACTCAGAAATGGTTGAATTGAGCTTGCAGTGCAGTATTGTGACTCATTGTATTCCAACTTCCCAATCTCATTCCCATTCTCATCTTTTTCAATTTCTAAACCTAAAATTTATTTATTATGAAAAAGATCATTTTTCCAATCTTAGCCTTATCGTTAATTATTGGCAGTTCCTGCAAGGAAAAAATTGACATCGAAAAAGAACAAGCAGCTATTCTTGCGGTAATTGAAGAGGAACGCTCAGCGTTTTTTGACAGTGACCTCCCCAGGACTGAAGCAACCTGGATACAGGAGCCTACATCACGAAAATATTATATGTCTTCAGCTCGGATTTATAAAATGATTGGTTGGTCAGAAATCAGTAAAGTTAGTAAGGAGGAAATTGAAGGGGATATGCGGGATGATTACGAAAACATTAATGCTGAATATTCAAATTTTGACATCGTTGTTCATGATAATACTGCATTAGTATTCCATGATACTCAGTGGTCCGGAAAATATCTGGGAGAAGAAATAAACCTGGAACAAGAAAGGATTCTTCATCTGGTAAAGGTTGAGGGAAAATGGAAGTTAGATTTAATGGCTATCTATAATATCCCGAAAGAAGAAGTTGATGATGACGATGATGATGAGAATGATGATGACGATGATGAGCCTGAAACAGAAGAATAAACACAGCAATTGCCCCTGCAAATAGTCGGGGCTTTTTTTGTAATCCGGCCGGCATCATCTGCTAACGTTATATATGGTTTTAAAAACTGAAATTCCATCCTGACCCTCACCAAATATTTGGCTTTTAAAATTTCTTCGTAACTTGTAGTTAGAGTTCCCACCTCCCAATTTCTCAACTCTTAAACCTTAAATTCATTTATTATGAAAAAGATCATCTTTCCAATCTTAGCCTTAGCAATAATTGCATCCACATCCTGTAAGCAAGAACAAACAGCCAAAACTATCCCTGTCGATATTGCAGGTGAAGAAGTTGCTATCTCTGCTTTGGTTGATAAATTTGACGCTGCACTTAAAGCAAAAGATGTGGCAGCCTTGGCAACATTTTTAACTGAAGATGCATTATGTTGCGGAACTGACCCTGAAGAATTTTGGAATAAGCAACAAATAACAGAATTATGGACACAAATATTTGCTGATACTGCTCTTAAAGTTAATTATTCATATAGTAAGCGAGAGATTAGAGTTGCCGCTGATGGTAATTCAGCAATTGTAGTAGAACAATATATATTGCCTATTCAAAGTTCAAAAATTCCTATTCGTAACGTATGTAATGCAGTAAAAACAAATGATAATTGGCTGATTGATTTCATAAGTTGGAATTTCGTTCCTAAGAATGAGGATATGCCAAAATTGAATAAGGCATTAGAGTAATATTCATTTTTTGCTAATAAGTATTCAGATTACTATTCAAATTTAAATGCCCCCGGAGCAGTGCTGGGGTTTTTTGTTTTCCGTAGGTCAGAATCTGCTAATGTTATGTTCCCCGGAAGGGTAATCCAGCAATGATAATCCAGGAAATACTAATGGATCTTTAGATATCCGATGATTGGGAAATGATCTGATAGACGCACCTTGCGGCGGGAGAAATGGCTTGCTTCCATGTTCTCGCTGTAGAGGATATAATCAATCCTGAATGAGGGGAATTTGCCATTGTAGGTACGGCCGATGCCCCAGCTGGACTTAGCAAAAGCATCTGATAATCCCTCGCTGATGCTATGATATGTATAGGAAATCGGGGTGTCGTTGAAGTCCCCGCAAACGATGACGGGATGGGGACTTTCGGCAATATGTTTTGCAATGATATCCGCCTGTGCTGCCCGTCTTATAAAGGCATTCTTCAATCGGGATGAAATTTCCCTGATCTCTTGCATCTGCTCGTCATCATACCTTAGCTTCGGGTCGTTAATAACATTGTAATTCCGGCCGCCCAGGCGGGTAGATTGCAGATGCATGTTATAGACCCGAACTGTGTCTTCATAAACCTGTATATTCGCCCATGTACAAAATTGGCTTCTGGTTTTAATGTCTACTCGCCCGGATCCTACGATAGGATAATGGCTGAACAGGGCAATCCCTGACTTTGTGCCCCTGCGATTGCTTCTGTATTCGATATGCTGGTATGGGTTATGCTCTAGAGCTGAAAAGACTTCTTTCTGTGTGGGGCGCCCACTTTCCGAGGTATAAAATTCCTGGATGCAAAGTATATCAGGATCCTCGGATCGGATCAATTCCAGGATATCCTGTTTGGTGGTGGGATTTTCTGTCAAGCGATACTGGTAAAAGGTATTAACATTAAATGACATGACCTTCAGCTGATTATCTGAAATTCGCTCTTCACGTTTAAGGTCTTCAAAATATCCCCGTTTGAATACAGAACCCGCATGAATGCCTACATAGGTGGTAAATGTGTTCCATCCAAGAAGGATAGCCAGGAATGAGATGATGAATTCCCGTTTTTTCATCAGGATCCAGAATGCGATGAATATAATGTTCCCCAGCAGAATGTAGGGATAGGCAAGTCCGAGGAAAGAAGGGAACCAGAGTTTAGCGGGACTGATATGAGGGGACAGGAAGGAGAGAACCAGTAGAATTGCAAATCCCAGGTTAATATATCTTAACAGTTTTCTGATTATTCTTTTCAAAACGGATTCCTTGGTAGAGGATATGCCAATTTAGGAATAATTTGGTACCCTGATTCAACTTTTTTTTCAACTTCTGAAGGGCTTATTTTTTGCTTTGTCGGAAAAGGACTTCCTTTTCTTTGGAGGAGAGGCTGCCGTAGCCCGACTTTGCAATCTTGTCGAGGATGCGGTCGACCTCTTTCTGTTCATCACCCTTCCGTTTATTGTAATCCAGGTCTGTTTCAGAATTGCGATGGGTAACACGGATTTTTGGTTTGGGCCTGAAAAAGGCGAATAGTTTTTCGAGCAGGTTGTTGATACCGCGTGTCATGTCTTTTCCCTGTTTATATCTTACTGTGTAAAAATATCCAAAAGCGGCTCCGCCAAGATGGGCAATCATTCCGCCGGGATTTTTGGGAAAGCTGATTACGGTAGATAGGAGGAGCATCCCAATGGCAATATATATGATCTTAACCCTTCCGATAAATAAGAGATTCATGGTAAAATCAGGCACATAGAATGCGATCGCAATAACGATAGCCGTGACAGACGCCGAAGCTCCCAGGGCAACGGCCATAGTTGGATTCTGGGTAAACACCGGAAACAGGTTGAAGGCTGTAACAAAAAACAAGGCACCTGATAATCCCCCCAGTAAATATACCCCGACCAGTTTTTTCCCATCGAAATACTGAAGAAATATTTTTCCAAACCAGAACAACCACAGGATATTGAACAGGGCATGAATGAAATCCTTATGTGTGAACATGTAAGTGATGGGTGTCCAGGGTTTCTGGGCCAGGGTTGCAAGATCTGCAGGAACCGTAAACTGGGCAAGAAAATTGAAATAGCTGCCATGTGCATTGGCCAGGTAAAAAATGGCTTCCGCAAGGTTCACCAGGATGAAGACTGCAAGATTAATATAGATCAGCCTGGTAAGTGTTGATCCCTTCCTGAAAGAGTCCTTTATTTCGTCAATGATAGCCATGAGGTTTTTCTATGCGGGTGGATTTCCTGGTGTTGTATATGTTAACTATACAAACGGATTAATATAGATTTTGCTTGTTTGCGTTCCAGTATTTAATCAGGATAAACCCAAATATCATTCCACCCAGGTGAGCAAAATGAGCGACATTGCCGCCGGAACGCGACAGGCCTTCAACCAGTTCAATGATACCCATTCCAATAACCATGTATTTAGCCTTGATCGGATAGAATGGGAAGAAGATAAGTACCAGGGGCATGTTGGGGAACAGCATGCCAAAAGCAAGTAAAACCCCGTATACAGCTCCGGAGGCTCCTACTGTAGGAACGTTCAGCCTGTTTTGAACCAGTTTATCGACAAAATCCCCTGCCTCCACAGCATAGGATTGACTACCCGGATTAGCGATCCATGCTTTCACAAATTCATATATCTGAGGGGAATTGCCCCTGAAATGCTCCAGAAGGAAGGCTTCAAATAGTTCAGGTGAGGGAGTGTTCCGAAATGCGGTTGCATCTTTCAGGATTGGAGCAAGTTCGATGTGCATCACCATCATATGCAGAAATGCCGCTCCGAGTCCCGTGAAAAGGTAATAGATTAAAAACCGCTTGCCTCCCCAAACCTGTTCAAGTACCCGGCCGAACATCCACAACATAAACATATTCATGAAAATATGTGTGATGTTTGCATGCATGAACATGTGGGTGACGATCTGGTAGGGCCTGAACAACTCGGACCCGGTATAATGGAGTCCCAGAATGCTGTTTAAGTTAATGTCAAGCGTGCTCCCTAGAAGCATTGTCCCAAAGAACATCAGGACATTAATGATCAGGAGATTTTTTAGTACTGGGGGTATATTTGCTAATGGCCTTTGCCTGAATGTGCTCATCTTTCTCTAATTAAACAACTTTTCTATATCCTCTATGGGGAGTATTCTGAAAACAGCTTTTCCTCCAGGTGTGGTTCCGGGTTCTGAACAGGCAAACAACTTGTCCATGATCTCTCTCATTTCTTCCTGCATCAAAACAGTTCCGGCTCCAATTGAACAGCTTTTTGCCATCGCAGCTGCCACCTTTTGTCCTGCTTCAAATTTAACATCCGCTTCCCTCTCCTTGTAGTCGGCTGATAAACTGTTGTATCAGGTCCCCTACATCCTCAATATCAAGATCTGCAGGGACTCCCTTTATTTCAATGGAATTGTCTCCGGTATCCCGGATATCGAATCCCAAGCTGCAAATATCGTTAAATATTTCCATTAATAAAGCATGGTCACCGGCCTCGAGTTCTATCCTCTGAGGGTAGAGTTCCTGCTGGGCAAGAGGGACTTTCTCCTTAATTTCTTCAAGGTAGGATTCATAAAGTATACGTTCATGAGCCCGCTTCTGATCCACTATCATCAATCCCGATTTTACAGCAAGAAGAATGTATTTTTGTTTGAACTGAAGGATGCTTGAAGGCTCACCGAGTTTACCTGTGCTTTCCTGCAAGGCTTCATTTATGGCGTTCTCTGCATGATCTAAATCCCGATAAAGGCTTTCCCAGTGAGCAATATTTTCCCTTTGCCCATTAGCAGCACCGGAGTATCCCCCGCTTCCTGACCCTTGATATGGCTCCCCCTGAGAATCAACATTAAAAGGATTGAATTGGGGATTGATGTTTTCTTTTGGTATATGTATCTCGGTGTCTTTTCTCAGGATAGGTATGTCGATATCACCTTCCCGGTTAAAATCAAGGGAAGGGACCATGCTGTGTTTGCCCAGGGCCTCCCTGGAAGTGGCATGGATGATCTGGTAAATGGATCTCTCATCCTCAAACTTTACCTCCGTTTTGGTCGGATGAATATTTATATCTATGGATTCTGTAGGGACTTCAAGATACAGGAAGTAGGAGGGCAGGGTATCCGGCGGAAGCACCCCTTCGTAAGCAGAAATCAGTGCTTTATGAAAATATGGATGCCGCATATATCGGTTGTTGACGAAAAAGAATTGCTCACCAAATGACTTTTTCGCTGCCTCTGGCTTGCCAATATATCCATGGAGACTTACAATGCTGGTTTCGTTTTTTATGGGGATCAGAACCTGGTTAAGATTCTTGCCAAAAACATTGATGATGCGGGGCTTGACCTGGGCCGGAGGCAGATTATATATTTCTGACTGGTTATGACTGAGCGAAAAACTCAGTCCAGGGTTGGTCAGAACAATCCTGTAAAATTCATTGATTATATGCCGGAATTCAGTAGTATTTGCTTTCAGGAACTTCCTTCGGGCAGGTACGTTAAAGAACAGGTTCTTTACCATGAAATTGCTTCCAGAGGGACAGGATACCTGGTCGAGTGATTTTATCTCTGAACCGCTGATCTGGACCTCCGTTCCGAGATCATCCTCTACGCGTCTTGTTTTGAGTCCAACTTCCGATACTGCAGCGATGGAAGCAAGTGCCTCACCCCTGAATCCCAGGGTACGGATGGCGAAAAGATCTACAGCCTTAGTGATCTTCGAGGTGGCATGCCGTTCGAAAGCCATTGAAGCATCTCCCGGCGACATCCCGCAACCGTTATCTACAATCTGGATAAGGGTTCTACCGGCTTCTTTGATGTTGACTTTGATACTGGTGGCTCCGGCATCAATGGCATTTTCCATTAATTCCTTAACAACTGAGGCAGGGCGCTGGATGACTTCTCCCGCGGCAATCTGATTGGCGACAGAATCAGGTAAGAGTTTTACTATATCAGGCATTCAATCAGGCGAAAAACAGGTAGTATGAAATAAATAGAAGGAAAGCAATGATTACAATAAGCCTGGTGTTGGAATAACGATGGGCTGTCTTTTTCTTTCCGTAGTAACTTGAAAACGAGCCCTTCCCAAGTGTTCTTGAAGGTTGATCTTCACGCTTGATTCCGTGTTCCAGCTCGATCTGCTTTATCCTTTCTTCCAGCCTTTCTTTCCGCTCATCATAGAAGACGGGCTCATAATGAAAGCGCCTATGTTCTGCCGTTCTGAAGAATCGGGGTAATCCCATGATTAATTCGTTTTTTGCAAAGGTATTCAATATATTATTAAAACGTATAAGCGGGGCAATTTGTTGGGTCAATTCATATTGTATTTTATACTCATATCTCTTATCTTTCCATTCTAAACCTCAATCCAAACAAACATGGAAGTGACCAGAAACTTTGATCTTCTTGAGAGATACAAGAATCAATTTGTCAAGGATGATGCATTGGTGGCAAAAAAGGACGGCAAATGGATATCCTTCAGCACAGAACAATACATCCGGAATTCATACCTGCTGAGTTACGGATTGCTTGCCCTCGGAATGAAGAAAGGTGATAAGATTATCACGGTCAGCAATAACCGTCCCGAGTGGAATTTTCTTGATATGGGAATGGCCATGGCAGGAATTGTTCATGTCCCTGTTTTTACCTCTTTGAATGAATCGGAATATAAGTATGTAATTGAGCATTCAGATGCAAGGTTGGTATTTGTATCGGACAAGAAGTTATTTGAAAATATAAATCCCCTGGCCTCTGACATTAAAGAGGTTATGGATGTTTACACCTTCGATAACGTGGAGGGTGCAAAATACTGGGAAGAAATCCTTACCCTGGGTGAAAAAGAGGAGTCTGCTTACGCGGATGAATTAGAGAAGATTAAAAAATCCATTATTGCGGAAGATTTTGCTACCCTGATTTACACCTCTGGTACCACAGGCAGGCCGAAAGGGGTTATGCTTTCACATAAGAACCTTGTGCATAATTTCATCGCTGCCTCCAAAATCTTCGACATGGGCCCTGAACAAAAGTATCTCAGCATACTGCCCCTCTGTCATGTAGGAGGAAGGATGGGGAATTACCAGACCCAGTATTCCGGAAGCACCATCTATTATGCTGAAAGCATGGGAACCATCGCTGCCAATATGAAGGAAATCGGTCCCGATGGTTTTGATACTGTCCCCCGTATCCTGGAGAAGATCATCGATACGGTTCTTGCCAAAGGGAAAAAACTGGACGGGGTGAAGAAAAAAATGTTTTTCTGGGCTGTTAAAGTGGGACTGAAATATAAGCCTCCGGGGGAGAGCAGCTGGTTCTACAGGCAGAAGCATAAACTGGCGGACAAATTGATTTTTACCAAATGGAGAGATGCCCTGGGAGGCAATATTAAAATGGCCGGTTGCGGCGGGGCCAGTCTTCAACCAAGAATCGAGAGAATTTTTTGGGCTGCCGGGATCAAGGTGCTGAATATGTATGGACTTACCGAAACATCACCCGTGATCACCATTAACCGCCAGGAAAAACCCCTGTTAAAACTGGGAACCGTCGGAAGCCTGATCGATGGAGTGGAGGTAAAGATCGCAGAAGACGGTGAGATACTGAGCAAGGGAGACAACCTGATGCTTGGATATTATAAGGATCCGGATTTGACCCAGTCAGTTATTGATGATGAGGGATGGTTTCATACAGGCGACATTGGCAGCATGGAGGAGGGTAAGTTCCTGAAGATTACTGACCGGAAGAAGGAAATATTCAAACTCTCAAACGGAAAATTCGTTGCCCCCCAGCTTATTGAAAATGCCCTGAAGGAATCTATCTATATTGAGCAGTTGATGGTGGTCGGGGAGCATCAGAAATTTGCCTCAGCCCTGATCCTGCCAAATTTCTCATATATTTCAGATTGGTTCGCATCCATGAACAAGGAACTTCCTCCCCAGGAAAAACTTATTGAAGATCCGGTTGTAATTAAAGCAATTTCTGACGAGGTTAAGCGAATTAACAATGGACTCAATGAACCGGAACGTGTGATCCGGTTTAAACTGGTTGCCAATGAGTGGTCTCCTGCAAGCGGTGAATTATCCCCAAGCCTGAAACTCCGGCGCAAGGTGATCGCTGAAAAGTACAGCGCTGAGCTCGAGCAGATCTATTCATCATCAACGGTTTAGCACTGAACCCCAAACCATCCCGGAAAAGATGAAAATAATACCGGTAAACAATAGAAGGACCCAGAAGGAATTTCTGGATGTGGCCCGCCTTATTTACAGGAACGATGAGACCTGGGTTTGTCCAATGGACAAAGAAATCAACTCGATATTTACTCCCGGATCCAACCCCTTTTTTACCCATGGGGAGGCCACTCGCTGGATACTCAAGGATTCAAATAATACATTGATTGGCCGGATTGCTGCTTTTATTAATCATAAGTCGAATGAGTCGCTGGACCAGGCAGTAGGGGGGATTGGATTTTTTGAAAGCATCAAAGATGCTAAGGCTGCCACGCTCCTGTTTGATACTGCCAAAGCATGGCTTACTGACAGGGGAATAACCGCTATGGACGGTCCCATTAATTTCGGTGAAACCGATAAATACTGGGGACTCCTGGTAGAAGGATTCACTCACCCCTCCTATGAAATCGCCTATAATCATCCCTATTACCAGGAGCTGTTCGAGGACTACGGTTTTAAAACCTATTACAAACAGGAAGGATTCCATCTTGATGTAAGAAAGCCTATGCCTGAACGGTTCACGAAGATCGCGGAATGGATTGCAAAGAAGCCCGGTTATGAGTTTAAGCACATGAACTGGAAAGAGTCGGAGCAGCAGGTAAGGGATTTTGCGGAGGTTTTCAATGCTGCCTGGCCCACCTTTAAGCCTGATTTTACCCCGCTGAAACCGGAATATATCCATAAGACCATGCAAAAGGCGAAGGCTATTATCGAGGAGGAATTTATCTGGATAGCTTATAAGGAAGGTAAACCCATTGCCATATATTTAATGTGGCCAGATGTGAATATGATTTTTAAGCACTTGAATGGCAAGCTGCACCTGGTTAACAAGCTCAGGCTGCTAATCATGCAAAAGAAGAAAACCATCACCAGGGCCAGGGGTGTCTTGATGGGTGTGGTCCCTCAATTCCAGGGGATGGGCGTGGAATCGGCCATCATCCTGAAACTTGTCGAGGTTTTCAAACGCAAACCTCATTACAGTGAAATTGAATTCTCCTGGGTTGGAGATTTCAACCCCAAAATGCGTAAGATTTTTATGTCGGTGGGATCCGTATCTGCAAAGCATTACATTACTTACCGCTATTTATTTGACCGGGAGGCTGAATTTAAACGCTATCCCATTCCTGATTTAAAGTAAGGAGTTCGATGGTTTATTTCTTCGGATATTTCAAAGGAGAAGATTTAATTCATCCATAATTTATCAAAATAAGATTCGATGGACTATGATATTATAGTAATTGGAGGGGGACTCGGAGGATTGACAGCCGGGGCAAAGTTGGCAAAAGAGGGCAGAAAGGTCCTCCTGATCGAGCAGCATGACCGGCCGGGGGGCTGCGCTACGACTTTTAAAAGAAAGGGATTTACGATGGAAGTCGGTTTGCATGAGATGGATGGACTGGATCCCAGGGATATGAAAACAAGGATTTTTCGTGACCTGGGTGTTTTTGAGGAGATCAATTTCCTGAAAGTCCCGGAATTCTTTCGCTTTGTTAACGAGCGATATGATTTTACCATGCCCCATGACCCGGAAGTAGCCATTGACTCTTTGATCCGCGTTTTTCCACTGGAGGAAGAGGGTATCCGGGCCTATTTCTACAGGATACTTAATGCTAAAAAAATTATAAAGGAATCCGCCGGAGAACCTGAGCAAAACCTGGGAGATTACCTGGATTCCATTATTCAAGACGAGGATCTGAAACTGATCCTTCTTGGAAACCTCGGATATTTCCATGATGATCCCTATACTCTCTCCCTGAATTATTACTGCGTTGCCCAGGGAAGTTATTTTTCCGGAGGAGGAAATTTCATCCAGGGAGGATCTCAGAAACTTTCTGATTTTCTCGCTGCAAGTATTGAAAAAAACGGGGGCAAGGTTCTGTTAAAGCACCTGGTTACGGATCTTATTCTTGAAGGGGAAACTATAACAGGCGTAAAATACCATGCCGTATTAAAAGTAGGAGGGGTAGATGCCCGTAAAGGTCAGGGAGACAATTCCACTGAGATTTTTCAGGCTTTTGCATCCAATATTATTGTAAACTCTTCCATTCCATCACTACTTAATTTTAATCTGCCCTCCTCTTATGCTGAAAGCCTTAAGAAGGAAATTGAGGAAAGGGAGATCGGGGCCTCACTGCTCACGGTATATTTTGGATTCAACAAATCTCTGAAGGAGCTGGGTGCTGAGAATTATTCCTATTTCCTCTATGATCCTTCTGTCCACAGCCAGAAGGATATCAAGGATAATAACCGGGGAGCATTTCAAACCAGGAGCTTCACCTTTGTTGATTATGGGCAGGTGGACTCAAGGCTGGCTCCCGAAGGTAAATCGGTGGGTGCCGTGTGTTGTATTGATTATCCGAGGGACTGGGAAGGACTTAGCCAGGAGGAATACAGGCAGAAAAAGGAGGATGTGGCAGAGGTGTTTATTGAAAAACTGAATGGACTAATCCCCGGATTCAGGGATGCGATTGAATATTACGAAGTGGGTACTGCCAAAACGGTGGAAAGATATACCCTTAATCCCAGGGGAGCTGTGTATGGTTTTGCCCAATCACCATCACGTGTTGTTATGGATGAAATCCCAAGCCATCCCAACCTTCATTTTGCTTCTGCATGGACGAAGATCGGGGGCGGTTTTTCAGGAGCAATTTTTAGTGGCTATATGTGTGCAATCAAGATTTTGCGCGCTTGATATAGTAGATGATAATTCCCAATAAGAGTCCAACCACACATAGACCGATCGCATAGATCACCAGGTCTTCGGATATCCCGATAAAAATTGCCGGTATGATAACTCCTACAAGGCAGAATGCAATGGACAGGTTAACGCTGAACCTGTTGATCTTTGGGTAGACCCAGATGACCAGCATCAGAAAACCCAATGACATGGTCAGGGAAACAAAGAAAAAGGTGGTATCAATTATATCTTTTAGCAAAAGGGCCATTGCAATACTCAGGATCATCAGGACAACCATGCTGTACCTCATGGTAGCACGAAGATTTCCCTTTTGGGTAAGTCCGGTTTTTTCAAGAAAATCCTGGGTAACGGATGAAGCAGTAGTGAACATGTAGGTATCAGCCGAAGAGGAAACCGATGAGTAAATGATAACCACAGACAATCCTGCCAGTCCCACCGGAAGCAGCCTGCTGAAGCCAACAATCAGAGATGTTTCGGGATTTATACCGGGAATATCCGCACGGATTATCAGTCCAATAAGCAAAAGGATAAATCCAATGATAAAATAGAACACAGAAGAATAGAAAAGACTCCTCTTAAAATGCTTGTGATCCTTTATGGCATATACCCTTTGCCATAATTCAGGGGAAGCCATGGGGATAAAGAAACCTGCAAGAAAGAAACTTACGATCTTAAATACCGGTATTGTAAAAAGGTCTGCAAAAGCCAGCTGTGGTTTTGTATCAGTTGTCAATAGAAGGTACATCATCAGGACAAACAGGAGGAAGATTCCAATGGTCTGTATAACGTCTGTTTTCACCACGGCATCAAAACCCCCGGCCAGAAGATACAGCAGGATAATAAGCCCGACAATGATCACCGAGAAATGGTAGGATATGGGAGTATATTCGGATACCAGTTTGGCACCTGCGGTGAAATTCAGGACTACCCAGCCAAACATAATTATTATGGTGACCAGTGTGGCCAGGTAACCAGCAGTCTTGCCTTTCATAAAAAAGAAGAAATCAGGCATGGTATAAAACTTCTCCTTGTCTGCAATCTTTTTGATTTTGGCGCCGAAAAAGTAAAAGACGAAGAGGCCAAAAACGGATCCAATAAAATACCAGTAAGCACCCAGTCCATACAAATAGACCAGGGCGGTATAGGTAAGCAGAATGGCTGCTCCGATCCGGCTGGAGAAAATCGTAGAAGTGGCCTGGAGGGATTTAAGCTCACGTCCTGAGATAAGAAAATCTTCTTTTTTCTGACCTTTCCCAGTCCAGAAACCCACAACGAGAATGAGGATAAAGTACGCAGCAATTATGATGTAATCTGTAAGTATTAACATAGCCTTTTGCTTTGATTAAGACAGGAAATTGGATAGTAATATAATGATAATTAATAAAATCACCGTTGGACCGGAAACGGGTTTCTCTGAGAATGCTACTATCCCACATTTCTTATATTTGTTTAATTCATGCGAATAATGAATGAATAAACTTATTGCCATTCTGTTATTATCCTCTCTGGTTTATTCTTCCCATGCACAGGAGGGATGGATTGTTACCGGAAGGGTGAGTGATTCACTGACAGGGAATGCTTTAATCGGGGTTAGCATTATTGCAGGGGAGAGCAAGGGAACCATTTCTGACCCTGAGGGGGAATTTACTATCCGGGTCCCCTCAGGAAGTACCAACCTGACGTTCCACTACCTGGGTTATAGCCCGGTTTCCCGGCAGGTCATTCCCCGGGGAAGAGATACATTAATCCTTGATATTAAGATGATTCGTTCTGCAACTGTTCTTGACGAGATAGTGATCAGTGCAGCCAGGTATGAGCAGAAGCTCTCAGAAGTTATGGTATCGGTTGACATAATCAAACCCGAACGTATTGAAAATACAAGCACAACTTCCCTTGAAACAATTCTCCGGCAAATCCCCGGGGTTGAAATCCTGGACGGCCAACCCAGTATCAGGGGAGGGAGTGGTTACAGCTATGGAGCCGGAAGCCGGGTAATGGTGTTGATGGACGATTTGCCCATTCTTTCGGGAGATGTGGGGGACGTAAAATGGGACTACCTTCCAGTAGAGAATATTGAGCAGGTTGAGATCATAAAGGGGGCTTCATCTGTTCTCTATGGATCTTCAGCCCTGAACGGGGTGTTTAATATCCGCACACGCTACCCGGGAATTGTACCCCAGACCAAACTGAGCCTGTATTCTGGACTTTATCTCGAGCCGGCAAGAGAAGAAATGGTCTGGTGGGGACGGAATCCGTTTTTTGCGGGTTTTGATTTTTCTCACCGAAGAAAGATCAAAAACCTGGATCTGGTTCTTGGCGGGAGCCTTTTCAGGGATGAAGGATACAGGGAAAATGAATACCTGGACCGGGGAAGGGTAAATGTTGGACTGAAACAGAGGAGTCAGAAAGTTAAAGGATTGAGCTATGGGATAAATGTAAATGGAATGCTTATCGATAAATCAGATTTCCTGCTTTGGCAGGATTCAGGTTCCGGTGCCTTGAAGCAAAATCCTTCTTCAGTCTCCCCTCTCAAAGGCAACCGCTTCAACCTCGATCCCACTGTAAACTATTACGGGAAGGCAGGGGATAATCACAGTCTACGCGGCAGGTACTTTCATATCGAAAATGATTTCTCGGGCGATCCGGATAAGAATAACCGCTCTGACCAGGCTTATGCAGAATACAGGTATCGTCGTAAGTTGTTCAGAATCATAGAGGCTACCTTTGGGACATCCGGTACATGGACCCGGTCTGTAGCTGCCCTGTATGGAGATCACCAGAGTAATAACCAGGCACTTTTTACCCAGCTTGACGGGGAAATATTATCCAATCTGAATGCTTCTGTAGGCCTTAGGTTCGAAAGATATGTGCTGGACGGGGAGGTGGAATACTCAAAGCCTGTTGCCCGTGCGGGACTGAATTATGGGATTGGGGATCATTCCTTCATAAGGGCCTCTTTCGGACAGGGATACCGGTTTCCTTCCATTGCTGAAAAATATACAGCCACAAATGTCGGATCCCTAAAAATATTCCCCAACCCATCACTGGTTTCAGAGTCCGGCTGGAGTACCGAGATGGGATTTAAACAGGGGATTAAGATCAGGAATTTTCAGGGATTTCTGGACCTGGCAGTTTTCTGGTCCGAATACCAGGATATGATTGAATTTGTGTTTGATTTATACCCTGCCAATCCTGGGGAACCACCCAGCCTGAATGACTATGGTTTCATGGCCCATAATACAGGCCGGGCAAGGATAACCGGGGCAGAATTCAGTTTGTACGGGAGCCGGGAAATCGGAAATTTTCCGGTTTCACTGATGGCTGGATATACCTATATCTATCCCCTTGACCTTGCAGCCCGGGATACACTCGGTGACTCTGCACCGGTTTACCTGAAATACCGGTACCGTCACAGTCTGAAAGCAGATGCAGAAATTCGATACCGTCAATTTGCACTGGGGTTCACATTTGTCCTTAACAGCAAGATGGACAGGATCGATGATGTGTTTACAGATCCTCTCTTTGGTAACATAATTTTGCCGGAATTCCCCGCTTATTGGGAAGAGCATAACAATGCAAATGCTGTCCTTGATGCAAGGGTGTTGTGTAACATCACAGAAAAATTGACTGCCGGATTGATCTTGAAAAATGCCCTGAACAGGGAATATTTAGGTCGACCCGGAGACATCCAACCACCCAGAAATATTACCCTGCGCTTGACTGCCGACTTCTAGCTCCTTAAAACTTCAATTGATTCCCTGTTGTGCCATTCGTATTTCTTTTGTTCTGAGTCCATGACCCGTTCTTCCCATATTGCCTGAAAGACTTGACACAAGTCCATAAATTCAGTAATTTGAAGATTCGACACCCCTATTAAAAATTTTACACCATGACAAACTTAAAACAGAAACTCGCAGAAAAAATTGACCAGGAACGTCCCAGAATACGCAAACTCGTCACAGAAAATTGCGATGTCGTTATTGATACAGTAACGGTTGAAAAGCTTTTTGGCGGAATGCGTACCCTTAAATGTCTTGTGACCGATATCTCATACCTTGATCCTATGGAAGGTATCAGGTATCGTGGATATACCCTGCCTGATGTTTTCAAAAAACTTCCCAAGCCCCCTGGAGCTGAAATGCCCTATGTAGAAGGGCTGTACTACCTGCTTCTTACCGGAGATATTCCGAATGAGGAAGAGATTTCCGAGGTTATAGATGAATTCAGGAAAAGAAGGATCGTACCCAGGTACGTGTATGAAGTCATTGACAATTTCCCCTCACTTAGCCATCCGATGACTATTTTTTCGACCGCCATTCTTTCTCTTCACAGGGAGTCATTTTTTGACAGGAAATTCCACGGCGGTGTCAACAAGCTGGATTACTGGGATTATACCTATGAAGATTCCATGAACCTTCTTGCCAAGCTGCCGGAAATAGCTGCCTAT
Organism: uncultured Bacteroidaceae bacterium; assembly: GCA_963777115.1. Classification (GTDB taxonomy): domain Bacteria; phylum Bacteroidota; class Bacteroidia; order Bacteroidales; family SM23-62; genus SM23-62. The sequence goes on along the minus strand of CAVZPP010000016.1, from coordinate 704,254 downwards.
ATCTACGCTAAGCTATACCGGGATGGAAAAAGAATACAGCAAAATCCAGACCTTGATTTCGGCAGCAGCTTTGCTCATATGATGGGGAAAGAAAAGCCCTATGATGAGGTTTCCAGGATGTATTTCATCCTGCATGCCGATCATGAAAGCGGAAATGTAAGTGCACATACCGGGCACCTGGTTTCCAGTGCCCTGGCGGATATATACCTTTCTATGTCCTCCATGGTAAATGGACTTGCCGGTCCCCTTCACGGTCTTGCAAACCAGACGGTATTGCAGTGGATCATGGGACTTCATGAGAAAATGGACGGAAAGCTTCCTACCGTGGCAGAAATGAAGCAGTTTACATGGGATACGCTGAACGCGGGACAGGTAATTCCAGGCTACGGTCATGCCGTATTGAGAAAAACGGATCCAAGGTATATGATGCAGAGGGAGTTTGCTCTGAAATACATGAAGAATGATGTCTTATTCAAGTTTGTTGATCTCCTGTATAAGGTGGTTCCTCCCATCCTGAAGGAGCACGGAAAAGCCAAGAATCCATGGCCGAATGTGGATGCCCATTCAGGAGTTATACAGATGCATTACGGGGTTACCGAGCATGACTTCTATACCGTAATGTTCGGTGTTGGAAGGGCTCTGGGTGTCTGTGCCAATATTATATGGGACCGGGCACTGCTCTATCCCATAGAAAGGCCCAAGTCACTCACTACAGCAATGATCGAAGATATAGTTAATAAGCAGAAGAAACCCCAAAAGTAAAGCGAGGGTATTGGTCAAAATCCCTGGAGAACCTGTTCAGTCGTAAAATCACTGGACAGGTTCCCTGTTTTTAATACCTGAGTCTCTTATTTCGGATTAATGCTCATAGACTCCGCTTTAAGAGCCCTATGGATATCTTCAAGCTCTCTCCAGGCATCGGCAGCTTCTGGAAGTAGATTTTCTTTGCTCATAGGCATCGTTTCCAGTGGGTCGTTTTTCATGTCATACAGATTCCCTTTCCAATCCAGTTTCCAATCCATTGTCCGGATCATAAACTGATGAGTATCCTTCTGGGCAAATACCCAGTCCCGCGACTCATGTTCATCCCCTGTCAGAATCCCGGCATAACTCCTGCCATGGATTTTGTAATCCGCTTCGGGTTGTCCCGCGAGATCTAAAAATGTTGGAAGAAAATCACTGAAGTCAATCAGGGCATTATTGACTGATCCCGGTTCCACCTTTCCGGGCCATACCACCATCATGGGCACACGTATTCCCCAATCAGTAAAAGATTTTTTACCCCCCGGGATGCTCATTCCGTCTATCATCGAAAAAACTTTCTCCTTGATATATTCTCCGGCTTCAAAGCTTATAATGCTGTTGGGATTGGTACCATTATCTGTAGTGAAAATAATAATTGTCTCATTTACGATTCCAAGGTCAGTAATTGCCTGAACCATTTTACCTACAACCCTGTTCATTTGAGAAACCATTTCTTTCACGTTTTCATACCTGCCTTCTGGTCCAAATGGAGGAGGTTCTTCAAGATCATTTGATATATCATGAATAAGAGCCATAGGGAAGTATGCAAGGAATGGCCCGTCCTGATTCCTTTTCATAAAATCAATAAGGAAGTCGCTGTAGACATCAGGACCGTAACTTTCAATTATATCTGTCCTGAGTTTCCCGTTCTGCCAGATATAGGGTTCATGATAACGGGGTCCCTCATGCCATCCGAAAAGGCAATATTCATCAAATCCCAGGCGATGGGGATGGTCCAGATCCTCTCCAAGTGTAGCCAGCTGCCATTTTCCTGCGACAGCAGTTGCATACCCCGCTTTTTTAAGTTCATGGGCAAAAGTCTGTCCTTCTGCCATCTCCGGAAATGATCCCCAGTCGGCATTCCCCATGCTGAAAGGGTACCTGCCTGTCAGTAGTGTGACCCTGCTTGGGTGGCAAACCGGTGATGAATATACATTGTTGAATCTCATTCCCTTATCAGCTAAAGCATCAATCTTTGAAGTTTCGTAGGATGTCCCCCCGTAACTCCCCAGAACCTCCCTGCCGACATCATCCGCGAGGATGAACAGGATGTTGGGTTTTGATCCCTGCTGAATTTTGGCTGTCCGCTGACCACAGGATGTCATAAGCAGAATGCTGATAAGACCCAGAATGTTCCTTAAGGTGCACATTGATTTCATATCTCAGGAGTTTTGAATAATAGATGCGAAAATAGTTTTAATTGTTTGAAAGTTCATATTTGGAGAGAATTTAGAACAGGTCCACAGAATTATCATATACCGTGCTGAATTCATTCCCAGAGTTTTAATTATAAATATGAATTTCTTGTGCTTTGCCTGGTTTGAGTATGATCCAAATTCAGAAATCCTTGTTAATGTAATAATATTAATATATTGTAAACCTTAATACCGATACTATGCTAGAAACATTCAAGGCCCTTGACAGCTTAAGACTGAATTTTAGTCCCGACAGCCTCCTCATCCTGAACCTTACCATTGCTTTTATCATGTTTGGTGTCGCTCTTGAGCTGAAACCTTTGCATTTCAGAAATCTCGCCATGAATCCAAAGGCGGCAGCAGTGGGTGCAGTTTCACAGTTTGTGCTGATGCCATTGATGACATTTTTGCTGGCACTTGCCTTCAGGAATTATATCACTCCTACCATTGGACTGGGAATGATTCTTGTTGCTTCCTGTCCGGGTGGGAATGTCTCCAATTTTTTTAGTTCCCTTGCCAGGGGAAATGTGGCCCTTTCGGTTAGCCTGACGGCCATCTCTGACTTCGGAGCCATTCTTATTACCCCATTCAATTTCGCATTCTGGGGAACACTTTTTACTAAAGTCTACGCATTACTGAATGCTTCAGACCTGGTAAGACCACTGGAGATACCTTTCCTGCATGTATTGCAGACCGTTGTTATATTGCTTGGAATACCTCTCACACTCGGGATGCTTATCAACCTCTATTTCCCTAAACTAACAGGTAAAATACTGATCCATGTCAAAAGATTATCCCTTGTAGCTTTCGGAGCTATTATCGCGGTTATGTTTGCTAAGAACTGGGATTTCTTCCTGGACTATATCAAGTATATCGCCATAATAGTTTTTATCCATAATGCCATTGCCCTCAGCCTGGGATGGTCATTCGCTTCCCTGTTTAAATTGGACCGGCGGGACAAGAAAACGATTACCATAGAAACGGGGATACAGAACTCGGGACTTGCCCTGCTGCTTCTGTTCAATCCCAGGATATTCCCACCCGATATGGCCGTTGGCGGAATGGCGTTTATCGCTGCCTGGTGGGGGATATGGCATTTGATCGCCGGATTAACTCTGGGAGGTATATGGTCGGGATTCAAGCTTGCACCCAAACCTGCTGTTGCCTGACTTCCTGAGCGCACACCAAAACATGATTCGTATGAAATTGAGATTCATTATATGTCTCATTTTCTCTCAGGATTATAAATTATTTTAAGCGTATTCACAGGTTTGCCATCTATTACCAGGTAAGCCAGAATAATGCCTCGGGGTACTTTGCCCAACATGGCACCCTGAAGAAGAATTTCATGCGTTCCTGGTCCCAATGCTGATATGTCAATGACCTTCAGTAATTTACCGTTTATATCATAAAAATATAAATACTTTGAATCAACCCCAGCCATTTCAGCAATATTTATTTCAATTCTTGTATATGAACTGAAGGGGTTAGGATAGTTGCCCATGAACATGCTGCTTTTCTCGGAATCCGTGTTTACGGGATGAATTTCTCCTGAGTCATCCCAGCCGGTCGTCCATTCATCCTCCCCTGAGTATAAATATTCAAAGGATTCATCCTCCTCAAATGCAGTATACCGGCACCTGATATTATGATCCAGGCTAAGGGCAATGAGTTCATTTTTAAGTGTATCCGATTCTCCTTCAATCAGGATGGTGGCCTCTAACTGGTCAATAGCTGCTTTGGCCCATACCTGGCGTGCAAGTTCAAAATTATCGGTAAAGAATACAGGGAAATCATACTGGTTCAATCCCTGGTGGTCAAGTCCATCAAGAAGAATCCTGGCTGCACCTGGAATTGTATAACGTCCGGTGACCAGGAAATCAGTCCCTGCATATATAGCCGGAAATTTCACCGGATACATGGCATAAACACCAGGGTCATCAAATGTTAGATCGATGTTCTTTAAAATGGGCTGGCTGATTCTTTTAATTGTCTTCATCATTTCTTCAGCCAGCAGGTCATCTTCTCTCAAATAATATACAGATCCGTAATTCCTGGATGCAATGGCTTCCAGCCTGGTTCGATCCACTTCTTCCCCAATAGCAACAAAGTGGATCCCTGTCTGCAGCAGGTTTGCGGTCTCAATCTGTTCCGGGTCACCCGGACTTTTTCCATCACTGAAGGCTACGATTGAAGATAAAACAGCTTCTGAAGGGATGTCTGCAAGTGCCTGTTGCAAGCCGATATCCAGCCTGTTTCCTGAGGCAGTTTCAATTGATTCCAGCATAGATTTTGTACTGGCTATATTAACCTGAGTGGCCGGTACAAATCCGGTATTCAAGGCAGTAACAGATGAGTTGAATACCATTACCTGGAAATTATCATTCGCATCCATCTGGTCCAGTGCCAATGAGATGGCCCTTTTACTCTGGTTCAGCTTGTTTCCCAGCATGGTATTAGAATTAGACAGCAGAAACAGAACATGGGATGGGAGTGAAGTATCTGCTGCCTCTTTCTGAGGATGACCTATCATGGTAAAATACCCATCTGTTGAATCTGGATTCCAGGTGAATAAACTTACCTGCATTGAATCTGAGTCCACTGTATAACTGAACTCAATGTCTGCATTTGCATAGGCCTTGGATTGCAGCAGTGAAATATGAACAGAATCACCGGAGGAATGAATGGTCTGGAAATCAGGATGCGACGGAAGATCAAATGAGGTAATCTGATCCGATGCATGCAGGGTTAAATCCAGGCTTAGATAATCGAGTGGATGATTGACAAAATCCTTTGTATCAAGTGGAAATTGATATTCATAGCGACCATCATACTGGAGTAATTCTGATATGTATGTTAATTGTACTGCTTTGATGCCATAGGGTTCAATGCCCGTAAGTGTAAGTTTGATTACGTTGCTTCCCAGGTATTTATTGATCTTTGCCACCACTCCTCCTTCCCCGGTACCGGGAGTAGTACTTTGCTGTTTTACTTTAAGTATGGCATCCACCATAGTATCTCCTATGGAGTATTGCAATCTGACAGCGCGTGCTCCCTGCGGGAGGGGAAAGGCGAAAACAGCATCCACTGTGTCATTCCATTCGCTCTGGAATACCTGGTAGACATTGGTTTCAACAATCAGGTCCTGGATGTCAACTTCTACCGAGCTTATCTTGTTGTTAAGGTTGCTATAGGGATAATCTTCCTGAACGGGGATCATCAATCCATCAGCGAAAAGGCTGATCTCGATAAATAATAGTATGAATATTGCTGTATATCTCATGGCTGATGAATATTATTGGTTAGCAGAGGTTATGATTTTATACGTATGGATCTCCCCGGGCGGAGAAAGGATTCTAACCTGCATGAGATAGATTCTGTTGGCTTGAAGATTATCCATTCCGATAATATCCGATAAAAGTATTTCAAAATTTCCCGGAGCACCATGGACCCTTTGCAGGGCAAGACTTCTGCCATCAATATCGAATATGCTGATAGCCAGATCACATTGCTCAGACAGTGTGATCTGCAGGCGGGATTCGGCCTTAATTGGATTCGGCAGGACCTCCACATTAGCTTTCTGTGATTTTTTTGCCTGGCTGACAAAACTGTAGAGGATCGAATCCGCACCTCCCAGTCCCCCGTAATGAACCTCAACCTTGATCTCATCATTTTGGGCCAGGGGAACTTCAGGCAGAAATGATAATAGATAGTTGGTACTCTGCTGCAGCCTGGTAACATCAAGCAGGATATCCCTGAAGTTTCCATTGATATCATAATAATTACCACCGGTATTCATTACGATCTGGTCATAAAAATCTGTCTGAAATGCAGAAGTTCCAATACAAAATACCTGGATCCCTTTGGCCAGGAGCTGGTCAATAACGGACTCCTTGGTTTCCTGTGTTATGTCGTTATTGATATGAAAGTCAGCATCCGTGATCCAGATGAACATTCGAACGGCATCGTCTCTGAAGCTTAAATGAGTTGCTCTTGCCAGTGCATCCAGGGAGTTTTCTGCCCGGTCACCTCCCCCATGTGCATACTGTGCACTCACATTTAGCTGGAATTCCTGGACATCTTCTGTAAATTCATATACATTTTCAATTATATCTAGAAATGTAACCATACCCAGGCGGTAATCTATTCCCCGGTAGGAAAGGCTGTCAGCAAATTCGATGATGTTATCGCGTACCGCTTCGATTTCGTTTGACATACTTCCGGTTACATCAAGAACAAACACAATATCAACTGCGTTCAGTCCCCCGGTTGTATCCCTCATCATATCAAATTCCCCAATTTTAACGTCATTGGTAAACAGGAAAACATTGCTTTTATGGAGTTTATTTAACAGCTGTCCGGTTTCAGCCTTTTCAGCCTTGAAGCTAAGGTTGACTTTACCGTAATTAAAAAAGGCCGTGTCAATCTTCACATCCATTCCTTCATTTGAAAATACGGTTGCCGGTATGAACACCCAGCGTGTAAGCTCATCAATAAGATCATTTCCATTCCACAACTGCAGACTTACTGGTACAAGGGTACTGTCATATATTTCCGGGATCAGAACTTTTGCATTCTGGAAAATTCTTCCATTTGGATCAGAGTTGCTAAAGCTGCTGGCAGATGTCCAGGGGAAGGTGAAATCTGTTTCAGGAATACTTACAGACAGGTTCATATATTGCATATCCCCGCTTACTATTTCTACCCGGGTTTCAAGCTGCCTGGGAAATAGCATATTGTTTTCGAGAGTAAAGGATTGTGGAAGGTTCCATCGCAGAAATGATTCCCCGCTGAAGCTGGGAGGAAGGTCGGACAATGTGAATCCACTCCGTAGGGTATCCCCCGGGGATAAGGCCACTGTGTTCCAGCGGATGTTCAGGGCAAGATCATAAATCCGGCCCATACTTTCCCTGCCTTTAAATTCATCCTCCCAATTTCCAAGCTGGGCCGTATGCGGAGGGAGATTTTCATCAAATTGCAGAAGGACACCCATTCCCCTGGGAATACTATCTCTTTCCCACAGCTTAATCTCATTATTCATAATTTGAAGAACCTGGGCATGCAGAGCTATGCTGTCTCCGATTTGAGTGAATCCATCTCCCCATCGTCCAAGGGCTGCATCGAAGAGGATTCCCGCGCCAGCGTTATGTTCTATAATATCTGTATTAATCAAACAGTAGGTAAAAATGAGCTCATTATTCTCGTTGGTATATATTTTTGTTATGGTTTTCAGTCCCCCTAAAACCTGTTGATGCTGCAGAGTGTCTCCCGAGATTTTCAGGTCGGCTGTCTGGTTTACCTGGAAGTCGGATGGTCTATATATTTTTCCATCTATCACAGGATATGCAAATGAGGATACTGCGTATGGATGTCCGAATGTTACCTGGCATTGATCATCAATAATGCCTTCAGCCATTCCTTCGCTGGTTCCCAGGGTGAAATATCCACCATGCATAAGAGAGTACTCCCAGGGATCGGATACCCTGAAAAGGGGCAGGTTTGTTGCCGCGGCGGACTTCAATACACCGTTTGATTGCAGATCTCTTTCAGGGGCTGCCAGGTCATAATAGGCTTTAAGGTTTTTATAGGGCGAGGACCCTGTTTCATCCAGCTGCCCTTGTACCGGCAGGATAAGGAGTGAAACCAGCAAAAGAATAGAGGTAATATTTTTCATGCTTTTCAGTTTTTGAATGGTAATCTGAAGAAGAAGGAAAATTATGAATTATTCATATGAGAACCTATACTGTATAACAGGCTCATCTGTTAAATTCAACAATGGACAGATGGGCAAATCAGCCAGATGGTTGCGTGGAATAAGATCAGGAAATCCAGTTCTGTAACTGGAGAATGTGAAACATAAGGATGCCCTGGACAGCAAATCTTACCAGGCGGCATAAGGCAAACAACAAAAATTGCCTGAATGGATACTTCAGTAAAGCCAGTGCAATAACGACCATTGAAAAAGGTGTAAAGGGAAATAAGGCCGCAATGATAACAAATGCACCTCCCCATTTCCTGGCAAAGTCCATATAATTCTTAAGTTTCTTTTCACTGTAGGCCCTGATCCGCGGTCTATCTGATATCCAACGCCCGATCTTGTATGAAATGACGCCACCTGCATAAGATAATACTCCAAGAAGTGTAAGGTATAGGAGTGGAGTTGAGAATTTTTGGGTCCATACAACAAACAGGTCCACCGGTACCAATCCCAGGAATGACTCAGAAATGAAAAATACTACCAGAACTAACCTGTCTGTAAGATTATCCAGGATGCTTTCGAACAGGCTTGTAAAATCCACCAGGTACCTGCCGACCAGAAATATGATCAACATGAACAGGGTATAGAGCAGAATAATGACAAGAATGCTTCTGCCTACATAGTTAAAAAAGCCTTTTTTTTTATAATGAGAAAAGAACTCCCTTAGCCTGGTGCCGGTCCTTTCATGTTGGGGATTTTGCATCATGATTGATGGATCCGGGTATTCGGATTTCCATCAAATTACAAAAAATATGGCAATACCTGAAGTTTTAACAATTTGCCTGAAATTTACACAGTCCCGTATAGAGGTCCGTAATTATTACAAGCCCGGTAATCCGCACCCATCTTTTCCTCCCCAAAGGCGGACCATGAGGCAGGTCTGAATACATCTTTTTCATCAACATTGTGCATGCTTACCGGTATTCTGAGCATGGATGCAAGAGTTATTAAATCTGCTCCTATATGCCCAAAACTGATGGCTCCGTGATTGGCTCCCCAGTTTGCCATGACTGAATATACATCCTTAAAGTTGTCTTTTTTGTTTAGGCGAGGGACAAACCATGTGGTTGGCCAGGTGGGATTGGTCCTTTCGTCGAGAACCTTGTGTATTTCATCGGGTAGTTCAACGGTCCATCCTTCAGCAATTTGCAGGACAGGCCCCTGTCCCTTTATAAGGTTGATGCGCGACATTGTAACAGGCATCTCTCCTGCTGTTTTGAATTGTGAAGAATAACCACCGCCCCTGAAGTATTCCCTGACTGCCTGTGGCCATAGTGTGTTATCCAGGCATCTTTTTACCTCCTCTTCGGTGATTTCCCAGTAAGGTTTCATCACCGGGTTGCCTTCAGAGTCCCTTTGTTGCGCGGTAGCATCAAGAGTAGTTGATCCCGAGTTGATCAAATGGATTATACCACTCTCTGCTTTACCGGTTAATTTTTTACCGGTGACCCTTTGAACGGCATCCGGACTCCAGTAGGTTCTTACATCAGAAAATATCTGTGCAGTATTGCTGAGCAGGTGTCCGAACAACATGACCACACCATTCAGACTGTCGTTTTCGGTTGCCAGTATAAAAGCCTGGCGAATTCCATTCCAGTCAAAGGAGGAATTCAGGATGGCCTCGGAGAAATCTCCATTGGGCTGATAATCCGTCCACTGACGCTGACCCTGGAATCCTCCCAGAATTGCATTCCGGCCCAGGCCTTCTTCCCGAAAGCCCATCTCTACCAATTTGGGATTCCCAATCATCATATCCCGGCAGATGAGGGTCATTTTAATTACGATTTCCCACTCGAGTTCCTTCCGGGTATCATCTGCCTGGTTCTCCGGGTTATTATGGTCCTTTCCCTCCTTGCAGTTTTCTTTTGTCCATGCCAGTGCTTTTGCGAATTCTTTCTTATCGTAAATTTCTTCGTCAATGCGCCTCAGGATTTCAGTTGAATCAACAAATTCAGTACGGATGCCCAGATAATCCTGGAAGAAATCAGAATCTACCATTGAACCGGCAATCCCCATGGAGCTGTATCCTATAGATAAATAAGACTTCCCTTTCATCATGGCAACAGCGAGTCCGGACTTTATGAATCGTGTGATTTTTATTTTCACGTCTTCAGGGATGTTTGTATCTCCGGAATCCTGGACATCACGTCCATAAATTCCGAAAGCTGGTAGACCTTTCTGGTTATACCCAGCGAGGGCTGCAGCCAGGTAAACAGCCCCCGGACGTTCTGTCCCGTTGAATCCCCAAATAGCTTTAGGTAATAATGGATCGGTATCCATTACTTCTGTACCATAACACCAGCAGGGAGTAACTGTCAGGGATACCCCGACTCCTTCCTGCTGAAACTTTTCGGCACTCATAGCAGCTTCAGCTACCCCTCCTATACAGGTATCCGAAATGACACATTCCACTTTTTCACCACTGGGAAACCGTAAATTGTTTTCAATGAAATCAGCTGCCGACCTGGCCAATTCCATTACCTGGTTTTCAAGTGATTCTCTTACCCCTCTTTCCCGTCCGTCAATAACCGGACGGATTCCTACTTTTGGTAACCTGCCTATTAATCTATTGCTCATGATTATTATTTTTGAATTAATAAAGATGCAAAATTTTTATATCATTGATCCTGACAGTTTCGTAACCCCGGCTGATATTGGTATGATCAATGGCAAAATAGCCGATCCGGTCAAAACGTAATATATCACCTGAATAATCAGGGTCATTTTCAAGGTCTGAGATACTAACTGAAAAGACCCTTCCGTTTGTTGAAAGTGAAATAATTGAATCCGAGATTACTATACTAACTTGTGTTTCTTCGTCGTTATCGAGACCAAAGCCATTTTCAAACAGGCCTACTCTTGCCCAGCCACAATTATGGGTAGGGGGTTTATTCCGTCGCTGACAGGCATCACTTACCAGTCCCGTGTGAGGCTCACCACCCGAACCGGTGACCCTTTCCGGGTCAATATACCGGATCCATATTGAGGTTGAGGTATGAGATTCTTTCCCGGTATACCTTCGGATGGGAGATTCATCCAGATGAGGGTGAATCCTGAACTGGACTCCTTCAAATTCACCAAGGTTAGTTTCATACATTGAATCCCTCTTCGCTTCTTTATTTGTGCACCCAAAATACAGCCTGAAATCACCGGTGCCAAACAACTCATGGGGAGGTTCACTGCTTGAAGGATCGTATTTCGTTTGCAGGTTAAAAGTAATTTGCACCGGCAGTTTCATTTCAGGAAGCGGACGTACAACAGTTCCTCGTTTCCCATCTACATCAAGTATCAGATCTCCATTTATATTCTCAATTATCCGGACCGGTTCCCCCTTTTCCTGTTCGGCTCCGCCGAGATATTTATAGGAACTGTTATTTGCCTGGCTTGAAACAGAAGATTCTCTCTCATCAACTTTAGCAGCAAATCCCACTGCAGCAATAAACAGCAGACAGGCAGCTTTACAAATGGTATTGATTCTAAGAGAAAAACTCATTCAATATTTGTTATCATGATTTCTATTTTTTCTCCTGCCGAACATGATGTTTGCCAGTAAAAACCCTACAAAAAATATTGCCAGGGTTCCAAAAACAATAGACAGATAATTATGAAACGGGCTTGCAAATCTCTGCATCATTTGCCCGGTAAAGAATATTGGTGAAAGACTCAGCCAGCCAATAACTACAACTCCAGCTGCTACACCAATAACTGCATGGATGTTTTTTGCCTTTTTAGAAAAATAACCCAAAAGGAAGAGTCCGAGCATCCCTCCGCTGAAAATGGAAGCAAGTTTCCACCAGGTTTCCAATGCACTTTGAACGTTTATCATGGCAATCGCAATCAGTATGCTCATACTGCCAAATATAAATGATGAGTAATAGAGGATCCTCATGGCTTTACGGTCATTCCCTGAGTTCTTGTTGTTTAATTTGAAGAAATCGTTAAGAATGATTGTAGCAGAACTGTTCACACTTGTTGAAACAGTACTCATTCCTGCTGCAAAAACGGAGGCTATTAATAATCCGGTCAATCCCACAGGCAATTCATTTGTTATGAAGTAAGGGAATACTTTGTCACCGCTTATTCCTTCTGGCAGGAGATGGGGACTCGCATTATAGTATGCAAAAAGGGCCGTTCCAATAAAAAGGAAGAGCAATGAAACCGGGATGTACAACAATCCCCCAAAGAGGGCAGATTTTTTCGCCTCCTTTTCAGAACTGGCGGTCATATACCGTTGAATATAATTCTGGTCAATCCCGTAATTCTGGAGGTTTATGAAAAGACCGTAAATAAGAACCACCCAGAACGTTGGATTGGAAAGACTCAATCCGAAACTTCCCAGGCTAAATTTATTATTTTCGGCTGCGATCCTGAATAATTGTCCACTTCCCTCAGGCATAGAGAATATGAGAAGCAATGTACAAACCAGGGCACCGGCAACCAGGATGATACCCTGGATGGCATCAGTCCATACAACAGCCTGTATTCCCCCGAGAAGGGAATAAATCATTACACTGAGACCGGTAATGATAATAATGGTTGTAATATTCCAACCCAAAATGACATGAATTGCCAGAGCCAGGAGATACATAATGGTACCTGCCCTCATAAGCTGTGTCAGCAGGTACATGACCGAAGCATAATATTTTGCCCAGGGTCCAAATCTTCTTTCCAGGTAAGTATATGCAGAAGGACTTCCAACGGATCTGTATAATGGGACAAAAAATTTGACAGCCATTAAAACGGCTATGGGTATTGACAGGCTGAATACGAAGGCATTCCAGTTCGACATATAGGCCTGGCCTGGAAGAGCAAGGTAACTGATACTACTCACAAAGGTCGCAAATATCGACATGGAGATCACCCAGGTCGGAATGTTATTATTACCCAGGGTAAAGGATTTGGAGGATTTGTTCTTCTTGTAAAATGAACTTCCGAATAATACTACACCTACTAAATATCCAATAAAAATAATTATGTCGAGAGTTCTCATGCTACAGGTTTACTTTTCAGGTTCCCTGGGACGTTTATCTTGTCCAGGCAGGAAGCTATTTCCAGTTTTTCCTCATCGGAGTAGGGAAGGTATGGTCTGGCCATATATTCCTTGCAAATGCCATTCTGCCTGAGCGCCTCCTTCAGGATTTTAATGTAATTCGGACTTTCGTTTCCAGCCTGGTACAATGTACTGCTAATATGGGTAATTATATTTTGAAGCTTATATATCGTTTCAAAGTCTTTCTTAACAGATGCCTCGTACAGCTTCACGTATAATTCCGGATACAAATTAGCTCCACCGTTAACCCCTCCGCTGGCTCCGAACAATACTGAAGGAGCCATAATTTCCTCAGGACCAACAAAAACAGAAAATTCAGGATATTTCCTCAGAGCAAATAACAATTTTTGCAGGTATAAAAAGTCTCCTGAACTGTCTTTTATCCCAACAATTCCGGGAATCTCTGCAGCCCTCAGAACGGTGTCGACTTTGATGTCAATATTAGTTCTTGATGGCATATTATAAAGATAAAGTGGCAGTTCAATCTGCTCGGATATTTCCCTGTAATAATCAAGTAGTTCATCCTGCTCAACGTGGTAATAGAAGGGAGGGGCAAGCACAACCGCATTAGCACCCGATTGATAAGCAATTTTCTCAAGGCGGATACTCTCCTGAAAGGATGTGTCTGTAATGCCAACCAGAACGGGTACTCTCCCGTTCACAAATCTACATGTGTTCTCTATGACGGATTTCTTAATTGCAGATGTAAATCTTGATAGTTCTCCGGTTGTTCCGAGGATAAATACTCCATTGACTCCACCGTCAATTACATGGTTAATTAGTTTTTCCAGGTCATCAACATCCAGATCATAGTTTTTTGTCAGGGGTGTTACCAGGGGAGGGACAATTCCATTCAATGCAAAATCTTTCATGTTTCTTTTCATTCGATATTATTGCTCTTGTAATAGGTTAGAAAATCATCTGACTGATGCAGGCCAAATGCCATTTTGGATGGGCACTGCCTGGATCTTTTCGGGATTAACAGTTACATGTTTAATTAATTCTCTTTTCCAGGTATAGGTGATATGAACCTTTCCATCCTTTGTCTGAATCACTGCAGGGTAGGAATATTCCCCATCAATACTCTTATCATTTTCCAGCATGGCTACTGCATTCCAGTTCATACCATCCTCTGATACAGCAAGATGCAGCAGGTTTCTTTTACCCTGATTTTGAGAACGGTCAATATGATTGTAAACCAGCAGGTGCCTGCCATCATCAAGTGTTATGGCATCGATACCACTGTTATTATTAGGCAGATCAATAGGTTCCAGCCGGGTCCAGGTCTGACCCTGATCCTCCGACCATGCCGAAAATATCCTGTTACTCTTGGTTCTACATAGAATCTGTAATTTTCCTTTAGGATGTAACAGGATAGTAGGTTGGATTGCTGCGAGGGAATCACCGTGATTAAGGGCAGCGGTTCGATTCCATGTTTTACCCATATCAGAAGTCCATTCCATATGGACCCTCCAACCATTATTTTCGGTGCTTGAGGGACAAAGAAGGTTTCCATTTTCCAGTAACACGGCTTTATTTCGGATAGGACCCCAGATATCTTCAGGTAATCGCTGAGTCTCTGACCAGGTCTTGCCCAGGTCATCTGAGATCATCATCTCCCCCCACCAGTCCCTTGGATTTGGACCAACCTTATAGAAGAGAACCAGGTGTCCATCAGCATAATACAATACTGGGTTCCAGGTGGGATAACGTAAAGTATCATTCTGGATTCCATTAACAATTTCCACTGGTTTTGACCATTCACCCTCTGATTGCCAACTCATCCAGATACCTACGTCAATATGTTTCTCATGAGTGCCCCCAAACCATGCACATACGAGTCCCTCGGGTGTTTCAACCAGGGTTGAGGCATGACAGCTGGGGAAAGAAACATCCTCTGCAGAATAAATAAATTCTGAAATCTAAATTGAGATGTTGATTTTTCTCCTGCGCTGGATTTACAGGCATGCAAAACCATGGAAAGGAAATAAGTATACATACGTTATTTGATTTTTAACTTACCATAGTTCATATTCTATTGAATTTCCAAACGCTTTATCCCGAAAGTTAATGTGCTGCTCGCGGGCATTATCTACATAGATATAAGCCCTGTACCGGCCATCTGCTGTTTCAATAAAAGCACTGTTGTTGCTCTTGCTGATACCAAGTGTAAAATCTAGCCGCACCAGTCAATTTTCGAGTGTCTCCAGGTCGATATCATCCACATACACCAGCAGGAACCTTCACCTGTGAAATGACTGTCCCATAAATAAGCCCTCGTTTTTCAATCTTTGTTTTATTGATCCTGAAAGAGCGCAGGCACCATTTACGCTCATTAAAATACTTTTCATCGCTCCCGGAGAAATCAGGGCATGCCCGTATTTAAATCCTTCTGGCGTTCAGGGCATCATAGATATAGATTAGGTCAATTTTATCTCTTCCAATCCGTTTGCAATGACTTCAGCTTCTGTATATCCCTGCATATCCTCTACTGAAAAAAAAGCAAACATCTCTGATCGGTCATCAATATATCTCTTTTCATGGTCATTTTAGAAACCCTGAATTCCGGGGTACGCTGGTGGAAACTCTTTTCACCGATCGGATGATTCAGCACTGAAAGGTAATGGAAACATCCTGTCCTTTAGCCTCTTCCGGAACAACATAGCTGTATCGCAATGTTGCAACGACTGTATCATAGAGAAAACTGGGCAGTTGAGATGTCGTTCCTCTGTTGATGTATCAGCAACCAGCTACACCCACATCATTTCCCCTTGAGTCGACGTGGTAGGAGTTCGGATCAAATCCTGTACCCGCAGCACCCCGGCGATATTCACCTGGGCACTTGCGGTCTTAAAGGACACCGATCCATGTGCCCCCATGGCATAAGCAAACTCAATGGGTTCTCCCGGCTATGGCCGGCGCATAGGTTTTCATCGATATAATCGTCCTTTAAGAGTTGATCTCCTGTCTTCTGAACATGATAATACATTGATATCAGAACAGAAGAGACATAGCATATATTTTAATAGTTTCATGATTTCGTGTTTTCGTGAAATTGCTGATTATTCTTCACCTTCTACTCTTATCGTGATGGTATATTCCTTCCTTATCTCCCTGTTGCCGGAGATCAGTGTATAGGTCCTTGGCTCGGTAAAGTCTGTCCACACCCCCATGGCTGGAGTTCATCTTAGTATCCAGGGACAGGCTTGCAGCCGGTTTCATACCTTCTGAGATTGGTTCCGAATTTTGCTAAACCATTAACCGTTTGGTTCACTGTATCAATCACCGTGGAATCCTGAATCAGGCAGTCAAGGTGATCCGATCCATACAAATAGAAAGTATCCAATATAACAACGCGTCTGTGTGGTTATCAACATAGTCATCCTCATCCATAGGATATTCAGTACATGCAAAAGAATGTAAGCAACAATGCCCATGGCAGCGATCATTCTTAATGTCTTCATATATTTATTTCGTTTTCATTTTCTGATAGTTTTTATAACCAAGGTGTATTCTGTACAAGGTTCGAGTTTCTCTCAATTTCTGACTTTCAGGAATCTTAAATAGATACATACGCTGGTAATCCTGCGGGGAAGCATTCATCAAATACATCCGTATCCTTTGTTCCATGCGTGTCATAGAATGTAAGTCCCTCGGGTGATCGGATAAATCTCTTCCAGCATTCTCCATCTGCGGATATCAAATCCCAATATGTCCCTCTGCATTCAGTTCAATAATGCGTTCCTGTTCTATTGCCTCTGAAGAAAATCTCCCTTGAATCTGTATTTGTCTGGTGCCAGTCCGGGTAGGTTCCCTCTTTCCCTGATCCGGTTGACCAGGTCGACCAGTTCCTGAGAAGGACCCTCTGAATCTCATTTTTCGCTTCACAATACATCAGCATAACATCTGCAAGCCGCATCAGGTAAAAATCCTGTGCTCCATCGGTCCTTCCACCACTCGGGTTCCTGGCGAACCCATTTGCGGTAGATGTAACCCATATCCGAGTCATCATAATCGATATAACCCGAGCTTTTATCGCCCCATCAAAGGTGTCACAATGCCAAGCTGGCGGAAGCAGACCGGTATCATCCAGCCAGTTGCAGCGTGTTTGTCCATCCCACATAATCGTTGCTTTCATCCTCCAGTCGCTCAAGGCCTTAAAGCCAAATCTGAAGTATCGTCTTTCATAGGTCAGGGGATTGATGGCCCCGTTCTCGAAGTGTTTCATTCTTCATCAAGAATAACTGGTGGTGCAAAATCTCCTGTTTCAATAAGCTGGTACCTGTTCACCAGGTGGTGGGTGGGTGCATAAAATACCTGACCATTGATGGTGTGCCTGTTCCCGTATCCTCTTTGCAAGGAATTACCCCTGTTCAAGTTCAGGTCCGGCAAATTGAACGGAAAATATCATCTTCGGGAGAATATTCAGCCGGTTCCATTAAACAGGTGCCAATAGGCCGGTAGTTCCTCAGGCTTGAAATTATCGTTGTCCCCGTAATTCCCGGGATCTCCCTCACTATATAATTGCAGGCCAAAATCATCAATCACCTTGCGAGAAATCCTCTGCAGCCGATTCATAAATAGGTGAGGCTTCTGCCTGGTCCTGCTGGTAAATCCATCAATCTCAGGCCATCCATAGTTTTTCCAGCTTGCCCAGTAGAGTTTCACCTTTCCCCGGAAGGCGTAAGCAGCAGCCTGGCTGGCCCTTCCCCTGTCCCCGTCAGGAATTGCCGATTAGGCAGGGGGAGTACAACACAGGCCGAATCCAAATCCTGCAGGATCTCATCCCTTACCTCCGTGATGGGTCTTTGACTCAGCTGATAAGCATCGCTGATTACCATCCAGTACATGTTCATAATGAGGGACATTTCCCCAGTGGGTGATGAGCCGGAAATAGGCCAGGGCACGGAAAAAGTAATTCTCTCCCCTGATCCTTCGTCAATTCATCCCTCTTTGCTCAGAGCTGGTCTCCTGCTCAATCATCACATCAACATAGGACAAGACATAATTGGCCCTATTTATGATCCTGTAGCAGAGTTTCCAGGTCATGTCAAATTCATCGCCAACTCCACCACCTGGTTGAAAACCCTCCCACTGGATCGCTCAACTCCAGTCTCATCATCGATATTCTCAAAGGAAGCCCGCAGATTCCTGTAGCGCCCGTAAGGTGATAATCCGTCATAGAGGTAATCGAATCTGAACAGAGAGCCTGGCAGCATTATAAACACCATAGGTTGCTGTTTCTGCATCAGCCGGGGTCTCCCAGAACTGATCGGAGGAAATTTCATTCCTCGGCGTCTGGTCCAGCAAATCATCTTTGCAGGATGGTAAGATCAGCAGAATCACAGCCAGGTAATGTTAGTCTTCTGAGATATGTTAACTTTTAGTCATTATATCATTTTTGATCTTTCAACTATTATCCATTTTTCATTAAAACTGGATATTTGCCCCTATGGCATAGCTTTTTAGCAAGGGATAAAAATCATCACCGGAAGTATCCTTTTCAGGATCAATCCCCTCCCACTTCGGTAAGGGTAAACAGGTTATCTGCAGTCAAATAAATCCTGAATCTGCTCATTCCTCACTTTTCTGAACCCAGTTCCTGGGCAAGCTATATCCCACCTGAAAGTTTCTTAAGCCTGATAAATGACCGGCTCTGCAACCAGAATGTGGAATCACTGATGTATTCCTTCCACCGTCATCCCCTGCGGAGATGGTTAACCTGGGCATGGTGGCTTCCCGGTTGTAATAATTCCATGTATCAGTCCAGTGGAATTCAGAAAAATTATATCTGTTATCCCTTGGACTTGTTGTGTTTAAGGTTATCACGCCAGAAATCATACCTCCCTGCAGTTGCATTAAAGAAAGCCGAAAAGTCGATACCCTTCCATCTCCATGTTAAAGGTCAAGTGAGGAATTCATTGTTGGTCTCTTTTGCATTTTTTCAGGAAAGGCCACCCTGTCATCTCCATTTCACGAATGCCATCACCATTTACATCTTTAAGCAGCACATCACCGGGTGCGATATAGTCCTCCTGGATAGGGTCCTGGCATAGATCTCATTCCAGCTCTGGACAATCCCCTGGTCCAGGTAGGTATAGATATACTGGTAAGGCATATCTAATAAATTCATTCCCCCTGCTCAGGTATTCATTCCATTTTTCAAGCTTGTTGATGTTATAGGAAAAATTAAAATTGGTGCAGGAATTTTACCTGGCCTATCTGTTTATTTAAGGTGAATATTGGCTTCAAATCCCCTGTTCCTTAGTTCCCCGATATTAACACGCGGAGGATAATAGCCGAATAAAAAATCTGACAGGTCAGAGGGCCTGATCATTCCTGTAGTAAGCCTGTCATAGAAATCGAATTCTCATGTACAGGAGGTTCCTGAACATCCCCAGGCTCCAGTCCAATGTTTAAGACCGATGTTGATTCCCATGAGAAATTCGGGATCAATCATTTTTGAATAGCTGAATCCCTTTATGACCTTGCCATCCAGTACATAATTAGTGGTTTCAAAGGTCTCCTTCTGCTCATACCTGCCCACGCCGGAATTATTTCCAAGTGATCCGTAGGAGGCCCTGAACTTGGCATAATTCAGCGTACCCTTTATGGGTTCAAAAAAGGCTTCCTCGGAGATTCTCCAACCTGTGGAAACGGAAGGAAAGAAATCCATACTCTGCTTTCCTCTTGTAAATTTGGAAGATCCATCATAACGGGCTCGTGACTTCAAAAAGGTAACGATCCAGCAGATCATAATTTATTCGGCCAATAAAGGCCCTTAAGGCCTTCTGCGCTGGATGAACCTGCATTTTTCTTTAGTTGTTGGCAGTGCCGGACTGATCTCCAGGATATTGGGATAAAGGCGGTCCATCCTGCCGGCTGATAACATCCTGTCTTCCCAGTATTCTGATGTATAAGCAAACATGGCGCCCAGGTTATGACCCGGGGCAATCTCCTTCTTGAAATCCAGCCTGGTCTGGAAATTGGTTTTGTAGGCCCTGTCAATGCGATTGTCAATCCCTGCATTGTCACCCACAAGCACATCCACCACCTCACCGGTTTGCAGGTTGTAAGTGGTCGTCGGATCACTCCAGTCACGCGAGAAACGATCCCTGTAGTTTAATCCGTATTCAATCCTGGCAGATAACCACTCAATTGGTTTCCAGACACCATATAAGTTACCGTTGACCCCCGAATTCTCTTTCCTCGATTGTGATCAATGGTATAATTGGCCAGGAGGTTGGCTGGCCTGCTTATTCTCACCGTAAGCCATGGCTCCTCCATACTGGCCTGTCTCGGGATGTATCGGGGTGACACCCGGATTGGTATTCCTGATCCCTGATCCGCCAATCCCATCATTGTCTCCATATTCCATATCCGACCACTGTCCATCAATCCTTGCCCCGATGGTTATACTTTTCCTGACCTGGTAGTCCAGGTTGGTCCGGAAATTATACCGGGTGTAACTGTTGTTGATTACCACACCCTCCTGGTCAGAGACTCCACCGGAAATATAGAAATCTCATCTTATCTCCTCCCCCCGAGGCCGAAATATTATGATTTTGAAGGGAGCCATTCTGGAAAATAACATCATACCAGTCAGTATTTGGATAAAGGACCGGGTCAATCATACTTTTTGCCATCCATTCCTCAATGGCCCCCCATTTATAAACTGAATTCCTTATTCCCGGCATTTGCCCCCCTGATATGCAAGCGCCATGGTTTTGGGATAGTTATCAAGATTATCATAGAAATTTTATTGGTTGGGTTATCGCATATGATCCTGAATAATTGATCCTTGGCTCCAATCTCCTGCCCCGGTCTTGGTTGTGATGAGAATCACTCCGTTTGCACCCCGTGATCCATAAACGGCAGGATGAAGCCGCATCCTTTAAGTACAGAAATGCTTTCCACATCATTCATATCAATGCGATTGATATCCACATCCGAAACCCCATCTACCACTACCAATGGCTTGGCATTATTTACTGTACCCATACCTCGAATAAGTATTTCCGTATCATTGTTTCCTGGCATTCCCGAGCCCTGACGCACCGATAGGCCGGGGACCATTCCTGAAAGGGCGGTTGATACGTTGGCAAGGGATCGGCTTGTGAGTTTTTCATCAAATTTCACATTTGCTGACAGCACCCGTGATATTCACCTTCTTTCATTTCTCCATAACCGACCACTAGCACTTCATCCAGCTATTGGATGCTTGGTATGAGGAGAACATCAAGCGTTGTTTGTTCTCCGATCAAACTGCCATCCGAGAATTTCTAATCCTATGTAGGAAAAGTCCAGGGTAGCCGTTTCATCCTCCACATTGATTGAATAAAAACCATCCAGGTTCGATACAGTCCCTGTTGTGGTTCCCTTGATGGCAATTGAAACTCCAGGCATTTTTTCACCTTTCTCGTCTGAATTATCCCTGTAATGGATATCTGCCCGTTTACACCCAGAGTGCTGAATGTAAGAAGCTGAGAAACAGAATGTGAAATGCTGTTTTTTTCATCTGCAATTTTAATAGTTATAAGTTTCTGCCATGTAAAAATACCGTAGATATCTATCCTTGCTTTAATGATATTGCCATTGTTTTTGGGGAAAGAAACATCCTCTGCAGAGTAAATAAATTCTGAATCCAGAAGAAACCCGGATTCACCGCTTGGCATGGATTTACATCCAGCAACTGCCATTGCATGACATATAATAATAACTACCTGTCTGATTTTCATTTATAAAGATATTAGGTTAGAAGTTTCTGGGTATGTAAAAATAATGTAGATATCTATACTTTTTTTAATGAATATTACCATATTTATATGGTATATTGACCTAATGCTTATGGAGAAAAGGGAAAATTCTACGAGACGGACTTCAGATTTTTTCTGTAACGGCCGGGGGATACCATATATATTTCCTTAAACTGATTATCAAAATGGGCCAGGTTATTATAGCCTGATTGATAGCAGATATCTGAAATGGATTGATCTGTTTCCTGGAGAAGCTTGCAGGCATAACCGATTCTCACCTCTTTAAGATATTTAAACAGGGTTTTTCCGGTAGCTTTGTCAAAGAAACGGCAAAAGGCGCTGGGTGACATATAGCAAAGATCTGCCACTTCCCTGAGGTAGATCTTTTTTGTAAAATTTACCATAATGAACTCATAGACTCTTTGTAGTTTCTCATTCCGGGTATTGGCCACCTGTTCCAGGAATCCCGCCTTTGCAAGGACTTTCATTCCTTTCGTTCTAATCAGTATCTCAAATATCTCCAGCAGGTAGATAAGACGCCTCAACTGATTTGATTTATGCATTTTATGAAGAATGTCCCCGATATCAAGGGTCTCATCACCAAAAAACTGGATGCCGAGGTTGGATTCCATAAGCAATTCATACATGGGCTGAAGTTCAGGGGACTTAATGATGTTTTGTCCAAAGAAATTTTCATGAAAATGTATGGTAATGCACTCCGGTGCAAGTCCCTCTGCCACTCCCTTCACCTCCCAGCAATGTGGCAGGTCCGGTCCGATTAAAACCAGGTCACCTCTTGCAAAACTTTCTATATTATCTCCAATTATTCTTGTGCCCCATCCGCTCACGATATAGTTCAATTCATAATTCTTATGAGAATGAATCTTGTATGTCTCAGGAGTCAGAACAGTCTTTTTCAGGTCGAAAGAGCTGCTGTCTGGAACCAGTATCTGCGCTTTGGTGTGTTGCATAATATCAGATTATTAGTTTTCAATTTTGCTGGAGTATCCATGCCTGGTTGATTACATAAACAATTTTACCGTCGCTGATATATATTAGTCCATCTGGACTCTGTGTACAGGTTGTATAGCTGATCTCCTGTCCTTTTACCCGGGTAAGGGTATTTTTTTTCTGCCAGGGAGCTGTTGTAATAATTTTTTCATCGCTACCTCTGACATCACTGATAACGCGCCGGTATTCTTCCGGCCAGGTTTTACCTTCATCAAAGGAAAGGGCAGCATAGAGTCCATAAATAGTATCAAGTTTTCCTTCGGAATCTTTTGCCAGAAGGCCGTCGTCAGCTATGCCGGTGAAGAGGATGGGGGTGATACCTGGGTGTTCAGGATACTCTGCGGAATACCTTAAACGTTGCAGGGTAAACCTTTGCTGTCCCCCAATGGAAGGAAATACAGAGGGTGAACGCGACCATGAGTTTCCCCTGTCATAGGATATACTCTGGGGTGCTTTTCCTGAGTAATACTTCCCTGCATCCCTGGCTATGGCAAGCAGATCTGCTTCTCCATCACCGTTTCTGTCCGCTATTTCGATCACTGCTGCATGAAGTCCGGCTATCCTTTTAGCTTCTTCCGTAGTGGAAGAATGTCCCCTTCCTTGCCAGGTCTTTCCCCCGTCCTCGCTAACCACCAGACTTCCTGTTGTGGATATACCATCCGAAGCATCATCGGTTACGAATACCAGTTCCCCTTTTGATGTCTGAAACATATTTCCCTGCATGGAGGCTCCATTGTTCAGTCCATGCTCCAGTTCCAGTACCATATGTACGGGGGTCCATGTAACTCCGTTGTCTTTACTGGTACGGTATCCCAGAGCTAATTTATCCCATCTGCCGGCCACCCCGATACTGGCCATCTGGTGCAATAAAGGTTCCTTATCCAGTCCCATGTCAATCCTGACAGAATTATTCAGCAGGTTGGAGCTATGCATATTTCTGTCAGCAGCCTTCAGGAAATCAGCCGGAGCAGTCCATTGAAGGGAACCATCTTTTTGTCTTTTACCCCGTGAGGCAATGAGGGTTAACTCAGGACCTGTCTCACTTTCTCCTGTAAACCAGGAAAGCAGTATATCACCATTGTCGCAGTATACCATGGTGGGAGAATGATTATGAGTATACAGGGGACCGCTTAATGTGGGAAGATTCTTTTCAGGATCGAATCCGAACTGTATTAACTGTTCCTTTGAGCCATAATGGGAACCATCCTCCAGCATGGGAACAAGTTCATAAAGTGATGTCATGGTAAAAATGGGTTTCGGGCTGTCCTTTTTCCAGCGATATGACTTTGTCTTAACTTCTTCTGCCCATGGCCTGACCTGAGCCTGGATAACCGGGGTTTTCTGGATTTGTTCCTTCGGTGTTCTGACCACCCTGAATCCCAGAAGGTAGTGTTTATCGTCACGAGCTGAACTCATCCTGTTTGCAGAACGGGTATGCTGGATATGATTATTATGACTACCTCCCCTGACAACCTTAAAATCTCCGGTGATGGGTCCCGCTGGATTCTTCAATTCTTCGGGGTTGTAGAGATCGTACCAATCCATTGTCCATTCCTCAACTCCACCATGCATATCATATACTCCAAAATCATTGGGACCGAAATGTCCGATGCTCAGATCCACATTCCTGATATTCTTATTATCCGGATAGACATCATTTACACCCACACAATTCTCAGTTTTCCAGCTTACCCATCCGCGACATCCGTTGGACCAGGTAAATGGATATGGCCACTGGTAATTCATCTGGTCCATTTGATCCTGGTCAAATGGATTCAGGGAGTATATATCTCCCTTTTTGCCATCGCTGAAGGCAGTCTTTGTCCCTCCCCTTGCAACATATTCCCATTCCGCTTCGGTCGGAAGCCTGTAATTATAATCAGGATCAGATTCAGACAGCCATTGCGTATATGCCAATGCTTCGTTCCAGCTGACATAAACCACGGCTTCATTATCACCAGTGGAAATATCCATGAATTTTCCACGCCAAACCATGTGGGATGGATCAAATTGTTCAAACTGAGCATTGGTAATCTCATATTTTGACATTTCAAAAGCTTCACTGATAATAATATTTCTTTGGGGATATTCGTCCTGGATAAAAATGCTTCTCCATCCTTTGTCAGCACCTGCCACGATATACATGGGATCAATATCTGCACCCATCGTGAAGCTGCCTTCAGGAATAGCAATAAATTCTGGAAAGAGGAGATAGGGACTCGTACATACCAGGGCACTGTCAGGCCTCTGAAAATCAACATCAAGTTCACCGGTAAAAATTACGGGTTCTTCTACAGAGCCAGGTTGAGAGTATGCCGGGTAAATAATGATAAAGATGAATAATAGTAGCAGGGATAGTTTTGAATGAAATCTTCTTTTTGTAAAAATCGACATTTCTTAAGGCATTTGAGGTTGAAATGACTTTTAAAGTAAAATTATAATATATTGACCATAATGCAAATATTGTATTATTATATCATGACAAATACAAGTTTATTGTCTATATCATATAGTATATTAACATGTTTTTAGACCGATTTTCCTGTATTAATACAGAATGCCCAGAATAAAACAGGAATGAGATTACACGGAAGAGTGTGAAATTCTTACAGAAAGTGGTCCCGAAGATTCATATTACTTTTTCCAGATGGGTCCCCCTGTATATTTTTCTCCGATGGGGTATCGTTCGTTGGGAGTGTAGGCAGATTTCATGATACTTTCAATTTGATTAATGATGTCAGGATGATTGTCAGCAACATTAATCTCTTCTCCAATATCATTTACCAGGTTGTAGAGTTGAATTTTTCCGTTTACTCCATGTTTGATACCTTTCCAGTCCCCTATACGTACTGCCTGATCATAGCGGTCCCGGCAATGCCCATAATCCCAGTAGAGATAGGGATGTTCTCTTTCTAAATCCTTCCCCAAAAGGGCAGAGACAACAGATATACCATCAATATTGACCGGGGTGCTGGTTTGTGCAAATTCTGCAAAAGTGGGCATCATGTCCTGGAATGAAATAATTTCATCACTTGTTTTGCCTGCAGGTACTTTGCCAGGCCAGCGTGCAATAAATGGAACGCGTATTCCCCCTTCTGTGAGATCTCGTTTGTAGCCCCGAAGTGCACCGTTGGTATCAAAATCTTTCCATATGACACTATGTCCCCCATTATCGCTGGTAAAGATGATCAGGGTATTATCCTTCAGTCCCAGTTCATCAACTAACTGAACAATCCTTCCCACATCCCTGTCCACCATATGAACCATGGAGGCATATTTTTTTGACTTTTCATCCCAGTCCATTTCCGAATATGGATCTGTTGTAGGAACTGTAAGTCCATCGCTATCCTCCTCAGGAGCCGAAAAATGGGGTAGGGTAATTGCGGCATACAGAAAAAACAGTTCCTGCTGAGAATCTCTTATAAATTGCAAGGCTCGCTCCGTCAGTAAGTCATGGCTGTAGTGCTGCCTGGATTCAGTATTCCCTGAAAGTTCAAATCGCCCTTGATTCTCAACACTGTAGTTATCGTCTAAATATTCCGGATAATAATAATGAGCATGGTCCTGGTTCAGGTAGCCAAACCACATATCAAATCCCTGGTTGGTTGCGGAACCTTCTGTGCCATTGTCTCCAAGCGACCATTTCCCTACACCTCCGCAGCGGTAACCTGCATCCTGCAATATTTCTGCAATTGTAATATCCTCCTCATGGAGGTATGTATTGTAATGAGGGATATTATCCCGCGCCGCCGCATGCCCATTATGCATTCCTGTCATCAGAACGCATCGGGAAGGCGTACAAACCGGTCCCCCTGCATAAGCCTGGGTAAAACGCAATCCTTCTGCAGCCAGGCGGTCAATGTTCGGAGTTTGTAGCAGTTGCTGTCCATAAGAACCCAGATCTCCATACCCCAGGTCATCGGCCATAATAAAAATAATATTTGGCCTTTCGTTACCCTGACTATCCCCGGTACATGAATAACTGAAAGTTAAAACCAGACATACACCTGATAAGTATTTGAATAAATATTTAAAATACCATATCATGATTGCTTGGGTTAAAAATTAATCTTTGTCTTATCAACGGTATGCGGGTATTGTTTATACCAATCAATAAGTGGAATGCCATGTAGAGCAAACAACGATATGCATAGTATCCCGGAATTAAGAGTCATCATCATTTAGTAATGGCAAAATGTATACGATCCTAATTGAATTTAAAAGGCAGAAGCATGGGTACCTTTTTCATATATTCCCGGTATTCATCCCCGAACATCTGGACCAGAAGTTTTTCTTCATAATGGGATATGAAGCGGTAGAATACAATAATAATAATCCAGAGCGCTGCTGAAGCTAGTGACAATGTGAAGGTGATCATACCCAGATAGAGCAAAATTGCACCCAGGTAAATGGGATGTCTCAGGTAGGAAAACACCCCCTTTGTTATCACATGCGGTGTTTCTCGCTCTTCCCTGAAAACCACTCTCAATCCTGACCTTGCAAGTCCAAAGGCAAAAACGAGAATTACAGTCCCGGCTGGAAACCTGATAAACCAGGGAATACTTTCGGAAAGGAATGTTGTATAGTGAAATAAAAATGAGTCAAGTGCCCATACAGCCAGGAATATAACAAGAAATATAAGCTGTACTATATCACCCAGCCTGTGCTCTCCGGCCAGGTCTTTTCGATGTGCATCACTACGATGTTGATGTGCGTTGAGTTTTTCTGAACTCATAATGATAGAGTTTTTGATTGAGCAAGTTACTCAAACACTAGCCAAGGATGAAATCGATCAGATATGATATGATATCCGATTCAACCATATAAGATAAATACATGTTAAAACCTTCCGTGAATTTGTCAGATAAAGATAAAAGGATGTAATTGTCTTAAAATAAATTGACTGGATGCAATCTCGATTAATAACATACCTATTATTTCTGATCCTCAGTTTGTCCTTCCCGGTGTCTGTTAAAGGCAGTTCAAATTCTGGAACATGGACTGGATTTATCAGCGGAAAAGTGCTGGATTCTTCCAGTAATGAGCCCATGGAATTTGCCACCGTCTCTGTTTATTCCCCTGATTCTGAATTGGTAATGGGCAATATTACCTCACTGGATGGCAGTTTTTCTCTTACGCTGCCGGAAGGGCAATACGATGTTATGGTGCAGTTTATCTCTTATGAAGATACCCTGATTGAGAATATTATACTCGCACCGGACAACCAATACATTGATATTGGCAGCATAAGGCTTTTGCCGGATACAGAATTGATAAATGAGGTTACTGTGACAGCGGAAAAAAGCGAAATGATTATCGGACTGGATAAAAAAATCTTTAATGTTGGAAAAGATTTAGGCAATTCCGGAAACTCCGCTGCAGAAATTCTTGATAATATACCTTCAGTTACTGTCGATCTTGATGGTACGGTCAGCCTCCGTGGCAGTACCGGGGTACAGTTACTTATAGATGGAAAACCCTCCGGCCTGGTTAGCAACAATAACCCGGCTGCACTTAGAAGTTTACAGGGCAGCATAATAGAACGGGTGGAAGTGGTCACCAACCCAAGTGCACGTTACGAAGCAGAAGGAATGTCAGGAATAATTAATATTGTGTTAAAAAAAGATCAGCAGCGGGGTGTAAATGGGTCTTTCGAACTCACTGCCGGCTACCCTCATGAATATAGGGCTGGGGCGAATGTAAACTTCAGAAGGGAGAAGCTAAACTATTTCCTTAATTACGGTCTCAGTTATAATGAGAGGCCAGGGGAGGGATCTGCTGTACAGAATTTCATGTTCCCGGATACCTCCTACCGGTCCGAGATAGAAAATAGCCGGCTCCGGACCGGTTTGTCAAATAACCTCAGGGGAGGTGCTGATTATTTCATCAACGATCGAAATGTCCTTACCGCGGCTGTTTTCCTCGGGTACAGCGACCAGGATAATTTCACCAATATCTGGTATAGGGATTATGACCAGAACGATGAATTACAGATGATCACCTTCAGGGAGGATATTGAAAAAGAAATTGAACACAATATTGAATTTTCACTTAACTATGATCTTAGCTTTGATAAAGAGGACAGGAAGTTTAATGCATTCATGCAATACATTGAGGAAGCCGAAACGGAAACTTCTGATATCGGGGAAATAATTGAAGAGATTACTGGGGAAGCGGTAGATGATGATCCTCTTCTGCAAAAAGTCAGGAATGAGGAAAGTCAAAAAAACTTTCTCATCCAGGCTGATTATACGCATCCATTCGGAGCTGGTGATGGAATGTTTGAAGCAGGATACAGGAGTGGATTCAGACTGATTTCAAATCCCTATAAGGTTCAGGAGAAGGATGAAAACGGTGACTGGTTCTATCTCAACGAATTTACAAACGATTTTAGCTACCAGGAGAATATTCATGCCATTTACGCACAAGCAGGAAATAAATTTGGTAAATGGTCAGTTCAGTTGGGACTCAGGTCTGAGCTGTCGGATGTCAGAACATTTCTTGCTCAGAATAATGAGAGGAATGATCGAGTTTATTTTGATGTTTTTCCGACTGCCCATACAGCCTTTGAGTTCAACGATATCAATTCAGCCCAGCTAAGTTACAGCCGGCGAATTAACCGCCCCCACTTCTATCATCTAAATCCTTTTCACAGCTTTACAGATGCGAGAAATATCCGGACCGGAAATCCCAATCTCGAACCCGAGTATACTGATTCTTATGAGCTGGGATACCTCCGTAGGAACGGAAAAACATCTCTTTATTCGGGTGCATACTTTCGGCATACTATGGGAGTGAACGAAAGGATCAGCGAAGTTGATGAAAATGGGATAACATATGTTTTTCCGATAAATCTTTCCACGCGGAATTCATATGGGCTGGAGTCCAATCTTTCTATTGATGCGTCTAAGTGGTGGACCCTTTCGGGGGATATAAATCTGTTCAGGGCCATAACGGATGGTTCATACGAGGGTGAGCAACTGCACAGTGATACTTACTCCTGGAATGGCAGGCTGAATTCGATGATGAAATTCCGCAAGGATTTTGATATCCAGGCGACTTTTTTCTACCGGGGAGCGCAACAGACAACCCAGGGTTCAAGGCTTCCCTATTACAGGGTAAACCTCGCAGCCAGCAAAGATATATTAAAGGGGAATGGAACGCTTACATTGAATATTCGGGACGTTTTAAACTCGAGTAAATATGGATATATCATCGATCACCCGAACCTGTATTCTGAAAACGAATTCCGCTGGTCCGGAAGGACTATCTCCCTGACTTTTATCTACCGTCTCAACCAACAAAAGAAAATGGTCAGGGAAAACAATCGTGGTGGTTTCGGGGGAGGTGATGAACAGGGAATGTAAACTTCCGTAATTTAGAGATCCCACGACTATTCTTAGGCCCATATCCCTGTTCCTGTATGACAGATTGAACTTAATTCCTTAAAACAAGCCTGGTACCTGATTTGAAGTAGTTTCGGTTCAATTTATCGAGACAGGTACTAACTTGTTCATTATTTGGAAAAATAGGAATCTAGGGAAATGACAAAGCTGGTTAAAGAGGGAAAATTTATGTTGCTGCTATATGGTCTACTTGCCACCATAATCTAGCTAGCCAAGAATAAAATCAGGATCGATATCAAGTTTCTGGTGCAGGAGTCGGGCAACCTTAAGTGTTGGCTCTGCTTTGCCGGTCATGTATTCGCTGATTCTTGAGGGACTGACACCAAGGAGTTCTGCCAGCTCTTTCTGGGTAATACCCCTGTCAGCCATTTCATCCTTGATTATTTCTGCCAGTGTTGGCATTTCGATAGGGTAGTATTTCTCTTCGTATTCTTCAACAAGATTTGATACTACTACTAATTCAATCATATTTCGGTCAGTAAGCGGAGTTTCATTGCTAACAAACGGAAGTAGTTCCTCAATCCGTTCCAGCATTACCTCGTATTGTTTTTCATTCTCAAGTTCTGCCATTTTAATTAGATATTATTGCAATTGATTTTATTGTATTCTGCATGGGTGCCAATAAACCGTATAAGTACAATATGAGTAGAAAGAAAGATCACCGTAACCAGTCTGTATTTATTGCCTGATATATTGAATATATATCGATCATTTCCAATATAATCCATATCTGGAAATTTTCTCCGGAGATCAGCAAGGTTTTTATATTTCCCCCTTTTCATCCATTTATACCACCTCCTAAGTTTCATAGCGGAATCCGGATGATCCTTAATAAATTCTCTTATTCTTTTGTAAGATATCACATGCATTAATTTCAGTATTACAAATATCAAAATATAATTCTAAAAAACAAAATCATGCTCCCCAGCTATTACGGTCCAGGCTACGGTAATTGATAGCTTCTGCAATGTGTTGGGTACGGATTTCCTGTGATCCATCCAGATCGGCAATTGTCCGGGAAACTTTCAGGATCCGGTCATAGGCACGAGCAGAAAGGTCAAGCTTTTCCATGGCATTTTTGAGTAACGCTGCGCCGGCAGGATCCGGACGGCAGTGTAGGATCATAAGCGAGGGACTGGTCTGTGCATTGTTGTGTATGCCGGTGTGTTCAGCAAATCTTTCCTGTTGGATATTTCTGGCACGGATCACTCTTTCCTGGATTACATTACTGGACTCTGCTCTAGACTCTGATCCTGATTCCTTAGATTGATGATGGAGGTCCTGGAAGGGAACAGGTGTAACCTCAATATGGATGTCAATGCGGTCGAGCAGGGGACCCGAAATTCTCGACAGGTATTTTTTTACTGCTCCCGGAGGACATTCACACTCCCTGTTGGGATGGTTATAGTATCCGCAGGGACAGGGATTCATGGAGGCCAGAAGCATGAAACTTGCAGGGTATTCAATGCTGAAGTTTGCCCTGGAGATAGTCATCATTCTGCCTTCCATTGGCTGGCGAAGGACTTCCAGGACATTACGCTTGAATTCCGGAAGTTCGTCTAAGAATAGGACACCGTTGTGGGCCAGGGTGATTTCTCCGGGTTGGGGATAGGAACCTCCTCCAACAAGGGCGATATTTGAGATCGTGTGATGAACATCCCTGAAGGGCCTTTGACGTATCAATCCCCCGTTTTTTCCAAGTTTACCCATGACTGAATGGATCTTGGTCGTCTCGATCGATTCTTCATTTGTGAGAGGGGGGAGGATGGAAGGAATACGCTTGGCCAGCATGGTCTTGCCGGAACCAGGTGGACCAATAAGAAGCAGATTATGAAATCCGGCCGCAGCGATTTCAAGGGCCCGTTTAACTCTAGATTGTCCCTTTACATCTGAAAAATCCATTCCGGAATTTGCCTGGTCAAAGGAATTTATTTGATTGGTTTGAGATTTTTGATCTTCTGAACCATTCTGATTTAATCCCCTATTGTGTTTCATCTTATCGTTGTACAATCGTTCAGTCTCAGGGACCACGCCATCGTTTAATAATGAAACCACCTCGGAGATATTGTTCAGGCCATAGACTTCCAGTCCGTTTACAACCTCCGCCTCGGGGGCATTTATGGCTGGAAGGATTATTCCCCCGAAACCCTGTTCATGAGCATGAATGGCCATGGGGAGTACACCTTTTACCTTTTCAAGGTTCCCGTCAAGGGATAACTCTCCCATAATAATATAACGATCCAGATTCTCCGTATGTAGGATCCCGGAAGCAGCCAGGATACCAATGGCCAGGGGGAGATCATAGGCCGAGCCCTCCTTGCGGATATTAGCAGGCGCCATATTGATGACAATCCTTTTTTTTGCGATCTCGAAACCGGCAGACCTGAGGGCCGATTCAATCCTGCGCTGACTCTCCTTGACGGCCGAATCCGGGAGTCCCACCAGGAAAAAATTTATCCCCTGGGAAATATCAACCTCAATGGTTACTGTATCGGCGGAGATCCCCTGGACAGCCGAGGCATAACACTTTACCAGCATGTGATGATTTTATCACTTAATGGTGGAGTTGGGGAATTCTCGTTGCCTGCCGGAGAAAATAGGGGCGATAAATGATAGAGAAGGTGAGGTGTATAAGGGTGGAGGTGGGGTTAGTAATCCTGGATCAGGGATTCATAGGGGATATTCAGTTTTTCATGCAGATTCCTGATCATGTTTAGATTGAGTTTTCTTTTTCTGGTTAATATCTCGGTAACCCGACTGCGATATCCCAGTATTGCTGCCAGATCCTTGTTTTTCATGTTCATCTGTTCCATCCTGAACTTGATTGCTTCAATAGGATCCGGAGCGTCAATCGGGTAATTCTCATCTTCATACTTCTCAATCAGCAAAACTAGTAGTTCTGCTTCATCCCCTTCCGGAGTATCAGGAGGTGCATCAAAGACATAATCAAGCCTCTCGAGTGCCTGTTCATATTCCTTTTCTGTTTTAATGACCTTCACATTCATATCAATTAAATTTTATCGACATTAATCCTGTCGTAATCATTATGGGTTCCGATGAACCTTATCAAAACCCAATTTCTGAGATAGTTAATCTTAACAACCAGTCTGTATTTATTTCCACAAATATTAAAAACTACTCTTCCTCCTTTTAAAATACTTGCAACCGGGTAATCCTGCTTAATTTTATTTGGTGAAGACCATTTTGCTTTTGAGGCTTCTTTATACCAGGTTCTTAGTTGCTGCTCAGAATCAGTATGCTTGATCCAAAATTCTTTCAAAGTCTTTTTGGCAATCACCCTCATTTATTAATTGATTTTTCAAAGCTAATCAATTTGTTACCAATTTGGTAACTTTTTTAAATATTCTTTGTTCCGACTGATAATTATCCGGGAATGGTCAGGTTAGCCGTACCAGGGTCGCTGCCTGCCCTGAAGGTTATCCAGGGTATCAATGGCGGTATTCACATTGTCGACTACCTGGTAGTCAAACATGCCCACGCAGGTGAAATCGGCCCCGTTCTCATAGGCAAATTTTAATCCCACCTTAGGCCTGATCGCACCGGCTGCAAGGATCTTGAATGCAATGAATGGGATTTCCTGGGTTTTCATGAATTCGATGGTTTCTTCGGGGAAGAGGCAGAACATGTTATTATGAAACTTATCGTGGTCTTCAGACCTGGGGCCATCCACCTCGAAGGGGATCCTGTTTTCCCTTGGATGGGCCGACCAGTACTTGTCATGATGGAGGGTTTTCATGAAGAAATCAGGCTTGATTCCTTCCTCCATGCATGCTTTAAGGGCCTGCACGGAATGGGCTCCCAATCCTGCTACATAACCCTGTGCCTTTATATGATCCATCGCTTTGACCAGTACATCGATCTCACCGTCACGTACCCGCCAGTCACAACAATTTCCCTGGATCTGGATGATATCAGCCCCATTATCAATGGCCTGGTTAATATTATCATAGGGCGTGTCTTTTTTGGGATGGACCTGGGTCATGGTCTGCAGATTGCTACCGAAGATTCTTTTGTACTTGTTGATCAGGTCCAGCTGTTTGAATGTGATATTTATGGTATTGATTCCGGCCTTTTCGCCAAGATGCAGGGTTTCAAAAACCTTTTTCTCCTGGTTATATGCTTTGAAGAGCGAGGAAACATATACCAGGTCACGGGCATGAGCCCAACCCCCGATCAGGTTACCTCCCATGATCATCCTGCTGAGTGTCTTATCCTTGATCTTCCCTGTAGGCAATTCTCCTTTTAGGTCGGTTAATTTGGTATTGCTGACCTTAATGGTGGCACCTGAGATTGCATTAACACTTTCCCACTGGTATTTCTTGTACGTACCATAAGCAAAGGCGCCCAGTAAGGGTGCAGTGGCCAGGTATCGCAGGGCTTCTCTCCTGGACGGTTTTTCGTTTTCTGTCTCGGACTCCATGCAACTGCTTCTGCAGCTGTACCTTTTCTTCCTCGTCTGATATTGTTGCTGATTCTTCGGCCGATTTTTGGGATGATGTATGAGAAGACTTCTTTGACTTTATGGTGGTAATAAATCCCTGGATAAAACGGTCCAGTGCAAAATATCTTCCACTGGGGAATGTGGCCAGTAATAAGAGAGCGATCATGGCCACAAAGGTTTTATTCACAAACATATAATGTCCTTCCACGGGCATGCCGAAATCTGTTCCGAGAAAGGGAGGGCTAGCCACATAATACAATCCCAGCAAAAGAAAACCTGCCATTCCGGCATAGCGTGTAAATGCACCCAGCATCATACCCAGACCGATTAATATCAGTCCCCAGACATTTAATAAAATCAACAACATCTAATACTCCCGGACTCTTCGGCAATCCAATGAAAAAATCCGGAGAAAAGCCATCGGGATTGGGCGCAGGAATGCGGCCGAAGTCCACTCCGGGATAAGCAGTTTTGCCACTCCTTCATATAACAGCAACCAGCCTACGGATATTCTGAGAACAACCAGGATAAAAGACTGGAGATTAGATAGGCTAACATTGCTCTTGGTCATGATAGAATTATTTTGCTAATACAGATTCTATAAAAATAAGCAAAAACAATTCTTAAGAAAATTTTGAGACTGGAGGGAAGCCGGACAATTAAGGATTCAGGAAAAAATTGATACCTGTACGAAAATATACTTCTCCCTTAAAGACTGTATAGACATCATCCAGGGTTTCAATTTCCTGTTTAAGCAGATTATGTGCATTTACAAAAACCTCATACCGGTTTTTAATGCCCAGCTTAATACCGGCATTCAACATCTGGTAATCCTTTAGGGTAGTGATATTACCATCTGGATTATCCTGGGGGGCATCCGTATCCGGTTTCCAGTTCCAGGCGCTTCTTCCAATTGTTCCTTTCAGATCAATGAATCCTGTTAATGACAGGGCGCTACCAAGATTATGAGTGAATATAATTTTACCGAAATATGACTGTCCTGGATAATAGGGAAGTTGCTGCCCGGTACTAACATTTTCATTATAAGTATAGGTATACCCGGCCTTGACAAAAAAATGCTTATCCAGGTTCCAGCTTGCATAAGCTTCGGCACCGTAAATCTTTGCCTCATGAATATTCGTTCTCACCCACATATCAACAGTTGAATCAGCCTCCCATGGTCCATTGTAAACCGGGGTTATCATATTGTTGATTATATTATAATATCCGTACAAAAACAATTGTAAACGCTCCGTGATTATAAACTCTGTGCTGAGGGTTGATGTCAGGCTGAATTCAGGCATGAGGTCAGGGTTGCCGAAACGGTAGGCAGTGCCTCCGTGTCCGTAACCTTCTTCGTATAATTCCTGCACTGTTGGAGCGTGAAAACCTCTTCCGAACGTGGCTCGTATCCTGGCGAAAGAAGCCGGACGGAACAACAAGGCAATTTTGGGAGAAACAACCCCGGTGATGCCTTCAACTTTGTCAAATCTCAGGGCACCGGACATTGTTATTTTATTAAATGATATTTCGTCCTGTAAGAATAACCCGACTGCTTGCTGGTCTTGCTCGAGAACCGATGTTCGTTTGAAGTTCATATACCGGTAATCGACACCTGTAATAAGGCTGTTGTTATTCAGGCCCGTCCATGAAAGAAATACTTCCGGGTGGAGTAACTGGTTCTTCTCTCCACTCTGTTCCGCCTTCCAGCCGGTGTATGCAAGCCGGGAGGTAAGTTTCATGTTTTTTGAGATATTATTATGCAATTCGAGATTTGGCATTACCAATCGGTTGAAAACATTGTCATCCCGCCATTGCATGCTGCCCTCCGAATAGTAAAGGGATGCCAACAGATCAGTTTTTTCCCCAAGATTGACTTCTACTGAATTCATCAAAGAAAACTTGGTATATCCCATTTGTCCCACTCGATGTGCAGGAGCCAGGATTGGCATTCCGTCGGATTGTTCCCATTTTGCGAAGGTGGAAAATTTCACATGATTCCTTACAGGGGCCCTTGCGATCATACCTGCAGAAAATGTTCCATTACTTCCGACCATTGTATTTAATGAAAGTTCAGGCTCATCACCGCATTTTTTTGTAATAATATTGATAATCCCTCCCATGGCATCGCTTCCATACTGGGCTGAAGCAGAACCTTTAATAATCTCTATCCGTTCAATATTGTCCGGTGGAAGGGCCTCAATGTTCTGACCTGTATGAATATGATCTGTCAGCAGTCGTACGCCATCAATCATTACCAGGCTGTAATTTGCAGGGAACCCATTAATACTTACAATACCCCTTTTCGGCATTCCGCTTCCGGTTCCGGATTCAATACTTATTCCGGTAATACCACTCAGAATCTCAGAGGTAGAATTGACGTTCATGGCCTGTATCTCCTTTGAACTTATTACCTGGATTACATCCGGGGTCCTTTTCAGGAGAACTGGTTTGCGTGATGATGAAACAACTACTTCATCAATTTGAATAGTGTCTGTCAGTTCTGAGAATGCATTTGAGAAAACAAATAGAAATATCGGCAGAAAGATGTTTAGGGGTTTCATCCTAACGCATAATACTAAATGTGAATATGTATTTCCTGGTATTACAAACCTAAACCAGGAAAACGTGAATTGCATTATAAAAATAATCGAAATTTATTAATGAATTCTCTATCAGGAGATTTTTAATTTTGTTTTCACTTTCAGAGATACGAACCGCCGGATACATTGATTATACAGAATGATTATTGATGAGGAAGACAGATAGTAATATAATGCGACCATAGCTACAAAGGTTTATTGATAAACATTTAGTTTTCTTCCACAGGCATACTGACTGTACCAAAAAAGGGACTGCCTAATTTTTAGACAGCCCCTTCACATCCTTTAAAATTGTTTATTATTTAATTCTTAACTTTTTGCTTAAAGTATTTGATCCTGTTTTTACATTAATTATGTACATGCCTGATTCCAGATCTTGAATTTCGAGATTGAGTTCCTGATAGCCTGTTTCCAGTCTGCCATAATTAGTGGATCTGACTATCTTTCCGGTTACATCATGTATAACTAAAGCAACATCAGAACTTTCCATTAGCTCAAAGGATAGGGAAGCCCTGTCGGTAGCGGGATTAGGATACACATTAGTATTACCGAAGATGGCAGATGCATCATTTAATCCTGTAGGAATACTGGAGTTGGCTTCTGTAATAACCTCATTGATGATGTGCAGCACCCCATTTGATGCTACGTAATCTGAATAGATGATTTTTGCATCGTTCAAATGGGTTCCTTCAGGATTAACGGATACCTGAATATTCAATCCTGCCAGTGCTTGAATAATATCGCCATCAAACAGATCGTTGGCATAGGCTTCAACTCCTAAGGTATGATTTGAAAGTAGGTTGGAATAGTTATTCTCTGATTTACCGAATACACCTCCAAAAGCGTCCTTAATAAATTCTTCCCATGCTTCATTTGTGGGTGCGAATATTGTGAAATATCCTTCAGAGGATAGGAATTCATCCAACCCTGCCGCATAAATTATCTCCAGAAGCTTTGTTAGACGTGGATTGATTGCAATTAAATCTAAAATAGATTTGGGCTGAGTGATTACAGCATCAATTACATGTACAACACCATTGTCCGCTTCAATATCTTTTATAGTGATCATTGCCTGATTGATATATGCCATCTCATCAAATAAGGAGATGTAAGCTTTTGTACCTTCTAACATTTCCACTTTTTGTCCATCTGAAAGTTCTCCGGACATTACGTTTCCATTCACAACATGGTACTTGAGAATTTCCGCAAGGGCTCCTGTTGGATTTGCAAAGAGTGCATTTATGGTCTCCTGTCCCAGTGCAGCAAACGCATCGTCGGTTGGAGCAAAGACTGTAAATGGCCCTTCACCAGCAAGGGCTCCGGCGAGTCCTGCAGCAATCACTGCAGCTTCAAGACTTTCATGAACATCGCTGTTTACGATAATGTCTACAACGGTATTCGATTCAGCCGGTGGAGTAATCACTGCGTCGATAACATGAACCACACCATTGGGTGCCTGGTAATCGGCGAATACCACCTGGGCGTCATTGATAAACACTCCGGCTTCGTTGATGGTAACTTTGATATCCGATCCTTCGAGGGTAGGGAACATGTCTCCATCGGAAAGATCTCCTGAGAGTGCAACTGCACCTACCACATGGTACTTGAGAATCTCGGCAAGTGCTCCCGTAGGATCAGCCAGAAGAGCATTGATCGTTTCCTGTCCCAGTTCAGCAAATGCATCATCGGTAGGAGCAAACAAAGTAAATGTTCCTTCATCTGAAAGAGGTCCAGCCAGTCCAGCTGCAATAACGGCAGCTTCCAGTGTTTCGTGACGGGGACTGTTTACAACAATGTCAACAATTGATTTGGGCTGAGTGATTACAGCATCAATTACATGTACAACACCATTGTCCGCTTCAATATCTTTTATAGTGATCATTGCCTGATTGATATATGCCATCTCATCAAATAAGGAGATGTAAGCTTTTGTACCTTCTAACATTTCCACTTTTTGTCCATCTGAAAGTTCTCCGGACATTACGTTTCCATTCACAACATGGTACTTGAGAATTTCCGCAAGGGCTCCTGTTGGATTTGCAAAGAGTGCATTTATGGTCTCCTGTCCCAGTGCAGCAAACGCATCGTCGGTTGGAGCAAAGACTGTAAATGGACCTTCACCAGCAAGGGCTCCGGCGAGTCCTGCAGCAATCACTGCAGCTTCAAGACTTTCATGAACATCGCTGTTTACGATAATGTCTACAACGGTATTCGATTCAGCCGGTGGAGTAATCACTGCGTCGATAACATGAACCACACCATTGGGTGCCTGGTAATCGGCGAATACCACCTGGGCGTCATTGATAAACACTCCGGCTTCGTTGATGGTAACTTTGATATCCGATCCTTCGAGGGTAGGGAACATGTCTCCATCGGAAAGATCTCCTGAGAGTGCAACTGCACCTACCACATGGTACTTGAGAATCTCAGCAAGTGCTCCTGTAGGATCAGCCAGAAGAGCATTGATCGTTTCCTGTCCCAGTGCAGCAAATGCATCATCGGTAGGAGCAAACAAAGTAAATGTTCCTTCATCTGAAAGAGGTCCAGCCAGTCCAGCTGCAATAACGGCAGCTTCCAGTGTTTCGTGACGGGGACTGTTTACAACAATGTCAACAATTGATTTGGGCTGGGTTATTACAGCATCAATTACATGTACAACGCCATTGTCCGCTTCAATATCTTTAATAGTGATCATTGCCTGATTGATATATGCCATCTCATCAAATAAGGAGATGTAAGCTTTTGTACCTTCAAACATTTCCACTTTTTGTCCATCTGAAAGTTCTCCGGACATTACGTTTCCATTCACAACATGGTACTTGAGAATTTCCGCAAGGGCTCCTGTTGGATTTGCAAAGAGTGCATTTATGGTCTCCTGTCCCAGTGCAGCAAAAGCATCGTCGGTTGGAGCGAAGACGGTAAATGGACCTTCACCTGCAAGTGCACCGGCGAGTTCTGCAGCAATCACTGCAGCTTCAAGACTTTCATGAACATCGCTGTTTACGATAATGTCTACAACGGTATTTGATTCAGCCGGAGGAGTAATAACAGCATCGATAACGTGTACCACACCATTGGGTGCCTGGTAATCGGCGAATAACACCTGGGCGTCATTGATAAACACTCCGGATTCATTGATGGTCACCTTGATATCCGATCCTTCGAGGGTAGGGAACATGTCTCCATCGGAAAGATCTCCTGAGAGTGCAACTGCACCTACCACATGGTACTTGAGAATCTCAGCAAGTGCTCCTGTAGGATCATCCAGAAGAGCATTGATCGTTTCCTGTCCCAGTTCAGCAAATGCATCATCGGTAGGAGCAAACAAAGTAAATGTTCCTTCTTCAGAAAGAGGTCCAGCCAGTCCAGCTGCAATAACGGCAGCTTCCAGTGTTTCGTGACGGGGACTGTTTACAACAATGTCAACAATTGATTGAGGCTGGGTTATTACAGCATCAATTACATGTACAACGCCATTGAAGGTTGGAACATCTGTTTTTACGATTTCAGCTTGATTAATATAAGCTTTTTCGCCAGTCAATGAGATAAATGCGTCTGCACCATTTCTCATTTTTACGATCTGGCCATCGGATAAATCTCCTGCATATACCTTATCACTGACAAAATGATAGCTTAAAATTTTTGCAAATTCCTTAGGATTTGAAAAGAGATATCTCAGCGTTTCCTCACCAAGAGCACGAAAAGCCTCATTTGTCGGAGCAAAAAAGGTATACCCGTCTGCATTGGATTGCCATTCATCCATATCCATGGAAGACATGGCACTGTTAAACATGGAATAATCATACTGATTTAAAACATCAGTATCAGATTTTTTTTGAGCATTGATAGAAATATTCCATGTAACCATGGACAATGCAAAAACCAAAACAAATCTCGATATACGAGAATAAAATTTTGAATCGTTGAGTAAAATTGAATTTTTCATAAGTTTTAAAATTAGGATTTGAGGTATAAACAACAGAATAGATAAATTGTTCAAAGAATAATCAAAAAAGCTAAACAAAATATTAACCTGATCTATTCCATTCTGATAATTAGTTTGAATAAACAGCATAGGCCACGGCAAATTCAACGAAACAGAATCCGGTAATACCAGAATTAAAAATCCCAGGATTCTGCCTACATAACAGGATATTAGATTTATTTTTGAAACCGCAAAACAATGCAAAAAGCCCCAGCATAACACCGGGGACTCAGCCGGCAATTGAATTCGGGTATGCGCCTGAAGAAAGCAGAATCTTAATTGAGAGAGGGGAGGAGAACTTCACCGGGATAACTATGAGCACGGGCTTTTCAGATCCTTCTTACTTCGCTCAAAGTTTTTAAGAGTAACATAGTTAAGACACCTCTGAAATGCTGGAATGAGTTTAAACAATGATCCTTTTCTTTGGATCCAGATCACCTTTCCATAAAATGTTTATTTTTAATCTCTAATACTCAGAGATGAGGAAGCTCAGACATAGAATATACCGCATAATATTTGGTGTGGATACCCCGGTAGGGAAAGGATTTGATATCGTGCTGGTAATGGTCATCCTCCTCTCGGTACTTACTGTCATTCTCGAAAGTATTCCCTCCTTTAATGCAAAATATGTTTCTGAACTTCACACCATCGAATGGATCATAACAATCATTTTTACCCTTGAATATCTTGCCAGGATCTGGACATATCCCAAGCCCTCCAAGTATATATTCAGTTTTTATGGGGTGATCGATTTTCTGGCAATTATTCCCACCTACCTGGCCCTGATTTTCTCGGGCGCTATGGGTTTTGCAGTTATTCGGGGACTTAGATTGCTGAGGATTTTCCGGATCATGAAGATCACACGGTATTCCCATGAGGGGAGGGTGATAATGGAGGCTTTGAAAGCAAGTCGTTATAAGATCATGGTATTTCTTTTCGCTGTTCTTATCCTGGTCCTGATTATAGGAACGGTTATGTATTTAATCGAGGGGGAAGACAGCGGGTTTACCAGCATCCCGGCCGGGATTTACTGGGCTATTGTTACCCTGACCACGGTGGGATTCGGAGACATAACCCCTGCTACCAACCTGGGGAAGTTCATCGCAAGTTTTGTTATGATCATGGGATACGGGGTCATTGCCGTTCCGACCGGAATCGTAACATTTGAAATTGCTTCTACTGCTAAATCACTGAAGGAGAAACGCGAGTGTGATGAATGCGGACATCATTCCCATGATGCAGATGCAAATTACTGTAAATCCTGCGGGGAAAAGCTTTAATTTTCCGCTGTGGTTATTTTGGCTCTGGCAACCATCTTATTTGAACTTTAGTCTTGCTCCTGACCAGATTAAGCTAGAGCTGATGATAAATTCAGCAAAATTTGGAAACATTAAATGAGACTTGATCGTATTAATTTATTAGTTTTATTCGTTTTACAGGTTATTATATAGATATGAAAGGACCTACTTTAATACTTCTCGGCACGCTGTTAAGTCTTGGCGTATCATTCTCCCAGGAGAATGCAGAATTATCAAAGGATAAAGCAGAAAGAATTGAACAGCTGGACAGGGAAACTATGGAACGGGAATTTCGTCGTCACCGGCAATCAAAACCCTTCCCTGAATTTCCCCAAAACCATCAAACGGGAACCCATTTAAAATCCGGGACTGAAGATGTAGGTAATCCTCCGGACTGGAACTGGGTCAGGGGACTAACAGGTTCGGGTGGAGCAGATATCTCTGATATGGTGATAGACGGTTCCAATAATGTGTATGCATATGGAACTTTTTCTGATTCCATGAGGATTGGAGGGACTACCCTGGTAAGCAAAGGCCTTAGAGATGTTTTTATTGCCAAGATTGGAAGTTTTGGTTCACTTACCTGGATAAGGCAATTGGAAGCCGTTCAGGATGAAAATTTATATTCCACAAAAATTGCTCTTTCTTCAGGAGGGGTTGTGGTTTCAGGATCGCTTGAAAGCGAAAGCGTATCCGGAGGAGGTAAACTGGTCTGTCCGGTCAGGTGATGATGATAGTTTTATGGCAAGCATCAGTTCTACCGGTTCAGTAAACTGGATAAAGACATTGACTGATCCCGGATCAATAAA
The DNA here is from genome assembly GCA_963777115.1 of uncultured Bacteroidaceae bacterium. Taxonomy (GTDB): domain Bacteria; phylum Bacteroidota; class Bacteroidia; order Bacteroidales; family SM23-62; genus SM23-62. Next base: position 660,897 of record CAVZPP010000016.1, on the reverse strand, counting down.
AATTCAGACTGATGGAGACAATAATATATTCATGCTAAGTCAGGAGAGCATGAAAAAGTTCGATCCGGATGGGAACCTTCTCTGGGATGCCGGGTCGGAAGGGACTTTCTATGACTTTGCAAGCATTGGAAACAGTTTATGGCTGAGTGGATCTGTTTCAGCTATGGGACAGGTTGTCGGAGATTCCGTTTTTAATGGTGAAATTACATCTGGTGCTTTATTTCTGGCCCAACTCGATATGGATGGAAATTTTGGATTAGTGGAATTTATTCCCACCTGGGCAGCTCAAGCTAATTATGTAAGCTTATTTTTAGAAGCGGATAGTTATGGGGATCTCTACCTTGTTGGAAACATCATGGATCCCACATATTTCCGGGATTCCATTATCAATTATTGGCCCAATGAAATATTCCTGATGAAGATAGATACAAATATGAATGTTAAGTGGCTGCATCATAAGGATATTTCAGCTAATATTTGGATCGAGGATTTTGTAAAAGCTAACGATAATCAATTCTATTTGTATGGATATTTTAGGGATTCATTGGCGATTGAAGGAATAAAACTTGATGGTGAACCTGACAGCTGGACATATTTTCTCGCAGATTTTGACTCTGACGGTGTTTTTGCGAATGCATATGATTATGAAGACCCTCTGGGTAACTTTCTACTAGGTCCCTCTGGGACATTGTACACCACTTCATATGTTAATTATGATCACTGGTTGCATAAAAAGACCTTATCAGGCGCAGAATCATGGAATATCAATATTTGGAATAATGGAGGAGATGCATCCATGCACTTCACAATGGACATAGATGAGGATGGTAACCTCTATGCCCAGGGCTTTTACAGGGGCACAGTAGATTTTTTCGGTACCCAAATAAAGGGACGTGGGATATTTTTTATGAAGTTTCGAAATAACGGAACTGTGGAATGGTTCAAAACCATGGAAAATTCAGACGGTTATTCCTACGGTATCAAGGTAGATAATGAAGGCAATGTTTATGCATGGGGAGGATTTGCTGATTTTATTCGAATGGAAGGATTGGAATATACGAATACTGATCCTGGTGGAAGAGATATTTACCTTGTAAAACTCGACAGGGATGGGCAATTAAAATATATCAAGCAATTTGACGGAAAGGGAATTGTCTATGGATGGGGAGGGATGGACCTGACGCCGGAGAATGACATTGTCATAACAGGTTCCTTTTCTGATACCCTGGTATTCGGAGCCTATACCCTCACTGAAGAAAGAGAAAATTACTGGGATGTATTTGTCACAAAAATCAACAGCAGTGGAAATATTCTTTGGGCCAGAAGCTATGCCGGATGGTATTACAGTTGGGGTAGAAGTGTAGCCTCGGACAGTTCCGGAAATGTTTACATTACAGGAGCGTTCAGGGATTCTATTAAGTTTGACACCGTGATGTTTACCCATCCGAACGGAGCATATGACATGTTTCTGACTAAACTGGATCCGAAGGGTAATTTGATATGGGCTAAAAGAGGGGGACCGGATAATTATTATTTACGTGGACATGCAATAACAATTGATGGTGATAATGTTTTTGTCCAGGGAATTGCCCAGACTCGTCTTAACTACCAACCCAATATATCATTTGGTGAAAACGTCTTTACAAGTGAATTTGAACAGAATAATTTTCTGACCTGTTATAGCACTTCCGGGGAATTCAACTGGGCAAAAATATTCAAAATAAACAATTTTAGCTGGCCCAATTATAAAATCGACACCGACCCCCAGGGAAATATATATGCAGGAGGGGTATTCCGGGATACTATTGTTGTAGAATCCAACCTGGTTGTGGGTTCCGGGGCAGAAGACTTTTATATCACGAAGTTTTCTCCGGATGGAGAGTTCAAGTGGATGAAAACATCAGAAAAATCCAGCAAAGGCCAGCTTGACCTTTACAGCCTGGCTGTTTTTGAAGAGGATGTTGTCCTGGTCGGAGGGACCTTAATAGACGGATCCGTCGAGATTGCTGGCGAAGTTATCAGGACTGCTTCCCAGGCCTCCTATGCTGCTTTACTTGGGGAAGATATCATTGGCTGTGTCATTGACCTGAAGGTGACGACGGTTGATGAAGATTTTGGAATGGGGAATGGCACTGCTGATCTTACCATTACGGGAGGAACAGCCCCCTACCAGATTGCCTGGACCACTGGAGAAGTAGGGCCATCAAGAATTGATAGTTTATCTGCCGGATCTTACCAGGTAACTGTGATAGACGATAAAGGTTGTGAACAGTTCGGACTCTTCTCGATCAATATTGCAAACGGACCGGTAGTTACCCTGAAAACATCCGGAGATGTTAGTTGCCATGGAGCTTCAGACGGCTTTATTGATATAGATGTGTCCGGAGGCAGTATGCCTTATACCTATGCATGGGATAATGGATACCATACGGAGGACCTGATCAACTTGCAGGCTGCACCGTATTCAGTGACAGTTACTGATGCAGAGGGACTTTTCGTATCAAAGGAGTTCACAATAAAAGAACCCAAACCACTCGATGTTTCTTACACAATCACTGAAGCAAGCTGCGGAGGTTTCAGTGACGGTTCCATTGAAGTTTTCACTTCCGGTGGTACAAAACCCTATGACTGGGAATGGAATACAGGAGTTTTTACAGAATCCCTTACCGGGGAAAAGGCAGGTAAGTACACCCTTACCGTACTGGATGCAAACAACTGTGAATTGAAGGCAGAAATTGCATTGAGTGAGAAAAATGCTCCGATTGTCGAAACTGAATTTGTTGAACCTGCAACCTGTGAAGTAGCAGACGGTTCTGCCAAGGTCCGGGTAATAAACGGTATTGGAAATATTAGTTTCCTCTGGTCGGATGCATCCGGTACTTCTGTACCCGAGCTAACGGGACAGAGAGCCAGGGGATATTTTGTAACCGTTACCAATGAGGCCGGATGTAAAACCATTCACCTGGTGGATATTCCTGAGAAGAAGCCGGTTGAAAATAAAATATGTGTGGTGACAGTGGATACTGTGATCGGCTCGAATCTTGTTGTTTGGGAAAAAGTAGAAGATGCCATTATTTATCATGTATACAGGGAGACATCTGCCAAGGATGTATACCTGCTTGCCGGTTCTGTTCCCGGTGGAGACCTGTCGGTTTTTGTTGACACGGTCGCCAATCCGACGATCCGCTCTTATCGCTATAAGATTGCTGCCGTGGATGAATGTGGTACCGAATCTTTCCTTAGCCATATGCATAAGACGGTCCATCTTCAAATATATCCGGGTCTAACGGAAAGCATTATGAACCTGGCCTGGGATGATTATATAGGAGAGACTTTTGAAAGCTTTGAGGTCTGGAGATTTACAAGCCTGTTTAGCTGGGAAATGTTAGATGAACTTCCCAGCAACCTGAAATCCTATACTGACTTCAATGTCCCTCCCGGCAAAGTTTTCTATAATGTAAGGGTTCCCATTCCCAATCCTTGCAACCCCACCGGTTTATTTAAATCAGGAGGATATAAAGGCGGAACAGGTCCTTATAAACATTCACTTTCCAACATGGACGATAACAAGCTGAAAGAAACCGGGGTAGGTAGATATATGTCTGATAAGTTTTATGTTTACCCCAACCCAACGCCGGGTCATGTGGTGGTTTGGAGTGAAAACTTCAATATTACTGAAGGAGAGATTCTGGTTACAGACCTGTCCGGTCGCCGGGTGATGCACAAGAAGTTTGAGAATAACCTCTCCGGAAGACTGGAGCTTGATCTTACGGGACAGTCCAGCGGATCCTACCTGGTGCAGTTGTGGACTAATGGACAGGTGTACTTTCAGAAATTAGTCAAGCAATAGATATCTTATTGAAAAGTTATAGAAACCGCAATGCGACTTACCTGTCCTTTGCGGTTTTCTTTTTTTGTTTATCTTTGTGACTTCTTTTAAAAGGGCATGTTTTTTCATGCAATTCATGTTTTATAAGAATCAGTAAACCAACTAATTACGGCCCCGAGGGATTATTGACCAGAGGGTTAATTTATGAACTAATTTAAACAGAAATTAAAATGATTCAGAGTAATTTATTCTGGCTGGTGCCTATAGCTTCATTGCTGGCACTGTTCTTTGCCTGGTACTTCTTTCACCAAATGATGAAAGAAAGTGAAGGTACTGACACAATGAAGAAAATAGCTTCTCATGTCAGGAAGGGCGCGATGGCCTATATCAAACAACAATATAAGGTTGTTGGTATTTTCTTTCTAGTGCTGACAATAATCTTTTCCATTCTTGCCTATGGATTGAACCTTCAAAATGAATGGGTTCCGTTTGCCTTTCTGACCGGCGGATTTTTCTCCGGACTTGCTGGATTACTGGGTATGAAGACTGCAACCTATGCTTCTGCAAGGACTGCTAATGCAGCTCAGAAAAGTTTGAACCAGGGACTCAGGGTAGCTTTCCGTTCGGGGGCTGTAATGGGACTGGTGGTTGTTGGACTCGGACTCCTGGATATTTCCCTCTGGTTTATCCTTCTGAATTATTTTGTTGATGTTGAAGCTGGTCAAAAACTAGCCATCATAACAACTACCATGCTTACTTTTGGTATGGGTGCTTCCGCTCAGGCTCTCTTCGCAAGAGTTGGTGGTGGTATATTCACCAAAGCTGCAGACGTTGGTGCTGACCTGGTTGGTAAGGTTGAAGCCGGCATTCCTGAGGATGATCCAAGAAATCCTGCTACCATTGCGGATAATGTTGGAGACAATGTTGGTGACGTAGCCGGTATGGGTGCAGACCTTTACGAATCTTATTGCGGATCTATTCTTGCTACCGCTGCTCTGGGAGCTGCTGCTTTCATGACAGATCCTGATCTGCAGTTTAAAGCTGTTCTTGCGCCAATGCTTATCGCAGCCGTAGGGATTGTCTTATCTATCATCGGTATCTTCATGGTTCGTACCAAGGAAGATGCTACTCAAAGAAACTTATTAAACGCTCTTGGAAGGGGTGTAAACATCAGTTCTATATTGATCGTTATCTTATCATGGGTCGTATTGTACGTTCTGGAAGTTCCCAATCACTGGGGTGTATGGGCTGCCATTGTAACCGGACTTGTTGTCGGAATGGTTATCGGTAAGGCTACCGAATATTATACTTCAGAAGAATTCAAACCCACACAAAAAATCGCTCAGAGTTCAGACACAGGTCCTGCCACCGTAATTATTTCAGGGATCGGTATCGGTATGACTTCAACAGTTATACCAGTTCTCTCTGTTGTAGTTGGTATTGTGTTCGCATACCTGTTCGCTTCCGGATTTGATATGAATAATATGGGAATGGGACTCTACGGTATTGGTATTGCTGCAGTTGGAATGCTATCCACCCTGGGAATCACACTGGCCACTGATGCTTATGGACCGATTGCTGATAATGCCGGCGGAAATGCTGAAATGAGTGGACTTGATCCTGAAGTAAGAAAGCGTACAGATGCACTTGATTCATTGGGAAATACAACTGCTGCTACAGGAAAAGGATTTGCCATTGGCTCTGCAGCTTTAACTGCACTTGCACTGCTGGCTGCCTATATTGAAGAAATAAAGGTTGGTATTGCCAGGCTTATTACTGAGGGTGGATGGACTGAATACGTATTCCCTAACCAGGTCACAATTACAACCGTTGAAGAATTGCATCACTTCTCATTCGCTGATTTCATGAGCCTGTTCGAAGTTCACCTGATGAATCCTAAAACCCTTGTTGGTTTGTTCCTTGGTTCTATGATGGCATTTATGTTCTCAGGATTAACGATGAACGCTGTTGGACGTGCTGCCCAGAGTATGGTTGAGGAAGTTAGACGTCAGTTCCGTGAGATCAAAGGTATTCTGGAAGGTGAAACGGAGCCGGATTATGCGCGATGTGTTGAGATCTCTACAAAGGGAGCACAAAGGGAAATGATTCTTCCTTCTCTGCTTGCGATCATTGTTCCCGTTGCTACAGGATTGATTTTCGGTATTGCCGGATCAATGGGATTACTTGTTGGTGGGTTAAGCTCCGGATTTGTTCTGGCTGTTTATATGGCCAACTCTGGTGGTGCATGGGACAATGCCAAGAAATATATTGAATCCGGTCACCTTGGTGGAAAAGGTTCAGAAAATCATAAGGCTGCCGTTATTGGTGATACCGTTGGAGATCCTTTCAAGGATACTTCCGGTCCCAGTCTGAACATCCTTATCAAACTGATGAGTATGGTTTCTATTGTTACTGCCGGTGTAACTGTTGCTGTTAGCCTGTTTTAATAAGAACTAAAAAACTGAAATAATAGGGCTGCCTCAATCGGGGTGGCCCTTTTCTTTTGCAAATTTGAAAGGCAGCTTTATTTATTTGATATTTATAAGGCCTCATTTTTGTTATGTTACTCGGTGAATTTCGTTACTAAGGTATATGATGACTTCAGACCAGTTCAGACAAAAAGTTGTTTCATTATCTACAAGGATTTATCCTATGGCAGCCAGGATGCTTGGTCATGATATGGATGCCCAGGATGCTGTTCAGGAGATAATGATCAAACTGTGGAAGTCCAGAAAGCAACTTTCAGAACATACTAACCTGAATGGATTCGTATTTCTTACAGCCAGAAACCATTGTCTTGACTGCCTGAAGAAAAAGAATCCCGAACAGCCCTTTTCATTATACAAGGAAAGAATTCCTGATAGATTTCAGGATCAGTCCGAATACAAAGAGGTTCTTACTATCATTCAGGAAATTGTCAAAGAATTGCCAGAGAATCAGAAAGATGTATTGGTATTCTATGACCTCGATGGACTTGAATTTGAGGAAATCGCTGCCTTAACAGGACTCAAGGTGGAGCATATAAGAGTATTGTTATCAAGAGCCCGAAAATTAGTAAGGGAAAGACTTACAAAAATCTACAGCTATGAACAGGGAAACAGATAAAAAACTTCTTGAAAAATATTCTGAGGGACTTGCCACCCAGGAAGAGATGGATTTATTAGTGAATCAAAATGATAGCTTCAATGATGTATCTGCTGCCTGGTTTAAATATCTGAAAATTCAGAGAGTTAAGTCCCCTGAAAACATCAACAGCCAGGTATGGTCCGCCATTCAATCTCAGGAAAGAAGGAAGATAAGAAGGATAAAGCAGTTTTTACTGGCAGCAGCCTGTATTGCTGTTCTGATCTCCGTTTTTATCTTCTCGCCTTCTCTGAGAAACCAGAAGGAAATGAGTTATGAGGAGAAAGTTCTTGTCCTGGAGGAAGCTCTTTCCCTGATCCAGGAAACCACTGAAAATTCGGGAAGGAGAATAATTTATGAGGATGAAATTATTAGTATTTACGTCGAATAATATTTACGACCATGAAAAAGTTTGTTTTTGGATTAATTACCTTTTGCCTGTCCATTTCCATCTCGTATGCGGGTGAGACGGTGCCGGCCGAAGTCATTTCAGATAGTACCCTGACAACTGTTGTAAAAGTAAAGGAGGGAGAGAAACCTGAACTTTATATTGATGGGAAAAAGTACGATGTTCATATTATGGATTTAATTGATCCCGATAAGATTGAATCGATATCTGTATTCAAGGGACAACGGGCACTGGAACTATATCAATGCGAATCAGTTATCGTTGTAAAAACAAAACCAAAATCAGATTGGGAAGGCCCTGCTGACAGCCTGGGCAAAAGCAACAATGAAAGCGTAAGAATCAGGAGCACTGCTAATGGACCTGACCAGGGCAGACCTGTGATTGTAATTGATGGTAAAACGGAAGATGAAGAGGCTCTCCAGAAGCTGAACCCTGATGATATTAAGTCCATTGAGGTAAAGAAAGATGAGAAAACACTGAATAAGTACAATTCAACGACAGGAGTAATCCTGGTAACTACAAAGAAAAAACATTAGTGAATCTCCAATGGCAAGGACAGTCAGTTACAGCCTTTTTAATTTCAGGTCAGTGCCGTCAAACACGGCGTAGGAAAAGTTTTGTATCCAGTCGCCTAAATAAAAGAACCTGGACTTCTCATTCAGATCGTATTCATATGGAAGGTGCCTGTGGCCGAACAGGAAAAAGTCGAAATGCTCTTTCTCCAGTAACTCCCTGGCATAAACAATCAGGTATTCCTTTTCGACTCCCAGGAATTCAGTTGTTACACCTTTGTTATAGCGGCTTTTCTTTGACCAGCGATGTGCTAATCCGGTGGCAAAATTCGGATGGAGTCTGGCATATAGCCACTGGGCAGTTTTATTGGTAAACAGCCATTTAAGTAATTTGTAACCGGACTGATTGGGTCCCAGTCCATCTCCATGAGCAATATAGAATTTCTTTCCGCCGTATTCGCGGATGATCGGATGGTGGTGAACCTCAACCCCGATTTCCTCTGGCAGATAATCAAAAACCCAGACATCATGATTCCCTGTAAAGAAATGTACCTTAATCCCGGAATCAGTTATTTCTGCGATCTTTCCCAGGAAGCGGGTGAATCCCCTGGGAACAACTCTTTTGTATTCAAACCAGTAATCAAAAATATCTCCAAGTAGATAGATTTCTTCCGCTTCATGCCGTATGCTTTCAAGCCATTGTACGACCTTTTTTTCGCGTTCCCTGCTCTTTTCCACAGGGTGCATTCCAAGGTGAAGATCAGACAGGAAAAAGATCTTTTTTGAGTTGCTCAAAGCTATTGGGTTTGATTAATAAGTTCTGAAATATTTTGCTCAAGTTCAACCTTTCCATAATTTTTCCCGACGATATCCCCTTTTCGATCAATAAGAAAAAACATAGGTATTTCAGTGACATTATAACTCGATGCCACCCTTGATTCCGGGTAACTTAATTCAGATACATTGATCCAGGGAAGTTCGTCATAATGTATGGCCTGTGTCCATTCGCTCAGCTTGCTGTCAAATGAAACCTGGTAGATTTCCAGTCCCTTTCCATGATATTTTTCGTAAAGTCTTTTAAAGTCCTGATTAATGTTGATACTTGGTTCATTCCATGAGGCCCAGAAGGACAGGAGTATAACCTGGCCTTGCAGGGAGGTTAATGCGATGGTATCTCCTTTTGGGTCCGGCAATCTTATTTCGGGCAGGGATGTGGAGCTTTCCTTCAATATGTTTCTTATCTTCTGATTATTGTATGAATTTTCCATATTCTCAGCATCCTTTTTAAGGGAAATTACAAATTCCGATTCAGGATAGATTGTATCAAGAGATTGGGCGGTAATCTTCAGAAGCTGGATATCCCTGTTGGAGCTAAGGACAAATTCATTATTAAGTCGCTGGTAAAGAGCATAAATTGAAGTAAGTGAAGTCAAATGTTCCAGGACAAAGTTAATGCTGTAACGTCGCTGTACCTGTATAATCTCGTTATATGATTGGGTTAATTCAGCCAGGGCTTCTTCGTCCATTTCAGGATTCTCCTCAAAAATAGACTGAATGGAATCAAGGCTCAAATTTGTGATGGTTAGTCTCGAATTCAGATCCTTTAGGTCTGAAGATTCCAGTGATCCCTTGATCTCATAATCGCTGGAGAAGCCTGTTACCTGAGTGCTTATTTCAACAGATTCTCCCGGGTGGATGAGCAGGGGAATAATCTGCTGATTACCCAGGTGAAGGTTATAAAAAACTGGTAGTTCGATCCGGTCTGATAATACGAAACTTCCATCCTGCTTCAATTTTACAGAATCAGCAGGGACTATTTCCCTCAGGCCTTGCTGGTCAAGGTAAATAGACCCGATTCCGTTTTCAACAGTCCCACTAATCTTTATTTTCTCCCCTTTTGAACAGGATACCAGCACTGACATGATTATCAGCCATTTGAGGTTTTTCATGCCTATTATTTAAATATTTCTTCAAGTTTTGCTCCGAGTTGTTCACCTCTGAGGTTATGGGCTATGATCTTTCCTTCTTTGTCAAGTAAATAACTCATTGGTATTCCCTGGATATTGAAGATAGGAACTACAATTGAATTCCAGTACATCACGTCGGATACATGGATCCATTCGAGACCGTCATCTTCGATACCTTTGAGCCATGCAGCTTTTGTCTTATCAAGGGATACCTGGTAGATTTCGAATCCCTTATCCTTGTATTTATTGTAATTTTTGACAAGATTCGGATTTTCCCTGCGGCATGGAGAACACCAGGAAGCCCAGAAATCAAGCAGTACGATTTTACCCCGAAGGGAAGAGAGTACTATGGTATCCCCGGAAGGGGAGGGTAGTGCAATTTCAGGTGCTTCCGCACCAATGGCGAGCCGTGAAGCTGAAAGTTCATCCATCTTCATCCTCTGTCTGAGTTCTTCAACCTGCCGGTGCAGATCCTGTACCGCATCTGATTCAGGGTAAAGGAGGGTAAGTGAAGAATCCACCATGGCAAAGTATTTGAAATCCTTATCCGGTTGCAGCAGGTAACGGCGGGGACCAATCTGCATATAGAGTGCCATAAGACTGGCCTGGGAATGAAGGTTGTTTTCAATAAACCGGGTGGAATAAGTCCATTGGGAATTAACTGCCTCCTGGTATGCTGTATCAAGTCGTGCTTTGAGTGCATCAAAATCTGCGATTTTCATGCTGTCGTTAAAAATCATATTAAGTTCCTGGATCCTGGCTATGGTACTGTTTTGCTTAGAGGTTAACTCACGGATCAGTTCTGATTCTGCAGATCCTTCAACTGTATATGAATCAGTAAGGTCTGCAGCATCTCCTTCAAGGATAATCTGTTCACCGGTCCTGGCAAGCAAGTAAGCATATTCACCTTTGAAGACCGAGATAGCATAGAACCTTGGAAACGATGAAGTTCCCCTCAGTATGAATGTACCAGAGCTGTCAAGTTTGCATGAATCTACCGGAATTAGCTCCAGGCTTGTCATTTCCTGGAGGTAGATATAATCAACCCCGGCATTATCAAGCTTGCCGGATACCGTAAATCCTTCCTCTTTCTTGCTGCAGGAAAACAGAAGGAAAGTCGCCAGGATAATCAAAATAGTTCTTGTATTCTTCATGCTTTTCTTTTTTCGAGCTCTGAAATTAATAATTTTTTTGCTATTAAAGGATCAGCTTTGCCTCCCGAGATTTTCATCAGTTCTCCCATAAACAGGCCCAGCAGTCCTTTCTTACCCTTATTGTATTCAATTATTTTCCCCGGGTATTTATCTAACGCTTCCCCCACCTGTTTCAATATAATATCCTCGCTGCTTTCCTTGATCAGGTCCATTTCTACTGCCATTATTTCAGGATCACTAAGGGGACTCTCAATGAGGGCAGGGAAAAGTTTTTGCTGGGCAGCAGTAAAGCTTACCAGTCCCTCGTCGCAAATTCTGATCAATGCCTTTAATCCGGTAGTATTTAATGGGAAGTCCTCTATCCCTGCATTGTTTTCATTTAACCAGGATTTTACGGGTCCCAGTACCCAGTTGGAGGCTGATTTCGGGTCCGATCCCTCAGCCAATTCTTCATAATATGCAGCCATGGGAGCAGATTCTATAAGTATCTCCGCATCCTTGTTATTTAACTTAAATTCCAGGGTAAATATTTTATAATAATCATTAGGAAGAAGAGGAAGTTCTGAACGGATTCTGGAAATCAGTTCCTTGGTGATTGCCAGGGGATTCAGATCAGGTTCCGGAAAATAGCGGTAATCGTCTGCTTCTTCCTTACTTCTTAGGGGAAAGGTCAGGTTCTTCTGATCGTCGTAACTTACAGTTTCCTGGATAACATTATTCCCGCGTTCCAGAACCTCAATCTGTCTTTTGATCTCATACTCAATTGCCCTTCCAACATTGCTGATTGAATTCAGGTTCTTAATTTCAGTACGGGTTCCAAGAACAGTATCTGTTTTCTTTTTAATCGAAACATTCGCATCACAACGAAGGCTTCCTTCCTCCATGTTACCATCACAAATATCCAGGTAACGCACCATGCGTCTTATTTCCCCCAGGTAAGACTGGGCTTCCTCTGCACTGAAAAGGTCTGGCTCTGTGACTATTTCCAGCAAAGGTACTCCGGCCCTGTTCAGGTCAATAAAACTTGCGTCCGGTTGCTGGTCATGCATGCTCTTTCCTGCATCCTCTTCGATATGTATCCGGGTGAGGCGGACATTTTTTTGTTTTCCATTTACCCTGATGGATACCGACCCCCCTTCACAAATAGGAGATTCATGCTGTGATATCTGGTATCCTTTGGGTAGATCCGTATAGAAGTAATTTTTCCTTGCAAAAGAAAGGACAGGGGCAATGGAAGACCCGCAAGCCAGTCCCAGTTTAATAGCAAACTCTACGACCTTATTATTTAATTTAGGAAGACTGCCAGGATGCCCCAGGGTGATAACTGAAACATTTTCGTTTGCATCCGCCCCAAAACTGTTTGGATCAGCAGAAAATAATTTACTCTTCGTATTCATCTGGGCATGGACCTCTAGTCCAATTACAGCCTCATATATTTCGTGATCAGACAATGAATAATTGATTTATCAATATGTCTGCGAAGATAAGTATTTTTGAGGCTTTTATTTTTAACTATTTTTTAATCAAAAGAGGGCAGTAAAAGATTGATTATTAAATTGCTTTTTATGATATTTACACGCATTTTTTGCATACCCCGGCAGAAATTATTAATTTGTTGAGAATTAAGTATTTGCAGAATAAAATCGCTCATGAGCTATATACAATTTGATAAAAACCAACTGATTAATCTTGAGTATTCCCTTGATAAGGAAATTATTCGGTCAAACAGGGCCGGCTCCTATGCATCCATGACCATTATAGGATGCAATACCAGGAAATACCATGGATTACTGGTTTCACCGCTGAAACAATTTGGCGGAGAAAAGCATGTGCTGTTATCATCTTTGGATGCTACCATCATTGAAAAGGACAAAGAGTTTAACCTTGGGGTGAGAAAGTATGAAGGAGATAATATTCAGCCGAAGGGACATAAATATGTAAGGGATTTTGAGGCTGAAACCATTGCCCGGACGACATACCGGGTTGGCAGCATAGTTCTTATCAGGGAGAGCCTTCTGGTTGAATGTGAACAACAGATCCTGATAAAATACTCTCTGATAGAAAGCCAGGGTGCAATCAAGATGAGGTTCAGACCATTCCTTGCATTCCGGAATGCTCATACATTGAGCAAATCAAATCTCTTTGCAAATACGAAGGTCAGAAATGTCTCTAACGGGGTGGTTTCCAGGATGTATGAAGGATTCCCCGATCTTTTTATGCAGTTTTCCAAAAAAGCCGAATATGTTCATGTACCGGATTGGTATTATAATGTTGAGTATATGAGGGAAATGGAACGGGGATATGCCTATAAGGAAGATCTGTTTGTTCCAGGGTATTTTGAATTACCCATGAAAGCCGGAGAATCAGTGATATTCTCTGCAAGTACCAAAGAAGCTGAAACAGCCAGCCTGAAGCGGAAATATGATACTGAATTATCCAATCGGGTCCCTCGCAGCAGCTTTTACCACAGTCTTGTTAATTCTGCCCAGCAATTTATCGTCAGGAATGATAATAAAGCTGAAGTAATCGCAGGATTTCCATGGTTCGGGACCTGGGGAAGGGATACATTTATTGCTCTACCCGGATTGACTATTGCCATACGTGACCGGGATTCATTTCTCGCAGTGGCAGATACTATGGTCAAAAAGCTTATGCACGGTTTGTTCCCGAACATGGGAAGTGATGAGGATCCTGCCTTTAATTCGGTGGATGCTCCGCTCTGGTTCATATGGGCCCTGCAGCAGTTTCATATTTTCGATCCGGAATTTGATATCTGGAAGAAGTATGGGAAGAATATCAAGCATATTCTGGACCATTTCAGGGAAGGCACACTGTTTAATATTCGTATGCAGGAAAACGGACTGGTGCACGCCGGAGCTGATTTTAAAGCCCTTACCTGGATGGATGCTGTCGTCTATGATATGCCGGTTACCCAGCGGAATGGCAACCCGGTTGAAATCTCAGCACTCTGGTATAACGGGATCCGCTTTGCGCTGGAACTCGCAGAAGTTGCAGGGGACAAAAAATTCATGTCTGCATGGAAGGATATTCCAGCCTTGATTGAAGAATCCTTTGCGCCCACATTCTGGTACCCTGAAGGGGGATATTTAGCGGACTGTGTAACAAACGGGGAACAGGATATAGCCGTTCGTCCAAACCAGGTTATTGCAGCTGCTATGAAATATTCACCCCTCACATCCGAAATGAAAAAGTCTATCCTTGATGTAGCGGAGAAGGAATTGCTCACGCCCAGGGGATTACGGACTTTGTCACCTAAAAATCCGGCATATAAAGGGGTCTATGCAGGCAAACAGGAGACCCGGGATGAAGCCTACCATCAGGGCACTGTCTGGCCATGGCTGCTGGAACATTTCTGCGAGGCTTACCTGCAGATCCACAAGCAATCGGGTTTGTCCCTTGTGAAAAAATTATATTATGGATTTGAAGAGGAGATGAATGAAAATGGCATTGGATCCATATCTGAGATTTATGACGGGGATCCTCCCCATAAAGGCAAAGGGGCCATATCTCAGGCCTGGAGTGTGTCCGCCTTGCTCAGGATCCGTAGGATGATAAAAAATTACAGTGTGAACGAATAAATTGAATTGGGTATGAAGGTTCTGATGTTTGGTTGGGAATTTCCACCACATATTTCCGGGGGACTGGGAACGGCCTGTTATGGTCTTACCAATGGTATGTCATATCTGGACGATATGGAAATCTTATTCGTAGTACCCAAAGCATTCGGGGATGAAGACCAGTCCAAACTCAGACTGATCGGAGCCAATGATGTTCAGCTCAGCAAGAAGAATCCCCATTACGAAAAACTTCTTGAGAAAATCCAATTCATTGAAGTGAATTCCAATATGGTTCCATATACGGATCCGGAAGATTTTTATACCCAGGTATCAAATGATAAGGAAGGAAATAAACAATATATCCATACGCATTTTACCGGCAAACTTGAATTTACCGGAACCTACGGTGAAAATCTGTACCAGGAAATTGCAAATTATGCAGTAATCGCCTCGGAAATTGCAGCAAACTATGAATTTGATGTAATCCATTCCCATGACTGGCTCACCTATCCGGCAGGAATGGCTGCCAAAGCAGTTTCAGGAAAGCCCCTGGTGGTGCATGTTCATGCCACTGATTTTGACAGGAGTGGAGGGAATGTTAATCCCGCAGTATATGATATGGAAAGAACCGGCATGCATGCGGCGGATAAGATCATCTCGGTGAGTAACCTGACACGTAATACGGTCATTAATAATTATGGGATTGATGCCGATAAAGGTTGTTACCGTTTACAATGCCGTTGATCCGGTGGTTCAGAAAGAAAACATCTCTGTCAGGAAGGGATATGACGAAAAGGTTGTCACTTTCCTGGGGAGGATCACCATGCAGAAAGGACCGGAGTATTTTATTGAGGTGGCAAAGAAGGTACTGCAGAAAATGGACAATGTTCGTTTTGTGATGGCAGGCAGTGGAGATATGATGATAAAAATGATATGGCATGCCGCTTCCCTTAAGATCATGGATAAATTTCATTTTACCGGGTTTCTCCGGGGGGATGATGTTTACAAAATGTTTTCCATGAGCGATGTTTACGTTATGCCTTCTGTCTCTGAACCCTTTGGGATATCACCCCTGGAGGCTATGCAGTCAAATGTGCCGGTGATCATTTCACATCAGAGTGGTGTTTCAGAAATTCTGAAGCATGCAATCAAGGTTAATTTTTGGGATATTGATGCGATGGCTGATGCTATCTACGGAATATTAAACTATGATGCACTTTCAGAAGTGTTTAAAAAATATGGTAAGGAAGAGGTGGATAACCTCAAATGGGAAAACTCCGCCCGGCAAGTGAAGGATATATATTTATCAGTTTTGTAAAATTTAATTTATACCCAGATAATGAAAACTATCTGTCTCTATTTTCAGGTTCATCAACCATTCCGTTTCAGGAGGTACAGGTTTTTTGATATCGGTAATGAACATTATTACTATGATGACTACAGCAATGAAAGCATTTTCAGAAAGGTAGCTGAAAAATGTTATCTGCCTGCCAATAAGGTTATGCTGGAGCTAATCAATAAATACAAGGGAAAATTCAAGATTGCTTTTTCCATTTCCGGTATTGCAATGGACCAGATGGAATTGTATGCTCCGGATGTTCTGGATAGTTTTAAAGCCCTTGCTGAAACCGGCCATGTCGAATTCCTGGCAGAGACAAATTCACATTCACTGGTCTCATTGAAAGACGAAGATTCATTCCGGCAACAGGTAGAGGAGCATGGGGAGAAGCTAAAGAGGCATTTCAATCAGGAGCCGGCAGTCTTCCGTAATACGGAGTTAATCTATTCAGATAATATTGGAGCCATGGTGGCTAAGATGGGATACGAGGCCATGCTTACTGAAGGAGCCAAGCATATCCTGGGATGGAAAAGTCCGAATTATGTATACTGCAATGCGCTTGAACCGAAGCTCAAGGTCCTGCTCAAGAATTTTAAGTTGAGTGATGATATAGCTTTCCGGTTTTCGGACCTGAGTTGGGAAGAATATCCCTTAACAACCGATAAGTTTGTCGGCTGGTTAAACCAGATAGGAAAAGATGAGGAGACAGTGAACCTCTTTATGGATTATGAAACATTTGGAGAACATCAATGGGAAGAAACCGGAATATTTGAATTCCTGAAAAGCATCCCGGAGACCGTGTTCGCCAGTTCAGATTTTACTTTTAGCACACCTACCGAGGTAGCCAGAAATCTTCAGGTAGTATCAGCCATTCATGTCCCATACCCTATTTCATGGGCAGATGAGGAAAGGGATCTTACAGCCTGGTTGGGGAACGAACTCCAGGAGGAGGCGTTTAACCGTCTATATGAGCTCAGAGATCAATTGAAAAAGATCGATGATCCGGTACTAAGAAAAGACTGGAATTACCTGCAGGTCAGTGACCACTTTTATTATATGTGCACAAAATTCTTCTCTGACGGGGCAGTGCATTCTTACTTCAATCCTTATGATACACCCTATGATGCCTTCATCAATTACATGAATGTTCTGAGCGATTTCAGCATGAGGGTGAATGCGGCTGTTCCAAAAACAAGTGTCGAAAAAGAAATCTCTAACCTGACGGGAATCATAAATGAAAAGGATGCGATCATCCAGAAATATGAGAAGGAACTTTATGAATTAAATAAGCAAATTTTATCGGGGAAAGCTTCAAGTGGCGGTTCGAAGAAAGCAAGCACTATCGGAACCAGGAAAGCAAGCACTACCCGGGCCAAGAAAAACACACCTGGTCCAAAAACAAAAACAGCGGACACTGCGGGAGCGAAAAAAGCAAGCAGCACCGGAACCAAAAAAACCAAACCAAGCCCAAAAACAAAAACAGCGGACACTGCGGGAGCGAAGAAAGCGGGAACTGCGAAGAAGAAAAGTCCAGCCAGTAAAACAACCGCTGGCAAGAAGAAGGCCTGAGGATCATCGCTTGATCCACAGGTAGTTATAAACATAATTTTCAAATACACTATGGCAACGAAATATCTGTCACCGGATTACTTATTTGAAGTAAGCTGGGAAGTATGTAATAAAGTCGGGGGAATTCATACCGTTATATCTACAAAAGCAAAATCCCTTCAGGGGGATTTACAGGACAATCATATCCTTATCGGTCCGGATGTCTGGAGGGAAACCGGGGAGAATCCTGAATTTGAAGAGGATAAAACTCTTTTTGCGCCCTGGAAGCAACAAGCAGTTAATGAGGGACTTAGAATTAAGGTGGGCAGATGGAAAATAGCTGGAAGGCCCATAGCCATCATTCTGGATTTTACCCCTTTCATGTCGAATAAAGATGAAATTTTCAGCAATTTGTGGGAATCATTCAAGCTTGATTCAATTTCGGGACAGTGGGATTATATTGAACCGGCCCTTTTTGGTTATGCTGCAGGAAAACTAATTGAGAGTTTTACAAGATTTCATATTGCTACCCGGGGAAAAGTGGTTGCACAGTTCCATGAGTGGATGTGTGGAGGGGGACTTCTTTACCTGAAGGATAACTGTCCCCAGGTCGCCACAATTTTTACCACACATGCTACAGTAATAGGAAGATCCATTGCGGGGAATCAGCTGCCTCTCTACGGAAAGCTAACCGAGTATGACGGGGATGATAAATCCAATGATTTCAATGTGACTTCCAAGCAATCACTTGAAAAACTTGCGGCACTCCATGCGGATGCTTTTACGACGGTAAGTACTTTAACTTCCAAGGAATGTAAACAGTTTCTTAAAAAGGAAGTCGATGTTGTTACTCCGAACGGATTCGAAGATTCGTTTGTGCCCCAGGGAGATGATTTTACCGGGAAGAGGGATAAAGCCAGGCAATTGCTGCTGAAAGTGGCTCGTAAAATCACCGGGGAGGACCTTCCGGATAATACTTTATTGTTGGCTACCAGCGGAAGGTATGAATACAGGAACAAGGGACTCGACGTTTTGACAGATGCACTAGGAGATATCAATAATTCAGGTCAGATGAACAGGGATATCGTGGCATTTTATCTTATACCTGCCCATCATTACGGTCCCCGTAAAGACCTGATGGAGGCTCTGGAGAAAGATACTCCATTGAATGATCCGAACAATTGTTGTCTGACCCATCATCTGCATAATCCCGAAAATGATCCTATCCTGAAAAAGATCCGCGAGAATAACCTGCCCAATAAAACGGGAAACAAGGTAAAGGTGGTATTCGTTTCTTCTTACCTTCAGGGTAATGACGGGATCTTTAACCTTCCCTATTTTGACCTCCTGATCGGGTTTGACCTGACTGTTTTTGCCTCCTATTATGAACCGTGGGGATACACTCCTCTCGAGAGTCTGGCATTTAAGATACCTACTGTAACAACTTCACTGGCCGGATTTGGATTATGGGTCAGGGATGAGTACGGTGAGGTCAGGGACGGGATAAGGGTTGTTGAAAGAGACGATGATAATTATGATGAGACAGTGGACGGTATTGCAGCCGCAATAGTCAGGATTGCATCTCTTAACGAGGAAGAATATCAGATAGCCAGGGATGAAGCCTGGGAGATCTCCAGGATAGCTCAGTGGAAGAATCTCGTTGAATATTACCTGGAAGCATTTGATATTGCCCTGGGAAAGGCCCAGAGACGTACAAGTCTTTATGTTGATCAGGAGCGGCCGGAATTTATGAATGACCTTGTCCGGGCGGAAAAGCCGGAATGGAGAAAATTCCTTATCAATGAATCCATTCCTGCGAAACTGAAACAGCTCGAGGATATATCATCAAACCTATACTGGTCCTGGTGTCCTGAAGCCTCGGAGTTATTCGAATCAATTGATACGCAACTATGGGAAGAGTCACATCACAATCCGATTATTGCAGCCAGGAAATTACCCTTGAGCAGGTTCCAGGAACTTGAAAATGACAGGGATTTCCTGGAGCGAATGGAATCCGTCCATCGTCAATATAATGAGTACCTGGAGGAGAAACAGAATCCGGTGGGACCCAAAATAGCTTACTTCAGTATGGAGTTCGGGATACATGATTCATTGAAGATCTATAGCGGGGGACTCGGACTGCTGGCCGGGGATTATTTGAAAGAGGCCAGCGATTCCAACAAGAATATGATTGGAGTTGGATTGCTCTACCGGTATGGGTATTTTACCCAGATCGTTTCCGCCAGTGGTGAGCAGATCGTTGGAAACGATCCCCAGGATTTTGCCGACCTTCCAACTTCCCCCGTAAGGGATGAAAAAGGAAACTGGAAAACCATCAGCATAGCCATGCCGGGACGTAACTTAAAGGCAAGGATATGGAGAGTGGATGTAGGAAGAATTGAATTATATCTCCTTGATACTGATTTTGAAGAGAATATTGAACAGGACAGGAGTATTACCCACCATCTCTACGGTGGGGATCTTGAAAACAGGTTCAAACAGGAGCTGCTTCTTGGTGTTGGAGGAATCAGGGCATTGCATGAACTTGGGATTGAGCCAGACCTTTATCATTGCAATGAAGGTCATGCGGCTTTTATCGGACTCGAAAGGCTGAGGGATAAGATCGAGGGAAGCGATTTAAGCTTTCCTGAAGCACTGGAATGGATACGGGCAACTTCTCTTTATACCACCCATACCCCGGTGTCTGCGGGACATGATAGTTTTGAGGAGGGCATGGTCAGGATGTATATGGCGCATTATCCGTCAAGACTGGGAATCTCATGGGATCAGTTTATAGGTCTTGGACGGCTTCAGCCGGATAATCCGGCGGAAAGGTTTTCCATGAGCTACCTGGCCATCAACCTGTCGCAGGAAGTGAACGGAGTAAGTCGATTGCATGGGAGAGTAACCCAGGAAATGTTCACCGAGCTGTGGAAAGGATATACTCCCGATGAATTACATATCGGTTATGTAACCAACGGAGTTCACCTTCCTACATGGATTGCCAGGGAAACACTTGAATTGTACAAGGAGGAGTTTGGAGAGGACTTTCTAAGGCATCAGGGTGACTTCAAGCTTTGGGAAAAGATTAGAAAAGTAGATGACAAGAAATTGTGGGCGCTGAGAAATACATTGAGAACCAAGGCGATAGAGCATGTTAAAGAGCGACTGAACAGAGCCCTTACCAAGAAATTCGAGGATCCAAGAATCGTCATGGAGGTTCAGGACAGCCTGAGGGACGATGTATTGACGATTGGATTTGCCAGGCGTTTTGCCACTTATAAGAGGGCTCATCTTCTGTTCAGGGATCTGGACAGGTTGTCGAAGATTGTTAACAATCCTGACCGTCCGGTGCAATTCCTGTTTGCAGGGAAGGCACATCCGAATGATAAAGCCGGGCAGGATCTGATCAAAATGATCGTGGAGATATCCAAGAAGCCGGATTTCATTGGTAAAATTCTATTCCTGCAGAACTATGATATTTCACTCGCCCAAAAACTGGTTCAGGGTGTTGATATCTGGATGAATACCCCCACCCGGCCACTCGAGGCATCGGGAACCAGCGGAGAAAAAGCGGTAATGAACGGCAGCCTGCATTTCAGTGTCCTTGACGGATGGTGGGCAGAAGGATACCGCGAAGGAGCGGGATGGGCATTGATGGAAGAAAGACATTATGATAACCAGAATTACCAGGATGAACTGGACGCAGAGACCATCTATTCCCTGCTGGAGAATGATATTACCCCCCTGTTCTATGAGCGGGATGAAAAGGGTATCCCTGTAGGCTGGGTCAAATACATTAAAAACTCCATCGCCGGGGTGGCTCCTAATTTCACGATGAACCGGATGCTGAATGATTATGTAGACAAATTTTACAGCAAACTGGAGACCAGATCCTCGAAGATGAAAAAGGGTGATCTTGAAATGGCGAGAAACCTTGCAGCCTGGAAGAAGGCTATTCTGAAGCACTGGGACAGTGTTGAGGTCATTGAGTCAACACACCCTGATATTTCAAAGGACCTGGTGAACCTTGGGGAGTCATACCAGGCGGAAGTTGTACTGGCATTAGGCAGTCTCAGGACAGTAGATATTGGAGTGGAACTGGTGATCCCGAATTATCCTTCAGATGAAGGTACTTATACCTATACCAAGGAATTTTCAGAGGTAAAGAGCAACAATGGACATACCACCTACAGGGTTGAGGTTACCCCGCAAATGGCAGGTGTATTTGAGTATGGTATCAGAATATATGCCAGGAATGAAGACCTGCCACATCGCCAGGATTTTGCCCTGGTGAAATGGGCTTAAGGAGGTTTTGGTTCTCTTGAGGTTTTGGTTCTGTGGGTTTACTGATCGTGTACCCGACGTGCGGGTAACCTTTTCATTACGAGGGCAGAACGGGAGGGGATATAGAATTTCAGCCAGTGCTTTTTATGTGGATCCGGAAGTGTAAAATAGGTTATCCCGGCATCCACCAGTCCCTGTCCCCCGAAAACCCTATCATCGGTATTAAGTACGATCCTGAATTTTCCTGGTTCAATGGGGATCCCATAGTCCGAATAGGAGTTTGCCGGGTTAAAATTGAAGATGAAGACCAGGTCGCCTCTTCCAAAAACCAGGACCTGGTCGGCGGGATTTTCAAACAGGAGGTAAGTCCATTCCTGCTTGAGAATCTGTTCTTTACGGGTAAGATGTATCATATCCCGGTCAAACCTGTTCAGCAGACCGTATCTAAGATCGCTGTTGTCAGCAAGAGACCATTGACGGCGTGCATATTGATATGACCAGTTGTTTCCTTCCCTCGGGAAGTCTATCCATTCCGGGTGACCGAACTCATTGCCCATAAAATTCAGGTATCCGCCTCCTGCAGTGGCAAGGGTGAAAAGTCTGATCATTTTATGTAGCGCGATTCCGCGGTCAATGATGAGGGAGGTACTGTCAAGTGACATGCTGAAATACATTTCCTTATCCATCAATCTGAAAATGATCGTTTTATCGCCAACCAGGGCCTGATCATGGCTTTCGGCATAGGAGATGGTTTTCTCATCAGCCCTTCGCTGCGTCAATTCATGATAGATTTCACTGATGTTCCACTGTTCATCCGTTCTCTCCTTGAGGATTTTTATCCAGTAATCCGGAGTTCCCATGGCCATACGGTAATCAAATCCCAATCCACCATCCTGCAGGGATGCTCCAAGTCCGGGCATACCACTCATTTCTTCTGCAACAGTCAGGGATTGTGGGTGGATCTCTTTGATCATCTTGTTTACCAGGCTGAGGTAGCAAATGGCATCCTCATCCTGTTGACCGTCAAAATACATCTCATAACTGGTGAAGTCCCTTGCCAAACCATGATCATAATACAGCATACTGGTTATCCCGTCGAACCTGAATCCGTCAAACCTGTATTCCTCCAGCCAGTACCTGCAGTTTGAAAATAAAAAATGAAGTACTTCATTTTTGCCGTAATCAAAACAGAGCGAATCCCAGGCTACATGCTCTCTTCTTGCTCCATCGTGAAAATACTGCCAGGGAGAACCATCAAATTTCCCCAGTCCCTCTAACTCATTTTTAACTGCATGGGAATGCACCAGGTCCATTATTACCCTGATATTGAGCGAGTGGGCTTCATCAATTAATTCTTTCAATTCTTCAGGAGTCCCGAACCGGGAGGTTGCAGCAAAGAAATTCGAGACATGGTAACCGAAAGAACCATAGTAGGGATGTTCCTGTATGGCCATCAGCTGAATTACATTATAGCCTGCTTTTGCTATCCTGGGGAGTACATTTTCCCTGAATTCACGGTAGCCCGATACCTTTTCTTCTTCAGATGACATGCCTATATGGGCTTCGTATACCAGGGGTGGCTCTTCGCTGGAAGTATTCCAGTCCTGCTTCCACTTGTAGGTTGTTTCAGGCGACCAGACCTCAGCGTTGAAGATAAGGGTTTCCGGATCTTGAATAACCCTGGTTGCCCAGGCCGGGATCCTGGATCCCATTCCTCCATCCCAATAAATTGAGAGCCGGAACTGATCCCCATGTTTCATTTTATCTTCCGGGATTTCAAGTTCCCAGTTTCCGTTCGCAAGTGATTTTAGTTCCCAATCAGGCAGTTCTTTCCAATCCGAAAAATCTCCGACTAGAAATATCCGGGTCGCATTCGGGGCCCATTCCCTGAATATCCATCCGGCATCTGTTTGCTGCAGTCCAAAATACAGGTGACCGGAGGCAAATTCTTTCAGGGAGCCTGAGTTTTTTGTGAGCTCACCCTCTTTATCTGCAGCCCTTTTCATCCGATCTGCTATAACAGATTCGAAAGGCTGTAGCCATGGATCATTCTTTACAATTCCGGGTTTTTCCATTCAGATGGTATGGGAATGGTAATATAGTTATTATTTTTGCAATTCTTCATTTGGCCATGAACCTGTACGAGAACATAAATAACTTTTCGGGTAAGCGTCCCGTGATAACCGTTGGAATATTTGACGGGGTTCACATGGGACATAGATTTATCCTTAAGAAATTAAAGGAGGCTGCCCTCAGGTATGGGGGAGAGTCCACCCTGCTTACACTCTGGCCACATCCAAGGACCATCCTTAAACAGGTGGATGATAGTTTCATGTTGCTGAACAACATGGAGGAGAAAGTTTTGATGTTGGAGGAAGTGGGACTGGAAAATCTTGTGGTCATTCCTTTTACTAAAACCTTCAGCCGGCTCTCCTCATGCGATTTTATTGAGGAATACCTGGTGAAGAGAATGGGGATTCGTCATCTGGTAGTAGGTTACAATCACAGGTTCGGCCATGACCGGGAAGGAAATTTTGACAAGCTGAAGGAATGTTCCTCCCGATTCGGATTCAGCATTGAGAAAGTCCCGGCCCTCAGGCTTGAATCGGGAGAGGTAAGTTCTTCAGAGATTCGCAGTAATTTATCAGAAGGGGATATTGAAAAGGCTAATCAACTACTGGGTTGGAATTATTCCTTTACAGGTAAAATTGTCGGGGGAAGTAAACTGGGGACCACCATAGGATTTCCTACGGCCAATATTATCCCGGGGGATAGTTATAAGTTCGTTCCGGCAGATGGAGTGTATGCTGTACGTGTCTGGTTGAAAGGGGACAGCTTTGAGGGAATGCTGAACATTGGCAGCAGACCCACAGTGAATGAGGACCTCGATGGAAAAACTATAGAGGTCCATCTCCTTGATTTTGACAAGAATATATACAATGAACAAA
Source organism: uncultured Bacteroidaceae bacterium (assembly GCA_963777115.1). GTDB lineage: Bacteria > Bacteroidota > Bacteroidia > Bacteroidales > SM23-62 > SM23-62. The sequence continues at coordinate 636,203 of CAVZPP010000016.1, read as the reverse complement.
TCAGGATTGAATTTGTTAAAAGGCTAAGAGATGAGAAGAAATTCAATGATATCCAAGCCCTTAAAAAGCAACTGGTTGAGGACAGTGAAAATACCAGGTCAGTGTTCAGGAAATAATTTATCTTTGTATCCGCAAAAAACCCAATAAATGAAAACAATAGAAGAAGCTGTGGAAGTAATACCTTATAAAGTCAAAGATATCAGCCTTGCCGAGTTTGGCAGGAAGGAAATTGATATTGCAGAAAAAGAAATGCCCGGATTGATGGCAATCAGGGGAAAGCATGCAGGTAAAAAACCCTTAAAAGGTGCCCGGATTATGGGTTCCCTGCATATGACCATTCAGACTGCGGTTCTAATTGAAACCCTTGTGGATCTGGGTGCAGATGTCAGGTGGGCCTCATGCAATATTTTCTCAACCCAGGATCATGCAGCTGCTGCTATTGCAGCTTCGGGAGTACCTGTATTTGCATGGAAGGGAGAGACACTTGAAGAATACTGGTGGTGCACTGAGCAGGCATTAACATTTCCGGGTAACATGGGACCGAACCTTATCGTTGATGATGGAGGTGATGCCACAATGATGATTCACCTTGGATCCAAGGCAGAGGATGATGCATCCATTCTGGATGCGGAAGCCTCAAGCAGGGAGGAAGCTGCTGTATTGGCAAAGCTGAAAGAAACACTCGCCATTGATCCTCAGAAATGGCATAGGATGGCAAAGGAAATCAAGGGTGTCTCTGAAGAGACTACCACAGGAGTACACAGGCTTTACCAGATGATGGAGAAAGGAGAACTTCTTTTTCCGGCGATAAATGTGAATGATTCAGTTACCAAGTCAAAGTTTGACAATCTCTACGGTTGCCGTGAATCATTGGCAGACGGGATCAAGCGTGCTACGGACGTTATGATCGCAGGGAAGGTAGTTGTGGTTCTTGGATACGGTGATGTTGGTAAAGGTTGTGCAAGGTCAATGCAATCCTACGGTGCCAGGGTGATCATAACTGAAATAGATCCTATCTGCGCACTTCAGGCAGCCATGGAGGGATTCCAGGTCAGTACCATTGATGAAGCGCTGAAGGAGGGAAACATTTACGTAACCACAACCGGTAATAAGGATGTGATTACCGTTGATCATATGAGGATGATGAAGGATCAGGCCATTGTATGTAATATCGGGCATTTCGATAATGAGATCCAGGTAGACATGCTGAATGACCTTAAGGATGCGCAGAGGCTGAATATTAAGCCTCAGGTGGACAAGTATATATTTGATGACGGACATGCCATCTTTCTGCTCGCTGAGGGCAGACTTGTAAACCTGGGTTGTGCAACCGGACATCCATCCTTTGTAATGAGTAATTCATTTACTAACCAGTCCCTTGCCCAGCTAGACCTCTGGGAAAACACCTACGATATTGATGTATACCGTCTGCCTAAAAAGCTTGATGAGGAAGTAGCCAGGCTTCACCTGGAGCAGCTGGGTGTGAATCTTACGCAGTTGACTGATGAGCAGTCAGAATATCTCGGTGTTCCGGTAAATGGACCTTACAAACCTGATCACTACAGGTACTAGGCCGGGGTCTTACGGGATACCGGATTAATTTCGAGAGCCGGATTAATTTCGGATAATAAGGGAACTTGCCTGGACTGTGGCAGAATATCTTTGGAGGGGCTGGGCTGCTGGTCCCTCTATTGCATAATAAGCGTCTGCATTGTACAGGAACCTGGATTTACAGCAGGGACAATCCCATACTCCATCGTAATCAGCATTCCTTTCCAGTGCACAATAATCCACCTGGGCCTGAAAGGTGCAGGTAATATCGTAGACTTCATAGATGTAACCATCCAGCCGGTGGATGATCAATCCGTTTCCATTAATAATCTGTCCCATTCCCAGCGGAATCTCGGGATACTGGGCGTTATTGAACCGTAGAAACCAGTCCCCTTTCTCATTATGTGTGATTGTTGCGGTCTCATGGTTCCCGAGATGGGCCAGGTCTGTGGATATTCCAAGGACCAGATTCAGGTATACATAGGGTACATGGTCCTGGTTATCCTTGACACAACCTGTCTGGAAAAATGAAATTGCCAGAATTCCAAAAAAAAGACCTAATTTTGATATGCGGATCAACCTGCTCATTGCATGGGTAAAAACGGGACAAAGATAATTAAATTGTTCCTCAGGCAATTTTTTCTGATTCTGTTCCTGCAGTTTGTATGTACAGGTGTTCAAGCCCAGTCACGAAAGGTAAAGCAGGCAGAACGTAATTATGAGAAGGTACTTAAAAAGGAGCAACAAGCCTACGATAAGAAAAGGAAGGCTACTATAAAGCATCGATATGCGATCCAATCGCAGGATGTTAAGGAGAGGATGAAAGAAACGGAAAAGCGGTCGCAGAAATATGGCCGCAAGAGTAAGGATCCCTGGTTGAAGAATTTATTTAATAAGAATAAGAAAAGAAAGAAAAGGAAAAGGAAGCCAAGATGAAAATGGATACTGACAGCATATTATACATAGTAATCACCCTGGTCATCCTGGTTATCAGTGGATTGAGCAGTAAGCGCAAAAAGAAGGCTCAAATGGAGGCCCAGGCTGCCGAAGCAAGAAAACGGGATGATGAGTTTGAGGGGGATGAAGAGGAATACTATGAGCCAGAAGCCTATGAAGAAGAGCCCGAACCGGCCCCAATGAATATTTTTGAAACTTTAAAATCTGCCAGTTCAACCGTGACACGGCAGTCCTCCAATCCTTTTGAGAAACTGGAACAATTCATGGGCGGACAGAATCCGTTTTCTGTCAACCAGGATCCCCGGGTCCAGGGAATGGAAGGAGAAAGCCTTGAAGATACCATTGATGAAGAGGAACAGATCCTTGAAGATATAAGGAAGAGAAGAGAAAATGAACCCACATCTCCTATAGAAAAGGAACCTGTAGATGAACCAGAGAATGATTATACATTATCTGAGGATAGGAAGAAAGAGGACATTCTGGAATTATTCGGTAATGTTAATGAGATTAAAAAGGCGGTTATCTACAGTGAGATACTGAATCGTAAGTATTAAATAAAAATTTTGTAACTTTGCAGCTATGAAGAGTTCCGATTTCGGGATTCTTCTTTTGTTTTTATTAGAATTGGAGAATTATTATTATGTCAAAGATCACCTTCATAACGCAGGATGGACTGGATAAGCTTAAAGAGGATCTTTACCAGCTGGTGAACGTAGAAAGACCATCCATATCCAAACAAATTGCTGAGGCAAGGGATAAGGGCGATCTCTCCGAGAATGCCGAATACCACGCTGCAAAAGAGGCTCAGGGTATGCTGGAATTACGTATTTCCAAAATGCAGGATACCGTTGCCAGTGCCAGGATTCTTGATGAATCCCAGGTGAATACTGATACGGTATCAATACTGACCCGGGTCAAAATCCGGAATGTTGGTAATAATGCGGTGATGGAATACAATATTGTCCCTGAAGCTGAAGCGGACCTTAAAGCAGGCAAAATGTCTATTTCTACTCCCATAGCCCAGGGTTTACTGGGTAAAAAGGTTGGTGATACTGTCAAGGTTCAGGTCCCTTCCGGGGAAGTTGGATTCGAGGTACTGGAGATATCCGTTTAATATCCTTATCCAGGATATTTTTTACTACTTTTACTTTCATGGCAACAATATTTACCCGGATTATTAAGGGTGAGATACCCTGTTATAAGATTGCTGAAAGTGAAGATTATTTCGCTTTTCTTGATATTAATCCCCTGGCTAAAGGTCATACCCTGGTAATTCCGAAGCAGGAGACTGATTATTATTTTGACCTGGGGGATGAATTACTTGCCGGAATGCAGGTATTCAGCAAGAAAATTGCCAGGGCGATTGACCAGGTCATGGATTGTAAGAGGGTTGGGGTTGTAGTACTCGGATTGGAGGTGCCCCATGCCCATATTCACCTGATTCCAATCAACAGCCTTCATGACACTGAATTCTCAAGACCCAAGCTCAAGCTCAGTCCGGACGAATTTGAAGAAATTGCGAGCCTGATTCGTTCTGCTTTGTAGAATCGGCTCAGACCAGCTTATCGGGATTCTTTGATATGAAATCCTTCCAGCTGTTGTAGGAGTTTCCTGCAGTTGGCAAATCCTTTTGAAAATGATGGCAAACAGCTGCTGCCAATCCATCCGTAGCATCCAGGTTTTTGGGTAATTCCTTAATGGACAGTATATTTTGAAGGATGGCAGCAACCTGCTCCTTGGAAGCATTTCCCTGTCCCGTTATAGCCATCTTAATTTTCTTTGGTGCGTATTCAAAAATTGGCATATCCCTTAGAAGGGCTGCAGAAATAGCTGCTCCCTGGGCCCTCCCGAGTTTAAGCATGGACTGCACATTTTTGCCGTAAAATGGGGCTTCAATAGCCAGCTCATCAGGATGGTACTGGTCGATCAGGTGGAGGGTGCGATCAAAGATTTGCCGGATTTTGATGTAGTGGTCCTTGAATTTACTTAATTCAATTACTCCCAGGGCGAGAAGGACGGGAGATTTATCCGCCTTAATAATCCCGTATCCCATGATGGATGTTCCTGGGTCAATACCAAGTATGATCTTATCTTTTTGCAGGAGTCTTAATTAGATTGCGCCGATCTGGGAACTGATCCCTCTCATCCGGAGCCAGTATGTGCGATCAGATTTCTTTGTGCCGGAGCCGCTCCATTCCTCGTTTTCAATGTAATAGAGGACCTCTTTGAGCAGTTTCTCTTCGGGATTGCCAAAGTCAATTTTAATATCTTCTTCAATGTATGAATCTGCGTGTATTCCCTCGTAAAAGCTACCTTCATCCCAGCGGTTTGACAGGTCAAATGTAACCGGGATAAGGGTTGAATCTATATAGGTAAAGGAAATGGATCCTACGGGTTTCCCATACGTGTCGCCGCCAACCAGAAAAACATCCAGGTAAGGGGTTAATCCGTTGATCAGGACCTCACTTGATGAGGCTGTTTTCCCGGTAGTAATGAAAAAGACCCTTTCAGGAGTGGTTGTAAGGGTATTTTCAAGATCCAGGTAGGGTTTTGAAATATTCCTCTCAGATTTCTTATCGTTATAAATCAACTTGACAAAAGTTCCCTTTATGGCTTTTGTGCCGGCAATCAGACTGGCCAGATGCTGGGCTACATTCACCTGTCCCCCTGGATTATACCGGAGGTCCACAATTACTTCCTGGACATTGTTTTCCTGGAACTCTGCAAATACCCCATCAAGCTCCTCGTAAGAATTTATAAGGAAATGCTGGTAGACAAGATAACCGGTTTTAATCCCATCCACCTCGATTATGTCAGAATAGAGTACTGAATTGATGTTTATTATCTCCTTGGCAAGGGTAATACTTTTAGAACTGCCCTGTTTATCCTTGAACTGAAATGTATTTTCAATGCCAATCTCATTCTTTCCGAGCAGGGTATCCAGTTCGGTTTCGGGCGTGATCGTCACTCCGTTGATACTAAGGACCTGCCAACCCCTTTCGACTCCCTCTGCCCCTGCAATAGCTCCGTCATATACAAAACCGACCCAAAGCATCCCTTCCGGATCGTCCACCAGTCCGAAACCATGTCCAATGTATTCGGAGCGGTCATAAAGCATATAGTAATCCTCAGAGCCCATCACCTCACTCCAGCGGTCGGTTGGTTGAAGGGTAATGTCGTCGAGAAGAGCCTTAAGTGAGGGATATTCTTCGGGATTGACATTTGGAATGGTATCATACCAGAGGTACCATTCTTTCATTACCTCATAAAGAACAGATTTTGTCAGCTTGTTTTTTTCAGGATTAAGTATTGAATTTTCACAGCTAACCATTCCCACGGTAAGCAGGAAGATTAGAATTAACAGTAGGGGTGAATAAGAGAAGTGATTTTTCATTTTAATCCCACAGTAAAATTCAAATTTCAGACATTCTTGTCAAACCTCATCCATTTTAAATGAAAACTTATTAAAACAAACGGACTTTTTCTAAAATTATTCCTATTACAATTAACGTTAAACCTGCTATTGAGGTTACAAAAATCGTTTCTCCTACGAAGAAATGGATAAAAATAAGGGATACAAAGGGTGCAAGATAGACCAGGTTGCTGATTCTGTCATTGCTCTGGCTAAGTTTCATGGCTTTAATCCATAGCAGAAATGTAATGCCCATTTCAAAAGCACCTGAATATATCGCAAGGCCTATTCCGGCACCATCCAGGTTTTGAAATCCCTTTTGAAAAAACATTAACAGGCTTATGTAAATTGAGGCAAAGAAGAAGTTCAGCAGGAGTAGGAGGTTTTCATCCCCGCCTTTTTTAACATTCAGTATCCAGTAGAATGACCATATGAGTGAACTTCCGGTGGCCAGAGCAACCCCGAGGGGATCGCGAAATCGAAATGTCCAGGGATCACCCTGGGATGATATAAGCCAGACTCCGGCGAAGCAGATGAAGAGGGCCACATAACTGACCGGCCTGATTTTTTGTTTGAGTATCAGTACGGATAGAAATACCAGGACGATGGGCCATATCATATTAAGGGGCTGGGCGACCTGTGCCGGAAGGATCTGGTATGCTTTGAACAGCACCAGGTAATAGGCAAAGGGATTGAGTGCTCCCATTAAGGCAGCGAATCTGAAATCACCGGGCAGCATGCCGGATAATTTTCTGAGATTTCCTGTAAAAACATTGATGAGCAGTAGGATGAGGAATGAGCTAACTGCAGCGAAAAACAGGAATTGGATATAGCTGATCTTCTCCAGTCCGATTTTAAAGGCAGAGGCAACGGTGGACCAGAAAAAAATTGCTATCCCGGCGTAGAGGTATGCCTTTTTCTGATCGTTCACTTTAATTGTTCCTGTTCTTTGATCCGGTCAATTTCTGGTTTAAGATTATAATAGATTTTGGCCTGGTACATTACCAGTTTCAAACTGCTGTCTGTCCGTTGATACAGGTCCCTGTAATTTTGGATCTCGTATTTCAGCATCTCTTCCAGCTTGTTTATGTTGGCGCCTTTTTCAATGGACTGTTCCATAATTTCCCGTAGTGAACTTTCCAGCATGAATGCTTCCTCATGGAACTGGTTGCAAGCCTGCATACACTGTCCGAGTCCATTGGATAATTCCCGGTAAGAGATCAGGGATGTATCTTCATTTCCAAGATCCTTGAGAATAATTATATCCGCGTTTATCTCGGACTGGAAATCATGCATCCTCTGTATCTCCGGAGAGCCTATCCTGGATTGAATAGCCAGAGTCAGGGTGAGGAGGCTGTCAGCTTCAGAATAAACCTTGTTCCCGGCTTCCTCCAGTTTGCATTGGGATGATATCAGGATGAGAAGGAGGTGTAAGAGAACGAAATTTATTCGATCTCATAATCAGGGGATTAAGTTAAAGCCCGTATAAGGGGTAAGGACTTCTGGTATGCGGATTCCTTCAGGGGACTGATAATTCTCAAGTATGGCGGCGAGAATTCTGGGAAGGGCCAGTGAGCTTCCGTTCAGTGTATGAGCCGGACGATTCTTTTTATCACCCTCCTCCCGGTATCTTAATTTAAGACGATTTGCCTGGTAGGATTCAAAATTAGACACTGAGCTGACCTCGAGCCATTTCTTCTGAGCCGCAGAGAAAACCTCAAAATCATAGGTCAGGGCAGAGGTAAAACTGAGATCGCCACCGCAAAGTTTCAAAACCCGGTAGGGCAGTCCAAGTTTCTGGATAAGTTTCTCAATATGTGATGCCATTTCCTCCAGGGTTTCATAGGAACGATCAGGATGCTGGATCTGGACAATTTCCACCTTGTCAAACTGATGCAATCGGTTTAGTCCCCGAACATCCTTCCCCCAGGAACCTGCTTCCCTCCTGAAACATGGAGTATAAGCAGTCAGGCGAACGGGAAGATCACCGGCCTTCAGAATCTCATCCCTGAAGATATTGGTAACCGGAACCTCAGCAGTGGGAATAAGGTAATAATTATCCTCCTGCATATGGTACATTTGTCCTTCTTTATCGGGTAATTGTCCCGTTCCAAATCCGGAATCCTCGTTTACCAGGAGGGGAGGCATTACTTCGCCGTAGCCTCCCTCGATATTTTCATCAAGGAAGAAGCTAATCAGGGCTCTCTGGAGTTTGGCGCCCTTTCCCTTGTATACGGGAAATCCTGCACCGGTCAGTTTGTTTCCAAGCTCAAAGTCAATGATATCATACCTTGTAATCAGATCCCAGTGCGGAACTGAACCTTCTTCGAGATCCGGCATATCCCCACCCTGCCTTAGCACTACATTGTCATTTTCGCCTTTTCCGGGAGGCACGGATTCATGTGGAATATTAGGGACCTGTACCAGAAAATCATGTAGTAGGCTGATGACTTCAGCCTGAGCCTGCTGAAGTACACGGATCTCCTCCTTCAGGTTAACCGTAGCCTCTTTGGCCTTATTGGCTTCTTCCTGTTTCCCGGCCTTGAACATTGCCCCGATCTCCTTTGAAAGAGCATTCATCTCTGCCTGAAGATTGTCCTGTTTCAACTGAAGGGACCTTCTTTCATTATCTGCTTCAATGATCTTATCGATCAATTCTTCGGCCTGGAAATTTTTAATTTTCAATCTTTCGATTAATTCATCCCGGTTTTCTCTGATAAAGGAAATCGTCAGCATAATTCAATGTTTGTCAGTAAAAGTATAAAAAAAATCTCCTGAAACATACCATTAATATTGGCAGTCGCAGGAGATTGGTCTTTTCGAAATTGTAATCCCTACTCCTCAACAGGAGCTACTGATACAAAAGATTTATTGTCTCTTTTTTTTCTGAAAGTAACGGTTCCGTCGATCAGGGCGAACAGGGTATGATCTTTTCCCATACCAACATTATCCCCCGGATGGTGGACGGTTCCCCTCTGGCGTACGATGATATTGCCTGCTTTGGCTACCTGTCCCCCGTAAAGTTTAACACCTAATCTTTTACTTTCTGAATCTCTACCATTTCTGGAGCTTCCTGCCCCTTTCTTATGTGCCATGGCTTATATTATTTAATTATTATTCTTTGCCTTTATCGTCTGCTGCGGGCTTCTTAGGAGCTGCTTTCGCTGGACTCTTTTTAGCAGCAGGTTTTTTAGCTGTGCTGCTGGCCTTGGCTGCAGGTTTTGCAGCTGCGGATTTTGCAGCGCTTGTTTTCTTGGCAGCAGGAGCAGCTTTCTTTACAGGAGCCTTCTCTGCTTTTTTAGCGGCAGGAGCAGCTTTTTTGGCTACCGGAGTAGCTTTTTTAGCAACTGGAGCCTCTGCCAGGGGTTCAGCTATGGTAGCTGCCTTTGGCTTAGCTTCTTTCGCAGCACCCTTCTCTATAATGTCCTGGATCACGATCTCAGTCATATACTGACGATGTCCATTATGAACCTTATATCCTTTACGTCTCTTTTTCTTGAAAACCTGAACCTTATCTGCCTTGGGATGAGAAATAACCTTTCCGGTGATCATAGCTCCGTTAATGGTAGGCTCTCCAACTAAAACATTTTTATCATTATCGATCAGAAGAATCTCATCGAAACGAACCGTATCGCCTTCTTTGTCTGCAAGCCTATGAACAAATACCTTTTGCTCCTTTTCAACCTTGTATTGCTGACCGGCAATATTTACTATTGCGTACATCCTCTTAATTTTTTCTTTATCAATTACCTAATGGTCCAAACTTGGGAGTGCAAAAATATAAAAGTTTGATATATCTGCAAAGAAATTAGGCCCTACTTTTATAAAAACCTTCAGGTCCTATATTTTTCCGTGGAAAAAGGAGTATTTCATTATATTTGTGTGGATAGTAACGCATGATGAGCAAGATCAAACTGAACGTACTGGGAATATCTTACAGTCAAACCCAATCCGGTGCCTATGCACTGGTTCTCACAGAGGAAGACGGGGAACGCAGAATCCCAATAATAGTGGGTGGTTTTGAGGCTCAATCCATCGCTATCCAGCTGGAGGGCTTAAAGCCTCCCAGGCCATTAACCCATGACCTTTTTATGAATTTTGCCAAATCTTTCCATATTGATTTGCTCGAGGTCAATATTTACAAGCTTGAAGAAGGGGTATTTTATTCAAAACTGCTCTGTGATAATGGAGAACAGAAAATTTCCATTGATACCAGGACCTCCGATGCAATAGCATTAGCGCTTCGGTTTAAATGTCCCATTTATACAACGGAAGAAATTATGGAGAGGGCGGGGATAGTTCTCGAATTCGGTTCTGAAGATGAAAACACATCAAAAATCTCAACGGAGAATACAGTTTCTGATACGACTCCAGGGACCGGTAAGGATATGACAGAGGAATATAAGGACTTTACAATTAAAGAATTAAATGCAATGCTCAAAGAATCGGTCGGTAAGGAAGACTATGAGAAGGCATCCCTCATCCAGGATGAACTCAATAAAAGGACCAAGAGTTAACATGGCACGTATACCAGCTTATTTATTCATTTTTATTATTTTTTTATTTTCCCAGGCCAGTCTCCTTGCTAATAGCCAGGAAACATCAGCAATTCAAGACAGGGATACTGTGAACAGGGTTGAAGCAAATGCCGGTACTCCTGTACTGCTTGATGAAACCCAACAGATTGTTCCACGTCAGGATAAATTTAATTTCAGTCTTGTTAAGATACTAAGGGGTTTTCTGGGAATGTTCGTGCTCTTATTGATAGCCTGGATCTTCAGTTCAAACCGGAAGGCCATAAATTGGCAGGTTGTCGGGGTAGGGATACTGATACAGCTTATACTTGCCATCGGCATTTTATGGGTTCCGGCAGTTCAGATTTTCTTTGAATTCGTGGGGAAACTATTCGTCAAGGTCCTTGATTTTACATATGCAGGTACAGAATTCCTGTTTAAATCCCACTTGTCCGGCGTGATTGAACCCCCCCTGTTGAATTTTGCCATTACTATTCTGCCCACCATTATCTTTTTTGCGGCCCTCACCAGTGTACTTTACTATTTTGGAATCATACAAGTCATAGTCTATGGACTGGCATGGGGATTAAGTAAAGCCCTCAGGCTCTCTGGTGCCGAAAGCCTCTCTGTTGCTGGAAATATTTTCCTCGGGCAGACAGAATCGCCTTTCATGATCAAGGCCTACCTTGAAAAAATGAACCGCTCAGAGATGTTGCTGGTAATGTCGGGAGGTATGGCCACACTTGCTGGTGGTGTGCTGGCTGTATATATAAGTGTCCTGGGAGGAACCGATCCTGTACAACGCCTGATTTTTGCCAAGCACCTTCTGGCGGCATCTGTGATGGCAGCTCCCGGGGTTGTCGTGATATCCAAAATAATAGTTCCTCAAACTGAAGATGTAAGCAAGGTGATGAAGATTGAGAAGGAGAATATCGGCAGTAATGTCCTGGATGCAATATCAAAAGGTACGGGTGAAGGAGTACGACTGGCTGTTAATGTTGCTGCCATGCTGCTTGTTTTTCTGGCCTTCATTGCCATGGCCAATTTTGTTTTTCAGAAGATAGGGGACTGGACCAGTATGAATGCATGGATTGAAAGAATCAGCCATGGGCAGTACGATAAACTATCCCTGGAGTTTATCCTCGGGTACACATTTGCACCTCTGATGTGGCTGGTTGGAGTAGCTAAGGAGGATATTACCCTCGTGGGAAGATTGCTGGGCGAAAAAATCATCCTTACGGAATTTATCGGATATATGAGTCTGGCCGATCTTAAGGCAGCGGGAGCATTTGCCGAAACAAAATCCATCATAATGGCAACCTATATTCTCTGCGGATTTGCGAATTTTGCTTCTATCGGGATACAAATCGGGGGAATAGGCTCCCTGGCCCCCGGACAGCGGGTATTATTGTCCCGTTACGGACTCAGGGCTCTTCTCGCCGGAACCCTGGCTTCACTTTTATCTGCTACTATTATCGGAATTCTGTTGGGGTAAGGCTGGAATTTTGTATTTTTCAAGTATGGATCAGTCAAAGAAAATACAAGAGCTGGAGCTTGAAATTCAAAAGCTCAAAAGCCGGATTCGTATTGACACAAAAGAACGATCCTTCCAGGAACAGCTTGTCTTTCTATCTGAAACTGCACTTGATTTTCTAAGCCTTTCCGATCAGCCTGATCTTTACGAATATATAGGGAAAAAGCTGATGCAGATGATAGCTGATTCTGTGGTTATCATCAGTTCCTATGACTCAAAATCCAATGAGCTTAAAACCCGGTATTTAGACGGGATTGATGGCATGGCGGAAAAAGTGCAGAGTATACTTGGCCATAAACCCCTGAATCTGAAAGTATCCCCTTCTGAAAATACCCTGGAAAGAATGCAGAATACTTCCAACAGGCTCACAAAGTTCGAAGAGGGTTTGTTTGAGGCCTCCGACGGTATTATCTCCAGAACCGTTGCCAGTGCACTTGAGAAACTGGCCAAGGTGAATGAGATGTATGGCATTGTTTTCGAAAGGAACGGACAGTTGTATGGTACTGCAATAATTGCTACCAAGGGGAAAACTCCGATGGGTGATCCTCAGATGATAGAGGCATTTATCTTTCAATGCTCCATAGCCTTTCACAGGCACCAGCTGGAGGAAGAACTCAGGGATGCAAAAAAGGAAGCTGATACTTCAAACCAATTGAAGACAGCCTTTCTGGCCAATATGTCACATGAGATCCGTACCCCCATGAATGGGATTCTGGGACTAACAAGCCTGCTTGCTGATCCTGACCTGACTTCAGAGAAACATAAGGAATACCTGAACCTTATTACCAGCAGTGGCAATGTCTTGCTGAATCTCCTGGATGGTATCATGGACATTTCCCGGATTGAAGCGAACCAGGTTATTATTAACAGGGAAAATTTTAACCTGAACCACCTGATCAAGGAACTCAATGATTATTATAAATCGGAACTTGTTCTGATAAATAAAAAGATTAAGCTATCATCTGAGACAGCTCTGGAGGATGAGGAGGCCTGGATCATTACAGACCAGGTTAAGGTAAGACAGATCCTGGTGAACCTTATAGGAAATGCCATCAAATTTGCGAACAAAGGAGAAATTGGATTCGGTTATAAGCTCCGGAATAAAAATAAAGAGCTTCTTTTCCATGTATATAATACCGGTCCCGAGATCAGCCCGGAACTAAAGGAAATAATCTTTGGCCAGTTTGTCCAGGGAGACAACTCCTCGACCAGGCAGTACCGGGGGTCCGGACTTGGACTTGCGATCTGCAGGGGTTTTCTTGACCTGATGGATGGAAAGATCTGGCTTAAGTCCGATCCAGGGAAAGGCACTACCTTTTACTTTACTCTTCCGTATGAGAAGGTCCGGGAATCTATCTACGAATCCAGAGATAATACTTCCGGTATACAGAAACGGAACTGGGAAGGACGTACGGTACTTATCGTTGAAGACGATTACATTAATTATAAATTGCTGGAAGGAATACTCAAACGCTGCAATGCCAGGGTTTTATTTGCCGTTAACGGGAAGGAAGCAGTCAGGATCTGCCTTGGAAGTGATGAACCGGACCTTGTGTTGATGGATATCCAGCTACCGGAAATGAATGGACTGGAGGCTATGCGGCAGATCCGTAAAACCAAACCGGATCTGCCCATTATCGTACAGACTGCCAATGTACTGAATGACGAAAAGAAAAAGGCAGAGGAAGAAGGTTGCCAGGGATTCATAATAAAACCTGTAAATCTCAAATATTTTATGGATGAAGTAGGTAAGATCCTTGATAAGGCCTGAGTTCCTATGCAAGTTCTATGGATCATATCCTTCGGGTTTCTGTTTTTATATATCATCCGTATTTTAACCTACCATTCGGGCTGGAAAAAGCTGCAAACCGGGCAGCATACAATGGATGAATATCCTATGGTATCTATTGTCATTCCCGTTCGCAATGAAGGGGAAAATATTGGCTGGCTCATGGAAGACCTGGCAGCACAGGATTATCCTTCTGATAAATACGAAGTAATCATAGTGGATGATCATTCTTCTGACAATACCCGGTCGGTAATAGAAACCTTTCTCAACCGAAATCTGCAGATCCGCCTATTGTCCCTTTCCACTTCTGAGACAGGCAAAAAAGCTGCTTTACAGAAGGGGATCGAGGCAGCTGTACATCCCCTGATACTCAACACTGATGGTGATTGCAGGGCATCGTCCGGGTGGATCAGTGAAATGGCTACCGGGTTTATGGATCAGGAGGTCAGGATGGTGATTGCTACCGTGTTTCTTGAATCCCTCAAGGGAATATCCGGGTCTTTGCAATCACTTGAATTATTCAGCCATACAGCGATAGCTGCGGGGTCAGCCGGATTGCAAAATCCTATACTCTGCCATGCGGCAAATATGGCCTACAGGAAAGAAGATTATTTTGATTTCATAGGGTCCCATAAGAAAGTCTCTGAAAGCGGTGATGATATTTTTCTATTACTATGGTTGAAAAAAAATCATCCGGGTTCCATACGATTTACCATAGCTCCCGATGCTGTTATTCGCACACATGCGGCCAGCACACCCTCCGAATTTTTTATTCAGAGGATGAGATGGACTTCAAAAAGCCGTTACTACAGGGATATACATATAATCTCAACGGCTTTGCTGATATTTGGATTGAATATTTTTTTGACCTTCCTCCTTATCTCGTGTTTTCTCAAACCTGACCTGCTTATACTTTTTTTAGGCCTGCTTGCCGGAAAATCCCTGACAGATCTTATCCTGTTGCTGCCTGTCTTAAGGCATTATCGAAAAACCCTTCTTCTATGGTATTTTCTACCCCTGGAACTCGTATATTTTATGTATGTTAGCTTTACCGGTATATTCGGACAAATCCTTTCCATTTCCTGGAAAGGAAGGAAATTAGATGCCAGCAGAAACTGAACATAAAGAACGAAGGGGATCAGGGAACAGGTTCTTCAGGAATACTCTGGCCGTAGCAGGTTTGGTAATAATTGGAATTGCTTTTCTAGCGGGACTGGCAGGATATCTCATAATCCCGGATAAAAGTCCCAACGCCAATCAACAGCATATTGAAATCGCTGCGAAGAAACCAGGGTACAGGATTTCTATGTTGAAACTACGGAAAAATGAGTCCATTACTATCCGCAGCCTTCCTGGAAGGATGCTATTCGGACAAAGAACAGTTTTTCAATTCATCCCTTTCAAGGAGATATCATTCAGGGGTGATTCCCTGGTACTGAAGGAAGTTGGAGAGGAAGATCCCGGGTACAACAGCATGAGGCAATTCCATATTATTGATGTCGTATATCCCCTTGATCCTGGAAATAAATCAATAACATACAGGGGAGAAAATATTGCTTTTCAGGATATTACAGGCCAGGAGCATATTCTGAATCCGGAAGTAATCAGGCAGGAGATACTGGATAATCATATTACTAAGAAGAGGTTCCTTTTGGGAACAGACCGGTTTGGGAGGGATTTATACAGCCGCCTTGTACTGGGCACAAGGGTTTCCCTTTCAGTGGGATTTATTTCTGTGAGTATTTCACTTATTATCGGACTCATTCTTGGGGCGCTTGCAGGTTACTACCGGGGTCTGACAGATGATATAATTATGTGGTTTATTAATGTTGTCTGGTCCATTCCAACCCTGCTCCTGGTAATTGCCATTACCCTGGCCCTGGGGAAGGGATTCTGGCAGGTTTTTGTAGCAGTTGGACTAACCATGTGGGTGGAGGTGGCCAGGGTGGTCAGGGGTCAGGTACTTGGAGTTCGTGAAATTGAATATGTCCAGGCCGCCAAAGTCCTGGGATTTTCTGATATGAGAATTCTTTTCAGGCATATTCTTCCAAATGTCATTACCCCGGTGATAATAATCTCTGCCGCCAATTTTGCCTCTGCCATACTTATTGAGGCAGGATTGAGTTTCCTGGGCATCGGTGTGCAGCCACCTATCCCTTCCTGGGGCACCATGATCAAGGACCATTACGGATTTATCATTGTAAATAAAGCTTACCTGGCATTTCTGCCCGGAATGGCCATTATGATAATGGTTCTTGCTTTTACGCTGGTGGGAAATGGACTCAGGGATGCATTTGATGTAAGAAGAAGAGAAAATTAAGTGAGTGATAGTCTCTTGCAGAGATTTCTTTTCTTGAGCAGTATATATGCGAGTCCAATGAAAATCGCAGTGTAACCCAGAGCCAGTATTAGGTTCAGGTACACAGGAATGTCCTCTGCCAATAAACCCATTTCCCTGAAACTTAATGAATCGGCTCCATTTACAACACTCTGCTTCCCGGAGGAAATTGAGAGAAACTCAGGGGTGGGAGTAAGGTTGGAAATCACTTTTATGGGAAAAAATTGCCTCCATTGCATGGGGAAGAATAACCTGATAACCGGCTCAATAATCAATCGATAGAGGAAGAATAAAATGATTGCCAGGGCTGTGTTGCGGAAGACAATGGCAAGCAGGAATCCTGCCGACATGTAGGCAACAGCCTGTACAAAATAAACAAGCAGAATATATGATTTGCTGGTAAATGCCCCTTCTGAATAATCAGAGGTAAAAATAAAGCCGAATATCAGGGAGAAGAGCAATACCATCAAAAAGCTATAGACGGCTGTCATCAGGATCATAAAGGCCTTCCCTTTAAGCAGATCACTCCGACTGAATCCATCAACAACATGCTGTCGGAATGTACGGTAGGTAAATTCATTTCCCGTCATGACAATGATCAGGATCGCAAGGAGAAGGTTAAACCAGCTGGCAATCCATGGAAAAAATTCCCAGATGTTTGGGAACTGATATAAATAATCCGTGCTGAAGCCAGGCATCGTAATATTCATGCGGGAGGTTACCAGCACCACCAGGAAAAATAAAACAAAATGTAACAGGATAATAACCCGGAATGCCATATAGGACCAGGCTTTCGTAATTTCATTTAAAATGATGGAACGCATATTCCTGTTATTTAATCAGTTCAAGAAATTGGGCTTCCAGGCTTTTTTTGCGGGTCTCAAGATGATCCAGGATAATTCCCTTCGAGAATGCAAATTCATTTATATCCCTTGCCTCTTTACCCTTTTTAAGTATAATCACCAGTTCATCCCCTTCTTTTAAAACACTTTCACTAAGTCCAGCCCGGATAATTTCCTCTTTCAGCTTTTCAGCTTCCCCGCAGGAAACAATTACCGGATCATCAGCAGACAATAATTCATGTACCTTTCCTTGTGCAATGGATTCACCGTTTTTCAATACGGCAACGTGGGTACAGACCTTTTCAACCTCATCAAGAATGTGACTGGCCATGATTATGGTTTTCTTGTGATCCCGTTCTTTCAGGATTATATCCCTGATCTCGGCAATCCCTTCCGGATCCAGTCCATTGGCAGGTTCATCCAGAACAAGAACAGAAGGATCTCCCAGCAAAACTGCTCCAATGGCAAGCCTTTGTTTCATGCCCAGGGATAAGGTGTCAAATCTCGATGCTTTCCTGTCCCATAAATTCACAAGCTTAAGTACCCTTTCAATATCATTCAGTGGCTTATTCTTAATCCGGGCAGCAATAAGCAGGTTTTTATAAAGGCTCAGGTAGGGGTAAAAATTAGGGACTTCAATAAGTGACCCAATGTTTTTTCTCAGGGATGCCATTGGTTCTCTTCCAAACCATTGGTATGACCCGGTATCTGCTGCAATTATTCCTGAAATTACAGAAAGTGTGGTAGTCTTCCCACTTCCATTGGGTCCGAGAATGCCGAAGACATGTCCGGGTCCAACCTCGAGAGACAGTTTGTCCACTGCCCTGATGCGACCATAGCTTTTGGACAGGTTTGAGATTTTTAGAACTTTTTCCAATGGGGGATTTTATAAGTATGACGTCCGGGAAGCAAATATATTACATTAATGTCCTAGTTCGGCAAGGAATTTAATCCGCATAAGCCGAATATCTTCTTCGGTGTATTCTTCTTCACCCAATTCTTCGAGGGCATCGCTGATCGATTCAGTTTCTGCTTCACGGAAGTATTCAAAAACTTCATCCTGGTGGTCTTCATCCATAATCTCGTTAATATAGTAATCCAGGTTAAGTTTTGTACCACTGTTCACTATGGCCTCAACCTCGTCAAGCAGTATTGGCATCGGGAGATTTTTAGCCGATGCAATGTCTTCCAGGGATGTTTTCCTGTCAATATTCTGGATGATATATACCTTGAGACCGGATTTATTTACCACGGATTTCACCACCATGTCCTGAGCACGGATGATTTCCTTCTCATCTACATAGGTCTTAATAAGGTCTATGAATTTTTTTCCATACCGGGATGCCTTGCCGGAACCAACTCCCTGGATATTATGGAGTTCTTCCATATTAATCGGGTACTGTATTGCCATATCTTCCAACGAAGGATCCTGGAAAATAACGAAGGGAGGCAGATTCAGGTCACGGGATATTTTTTTGCGAAGATCCTTAAGTATCCTGAATAATTCATCATCCACAGTACTGGTTTTCCCGCTAAGGGCCATTGCTGCATCCTCATTGGCAGCTTCATAATCATGGTCCAGTGTTACCATAAAAGATTTCGGGTTTGCCAGATATTCCCTGCCCGGATTTGCGAGCTTAAGCAAACCATAATTCTCAATATCCTTAGTGATGAACTGGGCAACAAGGCACTGTCTGAGAACGGCATTCCAGTACTTAATTTCTTTATCGTTTCCGCTGGCGAACTCAGGAATCAAATGATGCTTATAGGATTTAACAGATGATGTGGCATTTCCGGAAAGGATATTGGCGATATGGCCTGCTTTAAATTTTTCTTTTACGGCCAGTATCAGGTTCAGGGCCTTGACAACATTTTCCTTGCCTTCGGCTTCCTCCTTAGGATGGAGGCAGTTATCACAATGTTCGCATCTGCCTTCCATGACCTCCCCAAAATAGTTCAGGAGAATTTTTGGTCTGCAGATGGAGGTTTCCGCATAAGCAACTGTCTCAAGAAGAAGTTGCTTGCCGATCTCCTGCTCTGCCACAGGTTTCCCCTGCATAAACTTCTCCAGCTTCTGGATGTCATTATAGCTGTAAAAAGCAATACAGTTTCCTTCCCCTCCATCACGTCCGGCACTGACCTGTTTCCTGGTAATACCCTTCCAGACTTTTGGGTATATCATAATGAATAACGAAGCGGACATCGGGTTTGTCAATACCCATACCAAAAGCAATGGTAGCTACAATAACATCCACTTCCTCCATAATGAACCCGTCCTGATTGGCGGATCGGGTGGCTGAATCCATTCCGGCATGGTAAGGCAATGCATTGATTCCATTTACTTTCAGAGTTTCCGCAAGCTCCTCCACTTTTTTCCGACTGAGGCAATATATGATCCCTGATTTACCGGGATTGTTCAGAATGTATTTAATTATTTCCTTGGTTGCACTAATCTTGGGACGAACTTCGTAGTACAGGTTCTCCCGCCTGAAAGAATCCTTATATACCTTAGCAGTCAGCATGTCAAGATTCTTCTGGATATCGTGCTGTACCTTGGGAGTCGCAGTTGCCGTCAGAGCTATTATGGGAGCATTGCCAATCTGGTTGATTATGGGGCGGATACGCCTGTACTCAGGCCTGAAATCATGACCCCATTCAGAAATACAATGAGCTTCGTCTACTGCATAAAATGATATCTGGATCTTTTTCAGGAATTCGATGTTTTCCAGCTTGGTAAGTGATTCGGGTGCGACATAAAGCAACCTGGTCCTATTTGAAATCAGGTCTCTCTTTACCTGCTCTATCTGTGCTTTGGAGAGTGATGAATTAAGAAAATGTGCGATGCCATCATCTGTACTGAAACTTCGCATGGCATCCACCTGGTTTTTCATAAGGGCAATCAGAGGGGAAATTACGATGGCGGTTCCATCCATAATCAGGGAAGGAAGCTGGTAACACATGGATTTACCTCCCCCTGTTGGCATGAGAACGAAAGAATCTTTCCCATCCAGCACAGATTTGATGATTACCTCCTGGTTTCCTTTAAAACTGTCGAACCCGAAATACTTTTTAAGGTAATCAATCAAGGATATGTCTGATTTAACAGCCATCGCTTGAGAACGTTTATCTTAACACTTAAATTATACAATTATTCTGAATCGGTTGAATCCATTCAAAAATTTAACTTCTAAATAACAATCCTTCAAATAATCCTCCGGCACATACAATTATCTTCTACTTTTAAAATATATGAATACATTTGTATTCCTAAGTTACAAATTTATTCTGTATAGAGTTACTATGGCAAAAAAGATTGAGAATGAGATGTCCTTTCTTGAGCATCTGGAGGTTCTCAGATGGCATTTGATAAGGGCATTTTTAGGGATACTGGTATTTGCAATCATTGCATTTATTTTCAAGGATTTTGTATTTAATAAGGTAATTCTGGCTCCTAAAATGCCGGAATTTGTCACGAACAGGCTGCTTTGTGAATTTGGCAGACTGGTGAACATCCTTAAACTATGTATAAATTCCAGTCCCTTAGAAGTGATCAGTATTAAAATGGCCGGGCAATTTACCATGCATATTATGGTATCCCTGATCGCCGGCTTTGTTGTTTCATTCCCTTATGTATTTAATGAGTTCTGGCGTTTTATTGTTCCCGCTTTATATTCAAAGGAGAAGAACCATGCCCGCGGTGCTGTTTTCTATAGTTCAGCATTATTCATCATGGGTGTATTATTCGGGTATTTTGTGATTGTTCCCCTCTCTGTTCACTTCCTTGGTTCCTATAGTGTAAGTGACCAGGTAACCAACCAGATTAACCTGATTTCCTATGTTTCAACCATTGCTTCTGTTGTACTGGCAGCAGGGATTATTTTCGAGTTGCCGATACTGGTGTATTTTTTAACTAAAGCGGGACTGGTAACACCTGAGTTTCTGAGGAAGTACAGAAGGCATTCCCTGGTCCTGATCCTGGCTCTCTCAGCAATTATTACACCTCCCGATATTTTCAGTCAGGTACTAGTGTCATTTCCCCTGATAATCCTTTATGAAGCTGGGATTAAAATTTCCCGCAGGATCGTTCGCAAAAGAGAACTGGAAGCAGAGCTGGAAGAAGAAAAAGAAAAGGAGGAAGCAGCTAAGGCCAGAAAACAAAGGGCGAAAAAGAAGGCAGAAAAGAAAGCAAAAAAAATCTAAGGATACAGACACTCAAAATTCCAAAAAGAAAAAGGGCGATCCTGAAACCCAGGATGATTCAGATGAAACCCAGGATGATTCAGAGGAAACTCAGGAGGATTTAGATGAAACTCAGGAGGATAAGAAAAAATCGGGCAAGGATGATTCCGGGTCTGATGGTGGCTCTGAAAATTTCGAGGAAGAAGATTATGATCCTGATGAATTTGAGGATTAAGTAAATCATTAGTAAAAACAATTTTACATAAATCCCGTTCTATACCCATGAGACTGCATACCAGCAAGCTTGTAAAAAGATACCGCAGCCGGACGGTTGTTAAAAGAGTTTCCATCGAGGTGGAACAGGGAGAGATAGTCGGATTGCTCGGACCTAACGGGGCCGGGAAGACCACTACTTTTTATATGATCGTTGGACTGATCTCCCCGAATGAAGGAAAAATTTATGTTGATGACAAGGACATCACAAAATATCCTGTCTATAAAAGGGCCAGGCTTGGTATAGGTTACCTGGCCCAGGAAGCTTCTGTGTTCAGAAAATTAAGTATTGAGGATAATCTCTATGCTGTACTGGAAATGTCAGATCTTGAACGTGAGGCACAGATGGAAAGGGCCGAAGATCTCCTGAGGGAATTCAGACTTGAAAAAATCAGAAAAAGTTTTGGTGCTACCTTGTCGGGAGGGGAGCGTCGCCGTACAGAAATAGCGAGAGCCCTGGCCTTGAGTCCGAAATTCATACTGCTTGATGAACCTTTCGCAGGAGTTGATCCGATCGCTGTTGAAGATATTCAGGAAATAGTTTCAAACCTTAAAAGCAAGAATATAGGCATCCTGATCACTGATCATAATGTACATGAAACGCTTACCATAACAGACAGGGCTTATCTCCTTTTTGAAGGCAATATTCTTAAAGCCGGATCAGCCGATGATTTGGCCCAAGATGAACAGGTAAGAAATGTTTACCTGGGTAAGAATTTTGAACTCCGTTGACTTTTTCCAGAAAAAAAGAATAAATTTGCGATCGAATTTTGCGGATGTGGCGGAATTGGTAGACGCGCTAGACTTAGGATCTAGTGCCGCAAGGCGTGGGGGTTCGAGTCCCTTCATCCGCACTTAATAACAGAAACAGCCGCCAGGATAGCGATACTGTATTGCTATCCTGGCGGTTTTTAACAATTGTAAGAATGAATATTACCAAGGAAAATGTAGACGCATTAAATGCGACACTTAAGATCAAAATCGAAGAAGCCGACTATAATGAGAGGGTTGAAGAGGTACTGAAGGACCACAGGAAAAAGGTTTCTCTCAATGGATTCAGGCCCGGGAAAGTGCCTGCGGGACTGGTACGTAAGATGTATCGCACACCCGTAATGGTTGAGGAGATAAATAAACTCGTAAGTGAGTCATTAGGAAATTACCTGAAAGAAGAGGATATCAGGATTCTGGGCGAACCACTGCCAAAGGAACAGCAGGAGAAAGATATCGACTGGGAAAAGCAAAGTGAGTTTGAATTTGATTTTGACATTGGACTGGCCCCGGAACTTGAAATTTCTCTGAGCCAGAAGGACAAAGTACCCATGTATGAGATCCAGATCGACAAGAAGATGCTCGATGAGACAAAGAATTCATATGCGGGCAGAATGGGCGAAATGATCAATGTCGAACAAATTGAAGGATCAGAAACCCTGAAGGGAGATTTTGTGCAAATTGATAAGGAAGGAAATCCTATCGAGGATGGAATTCAGTCAGAAGATGCAAGCTTATCCCTGGAGGTCGTCAAGGACAAAAAGATTAAAACCTCATTTACAGCAAGGCAGACCGGAGATCATGTTGATTTCGATATCCGTAAGGCATTGCCAAATGAAACTGAAGTAGCTTCCCTGCTGAAAATTGATAAAGCCCAGGTGATGGAAATCGCTCCCAATTTCCGTTTTACGATTAAGGAGATTTCCAAATTCCAGAAGGCCGAAATCAACCAGGAGATGTTTGATAAGCTTTATGGCAAGGATGAGGTTAAATCTATGGAAGAGTTTGAAGTAAAGATTACAGAAGAACTTAAAACAGGTCTTTCCCGAGATGCTGAATACCGCTTTACGATTGATGCAAAGAAATTTGTACTCAAAAAATTCAAGTTTGATCTTCCGGTGGAATTCCTGAAGCGCTGGCTTCTCCTTGTAAACGAGGATAAATTTACTGCAGAGCAGATTTCTGAGGATTTTCCAAAGTTTGAAGATGATCTCAAATGGCAGCTTATCCGTGACAAAATTGTGAAAGAGCAGGAAATCAAGGTAGAGCCTGAAGAAGTTAAGGAATCTGCCAAAGAAATGGCCCTTATGCAGTTCCAGCAATACGGCATGATGGATGTTCCCGAGGAGAACCTGGAAAGTTATGCAGCAGAGATGTTGAAGAACGAGGAAGAACAAAGAAGGAATATCGAGAGGATACTTGAAACGAAGGTAATGGCCTATATTCGGGAAAACATCAAGCTTGATAATAAACAGATTACCATCGATAAGTTCAACAAATTGTTTGAGAATAAATAACTATTTGTCTGAGAATAATTAACTTTCGAAAAAATATTCAGATATGGACCCGAACGAATTCAACAAGTTTGCTACAAAACACATGGGCATCAGCAGTATGACCATGCATAGATTTAACTCAATCTGGAGCAATTATATATCCCCTACGATCATTGAAGAAAGACAACTGAACATAGCCTCTATGGATGTATTTTCCAGGTTGATGATGGACAGAATCATATTCCTTGGTCTGCCTATAGATGATTATGTGGCTAACATTATACAGGCCCAGCTTCTTTACCTTGATTCATCCGATCCCAATAAGGATATCCAGATTTATTTCAATACTCCCGGGGGTTCAGTATATGCTGGATTGGGGATTTATGATACCATGCAGTATATCAGTTCTGATGTCGCGAGCATTTGTACAGGTATGGCAGCTTCCATGGGAGCCGTTCTGCTTACTGCAGGTACCAAAGGCAAAAGATCGGCTCTGAAGCATTCAAGGATTATGATCCATCAGCCGATGGGTGGAGCACAGGGACAGGCATCCGATATTGAAATTGCCACCAGGGAAATTCTGAAGGCCAAAAAAGAATTGTACCAGATCATAGCAGACCATTCCGGGAATACAATTGAAAGGGTAGAGAAAGATTCTGACAGGGATCACTGGATGACTTCGGCAGAAGCCCTTGAATACGGGATGATCGACGAAGTGCTTGAAAAAGTTAAAAAGTAAACAAAAAACTCCTGACAATGGACAGATGTTCTTTTTGTGGAAGGGAAAAGCGTGATACAAACTTGCTGATAGCAGGTATATCAGGCCATATTTGCGATTCCTGTATTGATCAGGCACACAGTATCCTACAGGAGGAATTGAAGAAAAATTCGGAGTTTGATGTTAACCAGATCAAGCTTTCCAAACCCGGAGAGATAAAATCATTTCTTGATCAATATGTAATTGGCCAGGATTATGCTAAAAAGTTCATTTCAGTAGCCGTATATAACCATTATAAACGACTTGTTCACGTTAAGAACCAGGATACGAATGAAGTGGAGATTGATAAATCAAACATCATTCTTGTCGGGGAAACAGGTACCGGAAAAACCCTGCTGGCAAGGACCATTGCGAAAATGCTTCATGTACCCTTCACCATCGTCGATGCTACCGTTCTGACGGAAGCCGGATATGTTGGAGAGGACATTGAAAGTATTCTTACGCGTTTGCTACAGGTTGCTGATTATAACGTTGAAGCTGCCGAGAAGGGGATCGTATTTATCGATGAAATGGATAAAATCGCCAGGAAGTCGGATAATCCTTCGATTACAAGGGATGTCTCAGGGGAAGGCGTACAGCAGGGACTACTGAAGCTGCTCGAAGGATCTGTGATAAATGTGCCACCCCAGGGTGGACGTAAACATCCGGATCAGAAAATGATCCCGGTGAATACAAAAAATATACTTTTCATTTGCGGAGGAGCATTTGACGGCATTGAAAAGAAGATCGGCCAGAGGCTGAATACCAAAACGGTCGGCTATACTGCCGTCAAGGAATCAGACAGGGTTGACCGGACCAATCTTCTGCAATATGTTACACCACAGGACCTGAAAGCATTCGGACTGATCCCTGAAATCGTAGGGCGTCTTCCGGTGGTTGCCTACCTGAATCCGTTGGATGCAATAACATTACGCAGCATTCTTACGGAACCAAAAAACGCAATAATCAAACAATACGAGATGTTGTTCGATATGGACGGAATAAAGCTTTCATTTGATAATGACGTGCTGGAATACATTGTTGAGAAATCCGTTGAGTTCAAGCTTGGTGCAAGGGGACTGAGATCCATTTGTGAGGCAATTATGATTGATGCCATGTTCGATATGCCTTCCCAGGATGAGAAGGCAATTCATGTGGACCTGGAATATGCCAAGGAGAAGTTCGAAAAAACAGACATTAAGCGATTGAAAGCTGCCTGATCTGTGATTTCAGGATCAGCTTTTTTTGATTAATTAAATAAAATCTTTTTCTTTGCTCTAGCGAAAGAATAAAATGAAAACAAATTTCCATAGAACATGGTGGTGGCACATCTCTTACAGAGTACCCTGTGAGATGCGTTAGCCTGTTCCTGGAATATTAAAATACCAAGAGGCTTGCCAATCACGGCAAGCCTTTTTTTTGCTGTATAAACAAGACTTCTTAAATATTGGCATTACAAATATTAGCAGAACAATAATGAGCAAAACGAAAATTACCATAAAAGCGGATCAGGTCCTGGCCGACACCATTACACCGGTATCCGTATATCTGAGAATGAGGGATATTTTTCCACAGTCAATTCTGCTGGAAAGTTCAGATTATCATACATCAGAGGACTCTTATTCCTTTATCTGTCTCCAGCCCTTTGCTTCCTTCACCGTCGATGGCGGGCACATCATAAGGGTTGCCGCAGATGGCAGGCAAGAGGAACAGGAGCTGAATGACTCCATCTCTGTAACTGATGAAATGAATAAATTCTTCCAGTCATTTGAGGTCATCAACCCGGATCCACGAATCCGGACCAATGGATTTTTTGGATATTCGGCCTATGATTCTGTGAAACACTTCGAGGATATCAGGATTGCTGAAAAACCTGTAGAAAAATACGGTATCCCTGAGCTGGTTTACTCGGTTTACAGGATCATAATCGCGATAAATCATTTCCAGAATACTCTGACCATCCTTGAAAACCAGACCGATGGCTATGAAAGCCAGATGGATCATATCAAATCTTTGCTTTCCAATCGGAATTTTGCGCTCTATCCTTTCCAACCCGATACCCGGGAAGAATCCAATATGACTGACGGAGAGTATATGGAAATGGTTACAAAAGGAAAGGAGCATTGCTACCGGGGAGATGTTTTCCAGATTGTCCTTTCCCGTCAGTTCAGCAGGGATTTTACAGGGGATGAATTTAATGTATACCGATGTCTGCGCTCGATCAATCCTTCTCCCTACCTTTTTTATTTTGATTTCGGCAGTTACAGGATTTTTGGTTCTTCCCCCGAAGCCCAGCTTCAGATAAAGGACAGGATAGCCTATATCCATCCCATTGCTGGAACTTTTCCTAGGAGTGGTGATGATGAGAAAGATAAGGATACCGCCATCCGGCTCACCCGTGATAAGAAGGAGAATGCAGAACATATAATGTTGGTGGACCTGGCACGTAATGATCTCAGCCGAAATGCCGATCATGTGACCGTTGAAAACTACCGGGAGATCCAGTTTTATTCCCATGTGATCCATATGGTATCAAAGGTTTCAGGGATGCTCCCGGAGGATTATAATGCAGTCCGGGTTATGGGAGATACTTTTCCTACTGGAACACTTTCCGGCGCACCGAAATACAAGGCCATGGAACTGATCGACCGGTATGAGAACCAGAACAGGGGATTTTATGGCGGGGGAATAGGCTACCTGGGATTTAACGGGGAGTTCAATCATGCTATTATGATCCGATCCTTTCTCAGCAAGAACAATACCCTCTACTACCAGGCCGGGGCAGGAATAGTCGCAAAATCGGTCGAGGAAAATGAATTGAATGAAGTAAATAATAAACTGATGGCCCTGAAAAAGGCGATCGAAATGGCTAAAGATATTTAAGGTTTGGAACTATTAGTTTGGGACTAATAGTTCCAAACCTTATAAAAATAATGAACATGGAAAAAATAGTAGTAATAGATAATTACGATTCGTTTACCTATAACCTGGTCCATGCCCTGAACCAGATTACCGGTTCAAAGGTAGATGTATTCAGAAATGACAAGGTGGAGATTGCCGACCTGCAGAAGTATACCCATGTGGTTCTTTCACCCGGACCCGGGATACCGGATGAGGCAGGAAATCTTAAGGAGATCATTCGCAGCCTTGCACCTCACAAGAGAATGTTAGGAGTTTGCCTGGGACACCAGGCCATAGCCGAGGTATTCGGAGGCGAACTGATTAATATCCGGAAAGTATACCATGGTGTTTCCACGCGAATCAGCATTCTGGATAATGAAGATTATCTCTTCAGGAATATAGAAGATGGATTCGAGGGAGGGCGTTACCATTCCTGGATTGTTTCTGACGAAAACCTTCCCCCGGAATTGAAAATAACTGCCCGTGCCGAGGATGGGGAAATCATGGGAATGAGCCATACTGAATATGATATTAAGGGTGTCCAGTTCCACCCGGAATCCATCCTGACAAAGTGTGGAATTGACCTGTTAACCAACTGGGTGATCGGCGAAAAGGGTGATGAGGAAGAATTTTAAAGATTGGAGAAGAATTTTAATACTGGGAAGAATTCTAAAATTTGGCGACAATGGGAATTTTCCCGTAAGGAATAGAATCCACAAATAAATGAAATCAAATGAAGGAAATTTTAAACTACCTGTATGAGCATAAAACCCTTGACCGGGAAGCTGCCAAAAAGGTACTTACCAATATAGCCCAGGGAACCTATAATCATTCCCAGATAGCATCATTTATCAGCGTTTACCTGATGAGAAGCATTACTGTGGAGGAGCTATCCGGATTTCGGGAGGCCCTGCTGGAACTATGCATTCCCATTGATCTCTCCGGCTTTGATACGATTGATCTCTGCGGAACAGGAGGGGATGGAAAGGATACCTTTAATATTTCAACCCTGACATCCTTTGTTGTCGCCGGGGCAGGAGCCAAGGTGGCAAAACATGGGAATTACGGAGTGTCCTCATCTTGCGGCTCCTCTAACCTGATGGAATATGCCGGGTATAAGTTCTCCAATGATCCTTCCCAGCTTCATGAGGAAATTGACAAGGCAGGGATTTGTTTTCTTCATGCCCCATTGTTCAATCCAGCCATGAAGAATGTAGCACCCGTAAGACGGGAATTGGGAATGAAAACCTTCTTTAATATGCTCGGTCCCATGGTAAACCCCAGCTTTCCTGCAAAACAGATGGTAGGGGTCTACAGCCTGGAACTTGCAAGGATTTATGGCTATCTGTACCAGCAAACGGATAAGCAATACGTGATTCTTCACAGTCTTGATGGATACGACGAAGTCTCTCTGACCGGTCCCTGTAAGGTTATCACCAGGGAAGTGGACAGGGTTTACCAGCCCTCTGATATGGGATTGCCAGCATATGAGCCAGGGGAACTGAGCGGGGGAAAGACGGTTGATGAAGCTATGAAAATATTTATCAATGTCCTGGAAAATACTGCCACACCGGCACAAACGGATGTTGTAGTGGCTAACGCCGGACTCGCTCTCCAGGTATGTTTTCCTGAGTTGAGTCTGGAAGACTGTATCGCCAAAGCAAGAGAATCCATTGAGAGCGGATCAGCTTTCAGAGCCTTTAAAAAACTGTTGGAGATGAATAATTAACCCCAATCCTGACCCCGAATCAATAAAGATCTTATGAGCAATATTCTCCACCAGATTATCGAAAACAAAAAATTAGAAGTCCAGGAAAGAATTACTGTTTCTCCCATCCGGAAGCTGGAGAAAAGTCCTTTTTTCGATCGGGCCACTATATCTTTGAAGGAGAGTCTGTTATGTGATAATTCCAGTGGAATCATTGCAGAATTTAAACGAATGTCTCCATCTGCCGGCCGCATCAACCGGAATGCAGATCCGGTGGATATTACAATGGGATATGTTCATGCAGGGGCAGCAGCTCTTTCGGTTCTCACAGATCGAAAATATTTTGACGGAAGAAGAGATGACCTGATGAAGGCAAGGGAGGTGAATAATTGTCCCATTCTACGAAAAGAATTTATAATCGACAGGTACCAGGTAATAGAGGCGAAGGCATTAGGGGCGGATGCTATTCTATTGATTGCCTCTGTCCTTGATAATTCAACCCTTATTGAACTCGCTAAGATGGCGCATTCATTTGGACTTGAGGTTATCCTGGAAATACATGACCTTGATGAACTTCCATATCTGAACCAGTGGGTTGATATTGTAGGAGTTAATAACCGCAACCTGAAAAAGATGGAAACAGATGTACAGACTTCCATCGACCTGGCGGGTAAGATACCGGAAGATTTTTTAAAAATATCCGAGAGTGGTATCAATGATCCGGAGACCATAAATTACCTCAAGGAAGTCGGATACCAGGGATTTTTAATCGGGGAATATTTTATGAAGCAGGAAAAACCGGCCAAGGCCTGCCGGAAGTTTATTGAAAAAATGCAGGTTCAAAATGCCGGATAATATTTTAAAAATAAAGGTCTGCGGGATGCGGGATCCTGAGAATATCAGGGATATTGCCTGGCTATCCCCTGATTATATGGGATTTATCTATTATCCACTATCCAGGAGGTTTGCAGCTGACCTGTCGCCGGCAGATATTGGTATATTACCGGAGAATATCCGGAAAACAGGGGTATTTGTTAATTCAACTCAGGAAGAGGTCCTGTCGATTGTCGGTAAAATGAATTTCCAGGCTGTCCAGTTACACGGCCATGAATCCCCTTCCTTTTGCAATGCGATGAAGGAAAAGGGATTGGAAGTTATCAAGGTATTCAGTATTGCTCAGGATGGTGGTTTCGATAGGATAGGAGAATATATGGACTTTTGCGATTTTTTTCTCTTTGATACGGCCGGCGATGGGTATGGAGGTACCGGCAAAAAGTTTGACTGGAAGCGCTTGAGTGAATATAGCCTGGAAAAGGGTTTTTTTCTGAGCGGGGGACTGACACCGGGGGATTTGGAGGGAATACAGGAACTCGACCATCCCCAATTTTATGGGATTGACCTAAATAGTGGGTTTGAAACTGCACCTGGTGTAAAAAACAAGGTTCAGCTTGCACAATTTATAAAGAGTATAAGAGGAGTCGGCCCGGCCTGAACCGAAAGGACTGAACAAGTCTGAATCGAGGCAAAACAATTTAAACCGAGAAAACATAATATTCTGAATCGGAGAATTGAAGAATCTGACCCGGGTAGAAATTAAAATTTGAATTCAATGAAATATGAAGTAAACACAAAAGGGTACTACGGTGATTTCGGGGGAGCCTTTATTCCAGAAATGCTGTACGCCAATGTGGAGGAGTTGAGGACAAAATACATGGACATCCTTGAAAGTGAATCCTTCCGAAAGGAGTACAGAAATTTGTTGAGGGATTATGCAGGCAGGCCGACACCTCTGTTTTATGCCAAACGCATGTCCGAAAAATACGGGACAGGTATATATCTTAAGCGGGAGGATCTTAACCATACCGGTTCTCATAAATTGAATAATACTATTGGACAAATCCTGGTGGCAAGATTACTCGGAAAAGAAAGGATCATTGCCGAAACTGGAGCTGGACAACATGGTGTGGCAACAGCCACGGTTAGTGCGCTTACCGGGATGAAATGTGTCGTATATATGGGGGCGCTTGATGTGGAAAGGCAACAACCCAATGTGCTTAAAATGAAGATGTTGGGAGCAGAAGTCATTCCGGTTCATAGTGGGAATAAAACCCTGAAAGATGCCACCAATGAGGCCATAAGGGACTGGATAAATAATCCTGTTGATACCCATTATATCATTGGTTCTGTAGTGGGACCGCATCCCTACCCCGATCTGGTTAGCCGTTTGCAGTCAGTAATCTCGGAAGAGATCAAATGGCAGCTCAATGAACAGACAGGAAAGGAGAATCCCGACCATATCATTGCCTGTGTGGGTGGAGGCAGCAATGCCATGGGCGCATTTTATCATTATCTCCAGGATGAAAGCGTAAAACTTATTGCTGCTGAAGCGGCCGGAAAAGGAATAGATACAACGGAGACTGCAGCAACCCTTAGCTGTGGCAGGCCGGGTATCATACACGGATCCTATACTATGCTAATGCAGGATGGAGATGGACAAATAGTGGAACCTTATTCGATTTCGGCGGGACTGGATTACCCGGGTATCGGTCCTATTCACTCACATCTTCAATCTATTGGCAGGGTAAAATACCTCTCTGTTACGGATCAGGAAGCACTGGATGCCGCCCTGGAACTTACACGACTGGAAGGAATAATCCCTGCCCTGGAAACAGCCCATGCCCTGGCAGTTTTGAACAAGACGGATTGGAGTCCCGATGAAGTGATTGTTGTCAACATTTCCGGTAGGGGAGATAAGGATATGGAAACCTATGTAAAAGCTTTTTCAGAATGAACAGGATAGATGATCTTTTTAAACGGAAGCCATCCGGGATCCTCTCGGTATATGCAACGGCTGGCTATCCGGAACTGAAGGATACGGTAACAGTATTGCAGGAACTCGATTCTGCCGGGGCTGATCTGGTGGAAATAGGCATGCCTTTCTCCGATCCGCTGGCAGATGGCCCCCTGCTTCAGGAATGCAACCAGAAAGCCCTGGATAATGGTATGAGCCTTGAGGTCCTTTTTAAGCAGATCTCTGATATCAGGAATTCAGTCAGCATTCCCCTGGTCCTTATGGGATACCTGAACCCGGTGCTGAACTACGGCTTTGAGGAGTTCTGCTCCAGGGCAGCTGAGATTGGTATCGATGGATTGATCCTGCCGGACCTGCCTGTAGATGAATACGATAATGGATACAGGGGGATATGTGAAAAATACGGACTGCATATGATATTCCTGATCACCCCACAGACCAGCGAAGAAAGAATTCTTCGGATAGCCGGACTCAGCAAAGGATTTGTCTATATGGTTTCATCTGCTGCCACCACCGGTGCCAGACAGGGATTTCAACCGGAACAAATACACTATTTCAAAAGAATTTCTGAAATGAAGCTTTCAGCTCCAACCCTTATTGGCTTCGGCATTTCAACGGCTGAAACATTCGAGCAGGCCTGCCAATATGCAAACGGAGCCATCATTGGCTCCGCCTTTATGAAAAGCCTCTCCGGGGAGGGAAGTATCGCTGAAAAAGTATCGGGATTTGTAAAAGGTTTGGAACTATAAGTTCCAAACCTTTTACAGGCACTTCGGTCTCTGAAACGCCAGAACTTACAGATTATCAGATAAGTGATAATCTGTAAGTTCCAAACCTTCTCAACTCAAATCAAACAAAAACCCGGCCTGAACCGGGTTTAAACTAGAGTGTAAGTTCCAAACCTTCTACCACTTTCGAAGGTTAATGGTCCGGGTTTCTTCTCCAACGGTAATCGTAACTTCCGGATCACATTCACCTTCACCATAGTCGAGGATGGCGTCCGGTCTTCCCTCAGCAGAGATAAGAACAGTTCCCTGGGTGATGAAGCGGCAGCCGATTTCCTTCCAGAGGGGACTGGTGATCTCCCTGGTGAATGCAACTCCGTTGCGGTTCACGCCGGTAGCTAAACCTTCAATGTACCAGATATCATCCCGGGTATCCCATTTTGTTTCCTCCCCTTCAACAAAGGTCCGGGTACGGTTGACCTGCTTGGTAATGGTGAAATCATCATCGGTGGTGACCCTGGCGCGTTCGAGTACCACTGTGAAATAGATTTTTCCTTCGTATTCTCCTTCCATATGACGGCCCTGGTTCGTAACTGTGCGAACTCCTTCGATTTTATGATCATTCACATAATAATCCTCAAAAGTCACTTCACGCATGGAACCTTCCTGCCACATGGGACCGGAAACTGTAATTATGATTTTCCCTTTACGTGTTCTTTTTCCAATGGTGCAACCTTCTCCATAGTCAATGGTGACAACTCGGGGAAAGAAAGCACCGTCCGGTTGTTCAACGGTAATTACCTTGCAGGTTTCGAAGGCTTCCAGCCCGGATTTCAGGACAGGTATAACATAGCCTACCATATCCATGGTATTCATTACGGCATCTACCTCGGAGAATACATCATCATAGACAATATCGAGAATGACATCATCCTCGGCAGTGGCCAGATCCATGGTTCCAATGGTTTTGTTATTTTCACAGGCCACCATGGTGATCATTGCAATAAGAACTATTGAGAAGACTGATAAAAAACTTTTTCTTTTCATGATAGATTGTTTAATAGTGATAAATATTTTGCTAAAAATTTTGTGATTCATCCTTTACACACCGGAAATCAGATTTACCCTTATGCGTGCAATGATTTTCTGATTTTTTTCGATCTTTGCCAGCTCTTAAGCCCAAACCCTGATGTCAAAGACAATTTTGAAAGTTTATTTAGGAGTGATTGCAGCCATGGTCATGTGGGCCATGACCTTTGTATGGTTTAAGATTGCCAATGAGGTTTATCCTCCATTTACCATTACTTTCCTAAGGCTTCTGATCTCTACGCTGATAATGACGGCCATTGGCTACCTCTCAGGGATCATACAGAAATTACAAAAACGTGATATCCCAATATTCCTGCTTCTTTCCTTAATCTATCCCACCATTTATTTTATTGCCGAAAGTTTGGGACTGACAATGATTAATGCCTCGCTGGGCGCAGTAATGGTCTCAACCATTCCTTTGTTTGTCCCTGTTGGAGCCTACTTCCTGCTGAAGGAAAAGGTGACCCTGATGAATATCCTCGGGATATTAATTTCCTTTTCCGGAGTTATGATCGTTATAATGAACCGGGATTTTTCAATCAATGCCAATCCTACCGGTATACTTCTGATGATGCTTGCTGTTTTCTGTGCAGTCGGATATACCCTGATGGTTAAAAAACTGACCGAGCGTTACAGTGCATATAGTATAACCACCTACCAGAACATATTTGGTACCCTTATGTTTCTACCTCTTTTTCTGGTCTTTGATTTTAAGGAATTCATTACGATTGAACATTCTGCAAAAGCCATTCTCAACCTGGGTTACCTGGCAGTATTCGGTTCATCATTAGCATTCATATTCTTTAATTACAGTATTAAAACCATTGGGGCAACCCGTACAGAAACCTTCACCAACCTTATTCCTGCCGCAACAGCAGTGTTTGCATGGTTCATGCTGGGAGAGGAGCTCGGAATGAAAAAAATCATCGGCATTGCAGTGGTACTGACAGGATTGTTTCTTTCCCAGGTGAAATCCCGCAAACGGTTTCATGATCATATCCCGGCCCCCTGAAACTAACAGTACCCTACCCTCGAAAATAAATTCACGTTTTTCACGTTTTTATATTTAAATTCCCAACATGTTCAGGATTTCCATTTCTGCCTTGATTTTTCTCCTTGTAATTGTATTTCCTGTAAAGGGACAATTAGGCGGGAATTCAACCTATGCCTTCCTGAATCTTACCCATTCTGCCCGGGTTGCATCCCTGGGTGGTAAATCGGTCGGTATCCCTGACGATGACCTGAACCTTTCTTTTCATAATCCATCCAGCCTTCATGAAGGGATGTCGAATCACCTGGTGATGAATTATGTGAATTACTTCTCGGATATCAATTTCGGTTACGTATCCTATGCCAGGCATTACGAAGGAATAGGGAGTTTTGCTGCAGGATTGAATTATATAAACTATGGAAAGTTTACAGCGGCAGATGCAGTTGGAAATATTACCGGTGAGTTCCAGGCGGCTGAATACTCCCTTAATCTGATCTGGTCCCGCTCACTTGACAGCCTGTTCAGGATAGGGGTCAACCTGAAACCGGTTTATTCCGTCCTTGAATCCTACACTTCCTTTGGTTTACTCGCAGATATCGGGATTACCTATACCAACAGGGACCAATTATTTTCTGCCGGATTTGTGCTCCGGAATGCAGGTTTCCAGATAAAGCCCTATCATGAAGGACACAGGGAACCGGTGCCTTTTGAGGTTCTAGTTGGACTCTCCCAGAAACTCAGGCATGCACCCTTCCGGTTCTCCCTGGTTGCACACAATCTCCAGAAACTTGACCTGACTTATAAAGATCCCTCCAGCAGTCCGGGAGATTTTGATCCCATTACCGGCGAACCCCTTCCCGAAAACAAGTGGGAAAAATTCGGGGATAACCTGATGCGCCACCTGATTTTTGGAATTGAATTTATCCCCCTCGATAATTTTTATCTCAGGGCAGGTTATAATTACCAGCGCCGCCAGGAATTGAAAATTTCCAACAAGGTTGCCATGGTGGGATTTTCATGGGGCTTTGGACTGAGAATATCAAAGTTCCACCTCAGTTATGGCAGGGCCAGCTACCACCTTGCAGGTGCCTCAAACCATTTCTCCATATCTACGGATATTTCCTCCTTTTCCAGCAATTAGATTTTCGTAAATTAGCAGGCTTAAACTGCATTCCATAATTATGGTTTTAATTCCCCGGAAGGGAAATAAAATATAGAAAACACAGCATATATGAAGAAGACAGAAGAACTGGTAATAGCCATCGATGGACATTCATCGGGAGGGAAGAGCACCTTTGCGAAGGCGATTGCAGAAAAGCTTGGACTAACCTATGTTGACAGCGGTGCAATGTACCGTGCAGTTGCTTTGTATGCGCTGGAAAATGGACTCATTTTGCAGGAGGAGATTCGGAAGGAATCATTGATCAAAGAACTGGATATAATAGATATTGAGATTCAATACAGTGAGGAAAGGAAGAGATATGAAACCTGGCTCAACGGAAGAAATATTGAGGATGAGATTAGGGGGGTTGAAGTTTCCCGCTGGGCGAGTTCGGTAAGTGCCATAGCTGAGGTCAGGGTTGCCATGGTGGACCTGCAAAGAAAAATCTCCGAAAACAGGGGAGTTGTAATGGATGGGCGTGATATAGGAACGGTGGTTTTTCCCCGGGCGGATATTAAAATATTTCTGACTGCCAGTGCCGAAGTAAGGGCTGAAAGAAGGCATCAGGAAATGCAGGAAAAAGGATTGGAGGCCAGTTTGAAGGAGGTTCTTGATAATATAAACCTGAGAGATCACCAGGACTCAACCCGTGATGCCAGTCCCTTGAAACCCGCCGAAGATTCGATTGGACTTGATAATTCAAAAATGAGCCTTGAGGAGCAAATGACATGGTTTGAAAACCTCCTTGTGAACAAGATGAAGATATCACAATCAATAGCAGGAGATCCCAATGATAAGGATTGAGGTGGATGAACGCTCCGGTTTCTGTACCGGAGTGATTAAGGCGGTTAAGGCAGCAGAGGACTATCTGGCTGATAATGAAGAGCTTCAGTCCCTTGGCGAATTGGTACACAATCCCGAGGAGGTGGGACGGCTGAGGGGAGAGGGACTCGAATCCATTTCTTACGAGGAGTTTGACAAACTTGAGAATACCACCGTTCTGATCCGGGCCCATGGGGAACCCCCGGAGACGTTTCGCAGGGCAGGCGAACAGAATATAAGACTGATTGATGCTACCTGTCCAATTGTAAAAAATCTTCAGAAGAAAATCAGGGATACCTATTCCGCTTCACGCGGGAAGGAGGGCAGTATACAGAAGGGCGGCAGTATCCTGATCTTTGGGAAATTAAGCCATCCTGAGGTGAGGGCGCTCGTTGGACAAACACAGGGGAATGCTGTTGTGCTGCGTGATACAGGGGAATTGTCCGAGCTGGAATTAAAATCGCCGGTGGCCCTTTTTTCACAAACTACAATGGACCGCAACGAATATATTCAGTTCCAGGATGCCCTGAAAACCCGGATGCAAAGTTTGGGAATGGATCCCGATAAGGATCTGAAGATTTATAATACGGTCTGCCGGCAGGTTTCGTCCAGGGAAGAATATTTAAAAGAGTTTGTAGCAGGTTTTGACCTGGTCTTATTCGTTAGCGGCAGGAAGAGTTCCAATGGGAAGGCTCTCTACGCCATATGTAAGGAGGTCAACCCTGAAACCCATTTTATAAGTAGGGCTGAAGAATCTGATGGCTTTGTACTGGACGGGATCAGAAGTATTGGCATTTGCGGAGCTACCTCAACTCCCGGCTGGCTTTTATCTGCCGTGAAAGAAAGACTTCAGGAGCGGATATGAAATAGGGGTACTTAAATCAAAACTCATGTTTTATTAATATAAAAATGTTTAATTTTGGGTTCCGAAATAATTTTACCCTATAAATAACAAATTACTGATCACCAATAGCATATGGCAAAGATTAAGAAGATTGGAGTACTGACTTCCGGAGGTGATGCCCCGGGGATGAATGCTGCCATAAGGGCGGTAACCCGCACAGGGGTATATAACCGTTTGAAAGTTATAGGTATCCGGCACGGATATGAGGGGATGATCCACGGACATTTCAAGGAATTGAAAGCTCACAGCGTAAGTGATATTATCCAGAGGGGAGGAACCATCCTCAAAACAGCAAGGAGCAAGGAATTCCGCACATTGGACGGAAGAAAACAAGCCTACGAAAAATTGAAAGCCGAAGGAATAGATGCCGTTGTTGTTATTGGA
This sequence comes from uncultured Bacteroidaceae bacterium, assembly GCA_963777115.1. Taxonomy (GTDB): domain Bacteria; phylum Bacteroidota; class Bacteroidia; order Bacteroidales; family SM23-62; genus SM23-62. The sequence goes on along the minus strand of CAVZPP010000016.1, from coordinate 598,295 downwards.
GGAGACGGAACACTGGCCGGTGCCAGGCAGTTTTCAGAAGAATTTGATATCTCCTTTGTTGGTATACCGGGAACCATTGATAATGACATTTATGGTACAGATTATACCATTGGTTATGACACAGCCTTAAATACAGTAGTTGAAGCAATAGATAAGATCAGGGATACTGCAAGTTCTCATAACCGCCTCTTTTTTATTGAGGTAATGGGCCGTGATGCAGGATTCATTGCATATCGCAGCGGAATAGCCTGTGGAGCAGAGGCCATACTTGTCCCGGAAATGAAAGGACAGGTAACCGGACTGAAGGATTACCTTGAAAAGGGATTCAAGAGAAGGAAATCAGCCAATATTATCATTGTCGCCGAAGGTGATGAATCAGGAGGTGCTTTTGCCATTGCCAAGAAAGTCAAGAAAGAATTTGGGGATTACGATGTCCGGGTGTCGATATTGGGACATATCCAGCGGGGTGGCACACCCTCCGCTTACGACAGGGTAACTGCCAGTTTATTTGGTTATGAAGCTGTTCAGGCATTACTTGATGACCAGAAATCAGTCATGATAGGAATGGACAATGGTGAAATAAGCCACTGCACCTTCAATAAGGCAATTAAAACGCATAAAACCGTCGACCTGGAAAGATTGGATATAGCTGAGGTCCTGTCAGTTTAGGCTATGTTCGCCGAAGTAATTTTACCGGTTCCCCTTCCAACACTATTTACTTACCACATACCTGACGGGGTTGATGTTCAGCCCGGGATGCGTGTGCATGTTCCCCTTGGAAGACAGGTAAGTTACAAGGGAATGGTGATGCGGGTTTTTGAGAAGGAACCGGATATTAAAGGGATCCGCGACATCAATTCTGTGCTTGATTCCTACCCCCTGGTTAATGAAAATCAGCTTAAATTCTGGAACTGGCTGGCTGAGTATTATATGTGCACCCTGGGAGAAGTCTACAGGGCGGCTATGCCCAGGGGACTGAAAGAGACCTATTCCCCCAGGTACGAAACCTATACTCTGATTGCTGAATCCTTCCGTGACGATAAGAGCCTCAATGAGCTGATGGATAAGCTGGCAAGAGCCCCAAAGCAGCTTCTGATCCTTCAGCACCTGGTGGATTTGGCCCTGGAGGGCGAGGGCCTGAACCAGGGAATTCAAAAGTCTGTCCTTGCAGCCGGAATGGATTTCTCTGTCTCTGCCTACAATGGACTGCTTCGAAAAAAAATACTGGAAGAGTATTCCGAAAGGGCACTCAGAATGCCGGATCTTGGCAGAAAACAAAATCCCCCTCAAAAGCTCACTACCCATCAGAAGAAGGCATATAAGGATGTGCGTTCAGGATTTTCAACGCATGAGGTAACTTTATTGAAGGGGATAACCTCCAGCGGGAAAACGGAAATCTATATACACCTGATCCGGGATATGCTGAAAGAGAACAGGCAGGTCCTTTATCTCCTTCCCGAAATTGCCCTGACAACCCAGATCATAGAAAGGCTGAAACGGGTTTTCGGCGACCAGGTCGGCATTTACCATTCGAAATATTCGGATGCTGAAAGGGTGGAAACTTTTTTAAGGGCCAGGAATAATCCCCTTTCGGGGGAATACAGGGTGATCATCGGAGCAAGGTCAGCCATTTTTCTTCCGTTCAGGGACCTGGGATTGATTATTATAGATGAGGAGCATGAACAAAGCTATAAACAGGCAGATCCTGCTCCCCGGTACCATGCCAGGGATGCTGCCATAATGCTGGCAAAATTGCATAAGGCAAAGGTTCTTCTCGGGTCGGCCACCCCTTCCTATGAATCATATTATAATGCCCGAAGGAAGAAATTCAACCTGGTGGAGATGAATGAAAGGTTCGGGAAACTGGAATCTCCCGAGATAATCCTGGCGGATCTTCGTGAGGCCTACCGGAAAAAGAGAATGGTCTCACATTTCACTCCGACATTATTTGAACTTATCAATGAGACCCTTAAGGATGGAAAGCAACTGATACTGTTCCAGAACCGGCGGGGATTCTCTCCCTACATTGAGTGTTTTTCTTGCGGCTGGATCCCTCAATGCAAGGATTGTGATGTCAGCCTGGTATATCATAAGCAGCAAAACAGCCTGGTCTGCCACTATTGCGGGTACACCGAAGGGATTCCCAAACTATGTCCCGATTGTGGAGAGGGAAAGATGGTGACCCGGGGATTCGGAACCGAAAAACTGGAAGAGGAAGTTGAGCTTCTCTTTCCCGATGTGAGGATCGGACGGATGGATATGGACACCACCCGCAGCCGGAGAAAATATGAAAAAATAATCTCTGATTTTGAATATGGGAATACCCAAATACTCGTAGGTACCCAGATAGTAACCAAGGGTCTCGATTTTGATAATGTAGCCCTGGTCGGGGTACTGCATGCGGACAATATGCTGAACTTCCCGGATTTCAGGTCCTTTGAAAGAAGCTACCAGCTCATGTCACAGGTTGCCGGAAGATCCGGAAGAAAGGGTAAGAGAGGTAAGGTGGTGATCCAGACATCAAATCCTTCCCACCCGGTGATGGAACAACTTCTAAATGGCGATTATCATAACATGTACCTGAACCAGATGGAGGATAGACAGGGCTTTCATTACCCTCCCTACTATAGGCTTCTCCGGATTACCCTCCGCCACCCTGTTAAGGATATCCTGGATAAGGCTTCTGCGGCACTCATTGCTGAACTCCGTAAAGCTCTGCAATCAAATTTTGAAAGTGCAGCGAAATCCCATCCCCAGGCCGAAATCCTGGGACCCCAATCACCTTCTGTGGGTCGGGTCCAGCAATTGTTCCTGATGACCATACTTGTGAAGCTGCCACGAAATCAGGAAATTGCACAGCAAAAGGAGTTGGTAGGCAGGGCTATGGAGCAGATCCGTTCGGATAAAAAGTACGGAAAATTATTTGTCGTGCCTGATATAGATCCCTTATGATATACCCCGGCAATAAAGAATTTATGATATTTATGGAATGATTGCAGGTTCATCAATGATTTAAAACTTAATGGTTCTTCAAAAACAAAATTAATTGCATACCAAATGGATATGAAAAAGCATTTCAGATCAGGCCTGTTACCGGTAATATTTGTAATCGGACTTTTCCCCCAGGCCCTTGAGACCCTTGCACAGGAGAAAAGTGAATTAACTCCTGCTGAGTCATCCCCGGCCTCACTGGTATATCCATTATTGGATGCAGCAAATTCCCGCTGGTTCTTTTTTAATTCAGCCACCCTGCCATTTGGCATGGTTAATCTTAGTCCCGATATGGGAGTTGGCGGTGCCTGGGAATCAGGTTACCGATACCAGAAGGACAGGATTTACTTTTTCAGTCATATCCATGCCTGGCAACTTTCCGGTATACCTGTAATGCCTGTTACCGGAGATATTAAGGGACACAAGGGACCAGAGGCATATAGCTCTGCATTTGGACATGATAAGGAAGAGGTTGAAGCCGGATATCATTCGGTATACCTGGAGGATTATGATATCATCGCAGAACTCACCGCTACTACCCGTGTGGGATTTCACAGGTATTCCTTTCCTGCAGTTGAGGAAAAGCATATTCTTCTGGATTTAGGGACTTTATTGGGACCGGGAGGGACTGAAAGTGGCTATGCAAAACAAATTAAGAACTCTGAAATTGAGGGGTATGCCCTGATGGAGGGCACCCGTAGAAGACCAAATGCAACCTATGTCTATTATGTGCTGAAGTTTGATACCCCTTTTGGGGGAATGAAGGCATGGCAGAACGGAGAACTTCTGGGGGCAAAAAAGAAATTTGAAGGTAGTAACGGAGGTATCTATGTGGACTTTAAAGGGGATGAGGAACAAATAGTTCAGATGAAGGTGGGTATTTCCTATGTGAGTACTGAACAAGCCCGCCTGAACCTGGAATCTGAAATACCCCATTGGGATTTTGACAGGGTCCGAAAGGATGCATTCAATGAATGGAATAGTTGGTTAAGCAGAATTGAGATTGAAGGCGGTACCAGGAAAGAACAGTCAAGGTTTTATACCGATCTGTGGCATGCCCTTCAGGGACGAAGGATACTCAGTGATGTAAATGGAAAGTATTGTGACATGACGGGAGATAAGCCAAGAATCGGACAGATCCCCTTGGGTGAAGATGGGAAGCCTTTGTTTAAACACTATAATTCAGATTCATTCTGGGGTGCGCAGTGGACATTAAACACACTCTGGCACCTGGTGTATCCCGAAGTATCCGAAGAGTTTGTAAACTCAATGCTAATGATGTACGGAGATGGTGGATTGATCCCAAGGGGTCCATCAGGAGGGAATTACACCTATGTTATGACGGGAGCATCGTCAACTCCCTTTATTGTAAGTGCTTATATGAAGGGTATCCGAAATTACGATATCAACCTGGCCTACGAAGGCATGAGAAAAAATGCACTTCCGGGCGGTATAATGGGTAAAGCAGGATATGAACATAATACTGAGCTTGGGGGAGGATTAAAATACTATATAGGCAATGGTTACGTGCCCTATCCAAATCCGGACAGGAATAATGGCTACCATAATGATGGAGCCGGACAAACACTGGAATATGCTTTCCAGGATTGGTGCCTGGCCCAGATGGCAGAGAAATTAGGGAAAAAAGACGACTACCAGATGTTTATGAAGAGGGCAGAAAACTATCAAAATATCTGGGATAAGGGCAGCGGCTGGATGAGACCAAAAAATGTGGAAGGTGAGTGGAAAGAACCCTTCAGTCCCGTTGATTTCCAGAAAGGTTTCGTGGAAAGTACGGCCGCCCAGATGACCTGGTATGTTCCTCATGATATGGAGGGACTTTTCAAACTAATGGGAGGAAATAAGGCTGCAGCAAAAAAACTAAACCAGCAATTTCTCATCGCTGACCAGCATAATTTTATCACTTTGCATTACAGGGCTGACAGTTTTGTTGCAAATATGCGCAGAAGGGCTTTTCTGAATTACGGAAACCAGCCTTCCATGCAGGTAGGATTTGTATTTAACTACGCCGGACAACCATGGTTGACACAGTTCTGGACACGTGAAGTTGTTGAACGAATCTACAGCGACCTTTCCCCGTATAAAGGATATAACGGGGATGAGGACCAGGGCTTAATGGGTTCCCTGTCAGTACTTTTAAAAATGGGTCTATTTGAAATGCGTGCAGGGGCAGCCACTAGACCTGTATATGAAATTGGAAGTCCCATGTTTGATAAAATCACCATAAAGCTTAATGATAAATATTATCCGGGAGGCGAGTTTGTTATAGAAACAATAAATAACAGCTCGAACAACAGATATATCCAGTCATCAACCTTAAACGGCAAGCCATTGGATAAAGCTTGGTTTTATCACGATGAACTAATAAATGGGGGTAAGCTTATCCTGAATATGGGAGACAAACCTAATATGAATTGGGGAAGCGACCCGGCATCAGCTCCTCCATCAATGAGTATGGAGAAATAATTTCTGGAATGAATAAACAACTGCCATTTCTGTCCCTGGTATTATTGATGCTGATATTCGCCTGCAAGGGTTCTGAATCAATAGAAAAGATTGAAGAAGAATCCATCTACCCCGAAGTCATTTATCCAAAAATCCGCATATGGACATCCCCATCCTCAGGTGAGGAACCCGAATTCAACTCACCAAGTTTTGAATGGCCATCCAGGAAAAATAGCAGGTATAGTGTAAGATTATCCTCGTCAAAAGATTTTTCAATGGATTTGATTGAGAAGGATGAATTACCTTTTTCAATATTTAATCCTCATCAGGAACTGAAACCCGGAGTATGGTACTGGCAGTATAAAACAGATATGGGTGATTGGAATGAGGTGGACTCATTTCTCATTACGGTTGACACCAAGAGGTTTGTAACACCCGGGGTGGAAGAATTAATTGCAAACATTCCTGCCACGCATCCGAGGGTTATGGTAAACAAAGAAGAATGGGAGGAATTCAGGGAAAGGGCAAAAAATTATGAGGAATCGGCTAACATCATCCGGGAAGCTGATCAATGCCTGGGCATGCTGCCGCCAAAAGAAAATAGTGGCCTGTCAATAAATGAAGGAAATACCCCGAAGCAAAAGACAAAACTGGCATTAAACGCAAGTAAGGACCTGGGAAATGAGGTAGGCCGGGTTATCAGTTTACTTACCCAGGGATATGCACTAACCGGGGATGAAAAATATTTTGTAGTGGCTAAGAAATGGATGCTTGAGGTGTCCACCTGGGATCCTGATGGGGTGACCCGATTGAATAATTTTGGTGATTCACAGATAATGGTTTCTCTTGCATTAGGGGTGGATGTATTCTGGGATATGCTCAGTCCGGGTGAAAGAAAAATGATAATCGGGCAGGCAGCGGCCCGTGCAGATCAGTTTTACAATAAATGGATAGGGTCCCTGGAAGTTCAATCATCCAGTATGCATGTATGGCAGCATATACTTCATCGGATGGTACAAACCAGTGTTGCCTTGATGAATGAAACACCAGAAGCGGGATTATGGATGGAATACCTGTATGAATTGTGGATTGCCCAGAATCCTAAAATGGGGGAAAGGGATGGAGCATGGTTTAACGGGACTGGTTATTATACCATGAATGCACTTACACAGTTTGATGTCCCGGCCATATTTAAAGCCTATACAGGAGTTGATTTTATCCATTCCGACTGGTATGTGAACAGTCCCTCCTGGCTGATTTATGCTTTTCCGGTGAATTCAGTAGCAGATGGTTTCTGTAACGATGGAGATAAATATCCCTATCCTACACTCACGTATGCTGCAATTGGCGATATGTATGCCCGTTTAACGGGGAATATAAATGCAGCCTGGTATGCAAAACAGATACTTGAAAAAACAAATTCAACCTTAAGCAATGACCGGGCAGTTCGCTGGTTCAGGATGCAGCATGGATACAAAATGCCCTCACCGGAAACTCCGGTAGAATTTGACCTGCCACAGGCAGCTGTATTTAATGATGTTGGGGTGGCCTATATGAACACAACACTGGATAATTCAGAGACTAATTTAATGCTGGCCCTGAGAAGTTCTCCATTTGGATCCCTTGGACACACCCATGCTGACCAGAATACCTTTAATGTGGCCTATGGGGGTAAAAGACTGTTTTATAATACAGGTTATCGCCCAGCCATGGGAGACCCGCACTTTTTAGCATGGTACAAACATACCCAGGGACATAATGGGATTTTAATTGATGGAGAGGGACAACCGTTTAATGCCGGGGCTTATGGTTTTATTCCCAGGTTTCTGCACGGGGAACATATTTCGTATGCGCTTGGCGATGCTTCCTCTGCTTATTCAGGTTCAGATATGGGTGAAAATACTGATCATGGGATGAAAAAGTTCCTAAGGCATTATATCATGATACGGCCATCCATAATTATTATTTATGATGAGCTGGAGGCGGATCATGATGCAGAGTGGAGCTGGTTAATTCATAATGACAGTGGATTGGAAATTGATTCGGACAAAAATACTATATCAGCTAAAAATGAAACAGCCGGGGCCCAGGTAACCCTCCTGGCTTCTTCGCCAATTGACTTCCGGGTGAGCGACCAGTTTTCTGTTGAACCTGAAAACTTTACCGGGAAAAGAGATATCAACGGGAATTTGCAGGAATTTGGAAACCAATGGCATTTTAAAGGAGTGTCAGTAGAGAAAACATCATCCATGCGATTTCTCGCTATAATGCAGGTAAAACCAAAGGAAGGTGATGCCTTAATTGCTGATACTTTAAGTGACAATATTGTATTCGAGGAGCTTGTATTTGATGAAGAGACTGGCATTTATCAGATAGGAGATTGGAAAATATTAGCCGAGATGAATATAGAAAATCCTGCCTGCATTAAGGTTAAAAACCAGAATACCGGAACAGCCCTGGTATCAAAAGGAATATTAAGTCTTAACAGGAAAAAGTATAAAGGCAAAAATACCGGCAGTTCCAAACTTCTTGAGGAGATCGATGGAGAATTGGTTTTAAAGGAAACCATGGACGAAATTCCTGCTTCTATGCAGAGTGCAGCGATAAAATGAACGTCACCTGTTTATCAAACATCTCTCATTAATATCCGATATTACCCTGTATTATCTTCAGAAAGCGCAGAAAATAGCCCTGTATAATAATCATGTTACGCAGAAAATAGCCCTGTATATTATGCATATGTTGAATTCTTGTTGTATTTTTGACTATAAATTGAATTAAAAATATCCTAATATGGGTGATATGAAAAGAGATATTGATAATATCCTTAAAGAATGGAAAAATGAGGTACACAGATATCCTCTTCTGGTTCGTGGTGCCAGGCAGGTGGGTAAATCCTATTCGATTGTAAATTTTGGGGAGAATGAATTTGAAAGTATAGTAATAGTGAACTTTGAACAGAGACCTCAATTTATTACCTGTTTTGATACATTGGAGCCAAAAAGAATAATTGAGACCCTGTCAGTTCTTTCCAAAAAGGATATAGTTCCTGGTAAAACATTGTTGTTCTTGGACGAAATTCAGGAATGCCCGAATGCAATAAATGCCCTGCGATATTTTTATGAGCAGATGCCTGAACTGCATATTATTGGCGCCGGCTCATTGCTTGAATCTGTTATATCTCAAGAAAATTTCAGAATGCCTGTTGGCAGGATTCAATACTTATTTATGAAACCCCTTTCCTTTTTGGAATTCCTTGATGCGATTGGTGAGAATCGAAGCAGGGATATTATTGAAAAATCTTCGTGGGATAATCTACCTTCTTCTTCTATCCATAATCATCTGATTTCCCTCGTAAAAAAGTATTCAATTATCGGTGGAATGCCAGCAGTGGTTTCCGAATACGCATCTTCAGGAAATCTCGAGAACTGTTTTAGGATTCAAACGATAATTATTCAAACCTACCGGGATGATTTCGGGAAATATGCCAGTAAACTGAAGCATAAATATCTTGAAAAGATTTTCTTTGCTGTCCCCAAAATGGTTGGCAGAAAGTTCAAATATTCTCAGGTAGATAGTAATCTGCAATCTCGTGATCTCAAGGAGGCAATTGAACTCCTGGAAAAGGCAGGAGTGATACATAGGATCAGGAAGACCAGCGGAGAAGGTCTACCACTTGAAGCAAACGCAAGTGAGAGAAACTTCAAAACAGCTTTTCTTGATATTGGCTTAATGCAGAATATCTGTGGTCTAGGTAGCTCTTTTCTGCTAGCCCCGGATCAAGACTTTATCAAGATTAATGAAGGGGCCATTGCCGAACAGTTTGTGGCCCAGGAATTATTGGCCTATCGTGATTACTTCCAGGTCCCTTCATTGTATTACTGGGCCAGGGAAGCCCAAATAGTAATGCAGAAGTAGACTATGTCATTCCATGCAACACATCTGCTTTACCAATTGAGGTCAAAGCCGGGAAAACAGGTACTTTAAGAAGTATGCACATATATCTGGAGAAATACAAGTTATCTGCTGGACTCAGGATATCACAGCTATTTTTTAACAATACCTCACCAATTATTTCTTTGCCTTTTTATGCGATAAAAAAAATTAATCAACTAATGAACCCCTTTTTGGAATAAATATCCAAATTGCTATAGAATTTTTTTATTCCTGTTCATTCCCATACCTGTCTCTGCCATCCTCAATAATGAAATCAGCAAATACTTTACCATCAGGAAGCAGTATTTATGTTTTGATCTTCATGTGGTATAGCATCATCGACACATTATTAATCCTCCCAGTTCGGGCTGGCATATGATACAAAATCAGTCAATAATTTGCCAGTTAATTATATTATATATATGTTTGTACTACTAAAACGATAGTATAAGTAGTATTAAAAGAATAACAGTGAAAATCAACACAAAAGTCAGATACGGTATACGGACGATGATTGAAATTGCCATGAACTGGAATGTAAGAGGCATTTATCAGAAGGAAATATCTGAAAATCAAGAAATATCCTTCAAGTATCTTGACCAGATTATTTCCTCGCTCAAAGCTTCAGGATTGATTGTTAATTGGGAAGGAAGAGGCAGCGGATACAGATTGTCGAGGGATCCGGAAAGTATTTCTGTGTATGATGTTTACAGAGCGTTTGAAAACGAATTATGCATTATTGATTGTTTATCGGCAGGAAGCGATTGTAAAAGGGATCAGATTTGTCCAACAAAAGATTTCTGGCATGAGTTTAATGTTCATATGGTAAAATTTATGGAATCCACGAGCATAGCAGATCTGACCGAGAAACAAAAGAAATTACAGCAGAGTGAGGAAATGAATATGTTTTTTATCTAAAAAATCAGAGCGATGAGTTTAGTATGTCCCATATCAACAAATTATATCGATGAGAATATTGCAAGGTTAAATGCATCGATAACCCTACTTATGGTCCTTACCTTTTTATTTACCCCCTTTAAATGGATCATATTTCTGGTCCTTGCAGATTATATTTTAAGAAGGATTGTAAACGGACGCTTCAGTTATGTCTCCAGGATCAGCCGATTCACTACGGGTGTCTTTGGTTTCAGGAAAGTAAGTATAAATGCCGGTCCCAAGCTTTTTGCCGCAAATGTAGGTTTCTTCTTAAGTGTTTTAATAGCCCTGTTTTATTATTCGGGACTGGTAAGTGTATCATATAGTCTGGCCGGGGTCTTAGCCTTTTTTACATTATTAGAGAGTCTTTTCAATATTTGTGCTGCCTGTATTTTATACCCTTTTGTTTCTAAATTTTTATCCTGAGTAAGGTCTGAGATCATATATCGTCGTCGGCTTAATCATATAAGGATAGCCTTATTTGTTGGCACAAAGAAATTGTCCTGTCCCACCCGCGTCGATCCATATTAATTTATTATTTTTGCATCCCGTACTTATCTTTCACCCGGGATGTAGCGCAGCCAGGTAGCGCGCGTCGTTCGGGACGACGAGGTCGAGAGTTCGAATCTCTCCATCCCGACATAAATAAAAGCCGTTCCGGTATTTGCCGGAACGGCTTTTGTTTTATACGCAAAGTATCAGGGGCAAAATCGAATCAGGAATTTGTGGATCGATAGCCCTGTCATTCCTTCTGAATATCTTTAATCCATACTGATCTTAACGCTGATCCAATAGATTGCTTAGCTCTATGTATTCGCAAAGAGTTGCCACATTGTGATTGAAAACAGAACTGCTGATTCTATCCATCACAGAGTATTGCCCATTCCAACGAACCCCGCTTGGCATATTAGTTTTGAATCTATCATCACGCGTGATCCAGGCGCCTGAGGATTCCTGGCTTTCAAGTATCATTTTCACGGAGCCGGATAAGTCCTTCAAGCGTTTGGCGGCTTCTTCCTTTGAGAGTAAAGGATTCTCGTTTTTCCACAATCCTTTGTCCCCCAATTCCAAGGCCTTCTCATACCGTTTAGTACTTGCTTTCAGGGCCAATTCCAAATCCGTTTCATAACCATAACCGGTGCTTCTTTCCGGGTGCAGGTCGGCCACATTATCCACCCGAATTCTCCCGCGATCGTAATAGAGAGCCTTATTGGTGCCTATTTCTACAAAACGGGCCCACTTTCCGTTTTCCATCCGGATATCATGGAGCCATCTCAAGGCATCGGGAATCGGTTCCAATATGGTCTCACTCCCGAATACCAGGTAGAGGTCGATTAATGTATTGATGTTCTTTATGGTAACCGATGGGCAAACCGCTGGTGGCTCGAAGGTCCTGGCCCAGGCAGGTTGGAGGTACTCGTTGTACTGCTGAGCCCAACCTGGCTGAGGAGGAGGAAGTTGAGAAATCATCAAAAACCGAACGGCTTTGCGCAGGCTTTTTTCGATCGCTTCATCGCCATCGTAAAACTGATAGGCTTCGGTCATGACGCGAATGCAATCATTGATGCCGCCATCATTGTAAGTTGCATAATCATGATAATTGCCCTGTTCGGGGTATTTGTGAGGCCAGCCACCGTTTTCCAATTGGGTCTTGATCATCATCTCCACAGCACGCTGCCTTGCTTCTGAAAGTTGTTGATCGTCAATTTCCTGATCCAGAGCCATAAGAAAACTGACGGCGGACTGGGTTTGATTATCATCGAAGCTGACCGATCTGTTGCTCAGGTTCGCGAAATTAATTGTGTGTTCCCATCCGCCATATTTATTCTGTCCGCGAATTAAGGCATAGGCCGCATCTTTGGCTGCAAGCAGGGCTTGCTTATCCCCCGTCGTTTGATAGGCCCGCAAAAATGACTGTCCAACTGCAGGAGTACCCGGAGGTTGCACTTCGATCGTTTCTGCATCTTTAGGGCCCTCGCCCCATCGTAATGACAAATCCGGCGTTACATAGTATACGTATCCCCCATGACTATTAATTGAATAAAAAAAGGAGACCCCTTTTTGCAGGGAGGCTTCTACCTGCTTTTTTAAATCGGGAGTTTGCGCAATCAAACCCAGGGGGAAGATTAAGAGGAACCACAAAGTGGTCAGGATGTTAGGTTTCATAATTTGTCTTTAATAAAATTACTGTTCTAAGCACTTAAGTTATTTTCTGGTTCTTTTGTAAGCTTACACTTTCCGCTCTGTTTCCTTTATTTCAATAGTAACATTTTACCTCTTTGTTCAATTGAACCTGTTGATAGTCTGTAAATGTAAATTCCACTTTCCAGGTTTCTTGCATCAAATGTAAGAGAGTGTTCTCCTGCCATTTTTTGTTGATTTACCAGTGTTTTAATTTTCCGTCCAGTTAGGTTGTAAATGTCAAGTTTAACTTCGCTTTGGCTTTCTAACTTATATTTGATAGTTGTTGATGATTGAAAAGGATTTGGATAAACATGCAGGTCAAAATCAGGTTTAAGATTCCCGTGGGGTAGAATTGAGCTGGTTTCACTTCTTGCTATTTTACGAATAAATCCCCTGTCGTTTTCAGTAATCAGAATATTACCATCATAATCTACTGATACACCACGTGCTTCGCTAATTTTATATCCGGGGGACTGAAAGTGTTGACCATCCCCCGAATGATATTCATCTCCTTCACGGCCATCCAAAAACAGGTTGATAATTCCGGCTGTATCCACGTACCAGATTTGGCTACCCTCATGAGTGGCCAGTAAATAGGATTTGTCCTCCATAAACCAGATTCCCCTTACTCCGTACAATCCAGTCTCTGTAGCTTTAAATCCGTTCCCACCACCTGTGGCAAGTCCATTGCCTGCAATAATCTCTCTTGTGCTGTCATTGAACACTCGGAAGACACGATTCGCCCCCCTGTCGGTAACAACCAGATGACCGGAAGGATCAACAATTATATGTCCAAGGGAAGAAAATCCTTTTGCAAAATCAACAATTCCCTGGGCCTCTGTCCATTTCTTTATACTGTTTCCGTTTACATAATAAATGAGCTCTTCATCCTGGCTTACCCATAATCCCCTGCCAACAGAGATCCCGGTTGTGTCATCCACTATTGTTACCAAATTCCCATCTATGCCTACTTTACGAATTTTATTGTTACCGAGATCAAGGATAAAGAATGATCCATCCGGTTTTACCCAGATTCCATTGGGTGAATATAATTGATGTTCAGTGGCCAGTCCATCGCCACTATCTCCGGCACTATTAGTCCCTGCCACCGTTGTAATAATTCCATCTGCTGTGACTTTTCGGATCGCATGGCCATCCTTGTCCGCGATATAAATATTCCCCAGGCTATCAGCCATAGCAAAATGGGGGCGGGATAGTTCAGCTTCATCAGCCTCTCTTCCTTCATATAATTCTTTCCAGCCATTAAATCCTCCATCATCTATTTCACCTGCCCCGGCAATGGTGCTCAGAATATCATATTTTGCAGCAAATTCCTCAAATTGTGAATAGGAATTGCTGCTCAGAAAGAATATTAAGAGAAAGATTAAAAACGTAGATTTCATTATATAATCCTTTTTGTGGTATTTGATTACAATAACAATCCTAATTAGTGACTGTCAATCTCTGAACCTGTAACGAGTCTCCAATTGTAATATGGCAAAAGTAAACTCCCGGTTGTGGTATCCCATTAAGTCCTTCAGCCATTTTCCATGTTATTGTATGAAGCCCCGGATCATAAACCTGCTTTTTAATAATGCCGATCAGAACTCCTTTGAGGTCAATTATTTTTATGTCAACCATGGATCTTTCAGAAAGTCCAAGTTCAAAATTGACTTCATCATTTGTAGGATTCGGGAAAGTCTTAACACTGCCTGGAATGGATATCGATTCATTGATTCCGGTTGAAACTCCAATAGCGTTTAGGTATTTTTCCAGCATAGTGTAACCATCTTCTGCAATATTATTCCGGTCAGCAGGATCATTGGGATTAAGTCCCTTTATAATTTCCCAATCATCGGGCATACCGTCATGGTCGGTGTCAAGGGGGGCTGTTGTGCTTTTCAGTTCCGGCCAACCGCCAACATCTGTCTGTGAATCAATAATTCCGCAAATTTTTGTTTTATCCGGGACAGTTTGTACTGTTTTATAAATTCCTTCAAAGGTTGCTGTACCGTTTCGGGTTTCGTCAACAATACGTGTATCTATGGGGTCGCGTTTGGGCAAAGTGGCTCCTGCATCTGCAAGAACCGAATTATAGGCTTCTTCGGCAGTTTGTTGATTAATAGCCATTGATGGCCAGGGTTGTTCTAGTTTTAATCCTGCAATGAATGAACTGCCGTCCTGGGGTTGAACCCCACCATTCCAGTTATCGGCTGTAACAGTGGTACTGCCCACCATAAAATTATCAGCAACATACCATTTGCCATAATCAGCTGCTTCATTGCGGGATGAAGGATTAGCAATGCGTATCGTATTATCACCCGGTTTGGTTGCGGGTCCTGGTTTATAATAGTTGGCCACCATATTAATATTTGTAAAAGCATGTGCCGGATCATTTACCTGCTGATTTTCGCCCCCATAGCAACTGTTAAATCCCCAGTTATACAGCACGTTATTTCTATAGTCTGTATTTCCGCAACCTGAAGCGAAACGGGGATTACGGCTGGAATGATGCGCCAGCAGGTTATGATGGTAGCTACTGTGGTTTGATCCCCAGATACCTCCATACCCATGGTTCTCTTTACTGTGATTCGAATGATACATGCTTTCCGAAATAATACACCATTGAACAGTTATGTTATCGCAGTGGTAAATGGACATAGTCTCATCGACACTCCAGCTTGCCGACACATGGTCCAGGATAATGTTCTCGGTATACCGGCTCGAAATGGCATCTGAATCCTGTCCCGATTCATCTCCAAACCTCACCCTGATGTACCGGATAATTACCTCATCGGTGTTAATCATTAATGGGTATTTTCGAATACAAATACCATCTCCCGGCGCTGTTTGACCGGCTATGGTAATATAGGGATTGGTAATCTTCAAATCTTTCGTAAGGATTATCGTTCCGGAGACCCTGAACACTACGGTCCTTGGTCCAGATGCATCAATCGCAGCACGAAGGCTACCCGTACCGGAATCATTCAGGTTCGTTACTTCATATACCGCCCCACCACGTCCTCCAACCGTGTATTTTCCGTATCCTTCGGCACCGGGAAATGCTAGCTGATCCTGGGCGAAATTACTTCCAGACCAGAAAAGCAGTAGTAGAAGAATTACCGTTTTACAAATGTTTTTATGCATTAGATATTTTTATAAGTGGATTCAAAGTTCTTAAGTTTAATTTCTAAATAATCTCCAAAATTAATGTAAGATATACACTTTTTTTCTGATTACAATACTGGGTTTATTTCAACTTCTCTCACAATCCAACCATTACCAATCTCTGTCACTTTCCTGGAGTATTTCTGTTATGCATAACATTTTAATATATTTGATATTAATATGAAGACTCTGAAGGATATTGCAAAACTGGCCGGGGTCTCGACTATGACCATTTCCCGTTATTTTTCTGCACCTGATAAACTAAGTAAGGGGACAAGAGAAAAGGTTAAGCTACTGGTTGAAAAATATAGTTATAGTCCCAATGTACTGGCAAAGTCTCTGATAACCAGAAAGTCCGGCCTTATCGGTGTTGTAGTCCCGGATATTCGAAACCCTTTTTTCTCCCAATTGTATTTTGAATTAGAAACATGCCTGGAGCCCATGGGGTACTGCCTGATGTTATGTAATTCTAAAGAGAATGCCAGTGAAGAGGAAAAGTTGATCCAGCTACTTACATCCAGACAGGTTGAAGGATTTATTATTGTGCCGGTAGATGCCGGCAACATAGAGCTATTGAATAGCAGGAATTCCAATTATGTCCTGGTTGAGAGAACGATAGAATCCATTCAGGCAAATTCAGTAGCCAGCGATCACTACCAGGGGGCTTACCTTGCTGTAGAATACCTGTTGGAACTCGGGCACAGGAATATAGCTATCCTCTGCGGGAATATAGATATTAAACCCTTTTATGACAGGCTACAGGCCTATAAGGACGCACTGAAATCATATGGTATTCCCATAAAAAATGAATTAATTTGTGAATCTGAGTTAGATATTGAAGCTGCGAAACAGGCATCTTTGAATCTGATAAACAGCCAAAAGGAAATTACTGCTTTGTTCTCCTGTAATAATCTTATGAGCTTTGGCGCCATCAACTCCATTTACAAATCAAATATGACCATTCCAGACGATATATCATTTGCTGCTTTTGATGAACTCCCAAGGACAGAATTTCTAATTCCTTCGATAACGTTTGTGATCCAGGATACTAAAAAGCTGGCCGAATCAGCAGTTAGTTTATTATTGAAGCAGATATCCAATGAAAATTCAATTCCGGAACAGAAAGTGGTTCCGGTAACTCTGAGAAAGGGGAAATAAGTTGATCATAGTAAAGGTTTATTATATATTCTCATATTTATACACTAATAAAAACAGGAAAATGAAAAATCTTAAATCAATTGTTCTCATCTGTTTAATTTTATTCTCAGGTGGGGTATTATCGGCTCAGAAGAATTCAACAATAAAAGTTGAAGGCACCTGGGTATTTTCAGCACCCGAAGCGCAGGCTGAGTATAGTACGGGAGATCTTGTTATCAGCCGGGAGGGAAAAGAGTTAACGGGAGAAATTGTATTTGGAGGAGAGTATAAAATCCCCCTGCATGAAGTGAAACTCGTGGATAACGTGCTGACCTTTAAGGCATATATAGACGGAGAATCCATTGAGGTAAAGAATGAAATTACCAAAGATGAAATGAAAGGAAAAGTAAGTTATTCGGAGGGATCCCTTGAGATTTCGGCTAAAAGAAAAAAGGAGTAATATCCTATTTCAATGGATACTCAGCTTTTCGAATTTAAGACACGCTTAATACTGGAAAATACTGTAATCCATACCGAATATAAATAATGGTGTAAGGACCTGTGAATTACCATAATTACTAGATTAGCACCACAAAGGTCTTAATGGTTTATTTTAAAGAACTGGCAAGGATTTTGATTTAAAAAGTGTAAATTCTAATTTTACACATGTTAGCGTTAACATTATATTAAACAGACAAACATGGCAAACAGAAGAAATTTTCTCAAAGCTGCTGGGATAGGACTTGCAGCTGCATCTTTACCGAAGTGGGCAAGTGCCTCCTCAGCCGCAGCAGGAAATAAGAAAGCCTCCTCAGATATGAAATTAGGAGTCGCATCCTATTCCCTGCGCGAATTTACCCAGGAGCAGGCATTAGACATGACCAAAAGATGCGGAATAGACAGGATCTCCTTTAAAAGTATGCATCTTCCGCTTGATTCCAATAAGGAAACTATAGACAGTGCCCTTGCTTTGTGTAAGGAAAAAGGCATTACCCTTTACGGGGGAGGTGTTATCTCAATGAAGACCAAGGAGCAGGCTGACCAGGCTTTTGAATATGCCAAAGCTGCAGGTTTTGAAATGATTATCGGGGTTCCGGCCCATGAATTATTGAAATATGTCGAGGGAAAGGTTAAGGAATACGATATTAAAGTTGCCATTCATAACCACGGTCCCGGCGATAAATTATATCCCAGTGCCGAGAGCGGATATGAAAAGATTAAGGACCTGGATAAGAGGATTGGACTTTGTGTGGATATAGGCCATAGCAAGCGGATTGACCGGGATCCTGAGCAGGATGTGCGGGATTATTTTGACAGGGTATTTGATATCCATATAAAAGATGTAACAGCTAATACCAAGGAAGGAAAAACCTGTATCATCGGTAGAGGGGTAATTGATATGGTGTCCTTCCTGAAAATGGTTACGGACCTTAATTATGCAGGTACACTTTCACTGGAATACGAAGCAGAAAAAGCGGATCCCCTTCCCGGAATGATGGAATCTTTTGGTTATGTAAAAGGAGTTTTAGCAACTATATAAAAGTAACAACCATATAAATTATAAAACAAATGAGTTCAGACAGAAGAGAATTTATCAAAAAAGTTTCTGCTGGTGCAGCAGGATTGGCTGTTGGCGGTTCCGCAATGGGAATGTCAGCAAAGAGTTACGGAAGAATAATGGGTGCTAACGACCGTTTGGGTGTTGGAATTATCGGGTTAGGACGACGCCTGAAGGCATACCTTCCCCCGATTGCCCACAAAGCAAACAATGTTGAGTTGCTTTATCTCTGTGATGTCATGAAAAAGCAGAGGGAAAAAGCTGCCGGAGTATTTTCCAAAGAAGTCAAGCATAAGGCAAAACTCGAAAATGACATGCGTGTTGTGATTGCAGACCCCGATGTTGATGTAATATTCAATGCTACACCGGACCACTGGCATACACCCGGGGCAATACTGGGTATGGCAGGCGGGAAACATGTATATGATGAGAAGCCCATGAGTCATAATATGCATGAAAGTGAATTACTCGTAAAGGCACAGAAAAAATACGGAACTGTCCTGCAGATAGGAACTCAGCAGCGCTCAGCGCCACACACCATAGAGATCATAAACGAGATCCATAGCGGGGTAATTGGTAAAACATATAAAGCAGTTGCATGGTATTCTAACAAAAGGGGAGAAGTCCCAAATCAGAAGAAAATGCCTGTTCCAGAAGGATTGGATTGGGATCTTTTCCAGGGACCGGCACCTCGCCGTGAATACACCCAGGAAACCTGGGATTATAACTGGCACTGGTATGGATGGGACTATGGAACCGCAGAATCAGGAAATAACGGTACCCATGAATTCGACGTTGCCCGCTGGGCACTGCAGGTAGATTATCCGACACGTGTGGATGTAATGGCTGAGAAGCGTCATTTTGCTGATGACGGATGGGAAATGTACGATGACATGGAGGTAACATTCAAGTATGCCGGAAATAAGGCAATTGAATGGGATGGGAAAAGCCGGAATGGTTACCAGACCTATGGAGCAAGCCGGGGTACCCTTATATATGGAACAGAGGGAGCCGTATTTGTGAACCGGGAACTTTACCGCTTGTTTGACCGCAACGGAAAATTGATAAGAGAGGTGACTTCTGATTCTGCAGAAGCTGGAACAGCACTTGGCGGTGGAGGGGGAATGTCAACCACCCATGTGGAAAATTTCTTTAATGCAGTGCGCGGGAAAGCTGAATTAACTGCTCCTGTTGAGGTGGGTGCAGTAACTATGTCCATGATACATTATTCCAATATTGCTTATCGCATTGGAAGAGGATTTGATATCGATGACGTATCTGGCAGGATGTATGACAGGGATGCCATGAAGCTCTGGGGGCGTGAATACGAACCCGGCTGGGAACCTAAAGTTTAGCAGAATTATAACTCTTAGTTGGAGATAAGATGGGTATTATACCTAATCTTATCTCCCTTTCTCCCCATCTCCCAATATATAAAGTTAATATTAACCTTCTTTTAAATCGGGAATATCAAACTCAACTCGTTCATAAAAAAAATTCTTCCTGGTATATTCCTGATCGGATTTAATATTGGTACCGGAAGTGTAACAGCCATGATTAAGGCTGGGGCAGATTTTGGAATGGCGATGCTCTGGGCATTAGTACTTTCATGTCTGTTTACCTTTTTTTTAATTCACATGTTTGGCAAGTTTTCCATTGCCTCCGGCCAGACCTTTCTACAGTCTATTCGAAAAAATATCCATCCATCTATCGCCATATTCTTTCTTGTTGCCCTGGGTGTTAATGTCAGTGGCAGCATCATGGGTGTAATGGGGATTGCTTCTGATGTATTGCAGGAATGGTCAAAGGAGTGGACCGGGGGAGGAATATCTTCATTGGTATGGGCATCCTCAATTACCCTGTTTATTATAATACTTTTTTTGTTGGGGAATATTGCCACATTTAAAAAGGCTCTTTCAATAATGGTGGGTTTGATGGCGGTTTCATTTATAGCAAACGCCATAATAATGTTCCCATCCATGAAGGAAATTTTTCAGGGCATGATTCCGAGAATTCCTCAAGGGAATGGTTCTTCTCCCTTCTTTGTGATTTCCGGAATGGTGGGTACAACAGTTGCTCCAGTCATTTTTGTCATCCGTTCAATTCTTGTGCGCGATGAAGGCTGGGATAAAACACAGGTAAAAACCCAAAGGACGGATGCCATTGTCAGTGCCAGTATGATGTTTCTGATCAGTGCCGCAATTATGGTTTCAGCAGCAGGATCTTTACATATGCAGGGGATCAATCTAATTAACACAAAAGATATGATCCATATCCTCAAACCCATTGCCGGAGTTTTCGCAGTGAACATTTTCGTAATAGGAATAACTGCAGCAGCAATCTCTTCCCAGTTCCCAAATATATTTGTTGTTCCCTGGGTTCTTAGTGATTATAAGGGGGAAAAGGTCAATATGAAATCAACAACAGTTAGGATTATTGTGATTGGCATGGCGATTCTGGGTATTGCTGTCCCCTTATTTCATGCCCAACCAATCTGGGTAATGGTCGCCTCTCAAGCTCTTAATGCAATCCTTTTGCCATTGACCGTAGGTAGTATTATCTATCTCTCCAATAACTCGAAAATAATGGGTGATCTGAAAGCAACTACCGGCCAGAACCTTGTGTTTGGAGTTATCCTGATATTTGCACTCATTATGGGTGGCGCCGGGATCTATGGATTAATTCATTAGATGCATGGTAGAATGATGAAATTAATTCCATTACCACCGAACCGGGTCTGGCGAACTTACATTGGAGGTAAACAACTGGACCTTCTTGCAGATGAGGCTATACCTTCAGACGGTCATTTCCCGGAGGACTGGATTGCTTCCCTGACCCCAGCCGTAAATCCGGGAAGGGAACATATTACTGAAGAAGGGCTTTCATCTGTGTCGGTAGATGGAAAAAGACTGCTTCTAAAAGAACTGATTGAAAGAAATCCAGAAGAAATACTTGGGAAAAAGCATATTGAAAAGTTTGGACAATCTACTTCCTTTCTTTTAAAATACCTCGATTCAGCCATTCGATTGCATATCCAATGTCATCCAACTGTTCAATTCGCCAAACAATTTTTGAATAGTAATCACGGAAAAACCGAGGGGTATTACATATTAGGCACCCGGGATGATATAGAAAATGCTTATATCTATCTTGGATTTCAAAGACCTCCTTCCAAAGAAAGACTGAAGGAGGCTATTGAAACCCAGGATATTGAATTTCTTGAATCTCTTTTCAAAAAAATACCTGTAAAAAAGGGAGACTCTTTTCTTGTCCCAGGTGGCCTGCCTCATGCCATCGGCGAAGGGGTTTTTATGATTGAAATCATGGAACCTACCGACCTGGTTGCCAGAATTGAATTTGAGAAGAATGGGTATGTTTTACCAGAGAAGGCCAGATTTATGGACAGGGGAGTGGATTTTGCCATTTCAATGTTTGATTTCACTCCCATCCCTGTTGAGACCGTCAGGTCGAAATACTTTATCAAACCGCGATTGTCCAATGATGATGAAATGGCACAGGAGTTTATACTATTCGACCATACAATCACCAATTGTTTCCGGATGAATAAACTTCTTGTAAAGGGGGAGTATACACTGGAGAAAGAATGCTTTTATATTCTTATGATCACAGACGGCTCCGGACAAATTCAAGCCGGGAAGCAAACATTTAATGTAAAATTTGGAGATAAGTTTTTTGTTCCCGCATCGACGGAAATGATTCAATTAATTACTGATTCCTGTCTTGAGCTGGTACTGGCAATGCCTCCGGAATAGATGAAAAATTTAATAGGATTGAGAGCCTGTTAATAATCCATCCCAATTTTACTTTTCTCCACTGAATTCATCCAGGTGATTAAATCCTTTTTCATCCTGGCTGCAATTTCGGGTTCTTTTGAAATAATATTCTCTTTTTCAGCTCTGTCATTTATTAAATCATAGAGTTCAAAGTTTTCACCATTATCGGTACTTATCAGTTTGTATTGATTATTGACCCATGATCTTTTTTCTTTAAAGATGAATCCAATTGCATTTTCCCTTTCCTTTTTCACTCCTGTCAGCAATCCCCATAAGCTTTCTCCGTCAAGGGGCCTGCTGTCAGGATAATCAATATCTAAAATATCCAGGATAGTTGGTAGGTAGTCGCTGGTAACCGATGGAAAATCTGCCCTGCTCCCTCCATCTAAATGATCTTTCCAGACCACGAAAGCAGGAACCCTGACTCCCCCTTCATACAAACTCCTTTTTCTTTCCCGAAAGGTTCCTGCACTACCCGGGGTATTGTTTTCCGGACCGTTGTCACTGCAAAACCATATCATTGTTTCGTCCTGAATGCCTAAGTTCTCCAGCACTTTCCATAGTCGCCCAATCTGTTCATCCATGGATGTCAGAGCTCCGTAATAGATCTGTTCCTGAATATTAAATGTTTGATATAGTTTGCGATGTGCACTGTCCGAAACAACCGGTAGATGAGGAGTATGAATCCATATGGTAGTAAAGAATGGTTTGTTCACCCTGTGAGATTTCTCCATAAATGGAATTGCTCTGTCCATTATGATTTTTGCGTCATCACCCATTAAACCAGTAGTTTCCGAATCTTCTGTTCCTTTCCAATATGCAGTCCCATATGCTTCTGTTAATTCTCCGTTTTCCCTTGCTTTCCATCCATATTTTTTGCTTTCTCCTTCCTCAAATGAAGCAGGAAAAACCATGGGATTATAGGTGGGCACTTTTGATTCGGTGCAAAAATATTCATCATAGCCATTCATGGATGGAATGCTGTAATGTTCCAGGTTTTTTTCCTGACCTCCCCGGTTGGCATCCCTGGTGAATTTTGTAAGTGTCCCCAGATGCCATTTCCCAAAATGACCGGTAGAATAACCCTGTTCCCTGAGAATCTCGGGAAGGGTAATTTCAGAATCTTTCATATGACCGGCATTTGCATTGGGGATATCCATTCTCAGAGGATTTCTTCCCGTGATAACACTTGCCCTGGTCGGAGAACAGACAGCAGAAGCCGAATAAAACCTGTCCAGGATAATTCCCTCTGATGCCAGCATATCAAGATTTGGCGTACGAATGTTTTCATTCCCATTGAATCCTGCATCGAACCATCCCTGGTCATCCGTCATTATTAAAATGATATTCGGAGCCCTGGTAATTGGGTTACACGAGATGATACCAAGAAATAATACGAATGATATTTTTATTATGCGTTTCATGATTCTCACAGCAATTATTTTTTCCAAACCTGGCTTTTCGCCGTGATTTTTACATCCCAGCTTTGGGGAGGATTCGGGAGGTATTTCGGATCACTATCTTTTTCAGGGAAAGATTCTATTATGCTTGAGAGTTTATGATAATTTTCTTTCCTTTTTTTTGTATTGAGGCTATCAATAAGATTGTTGGTTTCCCCGGGATCGTTCAGCAAATCAAAAAACTTTTCAGGTTTTCGATTTGTATTAATATACAATTTGAACTGAGCATTTCTGATTACCCGATCCCTGAATATATATTCATTTTCAACTCCGTTCTCTGTGAGTCGGGCATTATTTTTACCTCCCATACCAAAAATCCACTCTCTCTGGGAATCACTGGATCCATCAAGCAAAACAGTTTTAAACGAATACCCATCGATGGTATGCAAGAGGCTGTCAGTAACCCAATCTTTATCCGGTTTTATGCCTGCAAGATCAAGAAAGGTTGGAAATATATCAGTGAAATCGATAAGGGCATTTGAAGTTTGTCCGGGTTCTATTTTATCTTTCCAGCTAACAATAAAGGGGACGCAAATACCGGTTTCGGTTGTTTTTGATTTTCCTCCCGAAACATTTCTCCCTTTGTATTTTCCTGTTCTACCTCCCGATGTGCCATTATCAGTTGTCCATACAATGATTGTATTGTCTCTTACCCTGGCATCCTCTAAGGAACTTATTATTTTACCTGTAAGCTTATCGGTATATTTTACCATTGCCTTATGCTTACCTGATTTGTCTTCTGCAATCTCATCAGGCGTATTTACAAGTGGAGAATGCGTTAATACCATGGGGTAATAGATAAAGAATGGCTTCTTCTTATTCTTTTCAATAAAGGAGATGATAAAATCTGTAAACACATCCGGTCCAAAGAAACCTTGATGAGTTTTTGCTCCATCTTTTGTAAATATATAGGGATCATGGTACCTCTTGCTGCTTTCCTCAACTCCGTTTTCAAAGCCAGTCCACATACAGAATTCATCAAACCCATTTCTGCTAAGTGCATCCGGTTCCACACGGAAATCATCTATCTGCCATTTGCCGGCTATACAGGTAGTGTAACCGGCATTTTTCATCTCCTTTCCCAGGGAGGGATTCATTGTTTCATCAAAATGCGCTCCCCCTCCCCAGCGTGGTACATCCCAATGATTAATCCAGCCGTGCCGAAAAGGATATTGTCCGGTCATCAATGTTACACGGGTAGGTGTACACTGTGGCATGCAGTATACATTATTAAACAATATTCCACTGCCTGCCAGGGCATCAATATTTGGGGTTGATACATCCTCAGCACCGTAGCAGCTCACCCATTCTTTGCCCAGATCATCAACCATGATAAGGATAATATTCGGCATAGAATTTTCATTCTTATCTGATAAAGGTCTGGAACCGGTCAAAACCGTCAGAAGCAGGAGAAAAGTAATTTTTATATTCATCAGGCTATAAATATGATCTCAAAACAAATACGTCTAACATTAATCAAAACAATACGCCGAAAATAAATATACAACTACGGAGATTAGTTACTTAAAACCTGGGAAACAAATAGGTGAAACCAAATACAAAATTGATTCTCAGGAAATTGTTCTCCGTATTATTCTCGATGGGACCGTAAAGGCCAAGATTGTCCTTCGGCTCCTTCAGGTTAATCTGCTGCTCATGTCCGAAATTATAACCATACAGGAAACTCAGTCCCACTATAAGATTAAACTTATCCCTGAACCAGTTTACTCCCCCATTCACCTGGTAAAGGTCAAGGTAGCTCATGCTGGTATAATACTTGATCAGCTCATTTACCTTTTCATGTGGCATGTAGTTAAAATTGGTATTAAAACCGCCCAGGATGCTCAGATCTTCAGATACCCTT
Organism: uncultured Bacteroidaceae bacterium; assembly: GCA_963777115.1. Taxonomy (GTDB): domain Bacteria; phylum Bacteroidota; class Bacteroidia; order Bacteroidales; family SM23-62; genus SM23-62. The sequence goes on along the minus strand of CAVZPP010000016.1, from coordinate 572,801 downwards.
CTTTCAATTCCCAATGCAAAGTTCAGGACGGGTTTATGTGCTGAGCTGATTTCATAGAAACGCGGATCGGTAGGATATAGATTCTCGGGATCATCGGCCGGAGGAGAGGCTTCAATCAGCTGGTAGGGATTCACCTTAGAAAAGTAGCTCAGTTTCAAATTTGTTGAGGTCCTGGTTCCGAATATCCTTGCAATGCCCAGGTCAATTATTAAAGGCGAATGGCGGTAGACTTTTGCGCCTTGTGTCGTGTAAGCCGCATAAACAGGTTCACTAAGGATTCCTGGTATCTCGGTGGCTATACTCCGGTCAAACATCCCACCTGAAAGAAGCTGGAGAGTAAGAGAGGGACTGGTAACATTCAATCCCAGTTGAAAGGATTCTAATTCATAGGCAATTCCAGCAACGAATAGAAGGCCAATGTTACTGTAACGTAAAAAATCATAGCGATTATTATAGGCGATCCGGACGCTCCTGTCCTGAACCTGGTTATACTGAAATACGTTAGCGGTAGTGCCGGAATTGTAATTATCTGAAAGAGCCGTACCAAATAATGATACTCCAAATCCAAGCTTTGGCAATAATTTCCATCCTATACCAAAACCAACCCAGTCCTCCCGCATCCTCTTGCTGTAATCGAAACCTCCCCGGTAATATTCTTCTCCCTGCAGATTTGACATTACATCATAATAATCCTCATGTCTTACCTGGAAATTGCTGCGATGATAGGCCCGGTTTAATAATCCGTAGGTAATACTTATGTTATCCGTGATTTTTTGAATTGCTGAAAATATCTGGGAGGTAGCATCGACAGTTGAATTCCGGAAACGGAGATCGATTCCTGCACCGTTACGTATTCCCTGGCCCTGAAGATACATCAGGTCACCCACAACAGACAGGGATGAGTTTCCAATAAATCCAAGGGCTCCAGGATTATAATAGATCGCTGAATTATCCCTTACACTTGCAGTAACTGCCCCTGAGAGCAAGGTGGAATAGGCGCCCACCTGCTGGGTCCAGTAATTGTATTCCTGGGCCTTACTAATGGATGGGCAGAGCAGAAGTGACAGCATGCCGATTAACCATATTCTATTCCCCGGTGAATGATTGGTTTTGACTGCCACGGTTCAATTATCAGGTTTGGGCTCAACTGTTTCCGGATCTGAGGAAGAGGTTTGTTCCCCCGAAAGGGAAGAGGCAATACTTGTTCCTATCCTTTCGACAAATTCAATCTGGAATTCCTGAAAAATCTCGAGTGATGCAATCTCCAGAACCCCTATGATCTGATCATTAAGGCGGATCGGGGCAATCAGAAGGCTCTTTGGTTTATCCTCACCGAGGCCGGATTTGATCTTAATATAATCTTCAGGGATATCGGTAAGAAAGATGGTACTTCCCTCCTGTATACATCTGCCTACGAGTCCCTCTCCAGGTTGAATGCTTTTTTTCAGATGTTTTGCCCTGTCATAGGCGTAGCTGGCGTATAGATCGATGCTGCTGTCTTCCGGATTATTACCACGGATTAGAAAAATTCCCCCGACACGGGCACCGAGGTATGTCACGAGTTCGGAGATTAGTTTATTTGCAAGTGCCGGGGAATCACCCGAATACTCCCTCAGTATCTCACTGAATCGGGCGATTCCGTGGTTGGACCAGTTCCGGCGTTCGTCTTCTCGTTTGCGTTTTTCTTCCTCGATGGCTGCCTTTTGCAGATCTTCTCTCAGCCGGATTAATGAATTACCCAGGATATCCTGTTCACTCTGAGGAGAAAAATCTGATCTGAAATTACCCTTGCCAATCTCTTCTGCAAATTCTGAGAGATCTCCCAGGCCTTTAATCATGCTGTTCAGGGCCAAACCTATTTGTCCCATTTCATCAGATCCCTCCCTGAATTCTTTGTCCGGGATCACTCCCTTACCCATGGATGTAATGGTATCCCTGTATTGTTTAATGGGATTAACCAGGGCAAAATACAACAGGAAGGCAATGAGAATGGCAATCAGGACAATCAGTATACTGCTTACAAGGAGGACGCTGCGGGTTTTGTTATATGTTTCCTCGAGGTTCTTCCTCGACTCTGCAGTGAGACGGTCGAAAACACGGATAAGGTTTCCCAGGGCCTCGTAAGTTCGTGTATAATTTGAGGAGAGCTCGATATTGAGGTTACGTGATAAATTGCGGGTAAAAACCAGGGTGCTTGTCCGGACAGAATCACTGTACCAGTTATAAAGCTCATGGTAGTTTATGGCATCCTGTGAGCGCCAGTTATCGGATAATGGGATAATTTGATTGTGAAGTTCAGGTATTCGTACCTGCAGAAGTTGTTCAAGGCCCATCAGCAGATCTGACTCTGTATCTCTGCCTGAAACTGCCCATGCCTCCAGCAGATACTGGGATTGATGAAGAGTAGTTCTCATCTCAATTAAGAGGCGGAGGCTGGGTTCCTGGATGCTGGATAGCTCTTCACATGAGGCCTGGTTGCCGGATACCATCCTGTGGGTCAGGACAGTATTTAAAATGATGGCAAGGATCAGCAGACCAAATCCGAGGATTATACGGAAGCCAATTGTACGAGGGAACTTCATGAGCCGAGTAAGTCTCTGTGCATCTTTAAAAATACAGAATAATTTCTAATTTCTTTTGTTGATTGTATCCTTCAGTTGATGAAGTGCGTTGGAGAGGTGGGGACGGGGACAGGCAAAATTAATCCGCTGGTATCCTTCTCCTCCCGGACCGAAACTGGGACCGTCATTGAATCCTATTCCGGCTTCATGAATCATGAAATTCCTGAGATCCTTACCTTTTAATCCGAGTCCCTTCATATTCAACCATGCCATATAGGTCGCCTCCGTTGGATGCATCCGGATATCCGGTAATTCGGTATCAATAAAACCTGCCAGAAAATCCAGGTTTCCCTTCAGGTAATCCATCAGCTGGTCTAGCCATTCATGTCCCTTGCTATAGGCGGCTTCCATTGCTACAGATCCAAAAATATTTCCCATAAACAGGTGTCCGATTGAAAGTTCATGGTTGACTTTGGACCTGAGTTCTTCATTTTCAATTACCAGGACGGAGGAGGAGAGTCCAGCCAGGTTAAAGGTTTTGCTCGCAGCCACACAGGTGACCATATTCATGGCCAGGTCTTTTCCCAGGGTACTGAAAGGAACATGCCGGTGAGCTTGGAAAACCAGGTCTGAGTGTACCTCATCTGAAATGATGGTAATTCCGTTCTCCAGGCAGATATCACCGAGTGCCTTAAGCTCATCGGGTGTCCAGGATCGGCCAACTGGATTATGGGGATGGCTCAGGAGAATCCCTTTTACCGAGGGATCAATTTTCTCTTTTAATCCTTCCAGATCCATCCGGTAATATCCATCTTCTTCCAGCAATGGATTATATAAGGGAATTCTTTTATCATCCCTTATTACTGAAAAGAATGGATGGTAAACCGGAGGTTGAACAATGATCTTGTCCCCTTCATCCGAACAGGCCCTGATGGCCATGTTTAGTCCCGCTATAATTCCCGGCGAAAACAGGATGGATTCTTTGGAAATCTCCCAATCCTGACGCTTTTTGTACCAGTTGATGATGGACTGATAAAAAGAATCTCCCCGGATTGTGTATCCAAGAACCTCATGCTCAGCTCGTTCCCTTATGGCATTCATGATGAAATCCGGGGTACGGAAGTCCATGTCCGCCACCCACATAGAAAATTCTACTTCGCTTCCAAAGTATTTTGTAGTGTAATCGTGCTTGACAGAACCTGTGTTTTTCCTGTCAATAATCTCGTCGAAATCATACTTCATGCCCAAATATACTATCTTTAGAATTAAATCATTTACAGGATGAATGTCAGACCTAAAAAAGCCCTGGGACAGCACTTTCTGAGGGATAAAAACATCGCGAGGAAGATAGTAGACAGCCTGGAGGGTGAGTTTCCAGGAGGTGTTCTTGAGATCGGTGCCGGGACCGGTGTTTTATCCGGCTACCTTTTTGAAAAATTTCCGGACGTTCACCTGGTGGAAATTGATAAGGAGGCCTGGGAATTTTTACAGTTGCATTTCCCGGAGCATGCTGAAAAGATTGTGCTGGGAGATATCCTGAAGTCGGATCTTCTGAGCAGGATGGGATCCCCCCTGGCATTGATCGGGAACTTTCCCTACAATATCTCCAGCCAGATTTTTTTCCGGGTACTTGAGTCCAGGCACCAGGTGGAGCAGGTAGTCTGCATGTTGCAAAAAGAGGTAGCAGAGCGTATCCGGGCTCCCCACGGATCCAAAACGTATGGTATCCTGTCGGTACTGCTCCAGGCCTTTTATGATATAGAAATTTTGTTTTCCGTGGGTCCACAGGTCTTCGATCCTCCACCCAGGGTTCAGTCCGCTGTTATCCGCCTGAAAAGAAATGCGACGGATAAACTGGATTGTGATGAGAAGATTTTCTTTCGGGTGGTGAAAGCAGCTTTCAACCATCGAAGGAAAACATTACGCAACTCCTTAAAGGCCGAATTCAATATTCCTGATCCGGGTAAGGATATTTTTTCACTCCGTCCGGAACAGCTCCCCGTGGAAGGTTTTGTTGAACTAACCGGACTGGTCGAGATCATTAAATCATCATAAATTCTTATCTTCGAATTCGATTTGAAAAACAATTAATTCACGAATGGCATTCGAACTTACAAGAGAGTTTGTTAGCAACCTGAAGGAGTTGATCAGCGAGGGAAATGAAAAATCTGTGGCTGAGCTGGTTTCCCATCTTCATCCTGCTGATATTGCCGATATCTTCGATGAGCTGAGTATCGAGGAAGCAAAATACCTGTACCTGGATCTTGACGGGGAGACTCGGTCGGATGTCCTGATTGAAATGGATGATGATACGAGGGAGAAGTTTCTGAAAGCCCTTTCCGGGGAAGAGATAGCCAGGCATTTTATTGAGGAGATGGATTCCGATGATGCGGCAGATGTCATCGGGGAATTATCGGAAGAAAGGCAGGAAGAGGTACTTCAGCATATTGAGGACGTGGAACAGGCAGGGGAAATTGTTGACCTGCTGTCTTACGATGAGGATACGGCCGGGGGACTGATGGCCAAGGAATTGATAAGGGTGAACCTGAAGTGGAATATTCCCACCTGCCTCCGGGAAATGCGAAAGCAGGCCGCAGATGTCGATGAGATATATTTCATTTATGTGGTGGATGATGATGATATTCTCAAAGGAATCCTTTCCCTCAAGAAGATGCTTCTTTCCAGTAATAAAGCAACGGTTGAATCACTTTATAAATCAGACATTATCTCAGTTCGTACCGATACAAGGGATGAAGAGGTGGCCAACATAATGGAAAAATATGACCTGGTTGCCCTGCCTGTGATTGATTCAATTGGCCGACTCATGGGAAGGATTACCATTGATGATGTGGTGGACGTGATCCGGGAGGAAGCCGAAAAGGATTACCAGATGGCATCCGGTATTGTCGAAGATGTGGAACCCTCTGACAATGTACTATTACTAACCCGGGCAAGAATACCCTGGTTGTTCATCGGACTCCTGGGAGGTATACTTGCGGCGATTATTCTCAGCCAGTATGAAACGGACCTGGGTTTGTATCCTGAAATGGCCTTTTTTATACCGCTGATTGCGGCTATGGGAGGGAATGTTGGAGTACAGTCCTCCGCTATTATCGTACAGGGACTTGCAGCCAATACTATTGGGATTGAATCAACCGGCAGAAAACTTTTGAAGGAATTATCCGTGGCTGTGATCAACGGAGGCATATTGTCCTCCATAATGCTGGGGTATAATCTCCTGATGCACGAAGCCCTTGCCCTTACCGCTACAGTGAGTATATCCCTCTTTGCCGTGATTCTTTTTGCTTCCCTGTTCGGGACCTTTATTCCCCTGATACTTAACCGATTTAAAATTGACCCGGCACTGGCTACCGGTCCCTTTATTACCACCCTGAATGATATCGTTGGACTGGCGATGTACCTGATGATGGGGAGGCTTCTTTACGGGGCTTTCTGATCCATCCGATCATTCTGATCTGAAGATTCTGGCCGGAATTCTGATCGGAGAATCAGAACGCTGTATTTATTGCTTCCACGGGGTCCATATTAGCAGCTGCCCAGGCTGGCGCAAAGCCCGAAACCACTCCAATGCCTGCGGATATTCCAATACCCAGGATAATGTTCCCTGCAGTAAGAAAAACTTTAAACGATTCCACGATCGCTGACATAATGGTGGCCCCTGTAAAAACCAGGAGCAGTCCGATTACACCCCCGGTAATGGCAAGGAGCATGGACTCGAACAGGAACTGCCAGAGTATGAAAAAACGTTTGGCTCCGAGGGCCTTCTGAATGCCAATTATATTGGTCCTTTCCTTTACCGATACAAACATTATATTGGCAATCCCGAATCCCCCTACCAGGATGGAAAAGATCCCGATGAAAAAGCCGGCAATGTTAAGGACCTTGAATATCTGGTCAATAGTCCCTGTGAGTACACTGGTCTGGTTCAATGCAAAGGTATCGTCGGCCCTGGGACTCAAACGCCGGTAGGAGCGCATAATGGAACGAAGCTCCTCGATCAGTTCTGCATTGCTGACATTGGGCCTGGCTTTGGCCTGGATCTGGGGATCTGCAGAATCCCGGCGGATATCTGCAATTTTCTGAACGAACTGCATGGGGATGACCACAAAATCATCAATCGATCCGAACATGGATTTTCCTTCCCGGGCAAATACGCCGATTACAATAGCCTTATGACCCCCTATCTTAATCTGCTTGCCAATCGGGTCTTCATTTTTAAACAGCCGGTCTGCGATTGTGTAACCAATGACGACCAGGTTTTTGGAAGCCTGGAATTCAAATGGGGTAAAAAATCTTCCCTTTCCCAGGTCTGTATCCCTTATCTGCTCAAATTCAGGGGTAGTCCCCCATACGACTATATTGCTGGCTGAATTGTTCTTATGTTTCAGGGTTTGCCTGGAAAATGCGTGAAAACTGACGACTTCGGCCAGTTGGCTTTGCTCCCTGATCGCGACGTACTCCCGGTAGCTTGGTACCGGCCTGTTCAAGTATTGCCACCAGGCATATTCCTGTCCATCTTCCGGTGCCCAGGGCCATTTCTGGATAAAAATCACATTTTCTCCAGCTGCCGCCAGGTTCTCACGGATATTAATTTCAAGGGAATCAAAAATGGTGAATACGGAAATGATGGCAAAAATTCCGATGGTAATTCCAAGTAAAGAAAGGATGGTTCGCAGTTTATTGACTATAACCGATTTAACTGCGAAAAAAAAGCTTTCCAGTACGAGTTTTAGAGTTTTTATGGCTTTGTTCATGTCCCTTCCGCCGGCATGATTCGGTTTTCCTCGTAAATGTACCCAATTTTAACAACTTTTTATTTATCTTTGTGCAAATTTAATCTCAAGCCGTAAATGACTGATTTAAAAACAATTAGAACCGCGCTAATTTCCGTATATGATAAGCAGGGACTGGAGCCCATTCTTCAAAAATTAAAAGAACTTTCTGTCAGTATAATTTCTACGGGTGGGACAAAAGATTTTATTGAGAAGCATGGGATTGAGGTAACCGCTGTTGAGGAATTTACGAGTTATCCTTCCATTCTCGGGGGCCGGGTAAAGACCCTTCATCCAAAAATTTTCGGAGGAATTCTGTATCGCCGTGAAAACCCGGAGGACCAGTCCCATGTCAAAGAATACGATATCCCCGGCATTGACCTGGTAATTGTTGACCTGTATCCTTTTGAAGACACCGTAGCTTCAGGGGCCCCTGATCCGGAGATAATTGAGAAGATAGATATTGGGGGAATCAGCCTGATCCGGGCTGCAGCCAAGAATTTTAAAGATGTCGTGATTGTACCTTCGAAGCAGCAATATCCTCTGCTTCTTGATCTGCTTGAGAAAAATAATGGGGAGACCAGCATGGAGGAGAGAAAGCAATTTGCAAAAGATGCATTTGCAGTATCTTCCCATTACGATACAAAAATTCATGCCTGGTTCAGCGGGGGAGGAAATGATGAATTCAGGCACAGTTCCAATGAAGGCAAACAGCTTCGCTACGGGGAGAATCCCCACCAGGAAGGATTTTATTTCGGTGATTTCGCTGAAATGTTTGAACAGCTTCACGGGAAGGAAATCTCCTATAACAACCTTTTGGATATTGATGCTGCGGTGGGATTGATCCGTGATTTTGACGAAACGGGGTTTGCCATTCTGAAGCATAATAATGCATGCGGAATTGCCATAAGGCCGGCATTGATTGATGCCTGGAAGGATGCCCTTGCCGGTGATCCGGTTTCAGCCTTTGGCGGGGTGCTTATTACCAATGCCGAAGTGGACGGAGATACAGCCGAAGAGATTAATAAATTGTTTTTCGAAATCATCATTGCACCTTCCTATGCTGAGAAGGCATTGGAGGTTCTGAAGCAGAAGAAGAACAGGATCATCCTGATTATAAAGGATTTTGACCTTCAGTCCAGGCAATTCAGAAGCCTGCTGAATGGGGTGTTGGTGCAGGACAGGGATGTAAGCACGGAAACCTCCGGAGATCTTAAAACTGTAACTAAAAGAGAACCCACTCCCGGTGAGGTCAATGACCTTGTTTTTGCAAATAAACTTGTGAAGCATACTAAGTCCAATGCCATCGTTCTGGCAAAAGGCAATCAGCTGATTGCAAGTGGAGTTGGACAAACATCCAGGGTGGATGCGCTTGAAGCAGGCCATCATTAAGGCCAAAAGTTTTGGTTTTGGCCTGGAGGGAGCCGTTATGGCTTCGGATGCTTTTTTCCCTTTCCCCGATTGTGTTGAGATTGCAAGTGAGGAAGGAATTACGGCCGTTATCCAGCCGGGTGGTTCGGTAAGGGATCAGGAGTCTATTGACTATTGTGACTCAAAGAATATGGCTATGGTTTTGACAGGAATCAGGCATTTTAAGCACTAGAACGAATTATTGTTGTTTGAGAACGTAACTTTTTGATAATAATACAGTTTAACTACTTTTAGACTTTTTTATAAATATGGGTTTGTTTTCATTTTTGACGCAGGAGATAGCCATTGATCTGGGGACCGCAAATACTATCATCATACATAATGACAAAGTAGTTGTTAACGAACCTTCCATTGTAGCCATCGACCAGAATACTGGAAAACTGATTGCCATCGGGGAAAAGGCAAGGCAGATGCATGGTAAGACACATGAAAATATTAAAACCGTCAGACCTTTAAGGGACGGTGTTATTGCAGATTTTGATGCCGCCGAGCAGATGATCAGGGGAATGATCAAGATGATCAACCAAAAACCACAGATGTTCAACCCGGCCCTGAAGATGGTTGTGTGCATTCCTTCCGGAGCAACAGAAGTTGAGCGGAGGGCTGTAAGGGACTCTTCTGAACATGCAGGAGGAAGGGATGTCTATATGATCTTTGAGCCCATGGCAGCAGCCATAGGAATTGGGCTTGATGTGGAGGCACCCGAGGGCAGCCTGGTTGTCGATATTGGCGGAGGAACAACAGAAATTGCCGTCATAGCCCTGGGGGGTATTGTATGTAACCAGTCCATTCGTATTGCGGGTGACGGGTTTACCGCTGATATCCAGGCTTACATGAGGCACCAGCATAATATCAAAATCGGGGAACGTACTGCTGAGAATATTAAGATACATGTAGGATCAGCGCTTCCGGACCTTGAAGAACCCCCTGAAGATTTTGTTGTAAGGGGACCAAACCTGATGACGGCTATGCCCATCGAAATACCCATCTCTTACCAGGAAATCGCTCATTGCCTGGATAAATCCATCAGTAAAATTGAAACATCAATCCTGGCTGTACTTGAACAAACCCCGCCGGAATTGTATGCGGATATTGTGAATAAGGGGATTTACCTTGCCGGGGGAGGTGCACTTTTAAGGGGACTTGGAAAAAGATTTACCGATAAGATAAATATCCCGTTTCATGTGGCTGAGGATCCCCTGCAGGCGATTGCCAGAGGGACTGGTATTGCTTTGAAAAATGTAGACAAGTTTTCTTTCCTGATGCGATGATTACTGTCCGATGCGGCCAGGAAGGAGTTTTGATTCATGAGAAATCTTTTACTATTAATAGTCCGTTATTATTTCTTCTTCCTGTTTTTATTCCTGGAAGTAGTATCTGTATTCCTGGTCGTCCAGAATAATACTTTTCACCGGGCCCAGTTTATCAGCCAGTCCCGTTCCATTGAAGGATTCTTTTTCAAGAAGTTTGGAGGGATTCGTGAGTACCTGGTGTTGAAACAAACCAACCTGGACCTGCAGATGGAAAATACCCTGCTCCACAATCAGTTGGATGGACTAAACAGAAAAATGGAAGCATCCCTGGGAATTTCCAATGATTCTGTCCCTCGCAGACAGTTTTTGTATCTTCCGGCATCGGTGATCAATGCCTCAACCAATAAGCAGTTCAATTTTCTGACCCTGGATAAGGGAAGGAACCATGGGATTGTACCTGAAATGGCGGTAGTTTCCCCACTGGGGGTAGTTGGGGTAGTATACTCGGTGTCTGGAAATTACTCTACTGTTATTCCCCTGATAAACCGGGATTTCAGATTAAGTTCAAGGATCCTTAACACCGGTTACTACGGATCCATGTCCTGGCCTGGAAACAATTACGACAGGGCCATCCTGGAAGAGATTCCATTCCATGTTGAATTGCATGTGGGAGATACCATTGTTACCAGTGGTTATTCGGCCATTTTCCCGGAAGGAATAACCGTTGGAACCATTGAAAGTTTTGAAGCCATTGAAGGCAATTTCTATACTATTGTGGTGGACCTGGCAGTGGAGTATAAAACCCTGGCACAGGTGAATGTGATCCGCAATCTTATACGTGAGGAGCAAATTGAATTAGAAAGGGTATCCGGAAATGATTAGGCTGGTCGGAGGAAATATAGTCCGTTTTATTGTGCTGGTGATGCTGCAGATCCTGGTTTTGAATAATATCCAGATAAGCGGATATATTGTCCCTCATTTTTATGTGTTATTCATTCTTCTCCTACCCTTTGAAACTCCCCGATGGCTGCTTCTGATCGTTGCATTCGCGCTGGGTATCTCGGTCGATCTTTTCATGCATACCCCGGGGATGCATGCTTCGGCCACCGTATTTATGGCTTTTCTCCGGCCTTTTGTTCTGGAAATGAGTGCCCCAAGGGACGGGTATGAACCCGGATCATTTCCTCGATTATCCTATTACGGGTTCCAGTGGTTTCTGAGATATACAGTCATTCTTGTTCTGGCACATCATTTCTTCCTGTTCTATCTAGAAGTGTTCAGGTTTGCCGAGTTCTTCAATACCCTCCTGAGGGTAGTCATGAGCTCACTTTTTTCCATTATCCTGATAATGCTCAGCCAGTATTTTATATACCGAAAGTAGATGAATCCATATGCAGGTAGAAAATATATTATTGTAGGTATCATTGTGCTGGTGGGCATTATTTTCCTGATCCGGATTTTCTTCCTTCAGGTAGTAGATTCTTCCTACCAGACAACTGCCGATAGTAATGCACGCCGGGTCGAGATACAGTATCCTGCAAGGGGACTGATCTATGACCGGAACGGGGAGATACTTGTGTATAACGAGGCTGCCTATGACCTTATGATCAATCCCTCCCTGATTGGTAGCTTTGATACCATCGATTTGTGCAGGATACTTGAAATCCCCAAAAGGCAGGTGATAGAGGGAATCAAGGATGCAAGAAAGTATTCCCGGTACAAACCTTCTGTTTTTATCCGGCAGATCTCTTCCGAGACCTATGCAGTGATGCAGGAAAAACTCTACAAATTTCCCGGATTCTTTGTTCAACCACGTACCCTCAGAAAGTATCCCAGGGATATAGCTGCGCATGCTCTGGGCTATGTAGGCGAGGTAGATGATGATGCTATTGAAAGGAATCCCTATTACCAGAGTGGGGATTACATCGGAGTAAGCGGAATTGAAAAAGCGTTCGAAGAAGAATTGCGCGGAGAAAAGGGCAGGAAAATTTTCCTGGTGGATGTCCATAACCGTGTAAAAGGTTCTTATCAGGGAGGACGGGGGGACCGTAAAGCCGAAGTTGGAAAGAATGTAAGTTCAACCCTGGACGCGGATCTGCAGGAGTATGGAGAGAAATTAATGCAGAAATTCCGGGGAAGCATCGTGGCCATTGAACCGGCCACCGGTGAGGTACTGGCCCTGGTTACTTCCCCAGCCTATCGTCCCAGCCTCCTGGTGGGCAGGGTGAGGTCGGATAATTTTAGATCACTCTCCGAGGATACATTAAAGCCCTGGTTCAACCGCGCTTTGATGGCATTTTATGCACCGGGATCAACGTTTAAAACGGTCAATGGACTGATCGGATTACAGGAGAAGGTGATTCATACCGGCACAGAATATTATTGCGATATGGGTTTCCATATGTCCGGTTACTCCGTAGCCTGCCATTATCATGATTCGCCGCTGGACTTCAGAGAGGCAGTCCGGAGTTCCTGCAATGCCTATTTCAACCACGTTTTTATGAATACCCTGAATGACAGTAAGTTTGAGTCCGTGGCTGATGCCTATAATAACTGGAGAAAGCATGTTCTGAGCTTCGGTTTCGGGCATGCTCTGAATACTGATTTTGTCAACGAATTATCCGGATTTGTCCCAGAAGACACTTTTTATGATAATATCTATGGACAGGGCCATTGGAATTTCCTTACCGTCAGATCTTTGTCCATCGGCCAGGGAGAGCTTGGCATCACCCCTATACAGATGGCAAACCTTGCTGCTACTATTGCAAACCGGGGTTATTATTATACACCTCACGTTATTAAGGAGGTAGAGGGAGGAGAAATTGACCAGCGCTTTCTGGAAAGGCATTATACCAGCGTTGACTCAGTATATTTTGAGGCAGTGGCAGATGGAATGGAAGGAGCCGTAAACGAAGCCGGGGGTACGGCATGGAGAGCCAGGGTCAACCATTTCATCGTTTGCGGAAAGACCGGAACCGCTGAAGTCCCTCCCTACGAAGACCATTCCATTTTCATGGCATTTGCTCCCAAGCAGGATCCGAAAATTGCTATAAGCGTTTATGTTGAACATGGGGGATTCGGAAATATATGGGCTGCGCCTATAGCGGGACTAATGGCTGAGAAGTATTTGTATGACAGCATCTCGAAGCCATACATGGAAGAATATGTTTTAAAAGGAGTACGACTGGACCAGGAATGAGGAGAAGCATAAATATATTAAAGCAATTAGACTGGTTGACCGTAGGGGTTTATATCCTCCTGGTCTTCCTGGGTTGGATCAATATATATGCGGCAGTTTTCAATGAAGAACATCAAAGCATTCTTGACCTCTCCCAACGTTATGGAAAACAGCTTGTATGGATCATCGCCGCCCTGGCACTGGCAATTACCATATTCCTTATAGATCTGAAATTTTATTCCTTTTTTGCTTATGTGCTGTATGGCCTGGTGATCGTAATGCTTATTTCCGTATTATTCTTCGGGAAAGAAATCAATGGAGCAAGATCCTGGTTCCAGTTTGGAAGTTTTCATCTTCAGCCCTCCGAATTTGCTAAAATTTCAACCTGCCTTGCCCTTGCTAAGTACCTTAGTTCCTATAACCTGAAAATCAAATCCCTCAAAACAAGCCTATGGATGCTGGGTATTATATTCCTGCCATCCCTTCTGATTGCCATTCAGCCCGATATGGGATCTGCCATGGTTTTTATCGTCCTTATCCTGGTGGCTTACCGGGAAGGATTTTCAGAGCTGATTTTGGTCGTTGGACTGATCGTAGGTGTATTGTTTTTTCTGGCCCTGCTGATAAACCAGTTTATTATCCTGGTGATACTTACTGCACTGGCCCTGGTCATTTTTTGGATAGCCTCAAGAAGTTATAAGAAAACACTGGCTGCAACCCTGATCCTCTTATTGCCTTCAGCCATCCTTCTTCTCCTGGCTAGACAGGAAGTCCTGACACTTAATCCCTATTACATAGTCTTGCTGGCCCTGGTAACTGGTTTCCCCATTTTTCTTATTCATGCCTATCGCAAACGCCTGAAATATGTGTATATGATCCTTATCTTCCTGCTGGGATCTGTGGCTTTTACTTTTTCAGTGGACTACGGATTTAAGAATTTTCTACAAGAACATCAGCAGCAAAGGGTAAATATTCTATTGGGATTGGAATCGGATCCCCTGGGTATAGGCTATAATGTGGCCCAGTCAAAAATTGCTATCGGGAGCGGGGGACTGACAGGGAAGGGTTTTTTGAAGGGAACCCAGACCAAATTTGATTTTGTGCCCGAACAAAGTACCGATTTTATTTTCTGTACCGTTGGAGAGGAATGGGGATTTATAGGAACCTCGGTTGTCATATTATTGTTCATCTTCTTGCTGACACGGCTGATAAGACTGGCAGAGAGACAGAGATCTGACTTCAGCCGAATATATGGGTATGGAGTCATCGCCATCCTGTTTTTCCATTTTACAGTAAATATCGGGATGACAATCGGACTCATGCCGGTTATCGGAATCCCATTGCCCTTCTTTAGCTATGGGGGGTCCTCACTATGGGCATTCACCATTTTACTGTTCATTTTCCTGAGACTGGATGCCAGCCGGATGGAACTTCTAAAATAGATTACAAATAATTTTAAACCAGTCCCTTACACGCTAAACACCAGTGTCCATGCGGGTAAGCGACTTTGAATTCTGCTCCATTTTTTGTAATTTTGTAATCCTTTGTCTCGAATTTAGCCTATGGATTATAGAACCTACACTCTTAGAAATTTTAAAGATATACCCCAACTGCAGTCTATTCCACCGGACAAAATCTTTGATATTGAGGTTGTAGGCAGTGTTTTACCATTCAAAACAAATAATTATGTCATTGATGAGCTGATAGATTGGGATAATTATGAAAAGGATCCGATGTTCATCCTTAATTTCCCCCAGAGGGAAATGTTAAGTGAGGAACATTATAATTCCATTGCCACTCTTCTCAGAGAAGGAGCAGATCCTGGCGAGATATCGGAAAAGGTCAATCAAATCAGGTCAGATCTGAACCCTCACCCGGCAGGTCAGCTCGAATATAATGTACCAGAATACAAAGGGGAGACACTTCCAGGGGTTCAGCATAAGTACAAGGAGACCATGTTGTTCTTTCCCAGCCAGGGGCAGACCTGTCATGCATATTGCACATTTTGTTTCCGATGGCCCCAGTTTACCGGGAAACCAGACCTTAAGTTTGCCATGAAGCAATCTGATCTTTTGGTAGGATACATTTCAGAGCATCCCGAGATTTCAGATGTTTTGTTTACCGGCGGAGATCCCATGGTCATGAGTGCGAAGAATTTTTCAGTCTATATTGACGCGCTTCTTGAGGCAGACATTCCCCACCTGAAGAACATACGAATTGGCACCAAGACCCTGGCTTTCTGGCCCTATAGATATATCAGTGATCCTGACGCTGACGAGCTTCTTAAAACCTTCAGGAAAATAGTGGATCATGGCATCCATCTTGCTTTCATGGCGCATGTCAGCCATCCTGTTGAACTGTCTACAGATGCAGTAAAGAAGGCAATAAAAGAGATCAGGGAGACCGGAGCCCAGATTCGTACCCAGTCCCCCATCTTGAACCATATCAATGCCGAACCTGAGATCTGGTCAGAGATGTGGAAACAGCAGGTTAAGCTGGGTATGATCCCCTATTATATGTTCATCGCCAGGGATACCGGTCCGAATAATTATTTCTCTATTCCCCTGGTTAAAACCTGGAAAATCTTCAGGGAAGCCTACAGCAGTGTAAGCGGTATATCACGGACGGTAAGAGGACCCAGCATGTCAGCGAATCCTGGGAAAGTGCAGATTGTAGGTGTATCGGAGGTGAATGGTGAAAAGGTTTTTGTGTTGAATTTTCTCCAGGCCAGAAACAAGGAATGGGTAGGAAGACCATTTTTTGCCCATTATGATAAGTATGCTGAATGGCTGAGTGACCTTAAACCTGCTTTCGGTGAACCGGAATTTTTCTACACCCGGGAGTTCCGGAAAATGTTAAAGATTGAAGACGACAGCAATGCAATATTTGCTGAGGAATTGAGTGATTTTTTCAACAGGTGCTCAGATAAACTTTAGGAATTTTCCATCCCCTTAAAGGAAATGCCATATCCGGATCCAACGTAGCCCTGGACATCCCGGAAGAATTCATTGAAGTAAGCTTCCATTTCCTCATAATTCTCCTTTAATTGTTCCACGGCATATTCCGAATGGTCGGGCAGGGAGGTTCTGTATGACATCCGTTTGAATACCATTATCAGTCCATGAAATGAAGTATAGGCCTCAAGCCAGTTGCTTTTGATAAAATACGGGAACCAGGCTTTAACCCCAGCCGGAAACATCGAAAATCCCGAATCCAGTATCCTGTAGCGATTCCGAACGTATTCCCGCAAGGGCATGTCGCAAAACTCATCCCACCTTGCAGATAAATAATGATCGTAAAAAATATCAATTACAATCCCTGCATAAAGACCATATTGCTCCCTTACCAGCCGCTTGGCTTTTTTTGTAATGATATGATCATCGGTAAACCAGTCAATTTTCCTGTGTAATAATATGCCTTCCCGGATAGCGGGGGGGTATTTTTCATAATCTTTCCCCTTGACATAATCTCCGATAAAATTGCCGATCAGCAATTCTCTGGAATCCCCTGAAAGATATATGTGCGCCAGAAAATTCATAGGTTTTTGGAAGTAATTTAAAGATACTCATGATATACAACACATCCTAATAAATGTCATGTATAACATATCCTGAAAAAATTACATTTGTTTTACTACTAAACCATGTTTTACTTAAAAATATTTCAAGAATGGCCAGGAAAGTAATAATAATTGGAGCCGCAGGGCGGGATTTTCACAATTTCAATACTTTTTTCAGAGACAATGAACTATACCGGGTGAAGGCCTTTACGGCTGCCCAGATCCCTGATATAGACGGGAGGATGTATCCACCGGAACTTGCCGGGAAGCTATACCCGGAAGGCATCCCAATTCATCCTGAAGAGGAGCTTACCTCCCTGATAAAGGATCTTGATATTGATGATTGTATTTTTTCGTATAGTGATGTCCCTTACGGGAAAGTAATGGCTGTCAGCGCCGTAGTAAATACAGCCGGTGCTAATTTTGTTCTTCTCGGGGGAAAAGAAACGATGCTCAAGAGTACGAAACCGGTGATTGCTGTTGGAGCCGTACGTACAGGCTGTGGAAAAAGCCAGACATCCAGGCGGATCATAGAGATACTGATGGAAGAAGGATTAAAGGTTGTGGCCATCCGCCACCCCATGCCATACGGTGACCTTGTGGCACAGAAAGTTCAGCGTTATGCCACCCTGAATGACCTGGAAAAACATAACTGTACCGTCGAGGAGATGGAAGAATACGAGCCTCACGTAGTCAGAGGAAATGTCATCTATGCCGGGGTTGATTATGAAGCCATCCTGAGGGAGGCTGAGAACGATCCTGACGGATGTGACATTATTTTATGGGATGGGGGTAATAATGATTTCCCCTTTTATCAAACCGATTTGATGGTAACTGTAGTGGATCCGCATAGACCCGGACATGAACTGGGATATTATCCGGGCGAGGTTACCTTAAGAATGGCTGATGTTGTTGTGATCAATAAAATGGACAGTGCCGATTCGGCCGGTATCCAGACAGTAAGGGAGAACATTGAGCTTGTCAATCCGGGGGCAATTGTTATTGACGGGGCATCACCCATACAGGTGGAGGACGCTGATGTGATCCGGGGCAAGAGGGTTCTGGTCGTAGAGGACGGACCCACACTCACCCACGGGGAAATGAAGATTGGTGCCGGTGTTGTCGCTGCCAGGAAATTCGGAGCCTCGGAATTGATTGATCCCAGACCCTTTGCCGTTGGGAAGATGGCTGAGACTTTTGAGATCTATCCAGGAATAGGGGTATTATTACCTGCCATGGGTTATGGTGAGGAGCAATTAAAAGACCTGGAAACCACCATTAATAATACGGATTGTGATTCTGTGGTAATCGGCACACCGATTGACCTGACGCGAATCATCAACATCAAAAAACCCAGCACCCGGGTTTTCTATGATCTACAGGAAATTGGGAATCCGAATCTTACAGATATTCTGGGGGATTTCACAGAGAAACATAATCTGGCTTAGCCGAAAATAACTGCCCTGATAGCCGGGGGTTGAGATTAACTCTTCTGGTCAGAACGTTTGTTCTGATCAGTTGAGTTATTTTATTTTCCAAGGCGTTTTTTAATCGCTTTGGTTTCGTCCTCGAAGCCTGGCTTTTCAAGAAGGGCGAACATATTCTTTTTATAGGCTTCGACACCGGGCTGGTTGAATGGATTGACTTCCAGAAGGTAACCACTGATCCCGCATGCCTTCTCAAAGAAGTAGACCAATTCTCCCAAATAATATTCATCTATCCTGGGAATCTCTATGCGGATATTGGGAACTCCTCCGTCCACATGGGCCAGGAGGGTGCCAAGTTCAGCCATTTTGTTCACCTCATCAATTCGCTTACCTGCTATATAATTCAGTCCATCCAGGTCTTCGCTGTCCCTCGGTATCTCCAGTGATTGATCGGGTTTTTGCACAGAAACAACGGTCTCCATCAGGGTCCGTTCACCTTCCTGAATATACTGTCCCATTGAATGCAGATCTGCCGTGAAATTAACGCTGGCAGGGAATATCCCTTTGTTTTCCTTGCCTTCACTTTCACCGTAGAGCTGTTTCCACCATTCGGAGAGGTATACCAGCCTGGAATCAAAATTTGCCAGGATCTCAATTGATTTCCCTGTCCTGTAGAGTGCATTTCTTGTTGCTGCGTAGATGGCTGATGGATTGTCCTCGAAAGGTGTAGAGGGAGATGTTTTATTCTGCATGGAGATGGCACCCTTGATAAAAGCTCGTATATCATATCCTGCACAGGCGATGGGCAGGAGTCCCACTGGAGTCAGTACTGAATACCTTCCCCCGGTATCGTCGGGAATGACAAAAGTTTTGTATTCGGACTGATCCGCTGTCTTTCTGAGGGCACCTTTCGCCTGGTCGGTAATGGCAACAATCCTCTGTTTTGCCTCCTCCTTGCCATGCTTTTCCTCCAGGTGGTTTTTCAGCAGGCGGAATGCAATGGCAGGTTCGGTGGTGGTACCGGATTTAGAGATCACAATGACTCCATAGCTTTTATTGTCAAGGATGCTCATTAGCTCATGCAGGTAATCCTCCCCGATATTTTGTCCCGCGAAAACCATCCTGGGGCGATTCTTGTCAAATTCCGGGAAATTTCCGCTAAGAGCAGATAGTATGGCTTTGGCTCCCAGGTAGGAGCCACCTATTCCAACAACAACAACTACCTCGGTTTTCTCACGCAGCATTGCAGCACTTTCTTCAATTTCGGCAATTTCTGATTCCGTAATTTCTGAGGGCAGTTCCACCCAACCCAGGAAATCTGAACCAGCGGCGGTCTTTTCATATAGTGCCTTATTATGAACCAAGGTTTCATCCCTGAAACCATCAATTGTTTCCTTTGATACAAAAGAAAATACATTCGAGATATCGAGCTTTAAACCTGGCATGGTGCTTATTTTAAGTTATTGGTAATGAGATAATTATTTGATTTTTGAAGGCAGGTATCAAATTTACGAATTATTCCTGAGATTTCGCAGCTACCAGGTAGGGCAGGAGGATTTCGTTTTTATTTTCACTGGTGCCGTCGTAGGTAACGGTAACCACAGGAACACCGGTGATATTTTTAATTCTCCGGGTCATGGCTTCAGTGATTAAAGCGGGACAACAGAAAGCGGGGTTTGCCTGGACAAAAAGTGACAGATCCGGGTGGTATTTCAGGATATGAAAAATTTTCAGAAGATTTTCATACGACTCCCCGCTCTGGTATGGGGTGACATTAAATTCATCCAGATGTTTTTCCAGGCTTTCTGCAGAGATTTTTTCTTTCATCCCAATAATACTTTCCATGTGCCGGTAATACTTTCTGTCCAGAACATCCAGCATAGAGAGGAGCAGACGTATGATGGCAGCCCTCTGGTAATCTCCACGTTTAAAATCCCTTCGTATAACATTGTGTGCCTGTAGCTTAACATAGTCATGGTAGGGGGTTGTTACTACAACTCCGCCCGCATTTTCTATGAAGCGGACCAGGCCCTGGTTCACAATATCATGATCCTGCACGTAGAAGTCCCCAAAAATTGCCACCTCAGGTTTTGACAGATCTTTGCTGCAGCTGATAGCATTAAACCATCCAACCATGGTTTTTACAGCTGATTCAAGATCTGATTTACCGGAGAATGCTTCTTCAAGAATTTGAAGGGAGTTCTCAATGACCCTGTCAGTCTCTCCATGGATTAGTTCATACGGCCTTGTCATACAACTGATCTTACGTATGAGTCCCCCTAGCATATACACAAAATAGGATTGGGCAGTTACCATCACCGATAGTTCAAGATTTGATACACTGCCCAGGTAAATATTTGACTTTTCCATTCCTCCGCCATGGCTCTCTATAATATGTTTAAGGTACTCCGGGTACATCCTTATATTGCAGGTCAGGAAGGATTTCGTCGACCAGAGCAGGGTTTTCCCCGGATCCAGGTTATATTTTTCAATGTAATCGATATAATCCTGTGCGATGATGTTGACTGGAGTGCATTGTCCCTTATTATGAGCCATGCTTTTGCGCATGGATGTCTCATTGGGTTCCAGCGCACGGGCATCAACACCATTACGACGGAGCATGGCGATCAGCAGGCGGCTGGAATAATTATCCCAATTAGGCAGAAGGAGTGTTTTTCCATTGATTTTATGTTCTACTCCGGGCATGATCTCCGGTATGCCATGAAGGTCCTGTTTCAAGGCAGAATTAAAATGGTTATTGAAAGAACGAATGCCAGCTTCTATCCGGGTTTCGTATCCAACACTGGAATCATGCTCATCAATTTGCAGGATCAGGTAGGGTTTATTATGGGCATCCAGAATTTTTTTGAAGAATTCAATTATGAAAGAGTCCGGGGCGCATTTGAAGGCTGTGACCAGAACCGGATATAATCCTGGGGTGCGGGCAATATATTCTGCTGATCCAAGGATACTCACGGCAAAATGCCAGGGAACCTTTCGGAGAATATCTTCTGTCTCCTTCTCCCTGTGCATTCCGGTGGGAAGCATATCCTGGAAGAAACATTTTACATCACGTTGAGAAAAATATTCAGGTATACTCTTATTCATTTCGGATGAAAGAATAATATAAGGCCTGCCGAGGAGCACAACTGACAGTCCTTTTTCAGGCTGAAATTCATCCTGGAACCTGATCTTCCAATCCTGAAATGCTTTTTTGTATAATTTCTCAGTATTATCCCAGGCAAAATGAATATCTGCATAGGCAGGACATTTTTTAATCTTCTTTTTCAGTGATTTATAAATGGCATATTTATATATCCATGAAGAACGGCTGAAATCAATTTCCGGAATGATAAAACGGTCCATTAATTTCCCGTCGTCTATCTGGGAAACTATAGAGGGACTGAATTGTGTGTAGTAGCAGTAATTTCTTTCCCTTTTTGAAGAGCGTTCACGTGATTCAAGCATCACAGGCAGAAAAATAAAGTCAACTTTCTCTGAGAGGTCTTTGACATGCCCATACATGGATTCGATGGGTGCACAAAATTCAGCACCGGCCAGGTGTTTTCCATCCCTGAGTCGGGTCATACCGGGATTGCTGTGCAAGGTAGGAATTCCTAGAAGTCCAAAGAAATGTTCCCAGAACTGTCTTTCCTCAAACATGTGCAGGGCAGACGGGATTCCAATAGTTTCACCTGTTTTTTTTGTTTTGGGGATATGAAACTTGAATATCTTATTTCTTTCTTTCAGAAGATCGAAATCATTCCCCTGCCTTGCCTTATATTTTTGGGTATTATAATCCCTCCCGCACAAAAATCCAAAGGCTACCTCATCATTTTGTATACCGGCAATGGTTAGTTTGCAACGGTTATTGCAGAGCTCACAAATTTCCGTTCTGACCGGAATGCTCTCCTTATAAATGTCGATTCCCCTGAACGTGCTGAGTTTTATTCCGTCCTCCTTCATGGTAATGCATACACCCAGGGCTCCGGTAAGATGACAATATTTGGAAACATAAATCTCCTGTTCCAGCCTTTGCTCAAAAGCACTCACCAATGCTTTGTTTTTGGCTGTTGCCCCCTGGAAACAAACCCTGCTGCCAATCATTCCCTCCACTGCCACTTTTTTAAAATAATTTTCCCTGACAGAGTGGAGCACGGCAGCAAGGAGTTCCTCCACTGCATATCCACGGTTGATCAGGTAGTTAAGGTCCCTTTCCATAAACACCGTGCAACGGTCACTTGTCAGGGGAGATTTCTGGTTCATTACCCTATCGGAGTAATCACGGAGTTGAACCCCGAGTTTCTTTGCCTGTTCCTCGATAAAGCTGCCGGTACCTGCCGCACAAACTGCATTCATCTGGGAAAAAACCACTTCCCCATGTTTCAATATTGTAAATTTAGCATCCTGTCCCCCGATCTCAATAATGGTGTCAATATCCGGTTCCAGGTGTACAGCCGCCCTGGCATGAGCTGTAATCTCATCCAGGATCAGGTCTGTGTTCAGGATCTTTCCGATAAGTTTTCTTCCCGAACCTGTTGTGCCAACCCCAATTATTTCAGGTTTCCACTGGAGATCACTTTTATACTGATTAAAAGCTTCCAGGATGCTGAATACTGCCTCAATGGGTTTGCCCGAGGTATAGGTATAATAGGCCAGTAAAGGAACATTGTCAGGGGAGCAGATAATTGCTTTAGTACTGGTGGATCCAATATCAATTCCCAGGTAAATTCCCGGATAAGTCCCTTTGGACGATATCTGCTCCGGATCTTCGAAAATCTCTACCTGCAGTTCTCCACTGAATCCCTTGATTTTAGAAGGCCTTACATAACTATTTACCTCGCTGAAATCCGGGTATTTATTCAGGGCAGATTGCAGGGGAGGATAATAATAATCCTTCCTGCTTACCGGCCTGGAATAATGTTCAATTAATTGTTCCAGGTTGAATTTCGGTACCTGCCCGGTATCCAATGTATTGAGTCCCACTCCCAGGGCACCGAAAAGATGGGACATGGGATGAACGATAATCCGGGCGTCCAGTATTTCTTCCATATATCTGGCCACCACCTGGTTTTTGGAAACACCGCCGGTAAACATTATTACTCCCCCGGGCGCAAAATCATGAAAAAGGGTGTCTGAGAGATTTCGGGCAAGACCTTTGCAGAGTCCATCGCAGATTGCCGGTGGGGAGTATCCTTCCTGCTGTGCATGAATCAGGTCGGTTTTCGCAAATACTGAGCAACGGGATGCAATTTCAGGTACATTCTGATCATTCTGTGCAGCCAACAGGCAAAACTCCTCAATGGAAGGAATATTTAGGCGGATGGATTGCTGGTCAAGGAAACTGCCGGTCCCTGCCGCACAGGATGTGCTGGTTCGTGAAGATTCATATTTTCCATCCTGCCCACGCTTAATCAGGTAAAATTTTTCTGCACCGACATGAAGGATATAGTCAGGACCCTGTTCAGAGAAATGACTGGCTCTGATGAGGGAGGTCTGAATATCAGTAAATTCGGCTCCTTCAATGTGTAGCATGGAAGATGAAGTCAGGGCGACAGGGGATAGAATACCTGTATCGACGGATCGGGAAAGGTTTTCCAGTCCCTTTCCTATTTCACCCTTATGAAATTCATAAAACTCCCCTCTTACCTGTCCCTCAAGATCAAGCACAACGGCAGAGACTGCCATGGAACCGATATCTATTCCTACTAACATGAGAAAGTCATGTACTAAGGGAAAGTACTAAGAAATACTCAGGGGACTGTTACCTAATGGGACTTACTTTACTTTTTAGAATGGATAAAAATAATTCGGTATTTTTACCAGGTCTGCCAGTGAGGACAGAAAAAAAGTTTTATCGTAAGAGCAAGTCCTGAAATAAGGATAAGTAGAAACAAGAAGGAAGAAAACAGCTGGAATGGAAACAAAGCAGAATAGAAAGAGATTGCCGGAATGGTTCCGGATGGAGAGACCGGATGGGGTTAATTACAGCCAGTTAAAGAACCTGTCTTTAAAGAATAACCTGAATACCATTTGCAAGAGCGGGAATTGTCCCAATATAGGTGAATGCTGGAATGCCGGCACGGCAACCTTTATGATACTGGGGGACATATGTACCCGGGCCTGCAAATTCTGCTCGGTAAAAACGGGGAAGCCATTGTTGGTGGACCCTGATGAACCGATGCGGCTGGCAGAATCCATCAAAACAATGGGCGTGAAGCATTGTGTGCTAACCTCAGTGGACCGGGATGACCTGGAAGATGGGGGTTCCGGCATCTGGGTCGAAACTATCCGGAAGGTAAAGGAGATCAATCCCAGCCTTACCATGGAAACTCTTATCCCTGATTTCCGGGGAAATCTCGGGGATGTGCAAAAAGTTATTGACGCGGGACCGGAAGTGATATCTCATAACCTTGAGACAGTGAGAAGGATCACTCCAAGAATCAGGAGCCTCAACCGGTATGAAACCAGCCTGGAAGTAATCTTATACATATCCTCAAAAAATATTATTTCAAAATCCGGAATCATGCTTGGACTCGGGGAAACTGAAGAAGAGGTCCTCCAGACCATGGATGACCTGCTCCAGGCAGGGTGCAAGGTAATGACCATTGGACAGTACCTGCAGCCAACACTCAAAAACCATCCTGTAAGGGAATATATTCACCCGGATAAATTCGCGGAATATGAAAAAATCGGACTGGAAAAAGGATTCAGATTCGTTGAAAGCAGTCCCTTAGTCCGCTCATCCTACCACGCCGAACGACATATTAATGCGTAAAATCTAATGGATATTGAAACGCTGTTACATCACTTCGTGACGTCAGACAGCTTATTCAATATCCATCAGATTTCTAAAAGGTTTTACATCACTTCGTGACGTCAGACAGCTAATTCAATACTTATCAGATTTTATATGTCAGTGAATTATTCTATCCGTCTGTATCGCTGCCTTCTTCTTTTTCCTCCCCTTCATCATTTTCCTCTTTCTTCACCCACTTCTTTCCTTTCTCCCTCAGGTTGACAATCCATTCTTCAGCTTCATCACCCTCTCCAATGGTAACAGTAGCCCACTTATCACATTCTCCCTCACCGTAATCAATGGTGCAGAGGTAGGTGCCATCAGCCAGTGTCAATGTCACAATTCCTGAGAGGGGGAAACGGCAGTTTCGTGCACGTACAAGCATGTCTATGGATTTGGTGATCTCTAATCCATCTCTGAGTACTTTGTCAATCATGCCATTGATAAGAAATACATCATCCCTGCTCTCCCGGGTTTCTTCTCCCTCTATCCAGGCGCGCGTTTTTAAGCCATCGCGTGTAATGACTGTACCATCGTTCCGGAGGATCTTGGATTTTGAAACTTCAATACTGAAGACGATGAATCCATCAGTCCTGCCTTCGTTGGTCAATGTTTTAGTACCCTCAATCTTGTTCCCGTTCACGTAATAATTATCAAAAGTAATGCTGCGTGTTGATCCTTCTTCCTTGAGTACCCCGACCTTGGTGATTATAATCTTTCCACTCCTTACATCGCCCCGGCCATCAATGCATTCTTCCCCGAAATCAAGGGTAACAACTTTGGGCCATGGTTCACCTTCCGGATATTCAATGGTTTTTGTCCTGCACTTGGGACCTTCCGCTTCTTCATCAGATTTGAGGATCCCGTATTCAAAAGCATCAAATAGTATATCATAGGATTCTGTCATGACATCTTCCATGATATCCTCCGCAAAGACCTCTTCAATTGCGAGGTCAATATCATTTAAGGGTACCGCCTTTTTCTCATCTACCGTACATGAGGTAAAGGCCATGATTAGGATGGCAAACAATGCCAGCAATGAAAATGATTTTTTCATGATTTTACTTGCTTAAAATTTTGAAATGTATACGATCAAATTTAATCAAAAGTTGTCAGTTCGCTTCATGATTTTGACGATTGAATACATTTTTTGTGTAAACGTGCGCAGAACCATGTAATCTTGCATTAGACTATAGGTCATACAATTGGTTTAATTCACTTTCCGGATATGTTAAAAAACTACTTTCTCACTGCTTTCAGAAATATTATCCGCCACAAAAGCTTCTCGATTATAAATATCATGGGACTGGCACTGAGCATGTCAGTATGCCTTCTGATCATCCTGATAATACAGGACCAGTTCAGGTATGATGATTTTCACAAGAACAAAGACAGGATCTACCGGGTATTAACCAACGACGAGATATCTGATGAAATAGTAACTCTATATGCATCAACTGCTTATCCCATGGCCTCTCAACTGGAGGATAATTACCCCATTGTCGAAAGAGCTGCTACCATAAAAAGGGTATTTAACGGAGGAGACGGAAGGGCTGCAAACAAGGTGATCCCGGTGGATTTCTTTTATATCGACAATGATTATCTGCAACTATTTAATTTCCCCTTGCGGGGGATTGACAGGGCGCATGCCATGGATGACCCGAACTCTTTAATAATAAGGGAAGAAACAGCAAGGAAGTTTTTCGGTGATGCAGATCCAATGGGTGAATCCTTTACCATAGATTCAATAGGGGAATACATCATCGTGGGAATAATTCCGGAAAATTCCTTGAAATCACATATGGATTTTGAAGCTCTTATTTCTGTGGAAAGTATGAAAAAGAGCCAGTCTGAGAACTGGGATAATATCTACTCAAGTTATGCTTATATCCTTCTTGGAGGAGGGAATGGATCCTGCTCAGCTGGAGGATGCCTTTACATCCATCCGTGAGGAAAGGTACCGGGATGATCCGGAAAGGGATTTTTCATTCAGGCTGCAGAAATTGTCTGATATTGTTCCGGGTCCCTTGCTTGGAAACGAAATAGGATTCTACCTGCCAAAAATGGCCGTAATATTCATGTTGGTACTGGCCCTGGTGCTGATTCTTACCTCAGCCTTTAATTACACCAATTTATCCCTTGCCAAAGGCCTGACCAGGGCCAGGGAGATTGGGATCAGAAAGGTGTCCGGTGCCCAGCGCAGCCAGGTTCTGGTCCAATTCCTGGCTGAATCAGTGCTATCTGCCATTCTCGCCCTGGTACTCGCCTATGTTATCCTGCAGTTTCTTGCCCCGGCTTTCGAGGGAATGAAATTCATGAGCTTGCTGGAAATTTCACCGGAAGAAAATATCTCCATATATGTATGGTTCCTTGTCTTTGCGGTCCTGACAGGGATTGTAGCCGGACTCCTTCCGGCTTTGTATATGTCTTCCTTTAATCCTATTACTGTTTTTAAGGATACCTTCGGAATACGCATACTCAGTCGGCTATTCCTCAGAAAGGTATTGATCGTTGCACAGTTTACTGTATCCATTGTATTGTTCATTACCATTGTTTTACTCTACCGGCAGCTGAAGTATTATATGAATACGGATTATGGTTTCCAGAAAGAAAACATTCTTAATGTTGAGTTGCAGGGAAATAATTGGGAAAGGGTAAGCGCCGAGTTTTCCACCCTTCCTGAGGTGAAGCAAATTGCATGGTCTTCCCATATTCCAGCCGTTGGTTCAATGTGGAATGATGATGCCTGGCTGGACGATAAGGAAGATAAATTCAGCCTTGCCTATTTCTTCGTCGATGCCAATTACATTGATGTACTGGATATTGAGCTGCTGGCAGGGAAGAACCTGCCGGAGAATCCGGGTAGGGGTGAAGAAAAATACATTGTTCTGAATGAAGCCGCAGTTGAAAAATTTGGTTTTGAGGACATGCAATCAGCCCTGCAGCAAACCATTACAATCGATGACTCTACATTACTTGAAGTAATAGGAATCATTGAGGATTACCATTATTTCGGGATGTTCTCGAAGATTGGTCCAATGGGACTCAGGTACCGGGAAAAAAGCTTTCATTATTCACATTTATCGCTTAGTTCTGCGGATATCCAAAATACTATGAAGAACGTTGAGAAGGCCTGGGAAAATGTGGATCCTGAAAGGGATTTGAAGGCCAAGTTCATGGATACGGAAATCAGGGATTACTACAGCATGTTCGGGGATATCCTCTGGATGGTGGGTTTTACCTCCATGCTGGCCATCATAATTGCCTGTATGGGATTATTCGGAATGGCCGCCTATAGTACCGAAAGCCGAATCAAGGAAATAGGCATTCGAAAGGCCATGGGTGCACGCAGTGGATCTATCGCCTTCCTGATTTCCAGGTCCTATATCATATTGATCCTCATAGCCATTCTGATTGCACTTCCGCTGTCTTATTTCGGCAATAACCTATGGCTGCAGAATTTCGCCTTTAAGGTAAATTTCGGAGCAGGCTCCTTATTCTTTGGTGCACTTTTCGTTGTATCTGTCAGTTTCCTTACCATCATTTCGCAGACACTGAAGGCTGCCAGGCAGAATCCTGTAAATTCCCTTCGATACGAATGACATCCAACCTGGCAAAGAAATTCATCCTGGCCAGCAAATAACATCCAGGGGATAGAAAAATCATTACTGGCTTTTTCAGATTCAGTTAACAAAGGGATTTTTGATATTGATATTTTAATTAAATTAGGATCTGTAAATACTAATCTAATTTTGGAAAAAATGGACAAAAAATACCTTTCCATCCTTCCCGGTGTATTGCTGATTATCAGTGTAGTGCTGATGTCATCGAAGGTTACACTTTCAGATGATGCCATACCCGCAGATGTTGAGAAAATACTGGACCGGTCCTGTTACGGATGCCATACCACAGGCGCTAAAGCTGAAGATGCCGTTAAGGCCGTCGATTTTAAGAAGTGGGAGGAACTTAAACCTACTAAAAAGGTAGGAGCACTCAATGAGATCAAAGAGGTGATTGAAAAGGATGCCATGCCTCCGGAAAAAATTATTAAAAAATATCCGGAAATGGCTTTATCAGAGGATGATAAGGAAATGATCCTTAAATGGGTAAGTGAAGAGACAGCCAAACTGATGAAATGATGAGGAGATTCTGGATCTATGCCGGAGTTCTACTGCTTATTCTTTTGCTTATTCAGCTTATTCGTCCTGAAAAAAACCTTGGAAACATTGACTCCGCAGAGGACTTTTTGCAGGTATCCCAGGTTCCCGATACACTGGCAGGGGTATTCCTGATCTCTTGCTATGATTGTCATTCCAACTATACCAATTATCCCTGGTATGGTAACCTGGCACCTGCCTCCTGGTTCCTGAACAATCATATAGTCGAAGGTAAGGCCCATCTGAATTTTTCTTCTTATGGACTTATGGATAAGGCCCAGAAAATTTCCATGCTTAATGAGATATGTGAAGTATGTACCGATGGATCCATGCCTCTGAAAAGCCATCTTCTGATCCACCGCAATGCCAGATTGAGTGCAGAAGATATCGAAGCCATCTGTAAATGGTCGGAGAAAGAAGCAATGGCCATATTAAAATCGGAATAGAAAGATCGGTTCCTTATGAACGGAATAAAAAGAACGGAACCATAAAGATTGATAAGAACTTGCGATAAAGACTGAACCTACCCCTATGCCTTATGTACATGGATATACTTCCCGGGAGACCCGGAGGCTGCTTGAACAGGCCCTGATCCTGGAGAAGCTCCTGCATTCAGATACAGTCTATCTTCCCGGAACCAGGGTCCTGGAGGCAGGTTGCGGGGTAGGGGGACAAACACAAATCCTTTGCCGGAGGAGTCCGGAAGCGGAGTTTACCTGCATTGATATCTCACCCGATTCCATACGGGAGGCTGGATTAATGGCAGCTGAAAAAGGTTTTAGCAATGTTGTTTTTCAGCAGGAGGATATAAATGCCTTGCCTTTCAAGCCGGAGAGTTTCGACCATGTTTTCGTATGTTTCGTGCTTGAGCATTTATCTGATCCTGGCTCTGTTCTTAGAAAACTTACAAATCTCCTGAAACCCGGCGGTTCGCTTACTCTTATTGAAGGGGATCATGGATCAGGTTTCTGGACACCTGAAACTCCGGAATCAAGGCTTGCCTGGAATGGACTGGTTAAGTCCCAGCAGGCAAATGGACATGATCCGGATATCGGAAGGCGGCTCTATCCACTGCTTCAGGAAACCGGACTGGATATTGAATTTGTGGAACCACGCTGGGTATACGCTGACCATTCCAACTCCAAACTCCTGGATGGGGTAATTAATAAGATTATTGCACCTATGGTTTTTTCTGCAGAAAACCAGGTCCTGGAATCCGGTTTAATAAAAAAGGACATCTGGGAGAAGGGATTAAATGATATCCGTAATGTTGCCAATGATCCTGAAGGAACCTTTTTTTATACCTGGTTTAAAGGTGTTGGGATTAAGCGATAAAATTTATACCCAGATCTTCATGTGCCATACTTAACACGGACTTTGCCAGTACACCGTAGGGACAGGCGGATTCACAATGTCCGGGGCAATCCTGGCAGACATCTGCCTTATTTCCATCCAGGGCGGCATATCTTTCCATTGCATATTTTTCCTGTCCCTTGTTCTGGAAATAGTAATTATATCGCATAATAGTACTTACCTGGACATTATGGGGACAGGCGGCTGCACATTCCCTGCATCCGAAACGGCAATTCAAGGTTCCGAAACGTTGCCGGTAAAAATCCAGTAAGGCGGTCTGTTCCCCGGTAAGGGGCTTTCCTGAATTGGCTCCCCATTTTTCCACATCATTGATGGTCTTAAATGGCAGGCAGACAGAATGTGCCTGGGGATTACTGATTACAAAGCGGATAGCAGCTTCAACCATTTGCTCATCTTCATCTTTGTAGCCGTATTTTTCAAAATATTCCCTGGCCTGATTGGTCTCTTCTACCAGGCGTGTATGCCAGTCCATCAACGTATCATTAACCGGTTCATTCTCCGCTTCCAGCCTGTCGACATATCCCTGGATTGCCTTGAAGGTTATCATTGGATTTGATTTCATTATCGCGGTTCCTACATTCCTGGCCGCACAGGCCTGCAGTACCCTTTCAGCTTTATCACGATTCACAAAATTATAGGTCATCAGGAATACATCAAACCTTCCGTCCTCTGCTGCAGTGGTGAGGACTGCTTCCAGGTCCTCCTCGGGCGGCAGGTACCATGCGGAACCATGACAGGAGACCCCGACATACTTTACCCTGCCTTCTGACTTCAGCTGCAGCATTGCCCCATGAAAAGCTTCGTCCTTCAGTATGCGTGTATTGTCGGCCCCATGTATCATAACACAGTCAACATAATCTGTCTGAAGCCTTTCCACTGCGGCCCTGACCCTTTCAACGACATCCTGCTGGCTTTTAAATGCACCCTCTTCATAGATTTTTGTGCTGATAAAGATTTTTTTGCGATCAAAATCCTGGATTACTTTTCCGATCAGTTTTTCATTATTCCCGTTACCATACTGGTAGGCAGTATCAATATAATTCAATCCGAGTTTGAGAGAGGCTTTAAGAACAGCTTCACTGGGTGGTGCACCGATGCCGATGTCTGAAACCTGGAAACCGGTGCGTCCCAGGGTTTTATAACTGATGTTTATTTCTGAATCGGCATCATCTTCAGTTTTTCCCTGCTTGAAGATCAGCGGGGTTGCCATGGCACCCATAGATGTCCGTTTTAGAAAGGAGCGTCGGTTGAATGATTTTTTCATGGTGACTGGATTTTTAGGAGGTATGTTTTGCGCAATGTCTCGTCTCTCGTTTTTTGATTCAGGAAAGTGCCGGAAAGCATGGTGGTATGGTAATGGTCGAAAACTTTCAGGACCTCGTAGCTTATATGGTTTGATTGCAGACTGTTCAGATCTGCTTCCCCGGTAAAAAGAAGCAACTCCTGCCCACTGGTTTCTACTGCCAGATCCTCCATTCTCCAGAAGTCTTTGACTTCAGCATCTGCATAAAAATGTATGGTGAATTGATTCACTCCATAGGTCAGAATTTTTTCTCCGGGATAATGATCATTCGCATATTCTGCAGCCCTGGCGCCGGACTGGTAAACAAGTATTTCCGGATAAAAAAGGATGTTGAGATAAAAATTTAACAAAACCGATGCCAGGCAGGAAAAGTAGATTATTCTCATTTTCCTGGAGGGAGGAAACCTCATTACCAGGAATACTCCACCCAGTACCATCAATAATGCAATTATTGCTGTAATTGAGGGCTTTCCGGGTTTGAATAACAATTGGATAAGGAACAGCACACCAAGGATAAGGAATATATTAATCCACTGGCTGATTGAGAAAAACCTGGCCTCCCCCTTGCTCTTATTTTGCTGTACGAAATCAGCAGTCAGAATCGCCAGGAAAGGGAAAATAACATTGGTATAATGAGGTAACTGGAATCCCGAAAGGGAAAAAAGGAGCAATGCCAGTATTGATCCGGATATGGTATAAAATTCATGTTCCTTGTTCAAGGCAGGCAGGTTATTCCGGATACGTTTGTAAATGGCATAATACATAAGCAGGGACCATGGCAGAAATGCCCAGATCAGGGTATGGAGGAAAAAGAACGGATCCCCCTGCCCGGTAATGGGACCTGTATTAAAGAATCTGCCAAACTGGCTGTCCCATAAAAAGAATCGTATCCCTGATACCCCTTCCTTACCGAAGATGATCTTCTCAGGATGGCTGTCAAACTGATGGTAAAGGGCGAATAACTCCGGACTGATAAACAGCAGGATCAAGCCAGCGCTGAAAATCCATCTCCAGCTGAAGATCACTTTCCAGTTCCTTTTGAAGAACAACTCACCAGCTACGGCTCCAAGGATAGGAATAAGGGTGAAAATTCCTTTGGTCATAACTGCAAGACCTCCAAACAAAGAAGCGAGCAGCAGGTTTCCCAACCGGTAATCCAGGATTAGACGGTGGTAGTAATAAACGCTCGTAATGATCAATCCGGTCAGGTAAGGTTCTGCCCTGACATCGTTATCGGAAATTACCAGGTGTTCGGCTGTGGCCAGGATTAATACTGCAATCAGGGCTGTTTCCCTGTTGTAAAGCTCTTTAGTCAGTTTGTATGTATAAAGAAGGGCAAGAAATGTAAACAGTATGGCAGGAAATTTATAGGCAAAGGTATTTATCCCGAAAATTTTAAAGCTCAGGGCAGTGATCCAGAATTGAAAATGGGGTTTATCCAGCCAGTCCTTTCCGTTAAATGTCAGATCAAGAAAGTTATTACTAAGGGCCATTTCTTTGGAAATGCTTGCATACAGTGCTGAATCTGAGATAAATACATCATTCAGAAGTCCCGTTAAATGGGCCAAAACAGCAAGAGACAGGATTACAAAGTAGGTAAACAGATGATATTTAGGCTTGGTATCCATTTACTTAATAGCGATTGTCAATCCGGCAATTCCTCCACTTAGAGGATGGTGATCGACCCTGGCAAATCCAGCTTCAAGTAGCAAATTGCTGACCTCTGCAGGAGTATAAAAATTTCTTGCAGAGGCAGCCAGGTAACGGTATGCTCCTTTATGTCCGGATATTATTCCACCCAATCCGGCCACCATCACTTTGAGGTAGAGGCGAAAAAGTGTGCGAAGAATCTTATTTGTAGGCTGGCTGCTTTCAATAATCACAAATTTTCCTCCAGCGTCAAGCACCCTGTTTATTTCGTTCAGGAATTTTTTCTGATCGGGATTTTTGTAGGTCAGGTTACGAAAGGCAAAGCCGATCCCGATGACATCCAATGATCCATCCTCAAATGGCATATTTGCCGCATCCCCATGAATAAACTCAATAGTGTTCAGTCCCTTTTTAGCGGCCTTACTTTTTGCCACCTTAAGCATGGGTTCGCTGTAATCCAGGGCTTTAATAATGGTAGTCCCATTGGTTTTTCCAGCCATTCGCAGAACAAGATCGCCAGTTCCTGTACATAGATCCAGAATCTCACGGGGTTCGTGGGACTCACCTTGCATGCCAGGCTCATCCGGCTCACCAGACAGACATTCTGCAACCGCCATCCTTCTCCATCTTTCGTCCAGTCCCACTGTAATAATCCGGTTCAACAGGTCATACCTTTCAGGCACCTCGTTGAACATCTTTTCAAGCGGGCGCCATTTTTTCTTTGTATTACCGTTCCCTTCTATCATCCTGCCTTTTTCTTTTGTCATACAGATCGGAAAACTCAAATTTAAGGATTATTTCGTCCTTCGGGGATAATTCTTTATTTTGGCTATACAATCCAATACCTAAACCTATGAAAAAGATTCTGAAACGTATATCTGTTGGCAATATTAATGGGCCTGCTGGTTTTTATTGTGATCTATGCCTGGCCCCGGGCACCAATAATCACAGCTTTTGCCGCAAAGGGAATGTGTTCCAATGTATTCATAGCCGGAAAATCCCCGGAAAGGGTGCATGCAGAGGATCTGTCATTTTTCCCTATGAGCCTTGCGAAAGTTACAGTTGATTATGAAAAAAAAACTACTACTGCCAAAGTATTTGGACTGGCGAAGAGGACTGCTGTTTTTCGGGAGGGATTAGGGGCAGTAATAGTACTGGATACTCCTGCAGAAGAATTACAGGCACAAAGATTCAGGATACCTGATCCGGGATACAGCCAGGATACTATTCCCTGGCCAAAGGGTGATATAATGCCGGAATCACTCCCTGCGGGAGTTGACTATCAGAAGCTTAAGGATGTTGTTGAAGATGCATTCGATCCCTCCGGATCAGAGCCTTTGAAGAAAACCCTTGGAGTTGCTGTTATATATAAGAATTCCCTGATTGCCGAGCAGTTGCTTGATGGCTATGATGCCTTCACTGAATTTAATGGCTGGTCCATGACCAAAAGTATTAACAGCGCGCTGATGGGGGTCTTGACATCTGAGAACAGAATAAATATAAATGACCCGGTTAATATACAGGAATGGGCAAACGATGAAAGAGGCAAAGCCACCATTAAAGACATCATGCATATGAACAGTGGACTAGAATGGGTGGAGAACTATTTTACCATATCTGAGGCGACCCTGATGTTAATGAGAAGTGAAGATATGGTGGACTACGTTATCCAGAGACCCCTGGAATATGCAGCACGGACTTCCTGGAATTATTCTTGCGGGGATATTAACCTCATGTCAGGGATAATTCGCCGGGCCATCGGGAACGATGAGGAGTATTACAGCCTTCCGTACAAGGGACTGTTTTATCGCATCGGAATGTTGAATACCATTGTTGAAACAGATGCCACCGGGAATCTTGTTGCTTCATCCTATTGTTATGGAACGGTGAGGGACTGGGCAAGATTTGGACTGCTTTACCTGAATGACGGAGTATTTGCCGGAGATACGGTACTGCCCCCAGGCTGGGTTGATTTTACCCGGCAGGAGGCACCCAATTCAAATGGCAAATATGCAGGAACATTCTGGTTGAAGGAACCAAATCCCGAAAATGATCTCAAAGATGTGCCTGGCGATGTATTTTTCGCCGATGGGTTCCTGGGTCAACGTGTTTACATAATCCCTTCAGAGGACCTGGTTGTAGTAAGAATGGGTTATAGTCTTAAAAACTTTAATTTGAATAATTTCCTAAAAGATATAATTTCGACTCTTCCTAACTTAGATACTAATGTACAAGAAGAAAAAAATTCTCGACATCACCTCGGTATATACCGCCAATGCTTTTCAGAATGAATCGGGTTTTTATATAGGTGCGGGTTCTGAAATTCAGGATGGAGAGGTCTACCTTTATAATCTTTTAAATTGTGAATCGAGTCCCATTCCCCGGCAACCGGGTGGGATGATGAGTTTTATTCCCGTTCCCGGGAAACCGGACCTGTTTGTTTCCATTATGGGAATG
This sequence comes from uncultured Bacteroidaceae bacterium, assembly GCA_963777115.1. Taxonomy (GTDB): domain Bacteria; phylum Bacteroidota; class Bacteroidia; order Bacteroidales; family SM23-62; genus SM23-62. The sequence goes on along the minus strand of CAVZPP010000016.1, from coordinate 536,859 downwards.
TTCCCGGGTTTTAATGCTAATGATGCCGGGGTATACCTGCATACCCGGATGGAAACCAACTGGGAATCGGGTAAAGCAATGGAGCTGCCCCTGGCACATCGCATAGAAACCTTCAGCAGGGATGGCAAGAATTATCTCATAGCGGCATCTGTCAGCAAAGAGAAGGATGATCCTTCGGACTGGTCCAGACCCGGGGAAATGTATGTTGTGGATCTTGAAAATTGTGAATATAAAAAATGGAAGCCTGAGTTAATCGACAATAATATTACCCGGAATCATGGAATGTGCAAGGCCCAAATAGAGGGATCCGAGGTGGTATGTGTATGCGGTACTGAAGGTATTTTTTATATTAGTAAAGAAGGAGATGACTTTCGTGTTAATCCAATATTCCATAAGGAAGTCAGTGAAATGGCCTTTTTTGATTTTGACGGAGATGGAGATGATGAACTTGTAACAATTGAACCTTTTCACGGGGATACCCTGAACATTTATAAAAAAGATGGTGCAAACTGGGTACAGAAATACAGTGATAAACTTTCTTTCGCACATGGATTGAGTGCCGGGATTTATAAGTCCGAATCCAATATAGTGGTTGGCAACCGGGCAGATTCTTTGGCCCTGGAAGCTTTTATTGTAAAGGATCTTCTCCGTGGAATTGTAGACAGAAGAGTTATCGAGGAGGGGGTAGGACCCACACAGACACAGGTATTTACTTTCAACTCAATTGATTATATTCTGAGTGCGAACCAGAAGAAGAATGAGGTTGCAATATATACCTGACTTGAGAATTACTTGGTGCCGAAAAGGCGGTCTCCCGCATCCCCCAGTCCAGGTACAATATATCCCTTTTCATTCAGTCCCTCGTCCAGGGCTGCAAGAATGATCTCTACATCTGGATGATCCTTTTCAATTCTTTGCACTCCCTCCGGTGCAGCTACGAGGCAAACCAGCTTGATGTTGGCAGCTTCCTGGTTTTTGAGTTCGCTAATTGCAGCTGAGGCAGATCCTCCGGTGGCAAGCATTGGGTCAAGAACCATTACTATTGATCCTGGAAGGCTGTCCGGGAATTTAGCATAATAGGTAACCGGCTCAAGAGTTTCCTCGTCCCTGTACAGGCCCATATGTCCGACTTTAGCAGTTGGCACCATGCGCCGTATCCCGTCAACCATTCCCAATCCCGCTCTCAAAATCGGGACAAGCACTATCTCATCCTTTACCTCCTGGGTATCACAGTTTGACACTGGGGTTTCGACTCTCACTTCCCGCAAAGGAATGTCCGCAGTGATTTCATAAGCCATTAATCCGGCAATTTCATTTAATAAATGCTGGAAATCTTTGGTGCAGGTGTCTTTTTTTCTCAGCTGAGTCAGCTTATGAGTAATCAGGGGGTGTTTCAGGACTTTTAGCATTGCGCTATAATTTTGAAACTTAGTTATGCAAGAAACTCTTTAACCCGTTTTCGAGGTCCTCCAGAAACAAATTGAGTTCCTCTACGAATTCTTCGGGTTTTCTTTCCCGGTTTATGGTAAGATGAACTACTATTTTTTCCCGGGCAGGAGGATAACCTGTAGTCACGGTCCATGCAAGGGCATTGGGACAATCCAGCATGGAGAACCTTACGCCTCCCATGATTTTATCACAGCGTAGGGTAAACTCTCCCCACATTCCTCCAATTTTACAAATCTCAACTCCGTCATCAAGAGGAAAAACTGATTCGCAGAATCTCTCGAGGTTCTGATTGTTCAGTTTTTCCTGTATTGATTTTTCAGTTGTGGATACCTCCACAATTCTAAAAAACTCCATTCAATCTGTTTCCTGCTTCTATGATACTATTACACCTTTTTGGGTCTACTATACCTTATTAGGAATATTATACCTTTATAGGTCTACTTGGCCTTTTCAGGACTACTATACCTTGTCAGGTGATGGAATGTCGAATTCAGGCCTGCGGGGATCAGCCAGCAGTTCATTGGCCTTTTTTGCATGCTTACCGACAAACTTTTCTGTATCTCCATCAAATTCCAGCCATGGTCCGACTACATATTCGCCCTTGTCCTCCGGTACACCCATGCCATCGCGGCAAATTGCGTGTATTTTCATAAATTCCTCGTAGGCTAATTTATTATCTCCGAAACTTCCGGCTTTCTCATTGAAAGGAACTTTTTTACCCAGTCTGTAGGAAACATTCATCAGGTGTCCCATGGTAGTACTGTAATGGGCATCTGCCATATTACCGTTTGCCATGGCTGGATCATTGGCACGGCAGGCGTTTACAAAACTGCCAAAAGCACCACCCGGTCTGATTTCAACTTCGTCGATCTTCACGTCCCGGGGTTGACTGCCATTCTTGGGGATATATTCACCACCACTTAGCTTGCCACCGTCCTCAAAATAAAACCGGTTGGTTACTTCTCTTTCATAACCTTCGTAGTTCACATTCCTGACATTGAAGAATACCTGCTGACCGTTTTTAAATTCTGCAATCGCAAACATGGTATTGGGTGTTTCTGCCTGGTCTCCCCATACGAACCTTCCGCCCAGAGCCATTACACGAACCGGATGAGTGTTTGCTACTTCGGGATCAAGCGCCCAGTAAGCCACATCTAGTTGATGGGTCCCCTGGTTATTCATTTCTCCATTTCCTGTTTTCCAGAACCAGTGCCAGTTATAATGAACCAGGTTCTTATGGAATTGTTTAATATCGGCAGGTCCTTTCCAGAGGTTCCAGTCCAGGTAATCATAGGGTGAGGACGGGTCTTCAAAACCAATACCTTTCCGCGGCTTGCAGGCAAATCCATGGGAAACTACCATTTTACCATATTTGCCTGAGCGAACATCGGATACCTGTCTTGCCCAATTGGGATCGCTACGTCTTTGGGTACCGTGCTGAACAACGGTTCCGTATTTTTCCTGGGCGGCAAGGGCTACACGGCCTTCATAAACATCATGACTTACAGGTTTCTCGACATAGCAATGTTTTTTGGCCTGTGCTGACCAGATAACCATCAATGAATGCCAGTGGTTTGGAGTGGCTACAGAGATGGCATCAATATCTTTCATGTCAAGCACTGTGCGAACATCTGTGACACCTTTAACATTGGAGCTAAGTCCCCCTTTTTCTTTCAACTCAGCCCCACGTTTTTCCAGGAGCTGACTGTCAGGATCCACAAGGTAGGCGACCTCCACATTTTCCTGTCCGCTAAAACCGTTGATATGACTTTTGCCACGTCCGTTTATTCCACATACTGCTATCCGGAAACGGTCGTTGGCTCCCAGAATCGAAGCATATGATTTCGCACTGAATCCCAGTCCCCCGATAGTTATACCCGCTGTACCGAGAACACTCTTTTTGATAAAATCCCTTCTTTTAGTCATGTTTATTGAATTGGTTTTTGAGTTAAAGTTATCTGCATAATTGTTCGAGCATGAAAAGTAACTATAAAACTGTAGATATGCAATAAGGGAATAATTGCATTCCATTGACACTTTCAGGAAAATGTCGAATTCATTGTAGCCTGATCATCAGTGCCCGGAAAATGTTTTCTATCTTGGGGATATGTTTTTCAATGAGTACAATAACTAATAAAGACAATGAAAAGAAGAACGGCAATTAAGTTGACACTGGCGGCAGGTGCAATCGCAGCTACTGCACCCCAGAGGCTTCTGGCGGTGGATTATAAGAAACCGGTACCGGAGGCAAAGGGACTAACCTCATACCTGAAAAACGCACAGGTTCAGTTGCGATGGAACAACCAACCACTTGTTGCCTACCGCGCTCACCCTTCACTTAAGTATCCTTATTTTTATCCTCTTAATGGACTGGGATCAGGAACTTCGGTGACCACCGAATCAGCTTTACCATACCCACACCACAGGGGACTCTGGTTGGGTTGCCAACCTCTTAATGATGGCGACTACTGGGGAGACAACAATCTCGATGCCGGTCAGGTCAGATCCGACTTATTGGAGATGGGAGAAATAACTGAAAAATCGGTTGAATTTCTGAATAATTGCAAATGGGTTCGAAAGGACAACCCTTCACCCTGGTCCGATGAGAGAAAGTTCAAAGTCACATTGCTTAACGAGAAAGTCTGGGTCCTTGATGCCGACATCAAAATAACCGCCAGTGAGGATGTTGAAATTAAAAAGGCCAAACATTCCTTTTTTGCTATTCGCGCGGCCTCTGATATATCACCTGCCTATGGCGGAGTTCTTATGAATTCAGAAGGAGGAGTAGGTGCAGAAGAGACTCTTGGAAAAGAGGCCGGATGGTGTGGTTACCATGGCAAACGTGCCGGAAATCCCGATATAGTGGAAGGGATTACAGTAATGACACATCCTGATAATCCATGGAAATCAACCTGGCTTACCCGTGATTATGGTCATTTATCACCCTCTCCTTTTTATTTTCTGGATAAGCCCTGGCAGTTGAAAAAGGGAAATTCCATCGATCTGAAATACCGGGTAGCAGTTCATGTAGGTACCCCTGAAGAGGCCGATATGGATGGTATTTATAAGCAATGGATCTACGGGGACCCCGTAGCACCGGTTTCGGTTCATGATATACCCAAGGCCGGGAATATTGACATGCTTGTCTATCCGAATCCTGCAGGAAGTCATGTAAATCTTGCATTTGCAGAACCCCTGGCAGAAAAGGTTCATATACAGCTGTTCACACATACATGAAGTATTGTATTGAATGATCTGCTGTCTCCCGGAACGGAATTATATCAAGTAAGTCTCAGCGGCTTATCAAAAGGAGTATATTTCATCCGGGCCATTCAGGATGGACAAATCATAGGTACCCGGAAGTTGCTGAAGATGGAGTAAGCTTGCAGGAATTATTAGGGAGATTCGCATAATAGACGATATTTCTGAAAATCCGGTGATGGAGTTATAACCTTCACCGGATTTTTCATATACTGCACTCCGATTTTTTAGGTTTTCACGATTATGTGTATAATTTTCAGGATTTTGGGCATACCTTTCCCATCCAACTTTCATTTGTTCAAGGATGTTTAAATCAGGCGGCTGCTTGAGCAGACTTTTCCTGGGATAACCGTTTAGCAATCCTGACGGCGTTCGCAGTGTGGACACCGAAGAAGATCCAGAGGATTTCATTTTTCTGAGTCCGGCCCTTTCGTGCGAAGTTTGTGATGATTTTTTGACCGGTGCACCATTTGCGGTTTGCATTGGTTGCATAAATGGCATCAGCTGAGATGTGGGTGATCTTTCCGAACAATGTGCGGCTATACCTGACTGACTCGATAAGCCGGGGCCCTTCATTAAAGGCATCAAAACTGAGATGCTCGATGAAATTGATACCATCGACCTGGATCATGTTCACCTTGGCTCCGAACTCAACCTTGTTCACCTCTTTACCTCTGATGATAGGTCGTACATAGGGTTTAGAGATCGACACAATCTTGTTAGGAATACTATAGTTGCCAGTTGTGAACATCTCCCGTTGTTGGGATAATACCTTGCGGATCACTCTTCTCATCCGGTAATGCTGATCAGGGAACTGAAGATGAATCCGGTAGACATCTTCAATCCTGTCTTGCTCCTGATTAAGCTTGTTTTGCAAATGAAGCAAGCTCCGTGTCAGGACAATTTTTTCTTTCTGAGACTTACGTCGTTTACGACTGTATTTGTAATAGCGGCCCAATTGCTTCAGGAACTTCGTCCTGGGTGTAGGGATCTTCAGGTGCTTGCAGGTAGTCTGGATTCGGCCGTGCATCCAGTCTACACATTCCCACAAAAGTTTGATGTTGGTAGGGTGCCGCAAGTAGGACTCATAACATGTGGCATCCTCCAGGACAATGTTCGGATTTTCAATATATGGTTTCCATGCTTTGGCCAGGATGTCCTGGTTGACCTTTATATTCAGTTTCCTGGCCAACTCCGTGCGGATCCTGCTGATGATCTTAAAATCAGCAAGCTTTTCTGGCCCCAGGAAGATTCCACAGAACAATTGGAACTGGATGCTGCCATTGAGGTGTTCATAGAGCTTTCGGTCAGATAATCCAGTGTAGGCTTTCAGGAACATCAAAGCCAACTTCCCTTGAGGACTGAACTGGGCATGCCGGCCTTTTCGTTTCTCCTTTAAATGCAAGGATTTGATCAATCCGACCCAGGGGATTGCCTGGTAAACTTTACCCAATTCCGATTCCAGAAAACTATTCCAGTAGAGCGAAAACTCTTTTTGTGGGGAAATAAATGAAATCTCGGGGGTAGATTCAAAGATTCTTTGTAATTTTCTCATAAGTTTTGAAAAATTACCCCGATTTTTTGCCTGCGAAGCTCATTTCGGGGTTTTTCTATTCAATTTACAAAGATCTATCTATTTGTCAATCAGTTATTTGACCTAGTTTTAACAAGTTGCGAACATCCCGATCTAATCTAAGGTCTAAAAACAATCAATTATAGCAGGAATTAATCAATGAACCATTAATGAAAATTATATTTGGGATGTTATCAATAATCGGATTTGTTGTATCCCTGAATCTCTCCGGTTGTTCAGGTAAGCCAGGCTGCAACTGTTTCGGGACTTAATCCGGGCAATTGCAGTTTGTTCTTTTTCTTGTAGCCATTCAGGTCATTGGCCAGTTTGCCTGGCTTTTCGACCTCCTGTAACTTTTCCACCGAGGTGTATCCCAATTTGATAAGAACATCTATCCACTCTTCAGGCACTCCAATATCTAAGAATGCCTGTGTATCTCCTTCCCCGGAAGGTTGAGCTTCAAGGGTACGCATCTGTGGGAAAAGAAGAACGTCCTGGATAGAGGGGGAATTAGTCAGGATCATAACCAGGCGGTCAATTCCAATGCCGAGTCCCGCTGTCGGAGGCATCCCATATTCGAGCGCACGAAGGTAATCCTCATCCAGTACCATGGCTTCTTCATCACCCCGTTTGCCAAGCCTGACCTGTTCTTCGAACCTCTCACGCTGGTCGATCGGGTCATTTAATTCGGAGAATGCATTGCATAGTTCCTTGCCATTTACAATGGCCTCGAACCGTTCAACAAGTCCCTCTTTCTCCCTGTGTTTTTTCGCAAGCGGAGACATTTCAATGGGATAATCCATTATATAGGTAGGCTGGATCAATTTTCCTTCCGCCGTTTCACCGAAGATTTCATCGATCAGCTTTCCCTTGCCCATGGTTTTGTCGACCTCCACGCCAAGTTCTTTGGCAGTCTTCATAAGCTCCGCCTCGTTCATTTCTGAAATATCGATTCCTGTAAATTCCTCAATTGCCCCGTACATGGTATATCTTTTCCAGGGACGCTTAAAATCAATTATATTTTCTCCTACCTGGACTTTCGTGTCTCCGTAAAGATCCATGGTCACTTTTTCGACCATTTCTTCCACCAGGTTCATCATCCACTGGTAATCCTTGTATGCAACATATAATTCAACCTGGGTGAATTCCGGGTTATGTGTCCGGTCCATTCCCTCGTTACGGAAATCTTTCGCGAATTCGTAAACCCCCGGAAATCCTCCGACGATCAGTCGTTTCAGGTATAGTTCATTGGCAATTCTCAAATAGAGTTTCTGCTCAAGAGTGTTATGATAGGTAGTGAAGGGCCGGGCTGCCGCTCCTCCGTAAATGGGTTGGAGTATCGGTGTTTCCACCTCCAGGTAACCCCGATAGTTAAGGAAGTTGCGAATGGATTCGATGATCTTTGAGCGCTTGATAAAAACATCCCGGACCTGTGGATTCACCACCAGGTCAACATAACGCTGGCGATACCTTTGTTCGGGATCTGTAAAAGCATCGTAAGTCTTCCCGTCCTTTTCCTTTACAATGGGCAGTGGTCGGAGGGATTTTGAAAGTATGGTCAACTCCTTCACATGAACAGTGGTTTCACCCATCTGGGTTTTAAATACAAATCCCTTAATTCCGATGATATCTCCAATATCCAGCAGACGTTTAAAAACCGTATTATAGAGGGTTTTGTCTTCAGTGGGACAAATTTCATCCCGGCGGATATAGATCTGGATTCTACCGGATTCATCCTGCAGTTCGGCAAATGAGGCGTTGCCCATAATGCGCCGGCTCATAATCCTTCCTGCCAGGGTAACATCCTGGAAATTTTCGGCATCCGGATCAAAGCCTTCCAGGATTTCAGCTGATAGATTATTTATATAATATTCTTCAGAAGGGTAGGGTTTTATACCCAGCTTGATGATTTCCTGCAATGAATTCCTTCGTATTTCTTCCTGTTCAGATAGTTGTTGCTGACTCATAGACTGATATGAAAATTTCTCCAAATATAGTCAATAATGTGAAGAGTGAATTCAGTTTTTTCAGCTACATTTGTGACTGTAAATCCAGGTTTAAAACACAGTAATTTCCCTCCCGGACCTAGATTCAAACCATGCAGAATAAGAGAGAAAAAAGGATAGCATTCCGAGACCTTGGTCTTATCGATTACAAGGAGGCATGGGAATTACAGGAGAAAACCCTGGATGCAGTTGTTGAGCAAAAACTGTCCGGAGAAGAAGGTGAATCACCTTCGGGCCAGGTGGTCTATTTTTGTGAGCATCCACATGTATTTACTTTAGGGAAAAGCGGTGAAAATGAGAATCTGCTGATCACTGAAAAGTTACTGCAGAAGATTAAGGCCAGTTTTTATAAGATTGACAGGGGAGGTGATATTACTTATCACGGTCCCGGTCAAATCGTTGGATATCCTGTTGTTGATCTGGAAGCCCTTGGAATTAAGGTAAGGGACTATGTCTGGATGCTTGAGGAATCGGTGATCCGGACACTGCATCATTACGGCATAATTGCTGAAAGGCTGGAAGGTGCCACCGGGGTTTGGCTGGAAACTGCTACTCCCGGCAAAACCCGGAAGATATGTGCCATTGGGGTTCGTCTGAGCAGGTATGTGACCATGCATGGATTCGCTTTTAACGTAAATACTGATCTGAATTATTTTGAGTATATTAACCCCTGCGGATATACCGATAAGGGGGTGACATCCCTGGAGAAGGAAAAAGGTCTGGTACAGGATATGGATGAGGTAAGAAAGGTGCTGAGGGAAAAAATATCAGAGGTTTTTCAGATAAAATTAATTACATCTTAGGCAATGGATAAAAACTGGATTCTGAAGAGCCAGGGAGATGGGGAAGTGGTTAAGAGCATTGCTGCTGAACTTGGTATTACCAAAACCCTGGCCACTTTGCTCGTCCAGCGCGGGGTCAGAACTTTTGAAGAATCCCGGTCATTTTTTCGTCCTGATCTGGCCAATCTACATGATCCTTTTATTATGAAGGACATGGACAAGGCGGTGGCAAGGATACAGGTTGCCCTTGAGAAAAAAGAACGGATACTCGTTTACGGTGACTATGATGTTGACGGAACGACATCCGTTGCATTGGTCCACACCTTCCTGAATAGTTTTTATGATTCTCTTGATTTTTATATTCCTGACCGGTATCATGAGGGCTATGGGGTCTCAAAGGAAGGTATAGATTATGCCAGGGAAACCGGAGCTAACCTTATAATTGCCCTTGATTGCGGGATCAAAGCCATTGACAAGGTTAAACTTGCAAAACATCACGGGATTGATTTTATTATCTGTGATCATCATAATCCCGGAGATGAGATTCCCCCAGCGGTTGCCGTTTTGGACCCCAAACAGACTGATTGTCCTTACCCGGACAAGGATTTATCCGGTTGTGGAGTGGGCTTCAAGCTCATCCAGGGATTTGCTGCAAAGAATAATATTCCATTTGAAGAACTGATCCCCTACCTTGACCTGGTAGCTGTAAGTATTGCTTCGGATATTGTTTCCGTTACCGGGGAAAACAGGATCCTGGCTCACTTTGGATTAAAGCAGCTGAACAAATCTCCCCGCACGGGACTGAAGGCCATTATTGAGCTCGCTGGAATAGTTGATAAGGAGATCACGATTGATGATGTTGTATTCAAAATTGGTCCCAGAATCAATGCAGCCGGTCGTATGGAATCAGGCAAATCGGCAGTAAGCCTGTTGATCGCCAAGGATAAGGAAAGTGCCAAGGTCATGGGGGCCAAAGTAGATGCCTATAATTCCGACCGCCGGGATATTGATACCAGCATTACCCAGGAAGCTCTTGATATCATTAACCAGGACCCTGAACTTCAAAAACTTAAGAGTACCGTTTTATTCAATCCTAAATGGCACAAAGGAGTGATTGGGATTGTAGCTTCCCGGCTCATAGATAACTTTTATCGTCCTACTGTGGTACTGACAGAATCCAATGGTTTTGCCACCGGATCTGCCCGATCGGTTTTCGGGTTTGATCTCTACCAGGCAGTAGAGGCTTGCAGTGATCTGCTGGTGAATTTCGGGGGACATAAATATGCTGCGGGATTAACCCTGAAAGTAGAAAATATTCCCAAGTTCCAGAAACGTTTTGAGGAGATCGTATCAGAAACCATTGCAGCCGATCAGTTGATTCCCATTGTGGAAATTGATACCGAGATTGCCCTGAGTGAAATTGATGCAAAATTCTTCAGAATCCTCAAGCAATTCGAACCCTTTGGACCGGAAAACATGGCTCCGGTTTTTCTGACCGAAAATGTGGCTGATAATGGTACTGGAAAGATTGTAGGAAACACGGGTGACCATCTGAAGATGAACCTGATTCAGGAGGAGGACCCATACAAAGTTTACCAGGCCATAGCTTTTCAGATGGGAAATCTTCACAAAAAAATCAACAACGGACAGGGTTTTGACATTTGCTACTCGGTAGAGCAAAATGCCTTCATGGGCAGAACCAACCTTCAACTGAATATTAAAGATATGAAGTTCGACTGATCCATTACCCTCAATAGATTTTCTTTGTAATTATGAATAGATCATCGGTTGATATTACAGGTCCCAGGATAAAAGAATTAAGAGTTATACCCATAGCCGTTACCGATCCGCCATTATTGAATTCTGTCGGGGTGCATGCTCCTTATGCATTACGCACAATTATCGAAATAATCACGGATGATAATATTTCAGGGATAAGTGAGATCCCTGGAAATGTGGAGATCAATGCATTACTGGAAAAATCCAGGGAGTTGATAATTGGGGCTGACCCGTTTCAACTTAACCGTATCAGGACTGACATTTTTGATAAATATGGCGCTGAAGAATCTGAAGCCCGGGGCGATAATCCATGGGACAGCCGGAAACTGGTTCATGTTTACAGTGCCATTGAGGTGGCATGCCTTGATATTCAGGGAAAGATATGTGGCCGGCCGGTGGTGGATTTACTGGGAGGAATGTGTCGTGAAAGTGTTCCATTCAGTGCTTACCTGTTTTACAAATTTAAGGGTGCCGGTGGCCCTCTTGCATATGAAATTGATCCAAAGGCAAGTGGTTGGGATGCAGCCCGACAGGCTGCTGCTGAAAATCCTGAGGAAATTGTTGTTCAGGCCAGGGCCATGATAAAGGAGTTTGGATTTAAATCGATAAAACTAAAAGGGGGGGTGTTTCCGCCCCAGGAGGAAGTTGATGCAATCATTCAGCTCAGCAAATCTTTTGGTCCGAATGTACCATTGAGATTTGATCCCAACGGTGTATGGGCAGTGGATACATCGATTAAATTTGGGAAGCAGATGGAAGGCTACCTTGAATACCTTGAGGATCCTACCCGGACACAGGAAGGTATGGCAGAAGTCAGGCGTAAGCTGGATATTCCTCTGGCCACAAATATGTGTACCACATCCTTTGAGGAAATACCTTCCGGAGTAAAACTCTGGTCTGAAGATATTATCCTTAGCGACCATCATTTTTGGGGAGGACTGCGAGAATCTATTAGTCTGGGAAAGGTTTGTCAGACTTTTGGAAAAGGATTGTCGATGCATTCAAACAGCCATCTCGGTATCTCACTCATCGCAATGGTTCATATGGCAGCTGCCATACCTAATTTAACCTACGACCTTGACACCCATTATCCCTGGCAATCCGATGAGGTAATTGTTGGAGGAAGGGTAAAATTTGAGGAAGGACAGGTGGCTGTACCAAGGGAACCGGGTCTCGGAATTGAGTTGGATCGGGAGGCACTTGATAAATTGCATAAGGATTTTAAAAATTGTAATATCACACATCGGGATGATACTTCTGAAATGAAAAAGATAGATCCGGACTGGGAATATCAAGCGATACGATGGTAGCTACCCCGTAAAAGAAAACAAATAATCCAGATGTAAGAAATTTTCCGGAACAGGCCATTTAAAGTTATGGATCCCATTTTTCTGCTTCTTATTGGACTCTTAGTCATTGTTGTATCCATCCTGGTACTGAAGCTTCATCCTGTACTGGCATTGTTATTTGCAGCTATTTCTGTTGGCATTCTGACTGGAGAGGGCAACCTGATTCAGTATGCACAAACAAAAGGAATGTCCTCTGAAGAAATTGCAGGTTTTCTGGATCAGCCCGTCGGGAGGAGGATCGCAATGGCATTTGGGAACACTGCCTCCAAAATCGGAATTTTAATTGCCATGGCTGCCATTATTGGCACCTGTCTATTGCGCAGTGGAGCAGCCGACAGGATCATCCGGAGCACTCTCAAAGTTCTGGGTGAGAAAAGGGCTCCTGTTGCTTTTTTGACAAGTGGATTCACCCTGGGAATACCTGTCTTTTTTGAGACGGTGTTCTATTTATTGGTGCCATTAAGCAAGGCAATGACACTCCGGACAGGTAAGCACTACCTTTTCTACCTGACTACCATTGTGGCCGGGGCTGCTATGGCTCATTCCCTGGTACCTCCAACACCGGGACCGCTTTTCGTAGCTACTGAGCTGGGTGTTGATATCGGGATGATGATGATAGGTGGACTGATTGTCGGTATGTTCACCATAACAGGTGGATATCTGTATGCCGCCTGGGCGAATAAGAAATGGACAATACCCCTGAGAGACTCCGGAGACGTTACGGTATCAGAATTGGAAAACCTGATGGAAAAGGAGGATCATCATTTGCCGGCTCTCTGGCTTTCTTTGATCCCAATTGTTCTTCCAATTATTTTGATATCTGGCAATACCATAAGCAGTCTGCTTTTGGCGGATGGTTTATTACTTTCAGTACTATCCTTTCTGGGGAATGCAAATATTGCCCTCACTATTTCTGCGCTTACAGCATTAAGTATTTTGGCATGGAGGGAAAAGGGTAATGCAAATTTGAAACAGTATGTAGTTGAATCCCTGCAGAGTGCAGGTCTTATTATTCTTATCACCTGCATGGGAGGAGCCTTTGGAGGCATTTTGCAGCAGACAGGTATTGGAGCCCGTATACAGGATCTGGCCAGCAATTACCATATTGCCATTCTGCCCCTTGCATTTTTCGTTACTGTTTTGATGAAAACAGCCTCGGGGTCTGCGACGGTTTCAATGATTACTTCGGTTGGTATTTTAGGGGGACTGGTGGATATGGGTGCTCTGGGATTTCACCCGGTTTACCTGGCCCTCGTTATTGGATGCGGCTCCAAACCCTTTCCCTGGATGAACGATAGCGGTTTCTGGGTAGTTGGTACAATGAGTGGAATGACCGAAGGTGAAACCCTGAAGACATTTTCTGCGGTTTTAAGTTTCATGGGTTTTATTGGATTGATTGTGGTATTAATTCTTGCAAAACTATTTCCTTTAATATGAAAAATTTAAAAGACAAACTAAATGCCGGTGAGGCAGTTAACGGTTGCTGGTTAAACAGTGGATCTGCCATCAATGCCGAAATCGTAGGAAAGGCTGGATTCGATTGGGTCACCATCGATTTGGAACATGGTGTGGGTACGGAGAATAACCTGCTTCACCAGCTTCAGGCCCTGAGTAATAGTCCAACTTTTAAGATCGTACGTGTTGAAGCTCTCGTCAGGCAAAGAGTAAGCCGTTTATTGGAACTGGGTGCAGAAGGATTATTATTTCCCCAGATACAAAATACAGAGGAGGCCAAACAGGCCATATCCTTCATGAGATATCCTCCTGACGGAGTTAGGGGAATGGCAACCATGTTCCGGGCTGTAGATTTCGGACAAAGTTTTGAGAGTTATTATGCAGGTTATAAGGAGAAAATGCTTGGTGTCCTCCAGATTGAAACCCTGGAAAGTCTGAAACACCTGGATGAAATTGCGGGGATTGACGGAGTGGATGTATTGTTCATCGGTCCGGCTGACCTGTCATTGGCTCTTGGTGTCTTCAGGCAGTTTGATCATCCGTTGTATGTAGATGCGGTGAAAAAGGTAAACGAGGCAGCCAGGAAAGCAGGGAAGGCAACAGGTGTTCTGATGTCAGATCCCAAGCAGTATGAAAAATATTATGATCTGGGTATACGGATGATAGGCTGTGGTTCAGACTCGGTTTTCCTCAGTAAGGGGGCGGTGAATATGTCGAAAGAATTGAATATGCGAAAGGAGAAAAGTCAATAATAATTCTTGATCAGGTCAGGGGACCCGGATTGAAAAGCACCAGGTCATTATGGAGTCCCAGTTTATCGCAGGCAACCTGTTTTTTTCCGCTTGCCACATCCAGAATCATTTGAAACAATTCCCATCCCATTTCTTCGATGCTCTTTTCCCCGGAAGCAATCCGGCCGGCATCCAGATCAATCAGATCAAACCAGCGCTTACTTAATTTGGTGTTTGATCCAACCTTAATGACAGGAACGGGCGATAAGCCATAGGGAGATCCTCTACCTGTCAGAAACACATGAATATTCATACCGGCAGCCAGCTGCAATGTGCCGCAAACAAAATCACTTGCTGGGGTTGCAGCAAATGTGAGTCCTTTGCTACGAATTTTCTCCCCGGGTCCGATTACATCTATTATGGGACTTGTCCCTGATTTCACAACGGAACCAAGGGCCTTTTCTACAATATTGCTTAGACCTCCCTGTTTATTCCCAGGAGCTGTATTAGCGCTTCGATCAACCTGGCCCTGCCTGAGGTAATCATCAAACCACTCCATCTCATCAATAAGGGCTTTCCCAATGGCAGGATTACTGGTTCTTGGCAGAAGCAAATGAGCGGCGTCCCTGACTTCTGTAACTTCTGAGAACATCACTGATCCGCCAGCACGAACAATCAGGTCTGCTGCATAACCGGCAGCCGGATTAGCGGTAATCCCTGAAAATGCATCACTTCCCCCGCATTGCAAACCCACAACCAGTTCTGAAGCGGGACAGGTTTCCCTTTTGCGATTGTTTAGTTTTTTTAAACGTTCCTCAGCCATTTTCATAACCCCTTGAACCATATCATTAAAGCCCTGAAAGGCTTCGTCCTGCATGATCAGGATTCGAGGGTCCTTAATATCTTTCCTGTTTTCATCGGAGCCAGGCTTTTGAGCAGTATTTTGCTGGGATAGAATTTGTTCTGGCATTAACTTCTCACATCCCAGTCCAACGACCATTACCTCTCCGCCGAAATTTGGATTTGTTGTGATATTCCTGAATGGTCCTGATCGGCACAATGGCTGCAGGAGCATGAATGGCCACTCCGCATCCGTAGGAATGTGTAAGTGCAACTGCGTCATCAACATTGGGATATTGGGGCAATAACTCCTGTTTTATTTTCTTTACGACGAATTCTGCCAGTCCCGCTACACACTGTACACTTGTAGTTATTCCCAAAATGTTTTTGGTACCCACACTGCCATCAGGATTACGGTAACCCTCAAAAGTATATCCTTCAAGGGACTCAGGTTGTATCTGAGGTGTATCCGGATAAGGGAATAGATTGGAGGTCGGGAGGTGTAGGCATGGTAATTTTTAAATCATGTACCCATTCTCCCTGTTCAATATCGGTTTTGGCATATCCGATGGTTTGACCGTATCGTATTATTTTTTCCCCTTCATTGATCCTGCTGAGGGCCACTTTATGTCCCATAGGAATATTCTGAGAAAGACTGGTTCCATCATCCAAAATAGTTCCTGCCTTCAAGCCTTCGCTGTTAGCCACTATCCCCACATTATCCTCTGAGGCCGTTTTGATTACTATAGGATCCATAATCAGTTAAATAAAGGGAAAAATTTTGGAAAGAATCATTACTGCAATCAGGCCCGAAAAGCCCATGACCATCAAAAGGAATGAAAAATGACGAACCGTTTCTTTTTCTTCCATCCCGCACATTCTGGTGATAATCCAGAATGCACTGTCATTCATCCATGCAAAAATTTTCGAGCCACATCCTATGGCCATTGCCAGGTAAACCGGGTGGAACTGCAAACCTTCACTACCGATTCCGCTCATTACACCAATGGCAGTCACCATGGCTATGGTGGCCGACCCCTGGGCTGAACGTACTGCTGCGGTTATAAAAAAGGCGAGTGGGAGGAGAGCTATCTGGTAATTTACTGCCAGTTCCTCGACCCTTATCCCAATTCCTGTTTGCTGGAGCATTTGTCCAAATGCTCCCCCGGAAGAAGTAATCAGGATGATCATGCCTGCACTGGTTAAGGACTCGGTGATAAATTTCTTGAATTTTCCAATATCCTTCAATCTGGACCATAGGAGGTAAAGAGCTATTGCTGAAGAGATAGCCAGGGCTATGTTAGGATCACCCACGACGGAAAATGTTTTTGAAAGTCTTCCTTCTGCAAGCATTCCTGATACGGTATTCCCGGTAATTAACAGAATGGGAAGCAATACTGGTAAAACAGAGATCCATAATCCAGGCAATTCCTCTTTTCCCTTATCTGAAAACTTTTTCAGGTCTTCAATACTTATATCCGGGGTATCCCGCATGGGCAGGTCCCATTTTCGATTTGCCCAGAGAGCATACCCATATCCGCTTAAAGCAGTGATCGATCCAATAACCAGACCTCCCATTATCATAACGCCCAGATCTATCCCCATTTCTTCGGCTACAAATAAGGGACCAGGGGTTGGAGGTATCAGGGAATGTGCCATTACTCCTCCTGCTATTACAGTCATTAAATAGAGACTGAACTTTTTAGGATTTCGTACGCTGATTGATTTTACCAGTGGGATCATCAGGTAGAATACAGT
This sequence comes from uncultured Bacteroidaceae bacterium, assembly GCA_963777115.1. GTDB lineage: Bacteria > Bacteroidota > Bacteroidia > Bacteroidales > SM23-62 > SM23-62. The sequence continues at coordinate 519,876 of CAVZPP010000016.1, read as the reverse complement.
ATCAAAAAATACAGGGATGGCAAGCGTAAAACTTCCGGTCAGGAAGGCCAGGGAAGTATTCTTTTTCCCGAATACTCCCAACAGGCTCCGTATAATCCGCTCAGCTCCCCCGCTTCTCATCAAAGCGGTGCCAATGATGGATGCAAGAGCAATGAGAATACCGATCTTTCCGCTAGTATTTCCGAATGCAATGGCAAGGCGCTTACCGAGTGCAACGGTGGAGAGTGATGTAGCCTCCTGTTCCGACATCCCACTGTGTATGGCAAAATCAAAAATGAGATCAGGGGAAGTCAAAATCCCCGTTACCAGGGCCGCTAATATTAGGGAAATTACCGCATGCAATTTCAGCACAATGATGCAGAAGAGTACTACAGCAGTTCCAATTAAAATAATGAGGATTGGGTCCATTCTGAAAGATAATAATTTTAAGCATGCAACCAGAATACCAAAATGCAACTATACTTCCAATGATAGCAAATGAAGACATACCCGTTTGCGGACAGTGAAGTTTTAGACAATTCATTCATTATTTGGTTAGACTTTTAAGGTAATCCTGTTACTTTTAATGGAAAATCGGATTGTGTAGTATTTGAATTAAATATTAAAAGAATGAAAACTATATTATTTATAGTCCTTCTTTTTGCAGTCGGAAATTTTGTGAATGCACAAAAGACCGCATCAGATAATCTGACAGATCAGGCGATTCTTGAGCTAATTGAAAAATCGAGACCCTCCAACGGAGGATTCATCCCGGCTGATTTGAAATACAGGCTGGGAGCCACTCATGTCAATGGTCAGTATCATTTAACGAATGAACCTTTCATTATTGAAGGTGCAAAAAAAGTTGAGGAACTTGGCTACGGAATCCTCAAACTATGGTTTTATAAGGCAAATGGTGATGCCCATGGGTATAAGTACAACTCAAACTGGAATCTTAGTAAATCTATGACTTTAAAGGACTTATCTCAACATCCTTATTATAAAGAGGTATTTGACATGCAGTTCAGCGTATTTGCATTGAATATTAATGAGGGATACGGAGGGGCATCTACAGATGATCAAACGGAAATACTCAACCGGATTGAGGATGAATTTTTTAATCTGACCAAACATCTGTTAACAGAATATAAGGACAGGGAGGTTAAGTTTATTCTTGAAATGTGGGAAGGGGATTGGACTATGAGAGGAGGAACAAGTGCAAAAAGTAGATGGAGGGAAGATTCAATTCCAGCCGATGCCCCTGTTAGAGTCAAAAACATGATCGATTGGGTCAATGCGAGGCAGAGAGGCGTCGATCGAGCCAGAGATGAGATCCTTAATTCAAAATGCAAAGTTTATAATGCGGTTGAGGTAAATAAAGTATATGATGGGATTTTGAAAGGAATGCCCACCATAACTACTGATGTTCTTCCCCATGTTAAGGTTGATATGGTATCATGGTCAGCCTACGACGGCAAATCGGAAGATGGATTAAAAATGTATAAAGGAATAGATTATATAAGGGAATATATGAATCCCACATCATATATGAAGGGAGAGAAAGTTGTATTTATTGGGGAAATTAATGAACATGAAAATCGTAATCAGCGGACAAGGGAATATGTGCGGAATTTTTGTGATTTGATGATGGGAGTTTATTTTGCACAGGATATACCTTACATATTTTATTGGGAACTTTATGCCAATGAACCCAAAACAGGACCAAAAAGACAGGATCGGGTACGTACTGCAGAGGAATTACAGGGGAATTGGTTAATTCGTCCAGATGGTTCATTCGGCTGGGCACAGGAGTATTTTAGTGAGCTTCTGGAAAACAGCGGACAATCCACCAGGATTGAACTATAGGGTTGATGTTTTATTATTGATACTATGTGCAAAACAAAGGCAAGCATAATTCTTATACTCTTATTATCCTTTTTTCAGGTATCGGGTCAGGAACCATTTGTATGGACATGCACTCGTGAAAGTATATTCCGGGATGGAATTCCCTTTTTCATGAAGGGACAGTCCTGGTCAAAGAAAACCGATTTTACATACAAGAAAGGGAGTACTGCCGAAGCGCAGGTTAAGCAGGTATTATCCGAACTGCATGAGATTGGGATTAACGTAATACGGCTTTACGGCAGTCCTGATGAGAGCGACTGGGAAGGTTCTTCCAATTACGGCAACCTGATTCAATGGATCGAGGAATGGAATGTTGATAATCCGGATGAGGGTGATCCTAATAAGGCGATGTATTACATGGTCCAGATTTCCCCGGAAGATCCTCAATCCCCACTTTCCGGTGATCTGCCACAAAATACTGAAGAATCTTTTAACAGGGCGATCAATGATTTGGGCAATCCGGGAAGTGTGGGGAGCATGATTCAATTGGTTAACCAGGTAAGCAAGGGAAGCAGATTTCTATTAGCTTACCTCATCTATCATGAACTTAACGCTTCGTCCAAATATCAATCCTGGTATAGTGCTATAGGAGCAGGAGGAATTGAAAATTTTATGAATGCTGTAGCAGATTCTATCCATAACAACTTTGCTCCAGGTAAACTAATCTCCCATACGGGGGATGCAAAGGACCAGGTTCCTGATATTTACGAAAGCATTGAAGCTCTTGATGGAAACAAGGGTAATGTATTTGCAGGTTTTGATATGCTTGGATTCAATCTGTATATATCAACGAATTCTCTGCTGAAGGAGAATTCATATTATAACAGAATCGTTAAGCGCCGTTCCCTGAGCGTAGATTCCCTGAGAGGATGGTTTATAGGAGAGACTGGTGCTTCCTATGACAAGGAAGCTGATCCGGGAAGCGTTTCTGCTGCCAATTATACCAATCCCCAGGGTGGGGCAAACCTTCAGATAATGTGGCAGAAGACCAAGGATCTTGGTGACCTGAACGGATTCATGCTTTTTACGGTGCAGGACAATGACAAACAGGAGACTGTAAATTTAAATGCCATGAAGCAAAGAGGATTCTTTGACTATTATGGGGATAAGAAATTCTTGTATTACATATACCCTGATATCATTGATGAGATATCTACCAACTACCGCCATCATTCCACATATACCCATGCCCTAAAGGTTTCAATAATTGATGACCTTAATAGTTATACATGTACGTTCAATTTTCAAAATAAATCCGGATCAACAAAGGATTTCCTCTGGACGATCCATGGCGATAACGGAGGTTCCAGCAGCCAGCGATTCTCAATTGAATTGGGAAAAGAGTACGTAAGCCTGGAGCCCTGGTCAGAAAAAGAGATTGTTGAAATTGTAGCAAAACCAGCAGGCAACTTGCTTCTAGCGATATCTGCATCGACAATTAAGGAACTAAGTCCCTCTAATCAATACCTATGGGGGAGAGAGCACCTTCTTGATGACGCTATCAGTACAGTTGCCGGTTTAAACCTGAACCTGGAAAATCTTCCGGATGAGAATACAGGAATAAGTTCAAATCCTGACGAAAAGAGCAAGGATATTGTCAGAGGTCTGATTATCCAGGGACAAAATCAGATTATCACAGTACCGGATGGCACCTGGGAATTGACATTATTTAATATCAATGGTTCGGTATTATATCGAAGTACACAGTTCTCTTTCGAACATCTGGATCCTGACAAGCTTCTTCCTGAGATGCATGGGAATATGGCTGTTTATGTATTGAAACGATTATAATTTATTAGTGAACCTGGAATCACATGAATTCGACACAATCTCTATTCAATGATTATTTTGCTTCGATAATGTTTAGGACCGGTTAGCTGGATGAAAAATAGTCCATTGCTAAGACTACCTTTTTTCAATACATATTCAGAAACAGATCAAAATTTACATTGTCTATAAAAATATCTGGGAATAGATCAATTATCAACGAATTAAAAATAATAGCGGTACAATAAGTTTGGGAAAAAAGGAAATTGTTTTAGGTATCCAGTTGATCCGGGTTCAGTCTCATCGTAATACTCATAAATTCGGGCCCGATTATTAGTTAAATTCATCAAGTCGATGGAAATTTCGTGTGTTGCCATGAGGCCGTTAAACCTATAGCTAAATGATAAGTTTAACTGGAAAATATCATCAAGTTTCTTTTCATAAGCTTTTTTATAATCCCAGAATTGATTGTTTTCGGGATCAACAGCAATATTTCCTTCAGAATCTCTTAACAGGGGTATGATTTTTCTGCCACCGCCAAAAAACACACTTGTATTTATTGCTATTGTTTGATTATTCTTTTTGCCAAGGTGCTCAAATTCTTTACCCGCCAATATATTGACCAGGTAATTGTTATTATATTTTGTATTGCGCTCGACGCCTTCCAGTGATTTGTATTTTGAATTGAATAAGGAGACATTAATTAAATAGTAATAATTATTTGCGAAGAACCGCTCAAAGGTAAACTCCAGACCATAGTTTTTTCCGGTTCCCTTATTTACTAATTCAACATACCTGTAATCATAATCTTCATTTATAGTTGCAAAATAGCTCGTGTCAAGATTTTCTACAGGTAGATTGTATAAATCCTGATAATAGGCTTCAATCTTAAGCAATAGATTTTCGGAAAACCGTTTTTTATAACCAAGTACATAATGGTTGGCCTTTAACAAATCCAGTTCCCTGTTGGGCTCAATTACACTGCCATCTTCCAGTTCCACCCTGGTATAATAATTATGTACGCTTTCAATCGTGCTATGTTTGCCATATCCGGCATGTACCGAACTTGAATTGCTAAGCACCCAGTTTACTGCTAAGCGTGGTTCCAATGTGCTTTTATTATTAAAGAATACATTCATGTTATGTAAACCGGCAACCAGAGTAATATTCCTATTTAAACGGTGTTTCCAGCTTATAAAATTACTTAAGGTTCCAATATTCTCTTTAAAATCAGTTAAGGTAAGCGGGAGGGATCCTTCAAAGTGCTGATAACGCTGAAAGTAATTGTAATCGAAAAGAGTGTATTTTGTACCAAGCTGAATCTTGTTTTTTGCGTTTAACTTGTAATTGTAATTTATGGCTGCCCTGTATTCAGATTTATTAATATTGTTGTCAAAATTTATAATTCTTGAGGTAACCGAGTCGCCTATAGTTGCATTCTGATAGACATTATCGTCAATACCACTGCTTGAATAGTATAGGGATGTTTTAATATAGCTTCTGCTGTTGATTGGTAATATATGATTCATTCCAATATTCCCCCTATAGGTTCTTTTGTCGATATCTTTGCTAATACCAATAATTCTAAATTTGTTTCCTGGCAGGGTGCTCAGATCTGATACATCTACGAGTGAATATCCGCTTAGGCCTCCCACACCAAAGAAAGAAAACGTACCAGTACTTTTGGTAGGAAGCACAATCTTAAAAGTAGCATCCTGAAATTTCACCAGTCCATCTGCATCTACGAGGCCAAGATCATTAATCAGGGAAGATATTGAATACCTGTAGTTAAAAAGGTAGGAACCGGCATAATCCTTTTTAAAGGGTCCTTCTACTGTAAAATCTATTCCCAATAAGCCTACCCCAAGTGCTGCTTCAAATTTTTCATTATTTCCTGTTTTGAGTTTTACATCGTAAACACCGGATAACACGTCGCCATATTCTGCTGAAAATGCACCGGTAAAAAAATCAGAGGTAGTTAATAGATTATTATTTAGCACAGATATACCCTCTCCGCCTATTGAGTTTTGATCGTCCATATGGTAAGGATTAGAAATTTCTACTCCTTCCATGCGCCACTGGATGTACTTTGGGGAATTTCCTCTTATAGTTATATCATTACCGCCATCTGGGGTATGTGTTACCCCGGCAAAATTTGAAACCAGCCTTGCGGGATCAGTCCATCCACCCGAGTATCGTTTAGTTTCCTCCGTAGAAATGGAACGGGCACTAATTAATGCCATTTCATTCAATGCATCTCCTTTATCTTTGTCAGGTTTAACAACCACTTCATCCATTTTTACTGAAGATTCCAGCATACTAAGATCTAAAACGACCTCCTTGCCGGAGGTAACCTCGATGTTTGCCATGGTTTTGGTTTCGTAACCCAGGTAAGATATTTGAATTGTAATTCTGCCAATAGCTATATTTTCCAATCTAAAAACTCCATTTTCATTTGTTGCAGCACCAATTAAAGGTTCTGAGTCGGGAATAATAATTGTAGCACCTATTAAAGGAAGTTTACTGTCGGAATCAGTGATGGTACCCCTGACTGTTTGTGATAGTCGGGCAGGTTGATTTGAAAGTTCTTGCCTCGGGAGTAATATATGAGGCTCAAGTATTTCAGCTTGAACAAGACTCAATTTAAAGCATAGCAGAAAACAAAAAAATCCAATTGTTATTTTGACAACCTGGCTTGAAAATGATAATGAAAACAATACTCGTGAATAATACATTTGAAATTACTCAATAGTATACAATTCTATATTTTCCTTTTTCCCTCTTAATTCATTCTTTCCCAATGATTTGATTTGAAATTCAGAATCAAGATCCAGGCTTTTTATCAAATCATCTGAAATAAGAAGATCGACTTTGTACTGATTACAAAGTCCTTGAATTCGAGCAGTTGAATTGAGCACATCACCCGTAAAGATGATTTCTTTTTTGAGTGCGCCAATTTCTCCAGTTGTTACTTCTCCATAATGAAAACCCGCTTTGAAAGCAGGTAATACCCCGAAATTTTTATTATACCAATCCGCTCGTTTCTCGAGATCTTCCTTCATGGCAAAGAAGCATTTTATGCAATTGTTATTTTCTATTCCATTCTTGTATTTCCATGATACAATAATCTCATCTCCAACATATTGATAAATTTCTCCGGAGTAGGTAATGATAGCCGCAGACAGATCGAAGTAATATTCTCTGAGCAATTCAAAATATTTTATATGGCCAAGTTTCTCAGCAATGGTTGTAGAAGATTTCATATCCGAAAACATAAATATTCTCTTTTCTTCAGTTGGAGAGTGATATTTCCCGGTAAAAAAGTTAATCAATATCCCAGGTCCAATATTTTCACTTATTTCAGCATAAAAAAGAGATGCTCCCACCTGTACAGCTAATTGTAAAACAGTACTAATAAAAGTAAAACTTGTTAAGAACATGGAAAACTTGGTCCAAACTCGTAGGTCAAGAATGTTTGTATTAAGTTCCAGACTCACAGCAATCGGATAAGTGATGAGGATTATCAGGAATATCGTCAAGGTATAAAACAAGGTTTTATACAAGATCTTTTTGGTAAAACTTCTTTTTGCAAAAACTTTATTTAGATATATTAATTCAATACCACCTACAAGAAGCCCTAAACCAGTATTCGCCAGGGTTCCAAAAAGGATAATCATAAAATTCGATTCGATTCCTGTAGACGTGTGTTGGTCCAAACCACTTAAAACCGCTTTCTCAATAACAAAGAAAATCGAACCAGAAACTAGCCAGATTATTCCAAAAGGAATAATTCGGGACAAATTTCTTTTTGCTTTGGATGATAACATTTTTGACATCTGAATTCCACCTTTTTTCAAGATGAAGATAAGTTATACAATATTTATAGACCAGATACCATGGACAATGTTTTTTCTCGAATGGTTCGTAAAACATTTTAGTTGTGTGTTGAGGTAAGTCCGTTACTTCATCCCTGAACAATATCCATCACCAGGCTTTTCTAAACACTTGACTTTCATGTATTTTTCGTAACTTGAATTTGTTTGTTGAATCTTAGAGATTCCCGCAAATTGCTGGTTGTACTGTTAGGAGGGAATATACGCTATTTTAGTTCTTGATTAGAATATTCAAATACCTGAGCTTGGCAGCGCTGATTGTTTCCTGTAATAGCAATAAACAGGACCCTGAAGATGAAATGCCAGCCCTGTATCCCGCACCAAAATCCGTTAAGCTTAATCTTCAAGAGGGCTATGTTATCAATCCTGTTACGGGTGACAGCATTCAGCCTATCATTAATTCATTTGGTGATACCGTAAAAACAGGAGTAACTATTCCAGCTAAAGGCAGAGTTATTCATCCTGATAGTGTGGCACAACCCATGAAAATTCCTGTAGGCACGCCAAAGGTGGTTCCCGCCAAGAAGAACGTGCATAAAGTCCCGGAAAATCTGACTGTAATTCCTGTAAATAAAGATCTCCTCAAATCGTATACCCCCGGTGTAGATATTTACCAGCCTTTTATACTGGTGAACTCCATAGGCGATACTATACCTACAGGGGTGCCTATACCTGCTAAAGGAGAAGTTGTGCTCTCCATTCAACCGAAACCGGTAAAGGCTTTGCTGCCACGCATGAAAGATAATGCCAGCATTAATATTAATTACATGGATGTGGAACATGGAATGAACTCATCCTATGTCACTTCCACCCTGGAGGACCATCATGGCAATCTCTGGTTAGGCACAGAAGAAGGGGGAGGGGTGAACAAGTATAATGGCAGTACCTTTATGCATTTTACCGAAAAAGAGGGTTTAAGTAATAATTGGGTCAATTTCATCATGGAAGACAGCCATGGCAATCTCTGGTTCGGAACTGGCAATCTCTGGTTCGGAACTGATGGCGGCGGGGTTTGCATGTATAATGGCAAAACCTTTACACATTTTACCGAAAAAGAGGGAATAAGTGATAATTCTATATCGTCCATCCTTGAGGACCGCCAGGGCAATCTCTGGTTCTGCACCCGGAGCAGAGGGGTGAGCATGTATAACGGCGAATCCCTTACACATTTTACTACAAATGAAGGTTTAAGTAATAATAATGTCCGATGTATTCTGGAGGACCGTCATGGCAATCTCTGGTTCGGCACAAATGGCGGCGGGGTAAGCAAGTATAATAGAGAATGTTTTACGCATTTTACCAAAAATGAGGGTTTAAGTGATAATTGGGTCAATTCCATCCTGGAGGACAGTCAGGGCAATCTCTGGTTCGGCACTCAGGGAGGAGGGGTGAGCATGTATAACGGCGAATCCTTTACATATTTTACTGAAAATGAGGGTTTAAGTGATAATTGGGTCCAAACTATCCTGGAGGACCGCCATGGTAATCTTTGGTTTGGGACCCTGAGAGGAGGGGTGAACAAGTATGATGGCGAATCCTTTACACATTTTACGAAAACTGAGGGATTAAGTGAAGATAAAGTCGCATCAAGCCTAAAGGACAGTCATGGCAATCTCTGGTTCGGGACAGATGGCGGCGGGGTGTGCATGTATAATGACAAAACATTTACATATATTACTCCCAAAGAGGGTTTAATTCAACATTCTATCCGTCCTATCCTTGAGGACGGCCATGGCAATCTCTGGTTCGGGTCTATTGGAGGTGAGGTGAGCATGTATAATGGCAAAACCTATACGTATTATACCCAAAAAGAAGGTTTAAGTGGTAATAATGTCCGATGCCTCCTGGAGGACCGTCATGGCAATCTCTGGGTTGGACACACTAGAGGATTGTGCAAGTATGATGGAAGAACCTTTACTCATTTTACTAAAAAAGAGGGATTAAGTGGTAATTCTGTCTGGTCCGTCCTGGAGGACCACCATGGCAATTTATGGTTCGGCACAGAAGGTGGCGGGGTGAGCAAGTATAATGGAGAATCTTTTACTCATTTTACCGAAAAAGAGGGATTAAGTGATAATTGGATCAATTCTATCCTGGAGGACAGCTATGGCAATCTATGGTTCGGAACCAATGGAGGCGGGGTATGCAAGTATAATGGTGAATCTTTTACTCATTTTACCGAAAAAGAGGGTTTAAGTAATAATACTATCTTGTCCATCCTGGAGGACAGCCATGGCAATCTCTGGTTCGGCACAGAAGGTGGCGGGGTAAGCAAGTATAATGGAGAATCCTTTACTCATTTTACCGAAAAAGAGGGCTTAAGTAATAATTATGTCCTGTCTATCCTGGAGGACGGCGACAGTAATATATGGCTAAGCACTGCAATGGGATTAAATTGCATTCTGTTCGATCCGGAAAGTATTTCAAATTCAAATAACACCCTGTTCGCATCAGGAGTGAAAGGGGATAGTGCAAAACATGACTTCCATAATCCTGTAATACAAACCTTTAGCATTCAAGAGGGCTTGAAAAGTGTGTATTTCTATCATAACAGTGTGTTATTGGATAGTAAAAACCGCATCTGGTGGGGCAGCGACAAAGGTCTTACCATGCTGGATATGAATAATTTTAAAATAGCGACTGATCCCCCCTCAAACATGAATCTTAACCGGATAGAAATTAATGATCAGTTTGTTGATTACCGAAATCTGGATGACAGTGCCCATGTGAAAATGGAATTCGATAGTGTTCCAAGGTTTTATAACTATCCTTTAAACCTGAAACTTCCCTACAAGCAAAATCAGCTTACTTTCTATTTTTCAGCCATAGACTGGTCCGCTCCACATAAAATAAAGTACAGCTACAAAATGGAGGGTTTAAGAAATGATGATTGGAGCATACCTACAGCAGAAGCCAAAGCAGATTACCGCAGCCTCCCTCATGGGAACTTCACCTTTCAAGTGCGGGCCATTGGAGCAGCACAAAAGTGGAGTGAGGCTTTTGAATATTCCTTTACCATACGACCTCCCTGGTGGTATTCCTGGTGGGCATATTGTATATACGGATTCATAATTATTTTAATCATACGCCAGTACAGGCGATACCTGTTGAACCGGGCAAAGCTTCAAACTGAGGTTGAAATTGAAAGGATTGAGAAAGAGAAGGTTTTGGAACTGGATCATATGAGATCCCGTTTCTTTGCCAATATATCCCATGAGTTCCGAACCCCACTTACCCTCCTGCTCGGGCCACTGGAGGATGGTTTAAAGATAAGCAGTTCGAAAATTGAGACAGACCGGGGAGTATTCGAAATGATGAAACGAAACGCAAAAAGGCTGCAGCGACTCATTAACCAGTTGCTGGATCTGTCCAAACTGGAAACGGGCAAAATCAAATTGCAGGTATCGGAAGGTAATCTGACTGAATTTGTGAGAACGATTGTTTTATCTTTCCTTTCCCTCGCTGAGAGCAAAAAAATAAAGTATGAATATGAGCTTCCTGAGATTTCCGGTCCGGTTTACTTTGATCAGGACAAATTGGAAAAGATACTCACCAACCTGGTTTCCAATGCATTTAAGTTTACTTCCCCGGAAGGGAAAATAAAAGTTAAGCTTAATTACCCTATGGAGGAAGGGAAAGATGCACCTGCATTATGCTGAAAATATCGATTCAGGATTCCGGCAATGGAATTCCGCCGGATCAGATTGAAAAAATCTTTGATCGATTCTATCAGGCTGATTCTTCAGAATCAAATGAGAATGAAGGCACGGGGATCGGACTGGCACTGACAAAAGAACTGGTGGATCTATACCGGGGTGAGATAAATGTCGAAAGCGAAATCGGGAAAGGCAGCACATTCACGGTGAAACTTCCTGTTTCAAAGGTACTTTTCAAGGAGGATGAAATTGTGACAGTATCTTCCGGGAAAGAACAGGAACCGGTTGAAGCAATTATCGACACAGCGGAACCTGAAAAGAGTGAACTTCCTGAAGCTCAATACCGGGGTAAAAGTCAAGGAATGCACCGATTATCCTGATCGTTGAAGATAATGCTGATCTCAGAAAATATATATCCCAGAACCTGGTCAATGAGTATCAAATCCTTGAGGCAGAAAATGGCAGAGAAGGGATGAACATGGCCTATGAAAATATTCCGGATCTGGTGATCACGGATCTCATGATGCCGGAAATGGATGGTATGGAGATGTGTGAAAGAATAAAGAATGATGAACGTACCAGCCATATTCCCGTAATCATGCTTACTGCCAAGGCTGACAGGGACAGCAAGCTGGAGGGACTGAAAACCGGGGCAGATGACTACCTCATCAAACCCTTTGATGCGGAAGAACTGAGGGTAAGAACAAAAAATCTTATTGAGCAGAGAAGAAAACTGAGAGAAAAATTCATGGAAGAGTTCAGAATTAAATCCCTTGAGGAGACCATCCGGGTTCCCGGGGACAAGCTTTTGCGAAAGGTTCTGGATATTTTCCGTCAGAATATGGGAGATCCGAAGTATAATGTTGATCGCCTGCCAGGGGAACTGAACATGAGCCGTTCCCAGATGTTCAAAAAGATTAATGCTTTGACAGGCGGCGGTCCCAAGGAACTGCTCAGGATCATGCGGCTGAAGAAAGCTGCCGAGCTCATCCTAGCAGGAAAGCAAAATATTACCCAGATCATGTATGAAGTGGGATTTCAAACCCCTTCCTACTTCGCCCGGTCATTCAGGGAATATTTTGGGGTGAATCCCATCCGGATATAAAAAATCACATGGATTAACTGATTTCAGGATAGCCCCAACCTACCCGTACCCTTTAAATATGTGAATTTGACTTGCAGATGATTGATCCACTCAATCTTTGAGACTTTTGTTGCTCTTTTTTGGACAAAAGTGATAGACAAAGGCATATTGCGGGTTGTAAATTATTGATGATAATGTTCAATGGATTATGATCATAACCTATTCAACCCTAAACCTAAATGCCATGAAAAAGATTTACTTGTTATTACTCTGCTTACATTCTTTTCATTGAATCTGTTCTGCCAGATTCATTGGACAAAACACCCTGACAATCCTGTATTGACCCCTGGATCTCCAGGTGAATGGGACGAATTTTATATTGCAGTTCAGTTCCGTAATTTACTACAATAACACTTACCATATGTGGTACCATAGTGGCGACTGGGATGATACCATACGAATTGGTCACGCCACCTCCCCGGATGGGATCAATTGGACCAAAGGATTCAAACAACCCGGTTATGGATGTGGGGCCGGCAGGAGCCTGGGATGATCATCCTGTATATTTTGGAGATGTGTTGGTAATTGATTCTATCTTTCACATGTGGTATTCCGGGCATACTGGCCAGGATGATTATAGAAAATTATCAGATCGGTCATGCCACTTCTCCGGACGGGATCGCTTGGACAAAAGATCCGAATAATCCTGTTCTTTCCGCTGGACCGGAAGGTTCCTGGGAATCGCATATCGATTTGGTTTGGTTATGTTGTTATATACTGATGGTACTTTTCAAATGTGGTATACCGGATGGGATGAGTCAAACAATCCCAGCGCCGTCGGTCATGCCACCTCCCTGGATGGAGTCATCTGGACAAAGATCCCCAAAATCCTGTCATGACGAAAACTGAAGTCTGGGAATCATCATTTTATAATTTAGGACCGGTAATTTTTGATGGTTCCACCTATCAAATGTGGTACTCCGCAGGTGATCCGAATAAGATTGGATATGCCACATCAGAAGATGGCCAGCAGTGGGTAAAATATGGTCCGGTATTGCGTGATGGACCCACGGGAAGCTGGGATGATAGCTTTGTTATGAGAAGTTCTGTTATATATGATGACAATGAATTCCATATGTGGTACGGGGCGTGGAATGGTTCATCTACGGAAAATCGGATAGGTCACGCTACTTCCCTGGATGGGGTTACCTGAACAAAGGATCCTCTAAATCCTGTTCTTACTATGGAATCCGGAGCCTGGGGATAATATATTGGTAGATTTTCCAGTGGTCATTTTTAACGGCATAAACTATCAGATGTGGTACGGTAGGTGGTCATGATTGGACGGAACGGATCGGGTATGCCACTTCGGAGGATGGGAGTGTATGGAAAAAGCATGGTAATAATCCGGTATTAAAAAAGGGAGTAACGGGGAGCTGCAATGTGGCATATGTTGACGCAGCTGTACAGTATTTGATAGCACAAGTATTAAGTATAAAATATGGTACGAGGGTGGTGAAATGGTGTACAACTGCAAGTATTGGATATGCAGAATCCCCGGTTCCCCCATGGAAACAAATGAAATCTATGGACCGTCGACGGGGATGGCCTGTATCCACCTTGATTGATCAAATGATTTATGTATTTGGAGGACAAAATTATGATATGGCTACTTTTTCTTCTGCCCGGACCTATAATACAATTACCAACCAATGGTCGGACCTGGCAAACATGCCGGAAGATTTATCATTGGGTATAGCAGAGGTAGTTAACGGAAAGATCTATTTGATAGGAGGATGGCGGAATGTCAATGGAAATTGGATTGTAACAAATTCAACCGTGGAATATGATCCTGATGCTGATAGCTGGAAAGGAAAATCAGACTGTCCGGAACCCGTGGGTAGTATGGCTTCTTGTATGCTGAATGATACCATATATGTCCTGGGAGGTTCAAAAGACTTTGATTCCAAGGATCAAAGGAAGGCCTGGTACTATGTTCCATCAACTGACAGCTGGGATACTTTGCCTGATATGATATATGAACGGCCCTTAGGTTTATCTGCTAATATAGTTGACAATAAAATATATGTGATTGGCGGGACCTATGAATCAGGATGGAATAATCCTACTGGAAAAGTAGAAGTATATGATCCACTATTAAAAACATGGACAGAATTGGCAGATATGCAAGTACCTGTCATAAACCACATAAGTGTGGTCCATGATAGCAAAATCATGGTATTCGGCGGAGACAGTAGTTCTGTTTATACTCCTGTTGAATCAAGCATAGGTACAAATATTATCCAGGAATATGACCCTTCTACTGATACATGGAGCGTATTAAATTACATGCCTTTTAAACGTGCGGCTATGACTGGCCAAAAAGTGGATAATTTTGTGTATCTAATAGGAGGATACTTAAATACATGGGATCTGGACAAGCCCTTATCCGAGGTATGGAGAGTTGACCTTGAGTCTCCAAATCCATTAATTTCAGTTACAGGAATTAGCCTTGATAAGCATTCACTGGAATTGGGTAGTTCCGAAACTGCAACACTTGTTGCCACAGTTTCTCCAGTTGATGCATTTAATCCCTCGGTATCATGGACTTCAGGAGACACTTCTGTTGCTACGGTTGCCAATGGGACGGTAAAGGGTGTTGGTGGAGGAGATGTCTATATTGTTGTGAATACCACGGACGGTGAATTCAAAGATTCCTGTCATGTGATTGTATCCACGGTTGGCATTAAAGATACTGAAGTACCAGGCTTTAAGTTATATCCCAATCCGGCCAAAGACCTGTTAACTATTGAAACAGATAAACCAGAACACTTATCCGTTGAAATCCTATCCTTAAATGGTCAGTTGTTGTACACTACAAGAATGGAAGGGAGCTTGCAACAAATCGACCTCTCCTCCTTCCAGAAAGGTTTATATTTCATTACCGTAAGGTCCAGGGATTATGTGAGGACGGAGAAGATTATAAAGCTGTGAGAATAGGGAGAGTATTAATTATTACAGATAATAAACTATAATTATGTCCGACATTCTGTGCGGTTAATTCACGGATAGCACTAAGCGTTTCACAGGCTATTATCTCAATATCTCATTCTTTCATCCATAATGAGACTTTTATTGCTCTTTTTGAGACAAAAGTGATAGACAAAGACATATATCAGATCGTAAATTTGATGTTAAGGTTCAATGGATTATGACATAACCTCTAAACCTAACTTACCATGAAAACAATTAAAACCCTTGCAATTTTCATAGTACTAAATACAGGTATTATTAGCCTGTTGATTTCTCAAACTGCCCCGTTCAACCTGGACGTATACAAGGACTTTATCAAAGATAACAAGGACATGACCACATCTAATCTGCTGGAAATGTACCCGGCAGGTTACTTCCTTGATGATGTGAATCTGTCATATGCAGATGCCTTGTACTTTGATGTAATTGATGATGAATATAATCTTACAGGAGACGAGAAAGAGCTCCTCAGAAAAAATGGTTTTGTTGTAACTGAAAGGTTACGACAGGAATCTTTTAATGAGCATTTTAAAGTAATATATAAAAAAGATCTACCTGTTTTTATTTCCACCGACGCCATTCTGCATGCTTACCATGCCTCTTATGATGCAATTTTAAGGGATGTTGAACAGGGTTATCTTATTGATAAAGTAAAAATGCTTCTGAAAAAAATGCATACTTCAATGGATGGCCTTGTGAAAAATTATGAATCAGATCCGCAGATGGAAAAAATGTTGCAAGATGTGGATGTGTATTTAACCATTCCTTTAAAATTGCTGAAAATGGATGTGACGCCGTATTACTCATCCAATGAGGTAGTTATCAATGAATTGATGGTACTCATTGGTGAGGAACAAATGAAAAAACACAAAATATTCTCAGATTACTGTTCAAGGGACATAGATTTCAGCCAGTTAACCCCCCGGGGCCATTATACGCAAAGTGAAGAACTTGAAAATTATTTCAGGGCCATGATGTGGCTGGGCAAGACAGAAATTTATCTGGACCTGCCTGAGGCAGATCTAAGTAAATTTGGGTGTACGAAGGAACAGTTAAACGATATGATTCTCAGACAATCTGTTGATGCTCTGTTACTGATTGAGTTACTGGAGATGGCAGGGGCAAAAGGAGATTATGAAGATTTTGAAGAGGTCATTTCTTTCTTTGTGGGTGAGCAGGATAATGTAACCTATCCCCAACTTAAAACTTTACTGGCCGAACTGGGAATCAATGAAGCATCTGCATTGGTGGATACCAGCACTTTGAGACATTTCCAACAAACCCTTAGTACCAAAACATTTTCCAATCAAAATATCGTATCACAATTACTTTACTCCGATCCTTCATCACCTGAAGGTGTAAAAGCAGCACCGGCATTTATGTTGTTTGGACAACGTTTTGTAATCGATTCTTATATTACCGGGAATGTGGTCTATGACCATATATTATACCAGGATAATACAATCTGCAGGCTGTATCCCTCAACCCTTGATATTCTGTTTGCATTCGGCAATGATGCAAGTACTCACCTATTAATACCAGAATTACAGAAGTATCATTATTCCTCAAACCTTGCCGGGTTGCGTTACCTGGTTGATCAATACGATGACAGTTTTTGGGAAAGTTCTCTTTATTGTATGTGGCTAAAGGCCATTAAAACCCTTAGCCCGCATGGTCCGGACAAGAGGGAGAACCTTCCCCCATTTATGCAGACCGGGGCATGGGGCCTGGAAAAAATAAATACACAACTTGCTTCATGGACTGAATTAAGACATGACAACCTGCTTTATGCCAAACAATCATATACCACCGGAGGTGCTTGTTTTTATCCTAGTGGCTATGTAGAACCTATCCCGGAATTTTACAAGGTTTTAAATAGAACAGCCCAGATTGCCATTGAAAAATTTAAGGACCTGAACATACTTGGCGAAACCAATAACAGTTTAATTGCTTATTTGGAGCATTTGCAAAAAGTGACCGAAATGCTTTCAGGCATTGCTGAAAAAGAATTGAGCAACACCTGTTTAACGGATGAGGAAATTGCTTTTATTGAAACACTATATATAAGAGAAGGCATTCATATGAGTGGATATTGGCCTCCAACCGGATGGTATCCCGAATTATTCTACTACATTGAAGATGTGGAGAAGAATGATTTTTTGGTAGCCGATTATCATACAACCCCAACAACATGCGGTGGAAGTATGATTGGGGCTATATCGCATGCAGGTACCGGATATATGGATATGTTAATAACAGCTGTGGATATGCCAGATGGTCAAAAGATAGCTTTCCTTGGACCTGTAATGAGCTACCATGAATATGTAACAACCAATTTTTTACGGCTAACTGACCAGGAATGGAAAGAATCTTATTTCCAGAAATCATTCAGACCTGAATGGGTGAATGGCTATCTGGCCAAAAAAACTGGTGAATCCAAATCTTCCCTTCTTAAGCTTGCCACCGATAAACAGGAAATTGAAGTGATGCTTGGACCCAGTTACTTTTCTACTGGGGTAAAAGAGATTCCAAACAGTTTTGAGACATCTCCGATTGCAATGGTCAACAGTCCAAATCCATTAACCGAATATACGGTGATAAGCTTTACTGTGCCTGAAATCTTGAGAAACAATGTCTCAAAACTGACTATTTATGACCTGCAGGGAAAAGTCGTTAAAACACTCGTGAATGAAGTATTTCCCCCGGGAAATTATATAACCAGGTGGGACTGTACAAATTCCTCGGGTGACTTTGTATCTCCAGGAATATATCTTATTAAAGTATGGGTGGGCAATGTAGATGAAACGCTAAAAGTAATTGTTGCTAGATAGTACCTAATACAATAAATCTCAATATAGATAACCAGTTAAAAAGCCCGAATAGCACGAACCCTGGTCGGGTGGGCGTTTTTGCTGGCGTCGTCCTGATGTCCGCCATTAAAGTTATGGCTCCATGCATAATATTTATTGGCCTCGGTTGAACTCCAATACCAGGTATTAGCAAAAGTATTTCCCCCGTTAGTTGTTGCGTTGGCATTGATTGTTTTTCTATTCTCGTACATCAGACTCAGCTCGTATTTGGAAGGTAAATACCAGTCTTCATAGGTCGTGCCGTCCTGTGTAACGGAATAAGCAGCACATACCCCTGCCGCATAATCATCAGAACTGCTGCCCTGGTTTGCAATTATCAACAGCGTATTCATTTCTCCAGCATATACGCTATCGCCAAACGCCTCTGTATTTGTGTAGCTGCCATTGTACCATTGGATTCCGCTGCCTCTGTCCTGGTCTTCTATGGCACATGCCAGACCGTGTTCCATTGTTTCGTCAACCCAGAACACAATGCCGCCCAGGGTAAAATCACCCACCTTGTATTTGTTTTCGATTTTGTTGGTGCCAGTGTATTTTTCAGGAGCAATGACACCTACCTGGTTTTGAATTGAGATACCAGAAAATAATACTATCAATATATATAAGGTTGATATTGGTTTCATAATCCTGGTCTTTTAAGATTTTAAAAGTTATCTAAATTTACGATTTCATTGAGGCAAAGTCAATAATATTCAGGATTGAACATACTCCAAAAATTCAATAGACTTTCTCTGAGTTAAATGCTGGGCCTGAGGTTCAGGTTTTCTTCAAATGAAAATCAATAAAAAATGGTGATACAAAATGAACATCATCCATCACCAGGTTTTACTAAACACTTGACTTTCATGTATTTTTCGTAACTTGAATTTGATTGTTGAATCTCAGAGATTCCCACAAATTGCTTGTCGCACTGTTAGGAGGGAATATACGATATTTCATTTCTTGACAAGAATATTCACATACCTGAGCCTGGCAGCGCTGATTGTTTCCTGTAATACCAATAAACAGGACAACGAGAATGAAATACCAGACCTGTATCCCCCTCCTTTTACAGTAAAACTAAATACCGATGAAGGCTATACCATCAACCCCCTTACCGGAGACAGTATTCAACCTATTATTAATTCATTTGGTGATACCGTAATAAACAGGATTCCTATACCGGCTAGAGGCAGAGTTATCCATCCGGATAGGGTTGAAAAACCTGAAATAATTTCTGCAGATAGGCCAGAGGTGGTTCCGCGTTCAACAGAACGAGTATAAAATACCAGAAAATCTGACTGTTATTCCAGTGAATAAAGACCTCCTTCGTTCATTATAGACCCGGGGTAGATACTTACCGTCCAAATTATGCAATGGTCAACTCAACAGGAGATACTATACCCACAGGTGTGCCCATACCCTCTAAAGGAAAAGTTGTGCCCTGCATCCAACCGAAACCGGTTAAGGCCTTGCCACCAGGTATGAAAGATAATGCCATCATTTTTATGATATATCTGGATGTGGAACAGGGTATGAATTCGGGTTTTGTCAATTCCATGCTAGAGGACAGCCAGGGCAATATATGGTTGGGTTTAAGAGGCAGGTGTGAGTAAATATGATGGCGAATCTTTTACGAATTTTGCTGAAAAAGAAGGTTTTAGTAACTCTGATGTATGGTCCATCCTGGAGGATCGCCAGGGCAATCTCTGGTTTGCCACAATGGTAGTGGAGTAAGCAAGTATAATGGCGAAACTTTTACACATTTTACTGTAAAGGATGGCTTATGTGACAATGATGTCCAATCCCTCATGGAGGACAGACATGGAATTCTCTGGATTGGTACAAGGTTTGGAGGAGTGAGCAAGTATGATGGCGAAACTTTTACACATTTTACCGAAAAAGAGGGCTTAATTGATAATGATGTCAGATCCATCCTTGAGGACAGCTATGGCAATCTGTGGTTTGGTACAAGGTCGGAGGGGTGAGTATGTATAATGGCGAAACCATTACATATTTTACCGAAAAAGAGGGTTTAAGTAATAATAATGTCAGATCCATCCTGGAGGACAGCAATGGCAATCTCTGGTTCGGTACAATTGGGAGGAGTGAACAAGTACGATGGCGAAACCATTACACATTTTACCGAAAAGAAGGTTTAATTAATAATAATGTCAAGATCATTCCTGGAGGACAGCCATGGCAACCTGTGGTTCGGTACTGATGGCAGGTGGAGTGAGCATGTATAATGGAGAAGCCTTTACACATTTTACTCAAAAAGAGGACTTAAGTTGATAATGATGTCAGATTCCATCATGGAGGACAGCCATGGTAATCTATGGTTCGGTACTGATGGTGGAGGATTGAGCATCTATAATGGTCAAATCATTTACACATTTGCCGAAAATGAGGGCTTAAGTAATAATAGTGTCCATGTCCATCCTGGTGGACAGCCATGGTAAATCTATGGTTCGGTACCCGATGATGGAGTGAGCAAGTATAATGGCGATACATTTACACATTTTACAAGAAATGAAGGCATTGTTTCTAATAATGTCCGTTCCATCCGGGAGGACAGCCAGGGAAATCTATGGTTCGGCACTTTTGGGGGAGGTAAGCTTATTTAATGGCGAGACCTTCACTAATTTTACCGAAGAACAGGGTTTAAGTAACACTTGATGTCAGATCTATTCTGGATGACAGCCATGGCAATCTCTGGTTTAGCACTATACAGGGGGGGGTCAACATGTATTTCGGTGAGACCTTTTCACATTTTACCGAAAGAGAGGGTTTAATTAATAATGATGTTATTTCTATCTTAGAGGACAGCTATGGCAATCTATGGTTCGCCACCGGGGGTGGTGGGGTAAGTCAATATAATGGCGAAACCGTAACCCATTTTACCGAAAAAGAGGGTTTAATTAATAATAATGTCAAATCAATTCTGGAGGACAGCCATGGCAATCTATGGTTCGGTACTTTCGGTGGATTGAGCTTGTTTAATGGCGAGACCTTTACTCATTTTACCGAAAAAGAGGGCTTAATCGATAATGATGTCAGATCCCTCCTTGAGGACAGCCAGGGAAATATCTGGGTCGGGACAGGAAAAGGTTTAATTTGTTTAATGTTTGAACCTGAAAACATTTACCCCGTGAAGTACATAACTATTTACCTCGCAGGATGGACTGAAAGGCATGGATTTCAACAGAAATTCTGTGTTTATCAGACAGTAAAAACCGTATTTAGTGGGGCAACAGTAAAGGCCTTGTTATGCTTGACGTGAATACTTTTAAGATCCCGGTTGATCCCCCTCAAGGCAATGCAATCTTAACCGATTAGAAATTAACGAGCAGTTTGAAGATTACCGCAATTTGAAGGAGAATTCCAAAACAAAAATAGATTTCGATAGCGTATCCAAATTTTATAATTACCCTCTAAACCTGAAACTTCCCTACACAAAAAATCACCTTACCTTCTATTTTTCAGCCATAGACTGGTCTGCACCTCATAAGCTGATGTACAGCTGCAAAATGGAGGGTTTAAGAAATGATCAATGGAGCTTGCCTTCGACTGAGGCTAAAGCAGATTACCGAAATCTTCCCCAGGGAACTTTTACTTTTACGGTGCGTGCCATCGGAGCGGCCCAAAAGTGGAGCAAACCCTTTACATATTCCTTCACCATCCGACCTCCCTGGTGGTTCAGCTGGTGGGCATATATCATATATGGCATCATTCTCATTTCCATCATCGATCAATACAGGCGATTTCTTTTAAGGAGGGCAAAACTCAGATCAGCTGTTGATATTGAGCGGATCGAGAAGGAGAAACTGCAGGAACTCGATCATATGAAATCCCGGTTTTTTGCCAATATTTCCCATGAATTCAGAACCCCTTTAACCCTGATTCAAGGGCCCTTAGAAGGTCTGCTTAAGAAAAAAAGCAAGGAAGTCACAATAAAGAGAGATGAGCTGGGTGTCATCCATAGAAATTCAAGGCGTCTTCAACAGCTGATAAACCAATTGCTGGATCTCTCTAAACTCGAAACAGGTAAATCAAAACTTCAGGTATCGGAAGGTGACATTACTGAATTTATCAGAAGGATTGTCCTTTCTTTCCTTTCCCTCGCTGAGAGTAAAAATATAAGGTATGATTATGATCTTCCCGAACTGCCCCACCCGGTATACTTCGATGGGGACAAACTAGAAAAAATCCTTACTAACCTGATTTCCAACGCATTCAAGTTTACTTCCCCGGAAGGGGAAATAAAAATTACACTTCTATACCATATGGAGGAAGGGAATGAAGCCTTTTATAATGCGGAAATATCGATTAGAGATTCCGGGAAAGGTGTTCCTCCTGATCAAATTGATAAAATCTTTGATAGATTCTACCAGGTTGGTTCATCTGACACGAGAGAACATGAGGGCACAGGAATTGGACTATCCCTCACCAAAGAGCTTGTGAATATTTACAGAGGTGAGATAAAGGTTGAAAGTGAGCCAGGGAAAGGAAGTGAGTTCACTGTAGTCATACCAGTCTCCAGGGAACAATTCAATGAAGAAGAAATAATAGAATCAGAAGATGGAAAAACAGATGGGCTGGAATTACAAGCTGAAGGTATCGTTGAAAATTTAGCGGCGGAAACAGAAATAGGTAGTGAACTGACGGTGGATGATTCAGATAGACCAGTTGTATTGATTGTTGAGGATAATGCGGACCTGAGAACTTATATCTCTGATAATCTTCAGGATGATTACCAGATACTGGAAGCCGAGAATGGCAGGCTTGGATTGACCAGGGCGATTGAAGAAGTTCCTGACCTTGTAATCACCGATCTCATGATGCCCGAAATGGATGGTATGGAGCTATGCTATCAGATAAGGAATGATCAGACGACGAATCATATTCCGATCGTTATGCTCACAGCAAAGGCTGACAGGGAAAGCAAGATGGAAGGCCTTGAAAAGGGAGCAGATGATTATCTGATAAAACCATTTGATGCTGATGAACTCAGGGTCCGGGTAAACAACCTCATCCTGCAGAGAAGGAATCTCAGGGAGAGGTACCAGCTGGAGTTTGTGAAAAGTGATCCGTTTACCAAAGATATTTCGGATATGGAAGACGATTTTTTAATCCGGGTTGTGAACTCCATATCTACCCACCTGGATGAACAAGATTTCGGAGTACAGCAATTGGCTGATGAAATTGGCTTCAGCCGCTCGCAATTAGGGCGGAAGATTCGGGCATTAACAGGATATGTTCCAAATATATTTATCCGTAACATACGACTGAGACAGGCCGCAAGGATGTTTCAGGAGGGACAGATAAATATTACAAAAGTGCTTTATTCGGTCGGTTTTAATACCCTTCCCATTTTTCACAGTGCTTTCGGGATCTTTACGGGATGAATCCTTCGGAGTACCTATCGAGGTACAATAATAAATCCTGACATTAGAAAAGGACTCACCCTCTCTGCTTCCCCTATTAATTTTCTCAATGCGGCATTTCAGGTATGGAATGCGACAAATCTGATATACAAAGGCATATTTCAGATTAGATCGTCAGATCTATAGACTACCACAGAATCTAATTGATTATGATAATATAGTATTCAACCCTAAACCTGAATACCTAAATGAAAACATTTACTTTTTCATTTTTAACTCTTTCCTGCTGACGAGATTACTTAACGCCCAAGTCATCAATGTCCCTGCTGACAAAACCACATTCAAGCCGCCATCGATTCCGCTTCTACCGGCGATACTGTTCTGGTAGCCGAAGGCACTTATTTATGAGAATATCAATTTTATCGGCAAGGCCATCACTGTGGCCAGCCAGTTTATTTGAGTGGGGTATACTTCTCACATTTCTAAAACAATTATTGACGGGAGCAAGTTCACCAACTGGCAAAAAGCTTCGACCGTATTGATGGAATCAGGAGAGGACACTACATCGGTACTCATGGGGTTTACCATCACCGGGGGACAGGGAGTAGTGAATACCCAGGATCCCGACTGGAAAGAATATTATGGTTCAGGAGTAGTCATTATGAATTCAGGTGGTAAAATAGTCCACAATACCATCGAGGGAAACCACCTGGTACCTGCGGATAAATATGAATTCACATATGGAGGAGGTATGTCTGCTAACGTCAATGGGAATAGAACTGCCATATTCCGCCATAATATCATTCGAAATAATACTGTGAAGGGCAAATGGAGTTACGGTGGAGGGCTCTTGCTTATGTGGAGGGAGGATCATAATTGAATTCAACACCATTAACGGACAACATCATGCGAAGGGGAAAATGCCTTATGGCGGTGGACTATTCTGGGCTTCCGCTGGATATAGCGGAACCATAGAAGAATTAATTATCAGGAATAACATAATTGCTTCAAATAAATCTTTAAGCACAGGGGGAGGATCAACTTATGGTGGTGGAATAGGAACAGGATTAAAATTTAAAACTGGTATTATTGAGATTTATAACAATTTAATATATGACAATAGTACTGAGGGATATGGAGGAGGATTATATAGTTGGGCAAAGTCCAACATCCTTGTACAATAATACTTTTTACAATAATGAGGCAGTTATGGGAGGAAACAGTATTGGAATTCATTGGGGTGATATGGTAATGTTTAATAATATTATTTGGTCGGATTCTAAATTCTGCAGGTGCCGATTTTTATTTTAACCCTGAGTATATCAGCAACATTTCTCTTGAAGCACATAATAATATACTAAGGTATTCCCTTCAAACCGGAGGATCCGGTTACAGCTTCAGGGAATCTCTATCTGGAACCCTATTTCAAACCGGACTCTTACGAATTGGCAGAATTCAGTCCGGGAATAGGACAGAGGTGTTGACTCAGTATTGTTTAAAAATACCTGGTATTTCGCCCCAGTAACGGATAATTATGGCAATATGCGTCCTCACCCAATTGATAACAGAGTAGATATAGGAGCCAATGAATCTGAATATATGGGATATGTTCACATCCCCGACACCGCATTCTTGCATGCCCTCATTGATGAGGGAGTGGATACTGATGAAGATAGTCTGATAAGTTATGTTGAGGCGGAGGCCGTTGACAGTTTGTTTGTTGGAGATAAAGGGATTGCAAATCTGACAGGCATTGAGGCATTTATTAACCTGGAGTTCTTATTATGTCAGGATAATAAATTATCAGCATTGAATGTGTCAGAAAATACTGCTTTGAAGGTATTATATAGTGCCAGGAATGACCTGTCAAGTGTGGATGTTACAAACAATACAGCACTTGAGATCCTTGCCTTTGATAGTAATCAAATGACCAGCTTAGATGTTTCAAAAAATACCAAGTTGACTACATTGTGGACTGCAATGAATCCGATGACTGAACTTGATATCTCTAATCTTACTCAATTAAAAAGGTTATTCTGTTATAGATCTGAGCTTGACACACTGGATATTTCCCAAAATACAGCTTTAAAAAGGTTGGATTGCGACATGAACAATCTGTCCGAAATAGATTTATCAAAAAATCTGAAATTAACAATTCTGGTTTGTGGCTCTAATAAATTGGATAGGCTTGATGTTTCAAATAATACAAAATTAGAGCTTCTTCACTGTGCTGGAAATCAGTTAGCCACTCTTGACCTTAGATTTAATACTGCTATTGGTTCCGATCCAAATTTTGACATAGATCTTTATCTAAATGATATGCCATCCTTATTCGAGGTATGTGTGTGGGATTCTTTTCATAATGAAGTAGCATATGAAAAGATAGGCAGCCCAAATGTCTGCTTTCAAACAGATTGTAATGGTGATTGTAGTTTTGTCGGATTTAAGGAGTCCTCTCAATTAGGACTATCAATCTACCCCAACCCGGCAACCGACCTCCTAACCATAGAAACAACCATACCAGGACAACACACTATTGAAATCCACTCCCTGAACGGTCAATTATTATACAAAACAAAAGGTGAAGGACCCACTCTCCAAATAGACCTCTCCTCCTTCCAGAAGGGATTATACTTCATTACGGTAGGAACCAGGGATTATGTGAGGACGGACAAAATTATTAAGTTGTAGATTGACTTTGGAGAATTAGTTTGTAACTTGTTATTTGGTCTCCCATCTTTCGCAAGGTCCACCGGATAGCACTTGGCGTTTCACAGTCTATTATCTCAATTTCTCTGACATATTCTCAATAATGCAACACTGGATGCACATTATGCGACATATCTTATAGACAAAGGCATATTTCAGATCGAAAATTGCTAAAGTGTTATGTGTGCCTCAACGGTGACAATTTACGACCTGATTCTATGTAGCTCTATTGGAAGCACTGATTGAAAGTTAAGGAAATCTTTATCTGTGGTAAAAATTGGCATCCGGAGGCGAGTCGAAATTGCACAAAGTAAGAAATCAGTATTTGATCCCTGGATGCCATTTTTACGAGCGGTATTGAAATATTCTGAAGCCAATTCGTAGTCTTCGGTTTCAATGTCAAGGCTTTTGAATGCCCTTAAATGCTTTTTCAGAACTCTAAATTGTTTTTCCGATCTGATTCCATTTAGAAGCTCTTGGCGAACTGGACCGATAAGTTGTACGCGGATTTCTCTAATAAGTTCTTCAAGCTCTTCAACATACTTGTTTTCTTGAACCTTATCCCTCCTTAGGGCTAACGACCAAACACTTGTGTCAACTATAACTTTCATTTTACTGCTCGCTGTTTTTTGTAATCATAGTCCTGATCGTAGTCTATCGAATGAAAAATCCGTATAATTTCAGACTGTTTCCTACGCTGAATATACTCCATTAAGGCCTCTGTTACAGCTCCCTTTTTTGTCCGGTGCTTGCCAACCAATTTAGCTTCTTCAATAAGCCAATCTTCGATAGCGAGATTTGTTGCCATGTGTAATATTCTTTATTATTTCTACACACAAAAATAATACATTTTATGTGTGATTCAAAGACAAGTAGCTACTATTTCTATCACATATCGATTTGTTATTTGTCCAGAATTTGATAAAAGGGTGAAACATTGGTGTAGTAGTGCTGGCTATGAATTTCTCACCAGCAAAAACCTCCTACGAGCTTTGACCTCCTCTGTTTTCAGGAAGAGTTCAGAGCTTAACTTTTGGTGAAGCTATAGGACCAGATCAATTATAATTTTAGCATTAACTGCAAATTGATATCCTGCCGATGATGCCCCTGGATCTTGTTAAGTCATGAAGAAATGGTTTCCCGGTCGGGGTACCAGCTGAGGGCGTATTTCAACCAGAGGTCGACATGTCGGCCAGGGTTTTGCTAAACACTTGACATAAATCTATTAAATTCCTAACTTTCAATAATAACCAAACTCCAAGACCATGAAATTTCTCGACAGACGCAATTTCATTAAATCATCAGTACTGGGTGCCTCTGGACTGGTGATCGCAAAGAAATCTTCTTCCAATTCGCAGAGAATTCTCAGAGCGTAAAGTAATTACCCGCACGCTTGGAAAAACAGGGATAGAACTTCCCGTAATAAGTATGGGTATTATGAATACCAATGCACCAGGGATGGTGAACCTGGCTTATGAAAAAGGCATCAAACATTTTGATACGGCTCATATGTACCAGGAAGGATTGCAGGAAGCCATGCTGGGAGAGTTTTTCAAAGATAAACCCAGAGACTCCTATTTTATTGCGACAAAGGTAGTTCCACCGGGGATGAAAGATTATATGACGGGTAAGATTGAAGAAGATTTTACCGTTGACGCCTATCTAGAGATGTTCGAGACAAGTCTGGATCGCCTGAAGATGGATTATGTTGATATTTTCTACCAGCATGTAGTTGGCAACAGGGAATCCGTTCTGCATGATGGCCTGCTCGGCGCAATGCAAAAAATAAAGGAGGAGGGCAAGGCCCGGTTTATTGGGGTTTCTACTCATTACAACCAGGCGGAGGTTATACGAGCCGCCAATGAAAGTGAGATCTATGACGTGGCCCTGGTTGGTTATAATTTCATGCTCGATAATCATGAGGAGATTAGTGAGGCAATGGCTGAAGGGGCAGCCAATGGTATGGGATTCATTGGAATGAAAGCCCTGGCCGGGAATTATCTGGCTGAAGAGAAGGGCAATCCCGTAAATCCGGTTGCCGCCTTGAAATGGGTGTTGAAGGATCCGAATATATGTACTATCATTCCGGGATATACTTCCTATGATCAGATTGAGACAGATATTGAAGTAATGTATGATATAAATCTTACGCCGGAAGAAGAAGCTGAGTTGGAAGAAGGAAGGAAACTAACCGGATTGTTTTGTCAGGGATGTGGAACCTGTTCAGGAACCTGTCCGAACAAACTACCTGTACCTGACCTGATGCGTGCATATATGTATGCCTATGGGTATTTTAATATGGAAAAAGCTCGTTATGTCCTCGATTCAAGGGGCATATCAGTTAATCCTTGTGAGAATTGTAATACCTGCACAGTAGAATGTGCGAAGCAATTCCCGGTGAAGGAAAGAATCTCTAAAATAGCACGCCTGAAATCAGTTCACAAGGATTTCATTGTATAATGTATCTGCCAAATTTACAAGTGGGCTACACTATCATAACTTGATTATCTTTTTCACCATTGGACTACCAGTAGAATACTCACAACCAGCATCAGAGCTATCATATCTGGTACCAGTTTCATTACATGGAACATCACAAGTACCAAGAATATTGCAAGGATTATTGGCTTATATTTCCTTATTGTAAGGATATTTTATATATTTGTTTACTTATAATAAGGAAATCATGGCTGTTGAGTTATTCAAAAGCATACTTTCAGAGTTTTTGGAAGAGCCGCTTGAAACCGGAACCATAAGAGAATTGAGGCTCCCATTGGATAACAAGTCCATAACCACTGTGATTGGAGGAAGAAGAACAGGAAAAACAACACTGCTCAAACAAACCATTAAGGAGCTTATTGGGGATGGAACACCGAAAGAGAATATAGTTTACATTAACTTTGAAGATGAACGGATTCCCAGAGAAAGCCATGTTTTCCAAGATTTACTTCAGGCACAGGCAGAACTCCATTCGGAAATTGATACAAATAAGTGCTGGTACTTCTTCGATGAAATTCATGAAATACCAGGATGGGAAAAATTTATCAGAAGACTTCATGAACAAAAGAGCAAGCATGTGTTTATCACTGGTAGCAATGCCAGGCTGCTGAGCAGGGAAATTGCCACTGCACTCAGAGGAAGAACCATCAGCTACGTGGTTTACCCTTTCTCGTTCAGAGAATACCTTATCCACAAAGGCATAAAACCTGAGATCACACACACAACCAAAGGAGATTCCATCCTAATAAGGGAACTTCAGCAATATCTCCGTGAAGGAGGATACCCTGAAATCATCGGACAATCGATGGACATCAGGACCAGAACGCTCAATACGTACCTTGATGTCATGATATACAGAGACCTCATTGAAAGATACGACATTACAAATCACAATGCACTCAGGCAATACATAAAAAAAATGCTGGCAAATTCAGCAAAAGAGGCCTCTACCCATAAAACCTACCTGGAACTTAAAAGCCAGGGCTATAAAATAAGTAAGGACCACATCTACAATTTCCAGGTTTGGTGTGAAGAAATCTATCTTCTCTTCCCTTTGTTGCAACACCATGAATCTTTACTTAAACAGCAGGCAGGTATAAAAAAAACTTATTGCATTGACACAGGTATCATTAACACAACTTCTTTCAGGACAAGCCAGGACAATGGAAGAATCCTGGAGAATGCTGTTTACACAGAACTCAGAAGAAGAGAAAGAGAAATCTATTACAACAAGGAGGGAAAAGAGTGCGATTTCCTGATCAAAGAGAAGGGGAGGATATCTGCTGCTATACAGGTAGCACTTACCATGGAGGATGAGTCTACAAAAAAAAGAGAGCTGGCGGGGCTTATGCATTCAATGCAAAAATACAACCTCACAGAAGGAACCATCATCACCATAGGTGAACAAAGCAGGATCATCCACAATAATAAAACCATCCACGTGCAACCTCTTTGGAAATGGTTGCTTAGCAAGGAAACATGATGGGCATTCTTTCCTTGCTACAAGGAATGTTTTGAATAGTCTGTAATTTCTATAAGTCGCTCGTTTTTATCGAAATTCCCCGTAATAGTAATTATTAATATAGCCTTCTACATGTGTGGAATATTTTTTATGTTTTTTGAGATAATGTGGTGTAAACCAAAATTTGTAACTTGAATTTAAGCCGGTAAACGTCCTTAAAGGCCAACAATTGGATAAGATGAAGGGGATGCATATCAGAAACGGCCTGGTTATTTTTCAATTTGTGATTTCGATGTTATTAATAATCTCAAGCCTTACTGTTTATAAGCAATTTGTCTTTATGCAAAATAAGGACCTCGGTTTTGAGAAAGAGAATGTCGTGATCATTAAACATTTAATCGGGGCATATTATGATGATCCCAATACGTCCCAGGATGAAAGACAACTTCAATTTGCAACCCTCAGACAGGATATATTTGAACCAGATATCGACATGGCGACCGATCTGCAAGCGGGTGTTTAGGTAGGTCCGTGATAACGTTACATACTGTAAGTGTTTATATTACAAATATTTAACAATAATATCATTGCACTGGATTACGATTGAACTAAATCATTATTGATTTTGTTTTTTGAATATCGAAGAATTTATTGCCTTTGTTTATTTAAATAAGTAACATTTATTGCCTTGGTAAATTAAATATATTGTGCTATATTGCCCTGGTTTTTACAATGTTTTCTTATGTATTATCCCAGGCAAATTGATAAGGAGTTATTATTATGGAAAAGTGATACTGAGAGGAAACCTCTGCTGATAAGGGGTGCACGTCAAGTTGGTAAAACTGAATCCATTCGGGAGTTTGCCAAAAATTTTGAGGCCTTTATTGAGCTTAATTTCGAACTTGACAAAAGAGCATGCTCTGCATTTTCCGGTAACCTTGATCCATTTGATATTAGTGAGAATATTTCATTATTATACGGTGTTTCCATTGTTGAAGAAAAAACACTACTGTTTTTTGATGAAATACAGTCCTGTATTCCTGCAATACAATCTCTGAGGTATTTTTATGAAAGAATGCCTGGTTTACACGTAATCGCAGCGGGATCACTATTGGAGTTCGCTCTGCAGGAAATACCATCTTTCGGTGTGGGCAGAATCCGGTCGATATTTATGTATCCAATGTCATTTAACGAGTTTTTGATTGCAAATGATGAGGAAAACTTACTTAATAGAAAAAGATATGCTACCCCTGACCATCCCATGCCTGAAGTACTTCATGATAAGCTTATCACCTATGTGAAGAGATTCTTAATTACCGGAGGTTTGCCTGAAGTAATTTCCCTCTATGTACAGCACAGGGATTTCAATAAATGTATACCTGCGATAAATGATTTTATCATCTCATTAAACGATGATTTTGCCAAATACAATAAGAAAATTTCTGCATCACTTATTCGAGAAGTTTTCGATTCGGTTGTCCTTCAATCCGGAGGAAAGTTTATATTTTCAAAAGCTGCCCTGGATGCAGGCCACTGGGAAATTAAGCGGGCATTGAACCTTCTTATAATGTCAGGAATGGTGCTCCCTGTAAAACATACCGACGCCAACGGCATTCCACTTGGTGCAGAAGTTAACCTGAAAAAACAAAAAATGTTATTGCATGATACAGGTGTGTTTCAGAGAATATTAAAACTTGATGCAGGGGACATCTTATTCTCACAAGATTTTAATGTGGTAAACAAGGGCAATATTGCTGAACAATTTACTGGAATTGAAATACTTAAATACACTTCGACTTATGAGCGTCCGGATCTTTTCTACTGGCAGCGAGAAGCCAGGAATAGTAATGCAGAAGTGGATTATCTCATCACCAGGAATGAAAAAATAATCCCACTGGAAGTTAAAGCAGGTACTAAAGGAACTATGCAAAGTATATTTTTGTTTTTAAAAGAGAAGAATCTTCAACATGGTATAAGGGTTTCCCTTGAGAATTTCTCGAGGTATTCAAATATTGAAGTTTATCCATTATATGCTCTTGAAAACTTATTTCTCAAATAAATCAGTGCAAACTGAAAGCCAAAGCAAGGCAGCGAGGAACCAGAATTAGTCCAGGTTTTTGAACTAATATTATTGCCATCCGATTGTAATTGTCTTCACCACCGGAATATCTAATGTTCGGGAACAATCAGAACTTCAACCTCAGTTGAACATTTATATCCTGCCGGTGATGGCCCTGAATCTCGTTCAATCCTGAAGAAATAGTTTCCCGGTCAGGGTACCAGGAGAGTGCGTATTTGAACCAGAGGTCGACGTGGCGGCCGATCTGATAGCGAGTGTTGAAGTAGGTGCGGATTCCGCGACCATAATAGGAAGGGATGGAGAATGCATAGAGGACATCATGTTCATAAGTGTAGATCCTGGAGTAATAACTTTTAGTATCAAACATAGCGTAGCGGAAGGAAAAGCTAAGTGGGAGTGAAGTTGGTTTGTAGAGGATGTCATGATAGGCCAGCCATCCGGATTCACGGGTGGTTTTTTCGTAAAAAGATAGTTCAAGTCTGTTTTGAAATGTGAGCGCATCTGCCACCTTATAGGAGATGTGAAATCTCAGCTGGGATCCACGGGGTGTGGGTTCCGGATTTCCTGGTAAGGATCCTGGGGGACTGATCTCGGGGATTGAATTGACGTTCTCGGGTTTTAGTTTGAAACGGTACCTGATGTAGGTATTCAACTTGTTCCTTTGAACATAATCAGCCTGCAGGTGATAATCGTAGCCTGAACTTCGTGGAGCTATGCTTTCGGCAAGGAAGGGAAAGCGGTAGGCATCCAGGTATGCGCTGAGCTTCAGTTTTGGCAGGGGACGGACTTCCAATCCCATGTAAATGCCGTTTTCATTGGAGTTTTTTGAGTTTTCCCTGAATGCATTCCCGTACAGGGAAGTAAATCCTGAACCCAGGTAGCGGTGGAGAACCGATAGGGAGATTTGAGGATGGAGCTGAAAACTTGCCCCATTCAATATTGCCCATCTATCCGTGAAGTTACTGTCAGGGGAGCTCACACTATAAGAGAATTCCCCAAACAGGCTTACCCGCTTCAGTCCGGCCTGGTAATCCACACCCAGGTTGGTATTTGAGCTCCCTTTGAATTCAGAATCGGAAGTTCCCTGTGAACCTCCAAGATATTCAGAATCGAAGAAATAGTTGACCAGGGAGGCTCCAATCCTGAGACGGTCAAGATTCCACCTGATATTGCCCCCCGTAACTGTTTCCCTGACAGCATCCTTGTCCTCCATTTCCCCGGGAGTGCGATGGTATCCGCTGGATTGAATAGAACTGAACACCCTGTTATCATTGATTGTGTCTTCGATCAGGTTGGCATCGATCTTTTTATGGGAGAAGAATCCTGTGATATCGATATCCCCAAGCTCCATGGTAGCAGATACACCTCGCATAAAGCGATTTTCATCGACGGAACTATAAGGCTTAAGCACATTTCCTTTTTTGCGGATGTTTACTATATCAGGAGATTTTCCAAATGCCAGGCCGGACCAGAGGGTTAAGCCTTGTCCTGCTTTCACCTGAAAATCCCCGGCAAGGATGTTTTTGAATTTCCATACATCATTGACCTGGAGATAAACTGAATTGAAATCGAATCCTTTCTTATTCTCCCCACTGAAAAATGGCTCCCCTGGATCTTTGTCCCCGTTATACCCCAGCAGCAGTTTATCTCCCCATCGATACCTGTATTTGGTCATGATTCGGAGCCGGTTCCCCAGGTACCTGGAGTTTGGTTTGGCCGCAAGTGCTGAGTCAGAGATATCAGAATACCCCTTCTGTTCCTCCAGTACAGAGGAAACACGCATGAGCAGCTGGTGGGAACTTTTTCGCTTGCCTGTAGGCAGTTCCCGGTCTGGTGCTTGAAGCACAACCAGGGGTTCTAGAGTCCGGGCAGATAATTCGTCAAAACCATAGACCAGGGGGAGTTCGTAAATGGTAAGTAAAGGACCGTTCTCTTTAATGTATTGCTGAAGGCTGAGGATCTGGAAATCGGTCAGCAGGTGAAGCTTTTCCAACTCTTCTTTTGTTGCAGAATTCAGGTTCAGGGGATTTTCAAGGAAATAATAAATGTCCTGAAAGAGTGTCTCATAATCAAGTTCATTTTCCGACTCCCTTGCGATTTTCCCGATCAGGTCTTCGACAACGATGGAGCGTGTGGAGTAGTATTCCTGGGCTCCCAGAGGCGAAGGCAGGATCAGGAACACCCAGATTACCAGGATAGCCGGAATTGTCCGCATGGTCGGGATAGCCGAAATTATCGGGGTGGCTGAGGTTGTCAGAATGCCCGGGGTTATCAGACCTGAATTGACAGGAACTGTTTGTTTTACGGAATTACCGATTCCGTTTGTTTTGTTGGAATACATAGAGCAGGGAGAAAAACGGGGTATATCCGAGGACAGGCTGGAAGGAGAATGCGATATCCGCCTGAAAATTGTATTTGCTGAAGCCCAACCCGAATGAATGCTGAACATATTCATGAACACTGAGACCGGTCCTGATATAAATATACTCAATTAACCTGTATTCCATACCCATTTTAGCAAAGGCCTTCCCTAATTCAAGATCCTTTTCAGTTTCAGCACCGAGAAAAAGGCGGTCACTAAACTGATATCCCATTCCCATTCGCAGAATCACCGGAATCCTTTCACCTTCCATTTTCGGAAAGGAAGAGGCAGTGGGATTGAATACATGGAAACCAATCATTAGATTGTCAATGGGCTCTGCTATAATTCCGGCTTCAATGGCTACCGTTCCACTTCTTCCAAAGTCATCATTTATGAATACATCCAGGTAATTTATCTGGAGTCCCACTGCAAACCTCTCATGAAAAGCCTTTCCCAGGGCCAGTCCGATTTTGTTTTCGTTATAGTTCGGATATCCGAAGTGGGTACAGGAGATACCAAAGGTGCCTGTCGAAGTGGGAATTGTCACCCCAATGCAATTCAATGCAAGTTCAGGAACCATAAAACGGTTCTCATGATGAATCCCGGCAGAGAAATGAGTATAATATCCCAAACCCGCCTGGTTATGCCAGACCGACCAGAAATCGGGATACATAACTGCTACATTGCTGAGTGCGGCAGCGCGGGCACCGGCAGGATAATTATCGTTTGAGGCCCGGATCCCTGAACCCGAAAACAGGAGGGAGGGGGCAAACAGAATAGTAAATAAAAAATGAAACTTCAGGTAGGCACTGAAGCAGCCAGGCAAATGTTTTGGCGGTAATATGATCCCCTCAGGGATGGTTTTTATGTTCATATTTACCGCTATATCATACTACCTAATTGGTTTTGAATTTAAATTTCACACTTTTAAGTTCCTCGTTGGCCTTAACGATCTTTGTTTCGAGTCCGGCTTTAAACTCTGCCACCTGTTTTGCGATTTTTTCATCCCCGGCACCCAGGATCTGTGCGGCAAGGATTCCTGCATTCATAGCTCCATCCAATCCCACAGTAGCAACCGGAATTCCCGGGGGCATCTGTACGATTGACAAAAGGGAATCCCATCCGTCAATGGATATGGAAGCCTTGATAGGGACGCCAATTACAGGCACCACAGTTAGAGCGGCAATCACACCCGGAAGATGAGCTGCTCCACCTGCTCCTGCTATAATCACCCGGATACCCCGTGCATAAGCTCCCTCTGCAAAGTCATTGCCTGTTTGGGTGTTCGATGAGCTGATAATGCATTGATTTCAAAGGGGATGCCGAAATCATCCAGGATTTTGGCTGCCTTCTCCATAATTGGCAGATCAGATGTGCTGCCCATGATAATACTGACTTTTGGATTCATACGATGAACTTATTTGGTGTTTATTTAAACACAAAACTACATAAAGAATCTGAATCTTATTCCTTAATGATTGAAACTTTGGATTTATCATTCTGTATTTCAATGATTTTTATTTAATAGTGAACATGAATTTCTGAATTAACATGCATAACAGCAATTATCCTTAATAGGTTGATTTAAGATCAGTGCTTGCCTTGATTTTTCGATGATTTACTATCAGTATTAGCCTTGATTTTTATTCGAAAAGCTACCATATTAGCCCTGATTATTTATAAATTCACACAGAAATAAAATCATAAAAAAGCCCAAATGAGAAGGAAAAAAGTCCATGACAGAGAATTCGAGATTTACATTCCTAATGCCGAGATCCGCGGAACCATTTCTGATATGGCCGAAAAGATAAACGAGGATCTCAAAGGTAAGGATGTGATATTCCTGGGAATCCTGAACGGGGCCTTTATGTTTGCCTCGGATCTGTTCAAGGAGATTACATT
Source organism: uncultured Bacteroidaceae bacterium (assembly GCA_963777115.1). Classification (GTDB taxonomy): domain Bacteria; phylum Bacteroidota; class Bacteroidia; order Bacteroidales; family SM23-62; genus SM23-62. Next base: position 483,309 of record CAVZPP010000016.1, on the reverse strand, counting down.
GGACTGCCAGATCACATTTCTGAAACTGGCTTCCTATGCAGGGACCTCAAGTACGGGTACCGTCAAACGCCTGATAGGCATCAATGAAGATATTATTGGTAAAACGGTGGTAATTTTGGAGGATATAGTTGATACGGGAGTTACCCTTGACAATATCATTAAACAGCTGAAAGGATATGAACCGGCCGAAATCAAAGTAGCCACCATGTTGTTTAAGCCGGATGCTTATACCAAGGATCTGAAGCTGGATTATGTGGGACTCGAAATACCCAATGATTTTGTGCTTGGATATGGACTTGATTACGATGGATATGGAAGGAATCTTGCAGATCTTTACAAGGTGGTTGAAGACTAACGATAATAACTATATTTGCAGGCTTTAAGAACTGGCAATATTTAAGAACCAAATTAATTACAAACTATATAATTTTAACTGTAAATGTTGAACATCGTTTTATTCGGTCCCCCGGGCTCAGGCAAGGGAACCCAGTCAGAAAAAATCATTGACAAATACGGATTAACCCATTTTTCAACGGGGGATATGTTGCGAGCAGAACTTGCCGCCGAGACCGAACTCGGACTCAAGGCAAAAAGTATCATGGAAAGAGGAGAGCTGGTTTCAGATGAGATCATCCTCGGGATGATTCGCAACAAGATCACAGCAGCAGCAGATTCGAAAGGATTTATTTTTGATGGTTTTCCGCGGACCGTTGCACAGGCAGAGGGACTGGATACCCTTGCTCAATGAACTGGGTATGAAGATCGATGTGATGCTGGGACTTGAGGTTGAACGCCAGGAACTCATTGAAAGACTCCTGAAAAGAGGACAGGACCAGGGACGTGCAGATGACAACCTGGAGACCATTGAAAACCGAATCAAGGTCTACGAGGACCAAACCTCACCGGTAATGGGATACTACGATACTCAGGGTAAATACCAGGGAGTAAACGGAGTAGGAGGCATTGATGATATTTTTGGCAGGCTCACCGGGATCATTGACACGGTCTGAGCAAGCCGAACCCAGGGACCAAATAAGGCCCCCTTACCGAAAGGGAGAAATAATATAGCCATGGCTGATTCGAATTTTATTGATTATGTCAAGATCTTTACCCGCTCAGGCAATGGGGGAGGAGGATCGACCCATCTTCACCGCGACAAGAATACTCTGAAAGGAGGTCCTGATGGAGGTGATGGAGGGAGAGGAGGACATGTCTACCTGAGGGGGAATAAGCAAATGTGGACCCTTATCCACCTTAAGTACCGGAAACATGTTTTTGCCAGCCACGGAGGCAATGGAGCCGGACAGCTGAAAACAGGGGCAGACGGTGATGACGTTATCCTGGACGTGCCCCTGGGTACGGTGGTAAAAGATGGAGAAACCAAGGAGACCCTTTTTGAAATCACATCAGAAGGGGAGCAGAAAATACTGAAACCCGGAGGCAGGGGAGGCCAGGGGAACAATCATTTTAAAACCTCCACCCGGCAGACCCCGAGGTTTTCCCAGCCAGGCGAACCCGGTCAGGAAGGATGGAATATACTGGAACTTAAGGTGTTGGCTGACGTGGGACTCGTAGGATTTCCCAATGCCGGGAAATCAACCCTGCTGTCATCCGTTTCTGCCGCCAAACCCAAAATCGCCGATTATCCCTTCACCACCCTGGTTCCAAACCTGGGGATTGTCCAGTACCGAGACCATAGGTCATTCGTTATGGCAGATATCCCGGGGATCATCGAGGGGGCTGCCGAGGGAAAAGGTTTAGGCACACGCTTCCTCCGCCATATTGAACGTAATTCAATTCTGCTTTTCCTGGTGCCGGCGGACAGTGATGATATTCATAAGGAATATAAGATCCTTCTCAGGGAAATTGAAAAGTACAACCCGGAACTACTTGATAAAGAGCGTATTCTGGCAGTTTCAAAAGCGGATATGCTCGACGATGAACTGAAAGATGAGATCCGCGAGGACATGCCCGAGGTGTCCTGGCAGTTCATTTCCTCGGTCAGCGGCGAAGGTATCACAGCCCTCAAAGACAGGATCTGGAAAGCAATGAACGAATAGTATGCTTGAAATTCTCAATAACTGGGACTCCCAACTCTTCCTGTTTATCAACGGGATGAATTCACCCTTCTGGGATACCCTAATGTCCTGGATCAGCGGTAAAACCAACTGGATTCCCTTATATATCGTTTTATTGGGATTCATACTCTACACCTTTCGGTGGAAAGGCCTCTGGATCCTTTTGGGTATAGCTATTCTTGTTACCATGAGCGACCAGGTTTCGGTGCACCTCTTCAAGGAAACCTTCGAAAGGCTCAGGCCCTGTCACCAACCCCATATCGCGGGAATGGTACATCTTGTAAATGATTATTGCGGGGGTCAATACGGCTTTGTTTCAAGTCATGCAGCCAACCATTTCGCAATTGCATTTTTTACAGCTCTCTGGATACGCAGATGGTGGTACTGGTGCGGGATCATCTTCTGGGCGGGTATCATAGGGTACAGCCGAATCTACCTCGGGGTACATTTCCCAGGTGATGTGCTGGGCGGTGCTCTCCTGGGTATACTACTGGCATGGGGAGTCTACCAGCTTATGATCCGTATAAAATATATGGGACTGGACCCTACACTTAGTCAGTACCAATCAAGCGGTAAAATCAAGTCTAATTCTCAGAAAAATACCTAACGAAAACTGAATTAAATGCTGATCCTGGATTCATTTTCAAACGATCCACGTTTTAATATTGCGGCGGAGGAATACCTGCTGAAGGAAAGGGATGAGGATTTTGCATTCTTTTACATTAACAAACCTTCCATAATCGTAGGGAAACACCAGAATGCCTGGTCAGAAATAAATCATGGCTGGGCCTGGAGAAACAACATTCCGGTGATCCGACGGATTACCGGGGGAGGTACCGTCTGGCACGACCACGGGAACCTGAACTTTTCATTCATCCTGAACGGGGAAGAAGGGAAACTTGTCAATTTCAGGGAATATGCAGGACCCGTACTTGACTACCTGCTCCAGTTAGGAATCCCTGCTGAATTTGGGGATAGGAATGAGATGATTGTAGAGGGACTGAAAGTTTCTGGGAATGCGGAACATGTGCATAGGAAACGGGTACTGCATCACGGAACCCTGTTGTTTTCTTCAGATATGAACATGCTCAGGAAAGCCCTGGATACCGATCCGAATCTCTATACTGACAAATCGGTACAGAGTGTGAGAAGCAAAACAGCTAATATCAGGGAATTCCTGTATAATACGATTGAGATATCTGATTTTCGCAGGGGATTGCTTGAGTATATTTCAAAGTTCTATAAGAACTCCGAGGAGTATTTTCTTACCTATTCTGATACCAGCAGGATTGAGGAACTGATCAATGAAAAATACGGACTCTGGTCATGGAATATAGGATATTCCCCGAAGTACAACCTGGAGAGAGAAATAGATCTGGGCAGTTCTCGTATCAGGGCGGAACTAAATGTGGTGAAGGGACAGATAAGGGAATGCAATATACAAACCCTGTTCGGAGTTCCGGAAAGAATCACTACAATCGAGATCCCAAACCTTGAAGCCCTGGCCGTTCAGCTAACAGGGATCATGCATGATCCTGAGGCAATCCGGAACCTGGTTGAAACCCGGGAACTTGTACAATCCGAATGGATTGATACTTTTGTAGAGGGACTTTTTTAATGCGGCAAACAAGTTGCTTTAATCCTGGATACATGATATCGAAAAGAGGGATATCTCAAAAATGAAAAAAACCGGACTGGCAATATTTACTCTCCTGCAATGGATTTTCTTCCTGGTCAGTTCCATTACCTTTCTTATGATTGGGTGTGTAATCTGGCTACTCACGCGTTGGTTCGATAAACGCCTGCTTATACTCCATCTCTGGTCCAGTTTCTGGGCCGCCTGTTATATCTGGGTAAATCCACTCTGGAGGGTCCGTATTACAGGGCGGAAAAAAATACCCTGGAACAGACCATGCATCCTGGTTTCCAATCATCAATCCATGCTTGACATATTGGTACTTTATAGTTTGTTTGCACCTTTTAAATGGGTATCGAAGAAATCTAACTACAAGATCCCCATCCTGGGCTGGCAGATGCGCCTGAATAACTACCTTGAGATTGAAAGAGGAAGAAAACAAAGCCTTGTTAAACTCCTTGAGAAAGCCGAAAAGATGATTGGTGTTGGATGCAGTATACTGCTGTTCCCGGAGGGCACCCGGCATCCGGGTGGAAAGCTGGGCCGGTTCAGGGAAGGGGCATTTAAAATGGCCCTTGAAAATAAGGTCGATATCATCCCCATTGTTCTTGAAGGAACAGCCAGAGCCCTTCCCAAAAAGGGAATCATTCTTACTGGATTTTCCAACATGCGGGCCAGGGTCCTCGATCCTGTGCCTTACAGCGAATTTGCTGATAAATCAGCCGGGGAGCTAAGCAATGATATCAGGGATATTATGTCGGCCGAATATGAAAAACTATGCATGGAAATGCAAACTCCCCGGGAAAATACAGGTCCAATTAAGCAACACTCATAAGTAGGAAAAACTATATCCTAAATCTGATGCTGACACCACCAGACATAAAGAAAAAGATCCTTCGTAAAATGAAGTATACCTCTGATCAGCAGGATATTATGAACAGGTATCTTTCAGAGGGAAATAACTGGGAGGATCATTTGTACCGGACCCGGACATTTATTCAGAAATGCCTTGAAGGTTCCGATGCTGAAAGTGTCGCAGTATTGGGTAGCGGCTGGCTGCTGGACCTCCCCCTGGAATTCCTTCGCGATAATTTTAAAACCCTGTACCTGGTTGACATCGTACATCCCCCACAGATAATAAACAAGATAGTGGGCATGGAGAATATTAAATTGCACCCTGCAGATATTACCGGCGGTGCGGTGAAGGGAGCTTACAACCTGGTTAAGGAATACCGGAAGACAGGAGATGGAAGTATCCGGAATATTGAATGCAAGGCCACCCTGGCCGGCGTGAAAGCAGATTATTATATTTCCCTTAATATTCTGAATCAACTGGATATCCTGATTGTTAATTATATCAGCCGTTTTATGGAGATCACGGAAGATGATTCAAAGGTTTTCAGAAAAAGGATACAGGATCAACATATTGCACTTTTACCTCCGGGACGCTCATGTCTTATTACAAATTTCCAGGAGCAGACAATAAGGAGAGATGGACAGCCTGTTTCATTAAAGCCACTCATATATGCAGAACTTCCTGAAGGGAGTTATCGCGAAGAATGGACATGGAATTTTGATACCCGGGGTGCCTATACCCAGGGTAAAAACACCAGCATGATGGTGCAGGCCATCAAAATTTGAACCCTGAGTCAAGGCCTTTCGTGATGTTTTTCAGTATCCAGGCCCTCAGCAGAGGATCACTGAGTTTATAATTGCTTGAATTTATTTTGATAATAATTCCTTTTTTAATAAGGGCAGTCAATCCTCTGTAAATATTGATATTCTTGCCTTTCAAAACTGAATAAATGTCAGAACGGAATGTGGCTACTGCAAGAAGTACCTGGATGTTTTCCTTGCTTGAGGCAATTTCTTCCCAGGTCTTTTCAAGATACCCCTGTTCCGCATGGAGCATGTTTTCTTCGATGGATTCAAGGCTTGAGATTTTCCCTGTTAAATAAAATTGGACTATTATGGTCTGTAAAGCCAGTTGTGAATAATAAGGATGACCTTCAGTAAAATCCAGTACCTTTTGCAGGAAACTAAGCTCGGCAGGTATCTCAAATGAAGAAAGTGATTTTATGAAATATTCAAGAAATTTCTTTTTTTCAATAAAGTCGAGATTTATTATTCTTGCAAATCTGAAGAAGGGAGAGTTTTTCTTGACAAACATTGCATCCATAACAGATTCATAGCTGCCTGAGAAGATGTATGATGCATTATTCTGATTTTGTATTATGGATCTGAACAGCTTTACAATTTTGTCTCCATCAAGTTTCCTAATATCACCAAATTCATCAAAAGCGCAGATGATTTGCCTGCCGTGTTTTTTGGAGAAATCATCAATGAAATGAATGCTTTCGCGCAGGAGTGACCATGTATTTATTCTGCTTTCAGTGAAACCAAGAATAAATTCAAAATCCTCGATCTCAGCCCTGAGTTTTATGTTCTGCATCATTGACAGTGCACTATCACGACTTTTTGCAAAAAACTTATCCAATTTATGATTTTTTAAGACCGCTTCAGTAATCTGGGCAGAAAGCAAGTCTATCGTAGGACTGGAGAAAACGTCAATATATGCGCTGTATAATCCTTCAGATTTAACTTGTCTGAGGATTTCATTTACCAGCGTAGTCTTTCCGAATCGTCGTGGGGCAATAATTACGACACTTTGTCCCAGTAAAAGTAGCTTTGTTATTAAGGCCACTTCTTCTTCTCTGCCAATAAAGTGCTTACCTGATGCTGGCTTGCCTGCCTGTACCATTTTTGGTTTCATTTTGTTTCTTTTAATGTAAATATCATACAATTCTATGTACTATACAAATATGTGTATTACAATTATCTAATATAGAAATATTTATAAAGAGCAGATAAACAGAATAATAAGATAGTACAAAAGATGTATAATACATAAGAGTGTATGTAATACAATACATTGATTTTTCTCAAATTCAATTGCAATTATTATTTGATTGAGATGTCAGTCCTGCGGGAGAAAGGTTTTTGATTGGTACATCCAGGACTATTTTTACTTTATCTTTTAGTTGAAAAAAACTCGATTTGCCTGACTGTGAGAAGGATTCAGAGAGGGTGACTGTTAATTGTACTGTTGAAAAAGAAATTGCAGAGCCAGGCATCTTTTATCTATATTTGTGCCAATTAGAAAAGCTATGCCCGAGCAATACACAGAAGACAATATACGCACACTTGACTGGAGGGAACACATCCGTCGCAGGCCCGGTATGTACATCGGAAAACTTGGGGACGGTTCTTCGAGGGATGATGGAGTTTACATCCTTTTAAAAGAGGTGCTTGACAACTCGGTGGATGAGTATATGATGGGGTTTGGAAAGACCATTGAAATAGAGATCCACGAGAAGAAGGTCATGGTAAGGGATTTTGGCAGGGGGATACCCCTGGGTAAAATGGTTGAGGCAGCTTCAAAAATGAATACGGGTGCGAAATATGATTCGAAGGTATTCAAGAAATCAGTGGGACTGAATGGAGTTGGGATCAAAGCAGTGAATGCACTTTCTTCCTCATTCGAAATTCAGAGTATCCGTGAAGGGAAAATGAAGTCTGCTGATTTTGCCGGCGGCGAACTCTTGGGGGAAGCCCGGGAATCAAAAACCGAACTGGGAAATGGCACCATAGTCTCATGGGTTCCGGATAAGGAACTTTTCGGTAATTTCCATTACATACTCGAATATATCCAAAGCCTGGTTAAGAATTACACCTACCTGAATTCCGGACTTACAATCATCCTTAACGGTGAGAAGTTCCAGTCGAAACTCGGGCTGCTGGATCTTCTGAATGAAAACATGAGCGGGGATGGCTTATACGAAAGTATCCACCTGGTGAATCATGATATTGAGCTGGCCATGACACATGGGAACCAGTATACGGATGAGTACTTTGCTTTTGTCAATGGCCAGCATACAACCCAGGGTGGAACCCACCTGGCTGCATTTAAAGAGGCAATTGTCAAAACCATCCGGGAATTCTATAAAAAAGATTTCGATCCCTCGGATATTCGTCAATCCATCATCGTAGCCCTCAGTATGAAGATCGAGGAACCGGTATTTGAGTCCCAGACCAAAACCAAACTGGGATCAAAGGATATGGGTCCCAAGGGTCCATCTGTTAGGAACTTCATTCATGATTTCCTGAAGAAACACCTGGACGATTACCTTCATAAGCATCCTGAAACGGCAGATATTCTTCTCAAAAAGATCATTGAGTCTGAAAAGGAAAGAAAAGCCATTTCAGGGATTAAGAAACTGGCCCGGGAAAGGGCTAAGAAGGCAAGCCTTCATAATAAGAAACTCAGGGATTGCAAGGCTCATTATAATTCCAACCATGAACGCCGCCTGGATACCACCATTTTTATTACGGAGGGAGATTCGGCCAGCGGCTCCATTACCAAATCAAGGGATGTAGCCACCCAGGCCGTGTTCAGCCTGAAGGGGAAGCCCTTGAATACATACGGTCTGACAAAAAAGATTGTATACGAGAACGAGGAGTTTAATCTCTTGCAGTCTGCGCTGAATATTGAAGATGGACTGGACAACCTGAGGTACCGGAATGTGGTGATTGCGACGGATGCAGATGTTGACGGGATGCATATACGCCTTCTGCTGATCACATTTTTCCTTCAGTTTTTTCCTAACCTGGTTCGCAAAGGACATCTGTATATTTTGCAGACTCCCCTATTCAGGGTAAGGAATAAGAAATTAACCTTTTATTGTTACTCGGATGAGGAAAAAATGACGGCCATGGAAAAGGTGGGCAGTAATCCCGAGATTACACGATTCAAGGGACTGGGAGAAATATCTCCGGATGAGTTTAAGAATTTTATTGGAAAAGATATACGACTGGAGCCTGTAACCCTGACCCGGAATGATGCGGTTGCAGATCTCCTGTCATTTTACATGGGGAAAAATACTCCCGAAAGACAGAATTTTATAATTGATAATCTGCGAGTAGAAGAAGACCTCGTCGAGGTCTGATAGTATAGATCAAATGAGTATTGAGGATCTGGAAAATACCGATAGCTCTGAGGAGTACATGGAGGATGGTTCATTTGAACCCGGGGAGGAGCTTGAGCTGAACCCTGATTCAGACGACCTGCATTCCGTTGTTCACCTTTCAGGCATGTACCAGGACTGGTTCCTGGATTATGCTTCCTATGTGATCCTGGAACGGGCAGTACCTCATCTGAACGATGGATTAAAACCCGTTCATCGAAGGATACTGCATTCCATGAAACGTCTGGATGATGGGCGATACAACAAAGTGGCCAACATCATAGGTCATACCATGCAGTTCCATCCCCACGGGGATGCATCCATTGGAGATGCGCTGGTCCAACTCGGACAAAAAGACCTGATGATCGATGCCCAGGGAAACTGGGGAAACATCCTGACGGGTGACAGCGCTGCAGCACCCAGGTACATTGAGGCCCGACTATCAAAATTTGCCCTGGATGTGGTGTTTAATCCCAAGACCACAGAATGGAAATTATCTTACGACGGCAGGAACAAGGAACCTGTTACCCTCCCGGTTAAGTTTCCGCTTCTGCTTACCCAGGGGGTGGAGGGGATTGCTGTGGGACTGGCATCCAAGATTCTGCCGCATAATTTCAATGAACTGATCGATGCTAGTATTCTCTACCTGAAAGAAAAACCATTCGAGATTCTTCCTGATTTTCCGACCGGGGGGATGGCTGATTTTTCAAGGTATAATGACGGTATCCGTGGAGGAGCGGTTAAGGTCAGGGCCAAGATCGATAAACTCGATAAGAAACACCTGGTGGTCACTGAGATCCCTTTTGGGAAAACAACCACCACCCTGATAGAATCTATTGTTAAGGCCAACGAAAAGGGAAAGATCAAGATCAAGAGGATCGATGATAATACAGCAGCCAATGTAGAAATCATTGTACAGCTTGCATCCGGTGTGAGTTCCGATAAAACCCTGGACGCCCTCTATGCTTTTACGGATTGTGAGGTTTCCATTTCCCCCAATAGTTGTGTTATTTCGGAAGAAAAGCCGGTATTCCTGGGGGTCTCAGAAATGCTTAAACATTCGGCTGACAATACAGTTGGACTGCTGAAAAAGGAACTGGAGATCCGCATGAGCGAGCTGGAAACGGACTGGCATTTCTCTTCCCTGGAAAGGATATTTATTGAGAAAAGAATCTACCGCGACATCGAGGAATGTGAAACCTGGGAAGCAATTATCGAGACGATTGACAAGGGACTCGAACCTTACAAGAAGTTACTCCGGCGGGAGGTGCTGCATGACGATATAGTGAAACTTACGGAAATCAGGATTAAGAGGATCTCTAAATTTGACGCGTTTAAGGCAGACGAACATATAAAGGGGATAGAGGTGAGCATTGAGGAGGTAAAGAATCACCTGGAGAATATCATCCCGTATACGATCAATTATTATAAGCAAATCAAGAAAAAATACGGGAAGGGCAGGGAGCGCCGGACCGAGATCAGGAATTTTGATACGATTGTGGCGACCAAGGTTGTGGCGGCGAATCAGAAACTGTATGTAGACCGGAAGGAAGGATTTATCGGAACCTCCTTGAGGAAGGATGAGTACGTATGTGATTGCTCGGATATCGATGATGTTCTGACAATTCGCCGCGATGGTTCCTATAAGATTACGAAGGTCGAGGAAAAGGATTTTGTGGGGAAGGACATCATTCATATTGCGGTGTTTAACAAAAACGATTCAAGGACCATTTATAACCTTGTTTACCGGGATGGTAAAAGTGGGAACGCCATGATGAAGCGTTGTGCCATAACGGGACTGACCCGTGATAAAGAGTATAACCTGACCCGTAACAATAATCATTCGAAAATCCTGTATCTGACGGTAAATCCCAACGGAGAGGCCGAAACCATCCGGATTACGCTGAAACCCAAACCCCGTTTAAAGAATCTGAATTTTGAGACTGATTTTTCAGAACTGGCCATTAAGGGCAGGGATGCACAGGGTAATATCCTGACCAAGAATTCAGTACATAAGATCACCATGAAGGAGAAAGGTGTGTCTACCCTTGGGGGAAGGAAAATCTGGTTTGACGAGGATGTTCTTAGGCTCAATGCTGACGGTAGGGGACGGTTCCTGGGGGAATTCGGCGGACACGACAGCCTGCTTGTGCTGACGGCTTCCGGGGGATACAGGATGAGTTCATTCGATCTTGAGAACCACTTCGAGGATGACCTCTATACCCTGGAAAAGTTTAAACCTAAAAAAGTTTTCTCGGTGATCTATTTTGATGCCGATCAGAATTTCTATTATGTAAAAAGGTTCCGCCTGGAAGCGACTGAAAAACTTACCTCTCTCATCGGGGACAATCCGGAGTCAAAGCTTATCAGCCTGACCGAAGTGGAGTATCCGAGGTTTGAGATTAATTTCGGGGGAAAGAATAAGGACCGTGCTGCGGAGATCATCGAAGTGGCCGAGTTTATCGGGATTAAGAGTCCCAAGGCAAAAGGCAAGCGCCTGAGTTCCTACCAGGTCGAACTGGTGAAGGAACTGGAGCCAATAGAGGGCATCGGATCCGGCGGAAAAGATGAGCTGGAAGAAGATGGTTCCCTGGAGAACAGTGTTGAAGTGAGTCCCAAAGCAAGTTCTGAAGCGAGTTCTGAAGCGAACCCTGAAGTGAGTTCTAAAGCTTCCGTTAAAGTTGCTGTTGAAGAGAGGGGCAGTGTGGAGAAAAAGGAGAAAATTCCGAAAGCGAAGAAAAAAGCGGCGGTTGGGGAGAAGCCAAAAGTAGAGAGTAAGCCAAAAGAAGAACCACAAAAGCCTGATGCTCCGGAGTCTCCGGACAAAGGCGAAGATCCAGGTGACCTGGAATCCAATGGGCAATTCACACTTGAATGGTAATATGATCATATTCCTTATAGGTTTCATGGGTTCCGGCAAGTCTACAACCGGGAAAGAGCTGGCAAAGCGTCTGAAATATGGTTACGCTGACACGGACAGCATCATTATTGAAAAATTCGGAATGAGTATTAATGAGATTTTTCTGCGCCTTGGGGAGGCCAGGTTCCGGGAAAGTGAAATCCGTGTTCTGAATGATCTGGTTTCCAGGAAAAATATTGTGATATCAACCGGAGGTGGATTACCCTGCCATGGGGAGAACATGGATATTATTAACAGGTACGGAGTATCTGTATATCTGAAAGCAAGTCCGGAAGAGCTCACTGATAGACTTTCAACAAGAAAAGAAAAGCGCCCCCTTATTAAGGATCTCTCAGATAAGGAACTCCTGGATTTCATAAAGGAAAAACTCCAGGAGAGGGAACCTCACTACGAAAAAGCCCGGTATACTGTTGGGGGATTAGAAATTAATATCAGAGAACTTGTAGCCCTGGTCAGTGCCTAGGGTTTTTTCTCATCTTCGTCCCGGTATCCTTCCATTGTGTCTATCTGAAGGTACCTGGATAATGCCTTTGTGCCAATATAGAACGGGATGGTATCGAGCAGGGCAGAGACCATTTTAAAGATGTAATTACTCAGAATTAGAATTACAAGACCATGAAAAACCGTTTCGCCGGGAGAAATCTGAATGGCATTTCGCGCAGTAAAATAGGTAATTGTGATTACTGCAACTGAATCCACCATCTGGCTGGTGAGGGTAGAACCGTTATTCCTGAGCCAGAGCATTTTACCTTTTGTGAGTTTTTTAATCAGGTGAAAAATGTGTACATCGACAAATTGAGCCGTCAGGTAGGCAATCATTGATCCTATCGTTGCGGAAACAGTCCATCTGCGGATCTGGAAAAATATCCTTGCGGGATCATCAATGGCTGGCAGTCCATTGTCAACCAGTTCCGGATGAGGAGGTAGGACCCCACCCAGCCACATAAGAAATACAACCCATACATTCAGCAGTAGTCCGACCCAGACTACTGTGGTAGCCCTTTTCTTACCATATAGCTCAGATATAAAATCAGTACAAAGAAAAGTGATGGGATATGGGAGCACTCCCACAAACACCACAAAAGGGATTTGCGCGCCTAAAATTGAAAAGGAAAGATCAATCTGCCGGGAGATTCCCAGTATATTGAAAATGGCCAGCGTACCGAGAAAAAATCCGGAGAGAATTATAAATACAACTTCCCTTCTTCGATGAATATGAGGCTCTACGTTATCTCCAAAGTCTATCATTAATTCCGGGTTGAATTATGGGCATACTGCAAAACTATGCAGATCAGCCGTATGACTGATGCTAAATTAACCAAATTTTTATATAAGCAAGTTTTTTTGGATTGAATCTGTTTTTAAACGGTACAGCTGGCTTAGGCATATATTGTGAAATTTGAGAACAAAACCGAATGATTTCTCATATTTTTCATATCTTAAATGATTATTTTTTCGTAGAAGCGAAAATGGCAAGAGGATTTTATAAAGCAATGAATATTGAGAGCGGGGAAGAGTCCAGTGTTATGCTGTTGATTTTTCAGTCGGTATTCCTCGGTATTTTTTACGGAGCTTTTGATATCAGTGCCCATGCTCTTTTCCTTGAAGTATTTGAACAGGCCATGATTCCCAAGGCCTTCCTGGTGTCAGGAGTAGTTGGGATCATAATGACATCCATATATGCCAGGCTTCAATCCCGAATAAAGTTTTCAGTCTTTTCCGTTATCAACCTTTTCATTGTTTTAATTCTTACCATTCTGATGCGTTTTGGATTTAACGTGATGGACAGCAAATGGGTGATATTTGGGATTTTTGTGATGATGGGTCCCATTAACATCATTGCTTTGTTAGGATTTTGGGGTACCGTAGGAAGAATTTACACACTCCGCCAGGGGAAAAGGCTTTTCGGACTGATTGACACGGGACAAATTATCGGGATCATTGTAAGTAGTTATGCCATTCCCGTCCTGCTCTCAATTCAAATTGAAACCCGGGATCTCTTATATATTTCTGCTGCAAGTGTAATGTTTGCACTGTTCTTTCAGTTTATCATTTCCTCCCGGTTTTCAATGGATAAGAAAACCGACGACAAGGAGCAGGTTAAAGATACCGACACCACCCTGTTTGCCATGTTTCGTTCAAAATACATCGGATACATGTCATTGTTTGTGATCCTGCTGATATCCGTAACGATATTTATCCATTTTTCATTCCTGGGAGTTGCCCGGGAAAGTTATCCTGACCATACTGACCTGGCTGCTTTTTTTGGTTATTTCAATGGAACCCTAATGGTATTCAGTGTTCTGATTAAGACTTTTGTATATGGTCGCCTGATGCAAACCTGGGGATTAAAACTGGCCCTTGTCATTTCTCCATTTTTGATCCTGATTTTCACTATTGTAGCGGCAATTGTTGGAGGGGTATTCGGACTGGCCACCAGTTTTACGATGTTCTTCCTGGTAATCTCAGTAAGCAAGCTATTTACCAAATCACTACAGGATTCCATAGTGGCTCCTTCCATGAAAATTCTATACCAGTCCCTTGAAGCAAAAATCAGGTACGGAGTTCAGGCCCGAATCGACGGGACTATCAATGAAATTTCCGTATTGATTTCCAGCCTGTTGGCAGCTGGACTGGTGGCCCTGAGTTTCTTTTCCCTGGTTCATTACACCTATGTTCTCCTGGTCCTACTTGTTCTCTGGGCTTTTGTCGCATTCAAATTATACCGGGCATACAAGCATTCCCTGAATTCTTCCTTGTCGAAGTTCCAACAGACAGATGCGGACCTGGAAAAATCAGATATCAGAAGTATTCTTTCACGGGACCTGAAATCTTCTTCTATGCCATCCATCAGTAATGCTCTTGGATTTATTGAAATTACAGACTTCGCCGGCTTAAGACAGGCCCTGGTTGACCTGTTAAAATCTGCCTCCGGGAAGATACGCAGGCTTGCACTAAAAAGAATCTCTGAATTGAATCTCATGCTTTCGGGGAAGGGAATTGAGGAGGGCTTACAGAATGAACACAGCGGGAAAAATAAAGATTTGGCACTGCCCCTGATGAAAAGATTGGATTTGTACAGGAACATGAAGATCTCAGCTGAGGAAATGTTGCTTTTGGCTAAATCAATCAATCCTGAGGAGCGTCTCAGTGCCGCAATGGCTTGCTTTGGTTTGAAGGAATTTAAGCACCATGCTGTTCTCAATACCCTGTTGAGAGATCCCATACCTGAGGTTAGAATAGCTGCCATTCAGGTTGCGGCATTCTGGAAGGTCACTGAGGCCAGTCCCGTATTAATCGATTTTCTCAACACTTCTTTTTACCGGCAGGCGTTTGATGCGCTGGTTGAGCTTGGTGAAGCTGCAGTAGAAAGTCTTGAACAGAGTTACTATAAATCAGGGATTGGACAGAAATCTCTTAACCGGATAACCCGGATCCTGGGCAAGATAGGAGATAAATCAGCTCAGATTTCTCTGGTTTCAAAAATCAATTTCCAGAACCGGGAGGTAGAAAAAATTGCACTTCAGTGCCTTTTAGACCTCAATTACCAGTCCGATGATTCAACTATTCAGAGAATACTGGATGCAATACGTACTTCTGTTTATCAAATCGCATGGAACATTGCCGCCAGGCACACAATTAATGAAAATGATCTTGGAGAATCACTGGAAAGGGCAATTTCTGAAGAGGTAAATATTGCATTCAATCGTTTATACAATTTGCTCTCTCTTGCTTATGATAGTAATTCCATACACCATATTCGTGAAAATCTGGAGTCAGGAACCAGTGAAGGGGTTGGATTTGCCATTGAATTACTCGATCTTTTCGTTGCAGACGAATTAAAACCGATTCTGTTTCCGGTTCTCGAGGATACTTCGGCAGTTGATAAAATCCGTAAGCTCCAGGTTGAGTTTCCGGTAGTAATCATGGAACCACTTGAACTTTTATTGGGGATCATTAACCGGGATCCCAACCTGATAGGTTCCTATACCAAGGCAACTGCTTTAAAAATGATCGCTGGGATAGAGGACGCAGAATTATCTGATGATTTGCTGGCCCAGGTTTTTAATCCGGATGAACTTCTGAGTGAGCTTGCTGCCCTGGAAGTAAGTAAAATGGACATGTCCCGTTTTGAAAATGTAGTAGGAAGATTGACCCAGGAAAACCGGATCAGGCTTACCAAACAGGTGAGAGATGCACAAGAAGGCTGGAAAAATTTGATATGGGACAGAGTACAGGTTTTGAAGAGAAATGAATATTTTTCAGATCTGCCCCATATCCTGCAATATCAATTAGCCCATGGGATGGAATTTGTTCAACTCCTGCCTGGACAGATATTTGAACTATCAGGAGAGGATGGCAATGGAAAAATGGGTGTTATTGTTTCAGGACATCTTACTCTAAAGGCAGGAGATAAGGACCTGGGAAGTTTAGGGAAAGATGAACTATTAGGTATACTGCCCATGGTACTGGTCGAAAGAGAATCTGTCCTTGTGTCTTCAAACGCTGAGACATCTCTTCTTCTGGTGAACCAGGGATTTGTTGATGAAATGATGTTTGATCATGAGGATCTGGCTATGGTAATGTACCAGTGGGCCAGGGATCAGGAAGAAAGGTGGCTGGAAGTTACAAAAGAAATGGTTTCATAAAATCTCAATTTAAATAGGAATGGCAGAAAAACAAACCACCATATTCAGACAGCTGATTTTTAATGTTGTCCTGCCTGCAATTATTGCACTTCTCCTGCTGGGAATTTTGAATTATACCAATACAAAAAATATCCTGGTCGATGCCAATGAAGAAAAGAACCTGATTATTTCAGATGAAATTACTCATATCCTTGAATTGCAGGATATGGCTCTGGAGATTCTTGAAGGAGAGTTAAATAAACGGATGGAAAGCATCAGCAACAAGCTGGTTAATGAGATTTTTGCCAATACCGGGAACATTGAAACAGCTGACCTGAACCAGCTCAGGAAAGAGCTGCGCATGAATCCCGAATTTGAAGACATTTATATTATTAATCACCGGGGGATTGTTGTGAATACCACTTTTGTTGAGGACAAAGGTTTAAACCTATTCGATATAGGGATTGAGCATAAGAATATGCTGCTTGAGATCCTTGGTCGCGGGGAGTATGTTTCAGAGCGGTTTGCCATGGGAGCCAATACAAGCATTCTGAAGAAGTATACTTACCATGCAACTCTTGATCAGAGATATATCGTCGAAATTGGGATCCGTTCGGCAAAGGCAGATGAAATAATCCAAATGATCAAGGACCGCACCAACGGATTGGCAGGCAAACAATCCTCCATTCAGTCGGTAGACCTTTTCATTGGTACAGACAGTCCCTTTTCTCTTAATGCTGATGAAAAACTTGATGAGAATCACCTTGAGGTTTATCAACAAGTGATGGATGCACAATCCGTTCTCAGTTTTGAAGAAGGAACCGGGAAGTCCAGGTTGTTTTATGATTACATATTTATGCCCAGGAGGAATACGGATTTGTATTCTGGAGGGGTTATTCGTATAGTGTCTGATTTCAGTGGTCAACGAAGAATGTTACGCCTGGAAGCGATCAAATTCATTGGAATATTCGGATTGACTATGGTGGTTGTAATTCTTCTCCTATACCGCAAAACTAAGGTAATCACCGATCCGATCAAAAATCTTGTTCAGAATGTCAACCGTATTTCGGATGGTCATCTGAATGAAAGGGCAGAAGTAACCGGGAATAATGAGATTACCCGCTTATCGGAAAAATTCAACCTGATGATTGCCCAGCTCGAAGAATACTACAATGAACTTGAACAGAAGGTCAGGGAAAGAACTGCGGAGATCGAGAAACAAAAGGAAGAAATCATGGCGCAGCGGGATTCACTGGAAGAGCAGAGAAATATGTTATCCGATGCCAATACCAGCCTGCAACATGCCTATACGGATATCGAGGAGAAGAACAGGCATATTGAGGACAGCATTCGTTATGCAAAACGGATTCAGAATGCAATTCTCCCTCCCGATCAATATGTAAGGCGACTGTTCACAGATTATTTTATTCTCTACCTGCCTAAGGACATTGTTAGCGGTGATTTTTACTGGGTGAGCCATACCGATAACAAGGCTTTCATCGCTGCTGTCGATTGTACCGGTCATGGAGTACCAGGGGCATTTATGTCTATAGTGGGACATGACCGACTCAACTATGCGGTTAATGTTGAAGATGCCATCCATCCTGCTGATATTCTGAATTGTCTGAACAAAGGGGTAACCGGAACCCTAAGACAGACCAGGAGCGAATTATCGGTAAAGGACGGCATGGATATAGCTCTGATAAGTATAGATTTTGATACTAACCAACTGGAATACGCCGGAGCTTTCAACCAACTATACCGCATCACCGATAATGAGCTCCAACAGATACCTGCTGATAAATTCCCTATCGGTGCCTTTGTGGGTGAAGAACTGAACAAGTTCAAAAATCATGAAATTAAGCTCAAATCCGGTGATGTCCTGTATGTTTTTTCAGACGGTTATGCAGACCAGTTTGGAGGGCCCAGGAATAAGAAGTTCATGACCAAGCGCTTCCGTGAATTGTTGTTGGAGATTCATAAGGAGCCCATGAAAAAGCAAAAAGAAATTTTAGCCCAGAAACTACATGACTGGAAGGGAGAAAATGACCAGGTGGATGATGTATTGGTTATTGGAATCAGGATTTAAATGCACAAATAATGTTACCAGATATGAATATTGTGCTGGTTTACCCGGGCAAGGACAAACTTCCAAACGGACCGGGAACAGAATGGATTGAACAGTTGGAAGCCAATCTTAACCTGGTTTTGAAGAAGTATTCTGAAAAACCCCTGGAGATTTTAACACCGGGTAAAAAAATACCCAGGGAGATCTTTGCCGGTGCCCACGGTATAATTCTGTTAATGCATGTGTCCTATACTTCATCTGAAGAATACCTTGGTTTTCTCGAAAGCATTACTGCCGGAAGCAGCGATACCAGGAAGAGTTGTATTCGGATTGATACTTCTCTGCAGGATGCTGAAAAACTACCTGAACAAATTGCAGATGCTGTATCAATTAGACTGGCAAATCCTGGTACTGGCGAAAGCGAACTGCTTGGTGAGGACTCTCCCGTTTACTGGTCTCGTTTACTGGACCTGGCTGCTGAAATGGAACCAATGACAGAGCCTCAGGAAAATCAGGGTGAAGGCCAGGTTGGTGATGCAGTATACCTTGCCCAGACTTCTGCAGATATGGGAAGTAGCAGAAACATTTTGAAGAGGGAGTTAACTGAATATGGGTTCCGGGTCCTTCCAACAGTTGATTTGAAGTACCAGAAGTCAGATTTGAAGTCCACTATTCAAAGCCTGGTTGACAAATCAAGACTGGCTATACATCTGATAGGAAATACCTATGGTGAGGTTATGAAGGAAACCGGATATTCGATTTCCGAGGTACAGATTCAATATATTACTGAATACCTGGAAGCCATTGAGAATGACCCTGTTCATGCGAGCAAGGAGATTAATCGCCTGATATGGATAGATCCTGAATTTAATCCTCTTGATTCCCAGCAGGAAGAATTTATTATGCAATTGAAAAGAAATATTGAAAACCTGCACAGGACAGAAATTATCCAGACTCCCCTGGAATTATTTAAGACATTGATTATCAATAAACTCAGGCATAAAGGAGTTGAACAATTAAGGGATCAGGGGGAGAAAGAGGAAGGAAAAAAATACATATATCTCTTGCATTCTCCTGATGATCAGTCGGAGTCTGTTGAACTGGTAAACAAGTTATCGGGAAATGGAATTCATACCGGGATGCTTGATTACGGGAAACCCCAGGTTGAATTATTGAAAGATCATAAAATGCATTTACAGGAATGTGACGGGGCTATTGTTTTTTACGGAAATACCAACCGTCCCTGGCTGAATTCAAAGGTGATGGATCTTCTTAAAGCACCCGGGCTGGGAAGGAAGCATAAGCTTGAAAGCCGGCAGGTATTAGCAGCCAAAAATGACCGGCTGGAGGATTTTAGTTTACCGGCTGGAATATCACTTACAAGAGAGCCGGACCTGTCCCGGGCCGTCGACCAACTAATAGAAAACCTGAAGTAATAATATAATGGGCACAGAAACTCAAGACAATATCCATTTGAATCCTTTTCCAGGATTGAGACCATTTGGTATTGAAGAAAGCCATTTGTTTTTCGGTAGAGAAGGACAGAGTGAGGAAGTCCTACGGCACCTGTCAGAAAATCGTTTTGTAGCGGTGATCGGAGCCTCCGGTAGTGGTAAGTCTTCTCTCATGTATTGCGGATTGGTCCCAATCCTTCACGGCGGTTTTATTACCAGTGCAGGATCACGATGGAATATCATTACTACCCGTCCCGGGAATAATCCAATTGAGAACATGGCAGCATCAATTGCCAGGGAAGGGAAAGAGGTAAATATCACTGCGGCTATTCTCAGAAGATCATCCATGGGACTGACGGAGGCATTGAGGCAGTATGCAGGGGAGGGTGGAAACAACATTCTCTTAATGGTCGACCAGTTTGAGGAGCTGTTCAGGTTTAAAAAGAGCCGCAGGGATGCCGTGTCTTTTAACGAATCTGAAGCCTACGTTAAGCTTCTTGTTGAGGCTGTTCGCCAGTCCGATGTACCGATCTACCTCATACTGACCATGCGCTCGGATTTTATTGGAGAATGTTCGCAGTTCCAGGAACTGACCAGCCTGATAAATGAAAGTAACTACCTGATCCCCCAGATGACGAGGGATGATTTCAAGGATGCGGTAACCGGACCGGTAGCAGTTGGTGGAGCAAGCATTGATCCTAACCTGGTTACCCAGTTACTAAACGATGTAGGGGACAATCCTGATCAGCTTCCCATTCTTCAGCATGCTCTTATGCGTACCTGGGATTATTGGCTGCAGCAAAAGGACCTGGAGCGCCCCATGAGCCTGTCTGATTATGAGGCGGTGGGCCGGATGGAAAAAGCACTTTCCGAACATGCCAATGAGGCATTTGAAGAGCTCTCACCGAGGGAAAAAATGATATGCGAAAGCATGTTTAAAACCTTAACTGAAAAGGGAGGAGACAATATTGGAATCCGTCAGCCAACCAGGCTGGAGATCGTAGCAGAGATTGCCAGGGCAACCCCCGAAGAAGTGAGCGGGGTAGTTGAGATATTCAGAAAACCCGGAAGGTCATTTCTTATACCTGCTCATTCTGTCAGCCTGTCCCCTGGATCAGTATTAGATATTTCGCATGAAAGTATTATGCGAATATGGGACCGGCTGAAAATATGGGTTGAGGAAGAAGCCCAGGCTGTTCAGATGTACACCAGGCTCTCTGAAGCCGCTGCCCTCTTTCAGGTTGGAAAAACGGGATTATGGAGACCTCCTGACCTTCAGCTGGCCCTGAACTGGAGAAAGAAACAACAGCCTACTCTTATCTGGGCTGAACGGTATAACCCGGCATTTGAAAGGGCCATGGTATTTTTGGATACCAGTGAAAAGGAATTCATTGCCGAAGAGCAAAATAAGATCCGGCTGCAACGGAGACAGTTACGAAGAACCAGGGCTTTCGCCATAGTTCTTGGGACAGCAGCAATAATTTCCATAGGGATGATGCTTTACTCATTCGTGCTGCGTGATCAGGCAGTTAAGGCTGAATCTGAGGCCGTATATCAGAAAGCTGTGGCTGACAGCAACCTTGTATTTGCCATGTCAGAGCAGGCAAGGGCTACAGCTGAGGCAGATACGGCCTTAATGCAGAAAGTACGGGCGGATTCAAACGCCGTAGTAGCCCTTACAAACCAGAGGAGAGCGGACCAGAACAGCCGTTTGGCGCAGAAGCAGGAGCGCATCGCCAGAGATAGTGCAGAAGCCGCACGAATTCAACGAAACAGGGCCTTACAGCAGGAACAGGAAGCCTTAAGACAACAAGGGATTGCCGAGGAAAATAAAGTAGAGGCATACCGGAGGCAGGTTCTTTCTGTTGCCCAGTCCATTGCCGTTAAATCTTTGCAGGTCGATAATGATACCAGCCTGAAAGCATTACTTGCTTACCAGGCCTATCTGTTCAACAAGGAAAACCAGGGATTGGCACATAATGCAGATGTCTATTCAGGTCTGTATGATGCCTTGAAGTATCTTAAAGGACCTGATTACAATGTGTACTCAGGTCATACAGATGCTGTCAGGTCACTCGTCTTTGCCCCCGACAACAAAAGCTTTTTCAGTGCGGGTAGTGACGGCAGGGTATTGAAATGGGATATAAATGACAGAAGCAGCTCAGTAGTCATCGCAAATCCAATGGTAAACCGGGTTATCGATGTGAGTGACGACGGGAAATGGCTTGCATGCGGTACTGATGGCAGTGGGGTGCAGGTTTTTCGTACCAGCAATATGCAGGCAGAACCCAGGATACTCAGCGGGAGGGATAACATGATCAGAACCATTGATTTCCTTCCGGATAATAAGCGAATGTTTTCCGCAGGTACAGGGGGGATAATTACTTTATGGGACCTGGAAACCGGGCGAGCCACTGAATTTGCAAATTCTGATTCTCCCGTGGATATACTGGTGGTTTCCAGAAGCGGTGATTATCTCGCAGCAGGTACCAGAAACGGGAAAATCATCATTTTTGAGGTCGAAAATTCCAAGGCTTCATATGTCTTGCACGAAAACACCGGTAATTCTATACTGGCTCTTGATTTTGGTGAAGGTGACCAGGTACTGGCAAGTGGTGACCTTGAGGGTAATGTGCTTGTCTGGGATTTCGGCTCACGAGCATTGGTGAATAATTTAAGGGGACACAGCGCCAGGATCACCCAGCTGAAGTTCAGTCCGGATGGTAAAATTCTGGCTTCTGCCAGCAATGATGGATCCGTCCGCATGTGGGAGACATCGAACTTAAATACCCAGCCCATTGTACTAACTGCCAATGCCGGTTTCGTTTTCTCTGTGGCATTCAGTTCAAGCGGTGACCATATTCTTACGGGAAGCAAGGACGAAGACAGGCTGGTGCTTTCCCCTACCCATACATCCACCATGGTGGAGGATATCTGCAATGATATAGACCGTAATTTTACAGAGGAAGAATGGGACACCTATATAGGTGCGGATATTCCTTATGAACAGACCTGTAAAGCAAAACCCGCAATAATCGGAGTAAAAAAAACAGGAAATAAATAATTCACAGATAGATTATGAGATGCCTTAAATTCATTTTCCTTCTTGTCCCTGCCTTAATGGTACTCGAATCATTTGCGCAGGTAGAGGACTGTGCTGTTAAGCTTGTGGAAGCCCAGCAGTTATATGAGGCCGGAAAAATCGAAAGTGTCCCGGAAATGCTTGAGTCCTGTATCGAACGGGGATTTACACAGGAGGAGAGACTTTCAGCCTATAAACTGATAATACTCTGCCAGATCTATATTGATGACCTGGACAAAGCCCATCAGGGAATGCTCTCATTTCTTAAAAGGTACCCAGAATACGAACTTTCTACTACAGATCCTGATGAATTCAGGTTTATATTTGATCAATACCGGACCAGACCTATGCTTGACCTGGGAGCATTTGCAGGTGTAAACCGCTCTCATGGCATGATCAGTCAGGCATACTCTCCCTTTAATCTGAACAAGGAAAAACCAAAATACACTGCCGACGGATTTGCCTTCCAGGCAGGAGCCCTTGTTAATTTCTATGCCAGCAGCAAAATACAGATCAGTCTTGAACCCATGTATGCCCAGTCAAATTTCCAGCTGGAATACGAGAATTCCACCATTGAGGGCTTCGGAGAACTAGATCACTTTGAACATCAGAGTTATCTGTATGTTCCCCTTTCCGGCACCTATGAATTTAACCTGGAAAAAATCCGGCCCTACCTGAGGCTGGGGGCTCAACTGGGAATTCTTTTTGATAATAAAACCTCCACATCCCAGGGGATTTTTACCGGACCGGATGAAGATAATCTTCCTAACCGTAACCAGCTGAATTATTGGGCATTCGCAGGGGCAGGAGTGAAATATAAACTTAACCGGGCCTATTTCTTTCTTGACCTGAGGTATAATGTCGGATTGAACAAATACCTGAATTCTACTGAAAACAGGTTCACACAGGAGAACCACAACTGGGTTTACATGTACCAGGATTCTGACTTCCGATTAAACAGCTTTTTAATCAGTTTCGGATACGCAAGATCATTTTATAATCCCAAAAGAACACAGTAAGCCATGAGATCATCAAAATATATGCTGCCATTGCTTGCTGTTCTTATGACAGCATGTAATAAATACGATATCCAGCCCGAGCAGGCAGAGGGATTTATCAAGTTCTTCTCCAGCACCCTTACCGAAGTTGCCTATGATGTCAAGGAAACAGCCGACGGAGGTTATGTGGCTATTGGCACTACCAGTGATGAGGAAGGTATCCGGGATCTTTACCTGGTAAAAACCGATAAGTACGGAAATGAGGAATCCTGGTCCCCTGTCACCATCCAAGGAGATTACGATGATGTTGGTACCAGCATTCAGGTCGTAGATGACGGTTTTGTGATCCTGGGACACTCCAAGGCCTCAGATACCAGTAACTATGATATGTACCTTCTTAAAACAGATTTGCAGGGAAATGTTTTATGGGAGAAACGAACATCGGATGCAAATGATGAAATAGGAACAAGCTTGATTGTTACCTCTTCAGGAGATTATCTTGCTGCAGGCATAAGTTACAACTCCGCGTCTGGAAATTATCGTTACAAGATAGCCCTGTTCAAAGAGAATGATAATAATGTTCAGGAAAGTGTATATAATGTTGCTCCTGAATCTTCCGCAACTCATGCTGAAATAATCGAAGCTCAGAACGATATATTTATCTGCGGTACAGAAGTGCTTAACGGTAAGAGTGAAATAAGTATGATTCAGGTTGATAAGTCCGGGCTGGGTGGTGTAAACCAGGACTATTTAAGATCTTCCGGGGACCTTAACGGAAGTTCTTTACAGGAACTATCGGATGGTAATATTCTGGTTTGCGGTACTGTTAGCAATCCCCAGACAGGAATCACTGATATATACCTGAATAAGTTAAGCTCCACTCTTGGAACTGTTACTGGATGGGAGAATCCTAAAAGGTTTTCTGTTACAGATGATCAGGTCAGCCTTTCCGGGGAAGCTGTAAGAATTGTCAACGATAATAGCTATGCCATTGTCGGAACCAGAACTGAAACCGGTAATGATGATATTATACTCCTTCATTCAGATGGAACTGGGAATGAGGTAATCCGCAGTATATTCGGGGATGAGGGATTCCAGCAGGGGCTGTCCCTTGAGGTCACAGCTGACGGAGGACTCATACTAGTCGGGAATAACGGTTCTGAGGATAATTCGATGATGGCCCTGGTCAGAACTGATGCTACCGGTAAGTTGTAGGATAATAAACTTCAGGAAGCAACCCTGAGATTTTAAACTTAGTCTTCCTTAAAATATGTCAGAAAGAATCACGTTTGAGCCCTGGCGATTAATTATATAAGACATGAAAATGCATAAAATATACCTTTTACTACTAATTATTCTCGGGACATATGGGAATATGTATTCGCAAAGTGCTACAATTAGTGAAAGCACCCTTTCGGAGACCGGAGATCTTCTTGATGGAATAAGAGTCACTGTTGAAGTAAGTGGGACAAAGTTTTACCGGCTTGGAGTGCTTCCAATTGATTCAATGACCGTTGAGAATGGTCCCTCTGTTCTCAGCATTACCAGGATTAATGTTATAGGTGATTCAAGCGTAGCTGAAGTAGACCTTCAATCCCTTGATTTTGATTCCAACTACCCAGACTTCTATATTTCTATCGATAGTTCGGTTTTACTCTCAGGAAGTAACCTGAGCACTGCTACATGTAGCATAACCGCAAATATTGAAATAGCAACCTTAAGCTCAGATCCTGCTCCTCTTTCTGAGCGAAATATTGGGAACGGAACAACAGCTTATCTGGATATTCACTTAAATGATACAGAATACTTTTTAAATAACGGCAATGATCTTGAAATTTCAGATATAACATTGATTAATTTTCCTGATGGTATTGAAAAGGATCATTTTGACTATGGTGGACCTACAAACAATGATAAAGCCAGGTTGTATATATCCTTCGATCCCGCCAAAGGTGACATTGATTCACCCATAAGTAATGCTGCTGTTACAATTAATCCGGCTGACCTTGATTATTCAACTGATACTTTAGGATCTACCTCAATAACCATTACGGGTCTTGATGAATCTGTATACAGTGATATGGCTGATAATCTGAATCTCAGGGAAGATACTCTTAATGGGGGACTGGTGGTTCTGACCCTGGTTAATGATGAAGTTCCAACAGGTTCTATTAGCGTTGACTCCATTATCCTGGATAAATTCCCATCAGGAACTACCATACAGTATGTTGAAGGAATTAGTGGCGGCGACCAGATCAATGTATTCCTGAACTTTACCGGCGAGGATTTTGATTCGCATGTAACGGATGCACAGGTTAGGGTCCGGCCAGGCATTCTTAAATGGAATAAAATGGATGAACTTGTTACAGATATAGGTGATTTAACCATTACAGCTATTGTGGAGGTTCCGGGTGCCACCATAAGTCCGGACATAGACCTTGAAGAGTATAATCTGAATAACAGGACGATCACCGTTTCCCTGACCCATGATTCATTGACAACCCCATTTAGCCTGGTAACTGACGATATAACACTTGTGGATGCTCCGGCAGGATTGTCTGTGGCTTCAGTTTCCGTCAATAATGCAATGGAATTTGAGGTCACACTTGCTTATACTCATAATGATTTTGATGCAGATATTGAGCTAGGATTATCTATCAATCACCTGAAATTAAATGTGGCAACTTCCGACCTCGTTAGTAGTAATACTGCAACTATTACATATTATCCGGAAACTCCGGTCGCAATGGTAACTCCGAGTTCCACCCTCCGGGAGGCATACCTGGATACCATTAGTCTCCATCTTGAATTTTCAGAGGAGAAGTTTTCTTCCCCACCAGGTGTTTCAGATTTTGCTATTGTGAGTGGCCCAGGTGGATTGGATATCAATGGAATTTCAAACCAGGCTGATTCTTCTATCACCCTGCATTTGAGATTTGACGGTACTGACTTTGATGCTGACTTCAATAGTGTTGAGGTATCTATCAAGAGCGGGGTACTGGATCAGACAAAATCCGATTTGCTTTTATCCGAAGAGTTTTTAGTTGCATCGACATATGAACCGGTTGTAGGCAGTGTGAGCATTGGAAATAATTCCATGAAGATTGGTGATGATGTTGAGGTAACCATTAATCTCACTGAATATGAATCCGGTTCATTATATACGCTTGCTCCCATTCTACCCAAGGCCAACATCGGCGGATATGAAATAGTATCCCTGCAAAGGGATGGTGTCGACAACCGGTATAAGGCAAGGATTACCATTACGGAGTTTGGAAATGATTACCCTGATTCCGTTGATATACCCGTTAACAATCTTCAATTTGTCCAATTTCCTGATACTGGGGAGATATATAACGGGTTTATCAGCCAGGACAAGGACATGCTGGATGCCCACAGACCGGTTATATCCACTCTTTACGTGATCGGACAGGAGGATAAAAAGATTGGTGACAATGTTGTGTTGCTGATATCTGCTTTTGAAGAGGGACTGGTACCGGAGGATAGTTCAGAGATAAATAATATTGTCATGACTCCGGATAAGGTGGTATTTGAGGAGATCGGTGGGGGAACATACAGCCTGATTTATACTATTGGACCCAATGACCAGAATGTGGCAAAGGGTGACCTGGAGGCTAAGATCTATCTGAGGGATCCGGCAGGGAACATCAATCTGACTTATCCTGCAATACAGCCCAATGATCTTTCCATTGATGCCTCGGTTCCGGTGATTTTCTCAACAACCAACACAACTCCCACGGATACGGTCATTATTGGGGGAGAAGTAATCCTTACTGTTAAAGCTGATGGAATGGGCTACAAACTCTCAAATACATCTGAGGTGAACGGTGTTAGAAAGAATGAGGGACTGATCTTTTCTTCTGATGATTCCACCTACACCATCCGGTATCCTGTGAATGAGTTTGATCCTACAGTGCAGGTAGGTGAACTGGAAGCCCTAATAATACTGGAAGACGCAGTGGGGAACGGAAGCCTGCCAGATACTGTGATTGATGATAATACTGTGGCTGTATTAACTAAAAAACCAACAGCCCGGCTCACCCTTGGCGATGAAATATGCATTTATGATACGGCAACTATCTATATGACCCTGAGCGGATCACCCCCCTGGAGACTGAAATACCACAATGCTGTCGACAGTTTCTATGTAGACAATATTCAAACTACCAACTTCTCAGTTAAGGTGACTCCTGAACAGACGATGAACTATATCATAGATTCTGTGTGGGATGGAACTGGCAACACAAACATCGGGTTCGATAATGCTATCGTAATCGTAAATCCCTTGCCGGTAGTGAACATCATTGACCTGGATACCATTTATGCTGTTACAGATAGTATAGTAGAATTGAACGGTGATCCTTCCGAAGGTGAATTCTCTGGTGAGGGTGTAAGCTCAATACATGGGACCTTTTCACCATCTATAGCAGGGCTCACCGATAGTATTCCGCATTGGATCTACTATGAGTATATTGATACAAAATCATGTTTCAATGTTGATTCTCAGGCTGTTGAGATTGTTGATGCTGATGTGACCTTTATCTGGCCAGAAAGGAAGGTGGCCTGTTATCTTGACCAGGAATATATTTTGGAAGCTTTCAATACGGCTTCCAGCCTGGGCTCTTTTATTTCGACAGATAGTATCATATATCCCGTTGGATTTATGGTTGATAATAAAAATAATACTGTGACCTTCAATCCCTCTATACTGGATTGGGTTGAGGGAGAGGACTATAAAATTGACGTTGGAATCCGCTATGATTATCTAGACGGTAAAACCCACCTATACAAAAAGGTAGACCTGAAGATTGAATATTTTGATACTGCATACATTGTAACGGACCTTACCACTAAGGAGCCATGTAGTTATGATGAAATATTTTCACTGGTAGGATCAAGGATCGAACGTGGAGTATTCACTTCAGAGGGCCATGGTGTTGATTCTTTGGGTAATGATGTATATGAATTCGATCGGAGCAAGGCTGATACCGGACTCAATAAAATTCTGTATACATACACAAGTACAAACGGTTGTAAACAGTATGATTCGGCCACCATAATGGTCAATGAGGTCCCCAATCCGGAATTTGAATTTGTTGAATTATGTGTTCCTTCTCCAGACGGCGGGGTAATAAACTTTAACAATACATCCGATATAACTGGACTTCCTGATTCCATTAAATGGGAATGGAATTTCGGGGATATTCAGAGCGGAGCAGATAATGTGGAAGTTTTATGGTCATTGGAGGGTGTTTCTCATAACTACTCTCGTCCGGGTGAAAGAAATGTCACCCTTGCTGCAAAAGTTATAGAAACAGGCTGCGAAAATTCTAAAATCATCAGAAATAAATACATTGGGAATACGCCGAATGTCAGCATTGATTGGAATACGGAATGTTTTACCAGTGAACCAATAGAGCTTACCGGATCATCAGAGACAGAGGATGGGAATTCTAAATTCAACTGGCTGATCACTGATCTTGCAGGAAATGAATTCAGATCGGAAATTGAAGAAGGGGTAAAAATAAGCGTGCTCGCCCATAAATTTGATGTACTGGACAATTACAAGGTTGAATTAACGGCTACATCAGACAGTGGTTGTGTAAACTCAGTATCTGAAACTATTTACCTGAGACCTTATATTTCGGGGTTAACCGAATCTACCCCATATTATGAGGATTTCGAGGCTGATTCGAACGGATGGTTTGCTTTCAATATGGAAAATTCTACCCAGAGTTGGGTTGTGGAAGCAGTGGATCCTGGAAAATTTCCATATGATGTGGCCAGCGATGGAAACAAGGCATGGTATACAGATTCAGTTGATAAGAATACAGTAGAACAATCCTGGGTCACGAGTCCCTGCTTTGATTTCAGAGGCATGAGGCGGCCTATGATCAGCCTTGACCGGAAGATATCATCAGACCGTGACAGGGATGGTGCCGTGCTGCAGTATTCATATGACGATGGAAGCAATTGGAAGAATGTAGGAGCCGTCGATGATGGTAGTATTAACTGGTATAATACCTTCCGAATAGCTGATGGACCTGGAGGACAGGGAGAAGGATGGACAGGAGGATTTCTTTTTGACAGATCGGAACCCTGGAAAAACTCACGTCATGATCTTGATGTTCTGATTAACAGGGACAGGGTACAATTCAGGATTGCCTATAGTTCCGCTGATACAAGCGCAGTCCCTAAAGAGGGTTTTGCTTTCGATAATGTTTGGATTGGAGAACGTTCCCGGGTTGTATTACTGGAGCACTTCACCAATGCAAGTATTGATGGCATTGAAGAGAAAAATCAGAGAATCAATAAGCTGGTTCAGCATAATCTACTGGATGTAATAGATGTGCAATACCATGCGGAGGTTGAAGGAAATCCCGACAAGATGAACGAGGACAATCCTTCCCCTGCAAGTGCAAGAAGCCTTTTCTATGGAACTCGTAAGGTTCCTTATACATTGATTGACGGGGGATTGGGTGGAGAGATGGCCTACGACTTTACAGAGAATAATGACCTTGATACCCTTGATCTGGTTGCCCGGATACTTGATGATCCTTCATTCAGTATTGAACAAGGAGTAGTCGAGCAGGGAAACAGTTTGGATATTTCCATCGATATTGAGGCCCTGGAGAGTTTGCCACAAGGGGAATACATTGTGTATACTGCTATCATTGAAAAGCATATCAATGAATCTTCATACCTGGTTTCCGGTGCTGACACTGCCTTCCAGAATGTAGTGAGGGATATGGTGCCGAATGCAGCAGGTGTAAGCCTGATCCGCCAGTGGGAACCCGGCGATAAGGAAAGTATATCTCTGAGCTGGGATATAAGCGATATTATCCTTAACAGGGAACTTGTAAATGTGGTAGTATTTATACAGGGTGCTGAAAATAGAATGATATACCAGGCAAGCAGCAATGACCCTGAACTCAACGGGGATCCGGTAGCACCGGTTTCAGTGCATGATTTGCTTAAAGCCAGGAATATTGAGATGCTTGTCTACCCAAATCCTGCAAGCAGCCGTGTATATCTTGCATTTGCAGAGCCACTGTCAGAAAAAGTTCAGATACAGTTGTTCACACATACCGGAAGCCTTGTATTGAATGATCTGCTGTCTCCAGGGACTGAATTATATGAAGTAAGTCTCAAGGGTTTGTCAAAAGGAGTGTATTTCATCCGGGCAATTCAAGATGGACAAATCATTGGTACCCGGAAGTTACTGAAGATGGAGTAAGCTTGCAGGATATATTAATCTGCAACCTGGTTTTCAAGGAATCTCATTCCAAATGTCCGCCCGAATTCAAGGAGTTCAGTGGTCTGTTCCTCACTGGGAAAGAATTTTGTTGCAAGACCGTCCTGAATGACTTCAAATTTGAGGTTTTTCAGGTGGTCCTCAATAAGCGGGACGGCTTCTCCACTCCATCCGTATGACCCGAATGATGCAGCCAGTTTTCCCTTGTCACGAATGGGATTAATGACCGAGAAGAGTTTGTAAACCGGCAACAATGTATTCCGGTTTATGGTAGGAGATCCGATGAGCAGACCGCCACATCTGACCAGATTTTCTTCCAGTTCCCCTAGTTGTATATTCTCGATATCTATCACCTTTACATCGATCTCACCAGCCTCCTTTATACCCAGGGCAATTGTTTTGGCCATCTGACCCGTATACCCGTATGCTGATACATAGGTAATCAGTATCCTGTTTCCTGTACCTTCCTGAGAATTCAAAAATTGCTCTGAATATTTTTTTGATAGTTCTACTTTTTCTTTCCATGAGGATCTGAGAACAGGTCCATGACCCGGACATATCATTGATATTTCAAGATCATCAATTTTGTCAATGGCTTTCAGCATAAACTTGCTGAAGGGTTGCAGAATGACATCAAAATAGTATTTGAATGATTCAGAATAATCTCCCACAATGTCGTCGAACATCTTTTCATCGCAATAATGGGCACCGAATGAATCGCATGTAAAGAGAATATGATCTTCTTCCAGGTAAGTATAAATTGAATCTGGCCAGTGCAAATTGGATGCCCCGATAAACCGGAGTGTTTTATTTCCCAGGTCAAGGGTTTCACCATCCTTAATTTTCATTGACTGAAAGGGCTTGTCTATCATTTCAGAGAGATAGTTCAGGGCCTGTCCGCTGCCTACTACCTTTGCATTTGGAGCTATCTCCAACAGTTTGCTGAGACTTCCGGAATGATCGGGTTCTGTATGGTTACAGACTATGTATTCAATCTCCGAAGGATCACATAGATCCCGGATCTTATCAAGGTATTCATCCTGAAATGTTTTCTTGACTGTATCAATAACAGTTTTTTTATCTGCATCGATGAAATATGAATTGTAAGTAGTGCCATACTGGGTTTCCATTACAATATCGAAGGCAACTATGTCTTTGTCAAGGGAGCCGATCCAGGAAACACCATCGGCTAAAGGGAGGATATTCTTAGGGTTCATTGGAATAATTTCCCGCAAAATTAATCAATCAAAATTGAATATGGTGATTTTATGGAAATAAAAAAGGCTGCCAATCCCATTGCAGGGAGAGCAGCCTTTCTTAATACAAAGTGGTCTTGGCTATTTCTTCTTTTCTTCTTTTTTCTTACTTGAATCGTCGCATTTTGATTTGCAGCAATCTGATTTTGTAGTGCAATCTGACTTGGTAGTAGTAGCTTTGGTATCAGCTTTCTTTGTTTCATCCTTTTTTTTGTCGTCTGCCTGCTCAACTTTTGCCGCTACAGGTGCTGCTGAAACGGGAACTGTGGAAACTCCGATAAATGCTACAAGTGCTATTAGAATAATAAATTTTTTCATGATTTTTATTGATTTAAATGAATAATTGATTTTGGATTGGATCAAATATAGTTTGATTATGTCAAATATACGTGCAAAGGACTCTTTTGGTTGTTAATGGACTGTTAAAAAAGATTAAAATGTCTGAATTTATTTATTCAGTTCAGCCAGCAAACTCTTAAGACCCTTTACTTTTTCACCGGGTTTTACAAGAATATTGCTGCCGGGAGGAAGGAAAACATCAACCCTGGAACCGAACCTGATAAATCCCATTTCATCTCCGGCAGATACTGTTTCATCCTTGTGAGCATAACTGATAATACGCCTGGCAACGATTCCGGCAATCTGGCGGATGAGGATCTCTGTACCGGTTTCTGTCCTGACAACCACTGTATTTCTTTCGTTTAATGTGGAAGACTTGGGGTGTCGGGCGAGCAGGAATTTTCCGGGATGATATTTATAGTAGGCGAGGAGTCCGGTTACAGGGAACCAGTTAATATGTACGTTCCATACGGACATGAAGATGGATACCTGTATCCTTTTGTCATGGAAATACTCATCCTCTGTCGTTTCTTCTACTACTACTACCTTACCGTCAGCCGGGGAATAAACATTTCCTTCAGTAAAGGAAGCCGTTCTTCCGGGATTGCGGAAGAACCTCAGAATAAAGACCATAATTGCCAATGAGAAAACCAGGACAATCGGGGTAGCTACGGAACAACCGTTAAGCAGAATAAGTGAGATATTCAGTACCGCAAGGATAGTGAAGATCAGGATTGATATTTTAATTCCTGCTTTGTGGATCATAGGATAATTAAAAGGTACAAAGTAATAAAAGGAGCTGAAAGCAGCAAGGAATCAAGCCGGTCAAGAATCCCCCCGTGACCGGGAAGTATTCGGCCGCTGTCCTTTACTCCCGCGGTTCGTTTCATCCAGGATTCAAAGAAATCTCCAAGGCTGCCGAATAGGACGACGATAATGGCGAAACCAATCCATTCCCAGCTTGAAAGAACCGGCATAAAACGGCTGAAAATTATCGCCAGAGTTATTGTGAAAATAGCACCTCCAATGCTTCCTTCCCATGTTTTACCTGGACTGACCGAAGGCCAGACGGGGTGTTTTCCCAACAAACGGCCACTTACAAAGGCCATAGAATCATAGATCCACAGGAAATAAAAAGTGAACAATATCCACCTGGGAGAGTATGTCCCTGTGTCTGAATATGCTATGAAATGCAGGGAGGAATATCCGACCAGCATATATATTATAGAAAGGCTGATGAGAACAATTCTTTTGACATTCTTTGAGCGACTTGCTATATGCAGGACAAAAGGAAGAAGTAACAGTAATAATACCGGAAGAAGAAGCCATATTCCCTCGATTCTACCGGAAGCCGTAAAGAAAGCCAGGACATAACTTCCACCTAAGAAGGCGGCAATGATTAGCTGCAAATACGGAGGAATATTTTCCCGGTACATTCTTACAAATTCCATCCAGGAAAGTAAACATGCAAGGCCGAAAACTATTAGAAAGCTTAAGGGATGGAGGACAAGTGACAATACGATCAGGGCAATGAGGGCAATTCCGGTCAGGGATCTTATGAGGGTCTCCTTCACTTGGATTAAAGATTAATTTGCCTCAAATTCTTCGGCAAGCATCTTTGCCTTCAGGATATGGGAATGGTGGACATAAACCTCGATATCGCCGAAGCTCTGGTAAGTGGTGTCCATCTTATTTATAATTTGCGAAGGGATCTCATGATCATGAAGGACCTGCTTAAAGATTTCAGCCTGGTATTCCTGTCTTGTTGTATATGTTATGACCCAGCCTTTTTCCATTAACTACCTGAATTATGCAAAGCTCTTATGCTGTTTTGCTTTTAGGTGAAACTTCTTTATCCTTCTTGTCAGCGAGCTTAGTTTCCTTTTGCTTCTCCGGTCCTGATTTCGTTTCAACCCCGGTTCCGGTCTTTTTGGGAATCGCTTTTTTCTTTGCAGGTACACTTTTCTTTGGTTTTGACTTAATAGGAGCCATCTCTTTTTTAGCCCAGGGTCTGGCACCAAAGATCTTTTCCAGGTCTTCGCTGAAGATCACTTCTTTTTCAAGAAGCTGTTCAGCCAGTTTGCTTAGTCCCTCTGAATTGTCTTTCAGTATCTTTTTGGCCCGGATATATTCCTTCTCAATGATGTCGTTAACTTCAATATCAATTAGTTCAGCAGTTTTCTCGGAATAAGGTTTGCTGAAATTGAAATCGGCCTGTCCCGAGGAATCATAGAAGCTTTTATTCCCAACCTTTTCGCTCATTCCAAAATAGGAAACCATGGCATAGGCTGTTTTTGTAACCTTCTCCAGGTCGTTCAGGGCACCGGTGGATATTTTACCAAAGTTGATTTCTTCGGAGGCTCTTCCACCAAGAGCCGAGGCCATTTCATCGAGCAGCTGTTCCGTAGTTGTAATCTGTCTTTCCTCAGGAAGGTACCATGCAGCACCCAGTGCTTTGCCTCTTGGTATAATGGTTACCTTAACAAGAGGGTTGGCATGCTCCAGGAGCCAGCTAACTGTGGCGTGTCCAGCTTCATGAAATGCAATGGTCTTCTTCTCCTCAAGGGTTATAATTTTATTCTTTTTTTCGAGTCCCCCTATGATCCTGTCCACAGCATCAAGAAAATCCTGTCTTTCTACTACCTTTTTATTTTTTCTGGCAGCGATTAAGGCTGCCTCATTACAGACATTAGCAATATCGGCACCGGAGAAACCGGGTGTTTGCTTGGCCAGAAATTCAATTTCAAGGTTCTTTTGAAGTTTAAGGGGACGAAGGTGGACATCAAAGATATCCCTTCGCTCTGTAAGGTCCGGAAGTTCAACATGGATCTGTCGATCAAACCGTCCTGCCCTCAGTAACGCCCGGTCAAGTATATCGGCCCGGTTGGTGGCTGCGATGATGATAACGCCGGTATTTGTATCAAATCCGTCCATTTCAGTAAGCAGCTGGTTGAGGGTATTTTCCCTTTCATCATTGGCCCCAAAGTTTGCGTTTTTACCCCTGGCACGGCCGACAGCATCGATTTCATCTATGAATACAATGCAAGGTGCTTTTTCCTTGGCCTGCTTAAACAGGTCTCTTACCCTGGAAGCGCCAACGCCAACAAACATTTCAACGAAGTCTGATCCGGAGATGGAGAAGAAAGGCACATTTGCTTCACCGGCAACGGCTTTTGCCAGAAGGGTTTTTCCGGTACCCGGAGGACCTACAAGCAGGGCTCCTTTGGGTATTTTTCCTCCAAGTTCAGTGTATTTTTTTGGATTCTTTAGAAAATCAACGATCTCTTTAACCTCTACTTTGGCTTCTTCAAGTCCGGCAACATCCTTAAAATCAGTTTTGACATGTGAATCTTTATCAAAGATCCTTGCCTTGGATTTACCGACACTGAAAATGTTTCCGGCGCCTCCGCCACCCTGGCCGGCGCTCATCCTTCTGAAGATGAACAGCCATACAGCGACAAGTAATAATATCGGGAAAATCCATCCAAGCATTTCGCCAAATACATTTCTTCTGGATTCATATTTTACCTCGATTTTATCCGATTCAGAAAATCCTTCCATAGCACTCTCAAGCTGCTGGGCGAAAACCTCCACAGAACCAATGGTGAAATAATACTGGGCCCCCTGTCCGGTCATAGGAGAGAAACTCTTGCTTTTGGTATCCTTATATTTGCCTGACTCAAGCCTGTCGGCTTTAATGAAGACTTCAACCTTTTCCTTGTTGACAATAATTATTTTCTCCACATCACGCTGTGCAAGCATTTCTGTTTCAAACCGGCGGCGGGTAATTTCTTCGGCACCATCCCCAAGCCTCATAAAATATGTGCCAATGATGGCAAGTCCGATTATACCATAAATCCAGTAAACATTGAATTTGGGTTTAGGATTGATCCCCTTGCCAGATTTATCATCCGGTTTGGGAGCTGTATTTTGTTGTTTTTTCTGTTCTGCCATGATACTTTCTAAAAATCTGCTTCTGGTTCACTTATTATTTCTACTTCAGCATCCGCCCAAAGTTCTTCGAGCTTATAATATTTGCGGATATCCTCCAGGAAAACGTGAACAATAATACTACTGAAATCTAAAAGTACCCACTGAGCATTTTCGTAACCTTCTGCGTGAAACGATTTTAAACCATGCTTCTCATGTAGGGTTTTTTCGATATGTTTTGCAATTGCCCTGACCTGTGTGTCTGACTCCGCATGGGTAATTATAAAAAAATCACAAACTGAATTGTCAGTCTTTAATAGATTAATATTTACAATGTTCAGACCCTTCTTTTCTTTAATACATTCTATGATGGCCTGTCCCAATTGTTTGGAATCCTGCTCCTGCTTATTCTTCATTCCTTGATTTGTCGCAAAAATAGTGAAATTTAATGACTCTACCTGTGGGCAGGTATCAAAAGCTATGCCATTGTCAGACCTTGATCTTTTCCTTAAATAACATATTTTAGCGAACTTTGTTTACACCTCGCTGTAAAAATTGAATAAAACGAAATGCTGTGATTATTAGAAAATTAGACAGGATCACCCGGAAATATGCGGAAACAGGCTCTACCAACGAAGAATTGAATCGTTTAGTTGGACTTGAGGAACTTGGTGAGGGAACCATTGTGTACACTGAATACCAGTCAGATGGAAAAGGCCACCAGGGAAATACCTGGTCCAGTGAAAAAGGAAAAAACCTGTTATTCAGTATACTGCTGAAACCAGAGTTTCTCCTGCCAGAAAATTCATTTCATCTGTCCAGAATCGCCTCCCTTTCTATTGTAGAAGTATTAGATAATCAGGGGATTAATGCTAAAATTAAGTGGCCGAATGATATTTTGGTAGGATCTTCCAAGATCTGTGGAATACTCATTGAGAACGCCATTTCAGGCCATGGAATCCTACATTCTGTAATTGGGATCGGACTGAATGTAAACCAGGACCGTTTTGACAGTTCAATTCCCTCTCCAACCTCACTATGTCTGGAAAAAGGGTGCCATTTTGACAGGGAGGTACTTCTGGAAAACTTCCGTATTGCACTGGAGCACTGGTACCAGGTGTTATTTACAGGCAATGAAAAAGGAATCGAAGAAAACTATCTTGACCGACTGTATCTTCTGGACCAATCTGCCAGGTATTCGGACGGAGTGAATGAATTCAGGGCAAGCATACGTACCGTATTGCCTGGTGGTGAACTGGAGGTCTTAACAGAAACCGGGGATATAAGAAGATACGGATTTAAAGAAATACAATACCTCGGCGATTAGCTAAGGGATTAATAACTTAACTTTTCTGCCTGGTCAATAAGAGTGTCCACAAAATTCTGCAGGGGTTTTTTTACCATTGTGGCCATCATTGGATTCAATTTTACCTCGGTGCTTATCTTGATACGGGAATCATTATCTCCAACCTCCTTGATTTGAATCCATAAGAGGAGGTCAAAGGATGTTTGCTCGTCGCTGCTGATCTTGATCAATTTCGGGGGATCCCTTTCAATAATTTTTAAGCCTGCCTGTCCGATTCCATCAACCCTGAACCTGCAGGTGTTGGTGGTAGACTCAAAGTCTTTCACTTTGTCCTCCGGTATCAGGGACTTGAAATTATTGAAGTCAGAGATATAATTAAAAATTTTATCGGCTGAGTGGGATACAACTCCTACTTTACTCTCTATTTTTGACATGGTTATTTACTTTCAGGTTTCCAAACGGAGGGATCATTCCTCCAGTTTTTCAGGGTTTCAAGTTCATCAGCCTTTATATAACCTGTCTCTGCTGCTTCCAGGATCAGATCATGGTAATTGGAGAGGGTATAAAGGGACACTCCGGCTTTCCTGAAATTTTCTTCTGCCACTGGAAATCCATATGTAAAAATAGCTGTCATTCCCAGCACTTCAATCCCCTTTTCCCGCAGTGCGGAAACAGCTTTCAGACTGCTTCCACCCGTAGAAACAAGGTCTTCCACTACAACAACATTCTTGCCTGTGGTGATATCGCCCTCGACCTGGTTCCCAAGGCCATGTCCTTTTTGTGAGGACCTGACATAAAGCATGGGCAGATTCAAGCCCTCGGCTACTAGAGCTGCCTGGGCGATGGCCCCGGTGGCCACACCTGCTATCATATCCGGCATGCCGATATCATTCTTGATCTGCTCAATAAATGCATCCCGGATAAAGGTTCGTATTTCAGGGTAGGAGAGTGTTTTTCGGTTGTCACAATAAATTGGCGAATGCCATCCTGAGACCCAGGTAAATGGGTTTACAGAATCTATAATAATGGCTTTACTTTTTAATAGATATGAAGCTAATTTTCTGGAAGTGTTCATATGGCAAATGTATAAAGTTTTAATAAATTAATTCTGATTTTGATTATGTTTACTACTGCATCCAAAACAGAAAGGAGAGATGAAACAAAATCGGATTTCCGATGAAGTAATTCTATTGTTTATTATTCTGATTGGCGGTATTCTGCGCTTCTATGATTATTCAAACCTTCCTTTGACCCATGATGAATTAAGTGCATTATTCCGGCTGGATTACTCTTCCTTTTCAGAGTTGATTGAAAAAGGAGTTAAGGGAGATGGACATCCGGCAGGGGTGCAGGTTTTTCTATTTTACTGGACGAGAATATTTGGTTATGGGGAATTTCTTTTCAAGCTTCCATTCTTGTTGATGGGTATTGCTTCAATCCCACTTGCCTACCTTATTTCGAAAAGGTGGTTCAACAGTACCGTTGGACTTTTAGTGGCCACAGGTATAGCAAGCCTTCAGTTTCCGGTAATGTATAGTCAGATTGCCAGACCCTATGGCAGCGGTTTGTTTTTTAGTCTTCTGATGGTACTGTTCTGGACGCGACTGCTTTCTGGCAGTAAAAATCAAAGAATCTTAAACTCGGTTGGATTTGTTCTATCCTCAGCGGCATGCACCTATAACCATCATTTCAGTTTACTTTTTGCTTTCATTGTTGGGGTAACCGGGATTTTCTATGTCAATAGGGAGACAATCAGAGCCTATTTGTTATCCCTTGCAGCTATTCTCCTCTTATATATCCCTCACCTGAATATATTTTTTTACCAACTCAATCTAAAGGGACTAGGGTGGCTGGCTGTACCTGAGAGATCCTTTATTCTGGATTATATCGGGTATATTTTTCATTTTAATATCCTCGTTTATTTATCAGTATTGAGTCTCGTCTTTATTGGGGTGTACAGGAATAAGACAAGGATCCTGCGCTTAAGCAAATTTCAGATTATTTCCTTAGCCTGGTTTTTAGCTCCGGCACTGATTGGATATTTTTATTCGAGATATTACATGCCCGTGGTGCAATATTCCACCTTGATTTTTTCTTTTCCGTTTCTTTTAATTTTCCTGTTCTCCTTTGTAAAGCATTCCTCAGGTCCTGCTAAAATAATATTTGTCTCCCTTCTCCTTATAGTCAATATATCAACACTGGTATGGTCAAGAAAGCATTATCAGATATTTTATAAACAACCTTTTAAGGAGTTCGCGACACTGACCAGGGATTTCCTGGATCATACGAACCCGGAGAAAGTAAGTATTGTACTGAATGGTAGTCCACTGTCAATAAATTACTATTTTTCAGATATCAATCCAGGCATTGATTATATCTCAACTTTCGACAATGAAATAAGTCCGGTTGAACTCAGAGGAATACTTGAATCAGAAAATACTGAATACCTTATATTCGGGGGGAATCAGCTGTTATTGGTATCCCTTATACGGGAGCAGTATCCAAACCTTGTTTTCAGGGATTTCGGATTCACGTATGAGTACTTCATTTTTTCCAGGGGCAATGAGATCTCCGATAAGCCCGGGATAGACGATATATTGTTCTACAGCAAGCTGGATTCTCAAGAAGAAAAAGAGAATTGGCACAATACTGTATTGAATCCTGTTGATGATTCTACCAGTCAAAGTATTCTTAAAATTGATTCAACCAGGGAATGGGGGCCTACATTTGAAATGGATTTGACAGACATCACGGGTTCGAGGCATGATTTCATTGATATATGTTATGATTTCAGAAATTGTGACGGGAACAATGGTTTGATTGTTTGTGAGATTATTAAAAATGGGAAAGTCATTAGCTGGAATGCTTCCTCAGTGTCTGATTTCTGCGATCCTGACAGGTCCGCTGAGTGGCAGAAAGGGCATCTTTCCTTTCGCTTATCCAACGTTTTCAAAAGAAGCGGTGAAATGAATAATAGTAGGATAAAGGTCTATTATTGGAATAAGGAGAAGGAAAATGTAATTCTGGATAATTTTACTGTTCAAATCAGGGAAGGAAATGAGAGAGTATATGCCCTGATTGAGCGATTAAATTAGGGATGTCAGTACCTCAGAATAGTTTTGTACATTTGTTTTAGTAATTCAGTTTATATTAAAATTATATGTATCAGGTTTTTTTCAACAAGCGTAATATCTATCTGGATGACAACCTTCCGGATATGTCAAAGGTTGGGAAGGACTATGTTTGTGCTTTTGAAAATGTTACCGATCTGAAACCCCAGTTGAAACAATTCCTTGAACCCGAAAAAAAAGGGAACCTGTTTATTTACCATGATGACCAGGAGTCTTTATTCAAGACCTTCAGCCAGTGTTTTATAAATATTGCTGCAGGTGGGGGATTGGTAAAAAATTCCAGGGGAGAACTTCTGGTAATATTCCGACAGGGTAAATGGGACTTGCCAAAAGGCAAGAATGAACCGGGCGAGACAATGGAACAGACAGCCATTAGAGAAGTTGAGGAGGAGTGTGGATTGGAAGGCATAGAAATGGGGGAGTTTCTCAGGTCAACCTACCATATTTATAAGGATTCAGGTAAATTTATTCTGAAAACAACGGATTGGTTTTCCATGAATTATTCAGGCAATGCCGTTCCAAAACCATTACTCAGTGAAGATATATCTGAAGTACGCTGGATTGATTCCTCGGGACTGGATATGGTTTACCGAAATACTTTCCCCTCGATTACCGGACTCATCGGAGAGGCATTTTAATTACCCGTAAATATTCTAAGAAATGTTGATTCAAAGTTCTCCACAGGCGATGGGGCAGGTGAGAGGATCAAATTGCCATCCGGGGCTATCAGGAAATACGAGGGATATGAACGTATATCATATGCATCCAGAATGTCAGGTTGGTTTGAAAAATGCAGAAATGTCCATGGATAACTATTACTCTCCACCAGCTGCTTCATGTTTTCTGAACTATCATCCACCAGAATAGTAACTATACTTAGTTTGTCCTTCAATCTTTCATGAATCACCCGAAGGTACTCATATTCCCGAACGCAATAGTAACCAAATGAATTGCAGAAATTGAGGTAAACATATTCTCCCCGGAAATCAGAGAGCTGCACCAGGGTACTGTCTGATTTATAAAGGGAAAAATCCGGGGGATGGTATCCAGGTAATATTTTGGTTATTTCAAGCATAATATCTTCAACAGTTTGCTGGTAAATCTCAATAGAAGTATTTTCTTTTACCGAATCCAGCAATTGAATCATTGAAGATGGAATATTTTTGCCATCATAGTATCCGTCATATAATCCTTTAAGTATAACTAACTGTCTCAGGGAATCAGATTTCAAATTTGCTTCTCTTACAAGAATTTTATGTACAGAAGCATAGTCTTTTTCATTGTTAAGAACCTGTGGTAACCTGGCGGAAGGATATTCAACTGCAAAGCTCAGAAAGTAATCCTCAAAGATTTCATTAAACAACTCCATGTAAGCAGGATTCTGGGGGAGTACAGGTTTCCCAAGGAAATACTCCCGAATGATCTTTTGACTGTTTACCTGGCTCCCATAATGTTTGAATAAGCCAAGGCGATAGTCAATATATTCATTCAGGTAGGAATTCGTTAATGAATCAAAAGACTTTCGTAATTCCTTTTCTGCTTTGTTAAATTCTTCCCGGTTCACCTGGCTGCCATAGGCATTTATGACAAATTTGTAATAATAAGGGTAAAATGCATCGTTGAAGGCACGAATGAAGAAATTCAGTTCCTCCTGTTGAGGAGGGACCGGATTGCCAGAGATATCTGCTTCTATCTTGACAATCAGGTGTATGGATGTCTCTTCGAAATAAGGATTGACCAGGTCCTGCAGGTTCTTTTCCTGCTTCCTGGGCAGTTTAATATTATATACCAGTCCCGGTTCAGCATAGAAGTAGCAGTTATAAATTCCAAGGTAGGTAAATATATGACGGGTGGACTGTAGAGGAATATTGCAGGTGAAGTTTCCGCTGCTGTCAACTGCACATCGTCCCAGTTCCTCTTCACTGAATGATAGCATATTTGAATACCCCATGAAAATAATGGTGTCACCGGAATAATCCACAGATTTTCCTTTGAGCAAAATGTGGGAATCTTCTGCCCTGAGGGCGGATGGAAAAGCAATCAGAAATAAGAGAACAAGTACCAGGAATGATTTAGTCATTTGCAGAGTATTTTGAGAGATCAATGGATCGAGGGATAAATTTACTTGCGTCTCCCCCATACCGTATTACATCCCGGATAATTGTTGAATTGATAGGTGTATGTTCGGGCAAAGTCAAAAGGAAAACCGATTCCAGTTCAGGGTACATTGCTTTGTTAATCTGAGCAATGGCCCTCTCATATTCAAAATCAGAAGCAGTTCTTAGACCTCTTAGGAGATACTGGGCACCGCATTCCTTGCAAAAGTTAACGGTCAGACCGGAATAGCTGAGAACTTTAATATCCTTTTGTTCCCTGAATACTTCACGTATCATCTCCAGCCTTTGCTCGACAGAATAGTAAGCCTCTTTTTTGGTATTGGTTCCTATCGCAATAATGATTTCATCAAACAGTGGCAGAGATCTATTAATAACGGATTCATGACCGATGGTGAAAGGATCAAACGAACCTGGGAA
Source organism: uncultured Bacteroidaceae bacterium (assembly GCA_963777115.1). Classification (GTDB taxonomy): domain Bacteria; phylum Bacteroidota; class Bacteroidia; order Bacteroidales; family SM23-62; genus SM23-62. The sequence goes on along the minus strand of CAVZPP010000016.1, from coordinate 439,649 downwards.
AAGGGCGATCTTTTTGCTCATGGGTAGGCTTCCTGGTTAATAAGTAAAAGTATAAAATATTAGGAAATAAGAATTACTCCCTCTACTTGATTTCCTTTTCTTTCATGGAACTTACGAAAAGTATATTCCCAATGTCCTCATATCCGGTAAACAGTTTCATGCTCTCCGCTTTTATCAGCTCACTTCGAAAGCCAATAATCGTAAGGTCGGCATCAATCGATTTCTGAGAGATAATTTCTTTGGTATTGACTTCCGGATCAGCAGGGATCAATTCTACGTTGCTGGGTGAAATTGGAAGCCTTCCCGATTTAATAAGATCCAGAAGATCCATACGTTTTCGTTCCAGGTCATCAGGCGTATGAGTGACAAAGATCTTGATCTGTCCCTTTCTCCATTCCGGATGACCGAGTATAATATACCCAAGCAGGATCATAAGGTTGGCATTTTCATAATCCATGATAGAAATCCAGATATGGATATCCTTCTTATAACCGAAACCCTTGTAACTGGTATTTAATACACAGATATCAAAATTTGTGGTTTCAAGCAGGCGATGATTCTTTAGGACTTCCGTCAGTGAATCGGGATCAGTTCTGGAGAATTCAAAAAGGATCATGTTATTTCCCTTGCCTGATATTCCGCTAAGCTGGATGACCTGGGCGATGGCCGATGTGTACGAGGGACTGATGATGGTGTCCAGGTAGACCCGGTTGCGGCTGCCTGCGGCCAGGTTTATTAATTTTTTCAGGATCTCTTTTGAATTTTGATTGGTTTCCTTTGAAAGGTAACCTTCGATATAATGAATATAGGTACCAAAACCGTATTTCAGGGAAAGCCATCGGAGTACATCGAATGCAGATCTTCTTACAAAAGTGTCCTGTGATATACAAATTACAAAGGGTCTCCAGTATTTGTCCGGGTCTTCCTTATCCGCCCTTTGTGCAAAAATCTGAAGTTGCCGGCTGAGCTGGAATATCACCCCCCTGAATAGTTTTCCCAGTCCTTTTCTCTCCTTCGTAGTATAGGTTGTCACCGAATAATAGATCATACCCATGATGATCACGGAGATTGTTGCGTACAGTCCGTTCATCTTAAACATAAGCCAGATGGAGAATATAGCGCCTATCGCTGAGATATACCATTTGGATCTGAAAGTAGGTCGATAGGAGGGGTCTGCAGCGAAATGTTCTAAAAGTGAGATGGTACAAATAGCGCCATAAGTAACCATGAAAAACATTGAGATTGCCTGGGCTACAAAGTTTAGCTCCCCAACAAGGACAAAGGCAAAAGCAATAAGGAGGGTTACCAGGGAGCTGTTGAAGGGTTCATTGGAAATAGGCTTCCCTTTTGCAAACCAGGTATTGATAAATTTGGTCGGGAATATATTATCCATCCCAATGGCCTGCAGTGTCCTGGGAGCTACCATAATGGAGCCCAGTGCCGAAGAAATCGATGCTGCTGCCAGTCCAATAGGAATAATGGGTCCCCAGACAGCAATTCGCTGCATTATCATCTGGTCAGTGGCCAGTTCTTCAGGGGTAGCTGAAATGGCCAGCTTATACGCTACCACAATATAAACCACCATTCCTGCGAGGGTTGCCCAGAGTGTTCCTTTAGGGATGGACCTGGAGGGATCCTTGAGGTCACCTGACAGTCCGAGTCCCGCTGCCAGACCGGTAAAGGCCGGGAATATTATGGTGAAAACATAAAAGAAGGGGTCCGCTCCTGAAATCCGGTTATTAAGTACGAAGTTTGTGTAACTACCCGTTGATTTTCCAAACAAGAAAAGTAAGATGGAGGCAAATAAAAGAGCAACGACAAAATACAGGGCCTTCATACCAAGATTGGCACCCCGTGATAGTATTAGTACTGCAAGGATCAGTGTTGTAGGGATGGTTATAAACCGCATATCCGGGATGAGGATATTATGTGATTCGGACAACCAGTTGATTACAGGTTCGAATGCAGCTCCAAAAGCAATAATATAGAAAGCCACTGATATAGCCTGGGACAGGTAGAGAGTGATGCCAATCGCGGCACCAATATTTAGTCCGAATGATCTTGAGATAATATAGTAGGCGCCTCCGCCAAGTACCTTCTGGTTCGTAGCAATCTCTGCTACCCCCAGGGCTGTAGGGATCGTTACCAGGTGTCCGAGAGCAATTATTCCAATGGCCCCAATAAAACCGGTATGCCCGACAGCATAACCAAGGCGCAGAAAAAGAATGGCACCAAGAATGGTGGATATTGTGGTCATGAAGACCGGCAGGGTGCCAAAATTAGCTTTTTGGTTTACTAAGGTACGGGGCATATTGCCAGAGAATATAGAATAAAAATAGAAAAGAAAACATCAAAAACTAAATCTGCGGTGATTTGGAGGGTAATAAATGGATTCTACCTCAAAAAACCGCAGATTATTTTTATTCTAACTGATTAAAAATGATGCTGTTTCATTCACGCCTTACCTGTACCCCGGCGAAAACTACATCGAGTTTGATTTTCAAATGATTGCTGTCCGGGTTGAATGATTCACTCAGGTATGATGAGGTCCCGAAAACGGCTGTATTTCCGTCGGGGAGCTCTGCCCCTGAAAACACAGCATCTGCTGTTATCTTAACTGGCATATCTCGGTCTATTCTGATTTCAGAAGCACCAAAAACAGTTCCTATTTTAACACTTACATTGCCCTGGCTGAGGTCTATATCTGTAAAATCGAAGTTTCCCTTTCCAAAGACAATATTGTACTCTTTATTATTTTCCGGTCGATAGAATTCTCTTTCGTTGAATATAACATCATCCGGACCCGTTTCGAAATGAAACAGACCAAAGCTGCCAAAAAGGATTCTCAGCCCGATATAAATGAAAAACATGGCAAAGAGAACCTTAAATACAGGGAACTCAACATTAAAAACAAATCTGATGATTAGAGCAAGCCCGATAAAAATTAGCAATGCTCCCCAAAATACTCCAGCGCCCATTTTCATAATTTTTAATTATAACTGTTTAAACCTGATTCAAAAATATAGCCTGGTATTCATTCTAAGATATAAGAATCGGTAAACAAGCCGATTTTATCGGTGAAAACCGAAAATAATTAAATAATCAAACGCTAAGAACTTATAAGGTATAAAACCTCAGCGTGAAGATGTACCGTGAATAATTCCTGATCAGGCGATTTTCATTGGCTTGGAAATTTTTTGTTTCTGCAGGGATTTTTCCAAAACATCCATAATACTATTGACGTAATTGAATTCAAGTCCACTAACATAAATTTCCTTTATTTCACTGATATCCTTTTCGTTCTCCCTGGAGAGGAGAATCTCTTTGACCCCGGCTCTTTTAGCCGCCAGAATTTTTTCCTTTATTCCCCCAACAGGCAATACTTTCCCCCTGAGGGTAATCTCACCTGTCATGGCAATGCTTTTCCTGACCTTACGCTGGGTAAAGGCAGAGGCAATGGAAGTTACCATGGTTATTCCTGCAGATGGACCGTCTTTTGGGATGGCACCTTCGGGTACATGCACATGAATATTCCATTTCCTGAAAACCTCGGGATCCAATCCCAGGAGATCACTGTGAGATTTCAGGTATTCCAGGGCAATAATTGCTGATTCTTTCATAACCTCCCCCAGGTTTCCTGTCAGAGTTAATTTTCCGTCTCCCTTGCTTAAACTGGTTTCAACGAAGAGAATCTGTCCTCCAACCGCAGTCCATGCAAGACCGGTAACAACCCCGGCATATTCATTGCTTATGGTTTTGTCCCTTATGAATTTGGGTACCCCTATAAGGTTTTTTAACTGGTCTGTGTTGAGAAGTCTTTCGGGGTTTTCGTCAAAGGCTATCTTTTTGGCCACACTGCGGATCACCTTAGCTACAAGCTTATCCAGTTGCCTCACACCTGACTCACGTGTATAATATTCCACCATGTACTCAACCACTTTTTTGGGGAATGATAACTGGGACTTATCAAGTCCATGGTTTCCAAGCTGTTTGGGTATAAGGTGACGCTTCGCTATTTCTACTTTTTCTTCAATAATATATCCGCTTACATCAATGATCTCCATGCGGTCAAGCAGAGCAGGATGTATGGTTGCGGTTGTGTTCGCAGTAGCAATGAACATTACCCTGGAAAGATCATATTCGAGTTCGAGGAAATTATCGTAGAACGTGCTGTTTTGTTCAGGATCCAGTACTTCAAGCAATGCAGAGGCCGGATCTCCATGAGCATCCCTTCCTACCTTGTCTATCTCATCAAGAACAAAAACAGGATTGGATGATTTTCCTTTTTTCAGGTTTTGAATGATCCTCCCCGGCATGGCGCCGATATAGGTTTTACGATGTCCTCTGATCTCGGACTCGTCATGCAAACCGCCCAGGGACATCCTGAGGTAATTTCGTTTCAGTGCTGATGCGACAGATTTACCTAAAGAGGTTTTCCCGACTCCTGGAGGACCGACAAGACAGATGATAGGTGATTTCATGTCCCCTTTTAACTTCAAAACTGCAAGATGTTCAAGAATGCGATCCTTCACCTTGTCTAATCCATAATGATCCCGGTCAAGGATTTTTTCCGCTCTCGGTAAGTTGAAATCATCCTTGGTGTATTCATTCCAGGGAAGTTCAATCAGGGTTTGCAGGTAATTTGCCTGCACTGAGTACTCGGCTGTGGCCGGATTGATCCTCTGTAATTTTTCAAGTTCCTTTTCAAAGGTCTCCTGAACCTCTTTGCCCCATTTCTTTTTTACAGCCTTCTTACGGAATACCAGGATCTCTTTTTCTATGGGACTCCCACCAAGTTCATCCTGGATGGTTTTCATCTGCTGGTGAAGCATAAATTCCCGCTGCTGCTGGTCCAGGTCGTTTTTAACCTTGGATTGAATATCGTTCTTCAGCTCAAGCATCTGGATTTCTTTTGCAAGATGCTCCAGAAGGCGGATACCTCTTGTCTTAAGATCGTTTTCTTCAAGCAGGTTTTGTTTGCTTACCAGATCAACATCGGAGTTTGAACAGATAAAATTGATAAGGAAACTGGAACTTTCAATGTTTTTTACAGCAAAGGATGCCTCCGGGGGAATATTGGAAGACAATTTGATAATCCTGAGGGAGAGATCTTTGAGTGAGCCTACGATGGCCTCAAATTCCTGGTCCCTTTTTTTTGGTTTAGTATCAGAGAGGGGAGTGGTTTTGGCTACGAAATAAGGCTCCCTGGATACAATCCCTTCAATTCTAAACCTTTTTTTACCCTGGATAATTATAGAAGTTGTTCCATCAGGCATTTCCAGAATCCTGATAATCTGGGCCACTGTTCCCACACTATTGAGATCCTTTATATCCGGATCGTCCGTTTCTGCATCTGTCTGGGCTACGGTACCTATAATCTTATCTTTTTTATAAATCTCTTTTATCAGGTGGATGGATTTTTCCCTTCCAACTGTAATCGGGATAACAACTCCCGGAAAAAGCACAGTGTTACGTAGTGGCAGCAAGGGAAGAAGCTCCGGTACATCGCTGCCATTTAAAACATCTTCATCTTCATCTGATATTAGAGGAATGAAATCGCTGTTCTCGTCGATTGCGCTTACAACAAAATTCTGTCTGAATTCTTTCTCTGTTTTTTTACCCATAATTAAATCTCTCTTTCACTAATCAGTCAAGTTGTCAGTATTAATATATAACAAAGCGTGATCCACTATATGACAATTGCTGTGCCAAAAGGGGAGTAAGGGTCAGGTCCGGTATTTATCGGTCATACTGAACACCCTGGAAAGAATATCTATTTCAAGGTTATCGAGTTCAATACCACGTCTTTTCATTACCTCGGAAGCAACCTCAAGGGCCTTATTTAGCTGGTAGGTAGAAAATCCCTGTGCTCCTCCCCAGGAGAAAGATGGAATAAAATTCCTGGGAAAGCCGGAACCAAATATATTTGCATTTACCCCAACGACGGTACCTGTATTGAACATTGTATTGATACCGCATTTCGAATGATCGCCCATAATCAATCCGCAAAAAACCAGTCCGCTGGAAGTGAATCTATTTTTCGGGTAATTCCAGAGCTTTACCTGGGTGTAATTATTTTTCAGGTTGGAGTTATTGGTATCGGCACCCAGGTTGCACCACTCAGCAATGACAGAATTTCCGAGAAATCCGTCATGTGCTTTATTGGAATATCCAAAAAAGATCGAATTATTCACCTCTCCTCCTACCTTGCAATGAGGACCGATGGTAGTCGGACCATAGATTTTAGCTCCCATCTTAAGTGTGGAGTTGTCACAAAGGGCAAAGGGTCCCCTGATCAATGACCCTTCCATGATCTCAGCATTTTTGCCGATGTAAATCGGCCCGGAGGAAGTATTAAGGCTTGAGGATTCGACCTTTGCGCCTTCTTCCAGGAATATTTTACCGCTACCAAGCAGGGTGTTTGTTTCTGACAGATCAGCTGACTTTCTGTTTTTTGTCAGGAGGTCAAAATCAGATTCAAGAGCATCCCCGTTCTGCCTGAATATATCCCAGGGGAAATCAATCTTACGAAAGTCTTGTTCGTAAATGATCTTTTGAAAATCCGCTACTTGCTCCGGAGCAAAGTTTTCCGCAGCCTTCCGGTCCATTGCTAAGGCCAATATTTTATCTCCTGAAATTAACGCCTCACCCACAGAAAGAGATTGAATTTTATCTGCGATGGATTGATCGGGAAGGACAGATCCGTTAATAAGCAGGTTCATATCTCCGTATTCAGCTGGATACTTCTCAGATAAATAGGGTTGTGTATGCCAGCTGCAAGGGGACTGCAGGATTTTTTCCCATTTATCATGAATTTTAAGTATGCCTGTTCTGATTTCACTTACCGGGCGGGTGAAAGTGAGAGGCAATAGATTTTCCCGGGTTCCGGGAGGGTCGAAAAGGATGTAATTCATAAATATAAAAATAAAAAAAAACTCCGGTATTCAGGAGAATGCCGGAGTTTGCTTTTTGGGAGAAGACAGGATCTATCCTTCCTGAGGCTTTTTCTTGTCCATATGCTTTTTATACCGGGTGTTGAATTTATCTACCCTACCTGCCGTATCAACAAGTTTCATTTTACCTGTATAGAATGGATGAGATGTGTTTGAAATTTCCAGCTTAATAAGCGGGTAATCCTTGCCATCTTCCATCTTGATGGTTTCTCTTGATGAAGCAGTGGATTTAGTAAAGAATGTATATCCGTTGGACATATCCTTAAATACCACTGTTCTATAATTATCCGGATGAATATCTTTTTTCATTTCGCTTCTTTTTATGCATTCAATTGGGGCATGCAAAAATACATAATGTTTTTAAATTTCAAAAAGAATAGCATGCTTTTCTGAAAGGCCGCCTTTTTGCATGCTGACACATCTTATAATGTCTTGTTTTTAAGGTAGTTATGCTTAGGACGAATCTTTTTCGGATCATACCTTATTTCTTCCTGGTACTCTCCAGCATGCTGTTGTTTGAATTTATCCATATGCTCAGGCATAAATCTCTCAAACTTTGCTTCCGGATTAAACATATACCTGAGGGTGAGGTGTTTTTTTGCAAGTTCGCCACCAACGGCCTCATAAATAGATCGCATCTTAGGATTGAAGTCCCCTACCCAGGATAATTCAATCTCCGTGAACCAGTACTTTTTCTTGAAGGGTTTTTCAAGATTTTTGAAAATGCCGGATTCAATACCCATATTCTGGAACTTTGGAACTACACCTGCTGCAAAGCCCCTGGCCCTTGTAATTTTACGTGTTTTAAGCTTGTAAAGAAAGCGCAATTTATTGAACAGATGTAGTTTGCCATTGAGCTGTTTCAGGATTTGGTTGATATCCGGAAACAGGATATAGAAGGCAATGGGTTCCCCTTTATGGTAGACGAACCAGATGAGATCTTCTTCAACAAAGGCTTTCGCCTGGTTCATAGCAGTGGTAAGGTCATCTATGTTCATAGGAATAAAATCATCCTTGAATTCAGACCAGGCCTGGTTAAATATGGTGATTATGTCACCTGCATATTTTTCAACCTGATCCAGGCTGGAATGCCTGAATTCATATTCCTTCTTTTTAGCCACCCACTCAGCTATCTTCCAGAATCTTTCAGGAAAGGGCCGGGTAATATCTAAATGATAACTGTATTGCTGGAAATAGGTCAGGAACCCGTAGTTTTCAAAAAGCTCCTGGTAGTAGGGGAAATTATAAGGCATTCCATAGCCGGGTTGTGTAAAACCGGCGATAAGCAATCCCCAGTTTGAATGATTGGTTCCGAAATTCACGGGACCATCCATGGCTTCCATTCCTTCCTTCTTTAGCCAGTCCCTTGCTACATCAAACAACATATTTGCAGCTTCCTGATCATGGATGCAGTCGAACCATCCTATTCCTCCCGTTGGTTGCTTGTTTTGCGAGGAAAGGTCAAGATTATAGAAGGCAGCAATCCTGCCAATAAGTTTATTGTTATCGTTTTTCAGGATCCATCTCCGGGCTTTCCCTCTTTTTAAGAGTTTATTTTTCTCCGGATCAAATGCCGATTCGGTATCCATGTCAATAGGACTCACCCAATAGGGATCCTTCCTGTAAAGGATTTTCGGAACCCTTATAAATTCATTGCGGGTTTTTCTGTCCGAAACTTCAATCAGTCTCATTCGATCAAATTAATTTTTAATGTACAATAGGAAGCTAAAGTCTGAACCAATCAATATGTCTGTCCGATGGATTTGATACCTGCACCTTATGCATATATTCGTTGGTACGTTTTAAATATACATAATCCTGCTTCCATTCAGAAATATTCGCAATGATTGACTCCAGGGATTCAATGAAATAGTTGACTTCATCATCTGAAGATGTTGGGTGGAGAGACCAGCGAACCCAGCCCGGTTTTTCCGACAGATCGCCATGATTGATTTTGTCGGTAATTTCCCGTGATCTTTCATAGCTTACCTCCAGGAGATAATGCCCGTAAGTGCCTGCACAAACGCAGCCACCCCTGACCTGGATTCCGAACCGGTCACTCAATATTTTCACGAGAAGATTAAAATGGATGGCCTGGTGGTAAAATGAGATCACCCCAAGCCGGTCTTCAATATTGTCGGCAAGAATATGAACACCCTTTATTTTTTTAAGTCCCTTGAAAGCCAGTGCGACTAGTTCGTGCTCTCTTTTCAGGATATTTTCCACTCCCATTTTCTTTTTCAGCTGGAAGGCCAGGGCTGTGCGAATGGACTGGAGGAAGCCCGGTGTGCCACCATCCTCCCTAACCTCGATATCATCAACATACTTATAGTTTCCCCATGGATTGGTCCAGTCCACCGTACCACCCCCCGGATTATCAGGGACTTCGGCCCTGTACATGCTCTTATCGAATATCAATACTCCCGATGAGCCGGGACCGCCCAGGAACTTATGAGGAGAGAGATAAATAGCATCAAGCTTCATTTCCGAATCATCAGGGTGCATGTCAATATCAATATAGGGTGCTGAAGCTGCAAAATCAACGAAGCAGACCCCTCCGTATTCATGCATCAATTTTGCCAATTCATGATAAGGTGTTTCTATCCCTGTCACATTTGAACAAGCTGTAAACGCGCCAATTTTAAATTCCCTGTCTTTGTATTTTTCAAGCTTGAGTCTAAGGTCATCCAGGTCGATCAGCAGGTCCTTATCCGGATCCACCATCACGACCTCGGTATTGGTTTCATACCAGGAAGTCTGGTTTGAATGATGTTCCATATGAGAGATGAATACAACAGGCTTATCCTTGATCTGGATACAATCTTTTCCAACCAGTCTGCCACAGCTTTTTAACCCAAGGATCCTCTGCAGCTTGTTTACCACGGCAGTCATTCCGAACCCGGCCGTGAGAATGATGTCATTAGGTCCTGCATTCACATGTTTCTTAATGAGTTGATGGGAATGCCGGTAGGAATTGGTCATTAATTCCCCTGTCTCGCTGGCTTCCGTGTGGGTATTGGCGACAAAGGGACCAAATTCCTCAACCATTTTTTTCTCTATGGGTGCGTACAATCGCCCGCTGGCAATCCAGTCCCCGTACACAATTTTCTGCTCCCCAAAGGGACTTGTATAGGTCTGGTCAATACCTATGATATTTTCCCTGAATGGCAGGAAATATTTTTCAAGTTCTGTCATCTCACCAGTGTTTTATATTACTTTAATTTCGACTGGCCAGTTTGGACAGGAGCCGGAGAATCTCAAGGTATAACCATACCAGGGTCACAATAAGTCCGAATGCAGCATACCACTCCATAAATTTAGGGGCAGAGGAAGCTGCACCCTGTTCAATAAAGTCGAAATCAAGCACCAGGTTAAGGGCTGCAATAATGATGATGACCACAGAGATACCAATAGAAAACAGAGAGCTGTTATGAAGGTATCCAATAGGCATGCCGAAAAGTCCGAAGACAAAAGAAATCATGTAAAAGACAGCAACTCCGCCGGTGGCGGCAAAAACCCCCAGCTTGAAGTTCTCGGTAGGCTTTATCAGTCCGGATCTGTATGCGAGAAGCAGGGAAAACAGGATCCCGAATGTTAGTCCCACAGCATTGATTACAATCCCGGGATACTGATATTCAAGAAATGCAGAAATTCCACCGAGGAATAAACCTTCAAGAACAGCATAAATGGGTGCAGTTATGGGAGCCAGCTTACGTTTAAAAACAGTAATAAGAGCCACAATAAAACCCCCCAGTCCCCCTCCGATCATCCATGGAAGAATTGCCCTGGATGCAGTGAGGGAATCGGAAGAAATGGCTTCAAATGCAAGTCTCCAGGTGTAAATTGCTCCTGCGACAACAAGCAAAAGGAGAATGAAAATCTTGTTTACCGTGCCCCCAAGAGTCATGGTCTGACCTTCTGTAATTGTTCCAAAGGAGGTAAATGTTTTGTTATTCAGTGCCGGATTGGCAGTTCTAGCTATGGCCATAGTTTTCAATTTTGGGCGGTAAAGATAAGCTGATTTTATGATTTTTCCATCCGGATTGTTTAACAGCATCCGAAGTGCCGCTATTAACTTTCTGGTGTTGAAAAGACTCTTACTGCCTTTATTGAAGTTAGATGACCTGTTGCTTATCTTTGAATCTAATCAAACCTACCGGTTTTGAGACGTGAAACTGAAAACAAACCCAGAATCCTTGTTATGCCCTCTGCACATCACCCCGGGGGAGGCCATTTTTACCTGGATCATGCTGAAGCACTGGCTGAGCAGGGTTACAGGGTGGATATATTGTTAAACCGGATTATAGATGCTGCCCGTTTCAAAATCTCTGATCTTGGATGTCTCAGGCGGTTTTCAGTATCCTCCCGCAATGGTGTAAGACATATCCATTCATGTTATCGCAGGCATCCTTACCAGGCGCTGAAGAATTTAAGGGACTGGACAAAATCAACAGTTCAATTGTATGAACGTTACCGGAAGAAATACGGGGATCCTTCAGTGATTCTTGTTTTTAGTGCCGTATGGACGGGATATGCTGCTTCAGAAATTTCCCGCTTATACGGGGTCCCCTATGTAATTACAGAACATCGGAGCCGGTTTACTTCCCTGAGACAGGAGGCCCTGGAGATGATTAAGGAACCCCACCTTCCTTTTCTGGAATCTGCCTTCTCGGGAGCTTCAGAAATCATAAGTGTTTCGGATTCACTGCTGCCAAGCATTAAGAAATATGCCGGAGAGAAGGAAATACTCACCATTCCGAACCTGGTGAAAACGGATTTTTTTGTTCCGCCGGAAACCCGGCAACAGGATCCTTTTGTGATTCTTGCAGCAGCCCGTCTGGAATCTGAGAAAGGGATTGACCTGCTGATTCAGGCTTTTGATCTTTTTGCATCAGATAATCCGGATTCAGAATTACGCATAATTGGAAAGGGACCTGTGGAACAGGATTTAAAGACTATGGCCTCCCGTACTATCGACCCGGAAAGGATAAGATTCCTCGGTTCATTGTCAAGGAAGGATATGCTGAAGGAGATGCAAAATGCAAGTGTATTGGCTGTAACAAGTCGTTTTGAAGCATTTGGACTGGTTATCGCCGAGGCTATGTCTACTGGACTTCCCATCCTGGCTACCCGGAGCGGGGGACCGATAGATATAGTTCCTTCCTATGCCGGAATACTGGTTGATTGTGAATCAGTACCTGCTGTTTTTGTTGGACTAAAAAACATATATTCACGATATCCGGAGTTTCATCCCGATAAGAGCAGGAAGCATGCAATAAAAAGTTTCGGTGAAAAGGTGGTTATGAAATGTTACAAACTGGTGCTTGATACAGTAATTTCACAAGAAAGGGCCCCACAATTATCTCCGGAAACAAACCCCCAAAAATCCCTGGGAAATGAAGCGGATAAACTCCCGGAACAAGTCAATACGCATGCACCGGAACAAGTCCCTCATCATGCCCCTGATACAGATCCGGAAAAAGTGAAGAAAGAAATTCCGGATATGGCAGCCGGTGAAGTTCCAGTCTGAGCTTCCTGTATCCTCTTTGAAACCATATCGAAAATGCCTACTTTTGCGCAGCTTAAGGAGAGTTAAATGAGACAGCGAAAAAGGAAGTTCAGAAAGGCAATGAAGGCTACAGGCCTGATTCTGAAAAATCCGCATTTATTAAATCATGTGTTAAGTGAACCGGATGTCTGGAAGGACTATGTGGTGAAAAATCACGAAAGGGAAAAGGGACTTCCAGTAATCAACCTTGACCAGCTGGTTGTAAAAGAAATTCACGAGGTCGGTCCCATTACATTCCTGGATGGAGGTTCCCTGCCAACTGACCTTGCTCTGATCAGGGGATTGGCATCCCTTTTCAAGGATTGTATGTATTTCGAAATTGGTACCTGGAGAGGGGAAAGCGTGGCAAATATTGCCGGAGTTGCCAAAGAATGCTATACCCTGAATCTTTCGTCTAAGGAAATGAAAGCCATGGGGGTAAGGAATAAATACATGTACATGATGGGATATTTCAGTAACCATCTTGAAAATGTTGTCCAGCTCAGCGGGAATTCAATGACCTTTGATTTCGAAGGGATCAACAAGAAATTTGACCTCATTTTCATTGATGGTGACCACCATTATGACATGGTAAAAAATGATACGGAGAAGGTTCTTAAGCATCTTGCACATGAAGAATCCATAATTGTCTGGCATGATTACGGACATCATCCGGAGGAGATCAGATTTGAAGTACTTGCCGGAATACTGGACGGGGTGGATCCTTCCATGCATGGAGAACTCTACCACGTTGCCCAGACCAAGTGTGCTGTTTATATCCGAAAGGATCTGAAAGGCCGTTTCCTTGATCCTCCCGAGGAACCCGATGAGTATTTTGAGATGGAATTGAAAAGCCGGAAAACAAAACAAAAGCCACCGAAATCCGAATCATGAAACAAACGGGGATACAGAATCAGGGTTTTCTGAAAAACGTGATTACCCTGGTTTCCGGTACCGGTTTTGCCCAAGTCATTGCCATTGCAATTTACCCCGTTCTTACCCGAATCTATTCACCGGATGATTTTGGCCTGTTCGCCCTATACATGAGCGTCATCAGCATCAGCGCCATCATTGCCACAGGGAAATATGAACTATCCATCATGCTGCCGGAAAAACAAAAGGATGCAGATGGATTACTGGCTCTATCAATCTTCATTACCCTGATGGTCAGCCTGGTTTTTGTAATCCTTGTTTTAACATTAAACCGGCCCTTTGCCAGATTACTTGGAAATGAAGCCATAGCACCCTGGCTATTCCTAATCCCGGCTTCAACCTTCCTGGTTGGGTCTTTCAATGCTCTCAAGTACTATAATAACAGGTTGAGCAGGTTCCGCAGCATTACCGGGGCTAACATTGGACAAAGCCTTACCAACTCCGGGGTTAAATTAGCTACAGGACCCCTGGTCCCTGGTCCCGCGGGACTAATTGCCGGGACTGTACTGGGACAGGTAAGCGGTTTTCTTATTTTCTTTTTCCGCAGTAAAACCTCCATCCCAAAACTTCTGAGAGAGTCCTCTATAGCCCACCTGAAATCCCTTGCCAGGGAATACAGCCTTTTTCCAAGGTTCAATATGTCACAGGGAGTCATCAATAATTTTTCTTCAGCCCTTCCCATATTTCTGTTCACCCGTAATTTTGGTGCTGATATTGCAGGTTTCTTTTCCCTGGGATATGCTATCATCTACCGGCCGATGAGCCTGGTCGTTACTGCATTCTTCCAGGTCCTCTTCCAGAACCTGATAGAAAAACACCACAGGCAGCAAAGGATACTGCCGGATATCAGAAAATTCCTCGGGAGACTGGGACTCATTGTCCTCACCCCATTCATAGTCTTTGCACTATTTGCCCCGCAGATTTTTGGATTCGTCTTCGGCGAAGAATGGATCGTGGCCGGGAAGTACACCCAGCTAATGATCCCATGGCTATTCATGGTCTGCCTGACCATGCCCCTTTCCTTTATTCCCGATATTTTCCGGAGACAAAAAACAGCCATGATCATCGACGCGGTTAAACTGGTCCTTCGCTTCGGAGCCCTCATGATTGGTGTGATCCAAAAAGATATATTCCTCGCATTGGCATTATTCAGCGGAGTAAGCGCTCTTTCCATATTATACAGCCTGCTCTGGTATTTGCGCCTCGTCAGAAAAGCAGACAATGAAAAACCATAACCATGACAGATAGCAAGATCAAGGTACTGGTTATACCTTCCTGGTATCCTCCCGATGGGGGATTTTTCTTCAAGGAACACAGTGAAGCCCTTTCGGGGGAAGGCTGCGATCTGGATATTCTCTACAACCGTGTAATTGGCTTAAGAAAATTGAAGAATGTCCCTTTCGGGGAGTTGGCATCCTTCCGCGTTAATTCTGAAAACAAGCTCCGGGTCATCCGTTCAGTGTTCTTTAAGTTCCCGGGGAATGAGCCGCTGAATGCGAGACGCTGGATCGCTTCCACCCTGCGCCTGTATAAGAAATATCAAAAAAAATTCGGAAAACCTGATCTCATTCTCGCCCATAGCGGGATCTGGGCGGGCTGCGCAGCAGAGCGGATCAGTCAGGCTTTTGACATCCCATACATCATAACTGAACACAGGAGTTTCCTGGTTTTCAGCACCCCTGAATCCAGAAAACAATTGAGTCCCCTGTACAGAAAAATGCTTCCGGAAGCTTACCGGAATGCAAGCCGCCTGATTGCCGTTTCTGCTTCCATGAAACCGGGCTTGCTTGAGATAGCCCCGGATATCGAAGAAAATATCAGTGTAGTACCCAATATGGTTGACGGGGACTTTTTCAGCTATCCTTCTTCTGAGCGTAAGGCTGATCCTTTCCTGTTTCTTTCGGCCGGGAGACTGGTGGGTTTCAAGGGACTGAATATCCTGCTGAGGGCTTTCGAGGGACTCATTGCCCTGACGGATGTGCCCATCAAACTGAAAATTATCGGCAGGGGAGAGGAAAGGGAAAACCTGGAAGCACTCGCATCCGAGCTCGGGATATCAGAACAGGTTGAATTTACAGGCAGGATATCCCGGGAAGAAGTCAGCCTCGGATACCAGGAGGCAAACTGTTTTGTTCTTCCAAGCCTTTACGAAGCCTTTGGGGTGGTCCTGATCGAAGCTATGGCAACCGGACTGCCGGTAATTGCTACGCGTAGTGGGGGACCAGAACATATCGTGGAAACAAATTGCGGATACCTCTGCGAACCCGGAAACCTGGATGCTCTCAGGGATACAATGGCAGAAATGATATTAAATTATTCATCGTTTAACCAGGCGGAAATCCGTAAAACTACCCTTGCCAGATACGGTAGCAGGGAAATCGCACGTGAATATTTAAAAATTTTCAAAAATTGTTTACATTTGCAGCGCTAATTTAGTGTGGCAGCACTGCCACATTCCCACCACACCCTTACTCACACCCAAACTCGTAACTTCATGGTGGTTGTAGCTCAGTTGGTTAGAGCGCTGGATTGTGGTTCCAGAGGTCGCCGGTTCGACCCCGGTCTTCCACCCAAATCAATGAAACCTTCCCGGCAACGGGAGGGTTTTCTTTTTGGATGACTTGTTCTATCAACTGTTTTGAGGTGTTGTTCAATATCTATCAATAGCCAAACTATTTGTAATTTTGTACCTCACTAACAAAGTGCGTCAATTACAAGTCACCCATTTCCTGCTCAAATTAGATAATGTGCAAAACAATCAAACTTCAAATATTATAAGGAATATTCTGGTTTCAATATTGGTAACCATAGTAATTGGAAGTTGTAAAAAAGGGGAAAATCAACTTCACGATGTGAGTGGATATCTCTATATCAGGAACGAACCAATTGCTTCGGCTGAAGTTACAATTGATGGAATGGTACAATACAATACAACATCTGATGATCAGGGATATTTTAAAATTCAAAATGTGTCGGCGGGTAACCATAAATTATCTGCCTATAAAGTAACCATTGATAGTTCATTTATTGAAGCGAGTTATGATATTGACGTAAATACAAACTTAATACTGGATAGTTTACTCCTACCCAATCCGGTTAAAATAGTGTTTTGTTCATTGGATTCTTTAAGTAATGAAGTAACCATATCCTGGAACAGATCTGTAGCCACGGATTTTAGAGAATACAAATTATATAGTCATTATTCTTCAGGATTAGACGAAACAACAGGTACACTGGAACATGTTTCCACTGAAATAGGTGATACGACAGTAATTTTAAAAGTTGCAAGTGGAACACAGCGGTTCTTTAGAGTTTTTGTAATGAATGACTTTGGTCGTCTTGGAGGTAGTAATATTAAGACAATAACTGGTGTTAATATAAATTTACTGACCGGGGGTGATTTTGAAGATGAATCTCAATTTTTTTCATCATGGCAGGTTTATGGGAATGTATATATAATTGATACGCTGAAATTTAATGGAAACAAGTGTCTGTTCTTTAATGGCCTCATTGATACCATTGATATTGCTTTTTCTCAATGTCGAATTCAATCCCCTCCCTTTTTAGTTGAGAAAAATATGGAATATGAATTATCATTTTGGTACAAAGCAAGAGGATTAGCACATATGATGATGCCTTTGGAATTTAATTATACACAGGATAATCAGACTTTTCTATATACCATTTTTGGGGATAAGGAGTTTCAAGGTAGTTGGGTTCCAAATAGTCCTGTCAAAAGACTTAATGGAGTTGATTGGACATTCTATTCAATATCATTTATCCCTAACAATAATTCTGCAATCACTTTTTACCTGGGAGGAACTACGACGGAATTATACTTCGATGATTTACAGATTAAAAGGAAGTTATAAATCTCTTCCTGCAAATATCCTTTTATCATTATTCTAAGGAAATGCGTAATTTATTGAAGAATTTCTAATGTGGATTAAAAACGAAGAACTTATGAAAAAATTAGTCGCAGAATTTATCGGAACCCTATGGTTGGTACTTGGAGGGTGTGGAAGTGCTGTATTAGCAGCTGCATATCCTGAACTGGGAATTGGATTTGCCGGTGTTGCAATAGCCTTCGGTTTGACGGTTGTGACAATGGCCTATGCAATCGGACATATTTCAGGCTGCCACCTGAATCCTGCTGTATCCATTGGATTATGGATGGGAGGTCGTTTTGACAAAAAAGAACTGTTACCCTACATTGCAGCGCAGGTTTTGGGAGGAATAGCCGGAGCTGGCATCCTGTATATTATCGCTACAGGAAAACCAGGATTTGAAATAGGAGGTTTTGCCGCAAATGGATACGGTGAGCATTCTCCCGGAGGATACAGTATGCTTGCCGGATTAGTAAGTGAAATTGTCATGACTTTTATGTTTTTAATCGTAATCCTGGGTGCAACTCATTCAAAAGCTCCAAAGGGATTTGCCGGTATAGCAATAGGCCTGGCATTAACCCTTATTCATTTAATTAGCATCCCTGTGACAAACACTTCGGTAAATCCTGCGAGAAGTATCAGTCAGGCAGTATTTGCAGGAGGTTGGGCAATTGAACAACTATGGATGTTTATAGTCGCACCAATTGTCGGAGCTTTATTGGCCGGACTTGTTTATAAAATGATCTCACCCGAAAAATAAACTATCGTTTCCCCCAGGGTGAAAGCTTGACGATACGGTCCGGTTTATTCAGGACCACATAGATATTTCCCTCAGGATCCATCCCCGTGTCCCTTACCCGGCCTGCATTTTTAAGTATGACCTGCTGGTGCATCACCCGGTTGTCAACGATATCCAGCAATATCACCTCTTCATATTTCAGTGCAGCTACCAGCAGCTTGTTTTGCCAGAGTGGGAAAGCGTCTCCCTGGTAAAATTTAATGCCACAGACTGCAATGGAAGGCTTCCAGTAAAGGGCGGGTTGTTCGTAACCTTCTTTGCGGGTAAGGTCAGTTATAGTTGTTCCGTTATAATTCTTACCATAGGTTATAATAGGCCAGCCATAATTTTTTCCTTTCTGGATGAGGTTGAGTTCATCTCCGCCTAAGGGACCATGCTCGACCGCCCATAATTCATCCGTTGCAGGGTGAATGGATAATCCCTGGGGATTCCTGTTTCCCAGGGTGTATAATGTGGGCAGCCCAACATCCCTGAAGGGGTTGTCATTTGGAACCTTCCCATCAGGATATATCCTGTGGATCTTCCCGTTAGGCCGTTTCGGATCCTGGGCCTGGTCCTGGGCACCCCGATCACCAATGCCGAAGTAGAGGTATCCTTTTTGGTCAAAAACGATCCTGCAGCCATAATGATGCCGGGTGGTACGATAAGTTTCATGGGGTGCCTCATATATTACCTGCTCATCCACCCATTCCATATCTTTTATCCTTCCCCTGACTAAGCGGGTCATTGCCCCCGGACGTTTCTCCCCGGCCTTTTTCTCAAGGGCATGGCTGTAAGCGAGATAGACCCAACCATTGCTCGTATACTCAGGATCTATAGCCACATCCATCAGTCCCCCCTGTCCCTCATGAAGTACTTCAGGAGTTCCCTTTACAGATTTGCCAATCAGCTCATCCTTTATTACCATTCTCAGGTTACCGGGACGTTCGGTAAAAAGTGCCGTGTCCGCGTTCAGAAAAACAATGGCCCAGGGTATTTCCAATCCATCTGCCCAGACTTCGACCTGCATATCATAGTCCATTGTTTCAAGAAGTTCTGATGGTTCGGGCTTTTTTGACCCGGCAGCTTTTTCCCCGGCATACAGGTATTCAACAATTTCCTTAATTTCCTTTTCTGAGAGGGTATTTTCAAACGAAGGCATCCCGATGTGTGGAATACCGAACATAATATTCCGTCGGACATACCCTGATCCGTCACCATGATTCCATATCCCATCGAACAGGGATTGGGCCATCCCGCCAACAACATTCGTTCCGTGGCAGGTAGCACAAAATTTCTGGTAGTTCTCCGCGGCTCCACCAGCAGCGGCTAAAGGTTCCTCTCCAGCAGCGTCTCCCGCGTTTGCTTTTTCCTGTCCTGACAAACAGGAAGTATTTAAAACGCTTAGAGTAAAAGCACAGAATAGTATTAGATATGAAATTTTATTGTTCATGATGTATGTGGTTTTGCAGGATCAAGATATGAAATTCTTAAGGGATATTTAACAAAAAATTTGCAACAATTAATAAGGGTAACCGTAAGATGATGTGTGATATGAATATTAATAAAATGATTAGAAATGAAGAAGAAAAGATTTATAACAATTCTGGTAACCGCACTTATGCTTGCCATAGTAAGTATTTCCTGCAGTGAAAAGGAAAACGAAGATACTCTTCCTGAGCTTCCCCCGGTGGATGCTCTCATGATGGATTTCAGTGAGTTTATTGATAATCCGGCACCCATGCAGGCCCTGAAATCAATGGACACATACCAGAACGCTGTTTATTCGTATGCAACTGTTTCCATCTGGAATTTACTGGTGAATCTGCCCATGATAGTTCCAGTAGCAGTATATCTTGAATCATTCAACCATACCCCGGCTTACCTGGGTGACAATACATGGCAATGGACCTATTCAAAACCCGCGGGGGAAAATACATATACCGCAAGGCTGGTTACAACGAGAATATCAAATGATGAGTTTACTGCTGAAATGTTTATTTCCCAGGTGGGAGTTGCCGGGGAATTCATGTGGTTTGATGGAACCGTACGTTACGACCGTACACATGCGGAATGGACCATGTATAAGAGTCCAGCTGAAAACCTTGCATGGCTTGAGATCGAATGGAACAAGGATTGGGAAAAAGAAATCTCAGACATAACCTATACAATTACTGATGGAGAGGAGAGTGGAAGCTACATTACTTTCGGCATCACAGAAGATACTGATTACGATGCCTATTATGCAATTTCTTTCTCCCAAAAAGAGACCATGATCAAATGGAATCGGACAGATAAAACCGGGAGGGTGAAGGATTCTGTGAATTTTGGGGATGAAATCTGGCATTGCTGGAACGAGATGTTCGTGGATGTCGATTGCAATTAGGCAGTAAGACGCAACCATTCATAGCTGATTTTCGTCTTGACTTTGGAGTCCGAATATTGTAAATTTGTAATATAAACCCTCTGTTATGAAAAACTTATCCAGAATATTGACGATCATCGTCATCAGCCTTGTCATTGCCGGGATACAATCCTGCGAAAAGAAGAACCCTGTAATTAATGAAACCGGTAGCCTTGAGCTGTTTTTAAGCCTTGGGGATTCGGAGTTCAATCTTAAATCAGAACTGCCTGACACCTTCCCGGAGGATGTCAGCCGGTATCATGCCCTGATCACCTTATTCGGACCGGACAGTATGCCTGTTCTGGAGGATGAGTTGCTTCCTCTATATAAGTTTGGAGATGGATTTTTTAGTGAAAAAATAGAATTAAAGGCCGGCCATTTGATTCTGACGAAATTTATGATCATTAACCCGGAAGGGGAGGTAATCTTTGCATCACCCTTACGGGGATCTCCAAAAGCCTACCTGGTGAAGGAACCACTCCCCTTAGGATTCAGGGTACAAGCTGGTGAAACCACCCGGCTGAGTCCCGAAGTACTACCAGTTCAGGGGGATCCACCTTCAGAGTTCGGCTATACATCTTTCGGATTTGTTGTTGTGAAACCACTGGCATTCTACATGGTTGCCATGCTTGATGACTCACGTATCATGGCACCTACCCTGCTGACGGAGGCAAAGTTGATGGTTTTTCATCCCGATGGATGGAGACACAGCTTCCGTTTACTGCCCCAGATAAACCGTCTGGTGATCAGGGGAGGAGCAGAATACTACAAGTTTATCGTTGAAAAGGAAGGATACAAACCGGTGGAAATGGAGGTTCCTGCAAGAAGACTTCTTGCAACAAGTAAGGAAGACCCTCTGATCGTGAGATTCAGTGCGGTAAACCATAATGTATTGAGATTGCAGCCTGACCCGGACATGGGTTTTGACGCCATGATCTCCAACCTCGAACCGGAAGCGAATTTTGGGAAACACCCCTATTTTGAAGCTACTTATATGACGGATGATTCCCCACTGGCAGTTATGAGGGAGAACTGGAGCCTGATACAGTTCAGTCCAACCGGACTTCCAAAATCAGCCATCATTGAGAAGGTCAATCTTACACTTTTTTATGAGTTTCTTCCTCCCTGGGATAGCATCATATACGATTCGATTTATTACATTAATGCAGCCAGAGATGTGAAGTACAACGCAGGGGTGCTTGAGCAGATCATTGAGCCCTGGCAGGAGCATGAAGTAACCTGGGATAATCAACCCAAAACAAATCCCAAAGTAAGTGTAGAAGTTTATCCCTATTCTACATTTGCACCTGCAAGTTCCATCACCGTGGATGTGACCAGGATGTTCCTGAACGAGTTTTCATTCCCCAGCTATGGGATGATGTTTAAACTGCCCCCTGACCCCTGGTCCCCCGGTTTCCGTTTTGCTTCGAGTGATTCAGAAAATCCCAAACTGAGGCCAATGCTGACAATCCATTATTCTCTGCCAACTTTGTAAGGTTGATGTAGAATAAAACGATATCAAACCATATAACCTGCCGGCATGAGCCGGCAGGTTTTTTTATAAAAAGTAATTCCCGGTTGCCAATTCTTTAGCCGACTTGAATATATTTGTATTGAATTTCCAGCCAATGAAGATCTCAGAGAAAGTCCACCTGCTTAAACACGATTTTTCAATTCCCCTGCCTGGGGGGAAAAGCCTCCCCAGGTTTGTGAATTCCCTGGTTATTTTCGGGCGAAGGATTACCCTGGTGGATACAGGGATTAAATCCAGTTGGGAAAGCATTTTCGAATACATTAGAGATCAGGGGCGGGATCCTTCCGAGATTGAGCTGATCATTCTTTCTCATGCTCACCCTGACCATATTGGCTCTGCTGCAAGGATCAGGGAATTATGTGATTGCAGGGTTGCTTCCCATCCACTGGAAAAGGAATGGATTGAGGATATCACACTCCAGGAGGCCGGGAGGCCGGTGCCCGGGTTTTCTAAACTCACTGACCGTTCCTGTAAGGTGAACATACAGCTGGATGACAAACATTCTCTTAAACTGCATGGGGAGATTGAGGTTGAAATAATTCATACTCCGGGACATTCTCCGGGATCACTCAATTTTGGTTTCCCCAGTGAAGAGATCCTGTTTACCGCCGATTCAATTCCCCTGGCAAACGATATTCCCAATTATGATAATTTCGCGGATCTACTGCATTCCCTCGTACGAATAAAAGCAGATCTGAAATATCATGGACTTTTAAGCTCATGGACAGAACCGATTTTTGATAAGGAGGAAATTAATAGCCTGATCAGTGAAGGGGAGAAATATCTTCAGAAAATTGATAAAGTTGTACAGGAGGTTTACAAGGAATCTGAACATGAACCCCTGGAATCTTGTACAAAGGTTGTAAATAAACTAAACCTGCCTCCTTTTTATGTCAATCCCATTGTAGACAAGGCTTTCAGGACCCACCTTGATTAATTCCTCCATAGTTTTGACAATATTCCTAATTCGTATTCCTTATTCGTTCATCTTTTCGACAGCAAGGTAAAGCGCCTGGGTACCTTTGGTAGATTTTCCCATCTCCATCAGGTTCTCATACAATTCCTTAGCCATTAAGGTGCCAGGCAGTTTCAGGTTCATCTGTCCTGCTTCTGCAAGGGCTATTCCCAGGTCCTTAACAAAGTGCTCAACCATGAATCCGGGTTCATAATCACCGGCAACAATTTTCGGGGCAAGGACGTCGAGGGACCAGCAACCGGCAGCTCCTTTGGAGATTGAGCTCAGAACGGTAGTGAGGTCTAATCCTGCCCGGGTACCATAAATCAATGCCTCGCAAATACCAATCATCGTTCCTGCTATGGTAACCTGGTTGCAGACCTTGGTATGCTGTCCCGATCCGGCAGGCCCCTGGTATACCATATTCTGACTGAAATGATCCATTATAGGCAACACCAGGTCGACCACTTCCTTTTCACCTCCAATCATTACAGAGAGTGTTCCGTTAACAGCTCCCACCTGTCCCCCGCTCACCGGCGCATCAACTGCATGGGCCCCAATTTTCCTGCATGCTTCATCGATCCTGACTGCAAGTCCGGGCAGGGTAGTAGTCATATCAATCACGACTGAGTCTTTTTTGAGAGATTTCATTATTCCCTCCTCACCGAAATACACCTCCTCCACATCTTCAGGGTATCCGACAATGGTAAAAATGATATTGCAGTCAGCGGCCATTGCTCCAGGTGTGTCATACCAGGTGCAACCTTTAGCGATATGATCTTCTGCTTTGCTTTTTGTTCGGCTATAAACGGAAACATTATACCCGGCATCGACCAGGTAAAGAGCCATGGGGGCACCCATGATACCGGTTCCAATCCAGCCTATTTTAGCTTCTGATGGTTTTGTGACAATACTGTTCATGTTTTAAAGTGTTTTTGTATTAA
Organism: uncultured Bacteroidaceae bacterium; assembly: GCA_963777115.1. Lineage (GTDB taxonomy): Bacteria > Bacteroidota > Bacteroidia > Bacteroidales > SM23-62 > SM23-62. The sequence continues at coordinate 415,713 of CAVZPP010000016.1, read as the reverse complement.
TAGTGCTTATTATTTCAAAGAGGGACTTTTCATCAGATACGGGATGGTCTGCGGACCTTCAGGCAGGATGCAGATTCGCGCATCTGGCCCCTTGTTCCTCAGGATTTTTTCAATTAGTTTATCAGGATCACCTGCAGGGCTCAGCAGAGCACGACGGATTGTGTCATCATCCAGTTTGTCGCTATACAGTGAAACATTGGCTTTCTGCTGGATGATTACCTGGAAAAAGATCTGCCATGTATCCTGGAGGGTATTCTCATTTTCTTTAATGTAATCGTAGAGTTCATCTATATTGTTTGCTGCCATCAGGATCCGTTCATAATCTGTATTCCCAGGAATCCCGTCCCAGCATTCAGCAGCTATAAGGATCTCTCCACCTTCTTTAACAATCTGGGCAGCTGCACTCATTCCTTTGACGCTCTGGTATACGTTTAGGTCAAGGGGATAGCCGGAATTACTGGTTATGACCAGGTCGTAGGGTTCATTCACGGGAGCCATAGCCGTCTGCCTGGCAAAATTGCATCCTTCCCTGTGTGCTGTCCTCAGCTCACCTGCATAAACCCCGGTTATCTCCTTGTTTTTATTCATGGTAATATTCAGGAGAAAGAGGTTTTGTAGCAATTCCGCTGCTTCCTGTACATCTTCCCATAAGGGATTCCCATCTGTTGTCCCCCATCGGGCATTTTCATTTTCCAGCATGGAAATCGAATGATTATAGCGTATGGTTTCAAGGAGTCCCATTCCCGGCATAACAGCTTTTCCTCCACCAGAAAATCCCATAAAAAAATGAGGCTCAATAAATCCAGTCAGGATTTTCAGGTCACAGTTTGCCAGTTCCCGGTTAATCCAGATCTCATTCCCCCTTGAGGTATTTCCTGCATGGAGGAAAAGGGATTTATCATTGGTATTATTCTGTATGATTCGATAAGATGAAGCGATCTGCTTTCCAAGTATTGTCTCCAATTCAGCCGGGGTAGCAGGACGATGAGTGCCTGTCGCACAGAACAGGATTATGTTTGAAGGATCAGCCCGGGCAAGCTCAGTTAGTAAAGCGGGGAGGATAATATGGTAGGGTGTGGCCCTGGTAATATCACTGAAAATGATACCGATTTTTGTGTTCCTGTTTACGAGACTTTTAAGAGATGGACTATTAATGGGTGAACTCAGTGCTTCAGTGACAGCGGCATCCTGATCCGGTAAACCATTTGTAAACCGGGGCTCAATGATGTCCGTGTGAAAGCCTTCAGGGATATTTACCTCAAGGCCCTTTTTACCATATGCAAGCTTTACTTTCAAAGATTTGGTTCTATGGTTTTAAAATAAGGTTGGAACCACAAAATATACAAGGATCAATCCGATGATACCCACTGTAATTCCATAGATCGACATAGGGATTAGGTTTCTCCTGATGAGGATACCCTCCGCTCCAACCAGTCCAACTGTAGCAGTAGCAGCAATAATATTATGAACGCAGATCATATTACCAATAGCCCCGCCGATATTGGTGAGAGCAACAACAATGATCTTTGAGATCCCGAGTTGATCAGCAATGGAATACTGGAATACAGAAAAGAGCATATTGGAGACGGTATTTGAACCTGCCATAAAGGATCCCAGGGCACCTACAAATGAGTCAACAAGAGGCCATGCTCCCCGGAACAGGTTGGTCATTGCCTCTGCCATAGCCAGTGGCATACTGGTAAAATCAGATCCATTGCCGGATTGCATCATAATTCTTACCATGGGTACCGCAAAAAGCAGGGCTATGGTGGGCCCTTTTATTCTTTTAAATGTCTCCTTCCAGGCCAGGCTGACCTGGGTTGTGTTCATTCGATACATGGGTATGCAGATCAATGCCACGAGGATGAAGGGGAGAACTCCGGGGATGTAAAGAATATTAAACGTGTTACTGATGTCCGTTCCAAAAAGTCCCTGGTAGGAGATGGTCATAATGGACTTTATCCATGTTCCGAAGGGCAGTGACCTGACCCGGGTCAGGACCAGCAGGACGGCGATCAGGATGTAAGGCATCCATGCCATCAGCAGGGATATCTTGTTTTTTGCCTGGGATGTACTCATAGATATGGAGCCGGACCAGCTGCTCTCCCAGGTACTCTTTTCAGGGAAATCCCAGGTTTCTTTTGGAACAAGAAACCCTTTCCGGGTTGTTAAAAGGACTAAGCCGAGTCCAATTAAACCACCCAGGAGACTCGGGAATTCAGGTCCGAGTAACCATGCGACAAGTACATAGGGAACGACAAATGCCAGTCCGGCATAAATAGCAAAAGGCCAGATTGCCAGTCCCTCTTTAATGCTCTTTTTTTCACCAAAAAACCGGGTCATCATGGCGACCAGGATAAGGGGTACAAATATGGCAGGCAATGCATGTTGCAGGGCAGTCCATACCCCAACCTGGTAAATAAAATCATTATACTGCATCCCGGCCTCGGTAATCTGCTGAATAATCTCAGGAGTATTGGTGCTTTGTCCCACTCCAATAAGGGTGGGAGTACCGACTGCCCCAAAAGAAACAGAGGTGGAATTTGCTATCAGGGAAACCATAACCGCGGCCAGTGCAGGGAATCCCAGGGAAAGTAAAAGGGGGGCAGCCAGGGCTGCAGGGGTTCCGAATCCGGCGGCACCCTCAATAAAACTTCCAAAAAACCAGGCAATTATAATGGCCTGTACTCTCCGGTCGGGTGAAATTTTGGTGAATCCAATATTAATGGCTTCAATGGCACCACTTTCCCTCAGTGTAAACAGTACTGCAAGGGCTCCGAATACGATCAGAAGGATCTGGATGGCAATGCCAATGCCATTGACAGAGGAGGCAAGAATCCAGTTCCCCGGTGTTTTCCATACAAATAGGGCAAGGAGCAGGGCTGAAAAGAAAGCGACCGGCATAGCTTTAGTGGCTCCCCAGCGAAAGCCGACCATAAGGATGAAAATTACTGCGATCGGTATGAAGGCGAGAAGTGCTAGAATTCCAGTGGGCATGGTTTGGGATTTAGGTTTGTAATTCTTTGAAAGCTAAAATAAGGTTTTTCCTCATATAGAAAACAATTTTGTGTAGATGGACTATTAATTTGAGAACAATCCGGCATATTCTATAATTATGTTATTTTTATAGAACTATTCGAAAGAACGATGAAAATCCTTATTGCATCGGATTCATTTAAAAATTCATTGTCCGCCTTGAAGGTGGGTGCCTCCCTGAAGGAAGGCCTGCTAAGGGCCATGCCCAAGGCCAAGGTAAAGATTGTGCCTATGGCAGATGGGGGAGAAGGAACGGTGGAATCGGTCATTGATGCCACAGGAGGCAGGCGTGTTAAGGTGAAGGTTCATGACCCCCTGATGAGGAAGATAGAAGCGGAATTTGGAGTGTCGGGAGACGGTGATACCGCAGTAATTGAAATGGCAGCGGCCTCCGGGATTGAGCTTATCCGTCCGGATGAGAGGGATCCCTGGATTACCAGTACCTATGGTACAGGTGAGTTAATCCGGGAAGCACTGGATGAGGGATGCCGGACTATTTTACTTGGCATTGGAGGGTCAGCTACGAACGATTGTGGTACCGGAATGGCCATGGCCCTGGGAGTAAAATTTATCGACAAGGAGGGGGATCACCTCAAACATGGGGGAGGTGTCCTGGGGGAGGTCAGGGATATTGATATGACCGGACTGGATAAAAGGATTCGAAAAACCAGTATTCTTGTTGCCTGTGATGTAAGCAACCCACTTACCGGTCCCTCTGGAGCATCCCTGGTTTACGGACCCCAGAAAGGAGCGGATGAATCCATGGTGAATATGCTGGACAGTAATCTGTCTGTTTTCGCGGGACTGATACATAAACAGCTGGGGAAAGATGTGGAGTCGGTACCGGGCGCAGGTGCAGCAGGGGGATTGGGGGCAGGCTTGATAGCCTTTCTCAACGGAAAACTGGTACAGGGAGTCCCGGCCATTGCCGAAAGAATTGGATTGGAGGAATCGATAAAATGGGCAGACCTGGTTATTACGGGCGAAGGGAGCATCGATTTTCAAACCCAGTTCGGAAAGACACCATTCGGTGTGGCAGAAATTGCCAAAAAACATAATAAGCCTGTAATTGCCGTTGCAGGGACGGTCAGCGAAGGAGCTGAGGTGCTATACAGCAAAGGAATTGACGCCATTGTATCCATAATGGACAGACCCATGACTCTGGAGGAGGCTATCCGGCAAACACCTTATTTGCTGGAGTCGACCGGCGAAAGAATTGGCAGACTGATAAATTTGAAAATCTGAATTTCACAAATCTTGTCAATAGTGAAATATCTCATCCCTCTCTTGCTGATTTCAGTCATTTTTCTTTCCATATCAGAGGGACAAAAAAGCCTTTCTACACCTGTCGTAGCTTCTTCTCCTGTGATTGACGGTGTGATAAGTCCGGGAGAATGGGATGCATCCCTTCCGGCCAGTGGATTTACCCAGATGGAACCCGATAAAGGAAGCGAGGCTTCTGTTCAAACCAGGGTGTATACTGTATCGGACAGTTTGACTATCTACTTTGCTTTTGAATGCAGGCAGGGACCAGAAAACCCTGTTACTGCTAATATTCAGATGAGGGATAAGGTAATGGGCGGTGATGATGCGGTGATCCTTGTCATTGATACCTATGGCGATAACCGAAGTGCCTATGGATTTACTGTCAATCCCTTAGGAACCCAAACAGATTATAAGATCACAGATGATGGTAGGAACATCAATTACGAATGGGATGTTGAATGGAAAGCTTCAGCTTCAGCAACACCCCAGGGATGGGTTTGCGAGGTAGCCATACCTTTTGCAAGCCTTAAGTATAAGTCCAGTATGAATGCCTGGGGAGTAAATTTTGGAAGGATACTGGTGTCGAATTCTGAAATTGCCTGGTGGTCAGGAGAAATGTCTGATAATTACCGGATTTCACAGGGCGGGAATATAACAGGTATAATTCCCCCTTCCAGGCCCAAAAGACTATTGATATTTCCCTATGCATCCCTGAGGTTTGAAGACAGCGATATTACCGGCAGCCATAATAAACTGATACCGGATGCGGGAGGAGATATCCTGCTTAATATCTCGTCAAACCTGAGTCTGAATGCAACGGTAAACCCGGATTTCGCATCCGTGGAAGGAGACCGGGTGCAGATTGACCTGAGTGGTTGGGAAATTAATTTTCCCGAGAAACGACTGTTTTTCCAGGAGGGGAATGAGATGTTTTCCATGCGTTATCAACCCTTTTACTCGAGGAGGATAGGTGATATCAGCTATGGGGCAAAGTTTACCGGCAAGGCGGGAAGGTATGCCATGAACGTATTGAATGTTAGGTCGGTGGAGGACCTGGAGGAGGGCAAGCCTGCAGCCTTTTTTACGGCAGCGAGGGTTAAAGCAGATGTTTTCAAATCTTCTACCCTGGGGGCAATATTTGTGGACAAATCTGATTTTGATACCACATTCAGCCGCTCTTTTGGATTGGATTGGGTAATGAATCCCGGAGAGCGATGGAAGATAACGGGACAATTACTGGGCTCCTATCCAGGCGATCTGCTGAAACACAGTGGGGGATTTCTGAGAATTGCCAATGAGACAAATAAATATCATGTCCATATCCGGTATACCCGCCTGGGGGAAGAGATGAAGGATAATATTAACCAGACGGGTTTCCTCTCAGATGATGACAGGCATGAACTGGATGCTGACCTGAACTATACCTTCTGGCTTAATAATAACTTTCTCCGGTATATCAGGGTATCGGCAGGGAATAAAGTATACTGGGGGATTGATGGTAATCTCAGAGGCTACACATTCCGTGATTATATAAGGTTCTATCTTACCAACCGCTTCAGCTACCGATTGTATTATGATAACCGTTACCAGATTCGCAGTACGACAGACGGAACCGGAAATCCCCAGGATATAGGTTTTTACAATTATTTCTATGAGAACCAGATCGGTTACAATACCGATGCCTCCTCCCATGCTGCCATCTCCTATACATTCGGAAGGAATTTCAACCGGAAAATGAATATGCTCAGCGGTGGATTTTCTGTTCAACCAGTTTCAAAGCTGAATGTCCGATACGATATGTCATGGCTGAATTTTGAACCCGATACCATTGCCTATTCCGATATAAGACTCGAACACAGTACCCTTCTGAATATACTAACACTGGATTATTATTTTACCAATAATTTATGGCTGAGGTTGTTTGCCCAGCATAATTCCTATAATGAAAGAATCTATTTGTACGGGCAGTTCGGCTGGCGCTTTAAACCACCATTTGGGGCCCTTTACCTGATCTATGCAGGAAACAATTATTTTGATCACGATGAGAAAAGATACTATGATCACCAGACCGTTTTCCTGAAATTTACCTATCCCATAGGGTTTTGATATTGTTGGATTAATCCCCTGTCTTCCATAACTTTGATTCAGGATGAGACATTGGGCATTGCGATTCTTATTTATCTTTCTGATTGGTACCTGCCTGTCCCATACTACGGAATGCCAGGATACTGAAGAGCTGAAAAATCCTCTTAGCCTGGGTGTCAGGGGACATTATGGGTTTATTATTCCCCATTCGGAAGCAATTGCAGAAATTTCCAATTCCAATCCCTGGGGATTGGAGGCGGACCTGGCCTGGCATCTCATGCGTGAGAGAACCTGGAAACATTGTTACTGCTATCCACGAACCGGTTTTTCATTGAATTATTTCAACTTTGGCTTCCCTGAGGTTCTGGGGCATTCAGTTGCACTCTATCCCTATATTGAACCTTTTATCCGGCCAAAGAAAAACCTCAGAATATCCTTCCGTTTCGGTATCGGTCCCGCGCTGCTCACAAAAGTCTATGATCCTGAAACCAACCCGGATAATTTTTTCTTCAGTGATCACCTGAGTTTTGTGGTGACCCTGAACGCAGCCCTGAATTACAGGTTTAGTAACCGGGTGAATACCCGCCTTGCATTTAACTATAATCATATTTCGAACGGGGGACTAAAACAGCCCAATGTGGGGATGAATTTTCCAACCCTGAATGCCGGTATTGATTATAGTTTCCAGGAAGTTAAATTCCCCGAAAGGGCAAAGGACACAATGCAGGTCCTGTATACCGATAAATGCTGGTTCGATGCCTATATCCTGGGATCAGCAAAAAATGCAGAAAAAGGAGAGGATCAGCGATATCCGGTTATCGGAGCAGGAATTTACTATAATTACCTTGCGGGAAGGATCTTTGCCCTGAATGCCGGTACAGAATGGATCTCGGATTATTCGCTTAAGGAGCAAATCCGTCGCCTGTATATTAACGACCCCGATGCCGCACCCGACCATAACCGGGCGGCTGTTCTCCTGGGAATTGATCTCCTCTTTGGCCGTTTTTCATTTCTCTATCAGTGGGGGATATATTACTATGAACCCTACCCGGCAAGAAACCGTGCATACCAGAGATACGGTCTGAATTTCAGATTTGCCGGGCAGTTTTACCTGGGTATCAATATCAAGTCTCATGGTCATGTGGCTGACCTTATGGATGCCCGTGTTGGGCTTGTTTTTTAAATGGGACTTATTTTTTAGTGATACTTCCGGCGCTGGATTTCTTTGCTGATACGTCCCTGGCTTCTCCCTTATAATAGATGCTTCCGGCGCTGGAGGAACTGAGGTCAAGTTTCTCGCTGGCATAAACACGTGCATCACCTGCACTTGAGCAGCTCACTTTGCATTCTTTGGCAATGAGTTCATAGGCATACAGGTCTCCTGCACTGCTCAGGTCTGCATCCAGTAGGTTAGTGGTTCCCGATAAACGGGCATCCCCGGAACTGCTAATATTACAGTTTACCTCATCGGCTTCCAGATCCAATCTCAAATCGCCTGCACTGCTCAGGTCTATACTCAGAATTTCTGTACGTAATGTGTTTTCTCCCCTGACATCACCTGCACTGCTTACTTTGATTGAATTCAGGTCTTTGTAAATAAGGTATACTTTCATTGTTTTGGCCTTTCTGATCTTTCCGGAAGTGTGGATTTTCAGGGTATTATTTATTACCTCCGTTTTAATGGACTCGTGAAGATTCTCATCTGCTTCCAGCAAGAGGGAAATCTTGTCTCCCTGTTTCATGATAACATCAATGCCGGAACTGACCCTTAATCCTTCGAAATCTTCAATCATCCTTTCCTCTGATACCACTTTCCCATTCCCGAAAACGGCCTCACTACTGTCAAAATAGCATGATGTTCCGGCCAGGATAAGAATAGCAGCTGATATACTTAGTAAGGTTTTCATAATGTATAGTTTTTGATTTTATTTTGGGTAAGAACCGAAGAGTTTACTTATTCCCCGGTGAAATCTATGGGGGCCTTTCACAGGGTCAGCGAACATAAAGATACATTTGTTATGGATCAGGTTTACATCTTCGTCCTTTAACAGTTCAAGGGCCTCCGGAGTATCGGAACGTTGCTGAATCCATATATTCCGGATACCATTCTTCAGAGACGACTTAACACTCTCTTCCGTTAACTTTGCAGGAGTGACAATGAAGATACGATCTACCTTCCCTGGGAGTTCATCAATGCTTGAATAACATTTATCCCCATTGATATTATCCATATGTGGATTTACAGGATAAACTTTGTACCCATTTTTCTTTAAATGTTCATAGACATGGCGTCCGAATTTCTTTGGATTTCTTGAAACACCTGCAATGGCAAGTTCCTTTGGCTCCAGGAAAGTCTGGATGGATGATAAAGATGACATCTGGTTCTTGGTTATTTGGTTTATGCTGCAAAATCAGATATTTTTTCCTGCCGATAAATTCAAAATCGGTGAACAGATACTTATTCCCGGTAAATGAATCTCAGAAATCGGCAAAAAAAAACACCCGTTGGGGAACGGGTGCATTTGCAAAGTAAAAACCACTAAACCTAAAATGAACTTCTTATTCTATTCAAACTATATATTGTTTTCCGATTAGGATGTTATTAAAGTATTGGTACCTGCTGGGCAATAACCCAATTTTCCTCGACAAATGACCTTGTCATCCAATCCTCCAGTTCAATTTCTGTTTCTGTTATCATCTGCTCGGAATTGTCATTCCATTCTGGGTTGATCATCCAGAATTCTAAGCTGATTTCCTTTTCGGCTGCCTTTTCAGCTGCCTCGGGGGCAGAATCGAAGCGAAGCATCCAGTCCTGTACTATGATCTCGCTCTCATGACTGATTTCAGTAATCGTTGTTTTTGACACCTCATTAAAGGAGGCCGTAGTATTCGCTTTCAGGGTCGAGGAAAACAGTATTGTGAGTCCAATTGCCAGGGTTACGATTGCTGTGGTCCTTTTCATTTCTATATTGTTTTGTTGTTTACGTTTTCAGATTCGATAAACCACTTACACATTACGTGCCAAAAAATATAAAGAACTAATATAGAGACGAATACAAATAAGATCTTAAAATCTTATATTAGCTAAAAGTGAACGGTTTTGAGACAGTTGTGTACGAAAATGAACGCTTTAGTAAAAAAAAACGGGCCCCGGAGAGAGGCCCGCTAATGGATGTGAAGATATAATTTAATTATTTCTATCCTGTTCCTTTTTCCATACAGACGTTCTGCCAATGAATCTCATTCCCATAACGAATCCTTTCATCTGAAGTTCTTTATCATTTTCCTCGAACCACATGAAACAATCATAGGTTTTTCCGTTATCGGGATCATAGATTGTTCCATTGACCCATTCCTCATCTTTTTTGTCATATTCTAAGCCCTGAAGCAATGGCAAGCCAAGGATAGGGCGGTTCTGTAATTTAGGATCGGGATTCTCAGAGTCAACTTTTGGTTTCCCGTCCTCATTAAGTTCTTCAAGCCAGCTTACTTTTCCATAATACTTACCGTCGGTCCCCTTGTATATTTCAACCTGGGATGTACCCTTTTCAGTGAGCCAGAATCCAACCACCTTGTCAGCCTGGGCGGAAAGAAAGGCTGAGGAGAGAAACAGAAATGTTAGAAAGAAAATTATTTTTTTCATAGTCTGGGATTTGGTTAATAACTTGGTGACCTAAATTATGATTTTTTTCTTAAAAACAAGATTCGATTGAAAGTTATTAATGTTGAGATCAAAGCCCGCAGCAGCGAGCATGAAATGATCAGGAACATATTGTCCGCTCTTGATGCTGATTTCAGGGGAGAGGACCACCAGGTGGATACCTACTTCAATACCGACGCCGGAAGAGTGAAATTACGTGAGGGGAGTATTGAAAATAACCTTATATACTATGAACGACCCAATAAGGAAGGACCTAAGACCAGCCATTGCATACTTTATAAAACCGAAAAGGGATCTTCCCTTAAGGAAATTCTGGGAAAAACCATGGGTGAAATGGTAGTAGTAGATAAGAGAAGGGAAATATATTTCCTGGATAATATTAAGGTACACCTTGACCGGGTATCAGGATTGGGGACATTTGTGGAAATTGAAGCACAAAGTGAGGAGGGAGATATGAGTGAAGAATACCTGGAAGTCCAATGTTCGGAATTAATGAAGGATTTTAAAATAGAAAAGGAGCACCTGATCAGTGAATCTTATTCGGACATGCTGATGCGTGGTACATGATATGGTTTTTGGCAGGGAGTTACCTTCGACCGGTGAAAAATTATTTTCGGCGGAGATAGTTCACAAAAGAATATGTGAAATCCAGTCCCTCTCCATCCCCCTCTTCCCTTTCCGTTTCTTCCCATATTTGGGGATCAATTACAGGATAGAAAGTGTCGGCATCGAATTCACGATGGACCCAGGTAATGTAAAGCTTGTCAGCAATTTCCATGAATTGTTTGTAAACCATTCCCCCGCCGATAACAAAGCATTCTTCTTCGGGACCACAGTGTTGAAGTACTTCTTCAATTGAAAAGGCCATTATGGCGCCGGGATAGCTATCTCCGGGTACATCTGAGATAACAATATTGGTCCGGTTCTTTAGTGGCCTGTAAGGCAGGGATTCATAGGTCCGTTTCCCCATAATAATCTTATGTCCGCTGGTGATATGTTTGAACCGTTTCAAGTCTTCCGGGATATGCCAGAGAAGATCGTTATTCTTTCCGATGGCGTAGTTTTCTGCTATGGCGACGATTATGGAAATCATATTCAAACGGATATTATATTCAAACGGATATCTCCCCTCTTATATGTGGGTGGGGATCGTAATTAATTAATTCGAAATCTTCAAACTGGAAGGCATAAAGATCCTTTACATTGGGATTCAACTTCATTTCCGGAAGAGTTCTTGGTTCTCTGCTGAGCTGTAGTTTTACCTGTTCCATATGGTTCAGGTAAATATGAGCATCACCGAATGTATGAACGAATTCTCCTGGTTTCAGTCCAGTTACCTGAGCCATCATCATCAGTAGCAGGGAGTAGGAAGCAATATTGAAGGGTACACCCAGAAATATATCGGCACTCCTCTGGTATAACTGGCAGGACAAACGGCCCTCATTTACATAAAACTGGAACAGGACATGACATGGAGGAAGGGCCATCTGGTCAATAACTCCTACGTTCCAGGCATTCACAATATGTCTCCGGGAATCGGGGTTTTCTATGATGCTTTTAATTACCTGGCTGATCTGGTCTACCTGCCGGTCTCCTCCTGCGGGCCATTTTCTCCATTGATATCCATAAATGGGTCCGAGGTTCCCATTCTCATCTGCCCAATCATCCCAGATACTTACCTTGTTCTGCTTGAGGTAATCAATATTGGTTTCCCCTTTTATGAACCACAGGAGTTCATGAATGATTGACCTGAGGTGAAGTTTTTTTGTTGTCAGAACAGGAAAGCCTTTCTCAAGATCAAATCGCATCTGGTAACCAAACACCGATTTAGTACCTGTGCCTGTACGGTCTGATTTCTCACTGCCTTTGTCAATTACATGCTCAAGAAGCTCCAAATATTGTTGCATTTCTTCTTTGTTTGGGGGACTAAAATACTTAAAATAAGTTTACCTACATTTGTGTTAATGAATTCAACTCTCAGATATTTTCTCATTTTTATTGGTCTTGTCGCGCTGGGTTTTTTATTGTGGTATTTCTCAGCAATTGTGATTTATATTCTTACGGCAGCAGTTCTTTCATTGATTTTCAGACCCCTTGTTGCCATTCTTGATCGGATCCGTATTGGGCGGTTCAAACTACCCGAGGGTGTCTCGGCCATGGTTATTCTTCTGCTGATCTGGTTGATTATTTTCGGATTCTTCAGGCTGTTTGTGCCATTGGTTGTCAATGAAGCAAATGAGCTTTCACAAATTGACTCGGATATGCTGGTCAGGAAACTTGAACAACCCATAGACCTGGTTGAGAAAATCTATGACCAATATAATTCAGGAGATGATGAGGCTCCCAGCCTGGATAGTTTTTTCAGTGAGAAAATCAAAGGCATTCTTAACCTCAATGTTATAAGTAATTTTTTTGGATCCATGATTGGATTGATGGGTAACATGCTGATTGCAGTGTTTTCTATTTCCTTCATTACGTTTTTCCTACTAAAACAGGAATCCGTCATCACTGACGCCATTGTTCTCATGTTCAAGGAAAAACATGAAGAGTCCATTCGAAATGCCATGCAATCGGTAAGGCATTTATTAATGAGGTATTTCGTAGGATTACTGGCCCAGGCCAGTGGCATGATGATATTAATAACCATCGGGATGAGTATTGTCGGCATTGAGTTCAACCTTGCTTTAACCATCGGATTAATCGTCGGACTAATAAATGTGATACCTTATCTTGGACCTATCCTCGGAGGATCTATCGGGATACTTCTTGGAGTGGCTAATAACCTGCATATGGATTTTTCAGCAGAACTTTTTCCCATGGTGATTTCCATGTTTGCAGTTATTATTTGTGTACAACTGATAGATAATTTTCTTTTTCAACCCCTGATATTCGGAACCAGTGTTAAAGCCCATCCCCTGGAAATCTTCCTGGTGATTCTTATTGCCGGAACCCTGGCCGGGATACCGGGTATGATTATAGGAATTCCCTTATACACGGTAATCAGGGTTTTTGCCAAAGAGTTTCTCAGCCAGGTTCGGTTTGTTAAAAAATTAACTAGAAATATATAAAGCCATTGCGGCCAATTTTAATATATTTGGGTCAATAAGCTGCAAATGAAGATTTTGAGGTACAGCCTTCTTTTTATACTATCCTGCGCCGGATTCCCCGGCCTTGCTCAAATCACTTTCTATGCAGATAAGACCGAAGGTTGCGATTCCCTTGAGGTAATTTTTACATTCAGTGATTTTACAAATACGGTTACTTCGGTGGACTGGGATTTTGGGAATGGAGAAACAACCAGCGGATTGGATCCCCAGACTGTTCTTTATGATACGGCAGGTACCTATGAAGTTAGTATAAAGACAGACGGGAATGATTTTTCCAAGCGGGAGTACATTAGTGTACATTCAACGCCCAGGCAGGGATTCATCTGGTCTGATACCCTCGAAATGGGAACCTTTACGGTGGTTTTGAAAGGGGTCCCTCAACCCGTCGATTCTGTTAATTATTCGTATGAATGGATATTAAGTGATGGGGGCAGCGGGGATACCCGCACCCTTATTCACAGGTTCCAGGAGGCCGGGGATTACGATGCCAGGCTAAGGGTCACCCATCCATTCGGTTGTATGTCACAGGCGACCCGGACCGTAACGGTAAGAGATTCTCTTGATTGTCCCAATGTATTCACCCCTAATGACGATAACAAGAATGATCTGTTCATTGTTAAGTCAAACGGGGTAACTGTTTACAGCCTGGAGGTTTTCAGCCGTTCTGGTGTGATGGTTTATAAGGCTGAAGCTCCCATTCTTATGTGGGACGGAAGGAATCTTTCCGGCCAGGAGTTGTTGCCAGGAACCTATTATTACGTTATTCGTGATGTAAGTGGTTCCGGCCGTTTTGAAAAGACCGGTTTCGTTAATCTTTACCGTTGATCATATTTGGAAATTATTTAGAAAGGGGCTGTGAACTTTTTTTATATATTTGACCTACCCCTTGCTTTTTTCCATTAAGACCCAATGATCTGACTGATGAAGAAGCCACGAAGTCCCTTTAAACAACTAGTTCTCCTTTTATTACTGTTTGCCCTCCCCTTAAGTCTTTATTGTTCAGATGATAAGGGAGGGGATCCTGATTCGCATGGTATTCATGGAGAGTTCAGCCATGTGCAGTTAAAAAGGGGGGAACGACTTTTCTATGGCCTTATTCCCATGGGAGAGGATGCAGTTTCATGTGCAAGTTGTCATAATACCATGGAACTGGATACTCTCAACTGGAATCCTTCTGCCTATGATATTGCCATAATTAGTCATGAGAAAACCATGGATGAGTTTGTTTCCGCAGTGCTGGCCCCCAGCGGAATTATGATGTCTGAGGTTCACCGGAACTATGATCTCTCGGAAGATGACCTCAAGCTGATCAAGGGCTACCTGGAGGTTGTCATGGAAGAAGGTCTGTCGGTTAAAAAACCCGCTGTGACAAAAAGGTTTCTGTTTGTTCTCGCCTTCCTGCTGATATTTCTTGCCGTAACAGATATGGCTATTACACAGAAGGTCCCTTTCAAATTTTTACATGCCATCGTGATCCTTGCCTCCCTGGTGTATATCGGTGATACTATAGTAAGAGAGGCTATTGCCATTGGACGTTCACCCGGGTATGCACCGGACCAGCCAATAAAATTCTCCCATGCAATTCATGCGGGACAAAATAAGATAGACTGCCTTTATTGTCATAATACAGCTGAACACAGCAAATCAGCCGGCATTCCATCTGCAGGAGTTTGCCTGAATTGCCATGGCCTGGTAGTGAAGGAGGGTACACGCTCAGGCAGTTTTGAGATCAACAAAATTATAAGGGCAGCTGAGTCGGGCGAGCCAATCATCTGGAACCGGGTATGGGCATTACCGGATCATGTCTTTTTCAGCCATGCTCAGCATGTTAATGCCGGGAAGATTGAATGCGCAACTTGTCACGGTCCGGTTGAAGAAATGGATATACTTACCCAGGTGCATGATATGTCCATGGGCTGGTGCGTTAATTGTCACCGCGATACAGAAGTACAGTTTATTGACAATGCATTTTATGAGAAGTATGAGAAACTCCATAAGGAATTGGCATCAGGAAAGCGGGAAGGGGTAAGTGTTGAGGATATAGGAGGGATTGAGTGTATGAAATGCCATTATTAGGTTTAATGATTTCTTTATGAAAAAATACTGGAAAAGCCTGGAAGAAAGAGATAACCTGAGCGTTGATCGCCGGGAAGTCCAGGCACATAAACATAAGAATGCCGTTATTGATTTGCTCGACAGCAAGACGGTAGATCAGCCTGCCTCCAGGAGGGATTTCCTGAAACTATGGGGTTTCAGCCTGGGTGCAGCGGCTCTTGCCGCAAGTTGTGAGAGACCGGTTCAAAAAGCCATCCCTTTTCTGATCCGACCTGAGGAGGTAACCCCTGGAATGGCGAAGTATTATGCCTCTACGTTTTTCGATGGAGTGGAATATGCCGGTATACTGGTTAAGACCAGGGATGGGCGACCGATCAAAATAGAACCCAATGAGCGCTCCGGATTCGGTGCCCTGGGTACGACTGCAAGGGTACAGGCTTCAGTTCTGAGCCTATATGATGACTCACGCTACAAGCATCCCCTCAAAGATGGAGAAGAAATCAGCTGGGAAGATGCCGACAGGGAGATTGTCACAGCGCTTGAGGAAATAAGTAACAGGGGCGGTAAAATTGTACTTCTGAGCTCAACGCTTATTAGTCCATCTACCCAATCTGTATTCAAAGCCTTTCAGAAGAAATACAAGGGAACAGAAGTGGTCTGGTACGATACATCATCCGCTTCAGGAATGATACGCGCGAACAAAGTCTCTTTCGGAAAGGCTGCCATACCTGCTTACCACTTCGATAAAGCAGATATTATTGTAGGATTTGGGGCGGACTTTCTAGGAACATGGCTGTCACCGGCAGAGTATACAGCTCAGTATACGGGTAGAAGGGGACTGGACAGTGAATCTCCAGCTATGTCCAGGCACTATCAGTTTGAAACCGGCATGTCGATTACCGGAAGTAATGCAGATACCCGAATTAGGATCAAACCCTCAGAGGAGAGGTTAATCCTTGCGGGACTTTACAATCTGATTGCGAGAAAGACGGGTTCAAAAGTTTATACGGCTCCTGATTCACCACTACCTGTAGGAGAACTTGCACAGGAACTTCTGGATAGTAAGGGACGATCGCTGATTGTTTCAGGTTCCAATGATCCTGCCGTCCAGCAAATTGTCAACGAGATCAATTTCCTGCTTGAGAATTACGGGACTACCATAGATTTCAGCTCAACACTTAACCTTAGAAGGGGGATAAGTTCCGATATGATCCGCCTGGTTGATGAAATGAATGAGGGCAGGATAGATGCAGTTTTATGCTATAATGTAAATCCGGCGTATGATTATCCCCAGGCAGATCGTTTTATCTCAGGTATAGAAAAAACCGGTTTGAGCATCTCTTTCTCAGTCCAGCCCGATGAAACCTCCGCACTTGCTGATTATGTATGTCCGGACAGCCATTTTCTTGAATCCTGGAACGATGCAAACCCGGGAACTGCTTATTACAGTCTTCAGCAACCCGTCATTCAGCAACTTTTCGATACCCGCCAGGTGCAGGACAGCCTGCTTAAATGGAGCGGGAGGGAAGATGAATATCTCAGCTTTGTCCAGTCCCATTGGAAAGAAAACATTCATAAACTTCAAACGAAGTACAGAAATTTTACTGATTTCTGGAATCAGGCCCTTCAGGATGGTGTTTTCGAAACGGGACAGGAATCCGGAAGGCAGCCTTCCATATCTCATGAACAATTCAAAGCTGTCATGGAAGGGACAGGTAAAACAGGTTCGCCGGATGATATTGAGGTCCAGGTTTACGAGAGCATCGCTATGGGCGCAGGAAAAGACACTAATAATCCCTGGCTTATGGAATTACCGGATCCGGTTACAAAGCTTACCTGGGATAATGCAGCCTGTGTGTCTTTGACACTGGCCGCTAGGCTGGGACTGAGTCATGGGGATGTGGTAAAAATTAATGATGGTATAGAACTCCCTGTGCTTATTCAACCGGGACAGGCCGATCATACGGTTTCCATAGCTGCAGGTTATGGCAGGACGGTAAGTGGAAAAGTGGCTTCGGGTGTTGGGACCAATGCAGCTTCCATGAAATCCCTTCATCAGGGAGAAATCTTCAACTACAGTCGGGGGGTGGTAATTGTTAAAACCGGAAAAATTTACGAGCTGGCCCAGACCCAGGAACATCATACCATGGAAGGAAGGGAAATTGTCCGTGAGACAAGCCTTGAAAAATACCTGGAGGACCGGCATGCGGGGAACCATCTGCACCAACATGTGGAAGAGCACCATACATCGCTTTATGATAAACCTGAGTTTGACGGTCACCATTGGGGACTTGCCATAGATCTGAATAAATGTATAGGCTGTTCTGCCTGCGCCATTGCCTGCCAGTCTGAAAATAATGTTGCCGTTGTCGGGAAAGAGGAGGTCAAACGAAGAAGGATTATGCACTGGATAAGGATAGACCGGTATTACTCCGATTCTCCAAACGACCCCAGGGTTTACCATCAGCCGGTTATGTGCCAGCATTGTGATAATGCACCCTGTGAAAATGTATGTCCCGTGTCGGCCACAAACCACAGCAACGAGGGACTCAACCAGATGTCCTATAACCGTTGTATCGGCACAAAGTATTGCATTAATAACTGTCCCTACAGAGTGCGTAGATTCAACTGGTTTGCCTATGTTAATAACCAGGAATTTGATTTTCATCAGAATTCTCAGCTCGGTAAAATGGTACTGAACCCGGATGTTACGGTAAGGGAAAGAGGAGTCGTGGAAAAATGTTCTTTCTGTGTCCAGCGAATCCAGGAAAAGAAACTTCAGGCAAAATTGGAAGAGCGTAAGCTTGAGGATGGAGAGATCAAGACCGCCTGTGTCCAGGCCTGTCCCGCAGACGCCCTGGTATTTGGTGATCTGAGTGATGAGGGAAGCAAGGTCTCTAAGCTTTTCAGGAATGAAAGGAACTATCACCTGCTGGAGGAACTGCACACACTGCCCTCCGTAGGTTACCTGACGAAAGTAAGAAATATAAAAGCTTGATTATATATGTATAACAGAGATGTAAGAGGGCCACTAATTATCGGAGATAAAACCTACGGGCAGATCTCCAGTGAGATACTTGCCTCTACAGAAACCAAACCGGGAAAGTGGTGGTTCGCTATGATGACACTGGCAAGCCTTGCCAGCATCTGGGGGATGTATTCCATTTATCTCACTGTCACCAAGGGATTAGGAACCTGGGGTGTCAACAATACTGTAGGTTGGGGTTGGGCCATCATTAATTTTGTGTGGTGGATCGGAATTGGACATGCAGGTACTGCTTTCTCGATATTCCTGCTGATACTGAGGCAGAAATGGAGGACTTCAATTAACCGGGCGGCTGAGGCTATGACCGTATTTGCAGTAGGCTGTGCAGCTATTTTTCCGGCTCTCCATATGGGGCGGATCTGGCTGGCATTTTTTATTTTCCCCTATCCAAACACCAGGGGTCCCCTCTGGGTTAATTTCAACTCCCCTCTGTTCTGGGATTTCATAGCCATTTCCGCCTACCTGCTGATTTCATTCTCGTTCTGGTACCTCGGTATGCTTCCTGATTTTGCTACTATTCGTGATCGCAGCAGGTCAAAACTCAGAAAAGCGATATATGGTTTTTTCAGCATGGGATGGGTCGGGTCCTCCCGGCAATGGCTGCGATTTGAATCACTTGCCTTTATTCTTGGAGGGATAGCAGCTGTCCTCGTGGTGTCTGTTCATTCGATAGTATCGACCGACTTTGCAGTCTCTGTTGAGCCTGGCTGGCATACCACTCTCTTCCCTCCCTACTTTGTGGTTGGGGCAATCTTTTCCGGTTTTGCGATGGTGATGACCCTGATGATTATTATAAGGGGACTTTATAAACTTGGGGATTTTGTCACGGATGGTCACCTGGATGCCATAGCCCGTATCCTGGTATTTATCAGTTTAATTATGGGAACTGCCTATGCCACGGAAGTATTTTTGGCCTGGTATTCCGGCAACGAATATGAGATTTTTACTTTTTTCCATAACCGGATTACCGGGGATTATGCTGTTCAATTCTGGGGAATGGTTATTTGCAATGCCATAATCCCACAATTATTTTGGTTCAAGAAGGTAAGGAAAAGCCTGGTTATGATGTTTATTATTTCCCTGTTCATTAACCTGGGGATGTGGTTTGAGAGGTTTAATATTGTGATTACCTCTTTGAGCAAGGATTATCTTCCCTCTGCATGGGCAAGCTACTCGCCTACACTGGTAGAGATAGGGATTTATGTTGGGACCATCGGGATCTTCCTGGCAGGCGTATTGATATTCTTCCGTTACATACCGATGATCGCTGTGTCAGAGGTTAAATCTGTAAGGGACCTGGGGAAAAGGAAATACGATTAAAAAATGAAAAAATCATAAGATGAGCACCAAACATATCATCGGGGTTTTTGATGACGAGTTTCAACTGGTCAAAGCTGTTGAGGCGATCCGTGAGAAAAAAATTCTAATAGAGGAGGTATACACTCCCTACCCCATTCATGAGGTGATCCATGCAATGGGCAGAAAGTCCAGGTTGCAGATTATCGCTTACTTCCTGGGACTGCTAGGTGCCCTGGGTGTACTTGCCTTTCTGTACTGGACCTCGGTGATAAGCTGGCCGGTAAACTACGGGGGCAAGCCCTTTAATTCCTTTCCCTCCTTTATCATAATAACCATTATCCTGACCATTTTTATTGTGACCATCGGAAGCCTGGCCACCTTCTCGGGAAGGGCAAAACTCTGGCCTGGGAAAACACATAAAATGTATGACCCCAGGGCTACGGATGATATGTTTGTGATCGTACTGAATGATGCCGATGCAGGAGCTGAAGGGATGACTGCTGCAGAAAACATTATGAGAGGAAACGGAGCCATCGAGATAAGAAAGGAGGATGAAGATGAGAAATAGAAAGGGACTTTTGCAAAGGTTCTTCCTGATACTGCTTTTTGCAAGCATAATCTTCTTTTCAGGCTGTGACCGCGGGCGTAAACATCCCGGCTGGGATTATTTTCCGGATATGGCCTATTCGAATGCTTACGAGACCTATTCCCCCAATACGGTATTTAAAGATGGAAAGACACTCCAGGCTCCGGTTGAGGGAACCATATCCAGGGATGCACTCCCGTTTGCCTACGGTCCATCTACGGAAGAAAGAACACGGGCCGGCAAGGAACTTATTAATCCAATAGAATACTCTCAAAAAAATCTTGACAGGGGAGAGCAGGTCTACGGGGCATTCTGTGCCAGCTGTCATGGAGAGCAGGGAGATGGGAAAGGGTACCTGTTTACCTCTGGAGTTTATAAATATCCCGTAAGGACATTGGTTTCAGAGGAGATGAACCAGCGGCCGGACGGGGAGATTTACCATACCATAACCCTTGGATTTGGAGTGATGGGTGCTCATGGCTTTATGATACAGCCGGAAGATCGGTGGAAAGCCATTTTATATATCAGGACGAACTTACAAACACAAAATAAATGAAGGATAAAGTAAATCTTTCAGCTGCGTTTAAAATTGTATCGGGGATATTTATTCTCGTGGGACTGCTGGCATCAATTGTGGGGTTCAGCCAGGATCCGGAACGTGCATGGTCCAGTTACCTGCTAAATAATTATTATTTCTTGATGCTTGCGTTGGGCGCGGCTTTCTTCGTCGCCCTACAGTATATAACCCAGTCCGGTTGGTCAGCTGCATTCAAACGGGTTGGAGAGGCGATGAGTGGGTACATCCCCGTAGCGGCATTCTTTTTTCTGCTTCTTATTTTCGGCATGAACAGCCTTTACGAATGGTCTCATACTGAGGCTCTTGCTCATGATGAGCTGATTGCCCATAAGTCCCCTTACCTGAATGTTCCTTTCTTCTACATCCGGATGATACTTTTCTTTGCCCTCTGGATTATAATGGTACGCCTGGTTCGAAAGGTATCCCTGAAGGAGGATGAGGCCGGGGGAATGGATTGGTTTTATAAGAGCGAGCATTATTCCAAGATTTTTATTTTCATACTTTCTCTTACAATGACCCTTTCTGCAATTGACTGGGTAATGTCGATCGATGTTCACTGGTTCAGTACCTTATTTGCTCTTAAGAATTTCGTGGGTGCTTTTTACCACGGCACAGCCATCCTGATTTTGATAGTGTTAATTCTCAACGGCAGGGGGTATTTTGAATTTCTAAACGGGTATCATCTGCATGATTTTTCACGGTACATTTTCATGCTGGCCATCGTCTGGGGATATTTCTGGTTTGCACAGTTTATGCTTATCTGGTTCGGTAATATTCCGGAGGAAACAGTGTATTATGTTACCCGCTGGGAGTCTGGTTGGAAGACCTTGTTTTTTGCTGAGATCATCCTGAACTGGTTCATCCCTTTTATCGTCCTTCTGCCAACTCGTACCAGTCGCAGCAAGCCGGTAATTATGTCCATGCTCATTGTGCTTATCGCAGGCCATTATGTAGATCTTTATATGCAAATTATCCCCGGCACTACCGGTGTTCTCCAGTTTGGATTTATTGAACTGGGAAGTTTTATTGGTTTTGCGGGACTATTTGCCCTGGTAACCGGGTTCTGGCTGTCAAAAGCATCTTTGATACCGAAGAACCATCCTTATCTTGGCGAGAGCCTGGAACATCATTTTTAAGACCCAAATATTTGGCAGGTTGCTGTTTACAGCACGTATGCTCAGTATTGATATCCTGCTGGGAGTTCTGAGTTCATATCTGTTTGCCGGCACTTTGCTGAACAGTAATGAGCCTCCATTGATCCCCCTTATTCTCTGCCTGTCTGTATGGCTGGTTTATACCCTTGATCATCTGGCGGACGCTTCCTGGCTAGGAGGAAACTCAAAAAAACCGGTTTATATCTGGCATCTCAGATATCGCAGGGTCCTATTCAATATTGCCATTTTCACAGCTGTTATTGGGGGGGTGATCAGCTTTGTTTTCCTGCCATCCAGGGTGATTTTTACAGGTATTGTTTGCGGGCTCCTCCTGGTTTTATACCTCCTTCTTAATTCCCTGAGGATTTTTCGGAAGAGGTATTTCTTCAAGGAGGTATGGATAGCCATATTGTATGCCGGGGGGATCTGGATCTTTCCATACTTTTTCCGGCTTATCGACCCGGATTATAAAATCTTCCTTGTCTTTTCAGCATTTTTCTGTCTGGTCCTTGTAAATGTTCTTAGTTATTCATTTTTTGAACTTCCTGTAGATTTGTTACAGGGTCTTAAAACATTTGGAGTTGTATTTGGAGGCAGGGCCTGTAGATTGCTGATTATCGTTCTGCTGATAATATCTTTCAGCTTATCCCTGGTTTTAATTTTTGTTTCTTTTTCTGTTGCAGCCCTGTCATCTGCTTCATCTGCCGGGATACTGCTCCTTGCCATGACTCTTATTATGGCCATGATACATTTGTTTCCTGATTTTTTTGGGAAAAATGAGAGGTTTGGTATTGTTGCAGATGGGGTGTTTATATTGCCTGCCGGAATTTTCCTGTTTTGAATATCAGAGCTGTATCCAGGTATCAGAGATATTTTCTGGCAAGGTAACCGAATCCCCAGGTAGTAAAAAATGAGAATGAACCATATACTACAGCTACCATGGCAATTGTATAATTATTAAGCAGACTGCCCGCAACAAAGATGGCAAGGGTTGAATTTTGCAGTCCCACTTCGACTGCAATCGTTGCCTGGTTTCTTTTCCTGATGCCGAATATCCCTGGAATATAAAACCCGGCCGACATGGCGATAAGGTTCAGGGCCAGGGTATAAGGCAGTATCCTGAAAAATTCTGTGATGGATACACCCCCTTCTCCATTTTCTAAAAACAGCACTCCTGAAAAAACGAGCAGTAAAAGGATGGGCAGTATAAACCTGAGGGGTTCTTCCAATCGCAGGCTGAGCTTTTCAAAATATCGACGGATCAGAATGCCTGTTGTTGCGGGCAATACGGTGAGTTTAATGATATTCAGAACGGATTCAATAAAAGACAACTCTATTCGGGTGCTTTGATCCATGAATACATTCAGAGCCAGCAAGGCAATAAGTGGAATTGTAAATACTGTGATGAGACTGTTAACAACTGTCATTGAAACTGACAACGCAACATTGCCACGGATCATATAAGTGACCAGGTTGGACGTGGCACCACCAGGACAGATGGAAATCAGGATCAATCCAACTGCAAGTTCTTCACTGAGACCGGTTACAAGGGCAATGGAAAAAGCTATAATGGGCAGAATGATAAGTTGGCTGAATAATCCGACACCAATGTTTCCGGGTAGATAGATGACGTTACGAATATCCTTAAAGGTGATGGACAGGCCAAGTCCGAATGTTATTATGGCCAAAGTAAGGGGCAGAAATACTTCTGAGAAGAGTTTTGTATCCATAAATTCCCGGCTCCAAAATGTATAGCCAATATAGGAATAATATGCAGTTTTATATGTGTTCCCTGATGCATGAGAGCAGGGTACTGGGACTAATGGGTTTGGTAATTACCTGGATACAACCTGCCTCCATGATCATCTTGTCTTCACCGTTAAAACTAAAAGCTGTCTGGGCAACGATGGGCAGGCTTTTTCTGAACTTTTTAATCTCCCTGGTGGCCAGTATTCCATCCATCTCCGGCATACGTATGTCCATCAGGACAATATCAATGTGGTCATTCTGAAAACATGCATCCACAGCCTGTTTGCCGTTCTGTGCCCATATCACGGTTGCCCTTGTTGCTTTGAGCACAGCTTCTATAAGCATGTAATTGGCTGCGACATCTTCAGCAACCAGGATTGTTTTATCTGACCAGTCCTGGATCATATCAGCAACCATCACAGATGATATATTTACAAGCTATACTTAGTAATTTGTTTTTCATACTACTTTTAATTTAATACCCTCTGGATTGAATTCGATGCTCTCCTGCCTTCTTTTCGCTATTGCTGCAGGTTCCGGAGATTCATCTGAAGTTGCTGTTAACAGTATTATTTCTTCGACCATTTCAGCCATCCCCGAGGCAAACTTCAAGGCTGAATTTCTACAGATCTTTATTTCATTTAATGTACTCTCAAGTTCGAGCATTATCTCATGGTAATCAGATATATACCTTCTGTAGCGGAGAAGCTCATCCGGATTGAATAATCCCTCCAGCTCCCCTGAATGTCTCCGGGCAAGAACAAGAACATTACTGATGTGATTGGGATCAGCATGTTCGAGTTCCTCTTCCGAGTCAGAACTGTCCGGGGCCTGAACCACCGGAACCACTGACCGTATACTTCGAAGCAAACTCAATATGAGCTTCTTGGTCCCTTCATCTATATGAAGATCTCCATAATATGGAATAGTTTCATTCACGTTCAGATCGATTCAATCCTGGTATTGGTATGGTTTTACTTCAGAATAGGCGGATTCGGATTTTCATTTTCTCCATCACCTCCTCTGACACGGAGCATTTCTTGTTCATTCAGCTGATCTGTGAATAATTCTTTCCAATTCTCAATTAAAGTTTTCATATCAATTTGTTTGAATATTTTCCTACTCTATTTAAGCTTTTCGGATACCGCTTGTCAATCGTCTCTATTGGTTAATCAGAAAAAAAGGAAAAGGTAGCCGGTGTTTTTCGTTTTTTTTTGAAAATAAAATTTGAATAATTTATAAAAGGCATGTAATCAGGCAGATAGGGCATAAATATTTTTTTTACTTTTTTATGGTTAATGAGGTTTTAGAATGAGTTTTTGCCGGATGTTGTTTGTTTGATACTTTTGACAGATCCGATATCTTTAATAATATGACCGGGAAATACCTGCTTATTACATTTTTCTTATGGTCCTGTCTATTGCCGGCCTCTTCATTCTCTAATGAATTGGAAGAAAAAATGGCAGTGGAATATCTCGAAAGAGCAAAGCATTTGTACGTGCGCTCCCTGTATGACAGCCTGCCCTATTATTATCATACTTCAAACCTGGTATTCGAGCAGCTCGGAATTTATGAAAGGTCCGCAGAATGCAAACTTGGTATGGTGGACTACTTTCGTATGATGAATCGCTTTTCTGAAGCTTCAGTCCAATTGGAAAGGGCAGAGTTATATATAGTGGAACATATCGGAAAGAATACGGAAAGCTGGGCAGATGCTCAGTTTGTTCGGGGAAAATTATTCCTGAACCTGGGAATGGAGGAAAAGGCACTAGAGGTTTTATCAGGCTGTTTTTACCTGGAAGGCGAGCTGGGTCTTAGACCGGAGAGAACCGCAAGAATCTATAATGCCCTGGGGGTAGTATATTTTACTTATGGCGATCTGGATAGCGCTGAATTGAACTATCAGAAAGCTTATGATACATACCGGGAGATTACGAATGAACCCACCATTGAGAAAGGTTTAATTCTTTATAACATGGGACTGATTTACAGTCTGACGGAAAGACAGGAAAAATGGATGGAATATACTCAGATGAGCATCGAGAATAATATTCTTTTATTTGGACCTGATTTTCCTGAATTAGGATTAATGTATGCCTCCCTGGCAAGTTATTATATTGCCTCTGGCAGGCTTGATTCTGCTAATCTTTACCTGGACAAGGCTGAAAGTATCATGATCAATGCTTATGGGAATGATTATTTTGATCTCAGCAGAATCTATGTTAACCGGGCCAGGATAAATAAGTACAGCGGTAATTATAAGGCATCCCTTGAGAATTATCTACAGGCCTTAAGCATCAATGAAAACCAGGATGTACCTAACCAGAGTTTAGAAAACATAACGTATTTAAATATCAGCCATTTATATAAGGAACTTGGGGAGTATCAAACTGCATTCAATTACCTGATCAGAATTTTGGAAACTAAGAGTGAGGTACATCCGACCCGTATGGCCCTGTATTTTTCTTACCTGGCTGATATCCTTATCTATCTTGGCAAATATGAGGAAGCAGAAGAATATCTTCAGGAGGCTATTCAAATAAAGACTGAATATTACGAGAGGGACTTTCACAGGCTTGCATATGATTACCAGAGATATGGAGTCCTTCTGGATTCCATACAGAAATTTCCTGAAGCAAGTGAGAAATATCAACTGGCATTAAGTTATATCCGTAAGCTACATGGGGAAAATAACATACGTACAGCAAAAATGTACTTATCCCTTGGGGATCATTCTCTACTTGTGAAAAATTATGAAGCTGCCCTGGGAAATTACCAGCGATCATTACATTCACTGGCACCGGAATATGATTTACTGGCTTTGGATCAGAATCCTGAACCGAAAAAGATTTCTGATTTGATGTTTTATCTCCGGCTTCTGAAAAAAAAGGCTATTACATTGGAAAACCTGGCCAATATGCCAGTTACTTTTCAGGATACCAATGAATATCTGAAGGCTGCTTTTATGACATACGACTTTTCCATCCAGGTAACGGAGATTTTGAGGAATTCTTACCTGAATGATGAAAGCAAACTATATCTATCAGAAAATGAGAGAAAAACATACGAAGAAGGAGTGAGAATGGCTTTTGCCTGCAATGAGGTATATTCCGATCCTGCTTACCTGAAACATGCTTTCCGGATTGCTGAAAAGGCTAAATACGCCACCTTACAATCGGTTTTGGCCAGGGAGGATGCCCTTGAACTTTCCGGTATCCCGGATTCACTTCAAAATCTGGAATCAGATCTGCAGAAGCAATTGCATGTTTACCAGAGGCTTATAAATGAAAGCCTGGAGGACACTCTGCCTGACCAGGTGAAACTGCAGCAATACCGGGTTGAGCAGTTCAGGATTCAAGAACAGGTAGCAAAACTTCACAGATCCCTTGAATCTGAGTATCCGGATTATTACGAGCTGGTCTATAATAATGAGGTGTCGGATCCAGAGGAACTTGCAAAATCTTTGAGGCGAAATGAGAAAATTATTGAGTATTTTATATGTGGCCGGGAACTTTATACCTTTGAAATTAGCAGGAAAGATTTTACCTGCCATCTGGAACCTTTTGACAGTCTTTTTAATTATGATCTTGATCTTGTAGAACAATACATCCTTGGAGTTGATCTCCAGGATTCTGATGGACCTGATCATCTTTCATTTATAGAGTCATCTACGCGTTTGTATAAAAAACTTATTCCATCCGCAGATGGCTGTAAAAACCTCATCATTATCCCGGAAGGGAAACTGGCCTATTTCCCATTCGATGTACTCATTACAAAACAGGTTCCTGCTTTTTCCGGCCTTTTTCGAGATGTGCCATTCCTTATTCAAAGCCACTCAATTCGCTACGGTTATGCGTCCACTCTTTTGCAGTCAGATAGTCAGTTATTCCCCGGAAACCTAAATAAATATTTAGGTTTCGCCCCGGGTTATTTATCAATGATTGGAGAGGAAAATCAATCAGATATCCGAAGAGAAATCAGGATTGACAGGAAATTGCTGGATGCACTTCCCGGCAGTATTGAAGAGGTGAATGAGATCGGGAAAATGCTTAAGGGCAGCACATTTACCGGGCAGGATGCAAGTGAGGGCCGGTTCAAAGCCCTTGCAGGAGAGAATCATATAATTCACCTGGCCACCCATGCTTATATTGATGATGAAGATCCGCTTAAATCAATGCTGGTTTTCTCAGAAAATCCGGAATTGGGTGAAGATGGACTTTTGCATGTACATGAATTGTATAATATGAATCTTAATGCAAGGATGGTGGTCCTCAGCGCATGCAATACCGGATCTGGAGAATTGCAGGGAGGTGAGGGGATAATGAGCCTTGCGAGGGCATTTTTCTATGCCGGGGTTCCCAATATCGTGATGACATTATGGACCGTAAGTGACAGGCAGAGTTATAAATTAATGCGTTCATTCTATGAATATCTCAGAAAAGGGAGAAAAGCTGAGATCTCTCTTCGAAAAGCAAAGCTTGATTACCTTGAGAATGCTCTTCCGGGCTACCAGGGTCCAAGATATTGGGCCGGATATATTCTTATAGGCAACCCTGACCATCTTTTCTTTCCGTACTGGTACCGACAACTAATTGTTGCAGTAATTTTCATTCTTATATTTCTGGCAGGTATACGGGTATACGGAAGGATTCAGAAAAGGAGGCAGGAACCTAGAGTTTCCTGAGTAGAGAGGATGCATTGTCTTTGTAGTATCCATTGCTCCGTATTATAGCATCCAGAGCAAACCGGGTCGATTTGATATCTCCCAGGGCCAGGTAGCAAAGGCTTTTGTACCAGCTGCTCTCATGCTTCCAGACACTGTCATTGTCCAGTTTATTTAATATTGTCACAGCAGTAATATATTCCTCCATTTCCATTGCACAAATGCCCATGTAAATGAGGTGTTCTACATCGGTTTCATACTGAGGAATCCCTTTAAATAGCTCATAAGCTTCTGCATATCTTTCCTGTCTATAAAAACTCATCGCATTGCTAAACAGTGTTTCCTGTGGAGATGACATTGTTCTGGACACATCTGCCGGACGTGCAAAATAATACTCGCTGAACAGGACGGGATAGTCAGGGGAACCACTTCCTATTAACAGCAGAGAAAAGACTGTGATAAAAATGGCCATTGTGGAACCTGCGAGCCACAGGGATACCTTTTTGACCAGGACCTTGTTACTATTCTGATTAATGAGTCTTTTTTCTGTATATATATCTGCCAGTCTGTTTTTAATATCCTTAACAGCACCATCCTGAGATTCACTTATTTTGCGAATCCTGAGACTTTCCATTTGTCTGCCAATCTCCTTCTCATCGATCACATTATCGATATCATCAAAATCTTCAACCAGACCAATGTAATTATGGGATTTCCTGTGTTGTTCCTTTGAGAATTCATTAAGGTTCCGGATTCTTTCCACCTCTTCCGCAACCTCAGGCTTCCTGAGGATATCAAGCTCGAATTTTCGCAGGGCATCCCCGCTCAATTCCCCTTCCAGGTATTTTTCAACCAGCCAGGTATATTTCATCTTGCAGTTGTTTATATACCGGGTTATTATATATTTTGTCCATCAGGGATTTCTTGCAGCGATATTTCTTATCCTTGGCGATCTGTACATTTTTATATCCCATCACAACGGAGATCTCTTCCATGGAGGCTTTATGAAAATACATATTCAATACCTTCTGACATTCTTTGGAGAGCTCATTGAAATGTTTTTCATATAGCTTCATCTCTGTATTTTCCCTGATTCGGTGGTTGGCTGTTTCATTATCGATGACTTGATCAGGAACCGCTGTGTCCTTTTTGCCGTAAACTGTTCTTTTTTCAAGTTCCTGAAGCCAGAGGAACCGGCAAACAGAATATAGGTAGGTGCTGAATTTACAGTTTAATTGCAGACCCTGTTCATGTATTTTCAAGTAGACTTTAATCATGGCCTCCTGAAAAATATCTTCAGCATCATAGTCGTTGCCACCGTTGGTAAGGACCAGTTTTCTGATATCAGGGTAACTATTCCTGTAAACATACCGGATTACTCCATCCTTCCGACGGAGTATTCCTTTAATGATTTCAGAAGTTGAATATTCTTTCATATCGTGGCCTCAAGCAATAGCTTCATCCAAATTAGAAAATTACAGTCAAATATCAATGCATTTTCTGCCAAAATTGATGAGTGACCATTTTAATATGGTCTAAAGTAAATATATACGTATTTAAGTTAATAATTTGCATAAAAAGGTGATTTATATCAACTTGCTGATATGAAATATTCAGAATTGAGCACCCGGATAAATCTGAGGAAAACAAGGATAAAAGCGGCAATTATTTGTTAAGATGTTTCAGGTATTCAATGATCAGTCCAATCTCCTCTTCTGATACCAGTCCCTCATAACTTAACATCAGTCCTTTATTATACCCCTTGGCTACGTCAGCATCTGGAGTATAGATTGAATTTCGGATAAATATTGAATCAGCTGTAACCTCACGATCGGTCCCGGAAGTTACAACCTCCCTTGTATTACCATACAGGCCCAGGTAAGAGGGACCTATTAGTTTGGAGCCGTCGGAAGAGTGGCAGACATTGCATCCGTTTTTTCGAAGGACCTCCAGTCCGGCCTCCCAGGCCGGTACATCACCGGAAGGCGCTGTGGCAGTTGTGTCTGAGTACCAGGATTCAAAATCTTCCTCTGATAATACATTCACGCCCGTATACATATAAGAGTGCTGAAGTCCGCAATATTCAGCACAGAAGAGATCAAATTCACCCACCCGCTGAGCTCTGAACCACATATCTTTTTTGAGTCCGGGAACCATATCTTCCTTGACCCGGAAGGCAGGAATATATAAACTGTGAATTACATCAAGGGCAACAAGATCAAGGATAACGGACTGGTTAACAGGAACATATAGAGTGTCTGTGACTTTTCCGTTGTCATAGACAAACTGAAATTTCCACATCCGGGCAATGGCCTTGATTTCCATAGCATCGTCGGGCGGGTTCATCATGGGTTTCCATCCGGCCCAGCCAAAATAGAACAGTACCAGAACAAGGATGAAGGCTCCGCCGGTCCAGGCTATCTCAACTTTTGTATTTCCTTTCATCTGTACAGCTTTGGGGTGTTTTGAACGGCGGTACTTAATAATGAAAAGGATCATCAGGAAAGTCAGAACGAATAGAAAGGCAAAACTGAAGCCCAGGGTTATGATGAAGGCCCTGTCTACGCCTTCAACAAAATTTGAAGCATCTATTTGGGTGGCTGAATACATATTTACCGGTATAAATAATCAAGGAACGTAATGAAAATAACAACTCCGATCAGGATTAATACTGCAGTGATCAGGATCGCAAACATTTTAACATCCCATTTCAGGTGCATGAAAAAGGTAAGAACGAGGATGGTTTTTGCAGTTGCCAGCACAAGTGCTGTAACAACTGTCAGGGGACCAAGATCATAGTTCGTGACAGCAATTGAGACAAAGGTAAATGCAAGCAGTGCTCCCAGGACCAACAAAAAGGTTTTATAGGGTACGATATGGGGTTTGTCATTATGTTCGCTCATGACACTGATTTAAGTGATTAGATAAAATAAGGGGAAGAGGAATATCCAGATAATATCCACCAGGTGCCAGTATAGTCCGGCGTTTTCCAGAAGAACAAAATTATCATGGGTAACCTTGTCTTTGAGGATATAGACAAAAATAAATCCAATAAAAACCAGTCCCACAATAATATGTAAAGCATGCAGTCCCGTCATAAAGAAATACAATCCAAAAAATAATACTTCACCCTTCCCAAACTCCAGCAGGATTTCAGATCCGGGATATAATCCATGTTCAATTTTCAATCCCCATTCAAAATACTTATTGATCAGGAATATTACACCAACCACCATAGTAAATCCCATAAGTGAAAGGGACAGTATTTTCTTCTTCTGTTGAATGGCAGTAATGGACATGGCAATAGTGGCACTGCTGGCAAGCAGAAGAACAGTGTTGATGGCGCCGATTGTGGTATCCAGTTCCTCGGCTGCAAGGTGAAAGGCCTGCCAGTTCTTATAACGGAAAAGGGCATATGTGATAAACAAACCTGCGAACAAAAGCAGTTCTGTAAATATGAACAGCCACATGCCGAAGCGCGAGCCTATATCATCCCTGTGTTCATCTATATGTGCTTGTTCTGACATAGTAAGCAATTTTATTCATATTCATAGGGTCCCTCACTGATCTGGGGAATCTCGTCGAAATTTTCCAGTGAAGGGGGTGAATCCACCGTCCATTCCAGGGTTTTGCCCTGCCATGGGTCTTTGTCAGCGATTTCTCCGTTTTTTGCTGCACGGAACAGGTTGAAAATAATAATGAAGAGTCCGCCGATCATGATGATTGCACCAAAGGTTGATATTATATTACCTCCGTGAAATTCCGGCAGGTAATCAAAATATCTTCTTGGCATGCCGGCTATACCCAGGTAGAACATGGGCAGATACAGGGTATTAAAACCGATGAAAAATATTATCCAACCCATATTGGCCCAGCCTTCATCGTACATCCGCCCGTAAATTTTGGGGAACCAGTAGTGAATTGCTGCCATAAAGGCAAAACCGACTCCGCCGAATACAATATAGTGGAAATGTGCCACCACGAAATGGGTGTCGTGTACATGAACATTAGTCGCCAGGGCTCCGAGCACAAGTCCCGTGAGGCCCCCTATCATAAAAATAAAAATAAAAGATGCGGCCCAGTAAAAGGGCGTTCTGAGGTTAATGGATCCCTTGTATATTGTAGATATCCAATTAAATACCTTCACTCCACTTGGGATAGCGACCAGGAAGGTAAGAATTGAGAATACATACAGGGCGGTCCCACTCATTCCTGATGTAAACATATGATGCCCCCACACAAAATAACCAACAAAGGCAATTGCAAGAGTGGAGATTACAATTGCTTTATAACCGTAAATTGTTTTTTGGGCAAAGGTAGGCAGGATCTCAGATATAGCTCCCATTGCAGGCAGGATCATTATGTATACCGCGGGATGTGAATAGATCCAGAAGAGATGCTGGTAAAGAATGGGATCGCCTCCCAGGGCCGGATCAAAAAAGCCAATATTAAATAATCTTTCCCCGACTGTCATCAGCAGGGTGATCCCAACAACAGGTGTGGCCAGTAATTGAATCCAGGCCGTACCGTAAAGGGTCCAGGGGAAGAGGGGCATTTTCAACCAGGTCATTCCGGGAGCCCTCATGCGGTGAATGGTCACAATAAAGTTCAATCCGGTTAAAATGGATGAAAATCCGAGTGTGAAGGCGCCTATCACGGCAGGCAGCATGTTTGTGGTGGTTTTAAAACTGTAGGGGGCATAAAATGTCCAGCCCGTATCAGGAGGTCCACCGCCCGAAAATTGCGATGTCAGGGCAATAATCGCACCGGCTATATATATGTACCATGATAAAAGATTCAGTCTTGGAAACGCCACATCCTTGGCACCAATCATTATTGGAAGCATAAAATTCCCGAAAACGGCTGGTAGTCCGGGAATTACTATCAGGAAAATCATAATAATCCCGTGCAGAGTAAAAAAGCCATTATATGTCTGGGCATTCATGATGGTACTACCCGGGGCAATGAGTTCAAGTTTCATTAATAAGCCAAGGATAGCTCCAACAATAAAAAAAGTCATAATGGAATACAGGTACAGCAGTCCAATCCTTTTATGATCTGTAGATAATATCCAGGCAAATATGCCTTTACGGTTCTTAACCTCGTAGAAACTGGGCTCTGATCTTTCTGTCTTTTCTACACTCATTCTAATACTATTTTTTTCTTTTTCTTGGTACGTACAACCAGGATCAATACGATCATGATGGCAGTGAAGGTGATTATGGGGAAAGCCATACGGGTCATACTGACAACATATTTTTGTCCCACCGGATCATAGGTAAAACAAAACTGGAGAATACGGTTTATTGTAGGTGCTGAAATTCCCTGGGATGCCTCTGTGATCGCCATGGTT
This sequence comes from uncultured Bacteroidaceae bacterium, assembly GCA_963777115.1. Classification (GTDB taxonomy): domain Bacteria; phylum Bacteroidota; class Bacteroidia; order Bacteroidales; family SM23-62; genus SM23-62. The sequence goes on along the minus strand of CAVZPP010000016.1, from coordinate 382,076 downwards.
ATTTCAAAGGGGAGGAAAAAGGTTCCGTTAAGATACCGGGTGATCTTGCCATCCGGACTGACCACGGTAATGGTAGCAGCATGAAGGAAATCATTTCCTGTTTTTTTGTATTTGAACCCGACTGCATTGGTAAGCCTGCTGATGTTCTGACTGTCGGATACAAAAAATTTCCAGTTTTCCCTGGCGGGTTCCGGATTACTCATTAGGTTCAGGTAATTATTCTTTTTCCGGATGCCCAGATCAATGGTTTCCCTGGGATCAAAGCTGATCGTCAGAACCTGATAATCCTTTCCTAATTCCAGGTCAACCTTGCCCATTACATCAGCAAGTCCTTCCATCAAGGGACTGCAGATTCCGGGGCAGCGGTAGTAGACGAGATTGATAATGGTGGGTTTGTCGATGAGTTCTTCCAATGTTAATGATTGCCTGTCTTCACCGGTGACAATAATGTCGAGAGGAAGATACTCGTCCAGGTGTTCATCGATGCCAATTTCCACATCCTGTGGAGTGATGGCTGTCTGGCCTTTGGAAATAGTGGGTTGAAGCAGAAGTAGAAGGACCAGTCCAGGGGTAAGAATTTTTTTCATATCTAACCTAGTATTTCGATCATAAAGATAATTTTTTTTTGACATCTACTGGAGTTTATTTATATCCAATCTAAATATCTTATTGTGTAGGGGCAAAGCCCTGGTGGAAGGATTCATGTTCTACTGCATTATAGAGTCATGATATGGAAATCTGTTGCAGGAGCAGTAGAAGTTTCCTGCATTGGGATTCAGAATTTCTTCCTTCCAGGGATCATGAAAAGGGAAGGAGTTTTGAGAAATTATTCGGTGTGAAGCGTGTATTCGTAGCCCTCGATGATGGGATTGGTAAGTATCTTCTGGCATGCTTCATCAACCCTCTTGCCTGCTGCAGCTTCAGAGTCTGCTTCGATCTCAAGTGTGATATGTTTCCCAATACGAACATTGGCAATCTCATTGAGACCAAGGTTTTTCATGCTCTGGGTGACTGCCTTGCCCTGTGGGTCGAGTAATGCCTTAAGGGGCATGATGTTGATTTCTGCGATATACTTCATTTTCTCTTGTTTCGGAACAGTGATAATGTGATTGAGAGCAACAGGTATAAAAGGATTATAACCGGTAATGCTATTTCATGCAATATTATCAATAAAATACCAGAAACGGCAAGAAAAATATAGCGAATCTGGTTGCCGGTCCATTGAAAATTCTGAAATTTTAATGAAAACATCGGGATATTGCTAATCATCAGCAGGCTGAAGACGATTACATTGAACAGGAGTACCACTGGCTGTAAAAAAAATCCCCCAATTTCAGTCCCCATATAATGAACAAGGATTATACTACCACCGGCAAAATATATGGCAGGTGCCGGCGTTGGCATTCCCCTGAATCCAGGTGAACTTTCACTCATATTGAATTCGGCAAGGCGGAGTGCAGCAAAGAGGACCAGCAGGATAGGGGAGAAAAGGAGCAGGCGTTCGGGCAGGGAGGTATCCTGTATGCCCCCGTAAAATATGTCGCCTCGTATACTGTATTCCATAAGCTTATAAACCAAAGCGGAAGGGGCTATGCCGAAGCTGACCAGATCGGCAAAGGAGTCCAGTTGCTTGCCCAGGGCACTTGTCGCATTGAGTATCCTGGCCAGGAATCCATCCAGGAAATCCAGGACAGAGGCGAGCAGGATAAGCCAGGAAGCAAACAACACCTGGTTCTCCAGGGCCATTATTATGGCCAGTACGCCTACAGCAAGGTTGCTCAGTGTGACAATATTGGGAATATGCCGTTTAATCATGACAATAAAAGTAGGTATTTCACAGTTAAAAAGATGAATGATGCGCAATATTCTATTCTTGTCCCTGGGACTTCTGGTTCTCGATGGACTGAAGGCACAGGTTCCAAAATACAGCAATGAATTTCTTGCTGTAGGTGTTGGGGCAAGGGCGTTCGGTATGTCTAATGCTGTTTCTGCAAGCACCAATGATGTGACAGCTGGATTCTGGAATCCTGCAGGTTTAATGGGATTGGAGACGGATGCTGATGTCGGACTCATGCATGCAGAATATTTTGCCGGTATTGCCAAGTATGATTATGCCGGATATGCCATGCGGATTGATGACCAAAGCACAGGAGGCATCAGCCTAATTCGCTTCGGTGTTGATGATATTCCAAATACCCTTGAACTTATTGATAATGAAGGTAACCTCAGATATGACAGAATCACCACATTCTCAGCTGCGGATTATGGTTTGCTTTTCTCCTATGCAAGGGATTCAAAGCTGGAGGGATTATCCTATGGGGGAAATGTTAAATTGATCTATCGAAAAACAGGTGATTTCGCAAATGCCTGGGGGTTCGGATTCGATATAGCAGGCAGATATAATTACCGGAAATGGGCATTTGCGGGCCTTATAAGGGATGTTACCTCAACCTTTAATGCATGGAGTTTCAATACCTCTGACCTGGAAGAGGTTTTTGCAAATACAGGGAATGAAATCCCGGTGAATTCCCTTGAGATGACCATGCCCAGGATAATCCTCGGGGTTAGCAGGTCCTTTCAGCTTCATGAAAAGTTCAGTATCCTGGCCGAGCTGGATGCCGATATTACCTTTGACGGAAAAAGGAATGTGCTGATTCGAACATCGGTTTTCAGTGTGGATCCTCATATGGGACTTGAACTGGATTATATGCGCCTGGTTTATTTACGAATGGGAATGGGGAACATGCAGATAATCCCGGAGTTTGACCAGGAAAATTCTCTTGATTTTCAACCCAGCCTGGGAATAGGCATCCACTTGAAAAACTTCACAATTGATTATGCATTAACCGATCTTGCTGATCAGTCCATTGCCCTCTATTCGAACATTTTTTCTCTCAGGTACAGTTTCAGCCTGCCCGGCCGGAAATCTCCCAATTAAAATTCCTCAAGGGACGAACTACGCAGAGATTCTCCCTTTTACAATCTTCTGTTTTTTGTTACATTCCAAATTTATTCCATATAACAAATTGGTCGGTATCCTTACAGTAATTGTTTAAATTTACATGCATCATTGTTCCCCTAAACAAAAAAGAATATGAATACTGGCAATAAGAATTTTTCAGAATACCTGTATAATGCCAACAGGGGTTACGCAGATGAGGTTCCTTCAGGACGGGATACCCAATTGTTTGTGGAGAAGATTATCGATCTGCTCTTCCCCTTCCGGACGAAAAGCAAACGCAGCATAGAAGAATTGCATAATCAGCTTGGTGAACTTGAAAGAGAACTGGAATTGCTAATGAAGCCACTTGAAAAAAAATTATCCGGTAAACCTTCGGAAATTTGCCGGAAATTTATGGATAGAGTTCCAGCTATCTATGAAAAAATGCTTGAAGACGGGGATGCCTTTATGAAATTTGATCCGGCTGCGGAATCCCTGGAGGAAGTAATTCTCTGCTATCCGGGGTTTTTTAGTATAGCAGTGTACCGCCTGGCCAGTGAGCTTCAAAGGCTACAGGTGCCTATTCTACCACGGGTAATGTCCGAATATGCCCATAGCAAAACCGGGGTGGATATACATCCCGGCGCGCAGATCGGCAAATCCTTCTTTATTGACCATGGAACAGGAACTGTAATCGGGGAAACCGCTGTGATTGGGGAAAATGTAAAAATTTACCAGGGAGTTACCCTGGGAGCTCTCTTTGTCAAAAAAAGTATGGCCAAACAAAAACGTCATCCTACTATTGAAAACAATGTCATTATTTATGCCCGAAGTACAATTCTCGGGGGGGAAACTGTTATCGGGCATGATTCTATTATCGGAGGGAATGTATGGCTAACCGACAGCGTATTGCCTTTCTCTGTGGTATACCAGAAAAATCATACCATTGTGAGGGACAGTAAGGAAATCTCAGACCAGATTAACTGGGTGATTTGAAAACAGAATTTAAAACCATTGGATTATGAAAGCAGAAAATATTCTAGCAACAATCGGGAATACCACTCATCTAAGAATCAACAATCTTTTCCCTGAGGATTACGAGGTATGGATTAAGCTTGAGCGAGAAAATCCGGGAGCCAGTATCAAGGACAGAATCGCGCTGAGCATGGTCGAAGATGCTGAAAAGAAGGGTCTAATTGGCCCCGGATCAGTAATCATCGAACCTACATCGGGGAATACCGGGATAGGACTCGCCATGGTGGCAGCCGTGAAAAATTACAGACTGATACTTGTCATGCCTGAATCGATGAGTGTGGAAAGAAGAAAGATTATGGAGCTGTATGGAGCAGAATTCGAACTTACCCCCAGGGAAAAGGGAATGAAGGGAGCCATCGCGAGAGGGGAGGAGCTTTTCCAGGAGATTCCCAATGCCTGGATACCCTCGCAGTTTGTCAATGAGGCCAATCCTGAAATTCACAGAAATACCACAGCCAGGGAAATCATACAGGATTTTCCAGAGGGACTCGATTGCCTGATCACCGGGGTGGGTACAGGGGGACATATTACCGGTTGTTCAGAGGTATTAAAGTCGGAATTTCCAAACCTAAAGACCTATGCAGTGGAACCTTCTGATTCACCCGTAATCTCCGGAGGAGAACCGGGACCCCATCCCATCCAGGGAATAGGTGCAGGTTTCATCCCTGAAAATCTTAAGATGGAATGGATTGATGGATCCATACAGGTAGATAAAGAAGAATCTTTTGATTATTTGCGCAGGGCAGCAAAAGAAGAAGGATTACTGGTGGGAATCTCCTCAGGCGCAACCCTGGCAGCCATTGCAAAAAAGATCCCTGATCTGCCTAAAGGGAGCAGGATACTAGGATTCAACTACGATACTGGCGAAAGATATCTATCCCTATTGTAACTTTCATGCCGATTTGTAATTTTACATAGAGAAAATTTCAAATCTAAAACCCCAGCATGAAAATAGCCGTTGATTTCGATGGAACGATAGTTGAACATAAATATCCTGCCATAGGGAAAGAATTATTGTTTGCCTTCGAAACCCTTCGCGAACTGCAAAGACAGAAGCATCAGTTGATACTATGGACCTACCGTTCGGGCAAGGAACTGGATGAAGCTGTGGAATTCTGCAAAGAAAAGGGAATCGAATTCTATGCAGTCAATAAAAACTATCCCGAGGAAGAATTTGACGGAAGTATATCAAGAAAGATTGACGCAGAATTGTATATCGATGACCGAAACCTTGGGGGATTCCCCGGCTGGAGTGCAGTATGGCAGATGATAAGTGACGGTTCCTCGGGGGAGTTAGGGAAGGATCAAGAAGATAATAAATCAGGAAAAGGATTTATGAGGCTGTTCAAAAAGGACTGAGATGCGCTTCCACAGAACTACCCTGTTTCGTTTAAACCTCCTGCTGACTGCGGTTCTGATTTCCCTTGCGGGATGTGGACCCAAGGGACTTGAAAAGAATCATGATAAGGGGAAAGGGAAACCGAATGTAAGTGCTGGTCAGATCAAAGGGACAAGGATTCTTGCTCCGGAAGACAATCAGCAATTCCCTATGGGTGAACAGATCCTTGTAAAACTGGAGCGACTTTCAGATACCCTGCCGGAAATTGATTCAATCGAATTCTACCTGAACGGGAAAAAGCAATATACCTCTTACGATCCACCCTTTGAATATTCCACTGAAAGCAGAGGGCAGGTTGGTAACCTGGCAGTTCGTATCCTTGGATTTTATGGTGATGGAAGGAAAGAATATCACAACCTGAACCTGATTATTACATCCGATCTCAAACCCCAATTGATGCATTACAAGGTTGTCAATGAATGGCCTCATGATCCCGGAGCATATACACAGGGATTGATTTATGAGGATGGATTTTTATTTGAGGGAACGGGACAATGGACCGAGTCCTCCCTGCGGAAAACGGTTATAAAGACAGGAGAGCCGGTTCGGATGCTGAACCTTCCGGATGACGTATTCGGAGAGGGCATAACCATCTTTGATAATAAAATCTACCAGCTTACATATAAATCCCAGGTCGGCTTTGTCTATGATAAAGAAAGCTTTAAAAGGATACAGAAGGTTTATTATGAAAACCGGGAGGGCTGGGGACTTACCCACGATGGAAAAAACCTGATCATGAGTGACGGATCCCACAGGGTTTATTTCCTGGATCCCGAGTACTTCACAGAGGTCAGGCAGCTAGAGGTGTTTGATGATAAGGGTGCGGTAAGCCAGCTGAATGAGCTGGAGTATATTGAGGGCAGAATTTTTGCCAATATCTATGGTACAGAAGAAATTAAAATTATTGATCCTGAAAGCGGGAAGGTCACCGGGAGACTCAATATGCAGGGTCTGTTGAAAGAAGAAGACAGGCATCGCAGGATTGATGTTTTTAATGGGATTGCCTGGAATCCTGAAACAAGGATGCTTTTCGTAACAGGTAAATACTGGCCAAAACTTTTTGAGATCAAGCTACAGGAACCGTTGCCATAGGCACAGACCCGGTAAATACCTTAACAGATTTAGGAATGATACTGAATTCTATCGGGGTATGTCCCAGGGTCTCCCCGTCTGTTTCCAGTTGTATTGTTCCGGAAGACTCCACCCGGATTGATTTCCCGGTATAACTATCCACTTTCCGGTGTTTATGAATCGTTCCGTTGTACAGACGTTTCATGTTGAGGATTACGTTCGTCTTACTTATTTTTCGAATTATAGTAAGGTCAAAGAGTCCGTCATCAAGAATAGCATTGGGAGAGGGAATCATTCCGCCGCCCCCATATTTCCCTATGCCAACATTTATATTGAAGATTTTATTCTCCAGATTTATGCCATCGACACTGATGCTTGCTTCAACATGCCGATAATTTAAAAGACTTGTAAAAATATGGATCAGGTATATTAGGGCTCCGCTCTTTCCTTTTTCCTTGGATATGTTGGTTTTTCGCACTACTTCTGCATCAAATCCCATTCCCGCGATGTTCACAAAATACCGGTTGCCAGGTTCATCAGCATTACAGAACCTGACCTGGCCGGCATCCTGGATGAAGGTGCGGTTTCCAGTCAGAACCTTGATAGCTTCTTTGTAGTCAGAGGGGATTCCAAACATCTTCCCCCAGTCATTGCCGGTCCCTACCGTTATTATTCCCAGGGAAATTTCAGTAGTCCTGAAACTTTTCTGTTTGAAAATTCCGTTAACGACTTCATTCAGAGTGCCATCGCCACCTACTGCGATAATTTTCTGGAATTTATCCCTTTCAACGTATTCAATGACGATCTCCGTGGCATGTCCCGGGCGTTCAGTAAAAATAGGCGTATAGTCCAGCTCAAATTCCTTTAAATACCCTGAAATCTCATCCCAGTCCTTCAGTCCCTTTCTTTTTCCGGCATTTGGATTTACTATTACAAGCCATCCCGTTTCCGGGGATTTGCTAAATGACATAATGTTGTGTCCAGAGTTTATATAATTGTCCCAAATATCTAAAAAAAAATGGGTTATATTAGAAACAGACGAAAAAATACTTTTTTGGAAGGAAAAAAGTCTTTAATCATAGAGAAAATTGTAAAATACATGTAATCAGCCAGATATCCTATGTTAATAAGGTGTTAACAACTGTATGGAAAATTGTTTACAATAAGGTTCATTAAGAAAAAGGGTAAAGCTGCATAAGTTGTTAAATTTGATCCCCACAAATAACGGGGAACGAAAAGAAAAAGAATGGGTAAAGTAATAGCATTAGCAAATCAAAAGGGGGGCGTCGGCAAAACGACAACTGCAATAAATCTTGCGGCAAGCCTGGCAGTACTCGAACAAAGAGTATTGTTGGTAGATGCTGATCCACAGGCGAACTCAACTTCCGGGTTTGGTTTTGATACTAAAAATATCAAAACAAGCATTTATGAGTGCCTTGTTGATGAGGTTCCTGCTGCAAATATTATCCTGAATTCAGAGATCGAGGGATTAGACCTGCTGCCTTCAAGTATTGACCTGGTCGGGGCTGAGATTGAGATGCTGAACCTGCCTAAGAGAGAAAAGATGCTCAAAAAAGTATTAGAACCGGTTAAGGATAAATATGACTTTGTGCTGATTGATTGTTCCCCTTCACTTGGGTTAATAACAGTAAATTCACTATGCGCTGCGGATTCAGTTATGATCCCGGTGCAATGTGAGTATTTCGCTCTGGAGGGATTAGGAAAACTGTTGAATACGATTAAGATCATTCAAACCAGGCTGAATCCTGATCTGGAAATTGAAGGATTCCTTCTGACCATGTATGATTCCAGGCTCCGGCTTTCAAACCAGGTGGTGGATGAGGTAAAAAAACATTTTCAGCAAATGGTTTTTGAAACAATCATCCAGCGGAATATTAAGCTTGGAGAAGCTCCAAGTTTCGGTAAACCTGCAATTCTTTATGATGCGGATAGTAAAGGTGCTGTCGCACATCTTAATCTTGCGAGGGAGCTGATGCAGAAAAATGACAAGACCTTAATTAAAAGCGCTGAGAAGATAATTGAATAATTGAAAAGTATGGCACAAAAAAATGCATTAGGCAGGGGACTGGGAGCATTGATTGAGGATGCTGATCAGGGGAAAGTGGCACCGCCCGCTGCCATCAACGAGATCAATATTGAAAAGATAGAGGTTAATCCCTTCCAGCCCAGGAAAAATTTTGATGAAGAATCCCTTAAGGAACTGGCAAGTTCAATAAAGGAAATAGGGATCATTCAGCCGATTACCGTTCGTAAAGTAAATGGGGATAACTACCAGCTAATCACGGGTGAAAGAAGGTTCAAAGCCTCCATTATGGCGGGACTGGAAACCATACCGGCATATGTTAGGATGGCAGAGGACCAGAACATGCTTGAACTTGCACTGGTGGAGAATATTCAGAGGGAAGACCTGGATTCAATCGAGGTGGCGATCAGTTACCAGAGGCTCATTGAGGAAGTGAGCCTGACCCAGGAAAACCTAAGTGAAAGGGTGGGGAAGAAAAGGTCTACCATCTCTAATTACCTGAGACTTCTGAAACTTCCGGCCGAGATACAACTGGGCCTGCGTGACCGTTTGATTAATATGGGTCAGGCCAAAGCTATGGTAAATATTCAGGATCCAAATGTACAGCTTGAAATCTACCAGAAGATCATAAAGGATGATCTTTCTGTTCGTAAGGTTGAGGAGCTTGTCAGACGGACCAATAATCCAAGGGGACCGAGACAGGCGGGATCCGGCACCGAGGCACAAGCTGCTGAGTACCTGGAACTGAAAGATCAACTTTCCCGGTTTTTTGCAACCGAGGTTGATTTTCGCAGGAGCAATAAAGGTTCCGGCCGCATCGTTATACCCTTTGCATCTGACCAGGATCTTGAAAGGATCCTATCCATGCTTGATGGTAAAAGCGATAAATAATATCCGACTACATACTGCCATACCGTTTCTGTTATTGGCCCTGATCTGCCTGCCGGTTTCTGCACAGGAGGAAGATTTCCGTATCATAGAAGCCGATACCATACAGTTTGATTCCATTTGGACTGATCATTCCCCCATGAAAGCTGCCATGTATTCTGCTGCATTGCCGGGACTGGGACAGATATATAACAGGAAGTACTGGAAGTTACCATTGGTTTATGCGGGACTTGGAGGGTTTGGTTATGCAGCTGTTTGGAATTCACAGCAGTACACATATTATTTCGATACTTATAAATACATGATTGATAATGGACTCCAGGAATATGAGGGGGCCACGCTACAGGAGGTTGAATGGTACAAAGACTCTCATCTCAGGTATAAGAATCTGATGATCATTGTGACCATAGGATTTTATGTTATCCAGATTGTCGATGCCAGCGTCGATGCCCACCTTATCGATTACGATATCAGTGATGATATCTCACTAACGGTGGACCCGGTTATGCTGGAACCGGCAATAATTAACGTGTCTCCCAACGGATTAAGCTCCGGGATGTCCAGTTTCGGACTCCGTTGTTGCCTAAGTTTCTAGAAAACTCTTATTTTGTGGTCCTGTAAAGTCCAGTTGATGCTTAGTAGACTCCAATTCATCCTTTTTTATTTGCTATCCCTTATGCCTGTCCAGGCTGCAAATCCTGATACAGTGTCAGTCGACATGGATAAACTTTCATTGTCCGATAGCCTGGAATTGATGGAATTTTACGGAGCCTTTGAAAGCAATCTCGACAGCCTGGTTAACCTCTGGTATATTGAAAACAATCCCGGAGTTGAACCGGATACAAGCTGGATTGCTGGATCTGATTCCGTATTCACACATTTACCCGACTCCGTTTATATCGACAGGCTGTCCAGGATTCCGGCACGAGCAGACCTGACCTATAATAAGTATGTCAGGAATTATATCCGGGTTTACCTGGGGAAACGGTCTGAACTGGTGGAGGTCATGGTTGGAATGTCTGAGTATTATTTCCCGGTTTTTGAAGAGATTTTTGATTATTACGGAATACCCCTGGAATTAAAGTATTGTGCCATCATTGAGTCTGCCCTCAATCCCAGGGCAGTTTCAAAAGCCGGGGCAACAGGGGTATGGCAATTTATGTATGGTACAGGCAAAATGTACGGACTGACCATTAACAGCCTGGTTGATGAACGGCGTGATCCTGTGAAATCGGCAGACGCTGCGGCAAGGATGATGAAGAGCCTTTATGGGATATATGGGGACTGGCTGCTGGTTATAGCAGCCTATAATTGCGGTCCGGGTAATGTTAACCGCGCCATCCGCAGAGCTGGCGGCAAAAGGAATTTCTGGGATATTTATTATTTCCTGCCCAGGGAAACAAGGGGTCATGTACCTGCATTTATTGCCGCGACATATGCCATGCATTATTATAGTGAACACGGTCTCCAGGCTAAACCTCTGACCTTGCCAATGCCCGTGGATACTATTATGATACAGGATCATCTTCATCTTGAGCAGGTGGCCCATGTACTGGGGATTTCAAAAAAAATGCTCAGGGATATCAATCCCCAGTATAAATGGGATATTATCCCCGGAAGGGAAAAACCTTATGCCCTGAAAATCCCGGTTGAATATTCAACGCAGTTTATTGAATTGCAGGATTCCATTTTTTCCTGGAATGATTCGGTGTATTTCAACCAGGATAAGCTTACAAAAACTCCCGAATACTACAGTTCTAAATATGTCCCAAAGGCTCCCGGTCCCGGCATGGTGAGTCTTAGCTATACCATCAAATCAGGCGATAACCTGGGTTTTATCTCGGAGTGGTATAATGTAAGGCTGTCTGACCTCAAATACTGGAATAATATTTACGGGTCCACTATCCGGGCAGGCAAAAAATTGATTGTGTTTGTTCCCAAAAGCAAGGAGGAGCAATACAGGAAGATTGAGCAGATGAGTTTTGCTCAGAAGCAAAGAAGTATTGGCAAAGTAGTGGCAGAAACCAATCCGGGTCCCAGGAATCTCACAGGAAAGGATTCAGATTATGTATTGTATACGATAAAATCCGGTGATTCCCTCTGGGAAATTGCGAAACAATTTCCAGGGATTACCGATACTGATTTGATAGAGCTGAATGATCTGGGTGACGGAGATAATATTAAACCGGGCATGGTAATCAGGATCAAGCCCAAAGGATAATCGTTTTGCAACCATCAAGAATTCTGGTATTTGTATTTTCGGTGCTGGCCATCCTGTTTCTTGTCTCTCTCTTTTTTCCGAAAGAGGGCATAAGGATTAATGATGAGATTACCCTTCAGTTTCTTACCCTTGATGATATTTTTGGATATGACAGCATTCAGTATGCTGATATCTCCTCTATTCTTGAAAACAGCAAAGCAATCAATGATTCTGCCTACCTGACTATGCTTGAGTCATTACCCGAAGATCCGAATGAAGTTTACCCTGGCAGGGATACCGTAAGGGCAAATGCAGACAGCCTGAAATTAAGGATACACCCCATTGAATATCCGGAAAGGGACAATACTCTGCTTTATCCCTTTTTCAGGCAGATGCGCAGACTGAAACAAACACGGAATAAACTGAGAATAATGCATTACGGTGATTCCCAAATCGAGGGCGACCGTATGACTTCCTTTGTAAGGTTCAAACTTCAGGAGCAATTCGGTGGTTCCGGTATAGGCATGCAGCCCATGGTGCAACTCTACGGATACCAGCTTTCTCTTAGACATACTGCTTCTGATGATTGGGAGAGATATACTGCCTTTGGAAAGGTGGATAGTACACTGGGACATAATCGTTTCGGGGCAATGGGATGCTTCACCCGGTTTTCACCCTATCCGGACAGCATCACCCATGCATCCATGAAAGAAGATCTGCCCGTAAGCGAAGCCTGGATAAACCTGGAACAATCCCTGAGGGCCTATAGAATCAGCAGGGATTTCAAGACATGCAGGATTTATTATGGAAATGCCACTGAACCGGTATACATTGAGGTATGGTCCGACAATGAACTCTTTGATGCTGACTTCCTGGAAGTCTCAAAGGGACTCAAGGAGAAATCCTGGAAATTCGACGAAGCACCTGAAAACCTGAATATTCAGTTTAAATCCGCCTGTAGTCCCGATTTCTACGGCATTGCTCTTGACCATGAATGGGGACTGAGTGTGGATAATATTCCGATGAGAGGAAGCGCCGGATTAGAATTCAGCAAGATGGATGCCGCCCTGCTGAGGCAGATGTATGAAGACATGAATGTCAAACTATTACTGCTCCAGTTCGGGGGGAATGTTGTACCGTATATATCCGAGAAATCAGACTATTATGAAAAATGGTTTTATCGGGAATTGATGACCCTGAAATCACTGGTTCCGGACATGTCCATTATAGTAATCGGTGTGGCTGATATGTCAGTTAAACAAAAGGATGATTTTGTCAGCTATTCCAGCCTTGAAAATGTCAGGGATGCATTACGAAACGCTGCTTTTTCAGCAGATTGCGCATTCTGGGATATGTATGCTGCCATGGGGGGCGAAAACTCTATGCCGAGCTGGGTATTTGCTGATCCACCCCTGGCTTCTGCAGATTTCATCCACTTTAATGAGAGAGGAGCCAGGGTACTGGGAGAGATGTTTTATAATGCCTTTATATATGATTATAATTCTTATGTAAGATCATTGGATTAGTATCCGGTTTATGGGATTTCTCAAAGACATATTGATTTATAACCAGGATGCCCCCCTGCTTTTCACCCGGCTCTACTTCTGGGGATTTCTTCTTGTTGTCCTTTCTGTGTACTCCCTTATCTACAAGCAAAAAGGCCTGAGAAATTCTTTCCTCTTCCTGGTCAGCCTCTTCTTTTACTATAAAACCAGCGGATTCTTTTTCCTTCTACTGGTCTTTTCCACAATCTCGGACTACCTTATTGGTCTCGGTATACACAGCTTAAAGAAGAAAGCCTGGAAAAAAGTAATGGTGGCTCTAAGCGTTACTATTAACCTGGGTGTACTTGCCTATTTCAAATATGCCTATTTCTTTACGGATACTTTCAACCAGGTATTTCAGTCAAAGCTGGAAGTAGTGAACTACCTTGCCCTCTGGTCAAACCATGTTAGCGGTTCCCATTTTGATGCCTCTGTTATTTTTCTTCCTGTGGGAATATCATTTTTTACTTTCCAGACCATCTCCTATGCCGTAGATGTTTACCGGGGGAAATGTCAGCCGGTCCGGAATATTATCGATTTCGGATTCTATGTTTCCTTTTTTCCACAACTGGTCGCGGGTCCCATAGTAAGAGCATCCGAATTTGTCCCCCAGCTCTATGCCAAATATTCACTCTCACGTTATGAATTTGGTTTCGCCCTCTGGATGATTATGAAGGGATTGTTCAAGAAGATGGTGTTAGGGGACTACCTGGCGGTGAACTTTATTGATAAGGTATTTGATGTTCCTACCCTCTATACGGGTTTTGAGAACCTTATGGCATTATATGGTTATTCCCTTCAGGTATATTGTGATTTTTCCGGCTATACCGACATAGCCATAGGGATTGCCTTATGGCTTGGATTCAGGCTGCCACAGAATTTCAATTCACCGTATAAGGCGGAAAATCTTGGCGATTTCTGGAGACGCTGGCATATGTCCCTTTCCTCCTGGCTGAAGGATTACCTGTATATCCCGATAGGAGGGAACCGGAAAGGTAAGCTGAGGACCAATGTCAACCTGATGATCACTATGTTAATTGGGGGACTCTGGCATGGGGCTGATATGAAGTTCATTATCTGGGGAGGATTGAATGGAATCGGACTTATTGTTTACAAATTCTGGAAGAAGATCAGTCCCTGGGAAAACCGGAAAAATCTTTTCACCCATGCCTGGAAAATATTCCTGACATTTAATTTCATTACGTTTACCCGGATATGGTTCCGGGCGGATGACATGGACCGGGTCAATGAAATGTTATTCCAGTTCAGGCATAGCATGGACCTGGGAGTTGTTCCTGCAGTACTGTCCTCCTATAAATTGGTATTTGCTCTCATGCTGTTCGGATACATTCTGCATTGGTGGCCATCCAAATGGAAAGACAATTATATGAACTGGTTTATTCGTATTCCTCATTGGGTTAAAGTAATTCTGGTCCTGGTCCTGGTCTTTCTTATATACCAGTCCCAGTCCTCAGGCCTTCAGCCATTCATTTATTTCCAGTTTTGATAGAACAAGCGTTTTTCATCTGTGATATTCCATAGTAGCAGGAGCTCAGCATCAAGTTCCCTGATTAAAGGATCTTTAGTAATAACCCAGTCCATTATTTTACAATCCGCATTCACTGCAACTATGCTGTCTTGCGAAGCTGCAATCTGTTCCAGGGCCATGCGTTCACACAGATAATCTGTTTTGTTGACCCTGTCAGCATTGGTAATCAGCAATAAGATCATTGCGATTGCGGATATATAAAGTACTTTCTTCCTCCCTTTAAGAATCTTTATCAGGAAAAATGAGCTTGTCCCGAATGCATACATAATTCCCAGGGTAACAGGGATAAAAGTATCGTATCTCAGGATATTTGCACGATAGCTACGATATCCCCCGAGGGGAAGTACTAATATATACAGTAACGCAAAAATGCCAGACCATTTCAAAAATGTGATTATTTTTCTTGATTCTGCAGACTCATAATATCTGAGCAGGAGGAACAGGTTGAATGTGATAATCAGGAAAAGAAAAGGAAAACCTAATTTTGAGGTAATAAGGTAATATAAACCTTTTGGTAATTTAGAGTAGCGGTCAATCAAGGGGATTGATTCATTGATTGTCACAGAATTTTTACTGCCAATATAGAGGGAGTACAGGGAGAAAATCATGATGGTAATTAACAGGAACAACACCTGCCCGGGTATTTTCCTGACCGAAAGACGAATCCTGGTTCCGGCTGCACCGGATTCCAGCTTAGACCAGTTATTTAAACACAATTTAAGTAAAATTAGGGGAGAGGCAATCAGGGCGATCCCGGGTATCAATGGACCGTTTAATGTGAGTACGGGTATAAATAGGGTCAGCATCACAAGGAGAACTGGAGAAAATCTTCCTCCCTGTCCACCATAAATTCTTCTGTATATAGGAAGATAAAATAAGCCCAGCATTCCAACAGGAAGGGCATAGAAAAATGAGTAGACAACGGACTGGTCGATGATTCCCATATACCGGTTATACCCCCAGGTTTGAAACAAAGGAAAAATCAGGGCAGCTGCAAAAAGGAATTCCGGCCTACGAGGATTTCTGTTGTTTGAAATGTATACCGAGAGCAGGTATAGAATGAAAATCTGTATTAAAATCTTGGCAATTGCAGAGGACAAGTATACGCTGGTAATTGGTCCGGCTATTTTTTGAAGTAAGATGGGGACGGTCCTGAAATATTTATAAACTGTCCAATGGGCAAAAAACCTATTGGGGTTAGGGTAAGCATTTTTCTTAAATAAAACGCTGATTCCCAAAGGATCCTGTAATACCTGATAAAATCCTCTTTCCGTTGTGGGAGTAATATTGTCACCCAGATCTCCTCCAAGAGACATGTGGTAGTGCTGGTAAAATGAATAGCCCAGATCAAGTAGGACGATTACCAGGCAGACCTTGGCAAACAAGGCCGGATTAAAAATATATTTTTTCATTGATTATCTAATCATTCAAATCTACTAAATCGTCAAATATTATAAAAGGGGAATATTTTTCTTTGAGTTTAATACATCTTTTATTCAGTAAATTCTCCAACATAATTTTAAGATTGTTCCAGATATTACTAGCCTCCACAAAAATTTAATGAGGCTTTCATTATATTTGCCTGAACTATCTTTATCTGTCCATGTCAGGATTAAAATTCAGAAAATTCCTCAGTATTCAGAAAACTCCTGCATATACCATTGTTTTTCTACTGGTAATATTTGCTGCCACTAACTTCACACATCGTAAATGGACTCAGGATGAGGGACCTGAGCGCGGGGTAATCAAATGGGACGTTATCTTTCAGTATTCTTATCTTCCGGCAACCTTTATTTATCATGATATTAAACTGGATTTCACGGAGGAATCGGGGTTTGTGAATGATAATAAATTCTGGTTCCAGAAACTTGATTCAGGGAACAGGCTAATTATCAGAACTATGGGCATGTCCTATCTCTATGCTCCATTCTTTTTTATGGCCCATGTTATTGCCCCTCTGCTTGATCAACCCCGGGATGGTTTTTAATCCATCTACCAGTTTTTCCTGGTGTTCGGGGGACTTTTTTACATGGGACTGGGATTATGGTGTTTGTGGAAGTTGCTGGCATCCTGGTTTTCTCCCGGGGTAATTGCCATTATCCTTGGGTTGATTGGCATAGGGACAAACCTCTACAATTACAGCAGCTTCGAATCAGTTCTTGATCATTCCTATGTTTTTGCCCTGATCTGTATGTTGTTCCTGGTGGTATGGGGGAGGATTCGGGATGCGGCCTATGATCGATTATTATGGTTTGCTGGCTTTTCCCCTGGCTGCCCTGGTATCACTCGCATTGCAGCAGGTATCCGGAAGGAGGATCCTGATTTTTATCCTTCCTGTCTTTTTTGTATTTCTCAATGTTTTCCAGATGTTTCAATATAAATCCGTCCTGATCCACTGGGATGGAATGACAAAGGATTCTTACTGGACCATTTTTCTCAGGGCAAAGGACCGGTATGGTTACTGGCAAAATCTGAACCAGGCTGATAATGAGCTGGCCCGTAAAGGAATTTATGTCTATTTCCCGGTACTGGAAAGAGAGCATAAATTGAAAGACATGCCTGAGGAAGATGGAAAAATATGGTTAACCGATGAGATCCGGGGGAATCGTAGGCTCATAAAAGATATCCGGAGGTATTCACGCAGAAGTGGTACAAACCGGCAGGAGGCTCTGGATATGGTCATTGACGTGGTATACCAGAAGTATACCCAAAACTGACATCTTCAGTCCCTTTGGATAATAATCTCTCCGGCTAATAGTCCCTTACGGCTAATAATCCTTTCCGGCTAATACTCAAATCAGGCGAAGGAAGCAACATCTTTTCCGGAGATTTCCTTATCACAGAGGATGATCAGTCTTTCCATAACGTTCCTGAATTCCCTGATATTTCCTGTCCATGATTTCTTCTGGAGCTCCTCAATTGCATCTGCCGTGATCTTTATTTCGGCCATGCCGTGATCTGCACAGATCTGCTTGTTGAAATGTTCTGCAAGAAGGGGTATATCTTCTTTCCTTTCACTAAGAGAGGGGACAGCAATCAGGATCACACTGAGCCGGTGGTATAGGTCTTCTCTGAAATTATTATTCTCAATTTCTTCCTTAAGGGTTTTATTTGTGGCGGCAATAATACGCACATCCACTTCAATGTCTTTATCGCTGCCTACTCGGGTAATTTTGTTTTCCTGTAAAGCCCTGAGCACTTTGGACTGGGCAGAAAGGCTCATATCTCCAATTTCGTCCAGAAACAGGGTGCCTCCGCTGGCCTGCTCGAATTTGCCTTTTCTCTGCTTATGGGCTGAGGTAAAGGCTCCCTTTTCATGACCAAATAATTCACTTTCTATCAGTTCGGAAGGGATGGCGGCGCAATTGACTTCGATAAACGGGGCTGAAGCCCTGTTGCTTTTTTCATGCAGCCAGCGTGCGACCAGTTCCTTTCCTGTTCCATTCTCACCTGTGATCAGCACCCTGGCATCGGTGGGAGCCACTTTTTCGATCATTTCTTTGATCTTTTGAATGGCATTCGATTCACCGATCATATCGTTGGTCTTGGTAATCTTTCGCTTCAGTATACGTGTTTCAGTAATCAGGTCTGAGCGCTCCAGGGCATTCCTCAGGGTGATAAGAAGGCGGTTAAGATCCAGGGGTTTTTCAAGAAAATCAAAGGCCCCTTTTTTAATTGCATCTACGGCAATCTCAATATCCCCATGACCCGAGATCATAATGACTGGTGTGTTCTTTGGAGATTCAATCATCTTATCCAGTACCTCCAGTCCATCCATTTCCTGCATTTTGATATCACAGAGGACCACATCGAATTTGACCTCTGCAAACTTTTCCAGTCCCCCGGCCCCATCTTCGGCTGTTACCACCTCATGATCTTCTGTTTCCAGGATATCTTTCAGGGTATTTCGGATACTTTTTTCGTCGTCGATTACAAGGATTTTAGCCATAAGACAGATGATTTTTACTTCGATTAATCATATCAGGAATAACGGATCCATTTCCATATTTCCCTGTAATTCACTTTTTTTCCGTACATAAGGATACCCGTACGGTAAATTTTTGCAGCTACCCATGTCATTCCGATGAAAGTTACGATGAGCAGTCCCATCGAAAGCAAGACCTCCCATAAGGGAACCCCGAAAGGGATTCTGGCCATCATTACAACCGGGGAAGTGAAAGGAATGATGGAGAACCAGAATGCCACGGAGCTATCCGGATTATTTATAGCATTAATCAACACAAAAAGGGCAAGTATCAGGGGTATGGTCACCGGTAGCATGAATTGCTGGGTATCGGTTTCGTTGTCGACAGCTGCTCCGATGGAAGCAAACATGGCCGCATACAAGAGGTAGCCTGCAAGAAAATAGAACAGGAAAGATCCAAGCATTACTCCGAAATCTATATTTCGGATGTTTTCCAGAACTCCCATGATCTCGGACATATCTCCTCCAACTGCCTGGGCATCCATTGTTACCTCATCAAGGTTTTCTGCGGGTATGGGAGAACTTGACATTATATCCTGGGATACCGCCTGTTCGGTGGGTGTCATATTCAGTTCCGGGAAAAGAATGCTTGTAGCAACAGTCACGAGGATCAGGGTAAAGACTACCCATATTACAAACTGGCTCAATCCTACCAGAGCAATCCCGACAATCTTCCCCATCATTAATTGGAAGGGTTTAACGGATGAAATTACCACCTCAATAATGCGGTTGACTTTTTCTTCAATCACTCCTCTCATCAGGGCTGCCCCAAAAATAAAAATGAACATATAGATCAGGAATCCTCCGGCATACCCAACCGCCATTACCAGTCCCGTGTTACTCTCCTTCTCCCCCCCGTCCTCGGCCAGTTTAATGGTTCGGATATTAATCCTGGTCTTAACAGATTTAAGGATGGTATCCAGATCATCAATTTCATAGGCCAGTAATTTCTGGTCCCTTATATACTCCTCAATCGCCTTGCTGATGTGCATTTTGGTTGCCAGGCTTGGTTGTTTATCCGAATAAATGATCACAGAATTGGGTTCGGAGGCCACGAGATGAGATATATACAGAACCCCGTAATATCCGCCTTCTTTGAAGTTTCCCTTTATATCACTAAGCCTTGCATTGAACAGGTAATCAAACTTTAAATACTCCGTTTCAGGAATAACATTCATAAAGAGGTTGGAGCTGTCAACAATGGCAATCTTTTTGACCTCCTGTTCTTCCGAAGTAGCCATCCATGCAGGTACAATCATAAAGCCGGCAAAGATGATGGGTCCCAGAATGGACATAATGAGAAATGACCGCTTGCGGACCCGGGTAAGGTATTCCCGTCTTATGATCATTCCGATTTTATTCATGATCCATTATTTTCTTTAACAACCCTGATAAAAATATCATTCATATTTGGATAAACCTCGTTGAAAGATACGATATGAACGGCAGGGACCAGCAGTGATAACAATTCGTTATCAGTGGTATGGTGCAAAAGTTTAATTCTGACCTTTGTCAGTTCCTTTTCATTAAAGGTTTCCAGCAGTTCATAATGCTGATTAAGGACTGATTTAACTGCCCCGGCATCCCCCTGGAATCCTACCTCAAAGGTATCTGTTTTGTATCGTGCCCGTATCTCGTCAATGGGCCCTTCAATCAGTGTTTTGCCCTGGTCAATGAGGCTAATATGGTCACAGAGTTCTTCCACAGATCCCATATTATGTGTTGAGAAAATAATGGTGGCGCCTTTTTCCCGGAGGCCCAGGATTTCCTTTTTCAGCATTTCTGCATTAATGGGGTCAAAACCACTGAAAGGTTCATCGAATATGAGAAGTTCGGGCTCATGCACAACCGTAACAATGAACTGAACTTTCTGCTGCATGCCTTTGGACAGTTCCTCAACCTTTCGGTTCCACCAGCCCTGGATTTCGAATTTGTCAAACCAGTACTTCAGCCTCTTCAGAGCATCAGACTTTGAGAGTCCTTTAAGCCGGGCAAGGTAGAGTGCCTGTTCACCAACCTTCATTTTCTTGTACAAACCCCGTTCTTCCGGTAAGTAACCAATATTGCTGATATGATCGGAACGGAGCTTTTCCCCCTTAAAATAGAGGCTGCCCTCATCAGGTGCGGTGATCTGGTTAATGATCCTTATAAGAGTTGTTTTGCCTGCACCGTTTGGTCCCAGAAGCCCGAAAATTCCTCCCGCAGGTATACTGACGGATACCCGGTCAAGGGCCGTAGTGTGAATGAATTTCTTTAATACCTGATCAGCGGTGAAAATATCCATTCCTGCTTGCTTAATAAGTAATTCTACTGAAAATAACTTCTCATTCTCTCAAAGAAGTTCTTCTCGTTCTTGTCTGGTTGGGGTATAAAATTAGGAGATTCTCCCAGTTTTTCAATAAGTTTCCGTTCCTCTTTGCTTAGAATTTTTGGGATCCAGACATTTATGCTGACCAGCAAATCACCCTTTCTGTATCCATTTACATCAGGAAGACCTTTATTCCTAAGGCGCAGGATTTTCCCGGGTTGAGTCCCGGCATCAATTTTAATTTTCACTTTGCCTTCAACGGTAGGAATTTCCACAGGTGTACCAAGTGCTGCCTGGGGAATACTGATATGAAGGTTATAAAAGAGGTCATTTCCATCGCGGATGAGTTCATCATGGGCTTCTTCTTCTATCATCACAAGCAGGTCACCATTCGCTCCACCCCGTCTTGCTGAATTCCCCTTACCTGATACGTTCATCTGCATCCCTTCGGCTACACCTGCGGGTATGCTTAAGGGAATTATTTCCTCTTCTTTTACAATTCCCTCACCGAAACAGCTGGTGCATTTTTCGGTAATATTTTTTCCTTCTCCTCCGCAGGTGGGGCAGGCGGAAACAGTTTGCATTTGTCCAAGGAAGGTATTGGAAACCCTTCTGACCTGGCCGGAACCCTGACAGGTGCTACAGGTGGAATAGCTTGATCCCCCCTTTGCCCCGGTGCCACTGCAGCTTTTACAACTAACGTATTTCTTAACCTTGATCTTTTTTTCAGCTCCGTTGGCTATCTCTTCCAGGTTCAGTTTTACCTTCACCCTAAGATTGGAGCCTTTACGTGTTGCAGTTCGGGAAGTCCTTCCGCCACCTCCAAAGCCACCAAATCCTCCGAATGCATCTCCGAAAATATCCCCGAAGCTGGAAAAAATATCTTCTACGGTCATTCCCGGACCACCGAAACCATTACCTGCAGCTCCACCCACACCAGCATGTCCGTACCTGTCATAACGGGCTCTTTTATCATCGTTACTTAAGACCTCGTATGCTTCGGCTGCCTCTTTAAACTTTTGTTCTGCCTGGGCATTATCAGGGTTCTTATCAGGATGATGTGTTAATGCCTGCTTGCGGTACGCCTTCTTAATCTCATCAGTAGATGCAGACTTTGAAACCTCAAGAACTTCGTAATAATCTCGTTTGCTCATTATTCTCCAATAACCACTTTGGAAAAGCGAATAACTTTCTCATTCAGATAGTAACCTTTCTCAATGATGTCAATCACCTTGCCTTTAAGTTCTTTATCTTTTGCCGGATATTTTGTAATAGCCTCATGGACATCTGTATCAAAATCCTGGTGCAGGGATTCAATTTCCTTAATTCCCTGCTGGGTTAAGTAATCCCTGAACTTATTATAAATTAGTTGCATCCCCTCTTTCACAGAATCAACATCCGAGGATTCCTCGATTGCCTTCATGGCTCTTTCAAGGTCATCAAGCACGGGAAGGATTTTGATGAATATATCTTCTCCGGCCAGTTTGCTCATCTCCATTTTTTCCCTCAGAGTACGTTTTCTGAAGTTGTCAAAATCAGCAGATAAACGTATGTATTTGTCCTTTTGTCCCTGCAATTCTTTCTGGAGCTCCTTAATTTTTTTAGATTCTTCTGCTTTTTTTTCAGTTTTCACAGATTTCTTTTTATCCGTTTCTATTTTCCGGGATTTAACAGTTTTCTGTTCGTTTACTTTTTGCTTCTTAGTAACAGGTTGATCCTTACTATTATCCTTGCTTGTCATCTCAGTTTCAATTTCAATATCACTTCATTACTATCCATTCCAATCAAATGGTTTGCCAAATATTAAATCAGGACAAATTGACAGGTTATTAATATAAAAGATCCAATCGGGTACAAACATTCCGCCACAGGCACTTTTGGGTGGACGTTTATTTCAGCAACTCGGTAAGTTTTTGATGAAGTTTCTCTCCGCGCAGGTTTATGGCCAGTATTACCCCATCACCATCAATCAGGTAGTTTGAAGGAATTGAATTCACACCGTAAGTTTTTGCGCCTG
Source organism: uncultured Bacteroidaceae bacterium (assembly GCA_963777115.1). Classification (GTDB taxonomy): domain Bacteria; phylum Bacteroidota; class Bacteroidia; order Bacteroidales; family SM23-62; genus SM23-62. The sequence continues at coordinate 359,095 of CAVZPP010000016.1, read as the reverse complement.
CTGAATTCCAGTACTTAAGGTCGCTGACATGGTAGGGCCATTCAAGTTTATCTTTCTGGATTGCTGCCACCCATTGTTCCTTGCTTCGGTCCAGTGATACCCCGTATATTGTAAATCCTTTTCCATTTTTGAACTGTTTGTCCTTGAATTGTTTGTATGCATTTACTACATTGGGATTCTCATATCTGCAGGGACCACACCAGGCTGCCCAGAAGTCAATTAATACAAGTTTTCCTCTTAAGGAAGAAAGGGCTATCTCAGTTCCATCAGGAGATGAGAATTTCAGTTCAGGGGCTAAATTCCCAATGTTGGTTCCTTCTGAAATTTCAGTGGTATCTTTTGCTGAAGATTTCTTTACTACTTTTTCCGGAGCCAGAAAGGCCAGTGATAATATTACAATCCCGATTATCAGAAGGGGTAAAAGATATTTACTTTTTGGCATGTCTTGATTTATAAATTTCGGCCAAAGATAGAAAAAATTACACTCGTGTGATGGAGGCGCCGATTTTATTGAGGCGTTGTTCAATCTGCTGGTACCCCCGGTCGATTTGTTCAATATTATGGATGGTGGAGGTGCCTTCGGCCGAAAGAGCAGCGATAAGCAAGGCAACCCCGGCACGGATGTCCGGAGAGCTCATGGTTGTGGAACGAAGGGGGTATTTTCTGTCAATGCCAATTACGGTTGCCCGGTGAGGGTCGCATAAAATAATCTGGGCTCCCATATCAATGAGCTTGTCAACAAAAAACAACCTGCTCTCGAACATTTTCTGATGAATCAGGACAGAACCCTTGGCCTGGGTGGAAATGACCAGTAATACACTGAGAAGATCCGGGGTTAAGCCCGGCCAGGGAGCATCTGCAATGGTCATGATGGATCCATCCATAAAAGTTTCGATTTCGTAGTGATCCTGTTTTGGAATGAACAGATCATCACCCTCCTGTTGCACTGTTATGCCAAGCCTTCTGAATTGTTCCGGGATGATGCCGAGGTTTTCCACGGATACATCTTTAAGGGTTAATTCTGAACCTGTCATTGCAGCCAGTCCAATGAAGCTGCCTACCTCAATCATATCCGGAAGCAGGCTGTGTTCACAGCCCTGCATAGATTTAATCCCGGTGACCGTAAGTAAATTGGATCCTAGACCATCAATTTTTGCACCCATGGAGATCAGCATTTTGCATAATTGCTGGATATAGGGTTCACAGGCTGCGTTATAGATGGTTGTGATTCCTTTTGCCATTACTGCGCACATCAGTATATTGGCTGTGCCCGTGACAGAGGCTTCATCCAGGAGCATAAATGTACCTTTAAGCGAGCCAGCTTCCACGGTATAGAAATGTTCAGAGGATTCATGGGTGAATGTTGCACCCAGCTTTTGAAAGCCGACAAAATGGGTATCAAGTCTTCTGCGTCCGATCTTATCACCCCCTGGAGCGGGTACATAGCCTTTCCCAAACCTGGCCAGCAGGGGACCGAGGATCATAACTGAACCTCTGAGTTTGTTTCCCTTTACCTTAAATTCATCACTTTTAAGATAATCAAGGTCAATATCAGAAGCCCTGAACGAGAAGGTACGGTTTCCAAGGTCCTTAACTTCTACTCCCATATTGTCGAGAAGGGAAATCAGGTTATTGACATCCAGGATGTCAGGCAGGTTGTGGAGAGTAACTTTTTCAGGAGTCAACAGGCAGGCACATATTACCTGCAGTGCCTCGTTCTTTGCACCCTGAGGAGTTAGTATGCCGGAAAGGGATTTTCCCCCTTCCACAATAAAAGCACCCATTTGGCTTATTTCTTTTTTTGCGGTCTTTTCTTCTTCTGATTTTTCGAAAGAATGTCCCTTGATTCAGACAGTTTGAGCTCGCGTGGTATAACCAGGGCTCCCCCGGATAACTTTACAAGATCCTCGAATATTAACTCATCTGTTACCACCTCCCTGTTCCAGGTGAGGTAGCATTTTTTCATATGATTGGCTATAAGTTTGATCAGGGTTTCCTTCTCTGGCCCTTCCTCGAATCCCACGGCCTCCTTAATCAGTAATTCAATGATTTTGCCGTAATGCTTGTATTTAATATTGTAATCACTATAGGGAACGGTCTTCGGTTTTTCAGCAAGGACTTCAGGAGTGGGTTTCTCATAGGGAGAATCTATATCAAGTTTAAAATCTGATATGATAAAGAGGTGATCCCATAGTTTATGCTTAAAATCAGCTACATCCCTCAGGTGGGGATTGAGGTTTCCCATAATTGCAATTATCGCACGAGCTGCCCTGTTCCGCTCATCCCTGTCCTCAATAGCGGTGGTAAATTCCACCATTTTCTGTATGTTCCTTCCGTATTCGGGCAGGATCATTTTAGTCCTCTGTGTATTATAGTCGTATTCCATTATGGTAAATTTAATGCAAATGAACAGAAATCCCGGGGGATTTCAAAATAAGGGGAGCAGGAACTTAAGAGATAACTTTCAGCTTGGCGAATTTTAAGAGCAATTGCTTTTGTCCATGTCCCTGGAAAAACACCGTCGCCTTGCGATTTCCATCCGGTCCCTCCAGATTCAATACTTTTCCCTGTCCGAAGCGGGGGTGTTCTACCTGCATGCCGGCCTGTATTGTGGCAGGATTATCCGCCTTGAAATCACCTGAGGGCATGGCAGGACGGGCCCTGTCTACCCGTTTTTTTCCCTTAAGACTCTGGCCCGGCAGGGAAGCCATAGCTTCTGAGGGTGTTTTAGGGGTACTTTTATTTCCCTGCTTGAATGTTTTCCTGGGCTGATAGGAGGTCCTTTCACCAGCCTGGGATCGTTTTCCACCCATGGATCCATTTCCGCCGAAACCTGGACTTCTTCCAAACTCCCCTTTCCCTGAAGAGGAGGAATGATTAAAAGAAGAATTAGTTTCAGGTAGCTGGTCGATAAACTCCGAATCAATTTCCCGGATAAACCGGCTGGGCACCCCGTTTACAGGAACCCCCCAGCGGTACCTTGAGCTGGCATAGCTCAGGGTGACCTGCTTCATGGCACGGGTAACTGCCACATAGAAAAGTCTTCTTTCCTCTTCCAGTTCTTCCCGGGTTGATGAGGACATCCGGGAGGGAAATAACTCTTCTTCAAGTCCAGTTACATAAACATACTGGAATTCCAGTCCCTTTGAAGCATGGGCAGTCATAATAGTAACCTTGTTCCTGTCCTCTTCTTTTTCATTGTCAGCATCTGTAAGAAGGGAGACACTCTGTAGGAAGGCATCCAGGGTAGTGTTTTCCGGATTCTCCTGGGATTCCACAAATTCCTTGATACCATTCAGAAGTTCCTGGAGGTTCTCGTATTTACTGAGGTTTTCAGGAGTATTTCCAAAATGCAGGTCTTTCAGGATACCGGAACCTTCGGCAATGGAGAAAGCAAGGTCAAATGCTTCCATGGTGGAGAGACGGGACTGGTAATCTGAAATCATGGATGTAAAGGCATCCAGTTTCCGGATGGTCCCCTGGTTAAAAAGTTGCTGGCATGACCCGATATCCTGAAGGAGGTCCCATATCCTTGCATCCCTTCTAACTGCCTCTTCTTCCAGTTTTGATACCGTGGTTTGTCCAATTCCCCTTGCCGGATAATTTATTATTCTGCGCAGGGCTTCTTCGTCATAAGGATTGACTGTAAGCCGGAAGTATCCCAGGAGATCCTTGATTTCCTTACGCTGGTAAAAAGAAAGGCTTCCATAAACCTTGTAGGGTATATTCATCCTCCGCAGAGATTCCTCAAAAATCCGGGATTGCGCATTTGTCCGGTAGAGGATGGCTATGTCGCGGTGCCTGATTTGTTTACCAAAGACAGCGTCCTGTATGGAATTGGCAACAAGGTAACCTTCTTCATTATCTGTGGCTGCACGAAACAGCTGGATCTTTTCCCCCTTTTCCTTCTTTGAAAAAACCTTTTTTCTGATTTGCTCCTGGTTCTTTGCAATGATGCTGTTGGCCGCACCGACAATATTTTGAGTGGACCTGTAGTTTTGTTCCAGCTTATAGAGTTTATGATTCGAATAATCATGTTTAAAGTTCAGGATGTTTTCAATGCGGGCACCCCGAAAGGAATAGATGCTCTGTGCATCATCCCCAACTACGCAGATGTTTTTATGTTTTTCTGATAATTGCCGGGTGATCAGGTACTGAACATAATTTGTGTCCTGGTATTCATCCACCAGAAGATAGCGGAACTGTTCCTGGTATTTTTCAAGAACCTCGGGGAAATCCCTGAGCAGGATATGCATATTCAGAAGGAGGTCATCGAAGTCCATTGCATCCGCCTTTTTGCAGCGTTGTGCATACAGTTTATAAATGTCTGCTATATGTGGTTTGCGCCTGCTCTTATCCTGCTCTATAAGCTGGGCACTTGAAAAATAGGCTGCGGGAGTGATCAGGTTATTTTTGGCGGATGATATCCTTCCATAGATTTCACCTGGTTTATAGATCTGGTCGTTCAGGTTCATCTCCTTGATGATCTTTTTTACCAGGCTTTTGGAATCCGAGCTGTCATAAATTGTAAAATTTGAGGGATAGCCCAGAAAACTACCATCAGTTCTAAGTATTCTTGCGAAGACTGAATGGAAGGTACCCATCCATAGCCATTTGGCAAGCTCGGGTCCGACCAGTTTCCCAATCCTCTCTTTCATTTCCCTGGCTGCCTTATTGGTAAAGGTCAGTGCCAGGATATTCCGTGGTGGGATTTCCTGATTGAGGAGGTGGGCGATCCTGTAGGTCAGCACCCTTGTCTTTCCTGATCCTGCTCCTGCAATAACCAGACTGGGACCTTCATAGTTAACCACAGCCTGCTTCTGTGCCTCATTCAGATCGCTTATAAAATCTTTCGTCATATTCTTTTGATAGCTGCCAAAAATAGTGATTTTTTCTTCTCCCAGATTATATATCTTTGCCACTTTATTTAATGTTGCCTATAATAAAATATAGTCCCAGATAGTTTAATTAGGGAATATTCCATCAAACATCCATATGCGCAGGGATACAATCAAAATAATATTTGTAGCTGGACTGCTGACAATGCTTTTTTCAGTCCCTTCCCTCTATGCACAGTTATTATCCTCTCGGGCAAGCTATTCTGATTCCCTGGCATACCCTGTTTTTCCGGAAAAAGATCCCTTCTTTGTTTTTTCATCCAGCGTTCAGGGTGCAGAGGTTACCATGGATCTTACGGCCAGTTTTCCATCCACACCTCCGGAACATGATTTCAGCTGGAGTAAATACAATCCCGGAATTAATGGATTTGATCCCCCATTTTTCACTGAAGCAGGTAAAGTTTCTTCCACAGTGTCAGACCTTGAAAGAGGCTGTTACCAGGTGCGGATCACATCTCTGGGACTTGATACCGTATTCCGGGCATGGGTATTTCCTAATGATCCACTGCTCGAAGTTGAAAAGGGACCCGATGGTAAGGTAATCCCATACCGTTATACATGTGATTTTTTGCGTCTTTCAGCTACCCTTTTACCGGACACCATGCCTTACTTTGATTTGGCTACGGGTGAGGACCTCTACCTGCCAAACGGGATGGATTTTGAGTGGACTTCCGACGATCCCGAATACCAGATATTCGGAGGGAAACTTTTCTTGACCCTGACTATCTATAATGAGCCTCCTTACTCACGGCCTCCCACCAAAGATACACGTTTTACCCTGACGGCAGTCGACAGTTTCAACCTGAACCTTGAAGATGATGTGCTTTATGAAAGCGTGCATGTGAAGGCAGAATTCAGTCTATGGTACGAGGAGAAGAGTTCCGATGGGGAAGCAGATCCTGTCTGGAGCGAATCAAAAAATCCTGAAGAAGAATCCCCGCTGGAGATAAAGTTTCAGAATTTATCGGAAAACGGGGTAGAATTTGTCTGGTCCGCTGTAGATAGTTCAAAAACCGGAGAAGAGTCGGATTATATAACCTACGATGTAAATGATTCCATTGTTCATACCTACTATATTCCCGGGTATTATTATCCAGGCCTGATTGCATACAGTGAGGCGGGATGTGTGGATTCCTTCCCCCTGGCTGTCCGGCCCGATATACATGTGCTCCCTTCAGAGCTGGATGCTCCGAATGTATTTACGCCGAATGAGGACGGTGTCAATGATTATTTCAAGGTTCAGAGTAAATCCATGAAATCTTTCAGGATCACTATTTACAGCCAGTCCGGTCGTCAGGTCTACCAATACCAGCATGTTGAAGGGCGTATGGAATGGGAAGGCTGGGATGGAACCTTACATGGTAAAGGAAATAATTATGCATCCCCGGGGGTATACTATTACGTGATCGAAGGACTTGGATGGGATGCGACCGTATACCGGGATATTCCGCCCTATACCGGGTTTGTATATCTATTCCGGGAACTCGAATAAGTCCGTCCCTTCATCCCCTGGATTTTTCTCCCCTATCTTTTTGGAATGATTATTGATTTAATGCAGGCTGAGTATTAACTTTAAGCTATGCACAAAATATATATTATTATCTCGCTGATATTTAGCATCCCTTTCTCCGGACTGGCCCAGGACAGCCGGAATGGCTACTGGGTACCTCCTTATGACACCCTGAGGATACTGGTAGTTTATGCAGAACTTACAAATGATCCCGACGATCCTGTATCTGTGAGGGGATGGGAGCAGGGAGAGATACCACCCGTACCGGATTATCTTTTTGATTATCAGCTTCCGGCGGGTAAGGAACCGGAAGGGGTCATTACCAGGTATTACCACCAGGCTTCATTTGGGAAGTATATTGTGTTGGCGGATTATTACCCGGAAATAATATCCATTGATTTTAAGCAGGTAAAAGGGAATGGATTTGACCAGGTTATTGAAAGACTTATGGAAGTATCAGGAGGGGACATCATCACCAGTCATGGATATTCTGTCAATGCTCATGATTTTGACAGAATATCTACCAGCTCCCACGGGCAGCTCAAACCACTGGAAGCGGATTCATACATTGATATGTTTATGATTATATGGAGGGTGAATTCCAAAATTACCACAACCATGGGAGCCGGATATTGTTACCCGAGTAAACGGAATTATACAATGGGTGAAATGAAGGGTATGAATTCCAGCAGCTCTTTTGTAATGAAGGACTTTCATGGTTATACCACCCTCCGCCATGAGTTTTCCCACCTTTTGCTGGGAGGCAATAATTTTCATACAGGGGGTGCAGGAGCAGGTACAAAGACTTTTATGTCCTCGGCAGGCGGTTATGCCATGCTTAGCTCATGGGACAAGTTTTCCCTGGTTTATAATTCATTTGACCGCAGGAGGCTTGGCTGGAAACATCCCGAAAACCAGTTCATGATATCTGCCCGGGATCCTCTTACTGGAAATGAAATGAATGGAGATTTAAAGTATGATCAGTCCTTTGAAAATGCTGCAGGGGAATTCATTCTACGTGATTTTGTTGAATACGGTGATGCCATAAGGATTGAACTCCCTTATCTAAGGACTAGCTCGGATAAAGTACACAGGCAATGGCTCTGGCTTGAAAACCACCAGAGGCCCGAGGGATTCATTGATCATGATAAATCCAGCAGCAAGGGGATATATGCCTACATCCAGGTCGGGAAAGAAGAGCTTACCGGTCCCTCTACATTCAGAGGCAATTGCAATTACACCTGGCCCCTGAGTGCCTTCGGTAATTATGATTATCAGGTCAATGAAGCAAACGAGGATGCCATAACGGGGGATGAATTCAGGAACCCATTTACCGGTTATAATAACCTTATCAGGGGCGCTTATGATAGGGGTGAAAAGGATGGGAAAATTTTACGGGATGAGTCCTTGTTCGCTAAAAACCTGAAGTTTAACGGTGAATACCTGGATTCCTCTGTCTACAAATATATGACCTATCCCATGCTGGGCACCTCCCTGGATGCTTTTCTTCCCGGGCAGGAAATTGGTATTGACAGGAACCCCGCTGCAGTTCCTCTCTTAACCTGGCAGACCGGCTACAGTCAACGCCGGGGTGCTTCTCCAGCCGTCCATGATAACAGGATAATCCATTTGAACGGTCTCTCTGTTAAAATTCTGGAACAACTGCCGGATGGAAATGTAAGGGTGGGAATTCAATGGGATGAGAGGGAAGTCGGCAGGGATGTAAGATGGTGCGGCAATATACAATTGCACGAAGATCTCGTAATGAATAAGGGAGTCCGTGTACAGATCGACCATGGTTTAACTCCCCAGAAACCATCAAATCCTCTAATACTCAACGGGAATTCTGTTTTCTCTGATCCAAGTTCATTTACCTTAAACCCGGGATCCTCCATGGAAATGGATAAAAAGTCACGGCTGATCCTTGAGAACGGTAGCAGTCTTGAGCTTTCTGAAGGAAGCAATTTAATAATGGACAGGGGCAGCAGAATCATTATTTCTGACTCATGCAACCTGAAGATTCACCCGGGAGCCAATATTTCAGGCAAAGGAAGAATTTACCTTTCCGGAGACTCTTCGACTGATTTCGATCAGGAATCTGTACAGGTCAGGTTCAGGACGCTTAAATAATATACCGGTCAATTCCCGGCCATTCATTCAGGTATTCAAATATTGGTTATCTTTAATTCTTCCACATTATTTGGATTATATCATGAACAGAAATCATTTAATCTCATACTCTATTCTGCTGATCTATATTCTCCTTCTGGTCCTGTATCATTCATTTGGATACATTGGTCATTATGGATATGATGATCTGCATTATGCAAACCTCTCAGTAGATCTGCTAAATGGATCTCTGGATTGGGAAGATCACTATTCATACAGGTTTCCTGTCATTCTCCTTACGGCATCCTTTTATGCATTATTCGGGATTTCAGATCTGAGTTCTTCCCTGCCCGCCCTGCTAATTACATCATCAATTCTGGTCATAGTTTTCTGCATATTAAAGAACGAAAGCAGGAAGACCCTGATACTTGGTCTATCACTGACTCTGTTCTCAAATTGGTTTATCTTTTACTCTGATAAACTGATGCCGGATATCTATGTTGCCTTTTCAGTAATTTCAGCTCTTGCCATTATTCATAAATACAAGTACCGTAGCAACAGGAAGGGAACATTTCTGTATTCGGTCATTCTATCATTGGCTGTATTGTTTGGATTTATGGCCAAGGGGACGATTGTATTGATTGTTCCCTTGCTGCTGTATTTGCTTTTGGTCGATATCTTCTTAAAACGAGACTTAAAGTTCTGGATGTACACTATAATCAGTGGAATCACTCTTCTTGTCCTGTATTTCCTGTTTATCGGACTGTTAACCGGAGATGTTTTGAAGAGGTTTGAGACCATTGCAAATAACAGTTATCTAAACTTATGCAGCTATGATAAGCAATCTCTTAAAATTCTGCTGGAAAGAATAAGTTTCGGGTTTTTTAAAATGACGGTTTACCAGGGACTGTTGACAGGATTTATTTTCTCGATTGTCGTATTACTCAGAAAAGGATCCGCCGGGTTCTTCAAAATGAATGATTCTTTTTCCTACTTCCTGATTTCCTCCATTATTCTGCTGCTATCATCCAATTTTATGACCATTTCGATGACATCATACTCTCCCATGTGTATTGATCCAAGGCATTATCTATTTCTGGTTCCCGTTGCTTCCATCTCTGCATCCTATATAATTGTCCGTTTTCTTGAAGACGGAAAATACGGGCTTAACATAGTTGTACTACTGGCAGTGGTTTCATTGGTATCTGTTTTTATTGATGGCTCCGTTTTCTGGAGATTGTACCTTCCACTGTTTTTATTGTTCCTTACCTGGTTGCTGGTTAAGCCCGGGATCAGGTTCCAGCTTGCCTTTACCATCATTGTATCAATTATCCTGGCCCTCCTTCCGCTGAAGATGATTCCATATGCACAAAAAATTAAATACTCTGAGCAAAGGGAAATTGCTCAGGCACATATACTGGATATTGAAGACGAATGTCTGGTCATAACCAATGATGCTCAAAAGAGGCTCCTCAGGTATTACAAGGGATTTGCGGAAGACCCGAACCTCAGTTTTGTAAACTTCGGAGAATTCAAGTACGATTCAAGCGATTTCAGAATGAGGATCTTAATGCTGAATTGGTATACAAGGTACCTTTCAAACCTGGATGATAATGATCTTCCATATTATGCCAGGAATATTTCAGGGGCTAACAAACTTATCTATAAGAATGAAGAACTAAGCATCAGGATTTATGAGATGCTGGATTTTAAAATTCCCCTTAATACGGGAAAGGTTTTAGTATCAAGCCTGAATGATTTCGAAAAGGGCATGCCATATTGGAGCCAGACAGAGGACGCTCTGTCTTCAGATATAAAATATGCCGGGGATAAATCAAATCAGGTTTCTGGGTTTTCATCAACCTTTGTATATCCGGTGGATTCTCTTCAAATCTCAGAATCACATAACCTGTTGATCAACTGCAGCTTATTTTGTTATTTTGAAGATGATACCAAAGCAAAAATTATAATTTCCCTTGAAAATGATAGTGGAGCCTATGTCTGGGAGGGAAAGGGAATAAACAAATTCATTAATGCCTACTCGAACTGGTGGCCCGTTGAACATGAAGTGGAAATTAGTAAAGCGGATCTGAAAGACGGTTCGAATATCATGATCTATGTTTTGAACGAGGACAAGAAGACCGCATACATTGACAATTTTGAAGTCTCCATACAGGAGATCACACCTGCACCATAAAAAAAGGACAGCGAGTAGCTGTCCTTTTTTTATATGTATTATGAAGGATTGGATTATTAAAGCGCCGTGCTGTTGCTGACGCAACAGAGATGGCTTATTTAATAATCCAATCCTTCATTAGTCATCAGAGTCTTCAGCCTCGTAAGCTTTAAGAAGCTGCTCCTGGATATCGGGTGGGACCGGGGCATACTCATCAAACTTCATGCTGTACATGGCCCGGCCTCCGGTCAGTGAACTCAGGGCCGTAGAATACTTATTCATTTCTGCAGAGTGGTACCTTTGCCGAGATCTTCTCAAATCCTTTTTCACTGGACATGCCCTGGACAATTGCCCTTCTGCCCTGGAGGTCAGACATGACATCACCCATGCGATCAGCAGGAACTAGAACCTCTACGTCGTAAACGGGTTCCATAATTTTCGGTCCGGCGTTCTTAAATGCCTCACGGAATGCATTTCTTCCAGCAAGTTTGAAGGAAATCTCATTGGAGTCAACCGGGTGCATCTTACCATCATATATAAATACCCTGATATCTCTTGCATAAGATCCGGTCAGTGGTCCTTCCTCCATTTTTGCCATGATCCCTTTAAGGATAGCCGGAAGAAAACGTGCATCGATGGATCCCCCAACTATACAATTATAAAACAGGAGTTTTCCGCCCCATTCTAATTCGATCTCATCCTTATTACGGACACTTACCTTGATATCCTTGCCATTGGCCTTAAAAGTTGTAGGATCGGGAGCACCTTCGTGGAAAGGTTCGATTATCATATGAACCTCGCCGAATTGTCCGGCTCCTCCGGATTGTTTCTTATGCCTGTAATCCGCCTGGGCAATCTTCGTAATAGTTTCCCTGTAAGGTATTTTCGGAGCTATAAATTCAGTCTCGACCTTATAAGTATTATCCAGGTGCCATTTTACCAGGTTCAGATGATGCTCCCCTTGTCCCCCTAAAATAATCTGCTTCAATTCCTTTGAATACTCAACAGTTACTGTTGGATCAGCTTCATGTAAACGGGTCAGCGCCTCACCGAGTTTTTCTTCATCTCCTTCTGTTAATGTTTTGATGGCTGTCCTGAATTTGGGTTCAGGGTATTCAGTTAAGGACATCATCAATGTTTGAATTCGATGAAAGGGTATTATCGGTCTTGGTGTTTTTCAGTTTAACAGTTGCACCTATATCTCCTGCGAACAGTTTGTCTACCTTATTTCTCGTTTTACCCGCTACAGCAAAAAGCTGAGACAGTCTCTCCTTGGTACGTGTAGTATTATTGGTAAGATCTATTCCCTCGGTAACTGTTCCTGAAAGAACTTTAAAATAATTGATCTCACCGATATGTGATTCATACTCGGATTTAAAGACGATCAGTGTGGTTTCCCCGGAAGGGTCACATTTAATTTCTTTATCATCGGCTGTTTTTTCGACTTCTAAATCACAGGGAGAAGGACAGACATTGGTGATGAATTGAAGTAATCTGGCTACACCCATGTCCTTTTCTGCAGAAGTGCATAGTACCGGACTAATTCCGTTTTCAATCAGACCGGTTGTGATTCCCTTACGCATTTCATCCTCAGTAAGCGAGTCATTCTCGAAAAACAGTTCCATGAGAGTCTCATCATTCTCGGCGGCCTTTTCGACCAGTTCTCCATGTAGTTCAGAAGCCTGGTCCTTGTATTCATCAGGTACATCTGAAATGGTTGGGCTTCCTCCGTCCTTTGGGTACTTGTACATTTTCATCTGGAGTACATCGATGATGCTGTCAAATTCCGGACCAGCATTTACCGGAAATTGAATTTGTGCCACTTTGCTGCCAAACCTATCCTTGAGCGATTCGAGGGATTTTTCAAAATTTGCATGATCGTGGTCACATTTGTTAATGACATAAATAACCGGTGTGTTGAATTTTTCTGTAAACCTCTGATGAATTTCAGTTCCAACTTCAACACCGTTCTGGCTGTTGATCAGCATAACGGCAACATCGGTAACCCGCAGACTGGAAACAACAGATCCTATAAAATCATCGGCCCCCGGAGCGTCCAGGATATTTACTTTCTTATCATTATACTCAGTGTATAGCACTGTAGAATAAATAGAACGTTGGTTTTCCTGTTCAATTTCCCTGAAATCAGAAGCCGTAGTTTTCTGATCCACATCCCCTTTTCTGGAAATTACCCCTCCTGCCAGAAGCATAGATTCAGCCATGGTTGTTTTTCCTGAGCCTGAATTTCCAAGTAATGTGATGTTTTTTACCTGATTAGTCTGGTAAGTTTTCATTAATGTTATGATTTAGATTTTAATATTTGTTGCTTTAGGGCATTTTGAAATTGGACTTGCAAATGTAATATTTTTTTAAAAAGAATCAAGTTGCATAAACAATTTTGAAACAGCTCTGGATTTGTGACTCAGGGGCATGTTAAAATGGGGTTAAAATGGAGGGTGGAAATGCGATTGAAAGGTCCGAAGTCACTGTAAAATCGACCGAAAGAAACCAATCATTGAAAATCGTTTGATTTTTTATTGTTTTTTAAAAAAAAAGGATACCTTTGCGAACCGATTTACTAAAGTAGTATTCACTAATAAAAAACGGCTCTTTCATATGCCTACAATACAGCAGTTAGTAAGAAAAGGAAGAAAGAAGAATGTCGAGAAATCGAAGGCTCCTGCGCTGGACTCTTGTCCACAGAGAAGAGGTGTCTGTGTTCGTGTGTACACGACCACACCTAAAAAGCCTAATTCTGCGATGAGAAAAGTAGCCAGGGTAAGGCTGACAAACCAGAAGGAAGTCAACGCTTATATCCCGGGAGAAGGACATAACCTCCAGGAACACTCTATCGTACTGATCAGGGGTGGCAGGGTGAAAGACCTTCCCGGAGTAAGGTACCACCTTATCCGGGGTGCATTGGATACTTCCGGAGTTGAAGGACGGACACAGCGCCGTTCAAAATATGGTACGAAGAGGCCTAAGAAATAAACTATATAATATTATATATATAATGAGAAAAGGCAGACCCAAAAAACGGATATTAGTACCCGATCCAAAGTACAAGGACATAATGGTAACACAGTTTGTTAACAATATGATGTTCAGCGGAAAGAAGAGTATAGCTTATGGTATCTTTTATGAAGCCATGGATATTGTTGCGGAAAGGGTAAAAGAAGAGGATAAGTCTCCTCTTGATGTTTGGAAACAGGCACTTAGTAACATTACACCCCAGGTGGAAGTTAAGAGTCGCAGGGTTGGAGGTGCAACTTTTCAGGTCCCTATCGAGGTAAGGCAGGAAAGAAAGGTTTCCCTGAGCATGAAGAATATGATCAGCTTTTCAAGATCACGGTCTGGAAAGTCGATGAGCGAAAAACTTGCTGCAGAAATTGTCGCTGCATATAAACTGGAAGGCGGGGCCTTCAAGCGGAAAGAAGACATGCACAGAATGGCAGACGCCAATAAGGCATTTGCCCATTTTAGAATTTAATAAAAAGCATTTGAGAAGATTGCAGTTAATTCATGAATACAGACCTGAAATATACAAGGAACATCGGCATTATGGCCCACATAGATGCCGGAAAAACCACTACGACGGAGAGGATCCTGTTTTACACGGGACTGACCCATCGTATGGGGGAGGTTCATGACGGTGCTGCTACGATGGACTGGATGGTCCAGGAAAAGGAGAGGGGAATAACCATTACCTCTGCTGCTACAACTTCTTTCTGGAAATATCGTGACCAGGAATATAAGATCAATATCATAGATACCCCGGGGCATGTGGACTTTACCGTAGAGGTGGAGCGCTCACTGCGGGTACTCGATGGAACAGTAGCGGTCTTCTGCGCAGTTGGAGGCGTTGAGCCCCAGTCTGAGACCGTCTGGAGGCAGGCTGATAAATATAAGGTACCGAGACTTGCTTTTGTAAATAAAATGGACCGCGTTGGAGCGGACTTTTTTAAGGTAGTTTCTGATATCAAAGAAAAGTTAGGAGCAAATCCGGTTCCCATGCAGATTCCCATTGGCGCGGAAGATGATTTCCGGGGCATTATTGACCTGATCGAAAGACGGGCAATAATCTGGGTGGAAGATGAACACATGGGGATGAAATACGAGTACACAGATATCCCTGAAGAACTGGTTGAAGAAACCGAAATGTGGAGAGAGAAACTGGTTGAGGCAGTTTGTGAACAGGATGATGATTTGCTGGAGAGGTTCTTTGAAGACAGGGATTCCATTACCGTGGACGAATTTATGGAGGTTACACGCAAGGCGGTTGTCGATATGAAGATCGTTCCGGTACTTGCAGGAGCGTCATTTAAAAACAAAGGAATACAGCGTCTTCTTGATGCGGTTGTTGCTTTACTCCCAAGTCCCCTTGATGTAGGTGCTGTGACCGGTGTAAATTCATATACTTCGAAAGAGGAAGACCGGATGCCGGATGCAAATGAACCATTTGCAGCACTGGTATTTAAAATTGCAACGGATCCCTTCGTTGGCAGGCTTGCTTTTCTGAGGGTATATTCAGGTGTTTTAAAGGCGGGTGATCAGGTGTTAAATTCCCGGACCACTAAGAAGGAAAGGATCAACCGTTTATACCAGATGCATGCCAATAAGCAGAATCCCAAGGAGTTGATTGAGGCGGGAGATATTTGCGGAGCCGTGGGTCTTAAGGATGTTCGTACGGGAGATACAGTTTGCGATCCGAAGAAACCCATCATACTTGAAACAATGGAGTTCCCGGATCCGGTAATCAGTATTGCAGTTGAACCCAAGACACAGGAAGATATTGAGAAAATGGGGATGGCTCTGGGAAAACTTACTGAAGAAGACCCGACTTTCAGGGTACAGGTCAATCCGGATACCGGACAAACCGTCATTAACGGGATGGGGGAGCTGCACCTGGAAATTCTTGTGGATCGCCTGAAGAGAGAATTCAAGGTGGAATGCAACCAGGGTGTACCACAGGTAAATTATAAGGAAGCTATAACAAAATCGGTTAACCACCGTGAGGTATTTAAGAAACAAACCGGGGGGCGTGGAAAATTTGCCGATATCGTTTTCACCATTGAACCTGGTGATGATGGAAGCGGGGAACTGCAGTTTATTGATGAGGTGAAGGGAGGCAATGTTCCAAGGGAGTACATTCCATCTGTTGAGAAAGGTTTTAAAGAGGCCATGAAGAACGGTCCCCTTGCAGGTTATCCTCTCACTGGATTGAAAGTAACCCTGAAGGATGGATCATCGCATGCTGTCGATTCTGACCAGCTAGCTTTCGAGATGGCTGCAAAAATCGGTTTCAGGAATGCGGCCAAACAGGCCGGACCGGTAATGATGGAGCCCATCATGGCAGCTGAGGTTGTGACACCGGAAGAATATATGGGAGATATAATTTCCGACTTCAACAAAAGACGGGGACAGGTAGAAGGAATGGAATCAAGGGCAGGTGCCAGGGTGATTAAGGCAAAAGTTCCACTGGCAGAGAAGTTCGGTTATGTTACAGTACTAAGAACTCTGAGTTCGGGACGTGCCACATCAACCATGGAATTTTCTCATTATGATGAAGTTCCAGGTAATATTTCCAAGGACCTCTTAGAGAAAATACAGGGAAAGACATTGTTCGCATAATAGAATTAGAATTGATATAATAGATATATAAATGAGTCAAAAGATTAGAATTAAGCTGAAATCCTACGATCATAATCTGGTTGATAAATCAGCTGAAAAGATCGTTAAAACGGTAAAATCTACCGGGGCAGTTGTAAGTGGTCCGATCCCGCTTCCCACCCACAAAAGGATTTTTACTGTATTGCGGTCGACTTTTGTAAATAAAAAATCAAGAGAGCAATATCAACTGAGTTCTTACAAAAGACTGCTTGATATTTATAGTTCCACACCCAAGACAATCGATGCCTTGATGAAGCTGGAACTTCCAAGCGGTGTTGAAGTTGAAATCAAAGTATAATATTTAATAAGTAGAATAAGATGCCAGGTTTAGTAGGTAAAAAGGTTGGTATGACCTCCGTCTTTAACGAGGAAGGGAAGAATGTTCCCTGTACTGTTATTGAGGTTAAGCCGAACGTCGTTACCCAGATCAAGACTATTGATCATGACGGGTATAATGCAGTTCAGCTTTCATACGACGAGAAGAAGGAAAAGCATACTACAAATGCAATGTTGGGGCACTTCAAAAAGGCAAAGACCACACCCAAGAAGAAAATCATTGAACTGAAAGGCTTTGTAAAGGACTGGAAACCGGGAGATGTGATTACTGTTGATTATTTCAATGATGACACATGGCTTGATGTTTCAGGAGTTTCAAAGGGAAAAGGATTTCAGGGAGTTGTTAAAAGGCATGGATTCGCGGGTGTAAATGATGCTACCCACGGACAGCATAACAGGGGCAGGGCTCCCGGATCACTGGGTGCAAGTTCACATCCTTCACGTGTTTTCAAGGGAATGAGAATGGGCGGACAGATGGGTGGAGACAAGGTGAAGATTATCAACCTCAGGGTTGTGAAGATCATACCTGACGAGAACCTGCTTTTATTGAAAGGATCCGTTCCCGGCGCCAATGGTTCATATTTAATAATTGAGAAGTAATGAAGTTATCAGTTTTAAATAAAGCAGGTGAAGACACCGGTAAGAAAATCGATCTGAATAAGGAGGTTTTCGGAGTGGATCCTAATGATCATGCTATATACCTGGATGTGAAACAACATCTGGCCAACAAACGTCAGGGCACATCCAAGACCAAGGAACGTGCAGAGATCACCGGAAGTACCCGTAAGATCAAAAGGCAAAAGGGAACAGGTACCGCCCGTGCGGGTAGTATTAAGTCCCCCCTCTTCAGAGGAGGAGGCCGTGCCTTCGGTCCCCAGCCCAGAAGCTATTCCTTTAAGCTTAATAAAAAGGTGAAGCAGCTTGCACGACTTTCTGCACTTTCATATAAGGCAAAAGACAAGGGAATACTTGTACTGGAGGATTTCTCTATGGAAGCTCCAAAGACAAAGGATATGTATGATATCAGGAAAAACCTGAAGATTGATGAAAAGAAATCACTGCTGGTACTACTGGAACCGAATAAGAACATATTGTTATCGTCTCGTAACCTGGAGAAATCTAAGGTCATTACAGTTTCTGATCTGAATACATACGACATTATGAATGCATCTGTTGTGGTATTTCTTGAAAGCTCACTTAATGCCCTCCAGACGAGTGCATCTTAAATAGTAAGGACATGGATATTTTAATCAAGCCAATTGTAACGGAAAAGATGAACAGCCTGGGTGAGGAACTGAACAGGTATGGTTTCATCGTACATAAGGATGCTAATAAGATTCAGATCAAGCTGGCAGTTGAGAAGATGTACAGTGTTTCTGTTGAGTCAGTAAATACTATGCGCTACGGGGGGAAAGTAAAATCCCGTTTTACAAAATCCGGTGTGATCACAGGAAAAACAAAATCATTTAAGAAAGCGATCATTACCCTTGCAGAGGGTGAGACCATCGATTTCTACAGCAATATTTAGAGCTATGGCGGTAAGAAAATTTAAGCCTGTTACACCAGGCCAGAGACAGAAAGTGATCAGTACGTTTGATGAGATCACCAGGAATAGCCCTGAAAAATCACTGATTAAGCCTAAGAAAAGATCAGGCGGCAGAAACAGTACCGGTAAGATGACCATGCGTTATATGGGCGGGGGTCATAAAAAGAAGTACCGGATGATTGACTTTAAGCGTGAGAAGGATGGAATGGCTGCAACCGTAAAGAGTGTTGAATATGATCCCAACCGTTCCGGAAGAATTGCACTCGTTGTTTATGAAGACGGAGAGAAAAGATATATCATTGCTCCACACGGATTGAAAGTTGGACAAAAAATAATGTCTGGCAAGACAGCAACACCGGATGTAGGAAATGCCATGCCACTGGCTGATATGCCTCTCGGTACAATCGTTCATAATATTGAATTACATCCCGGACAGGGTGCTGCCCTGGCGCGTAGTGCCGGTTCTTATGCACAACTGACTTCAAGAGATGGGAAGTATGCGATTATCAAACTCCCATCGGGTGAATCAAGAATGATCCTTGTCACCTGTAAAGCTACTGTAGGTACTGTTTCCAATCCTGATCATGACCTGGAGAAATCAGGTAAGGCTGGAAGGAGTCGCTGGAAGGGCCGCAGGCCAAGAACACGTGGAGTTGCAATGAACCCCGTAGATCATCCAATGGGTGGTGGTGAAGGCAGGGCTTCTGGTGGACACCCGAGATCACGTACAGGATTGCTGGCGAAAGGTTTTAAAACCAGATCCAAGAAGAAGCATTCCAACAAGTATATAGTAGAAAAAAGGAAAACGAAATAAATCTGTTACAGAATGAGCCGTTCATTAAAAAAAGGACCATTTATTGATTTCAAGCTGGAGAAGCGGGTTAGCGATATGAATGATTCAGGAAAGAAATCAGTTATCAAGACCTGGTCAAGAAGGTCAGTGATTTCTCCTGATTTTGTGGGACATACCATTGCCGTTCACAATGGCAACAAGTTTATCCCGGTTTACATTACAGAAAACATGGTTGGTCATAAGCTTGGTGAATTTGCCCCTACAAGAATTTTCAGGGGACACGGAGGGAAGGCCCGGTAAATTGGATTAAGGATATTTAAATCAGAAGACCATGGGAGTCAGAAAAAGAGAAACAGCAAATAAGAGAAAGGAAGAGAACAAGACCCGGTTTTACGCCGTCTTGAAGAACTGTCCTACCAGTCCGAGAAAAATGAGATTGGTCGCCGACCTGGTTCGGGGAGAAGAAGTTAACAGGGCGCTTGATATACTGAAATTCAGCCAGAAGGAAGCTTCAAACAGACTTGAAAAATTGATCCTCTCTGCCATTGCCAACTGGCAAATGAAAAATGAAGGTGCCAGGATTGAAGACAGTCACCTCTTTGTCAAGGAAGTATTCGTTGACAGTGGAAGGATGCTCAAAAGGCTTCAGACTGCTCCACAGGGACGGGCCTACAGGGTCAGGAAAAGATCAAATCACGTTACAGTAGTACTTGATAGTGTTAATCAAATCGAATCATAAAGATACAGATGGGACAAAAAGTAAATCCGATAGCAAATCGTCTGGGAATCATCAAAGGATGGGATTCAAACTGGTACGGGGGAAATGATTATTCTACAAAATTGGTGGAAGACAATAAGATCCGTGAATACCTGAATGCCAGGCTTGCTAAGGCAAGTATCTCCAAAATTATTATTGAGAGAACCCTGAAGCTGATAACCGTTACAGTCAATACAGCCAGACCTGGTATTATTATCGGGAAAGGTGGACAGGAAGTCGATAAGCTGAAGGAAGAATTAAAAAACATCACCAAAAAGGAGGTTCAGATCAATATCTTCGAGGTGAAGAGGCCTGAACTTGATGCAACAATAGTTGCCAGCAATATTGCCAGGCAGATTGAAGGAAAGATATCCTTCCGCAGGGCGATTAAGATGTCGATAGCCTCCACCATGAGAATGGGAGCTGAAGGTATTAAGGTGCTGATCAGCGGTCGGCTTGGTGGTGCAGAAATGGCTCGTACAGAACTTTATAAGGAGGGGCGTATCCCTTTGCATACACTCAGGGCAGATATTGATTATGCTCTCTGTGAAGCGCATACAAAAGTTGGTGTAGTAGGAATTAAGGTATGGATCTGTAACGGTGAGGTTTATGGTAAAAGAGACCTTTCACCCAATATTGGAGCAAAAAATGCCAAGCCTAAATCAGGTGGTTTTAAAAGTAAAAGAAGGAAATAACAGTTAAAGGGAGAACAGGATGTTACAACCGAAAAAGACAAAATACAGAAGAAGGCAAAAAGGCCGCATGAAGGGGAACTCTCAGAGAGGAACCCAGCTGGCATTCGGTTCCTTTGGTATTAAAGCACTTGAATCCAGCTGGATTACAGGTCGCCAGATAGAAGCCTGCAGGCAGGCTGTTACAAGGCATATGAAGAGGGAAGGGCAATTGTGGATCCGGATATTTCCCGACAAGCCAATTACTAAAAAGCCGGCTGAAGTAAGGATGGGTAAAGGGAAAGGTGCACCCGAGGGTTTTGTTGCACCGGTTACACCCGGTCGAATCCTTTTTGAAATAGAGGGAGTTTCCTATGAGGTTGCTAAGGAAGCCCTTAGGTTGGGAGCGCAAAAACTTCCCATTCCGACCAAGATGATGGTACGGAACGATTATGAAGGCCAGATGAATTAATGATATACTGAGATAAAATGAAAAGTTCAGAAATACTCGAATTATCGGATAAGGAACTACAGGAACGCCTGGAAAATGAAAAGGATTACCTGTCAAGGCTCAGGCTTAATCATGCCATTTCACCACTTGACAATCCCAATAAGATAGTTGAAAGCCGGAGGAATGTGGCAAGAATGATGACAGAGTTAACACGCAGAAACAAGGAAGCCCATACAGAATCCGATAAAAGTTAAATTGTAATGGAAGAAAGAAAAGTAAGAAGAGATCGTGTTGGCGTGGTTACCAGCGACAAAATGGAAAAGTCCATTGTGGTTGCAGTAAAGAGGAAGGTAAAACACCCTATTTACGGTAAGTTCGTTAACAAAACCTCCCACTTTGTGGCCCACGACCAGGAGAACTCATGCAATACCGGTGATACCGTAAGAATAGAGGAAACCAGGCCGCTGAGCAAGACGAAGAAATGGAGATTAGTAGAAATTATTGAAAGAGCCAAGTAATCATGATACAACAAGAAAGCAGATGTGCAGTAGCTGATAACAGCGGAGCCAAGGAAGTACTTTGTATCCGGGTTCTGGGTGGAACAGGCAGAAGGTATGCTTCCATTGGAGACAAGATAGTTGTTACCGTGAAAAGTGCCCTTCCAGCCAGTGATGTAAAAAAAGGAACCGTTACCAAGGCAGTGGTAGTGCGCACAAAAAAGGAAGTAAGAAGGGCCGACGGTAGTTATATCCGTTTTGATGATAATGCAGTGGTACTTCTGAATAACCTTGACGAGATTAGAGGTACCCGGATATTCGGGCCTGTTGCAAGAGAGTTAAGGGACCAATATATGAAGATTGTATCACTGGCTCCTGAAGTACTTTAAACGATAAAGGCAGAGAAGATGAATAAGAAATTACATATCAAGAAAGGCGATACAGTGCATGTTAATACCGGTGAATACAAAGGCCAGCAGGGTCGTGTTCTGGAAGTTTACCGGAAGACTAACAAAGCCCTTGTAGAAGGAATCAATATGGTATCCAAGCATACCAAACCGAATGCACAATATCCCCAGGGCGGCATCATTAAGAAAGAAGCCCCTGTTCATATTTCAAACCTGATGCTTGTTGACGGTTCCAGTGGAGAACCCACAAGGATCGGCCGTAAGCTGAATGATAATGGTAAATTGGTTAGATATTCAAAAAAATCAGGAGAGGAGATTAAATAATGGAATACGTACCCACTCTAAAGAAAAAGTATAAGGAAGAGATCGTTCCTGCATTGAAGGAGACTTTTGGTTATAAGTCCCTTATGGAGGTTCCGAAAATTGAAAAGATTGTCCTGAACCAGGGCGTTGGAGCAGCTGTTGCTGATAAAAAACTCGTCGATACGGCTCAGCAGGAGCTGACAATGATTGCCGGACAGTATGCTGTTCAGACCTTGTCCAAGAAA
This sequence comes from uncultured Bacteroidaceae bacterium, assembly GCA_963777115.1. Classification (GTDB taxonomy): domain Bacteria; phylum Bacteroidota; class Bacteroidia; order Bacteroidales; family SM23-62; genus SM23-62. The sequence goes on along the minus strand of CAVZPP010000016.1, from coordinate 336,726 downwards.
GACATATCAAACTTTAAACTCAGGAAAAAAATGCCCATCGGAACAAGGGTGACCTTGAGAAGGGACAGAATGTATGAATTTCTCGAAAGACTCATCAATGTTGCATTACCCAGGATACGTGATTTTAAGGGGGTAAATACAAAGATGGATGGACGGGGAAATTTCACAATGGGAATCACCGAACAGATTATTTTTCCTGAGATTGATATTGATAAGATCAATAAGATTATGGGAATGGAGATCACCTTTGTGACTACCGCCAGAACAGATGAAGAGTGTCTGGCACTATTAAAGGAATTTGGTATACCGTTTAAAAAACAATAAACCTCATGGCAAAAGAATCTATGAAAGCCCGCGAGATCAAGCGGAAAAAAATGGTTGACAAGTATGCAGCCAAAAGGGCGCAGCTTAAGGCTGAGGGTGATTATGTGGGACTGAGCAGATTGCCCAGGAACTCTAATCCAATCCGTCTTCACAACCGTTGTAAATTGACGGGCAGGCCCAAAGGTTACATCCGTCAATTCGGAGTTTCCAGGATCACATTCCGTGAGATGGCATCATCAGGTTTGATACCGGGTGTCAAAAAAGCAAGTTGGTAAGAAAGATTAAAAAGAAATAGAAATGACTGATCCTATTGCAGATTATTTAACAAGAGTCAGGAATGCCATTATGGCAAAACACGAGATCGTTGAGATCCCGGGCTCAAATATTAAGAAGGATATTACAAAAATCCTTTATGATAAGGGTTATATCCTTGGATATAAATTTGAAGAAGACGATAAGCAGGGCAGCATAAGAATTGCTTTGAAATATCATGCCGAAACGAAGGTTCCTGCCATCAAGAAATTACAGAGGGCAAGTTCACCTGGACTGAGGAAATATGCTAATGCAAGGGAACTTCCACGTGTCCTGAACGGACTTGGAATTGCCATTATTTCCACATCACAGGGAGTTATGACCGATAAGGAAGCCAGGAAGATGAACGTTGGCGGTGAAGTACTTTGTTTCGTACATTAATAAGGAGTAAAAATGTCAAGAATTGGAAATTTACCGATTGATCTGCCTGAAAATGTTACCATCACTATCGATGATAACAACCTGGTAACCGTAAAGGGAGCCCAGGGAGAACTCAGACAGCAGGTTCATAAGGATATAAAGATAAGTGTCGAGGAAAATCAGATACTTGTAAGCAGGCCAACTGAATCTAAGGAACATAAGTCCAAGCATGGATTGTACCGTTCCCTTATCAATAATATGGTTATTGGTGTTTCACAGGGGTATGAGATCAAGCAGGAACTTGTTGGAGTTGGATACAGGGCAGAAGCCAAAGGACAGCTTCTTGAGCTGAGCCTTGGTTATTCCCATGATATCATCCTGGAACTTCCTGAGGAAGTGAAGGTTGAAACCCTTACAGAGAGACGTTCCAACCCCATTGTGACCCTTCGCAGTGCAGATAAGCAACTGATTGGACATGTGGCGGCGAAAATCCGCTCACTCAGACCCCCTGAGCCATATAAGGGAAAAGGGATCAAATATGTAGGTGAACAACTGCGGCGTAAGGCCGGTAAGGCAGCAAGTGTATAAACGTATAATATAGTTTTGAGATGGCTTTAACGAAAAGAGCAAGGAGACAGAAAATTAAGCAGCGCATTCGAAAGAATGTCAATGGGACTGATGCCAGACCCCGCATGACTGTATTCCGGAGCAATAAGCAAATTTATGTACAACTGGTCAATGACCTGACCGGGGAAACCCTCATTTCTGCTTCCTCCAAAAATAAAGAAGTGGCAGAAAAGAAAGATGTAAGCAAGAGTGAACAGGCCAAGTTGGTCGGTAAACTGGTAGCTGAGAAATCTTTAGCAAAGGGAATTGACAGTGTTGTATTCGACAGGAATGGTTATCTCTACCACGGTCGTATCAAAGTTCTGGCAGAGTCTGCCAGGGAAGGTGGACTTAAATTTTAAGGAAAATTATGACAACAAGTATCAGAAGAGTAAAGACAAGTGACCTGGAACTCAAGGACCGGCTGGTAAGTATCCAGAGGGTAACCAAGGTAACGAAGGGGGGGAGGACATTCAGCTTCTCTGCAATTGTGGTTGTTGGTAATGAAGCCGGAATTGTCGGCCATGGCCTGGGCAAGGCAAATGAAGTGACTACCGCTATTGCTAAAGGTATTGAAGATGCCAAAAAGAATCTTATTAAGGTACCAATCAATAAAGGCACAATTCCTCATGAGCAACTGGCTAAGTACGGTGGAGCAGTCGTATTTATCAAGCCCGCCTCAGGTGGTACAGGGGTAAAAGCTGGTGGTGCCATGCGTGCCGTTCTTGAGAGTGTTGGTGTTAAGGATGTACTTGCCAAGTCTAAAGGATCCTCCAATCCGCATAATCTTGTAAAGGCTACTTTTAAGGCGCTTACGGAGCTCAGGGATGCCGGTATGGTTGCAGAGCACAGAGGCATATCTCTGGATAAAGTTTTCAATGGTTAAGACCTCTTAAGAGAAATAAAATGGCAAAGATTAAAGTTACACAGACAAGAAGCAGAATAGGCAGTACTGCAAGGCAGAAGAAAACCCTGGATGCACTTGGACTAAGGAAGATGAACCGTACAGTCGAGCTGGAAGGCACCCCCCAGGTACTGGGAATGGTCCGTAAAGTCAGACACCTGGTTACAGTAGAAGAAAGCAAATAAGGAATTTTACAATATACAAGACATGGATCTAAGTAAATTAAAACCTGCAGAAGGTTCCGTTAAAAAGGATAAAAGATTAGGGAGAGGGCAGGGATCCGGAAGAGGAGGTACTGCAACACGTGGACACAAGGGACAAAAATCCCGTTCCGGGTATTCCAAGACCTTCGGATTTGAAGGTGGACAGATGCCTCTTCAGCGCCGGATACCCAAACATGGATTTAAAAATATCAACCGTAAAGAGTATAAGGCAATTAACCTTTCAACTCTTGAAGAGCTTGCTGAAAAGAAGAAGCTGAAAAAGATTGATGTACAGACCATGATTGATGCGGGACTTGTATCCAGGAAGGACCTGGTCAAGATACTTGGAAACGGAAAACTGACACATAAACTTGAAGTTACAGCTCATGCATTCAGCGAAACCGCACAGAAAGCAATTGAAGCTGTAGAAGGTAGTATCGCAAAAATATAATTTGATGAGGCAGTTTATTGAAACATTACGGAATATCTGGAGGATAGAGGACCTGCGGAAAAGAATCCTGTACACCATGGGAATCTTGCTGATCTATCGCCTGGGATCTTTCATAACCCTTCCGGGTATTGATCCTACTCAGTTGGCAGGCTTAAAGCAGCAAACTTCCGGGGGTGTGCTGGGACTGCTTGATATGTTCTCAGGAGGAGCATTTTCGAATGCCTCAATATTTGCACTCGGGATCATGCCTTATATTTCTGCTTCCATCGTTGTACAGCTTTTGGGAATCGGAGTTCCTTATTTTCAGCGACTTCAAAAAGAAGGTGAAAGCGGTAGACGCAAGATTAACCAGATTACTCGTTACCTTACAGTGTTTATCCTGGTTCTCCAGGGACCAAGTTATCTTGTTAACCTGCATGCACAGATCCCCGAAGCTGCATTCATACTGAAGGGAGCATTCTTTACCGTCTCTTCAGTGATTATACTGACAGCTGGAACAATGTTCGTTATGTGGCTGGGGGAAAGGATAACCGACCGGGGAATAGGAAATGGAATCTCCCTGATCATTATGATCGGGATTATTGCCAGGCTGCCCTTTGCAACAGTTGCAGAATTCGGTTCAAGACTGGAACAACAGGGTGGGGGACTGGTAGCATTCCTGGTTGAGATCGTTGGAATGTTCATTGTTTTCATGATGACCATCCTGCTTGTACAGGGAACCCGAAGGATCCCGGTTCAATATGCGAAACGGATTGTTGGTAATAAACAATATGGTGGAGTCAGACAGTATATACCGCTTAAGGTTAATGCGGCTGGGGTAATGCCTATCATTTTTGCCCAGGCCCTGATGTTTGTTCCTATTACCATAGCCGGGTTTGCTAAGTTAGATTCCCTTAAAGGTTTCGGTGCAGCATTCGCAAATCCATATGGACTTGTATATAATATTTCTTTTGCCATTCTGATTATCCTGTTTACCTACTTCTATACTGCCGTAACCATTAACCCAACACAGATGGCAGAGGATATGAAACGTAACGGAGGATTTATTCCAGGAATTAAACCAGGAAGAAAGACAGTTGAATTCCTTGACAATATTATGTCGAGGATAACCTTGCCGGGATCTGTATTCCTGGCTTTTGTGGCAGTAATGCCAACATTTGCGTACCTGGCTGGAGTAAACGTCCAGTTTGCTCAGTTTTATGGAGGGACATCTCTTCTGATTCTGGTCGGGGTAGTACTTGATACTCTTCAGCAGATAGAATCACACTTGCTGATGAGGCATTATGACGGACTGATGAAATCAGGCCGGATAAAAGGCAGGGCAGGCGGAGCAGCATCTGCCATTTAGTCTCTGTTAAGCGTTCTTTGATGATTTTGTTGAAAACAGCGGAAGAGGTTCAAAAACTCAGGGCAAGCAACCTGCTGGTCTCTAAAACACTTGGAGAACTGGCAAAAAAGATTGCTCCAGGTGTCACAACCAAATCGCTGGATAAGCTGGCTGAAGAATATTTAAGGGATCATGGGGGAATACCAGGATTCCTTGGATATAATGGATTTCCGGCAACACTCTGCACTTCACTAAACGATGAGGTAGTCCATGGGATCCCTTCGGATTATAAGTTGAAAGAAGGGGATATCATTTCAATCGATTGCGGAGTTATGCTGAACGGTTATTTTGGAGATTCAGCATATACTTTTGCCATAGGAGAAATCGACCATGCAAAGAAGGAATTAATGAAAAATACCCGGCAGTCCCTTTTCCAGGGCATTGAAAAGGCCAGGATGGGTTTTCGCCTGGGTGATGTAGGATATGCGATTCAAAACTATGCGGAGAAAGCCGGTTATTCAGTGGTTCGTGAAATGGTTGGACATGGATTGGGAAAGAATTTGCATGAGGAGCCGGAAGTTCCAAATTTCGGAAGACGGGGAAGCGGAGTGAAAATTAAGGCTGGCATGGTTTTGTGCATTGAACCGATGATCAATATGGGTTCAAGGTATATTCAACAAGATAAGGATGGATGGACAATCCGGACAAAAGACGGACAACCATCTGCACATTTTGAACTGGCAATTGCAGTAACAAACGGAGAGCCTGATATACTCTCCACTTTTAAATATATAGAAGAAGTTTTAAACTAATCGTTTACCCTATGGCTAAACAACCATCAATAGAGCAAGATGGAACAATAACCGAAGCATTATCCAATGCCATGTTCAGAGTTGAACTTGAAAATGGACATGTGATTACTGCTCATATATCAGGTAAAATGCGTATGCATTATATAAAGCTTTTACCAGGTGACCGGGTTAAGGTGGAAATGTCCCCCTATGACCTTACAAAAGGAAGAATAACTTTTAGATATAAATAGAAATAATCAAGAGATGAAAGTACGTACATCCGTGAAGAAAAGAACAGCAGATTGCAAGATCGTTCGGAGAAAGGGTCGCCTGTATGTGATCAACAAAAAAAATCCGAAGTTTAAACAGCGTCAGGGATAAAATTGTATCTTTGCAAACCATTTTATAAGAAGTAAAAAACATGGCAAGAATCGTTGGAGTTGATTTACCAAAAAATAAGCGCGGAGAAGTCGGACTGACCTATATTTTCGGCATAGGCAGAAGCACTGCCCAGAAGGTCCTTGATGAAGCCGGTATCGACCGGAACATCCTGGTTCAGGACTGGACAGATGAACATGTATCCAAGATCCGTGAAATAATTAATGATAATCATAAGGTTGAAGGAGAATTAAGATCATCAGTGCAGCTGAACATCAAACGCCTTATGGATATAGGAGCCTATCGTGGCATCCGTCATCGTATAGGACTTCCAGTTCGCGGTCAGCACACCAAGAATAATGCGCGTACCCGGAAAGGAAGAAGAAAAACGATTGCTAACAAGAAAAAAGCAGCTGCTAAGAAATAAGCTATGGCAAAGAAAACGGGAACATCAAAGAAAAGAACGGTAAGGGTTGAACCTATTGGACAGGCACATATACATGCCTCTTTCAATAATATTATCATAAGCCTTACGAATATGTCAGGACAGGTAATTTCATGGTCTTCAGCCGGGAAAATGGGTTTCAGGGGATCAAAGAAGAACACCCCCTATGCTGCCCAGATGGCTGCACAGGATTGCACGAAATCCGCATATGACATGGGACTTAGGAAAGTGAAGGTATATTTAAAGGGACCAGGATCAGGAAGGGAATCTGCAATGCGTACTATCCATTCGAATGGGATTGAGGTAATGGAAATAGTCGATGTGACTCCAATGCCACATAATGGATGCAGGCCTCCCAAAAGAAGAAGAGTATAATTAGTCAGGAACAATAATATAACGAATAGATGGCAAGATATATAGGACCGAAGAGCAAGATAGCGAGGAAATTCGGAGACCCGATTTTCGGATCTGATAAAGTTCTCGAGAAAAAGGCTTATCCTCCTGGAATGCACGGTGCAAACAAGAGACGCAGAAAGCAATCTGAATATGGTATTCAGCTTAAGGAAAAGCAAAAGGCCAAATATACATATGGTATTCTGGAACGCCAGTTTTCAAATTTGTTTGAGAAGGCGCAGCGGAGTAAAGGAGTTACCGGTGAGGTGCTGCTTCAGCTTCTGGAATCAAGACTTGATAATGTAGTTTTCCGTCTGGGAATTGCTCCCACCAGGTCAGGTGCAAGACAGTTGGTGTCACACAGGCATATTACGGTAAATGGTAAGGTTGTAAATATCCCCTCCTATACCCTTCGTCCAGGTGATCTTATTGGTGTCAGGGAAAAGTCCAAATCTCTTGAGGCTATTTCAGAATCCCTCAGCGGATCACACCGGTCTGCTTCATCATGGCTGGAATGGGATTCCAACGAGTTGACAGGTAAGTTCCTTAACCGTCCGGAAAGAGAAGATATACCGGAAAATATCAAGGAACAATTGATAGTTGAATTGTATTCAAAATAGAATCATAAAATTATAATATGGCTGTATTAGCTTTTCAAAAACCCGACAAAGTCATAATGATTGACTCGGATGAATCATTTGGCAAATTTGAATTTCGTCCGCTTGAGCCAGGATATGGCATAACCGTAGGGAATGCCCTGCGAAGGATCTTATTGTCCTCTCTTGAAGGTTATGCTATAACTACTGTTAAGGTAGATGGTGTTGAGCATGAGTTTTCGACCATTACGGGAGTCATTGAAGATGTTACTGAAATTATCCTCAACCTGAAGCAGGTCCGGTTCAAGAACCAGATCGAGGATGTTGATGATGAGAAAATAATGGTGACTATTACTGGCCAGGAGGAATTTAAAGCCGGGGATCTGAATAAGTTCTTAAGCGGATTCCGTGTGTTAAATCCCGACCTTGTTATCTGCCATATGGAGGAAGATGTTAAACTTCAACTGGAGATGACTATTAACAAGGGCAGGGGATATGTTCCAGCTGAAGAAAATAAACCCATTGAAGCCGAATTCGGACTTATCGCAATGGATTCGATTTTCACACCCATTAAGAATGTTAAGTTCTCCATTGAGAATTACAGGGTTGAACAGAAGACTGACTATGAAAAACTCGTACTTGAGATCGCCACGGATGGTTCTATTCATCCTAAAGAAGCACTCAAGGAGGCAGCAAAGATTCTTATCTATCATTTTATGCTCTTCTCCGATGAGAAGATCACGCTTAACTCAGATGAGAAATTTGCCAACGAGGAATTTGACGAGGAGATCCTTCATATGCGTCAGCTTCTGAAAACCAAACTGGTTGACCTTGATCTTTCAGTTCGTGCATTGAACTGCCTGAAGGCAGCTGAAGTTGAGACCCTGGGAGACCTGGTTAAATTTAATAAAAATGACTTGCTGAAATTCAGGAATTTTGGAAAGAAGTCCTTAACCGAGCTGGATGAACTGCTGGTAAGCATGAACCTTAATTTTGGAATGGATATTAGCAAGTATAAATTAGACAAGGATTAGTGAGATGAGACACAGGAAGAAATTCAATCATTTAGGAAGAACGACTCCACACAGGAAGGCGATGCTTGCCAATATGGCATCCTCCCTTATTATGCATAAAAGAATCACCACCACGACTGCCAAAGCTAAGGCATTGAGAGTTTTCGTGGAACCTGTGATTACACGCTCAAAGGATGATTCAACTCACTCCAGGAGAGTGGCCTTCAGACATCTGAGAGATAAAGATGCAGTCACCGAATTATTCCGTGATGTTGCAGCTAAGATAGGAGATCGTCCGGGTGGATATACCCGCATTATCAAACTTGGAAACCGTCTAGGTGACAATGCTGATATGTGTATTATCGAATTGGTAGATTTTAATGAAACCCTTCTGGCTGATAAGGCCGCTGCCAAACCCAAGACATCAAGACGCAGGAGAAGTGGAGGAAAGAAGACTTCAGACGAAGCTGCAGGAACTGCAGAGGCAGTTGTTGAGACTCCGGAAACAAAAGTAGTGGAAGAAACACCTGAAGCAGAGGTTGTGGAAGAAACACCTGAAGCAGAGGTTGTGGAAGAAACACCTGAAGCAGAGGTTGTGGAAGAAACACCTGAAGCAGAGGTTGTGGAAGAAGTACCCGAAGCCGAGGCTAAAGTGGAGGAAGTTAAGGAAGAAGTTGCTGAAGAGAAGACGGAACCGGAAGCCAAGGCTGAAGAAGCTCCGTCTGAAGATGATACTTCCGGGGAAGACAAAGAGGAGAAAAAAGAAGAATAATAAGAGAAACTTCATATGATATAGAGGAGGGATAGAGGAATCGTATAATCTTTATCCCTTTTTTTATTCCAATTTATATAGAGAACAAACCAATAATACTTTTTAAAAATGCCACAGATTATTAGTGTACAAGCAAGAGAAGTCCTCGATTCCAGAGGCAACCCAACCGTTGAAGTTGAAGTTTATACCGAAAGTGGAATTGTCGGCCGGGCAATGGTTCCCTCCGGGGCGTCTACAGGTGTCCATGAGGCAGTTGAACTGCGTGATGGTGACAAGGGCCGCTACCTTGGTAAGGGAGTTTTGAAAGCTGTTGATAATGTAAACACAGCCATTAATGATGAGATAACAGGATTATTTGTAACGGACCAGAATGAGATTGATGCAAGGATGATAGCGCTTGATGGTTCGGACAACAAAGGCAACCTGGGTGCAAATGCCATACTTGGAGTTTCCCTGGCATGTGCAAAAGCTGCTGCTCAATACACAGGACAGCCCCTGTTCCGCTACCTTGGTGGTGTAAATGCCAATACCCTTCCCATTCCAATGATGAATATACTGAATGGGGGACAACATGCAGATAATAAGATTGATATACAGGAGTTTATGATCATGCCTGTAGGTGCAGAGAGTTTTTCCGAAGCACTGAGATGGGGAGCTGAAGTATTTCATAACCTGAAGTCCGTTCTTAAATCCAGGGGACAATCAACCAATGTTGGTGATGAAGGAGGTTTTGCACCAAACCTCGGCTCAAATGAAGAAGCCATTGAGGTGGTTATTGAAGCCATCGAAAAAGCCGGATATAAGGCCGGTGATGATATTTACATTGCTCTTGATGCTGCAGCATCAGAATTTTACAATAATGACAAAGGAGTCTACGAATTTGAATCCACAGGTCAGACCCTTACCTCATCTGATCTGGTGAATTACTGGAAGGAATGGACGGAGAAATACCCGATTATTTCTATAGAAGACGGACTCGATGAAGATGACTGGGCCGGTTGGAAAGAGCTCAATGCCGCCATAGGTGACAGGGTGCAATTGGTAGGAGATGACCTTTTTGTTACCAATGTCAAGAGGCTTCAGAAAGGTATTGACGAGGAATCTGCCAACTCAATTCTGATCAAGGTTAATCAGATCGGTTCCCTTACTGAGACCATGGATTCAGTTCAATTGGCTACCCAGAATTCAATGACATCGATTATTTCACACCGTTCTGGAGAAACAGAGGATACAACTATTGCAGACCTGGCAGTTGCATTAAACACGGGACTGATTAAAACAGGCTCAGCCTCACGTTCAGACAGGATCGCAAAGTATAACCAGTTACTTCGTATTGAAGAAATGCTGGGAGCTACAGCCAAATACCTTGGCAGGGATTTTAAATTCCTTAAATAGTTTAACAATTAATTAAGTCTAAAAAGGGCCTTGTTCATATGGACATGGCCCTTTTTGTATTATCTTAAGGGCCAAATCATCATTAACAAATCAAATTTTTCAATATGTTAAAAGAAGCCTTAAGAAAAAAAATTGAGGAGCATCGTCCCAGAACCCAAAAATTATTAAAAGAATACGGTGACAAAGTCATCGATGAAGTAACGATTTCTCAAGTTATCGGAGGTATGCGAGGCATCAAATGTCTCGTTACTGATATTTCATACCTGGACCCTGAAGAGGGAATCCGTTATCGGGGCCATACTCTGCCAGAAGTGTTTCAAAAACTACCCAAGCCAGAAGGTGCTGAAATGCCATATGTAGAAGGACTTTTATATCTGCTGTTAACGGGTGATCTACCAACTGTTAAAGAAGTGGAAGATACATTGACCGAGTTCAGGAAACGCAAGACCCTTCCAGATTATGTTATAGATGTTATTGACTCTTTCCCGGAAGGCAGCCATCCTATGGCGATTTTTTCATCAGCCATACTTGCCCTTAGCAAGGAGTCAGAATTTAATAAGCAGTACAATGAGGGACTGGCCAAACAATATTATTGGGAACCCACATATGATGATGCAATAAACCTGCTGGCAAAACTCCCCAGTATTGCTGCCACCATTTATTCAAAGCTATATCTGAACGGAGAAAAGGTGAGTCCTAACCTGGAATTGGATATGGGAGGTAATTTTGCACATATGATGGGCATTGACAAACCCTATGATGATGTATCACGGATGTATTTTATTATTCATGCTGATCATGAGAGCGGCAATGTTTCAGCCCATACCGGGCACCTGGTGGCCAGTGCCCTCTCAGATATTTATCTTTCCACCTCTGCCATGCTAAACGGACTTGCTGGTCCCCTGCACGGACTCGCCAATCAGGAAGTGTTACGCTGGCTGCAGGATGTCCGGGATAAAATGGACGGAAAAGTTCCTTCTGAAGATGAAATGAAGCAGTTTGTATGGGATACTCTTAACTCCGGACAGGTAATTCCAGGTTTTGGACATGCCGTTCTCAGGAAGACGGATCCCCGCTACATGGTTCAGCGGGAGTTTTCACTGAAGCATCTGCAGGATGACGATCTCTTTAAATACGTTGACCTCCTGTATAATGTGGTTCCTCCTATCCTTAGAGAACAGGGCAAAGCAAAGAATCCATGGCCCAATGTGGATTCCCACAGTGGCATTATACAGTGGCACTATGGCATAAAAAATTATGACTTCTATACAGTTCTGTTTGGAATTGGAAGGGCTATTGGCGTTGCAGCCAACATTATATGGGACAGGGCATTAATGTATCCTCTGGAGAGGCCTAAATCACTCACTACCTCCATGCTTGAAACCCTGGCCGGTAAGAGCTGAGGATTTAATCACCGGGCAGGTTGGTGATCATTGGTAAAGAGGTCAATAAATGTTAAATTAGCCTCCCTGTATGCAAAGCATCAGGATTATACCATTTACCGTTTTCCTGTCCATCTGGAGTCTTTTTCTGATTTCTCCGTTGAGGGCACAGCCTGCTGATCCTTACGGTGTCCTATACTCATCTGCTTCGGGACTGAGTCAGTCAGATATAAGTTGCATCCTTCAGGACAGCGTGGGATTCCTGTGGATTGGAACCCATGAAGGATTGAACAAATACGATGGATATTCCTTTCAGCAATTTCGTTATCAACCGGATACAATCTCCCTTTCCAGTAGTTCAATCAGATGCCTGGCGGAGGGAAGAGATGGGGTTATCTGGATCGGAACAGATTATGGAGTAAACAAACTGAACAGGATGATGGGTAATCAATGGACTCATTACCTGCCGGATCCCCTTGATTCAATTCGAAGCAGCAATTCAGCCATTCAATCTTTATGGATAGATGATAAGGGTTTTGTCTGGATGAGAACAGACCGAAAACTGGCGGTTCTTGATCCGGAGACAGAAGATCTGACCCATTATAATATTTATTACGATGAATCCAATCCTTCGGATCCCAATGAATCATATTCCATGCAAATGGATAGCAAAGGTTATATGTGGATGGGTACAAAGGATGGTTTACAAGTACTGAATCCTGAAACCGGGTTAATGCGTTATTCTGTTACCGGCAACCTGGGATTGCTGAGTAACAATGTAAGAAAGGTTATTATTGACAGTCAGGAGAGAATTTGGTGTGGAACGGATAAGGGACTCCAACAGTTTATTCCTGATGAGGTTGCTTTCCAGAAGGTGGAAGACAAATTATCCGGTCTCAAAGAACTCAATGTATTATCAATCACTGAGAATAAGAAGGGGGATTTGCTGATCGGTACAGTAGAATCCCTTGTCAAAATAAATGCAGATATTAGCCATGCTGAAGTTTACAGCGGGTTTAAGCGACCGAATGTCTATACCGAATTTGCCAAGATATTTGATATATATGAGGACAGATCAGAAATACTCTGGCTGGGTACAAGATCCGGCCTTGTTAAGATAGACCAGAAAGAAAGAAAATTTCAGCTGATCAGAAATACAAATCCAAAATGGGCCGACTTATCATCAAATGTGGTAAGCTCTGTTTTCCAGGATAAAAATGGCGGTCTCTGGATAGGTACCCAGGAGGATGGTTTGAATTACTTTAAAGATGGTCAAGGTCCGGCTGTTAATTACAGTAGCAGGAATCCAGTCCGTTCAAGAAGACTGGAGAATGATCAAATTCATGATATACTCAGAGACAGGAGTGGAAATCTTTGGTTGGGAACAGGTGATGGGGTGAGTGTAATGACTGCCGGATCAAGCAGGTTCATATCATTTTGTTCCGGGGATGCCAAAGCATTGTGTGATGTGTTTGACCGTCAGCATGTTTTTGATATTTTGGAGGATTCTAAAGGATATATCTGGTTTGCCTCCTCAAACGGAGTTCACCGATATGATCCGGTAGAACGGAATATTCTGAGTATATCAAGAATTCATTATAATACCGAATTGCTGGAATTGAAGGATGTGTATTGTTTGGCCGAAGACTATGCCGGTAGAATCTGGATAGGTTCAAGCGTTGGATTGATTAAACATACCCCCCAGGAGGAAAGGTACGAGGTTTTCCAGGCGGGTATGAGAAATTCTACCTCCAATATCAACAGCAACACTGTATTCTCACTTCATGTAGATGCCACCGGAGATCTATGGGTTGGGACTGCATCGGGACTAAACAGGTATCATGCTGAGTCCAACAGCTTTGAGTTTTTCAGGGATCCGGTTGAACTTTCAGAGCTAAGAATTTATGGTATACTGGAAGATATGGCAGGAAATCTCTGGCTAAGCTCTGACCGGGGACTCTCAAAATATGAACCCAAACTTGAATCATTTGTTCAGTTTGAAACTATAGATGGACTTCAGAGCAATGAATTTCTGCCTGGTTCCTTTTATCAAAGCGGAAACGGAAGGATGTATTTCGGGGGTGTAGAGGGACTGAATACTTTTCATCCGGATTCCATTCCCTATAATCCTTATCCACCTTCCCTTGCTTTTACACAGTTTGTTCGTTTCCGGGAACAGGGAGGAATGTCCAAACCCATACCTCTTGACAGGGTAATCTCCATAGCAGTACCCAGGGGAGTAGAAACAGTAACCATTGATTTCTCAGCACTTGAATTTACTGCCCCGGGAAAAAACAGCTACCTATATAATATGGTCAGGAAAGGACAGGATGGATTGTGGAAACATAACAGGGAGCGGAATTCGGTTACATTTTATAATCTGGCCCCCGGAACTTATACACTTAGTGTGAAAGGTTCAAATAATGACCTTTTGTTCTCCGAAGAAGAAATTCATATAGAAATCAGGGTGCCATTTCCATTCTGGAATAGAACTCTTGCGATCCTGGCTTATGTCCTTATTGCATCCTTCCTGATTTTTATTGTCATCCAGCTGCGTACCCGAAGTCTCAGGAGAAGTAATAAAATTCTCCGGGATAAGGAGATATCAGCCAAAGAGATAGCAAAACAAAGGGAGGATCTCGCCAGAAAGAATAAGAATATTACCGACAGCATAATTTATGCACAAAGGATTCAACATGCCTTGTTGCCCAATGATGAGATGTTTAAAAGCCTCCTTCCTGAGTCATTTGTCCTCTTCCGTCCGAAGGATATTGTCAGTGGTGACTTTTACTGGATCAACCAGCATGGGAATAAAATTTTTGTTGCTGCAGTGGACTGTACCGGACATGGGGTTCCGGGAGCTTTTGTTTCCATCATTGGATTTGAGTTATTCCGGAAAATTACAGATAGCCAGCGGGGAAGCAATCCAGCCATGATCCTTGATACATTGAATGAGAACTTTACTGAGATGTTTTCTGATGGGGAACAGGTATATCTAAATGATGGAATGGACCTTTCACTCTGTATTATTGACAAAAAGGAAAAATCAATTGATTATTCAGGAGCCTTTAATCCGCTTTACCTGGTTCGTAACGAAACAATTATTGAAGTAAAGGCGGATCGTTTTTCAGTTGGGGCAGATGTTCATTTTGCGGGTGATCGCAAACTGTTCAAGAGCCATAAGATCTACCTTCAGAAAGATGACGTTATCTACCTGTTTTCGGATGGTTATGCTGATCAGTTTGGAGGACCTGATGGTAAGAAGTTCAAGTACCGGAGGTTCCGTCATTTGCTGCTCACCATACACAAACATTCCATGGAGAAGCAAAAGGCTATTCTGGATGCAAGTATCGAGGAATGGAAGGGCGATATTGACCAGGTTGATGATATCCTGGTTATAGGAATCAAACCTTAGGTTCAGGAATCCTCGGAGTTATCCAGTAAAGCTTCCATCTTACTCACAAGAACATTTACCTGGAAGGGTTTGCTGATGTATTCATCCATGCCGGCAGCAAGACAGGTTTCCCTGTCACCTGACATAGCATTTGCCGTAATGGCTATGATGGGTGTAAATGAGTTGGTGCTGGCCTCGATTTCCCGGATTTTTTTTGTAGCCAGAAATCCATCCATCACCGGCATCTGGATATCCATCAAGATTACATCATAATTGCTGGTGCCGAATTTGTCAAGAGCCTCTTTCCCATTGTTGGCTATATCAATGTTTTTAACCAGGTTTTCCAGGCTCAGAATAACAATTTTCTGATTGATTTTATTGTCTTCTACCAGGAGAATATTTGCTTCCTTCAGGTCTGTTTTTCTTTCAGCTCCATACTCTTTTAGATTTGCCTGGTAGGATATATCTCCCTTTCTTATTTTCTGGTTACTCTTTTGGAAACTGAGTTCAAACCGAAACTCGGTCTGGGTATCATTAGATGAAGTGATCATTGTACCTCCCAGCATTTCAGCGAATCTTTGAGGGATACTCAGATCCATCTGGTCCGTCGGAATGGACTCAGAGCATTCATCTCCAGCTGAAAGACAGGCTGAGACAAGGAATTTTAACTGAATTTTTTCATCCGTTTCACGGTTATTTAGAATCCTTATCTGAACCCTGGTTGTATGGTTGGGTTTTGTATGCTTTAGTATCTTTTCAATAAGGTTCAGGAACATCTGCTTTATACGAATAGGATCCCCTTTCACCTGGTTTGAGATTGTTGGATCATGGTCCAGTTTAAATTCCACATTGGGGTATTCAGCGGGGGGGAACAAATGGAGTAGATTTTCTATTGAAGAGCCAATATCGAAAGGAATAGTATAACTCTCGACTGACCGGACATCCAGGTTGGAAATTTTAACAATATTATTTACTGCCTCTACAAGGTTATTAGTTGAAGCAAGAATAGTATCAATGAGATCCTGCTGTTCCTGGTTTAGTTTAGTTTTACTGACCAGATTACTGACCAGGGTAATATTATTCAGGGAGGTCCGGAGCTGATGTGAGAGCCGGGAAATGAATTCATCCCTTGAGCGTGATTCAAAGGCTGCTTCTTCAAGGGCCCTGTCCAGTTTCATGACATTTCTTACCCGCAGGTATTCAAAGGAATAGACCAGAAGATAGATACCGAAATATGTGCTTATATACCTCAGGCTGAAAATGCTGTCATAATTTACCTTTACAAAACTGAAATTCCCGAAAAGGATGAGAATGATTAGTGCCAGAAAAATCAGGGAAGAGATGCTTCCCCGGTTTACTCCTAAAAGTATAAGTGAGATAATCGGAAAGGTCAGCGCCCAGAGATATCCTGTCGCATTTGTTCCACCTGTAATTACAATGAAAAGCAATAATCCTCCCATCAGAAACAGGAGAAAAGAGGCCGCTAATTGGACTTTACTGGTCCGAATCATAAATACCATGTTAATAATGGAAAGTCCGGTTGCTGTGAGCAATGTCCATGTAATCAGAAATTCACCGTTAATATATGCCAGGATTGCGAAAGAAATAAAAAACAGGATTCCCAGTGTACTGAATATATTTGTAAGGAGGATCCTTGATTGTACCTGGGGATCCTCATTTTCGTTTAATCCGAAAGAGAAAAATTTGAATATTTTCTCTTGTGTTTCCATTTATTACTGATCTTTTATTATGTAAATTTGTCAGGTGCCTGAGATGCCTATTTGCATATAAATATACGTAAAATAAATTTCCTGGAAATCTTGGTTTATTAGCCTTTGCCGTATAATACAGGAGGAATTGGTACGTTGTTTGAGGGGAATAATGATTAAAACTGAAAGCTTAATATATGTATAAGTCTAAACAGTACCTGGGATACTTGTCCAGGTTTACAGTACTGCTGTTTTTTTTATCACTCAATGGCGGAGCCTTAAAGGCCCAGTCAGATACATCCAACAGTATCAAATATACTCCTGATTTTGAGTTCAGGGAGGGGGTATTCCTGAATCATGCACAGGTAAGGAATAACCGCCCGATTCCAAAATCCAGGATACTTACATCTGTGGATTATGATGATAGGGATTTCTTTGTCCAGGTACTGGATAAAAAAACCTTTTTTTATTATGACAACCTGGGAATGAAGCAGGAATTAAGTACAGATAATGTATGGGGATTCAGTCGAAACGGAATATTATTTGTAGCCATTGATGACAAGTTTCACCGAATTACCATCATCGGCAGTATCTGTCATTTTGTTGCGACTATAACAACCTATGATACAAGATATTACGATCCTTACTATTATAATCCTTATGATTATTACTACGATCGTGGAGGATACCCAAATAATACTCAGTCCTCTGAAATGCGTCAATACATTATGGATTTCGAAGCGGGTAAGGTTTACGATTATGATTTTAAAAGTCTTGAAATATTATTGATGAAGGATCCTGAACTCCATGATGAATATGTCGAGCTGAGCAAGAAGAAAAAACGTCAGCAAAAATTTGTATACCTTAGAAGATTCAACCAAAGAAATCCATTGTATTTCCCGAAAAACTAAAATAGCTATCACTATGAAAAGAACGTTTTTGTTTATCCTGCTCTCTCTTGCGGGAATTGCTCTGTTTTCCCAGTATGTGCCTACACCTGCTGATCTTGAACATTTTTTTGAAACCAAAACCCTGGTAGTTCGAAACCAGAATCCCCTGAATACCTCAGATGGTATGATCCGCAAATTCATGGAAGAGGAATGGGATCTGACAGAGTGGGATATAATTCCCTTTTCTGAGTTTGAAGAAAAGCGACAGGACACTCAATATTCTTTTATTTTTCTTACAACCGTCATTTTTGAGAAGGATAAGCTTCAGGCAAAATACAAATTCCTGAATCTTTCCCTGGGAGGTGATTATTTCAATATTAATCAGATGCCTGACCTGGCATCCGTACCTGTAGCCTATGCAAATGTAGATGAAGATTCATACGATTATAAGCTGGAGTTACTGATGCGTTTCCTTCAGAAACATATACGGAATATTCATGCCCATCCCGAGTTGATTTCAACGAATGTATTTAAGCATTATAATGATAATATGAAGGATGTTAAAAACAAAACACTGTGTCTGCTTCCTGGAGAGATGGCAAAGAATGTAAATTCCTCAGCACGAATTCAGGAAGTCTATCCTCATCCTTTCAAGCTGGTTGAAAAGGCTGATATTCAGGAGGCGATTAAAAACGGGGATGAAAATGTTGTGTTTCTACATAAAGTTGGACCCGAAGGAACCAGGCTGAATGCCCGTTGCTATAAGATCCTTATTGGTGCAAGTGATGCCAGCTTCTATTATTTTGATTATCATATGATTAACGCAAAGAATCCTGACGGCTTCCTGTCAAAGGATCTCAAGAAGATCAGTAAATAGCGCAAAGAAATACGTGAAAAAGATTAGTATTCCCAAAGGTACCCGTGATTTTTCCCCGGCTGCGATGGCAGGCCGTAAGTATATTTTCGACACCATCGAAGAAATTTTCCGTCTTTATGGCTATCAGCCCATTGAGACTCCTGCCATGGAGAACCTGGATACTCTCCTGGGGAAATATGGAGAAGAGGGGGATAAATTGTTATTTAAGGTTCTGAATTCCGGAGATTTTCTGAACGGTATTGAGGGTGCTGATCTGGTATCTCCTGATACCGGCAGGCTTTCGACCAAAATATGTGAAAAGGGCTTGAGATATGACCTGACGGTTCCTTTTGCCCGCTATGTAGTCCAGCATCGAAACGATATTACCTTTCCATTCAAAAGATATCAGATACAACCCGTTTGGAGAGCTGACCGACCCCAGAAAGGACGCTACAGGGAGTTCTATCAATGTGATGTTGATATTATCGGAAGCAGCTCCCTTTTGAATGAAATGGAATTAATCGAGATTGTTGACAGGGTCTTCCGGAAATTTTCCATTAAAACCACCATCAAAATCAATAACCGGAAAATTCTGGCCGGCATTGCTGAAATCCTGGATGAAAGCAACAATCTTACAATGATTACAACTGCCCTGGATAAATTTGATAAAATTGGTTCGGAAGGTGTGAACAGGGAACTGAAGGATAAAGGAATAGCTGATCAGGTAATCGAAAGGTTGCAACCAATAATCAATCTTAGCGGTTCCGCCAGGGATAAACTTACTATTCTCAGTGATATACTAAAGGAGTCAGAGATAGGACTGAAAGGAGTTGAGGAGATGGAACGTTTATTTGATTACCTGGAAATCCGTGAAATGAAATCAGGCCTTGAGCTGGACTTGACTCTGGCCAGGGGACTAAATTATTATACGGGTGCGATTATTGAGGTTCTTGCCGATGAGGTTAAGATTGGGAGTATCTGTGGGGGTGGAAGGTATGATGATCTGACCGGTATTTTCGGACTCGAGGATGTATCTGGCGTCGGGGTTTCTTTCGGAGCAGACAGAATATATGATGTTCTTGATCAACTTGAATTATTCCCGGAAGAAGTAAGTACAGGAACCCGATTATTGTTTATCAATTTTGGAGAAAAGGAGGAGAATTACATTCTGAGTATTCTCCCGGGGATCAGGGATGCTGATATCCCAGCCGAGATTTATCCGGATCCGGCAAAATTAAAGAAACAGATGAGCTACGCTAATCAGAAGGGCATTCCTTACGTAGCCCTGGTTGGTGAGCGGGAGATGAATAACAATGTTATCTCCCTGAAGGATATGACAAGCGGCGAACAAAAAGAGTGTTCAGTGGATGAAGCCATTCAGCTTATAAGGTCCGGGTATGTTAAATAATACATCCGGAATTCCTTAACTTTCTTATTTTTGATTCCATGCATTACCATGATATTTCTCCTGAAGAGCTTGGGTTCTCCAGGGTACGGCAGATCATGAATGAGGGACTTCAACTGAGGCTTTCAGGGCAGTCAGCTGGACTTGTTACCAAATGTCGGACCTACCTTGATGATAAACTGGAAAGCACCCAGGAGCCCCTTTATGGAATTAATACAGGTTTTGGTTCCCTGTATAACCACCTGATCAGTAAAGAAGACCTGGGTATCCTTCAGAGGAATTTGGTAGTCTCCCATGCATGCGGACTGGGAGATGAAATCCCGCAGGAGATTACCCGCCTGATGCTTTTCCTGAAAATCCAATCCCTTGCCTATGGAAACTCAGGAATTCAGTTGTCTACTCTTCAACGTCTTATCGAGTTCTATAACAGGGGGATTGTGCCGGTGGTCTATAAATACGGGTCCCTGGGAGCTTCAGGAGACCTGGCTCCGCTGGCACATTTGAGCCTTGCCCTGATCGGAGAAGGGGAGGTGTATTATAAGGAAAAAAAACTACCTGCCAGGGAGGTGATGAAAAAACTTGAATGGGAGCCGGTGACACTGGCTTCAAAAGAAGGACTAGCCCTCCTGAACGGAACCCAGTTCATGAGTGCCTATGGGGTTTATTGCTGTCTAAGGGTTTTTAAACTATCCCAGCTGGCTGATATTATTTCTGCTATCTCACTGGATGCTTTCGATGGCAGACTTGAACCCTTCCATCCACTGGTTCAGGAGATTCGTCCGCACAAGGGACAGATTAAAACGGCCAGGCGAATTCGATATCTTCTGGAGGGCTCAGAAATTATGGGCAGGTCTAAGCAACATGTCCAGGACCCATATTCATTCAGGTGCATCCCCCAGGTACACGGAGCATCCAAGGATTCCATCAACTATGTGGCGTATGTCTTCAAGAATGAGATTAATTCAGTAACAGATAATCCGACAATCTTTCCGGATGAGGACCTCATCATTTCTGCAGGTAATTTTCACGGGCAACCTCTTGCCCTTGCCCTGGATAATCTTTGCATCGCCATGTCTGAACTGGGTAATATTTCTGAGAGGCGCACCTACCAGTTGCTTGGCGGCCACAGAGAATTGCCCCCATTCCTGGTAGCGCAACCCGGATTGAATTCGGGGTTTATGATTCCTCAGTATACAGCGGCATCCATGGTCAGCCATAATAAACAACTTTCAACTCCCGCATCAGTTGATTCCATCGAATCCAGTCAGGGGCAGGAAGATCATGTAAGCATGGGGGGAAATGCTGCAACCAAATGTTATGAGGTCTTACTGAATCTGGAAAGGATCCTGGCCATTGAATTGTTCAATGCAGCCCAGGCCATTGATTTCAGGAGACCCCTCAGATCCTCTGCATTCATCGAAGATTTTATCGGAAAATACAGGCAGAGGGTGAAGTTTGTTGATAATGACCGTATACTGTATCCTGATATCAACGAATCCGTCCGATTCCTTCAGGAAGTTGAACTGAAACTCCCTGAAGAATAGTCTGCAGCGATTTCTGTTGTTTAATCATCTATCCGAACCCTGGTCTGGAATGGGATTATCAGGATGGATCATAGGTACGAACCTTACAGGAATGATATTTTTACGCTTTGTTCCATTCTGGTTCTTTGTAATGAGGATTAACTCCTGGTAATGGCTTCCAACCGGAAGTACCATCCTGCCATTTACGGCTAATTGCTCAATCAGTTTTTCAGGGACGGTTTCAGGAGCAGCTGTGATTATGATGCGATCAAAAGGGGCATGCTCCGGCCAACCTTTGTATCCGTCACCCCATTTGATCACAACATTATTATATCCCTGTTCCATAAGTAAATTACCTGACTTATCGGCAAGTTCCCTTACTACTTCAATTGAGTAGCAGCTGTCAGCAAGCTGTGCCAGGATGGCTGCCTGGTAGCCGGAACCTGTCCCTATCTCAAGTACCTTCTCTCCGCCACTTAATTCCAGGTATTCAGTCATTATGGCCACAATATATGGCTGGGAAATGGTCTGACCGTACCCTATCGGAAGGGGATGGTCCATGTAAGCCTTCTCCTTCAACTCTTCCGGAACAAAAAGATGCCTGGGTGTTTGTTTCATTGCCCGTATCACCCCTGAATCTTTTACTCCCCTGGAAATGATCTGAGAATCCACCATGTTTTCTGCTTTGATCATCCACCAGTCATCCTGAATAGCGTTGTTTTTGGCCATATAGGTGTCGATTGTTGTTGCTGAATAAATCAGTAACAAAACATTTAATATCGAGTTAATAATGTTCAGCATAAGCCCCTGTTGAATTCAGGCTCCTGTAAAATTAATCTAAAAAACACCGGAATTCAAGTTGTGCCGCAAAGAATTAAAATGAAGATGTCTTGATAGTATTAAATGAAAATATTGTTGAATGGGACGATTTTATATCTTTTTTGGGACAATAGCATATACTATGAAACTCTGATATATCATTTTTGAAATGATTGGGATATAGAACCTCAGTATATAACATTAATTTCATATTGTTGTAAATTGCCTTTATACCGAACTACTAAATCTAATTTATACTTATTCCTAACCTAAAACAATTATTATGGTAAAGTTTAAATTGTTGTTGTTTTTTCTATTGAGTGTTAGTATGATCTACGCTCAGAGTTCTCAGTCCAGGACCATTACAGGGACTGTACTGGATGATACTGGAGAGCCGCTTCCAGGTGTTACTGTTGTGGTTACAGGGACTACCCTGGGAGCTATAACAGGATTAAATGGAGAATTTACGATCACAGTCCCCGGGGATGCTGAATCTCTGCAATTTTCCTTTATTGGAATGAAACCCCAGGAGGTAGCAATCGGAAATAAGACTGCCATGAACGTTGAAATGGAAGCAGAACTATTTGGTATTGAGGAGGTAGTTGCTGTGGGTTATGGCATTCAACGAAGAAGCGAAATAACCGGATCAATCTCCTCGGTAAAAGGTGTCCAGCTGGCAAAAATGCCCGTGGGAGATGTTGGAAAATCGCTTACCGGTATGGCGACGGGACTGAAGGTATTTGATGTGGATGGTGACGTAGGAAGAGAACCTGTAATCGCAATTCGTGGAGAAACATTTATCAGCCGGGACGGGGACGAGTCCCATGTGCTGATTGTAATTGACGGAACACCCGGAGGGAGTTTAAGAGATGTTGCACCTGAGGATATTGAGAATATCGAAATACTTAAAGATGCTGCTGCCGCTGCAATTTATGGTTCCAGGGGCGCCAACGGTGTTATCCTGATCCAGACCAAACGCGGACAGGCAGGAAAAGTTAAAGTTAGTATAGATAGTTACTTCAGGTATAATCTGGCGACATCAAATTGGCAATTTGCCAGGCCCTATGATGAAGTAATGATGATGTATGAAGGACAGATAATGGAACGTAAATCTAAAGGGGCCAACATGTTGTCAAATTACAACGACTATGAGTGGCTGAAAGGAGTTGATGAGGAATTCCAGGATATGTATCGTAACACCTGGTCCAACAGACAGAGGATTAACATTTCCGGCGGATCTGAACAACATCAGTTCCGTTTATCAGGAAACTATTATAATGACGTTGGTACGCAAAAGGGTAATAATTACCTTCAGGGCACATTTATTTTTGCATCTGACCATGAGATAAAGGAATGGTTCCACTGGAGTAATACATTTACCTATCGAAAGGATAAAACCACCAGGGGCAGAAGGTATGATCCACAAAGACGAATGCTGGATACTCCGTTTCCTTATATCTCAGCCATTGGCCAGCCTGACCCTGAAGCCTGGTATAACGAAGAGATTGCAAAAGGCGAAAGTTGGTCTCAGGTACTGGAATCAGGCAGGAATATAGATTATTCCGACAAATACACTTTCAATATTAATCCCAGGATTCAGCTCGCCAAGGGACTTGAACTATCGGATCGTTTCACGTTCAGAACAAAGGCCTCTCAGGAAGAATCCTATGTTATTCCGGTTGCAGTTATGGGCTGGTCATCCAATAATAATTCAGCTGAATTACAATACGAAACAGCCTGGGATTATGTAAATGACCTGATCCTGAATTACCGTGCAACTTATGCAGATAAACATTCCGTTTACGCAACAGGAGTTTTTTCAGTAGAGAAATATAATGTCAGTTCTATGGAGGCGGCCAGAAATAACCTGGCTTCACCAGGGGTGCTTTATGCGCTTAGCCTGGGCGACGTTGCCACTGCCACCAACGGTGATTCTTACGGAGAGGACACAAGAGTGGGTTGGTAGCAAGAGCAGGCTATTCTTATGATGATCGATATGTTATTGCAGGTTCGGTTCGCCGAGATGCTTCATCCAGGTTCTCTCCCGACAAAAGATGGGGAACCTTCCCATCGGTTTCATTTGCATGGAATATTCATAATGAATCATTTATGCAAAATGTTAGCTGGCTATCGAATGCAAAAATCAGGGGTAGCTGGGGACAATTAGGCCGTGATAAACTGGACCGATACCAGGTCTACCCGACGGTTGCCCTCAATGCCAATTATGCGTTCGGAAATAAAATCACCACCGGTGCCACCGTCAATTCACTCGCATATGGAGGAACCGGCTGGGAAGCTGTAGAAACTATCGACCTCGGTTTTGAATCCTATTTTCTAGCCAACCGTTTAAAATTCGTCTACGGATACTGGATAAGAACCACCCAGGATATGATATTTGAAAAGCAGCTACCCGGGTACTCTGGTTTTGGGGGTGCCACAGTGGCAGTAAATGCCGGTGAACTTTACAATAATGGGCATGAATTTGAGCTGGAATGGAGAGAACGACAGGGAGAATTCACATATAATGTAAGTGCTAATCTATCAACCTACTACAGTGAGTTGACCGATTGGGTTTTTCCGGAAGGAGTTACCCGCGAAGAGGAAGTACGAAGAAAAAACTTTGCCATTGAGGTAGGATATCCCTACATGTATCACTATATCTTAAAGACCAATGGCTTATGGACCAGTGATAAGATGATAGATGCAGCCAAATACCATCGGAAAGATGATGACGGCAACTTCATGTATAATGCTGATGGCAGTCCGGTCTGGGGATGGCCACACAGGGGCAGAAACAGACCTGATTTGGGGGAAATCCAATTTGAAGACCTCAATAATGATGGAAACATTGATAGCGATGACAAGTATTACGCGGGACAAAGATATCCCAAGGTCATGCTTGGTATACATGCCGGATTCGAATACAAGGGTTTTGATTTTTATGTTCAGACAAATGCCAACGTTGGAAATATGATCTACATCGAAGTCCATGAGAGAAATGCGAATGAATTCGGTGGTGGTGGCGAGCATATTGATGTAAGCGGATATGGAGCATGGACGGGAGAAGGCTCTCCGAACCGTGCAAATTATCCTGTCTTAACGGCAGACGGAGGAAATAATGATGTTTCAGCAGTTTGCTGATCACACCTTATACAGCGCAAATTATTTCAGGATCAAAGCTGTAAATATTGGATATACCATCAACAGAACATCTCTGAGCAAGATCGGGATTGGTGGTATCCGATTGTATGTTAGTGGATATAACCTCCTGACCTTCACTAATTTTCCCGGATTTGATCCGGAGTTGGGTTCAGACGTGATGCACGACTCTTATTCTTTAGCCGGATTTCAGAGACCGTATCCATATACAAATCCTATGAGTTTCTCTGGAGGTGTGCAGATTGATTTTTAATAATTAAAAATAAATTGAAATGAAGAATATATTTAACAGAGCAAAACTTATAAAGGTTTTTGTCCTTGCAGTGCTTATCTCACTTTTTGCCTGCGATGAGTTTCTGACTACCCCCCCGGTGGACAGGTTAAGTGTGGCCAATTTTTACACCAATCCGGAAGCCGCCCAATATGCTGTCAATGCCATTTACAGCAATCTGGTTGGGGACTATCCAATGAAACACTTAGCTGATTTTGGTAGCTTGTTGGAGAATACTGACGACCTGTTTGATTACATAAATGGTGATATTTACGAGACTTCCTTCGAGGGAATACGTAGTGCCAACCTGGCCATTTCTAATATTCCTGATATCGATTTTGAAGGCCGGGACGATCTGAAGAATGCTTTGATGGCTGAAGCCAGAACGCTGAGAGCATGGTTCTATTACCAGTTGTCAGTTTATCTCGGACCGGTATTAATGATTACCGAATCCAGTAATTATGAGGATCTCTTCACCATTGAACGTCCTAAAGATATTGAGGTAACACGAAGTTTTATCAGGAATGAACTGATTGCCAGCATACCTGACCTGCCATCAAGGAAGAGTGCTGAAAACGGCAGGGTTACGGTGGACTTTGCCCGGTTGATTCTGGCAGAGGAATATATGCTGGAGAAAAACTGGACCGAAGCAGAGAAATACCTTAGCCAGATAATTGGTACAGGAGACTATGGTTTATTACCTGATTATGGACAGGTGATGTCATATGATACAGAACTTGGGGTTTGCGATCCCTTTGAATTTTGTGAGGAATCCATCTTCGAAGTTTCTTTCATTGAGGGTGTGGAAGATTATTCGCATGGATGGTTTGACCAGCTAACTCCCCAGCCTTGCTCCGGCAGTGCATATCGTATTGAAAGACAAAAATTAGAATATGAGTTCTATAGAAGAACCTTTCTTAATGAATACGGAATTGATACTATTGTCGCAACAGATACCATGATGTGGATTGATCGGCAAACCGGTGATTTAATCACGGTGGAACCTGGAGCTACAGCTTATAAGCCTTACTATAAGGATGATCCCAGAAGAGTTCACACCATAATCACTTATGGAGATGAGATGATTTGTGTAGAAAATCCTGAGATATATTCAATTATGGATAAGACCAATACCACCAAAAACGGACCTGATTTCCTGATTCGTAAATATTGGCCTACAAGTGATAAATCTTATTCCGATAAAAGAGGAAGAAATTTCATTCTTTTGCGGTACCCTCAGGTTCTGCTGGATTATGCCGAGGTACAATACCACCTGGGGAATGAAGGAACTGCCTATGAATATTTAAATAAAGTAAGGGGACGAGCATGGGCAGGATTTCCGGAAGCTGAATGGAAAAAATCAGCTTCAACTGATCTATATCCCCTGTCTGATTGGAACATATTTGTTAAGACCCCATTAATGGCAAAGGGCTATGATAAGTTTATGGTTGATTTAATTCAGGAATACATCCTTGAGTTTACAACGGAGGGAGTAACCACTCCTATGATGATGAGATGGGGAAACCGTGCAGATATGGCTCAATATGTTCTGGATGAAGAATTAATAAATATTCCGCCTGATCAAACTCATTTCGGATGGCCCGAGGATGAAATAAACGAGAATCCGAACATCTGGCAAAACCCGGGATTTAATTAATTGAATCGACTGATCAATAATGCAAAAAAATTAATTATGAAATATATAAATTATCTTATTATAATAGGTTTTGGAATCCTGCTGGCCTCTTCATGTACTCCTGACAGGATGGAGTATCCCGCAGAGGGAGACTGGAGAATTCCTGGATTAGCACAGGTTATATCCATGCACGATGGAAACGAAACCACCGGCACTTATGAATTTTTTCAGTGGATTTACACAGCGCAGGTCGATTCTGGGGTTGCAGTGGACAGGTATATGTCCTCTCTTATGACATTGGATCCTCCGGGGCAACCCAATGGCAAATGGACTGCATTTGTACTGCCCAGTGCCCAGGTAAATGAAGTCGCAAGCATGTATTTTGAAAGACCAAATTTCACCGGTGTAAGAGCCACAACTTCTGAAAGCAGGAATAAAGCATTTAAGGTGCTTCAGTACTATTTTGTTGTTGGTGAATACAAATTGGCTGATTTATCAGGTACAATCACAATGGACAACGGAGTACAAATGGAAGTCTCCCCGAATTCCATTACAGGGGCTGAAGGCAATACTGTAAATATCACATCAGGTGACCATCTTGCCCGCAATGGTATATTCCATATCATTGACGGTCCATTGCACATTACAGATACTGCGAACTATGTTTACATACCAACCAGTTATCTCTATGAGTATGGATCCGAAAATCCCGATAAGGAAGGTTGGAATCCCTATCCATAGCAGAGTCATCAAATTAAAAAGGCCGGTACCCAGGGTAAAACCTGAATACCGGCCTTTTTTTGCCGATACGGAAAACAGGAAAAAATCTTTGTGTCATCAGGTTAAATACCTCTAATTACAGGTAAATGGGCCAAAAACAGAATTAATGCTCATCGATTCATCTTCGTCAGATAATAAGTAAACCTTATAATCATCACCACCATGACTTACTTTTATGACTATGTGCCCACCATACCCACTGAATTTATCTAAATTCTTTCCAAGATAGTTTTTAGCAAATTCGTGAATGTTTGTTGAGAATATATATCGTTTTTCAGGATATAATTTTGTTGAAGACATGGCCCTTAATGTCGTTAAATTTAAATGACGAGCATTCCAGGCCTGAATCACAAATACCTGTGGTTGGGTACTCGCAATAAACGATTCGTTCATCGCATCTACCCAGGCATGGTGATTGGCCTCACAAACTTCAATTGGCCCAACCACTTTACCAATCGGAGTTTCCACATCCTTCCATTTGGCGGTCTTTATGGAGATCCTTCCCGTAATATCACCGCCATTGAAATAATCAAAATCACCATACGTAATCCTGATCGCGGCACATATATTATTTTCACCAGCTTTGTAATCTTCAGGGAAAAGATATTTTGTTTTGTCTTTTTTTCCTGTCCAAACCTCTCCATTTGCATATATATTCCGAACTTCAAATCCAGGGTACTTTTCAGGCTGATAGAGGAGTAAAAACTGTGAATTACTTCCAGGCTGGAAACGTCCTGCCTGCATATTGGAATTTTTAACATTCCAATCCACAAATTTCTTATAGTTATCGAAATCCTCTTTTCCCTTTAATGGAGCAGGATATTTATATGAAGGCCAATCCCGGTCTATCATAACTTTAAAAGGTACATATTCCGCAACTTCAGATAAACCGCTTATTAAATAGTCACCACCATTTTTGGTTTTAGGAGTTTCAGGAGAAATTCTACCCATATGGTCCCCATGAAAATGAGTTAATAAAGCATAATCGATTTTCTTTTCAGACCGGTATTCCAGGAGGCGAGAAATATAACGTCCAATCCATTCACCTGGCTGTTTTGTTTTGTCAGGTAAGGTGGTAGTATAAACCGGATCATACTTAAGGCCCAGATCTCCCGCATCAATCAACATATTTGTGCCATCAGGAAAAATGCAGAAAACACATTCACCCCTGCCCGTATTTATATGATGGATCTCCATCTCACCCTCCTCCCAGGGAGGGAAAATACCAGTTTCCTTCTGAGCCTGACTTTTATGAACTACGAAGATGAATAGTATTAATACAGAAATTTTCAAGATTTGTGAATTTTTTTTCATTGCTAAATATTTACACCCCCCCCCAACGGGGCATTAATAATTGTAACACCTTCAATTATAATATTCCACCCTCTCTTCTGTGTTGAAAAAGCGGGTTTACCTTTTAAAATCGGTTTCACCGTTTGCTTTTGGGTTATTGGAAAAATATCTCAATTTAAATGATTCAGAAATAGGTTAAGATAAAGCTGATATTTTAAAAAGAAAAATTGGTAATAAAAATAATATTGTTGACTTCATTTTTTTGAGGCTATACCATTTTGACTGTTATGATGAAAAGTTGCTCTGTCCCGTCGTCGGCAATCCCCTGAACGAGAACCTGGTTATTATCGCGATTCCAACGTGGTGCGGAATCTATTCTTATAGCACCGGTATATTCTCCTTTGTTTATCCCTTCCGTTCTCACCCATGCTCCGTCGGTCAGGCGAATAATATTGTAGTAATTTTTACCGTCTTTACCGTCGTAACCATTTACAAACCAATTTCCATCAGGCGATAAACTAATGTCGCCTGAAGGTTTTGGTATTGATTCCGGCGTTCCTATTTTCCCGACAATTTTTTCATCGATAATGTCGAATATTACCTGGTCTTTACCAATCCTGCCAATCATATTCTGTCCATTTTCCCATTCCGGGTGGCCACCAATAAACTTACGACCAACATGTAACCCGGTACCATCTGAATTCATGGTGCAGAACACATCAGTTTTTTTGTCTTTACTTACGCCTCTCCATCCTGCTCTTATAAAAAAACAAAACATACTACCATCCCGGTTCCAAAGTGTGTGGTTGATGAAAAGTGATTGTCCGTGAGTATTATATCCATTTTTCTTCAATTCATTCTCCATGGTCTTAAAAGAAAGCAATAATTTCTTTTTCCCGGTTTCAATATTAATTTGAAAAATACCATCATCATCAGGGGCAGCAACTCCTTCCGTCCAGTCGGTAGTGCCTTCGTAGCCGGTAACCTCACGCAAGCGTGCCATCCTTGCATAATTTATGGCTAAAAACGATTTCCCGACAGGACAAACTCCACCATTCCCTACCGGAGTGTCATTAAATCTGTATTCCATAATTCGTTTTCCTTTTTCAATATCATAAAGAACGGTGAATACTTTCCCGGTTTCTTTGTCCCTGTCATTGAAAAAGAACTGGCTGTCAGGATTTTCCGGATTCCAGTAGAACATAGTCCCCTGTTGCGGATTCCATCCCAAAGACTCATCTACTTTTTCTACTTTTAAAAAATTCCCTTCCTTTTTGTCTGTGTGCACAAGACAAACACCTGCAGGTTCATTTCCATCCGGTAAGTGATCGATAAAAGGGGAACTCAGTGTAAGAATTCTGCTGCCAGATAAATTCCAGGGAATTGTCAGTGACTGCCCGATATAACCAAATAAATGATTTTCGGGACCTGTGGTTATTTGCTGTATTGTTGCGGCAAGATTTCCTTCCCTAAAAAATCGAAATACCGGCAGAGAAGTAACTGCTATACTGCCAAGGGCAGCGGTTTTGATAAAATTTCTTCGTTTTTGCATAATTATCGTACTTAAATTTCTAAATCAACTTGTTTTTATATTTAATTATTTCAAATTTATAAAGGTTTTCACATCATATTAGTCGTTTATCTCTTCTTCAAAGATGATTCCTGCCTCAGTAATTTTTATTTCAAGTTCGACATCGGTATTATCATTTTCCAAATCAATTTCATAGTAAATTCCAACTTTCTCGTCAGAGTGTTTTTCTACTTTGTCTATTTCAATCTCAAAACCTATGTATTTCGCTAAAATGACGTTTTTAATATCCAAAGGAAGTTCATCGAAATAGGCAATGGTATTGTTGTGATTGCGAGCAGCTATACATTCACTTTCGCGATCAATAAGTGTATTTGGCCCTTTATTATTTTTAATCAGATCAAAGTCATCGTATAAATCGCCGGTAGCAGTATAGGATTGATAGCGGAGAGTATCGTGATCAACCGTAATGACTTGCGCCAGTTGTGTATTTTCAGCATCACGATCTATTTCGGCTCCCCATTTTTGCCAGTCTTTGTTTGAGCGATACATTTTTCCTCCACTTACTGATACGACATACACCGTACCTGTCTGATCGCGTTTGTTAACTCCCGAAGTAAGATTATACTCTTTGGGAGCTACCCGACCACGAGCATAAGTGTGGTCGTGCCCTTGAAGCACGAGGTCAACGTGGAATTCGTCAAAGATTGGTTTTAGCAAGTCTTTCCATTCGACACTTGAGCGTCCATCTTTTGAATTGAATAGTGGGTGATGGAAAGTGACAACAGTCCATTTGTTGGGATTATTGGCCAAAATTTCTTTCAACCATTCCGCTTGTTCTTCGCGGTATTTGTTGGAATTCACACTAATCATACGCACTCCCTGAAAATCCATATAATAGGCGGTTTCTTTTAGATCATCAATACCCTTCGGACCATTTTCGGGCAGCGTGAATTGTGGACGCCATTGAATACTCAATTGCTCCAGAGAATCATCTTGTCCTTCATAAAGAGGCCCATACTCGTGGTTACCCGGTGTAGGGAAACCTGGTATCATACTGTGGATAAAACTACCGGCTTTAAACCATTCCTCCCATTCTTCTTCACCATGGGCATCGCTCTTTAAGTCTCCTGCGTGAACTATGAAACGTGCATCAGGTGCTTTCTGAAAACCCTGACGGATTAATCGGGACCATAGCTCAAAAATATTGTTTTGAGCATCGCCAAGGTATAAGAATGAGAATTTATCATTGGTTGTAGATGCGGTTTTAAACTGAATCCATTCACTCCAGTGTTCTCCATCGCCAACGCGATAGCCATAAAGAGTGCTGGGTTCTAACTCATCAAAAGTGACAGAATGATAATTGGAGACTATTCCGGCATCATCTACCAGGCTGCCATCGAGCAATGTGGTTTCAGCAGTAAAACGTTCAGCAGTTCTCCAAAACTTAGGAGCAGCGGTTGCTTTTGCAATTTCGGCATAAGCGGTTTTTTCCTCGGTGTTAGTTCTCCAGGTAACGCTGGCAGTGGTGGTGGGGTCAGCACCATAGTTTAGCATAATGCGATCAGGATGAACGCTTGGTTGTATCCACTCTTCCTCATAATCAGGAGACTCGTAAAAAACTTCGTAATTTTGAGTTTGAGCTGTGCTGTTGCCAATCCATAAAAGAAGTGCCAAACCACCAAAAGCAGGGGTTTTGATAAAATTCCTGCCTTTTTTCATAATTTTCATATTTATTGCGAGACAAAATTATAAATACAATCTGGAAAGATTCTGGAAAGGCTCAGAATGGACAGCTGGCCATAAAATATTCCTTAAATATCTAATTTGAAAAATTTATAGCGAACATGGTTCAGCTACAGTGCAAGAAGTATTCAATTCAGATTAAATTAGTATAACCCCGGTCATAAATACTTAGTACGCGCTTGTTCTGGCGGGAAAGAAAACCCTGTTTTTTCTATTTTTTGTTTGATTATGACTGGTTCAAATTTTCAACTAACTTTTTCTCCTATATCGTTTTCGA
The DNA here is from genome assembly GCA_963777115.1 of uncultured Bacteroidaceae bacterium. Lineage (GTDB taxonomy): Bacteria > Bacteroidota > Bacteroidia > Bacteroidales > SM23-62 > SM23-62. Next base: position 303,788 of record CAVZPP010000016.1, on the reverse strand, counting down.
GGTTATATAACTCAAAAGCCAGGTCACCCTCACCCCGTAATGATTTTTCATACCACTCAATTAATTTCCAGTTGCCACTTCTTACCGCCCCAGCAGGAACCATCCCGGAACCCCTGTGATAATGAGGAAAGTGCCTGAAAAGATTCTGATGGATTTCGGTATCCGGATCCTTTAAAACAGAAGCGAAACTTTTTCCGTCAAGGTTCTCCGGGGCCTAGACATGCTTTTAATATAGAATCTACTTGCTTTCAATGATTAATTTCTGAGTATAGATTCCTTCATGGCTATCCCTGGCTTTTAAAACATATATTCCTGCGGGGAGATTATGGTCATCAATATTACTTATTCTCTCAAAGACCCTCGTATTGTAAACCAGGCGTCCCAAAAGATTGAATATCTCAACATCACAACTACCGATACCATTCAGGTCAAGAGTGAAGGAGGAACCGGCAGGATTCGGATAACAAGTGATCTTCTTTTCATCTGAAGCATCCGGGTCCAGACCTGTACCAAAATCTCTGTAGGCAGCTGTAACGCTCTGATTATATTTTCCAATAGTAATGGCAGTTGAAAATCCCTTAATATCTGCAATCCCGGCTGTATCTCCAGTCCATTTGTCGAAAAGCTTTCCGGCCGGAGGAGTATCTGCGGTGATATTAACGACATCTCCTTCTTTGTATTCACCACTTCCTGACCCGTACCTTACTGTAAGCTTCTTTATAAGGCTCAGATAGCTTGCAACCACAGTAATGTCCACAGCAGGCATGTTGAGAGTACCGATAATGGCTGTAGGATCAGTTACATAGGCAGAATCACCGGTCCAGCTATAAAATACATAATCATCCTCCGGTTCATCTGCAGCTATTTCAACAAGATCCCCTGAATGATATTCACCCGTACCGGAGCCATTGCCTACAAGAAGAAATTTACCGAAAGCACTTCCTTTCAGACCGATTTTTATAAAAATGATTTTCGGTTTAATCAGCGGTGTAATGGTAAGCCTGCCATCATTAACCTCTACATTCTCAAAATAATATTCATCAAAATTACCGATATTCGGTGTCGGATCCATCCGGTCGATCCCTTCCAGGTTAATACTGTTATCCTGGTCAATATTACCGGCATCCCCCATGAAAATATTAACATCATAAAAACCATCAGGCAAGCCAAACTCCCAGATCACCATTCCGTTCTTATACATATGATTCAGCGTCGACTTCCTGGGATCATCGGGTTTGCCCCTATCCCGGGTTTCATTATTTGGTCCAGTGCCCCATCCAAAACTATAACCCGTATCGCGAAGGCCATATTCATAGCCATAATCAGGAATATAACCGGGAGGGACAGGTGAAGAAGCCGGTTGGAAATTAATGTTGACAACGGAATTGGAATTCATCACAAATTTTGCAGACAGGGAGACATTGTCCAGCATGGTAACCATTACCGGGTTTTGTGAGCCGGTTAAATCACCTGTCCACTCTTCAAAATGAAAGGGAAAGGACGGGGTGGCGACCAACGATACTTCCATGCCTTCTACATAAATTTCTCCTGGAGGATCAAACTCTACGGTTCCTCCTCCGACAATGGAATCGATGGTAAGGAAACACATTTTAGTGCCAATGTATATTTTACTTGAATCGATGGCAACATTCCCGCTGTCATCGGTGGCTTTTGCGATGATATAATGCACTCCGGCACCCAGGTTGGTCAGGACCGTATCTAAGGCTGTTGAATCGGTGGACTTGACAAGGTCTGCATCAATGAAAACCTCCAGGCTTTCAATGAATCCATCCCCGTAATCAGTTGCGATTGCCTTTACAATGACATCGTCGGTCTGTAGAAATCCTGTATCACTGACAGGTAAAATAATGTTGACGACAGGTTTTTCATCCGTTAAAACAACGGGAACCAGGCTATAAAGGTATTCCTCCAGGTTGGTAAATCCGTCTAAGTTTCTGTCCCCATTTCTATCCTCCGCGTTCAGGGAATCCAGACCGCTGGCTGCCTCCCACTCATTTGGCATGCCGTCCCGGTCTGAATCTGCGGGGGCAGGAAGGGAGTTCAGTACGGGGAATCCTCCCACCTCGGATTGAGAATCAATCAACCTGCCTGTACCATCTTTAATACCTGCGATAATCCTTGTATCGACCGCATCTCTTTTCAGGGAAGCTCCTGCATGAAGAAGCACCAGCTCATAAGCTTCTTCTGCAGTTTGAGTGCCGGGTTTGCTATCTCCAAATACAAGCTCTCCTGGTAATTCCCATTCCTCCCGGGTGGTGCTTATATATTTTCCTGATTTTTTATAGTTTATCGCCAGAAAGTTATCCTCCGTCCATGCTTCATTCCAGGGGAATACATTGCCAGAAGTAAATCCCTTTGGGTCGCCCACACCGATCTCTGATTTTATATTCATTGGCTGATCTGACAGATCAGTACTTGCTCCCGGCTTATAGTAATTGTTGATCACATTCAACTTGCAACTGCCAAGATTAGTGCCACCTTCCCAGTTAAATACTACATTATTACGAAAATCAATGATGGATTCGGCTTTCGTTTTTGTGCCTCCCCCCAATGTTGGGTGACGATCCCGGCTGCTGTGCAAAAGGTTATGATGCATGGTAAGATTATCCTTCACATCCCTCATGGAACTTAGCATGGCATGGGCACCCTTTTCATGCAGGCTTTCGTTAAGAGCCTCCCCATAAATCGACCATTGCAGGGTGAATAGCTCACCCCTCAGGTCATGAATGCCGTCTATTCCCCAGCTGGCAGAAATATGGTCAAAGATTATATTGCTGACACCATTCGTTTCAATGGCATCGTACCCGGCCGGCGCCTCTTTATTCTCATCCCCGAGGCGAAACCTCATATATCGCACAATAATATCATGGCAATCCATTATTTTGAATCCATAATCCTTTATACAGATCCCGTCTCCGGGAGCTGTTTGTCCGGCAATAGTCATATAGGATTCTTCGACGGTCAGATGAGTTTTCAACTCAATGGTTCCCGATACTTCGAACACGATGGTTCTGGGTCCATCAGCATTTTCAACCCCATAGCGCAAAGAACCAGCGCCGTCATCATTCAGGTTGGTAACTATATACACATCTCCCCCACGGCCGCCTTTGCTAAACCGCCCGTACCCTTCCGCACCGGGAAAAGAAATGGTCTGCGACCGCAGGAGGTTTGCACTTGAGAAACTGAGAAGGATAACAGCGGTTATCAGTTTAATAGTCGAAGTCAGAGAACTGGCGTTCATTTTCGTTTTTTTTTATCACTTCTTTAAAATTTGCAACTAACTCTAAAAGTTTAATACAAAGGATTCGGGACCGGCATTTGCACACCCGCATTTTCCCTCCATTTTTGTAACTGGCCGGATAATTTGCTTGTTATATCCGGTAAACTGTCTGCCATGTTAACTTTTTCTCCTATATCGTTTTCGAGGTTATATAACTCAAAAGCCAGGTCACCCTCACCCCGTAATGATTTTTCATACCACTCAATTAATTTCCAGTTGCCACTTCTTACCGCCCCACCGGGAACCATCCCGGAACCCCTGTGATAATGAGGAAAGTGCCAGAAAAGATTCTGATGGATTTCGGTATTCGGATCCTTTAAAACAGAAACGAAACTTTTTCCGTCAAGGTTCTCCGGGACATCTTTTATCCCTGTCATTTCAAGAAAGGTTGGGAAAAAATCTATTGAGCTTATCAATGCCGGTGAAGTCCCCCCCGGTATAACATTTCCATTCCATTTTACAATCAACGGTACTCTTATGCCCCCTTCGTATAGCCAGCCCTTGCCAGCCCTGAAAGGAAGTTGAGCGTCATTCTTATTCACTCCCCCGTTATCAGAGAAAAATACAATAATTGTGTTTTCCTCAAGTCCTGATTCCCTGACCTTATCGAATATCTTTCCGCAACTATTATCCAATCTTTCCAACATCGCTGCTAACACAGGTTGGTTTTCAGGCTTTTCGGATTCTTGTAAGCTTTCATATTTACCAATAGTTGCCTTTTTTTCCATTAACGGATTGTGAATTGTATTGTGAGATATAAAAAGAAAAAACGGCTTCGTTTTGTTCCTTTCAATGAAATCAAGAGCCATCGTCGTTATGGTATCGACATTATGGGCATCCTTTTCAGCATCCTGCCAGGGTTGAATCATATCCCCATAGGGTTTATACGTTACGAAAGTTTCATCAAAACCCTGTTTGTCTGGATTAAAAGGTAAACTTTCAGGTGGGTTTTTTGCAATACTTAAATGCCACTTCCCGAAAAGCGCAGTACGGTAGCCTTCCGTTTTTAAAATCTCAGCAAAAGTAACTTCTTCCAGGGGTAAAAACTTCTGCCAGTCAGGTTCAGAAAGGGGAAATGTATTTTTTATTTTTGTGGGTAAAGGGTTAGTTATGTGAAGACGTGCGGGATATTTCCCTGTTACAATGGAAGCTCGTGTAGGCGAACAAACGGAACCTGCTGAATAAGCATTGGTGAAACGCATGCCTTCATTGGCCAGTTTATCGATGTGGGGCGTCTGGTAAAAATTATTTCCGTAAGATCCAAGTTGCGGACAGCCTAAATCATCAACAAGAATAAAAATAATATTTGGCCTTGTCTCCTTTGATTTACAGCCCATTATGCCCCCAATCAACATAAATACTAAAGCGAACGATGAAATTTTCAATTGAATATTCATATATCAAATTATTAAGAAACTTAGTAAAGAATCATTGGGGATCAATTTAGCGAGAAGATTCAAGGCCCTCAAAACATTCTGATCGTTTGTCAAAATTCATCCCTAACATTCTATTCTACAAATATTTTGCAGGTTTATTATGATTCAATTTTGAACAACCGATAATAGAAACTCACTTTTTATGATTTGCAAAGTGAATACTGTCTCCATAATCATATTTTTGTTTTTAATCAGTTAATAAGCAATCTCAGATTTCGTTTATAGAAACGGGACTGATTAGTTACTGTTTTTATCATAATTGATTTAGTTAAACGTATGTATGGTTTTATTATATTCCTGCATTGCGAGTTCCGTGCGAAATTGTTTGGAACCCGCAATGCCTGAAATTTCAACAGAGGGTAAAGTTCTTTACTTAAGCAACATCTTCACTACAGAAACTGATTCGCCGGATCTCATCTTGCAATAGTACATACCGCCAGGTAGGTCTTCAGCATTAAAGCTAAGTTCATAAACCCCGGGAGTTTGAACTTTATTTGTCAGAGTTCTTACCATTTTACCGGTTAGTTCATAAACATCAACTCTTGTCATTGATGTTGTTTCTACCTTATAGCTAATTTGCGTAGCTGAAGAAAATGGATTTGGGAAAATATTCAAATTATTAGCTCCCTGTTTAAAATCTATAACTGAGGAAGAGCCTCCACCGGGAAGACCGGTTAATTCAGATGGCAATGGAGTACCTGTTCCGGGAGCATAGGCTCCGGTTAGATCCCAAACAATCCAGTCGTATAAGCTTCCGCTTCTCCCGGCAGTTTCGTGATCACCAATTTTTAAAAATTGATCGTCGGTTGTCTTACTACTGTTACCGGAAATTACGGCAACCGGATCCTCATTTACATAAAGTGCTGTTGCGTCACCTACCAGAGTAATTCTAAAAATTTGCCAATCAACCGCAGGGAAAACAATAGGATCTCCGGATTTATTCAGCTCCAGACTTTCCGGGTATTGCCATCTGAGGTTTTCATTATTAGACCCATTTCTGGGAGATACATATGCATAGCGAAACGGTTCACCTGAAGCACCCGCATCAGCGATAGCAAGATCAACAAATCCATCGCTTGGTTTAGCCCTAAATACAACGGTAAGTCCAACAGCAGGATCCACGTTCCAATGAGCTGCCCATGATTCTTTTACTTCTCCTGTTAAATCCTCTATTTTCAAAATTTTATTCCCTGAAATGTCTGGGTCATCTATTATCGATGTCTCCACAATGATATCGCCGTCATTTACACCCTCAGTGACATCCCATTTTACCCACATCGAATCAGGCATTTCTGCTGGAAGCACGTCAGCTTTATATACATTCCATTGCCCGTAAGCCATATTTAGCCCAAAGGCAAAGAAAATTACAGCAAAAAGTAGTAATTGTTTTTTCATAATTGTATCCTCCTGTTTTTAATTATTGGTGTTAAGTTAATAAATTGTTTTTTATGTGCCCAATTATAATCGTGTGTGTTGATTCATTCACATCTTAGATATGTATTAAAGGTTCAATTCCGTGCTGGATTTTCGTACCAGATGACGCCGAGTTCCTTCAGTGTATCATTTTTGGAAATGTAGGGCCCTTTTTCTTCAACAGTAACAACGTCCAAGTCACCATCCCCGTCCAAATCTGTTAATTGAATCAGATCATTGATATAACCTTCAGGACCACTGATTGATGTTGGTTTCCACATTGCCTCGGTCGGGCTTTGGTCATAAGCCAGCCAGTAGGTGCCGATTTTGCCGTCAATAGCATGTTCGCTCGAAACTGCGATATCCAATTGTCCGTCAAGATTTATATCACCCACTTTGACCGCTTTCCCTCCGCCCGCATTCGGCGGAATTTCAATATCATAGGTTTCCCATACCAGAGGAGATTGGGACACACGTCGGTGAAATTTTATGGGTCCATCTTTTACTGAATTGAGAACATCCTCCAGTCCGTCACCATCCAGGTCGGCGACAGTGTTATGCATGGCTTCATATTCGTTGTTCGGACCTATGCGATGTTCGTTCCAGATAGAGCTGGCTTCATCGGCTCCGGGATTTTCCAGCCACAAGACACCTCGATTTGAACCACGGCGTTCAGTTGCTACCACATCCATATCACCGTCCTGATCAATGTCGCTGGGACTCAAGGTCATAGTCCAACGAGTGGGTAACATTTGATGTACTTTCCAACTATCAAGGTCTCGTGGATTCTCAGGAGATTCGAACCAGCTGATGTAACCGTCTTTGCATCCAGCTATTAAATCGATCCCGTACTTGTCATCTATTTGCATAGCAATTCCATACATCCACTTGCCTTGTCCGGATGCTACCAGGAACTCTTCAGTTTCCCAGGCTGTTGGATCGAGTAGTCGATTTTTATCCTTAGGTGACCAGTGTACAAAGATGGCTTTTGTTTTTCCCTCGCAATTACTTACGACGTCAATAAATCCGTCTCCATCCAGGTCTACAAAAAACGAGTCTTCAGGATCACCCACTTGTCCAACCGTGACCTTCGGCCATGGTTTGCGCAGGTCGGTCTCGGCTGGATGGATGTACACCCGAGTCTCATCTCCTTGTTCCCAAGGGGTTGTTATGTCTAGCAATCCGTCTCCATTGATATCGGCAAATCGAGTCCCGTCTGCGCCCTGAGAGGAGTCGTCGATAGTGTGCCGCTTCCATTCTCCGTTTGGCCAAGGTTCTGCTTCCGGACTTTGGTAAACTTCAGGCTCTTCCTCCAAAGTACAGCCGCAATAAAAAATGACGGCTAATACTGTAGTAATATATTTCACCAGATGATAGTTGGATTTCATTGCGTGTCGCGTTTTAGTTATTGAGTGGAATCAGAGGCTTTATCTGGACTTTGTTAAGCGCAGTCATGGTAAAATTTCGAAATAATCGATTACAGTTTTTTATTTCTTCTTTTATGGTTTTTTACATATTATCCAGTTTCCTAAAGTTACTGACTTTTCTCATTTTCATCTCTATTTCGAGCAAAGCCGCTGCTATCAATCGATAACGTTCCTTTGAGTTCTTCCAGGATTTTACCTTATTCAAGTATTTTCCTATCTGAGAGTTCAGGTTTTCTATACAATTGGTAGTAGCAAAACTTTTAGAAAAGTCCAGATTTAATCCTAACCTGTGCAGTGTTAAAATATTCTCCATTCCTTCTTGAAGGGATCTGGCAGCTGATAAATTGATTACCTTCAGGTCACGCTTCAAATCCATCAGAGATTTTCTGGTCTCCAATACGCACACTCCCGGGATTAAAATCCCACCGGCTATAGTGTCCGTCATGAGGCTTTTCCCGTTTATAATGAATCCCGGCTTTCTGTGTCACTTCTTCCTCCATCAGCTCATCAAAGGCTGATTGTTCCTTTCTGAATTTCAACTAAGTTTGGGACAACATCAATACATGCCCCCCATGGTACTTTTAAATAATATACGAACATCAGTAACCCCTGAATTGGACTTGTGACCTACATTCTTCCTTAGATATTTTTTGTAAGTTTACTTTGAGTTAATTTTTTAAAGTAGACTTAGTCTGGAATATTCTTTCTAAACTTATATACCTAACCGATTATGAGAAAACTATTTTTGCTATTCTTATATCTGCTGAGTGTGAGTTTTATCCATGCTCAAAGTTCAAGGACCATCACTGGTACGGTCCAGGATGACACGGGAGAACCGCTTCCAGGAGTTACTGTTGTGGTTACTGGGACAACCCTGGGAGCCGTGACGGGATTAAATGGAGAATTCAGTATTACTGTTCCCAATGAGGCTGAAACCCTTCAGTTTTCCTTCGTCGGAATGAAACCCCAGGAAATAGCGATCGGAAATCAGACTATCATTGATGTCACATTGGAGGCAGAGTTGTTTGGTATTGAGGAGGTAGTTGCTGTGGGTTATGGCATTCAACGAAGAAGCGAAATAACCGGATCAATCTCCTCGGTAAAAGGTGTCCAGCTGGCAAAAATGCCCGTGGGAGATGTTGGAAAATCGCTTACCGGTATGGCGACGGGACTGAAGGTATTTGATGTGGATGGTGACGTAGGAAGAGAACCTGTAATCGCAATTCGTGGGGAAACATTCATTAGTCAGAGTGGAAATGAATCTCATGTTTTAATCGTGATTGACGGAACTCCGGGAGGGAGTTTAAGAGATGTTGCACCTGAGGATATTGAGAATATCGAAATACTTAAAGATGCTGCTGCCGCTGCAATTTATGGTTCCAGGGGTGCCAACGGTGTTATCCTGATCCAGACCAAACGCGGACAGGCAGGCAAAGTCAAAGTAAGTATTGATAGTTACTTCAGGTATAACCTTCAAACTTCTAAATTTTCATTTGCCCGAGTTTATGATGAAACAATGATGTTGTACGAAGGACAAATTCTTGACAGGAAAACTAAAGGACCTAATCTTTTAGCTAAGTACAATGATTATGAATGGCTAAAGGATGTTAATGATGAATTCCAGGATATGTATCATAACACCTGGTCCAACAGACAGAGGATTACCATTTCCGGCGGATCTGAGAATCACCAGTTCCGCCTGTCGGGAAACTACTACAATGACGTTGGTACTCAAAAGGGTAATAATTACCTTCAGGGCACATTTATTTTTGCATCTGACCATAAAATTAAGGAATGGTTCAACTGGAGCAACACATTTACCTATCGAAAGGATAAAACCACCCGGGGAAGAAGGTATGATCCTCAGAGACGTTTGCTGGATACCCCTTTTCCATACAGATTGGCTATTGGTCAGGAAAATCCTGAAGAATGGTATTATGAAGAGATGGCAAAAGGCGAAAGTTGGTCTCAGGTACTGGAGTCAGGCAGAAATATAGATTATTCCGATAAAATCACTTTCAATATGAATCCAAGGATACAGCTTGCAAAAGGACTGGAACTATCGGATCGTTTCACGTTTAGAACAAGAGCTTCACGAGAGGAGTCCTATGTTATTCCGGTATCGGTTATGGGTTGGTCATCCAATAATAATTCAGCAGAATTACAATACCAAAATTCCTGGGATTATGTGAACGATCTGATCCTGAATTACCGTGCAACTTATGCAGATAAACACACCGTTTACGCAACAGGAGTTTTTTCAGTAGAAAAATTTGATGTCAGAACCTTGGAAGCGGAAAGAAATAACCTGGCTTCACCAGGGGTACTATACGCGCTCAGCCTGGGTGATGTTGCCACTGCCACCAATGGGGACAATTACGGTGAGGATGCAAGAGTAGGGTTGGTAGCAAGAGCAGGCTATTCTTATGATGATCGATATGTTATTGCAGGTTCGGTTCGCCGAGATGCCTCATCCAGGTTCTCTCCCGACAAAAGATGGGGAACCTTCCCATCGGTTTCATTTGCATGGAATATTCATAATGAATCATTTATGCAAAATGTTAGCTGGCTATCGAATGCAAAAATCAGGGGTAGCTGGGGACAATTAGGCCGTGATAAACTGGACCGATACCAGGTCTACCCGACGGTTGCCCTCAATGCCAATTATGCGTTCGGAAATAAAATCACCACCGGTGCCACCGTCAATTCACTCGCATATGGAGGAACCGGCTGGGAAGCTGTAGAAACTATCGACCTCGGTTTTGAATCCTATTTTCTAGCCAACCGTTTAAAATTCGTCTACGGATACTGGATAAGAACCACCCAGGATATGATATTTGAAAAGCAGCTACCCGGGTACTCTGGTTTTGGGGGTGCCACAGTGGCAGTAAATGCTGGTGAACTTTACAATAATGGGCATGAATTTGAGCTGGAATGGAGAGAACGACAGGGAGAATTCACATATCATGTAAGTGCTAATCTATCAACCTACTACAGTGAGTTGACCGATTGGGTTTTTCCGGAAGGAGTTACCCGCGAAGAAGAAGTTGACCACGATAATTTTGCAATCGAGGTAGGATATCCCTTCATGTATCACTATATCTTAAAGACCAATGGCTTATGGACCAGTGATAAAATGATAGATGCAGCCAAATACCATCGGAAAGATGATGACGGCAACTTCATGTATAATACTGATGGCAGTCCGGTTTGGGGATGGCCAACAAGGGGCAGAAACAGACCTGGCCTGGGAGAAATCCAATTTGAAGACCTCAATAATGATGGAAACATTGATAACGATGACAAATATTACGCTGGACAAAGATATCCCAAGGTCATGCTTGGTATACATGCCGGATTCGAATATAAGGGCTTTGATTTTTATGTTCAGACAAATGCCAACATGGGGAATATGATTTACATCTATATACGCGACAGATTCTCTAATGGATTTGGGAATGGTGATCATATTGATGTATCTGGTTATGGAGCCTGGACGGGAGAAGGATCTCCGAACCGTGCGAATTATCCGGCATTAAGCGCAAATAGCAATACTGAGATCACTCAGTTTGCAGATCATACCTTATACAGCGGCAATTATTTCAGGATCAAAGCTGTAAATATTGGATATACCATCAACAGAACAGCTCTGAGTAAAATTGGGATTGGCAATGTCCGTGTATATGTTAGCGGATATAATCTCCTGACCCTGACAAAATTCCCGAGCTTTGATCCGGAAGTGGGTGCTGGTACATTACAAGACCATAATTCTCAGACCGGTTTTCAAAGACCATTTCCTTATACAAATCCTATGAGTTTCTCTGGAGGTGTGCAGATTGATTTTTAATAATTAAAAATAAATTGAAATGAAGAATATATTTAACAGAGCAAAACTTATAAAGGTTTTTGTCCTTGCAGTGCTTATCTCACTTTTTGCCTGCGATGAGTTTCTGACTACCCCCCCGGTGGACAGGTTAAGTGTGGCCAATTTTTACACCAATCCGGAAGCCGCCCAATATGCTGTCAATGCCATTTACAGCAATCTGGTTGGGGACTATCCAATGAAACACTTAGCTGATTTTGGTAGCTTGTTGGAGAATACTGACGACCTGTTTGATTACATAAATGGTGATATTTACGAGACTTCCTTCGAGGGAATACGTAGTGCCAACCTGGCCATTTCTAATATTCCTGATATCGATTTTGAAGGCCGGGACGATCTGAAGAATGCTTTGATGGCTGAAGCCAGAACGCTGAGAGCATGGTTCTATTACCAGTTGTCAGTTTATCTCGGACCGGTATTAATGATTACCGAATCCAGTAATTATGAGGATCTCTTCACCATTGAACGTCCTAAAGATATTGAGGTAACACGAAGTTTTATCAGGAATGAACTGATTGCCAGCATACCTGACCTGCCATCAAGGAAGAGTGCTGAAAACGGCAGGGTTACGGTGGACTTTGCCCGGTTGATTCTGGCAGAGGAATATATGCTGGAGAAAAACTGGACCGAAGCAGAGAAATACCTTAGCCAGATAATTGGTACAGGAGACTATGGTTTATTACCTGATTATGGACAGGTGATGTCATATGATACAGAACTTGGGGTTTGCGATCCCTTTGAATTTTGTGAGGAATCCATCTTCGAAGTTTCTTTCATTGAGGGTGTGGAAGATTATTCGCATGGATGGTTTGACCAGCTAACTCCCCAGCCTTGCTCCGGCAGTGCATATCGTATTGAAAGACAAAAATTAGAATATGAGTTCTATAGAAGAACCTTTCTTAATGAATACGGAATTGATACTATTGTCGCAACAGATACCATGATGTGGATTGATCGGCAAACCGGTGATTTAATCACGGTGGAACCTGGAGCTACAGCTTATAAGCCTTACTATAAGGATGATCCCAGAAGAGTTCACACCATAATCACTTATGGAGATGAGATGATTTGTGTAGAAAATCCTGAGATATATTCAATTATGGATAAGACCAATACCACCAAAAACGGACCTGATTTCCTGATTCGTAAATATTGGCCTACAAGTGATAAATCTTATTCCGATAAAAGAGGAAGAAATTTCATTCTTTTGCGGTACCCTCAGGTTCTGCTGGATTATGCCGAGGTACAATACCACCTGGGGAATGAAGGAACTGCCTATGAATATTTAAATAAAGTAAGGGGACGAGCATGGGCAGGATTTCCGGAAGCTGAATGGAAAAAATCAGCTTCAACTGATCTATATCCCCTGTCTGATTGGAACATATTTGTTAAGACCCCATTAATGGCAAAGGGCTATGATAAGTTTATGGTTGATTTAATTCAGGAATACATCCTTGAGTTTACAACGGAGGGAGTAACCACTCCTATGATGATGAGATGGGGAAACCGTGCAGATATGGCTCAATATGTTCTGGATGAAGAATTAATAAATATTCCGCCTGATCAAACTCATTTCGGATGGCCCGAGGATGAAATAAACGAGAATCCGAACATCTGGCAAAACCCGGGATTTAATTAATTGAATCGACTGATCAATAATGCAAAAAAATTAATTATGAAATATATAAATTATCTTATTATAATAGGTTTTGGAATCCTGCTGGCCTCTTCATGTACTCCTGACAGGATGGAGTATCCCGCAGAGGGAGACTGGAGAATTCCTGGATTAGCACAGGTTATATCCATGCACGATGGAAACGAAACCACCGGCACTTATGAATTTTTTCAGTGGATTTACACAGCGCAGGTCGATTCTGGGGTTGCAGTGGACAGGTATATGTCCTCTCTTATGACATTGGATCCTCCGGGGCAACCCAATGGCAAATGGACTGCATTTGTACTGCCCAGTGCCCAGGTAAATGAAGTCGCAAGCATGTATTTTGAAAGACCAAATTTCACCGGTGTAAGAGCCACAACTTCTGAAAGCAGGAATAAAGCATTTAAGGTGCTTCAGTACTATTTTGTTGTTGGTGAATACAAATTGGCTGATTTATCAGGTACAATCACAATGGACAACGGAGTACAAATGGAAGTCTCCCCGAATTCCATTACAGGGGCTGAAGGCAATACTGTAAATATCACATCAGGTGACCATCTTGCCCGCAATGGTATATTCCATATCATTGACGGTCCATTGCACATTACAGATACTGCGAACTATGTTTACATACCAACCAGTTATCTCTATGAGTATGGATCCGAAAATCCCGATAAGGAAGGTTGGAATCCCTATCCATAGCAGAGTCATCAAATTAAAAAATGCCGGTTACCCGATAGGGGACGGCATTTTTTTGGTGTGCCCGGCATGGGCGATAACTATAGGGTGAAAGTCCCGAACGCGCCTTGACAGTGGGAAGCGTTAGCTAAAGGCAAGGGTGTCCACCGCAAGGTGGAATCTGAAGGAAGCCGGTGGCAAAGTCCTGGCCTGACGAACAGAAACTGCATATAAGGCCTAAGGTTGGATGGATGAGTTTGCAAAACAAAACGAAGTCCGACACTGTTCGGAGCAACTGGAGTAAATGCAGCAGATGTATGGGATGAAAGCTATTGTTCTTACCCGGGGAGGTCTCACAGACGTGTGGAAACGAAGTATGAAGCACGGTTGAAATAAGATTTGCTGTGAGAAGTCAGCCGAGGTCAGTGTGTCACGAACAGAGCACTGGAAGTGTTTTGATGCTTTGCAAATGATGAGGGAAGGCCCCTCGGAATCAGCGTTCAGGCGAAGGTTCCAAACCGCCTTTATGCTGCTTAGTCTAAGAGACTTGGTAGTGAGCGATAAAGGAAAAGGTCCCGAAGTAAAGGGAAAAGGTGAGTATTAAGGAGACGAATGAAAGTGAACCATTGATGAGGCGTCGAAAGCTGAATAGATGATGTCAGAACCAAAGACCTGGCCTCTCTTTGGGATAAACAGAAGGGATACCTGATTACTGCTTCTGTGGCATCCGGCGTAAAGATGGCGTGACCTTAATACAGGCATTTGCAAGGAACGTGAGAACGTGTCGCCTTGATGCTAAGGGAGAATTTCAAGTGGCGGATCCACAAGAAAGAGAGTACCAATGCGAGGCACGCGGGCGGAACATCTCGTAGTAGTGATGAAGCTTCTGTAATGGAAGTGGAGCAAAGGGGATGTATTATCCAGTTTTATCATTAAGAAAACTGCAGGAAACTTGCAGGAGGTACTGACATGATCAAAACAAAACCATTTATTGGTTGGATGATAAGAGCCGTGTAAAGGGAGACCTTTACGCACGGTTCTGTGAGAGGTTCGAGGTGAAATTCCTCTTATCTACTCGACTAGTACCGGACCCATCGACGGGGCCCGGGAAGGACCGAACCTTAACGAGTGAGAGTAAATGAAAGTTACCGAATGAAGGGAGGAAAGCAGAAAATATCGAAAGATACCTGCCTGCAAAACAGTAGGGCGGAACCCGAGGACTATGCAGGAGGGCAGACCTTTATTTGGATAACTGAAAACAACCTCACCAATACAGACAAACCGAAATATGGATTGCTGGAGCAGATCCTGTCCCCGTCGAACCTTAACCGAGCCTACAATCGGGTGAGGAGTAACAAAGGAAGCGGTGGGGTAGACAAGATGGAAGTCGGGTCTTTAAAGGATTATCTTGTCAACAACAGGGAGAAGCTCATACAATCAATATTGGATGGTAGTTACCGTCCTAATCTGGTTCGGAGGGTAGAAATACCCAAAGAAAAGGGAACGAGAAATCTCGGTATTCCCACGGTGGTAGACCGCGTAATCGCTCAGGCCATCGCTCAGGTTTTAACGCCTGTTTACGAGAAACAATTTTCTTCGAACAGTTATGGGTTCAGACCCAGGCGTAATGCACACCAGGCATTGAATCGATGCAGGAACTATATCACAGACGGTTACAAATATGCTGTGGATATGGATCTGGAGAAGTTCTTTGATACGGTCAATCAGAGTAAACTGATCGAAGTGTTATCAAGGACGGTAAAGGATGGGCGGGTAGTCTCGCTGATTCATAAATACCTCAATGCCGGAGTAGTAATACGCAACAAGTTTGAAGAGACGAGTATGGGTGTTCAACAGGGCAGTCCCCTAAGTCCTTTGCTGAGTAATATTATGCTCAACGAACTGGACAAGGAACTCGAGAAACGGGGGCACCCTTTCGTTCGCTATGCGGACGATCTGGTAATCCTATGCAAAAGCAAACGGAGTGCCGAGCGGACGCTAGCGAACATCATTCCGTACATCGAGAACAAACTGTTTCTGAGGGTAAACAGGGAAAAGACCAAAGCGGCCCATATCCGGGAAATCAAATTCCTGGGATACTCCTTTTATATGTATAAAGGGGAGGGAAGATTGCGGGTCCACCCGAAGAGCATTGCAAAGATGAAAGCGCGGATAAGAACGCTTACTTCACGGAGCAATGGATGGGGATATGCAAGACGGAAGGAAGCACTCAGACAGTATATAACTGGCTGGGTAAACTACTTCAAACTGGCTGATATGAAGAGTCTACTCATAAAGGTAGATGAATGGTATCGCAGACGGCTGCGTATGGTCATATGGAAACAGTGGAAACGGGTTCGCACCCGTTGGCGCAATCTCATTAAACTTGATATTAATAAGTACAAGGCATGGGAATGGGCGAACACAAGAAAAGGCTACTGGCACATTGCCAACAGCTTTATCTTGAATCGGGCTGTTACCAACGATGGACTGAAGCAAGCCGGGTATTTCTTTTTCTCGGAGTATTACAGGTCTGTTAGAGTTATTATTTAAGGAACCGCCCTGTACCGAACGGTATGCAGTGGTGGTGTGAGAGGACAGATAGGGAATTAATCCCTATCTTCCTACTCGATTATTCAGTCTGTTCAGGAAGTACAACCTAAGGATTGTCTTTTTTACCCTTACCACCTCCTTCTCCCCGTTCATCGCGAATTTTTTTGAGCATTTCTTCCCTGAACTGTGTTTCTGCAATATAGAGTTGCATAACTTTTTTAGGTCCCAGCATGTTCTTCAGCTGGTTATGGAATTTAACATCAAGCTGCAGAGCTTCCTGTTTGAGTTGCATATGCTGGTCGATGATCGCCTCAGCCTCTTTTTCACTAATGGAGGTTTCCTGGCTTGCCAGTTCCCTGGACCTCATCCTTCTTTTCTGGCTGAGTTCATTTCGGGCTTCCTCATGTCCATTGTACACCGGCCAGAATTTTTCCGCTTCAGCTGGAGTCAGTTCAAGTTTCTCTGTCAGATATGAGATTTTCATGGATTTAAACTTTTCCATGTTTGATTCAGATCCTCTGTGGTGCTGAGCGAATGTTGTAATCGCTGCAGATCCAAGGATTATGGATATCAGTACAATGCGAAACGTAGTTTTCATAGTACAGTTTTTAAAAATCATTGAGTAATTTACTAAAATCTATTTCTTCCTCAGAAAGATATTGAATTAATTCATCCGTTTCAGAAGGATCCGTGGGTTGTGTGAACTCAATATCCGAATCGAGTACGGCAGCGATCAGGAGTTCATCATCCAGATCATACCCAAAGTATTCGATAGCCTCAATCTTCTCATCTGCGCTGAGGAAAAGATCTGCACCCGACCCTGATAAAATCCTGAAACCCCCATATCCAACTGCCAGCAATCCGATAAACATTGCAGCGATAGCCATCCTGGAGCGGAATGCCGGATAGAAGGAAGTGGACTTCCTTTCAGCAGAAGACTCCAATCGGTCCTGGATCCTGAGAGGCAGGTCCTCGAAATAATTTTCAGGGACCTTGAAGGGTAATTTGTTATGCTTGTTATTCATATTATCGTTCTGTTTAATTAGATGATCCTGAGGCTAAATGGTTTAATCTTCGGTTAAATACTTTTCCAGCTTCTTGACGGCATGGTGATAAGATGCCTTTAATCCACCTACGGAAGTCTTGAGTATATCTGAGATCTCCTCATATTTCATTTCATCGAAATATTTCATATTGAAGACCAATCGCTGCTTTTCAGGCAGCTGAATCAAGGCCTTCTGTAATTTCATCTGCATTTCTTCGCCATCACAATAAGCATCAGATTCCAGAGTCTGCTCAAGAAAATTCATATTTTCCGATGATGGAAGGATGAAGCGGTTTTTTTTCTTTTTTAAAAATGAAAGAGATTCATTGGTAGCAATCCGGTAAAGCCATGTATACAAGGATGCATCCTCACGGAACCGGTCAAGGGCCTCAAAGGCTTTAATAAAAGTGTTTTGCACAACATCATCCGTATCATCATGGGAAATAAGAATTTTCCTGAT
The DNA here is from genome assembly GCA_963777115.1 of uncultured Bacteroidaceae bacterium. GTDB lineage: Bacteria > Bacteroidota > Bacteroidia > Bacteroidales > SM23-62 > SM23-62. The sequence goes on along the minus strand of CAVZPP010000016.1, from coordinate 285,935 downwards.
ATGCCAGTATAAGCGTTCCTGGTATTTGATTACAATACCATTAAATGCTTGATTCCGGTTACTTCCCTCCCGGAATTGTTGTACTAGTTCCTTATCACTAAGCTCGGTCAATTGCTGAAATTTTGATATCGTCTCCGTCCTGGAATTCTCCTCTTTGATTAAAATCGGTCCTCATGGTTTAATTAGGATTTGAATTAGTATAATTCAACTGCTGTAGAACTGCCTGCCCTAACTTCAAACTTCTTTGTGAGGGTACTGAAAGTGTTTTTTGAATTTCCGGAGCGGAAAACTACGGTATAATTTCCGGGCTGGATGGCAAGGGACTGATTGTTTTTCCTGGTATCGAGACTGGCTATCCATACCAGCTCACCTGCCACCTCCTTAAAAATACTTCCATAACCGGGTGCGGTTGAAATGAATGTTATGATTCCCGGTCGGGGTATTTCAATGGTGGTGGTACTGCTTTGTTTTATTTCCACACCCTCGATTGTAATTGTTGGTATAGTCGGGAATTCAAGATCATACTTTCCAATAAGATACTTTTCCTGCTCATTCATTTTCTGGAAATGCAAAGTTTTCACGCTGCCATGCTTTCTCACAATATATTGCATCTCCCGGTAATGGATATTACCCAGGGTTTTTGCCTCCAGGTAACCCTGAGGTGCATCGGCAGCGATAATGGTATGCTTACCTGCCACTACCCTTATGGTATCTATAATGATAGGGGGTATGGTGTGGATTTTAAGCCAGTAAGTAACCAGTGGATCCAGGTAAAGTGTATCAGGATTTCCTTTGTGGTTCATTGTATGAACAAAATTATGTTTCACTTTTCCTGAAAAAATATCATAAAATGTCATGTTCACATTGGTTTCTGTCGGCAGGTTGTCCTGATCAAGTAAATTTACCTGGGCAGAAGTGGTATTCAGGGCCTGTGTGATCACTACGCGAAGCACATCCTTAAAGTTCTCTTCCCTGGCAGCATTGAAAAAATAGCCCACACAATCAAAGGTTCTTTTGAAATTGGGATCAATTCCTATTCCAATTACAAAAGGTTTTAGGGTAATTCCCTGTTCCTGTAATTTACGGGAAACTGCACATGGGTCCCCTCCACATTCTTCGATTCCGTCGGTGATCATAATAATGATGTTTCGGCAGTCATTGCAGGGTGGGAAGTCATTTGCTGACTGCTCGAGGGAATAAGCAATAGGAGTATTCCCATTGGGTTTGAGAAAACGAAGTTTCTGCCTGATTTTATGGGAATTATTTACATCGAAGGTGACCTCAAGTTTAGTGTCCTGGCAGTCTTTCATAAAAACGGGACTCTGATGACCGTAGACTCTCAGGGCCATTTGTACATTGGTTAAGGTCTCCAGGCTGTCTACCACCCCTATAAGGAAATTCCTGGCAATATTGATTTTTTGATCGCTTTCCCAATAGCCTGACATGCTCTGGGAGGCATCAAATACAAAAAGGATACGGGTTTTAATAAATCCTCCTACTTCATCTTTCTGCGCATAAACGGGATTAATGGATATACCCGCAGCAATAAGGACAAGAAATATGCAGTCCAGCCCTAAGAGTCTGCGTAGTAAATATCTGATATGGTGGTTCATAACAACAGACGTAAGTTAGGAATACTTTTTATAAAATAATCCACCCTGCCTGTTAATAACGGGATATTCCTGTCAAAATTTTACAGCTGTACCCGCTGCGATTTTAACTCCTCGGATATGCCTGCTAAGATTTTCTACGCCTGTTCCGATAGGTAGGATAGGGATTGGTTGAAAACATTTTCAGCTGTGAAACCAAATTTTTCATCCAATACCTTATAGGGTGCAGAGTAACCAAAACTAAGCATCCCGACTGATCTGCCTTTGGGACCCACCAGTCCCGCCAGTGTCACCGGAAGTCCAGCCGTTAACCCGAGTATAGGAACATCATCAGGAATAACTTCTTTCTGGTAAGCTTCTTCCTGATCCCTGAAAAGTCCTTCTGAAATAGCCGAAACCACCTGTACCTTCAGTCCCTTTTCAGCAATAAGCTTTTCTGCCCCATCCATAAGGGTAGAGACCTCTGAACCGTTTCCGATCAGAATAAGGTCAGGATTTCCGGCAGCATGTTTGGCTATATAAGCCCCTTTCTCAGCCTGCAATGCATCAGTGTAACGCAGGGAACCTTCCACAGCCGGGATATCGGGAATATTCTGCCTTGAAAGGATCAATGCAGTAGGACGATGGGTGTTCTCCATGGCCAGTTTCCAGGCAACTGTCGTTTCTATTGCGTCTGCCGGTCTCAGTACCAGGCAGCTTCTTTCGCCTGCGTGGTTTCTCAGGTGCTCCATAAGCCTGATCTGTGCCTCCTGTTCAACAGGCTGATGAGTTGGACCGTCCTCACCGACCCGGAATGCATCGTGGGTCCATACATACTTTACAGGGAGTTCCATTAATGCAGCCATCCTGACAGCAGGTTTCATATAGTCCGAAAAAACAAAGAATGTAGCACAGACAGGAATAACTCCCCCGTGCAGGGCCATTCCGTTTGCCATAGAAGCCATCGTCAGTTCTGAAACTCCACATTGTAAAAAGGCCCCGCTGTAATCACCGGGTGAAAAGGCCTTCGATTTTTTAAGAAAGCCATCAGTTTTATCGGAATTCGACAGGTCTGCAGATGCAACGATCATATTTTCAACATGTTCGGCAAAATACGCCAGCACTGTTCCGGAAGCCGCGCGGGTGGCTGAGTTCTCCTTCTGCATTATCCTGGAATAATCGATCTCTGCGGCATCGCCGCTGAGGTAAGATTCAAGTTTTTCAGCAAGAGCAGGATTTGCATTAGCCCAGGCGGCCTGCTCTGATTTCCGCTTCGCAGCTGCTGCCTGTTTTTCTTTCAATACCTTTTCAAAATGCTCCCTGACATCTGAGAATATGGCAAATGCATTCTCCGGATCTCCTCCAAGTCCCTCTACCGTCTTTGCCAGGTTGGCACCTGCATCACCCAGGGGCATTCCATGGGTGGAAACTTCACGTTCATAACTTTCTCCTCCATCTGTTTTTGCACCCTTGCCCATGATGGTTTTCCCGATGATCAGGGTAGGTTTTTCCTTCTCACTCACTGCTTCGGTCAGGGCATTGTAAATCTGCTCAACATCATTACCGTCAATGCTTATCACCTTCCAGCCCCAGGCTTCATATTTTTTGGCAGTGTCCTCTTTCGTTACGGCATCAGTTTTTGTAGATAACTGAATATCGTTTGAATCGTAGAACATGACCAGGTTGGACAGGCCAAGGTAGCCTGCAATACGACCTGCACCCTGGGAAATTTCCTCCTGAACGCCACCGTCTGAAATAAATGTATAAATGTCATGGGCCATCCACTCACCGAAACGCTCACAGAGAAAGCGCTCAGCTATGGCAGCCCCAACTGCCATTGTATGTCCTTGTCCCAGTGGACCAGAGGTGTTTTCAACGCCTCTTTCGACAGCAAGCTCCGGATGACCGGGTGTAGGACTTTCCCATTGCCTGAAATTTGCCAGTTCGTCCATGCTGTAGGTGTCTATAAGAGAAAGGATGGAGTATAGCATAGGGGACATATGTCCAGGATCCAGAAAGAAGCGGTCTCTGTTTGGCCATGACATGTCTGAAGGATCAAACCTCAGGAATTCAGAGAAAAGGACAGAAACAAAATCTGCTCCTCCCATAGCCCCACCGGGATGCCCGGATTTGGCTTTTTCCACCATAGCGGCTGATAAAATACGGACATTGTCTGCTGATCGGGATAAAAGGTCTTTGTTCATGATATTATTTGGTTATTATTGATTTTTGAAACAGGGCTTAAAATTAGGATTTTATTGCTTTATCCGGGTAAAAAACTTCGAAGAATTTTTTGGGAACATAGAATTAAAATAGACTGAATACAATTGTATATTTGTATCATATTTAAAATGTATGGCTTTAAACTGTGGAATAATAGGTATTACCAATACTGGTAAAACAACTCTTTTCAATTGTATGTCTAATACAAGGGCTGAATCATCCAGCTTTGCTTTCAGTTCAAATAAGTCCAACCTGGGAGTTGTGGACGTGCCCGATCCCAGACTGGATGCCCTGGGTGAATTGATCAATCCGAAGAAATTTACTCCGGCAACAGTTGAGATTGTTGATATACCAGGGTTGACAAAGGGATCCAGCCAGGGCGAAGGTGTGGGAAACCAGTTTCTGGGTGATATCAGGAATACAGATGCCCTCATCCATGTCATAAGGTGCTTTGACAATGACAGCCTGCCACATATTGATGGTACAGTTAATCCGGTCAGGGATATGGAGACCATTGATCTCGAACTTCAGGTAAAAGACCTGGAATCTGTAGAAAAAAAAATGGAAAAGCTTACCAAGCTTGCCAAAATTGGGGATAAGGATGCAAAAAGGGGATTGGAAGTCCTTCAGGTTTATAAGGATCACCTGGAGTCATTTCAATCCGTCCGATCAGCCGCGGTTGAAGAAAAGGATAAAAAGTATATTGAGGATATGTTCCTGCTTTCGGCCAAACCTGTTATTTATGTGTGTAATGTGGATGAAGACTCAGCAGTAGGAGGGAACCATTATGTGGAGGAGGTTAAAGAAGCATTGAAAGATCAGGATGCGGAGGTTCTGGTTATTGCAGCGGGACTGGAATCTGATATTGCCGAGTTGGAAGATGTGGATGACCGGAAGGAATTCCTGAAGGATGCCGGACTCGTAGAACCGGGAGTGAACCGATTGGTGAGAGCCGCCTACGGTATGCTGAACCTGATCTCATTTTTTACAGCCGGACCCAAGGAGGTGCGCGCCTGGACGATCCGCCGTGGATACACTGCCCCCCAGGCTGCGGGTGCAATACATTCAGATCTTGAAAGAGGATTTATCAGGGCCGAGGTAATTAAATATGAGGATTATATTGAACTGGAATCTGAATCAGCCTGCAGGGATGCCGGCAAACTGGCCGTCGAAGGCAAAAACTATATTGTTGAGGATGGAGATGTTATTTTTGTCAGGTTCAACGTTTAGAAAATCCGGAGGCAGATACATCCTTCTGATCCTGCTTTTAAGTCCCTTTCCCCCGACAAGGGCGAACAATGCAAACAAACAGGATAATCCTGAAAAGGAGATCCGAGCATTCGAAATACTTGCTGATAAGGGAGAAATCAGGATTGAATTTTATCCGGATGATATTTCCACCATCAAAAAGCTTAATTCAATTATCTCGGTGGACCGGCAAACCAGGCATGGTTACGAAGCTTACGCAAATCGGGAGGGCTTCAAATCTTTCCTTTCATTCGGCTTACCCTATCGTATCATAGAAGTAGAATCAGGGAAGAAGTCTGCCCCGGTAGCAAATGAGTTTCCAGGGGACTGGGATGTGTACCCAACGCATGAGCAGTACCAGAATTTCATGGAGAAAATTGCACAGGATTATCCTGGTATCACAAGGCTTGATACCATCGGAGAAAGTGTAGACGGGAGAAAAATCCTGACAATGAAAATTACTGACAACCCGGACAAAAGGGAGCCTGAACCGGGATTCGTTTATTCCTCTACAATGCATGGAGACGAAACATGCGGATACATAATGATGCTGAGGCTGATCGATTATATCTGCTCCGCTTATGCAAGCGATGCCCGGATAACCAGGCTTGTTGACAGCCTTGAGATCTGGATCAATCCCCTGGCAAATCCTGACGGTACTTACTGGCTGGGAGATGATACAGTATCCCTGTCTAAAAAGCGGTTCAATTCAAATAATGTTGACCTGAACAGGAACTTTCCTGGGATCAAAGGCAATGAACATCCTGATGGACAGGACTACCAGCCGGAAAATCTTGCCCAGATGGACTTTCTGAAAAGTATTTACATGGTTTTGGGAGCAAATATCCACGATGGTGAAGAGGTCATTAATTATCCTTTTGATACCTGGAAATCCCTGCATGCCGATGATCAGTGGTATAAAGGGATATCGAGAGAATATGCAGATGAGGCGCAAATACAGAGTGCCCCGGTTCTGTATATGAGGGGATTCGATAACGGAATTACCAATGGATATGAATGGTATAAAGTAGAGGGCGGCCGGCAGGATTGGATCAATTATTTCAATCATGCCCGGGAAGTGACTATTGAGATTAGCCTTGACAAGGATCCCCCACCGGAAGAACTGCCTTTCTACTGGCATTATAATTATCCTTCCCTGATCAGGTTAATGGAACAAAGCCTTTACGGGATACATGGGATGATCAGGGATGCGAAGAATGGTCAGGCACTTAAGGCTGGCTTGCGGGTAGTTGAACATGACAGTCTGCATTCTGAAATATTTTCAGATTCCCTGACCGGATTTTTCGCGAGGCCCCTGGAAGAAGGAATTTTTGACCTGGAGATTTCGAAACCCGGTTATGAAACACAGCTTGTAAAAGGACTTAAAATCATTAAGGATCAGTCCCTCACAATTCAAATTAATCTTCTCCCCCTTAACACAGCACTGAAAAAGATCCAGGTGAAAGAGCAATTACCCCGTGCATATATTTCCGGAGATGAATTATATTTTAATGTACAAAGTGCCGGCTTGCACCGGATCATTATATATGATCTCCGGGGAATTCTGATGATGGAAGATCAGAAGTTCTTTGAAGTAGAAGGGATACAGAGGATTTCACTTGATAGAAGGACATTCAGAACAGGAATATACCTCCTGAAAATTGTCTCGAATAGTGGTATCCGTGCCCAGAAAATCTTCCTCTCCGAATAGAAATAAAAAGGTATCTTTGCCCGTTAATTAGCAATATCATTAATATTCCGCTCTACCGTAACATGAAGGCCCTTTACTATATTTCCATTATTTTACTGCTTTTGCTTCCCTCCAATCTGAACTCCCAGAACAGGACCAGAATCCCATCAGAAGAACCAAAGCTGATCCTCACTATGGTGGTGGATCAGATGCGGTATGATTTTATCCATCGCTACTGGGATAAATTTGGAGAGGATGGCATTAAGAAACTTGTTGGATCCGGTACTTTTTGTAAGAATGCATCCTATAATTACCTTATTAATGAAACAGCTGTTGGACATGCAACCCTTGCCACCGGGGCGATGCCATCACATCATGGGATCATCTCGAATAAATGGTACAACAGTCTGCGTGACAAAACAATATATTGTGTTGAGGATGAAAAAATGATTACCGTCGGAGGCAGTTATGAATCCGGACAGTTTTCCCCGGATAATTTACTGGCAACCACTATCGGTGATGAGATTCATCTGTCTACAAATTTCAGATCGAAAATAATCGGAGTTGCCCTGGATAACAGTTCTGCCATTCTTTCGGCAGGGCATACCGCGGATATGGCCTTCTGGTACGATGATGAAACAGGAAACTTTATTAGCAGCAGTTATTATATGGATTCCCTGCCTGTCTGGGTGAGGGACTTCAATGAAAAAAAATTTCCCGAATCTTACCTTACCCGGAGCTGGGAAACACTGATGCCCCTTTCCTCATATATTGAGAGCGGAAGTGATACCAGTATATTCGAAGAAGGCCTGGACGGCAGATCTGTCTTTCCTTATGACCTTGAAAAGATAAGCGCCATGAAGAGGAAAAAACGTGATTATGGTGTTTTGAAATACACTCCTTTTGGAAATGTTCTGACCAGGGATTTTGCCACTGCGATAATCCTGAATGAGGAGCTCGGACAGGATGAGTATCCTGATTACCTGTCCATTGGATTTTCTGCCAATGAGTATATTGGCAAACAATTTGGATCCAGTTCTGTTGAAGTGCAGGATGCTATGTTGCGCCTCGACAAGGAGATAGCCCTATTGATTGATTTTATTGATCAGTATGTGGGTATGCAAAATACACTTGTAATTCTTACCTCGGACCACGGACTCGCATATACCCCGGATTTTCTTACAGCAAACAAAATCCCTTCCGGGGAATTTAGCCCTAACAGTTCTCTGCACCTGCTCGGTTCTTACCTGAATGCAATCTATGGGGAAGGTGATTGGGTGAAATATTATTACGGACAACAGATCTACCTGAATCATGATCTCATTGAGACATCCGGGATATCCTACCAGGAAATACAGGAACATACAGCACAGTTCCTTATCCAGTTTGAAGGTGTATCCAATGCAGTTACCTCCTATACCCTGCAGACAAGTAATTTTTCTGAAGGGATTTTCCATAAAATGCAGAACGGCTATCACCAGAAACGTTCGGGTGATGTGATCATCAACCTGGCTCCGGGCTGGATGGAGAAAATGAACGGGGACTCGTACCATTCCTCCTACCTGGGCGATAACCATGTGCCCTTAATATGGTATGGATGGAAAATAAAGAGGTCTACCCTGACCCGGCCCGTTAAAATGATAGACATAGCACCTACCATTTCTTACTTCCTGAATATCGCCCGTCCGAATGTATCTACCGGAGATATTATCCTTGAACTTGTAAATTAGATTCAGCGATTTTTATGGACTGCAACCTCCTTCAGGAGGGTGTTAAGGGATTCAGTACCCTGCTCAATGGCTGATCCGACAACAATTATGTCTGCCCCGGCCTTGTAAGTGTCATGTATTTGTTCAGGTGTGTGGATACCTCCTCCGACAATGAGGGGAATATTAATACGAGACCTGACTTCAGAGATCATTTTGCTGTTTACGCTTTCCTTGGCCCCACTTCCTGCTTCCAGATAGATCAGTTTATGTCCCATCATTTCTCCAGCCATAGCTGTGGCAACAGCAAGGTCAATTTTATCCGCCGGAATGGGTTTGGTGTTGCTCATATATTCCACCGATGTGGTACGGCCATTTTCTATCAGGATATACCCTGTGGGGATTATTTCAAGTTTGGTCTTGCTAAGAAGAGGTGCAGCGATTACATGATTGCCAATCAGGAACTCGGGATTTCTTCCTGAAATAAGGCTGAGCAAAAGTATTCCATCTGCACTGGGGGATATCTGTAAAACATTCCCTGGGAAAAGTATCACCGGAAGATCTGTAATATCCTTTAAAACGGCAACCGATTCCTCAATCGAACCGGATACAAGGCTGCCTCCAACCAGAATGAAATCGACCAGTCCCCCTTCTGCAGAACTGCAGAGGGCAGTTAAGGATTCCCTGTCGTGTTTGTCGGGATCAACAAGGATAGCAAACATCTTTCCCGATTTCAGTTTTTTCCTTATGTTCGGGTATATCATTAAGATTTATTTACAGGTCCATACCAGGATGTATTCCTCCATCCTCCGGTAATATAGTTCATAATTGTCCACACCGTTGATATTATCCACGCATCCATATATAGTACCTTCTTTCTCAGGAATAAAAGGTGAGATTGTCAGGTTCTTCTTAAAATTAATATTCCGCTTGTCACAGATCTTGTAAAGGGCTTCCTTTGCACACCAGTGAATATACATATGATACCTGATCAATTCAGGAGAACTGGTAATTTTCTCGTTCTCATTTAAAAAACGGTCCGCTATGCTTGATATTCTGTGCGACATGTATTCCAGGTCAATACCAACCTTTTTGCCACGCCCCAGCATAATGGATGTATAATTTTTTGAATGGCTGATGCTGATATGGGATGAGTTGTCAAGCAGGAAAGGTTTCCTGTCCTCATTGTATATGATCCTTGAATTCGTGGCTGTCAGTTCGTTAATAAGGGTCCTGACACTGAGCCATTCAAGCTGCCGGTTAGGATTCCTGAACCTTTCCAGGGTTTTCACTTCTTCGTACTCCAGGCTTAGTTTTGCCCTTAATTCATCATAGCTCTCTGTGATCTCCCAGATCCCCAGTCTGCAACCTTCACCCAGATCATTTTTCAGGATAACACCCATCTCCGATTTTTTCAGAAAAACAGAACCAAATTAGTTATTTCCATTCAAAAGACTCAATCAAATGAATAATATCTTCCCTGAAGTAAGATATTACCGGAGCCAATGAATCTTTATCAGGTTCCACATTGAAATACAATGATCCTCTCAGGAAATGATTGTTGCTGTCAGTCAGGTAAAACTGCAGGCTTGATGCGGCATTTCCCTTAATATCATAGAGTATGCCATGTACATCTGCCTCCGGGTCAGAATATACGGTTTCTTTTATGGCGTCAGCTTTAATGGTGTGTTTATATGCGAGAGACCTGCTGTCCTCCATATACTGATAAAGGTTCCCTTCAACTTTCTTATAGGAAATATGGATCTTGCCATTGAAAGAAGGAAATTCAATATTAATCCAACAGGGTTCTGAATAATAGTCGGTATCGGGTAATACTCTTGAATACACCGGATGTGCAAATATAAAGGGACATGTGGAATCAAAACGGATATATTCTTTCTCAGGGAATTCTATTCGGAGAAAGCCCCTTGGTTTTGGCGTATAACTTTCCCGACAGGAGATCCCGGCAAAAAGTATCAGTCCACTTACAAACCATATATATATTATATTACCCCGCTTCATTTATCTCGGGCTGTCTTTTTTATTCTTTTTGGATTGATCTTTAACCTGATTTTCCTGATTCTTCTCTTATCAACAGCCACAATAGTAAACTCAAAATTCTTCCACAATGTTGTTTCCCCCATCTTCGGGAAATCCCCCTTTAATTCCAGGATTAATCCGGCAAGTGTATCTGCCTCTCCCTTTACCTTTTCGAACACATCATCCTGATCAATAATCTTATTAAGATCATTCAGCAGGATCTTTCCGTCAAACAGGAATTCGTTTTCTGAGATTTGTTCATAGATGATTTCGTCCTCATCTGATTCATCTGTTATCTCCCCGACGATCTCCTCAATGATATCTTCAAGTGTTACGATCCCGCTTGTGCCGCCGTATTCGTCCACCACCAGGGCCATATGGATTTTCTTGGTCTGAAATTCAATCAGAAGATCGTCAATTTTTTTATTCTCAGGCACATAGTAGGGGGGTCTGATAAGGGTTTGCCATTTGAAATTCTTGTTTTTTTGTATATGAGGCAGCAGGTCCTTTACGTATAATATGCCTTTTACCTGGTCGAAATTCTGATTATATATAGGAATCCGTGAGTATCCGGATTCCACTGTGATCTGAATAAGTGCATCCAATTGGGTATTGATCTCTGCCGAAACCACGTCGATGCGAGATTTCATTATCTCGCGGACATCAATATTACCGAATTTGATGATCCCTTCCAGTATGGTTTTTTCTTCTGAGATTGCATCTGCCGTTAATTCAAGGGCCTCCGAAAGATCATCCATGGAAATATTTAGTTTCTTGTTTGCAAGCCTTTTATTTACAAGTGTGGTGGAAAAGATCAGAATGGAACTAATGGGATAAAAGAGTTTTTTACATGCCCGTAAAGGATAGGCCATTAGCATGGAAAAACGAATAGAATAAAGATTGGCATATAATTTTGGCAGGATCTCTCCGAATAATAATAGAATAAAGGTGACAACGACTACCTGGACAACGAATTGGAGAATTTTTGAGCTGCCAAAATCAAGCATCTGGTTCATTAGGTGGGCAGAGAGGATCACGATACCAACATTGATAAAATTATTGGCAATCAGAATTGTTCCCAGTAATCTCTCGGGCCTGGAAAGCAATTCAAGGACCCTTGCAGCACGCTTACTTTCATTAATCTCCAGTTGCTTCATTTCGGTAGGTGACAGAGAGAAATAGGCAACCTCCGATCCGGATATCATGGCAGAACAGAACACCAGGAGGAGAACTGTGATCAATCCCGTTAACATTCCCCCCGTAAAAGGAAGAAAGCTTACGTTGGACAAACTAATAAAAACCAGGTTTAGGAAAGGCTCAAAATCCAAAATGCTTAATTTGAATTAAACAAACTCAGAAAGGAAGATCGTCTGCAGTACCGGGTTCCTCAGCAATATCATTGAACCCATTGGGAGCACCGCTGTCCTGACCACCAGCCTTCTGATTGTCACCGGAAGGAGGAGTAGGGGAGGCTGTGCTCTGAGCAGGATTAGATGATTGTCCCCCTGAAGCAGCTCCCTGCTGATCAGCTCCCTGTGGAGCAGCTGCCTGTGGAGAAGCCTGTGAAGAACCGGCCTGTTGTGCGGAATAGTTTCCACTGGACTGCATTCCTGGTTCATCCTGGCGTTTTCCAAGCATTTGCATATTATCACCAACAATCTCTGTGGTATATCGCTTATTCCCGTCTCTGTCATCCCATGAACGGGTGCGTATCCTGCCCTCAATGAAGAGTTGGGAACCTTTACGGACATATTTCTCGGCAACCTCTGCAAGTCCCCTCCATAAAACTACATTATGCCATTCTGTATTGGTAACCTTCTCCCCGTCACGGTTCCGGTATGATTCGCTTGTGGCAAGCGAAAAGCTGCATACAGCTGTGCCTCCTTCGAGGTACCTGGTCTCGGGGTCTTTACCAACATTTCCGACTAATATTACCTTATTTACTGACATAGTTTATACATGATTTTCTGGATTGCTAAGTTACTTCTAGAAATGGAGAAAATGAAATTTAATTCGAGTTCTTACAGATGCATATATACCAAGTTTGTTTATCCAAACAAAGTAAAGACCTTATCACTGGTAATAAACCTGATTTAATCCGGATAGCCGGGTTCAAGTATGGCCATAACATAGTAAAAACATATATATAAAGCCAAATAAGATAATTAAATTAGGCCATAAGTGTCATTATCACTATATTTATGGCCAAATAAAAGTTGCTAAATGAATAAGTTTATTGGTCGAAAAGAAGAACTTTCCATCCTTCAATCGTCTCTGGGATCAGGCAAGTCTGAGTTTATTGCCGTCTATGGTAGAAGGAGAGTAGGTAAGACTTATCTAATAAGATCGGCTTTTAGTCAGGATTTTACTTTTGAGGTTACTGCGATGGGAAATGCAAAACTAGCTCAACAGTTGACCAATTTCCATTCTTCTCTGAAAAAGATTTATCCTACCATTGACGAAAACCCGGCAAGTGATTGGTTTACAGCTTTCCAGCAGTTGATTGAGTGTCTAGAGAATCTGAAAGAAGCTAGAAAAATTTTGTTTTTTGATGAATTGCCATGGTTTGATACTCATGGTTCTGGTTTTGTGCAGGCTTTGGAGCATTTCTGGAATAGCTGGGCATCTGCTCGAAGTGATATAGTCCTGGTTGTATGTGGCTCTGCAGCTTCGTGGATGATTAACAATCTGATCCACAGCAAGGGAGGTCTTCATAACCGGGTAACAAAAAGAATAAGACTTGCCCCTTTTACATTAAATGAATGTGAGACATATCTGCAATCAAAAGATTGTATTCTGGACAGATATCAGATTCTTCAGCTTTATATGGTATTTGGAGGAATTCCATTTTATTGGGATGAAGTGGAAAGAGGTAAAAGTGCTTTTCAGAACATCAATGATATCTGTTTTACAGAAAATGGATTACTAAGAGATGAATACCCAAACCTTTTCAGGGCTTTATTCAATAATTATCGCAGACATGAGGATGTAATAAAGGCATTAACCCTCAGGGCAACAGGATTATCCCGTGATGATATCATTCGTTTTACCGGTTTACCAAGTGCTGGAAGTACTTCACGGTTGTTGCGTGAACTGGAAGTTAGCGGGTTTATTCGTAAGTATGTTCCATTTGAGAAGAAGAATCGTAACAGCCTCTATCAACTAGTAGATAATTACTCACTCTTTTACTTGAGATTTATTAAGGATGCTGTTCCATTAATTCAAAATGACTGGCTTAACTTTATTGATAGTCCGCAATACAGAGCCTGGAGCAGTTATTCATTTGAGCAGGTAGTACTTTACCATATTCCCCAGATAAAGCAGGCTCTTGGGATTGGAGGAGTACAAACCTCAATATCATCCTGGCGCAGTAAATTGAAGGGACAGGGGGCTCAAATAGATCTGGTTATTGATCGACGTGATCAGGTAATAAACCTATGTGAGGTGAAATTCTCAATAAATCCCTATACAATTGATAAAAAGTATGCAAGCAATTTGCAGAATAAGGTTGGTGTCTTCAAACAGGAAACAGGAACCAGAAAATCGGTTTTCCTTACGATGGTTACTACATTTGGATTAGCGACCAGCAATAAGTATACGGGCATGGTACAAAATAACCTTACAATGGATGTTTTGTTCGAGGAGCTTAGGTCGGTCTGATGTAAATCTGATTGTAAAGGTATTTAGTAATTAATTTGGGTAATGGAAATCGGTCCAGTTGATCCAGCTTTACTTTCTCATATCCTTCTGGTCGGAATTCCAGAGGTTCATCGATTGTATAAAATTTGGCAAAGATATCCTGGTGGCTGAGTACATGTTTCACCGGTCCCACTATCTGGCCTGAAACTAATACTGGATTTTGTTTATCGGCAAACAGAGCTGACCATCCCCCTGTACCGTACAGTGATTCTGCAGAATATGGCCGGGAAGTTTCGATTAATGGGAATTCATACAAACCTTCCCAGATATCTTTCTCCTGCCTTCTTCTCAGCCAGATCCCTTCTTCATCACTAATATACAGGTAGTGGAAATATCTTTTACGTCTTTTAATTTGTTTTGATTTGACAGGAAGATCAAGGATGCGGTCCTGCTGAAAGGCAATGCAATCATTTTGCAGGGGACAGGAGGAGCAGGCAGGTCGGGTGGGCGTGCAGATCATGGCACCGAGTTCCATAACCGCCTGGTTATGGGTTCCAGGATCTCCTTCGTCCAAAATATCAGAGGCAGCTTTCAAAATATGTGAGGATGCAGTGTAGCTACCTGCTGGCTCTTCAATCCCGAAAAGCCGGGAGAGTACCCGGTGGACATTCCCGTCAACCGCAGCCCGGGGTTCATTGAATGCCATGGAGGAAATGGCTGCCGCCGTGTAGGGTCCGACTCCCTTCATTTTCATCAATTCATTAAAGGAAGCAGGAAAGATGCCATCAAGGTTGTGGAATATGGTTTTAGCAGCCGAATGCATGTTCCGGGCACGGGAATAGTATCCCAGTCCCTCCCAAACTTTCAGAACCACTGCCTCTTCTGCCTTTGCCAGGCTCTCCAGGTCCGGGAATTCTTCCAGAAAACGATGGTAGTAATCCATTCCCTGTGCAACCCTGGTTTGCTGGAGGATTATTTCTGATACCCAGATGCGATAAGGATCGCTGATTTCTCTCCAGGGAAGTGGCCTTTTATATATAAGGTACCATTCCCTTATTTTTTCCCTGATTTTCACACTGAAAACTCTGAAACGTTCTAAATTTTAGACAAATAAATAAAATATTTCGAATTGATTTCGTAAATAGAATGAAATAATATATATTTGCAATTCAAAATTGAAATTCTATTGTAATTAATTGATAATTAAAGATTTTAAAAAATGACCAAAGCTGATATTGTAAACGAAGTATCAAAAAATACGGGTATTGAAAAGGTAACTGTTCAGAAAACTGTTGAGGCCTTTATGGAAACCGTTAAAGACTCCCTGGTAAAAGATAAAAACGTTTACCTGAGGGGTTTTGGAAGCTTTATTGTAAAGAAAAGGGCCAAGAAAACAGCCAGGAACATTTCCAAGAATACAACAATCATTATTCCTGAGCATTTCATACCCGCGTTCAAACCTGCTAAGTCATTTGTAACCAAGGTTAAGAATCAACGTTAAAAGGTAGTTTTATTACCCGATTTTAGAGGAGGAGAATTAAATCATGCCGAGCGGAAAAAAGAGAAAAAGACATAAGATGGCAACCCACAAACGTAAAAAGCGTTTGAGGAAGAACAGGCATAAGAAGAGGAAATAAACCCCCTTTTTTCTTACCCCGAAATCTTTAATGGATTAAGATATGTACAAAACCTAAAGATCCGCCAGGGTCTTTAGGTTTTTACTATATAGTCTTTCGCCGGATTTATCGGTGGGGATTTAAAGATATTCACACGTGAGCAAGGAAAAGGAAGTTATTCGAGAATTAATTATCGATGCTACTTCCCAGGAGATTTCGATAGCACTTGCTGGAAAACAAGGAATTAGTCGAATTAAACAAGATTAAAAGCAACCTTGAATTTTCAGTAGGCGATATACACCTAGGGAAGGTTAAAAAAGTAATGCCCGGGCTGAATGCAGCTTTTGTGGATATTGGCCATGAGAAAGATGCCTTTCTTCATTACCTGGATCTGGGACCCCAGTTCAGTTCATTAATCAAATTTCTGAAACTTCATCTTTCCCGGAAAGGAAAGTATATCAGTTTCCAGAAATTCAAGCGGCTTCCCGATATCAATAAAGACGGGAAGATCGCAGATGTACTTGAATCCGGACAAAAAGTACTGGTCCAGATCGTCAAGGAACCCATCTCCACCAAAGGACCAAGGCTGACTTCAGAGATTTCAATTCCCGGGAGGAATGTGGTACTGATGCCTTTATCGGACAAGGTATCTATATCTTCGAAAATTGAATCTCAGGAGGAGAAGAATCGACTGAAGCGATTGCTGCTTAGCATTAAGCCCAAGAACTATGGAATTATTGTAAGGACAGTAGCAGAAGCCAAGAAGGTAGCTACTTTTGATGGTGAGATCAAGGGACTGGTAAAAAAATTCGAGTCGGCATTCCAGAATATTGCGGATGTGAATCCTCCCAAACTGCTTGTAAGTGAACTGAATAGGACCACTGCAATGCTCAGGGATATCCTGAATGTTTCATTCAATAGCATCATTGTTAATGATGATACTCTCTACCAGGAGATCAAGGATTACATCACCGAGATTGCTCCGGAAAAGACAAAGATTGTAAAGCTGTTCTCGAGCAAACAGGATATTTTCGAGCAGCTGGGAATAAATAAACAGATTAAGTCCCTTTTCGGTGAAACCGTATCATTTAAGAAGGGAGCTTATCTGATTATTGAACATACAGAGGCACTTCATGTAATTGATGTCAATTCAGGCAACCGTTCCCGTGTCGCCAGTGATCAGGCCAGCAATGCCCTGGATACAAACCTCGCTGCCGCCGATGAGATTGCAAGGCAGCTTCGCCTTCGGGATATGGGCGGGATCATCGTGGTTGATTTCATTGATATGAATAAGCAGGAGCACCGGCAGATGCTGTTTGACCGGATGAAGGATGCCATGGAAAAAGATCCGACCAAGCATAATATCCTGCCTCTCAGTAAATTCGGATTGATGCAGATCACCAGGCAGAGGGTACGTCCTGAAATGAAGATCGAAGTCACCGAAAAATGTCCGACCTGCAATGGCTCAGGTGAAATCGGTCCCAGTCTCCAGTATATGGATGCTCTTAAAAACCAGATCAGTGAACGCATTGCAGAGTTTAAGCTTAATAAATTAGAAATCCAGGTTCATCCCTTTATTGAGGCTTATCTTGAAAAGGGCTGGAAATCACCTCGTAAAATCTGGTCTAAGGAGCTGAATTGCAAAATCAAGGTAACCGGAAAAACTGCTTTCCAATTACTACAGTATGCACTCTTCACAGATGAGGGTGAGGAGATACCCGTATAATTCCCAGATCCGCATTAACCTCTATTTAACAGCAGATTGATTTTCCTTCTATGTTTAAAGCAATATCTTTGCATTAAATTATAGAACAATGAATCTCAGACTGATAAAATTTATCGTATTAATTGTCTTCGTATTGACCAGCATCCAGGCCAGGGGACAGGTACTGGATCCGGTGGACTGGAAATTTTCGACTGAGCAAACTTCCGCCGATGAACATACCCTGGTTTTTAAGGCTCTCATTGAAAATAAATGGCATCTTTATTCTCAGCATCTCCCTGAAGGTGGTCCCATAGCTACCTTATTTTCCTTTGAACCAACGGCCGATTTTGAACTAATCGGTGAACCTGAGGAGGTCTCCGATGTGGAGGTAATATTCGATCAGAGCTTCGGACTGGAATTGAAAATGTTCAGCCATGAGGCGATCTTCAAACAGAAAATCAAGGTACTTACTGATAAGGATTTTTCCCTTGCGGGAAGTATCGAATATATGTGCTGTGATGATGAGAGATGCCTTCCTCCCACAGACGAGGAGTTCAGCTTCAATATCAAAGGTAATACTGCTGCTGTTTCAACGGGCAGTGGTTTGCAACAGGCTGAAACTGGACTGGGAATAGGAAGCTCTCCCGGAGAAGACCAATCTGCTTACGTACCACAAACTTCTGATATTCCAGTAGAAACAGGAAGCCTTTCTGCCAAGGGTGCTGAATCTGAAAATTCTTCCCTGTGGATATTCTTTCTGATTGCGTTTGTAGCGGGACTGGCAGGCATACTGACTCCATGTGTTTTTCCAATGATCCCTATGACTGTCAGCTTTTTTATGCAGGGATCAGAAAACAGGGGCAAGGCTATTCTAAAGGGACTAATATTCGGGATTTCTATAATTGCTATATATACCTCGATTGGTGTGATCGTCTCCATATCCAGTGCAGGTGCAGAGCTCACCAACAGCCTGTCCACTCACTGGGTACCAAACCTGATTTTCTTTGTATTATTCATGGTGTTTGCTGCAAGCTTCCTTGGAATGTTTGAACTGGTTCTTCCCAGTAAATGGGTGAATTCAGCAGATAAGCAGGCGGACAAGGGAGGGTACCTTGGAGCCTTTTTCATGGCCTTTACCCTGGTACTGGTATCCTTTTCCTGTACGGGTCCAATTGTAGGAGCTTTGCTGGTGGAAGCTGCAGGGGGACTGGCACTAAAACCGATCCTGGGCATGTTTGGGTTCGGACTGGCATTTGCCCTTCCGTTTACACTTTTTGCCATTTTCCCGTCCTGGCTGAAAGGACTGCCAAAATCAGGAGGCTGGCTTAATTCCATTAAGGTTGTTCTTGGTTTTATCGTACTTGCATTCGGCATGAAATTCCTGAGTACCATTGACCAGACTTACCACCTGGGCATTATGAGCAGGGAGGTTTATCTTTCCATCTGGATTGTAGTATTCATCATGCTTGGATTCTACCTGCTGGGGAAATTGAAATTTGCACACGATTCAGACCTTCCCCATATATCCGTTCCCAGAATTGTACTCGCCATTGCTGCATTTAGTTTCTCCCTTTATATGGTACCCGGACTATTCGGTGCAAACCTGAACTCCATATCAGCCCTTATTCCCCCGAAATCAAGCCAGGAATTTGACCTTACAGCCGGGGGCGGTTCACCCCTTACTACGCATACAGGACAAAGCTCATTGGGTGCCGATGAAATAATAAATGCCAAATACTCGGAATTTCTCCACCTCCCTCACGGACTCAATGGATTTTATGATTACGAGGAGGGGATGGCATATGCCCGTGAGAATAATATGCCGGTATTGCTTGATTTTAAAGGACATGCATGCAGTAATTGCAAGGAGATGGAAGGAAAGGTCTGGTCGGATCCCCAGGTGCTTAACCGGCTAAAGGAAAACTACCTGATCATTGCATTGTATACGGATGACAGAACCAAACTTCCGGAAAGTGAATGGATTACCTCCAAATTTGACGGTAAGGTAAAGAAGACCCTGGGCAAGAAAAATATGGACCTTCAGATAAGCCGGTACAATACCAATACCCAGCCTTTCTATGTCCTGGTTGATACGGAAGGCAATGCGCTTGCAGAACCCAGGGGACATAACCTCAATATTGCCGCTTTTGCCGATTGGCTTGACGCTGGACTCGTAAAGTTTGGAAGATAGGCTCCTGTTTTATCCGGAAGATTCTTTGTATTTTCATGCTGTGTTATGTCACTCTAACTGTACGGTATGATTGAAAATTTTAAAACCAGAATTCCTTCTGTCCTTTTACCCTGCATCCTGGTATTCACTCTTCTGATCCTGATTGGATCCTGTAGCCCTTCCTCCAAGCCTAATGTTGTATTTATCCTGGTCGATGATCTTGGATGGAAGGACCTGGGTTGTTACGGTAGTGAATTCTATGATACTCCGGAACTGGATAAACTTGCGGAGCAATCCATTCGTTTTACCAATGCGTATTCAGCCTCACCGGTTTGCTCCCCGACTCGTGCAGCACTGATGACAGGAAAGCATCCTGCCAGGATCAATATAACGGACTGGATACCGGGTGCGAGTCCCGGGCGGTTTAAACCGAAGCTGAACACTCCTGAGGATCTGCATAATCTGCCCTATGATGAGACCACCATAGCTGAAGCATTCAGGGCGGAAGGTTATAAGACATTTTTTGCAGGGAAATGGCACCTGGGAGAGACGGCTGAATACTGGCCTGAACACCATGGTTTCGATATCAATAAAGGGGGTGTGGACTGGGGACAACCCAAAGGTGGGGGAGGCCGGTATTATTCACCCTATAATAATCCAAGGCTTGAGAATGGTCCTGAAGGAGAGTACCTGACAGACCGCCTGACGGATGAATCAATTAGTTTCCTGGAATCGGCCGGGGATGAGCCATTCTTTCTTTACCTGGCCTATTATACTGTACATACCCCAATATTGGGTTGTGATGAATACGATGCAGAGTATTTGGAAAGGAGCTATGAACTGCCTGATAGTGGTAAGATGGTTACCAGGCAGGAACATACGGCGCTTACAAGGGTGAACCAGAGCCATCCAAAATATGCCGCCATGGTCCGGTCGCTTGACACGAATGTGGGCAGGCTCCTTGCTAAACTCAGGGAAACAGGTAAGCTGGATAATACCATTATTGTATTTACTTCAGATAACGGGGGATTAACAACCGGTAATGGTCCCACTGCTGTCCTGCCGCTCCGTGCAGGAAAGGGATGGTGTTACGAGGGAGGTATCAGGATTCCGCTGATAATTTCCTACCCTGGTATGGAAGAAAAAGGGGAGGTATGCCGGGTTCCGGCCATCAGCATGGATCTATATCCCACCCTGCTGGACCTGGCTGGTATGGAAGGGGATCCTGCACAGCATAAGGATGGGGAAAGTCTGCTTTCCTTCCTGAGGGATCCGGGAAAGGATGTCGAGCGCACACTCACATGGCATTATCCGCATTATCATGGTTCACACTGGAGACCCGGATCAGCCATTAGAAAGGGCGATTGGAAATTGATCGAGTTTTATGAGGAAGACAGGGTTGAACTCTATGATCTGGGTAAGGATATAGAGGAGTCCATCGATCTGGCTGAACAAAATCCCGGTATGAGAGACAGTCTTAAGGCAGAGCTGCATGAGATTCTCGATGAAATGGGTGCAGAATATCCTGTTCATCAAAAATCTAGAGAGAAACCTAGAGAGAAACCCTGAGAAAAACACGCAAAATCATTCTATTTTTGAACAACTAATCCTTAATAGATTATCCGGATGAAAAAATCAAAACTGTTTTTATTGCTTACTGTTCTTGCAGCAGGATTGCTTTTGCTTAATTCTTGTGGACAGGGTGAAGAAGGACAGGATAAACCGACCCGGCCGAATATCATTTTTATGATGTCGGATGACCATGCCTACCAGGCCATTTCTGCCTACAGGGATCATCTCATCCAAACCCCGAATATAGACAGGATAGCGGATGAAGGCATGCTGTTTTCAAATGCCTGCGTGACGAATTCCATCTGTGCCCCTTCCAGGGCTGTGATACTGACCGGTAAACATTCCCATCTGAACGGAAAAATCGATAACCGTTTCCCTTTTGACACAAGCCAGGTTACATTTCCCCAGCTTTTGCAGGATGCGGGTTACCAGACAGCTATGTTCGGAAAGCTGCATTTCGGAAATAATCCCAAGGGATTTGACCAGTTCAAAATACTCCCCGGTCAGGGTGCTTATTACAATCCTGATTTTATTACAAAATATGATGGCAAGGTAAGGATAGAGGGGTATACAACCGATCTGATAACAGATATGACCCTGGAATGGATGGAAGAGGAAAGGGACAAATCAAAACCATTTTTCCTGGCATATCTTCATAAGGCTCCCCACAGGGAGTGGCTGCCAGCAGAACGTCATTATAAGGAATACATTCACAAGCAATTTCCTGAACCATCCACCCTGTTTGATGACTATGAGGGCAGGGGCAGTGCGGCACATGAGGCTGAGATGAACCTGCTGACACATATGAACTGGGCTGGTGATTCAAAGATCTATCCCTGGGTTATGGATGAGCTGGGTATCCCTGAAACCAGTAACTGGGACAAGAATGCTTTTGAGCGTGAGGTAGGAAGAATGAATACTGAACAGAGGGCCGCATGGGATGCAGTTTATGGTCCAATGAACGAGGAATTCAAGTCCCTTTACCCGAACATGACGGAAAAAGAAAAGATGCAGTGGAGATACCAGCGGTACATGCAGGACTACCTGGGAAGCATAGCTGCAGTAGACGAAAATGTTGGACGCGTGCTGGATTACCTTGACGAGAATGGACTGGCTGAAAATACACTTGTTATCTATACCTCCGACCAGGGATTTTACCTGGGAGAGCATGGCTGGTTTGATAAGCGGTTTATCTACGATGAATCCTTTTTAACTCCCCTGCTGGCAAGATGGCCGGGGACTATTGAACCCGGGACCGGCTCTCCACAGATGGTACAGAACCTCGATTTTGCACAGACCTTGCTGGATGCGGCAGGTGTTGAAATCCCACAAGATATGCAGGGAGAAAGCCTGATGCCGCTGTTTAAGGGTGAGGAGGAGTCATGGCTGCGGGAAGCCGTTTACTATCATTATTATGAATATCCGGCTATACATATGGTAAAAAGGCATTACGGAATAGTGACAATGGATTATAAACTTATCCACTTCTATTATGATGTAGACGAATGGGAACTCTATGACAGGAAAAAAGACCCGATGGAAATGAAGAATGTGATTGATGATCCGGAATATGCAGAAACCCTTGCCGAACTTAAAGCAAAACTGGCTGAATTGAGAATTAAATACAAGGACAGCAAGGAACTGGATCAGCAGTACATCGATAAGTATACTGCTATGAAAAAATAATCCGGGTGCAATTCTGATCCCGGATCTACTATTATGAAGGTTTTATTCTGTGATCTGAAATACTCAGATCACATACATCATCCGAATTTCGGTTGAATTAGAATTTTCCGAACTTTAGAGTTACGCCTGCGGACCAGCCATTCAGGACATCCTGTGGGGTGTCGTAGAGCTGAATATTGGAGGTGAAGCGATAGTACCCACCGATGGCAAGCCTGAAAAAGCGTACCACATTGATCTCGAGTTCGATTCCGGGTTCAATAAGAAAATATCCTGTGGCATCTTCAACAAAGAGGTCAAAATCCTCATAATCATAGGGATAAGGATTGAATGTTGAGGTGTAGGCAATTCCTCCTGCACCCACGAGTATAGGAATAGAAAGATGGACCGGGAATTTTGCAAAGATGATAGGTTCCATGAGTAAGCCCCCGTATCCCCCGGCAAGGTTTACATTTCTTCCCCCGGCAAGGGAGGGATTAAATGAATAATCGTTAATAAATCCATATCCGGCAAATCCCAGGGCGAAACCGTGATCTATGACCCAGGCACCCCTGGCTCCCATGACCATGGCATCCTTGCCATCTATCTGGGAATAGTTCATTGAAAAGGCCCCGTAGCCCCCATGTGATACATTGCGGTCACCAAACAGGGTTTTGAATTCATCATTTGAGTAGTCTGTTTCGCTACTGGAGCTGTTCTGGTTCTGATCTTGGTTCTCCTCCTGTGCCCGCACTACAGGTATAAGCAGTGAAGCACAGATAATTAAAGTAATTGCTTTTTTCATTGTATTATTTATTAGAATTTATATTTAAGTGTAAATGCAACATCCCATGCACTCATCTGGAAATATTGGCGAAGGGAAAATTCAAAAAATGGTTTATAGTCAATTCCAACCTGGACCGGGATGCCGGGGAAATGATATTCTATCCCGGCATAGCCATCGAAACCAATCAATGGTGAAAAGGTTTCATCCGGCCTGTGGATGGTCTTGTATATATGTGTGAATGAATTTGAGTTCGTAAAACCGATATGTCCCCCATACCCATAGGTTACAAAGAAACCATCGCTTAATGTCCACAGGGCCGGTTCAAAATGTTGACGGAGTAAGGTTAATTGTAATCCTGCGCCCCGGAAACTCATCATTGCCTCATAAGCCAGTTCAGGATTGAGATAGCCCCGGAATGTAATACCGGAGGTTAATCCTCCCCGGATCCCTGCCGATCTGCTGAAATCCTGTCCCTCGACCTGAATGGAAATGAATATTAGTGTGATTATTAATAGGTGTTTCATGGTTTTGTGTTTCGAGGGACTACTTGTCTATGCTTATTACATTTCCTGTCCCTGAGATATTAGTGCTTATGGATGGGGAGCCTTTGTAAAAAATATCCCCGCTTCCTGAGATAAAGACATTCAGTTTTTCAAATGCGTGGCAATATATCCTGCCTGATCCTGATATCTCGGTTGTGCAGGTATTGCTCAAGACATTATCTGCAGAGATGGTTCCTGATCCGGTTATGGTATATATAGCAGAGACTGTTTTACCCCATAGATCAACATCACCGGAACCTGTGATTATAACCTTTAGTTCGTCGACATCGATGCCTTTTACATCGATCACTCCTGATCCTTCAATCTCAAGCCTGAGCTCATCCCCGACAACCGCATCAGCATATATCAGTCCCGATCCTTCCAGTCTCATCAGGTTAATTTCGGGTGTATGTACAATAATCTGCAAAGGGTATTCCGAGCGCAGGCATTTACGGGTGCCATTATCGACAATAAGGGTATTGCCGGAAATGCTTGTCCGGATATAAGGGAGCAGGTTCTGGTCAGTTTTCATTACCACAAAGGATGCAGTATCAGGAACATAAAAAACTTCATACTCCCCTTCTGTTACCACTCCGTCATAATACTGCAGCTCCCTGGTTTCTTCTTCCAGGATCCCGTTTCCACGAAGACAGGACAGATTGTTTTCACATGAGTTCAGAACAACCGCCAGTAGGGCAGGTAAAATAAGACTTATCCTTGCTTTTGTTTTCATTTTATCGTGTTTGAATATTTATAATACATTTTTTAGCTGCCGTGATTTTAACTCTGGCTGCTGTATTATTGAGAAGGGCCAATCATTCCCTTCAAATGAACAGCATCCTCCTCACTGTTTAATACCTCGAGTTCCCCGTATTCATCCGGCATATGCAGGATGGCATTATTATTCTTCATTATCTCAAGCTGGAAAGCAGCTGTACGTTTAAATATGAAGCTGAGATCTGTGAACTCGGTGTTGAT
Organism: uncultured Bacteroidaceae bacterium; assembly: GCA_963777115.1. Classification (GTDB taxonomy): domain Bacteria; phylum Bacteroidota; class Bacteroidia; order Bacteroidales; family SM23-62; genus SM23-62. The sequence goes on along the minus strand of CAVZPP010000016.1, from coordinate 260,768 downwards.
ATTTATAAAGGAAAAAGTATCCGGGATTGAATCTACTTTTAATGCCCCGTACTGTGGATTGAAATTGATCTCTTCATTCATCTTATACAGCCAGATATCCGTGAACCAGCTTTCGCCGAATAGGTTGTTTATTTCACTCACGGTATACTTATCACGCTTTGAGACGATCCTCAGAATATCCACCTGCCGTATGCGGATCTTTGATGATTTACTTTCAATTTTAAGCTGTCCGGCTTTTTGAATTTCAATATCAGCATAAGACATATTCAGTTTCCCGTTGCTTAATTCATTGATAATGCCATTCCCGAAGTTCAGACTAATATTTGTTTCCCCCAGGAGGGAATTGGCTTTTATATCCCCGTTGGAAAGGTTCACGGATACACTACCCTTCATATCATCGATATAGATATCGCCGTATTTATTCGTGATATTAACATTCAGGTAGGAAGGTACATGGACTGTATATTCAATCCTGACTTCATTCTTGTTGGGAATAATTGTGCCTCCAAGGTCACGAAGATCAGAGAAGAAAGTTCCACCGCCTTTTCCCCCAAATACGGTATTGGCTTTGATGTAATACCGGGTATCGGTAAAGTCGAAGTCCACGCTCCTTTTCATTTTCTCAAGCTTGGATGCACTGCTTGACTCGATATACAGATCGATGTCAATATGCACCGAGTCCTTGTTCCATGGAATGATCTGGACGGTACCGTATTTGTTTGACACGTCAAGTCGGGTTTCCTGGCCGGCCGGGAATGTACGCTGTATCTTCTGGCTTTCAGAATATGTCTGAGCCTTCATGTACATTCCTGCAAGCAGCAGGAGGGACAGGACCGTCAGTTTTTTACTAAATTTCAAACGCTGTATTTTCATCTTCTTGATTTTTTGAGGATTCATCCATATACTCTAACAGGTCTTCCAGAATCTGAATTTTCAGTACGTAATTCTGGATCATGGCTTCCACTACCTCATCGTTCGCAATATTATCTCTCAGGTCCTTCTGAAGCTCAGTATAGATACTGTCAAGTTCAGACAGGTCCTGTTGTAGGGTCTCTCCCAGTTCGGGATTTTCGGAGATCAGGGGTTCGATCTGTTCAATCTTATTATTAAGCAGACTGGTATAATAGATCTCCGCCTCCTGTAACTCAGGAATTTCCTGGAGGATCTTCTCATCTGTTTTTTCTGTGATGGTGGACTGTCGCTGGTGCAGTATTTCCTGTAAGAGGAAAGATGCCCCAAAAATGATAAGGACAGCGGCCGCACGCCACATGACTCCCTTCCAGCCTATCCGGAAAGTTTTCTTCTGGCTCACACGGGGTTCTATTCCGGCCCAGACCTTCTCCCCAGGTTCAAAGAGATCAAATTGATCCCTGTTCTTACTGATGAACTGTTCTAATTGGTCTTTCATCATGATTATTTTTAAGTAAATCTCTTATTTTCTGTTTTGCCCTCAGATACTGGCTTTTGGATGTAGATTCCGATATCCCCAGGATCTGGGCGATCTCTATGTGGTCATATCCTTCAAGGGCATAAAGGCTGAAGATCACCCGGTAACCATCCGGGAGTTTTTCCATTGCCGTATGTATTTTCCGTACATCCATATCAATCTGCGAATAATCAATCGTCTCTTCCCTGTAATCCGGTTCAACAGGATGATCCGGAAAAACCAGGTCAACCTTTTTCTTCTGTATACTGTTGATGCACTTATTGATTACAATTCTTTTGAGCCAGGCTCCGAACGATGATTCATATCTGAAGGAATTGAGTTTCATAAAAGCATCTGTAAATGATTCCTGCAAAAGGTCTTCGGCTTCTTCAAAGTTGTTTAGCATCCGGATGCAGATATTGAACATGGCCTTTGAATACAACTTGTACAGCTGATACTGAGCTTTAGGATTTCCCTCCCTACTTAGTTCAATGATTTCCCGGTGTATGTCCTGATAAGCCTCAGTCAATTTGCTATCGTGTTTTCAAGAATAAATGACAGAGAAAAATCTCCTGGGTTGCATATAAATGCAGAAACCTTTGAGGAAATTACATCAAATGGATGGAAATGCAAAAGGAAGGACTTCCAGGAGACTATTTTTTTCGTTGGATGATCACCCTTGAAATAGTATATAGTACGACCAGAAGGGAAAAGAAATAGGCGATCCTTGCAATGTAGTCCCCATGCCTGGTGTAAAATGTAAGCTTATCATTGGCATTCAGTGTGTCGCGCAGTCCATCTACCACCCAGTATTCGGTTTGCTGCAGAACCTCACCTCTTTGATTGATCAGGGATGAGATTCCTGTATTGGCAGAACGGGCTACACTTCTACGGTTCTCAATTGCCCTGAGCCGTGCAAATGAGTTATGCTGGCGGTGCCCGGGGGTATTGCCCCACCACCCGTCATTGGTCATAATAAATATGTAATCGGATCCTTTTTTTATATAATCCGTCACATATTCACCAAAAACGGATTCCCAGCAAATTACCGGGGAAGTTCCAATACTGTCTTCCAGGGTATAAAAATTACTTCTTTCTTCCTGCACTCCATGGCTGCGGAATGTCCCACCCAGTTTGAGTGTTAGTTTGCGGAGAAATCTCAGCTCGTGGGTATAGGGCATTTTCTCTACACCGACCACAAGCAAAGATTTGATATAAACCTGTTCCTTCATCGAGGTATCGATCTGCATGGCTGCATTATAACTGTCAAACCAGGTCCCTCTCCCCCTGATCTCCTGAGCGGTTTTTGACTTTTCTGCAGCAGAATTGTACAGTCTATAGAAGGTCATTCCGACAATAAAGGTGGATTTCTCATATTTCTCCTTTAAAAACCTGTATATCCTCTTCGAATGTGGATTGGAATAAAGGTCCTCTGCCCAGATATTATCATTTATAAATGTTTCAGGGGCAACAATGAAATCCGTTTCGGGTCTTGTGAGGGAGTCTGCCAGCTTCATCAATTTGTCCATCTGGGAAATCATTCCCATTCCCCCGAACTTTTCATTATAAGGATCAATATTGGGTTGAAGCACCACTATTTCCCTGGGATCTTCCTTCTCTTTGTAGCTGCTGAACATGATCAGGGATGCTATGATTGGGAGGAAAAGAATGCATGCCAGGATGCTTGATTCGGTAATCTTTCCCCGGAGGCTCTTATGCTTGATATAGTGCTTGAGGAGATTGAAGCCAAGGACATTGCAGAGGAGGACCCAGAGTGTTCCCCCGAAGCTGCCGGTATATTCATACCATTGGATGAAAAGAATATCATTGGCGAATCCATTACCCAGGTTGAGCCAGGGCCAGTTGATTTCTCCGTTCATATAAAAATGCTCGAACACCAACCAGAAGACGATCAGGGCAAAGTACCCAAGGGCTGAATGAGTGTTTCGACGGACGAGGTGAAAAAGCCAGAATATCACCGACATTTGGAGAGTGTTGATGAAAAAGGCGAGGAACATCCCGGCTATGGAAGCGTTCCAAAGCCACCAGGTAGTACCTGCATTCCAGACAAGGAAAGTGAGGGCAGCGTAAAGGAATGCTTTATGGGGACGATGATTAACCTTGTTTTCATACAGGTAATCTTCGATGAAGAGCAAGGGGATAAATGCGAATAAAAGGATTAGTCCCGTTCCGGTCTTACACCAGGCCGGGATCATTAGGAGTCCACTGAGAACAGAAAGCTGTATAAGTTTTGATTTGTTCATATTCCGGTAATAAAGTTAAGATTTATTTACCAGGTAGACCCCAAGCAGAATGACTCCAATCCATACGAAAGTCATCACCCCGATTATTTCACCGTCTGCAATCCCCCACATTATCGCAAAGAGCGGGATGAGGTAGGTAACCGAGGAGGCAAATAGGGTAGAAGTATGTTTGATCAGGTGGTTGAAAATCAGGACAGCAATTACCGAGCTGAAAAGTGCAAGCAGGGCTATATAGCCCAGATTTACCAGGTAGTTTGGTGATTGGACTGCTTCTCCAATTCCGGAAAATAATAAATAGATGCCTGCAAACGGACCCGTAAATAAAAAGGCCAGGCTGGTGATCTGTACACTGGATAGCTTCTCGAGTTTGTATTTAATTTCATTCACGTTAATCCCGTAGCATATGGTTGCTGCAACAACGAAGAGGGCGTAGACATTGATCCCTTGGAAAATATCCGTTCCACCCTTCCAGATCAGTCCAACGGCCCCCACCAACCCAATAAGTAATCCCAAAACATTAATCCACTTCGCTGAACGACGGTAGATTATTATGCCGACGATCAATGTAAATAATGGTGTCAGGGAGTTTAATATACCGGCGAGGGAACTATCGATCTGAGTTTGAGCCTTTGTAAACAGGGCAGCTGGTATGGCAAATCCAATCATTCCTACAATGATTAGCGAAACAATGTTATCCCTGTTGATCACCTTGATATGGCGAATGGTTAAGGGCAAAAGGAAGATGAAGCTCAAGAAAATCCTCAAGGCCGCTACCTGCATATAATCATAAGACTCCAGTCCCCTTTTCATCAGGATGAAGGAGGTTCCCCATATCAGTGCCAGTAAAAGAAGTGTGGCCCATTGCCAGGATTTGTTTTCGAGACGGATTCTCTGCATAGCTATGTAAAACAAGACGCAAATATAGCTATTTTAGTAGTTTGTATAGATTATTCCTTTACTTTGTAATTCGTAGTATTTTCAATGTTTCCAGGATATGCTCCCTGCCATTTTCATAAAAGGAATTATCATCGGACTCCTGGTCTCTGCACCACTTGGTCCGATTGGGATCATGTGCATACAGAGGACCCTTAACCGGGGATATATGTCAGGTTTTGTATCCGGACTGGGAGCGGCAACAGCAGATATCATTTTCGCTGTAATTGCAGGTTTTGGCCTTACCATAATCATTAATTTTATCGAGGAAAAGCATCTGTACTTCCAGGTCCTTGGCGGCATTTTTGTTTTGTATCTCGGTTACCGCATTTTTAATACCAATCCGGTTAATCAGTTGAAACTGCAGCGACTGAATAAAACCAGGTTGAGCCAGGACTTCGCTTCAGTTTTTTTACTTACCATCTCGAACCCCATGGCAATATTCCTGTTCATTGCTATCATGGCGGCACTGAAAGTGGCCCATGACCTGCTCTCAATGTTCGAACTTTTTACCCTTGTTGCAGGGATTGCAGGAGGTGCCATAGGTTGGTGGTTTATTCTTGCATCCATCGCCAACAGATTCAGAAAGAAGATCCGCCTGAAAAGTATATGGTGGCTTAACAAGATCACAGGATTCGTGGTATTTATTTTTGGTCTGGTGGTGATCCTCTCAATCTGGATCATAAAGTAGCCGCATTATCCCGGCCCTGATTTCCAGGTCCCTTATTTGGACTGATTTTAAGCAGGCATATCTGTTTTTGACTTATATTTAACATCAGATTTACATTGTCTTAACAGGCATGAAACTAATCGATACAGATGCACTGCTCCAGGCAGCAAGGATGAACGGATTTGCTGGAGAAAGCGCAGTCAAATTTCTTATGTTGCTCCTTCGTTTCAGAAGGCTCAATAATATCTATCATGAAAATGCTCATAAATCCGGAATTGATTTTATTGATTCCATGATCGAGCATCTTGGCATCCGTTATGAAATCAGCCAGGAAGAACTTGAGAAAATTCCCCGGGAAGGAGCTTTCATTACGGTTTCCAATCACCCTTTCGGGGGAATCGATGGACTCCTTCTGATTAAACTACTTGCAGGCATACGTACGGATTATAAGGTGCTCCCAAATTTTCTCCTGTCAAGGATGGAACCGGTTTCTGAGTATACTTTTAACAGCATTTCATCGAATGGAATGGGAAATGGGAACACATTTTTTCCTGGTCTGAGTCAGGCAATGAAACATCTTCAAGAGGGGAAACCAATGGGGATTTTTCCTGCTGGAGATGTATCTTCTTTCAACCAGGATATACAAGCCGTGACCGATCCTCAATGGCAATTCAGGGTTCTCCAGGTATTAAAGAGGGCCAGGGTACCGATAGTACCAGTATATTTCCAGGGCAAGAACAGCCGGCTCTTCCATTTCATGGGAAGGATACATCCCAAGCTTCAGACCGTAAAACTTCCCACCGAACTATTCAATAAGAAAAGACGTGTCATCAGGATCAGGATAGGTGCCCCCATTCCCGTTAAGGAACAAAACGAGTTCAGTGATATTTCCCGTTATGGAAGGTATCTCCGGACCAAGACTTATGCCCTTGGAACTTCCCTTGAAGTAAAAAAATTCTTTTCTGTAAGCCGTCGGCAGTTGAAAAGGGCGGAACCAGTGATGGACCCGGTTCCCAGGCAAAAGATAGAATCTGAAATTGCCCGGGTTATTAATAAATACCTGCTCTTCAAAATTGAAAATTTTAATGTTGTTTGTGTGCCTTCAGTGGAGATCCCGAATATCATGAATGAAATCGGCCGGCTCCGGGAATTAACCTTCCGGGAAGTGGGAGAGGGGACAAACCAGCAGATGGATATAGACGAATACGATCTTTATTATCACCAGCTCTTCATCTGGGATGATGAGGCCAGGAAAATTGTCGGGGCCTACCGTGTAGGAAAGGGTAAGGAAATAATGGATATATACGGTGTGCGGGGATTCTATGTTCAGAGCCTGTTCAGATTAAACCGGAAAATGCACCCCATACTTATCACAATCCCTTGAACTGGGACGATCCTTTATCATACCGGAATACCAGCGAAGGCCACTCCCCCTCTTCCTGCTGTGGAAGGGCATCCTGTACTTCCTGCTCAAGAATCCCGAGTACCGTTACCTGGTCGGTCCCGTTAGCATCAGCAACCGTTTCTCTAATTTCTCCAAAGAGCTTATTATAAAGTTTATAACCGAATATTTTTACAACCATGAATTAGCCCGGTATATCCGTCCGAGGAAAAATTTCACTGTCTCATTGCATCACCTCGATACAGCTATACTTATTGAGACTGCCTCTGACCTGAATAAATTTGACCGGATCATCAAGGATATTGAAACAGCTCAGAACAATATGCCCGTCCTTCTAAAAAAGTATCTTAAGCAAAACGCGAAGATCATTGGTTTTAATATTGATCCCAAGTTTAACAATGCTCTCGATGGACTGATGGTGCTTGATCTTTTCGATGTTCCTCCCGCCACCGTTGCCGCCCTCTCCAAAGAAGTCGAAGATGAGGCGATACTTGAGCGTTTTGCTGCAACTGATCTTGGACAGGTAGGAACAAATCCAGTATAAATCACCCCAAATAGTTTCAAAATGCCAGTCAGATTTCAATTGCTTATTCTATCTATACTCATTCTTATTCCAGTTTCCTGTAAGGGACCCTCTGCAGGGGAAATAGAATACAGAGAAGCCCTGGAGATTCACCAGAATTTATTGACAGTAGACAGCCATACAGATACTCCTCTTCGGTTATTCAGGCAGGGAACGGACCTGGGACAGAGGGCTGATTCAAGGGATGGAGGTGGGAAACTTGATTTTCCCAGGATGGGTGAAGGAGGACTCGACGGGGTGTTTTTTGCTGTGTTTGTGGGCCAGAGGGAGAGGACAATGGAGAATAATGAAGCTGTCAAAATAAAAGCACTGGCATTGTTTGATTCCATCCATTCAGTGTTGAAGAGAAATGCTGATATGGCCGAGCTGGCCCTGGCATCATCCGATCTTCAAGCAATTAATGATAATGGCAAAAAAGCTGTTTTTATTGGGATAGAGAACGGATTCACCCTGGGTAGGGACCTGAGCCTAATCGAGAAATATTATAATCTTGGTGCCAGGTATATAACCCTTTGCCATACAGAGAATAATGATATTTGTGATTCCTCTACGGATGAAGATGGTCCTGAACATGACGGATTAAGTGAATTTGGTCGATTGGTGGTCAGGGAAATGAACCGGCTGGGAATGATGATCGATGTATCACATATTTCAGATAAGGCCTTCTACGATGTATTAGAAATGACCAGGGTGCCTGTGATCGCCTCCCATTCCAATGCCCGCCAGGTAAGTGATAATCCACGTAATCTGACGGATGATATGTTGCTAAAACTTGCTGAAAACAGGGGAGTTGTTCAGTTATGTGTTCTGAGTAATTATGTGGCTGTGACTGAAACAAATCCTCAGAGAGATTCTGCCCGTATGGAAGTAAAAAGAAAGTATGGCAGCTGGAATGAACTGGACGACAGTACATTGAATATTTTTGCCCAGGAATGGTATGCCATTGATAATGTATACCCTCCAAATCTGAGCAATGTTAAAAAATTCTGTGATCATGTCGACCACATTGTGGAACTGATAGGAATTGATTATGTAGGGTTTGGCTCTGACTTTGACGGTGGAGCCCAACTTGCCGATTGCTATGATGTCACGGAATTACCCAACATTACCCTTGAACTACTGAGACGGGGATACAGCAAGTCAGATCTTCAAAAATTCTGGAGCGGTAATTTTCTCCGTGTCATGAGAGTGGTCGAGGAATCGGCAGCTTCTTATTAAAATTCCCCGGACCCAGCTGTAGATATTATCAAACAAGGCATCTCTCAAATTTTTCATGCTGCAGTCATTACCAGCACGTCGCTGCTTTTAGCGCATTAACGCTAAAATAGGCTCCTATGCTGGCAATGCCAGTCAGCTTTAATGAAAATTTTGCAATGCCGGTTTGATAAATATTGGAGGCTGGTTAGGGGAATTTTAATAAAAAAAAGGGCTGCCGTTTCCGGCAACCCTTTTTAAACCAACCAATAACTAATAACTAAATCATGAACCAAATCTTTTTCCAACTTCATCCCAATTGATGACGTTCCAGAAAGCCTCAATATACTCGGGCCTCCGGTTTTGATATTTTAAGTAGTATGCATGTTCCCATACATCAAGTCCCAGTACAGGTGTTCCTTTTACTTCAGCAACATCCATCAATGGATTGTCCTGGTTTGGTGTAGATGCTACTACGAGTCCGCTGTCCGTTTTTACAAGCCAGGCCCAACCTGAACCAAACCTGGTAGCTGCGGCATCGGAAAATTTGTTTTTAAATTCTTCTAAACTGCCAAATGCCTGGCTTATGGCCTGAAGAAGGTCTCCTTCAGGTGATCCGCCTCCAGAGGGACTCATAATTTCCCAAAACAGGTTATGATTGTAAAAACCACCACCATTATTCCGTATTGCTGCACCATGGTTGCCGGCATCTGCGAGTATCGCTTCAATGCTTTGGTCTGCAAGGGCAGATCCTTCAATAGCTGCATTTAATTTGCTTGTATAAGCACCGTGGTGTTTTCCGTGATGGATTTCCATGGTACGTCCGTCTATATAAGGCTCCAGGCCGTTGTAATCATATTTTAAGTCAGGTAATTTGAATGCCATTTTTGTGTTCTTTATTTAAATTCAAAGCAAAGATATGATTATTTAGACTAAATAAAAATAAAGAAATAAATTTTAAGGAATTTTTAACGAGCTGTCAAACATGTTTTTTGTCATTTCTGATGATTTCATAAACAATTAGTTTTGTATAGGTTTAAAAACCTGCTAACTGAACCAAACCCTTATAATCAGAATTAATATGTCAAACAAAACAGTTTTAGTGCCAGGTGCTGTTAATGAACCGGTCAGGGAGTACAGGCCAGGATCTCCTGAAAGAGAGGAGCTTAAAAGAGCTCTTGACAATGCTTATTCAAAGGTGATTGATATTCCGATGTTCATCGGTGGGAATGAGATTAGAACGGAAAATAAGATTCCTGTTTTCCCTCCCCATAATCTGGATCATCAGATTGGTAATTATTACCAGGGGGATGCCCACCATGTGAATTTGGCTATTGATGCAGCATTATCGGCAAGGGAGAACTGGGCAGAAATGGACTGGAAACACCGGGCATCTATTTTTCTGAAGGCTGCCAGCCTTATTGCCGGTCCCTACCGAGCAAAGATAAATGCGGCTACTATGATAGGCCAGTCTAAGACCTGCTACCAGGCAGAAATTGATTCAGCCTGTGAGATTGTAGATTTCCTGCGATTCAATGTCCAGTACATGGAGGAAATATATAATAACCAGCCAGAATCTTCAGAGCATGTATGGAACAGGCTGGAGCAAAGGCCACTCGAGGGATTTATTTTCGCATTAACACCTTTTAACTTCACAGCCATTGCTGGCAACCTGCCAACGGCTCCTGCCATGATGGGCAATGTAGTTGTCTGGAAGGCATCCAAGACTCAGGTTTATTCTGCACATGTTCTGATGGAGGTCTTTCGAGAGGCAGGTGTACCGGATGGAGTCATTAACATGGTTTTTGCCTCTGGTCCCGTTATGGGTGATGTGGTCATGAACCATCCCGATTTTGCAGGGATACATTTTACCGGTTCCACGGAAGTATTTCATACCATCTGGAAGACTATTGGTAATAATATTGGCAAGTATAAGACCTATCCGAGGCTGGTGGGTGAAACCGGTGGGAAGGATTTTGTTATGGTTCATAATACTTCTCCAGTTAAACAAGTAGTGACAGCACTGGTGAGGGGAGCTTTTGAGTACCAGGGTCAGAAATGTTCTGCTGCATCAAGGGCTTATATACCGGAAAGTATCTGGCCCGGGGTAAAAGAAGGATTGAAAACAGAGCTGGCATCAGTAAAAATGGGCCCTCCGGAAGATTTTAGCAATTTTATGTGTGCCGTTATTGATGAGCCTTCCTACGATAAACTTGAGAGTTTCATCGTGAAGGCCCGGGAAGATAAGGATGCCGAGGTGATTTTTGGAGGAGGTTGTGATAAATCCAAGGGATATTTTATCGAGCCCACGGTCATTCTCACAAGCAATCCAAAGTATGTTACTATGGAAGAGGAGTTGTTTGGTCCGGTGCTTACCATATATATATATAAGGACAAGGACTGGGATGCTACCCTGGACCTTCTTGACGAAACATCCACCTATGCCCTGACAGGGGCTGTGCTGGCGAAGGACAGGTACGTAATTGAGTCGGCTGCCAGGAGACTATCCAATGCTGCCGGTAACTTTTATATCAATGATAAGCCTACGGGTGCTGTTGTGGGACAGCAACCCTTCGGTGGAGCTAGGGCATCAGGAACCAATGACAAGGCAGGATCTTACCTTAATCTCCTGCGATGGGTTTCACCCCGCACAATTAAGGAAAATTTTCTCCCGCCTGAGGATTACAGGTATCCTTATATGGATGAATAGTTAAAAATTCATGGATAAATGGAAGGGGAGGTGTTGATAAAACACTTCCCCTTCTTATTATATATTTTTCTAATTTGGCCCTATGTCCACTCCTCTTTTAAATAAGAATTCAATTTTGATGAGAGCGATTCGAAATAAGTACCTGATCGCCCTTACTGTCTTTCTGGTCTGGTTACTTATCTTTGATCGTAATAGCCTGATAGACCGGGCAAAGTATATGAGAACGCTTAATGGACTTGAGGAAGAAAAGCAATTCTATAATGAACGGATTGATGTGGATTCTAAACGCTTAGAAGAACTGAAAACCGATAAAGGCAACCTTGAGAAATTTGCCCGTGAGCAATATTTCATGAAGAAGGAGAATGAGGATGTTTTTGTAATTGTGCAGATGGACTAAACCAATTTTCCTCTCTGGATTTTTCGCAGGAATATTAATAGGTCTCTTGATGTGCTGCCAGGATTCGTCTCTGGTCCAGGTTCTGACCCCGCAACTGAATTCAATTGCATCTCTGATTTCCTGTCATTCAAAAACTCTATCACAGCATCCCTTACGGGTAACTTTAAATAATATCCCTCATGTGCAAAATTAATGTATTTCAATGCCCTGAACATATTGAACCAGCGGAAAAACCTTTTGATGAATGCCGCCTTGCCGGCCGAATTTGTCCGTATTTCTTCAAGCCTTTCAAGGTATTCTTTCTCAAGGTTTGCCTGAATGGATACCGGCCATGATTCGAACCGGGATTTCAGCTGCTTTGGATTGTCATCATAGAGGGCAGGAACACTGCTGAGGAAATCATTGAGATCCCTGAAAACTCCTGGATTATAAGACTCCATGTGGGAGATCTTTCCGGATTGGAATTGACTGATAGTAGCACCTGTACCGAAGGCTACCCTACCGCTGGGTCTGGGTGATGGAATTACCCTGGTACTATTGAGCTCTGTGAACCTTTCAAGCGGTATTACTTTTTGAAGAAAATAGAAATCTTCCCCGGCAGAACGCTTGCTCATACCTCCCTGGCTGGCATAAGTTTCTGCCCGTATGCAGAAAGCGGATCCTACGGTATGGAAGGAATGTGGATGTCCTGCATATCGCATACCCTGTACATAATACCTCATGTGTAGCTCATATTCTGTGATGCCATGGTATACAGAGTCCGGGAAGTCTGTTCCTTCAAGAGGATGTTCAAAGTATATTGAACAGCCATTGGATTCCGGGTGGGATTTAAAATGTTGTTCGATGGATGTAAGGTAATCCTTATCACAGAGGGTATCTGCATCAAGAGATACTATGATCCCATCCGGTCTGTTGCATTGACTGAATCTACTCAGGGCATGATCCATGGCAATTTTCCTGGCATAGCCTGCTCCCGAATCTTTTTTCCGAATCCCTTCAATATTAGTATGCATGATTCTGAAATCCGCCCTTGATTTACGTTTCGCAAATTCACGGATTTCCTTAGAGGAAAGGATATTTTGGGAGATTACCTCTGAGCTTGCTGTTTCCCCTGAGTTCAAAACAATGATTATCTCAACATCTCCATCAGGGACTGTGCAGGAGGCAAGGCTTTCCAGGGTAAGCAATAAATCCGGCTCGTTACAGGCAGGAATAGTAACGATGATTGATAGAGATGGACTGGGAGGTACCCGGTCAATATCGGAAATAAGGCTGACCTTCTCAAGATAAGCCTTTGCAAAGGGCATTACTTATTACTTTTATCCTTCTCGAATTGTTCATTGAGCCCTACAAGTACGCTCTCGGTAATGTCCAGTCTATTGTTGGCAAAGAGAACATTATCACCAAAACTATTGCTGAAAATAAACTGGTAATTGAATTCTTTGTTGTACTCCACCAGATATTCCATGATCTCGTTGATCAGCCTGCTATTGCTGACCTGCTCTTCTTCGGAAAGCTGCATGGTTAATTGATCTCTGTATTGCAGGAGTTCTTGTTGGGCTGCCATCAATTGCTGTTCCATTTCGGCTGCTTCCCTCCGGGTTACCAGTCCCTTTTGCACCTTATTCTGGTAATCCAGGGCAGATGATTCATACTGCCTTGAGCGCTGGTTAAGTTCGGCCTCAGCTTCTGCCTGCTTATCGGCAAAATCACTCTGCATCTCATGAAAATATGCATAATTACTAAGGAGGGAATCTATATTTATATAGACGATGGGCACATCCGGCATAGCCATGCTGATATTCCCTCCGGAAGTATTGTCCGATGAGGCTGGGGTTCTGGAACTGAAATGCAGGTAAAACAGAACACCTACTGCCACGATCAGAACAGCATTCAGAATAAGTGAAAGGTTTTTCATTACTGGAGATTTATAGGTTCGTAAAAATCCCTGCAAATATATGGATTTTCTATTATAAAAGGGTGTGGAGGGACTAAAACTCGGGACAGGGGATCATGTGGCGTTTTATTTTCTTTTTGTAGGTAGTAAACTCATAAATAAGAGCTATCTCATGTGATCCCCAGGTGGAAGTAAGGAGTTTATTGATGGTGAAATCATAACTGTACCCGATACTGAACTGATCGACCTTGTAACCCACCAGGAAACATACTGCATCTCCCCGGCTTTCCTTACTGATGTAGGGAAGTCCCCTGTACCAGAATCCAAATACCAGTGGGTTCTTGTACCAGTATACCCCAATGTCCATCTGGGAAATATGATCCTGGTACTTATAAAGTGCAGCAAGGGACAGGGTTTCGTCAACGGGTTTAAGCAGACGACCTTTGCGTATTATCTGGTAACCACCGAATGCGCTAAATTTCATAGGCCATTTGGTGATGTCATCATCGTAAAGAGAATAGTTTGGTCGGAATAGATGGTCAACAGTGACACCTGCCCACATCCTGTCAGAATAGACCAGGGTTGAAAGGGTAGCATCTATCGCTCCTTTTCTCTGCAGGGAGGGAACTTCAATAGTGGGAGTTGTACCGCTTGGAGAGATCTGGTCTCCCCAGAGCAATTTTGCAAAATTAATGCCCCTCTGTGTATAGACAAATGCAACTCCGGGTCTGATATGCCAGAGGTCTGAGATCTGGATGTCATAGGAGTAATGCACTCCAACATTGGTAGTGCTGAGATCTCCGGATCCTGCCTCATCTCTCATGATTAGTATTCCGACTCCGGAGTTAAAATTTGAGAAAAAATGATCGTATGAGAAAAGGTAGGTCACAAAAGCTCCGGGAACTCCAGGCCACTGGTTTCTATAGGTGCTGGCCAGTCTGTGTTGCTGTGTTGCTCCGGCAAATGAGGGGGCGAGGTAAAGGGGAGCAGAATAAAACTGTGTCAGCTGGGGGTCCTGAGCATCAGCAGAGAGGCAGAATATTATAAGGGTTGATATGATTGTAAACCTCTTCACGTGTCTGATTGAGAATCAATTAATCTACTAAGATAGCCAAAATCAACAAGTTTGAAAATATGTCTTTTTAGGCCATAGCCCCAAAAAAGATATTAACAACTTCTTTTCTGAAAAGACCTCTCCAGCACTAAATTAAACGAAAGTCATGAGTAATTGTTTCAAATAGGGATGGAATTCCATCAACGTAGAAAATAAGTATAGTAAAACATCCTGTTAAATTGTGAAGCAGGATATTCTTTTGCTTAGTTTGGAATGCAGAATTAGTATTGTCTGACCAGGGTCAGGTCTCCGCTTTTTACAAAGGTTTTTCCGTTACTGAATTTCCCCCTGGCTTTCCAGATATATACATCCTGTCCGGCAAGTTTTTCCTGGTAATAACCATCCCAGCCAATTGACACATCATTGCTTTCAAAGACCTGTAATCCCTTGCGGTTGAAAATCTTCATCTGGTACTCAATGAGATCACCCTCTACCACCGGATGAAAAATGGTGTTGCTGATATCATTAATTTCATAGTAGCCTCCAGAGGGACCAGACATATTGGGTGTAAAGGCATTGGGGAAGCGAATTTTTCCATCGGGACCGGTAAATGCATTATGGATAATCAGGGAGTCATAACACTGGTTCCCTGTCCATACAATCAGTTTAACATCGTAGCTGCCGGATTGATTGTAATAATGAATAGGTTCAAGCAGGTCAGATTTTTCCCCGTCACCGAAGTCCCATGAATAAAAGTCAGCTCCACGGGAATAATTATAAAAGAAAACTGGCTGGTTTTGAGAAAGATCCACATTTTCATCCATTTCGAAGAGAGCCTTTGGACTTTCATAGACTGTTATGATCTGATGTGCCAGGTAAATCTGCTCATCTGTCCCGGAGACCTTAAGGGTTACAGAATACTCCCCCGGTTCATCGAAGACCCATGAGGGAGACTTTTCAGTAGTACTTCCCCCATCTCCAAATAACCAGATTGCCTGTTCTGCGTTTTCTGAAGTATTAGTAAAGTTAACCGCCAGGGGAGAACAACCTTCCACCTGGCTGGCAGAAAAGTCTGCCTTAACAGAAATGGATTCTGATTTTTTCCCCTGCAAGCCTTTGACTGATTTTTCTGTGGCTGCCGGAAGAGAAGGCGCATTTTTTTTGTCAGGGGACTGATCCATGGATTTTGTTTCTTCGGCAGATTTGTTCCCGGAACTTTTGTTCTCCGATGCAATCACTTCTCTGTTGGCAGATTGTGTTTTGAGTGCAGTTACCTCCGCCTGCTGCTCTGATTCTTTCTGCTGTAAATGAGGTGTGGTTTCAGAACCGGGTGCCGGAGTGCCAGGATCAGATTCGGCAAGGGACTGAACCTCTGTTTGAGGATTCTCAATATCCGGACCGGATAGTAAAGCAAATATTCCCAGTCCAGCCAAAGATAGAACAGCGGCAAGGTAGTACACATTAAATGTCTGGAAACTAAATCCAAGGAATTGCTTCCACAGAATCCTGGAATGGACCTTCTGCCATAATCCCGGCGAGGGGTCTACCTGGTAAGTTTCCATTTGTGTACGGAAAAGATCTTCAATATTTAGATCATTCCTGCTCATTTCTCCTTCATAGCTATTTTTGATATGGCCCCAAGTTTTTTACGTATCAATCCTTTGGCCCTTGAATATTGAGATTTCGATGTATTCACGTCAATCTCGAGCATTTCTGCTATTTCCTTATGTTTATATCCTTCTACAGCATAAAGGTTAAATACTAACCTGTATCCAGCCGGAAGTTCTTTAATTACATTCGCAAGTTCTTCACGTGTAAACTCAGCCGAGCCCAGGGAAACTCCCTTGATTTCCATCTCACGAATATCTTCAATATCCTGGTGGTACTGATGTTTCAGGTTCCTGTGATAACTCGTAATGGCTGTGTTAACCATGATCTTTTTCATCCAGTTGATAAAGGATCCCTTTCCTGCAAAATCCTTTATATTATAATATATTTTAACCAAGCCATCCTGCAGAATGTCCTCTGCTTCATCCCTTCTTCCGGAATAACGGATGCAAACCCCAAGTAGAACAGAAGCATACCTCTCATACAGGGCCTTTTGGGCTATCCTGTCATTCCGGCAACATCCTTCAATTATTTGCTTCTCATCCTGCATTTGCTTGGACTATCCATAAGACCCGGGCTGCCAATAAATGGTTGCACAATAAATGCCCGGATTGTGTTAAATATTTGATAAAAAATATCTGTCTGAAACATACCCTGAAAACGATGCTCCAAAGCCCTGTATACGCCAGATGCAGGGCAGAGGTTATTCATTCTGTCAAAAATACTTAATAATATGTTAAAAGAAACCAGGAATGCCGGGACCTATTTAAACCCAATATAAATAAGACCTCTTTTATAGTTATATTTGTCCTGCAATTCAACAAAACACAAAAATGGATAAGCGTACTTTTCTGAAAAACAGTGCAATCTTAGGTGTAGGAGGAGTTCTGGCAACTGCACTCCCCGGAACATCAAAAGCAGCAGGTAGGATACTAAGGGGACAGAATGATGAAGATCGTTTCGCACTCCCTGAATTGGGTTATGCCTTCGATGCTCTTGAACCTCATATTGACGCTATGACGATGGAGGTCCATTACAGCAAACACCATGCAGGGTATACCCGGAAGTTTAACGCTGCTGTAAAGGAAGCTGGACTCACAGATGTCCGAATCAAGGATATTTTTTCAGAGGTTAGCAAATTGCCCGCGGGTATTCGCAATAACGGAGGAGGATATTTCAATCATAAACTGTTCTGGAAGAGTATGTCCCCTGATGGAGGAGGAAAACCCAAGGGAGAATTGTTGAAAGCAATTGAAAAAAGCTTTGGCAGCTATGAGAAGTTTCGCGAGGACTTTTCCAAAGCAGCTGCAACCCGGTTTGGATCAGGTTGGGCATGGCTGGTGAAAACGAGTGAAGGGAAACTCAAAGTATCCTCTTCACCCAACCAGGATAATCCTTTAATGGACATCTCTGAAATCCAGGGCAAACCCCTGATGGCCATCGATGTCTGGGAACATGCTTATTACCTGAAGTATCAGAACCGCAGAACGGATTATATCTCTGCCTTCTGGAATGTAGTTGATTGGGACGGAGTTGCTGAAAGGTACAATAAGTCCAAATAATAATATTTCCTGCCGGGTGCCTACTGTGGAAACCACCACCAGAGGGCACCCGGTTTTTTTCTTCCCCTTTTATATCTCCTTTTAATATCCTGACAGGTTCGGTTTTTTCCTGATAAATTGGATTTATTATCCATTTTATTATACTTTTGCTTATAAAATGACTATCAGTCATAAAAGAGTATCACTATAAAATAATAACTAAAGGTCAATTGGTATGGGGATAGCTGAGCGGAAAGAGAGGGAAAGGCTGAAACGAAGGACTGATATTGTGGATGCAGCAGAGAAGATATTTTTTACCCGAGGGGTGGAGAACTCAACTATGGATGAGGTTGCGGCAGAGGCTGAGTTGAGCAAGGGAACATTATACCTGTATTTTAAAAGCAGGGATGATCTTCAATTTGCAATTTTTATGAGGGGAACCGATATTCTTATGAAAATGATGAGGGAGGAGATTTCGAAGGAAAATGACGGGTATACAAATCTGGTCTCCCTCGCAGGATCTTTTATCAGGTTCGCCAGAGGATATCCTGATTATTTCAATTTTTTCATGCATTTTGAAAGCAACCGGATGGGCGAGTTGAATGTCAGTGAAGAGCAGATCCAGGTTTACCTGAAAGAACAATCCCCACTGGCCCTGGTAAGCGAACAGGTGCTGCAGGGAATTGCAGACAAGTCCCTTAGGGATGACCTCCCTCCAGAGGTATTTTCGGCAACCCTCTGGTCCCAGATGCTGGGTGTGCTCCTTGTGCTGAAAAACAAGGCTGATTTGTATGAGATATTTGATCTGAAGGCAGAGGAGATTATTCAGACCCACCTGGAACTTGTTTCGAGAGGGGGACTTGGAACTAAGTATAAAACATAATCCAATATCATGAAGGTATTAACAGGAGTACTGATACTGGTGTTTTGTGGAATGACCAGTTTTCTTAAGGGACAGGAGGCTGTTCTGGAGGTTTATATAGACGAGGGACTTGAAAATAACCTTGCGCTTAAACAAAAGGAGGTGAGCTACCAGAAAAGCCTTATGGCATTGAAGCAGGCCAGGTCCTGGTTCTATCCTGATATCAGTTTGAATCTCAGGTATTCAGCCGCAGAAGGAGGTCGGCTGATAGAATTTCCTGTCGGTAACATGTTGAACCCCGTTTACCAGTCCCTGAATACTCTTCTTGGGCAAGAACTATTCCCGGACATCGAGAATATGAATTTTGCCTTTTACCGGCCGACAGAACAGGAAACCAGGGTCAGCCTTGTCCAACCCCTGGTCGATCCGAAGATCTATTATAATTCACGTATCCGAAAAGAACTGAGTTCCGCAATTAAAGCTGATGCAGAATCTTACCAGAGACAACTTGTGGCAGACATAAAAACGGCCTATTTTAATTATCTGAAAACCTTGCGCCTGATCCAGTTGCTGGATAAAACCAGGGAACTGCTCGAGGAAAATGTCAGGGTCAATGAAAAGCTTTATGAAAACTCCATAGTTACCATTGATAACGTGTATCGTTCCCGGGCAGAAATGAGTAAACTGGACCAGGAATCGGCAATGGCAAGGAGAAATATGCAGGTTGCCAAAGCCTATTTTAACTTTTTACTTAACCGGTCTTTTGAATCGGATATCAATAAGGAGTCATCCTATGATTCCATCCCTGGCTTATTATTGCTCGGGAACCTTACCAATCAGGCCCTGGAAAACAGGGAGGAGCTCGAAATGCTCAGATCCTATTCCAGGGCAGCTGAAAGTAACCTGAATATGAATCAAATGGACCGTATGCCGAGCCTGTATGCGGCGGTGGATTATGGATTCCAGGGCACTGATTACGAATTTAACAGCAGGCAGGATTATATATTTGCTTCCCTTGTTCTTCACTGGGATATCTTTCACGGCTTTGAGAAAAAAGCCAAGATTGGAGAAGCCCGGGTCGCCCAGGATATACGTTCTACACAGCTTCAGGAAACTGAGCAGCAAATTCGTCTTCAGGCCGTTGCCGCTTACTATGATTTGCTGGCATCCGGGGAATCCATCCAGGCAGCTGAGGAAGAATTACTGAGTTCAAAGAAAGCTTATCGGGTAGTGGACAGGAAATTCAGAGAGGGACAGGCTTCCCTGATCGAATTTATAGATTCAAGGACCAGTATGACACAGGCTGAGGAAAAATTAATTATCAGCAAGTTTGATTATCATATTAAGTACGCTGAATTGGAAAGAACTGCCTGCCTGTATGAATTTGAAAAAGAATAATAAAACCCCGTTTGAAATGGTAACCAGATTGTTATTAAAATTGATGATGTTCGGTCTGATCCTGGTGACGGGATGCAGAAGCGAAACCCAAATTGATCCCCCGGCCTCAAAGCTTGGGATCAAAACTGCAAAAGTGATCAGAACCGAACTTGTGATCCCGGTACGAACAAGTGGCAAGCTGTCTACCAAGACTGAGTCCAGGCTCAGTTTTAAGACCGGTGGTATCATCTCCCGGATCCATACCGAGGAGGGACAGTCAGTACAAAGCGGTGAGCTTCTGGCCGAATTAAATCCGGAAGAGATCAGGTCAAAAGTGCAGCAGGCTGAACTTGTACTGAAGAAATCTGAACGTGATTTTTCAAGAGCTGAAAACCTGTATAGGGACAGTGTTGTAACGTTGGAACAATTTGAAAATGCAAAGACAGCCCTGGATGTGGCCAGGACAAATGACCGGATCGCCCGGTTCAATCTTCAGTATTCTTCCATCCATGCACCCTCAGATGGAAAAATTCTTAAAAGGCTTGCTGAGACAAATGAGATCATTGCACCGGGACATCCGGTATTCTTTTTCGCCTCAACAAAGAATGACTGGGTAGTCCGGACAAACCTGACTGACAGGGATGTGATTCGTGTTCATTTGCTGGATTCAGCGGATATTCAATTTGATGCCTACCCCGGGCAGGTTTTCAAGGGACTTGTTTCTGAACTGGGTACATCAGCGGACCCTTATACAGGGACCTATGAAGTTGAGATTCAACTGCTGAGAAAGCCTGAAAAACTGGTCTCAGGATTTTTTGCCAGGATTAATATTTATCCGGCCGGGGAAGGAAAGAAAATAATTGTTCCTTATGAGGCCATGGTTGATGGTGCCGGCCAAAGTGGTTATGTGTATGTAATAAAAGATGGCAGGCATCAACGCCGGCGAATTTCCATCGGATCTTATACTGATCAGGGTATCAATGTCAAATCAGGCCTTGTCGAGGGGGAGGAGATAGTGATGGAGGGGGCACAGTACCTGAGGGCTGACAGTCAAATTGAAATCATAAGGGAAAACCGGAAATAACCTGTCTATGAAAATTCCCGGACTCGCCATAAAAAATTACCAGTTCACACTGACGGCCTTCATTTTGTTGCTGATCGTTGGTGTTTCATCCTTTCTGACCATGCCCAGGTCAGAGGATCCGCCTCTGGATATTCCTGGGGCGAGTGTTATTATAATCTATCCTGGAAGTAATCCGGTCGACCTGGAACAACTGGTTGCCAGTCCCCTGGAAGAAGCAATTAACGAGCTTGATGATATTAAGCGGATAGAAACCTCCATGCGGGATGGTATACTGGTCACCAGTGTAGAATTTACACTTTAACACAGACCCGGACGAAAAATTCGATGAGGTCAGTCAGCAGGTAAACAGCATCCGTAGCAAGCTGCCGGATGAGATCTACGATGTGGATATCATGCAGTGGAGCAGTTCGGATGTCGTGATGATGCACCTGGCACTTGTTTCCGAAACTGCCGAGTTTGCAATTATGGAGAAACAGGCAGAAAATCTCAAGAAAAAGATGGAGAAAGTTCCGGGCGTGAAACTTGTTGAGATCCTTGCATCACCAGAAGAAGAAGTCCGGGTAAGCCTTGATATGGAAAATATGTCTCGTATGAATATTTCCCTGGAACAGGTAAGCAGAGCTATTTTAAGCAATAATGCAAATATCCCCGGTGGAAGTATGGATATAGGTGAGCGGGAGTTTGGTATAAAAACCAGTGGTTCCTACAAGGACCTGGAGGAGATACGCAGAACAGTTATCAGTTCATTCCAGGGGAGAAATATATACCTGGAAAATATTGCCAGCGTTGAATTTGATTACGAGGATAATAATTATTTCGCGAGGTATAACGGGGAGAGGGCTGTTTTCATGTCATTGAGGCAAAAGCCGGGGTATAATATCTTCAGGATTACGGAAAAGCTTGATGAGATCCTTGAGAATTTTCAAGTGGAACTTGATTCAGAAATGCAATTATTTACCGTATTCAGCCAGGCTGAGTCAGTGGGCGAACGGATCAATGGTTTTCTCAGCAATCTGCTGTTTGGGATTTTATTAGTGGGACTCCTAATTTTTCTTTCCCTGGGTTTCAGGGCTTCTCTCCTGGTGATTATAGCCATTCCCTTTTCCATCCTGATCGGACTCGGTTTTGTGGATATGTCAGGATTTGGATTACAGCAGATGTCAATCGCGGGATTAATAATTGCTCTTGGTTTACTTGTGGATAATTCCATCGTTGTTGTTGAGAATATTGAACGATTTATCGGCATGGGTCATACCCGGAAGGAAGCAGCTGAGAAAGGAAGTGTGCAACTGGGATGGCCTATTATTACCGCCACCCTGACCACCATGTTTGCTTTTATTCCCATTATTTCAATGCCGGATAAAGCCGGGCGGTTCATCCAGAGCATGCCACTTACAGTGATATTTACATTGTTTGCTTCTTTACTTATCGCCTTATTGCTGACCCCTTATCTCACAAGTGTATTCCTGAAAAAGCATATCAGTAAGAAGACCCAAAAACAATATAACCTGAAGCGGGTCCTCAGGTACCTTATTGAAGGACCCTACCGGAGATCTCTTGAATTTGTCCTTCGAAAAAAAGGATTGGTAATCACTATTTCCATTCTCCTTTTCGCAGGTTCAATGGGTGTGTTTAAGCTGGTGGGTGTGAGTTTCTTTCCCAAGGCAGAAAAACCTCAGTTTATGATTCGCATCCAGACTCCGGAAGGAACAAATATTCAAAAAGCAGATGAGGTTGCCCGTATGGTAGAGGAGATATTGGATACCCTTCCCGGAGTAAAAAACTATGCCAGCAATGTTGGACACGGGAATCCCAGGATTTATTATAATATTTTCCCGAAAAGGCTAGCCAGCAACTTTGCCGAGATTTTCGTAGAGCTGGAAGAATATGAAGTAGAAGAGTTCGACGCAATGATATCTGAGCTAAGAGAGGTATTCGGCAATTTCACCGGAGCACGTATTAACCTGAAAGAGTTCGAACAGGGTTCCCCCGTAGAGGCCCCTCTTACCATCAAAGTCCTAGGTGCAAATATGGATCTGTTGAAGGAAATATGCTCTGATTTTGAAGTAATGGTGAGACAGGAGACAGGATTGGTAAATATTGAGAATTCGCTCGATCGTTCAAGTACTGATTTCTATGTACATATCAACCGGGAGAAGGCCAGTATGCTTGGGGTGCCCGTATATGAAATTGACCGGACCATCCGCACTGCCGTAACGGGTTTGGCTATCTCAGAATTCAGGGATCAGGAGGGGAATGAGTACAATATTGTCCTTCGCCTGCCTTTTGAGGAAAAGCCAAGGCTGGAAGATTTCGACCGGATCTTTGTGAACTCTTTAAGTGGAAGGCAAATCCCTCTGAAACAACTGGCAAGTCTGGAACTTCGTGAAGCCCCGGGAATTATAACCCATTTTGACATGGATAGGAACGGGACCATTACCGCGGATCTGAAAAAAGATTATTCCCTTGATGAAATTGTGGCCCGACTGAATGAAAAATTTGCTGATTATTCTTTACCGGCTGATTACCATTATACCTTTACAGGGGAACTTGAAAACAGGGAAGAAAGTTTCGGAGGTATGATGAGGGCAGGGATCATTGCCGCAATTGCAATATTTGCCGTTCTTGTTCTTCAGTTCAGATCCTTTTCCCAGCCACTGATTATATTTTCTGCCCTGCCCTTTGCTATGATAGGGTCTGTATTGGCTCTGTTTATTACCGGGTATTCTTTCTCATTTACCGCACTTATTGGTGGAATAAGTCTTATTGGGATAGTGGTAAATAATTCCATCATCCTGGTGGATTATATCAATAAGAAAAGAGAAGAGGGACTTGAAAAACTGGCAGCCATAAAACAGGCCGGGGAAACCCGTTTTACTCCTATCGTGCTGACAACTCTGACTACAATTGGGGGACTCCTTCCGCTTACCCTGAGGGGTGGTACTCTCTGGGCTCCGATGGGGTGGACGATAATAGGGGGACTCCTGGTTTCGACATTTCTCTCCCTACTGGTGGTGCCTGTACTCTATAGTATGTTAACAAAATGATAAAATCCACTACTTGTCCCCCTGCCGACAATAGCAGGCAGTCAGCCGGAGTAATTTTGTCGGGTACATGTAGATATTACAAAACGTCTATAAACTGAAACTTATGAAAGCAATCTGGAACCATAGAGTCATCGCAGAAAGCGATAATACCCTTCAGATCGAAGGAAATCTCTATTTCCCTGTTAGCTCTGTCAATAAGGAATTTTTAGCTGACAGTAAGACAGAGACTGAATGTCACTGGAAAGGTACAGCCACTTACTATAATATCCTGGTGGATGGAGAAGTGAACAAGGATTCGGCATGGTACTATGCTGAACCCTTCTATGCAGCAGAAAAGATCAAAGACCATATAGCCTTCTGGAGAGGAGTGGAAATATCGGAATAAGGAATCAAGCTTTTTTGTCCTCCTTTACCCTGTTATACTTAAGAGATTTTAGGATCCAGTTAGCCAAAGGCTTTTCCGGATTTCTTTTTTTAAGGTTAATATACCATCCCAGTTTCTGGCTAATCGGAAGTTTATGGGTTTCCACAAATTCTATAAGGGTCCCATCAGGATCCTCAACGTAGGAAAAGTGTCCTGCGGCCTCACCCATATCAAAAGTCTCATTATGTTTACTGGTTGAATCTACTGTAAACGGGAATCCTTTCTGTTCACATTCTGAACGGAGGGAATCCATTCCTTTGATGTCATAACAGAGATGGATGAATCCCAGGTCTCCCCATTGCCGGCCTTCATATATTTTATTGGCTTGCCTGTCTTTTACTTCTACCAGCTCAATCTGACTGGGACCAAACAAACGGCTAAAGGCTCCCCTGACTCTTTTGCTGTGCTTTAGCCTGACTCTTCTAAAGGTATGGTCACCTCCGGGCAGGTCCTTAAGGTCTTCGAACTTCTCTTCCTTATCATAAACAACCGTATCATAGCCCAGGATCCCACTGTAGAGTTTTCTTGCCTTGTCTATATCTGAAACTCCAATCCAGGCGCCATAGGTAGCACCTGTCAATTTTTTTTCATCTCTGAATTTTGACTCGTCTTTGACAACCTGGAAAAGATTATTGTAAGGATCTTTTACGAAAAAATGTTCTTCCCCGGCAGGGTCAACAGAAATTCCGTTGGAAACCAGGTTCTTTTCCCTAAAGAATTCATAACTTTTCCGAACATCACCGGACTTGATCTTAGCAATATTAATGCCCAGATCCCCTAGGGTCAGCTTTTTCCTGGGAGGTTCGGGAGTCCTCTTCGTATACTGCCAAATCTCAAATCCACCACCACCCTGCAGGTTGACAGCAAGGGCTGCATGTCTTGACTGTGGTTCACCACTTGTATAGGGTAACATCAAATCTGCAACTGCTTCTTCTTCAAATACCCGTATGTCCATTCCGAAATGCTCCCTGTACCATTTCCAGGATTCATTCAGGCTTGCAACCCCGATTCCTATTTGCTGAATTCCACTGATTATCTTTTCTTTAATTTCTCCTTTCGCCATAACGCTCCCTGAATTTTACACGAAGATATAAAATCCCAGCTAATCAGGCTGTTAAAATGCTGTTAAGCAGTTAATTCAAAAAATCTTTGAAGAAGAGATTTTACCTGAGTTAAATTGAAAAGGCAACAGGCTCTAAGAGTCTGAGACAGTCACCATGGATTCAGCCATTTCTATGATCTGAACCCTTACTTCTTTCAGGCGTAATAGCTTTTTATTGCGAGACAGAGTTAAAAACTGATATTTCCAGAGGGACCTGAGCTTTTTAAACCATACAAACCATGTATGAGCCAGAAGTCCAGTTACAGGAAAACTCAGCAGTAAGGCCCATTTGATCCAGCCCGGGTCGGTGAAAATCCATGCAACTATAAACAGAATCAGGTAATATACAGGGAATAAGACGTCCCCTGCAAGAAATTTTACAGTGGATTGAAACTGGGTATCTTTTATTTTTTTGCTGACTTTATTACATAACCAATAGATAAGAATATTCGTCAGAGCACCGTAAAGAAATACCGGGAGTAATAACAGCATCCCGAGAACTGCCAGCAATAAAAGTAGTAAGGAATGACGTGTTTTTCTGAATACCCAGTCCCTCATCCCAAATTTTTTCACCCCCAGGGCGTATTCCTTAACCAGTTCACTGAGAGAGGATAATTTTTCCGGTTCTTTTTCCTCAACAGCTGAAAGTTCGCGGATCATATGCTGATCCGCCAGTAACCTGTGGTATTGATCCTTTTTACTGAAGCCCAGGCGTTTTCGCATACGCAGGTTATAAACCTGGCGTAGCTGCATATAGGTATCGTAATGTTCCACGGAGGGAATGTGGATGATGTATTTTTTTATCTCCTCAGACAGCCGTTCGCGAATCTTATTAATGGCCCGGGCCGAATTTTCCTTAAATTCAGAATAATATTCGCAGACTTCAATAGGTTCACCATATTGGACAAACAGCTTAGAGCGGAAATTTGTGTAGGAAGAATAATCAATTCCACATGGAACGATTACAACACCTGGTTTGTCACCGTAGGATTCCTGAGCCTGGAAGGCAATCCTGAATATTCCTTTTACCAGTGGGCGGAGCCTTCGTTTATCTCCGTGATTTCCTTCTACATATATTGTTACGGGGCATTTTTTTCGAAGGAGAACCTGCATTGATTCATTAAATATTTCTTCGTTTTTACTGAGTTCACTTGCACCGTCCCGAATACGGTATACCGGCAGCATTTTAAAAATCCTGAAAATTCCAGCAATAAACTTATTATTAAAAACATCCGCACGGGTAAGGAAGACTATTTCACGCCCGCTTGTCCTCACATTAGCCATGGCATCCATCAAGGCATTCTGGTGGTTTGGTGCAATCAGAACCGGTCTGTCTTTTGGGATATTGCTATTGAACTTAGACTGAATATTCTTGTAGAAGACCCTGTGGCAGGTCATAACATAGAACCTGCTAATGATAAATCTGACAGAGAACCTGTCTATGGGTTTTTTAGTCATATGCGAAGCTGGGATTGTTTTGAATTAACAGAAAATCAGAATTTTACGATTTGCATTAGCATTATATACTGCTTATACAGCTGAGTCCAAGGTAAAAAAAAATCCTGAAATCAGGAGACTTTGGATTTTTAGGGATTATGTATATTGCGTAAAAATCTGAAGATAATATGTCAAAGAAATTTATTAAGACCGGCCCGGATAAATTGAATGAAAACGCCTTTAACATTATCGGGGAAGAATGGATGCTTATAACGGCAGGAACTGAGAAGAATTTCAATACCATGACGGCATCATGGGGAACCATAGGTATTCTATGGAACAAGCCAGTTGCAATCTGTTTTATCAGGCCACAGCGCTATACCTTTGAATTTGCAGAATCGTCGGATTACTATACCCTAAGCTTTCTTGAACCCGGGAACAGGGACATCCTTAAGTTTTGTGGAAGCAGGTCGGGCAGGGACAGGGATAAGATTAGGGAGACCGGACTGCAACCCATGTACACGGAACTTGGAAATGTATATTTTGAGCAATGCCGGCTGATGATAGAATGTAAAAAACTATATGCAGACCGAATCAAGGAAGATTCTTTCATCCTCCCTGAGCTTATTGGAAAAAACTACCCGAATAAAGATTTTCATAAATTCTATATCGGAGAAATCGTATCCTGTCTTGTATCAGTTTAAGCAAGGAGAAGATAAAGCCCTGGTCGTATTTGACGGATACTGTAATTTCTGTTCCGGATCGGTTTTGTTTATTATTCGAAGGGATACTCTAAGGGTATTCAGGTTTACTGCTTCCCAGACGGAGGCCGGAAAGGGAATATTGAAAGAGCATGGACTTCATGGGGTGGCCGAGCATTCACTTATCCTGATAGGGAAGAATAAAATTTACCATAAATCCGGGGCGGTCCTGCGAATTGCCGGACGTCTCCGGGGCCTGTGGCCGATTTTTTATGTATTACTAATTATTCCAGCGCCTGTCAGGGATTTTTTCTATGATCAATTTGCAAGGAACCGCTACCGGTTTTATTCAAAAAGGGAGGATTGTTTTTTACCCGGTGAAGATATTCGGGACAGGTTTTTATGATTCTTAGAAAAGGGGGTCCTGGATTCTGATCAGGGATTCTTGATTCTGATCAGGGGAGTTCTTTCTTTCCTTCTTCGATTTCCCGGAAACGGATAGACAAAGCTGCGAGCAGGTTGCTGAAACTTCCCATGGCCTGTTGTGTTTCCGTAGATACTTCCGTGTTTTTGAGTCTGAGTAAAAGGTATCCATAGAGACCTGTCAGGCATGCTTCAATCTCTGACAGGAAGGTATCCGGACTTTTCTCCCTGAAGGAATTCACATTTGTATGGGCTGCCTGGTATAGTTCATGGTATTTTAATTCGTCAGGGGACTGGAGTAATCGAAGGTGGAGGTCGTTTAATTCTCTGATGAGGTTATTAAGAAAGGACATATGTCCCGTTTTAACGATACGTTCCTCTGCCATGAGGGTTATAAGATTTGCATACCAGGTCCGTATCTCATCAAGGGTCTCTTCCGGAAGGTCAAACTTACTGATTACAGTTTCATTGATCTGTTCAAATTCGAAACCTGAAGCCCTGATAAGGTCTTCTACCTGCCACATATACAGAATGAATTCGGCAATGTTTGTTTTCCTCTTTTCCTGTGCAATGATCATAAGCCAGTAGGGATTATTCCCCTTTTAATTTATCGATAATACGTCTTTCCTTTTTTGTTGGCCTACCGCTTCCTCTATCCCGGGTAATAAAAAAAGTCTCCCTGACTTTGAGCTTATCCATTTCCTCCTGGGGAGTTATATTTTCAACATACTCCGTTACAGCTTTTGCTGAAAGCCTCTTTCCCAGCAGTCCCACTACCCTGTAAGAAAATAATACCGGTGGCTTTTTTACGTAAACAATGTCATTAATCCTTAGTATTCTGGAAGCTTTTACCGGCTGTTCAGCAATCAGAATTTTACCTTTTTTACATGCCTCAGTTGCCTGGCTACGGGTTTTATATATCCGGACGGCCCAGAGCCATTTGTCAACCCGGAGCTCTTTATCGATCAACATGCTTCCTTTACTTCTTTACCTCGAGCATAAAACCTGTCCGGTGTATATTGGTAATATTAACGTTGGGATCTTCGGAGAGAAATTTTCGAAGCTTGGTAATGTATACATCCATGCTTCGCCCCATGAAATAATCATCCTCTCCCCAGATCATTTTCAGGGCGATCTCACGCCGGAGGATCTTATTCATATTAATACAAAGTAACCTTAGAACCTCAGCTTCTTTTTTGGTTAACCTTTTTTCGCCTCCGGGACCGTTAAGCATCTGGTTTGAATAATCAAAGTTGTAGCTCCCCAATTGATAAGAGCTTTCCTGTTCTCCATCAAGGAGAGAATACCGGGTTCGTTTGAGAATTGCTTCTATTCTAAGGCTGAGTTCCTCAGTGCTGAATGGCTTTGTAATATAATCATCACCACCTGCTTTAAAACCTTTGATTCTATCCTCCTTCATTGTTTTGGCAGTCAGGAAAATGATTGGCACAACCTCATTCATAACTCTGATCTCTTCTGCCAGAGTAAAGCCATCTTTGAGAGGCATCATGACATCGAGAATGCAAATATCAAACTTGCCGTTCTTGAAAAGTTCAAGGCCTGCAACACCATCTTCTGCGTGCTGTACGCCATAGCCAGACATGGAAAGATAATCGGTTAGTACAAAAGCAAGATTTTTATCGTCCTCCACAAGAAGGATATTGGCTTTGGCTTTTTTCTTCATGGTATTAACTGGATAGGATCAGCTAATTTACCAAAATTAAATGGGTGTATCAAGAGGCAGGTATATGTCAAAACGACTACCCTTATTCAGTTCGCTGTGAACCTCGACATTCCCCCCATGTGCAGTCACCATATTTTTAACGTAATAGAGTCCCAGGCCAAATCCCTTAACATTGTGGATATTTCCGGTTGGCACCCGATAAAATTTATCAAAAATATGCCTGGTGGAATCAGCTGACATCCCGACCCCGTTATCTTCAATAGACAGTTTTATTCCTCCGTTTTTATTCTGGGTGGAGATATTAATGCGTTTACCTCCATTGGAATATTTTATAGCATTATCCACCAGGTTTACTACAACATTTGTAATATGCATTTCATCCGCATTCAGATTATGCTGATCCGCATCCAGGTGGTAATTTACGGTGGTTTCTTCTTCGCATTTCTCAAAACACAGGTTCTGAACTGTATCCCTCACCAGCTGGTGAAGGTCAAATTCGGATTTGCACAGGCTAAACTCGTCCTTATCAAGACGTGCGACCTGAAGCACCCTTTCAACCTGGGCCCGCATCCTTGTGTTTTCATCATAAATGATTTTTGCATATTTTTTAATGCGCTCAATTGAGGATTCAGTATTAGTATGAAGCAAGACTTCCGAAGCCAGGGAGATTGTACTGATCGGAGTCTTAAACTCATGAGTCATATTATTAATGAAATCATTTTTTATTTCAGAAAGCTTTTTCTGTCGGATAATGGTGTTGATAATGTAAAGAAAGCTGAATATTACAATGAGGATAAAGATCCCTGTCATTATGAGCCAGGCAGACATTTCAATAAGGACCTCCTTCTTTCTGGAAGGGAAATACACCTCAAGGTGGAAATATTCTTCCTTATACAAACAGGAAAGGCATGCTTCATGAGCATCTTTTTTCATCGACCTTGATATGGTCGGTTTAGATGAATACAATATTGAGTCATTGGATGTTTTTATGATTGCATACTCATATACCTCATTTGTGCGGTGAAAGTCGATATATTTAGCAAGCAGTTCTCCCAGAAGAACGGTATCGATGGCATTAAAAAGGGTTACTTCCTCACAGGAATATTTTTCCACCGGTTTTTCTGAAAACTCTATTTCCTTCTCATTGGCATCGACCAGGTCCTCTATCACTTCCTGAAGAGCTACATCTACACGGTGGTCATGCTGGTCCTTTCCGATCTTCATGGCCTTGGACACAAAAAGTGCCTGACTGATGGTTAGTCCCACCAAAGCAATGGAAGTGAAAAGGATAATTATGACGATATGTTTTCTCTGCATAGAGATTGTTTGTGCGTCACAAATATACAGCATTAAGAAACTGCCTGGGATGCTTTAACAATTCTTTAACAGGCCTTGTAAATCAAGGGGTGCAGGAGGGAGGAAGCTTATTTTTTATTGTAGGTATTCATGGTTTGCTGGAGTCCCAGGCTGCCAAAACTGAAAATGATCTCCATGGAGGTTTTTATCCTTTCATCAAGACCGGATTTTTCCTCTTCCGACCATTCACCAAGTACATGGTTTACCTGTTGGCCTGGATGGAATTCATCTCCGATCCCGAACCTGAGCCTGGCATAATCCTGGGTACCGAGGATCTGATTTATGTGCTCCAGTCCATTATGTCCCCCGCTTCCCCCTTTTGCTCTTATCCTTAGCCGGCCAAAGGGGAGTGCGATATCATCGGAAACTACAAGAAGCCGTTCAAGTGGAATCTTTTCCTTATTGAGCCAGTAATGAACCGAACGTCCGCTCAGGTTTACATAGGTGCTGGGTTTGATAAGAATATAGGTCCGGCCCCTGTGTTTTACTTCACATTGATCAGCAAGACGTCTCGATTCAAAATGAATATTGGATGCACTGGCCAGTGCATCCAATATCATAAAGCCAATATTGTGTCTTGTTCCGGAGTATTCTTCTCCGATATTGCCGAGTCCAGCAACAAGGTATTTCAAAAGACAGGTTTTTAATCTTCTTTGGGAGCATCACTCTCTGCAGGGGCTCCTTCTTCACCAGGGGCTCCTTCTTCACCAGCAACTCCTTCTTCAACAACTTCTTCTTCAACCTCTTCTGCCTCAACAACAGCCTCTTCCATACCCTTAGCCACCAGGCGGGAAGAAACTATCCCAACTACCATGGCCCTTGCCGGGTCAAGAACTTCAAGATTATTGTAATCAAGTTCACCCACTTTCAGGCTATCCCCGATTTCAAGCTCGGTTAGATCAATGTCAAGGTGATCGGGAATATGTTCAATCAGTCCCTTTACCTTTATATAGCGCCTGCGTTGCCTGAGTTTGCCTCCTTCCAGTAAACCTCTGGAATTACCGGTCAGTTCAATAGGCAGGTTAAGTGTAACTGCCTTGTCTGCAAACACCTGAGAGAAATCAACATGAATAATATGGTCGCTGACAGGATGAAACTGGATCTCCTTCATAATGGCGTCGTACTTTTCACCATCGATGTCCAGTTTTACCAGGAACACATCCGGAGAATATACAAGGTTTTTGAATTGCTTTTCAAGAACAGAAAAATGAATGTTTTTTTCACCACCGTAAAGTACACATGGTACCAGTTCCTGCTTTCTTAAATTTTTGGATTCTTTTTTTCCGGTTTCCTTGCGTAAGGATCCCGGGAGATTAAATGTTTTCATTGTAACAATTTTAAGGTGCTACTCAGAATTAGAGGGAGCTAATTCCCCATCACACCATTGTTTTTATTATTTACCCCTCAAAAACGAGCCGCAAATATAGCAACTTATTGGATAAAATTGGATGAGATGGACTCATAATTGTATACTTTATTGATCACATCTGCAAAAAGCTCAGCTACAGAGATAACTCTGATCTTGTTTTTCTTTTCAGGAACCGGGATGGTGTCGGTGACTATAACCTCCCTTATACTTGAGGCATCAATCCTGTCATAGGATTCGCCGGAAAGTACCGGATGGGTGGCACAGACCCGAACAGAATTTGCCCCTTCCATCATCATCATGTCCGCTGCCAGGCAGATGGTCCCAGCCGTATCGATCATATCATCAACAATAACCACATCCTTTTTCTTGAGTTCTCCTATCACTTTGATATCTTCCACTACGTTGGCTTTTTTCCGGAGTTTGTAACCGATAACCATCTCTGTGTTTAAAAAGCGGGAATAGGCATTTGCCCTTTTGGTTCCTCCCATATCCGGCGCAGCAATGGTGAGATTTGCGAGTTCCAGGCTTTTCAGGTAGGGTACAAAGAGGGAGGAAGCATATAAATGATCCACAGGTACATCAAAAAATCCCTGGAGTTGGTCCGCATGAAGGTCCATGGTCATAATCCTGTCCACTCCTGCCGCAGAAAGCAGGTTGGCAACAAGTTTAGCTCCAATCGCTGCCCTGGGTTTATCTTTCCGGTCCTGCCGTGCATAACCAAAATAAGGCATAACCGCAACAATTTTATATGCTGAGGCCCTTTTTGCCGCATCAATCAGAAGGAGGAGTTCAAGCAGGTTGTCTGCCGGGGGGAAAGTGGACTGAATAATGAATACTGTGCAACCCCTGACCGATTCTTCATAATGGGGCTGAAACTCTCCATCGGCAAAACGAAGGACGTTTGTTTTGCCAAGTTCATTGCCAAAAGCTTTGGCTATCTTCTCTGCCAGGTATATGGATTCTGTTCCGGCGAAGAATTTAATGGGTGAATTGGGTCTCATATAAGAGTGTTTGTTAGTTTTTGCTTCAAAAATAATTAAACTTTCTCCAAATTACTGCCAATGAACTCAAGGATATCTTCACGGCCTGTTTTATTTAAAGCCGAAGTCAGAAATGTATCCGGAAGGGATTCCCAATTCTGAAGTAAGGATTTCTTGTATTGTTCAAGATTCTTTTTCAACTGGGCTCCTTTGAGTTTGTCAGCTTTTGTAAACACCAGGACAAAAGGCACCTGGTTTTTACCGAGAAACTGCAGAAAATCCCTGTCCGCTGTCTGCATTTCCAGTCGAATATCAATAAGCAGGAAAAGGCATACAAGTTTCTCGCTCTTTAGAATATACTCCCTGATCATCCTCATCATCTTTTGTCTTTCCGTTTCCGGCATCTTTGCATAACCATAGCCGGGGAGATCTACCAGGTACCAGTTATTATTGATAAGGAAATGGTTAATTAGCTGGGTTTTCCCCGGTGTTGAAGAGGTTTTGGCAATCCTGGACCGATTGCAGAGCATATTGATAAGGGAAGATTTCCCAACATTCGATCTGCCGGTAAATGCAAATTCCGGGAATTCATCAGCTGGACAATCCTTTGCCTTGGTGCTGCTCTTTATAAAGGTTACTTTCTTAATGATCAGGGGTTCCATTTCAGTTTATTTGATGAATATCTCCAATAGTTGGGTTTCCCCCTTCGGAAGCAGAGTTATGGTCTTGAGACTGGACGGTATCAGAACAGTTTCTCCCATGGTAAGGGAAACCGGTTCCGAATGCCCGTCAATTATTTCTGTCTCTCCTGCGATACACATATATATTACGAAGGAATCTATAAAATTGAAATCTTTTTCAACGGCTTTATCAAATTTCATGATCCCGGTGGTGAACCAGGCTGTGTCAACCAGTGTTGTACGCATGTTATTTTCAATGGAGTATTCCTGCTTATGCCTTTCCCTGTCGGTATAATTTATGGCGTCTACAGCAAGTTCTGTGTGCAGCTCCCTGCCTTTTCCGGATTTATCCAGGCGGTCCCAGTCATATATCCGGTAAGTGATATCAGAGGTCTGTTGGATCTCAGCCAGTAGTATTCCTCCTCCTATGGCATGAACACGACCAGCCGGAATGAAAAATACATCCCCGGCCTTAACATTTTCAAAATTCAGTATTTCGGGTAGTGTTTTAGAACCGAAATGGCGCAGATACACTTCCCTGCTTACAGGTTCCCTGAATCCAGAGATCAGTTCTGCGCCTTCTTCTGCCCCGATTATATACCACATTTCCGTCTTCCCATAAGCATCATGCCTCTCCCTGGCCAGATCGTCATCAGGATGAACCTGAATTGAAAGCAGTTTATTGGCGTCTATGAATTTAATCAGCAGAGGAAACTCAATCCCGAATTTATCATAGATATGATCTCCTACCAATTCCCCCATGTAGATCTCAATGATCTCTTCAAGGTTGTTTCCTTTTAGAAATCCGTTTTCTACCATGGAAATATTTCCCTGAACTCCTGAAATCTCCCAGCTTTCACCACAGGTATCTGTAAGGGCGGGTTTGTTCAGATTATCCCTGAGCCTTGTTCCTCCCCAGATCAGGTCTTTGAGTATGGGTTTGAATTTAAGGGGATATAATAATTTTTCCATTGAACAGAATTAAACTACGAAATCAACTGCGGCAGATTGGTCCTTATGGTTTGCAATAAATTCAACGACTTCCTGATGGGCAGGGTCTACCCTGTAGGTTTCGAGGTCATCAAGGTTGTCGAAAGATGAAACCAGAACAAGGTCATAGGCCCTTTCAGATCTGACTACATTGATGCCGACTTCCATCGAGCGTATCACATTTATTTTCCCCGGAAGGGAATCCAGCCTGGTTTTTATCTCATTTTTAACCTCTGCCAGGTGTTCCTCATCCTCCCTTATCTTTAGTTTAAACATTACGATATGCCGGATCATTTTCTATTCGCAGTTTTAATTTGTATTTTGCTGCTAAGTTAGCAAAAATTACAGGACAGAATTATGCTTGTTGTTGGTATTGCCGGAGGTTCCGGCTCCGGGAAAACCACTGTGGTCAATAGGATCATGGAGAGGCTCAGGGATGACGATGTGGCCATCCTTCCTCAGGATGCATACTATAAGGATAACAGTCAGCTGGAACTGGAAGCCCGGCAGGAGATCAATTTTGATCATCCGGATTCATTGGAATTTACCCTGCTTATCGAGCAGTTAAAAATGCTCAGAAATGGAAAGAGTATAAAGCGTCCAATATATACCTATATTACATGTACCCGCTCAGATGAGACGATCCCAATGAAGCCCAGGGAGGTAATTATTCTTGAAGGGATACTGATATTTACCAATGAGGAACTCAGGAAGCTTATTGACATCAAGGTATTCGTCGATGCCGATGCCGATGATCGCCTGGGAAGGATTATCAGCCGAGATATACAGGAAAGAGGGCGGTCTGTAAACAAGGTTATGGAACGCTATGAAAAGACTGTAAAGCCTATGCATTTGCAGTTTATTGAACCCTCCAAACGCTATGCGGACATCATCGTTCCCCAGGGGGGCAACAACCTGGTTGCCATTGATATTCTCACAGCCACTGTTCTTAACAAACTGAAGAACGTCACGTCATGATTTACGATTACCGGCTTGATAATATCCTGTTCCTGGATATTGAAACAGTACCGACTGTCCCTACGTTTGATGAATTAACAGAGAGGCAGCAGGATTTTTGGGATAAAAAATCGGCACATATGAGGACGGATGATGAGAACCCGGAGGATGTCTGGTCCCGTGCCGGATTGTATGCGGAGTTTGGTAAGATTGTATGTATTTCAGTGGGACTGTTTTCAAATCTTTCGGAACCCCGGAGATTTCGGATTAAGTCCTTTTTCGGAGACGATGAATTAAAGATTCTTAGAGAGTTCGGAGATCTTGTCCGGAATTTCAAGAAGGGTAAGAACCTGCAGCTTTGTGCTCATAACGGGAAAGAATTTGATTTTCCTTACCTGGCAAGACGCTTTGTTATATTAGGGGAGAAATTGCCAGCAGTATTGAATATTGCCGGTAAAAAGCCCTGGGAACTGAATTTTATCGATACCCTGGAGTTATGGAAGTTCGGAGAGTTCAGGAACTTTACTTCCCTGGCATTACTGACTGAGGTTCTTGGAATTTCAAATCCGAAGGATGACCTGGACGGTAGCCAGGTTGCAGAAGTGTTTTATTCAGGTGATTTTGAAAGGATTGCAAGATATTGTGAAAAGGATGTGCTGGCAGTTGCCCAGGTTCTGCTCAGGCTCAGAGCTGAAAAACTCATACCGGAAGAAAACGTTGAAGTTATAGGAAGTAACGGATTGTCTTGACCAGGAGTTCCGGTTGTTCCACATGCAGCCAGTGTCCTGCATCCGGCAGGGTAGTTACCCTGGCCATGGGGTAGATTTGTTGTATGATAAGGATATCATCATCGGAAATATAATCTGATTTTTCACCCCTTATAAACAATACTGGAAATCCGGCGATTTCCTCCCCACCCCTGTACTTCTCAGGATCGATTCCACTAAGCATCCCTTCCAGGTTTTTACGTAGGACAGGGACATTCAACCTCCACCGGAAGGTATGGTCTTTATTCCGGACAACATTTTTGAGCAGAAAACCACGGATTCTGGGTGATGCAATTTTCTCAGCCAGTTGAGCCTCCACGTCTTCCCGGCTGCTTGCCTTGCTGAAATCCACTTTCATCATGGCATCCATGATCATTCTATGGATTTCTGCCTGCTTTCCGCTGGAATCTTCTTCATATGCAAATGGAGCAATATCGATTACGACCAGGGCTTCAATTCTTTCGGGATTAGATTCAGACAGGAATACCGCAGTTTTTCCTCCCATGGAATGACCTATTATTATGGCTTTTTCCAGTCCATGGTGATCCATGAATTCAATCAGGTCATCACGCATGGAGAGGTAGTCATGTTGATCATTATGAGGGGACTTGCCATGATTCCTCTGGTCCAGCAGGTAGACCGTGTAGTTATTGGAAAGGGCTTTCCCGATCGATAACCAGTTATCGGAAGATCCATAAAGTCCATGGATGATTATAATCGGGGGACCATTACCAGATTTTCTGTAGAAAAGTTCCATTACCCTTTAGATATTCAATTAAATGAGCAAGCGTCGATACATCTGAATGGTATTTTCCAGTCCATAGTACAATGCATCTGAAATTAGTGCGTGTCCGATTGAGACCTCCAGAAGGCCGGATACCTTTTGTTTGAAATATTTCAGATTTTCCAGGCTCAGATCATGACCGGCATTCAATCCCAATCCCATTTCAACCGCCCTTGTTCCAGCCTCGGTAAAGGCCTTTACCGCTAGTGCCGGATCTTCAGGATAGTTTGTTGCGTATGGTTCTGTATACAGTTCAACCCTGTGGCAACCTGTTTTTGCTGCATTTTCAATGAGTTTCAGGTCGCAGCCGATAAAAATTGAACTTCGTATCTCATGCTGAGAGAACTCTGCTATTACCTCTTTCAGGAAGTCCTTATGCTTTATGGTATCCCAGCCTTCTGATGAGGTAATTGCATCAGGGGGATCAGGCACAAGTGTTACCTGCTCAGGTTTTACAGAAATCACCAGGTCGATAAATGAGCGGGAGGGATATCCCTCGATATTGAATTCGGTTGTAATGATTGGTTTTATATCCCTTACATCCTGGTACCTGATATGTCTTTCATCAGGTCGGGGGTGGACAGTAATGCCTTCTGCACCGAAACGCTGGCAGTCAATAGCAGTCTTTCTTACATCCGGAACATTTCCTCCCCGTGCATTCCTCAATGTGGCAATTTTATTTATATTTACACTTAGTCTGGTCATGCTGTAAAATTAAGAGTTATTTCAGAGAAGGCGAAAAACATTGTTAGCAAAAGACCTCATATCGGATGTAGTACCTGCTCTGAAAACCTCAGACACCGGTATACAGGCCCTGTCGTGGATGGATATTTTCAGGATATCTCACCTGCCCATCGTCAATAATCTTGAATTCCTGGGATTGATTTCTGACAAGGATATTTATGATCTTAATATGGCTGAGGAAGCCATAGGAAATCATAAATTATCACTTTTTTCTCCTTACGTGCAGATGCATCAGCATATTTATGAAGTGATTGAGATCATTAGCAGATTGGAGCTGACAGTGGTTCCG
The DNA here is from genome assembly GCA_963777115.1 of uncultured Bacteroidaceae bacterium. Taxonomy (GTDB): domain Bacteria; phylum Bacteroidota; class Bacteroidia; order Bacteroidales; family SM23-62; genus SM23-62. Next base: position 222,032 of record CAVZPP010000016.1, on the reverse strand, counting down.
GTGCTGGATGAGAATAAACATTACAAGGGACTGATAACCCTGAATGATTTGTTACATACCTTTGCCAACCTTTCAGCTCTGAAACAACCTGGAGGGATCATTGAACTCGAATTGAATGTGAATGATTATACCCTTACCGAGATCAGCCAGATCGTTGAAGGGAATGATGCAAGGATACTGAGCCTTTATGTATCTTCCCCGGAAAATTCCACCAAAATGAATGTTACCCTGAAGGTCAGTGCGACCGATATTTCATCCATTATTCAAACATTTAACCGATATAATTATACTGTCCAGGCTTCCTATATGGAAGGGGATGAAATGGAAGACCTGTTGAATAATCGTTTCGATGCCTTTATGAAGTACCTGAGTATCTGAATTCTAAATATGCAGAGAAAGTGAAAGTAGCCATATACGGCAGACCCGTAAGCATGGGATTTGAGGAGAATATTGAGAGACTTTTCGGCTTTCTCGAGAAGGAAGGGATTGAAGTATATATCTACCAACCCTACAAGGAATTTCTTGAATCAAAAAATATTCTCAGGTCCGAACCTGCAGGTTCTTTTACTATGCATGAAGATATTATTGGCAATGCTGATATTATGATAAGCCTGGGTGGAGACGGAACTTTCCTGGATGCAGTCAGAATAGTGCAGGATTATGGGATTCCAATGGTGGGTATTAATACAGGGAGACTTGGATTCCTTGCAGATATACCATCCGATCAGATTGAGTCCTCCCTGAACTCTGTGCTGAAAGGGGAATATATTATTGAAAACCGTTCCCTGGTTAAACTGGAACTTATTAACAATCCCTTTGAAGGATTTAGTTGTGCCCTGAATGAAATAAGTGTGCAGAAAAGGGATGCTTCCATGATTACCATACATACATACCTGAATGATCAGTACCTGAATTCCTACTGGGCCGATGGACTCATCATTTCAACACCTACGGGGTCCACAGCGTATTCCATGAGCGTTGGGGGACCTATACTGACACCGGATGCCAGGAACTTCATAGTATTGCCTATGTCCCCTCATAATCTCACCATTAGACCGCTGATTGTACCGGACGATAACAACATCCGGATAGAAGTTGAGAGCAGGGATGATTCCTACCTGCTTACCCTTGATTCTAGGACAGAGATTGTTGAAAGGCATGTCCAGCTGAAATTGGAAAGGGCCGATTTTTCTGTTAAAACTCTCAGGATTAAGGATGCAACATTCTATGACACACTTCGTAACAAACTAATGTGGGGTGTTGATAAACGGAATTAATTTTTTACATTTGTTGATATTAAGTCCAGCATGGCAAAACGCGTTTTACTATATTTTGTTCTGATTCTTTTCTGTCTTCCCCAATCCTCGGAAGCGCAGAGGTGGAAACTAAGGCGGTATGAGGCCCTTGCTGGAGTTGGATTTGCAAATTATTTCGGGGATATTGGAGGGGCGGCCGATACCGAAAATTGGTTCGGGATTAAAGACCTGTCAATAAAAAATACCAGACCTGCGTTATACCTTGGAGCAAGGTATAAGATCCGGACCAATGTATCGGTGAAAATGAACCTGGCATACGGCTACATTTCAGGGGATGACGTTGGAAGCAAGAACAATGACAGGGGATTTGAGTTTTCTTCAAGAATTATTGAACCAAGCTTCCAGGCAGAATACTCCCTGATTCAGGAAGAACAACGACGAAGATCCAGTGCTTTGTTCAATAAAAAGGGAATGATGAATAATTATTCCCAAATCAACTTATATTTGTATGCTGGAATCGGGGGGGTATTTTTCAATCCCATTGTGAACGACGCAATGAAAGCTGCCCCAAGCTATGATCCTGATCATGCAAAGATGGGAATCGTATTTCCGGCGGGTTTGGGATTGAAATATGTTATCAGCCAGAGCTGGTCCGTCGGAGCCGAATTCGGGATACGGTTCGCCATAAGTGATTATTTAGATGGATATACCTCGGCCTGGTCTCAGAGGAATGATTTATATTATTTTGGACATGTACACGGGATATACAGAATCAGGACATCCAAGGAAGGTTGGCCCATTATCTTCAATAGAAACAAGCGGACATTCTTCTAGCCTCGGGTTTTTTCCTTCTGTTCATCTTCCTCCTCATTTTTTCAATTCATACGGTTAGCGGACAAAAAAAATCTGATATCGGAGTTATCGGAGGGACTTCCTATTACCTCGGGGATGTGAATCATTCCAGACACTTTTATTCACCCTCACCGGCCGCCGGGATACTCTGGAGGTATAATTTCAATCCCCGTAACTCAATTCGTTTCAGCGGGATTTATGCCCAGCTGAAGGGTGATCCTGCTGATTTGGATGAACCCTATCCGGGATCTCTTCATGAACCGTTTGACATAAGCCTGGTAGATGTGGGCCTGGCCACCGAATTTAATTTTATGCCATATATGACCACTGAGACCAGAAAAGAGAGGTATTCTCCCTATGTGAGTGCGGGACTCGGATACTCTATTGTTTTTGGAGGGACATCTACATTGAACCTGTCCTTCGGAGGGGGTTTTAAGTATAATGTAACAACCCGTCTGAGTACAGGGGTAGAATGGACTTTTCGAAAAACTTTTATTGATGAACTTGACAATATTCCGAACCCTGGCCCGGAAAATAATTTTGTTTTTCACAATAATGATTGGTATTCTATAGTTGGAATATTTGTAACCTATAAACTTTGGGACTGGGGATTGGATTGTGCAGCATATGAATAGTCAGGGATGAAAGAAATGGAAAGCTCATACAAAGAACAGATTGACGGGAGTAAACTCCCCGAGCATATTGCCATTATCATGGATGGGAACGGGAGATGGGCAAAAAGAAAGGGTAATGAGCGGATTTACGGCCATAAAAATGGTGTGAAAGCTGTTAGGAATACCGTAGAAGCAGCAGCAGAACTGGGTATTTCATACCTTACATTATATGCATTCTCGACGGAGAACTGGAACCGGCCAAGGACCGAGATTGATGCATTAATGTCATTGCTGGTAACTTCGCTTGACTCTGAGACCAAGACATTAATGGACAATAATATTCATTTGAGGACTATTGGTGATACGGAGAGTCTCCCGGGACGGGTTAGATCTCATATGCAAAGAACCATTGATAAAACATCAGGAAATACTGGAACAAATCTTGTTCTTGCCCTTAGCTATTCGGCCAGGTGGGAAATCCTGGATGCACTTAAATTAATCACAAAGAAGGTTGAAAGCGGTGAAGTTAACAGCAGGGATCTATCCTGTGACCTTATATCAAGTCATCTGCAAACCAGTGATATACCTGATCCGGAACTCCTGATCAGGACCAGCGGTGAATACAGGATCAGTAATTTTCTTCTCTGGCAAATTGCCTATGCTGAATTGTATTTTACAAGTACCCTCTGGCCGGATTTTGCCAAGGAAGACTTTTATGAAGCAATCTGTAACTATCAGAACAGGGAGCGGAGGTTTGGAAAAATAAGTGAACAAGTTGTTTCATAAATACGGAATTCAGACAGGGATGTTCAAAAAGCAATTACTTATATTAGGGATACTGATTTCCGTTTTTACTACTCTTCTTTCTCAGGAATTGGATTACGACAACCTGCCGGTCTATGAATATTCAAATGTCAGGGATTACGAAATAGCTGATATTACTATTTCCGGTGTTGAATTTCTTCAGCCCCAGGTGCTTATCTCAATTTCCGGTTTCAAGGTGGGCAATACTTTAAAGGTGCCGAGTGATGAGATATCCAATGCCATTGATAAATTCTGGGATCAGGGGCTTTTTGCCGATGTAAAGATTACTGCCAGGAAAATTGAAAATGGGAAAATTTACCTGGATATCTATCTGAAGGAACAGCCCAGACTCTCACGTCTGGTCGTAGATGGGTTGAAGAAGGGTGAAACACAGGACCTGATGGAAACCCTGAATGTGCGGACCGGAAGCCAGGTAACCAAAGATCTCCTGAATAATACCGAAAGAATTATCAAGGAACATTTTATTGAGAAAGGATTTTACAATACCGAAGTTGAAATTCGCCAGGCAAAGGATACACTCAGGGCCAATTCGGTGTCCCTCTACGTAAATGTGAATAAAAATGAGCGTATCAAGATTGATGATATCATTTTTGAGGGCAACTCCGTATTTGATGATAAAAAGCTCAGAAGAGTGCTGAAGAATACCAAAAAGGTTAACCTGAACATTTTTAAGGCCTCTAAATTCATATTGGATGATTATAAAGAGGATAAGCAAAGCTTATTAGCCTTTTACAATGAAAATGGTTACCGGGATGCCAAGATTCTGGGTGACTCCCTTGTGCCTGTAGAAGGGGGGGAAAGACTGCTTCTTAAGGTGTTCCTATTGGAAGGTAACAAGTATTACTTCAGGAATGTTAAGTGGATTGGGAACACCATCTATCCGTCAAGGATTCTTGGTGCGGTCCTGGGTATACAAAAAGGAGATGTTTTTGACCAGTCCCTTTTGGACAAACGCCTGGAAATTGATGAGGATGCAGTAAGCTCACTTTACCTGGATAACGGATACCTGTTTTTCCAGGTGGAACCGGTCGAGGTTAATGTGGATGGTGACTCTATTGACTTTGAGATGAGGATTTACGAAGGCAAACAGGCCACAATTAATAATATTATCATTTCGGGGAATACCAAAACCAATGAACATGTGGTCCGTCGAGAGATTCGGACCAAGCCGGGACAGCTGTTCAGTAAATCAGATATCATCAGGACGGTCCGGGAACTGGCTCAGCTGGGACATTTCGATCCCGAGAAAATCGAACCTATCCCCATCCCGAATCCTGCTGACGGAACCGTGGATATAGAATATAAACTAGTGGAACGAGCCAATGACCAGCTTGAGATCTCCGGTGGCTGGGGGGCTGGTATGCTGGTAGGTACTATTGGACTAAAATTTAGTAATTTTTCTGCCCGTGAGATCTTTAACCCAAAGGCCTGGAGGCCGATTCCTTCAGGCGATGGACAAACACTGAGTCTTAGGGCCCAGACGAATGGAAAATACTATCAGAGTTATAACCTGACTTTCATCGAGCCCTGGTTTGGAGGTAAGAAACCAAATTCCCTGGCTATTTCAGCCTTTCATTCAATAATGAATAACTCCTACTCCATCTGGGATGCCGGAGATGCCTCCATGAAGATCACAGGTGCCTCTGTTGGGATTGGAAGAAGACTCAGATGGCCGGATGACTTCTTTACACTGTTTAACGAAATTAGCTTCCAGCAGTATAATCTGAGTAACTGGACCGGGTATTTCCAGTTTTCAGACGGGTATTCAAATAACCTGAGTTTTAATACAACCCTGGCCAGAAAATCCATTGACCAGTTGATCTATCCAAGAAGGGGATCTGATTTTTCTGTGAGCTTGCAGCTCACTCCTCCATACTCAATGTTCACCGATAAAGATTATTCAAATATCTCTGTAAACGAGAAATATCAATGGATTGAGTACCATAAGTGGTTGTTTAAAGCTGACTGGTATACATCTTTGGCAGGGAATTTGGTGTTAGCTACACGAGCCCACTTTGGTTATCTCGGTCATTACAATAATGATCTTGGTCCATCGCCCTTCGAAGCATTTGATGTGGGAGGGGACGGAATGTCAGGATACAATATTTACGGATACGATATAATTGCCCAAAGAGGGTATGAAAATGGTTCTTTGACACCAAGAGTGAATGGAGTAAAGTCAGGTAATGTTTATACCCGACTTTTCATGGAGCTTCGCTATCCTATTACACTGAATCCTTCAGCTACGGTTTATGTACTAACATTTCTGGAGGGTGGAAATTCCTGGTACAGTATAGACGAGTTCAATCCTTTCCTGGTTAAAAGAGCGGCAGGGGTCGGGATGAGGGCATTCCTTCCTATGTTCGGACTCCTGGGAATAGATTGGGCATGGGGATTTGATAGTGCTCCAGGGACATCAGGGCCTAGCGGCAGCCAGTTTCATTTCACAATTGGACAGCAATTCTAAACCATTTTCGAATTCTTTTTGTCAAATGTGAAAAATTTAAAAAAATGAAAAAGCTAGTTTCACTTTTAGGTATCATGTTTCTTGCAGTTGGACTAACCACAGCACAGAAATATGCTTTTGTTGATACAGAATACATACTCAGTCGTATACCTGCTTATAAAGCCGCCCAGGATCAACTTGATAAGTTGGCGGCGGATTGGCAAGCGGAAATTGAAACCGCCTACGGGGAAATTGAGAAAATGTATAAGGATTTTCAGGCTGAAAAAGTATTGCTTACAGAAGAAATGAAAGTCCGGAAAGAAGAAGAAATTATAAACAGGGAAAAAGAGGTTAAGCAGTTACAACAAAAATATTTTGGACGTGACGGCAGCCTGTTTACAAAGAGGCAGGAACTTATAAAACCTGTACAGGATGAGGTTTATACTGCAGTTAAGGAGATCGCAGTTGAGGGCAATTATATAGTTATCTTTGACACGGCCTCTGGAGCAAATATGCTTTATACAAACCCGAAATATGACAAATCAGATGATGTTCTGGAAAAGCTGGGTTATAAGAATTAAATCCTTACTTTTGTAGCGCCAAATTTAAAAATGTAATATAATTAAATCATGAAAAACAGTATGAAACTCTTCCTGATCGCTGTATTCCTCCTTGGAGGTATCACCTTGAATGCTCAGGAACTGAAATTCGGACATATAGATTCAAGGGAATTGCTCATGTCTATGCCTGAGAGTGATTCTGCACAGGCCAAAATTAAGAAGCTGGGAGAAGACTATCAGCGTCAGATGGAGGAAATGCAGGTAGAATTGAACAAGAAGTATGATGATTATCTTCAAAACCGTGAAAGCTATACTCAACTGATAGTTCAAACAAAGGAAGCCGATATTCAGGAAATGCAGCAGCGTATTGGTAATTTTGAGCAGATGGCTCAGCAGGATCTTCAAACACAGCAGCAAACACTCATGCAGCCCATACTTGAAAAGGCAAACAATGCAGTTAAGACAGTGGCCCAGGAAAATGGTTTCATTTATATATTTGACATCGGAAGCGGAAACCCTGTTTACTGGTCGGAACAAAGTATCAATGTACTGCCCATGGTGAAAACAAAACTGGGCATTTAATTTGAATGTATAAATATTATCAGACCATCCACGGGAACGAGGATGGTCTTTCTTTTTTAAAGAGATGAACCTAAGTGCAGAACAGCCGATAGGTATATTTGACTCAGGCGTCGGGGGACTAACAGTAGCTCATTCTGTAAAAGCACTGCTGCCTGATGAGAAGATCATTTACTTCGGGGATACTTTTCATCTTCCATACGGGGATAAATCGAGGCAGAGTGTTCGCTATTATTCCAGGAAAATTTCAGATTTTTTGCTTGAAAAAAACTGCAAGACAGTTTTAATTGCCTGTAATACAGCATCGGCAAGTGCTTTCGAAGAGGTAACAGCCCATGTTGGCAGTCGGGCCATCGTTCTTAATGTTGTTGATCCGGTGGTTAAACATCTCTGTGAAAATGGCGAAAACGGAAATGTTGGGGTAATCGGGACCAAGGGAACGGTAAACTCTGGTACATACAATGATAAAATCACAGGATTGTCCCCTGACACCCGAGTGGTCTCAAAAGCCACACCCCTGCTTGTGCCAATGATTGAGGAAGGATTTATTAATGATGATATCAGCAGTTCTATCATTAAAGCCTATCTCTCAGATGATCGTTTCTCTGATATCCATACCCTGATCCTTGGCTGCACTCATTATCCGATAATACGTTCCCAGATTGAAGGATTTTTCAATCACAGGGTAAAAGTAATGGACTCCGGGCATATCGTAGCCACAGAACTTAAAAGGATACTGAAAGAGAGGGAACTCCTTAAACTGGGGAACAGGTCTGATAATGACGAGTTCTATGTTTCAGATTATACAGATTTTTTTGAAGAAATTGCAAGGACATTTTTTAAAGAGGAAGTCCATCTTGAAAAGCTGGATTTCTGGGAAACATAATTTTACCTGTTGTGTAAAAATCAATATGTTGAATAATATTAATAATTGTTTACTCCACATGCTTGAAATTGAGTAATTTTACCAAAGAAAATTACATAGACTGTCCATTGGAAATTCAAGTCAAAACACAAATGCATATAAGTTTTTATATGCATTATTTTTATATGATGTAATAACTTATAAGATAGCAGGATATGGCAAAGAATGCAAAAGTTATAGAATTGGATGAGGTGGTTGTAAAATTTGCTGGAGACTCCGGGGATGGTATGCAGCTGACAGGATCCCAGTTTTCTGACACCTCTGCTTTCATCGGAAACGATCTCTCTACCTTCCCTGACTATCCCTCTGAGATCAGGGCTCCCGGAGGAACCATCGCAGGGATTTCAGGATTCCAGGTACATATTGGTCATAAGGAGGTGCATTCTCCGGGTGATCAGGCAGATGTGCTGGTTGCAATGAATCCTGCTGCCCTTAAAGCAAATATGAGATGGATCAAGCCGGGCGCAACCATCATCATAGATATTGATAATTTCGATAATAAGCATTACAAAAAAGCAGGATATGTTGAAGACCCCCTGGGAGATGGAAGCCTGGAGGGATTCAATGTGGTTAAGGCACCCATTACCCAACTAACCAGGTCCACCGTCAAAGAATTCGGATTGGATAATAAAACTGCTGATAAGACTAAAAACCAGTTTGTTGCGGGACTACTTTTCTGGCTTTTTAACAGGGATCTTAAGATCGGTGAGGAATTTCTGAAACAAAAATTTAGCAAAAAGCCTGAACTGGTTAAAGCCAATATCAAGGTTCTTCACGAAGGATATAATTTCGCCGAAACCATAGAGGCTATGGAAACTACCTTTATGGTGAACCCGGCCCGCAAGAAAAAAGGACTTTTTAGAAATATCACAGGAAACCAGGCGACTGCATGGGGACTCATGGCCGCGGCCGAAAGGTCAGGAAGACCATTATTCCTGGGTTCATATCCCATTACTCCAGCAACGGAGATTCTCCAGGAACTGGCATCCAGGAAACATCTTGGAGTCAAGACTTTCCAGGCTGAAGATGAGATTGCAGGTATCTGTTCCGCCATAGGAGCAAGTTATGCAGGACATCTTGCAGCCACATCTACATCGGGACCCGGACTTGCCCTGAAGGGAGAATCTATCGGGTTGGCTGTTATGACTGAACTGCCCCTGGTCGTTGTCAATGTGCAGAGAGGGGGGCCTTCAACGGGACTCCCCACTAAAACCGAACAATCTGACCTGATGCAGGCCCTGTATGGACGGAATGGTGAAAGTCCGGTGGTGGTTTTAGCCGCCAGCACCCCCGCTAACTGCTTTCATTATGCCTACATGGCTTCAAAGATTGCCATTGAACATATGACGCCTGTAGTCCTTCTGACCGATGGCTACCTGGCCAATGGATCAGAACTCTGGCATATACCCGATATAAATGATATGCCAGATATTAAGGTGCCTTATGTGAAGGATAACGATCCGGATTATAAACCTTATTACCGGGATCCGGAAACCCTGGCTAGATTCTGGGCTATGCCCGGACAAAAAGGCCTCAGACATAAGGTAGGTGGACTTGAAAAGGAAGATATTACTGGTGCTATTTCTCATGATCCCCTAAACCACCAGGTGATGGTTGAGCTTAGGGATGCCAAAGTTGAAAAAGTGGTGAATTTTATCCCGGAACAGGATATTGTTGGAGAGGATGAGGGCGACCTGCTGGTGATTGGATGGGGTGGCTCATTTGGACCAAACCTTACCGCCGTTGAGGAACTGCAGGAAGAAGGGTATAAAATTAGTCTTGCACAGTTCAATTATATCAGGCCTCTGCCAGGGAATACGGATAAAGTATTTAAAGGATTCAAGAAAAGGGTAGTTTGTGAGCTGAACATGGGACAATTCGCTGATTATCTTACCATGAAACATCCTAAATATGAATACCTGAGGTTTAATAAGATTCAGGGACTTCCCTTTATGATATCGGAATTAAAAATGAAATTTAAAGAAATACTGGAGGAACTATCATGAGCGATGTGAATCAGAATGAAGCTGTATTGACCAAGCAGGATTTCAAAGTTCCTAATCCGGTAAAATGGTGCGCCGGATGTGGAGGACATTCCGTATTGTCAACTGTTCAGAGTATCCTCCCGGAAACCGGGGTTGCAAAGGAGAAAATAGTATTTGTCTCGGGTATTGGATGTTCTTCCAGGTTCCCGTATTACATAAATACCTATGGAGTACATGGAATGCATGGGAGAGCTGCACCCATTGCATCAGGCATTAAGTTAGCTAATCCGAACCTGAGTGTTTGGGTGGTCACCGGGGATGGGGACATGATGGCCATAGGCGGAAATCATTTTATCCATATCATTCGCAGGAATATCAACGTAAACATCCTTCTTTTCAATAATAAGATTTACGGTCTTACAAAGGGGCAATATTCTCCCACTACACCTTTAGGTTCAGTTACCAAAACATCTCCGGAAGGGACAATTGAGAGTCCATTTATGCCGGGTGAGCTAACAATGGGAGCCCAGGGTTCCTTTTTTGCCAGGGTAGTGGATACCGAACCTAAAATGATGAAAGAGGTCTGCATAAGGGCTGCAGAACACAAGGGTACATCAATGGTGGAGATTCTTCAGAATTGCATCATTTTTGCCAACCAGGTGCATAATGAGATTACAGGTAAGGAAGTAAGGGCAGAACACCAGATCTATTTAAAACACGGGGAGCCGATGCTGTTTGGGGAAGACCATAGCAAGGGACTTGTCCTGGAAAAGGGAAAGCTTACAGCTGTTACCCTCGGAGAGAATGGATATACAATCGATGATATTCTTGTTCATGATGAGAGGGTTCCGGATGATACCATTCATTATATGCTGGCCAGGATGTCTCTGCCTGAACTACCGGTGGCAATGGGGGTAATTCGTGCCTGTGAGGATATGGTTTACGAAAGTATGCTGGTGGAACAGGTGAACCATGCGATGAAAAACTCAAAGATCAAAAATGTAAATGAGTTATTGCGTTCCGGCAATACTTTTGAAGTTGATTAGTACCTTCCTAATCAACACGAGCACAGGGCCGTCCCGAAAGGGCCGGCCTTTTTTGTATATTTACAATGATCAGGAGTATCAGTGATGGCTAAGAAACAGGATCATAGAGAGGTCGAAAGGATTATCGCTGAAAAGAAAGAGCGGTTAAAAGAACTGGCATGTATTAACCGCACTACCCAGATACTCAAAGAAGGAAAATCTCCTGCCGAAACACTTCGTAAAATAGTCCAGATCCTTCCCAACGCATGGCAATATCCGGAACTTACCGTCGCCAGAGTTTCGTACGAAGATAAAGAATACCGTTCCCGGAATTTTAAGAAGACCAATTGGTGTCAGCGGCAGGAATTTCAGACCGTTAGCGGGAAACAGGGATTTATTGAGATATACTATCTCCAGAAATTCAGGGATTTTGATGAAGGTCCTTTTCTGAAAGAGGAGAGGGACCTGATCAATAATCTGAGTAGCATTATTGCAAATTTCATTGACAGCCTTAAGGCCAGGGAGGTTTTTCAGAATTCACTTGACCAGGACAGTGGAAAATCTGAATTAAGCGAGTTCCATGAATCCAGGATCAACTCCAGACAATTATTACAAAAATTCCTGAATAAACAGAATGCTAACAGGGATATATTCCACGACCTCATGCCATTTAAGGTTAAGGAAATTCTTCTAGTTGCTACCTTGTATGATGCTTACAGTATTGAAAAAGAGGGTCATTTTTCAGAACATATTTTAGGGGAATACCACCAGCTAAACCTGACATCCATGCCCAGGGTAACAGGTGTATCATCCTATGAGGAGGCATTGGTTCACCTGGAATCAAAGCATTTTGACCTGGTCATATTAATGATCGGCAGCGACCGATCAACTCCAATAATGATCGGTAGCAAGGTTAAGAGGCAATTCCCTTATATACCCATTTATGTTCTTCTGAATAACGATAAGGAAGTCAACCGGTTCAAAGAGGACAGCTCATACCTTGATATCATTGACCGGGTGTTTGTCTGGAACGGGGATAGCAAGATATTTTTTGCAATGGTAGAACAGCTTGAAGATCAGGTGAATGTAGAGAATGATACCAGAATTGGACTGGTTAAAGTAATCCTGCTTGTCGAAGATTCCGAACAATACTATTCCAGGTACCTGCCCATTCTTTACAATAATGTAATGGAGCAGACTAAGAGAATCATCGAAGATGTCAGTACAGATGACCTTTTTAAGGTATTACGTCTGCGAGCCCGTCCCAAAATTCTTCTGGCTACAAACTACGAACAGGCAATTGATATTTTTGACAGGTATAAAGAACATCTGCTATGCCTTATCACAGACGTAAAATATCCCCGTTCTGCTATAATGGACGATGAGGCAGGATTCCGGCTGGTCAAACAGGTCAGGGAACAATTCAAGGGACTGCCTACAGTTATTCAATCCTCTGATATTCAGAATTCCCACCGGGCATTTGAGCTAAAATCAGTTTTTATCAATAAGAACTCCGAGACCCTGATGCAGGATATTGAAAGTTTCATCAAGCATCACCTGGGTTTTGGGAATTTCGTTTATAAGGATTCCAGTGGGAAGACAATTGCCGTGGCAAAAACCCTCAGGGAGTTTGAAAACCATATCGACACCATTCCTATGGAATCCATTATCTACCATGGCAAACGGAATCATTTCTCATTATGGCTGATGGCCAGGGGCGAGATCAAAATCGCAAAAATGATCCATCCCGTTAAGATCAGTGACTTTGAGGACCCTCAGGAATTCAGGAAGTACCTAAAATTTGTAATTCGCAAGTACAGGAATGAAACGAATTTTGGACAGGTCATTCCCTTTGAGGAAGCAGCCATGCTCGATGAGACCAATATTGTGAGTTTGGGTACAGGGGCGCTGGGAGGAAAGGGCAGGGGACTGGCATTTATTAATACCCTGATCTATAACCTGAATTTTTCAGAGATTATTCCCAAAATCCATATACGAACGCCGATAACCCTGGTTATAGGAGTAGATGAATTTGATCTTTTCATGGAGTCCAACCATCTTCATGATTTTGTGCACATCTGTGAGGATTACCATGAGGTCAAAAAAGTATTTCTTGAAAGCCAGCTTTCCTATACCCTGGATAAAAAACTCCGGACTTTGCTTAAAGGGATGAAGAATCCAATAGCTGTGCGCTCCTCAAGCCTGCTGGAAGACAGCACCACCCAGCCGTTCTCCGGAGTATTCGCCACCTATCTTCTGCCGAATAACCAGATGAGTTTTAATCTACGCCTTAAGCAAGCCTCAGATGCTATTAAACTGGTTTATGCTTCCATATATTCTGATAATGCACGCAGGTATTTCGAAGCCATCAACTTCAAAATTGATGAAGAAAAAATGGCAGTGGTCATTCAGGAAGTAGTAGGAAATCAATTCAATACATGTTTCTATCCTCATATCAGCGGTACTGCCCAGTCCTATAATTATTATCCTATTGCCCATATGGCACCCGAAGATGGATATGCTGTTTCAGCATTGGGATTGGGACAATATGTAGTGGAGGGTGAAAAAGCATACCGTTTTTCACCCAAATACCCTAAACTTAAGAACCATACACCCCTGGAACTATTCAAAGGATCTCAGGTAAGCTTCTATGCTATCAATATGGAGAAAATGGACCTGGATTTACTTGAGCTGGGACAGGAAGCAGGATTGACGCGACTGGAATTATCTGATGCTGAAAAGCATGGAACCCTGAAGCATTGTGCATCGGTATATGATCAGGATAATGACAGGATTGTTTCCGGAATCGATTCCTCCGGTCCCAGGATCGTAGACTTCGCTAATATTCTTCAATACGAGTATATTCCTCTGGCCCAGACCCTTGATCTGATATTAAATGTTGTGAAGGAGGCTCTTGGAGCCCCTGTGGAAATTGAATATGCAGTTGACCTTGAGAAGGACGAACAGGGAAAAACATCTTTTTACCTGCTGCAGATAAAACCACTTGTAGGTGCAACTGGGGATTTCGAAATAAACCCGGATGAGATTGATATAGATAAGGCCCTGCTATATGCCGAGAGAAGCATGGGCAACGGGAAGGTGGATGACATCAAGGATGTCATTTACATAAAACCGGGAATGTTTGATAAAACTCAAACCCTTGATATCATCCCTGAAATTGAGGAACTAAATGCTCAATTGGTAAGTGAAAACAGGAAATATGTACTCATCGGACCGGGGAGATGGGGAACCCGGGACCGTTTCATAGGGATTCCCGTTTCCTGGCCCCAGATATCCAATGCCAGGGTCATTGTTGAGATGAGCCTGCCGGAATTTCCACTGGATGCCTCATTGGGCTCTCATTTTTTTCATAATGTTATATCTATGAATGTAGGTTACCTCTCAGTGCAGCATGACTCGCAAACCGATTATATCGACTGGGAAAAACTTGAAATGCAAAAGATAATATCGGATAAAAAGTATATCCGTCACGTGCAATTTGATGAACCCCTGACCATCATCATGGATGGAAAAAAGAGAACTTCGCTGATAACCTGGAACAACCTTGTTTCCGTAGAAAAACCAGTATGAGCAACCATAAAAAAATTACAAGTCCCACAATAGACTTCAATCATACTGCTTTCAAGTGGCTGATGCAAAAACGTATTGGGAAGGTTTTACTGATCTGCAGTAATTATGATGCCTTCATGCTGGAAGAGGACGGGAGGATCGATGAGCAGATTTTTAATGAGTACGTCTCACTCAACCTGAGGTATCCTCCGGTTTTCATTCAGGCCAGATCTGCCCGGGAAGCCTTTGATATTTTGAAAAATCAATCCATTGATCTCGTTATTGAAATGCTGAATATCGAAGATGTTGACCCCTTTAATCTGGCCAGACAGATCAAGTCAACTAATTCCGAAATTCCGGTTGTTATCCTTACTCATTTTTCAAGGGAGGTATCCGTGAGGCTCCAACATGAAGACATGAGTGCTGTGGATTATGTTTTTTCATGGTTGGGGAACGCAGACCTCCTGCTTGCTATTATCAAGCTCATTGAAGACAAGATGAATGCAGACCAGGATGTTGAGTCGGTGGGAGTACAGACCATTCTTCTTGTGGAGGATTCCATCCGGTATATATCAAGCTACCTCCCGGTATTGTATAAGGTAATACTAAAACAGGCCCAGGCATTTGCCATTGAAGCCCTTAATGAACATCAGAGAATGCTCAGGATGCGGGGCAGACCAAAGGTTTTACTTGCCACCACTCTGGACGAGGCTGTCCGGATTTACAGCAAGTATAAGTTCAATATGCTTGGTATTATCTCTGATGTCAATTTTAAAAAGAACCCGGAATCTCCCGATAAAGGGGAAATGGGTATTAAGTTTTGTAAACTGGTTAGAGGAGAAGATGAATTCATGCCCTTCCTGCTCCAATCCTCCGACCATACCATGGCGGAACAGGCAAAAGAGCAGAACATTGGGTTTATGCACAAATATTCGAAAAATCTTTCCGGTGAACTCTCGGATTTCATCATTGAAAACTTTGCCTTCGGTGATTTTATATTCAAGGATCCCGGCACATTAAAAGAGGTAGGTCGTGCAAAGGACCTTCAGGCGCTGCAGCAGGCTTTACTTGAAATACCGGATGATGTTCTGGAGTTGCATAGCAGCCGCAATGATTTTTCCAAGTGGCTGAATGCCAGGGCGATATTTCCTGTCGCGCAGATGTTCAAATATCTCAGAAGTGAGGATTTTCAATCTCTGGATGATATGCGCAAGTATTTGTTCGAGTCCATTGCCAATTACCGCCTGAGCAAGGGCAGGGGAATCATTGCTAAATTCGAAAAGAATAAGTTTGATGAATATCTGGTATTTACCAGGATAGGCAACGACTCTATCGGGGGGAAGGCCAGGGGACTGGCATTCATAAATTCTGTCATTGATAAGCACCGCATTTTTAACAAGTATCCTGACGTAGTCATTACAATACCCCGGACGGTTGTTCTCAGTACTGATATTTTTGATGAATTCATGGCTACGAACGCACTTTATGAAGTGGCACTGAAGGACCTGCCTGATGAGGAAATACTACAGCATTTTCTTGCCGGGAAACTGCCGGACTGGGTATCAGAAGACCTCATGGCCTTTACGGAAGTGCTTGAAAATCCTGTAGCAGTACGCAGTTCAAGTAAGCTTGAGGATTCTCATTACCAGCCTTTTGCCGGAATTTATTCTACCTATATGGTGCCATGTGACCGGGAGGACCGCCAGCATATGGTCTCCCTCCTCTCATCGGCAATAAAATCGGTTTACGCCTCGGTTTTTTTCCAGGGAAGTAAGGCATACATGACGGCAACCTCAAATGTTATTGATGAGGAAAAGATGGGGATCATTCTACAGGAAGTTTGCGGATCCAGTCAACAGAACCGCTTTTATCCAACCCTTTCCGGGGTTGCAAGATCCATTAATTTTTATCCTATAGAACCCGAAAAGGCAGAGGATGGGATAGCTGTAATTGCTTATGGCCTCGGGAAGTATCTTATGGATGGTGGAAGGGGACTCCGATTTTGTCCCAAGTACCCCAAAAAGCTGATCCAACTGTCTTCACCTGACCTGGTTCTCAGAGATACCCAGAAGGATTTTCTCGCGGTCAACCTTGATCCGTCCAGCTTTGTTCCATCCGTGGATGATGGTGAAAATCTGTTGAAAATACCCTTTAAACAGGCAGTGAAGGATACTTCATTCAGATTTGCTGCTTCAATCTATGATTTTGAAAATAATATGATAAGGGATGGTGTTTTGGGAAATGGCAAGCCCGTGATCACATTCTCCCAAATTCTGAATTATAATAAAATCCCATTGGCTGAAATCATCTCGGATCTTCTGAGTATCTGTCAGAAAGAAATGAATAATCCCATTGAAATTGAGTTTGCAGTCAATCTGGATACCCCTTCCGGGGAACCGGTGATTTTCAATTTCCTTCAGGTCCGTCCCATTGTTATGAATGACCAGCTTATTAATTATAATCTCAATAATGTAGATCCGGGAGAAACCATTATTTTTTCTGATACTGCACTGGGGAATGGGTCTTTCGAGGGACTCCATGATATTGTTTATGTTAAGCCCTCTTCATTTGATGCTTCAAAATCAGAGGCTATAGCAGGAATGATTGAAAAAATCAATGAAAAGTTCAGCCAGGAGGATCAAGGTTATATTCTAGTCGGACCAGGAAGATGGGGCTCCAGCGATCCATGGCTGGGGATCCCGACAAAATGGGCGCAGATTTCAGCTGCAAGAGTAATTGTTGAATCCGGACTCGAAAATTATCGGATTGATCCTAGCCAGGGTACTCACTTTTTCCAGAATATAACCTCTTTCAGGATAGGATATTTCACCATCAACCCCTATATCAATGATGGAGTGTATGATATTGAATTCCTTGATCAACTGGCCGCTGTTGAAGAAAATGAATACATACGTCACGTTCATTTTGCTGAAGGACTAAGGGTAAAGGTGGATGGAAAAACGAATAGGGGTGTAATTTATAAACCTTTAGTTATCAGACCCACACCTGATAAAAATCAATGATTTGGAATTATTAAACCACTATTTTTATAATTAACTAAAACTACCCGATATGAACGTTGACATAAAAATGATTGACCTGGAGAAAAAACATCCTGGTGAACAGGAATATCTTCAGGCGGTAAGAGAAGTCCTGGAGTCAATAGAAGAGATATATAACTCAAATCCCCAGTTTGATGCAGCAGGGATCGTTGACAGGATTGTTGAACCGGACAGGATCCTGATATTTAAAGTGCCCTGGGAAGATGATCAGGGGCATGTTCATGTCAACCTGGGTTATCGGATCCAGTTTAATAATGCCATCGGACCCTATAAAGGAGGACTGAGATTCCACCCCAGTGTTAATCTCAGTATCCTTAAATTTCTTGGCTTTGAGCAGATATTTAAGAACAGTCTGACTTCACTGCCTATGGGTGGAGCCAAAGGAGGCTCTGATTTCAATCCCAAGGGCAAATCCAATTCTGAGATAATGCGTTTTTGCCAGTCCTTCATGCTGGAACTCTGGAAGCTCATTGGTCCTTCTACCGATGTGCCGGCAGGCGATATTGGCGTTGGAACCAGGGAAATCGGTTTCCTATATGGGATGTACCGTAAGCTCGCCCGCGAGAATACCGGTGTTCTTACCGGCAAAGGAATTAACTGGGGCGGAAGCCTTATACGTCCGGAAGCAACGGGATTCGGTTGTGTCTATTTTGCAAAAGAAATGTTGGCTACCAAAGGAGAAAGTATAAAAGGTAAAACCGTAGCGATAAGTGGATTTGGAAATGTAGCCTGGGGCGCTGCATCAAAGGTTACAGAGCTGGGCGGGAAAGTAGTGACAATATCCGGTCCGGATGGATACATATATGACCCGGAAGGGGTATCCGGTGAAAAGATCGATTATATGCTTGAACTCCGGGCTTCGAATGAAGACATTGTCAAACCCTATTCCTATGACTTCAATACTGCTAAATTTGTGCCGGGCAAGCACCCCTGGGAAGTTAAATGTGATATTGCCTTGCCTTGTGCTACCGAGAATGAGTTGATTGAGGAGGATGCAAAGAATCTTGTTGAAAATGGATGTATCTGTGTCTGTGAAGGTGCAAATATGCCTTGCACACCCGAAGCAATAGAAATTCTCCAGGAAAATAAAATCCTCTATGCCCCTGGGAAAGCTGCAAATGCTGGTGGAGTTGCGACTTCCGGGTTGGAAATGGCACAGAACAGTATGAAACTTAACTGGCAACGAGGTGAAGTAGACAGGCGTCTCCACGAGATCATGGAAAATATTCATGTAGCATGTGTCGAACACGGTACCGAAGAGGATGGTTATGTTAACTATGTGAAGGGCGCCAACATAGCTGGTTTCATAAAGGTTGCCAATGCGATGCTGGATCAGGGAGTGATCTAGCTCGGTAAATATTCAAAAACTTGCTGGCTTTTAGCGCAAATAACGCTAAAAGAAGGCTTCGTTTTTGAACATTTACCTCGCTTCAATACAAAAAGAAGGCTTCGTTTTTAAATATTTACCGAGCGCAAATCAGAAAGAGATTCTGATGCCACCGTAGATATACCTGGGTTGTCCGGGGTAGTAGTAGCGGGGAGACGCATTATCAAAAGAAGGTGCATTTACGAGGATCATGGAAGCATAATGTGCATTGAAGAGATTCTTGACGCCAATATAAATTTCGGAGTTGAGTCCCAGAATATCCTGAAGTTTTATGCCAAGTTTTACTGAGCTTACCTGGTGTCCCGGGTATGATTCAAGGTTTGCATCATCTATGTATTGCATACCTGCATATTGATACTGGTAATTGAAATAAATGTCTTTTCTGAAATGCAGGGAAAAATTTCCCCAGATGGCTGAGGAAGGAACGCCCGGTAGCTGGTTATCTGAATAAATATTACCGTCATCGACAAAATCCGTAAAACGGTTATCTGAAACGGTGAAGGACAGGTTTAACCTGATTTCAGGTAAGGATTTCATTCTGTTCTTATTTAATCTCAAACCTCCCGATAATTCCAGTCCCTCATGCCTGCTTGAACCCGCGTTAGCCCCGTAGAAAACATCTTCGCTGATCCTTTCTGTCACCAATAAATCTTTAACCAGCAGGAGATACAGGGTGGCATCAATATACAGATCCCCATTCAAAGCATTCAGCCTGGAACCAAATTCCAGATTAACCCCGCTTTCGGGCTTCAGCATAGTATTTAACTCTCCTTCCGGTAAGAGGGTTTCCTCTACTGAGGGCGGTGAATAACCGTGCCCCAGTGAACCATATACCCGGATAAATTCACCCAGGGGCAGGTTTATGCCTATGAAAGGTGATAAAACCGGCTTGTATCGGTAACTTCCTGATACATCTATGGTATCAGCTCCCTTATCTGTCAAATTGTATCTGAGAAAATTATAGCTGAGGCCTGCCTCAATATTACCTCCATTTTTTAATTCATATCCCCCCTGGGCAAAAATATTTATAGGATGCCTTGTTACTTCAAAGCGATTCATCAAATCCCCCTGATTACCTGAATCTGTGTCATAAATACTCCAGTTATACTTTTCGAATATAAATTGGTAACCAAGACGCAAGCGAGCATTCCCCCAGGTGAATCTCATATGCGAATTGTATCCCATCTGGACCGCATCGTCATCAAGGATATTAAAGGGACGTGATTCGTAGCCATTGAAAATATTGATGAATCCAACGGTAACGCTTTGAATGCTCGAAGTAAGATCCGTCGTATAATTAATACCTGACAATAGTTTCCGGTATTGTTCATATCCTTTGACAGCCAGCCATCCTGAAGCAGCACTGTCCGGTGAGTTCTGGAATGTACTATAATTTAGCGAACTTGGAATGGACGCATTCAGATCAATGAATTGCATCAGGATCTTAGTGCTTGATTTCTTTCCCTTTATACCGGCATTGATATTCGCGCTGTGCCGTTTGTACTGACTGTTTTGTCTCCAGCCATTGCTACGTGTCAGAGAATATGCAGCACTGAGAGAGAGGTTTTCTTTTTTATACTGCAGGTTGAATTCGGGCTTATAGCTGCCGTACATTCCTGTTTCCATTCCGACATTCCCATGCAACCCGGTTCTAAAATATTCCTTACCGGATATCAGAATGAAACCTCCCAGGCCTGGACCATACATTGCTGATTTCGCTCCTTTCAGGATCTGAATTGTATTGATCATTGAGGGATCTATATCCTCAATTACGGTTGTCCCGTCACCTGTTGTCAGGGGAATGTCATTATAATAAGCCTTGATCCGATTGGTGGCGTAGGGAGTTCGTGATCCAATTCCCCGAATTGTAATCCTGTTTGTGTTAAAAGAGCCAGAGTGAACGTATACGCCGGGAACCTGATTTAAGGGTTCCATAAATGAATTTCTGTCTGAGAAGGTAATCTTGTCATGCGACAAATATGCAATGTTGGAAGGGATGCTTTGAAGTTTGTTTGGCAGAAGGGGACTTCTGATAGTGACCTGGTCCAATCGTATGTGCTCCTCTGAATATTCAGGCAGAACTATAGTATCCGATTGATTTTCCCGGGTTGAAATATCAGAATCAGTTTCCGGGCTTGATTCTTCAATCTGTCCAAAGCTGAACCGGAAAAGAAAAAATAGAATATTTGTTATGAAGATACGATTTCGCATTTCTTACCTGAAATTTTATTTCAGGAATTTTTTTAAGCTAAATTTTCTAGTTGGCTGTTTCGGTTAGATAATCCTTAAATTCTGAATAATCTGTACTCAGGGGAATGCTGACCTTCTCTTTGGCTGAGGCCTTCAAAAGTTTTTCAGGAATTTCAATTGTTGAACCAGTTACCTCTTCAACTGTCTGACTAAATTTAGCCGGATGAGCTGTTTCCAGAAACACACCTGGTATCCCCGGTTCTTTTGGGGAATATTGCTGCAATGCCAGGTATCCTGCCGAACCATGTGGGTCCATGAGGTAGCCGGTTTCCCGGTAAACCTTTTCAATGCCTTTTCTAAGTTCATCGTCTGTGTAGGCATAGGCATGCATTGACTTGCATATTTCCTTTTGGGAATGTTGAAAAAGGTCAAGGATCCGGGCGAAATTACTCGGGTTTCCCACATCCATGGCATTGGCAATTGTAGGGATGGAGGGCCGGGGATGGAACTCACCCGATTCCATGTATTTGGGAACCACATCGTTGACATTGGTGGCTATAATGTAATGCCTGACCGGGAGTCCCATTTTACCGGCAATCAATCCAGCAGTTAGGTTACCAAAATTTCCACTGGGGACTGAGACATAGAAATCTCCCTGTTCAGGCAGCCTTGCCCAGGCATTGAAATAATAAAATGACTGGGGCAGGAACCGGGCCAGGTTTATGGAATTTGCAGAAGTGAGGGTGAACTTTTCTGTCAGGTCAGTATCACGGAAAGCAGATTTGACCATTTGCTGGCAATCATCAAATGTCCCTGAAATTTCAAGAGCAGTGATATTGCCTCCCATAGTTGTGAGCTGCTGTTCCTGGAGTTGACTCACACCCCCGGAGGGGTAGAGGATAAAAACACGAATGCCATCTACATTCAGGAATCCGCTTGCTACGGCACTACCGGTATCTCCTGAAGTAGCTACCAGTACATTTATCTCCCTGTTTAATCCCTTGGTAAAATGTCCCAGCATCCTGGCCATGAACCGGGCACCGACATCTTTAAAGGCAAGTGTGGGGCCATGGAATAATTCAAGTACATACACTCCGTTTTCAATTTTAACCAGGGGTGTATCGAAATTAATGGCTGAGCTGGTAATTTCAAGTATATCTTTTTCGGAGAGGTCATCCTGAAATAGGTTTAAGGCGATTTCTTTCGAAATATCCTGGAAAGACTTGTTTTTGAATGTACTCAGCTGATCCTTGGGGATAATGGATATCTTTTCGGGCATGTATAAACCACCATCCGGTGCCAGTCCCTCCAGAACGGCCTCCCTGAGGGATTTTTTCAAATTTCGGTTTTCGGTGCTGTAGTAATTCATTCCTTCATGTAAGAGATCTAAAGTTGATCGATGGACCTTAATTCGATTCAAGGACCTTAATGCCCGTCAAATTAACCTGTGAAATAAACAGATTACTTCCAATTTCTGCGGATGAGAAAACATCTTTCATGGCCTTTCCCACTTTTGAAGCAATTTCTGAGTATTCACTCAATGCAAAAATCGAAGGACCAGAACCTGAGATACTACATCCAAGTGCTCCGGAATCCATAGCGGCCTTTTTAACCCTGTCGTATTCGGGAATAAGGAATGACCTTGCGGGTTCAGCAATCACATCATGCATTGAATCACGTATTAACCTGAAATCTTCCGTAATCAGTCCGGTTACAAGTCCCGCTACATTCCCGCATTGGGTAATGGCAGTTTTCAGGGGAATACTGGATTTTAATATTTTACGGCTATCCTCTGTTGCAATGCTGATTTCGGGGTGGACAACACTGCAATAGAGTTTTTCCGGACAGGGAATACATACAATATCCAGTGGTTCATAGCTTCTGACAAGGACAAACCCTCCAAGAAGGGCAGGAGCAACATTATCTGCATGGGCAGAACCGCTGGCCACTTTTTCTCCCTGCATGGCAAAGGGAACAAGTTCTTTATTGGTAAAGGGATTACCGAGAAGCAGGTTAGCAGCATATACGGCACCTGCAGAACTGGCAGCACTTGATCCGATACCGCTGCCGGCAGGTATTTTCCGTTTGAATGTTATAAGAAATTTGCTGCTGCTCTGGAGAGCATTCAGCATGGCATCAATAGCAACTGTTGCAACATTTTTTTCCGGATCAAGGGGAAGTTTAATATCCGTATGGTTCTTTATAATGTGTTGCGAGCTTTCTGAAATCTCCAGGCTGATTTCATCACCGGGTGCATCAAGGGCAAAACCTAGAATGTCGAATCCCGGACCCACATTGGCAACGGTTGCGGGTGAAAATATATTTATCTTCCTGGCCATGGCTTATATATTCGCAATCCGGATAACATCTGCAAACATGCCGGCTGCTGTTACTTCCGCACCTGCACCGTAACCCTTAATTATCATGGGATGTTCCTTGTATCTTTCGGTAGTAATCATGATGATGTTATTGCTTCCCTCCAGGGGGTAAAGGGGATGGTCCATATCTACCTCTGTCAGCTGAACTGAAGCTTTGCCATTTTTCAGCCTTGCAACAAAGCGCCACTTCTTATTTTGTTCCTCCAGTTTTTCCCTCTTTTTTTCAAATTCATCATCATACCTTCTTACGGTATTCCAGAATTCATCCAGGCTGCCTTCAAAACAGTCGGCAGGTAGAATGGGACTAACACTGACATCTTTTTCTTCGATGGGGTATCCGGCTTCCCGGGACAGGATAATCAGTTTCCGTATAACATCAATTCCGCTCAGGTCAATTCTGGGATCCGGTTCAGAAAAACCAAGTTCCTTTGCTTTCAGAATAACATCACTGAGTTTATTTTCAGCATCCAGGGTATTGAAAATATAATTAAGGGTACCGGAGACCACAGCTTCCAGCTCCAAAATCTTGTCCCCTGAATTTATCAGGTCATTGATTGTGTTGATAATTGGAAGTCCCGCTCCCACATTGGTCTCATAAATGAATTTTACACCCCTGGACTGAGCAGTATTTTTGAGATCCCGGTAGGCCTCGTACCTGGAAGAACAGGCTATTTTATTCGCAGTTACAACAGAAACATAATTATTGAATAACTGCTTATAAACGGTAGAAACCTTCTCCGAGGCAGTACAATCGATGAAAACACTGTTTCTAAGGTTAAGCTCTGCAATCTGGGTAGAAAAATTTTCCAGGTCTGCTTTGGGGCCCTCTGCTATAAGTTCTTTGTAATGATCAATGTCAACACCCTCCGGATTGATAATCATATTCCTGGAGTTAGAAAGTCCGATTACATTTACTTTCAGCTTATGGTCTGCCAGAAGTTTCTTCTGCTGGTTCCGGATCTGTCCAAGTAATTTTGAGCCAACAGTACCTATACCGGCAATGAAAAGATGAAGCTCCTTATAATGGGAAAGGAAGAATCCTTCATGAATGACATTCATGGCCTTTCTGAGAGAATGGTGGCTGATAACTACAGAAATATTCAGCTCGGAGGATCCTTGCGCGATACCGATTACATTGACACCGTTTCTGCCGAGGGACTGGAATAATTTGGCAGATATTCCTGGCGTATGCCTCATGCCTTCTCCTACAATAGCGATGACGGAAAGATCCTTCTCTATCAGCAGACGGATGGAATGAATATTTTCAATCTCGTTAAGGAATTCCTCCCTTATTGCCTGTTCAGCCTCCCTGGTGCCGCCTGGATGAATGCCAAAACTAATGGAGTATTCCGAAGAAGCCTGGGTTATTAGAATGATGTTTATATTTCGCTTTGCAAGAGCCGAAAACAGTCTCATCGAGGTTCCAGTCACCCCAACCATGCCTGAACCCTGAAGGGTGATAAAATCTACTTTGTCAATGGATGAGATGCCTTTTATAGGTGACTGTGCCTGGGTAATCTCCTGTCCGCCAATCAGGGTTCCCTTTTTCTCAGGAGCAAATGTATTTTTTATATGGATACGTATCCTTTTTTCAAGTACAGGTTGAATGGTCGGGGTGTACAATACCTTGGCCCCGAAATGCGACAATTCCATCGCCTCCGCATAGCTAAGTGATTCTATGGCGTATGCTTTCTCTACTTTTCGGGGATCTGCGGTCATGAATCCGTCAACATCGGTCCATATCTCCAGAATGCTTGCATCGGTTGCGGCTGCCAGTATGGCTGCCGTATAATCAGACCCCCCTCTGCCAAGAGTGGTTGTTTCCCCGCTTTCATTGCTGGCAATGAATCCGGGAACAATCGCATAATTCTGTAGAGATTTAAAATGTTCCTGGATAAGGGGATTGCTCTGGTTAAACAGCACTATGGCTTTCCCAAAAGTACTATCGGTCTTTATTATGTCCCTTGCCTCAACCAGATACGCATTATTTATTTTCAGGGAAATAATAAACGAGGAAAGTCTTTCCCCGAAACTGGAAATTGTATCCTGAGTTTTATTTGTCAGGTCCTGGAGAAGGAATACTCCGTGAAGTGTTTCTTCAAGTTCGTTTATCAATACCTTAATCCCTGCGAGAATATTGCTTTGTTGATTTACCTGGAATAATTCCTTTACAGAATCATAATGACGCTGCTCAATCTTCTTTAGCAGATTTTTATACCCTTCATCCCTCTCACAGGCCATCCGGCTTACCTCCTCCAGCTGGTCGGTTATCCCCTGGAAAGCTGAAACTACAATAATACTGGGTTCTGTCTGACTCTCTACGATCTTTTTTACACCCATAATCCTTTCGGGAGTGCCAACTGAGGATCCGCCAAATTTTAATACCTTCATTTGATAATTCTTATAGCAATGGATGGCTTCAGCTTATATACTGAAACGAAAGGGCAAATTTAAGTAAAAAGCTGGACTTAATTTCACTCTATTCGTCACTGAAATTATTGTCTCCGGAATCTTTGAAGGAAATCTGAAGGCGAACGGAATTTTTTACAGCATCAATCTTACCAACCTTAATTTTTTCTATCTCCTTTATCCCGTATTTTAAGTTCAGATCTTCAAATAATTCAGGTCGCTTATCCGGGTGGATCAAGTCCAGGTTAGTATAGATGATGTATTTGATGCTTAGCTTTTGCCTGTAAAGGAAGTATTCCAGGACACCGGTTATAAGCAGAAGACTTATGTCGGTTAGAAGGATCTTGTAAAATTCAATCTCAGATAAAGCCAGGGTATTCTTAGCAGCTATTCCTGCGCTGAGAAAAATATATGTCATTTCCCTGGGAGAGATCGGGGCAGTCCGGTAACGGATGATCCCGAAAATGGCAAAAATGCCGATGGCAAATCCAAGGCTTAATTCGACTCTTTGTATAAGGAGACATAGCAAGGAAATTACCGCAGCCAGAAGGATATACGTAAACAGGTATTCCTTTTTACCCTGGTTGGCATAATACAGGAACCTTCCTATTACAAAAACGATGGCAATATTATACCAGAATATCAGCATATTTTGGACAAAGAGGTTCATCTTAATTAGTTTTTCAATTGTAAGATTAATAAGAATAAGCTCACAAATTACTGAAAAATTTGATTGGATTTTATTTTACTGAGTTTTGAATGACAATCTGCAAAATACTTATCTTTGAATATCAAGTTATTGAACATTAAAACTCCTAATAATGACCCCGAAATTAATCGCATCATTTTTTTTTCTTATAATTTCAATATATGTCTATTCCCAGGAGAGTGCTGATTCATATGCTATTGAGGATTCTCTGATTCTGAAAACTGATATTTTCGCAGAGGAAGAGCCGGCCTCTATTACCCTGTCATATGACATGAAAGAATTCAGGAAAATGCAGGGTAAGGATAAATACCTGGAGGCTGAACTTATTTACCATATGGGAGATCCCGTAAATGACGTACATAGGATCGTCAGGGTCATGGCTAGAGGTAAGAATAGACAGGAAGTATGCACATTCCCTCCCATCTGGATTAATATAAGGAAAGCTGAAAAAGAGAATATGTATCTTCAAAATACAACGAAGATGAAACTGGTAACCCATTGTGGTAATTCAGGTACTTTCCAAACCTACGTTTTGAAAGAATACCTGATTTATAAAATTTACAGTTTGATAACCCCTTACAGTTTCCGGGTCCGGTTGGTCAAGATGAAATATATTGATACAAGTAGAAAGAACAGGGAGACTGACAGATGGGCATTTTTAATTGAGCCCGAAATAATGCTCGCGGAAAGATTAGATATGATGCCACTTAAGAGTGATAGGGTGGGTATGCAAATGACAGATACTGCCATGACCAATACGATGGCCATGTATCAGTATCTGATCGGAAACAGTGATTATTCAATCGCAGGCAGACATAATGTTAAGATCCTCCGTGACACAAATCCTATGGTTTTTAACGTAATTCCAGTTCCCTACGATTTTGACTATACCGGACTGGTAAATGCCCATTATGCTATACCCGGTGGGACCTTAGGTATAGAAACTGTTAAAGAGCGGTACTTTCTTGGACCCTGCAGGAACTCCGCAGATTATCAGAAATCGATTGATGAGTTGGTTTCTAAAAAAGAAAGTATATTTGATCTTATTAATGACTTTGAATACCTTACTGATGTTGAAAAGAAAAATATGATCTCTTACCTGAATGAATTCTACACGGAATCCGGGGATTCCAAATTTATTGAGAGAGAGATCTCTTCCACCTGCAGATAGAATATAATTTTAACCAATATCTTAAATGAAGAACATGATGACTTTAGCTTTTTCAAAAAAAATTATTCCGGGAATCTTATTAACCTGTTTACTATGTTTTGCCGGATTCAGTACAGCCCTGGCGAGGGATTATTACCAGATTAAGATTTATTCCTTAGATTCTGAACAGCAGGAACAACAGTTGGATCAGTACTTTGAGACTGCATATCTTCCGGCACTTCACAGGGCGGGCATAGCGAAGGTGGGCGTTTTCAAACCCCATGAGCTTGAGGAAAACACTGATAATTTCATTATGGTGCTGATACCCTTTAAATCCCTGGATGAGTTTGAGAAGCTTGATGGAAAATTAAAAATGGACAAAAAATACCTTAAGGCCGGCACGGATTACATTGAGGCTGATCCTGATAATGTTCCATATAAACGTATTCAGAGTATTTTACTAAGAGCTTTTACAGGAATGCCTGAATTTGGAGTTCCTACTCATACCACACCAGCATCAGAACAGGTATATGAGCTTAGATCTTATGAGGGTCCTACTGAGAAAAAATATGAAACCAAGGTGGCTATGTTTAACGACGAAGGGGAGTGCCAGTTGTTTAAGGATTTGGATTTTCAGCCGGTATTTTTTGGAGAGGTCATCTCAGGTGCAGCTATGCCAAATTTAATGTATTTGACTACTTTTTCAAGCAAGGAGTCCCAGACAGAACACTGGAATTCATTCAGGACAAATGAGGAATGGCTCAGGATGAAGGAGATACCGAAGTATAAGAAAACGGTTTCTCACAGTGATAAGTTTTACCTTTTTCCAACGGAGTACTCGGACCTTTAGTCTCTAAGCAGTTTCAGAAATCTGGCTAAGCACTTTCGGTAGGGATAGCCCTGTCAACTTTCTTTATCAGTCCCTGTAATACTTTACCAGGACCAACCTCGGTAAATGAGGAAGCACCGTCTCTGAGCATATTTTTCACTGTCTGTGTCCATCGTACAGGAGAAGTCAGCTGAAGCACCAGGTTTTTACGTATAACTTCAGGATCTGATGTTGGTTCTGCTGTTACATTCTGATAAACAGGACAAATAGGCTGGTTTACAGGGGTGGATACAATGGCTGCTTCCAGTTCCTGTCGGGCAGGTTCCATAAGGGGAGAATGAAATGCACCACCGACACTTAGTTTGATAGCTCTTTTAGCACCCATCTCAGTTAATTTTTCTACTGCCCTATCAATACCGGGAATTGATCCTGATATAACAATTTGACCGGGACTGTTATAATTGGCCGGGACGACAATATCATCAATGTCTCTGCATACCTCCTCAACCTGGGCATCCTCCATACCTATAATGGCAGCCATGGTTGAGGGTTCTGCCTCACATGCTTTCTGCATGGCAAGGGCACGCTGGGCAACCAGCCTTAGTCCATCGCCAAAAGAAAGCGCTTTATTTGCCACCAGGGATGAAAATTCACCGAGTGAATGCCCTGCAACCATTTCAGGTTTGAAATCTTCAATTGTACTGGCAAGAATAACTGAATGAAGGAAAATGGCTGGCTGGGTTACTTTGGTCTGACGAAGATCTTCTACAGTTCCCTCAAACATCAGTTGAGTAATATTAAAGCCGAGAATATTGTTGGCTTCTTCAAAAAGAGCTTTTGCTCCTTCATATTGATCAAATAAATCTTTTCCCATTCCGGGATACTGGGCCCCCTGTCCGGGGAATACAAATGCCTTCATAATATTAATATTAGTCGCACAAAAATAGTGCAATAATCGATAAATCTCCTAAGACAGATGTACACCAATAAGATGAATTAATTCTTCTCTTGTGCTAGCCTTATTCAGGAATTCTCCGGTAAATGCGGAAGTTGTCGTAACCGAGTTTTGTTTCTGGATACCTCGCATCACCATGCAGAGATGCTTGGCTTCAATTACGACTGCTACACCAAGTGGATTAAGAGTGGACTGCAGACAATCCCTGATCTGCATTGTAAGTCTCTCCTGTACCTGTAACCTTCTGGAGTAAGCTTCAACCACCCTGGCAATCTTGCTGAGGCCTGTAATCTGTCCATTTGGAATGTAAGCAACATGGGCTTTGCCAAAAAATGGAATGAGATGGTGTTCACACATGGAGAATAGATCAATATCCTTCACAATAACCATTTCCTGATAGTCCTCGTTGAACTTGGCCGAGTTGATAATCTCATCAGGATTTATATTATAACCATGAGTCAGGAACTGCATGGATTTAGCCATTCTCAAAGGAGTGTCTTCCAGTCCCTCCCGATCAATGTCTTCCCCAAGAGTATTGAGAACCTCCCTATATAAAGTAGTAAGCTTTTCGGTTTTTTGGTCGTCAAATTTATCTACTCTCTGGTATCCCTCATTTCCAGGATCTCCATGCCCATTATTTTTTATTTCCATATGTGAAATGCTTAAGGTCCAAAATATTCAACAAAATTATTTTCAGTTTCTTCAATCCTGATGCTGTGAAGTTCAACATCCAGGGCCTTTATCTCCGGTTCAAGTTCCTGCCAGATAGCCATGGTGATGTTTTCAGTGGATGCGATCATCCCCTTTAAAAAATCTACCTCGATATTCAGATTTTTGTGGTCAAGTCTATCGATAATGTTTACCCTGATTACTTTGCTTAGGGTTTTCAGATCAACCACGTATCCCAGCTCTGGTTTAATATTCCCCCTGATGGTTACAAATAGTATATAATTATGACCATGCCAGTTGGGATTGGCGCATTTTCCGTAGACCTGACTGTTTTTCTCTTCGCTCCAATCATCTCGAAAAAGCCGATGAGCTGCATTAAACCTTTCTCTTCGTGTAAGATAGATCATGTTAAACCACTTTCATTGGGTAAATTGAATCATTTTCAGTCGTTTTTCCAAAATGGAAGTACTTTAAGAACAAAAATACTGATGAATTGTTTGGCTGATTTCAGTAAATTATTCCTTTGAGAGGGCATTTAATTCAGCAATGACCTTCTCAATTTCCTCCTGCTTGAATCCTTTTTCAAGGGCTGCCTCCTCCAGAGTACCCCAGATAGGCTCCCCACAAGCTATACATTTAATACCTTTTTTGGAAAGATAGCTTACCGAAGCCGGTAATATTGCTATCAATTCCTCAATATTGATATTTTTGTCAATAGGTTTATCCATAAAAACATGAATTTCTATACAGGCAATAAATTTATAAAAAAATGACACGCGAGGAAGCCCTGGCATTATTGCGAAAACATGTAACAAATGAAAAAATGTTATACCATTCCTTGTCTTCTGAGGCTGTGATGAGAGCTCTGGCCCGAAGACTGGGAAAAGATGAGGAGGATTGGGGATTTGCCGGCCTGCTTCATGATATAGATGTAGAAGTAAGCAATGCTGATCCTGCGGTTCATGGGCTCAAAGCTGAGGAATTGCTGGAAGAATTTGACCTGAATCCGGAAATCCTTGATGCTATAAGGATGCACAATGAGATGGCTACAGGCCTTCCCAGAAATTCAGAATTCCAGCATGCACTGGCTGCAGGAGAAACCATAACCGGACTGATCTATGCCACCGCCCTGATCTATCCTGATAAAAAGATCGCATCCGTTAAGCCAAAATCAATTACAAAACGGATGAAGGAAAAAGCTTTTGCTGCATCTGTCAACAGGGAGACCATCATGGAATGTGAAGAAATTGGTATTTCTCTGCAGGAATTTGTTGAGATCAGCCTTAATGCCATGAAGGAGATTGCCGACCAGATCGGCCTGTAATTATCTCTTAATCGAATTCAGGATCTGGTAAGCGATCAGCCTGTCATACCTTGAGGTTGTGGTTGACAGGTAGACATATACGATGTAGTCATTTTCAGTCTCAAAGTAGCTTCCCTCAAGATAGCTTGCATCCGGAAACCGGGAATCTTCCATTATATAAACATATTCATAGTTATAATAACCCTGCTTCACAAGCATATCCAGTACATAGGCCTTTTTCTCGAAATTGTATTCCATCCGGTTAATATCATTGAATTCCCAGTTGTTCAGGGCTCCGGATACAAACAGATCCCCGTGAATTAGTGGGGCATCAAAAGGTAAGGTAAAATGCACATGAACATAATCTGATTCGGTGTCCCTGTTCACACCTTCCTGTACTTCTATATAAAATCTACCGTTAAGATCCTCATGGTAGAAATATTGTCCATTGTTTCGAGGGCCATCAGGGTAAAGGTAGATATGGTAGTGCGGAGGCTGATAGTCAATCTCCTGAATCATTTCTGCCATATACCTTATACTCTTTATGTCAAAGTACCTGTACTCATTCCCTGCTTTAAAGACATTGCCGGACTGGTGGTGATAATCAAGTTCATCCTCCCGGACGAAAACGGGTTTTAGTTCCCGGATGGACATATTCCATCGGTTATTCTGCTGAATGGTCACTCTGATCTCGGAAAAAGGATCACTCACATTCACTGCGCCAAGGCTGACCTTGAAATTTACCTGGTGACCGTCATCCCGGTAATCATTAAGTACAGACCGGCCTGCAACGCCGTGAACACTGGCCAGAGATTCTGAGACGGAGAATCGCCGGACAAGAACCAGGTTGTTTTCGTCATAGTCCTCAAAAATTTTTATTACATAGTTCCCGGATATTTGAATTTCCACATCTTCGTTCGGTAATGTCACTTTATAATGAACATAATTCACATAGGTATTGAAGGAAAGTGCGTAGTCCTGCAGGGGCTGATGGTTGAATCCAGACATATACTCATCCGGAGATAATCCAGAGGGGTACCAGTCCGCATCACAATGTTCGATGGTATAGGAATAGTTTTTTATCTCGCTGCTCAAATCATCAAAACTCAGGGAAATGCGATCAGGGCTGTTCAGTTCAATGATGGGATAGGACAGATCCCAGCCTGTCCTGTGCAGTTGGACCGTTCGGATATTTTCACCGTAAATTCTATCAGCATAAAAGTCCTCCTGGGCAGATGAAGAATTAAAAGGAATAAGCTGTAGAAAACCCGCAAAAAAGAGGGTTTTATTTAGACTGATAATAAACTTGATTAATCGCATTTAATAATGTTATTAAGTAACCTGCCTGCAGATCCTGATCAATTATCTAAATATCAACATATTGAGAATTTTACATGTAAGATACTATGCGCTAATATCCAAGCAATCCATCTTGCAGGAAATCTAAAAATACCTATTTTTGTCAAACGTAAATTCCTAATCAAAAATTATTCCATGTCCAAGGTAATTAAGATCAGAAAAGGTCTTGATATCAAACTTAAAGGAACAGCTGAAAAGATCATCTCTCAAGCAGAACCTGCAACATCATACGCCACAAAGCCCATTGATTTTCCGGGAATCACACCCAAACTGGCTTCCAGGCCTGATGATAAGGTTAAAGCTGGTTCTGTCCTTTTCTTTGATAAATTAAGACCCGAAATCAAATTCACATCACCTGTAAGCGGTGTCGTAAAGGCCGTTAACCGGGGTGAAAGAAGACGAATACTTGAAGTCATCGTTGATTCTGACGGGAAGAATGAGTCTATTGATTTCAAGTCCGCTGATCCGGAGGAGCTAAGTCCCGAGGATATCAAACAAAAAATCCTGGATGCCGGGATCTGGCCTTCAATCAGGCAGAGACCTTATGCAGTCATTGCCAGACCGCAGAATGAACCCAAGGCCATATTTATTTCCGGATTTGATTCCGCTCCTCTTGCACCGGATATGGATTACATCGTGAAAGGGCAGGGAAGCTCATTCCAGACGGGTATCAATGCCTTGAGGAAACTGACAAAAGGAGAGGTTCATCTATCTTTAAATGCTGCTTATCCTGCCTCGGATGTTTTTACTCAGGCAAAAGGTGTAAGCCTGCACTACTTCAAAGGTCCACATCCAGCGGGTCTGCCTGGAATACAGATCCATCAGATTGATCCGGTAGAAAAGGAAGAGGTTGTCTGGTATGTGAATCCTCAGGATGTGATTATCATCGGTCGTCTGTTTGAGACCGGGAAATATGATGCTACAAAGACCATTGCATTGACAGGATCCGAGGTTGAGAGACCTTTATATTATAAGGTTATTGGGGGTACATCCATAGAACCATTTGTTAAGGGCAATGTGAAGGAAGGTAATTTAAGATATATAAGTGGTAATGCTTTAACTGGTACAAAAATTAATAAGATTGGATATCTTAGCTATTACGATAGCCAGGTTACTGTTCTTCCTGAAGGAGATCATTATGAAATGTTTGGCTGGATTTTGCCAGGAATTAAGAAATTCAGTCTATCACATACTTTTCCAACCTGGATGACCCCGGGTAAGGAATACAGGATCGATACCAACCTTAAAGGTGGAGTAAGGCCCTTTGTCCTGACCGGGGAGTACGAGAAAGTGCTGCCGATGGACATATTCCCAATGCAACTGCTCAAAGCAATCCTTGTGGATGATTTTGAGAAAATGGAAGCTCTGGGGATCTATGAAGTAGGGGAGGAGGATTTCGCACTCTGTGAGTTCATCTGTCCCTCAAAAATAGAGATCCAATCCATAGTCAGGCAGGGTATTGATCTGATGATCAAAGAATTAGAATAAAACAAAATTGATAATTCATTCTATAATAATATGAATTCATTTAGAAGGTTTGTAGACAAGATCAAGCCGAATTTTGTGGAAGGAGGCAAGTTCGCCTACCTCCAATCTACTTTTGAGGCCTTTGAGACCTTCCTGTTCGTTCCCAATACGGTAACGAAGAAAGGATCACATATCCGCGATGCCATGGATATGAAAAGGACAATGATTGTGGTGGTAATTGCGCTTGTTCCGGCACTTCTGCTTGGTATGTGGAATGCAGGTTACCAAAACTCACTGGCAATGGGTCTCGAACGGGGCCTGCTGGAGAATTTCTGGTTCGGTTTTCTGAGGGTGTTCCCCATACTGGTTGTTTCTTATGTAGTTGGACTCGGAACAGAGTTTATTATAACTCAGATCAGGGGACATGAAGTTGCCGAAGGATACCTCGTCTCAGGGATTCTTATACCGATGATATTGCCCATTGATACGCCGCTTTGGATGGTCGCCGTGGCTACTGTTTTTGCAGTTGTTATCGGGAAGGAGGTTTTTGGAGGTGTAGGAATGAATATTCTTAATCCTGCCCTCACAGCCCGGGCATTCCTGTTTTTCGCCTATCCTACCTATATGTCGGGAGACCTGGTATGGATTAAAGGTTTACTGAAGGGAGAGGGGATTATCGACGGATTCAGCGGTGCTACAGCTCTTGGACAGGCTGCTATAAATGAGCCCCAGATTCTAAACACAAATGGAAATGTCATGTCTGCCATGGATATGTTTATTGGAACAATCCCTGGTTCGATTGGAGAAACGTCAACCCTTGCCATTCTGATCGGAGCCGCTATCCTGATATTTACAGGGATAGGAAGCTGGAAGATCATGTTATCGGTTTTTGCCGGTGGCGGTGCAATGGCAATCCTTTTGAACATCTTCGGGGGAAACGTCTTAATGGAGATTCCGTTCTGGCAGCATCTGATGCTGGGAGGATTTGCCTTTGGAGCAGTCTTCATGGCCACTGACCCTGTTTCTGCTGCCCAGACCAATAAAGGTAAATGGATCTATGGGTTCCTGATTGGTATACTGGCCATAATAATCCGGGTACTGAATCCGGCTTTCCCGGAAGGTGTCATGTTGGCCATATTACTAATGAACGTCTTTGCCCCTCTGATCGATCATTATGTGGTTGAGGCGCATATGAAAAAGCGTCTCAAGAGAGCCAAAGTAAATACAAACGCTAACAGTATATAAGCAATGAAGAGTTACAGCAATACATACATCTTCATCTTTGCCACAGTTATGGTGGTAATTGTTGCCACACTCCTGACATTTGTCGCTGAGACATTGCGGCCTTACCAGGAGAAAAATGTGGAAGTTGAAAAGAAACTGGATATTTTGCGTTCAGTTGGCCTGGCCACAGAAGTTGATGAGGCGGAAAATAAAAGTACATACGTTGAGAAGGAATATGCCGATAATATTACCAAATCTTTTGTTGTTGGCATGGATGGAGGGATTCTTGAAAGCGTCGATGCCTTCAATGTTAACCTGAAGGAGGAGCTGAATAAATCCGATGAGGAGAAGAACCTGCCTGTATTTATCTATAAATCAACAGACGGGAATGAAATTGTAATCGTGCCCCTTCAGGGGAAGGGTTTATGGGGCCCTATCTGGGGATATGTATCATTAGAGCCGGATATGTCTACTATCTACGGAGCAATATTCGCACACGCTAAGGAGACTCCTGGACTGGGCGCTGAGATACAGGAAGACTTTTTCCAGGTACAGTTTCTGGGAAAAAAGATTTTCGATGAAGCTGGTAAATTTACCTCTGTTAAGGTACTTAAAGGCAATACAAACTCAGATGATCCCCATGCTGTGGATGCTATTTCCGGGGGAACAATTACTTCAGTAGCACTCCAGGAGATGCTTTTTGATTGCCTGGGGAATTATGAAACTTATTTTAAAAATAAAAATACAAACCATGAGTGAGAGAGAACCCTTGTTTTCCAGCAAGAATATGAAATTGCTGAGGGATCCGCTGAATGACAGCAATCCCATTACAGTCCAGGTTCTGGGGATATGTTCTGCCCTGGCTGTTACCGTAAAGCTTGAGAATTCGGTAGTAATGGCCCTGTCTGTGGTAGCAGTGATGGCTGTATCCAATGTTGTTATATCCCTGTTAAGGAATTCTATTCCTCCCAGGATCAGGATCATCGTACAATTGACAATTATTGCCACCATGGTTATCCTGGTTGATGAGGTTCTTCAGGCCTTTGCTTATGATGTAAGTAAGCAGCTTTCGGTTTTCGTGGGACTTATAATAACAAACTGTATAATTATGGGTCGGCTGGAGGCTTTTGCACTTGCAAATAAGCCCTGGCCGTCTTTTCTTGACGGGATAGGGAATGCTGCGGGATATGGAGCCATCCTGATAATTGTGGCATTTTTTAGGGAATTGCTTGGATCAGGAACGATCTGGGGATTCCCTGTATTTGAAAAGATCGGGCTATATAAAACCGGTTATGTTAATAATGGAATGATGATTCTGCCTCCGATGGCTCTTATTACCGTTGGCATCATCATCTGGGTACAACGTTCAAAGAACAAGGATCTTATTGAATCCTAATAGAAAAGAGTAAGCTATGGAGAACTATGTAAGCCTATTTGTAAAGTCGATATTTATTGACAACATGGTGTTCGCATACTTTTTGGGTATGTGTTCCTACCTTGCTGTTTCGAAGACAGTAAAAACTTCAACGGGACTGGGACTCGCAGTAATATTTGTTCTGGGATTCACTCTGCCTATCAACTTTCTCATTGAAAACTATATTTTAAAAGCCGGAGCAATGGAATGGATCAGTCCCGCGCTTGCTGACGTGGACCTTGGTTTCCTGAGTTTTATCCTTTTTATTGCAGTTATAGCCTCTATGGTTCAGCTCGTTGAAATGGTAGTGGAAAAATTTGCTCCTGCTCTGTACTCATCATTGGGAATATTTCTCCCTTTGATTGCTGTAAACTGTGCTATCCTGGGAGGTTCGCTTTTCATGCAGGAACGTGAATATGCCAATATTGCTGAGGCTACGGTATTCGGACTTGGATCCGGTGTCGGATTCTTTCTTGCCATTGTAGGAATAGCCGCAATCCGCGAAAAAATTCAATATTCAGATGTTCCTCCTCCTTTACGTGGATTGGGAATCACCTTTATTATTACCGGACTCATGGGAATTGCATTCATGAGCTTCATGGGTATCAAACTTTAAAACGAAAACGGAAATGGAGCTATTAGTTTCGCAATTTGGAATAATCCTGATCAGTATACTAATTTTCCTGGTGATCATTATGTCACTTGTAATGATGCTGCTGTATGCCAGGGCTAAGCTTACACCACAGGGGGAGGTTAGTCTGCAGGTAAATGATAAGGAATTAACTGTAAGTCCGGGAAGTACTCTCCTGAATACACTGAGTACCCAGAACATTTTCCTCCCTTCTGCATGTGGAGGTGGAGGAACCTGTGCCATGTGTAAAGCCCAGGTTACTGAAGGTGGAGGATCCATCCTTCAGACCGAAAAAGGTTTCTTTACCCGTAAGGAGCAACAGGATAACTGGAGGCTTGGTTGCCAGGTGAAGATCCGGGGTGATATGAAGATCAGTATTCCCGAATCCGTAATGGGCATTAAGAAATGGGAATGCGAAGTTGTTTCAAACCATAATGTGGCAACTTTCATAAAGGAATTTGTTGTCCGCCTTCCTGAAGGAGAGACCCTCGATTTTGCATCCGGAGGTTATGTTCAGATTGATGTACCGAAAGTCGAAGTTAACTTTAAGGATTTTGATGTTGAAGAAGAATACAGGGATGAATGGGATAATTTCAATATGTGGGATCTGAAGATGAAGAACCCGGAAGAAACTTATCGTGCCTATTCAATGGCTAATCACCCTGCTGAGGGGAATATAGTTATGCTTAATATTCGGATCGCCACACCCCCCTGGGATAGATCAAAAGGAGGATTCATGAAAGTTAATCCAGGTATTTGTTCCTCCTATATTTTCTCAAGGAAACCAGGTGATAAGGTCATCGTATCGGGTCCTTATGGAGAATTCCATATAAAGGAAACCAAACGTGATATGGTTTATATCGGGGGTGGAGCAGGAATGGCGCCTCTCAGATCTCATATATTCCATCTCTTCCATACCGAGGGAACCGACAGGAAAGTATCCTACTGGTACGGAGCCCGTTCAAAGAGAGAAATCTTCTATGAAGATGAATTCCAGGAGATTGCAGATAAGTTTCCTAATTTTAATTTCAATATTGCCCTTTCTGAACCAGTACCGGAAGATAACTGGAATGGCAAGACCGGTTTCATTCACCAGGTCCTATATGACGAATATCTAAGTAAGCTTGAGGAACCTGAAGAGATGGAGTATTATCTCTGCGGCCCTCCTATGATGAATGATGCTGTACTAAAAATGCTCTACGATCTGGGTGTACCGGACGAGATGATCGAATTTGATGATTTCGGCGGATAATTACCCAATATTTATGAGAAAACTATTTTTCGGGACGAGCGTACTCCTGCTCGTTTTCATCAACCATGCCTGCCAGGAATCCGATAAGGGGGAATGGATAAAGATATCCGGATATACACAGGGTACAACCTACAATATTACATACCAGTCCCCTGACAACACAAATTACCAGAAGGAACTTGAAGAACTTCTTGGGAAATTTGACCTCTCGCTATCAACCTATATTGAGACATCCCTGATCTCAAGATTTAACCAGGGAGAAAAACTTCTGACTGCGGATAAATTTTTACTGACATGTTTTAATGAGGCCAGTGATGTTTATAAGGCGACCGATGGTGCATTTGATATAACTGTAGCCCCTGTGGTAAATGCCTGGGGTTTTGGCTTTACGGAGAAATCAGAAATCACACCCTCGCTTATCGATAGCCTCAAACAATATGTTGGTATGGAGAAAGTTTCCATTACATCCGGAAACATCATTGAGAAACATATCGAAGGGGTCATGCTGGATATGAATGCAATTGCACAAGGGTATTCTGTAGATGTATTATGTGAATACCTGGATTCTCTGGAGATTCTGAATTACCTGGTGGAAATAGGAGGAGAATTGAGGACAAAAGGACACAATCCCAAGGAAATGGACTGGAAAGTTGGAATAGACCGGCCTGTAGAAGGATTGCAGGTACCCGGAGTAGATCTGCAGGCGATTGTTGAACTCTCAGAGCGTTCCCTCGCTACCTCCGGGAATTACCGAAAGTATTATGAACAAGACGGGATGAAATACTCTCATACAATTAATCCAAAGACCGGTTACCCGGTTCAGCATGGTATGTTGAGTGCTACGATACTGGCAGATAACTGCATGCGGGCAGATGCCTATGCCACAGCATTTATGGTCATGGGATTTGAAAAAAGCCGGCAATTTCTTCTTGAGCAGTCAGCCCTGGATGCCTACCTGATTTATAATGATAAGAAAGGTGAATACCGGATCTGGTACACCGACGGGATGAAAAAAATACTTATCAAGGGAGATTAACCGCAACCGCAACCAGGTCCTCCTGTTCCCCCATGCTTCCAGCATTTATATTCATCATGCTTTACACAGGTGATACCGAGTTTTGCCATTTGCTTATTTTTACCGATGGATGTCTGGGGAAACCTTCCTCCGGGAATAAATAAAGCCCGAAACGCAAGTCCCACGAAAGCAACTCCAAGCAGGATAATCGATAATAAAAGTACTTTAAGAATCATAGCACAAAGATAATACTTTAAAGGGAAACAATTTACTCCCGGTGATTGTTTATCGGGAGTTATTTAGAATAATTCTCATTAACTTTATATCTTTAGCTGCATTGAAAACAACCATGATACCTGAGATCAGGGATAAGATATCATACCAGGCATTTATCAAAGAAATCCTGGATGATTACCGGCTTGCACAACTGAGCAGAAAATGCAGTATTGTTGCGAGAAAGGAGGTATTAACCGGCAAAGCTAAATTCGGAATTTTTGGTGACGGGAAGGAACTTGCACAAATTGCCATGGCCAAACAATTCAGGGAAGGGGACTGGAGGTCGGGTTACTACCGGGACCAGACCTTTCTTATGGCTGCAGGGATAGTGACCCCCACTGCATTCTTTTCCCAGATATACGGCGATACAAATCCTGAGATAAACCCTGGTAATTCAGGCAGGTCATTTAATAACCATTTTGCAACAGCTAATATTAATCCTGATGGTTCATGGAAGAATCTGATGAATCAGAAAAATACAGCTGCTGATCTTTCCCCTACAGCTTCACAAATGCCCAGACTTGTTGGACTGGCCTATGCCTCCCGCTTGTTCCGGGATAATCCGGAGCTCAAGAAGTACAAGCAATTCTCGGATAAGGGAAACGAAGTAGCTTTTGGGATGATTGGAGATGCCAGTACCTCGGAGGGACATTTCTTCGAAACGATGAATGCAGCCGGGGTCCTTCAAATACCTTTGGCAATGGCCGTTTGGGACGATGGTTATGGTATTTCCGTAACACGTGATTACCAGACTGTAAAAGAAAGTATCTCTGAAGCTTTAAAAGGATTTGAACAGGGTAACGGAAAAAATGGGATATTAATCTATAAGGCCAAAGGTTGGGATTATGCCGGACTATGCAGGATTTTTGAAGAAGGCATTGGCAAATGCAGGGATGAACATGTACCTGTATTATTCCATATCGATGAGATGAATCAGCCCCTTGGCCATTCAACATCCGGCTCTCATGAGCGTTATAAATCAAGGGAGAGACTTGAATGGGAGAAAGAATTTGATCCTCTGAAAAAAATGAGGGAATGGATTCTTGAAAAGGAGATTGCTTCTGAAGAAGCATTGGATGAACTTGAGAAATCTGCCGAAAGAGAAGTGGATATTGCCCGAAATGCAGCCTGGAAGAATTATTCTGAAACAATTAAGGGTGAACGCGAGGAGCTGGTAAGTATTCTTAGAAACAAAAGATGTGTTTGTGTCTCGGATGATATTGACAAGATTACTCTGCTAAGGAAAAACCTGCAACAGGTTAGAAATCCCATTCGGAAGGATAATTTCTCAACAGCAAAAAAGATTCTGAGGCATATTTGTTTGGACTGTCCCGCCAGAAAAGGACTTCAGGAAGAAATTAATATCTGGCTGAATAAGCATAACGAGGAGGCCTGGGATCATTACAGCAGCCTGCTCTATAATGAAACCGAACGATCCGTTCTGAATGTAAGTTCTGTTCCACCTGCCTTTTCTGAGAATCCGGAAGAAGTGGCGGGCAGGGTAGTGCTTCGTGAGAATTTTGACCGCCTTTTCGAGAAGCATCCGCTCTTGTTGACATTTGGTGAGGATACCGGTAAGATAGGCGGTGTAAATCAGAGCCTGGAAGGTCTTCAGGAGAAGTATGGTGAACACAGGGTAACAGATACCGGGTTAAGGGAAGCAACCATCATTGGACAGGGGATTGGTTTGGCCATGAGGGGACTCAGGCCCATCGCGGAGATACAATATTTTGATTATCTCCTGTACGGACTTCAGACAATCAGTGATGACCTCGCAACCCTTCATTACAGGACGCGTGGCATACAATCAGCTCCCCTGATTATAAGAACCAGGGGACATCGTCTGGAGGGCATATGGCATTCAGGTTCTCCACTCAGTATGGTCATTAACTCTATCCGGGGCGTATATATCTGTGTGCCCAGGGATATGACCAGTGCTGCAGGTATGTATAACACCCTACTCGAAGGCGATGATCCTGCTCTGGTAATAGAACCCCTGAACGGATACCGGCTGAAGGAGAAAATGCCATTAAACCTGGGTGAGTTCAGAATTCCATTGGGCATCCCTGAAGTAATCAGGTCCGGGAAAGATATTACCCTGCTTACTTACGGATCCTGTGTCAGAATAGCCAGGGAGGCATGCGAACAATTAAAGGATTTCAATATTGATGTAGAGTTGATAGATGTCCGGACTCTTCTCCCCTTCGACCTGCCAAACAGGATTCTGGAATCAGTCCGGAAAACCGGTAGGGTAGTCTTTTTTGATGAGGATGTACCGGGAGGGGCAACAGCTTTTATGATGCAGAAAGTATTGGAAGACCAGGGTGCATATAAGCATCTCGATTCAGCACCATTGACAATAACAGGCAATGATCACCGTCCAGCCTATGGTTCTGACGGGGACTATTTCTCAAATCCCAGTGCAGAGAATGTCTTTGAGGTGCTTTATGATATGATGCATGAGTCAAAACCGGAAAAATATCCCCGGATACATTAATTAAGAGATTATTGCTGAGTTCCTGTTGCATCCTCAATTATCTTTTCTTCTCCCTTTTCATAACGTCTGATCTTGTAATTGATAACGGCCATGAAGATGGTCATTAAAGGACTGATTATATTAAAAAAGCAGTAGGGTAGGTAGGTTAAAGTGGAAATGCCGAGAACCCTTGACTGGGTAGCCCCACAAGTGTTCCAGGGTACAAGTACCGAGGTCACCGTGCCCCCGTCTTCCAGTGTCCGGCTCAGGACCTCCGGTTTTAATCCTCTTTCCCTGTATGTTTTGGCAAACATCCTGCCAGGCACCACAATGGCTATATACTGATCCGATGCCGTTATGTTAAAGAAAATACTGGTTATTACTGTCGATGCAACAAGAGATCCTGTAGATCTTGCCCAATAAATGATTGCTTCCGAGATTCGCTTAAGGAGTCCTGCCGAATCCATCACACCTCCAAAAACCATAGCAGCAAGGATCAGCCATATGGTATCCAGCATTCCTGACATACCCCTGGTTGAAAG
Organism: uncultured Bacteroidaceae bacterium; assembly: GCA_963777115.1. GTDB lineage: Bacteria > Bacteroidota > Bacteroidia > Bacteroidales > SM23-62 > SM23-62. The sequence continues at coordinate 178,698 of CAVZPP010000016.1, read as the reverse complement.
AAGTTCATTTACCAGAGCGTTTTCAGTAACTATGGATATTCCCCCAAACATGGATTGCATTACTGCAATGTAGGTACGTTTAAGGTAACCGAATTCTCCTCCGACCGAACTAATAATCTCAGGCTGAAACAGGATGGCGAAAGCAGCTCCCAATAGAGATCCGAACAGGATGGCAGGGAGGGGAGGGACCTTTTTGACTATAACCAGGATAAGCAGGACAGGAACTATCAGCAGCAAGGGTGTAATATTAAAATTCTGTTCAATCTGTTCAAGTACAGCTTCTACATCTGCACCGCTACTCACATAATTATTTGTAAAACCAATAATCAGAAAAATTATCAGTGTCAGGATCATGGAAGGGACTGTTGTGATCATCATGTACCTGATATGAGTGAACAGATCTGTTCCAGCCATGGCAGGAGCGAGGTTGGTTGTATCAGAAAGAGGTGACATTTTATCACCGAAATAAGCACCTGAAATAATAGCACCTGCCACCAGTCCCGGTGGAAACCCAAGAGCCTGTCCGATTCCAAGCAAAGCAATTCCGATAGTAGCGATGGTCGACCAGGCCGAGCCTGTAGCAAGTGATACAACGCTGCTGGCTATGACTGCTGCAAACAGAAATATGCTTGGGTGGATAATTTTTAATCCATAATAAATCAGTACAGGAACTACTCCACTTAACAACCAGGTGCCAGCAAGTGAGCCTATTAAAAGTAAAATCAGGATTGCAGGCATAGCAGATCCAATGCTTTTAACTACCTGATCCATGATGAAGGAATAATTGAATTTCAATCGTATAGCAATGATACCGGCTATGGTGGCTGCAAGTAACAAAGCTATCTGGTTAGCGCCGGATAGAGTGTCTTCCCCGAAAAAAAGTACATTCAGAGTGAGCAGTAGGATAAGGCATATAATCGGAACGAATGCCGCTAGTAATGTGGGTCTCTTTTTGCTAACCTCCATCGGGTCGGAGTGATATTCAAATGCAATATAACAAAATGGGTGTTGTATTTTATGGAAAGCAATGATGAAGTTCATTATAAATTTTGTTTAAATAGTAAAAAACCCTACTGAAGGGAGTTATTTTTGTCTCGAATTTGGATATATTGCAAGCTGTTGATGAAGATATTATGGATTTAAATATCGATTTTTTCAGCATAGATAATAATAAGGTTGCCAAACAGGGCAGGGTATTGATTTCCGAACCCTTTCTGAATGACACCTATTTCCACCGTTCCGTTGTTCTCCTGACAGAACACTCGGAGGATGGGTCTGTTGGTTTTGTATTAAACAAACCAGTTGATCTGACTGTGAATGATGTCCTGTCCGATTTTCCTGAAATCAATACAGAGGTTTCCATAGGTGGACCTGTAAATACAAATACCATCCACTATATTCATACACTCGGTGTACGTATACCTAATTCCGTCCAGGTACTTGACAAACTTTATTGGGGAGGTGATTTCGAGGCTGTTAAGGAAATGATCAGAAGCAAACAAATAGAGGAAACAGAAATCCGGTTTTTTCTGGGTTATGCAGGATGGTCACCCAAGCAGCTTGAGAACGAATTGTCAGAAAATGCCTGGCTGGTGTCAGAAATGAGGACCGAACAAATCATGTGCAGTCCGGGTGACAACCTCTGGAAAGATATTCTGGAAAAATCAGGTGACAAGTACAAAACCTGGGTTAACTTCCCGGAAAACCCCAGCCTCAATTAGATTCCACTCCTAAAAGATCGACAACTCATCGATAAAGTGGGAAAACAGGTCCAGGTCAATAAGAATTGGAAAGATAAATCCGTACACCGCTCCAAGGAAATGTGCATCATGATTGATGTTGTCCCGGTTTTTCCTGCCCATATAGCTGCTGTAAACCAGGTAGAGTATACCAAATACGATTCCTGGTATGGGGAGAACAGCAAAGAAGTATAGCCTGTCTAAGGGTGAGAAAAAGATACTTGTAAAAATGACCGCAGAAACTGCTCCTGATGCTCCGACAGAATTATACCATCGATTATTCCTGTGCCTGATCAGGGTGATCAGGGATGAGATGATAATGCCACCAAAATAAAGAAGGCTGTATGTTAGAGCGGGACTGTCAATATATCCTGAAGTGCTTAGTTGCAGGAACCAATTCCATACGTTATTACCGAATGAGTATAGTACGATCATATTAATGATCAGGTGAGGCCAGTCTGCGTGAAGGAATCCATGTGTTATAAGACGATACCATTCCTTTTTCTGAATAACCTGGTAGGGATTAAGCATGAGTTTGGACATGACCTCCTCTGAGTTGAAGGCAATGAGGGTAATTATTACGGTAGTGATAATAATAAACAGGATCATATCAGTGCATTATTTTAAATACAAGTTCCTTTAACAGGTCACCATGAGAAACTGAAACATTGCCGAATCCCTTGGATTTGAGATCAAATTCCCTAAGCAGGGATATTGCTCTGACAGTCCTGGAAGGGTTGTAATTTTTTGCAGCACGTTCGTAATCCTGGACAAAATAGGGATCAATCTTAAGTACAGATGCCACATTCCGTCTTGAGCGGTCTTTGAGAAAGTGATAATTCAGCAACTTACTGAAGAAAAAGTACATGGAGGTAATGCTGAGTGTGATTGGATTAGCCCTGGGATTACTCTCAAAATATTTTACAATACGGTTTGCCTTCAGAACATTCCTCTGAGCAAGTGCATTGTTCAACTCAAAATTATTATAATCCTTGCTGATACCTATATTATCTTCTATATGTTTTGGATTAATCTTAACATCACTGTCCTCTAGTATCAGGACCAGTTTATCCAGTTCATTCGCAATTTTCCCAAGGTCATTGCCCAGAAATTCCGTGAGAATCATGGCAGCTTTGGGTTCAATACTCTTCTTGTGCATCCCGAGATATGAGTTAATCCAGGCAGGGATTTTATCATCATACAAGCGTCTGGAATCGAGGATCACTCCTTTCTTTTCGAGAGCTTTGAATAGCTTTTTTCTTTTATCAAGCTTTTTATATTTATAATTGATAACCAGGATCGTGGATGCCAGCGGATTATCAACATAATAAATGAGATCTTCGATTTTTGCTAAACTCTGTGCTTCCCTGACAATCACCACCTGGTGACTGGACATCATGGGGAACCTTCTGGAAGTCTCAATTACTCCGGGTACGTCCGTATCTTTTCCATAAAGTATAATCTGGTTAAATGTTTTTTCCTCTTCACTGAGAACATTCTCTTCAATAAAATTTGTAAGTAGATCGATGAAGTAGGGTTCTTCTCCCATCAGGAAATACACTGGACTGTACTTCTTATTTTTAAGTTCTTGCAGGATCTCCTGGTAAGTCATGTGGGGAGTATTAAAAACGAAGATGCTTCACCGAATGTCCATCTTCCTTCATTTCTTTGAGTGCATCTATTCCAATGAGTAGGTGCTCATCAACAAATTTATCGGTAACCTTGGTATCACTTTCCTGAGTTTTAATTCCGGAGGATATCATTGGTTGGTCTGATACCAGGAGGAGGGCACCGGTAGGTATACTATTTGCGAATCCAACGGTAAATACTGTTGCAGTCTCCATATCGATGGCAGTACTCCTTGTTTTTTTCAGGTATTTTTTAAATACATTGTCATGTTCCCAGACTCTCCGGTTAGTTGTGAATACGGTTCCAGTCCAGTAATCCTTACCATGATCGCGTATATTCGATGATACAGCTCTCTGCAGACTAAAGGCAGGTAGTGCCGGAACTTCGGATGGGAGGTAATTATCGGAAGTCCCTTCATTGCGGATTGCGGCAATAGGTAATATCAGGTCTCCCAGCTTATTCTTCTTTTTAAGTCCCCCGCATTTCCCAAGAAACAAAACGGCCTTAGGGTTGATGGCACTTAGAAGGTCCATAATGGTTGCTGCATTGGCGCTGCCCATACCAAAGTTAATCATGGTAATACCTTCGGATGTAGCACAAGGCATGGGCTTCGTTTTGTCAATGATTGCTGTTTTGTGTATCTCGCAAAACCGGTCGAGATAGTGATCAAAATTTGTAAGAAGGATGTATTCCCCAAAATCTGCCAGCTGCTGCCCTGTATACCTTACAAGCCAGTCCATCACAATATCCTTTTTAGTCTTCATTCTCCTTGTTATATTTAGGTCATGGAAAGTCTAAATTTACCAACTTATTCCTTCACTATAAAATCTGAACAGGGCAGATCGTATATTTTTGATGTTTTCCGGAAGAAATATGTGCTTTTAACCCCTGAAGAATGGGTCAGGCAAAATTTTCTGCAATACCTGGTAAAGGAACAGAATTTTCCGGCATCTCTCATTGCTGTTGAGAAGGAATTTAGTTTTAACCGCATGAAGAAAAGGACGGACATTCTTGTTCATAACCGGCAGGGAGAACCGGTATTTTTAGTTGAGTGTAAGGCGCCTTCTGTACCGGTAACAAGTGAAGTATTTGACCAGATTGGTTTGTATAACCTGACCTATAAGGTGCCCTGGCTGGTTGTAACCAACGGGATAAAGCATTATTGTTGCCGTATGAATGAAGACAAAGCTGTGTATGAATTTGCCGACAGGCTCCCGCAGTGGCAGGAGATTCAGCCATCCTGAGGATTAATCTTCTGCAAAAGGATAACATCGCATCCATCCATTTTCCTTTCTTACCCAGTCTGCTTTCTTCCCAATTTCGCTAAATCCCAATTTTTCGAACAATCCGAGGCTTGCTTCATTATCCTCGGTAACATTGCAATAAAGCTGGTGAAGATGAAGAGATTGGAATGCATATTCACAGAGGATGGAAATTGCTTCGGTAGCGATTCCTTTCATTCTGTCCTCCTTTCGTGCAATGAGGATTCCAATACCGGCTTTCAGATTCAGGGGATCGAAATCAAAAAGATCAATGGCACCAATAATTTCTGTATCTCCGGGATCAGGGTCTATCCGGACAATCATAAGCCGGAGTTGTTTGGCCTCATAAATGTCGAGATGGGCATTTTCGATGTATTTTTGTAAAACATGTTTCGAAAAAGGAGCAATTGTATTGCTCACTTTCCAGTTCGCGGGATCATTTTCCCACTCATACAGGACCTCCAGGTCAGAAGGTTCCATGGCCCTCAGTTTGATATTTTTTCCAGTAAGCGGGATCATTGTTAATCCGTGGGTGTTTTTATTTGTTCTCCCGGATAATTTTATACGATGGATCAGAAGATTCGAAGAGGTTTTTATCCTTGCGATATTGAATGCTTAAAGTATCACTGCTACCGGCTTTGAGTATATGCAGACTAAAATCATCCGGGAATTCCAGGGGACCTGATGAGTCCGAAAATTCAACTTTTCTTTCGCCGATACTTACATGGTAAATGTTAAAGGCATGAGCCTCGTCCCTTTCAATTCTTGATATGAAACCCTGGCTGCCGTCCCCAATGGGATAATAAAAAAGGTCATCGCCTGTTGTATTGATTGGGAATCCGATATTTACCGGGTCTTTCCAATTCCCCGTCTCAGTTACCGGAGAGAAAAATACATCCTGACCGCCCATATTGAAATGCCCTTTCGAACTGAAATACAGCCTTTTCCCATCATCCGCAAGAAAAGGAGTCTCTTCATCCTCCGGAGTATTAATTTTCGCTCCCAGGTTTTCTGCCTCTCCCCAAATACCGGATGGCAGGCGATTGGAACGATAGATATCTAATCCCCCTAATCCTCCCCTTCGGGAAGATGTAAAATAGAGTGTTTTACCATCAGCTGTGATGCTGGCATGGGTTTCATCTGCTCCAGTATTAACCGATGGGTCCAAGTGCAACTGCCTTAGACCAGAAATCCACACCCAGGGTACTGACATAAATTTCATTATTCCCTTCACTTCTTTTTACCAGAAATAGTTCCTTCCCGTCAAAGGAAAGGGAGGTGGGGTACATGTCTCCATCTGAGCCCACCTGTGGATTCAAAACCTCAGGTTCAGTCCATCGACCATTCACCTTTCGGGAAAGGTGAATAGCATCATAAAAGGCAAGTTCACTGGTAAATATCACCGTGTTCCCATCTCCTGAAAGGACTGCATTTGTATTATCGGAATTGATGTTCACCGGACTCTCAAGCTTTGTAAATTTCACTTCCAGAGGTACATCCCTGATTATGGTAGCCCTTTCACAAGCCCAGATCTCATCTTCCACCATGCTGATATTGTAATTCCCTTCGAAATCATCTGAATTGGTAAAAACCTGGTAAATCTCCAATGCCTTTTCGGTCTCGTTATTAATCCTGTAAGCATTTCCAAGGCTGAAATACGCATAATGGGGAGCCTTCTTTTCCTTGTAAGAGCGTTTTTTGTATTTGATGCTGGTGTTTGTAATGGCCTTCTCAAGATATGGAATCGCCATATATTCCCGTCCAGGGATATTCAGATAGGTATCCCCAACCTTGAAATTAAAATTGGCATTGTTAGGAGACTTGTTAACCAATTGCAGGTAAAAGTAGAGGGCCTCCTCGTATTCCTCGGACAGGTAGAAGAATTCTCCTTCTGAGAACAGCTCTTCCGGATCAGAAATTACCTGGGCTGCAGTGGACTGGTAAAAAAGGAGCAAGAATGCCGATAGTATAATATAACCTGGAAATCCTTTCATTGTCGGACTATAGATTAATGTCCTATAAAGATAAAAAATTTTCGAGTCCACAGAACATAGACTACAAACAGTAGTAAATGGTTGCCGGGTATTAGTTTTTCAAACGGTCTGGTACCTGTACTTCCTCAACCTTTATATTTGAAAGATTGGGGGTGACAACTAAAATCTCAACCCTCCGATTTAATTGGCGTCCTTCGGGACTATCTGTTCCATCCGGCATGGATATTTATTGCAACAGGATTTGCTTCACCCTTTCCAAGGGTTTGTATCCTTTTTGCATTTACTCCCCGCTGGCTTATATATCTAAGTACCGAGGCTGAACGTTTTTTGGAAAGCATCAAATTATAGTTATCTGATCCCAAATGATCAGTATAGCCGATTGCCTGGATTTCAAGCTCAGGATAAACTTCAAGTATTTTAACAAGATCATCCAGGGTGGATTTTGCCTCAGCACCCAGGTCAAATTTGTCAAAAGCAAAGAAGACCGGCCTTATTACATACATAACACGGGGTTTCTCCACAACAGGTGGAGGTGTTACTTCTACCTACAGGTTTCAGCTACTTCCTCTGCAGTTTCAGTATCAGGAACATCTTTTTCCATCAGAGCAAGGGCCGCGAGGTATGCTTCTTCGGTCTCAAACCTCTGATAGCGATGTATATCCCTTGACCCAATATTGTCTTCTGAGAACAATGCCTGATATCCGGATTCTCCATTGCCAACTGGAACAAAGAACAGGTCATCATCCGTGGTATTCAGGGGATATCCTATGTTTTTGGGTTCACCCCAGCTGCCATCTGATTGTTTTGCGGAATAGAAAATATCGTAGCCTCCGATATTATAATGTCCCTGTGAAGCAAAAAATAAAATATTACCATCTGCCGAGAGAAAAGGATGATCCTCGTTTAGTTCGGTATTAATTACATCTCCAATATTTTTCGGTTCCTCCCAGCCCTCGGGTCCTTTGGAACTAACCCATATATCTATTCCCCCCAGGCCGTCTTTCCTGTTGCTGGCAAGGAAGAGGGATTCACCATCTCCGGATATGCAAGCATGTGATTCCCAGTATTTTGTATTAATCTCTTTGTTTAAAAGGGTGGCTTTCCCCCAGCGCTCATCTTCAAACTTACTTACCAAAATATCAGAATTAAATACATCCTCCTGGTTAAGGTAGAGTTCCGTCCCGTCCCGGCTTAGGCTGTTTGCAAATAATTTGCCATCAGGCTCAAGTTCTGCAGTTATTTGCCTGGGAGTCCCCCAGGTACCATCCTCCTGCTTTCGGGTGATGTTAATGGCATCATAAAACTTCAGGGCTGTCATATATACCAGGATACTTTCATCGGAAGAAACAACAGGATTAAAATCTGGGCCTACCGGAATTGATTATTCCGCCTGAATTTTCCCTGATATAGAGAACCGGGTTATCCATTGCATTTCGTGCATTTTCACAGGCCTGAATCTGTTTATCAGTGTACCTGGCCTCCTCTGATTCATCGTCCTCCAGCAATATCTTGTACTTATTGTAATTTTCGACAGCTTTATCCAACTCGTTGGTTATACGGTAGGCATTGCCCAGGTAGAGTAGCGCATCATAGGGAGCCTTGGTTTCCTTAAATACTCCCTCCTTGTACCTGGGGGTTAAATTGTTCACAGCTTTAAGCAGGTATGGAATAGCCTTCTTCTTTTCTCCAGGAATATTCAGATAGCATACCCCCATCCTGTAATTGATATTTGAATTATTTTCGTATCCCCGGGAATACAGTTTCTGGTATTCCAATAAGGCATCCGGATAAGCTTCTTCGACCATCCAGAATTCTGCTTCGTAGAAAACATTACGTAAAATTTCCTCGTATTCCTGGGAATGGACAATACCAGAGAGCATAAGAAACAGGAAAAGAACAGGCTGTATCTTTTTCATGTAAGGATGGATTATGTGGTAGTCTAGCAAATTTATAATTTAATTGGAATAATTGAAAATAGAATTGCATTTATTAATGCAGTAGCTACCATAACAGGTTGATTCAGTGGGAATGGCATTATTTTCAGGAAGTTTCACTGCCTAGGTCAGGCTTCTTCCTCCTTTTTCGCGGATTCCTTTCTTCTTGTGAAGAGAATGATCAGGATAATTACACCGATTCCACCCAGGACAAAGAATATCCATCCCTTGCCGGGTTTATCGGCTGAATCCTGATCTGTAATCATCTCAATTTCCTGAACTATAGGCTCGTATTCGAGAATTTTCAAAAGGTTCAGAAATAACCTGATGACATCATCTTCCGTGTAATCGTAATATTGAGCCTGCTCAATCAGGTAATTGTAGAGGTCATCCAGGCTTTTAATATTGTTCTGTTCAAGATCGAGATTCAAGAGCAGATTCAATAGTTCCCCGGATGATGTTCCTATCAGAAGCTTTATAATTTCACCCAGATCTTCCTTCTCAAGATAATTTAGCAGAAGTTCAACTACATCTTCATCTGTATAATCATGGTTAGCAGATTCATCCATTAAGTAGGATATAAGCTCCACAGGAGTTTTGATGCCTTCCTTTTCCGTATCCAGGTCCTGTAGCACTTTCTTAAGATCTCCTGAAGCAAGCTCTGTGAGATTGGAATGAAGCTCATTAAGCTCCTCTTTCTCAGCTAGTTTTGCGAATAATCTATTGACATCATCTGCTGTATAGCCATACTTCTCAGCATTGGAAAGAAGCTGTTGGTAAAGTTCCTGGAGAGAATTGACTTCCGAAAGATCCATTTCCATTAAAGCCTTGGTAAGAGCCTCATTTTCCGAGAGCATAACAAGATCATCTCTGTACTTGGATAGGTATTCAGACTGCATATTGTTGATGATCAGATCATTGATGTCTTGTCGCGTGAAATTATATTCATCTACATGATCCCTTAGCCAGAAAATCAGTTCCTCTTCGCTTGTAATGCCTTCTTCCTCAAAGTTTAATCCCATAAGAACTGCCTGCAGCTCGCCTTCCGAAGAGAATACAAGGTCCTGTCTTAATTTTTCAGTTGCCTCCTTTTCATTAATCGGAGTGATAAGTAATAGTGTTTTAACCTGGTCTTCAGTAAAACTCTGAGTTGCAGCCTGTTCGAGTAAATAATTATTCAGCTGGTCTGCAGATACTATACCGAGTGCAGCAAGGTCAACACCAATAAGGAACTCTTTAAGATCCCCGGATGCATTTTCTGTCAGCCTCTCGTGATAGTCCTTCAATTCTGCTTCTGCTTCAGCCTGGGCATCCAGATCGGTAGTTTCCAGTGAATCAGGAAGGACCAGGGGAACAAGAGCAGGGGTATAAATTATTCGGACATCCTTGTAGCTAACATTACCACGCCTGTCTATTAGCTTGAATTTTAGTAGGTTATCTCCTGGGGCAGGCAGATAAGTATAGGTGAAATGCCTTTTCTGAATTTCCGGGAAGGAGTCCTGCCGTACTTCACTGCCATCCTGTAACACGGTTACGAATAAATCGGCTTTTCGCTCAAGGGTCAGCTCAATATTAATAGCCTCACCATTGACAACCGTGATCAGGGTATCTTTCACCTGGATATCATCCTGTATTCGGGTTAGTTCTTCCAATCGTCTGGCTTGTGTCAGAAGGATAGCCTGTTTTAGTTGCAATTCTTTTTCCCTGTATCCATCTGGAATAACAAAAGTGGTTCTTGTTGTTTCGATATCTTCTCCCTCAACAAGCAGCTCATAACTACCTGCTGTTGCCTCAAATACAAATTCTCCTGTTTCAGGATCTGGTACTACCCAGGCAACAGTATCTCCCGTATGCTGGTTGATTACAGCAATCCGGATAGGACTTGACAGAATATCAGCCTGCTCGATTCCAAGAATACCCTTTACCCTGAATTTCCTGGGATGGGTGGAGGAATAAATCTCATAAAGGTAAATATCACTCAGACCAATTCCATTTTCAAGAAACCTTGGAAAATATGCAAATGTCCCGTTCCTGACAGGATGGAAGAAAATATCATCATCAGTGGTATTAATGGGATATCCTGCATTGACAGGAACCGCCCATTCGCCTTCCCCCAAAAGGGTGGAATAAAATACATCATACCCTCCCATATTATAATGTCCGTAAGAACTGAAATAGAGGGTTTTTCCATCATTTGTAAGAAAAGGGGTTTCCTCGTTATATCGTGTATTTATGGTTGGACCGACGTTGGTTGGCACTCCCCATTCACCTTCTTCTCCTTTCACAGTAAAATAGATGTCAAGTCCCCCGAACCCTCCTTTTCTGTTACTTGTAAAATATAGTGTATCCCCTGTCCGGGAGAAACAGGCATGAGACTCCCAGTATTTTGTGTTGATATTATCATTCAAACGTACTGGAGGGGTCCAGAATCCGTCAACCAGCTTACTTGTATAGAGATCTCCAATAAAATTATCGCTGCGGTATATTATCATTTCATCACCCTCGTAATTCAGTGCAGTGGGGTAGGCATCTTCATCCACACGAAGTTCCTCCATAAGTATCCTTGGAAAGGACCATCCGTCTTCTAATTTTTCACAATATGCCAGTGCATCATAAAAGGGTTGTTTCTGAATATAAACAAGTTTGGTTTCATCTCCGGAGATTACAGGGTTTACATCAGAAAACCTTGTGTTTATTCTGTCTCCCAGGTTCACAAGGTCAAAATCGACAGGCCGTTTTTGAAGTTGTTTTGCATTTTCACAGGCAGTGATCTGTTCATCCACAAGTTCCAGATCATATAATTCAGGATCGGCCTGTGATCTGAAATGTTCATAAGTTTCAATGGCCCTGTCAAGTTGTCCGTTGATCCGATAGGCATTACCCAGATAAAATAATACTTCGAGAGGGGAGCTGACCTCCCGGAAGCTGTTTTCTTTGTACTTAGGGTTTATATTTTTGGAAGCATTTTCCAGGTAATCAATGGATTCAGCCTTTCTGTAAGGGTCGTTCAGAAGGCATACGCCAATTTTGTAATTGATATTGTGGTTGTCCGGATACTGATCGTGGATCGGTTTATAATAGGGCAGGGCTTCAAGATATTCCTCGAACAGGAAATAAGATTCGGCTTCCAGAAACATTTCCCGGTACTCACCGGTAATCTGGGAGAATACTGTATTGGCCAGGATTGTGAGCGCCAGAATTAGGGTAAGTTGCTTCATATGATATCTTAGGCAATCGTATGGATTTAGACAAATTTAATAATAATAGTGTAAGATATAAACCAATAGTTATCAACGCTAATCTGTACCTGGTAATTTTGACAGAAGTACTATTTAAGACCCATCAATGATACAAGATACACTATTAAATTATCCTGGAGGTATCAAAGGAATGTAAATGTTTTCCAATGCTGTTGAGGAAGGATCCCCCGAGAGCACCATCTACCACCCTGTGATCGTAAGAGAGTGTCAGGATCAGGATATCACGAATACCAATAGTTTCTCCATCAGGGGTGTCAACGACTGCAGGTTTCCTGACGATTGCACCTACAGCCAGGATGGCCACCTCAGGCTGGTTGATTATAGGTGTTCCGGCAATGTTGTTGAACTGTCCCATATTAGTAACAGTGAACGTTCCGCCCCTGATCTCAAAAGGAAGAAGCCTGTTATCCCTGGCCCGCTCAGCAAGATCATTTACCTTTTCTGCAAGTCCCGGCAAGATTGAAATGATCCGCATTATGAATTACGGGAACAATCAGGTTCCCGTCCGGCAATGCCGTTGCCATTCCCAGGTTGATATTTTGCTTAAGTATAATATTATATCCGTCTACTGAGGCATTTATTCCCGGATGTTCCTTCAGGGCCATTATCACTGCCTCCAGGATAAGTGTTGTCAGGGTTAGTTTCTGACCGTACTTATTCTGAAATTCATCCATATTTAGCTTCCTCCATCTCATCATCTCCGTGACATCAGTTTCTACAAAGGAGCTGACATGGGGGGATACCTGTTTGGAATAATCCATATGATCAGCAATGAGTTTCCTGGTCCGGTTCATTTCTTCAACCGTATATGGATCACTGCCATAGATTTGTTCGTGGCTTAAAAATTCCTTTTGTACTTGATTTTTTTCAGCCTGAGTCACTTTTTCTTGTGGTTTATCCAATTCATTTTCAGGAGCAGGTCTCGAAGATAGATAGTCCAGCAGGTCTTGTTTTGTGATCCGTCCACCGGCGCCACTACCAGGTATACTTTGAAGTTCATCCGGAGATATTTCGTTCTCCAGGGCTAGCTTTCGAATGACGGGCGACAGGAAGGCCACAGCCTTATATATACGATCCCTTAACTCTTCCGGTCTGTCAATAAACTTTTCTTTTTCGCTTGTTTTAATCTTTTCCGTTTCCTCCCGGGTGATCTCCGGTTCTTCGCCAACAGGAACCACCGGTTCAGTGTTTTCGTTCTCTGAACTATCTGAAATAATGGCAATTACCTGTCCAATTTTAGCTGTATCCCCTTCTTTGAAAAGAATTTTGTGAATGACACCGCTTCCCGGGGAAGGAATCTCACTGTCTACCTTATCCGTGGCCACTTCAACCACAGGAATATCAACCTCCACATGCATGCCTTCCTTCACGAGCCATCGTGTAATCTCCGCCTCGATTATTCCTTCGCCCATAGCGGGCAGGATAATTTCAATCATAGTTTATTCTTAGATTGGATAAAAATAAGGAAATTTTGAGGCAGAGATAAAATATTTACTGCTTTCTTCCGATTTTCCGGATACTTCTGACCAGGATTCCTGCATCAGTGAAAACGCTGTAATTCTTCACATACATTAAATTAAGGTTTTCCATTGTTTCCATGGGAATGTTTTCTCCGCCCAGTGCATCTGAGGGAAACAGAATCCCCGGAGGAATGCTTGGTAATCCCGGGAGGTCAGGGGAGGGATGGAATCCCACCCATGAATATTTCCCGGTCAGTACGTTTAATATGTTTATGAATGCTTGTCCCGGATTACGAAGAACAAAAATAAGCAAGGGAAACAAAAGGAGCAGGGCCAGGGAGGAAAGAAAGTCAAAAAGACGTTTTATTCTTTTGTTTGACGGTTTTGTAATAGATTCAAAATCAATTAGGTATATGTCTCCCGGGGTGTTTATGGAATGACTGCCAATAATGGATAAACTGGCAGGCGGGGCAATTTTATACCGGACCTTACCATTGGTAAGTGTCATCATGAGTCCAATAATGTCCCTGGATGACATATTGCTGGCACAAAAAATAAGTTCGTCAATATTGTTAACGGAAATAATCTCTTTTAGCTGGTTAATATGACCGGTGTAGCCATCATCTTCAACGGGATCAGGATTCACGTAGCCAATTATGCTGAGGTTTGATTCAGCTTTACTCAGCAGGGATTCCACCCGCTTTGCTTCTGAGTGTTTCCCGACAATAATCAGCTTTTTATTTCTTTTTACCTCAAATCGGAAACCGGTCAGGCGGGTGATATGCAAAAAAATGCTGAGCAGGTAAATGGAGAACGTAGCCCAGGCTGCTCCAAGAAGAAGTAGGGCCCTTGAAAACCGGAGGCTTTCAGGGAGTAATGCATAGATAACAAGGATTACCCCTGTGCCTATAAATATCCCCTTGAAAATATTAAATGGTTTAACCGGAGAGTCATAGGCACCTGAATAGAACAATGACATCAACCAGACCAGGATATAGAGAGGTACCACCAGGGTCATATACTCCTGGGGGTATTGTGATGTGCCCTGGAATTTGTAAAGCTCCCATGCGGGTTTGAGGAGGTAGAAGCCCATGTAGACCAGTACCCCCTGGAGGACCGGAGCGGAGAAGTTCTTTATGAATCTACGGATGATCGCAAGCAGGGCCCTGAAATAAATTGCGATGTTAATAATGGCAGAATAACTTCTGGCCATTTTTCTGGAATAATGCTTTCTGGCAAAGATGCGCATGGCATTATAGAAGGTCATAACATAGTTCAGACTGCCCTTTTTGGTGCTCTCTCCCTTATAATGAATGATAGTAGTTTCCGGATAGTAAATATTTTCATAACCGGCTTTCAGGAGCCTGTATGACAGGTCTATATCCTCACCATACATAAAAAAACTTTCATCCAGCAATCCTACTTCATCGAGAGCCGTTTTTTTCAGCATCATAAATGCGCCGGGGAGGATCTCGACAGAATGGGTCTCGTCTTTATCAAGGTATCCCAGGTGGTACCTCCCAAACAACTTCGATCTGGGAAATAATTTTGAAAGTCCGAATACCTTATAGAACGCAACGGATGGAGTAGGCAGGGCACGTTTGGATTCAGGAAGGAAATCTCCTTTCCCGTCAATCATCTTGACTCCCAGGCTGCCCGTTTTTGGATGTTCATCCATATATCTCACGCACTTTGAGAGAGTATCCTCTTCAATGACCGTGTCAGGGTTTAGCAAAAGCACATATCTGCCGGATGATTCTCTGATGGCCTGATTATTGGCCACTGAGAATCCAACATTATCTTCGTTACGAATGAGTTTCACCCAGGGAAATTTGTCCTGTACCATAGCGGCCGAACCGTCAACAGAACTATTGTCGACAACATATACTTCGGTGGAGAGTTCCCCAACAGCCCTTTTTACAGAATGCAGGCACTGTTCCAGGAAGTATTTAACGTTGTAGTTTACAATGACAATGGACAGGTCCATAGGACAGGGGACTGGTGAATGGTGACTATAGAACGTTTACGAATTTAGAAAATTATCAAGACCTTAAAAATTTCACTTACAAAACATCCTCCAGGATAACCTGGTTCCTGGTCAGGTCCTCAATATCTTCACGCTTTCTGATCAGGTAATCTTTTTTCTTGTGGATAAGGACTTCTGCCGGCCTGTACCTGGAATTATAATTGGAGGACATGGAAAAACAATAGGCCCCTGCATTTTTAAATGCCAGGATATTTCCTTCGGAAATTTCACTGATCTTGCGGTTCCACCCAAAAGTATCGGTTTCACAGATGTAACCGACAACTGTATAAATCCTCAGCTTCCCGGCAGGGTTTGAAACATTGATCACCTCATGATAGGAATCATAAAACATGGGACGTATCAGGTGGTTCATCCCGGTGTCTAGTCCCGCGAACACCGTAGATGTTGTTTGTTTGACCACATTTACATTCGCCAGCAAATAACCGGCTTCAGAAACAAGGAATTTGCCAGGTTCAAATGCCAGGGTCAGTTCTCTTCCATAATCCTTACAGAATTCAGAAAATCTCTTAGAAAGACTTTCTCCAAATGCCTGAATATCAGTATAATTATCTCCCTCGCGGTAGGCTACTTTAAATCCGGAGCCAATGTCAATGAATTGTAGATTCGGGAAGTGTTTTGCCGTATCAAGCAGGATTTCTATTCCCCGCATAAAAACCTCTACATCGAGAATATCCGATCCGGTATGCATATGGATGCCTTCCACAGTCATATTGTTGGTTTCAATAACCCTTTGAACATGAGGTATTTGATAAATAGAAATTCCGAATTTTGAATCTATATGTCCGGTGGATATTTTCTGGTTACCTCCGGCCATAATGTGTGGATTTATCCTGATCCAGACAGGTACTTTGTTTCCGTGTTCGTGCCCGAATTGTTCCAGGATGGATATGTTATCTATATTAATCCTGACTCCTTTGTCCACTGCCTGGTTAATTTCTTCAAGTGAAACGCAATTCGGTGTGAAAATAATATCCTTGGGATCATACCCGGCCTGAAGGCCTAGTGTCACCTCCTGTAAGGATACAGCATCCAGTCCCGCACCCAGTCCTTGGAAAAACTTCAGTACATTCAGGTTGCTTAGAGCCTTGCAGGCATAGAATATTTTTATTTTAGTCTCCTTAAAAGCTTTGACCAGTTGTTTGTATTGCTTTTCCATCTTTGCAGTCTCATACACATAAAGAGGACTATCATATTTTCTGACGAGATCCTGCTATCGGGACATCATCAATAACATACTGGTTGTTTACAATTTTCATATCTGAAATGATTAAATAATTGACAAATATACATTTGATTCGAGAAACCGGGAAGGAATCTGTTTTATCTATTTCCTATTGCCCTGTTTTCGTTTCGAGAAAGTAGTCTCAAAGGGAGTACGGTCGATGATTGAACGTCCCAGGGTTACCTCGTCTGCAAATTCAAGTTCATCCCCTATGGCTACTCCACGGGCAAGGGTGCTGACATTCACAGGATATGAGCTCAGCCGTTTATAAATATAGATAGTTGGTAGTGTCTCCTTCCATGGTTGTGCTGAGGGCCAGTATAACTTCATCAATGCCGCCGGCTTTAACTCTCTTTTCGAGGGATTCTATTGTCAGGTCTCCCGGTCCGATCCCGTCTATCGGGGAGATAATGCCTCCGAGGACATGGTAGAGCCCGGAATACTGGTTGGTATTTTCTATCGACATCACATCCCTGATATTCTCAACCACACAGATCAGGTTTCCGTCTCTGTTTGGGTTTGCGCATATCTGGCAGGTTTCTGTATCGGATATATTCTGGCAGGTTTTGCAATGATGGATGTTTCTTTTTAGCTCTATCATTGAATTACCGAATGTCTCTACATCTTCTGAGTCCTGCTTAAGCAGGTGGAGGACAAGCCGAAGGGCTGTTTTACTGCCAATGCCCGGCAGGCTGGCAAACTCACGGACTGCCTGTTCAAGCAGTTTTGAAGGATAGTTGTGGAAAGCTGACATAATATTAATTCACAATAGAATTTCAAAAATACTATCTAATTCCACATGAGACAATTTTTTTCTTTATTTGTATCTGCAGTGGACAGGAAACGAAAACTTATAATACTAAAATGTCACCACTCCTGGTTTTCTTAACCATAATTTTGTATTTCGGATTAATCCTTGTCATCAGCCAGCTTACCGGCCGAAAGGCAGATAACGCATCTTTCTTCCTTGGCAACCGCCAGTCCCCCTGGTACATCATCGCCTTTGGCATGATCGGAGCATCTCTGTCGGGAGTTACTTTTATCTCTGTTCCTGGCTGGGTAGGAGCCAGTCAGTTTTCCTATATGCAGATGGTTCTGGGTTATCTTGTGGGCTATTTTATTATCGCGCAGGTCCTGCTTCCTCTCTATTACAGGCTCAATCTGACATCAATATATACATACCTGGAGGGCAGGTTTGGATTCTGGTCCTATAAAACCGGTGCCTCATTTTTCCTCTTATCCAGGATTATTGGTGCCTCATTTCGCTTATACCTGGTTGCCGGGGTTCTCCATATCAGCATATTCGGAAACTGGAATATTCCTTTCTGGCTGACTGTTGTTATTACCATTCTGTTGATCTGGCTCTATACCTTCCGGGGAGGGATAAAAACCATTATATGGACAGATACCCTGCAGACTCTTTTTATGTTACTGGCGGTTATCCTGAGTGTGGTTTTCATCAGCAGGGCAATGGATCTGGATTTTGGTGGGATGATCAGGGAAGTGAAACAAAGTGAATTGTCAAAGATGTTTTTTTTTAAGGATTGGAAATCAGGGGGGCATTTTGTTAAGCAATTCCTGGGCGGAGCTTTTATTGCCATTGTGATGACTGGACTTGACCAGGATATGATGCAGAAAAACCTTTCCTGCAGAAACCTGAAAGATGCTCAAAAGAACATGTACTGGATGAGTTTATCCCTGGTTCCTGTAAATCTTCTTTTTCTGTCCCTTGGAGCCCTTCTGTTTATTTTCGCAGCACAATACGGTATTACCCTGCCTGAAAAGTCTGACGATCTATTCCCTCTAATCGCTACCCGGGGATATCTTCCACCTGTGGTTACTGTGTTTTTTATAATTGGACTGGTAGCTGCGGCATATTCAAGTGCAGATTCTGCACTTACTTCCCTTACCACCTCTTTTACTGTCGATATTCTGAACGGGTCCCGGTTGCCGGAAAAGAAATTGGAGAGAACGAGAAAAGGAGTACACGTAGGTATTTCCGTAGTGCTTCTTCTGGTTATCCTTTTATTTCGGGCGATCAATAATCAGAGTGTTATTTCAGCAATTTTCACTGTTGCAGGATATACTTACGGTCCCTTGCTTGGTTTCTATAGTTTTGGACTGTTAACCAAATACAAGGTAAGGGACAGACTGGTTCCCTGGGTTGCCATTGCCTCACCCATTTTCTGCTACATTATCAGCTCCAATTCTGAAAACTGGTTCATGGGTTATTCCTTCGGGTTTGAACTTCTAATATTGAATGGTTTCCTGACCTTTCTGGGTTTGTTCCTGTTGCGAAGACGATGAACCCTGACAATACGAAGAACCTTAATAATAAGGGATGTATCCACTTTTTTGGATAACTGCCTGTCCCTCGGAAGTCTTCAACCATTCATATAAAATCCGGGCTGTTGAAGATTCTTCAAGATTTTCACGTATTGAGGCATACACTTTCGTTGTATATAAATAGTCTCCTTCCCTTAGGGAATTAGTTGAGGGTAATATTCCATTGACGGCAAGTAATTTTAGATCATCGTTGGGGGCCATGAATTGTTCATAGAAGTATACCGTGTATCCAAGTCCCCACCAGTCATGTGAAATCTGGTTAATTGTCCCCATCATTCCATAAATAATCATTTCAGGGAAATCCATCATGGTCAGATCATTCATCACAAGGGATAACATCAGTTCCTGGCTTCCTGAATTCGGATTTCTCTGGTAGGGACTGATATTTGAATTGGATCCACCTACTTCTTCCCAGTTTGTAATACTGCCTGTGTATATGTCCTGGATTTGTTTTTCTGTAAGTCCACTGATGGGATTATTGGTGTTTACTATGAATACAAAGGCATCTAATGCTATTGGAATGGATGTTAACCTTACATCCAAACTGTCAGCCAACTCCAATTCATCGGCTGATGCTTCCCTGGCAACGAGGATAATATCTGCATTACCGGTAATCAAATTTTCATAGGAAGAATGTGTCCCGTTATGAACTATACTGTCTGCAATGAATTGAGCGATTTCCGGCTTTTTCTCAAAGGATGGCCAAATACGGGATGTCTCATCAAACCATCCTGATATCCAGGAATATTCTACTCCCAGAATTTCACAGGCTATCAATACCTGAAGTGGATGTGCGGAAGTGGAACCGTCTATTTTTGGATAATTCCCGATATTCAAACTGTCAAGACTGACATCGGAGAATCCATTTTCGGATGATTTTTCACAATCGGAAAGAGATATCGACAGAACAAGGGTAATTATGAGAATCAGTTGATTTTTAGTAAAAAGCAAGTTTTGCATCAGGTTAGGGGTTTAGGTTTATACTTTAACCAATTATCAGATGCAGATCCAGCCTCAATGGATGCGTCAGTTACACAATAAAAGATAGGATTGCCAGGCTGGTTTAGAGGGTTCGCCTGATGAATGCGAAATTTTTCCGTACCGGATTGTCGTCAATGGCTTGTTTCTCATAACCCAGATCCTTCAGGAACATTAAAATATCCTTTTCATTATGGGGAGTCCTGGAGAGAACCTCCTCATTGATCTCGATCAGGAGAATGGGACTGTGTTTGATCAGGGTGTTTTTCATACCAAGCAGTGCCTGGTATTCGCCACCTTCAATATCGATTTTAATAAAATCCACTTTTTCCACTGGATTCCGGTCCATGTATTGATCAATCGAAATGGTAGCAATCTTTTGAGAATGTGAGTAATCAGACAGATATGAGGATGCCATTCCAAGGTTTGCTTCATGCTCATCATATAAGATCTCGATTTCTCCTTCCCTGTCAGAAATTCCGATATTCTCAAGGACTATGTTCCTGGCATTGTTGATTGAAACATTGTGGGAGAGGGTATTGAAATTAACCTTCAGGGGCTCAAATGATATTACTCTGCCTGAGTTCCCAACCGATTTGAAGGCATAAAGCGAATACAGACCGATATTTGCTCCGATATCCAAAAACACATCACCGGGATTTAAGGATTTTTCCGTAAATTTTAATTCTGCGTCCTCGTATTCGCCGAGAAAGAATAAGTTTTCCTGAACCCAGTCCCCTATGTTCAAATCCAGGATAATGCCATTTTTCAGCTGTATCCTTTTATTAATACCTCTGAATAGATTATTAGGAGCGAAGATTTGTTTATGAATTCCGAAAAATCGATTTCTGAAAAATGAAAATCTGAAAATAAACCTGAAGATATCAGCGAGAAAAGATTTCATAAATATCTGCATTAAAACAGAAGAAAAGGGATATAAAACGCCGCTACATTGCTGATCGCAACGTCAGGCAGGCTTATTTATATCCCTTTTCTTCCGTTGATTGTCTATTCTGAGAAATCTATTTCTCCTTTTCCGGCAGCATAGATCTCTGAAAGAATGGATCCATACGCTTCATTAATTTTACGGCGTTTAAGTTTCGCGGTTGGTGAGAGAAGACCGGATTCCGGAGTCCATTCATCCTTAACCAGGCGGATTCGTTTGATCTTCTCATGATCACTGAGATCCTTATTGAGTTCCTTGACTTCTTTATTCACCCGGTCATTTACTTCTCTTAAGGCAATTAGTTCAGCATTGTCCTGGTATTTTATTTCATGTCTTGATGCCCATTCATGAAGGAATGGGAAATTTGGGGAAATCAGAGCGGAAGCGAACTTTTCATTCTCGCCCACAACCATGGCCTGCTCAATAAAGAAAGACTCTTTCAGCTTGTTTTCAATGACCTGGGGGGCAATGTATTTACCGTTGGATAATTTAAACATTTCCTTCTTGCGGTCTGTTATCTTCAAGAATTTACCATCTACCAGTTCTCCAATGTCACCGGTGTGGAACCAGCCATCATCATCTAACACCTCCCTGGTAAGTTCGGGCTGATTATAATATCCCATCATAACATTCGGACCTTTACAAAGGATTTCTCCGTCCTCTGCAATTTTAACTTCAACACCGCCGCTGATAACCGGACCAACAGTTCCGAACATGACCTCATTTGTTACCACATTATTGGCTGCAATTACAGGGGAAGTTTCTGTAAGCCCGTATCCTTCCAGTACCTGGATGCCGGCGGCCCAGAAAACCCTGGCAAGCCTTGGTTGTAAAGCTGCTGAACCGGAAACGATAATCTTGATATTCCCGCCAAGGGCTTCCCTCCATTTTGAGAAAATTAGTTTATCGGCAATTTTCAACTTCAGGTGATAGAACCATCCATTAGCCCTATTCACTTCGAACCGGAGTCCCAGGTTTACCGCCCAGAAGAAAATACTCTTCTTAATTCCGGTCAGATCCTTTCCTTTGCCCATGATCTTGTCATATACCCTCTCAAGCAGGCGGGGGACAGTCAGGAAGATTTCGGGTTTGATTTCCTTTACATTGTCTACAATGGTTCCCATGTTCTCTGCGTAGTAGATGGCTATTCCAAGGAATTGAAAATGGTAATTAACCATTCGCTCATAAATATGACTTATGGGCAGAAATGAAAGAGTTCTATCTCCAAATCCAAGAGAATGAACCTTGGCGGTTGCTTTAAAATTAGTAACCACATTGTTCTGGCTGAGCATGACGCCTTTCGGGAATCCTGTGGTACCGGAGGTATACAAAAGGGTAAAGAAATCCTCCGGCTTTACGGAATCTTTGAGCTTTTCCAGTTCATCTTTATACTTGTCTGCTGATTCCTTTCCTGATTCTACCACCTCCATCCAGTTTTTAGCACCTTCCACCTCATTAAAGGTATAAACCTCCTTTACGGAATCAACCTTATCAGCGATGGGTTTGATCTTGTCGTAAAGCGCCTTGTCAGAAAGAAAAACAACAGATGGCTTTGCATCATTCAGGATATATTCATATTCTTCCTTGCTGATGGTGGGATATATGGGAACATGTATTATGCCTGCCTGGGCAACACCCATGTCTACAAAGTTCCACTGGGGGCGGTTATTTGATATGGTGGCAACCTTATCATCTTTCTTTAAACCCATAGCCAGCAGACCATAGGAGACATTATTGGCATAATCAATATACTGATCGGATGAGTATCGTACCCATATTCCTTTCTCCTTTCCCGCAAGGGCATCCTCCATCCGGTATTTCTCCTTGTAAAGCTTGAGCAGATCAAATGTCCTGGTAATTTCCATGGTTAGTTTGTTTAGGATTAGTAAATCAAATATATAAAAATCTTTGGGTATCGGGTTTTATATATATTTGTTGCCATGAAAAGATCAATGGCAATTTTGGCCGCGGGACTGATATTACTGTCATTTACAAACGATAAGCCGGCCTACAGGATATTTAATTCAAACGGAAAAAGCATAAAGTATTCCAAAATGATTAAGGCGCTGGAGGAGGCTGATATTGTTTTATTTGGGGAATATCACGATAATCCCATTTCTCACTGGTTGCAACGTGAAGTAACGGGTGATCTTTATAGAAGCAGGCAGGATTCCCTGATTTTAGGGGCTGAAATGTTCGAGGCGGATATGCAGTTACTCCTGGATGAATACCTCGGTGGAATAATTCCGGAAGCAAAATTTGAGGATCAGGCAAGACTCTGGGATAATTATAAAACCGATTATAAACCACTTTTGAAATTTGCGGTTGATCATAAACTTTCCTTTATCGCCACAAATATTCCAAGAAGGTATGCAAATCTGGTTTTCAGGGAGGGATTCGGGGGATTGGAAAACCTGTCTCCTGAGGCCAAAGCTTATGTGGCTCCACTGCCCGTGGAATATGATCCTGAATTATCCGGGTATAAAAAAATGCTTGAGATGGAGAGCCATATGGGAGGAGGAATGAATACCGAAAACCTTCCAAGAGCTCAGGCGATAAAGGACGCTACTATGGGATATTTCATCCTGAAAAACTGGTCTGCCGGTAAAATATTTCTCCACTTCAATGGCAGCGGACACTCTGATAATTATGAGGGGATTGTATGGTATTTAAAACAGGATATTCCTGGCCTTAAAATACTTACCATTACCACAAAGATGCAGGAAAGTCCACTGGAACTCAATGAGGAATCGTCCGGGCAGGCTGATTTTACCATAGTGGTTCCAGAGCGGATGACAAGAACTTTTTAGCTTTTTGCAGCTTTTTCGATAATCTCCCCTATCAGGGAAAGGGCTTTCTGGATGCCAGCTGGGATTCTTGCCTCCGGCTGTTGCATAGAAATCCTGTCCGCCTCCGCCTCCCTGGATCTCCCCGGAGACCTCCCGGATCATTTGCCTTGCATCGAGTCCCATTTCTTTTACCAGGTTTTCTGATATCATCAGGGTCAGATGGGCCTTGCCGTCCAGATTCGTCCCCAGCGCCAATACCAGGTTTTCAACCTGGGTTTTCATTTCAAAGGCCAGGGTTTTAACATTTTCGGCAGGTCTGATAAGGACTTCTTCTGTAATAAGATTTATCTTTCCTATTGGACGTATTTTCCCCTGTAGATTCTTTTTTGCAACCTCCCTGAGGTCTTTGCTGAATTCTTCATGCCTCTTTTTCAGATCGGCATTCTCCGAGATGGTTTTTTCAATGGTCGCAAGGATATTGTGTGATTTGAAAAGATCCTCAAGGGTAGCAATTAACTCAAGTTTCTGGTCGACGAACAATTCAGCCGCGGCACCTGCAACAGCTTCGATCCGTCTTATCCCTGCTGCGATAGATGATTCCCTGGTAATTTTGAAAAAGCCAATATTGCCTGTGGAAGCTACGTGTATTCCTCCGCAGAGTTCAACCGAATCACCAAATTTTATAACTCTGACATCATCACCGTATTTTTCGCCGAAAAAGGCCAGTGCACCCATATCCATTGCTTTTTCCATTGGAATGGATCTTTTTTCCTCAAGCGGGTTATTTTCCCGGATTAGCTGGTTAACCCGCTTTTCAATCCTGGCCAGCTCCTCATCCTCCACTCTGGCAAAATGAGAAAAATCAAATCTCAGGTAATCCGGATGAACAAGAGAACCTTTTTGTTCGACATGGGTTCCGAGGATTTCGCGTAGAGCAAAATGCAAAAGATGGGTTGCAGTATGATGATGTGTGGTATTGATCCGGGAATTCCGGTTCACATATGCCTGGAATATATCTTCCGGGTTCCCGGGTAATTTATCTGCCATATGGATAATCAGGTTGTTTTCCTTCTGGGTATCCAGGATTCTGATCTTCTCATCCCCGGATTCGAGTACTCCTGTATCACCCACCTGTCCCCCGCTCTCAGCGTAAAATGGTGTCTGGTCAAGTACCAGCTGGAACCTGGTTTTACCTTTCTCTTCAGTTTTCCTGTAGCGGGTGATTCTAACCTCTGCACTGGACTCATCATATCCCAGAAATTGGGTTGAATCGCCCGCACGGATTTCCTGCCAATCCTCCCTTGTAACGATAGCAGCATCCCGGGAACGGGTTTTCTGGGCTTCCATTTCTTTTTCAAAATCTTCCTGACTTACGTCCAGTTCATTTTCCCGAAGGATTAGCCTTGTAAGATCAAGGGGGAACCCGTAAGTATCATACAGAATAAATGCAGATTTACCTTCAATAGAGGATTTCTTTAGTTTTTTGGCCTCCCTGATTTGCTGATCCAGCATGCCAATCCCTTTGGCCAGGGTTTTCAGGAAGGAACTTTCCTCTTCCCTGATCACCTTTTCAATTAATTCCTTTTGTTCCTTAATTTCCGGATAGGCTTCTCCCATTTCCCTGGCAAGTACATCAACCAGTCGATATATGAAAGGTTCTTCCTGTCCCAGGAAAGTATACCCGTAGCGAACAGCCCTGCGGAGGATCCTCCGGATTACATATCCGGCCTTGTTGTTGGAGGGGAGTTGACTGTCAGCAATTGAAAAGCTAACTGCCCGGAGATGGTCTGCCACAACCCTCATGGCGACATCCGTAGGCTCATCCTTCCCGTAGGCATGGGAAGTAATGCTTGAGATTTCTTTGATAATAGACTGAAAAATATCCGTATCGTAATTGGATTGTACACCCTGCATCACCATCGCCAAACGTTCCAGTCCCAATCCCGTGTCAATATGCTTCATTGGCAGAGATTCCAGTTTGCCATTCCCTTTCCTGTTATACTGAATAAAAACAAGGTTCCAGAGCTCAATCACCTGGGGATGATCCGCGTTCACAAGTTCAGCACCATCCTGGTTTTGTTTTTCGGCATCCGATCGAATATCAATATGTATTTCGGAGCAGGGTCCGCAGGGACCGGTTTCGCCCATTTCCCAGAAATTATCCTTCTTTGAACCTTTGAGAATTCTTTTTTCGGGAAGAAACTCTTTCCAAAAGTCAAATGCTTCCTGGTCCAATTCCAGGGAATCCCCTGAATCACCTTCAAAAATGGTGGCATATAAATTATTTTTTTCAATGCCCAGGGTGCCGGTAAGGAATTCCCATGCCCATCCGATGGCTTCTTGTTTAAAATAATTTCCGAATGACCAGTTTCCGAGCATTTCAAACATGGTATGATGATAGGTATCCTGTCCAACTTCCTCCAGGTCATTATGCTTGCCTGAGACTCTCAGACATTTCTGACTGTCGGCTACTCTTTCATTCGTAACCGATTCATTACCAAGAAATAAGTCCTTGAATTGATTCATGCCCGCATTGGTAAACATGAGGGTCGGATCGTTCCTGACCACCATAGGTGCTGAGGGCAGGATATGGTGGTCCCTGGTTTTATAAAAATCAAGAAATGCTTTGCGAATATCCTTTACCTGCATTATTGTTAGATAAAATTTTTGTAACCTTTTCTGGAAAAATACGTTAGATGTTCTTGTCTTAAATGCTCAGAATTAAGAAGTTGTAAAATTAAGTTTTTTGACCGAGATTTGGTGGTATATGTTTGATTTTCTATTTTCGTGATCTATATTTCGTTTCATGGGTTTGCAACGTTACCATTTTAATAAAGTTACACATCAGTATGAGGCCATTCGTCCCAGCCTTAAACGCCGTATGATTCAGTATGGTATTCCTGTAATTATCGCAGTGCTTCTGTCCTTCGGAATCAGATATTCAATGGGAAGGCAAATAAGCAATCCCAAAGAAATTAAACTTCTGGTAGAAAAGGAATTAATTCTTGATCAATATTTAACGGTTGAAGAGAAAGTAAAAGAACTTGAGGCTACCCTTCTTGAGCTTCAGTATTGGGATGATAATATATATCGTTCATTTTACGAAATGGAACCCATTTCTGCATCACTCAGGGATGCTGGTCGTGGAGGTGCAGAACAGTACACGAATCTTCAGGGATATGAAAGTTCAGAGGTGATGATCAATCTTACCCAGAGGTTAGATATGGCCGATGTCAAGCTGGATGTTCAGTCCACCTCATTTTCTGCCCTCCTGTCGAAAGCCGAAGACCACAGGAACCTGCTGGATCATAAACCTTCCATTCAACCCATTTCTCTCGACAAATTCTATTGGATCAGCTCTGTCTATGGGTACCGAACAGATCCCATGAGCAAACGCAGGGCAATGCACAGGGGAGTGGATTTTGCAGCTCGGGTTGGACGGGATGTTCATGTCACCGGCGATGGAGTTGTGGTTCGAACTAAGATTGCCAGTTACGGATTTGGTAAAGAAGTTCTCGTAGATCATGGTTTTGGTTATGTTACCAGGTACGCACATCTTGATGAAATTCTGGTTCATATGGGACAAGAAGTTAAGCGGGGAACTGTCATAGGATCGCTTGGCAGCACAGGGAAATCCACCGGTCCCCATCTCCATTATGAAGTCCGACAATACGGCAGTGCACTAAACCCAAAGCACTACTATTCCGAAGACCTGAGTCCCAAAGAATATGCTTCCATCATTCTACAGGCCGGATCTGTTGAAAATTAGGACCTTGCTTTAAATCATTTATTTTTTTATTTTTCGGATATTGTTCTGGGAAATTTATGGCAAAATCAAAATTCCGATATAATCCTGATACTCTGAGTTATGAGAAGGTACAACCCAGCAATAAACGTAGGTTCCTTGTCTTCCTGTCCTACCTTTCTGCCATAGGTTCCATTGCAATACTCCTGAATGTATTCTATTCATCTGTTTTTGACACCCCCAGGGAGAAAATGTTAATCCGTGAAAACAGCCAGCTGCAATTGCAGTATAGATTCTTGAATGAAAAGGTCAGTAGTCTGGAAACAGTGCTTGATGATATCGAGAGAAGAGACGACAATATATACCGTACTATCTTCAATGCAGATCCTATTCCTTCAACGGTCAGGGATGCCGGATTCGGGGGAGTTAACAGATATGAGTACCTGGAAGGATATGAGAATTCAGATGTGATAATCGAAACTGCCAAGCGTCTGGACCTGCTTACAAAGGCAGTATATGTACAGAGCAAGTCCTATGATGAAGTGGTAGATCTTGCCAAAAGCAGGGAAGCTCAGTTATCATCCCTGCCTGCTATCCAGCCGATTTCCAATAAGGACCTCTCACGTACTGCTTCCGGCTGGGGATTTCGCATCCATCCTATCTACAAAATTAGGAAGTTCCACTATGGAATGGATTTTACAGCTCCGACCGGTACCGAGGTATATGTGACTGCGGATGGTACAATTGAAAGGATACAGAAATCCCGTCGGGGATATGGAAATTTAATTGTCGTCAATCATGGTTATGGATATAAAACCCTCTATGCTCACCTGAATGATTTTAATAAGGCATACGTTGGAAAAAAATTACAGCGTGGGGATGTTATTGCCTATGTTGGAAACACGGGACTGTCAACTGCGCCACATCTCCATTATGAGGTGCACCTTAATAACAAAAAAGTAAACCCTGTTAATTATTACTTCGAAGATCTGACTGCAGAAGAATTTGACCGGATGATAGAGCTCTCCCTGCGCCCCGGACAGAGTTTTGATTAAGGCCCGTATAACATGAAATTTCTGTTCCCACTTCCCATCTTTTTATACCTGTTAATTTTTCCCATTGCTGCACAGGAGGATACACTAACTGTCATTGGGGTTGGTGACATTATGATGGGAACGGATTATCCCTCACGCATTTATCTCCCCCCCGGGGATGACTGTCAGCCCCTTTTAAGTGAAGTTTATCCGATTCTGCGGGATGCCGATATCACATTCGGCAACCTGGAAGGAAGTTTTGCCGGAGAAGAAGGTACTCCAAAGAAATGCAAGGATACAACCAAGTGCTTTGTTTTCAGGATGCCGGGCCATTATGTGAATTGCCTGGTCGATGCCGGATTTGATATGCTCAGTATGGCCAACAATCATTCCAATGACTTTGGTTCCGGTGGGAGAAAGGAAACGGAATGGGTTCTGGAAACTCATGGACTTGCTTATGCAGGCTCCCTTTCCACCCCATATACTGTTGTGGTACGTGATGGTGTTCGTTATGGTTTGATTGCCTTTGCCCCCAATAAGGGATGCTACAGTATAAAAGACAAGGAACAAGCAGTAAGCCTGGTGAAACAGCTTCAGTCCCTCTCTGATATTGTGATCGTATCCGTACATGGTGGAGCAGAAGGGGCAGACCATCAGCATACTCCCCGGACATCAGAGATCTACCTGGGTTATGACCGTGGGAATATTTACGAATTTTCTCATATGGTTGTGGATGCAGGAGCTGACATCGTATTCGGTCACGGTCCCCATGTTACTAGAGCTGCCGAGGTATACAAAGACCGGTTTATCATTTATAGTCTCGGGAATTTCTGCACATACCGCAGGTTCAATCTCAGGGGTCCCAATGGAATAGCTCCCATTGTCAAACTCAGTCTGGCCAAAAATGGGCGGTTTCTGGGAGGCGAAATCATCCCTGTTTATCAGCCGGGACAGGGAGGAGTAAAGCCAGATCCCCAGAAACGGGTAATATATAAGTTGCAGGATCTTACCCTGTCTGATTTTCCTGAGGCACCCCTGGTCATAGATGATAATGGTAGGATCATTCCTAAATGATTATTCTGTTGTGAATTCAATCTGATTTTTCTATTTTAGATAAATTAAATTCCCATTTATATGCCCTATAAGGAACCCAAGGTAGAAAAGCTGTTTTATAGTATCGGTGAGGTAGCAGATATGTTCAAGGTAAATACTTCTCTGATCCGGTTCTGGGAGAAGGAGTTTGATATTATTAAGCCAAAGAAGAACAAAAAAGGGAACCGGCTTTTTACGAAGGAAGACATTGATAATTTTCATATAATCTACCATCTTGTGAAAGAAAGGGGGATGACCCTGAAAGGTGCCAAGATGAAAATGAGTGAGAATAAGGACGATGCCATTCACAACCTTGAGGTTATCCAATCTCTTCACAATATCAAAAAGATGCTTCTGGATATCAAAGAAGAAATGGGCTGATAAATCTCTTGCACCGGCTTCCAATATTGCCGGATAAACACCAAAACTACCGGGAATGAAAGTAAAGGAAATATCCTCTTATATTGAATCGTTCGCCCCGCTTGATTACCAGGAATCTTACGATAATGCCGGTTTACAAACCGGGGATCCCGAGCAGGAAATTCAGGCTGCACTCCTCTGTATTGACGTGACTGAAGAAGTATTGAGGGAGGCAGAAAAATTGGGAGCCGGACTAATCATCTCACATCATCCCGTGATCTTTGGAGGCTTGAAAAAACTAACCGGAGCCAGCTATCCGGAACGGATTATTATGGAAGCCATTCGTAAAAGGATTTCCATTTATTCAGCCCATACCAACCTGGATGCTGTCCATCAGGGAGTAAATTACAGGATAGCAGCAAAAATGGGACTTGAAAATGTAAAGATCCTTTCACCTGTAAAAGGAAAGCTTCGCAAACTGGTGTTCTTTGTGCCTGTTGATAATGCTGCCGAAGTTCGTGAAGCAATCTTCAATGCCGGGGCCGGAAAGATCGGTGAATATGACATGTGCAGTTTTAATGCAACAGGAGAGGGGACATTCAGAGGTTCGGAAAGTTCCGATCCTTTTGTTGGAGTAAAAGGAAAGCTGCATACTGAACCGGAAATTAGGGTGGAAACAATTTTTCCTTCCGAACGGCAAAAAAATATTCTAGCCGCATTATTGAAGACACATCCCTATGAGGAGGTTGCCTATGATATTTATCCACTTGAGAATGAATTTGACAGGGCAGGCATGGGGGTAATCGGGGAATTAAAGCAGGAAATCGGAGAAACCGGCTTCCTGGATCTCCTTAAAAATAACTTTGGGATTCCTGTTATCAGGCATTCTAAATTTCTGGAAAAACCGGTAAAAAGAATTGCCCTTTGCGGGGGAAGCGGAAGTTTTCTTTTGGGGAAGGCAATGGCCTCCGGAGCTGATGCTTTTGTCACCGGAGATGTCAAATATCATTCCTTCTTTGACGCTGATGGAAAGATACTTATGACTGACATAGGACACTTTGAAAGTGAACAATTCACCACTGATATTTTTTATGATTTACTTCTCAAAAATTTTCCTACTTTTGCAATTCATTTGACGGAGGTGAATACGAACCCAGTAAATTATTATTAAACATGGCAGCAAAGGCAAAAAAAGGCGAAGTAGCCGAGATGTCTGTAGCGGAAAAACTCGGTGCTCTTTACCAGTTACAACAGGTAGATTCAGAGATAGATAATATACAGATTCTTCGCGGGGAACTTCCCCTGGAGGTGCAGGATCTTGAGGATGAGATCGCTGGACTCGAAACCAGGATTGGGAATATTGAGAGTGAGGTAAATTCTTTCCAGGAATCCATCTCGAAAAAGAACAATGAGATCGCAAACTCACAGGGCCTGATTAAAAAATACGAAGAACAACAGAATAATGTCAGGAATAACCGTGAATTCGAATCCATTTCCAAGGAAATCGAATTCCAGACCCTGGAGATTGAGCTTGCAGAAAAGAGAAAAAAGGAATTCAGTGAGCAGCTTGCAGTAAAGGATGAATCGATTAAAGAATCCCGGGTTGTTCTTGAGGAAAGGCAGGCTGACCTGGCCAATAAGAAATCAGAACTCGATGAGATCATTGCAGACACCAAGAAAGAGGAAGAAGTAATGGTGAAAAAGAGGGTTGAATTTGAAGGACTTATTGAGTCCCGTTTATTCACAGCCTATGAAAAAATTCGTAGCAATGCCAGAAACGGATTGGCAGTTGTAACCGTTGAAAGGAATGCTTGCGGCGGTTGTTTTAACAAAATCCCACCGCAGCGGCAGCTTGATATCGGATCAAGGAAGAAAATCATAGTATGCGAGTATTGCGGACGTATCCTCGTTGGTACTGAAAGTGAAGAAGAAACAGAATAGTTAAATAAAGAAATTAAATTTGAGCTGTCTTTCGTTTCATCGATCGACAGCTTTTTTTATGAGAATTTCTTACCGGACCATATTTCTTGTGTTTTTGCTGTCAGGAATGGCAGCTTATGGGTTCGCCTCACCCGGAACACAGGTGAACATCCGAATGGATTCCATTCCGGGTCTGCATCAACAAATACTGTATTCGATACTCGACCTGAAATTTGCTAAGGCTGACAGTTTGCTGAGCCTTATGGATGAACAGGAACCGGATGAACCCGAGACCCCTTATCTGGAAAACTATCTTGAATTTCTCGATGCCTTAATAATCGGAGATATTGAAAGTTTTCAAAATTATCAGGAGGCATCCGGTAAACGTATTGAATCAATAAAGAATGGAAGGAAAGTTAATCCGGGATCCTTTTTTGCCCTGTCCACTATCCATCTGCAATCATCCGTTCTATGTGCATTCCATAATGAGATGTTCAGGGCAGCGAAACACCTGTATCATTCCAATCGTTACCTGCGACAGGGGGAAGAGGCTGAAATTGGGAACCCGAGAAAGTTCAGAAACAGGGGAATCCTTATCCTGGTAAGTGCATCTGTACCGGAAGAGTACCGCTGGCTTCTGAAGGTATTTGGATTTAAATATGGTATTGAGGAGGGATTCGGATACCTTGAAGAATACTACACATTTGCTGTCGGAGCTGACCGTCTCGAGGCATATCTGATTCTTGATTATGCCAGGCAGACACTTACTCCCGAAAAAAATAATCCCGAAAATTCCGGCTTATCTGAAAGCTCAAGAATTCCTGGTATTCCTGGAGATGCAAACGCTTTCCATAATCGGGCAGAGACCTTAAAATTGTATTCCCGGGCCCTTTCGGATCTGAGTTCCGGAAACAGCCTTCGAGTCGTTAAAAACCTGCAAAATTATTCTCAGGACTCCCTGGAGAGAGAACTTCCTTACCTGGATCTTCTCCTGGGAGAAGCATTGCTTAATAGCCTTGATCCTGGAGCTGAAAAACCGCTTAAACAGTTTACCCTCAAAAACAATGCTGTTCATTACAGGCATTATGCCTGGCATAAGCTGAGCTGGACCTTCGCCCTTAAGGGGGATATGGAGAATTATCAGGAAGCCCGACAAAAGGTAATGGATGCCGGTGAACCCTACCTGGATGCCGACCGGCAGGCATTGAGTGAAGCGAGAGACACCCTGCCTCTCAACATTGGCCTGTTGAAAGCAAGGCTGCTTTTTGATGGGGGTGATTATTCCGGGGCCCTGGAAGTTCTGGATATGAGTTCTGGAATTTTCCTTCATAATAAAAGAGACTCGATTGAATATCCTTACAGGAAGGCCAGGATTCTTGACAGGCTTGAAGAAAGGAGCAGGGCGATGATCAGTTATAAAAAAGTAATCGCTGAAGGATCGGAGCAGTCATGGTATTTTGCTCCCAATGCTGCCCTTCAACTGGGAATAATTTATGAAGAGGAGAGGGAGTATGACCTTGCCCTTGAATACTACCGAAAATGTCTGAAAATCAATGAGTCATCCTACAAGCAGAGCATAGACTACAAAGCCAGGCAGGGTATTCGTAGAATTGAGAATCAGAAGAAGTTACGTTGACCATGGAAGTCAAATGGATCTGAAATTAAATCTGCCTATCGGTATAAAAATTTACTTGCGGGAACATTGGATAAATGTCCCTGAGTGTCATCACAAAATTCAGTGTACTGATCCAGATCCTCTTTGGTGAAGCCCATTTTTCGGGTCATATCCTCAGGAATCCCGGCCGGAACCATTTCAAAGGAGTATTTATCTCCATTTTTTGGTTTATGGACATAGACGGGCAGGTAGTCAATGCCTGTAATCCTTGTATCCCCCTTTTTCTCCAGTTCCAGACCGAAAATAATTCCCCCGTTCCGGTAACGGTTTCTCTGGTTGGAAATAAAATTCCCCAGGGAATAGACAACGGGATGACTGTAATACCTGCCTTTTTGTCTCAAATGAAATTGGCTGGACAACATGGGGATGGGAACCGATAATGGCATCCACTCCCTGGTCAAATAGAATTTCTGCCAGTGATTGCTGTGTGCTGTTTTCCTCCCTCTCATATTCCTTACCCCAATGTACACAGGCTATGATGAAATCCGGTTCAACAAGCTTTGCCTTTTGAATATCCTGACGGATTTTCAGGGTATCGAGGTAATTGACAATATTTGGTGTATCCACTACCAGTCCATTGGTTCCATAGGTGTAATTCAGCAGGGCAAGCAGTATCCCGTTTTTCTCAAGTATCAGGGGATAGGTAAGTTCCCTGGTGCCGGGAGAAAGGAAAGAGCCGGTAAGGATCATTCCCTTTTCATCCAGTACCTTCTGAGTCCTCTCAAAACCTTCCTTTCCCCTGTCAAGGGCATGGTTATTGGCATTTACCATCACATTGAATCCGGATTCAAGAAGGGCGTCGGTAAGTTCATCGGGACTGGAAAA
Source organism: uncultured Bacteroidaceae bacterium (assembly GCA_963777115.1). Taxonomy (GTDB): domain Bacteria; phylum Bacteroidota; class Bacteroidia; order Bacteroidales; family SM23-62; genus SM23-62. The sequence goes on along the minus strand of CAVZPP010000016.1, from coordinate 144,441 downwards.
CTGGGGGTAGCCTTTGTGGGGAGGTCCCCCGTGGGTGACTTCCAGGTTGCCAACGGAAATGTCTGCATCCTGGAGATAGGGTTTTAGATGTTTAAAACAATCCGTATAGTCATAACTGTCAGTGTCATCAATCCGAGCAGCTTCGATCTGTGAATCATGTCCCATGATATCACCTGCAAAAACAATCCTCAGGGTTTTTGGATTTTGCTCTGTAGTCCCTTTATACAAATTGCTTCCATCCGGAGTTTGTGCCGTGATGATACCCCAGGAGAAAAAGAAAATAAATATTAAAACAATTCTCATTGTTATAGTGTGATTATTGAGCTAAAGTTACTTTTAGATTTGTGGAAAATAAAATTTAACAGTAAGAATTCCGGAATCCTTGTTTAAAAAGCAACATTTTTCGAATCTCAATAGCTGGTAATCTTCGATAAAATGGGTAATTTGTCGTAGTAAGTTTTATAAGAGTTAAACCTTTTAGATTAGATATTCACAATTTCAGATTTTCATGAAGTATTTTTTCAAATTACTACTCTTCCTGATAGCTTTATCTACTTCATTCCAGTTAAACGGGCAGTACAATTACAGAGATGGTTTTATTGTAACCCAGGAGAAGGATACCTTATGGGGTTTGATCAAGGACAGGGGGGAACTGGGAAATTCAAAGGCATGTGTTTTCAAACTGAACAAAAAAACAAAAGCTCAAAAATATTATCCCAGAGAGATTTCAGCCTACGGATCGTTGAGGGATAAGTATTACCGTACAGGAAGAGTAGACTTCAAAGGAGAACGAAGGTATGTTTTTATCAATGTGCTTCTTGAAGGCGATGTAAACCTCTATTATTACTGGAAAGATAGGATCAAGTCCTATTATATCGAAAAAGATGAGGGAGTATTCAAGGAACTGCTAAATGTGGATTTAGAGCTACAACAAAGATCAGATGGGGGACACATGGCTTATTCTAATTATACAGAAATAAAAATCCCTATTTACAGGGATACCCTGCTTTCTGTATTCCAGGAAAGCGAAAGTATACAACGTCAGGTAAAGTCGGTCAAATATAATCAGGAGTCCCTGCAGGATATCACCCGGCAATATATCCTGGAGACATGTGAGGGAAGTAATTGTATCAGCTATGAGAAGGATGTAAATATGTACAGGTCCAGATTTGGCATTTACACGGGTATTCAAATGCAGAAGATTTCTTTTCTGAGTTTCAACATATCCTCCACCTCCGAACCTTACCTTGTAGAATCAGATATTACTTCCTCTATTTTTGCCACATACCCGATTGGAATCTCATATAATTTTCCGCTGTTTGTATTGAGCGACAGGCTTTCATTTCAGGTGGAATTGAGTACTACAGGTATGAATTTTGAATATGAATTCCCTGATTCATCTCTATCGGTTAAGACCCTTAAAATACAATCCAGGACACTCAGTATCCCTTTATTATTGAAATATCAATTTTCCAGGAAGAAGGTATCACCATCCCTGGCCCTTGGTAAGTCCACCAGCTTTGTTTTGAATTCCCAGGTTGATGTTAATCAGAATACGGATGATTATGTACTGCATACCATACAGAAAGGGGGTTGGTTCCTGGAATTTGGACTGGATTATAAGCTGGGGCCCAAGCTATCGCTGTTTAATAGCTTCCGAATTCAATCCTATAATAATTTGGTCGTTCACCCCTGGAATAAAAATCCCTACTACAATACTTTATGGGAAAATGGAGAATATCTCATGGAATATAAAACGTATATGGCAGCTCTCCTGATTGGTATAAAATTCTGATTATTAATAGTTTCACCCTGGTCAATTAATTTATGAAAGTTTATAGGCTAGTAAGCATATTAGTGTTTTTGGTATTCTGTGCTGGCTGTGAGAAGGGTGATTCAGTTAATCAGCCAGTTGAGGAAATCTTTCCCGAATGCATGCTTACTGAGATCAATTTTACGACTTCATATGGGGTTATTCAAAAAACCATTCTTGAATACCAGGAGGGGAAATTGGCAAAGCGTTTTTTCTATTCCAATGGAGAGTTCAGATCTTTAAAGTTGTTTGATTATAATGAAAATGAAGAAGTGAATAGTATGTATTCATACGATTCTACTAAAAATGAAAATAGCATCCTTGCATCCTATGAATTTGAAAACCATCTGATAAAAAAATTCACACATTTTAATGACTATGACAGTACCGTCATTCAAAGTTTGACTTTTTATTACGTGGACGAACATTTAAGCAGGATGATTACTGAAAACCCGGGTGGCATTTATGAGTTTGAAATCAATACCGACGAGAAGGGTAATGTGATTTACAGGAAGCTTGTTAAAATCAATAACAAGGATCCTGAGACCATCTTTGAAACTTCGTTTGAATTGGATAATAAATTGAACCCTTTTTATCGGATGCCTGATTTCTTTTCAAGCTTCGCCTGGTTCAATCAGAACAACATCGTTACCATCATAAATAAAGTAGATGGACTTCAAACAAGTGAATCTCTCTATATCAATGATTATTATGAAAACCGATTTCTGAAAACTGAGTTTTTCCAATTTTCCCAGGGTACACATACAAAAGAGTTTGTTTATAGTTGTAATTAATTGTCAGATCTGGCTCTGGCCAAAAAACTATATATTGAAAAGAAAAAATTCCATGTACATCAGAAAAATTGGATTAACAGCAGGAATTGTTCTGCTGGGTATCTCAGGAATGTACTGCAAATCTGAGAAAAGTTCGGATCTGCCTAATATTTTATGGTTAAGTACCGAGGATATCGGACCTGAGATTGGGTGCTATGGAGATCCAAACGCCACCACACCCGTGCTGGACGAGCTGGCTTCAAGAGGGATTTTGTATACACAGGCTTTTGCAAATGCACCCGAAGAGAGACTGATAAGTCCTGAAGATGTAACTCTTCCGCCTTATTTTCCCGGCACTCCGATTGTGAAGGAATTATGGGCCAGGTATTATAATAATATTACAGCCTGCGATATGTGGGTTGAGGAAATGCTGGATCAGCTTGAAGAAGACCTTAAGAATTCCGATGAATGGGTTCGATTATATGCAGCCCAGGTTTTGGATGAACTCGGGGAAACCAGCCGACCGGCGGAGAATGAATTAGAAGGGCTTATGAAAGACCATAACAAATACGTGGTGCGTGTTGCTAATCATGCACTTAATCAGTTGAGAGGGACATATAACGATGTTAGGTAGTTACCAGGATTCTCCTGCGATAAACCTGAGAGTGCTGAGTAAAAGATAATGCCAGAGGGGTAGATGCCTTTTGATTCTATCAATTAGAGTACCTTGATTTAATTTGACTTGTAAAGGATATATAAGTATATTGGATGTATATTAGCTTGATTCAGGTTTGCGAAACAAAAAATTATAGAACTTGATAGCTCCCCTAAAACGTCCAAGGCATTATTTACTCATTGATTACAAGTGCCTTAACAGAAGAACGAGACCAGAAGCAACCTTTGAGAAACAGGGGAAACTGGACTTTGTTTTTTGCCCTCTAATAATCAATATTATATAATAACTGATTTTCTAACTAACAAACCTATGCCCCATGATACCTGATATCTAATAATTATCGGCAAAGCTCTGGTGAGTATTTCTCTGATATTCAGGTATGCTAACCGAGTAATCTGGTTCCAGTTTATTAACCAACCAATAATTCCAACAACATGAACAATTCATTTTTGTTAAAGGAGTATCTGAATTCAATCTACTCCCACAATAACACCAAATTTCATAGATGCATTCTATTATTGATGCTTGTTTTTGTTTTCCAGGCTTATACGGAGATTTCTTATGCTCAGGGTACTTTGCAGCAGGTCTCAGTTTCCGGTCAGGTTTTGGATGCAGATGGGGTATCTCTTCCGGGTGTTTCAATTTCGATTAAAGGTACCACAATCGGAACCATTACAGACATGGAAGGACAATATACAATCGAGATAGAGGATCCATCTGCAGCAGTACTTGTATTTTCCTTTGTAGGCTTTCAGATTCAGGAAGTACCTGTTGGCAACCTGAATGAAATAAATGTTTCATTAGAAGTTGATTTTTACGGAATTGAAGAAGTGGTAACCGTTGGGTATGGGAGTATGAGAAAAGCTGACCTTACGGGAGCCATCAAGCGGGTCAATCTGGAAGACTTTAAAGATCAGCCTAATGTTTCAGTAGTTGAATCACTGCTGGGTTCAGTCGCAGGTTTGAATGTCGGTCAGGTTGATCGGGCAGGAGAGGAGCCAGGTCTGTTAATCAGGGGAAGAACATCTCTTTCCGGTGTACAGAGTCCCTTAATTGTATTGGATGGAGTAATCTTCCGGGGGAATATTATTGACCTTAATCCTCAGGATATTGAATCCATTGATATACTAAAAGACAATAGTGCTGCTGCAGTTTATGGGTCGCAGGCAGCCAATGGTGTTATGCTTATCTCAACTACCAAAATGTCTCAAAAGAAGTCCGGAAAACCAACAATTTCTTATACCGGGAAATATTCTTTTCAAACGCCGGCTAATGAATTAAGACCTGGGGACGCGGATTATTTTGTTGAAAAAATCAGTGAATCAGAATGGAGACAGAGCAGGACTCCTGAATCGGGATATATAGAACCTGATCCCGATTGGAGTGTTCTTCCCCTTTTTAAAACCAATGAACAGGCTGAGAATTATCTTGCCGGGATGGATACAAAGTGGTATGATCTCTTGACTAATGACAGGATGTATGTTAATAATCATAATCTGAGTATTGCAAATCAGAGTGATTACCTGAATTATTTCATATCCATTGGTTACACCGGTCAACAGGGGCATATGATCAATGAAGGTTTTGAAAGAATTAATGCCCGCATAAATATTGATAGTCATATAAAGGACTGGCTTACGGTGGGCATACAATCTTTTGCTTCAGTAAGTGATTATTCAGGCATAAGTCCATCACCCAATGACAGATATCTTATACCTTTTGAACCAGCATATATTGATGGAGAACTCAACCAGATGATCCAGAATCAGTTTGTTTCTCCGCTTGTCGAAGCAGAAGCAGATAATAAGGATCTCCGGCAAAATTTTTTCGCCAACATTTATGCAAATATTGACATTCCATTCATCAAAGGTCTAACCTACAGGATAAATTTTGCTGATAATTACATTACAAACCGCGAATACACCTTTGAGTCTTATGAGTTGAATTTTCAGGGTTTGGGCAGTAAGTATTATTCAAATACCAATAACTTATCCTTAGATAATAATTTAACGTATAAGCGTCGTTTCGGTAACATTCACAATCTTGAAATCACTGGGGTCTATGGACTTGAAAAACGAATATCTGATCAAACCACAGCGACCTCATCAAATTATATCAATGATAAGTTGGGTTACAATCAACTTCAAGCCGGGAGCAGTGAACTTCAACAAACTGAATCGGGTGCCTGGGAAGAATCAAGTCTTTTTACAATGGGTCGGCTGTTTTATAGCCTGAAAGATAAATATCTATTAACATTGACCGTCAGACGGGATGGGTTCTCAGGGTTTAGCGCTGAAAACAAATACGGTGTTTTCCCCTCAGGTGCTCTTGGCTGGGTTATGTCCAATGAATCGTTTTATTCGGAATTGTCAAATGTTATGAATTATTTGAAACTTAGAATATCATATGGTTCTACCGGAAACCGAACAGTTGGCAGATATCAGACATTAGCCAAGGTGGACGGAAATTATGGTTATACAGATCCTTCCGGCTTATCTCTCTATGCTCAGTCAATCAGTAGTCTGGCAAGTCCCAATCTAAAATGGGAAACAACAACAGGTATTAATTTTGGTTTAGATTTTGGCTTTCTGAATTCAAGAGTGAATGGTTCGTTCGAGTACTATAATAACAATACCGAGGATTTACTTTATATCGTAGATCTTCCGAGCATAGGCCGGTTTGATAAGTTTCCTGATAATCTGGGCAAAATTCACAACAGTGGAATAGAACTAACCCTTTCATCACTAAACATGAAAAAGGGAAATTTCAGCTGGAGAACGGATATTACCTTCTCCCGAAACCGTGATGAATTAGTAGAATTACTCGGAATTGATGCTGATGGTGATGGAGTGGAAGATGATCTTCTGTCGGAAGGTCTTTTCATCGGACATTCCCTGAATACCCTTTACGATTATGATATAACCGGTAAAATGTATCAGCTGGATGATGTTATACCATCGGGAGCAAATGTCGGAACTTACATCATAGTTGATCAAAATGGAGATAGCATAATAGATCCTGTAAACGACCGTACGATTTTAGGATATGAAGATCCGTCTTATCGGTTTAGTATTAACAATGTCGTCCAATATAAAAATTGGACTTTCATGTTATTCATTAATTCAGTACAGGGAGGAAAGAATTATTATATGCAAAAGAATGATGTACATAATATTGGTTTTGAGGATTCTTATAATTCTACCGTGCCTTACGGATTTGATACTTATTGGCTACCCGAGAGAACGGATGCAAAATATCAGAAAAGAACCCGCGGCCAACCCACAGATCTGAGAGCAAGTTATTATGCACAAAGGAATTTTATAAGGATACAGGATCTTTCTATAAGCTATACGTTTGATAATGCTATTCTTGAGAAAATCAAAATTGATAATCTCAGAATTAACCTGAGCGGAAAAAACCTGTTGACATTTACTAAATGGGAAGGGTGGGATCCTGAGACCGGTTCAGGGATAAACCGGGGAGGAAGACCTGTATTAAGGAGTTATACAATAGGATTAAATCTTGAATTCTAAACTTTATCAATTATGAAAAGGAATAAATATAGGTTTTACAATACATATTTTGTAGGTGTAAAAAAAGCAGCATTAATATTGTTTAGCATTCTGATTTTCATGGGTTCCTGCAATGAAGATGAATTTTTGAAGGAGGTCCCATTGGACTTTTTATCCCCTGAGAATTCCTATGTTACTTTTGAAGACTTTGAATCAGCCCTGAATTATCTGCATCAGGAGGTTAGGGATAATTTATGGGGGCAGCGCGGTAAATATGATATGCCAAGGAATTCCTGGTATGGGACTGATCTTGTTTTGACTTACTTTGACGTGGAAGCAAGCCAGGATTACGAGGTTCTATGGGGACCTCAGGGTGAAACTATTGAAATATGGAACACCCTATATCATTTAATCTACGATGCCAATGTTATCATTGGAAGATCAAAAAGTGAATTTAGCCAGATGAAACCCGAGGAGCAAATATTGGTTGAAGCAGAAGCCAGGTTCTTCAGGGGTTATGCTCATGCCATGTTAGCTCATTTGTGGGGCGGTGTCCCAATTGTTCTGGATGAAACCTCTGAGCCCAAAAAGGATTATGTGCGTGCAACACGTGAGGCTACTTACATGCAATGCGCTGATGACCTGAAATTTGCAGCAGATAATTTATTGGATATTGATCTGGGAGATGAGGTACGTATTAATAAACTGGCTGCCAGCCATGTTTTGACAGAGGTTTATATTGCGCTGAAAAGATGGGACGATGCCATTACAGAAGCTTCGAAAGTTATTGACCATCCGAATACTGCTTTAATGACTGATCGATTTGGGACCCGTGTTGATGAAGCACCACATCCTGACTATCCATGGGTAAATGGGGACAATAAAGATGTTTATTGGGATTTATTCAGGCAGGGTAATCAGGACCGGTCCATGGGGAATACAGAATCTATCTGGAATCTTCAATATAGTTACCTGGTGCCAGGAGGCGGAGACAGGATGTATGAGCTGGAACGATTTATTGGGCCGTATATCACGAGGGCATACCTTTTACAGAGCGATGGGAACCAATCAGCCATTTGTTATAGTGCAAGTACTTATTACATGGGCCGCTCCCAGGGCTTTATAAAACCAAGTCCTTATTTTTTCCAGGATATTTGGCAAAAAAGTGGCTGGGACGAGGATATAAGAAACGCACCGCATAATATTGTCCGGGATATTAAAGTGAATAATCCGGACAGTGAATACCATGGGATGTGGGTAGAATCGGACAGCCTTCCGGTTGTTAAAAATAAATATACAGATACTATGCGTTATTATTTCCCAATGGTTATGAAGGTGAGTACCCCTGGCAAGCATCCGGTTGAATTTTGGGATCCGGATCAGACAATTCCCGGAACTTTACTTGGAACTGCTGAGCAGACCTGGAGAAAGCACTATATGATCCGCCTTGCAGAAACCTATTTATTAAGAGCTGAAGCTTATCTTGGAAAGGGGGATTTAACAAGTGCAGCTGCAGATATTAATGTTGTTAGGCGCAGGGCAAAAGCCCCTGATGTTCAACCGGCAGAGGTTGATATCGATTATATTATGGATGAACAAATGCGGGAACTTCATTTTGAAACTTTAAGGATTTTTACCCTGGGTCGCCTGGATCAATTTGTTGACAGGGTTAAAAAAGTTAATCCAATAGCAGGAGCAACAATAGGTGATCACCAGAATTTATGGGCAATACCTTTCAGTGAAATTCAAAAAAATACGGGTGCAGTATTGGAACAAAATCCAGGATATTAAGGGATTCAAACAATAAACCATCCGTACTATATTTATCGAAACTGGTATTTCCGTGGAAAGGAAAATTGTCATGGAACAAGTCAACTTGTTCCATGACAATTCCATGGGAATATTTAACTTTTTACTATTCGGATTATCAATAAAAAAATTAATCTAAATGAGATTTATCACCCTCTTTACCAGGTCCCTGGTCACTTTTCCCAGTCCTTATTCAACAGGAAAATTGTTTACCATAATATCAGTAATAATTTTGATGCACTCATTTGGTTTGAATGTGATTGCACAGGACACAGGTATTTCAGAGGGACTGGTGGGCCGTTGGGAATTTAATGATGGAACAGGAAAAGATCTTTCAGGAAATGGTAACAATGCTCTGTTAAACGAAAACAGTATATATTCATTGGGAGAGGGACAAAATTGCATTCAGCTTTTACCCAAAACGGAACAGGTAAAAATACCGGTAAATGAAAATTCACCATTAGCTATTTTAAGAGGCACCATTTGTTTTTGGCTGAACGTTGGGTGGACATACGATAATATTTTATCATTTAACAATGGTGCAGTTCAGTTAAATGTTTACCGTGGCGATTTCCAGGTTCGTTTCAGTGGAGACAATGAATTCAGATATTGGGACGGGATTCTGGATTATGACTGGCCAAAGTATGATATGAGAGAATGGGCCTTTTATGGCCATCCTCGTGCTGCTGTGCATGATCAGGTATGGCACCATTTTGCCGTGTCCTATGACGATGAGGGACAACGAATTATAGGATGGAGAGATGGTGAACTAATTTCAGTAATTGACCTGTCAACGATCAAAACGGAAACACTCAAACAAAAAGGATTGACAGAAATTACACTGGGGGGAGACTTTGCAGGATTTATGGACGATTTACGCATCTATAACACTGTTCTTACCGATCACAATGTTCAGGAGATTTATAATGCAAACAAATATACCTTTGCCGGCCGGTTTGATGCTAACAGGCACCCTGACAAGCCTCAAACTTCATATAAATATCAGAAAGAGGATGATAAGTTATATAAAGGATGGCTACAGTATGATGTTGTAAAAAATTCTTCAGCCAATACCTTTCTCAAGAATATTATAGCAGAAGGTTCAAATTCTACTGTTCAGACTGCTGCTGATGAACTAAAAAATTCCGCTAAAACAATGCTTGGTGTTAATTCCAGAATTAGTGGGAATCCGGGCTCAGGCCCTGGTGTCATAATCGGGACTGCCGAAACATCCCCATGGATTGCCAGAAATGCCGAAAAATTAGGACTTGACAGGATAAGGGAAGACGGGTTCATCATTAAAACCATCAAGACAGGCAATGCAAATGTATTGGTTGTGGCAGCCAATATTCCGGCAGGTGTAAGCTTTGGTACCTTCGACCTGATTCGCAGGATACAAATGGAGCAGGACCTAAATAAAATTGATGCTTTAGAAAATCCAAAGGTTGCCATCCGAATGATCAACCATTGGTCATATTTTCGTGGGTTTTATGGTGATATCTGGCGGGGGGGAAGATATGATTCATTCTTCAGCTGGAAAGAATTAGCTGAGGGGGATACAAAAATTGTAAGGGAATGGGCCCGTATGATGGCATCTGCCGGATGGAATGCCATATGTCCGAGCGAGGTGAATTGGGATTTCAGGGACAATTACCTGGATCATCTGGATGAGGTGGAGATTCTTGCAGAAATTTTCCGGAATTATGGTATAAAACTATACTGGTGTCCCAGCTATATCCTTGCGCTTGACCCTTCTACGGCAGATAGTTTGTATGCAAGAGTGCCTGATTTTGGTGGTTACATGATGAAACTTGGATCTGAAAAGCAGAACGGAGATCCGCGTCCGCCCATGGTCAATCGCATTGCAGATAACCTGGAACCATATGGGGGAATGTGCCTGGTAAGAGGATTTGTTTATGGAAATCTTCGATATACCCCATACCCTTACAGGGACTTAATCCCCCATGATCTTTTTGTCCCCGAAGATGGAAATTACCGAAGTAATGTGGTTTTGGTTCCGAAAGGAAGCTCAGGGGACTGGGATTTTTCTGCTCCAATTCCTGCCATAGACGGAGGTATAAAGAAGACCTTGAGAGGAAGTGAATTAGTCATTGACAAGAATTTTCCAAGCTCCTGGGTTGAAAAGTGGAAATGGTGGTTGGAACAGGATACCTATAGCGATGGACCCGGAAGTTTAAATAAAAATACCATCCATTGTATTATGGGTGTTGCCATGATATCTCCCTCTGCATCATGGACAGAATCACCTCTTAACCTGGTTAATTATTATGGCCTGGGAAGACTTGCCTGGAATCCAGACCTTACCCTGGATGAGATATATACTGAATGGATTCAGCAGACTTTCGGCAATGAAGAACAGGTCATTGAAACGATTAAGAACATCCTGTATATCTCTGATGATGCAGCACGTAAAACCTATATGTACCGCGGATATCGGGGCATCTGGTTAGGTTTTGACGATTACCTTGTTGAGGATAAAACACCCTATGCAATAAATAAGAAGGGGATTGGTCCCGCTACCCCGGATCTGAAAAAAAGGTTGCTTGATCAATATAATCCGGGATTGCGGGAAATATATGGGGATCCACTTCGGGGAGAAGAGTTTTTATCTTCTTTCCATTATCTGCCATATGATTATCGCCTTTCAATCGGTAGAACTTTGATAGAGGATATGTATGGAAATATGGTGGAAGCAGTAGAATTGGGTAAAACCATGGCTGAACTCTGGAAGACACTTGAAGGCAAAATTGAAAAACAGAGATTTGACTTTGTTGTAAAGAACCTGGATGACTTTATTGAGGAATTGAAAAAAACTGAAGTTAAAACTTACCAGGCATTTGAAGAACATACAGGAATCAGGCGTGAGGATGCACTGGCCGGATTGACAAAGGAAAAATTAGAATCAAAGAAAGTCTATAATGTCCGTCATTTTGGTGCCAAAGCTGACGGAACCACAAATGATGCCCCTTCTATCAACCAGGCAATTCAGGTTTGCAGCAGTGCTGGCGGAGGCACGGTATTTTTGCCTTCAGGAATATATGCGAGTGGCTCAATACATCTGAAAAGTAATATCAGCCTTGTCCTGGATGCGGGTGCTATACTTAAATCCATGCCGGGATTAATCGATCCATGGGAACCAAATTCAAATGACCTGGGATTAATGGACCGGGCCTATTATCATTGGGAAGGATCCTTGATCTGGGGAAAAAATTTAGAAAATGTCAAAATCTTCGGACCAGGAACACTGGATGGTTCATCTCTGACCCGAAGTAGCAAGGTTCCTGACGGGACAGGGGACAAAGCCATTGCTCTTATGATGTGCAGGAATGTTGAAATTCGTAATCTGAATATCAGGGAGGGAGGGCATTATGCTATTTTGGCCAGCGGATGCAGCGATGTAATTGTAGATAATGTAAATATTAAAACAAGCAGGGACGGGATCAACCTGGCAGAATGCAGTAACGTGGTGGTTTCTGCTTGCCATATTGATGCAGTACGCTACCATGATGGACAACCCGCCGGTGGGGACGATGCCATAAAACTGGGAAGCGATCTATCCCTAGGTAAAGCCATCCCGAGCGAAAATATTACTATTAAGGATTGTTTCCTGGCATCAGGATGCAATGCCTTGCAGTTTGGTTCAGAAACAGTGGCTCCCTTCCGCAATGTTCGTATAGAGAATATTTCTATACGCAGAGCCGGGAAAGCTGGAATCGGGATTACAAGTAATGACGGCAGTATAATCAGCAATATTTCTTATAAGAACATTAAGATGGAAAAGACTTATGTGCCGATATTTATTAAGGTATCCGATGTTGCCCGTGTACCGGCTGGTACCTACAAGAGGGGCAGTATCAGCAACATTACTTTTGAAAATATAACAGCGATCGATTGCTATTCGTATTTCAAGGCTGGTGAAATGCCATCAGTTATATGGGGGAAACCGGATGGATTAATTGAAAACATTCAATTTAAAAATGTTTCATTTACCTTCAAGGGTGGTAATCCGATTTCAAGCGCAAGGATACAACCCGCCGAAAATGATGAACGTTTCCCTGCAAATGTAGGGGAGCTCCCTGCTCATGCATGGTATTTGCGCAATGTTAAAAACCTTCGATTTATAAATTGTGAGTTCCTGGTTGAGAAATCAGATGGCAAACCTGCAATAATTATCGATAATGCATCCGATATATTATTTGACAACACAACATTGCCACTGGGAACAGAATGCAGTACAAGAATTAGTATCAGGGGAGCAGAATCCCGGCAATTAACAATTCAAAACTGTGAAGGAATGGCTTATAGAAATTTTAAGTCCGTAGTAAATACAGATTTTTAAACAATTCAATCTGCTTCTGTCTTGAAATTTTATCTATGATCAGGACCTTTATGTAAGGTCTTTCTCAAATACTCATCCTTCTTACCAGGATCCTCCGGCGCCGCCTCCACCGAAGCTGCCTCCCATGCCACCTCCGAAACCGCCACCACCAAAACCTCCGCTTCCGGAACTGAAGTTGCCGAAACTGCCACCATGTGACCTGCCGGCACCGCTGGCCATGAATAGGGCTGCCCAGAGTGGCAGGTTATGTCCCACTGAATGATGCCTCCTGCTTCTGGATCTGCCGAATACGGAAAAGATAAAAATTATAAAGAAAATGATAAGGATTGCGGAAGCCGGACCAGACGAAGCTGATTTTTGCTGTATATATTGATCCATGGTATATTCTCCCCGGGTCAAATCCATAATGGTTGATGTGGCAGCATTCAGTCCCCCATAATAATCCAATTGTTTGAAATGGGGGATCATGTCATAATCCACTATGCGGTTGGCATGTGCATCGGGAACTGCCCCTTCCAGTCCATAACCGGAAGCCACAAAGACATCTCCGTGCTGACGGTCGGGTGAGGGATTCAGCAGGATGAGAATTCCATTGTCCTTTCCACTGGTTCCAATTTTCCATTGTTCACCCAGGCGGAAGCTATAGTCAGAAATGTCGTATCCTGCAATATCATCCAGGATCACTACATAAATCTGTGTGGAGGTCTGGTAGTAAAACTCCTGCAGTTTTTTTTCGAGCATTTGCCTCTCGTTGGATTTGAGAAGATCTGAAAAATCATTCACCATCCGGGGGGGACTCATGGGTTCAGGAATGTCCTGAGCCACTGTTGTGGATGCAAAGCTCAAAATGGATGTAATGACAAGAATATATGATACTAGTTTTTTCATTGGTCTTTTATTTATTATCATAGCCTATTATACTATTGATCTCCGAATGAAATATCGTCTCTGAGTTCATTGACATCACCATCCTGATAAGGAAAGTGTTCCTTGAGCTTTTCTCCTGCCAGTTCTATCCCGGTCACCAGTCCCTCGCAAAACCGTTTTTCCTGGAATTCAGTAAGCATTTTGGCTTTAATGCTGTCCCAGAAATCTTCGGGGGTAACTGCATTAATTCCTGCATCTCCGAGTATGGCAAATTTATGGTCATCAACGGCAAGGTAGAAAAGGACTCCGTTCCGCTTTTCGGTCTTATGCATCGCCAGTTTTTCGAAAATGTAGGCAGCATGGTCAAGCACATCTTCTTTACAAAGGCGCTCAATATGAACTCGGATCTCGCCGGATGTGTTCAGTTCTGCCTCAGTTACGGCGGTTTTTATTTTATCCTTTTCTTCTTTTGAGAAAAATTGTGATGGCTGCATGATTAAAATTCTACGGTTGGTGGTTTTTCACTGCCTTCGACGGCTTCAAAATATGTCTTCTGGTCGAAACCAAAAATATTGGCAGCAATCAGGGCAGGAAATTTCCGGATATAAGTATTGTAGCTACGGGTGGTATCGTTAAACTTTCTTCTTTCAAGGGATATCCTGTTTTCCGTTCCTTCCAGCTGAGCCTGCAGATCAAGAAAACCCTGATTTGCTTTCAGGTCAGGGTATCGTTCTACCACTACCATTAATCTTGACAGGGCTGAACTCAATCCATCCTGGGCTGCCTGGAATTGTTGAATGGAATTTGCGTCAAGGTTTGTAGGATCAATGGTAATTCCTGTTGCCTTGGCCCTTGCTTCTATTACTCCGGTCAGAGTTTCCTTCTCAAAATCTGCATAACCCTTGACGGTATTTACCAGGTTAGGGATCAGGTCAGCCCTACGCTGGTATGCATTTTCTACCTGTGCCCACTGGGCCGTTACGGATTCTTCAAGTCCAACCATCCGGTTATAACCGCAGGAGGAAAGAAGAGGGACGATGGCTGCAAGCAGCAGCAGTTGTATGAGATTTCTTCGATTGTGTTTCATGGGTTTTTTAAGTTTGTTCATGTTTATTATGTTTTTTACCCTACAAAAGTTGAACCAGTCCCTCATACTTGTTATATAATATAAAAGTTGACATGATTTAATCTTAAATTTGTTCTAAAATCATGAAATAATGACAGATCAGGTATTCAGAAAGCTTGTTTTGGAGGGAATTCCGCAGACCGTTCCTTCACCAAAACCATACGATAAGGAAATAAACCATGCTCCCCGCAGGAAGGATATCCTCAATAAGGAGGAAAAAAAACTTGCCCTGAGGAATGCACTCAGGTATTTTCCTGAAGAACATCATGCGGTTCTGGCTCCCGAGTTTGCCAGGGAATTGTTAGATTATGGCAGAATCTATATGTACAGGTACCGTCCAGATTATAAGATTCACGCAAGGAATATTGATGCTTATCCCCACAGAACCAGGCAGGCGGCGGCCATTATGATGATGTTGAGTAATAACCTGGATGAAGCCGTTGCACAGCACCCGCATGAACTGATCACCTATGGTGGTAACGGCGCCGTTTTTCAGAACTGGGCTCAATACCGGATTACCATGAAGTACCTTGCTCAGATGACTATGCAGATGACCCTGGTAATGTATTCAGGACATCCCCTGGGATTATTCCCTTCCGGTCCTTCCGCACCCAGGGTTGTGGTGACAAACGGAATGGTTATCCCGAATTATTCATCTCCGGATGATTATGAACGGATGAATGCATTGGGTGTAAGCCAGTATGGCCAGATGACAGCGGGTTCCTTCATGTATATCGGTCCCCAGGGTATCGTCCATGGTACCACCATTACTGTGTTGAATGCAGGTCGTATGAAGAGTGGATTGGAGGAGGCTGATTTAAAGGGACAGGTATTTGTGACCAGCGGATTGGGAGGGATGTCAGGAGCCCAGCCAAGAGCTACTGAAATTGCAGGTGGCATATGCCTGGTGGCAGAGGTAAATCCAAAAGTTGTTAAGATCAGGCATGAACAGGGTTGGGTCAGCGAGGTCTATACTGACCTGGATAAATTGATTCTAAGAACTGAAAAGGCCAGGAAGGCAGGGGAAGCTGTTTCATTAGCCTACCAGGGAAACATTGTCGAGTTATGGGAGAAGCTTGCAGAAGAGAAAGTTGAGATTGAACTGGGCTCTGACCAGACATCTTTACATAATCCGCATGCTGGGGGTTATTACCCGGTAAGTTTATCATTTGAGGAAGCCAATATTATGATGACTGAAGATCCGGAGGCATTCAGAACCAGGGTTTCTGATTCACTAAAACGACAGGTCAGGGCAATAAATGTTCTTTCAGAAAGAGGTATGTATTTCTGGGACTACGGGAATGCATTTTTACTTGAGGCGGGAAGGGCAGGAGCAGAAGTTTTCAAACAGGATAAAACATACCGTTATCCTTCGTATGTGGAGGATATAATGGGACCCCTTTTCTTTGATTATGGATTCGGACCTTTTCGTTGGGTATGTACTTCATCCCGGCCAGAGGATCTTGAGACTACTGATGAAATTGCCACCGGGATACTGGAGTCCATGAGCCATAATTCCCCGCCCCAGATCAGGAGCCAGTTGCTTGATAATCTCAAATGGATTAAAGAAGCGGGTAAGAATAATCTTGTGGTTGGATCCCAGGCAAGGATTTTGTATGCTGACGCCGAAGGCAGGGTAAAAATAGGCAGGGCTTTTAATGATGCCATACGGGAAAAGAAAGTGAAGGGTCCCATAGTCCTGGGAAGGGACCACCATGATGTCAGCGGCACCGATTCACCTTACCGGGAAACGGCTAATATCTATGATGGATCCAGGTTTACAGCAGATATGGCAGTCCAGAATGCAATCGGAGATTCTTTCCGGGGAGCCACCTGGGTTTCGCTGCATAATGGAGGAGGAGTCGGTTGGGGAGAAGTGATCAATGGGGGATTTGGCATGGTTTTAGATGGTTCACTCGAAGCAGAGCGAAAGCTGGAAAATATGCTCTTCTGGGATGTGAATCATGGAATTGCCCGGAGAAGCTGGGCAAGGAACGAAGCTTCCATGTTTGCCATTGACCGGGAAATGGACAGATTCCCGGATCTTAAAGTTACCATGCCCAGCCTGGCAGACGATGATATAATTAATAATGCAATAGATGGGATTAAATAAAGTAATGATTCGTAACCGGGTTCTTGTCTTTATATTATTCCTGACAGGTATGGGAATGTTCTCATGCGAGGATCCCCTGAGTAACATGGAAGAAGGAGATCCACGGGATAAGCTGGTGGATACCTGGAAGGTTGGGGATACAGCAGACGGAAAAAAATCAGCGATGGATGTGTACTGGGTTGAGATATCCAAACATTTTACTGATTCCAGCAGGATCATAATCTACAATTTCTATAATGTAAGTTCTGAGGCAGAGGCTGTTCTTAATGGCAGTAAATTAACCCTGCCGGTTCAGGAATTGGAAGGGGGCTTCCTCATTAGCGGGAGTGGGGTTATCCAGGGAAGCAAAGCCAATGAGATTATCTGGAATTATACTGTAGATGATGGAAGCGGAGCTGCAGTGAGTATTTCGGAAATTTATACCAGGCTCACTTTTTAAACATAAGATCGTATACCCTGCTTATCTCATTTTCGAGTTCAGCAATACTGATATTTCTGCTTTTCCTTAAGTATTCCTTGCCATCGAAATAGACCAACAGGGTTGGGGCCGAGAAAATTTGGTTTTGTCCGGCTACAACCGGTGATCTGCCAATGTCAATCCAGGCCGTTTCCATCTCAGGAAATTTTCCCGATACAAGTTCAAAAACTTTGGGTTTAAGAATTTTGCATACCTGGCATTGCTCTGTGGAAAAATAGCTGAGAAGGGCGGGTGATTTTTTCAGGAGTTCCCCATATTGTTCCAGGCTGTGGATGGTTTGCATGGTATTCGGATCAGTTTCAGAAGGTGTCGGTGTTGATCATGATAAGTGCACAATCCTTGACAACCTTAATACCTTTTCCTTTCAGGATATCCTCCAGTTCCGGGTTTTCGGCGCCCGGGTTAAACACTACCCGTTTGGGATTGAGGTTCTGAATATAATCGTAAAATTCAGCCTGCTTTTTTGCCCCCATATAAATCAGGATAGTGTCAACATCTTCGATTGGGGGCATTCCGGTAAGGATCTCGGTTTCTTTGATTACACCGTTGCGGAGTCCAACGGGAACAACTTCAAAATCATTTCGCAGAAGTGCTTTTACAGCTTTGCATGAATACCTGTCAGGATTGTCCGTAGCTCCGAGAACTATCGTTTTCCCCATTCTACCCTTTTTTTGTGAACTGAATAGTCCCAAAATAAGAAATTTTTAGCTTAAAACAAGCAGGACCACTGCATATGCTGAAATTCCTTGCTCTTCTCCAACGAATCCAAGTTTTTCTGTTGTGGTTGCCTTTATGGAAATCTGATGTTCATCTGTTCCAAGTACATCAGAGAGGGTTTTTACCATTTTTGGCACATATTTACTGATCTTTGGCTTCTGGAGGCAAACTGTACTGTCAATATTAGATATTTGATACCCGTAGAACCGAATAAGGTTGATGGTTTTCTCCAGAAGGAGTTTACTGTCAATACCGCGGAATTCCTCTTCGGAATCTGGGAAATGTTTACCAATATCTCCAAGTGCCAGGGCCCCAAGCATTGCATCACAAATGGCATGGATCAGTACATCTCCGTCTGAATGACCGAGAGGTCCTTTCTCAAATGGCAGGCTGATTCCTCCAAGTACAAACTTTCGGCCTTCCTCCAGCCTGTGAACATCATACCCGATGCCAATACGAAAACTCATAATGCTAAGATAGGGAAAACTTAGAATCCCGGCTTCCCAAATTCAAATCCAAGTGTGAATCGAAGGGTGTTGGCAAGGGGATTGTTTTGTTTTACTGGGACTAAGTAGGAGAAATCAAGAGCAAAAACATTCAGTCTCAGTCCAATTCCAAGCGTAAAATACTTCCGGTTACCCTTGGTTTCATGCTCATAGAAATAGCCACCACGGATGGCAAACTGCTCACGGTACCAGTATTCCATTCCCACCCCGATGGTAATTTCGTTCATCTCTTCCCTGAATACACTGCGCTGTCCGTCATCCATCAGGACACCCGGGGCATCATAAAAAGACTGGACCATTCCGACAGGTGTAGCTACATGGGGATCCATTCCATAGGCAATCACTCTGTCTCCATTGGGATCAAATACCGGTCCCCCTAAACTGTCCACCTCATATATTGGAGGAGTAGGAACCAGCAGTTTATTGACATCTGCAATAAATGTTATGGTGTTATAATCGTCCATTTCGACTGTCAGGGCACCCCCCAGCTTAAAATTGATGGGAAGAAATGCCTTATCTGAAGTTTCGGTATAGGATACCTTATTACCCATATTGGCAATATTGACTCCCAGGGCCAGGGTACCATCTTTATCTCCAAGAATCAAGTCTGTATTTCGATAATAAAAGGCCAGGTCTCCGGCTACGGCCATGGCAGCTTTTGACTCGGCACCTCCAACGAAAGTCCCTCCCGTCAAATCAGAACGGATAAAGCGGAATACGATACCTCCGGAGAAGCGGTCTGTCAGCAGCCGGGAATATCCTGCGTCAATGGCAAATTCATTAGGAACATAGACGCCCTGAGGTGTTCCGTAATTGTTGGTAAATACAATTTGTCCAAGACTGAAATACCTCAGCGAAGCACTCAGAACCTGGTTATCAGCAAATTTGTAAAAACCTACGAGGTAGGCAAGGTTGATATCATTGATCAGCTTTCTCAGCCATGGGGTATAGGATAAAGAAATTCCACCCTGACTTTCAATAAAGGGATATTTTGCAGGATTCCAGTTCTGGGAATTAAGATCGGGAGAGGTAGCCACACCCACATCACCCATGGCACCGGCTCTTGAATCAGGGGTAATGGTCATAAACGGAACTGCGGTCTGAATAGCGTTAAGCTGGGGACCGCTGGCAGTGCCCCCATTTTGAGCGGATGTATTGTAAATCCCTGTTAATGAAATAGAAACAATCAGGACTGTGAGTAGGCGCTTTCGTATTCTGGGCGTCATCATAACTTTTTAGAGCGTGACAAATATAAATAAATTTCCTATCTAACGTGGATTCTAATTTAATATTACAAGCTTTTCATATTTTTCAGCAATATGTCCAAGAGAGGTCCTAACTTTCAGACGGTAGATATAGACTCCACGTGCGATTTTCCCGCCAAAATCATCTCGCCCGTCCCATTCTATCGGTCCCACTCTGTATCCGGATGCAGGGGAGAAATATTCGATGGTTTTGACGAGTTTTCCAGATATGGTAAAAATTTGAACCATGACATCCAGGTCAGTAGTGGACTGGTTATGCTCAAAGAAAAACTGTGTATATGTTGTGAAGGGATTTGGATAGTTAAGAACATGATCAAGTACCAGGTCCTCTTCGGTATTAACTATAAATTCTATGATCTCCTCAGAGGAATTATTATGTACGTCCCAGACTTTTACTTTCAGGCTGTGGGGACCTGCCTCAAGGTTTTTGAAACTGTACAGAATCTTACCACTTTTATAGGAGTCGGTATTAGATTCATAGAAATCGTTTAATACAATGGTCTCATTGGTGTTGTCATCCAGGATGGCAGTAAGGTCATGTCCGATTCCGTTCCCGATTGTATTTATTCCGTTACTGTCACTTAAATATGCAAGGAGAATGGGGTTTTCATCAGTCATCCCGCCAAAAACGAAGTTTTCGTCATTCATGAAAACCTCCAGTTCCGGACCGTCGCTGTCATTGATCAGGGAATCTGCCGATCCTCCTATTACTATATCCAGGAATGATCCACTGGCATCCTCAAGGCTGTTATCGGCATAAAAACTAAGCTTTCCAAAATCGTAATTATAGGAAATATCCTTGGGTACGATAAAACTGAAACGAAATTTCCCATTCGTAACAGATGCTTTACCTTTATATAGTACACGATTTCTCAGAGAAAAGGTGAGAGGTGCTCCATCATCATTGGCCAGGGTAGTTATATTGGAGGATTTATCAAAAATTGTAGGATAAATTATTCCGTTGAAACTACTGAGTTCATTTCCGCTGATGTCTTCCATAAATCCTTCAACGGTCACTTCACTAAGAGCTTTAAGAGTATCCACAGATTCAGATACTGACTTGCCGTTGATGGACTCAACCTTGATTCTGTGCTGTGGATAAGCAAGTTCGACAGCAGGATCCCCCAGGAGGGTAAAATTTCGTTTATTTATCTCGCCTGAGACACCATTTTTTGTTAGTCGGTTAATGTCTCCAAGTCTGTAGTTTCTTCCCTGCCCATCCTTAGCGAACGCATACTTATAAAACTGCTCGTTAAGTTGATGATTTGGGCCCGAATATACCAGGCGGGTGGTAGTGAGGAGAGCTATTCCTCCTCCATCCGGGTTAAGGAGTACCAATTCCCCAGCAGAGGTGGATTCATATTCGTCGAAACGGCTGAATTCACAGGTCGCTGTCATAAACAGGGGCAATTTTTCTTTGTTTTCCCAGGAAACTATATCTTCAATATTCATAATCCTTTCATGCGCCAGTCCCTTGGTCCCTCCATGCCCCGTATAATTCATAATCAGGGCCCCTTTCTCCATCCTCTGGTTAATAGCTTCATTTACGGCGGGATATCGGTTTCCGGAAGGGGTTGATACCTGGTTATACGCGTCCAGGAATATTTTTCCGATCGAAAAATCCGGATAGTTCGCTTCCACGTAACGGGCCAGTTCATCAGCCTGTTTCATATGAATATTATTGTCCTCATCATCACCGATAAAACAGACTGAATTTCTCCAGTCTCCCAGTTTATCGGTTTCATCATAGGATAAGGTTTTTTCAAGCACATAACTTGCTTCCTCGGGAGAGGAGACAGGAAAACGCCCAACACCAATATCCACCAGTCCATTGTACCCGCCTTCCGTATCGTCAAGTAAGCCGAAAAAATCATCCGTTACGAAGCTATAGGTTGGCGAGAGGGAATTTTCCGACTGGTAAGTGGGGATGAAATTGCTATTACTGGGATCATCCCCTTTATTGTCATAGGAACCATCACCGTATAGAAGAACATATTTTGGCATTTCATCGGGTGAACCAGCCCTGTCGTAGAGCATTTTAAGAAAATCCCTTATGGCTGAAACATCCCGGCTCCCGGAAGAAAACTCGTTATAGATCTGCTCCGGGGTCACCACAACGGTGTCGAGGGCATCATGATCATGCCTGTGAGCGGCCAGGATTCTTGCTGAGGAAATAAATTCAGGGGCAGTAATGATGACATAGTTTTTTGCTTCAAGGGAATGCAGATTCTGGTTTGATACCGGACCAACATTCTCTCCTTCAGTTACTGGCGATAAAATTCCTGAGGAGGAATTAAAAGCAATAAATTCTCTTAGTTTCTCAGTGGATGCTGAAAATCTGAGTGTATTTCCCTGGAATGTGGTGTTCATCCGCTGCGGTCTGACCGGGTCTGTGATATCCCAGACCTTCGTCTCGGATGTTGCAGAATTTATTACAAATTCTGTGATTCTTCCCTCAGCGACGGAATTCCGGTCACGGAAGATAAGGGGACCCGAAGAGAGATCCAGGTTTCTCCTGGCATTCAGGGTAATGTAATTCAGCCAGGCTTCAGCGGAGGGTGAATTCTTAATATAACGGAGGTTCAGGTTGATATCCTCCGTTGAAGACCTGAAGGTAAAATCTCCGATACCCGCATAAGCATATACGGATGTATAATGACTCAGGTTAGTGCCAGACATTGAGATATTGCCCAGGAGAGTACTATTACCGTAAACCTGCATACTGGTTTGTGATGAGGCCCTGGCAATTGTTTCAAGCCTCACCCTGATATCCTCATTAAAGTTCAGTCCCTCTACATCAAATTCAAATTCCTGGTCTGTCACTATATCAAAATGTTCTCCATACCATTCACTTCCTGACTTGATCAGGTTTATGTCTTCGGTCTCATGATGCATCAGTTCATCAAAAACGGTACTTGTGTAATTTGCCTGGGAGGAAGGGGACTGGCCATCCGGTACTGTATTGCCCTTCCCAAGGTCTGAAGTCAGGAAATAATAACTACCGTCAGAAAAATCATGAAGCTGCCGGGTGAAAAAATCCTGAACGGAATCGTATTTCCAGACATGGGGAGATTCACCGTAAAACAGTATGCTCTGATCCTCATGAATAATGTTATTTTCAACCAGGTCATCAAGTCTGGAATCCTGGTTGTGTTGGGATAACATTCCTCCGCCGTTTCCGTAAACCCTCACATTAGCCGGGTTGCTTATACCCAATTGAGTAAGCTGATCATAAGTAAGTTTGTGAATTCCATCTTTCTCTACCTTTACTTTAATCCATTTTCCACTTGCCAGTACAGAACGCTCAGCATATGTCCGGGAGGAGGCTAAACTGCTTTTTCTGAGTGCCTGTGTGGGGGTTAGAACAAGATCAAACCCTGTTAGTAGCTCAACCTTTCCAGTCATGGAATTCCTGCGTAAGGGTACAAAGCTGACCTGGAGGTGTTTTTGTTTTTTCAAACTTGATTCCCTGGCTGTAATTCGGATATCTGCCGCAAGATCATTAAGATGTTTAATATTTTTAATTGTCTCATTATCAGCTTCCTGGTAAATTGGATTCTGAATGTGGACATCATATTCAGAATAATTTTCTATTTTTAATAATTCATAATATTTTGGTAATAAAGTATTTAGCTCATATCCGGCATGTTGAAAATGAAATACCTCCTGATCCTCTTCGCCGATTTTCATCTGCTGAACAGGGGTCCATAGGATATTCCTCTTTACTGTGATCTGCTGGGCGTACAGGCTCCCAGCCAGAAACAATAAGATAATGATTAGGGGGGTGATCAGAATTAATCGTCGGAAGAACATAAGCAAAAAATACGTCTAATAATTACAACATTAATTTAAAAAGGTAGATTATCAGCATATTTTTGATTGATTTTATACGTTACTTTTAGAACGGCCAACCAGGTTGATTATTGCTGGGGTAATGATTAAATACTTGTTAAATATCATAATCTTAATTGTACTGCATATCTCTGTGCAGGCACAGGATGTGTTTTTTTCACAATTTTTCAACAATATCCTTTATCTGAATCCGGCTTATGCCGGCTCAGCTCACCAGGCCCGGATTTCTGCATCTTACAGGAACCAGATGCCAGCTATGGGATCTCCCTATGTCACCTATAATGCTTCTTATGACCAGCCGGTGAAAGCATTACAGGGGGGACTTGGAATAAATATTATGAATGATGCCCAGGGACCTGCCCTGAACCGTGTGAGTGCGGATGCTATTTATTCCTATTTTCTCGCAGTAAATAACCGTCTGACCATCCATGCCGGATTCCAGGTTTCCTACGTATACCGGTTTCTTCAGAGGACCGAGCTGGTGCTGCCGGACCAGCTGTCCCAGGTTTCGGGTGTGCCCCTGGAGACCATAGGAGATATGAGTAAGGGGTATCCGGACTTTGCCATTGGTTTTGTCGCACTTTCCCGGGTTGCTTACGGGGGAGTTTCAATGCATCATCTGGCCAGGCCAAATCTTTCATTTTCAGGCTCTAATGGGTTCGCACTCCCGCGTAAACTGACTGCTCACGGGGGAATGTTTTTCTCGCTTTATGAGAAAAGACTGGGTAGGGAGGCCCTGAAGTTAAATCCCAATTTCGTCTATCTGCATCAGGCCGGATTCAGGCAGATCAATTACGGCCTTGATGTATTCTACAAGCAGCTCAATGTAGGCGTTTGGTTGCGTCACAGCCTTGATTTTACGGTTAATGCATTTGTTCTTCACCTGGGTTATGAGCATGATTACTTCAGGTTTGGCTATTCTCATGACTTTAATGTATCGAGTACATGGACGAATATGCCAAATATGGGTGCTCATGAGCTAACCTTTTTACTGAAGCTTACGTATGAAAGGGGACCAAGAGACAGGTTCCGGACAATAAAGAGTCCCAAAATTTAGTTATTTTTGGGATGGAGCATATGTTTCCATTGAAAATTTAATACTATATTTGAATATTCAGTAATAGCTAAAAAAGTAATAGCCATGACTAGTAAGGTTAAATTTCTTCCTTTCCTGATGACCTCTGTTTTTCTACTTGCATCATGTGGAGGAAACGATATTTCACAAACAGGTTCCACCTCGACTACCACCGGCTGGGAATATAACGATCCGGACTGGGGAGGTTTCGAGGTGATGGAATCATATGACCAGGAAACCGGACCAGGACTGGTTTTTATCGAGGGAGGATCATTCACTATGGGTAGGACAGAACAGGACGTTTTATATGATTGGAATAATGTACCCAGAAGAGTTACCCTTACCTCTTTCTATATGGATGAAACTGAAGTCAGAAATGTAGATTACCTTGAATATCTGTATTGGGTTAACAGGGTATTTTCTGATATGAAGGATGTTTATCGGAGGGCTCTTCCAGATACACTTGTTTGGTTAGATCCAATGGGTTATAATGAGCCTTACGTTGAGTATTACCTGCGCCATCCGGCTTATGGACAATATCCTGTAGTTGGGGTCAGCCATGTTCAGGCCCGGGATTATGCCTTATGGAGGACAGACAGGGTAAATGAAAGAGTTCTTATCGATGAGGGAATTCTTTTGATGGATCCGGCCGGACAACAGGGAGCTGAGCATTTCAATACCGATGCCTATCTCGCAGGACAATACATTGGACTGGTAGGGGAGAATCTCCCAAGCCTGATGCCTACCAATCCTTCAGACGGTGAGGGATCAACAGATCCAAGTGGACAGGGAAGGGCGGTTCGTATGGAAGATGGACTCCTATTTCCAAAATACAGGCTGCCAACTGAAGCTGAGTGGGAATTTGCAGCACTCGGATTAATTGGAAACACCTACGAGGAACGTCTCTGGGAAAGAAGAATTTATCCATGGAATGGCCACACGGTTCGAATGCACCCTGATGAAAACAGGGCACATACCGGCGAGATGCGGGCCAACTTTGTCAGAGGACGCGGTGACTACATGGGAATGGCCGGAGACCTTAATGACAATGCTGCTATCACAGCTCCTGTATATTCCTTCTGGCCAAATGACTATGGTCTATACTGCATGGCCGGGAATGTTAACGAATGGGTACAGGATGTTTACAGGCAGATGTCACATCAGGATGTAAGTGATTTCAGACCTGTACGCGGGAATGTCTTTCAGACACTCGAGAGGGATGAAACTGGAGCCATTGTACCCAAGGATAAGTATGGGAATCTGAAGAAAAGAGACCTTACAGTTGCCGAGGATGTTCGTGAATACACTCAGAATTACAGGCAGGCAGATTATACTGATTTCCATGACGGTGATTTAAATTCCAGCATTTATTTCCGGGAGGAAGAAGCATTAGATTCAACTACCGCAGCTTCCAGGTCAATGTACTCACAATACCAGCAGGATATTACCTCGCTGATCAATAACCGTGCAAGGGTATTTAAAGGAGGATCCTGGAAGGATCGTGCTTACTGGCTCAGTCCAGGCGCACGCCGGTACCTGGATGAGGAGGCTGCCCGAAATGACCTTGGATTCCGCTGTGCCATGACAAGGGTTGGATCACCAGCCGGTATGTAAAATCGAACAAAACGAATTGATTAAAACCTTCCCTACAACGGGGAGGTTTTTTTTTAGCTTTACAATTGCATGGACATTCCAGGTTTATACAATTTATTTATACAGTACCCCCGAATTGTTACTGATTCCAGGCAGGATCTGAAGGATTCGATATTTTTCGGGCTCCGCGGTGAGAGATTTAATGGAAATCTCCATGCGGCTGAGGCTTTGAAAAAGGGGGCATGCTATGCAGTGGTTGATGAGCCGGAGGTTGTTGTAAGTGAGGAGTATATACTTGTTGAGGACAGCCTCAAAACATTGCAGCAACTGGCTGCTTATCACAGGGAGAAGCTTAGTATTCCAATTATTGCCATTACGGGTTCTAATGGTAAAACCACTACAAAGGAACTCAGCGATGAAATTCTCTCATCACGTTTCAGCGTCAGGTCTACTCCCGGAAATTTGAATAACCATATTGGAGTTCCATTGACACTTTTAATGATGGATTCCTCCGTTGATGTTGGTATTGTAGAGATGGGAGCAAATCATCCTGGAGAGATCAGTTTTCTTTGCGGAATCGCCAAACCGGACTACGGATTGATAACCAATGTGGGAGAAGCCCACCTGGAGGGATTTGGCAGTATTGAAGGGGTCAAAAAGACCAAGGCGGAGCTGTATGATTTTATCGGGGAGAGCGGGGGACTCATATTCTGTAATTCAGGAGACCCGGACCTCTGTGAAATGGCAGCCCGGATCGAAGCCGGGATTAGCTGGTATGGCCAGGGAAAAGAAACGGTTTGTTCTGCTGAAATTCTTTCTTCTGATCCGGTTTTGTCCCTCAGACTAAGTTTCCAGGCTGAGGGGGAGTATGATGTTACCACCGGATTGGTGGGCTCATATAATAGGGAGAATATCTTGGCTGCAGCAGCTATTGGACTTCATTTTCGAATCCCTCAATCTGAAATTGTAAGCTCACTTCAAGGTTGGTCTGCCGATAATAATCGTTCCCAAAGACTTGAAACAGAGAATAATATACTGATAATGGATGCATATAATGCCAACCCGACCAGTATGGTAGCTGCCCTGGATAATTTCAGCCTGCAGAAGCATCCCCGAAAGGTTCTGATCCTTGGTGATATGCTTGAATTGGGAGAAGGTGAAACAAGGGCACACCAGAAAATACTCGATCATATCAGCAGGATGGATTGTGAAGAGGTGTTTCTTGTTGGACCCGTATTTTCAGGATTTCCCCTTCCGGGGGAAGTAAAAGCTTTTGCTACAACCAATGATTTCGAAATATGGCTGAAAAGTAATCCCCTGAAAGACCGGCTAATACTTTTAAAAGGTTCCCGGGGAATTGGACTTGAAAGGATAAAGGACTCTCTTTAGATATATTACACACCGCCAGATAATCAGCTCATAAAAATATCAAAGGAACTTGGAACCGTAGGCTGTGGATCCAGGTATTTTGAAAGGGTGGCAAGGATGATATCGGGATGGACAGGTTTTAATAAAAACTCCTCACAATTCATTTTTCTCATGAGATGCTTATACTCCGGCTGATTTAAGGCTGAATAAGCAATGATTGGTAAATCAGCCCGGTACTTCCTTATCAGGCGTGTGGCTTCTATTCCATTCATTTCCGGCATTCGTATATCCATGATTATTAGCTGGATATCCGGATATTCAATACATGCAGCAAAGGCTTCAGATCCATCATATGCCGAATAGATCTTTATCCCGGTAGATTTAAGAATTTCACTGAGAAGCGTATGAGCCGAGACATCATCATCGGCTATAAGTATTGAACGATTTTTCCAGTCTGGCATCAATAAATTGAAGTTTAAGGAAAATTAGACTGTCACGAAATCTAAAATACTAAGTTAAGCAATAGCAGGCATTCTGCCCGATTAACTTTTCAACGAAAGCCCGGGTTTATTAACAATGAATTATTCAGAAGACAGGTCAGGAAATCAGTTTATGAATTCATAAACGATTATCAGAATTCCAGTTCATGGAAATGTTTTTTACCCCTGATAAAGAAATCAAATACAATGCTCTTGTTGTACATTTCTGGGTGTAAAACGGGCTTGCATAGGTCCAGGTTTTTCCGCCTGTGTTTTTTTATTGTGCGGTAGCGTCTGACCAGGGATAAATGAGCTCGAACTACAGCAGCAATATTCCGGAATTCAAACCTAAACAGGAACTGAACAATCGATATATAGTCCAGTATCAACCTGGGGAAAAGAATCGGGAAAAGTCTGGATGCGGGAAGGTTTTTATACATCAGGATTATGCTATTCCTGAAATTCAGATAGGTTTTTCTATGGTCATGCTTGGGCAGGGTACCTCCGCCTACATGAAAAATTGTTGATTCATGGCAGAACCTGATATGATATCCCAGGCTTTTTATTCTCCAACAAAGGTCAATCTCCTCCATATGTGCAAAAAAGAAAGGGTCGAGTCCCCCGCTCTGATGATAGAGATCCGCCTTAACCATCAGGCATGCCCCGGAAGCCCAGAACAACTCCGTGTTATCATCAAACTGCCCTATGTCTTTTTCAAGCACATTAAAGATCCTTCCCCTGCAGAAAGGGTATCCGAATTTATCGAGAAAGCCCCCGGCAGCTCCGGCATGTTCAAATACTTCCCTGTCTTTCCATGAGAGAATCTTTGGACCGCAGGCTCCAAGTTTCGGATCTTCCGTCATGGCCCTGTGCATGGGTTCAAGCCAATTTTCGGAAACTTCAACATCTGAATTCAGCAATATAAAATATTTGGCTTCGATCCTGGACAGGGCCCGGTTGTATCCTTCGGCAAAGCCATGATTTTTCTCCAGTTCAATGACCTGAATCGCAGGAAAATCCTCCCTGATCATTTCAAGGGATTTATCCGTAGAGCCATTGTCAGCCACCCAAATATCTGCCAGACCAGTGTCGGTATGCTTGATAAGCGGGGGAAGGAATTGTTTTAAGAAATCAACTCCGTTCCAGTTTAATATGACGACAGCAACTTCAGACAATGCATAAGATTTTGTGGGCCTAAAATAGTATAAAAATATTATCCGATTTCAGTTGTTCCGGTTTTTATTGTTTCCTTTTCTTCTGACTCCATTTCAGCCATCTTTCTGGCTGTAAGTTTCCAGCGGCGGTGTGTCCATAACCAGAACTCGGGATTTTTCCTTAAAAGATCCTCCATTGTTCGGACGAATTTTTCTGTAATCTCGTTTTTGCTTGTATTTGCAGGATCCTCGCTGAGTGGGATCAGGTCAATAATATAACGTCCCCTTTTAATTTTTCGCATGGAGAAATACACTGCGGGCTGTCCGGTCTTTACTGCCAGCTTCTCGGCTCCGGTTATAAAGGCAGTATGCTGGTTCATTAAAAGGGACCAGTATTGGACTTCTTCCCAGACGGGGGACTGGTCACTGATCAGTCCATACAGCACAAGGTTCCCTTCTTTTTGATCTTTTACAACCTGTCTCAGGGTCTCTCGCATGGGGACCATTTTCACTCCATGCCTCTCCCTGGATACTTTCATGTAGCGATCAAAATACTTATTGCTCAAGGGTTTGTAAATGACTACCGCCTGATGTGGACCCCATACTGAACACGCACTGGTCCATTCCCAATTATTATAATGAGCCGACATCCCTATTACACCCTTATTTTCAGCGTAATATTTTTCCAGAAGTTCAGGATTGCTGTACCTTATTCTTTTATTCAGTTTTTTCGGAGAGATGGTCCGCATTTTTAGTATTTCGAAAACTACATCGAGGAAATGCCTGTAGAATTTTTTCGCCAGTAGCTCTACTTCTTCCTCAGTCTTTTCGGGAAAAGCATTGCTGATATTGTCAAAGACCACTTTCTTTCGGTAGCCAACCAGGTAATAAATCACAGGGAAAAGCAAATCTGATAATATGTATAAAACTCTGAATGGCAAGACTGAGAAGAATATCAGGAAGGGCAGGCTTAGGTAAAAACTTATGGCGGACATGGGAACCTTGAATATTTATGAAGGATCGTTATTTTCTATGAAGGATTACTATTTAGTTAGTCTGGATCATAACTTGATAATACGAAAATACTGTAGTTTTTCAGATTTTTTCCTCATCTACAAATATTTTCCGGATCACTTCCTTGAATTCTTTAAATGTATTTGCATTGGAAGCAATTATTGTTCCTCCGAAAAGCCAGTCGTCGGACCCATAAAAATCGCATGCTTTGCCTCCGGCCTGCTGAACGATAAATGCTGCGGCCGCGACATCCCAGGGACTGAGTCCGTATTCATAAAAAGATTCGAACCTTCCGCAGGCAACATATACAAGATCCGTCGCTGCAGAGCCAAGCCTTCGCAGTCCATGTGAATTTTGCATAAAATACCGGACGGAATACATAAAAGGGATCAAGCCTGTCAAAATAGGTGTAAGGGAATCCGGTCGCGATCAGGGAGGAAGCCACGGAATTCGTTTTGCTTACCTGGATCTCTCTTCCATCCAGATATGCCTTGCTTCCTTCCCAGGCATAGAAAAATTCCTTGAATCCTAATTCATATACAACACCAAGTACGACCTTTCCCTTATGGGACAGAGCGATACATATGGCATAAGGAGGGAGTCCGTGAATAAAGTTTGTTGTTCCGTCGATGGGATCGATGATCCATTGCCAGTCTTCTCCGGATTTGGCAACGGTTCCTTCTTCTGCAATAAAGCCTGCTTCCGGAAGTAGTTTCCCTAATCCCTCAACCAGCAATTTTTCAGCACCGGTATCAACATGAGTGACAAAATTCTGTTTCCCTTTCTCCTCGAATGCAGAGGAAGACATTTTTTTCCCTTCTTCAAGAATGAATTCCCCTGTCAAACGGGCAAGATCCATTACCTCATCACATAATTGTTTGAGCTCCATATTTACTGTTTGAGAATTTATTTTCGCTGGTAGTATTTATACAACTCCGCCTGGGATTGTACTTTTCTTTCCCCGGAAGGGATACGATAAGTATTATCCTGGACCTCATTGATGATCCTTGCCTTGACATTGTCACGGAACTGGATTTCCATGATGTCCCTGATTTCCCGTTGAATTTCAGGATCGTAGATGGGGCAGGCCACCTCGATGCGGTGATCCAGGTTACGCGTCATCCAGTCCGCCGACGAGATAAAATACTTTTCATCGTTATTATTGCAGAACACGAATATCCTGCCATGCTCCAGGAATTTGTCCACAATGCTTATCACCTCGATATTTTCGCTTAATCCGGGTACACCCGGTGTCAGGGAGCAGATGCCACGGATAATGGCCTTTATCTTAACCCCGGCGTCATTTGCCTGGTATAATTTTTTGATGATGTCCTTATCAACCAGGCTGTTGATTTTCATAAGGATATATGCCTTTTTCCCGGCCCTGGCATTTTTAATTTCATTATCAATCAGGTTATAAAACCTGCTTCGCATATACAGGGGAGAGACCAGCAGATGTTTGTACTTAAAAGTTTTATATGTGGCTTCGAAAAACTGAAATACTTTTTCCACCTCGGCAGTAATCCGGGGGTCATGAGTAACAAGGGTAAGATCCTCATAAACGGTCGCTGTATTTTCATTAAAATTCCCGGTGCCAACGGTTGCATATCTTCCTATACTTTTCCCTTCTCTCCTTGTGATCAGACTTAGCTTGCTGTGTACCTTAAGACCCGGCAGTCCAAATAAAACCCTGGCACCTGCTTCTTCCAGCATCCTGGCCCAGTGGATATTTGATTTTTCATCGAACCTGGCCTGTAGTTCAATTACAACGGTAACCTTCTTGCCGTTCAGTGCTGCAGAGATCAGTGCATTGATTACCCTTGAATTACTGGCCACCCGGTAAAGGGTTATGTTCACTGATTTGACGTCCGGATCAATAGCTGCTTCCCTTAACAGGTTAATGTAATGATCAAATTTCTGGTAAGGAAAATGCAGAAGTATATCTCTCTGCTTGATTACTTCAAGGATGCTATTATGGGGTTGTATCATGGGATGGGAAAGGGGAGGAGTGGGTGGATAAACCATGTCTGCTTTCCCAAGGTTGGGGAATTTCATATAGTCCTTGAAATTATGGTACCTGCCACCCGGAATAAGGTTATCCTCTTCGTCAATCTGAAGTTTTTCCTTGAGGTATTCAAGCAGATCAAGGGGAATGGAACTGTCATATACAAATCTCACAGGTTGACCGCTTTGCCTGTCCGATACGCTGGTATCAATGATTTCCAGGAAGCTCTTGGTAAGGTCATTATCGATATCAAGTTCTGCATCCCTGGTTAACTTGATGGTGTAGGCAGCGAATTGGTCATACTGGAAAATCCCGAATATATCATCCAGGCAATGCCGGATCACATTATCCAGAAGAATAATAAAATGTTTATCACCTGAGGAAGGCAGCACTACAAAACGACCGACTTCATCACTTGGGATCTCGATTATGGCATATTCCGGATCGATACTTTCCTCTGAACTTGTGAGCTTGATGGCCAGGTATATTGAATAGTCCCTTAGGTGTGGGAATTTTTTTACATTATGAAGCATTACCGGCGTGATTACCGATAGTACCTCATCCTGAAAGTACTTCCTGACATAGGATGATTGTTCTTCATTCAGATTATCCTCTCGGATGATGTGAACACCGTCTTTGGCCAGGTCAGCAATCAGGTCCTGGTAGGTCTGCTCGAATTTTTGCTGGAGCAGGATCACCTTGCGTTGAATGGAATTGAGGATTTTTTTCGGTTTCTCCTTGTTTTTCAGTCCAGTAGTTTCCTCAACATCAATCATTCTTTTGATGGTGGCAACCCGCACCTTAAAAAATTCATCCAGGTTGTTCGAAAAGATACCCAGGAAACGTAGCCTTTCCACGAGGGGGACATTCGGATCAATGGCCTCCTGCAGCACACGTTCATTAAACGAAAGCCAGCTTATTTCCCGGTTGATTATTTTTTTCTTGAGTGACATTTGAGGAATGCAAAGGTAATAAAAAAACCCCGGGGTCCTTTATTGGCTGTAGCGTTTGGGGTAGTCAAAAAAATCTTTCGAGGGGGAAGTCTTTCCAATCTCTGCCCAATTCTCAATATTATAGGTAAGGCTTACAATCCCTGCCGTTGGGATATTATCCAGGTAGCTGTCCATCAGCTTGTTTGCCAGGGCAGTAAATGCAGGATTATGTCCGAATATCAAGAGGTTGGACACCGATTTTTTCTGGCTTTTTACAATTTCCAGGAGGTCATCTGTATATCCATTATAAATTCTGTCTGATATCTGAATGTTATCGTAAGGGAATTTGAGGATTCGGGCAAAAATGATGGCGGTGTAGAGTGCCCGGTTGGCGGGACTGGTAATGAAGCGGTCCGGTTCCATTTTTCTTTCTGAGAACTTCTTTGCCATAAGATAGGCGTTATTGATGCCCCTTGGGCTCAGAGGGCGGTCGATATCAGAGATGTTTTCATAATCCCAGCTTGATTTTGCATGCCGGACAATATGTAATGTCTTTTCACTCATTGCAGCTTGTTTCTATCAAAAATAGTGAAAAAAACATCATCTCGAGCCGAAATCGAAATGTAGAAATAATTATTTCAAAATGTAGAAAGACTTCAGGGAATCCAGAAAGTTTTAGAGCAGGTTGCTGGCCAGTTCTGCCAGGAAGGAACGTTCACCTTTCACCAGGTTCACATGGGCAAAAATTTCCTGTCCCCTCATCTTTTCAGAAAGGTATGATAATCCATTCGAGGTTGCATCAAGATAAGGAGAATCGATCTGCTCAATATCCCCTGTGAAAATCAATTTTGTGCCTTCCCCGGCCCTTGTAATAATGGTTTTAACCTCATGGGGGGTGAGGTTCTGGGCCTCGTCTACAATGAAAAATACTCTGGACAGGCTGCGTCCCCTGATATAAGCCAGGGGTGTGATCACAAGTTTTTCATTTTTCAGCATGTCATCGATCTTGGTGAACTCCGGACTCTGCTGGCTGAATTTATGTTTTATTACGGAGAGATTATCCATCAGGGGCTGCATGTAGGGCTCTATTTTTTCCTTTACATCTCCAGGGAGGAATCCAAGATCCCTGTTGGCAAGAGGTACAATGGGCCTGGCAAGGAATATCTGGGTGAACAGTTTTCTCTGGTAAAGAGCAGCAGCCAGTGCCAACAGGGTTTTACCCGTACCGGCCTTACCTGTTAAGGAAACAAGCTGTACTTCCGGGCGCATAAGTGCATCCAGGGCAAAAGCCTGTTCTGCATTTCTGGGTTCTATCCCATAGGCCTTCTGCTTCTCCACCCGGTCCATTACATCATTGAATGGATCATAATGGGCCAGTGCACTGGATTTTCCATTCTTTAGAATGTAGTACTGGTGGGGACTGGGTTTTTCCTCAAATTCAAAATCAGCTACAGGAATCCCTTCGTACTCCTCGTACATCCTTGAGATCATCTTAGTTCCCATTCCTTCCCGAATGCTGATTCCCCTATAAAGGTCATCCAGGTTGGCAACCTTATCATTTTTATAATCCTGGGATATAATTCCCAATGCCTTTGCCTTCATCCTCAGGTTAATGTCCTTGGTTATGAGCGTGACATTATTGGGTTGTCTGGATTTCTGAAGATGCTGGGCTATTGCAAGAATGCGATGGTCAGGTGTGTTTTCCGGGAAGGATTTTTTCATCTCATCCGAATAGGCTTTGCCGGTCTCAATGGAAAGGTTGCCCAGGTTATCACCCAGAGCAATTCCTCCATTAAACAATTCGTCTCCGGAGATCTTGTCCAGCTCCCGTGTAAACTCCCTGGCGTGAAAATTAATAAGGTCATTCCCCCGTTTAAATTTGTCCAATTCCTCCAGTACAACAATGGGAATAACAACATCATTCTCTTCGAAATTATAGATACATTTGTAATCATGCAGCAGCACATTCGTATCCACAACAAATGTTTTTCTGGCTTTTTTCGGCATCAAAGGCGCTTTTGAGGTAAATTCGTTTAAATCTAATAATTTATCTTTTGACAAAATGTTAGCAAGCTGTTCATAACCTGTTAAATAGAGTAAAATGAAAGAATCTGAGAATCCTGTAATGGACGCAATATTAAAGAGAAGGAGCATCAGGCGCTACAGTAGTAAACCTGTTGATAATTCCATAATCAGAGAATTGTTAATCGCTGGCATGTATGCACCTTCGGCCAGGAACGAACAACCCTGGCATTTCCTGGTGATTAATGAAAGAGATATGCTGAAAAGGATCATGGAGATCCATCCCTATGCTTCAATGTTATCATCCGCCTCCCATGCCATCCTTGTTTGCGGGGATGAAGAACTTGAACTCAGTAAGGGATACTGGTCTGTTGATTGTGCAGCTGCCACTCAGAATATCCTGCTTGCGGCACATGCTAATGGGACTTGGAGCAGTATGGCTGGGAGTATATCCCAGGGAGGAGAGGCAGAATAGTATCAGCCAGCTATTCGGATTACCGGCAACCATACATCCTTTCTCACTTATATCTGTCGGAATCCCTGCAGAAGAGAAAGCGGTTCCGGATCGCATCAAGGAAGACCGTATACGATGGAATCAATGGTAAGCGGGAAGTAACAATGAAGATGAGCACATAATTGAGATGAACTACACCGAGGCCATTTCTTTTCTATTTTCAAGTCTTCCCATGTATCAGAGGGTGGGTAAGATGGCCTACAAATCAACTTTAAAAACCACCCTGGCCCTGGATGAGTATTTCAGTTATCCCCACAGGAATTTTAAGAGTATACATATTGCCGGTACCAATGGAAAGGGATCAGTTGCCCACATGCTCGCAGCAATATGCCAATCTGCCGGTTTAAAAACCGGAATTTACACCTCCCCCCACCTTAAGGACTTCCGTGAAAGGATACGGGTTGATGGGACAATGATCCCGGAGGACAAAGTGACAGGTTTTGTAAACAACCACAGGGATTTCATTGATAAAATATTGCCTTCATTTTTTGAGATGACCGTAGCCATGGCCTTTGATCATTTTGCTTCGGAAAAGGTTGATATAGCCATTATTGAGGTAGGCATGGGAGGGAGGCTGGACTCGACCAATATCATCTCTCCCCTGGCATCAATAATTACCAATATTGGTCTGGATCACAGCCAGTTCCTTGGTGATACATTGTATAAGATCGCTACTGAAAAAGCCGGCATAGTCAAAAAAGGTATTCCTCTTATAATCGGTGAGAAACAGGATGAGGTAAAAATTGTGTTTGAGAAGAAGGCGAAGGAATTGGGCTGCGATCTGCATTTTGCCGGGGATGAGTACCGTGTAGAATACGCTCTGCAGTCCAGCGACGAAAAACAACTCATGCAGGTCTACCGTGAAGATATATCCTTGGGAGATCCCATTGAGATTGACCTTTTGGGGATATACCAACAAAAAAATCTGCCCGCCGTTCTTAAAGCAATCGATGTCCTTAACGAAAATGGTTTCTCTGTCTCGATGGAGGATGTCCGGACAGGCTTGGCCAATGTAGTTTCCCTTACGGGATTAAGGGGAAGATGGGAGATCCTTGGTAGAAATCCCAGGATTATATGCGATACTGCCCACAATGCAGAAGGCATGGAGGCTGTTGTCAAGCAGATTAATCAGACTCCCTACAAGAAGCTTCATATTGTCCTGGGAATAGTCAATGATAAAGACCCCGGAAGGTTATTGTCAAAGTTTCCGTCGGAGGCAACCTACTATTTCACCCAGGCTTCTATTCCCCGGGCGATGGACAGAGAGGAACTGGCCACTGAAGCTTTGAAATACGGACTTTATGGAAGACTCTATTCCCATCCAAAAAAAGCATTGCAAAAGGCCCGCGCAAATGCAGATGAGGAGGATTTGATCTACGTTGGAGGAAGCACCTTCATTGTGTCTGAGGTTATTTGAAAATAGCTCCTTCCCAAGATTCTTTAATTCTTATCTTTATGTTCTTATTCACAACCATAAATCTGCAATTATGAGATACCTGGCATTACTCTTTCTGATTTTGTTAACCGCCTGTAAAACTGGTAAAGCTCCCCAGGAAGAGGATAAATGGATTCAACTGTTTAACGGATCTGACCTGGAAGGTTGGAATATCAAATTTACGGGGTATCCTCTTGGAGAGAATTATAATAACACATTCAGGGTGGAAGACAATATGCTGATTGTAAGGTATGATGAATGGGACAGCTTTAATGGCGAGTTCGGACATATTTTCTATAAGCAGCCATTTTCACACTATAAGTTGCGGGCAGAGTACAGGATCGTTGGGGAACAGGTTAATGAGGGACCAGGTTGGGCATTTAAGAATAATGGCGTCATGTTTCATTCTCAGTCCGCCGCCAGCATGCTTCCCGACCAGAAATTTCCGGTTTCCCTTGAGGCCCAGTTACTGGGAGGGAAAGAGGAAGGAGAACGCCCTACAGGCAACCTCTGCACGCCAGGAACCCATGTGGTTATTAATGGGATGCTCCATACTCCACATTGCCTTAATTCTTCCTCAAAAACCTACCGGGGAGAAGAATGGGTCACTTTTGAACTGGTAGTTCTTGGGAATGAGATAATCCATCATATTGTAGATGGAGATACAGTACTCACCTACTCCAAACCCCAGATCGGTGGTGATCTGCCGGAGGATTTCCCATTGTTACAGGGCACATTGCTTGAATCCGGGTACATCGCTTTACAGGCTGAAAGCCATCCATTTGACTTCCGGAAAGTAGAGTTACTCGACCTCAGTGAGCAGTATAAATAGGGAGTATAAGCTTCCACGAAATTCAGGGAGTTAAAATTTGACTAAATTCCTTTGTTAAAATAAAATAGTCCTGTATATTTGCAGCCCGCTCAGGGAGATGTTGAACCAATCCCTGGCTTACAAAAAGGGCGATTAGCTCAGCTGGTTCAGAGCACCTGCCTTACAAGCAGGGGGTCACTGGTTCGAATCCAGTATCGCCCACATGAAAAGCCACTCATTCATCTTTAAACCAGGTGATTGGGTGGCTTTTTCGATATTCTGGCTGTAATATAGCTGAAACTATTTCAAGATTCTACAACTATTTGTGCTTTAAATGAACATCCTATCATTCCTGGACTGTCCAGATTAGGCTGAAGATTTACATGCTAATACAAGTTATGACGAATATATCAGAATATAAAAAGATGTTGCTGCCCCTGGACCTATTCTACTTCCTATAGATTACTCCAGCATATCCCAGAGTTAATATACTATATCATCACCCTCCTTTACTAAGTATTCCATAGCAATATGAATTCTGTACTTGTAACATATCCATAGAGAATAATCTACTCATTATTTACCAGTATTATTTCCCTGTCTATGTATAACATCTATAATAAAGTTTATACCCCTGAATCCAGGGTGAGCACAGGCACGGATATTCCAATAATTAGACTGGGCCTTGAAATTATTCGTTGTTGAAGTTAAGCATCCAGTCTTCGACTCCCAGCTTTGATTCAGTTTCTGCCTGATCAATTAAGCTCCATGCGTCCGGACTTAGAGCGGGAATAGAATTTTCACGCACACTGGCACGGGGCACCATTATACTTAGCAGGCAGGATACGATAACGGCTGTTGAGAATAGTAAGATCCTTTTTATTGTTTGGGTTCC
Organism: uncultured Bacteroidaceae bacterium; assembly: GCA_963777115.1. Taxonomy (GTDB): domain Bacteria; phylum Bacteroidota; class Bacteroidia; order Bacteroidales; family SM23-62; genus SM23-62. Next base: position 105,277 of record CAVZPP010000016.1, on the reverse strand, counting down.
GATGGTTTTCATAATAGTCTGTTTTTACTTGAGAAATTGGGTGTTTTAATAAATCGAAAGTAATAAATAATATAAAAAGATCCTAAAATATTAAAACAAATAGGTTATAAATAGCGGAAGCTTAGATTTATGTCCCTTTCTACTTCTGATTACAAATGAGTCCAAAATCATAACTGTCGGGTCAATCTTTTAAATAAAGTATATGGGGTGTAACTTTTAACTGATGTAGTTCGTAACTTATTAAGATTGAGTTATTGAGGATGGTCGAGTTTTGAGAAGTTTAAGTTAATTGAGAATATAACATCATGAAATTACTATTGTATTTTCGGGCTGTTAGTTAGTCTGGGCTTACACGTTTCAGCCCAGGAAGTTGGGATACGCGCAGGCATGGATCTATATAAGTTTCGAAGGTATGACGGTAATATCTGGAATGTTTCTGACAAACATACGGCCAGTCCAAACCTGGGATTAAGTTTCCGAATGCCTTTTATGGACAGATCAGCATTCAGAACGGGCATCTTCTATTCCAGCATCAATAATGAAACGGAGGAAGGGAGATATAGCTTATCCCAGCAATTTCTGAAAATTCCCTTTCAATATGGATTTACTGTAATCGATGAGGATATACGTTCAGGATTTTTTGTTGGTCCCATTCTGGGTTATGGCTTAAAGGCAGAATATACAGCTGATGATTCTCCTCATAATATTTATGAGGATCAGGCCTTGTTATATAAGCGGATATTCCCTGGAATAGGTGCAGGTGTAAGAGTTGAATACAAAGGGATCAGCCTGGAGTTTCAGTATAATGCTGATATTCTTTTTCCTAAAGAGGGATTCGGATCTCCAATTGATCTGGCTCTCGGGAATGAAATCATTTCAATATGGCTAGGATATTCATATAGTTTCGCTAAGAAGCAGCATCGCTACGCAAGGCGAAAATAATCCAGTGAATTGAGTGTTTAGCTCGAGATTAAATCTATTCCCTGTAACTTATAAGGCCTTAATTTTAATATTCCTCCACCAGATTTTAATACCTCCTCCGGAGTGGATCTGAAGGGCAATTTTACCGGTTGCCTGACCAATCTTTTCATCACTGAGGGTAATCATTTTTTCACCATTCAGCCAGGTGGTTACATTATCGTTGACGACTCTGATTTTCATAACATTCCAGTCCCCGAACTTCAGAAACTTATCCTTTTCAGGATCAGGTTTAATTAACCATCCCCTGCCGTATGATTCGTAAATTCCTCCTGTATTGCTACCTGGAGGCGCAACTTCAGCCTGCCAACCGGTAATCTTTGTCCCTTCAATAGAAGAACGAAAGAATACACCGCTATTGCCATCTGCTCCCTGTTTGAATTCAAGTTCTAGTTCAAAATTCCTATATTCCTTATCTGTTGCGAGGTACCCGTATGCCTTGTCAGGACCGCTTTCACAAACCAGCAATCCATCTTCTGCATACCATTTTTCAGTCCCGTAAACAGTCCATCCACCCAGGTCTTTACCGTTAAATAACTCTTCTGTCTGGGCCCTGGTTGGATTTTGAGTAATAATAACCAGGGTAAATAACAACAAAATATTTCTAATCATTTGTTTATCAGTTTTTGATAAATTTCTTACTAATATACTGATCTTCAGTCTGGATTACTATTAAATACAAGCCCTTAGCAAGATTTGATATATCCAATGGCATATTAAACCCACCTTCAGTTTGTACTCCGGAATAGAGTATTTTATGTGTTCTACCTGATATTGGCTCGATCAGGCTAATCTTAATATTTTGATTCTTAAAGATGGAATATGAAATATTAATTGTATTGCTGGAGGGATTTGGGAAAACTGATATCTGAGGGTTTTCAATATTATTTCGCAGAGGATAGTTTACAGAGGCCGAAAGATCAATTCCAAAGTATTTTGCTTTGTAATACAGAAATTCGCAATAGGGTAGAGGTTCGGTCATTTTTATTCCATTGGTCAGCTGCCAACCGGCGTTTTCAAAAACTCGCCGGTCCCAATCACTCAAGGCCATCCACCTCATTGATTTCCTCGCCGCTTTCTCCGGATCTTCCTCTGGATCGCTTCCATCGATCTTATCTGCAAAGGCATGTGCAGCTGCATTATACTGGGCATGATCAATTAATGTATTTCCTAAATAGGATAACTGTGCTTCGGATCCTATACCTAAATCATTATGTATTTGAACAATACATTTAATATCATACCCTCCATGTCCGACATCCTCCATGCGTGGAGGATCTCCATTTTTGCCTTCTTCACGATACATCCACAAATAGTAGGTCGATTCGCCCGAAGAATGTGTTGTAAGACTGTTCCAGAAATAATTAGCAACACTTTCAATGATAGAGGTATACTTTGACCTCAAATCGGATTCGCCCTGTTTGAGCTCGTAATATTCCACCACATTCAGCATTCCTGCCGCCATAATTAGTTGACGATTAAACGCGCTGGTTAATCCCCGAACTCCCGGGAGACAGTGGTCATGTCTCGGCAAATCCGGGAAATGAAATAGCCTGGCAGTCGAATCATACCATTCTGAATTGTCGATGAAACTATTAATAGTTTCTGTACATGATTCAATATAAATCTGCGCTTTTTGCTGGTAGGATTCAGGTAAATTGTCTCTTTGTATTACCCGGGCCACGTTGGACATGGCCCTGATTATGGCTCCATTTCCAACCACATTATTATACATCGCAGGATTTCCGGTGCTGTCAGTAAACTGATCATAATAATATGCCCAGCCTGGGATAATCCTTTCTGTAACGTAATCAATATCACTGGTTCGTTTAGCGCTCTGAATCCTGTCACAGCATACGATTGCATAATATAGATATTCTTGATCCCCGGTTGTTTCGTACATAAAGATCAGCGAATGAATAAATGGAGAAAGATCCCATGTCATTTTTTTCTTGTTATTGTTCTGCGGGATATCAAAATAATCCTTATAATATTCATCGAAACGATCAATTTCAGCCTGATTGACGGGCCCGGCGGAACTATCCGGAATTAAGGTGCTTTCTTTTCCGGCTGATAGTTTGCCAATCGTTAAAATATGAATAACAAAAATGAGGGTGATAGGTTTTATCATACTTCCCCAAAATTAGTTTTTTTACCCAGTTTTGTTTAATGAGTGTTGCAGATATTGAGGAAGCTTTTACTATTGTTTTGCTTCCTGAGATGATAGCTTAGGTCTGGATTGGAGAAATTTCAAAAATGTTTAAGAAATAATAAAAAAAAATGAACAAAATGAAATGATATCTGTTTATATGTAAACATTGCTTTAAGCAAATAAAAATAAATATCATGAAAAGCATTATCAATATAGCAACTTTAGGTGCTCTGGCACTGGTACTCATGGCCTCATCCTATATCGTTGAAGGCGGGAAAGAGAATTCTGTTAATTCTGGAATGACCATAAATCATGTGGTCATGAATAATGAATCATCCGTTATATGGGAAGGGAGTAAGATTGCCGGGGGAAACCATGTAGGCACCCTGGATATTAAAGAAAGTACACTTAATTTCAACGGATCGGAATTGATTGGGGGGTCATTTATCATGGATATGAATTCGATTAAAAGTACAGATCTGGATGGTGGTTCTGCAATGAAACTTGAAGGGCATTTGAAATCAGAGGATTTTTTCGGGGTTTCAGATTACCCAACTTCAAAATTTAAAATATCCAAAGTCAATCCCGGAGAAAAGCCAGGTGAATATTATGTAAGCGGTGATCTGACCATTAAGTCAACAACCCTTCCAATTTCCTTTCCTGTTGTAGTTTCCTGGAATGATGATCTAGCCGTTGCCAAAGCAGAAATCTCTGTGGATAGAGCAGATTATGATGTCAGGTATGGTTCAGGAAGGTTTTTCGACGGACTCGGTAACAAAGCGATCAATGATACATTTACGCTTGATGTTACAATAGTCTCAGGAAAAGCAACTAACTAAGTTGGTCTTTTCTTTCTGAAGCCCGTAATAATCTTTAACATATCTGCCGGAGTGGTCATTTGAACTGAATGACAGCTCCGGTTTTTTTTATTTTAAAGGTATATAGGATGGTGTAAAGGGATTGCGGCAAGCGGGGATGATGTCATGCGCGACCTGGCTGATTTGTATGGTATGGCACCATCAGAAATTCTGACAATCTTAAATGGAGGTGAGCAGGTACACTAATTTACCTTCTTCATTTTCAGAGGGATTATTACTATTTTATCCACTCCTACTTGCTTTCCATCTTTTACCCGGCCCTTATAGACAGATATTTCTTTTATCCATTCTGGATCTACCCGGTAGGACATTGAAGTGTCTATCCGGCACTCAAATGAATCTATTTTAACCACCATGAGTCGATCGGAGTTCTGACATGATCGCGGTATTTCGAACGGGATATAAAGACATCCTTGGAGCGGGGATGAATCTGATATATTGGAATTGCCCCAGATAATACAATCAATGATCAGCGGTTCCGGTCTGATCCCGGATTCTTGAGATAATAGAAATGCCCGTCTTCAGCCCCGACAAGTAAGTCTGGGATTCCGTTTTTGTCCCAGTCCACCGTCGTTGGACTCGTGGTATGCCCTGCAAGCAGGAGGGGGTCTACCAATCCCATGTACCTCATTCTGACGAAGCCGGCCGAATCCCCCAAGTTTTTAAGGAAATTGACATTACTTGAGTTTACAAGAAGATCCTGTAGTCCATCTCCATCCCAATCCACTACACAAATTTTACGCCTTCCGCTGCGTCCCGCAATACCTGGATTTAGCCTCAGAAGACCTGATTCATCAACAATTGGATTACCGTCCCTGTCTGCATCCTGGCCAGCAAAAATTCGTTCGCCAGGCATCAGGAGTAGCTTACCATCCTTTTTAAAACGTTGAAAAAAAGCAAGGAAACCCTCATGATCAAGCATTACCAGGTCATTTAGTCCATCTCCATTCTGGTCCCATACCACAGGTGTGGTTCTCCACTGCGTTGCCAGTTCTTTGCCTTCAGGATCCCACCAGTTCCATTCTGGTTTCGGGGCCTTTCCGCTCCACTCAACCAAAATAGGCTGCGGATTATCCAGCACAGGTATAGGATGCGACTCTCCGGCCACCCCAGTGTTTAGGCCAAGGTTTTTATACCAGATCACTTTACCCCAGATTGAATTAACTACGATATCCTTCAGTCCATCCTGGTCCCAATCGGCAACATTTAAGGTGGTATACCCCCACTTAGCCTCCGCCGGTCCCTGAATAGATCCATTCACACCTGCCTGGATGCGGATTCTATCACCACCGGCTTTCAGCAACACCGGAGGTGCCCACTCTGGCGGATTCTTCCCGTCAAGGTTTTCAATATAACCAATATATCCTGCCGAATTACCGCAGATAAGATCCTCATCCCCGTCTCCATCCCAATCCACTGAAAAAGGCGTTACCAATGCCCCGAACTTAAGGTACTGGGCCTGCTGCTGAAAATAGGCAGGGGGAAGGAATTCGGGCAAACCATCCTGCATTTTCCCGGTATTTTCAACAAGTGCCACCCGGCCGTCTTCATCTCCGACTATTAAATCAGCATCCCCGTCTCCATCCCAGTCCATCGAAGTTGGAGTAATCATCTGCAGGTCCATTTTAATCTCACGGCCATTGTTTATAAGCCTTTTTGATTCAGCATATATGGGTTCTGTTCGCGTCCCGGTATTTTCAAAATAATTAAATCCATCAAGGAACTCACCGCAGAGTAGGTCGAGGTCACCATCACCGTCAAAATCTGCCAGGTCACCGAACGGAGCTCCGAATACATCTACAGGATATTTCCCTGCAAGGAGTCTGAATGGATCTGAATATTCCGGCTCCGTTGTGGTGCCCCTGTTAAGAATAATATAGATATAGCCGTGAAGTGGACCCCGGAGCCATACCCCTTCACTGGTAAATGCATTGTCCCATCCATAATCCCCCCAGTCGTCAAGGCCGGCGACAATATCCATTGCACCGTCCCCATTGAAGTCCTTATACCTCCAGGTATTGAATCGAATCCTTCCTTGTGTATCATGGATTATAGCCTTCGGATAGATCTGAACTTCATTGGAGAAAAGAGATTCCCGAAATTCCATATATTCTTTATTGGCATTCAGTATTCTTGGCTTTTCATCAACATAAGAGACCAGCAAATTCTTCTTGCCCTCAGCAATTTTTACCGGAGGCAGGAACACTGGCATTTTTACGGGTCCATCGGGATTTTCAAAAAAGTATGTCCCATTAAAGGGTTTATCTGGACAGCTGACAATGAGATCCATATCACCATCACTGTCATAGTCCATCGGAAGAGGCCATGCCCAGAGACCAACTCCAAGGTCAGTAATGAGTCCTGGGTGATTATAAAGCACCCTCTCCAGTTGGGATTCTCTATCCGCGGTTTCAGTGTCACCTGAAATGTTGCAGCCTGCGAGACAGCAGATCAGAATAATTAGAAATAAAAACCTTATTTTTTCCATGGGTGACTATTTTAATTTATAAATATACTACCGGTTTTAAAAAAAATCTACCACATTTCTATGGAATTACGATACTATAATTCTTCTGGATTTAGACTTTTCTTGAATTTTAGATCGTTTAAATATCAGTATTACTGGATTCTAGTCCTGATTTTCAAATATCATACCTGGGTTATCTTACCAGAGTTATGCTTATCGCACAATATTTCGGCAGAAATGTAAAATATACACTAATATCCACTAACTTATAGATCTTTTTAGAAAATTTAGTTTACCTCATTATGAGAACTTTTATTCAAATAATTATTCTTCTTCTTGTGCCATGCTGGATATCTACCATGGCCCAGGATACGGACTTAAGCCAGGGATTTATGGATCCGCCGGAATCTGCCAGACCGAGGACCTGGTGGCATTGGACCGGGGGTAATGTTACCCTTAAGGGATAACCAGGGACCTTGAATGGATGGACCGGGTTGGAATTGCTGGATTTCAGCTTTCGGATGTTAGTTTTGGAATGGGACAGAAGGTGGATGAAAAGATCCACTTTGGATCGGAAGAATGGTTGGATGCCGTGCATCATGCTGCTTCGGAAGCGGATAGACTGGGACTGGAGATGAGTATGTTCAGCTCGGCTGGTTGGAGCCTGACGGGAGGTCCCTGGGTGGAACCCGGACAGGCTATGAAAAAACTTGTCTGGAGCGAGATGCAAATTAAAGGTCCCCTGAACTTTAATGAGAAATTGCCCGACCCCCCTTCAGGCAATGGACCAATACGTGATCTGTATTATGGAGGGTCACGCAGAGGTGGTACTCCGGATCCTACACTGTACCAGGATAACCTGGTTCTCGCTTTTCCCACTCCGGAAGACGAACTTGAAAGCCTTGATAATCTGCCTGCAATCAGCACTAAAGATGGAATAGTTGATGGTACCGCCCTGCTTGATGGTAACCTGGGAACAGATTTTAAGATTGTCCCGAATCAGGATGGAAGTCCCATTTTACTGGAATATACCTTTGATAAGCCATTTAAGGCTCAGGCTCTTACTGTGGCCGCAAGGGCAGGAATTCCTGTTGGTAAACTTCTCTACAGCGAAGACGGGATAAATTTCAGTACCCTTGTTTCCCTTCCGGGAATCCAGAATTACAGGGGAGGAAAGGTGAGGACATTTGCCTTCTCTGAAGTTGAGGTAAGATATTACAGACTGGAATTATCCGGTGCCCCGCCTCGACCGGCCCAGTTCATTGATCAGCCTCCACCTTCCCGGATTGATACAATGACATTAGCAGAAGTAGTATTGCATTCCGGTGCCCGAATGAACCGCTGGGAGGATAAAGCCGGGTTTTACCTGATGAATGATTATTCAAGCGTAAGATCACTTCCTGTACCAGCTTCCGGATCAATTCCCCAGGATGAAATACTGGATCTGACAGACCTCATGGATTCGGATGGCAACCTGGATTGGGATGCACCTGTTGGTAACTGGACAATTTTAAGGATGGGATATTCCCTTACGGGTGCCAAGAACCGTCCTGCTGTTGCGGCGGGACTGGGATATGAGGTGGATAAATTAAATGAAGACCATACCCGGGCCTATATTGAAGATTATTTACGGCCTGTAAAAAATAAACTGGGACCCCTTTTTGGGAAAAGTCTTCAGTATATTTTAATGGATAGCTGGGAGGCAGGTGTTCAGAATTGGACCGACGATATGATAGATGAATTCACCCTGAGACGATCCTACCATCCCAGGCCTTACCTGCCTGTACTTTCAGGATATGTAGTTCAGGATGCTGAAGTAAGCGAGCGGTTTTTATGGGACTTCAGAAGGACCCTGGCTGATATGTTTGCAGAGAATCATTATGGTACAATCACAGATTATTTGCATGAAGAGGGACTCGGGACCTATGCGGAAGCATCCGGTGTGTCACTAGAGATACTGGAAGATGCGTTGCTATGTAAGAAATACGTTGATATCCCCATGGGTGAATTCTGGGTGAATGATCTTCATCCAACTCCGGAATACCATGTTGATGTCAGGGGCGCTGCTTCTGCTTCACATGTTTATGGTAAAAACCTTGTGGCTGCGGAATCCTTCACCGGCGGTAATTACGAGTCCCCACAAACCCTGAAAAGAATTGCCGATTACTGGTTCACCCAGGGAGTTAACCGGCTGGTTTTTCATACCTCTGCACATCAACCCAACGAGGATCTTCCCGGGAATGTCATGGTGGGGACTCATCTCCACAGGAATATTACCTGGGCCGAGGAGGCTGCTCCCTTGATGGACTACCTTACCAGGAATTCCTATATGCTTCAACAGGGACTTTTCGTGGCTGACCTGGCATACCTTCTCGATGAGGGAGCACCTTCCACAATGCCCTTCTGGGGGGCAGGTCCCCTACCCAAACCACCAGCAGGGTATGATTATGATTATGTAAACAAAGACGTACTTCTGACACGGATGTCTGTGGATGAAACAGGGAGGATAATTCTTCCTGATGGAATGAGCTATGCAGCACTGGTATTGCCTGTTTCAACAAGGATGACACAACCTGTTCTGCGGAGAATCCATGAAATGGTGGATAAGGGAGCAACTGTCATTGGGCCCAGAGTTTCAGGTTCGCCCAGCCTTGAGGATTACCCGGATGGAGATATTGAAATTCAGCAGCTCGCGGAGGATCTATGGGCTGATCTTGACGGGATCACCCGTACAAGAAATTATTATGGACAGGGGACTGTTGTATGGGGGGAATCTTTGGAGAATGTTCTGGGTCGAAATGGACTCAGCCCGGATGTGGAGTTCGGGAAGGCTCTGGATGAGGAATTTTACTGGATACATAGGCGGACTGAGGATATGGATATTTACTTCCTGTCCTCTCAAAACGCCTGGGATACAGATGTTGAGTTTCGCTTCCGGCAGACTAATAAGGATGTGGAATTCTGGTTTCCCGACAAGGGTATTATTCAGCCTGCACCCTATGTTTTGGAGGATGAACACACACGGGTACCTCTCAGTTTTCCTGCATATGGTTCTGTTTTCGTTGTTTTCAAAAATGCTGCAACATCCCCGGAAAGATCGTTTGCCACCATCACAGAAACTGAACTTGCCCTTGTGGAAGGACCCTGGGAGCTCAATTTCGAAGAGGGATTAGGTGCCCCGGAGACAATAATTCTGCCGGAACTAATATCCTGGACCGATCATTCAGATGAGGGGGTAAAATACTATTCCGGTTCATGCAGATATGTCAATACAATCAAAGTTCCGGGATCCTGGTTGAAATCTGAAAACGAAATTTTCATTGATCTCGGAATGGTAAAAGATATTGCCAGTGTCTCATTAAATGGTGAGGAAATTGATCTGGTCTGGAAAGCTCCCCATCGTGTCAATCTTGGCCAGCATTTGAAGAAGGGGGATAATAAACTGGAAATCACGGTTACCAACCAGTGGTCCAACCGCCTGCTGGGTGATAGCCAGGCGGAAGAAGGAGAAAAGATCCTGGATTTTAATGTCAGGGTAATGTTTGACAGACCCGGGCTAAAGCCTTCGGGACTGATGGGACCAGTGAAGATTATTTCTAAACAAATCAATAATTAATCATTAAGAATCATGGTTGACGGAAGATTTTATACAAAGACTCTTTTTCTAATTGCAGTACTAATGTTGCCTGGGCTTTTAATGGGACAATCGAGATCCAGGAGAGATACTATTGCTGGTATTCCGGTAAATTATGAAGAGTCCAATGTGGGGGAGTATTCTCTTCCGGATATCTTTACCATGAATGATGGAAAGAAGGTGGAAGATGCAGAGACCTGGTTTAAGTACAGACGGCCGGAGATCCTGAATGCATTTAAGGAAAACCAATATGGGCATGATCCGGGAAAGCCGGAGAACATGTTATTCGACGTTTTTGATAAGGGTACCAGGGCCTTTGAGGGAACTGCCATCCGTAAACAGGTCAGGGTATTTTTTACGGGTGATACTGCAGGTCCCTTTATGGACCTTCTTATATACCTGCCATCAGATTCAAAGGGACCTGTCCCACTACTGATGAGTATAAACTTTATTCCCAACAGCACCTATATTGAGGATACGGGTATCAGGCGGGGTACAATGTGGGGAAGGGACAGAAAAAAAGTTCCCGCTCCTGAAGAATCAAGATTCGGGTCTTTCGACATCAGTCCCTATATTTCCAAAGGTATCGGAGTCGCCTGCATCTACTATGGTGATATTGAACCAGATTTTGGCGAAGGTCTGTCCTATGGAATACGAGCTGCCTATCTTGAAAAAGGCCAGGAAAAACCTAAGGATAATGAATGGGGAGCGATAGCATCATGGGTATGGGGTCTGAGCCGTGCGATGGATTATTATGAAACTGATACTGACATTGATGCTGAAAAGATAGCCATCTTTGGAATTTCCAGATTGGGGAAGACCGTCATGTGGGCAGGGGCAAGCGATCCCCGTATAGCCCTGGTCATTGCAAGTTGTTCGGGGGAAGGGGGAGCCGCATTGAGCCGTCGAAACTATGGGGAGACAATTGCCCATCTTACCGAACCCAGCAGATACCCCTACCAGTTCTGTGCTAATTACCAGAAGTTTGCAAATGATGTAGACAACTTTCCAGTTGATGCACATATGCTGGTTGCACTTATTGCCCCCAGACCGCTTCTGCTTCAAACCGGAACAACCGATTACTGGTCTGATCCTAAAGGTGAGTTTCTCTCAGCCGTAGCTAGCAGCCCGGTTTATGAATTACTGGGTGAACCTGGTTTGGGAACAGATGAGATGCCCGCTGCAGGAGTTCCCCTCATGAATTCACTGGGATATTATATGCATGAAGGTGGACATGGAACTATTCCCTCTGACAAGGATGTTTTTATTGAGTTCCTTGAAAAGTACCTGAAACAATAACAGGGATTCTATTCCAATCCTGAACCATCCGGTTCGGGGAAACTCCGCATTCCAGAATACCTTATGTAGCTGTCAAAGATTTCAGTGTCTGGTCCCACTACCCGGGGATCCTTTGTTTCGTTGAGTACCCTCATTAGTTCCTCCTTCAGTTCTGATTCAACCTCACCGAATTCGGCATTTCCAGCAAGATTATTAAGGCAGGCCGGATCTGATTTGATATTATATAGTTCAAACTCAGGCCTTCTGGCATGAGCAAGATCAAAGTAGGGACGGATTTCAGGATCCTTGTAATTTTCAATCAGGTATTGTTTTGAAGGTGAATCATCAATGTCGGTGAATGCTGACTGACGAATGTATTTTCCTTCCTCATCCAGTCCGTACATAGGAAGCAGAACATCCGGATTTTTCGGGTCGTATTTCTGAGGAGCGCCAGCTGGCCATCTCTCAGACCTGATATTCCAGATGTAAATGAAGTCTGTGCTACGGATTACTCGCTGTGGATATCCCCAGTTCAGGTAGCGGGATGAGGAATGTCTTTCCCTTCCGGCCATGGCATACTTGTTTGATTCATCCACAATACCCTGTTTTTTGGATTTCAAGGTTTCCAGTATACTTTTTCCCGTGATAGGCATCATCCCTTCCTGGGAGGTTCCTGTAAGTTCAAGGATAGTGGGAGCGAGGTCGATAAAACTCACGGGATCATCTACGATTCTTCCACCGGGGAAATTTTTCGGAAAACGTACAGCCATGGGTACATGTACACCAAATTCAAAGCAGTTTGCTTTGGCACGAGGGAAGGGCATTCCATTGTCAGCAGTTACGATGACAATAGTATTTTCAAGTTCCCCTATCTCCTCGAGATATTCCAGCATACGTTGTAGGTGAAGGTCAAACCATTCGATTTCAACTGCATAATCAAGGAGGTCTCCACGAATTTCTTCATTGTCCGGGAAGAAGGCAGGAACTTCCACATCTTCAAGTTTCTTGCCCAGGCGTTTCCAGGATCCTTTCTCGTAACTCCTGTGAGGTTCTTTGGCTCCATACCAGAAGAAAAATGGCTTTTCTCCCCTGACCTCTTCCATGAAGTATTTGAAATTCTCAAAATAATTCGTGGTAATAATTCCCTCTGCGGTACGCTCATCTTCATCGCTACCCTTTTTATATGTGATATCACTGTGGGTTACACCGGCAGCATTTTCTTCCCTCCATAGGGAATCATTTTCATCCCTGGCATATCTAAAGGGACCAACACCCTTTGCTACAAGTCCTGTTGCATACCCGTTTTTATCCAAGAGGTCTACGAACGGAATGTGTTTTGCCAGCCAGGGGGACGCATGCTGACCGGAGGATTCATTCTGCCAGTGGTACCGCCCGGTGACGATGGAGCTCCTGGAAGGAGCACATCCCGGGGAACCGGCAATGCAATTGGAAAAATAAACTCCCTCACTTGCCACCCTGTCAAAAGCGGGTGTACTGACAAATCCACATCCTGCGAAACTGGTATGCGCAAAGGACTGGTCATCGCTTATGGCAAATAAAATATTGGGGCGTTTGGGTTCTTCGTTCGGCTTCTTGCTCATGCAGGCTGAGCACTAGAGCAATAATTGAGATAAGCAGTAAGGGAAGAAAGGTCTTTTTCATTAGTGTTGGATTTATAGTGAATTTCAGCGAATCTAAGGTAGAAAGTCTTTTTAATACAGAAAACAATACGATAAAATTCTATATGACCATAAGGAATGTATGATTATTCAAATAACTCAGGATTGAGACAATCCTCCACCATATTACCCTGAAGGAAATCCAGGAGATTTTTTGCTGCCCGTTTTTGTAATTCGAGGGAAGAGGCATCCGAGTACCAGGCATAATGTCCTGTGCAAATGGTCTTTGGATGATCGATAATTTCCCTCTGGGATTCCCCTGTGGGTTCATTTTCATATACATCGATACCGGCACTGTGGATCATCTCATTGGCAAGTGCCTCCTTAAGTGATTTTTCATCAATCACGGGACCGCGGGATGTATTCAGAAGTACCGGTTTATTTTTCATTTTCCGGAAGGCGGAATGATCGATCAGTTTCCTGGTTTCATCGGTCAGATTGCAATGCAGGCTGATAATATGGCTTTCTTCCAGCAATTCATCCAGGCTGACAGGATTTGCCCCCAGGTTCTTAAAATGAGACTCATTTTTGTAGGGATCTGAGGCTATCACCTTCTTGAAAAGTGGTCTGGCCTTTATGCAGAACTCGGAGCCTATTCTTCCCAATCCAATGATACCAAGTGTTTTATTATGAAGTTCGAAAACTTCCGGGATGGGAGGAGCGCCAAATCCTTCGAGTACCTGTTTTCGTGTATCCCATAGTCCCCTGGTACAGGAAAACATCAGGGCCATGGCATGATCAGAAACAGAATGGTTTGCATAGCCCTGGACATTCGCAACTTTCACACCGGCCTTTGTACAGGCATCTACATCAATATTATCATACCCCACCCCAAGCCTGACCAGGGCTTTTAGATTTTTCAAGGTAGACAGAACCTCCTTATTAATTTTGGTATGTCTGACCAGAATTCCGTCGGCCTCTTCGGCAAACTTAATTTTCTCAGCAGGATCACCATCGTATGTTGGGAATATGCTCAGTTGAATTCCTGCTTCCTCGAAGAGTTGTTTTTCAAAGGAATAGGATTTATATCCTGAATCTAAAACTACAACCTTCATATTTCGCTGGATAAGTCTTAAAAATACTAATGATGAATACTATATATCATATGCCGTTATATGCTGAAAATCCACCGTCAACCGGGATACAGGTGCCGGTGATGAAAGAAGATTCTTCGGCCAGCAACCAGAATATTGTAGAAATCAGATCCTGAGGGTTTCCGAGTTTACCCAGGGGGGTGTGGTCAACTATGCGTTTTCCCCTGGGACTCAAATCTCCGGTTTTTTCATCGTACAGAAGAAAGCGGTTTTGATCTGTTAGTATAAATCCCGGCTGGATGGCATTCACCCTCACATTCACCTTCGAGAGGTGCACAGCCAGCCACTGGGTGAAATTATTGACAGCGGCTTTACCCGCAGAATAGGCAGGTGATTTACTCAAAGGCTGAATAGCGCCCATGGAACTGATATTGATGATATTTCCCTTCTTCTGTTTGGCCATTGAGCTGCAAAATACTTTTGCAGGAATAACCGTGCCCATGAAATTCAGATCCGATGTATACTGGAAATCGCCGAGGTCAATTCCAAAGAACGAATCCGAAAAGGGGGTCTTATCGGATAAAAATTCTGTTTTGGTGGAAGCTCCCTTAACTGCACCGCCGGCCACATTGATTAATGCATCGATGGTTCCCAGTGAATTTTCGACTTCTGAGTTAATTTGTTCCAGGGCTTTAATATCCAGGATGTCACAGGCAAAGGAGAGATGCTCTTCGCCGGATTCCTGAACCAGGTCAAGGGTTTTTTTGAGTTTCTCCGGGTTACGACCGATCAGCACGAGTTTTGCACCTGCTTTTGCCAATTCCACCGAGATTTTCGTTCCGATTACACCGCTTGCCCCGGTGATAATTATTTTTTGATCCTGAACTGAAAACATGAAGAATGATTTAGTTTGTCTAAGATATTGTATTTTAATTTCCCCCGAAAGGGTATTTAAAATCGATTATGAATGATTCAGCTAAAGCTGGGAACAATGGTTTTTTTAGAAATGGAAGAAGAATGAGAAGTTAACAGCGCTGAAATCAACTCCGGCTCCAAATTCTCCGTTACCGTCTTCGGATCGGTAGATTATTACATTGTTGGATGCTGCTATCGACCATTTCGGGGTAAACCAGTATTGCAAACCTACCCTGGCTCCAAAATCAAGTGAATTATACTCCCCTCCATCTGCGCTGGTGTCATTATCTCCGCCTCCAATCCCGATAAATCCATCGCCATAGAAGGCAAATTTATCTACAATGGGTATGTAGTATCTGAAGTAAGGTTCGATGTTCCAGGCACTTGAGTTGTTTCCGCTTGAAAGTAAAAGGCTTCCACCGACTCCCATATTGTCGTTAAGCATAATGCCGAAACCCGGTCCAAATGTGAAATCTCGTGCGGACATGGAGCCGAAGGTTACTTCACCTCCCAGCCACATTTTTGGGGAACTCCCGCCTTCATCCTGGGCAAAAATTGTTGCTACTAAGAGTAGACTAACTGACAATGCTAAAATTTTTTTCATGATAGAGTGGCTTTAATAAATATTCCAATTAATTGGGAATAAAATTAAAAAACCAGGAAGGTGGTCAGGAAAAAATTATAAACAGCTCTGTAGAAATGATTGTTACAAATGAATAGTAGGGGATTATCCTGTTGATTATTTCCACTTATCGGCCTTAGAGGCGCTTAATTCCTTATAGCTTTCAGGATCAAGGGCTTTCCAGTCATCCTGTACGCTGAGGTCTCCTGCGGCTATCCTGCCGAGGTAGGATGTCACAGTAAAATATTTCAGCAGATCTGATTTGTACTGGTTTTCATCTGGGATTTTGTCGATAAGGGGTTTCATCTTTTCACATGCCAGGGTTACCTGTTCCAGTCCAACCGGAGTTCCACGTGGTCTTTCCAGTCCCCCATGATGCAGATATTTTTCTACGTCTTCATTATAATAGACAGACTTGATGAAATCAAATGTATGTTTATACATGTCAAAGGCAGCATCGGGGCTTTCCGGGAAGTGCATCTTGCAGAAATCCAATAATATTTCATCCGGGTCGGCGTAGGGGTTTTCTGTGAATCTGTGAAAAGTATAAAGGTTAACCCAGTTCGCATAGGGACGGTTTTTATCGGCTATATGAAACTTGCCTGAGTTCCAGTTGAATCTGACCCCGACGCTGGAGATTCCTGCATCTGCTATTGCCTTAAATCTGGGTGCCCAGTAATCTCCAAGGTAGAGGGGAAAAATACCGTGGGTCTCATATTCCCGCCATGCATCGAATTCAATTAATAGCCTTGATCCATCTACTCCCTGTTTAATATAATTGGAATCCATGGAATTAGGAATGTTAAAATCCCCTGAGGTGTTTTTGATCGAATACTTGAGGTTGGACTCGTCTCCTTTGCCCAGCTCTTCTTCGGGAACACCCAGGAATTCACAGCGCTGCCAGGTTCTCATAAGGGCAATTCTCTCATGTCCATCAGATTTCAGGGCCCTGGCTGTCAGGTTATGAAACTTCAGCAGTCCCTCTCTGTTATCCAATTGTCCCTTTGTCTCATCACCTGTCACTTCATAACCTGCTAGTTCCGGGAAAGTCTCAATCAATTCTATCATTGCATTTTCGAACACCATCCAGGCTTCATCGGAATCAGAGAAACTCACCCCGACTTCATCTGGCCAGGCGAACTGGTTGCTATGAAGGTAGAGTCCCAGTCCTTTTGATCTCCCGTACTTTATTACTTCCCTGATGGCGGATTTGAGTTCCTCGTCCGGGGCATATTTTCCATCCCAGGTAAGTAATTCCTGGAATGCATCTTTCTGGAAAAGGAGGTAGCTGTTGAATCCGAATTCTGCTGCCACATCCATGTTTGCCTTGACCTGGGCTATCTGGTCTTCCAGGTTGAAATCATCATATCTTTTATGGTACCTGAAGTTCCAGTGGTCGATGGCCTGAACGTTTTCGAAATAGAGTTCGGATTTTTGGGTATTCCCAGGTTTGTTTGTTTGGTTTCGGGTACTATTCCTGCACCCTGCCAGGAGAACAGTGAGTATGATTAGAGAGGCAATACAGGTCTTTTTCATAATTTTCTTTTTTTGGTAATAGGGGTTGATATTATTCAATACAAGATATAAATATAAGTGTTATAATTCAGGTTTGGCTGTCGGAACAAAACATTAACATGTTACAAAAGAGCAGAAAGCACAGGCATTATCAGCTTAGAAATATACTCCGGAGCTGAGGTGTATTGCCATTTTTTAAAGATACCTTTGTCAGAGATGAGTAATTATGATGTCATTGTTGTTGGTGCCGGTCCCGCTGGACTACTGGCTGCCGGAAAGGCGGCAGAACTGGGTGGCAGGGTACTGGTCCTGGAAAAGATGAGGCAGGCAGGACGGAAACTCCTGATTACGGGAAAGGGAAGATGTAACATCACGAATGATTCTGTTATTGCAGATTTCATTACCCATGTTCATCCCAATGGTCGTTTCCTGCGAAATGCATTCTCTCAGTTCTATTCGAATGACATACTTAAACTGCTGGAAAAATACGGCGTTGCAGCCACCCTGGAGCGGGGTGGGCGTTATTTCCCCTCCAGCAATAAATCCTCGGATGTATTATCAGCTCTGATGGCCTGGGTCAATGAGCAAAATGTTGAAATAAGATACGGACAGAGGGTTGAAAAACTCCTGGTTGAGGACCAAACGGTTCTGGGAGTTCAGGCAAACGGTCAAAACTTTATGACCGGGAATGTTATCCTGGCTATGGGAGGGAAGTCCTATCCTGCAACAGGATCTAACGGGGAGGGCTATGAGCTGGCCAGGACGGTGGGACATACCATAGAGCAGGTCAGTCCCTCTCTTGTCCCATTGGAAACTGCAGGTAAGCTTGCGCAAAGGCTTCAGGGACTGAATCTGAAAAATGTACGGGCTACGGTCTGGATAAATGAAAAGAAGGCAGGCGAGGATTTTGGTGAGATGCTCTTCACCCACTTCGGCCTTTCCGGTCCCATTATACTTACCTTAAGCAGGATGGTGGTGCAGGCATTAAACCAGAAGCATAAGGTTGAAATTTCAGTGGACCTGAAACCTGCCCTTAATGAGCAGAAACTGGATAATCGCTTGTTGCGGGACCTGGATGAAAACGGCAAGAAAAAGATTAACAATGTGTTCCGGTACTGGCTTCCTGCATCAATGGTTCCTGTTTTTATTGATCTCATGGGACTGGACCCAGAAAAGGAATGTCACCAGGTCTCATCAAAAGAACGAAAACAAATCCGGCACCAGTTAAAGAATCTTCGTTTCCATGTCACCAATCATCGCTCTTTTAAGGAGGCAATCATTACTTCAGGGGGGGTGTCTACCAAAGAAATATCTTCCAAAACCATGGAATCCAGGCTGGTATCCGGACTTCATTTTGCCGGTGAAATGATAGATCTGGATGCCGATACCGGGGGATACAATCTGCAAATTGCCTATTCTACCGGCTGGTTGGCCGGTAGTTCATGTATGTCAGGACAATAGCTTATTTTTATATTTCATAATCGTTTAAATCAAAGGAAATGTCCGAAAAAATTAAACTCTCAAAAGACGGGATAAAATCGAACTATTCCGGTAATGACCATTATGATCTTGTAATCATCGGTGCCGGGATCAGTGGATTATCGACAGCACTTTTCTGGCAAAAAAATACGGAAGGGAAGAAAACCCTGATAATTGATCAGAATAGTTATGTCGGGGGATACAGTACAGCCTATCAGAAAGGTGATTATATCTTTGAGACTACACAGCTATTTCCGGATATCATTGAGATGATGGAATATCTTGGAGTCAATATCAAACTTAAAAGGTTTGAAAATGATTTTATGCGGCGTATTGTGGTTCATGGAGACGAGGTGGACGAATATAAGATACCTTCCGGGGTTGAAAATTTTGCCGCTTACCTAAAAACCCGGTTTCCTGAGGATGCAGATAAAATCCAAAAGCTCCTGGATTACTCAGTATCCATGTTTTCACAGGTCCGTAAGCTAAAAGTTAATCAAACCCTGAAGGATAAACTGGCAACCTTAGTAAAAGCACCCAAAGTAATTACCAACCTGAATGTCACCTATTCCGGCCTGCTTGATAAGTTTGGTATTACAAATCCCAAACTCAGGGAAGTCATGGAAACCTTTACTTCTTTCTCAGGGGTGCCTTCCGACCGGGCCTCAGCCATATATGCCACCGGGGCAATGCTTTCTTCCATGACGCGTACCTTCCGGCCCTACGGGTATTTTGATGAATTCCCAGCAGCCATGGCAAAACTATTCCAGGAAAGGGGAGGGGAAGTCCGGTTAGACTCAGAGGTTGAAAAGATTCTGGTTGAGGATGGAAAGGTTAAGGGTGTGAAGATATCCGGGGAAGATGGAATAATCTCCGCGGGAACCGTGATCACAACCGTGGATCCCATGGTTGGAATGAGGAAGCTCGTTGGGGATGAGCATCTGGATGATAAGTATATAGAACGTCTTGAGAATGTTGTGATGTCAAATTCTTCCATAAATATTGCACTGGGACTCGATGATGATATTGATCTGGCGGGGATGGATCTGGATTATCCTTATAATGTAGTTTCTACAGGATTGGGTACCTCGGAAAAGCTTTTTGATGGTTTCATGGCAGGGGATAATGCCTTTTCTGAGGAATGTTTCCATGCGGCGGTAATTTGTCCCTCGCTTACCACAGGTGCCAAAAACACAATTACCATTCGTTGTACTCCATTCGGACCTGGAAAGTGGACGGAGTGGAGGGAGAATGATTATCAAAAATACGCCCAGGAAAAAGAAAAATGGGGGGATTTCTTTATCAATATTGCTGAAAAGTACTTTATTCCCGGTTTAAGCAAGCATATTGTCGTAAAGGATATTGCCACACCGGCTACTTTCGCCAGGTATTCCGGTTCCCCAACAGGGAGCATGTACGATATGGCTTCCATCGTGACTCAATTCGGTCCCAAGCGACTTCCCTTTCAAACCCCGGTTAAAAACCTCTATCAGCCAAAATTTGCCCATGGACTGTATGGCAGTATGATGAATGGTGTTCAGATGGTTGATATGTTACTGGATCGGAAATTCAATAATGGAAATTCCCTTTTTACGGCAAAGAATAACTAGAAGATTGATATGATGAATTCTCAGCCTGTTTCAGAGAAGGCCCGTGTAAATTCTGTTGACGTACTTCGGGGTGTTGCAGTTCTGGGTATTCTGCTGATTAATATCGTTGGACTCGGACTTCCTGATCCTGCTTATTTTGATCCTTCCGGTTATGGTGGAGATACAGGTTGGAACCTGAAAATGTTTTTTATCAATTCCCTGCTATTTGAAGGAAGTATGCGGGGAATCTTTTCCATGCTTTTCGGTGCCGGGATTATTCTTTTTATTCAGAAAAAGGAGGAGGCAGGCGGGGGAATGGAAATTGCCACTCTATGGTATAGAAGGCTAATCTTGCTGATACTGCTGGGGATGATTCATGCCTATATTATGATTTGGCCGGGGGATATACTTTTTTCATATGGATTGATTGGATTACTGTTATTCCCTTTTCGAAATATCTCCCCGCGAAAACTTATTGTCTTTGCACTGCTGATAATAATGATTGGAGCAACTGTAAATCATGGGACTTTAATAAAGGCAAAGCGGCAGCAGAAGCATTATTTTGAAGCCGCGGAAATGTTCAGAAAAGGAGAAATAGTTCCGTATGAAGTCCAAATGGATTATTATGCATGGATCGAAAAATATGCCATAATGAAACCGGGAGCGGAGAGCCTGGGAAACAAAATCCGCAATATGCAGAGTGGTTATCTGTCTGCCGCGGAAGAAATGTCAAAGGATTCCTACTTCTTCGAGTCTGAATACCACTACCGTCATAATTATTTTGATATTCTAAGCATGATGTTGCTTGGTATGGCATTTCTGAAACTAAAAATTTTTCACGCTGGAAAATCATTCCGGTTTTATGGATTGATGATAATCATTGGGTACGGATTAGGCTTAATGGTTAATTGGTGGGAAACTTCAACTTACATTGAGAGTGATTTTTCACTTATTACATACTATGAACTACTGAGGAGCTATGATCTCGGCAGAATACCGGTTATGCTGGGGCACATTGGACTGGTAATGTTGATTTGTAAAACTACAAAACTATTTTTTTTAAGGAATTCCCTGGCTGCTGTTGGACGAATGGCTCTGACAAATTACCTAATGCAGACCATCATTGCCAATATTGTTTTTATTGGATTTGCCCAATATGGAAAGTGGGAGCGTTATGAATTATATTACCTGGTTCTTGGAATTTGGTTTTTCCAGTTGATATTCAGTCAGATCTGGTTAAAACATTTTCTATTCGGACCGATTGAATGGCTCTGGAGAAGTATTACTTATCAAAGATTCCAAAAATTTATTCGGTAAATTATTCTCCAAAGCTTCAAAATTTCCAGTAATTCCTTGCCCCATGTTCCACCAGTCCATCGAAAACAGATTGCCAGCCCGTCGATGGTTTTAGACCGAAACCATCTCCTACAGTTTCCCCGAATTCCCTGATGGGCTGAGTCAGCTTTTCGCTCTGTATTTCCATTGTTGTGTTTTGTGTATAATGGAAAATAGAGCGTCTCCCTTCCGGGACTTAATTTAGAATTAACAATTTCGCATGTTAAGGTCTGATTTTCATCTACCTGGAGTTATTAACAATTCTTCAACAATGATGCCTGTTATTGTTAATAAATATTCGTCAATAATTCAGATAAAAATTATTTATCTCCATAAGAAATAATCTATTTTTACGCCCACTCTCAAACCGGGTTTTAATCAATCATTTTTAAGGGAAAATTAGTTTATGAGTAGAATCATAATAATAACATTTTTATCCCTTCTCAACCTTAGCTTGCAAGCCCAACTTGTCCTGGAAAAGGATTTCCCCCTGGAAGAAATTAGTTATTTTTATGTTACTGATGATGAGGGTGTTTATGCAAATTATTCAGTATATTCTTCTTCCGATACCATCCTCCTTTTCAACGATAATAACCAGCTTGTAAAAACAATTATCGCACCTGCTGATTCAATCCTCAGTATCATTAATATTTCCAAGTTTTTGTATAACGATGATGAGCTTTATGAATTGATATATATCTTCCAGACTTTTGAGAAAGGGAGCGGGCATTATAATACCCATATCATCAATGAGAATTCAAGCTTGCTGGAAAGCCTGGAGGACCAGTATATCTGGATACAGAACACGGCAAATGGCACCCGCCTGATCTCCCAGAAAGGCTCAAAGGTCTATACTATGCCTGGTATTAACTATCCCAGGCATAAGGGAGAGACTGGTGAGAAGGGTGACACTGGACTAAGGGGTCCTGCTGGGGTAAAGGGTGACACTGGCCCCCAGGGTCCAAAGGGAGATCCTGGTCCCTCTGGTCCACAGGGTTATCCCGGAACACCCTCAAATATGACTACTATGGGTTTGTCTGCTGAGTGCGATTGTGTTTCAGGTGTTGGCGACCTGCCGGTTATTTCCGCCCTGGTATTATCAGAACCTTATCCAAATCCTTCCAGCATTTCCAGTATGATCGACTATGAGGTATATTTACCTGGCGTCAAGGCAAAAATGGTTTTTTATGATATGACCGGACTGAGAAAACTCAGTATTACTTTAGAGCCCGAAGCAGGTTCTCTGGAGATGCATAAATCACTTCTTGGTACCGGAACTTTCCTCTTCCGAATAGAAACTGCAAACGGAACAAGCGAAATCAGGAAGCTCATATTCGAATAATAAACCTTGCCTCTTGAAATGAACTTCTGAATTTCTTAACTTCACGATATTAATTTCTGGAATTCTTATCGCATCGGATTAAACAGAAGCAATATGAAAGCAGGCCTTCTTTCCATAGTGATTCCTTGTAAGAATGAGGAAAAGCAACTCGGAGACACCCTGAAAGCTCTTCAAAATCAAACTCTGGACATGTCAAATATTCCTGTCTGTATAGCAGATGCAGGAAGTACGGATGGAACTCTTGATATTATCCGTAATTATCAAAAACAGGGGATACTGGACATCAATGTAATAGAAGGGGGTTATCCCCCGGCAGGTAGAAATAACGGGGCTTCCACCGGTGCCGGTGAATATATTCTTTTCCTTGATGCGGACATTGAATTAGGAGAGGAAAGTAGCGTAGAAAAAGCACTCAATCTTGCAGAGGCCAGGAAACTGGATCTTGTGGCTACGTATATTAAATGCAAAGACGGGAACCAATATGACCGGATATTCTGGGAAAAGATACATGCCTTTACTTACCGGTATCCTTATATCGTCGGTCCTTATGCCGCCGGGATGTTTATCCTGATCCGGAGATCCGTATTCAATTCCCTGGGAGGATTCAATGAAAATATGATCCTGGGAGACGACTGGGAGTTAACCCACAAAATCCCCCGGAAGAAATTTGGGGTTGCGGATACCTTTATATGGACCACCAACCGCAGGTTTATGAAACAGGGTTACCTGAAGACTTTCAGCCAGTACTTCCGGGTAGCTCTTAGCAAAGAATTCAGAACCAGGGATAATTCCCGGTATATGCATGTCGAATTCTGATTATATTTGTTAAACGAACCTATTAAAACAAACCCATGAAACGCATCACAGATGAATCCCGCAGAGAATTTCTGAGGAAGCTTATTGCTGGTACCTCTATGATTGGACTGGCCCCTTATTTGTTATCAATGGAAAGTTGTTCCACTACTGGTTCAGTCCTTAAACTGCCCCAACGAGCCTTCGGGAAAACGGGTGAAACGGTTGGGATATACAGTCTGGGTGCACAGGCAACGGTTGAACAGGTGGGTATGAAAGTGCGTGCAATTGAAATTGTCAATAAATGTATTGATCTGGGAATTAATTATATAGATACATCGGCATGGTATGGAATGGATGGGAATAGCAGTGAGGGGGATCATTTGCGAGGAACAAGTGAGCGGCATGTTGGAGAGGTGATGAAAACCCGCAGGAAAGAAGTTTTCCTGGCCACAAAAACCCATGACAGGAGTTATGACGGAGCCATGAAGCACCTGGAAAGCTCCCTGAAAAACCTTCAGACCGATGTAATAGATCTCTGGCAGATCCATAATGTGAAGGATTATGCGAAGGAGGATATTGATAAGATTTTTGCTGATGACGGCTGTCTCAAGGCTCTGATCAAGGCTAAGGAGGAAGGGATGGTCAGGTTCCTCGGCATATCTGGTCATGAGAATCCTATGTCAATGAAGGATGTCATTTCACGCTTTGATTTTGACACGGTTCTCATGGCAATAAACGCCGCTGACAAGCACCATAATTCATTTATTGAAAATCTTCTTCCCACTGCCGTGGAAAAGGAAATGGGAATCATCGGTATGAAGATCCCTGCTCGCGACCGCATATTCGATCACGGGGGAATAATTACCATGAAGGAGGCCATGAGCTACACCATGACCATGCCCGTCAGTACAATTATTGTTGGAATTGATAAGATTTCGGAGCTGGAAGAGAATATTAAAATAGCCCGGGAATTCAAACCATTGACAGCGGATGAATTACTTGCCATTGAGGATAAGGTGAAACCGCATTACAAGCATTTGCAGTTTTTTAAGGGACTTAGTGAGTGGCCAACGGAATGGTCAGGGAATAACCTCTAATGGCTTGATTCAACAGTTATCTTGGCTTCTTCCATAAGGACCTCGTAGAAGTATCCATATCCGAAGTCTTTGTCCAGTGTAATCTTTCCCTCAACTATAATGATGAGGCCGGCTTCTACTTCCTGGTCCGATGTTATGGTAAGGTCATAATTCCCTTCAAAATCTGAACCGTCCTGGATATGTATCCAGTTTGTATGCATAATATCAGGATTGAATTTGGTGACGGCCCCTCTGATTTTAACTGTTTTACCATTATATTTATCCTTGTCTGAAAATAGATCGCCAATGCTGATGCCATCTTCCAGAACATCAATCTCAAAATTCATTTTCGGATCCTTAACAGCTCCTGCATGATCGGCTGCTGGTTCAGATGAAGCTTCAGCTGGATGTGAACCAGGAGGTGAGATGTAAACCTTTTCCAGGAAAAGAACGGATTCGAAAGTCCTACCAAGGTCCTTGCTTTCGAAATTTTCCATTACCATTCCACCTGTGTAATAATATGTATCCCCGGCAGAGGCAATCATGGAAGGAACTGCAAGCCAATCCTTTTTTCTATTTTCTTTAACA
Source organism: uncultured Bacteroidaceae bacterium (assembly GCA_963777115.1). Classification (GTDB taxonomy): domain Bacteria; phylum Bacteroidota; class Bacteroidia; order Bacteroidales; family SM23-62; genus SM23-62. The sequence goes on along the minus strand of CAVZPP010000016.1, from coordinate 79,921 downwards.
TGCAGGTAGGTATAGTTGTTTGCCTGTAAAACCTCAATTACGTCTACCTTGTGGATTCCAATCGCAGTCTCTTCTTTTTTTGGTCCCAGCACGACTATGGATAAAAGTATCAGGATAACCAGGGTGCCGCCAATAATATATTTTGTCATTTTATTTTTCTTGTTTTTATGCGTCACAAAACTAAGAAAAACATTCAATTGATGGATGTTCTTTTATAGATAATCAAAAAAGGACATTTAAGTCCTATTTTTTTTATAAATTGCCTTTATCAAAACCAGAGCGATGAAAAACTATTTGAAAATTGCAGGTCTTCTATTCTTTCTTGTATTGTATGTGGGACAAGATGTTATGGCTCAGGGAAGCCTGCTGAAAAAGATTAAGGCCCGGGCGGAGGACGAGGTTGTGGATGAAATCTTTGGAAAAAAGGATAAGACCGGCACTAGCGGACAATCAGGCAATCCTGCTCAACCCACTCCGGCAGCATACCAGTCCACCGATTCTGAGGGAGCTCCGGCAAATACCAGAGGTGGAGGATTAACAAATACAGCCCCGAATGTACCGGCAAATATTGCGGATGCAGGATCGGCATTTCAATCCGGAGAATACAGAGATGCAAGATATGCTGTTCGCCAGGCCATTCTTGGTATTGAAATGGAAATCGGACAGAATATCCTGGATGGGATGCCAAAATCTGTAAAAGGACTGAACATGGTTCCTGAAGAAGACCAGGTGGCCAGTATGAGCATTGGATTTGTTGGTTTAACAATTGAAAGGGTCTATCGTGAAGGGGATCAACAACTCAGTGTCACAGTTGGGAATAATGCTGCTCTTTTATCTGCTGTAAATATGTATATGAGCAGCGCAGCATATGCCAGTACTGAAGATCCGGGGCAAAAGCAGGTCAAATTGAATGGAAATCCAGGCATCCTTGAATACGATGACAACTCCGGGTATAAGTTGAGTGTTCCCTTCGGACAATCTTCTGTATTTGTAGCCGGAGGGATCAACTTTTCAAATGAACAGGAAATCATGGCTGCAGCTGAGGAATTTGATCTTGAAAAATTTAAACAAGAATTAGGCGAACAATGAGAACAATGAGAACTCTGAGATTTATGATACCAATGAGAAGGATACAAGTATTAATCGTTATAGCACTTATTGCATCTGTCCTGACCAGTGCCCAGGATGTACAGGGCCGTCTGGATGAAGCCCTTTTATCATACAGGTCCGAGGACCTGGAAAATGCAAGATTTTCCCTGCAGGAAGCCCTGAATGAGATCAATATGGCGGTGGGGAAGGAAATATTAAGTGTATTGCCCTCAGAAATGAATGGAATGAGTAAGATTGAAGAAGGAGATGATGTAACCGGTATGAATATGGGATTTGCCAGCTTATTTGTCCATCGCTCCTACAAAGATGAAACCAGGCAGGCTTCCATTGATTTAATAAGTGATTCACCCATGCTTACGGGAGTATCTGCAATGCTTGCCATGCCAGCATTCATGAGCTCCGATGAAAATCAGAAACGCGTCAAGGTGAGTGGATATAAGGCTTTACTTACCCGAAGTGAAAGCGAAACAGGACAGGTATCTTATGATATCCAGGTCCCTCTCAACAGTTCATTATTATCCTTCGAATGCGAGGGGATCAGCAATGAAAATGAGGTACTTGAAATGGCGAACTCTATCCCCGTTGATCAGATCGTGAAAATCTCAGAATAATTTTATTCTAGTCCTCCAGGGTAGATATATCACCTACATCCTGTCCCAGAGCTTTAGCTTTAAGAACCCTACGCATGATTTTTCCGCTGCGGGTTTTAGGCAGGGAATCAGCAAAAACCAGGAATTCAGGTTTTGCAATGGGACCGATTTCATTTTGGACATGAGTCTTAAGTTCGTTTTCCAACTCAGGGGATCCGGAAATTCCCTGGGACAGTATGACTGTTGCATGAATGATGTTTCCTTTAAGTTGATCGGGTAATCCAATAGCTGCAGCTTCAGTTACAGCAGGATGACTGACCAGTGCACTTTCGATCTCGGCAGATCCCAGTCTGTACCCGCTGACCTTTAGAACATCATCAATCCTTCCAATGATCCAAACATATCCGTCCTCATCGATTTTTGCAGAATCTCCTGCCAGGTACCAGCCCTGTTTCTCATACAGTTTCCAGTATTTATCAATATACTGTTTCTTGTCCCCCATTATGGTTCGGGCCATTCCCGGCCAGGGATTCTTAATAACCAGGTTGCCCTCTTCACCTGCTTTTACAGGTTTGCCGGACTCGTCAACCACGGCGATCTCATTTCCAAAGAAGGGTTTAGTTGCAGAACCGGGTTTAAGCGGAGTAATGGGCAGAGGGGTGATCATGAAACCGCCTGTCTCTGTTTGCCACCAGGTATCCATTATGGGACACTTTTTTTGCCCGATGACCTCATAATACCATTTCCATGCCTCCGGGTTAATGGGTTCCCCGACAGAACCTAGCAGTCTGAGTGAACTCAGATCATGCCTCTCTGCCCAGGAAGAACCAAATCGCATGAGTCCCCTTATAGCCGTCGGCGAGGTATACAATATGTTAATCCCGTATTTCTCAATCATTTGCCACCATCGGTTAGGGTAGGGGTAATTGGGAGCCCCTTCATACAAAATAGTTGTGGCACCGTTGATCATGGGAGAATAAACAATGTAGCTATGTCCGGTTATCCATCCCGGGTCTGCTGCACACCACCATCGGTCCTCCGGCCGGTAATCGAAAACATAGCGGAATGTTGTGGAGGTATAAACGGTATATCCCCCATGGGTATGTACGAGTCCCTTTGGTTTCCCGGTCGTTCCGGAAGTGTAAAGTATAAACAATGGATCTTCTGCATCCATGACCTCTGTCTTACATTTGGCGGATGCTATGGGCATACTCATAAGGTCATGGTACCAGAAATCCCGGTCGCTTTCCATAAAACATTCCTCCCCGGTCCTTTTTACAACTACACATGACAAAATGGTTGGTGAGCGCCGCATGGCCTCATTGGCTATATTTTTCAGATCTGTTGCCTTCCCTCTTCGGAATCCTCCATCCGCTGTGACCAGTATATTGCTTTTGGCATCGGATATTCTTTCCGCCAATGCTTCAACCGAAAATCCCCCGTAGACAACACTGTGTGCTGCCCCGATCTTAGCGCAGGCCAGCATGGCAATGATCAGTTCAGGAATCTGGGGCATGTAAATGGTAATAACATCCCCTTTCTTCGCGCCAAGTGCCTTGAGAACGTTTCCAAACTTTGATACTTCTCTGTTCAGGGCAAAAAACGAAAAGGTCCGGACATCCCCGGGTTCGCCTTCCCAGATCAGGGCAAGCTTATTTCTAGTATCTGATACCAGGTGCCGGTCAATGGCATTGGCCACAATATTGATTTTACCTCCTGTGTACCATTTATAGAATGGTTTTTTTGAATCATCCAGAACCTTATCCCACTTCTTAAACCAGCTTAGTTTTTCTGCTTCCTTTTCCCAGAAGCCTTCCCTGTCCTCGATGGAAAGTTTATAAAGGCAGTCATAATCACTTACCCGTGACGAATCAATAATTTCCTGGGAAGGATAATACACATCTCCGGACAGTTTTGCTTTTTGCTTAGCCATTTTATTCTGATTTTAATTTAGACTAAGTAAATATAATAAATCTAATTCAATGGAAAACCCAGGATAAAACAGAAATTCCTGCACTGGTTGAAATCATTCAGCAAACATCCCCGATTCCGGGGAATGTCATTACAGGCGATATAAGTACCGGTTTTTCCTGATCCATTGGCGGGCATTCAAGCCCATGATTTGGACCTCTTTCATTGCCCAGTTCCTTGAGAGACGGGCCGGAACCATTCCCCCGTATTTAAAATAACTGGTATAGACTACCAATTTTTTATCATCTTCAGGTGTATCAAGAATATCCCAGGATCCCTTTACCATTTTCAGATCACCCGAAACCCTTTCCCATGACAACCTGTAACCAGGATTCTCATATATCCGGTGAAGCACAAATTGGAGTTTCCTGATTTTTACGTCCTGGTAGATTCTCACCCTGGCACCATATTCATTTTCATTGATCAAAAGAACGCTGTCAATTCCACAATATATTTGGCTGAAGTTTACGTAATCGGTAAGCATACCCCATAATTCTTCTCTTGTTCCCGAAATTGTAAACCTGGCCTGAATACCCGGTATCCCCTGATCATCCCTGATTTTGGCTACAAGAATTTCTCCACGTTGTAATCTTTCCCAGTCTAAATTTCTGCTTTGGACCTGAGAATTTAAATGGATTATGGAAATCAGAAGGAAACCGATTAGAAATATGCCGCTCATTATTGGGCTTGAAGAAATATGGAAATTCTTTCTCAACATCGTCTATTAAATGATGATTTATAATTGGAAGACAATTATTGAGTGAAAAACACGTAAACTGATAAAGTCGATTAAAGTGTGATGTGCTTATGTAAAAGTCAGGTAATTATTTCTTTTTGCCGGACTTCCATTCAAGCAGGATTCGGGCTATGTTGGTGGCATGGTGGGTGATCGTTCTCAGCCGGGTCATCAGTTCCATATGGGTATCACCTGATTCTTCTACAATCTTTTCCTCATCGCGCAGGCGTTGGTAATGTTGTTTTTCCAATTCACTTGCAATACTCCTGTATTTTTTATGCTTTGTCTTCATTGACCTGGCTTTTTCCAGGTTGACATCCCGAAATACTTCAAGGGCCCTGGAAAGCTGCTTCTGTGTTTTAATATGATATTCCAAAAGTTCTTTTTTACCTTCTTTTGAGAATTCAGCCTCAGATTTTATCCAAACTCCGGCCCGTGTAACCAGCATATTGCCAATTATATCTGAGATTTCCTCAAGCTCCTTCACCGTGTACATGATCTGAAATGCCTCATTTGCCCGTTCTGATTCGACACCCTGACGTATAATTTTCATCAGGTAATCATTTACCTCTCCAACGAGAAAATCAACCTGCTTTTCTTTCAGGCTCAGGTCTTCGAGGAGGTGGGACTGCTTTACCACAAAAGGCAGAATCGCATCACCAACCATATCCTGGGTAATTATTCCAATCCGGAGCGCCTCCTGCTTGGCCAGGTTTAGTCCCAGGGCAGGTGTACTCAAAAGATTTGGATCCAGGTAGATAGTTTTCATCAACTGTTCTTCCGGCAGAGGCTTTTCAGGAAGAATCTTATCAATCAATCGGGCAACCGTACCAGTAAATGGTAATAAGACTGAGGCAATGATAAGATTAAATAAAGTATGGGCGTTGGCGATTTGTCTTGGAATGGTCTCAGCCATTGCCATGGTATCCCCCGCGGGAAGTGTGCTTTTTGGAGATATTTGTGAGATAATGTTGGCATATCCCTGTATCCACCAAACGAAAAGCAGCATGCCGAATAGGTTAATAAATGCATTTGCCATGGCCACCTTTTTTGCTTCCCTGCTGGCATTGATGGAAGCCAGGAAAGCTGTGATGGCCGTTCCGATATTTGAACCTATCAGCATGGGAATTGCCGCTTCCAGGGTCAATAATCCCTGGGCTGCCAAAACTATTATTATGCCTATGAAAGCACTGCTACTCTGAAGTAGAGCAGTAAAAATCATGCCGACCAGAATCCCCACAAGGGGATTTTCGAGTTCTAATAGCAGTTCGATAAAAGGATTGAATGACCTGAGAGGGTACATAGCTTCAGACATGATATGCATTCCGAAGAAAAGGATGCCGAATCCCAGGATTGATTGTCCCACGTATTTATATCCCTGTTTTTTGGAGAAATACATCAGGGAGAAACCCATTGCGATCAGGAGCAGGGAATAATCAGTTAGTTTGAAAGCGATTAATTGGGCAGTAATGGTTGTTCCGATATTTGCTCCCAGGATAATTCCGATGGTTCGTTTGAACTTCATCAGCTTTGAATTCACAAATCCAACCAGCATTACAGAAGTGGCGCTGCTGCTCTGTATGATCATGGTAACAAAGGTTCCCAGTCCCACCGCAACCAGCCTGTTCCTTGTCAAACTTCCGAGAATACCCCGTAATTTATCTCCCGCTGATTTTTTCATTCCCTCGCTCATCATCTCCATCCCGAGAAGGAATAGTCCCAGTCCCCCAAGCAATCCAATAATCAACATAAATAACCAGTTCGACTTTCTTGCATGAAACGTAAACACCTGGAAATCGTTATCTATTGAACTTTCAATCCGGGCAGTTATCTGATAATCTCCGGGCGTGGACCCCAGAATCACTTCTGTGCTCGCAATTCCGTTTGAATCGGTGAAGGCGATTTCATTTGAAAGATTGAATCCATCTGATTTTTTTGGTTTGGAAAGGATGGCAAAATGAACCATTACTGATTCAACAGGCTTGAAATCCGGGTCAATCACCTGCACTCTGACAGGTTCATCTAATGGGGAACTTGCTTTTTGGTATTGGTTATTGCCGGAGTTAGGTGGCTGTATAAGAGTAAGACTTTGTGAATTGGGATTACTAGCTGATATAATAGTTCTGGTTTTTGTCGGATCCTCAGCTGGTAAATTGAAATCTTCCTGTCCGGACAGAGGGAGTATGATTAGGCAAACGAATGGAAATAGGATAATTAGGTTCCGCATCCGGATTGTATTAATTGTTCAGAATAAATCATACATGCATTCAATTTATTAAAAAATGCTCAATAATTCAACAATTTACAGTGATATTAAAACTTAGAGAAAGTTAACATCTGGATGCTTCATTATTCATTATTATTCCAGCATGCATTTTATCAACTAACAATCGTTGGGGACATATTTTGTAATTATTTCGTAAATTGTTACGAATATTTTTAACATGACCCGAAGCATAATCATAATCCTATTTGCATTTCTGCCGGTTTGTGTTTCCGGGCAGGGATCAGATCCCTACGCGGGGATTACAGATGAGAAGGTACTTCCTTTGCTTAAACATCTTCCATACAGGCACGGAGGAATGAATGTACCTGCGCAAGATGGCCGGATGTTGTATGATATCATTAAGAAGCATGGGTATGTAAGGGGACTCGAAATAGGGACTTCCAATGGTTATTCTGCGCTATGGCTGGGACTTGCGTTCAAGGAAAACAGAGGAAAACTCATTACCATTGAGATCGAACCCCAGAGGGCAAGAGAGGCTGCGGAAAATTTTCAACACGCGGGACTGGATGAGGTAATTGAATCACATGTTAATGATGCCCTGAGGGAAATTCCAGGCCTGAAAGGAAAGTTTGATTTTGTTTTTATTGATGCATGGAAACCGGATTATTTAAAGTACCTCAAATTGATTTTGCCTAAAATGAAGGCGGGAGGAGTAATAACTGCTCATAATATTACCAGCCAGGGTGGTTCCATGCAGGGATTTCTGGAAGAAATAACGAATAATCCTATGCTCGAAACTACCATAGACAGATCAAGCAGGGCAGGGGTTTCAATCTCATATGTTAAGAAATAGGGCAAAAAAAAAAGGCCCAAAGGCCTTTATTTATCTGGTAGTAAAAAATACAAAAATCCTGGCAATAAGAACAGTTACTAGAGTTTCATCTGGCCAGAGTTAAGCTCCTCTACCATGATTTTAATTCCCTCCTCATTTAGATCCAGGTCGTCGATAAAATTTACATAATTGTTCCATTGTTCGGGACTTAAATTATGTTTTTGAAGTGCATCCTGAACCGGTTGAATGGCTCCATCCTTTTTACTCTGCCGGTATAATTCAATAAAAAGTTCTGCTGATAATAACATATTTATCTGAATTAGTTTCCCCTTCTCATTTCGAAGTTAGGAAATTTTTATTTAACTAAATATCATTCAATGTTTAAAAGACAGTTAATCCTACCTTAGGGTTGCGTCTTAAGACTTAAATTTACTTTTAATACGCGAGTTTTTTGCCTTTGTTTCTATTATTACACCAAACCAGTTAAAAACCCTGATGAATTAATGTTTTTTATTGATAATTTAACAAGATCCCCATATAGATTATTGTTCCGGATTTGCTATGAATGGTAATTCAGGATCTGGTATAGAATTTTATTCAGGATCCTGAATCGGTTCAATATTCGGTTGGATAAACAACTGCCATTTATCGATATCAAGGGCAATGAGGTTCCCCATGTCAGGGTACTCGGTATAGACACAGCCAGCATCAATATTGACAAGCTTTCGTTCCGGTTCAAATAGGGTTTTGCGAATATCGTCCAGAGAGGTGGGGGTATGTCCGTGAATTACGGGTTTTCCCTTGGCTTTGAAGCGGTCATAATCGAAATTCCTGCTCCAGATCATTGCGTCCAGGTCATGGAAGGGATTGTCATCATTGAAGTTAAATCCCGCATGTACTATGAAAACTTTATCAAGCTCAATATAGTAGGTAGTATGGCTCAGAAATTCCATGTATTTGGCCGGAAGTTTCTGATCTCCCGGAAGATCCAGGTATTCTTCCTGGGGTATGTCAAAAGATTTTAGAGTCGCGCCACCACCATTATAGATCCATGGATGGAAGAATGTTTCACTGGAGAAGGATTCAATCAGCATTTCCTCATGATTCCCTCGTATGAAAACCATTTTTTGTCCTTCCTCCCGCATACTGATCAGATAATCAAGAACGCCCTTACTGTCGGGTCCGCGATCAATATAATCACCGATAAAATACAAGCGGTCTTCTTTAACAACCCTGACCTTATTCTCAATAAGATTCTGAAGGGTTGTGCTGCAACCATGGATATCCCCGATGACTATTCTTCTTCCCATAAGTAATTACACATTACTGTAAACTTACCTTTAGATTTGAAAAATACCAAATTCGGTATCATTAAACCGTCCGGATGAGGTTGGTTAACTGGACTCTGTTCTTGACGCCAGTCTTGAGATAAATCCGGTGGATATGGTCCTTTACTGTTTGAAGGGAGATAAATAGTGAGTCTGAGATTTCCTGGTTACTTTTTCCTTTACAAATCAGTTCGACGACTTCGGACTCACGTTTTGAGATTTCGAATTTATTTACAAATCCAGCCAGCGTTTCTTCAAATTTCTGCCTGGCAACTGGTTCTACGAAATTCTTATCCAGGTAAATACTCAAAAAGAATAAGGGGATGAGATGGAGAGCAAATAGCAGGATGATAAATGCGAAATCGACAATTAGTCCCAGTCCCGTGAGATTCAGTAAAAGGATGGTTCCTGCAGAAAAGAAAAGATATACAAGGCCGAAAATTCTTATGAAATCACGGTCATTTTGGTCCAAAAATTTCCCTGAATGGATAAACATCTGAATCAGCGACCATCCGTATACAATAAAGCTGACCGCAGAAAATCCTATATGCTGAACATACCGGATAAGGTCAAAGGGACTTTCCCCCAGAAGATCCCGTCTGGTCTGAAGCAATCCGAGGGCAATAAATCCAATGGAAAGGATAAGGAAGAATACCAGGTTAAATGTTCTTGATATTGTTCGACCCACAATTTCATGTGATAAGCGCAGGAACATATACCAGGAGAGGACCAAAAATGGGATACCCAGATAGGATATAAACATGCAAATGGATTCAATGGCTTCAATCTCGAGTCCCTGGTTTTGAAGAAATATTCGAATCAGTCTGGAGCCGATGATTCCATATATGCCAAATACGAAAAGGAATATAAGATAGTAGAAATGAGAAGAAAGATAGGGTAGTTTATATTTTTTGATGAGCTGGTTACTGAGAATAATAGCAACAACTCCGGTGATCAGTGCAGCAGTAAGTAATACTATTTGGAAGGATTCGCTCATCCACTAATAATTCTGGAACGAATTTATGCAAAATATAATAATCCTGACCCTACGAAAGTATTATTGGTATCCAAACTAAAGTAGTGATTTTGAAAATCCTACTTTGGTCGCTAAAATTTCCAGACCGCCTGTCATACATTTGCTCAGGTAAAATCAAATAAAAACTTTCAATTATGGAAACAATTAATTCTGACAACCCCTATATTTCAAACAAGAGTGTAGGGGACAGTTACAGCAAGGGATGGAATCTTGCCTTTGCAACTTTTATTGAACTTATCGTAGTAACACTGGTGTATGCAATCATCCAGATACCGACCAATGCACTGCAGATGAAATCCGGCGATTTTGAATGGTTCATGATTCCAATTGGATTATTCAGCCTGGCATATGCGATTTTTATTGCCGGACCAATTGGCATGAGTACAGGATGGGTATTCCTGAAGGCAGTGCGCCGGGATAAGATTGAGATCAAAGATATGTTCGTGGTTTTCGAGCGGAATTACTGGAATGCAGTACTTGCCGGCTTAATCAAGACCATGATTATTGTTCTCGGTTTTTTAATGTTTATTGTACCCGGAATCATTTTTGCCTGCCGTCTTGCGTTTGTTAAGTACCTTATTATTGAAGAGGAAATGGAGGCTATTGAAGCTCTTAAAGCCAGCTGGGCAATGACCAAGGGGCATGGCTGGACCCTTTTTGGTATGGGTTTACTGGCCTTTCCTATAATAATAGCAGGATTGCTGATGCTGTTCGTAGGAGTATTTATTGCCGGTATGTGGATCAGCGCTTCTTTTGCCGTAATATATTATTCTGTTTATAAACAGTCGGGAATTCCCATGACTAATGGTGCTGCTTTCCAAAAATCAGATACAAACACTCCGGAAGACAAAAGTATTTCCCCGGAAAACTAAGTCAATCTCATTTCGAAAACTTAGTTAATCTCAGAAAAACTAAGTCAATCTCATTGGAAGACAATTCACCCCTATTAAGCGATTAATAAGGGGTGAATTTTTCCACCTTATTGGAGACCGGCTCAATGGTTTGTATATATCTATATATGGCCTTGAGATCGGTCTCCTTCATTTTCCCGTGAAGGCTCCATGCCATAATTGAGTTAAGAGCCCCGGGACCCACACTGGGTAGCATGATGGAACTATCTGCAAACATTGTCATCCTTGCGATCCATGCATCTTCCGTCCATTGGCCAATACCTGTTTCATTATCCGGGGTCAGGTTAGCTGAACGGACAATTCCAAAGGAAGGCATCGGGTATTCATTCCCACCGGCAAACAACATCCCCGGAAGGGGCCTCCCTTTGTCATCCTGGGTCGTATGGCAAGGGATACAACCTGCTGCATTTCCCATATATTCTCCGTAAGCAACCCAATCGTTTGTGTCCGGTAAGGCTGAGAACGTCGCATCTTTTTGCATCAGGTTAACAATTATACCCAGGGGAAAATCCAATTTCCGTTCAGGTGTTTTCTCTCCCTTAGGTTCCAGGGTACGGATGTAAGCGATCATGGAATAAATATCTTCCTTATCCATTTTCCCGTAGTTATGATATGGCATAAATGGAAAAAGGGCATTCCCGTCCTTATCCACCCCGGAGGTAATGGCTCTGAATACTTCACCATCGGACCAGTCCCCCAATCCCACAGGTGTTATATTAGAAGGATACATTGTTCCGGGGATTCCCATTTCCTGGGTATATTTATCTCCTCCGGCACCTTCGGTACCTGCAATTACAGGTCCCGAGAAGGTATTCCAATCCCTCTTAGAGTGGCACTCTATACAGCCTGCAACATACAGGGAAAGATATTCCCCCCGTTCCAGCCTTTCTGGAGTAAGTTCGATTTGTAGGTCAGGGGCATCGCTTGTTTTGGGGAGGGCAAATTTCACATAAGAAATCATACCCACCATTCCAAGAATCACCAGGATTAGTAGTCCCAGTATAATTTTAACAATCAGTCGCATAGTGTTTTGTTTTTATTTGAATCTGCTGCGGCCCTCTTTTTGCATAATCTTCAGGAGGGCATCCAGTTCCTCCACCTTCTCGGGCATTGATGAATACAGGTTATTCTGTTCTTCTATGTCTTCATCAAGGTTGTATAGCTGCATGGGAGGGCCTTCTGTAATTTCCTTTTTGCTCCAGCCTCCTGAGCTCATATCGAGGATCAGTTTCCAGTTATCCTTACGAATGGCAAACACAGTGGAAATAGCCTGGTTAATCATGACAGTCCTTTCTTCCCAGTCGGAAGCTTCCCCGGTCAATGCATTCAAATAGCTGAATGAATCCTCCCCTGCATTCCAGTCCAGTGTTTGTCCCGTTAGTTCCGCACAGGTTGCCAGCAGGTCGTTATGACATATCATCCGGTCCGACACCGATTCACCCCGTACTTTATAAGGCCACCTTAACATGAATGCTACCCGGTGACCTCCTTCCCAAACATCGGATTTCATCCCACGAAAGTGATGGTTCGCCTTGTGTCCGAATTGCTCAATTTGATCCGGCTCCCAACGGGCTCCGTTATCAGAGGTTAGAATGAAAATTGTATTTTCTGCAATCCTCAGGCTGTCAACCAGCTCGAGTAATTCACCCACTGTAAAATCGACCTGGTTCACGAAATCACCATAGACACCGGCCTCTGACACACCCTCAAATTCGGGCAGGGGGAGGTGCGGCAGGTGAGGGGCTGTCAGGGGAAAGTATAGAAAAAATGGCTGATCCGGATAATCCTGGCGGTGATCCCTGATAAATCCCTTGGCATGCCTGGTCAGGTTGGGAAGCGCATCGTAAATATCAAAATCCCGTTCTGCATCCCCATGCCTCCAGAACAGTCCCTTGTCTCTTTCGCTCACCCCCTCCATATGCACCAGGTCAGTATTCACCACCTTTTTATTGCTAATGTATATATACGGCTGCATATCCAGGGAGGCCGGGAAAATATAGGAATAATCAAAGCCATGGTCCGTGGGACCCCCATCAACACGACCCGAATAATCGACATTCGAGGTGCTGGTTGTATTCCCAAAGTTTGCACCCTCGTAAAGTGGCAGCGAAGGATCCTTCTTCTTATAATCCAGTCCCAGGTGCCACTTACCCACACAGCCACTACGGTACCCGGCCCGGCCCAGAAGGGTAGCAACCGTCTCCCGTCCCGGTTCAATCAGGGATACATCATGTCCCCCTAGCACACCGGATTCCAGTCGTGTGCGGAATGCGCAGCGGCCGGTCAAAACCCCGTACCGCGTGGGTGTGCAAACCCCGGAATAGGAGTGAGCATCCGTAAAAACCATTCCCTCGGCAGCGATGCGGTCCATATTCGGGGTGGGGATTTTCGACTCCGGGTTCAGTGCCCCGATATCACCGTATCCCATATCATCGGCCAGAATGAAAATGATATTCGGATGGGGCGGTAATGCACTCTGCCTTTGCTGGGTTTTTCTCATAAAAATGAAGGCGATTGCAACCAGTGCTGTGATGGTCAGCAGGCGGATCAACAGTTGGCGATTCATAGGGAGATTTTTTGGATGTGCTTTATACATGCTAATATACAGGAAATATGTTTCTTTGTATTAGAACGCACAATGGACGGGATCCAAAAAATTATCCAGATTGTAATGCCCCTCGAAGGTGGCATAATCTTCGTTTTTTTTTACGCGGTATTCATTACCTCCTTGCTTGAAAAGGAAAAACGACCTGCAGTTCTCAGCCTCCTCATCAGTTTGACCCTGCCAGTTCCCTTTCTGCTAACACTGATTCCAGGCATTGATTACCCGGAATGGATATCTTTGACAATCAGCATAATACCTCCAGCTATTTTATTTTTATTTTTTTTCCCCTTTCGGGGGAAACAGGAGTACAGCAGGCCACAACCGCCTTCCCGCTTTGATGAAAGAGATACCATGTTTTCAAGGCGTACCCTTGTACCCGGCACCGAACGATACGAGGAATATTACGCCCGCAGACCGGGGAATAAGCCGCTGGACAATAATTTTCGTCGTAAACCCGGATTACTGAAATCCGGCACAACATACTATGATCCCATACTCTTTGCAGCTGCGAACTCAATGTTTGATAAGGTAATTGAAGAGCTGCATCCCAGGGTTGAAGGGGAGCCGGCTCCCAACCGGTTGGAAGTTATGGCAGATCAAGCTGCAGAACCCGATGTATCCGGATCCAGAACCGCTTTCGAAATTTCCGAAACATTGATCCGAATGGCGAAGGATTGGGGAGCCTATTCTGCAGGTATTACGCCCCTGAAAGACTATCATGTATATTCAGCTGGTGGGAGAGGGGACAGGTACGGGGATGAATTTGAGGTGGAACATAAATATGCACTGGCCCTCACCATTGAAATGGATTATGATATGATGCGGACTGCTCCTGCTGCACCCACCGTGGTCGAGTCAGCCAGGCAATACCTGCAGAGTGGCATGATTGCCGTTCAGTTGGCCGAATTCATACGTACCCTGGGTTACCCTGCACGTGCCCATATTGACGGGAACTACAAAGTTATTTGTCCCCTGGTCGCACGTGACGCTGGACTGGGAGAGATTGGCCGGATGGGATTGTTGATGACACCGGGACTGGGACCCCGATGCAGGATAGCCGTGGTGACAACGGATCTACCGCTGGTGGCATCAGTTGCCGGAATATCCGGGCAGGCCACAGGAGATTCCGCTTCTCGGATGTCTTCTGACCCCTCTGTAATTGATTTTTGCCGGCGCTGCGAAAAATGTGCATCCGTCTGTCCCAGCCAGTCCATTCCACTCGGTGATAAATCAGAGATGGATGGGGTTAAAAGATGGAAACTTGATTCAGAGAGCTGCTTTACCTACTGGTGCCAGGCCGGAACGGATTGCGGACGCTGTATGATCGTTTGTCCCTATTCTCACCCTGATAACTGGTTTCATCGTTTTATCCGTTTCGGAATCCGAAACAATTTTCTTTTCCGGAGGCTTGCGCTGCCCCTGGATGACCTGTTCTATGGGCAGAAACCAAAACCAAGGAAACTTTAATTATTGTCAGTAAAGACATGGGTGGTATTGTATTAATCGTAAGCCGGACAATACTTGCCGCGGCTTCGTGAACCAGGCCTTCCGCCTGATCCCCCCCTGTTCTTGTCCTCACATCCAAACAGCAGGTTTACTCCAATCCTGAAATTTACGGTACGTGCATTATAGGGCCAGATCGTTCCCGATCCGGAATCATGGACCCAGCGCACAGGGATGTGATCGGCAACGATGAAAAACTGTCCTCCATTCCCGCCAAGGGCAAGTCCAGCTCCAATATGATCATACCTGTTATTCATCATGGAATAGCTGAGGGTGGCGTGGATGAAGGGCAGGGGACTGTACATACCGGCCAGGGTGAGGGAAAAATGAGGCCTCCTGTCGAAAAAATCAGTTCTGGTCAATGCAGAAACCTTTACTTCCGGCAATAATTGATAGGTAGCACCCGCATATAGCTTAGGCATCAGTCCCGTGAAATACGGATCCTGGCTGTCTGAAAACCGGAATGATTGCCTGATCGTATCAATCAGGATTTGAAGAAAATCTGTGGAGCCTCCCGAGGATTCAATATCCCTGAGGTCGAATCCCGCGAATTCCATAGTAGCATCGGCATTGAATTGTTCTGTATTGCTGCCCCAGCGGATGAAACCCAGGTCAATCAGGCTGGCCGCCAGGGTAATTTTATCGTCATATTCATAAATTGCCCCAATGTCGATCCCTGCCCCGTGGTTTTTATTCAAGATGTAATCTCTCAGGGGATTTGAAAATGAACCGCTCAGATCAATCCCGCTCACGTAGCCCTCGGGATCATAAGAAAGGGTCATTGGGAAGGAGGTCCTGATCCTGAAATCGGCAGTGGCAGTCACGCTGATCGGATTATCCTCTGTCTCCAGAAGGAGGTCAGACTTCCGGGTTCTGATATTCGCGGCACCCTTAAGGTATTTGAGGGTAGCACCTACATACAGACCACTTATTATCTCAGTCGAAACACCGGCAGCTACCTGTATATAATTGGTAAGATTAACGCCGAGTCCGCTCAGGTTAATATCCCTTGGAATCCCGTTTTCAACATCCCAGTTTCCGTCCTTCAGGGAAACAAGGTCTCCCGGATACCCGTTCCAGTTTTCATTATGAACCGAAATGTTGAAATGCACAAAATAATCCTCCTTAAAATTAAATCCTGCACCAAGTAGATTTACTGAAACATCATTTCTTACATAATTGCGTTTTTTTAGCTTCTTTTCCAGGTTATCCATGTCTATCACGAGGGAATCAGAATTGGTACCTGTCCCGTAATGAATAGCATCATGATAGCCGAAGCCGGAATTCCCATAGGAAAATCTTATGCTTGACACGATGGGGAGTTCGATATAGGTTTTGCATTGATAAAACAGGGCAGGATTCAGGTGAATTGCCTGAGGCACCGAATGCATAAAGTAAAGCGTATTGTTTTGTGCTCCTGCCGGTAAACCTGGCAGAAGTATCAGGACCAGAATTAAAATGAGATAGTATGGGATCCTGGACACGGTCATTAATAATTGTCTGAATTCAATTCCAGTTCGGCAATCACTGATATGTCCGTATCAAAGAAATAGAAGGAATAGAAGTGAACAGGTTCGGTACTGTTTGTAACCACCTCACCCGTTACCCTGATCCAATGGCATTCGGAGATATTTACTATCTGTTCCGCTGTAAGTTCAACCTCCAGGACATCCGTTTCGGATAGGAATCGCAATACCATTTTCGTCAGTTTCCGTGGTCCCTTTGATAATCCTGCGCTCATCATCAGAATCGAAAAGCACCTCGAGAGGGGGAGCATCTGGGTCCTCTCCGAGAAAATATACCTGGGTTTTTACATCCACCGGGAACTGGGTGATGTAGGTAACTCTGAACATCAGGCGTAATATTTCCTCGGGGGGATTATCAAAATATTCCCTGAATACAAACCGAAGAGTATCAGAAACCAGGATGGTATCTGAAGTCCCTGAGAGTGGCAGGATCAGGTCTGCTGAAACAGACAGGCGGCTTGTATCAAGTATGAAATTGTCTTTTGGGGGGCCTTCGGGATTGGACCTGCCGGATATATGGGCTGTAAAGGTGGATAAAGGTTCAGAAACAACTGTAACCAGGGTGGAATTTGTTTTGTCCATTATCAGGCTGTCTGCCGACAATAGACCTTCCTCTCCCGGCTGGGGGTAGTCGATTTTTTTAATAAATGATTCCCCTCCGGTCGGCTCTATGGGGTAGGTTTGTCCCCCGGACCCTGTGGCATAAAAATCCGTCATATCCATTTCTATCGGGAGTCCAAATGAATTCTGGAACCTGATGTTCAGTCTTGGATCAGAAAAAGTAAAGGAACCACCGCCCAGATCATTGTGAAAATCCAATGGAAAAGTTTCCGGACCAATATCTATATCAAAATTGCCAAGGTAACCATAGATGGCGGAATAGTCCAGGTTCATCAGGCTGATATTGATGTTGAGAATGGGACCGGGATCAATGACTGCCAGAGTATCCCAGAGAGTTACGGTGATGTTGAATTTAAGTGCATTGGAGTTCGGGGGTGTATTGTCCAGGGGCAGGGTAATACCGTCAAGGGTATCTGTAACTGAATTCGCCTCGTCATTAAAGCCTGCCACGGAGCCGGGAATTCCTTCAATAGAGATCCGGGCATCCCAGAATAGCTGGTCATAGGGGGAGGAAATGGAAATAGTCATTACTCCATCTCTTAAAAGTATACTGTCTATTTCGGCATTAGAAGTGCCGCTGATAGGCAGGTTAAAGGCGAGACTGGTTTTGAATGTATAAGCACTATCCAATAGTGCAAGATCTGTTCTTTCTCCAAAAGGGTTGTCGATACTCGAAACTGTAGGTTGCAGGTTCTGTATATCAATGATCTCATTTGCCATGATGGTGTACGGGTCCATTGAATATACCAGGTACATAAATCCATTCTCATCGATATAGAGCTCATCAGAGTTGAGAGAACTGTCGAGCATCTCATCCATCTGGTACCTGGCCCATCCTATTGGGGCGGCGATACCTGGATTGATTTGCAGATGTGTATTTAACTGCTCGGAATTGAATTCTTCCTTGATACAGGAGCTTAATGACAGAAGAATCGTCATAAAGATCAGTAGTCCGGTGATAATTCCTCCAGACCTGCCATTGGTTAAATAGCTGGTATATAGCCTTTTCCTCCTAATCAAGACAATGTGGTTTAACTGTAATAAAATACAAAGAAACCTTCAGATAATAAAACGCAGGTAAAGGGACTAATAATTATGTGAGGTATATCATCCTGTTGACAACCTGGAATGGTATACGGTGCATTTACCTTTTGATTCGTCTAAGATAGTGAGAATTTAAACTTCACACCTGTCATCTCTTCAGAGACATCCCATAATCTTTTGGCTGTTTCCTGGTCATGAGACCGCGTATTGGATTCGACCCTGACTGGATATCCCTTCATTTCCATGAAACCTGCCGGACCGAAATATTCACTTCCACTGGCTTCAGGATCACATGCAGCTCTCAGGGTAGGAAGTGCACCCATGGATCCACTCTGTCCAAATACAGGATTCAGGATTTTAAATCCTCCTGCATGTCTTTGAAGGTTGGTTTCTGTCCATCCCGGATGAGCAGCAGTGGCTATACTCTCGCTTCCGGCTGCCTTGAATCTGCGCTGCAATTCATAGGTAAAGAGAAGGTTGGCTAGTTTACTCTGTCCGTAAGCTTTCATTTTATTATAGGATACCACACTGTTCAGATCATCAAAATTGATCTTGCCTGATTTGTGGGCCGCACTGCTCACATTTACAACTCTTGACCCCGGGGTTTTAATCAGCATGGGTAGAAGTAATCCTGTCAGAGCAAAATGCCCCAGGTGATTGGTTCCAAACTGAAGTTCAAATCCATCGCTGGTTTTTCCGTAAGGGGGCATCATCACCCCGGCGTTATTGATAAGCAAATCCAGCCTTTGGTTTTCCCCTAGATAATTTTCTGCAAAATCCCTGATCGATTGCTGACTTCCCAGGTCCAGTTCCTCTACTGAAATCATCGCTTCCGGATAATCCTTCTGTATTTGGGAAGCAGCATCCTCTCCTTTTTGAAGGTTTCGGCATGCCATAATGACCCTGGCATTTTTGAGGGCGAGTATCTTTGCTGCTTCATAGCCTATGCCTGAGTTTGCACCCGTTACTACAGCAATTTTATTGGTTAGTTCTGGGATATCGTTTGTAGTCCATTTTTCTTTCATGATATATTATTTGATTACATAACAATCCTAAACTTTTTTTGTTGTCTAATTCCAAGAATAATAGGCTTGAATCAGCAGAATTAAAAGCCATCGGGGAATTTTACTCCCCTGGCCATTAAAGAAACGAGTGATTTTAGTTTTTAGAAGGTAAGGGTGAAAACCGTTTCTTGTTCAGGGACTGAATTTGCGGTGATGGTTCCGTTATGTAACCTGAGGATTTGCCGGGAGAGGCTTAGTCCGATTCCGGATCCGCTTTGTTTGGTGGTAAAGAAAGGAATGAAAATCTTATCAAGTACCTCAGGTAGAATGCCAGTACCATTATCCGCCACCTGCATGGTTACCCGCCCGCGCTTATTAATGTATGCCTTCAGTTCGATCACGGGAGTCTTATGGTTTTCCAGGGCATGGATGGAATTCCGGACCAGGTTGATAATAACCTGCTCAATCAGTTGTTCATCAGCAGATACCTCAATATTGTCCGGTTCAACCTGAGTAACAAATTTGATCTTGCTGCTGCTGATCTCCTCTTCCATCAGGAGATAAATGTTTTTGTAAAGGTCCTTTACCTGGAAGATCTTGAAATTTGGTTTCGGGATCCTCGTCAGGTTCCTGTAGGTATTTACAAAATGAAGTAGTCCGGTACTTCTCTTATTAATGGTCTGAAGAGCCTGTAGAATCTCCAGAACCGTATCGAGGTCCAAATCCTCCTGGATCCTGCCTCCGTCCGTAATTCCCTTCAGCATTATTTCAAGGGTAGAAGAGAGAGAAGCAATGGGAGTTATGGAGTTCATGATCTCATGTGTCAATACCCTGATAAGTTTCTGCCAGGCTTCCGTTTCCTGTTCTTCCAGGACACTCTGGATGTTATTTATAGTAGCCAGAATGATCAGCTTATCCTTCAGCTTGAATTCAGTAGCATAAATAGCAAGCTGAAGAATATCATCCTGGTCCTGGACTTTCACCAGGGTGTTTTCCCCGGGACTGATATTCAGGAGGGTGTTAACGAGTTCCTGGCTTAATTTCTCAAGCAGATTTACATTTTTCAGACTGTGAATCTGAAAAAGTTGTTTGGCTGCCTTGTTGATCATTTCAACCGTTCCATCTTTCCTGTAAGCAATAATACTCACATCAATATTCTGAACAATACTCTGCAGGTAATGGAAATGTTCTTCTTTTTCAGAACGGACTTTCTGGAAATCGCCAATTACATCATTGAATGCCTGGTTCAGTTCATCAAAAGAAGAACCCATTCCCTCAATCTGGAATGACCTTGTAAATTCAGAAAATCGAATTGATTCCAGGAAACTGGTCAGATCCCGGTTTGTCCTGTCAACATAGCGAATAAGTGAGAAAACCTGGATCAGAACAATGATTCCGATCAGGATTGGGGTAACATCTAATTCCTGACCTAAGGTAAAGAAAAACAGGGCAATGGATACCGAAAGTAGCAGTATCCGCACAATAATATTTATTCTGAAATTTCTAAAGGTCATATTTCTCCATTCTCCTGTACAGGGAAGTCCGGGTTAATCCCAGGTCTGAAGCTGCCTGCGTGATATTGCCCTGGTGCTGTTTAAGTACCTTATTGATGATGGATTTCTCAACATCCTCCAGGTTATAGGTGTCCAATTCAATTTCTCCTACTTTTTTATTCGCGGCTGATAGAAGAAAATCTTCTGCTTCAAGCTGAGATCCTTCACACATAATAATCCCTCTTTCGATGGCATGCTGCAGTTCCCTGACATTCCCCGGCCATAGATATTGATTCAGTGTCTTCAGAGCTTCAGAAGTGATTCCCTTAATATTCTTCTTATATTTTTTTGAATAGATCTTTAGAAAATGATCAACCAGCAGAGGGGTATCGCCTGTTCTTTCCCTTAAAGGGGGAAGGAAGATCTCTACCGTATTGATCCGGTACAAGAGGTCCTGTCTGAATTTATTTTCTATGACCATATCATGGATGTCAATATTGGTAGCACAAATCAGTCGAACATCCACGGGAATGGGTTTGTTGCTGCCAACGCGAGTGACCTCCCGCCGTTCTATTACTGTCAGAAGCTTGGTTTGCATGGGTAATGAAAGGTTACCAATCTCATCAAGAAACAGGGTGCCACCATGAGCAATTTCAAACCTGCCCTGCTTCATTTTGCTGGCGTCAGTGAATGCCCCTTTCTCATGTCCGAAAAGCTCGCTTTCGAAAAGGGTCTCAGCAATAGATCCCAGATCCACGCTGATAAATACCTCATCCTGTCGGGCCGAGTTACGGTGCAGGGCTCTTGCTACAAGTTCTTTTCCTGTACCGTTTTCCCCAAGGATGAGGATATTGGCATCCGTGGCAGCGACCTTTTTAATAGTATTGAAAACCTTTTGCATTTCCAGGGAACTGCCTATAAACTCATGAAAAGGCTGGTCATAAACGGCGGAAATTTCCTGCTGCCTGGATTTTAATCCCTTGGCTTCCATACGTGACCGTTTCAGTTTTACCGAAGAGGATATGGTTGCCAGGAGCTTTTCATTTTGCCAGGGTTTCAGAATAAAGTCCGTTGCTCCCGCTTTGATGGCCTTCACTGCTTTTTCTGCATCTCCATAAGCTGTAATAAAACAGACTACTGCATCCGGATCAAGCTCCAGGATTTTTGCCAGCCAGTCAAAACCTTCCTGTCCACTGATGGCATCCTTGGTAAAATTCATATCAAGAAGGATAACATCAAATTCTTCATCGGCCAGGACTTCCGGGATATGTTCAGGGTCATTTACCGTAGTAATCAATTCTACATGCTGTTTTAACAATAACTTCAGAGCGAATAAAATGTCTTCATTATCATCCACTGCCAGGATTTTCCCAACTTTTGTACTCATTTCAGGTCTGGTTTTGATTCATACTCAGGACCAGCTGGTCGCTTTGCTGGTAAATTTACATATATTTTTTAGATTGTCCGGATTCGTACTATTATTGTATCATAACGGAACAATTCTATATGTCTAAGTCCAGGATTGATGTATTCCAATGGGTTTAATATCAGAAGTATAGTATGTTTGGCACAATACGTGAACAAAAGGGGGCAACACTCTTAAATCTCTGGCAATGGATGGCATGGATCGCAAATTAGAGAAGAAGAATAAGCTCTTCAGCAAACGGAATATCTGGATTCTTGTTGGAAGCCTTGTTGTTCTTCTTATTTTTTATAACCTGGTATTCGGTGATAAAAGTTCAAAGCTGAATGTGGATACCGAAAAGATTTCCATAGCTGAAATCAAGAAGGATGTTTTTCAGGATTATATAGCAGTAATCGGAACGGTTGAACCAATCCA
The DNA here is from genome assembly GCA_963777115.1 of uncultured Bacteroidaceae bacterium. Taxonomy (GTDB): domain Bacteria; phylum Bacteroidota; class Bacteroidia; order Bacteroidales; family SM23-62; genus SM23-62. The sequence continues at coordinate 57,544 of CAVZPP010000016.1, read as the reverse complement.
AACCATATACCTGGACGCCATCGAGGGAGGCAGGGTCGAAGAGATCCTCCTGGAGGAAGGAAGTAAACTAAAAAAGGGTGATGTAATCCTTCGCCTCAGCAATGTCAACCTGGTGCTTGATATATCCAATAACGAAGCCCAGGTAGCCAGGGCCATTAATGAACTTCGTACTGCCAGGCTGTTGATGGTACAGCAACAAATGAACAGTGAAAGCCAGATCATCGAAACAGAACGATTGAAAAAATTGCAGGAGCGTGCTTATAATAATAATAAGGTATTATTGAAGGACCAGCATATATCCCAGGAAGAATTTGAGCAATCAAAGGAAGCCTATGATGCTACCGTTAAAAAACTGTCCCTCTTACTGGAAATTCAGCATCAGGATTCAATCTTCCGTACCATACAGGTGGAATCACTTGAAACCTCCGTGGCAAGCCTGACAAAAAATCTTGAGATCATTAAAGACAGGCTTGAGAGTTTGAATGTAAAGGCCCCAGTCAATGGAGAGTTAGCGAGTCTCAATCCCGAGATTGGTGAGGTAATAAATTACGGAACCAGGATTGGTATAGTAAACATTCTTGATTCCTATAAGCTGAGGGTGGAAATTGATGAACATTATATTGCCAGGGTGAATAGGGGACTGGTAGGAGATTTTGATTTTGCAGGAGCTCAATATGCCGGTAGAATTACCAAGATATATCCTGAGGTTCAGGGCGGCCGGTTCTATGTTGATATGATATTTACCGAGGGGATTCCAGGGGCTATTCGCATTGGACAAACATCGAGAATTAAACTTGAATTGGGAGAGTCCAAGCAGGCTGTCCTTATCCCCAGGGGAGGGTTTTACCAGAGTACAGGGGGACAGTGGGTGTTTGTAATTGATGAAAGCGGAGAGTTTGCATACCGGAAGGAAATCAGTATAGGAAGACAGAATCCGAGATATTATGAGGTTCTGTCCGGACTCGAACCCGGAGAGCAGGTGATCATATCTTCTTACGATACATTTGGTGACGTTGACAAACTAATGCTCAAGTACTAATAGAAACCATTTTATACAATTATAATATTATACAATCATGATCAAGACCGAAGAATTAACTAAAATTTTCCGAACTGATGAGGTCGAAACAACCGCTCTGAACAAAGTTTCCATGGAGATCCAGGGGGGGGAGTTCGTAGCCATTATGGGACCCTCGGGTTGTGGAAAATCAACTTTGCTTAATATCCTGGGACTGTTAGACAATCCAAGTAGCGGGAGCCTGCTGTTTGACGGAACTGAAGTGGCAAAATTCAAGGAGAGACACCGTACAAATCTTCGAAAAGGGAATATTGGATTTGTATTTCAGAGCTTTAACCTGATCGATGAACTGACCGTGTACGAGAACGTGGAACTGCCTCTCCTTTACATGAATGTTTCATCTTCAGAAAGAAAGCAAAAGGTAAATGATGTATTGGAAAGAATGAAAATTGCCCACAGAAAGAAGCATTTTCCTCAGCAGTTATCAGGGGGACAGCAACAAAGGGTGGCCATTTCACGGGCGGTTGTTACCAATCCCAAGCTGATCCTTGCGGATGAGCCAACGGGTAACCTTGACTCTGCCAATGGGGAAGAAGTTATGGCCCTGTTAACAGAGCTGAATAAAGATGGAACCACAGTTGTGATGGTGACACACTCACCAACAGATGCCGAGAAGGCGCACAGGATAGTACATCTTTTCGATGGACATATTGTTACTGAGAATATTAAACACGTATTATAAAATATTGTATTAGAGTAAGAGGGTCGCATAATTATTAACCAAAAATTCGGAGTGATGAAGGATTTATGTGTACCAATTCCAAATTTCGGCGAGGATGAGATCGCGGACATTGAATTACGAGTGGGCGACAAGAGTATATCATATAGTTTCCGGGTGGAGTCATTTCCCTGGGAAGTAGATGATGAACTTTCCGTCACCAACGATGATGTGTCTGCATCTCTAGCCAGGATATACAGGTTGAAAAGGTCAATCGAAGGATATGATAAAGATTGGGAACTGATCCAGATCTTTACCCCGAATGACAATGCCCGGCATATCCAGGTGCTCTACCGGAAACGGAATGGATAATTTTACATCTGGTTGAATAAATTTTGGTAAGATGAAACAAATCTGGATAATTACGGGATTATTATGCTTTTTGATTTGCATTCCAGAGGCAAAGGGACAGAAAGTCTGGACCCTGGAAGAATGTATTAATCATGCCCATGAGAACAACCTGCAGGTGAAAAGGCAGGCTCTTCAGGCCGAATCGGCCGGGAACAATTATCTGTATGCCCGGGCACAGGTATTGCCGAACGCCAACCTGGGGGCAAATTATACTTTTAACCAGGGAAGGGCCCTGAATACGGAGAATTACGAATGGATCAACCGATCCTTTTATGATGGGTCTGTGGGATTTGACAGCCGGATGAACCTGTTCTCCGGACTTTCAACCTATAATTCCATTCTTCAGAGCAAATACAGTCTGCTGGCCAGGGTCGAAGGAGTTAAAGAATTAAAAAACGATATTACCATACTTATTGCCGGGGCCTACCTGCAGATACTTTTTAATGAGGAATTAGTCAAGATTGCCGAGGAGCAGATGAAGGTTACAGAGCAGCAGGTCGAGAAAAATATGCGTCTCGTGGAAGTGGGAAACCTGTCACGGGGAGACCTGTATGAGATTCAGGCCCAACTGGCCAGGGAGAAGTCCACTGCCACCGCCGTCAGGAATGACCTTGCAATTTCTTACCTGACCCTTGCCCAGTATATGGATTTCGAGATCCACAGCCTGGCTGAGTTTAAGGTCCTGATACCGGATCTTGGAATTGAAGATGCTAATGTGCTGCGATCTTTTGACAGCGTTTACAATGATGCCCTGGTCGTCCTGCCGAGGATAAAGGCAGCTGAGTATAACCTGATAAGTTCTGAAAAGGGATTGAAAGCGGAGATAGGGACAGCTTTTCCCTCATTGGATTTAAGGTATGGTATCGGATCCTTTTATAATGAACTTTCACCCAGACCAGGGACTTCGGATTATTACCCATGGCAGGATCAGCTGGTGGACAAAAGGCGGCAGATTGTGACTCTGGGATTGAATGTCCCCTTATTTAACCGGCTTCAAACCCAGAATCGCATCAGCAATGCAAAGATCAATGTGATGGATGCCCAGGTGGGACTGGATCAGACGAAGCAGACCCTTTATAAAACCATCCAGCAGGCATATGCCGATGCAAGGGCCGCTCTTGATAATTATGATTCAAACCTGGAGACCGTAAAATCCATGGAGGAAGCCTTTAATTACACGGAACAAAGATATAATGTAGGGATGGTTTCTTCGGTGGACTATAATGTGGCGAAGAATAACCTGACAAGAGCACAGTCCGATCTGACACAGGCAAAATTCCTGTATATCTTCAATACCAAAATCCTGGATTTCTGGGCCGGAAGACCCATTACCCTTTCGGGGGAAGCGGTAACCCTTTCTGTAAACTAGTCATTAAGATTGCTGCCGGCCTGAATTAGCCGGGAAGAAGTTTCTTAATCTAAAGACTTAACTCATAGCATAGAAATGGACTTTCCTGGAAAGGGAATTGAAATTTTCCTGCTTTTCTGAATCCCATTCCCTTGTATAAATCATTGGCAGCCTGGTTCGTCTCAATCACATCCAGCCAGATGGCTGAATAGCCCGAATTCCGGGCATGCTGAACAGCAAATTCCATCAAATTTTTCCCTATCCCCTTCCCCTGAAAAAGGGGATTCACTGCCAGGCGGTGAATTACTAATACCTTTTGATCCCGGGTTTCCCATTCAATATCCTTGTATTCATCGGAGATTGATTCATTCAGGATGACCATGCCCTTACAAATTCCTTTTTCAATTGATATGTAAAGCTTTCCCGAACGGAGATCTTCAAGAATGATATCTGATGAGGGGTATGAATTATTCCAGTTGAACATACCATGCCTGTTCATGTCCTCCACGCATTTTCGCAGAAGGAACATTACATCCATGAAATAATTTTCACCGGCCTGTATTATCATATACTTTATCTCCTCCAAGCCATGTTTCCAGTATCCTGGCTCCTGGAATCTCTTTTGCTGGAATGCTCAACAGGTCAACTTCAGTAATAATAAAATCTGCCATTTTTCCTGTTTCCAGGCTGCCTTTCTCATTTTCTTCAAAAGCTGCCCTGGCTGCCCAGGTAGTCATTGCCCTGAAGGCATCTTCGCGGCTAAGGCCATTTTCAGCCTGGAATCCCTTTGCAGGGAAGCCTTCATTATCTTTCCGGGTACTCAGTGCATAATAACCATAAAGGGGATTGATGCTTTCAACCGGGAAGTCACTGCCATTAGGAATCCATCCATTTTCTTCCATCAATTGTTTGTAGGCGTATGCTCCTTTGAGCCTTACATCTCCAATTCGTTCATCTACCCAGTACATATCCGATGTTGCATGGGTGGATTGGATGGAAGGAATAATATTATTTGCTCCGAATTTTCTCATGTCTTCAGGATGAATAACCTGTGCATGCTCAATCCTCCATCTCCTGTCATTCTTTCCATCCAGTAAACTTGCATATATGTCAAGAACCAGTCGGTTGGCACTATCACCAATACAGTGAGTATTTACCTGGTATCCATACTCATATGCAAGTCTGCATTGCTCCAGGAGATATTCTGTGCCCGAAACAGCAAGACCGACATTGCCCGGATCATCTGAATAGGGTTCCAGCATCAGGGCGCCTCTGGAACCGAGTGCCCCGTCAGCAAATAGTTTTATTGAGCGCACATTGAGCTTATCCGTTTTGTGCATTCCTTTGTACATGTATTGCTGATAATTTTTTTCGCCTGCGGAGAGCATGGCATATATTCGCATACTCAACTCCCCGGATCTCTGCAGAGAATCAATAAGATCAATCGTTTCATAGTCAAGTCCCGCATCATGGACCGAAGTTAATCCAACCGCAAAACAATTGGCTTCACCCTTTAATATGACTTTTATAAGCTCCTGTTTTCCAGGTTCCGGTATGATCCTTCCGACCAGGTTGATGGCATTGTCAACCAACACCCCTGTTAGTTTTCCGTTTTTCTTTATTAGAGAACCTCCCTGGATAGCCGATTTTTCATCAATCCCTGCAAGTTTCAGGGCTGCTGAGTTTGCAATGGCAGCATGTCCGTCAATACGTCGCAGTAATACGGGATTTTCAGGAAATGCCTCATTAAGCAGTTCATTGGAGGGGAATTCCTTTATCTCCCAGTCGTTCTGATCCCAGCCCCGCCCGAGTACCCATTCGGAGGGATATTCTATTTGCCTCTTTTTGAGAATTTCAATGATCTCCTCAAATGAAGATGTTCCTGTCAGGTCCGCATGCAAAAGACTTTTTCCGTATCCCAGGAAATGGCAGTGAGCATCAATTAACCCGGGGTATACATACTTTCCTTCCAGGTCGATGACCTGGTCTGCATGGAAGCGTTTAAGGACCTCATCCGAACTCCCTGTTGCCACAATACTTCCAGCCTTTACGGCCATGGCCTCTTCAGTACTAAATGCCTCATCGACAATATAAATATTCCCGTTGTGAAGGATCAGGTCAGCTCTATTATCATTCATACAAGAGTTAAAAAGTATCATCACCAGGATGAAGGTGGAAATAATTCTGAGTTGCATAATTACTCAGTTAATAATTGATTCAACTTATTATTGAATTATCAGCCTTCCGTAATAATTTCCGGGACCATTGAATTCAATAATGTAATATCCGGATTCCAGTTCTCCCCTGTACAGGTTTAACTCATTACCACTGACATTTTCAATATGCCTTGCGATTTTTCCTGAAAGGTTCCTGACATAAACATTATAGATGTTATGTTCTGGATTATGAAAACGAATAGTTGTGAACTCCCTCATTGGATTGGGGTATATCATCAGACTTCTGGCCTCGGCAGTAGGGAGTAAGCCGGTGGCTTTAATCTTATTGTCGTCCATATTGGAGAGGGAGTGTTTATATGGGCCGGTACCTCCTTTTTTGCCTTCTTCTTCAGGATTACATGCGGGTATTTTTTCCACGGCGACCCTGTAATAATATTCCTGGCCTGATGTTGCATCCCGATCCGTCCAGGTGGTTGTACTGCTGGCCATAGGATGAACCATGCTAAATCCTGTTCGGCTGGCACTTCTGAATATATAGAAAGTCCCGTATTGGAATCCATAATAATGATCCCAGTCCAGTTGAGCCACACTGTACTGCGTATTCAGACTGGTCAGTAGATGTATTGTCTTATGAGGTTTGCAGAGGTTTATATCTGACTCGTTTCCTTCATAATCCAGGGCAGTGATCTTGTAGATGTAGGCCTGGACAGAAGGATCGGCTCCGGTATCAGAGAATACACTGTTGTTTTTAGCCGGTACATTTCCCAGTACATCATACTCTCCTGCCACAATACTCTCACGGAATACATTATAGGATTCAATAGGGGCTGATGATTTTTTCTCCCAGATGACCAGGTTATTGCTGGTGACGGTATCAATGGTAACCATGCAGATCTGGGGTGCCAGAAAAAGTTGTATGGAATCTGTACTGGCTGTTCCACAGAAGTTTTCAATGTTACAATAATACATGCCTTCCGTTTTACTGTCAGGGTCCTGGAAAAACAACTTTGGACGATCGGCTTCCGGGATGGCTGCCCCGTCTTTATACCACTGGAATTCCATGGGAGGTGAACCTTCGGCCAAGACCTCCAGCGTGGCTGGAGTCCCTTCTATCATCCATTTATGATCCGGCTGAATAAATATCTCCGGGGGATGGTTTACAATAAGGAATGAGGGTTCGGACCACCTACCTCCAAATGCGTTCCATACAGCGCAGGAATAAAGACCTTCAGTTTCCTGTGTCACGCCTTCCACTATGTGGTTTGGATCGTTGGCACCGGGGATTGGTTTTTCATTCAGGAACCATTGGTAATAGGCCGTATCGTTTGCCAGCACAAAAAAACTAACGGTATCCCCGCTGCATGCTACAATATCCAGTGGTTCAGAGGAAATTTCAAATCCTTCTGTACGGTGTTCATAGGCCCCGATATCCCATGCATCCGGATTGCGTTCATGTCCGGAATAATCCACCATGAGTTCGCCTACTGTTTCAGGATCATATAATCCGTTGTTGATGGCAGGAGAAAGTGCATTAATACTCCAGTCAGCATTAAATCCATTGGCAGTGTTCCCAATACTTCCTGATTCCTGAATAAACTGGGGCAGGCTGTCAATGATATTTTCAGTGGTAAGCTCTGAGACAGGATTGTCTGTTCGAATACCTGCCAGGCCTCTTTGAACAATGCAATTCCGAATATCCACGTGAATTGCTCCCTCAATAGCTATGGGCGAAGAGTTCCCAAAATCATCCATGTTGCCCCAAACAATATTATTGAAAAACTTCGTATTTGAAAAAAGCCTGACAGTTGATCCTTTATACTGGCTGGAGAAGTTATTGGCTATGGTATTATTGACGATGGTTGCATCAGAGTTTATATCTATAAAAATTCCCGATCCTTCCCTTTTAATATCCCAGTCCCCCAGTCCCCCATCAGCCGAATTGTTTACGATCAGGTTATTGGCAATATAGGGATCGCAATTCTTGCCTGCTATTCCTCCATGATTGTTATTGTGAATGAAGTTGCCAATAAGCCGGGCTTTTGATTTTCTGCAATATACACCTCCGCCATGATTAAGTGCCTGATTGAAGGCAATTCGGTTGGCTTTGATTTGTACGGCTCCGGAAGTATATATTCCGCCGCCCCATTGCCATGCCATATTGTGATGGATGTAATTTTCAAAAATCATAGCGGAAGATGTTGCTGCGGTATAAATAGCTCCTCCTTCCTGGCTGGTGTTGATATCTGAATTCATTGAATCCAATAAAGGGACCTGCCCATCCAATGCTAATTGCCCCACCCTGGAATTCTGCATAATTGTACTGGAACAGGCAATTAGTAATCTGCAGTGGCCAGGAGTCATCATTAATCGATATGGCACCACCATTCCGGTCCTCTCCTTCCATATCAGCTGCATACTCAAATATACACCAGCTGATTTCTGAGGCAGTATTGCCCGGCCTGGTCCAGAAATCCAGTCCCCCCCAGGTACCCTTTGTTGTATCATAGTCATCAAAACCGATAGTGTCGAAAACCGTGAACCTGATTTCATGTCCTTCAGCTCCCTTAGCGATCAGACAACCCTCGATGATCATTTCATAGTGTCCCTGGAATTCGACCACTGTACCCGGAGCTATTGTAAGAATTGCACCTTCATGGATTAGTACATCCCGGGTAACCATTACTGTATCCACCATCCAGATCTGATTGTCATAAATATCATCATCAATAACAAGAGAGGTTTCCGACTGTGAGAATTCATACGGACCTATATCAATAATACCGTATGAGATTCTTTCATTGCCGCCAAGGTCGGAGGGGGGTATCTCGAATCCATCAATATCCTGGGAATCCATTATTTACCGCCACTGAATTGATTTCGACGGACCAGTCCGCCAACATTGCATCCGGACTTATTCCAATATCATCCGGAGGGTCCAGAAACAGAGGATCTACATCGAAGTAATTATCCTCCCAGTCAGGGTATTGTCCCCTGTCCAGGAACTCCCCTGTCAGGGCTGGCAGAATGCATTTTTTAAAACGAATGGATGAGGAAGGATCTTTCATATCAATGTACCAGGTATTGTTCTGCAGGATAGAGTTATAGAACAAAGGATTGGATATTTCCAGGCTTATTGTACTCCCTGCGTTATTTGCTATGATGGAGTTGAATACCCTTGGATCTGAAGACCACAGGACTATTCCATTCCCCTGATTATTGTTTATAATTGTGTTTACTATGTGGCGGATCGGAAAGGTTCAGGAACAATCCATGATTGTTGTTATTTACTATGTGGCTGTTCAGTAGATGAAAAATGGCTTGCATAGGAATGTATTCCACCCTTTCCGTTATTTGTCAGGGTAATGTCGGTCTACTGTTATATCAGAATTTATAAGTTTAAGCGCATGAGCAAAATTGTTTTTGATTATGGAGTTGGAAATGGACAGATGGGGGTAATACTCTGCATTAATAACGCCGTCCCAATCATGGGTGGTTCTCATATTCTCAAACGGCAAAAGGCTAATTTGGAAGTATTCTAGATTATTCTGGTCTTTGAACCATAATCCTTTCCAGCCATTGGCAGGTCTGCAGCTTTGAAAATTATGCTATCCGTTTCTGTCCCTTCCGCAATAGATGTCCCGTACACATCAAACTAGATAATTATCCTGAAACTCGATGGAAGTTCCTGGTTCTATGGTTAGGGTTACATTATGGTCAACCGTCAGGTGATCAACGATCCGCATGGTTTCGAAATCAAGTACGATGTTTTCTCGTATCAAGCCTCCAAGCTTCAGGGTTATTGCCGGAGTTCAATGTGTCCATTACCGGTGGATTTGTTCTTAAGGGAATATAGAATTCCGCACAACCAAAGGGACAGTAATCGAAAGCCTGACGCTGCTGATTAATATCGGCAGCATTTAGTGAAAACCCCATTATTTCATGGCCATCGGAATGGAAGAATGCGGAAGGTTTTATCCTGATTGAATATGTGCTGTCACCATTGTAAGTCATGCTTCCTGGCGTTCCGTCAGCACCCGGGTCCGGGTGTATGTTCCCGTTCCACCAGGTTGCTTTACCATCCGCAAGTACCTTTGATCCATCCACTGATATAGATTGTTTCTTCCCCTGTAAAGGGAAGATCTTTCTCTGAAGTGCATATTTCCCGGATATCCAGGGTTATTGTAATGGTATCTTCCCGGTGGCATCTTCCGGACTGATATTGAAATCGCTGCAGGCATGGCTGGCTGGGCCGAATAGTCCATGAAAATGCAACAAGATTGAGGACAAAGAAATAGCACAATTAACTGTAATTCCAGAGGTAGAACAGTTTCATGAATTGTCATGACGTTCAGGTTTTCGGAATGGGATAATAAGTTACGAAAAAAATCATAAACAGGACTGATCAGGTTGATCCTCATAGTTCCTGCTTGCGGAATACTTATTTGGAAAGTCCTACGTTAATCTAGGGTAGAACCTGCTTCGATCTGAACATATTTTAATTACTTTTGCGGCGTCCTGAAATGAGATCTTTTACAAAATATTCTTTGATTGTGCTGGCCCTGCTTGCCGGAATTTTTTCCTGTGAGCGTTATGAGGTATACAGGGGTACTGATGCAAAACTGGGATTTTCAACGGATACGGTCTTTTTTGATACCATCTTCACCACCCTAGGATCGACCACTAAAAGATTCCGCATCTACAACGATAATGAGCAGGCATTGGAGATCACAAGCATTGAGGTGGCAGGAGGATCCTCTTCCGTTTTCCGGCTGAATGTTGATGGATTTTCCGGTAACTCTGTCAACAATGTAGAAATCCCTCCTAAAGACTCCCTGTATATTTTTGTTGAAGTCACACTGGATCCCAATATGCAGGACTCTATCCTGGTCATTCATGATTCTATTCTGTTTAATACCAACGGGAACCTGCAGGATGTGAACCTGGTTGCATGGGGACAGGATGTTCATATGTTTAATGCAGATACTATAGGAACCCAGACCTGGATCAATGATAAACCCTACCTGATCAGGGATTACCTGATTGTAGATTCCCTGGAAACCCTGACTATCCAGGAAGGGGTCAGGATTTATTTGCACCGTAATGCCTCCCTGATCTTTAAAGGCACCCTGAAAGCCAACGGCAGCCTTGATAACCCTATCGAGATACAGGGAGATCGGCTGGAGTATCTGTACAGGGATATTCCGGGTCAATGGGGACTGATTTACTTCTGGCCCGGAACCAGGGATAATGAGCTGGATTATGTAAATATTAAAAATGGTACCATAGGGTTGATGGCGGATACAGTATATACACCGAATACCCCTAACCTGACAATCCGGAACTGTAAAATTGAAAACATGTCTTCCGTGGGAATACTTGGACAGGGAACCAGCATTCATGCCAGCAATACGGTGATCACTAACTGCGGACAACTGGCCATCCTGCTTAATATCGGGGGAAGCTATGAATTCTACCATTGCACAGTTGGCAATTACTGGGGATCAGGATTCTCAAACCGTACTACACCTTCCTTAGCGATTACCAATAATTATGAGGACATCAATGGCAACATTAATGTCCGGCCCATCAAGAAAGCGTACTTCGGGAATTGTATTATCTATGGAAATAAAGAATTTGAGTTCACCATAAACGAAGATTCTGAAAGTAAGATCCCCTTTGTTTTCGAGAACTGCCTGATCAAGGCTGACCCGGAAGAGTTTGACCTGGCCAATCCGGAACATTTTATCAACACGATTAACCTCGAGGATCCCGTATTTGTTGATTATCAGAATAATAACCTGGCCCTTGACACTTTATCCCCTGCCAAGGATGCAGGTTTATATGACATCGCCCTGGAGTACCCTATTGATATCAAGGGTGACAGCCGCCTTGGCACCCTCGGTCCCGATATAGGAGCCTATGAGAGGTATGAGACCGACTCCATCTCAAAATAAGTGAATATCTGCTAATTCCCTCCCGATTTCCTGAACACCCTTCAATATTCGCCGGGTTTGTTTAGCCGAAGGTTTCTTCCTGCCCTGGACGTATTGTGAAAGAAGCGTCTCATTCATACCGATACGCCTGGCAAGAAACTTCGCATTGATAACGCGGTAATGCTGGAAAAACTGTTTCAGGTCGATTTCAAGTTTGATCTGGCTTTCCTCGATTTCCTCTCCGGTATCTTCAAGAAATAAATTGAAAGCTTCTGTAGCATTATAAAGAAGTTCAGAAAAAGACTCACCAGTTGTCGCAATTGCTTGCTCAACAGAGTAAGCTGAGTACCCGGTATTGGTTCTTTCAACGATAAATCTGAATTTTTGATTTGTCTTTTTCATAGTATATCTGCCGCTTTTAATATCTTTCTCTCCAGGCCTTTCCCTACCTCTTTTGCTCCATGGTAAGGAATATAAATAACGTTCTTTTTCTCATGATGGACCATCTTTATGTGGGAACCTCTTTGAGATATCACATACCATCCATCCCGCTTCAGAATTCTTAATAATTCAGAACTCTTCATCGGTGTAATTATTTAGTAAAGGTAAATAAAAATTTACTTTTCATGGCCTGTTGTGTTTTGAATTTTTAGAATCACTCAAACTCTTGTATGATATTTAATCTGAACTGACATAAAAATCTGGTCGGCACTTTATTAATGATAAAAACAGTGATATCTATGTTACTCCTGAAAAAAATAAGCCTGGCCTGGTTCCTGGTTTTGTTTATGTCTTTGTTTCCGGGTCTTACTGCAGGACAGAATGGTAATAAGGATAGGAGTAAGGATGAGAGTGGGAGTAAGGATGAGAAATGGGAAGAGGGGGGATTTGAGATTTGTATTTTATAATGTGGAAAATCTATTTGATCCCTTCGATGACAGCCTGACAATTGATGAAGAGTTCCTTCCCTGGGGAATAAGGAACTGGACATGGGAGAGGTTCCTGGAGAAGGAACAGAAGATTTATAAGGTCCTGGCATCTGTTGGCGGATGGAAGCCTCCTGAAATTATCGGACTCTGCGAGGTAGAGAATCGATTTGTCCTGAACTGGCTTATCCGGAAGACTCCCCTATTAAAATATAATTACCGGCTTATCCATCAGGATTCGCCGGATGAACGCGGGATTGATGTGGCATTGCTATATATTCCAACTGCTTTTACGCCAATTATTTCAGGTTTCTATACCGTTCCGGATCCGGAAGAATCCGCAGATAAACATCCATTTGAAATAACACAAAAATTAAAACTTGAAACAGCTCCTGGATTGAGACCTGGATTGAGACCTGAATTGAAATCTGAGGTGATTCCCGATTTTAGACCAGATCATACCCGGGATGTTTTGTATGTCAAAGGTTTGGTGAGGGTTGGGGATACCTTGCACCTGATCATTTGCCATTGGCCTTCAAGATGGCAGGGCTACCTGGAAAGTCAACCCAGCAGGATGGCTGCAGCAAAGGTTGTCAAGGGACTGGTAGATTCAATTCTGTTTGCAGATAGGGCCTCCAGGATCATTGTTGCCGGTGATATGAATGACGAGTTGACAGATCCCAGCCTGAAAGATGTCCTTTGGGTCCAGGTAAAAGAATCCCCGGATGCGGATACCGGTCTTTACCACACTGGAGGATCAACGGGGAGTGGAAATTTTGGGATATCCAGGAATGATAACAGAAATATCCCGGGTACACTCAAGTACCAGGGTGGGTGGTATGAGTTCGACCATATCTTCGTAAGCGGATCATTTTTCTCTGATTCAGGATTGTTTGTAAATCCTGGAGGGAAAAGGATTTTTGCTCCATCCTTCCTGCTGGAAAACGACCCAGGAAGTACCGGTGTAAAACCCTACCGAACTTATAATGGTTACAGATACCAGGGAGGTTTCAGTGATCATCTGCCGGTATTCATCGATATTTATCGGGGAGATTAATGAATCCGGATTTAATCCTTTTTCGGTTGAAGTCCCAGTTCCTTTCCCTTTTCCAGCATCAGGGCAAATGCTTCCTCATGGTCATTTTTAATGATTCCATCCAGGATTGCCTCTTTGATATAATCCTTTATGATACCGATTGGTTTGGAAGGGGGTATGCCAAAGGTTTCCATGATTTCTTCTCCGGATACTGGAGGCTGGAAATTTCGGATACTGTCTTTTTCTTCCAGCTCTGCTATCTTCTGGCGAACTATACTGAAATTTTTCAGAACCTTAAAGACGGTTTTTTCATTTTTTGAGGTGATATCGGCTTCACAGAGCAACATCAGGTCATCCAGGTTCTCCCCCGCGTCGAAGACCAGGCGTCGAATTGCTGAATCACTAATGCCTTCTGGCGAAAGGGCCATGGGACGAAGGTGAAGGAGTACGAGATTCTGAACATACTTCATTTTATCGTTCAGGGGGAGTTTTAATTTCCTGAAAATCCCCGGTACCATCTTCGATCCGACAAATTCATGACCATGAAAGGTCCATCCCGCTTCCTGGTCAAATCTCCTGGTAAGAGGTTTTGCTATATCATGGAGCACTGCTGCCCATCTGAGCCAGAGGTTATCTGAAATGCTTGCCACATTGTCAACAACCTGAATGGTATGGTAGAAATTATCTTTATGCCGCTGACCGTTTTCTTCATGAACCCCTTTAAGATCCTGGAATTCAGGGAATATCAATTGAAGCAGTCCGGTTTCCTCAAGTAATCGGAATCCAGTGGATGGCTTGTCCGATCCAATGATTTTATTCAACTCATCAGAGATCCTTTCCCTGGAGACTATTTCTATTCGCTGTGCTGATTTTTTAACAGACTCAAGGGTTTTTTCTTCGATGGTAAATCCGAGCTGGGTGGCAAAACGTATTGCCCGCATCATCCTCAGGGGGTCATCTGAAAAGGTCCGGTCAGGCTCAAGCGGAGTTCTGAGGATTTTATTTTTAATGTCTTCCCTTCCCCCGAAAGGGTCTACCAATTCCCCATAAGTATCCTGATTCAGGGAGATTGCCATGGCATTTATGGTAAAATCACGCCTGTTCTGGTCATCTTCAAGTGTCCCATCCTCTACAATGGGTTTCCTGGAGGATCTGCGGTAAGACTCTTTTCTGGCACCCACAAATTCAATCTCCATATCCCCAAACCTGATCATGGCTGTGCCGAAGCTCCTGAACACACTCACATGAACTCCTTTTCCAATTCGGCCGGCAATTTTTTTAGCGATATCAATACCACTTCCCTGCACCACAATGTCAATATCCTGTGTCTGCCTGTCCAGAATGCAATCCCGTACAAATCCTCCGATAACAAAAGTGGGCACAGCTTCCTCCCTTGCAATCTCAGCAATCAGGCTGAAAATCTTATCATTAAGACATTTCTTCATATATAGATATGACAAATTGTTCGTTCCATGACAAAATTACAATAAAATCATGAGTTACTTTGCAATGGCACGTGATTTGACTTACGTTCCTAAATTCGTATTTTTGTAGATATTAAAATTATTCATATTAAAAAGAGTATTATGACAGAGCATCTTACAGCAGATACCTTTAAGACAAAGGTATTTAATTATGAAGCAAACAAGGAGTGGAAATTTGAAGGAGAAAAACCCTGCGTTATTGATTTTTATGCAGACTGGTGTGGACCCTGTAAGGTGGTTGCCCCTGTGCTTGAGGAGCTTTCTGAAGAATTTGACGGGAAACTGGATATTTATAAGGTAAATACAGAAGAAGAGCGTGAGCTTTCATCTATTTTCGGGATTCAGAGCATTCCATCAATCCTGTTTGTACCTAAAGACGGACAACCACAGATGGCTATGGGCGCCTTGCCAAAAGATTCATTTACCAAAGCTTTCAAAGACGTTCTCAACGTAGAGTAAACCATTTGAGGCTTAGAACCACTTGGTTCAAAGAAATTATAGTCCTGGATAAACCCAGGAAGAAGGACCGTGTCAGAGAAAACTCTGGGGCGGTTTTTTTTTGATCCGTTTGCCAATATCCCTATATTTGAGAAGTTTCTCTAAGGGGGTGCCTTAATAGTACGGGCTGAGATCATACCCTTAGAACCTGATCCGGGTAATGCCGGCGCAGGGAATTTAGATAACATGTTTATATAATTTTAAAATCTGTTTTATGAGAATCTGGATGACTGCCATCCTGGCCGCTGCATTAAACATGCAGGTAAATTCACAATCGTTTTTATCGGGAAGAGTGACCGATTCTGATGGAGAGGCATTAATTGGCGCCAATGTCTACATTGAAAAAACTTTCAGGGGTGCTATTACTGATATTCAGGGGAAATATACGATTTCAGGGCTGCCGAAGGGGAAGTACCTGGTGAAATCCTCCTATGTGGGGTATGAAACCGCGGAACAGGAAATTGAATTATTGGGTGAGGGGAACCTTGATTTTATTCTGAATCCAACGAGTGTGATGGCGGAAGAAGTCATTGTAATAGCTACCCGGGCTGGTGGAAATTCTCCCATAGCGCATACCAATGTTTCCAAAGAGGAATTGGCTGAACGTAATATGGGACAGGATATACCCTACCTTTTGAGTCATACTCCTTCCATGGTTACATCTTCCGATGCCGGCACAGGTATTGGTTATTCCAGTTTTCGGATTCGCGGGACAGATATGAACAGGATTAATGTAATGGTAAATGGGATACCCTTGAATGATTCGGAATCCCATGGGGTATGGTGGGTCAATATGCCTGATTTTGCCACTTCCGTGGATAATGTTCAGATCCAGCGGGGAGTAGGGACTTCAACCAATGGGGGAGCCGCTTTTGGGGCGACAATGAATTTTCAGACTTTTACTATGAACCCGGAACCTTACGGGGAATTTAACACTGCATATGGTTCATTTAATACCTGGAAAAACAGTCTTTCCGTTGGAACAGGTATGCTGGAAGAAAAATTCACACTGGATATGCGTCTGTCAAAGATCAATACCGATGGGTTCATTGACAGGGCTTTCTCAGACCTGAAATCATTTTTTATATCAGCTGCATGGTACGGGGAAAAAAGTCTTCTGAAGATGAATGTATTTTCAGGTAAGGAAAGGACCTACCAGGCCTGGAACGGAGTGCCTTCAGTCCGTCTGAATAATGATCTAGACGGTATGATGTTATATGAAGATCATTATCATTATACACCCCAGGAAACCGCAGATATGATATCCTCTGATTCACGGACATATAATTACTATACCTACGATAATGAAACGGATAATTACCAGCAGGACCATTACCAGCTTCTTTATTCAAGAGAGCTTGGCCGAAGGTTTATCTTTAATGGAGCCCTTCACTATACATACGGTAGAGGATACTTCGAAGGGTATCGGGAGGATGAATCACTGGGGGATTACCAGATAAGCGATGTAATAGTTGGTAGTGATACCATTGGTGAGAGCGATATAATCAGGCAAAAATGGCTGGACAATGACTTTTACGGGATTACCTATTCACTGAACTATAAGTATGGGAAACTGGAAGCTTTCCTTGGAGGTGGCTGGAACCGTTACGATGGCAGGCATTTCGGAAAAGTTATCTGGGCCAGGTTTCCGGGAGAATCCGAGATCAATCATGAATGGTACCGTAATACAGGAAGGAAAAGGGACTGGAATACTTTCCTGAAGCTGAATTACAGGATCCACAAGCAGGTAAGTTTGTTTTGGGACATTCAGTACCGCAGCATTGAGCATTATATTAAGGGTATAGATGATGACCTGAGGGATATTTCTCAAATTAATGTATATCAGTTTGTTAATCCTAAGATAGGGGCCACGGTTGATATCAGCAGCCGGCAGAGGCTGGCTGCATCCATTGCAGTCGCTAACCGGGAACCTAACCGGAGTAATTTTGTGGATGCAGATCCTGCACTGCCAAAGCCAACTTATGAAACGCTGATGGATTATGAACTTTCATACCGCCTGAATCTGACAAAAGCTGTACTGGAAGCAAACCTTTTCTATATGGATTACAATAACCAGCTCGTCCTTACCGGGGAGATCAACGATGTTGGGGGTGCAATTATGAATAATGTTAAAGACAGTTATCGTACGGGGATTGAACTGGTGGCAGGGATTGTCCCTTTGGAAAAGGTACGCTGGGATCTAAACCTGACCCTCAGTAAAAATATCATCAGGGATTATACTGATTATGTTGATGACTGGGACAACTGGCCTGATCAGGTAAGTGATAATCTTGGGGAGACTAACCTGAGTTTTTCACCCGGGATTATCGGAGGCAGTAAGATCAGTTATGAACCCCTGAAGGGCTTAAGTTTCGGACTACTCACCAAGTATGTAGGGAAACAATACATCGATAATTCCAATTCTGAATCAAGGATTCTGAATCCCTACCTGGTCAATGATATTCAAATCCAATACCGTATCAGTCCCGGGTTTATGAAGGAGATTGGCTTTAACCTGATGCTGAATAATGTCCTGAATGAAGATTATGAGACGAATGCATGGGTCTACCGGTATTACTATGGGGGTTCTGAATACAAGATTGATGGTTACTTTCCCCAGGCCGGATTTAATTTTATGGCAGGTATGACTCTAAAGTTTTAACTTTACCCGCAACTCAGCATGCGGGTCCCTTTAATAGCTATATTATCATTCCTGCTTATCTCCTGTTCTCAGAATGTTCAGGAGAGGAAGAATATTTTCCGGTATAATGAATCCAAGGGTATTCCCACTCTTGACCCTGCTTATGCCCGCAACCAGACCATTATATGGCCGGTAAACCAGTTGTTCAATGGACTGCTTCAGCTGACTGATAACCTGGAGCTCAGACCATGTATTGCACACTCCTGGGAGTGCAGTCCGGACGGAACAGTATACAGTTTCTATCTCAGGGATGATGTTTATTTTCATGACCATTCCTGTTTTCCCGGGGGGAAGGGAAGAACAGTAAAAGCATCGGATTTTGTCTTTAGTCTGAACCGGATCATTGATCCTGAAATAGCATCGCCCGGTTCATGGATTTTTAATGTTCTTGACCGGCAGGCCCCAAACAGTGTAAATGGCTTTGAAGCGGTATCGGATACCATTTTGAAGATATACCTCTCAACCCCCTTTCCTGCATTTCCCGGATTGCTCACCATGCCTTATTGCAGTGTACTGCCGGAGGAAGCAATAGAATTTTTAGGGGAAAGTTTCCGGAAAGAACCTGTCGGCACCGGTCCTTTCCGGTTTCAATACTGGAGGGAGGATGAGAAGCTGGTCCTGCTCCGGAATGATAATTACTTTGAAGAGGATGAGGAGGGAAACAAGCTGCCTTACCTGGATGCGGTCAATGTTAGTTTTACAAGGGACAAGCAATCCGAATTCATGGAATTTATGATGGGGCGCCTGGATTTCCTTTCCGGTATGCATGCTGTGTATAAGGATGAGATGATCACCCGGAGCGGGAAGCTCAATCCTGAACATGCGGACAGGATAACTATGATCGGACAGCCTTACCTGAATACTGAATACCTGGGATTTTTACTGGATCCTGACCTGGAAATTGTCAGAGGTAGTCCAACCCTGAACAAAAACATCCGACGGGCTATCAATTACGGCTTTGACAGGGATAAAATGATGCGATTCCTGAGAAATAACATTGGTACACCTGCAAATTCAGGGTTTGTACCCATTGGGATGCCCTCATTCTCCCGGGAGAAAGTACCGGGATACCATTATAATCCTGATTACGCAAGGGAACTATTATCTGAGGCCGGATATCCCATGGGAGAGGGACTGCCTGAAATTACCCTGACCACAACTTCTGATTACCAGGATCTCTGCGAGTACATACAGCATGAATTGTCAGAAATAGGAATAAGCCTGAATATTGAAGTAAATACCGGGGCTTCCTTCAGGGACCGGATGGCAAATGGACAGCTGATGTTTTTCAGGGGATCATGGATTGCCGACTATCCTGATGCAGAAAACTATCTCTCTTTGTTTTATAGTAAAAATTTTAGTCCCTCTGGTCCCAATTACACCCATTTTTTTCAACCTGCATATGACAGCCTGTTTGAGAAAGCCCTTCATACCCTGGATGATAGTGCCAGGTATTGTATATATCAACAGATGGATAGAATGATCATTGATGAAGCAGCCATTGTCCCTCTTTATTATGACCAGGTTGTCAGGTTTATTCCGAAGGATCTGAATGGACTGGGTTCTAATCCCATGAACCTCCTTAATCTGAAGAGGGCTTCCTGGAATGCATATTTTGAGTAATTCATACCTCAAGGTCCTTTATAGTCAGGGGAATGCGAATTTTCCTGGAAAGCGGAAAATTCAGGAAAGATTGTATATTTGTGCTGGACCACGGCATAACTTAAATTTCAATAATTATGTACAGGAACGTTTGGGACCAGTGCAAATCTTCTGTATGCTCCATTGAGTTTTTAAGTAATGCAGGGACAAAAATTGTATCTTTCACCGGGTTCAAGGTGAAAAATTTCCTGGTTACCGACGATGTCATCGACAAATTTGCGAAACCCGCCGAGGTAGTTATCAGGTTTACCGAGTCCCAATCCCCCAATTCAGGTTGTATCAGCATGAGTTTCAAAGAACTCCTTGCTGTCAAAGTCAAATTTGATGAAAAGATAAACCCCGGGTTTGCATTATTTGATATTAAGGATAAGGCATTTCAAATCATTCCATCTTTGAAATGCAGTAAAAGGTTTAATCATATCATCGGACACCCCATTGCGGTT
This sequence comes from uncultured Bacteroidaceae bacterium, assembly GCA_963777115.1. Classification (GTDB taxonomy): domain Bacteria; phylum Bacteroidota; class Bacteroidia; order Bacteroidales; family SM23-62; genus SM23-62. The sequence goes on along the minus strand of CAVZPP010000016.1, from coordinate 37,189 downwards.
CTGGGTTACCAGCTTGAACAGGGTAATCTTGCAATAAAGAGTGGTATTATCTCATCGCTGTTTAAACATAATGATGGTTTTAATACTATTCAGGTGGACTGTACAATAAAACAGGGTAATGCCGGAAGTCCCCTGATTTGTGCAGAAACCGGGGAGGTTATAGGCGTGATCGGACATCGCCTGGCATCAATCGCCCGGTCCTACCAGGATATGATGAGGATAATAAATACCAATTTGCAGGTATTGAAGGAAGCGGAAGGTAAAATTGATATGGAGGATATTGACCCTATACAGGTGCTTATCGCCAGTCAGAACCAGATCAAGCACCTGGCAAGGGAATTCTTTAAAGCGACAAATATGAGGGTTGGGTTTGCTGCGGAGCTATGCGATTTTGCGGACTATTGTCCCGATCATGAAGAAGATATAAGTTCCATCGAAACAGAAACAAACCTGGATAATTAATCTGTTGCCTCCAGGCCTTCAATCACCTTTTGTATCTCTGTCTCCGTAGTTTTAAGCTTCTTTTTGCAGACATCCAGCAGGTTAGCTACTTTTTTTACCTTATCGGTCAGTTCATCCACATCCAGTTCGCCTGCTTCAATTTTCTCCAGGATTTCTTCAATCTGGGTCATTGCTTCACCGTAGGTAAGATCTTTGCTCATCATTTTTGAATTAATTATTTCCAGGAAGAATGAAGGTAAAGGTACTTCCCTTGCCGGATTGACTTTCAACTTGAATTTCACCACCGTGCTTATCGACAAACTCCTTGCATAGTATGAGTCCCAATCCCGTACCCTTCTCCTCCTCGGTTCCTGCAGTAGAAGGTCCGTGGGCGAGACTGAAAATTGAATCGAGCTGTTCCTGACTCATTCCAACACCTGTATCTGACACGGATATGGATACCCCGGTATCTGTTTGATCCGCTGAAACTTTAACGGTTCCCTTTTTAGGGGTAAATTTTACTCCATTGTTTATCAGATTCCTGAGGATGGTTGATAGGAGATTCCTGTCTGCAAAAACCTGGATTTTTTCCGGCACTTCCTTTTCAATTGAAATGGATTTCTTTTCAGCCTGAATCTCAATTATTTTAAGGATTTCATCAATTACCTGGTTAAGATCTGTCTGTCCGGGATTAAACTCGATGTTGCCGGATTGGGAACGGGACCATTCCAGCAGGTTTTCAATCAGCTGATGGATGTTTTTTGCAGCCTCATTGATTATTTTACTGTATTTCTGGATTTCCTCAGGGGAATATTCCCTGGAATTCCCGGAAATAAGTTCACTGAAACCAAGCAGGGCATTCAGGGGATTTCTGAGATCATGTCCAATGATTGAAAAGAACTTATCCTTGGTGGAATTTAATTCTTTGAGATGTTTCTCCGATTCAACAAGCTTTTTGTTGGCTTTTTCCAACTGGCTGTTCTTATCTTCCAGTAATCTGTTAGTTTCTTTTTTGAATCGATTGCGCTGGAAATAGGAAAGGAAACCAAGGGCAGAGGCCAGTATTAATATTACAAGTGAAATGACCCCATATTTCAATCTTGTTTGTTTTAGGCTCTGGATCTCGTTATCTTTTCGCAAAAGTTCAATTTCCTGCTGCAGGGCGCGGGCATTGAACTTCAGTTCCAGTTCTTTTATTTCCATCATCCCCTCCTGTGACATAATGCTGTCCTTCATGCTTGAATACAACTTGTACAGGCGGAGTGCCTGCCGGTATTCTCCTTTCAGATTGTAATATTCTGAAAGGCTCTGATAGTTCTCCTGCATAATGGGGAGTGAATTTATTTCTCTAGCCAGTACAAGGCTCTCCTGGAAAGATTCCAGCGCCAATGCGTAGTCCCTCTTTCTAAGATGGAGTTTTCCATGATTGGATTTGATCGTAGCCATCATTCCCAGGTCTCCAAGCTGCCTGCTTATCTCATAGGCTCTCGTTTGGTAGGCTTCAGACTGGGAGTACAATCCCATGTAAAGGGTGGTCTCCCCCAGATTAGTAAGGACAATAGACAAATTAGTCTGATTGCCGCTGCGCTCTGCAATTTCAAGTGCTTCTGAAAAATATTGAAAAGCCGTATCCATGATTTCATTATCCAGATATACGGCTCCAATGTTATTCAGGATTGGAAATAACTGTTCATCATCATTCAGTGCGCGGAAAATTTTGCCTGATTTCTTGAAATATTCAAGGGCCCTCTTTTCATCATTCATATGCAGGTACACGGCTCCCATATTGTTATATGAGGAGGCAATATTACTACTGTCATCTGCTTCTTCCCAGAGCTCTAAGGCTTCAAGATAATTTTCTATACTGCCGGGATAATCCCCGAGGAGATAATTTGCGTTTCCTATCATATACATGGCGGTAGCAGTCAGATTCGGATTACCTGTTTCCAGGGCTGAATTTCTTGCATGGACAGCCATTAAAAGACTTGTATCGTAGGACCGTTGCCAGTATAATTCCGAGATCTGACAGAAAATATCCACTTTCTCTTCCGGTGAGGAAGTGTCAAGGAGATTCTGCAGGCTGTCAATCCGGGATTGCACCTGGCTGGATCCTGCCTGGAGGATCATGAAGAGGAAAATAAATATGCTTATGGTAGTTCGGAGCATGGATTAGCCGGTATCATCCTTTGTTTTACGAAAATAGAGTTTTTTTTCGATGTCTGTTACTCTGCTCCTGATTTTTCCTTGATACAATTCTGTTTCGATCATATCATCCTTTTTTAGTACAGAGTTATCTTTCAGTGCCTTGCCTCCGTACCTTGATATGGAAAATCCAAGTTTCAGGATCTGGGCAGGTTCTGCATAGGACATTAATTTCACATAGTTTTCCAATCGTTTTTCTTCCCGTTCAAAACGATTCAGAAGCAACTTTTGCATCCTTTCAGTGATAAAAACTGCTTCCATCCTTTTTCTTTCCGGAATATTGCGGGCAGTGTTTTTTAGGGTTTCTCCTATTCTTAGCAGTTGAAAGGAGTGTTCGCTTATTGTTTGTTGCACCAGGTGCCTTGCATTTGAAGTAATTGTAAGAAGATACTCACCTGCTTCCCTTACGAAAGCCAGGGAGGAAGAGCTGATTTTTTGGCTGCAGAGCTGTAGCTTTAGTTCTTTTTCTTTCAAAATGGACTGGCTTGCCCTGATCAGGTATTCGCTATATTCATCAAGTGTTGCTTCGAATGTAGCTGCCCTGTCTATAAGGAATTCAGCCACAGCAGTCGGAGTTTTAAGACGGGTATGGGCAACCAGGTCAACAATAGAATCATCCTGTTCATGTCCTATGCCAGTAATCACCGGAAGAGGGAATTGAGAAACATGGTAGGAAAGTTCATAGGTGTCAAAACTGGCCAGGTCAGATTTTGACCCCCCACCCCTGATAATAACTACCAGGTCAAACAGTGATTCATACTCAAATATTTTTTCCAGTGCATGGATGACACTGCTTTCTGTTTGCTCACCCTGCATGACTGCCGGGAAAAGTTTTGTATAAAACTTATATCCGTAGCCATTATTCAGTAATTGTTCAAGGAAATCTTCATAACCCGCCGCTGTCTTAGAGGATATTACAGCAATTTTTTGAGGGACTTCAGGCATATAGGTTTCCTTGTTCATTTCCAAAGCGCCTTCTTTTTCCAGCCGGTTGATGATTTCTTTACGGCGCTTTTCTACGTCTCCCAGGGTATAGCTTGGGTCTATGTCCTTAATATTCAGGCTTAACCCGTAGATAGGATGGTATTCAACCGTAGCGGAGACCATTATCTTAATGCCGGCTACCAGTTTATACCCGGTGCTTGTTTCGAAAAAGGGTTTCAGCATACGGTAGGCCGAGGCCCAGATCGTAGCTCTTGCTTTCGCCAGCAATTTATCAGAATGTTCATCTTTTTCTACCAGGTCCAGGTAGCAATGTCCACTGAAATTTTCATTTAATTCACTAATCTCGGCAACCACCCAGCGGGGTCTTCCAAAACTTGCCCGGATCGTATCCCTGATCTCATCCTGAAGATCCGAAAGCCTGTTTACATCAATGGATTTCTTATTCATCGGTACTTTACAAAAATACCCTTTTGGTAGGTATTACCTGATCTTAAATGGATAAAATAGCTGCCGCTGCTTAGAGATTGTATGGGAATTTGTATTTCTCCCTCCCCGGAAGCCCTCACCTCCCCACTCAATGTCACCTCCCACTCAATGTCACCTCCCCACTCAATGTCAGTCTGCCGCTAATATCATATACCTGGAACTGAATTTTTTCAGTCAGGCCTGGTTTTGAAATGAGGGTTATATAATCTCTCGCGGGATTAGGGTAGATAATCAGTTTATTACCAGGACTTTTGGCAGGTGAGATGCCGGATATCAGCTCATCTGCTTTGGCAAAGTCCGGTATACCATAACCCAGGAGAGTATCGGGGGAATGTGATTGGGAACTGCTCTGCCGGATTACATCCATCAGTTCTGTATTACTTATCTCTGGATTTTTCTGCCAGAGACAAGCCACCAGTCCAGCTACAACCGGCGAAGAATAAGAGGTTCCGTTCCCACTTTCTGTATTGCCGTCCTTATTTATCAGCCAGGTCGCGACACCCTGAGCTGCCACATCAGGTTTGATTCGCCCATCGAATGTTGGTCCCCTTGAACTGAAATCCCCCCGGTTCCCAGTCCCATCAACTGCAGCAATAGCCAGCACGCTGTCTCCATCCGCAGGAGTGGAAATATGTCCCCAGCTGTTACCCGGTCTGCCGGAATTACCAGCGCTGGTCACTACCAGTATTCCTTTGGTGGCTGCAAGCTGGGCGGCCCTTGTTATCAATGCTGTTTTCCCATCCAGGTCTGAGAAGGAATAATTTTGTGCGGTATCAGTAAATACATTCAGGTATCCAAGGGAGCTGTTTATGATGTCTACACCTGCAGAATCTGCAAGTTCAGCCCCGGCCAGCCAGTTTGCCTCCTCAATACGGAATTCGGAGTTCACATCCTCGGTCTGGATCAGCCAGTAGCTTGCGCCGGGTGCAGAGCCCCGGAATTCCCCCGGAATATTCCCCCCCATTATGGAAAATACATTAGTTCCGTGTGAACCGTTTGAAGTCCAGTAAAAACCTGAATCCGGTTCCACAAAATTTCTTGTTCCCAGGATCCTTCCCGTAAGGAAGAGGGAGTCAAATCCAGCTATGGTGTTGACATTGGGAAATCCCAGATCCAGAACAGCAATATGAATTCCCTGTCCCGTGAATCCCTCCTGATGCAGTATATGTCCGTTCAGCATCACTACCTGGTTGTCGGATACCATGCTGGCTTCGGATAAGATATTTGGCTCGGATGAAGAGTTTACATTATCATTTGTAATGATGTCCCATTTGTTTATCGCACTCTTTTTCCCAGGTGTATTGCGATAGAGGTATTCGACGGATTCAATATAGGAATATCCGGGCAGGGATTTAGCCAAACCGGAATCCGCTGTTTGTATGATAGCCGCATTCATCCATCTACTGGTATACAGGATTTTGAGGGGATGTACTGAAAGGCTGTCCATGTAAGCTCCGCTTACGGGCAGATCCTGTGCGGTAATGGGGATATTCTGCCTGTCTCGCCGTAAAATGGCCCTCTGGGAGAGAAATTCCCCGGGATTTTCAAGGCTGTATGAATTGTGGTTCTTGTCTGTGAACTGAATCCAGAACTTATAAATGGGGTCCTTTGCCATGACCTGTCCTGTGCAAAGCATTAGTATCCAAATATATGTTGCGATCCGTCTCATTTACAAAATCAATCCAGCTACAAATCCAATCAAAGTATAAAATCAATCCAAATGCCAGTACAGTTTACTATCTCTCGAAAAAATTATCAAAATCCGGTTCGGGGATCTTTCCGAGGTCTTTTTCAACATCCTCCATGAATTCTTTGGCCCATTTTTCCTGTTCTTCCTTGTTGAGTAATTCACCATCTTCATATTGGAGGACACGCCTGAGTTTTCCCTCATCATCAAAAAATTTCCAGTCCCCTTCCATCTTACCATTTTTGTACAGGCCGTCTATCTTCAGAGTTTTTTCCCTGTTGTAAAGCTGATATCTTCCATCCAGCTGGTCCATCTGATAAGCTGAGGATAATCTCAGGCTGGTATCTTCAAAGAACTGTTCCCATTTACCCTGCTTCCTTCCATTTTCCCACAGGGTCCTTTCAGCCACTCCTCCTTCAGGGTAATAAACGGTTGACAATCCATGTTTTTCTCCCAATGAATAGGTCTCTTTGTAAGATATTACTCCGGTATTTAAGGAGTAAAAATTCCAGATACTGTCTCGTTTCTGCCGGACATATTTACCAACGGCTCCTGCCTGTCCATTTTTGAAGTACATGGTGGCGTAAGTGACTACAGCATTTTCCTGAAATTCCAGCTCAGCCTGAAGAATTCCATCTTCATAATACCTCCTCATTTTCCCCTGGGGTTTATTATCCCTGAAGAATCCCTGGTACATGATTTTTCCATTTGGGTAGTATTTTTTCCAGTGACCCTGTTTTAATCCCTGCTCATCTGTCTGGTTCCAGGTAGTGTCCGCCGGTGCCAGGCTGAATCCTTCCATGGAACAGATGATCAGTATCATGGTTATAATATCCTTCATAGTGTAAAACTAGTTTGTTTATGGTAAAACGAAAAAAAAAGCCGGCACATATGAATGCCGGCTTAAATATATCATGTTCCGGGTATTTCCCTGGAAGAAAATTTACTTCACTTCTTCGAAATCGACATCAGTAACCTCCTGGTCATCCTTATTTTCATCCCCTGCAGCTGCCCCGGGATCCTGCTCCTGCAGTTGGATCACCACCCTGCTGAGCTCCGCTGGCCTTGTACATTTCCTCCGAAGCTGCCTGCCAGATGGTATTTAATTCGGCAGTTGCTTTGTCAATGGCTTCCATATCCTGGTTCTTATGTGCCTCCCTGAGGGTTTCAAGGGCCTTTTCTATGGGTTCCTTTTTCTCTGCTGGCAGTTTATCACCAAATTCCTTCAGCTGCTTATCAGATTGCAAGATAAGAGCATCCGCTGTATTCAGCTTATCAACCTTCTCCCTGGCCTGCTTATCGGACTCCTCGTTATCCTTGGCTTCCTTCTTCATCTTTTCGATCTCTGCATCTGTTAGTCCCGTTGAAGCCTCGATACGAATACTTTGTTCTTTACCGGTTCCTTTGTCCTTTGCTGTAACATTGAGAATACCATTGGCATCAATATCAAAGGAGACCTCAACCTGTGGAATACCCCTTGGAGAAGGTGGAATACCATCAAGGTGGAATTTTCCGATGGTCTTATTTCCTTGAGCCATAGGTCTTTCGCCCTGCAGAACATGGATCTCAACAGAAGGCTGGTTATCGGCCGCTGTTGTAAAGGTCTCGGATTTTTTCGTTGGAATGGTAGTGTTGGAATCGATAAGACGGGTCATTACACCTCCCATGGTTTCAATACCTAAGGAGAGTGGGGTTACATCTAAAAGCAATACATCTTTAACTTCCCCCGTAAGGACACCTCCCTGAATTGCTGCACCAACTGCAACAACCTCATCCGGATTCACACCCTTGGATGGGGTTTTCCCGAATACCTTCTGGACTATGTCCTGGATGGCCGGGATCCTGGTTGATCCTCCGACAAGAATAACTTCATCAACATCTGAGGGACTCATGCCTGCATCCTTGAGTGCTTTCTTGCAGGGTTCAATTGTTGCTTGAATAAGTTTGTCTGCCAGGCTTTCGAATTTTGCTTTGCTGAGGGTTTTAACAAGGTGTTTGGGTATCCCATCAACAGGCATGATATAGGGAAGGTTGATTTCTGTGCTCGATGAACTGGATAATTCAATTTTTGCTTTCTCTGCTGCTTCCTTCAGTCTTTGGAGGGCCATTGGATCTTTACGGAGATCAATATTCTCATCCTTTTTGAAATCTTCAGCAAGCCAGTTAATGATTACCTCATCAAAATCATCTCCACCAAGGTGTGTGTCACCGTTCGTGGATTTAACTTCAAATACACCGTCACCGAGTTCAAGGATTGAGATATCAAAAGTACCTCCACCCAGGTCAAAAACAGCAATTTTTATATCTCTGTCTTTTTTATCGAGTCCGTATGCCAGTGAGGCAGCGGTAGGCTCATTAATGATTCTTTTAACTGTAAGTCCAGCTATTTCCCCGGCTTCTTTAGTAGCCTGCCGGGAAGAATCGCTGAAGTAGGCAGGAACCGTGATAACGGCTTCGGTTACTTCATGACCAAGGTAATCTTCAGCTGTCTTCTTCATTTTTTGAAGGATCATGGCTGAGATTTCCTGGGGTGTATATTTACGGTCATCGATCTGTACCCTGGGTGTATTATTTTCCCCTTTGACAACTTTGTAAGGCACACGGTTGATTTCTTTCTGGACCTTATCAAAAGTCTCGCCCATAAAGCGTTTGATAGATGAAACGGTTTTTTCAGGATTGGTAATAGCCTGGCGTTTGGCCGGGTCTCCTACCTTTCTTTCTCCGTTTTCAACAAAAGCTACCATTGATGGTGTAGTCCTTTTTCCTTCGCTGTTGGGAATTACAACAGGCTCATTCCCCTCCATCACCGAGACACATGAGTTAGTTGTTCCTAAGTCTATTCCAATAATTTTACTCATTACTATATATTATTTTAGATAATTATTTCTATTTGAAATTGTTTGGTCAAGCATTATGCCAATGACGGAAATTATGAAAATATGACATCAGATTCCCCTTCAAAGGACTTGCAGATATTAGTTTGTGACAAAAAGTCAGTTCTTTGCTGACTTGATTGGATACAATGTTTTTAGGAAAACCCTCATGTCATGAATCAAAAACCTATGCGATATAGAGGTGTTCTCAGTATTAATTTTAAACTTTGTACCCTCTTAAACTAAAGGATTATGGCATTACACGAAATTGTCAGGCGGGTTACGACCCATGTTTTGCATGAAATGAAACTGAAAGGTGAGAAGATTGCCATGCTTACTGCCTATGATTATTCTATGGCCAGGATCCTTGATGAGGCCGGAATAGATATTATCCTGGTTGGAGACTCTGCTTCGAATGTGATGGCAGGTCATGACACCACCATTCCAATCACGCTGGAGCAGATGATAAATCATGCATCTTCAGTAGTCAGAGCCGTTAAAAGGGCCCTGGTTATCTGTGATCTTCCTTTCGGAACCTACCAGGGGAATTCCAGGGAGGCTCTTGCATCTGCCATCCGGATTATGAAAGAAACCGGGGCACATGCTGTGAAGATGGAGGGAGGAAGAGAGATCCAGGAATCTGTCACCAGGATATTGTCTGCTGGTATACCTGTCATGGGACACCTGGGATTGACCCCCCAATCCATTCATAAATTCGGAACCTATGTGGTTCGTGCAAAAGACGAGGAAGAAGCAAAAAAGCTTATTGAGGACGCCCATATACTTGAAGATACTGGCTGTTTCGGGATTGTGCTGGAAAAAATCCCGGCCTCTCTGGGCAAGAAAGTAAGCGGGGAGTTAAAGATCCCCACCATTGGCATTGGTGCAGGTTCGGATGTAGATGGACAGGTACTGGTCCTGCATGACATGCTCGGAATCACCCAGGAGTTCAGTCCCAGGTTCCTCCGCCGCTACCACAATCTCCACGCCGAAATTAAGGGAGCCGTCCAAAACTACATCCAGGATGTCCGTACCCTGGATTTCCCCAACGAAAAAGAGCAATATTAAGAAAACCTGTTTGTGAGTGAGACCCGAAGGAGTTGAAATAATTTATGAAGATAATCACCTGATTGTGGTGAATAAGAAACCGGGACAATTGGTGCAGGGGGACAAAACCGGGGATGTTTCTCTCGACGAATTATTAAAGCAGTACATCAAAAAGAAGTACAATAAACCCGGGGATGTATTTTTGGGCGTTGTTCACCGTATTGACCGTCCTGTAAGCGGGGTGGTAGTTTTTACCCGGACCAGCAAAGCCCTGACAAGAATGAATGAACTGTTCCGGGATAAAAAGCTGCAGAAAACCTACTGGTGTATTGTGAAGGAAATGCCCGAACTTGAGGAGGCTACACTCAAGCACCACCTGGTTAAGAATGAATCCCGGAATAAATCAAATGCCCATGACAAGCCACAGACGGGTAGCAAGGAAGCCGTCCTGGATTACAGGATGATTTCAAGATCTGACAATTACTTCTTGCTGGAAGTCCATCTCCACACCGGAAGGCACCACCAGATCAGGTGCCAGCTTGCAAGGATCGGGTGTCCGATCAAAGGTGATCTTAAATATGGTTTCCCCCGTTCTAACAAGGATGCCAGCATCAGCCTTCATGCCCGAAGCCTGGAATTTATCCACCCGGTTAAAAAGGAACCCCTGATACTGAAAGCCCCGGTTCCCAATGATCCGCTTTGGAAGGCTATGACAATAGAATTGGACTGATTATTTCAGGAAAGAGGCATCAAAGGAGAGGGGGAGTAGGTCTTTGATGGATTTAGCGATATGGATGCGGTTTTTGCCATACATGAGTATGCGAATGGGTTTTTGGAAACGATTCTCGCTTTCGAGGAGGGATTGCCGGCAGGAGCCGCAGGGGTAAACGGGTTCGTCCAGGAATTCACCGTCCATCATGGCGCATACGGCAAGGATTTCAATTGCGGAATCAGGATGATTGGAATTGGCGGCGAACATGGCAACCCGCTCGGCGCAGAGTCCGTCCGGATAGGCTGCATTTTCCTGGTTGTTTCCTTTGATCAATTCCCCGGTGGATAGCAGCAGGGCTGCGCCTACCTTGAATTTAGAATAGGGAGCATAGGCGTGATTGGCGGCTTCCAGGGCTGCGGCGATGACCTGCTGCTCCTTATCGGAAAGATTATCCGGCGAAGCTGCTTCCTCAATATTTATGCGAATTTCCACGTTTTTATTGTTCAGGCTTGTATCAAATTTACAAATCTTGTTGATAAGTCCAAGTCCTTCCCCCGAAAGGGGAGAAATGTAAATATTATTTTAGTCCCAAATTTCCAATCCTATGAGACTCAATTTGAAGAGCTTTTTTCTGACGGTATTTATTGTTTCCCAGGTTTTTGTTGTAGTGGGACAGGGCCTGAGCCGGGATGAATATGTTGCAAAATATAGTCAGTGGGCAGTTATTGAGATGAACCGAAGCGGGATCCCGGCAAGTATTACGCTTGCACAGGGTGTCCTGGAATCAAATAACGGGAATTCGACCCTGGCGACCAAGGGGAATAACCATTTTGGCATTAAATGCCATGGCTGGAAGGGAAAAAAGATTATCCATGACGATGACAAGAAGAATGAGTGTTTCAGGAAATATAAATCTGTGGCGGAATCTTTTACTGACCATACGGACTTCCTGATGGGGAGTCCCAGGTACAGCTTCCTTTTTGAACTCGATCAGACGGATTATAAGGGTTGGGCAAAGGGACTGAAAAAGGCAGGTTATGCGACAGCTCCGAAGTATGCGGATATGCTCATAAAGATTATTGAGGAGAATGAACTGGATCAGTTTGATTCAGGAGAGCGTCGTCCTGTTGTAGCCGATGCTGGAGAGGGACAGGAGCTGGGGGATGTGGATGATTTTGAGGTTGAAGTGGGTGCCCGCCGTGTCCTTGTGAGGAACCGAATTAATTACATTATTGTGAAGGAAGGGGATACATACCAGAGCCTGAATGAGGAGTTTGATATGATGCCTTTTGAGCTGGCAAAGTATAATGAGATCATGCGGGATTCAAAGTTCACCAAAGGCCAGGTCCTTTACCTGCAGCCCAAGCGGGCTAAGGCTTCGGTTGAATACCGCTTCCATACTGTGGAGGAAGGTGAGACAATGTATGCCATATCCCAGATGTACGGGATAAAACTGAGCAAACTGCTTAAGATGAACCTTATGGAAGCCGGGGATGAGCCTGAGCCCGGTGATGTGATCCATTTGCGGAAAAAGAAGGAGGCGGTTAACGTGGAGGCTGTTGAGATGGGGGCTGAGACAGTTGAATAGAAGGTGACCAGCCTTTGAGATAATCCATTTGGCTAATGTGGATTTCCAGCATTGCCGGAGTACAAGAATGGTAAGAGCCTGGATCTGTTCGTTATGTCAGATATGTTGCAGGCTAAGGATGTCACAAACGGGGTAGTCTTTTTTGTAATTTCAGCAAGTTACAAAGGTGTGACTTTTGTACAATGCTGTAACTTATTAGAATATCCATCTTCCATTGGCAGGCTCTATATATCATTAATTACAAGGCACTTAAAAAGCTCTTTTGAAGGAGATGAAAGAACAGCGAGGTCACATAAGTGTGAGCAAGTCACACTTATGTGACCTTCTGCTTTTGCGAAATACACCCATTGGTGGAGAAATACAATCAGCCTAATCAATTTTCGAGGAAGGGAGGTCTTTTATACCCCGCATGAAATCTTCGATGTTCATTCGTTTTTTGCCTTCAAGGCGTACATCTGTAAGAAGGATCATGCCATCACGGCAGACAACCTGAAACCTCGATTGGCCGACGGTCATCAATGTTCCCGGGGGAAAAAGGGTATCTCTTTTCAGTTTTTCGGAGGCGTAGACTTTCAGGATGCGTTTTTCACCCGATGGACTAATAAGCATGCACCACGCACCGGGATAGGGTGAGAGTCCCCTTATATGATCATGAACAACCTGCACTGGCTGATCCCATTTGATCCTGCAATCCTCTTTGAATATTTTTGCTGCAGTTTTAAGAGTTTCACCGGGTTTCAGCAGTTCGGACTGCAGTTTCTCCGGAGGATTTCCTTTTTTTATTGCATTGACGGTACGGACCAGTAATCCGGCCCCGGTTTCCATGATTTTGTCATGCAGGGTCCCGGCATTATCTTCGGGATCTATGGCTACGGGTTCCTGCATAATGATTTTGCCGGTATCAATATCTTTTTCGATAAAGAATGTAGTAACTCCTGTTTCTGTTTCCCCGTTCATGATAACCCGGTTGATGGGAGCGGCTCCACGATACTGGGGCAGGAGGGATGCATGCAGGTTGATGGTGCCCATGGAAGGGTATGCCCAGACTTCTTCGGGGAGCATACGGAAAGCAACCACTACAATCAGATCGGGATTAAGGGCTGAAAGTTCGGAAAGGAATTCGGGTGATTTTAGTTTTTCGGGCTGGAGGATTTTGGGACTCTTGAAACTTTCTGAGCCCTCATGATCGGATTGGTTATCATGATTTGTTTGGCCCTGATGATCGCTCTGACCCATTTCCAGGACATATTTTTTAACGGCGGAATACTGGATTTTTCGGCCTCTTCCGGCGGGTTTATCGGGGGAGGTCACAACTGCAACGATCTCCTGTCCGTCACGAACCAGGGCATCCAGGCTGGCAACGGCGAAATCCGGTGTTCCCATGAATAGGATTCTCATTCTTCGGGCTTATATTTGGCCAGATCAAGGAAATGGCCCATTCTTTCCTGTTTGGTTTTGAGATAGAATTCGTTGTGTTTATTCGGTTCGATCACGAGTGGGATATTTTCTGTAATAGTCAGACCATAACCTTCGAGTCCCGCTCGTTTTACCGGATTATTTGAAATGAGTCTCAGTTTTCCGAGTCCGAGTGATACAAGAATATTGGCTCCCACACCATAATCCCTTTCATCCTCTGAAAAACCCAGGTCCAGGTTGGCATCCACGGTATCTTTCCCCTGTTCCTGAAGCTTATAGGCCTTGATTTTATTGAAGAGTCCTATTCCCCTGCCTTCCTGGTTCAGGTAAATGATGGCTCCTTTGCCTTCCTTTTCAATCATTTCCATGGCTTTATGCAGCTGGTCGCCACAATCGCAACGGTAGGATCCGAATATGTCCCCGGTCATGCAGGATGAGTGCACCCGGGTCAGAACTGCCTCATCTTTTGTCCATTCTCCCTTCACCAGGGCAATATGTTCGAGTCCATTTGATTTCTGGATGAAGGGAATGAGCTGGAATGTGCCGAATTCGGTGGGCAGGCTTACTTCAACTCCTTTGACAACGATACTTTCTGATTGCAGGCGATAAGCTATGAGATCCTTGATAGTTATAATCTTAAGATTAAACTTTTTAGCGATTTTACGCAGCTCAGGTAGCCTGGCCATGGTACCGTCCTCATTCATGATCTCAACCAGGGTCCCCCCGGGTTTTAGTCCGGCCATTATAGCCAGGTCCACTGCAGCTTCAGTATGTCCGGTCCTTCTGAGAACTCCCCTGGATTTCGATTTCAGAGGGAAAATATGCCCGGGGCGCGCAAGTTCACCCGGTATGGTATCCGGATCGACAAGCGCCTGTATTGTTTTGGCACGGTCACTGGCAGAGATACCGGTTGATGTTCCGTGTCCCATGAGATCAACAGACACCGTGAAAGCGGTCTGGTGGAGACTGGTATTTTTACCTACCATCAGTTCCAGTTCAAGCTCATCGCATCGTTCCTCTGTCAAGGCCGTACATATGAGTCCCCTTCCATGGGTAGCCATAAAATTGACAGTTTTTGGGGTAGTCAACTCCGCGGCGGCAATGAAGTCACCCTCATTTTCCCGGTCTTCATCATCTACAACAATTATTATTTTTCCCTTTCTGATCTCTTCGACGGCTTCCTCGATGGAATTGAATAATTCTCTATCAGTACTCGGTTCTTTCTGTGGGCTTCCAGACATTGGTTTTTGATCCTGTTAAGTATTTGAAGAATCCGGCCAGCAGGGCCAGGTTCATACTGTAGAAATGTGTAATGAACCGCAAAAATACAATATGTAAGCCGATTTTCCTTAATAAAAAGTCAATTATTGGAATGCCCATCAGAACCCCCTGGATTATCAGTAGAATCAGGTAGGGCCGGCTCTCCAATGATAACATATAGTTAGCGGCCAGGACTATTATGAGGAAGAAAGGGGTAATCCAGCGGAGTACCTTATGCGAAAGGAAACTAAATGAAAGTCCACTGAAAGGAGGCCACAACAGCTTACAGAATGCACCCAGATTCTGGAAATTCCCGCTTGAGATCCTGACCTTGCGTCTGAATTCTTCGGATAGTCTGTTTGAGACATCTTCATGGCATATGGCCTTCAGGCTCATGACGCAACCCTTCTTCCTTTCCAGTACTTTCATGGTGATATAAAAATCATCCACGGCAAATCCTTCAGGTACATAGCTGAAACACTCGTTTCGTATGGCATAGCATCCGCCAAACGCCCCAATCATGGTTCCCCAAATTTTCCCCTCGAAATATTTCATCCTGATCTCCCTGGAAATGAAGGTCCATTCCTGCAATGAGATACCTGTTTTATCATGTCCTGTATTCCTGATATTTGCACCTACAAGTCCGATACCCGGATTTTTAAATTCCCTGACTAATTCAAACAGGGTCTCTTTGGTGAACATGACATTGGCATCGGTCATGACCAGTATTTCGCCCCTTGCTTCATCCCTGAGCTGGTTGATCACGGCTGGTTTCCCACGCCTGGTATCGAATTGAAAAATCCGCAGGCCTTCCTGGTCATTGGCATATATATGAAGTTTTTCATTGGTCTTATCGGTAGATGCATCAGAACCGACCAGAACTTCAATTTTTTCTTCCGGGTAGGAGCTTATGAAAATACTCCTTAGCTTTTCAGAGATCAGGTCCTCCTCATTATAAACGGACATAATAATTGAGATGAAGGGAAGGTTATCGGAGGGCTCAAATACCTCTGTGTTATCCTTCTTATTTCTTGCCAGAAGGCTTATTATCAGTGGATAAAACAGGTAGGAATGCAAAATGGCTACAAGGGGCACCCAGAATAGTATTTCCCAGATCATGCAAGTTGCTCTTTATAGAAGGAGATCAGTTTATTAGAGAGCACTAAGTTATCAAAATTTTCCGTAACGAATTGACGGGCCTGATGCCCAATCTCCTCAATAATGCGGGGATCCTTACTGATTTTCTGAAGGATTTTCAGGTATTCATCTGCATTATTGGCTACAAAGAGATGTACCCCATCCTCTACTCCCAGTCCCGCGCTTGCAATGGAAGACCCAATCACAACCTTTCCCATGGCCATGGCTTCCAGGATCTTGATCCGGATACCGCTGCCCGAGAGGAGGGGAACGATCATCACATTGTGATCCCTGTAAAATGAAATGGCATCTTCAACCTCCCCCTCGGTCTCCACGTTATGAGGAGGAGCGGAAGTAAAATAGTGAGAGGGGTTCCTGCCTGCAATATGCAATACCATGTCCGGGAAACGGGTCATTATGTCCGGCCATACATGATTAAAAAACCAGTCCAGTCCCTCCTGATTCGGTCCCCAGTCCAGCGCCCCAATATAAAACAATCGGATCTCACCGGTTTCGGTATTTACAGGGTATTTCTCCATATCCATTCCAGTGGGACACACTTTCGTGGGAAGGGTATGTCCCATGTCCCTGAACCCCTCTGCATCAGAATCTGATATTGGCAGCAGCAGGTCAATTTCCTTCAGAAGCTTTTTCTCAAGGGAATAAATTCTCCTGGAAAGGGATTGGAAATACAGTCTTTTAAGAGGATTTTTATCTTCTTTTGCCCTCAGGGCCCATATCCGGTTTTCCAGGTTGTGGGCACGAAGAGATAAAAGGGCTTTCCCCTTAATATATTCAGTATAATGTTCAAGGTAGGGACCTTCCATCTGAATGATATCGAAATCCTCTTCCCTGAGACATTGCTCAAGTTCCTGCTGAAAGGCTTTGGATATAAACCTTTCGGCGATGTAAGGATAGGATGAAAACAGGTAGTTTAGTATCAGGCGGAATGGATTGATATTCGTATTTACATCGACACTTCGGATATGGATAAGGTCTTTGATATAGTTCGGGATCTTCTCGGCTGGGAAATAATGCTTCCTGGTATTCATTGTTAGCAGGGTAACATCGGCCCCACTTCGTGCGAGTCCCATTCCAAGATTCAGGGTTGCAATGGCTCCCCCATCCTTTGGAGGCCAGGGCATTTTTATACTCAGGATAAGGATTTTCATTTCAATAATCCCAGCTTTATTCGGGTATACCTGATTCTTCGCCTGATTTTCCTCAAACCTGTTGTGTAGGTTTCCATATCAAGTATGGAGGAATCAGTCATGGATTTATAGGTCAACCAGATTCCAATGGGTAGAAGGATGGCAGAGGATAGCCACATGCCGGCAAACGGGGTAAGTCCACTGTCTCTTGCTATTTGCTCACCTGACATGGATATTATATACCATGCCAGGAAAAACAGAACCGATATTACAGTCGGCATTCCC
Organism: uncultured Bacteroidaceae bacterium; assembly: GCA_963777115.1. Taxonomy (GTDB): domain Bacteria; phylum Bacteroidota; class Bacteroidia; order Bacteroidales; family SM23-62; genus SM23-62. The sequence goes on along the minus strand of CAVZPP010000016.1, from coordinate 19,959 downwards.
AGTCCCCCTTTCCGAATTATTGCACCCAGGGGCGCACCGATAAAAAAGAAGATCAGGCAGGCAAATGAAAGTGTGAATTTTCTATGGATCTCGATCTGGTACTTTCGAAGCCGGGAATTTTTTGAACTGGAATTGGTTTCAGAAGTCATTACAAAATTCATGGATGCCCTGGCCTGGGAGAGGGCGGATTGAAGGGTCTGTTCCTTTTCCCTTTCCGGCAGATTCTGGAACATAGTGTCAATATTTAATTTGTATATGACGGTATCAGTCGGTGGGAGTTTATTTCGGGCCAACTGTTGCCCTTTTCGGCGGTAATTATAATAGGTACGGCTTTTAAGAGATTGTTTCAGTCCTTCGTGGACCATAGAAATTTCGGTTTTAAAGGAATCTTCGTAATGCTCCAACATATTCAGGCTCATCATTTGAAAATTGCTCTTGAACAGGGATTCATCGGTCCGGTCCAGTCCAAATCCGGCAAGCTCAATCAGCAGGGCCTGTTCCTGGAAAAAATCTTTTCTGTGTGGATAAGTAAATCCTTTTTTATTTTTCCTGTCGGACTCTATCTCATTGTATGAACGGCCGCTATACATGGTAAATACCAGGTATGAATCGTCGGCTGAAACCTTCATAAACCCAGAATCAGCCACCGTAACCATATTGTTTCCTTTACGGTCGGTATGGTCGTAGATACGGATGCCATAAAGCATATGGGTATTGGGATTCTTGGAATCGATACGCATGCTGAATCCCTCAATGCCATTATAGAAAATTCCTTCCGTGATATTAAAGGAGGGGCGTTTTCGCTGGATGTCAAACAACAGGGAACGCATTTTCAGGTTTGCCACCGGCAGTACATTATTTGCGAAGGCGAATGCCCCGATACTCATGAAAAAGATGAGGATTATCAGTGGCAGCATAATCCTGACAAGGGAAATGCCGGATGATTTCATCGCTGTAAGCTCGTAGAATTCACCCAGGTTTCCGAATGTCATCAGTGCCGCCATCAGGATGGCCAGGGGGAGAGCCATAGGAACCATGGAAGCCGTCAGGTACAGCACAAATTCAGATACCACCGGGAATTCCAGTCCCTTGCCAATCAAGTCATTAATATACTTGAAAAGGAACTGCATAACCATGATGAAGAGCACAATCAAGAAGGTAAGGGCGAAAGGACCTGCAAAGGATTTCAGCAATAATATATGTAAGCGTTTAGGCTTTAAACGCATGCGGCATTGAGTTTAAAATTATAAAACGGGAATAAAGGTAAGATATTTCAGAGTCCGATCACATGTTTCAGTTCGGCAATCTGACTATCCCATAAATCAATGGCATCATCCTTTTCATCTTCTTCTGCAAAATCCGTGACCAGGAGTGATACATCTCCGGTAAGCTCATCCTGTGCCAGTCGGAATTCGAAATAGTAGTCCTCTTCTCCCTCCTCGGTCCATTGAAACCTGATGTACTTATTATCCTTTCGCTGAATTACTTCCGCATGCTGTTCTGTCTGCTCCCAGATAAATGTGAACAGGGAGCCACGAAGATTTACATCATCTGCAAACCATTCAGCAAGACCTCCCGGTGTACTTAGACGATTGAACAGAATTTTGGTTGACGAATTCAGACTGTATTCTAGTTCGTATTTCTTTTTCACAGGCTGTTATTTGGTAATTCTCAAGCTCTTCACTGCAATATAACAATTTTTGGGAACATTCCTACAGTACCTGGAAAGGATGGACTAATTGCAGATAGTCCCTTTCTTCAAGGATGAGATCAGACCGTGGATAACTTTTAAAAAGGGACTGTGTCAAAATCTTTATATTTGACAAAAGACTAATTGCTATCCTCTTATGCGACAGTGTGTTTACATATGCTTATTCTTAACGATATGTTTCGCTGAGGCATTTTCCCAGGATCAAAGTCTGTTCAAGAAAAACTTCCTTGATGCGGAGTATTTCTTCATAACTGAAGAATACCAGGAGGCGGTCTATTTATATTCAGAATTGCTAAAAATAGATCCGGATAATGCGAACATTCATTTTCTGCTAGGTGCCTGTTACCTGAGCCTGTATGGACAAAAGGATCAGGCAATTCCACATCTTGAGCAAGCAGTTCGGGATTTATCCCCCAGCTACCGGGAAGGATCCTACAAAGAAAGGTCGGCGCCCAGGGAGGCTCTGTTTGCCCTGGCAAGAGCATATCATATTGCTGAAGAATTCGATAAAGCAATTGAGCAATATGAGAAGTACAGAAGTGTAATGATTAAAAAGCGCTTCGCAGATATTGAATACGTTAACCATCAGATTAAATCATGCGAGCTGGCTAAGAGCATGGTAAAACGGCCCATTGATATTGAACACCTGAGGCTATCGGACAAGGTCAATCGTTTTGAGAGCAATTATAATCCGATTGTCTCATGGGATGATTCCACTCTTATCTATATGACGAATCGTCCGCTTTACAGGGCCATTGTTATGGTTAAAAAACTTCCCGGGGGGAGATGGACTGAGCCCAGGGAAATTAATGAAGAAATCGGATCGGATGGTAATTCATATCCAGCTTCCCTCTCCGCCAACGGTAAGGAACTTTATATAATTAAAAAGGATGCTTACTCCTCAGATATTTATATAAGCTACCTGAAGAATGACAGGTTTACAAAAATGCTCCCACTCAATAAACATATTAACTCTGACTATACAGAATCTCATGCCTGCATATCTTTTAATGGTAAATCACTGTATTTTACCAGTGACAGACCAGGGGGACAGGGAGCTCTTGATATTTGGGTGTCGGAAACAACCAATGAAGGGGACTGGGGAGAACCCAGGAACCTGGGACCAAAAATAAATTCTCACTACAGCGAGGAAACACCTTTCCTTGCTTCCAGGGGCAATAAATTATATTTCAGTTCACAGGGTCATGCCACCATGGGTGGTTTCGATTATTTCTCCGCTGAGAAACTCCCGACAGGGACAAGCACTCCGGTATCAGAACCTGAGAAAGGCCGTCGTTCTGAAGAGAGATATTATGATGAGGGTTGGTCATTCCCTGAAAACCTGGGTTATCCCATCAATACGGCTGATGATGACCTTTTCTATTATCCCCGCAAAAGCGGAACGGGAGCCTATTATTCAGCTATCTTGAAGGACATCCATCCTGACAGGAGTATATACATTGTAAGGCGCAAAGATGAAGAGCCACAAATTGCAGTTGTAAAAAAGGGTACACGGGAGGAAACTGATACTGCAGCAGAGGAAACTTCGGTATTAAGTGGAACTTCGGGCTCATCAACCGGGACCGATAACACTATACCACCGGCCGAGACTACCGGCAGGGAGACAACCGGGACAACCGGAGCTGAGACTTCCGGCACCGGGGAAGGTATTCCTGCACCAGGGGATGAGTATTATGTTTTAAACAGTATACTATTTGGATTCGATAGTGAGGATCTTAATAAAGATGCCATTGAAGAGGCGAATCGTGTATTGGAGGTTATGCAGAATAATCCCGAAGTCAAACTTAAACTTACGGGTCATGCGGATGCAGTTGGCGATATTAATTATAACCTGGCACTCTCTGAGAGACGGGCACAGTCAGTTGCAGATTTTCTCATCGCGAAAGGAATTGATGCCTCCCGCATAAAGGTTTCGGCTGCAGGCGAAACCAATCCAATCGCCATTAACAGATACGAAGATGGAACCGACAGTCCAGAGGGCAGAAAACTTAATCGTCATGTTTCCATAAAACTGGAGAACATGCAGAGTGAGAATATCAGGGTTGAAGATGTGTTTGTGCCGGATCGACTCAGACCCAAATTTGATCAGTCATACAGTGTGTTGCTTGTCAACAGCAATGAGTTCCTGGATACAGTTCCGGATGTGGTTGCAGGGGAACATACAATGCTTATCATAACGGACTCAGCATTCTTATATACGGCTGGCAATTTCAGGCATAAGCTTGATGCCAGGGGGTACCTGAATGAAGTTCTTGATTCCGGATACCCGGATGCAGGAATGCTGGAGGCAAGGGACCTGGAGGACTTAATAAATATAAATTCGGATCAGGGAATCATTGTTACAGCCAGATATACCATACAGTTCATGGCGCTGAGGAATCCGATTCCAGTAGAAAAAATCACCAATCTTGAAGGTGTGGTTAAATATGCCGGACGTGATGGATTTAATCGGTATGTCCATGGTGATTACGGCAATGTCCGGGAAGCAATGGATATGCTAATCACAATAAAAGCAATGGGTTACCATGATGCATTCATCATGAGTATTCTCAGGTACAAAAAGATTTCAGAATAGATTATTTTTCTCCCAGGATATAGGGAAGAGTATCCATCAGGTTAATATGATAACCTGCCAGGAGTGGTTTTATCCCACTCTGCTCAATATTGCCCCCGGCGATTCCCAGAGCTGTGAATCCTGCCAGACGTATCGATAATACACCGGCCGCCGAATCTTCCAGTCCAACTACACGTGTACGTTTTTCTGTTGGCATTTCCAGTCCAATTCTAGCTGTCTCTGCATAAAGCCAGGGGTGGGGTTTGGGTGCCAGTTCTCCCAGTGTACCGGTCTGGCCTTTGCGGAGAGGAGATCCGGCAGTAATCATAGAATCGTAGAATTCGAGAGGATCACCCAGATCCAGGGTTCTGAATGCGGATAAAATTTCCGGCCATGCTTTTTCATACAATCCGGATGTCACCAGTCCAATTTTAATGTTCCGGGACTTAAGGGCGAGTAAAAATTCCTTCAAACCCGGACTGGGGATGAATGCATCCTGCCTGCCCCTGCCATCAAGAATTTCCTGCATTTGGTAATGGGTGATTTCAAAATACAAGCTGCGGGCCTCTTCTAGTGTTTTGTCCGGGCAATACTTCCGTACACAATACTCCAGGTGTTCCGAGACAGAATGTCCGGATACATGTGGTTCATCTGAGTTCTCAAGTGTAAATGAAGACTTATTGAGAAGTTTTGCAGTTGTCTGTTCGATAATCCAGATCCAGAACTTTTCGCTATGTATACTGGTTCCGTCCAGATCCATTAAGACCGCTTCTGCAGGACCTTCGAACTCCGCATCCTTTAATTCATAGATGGCGGGGTGGCCCAGCTGGGACTTTACATAAACCAGGGTTTTGTCCTCATAAATAATAAATTCAGACTTCTTATCCAGTGGAGAAAGAATGGCTTTTACTCCCTCTTTTCCTGAACGGAACATACCGTCACCACCCCCTGGCTGATCCTGGAAAATCCCGGCCAGCTCCTCCATTCCAACAGAAAATCCTTTTACAATTTCCATGGTTCTGATTCAGACTTGAATGAGATAAAAGTAATAAAATCCCCCGAAGGTTAAATCCCCTTCGCCAGGTGATAATACACCTCGTTCCAGCGAATCTCGTTTTTAAAATCCCTGAGTTTAGTTTCATTGTCAATCAGGAGGAATTCAACACCAGCCATATCTGCAAAATCCTGGATATGTTCGGAGCTAAGATTCTGGCTAAAGACGGTGTGGTGGGCTCCGCCCGCAAGGATCCATGCCGCAGCGGCAGTTTTCAGGTCGGGTTTTGGATCCCAGAGTACACGGGCTACAGGTAATTTAGGCAGGTCCTGTGGAGGCAGAACCGCATCCACCTCATTAACAAGTATCCTGAAACGATTGCCCATATCAAGAACAGATACATTTATTGCAGGTCCTTCTGCTACATTAAAGCACAATCTGACCGGATCAGCTTTACCACCGATTCCCAATTCGTGGATCTCGCAATTAGGTTTGCCGTCTGCAATGGAGGAGCAGATCTCAAGCATATGGGCGCCCAGCACCCTCATCCCGGAGGGATCGAAATGATAGGTATAATCTTCCATAAAGGAATTCCCACCCGGGAGTCCCTCTGCCATTATCTTCATAGTCCTCAGCATAGCCGCCGTTTTCCAGTCCCCCTCAGCACCAAATCCGTATCCATCCTTCATCAGGCGCTGAACCGGCAGTCCAGGAAGTTGGATCATCCCATGCAGATCTTCAAAAGTATCAGTAAATCCACCAAAGCCACCCTCTTCAAGAAATGTTCTCATGCCAATCTCTATCCTGGCTGAATCTTTGAGTGACTTATGCATATCCCCACCTTTTTTCAGGCTTTCCTGCATTATATATTCCGCTTCAAGTTGCTGGCAGAGCTGATCCACCTGGCTATCGGAAACATTCTCTATCACAGAAACCAGTTCACCCATACCGAATCCGTTTACCGACCATCCGAATTTCAGCTGAGCTTCAACCTTATCCCCTTCGGTTACGGCAACTTCTCTCATATTATCTCCAAACCTAGCAATCTTAATGTTCTGGGATTCATGCCAGGCTGCAGCAACCCTTAACCAGAGACTTATTTTACCTGCTACCTCGGGATCTTTCCAGTGCCCTACCACCACCTTGCGTTCTTTTCGCATCCGGCTGCCTATGAATCCGAATTCACGGTCGCCATGAGCGGACTGGTTAAGGTTCATGAAATCCATATCAATATCGCTCCAGGGTATATCCCGGTTGTATTGTGTATGAAGGTGGAGGAAAGGTTTGTTCAGTTTGCCAAGACCCCCAATCCACATTTTTGCCGGAGAAAAAGTATGCATCCAGGTTATTAGTCCCACGCAATCCGGCGAATTATTTGCGTCCATGCATATCCTTGTGATTTCCTCGGGAGTTTTAACCGTAGGTTTATATACAATTTTAACCGGACTCTTCATTGCCTCACTGAGTCCTTTGACAATTTCCTGGGAATTCTCAGCAACCTGCTTAAGTGTTTCAGCTCCGTACAGGTGCTGGCTACCTGTCAGGAACCAGGCCTCAAGTGATTTCATATCTCTCATAAAATGCTTAATAACGTAATGTGTACGTTTAAAATTTTATATAAATATATCGCATCTCATCCGCAATGGCAAATTTGATTTACAATTGGAAATTTGATTTACCTATGGATTTTGATGATTCACCGATCCCATTCTGCGGTTCACACAAAATAATTTGTACAGTTGGGTAACATTCGATAGTTTGTTGCGTCTTTACAATACGAACCCATGATATTATCTGCAAACCTATGTTCAAAAATATCGTAAAGGTTGCCTTCCGCAACCTGTTCAAGAATTTCGGCTACACTTTTATTAATGTTCTGGGACTAGCCATTGGACTCGCCAGTTCCATTTTTATCTTTTTGTATGTCATCAACGAGCTGAGCTATGACAAGTTTCATGAAAAATCCGACCGGATATACCGGGTCTGGGTCCTTGGTAACATGCCGGGAACGGAAATGCGGCATGCAGTAAGCTCTGCTCCCATGATGGAGGCCCTGCTAAATGATTATCCCCAGGTTGAAAATGCGGTCAGGCTTCGCTCGGTGGGGGATATACTCATTACAAAAGATGACCGGAAATATTTTGAGAAGGGAACAAATTTCCTGTTTGCCGATTCCTCATTTTTTGATGTATTCAGTTTTGAACTTATAAAGGGAGATACTGAGAGCTGCCTGAAGGCTCCCCGCAGTGTGGTCCTGACTGAAGAATATGCCAGGAAATATTTCGGAGATGAGGATCCTATGGGACAGACCTTGAAAATTGAACAGGATTCAATCTTTTATGAGGTGACGGGAATAGTTAGGGATGTTCCTGTAAATTCCCATATTCAGTTCAAGATGCTGGCATCGATGAGCACCCATGGCCAAAGCCGTAATACTATTTGGGTAAACCATAATTTCTATAATTATTTTGTGCTTGCTCCGGGTACAAATCCAATTGATTTTGAGACCAGTATGCGTGAAATGGTGATAAAGTATGTGGGTCCTATGATTGAACAATTTATGGGAGTGGACATGCAGGCTTTTGAAGATGCCGGGAACTCCTACGGATACAAAATCCAGTCCATTGAAGATATCCACCTCCACTCAGATTTACAGTATGAATTGGGACCGGGTGGTAATCCCATGTATGTTTACATTTTTATGGGAATTGCATTGCTCATTCTCATCATAGCCTGCATCAATTTCATGAACCTGGCGACTGCACGTTCTACTACCAGGGCACGTGAGGTGGGACTTCGAAAAGTGGTTGGATCCTCCCGTACACTATTAATCACCCAGTTTCTCACGGAATCTGTGTTCCTCAGTGTTTTTGCACTGCTTATTGCTGTTGTCTTTGTATTTCTACTGCTACCAGGCTTTAATAACCTTATCCAGCTGAATCTTACTTTTGATATATTCAGCAACCCACTTACCATTCCTTTGCTGATCCTGTTTGCGGTGTTTGTGGGACTCCTGTCCGGAAGCTATCCCGCTTTTGTGCTCGCAGCTTTCAGGCCAATTGCAGTGCTGAAGACTGATGTGAAGGGTGGATCAAGCAGAAGTTTCCTCAGGAGTATCCTGATCATTTTGCAGTTTGCCGTTACCATTGTAATCCTCATGGGCACGATTTTCGTCAACCGCCAGTTGACCTATATGCAGAAAAAAGATCCTGGCTTTGACAAGGATAAGGTATTGCTGGTTCACAGGCCTGATGTACTCAGGGGGAGAATTGATGCTTTCAAATCTGAAATAAGCCAGCATTCAAATGTCCTTGAAGTTTCGAACGGAACACATGTCCCATCCCGGCAGTACTGGGAAAACGCACACTGGCTTGAAGGAAGGGACCCTACCGATATTTTTACCCTTCCCACCTGTTACGTGAATTATAATTATGGCAAGACACTCGATCTTGAGCTCGTCGAAGGCAGGTTCCACAGCCGGGATATGCCTACGGATTCATTCGGGGTTGTTGTAAACGAGGCTACTATAAAGGCCTTTGATATTAAAGATCCATTGAATGCGAGATTTTATCAGCCCAGTGATGATGGAAGAGATCCGGAATATTATCATATAATCGGAGTCGTGAAGGATTTTCATTATGAGGATATGCATAAAGAGATACATACCGTGGCTCTTCATTTCATGCGAGGCAATTACGGTGGGATTGTCACCATAAAATTAGGAGCTGGCAATATGCAGGAAACGGTTGAATTTGTCCATGGATTATGGGAGGAGTTTAATTCCAGTTATCCCTTTGAATATTCATGGCTTGATGATGAGTTTGAATCCCTTTTTGAGACTGAAAGAAGAACAAGTTATATACTGGGAATCTTCTCAATTCTGTCTGTTTTCCTGTCCTGTCTTGGACTATTGGGACTGATCTCCTACACAACCAACCAGCGTACCAAAGAAATAGGGATACGTAAGACCATGGGAGCTTCTGCAAAAATTGTGATGGTATTATTAGCCAGGGAAACTCTGCGATTGCTTGGAATTTCTGCCCTGTTGTCCATTCCCGCTTATTTCGGGGTCAGGGCCTGGCTTCAGAACTTTGCCTATCATATTGATTTTCATATAGGATTCTATGCGCTGGTTTTACTTGGGGTAACTCTGATTATCCTGATCATTGCGCTGCTGACTGTAAGTTACAATTCCTACAGGGCGGCCACAGCCAATCCGGCCGAAAGCCTGAGAGTGGAATAAACCTGTTTTACAAAACAATGAGTGTATGAGCTAAGGATTTTAGTTATTTTTGGGGTTCAGAATTCTATTTTCAAATCCTTAATCCTAAGTCCGCCTACATGAATATCAAACGCTCAATTGTAAGAACCCTGGCATTCATTGCCATTTTCCAAATCACTGGTTTCCTTTCAAATACCCAGGCACAGCAGGTTGAAGAATGGCTGTTAATGGGTCCCGTTCCGGTGGACAAGCCGGGATTTATCAACGGTCCGAATGTCAAGGGCGAAGATTTTGAGAACAAATTCGTTCTCCAGAATGAATATCTGAACCTGGTTGATCTTCGTCCGAAGGAAGGGGATCCCCTGTTATGGGATGATTACCGCCCCCGTACCTGGTCCGTCGAGAAATCCATGAGCTCCGGTTTTATGAGGATTAAATCTGAGAAGCCCGAATTACAGATCGCCTACGCCGCATTTTATATCGAATCGGACGGATTATACACCTATTCCTGCGAAGTTGAGAGTCCCCAGATGTTTGAGATATTCCTGGAGGGTAAAATGATAGCATCCAATTATACAGTCTCGAAAAAGGATACCACGAGTAAGAAAACAGCCAGTCTTTCACTGGACCGGGGGAAATTCCTGGTTCTGGTAAAATCCATGTTTCTCAAGGGGGATAAAAACAAATGGGAAATTAAGGCCTCCGTATCATCAAAGGCTGATTCCCTCGCTACCCTTGATGTTTCTCCGGTTGAAAGAATGGACATCCACCACCTCCTGGAAGGCACCAAATTAGGATCGGTGTCCCTTTCCCCGGAAGGGTCTCTTATTGCACTCACATACAGCAGGGTAAATACCGAAACGGGAAAAACGGTGCGATGGACCGAGGTTAAGGAAGTTTCTGGAGGGCGCATATTGCAAAGCTTCAGGAAGACCGGGACAACCGGATTCAGGTGGTTGCCAGTTGGAAAAAAGCTGTATTATAAATCGGAAAATGAAAATGGATGTTCGGTGCTGGTATTTGATTTTGAGAGCGGAATTGAATATCCGGTGATGTGCGATATAAAGGACCTGGGGTTTTATACCTGGTCTGATAATGGACAGTTTATATTTTACGGAAGGGATGAAAAGAAACCTGCCGGGGAAAAGACTTCCTTAAAGTATACGGACGATCTGTATAACAGGACCTTCAGACCAAAAACTGTTACTGTTTTGTACCGGTATAATGTGAATACAGGGGTGAGCACGCGACTGACATTCGGGGAGCATTCGGCCAACCTGCATGATGTGAATGCTGATGGGAGTAAAATTGTTTTTTCAACCGACATTCCGAATCCGATCCAGCGGCCATTCCGAACACAAAATATGTATCTAATGGACCTTGAAACTGATGCCATTTCTGAGCTATGGCAGGATTTCCGTTGGAGGGGATCTGCAGAGTTTTCTCCTGATGGATCGCAATTGCTGGTAAGTGGAGGGCCGGACCTTTTCGGGGCTGTCGGAAGAAATATCGGGGATCAGCCCATTGCGAATAATTATGATGGACAACTGTATATATATACGATTTCAGACGGGGAGGTAAATCCGATTACCCGGGAGTTTGATCCCAGTATTGAACAGGCCTTCTGGCATCCGGCGGACAACAGAATTTATGCAATGGCAAGCCAGGAAGTCTATGTGCGGTTATTTGTCTGGGATGCTGTAAGCAATGAATTTTCGAGGATTGAAACAGTTCCAGATGTTATGAGGACTTTAAGTGTGGCCGAAAAATCTCTTTCAGCTGTCTATACCGGAAACAGTCTGGGTACACCCAACAAGGCCTGGATCCTTGACATTGCAAGCGGTGAAAATAAATTGTTTGATAAAATTGAGGATGAGGTTTATGCCAATGTCAGTTTCGGGGTATCCGAGGATTGGGACTTTGAGACCTCCGGCGGTGATATGATCCGGGGATATTTTCTTTACCCCAGGAATTTTGATCCGGAAAACACCGATCCATCAAAAAAGTATCCCCTGATTGTGAATTATTACGGGGGTACCAATCCCATTGAAAAAAGTTTTGGTGGACGTTATCCTATTGATATCTGGGCCGGAGAGGATTATGTAGTTTATGTGCCCCAACCTTCCGGGGCAAGGGGATTCGGACAGGAATTTTCGGCCCGACACCAGAATAACTGGGGAAAAATTACCATTGATGAAATTATTGAAGGAACGGAAAAATTCATGGCTGCCCATGATTTTGTTGACAGTACAAAGGTGGGATGCATTGGTGCCTCTTACGGTGGTTTTACCACCATGCTGCTGATGGCCCATACTGATATTTTCACCTGCGCCATTTCCCATGCCGGGATCAGTTCGATCAGCTCTTACTGGGGCGAAGGATACTGGGGATTTGGATATTCCTCAGAGGCCACGGGAGATTCCTATCCATGGAACCGGAAAGATATTTATGTTGATCAGAGCGCCCTGTTCAATGCCGATAAAATCAATACCCCGTTGCTTTTACTGCATGGATCGGAGGATACCAATGTACCCATCGATGAATCCATTCAGTTATGGGTGGGACTTAAAATCCTGGGAAGACCCGTTGAAATGGTACAGGTAGAAGGGGAGGACCACCATATTCTGGCCTATTCCAAGCGAATCGAATGGCATAACACCATCATGGCCTGGTTTGATAAATGGTTGAAGGATGAGGGTCACGACTGGAAGAAATTATTTCCCGACAGCAAGTTGTAGAACTTTGGGTCAAGCTTTGAGAATTTCAAAAAACGGATTATATTTGCGCACCGAAACAAACACACGATCCACTCATTAATGGCGAGATAGCTCAGTTGGTTAGAGCGCATGATTCATAATCATGAGGTCCGGAGTTCAACTCTCCGTCTCGCTACTGATATTCAAATAGTTAGCTTTAGCTATTTAAGATTAAATCCTTCTCCATCTAATTCTGGAGAAGGATATTGCTTTTCTAAAGATCTCATATCTAAAAATGTAACCTCTTCGATCTCATGATTGTTCATCATGGGATCGGAAAATTCCTGAATTAATTTTTATAAGTAATTCCTGATTTTTATCTTTAAGAAGCTAAAGTATAGGAATGAATTACGAAGTACTTAAAGAATTAATCGAGCAGGGTGATTCGGTGGGAGTTGGATGGACAACGTGCGGTGGATCTCCTTCCACTCGGGCTACGACTTCGGATACCTCCTCAAGCTCCTCACTTGCCAGGGTGCGTAGGGGGGCGGGGGTGGGCGTGTCGATGTGTGTGTGTGTGTGTGTGTGTGTGTGTGTGGGAGGGAGAGAGAGAGAGAGGTAGATGGATGGATGGATGGATGGGTGGATGAGGTTGGACCGGTCGACTCGACTCATCTCCTCCTCCTCCTGCCCTGCCGTTTAACAGCGCTCCCCCCGGACGGAGCCTCCTTCTTCGACCTCCTCAAGACGTACTTTCCCGCCTTCTACGACATCAAGGTAGGTCCGTCCGCCTGTCAGCCCGTGTAGGCAGGCAGGCACCTGTATCAACAATCCACCGTCAAGCAGGCATGAATGGCTGTGCGATGCATCCACCCACCCAACCACCCATATCCCATCCGCAAAGAAAGCCCCTGCCGCCGCCGCTCACCCCCATCCCCTTCTCCCCGACAGTACCTCATGACGTCGGCGCCGAACCTCCACGGGGGCCTGCAGAAGGTCTCGGAGGAGCTCTCGGTGCCGCGCATCGGCCCCATGCACCAGGCCGGCTCCCATCCTCCTCACCGCACAGACCTTCTTCAAGGTCGGTGCGGCCGTTTTTTTTCCTTGCGTGCCTGCCGCCATGGTGCCGTGCCGTGCCATGACCGACCCCCCGAGAAGCAGGAATCGCAATTATGTATTTACATTTATCCTTCCACCACCCCACACCGCCCCCCCCACCGCCACCGCCACCACCAGCTCTGCTCCCAGGCCTTCCAGGGCGGCGTCCCCGCGGTGGTGCAGGACGACAAGTACCGCGGCGAGCTCTTCGGCCTGGGCCACAACCACACCGTGTACCGCGGCAAGGGCGGCCAGCAGCAGCAGCAGCGGCACGGGCACGGGCATGGGCACGGGCATGGCGTTCCCCAGATGGAGCGCACGGGATCCCAGTCCCAGGCCGTCCCCGCCTCCCGCGGCACCGGCGCGGCGGCTGACGGCGGTGGGGGAGACGGCGGCGGCGGCGACGAATCGTAAGAGGGTGAAATGGCGGGGGTGGGTGGGGTGGGTCTGAGCCTGAGCCATATACATACGCACACACATGAATCGATTGAAAGGCGAGTCGGGGCCCGACCCTGTTTGTGCTTGTACTTGTGCGTGTGCTGTGCCGTCTCTGCTCCTTGCTTCTTTGTGTGCCTGGGCCATCATGTTATTATGTGCATAACATAGTAGCATACGGGGGGAGCGGCGGCGGCGGCTACGGGAAAAGCAGGGAAGGGTGCTCGACTTGCCCAAACAACAAAAAAAGAAAAAGAAAGAAAGACGAGTCATTAACAGGAACGTCGTTTGTCTGTTTATTTCATCACAGATGCGCTCGTTGACTCGACTCACTGTCATTGGCTCGGATCGAGCCTCCATCATCCTTTCTTTTGTGAGGGGGGGGGGGTCACGAAACTCTGGCCAAATGCAGACTCACCGTGTGTTGTTGCGAACCCAGGTCCGGCGCCCAATGCGCGATTGTGCGCCCTCCTGCGCACGCCTTCGATCGATTCCAAGCCATTTAAATACCTAAGACGATCTGAAATGCGGCCTGCCCTTCAGTGGACTGAATTTCAAGACGAAATCGATTGAAAAGAGGGCGCCATCGACACCCCAACCCGAGCAGCGGTTAGACGGAAGGCGAGCGAGAGATCGGCGAGCTCGAGCTCCCTGGCTGCCGAAAAGCACACCCCCTTGACGACAAATTGGTTGGGTGCCTGGTTGGTTGGTTGATCGAGTGCTGAATGTAGCTGTATATGGTCCAAGAACTGATCTTTGATCGATTCCATCCACCCATCAAATCACAGGAGGCGCGCGCGCAGCAAGTCGGTTGTTGGTCGGGGACCTCTAACCGTCAACAAGCAGCACTCGCCAGGCGAGCGGCGGTCATCGCGGCACGGCCAGCAGCGAGACTCACTCACTCGGGCCTTCTTCGCCCCCGTTTGACTCAGGCCGGCCTCCCGAATCCCTTGCCAATCAGGTGTGTGGCTCGAATGGTGGCTTGGGTCTGGAGATGGGTGATGGCGAGGCCGATGCGCGGCTCGGCCAGCCGTAGATTAAGTTGTCGGTTGTCGGCGGTTTAGCCGTCGTGCATCATGCATCCAATCACTGCACCGACGCGAAACTCCCCAGGAAGTCCCCCTCGTCGTCTATCCATCAATGACTTACGAACCATTCGATCAACCTTTGGCACAAATTTTAAACAGCAAGAGCGCCACCATGTCGGCCCCGTCCAGTGACGGTGACGGTGGCGGTGGCGGCGGCGGCGGCGGTCCGCCTCCTGGGGCCCCGCCTCCGCCGCAGCCACCACCGCAGGCGCCGGGGCCAGCAGCAGCAGCAGGAGCAGGACCAGCACCCGCAGCAGCACCCGCAGCAGCACCCGCAGCAGCACCCGCAGCAGCACCCGCACCGGCACCGACGGCTCCGGCCCAGCCGGCGCCGCCGCCCGTGCCGCCGCCGGCAGCAGCGCAGCCCCCGGCCCAGCCGCCGCCGCCGCCGCAGCCAGCGGCGCCCGTGCAAGCGGGCGCGCCCGCGTCTGCTGTGGCACCTGCTGCGGCATCCGCTGCGGCCCCGACAGTGACAACGGCAGCGGCGCCAGTGGCGGCAGTCCCGACAGCGGCAACGGCGGCCCCTGCTGCGGCCCCAGGCACCGCGCCGGCCCCGGCCCCGGCCCCTGCGGGGCCGCCCCCGCCCAAGAGCATTTGGGAGACGCTGGCGGAGAAGCTGGAGGCGGCGAGCACGCCGGCGGAGCAGGAGGTCAGTGGGTTGCCTTTCTGGTAATGATGGGGGTGGTGGGAGGATGGTTGACGCACAGATGTGATCTATACAGATGAACCAACCAACCAACCAAAATCCAATCAATCAACACACACACACCGAGCAGGAGGTCATGACGGAGCTGCGGGACCGCGTGATCGAGTCCTGCCCCGCCACCTCGCTCTCTGAGTACCCGCTCTTCCTCCAGCACGCCTTCCCGGCCCTGGAGCGCCTCCTCAAGGCGGTGGCCCCGCAGCGCAAGGACGACCACGCCGACCACCGCATCCGGTGCGTGCCCGCCTACGGTGGTGGTGGCGAGTCTGACCACGACCCGGCCGCTGACCCATGGACGCCATCCATCGATACATGATACACATACACACACATGCACGCAGGCACGCGACGCTGGATATCCTGGAGCGACTAATCCCCAACGAACCCCTCCGGCCCTTCCGGGGGCGCATGGCGGACATGGCGCTCAACGCGGTGCGGCGCGACAACGAGGAGAACGCCGTGCTGGGCATCAAGGTGCTGGCCAACCTGCACAAGGCGTACCGCGGGCAGCTCGAGGAGTACGTGCAGCCGTCCTTTCAGCTCGTCGTCGACATGTACCGGGTGAGTTTCTTTTGGCTTAGGTTAGGTTAGGTCAGAGTAGAAGAGAAAGGGCAAGGCAGCCAGCCAGCCAGCCAGCCAGCCAGCCGGGCGTTTCACTTGCTTGCTTGCTTACCCCTGTCCTGTCCTCTCCACCCCATCAATCCCCTCCGAACCGCAGATGCTGCCCGAGGCCGTGACCGAGAATTTCGCCGCCTCGGCGGGCGCGTCCGGCGGGGACGACGACGCCATGCAGGTGGAGACCCAGGCCCCGAGCCGCGCGCCGACGCCGCCCCTGGTGCTGGAGCGCGTGGCCTCGCTCGGCGGCGGCGGCGCGGCCAATGAGGCGGCCAATGGCTCTGAGCTGACGGCGGGGATGAAGTCGTTCAAGGTGCTGGTGGAGTGCCCCTTCCTCGTCATGGTCCTCTCCTCCGACCACCCGCAGCTCCTGCAACACCCGGCCCCGGCTCCCACGCCGGCGCCCGCGGCGGCGGCGACGGCGACGGCGGCGGCGGCGGCGCCCCCCTGGCGCGGAGCAGCAGCAGCAGTCGGCGGCGGAGCAGCAGCCGGCGGCGGAGCAGCAGCAGCCGGCCCATCCCCCGGCCTCCTTCCAGGGGCTGGTGGAGCTGGCCGTGCTCGGGCTGGGCCTGCACCCGCCCCCGCGGGCGCCCCTGGTGCAGCGCGCGCTCTTCAAGGAGTTCATGACGCTGCAGATCAAGACGCTCAACTTCCTCTCGTGGAGCCGGGCGCAGGTGCGCCTCCTTGTCGGGCGGCGCGACGCGCTGGTGACGGCCGTGGTGTGGCTCCTGCGGGCCTGCCCCAGCGAGTTTGGCGGCATCCGCAAGGAGCTGCTGCACTCCATGCGCTGCCTCATCAGCGCCGAGGCCCTGCGCGAGGGCTTCCTCCCGCACGTCGACACGCTGGTGGACGAGCGCACGCTGGAGGGCTGGCCGGCCGAGGCGGAGGGCGAGGGCGGCAGCGGCAGCGGCAGCCACACGAGCAGCAGCGGGCGACCGAGCGACGCGCTGCGCACCGCCGCGCTCAACATGCTGAGCGAGCTGGTGGCGCCGCTGCGGGAGAAGCTGACCCTGCCGCAGCTCGGCTCGGTCATCTACCTCTTCGCCAAGCAGGTGCTGGACCCCACGCTGCCGCTCACCACGCAGATGCTCTCGGTGCGCCTCATGCTGCACCTGGTGGACTCCATCTGCCGGCACTGCACCACGGAGGAGGGCTTCAAGAACGGCCGCCGCCTCCTCTTCTGGATCCTCAAGACGCTCGTCGCCAAGTTCGCCTCCCTCCGCGCCTACGCGCCCAAGCTCGAGGCCCAGGAGCGCATCCGGGCCATGGAGCAGGACCTCAACGACCAGGGCGCGCTCCGCCAGCTCTCTCACCCGGCGCCCGGGCCCGGTGGCCTCGGCGGCCCCGGCGGCGTCCCCGGCGGCCCCGGCGCCGCCCCGCGCTCGCGCCCGGCCACGCCCGCCAACGCTGGCACCGGCACCAGTAGCGCCACGGCGGCGGCGGGCGGCGGGTCCGCGGCGTCGTCGCCCATGGGCTCACCCGGCGGCGGCGGCGGCGGCGGCAGCGGCTCTGGTGCCTCGTCGTCCCTCCCGCGCAAGCCCAACCCGGCGGTGGTGGAGCGGGCAGAGCGCGTGGAGGCGGGCGACTCGCTGCGCACGGCCAAGGAGATGATCATGACCATGATGCGCGGCCTCAAGACGGTCATCTGGTGCCGCGGTGAGCCCCGCGCAGGCCGTGGCGCGCGCGCTCAACAAGCCGATGCCGGAGCGCAGCCAGCCGCACACGCTGAACGACGAGGAGAAGGAGCTGCTGGCCAGCTTCTTCCAGTGGGGTCTCCTCTGCCTCCTCCGCGTCTACTCGCGCCACGCGGGCGCCACGCCGCAGGAGGCCAAGGAGGTCTTCGACATCTTCGTCGGCGCGCTCCAGGTGATGGAGGCGCAGCACCTCCGCCTGGCGCTGGGCCGCCACCTCGAGCTGTACTTCAACGTGATGCTGCAGGATCCGTACTTCGTGGCCATCGCGCAGGGCCTCGTGGCGGGCCAGAAGGAGGTGCCCGGCGCCAACATCCGCGAGATCGCGGCCGCCGTGGGCGAGGCGCTGCTCCACTTCCTCCTGCGCCACCTCGAGTGCCTCTGGCCGAGCCCGCCGTGATCGACGCGCACGCCAACCCCAGCGTGGCGGCCGCGCTCGACAGCACCAGCCCGGCCCCGCGCCGGCCCCGGCCCCTGCTGGTGGTCCTGCCCCCGGCCACGGCGGCGGCGGCGGCGGCCGCTGCTGCTGCGGGGCGGCGCGGCATCGCCTTCCCCCGCGCCCTCCCCGCAGGCCATGGCGGCGACGCTCTTCCGCATCTTCTCGGCGGCCATCACCTCGGTGGCCAAGTTCACCACGGAGAACGAGTACGCGACGCTGCTCCCTGCAGCGGCGCGCCTGGTGCTGCTCTGCCTGCGCTTCGCGCTCCGCTCCCGCCAGCCGCAGCAGTACTACCTGGTGCTGCGCGTGCTCTTCCGCGTCATGACGGGCGGCAAGCTCGACGGCCTCATGCGCGAGCTCCACCCGCTGCTGCCGCAGATCCTCATCGGTGCGTGTGTGCGTGGGCGTGCGTGCGTGGGCGTGCGTGGGCATGCGTGTGTAGGCATCATGCGCGCGCGCGCGTGTGTGTGTGTGGTGCGCATGACCGTCTGCCTACCCCATGATTGATTCGAGGTAAGTATGACACATTCCAACCAACCCACCACGAAAACCCACAAACAGCGCTGTACAAGCTGCACGAGCGCGCCGAGGAGGACGACTCGGTCCGCGAGCTGCTGGTGGAGCTGTGCCTCATCGTGCCCGCGCGCCTCAGCTCCATCATCCCCTTCCTGCCCCTCCAGATGCGCCTCATCCTGCACGCGCTCAAGGGCAAGCCGGACCTGGCCAACCTGGGCCTGCGCACGCTCGAGTTCTGGGTCGACAACCTCAACCAGGACTACCTCTGGCCCGTGCTCGGGCAGCAGCCCACGGTGCTGGCGGCGCTCATGAGCGCGCTGGCCGACCACCTCAAGCCGCAGCCCTACCCCTACGGCCCACCTGGCGGCGCGCCTGCTGGGCAAGCTGGGCGGGAAGAACCGCCTCTTCCTGCGCACGCCGCTCCCGCCCTCGCACCAGCTCCGCATGGGCACGGCCTCGCTCGGGCAGGGCCTCTTCCGCCGCCGCGCCGAGGCGCTGGGCCTGGCGCTCGCCGTGGCGCCCTCGCTCTCGCCCAGCACCGAGGAGGGCTGGTTCTCCTACTCCTCACCTCCACCTCGCCCAACGCCGGCGTGGAGCGCACCGTGCGGGAGCTGCTCTTCCCCCTCCTCTTCCAGTGGGACGTGCCGGCGGGTGCCGGGACGGAGGCGGCGGCGGCGGCCATGGACGTGGACGACGGGGAGATGAAGCTGCCGGCCCTGCCGGCCCCGCTCGCGCTCCCCCTGGACGCTGTCATCGAGGCCGTGTCGCCCCTGCTCGACAGCCTGCTGCAGCCCGTGCCCAGCGCGTTGGTGCCCCAGGACGAGGAGGCCGAGGCCAAGGAGGCCGAGGCGGAGGCGCAGGGCGGCGAGGAGAAGGAGATGGAGGACGCGGGCCCTCGGTATCTGCCCCTGCCCTCCGAGGCCCTCCTGAAGCAGCACAAGCTGGCCGCCTGGCGCGTCCTGCTGGCCTGCCTGGCCTCCGGCCGATGGCGCCGCCGCCCGCCGACGAGCCCGCGTCGCTGGCGGACAAGGGCGCCGAGCCCAAGGTGGTGCCGAGCAGGAAGAGCGCGCAGATGCGCTTCCTCGACACGCTGCAGCAGCAGCAGGACGAGAGCAAGGCCGAGCCGCGGCGCCCACCCTGCCGGAGCTGCTCCGGGACCGCCGCATCGCCGAGCGC
>CAVZPP010000015.1:0-9976 GCA_963777115.1 uncultured Bacteroidaceae bacterium | reverse complement strand
TTTCTCTGCCTTCGGGTAGGTTTTAAATATTTCTTTGGCATAATCAAAGTCACAATCACACAAAGCGACGATGTTCTGTTCCACTATATTCTCCAGGTTAACTTTACCTTTTCCGCCAATACCTATTCCGGCAATATTTAATTTGTCGCTCGGAGCCGAATGGCCAAGCCCTGAAACTGCAATACTGGGAACAATTGTAAAAGCTACACCAGCGCTGCTTACATTCCTGATAAAGGTTCTTCTTTGCATATTATGTATGTATTGGTTGTGATAATTTCCTTGTTAAACAGCGTCCTAAAATATTACTGCTTTTCTGAAGAATTGGCATTCACAGATGCAGCATGATCATCTTTTATTGCTTTTTAATTTCCACCTGCTTTTCAGGTCTTACTCCCTCAATACCGCTATTTACGCCGTATGAATGAACCGCTTTAAGCTCCTTGCCATCTACAAAGAGACTCTTGATTTCCATCCCGGTCACATCTTTTATTACAACCTGTGCATGTTGAGTTCTTGCCGTTATACTTCCATCCTCAATCTTAAGATTCTTTACATCATCAAAAACATATGCCGGCCTGAAATCGTCTTCCCGGATGCTTAACCGAACATTTTTAATATTCAATCCGTCCACATGCCGAACGTAAATCCCCCAGGAGGGCAGTTCCCCAAACATATGGAATTCAGGATAATCGCTTTCCACTTCAGGGACCGACTCAAGATTCCACAGGGGAACATAAGCATACCCCTTATCTCCTCGTCCGGGATAGGATATTTCCACGTTTTCAATCGTTACATTTTCAACATAATGTCCTGGCAGGCCCGATATTGATGCAGGAAAAGGATTATGGAAGAAGGGGAGTTCCGGTCCCCTGATCTTATAATCAATATCAGGCACTTCATAGGGAATATCCACATTTAAATTACTTACGTGGACATTTTTGAGAGTACCTGTTTCACCATTAATATTCCGATGGCCAAGTTTTATAAACAGTGCATTCCCCGTATTCGTAGCTGTCACATTCCTGGCAGATACATTCTCCAGCGTCCCACCATCCACTATCTCAAATGCCAGGGCGGACCTGAACGTATCAAAGATCGTGATGTTCTCAATTGTCACATTCTTAAAACCTCCGGCAGAAGCTGTACCGAATTTAATAGCACTGGCGCTCGACCTGACCGTATTATTGGCAATATAAACCTCATCACAAAAAGAATCCGGATCGGACGATTTCAGGCAGATCCCGTCATCTGCAGAATTTACATAGCAATTGGTGATCCGTACATTTTTACAGTCTCCAATATCAATGCCGTCATTATTCCAATAAGCATCACTCTCAACAGTTACCTGGTCGATCTCAAGTTCAAGGCAATCTTCGAAATTCAAAACCCAATTAGCTGAATTCATGGCAGTGATACCCGTGACTTTAACATTTGTACAACGATTTATCTGAAAAAGCTTTGGCCGGGTTCCAGGGCGCTTCCTCCGGTAATTGTATCCTGGATCGGGCCGGATGCCTGTATGATGCAAACTATCTATCGCCAGCGCCAACTGTCGTCCCTGTCCGTCAATGGTTCCTTCTCCGGAGATGGTAATGTTTTCCTGATTTCCTGCAATGATCAAACCGTAACCGGCAATACCTTTGGCATAATCCTTCATGTGGGTACTACCCAACAAAACAGCATCCTTTTCCAGGATCAGCTCTACATTGCTCTTCAGGTCCAATGTTCCTGTTAAAAATACTCCTGCGGGTATGATAACCTTCCCTCCTCCGTCCTTTGTGGCCTGTTCAATAGCGGATTGAATAGCTTTCGTATTTAAAGTGACCCCGTCCTGTATTGCACCTAGATCGGTAATCACATAATTTTTTGCCATGCTGAATGCAGAAGCTACCAGAAGCAATACAGTAATTGTAATAACTCGTCTCATTTTCATATCTATTTCCTATTTCGCCAGCCTTTACGTCGTTAGCTGGATCTTTACTTTGTCGGGTGAAAAATAAAGGAATTGTTCAATAAATATACCTAATATTTCAGCAGGATGCCCTGTCCTGAATTAGTTATTTTTTTGAGGCTTTTGTAAGGATATCCTTTCTCAACGACAATTCATATAGACAACAATGAATTGAAGTAATATGCTACACATAAAATCATATAAATAATAATCGTTAACTTTAAAAACTTAAATATCAATAGATTATGAAAGCAATCTGGAATAATACGGTCATAGCTGAGAGTAATGATATCGTAAATGTTGAGGGAAATAATTACTTCCCTGAAGAGGCGGTAAAAAGAGAATATCTGAAAAATAGTGATACACATACAGTATGTCACTGGAAAGGAACAGCCTCTTACTATTCCCTGGAGGTGAATGGTAAAACAAACAATGACGCAGCCTGGTATTATCCTGAACCTAGACCTCTTGCCGATGGAATCAAAGGAAGGGTCGCTTTCTGGAAGGGCGTTGAGATCGTTAAAGACTAACAGGTCAGGTCAAGGTATATTACAGATGTAAACAGAATTATTTTATGACAGAAATTTCAACAGACCAGCTCTTACAAAAGATTGGGAAACCGGGAATGAGAATAATAGATATCCGGCCGGTTGATGCATATAATGGATGGGGCCTTATGGAGGAACCGCGAGGCGGTCATATCCCCGGTGCGAAAAGCCTTCCTTACAGGTGGACGGAATATATGGACTGGATCGAGATGGTAAGGCACAAAGGAATAAAGCCTGAATATGAGCTCATCATCTATGGGTATGACAGGGAAAAGATCAATACAGTTGCGGAACGTTTTATAAGGTCGGGATTCAATCGTGTGAATGTTTATTATCGATTTATTTCCGACTGGGCGATAAATGATGCACTGCCACTGGACAGGCTGAAAAGGTACAAACATCTGGTGTCATCCCGTTGGGTACACCAACTAATTACCGGTGGATCCCCGCCGCAATATGAAAACGATAAATATGTGCTTGTACATTCTCATTACCGGAATCGGGATGCCTATTTAAGTGGTCATATTCCGGGTGCCATCGATATGGATACGCTGGCATTGGAAGCACCCGAAACCTGGAATCGGCGTTCCCCTGAGGAGTTAAAAAATGCTCTTGAAAAGCATGGAATCACTTCTGATACTACTGTTGTTGTTTATGGGAAATTTATGTTTCCCGATAACGACGATCCTTTCCCGGGGAGTGCAGCCGGAGATATTGGAGCAATCAGAAATGCTTTTATCATGATGTATGCCGGAGTAAAAGATGTTCGTGTACTTAACGGAGGATTTCAATCGTGGCAGGATGCGGGATTTGAAATCAGTACCGAAGATGTAAGCAAAAGTCCTGTTTCAGAATTTGGGGTCGAATATCCCAATTCAACCGCAATTGGCAGTTGATACTCCTGAAGCAAAAGAAATGATTGCCTCAGACAACGCTGAATTGGTTTGTGTGCGAAGCTGGCCGGAATATATTGGCGAAGTAAGTGGCTACAATTACATTGAAGCAAAAGGACGAATTCCGGGGGCTGTTTTTGCCGATTGCGGAAGCGATGCCTACCACATGGAAAATTACCGCAATTTGACCATACCACCCGCGAGTTTCAGGAAATTGCTGAAATCTGGACCAATAATGGAATCACACCCGATAAACATCTGGCCTTTTATTGTGGCACAGGATGGCGGGGAAGTGAAGCCTGGTTTAACGCCTGGTTGATGGGATGGCCAAAGGTATCGGTTTATGACGGTGGCTGGTTTGAATGGAGTAATGATCCTGACAATCCATTTGAAACAGGTATTCCGGAACAATTTATTATCTCCAGTCTCCTGGATCAGCAGAGCAGGGAGGAAACGATCAGGGAAATATTCACGGGACTTTCCGCAGATCAGAAATACATCTCAAGTCGGTTTTTTTATGATGCTGAAGGATCGGCGCTTTTTGAAAAGATTACCACCCTTCCCGAATACTATCATACCCGAACAGAAAAGTCCATTCTTAAAAAGATCTCATCAAGCCTGGTTGAAACCGATGGGAATATTGACATTGTTGAACTGGGCAGTGGTGATTGTTCAAAGATTTCTATCCTTCTGGACGCTCTACCCGGAGAAAGGATACCCTCAGTTAAGTATTATCCGGTTGATATCAGTGAATCGTCTATAGTTAGGTCGGCAGAAATACTCTCAAATAACTTTCCGGAATTACAGATCAATGGCAGGCTGGCCGATTTCATGAATCATCTGGACACACTTCCCGGTGAAGGTAACCGGTTGATCTGCTTTTTCGGAAGCACCATTGGAAATTTTACACATAAACAGGCAATAGGATTCCTGTCGGGATTGAAAAAAAAGATGCATTCGGGAGATTCCCTTCTGGTCGGATTTGACATGGTCAAGGAGACGGAAATACTGGAGGCCGCTTACAACGATGCCGACGGGATTACGAAAGCTTTTAACAGGAACATCCTGAATGCCATCAACGAGATCGCAGAAACCGGTTTTAAACCTGAACAGTTCAGACATATTGCGTTCTACAATCGCAGGGAAATGCGTATTGAAATGCACCTGGAGGCTATAGCAGAAATGGAAATTGACAGTCCATATTTCACGCACACTATTCATATTCGGGAAGGGGAGACCATTCATACTGAAAACTCTCATAAATTCACAAATGAACTCATCCAGGACATGGCAGAGAAATCAGGACTGAAGATCAATAATATATTTACGGATAAAAAGGGATGGTTTTCCCTGGTTCAATATGATTCCAATGACTGAATCAGAAAATAAATTTTTGCAATTTGTGCCTCAAGAAAACCAGTTGATCATATGTTTCTATTTTGCCACTGACTTTTAGTTGCATATTGAACTTTCTTCTGTATCTTTATAGGAACAATTTATATTTGATGACTAAACAGGAAAAGCTTCTCAGAAGGTTTATCTCAAAACCAACAGATTTCACCTATAATGAGTTGATCAGACTTTTGAGAGGTTTAGGATATGAGGAATTACAGGGATCCGGATCCAGGGTTGTCTTTCATAATGAGGTAATAAAACATGCTATAAAGTTGCACAGACCTCATCCGGGCAATGTCCTGAAAAGATATCAGATAGATTTGATTATTCAAGAACTTAAATTAAAGAACGTGATATGAATGATGTCTTGAAGTATAAAGGATTCATCGGCTCTGTACATTACGCAGCCGAGGACAGGGTGTTCTATGGTAAGGTTGAAGGGGTGAATGACCTGATTACCTTTGAAGGTTCAACTGTTAACGACCTTGAGGAAGGATTCAAATATATGGTAGATGAGCATATTAAAGATTGTCACAGCACCAACTCACCAGTTGAGAAATCTTACAAAGGAAATCTCAATATTCGTTTATCTCCAGAACTACACAAAAAAGCTGCACACCATGCTGCAATGAGGGGCGTATCACTAAATCAATATATCAATGATGCCCTAAAAAAGGACCTGTCATCTTCTGACCCAGATTTGTAATTCAGTTTACTCAAACGCCTTCGGCTCCCCGCAGATCATCTAGAAGGGCTGATCGCCCTCGATGATTTATTTCATGTGAAACTTAAAGTGAAAGGAATAGGCTGGCGCAAGGAATTTTTGTATATTTGTACCATATTGGTACATATATCGTGACATGGTAATAATAAGCAGCAGGGAATTCAGGGACCAACAGAAAAAGTACTTTGACCTGGCGGATCAGAATGAACAGATTATTGTCCAGCGCGGAAAAGACAAAGCATATGTTATTGTTCCGCTTAATGATGCTGACCGCCTGTCGGTTAATAATGAATTAATTCAGACCGTACAGGAAGCCGAAGCAGAATATTCAAAACAGCAATCCATAAGGATAAAGGATCCGGACGACATATGGGGAAGTATACTGTAGAGATCTCCTCCAAGGCAAGAAAGGAACTGCAGGCACATTACAAATCGGGTAACAAATCTGTAATCAGAAAAATAGAACAAATCTTCCTGGAATTGTCGATTACCCCATATGAAGGAACAGGTAATCCTGAACCGCTCAAGTATCAATTAGCGGGATACTGGTCAAGACGAATTAACAGAAAAGACCGGGTCATCTATAAAGTCTATGAAGCCAGAGTTGTTGTACTGGTAGTTTCAGCCATTGGACACTATGATGACAAATAAGTACGCAAGTCACTCAACCACCTTCGGCTCCCCGCAGATCATCTTGAAGGGCTGGTCGCCCTCGATGATTTAATTCATGTGAAACATAAATTTCCAGAGGTTTGTACGGTATTTTAAAGATAGAAGACTAAAGAAATGCAATCCCCCTGTAATTTTTAATCATGCCTGAGTGCCTCCACCGGATTCCTGGAGGCGCTGCGATAGGACTGGAGGATTACAGTGAACAGGGTGATGACCAGAACAATCATTCCAGCCAGGGCGAAGATCCACCAGCTCAGGTCGGTTCGATAGGCAAAATTCTCAAGCCACCGTCTCATAGCATAGTAGATGAGCGGAATAGCCGGAACAAAGGCAAGCAGAATCCATTTTACGAAATCCTTGCTGAGTAACACAAGGATCCGGGTGATGCCTGCACCATTCACCTTCCGGATGCCTATTTCCCTGGTGCGTTGCCGGGCAATGAACAGGGCCATTGCGCTCATACCAAGGAGGCAGATGATGATGCCGGCTATGGAGAATGCAAGCAGAACCTTCCTGAAGTAATATTTCTGATGCATACTGGCTGGCAATTTTCTCATCCAGGAAGAAATAGCTGAGTTCCTGCCCGGGATAATGCTCCCCCCAGATGTTCCTGATGGTCTCCATGGCATCGTGCAGATTGCCCGGTTTTAGCCGGATGTGGGTGAAACGTGCCCGGTTGGCCGATTCATCCAGCCAGAAGGCAAAGTCACCAATGGTTTCGTGGGCCGAGCTGTAATTAAAATCTGCCGCCACACCCACGAAATTGATGGGTTGTTGCCCCTCTTCCAGGGGCTGAGTTGATTGAAAGGTTTGCAGGGCCTCCATGCTCCCGTGTCGTTCCATCAGGCGCTTATACAGGTGCTCATTCACGACCATCCCCCGCACGGTATCCGCATCAGGGGGAATCCAGTTGTGGAGGAGCTGAATACCCATGGTTTTCAGGTAGGAATAATTGGCAAAGACAAACTCAGCATTGCCTTCCAGTCCAAGATTTTCCAGGGATATGGCCTGAGCCGGATACCCGAAATGTTGTAAGGTCATTCCTGCCGAGGCCACAGTGTTTTGAGCTTCAAGTGCCCTGATAAATACCATGGGATCCTTTGACAGGTCTTTGATATGAAGCACCACAACCTGCTCTTCATTAAATCCCAGCGGCTTGTCAAGCATGAAGTGAACCTGCTTGTTGACCAGAAGAGTGCCTGAAATCAACATCATTACGACAGCCACCTGCAGCATCAGCAGGATCCGCATAATCACGCTCCCGGAAAAATTGACCTTCTCGGACAGGATATCTATGGTGCTGTTCCTGGAGAGTAGAAAACCTGTGACAAATAATGCGCTCAGGGCCAGGCAGGACAACAGCACAAGCAACAGGCTGACAGGCACCATGGGATCATGATAGTAGATATCAAATTCAATGGCGAACATGCGGTTCATCATGGGACGGAACAGTTCAATCAGGATCAGGGAAATGAGGATGGACAGACTGCAAACAATGAACACCTCCCCCAGCTACCTGCCATACCAGCCTGGAATTTCCAGAACCCAGGGTCTTCCTCAACCCGAATTCCCGGGAACGCTTCAGGATTTTGGCCATGCTCAGGTTTGTGAAATTGAGCAGGGTCACCATCAGTATCACAATGGAAATAAGCATGAAAAGCGGGATGTTCAGTGTACTGGTCCGTTCCCTGAGCTCAAACCTGCAATCGGACATGAGGTGTATATCCTTCAGGGGAAAAAGCCTGAACACATACTCCTGCGGTCCACGGGCAGTTTTCAGGCTGCTTTTGTCATAGAAGGCTTTTAGCTGCCCGGCTACCCTGTCCGGATCCACTCCTTCGCTCAGTCTGTAATAGTTATAGGTCCAGGCTATCTTGCGGTCGGGCAGACTCTCAAAGCGTTCCCGCAGCTCTCCTTTCTGGGAGATCAGCAGCTCATACCTGAAATGTGTCCTGGGGTTCGTATTTCTTAAAATTCCCCTTATCTCATAAGGCCCCAGGTCCCTGACATACTGCAGGGCATCAATATGGATCTGCTGTCCCACAGGATCCTGCGTCCCCGAAATACTTCCTTGCAAAATCCTCGGATATGAAAACGGTATTGGGCTTCTCCAGGTCCCTCAGATCCCCCATCTTGCTTTCCACTCCAAACATCCGGATGAATGCTTCATCCACCGACATGATATGGTCCTGTTCCATGGATCGCTCCCCGATCCTGATCCGGCCACCGTCACAATGGGTGAATTGTGTGGCCAGTTCAATACCGGGTATGTTACCTGCCGCAAGATGGACAATTCCCAGGCTCCTGGCCCATGGGGCCTGGTCTATATGAGCCGGTGGGGAGAGTACCCGGTAGATGTTCTCATAGTTCCGGAAATGCCTGTCGAACTGCCGTTCATTCATCACGTGAATGAACAATACCAGGAAGGCGCTGATGCCTGCCACAAGTCCGCAAACGGTAATAACGGTCAGGAGCCGGTCACGTCCGAGCCGGCGGAATAAAATTCTCAGTCGGGGCATTTACAATGATAGCACTATTAAAAAGATAATTTGATCTCTCTGTGATAATTCAGTGACACTTAACACATAAATTGCAGGTAGTTAAAACCAAAAGTAATTTATGGGCAAAATACTCATAATAGAGGATGCAGGAAATCTTCATCGTTGTTAATTTTCTTAACTTGAGAAGATGTTGCAACAGGCACATATTGATAGTACAAGTGCACCCATTAAGGATTACAGGACAGATGCATGTTGATACACTGATACCGATTTATACCCTTATTATCATTTCTATCCTGATCATAGGATTGATCTTTAAAACCGTTCGTATACCTTACATCGTTAGCTATTTGTTTGTTGGAATCTTATTGGGTCCTCATGCAATAGGATTCGTCCAGGATACTTCCCTGCTAAAACAATTCGAGACCGTAGGTTTGATATTCCTTCTCTTTTTTGTGGGCATGGAGATTTCATTACAAGAGTTACTAAAAAACTGGAAAATCCCAATCTTCGGAACAATCATCCAGGTCATTCTGACGACTGGTGTCATCCTTCTTCTGGGAATATTCCTCGAGTGGAAATTAATCCGGGTATTGCTCATAAGTTTTGTAATAACTATAAGCAGCACAGCTGTTGTTATTAAATTATTGAATGAATGGGGTCAGCATCCTGGTGCTGCTGATCGTAATGCTTTTGCGAAAAAGGGAAGTACATCTTCCATTTATAAAATATTTCAAAGGGCATAAGGAACTGCAGATCTTTATGGCACTGGCCATTTGTTTTGGAATGGTTATGGCCACAGAGTTTTTCAGGCTTTCGCCCTATGTGGGTGCTTTTATCGCAGGGATCTATATACGTTCAATACGTGAAACGGACTGGATTCATGTCACGCTTGAGTCATTCTATATTTTCTTCGTAGCAATTTTCTTTGTTTCTGTGGGCATGGCGCTTAACCTTAAATTCCTGCTGGAAAATTGGGGTGTCATACTCTTTTTAGTTGGCCTGGTATTTATTCTTAATACTGCTGTAAATACAGGTATGATGCCTATGCTTGGGGAAACTTGGAAGGATAGTCTGCTTGGAGGAGCGATGCTGGCCCAGGTTGGAGAATTCAGTTTTATCATCCTCTCCGTTGGTGAAAAAACAGGAATAGTTACAGAATTCACCTACCAAACGATCCTGTCACTGATCACCCTGACTTTAATCCTCAGCCCAGCCTGGATAACAGTTTTCAAAAGACTGACCGGGTAACCATAACTTACTTATAGAAAGTGAAGCAATTAGCGGCAGAT
>CAVZPP010000014.1:0-57973 GCA_963777115.1 uncultured Bacteroidaceae bacterium | reverse complement strand
CCACGGCATGATTGAGCCTGACCACTGGTGGGTGATTGGCGTTTTCATATGATTCGATACACCAGTCCGCTCTCGCTGCGAAGTCGTTTTGCAGCGCAGGCGTCCAACGCCACATAGGTTTGTGATATTCACGATAATCGGCATGGGTTTCGGAGGTCTTTTTCTCCCGCGTGCCTTGCCGTCCGAATGCGTTTTTTGTATACCAGCGTCCTTCCGGATAGGTGTATCCTTCAACGGGTACCGGATCAAGCCAGGTGTTCTCACGCACCAGCACATAACGGCCACCCCAGCCGCCCCAATCAGGCGACTCCATGTTTCTCAACCCGGTCACAATGTTGTGAAAAAACGAGGGTGAATCGCCTTCGGATAAAAAATCTCCTGCGTAATACTCGAAGCCGTTTCTCTGGGAGGTTTTCTTGTGGGCTGGGTAGATCGAACACAGAGGACCATGGTTTTCCAGAATATTTTCCTTCATCCACGCCGCTTCGAAATAGGCCTGCATTTCTTTAGGCTGAATTTGTTTCCAACGGTACGCAACCGCCTCGAACTGATCTGAGACAATTGTGGGGATATTATACTTACCCCAATGCGGACGAATGTATTCCTGATAGGTCGCATCCTGCTCCCAAATAAAGTAGAAACGGCACTTCGCAGCGACTTCAACCATCCGCTCCGGATGCTCTTCTTCAATCGTCTTTAATGCGCGGGCAATGGTGTTCGTACCACCCCAGGCCTGCATCCATACCGGTCGATCGTCATTTTTATCCAGCAGAACCTTCATGATAAGATTTGAGCCTTCCGTGGGTTCGGCCATGTCCCCTTCCACCTTCACGTTGCCCACAGCCGTTCGTGCACGAAGATATTCGGGTGTTGGATAGCGAGGATCATGTTTTAACAGGTTTGGATAGACCTGCTCGTAGGCATCCAGATCGGGGTCAACCCAATCATTTCCCGCCCAATGACCATGACTCTCCGAATGATACTGTGAAGATGATAACACGATCGCTTCGATATCGCATTCATTCGTATACAGCAAAAATCGAATCATCGAGGCCTGGTCGTCTATCTCACCGTCCGATGTCACAATCACCCGAGGTCTGCTATCTGTCTGAGCCGTCTCTTCACTTATAGATGATGGAAGGGATCCTTTTTTTGAGGAGGACATCTCTTGACGCGGTACGGCTTGAACAACCATGCCAAATGTGATGAACCCTGCCAGTATCAACATGGCAGGTTTGCTAAGTTTCCGGATCTTAAAATACTTGTAAATCATAGGTTTACTCTTTTTAGGTTGTTTTTAATAGTTCGCAATTTCTTTTATTTTTCCGGCCATTCACTTTTTAACTTATAATGAAAAGTACTGTTCGTAGAATTTGGTCTAGCTTTATCTACTTTAATTTTATCGTTCTGTAACAAACGAATCATCTCAACGCCTGCATATAAAACAATCGAAGAATTTGAAATAAATAATATTAATTTTAAAAATGCAGCCTAGCTTAACTCAGCGTCCACATTAATGGGGTAGGTCCACATTGTCAAACATTTTTTCAAGATAGAATTAACATTATATAATACTATTTAAATACTTTTCCATCATTGTATATCCATCTTTCCCAACATTATTTCTATCCTCTGCATCATTTGGGTTTAGACCATTTTTCTTTTCCCACTTATCAGGCATGCCGTCATGGTCAGAATCTGTTGGTGCAGGATTGCTTTTCAGTTCAGGCCAACCACCTACATCATTTTGAGAATCAATAATTCCACAGTTCTTAGATGTATCAGAAACTTTATAATGCTTTTCATAGGAAGGGCCTTCAAGAGTTGCATATCCATTTCTAACATCGTCAATAATACGAAGGTCAACAGCATCTCTTTTAGGCAAGCTGGCTCCTACATGTTCAAGGACAGAATTATAAGCTTCTTCAGCAGTTTGTTTGCTGATTGCCATTGCAGGCCAGGGTTTATCAAGTTTTAAACCCGGAATCGCATCTAAATTATTCGGGTTTTTTTCCTGGACACCTTTTATAGCTGTTAAGGAAGGAACAACCCCTTTCCAATTATCGCTGCTTACTTCCTGACTACCTACCATTACATTATCTGCAATATACCATTTACCATAATCACTATCTCCATTACGTGACCAGGGTGCTGCAATTTGATGGGACATTTTACCTGGTAGAGTTGCTGGTCCCGGTTTATAGTAATTGGCTACCACGTTGATATTAGAGAAATTGAACTTACTATTACCCAGCTGCTGAGATTCAGCACCGTATGTTGACTCAAATCCCCAATTGTATATTACGTTGTTACGATAGTCTGTATTGCCACATCCTGAGGCGAAGCGGATGTTACGATTGGAGTTATTTGCTATCAGGTTATGGTGATAAGTACTATAATTAGATCCCCAAATACCTCCAAATCCATGGTTATTTTTTGTAGGGTGGTTGGAATTGAACATGCTTTCTGAAACTATGCACCATTGCACTGTTGTATATTCACCATGATAAATAGACATAACCTCGTCGACACTCCAGCTTGCAGAAACATGATCCAATATAAGGTTCTTCACATACCTGCTTGAAACGGCATCGGCATCCTTAAAAGCTTCGTCACCCAATCGAACCCTGATATAACGGATGATCACCTCATCGGCACTAATATTGAGAGGATATGTCTTGATACAGATACCATCTCCGGGTGCAGTTTGTCCTGCAATAGTAATATAGGGGTTTTTAATCCGCAGATCGCTCTTAAGCTCTATCGTTCCGGAAACTCTAAATACCACAGTTCTGGGTCCTTCGGTTTCTACCGCTGCCCGCAGGCTACCTTCACCTGAATCATTGAGATTCGTGACTTCATATACATCTCCGCCACGTCCACCAACGGTATATTTCCCATATCCTTCAGCTGTTGGAAATGCAAGTTGTTGTGACCAGGAAATAGAGATAAATAGTAAAAACGCTACTGCAGTAAAAAAATATCTTTTCATGGTTTTATAATTTAATTTAAAACGAAGAAATAACTACAATCTGGAATAATCCTGGAATAATCCTGGTAACAACCTGGAATTCTTACTTAGAAATACGACCCATCAGATCCTTGGACATAAGCATCTACTATTCAATTTTGACAACTACCCTTTGATATCTTGTTAATTGTGGTGTGCCGGAATCCGTAACCTCGCAGATGATATGGATGGAGTTACCACTACCAGCATCTCTGGGCACCCTGAAGGAGACTTTCTGCTTTCCTTCATCATTTATTTCTATGATTCCTCTATAAGATCCTGCTTCCCGGTATTGCCACCAATGATACTCCAGTTCATCCCCGTCCGGATCGCTTGTACCCTTTGCACTGAGTTTAACTGTCGCCCCCGGCCGAACTTTCATGTCCTTCGGATTGGTCAGCACAACCACTGGCGCATGGTTTGCCTCATCAAATGATTTTATGCACCAGTCCGCCCGCGATGCAAAGTCGTTCTGAAACGCTTCTGTCCATCGCCATATGGGTTTGAGATATTCTGTTAGTTCTTTGTCATTTGGGATTTCTTCCTTGAGGCGTTCGCGTCCCCAGGCTGAATTCCCGTACCATCTTCCCTCAGGATACTGGTAGGTCGGATCCAGAACAGGATCAAGCCAGGTGTTTTCCCGGACTCTGGTATAGCGTCCACCCCAACCACCCCAATCGGGAGACTCAAGATTTCGCAATCCTGTCTCAATTGTATGCATGAAAGCAGGTGAATCACCCTCAGACCTGAAATCTCCATTCTCATGGGCTTTATATAATTCACATAAGGGACCATGATTCTGCAAAATGTTTTGTTTCATCCATGATCCCATAAGGTATTCCTGTTGTTCGGCTGGTAAATACTTTTTCCAATGGTAAAATATGGCAATAAACTGGTCGGAGATGATAGTCATTATGTTATACTTCCCCCAATGGGGTCTGATAAAAGTTTGATATGTAGAATCCTGTTCCCAAATAAAGTAGAAGCGTATCTTGTTCGCCACATATTCCATCTCCTCAGGATGTTCTTCCTCTATGGTTTTCAGGGCCCGGGCAATTGTATTGGTACCTCCCCATGCCTGGAGCCAGACGGGACGGTCATCTGATTTGTCCAGCAGGACACTGACAATATGCTCTGAGCCTGGAGTTATGGAGTCCATCTCACCCTCCGTTTCCACATTTCCAAGAAACGTTCGATCCCGAAGGTAATCCGGAGTGGGATATTCACTGTCATGTTTGAGCAGATTAGGATGGACTTTTGCATAGGCATCCAGGTATTGTTTGGCCCAGTCATCGCCAGCCCATCTGTGACCGTGCCAATGATATTGTGAACTGGATGTTACGATACCCTCGATATCCCATTCATTGGCATAAAGCAGGAACCTGACCAGGGAACATTCGTCATCAACCTCTCCGTCGCTTGTAACAATTACCCGCGGTTTATAGTTCGTCTCTGCCATTAGATGTCCAGGTCCAATAAGCAGAACAGCAATTAATACTAATCTTGCAGTAGTTGGAGTTTTCATCATTTTATTTTTGTCCATACTTATTCAGATAACATTGTTTATGAATCCGGGATTATGATATTTTCAATGGTTTGCCGTTGATCATCTTAAAATTACATTTTTCCAACCTTCATAATATTTCTTCACTTTCCCCGAATTCGCTCCAGCCAGGATGCTTTTGGAATCCTGATTGAAGGTTTTGAGTTCTTCAATGCTTTTATATACACCAACCTGGAGTCCGGCAAGATAACCTGCTCCCAGCGCAGATACATCTGTTATTTTAATATTGGTCACTTTTCGCTCCAGCAGGTCGGCAAGAAACTGAATAACGAACTTATTGGAGGTAATCCCTCCATCAATTTTAAGCTCTGTAACAGGAGTACCCGAATCAGCCTCCATAGCTGCAATCACATCTTTGATCTGATAGGGGACAGATTCAACAGCCGCGCGAATGATATGTTTTTTGGTAGAATCAAATGATAAACCTTCAATGCTGGCCTTCCTGCTCATATCCCAGTGCGGAGCACCCAGTCCACTGAAAGCAGGCACGATATACACTCCGCCATTGTCATCCAATGAAAGGCAGATCTGCTCCAGGTCGCCGGTATCTTCAAATAATTTCAGTTGATTTTTAACCCACTCAATGGTGGCACCTGCCGAAATGATGATGCCTTCAAATGCAAAATCTACACGATCCGAAGTGCTCCAGCAGATCGTAGTTACCATACCATTCTGAGAGATTTTAGGTTCCCTGCCAATATTCATCATAATGGAACTGCCTGTGCCCATTGTTGCTTTGGCATCTCCCGGTTTAAAACAGCCTTCCCCAAAAGCAGCAGCATGTGAATCACCAATCATGGCCGAAATTCTGATTGGATTATCGAGTAAACCATCGAAATTGGTTTCACCAAACTGACAGGATGATGGTTTTAGATCTGGCAAGTTCAAATTGGATAAGCCAAAATTGGCTAGTAATTCCTGATCCCATTGTAAGTCATTCAGATTAAAAAACAGGGTCCGTGAAGCGTTGGTAAAATCAGTCATATAAGACTGTCCATTTGTCATCTTGAAGAGTAACCATGAATCAATATTTCCAAAGTATGCTTCTCCCTGATCAATTGCCTCTTTGATTTCGGGTTCATTTTCATATAGCCAGATTACTTTTGTGCCTGAGAAATACGGATCGATAATAAGTCCTGTCTTTTGTTTGATTTTGGATTCCAGTCCCTCGCTCCTGAGCCTCTCACAAACTTCAACAGATCGTTTACATTGCCATACCACTGCGTTATAAAGCGGCTTGCCTGTTTTGTTCCACAGCACGAATGTCTCCCGCTGATTTGAGATACCACAAGCTTTGATCATTCCAATGTTTCCACCGGCGGACCTGAAGCCCTTGAGGCACTTTTTAACAGAATTCAATACATTCTGATAAATCATTTCGGGCTCCTGCTCCACCCTGTTACCTTCAAGGTAATGGGTTTTGAGCGGCTCGGATGCCTTGAAAACAGCTTTCCCCTGAGCATCAAAAATTATCGTTTTGGTACTGCTGGTACCCTGATCAATCGCAAGTATTAGTGAATCAGACATTTTATTTTTATTCGCTTTTCTTATTTGATTTATCAATGATCACAGCCAGAAGAATTACCAATCCTTTAATGACTTGCTGCCAGAATGGTGACACATTAAGTAAGACCAGGCCATTATTGAGCACACCTATAATCATTGCTCCCAGGACGGTCCCTAATATGGTTCCTCTGCCCCCGGACAAAGAAGTGCCTCCAATAACCACAGCAGCAATTGCATCCAACTCATAACTAATACCCGCATTGGGTTGTGCAGAATCCAATCGGGCAGTTACTAACAATCCTCCAACAGCAGCTAACACACCAGCCATGGAGTAAACCAAAATTTTGATCCTGGTAATTGGAATCCCCGATAGTCTGGCAGCATTTTCATTTCCTCCAATGGCGTATACATACCTTCCAAAGCGGGTTTTATTAGTAAGGATCACGGCAAAGAATACAACGATTCCTGAAACCCAAACCGGCATTGGAATACCTAAAAACCACCCGGTTCCGAGAAAGCCAAAAGAATCTCCCAGTCCAGTGATAGGATGTCCCTTGGTCCAGAGCATGGTAAAACCGCGTGCCATCGTGAGCATGGCCAGGGTTGCCACAAATGGAGGGACTTTAAATCGGGTTATAGCATATCCGTTGATAAAACCCATAGCACCACCGGTTAATAGTCCGGCAATTACTACCCCAAATACAGTGAATCCAATAAACAGATTAAATGAAGGAATGCCAATCCCATACTTCAATAGTCCAGCTGTAATAGCCCCGCATAAGGCTAAAATTGAACCTACTGAAAGATCAATACCGGCCGTGAGGATTACAAGGGTCATTCCCACTGAAATGCAGACATTGACAGAAATTTGTCTCATCACATTCCAAAAATTATCTGCGGTCATAAAATTATCAGACAGGAGAGCCAATACAAGACACAGGATGAACAATGCAATAAGGGATTGGAACCTGGCAATATTTGAATATTTCTTTAATGATATCATTGGGTAATATTTTCCGGGATGCAAGCATTCATTATTTTACTTTCCGTTGCTTCTTCAATGCTAAATTCAGCGGTTATTTGACCTTCCGACATCACGAGTATTCGATCCGAAATAGACAATATCTCAGGTATTTCCGATGATACGACCAGAACGGATATGCCCTCGCTGGCCAGTTTCAAAATCAGCTCATAAATTTCATTTTTTGCATTCACATCAATCCCCCTGGTTGGCTCATCGAGCATGAGCACCTTTGGATCACGCTCAATCCATTTTGCAAGAACTACTTTTTGCTGGTTGCCTCCACTCAGGGTCCTGATGAGTTGTTTTGCGGAACTGGCTTTTATATTTAATTCCTTAATATGTTTGTCATAGAGCTTTGATTCAATTCCTTTATTAAGCAATCCGAATCTTGTCACTTTGTCAATAACAGTAAGGCTGATGTTCCCGGATACGGACATTCCGGGAATTATGCCATCCATCTTTCGATCTTCAGGCACCAATGCCATACCATACTTAATTGCCTCGACCGGGGATTTTATGTTTGTATTCTCACCATCCAGGGCAATCGTTCCTGTTAATGAAAGATGATGAAGACCAAAAAGACTTTCGCAAAGCTCGGTACGTCCAGCACCCATCAGTCCGTATACCCCCAACACCTCTCCCCTGTTCAGTTCAAAACTGATGTTTTTTAAAATGGGTCGCTCTGGATTCTCCGGGTTCTTTAAGTTCAGGTTTAGCACCTGCAGTACCTGCTTGTCAGATTTCTTCTTTTCTGACTTATCAGATACCTTAATTTCCCTTCCTGCCATCATACTAATGAGCTCATCACGAGAAATTTTATTCATTTCTCCTGTTCCGACAACCTCACCGTCACGCAGTACAACAAAATCGTCAGCAAGAGTAAAAAGCTCATCCAGTTTATGTGAAATATAAACAATGGATTTCCCCTCAGCTCTCAATTGATGGATAATCTGAAAAAGCACTTCAGTCTCACTATCGCCAATCGCAGAAGTGGGTTCATCCATAAATAGCACTTCAGATTCGGTCAGCAGGGCCTTAGCAATTTCTACAATTTGCTGCTGACCAACTTTTAGTGAACTCACAAGAGCTAAAGGATTAACTTCCAACTTCAATCTATCCAGTAACTCCCGGGTTTTTTGAATCATCTTCTCTTTATCCAGAAATCCGAATTTATTGACCAATTCCCTTCCCAGGAAAACATTCTGAGATACCGTGAGTTGAGGTATCAGATTCAACTCCTGGTGGATGATGGAAATTCCGAGATCCTGGGCATCTTTTGGAGAAGAAAACTGGATTACCTGGTCTTTGAAAGTAATTCTGCCTTTATGGTCTGTATATATACCAGACATGATCTTCAGCAAGGTTGATTTTCCTGCACCATTCTCACCTATTAAAGCAGTGACTTTTCCTCTATGCATTCTCAAATTAACCTCCTTGAGCGCGGTAACACCCGGAAATTTCTTGGTAATATTTTCTGCTTCAAGAAGGAATTGCATGCTATGGAATTATTTGGATTGAAACCGGGATCACTTCAAGCTGGCTTATGTCCAGGTGATTTCTATTCAGCTCAATAGCACCTTTAAAGATTACCGAGTTTCCTTTCATAACCTTTGCCCTGAAATCCGGAATTACTACTTTTCTAATTCTATTATTGATCGTTTCTGAGATTAGATTAAAATCAGATGTTTTGTCATAATCATTGATCTGAACGAGTCCGGAAGCATCCCGAACAGCATTGCCAAAGATGAATTCTGTTTCAATTTCTACTGGTTGGTCACCTACCTTCAGCATAACATTGTTTTCATTAACGCTCAGCACAATCCCTTCCCCCTTAACCTTGAAATAACCGATATTACCTATCCCAAGGGCTTTTGACTCGAGTTCAAAAGTGAGCTCAGGATCCCCAATAAGCTGGTCAATAAGACTGGTCAGATCTAAGGCAGATTCATAAACAGCAAACAAATCATTTTCCCAAATGCCATCGACAAATGATTTGGCATCAAATTCGATTTCCTGCCCTTTGGACAACTTTTCATCTAAAGGTCGGAAGTATAGAGAATTGTAAATCACAATTCCGGCAACTACTACTCCAATTGTATATTTAATTCCTTTTTTCATTTTCATTCACCTCCGTAAGCGACATATTTATCGACATTCTCCTGATTTACCATTTCTACAGTCACCGGAACTTTCTGCGCAAAGTCACGCTTACCATTAAAATATTCATGTGCGTAGTTGGCTGCAGTTTTTGCCATCAATTTCGGAAACTGCATTCCGGTTGCCAGGATCTTTTTTTGCTGGATTGAGTTGATCACATCACCAGCTCCATCAAATCCAAAAACCATAACTTCCTCTGCTTTACCAGCAGATATCAAGGCCTGATAAGCTCCCATTGCCATAGCATCATTACCACAGAATACTCCTTTTATATCGGGATGTACCTGAAGAATCGACTCCATCACCTCCATGGCTTTATTCCTGTCAAAATCAGCATTTTGCTGCGCTACCATTTGCAGCTCCGGATAATGGTCTACTACTGAATGAAATCCCTTGGATCTGCTCCAGGTATTATTATCACCTACCAATCCCAGGATTTCCACGTATTTTCCCTTCTTGTTTAGTTTCTCCACGAAATATTTACCGATTGCCACACAACCTGCATAACTATCTGAAAGGATTTGGCTGGTGGCCGCATCAGTAGCATTTACTTCACGATCCATACAAAATACCGGTAGTCCGGCCTTTTTAGCCATCCTGACATTAGCAATGGATCCATCCGCATCCGTTGGATTGAACAGGATGGCGTCATATCCTGAAGCAATGGTATTTTCGAAATGATCTGTCTCAAGAGCCGTGTTATTCTGAGAATCAAATATATTAGCCTCATACCCTAACTCATTGGCCCGCTCGGCGGCTGTTTCAGCCAATACTACAAACCATGGATTGTTTAGTGTGGAAATAATCACCGCTACTTTTTTTGGCTGATCCTGGAAATCACCCTGCTGGTGGCTGCAGCCAAATAAGGTTCCAAAGGCAAATAATAGAAAAAATAAGCGGAGAGAAATTTTATTCATTATCTTAAAATTATTGTCTGATTCCCAATAGTTCCCTGGCTTTCGCCATAATACCATCCCGAGATATTCCATAATGATTAAAAATTTCGGCCTGTGAACCGGAAACCATGTACTCATCAGGAATACCCATGATGTAAAACGGATTTCTTGCCCCATTTTGAAAAAGATACGAGGCGCAGGATTCTCCCAAACCACCATTTACCATGTGTTCTTCTATGGTGATAATGGGTCTGCCATCAGCTGATAACTCATCCAGTAAACTAGTATCAAGAGGCTTGATTGTGTGCATACTTACAACAGTTGCTTTCACTCCCTCCATTTCCTCCAGGGCTTCGGCTGCCTCAAAAGCAGGATAAACGGTCTCACCTGAAGCTATAATAGCCAGGTCAGCTCCTTCTCTTACTACTCTTCCTTTCCCAAATTCAAACGATTGCTTCGATTCATTCAGAAAAGGCATACTCTTCTTACCTAATCGCAAATAAACAGGCTTTTCAGATACAGCTGCATGACGCACCGCCTGTTCAGTCTCAAAATTATCCGCAGGAGCGATGATGATCAGGTTGTTTATTGCCCTGAGCGCAGCAAAATCGTGCAGACTATGGTGTGTACTGCCCAGGGCACCGTAACTCACTCCGGCACTTATTCCAACCAATGTCACAGGATTGTCAGAATAGGCCACGTCATTCTTGATTTGTTCGAGAGGTCGTGCCGTCAGAAAACTGGCCGGTGATACGGCAAAGGTCTTTTTACCTGCGGAAGCTAAGCCAGCGGCCACACCCACAAGGTTTTGTTCTGCGATACCCACCTCTACGATCTGCTCCGGATATTTTTGTCCAAATGAGACCAATTTCCCTGAACCGCGGGAATCGCTGGTCACAACAATAATATCTCTATCTGTAGCGGCCAATTCCTGTATGGTTTCTGAAAAAACCTCCTGATTGGTTTTACCCATTTTCAAATCCTTCTCTTTCATTTAGTCCAATCCAATGATTTACATGATTAATGCTTCCTCCCCATCTAATTCCAGTAAGGCCTGCTCATATTGTTCAGGGCTGGGCACACCGTGATGCCACTTCACTTCTCCCTCCATAAAACTCACGCCTTTTCCTTTAATCGTGTGGGCGATGATGAAGTTTGGCTTTCCTTTCTCCAGGGGACCATTATTCAATGCCCCTTCGATTTCTTCGTGGTTGTGTCCATCCACTTCCTTCACTGTCCAGCCAAAAGCCTCTAACTTTTCCCTGACAGAATCGGTATTCATGACATCTTTGGTTGATCCTGTTATCTGTTGCTTATTGTAGTCGAGTATGGCATACAGGTTGTCTAACT
This sequence comes from uncultured Bacteroidaceae bacterium, assembly GCA_963777115.1. Lineage (GTDB taxonomy): Bacteria > Bacteroidota > Bacteroidia > Bacteroidales > SM23-62 > SM23-62. The sequence continues at coordinate 46,466 of CAVZPP010000014.1, read as the reverse complement.
TATAATGTGCCGCCGCCAAAAAAGCTTCCCAGTTGGATCCTTCGGGTAATTCCCCATCTCCTAAAAGTGAAAACACCCGATGGGTTTTCTTGTCAAGCTTTGCAGCAATTGCTTCACCCACACAAATGGACAGACCATGTCCCAGTGCGCCGGTATTTTGTTCAATACCGTTGATCTTTTTAGCAGGATGTCCAATGTAATCTGACTGGTATTTGCAGAGGGTTTCCAGATCTGATTCCGGAAAAAACCCACGATCAGCTAAAGTGACATAAAGTGCTTCAACACTGTGCCCCTTACTCTGGACATACCTGTCTCTATCCGGATCTTTAAAATTTCCCGGATCCACCTTAAGCACACGATTGTAAAGCACATTCAGAATGTCCACACAGGAAAGACTTCCTCCGGTATGACCAGCCCCTGCAATAAAGATATATTTGAGAAGGTTCTTTCTCAGTAATACAGACTTTAATAGTAGCTCCTTTTTATCCATATTGCTTTGCAGCTTAGCCATTATGGTGATATACCTCCCATCCCATATAATTCTCAAAGGCCTCTTTCAAAGCAGCTGAAGTTTGTGAGGCATTCATCACTACATGGTGCTCAAACCCATTTTTACATACATGCTGCATCAGACCCTGAAGGTCAGGGATTTTAGCTACTGCCCTGTTACCAAATGTTTTCAGTTCATCATCTGTCAGCTGTCCTTCGCCCACATATGCTTTCATAATGCCTTTGGTATCGTCTGTTGTGATTCGCCCAAATGTCAATGGGGATGCAGGTGAACGGCCATCCAGGGCACCGTAAGTGTTTTCAACTCCCACTGTAGTACCCAGAATTGGTGCATTGCTGATTTCAATATCCGGAAGGAAAGATTTTGCCCAGTTTCCACAATGGAACAGCACACATTTTTCGTCATCATCAGCATAGTTATTATTCCAATCCACCAGGGCACTTGGAGAACCGGAGGCTAATTGCAAGGCATACATACTCAGGGTTCCTGTAACATCCACTTCACAGGCACTCGGGATCATATTTTCACTCATCATACTCATGCTGGTGCATACATTGCATCCATAGTTTTGCTGCACTGATGTCCAGCACTGGATAGCGTTGGCATCCAAATCGTTCTCCTGCATAAAGTCATTGAGTACCACGTCAAGTTTTGCAATCTTGAACATGGCCTCATCTGGAGTCTTGCCACTTGAGGCATAGCTGTGGATTTTTTCCAGATGATCTTTTACACGTTGATCCGAGTTTTCCATTTTATCGGCATTGCCCAGAATTTCGGATAGATCACAGGTAACAACCGAGATGCCATTTTTCTGAAGGATCTTCTCACTGTATCGTACTGTATTGAAAGCTGTTGGCCTTGCACCAATGGCCCCGATTCGCACATTTTTCATTCCTTTAACGACGCGACAAACTGCCGAAAACTGATCCAAATCAACCTGAAACGAAGGATCTGATGGCAATACAACATGTTTATCGGTGATCGTATATTTGATTCCGTATTGATATAAATTGTTACAAACTGAGATCTTACCACACCAGGAATCTCTTCTATTCGCTACATTCATTTTATTCAGTTCATCAGGATATCCCTGAATCAAAACAGGCACCTTCAGGTCTGCCAGATGAAGTGCGTCTGCCACTCCTCTTTCATCACCAAAATTGGGTAGTACTACCAATACCCCTGCAATCTCCTCTTTGTGCTTTATAAACAAATCGGCACATTTACGCGCATCCTGGTAGGTTTCAACGCCCCCTAATTTGCTGTCATTTTCTCCAAGTATTACTACTTTAATACCCTGTTCTCCAAGCACCTTCAAGATGTCTGTTCTGGCTTCCGACACAAGCTTATCAGGAAAAAAGTCTCTGTTTCCGATAATCACCCCTAAGGTTATGTTCTGCTTTTTCATATTATTTTCGTTTTTTATCCTTTTGAGCTATTATTAACTCGATGTCATTTTCTCTGAATACCTGTAAATGTTTCTCTTTTACACCTTCATCAGTAATGATATAATCGATAAGGGATAAGGCACCTAAACTGGCAAATGCACTCATTCCTATTTTCGATGAATCAGCAACAAGATAGCATGTCTCAGCTGCATCAATCATGGCCTTTTTAACCACCAAATCGCTAATACTCGGATAGGTCAGTCCCGATTTCAGAGAAATTCCGGCGGTTGCTAAAAAGAGTTTTTGAACGTTTAGTCCTTTGAAAAAATCAGCAGCTTTCTGTCCCGTTAAGGATAAAGTCGGAGCTTTAAACTCTCCTCCGGTCATTACCACTTCGATATTTGGATTTTCACCCAGCATTAAAGCAATGTTTAAGGCGTTGGTGATTACAGTCAGCTGATTCATGTTTTTCACCTTCCTGGCAATTTCGGTTGTTGTGGATCCGGAATCAAGGATGATGGCATCTCCCGGATGAATAAAATCAAGACACTTTTGAGCAATGATTTCCTTTTCTTTCAGATTCTCCTGATTGATTAGTGAGAAGTTGCGTACCTGATCCCTTACGTTTTTAAGATGAACACCTCCGTGTTCTCTAACCACCAGTCCATCTTTTTCCAGTTTTTCCAGATCCTGGCGAATTGTAACCTCAGTTACTTTAAATATCCGGGCCAGATCGATAACTTTTGCAGAACCGTCCTCCTTTAGCAGGTCAAGTATTTTTTCTTTTCGCTGGTTAGCAAGCATGAGCTGATATTTGGATGATGAAAAGCAAAGATAAATTTATTTCGTTTATTTATCAATTATTTCGTTTTTTTTCTTTTATTTTCGTTTATTTTCTATATTTACGGATTAATAATCCTGAAAATTAGATTGGGATTAAAGATTTTTTAAACTGATTTAATATGCATTATCATATTAATATATTGATTCTATTGCTTGTGATCTCCAGTAGCTGTTCGACCATTAAAAAGGACTCGAGAGTGGTGGAAAAAACACGTATTATCGTCACAAGCGACGGAGAGATTGATGACGAGTGCTCCCTGGTACGATTCCTGCTTTATGCCAATGAATGGGATATCGAGGGCATTATTACATCAAGTTCACAATACCATTGGCATGGACACAAATGGGCAGGAGATGACTGGACCCTGCCCTTCCTGGAGGCTTATGGGAAAGTCCATCCCAATCTTCTCAAGCATGACAATACTTATCCTACACCAGAATTCCTTCTGGCTCGCACATTTCTTGGAAACGTGGAAGCGGAAGGTGAGATGGATTCTATCACTCCAGGCTCACAACACATTGTCATGGTTCTTCTGGATGAATCTGATGACCGTCCCATATGGATTCAGGCATGGGGAGGTACAAATACCATCGCCCGGGCATTAAAAACCATCGAAGAAGAACACCCGGAAAAGATGGAATATGTGGCAAACAAGATACGCTTTTACTTCATCTGGGAGCAGGATTCAACGTATCAGTCCTACATCCGTCCCCACTGGGGAAAGTATAACATTCCTACAATTATCTCTGACCAGTTTATAGCTATATTTTATCATTGGAAAAAGTATTTACCCTCTGAGGAACAGAAATTCTTTACAGGGACCTGGATGAATCAGCACATATTACAGAATCATGGTCCTCTGTGCACCTTGTACAAAGCCCATGACAATGGGGATTTCAGATCTGAGGGCGATTCACCATCCTTTTTACATACAATCGAAACCGGATTGCGAAATCTGGAGTCTCCTGACTGGGGTGGTTGGGGTGGCCGCTATTACAAAGTCAGAGATAACACATGGCTTGATCCTGTGCTCGAGCCTGCCTACGAATATCCCAAGGGCAGATGGTATGGGAATTCGGCATGGGGACGCGAACGTCTTAAAGAAGAAATACCGAATGACAAAGAGCTTACAGAGTATCTCAAACCCATCTGGCGATGGACAGAAGCGCTTCAGAATGACTTCGCATCCCGAGCCGACTGGTGTGTGAAATCATATGAGGAGGCGAATCACGCTCCGGTGGTTGTACTGGCCAATGCGAAGGACATGAAAGTACGACCGGGGGCGACGGTTAAACTGAATGCAAAAGGCACAAGTGATCCGGACGGTGACATTTTGAATATTCGCTGGTGGCAATATACCGAAGCTGACACCTACCAGGGAACCGTTGAAATTAAAGGTTCTACAAAGAAGAATGCTTCTTTCAAGGTTCCCGGTGACGCAAGCTCTGAGAATACCATTCATATCATCTGTGAGGTTACGGATTCCGGTACACCACAATTAACAAGATATCAAAGGGTAGTTGTCAAAATTGAATAGTAGATGCTTATGTCCAAGGATCTGATGGGTCGTATTTCTAAGTAAGAATTCCAGATTGTTACCAGGTTTATTCCAGAATGATTCCAGATTGTAGTTATTTCTTCGTATTAAATAAAATTGTAAAACCATGAAAAGATATTTATTTACTGCAGTATCGTTTTTACTATTTATTTCAATTTCCTGGTCACAACAACTTGCATTTCCAACAGCTGAAGGATATGGAAAATATACCGTTGGTGGACGTGGTGGTGCTGTATATGAAGTCACGAATCTCAATGATTCAGGTGAAGGTAGCCTGCGGGCGGCATTGGAAGCTGAAGGTGCCAGGACTGTTGTATTCAGGGTTTCGGGTACAATAACGGGCAATTTTAGTATCAAAAATGACAATATTACTATTGCAGGACAAACGGCTCCCGGCGATGGTATATGTATTAAAGGGAACCTTTCTACAGGGGCTGACAACGTAATCATCCGGTATATTCGAGTAAGGTGGGACCCGGCCATGGGTGAACAAGACGCAATCGGTAGCAGGTATCATAAGAATATTATCTTCGACCATATTTCAGCTAGCTGGAGTACCGATGAGACCTTGACACTCTACCATAATGAAAACACAACCGTTCAATGGTGCATAATTGCAGAAGCTTGTCCCAAAGGAACCACTGATGAACATCGATTTGGGGGTATCTGGGGAAACAACTACGGCAGCTGGCATCATAACCTGATTGCGCACAATGCGAGCCGAAACCCCCGATGGGCCTCAGGCTGCGGATATAACGATTACAGAAACAATGTAATTTATAACTGGGAATATGCAAGTAGCTATGGGGGTGAAGCACGTCAGAAAGGTGATAGGCGTAAGCCGCCAATTGAACATTCTACGATTAACATGATTGCCAACTATTATAAGCCGGGACCTGCAACCGAATCAAAAGTAAGGAGTACCATTACTGCTCCTTCATCACGCGATGGAGATGCTGATGCCGGCAAATGGTGGGTTTCCGATAATTTCGTAGAAGGAAATCCTACGGTTACTGCTAATAATTTGTTGGGTGTAACAAAAACAGGTTCAGCGTACAGACTCGACGAACCATGGCATGCCATGGAAATTGATCAGCAAACTGCTGAAGAAGCCTATCAATCTGTTCTTGACCATGCTGGCTGTTCTTTACCCATACGCGATAAAGTAGATGCAGATATTATAGATGACGTTCTTCATGGAAAAGCAAAATTTGGCAATAATGGCATTATTGATAGTCCCAGCGATGTTGGAGGCTGGCCAATCCTAAAAAGCGGAACAGCGCAAATCGATACTGATAATGACGGTATGCCCGATAATTGGGAAAAAAAGAATGGTCTTAATCCGAATGATGCTTCTGACAGGAACAATATTGCGAACGATGGTTATACAATGCTGGAGAAATACTTAAACAGCATTGTATTTAACACGAGTCAATAAAATAAGTATAAGGATCAGATAAGTTTTACAAACTTCAAAAAAGAACCAATGAATATTACAAATTTACAGGGAGTTATCTGATGAAAATAGATATAAAATATTTGAAAAAGCCGGCAGGCCTCTGCCTTATTGTTGCCCTATCCATGATCGCACTGATCCAATGCAGTGGCCTCGATCAGGGAACACCCAAACCCCGGATATTAATCAGTACCGATATTGGAGGAACCGATCCTGATGATAACCAATCCATGATCCACCTGCTGATGTATGCGGATCTTTTCCAGATAGAAGGATTGGTGGCATCTCCTTATGGAAAGGGTGGAAAAAACGAGATTCTCGATATGATTGATCTCTATGAAAAGGACCTCAGTCAATTGACAGAACACTCATCCGGATTTCCTGCCCCGAATTCATTAAGGGATGTTTGTAAACAGGGCGCTGGTCCCAATGCTCCGTTTAAGGGTTATGATACAGCAACTGAAGGTTCAGACTGGATTATTAAATGTGCCAAAAAACCAGGCGATCAGCCTTTGTGGGTATTGGTCTGGGGCGGTATAGAAGACCTGGCCCAGGCCTTGCATGACGCACCTGAGATAGAAGAAAAGATAAAGGTTTACTGGATAGGGGGACCAAATAAAAAATGGTCTGTCAATGCTTATGCCTACATCGCTGAAAATCACCCGAACCTATGGATGATTGAATCAAATGCCACATACAGGGGTTGGTTCATTGATTCAGAATCTCCGGAAAATCTCAGTAATAAAGCATACTATGGCAACTATATCCAGGAGCGGGGTGAAATGGGTAAGGCTTTTAAGAAATATTATGATGGAAACATTAAAATGGGTGATACTCCTTCCCTCGCCTATGTAATGAATGGAAACCCGGATGATCCATTGGGTGAAAGCTGGGGCGGCAATTTCACTCCAATTAACCGGAGCTCCAGGGTAATCTTTGATCGCAATACCACAACCGCTGATACAGTAGTTGCCTATGGGGTACTGGAATGGAGATTCGAGGGACCTGAACTTGATATTCCACAAGATTCGGCTTGTTTTACTTTAGATATTGTAAATCAGAAATGGCCAGGTTATTACCTTGGTGATGGAATCTATGGTGTTCGATACTCATCCAAAAAACCGGAAACCTGCAAGTATACCACTTACAGTGCCATCCCTGAATTAGATGGACAAAAAGGACAACTTGTAAGTATCACTCCATGGCCGGGCAAACCATCTCCAGATGATTACAAACTCGGAAATAACTGGTATGGCGACCGGCAGGAGCCAGAACTCTTCATGGGTGTACAGCAAGGAGCAAGGACCGTGGCAAAGTATCGGGAGGAGTTTTTAATGGACTGGGCGAAAAGATGGGAATGGCTGAAATAAGGTTTCCCGTATGAATAAAATCAGGTCTGGTTGATTCCTCCTGCCCAATTTCTTGTTATCTTCAATGCAAATTCAATAAGCATTGACCATGAAAACAAACCACCTAAGCCGGAACAGTCTTCCTGTACTACTTTTTGGGACATTATTGTCGCTCCTCACCTTAATGAATTCCTGCACATCCGGTACAGATGATGATCGCCCGAATATTCTTTTTATCATGTCTGACGACCAGTCCTGGCTGGATGTGGGCATATACGGATGTGAGGCGGTTAAAACACCGGTATTTGATCAACTTGCCCGGGAGGGTGCCCTCTTTATGAATGTTTTCGCCACCTCAGCCGGATGTGCGCCCAGTCGTGCATCCATACTTACCGGTCGATTCCCCTGGGAACTGGAGGAAGCCGGTACACATTTCAGTAATTTCCCCAGGCATTTAGAGGTGTATCCTGACATTCTTGACTCCAATGGATACGAGGTAGGATTTACCGGAAAAGGATGGGGACCGGGGGATTACAAAGTTACCGGATGGGAACATAATCCGGCAGGACCGGAATTCAATGATATTTTATGGGATTCCCTACCCTATACCGGGATCCATAGATATGACATTGCCTCAAACTTCAGGGAATTCCTGGCCAATAGAGATACAACAAAACCTTTTTCCATGTGGATAGGCTCCCGGGAACCCCACGATCCCAGGGAAGTCGGGGCAGGCATCCGGGAAGGAAAAAAACTGGAGGATGCAGTGATTCCGGGTTTTATCCCCGACAGCCCGGAAAACAGGCAGAAGATGCTGGATTACTATATCGAAATTGAATTTTTTGACAAGCAGCTTGGAAGAATTCTGAACTATCTTGAAGCATCAGGAGAGATGGAGAATACCCTCATTGTGGTTACGGGGGACAACGGTATGCCATTCCCCAGAGCCAAGGCTAACCTGTATGAATATGGTATACATGAACCAATGGTGGTTAAATGGGCTGGAAAGGTAAAACAAGGCAGGGTAATAGAGGACCTGGTTAGTTTCGCAGACCTCGCCCCCACTTTCCTTGATGTCGCAGGTGCAGATCCCTCAACCGAAATGGCAGGCAAAAGCTTTAAGGACCTCCTGCTCTCGGAGAAGGATGGAATCATAGATCCTGAGAGAACCGAGGTATATTCATGTATGGAAAGGCACAGCCACAGTAGATATGATAACCTTGGATACCCTGTTCGCTCCATACGAACATCCGATTTTCTGTATTTACGGAATTTAAAACCGGAGCGATGGCCACTGGGAGACTCCAGCATTGTCTGGAAAAGCAGATCAAATTACCCGGACACACCTGAGGGAGAAAAATTGTTCCTGCTCACCTATGACAAACGTCCTGAAGAGGAACTGTACAATATCAGGCAGGATCCTTTCTGCCTGAATAACCTGGCAGGAAATGCTGAATTTGAAACCGTAAAGGAGGATCTTAGAAGCCGGTTGGCCGAGAAGTTAATAAGCCGTAACGATCCAAGAATGCTCGGATATGGAGATATTTTTGAAAGTTACCCCAGGTATGGACCCATGCGGGATGATCTTGGGGGATTCAACATTAGAGGAGAATACAACCCAAAATACTACATCAATAAATAAGGTTTATCCCCGAAATATCAGGCTGGAATCAGTCTGAAATCAAACTGTATTCAATCTGGATTCAGCAAAAAATCATTTTAATCTCCAATTTTTTTGGTCGATCATCGTTATAATTCAGTTTACTTTGAAAAAGAATACTCAAAATAGAATTAAATGATCCCAAAATCTATCAGATTATCCCTGCTTCTAATACTTGCCATGATTTCCTCCCTTATGGTAGAGGGACAAGGATTCATTGCCACCCGAATGAATAATAAGCAACCCATTATCACACGGCAGATGTTTCTTGACCTGGGTGCAACCGCGGAGGAAGCCCAGAATATTAACGGTCCCAGTCTGATTAGGATACCGGACTGGATACCCCTTGAGGAACGTGCAGATTCTTCTGCCGTATTTTACCTGTACTTTGCCAATCACCGTGGAAATTACCTCCGCCTGGCCTGGTCCGCCGAGATTGAAGGCCCCTATCATTTATATAAGGTGGGCAGTGAATATGAAGTTGGAAACAGGGGAATCATTGACCTTGGAGCGGATGATAAAATATCTGTCAGGGAAAACCTCACCCTTCAGAAGCATATGGCATCACCTGATGTAATTGTAGACGACAGCAATAAACAGATTATCATGTATTTTCATGGTCCGGTAGATGAACCGGATGGACAAAGGACCTTTGTAGCTACTTCTCCCTACGGCCTCAATTTTCAGGATAGTATCTTACCCGTTCTGATCGGGACCAGCTATGCCAGGATTTTTGAATATAAGGATACAGTTTACGGGATTATGAGCAAGGCAGGTTTCGCCAAAGGCGGACATGTGGATGATCCATGGAATATCCCTCCAGACCATGATTTTCTTACGAAGCTCTGGGATCACCGCAGCGGCAACCCCTACGATGATTATTACGAAACCATAAATTTTGACGGTAGGGTCAGGCATCCCGGAATCCATCTGGAAGAGGATACCCTCTTTGTTTTTTACAGCCGGGTTGGGGATACTCCCGAAAGGATTCAGATGTCTGCCATCAGGCTGGATATCGGCACATACGATACATGGCAGCCAATATTTCCACACATGGAAATTCTTCGTACTGAAGAAGTTTGGGAAGGAGTTGAACTTCCCATTATGCCTTCAGAAAGCGGATCAGTTCATGAAATGATGCATCAGCTGCGCGATCCCGATATATTCGAGGATATTGACGGTAGCCTCTACCTACTGTATTCCGGGGCAGCAGAAAATGCCCTTGGAATAGCCCGCCTGGAAAGAACCTACGGAAATCCTGTACATACTGAGAATCTGAAGGCGGCTGCCATCTCACCCGAATTAGATGTCATCGGTGATCATGCCACCGGTAAACTATTGTTCAGTATTCAATCCGAAGCCAACTCAGGATATGAACTCCGTATATTCGGTTTAGACGGAAGATTATATGAGATCGTGAGAGGGAGATCCTCTTCCGATGGAACCGCCCAGGCAGAATGGGTTCCCCAATCCAATATCCAGGGAATATATATCGCTAACCTGATAACAAATAATCACTCGGTTTCTGTAAAATTCCACTACTAAGATCAATCCAATTCTAAAATATGGAATATCCTAATTCAAGAACCTAAACCAACCCAACCCAATAGAGAAAAATGTATAAAGCAATCCAGGGAATCATTGCAGCAGCCAGCCTGACAATTGTCTCCGCCCTCACTCAATTCTCCTGCACAAACAATAACTCCCAGACCCCTAGAAGCAGGGAGAATTTTGACAATAACTGGTATTTTTCTCTAAATGATTCAGCCGCATTGGTTTCTGAGCCGGAACTATATTCCGAACAAATTACCCTCCCCCATGACTGGAGCATAGAAATGCCACCCTCCAAAGAAAATCCCTCTGGGAATAGAGGTGGCTATGGAATCGGAGGAACCGGCTGGTACAAGAAGTCCTTCGATATCCCCTCTGGCCAAAAAAAGAAAAACGTCATCCTCACATTTGACGGGGTATATAAGGATGCCGATATCTGGGTTAACAACCTGCATGTTGGTTTTCACAGGCATGGATACCTCAGCTTCAACCTGGATATCACGGATTTCATTCTGCCCAATACTCCCAACACGATACTGATAAAAGTTGACAACAGCAATCTGCCGCATGACCGCTGGTATTCAGGTTGTGGTATATACAGGCATGTATGGATAAATTATGTCTCCGATGTACATATACCGGTCTGGGGAAACTATATCACCACCCCCGAAATCAGCAGGGAGAAAGCCAGCATAAACATCCGGACAAACATTGTAAATAAATCTGAACTGCCCGGAAACGCAAGGATTGAAACATCCATAACAGATAAAAACGGACAGGAACTGGCTTCAACCATCCGCTCTGATCTGTCACTTGAGGATACCACGGAAATCCAGCAGTCTTTAACTCTCGAGGATCCAATCCTCTGGAACCTCGATGAACCGCACATGTATACAGCAGTCCAGAAGATTTACCTGAACGACAGGCTGGTAGATGTAAAGGAAACTCCGTTCGGGATCCGGAGTATATCTTTTTCCTCCGAAAGGGGATTTTTACTGAACGGAAAAAACATTTTCCTGAACGGGGTGAATATTCATCATGATGCCGGATCCGAAGGAGCCGCCGTATCCGATCATACCTGGTACCTGAGGCTGCTGACACTGAAAGAAATGGGTGTGAATGCCCTGCGCCTTTCTCATAATCCCCATTCTCCGGCACTATTGAATATCTGCGATACGATGGGGATCCTGGTAATTGCAGAGGCCTTTGACAAATGGGGAAGCAGGCCATCATTTGGTTTTACAAAACACTGGAAGGAATACACCAGAGAATTTATTGAACGCGACCGGAACCATCCGTCCGTGATCATGTGGAGCCTGGGGAACGAACTGGGTGAAGCAAATACACCCGGGGGTGTTAAAATTATGCAAAATCTGGCCAGCCTTGCCCATGTATATGAGCCTTCCCGACCGGTTACCTGCGCCATCCAGCCGCCCGGTCATCACGAAAACCTGGAACTCTGGGATATTGCATTTGAAATGGATATTGTCAGCCTGAATTACCAGAGCCAGTTCTTTGCCAGGGATAAAAAGAACCAGGAAATCATTATTCTGGCAAGTGAAACCCTGCCCTACTATACCCGGAATAATTTTGGACTATTCAAGGGGCAGACGAATAAATACCTGGACATGAATTCTTATCCCGCGGCCCGTGAACATGCCATCGGACATTTCATCTGGACGGGCATCGATTACCTGGGCGAGGCCGTACAGCCCTGGCCCCTGAGAGGCTGGGAAAATGCTCCCATCAGCACCACCGGCTACAAAAAGCCCTTCTTTTATTTTATGCAAAGCCTGTACACGGATGATCCGATGGTGCATATTGCGGTGCGGGACAAGAAAAATAACCGGCAGTATGGGAAGTATGGATGGGACTGGCCACCGGTTGCTTCGCACTGGAACTGGGAGGGCTCCGGCGCTCCCCTGGAGGTTTTCCTCTATTCAAATTGCGATTCAGTCGAGTTGATCCTGAATGGAAATTCACTTGGCGTGAAGGCAGAACGCGATCCGGAAAGATTATATTTCAGTTACAAGGTTCCATACGAGCCGGGTGAAATTATTGCCCGGGGAATAAAGGCTGGTGAGGAATACCTGCATCGTTTGCAAACCGCTGAAAAAGCCAGTACGATTCGATTAACAGCCAGCCGTTCATTAATCTCAGGTCGTTCGAACGAGACCTGTCATATCCTCGCAGAGATCCTGGATGAGAACGGTATCATTGTGCCCCTTGAAAATCATCTCATCAACTTTTCTGTTGAAGGGGCAGGAGAAATCATCGGGGTGGATAACGGCGATCTCTGGAGCCTAGAAAGTTATAAAACCAATTTCCGGGAAACCAGAGATGGACACTGCCTGGCAATTGTCCGCTCTACCGGAGAAGGGCCATTGAAAATTACTGCAGTTTCTGAAGGACTCATGGGTGATGCTGTTTTGATTGAAATTAAGTAAGCAGAAAGTTTATTTTTCTGAAAAAGTAGTATCTTTCTTTTTCATCCACCAAAATATCCATCTATGGAAACCCGCAGAGACTTTCTAAAAACCATGGCCGGTGTCACTGCCGGTATAATGCTACCTGTTGGATGGGGCTGTAAAAATCCCGGTCCCGCTAGTGATCAGTTTGGAGAATTGCTTCCCTTTCGAAAATTAGGCTCAACCGGAGAGAAAGTTACCATGCTGGGTACGGGAGGATACCATGTGGGATGGACTACAGAAAAAGATGCCCAGGAGGTGATTGAAACTGCCATTGAGGGCGGGATCCGGTTCTTCGATACGGCCCATAATTATGGTAAAGGTGCAAGTGAGGAAAGGTATGGTAAGTTCCTGACACCCAAATACAGGGATCATATTTTCCTGATGACAAAAACACAGGCGCTGGATGGAGAATCCCTGCTGAAAGAGGTGGATCTTTCCCTGCAACGATTGAAAACAGACCGCGTAGATCTGCTTCAGATCCATTCTCTCAAGAATCCGCAGGATGTGGATGACCGAGTCACTAATGGCGTAATCGATGCCATGCAATCCATCAAGGAATCAGGCAAAGCCAGGTATATTGGATTTACTGGACACCAGAGCCCTTATGCCCATCTTCGTATGCTGGAAAGGTTGCCTGAGTTCCCCATTTTTTCAACCCTGCAGATGCCCCTGAGCATAGTTGACTTTGCAAGCGAGCATAGTTTTGTAAGGAAAACACTGCCTGTTGCAATCGAAAATAAGCTGGGATTGCTGGCAATGAAAACACTTGCGGACGGCCGGTTCTTCAGTAAAAAACAAACCCTGGAAAGGGTACGATGGGAAACCGAAACTCCTGTCATCCCGGGTCATATCAGTATAAGAGATGCCCTGTATTTCAGCTGGTCCCTTCCCATCAGCGTGCTGATTACCGGTGCCGAGAACAAGGATATGTTAAAGGAAAAAATTGAACTGGCTAAAGGATTTGTCAAACTCTCTGATGAAGAGAAGCAGCAGATCCTTGAAAAAGCAAGTGCTGCCCCCGATCTGGGGAAGGTTGAATACTATAAAAAAATTGAGGCCTGAGATATCAGAAAGAATACATGCTTATCGGTCCTTGTTCTGAAGCTTGGTAAAAAAGTCACCGAAAATTGAGTTGCGGTTTACGAAGTTCGCACAGCGGATAAGGTGCCGGGATTCATTAAAACTGTAGAAATAATTATCCGTAATAATGGGACTGTGGACAATATCTGTCGGGATCCAAACCGGATTTACTACCCAGGCAACTGCCGTGAGATCCCAGAGCACCTTGGAATAACCCGCTTTATGTCTCTTGGGATTGTATTCTTTGAATATCTTCAGTAAATACTCCGCAGTTTCTCCCTGTCCGGCCAGGTAGTATTCCATCTCGGCATCCGTAGTCGTAAGGTGGGTAGTGATGGGAATACAGGGGATCTGGACCAGGGGCACACCGCTATGAAATACTATTCGCGAAGCCATAAGGTCCTGTTTGTAATTAAACTCCCTGGGATTGGGCCAGTTATGCCCGTTCCCTCCCAGCCATACAACTACAATCCGCTGGCAGATCTCAGGATCTGCTATAATAGCGCTTGCCACATTGGTAATGGCTCCAACAGCCATTACATATAAGGGATTATCTGCAGAGTAGTTCTTAGAAAGTGATACAAGATTGTCCACTGCATCGCTGGGAACAGGTGTTTTTTCATCATCCAGGAAACGATCACTTCCTTTAAAAACCAATCCTTCAGAGGGTATTTTCAATGTTTCAAGGACCCGCAGAATTTCTTCATAGCTTTTCTGCATACCATCTCCAGCTCCATCAGACCTGGAATTATGAAAGGGTGCAGCATAGACCGCCTTTACATTAAGTCTTTCGGTTGACAACAGGGCATAAACCAGGGCAAACTGATCATCAATTTCGTTATAGGTATCCGTATCCAATACCACATCTACCTTACCACTGGGAGGAGTCAGCATGCCCAGGCGCTCTGAATCGCTTAATCCCCCGGGCTTTTGTGCCATTGCTACAGAGCATGAGAAAACCAAAATAATGATTGGTACTATTCCTCTGAATATTCTAATATTCCTGGTAAACATGATACAATAATTTAAATATATTTATATTTCATTGACATTTCCAAGATTTTTGCAGATATTTGTTGCAATACTTTAAATATAATTAAATTTCTTATAATGACTAAGATCGAAATAGGTCAAAAAATAAAGGATAGAAGAAAGATAATGGCTATGCCACAGAGCCAGCTGGCAAATTATACCGGATTGTCTGTTGTCACCCTGTCTCAGATAGAGACAGGAAAGGCAAATCCTTCATTAGATACGCTTAATGAGATTTTTCATTTCTTAAATCTGGAAATTTTAGTTGCAGTAAAAAGTCGATAAATGAAGTTAAGGGTCATCTATAAAGGTAAACATAACGCGGGACTGCTATGGAGAGATGAAAATGGTTATCATTTTGAGTATGATGATGAATTCCTGTCAGATGAAACCACTTTTCCTGTATCGGTGAATATGCCTAAATCTCAAAAGAGATATGATTCAAATAGGCTATTTGCATATTTTCAATCAATGTTGAGTGAAGGATTCAACAGAGAATTACAATGCAAAGCCCTGGGGATAGATACCAGTGATGATTGGAGTCTGCTGATGTATACCTGCGAAAAAAACACAATAGGTGCAATTACACTTGAAAGAACAGATATTTGATGGCAAACTGTAACGGATGTTTAAAGGAGAATATTAACGGGTTTTGTTCAGCATGTGAAACCAAATTATTTGACAGGTCAAAGGTTCCTGTTCAACTTGAGTTTAATTGGAATGACATTCAGGACAGGATTATTGGACAACCTTCAGGATTTAGCATTTCAGGAGTACAACCCAAAGGATTTATAGGAAGAAATAAGAATAATCTCTTAGTACCCAACAGGGATATTGAGTCAATGTACATTGTCAAGCCATTTCTGGATTCAAGGAAAATTTTATACATGGATTCGCCTGCAAATGAACATTTGACCATGACAATGGCGAATCAATTGTTCAATATATCAACAGCAAAATGTGGATTTGTTAAGTTCGCTAATGATGAACCGGCATATCTCACAAGAAGATTCGACAGGGATAAAAACGGCAGCATACTGCGGCAGGAAGATTTTGTCTCTGTATTAAATGCCAGTCCAGGTACAAACGACCATGGACTTTATAAATACAATTCCTTCACCTATGAAGATGTTGGAAATCGACTTAATCCAATTGACCAGATCAATTTCATAAGAATAATGATATTCAATTTCTTAACAGGTAATGGCGATGCTCACCTAAAAAACATATCTCTCCTGGAATCAGCTGATGGTGATATGATATTATCTCCCTCATATGATTTAATGAACACAAAATTACACCTCAACGACCCCAAAATAGCAATGAACCTGTTTAAGGAAATGGAGAGAACAAAACAAAATTTGCTTACAACTACATACGAATATAAGATCCGTGATTTTATTGAATTAGGAAATAGAATTGGCGTGAGAGAAAGAATACTGACAACTGTTGAAGAAGAATTTCGATACGCAAAATTGGATATGTTATTGCTGGTTGACAAATCATTTCTGTCTGAGACCGGGAAGCAACGATATAAAGAAGTGATCGGCTTACACCATAATCAATTATTTACTCCATAATTAATTAATTTCATCACTGTAAAAATCTTAAACAAAAATTATGAAGCTGCAAACTATCATACTACATATTGGATTATTACTGATGTTATTCTCTTGCAAGGCACCCAATGCAAATCCCGGTGACTTCAAGATTTTACCTCAGCCTCAGCATTTTGAGATCAGTGGGACAAGCCAGCTGGGATATGATGACATTCAGCATTTCTATTCCACCGGGGAAATTTCCCTTCCCGTAAGGGGTGAATTATTAGCAGATCTCCAGTCCACCAACAAGGAATCACAAGCCGAAATTATCTGCCAGTTGGATACATCAATAGATCATGCAGAATCCTACAAGCTTGAAATTTCCGGGAAACAGATCAGGATAACAGCCAGTGATCAGGCCGGATTATTATATGCATTTATGACATTGGAACAGCTAATGGAGGACGCAAAAGAACAGGATGTTGCACTTCCGCGATGCAGTATTGAGGATTATCCATTGCTTTCTTACCGGGCTATCCATCTGGATATCAAGCATCACCGGGAAAAGGCAGGGTATTATTATGAGTTAATGGACCGGCTGGCTTACTATAAGGTAAATGCGGTGATCGTCGAAATGGAGGACAAGTTAAAATACCAGCGACAACCTCTGGTGGGTTCAGCAGATGCGTTGAGTATCCAGGAATGGAAAGATCTGAGTGAGTATGCTATGGAACGGAATATAGAGATTAGTCCTTTGATACAGGGACTGGGCCATGCTTCCTTTATTCTCAAACATGATGAGTATGCTTCCTTGCGGGATGATCAGGAAAGCGACTGGGCGTTTAATCCCCTCGATCCTGAAACCTATGAGGTTCAATTCGATCTCTATCTGGATGCCCTTGATGCGACGCCGAACGGAAGGTACCTGCATATTGGCGGGGATGAGGTACAAACTACCGGGAGGGGCAGTGGAAAATCGTCACTTGAATTGCAGTTGATCTGGTTAAATAAGGTTTGCAGGTTTGCGGAAGATCACGGGCGGATCCCGATATTCTGGGATGACATGCCCTTAAAGTATGCCGGGGTACATCGTGCCACGCGGGATAAGGGTATGAGCCCGGAGGAAGTGGAGAAACTATGGACTGAAAATGAACCTAAACTGCTGGAGTTCCTTGATCAATTCCCGAAAAACTGTGTTTATATGCGCTGGAATTATATGGCTCCCCAGGCTCCGGGAAATCAGAAAGCGATGGAATGGTTTCGTCAGCATGGGATGAAGGTGATGGGGGCGACAGCGGGACAAACCCGGTGGGTGCTGATGCCCCAGAATGAGAGTAATATTGAGAACATCAGGTATTTTGCAGGGACCTCAATAGAAGAGGATCTCAATGGATTGCTGCTGACTCTTGTGGGATGATGACTCTCCCCATTTCGAATTGTATAAGCGGGGGATTATTGCCTTTGCAGAATATACCTGGGCCGGGGATGAACGATCGGTGGAAAATCTGAAATCTGCTTACCGCCAAAGGGAATTTTCGGGCAGCCTTTCCGGTGAGGAGTTTGCTTTTATCGATCAGCTGGAAGTGCCGGTTGCCTTCTGGCATAATGCCTTGCTTAAGGGAAATAAACGACGGTCCCTTTACAAAATGAAGGCCAGGCCCGGGGATGCGATAATTGATTTACCGGATCCAGGAGCAAAAGGGGAATGGAGCCGTAAATATGCTGAACGCCTTGAGAAGGCTGCAGAATTTTCAGAGGATTGTAAAATTATTGCCGCAAAGATATCGGAAATGAAGGCAGGGGCTGTGCGAAACTCCTATACCCTCAAGGTTTATGAGCAGGTAAATGGAATGGTTCATTTTACCTGTGAGGCTCTACTGTCACTTGCTGCTTACGATATGGCCGTCAGTGCGCAGGAAGAATCTGAGGCACTGGACAGGATCAGTCAGCTTTCTTCTGAATTTTCAGCCCTAAGATCTGAGTTCGAGAAAGTTTACGCTGAAGTACGAATTCTCGAAAAACCCGGGGATTATATACTTGACCAGGATCATCACAACCACCTGGCCAACCAGGGCCTCACGTTCGACTGGCAGTTCTATGCAGAGATGTTGTTCCTGGAGAAAATCACAGATTTGTGAGACTTTTGTTTCCACGGCAGCTTCACAATGGGCCAGTCATGATCAGATGAAAAACCGGGGTGGTCTTTTTTCCAATAGGCAAAAATCACAGACCTGTGACTTTTTCTTATTCTTGTGACCTTGCAATTCTAAAACTCAATATTCGACACCCCTGTATGTCGCTAATAATAAGTGTATTATATTCATCATCGAAGAGTGTTCATGAAACCAAAAAGTCACAAAAACATGAAAGGTAACAACCTTGTGACTTTTAACTTTTGCGAAAAGGGTACCCTGTCCAGGTTGTCTGCTCATTTCCAGGTTACCTGCTCACTTCGAGGCTGCCTGCCCTTTTCCGGGCCGCTTCGAATTCCTTCCTCATTTCGGAAAGGATTTTCTGTTTCCCTGGATCATTGATGAGGTTGACATGTTCCTCGGGATCTGCCTGGTGATCGTATAGTTCTTCATTTTCCCTGCCGGGATCAACACCCCAGCGCGTGTATCTCCATTGATCCGTCCGGATGCTGCCTGCCCCTCCCCTGGTGATCGTATAGGCCATGGGTGGCTTGGTAATGGGTTTATTCTCCTTCAGATAAGAAGCCAGGCTTTCACCCTGTAGGATTTCCGGTATTTCCCCGGAATAGCCGCATAATTCTGCAAGCGTAGGATACAAATCAATTAATTCGGTTATGGATTCACAGGTGCTGCCTTCATTATCCTGATCCCCGGGCAGGGAAATGATCATCGGGATCCTGACACTGCCTTCCCAGAGGCTAACCTTGGACCAGCAATCGTGTTCACCAAGGTTATAGCCATGATCAGAGATAAAAATCACTATAGTCTCATCCCTGACGTCTAACCTGTCCAATGCATCAAGAAGCCGTCCCACCTGCTGATCCATGAACCGGACACTGGCCAAATAAGCAGAAATGGTTTTGCGCTTCTGCAATTCATCCATCTTCCAGATCTTATCATTATGCCTTGTCAGGGCCTGTGGCGGGACATTTTCACCCACCACGACCTGAGGGACTTCCATTTCCCTTTCGGGATAGGGTTCAAAACAATTCTCCGGGGCAATAAAGGGAACATGCGGGCGTACCAGTCCCACAGCAAGAAAAAACGGAGAATCAGCTTTTAACTTCGTCTTGTTTTTAGCCTTCGATGCTATGCTGCCTGTGCGGTTTTCCAGAATAGCAATGGCCTGGCTGGTAGCGAGATAATCAGCCTGTGTCAGTTCCTCTCCATCCTTAAGTATCATCTGAGCAAAATTTGAGCCGTAATGAAGATTGCCCGGTGAGAGCAGCTCCAGGTAGCCCGGAGTCTGGGTCTCAGGTCCCATTACATTATAGGCATAATCCCATGAATCGGGGTCATCCCCTCCAGGGTCACCCCGCTCAATACCCCCGGGTACACCCATATGGTAAATTTTTGAAACCCTGGCGGTATAATATCCCTGTTCCCGGAAAAAGCCTGCCATGGAGGGATGATTGGCAAGGGAAGGGGTCACCGCCCTGTAGCTGCCAGGTTGGTCATTATTCCCCGTCACCCCGTTGGATTCGGGATACAGTCCGCTCATTAAGGAAGCACGCGAGGGACCGCAAAGCGGGTACTGGCAATAGGTTCTTGAAAAGCGAACACCCTCTGCCGCAAGGCGATCAAGGTTGGGGGTATGATCCTTAATCTCCATATAGGGACCAATACAGGTATTCAGGTCATCGGAGACGATCAGCAGAATGTTTGGTCTCTTTGCCTCAATGACAGAAGCAATGAGAATCAGTACTGTTGTGACAATAAATCTGGTTCCTTTCATAGTTTTATATTTTTTGCCGGTAGTCAGCATTCAACCGAAGGGCAGCCTCAATCCTGTAGCAAGCCTAATAATCATCACCAAGAGCGAAAACAGGCTTACGGTTTATCCATCTTCCCCGGGTGAAATCCGGGAAATACTGTAATGAATTTCCTTCTGAAATCGATTGCTCAGACAAGGGGGTTATAGCACTCCAGGCAGCAGCATCATAAACATCGAGGGGAGGATTGACCTTTCTTTTCACCGATTCAACAAAAGCCTGGTCCACAAAGAAATCCATGCCTCCATGTCCGGATCCGGCTGCGTATTCCCCGTACTTCTTCCATAGGGGATGATCATATTTCTCCAACCAGTTGATGGATTCTTCTTCCCCGGAAGGGCCATTCTCCCCATCGCCCTGGGCTCCATTGCCTCTCATGTTATCCCATCGATGAGATTTACTTATTCCTTCAATATAAATTCTGCGGGTATGGTAATCGAAGTCTGCAATTCCCTTAACTCCCTGAACTTCAAAATTCAGAGAATAGGGCCTTGGCAGGTTGGTATCATGGGTGACAAGTATGGTTTCCCCTTTGGCCGTATTTATCTGGGTGGTAACCACATCACCCAGTTCCCAGCGGATATTTGCATTCTCATGATGAGGGCCTCCCTCGGGATGATTCACGATATAATCATGCAATCCCCTTGATTTTGTTGAATGCGAGGTGAGGGATTCAAACCGGTTTCCCCGGTTTATATCCAGCATCGTTGCAATGGGACCGCAACCGTGGGTTGGATAAAGATCCCCGTCCCGATGAATAGAATGCTCGGTTCTCCACCTTGCCTCCCCCTGAGAACCTTCCCCAAAATCAACTCCGGGCCGGAATTTCACTCCCCTCAAATCATGCCTGTAACCACAACGCGCATGAACAAGCTCTCCGAATACATCCTGCCTTACCATGTTCAGAACAGCCATTACATCCCTTCGATAACAAACGTTTTCTAGAATCATGGTCGGTACACCAGTCTCCTCATAAGTATTCACCAGGTCCCAGCATTCCTCCAGGGTATTGGCAGCAGAAACTTCCACACCAGCATATTTCCCGGCCTTCATGGAATCAACGGCCATGCGGGTATGCCATAGCCAGGGGGTAGAAATCAGGACCCCATCCACGTCTTCCCTTTCGAGCAACTTCAGATAGGAATGCTCATTCTCAGAATAATACTCCGGCTGATCAAAACCGGCTTTTGTAACCATGTTCTTTTGTTTTCCGGATTGCCTCCGGATCAATATCACAGATGGCAGGAACGATCACATCATCCCGGGCCATCAGGTTTCTGAGATGGCTGCGTCCCCTGCCCCCAACTCCAATAAATGCTATTCGTACTTTTTCCTTTGCGAAGGATGCCCCAAAGGAATATGCAGGAAGGATTGAAAGTCCGAGTCCGGTTAAAGCGGAAGTTTTAATAAATTTTCGCCGGCTGGCGTTTGCAGGATTATTTGTATTCGATTTCATTCTCTGTTGTTTTTGATTGGTACAGGTACCGAATATACAAAAAACTATGTGCTAAATATTTCACTACATTGTAATTTGAAATAATTTCAGATTGTCAGAAGTATGAAAACAAAATCAATCCCAACCACCCTGGTTTTTCTTAGTTTCCTGGTAATAACAGGATGCTCAGGACAAAATCTGGAAAAAGCATCCTCTGCAGAGAAACTTCCGAATATTATCTTCATCATGGCCGATGATTTGGGTTTTGCAGAAGTGGGATGCTACGGACAGACCATTATCAAAACGCCGGCCATAGACAGGATGGCGGAAACCGGCATGAAATTCACACAGTTTTATTCAGGATCTGCTGTTTGTGCTCCTTCCCGCTGCGTTTTAATGACGGGTAAGCATACCGGGCACTCATACATCAGGAACAACGGGAATCCAAAGGAGAAAAATCCACTGACAGTATTCCCGGGTCAGAATCCCATTCCCGACTCCATCCTTACCATTGCCGAAATACTCAAAGGACCGTGGATATGTAACCGGGGCTATGGGTAAATGGGGACTTGGCCATACGGGTAATTCAGGGAATCCGGAAAACCAGGGATTTGACCTTTTCTATGGATACAAATGCCAGGTACATGCACATAACCATTACCCTGAATTCTTATGGAGAAATGACAGCATGGAAGTCCTTGAAGGAAATGACCGGACTCTCTATGGTGAACAACACTCACAGGATCTTTTCACCCGGGAGGCACTCAATTTCATCAATGAAAACAGGGATACAAGCTTCTTCCTCTATCTTCCTTTTATCATACCACATCTCTCCATTCAGACTACGGATCATTTTCTGAATATGTATAAGGATTCCATTCCCGAAACTGAATATACACATAGGGGATATCTCCCGCATCCCCACCCCCATGCAGCTTATGCCGGAATGATTACCCAGATGGATGATGCCATTGGACAGGTCCTTGCCGAAATCAATAAACTTGGACTCGAAAAAGAAACCCTGATCATTTTTACTTCGGATAATGGTCCCACTTTCGATCGCCTTGGCGGTTCTGATTCCGATTTTTTCAATAGCTCGGGCCCCTTACGGGGAAGGAAGGGATCCCTGCTGGAAGGGGGAATCCGCGTACCTATGGTCGCCAGCTGGGACGGAATGATCAAACCGGGAACTGTCAGCGCACATGCCTCTGCTCTCTGGGATGTTTTTCCAACCTTCTGCGAATTATCAGGCAGCATACCGGAAGAAACAGATGGGATCAGCTTCCTCCCCACCCTTCTTGGCAAAGAAACACAGGTCCCTCATGAATCACTCTACTGGGAGTTCAGGGGGTACGGGGGACAGGCGGCCATGGTGAAAGGGGACTGGAAACTACTGGCTCAAAACCTTAACTCCAAAATCGAAGAACCCACAATTCAGTTATATAACCTTGCGGAGGATATTGGCGAGGCCCATGACCTTTCGGATGAAAATCCTGCACTGGTACAAGAAATCCTGGATGAGATGAAAAATTCCCATGTCCCATCCAAACTATTCAGCTTTCCTGGACTTGAAAAATTGTATGGTAATTAGATCCCCCGGATCAAGGTTTTATAAACCTCCCTCATATTGTTGTAGTGGTATCGCTGATTGCTATAACACATATTGGTTTTCTTCTTTTTAGTATCTTTGCCGATTCTTATCGTACAAGTAACTAAATGAAAAAAATACTTCTATCACTGATTATTATTGCAGTTACTGCGCCCTTCTCAATTTCTCAAAATATCGAAAAAACGGATTATGCAGTCTTCCCTTTCGGGGAAATGGGACAAATAAAGACAACCTACGATGCCAGGCAACGACCAAATTGTGTATACATCGACGGGAAAGTTTACCTGGCCTTTAATGCCGGAGCATCTGCTGGATCAACAGACAAGTCAAAAACCAAACCCATGGTAGTTACTTTTGATGTGGCCACAGAGAAGTTTTCCGATATCGTCACCCTGGGATCGTGAGTCAAGTGATCATCATGATGGACCCGTAATATGGGTAGACAATCAGGAAAAATTCCATGTATTTTACGGCTGGCATCATGACCTTGGGTAAACACCTGATTTCTAATGAGTCCCTGAGTATTGGAACCAGTCTCAGTGACTGGAGCAGTTCCACAGCTCCTTCGTCCAAAATGTCCTATCCCTGGATGAGCCGTATCTACGATAACAAGCAACTTGTGTTTTACCGGACAGATGGACATTACAGCTCATGGACCTATCGCATAACCGGGGATGATGGACAGACCTGGGATGCGCCCGAAAATGATGTGACCGACCTGGATATTCATCTCGGGATGGATACGGACTGGTCTCTATACCCAGGAAAAGCAGTTAGTAATGATGGGAATTTCCTGCATATGGGATTTATCGCCTATGATGACTATAAAAGACCCAGATCCCCTGAAGAATTAGCAAGCGGTGAACTGGACAAGACCCGGCAGCACAACCCTCTTTATGATATGCGTAGGGTAAGCTATAATTACAATCTATACTATGTAAAAGTTGACCTTAGTACCCATAAAGTGATGAACTATAAAGGAGATACCCTGAAAACCCCGATTGACCTTGAAACAGCCAATAGTAAATGCATGATCTGGAATACGGAATGGCGCGGAGGTAGTATTGTACCCTCCCTGATGGTAGATGAAAACGAGCAGGTAAGTTTTCTTCACAATATTTCAGATGTTCAACACGAAGATTCCCTTGACTATCACTATGTCAGGCTCGAAGACGGAGAATGGAAACATAACCGGATTACCGAGTCCAACCATGAATGGAACAGCGGACATATTTCCAAAAATGCCGACGGCCATCTGCATGCCTATGTGATTACAGGGGAAGGCTACCTTAATTCAGGCGGCTACATGAACAAACATGGAGGAGGCAATATTGAAGAATGGGTATCCACTGATAATGGTGACACATGGGAATTTTTACAGGATATTACACCGGATCCGAATCTGTATCCGGGATGGAGATTCAATAATGTACAGCCCGTCAAAAGACCCGATGGCAGCATAGTCGACGGAATGCTCCTCTTTTACGGATGGCAGCACCCTGATGATCCGAAAGCAAAAGCATTCCTGTTAATTGACAAAAAACTTCTCAGCAGTAATAGCGGGATCCACGATAATACTGGAAATCAACCCCGGGTATCTGTATTTCCGAATCCGGCAAGGAATACACTGAACGTTAATGTTGCCGGACCTGTGATGAATCAATTGGTGATTTTTAATTTATGCGGCCAGACACTGCATAATGAATCGATGGACTCAAATCCTGCCAAAATAAATATTGAGCATTTGCGTTCTGGAATATACCTGCTTCAAGCGACCAGTGATTTCGGAATAGATTTTGTGAAGTTTATTAAAACAAATTAGGGGAAATTGACGATGGGGATGAAGATAATAAGTTCTGCTCTGGTAATATTTTGTTTGTCATTTGGGATTGCAAAGGGACAGTCGAGTTGGAGATATTCAGCAACCCGGATAAACGACAGTCTGCCCATAATTACACAGGAAATGTTTACAGATGCTGGTGCCAGGGATGAGGGTGAAAACATAAACGGTCCTTCTGTCATTCGAATCCCTGATTGGATAGCCCCTGAAAATAGGGCAAACCCTGAAGCACAGTACTATATCTATTTTGCTCATCACGGTGGAGATTACATCCGTATGGCATGGGCAAAGGAAATCGAAGGACCCTGGCATCTGTACCAGATCGGTTCAGGTGTAGAAGTCGGAGATCGTGGCGTAGTGGACCATGGAGGCAAAAAGATCTATTTAGACAATGGTATATCTATTCCCAGTAACCATCTTGCCTCTCCGGATGCTCACGTCGATAATGAAAACAAGCGGATCATTCTATATTTTCACAGCGGTTCTTCAACCTATGTGAACGGCGTCGAGGTTAGCAGCCAGCTATCATATGTTTCCACTTCACCCTATGGCCTGGAATTCTACGATAGTATTGAACCTGTATTTCTGGGTCCCTCCTATTTTCGTGTCTTTCAGTATAAGCAAAATATGTACGCATTAACTAACGATGGCACTCCATATAAGGCATTGAATGGAGATTCACCATGGACACCCCCACCCGGACATGATTTTACAGATAGGTTATGGGAAAAGCATTCCGACAACCCTTTCCAACGCGATATTACAGATGCCGGAATTGAAAAATCTGTATTGCGGGTTAGGCATACAGGTGTCAGGATTGTTGGGGATGAATTACATATTTTTTACAGCCGGCGCGGAGAGTTACAGGAAAGGATCCAGCTATCAACTATTGATATGAGTGTTGGAGACTGGGAGAAGTGGGATGCAACATATCCTCCAACAGAACTTATAAGAGGACTCCCTGGATGGGAAGGTGGTGAACTACCTCTAAAACCCTCAGAAGCAGGAGGTGCACCGGAAAATGTCAACCAGTTACGTGATCCATTTGTATTTGAAGATGAGGATGGCTCATTGTATCTTGTTTTATACAGGCCGTGGAGAAGATGCCATCGGAATTGCTGAATTGAAAATGTCTGTTTACACCGGTGAGTCTTCAGCATTATTAAAACCAGCTACTCCTGAGTTTTCCGTCTATCCTAATCCAACTGATGGAATCGTGAATATTGATAACCCTTCCGGGGAAGGATATAATTGTGAAATCTATTCTCTAAGTGGAAAAAAAGTATTTGCCCAACAAAATGTAAGTGGATCTACCATCCAGGTTGACCTTGGCGGCTTCTCTAAAGGACTGTATATAATTACAATCCATACCGCAGAAACAACCGTCAGACAGAAAGTTATTATTCATTAACATGCTTTTCAGGAAGTGAGCTCTCGGGGAAAACCTGGTGGTGGCTTCTGTCATTGATTTTTTTTGTAATTTCATCACACCAAATTATAACTATCACAAATTAATTATTTAGTTGCAGGAATCGACAGAAATGTCTTTGAAAAGCATTGAGGATTTCAGCCTATCTATTCTATTTAACTACATTATTATGTCATTCTCAGTTCCTCCAAGTTTGAAAAAAACTTTAAATGCCTCATTGATTATTATTGCATCAATTGGAATTATTGAGGGACAAACACCTCCTCCTGGAGAATCTTCGCTCGTATACCCCGGTGCTGATGGAAAATTGGTTTATACTAAGCATGCCAACACTGAGGAATCAAATAAGGACAATACCATACCTGACTTTTCAAACAGTGGATACATGGGGGGTGGTGTACCAATACCCTTCGTACCTGCAAAAATTACCGTATATCCCCAGACAGGAGACGACAAATCACGCATTCAGGCGGCCATTGATTATGTATCCGGACTGACACCGGACAGCAATGGATTCAGGGGAGCAGTTCTTCTTAAGGCGGGCAGCTACCAGGTGGATGCTGGTTTAAAGAAATATGGGAATGCCCTGGAAATAAAAACCAGTGGGGTTGTGCTGAGGGGAGAGGGACAGGGTGTGGATGGAACGATACTCCATACAAGTTTTGAGGAAAAACACCAGGTAGTAGCCTGCGGGCCTCCTCAACCTTCTTATTCAACCAGCGATAATACAAG
The DNA here is from genome assembly GCA_963777115.1 of uncultured Bacteroidaceae bacterium. Taxonomy (GTDB): domain Bacteria; phylum Bacteroidota; class Bacteroidia; order Bacteroidales; family SM23-62; genus SM23-62. The sequence continues at coordinate 19,016 of CAVZPP010000014.1, read as the reverse complement.
TATCACCGATCCCTATGTTGGATGCGGAGCAACCCGCTTTAATGTGGAGAATGCCTCAGCATACTCGGTGGGTGATATCATAAGGATAACCATGATCCCGAATCAGACCTGGTTAGATGATATTTATGCCAATGCCTATATGGGGGCTGATGATATTGACTGGACAACAAGCCTTTATACCATGAACTATGAGCGCCGGATCACGGCGATCAACAGCAATGAGATAAGCATCCATTCTCCTGTGATACTGCCCATGCAAACCCGCTTTGGTGGAGGGGAAATAAAAAAAGTACGCATATCATCCGGACTAAGAACACAGCAGATAGGAGTAGAACATCTTCGTATAGTCGGACCCGGAATTACTACTTCAGCCCCTGAAGATAGTCCGAATCGTCTGAAAAGCGCTGTAACTCTGGACTACACTGAAAACAGCTGGGTCAGGGGAATAACTGTAGTTCATACTTCCAACTCCGCTGTCCTGTCCTGGTCTTCTCATTATAATACCATTGAGGATTGCGCCTCAATTGAGCCAATAGGTCCAAAAAGTGGAGGATACCGATATACTTATTACATTGACGGATCATCCAGCCATAATCTGTTCCAGCGAACCTATACAGATGACGGACGGCATGATTATGTACTGGGACCCAGAACCCCGGGGCCAAATGTTTTTCTTGATGGTTACAGTACAAGGGGGGGAACAACCGGTCCTCATCAGCGATGGGCGACAGGTACCTTGTTTGATAATCTAAAGCTGGAAAGCGTAATCGCCCTTGAACACAGGAACGGATCTGGATCAGGTCACAGTTGGGCGGGTATCCAGAGCGTAATCTGGAATACAGAATCACCGGATATTGTTTGTGAGACTCCCGTCGGACATATGAACTATGCCATCGGTGCCATTGGCCAGGCAAGAGAAAGCAGTTATATTGGAGCATCCAAATCAGGTGTATACACAGGTTATTATGATCATCATGGCAGCCATGTTGCTACCCGGAGTCTCTATCTTGCACAGCTGGAGGACAGGCTTGATTCAAATGCAGTGGCAAACATCACCATTCCCGAACAGCGGGATGGAAATATCTATGATCTTCTGGCCGGCTGGGAAGGCCGGGGTCCGCTTATCGATACCAGTGAAACCCGTCTTGCTGCACCCGGCAATCTGACACCGGTTTCATACTCATATGCCGATTCCTCCGGATATGTTTTTCTTGGATGGATTGATAATTCTTCGGATGAAACACAATTTATACTGGAACGGTCCTCCAATGGTGGAGACCATTTTGACTTACTGGCTGAAATCAATGAAAACTCAAATTCTTACAGGGATACTAATATTCTTCAGGATAGCTATCATTATCGCCTTAAGGCTGTAAATGATACAGTTCAGTCCGCCTATACCCATCTCTATGTGGACCTGTCAGAAAAATTACCTGCATCAGATATTACATTCATGGTTAACATGAGTGAAATCAAGGAGAGGTACGCAGGCTGGAATGTCTGGGTAAGCATTGACATTCTGGAAACCCGGCAGGCCATGTCGGATGATAAGGGAGACAGCATACTTACAAAGACACTTTCCCTACCGGAAGGAGCCAGTTTGAGATATTCTTTCTCCTACCAGAAAGGTGCCGATTCCATTGCCGATGTAATTGAAGAAAATGTGCTTGGAAATTGTGGTGATTCAACCGGACTCAGAACATTGCAGGTTCCGAAAACAGACCTTATCCTGCCCGCAGTTTTGTTTGACAGTTGCTCGGAAGCTACACCTCCCGGTTACGATATCACGGATTTACCGGGGACAGTCATCACAGGTTCCAATGATGATGAGCCATGGATTAGCGGCAGCCAGGGAGCAGGCTCACCTCCGGGAGAAGGTGTTAGCCACCTGATCGACAATGATATCTATACAAAATACCTGGTCAGGGCGGTATCATCCTGGGTTGAAATCAGTACAAACAGGAACTCTGTAGTAAACGGATATAGCATCACTTCGGCCAATGACGAATCTCCCAGAGATCCAAGGACCTGGCAATTTCAGGGATTAAATGAAGCAACCGGATACTGGGCAACCCTGCACTATGTAACAAACAACCCTGTTTGGCCGGATTATCATACAACTAAAAACTGGACCTTTGAAAATGAAAAACCGTACAGTAAATATCGATTGACAATACTTGCCATCAACGGTGATCTACAGGGACTGATGCAGATGGCAGAATTACAGATATGGGGTGAACCGGGTGATTATGTTGGGGTGGGAAAAACAATTGCATTGGAATTTTCCGTCTACCCAAATCCAACTGATGGAATCGTAAATATTGATGACCCTTCCGGGGAAGAGTTTAGCTGCGAAATCTATTCTCTAAGTGGGAAGAAAGTATTTGCCCAACAAAATATGAGTAGTTCTAACATCCAGCTTGACCTTGGAGGTTTCTCGAAAGGACTGTATATAATTGCAATCCGAACAGCACAATCCACCACCAGGCATAAAGTAATCCTTCATTAACATGCTTTTCAGGAATTGAGCTCTTGATTACGAACTAATAGCCATTGAGCACTTTACTCCATCTGCAGCACTTGAGATAATCCCTCCTGCAAATCCACTGCCTTCACCAACGAAATAGAGATTGTCGAAGCCGCTGCATTTTCCCTCTCTATCACGTAATACCTGAATTGGTGAAGAGGTTTTACTTTCCAATCCCATCAGCAATCCCCTGTCAAAACCATGTAGTTTTCGGCTAAAATCCTGCAATCCATCCCGGATAGCCTTGCTTACCATAGTTGGAATCATATTAAAAAGAGGTGCGGATTGCAATCCCAGTGGATAGCTACTTTCAGGTATCAACTTTGATTCCCGCTTTTGCATATAATCAGCAGCCATATTTGCAGGAATCTTATAACTTTTATTTAAAGAATAAAAATTTCCCTCCAGCTCTTCCATCCAATCCAATATTTCACCGGGTTAGCATGTATGTCCCAGCAGCATATCCGGATGCACTCCCGCTACACAACCTGCATTAGCAAATTGACCATCACGCTGATAATTACTCATTCCATTTACTACACTTCTTTCTTTATAAGCTGCAGCTGGCACAACTTTTCCACCGGGACACATGCAAAAGGTATAAACTCCCAATCCCGATTTGGACTTCGTATTTAAACGGTATTCTGCAGCTTTTACTCCTGGCAAAGTTTCCCTGCCCCACTGGGCTTTGTTAATGAGCTTTTGAGGATGCTCAATCCGATGACCAATGGCAAAATTCTTGGTGCCAAACTGAATCCCTTTTAATATCAGCATGCGGAAGGTATCGTAAGCTGAATGACCGGTAGCGAGTATTACATGATCAGCTTCTAATTCCCCTTTGTCAGTAATAATACCAATTGCCCTATTTCCCTTGAAAATAATGTCTGTGAGCTGAGTCTCAAATAAAAATGATCCACCGTTATCAATAAACTGCTGGCGAAGATGGACTACAATTTTCTTGAGGTTATCAGTTCCCACATGAGGATATGCCATGTATATTATTTCTTCAGGCGCACCAGCTTTAACATATTCAGACAGGATAAAATTACGTTCCCTGGATATGCGCTTTGAACGTGATGTGAGCTTCCCGTCCGAGAAGGTCCCTGCACCTCCCTCTCCAAAAGCGTAATTATTCTGATCATTGAATTCCCCCTTGCTTTCCAATAAATCGATAGCATTGGAGCGCTGATCCACTTTTGCTCCGCGTTCAATAATAGTTACCTGAAAACCAGCTATCTGCAGAACATGTGCGGCAAAAAAACCGGCCGGTCCACTCCCGATAACCATTACCTTTTCACTTCGCTTTCTAATGGGAATTTCCAGGAATTCCGGAGCTTTATAATCATCACCCTCTAATTCATCAGAAGAAACAACTAATCCCAGTAACCAATGTGTATCATTTTTCTTTCTGGCATCCAGGCTTTTCTTTTCAATTTGAAAGGAAAAATCGTTTATCCCAAGTTGCTTCCCAATGGTATTCCTGAGCTGCTCTCCGGAATAATCTGTTGGTACTTTTATTTGTATGGTTTTGTGGCCCATTGTAGTCAAAATTACGCCATCCTGATATTTTGGCAGAAGGTTAAAGGCCCAAGATACTTAATAATAATTCGTTCGAATTTTTCAGAAAAATCCCGGTAAAATCATTTACCAGGGTTTTTGAAGCTAGACGGAAATATGCCTGCCCCGTCCCGATTCATCGAGCCGGGACAGAGTTTGATTATTACGCTTCCTCAGAATCGCGACAAGCATTATAGATATTGACAAAAAGGTCTTCAATTTTATCCTCGGCAACAGAAGAGAACGCTATCCGGTAAATACCGGCAAGATGAATTAATCCGGTATCATATTTTTCCAATAATATTTGCCTTATTGCTTCACCATCCAATCCCTCTCTTAACTTGAGACACATGAAATATCCTGAGTTAAAAGGTAAAGCCTGAAAATACTTATTGAATTTCTGATCACTCAGAACGGACCTTACCTTCTTATACCTGGCCTCAAGGACATTGTACTTTACTGATTTTTCGTCACTATAACCTGGGGATTTAAATGCCTTCACAAGGATGGATTGCGATAGATTACATGCATTTGAAATGTTCCCGCGCACAGCTCCAGCCGTTTTGCTTGCAAGTGCATCATACAATTCCGGTGATCCGCCTTTAATCCCATATGTAATAAAACCGACCCTGAAACCCCAGACATAATCTTCCTTGGTGGCTCCATCAATCTTTATGGCCAAAACATTTTCATGCAGATTGGCAATTTTTGCAAAAATGGATTCTTTCGCTATTCCAGCTTCATATACAAATCCAAAATAAGCATCATCGATAATGATAGCCAGCTTATTTCCTTTGACTGCAGCCTGATGAAGTATCCCGATAATTTTATCAACCTCATCGGTCGTTGGGGTATACCCTGTTGGATTATTCGGGAAGTTTAAGAGTATAATTTTTTTCCCGACAGGGGAATTAAGAACAGTTTCTTCAAAAGCTTTGAGATTGAATCCATCTCCCTCATACAGTTTAAATGTATTGAACTTAGTATGATATGCCTGGGTGAAGATCAGATTATAATTCCCCCAGTACAGATCCGGTAGTATTATTTCCTGCGCCTCGTCTGCAAACAGATAGCCAACCATACTCAATCCATGTGTGAGTGCGTTGGTAACAACCGGTAGACTGATATCGGAATCTCCCAATCCTGGATTTTTCGCTTTTATCATGGTCTGCCACTGTTTCCGTAAGTCCGGTCTCCCAAAACTTGGTGCATAAGGAAACGCTAAAGTCCAGGTTCAATATTAATCTGCTCCTCAACTGAACTCAGCCTCATAGGCGATCCATCATCCTCAATAGCAGCACCGATTGTTGCATTAATCCTCTTACCCTTAGCATCAGCAGTTTGCCCCAGTATACCCTTCTTGGGAAAGAATATGTTTTTCCCTCTTTCGGATAGAAGGTCGAAAACTACTGGACTGTTTTTACCGATAATTTCATTCAGTTCTTTTGCTTGAGGATTCATGATAAAATAAGATTTAAGTTATATGAGTTAGCCAATTAATTCTCGTGCAAAGAAAACTCAAATAATTCAAATTTTCAATACCTCTGATAAAATCTGATGGATGATTAGAAAATGAGTGTGATAGATACTGAATCATTTTGTCTGGATGTTGGATTTGATGCCATTATTACCCGTTAGATCAGGGGATGTAGTTGTGTTGATATTCATTTCTACTAATGAAAACCCCGGTAATATCATTTACCAGGGCTTATATTGTAGCTAGACGGAGAAAATCCTACACCAAAATCTTACACCAAATCTGTCCTACCTCCGAGCGGGGGCAGGTGATATATCGAACTTCGCATTTTGCGTTTCACATTTTGCGTTTCACATTTTGCGAAAATCAAAATAAATCAATACCTTTGCTATAAAGGAATATTATGAATCCATTTTTAATAAAAGGTTATAAAGACACCCGGTATTTCTGTAACCGGGTGGATGAAAACAAAAAGCTGATTTCAGCAATAAGAAATAACCAAGATGTTACATTATTCGGATATAGACGATTAGGTAAATCTGCATTAATCCACCATGTTTTTCATAAACTAAACAAAGAACATATATGTATTTATGCAGATATCTGGGGCACAAGTAGTTCAGAAGAGTTTACAAAAGAGCTTACGAATGGCATAATTAGAAGCAAAATATTCTCGAAACGAAGTTTTTCCGACAAACTCCTGAACTTTTTGAAATCTATTGGAGCATCCTTTAGCATTGGTATAGATGGTTTACCTTCTGTCGATGTTGTTTACAATGACAGGAATCAGAGTTTCAGTAACCTTGAAGAACTGTTCAAATTCCTGAATCAGTTACAAGTTTTAATTGTATTTGCTATAGATGAGTTCCAGGAGATTAAAAAATATGACAACCAGGTTCCGTTCGAAGGCAAATTGAGGTCGCTAACACAACAAAGTAACAATATTGTTTTTCTGTTTAGTGGAAGTGAGCAGCACTTGCTTAACGAAATATTCAATAAATACAATATGCCATTTTATCAATCAACCAGAATGTTATCAATAGGAAAAATTGAAAAAAACGCATATTTTGAATTCATATTAAAGCACTTCAAAAAGGCAGAAAAAGAAGTGAGCAGTGCAATAATCGAACATATACTTACAATTACATACTCACATACTTATTATGTTCAGGCAATTGCTAATTTGTTATACAGTCAGGAATCGCCCCCATCCACCATTAATGAATTCGAGTTACTATACCGGGATTTCATATTGGAAAAAAGCGTATTCTATAGTGAACTGCCTGAATTACTCACAAAGCAACAATTTTCAGTTTTAAAAGGGGTGGCAAAATCAGGCACTGTATCAACTCCAACTTCTGCAGAATTTATGGAGATAGCAAAAATTAAAAGCTCAAGTAGCATGTACAGGGCATTTAACGCATTATTGGATAAACAGCTTATAATAAAGGATGAAGGTATATATAGGTTGTATGATGTTTTTCTGGAGCATTACCTTAAATACTTCCTATAGATCAATACCCTAAGATAGCTTATTTCATGTATACTTAGTTAAATGGAAAAACCTTCACGAATACCAAGGTGTGGTCAATTGATATATGAGCGTACTCCTTCGGAATATAAAATCGATTTTGCGAAACCCATCGGTAGTTGCGTATCACATCGTGTTTCACCAAAAATCAAGTAGCTACAGTGAATCGCTGTAACTGCTTGATTATGAAGTAGCGAGACGGAGAGTTGAACTCCGGACCTCATGATTATGAATAGTAAGGTTAGAGCCCATAAAGAGTTTATAATAAGTAATATGCAGCCATTTTAAGATGCATTTGCGTGTATTTTGCGTGTTGATGCCTTGAGTAGCTATTTTCAGTTTAATCTCCGATGACTACTCTTCCTTCATCAAAGAAGCAATAAATTTAGTAAAAATTGATATATCCTGATTGACGCTTCCTGCTTCGAGGGCTTCCATGTATTCAATCCTTTTATCTACCGGAATTATCAGCCACGGATATCCTCCTGATGCTAGCATAGCATTCATTAAGAACCTAGCAATTCTTCCGTTACCATCGAAATATGGATGAATATAGACCAGAATGAAATGGCCAAGGACAACTCTTACGCCTGCGTCAGGTTCCTCTTTAAGTAATTCGAATAACGCAGGCATTGAATCTCGGACTGCTTCATGGTTTGGGGGTGTATGCAATGAGTCTTTAATATATACCGGTCCATTCCGATTCCCTGCAAGATCAGATGCTTTCAAAATACCAGCAGTTACACTTGGTGAAAATAATTCTCGATACCAGGTACTAAGATCCTTATCAACAATAGTACCTGCATTTTCTCCATTAAGAATAGACTTAATACTTTTTTTAACCTCTTGAAAAGTCAGATAGTAGCCACGGGCTGCCATTGCATTCTTTTGTTCGATATCTGCTTTACTCTCATCAGGATTCCAAATTCCACTCCTCACTCGCTCAATCAGCTCAGGAGTAACACGATAACCCTCTATTGAAAGTGAATGATAAGCATCTTTGGAATAACTATCCTCTACCTGCTTAAGATAAATGTCAATGTTACCAGGCAATCCATTAGCTTTAGGAAAATTTTCGATCACGGATTGACGCATCTTTGACCACATTATTATTATACGGTTGACATATGGTGATGATTCTCTATTACTTAAAAGTACCGATAGTTTGTCCGTAAATGGATCCAACTCTCGTACATCATAACCGGCTGATTTCATAGTTTTTATGATTTCATCAGCGATTGTGTCTTTCCCAATATTTCTAAATGCACCTGCTAAACGCCCTGCAATAACACTATGACCACCTTCAAGTAGTTTAGCTAGGAGTCCGGATCCATCTTTAACCATTGCTAAACAGGTCCGCGCATCAGTTGAATTACGTATATAAAAGTCTGCACCACAAGCTATCAAACCACTTTCTAAAGAATAGATATTCAAACCATCCATTGAATATATTTCGCTAGATGTAGGCAAAATAGCTCTTATATCAAAGATTGAAGTATCAAAAATCAATCTTGTTACTTTATTTCTAGCTTTTGGAGAACGTACTAATAGTTGTTTAGGGACAGTTTTATTCCCGGCATGAAGCTGTAAAGATTGATCGGGCGATAAGCACCAATTGTCCTCAAATCTGGATATAAAATATACATGCATAAAATCCCAAAAAGACGTATACCAAGAGGTGGTATCACCTTTAGGACTTTCCGGGTCTTGAAGTGATGAACCATCCTTTTATTACTTCTTGGATGACCCCATTCGCTATTAATCTTTCTTTGTGAGTTCGAGAAAGTTCTTCAGCCTTAATTACTGCCTTTCCATTCTCATCTTGAAGAGTTCGCAAAACTTCAAGAGATTCGGCCAATTTCTCTGATGGTGTTGCCATATCTATGATTATTTGTGCTTTTTATTCAATAACTCGCTCTTACTTTAGTATTTAAAATTAGCTTATTTCGCAGTGTCATTTTTAGCTTATTATGATGTATTATAATTAGCTTATAATGCTGTGCGATATTTAGCTTATTTTGCAAAAGTACACAATTTCAAACAACTACAAGATATTTTACACTTAAATTAATAGTATAATAATGATAAATATACATCCATATTAACCTAAACAATAAGTATAATAATTGGAAAACCCAGAAGTTTTGACCACCCTTCGCCGGAATATGACAAATCATTTAAACATCAGATCACCAGGCTATTTGCCTTGTCAACCGAAATCGGCAAGAAGTGGTCAAGGGGTCCGTTTTTTCCAACTAATGGAGGTGCGGAAGTAATAACAGGACATTCTGGACAGAGTATAATTATGAAGAACTATCATGACCAAAAGGTTTTTAATGAAGTTTTGGAAGATTTCAGGATGATAAGTTGAAAAATCAGACTCCAATAAAAAAAGCACTTGCATCATTTTGTAAGTGCTTGATTATGAAGTAGCGAGACGGAGAGTTGAACTCCGGACCTCATGATTATGAATCTCCAAATATGTCCTGTATTCTCAGTATTTCCGCTGATTTGAAGATGCAAACTGAAGCATATTGAAGCAATTTCTGGCTTGGAAGCCTGGCTCTTACGACTTGTCAATTTCCAATGAATGATTCCCAATTGGATTATGTCACTGGGTGTTTTTCAGATGATGTGGATTAATATAATTAAATGCCCTGAATCATTTTGTAAGAACTTAGTCAGGAAATTATATTACTAATCAAAATTAACTCAACTATGAAAAAGATCTACACTTCTATTGCATTAATTTTTATTGCCGGGATGAGTTTCGGACAATGGAGCGTTTACACCTGCAATGTATTGCCTGAATCGGCCGGATGGGGAATTCAGGATAACCTGCCGGGACCACAGAACAAGGAAAGTATTGTTACGGTTGATACATTTACAGTGCTTAATTTTTATTCCCCCAATACTTATGATCCAACCGGGACAAAGGACAATGCACGAAAAACATTTGATATGAAATTTGAACCTGGTACTGTTCAGGCTACAGTAGCTGTCAGGACAAAGGGTTACAGCCAGGAAGAGTACGTGTTTGACAGCATTTCAACAATACTTGAGCTCGGTATGAGACCGAGTGAATCAGGCTTCCGCGATTTACTAAAGGTCAATTACGTAGATGGCGAAGGTGGCTATACGACCGAAGTTGACCTGAAGAGGGTTGATAGTACTTACAGTATAGGGGATGACGAGTGGCACACATTCAGGATAACCATGAATGCTGAGACTGGTGAATATACGGTCTATCTGGATGAGGACCCTACGCCTGTTATTTCCGGATTGTCTGATAAAAGCGGGCATGATGATAACGAGATGAGACTGGGAGATGAGGGAAGTGCCACGGTAGGAGGTTATATCGACTGGATTGCATGGAACTCAACCGGGATGTATGCACCGGGTGAAGGAGATGCACTTCCGGACAATATTTTTGTGGATGGCAGGGATGACGTTGTATCGGTTAATGATAAAAATTCAAATTCATTGAGAATTTATCCAAATCCTGCCAAAAATTACCTGAACATTTCAACAGATCAACCGGGGTCTGAAATAAATATCTTCGATATCACAGGCAAGCAAAAGTTTCACATGACAATGAATTCCTCCAGGGAAACAATACATACATCTTTTCTTCCTCCCGGGGTATATATTGTTAGCGTGAGAAGCGGAAATGGTGTCCAGACTGGTAAACTGATGGTTGAATAAATTTCATTTAACACACTAAAAAGGTGACGGTGCTCCTCTGTCACCTTTTTTATTTCCCTAATATTTGGTTATCTTGAATCTGGTTATTTCTATTTATTGTCAACATGCCTTCAAACGAAAAAGAGCTTGTAAATAAACTTATTAAGGGTGACGTGCTCTCTTTCGAAAAGGTATTTACGAAATATAACCGAAGGGTATATACTTTTTCATACAGGTACCTTAAAAACAGGGAAGACGCCGAAGGCATTGTTCAGGAAGTCTTTATGAGACTCTGGAAAGCAGCAAAAACCTGAGAAAGGACAGCAATCTGAATGCATGGATCTTCACTGTTACATTCAATGCCATAAGAAAGCAATTCCGAAAGCTGGCTTCAGAAAAAAAGCATATTGATGGTTACACTGCTTTGATCGGGAATCAAAATGAAGATACCTCGGAAACAGAATATTTCGATTTACTGGAAAAAATCTTCAGCCTCATTCAAAAACTTCCCCCGCAACAGCGGAAGGTGATTCTTCTTAGAAAGGACAAAGGTCTATCTGCCGAGGAGATGGCCCGGGAATTAAATCTCTCCAGGAAAACGGTTGAAAATCACCTGAACCGTGCACGTGCTTTCCTGAAGAAAGCAATGACGCAGGAGGGATTGTTTTCGTTACTGTTTTACTGGTTGTTTATCGGATAGATTTTAAAGATTGTTTTGATACTTTTTAATGAAAACATACCGGTTATAATCAAGCTCTCATAAAACATCTAAGAAACAGTCTGTAATTATAAAAAACAATCCTGCAAACCCGTTCCTGCAAATTCTGTAAATTATCAGGAAATTTACTTTTTTCACTGGGTATTTGGCGGAAGTATTGGATTAATATAGTAAACATATTTATTGAAGATCCCGCTGCGAATGTCTTTGGGATTTTTGTAGGATAATAGTTATTTGATTAATAAGAAAGACTGATTACCTGGCAGGGAGGCAACCTGAGGGAAGTAACCAGGAACAACGCATCTGCCGGAATATGATTCTGAATTTTGTGAGGAACATGAAAATGGATTATCAAAGCATAAAGAGGTACCTTGACACCGAAGATTCCGGTAAGGATAAATCAACTGTAATATCCTGGTTCGGAAATATACAGGCGGAGTCAGAATTAAGGAATAAATCCCGGAGATATTGGGATGAGTTACCCGAAGAAATAGTGCCGGAAAATTATAATGAATCTGCGGTCCTGGGGGACATTTACAGGAAAATCAAACGCAGGGAGGGAAAAATCCGGCCGACTGCCTCAAGATCCAAACACATCATAACCTTCCTCACAAGAATAGCTGCCATTCTTTTTATTCCGCTCATTGCCCACTTTATCATAATAAGCTTCGCTCAGGATGTTTTTCCCGGAGAGATCACATATACCGAAGGTTCACTCTCCACTGGGTGCAAGAACCATTTTCTATTTACCGGATGGTTCATCAGGCTATTTAAACGGTGGGGCATCACTAAAATTCCCGGAGAAATTTCATGGGAAAAGTCGTGATGTTTCACTTAAGGGAGAAGCGTATTTCGATGTGGTTACCAATCCAAAAAAACCGTTTGTGGTAAAGGGGAAAAACCTGGAGATTGTTGCAAAAGGAACCGTTTTTAATGTTTCTGCTTACGATGACGTACCTGAAACGGAAGTGATTCTTGTTGAGGGAAAACTTGAGATTTTTCTCCAAAATGAGGACGAAAAAAAAAATGGGTTGCTGCATTAAATCCGGGCCAGCTGCTTCATTACCTGCCTTATAATACAGGAAGTTATATTCAGGATGTCGAGGTTGAAAAATATATTTCATGGACAGAAGGAAAACTGGTACTCAAGGAAGACCCTTTTACTGATGTAGTTAAAGAAATAAACCGCTGGTATAACGTCAATTTAGTAATAAAGGATGATATTCTTAAAACCTACAAATATGTGGCGACTTTCGAGGATGAAACCCTGGACGAAATTCTGAAAATGCTTACGATTTCAGCACCGATACGTTATAAGGAACTAAAAAGAACCCAGGCAAAGGACGGAACATATGAGAAACGCACTGTTGAACTCTATTATAAGCCGCTGAAATAAACAAAGGGAAAGCGCTGGCACGCTTTCCCCGGATAATTTTCAGTATGGCAATCCAACTCTTTAAAGTCATCAGATTAACTAACTGAAAACATTCAAATCTATGAAAGAAACATCAATTTTACCAGTATATGCCCGAAAAATATACTGCTCTAAAACCTTAAAGGTCATGAGAATCACCCTACTATTACTGCTAATTAATGTGTCGTACATTTTTGCAGGAAATATTTATTCACAAACGGGAACACTCACCCTGGATCTACAGGATAAAACATTAAGCGAGATTCTCAAGCAAATTGAGGATCTGAGTGACTACTACTTTCTGTATAATACCGAACTCATCGAGCTGAACCGAAGAACAGATATCAGAGTAAAGGATCAGGACATAGAGAAGATTCTGAACCAATTATTTGAAAACAGTAATATTGAATACGTTGTTTATAACCAGCAAATCATTTTATCCACCGGAGAAATAATTTCCGGATTAAAATCAGAAGCACAGCCATCTGTTTTAATAAACGGAAGGGTTACCGATGAGAACGGAGACCCTTTGATCGGGGCAACAGTTTTGATAAAAGGTACAACAAGAGGCACCATTACAGATGTGGAAGGGCGCTATGAACTTAACGTTCCTCCGGAAGCAAATACGCTTGTTTTTACCTATGTCGGATACGTTAGAAGGGAAATAGCAATTGATGGAAAAACTGATATCAGTGTGTCGCTTTCTCAGGAAATATTAGGACTGGATGAAATTGTTGTCGTTGGTTATGGTTCGATGAAAAAACGGGACATTACAGGCTCTGTGGTCTCCATAACCGAGGAATCATTGAGTGTCAGGCCCAATACCAATCTCGAGCAAATGCTCCAGGGGAGTGTGGCCGGATTGAGCATAAACGTAAATGGGAACAATGCAGAAGGAACGCCGAAATACCATGCTTATCAGGGGACAGAACTCCATTACTGCTTCAAATAATCCGCTGATCATACTTGATGGGGTGCCATTTGAAGGACAACTTTCAGAAATTAATCCCAATGATATCAACTCCCTGGAAATACTTAAGGATGCCTCTTCTTCTGCTATTTATGGTGCGAGAGGAGCCAACGGGGTCATACTTATCACAACGAAAAAAGGGATAGCCGGAAAAATGGTGACCTCCTATGACGGTTATTTTGGGATCGAGCAGATGACCAATGTTCCGGAACTGTTGGACGGAAAAACATTCTATGAATTGAAACAGCAAAGAGGATTGGTCACCACGCCCATCGAAGATGAAGGCTTTGAAACTGGTCGCAGTACCGATTGGCTCGATATAGCAACCCGGACAGGGAAAAGACAACAGCATAATTTATCCATCAGAGGCGGAAGTGCCCGGACCGATTATTACATTTCAGCATCATATAGTAATGTTAAAGGAATTGCAATTGGCGATGAATTTGAACGCTACCTTTTCAGAATTAATTTGAATCACAAACTTACCGATTGGCTGACCTTCGGTACCAACACACAGTATGGTCATTACGACAGAAGTGGCATTGAATCAGAGTTTGTGTGGACCTATGAAATGAATCCACTGGCCATCCCTTATAATGAAGATGGTTCCATACGAATGTATACATGGGAGGATGCAACTTACAGTGTCAATCCCCTGGATAATAGTTTGCGCGAAAACAGCAACATTACAAGGAGGTTTTTTACCAACAATTTCTTTCTTGTTGAATTCCCGTTTTTAAATGGACTCTCCTTTAAAATTAATACCGGTTACGATTATAGCTCAAACCTTTACCAGGAGTACAGGGGAAGGAATACTTACGACGGGATCCGCAGGGGCGGACAGCTTAGGAACAGGAATAATTATGATGAAAACTGGCTGGTTGAAAATATCCTGAGTTATAAAGGAGAATTCGGCAAGCACGGATTATTCCTGACCGCCCTGTACAGCGCACAGAATGAATGGAACCACACGGAAGGCGTAAATGCTGAAGGATTTCCAAACGATGCCATGACCTATTACCAGGCCAGCGAGGCCATTTTAAAAGAACCCTATTCCTCATATTCAGAAATGTCCCATATATCCCAGATGCTGCGGGCCAATTACAGCTTTGACTCCCGTTACCTGCTTACTTTAACGGTACGCAGGGATGGGTATTCAGCTTTTGGTGAGGACAGGAAATTCGGGGTATTCCCTTCGTGTGCAGTGGGATGGAATATTGCGAATGAAGATTTTATGCAGAATTTACACCGGATTAACGTCCTTAAACTAAGAATTTCTTACGGTGTTAATGGAAACGAAGCCATCTCACCCTATTCCACACTCCCAAATCTTTCATCAATATACTATATAGATGTGGATGAGAATCCACTTGTTGGATTCTACCCGAATAAACTTGGGGATCCGACGCTGGGATGGGAAACCACAAAATCACTGAATATAGGGCTGGATTTTAAACTTTTCAACAACAGGATCAGCGGTCTTATTGATGCGTATAGCTCGCATACTTCAGACCTGCTGCTGTCCAAATCTATTTCAAGTGTAAACGGGGTAACAAGCATAGTTGAAAATATTGGCGAAACCAAAAATATGGGTATCGAATTTCAGCGAACCTCCTACAATATATCGAAAACGAACTTTATCTGGAAAACCGATTTTAATATATCCCATTATAAAAATGAAATTGTCCAGGTGGGACTTACCGATGAAGAAGGAAATTATATCGATGATATCGGGAACAGATGGTTTATAGGTTATCCCATTGATGTGTATTATGACTATGTTTTTGACGGTATCTGGCAGGAGATGAATCTGGATACACCCCAGGGACCGGTCAGGGCCGGCGATATACGTGTGAAAGATATCAATGACGATGGCGTTATAAGTACGGCTGATAAGGCGATCCAGGGGCAGCTCATACCCGATTTTATTGCCGGCATGACAAACACCTTTAAATACAAAAACTGGAGGTTGAGTTTTTTCCTGAATTCCATTTATGGTATAGAGAAGAGAAATCCATTTCTGGAATACCGGTGACAGTGATTTCAGAAAAAACAGGTATCCCGTTAACTATTGGACCCCGGAAAATCCACACAATGAATATCCGAGGCTGGATGAAAGCAACCGTACAAATCCGTATGGAATAAATTTTGTGAGGGACGCCAGTTTTCTCAGGTTGCAGGAGTTGACGCTCTCCTATACATTCACGGAAAAAATCTTAAACTCTTCGAGAACCGGTATCTCTAACCTTGAATTATATGCAAACTTCAAGAATCTGGTAACGCTAACACAATGGACCGCCATGGACCCGGAATTTGATGACCAGTATGAAAGACCCCTGACCATATTGTACCAGTTTGGAATAAGGTTTAGTTTATAATATCAAGAAAAATATTAAAAATGAAAAAACTTCATATCATACTCATATTTATCCTGGTAATAATTTCATCCTGCAACGAAGATGAATTTTTAACAGAGACCCCTATGGACGATATTTTTGCTGGAAAACCTATTTCAGAATTACGATGGATTTATAAATGGAGTGAATGGTCTCTACGCACTTGTAAGAGAAGAGGTGGAAAAAGGTTCAGGACAGGATGGTCCGGCTTTTCTTTGGATTGTTGGAGCAGACAATGCCTATGCCAATAATGAGCGAGGCGCGACACGTGCCTTTAATGATTATAATTTCATGAATTCTGAAAATGATGATATACTTTTAGCTTTCGACTGGCTATACAGGGATTATAAATTCAGCTAACACGATTATTGATTATGCTGAAGGTGATGTGGACTGGCAGGGAGGAAGTGAAGCAGGGAGCCTTACAAATAAAAATAAAGTAATATCTCATGCAAGGTTAGCAAGGGCCTGGGCATACCGGCACTTAACGGGCTGCTTCGGTCCTGTACCTCTTAACATACAGAGCGGTAAAGGCTACAGGTCAGACTGGGAGCGCACACCGGTTTCAGAAATTCAGGTTGTTATGGAACAGGACTGGATCTTTGCACGCGATAACCTGGATATGGTGGAGATGACAGGGTTTGCCAACAGTGCCGCTGCAGGGCATTACCTGGCTGAATTATATCTGACGCAGGGACGTCTGGAGGAATCCATAGCGGAAGCTGAAAGGGTTTTAAACAGCAGTGAATATCATCATGACCGGAAAGATTCGGTCCTCCTTACACTCATATCCCCAATCCTCCCCCGGCCGATTCCGGGGTGGTATTTATGGATCTTTTCGCCCATCCCACCCGTGAGGATGGAAATATGGAGTCATTATGGACCTTTACCAATGCCCATGAAAGTTTTATCGGCTCAATGGAAGGTATGAGAAAGAATATGTGGAACAATTACTATTCAAAAGCTGATAAATTGAAGAAACTGGATGCCTATATACTCTACAGGTATAATGGGGGAAGAGGAAGATGCCTGACAGCTATTTCCGATTCAGCCTATGCATGGTATGAACCATTCGATGACAGGTTTTCAGAATACGCCTTTAAAAAATATTATGTTTATCCCCAGGACGAAGAAAATGAAACTGATTTTGCCATTGTTGATTCTACAAAAATAGAATATAAGACACGGGATGATCTTTTTGATAACTATTTATGGCCCTGGCCCAGGAAATACGAATCTGTTGATCCCTATTATCCTGATAATTCACAGGATCCGACCAATATAAGACCGGAGATGTACCTCAGGCTGGCCTGACACATACCTTATACTGGCTGAAGCACTTTTTAAAAACGGAGATAACCAGGAAGCCGCCGCTTACCTGAATGATATCAGGCTGCGGTCGAATGCTTCTCCTATTGATGCTTCCGATGTCACCATTGAATTTATTTTGAAAGAGCGATCCCGGGAATTAATTGCTGAGGAGCACCGAAGGTATGCCCTTACACGCAATATCTCCTGGTAGAGTGGGCCGTAAAATACAACCCGGCCATTGAGGGCATAGGCATCATATTTTTGAACACAACAATTTATTGCCCTTGCCACAAACTGTAATTGATGCCAATACAGACCGGTTTATGGAACAAAATCCAGGATACAATTAATTTTCAAATATCCATCTTTATCCTATATCATTCAGTCAATTCAATTATCATCTAATTGTGATTACTAATATAAATTTAAAACAGTGAAAAACATATATCTGATCCTAATGGTTTTATTAAGCGTAACGCTTGTTCCAAGGGGTAATAAAACCAATGAAGAAATATCCTAAACCTAGCCTCCTGGTTATCCAGACTGATCAACAGCAATTTTTCACCATGCAAGCATATGGAAACAATGTTATTCAAACCCCGGCCCTGAATGAACTTGCCAGTAAATCATATGTTTTTGAAAAAGGCATATGTTACGCAGGCCGTTTGCTCACCATCAAGATCTGCTTTATTAACAGGACTTTATCCCCATTCCACGGGCGTTGTCTCCAACAATATTCCTTTGAAAGAAGGAAATAAAAACGCTGCCAGAAATAATCAACGACCAGGATTATCAAACTGCCCACATGGGCAAATGGCATCTCGGCGATGAGGTTTTTGCACAGCATGGATTTGAAACATGGGTATCCATGGAAGACGGGTATAACGAATATTACAGCGCAGATAAGGACCGTAATACCAGAAGTTCCTATTATCACTGGCTGATCGAAAAAGGTTATGAACCAAATGATGAAGAAGGACAATGATATTCAGCCGAAGTTTTGCAGCACGACTTCCGATGGAACACTGCAAACCAAAATTCCTCGAAGAGAAAGCCATTGAGTTCCTGGAAAATGTCAAAGATGAACCGTTCATCTTTATGTTAGTTTCCTGGAGCCCCATCCGCCTTTCTTTGGACCATTGGACAGTCTTTATTCTCCAGCATGAGGTATTCTTCCGGGAAATTTTAACCATGAACTGACCGAAGAAAATCCATTGAATTGGAGAGAAGATAAGTAGCCGGTGAGTTGCGGAAAAATATGATACAACGGAACAGGGATGGCGCGAATTAACGGCAAAATACTGGGGACTGGTTACGCAACTGGACAAGAGTGTCGGTGCCATATTGGACAAGCTGGAATCACTGGGGCTGTCTGATAATACCATCGTCGTATTCACATCCGACCATGGCGAAATGATGGGTTCTCACGGA
>CAVZPP010000013.1:0-15061 GCA_963777115.1 uncultured Bacteroidaceae bacterium | reverse complement strand
ACTATAAAAAGAACTGGGTCGACGAGGGGGGAGAGACCGGAGAAGGGGATGCATCGATCAGTGATTCGGAAAGGGCGATCTATGAAAGCGGTCATTACACAGACTGGCAAAAGGAATTGATGCGAACAGGAAGCAGCCACCGTCACAATCTCAGTATTTCTGGTGGGAGTAAGACCGTTAAATGGATTAACAGCACCTCCTACCTGGGAATAGGGGTGTAGCCGTGAATGATAATTATGAACGGATCACCAACCGGTTGAGTATCGCCGCAAACCTTACTAATTGGCTGAAACTGGGTACCTCAGTACAACTTTCATACAATGACAAAAGCGGGAACAGTCCCTCTTTCAGCTCAGTATACCGTATGAGTCCCCTGGTCTATGCTTACAATCCTGACGGAACCATTAACATTACACCCCTCCCGGATAATCCACTTAAAAAAAGTCCCCTGGAAGACCTGCTTTACGAAGACATTGATGAAACCTACCAGATTTTGTCAAACAATTACCTTGAAATTGATATTCCCTGGGTAATGGGACTCTCATACAGGCTGAATGCAGGGATCCGCTATTCAAATGCCTCGAAAGTTTACTATGCTGGTATGAATACAGTAGCCGGACAGGCGGTTAACTCGGAAGGACCAATTTCGGGGGGACCCTATATTTCTACTGTTCTGGAAAATATCCTCAGTTATCAGAGAAAATTTGGAAAGCATAATTTGTTTTTCACCGGACTCTATGGCTTTGAGGGAAAGAAGAAAGACTATTCCTCCACCTATGCAAAAGCATTCCCCAGTGATTTTATGGGTATTTATGGCATGTCCCAGGCCAGTTACCTGGAAAAGGCATTCTTCTACGAGGAGGAAAACCTTATATCCCAGATGTTACGCCTGAATTATTCTTACGATGACCGTTACCTGCTCACACTAACCGCCCGCCGGGACGGTTTTTCGGGATTTGGGAAAGATACGAAGTGGGGAACCTTTCCCTCGATGGCTGTGGGTTGGAATATTTCAAACGAGAGTTTTTATGGGATAAAAGACGTTATGAATGCTCTCAAATTGAGATTTTCTTACGGTGAAAACGGAAACCAGGCAGTTGAGCCTTACCAGAGTATTGACCGCCTCGATGTCCTGAATTATGTCAGCGCATCCAATACCGCATCAGGGTATGTCCCCTCTGATATGGGTGTTCCTAACCTTGGCTGGGAATCCACCCGCTCAATGAATTTCGGAATCGATTATGCACTTTTCCGCTCACGCGTAAATGGTGATTTCAACATCTATAATAATAATACTTCCGAGCTCCTGCTCGACAGAACTATATCACCCGTGCATGGGGATGATAAAATCACACAGAACATAGGAAAAACAAATAATAAGGGGGTAGAATTCTCCATTGCATCTACCAATATTCAGCAAAGTAATTTCACATGGACCATGGGGGCCAACTTCGCCATGCAGAAGAACCAGGTAGTATCATTACAATATGGAGATACCCTGGATGATATATCTTCAAAATTGTTCATTGGCGAACCCATCTCATCGAATTTTGATTATAATATTACAGGCGTCTGGCAAGAAGATGAAGTAGAACTGGCAGCCCTACACGGAGCTCTTCCTGGGTATGCTAAATATGAAGACTTTTCACCGGACAGCCTGCTCACCCCGGATGACCGTAGGCTTATCGGGCACAGGGATCCGAGTTTTACATGGGGACTCACAAATACTTTTAAGTACAAAAACCTGACCCTCTCAATGTTCATCTACGGCATGCATGGTTTCATTAAATCAAATCCACTCAAACAGGCCAATGTTAATATCCCTTATAACTGGTGGACTCCGGATAATCCAACCAACGATATGTGGGACAAGGATGACAGGATGGCCAATGCATACTGGGTAGACGGTGGAGTCGATGTATATGAAAAAGCAGACTTTGTAAGGATCAAGGATATTATTTTAAACTATGAGTTGCCTTTTGGTTTTATAAAAAACATTGGAATGGACAGGGCAACTTTATATGTATCCGGAAAAAACCTTTTCACCTTCACAAAATATGAGGGAATGGACCCTGAGCTTGATACACAAAGAGCAGTGCCTCTCCAAAAGGAATACATTTTTGGCGTTAAAATTGCTTTCTAATCAAAGAATGAAAATGCAAATGAAAAAATCAGCAAACATATTCCCATACATAATGATCATGTTGGTTCTGTCGGCATGTTCAGAAGACATTCTCATTGAAAATCCTCCGCATATCCAGACTGCAGAGACTATTTACACCAACCTGGACGGATTTGAATCCGGTATTAATGGTCTATATGCCCTGGTCAGAAAAGAAAGAGAGGGTCTGAGTGAAACATCCACACTAGTGGCGACTCTTATGATGACTGGCACAGATGCAATTTTCTCGAACTCAAAATCAGGTATGGCTGAGCCATCCTATAACTGGGATCTGAATAATCCTTATGCCAAGGGTTATGATGATATTTTCCTCTGGCTCTATCAAACCGTCAATGCTACCAATACCATCATTGGCCGGGCAGAAAATCCTTCGGTGGACTGGAGAGGTGAGGAAAATAAGAACCGTGTAATTGGTGAAGCCAGGGCTATACGTGCCTGGGCATACAGACACCTTACCTACCTCTGGGGAGATGTCCCTCTCAATCTTGAAGAATCTTCCGGTTCCAATATCAAGACGGATTTTGAAAGAACACCCATAAAAGAGATTCGGCAACTGATGATATCGGACTGGTCCTTTGCTGCCCAGTACCTGGGATCTGAACCCACCATCCAGGGAAGAATGACAAAGGCAGTCCCCATGACCTACCTGGCAGAAACATATTTGGCGCTTGGGATGCCGGACTCAGCCCTGTACTGGACTGAGCAATGTCTTTCAGATCCGGCTTACAGCCTGATCGTAAACCGTTATAACTTCGGAGCCGGTGAGCCGGGAACTCCCTTTATGGATATGTTCAAGCCGGGAAACAGCAGCCGCACTGAAGGAAATAAGGAATCGCTATGGACCCTGCAATGGGAGATCAATGTATTGGGAGGTGGGGCCGGACTGATGCGACGTGAAATAGGTGGAAAATATGAACGCTGGAGCTATGATTCAGACGAGGGAGGTGCCAGCCGTCTTGCGAATACAGAAGTGCGGGGAGGAAAAGGTCTTGGTTACCTTCTGCCCACATCCTTTGCACTTAAGCTTTATATTGAATCATCCGAGGGTGAAAAACAGGACCAGCGGGCTGATGACAATGCTCTGCGCAGGTATTTTATCCTGAGTGAAGGGGATAAGATCTCAGCTAAAATGAATGTATACAAAGGAAGGCCCTGGGAGATCGGGGATACCATCTGGTGCGCTCCCCTTGGCGGGGGACCGGCAGGTAATCCCTTAACTGCAGGTGGATATAATTTCTATATGCTTTCAGACGGAAGAAATAAAAATGACTGGCCCTATTCCCTGAAATGGTGCCATGCTGACGCGGGACTGCCAATCGCTAAACCTCAGCATACCGACCAGGTTTACATGCGACTGGCCGAAACCATTCTCCTAAAAGCTGAAGCTCTTCACCGCCTGGACCGAAATAATGAGGCAGCTGATGAAATCAATAAGTTAAGGGATCGTGCCAATGCTAAAAATGTAACTGCTGATGAAATTACACTGGATTTTATCCTGGACGAACGCTCCCGGGAGCTTCTGATGGAAGAACACCGGCGTTATACCCTGATCCGTTTTGGAGGAATGGTATTTTATAATCGTACCAACGATCATAATTATTTTTACGGACTCTGTGAGAATCTTACACCCAGGGACTCATTGCTGGCAATTCCCCAGGTAGTTATCGATGCCAACCTGACTGAACCCATGGAGCAAAACCCCGGATTTTAAAGTTTAAAGAAATATTCAGCCCGGAGACATTCTAATTAGTAATCAACAAATAAGTATAAAAAAATAAGTGATTAATATATAATTCTATCCTAATGAAATACCAAAAAATAGCTATAGGAATTATTTTCATCATCTCAGTCCTGACTGGATCTGGTCTTACTTTCGCAGAGGATGGTGCAGGTAGTGCTGCACCGGGAAATGCCATAGTGCTGTTTGACGGTAGCGATATGGATGAATGGGTGAAACATGCGCCAAAAAAATGGCTTGTCCCGGATGGTGTTCCTCAATGGAACCTCTCGCCCGAAGGATATCTTGAGGTTGTTCCTGAATCCGGTTCCATCATCAGTAAAAGAAATTTCGGAGATTTTAAACTCCACCTTGAATTTCGGGTAATGGGAGAACCCATTAATGGTGGAGTCTATCTTCAGGCCAGGTACGAGATTAATATCAAGGACTCTTACGAATCTACCGAAGGTGCACCCTGCGGTGCCCTAGGAAATATTTCCAAACCTGAGGTTCTTCCGGAAATAGATAACCATGCCCTCCCTCCCATGCAATGGCAAACGTTTGATATTGATTTCAAAGCCCCCCGTTTTGATGAATCAGGAGTAAAAACTGAATCTGCCCGAATTACATTGGTCTACAATGGTGAACTGGTTTATGAAAATTTTGCGGTGGAGGAAGTGAAGGGAGCAGCCAGCCGGCTGGGCGAAGCTAAAAAAGGCCCCATACTCCTCCAGGAACATGGTACGGCTTATCAGTTTCGGAATATCTGGATTGTTGAAAATCCTGCAGAATAATAATGAAGACTAAAAAACCATATATCTCATTGGTTCTGAAAATATGGACCTTAATATTTTTATTGGCTCTGCCAGCCATTAACAGTATTGCCCAGGATGTAAAAGCGGAATTCCCCGGAGTTCAACCCAAAATCGCGAACTTCAACCGCCCTGCTGATGGTGAGATCCTGGATGTTTCAACTCCGGGATTATGCTGGTGGAGAGCAGGGGACCGGGACGTGGTTTTTTACAGGACACACCTGTTTTCGGCAGACGGAGCCAAAATCCATACCTCCCCCATGCTGGATCAAACTGCCTATGTTCCCAGGGTAGAACTAATCCCCGGAAAGTATTCATGGATTGTAGATGCCATTGATGCCGATGGTAATGTTCTTGCCTCAAGGGCAGCTTCAGATTTTGAGATTTCTACCCATGCAGTTTCCCTGCCCTGGATTGATGCAGCAGAATTGTTGGGCAGGGTTCCCGAATCCCACCCCAGGCTTCTGTTTCCTGAGGATCAACTGTCAGAGATCCGGAAAAACCTCCGGACAATCCATAAAGAGACTTTTTCGGATCTCAAAACTTCTGCTGATAAAGCCCTTACTTTACCTCTTGTAAAGGAACCCCATTTTGATACCATTGTAGGAAGAAAGAATTACGCAGCCAAACGAACCGCTTACAGGATTGACTACCATGCTGCATTGGAAACACTTACCTCGGCGGTGTGGTTCCTATGGCTTTGACCTACCTGCTAAGTGCTGAACCGAAATATGGTGAAGCAGTTAAATCCCACCTCTTACATCTCTGCGGATGGGAATTGAGCGGGGGACTCTCAGTCGAGGATCCGAAGTTTGATGAAGTGGGACTAAGACTGGCACGGGCTTTACCACAGGCTTATGACTGGTGCTATGATCTGTTTACTCCCGAAGAACGAATTCGAATGGAGAACTGGATGGCAGAACTGGCCGGAAATTTCCTGAGCAGAATGAAAAAAAGAGATTTCCTTTTTTACTCTGGAGAAAGTCATGACGGCAGGGTTCCCGGTTACCTGATGGAATTTGCTATCGTACTTGCAGAGCGCCCGGAGGCAAGGGACTGGATGGAATATGCCATGACTTCTGCCCTAACGGTCTGGCCTCACTGGGCCGGAGCTGACGGCGGATGGGCTGAAGGAGTTGATTATGCCCTGCAATACAACGAACGCTTCATAACCCCACTTCAATCTCTGCTGACTAGCACGGGATATAATCTCTGGGAAAAGCCATTTTTCCGAAAATTTCCATATTTCTTAACCTATTGCATCTCGCCTGTTGGAGAAATGACCCCCTTCGGAGATTCAGAAAACCAACCTGCTTCAAGCAGGGCCGATAAACTCAGCAGTATGCTTACTTATTATTCCCATATCAATGATGATCCGGGACTAAAATGGTGGGTGGATAATCTCTCTGAAGCAATGGATGAAGTCCCTCGAGACGAACTTTCAGCCATTCGTAGCCTTCTGGTCCCTCCAACCCTGGAAGCGGTCAAACCCTCTTCCCTCCCACCCGACAGGGCATTTTTGGGTGTGGGATGGACAGCTTTTCATTCTGATATTACCGATCCCGAAAATGATCTGATGCTGCTGTTTAAAAGCTCCCCCTTCGGTCCCGCCAGCCACAGCCATGCCGACCAGAATAGTTTTGTCATTATGAAAGGAGGAAAAGCCCTGGCTATTCCTGCCGGAGAGCGGTACCCCCAGCACGGATCTCCATTCCACACTAAATACACAAGGCTGGCAGAAGCTCATAATACTTTACTTTTCAATGGAATGGGACAGGAGAGCAAGAATGCCCAGGCCAATGGTAAAATCATAGACTTCAAGTCCCTTCCACATATCGGATATGCCGCAGGGGATGCTCAAAAGGCCTATGGAACAAGCGTGAAAAAGTTTGTCCGGCATATTCTTCTTATCCGCCCCTCCCTCATTCTGGTTGTAGACGAGGTTGAAACCAATGAGCCCGGTAGCATTGACTGGCTTCTGCACAGTAAGGAAAAGTTTGACATGAATGAAGAAGAGCAGCAGTTATCAGTTGATCGAATGGATGAAAATATGAAGGTAAGTTTAATGTCAAAAGAAGGATTTGATTTCAGCCAATCGAATGAATGGCCCATAGATCCCAAGGAAGGCTACCCAATGGTTGATACAGAGTCGCCTGAAAATCAATGGCATTTCAAAGGAAAACTAACACAGTCAGGAACAAAAACCATTATCGCAGCCCTGATGCATGTTGGTAGTGGAACTGAGATATCCGGACTGAACAATGTAATGGAAGCAAAGGCAAACACAATCAATATTTCTGCTGTATTTGAGGGAGGTGATAAGGCTGAAATCAGTCTGAACATGGATACAGAGGGACAACCCACAGGCAATCCTCTGATAAAGGTCATTTACCTTCCAGGAGAAGGAGAGCAGGAAGAACTAATTATTGACAATTCATTCCAGTAACAACCTTATAAACATTAACGACAACAACCATTTCAACAACACCACCCGAATCATTAACATTAATAACTCACATAACATAATAACTTCAACAACAATAACAATAGTTAAAACAAATCATTATGAAACTCAAAAAACGAAATAACCTGGGACTACCAGTCTTAACATTATCGATTGTTTTATTATTCATTTTTTCCGTCAATGCTTCATCCCAGGATGATGATAAACTCGATAAAAATGTATGGACCCTACAGGCGGAATCAACTGGACAGGCATTGAGTCTGCAAAAAAAATCACAGAAAAAACTCACGAAAGCATACCTGGAGTTCAGAACTGAAATCTCTGAGAAAGGCGATCAACAATCTGATGGAGCTATCCAAAAAAGCCTGGATGGCTTCGTAGAAACACTGGGAAGTTTTTTAGCACCGGAGGAGGCAGAGAAGGCTGGGTTTTTGCTTGGAAGCCTGAATAACAGGTGGGATCAATACCTGGGAATTCTTATCGGATATGGACTCGAAGAAGAGTCTTTAAATCTGGCGGCAACGGCAGTCTATGAATATACTGATGTCTATCTCCAGGAAAGAAAGAAGGCAAGCGATGCGAATACCCGGTTCTCCGGGAGGACAGCCACAGCACTGAAAGCAGGACTGGACAAGAAAATTTCCCCTCTTATTAAACGAAGACCAAAATGCTGACTGGATGAAATCCACAGCCCGTAAAAAGAAATCCAGCCAATCTTAGATTAACTCATGAACATAAATAAAACCATGAAATCAAGAAAGAAAATCTTAATGATTCTTGTGGCGGTTGCTGCCACAGCATGTTTGGGGTCAGGAAACCCGGAATCCTCCCAGACTCAATCAGACGATCCTATCATCGAAAGACATGGTGACGCCTATGTAAAACTCAGTCTGAATGCCTATTCCTTCAGCAAGCTTTTGAATGATCACGTAAAGGGTCGTGGACCCGGAATGAGCCTTTTTGAATTACTGGATTTTTGCGCCGAGAATAATTTTGATGCAATTGATCCCACCGGATATTTCTTCCCTGGCTATCCTGAGGTTCCTACCGATGAGTATATCAATAAATTTAAGCGCAGGGCTTTTGCCCTGGGACTCGACATCAGTGGTACCGGAATACGCAATAATTTCGCTTCTCCTGACCCTGCAGTAAGAGCTGCGGATGTTCAGCATGCCAAGGAATGGATAGAAGTTGCCGCCAAGCTTGGTGCACCTGTTATCAGGGTATTTGCAGGACCTGTTCCCGAGGGATATGAAGACAAATGGGATGAGGTGGCCGGATGGATGGTTGAATGTCTCAAGGAAGTAGCAGAATATGGTGGGAAATTCGGCGTCCTCGTCGGGGTACAGAACCATGGGGACATGCTGAAAACGGCAGATGAAACAATCAAAATTGTAAAAATGGTGAACTCTGAGTGGTTTGGTATTATCGTCGATACAGGATATTTCCTTACAGAGGATCCCTATGTAGATATTGAAAAGGTTATTCCCTATGCAGTAAACTGGCAGGTTAAAGAGAGTCCATTCGGCAAGGCTAGTCCCATAAGAACGGATCTGGAACGCCTGATGAAAATCATTAAGCGCAGCGGTTACCGGGGATATATCCCCATCGAAACCCTTTCCATTCAAGGCCGACCATACGATCCCTTAATTCTTGTACCTGCCTTTCTTGAAGAGGTAAGGACAGCCATGAATGCTGAATTCAACTAGAAATCCAGATTATACAAATCAATTTTCCGGTCTGAATTGACCGGAAAATGTAACTTATACAATATGAAAACAAAAGTTAGATGGGGAATATTGAGCACGGCAAAGATCGGAAGAGAAAAGGTCATTCCAGCCATGCAGAACAGTGCATTGGTTGATGTTCTGGCAATTTCATCAAGAAACCAGGGGAAAGCAGAAGAAATAGCCGGTAAACTTGGGATACCAAGGGCTTATGGATCCTACGAGGAATTACTGAAAGACCCTGAAATTGATGCCATCTACAATCCCCTCCCCAATCATATGCATCTTGAATGGACGATTAAATCCCTTGAGGCCGGCAAACATGTCCTGTGTGAAAAACCGATTGGGATGGATAGCAGGGAAGCAGAGACGCTGACCGGGGCTGGAAAAAAGTTTCCGGAATTGAAGCTCATGGAGGCATTTATGTACCGCTTCCATCCTCAATGGCAAAAAACCCTTGAACTGGTACAGAAGGGAAGTATCGGTAAGATCCGTGCAGTACACAGCTTTTTCTCCTACAACAATCTGGATCCTGTAAATATCAGGAATCGTGTAGAAGCAGGTGGTGGGGCACTGATGGACATAGGATGCTATTGCATCTCCTTTCCAAGGTTCTTGCTGGGAAAAGAACCTCAAAGGGTAAGCGCTTATATAGACAGAGACCCTGTCATGAAAACTGACCGTCTTACTTCGGGCATACTTGATTTTTCTGATGGAGTAACTTCAAGTTTCTCCTGTTCGACTCAACTTATGCCCTACCAGCGCACACAGGTTCTGGGTACAGAGGGCCGGATTGAGATCGAGATTCCGGTAAATGCTCCTCCTGACAAAGAGACCAGGATATGGATGCATAAAAAGGATTCAACCGAAGAATTTGTATTTGAGGCAGTGGACCAGTATACTCTTCAGGCTGATGAGTTCTCGAGAGCAATCCTTGAAAACTTAGCGGTACCCATACCAATGGAAGATGCAGTAAACAATATGAAAGTTATTGATGCCGTACGGGAAAGTGCAGGTAGCGGGAACTGGACAAATCTTTAGAAAAATTATTATGTACAGGATATTATTTTTATTGTCACTTGCAATTCTCAATTTCACTCCTTCTGCAGCACAGAAAATTACTGCTGTGGCTCCTGGAGAGGGCACTCTTGAAGAAGCGATTATTAACGCCGACACAAATGATATCCTGCAGCTGACAGGAGGAGGATTGTATACATTATCCTCATCTTCAAGCAGTTTTGGCAAAATTGGAATACCTGTCAGCATTCAGGTTGAGCCCGGGGCTTCTGAAAATGCCATTCTGCAAGCGGGTCCGGATGCATCTCGAAGCAAGAAGTATTATTTCTTTGTAGCTGACAGTGGAGCTGCTTTAACTTTAAAGGGACTGGAAATTCATGGTTTATTGAACGATACTGCCCTGGATGCCAGCCTGGTCTTATTTGATGCCCGTCCGGATCCCAGCAATGCCAGGTTCGGTAATTTCAGGTTTGAAGATTGCATTTTCCATGACTTCACTAACAATGTGGTTCATGGAATGAAAGATGCCTATGCAAGGGGATCAATCCAGGATTCGGTTTTTATCGATAATGTTATTGTATACAATTCAAAACACTTCCTGCAGTACAAACATGTTTCCCTGAAGCACCTGGAAATGACCAACTCCACTATCTATGGACCTGAACGGAATGGCCCTCAAAATAGGTAAGATTGGTTACCGCTGTGTACTGGAAAATTCCAGCAAACCCTATATTCCTATCTCGGATGAAACCATTACTCCTACTGGGTTCATTGATCATTGCACTCTTGATGACCAGGGAGACATTCATGGACATATCCAGGTAGACGATGCTTATGATATGCTCACTATTTCAAACTGCATTATTTCCAACCAGCAGCAATATGATCAGCCACCCATATATTTCACTGATCCGTATATAGATACTGCCGTCACTGTTCAAAACACCTGCTTCTGGAAAGTAGGACCACCCAATTCAGATGTTGGAGGAAGTAACTGGACAGGTTATGTTTTCCAGGATACAATATTCAGGGATCCGGAATACCGGGATGACATCAATGGCGATTTTTCTATACCCTGGAGATCCGAATTGTTAAGTTCCGGAACCGATGGGGGAGCGATTGGTGATCCTCGATGGACTGAGCAGGCTGTCGGAATATCTCAGCCTTTTAAAAAGGGAAGAATCAAATCCCTTCCACCTGAGAAACACACCAAATCCATTCAGTATCAGTACAGAAATATCCTTTACCCTGAATAAATCAGAGCAGGTATCTATAATAGTTTATGATTTTGGTGGAAGGGTGGTTGAAAAGCTCTTAAACTCAAATCTGCCAGCTGGTCCGCATTCCCTGATATGGAACCAGGACAAACAACTTGCCGAAGGAATGTATTTCTGTAGAATGCAAACAAAAAATCAGGTATCAGTATTGAAAATGATTATTCTCAACTGATACCTGATTGACTTTTATAATTCAGTTATCGCTGGACCCGGGCATTTCCTTTCCAGATACTCCAGACCATGGCTTCATCAGCCGGCTGTCCGTAATCGGTATAAAAGGTTGTGGCCAGGGCTCCAGTTGCCCAACCAAACTGAATCCATTTTTCTGGTTCCCAATCGCGAAGAATCGCATACAGCATTCCTCCAACAAAACCATCTCCTCCACCAATACGGTCCAGTACATAAATCTCACGTGGTTCTACAACATGCCATTCATCTCCAATTGAGACAATACCTCCCCACATATGCAGATTTGTGCTAACGACTTCTCTCAGAGTTGTAGCAAACACTTCAGTATCAGGAAATACTTCTTTTGCACGGTTTATCATTCCCTTAAATCCTTCAATTTTTTCCGCAAGGCCTTTTCCTCCTGCTTCGGGTCCTTCAATACCCAGGCATAATTGAAAGTCCTCTTCATTTCCAACCAGTACATCAGAAATGGAAGCAATTTCCGTAAAAATTTCATGCAATTCTTTTTCCCTGCCTTCCCAGAATGTGGCCCTGTGATTGAGGTCAAAGGAAATTCTTGACCCATGCTTTTTGGCAGCCCTGGCAATTTCAAGACAGAATTGGCTTGTTTCCGGAGAAAGAGCAGCAATAAGTCCAGACATATGTACAATCTGAACTCCTTCTTCACCAAAAATTCTCTCCAGGTCAAAATCCTTAACATTAAGGGTTCGGCCAACTTCACCGGCACGGTCATTCTGTACCCTTGGACCTCTGGAACCATATCCGCTGTCTGCAATGTTAATCTGGTGCCTGTATCCCCAGGGACCACCCTGCTCCAATTCAGGACCTTCATAATCCATATGCCTGCTGGCCAGGTTGTCCTTGATAAAGCGTGGCAATTGGACTGTCCTTAACAAATGTGGTGAGAACTTTCACCGGAAGTCCCAGGTAAGAAGAAACACTCCCTACATTGGTTTCCGCACTGGAAGCAGCCAGCGTAAAATTAGTGCTGCTGTGAACAGGCTGACCGTTTGCCGGGGTCAGTCTTGTACCCATACTTGTGGGTGTTAGCATTGCATACTTAGCATCTTTACGTAATTCCATTTTTTTCTGTTTAATTAATTTATATCTCCTGACGTTTTCTATTTCAATATTTTATTTTAACTCTTTTGATTTGTTGAATCGTTTACCGGTCGACCCTTGCAGACCCTCCGCCTTTAACTTTTTCTACTTCGGCAAGTGTGGCCATACTCGTATCACCGGGTGTTGTCATGGCAAGGGCACCATGAGCTGCTCCATATTCAACAGCTTCCTGTCCATTGTTTGTTGTCATAAAACCATAAATAAGTCCGGAAGCAAAGCTATCCCCTCCTCCTACTCTGTCAAAAATCTCAAGGTCCTTCCGATGGGTGGCCTCATAAAATTTTCCTCCTGTCCAGCAGATCGCTCCCCAGGAATTAACAGTTGCCGTCTTTACTGTACGAAGTGTTGTGGCAATAACTTTGAAATTTGGATAAGCCTTAGTAGCCTTCTCAATCATTTGTTTATATCCTTCAATATCAAGTTCGGAGAGGTTCTCGTCTACACCTTCTACCTCCAGGCCCAGGCTGGCAGTAAAATCTTCCTCATTCCCGATCATCACATCTACATACTGAGCAAGTTTTTTGTTGACTTCCTGAGCTTTTGCCTGACCACCAATGGATTTCCATAGGCTGGGACGGTAATTGAGATCGTAGGAAATGATTGTTCCGTGTTTTTTTGCTGCTATCATGGCCTCTTCGACCACTTCGGCTGCAGTATCAGAGAGGGCTGCATAAATCCCTCCTGTATGAAACCAGCGTGCACCCAATTCTCCGAAGATGTATTCCCAGTCAATATCTCCCTTTTTTAATCTGGGAAGCAGCCGTGTTTCCCCTGTCGGAGACACCCTGGGCACCCCGGATTCCAAACCCCGTTCGGTGAAATTCAGTCCATTCCTGACGGTACGTCCGATTCCATCATATTTCACCCATTTAATCAGTGAGGTATCCACTCCTCCCTGCATAATAAAATCTTCCACCAGCCGACCGACATGATTATCAGCAAAAGCTGTAACCACCGCAGTGGGAAGTCCAAAGCATCTTCTCAATCCCCTGCTCACATTATATTCTCCTCCTCCTTCCCAGGCTTTGAATTCACGAGTCGTTCGGACTCTGCCGTCACCGGGATCAAGCCGAAGCATTACTTCTCCAAGTGAAATGCAGGCATACCTGCAATCTTCAGCTTTTTTATGGTTAATTCACTCATAGTATGATTCTTGATTAATATGATTCGCTTAATAAAACTTATGTTCAGAAGGCTGCTCGGCCCATCCATGGATGGGGCAGAACTGCTGAATTTTACATCCTAAACGTTATATGTGGAAGAAGCGGTATCACCACCTCTGCCTGTCCAGTTGGTATGGAAAAACTCTCCACGAGGCTTGTCCACCCGCTCATAGGTATGAGCACCGAAATAATCCCGTTGTGCCTGCAGAAGGTTGGCGGGAAGTCTTTCGCAACGGTACCCGTCAAAATAGTTCAGAGCAGTAGCCAGGGCAGGTACAGGAATTCCATTCTCAATGGAAGCAGAAATAACCCTTCTCCAGCTTGCCTGTGCAGATTCGATCTTATCCTTGAAGAAAGGATCCAGCAAGAGGTTTTCAAGCTCAGGATTATTATCAAAGGCTTCCTTGATATTACCGAGGAATACTGAACGGATAATGCATCCACCTCTCCACATCAGTGCAATTCCTCCGTTATTAAGTTCCCATCCATATTCCTCGGCTGCAGCACGCATCAGTACATAACCCTGGGCATAGGAAACAATTTTTGAAGCAAAAAGTGCCTGTCTCAGGTCCTCAATAAATGCTTTCTTATCTCCTTTAAAATCAGGTGATGGTCCGCTGAGCACCTTTGAAGCTCTTACTCTTTCATCTTTCTGGGCTGAAAGGCAACGGGCAAATACTGCTTCTCCGATCAGGGTAAGAGGAATCCCGACATCCAGGGCTGAAACGGCTGTCCATTTACCAGTTCCTTTTTGTCCCGCTGTATCCAGAATCAAATCCACTGTTTCTTCACCATTCTTCAGTATATCCAAGGATATCCCTGGTAATCTCAATCAGGTAGGAATCCAGTTCTCCCTCATTCCATTCCGTAAATACCTCGTGCATTTCCTTGTTTGACATTCCCAGGAGATCCTTCATCACCTGGTAGGTTTCACAGATCATCTGCATATCACCATATTCAATTCCATTGTGAACCATTTTTACAAAATGGCCAGCACCATTCTCACCGACCCAGTCACAGCATGGACTTCCGTCTTCAACTTTTGCGGAGATATCCTGAAATATCTCTTTAACAGCGGCCATGCATCAGGTGATCCTCCTGGCATGATAGATGGTCCCAGTAAAGCACCTTCTTCTCCGCCGGAAACACCGGTACCGATGTACAGAAATCCTTTTTCTTCAACATATTTTGTTCTCCGGTTGGTATCGGGATAATGGGTATTTCCACCATCGATGATAATGTCTCCCGGCTCAAGGTAGGGAATGATCTGGTCGATGAATGAATCGACTGCAGCTCCTGCCTTAACAAGCATCATTACTTTTCTGGGACGTTTTAGGGATTTAACAAGCTCCTCGATGCTGTGGGTTCCAATGAAGTTTTTACCGGCTCCC
>CAVZPP010000012.1:0-5293 GCA_963777115.1 uncultured Bacteroidaceae bacterium | reverse complement strand
GGAAAACCGGTTTTTTGAAGATAAGCTGGGTTTAATTGTCGGAGGAAGTGTTCAGAAAGCCAACCGAAATTCTGAGGGTTTTACTGCTGATTGGACCTCTGAAATGGGACTGGATTCAGAAGGAATGCCCATATTCACAGTTAGCAAATTTAATGTCACTGATGTTGAGGAAAAAAGGTTAAGATACAATGCAAACATCACTGCAGACTATACACTTCCAAAGGGAGAATTGCTTTTTACAAGTAATTTTGGACAGACTAACCGTCAGAACATACGGCGCCGGCGCAGATACCGTGTTGATGCAGGCTACCAGGAATACGACCTGAGAGACAGGGAAAGCCAGAATATTGTGTTCTCAAACAGGCTGAGTGGTATTCATCATCTGTTTAACAATATCACTATCGACTGGGCAACATCCTATTCCATATCCAATAATAAACGTCCTTTTAACCATCGGATGCGATTCAGGGAGAACGCAGCATTTAATCCCAATCCTGAATTGACTATTGACGATATTGTATCTGGTGCAAAAAACCGTGTTGAAGAAACATGGTTAAAAGATGTTTATTTTGATCCATATTTTGTCCAGGATGACAACATTACACTTACGTTCAATATTAATCAACCCTTCAAACTGGCTGATAATATAACTGGTCTTGTAAAGGCCGGAGGGAAATACAGACAGAAAAACCGGGATTATGATGTTGACAGGATCTGGACCCAGCATTTTGTCGGACAGGAAATTCTGGCGGATGGAACCGAGGATCCCTCATGGGACATAAATTATCCAAGGGAGTGGATCCTGATGAGCAGTTTTATAGGTCCATATAATAATACTGATTTTGGAAAATTTTTCGATACTCCATATTATCTTGGACCGGGTCCCGAATCCGTGAACGGTCCTCACCTTGACGTTGAGAAAATGGAGAAATTCAGGAAAGACTATGCAGATTATTATGTTGACTACCCGGCGATGGATGCCTCGGACTATATGGCCAGTGAAAATGTAAGTGCAGGATATTTAATGACCGAATTAAATTTTGCCGATCGTGTTAATTTTCTGGGCGGTGTGAGATACGAAAAAACTAAAAACAATTATGAGAGTATATTTGGAAATCCTCTGGTTGATGAGGATGGAAATGTTATAGATCAGACAGGCCTTGTCGATACCGTCGGGAACAGTGTTCATGGTCAATGGTTGCCTATGTTTCATTTGAAAATCAATATGCTCCAGTGGGTGGATCTTCGTCTTGCGGCTACAAAATCACTTTCACGCCCCAATTTCTTCAGTCTTGTCCCATGGGAAAGAATTAGTTTTGGAGAGGGTGTTGCTGAAAGAGGGGAGCCAAATCTCAAACAGATGTCTGCCTGGAATTACGATGTTATCCTGTCCTTCTACGAAAAGTTCGGATTATTTACCATTGGAGGATTTTACAAGCAGTTATCCGATATTGATTACACACTTACCTCGCAGGATTTTTGACAGCAATTCACCAATTAACGGTCTGAATCTTACTCGTCCTGTTAATGCAGACAGAACATCAACAGTATTGGGATTTGAAGTTGACCTGCAGTCCAATTTCCGGTTTTTGCCATCACCCCTGGATGGAATTGTTATTTCAACAAATTTAACACATCTAAAATCAGAAACCTTTTACCCGATTTCCGTTATTGAAACCTCTCCGGTCTTCCCGTGGCCTTCGACCGTAATAGATACGATAAGAAGTGGTCGTATGCCTGGACAGGTTGATAACCTGCTGAACGTGTCAATCGGTTATGAAAAAAAGGGGTTTTCGGCCAGGATATCAATGATATACCAGGGATCCAGTTTATTCTCCTCGGAAGAAACAGATGCCGGTACACTGGCTAAATCTGTGGGTATCATCCCGGAACTTGATCAGATCGTAGGTTCCTCAACCCGATGGGATCTTTCGGTTAAACAGGATATTACAAAAAATTTCCAGGTCTATCTTAACATTAATAACCTTACTAATACCAATGAAAATTCCTACCTGGCCGGCTCAATTAATGTTTTGCCAACCAGCTTTTTTGTTTATGGATTAACTGCAGATATTGGTATCTTATTTGAATTCTGAATATATTGTCATAATATTAGTTAAAAGATTAAAACTATGAAAAAATTTTTCTTCTTGCTTTTATCGGTATCGCTCTCGCTTTCATATTGTAGCATTGATTCAATGGCACAAACCTATATGGACGTTGAACCGGGAGTTGGAACACTGAATGATGCGATAGCAAATGATATAAGGGCTGAAAGTGATAGAAATTACCGCCTGAAACGGGGCGACGAAGCCTATTACCTGTTGACGGGTTCCATTTCAAATATTGGTTACCACCTGACCATTGTTGCAGAGGACAGTACAGGGGGCAGACCATTCCTTCGGCCATTAACACCTCGGGGAGAGTCCTTAAGACCTTTCAGGCCCAAAGGCGACCTTACCCTCAAAGGTCTGCATATTACAGGCATTGATGATCTTGATGGTTTTCCACTTAGGATCATTTATGCAACGCAGATGATATCCGCCTGGAATTCGAAGATTGCTGGCTCGATGGAGATGGTCAATCCGCTATCCGGGTTGAAAGTGAAAATATAAGTATCATTGTCAGAAACTCTATAATCAGCAATATTGGCCAACCTGGGGATCCAAATAACGGCCGCGGCATTGATGACAGGGGAAATAATATCGATACGGTGATTTTCGAAAATTGTACATTTTTTAATATTACAAGCCGTATCATACGCGATGCCGGAGGCTGGATCAAGTATTGCAGTTTTACCAACAATACCGCTGTTAATATCGCACGGTATGGTATTTCATTTGGGGAAACAGGGTATCTTGATGTGAAGGATAACCTGTTTATGAATGCAGCTTTCTTTCCTGATGATCCCGAGAAAGAGGAAGGTGACCCCTATTATATTATTGGTGTTGAACCCATTGGACAACAATTGCAAAATATGGGGATTACTCAGGAAGTAAACATCAGCAACAACAGTTTCTGGCGGGATACTGCGCAATTGCAACCTTACCTGGGAGACAGGGCGCTGATTTCTCCTCTATTTAATGAAACTGCGTTGGATTTTGTTACTAAAGCTGGTACGGAAGCTACAATTCTGGATGAAAAGGTGGATTTTGAAGACGGTCCTCCGTTCCCCGAAGAGATGCTGTATTATAATTACACTCCCGGTGTGGATCGCAACGATGCTCCTTTCTGGAATATACCGGATAGCCTCCTGACAAATGGCATACAGTGATGTATTATGACCTTGACTACCTTGGCACAGCCACTGTTACAGGCGCAGCTGACGGCAAATATCTGGGAGATCCAAGCTGGGATGGCATCCTGGAAGGTACAGTGTCAGAGATCTAACCTTAATGCATCCGGACTATCGGTATATCCGGTGCCGGTCTACGATGATGCCAACATTCGCTTCACCCTGAAATCGGATGCAAACGTAAACATTTCAGTGTACAGCGTTGTAGGAAAGCATGTTGCAACCATTGCTAACACAAGGTATCCGGCAGGTGAAAATACAGTGAGCTGGAACGGAGAAATGCTTGAAACAGGAATGTACATTGTTCGCATGAATACAAGGAACGAGGTAAGTACATCTAAATTCATAAAAAAATAAGGAATTATTTCTGCCCTTTTGAAACCGTTCCGGTGAATTCCGGGACAGTTTTCTATTCAATAATCTGTATGGCATATTCAGGACCAGTCCATCTGACTTTCTCAGTCAGATTTCTAAATATTAGTATTACTATCTGATATCTATTATATTTAAATTGTTCATTTACCACCTAAATCTCAACAAATCATCTCTCCCCTATGAAGAAAATACATATTAATCTACCACAGAATCTGATCCTAATTATATTCCTTATCATGATCTCCCAATGCACCGGAAGGACAGATTCCGGAAACCAGCTTCAGAGTGCTAGTGATGAAGTTGAGCTTGAAAGAATGGAATGGTTCAGGGAAGCAAAATTCGGACTTTTCCTACACTGGGGCTTGTATTCTATTTCTGAAGGAGAGTGGGGTGGAGATACAACCCTGGCAGAATGGTTAATGATCAAGGCGGATATTCCCTCATCTGAATATGAAAAACTCGCTAAGAAATTCAACCCTGTTGATTTTAATGCCAGGGAATGGGTAAGGGTTGCTAAAGCTGCTGGGATGAGGTATATAGTAATCACAGCAAAACATCACGACGGGTTTTGCATGTACGATTCCAAATATACTGAGTACGATATCCTCGATGCAACTCCTTACGGCAAAGACCCCATGAAGGAACTTGCTAAAGCCTGCAGGGAAGGCGGAATTAAACTCTGCTTTTACTATTCTATCGCTGACTGGCATCACCCGGAATTGCATCAAAAATACAACCAGAGAAAGTTTCATCCTGCGGGCTTTCATGGGAACCCAAATCCAAACGCTGATATCCGAAAATATGCTGAATATATGAAAAATCAGACTCAAGAGTTACTAAGCAATTACGGAGATGTAGGTATCATCTGGTATGATGCCGGGGGTGCTTTCAGGGGAGACGATATGGCAAAGCTATTGGATACAGAATCCATCATTAAGATGATCCGCGAAATGCAACCCGGATGTCTCATAAACGACCGGCTGGCCGGACCCGGAACTGACTATGGTACACCGGAACAGCACATCCCGGAAGGTGTACAGGCAAAACCTTTTGAGGTTTGCATGACACTGGGGCGTAAATGGAGCTGGAGCAAGTATGATGTGGATTGGAAAACACCGGCTCAGGTAATCTTCAACCTGGTGGATATTACCAGCAAGGGAGGCAATTACCTGCTTGGGATTGGTCCAAAACCAGATGGATCATTACCCACCCCTGCAACCGAAATATTGCCACAGGTAGGAAAATGGTTGGATGAATATGGAGAATCCGTTTACAATGCAGGTGCAATTAGAGATCAGCTTCGATTCAGAGAAGGAATTGCTACCCAGGGAGATGATAAAATTTACCTTCATTTTTTCAAAGAGATCGGAAAAGAAACCATCACACTTGAAGGATACTTTCATGACCATAAAAAAATATACATGCTTGATCCCTCAGGAAATAAGGAAATTAAGACCGAAAAGTATCATGGAGCTCTTGTATTACACCTGCCAAAAAAACTGAATCCAAATCCTGACAGGATCATTGTGATTGAATACTAGGGATGACAATTTAGAAGTGCTTATCTTCGGGTTCTGTCCTTTAGATTTACAATGTCTGTCACAAAAGACTCTCCAGGCATTT
>CAVZPP010000011.1:0-12458 GCA_963777115.1 uncultured Bacteroidaceae bacterium | reverse complement strand
AAATTCGTAGGGGAGGCGAAATAAATTTTTAACTTTGTGGTCCGTTAATTGAACATTAAATCTAATAAACTGATAATGTATAAAGTAGTATTATTGAGACATGGCGAAACTGTCTGGAACAAAGAAAACCGTTTTACCGGATGGACCGATGTGGATCTTTCCGAACAAGGCATCGAAGAAGCAAAAGCTGCCGGAAAGATCTTGAAAGAGGAAGGATTTGATTTTGATATTGCCTATACTTCAGTATTGAAAAGAGCACTGAGAACACTGTGGCTGGCTCTTGAAGAAATGGACCGACTATGGATCCCTGTTGAAAAAAACTGGCGGTCTGAATGAGCGGCATTATGGAGCTCTGCAGGGACTCAACAAAGCTGAAACTGCAGAAAAGCACGGCGAGGAGCAGGTACTTGTCTGGAGAAGAAGCTATGATATTCCACCACCGGAACTGGAAAAATCAGACGAGCGTTATCCGGGGAATATCCTGCATATCAGAGATTTGGATGAAACGATATCCCTACAACCGAATCTCTGAAACTGACAGTTGACCGTTTTCTTCCTTACTGGTTTGATACCATTGCACCTACCATCAAGAGCGGAAAAAGGGTACTGATTGCAGCGCATGGAAACAGTCTGCGGGCACTGGTTAATATCTTGACGAATGTCAGAAGAAGCCATCATCAAGCTGAACATACCTACGGGTGTTCCGCTGGTTTATGAGCTGGACGAGGACCTGAAACCCATCAAGCATTATTACCTTGGAGACCAGGAGGCCATTGCTGCGAAAGCAGCCGCCGTTGCTGCCCAGGGGAAGAAAAAATACATATCACCGGTTACCTACTCTATCCTCAATCTTATTGGGGATCGATAGGATCTTCTGGTTTTTTACAACAGGCAGGCAACTTGCCGTATGCCTTGGGATCTGCTTTAACATCATCAGCATCATATCCGACTTTTGATATTGCCTTTCGGATTTTTTCGGGAGTTGTTTTGCCCTTTCTGTAACTTACCGTTACAATTTTTGTCTCCAGGTCGAGTTCCGACTTTTTACCCCTTTTTCAAAAGCCAGGGCTTCCTCTATCCTTTCCTTGCACATATCACATTGAGAAGAAGTTTTGATCTTGATTTCCTCAACTTACTGTCCATTGCAGGCTGGCTGTAAGCAGAAACATCATGTAAGAATACTGTTATTGTTTTCATTGTTTAAATATTTAATTTATTCAATTTGCCTGTATCTTATGATCAGTTTCGGGCCAGAACTCAGGATTAATATTATTTTAAAGTGTATCTGATTCCGGCATAGAACCTCCTGCCCAAGCAAGGGACCCCAAACCATTGATGCATCAAAATTGGGACCGAATGGATCATCTGCTGCCAGGATTGGATTTTCCTGGCGGAAATCTGTCAGGTTTTCCCCACCGGCATATATCTCGAACCATTTAAACCTCTTGCTTACCTGTGCATGAAAAATCAAATAATGTGGAGAATATTCATCCAGCTGGTATTGTGGTGGATTCATCCGGGTATCCGGCAGACGGGATTGCCCGTTTAGCTGTCC
The DNA here is from genome assembly GCA_963777115.1 of uncultured Bacteroidaceae bacterium. Lineage (GTDB taxonomy): Bacteria > Bacteroidota > Bacteroidia > Bacteroidales > SM23-62 > SM23-62. The sequence continues at coordinate 10,903 of CAVZPP010000011.1, read as the reverse complement.
GGTGAAATCAAAGGCCCATTTACTAAATGGTGTCGCATAGGAGAGGGTCAGCAATCCCTTGTACCTGGATGTTAAGGGTACCTCAATGATTTCTCCATTGATGGTGCTTTTAACATCACTAAAACGGTATGCTGCTGTAATTTCAAAACGTTCCACGGGTTCAACTATAACTTCTGCCTGGAAATTATTGGAATAGGATCTACCATCCAGATTGTAAAAATAGCACCCCGTTCACATCCTGGTCCCTGTCCACAATCACCTGGTTTTGAAAATCTGTTCTATACAGGTCAATACTGGCAATCAGTTCCTTTTCATTTCCCAGGTGCCAGTCCCGCGTCAAATTCACACCATAATTCCATGCTTTTTCCATTTCCAGATCTTCTGTAAAATAAAAGATCCTTGAACTGGCCAGGAATCCGAGGTTTTCAGACAGCACATTGGCAGAGCGGTAACCCTTTCCCGCGGAAGCGCGCAAAGAGGTATTCTCATCCAGCATGTATCGCATATGAATCCTGGGAGTGATGAGCAATCCGTAATACCGAATTGTAATCCACCCTCAGCCCGGCTATTCCGTTGAATTTCTCGGGATTGTGTATAGGTATACTGTCCGAAAATACCCGGTACCATTTCTGTCCGGTTGAAAGGACTTGTATTCAGAGATTCATGGTAATCATCATACTGAAAACTTCCACCCATGCTGATCATATGATTGGTGTTACCAATGATACTCTGATAGATCAGGTTGGCATAAATGGAATTCTGCTCACCCGTATAGTGGTTAAGTCCGAACAGACCATCCTGCTGAAAACTGTGGCAGAGGTTTGAAAACCAATGCTCTGATAAGGTTTTTCGGGAAAAAGCACACCGATTTTTCCAAATCCATGATATTTCCGTGATTTGACATTTATCCCATATGAATTCATTGTCCCCTGATCCCGCTCATAGTCAAAATCCAGCTGACCGCCTTCCCTTAATTCATCCATTACGGAAAATCCAAACTGAATACGAAAATTCCCTTCCGGGTTGTATTTCCATCGGTTGAAAACATTGACCTGGCTGTTGAGGGGAATGTCCATGAAGCCATCTTTATTCCTGTCAATTTTGTTTTGCATGGTGGATCCATGTACCAGAAACATGGTACTCCAGTTTTCATTCAGCTTCAATGGCAGAGGTGATATTTGCCTCCATCCTCCCGATGGAATTAGCAAACAGGTTTACAAAGAGGGGATCCCTTTTCAGGTTTTTTGTATTCAATGTTTATCTGCCCGGTTGTTGATTCATAACCATTGATTACAGCTGCCGCACCCTTGGATATTTGGATAGATTCCATCCAGGGACCCGGAACATAATTCAGGCCGAACGCAGATTCGAGTCCCCTGAGATAGGGAATATTCTCAAACAACATCTGGCTGTAAACTCCTGCAAGTCCCAGCATTTTAATGTGTTTTGCCCCGGTCACTGCATCTGCATATCCCACATCAATGGTGGCAGAATTCTCAAAACTCTCGGAAAGATTGCAACAGGGAAGTTTTTGCAGACCCGCTTCGGTTATAAATTCTGTTTTGATAGGTTTGAGCTTTGAAATATAGGATCCCCCCATTCTTTTGGCCACGGTTACCTCATCTATCTGATCCCCCGCAGCCATTAGCAGGTTTACCTCATTCTGGGTCCGGCCGACGCAAATGGTATCCGGGAGCATATCCGACAAAACTAAATACAAGAGCATGCCCAAGTCTCCATGCCTGGAAATGCTGAATTCTCCGTTTTCATCGGTAACGGTTCCATGGGAAGTACCGCTCCAGTAAACATTTACAAAGGCAGGGGTGTACTTCCTGGTTTTCGTTAAGTTCAGTTACTCTTCCTTTTACCTTATCCTGGCCAAACACAGCCGGAATGCAAAATGACATTATTATTAGGGGAAGATATTTTATTGATAAAGTCATTTTATAATGATGAAATTTCAAGGAACAGCTTTCTGGTTCCTCCGGCGATCAAAGCCTATCAATCAGAAAGACCTGGTGGAATAGGATGTTTCGAATCTGATACATACGGGTGTAAAAATAAGTAAAACCTGTACAAGAGGTGATATAGAGATGTTAAAAATAATGAATTAAACATCTTAATTTCTATTTTTGTATATATGTCTACAACTACCCTCCATATCAAAAATATGGTTTGCAACCGATGCATTAAGGTTGTAAAAGATGAACTGATGGTACTGGGATATAACACTTCCAACCCATTGAATTGGGTGTAGTTGAGTTGAATGAAAAGGTAAATGATGAGGATATAGAGCAAATACGTCAGGTATTATCAGAGAACGGTTTTGAACTCATTGATGATAAGAAAGGCTGGATCATCAATAAGATTAAAACTTTGATCATTGAATATATTCATTACGACAAGGAAAAGCCTGAATATCTGAATCTTTCGGACCTCTTATTAACCGAACTTGGGTATGATTATTCCTACATAAGTAATCTTTTCTCATCCGTTGAAGGAATAACCATTGAAAAATATCTGATTCTTCAAAAGGTTGAAAAGGTGAAAGAATTGCTTGTCTATGATGAACTTTCGCTTAATGACATCTCCTATCAATTAGGTTACAGCAGTGCCCAACATCTTTCCCAGCAGTTTAAGAAAATAACCGGTCTTACGCCCTCACATTTTAAGAAGATTAAGGATAATAGGCGTAAACCACTGGACCAGGTATAGATACAAAAATGATATAAATCTTTCCCATTATTATATAATTGGATTCTGAATTATTAACTCTTAATTTGTATTATTGAATAAAAAGGAATGATCAGGTTAATCAGCCATATTACATTATCCGCTCTGTTGCTACTTTCTGCAACGGGAATGACCATTAATATGCACTATTGCCACGATCAGTTGGTTGATCTGGCAATAATGGCCCCAGCTGAAAGCTGTTGTGGATCAGGTTTGAATGAAAATCATGCCAACTCCGATGAGAGTATATGTAATTCAGGTCATTGTGTTGACGAGACAGTAAGCTTTGAATCAACAAGCGATTACGTAGTTTCAATATTTTCAATAAACCTGGATAATGATCATTCTTCTGATGTATTCTACTCTGCAACATTCATTGTTGAGTATAAAAGCATTAGAGAAAATTCTCAAACTGATATACTCGACTTCAGGAAACCACCAACCCACAGGGGGGTGGTCCTTTCCGAAATCCAGACTTTTCTTATTTAAACAGATTTCCGGGGTTAATTTGTTGCATGATCATTCAGTTGATGCAACAATATCGCATTGACATCTATAGATTTTTTGTAGAGTCTCAACTGCATGAACCCTAACTGTGTGAACCCCAACTGTGTGAATCCCAGTCCGGGTTAACCTCGTTCCCATGGATCAAAGTCTATTTATCAATTTGTACATCACAGACATAAGTTATGTTGAACAAAACCATCAAATTTTTCCTTGAAAACAAGCTGGTAACCTTCCTTTTACTCTTCACTTTTATTGGATGGGGAATTGTGACTGCTCCTTTTAGTTGGGAAACAGGTATATTTCCACGTGATCCGGTACCGGTTGATGCAATCCCTGATATAGGGGAAAACCAGCAAATAGTTTATACCGAATGGCCAGGCCGTTCTCCCCAGGATATAGAGGATCAGATTTCCTATCCTCTAACCACAGCCCTACTGGGAATTCCGGGAGTAAAAGACATCAGAAGCAATTCCATTTTTGGCCTCTCAAGTATCTATATCATATTTGATGAAGATATCGAATTTTACTGGAGCCGGACACGATTCTGGAAAAACTAAACTCCTTGCCTGCCGGAACACTCCCGAAGGATGTGACTCCGTCTCTCGGCCCGGATGCTACAGCACTGGGCCAGATATACTGGTACACCCTTGAAGGAAGGGATAAAGACGGCAATCCCGCCGGGGGATGGGACCCACATGAATTAAGGACCATACAGGATTTTTATGTAAGGTATTCATTGACATCCGCAAAAGGTGTGGCCGAAGTTGCATCGATCGGAGGATTTGTTAAGGAATACCAGGTTGATATTGATCCGAATGCCATGAAGGCACATGGGTTAACTGTGGCCCAGATCATGGCTGCTGTCAAAACAGCAATCTCGATATCGGGGCCAGACCATTGAATTTAACAGGGCTGAATACCTTGTCAGGGCGCTTGGGTATGTTAAAAACCTGGAAGACCTGGAAAAAAGTGTCGTTGCAGTACAGGAATAACGTGCCAATACGGCTCACAGATGTTGCTACAGTAAATTTTGGTCCGGCTACCCGTAGCGGGGGCTTGGACAAGGGAGGAGCAGAGGCTGTCGGAGGAGTAGTTGTTGCCCGGTACGGAGCCAATCCCCTGGAAGTGATTAGATAACGTAAAAGGATAAGATCGACGAAATCGCCCCGGGTCTGCCATCAAGGCACTTGAAGATGGCACGGAATCAAGGGTTACCATCGTTCCGTTTTATGACCGTTCGGGATTGATCAAGGAAACCCTCGGTACACTTGAAGAGGCCCTCACTGGAGAATTCCTGATAAGCATTCTTGTTGTCATCGTTCTGGTATTGAGCCTACAGGGCATCCTTATTAATATCCAGTTTTTTGCCCATCGGGGTACTCATGACATTTATTATAATGCGCCACTTTGGAGTGGATGCAAATATTGTCGCACTTTCAGGTATTGCCATCGCCATCGGTGTGATGGTTGATGTCGGGGTCGTGTTTACCGAAAACATTGTCCGGCATCTCGATGTGGCCGAAAACCTGGGAGCCAGGGGGAGAAAACTGATCACCGTTGTCTATGATGCCACCGTTGAAGTGGCCGGTGCCGTTATTACCGCTTTAGCAACCACAGTAGTGAGCTTTCTGCCGGTATTTGCACTGGAGGCTGCAGAAGGAAAATTGTTCAAGCCACTTGCTTTTACAAAGACTTTTGCCATGATTTCAGCCCTGATCATCGGGCTGGTTATCATACCCACCATGGCGAATTTGATTTTTTCCATCAAGGGCAAAAAATAAGACAAAAACATTTTGGATATCTGATATTAACTGTTGCTGGGGTTCTTCAAATCACTTTTTTTATCGTTGCCCTGGTCGCTATTGGGATTAATAACCTGCTTGAATACAGATGGCCAGAAGGAAAAAGACAATTTGTGAATTACATAAACATCGCACATTACCCTTCTGGTTGTGGTATTTTTCCTTTCAAAAGCATGGATGCCGCTTGGAGCACAAAACAGCCTGATCGCCAATATATTATTTGTGGTCTCCTCATTGTTATCATACTTGGGCATCCTGATTACCATTGTACACTTCTATTCAAGGATTTTGCAATGGTGCCTGGCAAACAAATGGAAATTCCTGGCCATTCCTGTTCGGTCATTCTTTTTGGGATTATCAGCTGGCAGGGTATTGATAAGGTTTTTGGTTTCATGCCCGGATTCGTAAAAGAAACAAAGGGATGGCAATCGTGAGCAGGGCGCTGCCCGGAGCAGGAAAAGAATTTATGCCCACCCTTGATGAAGGGTCTTTCCTGTTAATGCCCACTACCATGCCTCATTCAGGAATCGAGGAAAACCTTGATGTTATCCGCATCCTCGATCAGAGAGTCAACCTCAATTCCGGAAGTGGATATGGTAGTTGGAAAATGGGGAAGGGTCAATTCCGCCTGGATCCTGCACCCACCTCAATGTTTGAAAATCTGATAAACTACAAACCGGAGTATATTGTTGATGAGGACGGACACAGGTAAGATTTAAAGTGGACAGGCAGGGAGCATATGTACTGAAAGATGGGAGCACTTATAATCCTGACACTGAGGGATTTTTATTATGAAGAAGAAAACCTGGTTGAGGACAATAAGGGTGAATATTTCCGGCAATGGAGGGATCACATCAAGTCACCTGAAGATATTTGGGAAGAGATCATCTCAGCAGGCCAATATTCCGGGACTTACTTCGCACCTAAACTACAACCCATTCAAACCCGTCTGGTGATGCTGCAGACAGGTATGCGGGCGCCAATGGGCATTAAAGTCTATGGCCCCGACCTGGAGACAATTGAAAAGGTAGGTTTCGAAATAGAGAAGCACCTGAAACAGGTGGAAGGTGTTGAAGGCAATGTCGGTATTTGCCGACAGGGTCGTCGGGAAACCTTACCTCGAATTAAAAATTGACCGGGATGCAATAGCCCGCTACGGATTGACCGTAAAAAATCTCCAGGCAGTGATCAGTCAGTGCAATCGGGGGCATGCAATTAACTACCACCATTGAGGGCAGGGAAAGATTTCCGGTCAGGGTAAGGTATGCACGTGAATACCGTGACAATCCCGAAGATCTGAAAAAGATATTGATCCCAACCCCTGCTGGAACCAGATCCCCCTGGGTGAACTGGTTGAAGTCACCTATTTAAGAGGCCCCCAATTAATTAAAAGCGAAAATACTTTCCTGGTCAGATATGTCATTTTTGACAAGAAGACCGGAATTTGCTGAAATGGATGTAGTTGAAAATGCTCAAAAATTCCTGAATGAAAAAATTGAAAACGGAGAATTTAAATTCCCGCCGGAGTGAGCTATATATTTACCGGGAATTATGAAAACCAGATAAGGGCGACAAAACGCCTGATGATCGTAGTTCCCTATCACCCTGCTTATTTTTCTTATCCTGTACTTTCAGTTCCGGTCCATTATAACTTCGTCCATGATATTTACAGGGATTTTTGTTGCCTTTTCGGGCGGATTCCTGATGATGTGGCTGTATGGACAGGAATGGTTCATGAATTTCGCTGTTGGAGGGATAAACTTGCGGGATATGTTCGATATGCATACCATCAATATGAGTGTCGCCGTCTGGGTCGGGTTTATCGCCCTGTTCGGGATAGCGACAGATGATGGCGTAATTATGGGAACCTATTTGAAACAGGTTTTTGAGAGAAACAAGCCCACCACCCTATGAGAAGTCGAATATCCGTTGTTGAGGCAGGCACTAAAAGGGTACGCCCCGCCATGATGACAGCGGCCACAACAATCATTGCGCTTATTCCTGTACTGACATCTACCGGTAAAGGATCCGACATTATGGTTCCGATGGCCATACCACTGTTCGGAGGAATGGTCATCCAGGTGATGACCATGTTTGTTGTCCCTGTCCTGTATAGCATGTGGCAGGAGAAGAGGTAAAAATGCATTAGAATATCAGGTTTAGGAGAAATAACCCGCAAAATAAGAAAACAATGAGACACACAGAATACATCTTAATACTGCTATTTACCGCTGGTATTTCTTAATGCATTCGCAGAATTATCTGGATAGATATCTGGAGGTGGCAGCTAAAAACAATCCGGGCTTACAAAGCAGGTTCAATGATTATATGGCTGCATTGGAAGTTCACCACAGGTGAAAATCTTACCGGATCCCAAGTGGCCTTTGGGTACTTTATAAGCCCGTTGAAACCCGTCTTGGGCCGCAGGAGTTCAGATTCTCTGCGAGTCAGATGTTTCCCTGGTTCGGAACCCTGGAGGCACGCGGAAATGCGGCAACCCAGATGGCAAAAGCCAAATATGAAGCATTTGAAGAGGCAAAATCAAGCCTTTTTAATGAAGTAAGGTCAACATATTACAATTTGTATTTCACAGGCAAAGCGATAGATATTACAGGCGAAAACCTGGACATTCTGAATACATTGCGCAATCTGGCACTGATTAAGGTTGAAGCAGGGACTGGTTTCTCCTGTTGATGAGTACAGGATTGAGATGGAGGTCGGAGACCTGGAAAACCACCTTGCATTATTGAAAGATCAACATTTTACACTGGAAATTGCTTTTTTCAAGCTCTTGAATTCTGAACATGAGACTGTAGTGCTGCCCGATACCTTATGGGATCAAATTCCCGGATTATCAAAGCAGGCTTTAAAGGACAGCATCCTGGTCCGGAACCACCAACTCCTGGGACTCGAAATAGAGAGGGAAGTCCTCAGGTTCAGAGAGGAACTCGCCAGGAAACAGGGGAAACCTGATTTTTCAGTTGGACTGGATTACATTGTTGTAGGCAAAAGGGGAGAATAATCTAAGTGGGAAAGATGCTTTCATGTTTCCCAAAATTGGGATAAGCATTCCCCTCTACAGGAACAAGTATAAAGCTATGATCGATGAAGTGACCTACCTTGAATCAGCCAAAGAGTTCGAAAAACTTGACAAGGAAAACATACTGGAAACACTGTTCGAAATTACCTGGAAAGGAGTTCAGGATGCCGATAGAAGGGTTGCCTTATATATTGATCAACAGATACTGGCTGAAAATTCAATCCGAGTGCTGGAAACTGGAGTATGCAACGGCAAATAGGAATTTTGAAGAGATACTCCGAATGGAGAGGAAACAGCTATTCTATGCACTTGAGCTGGAGAGGGCACGTGCGGATAAACAGGCAGCTGTATCCTTTATTGAGTATTTAATGGGCAGCTAGGATTTATTAAAAATAATCGAGATAAAGAAATTGAATCATGAAAAATATCATTAATACATATCAGGGATAATTATAAGTGGGCAATCATTGTACTCATCGCCGGCATATTTCTCGGATGGCTGTTATTCTCATTCCTCCGGAAATAATAGCATGTACCACAAATCAGGAACAGTACAGGACATGAAGGACATGATCACGATGAAGAAGCAGCAACCATATGGACCTGCTCCATGCATCCCCAAATTAAGCAGGAAAAGCCGGGTAAATGTCCCATTTGTGCCATGGATCTGGTTCCTATGACAGATATTTCATCGGGCGGGAGAGATGTTGATCCGGATGAGATTCGTATGACAGAATCTGCCGCGAAACTGGCTGATATTCAGACTGTATTTGTGAAAAAAGGTAGGCCCAACAAGGAATTATTTCTGCAGGGTAAGGTGCAGGCGGATGAAAGGAGAATTTCTGAACTGACTGCCCGTTTTGGGGGTCGGATTGAAAAACTCTTTGTCAGCTTCACCGGGGAGAACGTCAAAAAAGGGCAAAAACTGGCAACAATATATTCCCCGGGACTCGTTACTGCCCAGCGTGAGCTTCTTGAAGCTACAGGATATAAAGACACTCGTCCGGCTTTATATACCGCTGCAAGGGGAAAATTAAGATTATGGGACCTGACCGAGGAGCAAATCAATGCCATTGAGGAAAAGGGCGAACCACAACTATTCTTTGACATTTTGTCTCCCATATCCGGCACAGTAATGAATCGACATGTAGCATTGGGCGATTACGTAAAAGAAGGTTCCTCACTTTTTGAGATCACAGATCTTACGCATGTGTGGATCATGTTTGATGCATATGAAAGTGATCTGCATTGGATTAAAATCAGGAGACAAAGTTAAATACAGCCTTCAGTCCTTACCCGGAAAAAATTTCGAGGGCAAAGTTATCCATATTGATCCTTTCATTGATCCAACTACACGTGTTGCTAAAGTAAGAACTGAACAGCACAATCCCGGCCTCAGCTTGAAACCGGAAATGTTTGTAAATGGTTTTATTGAATCCAAATACTGCTGGCAGCAGCCAATGAAATCTTAATCCCGAAATCTTCCATTCTGTGGACAGGAAAAAGAGCGGTTGTCTACGTTAAGGTGCCCGACAGGGATCAACCATCCTTTCTATATCGGGAAATTGAACTCGGATCCGAAGTCAGGAAAATTTTATGTTGTGAGCAGTGGACTTACCGAAGGTGAAGAAATTGCGGTCAATGGAGTGTTTAAGATTGATGCAGCTGCCGCAGCTTGCAGGGAAAGCGAGTATGACGAACCCTGGTGGTGGGAAGGTTTCTATCTGGACATGATCACGGTAATATGACCACAGCAAAAAACGAGGATCATTCCGAGCCTCAGGACATGGTTATTGGGCCATGGGGAATTTATCATAAAGTCGGCTTTCAAAGATCAACTTCTTTCTGTTTATAACTCCTATATAATGATGAAGGATGCATTTGTCAAATCTGATTCAAAGGAGGTTGGCAATTTCGCAGAAAAAGTAAAATCTGACCTGACAAAGGTAGACATGAGCCTCCTGGAGGGGAATGCTCACATGGAATGGATGACGACATCTTGAAAAGCTAAACACAGAAAATCGATCTGATTTCCAGCAGTACAATGATATTACTAAACAACGAGAATCCTTTGCAGATTTTAATAATGCATTTTATGCCGAGCATTAATGTATTCGGACTGTCTGATGGTACGGTTTACTATCAGTACTGCCCGATGGCAAACGGTGATAAAGGGGCTTTCTGGTTGAGTACTTTCAGGGAGATTAAGAATCCCTATTTCGGAGAAGCCATGCTGAGTTGCGGAGAAACAAGGGAAACATTGGAATTTTAAAAAATCAAATAAAGTGAACTATTTTAATTAAAACTAAAAGTTATGAAAACAAGAATGTTAAGCTTAATAGCAATTGGTATTTTTAAGCATTACCACAGTATTTGCTCAGAACGAAAAAACGGAAAAATTTGAAGTGGCCGGTAACTGCGGAATGTGCAAAACCCGCATTGAAAAGGCTTCAACATCGTTGGATGGAGTTGTCTCAGCCAGCTGGGATAAGGAGACAAAACTGATTGAAGTAAAGTATGATTCCTCCACATCTGTCAATTTGCATAATCATATGGCCATTGCCAAGGCCGGACATGGATACCAAAATGCATAAGGCAGATAATGAGACCTATGATAATTTACCGGTTGCTGTAAGTATGAGAGATTAGTGAAAAAAGATGATTCAAAGAAGAAATAGAGTCAAAGTCTATTATAATTCATACTTTGTTAACTCTGCTTCGGCTAGCAAGAGTTGCTTCTCTGCCATCAACAGTTCTTTTTGAACATGTAATACAAGTCTGTTTCATAAAAGTATTCAACCAGGGAGATCTCTCCTGTTTC
>CAVZPP010000010.1:0-123429 GCA_963777115.1 uncultured Bacteroidaceae bacterium | reverse complement strand
AGTACATCCTTGCTGATATGAGTGTTATGGCAGATATTCAGCGTGCAGCTGAAGAGCTCCAAAAGATCGACAGACCCATTGACGTTCTGGTACATAATGCGGGAGTGCATCGCACCAAAAGAGAGCTAACTCCTGAGGGATTTGACAAGGTTTTTATGGTAAATCACCTTTCTTCATTTATGTTCAACATCCTCTTAAGTGAGAAGCTTAAATCGCAGGAAAAAGCCAGAATCATCCTGGTTAATTCCGAAGGTCATCGCTTTGCTCCCTGGGGCCTGGACCTGGATGATTTGAACTGGGAGAAACGCCGCTATTCCGGGCTGAAAAGTTATGGTTCGGCCAAGCTTGCCCAACTTCAAACCATGCTTGTATTTGATGAGCATTTCAGGGATTCGGGAGTGAGCATAAATGCCATGCACCCAGGTGCGGTCAGATCGGAGACCGGAAAGGAAAACGGTGCTTTTTACCGCTGGGCGAAAAGGAATTTTTTTGATAAGATGCTGCGTCCCACGGAAATAGCCTCAGAGTCGATTTACTATCTCGGGGTTTCAAAAGAAATGGAAGGAGTAAGCGGCAAATTCTTTAACCTGAGTATGGAGGAAGAACCCGCACCTCCCGCTCTGGACAAGGAAGCTGCTCTGGAAATATGGGGAAAAAGTGTGGAGATGACTAAAGTACAGGATATAATCCTGAAAACTTGAACCTGGATGACTGAAAAAAAATACCATACGCTTGTCGTTGGGGGAGGGATGGCCGGATTGACCAGTGCAGCCTATCTTGCAAAGGAGGGCCACAGGGTACTGCTGATTGAAAAGAACCGGGAATGCGGAGGTCTTGTGAGTACATTTGCACGGGATGGCTTTCAATTTGAAGCCGGTTTGAGGGCTCTTGAAAATGCGGGAATCATTTTCCCCATGCTAGCAGAACTGGGCATAGAGCTAGATGTGGTTAAAAGTCCCGTATCTGTGGGTGTGGAAGATGAGATCCTGAATATTGAAGACATCCACAGTTTAACAGAGTACAGCAAACTGCTGAAAAGAGTCTATCCTGAAAGTGAAGCTGAAATTGATCGGGTCATCAAGATTATCCGGAAGGTCATGAAGCAGATGGATGTACTTTATGGTATTGAGAATCCCAATTTCAAAGACCTTCGCGATAGGACCTATCTGTTCAAAGAACTGCTTCCCTGGTTGCCCAAATTCATATTTACCATTGGAAAGATTAACCGGATGAATATGCCGGTGGAGCCCTACCTCCGGAAGATTATTAAAAATCCCTCCCTGATAGACAATATCTCCCAGCATTTTTTTAAGAATACTCCTACATTTTTTGCGCTGAGCTACTTCTCCCTCTACCTGGATTATTTCTACCCCAAGGGAGGTGTGGGTAAGCTTGCCGAGGCCCTGGAAAGCAAATTCCTGGAATTTGGGGGCGAGATCTTGCGCGAAACAACCATTGAGCAGGTATTGGCCCTGGAGCACAGGATAAGGGACAACAACAAGGTGAGCTATACCTATGAAAATCTTATCTGGGCAGCTGACCTGAAAACCTTCTACAGGATCACTGATACAGAAGGATACTCAGCCAGGATAAGGTCGGGATTTGAGAAGGCCAAGGGGCGCTTGCTTGAAAAACGCGGAGGTGATTCGGTATTTACACTTTATGTTGAGGTAGATGAACCCCCGGAGAGTTTTAAGAAGATTGCCAATGGACACTTCTTTTATTCTCCATCGAAACAGGGTCTGGGAGAAACCCACTGGGGCGAACTTAATGAATTATTACATGCTTCCGGGGAAGATGATAAGGACCGGATTCTAAGCTGGCTTGATAAATATCTTGCCCTGAATACCTTCGAGATTTCCATTCCGGTCCTGAAAGATCCAGACATGGCACCAGATGGTAAAACAGGACTGATTATCAGTATACTTACCGAGTATGATCTGTTTAAGATGATTGCAGAATCGGACTGGTATAAGGAGTTTATTATGGCAATGGAAGATCGTATCATAAAGGTACTGGCCGATTCGGTCTATCCCATGTTAAAGGATAAGGTCATGGCCCGCTTTTCATTTTCACCCCTGAACTATGCCAACAGGGTGGCAAGTTCTGAGGGAGCCATTACCGGATGGTCTTTCCAGGAGCCAGTTCCGGTGATTCATAAGATCCAGCAGGCAAACAGGGCAGTGCTTACTCCCTTGCCTTTCATCTACCAGGCAGGACAATGGACCTACAGTCCGGCAGGGGTGCCCATGTCCATTCTTACCGGCAAACTTGCTGCAAACAGAATTTTAAAAACCTAAAATAACAGGAACTTCAGCAAGAGGGCAATTAAAACAACAGCAGCAATACCGGCTGATACCTGTTTAATAATCGTCCAGGCTGAGAATACCTTTAGATTTCCAGGATCCCCCAGCTTGTTATACTTATCGATCAGGTCATTGCGGTCCTTAACTATGGTCCGGCAACCCGGGCTGTCAGCAATATAGTGCTGTGTAAAAGGAAAGCAGACTACCCTGCTGGGTTCCGCATCTGCGAGGCCGGGGAATAGTGTATTTTCTGCTATGCGAATATCTTCAACAGGAATATCCAGTGCTTCCTCCACTTCGGCCGGATCAAATATAACGGCAAAAGGATTTTCATCACCATCATTATGCTTCTTGCTGAAGCCAATTGAAGTATTCCCCATGAGCCAGAGGCTTTGATAAAGTTTGCGCATCGTTCCTCTTTTGATGCTGCCGGATAGCTGAAGCTGCCTGTTTGTTTTGTTTTCTATAAAATCCAGGAAGACTTCTCCTCTTGCACTGGTAGTAAACATGGCCTTTTTGCAATTGGGATCATCAATGCCCTTTTGAGGCATGGCAATGAGGGTATTGCTCAATATGTCGATAAAAATAAAAGATAGAAGCCCGGTTTCTTTGTCGGTGGCAATCAGGTAAGACTCTTGTCTCATACCCCAGAAAGAACTTGCACGAGTATTCAGATTGCCAATTCCCATGTAGTAATCTGGCTCTTCATCGTCAAAAATTTTAGTCTTCGCAAGCTCATAGCGATCAGGCAGCATTGATTTTGCGTATTCAATGTCCCTGAGTTTAAAGAATAAAAACAGGCTATAGGGTTCAATCACAAATCCTATTAGGGGAGTATTTTTTGATGCTTTGAGAAGCAATTTCTTCATAAGAAGCGGAGGTAGCAATCCTTTGAGCCTCTGGAAGAAAAGAAGGCTGCTTACCGCCATGGGATTAATTAAACTCTCAACGCCCTTTATGAATTTTTCATCATTCTGTATTTCCATAGGTCTGACTTAAAATAACATTGGAAGTATTATTGCATAAAGCTAAGAGATAAATTTTATTTTGATTCATAGATTTTGTTAACGCAACATACTTGTCCACATTAAAACAGTTGAAGAATAAAATATCACTCAATCACAAATAGACTATGCTTCTATTATTGAATCTTTAATTGTTTTAGGGGCCAGGATTTGAGTGAAGAGGTTGGTGGGAATAACAATCAAATATGGTATTTACAAAATACAGTCAAATAGGAGTCTCTAAGGAGGGTCCCTGCTTAAGCTTTAGAAAGTCAAGGAAATTATCCTTGTTAACCTCGTGAAACTTTGAATCAGGATAGTTTTGCATGAAAACAGCGGGTACTTTTGTCGACCTTCCTGAGTATTTCATTTCATAGGCGTGCAGGATGCCTTCTCGTTCCTCCAAATAATCGATCTCTTTTTGGGTATATGTCCGCCAAAAGAATTTGTTTGCGGAAATCCTGTTGAATGACAGGAACTTTTGCCTTTCAGATATAAAATAGTTCTCCCATAACTGTCCTGAGTCATTTCGGATATGAACAGGATTCAAATTTGAAATAAGCGAATTGCGAATGCCGTTATCCCAAAAATAATACCGAGGTGTTTTAGTATATTCATTTCTCATGTTCCTGCTTAAACCCGGAAGCGAGAAAATGATGAACATCTTCTCCAGGATATTCAGGTAACGCTGCACAGTCCTGACGTTTACCTGAAGTCTGCTAGCCATTTCAGAATATGAAATATCTTGACCTATTTGGAAAGCAATAAGTCGCAAAAGGTTCAACACAAAAACAGAATCTTTCTGCAGATCAAATTCAAGGATATCCTTAAGCAGATAACCGTTTTTGATTCCATTTAGGATTTCTTCCTTTTGGTCAAGTCTTGGCTCCAGGTATACTTGAGGATATAAGCCATAAATGAGCTTATTTTCCAGTGACTTCCTTGCTTCAAGGAAATCCTCATTCAATTCTTCTTGTGAGAATCCAAATAAATAGAGAAATAAACCTCTTCCTGTTAACGGTTCCCCAATCTGATTGTAGAGTTCGAATGAAGAGGACCCGGTAAAAAAGATACCAATCTCAGGTATGTTGTCAACAATCAATTTCAAATTGATCCCTATGTTTGGGATTTTCTGTGCTTCATCTATGAATAGGTGAGTATAGCCAGAGGTGGCTGATTTCAGCAGACTTAGTTTTTGGCTGGAGAATAATTCCTGGACATCAAAATCCTCACCTGAGATAATAAGAGATTTCCCTGGTGTTTTTTCTGCTAGCTGATGCATAAGAACCGTTTTTCCTGTTCTCCTGGCCCCGAATAGCCCAATAGCAGATCCGGGCTTTAAATTGTCAGCTATATATGGAAGTAGCTTGCGTGCAATCATGATTTTTGAATAAACCTCATGCTAATATACACAAAAATAAAGAAATACATGTGCATGGATGCATGAATTAAGCCAAACACATGTGCCCAACTACTGGGTCGTAGTTTATTCTGGTGCCAGTTTTTTCGCCAGAATTTCTACAAAACAGTATAAACCCATGTAATCTTTTACATTTAATCAACTTTAAATTATACTGGTATAAAAACATACAAACGTATTGAAACCATGCGCCTTTTTAAGTATTAAAAAAGTCATAACGGAGTGAATGAGAGTAAATAATACTATTTGTTTACCGGCATTTCCTTCAGAAGCTCACGATATTTTTGCTCGTATTCTGGTTTGCCGTAGAGATTCTCCCGTTCGACATGTCCCCCATCCATAAAGTACAATTCCGGTTCACGAGTATCGCTGATAATCAGTTTCCAATCCCGGTTTCTTACCATCATGGTTTTGTGTTCTTCCTGCCAGGTCAGGTTCTCAATTCGGGTGTGAAAAGGGGTGTCGTTGTTCGGATCGAAATAGGGTTCGGGGTTATTCCAGTAGCCGGGTGGTAAATCACTGTAGGCAGCAGATGCTACAATCAGGCGTTCATCCCCGGACATAACCTCACCCTGCATCAGTTTGCGCAGGGAATGGCCTTCCAATCCCCGGGGTATCTTAATCCCGGCAAAATCAAGCAATGTGGGGAAGATGTCAACTCCCTGGCTTAAATACTCCGATTCCAGTCCCTTTTTAATTCTGCCCGGGGCATAGTAAATCAGGGGGACGTTCAGCAGGGCATCGTACATGAACAAGCCCTTTCTTACCATCCGGTATTCTCCCATAAAATCACCATGATCTGAGGTAAAAACAAGAACAGTATTATCCTCAATTCCTAATTCTTCAATGGTTTCAATAATTCGCCCGACCTGGTAATCCACTCCCCATTCCACGGAAGCATGGTAATAACGCATTGTTTCTTTAAGCTCGGCATCGCTTATTTTATCATAGTGTAATGCCTTTTGCTGTTCGGATAAACGCACACCCAGTTTTTCAGGATCAATGTATTCGGGTAGTTCGATGTTTTCTGAGGAATAATGCTGTGTAAATTCGGCAGGGGCCATGTAAGGTGGATGTGGATCAAAGTAGCTGATGTGAAGGAAAAAGGGCTCACTGCCTGAAGCTTGTTTTATAAACTGAATTGCCTCTTCTGTGTTTTTTCGTGGGTTGCAGTCTTCTTCGGGCCAGTAAGTATCGGAATGCCAGAAAGGCGGGACATATTTGCTGTAGGCCCTGAATTCTTCCCTGGCACGAATGCTTGAATAATCGAAGCTCCCAAAAGCTTTATTATCATAGGTATGATTTTTTCCAACCCAGGCAATCTGATAGCCATTCTGCTTGAAATAATACGATAATGTATTTTCGAAAGACAGCTTCTCCCCTTTGGTCTTATTACACAAAACACCGGTTTGATGAGGAAATAAGCCGCTGAATATAGATATTCGTGAAGGAAGACAAACCGGGTTATTCACATAATGATTCCTGAACATAACGCCTTCTTCTGCAAGGTTGTCAAGATTTGGAGTCCTGGCGTTAGTATTGCCCACAACCCCCATAGCATCAGCCCGCATCTGATCGCAAATAATGAAAATTATATTCGGGGGTGAGCTATCGGTTTGTCCACTTGCATGTAATGAAGAAAATACAAAAAGAACTAATAAACTTCCGATGGCCAGCCGGATAATTGGAGGTAAATAACGGTTCATGTGATTACAAATTTTGCTAATGTTTCGGGTCACTTAAGATTGATAATGTAAACCTGCCTTTCTCCTGTAGTAACTGAATTAAATCCTATCATGTCTCCCTTTGGACTCCAGCGTGGGTGAATATCACACTGGGCGTCTTTCCCGTTTTCTCTGAACTCAGGATGATGTATGTACCTGCCCATCGAAATGACAGCCTCGGTCTGCATATCCATCAGGTAAAGTTTTTGTTCATAGAGACTATTTTTGCTGGGATATGTATCAGTTACCATCCACTTACCATCAGGAGAAAAGGTACCATGACCGTCATAATCCAGCAATCCTTTGCCCAGGCGATAGTAATTGTCCTCCCCTATAGTAAAAAGTATATGGGCCATACCCTTCGCCTTGTAAGCGGCCGTGATCATCAGTTCATCCTCGTTAAGCCAGTCGAAATGAGAACCTCCCCAACCATTTGGAAAGCAGGGTTGCAAATTGGTCCCATCCCTGTTTACGGTGAAGGAAGTTGTGTTTCGCTTGGGGATGGCCCTTGAGAGCCAGAATATCCTTCCCCCTTCCCGACTGAAAAGAACATGATTGAAATAACCAATTCCTTCTTCAGGTACTTCCGGAACCTGATCTCTAACATCCAAAATAGATACAAGAAGTTCAGCTTCTCCCGTTTCCAGGTTAACAAGAAATAGTCCATCGTCATCTGGAAACTGTACGGATAACCTGGCGTCCTGTCCATCTCCACCGTATCCGTATGATTTACGGGTCGTACGAATCCTTGAGAAATTGATACTGACTGCTTCTTTTCCATTGGGGGAAACGGCAGCAACCGGATAGGGAATGGTTCGGATTTTTTCCTTTGTATGGACGTCCATTATGATGGAAACAGTTTTGCCATCCACCAGATCATTATAGATAATGCGGGAATTAGGATGGCTACCCAACCAATGTGCCATGCAGCCCTGTTGAAAATTCCATGCCCTTGTTTCTGCCAGTGGAATAAACTCATTGGTTTCAAGATCCACAAGTCCAAGTACAGCCGGATCATTTTCAGTTGGCAGCCTGTACTTAATGGGAGTTTCCAGGACTGTAACATATCTCTGATCCGCACTCCAGGAGTTAATGCCATAATAGCTGGCAAACAGGTGTTCATTCGGACCCGAGGTAATGGCAACCGGCTCTGAAATATTCGGGAACTCGCCAGCTGACATACCAGGCTCGCTATCACAGCTAAGAATTGAAAATAGAATTATTGAAATGAAAGAAATCACTCCTGTTAGCTTATTCATGGTTTGGTAGTTATTAGGATTTTATTGATCGCTCAACTTTTGCACATTTTTAAAATTAGCGAAAAAAGTAACAAAGACAGGTATTTACAATCAACCAACTGAAATGTTTTCCTTAATTAGATTTTTGCCAGCCAAACGGGTAATGAGGGTAGCAAATGCAACAACGGATACAGAACTTAAGGGCATTAAAATAGCTGCAATTATGGGAGATAGGTTTCCGGTAATGGCAAAGGCAATTCCAACGGTATTATAAAGGAATGAAATCAGAAAGCTAATTTTTACAATGCCTATAGATGTTCTGGTGAAGCGAATAAACATGGCCAGTTTCTGAAACCGATCAGCCTCCAGAACGGCATCACTGGCAGGGGAAAAATGATATACCTTGTCTGCAATTGTTAATGCCACATCGCTCTGCATTAGAGCTCCTGCATCGTTTAATCCATCTCCGGTCATAAGTATGTTATGTCCCGCCGTTTGCAGTGATTTTATAAAATCTGCTTTTTCGCCTGGTTTTTGGTTAAACAAAAGGTTATCCTTATCAAAATAGGTTGTCAGGTTGTTTTCTTCGGAATCATTATCCCCAGATACTAGATATAGACCGAAATCATTATTCAGGACCCTCAAAACCTTATCAAATCCGGTGCGGTACTGGTTGCTGATTTTATAATGTCCTGCCAGTTGCTTGTTGATAGACACATAGACTTCTGAGGATTTTCGCTCTGTTTTTCCCCTGGTATTAGTTACATATTCCTCAGACCCAATTTTTATCTCAAGATCATTTATTTTGCCAAAAATGCCTCTGCCTGATACCTCAGTAAAATGCTCTGGGGGGTAATAACCGGAGTCCTTGTAGAAATTTACAATAACATTACTCAGGGGATGTGTAGATTGTTTTGCAAGGGAATAAATGGCCTCTTTTTCATCTTCGGAGAGCATATTTCCGACAAATTCAATCCTGTTCTCATTGGGTTTCGTCAGCGTCCCGGTTTTATCAAAAACGATGGTGTCGATATGAGACAGTCGTTCGATAACACTTGTGTTTTTAATATACAGACCGCTTTTGCCAAAAATTCGCATGGTGCTTCCAAATGTGAAAGGAATTGAAAGGGCCAGTGCGCAGGGGCATGCCACGATCAACACTGCGGTGAACACAAAAATGGCCGTATGGACTTCCCCTTTCAACATCCAGAATGAAAAACCGGATATCGCGATGGCAACAATAATCAGGGTAAAATATTTACTTATTCTGTCGGAAAGTGATTTTAGTGAATCACTTGGCTTCTCATATGTCCTGTCCTGGTTCCAGAGTTTGGTCAGATGACTTTGACTTACCCGCTTTTTCACCCTGATTTTTACAATTTCTCCCATCTGTCTGCCCCCGGCATAAATGAAATCCCCTTCCCCTTTGATAACCGGAGTTGATTCTCCTGTTACAAAGCTGTAATCTATTCTTCCTTCCCCCTCAACCAAAACAGAGTCAGCGGGAATAAGTTCCTTGTTCCGGATGATCAGGACATCCTCAACATCAACGTTTTCCAACAGGACACTCTCTTCAATCTGCTTATTGATCTTCGTTACTGCAATGGGGAAATAGGATTTGTAATTTCTGTCGAAGGAGAGGGCCTCGTAAGTTTTTCCCTGGTACCATTTTCCAACAAGGAGGAAAAATATCAGGCCGGAAAGACTGTCGCAATATCCCTGTCCTTCAGAAAGGAGAATCTCATAACTACTGACCAGAAATAGCACTAAAATACCAAGCGCTATTGGCAGGTCAATGCTCACCTGTCTTTTCTTAATATTCTTATAAGTCGAGATGAAGTAATCATTGCCACTGTAAAATACAACCGGAATCACCAGGAAGTAACTCAACAAACTCAGCAATGATTGCAATTGGCCTTCCAGGGGCTTGCCGTTAAAATAGGCAGGAAGACTGTATGTCATGACATTGATAAAAACAAAACCGGCGACACCAATCTTATACAGAAGCTTCTTATATGAATGGGTGTTTTCCTCTTTTTTTGCAAGGCCTACTGAAAGGTCGGGGATGTAATGAATTGACGAAAGCAATTCGACAAGCTGCCGGAGGCTGAACTGTTTTTCATCAAATGTAATATCAACTTCCTTCCGGGTAAAGTTTACAAAGGAATGTTTAACGGCCTTATTAAGGGTATGTAAATTTTCAAGCAGCCAGATACATGAAGAGCAATGAATGACCGGGATGTAAAATTTCACCTTTGAGATCCCGGCTTCCGAAAAAGAGATTAGTTTCGACCTGATCTCATCCTTATCTAGAAACGCATATTTATTACCAAACTCAGTAGTTTCAATCTTAATCCCCGGGGTATTCTCAATCTGATAATAATTATAGAGCTTGTTTTCATTCAATAGCTGATATACGGTTTTGCACCCATTGCAGCAAAACAAAAGGTCGTTCCATGTTTCCGGATGTTTACCACAGTCGGAACCACAATGGACACAGTTATTGTCTCCTTTTGTATTCATCAGCTATAAAAGAAATTCCCGATCGGGGATTGCTGAATCATGGATTGCTTCTCTTCAAGACTTTTCTCAAACTTTTTCTCAATTTTTTCTTTAGGGGGACTAAGAAATGGGATTCCGAGATTTGCACCTCTCAGAATGAAAAACACACCCACCAGGACCACGAGAAACGGGATAAGCCGGTTCATTTTTCTACGGGCGGCTGCACTTACTATGTTACCGGCAATAGCGATGCCCAGCATCATCGGAATGGTGCCCAGTCCGAACATCAGCATATACAGTGTACCATGAAGTACCTGTCCCGTCCCAATAGCCCCGGCAATGGCAATATATACCAGTCCGCATGGGAGTAAACCATTAAACAGCCCGATCATAAACAAACTTGAAAAAGAACGGATTGTAAACATTTTGGCGATTGAGGATTTAAGCCTACCAATCAGTGATATGCCGCTCTTTCCGAGACTGTACTGGTTTTTGAACAAGGCAGGGAAAAACACGGAAAGAATCATGATGGCACCCATAATTATCGAAATTTTCTGCTGAAAACCAATCATCTCAACCCCCTGTCCCAGTAATCCGAATACAGCCCCCATAACTCCATAGGTTAGAGTTCTCCCGAGGTTATAAAGCAGTCCCCCATAAATTTTCTGGGGCAATGCATTGCCATGAAGAGGGAGGGCAATAGCGATTGGCCCGCACATACCTGCACAATGGAAACTTCCCATAAGTCCAAGCAAAAAAGCTGATAGCAGAATTAGCATTTCGGGGCAGTTTATTAATCGATAAAAATTGTTTTGTCAACTTCATATTTCACCTGTTCAACATACCAGGTGATTTTAAGAATATACCTTCCGGGGAATAATTCGGATTTCGGAATTATCAGGCGGCTATCAATCTTTTTGAAAGGCATAATAAGATCCAGGCGGCTGTTTGAAGGGCGGAAAAAAAGAAGGTTTCCGGAGTCAATACTTACTGCAAGCGTGGCTTCAAAATCAACCCAAAGGGATGTCTCGTCAGTACCACTCTGAATGGCTTCCTTAAATTCAACGGATCGGGCATTCACTTCCATCTGCCTGCTGTAATCGACTCCCTGTTCATAATAATCTTTATGAACAAGGTTCACATCCTGTCTCATGGCAAATACAATAAAAACTGCGCATGCTGACAAAAACAGAATCAGAAAAATTAAAATTCCCGTTCCCCAATTGAATTTCATAACAGTGACTTATCTAAGGACCAACAAAAGTGGTTTTGTACGTTTCGATCAGCTCATCCTCCGAATATATTCCGAATTCGACTTCTGTTTTATCACTTATAATCTGATCCCTGGTGATAAACAGAACAAAGGTAGATTCGAACATAGCCTGGTCCTGAACATCCATTTTACTTCCCGCCAACATTATTTCACCCTGATGAGAAATCAGACGGATATCCAAAGGTAAGTACTCATGGGTTTTATTTACAATTTTTATGTTATAAACATTTGAAATCCTGTTATCATCATATTCCTGGAACAGGAGTCCCGGTGTACGCAAAATTGTGGTTTCAATAACAGGACGGGAAAACAGGGTATAAATGAAGAAAGAAAAAAGAAGAATCAATACAACCGAATAAGCCCGGTTCCGGGCAGTCCAGATACTTGTGTGACCGTGCTGAATCCCATGTTCAGAATCGAAACGGATTAGGCCGGGATCCTTCCCGGTCGCCTTCATAACAGAGTTGCACTGGTCAATGCATGCCGAGCAATTTATGCATTCAAGCTGGGTGCCGCTCCGGATATCAATGCCAGTGGGACAAACAGAAATGCATTGGTGGCAATCTATGCAATCACCGGATGTTTTTGCTCCCCGGGGCTCCCCTCTTTTATAATCATAGCTTACTACTACGGATTTTGAATCAAGCAATACCCCCTGCATTCTTCCATAGGGACAAACCATGGTGCAGATTTGCTCCCTGAAATATGAATATACCCAGTAAAAGAATCCTGAAACAATCAGCATGATAATAAACCCGGATAAATTACTGTTGATGGGTTCTTGAATAAGCACAAACCATTTATCTGTACCAATAAACCAGAGAAGAAAAGTATTGGTCATGATAATGGAGATTAAAACAAAAATGGTATGTTTTGCAGCTTTCTTCAGGATCTTTTCAAGGTTCCAGGGTGAATTGTCAAGCTTAAGCCGCTTTCTGAAATCGCCTTCGATGAAATACTCGATTTTGCGAAAAACCATCTCCATAAAAATGGTCTGTGGACATGCCCATCCGCACCATAACCTTCCAAAGGTCACAGTGAACAGGACTATAAACAGGATAAACGAGAGCATTAACAATGCCAGGATAAGTGTATCCTGTGCCCAGAAAATAGCGCCGAAAATAATAAACTTCCGACTGGCAATATCGAGAAGGATGAAGGGGTTTCCATTGACCCGGATAAAGGGTACAGCAATAAAAAAGGCTAAGATCAACCAGCTGAAGTAAGTTCTCCGCTTATACCATTTCCCCTTAGGTTTCTTAGCATATACCCACTTTCTACTCCCCTTCTCATCAAGATTAATAGGTTTGTCCCTGAAAGAAATATCTGTCTTATTCACATGCCTCTCCTTGTGGTCCTTTGGCGTTTTCAGGGTCTGAGCCCTGCAGGCTTATAATGTAGCTGGTAACTTTCTGTATCCTGTTATCGCTTAGCTGAGCTTTAAAGGGAGTCATTCCTTTTGCCGGGACTCCGTTCTTAATTACGTTGAAAACGCTCTGAAAATCGCAGCCATGCAGGGCGGCATTATCAACAAGATTCGGACCGATTGCATTTCCCTCAAGATTTAAACCATGGCAGGTGAAACAATTCATTTCCTTATATATGGTCTTCCCCTCATCAATAGCAGCTGCATCTGATAAAAGCCCTACCTCTTCAGTCGATTCAGTTTCCAATTTATATTTGGTATCGTGAAACTCTGACTTTCTTACATATTCTGCATCCTGGGGATCCCCTACATCCAACCAAAAATAATAGGCAGCATATATTATAGAAAAGGCGATGGTAATATAAAATATGGCCATAATCCACCTTGGCGGGGGATTGTCCAATTCCTCAATTCCGTCGTAATAATGTTCATCCAGGTGTTCGTCCTCTTCGTGTGAATTAGACAAATGTTCCTTATTATGAGTACTTTCTTCCATACCCTGTATTTTAAGATATAATTAGTTCTTCCGAGTCATTATCATTCAATATCGATTCCTTTATTTCCTTCATCTCTTTTGCCGGCCTCTTCATCGTGCGGATCACTATGACAATGAAAAGTGTAACAAAAATCAGCAGGCCAAGGATATAATAAATCTGAATCCCATCAATATTCTCCAGTACGTTGCTGACTATTTTCATTCCTGTTCGTGTTCATTCGTTTCAGAGCTGTTTTCGGCACTGCTTTCAGCATTTGAAATATCCTTACCCAGTTTATGCAGATAAGCAATCATCGCAACCATTTGTTTATTTGGTTCAATTTCAATATTCGAGTTTTTAAGGTCGTCCACAATTTGCTGCGCCTGCCATAGCAAATCATCCACAGCCTCTTTGTCATAACCCTCCGGATAGGGAACACCAAGGGTTTGCATTGCCCTGATTTTTGCCGGGATCAAATCCAGGTTAATGTCTTTTTTAGCAAACCATGGGTATTTCGGCATAATGGACTGTTCGTTCATTTTTTGGGGATCCATGAAATGATTATAATGCCATGCGGCATTCTTGTACATAGGGCTTTCCAAATTACCTGCCCTCGCAAGGTCAGGGCCTGTACGCCTGGATCCCCATTGAAAGGGATAATCATAGACAAACTCGCCAATCTTTGAATATTCTCCATAACGGTCCGTTTCCCAACGGAAGGGACGAACCATCTGTGAATGGCAGGTATAACATCCCTCGGATACATATATATCCCGTCCTTCCAGCTCAAGCGGGGTATATGGCTTTACGGCATCAATCCTGGGAACATTGGATTTGACAAAAACCATCGGAATGATCTCAACTGCGCCTCCGATTGCACAGGCAATAAATACAAAGACGGAGAACCGCACTGCCCTTCTTTCCATCCAGCGATGAGCTGTTTCTTTCAGTGGATTCCTGGATCCCATCTGCACCAGGGCAGGAGCTTCGGAAAGTTCATTTTCCACAAGTTTTTCAATGGCCATGGTTTTGAACAGATTATACACCATCAGCAGGAACCCGGTTAAAAACATCACTCCGCTTATAATCCGGATGGTATACATGGGTAAAATCTGGGTAAGTGTTTCGAGAAAATTAGGATAGGCCAGGTATCCTTCGGGGGTATACTCCCTCAACATCAGCCATTGGGTAACTGCTGACCAGTAGAGAGGTATGGCGTAAATGAGTATGGATAATGTAGCGATCCAGAAATGAGTGTTTGCAAGTTTTTTAGAGAACAGTTCGGTTTTGAAAAGTTTTGGAACAAGCCAGTACAACATTCCAAAAACAATCCCACCGTTCCAGGCCATCCCTGCAATATGTGTATGGGCGATAGTCCAATCAGTAAAGTGAGTAATCTGGTTAACACTCTTCAGCGACATCATCGGTCCCTCGAAAGTTGACATCCCATAGGCTGTAACCGCAACGACCAGAAATTTGAGTTCAGCGCTGTCCCTTACCTTATCCCAGGCTCCCCTGAGGGTAAGCAGACCGTTTATCATGCCCCCCCATGATGGAGCAATTAGCATTATGGAAAAAGTTACCCCCAGCGCCTGTGCCCAATCCGGCAATGCCTGGTATAGCAAATGGTGAGGCCCGGCCCACATGTAGAGGAATATCAGTGACCAGAAATGTATTATAGATAATCGATAGGAATATATGGGCCTGTTTGCCGCTTTTGGCAGGTAGTAATACATAAGTCCGAGAAACGGAGTTGTGAGGAAAAATGCAACGGCATTATGTCCGTACCACCATTGAACAACTGCATCCTGAGCACCGGCATAAATTGGATAGCTCTTGAAAAGGCTGATGGGAAGTTCAAAAGAGTTTACAATATGCAGGATTGCAATGCCAAGGAAAGTAGCAAGGTACCACCAGATGGCGGCATAGATATGCTTAACCCTTCTTTTGATAATGGTACCAATCATATTCCAGCCAAAAGTCACCCACACTACAGCTACCATAATATCAATCGGCCATTCCAATTCAGCATACTCCTTGGAGGTAGTGATACCAAGGGCAAAGGTTACTGCTGCAAGCACAATTATAAGCTGCCAGCCCCAGAAATGAATTTTACTCAGCACATCACTGAACATCCGGGCCTTGAGTAGCTTTTGAAGTGAATAATACACCCCGGCAAAAATTGCATTCCCGACAAATGCGAAGATTACTGCATTGGTATGTATCGGTCTTGTCCTTCCAAATGTGGTGAATTCCAGGTTAAAGTTAAATACCGGGTAGGCAAGCTGAGCGGCAATCAGTACGCCGACTAATACTGCAACAACTCCCCAGATAATAGTTGCAAGGATGAATAGCTTTACAATCTTATTATCGTAATAGAATTTCTGGTTTTCCATAGGTTTTGGCATTAAGGCATTTGTTCTTAAACGGAATCTTCCCCGTCTTTTTCAATAAATTCATCTTCAAATAATATTCTTCTTGACGGAGTTTCATTATCATCAAACTGACCATTTCGGACAGCCCAGATAAATGCACCAAGAAAAATAAGTGCCGCAAACAAACTAACTCCTATCAACAGATAAAATATATTCACCTCAATAAATATTATGAAGACTTACTCAACTTTCTTATTTTGATGACCTGATATACTGTATATCCGATTACCGTCCAGGATCCGAGAACCGCTGCCAGATAAGACAGGAGCAGCCATATCTGGACATTATCATTCGTAGACCAGAGAACTTCGGACTTAATAAGCCTTGGAACAATTTTCTCCTTACCTACCTTTGCTTTATCCAGGGCAACTACATTGGCTTCGTATTCATCTCCCAGTGAAACTACAATGCTTACAAAGCCTTCTTCGTCTCCAATAACATCTTCCGGAATAAAAAAATCTGCCCTGCCCATACTATTGGTTATGGCCCGTCCGATCTCAATGTTCCCAAATGTCTTTTTTGAGCTGATTATAACAGAAGCATCAGCCAGTCCCCCACCTCCGTTTTCTTCTCTTTCTGCCAGAATCTCAACGGTTGATTTTTCTGCATTCACTGAAGCCAGCAGTTTGGCCTTCACCGGAGGTGCCTCCAAAAGCAATGCCTGGCCTCCGGGCTTGTAATTCATAATAAAATTAATGAGCTTCCACCTCTCATTTACTGAGAGTGTGGCTTCAAAAGGAGGCATCACTCCCCTTCCGGTTGTAATTTTGTAAAACATGTCCCCTTCGGTATTTGCATGCATCCTTTCCGATGCAATGTCAACCGGAACAGGAACAAGGGCAAGGGGATTGTTTTTACCGGGATCACCATGGCAGGACTGGCAATTACGTGAGTATATTTCTTTTCCCGTTTTAATATTTTCCAGATTATAATCCGATGGGTTCTTTACAGCGGACTGATCAGGAGGTACCAGCCAGTCCTGGCCAGAAACCTGCATTGCCGTAAGTACCAGTGCTGAAAAAAGTATGACATTCCAATTTATCTTCATGTCCTGAGTATTAAGATTTTTCTGAAAAATATTTTCTATCTATCCCCTTCTCTTCTGCATATTCCCAGATGGTTATCACAGGGAATAGTTTTGCCAGGATGGAAATAATCAAAATGGAAGCGAAAAATGAGAACAGCATGATCATTATTTCTGTACTGGTTGGTACATAATGGTGAAAATAATGCGGGACGTTCTGTACAGGCAGAAAAGGATGCTCCAATGTCGGAATAACAATCAGGTACCTTTTGAACCAGGAGGATATTAAAACAAAAACAGAAATAATGGTTAATGGGAAAGGTTTCCTGAAGTATCTGAAAACGAGCAGTACAATCGGAAGGCCAATTCCTGCAATCTGTACAAACCAGAAAAGAAAGGAGTATCCACCGGAAAACAATTCTGTCAGGTGGACTCCTTCCGCTGATTTCATCTTATAGGCCGG
The DNA here is from genome assembly GCA_963777115.1 of uncultured Bacteroidaceae bacterium. Classification (GTDB taxonomy): domain Bacteria; phylum Bacteroidota; class Bacteroidia; order Bacteroidales; family SM23-62; genus SM23-62. The sequence continues at coordinate 106,138 of CAVZPP010000010.1, read as the reverse complement.
AACGAGGAATTCATTGATGTTGAAATAGAGATAGACAAGGCAAACAAGAACCAGAAGTTTACCCATCATGTCAAAGTGAAAATCATCATAATAATCCTTCAGGTTATATCTGATACGATAAACATACATCACAATTATCAGGGCGGCCGATCCTGCTACAAAAGCCCCGACGACAAAATAGGGACCAAAAATTGTACTGTCCCAGCCTGGACGGAGGGTTGATGCAAATAGCCAGGATGTTACCGTATGAATAGAAAGTCCAACCGGAATGATTAGTATCATTAAAACCCGAACAGCATGATAAACAGTGGCAAATTGCTCTGAACTCCCCTTCCATCCCAGTGCAAGGATCCCGTACATTTTTAATTTCCATTTTGGAACCTGCGTTCCCATCCGGTCACGCAAAATAGCCAGATCCGGAATCAGTGGGATATAGAAAAGCAGGACTGAAATGGCCAGGTAAGTGGAGACAACGGTCAGGTCCCAGAGAATAGGCGATGCAAACCTCCCGTGCAGGAATACATTCAGCAATCTGTCCGGACGCCCCATATCCATAACAATAATGATTCCTGCGAGGGCCACTGTGGCAATTGCAATCTGCTCCGCAGCCCGCGAAATTGTTTTTCCCCAGCTGAATTTTAATAATTGCAGTACCGAGCTGATTAATAATCCCACCAAACTGACGGCCACGAAAAACACAAAATTGGCAACATATAGGCCCCAGGAAACATAATCCCGCATCCCGGTAACACCAAGTCCTTTATCAACCTGTATTATCCAGCCCCAGATTCCGACTCCGGCAAACATCAACAGGATGAAAAACCAGAATCTGCTTAACTCATCCTTTTTAACAATGGACCGTGTCAGATCAATAACAATCTTGTCCAGTAGTTTTCTTGATTCTTCAGGAGACTCAATTTTATTCATATAGATGTTTTTTAATTTCTCGAAACCTGATTACTATTGATCATCCCCCTTCTGCCACGAATGGAGTAGTCCTGTCTTTCGGTGGCAGATAATAAACCCTTGGTTCTGTGCCAAGCTCCTTCATAAGTGTATAGGCAGCATTATCCTTCAGCAGTTGACTGAAACTCACTGTTTCTTTTGTGGTACCATTGGTGACAGCATCTTCATTACGATCGCCGAACCAGTAAACGCCATTGGGACAGGCTGAAACACAGGAAGGAAGTTTCCCGTCACGGAGTCTGTCAGCACTGAAAAGGCATTTGGAAATGGTACCCTTCTTTTGGGGAACATTGGCTTCAATATTATAGGTAATCCCTTCATATTTTTCAGCATCCCGAGGCTCAAACCAATTAAATACCCTTGCAGAATACGGACATGCAGCCACACAAAACCTACAGCCAATGCAGCGTTCATTGTCTATTAATACTATCCCATCCTCCCTTTTGAAAGTAGCATTAACAGGGCAGACCTTGGTGCATGGAGGATTATCGCAGTGCTGGCAGGGCTTAGGCATATAATAGGGTGCCGTATGCTCGGTATCCTGCATCTGAAGAACGTTTATATGATGCTGCTCAGGACGTAACTGATGATGGCTCTGGCAGGCTTTCATACACTCACGTGCATTCCGGCATTTTGACAGGTCAATTACCATGACCCAACTTTTCCCGGGCAATCCTTTCCTGCCCCGTTTCTGGTTTTCAGATAGGGATGGCATTTCGGCAGGTTTTAACTGCGCTTTGTCCACCTCAACCAATTCTCCGCTTGATGTTAATAGCGTGATTGTATCGCCCTCAACAGCCTCAATTCGGTTGCAGGAGCTCAAAAGGCTGCTGCTTCCTGCTACACCTGCAGCACCAATTGATGCTACCAGTGTTTTCATGAAATTTCTACGGGTTTTGTTCTCCATATAAGGTTTATTAAGACGATTATCTTAAATACAGGGTTTTGTTAGATGAATCAGCTTACTCCAAAACACAAAATGTTTGGTGGCAATGAAATTTGGTTTGATAAATTCTTATGAGGGAGTTAATTTACTATATACAGAAGGAAATCAATCCATTCACTATGGAAGATTTACATAATTTAATTCAATTCTAAATTATGAGTTTGGATGAAGTTTTTTGAAAATCCATATCAAAAAGGCAAATTAGAAATTAATATTTTGATCGGGAAGGAGAGTACGCTCTATCTATTGGATGGAATAAATAGGTTTTCTGCATTTGAGTAATAAATTTTATCGATAACCTTCTTGGGCAACTTCAGTCCCATGACCATTTGGTCATATACCATAGGGGACTGAAATACAGTATCGGTTGCGAGGAACATCCATTCGGTTTTCCACTTTTTCAATACATTTTCCTTGACACTTTCCAGGTCCGTATTATGAGGCCTGATACTACGGTCTGTGGCATACAGGATTCTGTCCTGGTATTTGATGATAAAGTCGCGTACTCCCTCCCGGTTGGAAAGGGACTGATATTGAAGGTGGTTAACCCTGCCAGCCATATCAACACTTAAATTTGGAAAGCGGTCCAGGCGTTTTGCCAGTTCTTCCACACTCCATTCCAGGCTTCCCAGATGGGCCCCTATAAAGTTTAGCCTGGGATGTTGCTCCAGCATATTATCACGGGCAGTAATTTGTTCTTCGTATGAAGGTGCCTCAGGGTGCAGATACATATGGTATTGAGGATTTTTTTTATAATAGTCCCTGTTAGACTTTACAGTCATTTCCTCCCCGGGAAGCCAGCAATTTTTTGGTTCGCCAAAATGACCAATAACAGTAATGTTATTTTCTTCGAGATAATCAAAAACAGGCTTAAAGACAGGATCATCCACCATAATATACTTTCCTGCAGAATCCTGTAGAACCATCCCAAGGTCCTTCCATATTTTAATACCGATTGCCCCGGAATCCAAAACCATTTCAACCCGTTCAATGGTTTGTTGAAGAAATACGGGTTGATTCCAGTTTTCCAGGGTGAATGTTCCCCAGAAGGCAAAATTCTCAGGAAATTTCTTTTTAATGGAGCAGGCAACGGCAAACTGGTCATCATGGATCGTCCGTGTATTAGGTGATGCAATTTTAAAGTTCAATGAATCTGCAAATTCCAAAAACCGGGTATCAAAAACGTTATAGTGAAAATGTGCATCTATTTTCTCCAGTTTTTCAAAATCCTGAAATGAATAGAAATCCGGGTCCTGTTTACATGAGCTTAGGCAGAATAGTAATACTGCAGTCCCAATAAAGAAAACCCATAATATTGATTGTCCATGTCCACTCTTCATCCTGAAATCTGTTTTGTTTTACCGGGTAGTAAAGATATAATTTATGCTACCCCAAAGCATAAATAATTCATTGATATTTGTAAGCACAAGATGGTTTAAAGTCCAATTTTGGAAACAAGCACCTTGTTTTGTTTTTTAATGATCCCATAAATCAGCAATGAATCCCCGTCTTTTTCGTAGGCAATACCCTGACCGTATGAGCCAACTGCATAAGTATCCTTCCAGAGCAGGGAATAACCCTTGTTTGGGAATTCAAGCAAATACAACTCATAATTATCATGTCCGGTGCACAGGATCCTGCCATCTGCCAGGATTACTCCACCGGAATTGCTCATAGAACCAAAGTTTTTTATTAGTTCTTCCGGATAGATCCAGGATTCAAGTTGTCTCCATTCCTGGTCAAATTTGACCAGGCGTGTCCAGGAATTATTTTTCCCTGGTTCGCTGCCTCTCCCGGTATAATGGGCAAAAGCCACATACCAAAACCCATCATACATGTCCATCCAGGTTGCTGAACCATTCAGAATCCCAAAACTATGGTTGTCAATATGACGGAGAGAACCCGGATCAAAAATTTCAATGGAACTCGCCATTGGGGCATCAGGGTAATTCGAATTAATCGTATATAACTTTCCTTCTATAATAATACCGCTGTTCATGTGGTGAATCAGTGAATCTTCGTCTTCCCAGCTTGAAACAAGTTTACCGTTGTTCTTAAGATGTTTGGTGATGCTGCTGTTGTTTATCACATAAAAATGCAGGGAATCAACTGCCACAGCCTGCCTTGAAGATGGCACTTTGTAAGTCCTGACAATAGTGGGAGTTTCAGGTTGAGAACACAGGGGTGCGAATAGCATCACCCAAAGTAAGATTGAAGCAGATCGTTGCATATCCAAACATATGAAAAAGAACAATAGCGAATAAAGCAAATAGCAATTTTTCTAAGCACTTTATTATTTGCATCTTCACATAACAAAATAGCAACAGACCATAAATAATACTTCTCAGACCCCCCTACCCATGAAAAATTTATTTACAGTTTTTTTCGTTCTTATTATTGTTCCCAATGCATGGACAAATGATTTTTCCAATCCCATTGTCAAGGATGATGTAGTTTTTGAGGAAGTAAACGGGATTGTGGCAGTAGAAGCCGAGTTTTTCTACAAACAATCACAAACGGATAACCGTCAGTGGCATCGAACCAGTCCAAAAGAATCTCCACAACTGGGTCGGGATGAAGATAAGCCACATCTTGGGGGAGCAAGCAATGGAGCATACATTGAAATACTTCCTGATACCCGGGTTACACATGAGGACAAACTGATACGCGGAGAAAATTTTAGCAACGAACCCGGGAAAATGGCCGTGGCACATTACAAGGTGCATTTTAATACTCCCGGGAAATATTATGTGTGGGCAAGGGCCTATAGCGGGGGAGCGGAGGACAATGGTCTTCATGTGGGACTGGATGGTGAATGGCCGGAAACGGGACAGAGACTACAGTGGTGTGAAGGCAAAAATACCTGGAGATGGGAAAGCAAACAGCGCACTGAGGAGGTCCATTGTGGAGAACCCTACAAAATCTACCTGGAGATAAAAGAACCCGGACTTCATGATGTTCAGTTCAGCATGAGGGAAGATGGATTTGAGTTTGACAAGTTTATCATGACCATGCAAACGGATCCTGGTTTTGGTGAAGGAATGGGACCGGCGCTAAAAGTTAAAAGGGGTACTCTTCCTCCTCCTTATCCGGCGGTTATTGTAATGAAAGAACCCGTACTTCAGTATTCTGATCCTTCCAAACGAATACCCGACGGCGATGGTTCTGTTTCAGTTTCGGGGGAATTAAAGCAATGGCATAAGGTGACACTTACACTTAATGGTCCCTTTGCTCATGAACTGGACAAAGAACCCAACGCTTTCACGGATTATAATATGATGGTGAATTTCATGCATGAATCGGGTTCTCCATCCTATGATGTACCCGGTTATTTTACTGCAGACGGTAATGCTTCTGAGTCCAGCGCCGACGCAGGGACCCAGTGGCGTGCTCATCTTTCTCCTGATAAGGATGGGAAATGGACCTATACTGTAAACCTGAAAAAGGGAAAACATGCAGCACAGAATTTTTCCGGAGAAGAAATGGATATGTATTCAGGCATTACCGGAGAATTTACCGTTGAAAAAACAGATAAATCCGGGCGGGATTTTCGTTCACAGGGAAGGCTGGAATATGTTGGAAGCCACTATTTACAATACCAGGGAAGCAAAAACTACTTTCTGAAAGCAGGAGCTGATGCCCCGGAAACATTACTGGCCTATGAGGATTTTGATGCTACCTATACCATGAAAGCCAAGGGTCCTCTGAAAAAATATGATAAGCACGTGAAGGACTGGAAGGAAGGATATCCCACTTGGAAAGACGGAAAGGGAAAAGGATTGATAGGGGCCGTTGCCTATCTTTCCGGCAAAGGGGCCAATTCATTTTCCTTCCTCCCATATAATGCTGGTGGTGATGGGGATAACGTCTGGCCCTTTATTAGCAGAAACGAGAAATTTCATTACGATTGCTCCAAGCTGGACCAGTGGGGCATCGTCTTTGATTTTGCCCAGGAGCAAGGGATGTATCTGCATTTCAAGCTGCAGGAAAACGAGCTTGATGATAATATCATGGGGAGGGACAAACCCGGAATAGTAAAAGAGTCGCTTGACGGTGGAGACCTGGGACCGGAAAGAAAACTCTACTGCCGGGAAATGGTTGCCCGCTTTGGTTACCTGCTTGCTCTTAACTGGAATATTGGAGAGGAGAACACTCAGTCCACCCGTCAGAGGCAGGATATGATTGCTTTTTTGAGCGATATTCAGCCGTATAATCATAATATCGTAATACATACCTTCCCGAGTCAGCAGGATGATGTTTATACCCCTCTGCTTGGTAAAAATTCCAAACTCACAGGGGCATCATTGCAAAATGGCTGGGATGAGGTATTTGAAAAAACCTTGAAGTGGAGGGTAGCTTCTGCGGAATCAGGACGTCCCTGGGTGGTAGCCAATGATGAGCAGGGATCCGCTTCCCGGGGGGTCCCGCCGGATCCTGGATATAATGGGTTTGATGCGACGTCCATTGAGTATGATATTAACGACATCCGCAAGCAATCGCTGTATGGCAATCTAATGGCAGGCGGTGCAGGGGTTGAATATTATTTCGGGTACAAGCTCCCGGAAAATGACCTGGTTTGTGAGGATTTCCGTAGCCGGGACAAATCCTGGGAGTTTTGCAAAATTGCCCTGGATTTCTTCAATGAAAACATTCCCTTCCAGGAGATGAAAAATGCGGATCTTTTGATTGGAAACTCAGATGGTGACAAAGGCAAACATTGCCTGGCACAGAAAGGGGAAATCTATCTCGTATACCTGGCCTATGAGAAAACCACCAAACTCGACCTTAGCGGGACAAAAGGTGCCTATAAGGTGAAATGGTTTAATCCCCGGACAGGTGGGGAATTTCACAGCACTGATATTTCCAAGGTAAAGGGCGGCAAGGTTGTTGAGTTGGGTAAACCACCGTTTGAGGATAATGAGGATTGGCTGGTAGTGATTTCCAAATAATTATAATCCTCCTAATTGATTAACTTCGTAAGATAAATATCATTATTGCAATGGCTAGGTTTTTTAGATTTCCATCAAAATCCAAGGGCAGTGTGCCAGGATCACTGGTTTTTCATGGAGAGCCCACACAGGAAAAGGTCCTTATAAGGGTTATGCGTTATAGCAGTGATGATCTTGAAGAGCTGGAATGTGAATCAATCGAGGAGGCCATGGATTATGTAATACCGGATAAGCTTACCTGGATCAATATCGATGGCCTGCATGATCTTGAGATCATTAAAAAGATCGGTGACAGGTTTAATATTCATAGTCTGTTGCTTGAGGATATGCTAAATATAGACCATAGGCCAAAATTCCATTCCGAGGAAGATATGTTTGTTGTAATTACTAAAATGCTTTCCTATAACCGGGTATTGGATCAGGTTGATTCCATGCAATTAAGCTTGTTGGCGAGAAAGAATGTTGTTATAAGTTTCCAGGAAAAAATTGGGGTACAGTTTAATCCTGTCAGGGAAAGAATCAGAAACACACCCAATAGGGTTCGTCTTATCAATCCTGATTACCTGGTATATGCCCTGATGGATTGCCTGGTTGATAATTATCTCGAGATTGTCGGGGAAATCGGTAAAGAAATTGAAGAGTTTGATCAGGAAATCATTAATAAACCCACACGCAAAACTGCTGAGAAAATTTATAAGCACCGGACTGAAATGAACTTTCTTCGTAATACGGTCACTCCTTTGAGAGAAATTATTCTTGATTTTCTTAAATCAGAATCAAAAATAATAAATATTGACATCACCAGGGATTACATAGGGGATCTGAATGAACATGTATTATTCCTGAAAGAATCCATTGACGCCTACCAGATGATGGTGATGGATCAGATGAATATGTATAATGCTAATATTTCCAATAAGGCCAATGAGATAATGAAAACCCTGACCATTTTTGCCTCCTTTTTCATCCCACTTACTTTCTTGGCAGGAATCTATGGCATGAATTTCGATGTTATCCCGGAACTTAAATGGCAGTGGGGGTATGCATTTTTCTGGGGAATGGTACTCTTGCTTGCAGGAGGATTGCTCCTGTATTTCCGAAGAAGAAAATGGTTCTGATATTTTGTTTAGAATTGTTCTTTCCCAAAAGTAGAGTCAGACTTTTTCTCTGATTTTCCCTTCATGTTTAAGGAATAGGCAATGGTAAATTCCGCTATGGGTCCATATCGCAGGTATTCGGTTTCCTGGTAGAATATCTGGACACCCTCACTGTCATAGGCCCTTGTGTTTAGTCCCGTAACATTGGATTTAAGAAAATCCAGGACTTTCATAGAAAAATTCCACCCTTCCAGTTTTTCTGGACTGTAACTTAAGGCCGCATTGGCCATATAAAACATTTCATTCCTTCCCTGGGCAGTGACGGTTGCAGATTTCATGTCAAAATCGACAGTCATTTTCAGGGTCTTGGTCATCATCATGTTCAGGTTTCCTTTCAGGCTCCAGTTGGTACTTGAATTATTTTCCTGGTAGCCAAACACATCCGCTCCAATACGATAGTTATATAAAGAGCCACCAAGGAACAATTTAGCCATTGAACCAAACTCAAAATTGGCGTTCAGCTCAGCCCCAAGGGAAGTGGTGTTTCCGGAATTGGTATAGCTTCGGATGAGTACGTTCTCTTCTTCATATACTGTGTTGACACGGAATATTGCGTTATTTGTTCCCCTGTAGAATCCGGTAAGATTGAAATCCGAACTACCCAGTTCCTGATCGAATGAGAGTTCCAGGTTGTTAAGGTATTCAGGTTTCAGGGCAGGATCACCGACTACATAGACTTCATAATGCCTGCGGTACAGGAAAGGGGCCATGTTTTTTGTAGGAGGGCGGTTGATCCTTTTACTGGCAGCCAATGTCAACTGGTTGTTATCTGAAAATTCATAATTCAGATGAAGGGTTGGAAACCAGTCCAGCTTCTTCACTTCATATCTGGCCTGGGTAGGCCTGTCAAATATGTTAAAGTAATCCGGGTTCTCTAAATCAAGTACCTGGTTCATGTATTCAAGTCGAACACCGGCCGTATAGCTGAATTTATCAATACTTCCTTCATAATCAATGTATCCGGCATAAATGGCCCGGTTGAGATCAATGGCATTTTCCAGGTCTGAATATGCACCCCAGGTACCAGATTCTACATTCAATGTGTCATAGGTGAAAGGTCCTGACTGGTTCAGGAATTGAGGTTGAAATCCCAATCCCAGTATACCTCCGTTATTAAATTCTTTTTCATACTCAATCGAAAAGCGGATTCCGTTCAGTGGGGTGTTATCTGCCTGCCGAAAATGTTCCTCAAGGCTGCCCACGGTCTCCCCTGCCGGGTCAAAATCAAAATTCTGATTATCCAATTTGCGGCTGAGGCCGGAATGTTCATAAAGGGCGGATAATGTCAAATTGGAATACTCATCAAACTCTTTAGAATAATCCAGATTAACCACATGAAAATTCCCGAATCGGTTATCGGTATTCGGATTATAGATCCAATCCTCGGCCACCGGTATACCAGGAATGGGGTCCTTATTCACATCTCCATAGAAATTATTGTAGACATAAAAAGCGGAACGTCCCTCACGTCTGTTTCCATAGTAGTAGGATCCGGAAAGATTAGAACTTTCATTCAAATCGTAATCAAATCCTGCATTGGCAGAATAGTTAATAAACCATTCAGGTCTTTCTCCTCCTGCCACCATATGGTAATAGGACCCGTCGGCCTGGAGCAATCTGGCATCACCCGTTCTGCTCCCGTTTATGTTTCGTTGATTATAATATAAACTTCCGTAAAGGGACAAATCGTCTTTATTATACATGATATTCAGTCCACCGCCATACCTGTTATCATTCTGATTATATCCCGCATAAGGTGTGGTAAAATTTCCCCAAGGAGCACCACCGATTAATCCATTTGCAGATACTGATACCCCCTCAATCCCCTTTTGTCTTGTTGTAATGTTTATAATACCACCTTTTCCCTGAGCATCATATTTGGCAGTCGGGATGGTTATTACTTCGATGCTTACAATAGCATCGGCGGATAGCTGGGAAAGAAGCATTGATGGTTCCATCAGGGTAGGTTTCCCGTTTAAGTAGACCATGAAATCGGAAGTCCCTCTTACAGAAACAATTCCATCCGGACCAACGGATACGGATGGGAGTTTATTAAGCACATCCACAGCAGTTCCCCCTTTAGCGGTTTCAAATTCATCTGCGCGGTAGGTTTTGCGGTCGATATTGGATCTTACGGTCTTTGCCATGGCTGTGACCTCAACTTCTTCGAGGGCAACCATTGTGGGGGACAGGCTTACCAATCCAATATTCACATCAGCGGATTGCTCATTGATAGAGATACCTTTGATAGTGTCTGAAATGAATCCTATAAATGAAACAACCAGGTTATACGATTGAAATTTGAGTCCCTCTACAATAAATGATCCCTGGTCGTCACTGACAGCACCTTTTACCGGGGCAGACTCATTATCCGTGTAAAGTGCAATGGTGGCGAATGGAATGGCATCATTGGTTTGGGAGTCTCCAATAATACCGCTTATGGAACCTTTCTGGGCAAATCCGGAAAATGGTAATCCCCCAACTAGTGTCAGCAGAAATAGTCTTATTAGAAAAAGACGGATTGAGTTCATAAAATTGGCTTCGGTTTAAATAGGCTCAAGTCCAGTACTTGATTAATTTCGCACAAAGATATGCGAATATCCGATTATTAGGGCTGGAATGCCCCGGTTTTATAATAGAAGGAGTTAATTAAAGGTTAAAAATAGAAACGTGCTGCAAGGCCAATGGAATTTACCGTTGAAGGTTCTTCAATGTTGGGAAGAGGAATCTTTTGATAGAAATACTCTAATCCCAGGCTAAAATCTGAGGCCCTTGTATAGGCAATTTTTAGTTGGTATATCTGGGCATATACATCCGTGTCAACAACCAGGCTGGGTATAGTTGAAATACTATAATTCAGAATCAGTCCAAGTGGGATGGAATACCTGGGATTAAAATCAAAATCAATTCCCCCCCCTAAATTGTATGAAAACCTATTTACACCTCGCTCGAAGGATTCTCCGTAAACAAAATCCCCTGAGAATTTAAGTCCAACGAGATCACTAATTCCATAGGCAAACCGATACCCGGTGGCTCCGGACAGGATAGGAATATTTGTGCTTATGCTTGGATTCGGAACACCGTTGATGACATCCTCGATAAATCCTGATAAACTCATAAAACTTCCCTGGTTATTCAGAAGACTAACAAAGGAGGAAAATGCAATTTTATCTCTTTCGATTAATTTAATATGCCAACCAATTTCAAAACTATTAATGGTATTGACCCCCTGGCTTAGTATACTTTGTAGTTCAGTTCCTACCCGGGCAGAGACCTGGAGATTGATGTAAGCAGCCAGCCAATCCCTCACCTGCTGCTGGTAGGAAAATCCAATTTCAATAAAAGCGAGTTCGCCATGAAGTCCCTCGAAATCATTATCCACAATCTTGTTAAGTTCATGAACAAGATCGGAAGTTTGTCCCATTCCCATAAAAGTAGAGAAATAAGTATTGGTGAAGGGAAGGTTGGAATAGGCCACGGGAGTAAAAACATGATCACCAATGGATGACCTTCTTTCTAAGGAATCTACCTGGGCACATACATGGTTGGGGAGTTCCATTAGCAGAAAAGCAAGACAGCCCATGATTATTGTACGATATGTTTTTTTGGCAATCAATTATTTTTTTATTACAGAAAACACCTCAGGGTTTCCCAGGGGTATATGAAAACCAATATGCAGATTTATGTTTGTGAGTTTAGTTCTTGGAAGCTCCGTATTCGCATGAATTAGCGGGGTTGACATATCATTCAAACCCTGGGAATACCTTAGCTCAAAATTCAGGAAGGGTCTGCCAATGGGGATAATAAATCCAGCTCCGAACTGTGCAAAAAAATTGTATTCTGAAACCTTGTAAATACCAGATGAAGTCGGAATTGGGGAGGTGCTCACCTTACCATCGAAATCCAGAGTATATAATAATTCAAATCCGGCTAGAACATAGAAGCGGCCGCCGGGGGCCCAGACCACCGCCTGCAGGGGAAGGGAAAAGGTTTTAAATTTAAAATATGTGCTGTCAATAATCCTGGTGGCGGAATCATTCCAGAACGAATATTTTGATCTCAAGACGCTGAAACCGGGCTGGACATTCAGGGCAAGACCATTTTGAAAACGATAACCCATCTGTAAAGCGGAAGAATATCCAGCCTGAGGGGAGAAGTAGCCAATGCCATCCGGGGGATCACCTGAGAATTTCATTCGGGTGACTCCTGCATTTATACCGAGTGAAATCTGGGCCTGTTGCGGTAAAGCAATAAGTAGCAACAGGCAGATAAGTAAGGGACGGGCGATTGGACGGAACATAGTTAGTTAAGGATTGTACTAAATTACAAATTCACCAGCACGTGGACAACCCCCCCCAACAACGCAACCTGTCAGCCAGGTACATCGTCTTATAGTTGACCTTTAATCTGTATTGAAGTAACTTGCATTAAATTTATCCTTGTCATGAAAACTTTATATTTCCTGTTAGCTGGATTTACTTTGTTTTTCGCAGGCCAAAGTTCGATGAATGGACAGAGCAGTTTTGATCCTTCGGAGTATAAATCACATATTGATGCCAACAAAAGCCTGACGGTGGATCAACTACTGGATAGAAATCCTGCAAAGACAAGCTATTATTCATCGAGAGAACAGACGGCGGATCTCAACAAGATTCCCTGGTTTGATAGTATTAACAAGGTTTTTAAACTAAGCTCTGCAGAGCAGGACCTGCTGGAAAACAATTTCTTTATGGTCAGTGAACGGCTTCACTCATACACCTGGCTGGATGCCCTCATCCAGGGATACAATAGTGATCTGCCTCTTTTCCTGAGTACTGATTTTGTGCTGTTCACACTTCATAATTCTTACGACAACATCCTTTTAACACTGGAATGGCAACTGCTTGAACCCAATCTCATGGAACTTCTCGATGCCATGTATTCCGGATACCCGGCACTTCACAGCAAATACAGCAGCGACACATTATATCTGGATGCTCTGGAAGATGTAGACCTCTATCTATCCATCGCCCGCTCACTCTTGTATGATGAGAAATATCTCCCTCAATCACAGAGCGAAGTCAAATACAGTGAAATCATGAAAATGATTGAAGAGGAACAGATGACTGAGACGACATTGTTTACAGAAACAAGGACAAGGAAAATCGATTTCAGCCAGTTTACTCCGCGCGGACATTATACAAAAGAATTCTGGACCGTGGATGGACAACGGAACCTTGAAGACTATTTCCGTGCCATGATGTGGCTGGGCAGGATAGACTTCCTGCTTACTGCTCCGCCATCCAATCCCTGGGAAAAAGACTGGACAGATGATGAGCTTCGAAGGATGCAGGTAGGAGCATTACTACTTAATGAATTATTGTATTCCAGTGGGAAAAAGGGGAACCTTGATCTTCATGAGAAAATCATTAGCTCCATGGTGGGTCCGGATGATAATATGACCCCTTCCGAATTGAACGGTTTATCAAATCGTTTACTGGGTTCTCCGGCGGATCTTTTTGATAAAACCAGTTTCTCAGAATTCAAAGACAGCCTTAATGCATCGGATGATTATGGACAAAAGATCATGTCGAATTTCTTCTATGTCGATCCTTACAGTGAGGACCCGGGACAATTACCGGTATCCTATAAGCTTCTTGGCCAGAAATTTCTGATCGATTCTTACATATTCAGCGAGGTAGTGTTTGATCGAATCATTGTGGATGGGAAAAAAATATGGAGAGGCCTGCCGGACCCACTGGATGCCATGGCGGTATTGGGCAATGAAGACGCAATGGCTCTTCTGAAGGATGAAATGACGGAATACAAATACGCATATAAGATTGACGCTCTGAAATACCTCGTAGATGCTTATGATGATAGCTTCTGGGAACAATCCCTGTATAATACCTGGCTTGGGGCCATACGGGAACTGAACCCGGTTTCCTCTTCAGAGCGCTTACCCTATTTTATGCAGACAACTGCCTGGCACCAGGAAAAGTTAAATACCCAGCTTTGTTCATGGGCAGAACTAAGGCATGATAACCTGCTTTATGGGAAGCAATCCTATACCGGAGGAACTGGCTGTTCCTATCCATACACTTATATTGAGCCATATCCGGATTTTTACAGCAAGCTTAAAACATTTGCCGAGAATGCCGCAGTGTTTTTCCAGGATGTCCTGAAGGATAACCAATTTGCTGCCGGGACATCAATTGTGGATTACTACCAGGGTTATGCTTCTATTATGGGTAGGTTTAAAGAAATTTCCGAAAAGGAACTTGCCGGAACTGCCATATCTGATGAGGAGATAACTTTTCTTAAGACCATGATAAATTCATTCATGGCTTCAGGTCCATCTGTAACCGGGTGGGTTACAGATCTTCTTTTTAATATGGAAACCGGACTTGATCTGGATTTCGTGGTAGCGGATGTTCATACCCAGCCAACTGAATATGATGGTACGGTTGTTAGGAAAGTTCTGCATGTAGGTAACGGACTGATAAACCGGGGAGTCTTCCTGGCACCCAATCCCACAAATCCTGAACAATTAATGACTTTTACCGGACCGGTTTCTTCTTTTCACCAGGAGGTCACAATGAACGCTAAACGTTTGACTGATGAAGAGTGGAAAGAGAAATTCTTAACCGGTAATATTCCGGCACGTCCGGACTGGATTGAACATTATATTGCCGGTGCGGATGGTGAAGCATTACCCGGGGGCAGAAGACTCAAGGGGGAAATATTCACAGGCACTTACACCAATCCATCCGGCATGATGAACTCGCTGGACTATCTGCTGGCCTTTCCGAATCCGGCGAGGGAAGAATTACACCTGCGATTTGTATTAAACAGAAAAAGCTTTGTACGGGTGTTGGCATATGATGCAAGCGGCCGGATTGTAAAGGAAGTTTACAATGGAACCCTGATGCCTGCCGAACATGATATTCCTGTAAACATATCAGGATGGAATGAAGGTTTGTATATAATTAAGTTCAGCGAAGGCGAGAATGTATTATACCGGAAAGTCTTAGTATTCGACTGAGGGGACTAACCCTCAGGATACAGGGGTATTCAGCTCCAAACAGTATTCCCGGAAATTAACTAAAAATAGCTGGTTCCATCCCAGCAATGCGTGCAGAGACGTTCCTTGGGCAGTCCAATTGCTTCCACCAAATCATCCAGGTTCTGGTACATAAGGGAGTCTATTCCAAGGTTTTCTGCTATTTTTTCCACCATTGCCTGGTAACGGTCAGATTTAGGATCGGTGTATTCTTCCAGGTGGTTTTCTTCTCCTTCAAGTTGCTTGATGGCTTTCCTGCTGGCAAGTTCCAGGGTGGAACGGGATTGTGAAAAGTTAAGGAAATCGCAAGAATAATTAAGCGGGGGACATGCAATTCGCATGTGAATTTCTTTTGCCCCGGCCTTCCTGAGATCAAGAGAATTATCCTTGAGCTGGGTCCCCCGGACAATGGAATCGTCCAGAAGCACCATTTTTTGTCCCTCAATAACCGCTTTGTTGGGGAGCAGTTTCATTTTTGCCACGAGTTCTCTAGTCTCCTGGTTCTGGGGCATAAAACTTCTTGGCCAGGTGGGAGTATATTTGGTGTATGGCCTTTTATAGGGAATCCCCCTTTCATTCCCGTAACCATAGGCATGTCCAACTCCCGAATCAGGGATGCCTGAAACAAAATCCACTTCCACATTGTCTCTTTTGGCCAGGGCGGCACCACAGCGATAACGGCATACATCGACATTGATATTCTCATAGTAGGAAGTAGGATAACCATAATAAACCCAGAGAAATGAGCAAACCTGCATCTTTTTTTCTTCCGGTTTAAGAGTCTGGTATCCCTCTGCATTTATTTCTACTATTTCTCCCGGTCCCACATAATAATCCACTTCATAACCAATGTTAGGAAAAGAAGAAGTTTCTGAGGCCGCAGCATATGCCCCATCTTTTTTCCCTATCATAATGGTGGTGCGTCCCAGCTTATCCCGGGCTGCAATCATACCTGTTGGGGTTAGAACCAGGATAGAGCAGGAGCCTTTGACCTTTTGAAAAACATTTTTAATTCCACTTACAAAATCCTCCTCTTCGCAGATCAGGTTGGCAACCACTTCAGTGGGATTTACATTTCCCTCAAAATTCTCGGTAAAATGTTTTTTTTGACCAAGAAAGTATTTCTCAAGTTCATCCAGGTTTACAATTCGGCTGACTGTAGTTATGGCAAACCTTCCCATATGTGAATTGAAAAGGATGGGTTGAGGATCTGTGTCTGAAATAACTCCCAGGCCCATTCTGCCTCTCAGCTTGGGCAATTCATCTTCAAATTTTGTTCTGAAATAGGAACTCTCAATATTGTGGATGCTACGTCTGAATCCTTCACGGGCACTATAAAATACCATTCCGGCCCGTTTGGTGCCTAAATGGGAGTTATAATCTGTGCCGAAAAAAACATCTGAGACGCATCTGTTCCTGGAAACAACGCCGAAAAATCCGCTCATAAGTAAGCTGAATTTAGTTAAAAATGGATATGTTTCCCAAGGTATAAATTATATTCCTTGATACTTTCGGCAGTGAGTATTTAGAGATATTCTAGATACAGGAATATGCTGAATTAAACGGAAAATCGTCAACATGTTACATTGGTGTGGGCAGGTTTTCGGTATCCCCGTTTGGTTTGCGAAAAGCTGATGGGATAAAGCTGAACTTGATTCCGTATTTCTTTGCCAGTAATTCCAGTCCCACTAAAGAAAAAACACCTCCGGGAAGGATAACGGCTGTCACAAATACAGAATATCTACCAACATCTTTTAATTGCTCAATGGCAGCCCTGACTTCTTCTTTACTCGGGGGATCTGTCCGATCATTAAGGTTCAGTTTATGTTCAAGCAGACGAAAAAATGAGCTTGCCATATCCCTTGTTTCCTCTGCCTCCTGGTCGATTCCTTTCATGGTTTTGTCAATAAATCCACGGGCTTTCAGCGCATACCGGTTGGCAAACAAGGGGCTTTCCGGGTTGACTCCCTTCCGGAATAACTCCTCAATTTCTTTATACCACTTATTCATATCGTAAAGCATTTGCAGGATTTGCCCTGGCAGTTCTCAGGGTTTGAATTATTATGGTTCCCAGGCAGATAATTAATACCAATAGTATTGAAATAATGTATATCAAGGGACTTATTTCTGTTTTTAGGGCAAAGTTTTCCAGCCAGCGTTGCGCAAAATACCAGGAAGCCGGGAGAGTAAACAGGGACGCGATCAGAATAAGAATGGGGTATTCTTTTAGAAGCATTCCAACCAGGGTTGTCGTTCTGCCCCCAACAGCCTTTCGGATTCCTACCTCCTTGGTACGTCTTGAGGAAGTAAAAAGGACAAGTCCGAATAATCCAAGCACAGAAATCAGAATGGCAAGAACAGTGAAGTATATGAAAAGGCTTCCCATCTGCTGATCTTCTTTATAGAGGTTGTCATAGAAGTCTTCCTGGTGGAAATAATCGAAAGGGTATTCGGGGTAGAGGCCGGTCCATTTTTCCCCGATAGATTCAAGAACGCTTCCGTTTCCATTGATGCGCAGGCATAGGTATCGGGTCCGTTTCGTGTTATTGAATATCAGTAAGGATTCAACCTGGTGGTGCACAGATGCGTAATTGAAATCTTCCACCAGTCCAATGACCCTAAAAACACGTTCTATTCCCCGGTCAGACATGGTTACTTCTTTACCTATAGGGTTATCCCAGACAGCCTGTTTCATCATAGCCGCATTTATGATTATCGCATTTGAGTCTGCCAGAGATCCGGGACGAAAGTTCCTTCCCATAATAATGTTTGTCCCCATTACCTCAAGATACCGGGGCTCAACCGAGATATGATGGAGCATCCATTGATCATTTCGCATCATACCCCTCAATTTGAAAACCCCGTCTCTGCTCAAAACTTCCCAGGTAGGAAGAAGTTGCCGTTACATCGACAACTCCCGGAAGGGACATCATCTCGTTCTGCAATACTTCATACTGGCCGTACATTTCAGAACTCCTCATTGGAATCACCAGCAGGTCGTCCTTATTGATCCCAATGTCTGTCTGTCTTACCAGGCGGAGCTGTTTGTAGATAAGGATAGTATTAAAGACAAGGAAAAGTGTTATTCCCAATTGTATAATAACAAGTATGTTTCTTAATATTGGACGGCTGGGTCTATGCCGGACTGCACCCTTCATCATTCCAAGGGCCTGGCTTCGGGACATAAAAAAAGAGGGGTATAATCCAGATAGAAATCCTATTCCCAGTCCAAGGACCAAAAGAAAAAGAAAAAATAGGGCAGGAGATATTCCCAGAGCCTCAGGATTAATTCCGCTGAAGTTGTAAATCAGGTTACGCAGTAATCCGATAAATATACCTGCCAGCAATATGCAGACCATGGCAAAAAGCAAGGCCTCCAGCATAAATTGTCCGAAAAGCTTCTCTTTATCTGCTCCGAAAATCTTACGGATCCCAATTTCCCGGGTACGTCCCGAAGACCTTGCTGTTGTGAGGTTGATAAAGTTGACACAGGCTATCAGCAGGATAAGAAGACTGATGGCTGAGAAAATCATTACGGATGTACGGCTTCCATTGGGACCCAGTTCATGGACCAGCTTTGAGTTCAGGTGAATCTCAGTGACGGGCTGCAGAAAGATCTCAAAATGGGAACCGGACTCTTTCATTCCCTCTCCCATATGTTTTTCAACCACGCCTGCTATTTTTTCTTCTATTACAGAAGGGGATGAGGACTTTTCAATGCTTACATAATTATAGGTAACGAAGGCATAAAAAGTGGTAAGGAGATTTTTGTATACATCCTGATCCAGCAAAGTGTTAAATGTAGCCAGGATGTCAATATTCAGGTGGGAATTGTGGAAGGGGTCTTCAATAACTCCCGTAACCGTATAATCCTGATCGTTATTCCAGGTAATAGTCTTTCCTACAGGATTTTCTTCACCAAAATACTTTTTTGCCCCGGAGCGGGTGAGAACCATGGAATAGGGAGCCTCAAGCATATGTTCCGGATGTCCCAGGATGGACTGGTAACCAAAAAATTCGATAAATAGAGAATCGCAAAACAGGATATTTTCTTCATAGAATTTATTCTCCCCTCTGCTTAAGAGAACCGGCCGGGGCATTTTGTAGAAGGTGGTTGATGTCAATACTTCAGGAACGTCCTCACAAACGGCCTGTCCAAATGGTGCTCCCATTACCGCAGCCTCAAATGAAAAACCTGACATATCCCCCTTCATTCCAAGCCGATAGATTTGTTCGGCCTCAGGCAAATGGCGGTCATAACTTTTTTCATTAATAACAAAGAGGCGGATCAGCACAAAACAGGCAATCCCGGTAGACAATCCCAATAAATTAATAATTGTGAAAACCCTGTTCCTGGCAAAAAGCCGAAAGAACACCTTCAGGTAATTCAGTAACATAATGATTGGTTCTGCTCTTAATACTCTATTGCTAAGATAGCAATTTTAGATTTCGATGGGCACCTGTTTTTTAATGCTTTCCCCCAGGGATATGATTGTTTCAGTGCGGGATATCCCTGTGATGGGCTGAAGCTGATCATTAATAACCTCCCTGAGATGTTCCGTATTTTTGCATACCACTTTTGCAAAAATGCTGTATTCACCGGTGGTAAAATAAGCCTCAGTAATCTCGGGGATTTTGTTCATTTCCTTAATTACATCCCGGTAGACAGATCCCTTAATCAGGTAAATTCCCACAAATGCAGTCATGTCGTAACCTATTTTTGTCGGATCAATGATCAGGGTGGCTCCCTTTACTATTCCCAGGCGCTCCATACGTTTCATTCTGACATGGATGGTTCCCGCAGACACAATCAGTCTTTTGGCAATATCAGTATAAGGAATTTTAGCATCCTTTATCAGGATTCCCAGTATCTCCCTGTCCAGTTTATCAATATGATAATTTTTTTCCATGATTTTCGCCAGATATTATGATATATTCAAAGAATACAATAATATATTGCTAAATTAATAATAATAATTAGAAAACATTGCGAATATGACAAGAAAACGAATATTCTGCATATATTT
Organism: uncultured Bacteroidaceae bacterium; assembly: GCA_963777115.1. Classification (GTDB taxonomy): domain Bacteria; phylum Bacteroidota; class Bacteroidia; order Bacteroidales; family SM23-62; genus SM23-62. Next base: position 86,051 of record CAVZPP010000010.1, on the reverse strand, counting down.
GTAATGTCATTGAGAAACAAACACTGTAGGGTGGTGAAACGGCAGACACACCCTCCTGTCTCGGGGGCGGAGAGAATGGCAGAAATCTTTTAGACTAACCACTCCGTGAAGGTTCGAATCCTTCCCCTACAGCAACAAAAAACCATCCCAATCCGGGGTGGTTTTTTCATTGGAAATAGCGCTTAGATATTGGGATTAATTGTTCCCCAGCTCCCAGTAAAGAGCAATACTCAGGACATTGCTGTATTTGCCATTGTTCAGGAGGTAAGACTGTCCGCTCTCATGTGGTCGGATAGGCAACACAGAATAATTGAATCTGAAATTTACTGACATAACATCAAGGAAACGGTATCCGATACCGACGATGGCACTCATAGTAAAACGGTAATACTGGGGATCACGAATATCAATTTGTCCATATTCATCCTGTGCTCTTGCCGTAATCAGAACCTCCGGTCCGATTCCAAGTTCAAATACCACATCTTCATTATAAAAAAACTGTGCCATCAGTGGAATATCAACATAGTGAAGGCCAGTTTTTCGGTAGGTCGGATCATTAGCGGAAGGTTTTTTGAATGCCCCCTTTTGTACATACCGTATTTCCATCTGTCCCCCTACAGTATATGTGAACATGCGTTTCACCCAGGCTCCTCCCTGAAGTCCAACTTTATTATACCCTTTGTAATCATCCCCATCAATCTGGCTTGCAGTCAACCCGAGGAGGGCACCACCTTCAAAGTTTTGCGCGGTAGCAAAGAAGGTCAGCGGGTAAAGAAGAAGAATTAGTAATATATACCTCATTTTGTAAATATAGTTTTTCAGAAGCGCTCAAGCAATTTGTCCTTCAGGATGGGCACACCAATACTGGCTTTTTCTTTTATTACCTCCACTTCCCGGTGTTGGGGAACGGGAATATCATTAGGATCAATCAGGTAGATGGGGGCATCTGCCGGAACATATGCCGTTAATCCAGCTGCAGGGTAGACGGCCAGGGAGGTTCCTATAACCACACAAGCATCAGCCTGGCTGGTTATCCTGGCAGCTTCTTCGATCAGGGGAACAGCTTCTCCGAACCAAACGATATGGGGTCGGAGTTGATGTCCTTTTTCGCAGGTGTCTCCATTTTTTAATTCCCATCCGTCCAGTTCGTATACCAGGTTTGGATCTCCTGTGCTTCTAACCTTGGTTAGTTCGCCATGCAGGTGAAGGATTTTTGTGCTTCCTGCCCTTTCATGCAGGTTGTCGACGTTCTGGGTAATAATCTCAACATCAAAAAATTCTTCCAGTTCTGCAAGGGAGATATGGCCCTGGTTAGGCCTGGCATCCAGGAGTTGCTTTCTTCTTTCATTGTAGAAGCGAAGAACCAGTTCACGGTTTTGTTCCCATCCCATGGGACTTGCAACTTCGTGTACGTCGTATTCTTCCCACAATCCTCCCATCTCACGAAAAGTTCTGATCCCGCTTTCAGCACTAATCCCTGATCCTGTTAATACAACCAGTTTTTTCATATTGATCGTTGAATAATGATATTTCTGCCCTTAGCGTCATTAATACATAGTAATGGCCTTTTAAGGTGCAGAGGTTTAGACAAATTTAAACTTTTACCGGGGACTTTTAGTATTTTTACAGGATGATCGACAGGGATACAATTGACAGGATTTTTAATACAGTTGACATCGTTGAGGTTATTTCGGATTTTGTCACATTGAAGAAATCGGGGCAGAATTATAAGGGATTAAGTCCCTTTACAAATGAAAAAACGCCCTCCTTTTTTGTTTCCCCCGCCAAGGGGATATATAAAGATTTCAGTTCCGGGAAAGGGGGCAGTGCTGTTGGATTCCTGATGGAGCATGAGCGGCTCACCTATCCGGAGGCCCTGCGATACCTGGCGAAAAAGTATAATATTGAGATTTTAGAAAAGGAGCCGAGTCCCGAGGAAATCCAGCAAAGAAACGAAAGGGAAAGCCTGCTGATTATCACCCAGTGGGCCCAGAAATATTTCAGCAATATTCTCGACAATACTCCGGAGGGACAGTCGGTTGGAATGGCCTATTTTCTTGAGAGGGGTTTTCATGAGGACATCATTCGGAAATTCCAGCTGGGTTATAGTCCCGAACAAAAGGATGCCCTGACGAATGCCGCCATTAAGGAGGGGTACAAATTGGAATACCTGGTTAAAACGGGATTAACCGTTGAGAAGGAAAATTACCGGGCGGACCGTTTCCGGGGAAGAATAATTTTTCCGATACATGGATTAACAGGCAATGTCGCCGGATTCGGAGGGAGGATTCTGAAGTCCGATGATAAGATGGCCAAGTACCTGAATTCACCGGAATCTGAAATCTACCAGAAAAGCAGGATCCTTTACGGATTGTACCAGGCCAAGCAGTCCATTGTGAAAAAGGAAAAGTGCTACCTGGTTGAGGGATATACGGATGTAATGGGACTGCACCAGGCTGGGATAGAGAATGTTGTTTCCTCATCCGGTACTGCCCTGACTCCTGATCAGGTTCGGCTTATTAAGCGGTTTACCAGCAATATTACTATCATTTATGATGGGGATGAGGCCGGAATCAAGGCCTCTATCAGGGGAATAGATATGATCCTTGAAGAGGGACTGAATATCCGGGTTGTTCCTCTGCCAGCCGGAGAGGATCCGGATTCGTTTTCAAAGAAACTCAGCGCAACGGAATTTCAGGAATATATCAAGGAGAATGAGACGGACTTCATTTCCTTTAAAACCCGATTGCTGCTGAAGGAGATGGAAAAGGACCCGGTTCTAAAGGCCGGCCATATCAACGATGTCATTCGGTCCATTTCAGTTATTCCGGATACCATCACCCGCTCTGTTTACATAAAGGAATCGGCCCGGATGCTGGATACCGAGGAGAGGATCCTGTATTCCCAGGTATATAAGCTTAGGAAATCGAGGGCTGAAGACCGGTACAAAAGGGAAACCAGGCAGGAAGAAGTTAAAATACAGTCCACTCCTCTTCCCTCATTCATTAAGGAGGTTTACAGTGAGGAACAGGAGAAAATCTTGGTACGTTTCCTGCTACAGTTTGGCAATGAAAGACTTTTTGAAATCCAGGAGGAGCATGCTGGAGTGGAGTATATTTCTGTAGCCGAATACATAATTAACGAAATCATGAATGATGAGCTTGAATTCAGGAACCTTCTTTATCGCAAAGCATTCGAGGAAGTCAACAACTTTCTCCAGACGGGAGAGGTGATTGAGATCAAGCATTTCGTCAATCATGAGGACCCGAATATAAGCCAGCTGGCTGTAGATCTGTTAAGCTCCCCGTATAGCCTCAGCAAAGTACATTCAAGAAAAGGGGCTTCAGTGGAGACGGAGGATATGTTATTGAAAAAGAATGTTCCAAAGGCCCTGATTGAATACAAACGAAAAATCCTGGAGATTGCACAGAGGGAAAAAGAAGAACAAATTCGCAGTGTTCAGGAAAAAAACAAAGAAATCGAAGCTGTTAGTCCCTTGATGCAACAATACATCACAATTACTTCCCTGATCAATTCCATCTCCAAAGACAGGGGATGGGTAGTGTTGAAATAATTATTAATATGATTTTGGGGCCATAGCCAGGGTCGCAATACTCACCCGGGTTCCTTCAACTTTAAGGATCTCTGCTGCACATGCTTCCAATGTTGAACCGGTAGTTACAACATCATCGGCGAGAAGGATATGCTTCCAGGAAACCTGCTCGGGCTGTTTTACCCTGAACACCCCTTCCATATTTGTCCATCGATCAATCCTGGATTTGTTTGTTTGGGAGTTTGTGTTTTCGGGCCTTTCGAGAAGGTCTGAACTATACGGAATCTCAAGACTTTCTGAGAGTCCCTCGCAAATCGGATCGCACTGATTGTACCCCCTCCTGCGCTGTTTGCTTTTATGTAGAGGAACCGGAAGGATTAATTCTGCATTTGCAAATGGGGTTTCCCGGAGTTCAATCCCCAATATCCTGCCAAGCTCTTTTCCGATATCCTTCCTGTCCCTGTATTTCAGTTCATGGATAAGGGACTGGAACCGGCTTCCTTTCTGGTATTGAAATAATGAGCTGGCATTTTCAACAGGGATTCTCCCCCAGAATAACCGGGCTACAGCATTATCAATGTATGAATCATACCGGGTTTTAGGTAGTTCATAATGGCATTTAAGGCAAATTATTTTTTCATTATTTACCAGGAGAGTCCCACAGGCAACACAGATATTCGGTAAAAACAGGTTGAGTAAATCATGCAGAATCATAAGGATCAGGTTTCTCCTTAATGATCAAATCCGGGATTTATCGACGGACGTCTTCAAACTCATCCTCATCTGACGAGGGTTCATTTTCAGAAGGGACCTGCTTATTGGAAGGTTTGTCGGATTTATCTGCCGGTAAATCAGAAGTGCTGGATTCTTGAGATATGGGCTCTTTTTTGCGTTTTGGAATGGAGAACAGGATTCCGGCAATTGCCCCTGCGGCGAAGGTCAGGATCAGGATCAGCACCATCGAGGTTCGAACTGTCCAGAACCAGAGTTTGATTTCTACTTCCACACTGTTTTGTAGAGCAAACACAGCAATCAGTACCATAAAGGCAAGCAGGAAAATGAGTTTCTTTTGCATAGGGTAAAATGAGTGGTTTAAATGGCCACTTAAATATATGGAAAAAACTGTCTCCCTGAGTAGCGGGAGACAGTCCTTTATCATTCTACCGGGACAGTATCGGCATTACCGCTTTCGGCAACACCGTTATTATTTTTTCTTATCTCTATAAAATTAATCAATCGTTTTTGCATCATTGTGGTTAGCCTGTACATAACAGGGACAATAATCAGGGTCAGGAATGTGGAGAAAGTAAGACCAAAGATCACAGTCCAGGCCATTGGGCCCCAGAAAAGCACCTGTGGACCACCGAAATACAGATTGGGTGCATAACTGGTGAACAGTCCCCCGAAATCAATATTCAATCCCACGGCTAGCGGAAGCAATCCCAGAACTGTAGTTATGGCAGTTAACAGAACCGGTCTTAAGCGGGTTTTGCCACCCTGCTCAATACATTCTGTGGCAATTTCAGTGGGAAGGAAGGCATCCGCTTCGAGTCCGAGCTCCTTTCTCTTCCTGGCCTTTAGTAATTCTATATAGTCAATCAGGACAATGGCATTATTCACAACAATCCCGGCAAGTGAGATCAATCCCACCCCGGTCATTACTACAACAAAATCCATTTTAAATGTGGCAATTCCGCCAAACACTCCGATGGTACTAAAGACTATACTGGCCAGGATAATGGCAGGACGAATGATGGAATTAAACTGGGTCACCAGGATAAGAAGTATCAGGGCCAGCGCGATTAGCATTGCCCGGCCAAGAAAAGCCGTCGACTCCTGCTGTTCCTGCTGTTCACCGGTGAAAGCATAGGCGTAACCCTCAGGAAGCTCAAAGGCGCTAAGTCTTTCAGCAATTTGTGCATTGATTTCCGTGGCATTATAACCTTCAATTACATTCGAATATACCGTAATGACCCGGTCCATGTCTTTTCGTCTCACAGATCCGTAGGTGCTGCTGTAGGTAAAATCTGCAACCGCAGAAATGGGAACTCCAATGTTTATCCCATCTTCGTTGAAAATGATCTTCTGGTTCATTAGTGCCGGCACACTGTTCCGATATTCTTCTTTCAGCCTGAGCTGAATAGGAAATTCCTCTTCTCCAACCTTGAAATCTGATATCTCTTTTCCGAATAATGAAGTTCGTATGGTACCGGCGATCTGCATGGTGGACAGGCCATAACGCCTGGCTTTTTCCCGGTCTATGGTAACCAACAGCTCCGGCTTGCCAATAGTCAGGTTGCTTTTCAGGCCTTCAATACCTTCGATTTTAGCCATCTCGACATACGTCATCATGGAGTCAGCCAGGTACATCAAATCTTCAAATTTTTCTCCGCTGATTTCAATATTAATGGCCTTACCGGATGGGGGACCCATGGCATCTTTTTCAATGGACAATTGTATCCCTGGATATTTGCCGATAAGTTCTTCCGAGATTTCACGCATTATGGCACGGGTATCCTCCCCCTTTCGGAATTCATAGTCCACAAAAGTTACCGTCGACACTGCCTTATGAGGGGTTCCTCCCACGCTCATATTGCTAAGATCCTCTTCTCCTCCCTTTCCAACGGTTGTAAGCACAGATTTAACAATATCCCTATGAGGCTCAATTAAGCGAAAAACATCTTCCTCCAGTTCTTCTCTCATGAACCGGTCTGTTTCCGTAATATCAGTGCCAATGGGAAATTCAGCAATAATATTTATGTAGTTGGGAGCATTTACAGGAAAAAAATTCACCTGCGGTTGCCGCATTACAAAAAACGCCATGGTAAGGAACATCAGTCCAATGGTACCCAAGAAAAACCACAAGGGATTCCTTTTCCGAAGGGCAAATTGAAGTGATTTCAGGTAAATTCTCTCAAGCCAGACAAGAAATACACCCTGGAACCATACTTCGGCCTTATGGAAAAACACCAGATTTAATAATCCGATCATTGCGAATAAAGCCAGCAGATTTCCCAGGGCAGTCCATCCCACTACTAGACAAATCACAGCGAATCCAATCAGTATAAGTGCTATCCTGTAACCTTTCTTTTTATCTGGTTTGCTGTCATAGACAGTCCCACCAACCTTTATGAAGGTGGCGGAAAAGACAGGTATAATGACCAGTGCTACAAAGAGTGATGAGGTTAATACAACAATCAGGGTAATGGGCAGGGCTTTCATGAATTCCCCTGTCATTCCGCCCCAGAAGGCCAGTGGCACAAAGGCTGCCAGGGTTGTTGCCGTGGAGGCTATGATAGGAACGGCAATTTCCCCCACAGCCTGCTTGGCTGCTTCAAAGGGTTTATACCCCCGGGATACGAATCGGTAGATATTTTCTACCACCACGATTCCATTGTCAACAAGCATTCCCAGTGCAAGTATCAGAGAGAAAAGGATGATCATGTTCAGTTTATATCCAATCATGCTAAGAATAATGAAGGACATAAACATTGACATGGGAATAGCCAATCCGACAAATAATGCGTTTCGTGTTCCCAGGAAGTAAAAAAGGATTAGAACCACAAAAATAACCCCCATAATCATACTGTTTTCGAGGTTATTCAGTTGAATACGAACCATGTCTGATTGATCATTGGTAAGTGTGAGGTTCAGGTCTGCCGGGATTTTCCCTGATCTTTTAGCCTCTTCAAGGGTCTCGAAGATCTTATCTGTAGCGGACAAAAGATTTTCTCCGCCTTTTTTGATGACCTGAACAGATACAACCGGTTGTTTGTCAAGCCTGGCATAGGATTCCGGATCTGCATATCCGTCAATCACATCGGCTATGTCTCTTAACTGTACAGTGTTTCCTCTGTCTCTTTTTATGATAATGGCGCCGATCTCATCAACGGACTGAAATTCACCAATGGTCCGGATGGATCTGCGGGCCGAGCCCAACTTGATTTCCCCCCCGGATATGGAAATGTTTTCTGCCGATACAGCCATTTCTATATCATAAAAGGTCAGGTCGAGAGCTTCCATTTTATGTAGATCCACATCCACCCTGATTTCCTTTTCATTCAGTCCCTGTAATTCAACCTTGGATATTTCGGAGATACCTTCAATTTCATCTTCCAGGTATTCTGCGTAATCCCTCAACTCCTCCAGACTGAAATCCCCCGAAAGATTAATATTGATAATCGGGAATTCAGAAAGGTCTATGTCCATTACCAGGGGATCAAACATAAGGTCGTTGGGCAACTCGCTCTTCGCCTTATCAACAGCATCCTTTACTTCAGAAAGAGCATCTTCGATATCTACACTTGTGTTAAATTCCACAAAGATCATTGATGCATCCTGGGCCGAAGTAGAGGCAAGCTCCACCACTCCGTTAATGCCATCAATTTCTTTTTCAATTGGCCTTGTGATAAGGTTTTCAATATCGATTGGTGCATTCCCCGGATAAGTTGTCTGCACCATAATGGTGGGAATAACAATATCCGGAAAAAGTTCCTTTGGCAGGTTCTTATAGGAAATCCCGCCAAAAAGCAATATTACTGCTGCGAGCAGGAATATTGTGTTCCTGTTCTTCAGGGCAAGGGTAGTAATTTTAAACTCCCTTATTACCGAGTCTTTTATTTCTTTTTTAATCATTCTAGTGCTATCTTAATTCGATGTCAACCCCGTCAGAAACCTGTGCAAATCCCTGAATTATAACCTTCTCTCCAGTGCTTAATCCATTTGTAATCATTGTCTGATCTTCAAAGGACAACCCGGTTGAAACATATCGCTTCACTGATTTCATATTTTCCAGGTCTGCCATGTATATGTAGCTTCCCTTGATGTCCTGCTTGATTACAAAGGAGGGTACAACATGAGCTTCGGGTGAGCTGAAATCATTCAGGCGGATAATTGAATACATGTTGGGTTTTAGTTTTCCAGTGCTGTTGTCGATTTTCACTTCCACCCTGAAAGTCCGGCTTCCATTATCAATTGTATTGCCAACCCTGTGAATATTGGCATCAAAACTGAGACCATCGACATCCGGAAATGTGATGTTTACCCTGGCACCTTTTTTAACGGCGGCCATATAACGTTCTGATATATTGCCGTACAATTTAAGGTTGCGAAGACTGATTAACTGGACAAGTTGCATGCCGGGTGCAGCAAGTTCACCTTCCTTTTTGAATATGGTTTCAATCACACCATCGAAGGGAGCTTTCACTTTTGCCATATCCATTTGTGTTTCAAGGGTAGCCAGCCTGGCTTCAGCCTGTTCCATTACATTTTTCGCTTCCAGGTACTGCATTTCTGAACCAATCTGCTGATCCCATAAGCCCTTTTGTTTTTCATAAAGCTTTTTAGCAAGCTCAAGACCGGTTTCAACTTCCTTGATACTACTTTCTATCAGACTTGTATTCAAGGATACCAGTAGTTGTCCCCTTTTTACGTTAGAACCTTCTTTAACATGGACCTTTTCTATCTGTCCATTCATTTCAGGTGAAATAAATGCATCTTCTTCTGCTTCGACTTTACCGGTAATGTCTATGTAGTGATTGAATGATTCAGGCTGAATCTCCTTGACAGAAACAGGTACACGGAACTTAACCTCATTCTCAGGAGTTTGAATCTGGGTTTTCTCAAGTGTTGCAATTTCTTCATTGAGTTTTTTGACCTCCTCCTTTTTCTTTTTAATCTGCTGCCCGACCATTTCGGGACTGTTCATACTGCAAGCGCCTGCAATCAGGACCAGGCTTATCAGGGTAATTGCTTTTGTAATCATTGTATTAATTATTATAGATTTATTTTTTAGAGGTTTCCAAGTGATTTATCAAGAGCCAGTTTAGCAGTGAGCAGGTCGACCATGGCGGAAATAAATCCCGTCTGGGAACCGGTAAGCTGCTCCGTGGCAATTGTCATTTCAAGACTGCTGACTAATCCGTTCTGATACTTGATGGTGGTTCGGTCAAAAATCTTTTGTGATAGTTCAATATTACTGCGTTCATTCAGGTATTTCTGGTAGGATGTGCGAAAATTGATCCTGGACTGGGATACCTGTAGTTCCAGGGCGACTGATAGATCCTCTTTCATATTGCTGGTTTTTTCAAGCGCAATCTTCGACTGGCTTGTTTTGGCCTTTTTCATCCCGGAAGCAAAAATCGGAATGTCGAGGTTTAACCCCAGCATGGTAGCAGGAAACCATTCTTCATTTGAGTTCGTGAAATTAAAGCTGTTCCGCATGGCCATTTGCTGGTGATTGAAGTAGGCAGAAAGAGTAGGCATGTACTCAAACTTATTCATCTTAACCTGCAGGTAAGCCAGTTTTTCCTGGGTATCGACAAGTTTATAATCATAATGGTTATTGACATTGAATTCCTGGTAAAGGAGTTCATTTGTTAACCCGGCAATTATACCCTTCAGGGAATCCTGCACCACAATACTTGAGTCCAGTCCGTACCCCATCCGGTAAACCAGGAATCGATAGGATACTTCAACCAGTTGTTTGGCTGCGATGTATTCATTCTCAAGGGTGGATACGGCAATCTGGATTTGATCCACATCCGTCTCTTCGAGAAATCCTGAGTCGTACAGGGCTTTTGTTTCTTCCAGGCGGGTGCGCATGGTCTCCAGGTTCTTTTCAAAGGCATCTCTTCCTGCCTCAGCAAGGAGTATGGAGTAATAACTCTGGGCTACTGCCTCTTTGATATCGGCCTCCGTTTTTCTAAGATTTTTTTGCGTCAGATCCTTATAGGTGGATGCAGCCTGAAGTCCAACTATATAAGGTCCGCTGAACAATAACTGTGTGGCAATAACATTAGCGGTTGCATTATGCTGGGTGCCGAATTTTACCGGGATATATGTACCGGGTTCACCTCCAAAAAATTCCCCGGGAATCAACTGTGTCATTAACTGCAGGTTATTCGTATACTGTAATCCGGCATTGACTTGTGGAAGTCCCATGGCAGCATTTTCAATCACCCTCTGGCGGGCGGACTCAACATCCAGCCTGGAATTCATAACATTCATGTTATTTTCAAGTGCATATTCCTGGGCTTCAGCCAGGGTGAAAACGGTTTTTTTGTTTTCAATGCTCTGGGCATGTCCGGAACTCGCAGACAGCAAGCTTAAGGTCAATGCCAGGATGACAATTGTTCTCATTTGTGATTTTATCTTACTTTTCATAACCATTAGTCTTCTTAATTGTTCATCTCCAGTTGCTTAATGTCCTTCAAGCTGGAGAAGTTTTTCCATGTTTTTATTTAGTATCTCAAGTCCTTTCAGGGTTGCCAGTCCATGAATATGATATACAAACACCTCAATGAAAAATTTGGAGGAATGCATCTCATCCTCGTCGAATATTTCGTTGGTCTGGAGATTTTCCATCCTGAGTAAATGAAGCTTTGCAATGATCTCCTCGTCCAGCTCTTTTCTGAAAATACCTTCCTTTTTACCCTGGCGGATATTACCCAGCATGGATTCATACATCATTTTTCTCCTTGCTGACATGAGTTTCCGAAATGTTTCCGGGTAATATTTCTTCAGGTCATATTCATAAGAGGGACTGTGGTCTTTCATGAGAGAATTGACCATCTGGCTGACTTCTATTAACTGTTCTATGGCATTACCTTTAAACGATTTCATATCCGTCATGAGCGAAAAATTACAATGCCGGATATGTTCTACGACCTTTTCTACCAATTCAGATTTGTCACTTACGTACTGGTAAAGTGTCTTTTTGGATATTCCCAGCTCATGGGCCACATCATCCATTGTTACACTTTTAATCCCGTACTTCCTGTACAGAAAGGATACTTTTTCCAGGATTTTTTCAAATTCCTTATTCATATTATTTATTAATTTCCGGATACCGTCTTGAAATCTCCGGGGGCCAAAAATAATCAAAAAAACTTAGGAAACTATTAATTCAAGTATAGTTTCCATGGTTTATATTGTTTATGGATGCCTAAATTGAGTTTTTTTTAGGTTTTTACTACGGCTATTTCGGTAGAACGGGGTAGAAAAACGGCAAACGTCTGGCAGTTATAGGTGGATGCTATTGCTTAATTCTTAATTTTGGAAATAATTTAAATGGTATAGTTTTCGTACCGGGTTTTCGAAACAATATTCAAAAAAATTATGAAAAGCATAGTAAGTTTTACACTGACATTATTTGTCACCGGATTCATCTGGCAAACACGGGCTGGCGATCCCATTGAATTGGAGGGGTTTCATTCCATTATTGTCTCCAGCGAGATCCTGGCAGAAATTGCACCCTCCGAAAAGGAAAGTGTCGAAGCAGCTTTTAATAATGCTGATGAAAAAGACATGATCATTGAAGTTGTAGATTCGGTTCTTAAAGTCAGGATGAAAACGGGTAATTATAAAGAAGCAAGTTTAAAGATTAGAATAAATTACCTCACAATCCCTCGGTTGATGGAAGCGAATGGACGTGCCCAGATATGGTCTGCCGGCGAGATTCACCAGGACAATGATTTGAGAGTACGGCTGAAAAATGGGGGAGAAATGCGCCTGACATTATATTGTGATTCACTAAGCGCATCACTTTCCGAGGGATCTGTAATTCATCTTAAAGGTAAAACCAGGTCCCTTCAGGTAAAGGCAACGACAAATGCTACTTTTTCAGGTTATGAATTTGAATCTGAAACTGCTGATGTTCTTGCAAACAGTACAGGAAAGGCTAAAGTTTCGGTTAGTAAGTACCTGAATGCAAGAGCTTCTACAAAAGGATTTATAGGGTACATCGGAGAGCCGGCCAAGGTTGATGAGAAAACAAGCCTGAAGGGAGAAATACTGAAAACTGAGCTGGAATAGCCAGGCCCTACACGGAAAACAGTCCGCAATTTTTCTTATAGGAATCGAAAATGGCCTCCGCATAGGAAAGGTCTTCTGCTGTTGTGATTTTAATATTTTCCGGGTTTCCTTCAACCAGGGTTATAGGAACCCCGGCTTTTTCTACTACCGAAGCATCATCGGTATAATCTTTTGAGTATTCATTCTCATAAGCATTGATCAGGATATCATACCGGAATACCTGCGGTGTCTGAACCAGTCGAAAAGAACTCCTGTCAACCCAGCGGCTGCCCCCGGGAGTCAGTTCCCTGATTGTATCATGAACTTCAACACATGGCAGTGAGGCTCCATGCAATTCAGCTGCTTCGTAGCAGTTATCAATGGTTCTTTTATAAAGAAGGGGCCGAACCGCATCATGGATGGCAATCAGGTTTCCCGGGTTAACTTTTGGGAGAGCATTTTTGACAGTATGAAAACGGGTCTCCCCTCCGGGGGAAAGAAGATGCGGCACATCGAAATGGAACTGTTCGCATACGGATTCCCAGTGCGATATGTAATCATCCCGGATCCCTACTATGATCTGGATATTCCGGTTATATAGATGGAAAAGTTCGATTGTATGCATTAGCAAGGGTTTTTCCCGGATATAGAAAAACTGTTTTGGCAGATCCTTGCCAAATCGCATTCCTTGTCCCCCAGCCACAATAATTACCGTTTTTTCCATATATTATGAACGATCTTTCGATTAATAACTGATCAAAAAGATACAATAAATTAATACACCAGGCCATGAAAAAAAGTCTTTCATTTTTACAAAAACTGAAAAAGAATAATAATACGGAATGGTTTCATGCGAACCGGCCTCTTTATGATGAAGCCAGGGCAGAATTCCTCGCATTTGTCGAAATACTGGTTTCAGAAATTGGAATGTTTGATCCCGATCTTGGCCTCGTTGATCCTAAAAAGACCCTTTTCAGGATCAACAGGGACATACGTTTTTCAAGAGACAAATCTCCATATAAGACCAACTTCGGATCTTTCATCATAAAGGGAGGCAAAAAAAGCGGGAACGGGGGATATTATTTCCACCTGGATCCGGAAGGCAGCTTTATTGGAGGAGGGGTTTACCATCCCGAGGCAGAGATACTGAAAAAAATCCGCCATGAGATCTATGGGAATCCGGAAGAATTCAGGGAGATTATTATGGATAAGACCTTCCGGGATCAGTTCGGGGAATTGTATGATGACCAGTTAAAAACTGCCCCCAAGGGATATCCAAAGGATTTCGAGCACGTTGATCTGCTGAAGTATAAATCTTATATAGTTTCGAGGGAATTTGATGAAAAACTGGTAACCGGGGATGGATTGTTAGAAGAAACATTGAACTCCTACCGGCTTATGCTACCCATGATACGGTTTATAAATTACGCGTTGGAATAAAATTTGCTTTTTTTAACAGATTCAATTTGATATTTTTAGACTGCATAATTTTCCATATCCATGATCGAATATCCGGCAGCAGATCTGAATCTATTAAGTGGGACCATAGCTATTGGAACCGCTACCCTCGCTTTTTTAATCTATCATTTTGTATTTTCCTCCAACCAGATAAACAGATGGTTTAAGGATAAGTTCGATGAAGCTGAAATCTCAAAACGCAAGATTTTGTACCATAGGCTATTGGGAGGATTTCTGTATGGCTTAATCCCCTTTCTGATTATCATCTTTGTTTTTCGCCGTCCCTTGAACCAGTATGGTTTTTCGGGGGATTATATTATAAAAAGCACATTGTGGTGGATTCCTATCGCTGCCCTTGTTGTTTTGATAACATATCTGAGTGCAAAGTCTGAAAAAAACCTGGCTATGTATCCCCAGATCCGGGTTTCCGAATGGAATAGGGGCTTATTAATAGTTTCTGCACTTAGCTGGATTACCTACCTGGTTGGATATGAATTCCTGTTCAGGGGATTTTTGCTATTCACCTGCCTGGAATCTTTCGGATACTTGCCTGCCATTGTGATTAATATCTGCCTGTATTCATTATTCCATATTCACAAGGGTGCACGGGAGGCATTCGGTTCTCTTCTGTTCGGAGCCCTGTTATGTTACCTTACTTTGTATCTTGGATCTTTCTGGTTTGCCATTTTTGTACATATTACCATGGCCCTATCCAATGAGTGGTTTTCACTGGGTTTTCAACCTGAAATGAAGCTGATAAAAAATAAAAACGAGCAATGAGCCAGGTTCTGGTTACCGGATCCACTGGCTTTCTTGGCAAGTGCCTGGTCACTCGTCTGGCCGAAGAGGGGCAAAAGGTTCATGCCCTCTACCGAACTGAGAGCAAAATCAAGAGCTGGAGGCATGAGAATATTAGCTTTTTTAAGGGAAATTTGGGGGATCCCGGATCAATTGATGCGGCCATGAATAACTGTAGCCATGTTTATCACCTGGCCGCCTTTGCGTCTGTATGGTCAAGGGACCCAGATATTTTTTACCGGGAAAATGTTGAGGGAACAGTAAATGTTATGGAATCAGCTCTGAAACATGGCGTAAAACGCATGGTTTTTACCTCAACTGCAGGAGTTTTAGGTCCATCTCATGAAAAACAGAATACTGAGGAGAAACAATTCAATGGTAAACATTTTACCCATTATGACCGCTCAAAACAAATGGCAGAAGCCAGGGTCAGGGAGTATTTAGAAAAAGGACTGGATGTTGTGATAGTCAATCCCTCGCGGATTTTCGGACCCGGGAGCCTGAGTGAAAGTAATGCAGTTACTTCCATGATAAGTTCCTACATCCGTGGAAGATGGAGAATAATACCAGGTAAAGGAATGAATGTTGGGAATTTCGTATACGTGGATGATGCAGTGGATTGTCATATTCTTGCTATGCAAAAAGGTCGTTCAGGTGAACGATACCTGGTTGGAGGGGATAATTTATCATTCAATGATTTTTTTAAAACACTGGCCGAAGTATCCGGGAAATCACACAGGCTATTCAGGATACCGACTGTTGTAATGATGCTGACTGCTAACCTGATGATGGGTGTAGCAAATCTGACAGGCCGGCCACCTGCGATCACCCCATCCTTTGTATTAAGGTATACTCACGACTGGGCCCTGTCTTCTGATAAAGCCATCAATGAACTGGGTTATCAGCCAGTTTCATTTGAAGAAGGACTAAAAAAGACCATCGAATGGATAAGGAATTAAAATATACCCTGATCACCGGGGCTAGCCGGGGAATTGGGAATGAACTTGCCAGGGAATGCGCCAGTCGTGGAATGAACCTTATATTGGTGGCAAAGAATGAAGAGGGACTTAAATCGGCGCTGCAGCAAATGAGTAAAGAATTTACGGTTGATGTTAAGAGCTTTGTTGTTGACCTGAGAGATTTAGATGGACCCCAGAGAGTGTGGGACTGGTGTTCAGAGAATGGATACCGGGTAAATATTCTCATAAATAATGCCGGAGTGGCTGGTACGGTGGAATTTACAAGTACTTCACCGGCTTACAGTGATGATCGGATAATGGTGAACGTTAGATCCCTGGTTTTGATGACCCGTCTTTTCCTGCCCGAGCTTATTACCCACCCCAGGGCCCATATTCTGAACATTGGCAGTATTTCAGCTTATTTTCCCATTCCTTATAAATCCGTTTATGCTGCATCCAAAGCTTTCGTATTGAGTTTTTCCCTTGCATTGAATGAAGAACTTAAAGACAGCAATATAAAGGTTACCCTGGTTAATCCAAACGGTGTGCCAACCAATACGGATACTTATGAGAGAATGGATTTGCATCCCCAATTATTAAGATCTCTCTTTATCATAGATGCAGCCGAGATTGCCCGCATTTCGATTGATAAAATGCTAAAGGGAAGACTTATTGTTATCCCGGGTTTAATGAACAGGATATTAATTTTTATTACAGGTTTAATACCACCTCAAATCAAGGCAAGGGGATCAGCCAGGATTTTTAAAAAAGAAGTTTAATAATCTCAGGGGCCCGTTCTTTACTCTCCAAAAGTACTAAACCCTGTCATGATATGGGTTTCCTTGTTTGACAAAGTCATTACCGGAATGGATGACTTGTTCAGAAGCTGGTGCGTCAAACCGCCAATAAGCGTAAGACTTTTCGATTGTCCCTTCATGATGGTAATCAAATCCGCTTCAACAGATTCGGAATATACCGTTATCAGGTCAACAATATTTTCCCCCATCAGAAATTTGGTCTTGTATGAAATATTCTTGGACTTCAGATACCCGGTAGATTGTTTCGCATAGGCATTCAGGCGATCGGATATTCTTTTACTCTTGGATGAACTCACAGTAAGGACATGTACTTCTGCATTGAAGAGTTTTGCCAGTTCAGCGGTAAACGGAACTTTCTGTCGGGTGTCGCTGGTAACGTCAAGTGGCATGACAATCTTGCTGATCTGCTTGGGAATATTACCGGTACGTGTAGTCAGTACAGGCTTTTCCGTTGCAGAGATAATTTTAAAAGCATTGCTACCCATGAAGAATTCCTCAAATCCGGAGGCACCATGCGTGGAACCTGCTACCATACCCTGGGTATGTGATTCAACCTGGCCGACGATTTCCTTATAAATCTTACCCGATTTTATAATATACTTAATTGTAGAATCATTGTCCAGTTTTGGCTCATATTCTGCAATCAGCTTTTTGAATTGATTTGTTGCCCACTGTTTCTCTTCTTCGAAATGCCCGGGACTGTTGTAATCCGAACTTTTTTTCTGCACATAAACCAGGCGGATATTGGTCTTTTGCCTGGAAGAAAAAAGTAGCGCAAGGTCGATTCCCTTATTTGATTCTTCGGAAAAGTCTATGGGGACGATAATATTATTCATGGCTGTGCTTGTTAATGATTTAGCTAATTTAAGAAATAATTTGCTTTAAAATCAAGCTTGGGATTCACGTTATTAACGAAGTTCCCAGCTAGCCTCCACATCAAAATTTGATCGAATATTGATAGTACCGGGGTGAAATTCAATCCCTTCGGGTTGCAGATGATCAAGGTAATCTCCGGTATCCCAAATCCCATTATCATTATGATCATGAATTAATTTCAGGGAAAAGGCAGCAGGAGGTAAGTAGTCGAATTCAACTAATCCGTCCGAGCTCACTCTCTTCTGGCCTACAGGGGAACCCTTGTCATCCAGCAACTGAACTACCTTTGGTCCATCTACACCTGACAGGGTAAGAAGTATACGTCCATAATATTCAGGATCACGGGTTCTGAACTGGGCCGGAATTGTATCATTGGTAAGGCCATATATATCAGTAAAAGCACCCGGGAAAAAATTTAGTTTGTAGATTGTCAGTCCCTCCCATTGAATATTCATTCTATATTTTCTCAATTTTAATGAATCACGATGCAGGTCAAATTTCACAGGAATTTCCAGTGTATCCTGCATTTTTACCAGGGAGATACGTGAATAGTCAATTTTTGATACTGGGTGCTGTACTACCAGGCCCAGCGGAATATGAAGATCCTGCTCTCCTCGTCCATTATTACTGAGGGTTAGGGAGATGGTTTCCTCCTTTTCCTGGGTTTCTTCATCTTTTTTGTTTTTACGAGAGGCTTTTTTTGCAGGCTCCCGGTAATTGAATTTGAGGGTGTCATAAAAAGGAACAAGATTCATCAGGGAATCCGATGCCTGGTAAGTGACCAGCATTCGAAGACTGTCCTTTTTGTAAACGAGTGAATCCGTGATCCAGTACACAAATGTGTCTTTCATTACATGTTCTTCGTACAAAAACCAGTCCCCCTCAGCCTCAAAATCGAATGGTTCAATGATCACTGTATCCCTGACTTCCCTGTTGAATCGCAAAGTCATAAAACGCCTGTCCTTTCGCGTATTCTCAATAAGATACTGTAGCTTATTGGATTCCTGGAAAAGAGAAATGTCTACAAAAACGCTATAGGGCGCCAGGTCTTCCAGGGTAAGAGAATCATCTTCCTCCATTAGAATGGAATCTGACATACTGAAATCAGAAACTTCCCCCAGGGCGAAGCTCAATGTGTCTTCTGCCCCTGTCGGGGGAAGAGAATCAGTATCCGGCAAAGCAGACATAAACGTGTCTGCCAGTGAAGTGAATATGGATGGATCAAGATAAACGCAGGAATCCAGGAAGCCAATATATTCTTCCGGCACATCATATTTATAATTACGGTTAAGGTCCTGTAATGCGAATAAACGGTAGGTGGAAGGTCTTACATTGTTGATAAGGAAGTTTCCGTTTGGATCCGCAACACTCACATAATCTGGAATTTCCAACAGGGGTGCAGAATCACTATGATTTTCATATAACAGGAGGTACACTCTTTCTTCCAGGGGTTGAAGATTGAAAGCCTGGAGAACGGTCCCGATAACAGCCAGGGAATCCAGGTGTTCGCCGGTCGAAAACACGAATTCAAAATTTCTAAGGATATTACCTTCATTCAGGTCCTGAATGGCTTCCCCGAAACTGAAGGTATAAGTGGTGCTGTCCCTCAGGTCTTCATCCCAGTCAATGATCAGGGTTTTCCCTTTCAGACGAATTTCTGGCCTTTCCTCTAAGGGAGGAGAAACCACGAGCTCCTGGCCCAATGCTTCTGTCCGTATGTATTCATCAAAGGTGATCTCAATCTTACCTTCCTTAAAATTTACCGACCTGTTCAGGGGATTTGATTTTAATACTTTTGGAGGTGCTTCATCTCTGGGTCCTCCTGCCGGAGACCCTATTTTTGCGCAATCAGCCAGCAATAGCAGCAGGAAAAAGGAGAATAGTAAATGAAGTAATCTGCTTAACATTGATTATCTTTAGCGTTTTAGCTTAATTGCCAGCACAAAATTATACTTTTTACCTACGTAATAAACGATAGATCATGTTTTTTGGTGCAATAAACTGGGATATGAATCCCGAAATCTTCAGATTAGGGAATTTTGCAGTGCGCTGGTATGGCCTGCTGTTTGCTTCCGGCTTCTTTTTTGGATACTTGATTTTTTTGAGATTTTTCAAAAAGGAAGGATTATCCGTTGAATTACTGGACAAACTCACAATATACATGGCTCTGGGCACCGTGATCGGAGCCAGGCTGGGCCATTGTCTTTTTTATGAGCCGGATTATTATCTGAGTAATCCCGTGGAGATTTTAAAAATCTGGCGAGGGGGACTCGCAAGCCATGGTGCAGCTGTTGGGATACTGGTCGCAATCTGGCTATGGGTGAGAAAATTCAAGAAAACCTTTATATGGACCATGGACCGGATTGTGGTAGTTGTTGCCCTGGCAGGAGCTTTTATCCGCCTGGGGAACCTGATGAATTCTGAGATCTACGGGGTGGAAACTACACTCTCATGGGGATTCGTTTTTATCCGTAACCTTGAGGTGGTCCCTAAACACCCGACACAGCTTTATGAAGCTCTGTCCTACCTCATAATCTTTCTCCTGATATTCTGGTTGTACTGGAAGAACGATGCGAAACCGCGCCCGGGAATGCTTTTTGGAATTTTCCTGGTCCTGGTATTTGGTATGCGCATTCTTATCGAGTTTATCAAGGAAGATCAGGTAGGATTTGAGGCCGATATGGCTCTGAACATGGGACAATGGTTAAGCATTCCCTTTGTTCTTGGGGGAATCGCATTGCTGGTATGGTCTTTCCGCAATAAACCGGCCGCCTGATTATCTCAATTCCCAAGGTATGTGATGAAAAGCCCGGTGCATGATGAATTTCAAATAGAACTACGGAAGGGAATCAAGGGAGATGTTTCCTTTGATGAGTTTATGCTCGGGGTGTATTCCACAGACTCAAGTATCTACCAGGTCATGCCCAGGGCTGTTGTTCTTCCAAGGGATGAGGAGGATTGTATATATGCCGTACGGACAGCCCTGAATCATAAGGTTAGCGTCTTGCCCAGGGGGGGAGGGACAAGTCTTGGGGGACAGGCAGCGGGTTCTTCAATGATCCTTGATTTCTCCAAATACATGAACCAGGTACTGGAGATGAATGTTAGTGAAAAATGGGTAAGGGTACAACCAGGCCTGGTCCTGGATGAGTTGAACGCATTTTTGAAACAATTCAAACTTCATTTTGCACCGGATCCTGCCACAAGCAGCAGGGCAACCATTGGAGGGGTGATCGGGAATAATTCCTCAGGAACAAGAAGTATTATTTATGGAATTGCCAGAGATCATGTACTTGAGACGAAAACTCTTTTATCTGATGGTACAATTCTGAATTTCAAAGAGTTTTCTGTGAAAGAAAAAGCATTCGAGATTCAGAATACGAATGATTCCGCATTCCAGTCCATTACTGAAACCAGCTTAATCAGGGATTTCAAGACAGTTATTGACGATAAGCAGGAGAAAATTCTGGAAACCTTTCCTAAAATCATGAGAAGGGTGCAGGGATACAACCTGGATGCCTTCGCTGCTACCGATAAATGGAATTTTTCAAGCCTGATGACGGGCTCTGAAGGAACCCTGGGAGTGGTACTTGAAGCTAAACTAAACCTTGAACCATTACCTGCGCACAAGATTATTTCGGCTGTTCATTTTTCAGATCTTCAGGATTGTATAGGATCGATTTCCCCAATCCTGGAACACAAACCCTCCGCTGTCGAAATTCTTGATGATGAACTAATAAGACTGGCCCGGTCTAATGTCAGTACCTCCCATCTGACACATTGGATCGAAGGAGAACCCGGAGGAATCCTGATAACAGAATTTATTGGAGACAGTGAAGAAGAAGTATTGGGAAAGGCCACAAGAATGGCAGCTGCTCTGGATAAGAAAAAAAGAGGTTATGCCTGGCCGATAATAACTGAACCCCAAAAACAGGCCGATGTTTGGGCCGTTAGGAAAAATGGACTTGGTCTGCTTGCGGGTATGAAGGGAGAGCGCAAACCCCTGGCCTTTATTGAGGATGCAGCAGTGCCGCTTGAGCACCTTCCTGATTACATAGACCAGATTCTTAAATTTTGCCGGCAAGCAGAAGTTCCTGTGCTGATGTATGCGCATGCCAGCGTTGGACTAATACATGTTAAGCCTGCATTAAATCTGAAGGATCCCTCGGATATTGAGCATATGAAAAACATCGCCAGGCATTCCTTCAAACTGGTGAAAAAATACGGCGGTTCCATAAGTGGAGAACATGGAGATGGCAGAACCCGAAGCGTATTCTTGGAAGATTTTTTCGGCAAGGAAGTCTACCAGGCATTCCGGGATGTAAAAAATATTTTTGATCCTGCCGGAATAATGAATCCCGGGATTATAGTGGATCCTGGTCCCATGGATGAGAATCTGCGGTATGGACAATATAAGGTACGCCCCGATTTTCCCAGCTACTATAATTACAGGGAAGAAGGAAGTTTTGCCACCGCTGTTGAAACATGCACTGGAGTGGGTGCCTGTCGGCAAAATATTTCCGGACTAATGTGTCCCTCTTACCGGGCAACACGGGACGAGGAACATTCGACCCGGGGTCGGGCAAATGCACTAAGGCTGGCCATGACGGGACAGATGGGAACAGGGGGAATGACAGATCCCCAGTTGTTCGAAATTATGGACCTCTGTTTATCCTGTAAGGGGTGTAAATCTGAATGTCCCAGCAATGTTGATCTGGCAAAACTAAAAAGCGAATTTCTTCAGCAATATCATGAAAAAAATGGTGCCAGCCTGAGGGACAAATTTGTTTCATGGTCCCCTGCCATGGCAAAATTGTTTTCCGGGTGGATGGCTCCCCTGGTAAACTCTGTACAGAAAACCATGCTATTCAGGAAAATTTTAGAGGGACTGGTGGGGATTGACAGTCGGCGGGTTCTTCCAATGTATGCTAAAAAACGATTTCACAATTGGTTTGAGAATCATATCCCGGCTAATGGACACAGTACTAATAGGATAGTCCTCTTCGATGACACCTACATGAATTACCATGAAACCGGCGTTGGGATTTCTGCTGTTGAATTGCTGGAGTCTTGTGGATACGAAGTTATCCTCGCTAAAGCCGGTTGCTGCCAGCGTCCAAGTATTTCCCATGGTTTCCTGAAAAAAGCTAAGGCCGAAGGTGAAAACACCCTGAAAAACCTCAAAAAATATATCGACGAAGGATTGAAAATTGTCGTATGTGAACCGGGTTGTGCATCTGCCCTGACCGATGACCTTCCTGACCTTGTGGATGATGATGAGCTGGGTAAAAGTATAAAAGAAAATGTCATGATGATCGACGTTTTTCTGGATAATGAAATCAAGGCAGGAAACATTAAAAACAATTTCATTTCGGATTATAAAAAATTGATAGTGCATGGACATTGCCACCAGAAATCCCTTTATGGGACCACAGCCATGGAAAGGGTGCTTAAAGGAATACCCGGCCTGGAAGTTGAGGTTCTTGATTCAGGATGTTGTGGGATGGCCGGTTCATTTGGTTATGAAAAGGAGCATTATGATATGTCAATGAAGGTCGGGGAAGACCGATTATTTCCGGCTATAAGGGCCAAAAATGATACAGAGGGACTAGTGGCATGCGGATTCAGCTGTCGCCACCAGATATCCGATGGAACCAAGGTAAAGGCCAAACACTGGGTGGAAGTTCTTCGAGGCTCAACTAAAGCTTAATCCCCCAGCATCAATATTATTATATTTCCGTATCTTTAACTCCTTATTTACGCGGATTTGAAAGACACAGGAATTTTCTACGGGAGCTCATCAGGAAAAACTGAATCTGTGGCCAGGCTGATCTACCAAAAACTTGGAAGTGAGAGGACGATCATAAAGGACATAATAGACTCTTCCAAAGCTGATTTTTTAACCTGCGAAACACTAATTCTTGGAGTTTCAACCTGGGGAATAGGTGAGGTTCAGGATGACTGGCAGATTTTTTTATCCTGTCCTGAAAAGCTTGATTTAACTGGCATAAGGGTTGCTATTTTTGGATTAGGAGACCAGGAATCATATCCTGACACCTTTGCGGATGCCCTTGGGAAGCTTTATGATTTTCTGATCCCAACCGGATGCGATATAATTGGAAGCTGGTCCACCTCAGGATATGAATTTTCGGAATCGGCGGCAGTAAGGGAGGGGAGATTCGTGGGACTGGTACTGGATGAGGAGAACCAGCCTGAAATGACGGAATTGAGAATAAATAAATGGCTTCAGAAAATCTTTCATGAGGGTATGCAGGACTTAAAAGCTTGATTATTCTTGTTTTAACCGTAAGAATCCATTTATTTTGCAGCTTTAATACCCTAAAAATCAAAAGGAAACCATGGAAGGGAATGTACTTTTTGCACTTGGATTAACATTGTTCGCCGGACTATCGACCGGGATTGGCTCAGCTTTGGCCTTTTTTACAAAAACCACCAATACCAGATTTCTGAGTACTGCACTTGGCTTTTCTGCAGGAGTAATGATATATGTGTCTTTCACCGAGATCCTGGGGAAGGCATTTTTACTCCTTTCTGACTCCTATGGAGAATCACTGGGAAGCTGGTATGCGGTTCTTTCTTTCTTTGGAGGAATAGCCATAATTGCCATCATCGACTCTCTTGTTCCCACTTTTGAAAATCCCCATGAAATAAAAAAGGTCGAAGATATCCGTCTGAGTACAGAGGAAATGAAGAAGAAGGGTTTAATGCGAATGGGACTGTTTATGGCCCTCGCTATTACCATGCATAATTTTCCAGAGGGACTGGCGACCTTTGCTGCTGCTATGCACGATCCAACCCTTGCCATTCCCATCGCTGTTGCCATTGCAATTCACAATATACCTGAAGGGATTGCAGTATCAGTCCCTATCTATTATGCCACCGGGAAAAAGCGGAAAGCATTTTTATTATCCTTTGCATCAGGACTGGCAGAACCCATAGGAGGATTAATCGGATATCTGTTCCTCGCCACCGTATTCAATGAATCTATTCTTGGAATCCTTTTCGGAGGAGTCGCAGGAATTATGGTTTTTATTTCCGTTGATGAATTGCTGCCTACTGCTCGTGAGTACGGACATCACCACCATGCAATTTATGGACTTATAGGCGGTATGGCAGTAATGGCAGTAAGCCTGCTCTTATTTATTTGATAAAGAAATGGCACACAATCATGCACACCATCACCATCCCACTTCGGAGATAAGCGAGAAAAATCTTCTCGCTACTGTTGTGCTGAACTTTGCCATCACCATTGCCGAAATCATCGGCGGTATATTATCCAATAGCCTGGCACTTCTTTCAGATGCCCTGCACAATATGGGTGACGGATTTGCCGTACTGATCGCCTATATTGCCCATCGAATCAGTAAAAGAGAATCAAACCAGAAGAAAACTTTCGGGTATAAACGTGTAGAGATTCTTGCCGCATTCGTGAATTCAATCATATTGGTGGCGATCTGTATATTCCTGGTATACGAGGCCATCGAACGCTTTCAGAATCCCGCTCCCATTAAAGGTGCTATCATGTTTACGGTGGCTGCAATCGGACTGGCAGCAAACTTTCTGGCCATAGTACTCCTGAAAAAGGATTCAAAAAAGAATATTAATATCCGGGCTGCCTACCTTCACCTGCTTGGTGATACCCTTTCATCAGTTGTGGTAATTATTGGCGGATTACTTATTTGGAAGTTTGAAATTTATTGGATCGATCCCCTGATCACAGTCCTGATCAGCATATATATCATGAGAGAAACCTATCTCCTGCTCAGGGAATCCTTCAATATCCTGATGCAATCAGCTCCAAAGGATATTGATCTGGAAAAAATCAAAACTAAGGTTGAGAATATTAACGGAGTTCAGAATCTTCATCACGTCCATCTCTGGAGCCTTAACGATAAGCAAGTGCATTTTGAGGGACATATAGACCTGGAACAGGATATGTCAGTCAGCCAGTCCAGTGAATTAACCAATAAAATCAGCAAGCTCCTGCACGACCAGTTTGAGATCGAACACACAACCCTGCAAATGGAATTCGGATGTTGTGAGGAAAGCAAGCTGATCAACGGCACATAATACAACGGAATCCATCGAAACAAAACAGGCCTGAAACGGAAGCACCCTGAAACCAAAATACTCCAAAACCGAATATTGCTGAGCCGGAACTCCCCTGAACCGGAATACATTTGAACCTGATTTATATGATGATACAATATCTCACCCAATACCTCAATGCCCTGGCAGATCTTACCCTGGAAATGGCCCCCTACCTTCTCCTCGGCTTCCTTTTTGCCGGCATTCTCTATGGCTGGTTCCCGAAGAAAAAAGTCTATAAGTACCTGGGGAAACCCAACTCAGCTTCTGTGATCAATGCTGCACTTATCGGAATTCCGCTGCCACTATGTTCCTGTGGAGTTATACCTACCGGGATCTCATTTTACAACAGCGGCGCATCCAAAGGATCATCGGTCTCCTTCCTGATTTCAACTCCCCAGACCGGCGTTGACAGCATGATGGTAACCTATTCCCTCCTGGGATTACCAATGGCTATTATCAAACCCATCATTGCCCTGTTCACCGGGTTTCTGGGCGGATTTCTTACAAATAAGGCCGATAATAAAAGCCAGGCTAAGGACGTCAAACAGGCTAGCAAAAACAAACTTGTAAACAATCTTAAACTTGCTGATCAGACTTCAGGAGAGAATTTGGCTGAAGCCGAAAATGGCGCAAATGACCGCTCAGTTAAAGGTATGTTACACTATGCTTTTGTTGAGTTTCTTGAAGATATAGCTAAATGGCTAGTAATAGGCCTTGCCCTGGCAGCATTTATAGAAGTGCTGGTTCCTGAATCCTTCTTCACTTCTTACCTGGGGAATGAGTACCTGGAAATGCTCATCATTCTGGTAGCCGCCATACCTCTTTATGTTTGTGCTACCGGATCGGTACCCATTGCTGCTATGTTAATGCTGAAGGGATTATCCCCTGGAGCAGCCATTGTATTCCTGATGGCGGGTCCGGCAACCAACGCTGCCACCATGACTGTAATTGGCAATGTATTCGGCCGTCGCACCCTTATGCTTTACCTCCTCTCAATCATCGCAGGAGCATATTTTTTTGGGATTATAGTCAATGAATTTCTTCCCCGGGAATGGTTTCTGAATCCCCTTGCCCAATTTCATAACGAAATGCATGAGCACGGATTCATTCCCCATTGGTTTAAACTCGGATCGGGGATATTACTTGGTGGATTGATCCTGTATGCTCTGTACAATAAATATTTATCAAGATTTTTCAAATCTTCCAAATCCAGGAGAATAAACTTCAAATAAATACTAACATGAAACAATATGGAAATTATAGTTAAAGGAATGACCTGCAATCATTGCAAGGCAACCGTGGAAAACAATGTTTCCGCACTGGATGGCATTGAATCAGTGGAAGCAGACATAACAACTGAAAAAGTAATTCTCAAGGGTGAAAATATTGACCTGGATAAAGTCAAGGAAAAAGTTGAAAGCCTGGGCTACAAATTCGAGGGGAGGCAAGAATAATTTCAGTAACTTTTACTTAATCCGGAATAAATAATTAAATAAACCGACTGAATATGTATAAAGTAGTATTATTAAGACATGGGGAGATCTGAGTGGAACAAGACCAACCGTTTTACCGGGTGGCCTGATGTTGATCTTACCGAACAGGGAATCCAGGAAGCAAAAGCTGCAGGAAAAATCATGAAGGAAGAAGGATTTGATTTTGATATTGCCTATACCTCAGTATTGAAAAGAGCCCTTCGTACCCTATGGCTGGCACTTGATGAAATGGATCGCCTCTGGATCCCGGTTGAGAAAAGCTGGCGGCTGAATGAAAGACATTACGGGGCCCTTCAGGGACTTAACAAAGCCGAGACAGCTGAAAAACATGGCGAAGAACAGGTACTGGTCTGGAGAAGGAGCTATGATATTCCACCACCAGAACTTGAAAAATCAGATGAACGCTATCCCGGGCATTCATCCTGCATACAGAGATTTGGATGAAGCTGATATACCTACAACAGAATCACTGAAACTAACCGTTGACCGTTTCTTCCCTTACTGGTTTGATACCATTGCACCGACGATCAAGAGCGGAAAAGGGTACTGATTGCAGCCCATGGAAACAGCCTTCGTGCACTGGTAAAGTACCTTGATGATATGTCAGAAGAAGACATCATCAAGCTGAATATTCCTACGGGAGTACCCCTGGTTTATGAACTTGATGAGGACCTGAAACCCATCAAGCATTATTACCTTGGTGACCAGGAAGCAATTGCTGCTAAAGCTGCTGCCGTAGCTGCCCAGGGGAAAAAGAAATAAATCATTTCCGGGTACTTTAATGCCCTTCTTGATCCGGAATCTTCTCGGCTTTTTGACAGCAGGCAGGCAGTTTACCGTATGCTTTGGATCTGCTTTCACATCATCTGCATCATATCCCGCTTTTGATATAGCCTTCCGGATTTTTTCCGGACTTGGTTTTCCTTTTTGTAACTCACGGTTACAATTTGTGTTTTCAGTCAAGTTCGGATTTTTTAACTCCTTTTTCAAATGCCAGGGCTTCCTCAATTCTTTCCTTGCAATCATCACATTGTGAGGAGGTTTTGATCTTAATTTCACTCAGTTTACCTCCTGTGCAGTAAACCTGCCAAGCAGAGCATTATTACGAATACGGTAATTTTTCTCATAGTTTATGTTTCTAATATATATTTCAATATAACTGTATCTTACGATCATTCAGGAAAGCAAGATTCCAACTTTCATTATTTTAAGGTATACCTGATTCCTGCATAAAACCTCCTGCCCAGCAGTGGCCCCCAAACAATGGAAGCATCAAAATTTGGACCAAAAGGATCATCAGCGTGCCAGCATTGGATTTTCCTGCCTGAAATCTGTCAGGTTTTCTCCTCCGGCATAAACCTCAAACCATTTGAAACGTTTGCTAACCTGTGCATGCAGTATAAGATATTGTGGTGAATATTCATCAAGCTGGTATTCGGGTGGATTCATCCGTGTATCCGGCAGGCGGGACTGTCCGTTCAGCTGACCGGTAAAATCAAATGCCCATTTACGAAATGGAGTTGCATAGGAGAGGGTTAACAATCCCTTGTACCTGGATGTTAAGGGTACCTCACGAATTCTCCATTGATTGTACTTTTCACATCACTGAACCGGTAGGCGGCTGTAATCTCAAAACGTTCAAGGGGTTCCATAATAACTTCTGCCTGGAAATTATTAGAGTATGATTTTCCATCCAGATTATAAAAATACACCCCGGCCACATCCTGATCCCTGTCTACAATTACCTGGTTCTGAAAATCCGTTCTGTAAAGGTCAATGCTGGCAGTTAGCTCCTTTTCATTTCCCAGGTGCCAGTCCCGTGTCAAATTCACCCCATAATTCCATGCCTTTTCCATATTCAGGTTTTCAGTAAAATAGAATATTCTTGAGCTGGCCAGGAGTCCAAGGTTTTCTGAAAGCACATTGGCAGAGCGGTAACCCTTTCCCGCGGAAGCGCGCAAAGAAGTATTCTCATCCAGCATATATCGCATATGAAGCCTGGGAGTAATCAGCAATCCGTAATACCGAATTATAATCCATCCGCAGTCCGGCGATACCATTGAATTTCTCCGGATTGGTATAGGTATACTGTCCGAAAACTCCCGGCACCAATTCCGTCCGGTTGAAAGGATCTGTATTCAGGAATTCCTGGTAATCATCGTACTGAAAACTTCCTCCCATGCTGATCATATGGTTGGTGTTACCGATAATGCCCTGGTAGATCAGGTTCGCATAAATGGAATTCTGCTCACCCGTATAGTGGGTAAGTCCGAACAGGCCATCCTGCTGAAAATATGTGGCAGATGTCTGGAAACCAATGCTTTGATAGGGTTTGTCAGGAAAAAACACACCGACTTTCCCAAATCCATGATATTTCCGGGATTGTACATTGATGCCATATGCATTCATGGTGCCCTGGTCCCGGTCATAGTCAAAATCCAGCTGCCCGCCTTCACGTAATTCATCCATTACGGAAAATCCAAACTGAATACGAAAATTACCTTCCGGGATTGTATTTCCATCGATTAAAAACATTGAACTGGCGGTTCAGGGGGATGTCCATGAATCCATCTTTATCCCGGTCAATTTTATTCTGCATGGTTGATCCATGTACCAGAAACATGGTGCTCCAGTTCTCATTTACTTTATGGCAGAGGTGATATTAGCCTCCATTCTCCCGATGGAATTAGCGAAAAGGTTTATAAAGAGGGGATCACTCTTTTCAGGTTTTTTGTATTCAATGTTTATCTGCCCGGTGGTTGATTCGTAACCGTTAATAACAGCTGCTGCACCCTTTGAAATCTGAATAGATTCCATCCAGGGACCCGGAACATAATTCAGGCCGAAAGCAGATTCGAGTCCCCTGAGATAGGGTATATTCTCAAACAGCATCTGGCTGTAAACACCAGCCAGTCCAAGCATTTTTATATGTTTTGCCCCGGTTACTGCATCTGCATATCCGACATCAATGGTGGCAGAATTTTCAAAACTCTCAGAGAGATTACAACAGGGAAGTTTTTGCAGACCCGCCTCGGTAATAAACTCTGTTTTGATGGGTTTAAGTTTTGAAATATAGGTTCCACCAATCCGTTTGGATATGGTAACCTCATCGATCTGGTCACCAGCGAACATCATCAGGTTTACCTCGTTCTGGTCCGGTGTCACCCAAATGGTATCCGGTGCATACCCTACAAAACTGAAAACAAGGGCATGCCCATTAGTCTCCATGTCTTGAAATACTGAATTCCCCGTTTTCATCTGTAACCGTTCCATGCGAAGTACCGCTCCAGTAAACATTTACGAAAGCAATGGGATGGCTTCCTGTTTTTCGTTAAGTTCAGTTACTCTTCCTTTGACCTTATCCTGGCCAAACACAGCCGGAATGCAAAATGACATTATTATTAGGGGAAGATATCTTATTGATAAAGTCATTTTATAATGATGAAATTTCAAGGAACAGCTTTCTGGTTCCTCCGGCGATCAAAGCCTATCAATCAGAAAGACCTGGTGGAATAGGATGTTTCGAATCTGATACATACGGGTGTAAAAATAAGTAAAACCTGTACAAGAGGTGATATAGAGATGTTAAAAATAATGAATTAAACATCTTAATTTCTATTTTTGTATATATGTCTACAAACTACCCTCCATATCAAAAATATGGTTTGCAACCGATGCATTAAGGTTGTAAAAGATGAATTGATGGTACTGGGATATAACATTTCCAAAACTATTGAATTGGGTGTAGTTGAGTTGAATGAAAAGTAAATGATGAGGATATAGAGAAAATACGGCAGGTATTATCTGAGAATGGCTTTGAACTCATCGATGATAAGAAAGGCTGGATCATCAATAAGCTTAAAACTTTGATCATTGAATATATTCATTACGATAAGGAGAAACCTGAATATCTGAACCTTTCGGATCTTTTATCTACCGAACTTGGGTATGATTATTCCTATTTAAGTAATCTTTTCTCATCCGTTGAAGGAATAACCATTGAAAAATATCTGATTCTTCAAAAGGTTGAAAAAGTGAAGGAATTGCTTGTCTATGATGAACTTTCGCTTAATGATATCTCATATCAATTGGGTTACAGCAGTGCCCAGCATCTTTCCCAGCAATTTAAGAAAATAACCGGTCTTACGCCCTCACATTTAAAGAAGATCAAGGATAAAAGGCGTAAACCACTGGACCAGGTATAGATACAAAAATGATATAAATCTTTTCCAATATTATATAAATCGATTCTGAATTATTTACTCTTAATTTGTATTATCGAATAAAAAGGAATGATCAAATTAATCAGCCATATTATATTTCCGCTCTGTTGCTACTTTCTGCAACGGGAATGACCATTAATATGCACTATTGCCACGATCAATTGGTTGATCTGGCAATATTGGTCCCAGCTGAAAGTTGTTGTGGATCAGGTTTGAATGAAAATCATGCCAACTCCGATGAGAGTATATGTAATTCAGGTCATTGTGTTGACGAGACAGTAAGCTTTGAATCAACAAGCGATTACGTAGTTTCAATATTTTCAATAAACCTGGATAATGATCATTCTTCTGATGTATTCTACTCTGCAACATTCATTGTTGAGTATAAAAGCATTAGAGAAAATTCTCAAACTGATATACTCGACTTCAGGAAACCACCAACCCACAGGGGGGTGGTCCTTTCCGAAATCCAGACTTTTCTTATTTAAACAGATTTCCGGGGTTAATTTGTTGCATGATCATTCAGTTGATGCAACAATATCGCATTGACATCTATAGATTTTTTGTAGAGTCTCAACTGCATGAACCCTAACTGTGTGAACCCCAACTGTGTGAATCCCAGTCCGGGTTAACCTCGTTCCCATGGATCAAAGTCTATTTATCAATTTGTACATCACAGACATAAGTTATGTTGAACAAAACCATCAAATTTTTCCTTGAAAACAAGCTGGTAACTTTCCTTTTACTCTTCGTTTTTATTGGATGGGGAATTGTGACTGCTCCTTTTAGTTGGGATACAGGTATATTTCCACGTGATCCTGTACCGGTTGATGCCATCCCTGATATAGGGGAAAACCAACAAATTGTTTATACCGAATGGCCAGGCCGGTCCCCCCAGGATATTGAAGATCAGATATCTTATCCTCTGACCACTGCACTGCTGGGGATTCCCGGGCGTAAAAGACCATACAGAAGCAATTCCATTTTTGGCCTGTCAAGTATCTATATCATTTTCGATGAAGATATTGAATTTTACTGGAGCCGTACCCGTATTCTGGAAAAGCTAAATTCCCTGCCTGCCGGAACACTCCCGATGATGTTACTCCTTCTCTTGGTCCGGATGCTACAGCACTGGGACAGGTTTACTGGTACACCCTGGAAGGACGTGATAAAGAAGGTAATCCCGCCGGCGGATGGGATCCTCATGAATTACGGACCATTCAGGACTTTTATGTAAGGTATTCACTGACTTCAGCCAAAGGCGTTGCCGAAGT
This sequence comes from uncultured Bacteroidaceae bacterium, assembly GCA_963777115.1. Classification (GTDB taxonomy): domain Bacteria; phylum Bacteroidota; class Bacteroidia; order Bacteroidales; family SM23-62; genus SM23-62. The sequence goes on along the minus strand of CAVZPP010000010.1, from coordinate 53,694 downwards.
GGCATCTATCGGTGGATTTGTGAAGGAATACCAGGTGGATATTGATCCCAATGCCATGAAGGCATATGGTGTAACTGTTGCCGAGATTATGGCAGCTGTCAAAAACAGTAATCTTGATATCGGGGCCAGGACCATTGAATTTAACCGGGTTGAATATCTGGTACAGGGCACTGGGATATATTAAAAACCTTGAAGACCTTGAAGAAAGTGTTGTAGCTGTAAGCAACAATGTGCCAATCAGGATCAAGGATGTTGCAAGGGTAAATTTTGGTCCTGCAACCCGCAGGGGAGGTTTGGATAAAGGAGGAGCCGAAGCGGTTGGTGGAGTTGTTGTTGCCAGGTATGGAGCGAATCCACTCGAGGCAATTAATAATGTTAAGGATAAAATTGCCGAGATTTCACCTGGTTTACCAAGCAAAACACTGGAAGATGGAACTGTCTCGAAAGTTACCATTGTACCTTTTTATGACCGTACCGGATTAATTAAAGAAACATTGGGTACACTGGAATAAGCTGCTCTCACCGAGGAAGTAATCATTAGCATTATTGTTGTCATCATTCTGATGTTAAGCCTGCAGGCTTCATTTCTTATTTCAAGCCTGTTGCCGATCGGGGTTTTGATGACATTCATCGCAATGCGACAGTTTGGTGTTGACGCAAATGTCGTTGCACTTTCAGGTATTGCCATTGCCATTGGAGTAATGGTGGATGTGGGGGTTGTATTTACCGAAAATATTGCTCGCCACCTTGATATGCCTGAAAACAAGGGCGCCAGGGGTAAGAAGCTTCGTACTGTAATATATGAAGGCACAACAGAAGTTGCCTCCGCTGTGATCACAGCCTTACTCACTACGGTTGTAAGTTTTTTGCCTGTATTTGCCATGCAGGCTGCCGAAGGAAAACTGTTCAGACCCCTGGCTTTTACCAAAACATTTGCCATGATTTCGGCACTTATAATTGGACTGATCCTAATTCCAACCCTGGCCAATGTTGTTTTTTCCATCCGCTTTGATAAAAAGAGGATAAAGAGAATTTTCAATTTTGTATTAATTGCCGCAGGCATCCTCCTAATCATTGTCTCAAAGGACCTGGCTCGCTTGGTATTAATAGCACTTGGGGTAAATGGTCTTCTTGAATACAGGTGGCCAGAGAACAGAAAGCACTTTGTAAACTACATTAATATTGCTCTTACGCTTTTGGTTGTTCTCTACTTTCTGACTGTAGAATGGATGCCTCTGGGTGCCCAGAGGAGCCTTTTCATGAATATTCTGTTTGTAGTGAATGGTGGGAGTTGTACTTGGGATTTTGATGGCCATTGTCAGGTCTTAAAATCATTCTAAGATGGTGTCTTGACAATAAATGGAAATTTTTGAGTATTCCTATTGGTATTGTGCTGTTTGGGATTTTTATTTGGCAGGGGTTGATAAGATATTTGGCTTTATGCCGGAAGGTATAAAACAAACGAAGGCATGGCAAGCTGCTGAAGTCAGCTTCCCGGGCATTGGCAAAGAATTTATGCCAACGCTTGATGAAGGTACTTTTCTTCTAATGCCAACCACCATGCCTCATTCAGGAATTGAAGAAAACATTGAAGTAATTGCTATGCTTGATAAAAAGGTAAATTCAATTCCTGAGGTTGAAAATGTAGTTGGGAAATGGGGTCGTGTAAATTCAGCTCTGGATCCTGCCCCCACCTCCATGTATGAAAATATAATAAATTATAAACCGGAATATATTCTTGATGAGAATGGACACCGGATGAGATTTAAGGTGAATCGGGAGGATGCTTTTATCCTTACCGATGGCAGCACATATAATCCCGAAGAGGAGGGTTTCAGGTTAATCTCAAAAGAAGAATTGATATCGGACAAAAAAGGCAAATATTTCCGTCAATGGAGGGATCACATCAAATCCACAGACGATATTTGGAACGAAATTATCTCTTCTGCCAAAATTCCGGGACTTACTTCTGCTCCGAAATTACAACCCATTCAAACCCGGCTTGTCATGCTTCAAACAGGTATGAGGGCACCCATGGGTATTAAGGTTTTTGGTCCCGATCTGGAGTCTATTGAGAAAACAGGATTTGAACTGGAAAAATACCTTAAAAATGTGCCAGGAATCGAACCGACATCCGTATTTGCAGATAGGGTGGTAGGTAAACCATACCTGGAAATAGATATTAACAGAAAAGCCATTTCACGATATGGACTAACTATTCAGGATATGCAAATGCAGATCAGTACAGCTATTGGAGGAATGCAATTGGGTACTACCGTCGAAGGCAGGGAAAGGTTTCCAGTAAGAGCAAGATATGCCCGTGAATTCAGGGATAATCCGGAAGATCTGAAGAAGGTATTAATTCCAACTCCCACAGGGGTACAGATTCCGCTGGGGGAACTGGCAGAAATCACATATTTACGTGGCCCACAGCTGATAAAAAGCGAAAACACCTTCCTTGTTGGATATGTCATTTTTGATAAAAAGCCTGACTATGCGGAAGTTGATGTTGTTGAAAATGCCCAGGAATATCTGAATGCAAAACTCGAATCAGGAGAATTCATATTGCCCGCCGGAGTGAATTACGTTTTTACAGGTAACTATGAAAACCAGATCAGAGCCACCAAAAGACTGATGATAGTTGTTCCTATCTCCCTGATCATCATATTCCTGATTCTTTATTTCCAATTCGGATCGGTTGTTACTTCTTCCATGATTTTCAGCGGAATCTTTGTTGCTTTTTCAGGGGGGTTTCTGATGCTCTGGCTATATGGACAGGGTTGGTTTATGAACTTTGATGTTGGGGGTATGAATATGCGGGACCTGTTCCAGATGGGGAAAATTAATATTTCTGTGGCCGTCTGGGTCGGATTTATCGCACTTTTTGGAATTGCCACAGATGATGGAGTGATTATGGGCACTTACCTGATGCAGGTTTTTAAAAAGAACAAGCCCGGCACTATATCAGAAGTGCAGATCCTCTGTTGTTGATGCAGGAAGTAAGAGAGTCCGTCCGGCCATGATGACAGCTGCGACTACCATTATTGCCCTTATTCCTGTCCTCACTTCTACCGGTAAAGGATCTGATATCATGGTACCGATGGCAATACCCCTGTTCGGAGGAATGATCATCCAGGTAATGACCATGTTTGTAGTTCCTGTTCTGTACAGTATGTGGCGGGAGAAAGAGGTTCGTAAAAATGCCATTCAGAATACCGTAGGCTCAGATAACCCAGAGATGATAATCCAGAAATGAAAATATAACAATGAAAACATTAAATACATATAAAATATTCCTCTCAATAAGTATTCTGACGCTGAGTTTCTCAGTGGGAGCGCAGGAAGTGCTGGATAGATATCTGATTGTTGCTGCAGAAAATAATCCCGGAATAAAAGCCAGGTTTAATGAATACATGGCCGCTCTGAAAGTTGCACCACAGGTAAAAGCACTTCCGGATCCGCAATTGGCTTTTGGGTATTTTATTCAGCCTGTTGAAACGAGGGTTGGTCCCCAGGAATTCAGGATTTCTGCTTCACAAATGTTTCCTTGGTTTGGCACCTTAAAAACAAAAGAAAATATGGCAATACAGACAGCAAAAGCAAAGTATGAAGCATTTGAGGAAGCCAAATCAAAACTGTTTAATGAGGTAAAGGGGACTTACTACAATCTTTATTTTAATGGTAAGGCCGATCAGATATTGTGCAGAATAATATTTAGATCCTGAATACTTTCAGAAAACTCGCCTTAATAAAAGTTGAGGCAGGGATGGTATCCCCTGTGGATGAATACAGGATTGAGATGGAAATTGGAGACCTGGAAAACCACCTTGCATTATTGAAAGATCAACATTTTACACTGGAAATTGCTTTTTTCAAGCTATTGAATTCTGAACATGAGACTGTAGTGCTGCCCGATACCTTATGGGATCAAATTCCCGGATTATCAAAGCAGGCTTTAAAGGACAGCATCCTGGTCCGGAACCACCAACTCCTGGGACTCGAAATACAGAGGGAAGTCCTCAGGTTCAGAGAGGAACTCGCCAGGAAACAGGGGAAACCTGATTTTTCAGTTGGACTGGATTACATTGTTGTAGGCAAAGGAGAAAACAATCTAAGTGGGAAAGATGCTTTCATGTTTCCGAAAATTGGGATAAGCATTCCCCTCTACAGGAATAAGTATAAAGCTATGATCGATGAAGTGACCTACCTTGAATCAGCCAAAGAGTTCGAAAAACTTGACAAGGAAAACATACTGGAAACACTGTTCGAAATTACCTGGAAGGAGTTTCAGGATGCCGATAGAAGGGTTGCCTTATATATTGATCAACAGATACTGGCTGAAAATTCAATCCGAGTGCTGGAAACTGAGTATGCAACTGCAAATAGGAATTTTGAAGAGATACTCCGAATGGAGAGAAAACAGCTATTCTATGCACTTGAGCTGGAGAGGGCACGTACGGATAAACTGGCAGCTGTATCCTTTATTGAGTATTTAATGGGCAGCTAGGATTTTATTAAAAATAATCGAGATAAAGAAATTGAATCATGAAAAGTATCATTAATACATATCAGGGATAATTATAAGTGGGCAATCATTGTACTCATCACTGGCATATTTTTCGGGTGGCTGTTTTCTCATTCCTCCGGAAATAATAATATTACCACAAATCAGGAACAGTCAGGACATGAAGGACATATCACGATGAAGCAGCAGCAACCCTATGGACCTGCTCCATGCATCCCCAAATTAAGCAGGAAAAGGCGGGTAAATGTCCCATTTGTGCCATGGATCTGGTTCCTATGACAGATATTTCATCGGGCGGGAAAGATGTTGATCCGGATGAGATTCGTATGACAGAATCTGCCGCGAAACTGGCTGATATTCAGACTGTATTTGTGAAAAAAGGTAGGCCCAACAAGGAATTATTTCTGCAGGGTAAGGCGCAGGCGGATGAAAGGAGAATTTCTGAATTGACTGCCCGTTTTGGGGGTCGGATTGAAAAACTCTTCGTCAGCTTCACCGGGGAGAATGTCAAAAAAGGGCAAAAACTGGCAACAATATATTCCCCGGGACTCGTTACTGCCCAGCGTGAGCTTCTTGAAGCTACAGGATATAAAGACACTCGTCCGGCTTTATATACCGCTGCAAGGGGAAAATTAGATTATGGGACCTGACCGAGGAGCAAATCAACGCCATTGAGGAAAAGGGCGAACCACAAATATTCTTTGACATTTTGTCTCCCATTTCCGGCACAGTAATGAATCGACATGTAGCATTGGGCGATTACGTAAAAGAAGGTTCCTCACTTTTTGAGATCACAGATCTTACGCATGTGTGGATCATGTTTGATGCATATGAAAGTGATTTGCATTGGATTAAAATCAGGAGATAAAGTTAAATACAGCCTTCAGTCCTTACCCGGAAAAAATTTCGAGGGCAAAGTTATTCATATTGATCTTTTCATTGATCCAACTACACGTGTTGCTAAAGTAAGAACTGAACAATAGCATAATCCCGGCCTTAGCTTAAAACCGGAAATGTTCTGTAAATGGTTTTATTGAATCCAAATACTGCTGGAGCAGCCAATGAAATCTTAATCCCTAAATCTTCCATTTCTGTGGACAGGAAAAAGAGCGGTTGTCTACGTTAAGGTGCCCGACAGGGATCAATCATCCTTTGTATACATCGGGAAATTGAAACTCGGATCCTAAGTCAGGAAAATTTTACGTTGTGAGCAGTGGACGTACCGAAGGTGAAGAAATTGCGGTCAATGGAGTGTTTAAGATTGATGCATCTGCCGCAGCTTGCAGGGAAAGCGAGTATGACGAACCCTGCTGGTGGGAAGGTTTCTAATCTAGACATGATCACGGTAATATGATCACAGAAAAAAAAATGAGGATCATTCCGAGCCTCAGGACATGGTTATTGGGCCATGGGGAATTCATCTTAAAGTCGGCTTTCAAAGATCAACTTCTTTCTGTTTATAATTCCTATATAATGATGAAGGATGTATTTGTCAAATCTGATTCAACGGAGGTTGGTAATTTTGCAGAAAAAGTAAAATCTGACCTGACAAAGGTAGACATGAGTCTTCTGGAGGGGAATGCTCATATGGAATGGATGACAACATTCTTGAAAAGTTAAACACAGAAATTCGATCTGATTTCCAGCAGTACAATGAATATTACTAAACAACGAGAATCCTTTGCATATTTTAATAATGCATTTTATGCCAAGCATTAATGTATTCGGACTGTCTGATGGTACGGTTTATTATCAGGACTGTCCGATGGTAAATGGAGATAAAGGGGCTTTCTGGTTGAGTACTTTCAGGGAGATTAAGAATCCCTATTTCGGAGAAGCCATGCTGAGTTGCGGAGAAACAAGGGAAACATTGGAATTTTAAAAAATCAAATAAAGTGGGAACTATTTTAATTAAAAATAAAAGTTATGAAAACAAGAATGTTAAGCTTAATAGCAATTGGTATTTTTAAGTATTACCACAGTATTTGCTCAAAATGAAAAAACGTAAAAATTTGAAGTGGCCGGTAACTGCGGAATGTGTAAAACCCGCATTGAAAAGGCTTCAATATCGTTGGATGGAGTTGATCTCAGCCAGCTGGTATAAAGGAGAAAAAAATGATTGAAGTAAAGTATGACTCCACATCTGTCAATATTGCATAGATCTATATGACCATTGCCGAAGGCCGGACATGGAGTACATAAAAACGCATAAGGCAGAGCAATGAGACCTATGATAGATTTACCCGGTTGCTGTAAGTATGAGAGAACTTAGTGAAAATGATGATTCAAAGAAGAAATAGAGTCTAAAGTCTATTATATTTCATACTTTGTTAACTCTGCTTCGGCTAGCAAGAGTTGCTTCTCTGCCACCAATAATTCTTTTTGAACATGATAATACAAATCTGTTTCGTAAAAGTATTCTACCAGGGAGATCTCACCTGATTCGAATGCCAGGGCCATAATCTCAGGATCATTGCCCAGTACCAGAGCAAGGGACAGTTCTTCCTGTTGTTTCTGGTAGCTTCTGTACCGGGTATGCAGCTGAATAATGCCGGCAATTTCATCGGAACGATATTTATCGGCTGCAAGTTCGGCAGAAATGATCTCTCCTTCTGCTGCCTTTACCTTATTTGCATTTTCCCAAATTGGTATGGTAATACCCAGCTGAACTCCCTGAAACCTGGTTCCCAGAACTTTTTCAGAATAATAACCGGTTTTAAACTTCGGCATACCGGAAGCCCGGGTTAGTTTCATCTGGAGGTTTTGTAGCTCAACTTCCTGCTGATAAGCCTGGTACATAGGATCTGAAAGAGAAACCTGGAGCACCGAGTCCAGTATGGTCTGATCCGTAAAATAATAGCTTGAATCATCAATATTGATGGGATAACCACCTGATATTCTGGATATCTCAGAATCCAGGGCAGCGGATTCTGCTTCCAACATGCTCATTTCAGATCTGAGGCTGGAAAGCAGCAGCAGGACCTTATTGTATTGCAGTCTGCCGATTTCCCCGTTCTCAAATTGGATCTTTAGATATGAGTTTACCTGTTCAGCTTTATCCAGCCGGTTATTCACGATGGACTGTATCCTGTTTATGTAAACCTTTTCTATCCAGAGTTCCCGGGCATCAAGAATAATTTCCTGCCTTACATTGCTAACAATTTTTCCTGCCTTTTCAACTCCTCCTTTGGAAAGTTTTGCCCGTTTGGTGTATACCCCTGGGAAATCGAAGGACTGGCTGATTGAAAAATCTGTCCGGTCCCCCAGATTATCAGGAGAACCCCATAAATACGCATATTCCAGTTCAGGATTATCGGGAAACAGGTTGGTCCTGGAAGCAATGAGCACATTCTCATAGTACTGACCGGCACCGGTCAGGGTAGGATTATTTTGAATAACCCTGTCAAGAAGTGTATCCAGGGAAGCCTGGGAGTAAACCGAGGGATTAATTAATAGTAAGCCCAGGAAACAGAAAATCCTTATGAGAATTAAGCCAGATATTCTAGTGGGGAACAAACTAGAGATCCTCTTAGGAAATCTGCTAAAGAGTCTGGTTGGAATTATGCCCTGTTTTTGATGTCGCTGATGGACAATTGATCTTGTTTTTTTCATTTTTTTCTTTTTGTATAGATCAGGTAATAAACATTGGGAATAACATATAAATTCAGCAGAGTGGAAGTGATCAGTCCCCCAAGAATTACCACTGCCATGGGAGCCTGGATCTCATTCCCCGGTTTATCGCCGGCAATGACCATCGGCAGAAGTGCCAGGGCTGATGCCAGTGCTGTCATTAATATTGGATTCAGGCGATCTGCTGAACCTTTGATAATGGAGTCAAGCAATAAGTTGCCATCCTCCTGCATATGCCTGTATCTGGAAACAAGTAAAATACCGTTCCTTGTAGCGATTCCGAAGAGGGTGATAAAACCTATAATGGCCGGGATGCTAATTGTAGAGGATGTCATCCAGATGCTGAATACTCCGCCTATAAGAGCCAGTGGCAGGTTCAATAACACTACGGATGCGACCACAGTATTTTTAAACTCCTGGTAGAGGATCATGAATATTATCAGGATGGCTATCAGGGAGCTGAAAAATAGCATTCTCTGAGCTTGTTGGGCAGATTCAAACTGTCCTCCAAGTTCTATCCTATAATTGTCCGGCAGCATAATGGAGGCATCCAGTTCCTTTCTTACATCTTTGACGACGCTGCTGAGGTCCCGGCTGGCAACATTTGCCGAGACAACCATTTTTCTCTGAACATTTTCCCTGTTGATAACATTGGGACCGGTAACCGAAACAATATCTGCAACATAACTCAAGGGAATTTTTAATCCCCCGGAGGCATCAATCAAGGTATTTTCAATCGCGGAAGCAGAGTTTCTGAATTGATCATCAAAACGTAACACAAAGTCATAATTCATGTTTTTTTCATAAACCTCCGAAACTTTTAGTCCCCCTACAGCCGTTTCAACAAATTCCGTGAACTGGTTCATGGGAATTCCATATTTCTGCAGCAACTCCCTTCTGGGCCTGATTTGCAGCTGGGGAATTTCAATCATTTGTTCCCTGTTAATATCAACTATTCCGGGGATTTCTGTGATTATAGTTTCTACTTCCCCCGCAATGGAGAACAGGCTTTCCTGGTTTTCGCCAAAGATCTTTATGGCGATATTGGCCCGGGTACCGGACAGGAGATGATCAATACGGTGACTCAGGGGTTGTCCGATGTTAATGTTTAGTCCCGCTACACCGTTCAGTTTCTCCCTTACATCTTCCAGAAATTCTTCGCGTGTGCGATTCTCCAGGATAAACGGGACATCTATTTCGCTGGCGTTGCTACCTCCATGACTGTGTTCATTCAACTCCGCCCTCCCGGTGCGTCGGCTGACATGCTGGACTTCAGGGATTTCCAATAATAAATCATCAACAGAGCTGGCCAGTCGGTTACTTTCTGCCAGTGATATACCTGGCATGGCAGTGGTTGTAATTGTCAGGGTCCCCTCATTGAAATCAGGAAGAAAACTTCTTCCGAAACCCGTCATCAGAACAATGGAAAACAATAGCAGGATGCCAGAAAATACCGGTATGATCCTTGGGTGTTTCAATGTCAGTCCAAGGCTTTTTTCATACCAGGAATTCAACCTGTGAACAATGGGATTGGACCCTCGCACATCCCTTTTCAATTGTTTTGGCGTTACAAGGAAATAACTTGACAGTACAGGTGTCAGGGTCAATGCGATTAGCATGGATGCAAACAGGGAAACTATGAATGTGATCCCCAATGGTCTGAGCATCCTTCCTTCCATGCCTGAAAGGAAGAACAGGGGAACAAAAGCGACAATTATTATCAATGTGGCCTGTACAATGGATGACCGTATTTCAGTAGAAGCCTTATAGATCACACTGATAGTATTCTCCTTTTGGTCAGAGGGTTTATGGTAATTCTGCTTCAGTCGTTTCAGGACATTTTCAACATCGATAATGGCATCGTCCACCAGGGCTCCCACCGCAATGGCCATACCTCCGAGGGACATGGTGTTAACCGAATACCCGAGAAGGTAAAGAACGATCATTGAGACCACCAGGGAAATCGGGATGGCAATCAGAGAGATCATTGTGGTACGGAGATTGAACAAAAAAAGGAAAAGGACAAGGCTCACAAAAAGTCCCCCTTCCATCAGTACTTTAAGAACATTATTGACAGCGGTCCGGATGAAATCGGCCTGCCTGAAGAAATGACTGTGTACCTCAACTTCATGCGGCAGGTAGGTCTCCATATCAGCAATGGCTTCATCGATTTTTTCCGTTAACTCAAGGGTGTTCGTATTGGGCTGTTTCAGTATGGTAAGGATAACCGATTCCCTCCCATCCATAAAGGCGGCCCCTATCTTCTGGGGAGTTCCGCTGATAACCCTGGCCACATCCCTGATAAGTACCGGTTTCCCCTCGCGCATTTTGATAACTGAATTTCCAATCTCATCAGTATCGAGTGTTCGGCCAATTGCCCGTATAAAGTATTCCTGTCCGAATTCATTAATAACTCCCCCGGAGATATTAATGTTTAGATGGCGGGTTGCTTCAATGAGTTCCTCCAGGCTTACATCATGATATTTCATTTTTAGGGGGTCTGCCAGGGCCTGGTATTCTTTTGGCTCTCCGCCCATGACAATCACCTGGGATACCCCGGTTACAGCCAGGAGTCGTTGTTTTACCTGCCAGTCCCCCATATTCCTCAACTCCTGCATAGAAAGCGAATCGGATGTCAGGGCTACCAGCATAATCTCACCCATGATGGATGTCTGGGGAGCAAGAAAGGGACTTGATACTCCTTCAGGCATCTGGTTTGTGAGCATACCCAGCTTTTCGCTGACAATTTGCCTGGCGATATAGATATCGGTCCCCCATTCAAACTCCACCCATACCAGGGAAAACCCGGCTGAACTGCTGGATCTGACCCTGCGAACGTTGGTGGCTCCGTAAAGGGCTGATTCAATGGGAAAGGTGACCATTCGTTCGACTTCTTCGGTGGCAAAACCGTGGGCATCGGTGAGAACTGCCACTGTAGGGGCAGTCAGGTCAGGAAATACATCCACCTTCATCTTCTGTCCAATGTAACCTCCCAGTATAAGGGTGGCAAGGGCCAGGAATATGATCAGAAGCCGGTTGTTTAGCGAATACTCTATGATCTTATTTAGCATCTTCTTGTTTTTTAATGGGCATGTGCATGCCCGGGCAGGGAATTAGACATTGAGGCTGCTTTAAGAAGCATAGGCCCCCTGGTAACCACTCTGTCTCCAGAATTTAATCCAGCGGAAATCAGGTAATGAGACTCCGTCAGATTGATCCGGAAGAATACTGCGTTTCTGGTAGGTTTCTCCGGATACCTGGATATATACATAATAGCTACCCTGTTCTTCGAGTACGGCTGAGACCGGGACAATGATACTATTTTCCCTGACCCGGGTTTTCAGGTAGAATTCAGCATAGGCTCCTTCCAGTAATTCCCCGTTATTATTGGCTTCAAAATATACCGGCAGATACTGGTTGTTTTCCTCTACGGATGAACCAACGGCTATAAGTTTTCCGCCCAGGTCTTCAATATCCCAAACGGTGGGATGATAGGATGTTCTGAAATTTGTAGAAATTATATCCCTGATCCGGTCGAAATATTGCTGGGATACATCTGCCCGCAGGAGCAATCTCTGATCTGAAGAAACGGTTGCAATCAGTTGTCCCTCTGCCACAAATTCTCCCTGGGATACCCTGAGCTCATGTATATATCCCCCGATCGGTGACCGGATGATCATCCCGCTTCCGGTAAATGATTGTTTCAGATTATAATAGTGAATACTATCCCTGACATAGGTAGCCCGGGTTTCAATGAATGCCCTTTCGGAAATGGCATTCTCGCTGAATAATTTAAGACGTCTCTGGTATTCGCTCCGGCTTTGAATAAAGCTTGCCTCAGCTTCGGCATAATTTACGGTGATATTTGAAGAGGTCAGGTTTTGTCCCTCGATAACCAGCATCTCTTCACCCTTTTTTACATTTCCTCCGGCTACCATGTTCTTTTTAACATAGTTTATAATTCCCGGATTACTGGCATGGATGAAGTACTTTTCGCCGGGCATAGCCAGGATCTCTCCACCTGCCTTGATAATACCAGAAAATGGAGAAGGGACAATAAGGTCTACTGAAAAGTTTGATTTCCAGGCCTGTTCCTTTGTAAATTGAATTCCTCCAGGCGACTCTCCGGCATGATCCTCTTCGTCTGCATGATCCCCTTCGTCTGCATGATCTGCTGCATGGGCAGGGGTGTCAGCCTCAGGTGTATCTTCATGGCCATGGTCCTCCACATGTGCTGTTTGAGGATCGGTATTTTCGGTAATATTCTCAGCCTGGTATTCGAAAAGGACCTTACAATCCCCTGCATATTCTGGCCTGACCAGAACTCTCCAGATACCGGGACTTTCCGGACTTTCCGCCAATCCTGTGGATTGCTTATCTCCATAGTCCAGTGTCACTCTGACACTGCCCTCCATGTAAGGCTTGTAGGAGCTTAGCCTGGTGATATGTACCAGGAATGCTACCTTATGTCCGGCCATCAATTCAGGATATTCTACATAGAATTCAGAGGAATCAGTAAACAGTGTTAGCTGCTCAACCACATCATCCGGATGTGCGTGTCCCGCGGCATCCAATGCATCCTGGTTTCGGCCGCAGGCATACATCAGGGGCAGAATGGTTAAGAGGATTAAGTATTGTTTCATTGGTATTTGATTTGGCCCGGGATCCTTCCCGGATTTTATTTGAATTATTTTAACGATTTAATTTTTCTGAACTTTCTAAACTCCCTGAACCGAAGAACCCCCCTATGCTTTATAAATATCACAACCAAGAATTTCTGGATAAGGGTAAACCCGAATACATCATTACTTCTTTCTGCCGGGGCATGGCCCTTCAGGAAAGATTCTTAGAATGTACGATTCAGGAATTAGGGGTCAGGAAATATGAGGAGGAGCACGGAGTCCGGCTGATTCCCCCATGAAGCCCTCGAATATAGGGGGTGCACCACGGGCAGGGCTATAATATACTTCCCGCGGAAGCGGTTCCTCTGTGAAAATTATGGAGATAAAACATGCGCTAACAGAAGATGCAATTGATTCTTTATCAAACTGTTTCTGAGAGTTGAGAATATATTCGAGGCCGTTAAATGCATGGCAGTGTGTGGCAGGTACATCGCATTCCCCGGCATGGTCTCCATGGTCAGCTGAATGTTCGCAGGCATCATGCTGTCCACAATCAGGAAGGGAATGTCCAATGCCGGAGTGGTGGTGGTGGGGAACAATATTATGCCCCGTGATCACCATGATCAGGCATCCCAAAAGTATCGATATAACTGGCTTCACTTTCATTGAGACCCCAAATATAGGATTTTAAGTAAATAGTTAAACGGAATATGTTGTAGATTTGTTTCCCAGAATTTACCAGAATGGAACATAATCCTCAGGCAATAATCCGGGCGTCCTGGATTGGGGTACTTGGAAATGCCTTTCTTTCCCTATTAAAAATTATTTTCGGGATTTTCTCGGGAAGCCTTGCTGTCATTGCGGATGGAATTGATTCGGCAAGCGATATCCTTACTTCCCTGATTACCCTTTTCACGGCCCGGATCATGAAGAGGCCCCCCGATATAAAATATCCTTACGGCTACCTGAAGGCAGATACCATTGCAACGAAAGCCCTGGCGTTTGTGATCCTGTTTGCCGGAGCTCAGCTGGCCATCAGTACTGTACGGCATCTTTTGCAGGGTGTGGAAAGGGAGATGCCTGGGATGACCGCGATTTATGTCACCCTGGTATCCATCGTGGGAAAATTTCTTCTGGCAAGGCAGCAGCTCAGTATGGGGAAAAAGACCAATAGTGAAATGCTCAAGGCCAATGCCCTGAATATGCAGAATGATATTTTGATTTCAATTTCGGTTTTAGTGGGACTTGCCTTCACTTATCTCTTGAAATTGCCCATTCTGGATTCAATAACAGCATTGTTTGTATCCGTCTGGATACTGAAAGTAGGATTTGAGATTTTCATGCAGACCAACCGTGACCTCATGGATGCAAACACAGCCCCTGAGCTTTATGAGAAGGTTTTTACTGCTGTGGAAAGAGTGGATGGTGCAGAAAATCCTCACCGTCTGAGGATACGCAAAATAGGAAATTATTTAATGATCGTTCTTGATATAGAAGTCGATGGATCTATTTCCACCTTGGATTCCCACAGGGTCTGTGTGAAGGTTGAGGAAAGTATCCGGGAGGATATTGAGAATGTTTTTGACATTATGATCCATATCGAACCTGCCGGATTTAAACATAAGGAAGAAGTTTACGGGATTAGTCCCGAAGACCTGGATTCTGACTAATCATCTCCCTACTGGGAATATCAGTTGGGATTGATCCTGGACCCGAAATCTCCTGCCGGAGGAGGGTAATATATATAATAGGGTGACATGAGGAAAAGATCTCTTATACTAATTGGACTTATCCTGGCATTCCAGATAAATGCACAGGAAGAGCCGGATTTGATAACCGACCGGCCCGACCAGACAGAATCCGCTGTGGTTATACCAGCCTGGCGACTGCAGATAGAGACCGGATTTTCGAGGGAATGGGTAAGCAATGGTTCAGATTCATATGACAAGAATAACCGGTTTGGATCAACACTTCTTCGATACGGTTTATTTGATTTTATGGAATTTCGGTTGGGATCTGACATGTTGAATAACCAGTCTAAATTACCCGCAGGAGCTCCCAGAGACGACTTTGGGGTGAGTCCCATTGGAATAGGATTCAAATTTGCCCTGGTTAAAGAAAGCGGTTGGATCCCTGATATCGCCCTGCTTACAAGCTGGCAGATCCCAAATACCGGAAACAAAGTATATTCTTCAGACAAATGGCAGCATTCTTTTGTCTTTTCCTTTGCCCATACTTTGAGTGAACGCTGGGGACTTGGATATAATCTTGGATATGAGTTTGAAGGTAGTTTTGATGTTTCGGCATTTAAATACAGCCTTGTCGGTGGATACTCAATTGCGGAGAGATGGGGTGCATTTATTGAACTTTATGGCAGCAAGCTAAGCAGCAATCCCTGGGATCTGCGCTCCGACGCAGGGATTACCTTCCTGCTTCTCCCGAACCTTCAGCTTGATATGTCTGGAGGGGTGGGCATTACCGATGTATCACCTATTGGGTTTATCAGCCTGGGTTTAAGCTGGAGGATCCCAAGGTAGGTCCTAAATACCATCTGGAGATGTAAGGAAAATTTGCTACACCCAGAACATTATGCTATAAAACATACAAGAATCAATATATCTAGATAAACCATTTAATAATTTTGACATCTAACCTGGTGTAATCAAAATTATATATCATGAAATCAAAACTATTATTAATTGCAGGCAGTATATTAATATTTGCCTTCGCAAGGTGTTCAGAGGGACAAGACCCTCAGGAAATGGGAGGATCAATAACCTCTGATGGGGAGATTACCCAGGCTAGAGATCAGCAGCCTGCAATGGATGCGTGAAGAGGAAATGCTGGCACATGATGTTTATGCAGCTCTTTCCGAACTGTATTCGA
Organism: uncultured Bacteroidaceae bacterium; assembly: GCA_963777115.1. GTDB lineage: Bacteria > Bacteroidota > Bacteroidia > Bacteroidales > SM23-62 > SM23-62. The sequence continues at coordinate 38,031 of CAVZPP010000010.1, read as the reverse complement.
TACCTATCTTTCGGAATATAGCCAAGTCTGAGATGTACCACACTAATCTGGTGGCTGAACTACTGGTTCAATTCGGTTTGGAGGATCCGGCCGCAGAACATGTCCAGGGAGAGTTCAAACACCCGGAAATTAAAGCTCTTTATGATCAGTTGGTTGAGCAGGGAAGTACCTCGTATGAGGAGGCGATAAAAGTTGGACTACAGATCGAAGACCTGGATATTGCCGACCTTGATAAGGCAATCGCAGAGGATATTGTTAATGAGGATATTCTCTTTGTATATAATAATTTGCTAATGGGATCGGGGCACCATATGAACGCTTTCTGGATGCATGCTTCAAAAAATTCCATTGAGTGGGAACCCGAGCATATCAGTCCCTCGCGATTCGCAGAAATAATTAAATCAGATACGCCCTGAGAAAATTTACCAACACATCTGATTTCAGGGATTTTCAGGAAGAAAGTCATTAACTTTATCGAATGGCTGAAGCTTCATCTGTAAACGAAACCCTGATGATCCGCAACATGGTCTCCAATTGTTGCCTGATCCTTTTACGTGAAAGGCTGGAGTCATCGGGTATCAGAGTTAATTCAGCCAGGCTTGGCCAGGTGGATGTTTCGTATGTACGGCAAAGGCATGATCATGAATCAATTTCAAAGATCCTTGCTGAAATTGGAATGGACCTGATTGAGAGCCGGGAGGAAGTGCTGGTTGAACAGATTAAGCAGTCGGTTATCGAACTAATCCACCATTTGAATAATATGGATTCCGTTGTCAGAAAATCTGATTATATCGTTGAAAAGCTGGGGTATTCCTATTCGCATCTTTCTAAACTATTTAATGCCCAAGAACCGGTTACCCTTGAGAAATATATTATCCTGCAGAAAATCGAACGGATCAAACAACTGATCGATAATGATGAATTTACTCTCAGTGAGATAGCCTTTATGATGGACTATTCCAGCGTTCAGTACCTATCCGGACAGTTCCACAAGATCACGGGCATGACGGTCAGCGATTACAAGGCAAGTGACCGATCCTCGAAGAAGCCTCTCGATAAAATTTACTAAATTCATGTTCCCCGGAAGGGAAAAACCACGATTTCATAACATTTTAATAAAATATCATAACATTAGATCCGTGAAAAACCGGAGTTTTGTGTGTATAAATTGGACAAATACCTGATCATGCAAATAAAAAAGAACATAGCTGTCAGCGAAACCGGGTTCGTATTCGATCCGACAAGCGGTGAATCTTATTCGATTAACCGTGAAGGCCAGGAAATAATGGCCCTGCTGAAAGAAGGGAAAACACCCACAGAAATCTCTGAAAAAATGTGTGCCGAATATGAGATAGATCCGGCCAGTTTTGAGAAGTATTTTTATGATTTTACGGGAATGCTGAAGCAATTCCAGTTAACTGACGAAGATGAATAAACGGAAAATTACAGTTGCTATAACGGGACTGAACAATACGGATAATCCGGGTCCGGGAGTGCCCATGATACGAGGTATCCGGGAATCAGTGGACCTTGACGCAAGGATCATTGGATTGGCCTATGAAAGCCTTGAACCGGCGATCTATATGGATAAGGTAGTGGATAAAACTTACCAGGTGCCTTACCCTTCAGACGGAACAGATATACTGCTGAACAGGATTCTTGAAATTCACGCGAAAGATCCCATCGATGTTCTGATTCCGAATTTTGATGCCGAACTCTATGCCTTTATGAAGGCGGAGGAATTGTTGAAGTCGGCAGGTATTAAAACTTTCCTGCCCACACTTGAACAATTCGAGGAAAGGCATAAATCAAACCTACCTGATTTTGGAGAAAAATACGGAGTCAAAGTTCCGTTCAGCAAAACCCTGACCAGTCAAAATGAGATCGAGGATCTTAAGAAGGATTTTGACTATCCATTGATGGTGAAAGGAAAGTTTTATGATGCCTACCTGGCCTATAATACTGAACAGGTACGAATGCATTTCAATAAAATCAGTGCTAAATGGGGTCTGCCGGTCATTATCCAGGAATTTATTAAAGGGACAGAGGTAAATGTTGTGGCTCTTGGCGATGGATTGGGAAATACCGTTGGGGCAGTCCCAATGCGGAAACAATACATTACCGAACAGGGAAAAGCATGGGCCGGAATCACCCTTGATGATAAAAAGCTGCTGGACCTTACAGACCAGATCGTTTCCGGAATGAAATGGAGGGGAGGCATGGAACTGGAAATCGTTAAATCCATGAATAATGAACTGAATGTCATTGAGATAAATCCTCGTATTCCTGCCTGGGTTTACCTGGCTGTTGGAGCGGGACAAAACCTGCCCGATGCACTGGTGAAACTTGCCCTCGGTATGGAGGTAATACCATTTACCAGGTACGAGGTCGGGAAAATGTTTATCCGGTATTCAAATGATATAATAACCGATGTTAAAGAATTTGAAAAATTATCCACCCTTGGTGAATTGTAAATCTATAAGGAATTTAAGCAAGTAATAAAATGGAAAAGAAGCAATTTGAAAGACCGTATATTAAGAAACTACAGGCAGGTATGCCCAACAAATTTGGCATGAAATCGAAGTCTGAACCGATTACCCATATTGATGATAACGGGGTAGCGGACCTGATCGCCGAATTCGGATCACCTCTTTTTGTAATCTCCGAGAAAACCATTCGGGATACATACAAAAAAGCACATCACGCTTTTACCACCCGGTACCCAAAAGTGCAGTTTGCCTGGTCGTATAAAACCAATTACCTGGATGCAGTATGCAGGGTTTTCCACCAGGAAGGATCCTGGGCTGAGGTAGTCTCGGGTTTTGAATACGATAAAGCCTTAGGGAACGGTGTCAAAGGAAGCCAGATCATTTTTAACGGTCCGGATAAATCCAATGATGACCTTAAAAAAGCAGTTGAAAATGATTCCCTGATCCATATTGACCATTTTGACGAAATGTATTCTATTCTGGCCCTTGCAGATAACATGGGAAAAAAACCCAAGGTGGCCATTCGGGTAAATATGGATACAGGTGTGTACCCTATGTGGGACCGCTTTGGATTCAATTATGAAAACGGGGATGCCTGGGATGCGATCAACCGTATTATGATCAATGAAAAACTTGAACTGGTAGGATTGCACTCACATATTGGGACCTATATGATGTCGGTAAGTTCATATAAGATCGCGGCCGGGAAACTGGCTGACCTTGCACATGGAGTGGAAAAGAAATACGGCGTAAATATAAAATACATTGATATTGGAGGGGGATTTGCTTCCAAAAACACATTAAAAGGAGCGTATTATCCTGGAACCGATACTACCCCAAGCTTTGAAGAGTACGCAGAAGCTATTTCTTCTGGCCTGCTCAATTCCCATCTGGATCCGAGGAAACTTCCAACCCTGATCCTGGAGACCGGAAGAGCCCTGGTGGATGATGCTGGTTACCTCCTGGGATCTGTCATTGCTAACAAACGCTTATCCTCCGGGAACCGGGCGACCATTGTTGATGTGGGTGTAAACCTCCTGTTTACTTCCTTCTGGTACGAGCATGAAGTGTATCCCGCTGCCCCAGTTTCAGAGCATCTTGAGGAAACTACATTGTTCGGTCCCCTGTGCATGAACATTGACGTATTACGGGAGGCCATTGCGTTCCCACTGCTCAAAAAAGGCGATCATTTTGTAATCAAAAGAATCGGGGCTTACAATATGACCCAGTGGATGCAATTCATTACCCTCAGGCCGAATGTAGTATTAATAGATCTGGATGGGAAACCCCATGTGATCCGAAAACAGGAAACCATGGAGAATATTACCGGCCAGGAAAGATTACCGGAACACCTGGCATGATCACCAGGCTTGAAAGCTAATCTGAGAACCAACCAGAAAAACCACCCGAAACCTGATGCGACTAACGGAGGACATAAAACTATTTTTAAGGGGCATTCCTAACTCTTATGCCCAGGTTTTCTTTTCTGATAACAGGATCTTTGCAATTATTCTTATGCTGGTCACCTTCATTGATCTGTATGCGGGTATCATGGGACTATTATCTGTCGTTGTGACAAACCTGGTTGGGTTTATCCTGGGATTTGACCGGCGAATCATTTCAAAAGGACTGTTCGGGTTTAATTCATTGCTAGTGGGACTGGCACTGGGGGTATTTTTCAAGCCGGATATACTGTTGATAATTATTGTATCACTCGGTGCTATTCTTACATTACTAATCTCAGTTTCCATGCAGGGTGTGATAGGGAAATACACCCTTCCATTTCTGAGTATTCCATTTTTGCTGTCGGTCTGGATTATGACCCTGGCCACCCGCGAATTCACTGCCCTGGGGATCAGCGAAAGGGGCATCTATACATTCAACGATCTTTACATGATCGGGGGGGGCACACTGGTTGGACTATACGAATGGTGGAACGCCCTCTCTATTGCACAAAGCCTGAGGATTTACCTCATTTCCCTTGGAGCCATACTATTCCAGTATAATGTCCTCTCAGGGATCATCCTGGCCATCGGACTATTCTATTATTCCCGGATCTCCTTTTCCTTATCACTTATCGGCTTTTATACAGCGTATATATTCTATGAACTGATAGGTGCCAACATTTCGGAACTGGGCTACAGTTATATCGGATTCAATTACATTCTCACCGCCATCGCAGTGGGTGGGTTTTTTCTGATTCCCTCCCGCAGGTCCTACTTTTGGATCGTCCTGCTGATTCCCATTGTGGCCCTGGTAACCATCAGTATGTCAAAGATTTTCACCATACTGGGACTTCCCATATATTCCCTTCCATTCAATATCGTGGTCCTGCTGTTCCTGTATGCCCTGAAATTCCGGATTAAGCCTTCCGAGCGGCTTTCAGAGGTTTATATCCAGCAGAATTCACCTGAAAAGAACCTCTATTCTTTTCACAATAACCGCCTTCGCTTCCATCATTCCGACAAGCAGTCCATAAAACTTCCATTTCTGGGAAAATGGACGGTTTCTCAGGCTCACGATGGTGCACATACGCATAAGGATGAATTTCGCCATGCCTGGGATTTTATAATTACTGATCTGGACGGAAAGCAATTTTCAGGCAAAGGGGATTTTCCTGAAGATTATTTTTGTTTTGATAAGCCGGTGCTGGCACCGGCAGATGGCACGGTGGAATACATAGTCGACAACATTGATGATAATATCGTAGGCGAAGTGAATGTTAAAGAAAATTGGGGGAATACAGTTATTATCAGGCATCAGGATAAGCTGTTCTCATCCCTGAGTCATTTAAGAAAGAATTCCATCACTGTCAAAGACGGAGAAAGGGTTAAGTCCGGGGATATCATCGGAAAATGCGGAAACTCAGGAAGATCACCCTATCCCCACCTGCATTTCCAGGTTCAGGAAACCCCGTACATTGGTTCCCCAACACTCGATTATCCTATTTCTCATTATGTTCTGAGCGAAAATGACAGGTACAACCTGAGGTCCTTTGAGCAACCCAAGAAGGATGAGCTTGTGGCCAATATTGAAACGAACGACTTATTATACAGCGGATTTCACTTCATTCCAGGAAAGAAAATTTCGTATGAGGTAATCAATAACGGGGATTCAGGCAAAGTGGAATGGGAGGTTCGCACAGATTCATACAACAATACCTATATCTATTGTTTGAATTCTGACTCCACTGCATGGTTCTTAAATGATGGTAACCTGCTTTATTTCACACATTATGAAGGTGATAAAAATGCTTTACTGTATTACTTTTTCCTGGCCTCCTTCAAATTACAGCAGGGTTTTTACCAGGACATGCTCCTGAAAGATGAATACCCGCTCAATCTTATGTATAAAGCACCATTATTGACACTGCAAGATATAATTGCACCCTTCTGGAAGTTTCTGAAATCAGAGTTTGAACTGAAATATGTATCCATCGACAACGAAATGTCACCCACCGAGATCATCCTGGAAAGTTCTGCCTGTAATGTATTGCTGGGAAGCGAATTGAAACGACTGAGTTTTATCCTGACGGTAAATGAAACAGGGGTTAAAAGGTTTGATGTAAATGGGAACAAATTCAATTTAATTGCAAAATGTATAGACTGCTGATATATAACCGGACTTATCTTTCTTATGCAATCAGACCGGTGCTCAGACATTTACACAGGTGGATTCGGCTACTTACCAGCAATACCTGGATAAAAACTGGGATGGGCTGATTAAGACTGGTAAATCAGGCATCAAGCAGGATATTGACTTCTACTACCTGAGAATACGGATGGGAATAGCTTTTTACGAGAAGAAAAACTTTAAGTCTGCACAAACCCATTTCAAAATGGCCCTGGAGTTTAATGAGAGCGACCCGATAGCATCAGAATACCTGTATTATTCCTATTTGTTTGGGGGACAAACACAGCAGGCAGCGTTGCTGTATAAGGGATTTCAACCTTCGTTTCAGGAAAAGCTGCAGGCACCAGGACTAAAGATTGTTGACCGGATTTCAGCCGAGTACCTCTACAATCAAACATTTACGGATGATCTGATTGATGATCCTGCGACATTTGAGGGACTACCTATTGGGGCAAGGATCATTACGAGGAATTACCATAACCTGAATGTTGGACTGCATCATAATATGCATCCAGGCACCTCTTTTAACCATGCCTATACCTACCTGGGAAAGTCAAACTATTACTATTATGATGATGGGGTTGACCGTTTTGGGGTAGATGGACAAAAAGTAAGGCAACACCAGTACTACCTATCACCTTCTTTTACTACCCCCGGGGGATTAGTGATCAGTCCCTCTTTCCATTTTCTCCACATTGCATACCAGGTTCCAAGTCTTAGCGGTGGTGGTGGTTCGGGAGGAGGCCCTGGCGGAGTTGGAGGTGAAAACATTGTCTTTAGCGATGAGTCTTTGAACCAGGTACTTGGGGGATTATCCTTCTTAAAATACCAGGGTCCCTTTCGTTATGGTTTTGGAGGCATTTATTCTAACCTGAATGATACAAAACAGTTTACTGCTTCCGGCACACTGACATGGTATCCCGGGGGAAACCTTAATATGTACCTGAGGGCCACGATGTATATGCACAGGCCGGATGCAGAATCGATTAATTGGGAGCTGATACCGGATTTTTTATTGGGTTACGGGATAGTCTCAAAAGTATGGATTGAACTATCAGGAACCTATGGGGAAATGAGGAATTTTTCCCAATCCAACGGGTATATTGTATACAATGGACTGGACTGGATGAAAAGCAAAGTTATGGGAAATATCACGGTTCCATTGGGTAAAAAAGGTTCATTGATCTATGTTGGCGCACGTTTTGCACAATATGAAAACAGTTATATATCATTTACAACAACCCAGGCTGATGACCAGTATTTAATAAGTTATAACAGCCTGTCAATATTCGGAGGTATATCATGGAAATTTTAATGAATCAAAACAGGAAACGAAAGTTAAATTCTCGGAGGTCAATATCTCAAAATTTGATACTGCAGATAATAGTGCCCCGGAGATTAGTAATTCAGAGATCCCTTACTTGTAAATCAGTTTCTCTTCTATCAGATATGTTTAATCTATTAATTCAAAAACCAATGATTCGAAAATCAATGATTGCCGGATTGTTTCTGGTCGCGATTATGCCAGGCTTACTGGCGCAGGAATTTTCCACTGCCCGGGATGCTTTCCAGGAGAGCTATATCCAGGAAGCCACCGGGGAAGTCCCTGCAGCCATCAATTCCCTGAAGAGTGTGTATGATGAAAACTCATACGAGTTAAATCTACGCCTGGGCTGGCTGAGCTACCAGGCCGGAAATTTTACAGAATCAACGGCCTATTACAGTAAAGCCATAGATTTGATGCCCTATGCCGTCGAGCCAAGGTTTGGAATCGTGTACCCCGGTGCAGCCATGGGCAACTGGACTATGGTTTTAAAGCAATATGAAAAGATCCTTGAGATTACTCCCAATAATTCGATTGCTATGCATAGACTGGGACTGATCTATTACGGTAAGGCAGAATATGAGACTGCCCGTAAATATTTTGATAAAGTAGTTAATCTGTATCCCTTTGATTACGATGCCCTCACAATGCTTGCCTGGTCCCATTTCAGACTCCAGAATATCCGGGAGGCAAAAGTACTTTTCCAGAAAGCACTGCTGAATACCCCGAGCGGATCTTCAGCCTTAGAGGGACTGGAACTGGTGAAATAACAAACACTCAGGATGCCGGATCTGATACGAGGTCATAGAAAGGAACGAAAACATGTATCAAGGACGTTGTATCAAGGACGTTGTATCAATAATAATTATCTGAATTAATACCTGAAACCATGAAAAACGCCATTACCGCAATTTTGCTGACAATTGGCATGGTTATTTATGCACAGCCAAGCCTTGAATTTACATACACTGTATCTACATCGATTTGCTGCCTGGAAAAGTCAGGGGACAAATATTTCACGATGGATGTGAACGGAAAGCAATGCCAGATCTATAATCTTGACCACAGTATCTATAAGACGATCAGCCTGGAGGTCCCTGCAGATTATTATCTGTATAATATTCAGTTTGTGAGCGAACACATATTTAATACAGATGACCTGATCGAATTTGCATATATCTATTCAAAGTACAATCCTACCGAGACTTCCTATTATTATTCCTATGAGACCAGGGTAATTAATGAGAATGGGACCGAAATCCTTAAAATTCCAGGAGCAGGGCATACCAATATTCTGGAGACAGAGAACAATGGACCCAAGTTCATGGCATATGTCTATGATTTTTCTCTAATACCGGCGACCACTCAGACAAAAGTTTATTCCCTTCCTGAGGAACCCCTGAAATCCGGTTCGGTCCGTAATCAGTACCGCCTTAATAATCCCTTTCCAAACCCTTCCGGGGGAATGGTAAATATTCCTGTTAAACTGCCACCGGGCGTGGAAGCGGGGGAATTGATCCTGTATAATCTTCACGGGCAGGAGGTAATGCGCCAGGCTGTAAATGGAGAAGAAGAGCTGATAATGCTTCCCGGCGGAACTCTTATCCCCGGAACCTATGTTTATAAGCTAAAAACCGGGAAAGGAGAATCACAAGGGCAGAAAATCAGCATACACTAAAAAATAGCATGCACCGAAAACCAGCGCATACCACAATCAAGCATATACCGAAAACTGGCGCGCGCAAAAATTATCATAAATCCACGGAATTATTTATAGAAAGAGATCATAATTAGCTAAATTTATGCTGCGTACCCCTGAACCTGTCTAGCTGTAACCGGCAGATCCTCTGGTCAGGCCGGTAAATCCGGTTCAACCAGATCATCTGGTTCAGCTCCGAATCTATCAGGCTACGCATGCGGATCAATATTTAAGACTTCTCATGTTTGATAGAATTATTAGTTTTTCCATAAAGTATAAGCCCATTGTAGCCTTCCTGGTGGCTGTTATGGTCGGATTGGGAATATGGTCAATGACCCAGATACCCATTGATGCCGTTCCTGATATCACCAATAACCAGGTCCAGATTGTCACAAGCTCCCCTTCTTTGTCCCCCCAGGAGGTTGAAAAATTCATTACCTATCCCCTGGAAATTACGATGGCCAATATTAAGGATGTCATTGAGATCCGGTCCATATCACGATATGGACTATCCGTTGTTACTGTTGTTTTTAAGGACAAGGTTCCAATCCTGGAGACTCGGCAGCTGGTTAGCGAACAAATAAGTATGGCCAGGGGAGAGATTCCTGAAGAGCTCGGAATTCCTGAAATGCTTCCCATTACCACTGGACTTGGAGAGGTGTATCAGTATACCCTGCAGGTGGAGGATGGATTTGAAGACCAGTATGATCCCCAGGAACTCAGAACCCTGCAGGACTGGATCGTCAAGCGTCAGTTATCCGGCATTCCCGGGATTGTTGAGATCTCAAGTTTTGGAGGATTTTTGAAGCAGTATGAGGTCTGCGTAGATCCTGGCCTTATGAAAACCTTTAATCTCACCATAACAGATATTCACCAGGCCGTTTCCAGGAATAACCAGAATACCGGTGGCTCCTATATAGAAAAGGGCCCCTATGCATTTTATATTCGAGCTGAAGGATTGGTGGAAAAGATTACGGACCTGGAAGACATTGTCATTAAAATGGAGGATGATATACCGGTTCTCCTGAAGGAAGTTGCGGAAATTCGTTTTGGATATGCCCCTCGTTTTGGCGCTATGACTGCCAATGGCAAAGGCGAAGCGGTGGGGGGAATAACCCTGATGCTGAAGGGAGCTAATTCTTCTGAAGTGATCCGTCAGGTTAAGGAAAGGATAGAACGAGTTCAGAAATCCCTTCCTGAAGGGGTTAAGATAGTACCCTATCTTGACAGGGCCGAACTGGTTTCCAAGACCATCCACACAGTTACCGAAAACCTGGTGTTGGGGGGGCTGCTGGTTATCCTTGTCCTGGTACTCCTGTTAGGGAATTGGAGGACGGGACTGATAGTCGCTTCAGTGATACCTCTTTCGCTTTTGTTTGCATTTATTATGATGCACCTTTTTGGAGTTTCAGCCAACCTTATGTCATTGGGGGCCATTGACTTCGGAATCGTGATTGACGGGGCTGTGATCATTGTTGAGAGCATCATGCACCAGTTGTATAAAAAGCATCGAAACAAGGTATTTACCCGGGAAGAAATGGACGAGGCGATTACCCGGGCATCCACGTCAATTTATAAGTCCGCCGGATTCGGAGTCATCATTATCCTGATTGTATTCATCCCGATTATGACGCTTACCGGGATTGAAGGTAAGACCTTTAAACCCATGGCACAAACCTTCAGTTTTGCCATCCTGGGAGCCTTCATTTTATCCATGACCTATGTGCCGATGATGGCGGCCCTGGTTATGAAGCGGAACATTGTTTGGAAGGAAACATTCTCCGACAAGATTATTAAATTTTTGAAGCTTACCTATCACCCGGTATTGAAGATTTCCCTCAGAAACAGGGTTCCGATACTGGCAAGCACCCTGGCAGTAGTGGTCTTTTCTGCTGTCATATACAGCCGCCTGGGGGGGGAATTTCTTCCTACCCTGGAAGAAGGTGATCTGGCTATGCAGATGACCATACCCGCCGGCTCATCCCTATCACAAAGCGTAAGACAAACCACAAGAGCTGAAAAGATACTGCTTGATAACTTCCCTGAGGTGGTACAGGTGGTATCTAAGATTGGCACAGCAGAGGTGCCAACAGATCCCATGGCTGTGGAAGACGCAGATATCATGATCATCCTAAAAAACAAAAAGGAATGGGTTTCAGCCAGAACCCGAGAGGAGTTGATCGAAAAGATGAAAGAAAAGCTGGATGCCATAACGGCTGCCTCCTTTGAATTCACACAGCCCATACAATTGCGGTTTAATGAATTAATGACCGGGGTTAAAACAGATATTGCAGTGAAGATCTACGGAGAAGACATTGACGAGTTATTCAGGCTGGCAAATGAGTCCGCTTCAATGATTGTACACATGGATGGGGCTGCTGATGTTAAGGTGGAACAAATCTCCGGTCTGCCCCAGTATGTGATTCGTTATGACCGGCAGAAGGTGGCCCGTTATGGACTGAATATTGAAGAACTCAACAGTATTGTCCGCACAGCTTTTGCCGGAGAGGTAGCGGGTGTTGTATTTGAGGGAGAACGTAAGTTTGATCTCGTCGTAAGGCTGGATTCTGCATTCCGAAGTACAATGGACCTGACATCCATTATGGCAAGAGCATCAAATGGACTGCCCATTCCTCTTAGTGAGCTGGCTGATCTGGAATACGTAGAGGGGCCCATGCAAATCTCCCGGGATGATACGAAAAGAAGGGTTACCATAGGCATCAATGTAAGGAACAGGGATGTTAAAAGCCTGGTCATGGAGATTAACCGGAAACTCTCCGAAAATCTTGCCCTTCCACCAGGATACTATCTTACCTATGGAGGACAGTTTGAAAATCTTGAGAATGCCCTTCGCCGGCTAAAGGTGGCAGTTCCCATTGCCCTGATCCTGATTCTTATTCTTTTGTTTTTCACTTTTAATTCAGTCAAATATGCCCTGTTGATCTTTACTGCTGTTCCTCTCTCCGCTGTTGGAGGAGTCCTGGCACTCTGGATAAGGGGGATGCCCTTCAGCATTTCTGCCGGGGTGGGTTTTATTGCCCTATTCGGTGTTGCAGTATTGAATGGAATAGTATTGATTTCCTACTATAATGATCTACGAAAGGAGGGTGTAAAAAACATCAACTACATTATTATTAAGGGAGCATGTACAAGGCTGAGGCCCGTACTGATAACTGCAGTGACGGATATCCTTGGTTTCCTTCCGATGGCCATTTCCATCTCTGCCGGCGCTGAAGTGCAAAGACCCCTTGCCACGGTTGTGATCGGGGGATTAATAAGCTCCACCATGCTTACGCTAATCATTCTTCCCATATTATACGGTATGATGAATCGACAGAATCCACCACCCCTTTCACGTAGAATAAAACGATTTAAGCCTTCCAAGGCATTGTTGCTCTTGCTTATACCAGCTCTGCTTTTCCTTCCCCGGAAGGGAAATGCACAAGAAGGTAATTCTCAGTCTGAAAATGAGGACCAGTTAGTGTTGAACATGGAAGGGGCTTTGCAAATGGCGAGGGATAATAACCTGGTTTTAAAAAATGCCCAGCTGGAGCTGGAAAGTGCAAAAATGAGCAAAAAGTCTGTGGTTGAACTGGATCCGATCGAGTTTGGTTATACGTACGGGCAAATCAATTCAGGGCTTGATGATCGGTTTATTGAGCTGGAGCAGAATTTCGGATCAATTCTGACCCATGTTCAAAAATCCGGGTATGTTAAGCAGGAAATTGAGGCAAAACAGAGTAACCTCCTTCTCACACAGGCAGAACTGGAGAGAAGAGTGCAAGCCCTTTACCAGTACTGGGTATACCACTACAGCCTGGTGAAACTGACGTCGAGGGAGTATAATTTTTACTTACGGCTTGTCGAAGTATCCGAAAGCCAGTACCGTAACGGAGAGATTGACCTGCTGAAAAAATCACTGGTTGAAACCAGTTTTGTGGGACTTCAGAATGAACTTAAAGAAGATCAGCGGAAGTTTACTGAGACGGGCTCCCTGATGCAACAGGTTCTCCAGGTTTCAATCCCGATTGTACCCGGAGATTCCATACAGTCAAGGCTTTCTGTTGGAAATGATAGGTTTCCGGGGGAGAATAACCTGATCCCTGGAGACGCCCTGGTCTCTGGAGATAACCTAAACTCTGAGGACAACCTGGTCCCTGCAGATAACCTGATCATCCAATACTATGATGATTTGTACCAATTGGAACTGGCCAATGTCAAATTGGAAAAATCAAAGTTTTTCCCGGGATTGTCAGCTATGTACTTTGACCAGACCATTGATAATGAAGTTGGTTTTACGGGCTTTAAAGTTGGGATGAGCTTTCCTTTGTGGTTTGTACCGCAGGGAGGGCGAATCAAGCAGGCAAAATTACAATCTCAGATTGCATTAAATGAAATGCAGTTACAGGTGAATTCACGGGAGCGTGAAATTGAGAACCTGGTAAAGAAGATAAGGAGTTATGCAGAACAACTTGACTATTATGAGGAAACTGCCCTGAAAAGTGCAGAAACCTTGCTTCGCACAGCCAATCTGCAACTTGAGAAACAGGGAATAGAGTATTTCGAATATATTGGGAGTGTTTCGGTGGGACTGGATATCCGAAAGGAGTACCTGAATCAGTTGAACCAATACAATATGGCAATAATTGAACTGGAGTATTTGCTAAAATAGCAGGCGAAGTTTGTTGAGAGAATTGATAATTAAATCATAAAGGATGATGAACAGGTTATTACAATGGGTGTTTAAGGGAGTTTTTGTTGCCTCCCTGCTTATTTTCTTTTCGTCCTGTCAATCGAAAAAGTCCGATCAGGCAGTAGAAACAGATGCTGCTGCTTTGTCAGATGAAATCGTATTATCGGATGAACAGGTAGCGCTTGCTGAAATCCAATTCGGGAAACTCAAGCAGATGTTTCTCTCAGAAAATATCCGTTGTAATGGAACGGTCAAGGTGCCCCCCCAGGGTCTGGTATCCATTTCCCTTCCCATGGACGGATATATTACGAAGATTAATGTAAATGAAGGTTCTGAGGTTAGGAAGGGTGACCTTTTAGCAATCATGCAGCATCCTGATTTCCTGAAATTACAGGAGGATTATTTAGTGACCGGAAACGATCTTGTGATGTTAAAAGAAGATTTAACCAGGCAGGAGGTACTTGCCCGGGAGGATGCCGCATCAGTCAAGAAACTTACAGAGGCCAGAACCAATTATGAGAACGTTCTTGTCAAGCATATCTCTCTTGGGGAGCAATTGCAGATGATGGGAATTAACCCTTTGACAATCAATTTCCGAAATTTGAATTCTCAGGTCAGGATCCTTTCTCCCATCAATGGATTTGTGAGGGAGAACTATGCGAATACCGGTGTCCTGATCCGTGCAGGAAATCCCATTGTAGAACTTGAGGACAACAGCAATTTATATGTTCACCTTACTGTATATGAGCAGGATATCAATATGGTGAAAAAGGGACAGGAGGTTGAGTTTCAGACTTACTCCGGGATCAAAGATTATTCGGGGAAGATTTATGCAGTTGGACAATCCATAATTAACGAAAACCAATCTGCCGATGTTCTTGTGAAGATTTCAAATTCGGATGACAACCTTTTGTCGGGGATGTATGTTAAGGCCCAAATTTTTATCGGTCAGACTGATGTATATGCCCTTCCTGAGGCCGGCATTGCCATGGAAGGCGGGAAAGAATTTGTTTTCGTTCGGGACGGGAGTTCCTTCAGGAGGATACAGGTTGAAACCGGGATCATCCTAAAAGGATTTGTTGAGATCAAGTCCCCTGAAAACTTACTGGATAAGGAACTCGTAACCACGGGAGCATACTACCTGAATGCCAGTTACGGCGAGGAGGAATAGCTACAATTAAAATCCGAAGTTTAGTCCCACAGAAACAGTATTTGTTTTACCGTGGTAAAGAGGGTGGGTGTATTTCGCAAGATCATTTCCGCTGATATTGCTGTATTTCCAGGATGCAAAAAAGTATGCATCATTGATGATCTGGTAGCTGGCATTCAGGGCAATGGTCTGATTTTCCCACTCGATGGATTCAAGGAATGGGAGTCCCAGGCGCGGCGAGTCGAGTTCAGTATGATCCGGTCCTTTTTGGGCCAGCAGGTAGGAGAGCCTGATATCCAATCCCCTGATCGGTTTGTATCCTACAGCCAGGTAATACTCCCTTGCATTGTCTGTGAGGTAATGTCCAAGGTTATAGCGGTTTGATTCATAGGTAAGGGTACTTACATAATGCCTGAAAACATTGGCATTTGTGCGAGTCCATTCGGCCGTAAGGGAAAGATTTTGCAGGGGGAGATTGCTTAGTCTTCCGCCCAGTTTAAAGCTGAAATAATTGGAATGTTTATCCGGGTCGAACATATTGGAGGTGTTCACCTCATCGACGAACCATGTTCCGTATAGATGAAGGTTCCTGATATTTCGGGAAGAAATATCCAGGTACATCTGGGAATTCATATTGTCCATTCCGGCATTTAGTGTATGGTCCACTGCCTTAAAGAAGAACACCGGTATCATGTAAGCCGGGTGTGGACCAAAATCGGAATAGACGATGGAGTTACCAACGGAAATATTTAGTTTTCTAACAGGAGTGAAGGTGAAAATATTTGTTGCGAAAATACTTGGGATGCATTACATATCTGGTAGTTGCTCCGGGCTGGCTGCTGACAGGGTAGCTTCGGCTGCTGTCGGTTACTTCGGAAACAAGCCATCCATGGTAATAATTGAACTCAAACCATTTTGTGGGTTTCATCTGCAGATTAATTCGGGCGATGGACGGGGTACGACCGGACTGAATATTTGTTCCGTTATACCCTGAGCCCCATGCATTATGATCCATGGTTAGTCCAATGTTCCCCCAATTCCAGGACCAGGTTATTCCCCCGCGCATTTCCTCCCAATCGGGACCGGATTTCAGGTGGTTACCACCCCTACGTTGTGTAAGATATGAGGGTTCGACCAGTATTTCCTCATCATGATGGTCACGCAGGCTTGCCCAGACCCCCAGTTTTCCAGCGTAAGCGAAAATTTCCGCTCCATTTTTCCAGAACAATGCATTCCCATTACTGTTTGTTATGTATTCGGCGCCAAGGATCAGGTTGGCTGAGAATGTGAAAAGTGAATCCTTGTAGTAGAAAATATCGAAGCGCTTGTTAAAATTCTTATCCGGTTTGAGCTCCTTGTTGAAATCTTTGAGGTAAAAATCGAGATCCTTCTGCTGGCGTGGATTCAGCTGGGACCGAAGGGTATCAAGCGAAGCCATCTGCCTGGCAATAAACATCCGGGAGTAAGGCTTAACAGATGAATTAAGATCAATGAGTCCGGCGTTAGCCATCTCGTCAAGGTAATCGTACACCGATTCGTTCTGGATATGGTAGTACACGGTCTGAGCATGGGAGGTTAACAGGGGAAGGACCAATAAGCAAATGATCAGTGCTAGTTTGCAGGGTAAATAATTGCAGAGAGCACCATGGCTTTGCGCTTGCTTGTTGAGCGGAATTTGGCTCAGTTCACCTTGGTTTGGTGCGTATTTCAGAGGGAAATGCTTGACGGTATTTTGGAGAAATGAATTCATTAATGCTTTTTGTTCTGGGTCTGAGACCAAATAAAGCTAGTAATTTTCAGACAATTGAAGATATTTCAGAATAGTACTGATGGGTTTTTCAACTGGCTGATTGCTTGTATCTATTTCGATCTCTGGATTTTCCGGAGGTTCGTAAGGATCATTGATTCCTGTAAAGTTTTCAATTTCACCATTTCGGGCTTTTTCGTAGAGTCCCTTTGGATCCCTTTTTTCACATTCATCAAGCGGGGTGCAAAGGTACACCTCGATGAATTGTTGGCATTGGTTTCTGACGAAAGTCCTGGCATCCCGGTATGGAGAAATAAAGGAGGCCACCACCGTAACTCCATTTTTCTCAAGCATGCTGGCCAGGTAACCTACGCGATGAATATGACTATTCCTGTCTTCTTTGCTGAATCCTGTGTCGGGGAATAGGTTTCTCAGGCGGTCACCGTCAAGGTGTTCCACTCTCTGACCATCTTTTTTGAGAACTTCCGTCAGAGCTTCTCCTATGGTTGTTTTACCGGCTGCTGGCAGCCCGGTGATCCATATAACGTAGGGCGGCTTCATTTTCATTGACCGGCTTCAAGTCCAACGATAGGCTTCATTTCTGAAAGGAGATTCAATTTCAAACTCTTTTGCATATTAACAAAGGAAGGCATAAAGTAAATACTCCATGCCTTCCATTATTTCTGGTTTTATGTTTATTTCAATAATGTGATATCACCTACATCGATAAAGTTCTGTCCGTTGGCATACTTGCCTCGTACTCTCCAGATGTAGACACCCTGTTCTGCCATACGGGTATCATTGATCCAGCCATTCCAGCCGATATTCACATCCTTACTGATAAAGATTTGTTCACCCCAGCGGTTGTAAATCACCATTTCATACTCGAGCACCTGGTTGTAGACACCCGGGAAGAAGATCTGGTTATTATCCTGTCCTGGCCTGAACTGTGGATCTGCCGGTCCAGTCTGGCTTGGTCTGAAGACAGTCGGGAACTTCATCTCACCGGCCGGTTCAACTTCAACGTATGAGAAGATGTATTCACTGCTACAGGAATTGTCGTTAGTAACCGTCAGCTTGACATCATACCTTCCTGGTTCTGTGTATACGTGGGCCGGATGGGTGGTGTCGGATGTTTCACCGTCACCGAATTCCCAGAGATAAGTAGCATTAATGGTATCGGAGGAAAGGTTGAAACCTTTCACCGGTACATCGTTTACGAATACAAACGGAGGTGATACGTTCGTGTAGGCTATCGGTGTTGTTTTCACCGTAATCAATGCCGTAGTATCATCTTGTCCCCCTGGACCATAAACCGTTAGCTTAACCTGGTAGATTCCGGACTCATAATACGTGAAAGTCGGATTCTTCTTATAGGATACCGAACCATTTCCGAAGTCCCATACATACTGATCAGCAAACTGCGAATTATTCACAAAGTCGGCCTGCAGTGGAGCACAATCAGATTCAGGAAGAAGGAAGGCGGCAATCGGTTTAGCCGGATCTATGGTTACGGTTTTGCTAAGACTGTCAGCACATTCCGTTGTTACGGCTGTCAGAGTAACTACATAATCTCCTGGAGCTTCATAAGTATAGGTCGGAGATACTTCAGTAGAACTGTTACCATCTCCGAAGTTCCATAAGTATGTCCATGCCCCTGTTGGAGTTGCATTATTAAACGTAACCGTAGCATTAGGATAAGTCTGCCATGAAGGATTAGCTGCAAAGTCCACTATCGGAATTGGATTCACAGTTATCGGCATGGTTTTCTGGTCCACACAACCATAGAAGGAAGTGGTGATCAGAGTGACTGTGTAGGTAATCGGACTGGTGGTGGTATTGTGGAAAACATGCGGCACAATATCCTGTGGACCCTGCTGCGCATTTCCATCGCCAAAGTTCCAGTTATAGTTGGAAGCTCCTGGTGTTTCTGCTCTCAGAGTAGCATTTATCGGGTTACATCCCACATCCGGAGTAATGGTAAATGTTGCATCAATACTCGGGAAGATGGTAACTACCTGTATAGCTGTATCTGCACATCCGTTAGCGGAGAATCCTACCAGTTCCACATTGTAATATGCTACTCCGGAGGTAAAGTTGGAGAAGTCATACGTCGGGCTCTCTTCTGTGATCTTTCCCGGGTTAGCCGGATCATTCATATCCCATTCATATGCTACAGCACCATTTGACTCATTGGTAAATTGAACCGTCACTGTACCGCAGGCAGGTTTGGCATCGGATGAGAATCGTACATCCGGACGATCGTTCTCGATCGTAACCTGTGACTTCGCAATACATTTCTTGCCGTCTGTTACAGTGTAGGTATAATTATATGTACCATGAGCAACGGAATTAAATACAGTCTGCTGGGTATTCACCGCACTCAGGAAGAAGACATCCCCTGTCCATTCATGCTTCGCAAACCCACCAGTTCCTCCTGTCCGGCTTACCGTCAAGATTCAGAGGTGTTCCACCACAAACAATCGGGAAGTTACCATCACCCGTAATATTGGCCGTCGGGTTCGGGTTAACTGTCAGGGTTGCTGCACTCGAATTGAGCTCCACAACTTCCACGAACCTGCATCCTGTACTTATTGGTATTAAGAGAGGTTGGGATTCCAGTCAGGGTTAGGCTCTGTGTATTGGCGCCGGAATATACCCCGCCATCAGTAATTCAACAAATCCGGACCCAGCATCTTCCTGCCAGTGATAAGTAATACCTGTACCTGTAGCACCTGCAGTAAAGGTACACTTCCATCCTCACAAAGTTCCTCATCATTCGGATGCTGCAGAAATGCCGGGAGTTGTATTTACTGTAAGCATGGCAATTTCGGAAAATTCAGGAGGAGTACATGCCCCACTTACTAATACTCTATAGAAACTACCATCCTGAGTAGTAACCTGTGGAGAGTTAACTGTCAAAGTCGATGTCTGGGTCCCGGTATAGGCTACTCCTTCCGGGATGTCTCCGAATCCGGCTCCACTATTCTCCTGCCACTGGTATGTAAGTGTATCTCCATCAGCTACAACAGAAAAGCTCGTTGGAACTGTTTCACATGTAGCTGTATCAACTGGTTCTGTTCGGATCACCGGAGAAGTCTTAACAATCAGGGTGGCTGGATCAGATGTCGTGGGTAGGTGTACAGATTCCTGTGATGATTACCTGGTACTGATATCCTGTCATGATTGAATCAACACCAAATACGCTCAGCTTTCTCGTGGTTGTTCCAACATAAATTCCAGATTCTAACAGAGTGTTCCAATTGGTCCCTCCATCAGAGCTTTCTTCCCACTGGTATCCTGTGATGGTTCCTGTTGCTACTACTGAGAAATTGGTTGCCAGGTTCTCACAGATATCTGAATTTTCGGGTTGAGTAACTATTACCGTATTCGTCTGAACGGTCAGATTTGCAATATTGGATTGTACTGTCTTACCGCATCCACCGGTTATTTCAACATTATACCTGTTTCCATCGAAAGAAGCCGGAACGTTGATAAGATTCAATGTAGCATTTGTTTCCGCTGGTAAAGCGACATTGTTTTCATACCAGAGATAAGAATAAGGAGTTTCCCCTTTTGCGACCACACTGAAACTCACATCTGAATTTTCACAGATAGTTGAATCAACAGGCTGAACATCCACGCTAACCTCTTCTCTCCAGGTTACTGTTGCACTACCAGTAATGTTTGCATGAGGAGAGCGTACTTCACAACCATTATTGTCAATAATGGATACCAGGTCATAGACATTAAGTGCTGATAGCGGAGCTACCGATATCGGATCCCCGCTGTATATATCCGCTTACTACACCGATTCCATTACTGATTGTAAGGGTGTATGGAGCAGCACCGGTTGTTACATCAACCACTATATCAGTAGAAGTATTCGGACAGATGGCTGTATCACCTGATAATGCCGCAACAGGTAATTCGTTGACATTAAGGGTCAGAACATTACTGTATTCCGGACCACAGATTCCTGAAGTTACTGCCCGCCTGTAATAGGTGGTTACAGCAATATTACCCGGAGGTGTATATGTGGTCGAATTCCAACCTACAGAAATGAAGTTTGCGGAGTCGGCTATGGTAGACATCTCCCAATCGTAAACAAGAGTAGTGGGTCCTCCATTTGCACTAAATCCGTTTCTCAGGATTTGGGGATCAGCCCCAAAGCAGAGATCCTGGTCTCCTGTTACTTGTCCCGGGTTAAGGACCGGAGGTTCAGTAACCGTTACATCATGGGTAATAATACATCCATTGCTGTCCGTTATGGTTGCTGTATAGTCTCCGGCCAGGACATTAAGCAGGTCTTCTGTATTAATCGGACCGGAAGGACCTGTCCATGAGACATCATAATCTTCCGTATCAATTCCTCCAGAGATTGTAAGGTCGACTGCTCCGTCTAAAGCACCGTTACAGCTTACTCCCCATCCGAAATTAAGGGCTTCTGAAGTCACATCAGATGTTGCATTAAGAGCTGTTGGCTCTGTCAATGTAATCGCTGCTGGTATGGTACATCCATTGGCGTCGGTCACCGTCACATTGTATGCACCGGCCCTTAGTCCCACCAGGTTCTGAGAGTTGCTTACAAAGCCAAAGGGACCTGTCCATGAGAATGAGTAGGGTGCAACTCCTTCAGTAATGGTCAGGTTAATGGCACCATCCGTACCTCCGTTACAGCTTACCTGGAATCCGTTGAAATCATTAGGAGAGGTAGCTGATGCGATCAGAGAATTTGGAGCTACCAATGTAATCGTGTCTGATGTGGTACATCCATTCTGGTCCGTTACATCCACATAATACTTACCTTCTCCAAGATTGGATTGGTTTTGATCAGTTGCAACAGTTATATCAGGTCCAGCCCAATTAAAGACATAGGTGCCTGGTCCGGAACCTCCGGAAACTGCGAGATCAATTCCACCGTCCTTGGAAGTTTTGCAGGAAATATCAAAGCCATTATAATCCTCTGCAGAAGCGGTGGTGGCTGTCAATACAGCCGGCTCTACGAGAGTTACAGAATCCAGGATTGAGCATAAATTAGCATCGGTTATAGTCACCCTGTATGTTCCAGCCGTAAGATTTGCCTGGTCCTTGTCTGTTGGGAGGGTAACACCAGGCCCTGTCCAGTTATAACTGTAAGCTGTGGTACCACCATTAACCGTAATAGAAACTGCCCCATCGCTATTTCCGTTGCAGGAGATATGATAACCTCCAGCATACAGAGAATCAATAGCAATGGTTGAGGTAAGCAGTGAGGGTTCCGTCAGGGTAACAGATTCAAATTTTGTACAACCGTTGGTGTCTGTAACGGTCAGCTGGTATAAACCGGCCCTGAGTGAACTTATGTCCTCTGTTCCTGCAGTAAACCCAAGTGGACCGGTCCATGCATAACTATATGAAAGTTCTCCTCCGCTAACCGTCGCATCAATCTCTCCATCCATTGCCCCTACACAGGAGATATTGTAGCCACCTGCACGAACCAGAGGAGTAAGGACAATGGTTATTTCCGGCTGAACTACAATCAAAACTGAATCAGCAATAGTACATCCATTCCGGTCTGTAATCGTCACCTTATAATCGGTTGTTGATGTTGGTTTTGCTGTCGGATTACGTAAAGAAGCAAGGTTTAATCCCGTAGCAGGGGTCCAGTTGTAACTGTAGCCTCCACCAAATATTTCCTCCCCTCCTGTAGCTGTTGCATCAAGGACAGTTTGTGAAATAGCACATGTACTTAGTATACTGTCAGTTGCTGAAGCAACCACTGTCAAAGGATCAGCCACCGTAACCACAACTGTGTCAGTTACAGAACATCCATTCGTGTCTGTCACGGTAACCTCAAAGGTTGAAGTTGCCAATGGCTTTGCAATGGGTGTTTTAGTCGATGCCCCTGTAAGGTCATCCGTTAGTCCGGTTGTCTTGTTAATCCAGCTA
This sequence comes from uncultured Bacteroidaceae bacterium, assembly GCA_963777115.1. Classification (GTDB taxonomy): domain Bacteria; phylum Bacteroidota; class Bacteroidia; order Bacteroidales; family SM23-62; genus SM23-62. The sequence goes on along the minus strand of CAVZPP010000010.1, from coordinate 15,365 downwards.
TACTGGTATGAACCATCATAGAATCTTTCACCACCGGTTGCGTTAACATCCAGGTTTGCAACGGAAGTTGGACAGGTGCTAATGATATCATCATCCGTAATTGCAGTTGCATTCAACGCTGGTTGTACAGTTATGGTAACAAAATCAGCAGCGGTACAATTGTTATCGTCCGTAATAGTCAGGGTATAAGAAGTAGTAGAAACTGGCTGAGCTACCGGATTTGGAATATCAGTCGCACTCAGTCCAGTTGCCGGACTCCAGCTATAGACTAATCCCAGGGTGGTTTCTCCACCTGTGGTAACGCTGCTCAGATTGGCAACAGAAGCACAACCCGCCGTAAGGATATAATCATCTGCAGTCACATCTACTGTCAGATCCGGAACGACAACAATTTCAACACTATCAGCAGTCTGGCAACCGTTTCGGTCAGTAATTGAAACCGTATACATTGTGGTCACAGAGGGCTTAGCTCTCGGAGCCTTCTGGTTTGGATTGTCCAATCCAGTTGCAGGACTCCAGATGTAGGTATAACCTCCGGATGAAAGTTCTTCTCCTCCGGTTACTGTGGCGTCAAGGTTAGCTACAGATGTTGGACAGGTACCAATAATTGAATCATCTGCAAATGCTGTCACAGCAAGCGGATCTGCTACCTCAATGGTTATGGAATCTATGATCTGGCAAAGGTTGGTATCTGTCACAGTCAACACGTATGTATACAAACCTGTGACAGTGAGATCAGCAACCGGGTTGGAAATATTATAATCCGTGAGTCCCGGTCTGCCAGGATCCCAGCTATAATCATAACCGTTAAGAGGCATTTCTCCACCGGTAGCCATGGCATTGATCTGGGAGGTGGAACTTGCACATGTTCCGATGAGAATATCATTAGCATTTATGGTAAGTGCAAGCGGGGGAGCTACCACAATCGTGATATTACCGGTTGCCTGACATCCATTATTATCCGTTACCGTCACCGTATAGGTGGTAGTGGAGAGCGGAGATGCTACAGGATTTGCCGGATCAGTGAGGTCTAAGCTGGCTGATGGACTCCAGCTGTAGTTATACCCTCCGCCCGGGATAAGTTCTATTCCACCGGTAACAGTTGTATTCAGAATGGTGCTTTGTCCGGGACAAGAACCAATAACCGGATCCACAGCAGCAACAGTTACGGCCAGTGGATCAGCAACAGCGACAGATACCTGTGCTGTTCCGATGCAATTATTGGCATCTCTAACAGTAACTACATAGGTTGTGTAAAGAGAAGGTTTTGCGGATGGGCTCTTAAGACTTGAATTGTTAAGTCCAGTTGTTGGCGTCCAGCTGTAATAGAAACCACCGCCCAATACTTCCTCTCCTCCCGATGTAACATTTACGTCAAGGGTTGCAACAGATCCAGGACATGTACCGATTGTATCCACGCTTGTTGTTGCCACCGCCCGGATAGTATCTCTCAGGTTAATGGTAACATTTGCATTTACAGTACACGAATTGTTATCTGTAACAGTTACAGTGTATACATTATCTCCAAGAGTTGTTGGTTTGGCGATCGGGTTCCTGATATTTATATCCGAAAGTGTACCATCGTTTGGTAGCCATGCATAGGTATATCCGCCGGCAGGTTCTCCTCCGGATACAGAAACATCTAGCTGGCTGTTATTACAATCACCAATAATTGTATCACTTGCAATTACGGTTGCAGACAAGTCAGCCACCACCTGGATGGTGAAGAATGCCTGTGCCGTGCAATTATTGGAATCCGTAACTGTTAGAGTATACGTAGTAGTAACGAGAGGATTAGCTACCGGCTCAGCAATGCTTGAATCACTTAATCCGGCGGCCGGGCTCCAACTGTATTTATAATCACCCAGGTAATCAGGTTCCCCTCCGGTGACAGTAGTGGTTATATTCGCAGAGTTGCACTCTCCAATTATATAATCGCTAGGAACTGAAGTAACCGAAAGAGCTGGCATAACGGTAATGGTAATACTTTGCTGGTCAGTACAACCATTTTCATCGGTAACAGTTAATGTATAATTCGTTGTGTTTATTGGACTTGCAACAGGATTAGGAATCGTTGCGGAGCTTAATCCTGTACTCGGACTCCAGCTATAGATATAGCCTCCGCCGCTGATTTCTTCACCACCGGTTATAACACTGGTAATCTGGGCAGTTTTACAGGTACCAATTATATCATCATCTGCTGTGATGCTGGTGATCGTCAGGTCTGGTGTCACAAACACATCAACCGAATCGACAGCTGTACAATTATTCCTGTCCGTCATGGTTACAATAAACCTTTCAGTTTTATTAGGAACTGCTGTGGTGAAAATTGGAGACTGCTTGGCCGGATTATCAAGTTCGGCAACTGGTGTCCAGCTATATGTATAACCACCACCAAGTATTTCTTCACCTCCGGCTCCTAATACGTTCAGAACTGCCTGAGAGCAGGTACCGATTGTATCATCACTTGTTGAGGCGATGGCAGATAAGTCAGGCTGCAGGGTTACAGAAACAATTGCAGTAGTCTGACAATTGTTTGTATCTGTAATAGTCACAGTATAAGAATTCAGTCCAGCGACAGTTGGCTTCAGAACCGGATTCCTCAGGTTGATACCTGAACCGGCTGCTCCACCAATGACGTCTAAGTATATCATCGGAATTAGATGTTGTGTATTTACCCAGGAGTATGTGTACCCGGGTTCACCTCCATTAACAGTCAGTGATACATTTGCAACTGAAGTTGGACAAGTTCCGATAATATTATCATCAACCGTAGCAGATGCGGTTAGTACATTTGCCACCTGAATAGTCAGGTTATCCGTCGCTGAACAGCCGTTTGCATCGGTTGCAAGAACTGAATAGGTTGTGGTTGTTGCGGGTGAAGCTTCCGGGTTTGCAATATTCGAATTGTTCAGTCCACTGGTCGGATTCCAGCTATAATTGTATCCTACACCAGGCACACCACCTGCAGCAGTAGCCGTCAGGTTAGCTAGACTGCCCGGACAGGCACCAATGGTACTGTCATCAGCAACAACACCTACAGTTAAGAGGGTAGGTTCAATGAGCGATAATCGTACTATCGGTCCATTCACAAAGGTTGGCATCTCTAATAATCAGGGTATAAGTACCGGCCAGAAGTGTGCTTTGATTCTTGGCACCCATTATAATACCTCCACCATCAGAAGTGCTCCAGTTAAAGCTGTAAGGACCGATTCCTCCGGATTCCGTTACGGTTACCCCTCCATCGTTGCCATTGAAGCAGCTGATGTTATGGGTTCCTTCCGGACTTGAGGATAACACATAGGTAGCATCGAGCTGAGTAGGTTCAGTAATGGTAATTGAATCGATTACAAGGCAGCCATTATTATCCCTCATTTCAACTACAAAAACACCTGCTGATCCATCAGTGAAACTAATCTCATCATTTGTTGGGCCTACAATAGTCGCACCAGCAGTATTTTTAGTCACGGTGAAGTTATATGCTCCAGCATTTGGAGTACCACCTGTAGCGGTAAATGTTCCTGTAGCTGAACTATCCCCGAAACAACCCAGTGTTACATCTGCGGTTGGTGTAAGCACCAGTTGAGGAGGATCAACGATCGTACCATTTGCCTGGGCAGAGCATCCGTTCTCATCAGTAACCAGAACCCAATAGGTGCCGGCTGGCAGATTCTCAAGCGGTGTGGCTATTCCCTCGGGAGCAGGTACAGGTGAAGAAAGCGCAGCATTATAATACCACTGATAGGTGTAGACTCCGGTTCCCCCGGAAGGGCTAACATCTACTCCACCATCTGATTCCCCAAAGCAGGAAATATCCTGTCCATTATATGCTGGGTAAACAACAGGAGCTACCGTTGCAGTTACTGCAGTTGGCTCTGTTAGAATATAATTATTGATGACGAATGTACAGCCGTTCACATCCCTGATGGTAATATCATAGGATGAGGCTGAAAGACCGGTAAAGGTATTTGAAGCCTGGAATGCTCCACCGTTCACACCGGCAATACTATATTGAAGTGCCCCGGTTCCTCCGGTTGCATTGATCTGTATCGTAGCATCCGCATAACCATTACAACTCACATTGAATCCGTTGTTATCAGAAGTTAGGATCGATGTAGTATCAATCGGCGTTGGTGCAATAACATCAACATCCACTGAATCAAGACAGCTATTCGCATCTATTATACCCATACGGTAGGTTCCGGCTGCTAATCCGCCGAAAGCAATACTGCCTACATAGGCGCCTCCACCGATATTGTAATTGTAGGGTGTTGTACCACCTGATCCGCCAACGGTAATAATTCCATCGGCTGCAGTGGGACAGGAATATCTGGCACCAAAATAATCGCTTGTTACATTTCCTGTGATATCAAGTGAATCAGGTTCGGTTATTTCAACCGTGGTACTTAGGTTAACAATACATGCATTTGCACTATCATCCCTTATTTGGACAGTATAAATGGCAGGTGAAAGTCCCACGAAAGAATAAGGATCACCGGTTTCCCAATCGGTTCCATTGATGCTGTATTCCCATCCTGCATAACCACCGCTTGGATTTGAGAGGGTGATTACACCATCATCTGCTCCGTTACAACTGACATTAGTAGGTAGCAATATCTGCGTTGAGGATGGCGGGTCCGGTGATGGCAATGCTTTCGTTCACTGTACAGGAATTGGCATCTGTTAGCAATTACATAATAGGTTGCAGCCGGTTGGTTTGATAAGAATACTGGATAATCGCTCCGGTTATCTGGACTTGAGAAACTGGCATCATAATACCACTGGTAGGTGAAAGGCGCTGTACCCGTTGCCGGATCAACAGTTACGTTGCCTGTCCATCACTGCCCCAAAGCATCTTACAACCTGGTTATTCACTGATCGAGGTAATAACCATTGCATCAGGTTCACCAACGGTAATGGTGTCATGGGTATAGGTCACATGCCCTGGAATCGGTCACAGTTACCATGTAATCACCAGCTGCAATCCCGTGAAATATCCTCATTTGTACTTGTAAATGCACCGGGACCTGTCCAGCAATAAGTATAAGGAGATGTTCCTCCACCGGTTGAAATCGTGAATATGCATCCGTCGCTTCCTCCGTTACATAGAGGCTCAGCTATTGCGTCTCACGGCAACTGTGATGGCAGGATTTGGAGTGACATCAATAGTTCCATTCATGTCTCTTCACATGCTGGACCCGCATTTCTTATGCCTGGACATAATAGGAACCTGTAAAGTTACCTTGTCCAGGCAATGGAATCTCCATCACCGGTCTGTGTTGATCTACCAGGCGTGCTCCATTTAATGAGGATATAATCAACGTCGGCTTCTGAACCACTCAGGATCAGAGTAACGCCGGTTGCTGTCACCATCGCAATAATAGGATGGTCCGGTAAGTGTGAATAGATGCTGGCAGTGGATTCACAATAATATCCACACTTGCAAGTCCAGCTGCACAACCTGAAACATTATCCCTTACAGTTAGAGTATAGGTTATGGGTCCAGACGAATAATCCGGTCACAGTCGGTTCTGCCACAAAGGCATCGATTGAGTCCAACTGCAGGTGCCCATTCATAGCTGATAATCTCCGGAGCCATCTGTCACCGAGCTTCTCAGGCTTATCACTTTCAACTGGCAAATTGTTGTATCCGGAGCAGCCGTTGCTACCGGAGGATTATAAACAGCAATTGGTTTGATAACTGTTTCTCCCACACAAGGGGTTGCCTGTCATCTGTCTGGAAAGTAGTTTCAGTAACCTTTAGGTTATAGGTTCCAAGGCTATCCAGTCAATAACAATGAAATTATTGCCAGTCTCCACCGGCCTGGACAATATAATCCACATCCGGGAACTCCTGCTCCTGTCAGAACTTCAATCTCCCAGTCATAATCATTACCAGGTGTAAGAGGTACAGAATAGAAATTACCTAGTGAATTAATACACATGGTTCCCAGTCCACCTCCACCAATAGCCGGAGTGTTTGGTCCCCACGCAACCATATAATCCATCTGATCTGTATCCGGCGTTACGGGTCCACTAGCTCATCCGGGTCATTGGTTGTCAGTTCAAAAGTGAATGTGCTGAATCCGCTGGGTGCTCCGTAATCGGCAGGATGCAAGTTTATAGGTTGCCTCCACTAAAGTGAATCATTTTCATCCGGATCCGGCACGGATTGAGGTGATGGATCCATGTTTTGGTCTGGCGGTACAATTGTTACCATTACCGATTACAGCTCCAATCTGGCATCATCTGCAGCTTTTTTTGCCCATCCGGATAATATGCAGGATGGAATCAGCCGGTTCACAATCTTCCTGGTCATCACCGGCATCTGCAACCGGGTTGGCACCGATCCGATGAAATTGTATCTGTTGCAAGGTCCACATGGCAGCTGGTAAGGATTTGCAGAAGTTAATACCAGTGTTACACCTCCGTCGGCTTGCTGTGCTGCTGTTGGAGTAAATGTGACATTCAGGGACAGGCTATATTCATTGGGTGTGAAGACTCCGCCAGATGGAAGACTCTACGCTCCAGGTACCTGTAATTCCGCTCGCAGCTCCTGAGATTGTTGATGTAAGATCTGCATCATCTCCCTGCGCAATGAATATGGATGGGAGCCTGGTCGATTGACTACATAAACGGCTTCATCTATAATAACTTCTATCATCAGATACTGATTACAGGGTCCTGTAGGATTGTCTGTTGTTAATCTGACTGTCATACTGCCTGCAATTAATCTGCATAGGCAGGATACATATTCACAGTCGATATACCTCCACCGGTCACAGTATTTTGAAGAGTGCCATCCACCGGTTTCAACGGTCCAGGTAGCTGTATGCTCCTCCTCCATAAGTTCCTGAAATCGGTATCAAGCCAGTGAACTGTCACGGCATACATCCGGCGACAGGGGGTACCGTCACCGTTGGAGTTTCATAAAATGTTGCAATCATTGTATCACGTACCGCACAATTACCATTTATTTCAGTCCAGATAAATTCATAAACTCCATATTGATCTACTGTGACATTTGCATTTGGCTAGTCGAAGGAGCAAAATCAGGATTTGAGTCAGGTCCGCTGAAATGACTCATGTTCTGGAACTTCCCGGATCCGGTGTATCAACATATCTATGGGCAGTACCTGCAAGTGTCAGGCTCAGGGCACCACAGGCTCCTGCCTGATCATCTCCTGCTTTGGCATTAACAGGATTTTCATAGAAATTGACGGTAACCTGGCTTGAATTTGTACAATTTCCGTTGGTTTCCGTCCATTCAAATATATAGCTCCCGTATGCTTACGGTTACATTTGTTTTTGGATCTGTATCATCATCAAAAGTAATAATGCTGCCTACGGGACTGGAAAAAACCGACCAGATCTGGGTGCTTTCAGAACTGTCATTCGGATCTGCATCATATACATGAGCTGTTCCATTTAATGCAACTGTTTTCGAGCCACAGGCTGCATCGAAATTAGTACCTGCACTTGCATCAGCAGGATCTTCATAATATTTAACCGTAATGGAATCTTTGACAGTACAGTTACCGTTGGTTTCCGTCCAGTAAAACTCATATGTGCCAAAATAATCTACAGCTGCTTCTGCAGTGGGACTTGTTTCCAGGGTAAATGTTGGTGAATTATCGGGTCCGCTTTTATAGCCCATCTGGCATCTGATACCGCATCGGGTGTGTCGACATAGGTATGGGCTGTCCCGGCAAGGTTAACGGCTTTTTATCGCATACAGATGTACGATCACCTCCTGCTGATGCGCCGGCTGGGTTTTCATAATAGGAAACCTGTACATCTGTGTCCGGGTACATGGGCCGTTGGTTTCTGTCCACCTGAACACATAGTCTCCGTAATTTGCTACTGTGACATTTGTTGTCGGGCTACCAGGGGCAGAGAATGTTGGTGATCATCGGGTCCGCTTTGCCAGCTCCATCCTCAGTGCTCTCCGGATGTTTCCACGGGTATAATTATGGGCTGTTACTGAATACTAACATCCAGGTCACCACAGTCGGCTTCATATGGCCCGGAACCAACGATTGCATCCGGATCTTCGTAAAACTTAACAATAACAGTATCTCTAACAGTACAAGCACCATTGGTTTCTTCCCATTTCAATTCGTAAACATCCAATTGATTTAGCCCAACCGTAACAGTTGTTGTTGGATCTGTCAGAGACCCAAACCCGGGATTAATGTCAAGTCCGCTTACGTATTCCCAGGTCCGGCTACCGGTATTAACATTAGGCGCTGCAAGGTAAGAATGTGCTGTACCTGTCAAACCAATGCTGTTTGCATCACAGGCTGCTTCCATTTCCAGTGGTCCGGCATTCGCATTTACCGGATTTTCACTAAAGATAATATTGGTCAAAACACTTCTGGTACAGGTTCCGTTGGTTTCAGTTAGCCTGAATTGGTAAGTGCCATAATAATCAACTGTAACAGTAGTTGATACAAGAGAGGAGTCTCCGAAATCCGGATCATTATCCGGTCCACTTACCCATTCCCAGAGAAATTCAGGAGATGGAGTACTACTACCCTGGTAACCATGACCGGTTCCGGCAAGGGCTGCATTAAGGACTCCGCAAAGATCCCGGTTCGCTGGTGCAGTTGTTCCGGTTGGTTGTTCCCAGTAAGTTATCGTAACATTATCGTTGTCGATGCATCCTCCATTATTCTCTTCCCATTGTAAGGAATAGGTTCCAAAAAGGGTTGCAGTTGCAAGAGCTGTTGCGGATGTTCCATCATCAAAGGAAACGGTACCAGGTCCCGTACCAAGATCGGACCAGGATCTGTTCCCAACACTGGCCGTTGCTCCAAGGGTGATAAAATTATCATCGCAAACCGTATCATTTACACCTGCATTTGCCACGGGATTAGCATAAACGGTAAGGTCATGAGCTACACTCCATGGATAATCAGCGGGGATATTACATCCGTTGATTCCTGCAGCGAATATCTGCACATCTTCTGAGGGGGAAGTAAAGGTATAACTGTTCAGTTGGATCGTTATTGTTGGTGTAGCAGTAGTTGCATTAACTTGTCCCACTAACCAGTCAAAATCCCAAACATACTCGGTTGCATTGGCAACTGCAGGGTAGGTCAATGTGATACTATCGTCCTCACATTTACTTGCATCTCCGGCAATTATATGATCGTCGATGGCTGGTCCGGGGTTAACAATAATGTTTACCTCGTTGGTTTGAACCGGTGCACAAACACCGGAAGGAGAGATAGCTTCCCTGTAGAAATAATGCGTTCCTTCAGAAAGTGTATCCGAAGGATTGTATTGTACCCCGGTTTCCCCAGGTATCTCACTCCATGTTCCGGCATTGAGTCTGTGGTACCATTTATATTCCGGGGCTGGAACACCACCTCCAGTCGCTGGAGCATCAGAGTCAAAAGCATCAGGATCCTGCCCGACACAAATAGACTGATTATTGGATATTGAACCGGGAAGTAATTCCGGCTCTACTGTTATTTCGATGACATTTGTTGAAACAACATCCTGCTGGGACAAACATCCTGGATCACCGCTTGAAACAAGACGGTGATACCATGTTGTTGTTGTCAGGGCCCCGGGACTGTAATCCGGATCATCGGAGGAGGCAATTGCTGTCCACGGTCCTCCGCTTGAGTTCTCAGAATATTCCCATTCATATGTATAATTGGTTCCATCTCCGCCCGTTGCTGCAGTACCGGTGAGTCCTACAGGAGTCCCATTCTCACAGATATCCTGATCTGCAGCAAGCGTTCCCGGAGCAACAGGTCTGTTCCTGTTAATGGTTACATTGCTTGCTGAAGGGGGACAGGTTCCATTGGTAATTGTCCATGTAAATACACTATTATCATAGGGGATGCTGGTAACGCCCGAGTTTGAATCTGCAATGGTAGTTATATTGGCAGTAGATCCGGTACTCCACTCACCTGACCCGACAACCGGGTGGTTACCGGCAAGGGTATAGGTTGTTTCGTCTTCACAGATTTCATCATTGGGTCCGGCATCCGAGGTAGTCGGATTCTGATGGTTCGTTATGGTCAGATCGGCACTTGCAGGTGTGCAGGAGCCATATTCGGAGAATACAGTCCACCTAAAGATATTATCTCCGTAGTGAAGGTTCGATACACCGGATCCGGGATTCGTCGGATTGGCAATTGTCGGAACAGTAAGTCCATCATCCTTACGGACTATTATATCATCGAATTCAATATATTCGCCGCCTCCATTATTTTGAATGCGGACGACAACTTTCATTGAAGCTCCGGCAATTCCGGATGCAGTTGCATATTCATTTGAAAAGTCATCATTAAAATATCCATTGTCAAGTTGAACCAGTCCCCCTCCAATATCATAATACACACCAATAAAATCGTTTGATGGTTCGATATTGATGGCGCGCTTAAGGAAAAAACTGATTTTAACATTCCCGCTTGTTGAAATATCAATTGGATCCGTTTCCCATACTGCTACACCGTCAATATCTCTTGCCTGGAAAAAGTTACTTCTCACTTCGCACCAGTCATCTGGGTCCGTGATATTCAGATCAGATACGTCCAGGTTCCAGTTCGCACCATCCATTGTACCGTCCCTGTCTCCGGAGAAGGATTCGTTATAAAGCAGGTTGCTTGCATATATCCATTCACCTTTGGCATTAAAATTCAGGTCATTCCCCCCATTATTACCTGTCAGGTTAGCAGTGGTGGTTTCACACTGTTCCTGGTTAGGACCAACTGTAGCAATAGGTGTGCCGTCAACGTATATTAATTTTTGATCCACATCAGCAGCACATGGGCCATTTCCATTGGCCCTGAAAGTTAAGGTTACGATGTTACCTGCATCTCCGGGATCATCGGAGTTATATGTTGGAGAATCTGTTCCCGCGCCGGCAAGGTTGCCAGCTCCATTTTCTGTCCACAATAAATTAAAATAATCAGAAGCACTGGCATCTGCAACAGGGAAATTTTCCCCAGCACATATATATGCATCTGCACCTGCATCTGCAATTGGTTCAGGTTCAATTGTGACAATAACATTGTCAACAGCTGCGGGGCATTCACCGTTTGTATTGGTGGTTGCTGTCAGGGTAACGGTTTGAAGGCCTATATCCGTGGCACCCGGAGTATATGTGGGAGTCAGACTTGAAGTACTGCTGAATCCCGCAGAATATCCGGAGGATGATGTCCAGGCTACAGATGAAGCACCGCCTCCAAGAGTAACGGAAAGACTTGTATTACTGTTGGAGCAAATATCATCAGGAGTGGCACTAATAGCAGTAATTTCAGGTTCATCATAAATAATAACATCCTGGGAAGCCGGGTCGCTTTCGCATAGCAGAGGTCCAATTCCAATAGCAAAAAGTTCGAATGTGCGATTCTGTGGACTTGCTCCAACATTAATTACACCGGCAGCTGAATAATTGGATCCATCTCTTTCCCATCTCCATGTATCTCCGTCTCCATTATCTACTGCTGTAAGAACAACATCCGTACCGTCCTCGCAGAATTCAGTATCAGCCGGAGTGGTGTTTATTGAGGGAGTAGCTGGTTTTGGATTGATGGATACATAAACGCTATCTTTATGTTCCGGACAACCTGAGGTAAGGTCAGATGCAGTCAGGACCAACCATACACCACCATTTGCCACATCACCACTACCATGGTGGTAAATTCCATTTGGAGCAGATGTTTCATTAGAGAAGGTTCCATCACCAGTGTTTGTACTCCATTCTGCCAGTGTAGCAGTTCGCAAAATGGCACCATCAAGATTCGCATTTGTACCCTCACAAATAGTAAAATCAGCTCCGGCATCAGCAATCGGGCCATCTACCAGTATTATTTGCGAATAGGTGGTAACGGGGTCGGCTCCGTCAGTCCATTTGTTGCATGGTCCCCAGGCATTCAAACGGACATCAAATACATCATCAACTTCATCATTAATATAATCACCATCATGAATAATTGGATAGGTCTGTATCCTGGGAGTTTGAAGAGCATAAGGATCGGTGTCGTCAAAAGTATGTTCTTCGATCGGACCTTCAAAGTATAAACTTGGGGTGTAGTAACCAAGTGGATCGTGTGAACCGTCAGCTCTGACAAACCATTGTCTTTGAATTCCGTTCCCGTTTGAATCCGTAACTTTAACTAAAGAATCTCCAACCTGTATATAGACATTTGGAATCCCGTTTGAGGCGGGACTGGTTTCACTATGAACTCCATAGACAAAGTTGACCCATCTTTTGTTGATATTTGGAAGCTCTGTCTCACCTGAAACCGGCAATCAAATTCAACAAGTTCATTAAAAAGGTGGGTAATATCCTGACCTAGGCAATATTCGTTCAGGGGATCACCGAGGATGGATGATGTTTACAGTACCGGTTCCGGGAGCAGGGGTTCCATTATCTTTTTTATAATTAGGAATTGTAGTAAAAACGAGATTCTGGGGAGTAACAAACAGGTTCGGTTGCAGAGTACCCGAATTATAGATATAAGGATAGATGGCAATTTCCCATGTACAGTTTAGTGTATTGTCCGGATAATCAGTGGGACGCGTAACACTGATGTTGTATATAGCACTACCTGCTGAATCAACTTCGTCCATGACAGGTTGTGACTTTGGCGTATCACTCGGGAATTCCCATCGAATATATGCCCTTGGCGGAGTAATGAATACTGTTCCGTTGTCCCGGTCGTCTTTCTTCGTAGCCGGCCACGTCAATGGGCTGGTGAATCTGGATGTGGATGCGACCGGGCAATAGCTTGATGGTCCGGTTGGGCAAGACGTGTCGCGAACCGGAAATGGTCACCGGCAAGATGGGCAAGCCCAAATCCTGGGCCATGATGAATCCACCCTTCTTGAATTCCCGCAGGCGGCCGTCGTTGCTGCGGGTACCCTCGGGAAAAAACACAACCGAGATGCCGTTTGTCAGAAGGGGCTTGGCCCGCATGAGGCTGGCGATGGCCTTTTCCCTGTTTGAACGATCGATAAACACGTGGCCGCCCGCCGAACAATACCAACCCAGCCCGGGCACTTTTCGCAACTCTTCTTTCATCACCCACCGAAACTGACGACGCCAGTTGCCGTAGAAGGAAAGGATGTCGAACTGGCTTTGGTGGTTGCACATGATGATGTACGACTGCCCGGGTTGCATATGCTCGCGACCGCGAACCGATACCCAGGTAAAATTCAACACACACAACAACCAGGACCACAGGGTGCCCACGTGAAAAGCCAGGCGGGCTGAAAACAGGGTAATGAACACGGCGATGATACCGAACACCAGCGTGGAGACCGCCAGGTAGGGAATGTAAAACAAGAGGGTGTAGGGGGCCCGCAGCCAGCGCAGCATGTCCCAGGAGCCCAAATCCGTACCCGACACCGCGGTTCGGGTGGAAGTCGTGGCCGTGGCCTGGCCGCCTGATTCGGATGGAGTTGTCAGCATCACTTCACGCCTCCCGGGGCAAAGCGGGCCCAACATAGGTCAAACCCGTCTTGTTTTCAAGGGAATACAGGATGAGTAAGAAAGACAGGCCGTTGTAAACCAATCTTTGCAAGGGAGGGCTTAAAAGATGACAAGCTGTCTGCTGATCATGGCCCTGCTCCTGTCGGGAGGCGCTTTGGACAACGCGTACATCACGGCAGAGAACAGCATTGGCGTTGAACCCGACGCAGAGAAGAAATCCGTCCAACCAAAGCACCAAAAGAAAAAGGAGGCGGACAAAATGGGCAATCGAGAAGTCCAGCGGACCGCAACTGAACGCCAGGGGTGTGAAAAACCCGCCGAAGGGATTCTGAAGAAACACCGCTGACCCCCCTGCAATATCAGGTCGCCCGGGAAAACGGCACCGAGCCGCCCTTTCCCAATGAATACTGGGACAACAAGGAAGCGGGGATCTACGTGGATGTGGTCAGCGGCGAACCCTTGTTCACCTCCACTGACAAGTTCGACTCGGGCACCGGCTGGCCCAGCTTCACCCGGCCGCTGGCCCCCGCGAACATCGTTACCCAACGACCGCAGCCCGCATGGTCCGGACCGAGGTGCGCAGCCGGCAGGCCGACTCCCACCTGGGCCACGTGTTTGAGGATGGCCCGCCGCCCACCGGCCTGCGCTACTGCATCAACTCGGCTGCCCTGCGCTTCATCGAGAGCAGTGAATTGGAAACGGAGGGATACGGCCGGTACCTGGGCCTTTTTCGGTAGCTTCTCAGTCCTTACTTTCCCGACCAATCCGGCGAACCATTCGACAAAATCGTCGTGAATTTGCCTCCCATTGGCGACATCAACCAAACGCCATCAGATATCCGCTGTCTCCTTTTCGCCCTGCCCCAGAAATCCCTTGTAATTCTGACAATTCGCACCCCTGTCCCAAATGCATCCAGAAATGGTCATCCTGGAATATGGCATGCGTCTTGCGGAGTAAAACATCCGGGACAGAAATTCAAATCGAGAGGAGGCAGAGGTGGAACATCTCTCTCACATTTCTTGCTTGCGTAGCGATACTGCCACACTTGAGCCGGCTGATACCCGATGGATCGCCTGGCACTGGCTTGTCTTCACCCTGGCGGTGCTTCTTGTGCTCTCGTCCTGCACCGACAAGCAGCGCTCCGTTCAGGACGATTCCTCCAACGGCATTTCAAACGAATGGTCTGAAGATGACACCAATTCGGGCCTGGACGACATGCGCAGCACCTCCGACGATTCGTCCATTGCCAAATCGGAAGTTTGCGACGGCTGGGACAACGATCACGACGGAGACATCGACGAAGGCACCAGGCGGTCAGACCTGTGAACCGGACTTTTTAAACAGACACACCGGCGGATGAAATCATCCAACGCTGCATCAATGGCGAATTGGCCTGTACCGAATGCGAACCGGGCACCGAGCGAAGCGGACTGTGGCTGTAACGTCCAGCGCATCGACATTTGCAACGATGTCGGTCGATGGATTTACGGAGTCTGCGACGAGTGGAGACTCCCAGCCGATCGTCTGTGAATGCACGCCAGGTAGAGAAAAAAATCCAGCGTTGCGATCAGTGCGTCAACGGAGACTGCGGTTCATCCTGCATTGGCGCCGAATACATCTGCAGTGACGATTGTCGCTGGGAGAGCATTTCCGAATGCGCGATCCACGAACCCCAATGCGATCGCGATCAGTTCCTCGAGGAGCCCTGCGGCAACTGCGGAACCCGCCACACGGTCTGCGACGGCTGCTTCTGGGTGGTCGGCAAATGCGAAGAGCAAGGCGAGTGCAACCCGGGAGAATCGGAGACCATTCCGTGTTTCGATGGCGATGGCGCCTGCACCGAGGGATACGTGGCCACCATCCGCTGCAACAATCAGTGTGAATGGGAACAGTTCAAAGCCTGTCG
>CAVZPP010000009.1:0-6097 GCA_963777115.1 uncultured Bacteroidaceae bacterium | reverse complement strand
AAGTGCCCATCATGTTAATATTATCTTTTGATAACACCAGTTTTCTTATGATCGTGAAGAGGGTATGAGTATCAAGTATTTGATATAGTGCTTCATGTTTCAAAATTTTTTTCAATCGATTAAATTATCAATTAAATATGATATTTACTACAGCAATCGTAAGTAGACGTTGGTTGTCCTACTCTGTTAATCAGAAGTTTTTTCCTTCTTGCTGTTTATGGATGGATTTAGCATTCCATCCTTTATTCCAAAGACTACTTTATAAGTCTCCTGCTTCAAATCCCTGCTGCTGAAGAAGAAATTCAGGCTGGCTTGTATCATTTGGCTGTACAGGATAAAAAATATTTAGTGCTTGTTCAAATTCAAGAATTTCGCCGGTTTTGTTTTCCAGCATGCCATATATTTTGACATTACCTGCAAAATGAAACGGGGTAGACCGGTGATTTATGATTTCCAGGGGTATTCGTACGGTATCTTTTTCCTGAACAAGGTTTTCTTCACAACCAGTCTATTTTAATGTTCTGATAAGAACTGAAATGATCATTTTCCCTATAATGGATCAATTTTCCCATCTGCTGTGTAATTCCCTGCTTCCTTCGAAGCCTGATCTCTTAATAAGAATAACATCCCTCAATTGCACGGTATCTTCATAATTCCATATCTGGTACTGGGTTTTTGCCATTTTCATCAGCGGAAAGAGCTATGCCCAGGCTGCCTGAATAAAATGAATACAATGCTGCTTCCTTATATCCTCTTGGACCATCTTCGAAGACCAGTGGCCTGTCCCCTGCAATGTTATTGAGGTCTTCAGCCCACATCTGCCTGCCGTGATAATAATCACTGCCTATATTGTTTAAAGGAAAAATATGAAAGGACAAATACAGTCTTGCGATCATTACCAACACTATAAAAGGTATGATCAAATAATGAAAGAGCCTGTCGTTCCTCTTTCCGGAATAATAATTAGCGGAAAGTATTATAACAGGAAATAGAATAATTGAAGTCCAGTGCAAATGAACGAATCCTTTAAGGGTACTCAGGAGAAAAAATATCAGTGTACCCAGGGCAATATATTTGAGTGTTTTATCAAATTGGTTCCCTGGTTTATAGATAAATGGGATGAAAATTATGCCAATCCCTATGATGGGAATCTGCTGAAACAAATAATCATCCAGATAATGGATTTCGAACAAATTGGATCGCCCCTGCAAATGATAAATCATGGAAGGAAAATCATTGTTCATCTGCCAGGCCACATGCGGGATGAATAAAATGAAGGCCAGGCATATTGCCAGGTAGAAATATTTATTTTTTAGCAAGTTCAGGTTTGATAGAAGCATAAAAAATACAAACAGTATAGCGTGGTACTTGGAATACAGCATCAGGGCAAACGATAAACCCAACAACAATGACGAAATCAGATCTCCTTTCTCAAGTAATCTCTTATATGAGTAAAGGCAAATAATGGAAAATGCGACCAGGGGAGTATCCGGGAAGGCGATAAAAGTGATATAATTAAATAAGGGGATTGAAAGAATGATCAGGTAGATAAGTTTTTTGGTTCTCCTATCCGGAGGAGTTAATTTGAAAAGAAAAATTAGCGCTGCAGACATCAGAAGCACATTAAACATTCTGACCCCGATTTCTTCATTCGTTATCAGTCCCCCCATCTTGATCAATACAGCCAGTAAGGGTGGATGATCGTAATACCCCCATTCAAGATTAGAAGAATAGAACCAGTAATATCCTTCATCACTCGTCAGTTCCATGGTCCAGATCTGAAATATATTCAACAGGGTCCATAGAATAATGAAATGATATTCATTGAATCTGTTTGGTATTATCGCCTTAATATTTCGCAATTATATTATTTTGAACATTGAATTGATTAGCCGGGGCTTTCAGATGCGACAGCCTCTAAATTCCCGGGGCATTTTGTCAAAGTTAAGATGCAAAAAATTTCCGTAAATTCACGTAGGCACTAAACTAAAATCTATAGCAATGAATAAAGTTATAATCGCAGTAGGCCTAATGATTTTCATTATGGCCTGCACTCCCGAACAACAATCAAAAATTGATCAGAAAGTTATGGATCAGGATACACGTATGGAATGGTGGCGGGATGCCCGGTTCGGATTGTTTATCCACTGGGGATTGTATGCCAATCCTGCCGGAGAATGGAAGGGTGAACAAATTCCCGGGATCAGCGAGTGGATCATGGCACGGGCACAGAATCCCTGTAAAAGAATATGAAAAACTGGCCGAAACTTTTAACCCAGTAAAATACGATGCGGAAGAGTGGGTAAAACTGGCAAAAAATGCCGGCATGAAATACATCGTGATCACCTCCAAACATCATGATGGATTTGCCATGTTCCATTCAAAAGCCAGTCAATACAATATTGTTGATGCCACACCTTTTGACCGTGATCCATTGAAAGAGCTGGCTGATGCCTGTGAAAAACATGGTATGCGGCTGGGATTTTATTATTCACAGGCACAGGACTGGCATGAACCGGGGGGAACCTATTTCAATATAGAACAGGGAGAACCACACTGGGATCCTGACCTGGTACGGGAACCTTTGATGGATTACATCAATGGGAAAGCCGTGCCCCAGGTAAAGGAGATCCTGGAGAATTACGGGGGACTGGATATTTTATGGTGGGATACACCTCGCGGGATGACTGAAGAAGCTGCCCAGGTACTTCAGGATGTGGCTGACCAGTACCCTGAAATGCTCACCAATAACCGGCTTTACCGGCCGTGGCCAGGGGATTTTTCCACCCCTGAACAGCATGTGCCGCCCACCGGACTTGATTACGACTGGGAGGTTTGCATGACCATGAATACCAGCTGGGGATACAAACATTATGACGACAACTGGAAATCATCCGAAACCCTGATCAGGATGCTTGTGGATATTGCCAGTAAAGGAGGCAACCTGCTGCTGAATGTGGGACCAACGGCTGAAGGACTGATCCCCGGTCCAAGCGTAGAAAGGTTAAAAGGAATTGGGGATTGGATGGCCATTAACAATGAGTCCATTTACGGCACAGATGCCAGTCCCTTTTTCAAGTTGCCATGGGGCAGATGTACGCAGCGAATCACTAAAAAAGGAACAATTCTCTACCTCCATGTATTTGACTGGCCCGAGGAAGGTGTTTGGGGTACCCGGACTACAGGCAAACCTCAGAAAGGCTTACCTGTTGGTGGATAATAAACAAAAATTACCATTCCGCTTTGAGAAGGGCGATTTATTGATTGATCTCCCGGATAAAATGCCGGATCCGGTTAACACGGTTATTATTCTGGAAACAAATGGAATACCGGAAGTAACCAGCAACATGCCGGCGCTGAAGGAGGGGCGAATCTTGCTTTCTGCAGATTTTGCCGATATCCACAACCGGGGATATGGGAGACATGCCGCACTCAGTGGGACGGGAGACAAGTCAGTGGTCACAAACTGGGTGGATCCACGAACCCGGTTGGAGTGGATGTTTAATATATCCGTCCCCGGAACCTATAATATTGAAGCTACCCTCAAAACAGATAACCAGCCAGTATGATCATTCAAATTGGGGAAAAAACACTTGAAGCAGAAATTCAGCCAATCCAGGGTGAATTCAGTAATATTATCCTTGGTGAAATTGAAATTGCAGAGACCGGTGATCTGATCCTTGAAGTTCGTCCGATTCCTGAAGGATGGCAAAATGTTGAATTGGCCAAAATTGAGCTGATAGAAAAGTAATATGACAGCCAGAGAAAGATTATTAGCAACCTTAAAAGGTGAAAAGGTCGACAGACCTGCTGTGAGTTTTTACGAGATCGGGGGATTCAATATTGATCCTGATGATCCAGATCCATATAATGTTTACAATGACCCGTCCTGGAAGCCATTGCTGGAGCTTGCCAATAATCATACAGATATCATCCGCCTGGCAAGTCCGGTGAGGGCAGAATCACATTCATCCTGGGGCGGAAGTTCGATGTCAGAAATCAGAAAGCAATTTGTAGACCAACGTGTCTGGGAAGAAGGTGAAAACCGCTTTACCCGTCTGACTTACACCATCGGCCAGAAAAAATTAACAAGTCTTACCAAAAGGAATAAGGCGTTTGATACAGTATGGACCATAGAACATTTGCTCAAGAACACCGACGATGTAAAGACGTTTCTTCAGCTTCCGGATGAAGTCTTCGAAGAGGAGATTGATCTAGATCCACTGTTCAGACAGGAAGCAGACCTTGGAGACAGTGGTATTCTAATGGTTGATACGGAAGATCCGCTCTGTGCAGTGGCCACTTCATTCAGTATGGATGATTTTACCGTTTTTGCTTTTACAGAACCGGCCTTATGCCACCAGCTTCTTGAAAAACACGCACGTTACATTTACAAACGCACTGAAAGTGTTGCCAGGGATTTTCCAGGAAGGCTCTGGCGTATATACGGACCGGAGTTTGCGTCAGAACCATTTTTACCTCCTGAACTTTTTAATGAATACGTGGTTAAATACGATCAATTTCTGGTCGATACGGTACAACGTTATAGTGGATTTGTGAGGCTTCATTCACACGGAAATTTATATGGTATACTTGACCACATTGCTGGAATGAAGGTCGATGCCATCGATCCAATTGAACCGCCTCCGCAGGGAGATGTGGATCTCGAATATGTCAGGCAAAAGGTCGGAAAGGATATGGTGTTGTTTGGTAACCTTGAAATATCTGATATTGAAAATATGCCATCAGACAAATTCCGGCAGGTTGTCAGGAAATCCATTAAAGCAGGAACAGAGGGTGAGGGCCGGGGTTTGGTACTGATGCCCTCTTCAAGTCCATGTAGCAGAGAAGTACTAGACCTAACCTTGCGGAATTATCAGATCATAGTAGAGGAAATTCAGAACTTTTCCTAGGAATACCCTATATTAACAAATTTAACCGCATCATTATGAAATGCTTTGTAGCTGTTTTATTACTCTTCACGTTTTCCAGCCATATGCAGGCACAGCCATCTCCGGGAGATGTTTACAGAGAATATGTATGGTACAATGAAACCGGCGATTGCGGGGGAGCCCTCCGGGTGGGTGGAAGGCTGGACTATCATTTGCTGGATAAAGGATACAATTACATCGGAGAAGGACTGATTAAACCAGCTTTTAACATTGACCTGAAAGATGCCATCGCGGCTGAACTGGTTGTGGAGAAGATGCTCTGCCATGGAGAAACTGAAGGACTAAGGGTCATTATTAATCAAAAGCAGACAGTCCACATTCCCGAGGCAGGAAACATCCCAGAACCCAAATCGGCCTATGCACACCATTTCAATGCGGTAGTGCCTGTAGGCCTCTCCACTCTCCTCCCTGGTACTGAAAATACCTTTTCATTCCAGGTGGATACAGCAGGTCACTGGTGGCCCCAGAACCTGATTTACGGAATGATCCTCAGGATCTATTATGAACCATCGCTGATTGAAACTTCTGGAAAAATTACTTCCCCCGTTGATGGAGACAATCTGGCCCAGGAAAACCAGATCATCGTCGAAACTGCCAAACCGGAACTGATAACACAGATTGATCTGATTGGCTACTATAAGGATGTTGACCTGGAAGGAGACGGTATCTACCAGCAATGGCATTACGGATTTCATAAGG
This sequence comes from uncultured Bacteroidaceae bacterium, assembly GCA_963777115.1. Lineage (GTDB taxonomy): Bacteria > Bacteroidota > Bacteroidia > Bacteroidales > SM23-62 > SM23-62. Next base: position 446 of record CAVZPP010000009.1, on the reverse strand, counting down.
GTGAAATTTTCAACCATATCGGCTCCATATCCAATACTCCCTATCAATCCAGATGGGATATTGAATGGATCCCTGACCAGGATGAAAATATACAGATTATGGCAAGAATTATCCGGACAGACGGATATATTTATATGACAGAGGCGGTTAAGGATCTTTCACTGAGCAGGCCCGGGATATCGGTTGAATTATGCGAACCATATGATCAGCCTGAGGGTTGGTTCACCCGAAAGGGAGAATTCCAGGAAGGATTTAATATCAGTGGCAACCTTGAGCATGCAGTGGAAGCCAAAATGGTGTTTAAAAGCTGGAGTCCTGGTTACTTTAATGGAATATTTATCAATGATTTCCTTGTATCTATTAAGGAGGGTCCCAGATACCATTACTTTGAACACGACATCGACATAAAGGATCTGCATGCCTTTGCAGAGGGAAAGAACATCCTG
>CAVZPP010000008.1:0-394595 GCA_963777115.1 uncultured Bacteroidaceae bacterium | reverse complement strand
ATTCGACTCCTGCTCATCCCGCCTTCGTGTACGTACTCTGGAAGCTAATCTGCTTCCTCGTACATGGAACGTCCGTACGGCGGCTAGGGCTGATACTATCGCTCTCTGCAGGCGGGGTCGGCGGGTACGCGACGACGCAGACGCGTCAGCGTTCCACGCGATGCTCTTCTCGCCGCACCTCGTGCTCTCACTCACCCTACTCTGCACATCACTCCTCCTGCTGCTGAAGAGTGTCCGATCCCACCGCGTGTCAACCGCAGCAGTAGCCGGATTAACCGGGCTCTCCTTATTCCTGTTCCACCCGTACCACGTCGCGTCAGTATTCGGCATCGTTGGGCTGTACATTGTCGCCCGCTGGATCAAGCAGCGCCACGTAGCAATCCGTGATCTTGTGCCGTTCGGAATATTTTCAATCATCACACTCCCCGCGATTCTGTACTACGCGCTGATGTTTCCATCACTCTCGTTTGGCGACACGTGGCTGCGGCAGTCTGACCTGCTCATGCGCGTTAGGACGCCGTGGGAGCTCATCGGCGCATTTATACCTCTCTTCGCTATCGCGGTTGTTGGAGTCTGGAAAATGGCTAAACGTAGAGAAAAAAACTGGCTCCTTTACTCGGATTGCCACTCCACTCATTCTAATGTCGATCCCCTTCTTCATTCGTATGCGGGTAACCGGCGGCTTAGATTGCGCTATCGATCGTGGCAGCGTACGGCTGTATGTGGGCGTGGCAGCGTTGGGTCGTTCGAAAAAGCATCGTGATACGAGCTATAGTTATATTCGTGCTAGTAGTCGCCGCGTTCGGTGTCCATGGAATTTCGATAGCCAAGGACATCGCCGTGTATGCTGAGCGGGTACCGCTCGCGTACGTACCGATTGAGCTCACCGATGCATTCGAGTGGTACAGCAAGAATACAAATGAAAAAGACGTACTGCTCTCGTCGTGGATTACCGGTAATCTCGCGCCAGCGTACACCGGCCGTACCGTGTTTGGCGGTCACGGCGTCCAACACAGCTAGCGCTGTAAAAAAAGCAAAACAAATCTCCAATTTCTACAGCGACGGTACGGATACAGAGGAGCGGCGATCATTCCTCAGGACGAATCGTATTACGTACATCCTCTACTCAACGCATGAGCAGGAGCTTGACGAGAGCACGTTGAGAACGAGAATACTACCACCGCGCGTACGATAACGGCGGTGTACGTATCTATAAGGTAGTAAACCCGTAATCAATTTAATGATCACTGTAAAAAATAACGTTCCGCTCAAATCCCGTACCACGTTCCAAATCGGAGGCAACGCGGAAGCACTTTATCGAAGTGAAAACTGAAGACGAGATCCGCGAAGCGGTTACGTGGGCTCGCGACAGAGGAGAAGAAATCTTCGTGCTCGGTGGTGGTAGTAATATTTTAATTGCTGACAGCGGATTCAACGGAACCGTGCTGCGCGTCGCAGGGCGAGGTACGACGGTACAGAAAAATGAGGTTAAATAGCACGACGCCGGGTGTAGCCTCCAGTACGCTGTTCAGATCGCTGCAGAGAACGGGCTTTCGGGGCTCGAAAAAATTTCTGGAATCCCGGGAACGGTCGGCGGCGCTGTGCGCGGCAACGCTGGTGCGTTCGGATCAGAAACAAAAGATGTCATCGCATCAGTATCCGCAATAGACCGAGATACGCTGACAATCAAACAGTTTTCGCGTTCTGACTGCACATTTTATTGTACCAGAGATTTTTAAAAAAGAGCCCGCGTGGATTATCCTGAACGCCCGCTTTGAGCTCAGCCGTGGCGACCGAGAAGAAATCGAACGACAGTCGCGTGAGACGATCAAACGACGAACCGAGAAGCACATCCAGAGCATGAAGAGCGCTGGGTCCTGCTTTATCAACCCCGTAGTCGACGATCGTACACGGAAACAGTTTGAACGTGAGGCTGGCGTTACGTCCCACGGCGGCCGGGTGCCGGCGGGCTGGCTCATCGACAAGGTAGGGCTCCGCGGGAAGGTAGTTGGTGGAGCTGCCGCGAGCGAACAGCACCCGAACTACATCGTGAACGCTGGAGGTGCGACAGCGGCCGACGTCATCGAGCTCACCGGGATTATAAAAAAGAAGGTGCACGATACGTTCAACGTCACGCTCGAGGAAGAAATTAAGCTGCTCGGTTTTTAAATAAATTTACGTACACATTGAGGGGCTCGGACCATTTTACAATTGAGTAATTTTGTGATATAATAAATGCGAACTTAAAATCGAAAACAGTATGAAAAAAGTGACCAAGGTGGTAATTCCTGCCGCTGGATTTGGTACACGGTTCTTGCCAGTGACCAAGGCCCAGCCGAAGGAGATGCTGCCGATCGTCGACAAACCGATCATACAGTACGTTGTTGAAGAGGCGGTCGCTTCCGGCATCAAGGACATCATTATCGTAACGAGCTGGCAGAAGCGATCGCTTCGAAGACCACTTCGACTACTCACCAGAGCTCGAGAAGCAGCTACGCGAAGCAGGTAAGCTCGATAAACTCGACGAGGTACGAAAAATTGCAGAGATGGCGAATTCACTACGTCCGCCAGAGGGGCCTACGGCAACGCAACCCCCGTCATCAGCGCGAGCCACCTCCTCAGTGACGATGAACCGTTCGCGGGCTCTGGGGTGACGAATTTTTTTACAGCGATCCACCGCGCCTCAAGCAGCTACTCGACGTACACGAAGCCTACGGCCACTCAGTTATCAGCGCGGTGAAGATACGAAAAAAGATACGAAGCGCTACGGATCGCCAAGGTTGAGCCCGTGAAAGACAACGTCTACCAGATTAAATCGCTCGTCGAGAAGCCGAAACCAGAAGAAGCGCCGTCAGACCTCGCAACCCACGGCGGCTACGTGCTAACACCCCATGTCCCCCTCCTCAAGAAACTCAAGCCGGGCAAGGATGGCGAGCTCTGGCTCGTCGACGCTATCGAGCAGCTCATGAAGCATGAGCAGGTATACGCGTGCGAGATTGAAAACAGCTCGTACTACGACACGGGCAACAAGCTCGAGTACCTCAAGGAAACATCGACTTCGCGCTCGGACGGAAAGATTTGGAGAAGCCGCTCCGGGACTACCTCAACGAAATCACCAAGCAGTAAGTTACGTTATGCAGCTGACGCTCAACAACAGGGGGCTCTCAAAAATTGTTATCGTGCTGATCTTAGGATCGATCGTGCTCGTTCTCGGTGTGGCGATCCTCATGATGGTCTGGCCGAAGAGCGACGTCGAACCAGCTCCCCGTACGCTGACAATGTGGGGCGTATGGGAAGATAGCTCTGACCTCCAAAAATATCAAGTCGTACAAGAACCTCCATCCGTACATTACCATCAACTACCAAAAGATGCGACGAGGAGTACGAAGATATGCTGCTGCGTGCATGGGCGACAAATACCGGTCCCGACATCTACGCAATCCCTCCTTCGTGGATAAAGAGCTACAAAGCTCAATTTATTACACCGATACCGAAGAAGACAAAGGTAGCGTACTACGCAACCAAGAAGGTGCTGTTCTCGAAGAAACAGAAATAACCACCGTCTCTGAGACGGGCCTCACGGCAGGTAATATTAAAACGGATTACCTCGACGTCGTGTACCAGGACATCGTTGATGGCGGGCAGGTGTACGCGCTCCCACTCGGCATCGACACGCTCGTCATGTACTACAACCGTGAACTGCTGAGCTATGCGAGCCTCGCGCAGCCTCCGATGACGTGGAACGACTTCGTCACCGCATCCTCCCGAATAGCAATCGTAAACGAAGAAGACAGCATCGTCAGAGCGGCAGCCGCGCTCGGCACGTACGAAAATATTCCGAGGGCGAGCGATATTGTGACGTTGCTCATGATGCAGAACGGCGAAATGATGTCGAGCGGCAACTCTGTACTGTTCAACCAGCCGCTGCTATCCGACGCCACCTACTTCCCCGGAGAGGCAGCGCTACAGTTCTACACAGACTTCGCGACACCGCAAAAATCAGCCTACACGTGGAATGCGGAAATGCCAGATGCGCTCGACTACTTTGCAGAGGGTAACCTCGCCTTCTTCTTTGGTTACCGGTACCAGGAAGCTGAAATACAGTCGAAGAGCCGTGGAATCGACTACGCGATCGCACCGGTGCCGCAGGTCAACCCCTCGAGTCCCGTAAACGTCGCAAACTACTGGGTACATGGTTCCGCCGCAATCAAAGTACGTCAACGAGGCGTGGAACTTCATTCAGTTTGCTGCGAATCCAAAGTACGTTACCTCGTACCTCAGCGGAACGCAGCAGGCGAGCGTCTCCGCACAATTCTCAATACGCAGCTCCAGGATGCTGACATGCTCGTCACGGCGCAGCAGGCGCTCACTGCCAAGACGTGGTACCAGGGCAAGACGCCCGCGCTCGCAGAAGAGCAGTTCGCCGACATGATCAAGCTTCTGTATTCGGGTTCGATGGAAGATTGTACCTTGTTAGTGCGATACGTGGTTTAAACGATCCTGACAGACCCGACCAGGAGAGTTGGGGCGGACAGTTTATCCAACCGGATCCTGCCAAAAATCATTGGTATGATGGTCCGGGGCCCGAAAGTGTCTATAAATGGCGTGCCGAGGTACAGGCGGAATTTGCGCGCCGGGCTGACTGGATGATTCGTTAGTCGAGAATTTTTATAAATAGCTTTATATAAAAAACCATGAATAGAAGATATTTGTTAACTCTTCTAATTTCAATTTTTATTGGAAACGCAATCGCCCAATCCTCCGGCACTTCTGAAACAAAGAACGTAACAGTAACAGGAGAACTCAAAAAATGGCATACTGTTACGTTGACTTTTGATGGTCCTGAATGCTCGGAAACCGATGAATATAATCCTTTCTTTAACTATCGCCTTAACGTCACTTTTACTCATGAGAAATCGGGAAAATCGTATAAGGTTCCCGGTTACTTTGCAGCCGATGGTAATGCTGGCATGACTTCTGCCACTTCAGGGAACAAATGGAGAGTACATTCTCACCAGATGAAATTGGCGAGTGGAATTATTCGGTCGATTTTAAAAAAGGGAAATGGATTGCTGTCAGGCCACGAACTGATGAAAGAGTCCCAACAGGAGGATATATGGATGGAATGAAAGGCAATTTTAAAATTGATAAATCCGATAAATCGGGAAGGGATTTCAGGGCTCATGGCAGACTTGAATATGTGGGTGAAAGATATTTACGATTCGCAGAAACTGGCGAGTACTTTTATAAATGCGGAACTGATGCACCAGAGAATTTTCTTTCCTACTATGGATTTGATGGCGATTTTGCAACTGATGGTCACAAGGACGACCTGGTAAAAACCTGGGGGCCTCATTTGAAGGATTGGAAAGAAGGGGATGTCCAATGGCCAGATGGCCGGGGTAAAGAAATTGTTGGAGCTTTAAATTATCTGGCATCCGAAGGACTTAATGCTTTTTCATTTTTAACAAACAATATTAACGGCGATGATCAAAATGTTTTCCCTTATATTAATTATGACACCTGGGACCGGTTTGATTGCTCAAAACTGGATCAATGGGAAATGGTTTTTGATCATGGACAGATGCTAGGTTTATTTCTTCATTTTAAAACCCTGGAATCCGAAAATCAGGGTTTACTGGATTTTGGGGTCTTGGTGGAAATACAAGGCTATATTATCGTGAGCTGATCGCCAGGTTTGGTCATCATCTTGCATTGAACTGGAACCTTGGTGAAGAGGTCGGTGATTGGTCGAAGAATATTGATGGTAGAAAATCCATGCCTCTGTTTGTATCCGAACGCCAGTCTGTTGCGCAATATATTTATGATACCGATCCTTATCATCACCATATGGTTATTCATAATGGCGATTGGTTTGATTCAATGTATGGCGATCAGTCTAAATTGACAGGTGCATCTCTTCAGACCAATAAATCTGATTTCAGAAGGGTTAACTCACAGACTAAACGAGTAATTGATGAATCAATAGCTGCAGGAAAAATATGGGCAGTGGCTTGTGATGAGCCTGGTAATGCCAGTGATGCACTGATCACAGATGCTGAAAATCCTGAACACTTTAATGCCAGAACCAACGGACTTTGGGGTCATATGCTGGCCGGGGGCTGGGGTACCGAGTGGTACTTTGGTTATAAACACCCACATTCAGATCTGACCTGTGAGGATTATCGTAGCAGGGATTTGTTCTGGGATATGGGAAAGATATGCATTGATTTCTTCAAGGAAAATGATCTGCCTGTAACAGAAATGACCTCACAAAATGAGTTGGTATCTTCGTATTTTCCCTCACAGGCAGGTGATTTTTGTTTTGCAAAGCAACATGATACCTATGTGATATTATTGAAAAAAGGGGGAGAAAGTCAACTGGACCTGGGAGAGCCTCCTGGAGAATACCTTGACTTAGAAGAGACTGTCGCGAAATACTCAGTCAAATGGTACGATCCACGAAATGGAGGCGGATTGCAAGATGGATCCATTACAAGTATTGAAGGAGATGGCATGAAGTCCCTTGGAAAGGCTCCTGATAACCTGGACAAGGACTGGGTGGTTTTAGTTCGACGCAATTATAATTAACACGATATACATTATAATTGACTTTGTGGAATAAAATTGGTCTTAAAAAACTTAAATGCAATAAAAATGAAAAAACTATTTCTAATAGGTTTCATTGGAATATTATTAATCGGACAGGCAGTAGTAAAAGCTTCTGAGCTTGATTCATCTGAAAAGCCGCGAATTATTGTTACCAGTGATGGAGAGATAGATGACGTATGTTCAATGATAAGGTTTCTGCTTTATTCAAATGAATTTGATATTGAGGGCATTGTAAAAACCAGCTCACAATATCATTGGCAGGGCCATAATTGGGCGGGGGACGATTGGGAGAAGCCAATATACGAGGCTTATGAAACCTTGTACCCCAACCTTATTAAACATGATCCCGGCTATCCCACACCAGCGTACCTGCAATCGATTACCAAGCTCGGCAACGTGTAAATGAAGGTGAGATGACTTTGGAGACAGAGGGCTCTCAACTCATTGTCGATGTCCTCCTGGATGATACGGACAACCGGCCTATCTGGCTGCAAGCCTGGGGAGGTCCTAACAGCATCGCCAGAGCTTTGAAGACCATCGAAGAAAAACATCCGGAAAAAATGGAGGCAGTGGCGAAAAAGTGTCGCTTTTACTTTATCTGGGAACAGGATAATACTTTTCAATCGTACATCCGGGAAAACTGGGCGGCGCCCTACAACATTCCGACTATCATTTCTGATCAGTTTATTACCTTTGGTTATTGGTGGCAGCGCTGGGATATGCCCGAGAAGCCGGATTCCTACCTCCGTTCGCCATGGATGAAAGAAAACATATTTAAAGAATGATAATCCTCTGATAGCCATTTACAATGAGAAGACTAAGATAAAGCTCAAAGGCAAGGAAGATTTTATTGGCGAGGGAGATTCACCAGCCTTTATACACATGATCCCGACAGGATTGCGGAGCACGGAGTCTCCTGACTGGGGAGGATGGGGAGGACGCTATGTGATAATTCGCGAAAGCACATGGCTTGATAAAGTGCCTGTAGACGGTTATAAATATCCTGCAGGGCGATGGTACACAAAAACAGGCTGGGGAAGGCAAAATTATACGAAGGCCGATCAAGACAAACTAGAAGAGTACTTTAAGCCAATATAGCGGTGGATTGATGTGATACAGAACGACTTCGCAGCTCGGGTGGACTGGTGTGTGAAACCATATGAAGAAGCCAATCATCCACCAGTGGTCAAGCTCAAACATGCCGTTGACTTAAAGGCAAAACCGGGTGAGACCGTAAAACTGAATGCAAAAGGCACAAGTGATCCGGACGGAGATATTTTGAATATTCGCTGGTGGCAATATGCCGAAGCTGACACCTACCAGGGAACCGTTGAAATCAAAGGTTCTACAAAGAAAAATGCCTCTTTCAAGGTTCCCGGTGACGCAAGCTCTGAAAATACCATTCATATCATCTGCGAGGTTACGGATTCCGGCACACCACAATTAACAAGATATCAAAGGGTAGTTGTCAAAATTGAATAGTAGATGCTTATGTCCAAGGATCTGATGTGTCGTATTTCTATCGCAATTCTTATAATCGGTTTTAAAACAAGCTATAAACCACTTACAGGAATCTGAGGATTTTTTGCATAATACAATTATTCCTGAGTAAGAATTCCAGGTTTATTCCAGATTGTAGTTATTTCTTCGTTTTAAATTAAATTATAAAACCATGAAAAGATATTTTTTTACTGCAGTAGCGTTTTTACTATTTATCTCTATTTCCTGGTCACAACAACTTGCATTTCCAACAGCTGAAGGATATGGGAAATATACCGTTGGTGGACGTGGAGGAGATGTATATGAAGTCACGAATCTCAATGATTCAGGAGAAGGTAGCCTGCGGGCCGCATTGGAAGCTGAAGGTCCCAGAACTGTCGTATTCAGGGTTTCGGGTACAATAACGGGCAATTTTAGTATCAAGAATGACAATATTACTATTGCCGGACAAACGGCACCCGGCGATGGTATATGTATTAAAGGGAACCTTTCTACCGGGGCCGACAACATAATTATCCGGTACATTCGCGTAAGGTGGGACCCGGCCTTGGGTGCAAATGACGCAATAGGTGGCAGGTATCAAAAGAATATTATCTTCGACCATGTTTCAGCTAGCTGGAGTACCGATGAGACGATGACACTTTACCATAATGAGAATACAACGGTTCAATGGTGCATTATCGCGCAACCATGCCCCAAAACAACCGATTCACATCGATTTGGGGGTATCTGGGGAAACAACTACGGCACCTGGCATCATAACCTGATAGCACATAGCGATAGCCGCAATCCACGTTGGGCTTCAGGCTGCGGGTATAACGATCACAGAAACAATGTAATTTATAACTGGGGATATGCAAGTTGCTATGGGGGTGAAGCACATCAGAAAGGTGATAGGCGTAAGCCGCCAATTGAGCATTCTACGATTAACATGATTGCCAATTATTATAAGCCGGGACCTGCAACTGAGTCAAAAGTGAGGAACCGAATTACTGATCCTTCATCACGCGATGGAGATGCTGATGCCGGTAAATGGTGGGTTTCCGATAATTTCGTAGAGGGATATCCTGAGGTAACTGCTAATAACCTTTTAGGTGTAACAAAAACAAGTTCAGCGTACAGACTCAACGAACCATGGCCTGCCATGGAAATTGATCAGCAAACTGCTGAAGAAGCCTTTCAATCTGTTCTTGACCATGTTGGCTGTTCTTTACCCAAACGTGATAAAGTAGATGCAGATATTATTGATGATGTAATTCATGGAACAGCAAAATATGGCGATAAAGGCATTATTGATAGTCCCAGCGATGTTGGTGGCTGGCCTGAACTGAAAAGTACAAAAGCTCCTGCTGATTCTGATCATGACGGAATGCCCGATAAATGGGAAAAGAAAAATGGACTTAATCCAAATGATGCAAGCGACAGAAACATTGTGACAGAAGATGGATACACGATGTTGGAGAAATATCTAAACGGTATTGATTGAAAATGAAATCAGGAATTTCAATAATAGTAATTGTACTCTGCATTAGCAGTAATTCTTTTTCGCAATTTGAAGAATTTGCGGCAGAGTATGATATCCTGAGTACCATTGCAGGGGCAGGTGAAATTGATGATGGCGGATTTAATGGATGGAAGGAATTATATGAGGGAAAAGAGGCTGATGAAGCTGAATTATCCCGTCCCCATTTTGCAATGGCTGATAGCCTTGGGAATATTTACATCGCGGATAAAGATGCCCATTCAATCCGAAAGGTCACTCCAGATGGAATTATTACAACGGTCGCAGGAACTAATACAGCCGGCGATAATGGAGATGGACCGGCCACAGCTCATCAGTTAAGTTCACCCAATGGAATTTGGGTGCAACCGGATGGAACATTTTTTATTTATGACCTCGGTAACGATAAAATTCGTAAAGTAGATACGGCTGGGAATTTGGAAACCATTGTGGCTGATTCCAATGGGACTTCACTAGGCAGAGGCTTATGGGTAAGTCCGGATAAAGAGCTCATTTATTATGTTAATGGATCGAGTATAATGCAATGGACAAAAGAACAGGGAATTGAAAATTTCGCAAGCGGCTTTTCATCTCCCGGGCATATCATTGTTGATCCTTCCGGTCACCTGGTTGTAACTGACAGGGGAGGGAATTGTGTATACCGGGTATTTAATGACAGCACGAGAGTGATTATTGCCGGAAACGGACTGGCATCAGGTGGTGGAAACGGATTTAAAGCTACAGAGACTGGATTGTATGGAGTAAGGGGGATTTGGTTTTTGGAAGACGAATCCTACTTACTTGCTACCCATGAGGGAAGCCAAATCTGGTATGTGGATACCAGCGGAATAATAAACCTTTTCCTGGATGGCCGGAAAGGCGATGAATATCATTCAGGGGATGATGAGCATTTTCAATCACCCGGCTATAAAATCAGTGAAGCCAGAGGTGTATCAGTTGATCATTATGGCAACATTTTAATAACGGAAAACGACCGGGGGTTTATTCGGAAAATAGCAAGAAGTGAAACTTCCTCAATAGTAGAAAAGAGATCTCTCAAACCTGATTTTCAAATTCGGATTTATCCTAATCCATTTGAAGATGAAGTGAATTTTGAACTAAATATTCCGGCAAGAACTGCAATAGACATTAAAATACTTGACATTACGGGAGCTCTGATCGGGATGATTCCAGAACGGGTTTATGCCCCCGGTCTTGTAACAATAACATGGAATGTATTTGAAGGAGGTAGTCCTATGCTGCAATCAGGGGTGTATTTCAGTAAGATTACTATAGGAAATGAGGTGCTGGTTCAGAAATTAACATTGATCAAATAGAATAAGCAGTGAGGTAAAAATCTGCGGGATTGGGTATCTCATAATTGATTAAAAAAATTAACAATGAAGGCTTGGGATAAATGTATAAAACACATTATATTTATTTCCTCCAATAATTCACGAAAAATCGATAAATTTATTCTGATAAATAAAACTGAAACCTGAGATAAAATATTGATATGAAAAAAAATCTGATCATTCTGTTGACCCTTGCCGTATTTGCGGGAAGCTGTATTTCCCCTGACAAGGGAAAAAATGAAGATAAATGGAGTACCAAGATGGCTGATGCTGTTATGAATCGCTATGATACTCTGGGTTATTATAATGGGCGGACCAGTTTCAAATGGTCTTACGATGTGGCCCTGCTGGGAATGGCTATCGACAAGCTGGGTTCAGTCGATTCAGCCTATTCGAATTATATGGAGGATTTTATGGATTATTTCATCCAGGAAGACGGTACTATCCTGACATATGGTAAAGAATCCTATAATATTGACAATATTAATCCGGGAAAGAACCTTATTACTCTCTACAAACGATACGGCGACCCTAAGTATTTACGGGCCATCGATACGCTGGTTGACCAGATGAAACACCACCCCAGGACGGAGACAGACGGATTCTGGCATAAGAAAAGATATCCCTGGCAGATGTGGCTGGATGGTATCTATATGGGATCAGCCTTTCTGGCCCAATATGCATATGAATTTGAACAGCCTGAATGGTTCGATGTTGTTACACATCAGATTATTTTAATTGCAGAAAAGACTGTCGATCCTGAAACAGGATTATTATACCATGCCTGGGATGAAAGCAGAGAACAAAAATGGAGCAATCCCGAAACAGGACAATCACCACATTTCTGGAGCCGTGCTACCGGCTGGTATGTGATGGCCATTGTGGATGTACTGGAGTATCTTCCAGAGGACCATCCTGATAGGAATTCTGTAATTGAGATATTAAACAACACCTGTGAGGCTGTGCTTAAAGTTAGGGACGAAGAATCCGGGGTATGGTACCAGTTATTGGCCCATGGAGGTCGTGAGGGTAATTACCTTGAGGGTTCCGGGACAGCTATGTTCACCTATGCCTTTGCTCGTGGAGCTAAAGAGGGCTACCTGGATGCAAAATACATGGACATCGCCAATGAAGCTTTTGACGATCTGCTGGCTCAGTTTATCATCCAGGATGAGGACGGCATGATCAGCATGACCGATATATGCGGTGGCTGCGGACTCGGTGGCAATCCATACAGGGATGGGAGCTATGAGTATTATATTACCGAAAGAATCGTCAAGAATGATAGCAAGGGTGTTGGACCATTCATCCTGGCTGCCCTGGAACTTGATCGCTAAATATTATTTATACCAGAGAGGAAAGAAAGAAAGTATTATTTGCATAGGGGAAATAAACGGGATATATTTGTATAAGTGTTGCATTTACGGTTATTATTTTTTAGCCTTATAAAATTTTATATTTATACTAATGCCTAACTAAAACAAAAACTATGAAAAGAAAGATTTTTACTCTTTTTCTTTGTGCTTTGACAGGTATCGCATTGTTTGCCCAGGATCCGAGCTGGGGAACAGGATGGGTAACCCTTCAGCCAGGTACACCTCTTCTTATTGAAGAGGATTTTACGGATTTTCCTTTTCTGCATTCCGATGAAAATCCGGATATGGGAAACAGCGATAACCTTGACCTGCAAAATCCTGGACATATTGATACACTGGTTGCACGAAAGGGAATTAAAACAGTGGACAGCATTTTTTACGAGTTTCACCACTGTGCATTTGCACCTCAATGGATGCCGGCATTCTGGTATAGGGATTCCCTGGCTGGACTGAGTCCCGGGACTCCTGCAGAGGTATCCAGGGGATTTGTGGAGATTGCACGTGAATATGAATCCTGGGCTACTTTAGACGGACATTTTATCATCGACCTTAGCCAGGTGGAGTTTATTGAAGCAATACGGTTCTCACATTCTAGTACCGGGGGGAACAAGCGCGGTTTTACCTTTGCTATGTCAAAGGATTATGGAGATACCTGGGATACCATCCGCATGCAAACGGGCAATATATCCACTTCTGTTCCTCAACCAAATCCATATAATTGCCAGAATTCTGCCTTTGGAATGTTATGGGAGGATGGATTGTATGTAGGATCTTTGTTGTCTCCCGGTGACAGTGTGCTCTTACGTTTTACCAAAGGAAATGGGCAGACTGTAAGGTTACATGATCTGAAAATATACGGGGACAGGGAATCCAACCTGAGCGCCAGGCCATATGCAGCAGATCAACTTAGGATATCATGCTATAACAGGATGATCAGGTTGTCAGAGCCCGGGGATATACAGGTTTACAGCATCAACGGAATCCTTATGAAGCAGGCGAACCGTGTTGAAAATATGTCAATCAGTGATCTGCCCCAGGGTATCTATATTGTCAAGGCGAAATCGGATACCAGATTGCATACCCGGAAGATTTTAAATTAGATCAGAAATACTAGAGGTCATTTCAATATGATCCTCCTTTGGAGTTTCTTTTATCACCATAGGTGGTAGATTACGGGCATTTGTGACCGGGTCTGCCATAACGACAATAAAATCACTATGAAAAAGTCTGTAAACAGAGGAAATCAATACCGGGAAATAGCCGGATCCCGGATGCGATGCTTATTTTTTCTTGCCATTGTCATGTGCATAAACTTTCCAGGAATGCAGGTGATGTCCGGGCAGGATGAAGGCGGATTTGACATTACCGGCCTGATCGTGGATCAGGGAGGTGAACCATTACCCGGTGTCAATATTGTAATAAAAGGGACTGTTCAGGGGACTATCACCAATATTGATGGCCAGTTTACAATACATGCTAAAAACGGGGATGTTTTGGTTGTTTCCTACGTAGGATTTACTACCCAGGAAATATCTGTTGTGGGACAGGAATCTATCAGCCTGATTCTGCGGGAGGACCTGGCTGAATTGGAAGAGGTGGTAGTGGTCGGTTATGGAAGTGTAAAACGGGCCAACATGGTAGGAGCGGTTGAAAATATCAGGGCAGAGGAAGTGGAAGATATTCCTGCGACTAACCTGTCCACATTGCTGGAGGGGAAAATGGCAGGGGTAAACATTGGACAGGGCACAGGCCGCCCGGGAGCCTCAACTTCCCTTAGTATCAGGATGGAGAATACCTACAGTGCGACTTCTGAGCCCCTTTATGTCATCGATGGTTTTATTAGGGATAAACAGACCTTTGACCTGCTGGATCCAAGTGAGGTGGAAAGTATATCCGTTCTTAAGGACGCTTCCGCTTCAGTTTATGGTGCCCGGGGAGCTTACGGGGTGGTAATCGTAGAAACAAAAATGGGTAAGGAAGGTAAGGCAAAAATCACCTATTCAGGTTCTTACGGAATTTCTGATGTTACGCAAATCACGGAGATGCTCAGTGCCTATGATCATGGTTCCCTGCTGAATGAAATTATGCGTATGGGGAATGACAGCACAACGCCACGGTATACACCTGCCGAACTGGAAGCCTTTAAGGGGCTTGATTATAATTGGCTGGAGAGTGCCTGGAAACCCTCTGCCCTGACACGTCACACCATGAATATAAGCGGGGGATCGGACCGGGTCAGGTATTTCGGGGGAGGTTCCTACTATTATGAGACTGGAAATTTCAAGAATCTGGATGTGTCGAAGTACTCGCTGAGACTGGGAATCGAGGCTGATATAGTCAAAGGCCTGACCGCATCCTTCAACCTCAGCCTCAATGATAAAAAGGTGCAGGTCCCTTTCTACAAAGGAGACGATTCCAGCGAACCCCTTGAAAATACCTTCGCTCAGTTACTGCAGGCACCGAAATGGATACCTTCTTATAATAAGGGCTTGCCGGTGGACCAGGTGGAGGACAGTGATTGGTGGAATCCGGAAGCCTTGATCAATTCCAATAGTTATAAGCGAAGCAGCACAAAGGGCAACAGTATCAATGTTAACCTCAAATATGATTTCCCTTTCCTGAAGGGTATGTCTGCCAGTGTTTCATTCAACCGTGGAGAAGATCATTCATACGGGAAACAATACATCATTCCGTATACCCTTTATAATTTTAAAAAGAACACAGATCCGGGATACAACGGCCATCTAATCACCGATGAACTGGCAGATCCGCCCAGCAGGTTGGTGAACAATACCAACCGGATCTTCGAAAGTTATAATTATGGCAGCCTTTACCAGCTGAACGCCACACTTTCTTACGGCAGGGATTTTGGACTGCACCATGTGGACGGCGTGATCGTATATGAACAGGCCGAATCGAACTCTCATACTTTCAGGGCCATTCAGGAAAATGTTCAGTTCGAGGGCATGGAAACACAGCGGGCATTCGATCCGAATACTGCTATCATAGACGGGGCCATGTACGAGGGTGGAAGGCTCTCTTCCATTGGCCGTTTCAATTACCTGTATGCCAATAAATATATACTGGAAGCATCATTCAGGTATGAAGGTTCAACCCTTTTTGCCCCTGAGGAAAGATGGGGACTGTTCCCTTCAGTTGCCGTGGGCTGGGTGTTGTCAGAGGAGGATTTTTTTCGCAACAATATTCAATTCATTAATTATATGAAACTGAGATCCTCTGCAGGTCTCCTGGGAAATGACAACATCCGGAGATACCAGTGGAAATACAGTTTTGGTCTGGCAGGGGACTATCTTTTTGGGGATTACCTGGTAACGGGACTGGAGGCAGCTAACAGCGGACTTGCCCTGACAGGAGTAAGCTGGGAAAAAACAAATTATTACAACTGGGGAATGGATTTCCAGTTTCTTGACAGCAGGATCGCATGGAGTGTTGATGCATACTATAAGTATACCTATGATATTATAACCGGAAGGGATTCCCAGATGCCGACAAGTACCGGTATTGATAAAATACCAAAGGAAAACTATGGAGAGATGAAAGCCTGGGGTTATGACATGAGCCTGGGATACAGGGACCATTTCCCGGGAACGGAGATCAGCTGGTACATTCGGGGTAATTTTGAATTCGGCACCAACAGGGTTTTGAAAAAACCTCAGTCGGCAGGAGTGATAGGTACTTTCCTTGACGAGGAAGGTCGACCGAGTTATGGGTATGAAACAGGATACGTGGTCGACGGTATCATTAACACCCAGGAGCAACTGGATGCAATCCTGGCGGAGAACCCGGATTTTACGATTTTTCAGGAAACACCAAGATTGGGAATGCTGAATTTTCAGGATATTGGAAGACCGGGCAATACAGCAGAAGGGGAACTTGCATATATGTTCGAACCCGATGGTAGAGTAGATTTATACGACCAGATGCATATCGTTGTACCTGCCATGAACCTGCAGTGGAAACACCTGCTTCCGGGCAGCATTTCACTGGGCGGTGCCTGGAAAGGACTTAAACTGGATGCAAACTTCAACCTTTCCTGGGGCATTCAGCAAAAGCTGTATGAAAAAAATGCACGTGCAGCCCCAACTTCCAACTCTAATGTTCCTGCCTTCTGGGTTGATAGCTGGACACCGGACAATCAGGATGGGGCCTTTCCTAGTCCCTATTTTTCAAGCGACAACCAGAAGCATAATTCTTTCTGGATCAGGGATGTCAAGGAGCTCAGGTTAAGGGTGCTGACTATTTCCTATCAAATGCCTCAATCCCTGACTACGAAATACAATATTCCGGCATTCAGGGTGTATTTTACAGGGACTAATCTCTGGACCCCGGTTAGTACCTTTGATTACAAGGAGGATGCCATTGCCAAGTACAACAGCTATCCCCTTATGAAAACTTTCAACCTGGGTGTGAGCATTACATTGTAACCAAGAAAAACCAAAGGAGATGATAAAAAGATATATATACCTGCTTCTGATAGCTTTTCTGTGGACTGGTTGTGAAAGGGTGCTGGACAAGAGTGACCTGAATTCCATTGATGAAACAGCATGGGATAATTTAAATTTATCCACCATGTACCTGAATCAATTGTATGCCGAAAATATTCCCGGATTCGCATTAGCCACCAATTCAGGTAATTCGGAAGAGACCTACAATGACAACGATTATATATACGGGCGTCTGGGGGAGAACAGTGTGGGGACATTCAGCCTGTATACCTATGCCAAGATAAGGGACATCAATCTTATGATTGAAGGGATTGATAACGGTGCACTGGGTGATGATATCAAATCATTGCTGAATGCGCAGGCATATTTCCTGAGGGCGTGGAGGTACTGGGAACTGGTGAACCTTTACGGTGGCGTGCCTATGGTGATGACCGCACAGGATCCATGGACCGATGAAATCAATGTTCCCCGAAGCCCTACCGGAGAATGCATTGATAAGATAGTTAGCGATCTGGATAAAGGAATTGAGTCACTGCCTGCCAGATGGGACAATCCTGCAGATTACGGAAGACTGACCAATGGAGCTGCGGCTGCCATGAAGGGCAGGGTGCTGGTATTCTGGGCCAGTCCCCAGTTCAATCCTGATAATGCCGCCGACCGCTGGCAGAGGGCTTATGATGCCAACCTTGAGGCGAAAAATTTACTTGAGACGGAAGGTTTCGGGCTGCTGGAGGATTTTAATGCCATCTTCCTCACGGAAGGATATGCAAACCAGGAAGCCATTATGATACGTTCCTACGATGATACCTATCATCCGGGAGGTTGGGAGTCCTCATGCCGGCCCCCTTCAGGCGGGGGTACAGGAAGCAATAATCCGACATGGAATTTTGTCCAGTCCTTTCCCATGAAGAACGGTAAAAGGATTGCGGATCCCGGATCCGGATACAACAGTGTATATTACTGGCAGAATCGGGACCCCCGTTTTTATGCCACTTTAGCCTATAATGGAACATCATGGAAGATGAATGGCAGGGCAGATACCGTGCAGTGGACCTATTTCCTGAATAGCCAGGAGTTCAGTATCACTCCATCCACAGGATTTTACTGTAAAAAAGCGAGTGATCCCCAGGTACATATGGAGGATGTTACCAGGACCCCGACGGACTGGATTGAGATCCGGTTTGCTGAAGTGCTGCTGAACCTTGCCGAATGTGCCAATGAGCTTGATAAGCGGGATGAGGCATACGGGATACTGGCAAAGATAAGGGAAAGGGCTGGTATCGAACCAGGTCCGGGTAATTTGTACGGCCTGGACGAAAATATGGACAGGGCTGCCATGCGGGAGGCAATTATCTGGGAACGCCAGATCGAACTTGCATTTGAGAACAAAAGGTACTGGGACCTCCGCAGGCATAATATGTTTGCTGAGGACCTGGGAAGTAATACACCGAAGTTGAACGGGACCCAGAGAAGGGGACTCCGGATTATGGCGAAACCTCCCTACAGTACGGCTGCTATTGATACCCTGAGAGATGATATGGATATTAACTCGCCGGACTACACAAAGTATTTCATTGTGATACCAAGGACGCTGGATGCAGATTACCTGATCAACTTCCCGCAACCACAGTATAATTTCTTTGCCATTCCCCAGAATATCCTGGACAGGAGTCCGGCTGTTGAGCAAACCCTGGGCTGGGCAAATGGCACATTTGATCCCTTATTGTAAATGGAGTTTTCGTAAATGGATTGTCTAATAATTAGTTGATATGCAGAATTGGGGAAGGATAAGCAAATTTTTTAAACAGTTTTTGTTGCTTGGTGGCTTATTGTTTGCCCTCATTAATACTACCGGACAGGTTTTTGACCAGGTGGTGGCGGCTGACAGTTCAGGTGATTATACAAGCATCCAGGCTGCCCTGAATGCAGTTCCGGATAATTCATCGAAGCGGACAAGGATATTTGTGTTAGGTGGGACCTACCATGAGAAAGTCAACCTTACTCCTTCAAAAATCAATGTCAGCCTGATCGGAGAGGACCCCGAAAAGGTCATCATTTCCTGGGATGACTATGCCGGTAAAAACGGGATGTCAGGAGCTGATTCATATACATTCCTGGCCGACGCGACGGACTTTTATGCGGAGAACATAAGTTTTGTAAATACTGCGGGTCCGGTTGGACAGGCAGTAGCCATTCGAACGACGGGGGACAGGATGGTATTCAAGAATTGTAATTTTATCGGGAACCAGGACACCTATTATGCTCATAAAAGAAGGCAGTACAACCTGCTCTGCCGGGTCGAGGGAACGACAGATTTTGTATACGGGGATGCAACAACAGTGTTTGATAAATCTGAGGTAAACTGCAAAAAATCAGGAGGTTCTTATATCACTGCCCCTGCAGATACCAAACTTGTGAGCAATACCCCCGAAGGGAAATTCTACCATGGCCTCCTGTTCCTGGAGTGTAATGTTACTGCGGAACCTAATGTTTCTCTGTCCTCCTACTCCCTTGGAAGACCCTGGCAGCCAGATGCTTCCTCTGTCTTCATTCAATGCATCCTGGGCGATCATATCAAACCTGCCGGATGGTCAACCTGGGAAGGGAATAACCACCTGAGCGGATGTTATGCAGAATACCTGAATGTTGACAGCATGGGAAACCCCGTAGATGTGAGTATGCGGGTATCATGGAGCAAACAATTGAGCCAGGAAGAGGTGAAGAATTACTATAATCTCGGTTATTTCCTGAAGAAAGACAATGTGGTTTGGGATCCTGTTCCGATTACCTGGTCCCTTCCTGCACCCGAAAATGTCCAGAATGATGGCAGTCAACTGACATGGAATGAAGTGGCCAATGCTGTTGGCTACGTAATTTACAGGAACGATTCTGCCATTGGATTGTCTGAAACCGGATTTTTTGAGCTCCAGGATATCCCTTCCGGGGAACATGAATTCAGCGCAAAATCGGTCTCAGAGAATGGAAATCTGAGTGGATTCCCCAATGAACCGGCCCTGTACACCAATCCCCTCAAAACAGAATTGAATCAGCTGCTGATCCGGGGGAACAGACTGGTTTTCAATGAAGAGGTTGATTTCAGTATCTATGCGATGAACGGGCTCAAGGTAATGGAAGGGAATAATGCAGAAAATGCGGATCTTTCAGGTATTCTTACTGGCATCTATATTGTTAGATATACTGATAAGTCAGGGAATCTGACAATTTCTAAAATAGCATGGCGGACATTCTGAACGGGATAATAAATAGCAAACAGAACAAATTATTAATCTGAGCGAATAAAAATCAGAACCAATTGTAAAATAAAAATAATGGATAAAGTAAAAATATTGATCTTCTCTCTTGTTGGACTTATTCTAATATTCTCTCCCACGAAGGCACAGTATCCGAAAGTGCCGGATGAGATCGCAAAGGAATCCGAGAAAATGATGCAGGAAACAGAAAAGAAATCCCAGGAGGCCTGGGAAAAAGCATTACCCATTATTGAAAAAGAAGCTGATGAAGGTAAACCCTATATTCCATGGGCGTCCAGGCCAACAGACCTGCCACAGGCAGAAATTCCCGCATTTCCGGGAGCTGAGGGTGGAGGAATGTACACCTATGGCGGACGGGGAGGAAAAGTAATCACGGTTACCAGCCTGGAGGACAGCGGTCCGGGTACCTTCCGGGAAGCATGTGAGCAGGGCGGAGCCAGAATAATTGTGTTCAACGTGGCGGGTATAATCCCCCTGGAAACCCCGGTTATTATCCGGGCACCTTATATTACCATCGCGGGACAAACAGCTCCGGGCAACGGGGTTTGTATTGCAGGTGAATCGGTCTGGATCGATACCCATGACTGTATCATCCGGCATATGCGATTCAGGAGGGGATCCACAGATGTAGGAAGAAGAGACGATGCTCTGGGAGGCAATACCGTGGGAAATATTATCCTGGATCATATTTCGGCAAGCTGGGGACTGGATGAGAATATCTCCCTTTACCGGCATATGTACCAGAAAGATCCACGTAATAATCCAGCTAAACTAGGGACAGTTAACCTGACCATCCAGAATTCCATATCCTCCGAAGCCCTTGACACTTATAATCATTCCTTTGGAAGCACCCTGGGAGGTGAAAATGCTGCTTTCATCCGAAACCTCTGGGCTTGCAATACGGGTAGGAACCCATCCATTGGCTGGAACGGTATTTTTAATTTTACTAATAATGTCCTTTTTAACTGGTGGCACAGGACCGTTGACGGGGCAGATTACACAGGTCTGTTTAATATCATCAATAATTATTACAAACCAGGACCTATCACCCCTCTTGACAAGCCCATTGCATACAGGATACTTAAACCGGAATCCGGGCGCAGTTACCTGGGGTACCAGGTGTACGGCAGGGCATACGTTGATGGGAATATTGTTGAGGGAAATGAAAAGGTAACACTGGATAACTGGGACGGAGGTGTTCAGTTCGATGACATGGAAAAATACCCTGATTACCAGAAACGGATGAGGGTGGACAAGCCCTTTCCCATGCCATGGATGAATATCATGCCTACGGAGGAAGCCTATGAATTTGTACTTGATAATGCCGGAGCAACTCTGCCGGCCAGGGACGCAGTGGATGAACGAATCATTCGACAGGTAAGGACCGGGAAAATTGAATACATTGAAAATACAGATGCTACCACCGGAAGTGAATATATCACTCACCGCCTTCCTGCCGATTCCTATAAGAAGGGTATTATAAAGAATATTGAACAGGTGGGAGGATATCCTGAATATTCAGGGAAATCCTATAAGGATTCAGACGGGGACGGTATGCCGGATTCCTGGGAGAAAAAATATGCCAAACTGGGCTTAGATCCCAAAGACCCATCGGATGCAACAGCGGATTGCAATGGGGATGGCTATACCAACATTGAAATGTATATTAACGGGATTGATCCGACATCGAAAACGGACTGGAAAGATCTGAATAATAATTTTGACACACTTAAGAAAAACAATGGAGTGGAACGTTAAAAACTTCAGGATACTCCTGGGCATAGTTGCGGCCTTGTTCATGGTCAATCCTTTAGCGGGACAGGATAAAGCAGCGGAACTGGATGAGGAGTATTTGAAGGTGGTTACCCGGAGAGCTGAAAAAATTGTTTTGTCCCTTGATCTTAAGGATCCGGAAATGGCTCTTGAGGTAGGGGATATAATAGCCATGCAATATTACCACCTGAGCGAGATTCATGATGCCCGTGATGCCGAATTGGTTAGCATTTCAAATTCCAGGGATCTCTGTCCCCTGGTCATTGAGAAGGAGAAGAAGAAGATTATTGCTTCTGCGGATAAGAAAATCGCCAAGCTGCATAAAAATTATCTGAGAGACCTGTCCAAATACCTTTCTCCTTCACAGGTAGATGGAGTTAAGGATGGGATGACTTATGGAATTCTTGGCAATACTTACGAAGGGTATCTTGCCCTTTTACCCGACCTGACACAGGAACAGAAGGAAAAAATAATGGATTGGCTTGTTGAAGCCCGTGAAATTGCCATGGATGCAGGTTCTTCCGAGGAAAAACACTACTGGTTTGGTCAATACAAGGGAAAGATCAATAATTACCTGTCTGCGGAGGGATATGATCTTAAAAAAGCTGAACAGGAAAGAAAATGAATTTTCATACTATATACAGGACTGTAATTGTTCTCTGTTTTTTACAGTTTTCCGGCAGTAAAATAGTTCATTCCGCTAGAGGGTGAGGAGATCAATAACATTCCGGATTTTTCCTACTGTGGATACCAGGCTTCCGAGAAGGAAATTCCGGATGTACCGGTACGCCTGATTGTGCCCCTGAGGAATGGGGATGCTACTGTCCTTATACAATCTGCCATAGACCATCTCAGCAGCCTTGAACCGGATGAAAACGGATTCCGGGGAGCAATCCTATTGCAGAAGGGTGTTTACCGGGTCTCGGGCAGACTTGAAGATTTCCGCATCCGGCATCGTTATCCGCGGAAGCGGCATGAATGATAAGGGTACTGTATTGCTCGCCGAAGGTACCGACCGGATGACCCTGATCCGAATTGCCGGAATTGACAACCGGCGGAATATCAAATCTTATGATATCGATGAACCTATGGTCCCTCTCAATGCCACAGAAATTCATATCAAAGGAGGGCATACCCTGGAGGCGGGTGAAAAGGTATTTATACAAAGGCCCTCCACACAGAGCTGGATCGATGTGCTTTCTATGTCTGAATTTGGGGGAGAAACTGAATGGCTGGGATGGAAGCCCGGGAAACGTGATATTGTATGGGAGCGGTCCATCTCCTCTGTTGACAGCAATACCATTAAGCTTGATATCCCCCTGACCACCGCTCTTGATTCTGCCTATGGAGGGGGGAAACTTATTTCCTGCTCCTGGTCCGGCCGGATCCGGAACATCGGAATAGAAAACCTGAAACTTGCATCCTCCTTTGATTCCGAAAACCTGAAGGATGAATCTCATTGCTGGATGGCCATCACCATGGAAAATGTGGAAGATGCCTGGGTCCGGCAGGTTGAGTTCTCAAATTTTGCCGGGTCTGCAGTTGCTGTTTATGAAACCGCCAGGAAAATAACCGTAGAAGATTGCCTGTCATTATCGCCTGTATCAGAGATTGGGGGACAGCGCAGGTACAGTTTTTTTACAATGGGACAGCAATGCCTGTTTCAGAGGATATATGCCGAATATGGATACCATGATTTTGCAGCTGGATTTTGTGCAGCCGGTCCCAATGCATTTGTTGAATGTGAATCTTACTTACCTTATAGTTTTAGCGGAACCATCGACAGTTGGGCCTCCGGAATACTGTTTGATATTGTCAATGTAGAGGGACAGGCATTGAGCCTGAAGAACAGGGGACAGGATGCCATGGGGGCGGGATGGACCGCTGCGAATTCAGTCCTCTGGCAATGCTCGGCATCCCGGATTGAATGTTTTAAACCTCCTGCAGCCAATAACTGGGTATTCGGTTGCTGGGCACAGTTTGCGGGGGATGCATACTGGGAAGAATCAAATAGCCATATAAAACCCAGGAGCCTGTATTATTCACAACTGGCGGAGCGGTTGAACCGACCTCCATCTGATTTTGAGGACCGGGTAAAACCTTTTCAATATATATCAAGTACCAGTCCAACTCCCCAGCTGGCAGCAGAACTTGACGCCCAGGCCTTTTTCCCTGCACTTACCCTGAAGGAATGGATCAGGGAAGCATCGGATAGAAATCCCATCCTTGTCTCAGCAGATTCTACTGTATTGTCCCAGTCGGGAACCATCCCTTTCGGACCTTCGGCCATTTCCGGTAAATCCAGCAGATCCAGCAGGTCCGGCAAATCAATTGATGAGGAGGAAATATCAGTCCCAATCCAGATCCAAAAAGGATTACTGGTTCAGGAAGGCAGGCTTCTTTCAGGTTCACGGACAGGTGTTCCCTGGTGGAGGGGGGATGCCAGGCCCTATGAGGCTGTGAAGGCAAGGCCGGCTATTACCCGTTATGTACCTGGCAGGTATGGCCTGGGTTATACGGATGTGCTGGATACTGTCGTTAACTGGATGAGTGCAAATAATGTTATTGCTATCGAACACAATTACGGGCTGTGGTATGACCGAAGGAGGGATGATCATGAACGAATCCGGAGGATGGATGGAGAGGTATGGGCCCCATTGTATGAACAGCCCTTCAAGCGATCAGGTGTTGGAACAGCCTGGGATGGATTGAGTAAATATGACCTGGAGAGTTACAATGAATGGTACTGGAAGCGCCTGGATGAATTTTCGGATAAGGCTGAATCATCCGGCAAATTTTTGTTTCATCATCATTATTTCCAGCATAATATTATTGAAGCCGGGGCCCATTATGCAGATTTCCCATGGAGGACAGCGAATAATATTAACCAGATCGGATTCCCGGAACCTCCCAATTATGCCGGGGATAAGCGTATATTTTTTGATGGACATTTTTATGATACACTGCATCCCCGGCGAAAGGATCTCCACAGGTCCTACATCCGGAAATGCCTGGATAATTTTGCCGGAAATACCAATGTAATTCATGCCATCAGTGCTGAATATACAGGTCCCCTGCACTTCATTCAATTCTGGCTGGATGTAATTGGAGAGTGGGAGGCTGAGACAGGAAATGATGCCCTGGTTGCCTTGAGCAGCACAAAGGATGTGCAGGATTCAATTCTAATGGATCCGAAGCGTTCTGCACTGGTGGAAATAATAGATATCCGTTACTGGGCCTACCGTAGTGATGGTTCCCTTTATGCTCCTGGAGGGGGATTGCATATGGCACCGCGGCAGCATGCAAGAAAAATACCTCCCGGTGGACGCTCATTTGACCAGGTATACAGGGCAGTCAACGAGTACAGGAAGGCATGGCCTGAGAAAGCTGTAATTTGTTCGGAAAGAGGATCTGCTAATTTTGGATGGGCTGTTTTCATGGCAGGAGGTTCCCTGCCCCAATTGCCAGCATCCCTTCCCGAAGAATTTCTTACCGACGCAACCGGAATGATTGCCGTTTCCGGAGACAGAAAGGCAAACCAATTAAAAATTCTATCCGGAGAGAATGGAGAGAAAATCTTTTTTGCTAAGGGAACTGATAAGCTGGCGATTTCACCGGGCAAATCCAGGGGCAAATATCAGGTCAGCTGGATCTCTCCGGAAAGTGGAGAAATTCTAAAAAGCATCTCACTCAGGGCAGGTAGGGAAGTTGATCTTGAAATGCCGGGTAAAGGACCCTCAGTAATCTGGTTAACAAAAAAATAAGAACAGACTAGCCACAGAGTAAACAAGAATAAACAAAGAATAAACAAAGAAAGTCCCTCATGCAAAAAATATTATTGCTCCTACTTGGTCTTGTACTTCTTTCAATGGCTTGTAAGACAGAAGATACAACCGATGGACTCACAGCCTTGAAAATATCTGAAAACCAGCGATTTTTTGAAGATATGAATGGGAATCCATTTTTCTGGCTGGGAGATACCGGCTGGTTACTTTTTCGCAAATTAAACAGGGAGGAAGCAGAAACTTATTTGGAAAACAGGGCCGCCCTGGGTTTCAATGTAATTCAGGTTATGGTGCTCCACTCATTGTCTGTGAGTAATGTGTACGGCGATCTGGCCCTGGTGGAGGGTAATGTAGCTCAGCCCCTGGAAACGGAAGGCAATCTTTTTACAGATTCTGTTCAATATGATTATTGGGATCATGCCGATTACATCATTGACCTGGCTGCCGAAAAGGGATTATTTATGGCCCTTGTTCCTGCCTGGGGATCCAATGTAAGAGGCGGACATGTCAGCAGGGAGGAAGCCGCCACATATGCTGCCTGGCTGTCGGATCGTTATAAAGACAGGGAGAATATTATCTGGTTGAATGGGGGGGATGTCAAAGGATCTGATTCAACTCAAACCTGGCAGATCATTGGGAACACTATTAACCAGCATGACCCGGATCACCTGATTACCTTCCATCCATTTGGTCGCATGCAATCATCCATGTGGTTTCACGATGAATCCTGGCTGGATTTTAATATGTTTCAGTCCGGGCACCGCCGTTATGACCAGGATGATTCCGAGTTGGGTTATGGAGAAGATAATTGGAGATATGCACTTCAGGACTATGCTCTGTCTCCGGTGAAACCTACACTTGACGGTGAACCCTCCTATGAGGGGATTCCACAGGGTTTACATGATCCTTCTGAACCTTTCTGGATCGATAAGGATGTCAGAAGGTATGCATACTGGTCTGTATTCGCAGGAAGTTGTGGATTTACCTATGGACATAGCGGGGTCATGCAATTCTATAAACCAGTGGATGAAGAGCCCGCATATGGTGCCAGGGAATACTGGTATGACGCGATTAATGCACCCGGTGCATCACAGTTAATGTATTTACGGGACCTGATGCTTTCCCGATCCTATTTTGATCGCATTCCGGATCAGTCCCTTGTCGGAACCACCCAGGGAGAAAAGTACGATTACCAGATTGCCACCCGGGGCAAGGATTATGCCATGGTGTATACATATACAGGCCGGGATATTGAAGTTAACATGGGAATTATAAAAGGTAGTTCCGTGAAAGCTGCCTGGTTTGACCCGAGGATCGGAGAAAGCATTGATATTGGAGAATTTGATAATGTGGGGAAGCAGATTTTTAATCCTCCTGGCGAACCGGCTGCGGGTAATGACTGGGTCCTGGTCCTGGATTCAAATATTTAATGAACAGATGTATTCATGCATAAGATCCGTTTTTTATATTTAGCAGCCATCCTGTTTACAGGAATAGGTCCATTGCTAACATCTTGCGGGCAGGAAAAGGAAGTATTCTTATTCAGCTCATTCCGGGAACCTGCTGTAGATGGCCTTTACCTGGCTTACAGTTATGATGGTTATCAATGGACCGACCTGGGAGGATCCTATCTGAAACCGGTGGTGGGAAAGGATTCATTGATGAGGGATCCTTCCATTGTACGGGATGCCGCCGGTCGCTTCCATATGGTCTGGACCTCCTCATGGAAAGGAGATAAGGGTTTTGGTTATGCTTTCAGCGATGACCTTATTACCTGGTCCGATCAGAAATTTATCCCTGTAATGCAGCATGAACCCTCAACCGTGAATGTATGGGCCCCTGAACTTTACTATGACAGGGATACAGGGATCTTTACCGTTTTATGGGCATCGACCATTCCTTTTCGTTTTGAGAAAGGAATCGAGGAGGAGAATAATAATCACAGGATGTATTATACCAGCACATCGGACTTTGAAACTTTTACCGATACCCGTTTGTATATCGACCCGGGCTTCAGTATTATTGATGCGGTTATTGTGAATAGAGGGAAAGAGGATTATGTGCTGGTGCTAAAGGACAATACCCGGCCTAACAGGAATCTCAAAGTAGCATTCGGTAAATCGTCTATGGGACCCTGGACAGAGGCCTCAGATCCTTTTACAGAACAGTTTACGGAAGGCCCGAGTGTGCTAAAATCCGGAGATGCATGGCTGATATATTTTGATGCCTACAGGGACAAAATATACGCTGCTGTGAGAACAGCTGATTTCATTAATTTCGAGGATATTACAAATGAGATCAGCCTGCCTGCCGGACATAAGCATGGTACGATTTTCCTTGCGGATGAAAAAACAGTCAAAAAGCTGATCAAAAGGTCAGAGGAAATGAAAACATTTTCAAATCAAAGAAATTCAGGTGATAATGAGTAAAATATCAGGCAGTATAATAATTCTGATTTGTCTGCTGGGTTGTACGCGAAGCCAGGATAATTCTCCTGAAATTCCCATCTACAGCGGTGAACGATTAAGCAATCCTGATTATCACCATGGACAGCTCCATCCTGCTATGGGAGTGCATAATATTCAGGTTATGAGGGCCAACAGAGAATACCCTGAGGAATCGGATGGTTTTGGATGGACCTATAATCATGGACCTAATCTGGCCTTCTGGAATGATCAGTTTTTCCTGCAGTATCTCAGTAATCCGGTGGGTGAACATATACCACCCGGACAGGCCATGCTGGCTGTTTCAGGGGATGGCTACCACTGGAAAATGCCGCTTGTACTTTTCCCTCCTTACCCCATACCCGATGGGACGACCAAGGAGGGCAGAGAAGGAGTAGCCAGGGACCTGTACGCCGTTATGCATCAGCGAATGGGATTTTATGTATCCAGTGAAAATCGCCTATTGAGCTTTGGATATTATGGTATATGCCTGGATAATAAAGATAAGCCGAACGACGGGAAAGGAATTGGCCGGGTTGTTCGGGAGATAATGGAGGACGGCAGCCTTGGCCCGGTGTTTTTTATTCGATACAACCATGGTTGGGATGAGAGCAATACCGAGTATCCCAATTTTACAAGCAGTCCGGATAAAGGCTTTATTACAGCCTGCAATGAGGTCCTGGGTAATCCACTCCTCATGCAACAATGGAACGAGGAATCGGACCGTGATGATCCCCTTATTCCCCTGAAAAAGGAATACAAGGCATTTTGTTATTACCACCTGGATGATGGCAGGGTAGTGGGTTTCTGGAAACATGCCCTGACTGCTGTCAGCAGGGATGAGGGGACTACCTGGACCACCCCTAAGAGGGCCCCCGGATTTGTGAATTCCAATGCAAAGATATGGGGACAACAAACTTCCGACGGGAGGTACGCCACGGTATACAATCCTTCCGACTTTCGATGGCCTCTGGCGGTCTCGGTGAGTGAAGATGGACTGGATTATCACAATCTTCTCCTTGTCAATGGCGAGATAACAGGGATGCGGTATGGAGGAAATTACAAGTCCTACGGTCCCCAATACGTCAGGGGCATCCTGGAAGGAAATGGGACTCCCTCTGACGGAAAACTCTGGGTAAGCTACAGTATGAATAAGGAAGATATCTGGGCGGCATCCATACCTGTACCCATACTTGAGGAAGCCGTGGATCATGTATCGGAAACCTTCAATGATATGCCAGAAGGCAGTGAACTGGAGAAATGGAATATTTATAGTCCCAACTGGGCTCCTGTACAAATAGAAACCAGCGGGAAAGGAATTCGACAGCTTGTATTGCGGGACAAAGATGAATTTGATTATGCAAAGGCCGAAAGGCTTTTCCCTCCCACAAAGGATGTAAAGGTTGAATTTTCAGTGATTCCGGGCCAGGATGCGGGTGGAGAATTGTATATTGAACTGCAGAATGGAAGAGGTAAGCCCGCATTGCGTTTACAGTTTGATCCGGATGGTAACATAAAACATAAGGCAGGATACCGCCTGAAGAATATTTTAAAATATGAAAAGAATACCACGTACATTATTCGGATTGAAGCCCAAACTCAAAACCGGTTTTACGAGGTATTTGTTAATGATAAGAAATCTGCATCCGGTTTATTTTTCACCCCGGTCAGGCAGCTGGAAAAGATAACTTTCCGGACCGGCGGTATCAGGCGGTTTCCGGATACGGATACACCGACGGACCAGGATTTTGATCTGGAACAGGATGGGAAACCACTTAAGGAAGCAGTGTATATTTTGAACTATTTAAAGACTTACAAAATTGACTAAAGGAAAAGAGAAACGATGATAAATTTCGGAAGAATATATAAAGCGATAAGGCTCCTAATTATATTAGCGGCAATATCGACACATGGGCTTGTCCATGCTCAACAAATAGCCTTTCCCGGGGCCGAAGGATTTGGTAAATTTGTTTCCGGGGGAAGGGGAGGAGATGTCATACAGATTACCAATGTGTTGGATGATGTCAATAATCCACCCGAAGGCAGCCTGAGATGGGCATTGAAACAGGCCATTGATACCATCGAGCATCCGACATTTCCAGGGCTCACCCTTAAAATACCCAGACCCCTTACAATTGTATTCAGGGTCTCAGGGATTATTGAATTGCAGGGAGAACTTGGGGTGTCAAGGTCCAACCTTACTCTCGCCGGGCAATCGGCACCCGGAGACGGCATTTGTCTGAAAAATGAGGTAATGACCCTACGGGGAGAGAATATTATTGTTCGATATTTGCGGTTTCGTCCCGGTCTTGATGCTGGGGCAGAAGCCCTTTCAGAAGGGGTGGCTGGTCTTGCAGTGGAAAACTGTAAAAGAATTATGATAGACCATTGTTCTTTCAGCTGGGCGAATGAAGAATGTGCAATTTTTTACGACAACCATTATACTACGGTTCAATGGTGTATTGCCAGTGAGGGACTTTATAATGCGGGACACGCCAAGGGAAGCCGTTCTTATGGAGGTGTATGGGGAGGCCAGTATGCATCCATGCACCACAACCTGATTGCCCATAACAGGAGTCGTACCATTCGCTTTAACGGTGCACGTGCCCATGATACCAGCGCATTGGTGGATTACCGCAACAATGTGATATACAACTGGGGAACCTCAGGCGCATGTTATGGGGGGGAAGTAGATATATACGGGGGATATTCCAGGGCCAATATGGTCAATAACTATTATAAAAACGGACCGGCAAATTCTTCCCTTGTCTTTATCGAGCCCAGTTATAATTCCTCCAAGGCTCAAGGGGTGGGCCAATGGTATATTGATGGTAATTATATGTTCTCTGATGAGACTAAGACTAACGATAACTGGCTTGCTGTCAATCTGGGCAGCATCCCAAGCGGAAGCAGGGATTATGCAAAATCCGAAAAGGAATTCAGAATGAATGAACGAATTCCAACCGAGAGTGCAGAAAATGGTTATGCATCTGTTATCGAAATGGCAGGAGCGGTATTTCCGAGAAGGGATACAGTGGACTCCAGGGTTATCTCGGAATTAATAAATGGAACCGCCTCTGCGGGGGGATCCTTCGGCGCCAAAAAGGGCATAATTGATACCCCTGATTCTGTTGGAGGCTACCCTGAATACCTTACATATGATGTCACGGAGGATGTAGACGAGGATGGTATGAATGATGCATGGGAGCTTCTGAATGGACTGAATCCTGCTGATCCGGATGACAGAAATACCATTGATGAATCAGGCTACACCATGCTCGAAGTATACCTGAATGAATTGGTGAAGGATTTTACACAAGTCCTTGATCCTGTGGTGTATATTAAGGGTGTTAAGGATGTGTATTGTACAGGAGCAGATCCTGTTATCCACCTGGGATCTCCCAGAGGAGGAGTTTTTGAGGCGGATTCAGGTTTTTCCCTGCATGGAGATTCTGCCGTATTTTATCCTGAATTTATTGGGGATTATAAATTAAAATATGTTTACTCAGACGGAGTAGCATTCAGTGATTCTCTGACCGAAATATTTACTGTTAAATCTCCTCCTGAGGTTGGTATCGTTGGACTAGACACCTCTTATGTTGCAGGAGATCCTATGGTAGTTCTCACCGGAGAACCGGCCGGTGGGACCTTTCTGCCCAGACCCGGAATAATTGTTACCCCGACAGGAGCCCTTTTCAGACCCGATGCTCCGGGTGATTACGAGGTTTTGTACCAATACACTGCACCGGAGGGATGTCCGGGTATTGCCTCGGCAATGACAAAAGTATATCCTGCAACGGGTATAAACCAAAGTTTACTGCTCTCTGAGTTGAGGGTCTTTCCCAATCCTGCCGGGAACTATATCCGGATTGATTCACCCTCACCTGTTACGGGAGTGAGTATGTATAATATTGCCGGAATAAGGGTTAAGGAATTTATTTTAACGGGTGATAATACCCTTCGAATTGATAAAGTGGAAGAAGGCATCTATTTTCTGCATATCCTTACAGAAAAAGGGATTGCTATAAGGAAATTTATTAAGATGAAGTGAAAAGAATAGTATTGGATGGTATTGAATTACTTTAAGGTCAAGTGACATTATTAATTAGATCTGATGCGAAGAATATTCTATCTATTGATTATCGCATTTTCCTTTTTTTCTTCCTGCAAACAGGGAGGGCCGAATCCTGACCAGAAGTTCCATCTTCTTGATCCGGAAAATTACAGACATTATGTTGAGTACTTCAACCGGATGGAAGATGAAAATATTGTCCAGGCTATCCCAAATGCTGAGTCATGGGTGTGGATGAAGGCTAATATTCCATTTTTTGAATGTCCCCAGGACAATTTTCAGGAGATTTACTACTACCGCTGGTGGACCCTTAGAAAGCATATTAAACAGACTCCGCAGGGGTATGTGATGACTGAATTTTTGGTGGACCGCTCGTACGCAGATCAGTATAACCTGATTGTGTGTGCACTGGGACACCATATCGCTGAGTCACGATGGCTGCATGATCCGCAATACCTTGAGGACAATGTACTTGTCTGGTACAGGGGCAACGAGGGTAGCAATATGAAAAAACTGCGCAATTACAGCAGCTGGACAGCCTTTGCCCTTTACCAGAGATATCTTATCAATGGGAACCTTGATTTTCTTACAGACATGTTTCCTGATCTTGAGCAGGAGTACAGGGACTGGGAATCGGATCACAGGCTTGACAATGGACTTTTCTGGCAGTATGATGTAAGAGACGGGATGGAGGAACAGATCAGCGGGGGTAGAAGGGTACATAATGCCAGGCCCACCATCAATTCCTACATGTATGGTAATGCCCATGCTATTTCCAGGATTGCGGGCTTGCTTGGGAAGAAACAGCTTGAAGCGCATTATGAAGCCAAAGCTGACACCCTGAAACAATTGATCCTGGAAAAATTGTGGAATCCTGAAAGCGGTTTTTTTGAGACCCTGAAAGAAAATGGGGAATTTGCCGGGGTCAGGGAGGCAATTGGTTATATACCCTGGTATTTTAATATACCCGGTGAATTGCATGAGTCCGCCTGGATGCATGTAACTGACCCCATGGGTTTTTTGGCTCCATTTGGACTGACCACAGCAGAACGCAGGCATCCGGACTTCCGTACACATGGATGCTGCAATTGTGAATGGGATGGGGCTGTATGGCCTTATGCATCTTCCCAGACCCTTACGGGCATGGCCAACTATTTGAATCCTGAAGTGCAATCGAACAATGATCACCAAACATCCCCAGGTAAAAATTATGCAGCCAGCGTGAATGATTCAGTCTTTTTCAGACATATGGAACTCTATGTAGAATCACAACATTACCGTGGCCGTCCGTATATCGGTGAATACCTTGATGAAACAACAGGATACTGGCTGAAGGGAGACCAGGAACGAAGTCGTTACTATAACCATTCCACCTTTAATGACCTGGTCATTTCTGGTGTCGTTGGACTCAGACCCAGGGAGGATGGAGTGATCGAGGTAAATCCTTTGGTTCCTGAAGGTAAATGGGATTGGTTCTGCCTGGATGGAGTATTATACCAGGGAAAAATTCTGACAATATTATGGGACAAGTATGGTACCCGTTATGGGAAGGGAGAAGGACTGCATGTCTTAGCAGATGGAAGAGAAGTGGCATCCTCAGTAAATCTGGAAAGAGTGATAAGCGAATGATTAATACGATGAAGATTATCAGCCTTCTGGCCCTGGTGGTTTTAGCCGGTTGCGGCAAATCCAGTAACCCTGAAAACCAGGATGCTAAAATCCATTTAGAAACCCCTAGCAATGCAGACTCTGGTCCATCTTATAAAATTGCTGTATGTGACTGGATGATACTGAAAAGGCAAAAGCTCGGGGCCTTTCAACGTACCGCCGAAATCGGGGCAGAGGGACTTGAAGTGGATATGGGTGGATTGGGGCAGCGGCCGACCTTTGATAATAAGTTGCTGGATCCACTGGTGAGAAAGGAATTTCTTGATCAATCGAAAAATCTTGGAATTGAAATTTCTTCCATTGCCATGTCAGGATTTTATGCCCAGTCTTTTCCTACCAGGGAAGGGATAGAAAAAATAGTGGACGACTGTATTAATACCATGGTGTTGATGGGGGTAAAGACTGCTTTTCTGCCCCTTGGTGTCGAAGGGGATATGTCAAAATACCCTGAGCGCAGGGCGGCCATTGTGGAACGATTGAAAATGGCAGGGAGGAAAGCTGAGGCAGCAGGGGTAGTAATTGGGATTGAAACCTCCCTGGATGCAGCTGGAGAAGTTGCTTTACTTAAGGAGATAGGATCCCCGGCGATTCAGATCTATTTTAATTTTCAGAATCCACTGGTTGCAGGAAGAGATCTCCAGGAGGAATTGAAAATTCTTGGAAAGGACAGGATATGCCAGATTCATTGTACGGACAGTGATGGAGTATTGCTCGAAAATAATGAAAGGCTGGATATGAGGAAGGTAAAAGAAACCCTTGATGAAATGGGCTGGAAGGGCTGGCTGGTCATAGAACGCTCACGTGATGCCGACAACACCCGGGACGTAGTTGGGAATTTCGGATCAAACACTGCCTATCTGAAGTCTGTCTTTCAATAGTATGTAATTGATATTTCAGTAGTCGATAATGTATTATTCCAGCATTCAGCATTTTTTGTTTCTATAATCAGAAATTCATCTCACCATGAACCGAATAATTATTTTCCTTTCACTGCTTACTGCTGCTATAATAGCAGGCTGTTCTTCAACAGAGTCAGGGGATCCCTTGGAGATTTTTGTTTCAGTAAATGGGAATGATCGAAATAATGGAAGTGTGGAGGCACCTTTTCAAACCCTAGCAGGAGCGCTGAGATCAACCCGGGAACTTCGCCGCCTTGGAGATCCATCCATTGAAAGCGGGATTCTGATTATTCTGGAGAAAGGGACTCACCGGCTTGATGAAACACTGGTAATCCGTCCAGAAGACTCTGGCACTGAAAGTTCCCCTACCGTCATCAGGTCTGCTGGTGATGCCGGAGCAGTTCTGAGTGGTGGAATAATTATCAGCGGATGGGAGAAGCTGGACAGGATGCCGGATAAGCTTCCAACTGAAGCAAAAGGTAAGATCTGGGCGGCAAGAATACCGATGGTTTGGGGCGAACCCATTGATTTCAGGCAGATGTGGGTGAATGGTTCCAAAGCTCAGAGGGCAAGTAATCTTGATGATGATTCGCTGGACCGGATATTGTCTGTTGACAAAGTAAGGGAAGAAATATGGATACCTGTTCCCAAAGTCAAACTGGTTGATGGTTTCAATAAGCAGAATGAGGTATCCCAATTTATGGATAATACCTCAAGGCTGGAGTTTGTCATTCACCAGTGGTGGGCCATCGCCAACCTGAGGGTGAAAAGCCTGGAAGTTGAGGGGGATAAGGCATGCCTTAAATTCCTTCAACCCGAGAGCAGGATCGAATTCGAACATCCATGGCCCGCTCCATTTATTGATTCAAATAAGGAATACGAGGGGAATTCTGCATTCTTTTTTGTCAATGATATAGCCCTTCTGAATCATCCCGGAGAATGGTACAGAGATCATAGGTCAGGAATGCTGTATTACTGGCCGTATGAAAGCGAGGATATGAGCACAGCTGAGGTAGTGGTTCCGGTTTTGGAAACCCTGGTTCATTTCGAGGGAAGCCTCGATCACCCAGTGAGCCATATTCGCATGGAAGGAATTGGATTCGAGCATACCACCTGGATGAGGCCCTCCCATTCCGGTCATGTACCCCTGCAGGCTGGGATGTATTTGTACGATGCATACAAGCTGAAAGAGCCTGGAACACCCGACAAAGCCAGCCTGGAAAACCAGGCATGGTTGGGCCGACAGCCTGCCGCAATCTCCCTGAACGGAGCACATAATATATCTCTGAATAACTGCAGCTTCAGTCATTTGGCTGCCACTGGACTGGACATGATTTCAGGAACCTGGGAGGATGAGGTGGAAAACTGTGTATTCAGCGATATCGGAGGAACGGCTATACAGATTGGATTTTTCGGCAGCCAGAGTTTCGAAGCCCATGTTCCCTACGATCCCTCTGATAAACGGGAGGTCTGCCGGTATATAAAGGTCTCCAATAACCTCATTACAGACTGTACTAATGAGGACTGGGGATGTGTCGGGATAAGTGTTGGCTATGCCCATGATATCAATATTGAATATAACGAAGTAAGCCATTTGAATTATTCAGGCATATGCCTGGGTTGGGGATGGACCTCCACAAAATCATGCCTGAAGAATAACCGGGTGCATGCCAATTACATTCATCACTTCGCAAAACAGATGTATGATGTGGGTGGTATCTACACACTCTCTGCCCAACCAGGAACCATTCTTAGCAATAACCGGATTGAGGCTCTGGAAAAGGCTCCCTACGCCCATATTCCAGAACACTACCAGTATATTTATTTTGATGAGGGTTCTTCCTATATCTCTGCCATTGATAACTGGACCGAGGAGGACAGGTTCTTTTCAAATACTCCCGGACCCGGTAATGAATGGATCAATAACGGTCCCACAGTTTCAGAAGAAATTAAGCTTTCAGCTGGAAGAAAATAGGTAATCCTCAATAATCCACTGACATCCAGACAGTCATATCAGATTTATTCCGGTTTCCCCATGCATAGTAGGGGATTAACCTGATTTTAACCGGGGAGATTTCCTCTGTATTTAGTTCCCTGTACAACTCCCCATCCCATCCTGAATTATCAACAAGGTTAGCCTTGCCTTCCAACATGATCATATCTGTTCCTGCAATGCTGGAATTGATTTCATTGAATTGTATTCCTGCCGGTATGGCAAGGTTAAAAATATTGATGTCATTCGGAACATCATCCGATTCCATGCAATAGATCAGGGGACCACGCTGCACAGCCACCTGGTTTGAAGTTGATTCCACCAGGGGATGGGAGCGGATAAGCCTTGGAGTAACTGGCAGTTCCAGTTCGATAATATCTCCTGTTTCCCATTTCCTTTTAATTTCGAAATAGCTTCCTGCAATCAGGTTTTCCCCGGAAGGGTTCCCGTTAATATTAAGCTTTGATTCATCCGCCCATTCGGGAATACGGAGATGGACAGAAAACTCTCCTTTGGGTACTTTCTTCAGTTTTATTTTAATGTATCCCTCCCAGGGATAATCGGTCTCCTGTTCAAGTTCCAGAAGAGATCCGTTGTACATTGTGGTTTTCAGATGGTTGCCTCCATAGAGATTAAGCCATAAGCCCCTTTCCGATTGGCTGTACATGTAATTACTGATCTCGGAGATAGTACGGACAATGTTAGGGGGACAACAATTGCAGAGGCTGATGTATTCCTCTCTTTCCTTTGACCAGCGAAGAGTATAGGGAAGGTCGAGATTTACACGGAGGGGGTTGGTATAGAAATATCTCTTTCCGTCCAGGCTCACGGCCGGCAGAACGGCATTGTAGAGGGTTCGCTCCAACAGATCTGCATACCTGGCCTCGGAGGTAAGCATGAGCATACGCCAGGACCAGAGGACAGATCCGATATTGGCACAGGATTCATTATGTGCGGTTATGTTGGGAAGCTGGTAGGGCAGACCATAGGCCTGGTGAACCTGTTGAATATAAGGAGGATCATAACTTGTGCCATTGGGCGAGACCCCGTCATACAGGGCTCCGCAGCCGCCGGTAATATAAAGTTTGTGGTTCACCAGATCCTCCCAGATGGATTCCAGGGGCATAAACAAGCTGGAATCACCCGTCTCTGCAACCAGGTCGGCAACCCCGGCATAAAGGTAATTGGCTCTTACCGCATGTCCTGTTGCGGTGGATTGCTGCCTGAATGGGACTCTGTCCTGGTTATGGTCGGTACCGTTTTCGACCTTGTTTCTAATGTCAACAAGGTTACGGGCCAGTTCAAGGTAACGCTGATCTTTGGTAGTACGGTAGAGTTCAGTTACACCCATATAATGAGAGGGACAAATGGCATTTCGGGCTAGTTCATTGGGATCTCTCTCATAAAAATCCACCAGGAAATCCGCAGCCCCTATGGCAACATCCAGTAGCGATTTTTTGCCGGTGGCCCGGTAATGAAGGCAGGCAGCAGTCATGAGGTGTCCCATATTATAGGTTTCGAAGTCCAGTCTCTCCCGAAACTCCAGCTTTTTCTGAGGATCATTAGCCTGCTCAATTAATACGGGTGTGTGGATATATCCATCACTTCTCTGTGACCTGGCAATGATAGAAATGATTTGATCCATCAGAATGTCCAGGGCAGGATCTTTGGTTTGAAAAAATACTGCAGCAAGGGATTCAAACCATTTGTAGAAATCACCGTCATGGAATGGGGGACCGGTATGGCATCCTGTTCCTTCTCCTGCGGCAATCTCAAAATTGCGAAAGGCATGACTTATATCCGGACTCTTAAGAATCTCCCACATTGATGGTACCATGGAGTCCTTACAGATCCCGAATCGCTCTGCCCAGAAGCCATCTGTCCACTGCACATCGTCCATGTTAATGCCTTTGAGCATTGCAAAGGGACTCTGGGACATGTCGACCAGGCTTTTTGCCTGGGCCCGGGTCTGGCCAGGAAACAACATCAACAGCAGGAGACCGATTATATAATAGCGTTTATAATTCATCTCAATAATTCTCTTTGCTGATTTAATCCGGTTATTTTAGTTTTGATTCAAAGCGGTAATTACCCGACCCAATTTCAAGAACCAGATGATTTTTATTACTGTTCAGGACTTTAATATCGGGAATTTTTTCAAGAGGGATTCCAGATTCTGTAACAGACGACAGGGAATCAGCAGGGAGATGAACCACGGCCCTGGAATTTGGAGGTATACTTAATGTCAACTCCAGACGATTGTCAATGGTTTTCCAGCTTGAAATTATTTTCCCGTAAGGGGAATTATGCCATGCATTCACATGATCCAGCCCGGGATTTAGCAGTGGTTTAATGAAGATTTTTTTATACCCAGGATTTTCCGGATCGCTCTGGATGCCTGCAACGTTCTGGTAAAGCCAGTTCCCTATGGCCCCATAAGCATAATGGTTGAAGGAATTCATTCCAACATCCTGGAAGCTGCCGTCAGGACGGATCCCGTCCCATCGTTCCCAGATGGTGGTTGCCCCCATGGTAACCGGGTAGAGCCAGGATGGGTATTTTTCCT
The DNA here is from genome assembly GCA_963777115.1 of uncultured Bacteroidaceae bacterium. GTDB lineage: Bacteria > Bacteroidota > Bacteroidia > Bacteroidales > SM23-62 > SM23-62. The sequence goes on along the minus strand of CAVZPP010000008.1, from coordinate 355,313 downwards.
GGAAGAGTAGTTTGTAAGCATGCCCGGAGTAGGAGTTATTGGAAAGGGCATGACAGAGCAGGGGAGTTCCAAGGAATCCTGTAGTCAGGTGTCCGAAATGGTCCACGTTTTCTGCCAGTCTTTTCGCCGCAGCCTGCCTGTATTCATCCGGGAGAAGATTAAATTCGAGTGCCAGTGCATAGGCGGTTTGAGTATTGGAAGAAAGTCTTCCGGAGGAAGTCATGAATTCGGTTTGAAAGGCCTTTTTAATTTTTGGAAGCAAGCCGGCATAAAGATCGGCATCCTCCAGTTTCCCCAGGAGGGCAGCAGTTTTTTGTATCAGGGAGGTGGAATGGTAAAAATAGGCTGTGGCGATCAGGTCCTTGTCCGTATGGGCGCCTGCAAATCCAAAATCGGGAGCATTATATGTAAGACTGTAATATTCTGCAAAGGATAACCAGTCCCCGAAGTGAAACCCGTAATCAAAAATATACCTCTCCCCGGCATGCTTTATCATATAGTCCACCCAGGCTTTCATAGAGGGATACTGAATATCCAGGATCCTTAGGTCTCCGTAGGACTGGTAGAGAGTCCATGGAATGGTAACGGCAGCATCTGCCCAGCCTGTCGCGCCATATCCCTCAGACCATCCTGTACCGCCTCCGCCATCAACAACCATTGGGACTACCCAGGGGACACTTCCATCCTCAAGCTGATCGGCAGCAAGGTCCTTCATCCATTTACTGAAAAAGGCAGCGGTATTCATATTAAAACAGGCTGTCGGGGTGAAAACCTGTGCATCCCCTGTCCATCCCATTCGCTCATCGCGCTGGGGACAATCCGTTGGAACATCCAGGAAATTTCCCCTTAATCCCCATAAAATATTCTTCTGTAGCCTGTTGATCAGGGAATCTGAACAGTGAAAATCACCGCTTCTCTCCATATCCGAATGGATCACCTTTCCTTCCAGGTCATCAAGGCTGACCGTACCGGTATAATCTGATATTTTCAGGTAGCGGAATCCCTGGAAGGTAAAATGAGGTTCAAAGGTCTCCACACCCTCTCCTTTGAAAGTATACCGGATTTCCTGTTTGGCAGATCTCAGGTTATCGGTGTAGAAATTTCCATCCTGGTCCAGTACCTCGGCATGCTGAAGGAGGATGCTTGAACCTTTCTCTCCTTCCAGGCTGAATTTAACCCATCCCACCATATTTTGTCCGAAGTCAAATACCAGGTCGCCTTCCGGGGTAGTCAGTTTCTGAACAGGATGTAAGGTTTCCGTAACCCTGACAGGGACACCATCAGAGGATACTATATTGGCAAATCCATAATCTTTTTCTGAGCAGGCTATCCAGTTCCGGTCCTTATACCCGGGAAGATCCCATCCACCTGGTTCCAGCCTTGCATCGTATGTCTCCCCGTCATAGATCTCTGATTTAAGAATTGGTCCTGTACTTGATTTCCAGGATTTATCTGAAATAATGGTTTCGGAGCTTCCATCAGAATAACTTATTTTCAATTGCAATAGCAGGGCAGGGTTATTACCGTATAACTGCTTCTTTCCTTCCCATCCAAAGGGACCGCAAAACCAGCCTTCTCCCAGAATTGTGCCGATTGCATTGTCTCCCTTTTTCAGCATGTTTTTTACATCATATACCTGGTATTGCAGTCGTTTGGTGTAGGATGTCCAGCCCGGTGTGAAAAGCTGATCTCCGACCTTTTTGCCGTTCAGATGAACTTCATACAGTCCATGGCATGTGACATATAGCTGGGCCTTTTGGACCTCTTTTTTCAATCGGAACTCCTTCCGCAAATAGGGGCAGGCTGTTGAACTCTCAAGGGATTCACCGGGATGGGGTTCAATCCACCTTGCCTTCCAGTCAGAGCTTTTCAGAAGACCCATTTCAAAATATGCGGGCTGGCTCCAGCCGGATTCATTTCCCAGGTTATCCCATACACGGACTTTCCAGTAAACCCTCAGGGAACTATGCAATTCCGGTCCATCAAAGTTTACTAAATGGGATTGCTCTGAAATTATCTTTCCTGAGTCCCAGAAAAGTTTTCCAGCTTCCATATCCTCTACTGTGAAGGCGGACTGAACCTGCCAGGCCGTCTGAAGCACATTCCGCTGGTCCGATTTGATCTGCCAGCTGAGTCCCGGCTGGGAAGTTTCGATTCCCTCCGGGTTGATTCTTTGCTCTGTGCGCAGATTTAAGGCCTCCACTTCGGCAGCCCTTGTATTTAGGCTCCCGGCTACAGATACCAGGAGAAGAAGTACCAGGTTTATCAATAATTTCATTTGATCTATATGTTTATTTATTCTGCTACCTCCTGTTATGGATTATTTTGCCACTGTGAATTTTGTTGTCAAACAGGATCCTGTAAAAATAGATACCGTTGCTGATTTGTTCCGGTGTCCATCTGGACGTATGCTTCCCGGCTGTAAGGTATCCGTCCTGGATTATCGAAATCACCCTGCCATCCAGTCCATAGACAGCAATCCTTAGGTTTCCTCCTCTGGGAAGAGTGTAGGAAATATTTGTAAACTCGTTGAACGGATTAGGATAACATACAACATCGATTCCTGATGGTTCTCTAACAATCCCGGGAATTGAACTTATGATTTCCGTTCGGAATTCAGCCTGGGTCAAAGCGGACCAGTTACTGCCGCTTTTTGCTCTTGCCTTGATTGTAACTGCACTGTCAATGAGCAGGGGAATTTCATATAGAATAGCATCGCCGGCTGCAATGGCTCCACCAAATTCCCTGGGGTCCTCACCAGTGAGGCTGTAATAGATCTCTCCGGTTGTGGCAGTTATTTCAAGGGTGACAGGATTGAATATTTCTCCTCCATGCTGGCTGAAAACAGGTGCCTCCAGGCTGGGATACAGGCCTTCATTCTTGAATTGCTGAAACACTATTTCGGAACGCTGAGGGAAATAGTTGTTTTCCAGGTCCTGTTTTTCAACTAGCCAGTGATCGTTTCTTGTATACAGGGATGCCCCTTCATTCCTGGGATCCACATCTCTCCTGTAATCTCCCCAGCGAGCAGATTCAGCCACTATGGCAGGATCCAGATCATCGGCAAGTTCCAGGAAGCGAGCGAGACTTGCTTCTGTTGTCAATGCGCCACCGTTAAAAAAATGTTTCTGCAGATGGTCGGCGAATCTCAGCTTAAATTCTTTATTTGCCTTGAGTTCTGTGTAGATCATGCTTGGATTGCCCTCATTGTTTTCATCCACAATATTCTCATTCTTATCTACAAGGGAATTTTCCGCATCCCAGCTGAAGAAACGAAAACCATACTTCGGGTCCACCCGGTTGCGAGCTGCGATCCAGTTGTTATGGTCCCAGTCCAGGTTACCGATGTAAATATTCATTATCATATAATCAATCAGGTTGTCTACATCCAGAAGATTTGCATACGAAGGATTCGGTGTCCCGTCCGGATTATTCCCCTGGATTTTCTGGTAGGCGGCATCCGAGCTGAGTCCCGCTTTAGCCATATCAAGTGTCTGGTTCCAGGCTGTTGCATTGCCATCAATCACTTCCCCCTGATCTTCCACCACGTCAAATTCATCTTCATCCCCGGACAGGTAGGTATCCATAAAGTCATTGTTTAGTTTTTCCGCCATGGTGTATATTCCCCAGTAAAGCCCATTAAGGTAGAGATGGACATACCTGCTGTGAGTTCCTGGCTGTCCCATATCAAGCAGAGTATTCTTGGCAAATGGATCCCGGATCTTAAGTGCCCGGTTCTGCTGTGTTATGTTGTTATGGCTCCAGGAGTAATTATAATCGGCACGCAGGATAATGGTGTTGAAATCATTGCTGGCACTACGGCCATCGAAAAGATTGAAGTTCAGTTTTGTGGGACCAAATTCACTCCTGAAAACCAGTCTGAAGGAATGTTTCTGGCTGTTGTCGGGCAGCACCCCATTACCACCCTGTATGCGCAGACCACAATTGATCTGGAACTGACGGCCGGTTCCCGGATCCAAAAATTCCGCTGAAATTTGCCTTTCCCATCCGAACCCGGTCTTATCCTTATAACCGGTGTAAATATAGATTCCCCCTGTCAGGGGATCTATTTCTTTTGAGAAAAGGTTACCAATGTCTGTTACAATGGATAGGGAAGGAATTGATCTCAGAGCCGCATCAAACATGTTACTGTAGTGAGGATTCTCAGTCACTTCGGGATCCATTTCGTAATCTGCGGATGGTTGCGGCTGGGTGAATATGGCGAAATCACCCCAGTTTGCCGGGTATCCTGGAGGATTATCGGGTTGCTTAACAATACTGTCAGTAAAGAAGTAGGTATGGGTGATTACCTCACTTATACCTCCTGCTGCACTGACGGTGACAGCACTAAGGGGGGTTGTGGTTTGAATACTGATGGGAGAGGAATAGAGAAGGCCCTTTGTTTTTGATGGTCTGGTACCGTCTGTAGTGTAGTATATCTCAAGAGCCGGGTCTGATACTGTAAGTTTAACATCAAATGAATTGCTGTAAAAACCACGATGTTTGCTGAAGACAGGGGACAATACCATATCTCCAAGCTGGTTCTCAAACCCAGGGGTCGGCTCGGTAAGATAGGTTACCTGTGTGGCATACAATCCATAGGATACATCTGCACGCTGTGCAGGGAATCCTCTGCCATAAGAATGAGAGATTGTTTGTCCATCTTTCTCAACAAGAGCCAGGTACTCCCCGGACCCGGATAATTTGAAGTTTGTATGCAGCTCAGTCCCAGGATCTCTCCGGTCTTTCCCTGATGCAAACACCAGCAGGTAGCTTCCAGCATCCATGGTAATCTCAGGAATTGCCCACTTGGTCAGCCTGTCGGGATTGTCTGTCAGAAACCAACCCCCTACAGGAACGGCGGCAGAGCCGGGATTGTGCAATTCAATCCAGTCCGGGTAATCACCGTCTGCGTCCTCAAGTGTGACATCATTTATTGCCATGAATTCAGTAATTAGGATTTTTCCGCTTTCTGCACCCTGAGTGCTTGCTGAAATCCAGAGACTAAAGAAGACCAGCACAGAAATAATATATATTCTCTCTAAATGCTGCATTTTGTTCATCAAATCTTTGAATTTTAGTAAATTCATACCCGATAGGTACAACAGTAAAAAATACGTTTATAATCTGTATTTAAAAATAGTAAAATATAGGTTCTGTCCATTATTTCTTGACCATTGTTTTTTATGTAATTATAATAGGAAGATTCAAATAATCAGAATTAAATGACTGGAAAAACCTTTGTTCGATTTTTGATTTTGCCTTTTCTGGCTGTTCTGTTTTCCTGCCAGGACAATCCCAGGGTAAGTCTTATCCCTTCCAACGATAATGAAAGGACTCTCTATGGAGCGGAATGGCTGGCCAGGCATTTGGAAGATGCCGGATACATTGTACTGACTGCAGATCAGGGTAGTACGGACCATGAAGTTCTGAAAATCTACATTGGATTAAACTCTGACAGTCTGATGCTGGAGCAAAGCAAGAATGCAGGCATTAAGCCTGGCTCCGGCGGCAAGGAAAGCTTCTCAATCCATTCTGCCCCGGATATGATCTATATCGGGGGAGAAGATCATTCCGGTTCACTCTACGGATGTATCGAAATTTCGGAAAGGTTAACAGGAAAGGGGTGTCTGGAGGATGTGGATGGATTTTCCGGCAGTCCCGGGATGCAGATTCGAGGGACATGTGTCGGTTTACAGAAGACAGAATACCTGCCGGGAAGAAAGGTTTATGAATACCCCTATACCCCGGAAAATTTTCCCTGGTTTTACGACAGGGAATTGTGGATACAATACCTGGACCTTATGGTCGAAAACAGGTATAATTCCCTGTTTCTCTGGAACGGACATCCCTTTGCCTCACTGGTGAAACTTGATGAATATCCCTATGCAGTGGAGGTAGACGAGGAAACATTCCGGAAAAATGAAGAAATGTTTGCTTTCCTTACCGGAGAGGCCGGCAAGAGGGGGATAACCGTAATACAAATGTTTTATAATATTATCCTTTCCAAACCCTTTGCTGAAAAACATGGACTGGAAACCCAGGATCGTTCCCGGGGCATTTCTCCCCTGGTTTCAGATTATACGCGGAAATCCATTGCCGCATTTATAGAGAAGTATCCTAATGTTGGACTCCTGGTCGCCCTCGGTGAGGCGATGAATACATACGAAGATGATGTTGAGTGGTTTACAGAGACTATCATACCCGGGGTGAGAGATGGACTTGAGGCCCTGGGCCGGACAGATGAACCTCCAATTATTCTGCGGGGACATGATACAGACCCCCGGATGGTAATGGAAGCTGCCCTTCCGATTTACAGCAACCTGTATACCACCCACAAATATAACGGGGAATCCCTTACCACATACGAGCCTCAGGATTCCTGGGCTTCCACCCACCAGTACCTGAGTTCCCTGGGATCCATACATATCTCCAATGTCCATATTCTTGCCAATCTTGAACCCTTCCGGTATGGATCACCGGCATTTATCCGAAAATCCGTGGATGCCATGCACGAGATTCAGGGCGCCAACGGACTGCATCTTTACCCCCAGTCTTCTTACTGGGACTGGCCCTATACAGCCGACAGGGCAGATGTGCGTATTATGCAGATCGACCGTGACTGGGTCTGGTATAAGGCATGGGGAAGGTATGTCTGGGATTCGCACAGGGAGGAAGCTGATGAAATTGAGTTCTGGACAGCCGAATTTGACAGGTTTTACGGATGCGGGGAAAAGGGAGAATATATCCTGGATGCCTATGATCAGACCGGAGAGATCGCACCCAAACTTCTGAGGCGATTCGGAATATCAGACGGAAACAGGCAAACCCTGTTGCTGGGAATGTTTATGAGCCAGCTTGTTAACCCATACAAATGGAGGGTATACGAGAGTTTTCTTAAATCTAACGGTCCCACTGGTGAAATCCTGGTAGATTATGCGAGAAAGGAATGGATGGACTCCACTCACCTGGGAGAAACACCCCCACAGATCATTAAGGAGGTAGTGGAACATGCAGAAAAGGCAGTTAAGGCAATTGAAGCAGCCAGGCCCCATATTAAAAAGAACCGGGAGGAATTCGAACGCCTGGCAAATGATGTATACTGCTACCGGGATATCGCCTATTTCTTTTCCTGGAAAGTTAAGGCTGCCATGAAAGTCTTAAGTATTCCTATTCCCAGGATCTTTCTGTACTGGAGAAGGCAGTTTCGGACCTTGAAAAAAGTGTAGAGGAGTACAGCAAGCTTGCTGAGAAGGCAGGATCGGGATACTTGTATGCCAATAGTATGCAAACAGCCCAGCGCAGGGTTCCCATTACAGGAAGGGACGGCAGTAATAAAACCTGGGCAGAGCTACTGGTCCATTACGAGGAAGAGCTTGAAAACTTCAGGCGAAATGTAGAAATGCTTAATACTGCCGGACCCGGATCGAGCCAGAAGGTATATCCTGATATCCGTCCCGCAAAGGTTGAATTGCTGGATGATCAACTGGATTTTTACCCTTTGGCAGGGAAGGAAAGGATATACTCGGATAAGGATTACATAATTGACAGCATTGTCCCTGAATTGAAAAATCTTTCAGGTATCAGGTTGCCATTTGAGATTCAAAAGGAGAATGGGACCCATATTCGTTTTCGCAATGCAGCTCCGGTTAAGCTTCTGGTGGGATATTTTAACGGACATTCTTATAGTATCCTGGATCCCCCAACACTGGAAACAAATGCGGCTGCCAATGACAGGGGACAGGCGGATATTCGGATCGCCAATGCCATGAGGATAGAGGGATTGTACCCTGTAAATATCAATACGTATTATTTTGAACCAGGAGAAAACTCGCTTAAACTGAATGCCGGTATTGCACTGATTCTGGGATTTATGGATGGCACCCAGGAAATCCCTACTCACGATGCCGGGATATCCTTCTCAGGGGATGGGGAGCTGGCGGTGGACTGGCTGTTTTATTGATTATATTAGCTCAACAATGAAAATCCTATAACAATCAATACTATAACAATACGATAACAGCACGAAATCAATTCTATGAGAATACCGGCGATCCTCCCTATCTGCATTCTGTTTGTTATTTCCTCCTGTGGAAGCAGGACGAAAACACCAGCCTCCGGCCTTCCTTCGGAGGTTTCTCCCGAGAAAATGCAGTCCATTTATGAGGAGATCAGTACACCCTATAAGTACGGCCTTGTTATGGTGCCCCCCAATCCTTCGAAAAAAGTTGATTGTCCCAGTGTATTCCGGAAAGACGGAATGTGGTACATGACCTACCTGGTGTATGACGGCCGCGGATATGAAACCTGGCTGGCAGTTAGCGAAGACCTTTTTCAGTGGGATCCCATAGGTGGAATTATGACATATTCCGACAGCCTGGACTGGGATGATGATCAGAAGGCCGGGTATGTCAGCCTTCAGGATACGGAATGGGAAGGGAGTTACGAATGGGGGAAATATGATAATCGATATTGGATGTCCTATTTAGGGGGAAGCAAGAAAGGTTATGAGGCAGGAATGTTATCCATTGGTATTGCCTATACTGAGGAGGATCCAACAGAAGGAGATGAATGGAAAAGACTTGACAAACCGGTACTTTCACCGGCAGATGAAGAGGTCCGCTGGTGGGAGAACTCTACTATGTATAAGAGTAGCATCATCAAGGACAAAGATGAACTCACCGGACATCCCTTTGTAATGTATTTCAACGCCCGGGGGGACAGCCTGAATCCAGGGCGGGGAGCGGAAAGAATAGGAATGGCAGTCTCTGATGATATGATCCACTGGGAGCGGTACATGGAAGACCCTGTACTGAACCACCACAAGGGCATTACCGGGGATGGGGTCGTCCAGAAAATCGGGGATGTCTGGGTGATGTTTTATTTTGGTGCCTTCTGGGAAGACAGACCTAATGCATTCAATCGTTTTGCCTGTTCCTATGACCTGGTGCACTGGACTGACTGGGAAGGAGACGACCTGATTGCGCCCAGTGAGCCATACGATGAAAGGTATGCACATAAATCTTCGGTGGTAAAATACGAGGGAATAGTCTACCATTTCTATTGTGCAGTAAACAATCAGGGGGACCGTGGATTAGCTCTGGCAACCTCGGTGGACCTGGGAAAAAGCGACCTGGAATTTAATTCAGATGCAAAATGAGAATCCTGGCGGTTCTGTTCATAGGCCTGATACTGATTGGTTGTAGCAGTGAAAGTGAACCGCCCAGGGAGACTCTGCTTTTTACAAGGGACTGGAAATTTTATTTGGGCGATACAACGAATGCCTTCCTCCCTGAATTTGATGATTCGGACTGGAGGATACTCGACCTGCCACATGACTGGAGTATTGAAGGGATGTTTTCAGAGGAACATCCAGGCGGCAGCCAGGGAGGTTTCCTGCCTACCGGAACAGGCTGGTACAGGAAATCATTCAGACTGCCCGAATCCGGAGAAAATAAGCACTGGTACATAGACTTCGATGGTGTATACCGTAACTCTGTTGTCTGGATTAATGGTCACTTTCTGGGGAACCGTGCTTCCGGATACAGCTCCTTCAGGTATGAACTTACACCCTGGCTCCTGAAAGGGGTAGAAGATAATATAATTGCAGTCCGGGTGGATAATTCCCAACAGCCTAATTCCCGCTGGTATACCGGTTCTGGGATCTACCGGAATGTCTGGCTGACTGCAAGCGAAAAGGTTCATATTGATCATTGGGGAAGTTTTGTACGGACGATTTCTGTCGATGAGAAGAATGCCCGTCTCGAACTGGACCTGGAAATAAGAAACCATAGTACTGATACCCCTGAAGCAGAAATTCAGACGGAGATCTACGATTCCGGAGGTAATTCAATCAGCAGCACAACAAACACCCTAATTCTTGGAGATACAGTTTTATCCCTTACCCAGTTGATAGATATTCCTGATCCTTTGCTCTGGTCCCCTGACAATCCAGCTATGTATTCCGCAATGACCCGAATATTCCAAAACGGAAAAGAAACTGACCGGTATGAAACCCCTTTCGGGATAAAGTACATTGAATTTCATCCCCGGAAGGGATTCTTTCTAAATGGGGAATCTTTGAAAATCAAAGGCGTAAACCAGCATCACGATCTGGGAGCCCTGGGTGCGGCTGTAAATACAAGAGCCATGGAGAGGCAGCTTGAAATACTGAAACGTATGGGATGCAATGCCATACGAACCGCACATAACCTGCCGGCGCCAGAACTTCTGGACCTGGCGGACCGGATGGGATTCCTGGTGATGGATGAATGTTTTGATGTATGGGCCCGGAGGAAGGTCCGGATGGATGCACACCTGGATTGGAAAGAATGGCATATACAGGACCTGCAGGATATGGTGAAAAGGGACCGTAATCACCCCTCTGTCTTTATGTGGAGTATCGGGAATGAAATCCCGGAACAGTTTGATAGTAGTGGTACACGTATTGCAAGGGAACTGGCAGATGCCATCAGAGAACTTGATAGTACCCGCCTCATAACCTGTGCATTAACGGAACAGGATCCGGAATTAAATTACATCTATCAATCAGGGACCCTGGATGTGATAAGTTTCAATTATAAACATAAAGGATACATGGATTTCCCCTCTCTTTATCCCGGGGAAGCTCTCCTTGCATCTGAGAATGTGTCTGCAATATCCACAAGGGGACAATATAATATGCCTTCCGATAGTATCCGCATATGGCCGCTTGCCTATAATATTCCTCTGGAAGGAGCCAATCCCGATTTAACCGGATCGGCCTATGATAATGCACATGCATACTGGGGGGCTACCCACGAAGAAACCTGGGATGTGGTTAAAAAGAATGATTTCATTTCCGGATTGTTTATCTGGTCTGGTTTTGACTACCTCGGAGAACCGACTCCCTATCCATGGCCTGCCAGAAGTTCCTACCTGGGGGTCATAGATCTTGCCGGCTTTCCCAAGGATGCATATTATCTCTATCAAAGTGAATGGACTGAGGAAGATGTCCTGCATGTTTTTCCACACTGGAATTGGGAGAAGGGACAGGAAGTCGATGTCTGGGCCTATTACAATAAGGCAGATGAGGCAGAATTGTTCCTTAACGGGAAATCCATGGGCTCACGCATGAAGGGGGAAGGGGAGTACCACGTAATGTGGCGTTTGCCCTATGAACCCGGTAGCATCAGGGTAGTCAAAAAGCAGGAAGGTAAGGTAATACAGGAGAAGGAAATACACACCGCAGGAGATCCTGCAAAGATTGAGTTGCTGCCGGACAGGAGCAGCTTAAGTGCGGATGGGACGGACCTTAGTTTTATAACTGTAAGGATACTGGACAGGGAAGGAAATTTTTGTCCCTTAGCCATGAACCAGGTCCGCTTCAAAGTTACCGGAAGGGGAAGTATTGCCGGGGTGGATAATGGTTACCAGGCGAGCCTTGAATCTTTTAAGTCGAATACCAGAAAGGCTTTCAATGGAATGTGTCTGCTTATTGTACAGGCAGATAGGGAGAAAGGGGATATTCAAATTGAGGCTGTTTCAGAGGGACTGGAGAAAGCAGAAATTACCCTTATTACGAATTAAGGAAATAAAGCATGAAATCATCCTTCAATCATCTATTTGATTTCCTGGATATGGATCCGGATTTTAAATCCAATGAATCCTTATGGAAGGCTGGAAAACCTTCAGGGATTGAACAGGATGGTAAAGATGTTCTGGTCAGTATTCCCTTTCAACTGCAAGTAAACGGACCGGATATTAAAGCTGATCCCGAGGCTCTTCCCAAAGATTACCAGATGCGCATTCGGGCATACGGAAAAAGGATACTTAGAATCGGGATGGGATTCGGTCAGGATTCACACCAGGATACGCTCCGGGATCCGTTCCGGGATTCAGCAATGCTTGATATCCATCCGGATCTTAAAACTGAAACTCTTTCCATTAAAAAGACCGGTGAAACATGGGAGATTCTTGATGATTCAGGCAGGACCCGTACCAGAATAGACCTGGGTAATAATGAGATCGATCACTGGAGCGACCTTATTCCCCCGCCGGATCCCTCTCCGGTAATAGATTTTTTCCCTGATGGAGGGACTGAAATCGGGTTGAGTTCATGGGACCAATTCTTTCCGGCCAGGCAGGAAGCATTCCCAATTGCGTTTATTGAAAGTAAAGAAAGGGAGTACCGTACAAACATATCCATCAGGGCATGTCCCGACGAAGTATTTACAGGAACCGGGGAACGTTTCTCCAAACTGGATCTATCCGGCAGGACCGTTGATCTGAGGAATGTAGATGGACAGGGAGTCAATACCCGGCGTACCTACAAAAACATACCTTTTTACCTGTCCAGTCGACTTTATGGGATGTTCATGCATACCTCGGCTTTTTCCAAAATCTCCATGGCTGACCATTCCACCCGTTCGGTACAATTGCTTGCTGAGGAAGACCTTCTCGATATCTTTCTCATCGGGGGCACCTCCCCGGAAGAGATACTTTTCAACTATCGCCGGCTGACAGGATTTCCTGCCATGCCTCCCCTCTGGAGTTTTGGTACCTGGATGAGCAGGATGAGCTATTTTTCAGCGGAGGAGGTCCATCAGGTTTGTAACAGGCTCCGGGAAGAAGATTTTCCGGCAGATGTGATTCATTTGGATACCGGCTGGTTCAAGACAGACTGGTTATGTGAATGGACTTTTAATGAGGAAAGATTCCCGGATCCCCCCGGCTTTATTTCAGATCTCAGAAAGCAGGGTTTTCGTGTCAGCCTCTGGCAAATGCCCTACATTGCTGAAGAGGCGGCTCAGCATAAGGAAGCCCTGGAAAATAATTACATAGGCAAAAGGAAGAGCTCAACAAAACAGGGGGACTCCAATTTCAGTGCCCTGGATTATGCAGGCAGCATAGATTTTACCAGTCCGGAAGCCGTTGAATGGTACAAGAGCTTGATTAAAAATTTGCTGGATATGGGAGTTGCCTGCATTAAGACAGATTTTGGAGAAAGCATCCATATGGATGCCGACTACCATGGGATGGATGCCTCTAAGCTCAGCAATCTTTATTCCCTGCTCTACCAGAAAGCAGCTTTTGAAATATGCCGGGAGGTGACAGGTGACAGCATTATTTGGGCCCGGGCCGGCTGGGCCGGCTGCCAGCGTTACCCGGTCCACTGGGGAGGAGATGCTGCATCCACCTGGGAGGGGATGGCAGGAAGCCTGAAAGGGGGTATTCACCTGGGTTTATCGGGATTTGGATTCTGGAGTCATGATGTACCCGGGTTTCATGGCCTGCCAGATTTTATGAATGCCATTATTCCCGGAGATCTCTATGTTCGATGGACACAATTCGGGGTGTTCAGTTCTCATCTCCGCTACCATGGTACCTCAAAAAGGGAACCCTGGCATTTTCCGGAGGTATCGGACATTGTACGAAAATGGCTCAAACTCAGATATGCCCTGCTGCCGTATCTTCTGGAACAGTCCGAGAAAGTTACCCGGACCGGGTATCCCATGCTCAGGGCACTTGTGTTTCATCATGCAGGGGACAGGCAATGCTGGCATATTGATGACCAGTATTATTTTGGAGATGATTTCCTGGTCGCACCCGTAATGAATCCGGATAACTGCAGGGATGTATACCTGCCTGCAGGGAAATGGATAAACCTTTTCTCAGGAGAAATTCAGAGAGGAGAAAGATGGCTGAAGGATCTGGAGATCCCCCTTGATGAAATGCCCGTATGGGTGAAGATAGGAGCCCGTCTGTCCGTGAATCCTGAGAAGGTAAGCAGTACGGATGATTATGATCCGGATAAAATACAGATTATTGAGTTTGATGAATCCTACAATGGACTAAGTAAGTCCTGCCTGGGAGGTTTGTTTAATTAAATATAACTTAAATATGTAAAATAAAAACAAATAAAAGCGATGTTAATTGTTTATATTCAAGTCGTTACACAAAGAAAAGAGGAAAATATGGAATAAACTATTTAACGGTGGAGTTAAACCAAATTGGCCACAATTGAATAGCCTTTGTTCATCAGCCGGATAAAATCCGGCAAAAAAATCAATTTGGATATTTAAGAATAATATTATGAAAACTATTTTTACAATTCTTTTGATTATCCTGGCACAGTATATCCTGGCCGATGACGTCGATGTACTGGATTATGGTGCGATCCCGAATGGCAAAACCCTGACCACCGGGGCGATTCAGGATGCCATTGATTATTGTTCTTCCTCTGGTGGAGGAACGGTAACTGTTCCCCCGGGTACATACCTGACCCGCACCATTTATCTCCGGTCGGGGGTTAACCTTGAACTACGTAAGGGTGCATTGATTTTAGGAGACACCATTCCCGGAGCATTTGATCAAGCGATCATTTATGCAGAAAACGTCCAGGATGCCGCAATCACAGGGCTGGGCTCCATCAACGGCAGGGGCTGGGCAAAGTTCTTCCCAAAAAATGGGAAACGGCACAATAACATACGTTTGTATAGATGCAAAAACATCCGGGTTATGGACATCACCCTGCTGAATGCTCCAAACTGGGTGTTCCGGATCCGTGAATGTGATGGAGTAATGGTCAGGGGCGTGAATATTTTTTCATACGTCAATCAGAACAACGACGGGCTTGATATCGATGCCAAAAACGTGACCGTGTCGGACTGCATTATCGACTGTGAGGATGATGCCATGTGCCTGAAGAGCGACAATCCCGATTTCCTGTGTGAGAACATTACCATCACCAATTGCATCCTTGGGACCAATTGCAATGCGATTAAGTTCGGGACCTCCAGTCATTGTGGCTTCAGGAACATTTCTGTCAGCAATTGCGTTATCCGAAGGCCCTATGGCGCTGCCAAGATTCCACCCCGCTCCACCCTCAAGGGATGCGATACAGATACCATCATGGAAATCGGGCTAGCCCTGGAGATTGTCGACGGTGGGTTCATGGACCAGGTCACCGTTACCAATCTTACCATGACCGGGATCCAAACCCCTCTGTTCATCCGGCTGGGCAACCGCAAGTCAAGGAACAGGGATGCTGATGGCAATCCCATCCCCGGCACCCTGAAAAATGTGGTGATCAGCAACATCATTGCCACAGATGAAAGCTTTCTGCACAGCTCAGTCACCGGCATACCAGGCACCTATGTGGAAAACGTGATCATACGGGATGTGATCCTGCATTCCAAGGGTGGTGGTACCATGGAAGAGGCTGAAGCAGAAGTGCCGGAAAAAATTGACCGCTATCCCCAGGCCAACGTAATCTTCGGTTACAGCATACCCGCCTATGGAATGTACGTCAGACATGTAAAGGGCCTTACAATGGAAAACTTCAGCTTCAACCTGCTGCAGCCGGATGCACGCCCTGCTGTTGTTTTGGACGACTGCCATCACATACGATTGAGAAATTTCGATGCGGATGCCCCGACAAATGACCAGCCTCTTGTACGTATAATGGAATCGACCGATGTAACCATTTCAGGATACCAGTCCACCAACCCAATACCACATTTCCTCAGGCTTGAGGGTAAAGGTTGTGCCGACATCAAACTCATCGGTAACGATTTCAGCAGGGTGTCAGAAATTGTCAGTCACCGGAATGGAGAGTAAGTCATCAGCCGTGAAAATGGTATCGAACTTCTTACCCGAATAAAGGTTCAAAATAAACTTTTCAGATCCTTATAACATTCCACCACTAACAATTTGAAGATATAAAGTCAAAAGACATAAGTTTCTGTTAACAAAAGATCCGGAAAAAATCCACAGATGAAAACCTGGAAAAATAATTGGGATGAGTCCCGTCAACGATACCTGCAATGGTGGGAGGGAGAAGGACTTCTGATCAGCATGTGGGAACATCTGCAAAAGGAGGGTACTCCCCATGAAGCGGTTGCTGAACCTGGTCCTGCGAAGGACCTGGGTCAGTACTGGCTGGATTCCGTATGGAGGGCGAAGAACATTCATTACCAGCTTTCAAGGAGTTCCCTGAAGGCAGATATATTACCCGTTGCCAATACTCATATGGGACCGGGATCTCTTGCAGCCATAATGGGCGCAGAACTGGTCCCCGGTGAAGATACGATCTGGATAAAACAACCTGGGAATAATCAGCCAGAACTTGAACTTGTTGAGGATAATAAATACTGGAAGCTGCATCTTGATCTGCTAAGGGAGTGCAGAAAGTTGTCAGGGGACAGGTATTTTGTGGGTTGTCCGGATCTGGTAGAGGGACTAGATGTACTGGCCAGCCTGAAGGGAACGGACCAGGTGCTGATGGATATGCTCCTTCAACCTGAAAAGCTGGAAGAGGAACTCGCCGCCGTCAACCGTGTATACCTTGAGGTGTTTGACAGGATCTATGAATTGATACAGGAGGATGGCGAAATGGCTTTCTGTTATTTTTCACTCTGGGCACCGGGAAAAGTATCCAAACTTCAATCTGATATCTCAGTTATGATTTCAGCGGATGATTTCAGGAGGTTTGCCATTCCTTATCTCAGAGAACAATGTGAGAAAATTGATTTTACCCTCTATCATCTTGACGGGGTGGATGCAATCAGACACCTGGATGCTATCCTGGAAATCGAAGAGCTTAATGCGGTTCAGTGGACCCCCGGGGTCGGAGAGCCACAGGGAGGTGATCCTAGCTGGTATGAATTGTATAGAAAAATACTTGCCTCAGGTAAATCCATCATGCCCTGCTGGGTAAAGGTTGATGAATTGAAACCACTGCTCGATGAGGTAGGGAGCGAAGGATTGAACATCCTGATGGATTTTAAGTCAGAAAAGGAAATTGATGCAGCCCTTAAAATTGCTGAAGCTTACAGATAGGTGCAAATAAGTAAAGATATGATTAGAAGTTAAGTGATTAGAAATGAAGTGATTTGATTTGAGATGAATAATATTTACGAACATCTTGTACCTCTTGATTTTATTGTTGTAGCTGCCTACATGATCGTTTTGATCGGGATAGGCTACTGGGTTAGCTTTATCAAAAAAAAGGAGGAGGATGAGATACTATTCCTGGCAGGGCGCAGCCTGGGCTGGTCCAGCATTGGACTTACAATGTGGGGGACCAATGTGGGACCCTCCATGCTGATTGCCTCGGCAAGTATTGGCTATACGACCGGAATAGTAGCGGGTAACTTCGGCTGGTATGCTTTCCCTTTCATCCTTATGCTCGCCATGGTCTTTGCCCCCCGTTACCTGGGTGCAAAAGTACTGACCCTGCCCGAATTCATGGGCAGGCGTTTCGGTCCCTCTACCCGCAACATCCTTGCCTGGTACGCCCTGGCAACCATCCTGATTTCCTGGTTATCGCTTACGCTTTTTGCCGGGGGGATTTTAGTGGGACAAATACTGAATCTTCCCATGTGGCTGGCAGTTCTGGTGCTGGTAATTGTCGCTGCTTTTTTTACGATTGCAGGGGGACTAAAAGCCATTGCTTATACAAACGTTTTTCAGATGCTCCTGCTGATTATCGTTTCCCTGATCCTGACAGTAGTTGGGGTACATAAGGCAGGGGGACTCATGGCCATTTATGAGAATACCCCTGGAAGTTACTGGAATCTATTTCTTCCCATGGATGATCCAAACTATCCATGGATTGCCATAATCCTGGGATATCCTGTCATGGGTGTCTGGTTCTGGTGCACTGACCAGTCCATGGTTCAGGCAGTCCTTGGCGCCAAAAACCTCAGACAGGGACAACTGGGAGCAAATTTTACCGGCTGGCTCAAAATCCTGGATGTGGCCCTCTTTATCCTTCCCGGGATCATCTGTTTTATGCTTTTCCCGGGATTGGATAACCCTGACGAAGCCTATATGACCATGGTCACTCGACTGTTCCCGGCAGGTATGACAGGATTGATCATGGCTGTCCTTATTGCTGCCCTGATCAGCACCATAGATTCTGGCCTGAATTCCCTGAGCACAGTATTCACAATGGACATTTATGTGAAAAAATTCCGCCCGGATTCTACAAGGAAACAGATTATACGAACGGGTCGAGTGGTCACCGCACTGGGTGCCATGCTGGCGATATTCCTGACAATGGCTATCGATAGTATCAAAGGACTGAACCTCTTTGATATTTTTCAGGCAGTCCTGGGATTTATTGCACCCCCTATGACTACTGTCTTCCTGCTGGGAGTTTTCTGGAAAAAAGCCACCGCCAGGGCCGCAAATTTTGTACTTTCTTTTGGTACTGCCTTCAGTATAGGAACAGGGATTTTTTATTTATGGATATTCCCTTCCGGGGAATATGGATTCTGGCCACACTTCCTTCTGCTCTCATTTCTTATATTCGTAGTACTGATGCTGGCCTCTGTTATCATCGTATATACAGACAAGAATTCAGACCAGGGAAAAGAGAATCAACTGGATTATGGTATAATTCCCAGGCCCGGAAAAAAAGTATGGACCGTCTGGATCGCTCTGATAATAATTATGATAGGGATGTATATTATCTTTAACGGACATTGATTATTTGATGAAAACGAACATCCACATACGGCTGTCGCATATTCAACGGAAGATAATTCTGAACAGATATATCATATTCATTTGCTGTATAGTTACAGGTTCTGCAACTGCCTATACCCAAACAGTAACAGGTGAACCGGCAGGAATTCCGCCGGCACCAGGAATATATCAAGCTGATCCATGGGAGGACCCGCTTGTTTGCGGGATCAACCGGCAGGCTGCCAGGGCAACTTCTTATTCTTATGCATCTCTCCCGGATGCCCTGTCTGCTAAGCGGGAGGAATCAGGCAGAATGAAACTGCTGAACGGGGAATGGGATTTCCATTTTGCCCATAAGCCTGAAGATGCACCGAAGGATTTTTACCTCTCGAGGGTGAGGGGATGGGATAAGATTGAAGTGCCCTCCAATTGGGAGCTTAAGGGATACGACAAACCCATATATAAATCTGCAGTCTATCCCTTCCGCCCGGTGAATCCCCCATATATACCCCGTGATTACAACCCGGTAGGATCCTACCAGCGGGAGTTTGAAATACCGAAGGATTGGAAAGGGATGAATATTACCCTTCATTTCGGTGGTGTGAGTTCGGCCTTCAAAGTATGGTTAAACGGGAAATTCCTCGGTTACGGGGAAGACAGTTTTCTTCCTTCCGAATTTAATATTACCGCATATCTGAAAGGGGGAAAGAATATCCTGTCTGTTCAGGTAATCCGCTGGAGTGATGCATCTTACCTGGAGGATCAGGATCATTGGAGGCTGAGCGGTATCCAGCGCGAAGTGATGCTTCTGGCCGAACCCTCCCTTCGTATTGGAGATTTCCATTACCAGGCGAAACTGGATAGTGACTACAAAAATGCCATACTTAGCATAAGGCCGAGGATAGAGAACCTTACAGGAGACAATATTCATGGCTATATGCTGAAAGCCTACCTCTATGATATGTCGGGTGAACCAGTGCTGGATCATTCCCTTGAAATTGAAGTGGCCTCAGCTCATAAATGAAATCTATCCGCGATTGGATAATGTAAAATTCGGTCTGCTGGAAACGAAGGTTGAAAATCCTGAAAAATGGAGTGATGAGAATCCATACCTGTACACATTAGCCCTGTCCCTTGAAGACAGTCAGGGCAGGATTCTTGAAGTAAAAAGTTGCCGCCTGGGATTCCGGAGCATTGAATTTTCAGAGACTGACAGTAAATTGCTTATCAACGGTAAAACAACATACTTATATGGAGTGAACCGTCATGATCATCATCCGGAGAGGGGAAAGGCCCTGACCCGAGAGGATATCAGGGAAGATGTGAGGCAGATCAAACAGTTTAACTTCAATTGCATACGGACAAGCCATTATCCCAACGATCCCTATTTTTATGATCTATGTGATGAATACGGGATACTGGTCATTGATGAAGCCAATCTTGAATCACATGGACTTGGGGGAAAATTGAGTAATGACCCTGTATGGACCCATGCATTTATGGAAAGGGCAAGCAGGATGGTCATGCGGGATAAAAATCACCCTTCAGTGATTATCTGGAGCCTGGGGAATGAGGCCGGCAGGGGACCGAACCATGCAGCCATGGCAGAATGGATTCATGATTTTGATATTACCCGGCCCATCCAATATGAACCGGCACAGGGAAATCACGAGTGGACGGCTATATACCCCCTACGCACCCGGATTACCCGAAGGATCACTCACATCGGGTACAGGTACCGGTGGATCCCTACTATGTCGACATAGTAAGCCGTTTTTATCCAGGAATCTATACTCCAGAACTTCTGGTTAACCAGCCGGGTGATAGCCGTCCGATACTGTTTGTGGAATACGCACATTCCATGGGAAATTCCACAGGGAATATGAAGGAGTTCTGGGACCTCTTTCGTACTATGCCAAGGCTTATCGGAGGATGTATCTGGGATTACAAGGACCAGGCATTGCTGGACATGGACCCTTCAGGAAACCCATATTATGCATATGGTGGAGATTTCGGCGAAGAACTGCATGACGGCAATTTCTGTATAAACGGGATTGTGGCTGCAGACAACCGACCCAAAGCAGCCATGTTTGAATGCAAACGGGTGTATCAACCGGTTGAATGCAGCCTGAATAATGATCCCGGATCCCTGGTGAAAGTAGAAAACAGGCATGCTGCTAAATCCCTTGAGGATTACGATGCTGAACTTCACATCCTTCAGGATGGAGAAATTATATCACGCCATGACCTGGGAAGAATATCCCTTTCCCCCGGGAATGATACTATCCTTGATATCTCAGCCTTTCTTCCGGAGTACTCAGGCATGCATGAATACCTTGCCGATATCCGCTTCTCCTTGAATGAAGATACTCCATGGGCAAAAGCCGGACATATTGTGGCATCCAATCAACTCTCCCTTACAGGTATTCCAATGCCCCGGATAAGACATGAGATTTTTCCGGAATTGTCACTGTCCTCCAATGATACTTCATACACTATAAGTGGTACTTCTTTTGTCCTCGGATTTTGCAAAGCCACAGGTGCACTGAATTCGTGGTTAATACAACAGGAGGAATTAGATATGGAGGAATCAGAGCGGTTGAAGTCAGAGTTTGAGGAATTAGTTTTCAGTCCATTGTCACCAAATTTCACCCGTGCACTTACAGATAATGACCGCCGTGGTTGGAAACCACAGAGAAAACTTGAACCCTGGTTCCAGGCCAATCCGGTGCTAATAGATATGGATGTGAATGATAGAGGTAATGGCAGGATAGAAGTGCAATCGGTATATAACATAATAGACAAGCATGCCGAGCTCTCCGTAATCTATACTATCCGCGGGGACGGGGTTGTGGAGGTAGATTATTCCCTGAAGGCGGACAGGGATCTTCCGGATATACCAAGGATAGGGATGCAATTCGGGGTTGGAAACGACCTCTCCCAGATAAGCTACTATGGTCGGGGACCATTGGAAAATTATATTGACCGTCGGTATGGATTTGACGCAGGAATTTACTCCATGCCTGTTGAGGAGTTTATAGAGCCCTATGTATGGCCCCAGGAAAACGGGAATCGAACAGATGTCCGGTGGATGTCTCTTTCGAATTCATCCGGGAATGGTCTGTTAGTAGTGGCGGATAGTTTGTTGAATATGAGTGCCTGGCCCTGGACACAGCAAAACCTGGATGAGGCGGAACACACATACGACCTCAGGGATGCCGGATACATTACCTTGAACATTGACCTGTCTCAGATGGGAGTAGGAGGAAACGATACCTGGTCCGATGTCAGCTCACCACTGGATGAATTCCGGATACCTTCAGGGAATTATCATTACCGGTTTTATATTTATCCTCTCGAAGCCGGTGGGAAACAGATTAATAAAATTACATTCAGGCTGAAAACCGGCTCACCGATCCGGGTCCGCAAATAAGACAGCATATATTGACTAATGGTCAACAGTAAAAATAATAGCTGCCACATTCCCGGCATAATCATTATCCTCGGTTTATTCCTGACTATAGGTTGCGGTCAGGAATTGAATACAGAGGAGCTCAGACAGGACTTCCTGGATCCACCCGAGGAGGCTAAACCCTGGGTATTCTGGTACTGGATGAATGCTGCAGTTTCAAGCGAGGGTATTACTGCCGACCTGGAAGCCATGAAAGATGCAGGGATAGGCGGAGCATACCTTATGCCAATCAGGGGAGCAGAAGATCCACCGGCATTTGAACCTCCCGCAGTTCAGTTGACCTCCCGCTGGTGGGAACTGGTAATGCATGCACTGAATGAGGCGGATAGAGTTGGACTGAAAATTGGGATGCATGCCAGTGATGGTTTTGCCCTGGCGGGAGGACCCTGGATCACACCGGAGCTTTCCATGCAAAAAGTAGTATGGACAGAAACCCTGTTGGAAGGGGGAAAAGAGTTAGATATTGTTTTGGATCAACCAGAAGCAATGATAGATCTCAATTCTGGGAAAGATTATTACAGGGACCTGGCAGTATTTGCCTATCCCTCAGAAACTGGCCCGGCTGAAAACAGCCTTGCAGGAGATCCCGAGATAAGCAACAGTCTGCCGGGAATTCAATCCAGTTTTTTAGACAGTCCGGATAATAATGAAGTATTCAGGAGCCAGGATTCCTGCTGGATTCAGTATGCTTTTAATAATCCTTTTACCTGTCGTAATATTACCATACGAACAAGAGGATTTAATTATCCTTCACACCGGTTCTGGATGCAATGCAGTGATAATGGCAAGGATTTTCGTACGATTTGCCGACTGGAAGCCCCAAGGCATGGATGGCAGGAAGAATCCACCGATGTAACCCATGCCATTGAGCCCACAAGGGCAAAATATTTCAGGTTTGTTTATGGTAGAAGTGGATTGGAACCGGGGGCGGAGGACCTGGAGTCGGCAAAATGGTCGCCTATCCTGAAAATTGCTGGTATCCACCTGTCGGGATCTCCCAGGATTCATCAGTACAGGGGTAAATCCGCAGCCCTATGGCGTATCAGTCCATCGAGTAAATCAAACCAGCTCCCGGACAGCCTCTGTATACCTGCAAACAAGCTGATCGATATTTCAAAGAATATGGATGCAGGTGGCAGGCTCAAATGGAATGCTCCGGAAGGAAATTGGACAATTTTGAGAATGGGACATACATCCACCGGGAAAACCAATTACACGGGGGGGGGTGGACTGGGACTGGAATGTGATAAGTTTAATCCGGAGGCTGCAAAACTGCAGTTTGAAAATTGGTTTGGCGCCGTGGCTGAACAAGCGGGACCTGAATTGGCAGACCGGGTTTTGAAGGTTTTTCATGTGGACAGCTGGGAATGTGGAAGCCAGAACTGGTCACCAGTGTTTCGAGAAGAATTCATAAAGAGGCGTGGATATGATCCCCTTCCTCACCTGCCTGTAATGGCAGGCATTCCTGTACAGACAGCTGCCGGATCTGAAAAATTCCTCTATGATATACGACTTACGATCTCCGAATTAGTCATAGATAATTTTTACAAGGTACTGGCAGCCTCGGCAAAAACGTATGGTTGCTCATTTAGCGCGGAATGCATTGCCCCTACAATGACAAGTGATGGCATGCTTCACTACAAAACTGTTGATCTTCCAATGGGGGAATTCTGGCTCAACAGTCCCACTCACGATAAACCCAACGATATGCTGGATGCAATTTCCGGGGCACATGTTTATGGTAAACAAATTATTCAGGCAGAAGCCTTTACGGAATTGAGTATGAGATGGGATGAGCACCCTGGTATGCTAAAAGCACTCGGAGACAGAAGCTATACCCAGGGGATCAATCGACTGGCATATCATGTATTTGCACATAATCCCTGGATGGATCGCAAGCCTGGAATGACTCTTAGCAGGATTGGACTTTATTTCCAACGTGATCAGATATGGTGGGAACCCGGGAAGGCATGGATTGATTACACTTCACGCTGCCAGGCTCTGTTGCAGAAGGGAGTACATGTGGCTGATATCGCAGTCTTTACAGGTGAAGAGATTCCTCGCAGGGCAGTGTTGCCAGACCGGTTGGTATCAATACTTCCGGGAATTTATGGGGAGGACCTGGTCAGAAAAGAGAAGTTAAGGCTTCAGAATGCGGGAGTGCCCCGGAAGGAGATGCCGGAGGGAGTATTCCATTCGGCTAATATGGCTGATCCGAGGGACTGGACGGATCCCCTTAGAGGTTATTCTTATGATTCCTTCAACCCGGATGTCCTTCTTAATCTTGCTACTGTGAAAAATGGCAGAATCGTTCTCCCGGGTGGTGCGAGTTATGGATTGCTCATTATTCCGGCAGCCAGCCGGATGAATCCGGATGGGAATTTTATTTCGGAAGAGCTGGCTGAAAAAATCCTGGATCTGGCAGTAGAAGGAGCGTGCATTCTTTTGGAAGATACCCTGAGGAGTAGCAATGGACAGTTTCTGCCCGGAGATATTTACACGGGTAAAGGAAAAGTATTGTCCGGTCAATGGATGAAACATTCTTTTGGTGACCTGGGAATAGAACCCGATTTTATGGCCTTTGATTTAGCCGGGCACAGAGTGGATGGATTGGGATGGACTCACATGAATTATAATGGAACTGAAATTTATTTTGTCTCCAACCAGGAGGACAGGTCCATTGATATTCAACTTTCTCTTCGAGCCGATGGCAGGCATCCGGATCTATACGACCCGCTGAGCGGTGAGATAATACCAGCCCGAAACTGGAAGATGGAGAACGGAAGAACAGAAATTCCTTTGAAGCTGGAAGCGAATGGTTCGGTTTTCATTGTGCTGGAAAGAAAAACAGGAAAGAAAGAGATGAATCTTGGATCCAACTTTCCAAGCCCCGTCCAATTGCAGGAGATTGAAGGGGATTGGAATGTTCAGTTTGAGCCAGCTTTTGGAGGACCTGATTCCTCCATAGTTATGAGGGACCTGATCAGCTGGCATCTGTTTGATGATCCCGGCATCCGGTATTACTCAGGAACAGCTATCTATCGAAAAACCTTTACCTGGATAGAACGGGATGAAGTCCATCAAAAATACTGGCTGGGCATGGATGAACCCCATAATATGGCTGAAGTATACCTGAATGGGAAAACCTGTGGTGTTATCTGGACTGAGCCATACAAAATAGATATCAGCGATCGACTGCTCCCGGGCGAAAACAAACTGGAAATACATGTCAGTAATACCTGGGCAAATCGTCTAATTGGTGATAATGTACTACAGGAGGAAGAGAGGATTACATACACTAAAGAAGCTTTTTCGATGGAAGGAAGGTCTCTTCTAGAAGCCGGACTTTCAGGCGGAGTTGGAATTTTCACTGAATAATGAGCACTCTGTAAACAATGAGCACCCGACAAACCAAAAGAAATCTACAAAAAATGCGAGCTATACCAGCCATACTTCGGGTGGGATTATTTGCTGTTTTTTTGGTGACAGGGGCTTGTATGCCCGACAAGAATCCTACTCTTGAAAGTTATAATATCGCCTGGGATACTCCAAGTGAGAACTCTTCTGAATCAATGCCATGTGGGGGAGGGGATATTGGACTGAATGTATGGGTGGAAAATGGTGATATTCTCTTCTACATTGCCAGGTCCGGTACTTTTGATGAAAACAATTCACTTCTTAAGCTGGGTCGTGTCAGAATGCGGTTCAGTCCCAATCCCTTTGAAGGAACAGGTTTCAGACAGGAGTTGCTACTTGAAAAGGGACAGATACAAATCAGTGGTTCGGATAATAGCCTGGTGGCGAACCTGAAGATATGGGTGGATATACACCGGCCGGTAATCCATGCTGAGATGGATTGCAATAAGAAAATTCAGGCAGAGGTGATCTATGAGAATTGGAGGGATAAAGATTTTCTCATGCGAAATCGGGAGAGCCTTGAAAACTCATATAAATGGGCAGCTCCTGACAGTCTGTATAAGAGGGCCGATAACATTGATTTTACCCCGGAAGGCGTACAGTTCTACCACAGAAACCAGTCCACCACCATTTTCGATGTAACCGTTCGGCAACAAGGCCTGGATACGATAAAACATTTAATGTATAATCCCTTGCATAACCTGACTTTCGGGGGATTGCTAAGAGGAAGCAACCTGGAACCTGCCGGGACACTGAAGGGTAAATATCAGGATACAGAATTTACCGGCTGGAAGTTGGAAAGTAAGCTGGAAGCAAGAGAACATAATATTGAGATCTTTCTCCATACCGAACAGGCTTCAAACCAGGAAGAATGGCATAAAGGTCTGTTAGAAACCATCAATGATGCCGAAAACTCAGGAAAGAAGGCTTACAGGGAGACCATAGAATGGTGGGAACGTTACTGGGAGAGGAGTTACATTTTCATTGGAACCGATGACCCGGATCCATCCTCAAAGTCCTGGCAGGTAGGCAGAAACTATCAGCTTTTCAGATATATGCTCGCATGTAATGCGAAGGGGAAATGGCCGACCAAGTTTAATGGTGGACTTTTCACGTTTGATCCTGTTTATACCCGGGAGGAATGGGATTTCTCACCAGATTTCAGGAATTGGGGTGGTGGCACCTTTACGGCCCAGAATCAGCGGCTGGTATATTTCCCTATGCTGAAGAGCGGAGATTTTGCCATGATGAGGCCACAGTTCGATTTTTATTTAAGGAACCTGGGAAATGCAGAAATACGGAGCAGGATTTATTGGGGACATGAAGGAGCATGTTTTACAGAGCAGATTGAAAATTTTGGACTTCCCAATTCTGCTGAATATGGCTGGGAGCGACCCGAGGGAATGGACCCCGGTATGCAGAATAATGCATGGCTTGAATATCAATGGGATACTTCTCTTGAAATTTGCCTGATGATCCTGCAAATGAATAAATACAAAGGCAGGGATATATCTAATTACCTTCCGCTTATCGAGAGCTGTCTCACCTTTTTTGATGAACACTATCGCTTTCTTGCAAGGCAGAGGGGAGATCCTGAATTGATTGATGGCAAACTTGTGCTTTATCCTGGTTCTGCCTGTGAAACCTATAAAGCGACATTGAACGCAACTCCTACGGTGGCTGGTCTTCAGCAGGTATTAATGTCCCTGCTTGAACTTCCTGAGGGAAAACTGGACCCTGATAATAGGGAGCATTGGAATAAGATGCTGCAGACAATCCCAACCATTCCTTTAAGGGAAATTGAAGGACGGAAGGTTATTTCTCCGGCAGAAACCTGGGAAAGAATCCAGAATACGGAAGCTCCACAATTATATCCGGTTTTTCCGTGGAGGATATATGGATTGGATAAACCGGGTTTGGAAACAGCGATAAATACCTGGAAATTCGATCCTGATGTACTGCGTTTCCGTGATCATATCAGCTGGAAACAATATGGCATATTTGCTGCGTGCCTGGGACTTTCTGAGGAGGCAGCTGAGGAAACAATTAAGAAACTCCAAAACTCTGAGCGCAGGTTCCCGGCTTTTTGGGGACCCGGTTTTGATTGGGTGCCGGACCATAACTGGGGTGGATCAGGAATGATTGGACTTCAGGATATGCTGATGCAGGTCAATGGGGATGAGATTATGTTGTTTCCTGCCTGGCCGAGTGGACTGGGATGTTCATTTCAGATTGCATGCCCCAGGGAACACGATTGTTGAAGCCAGTCTGAAAGAAGGGGAACTTGAAAGCCTGAAAATAATTCCTGAAAACAGGAAAAATGATGTTAAAATCATGCTCGAAAACCATTGATAAAGTGGCTTAAAAATTTGTAAAACATCAGATTTTATGATTAGAAGATTTTTGACCTGTAGATTTTTTCTTCAGGTATTAATACCGGTTCTGATAGCCCTCTCAATTATGGGATGTTCCCGGGATGGATTCAGGGTGACATTCATATATTGCGAGAACCGAGTCGATCCGGCCGGTGTCTCCACTACCGGGATTCGGTTTAGCTGGAAACTCGCTTCCCCCGAAAGGGATGTATTGCAATCCGGGTACAGGTTACTACTTGCAGCTGAAATGCCGGGATCCTTTGATGAAGAAGACCTTATCTGGGATTCAGGAATAATTACCTCTGAGCAGAGTATCCTGGTACCTTACGGAGGGCCTGCTTTAAAACCCGGATCAGGATATCTCTGGAAGGTAAAGGTCTGGGATAACCTGGGGAATGAATCCTACCTGGAGTCACAGCGGACATTTTGTTACGGAAATTGAGGAGGAAGATTGGGAAGGCGCGGAATGGATAGGCTTCAGTAAACTGGATCCTGAAAAAAGAATCGTTCCCGGAATACATGTTCCCGGATCAAGAAAGGAGTGGAAGAATATGAAAGAGCGGTGAACATATCCTGCCCATATTCAGAAAGGAATTTGCAATTGAAAAGCAAGTCGCAAAAGCCCTGGTTTTTGTTTCCGGGATGGGCCATTATGAGCTCAGGCTTAATGGTGAAAAGGTCGGTGATCATTTCATGGCACCCGGATGGACACATTATGATGAACAGAGCCTATATAATACTTACGATGTAACCGAGCAGGTTCTATCCGGTGAAAATTGTCTGGGCATGATGCTGGGAAATGGTTTTTATAGTATACCCAACACCCGGTACCGTAAACTGATTACGGCATATGGGAATCCGAATATGATCCTTATGCTGAAGCTAACTTTCAAAGACGGAAGTACAGAAACGATAGTTAGTAATGAGCAATGGAAAGTCGCTCCAGGTCCCATTACATATTCAAGTGTTTTCGGAGGTGAAAATTTTAATGCCACACTAGAACATCCGGGCTGGGATTTTCCCGGATTCGATGACGGAAGCTGGAGAAATGCCATACAAGTTCAATCCGATGCCGAACTCATCCCGGAAAAGGATTATCCCCTGAAGGTGGCGGAAGAGATTGAACCGGTGTCGGTACGGCGTACAGGTAATGGGTATCTCTATGATTTCGGACAGAATGCCTCAGGAATTATCAGGATTAGCCTTAGCGGGAAAAGAGGGGATACAGTCAGGCTGATTCCTTCAGAGTTATTGAGGGATAACCTGGAGCCGGATCAGAGGGCAACCGGGAGTCCATATTATTTTCTCTATGTACTGAAAGGAGAGGGAACAGAAACATGGTCGCCAAAATTTACCTACACCGGATTTCGGTATGTCCATGTGGAGGGCGCAGTACCCGACTCTGTGAATTCATCCAAACCAAAGATCAGCCAGCTGGACCTCCTTCATACCAGGAATTCTGTACCTGTAAGCGGTGAATTCACTACATCGTTAGATTTGTTCAACAGGATTAATTCGTTAATCCTCTGGGCCATTCGCAGCAATATTGCCAGCGTGGTTACAGATTGTCCCCACAGGGAAAAACTTGGATGGCTCGAGCAAACATACCTTATGGGAGGCAGCATTCATTATAATTTTGATATCTACCACCTGTATTGCAAAATGATTGAAGACATGATTGTTGCACAGGATGTCGATGGACTGGTACCATGCATTGCTCCTGAGTATACGGAGTTTACCGGTGGGTTCAGGGATACTCCCGAATGGGGATCTGCCTCGGTAATTCTGCCCTGGCTGATGTACAGGTGGTATGGAGATACCTACCAGATGGAAAAAGCCTGGGATATGATGAACCGCTATATGAAATACCTGGAAAGCAAATCAGAAAACAATATTTTATCTCATGGTCTGGGGGACTGGTTTGACCTGGGACCAGAATCACCCGGTCTTGCACAGCTAACCCCTGTTGCATTAACTGCGACAGCCATTTATTACCACGACCTGGTACTTATGGCAGAAATTGCAGAATTGCTCGATAAAACCGTGGAGGCTGAATTCTATTCAGACAAGGCGGAAATTGTCCGGGAAGCTTTTAATAAGAAGTATTATGATCCGCATACAGGCACCTATTCCACCGGGAGTCAGACGGCCATGGCTATGCCCCTTGTTCTTGGCATTGTCGATGAAGAATACAGGGAACTTGTCCTGGACAACCTGATTGATTCCATCCATGCCTCAAAAAATGCTTTAACGGCGGGTGATGTGGGATTTCATTTTCTTGTAAAAGCCCTGCAGGACGGAGGAGCCGGAGAGGTGCTCTTTGAGATGAATGCCCGTGATGATGTTCCCGGTTATGGTTACCAGCTGAAAAATGGTGCCACCACCCTTACCGAATCATGGTCGGCACTAAAGGGCAAATCTAATAATCACCTGATGCTCGGTCACCTTATGGAGTGGTTTTACGCAGGACTGGCGGGGATTGATCAGACTGAAGAATCCCTTGCCTACAGGGAGATACTTATCAGTCCCCAGATTGTAGGTGACATCAGCTCGGCTTCCGCAAGCTTTGAATCACCCTATGGGAATATCGTTTCGAAATGGAAAAAATCCGGGAGCAATCTTGACATGGAGATTAATATACCTGTAAATGCAGCGGCAAAAGTTGTGTTCCCCGTAAAGGGGGAATATTCTATTCTAGAAGGTGATATCCCCCTTGAAAATCGTGAAGGGTTTTCCGTACTTAGCTATGATGAGAAAGGATGCACTCTGCGGATCGGATCAGGTAATTACCGGTTTTTAATTACCGAGCAGTAACTCCGTCAACCTTGATCTTTGGTATCAAGTGATTCCATTTCAAATAGATATATTTAGCTATTATTTTCGTTTAAATATTTAATCTCTGCTATTGTGACTGATAAACATTGGAATACGCTTAAAGGAATTATATCAGGAGAGCTGGTATCCCCACTGCCGGTTGGATTTATTATTGATTCACCCTGGCTTCCGAAATGGTATGGAATCTCAATCCTGGATTATTTCTCTAATGACGATCTATGGTTCAGGGCCAATATGAAAGCGATTCAATCTTTTCCAGATGTAATGTTCCTTCCGGGATTCTGGTCGGAGTGCGGCATGTGCAGTGAACCTTCTGCATTTGGTGCCAGGTTATCATTCCCAGAAAATGAATTTCCACATGCTTTTCCTTGTATTTCATCCGTTGATGAGATAAAAAACATTAGGAAACCTGATCCCGGAAAGGATGGATTGGGTCCCTTTATACTGAACAGGCTTAAGCTGAATCAAAAACGGATTGAAGAAGAGGGGCACCGAATCCGCTTTTCAGTATCCAGGGGACCGCTGAACATTGCTTCTTTTCTCATGGGGACCACAGAATTTTTAATGGCCATGATGACCAATCCCCAAGAAACCCATTTGCTGCTCAGGATCATTACCGATTACCTGCTTGAGTTTCATGAAATTCAGAAGAAGCTATTTCCGGACATCGACGGAATACTTACACTGGATGATATTATCGGATTTATAAGTGAAGAACAGTTTGTAGAGTTTGGGCTTCCCTATTTCAAGGAGATCTATAGCAGAGATTTGAATGTTAAATTTCTGCATAATGATGCAGATTGCATGGAATCGGTAAAATACCTGCCTGAAATGGGAGTGAATCTCTTCAACATGGGTTTTAATACGGATCTGAATATTCTGAAGGAATTGACCAACAATAAAGTCGTCATGCTGGGTAATATTCCCCCCAGGGATGTCCTGGCAAATGGGACTGTTGAAGATGTGAAAGCAGGGGTCAAATCCCTTATAAATGATCTTAATGCTAAATCGGGGGTGATATATTCCTGTGGAGGAGGAATGCCGCCTGATGTATCCAGCGAAAATATAGCCGCATTTATTGAGGCTGTTACTGGTCACAACTTCTGATTACAGTCAGTTGTCACAGTTTTTGATTACAGCTTCAGATTTTAGACTGTCCGGCTTTTTTATTCCACCCTCTGTATTTTACTGTGATCCAGATCGGGTCCTAATCCTGGCTCCTCAGGCGTTTTCATGATCTCAGATTCGGGTCTGAATATTCGGGTGCGGAAACTCATTTTCCTTTCTGTTTGTCCATCGTTATATTCAACCATCGGACATAATGATTCCCTTTGTGAAGCCACGCACTGAACGTTTGTCATAAAACTATCACAATGGGGAACCACTTTTACTCCGGGATATTTATTTACCAGATCACATGCTCTTAACCATTCCGAGATCCCACCGCACCAGTCCGGATCCAACTGAACCCAATCGATGCATTTGCGATCCAGCAAGGGTTTGATTTGCCAGCGGGTGTAATGATGTTCTCCTGCGGCGATGGTAATACCAGTCTCACCCTTGATTCGCCTATATCCTTCAATGTCCTCAGGAGCAGTGGGTTCCTCTAACCAGAATGGATTATACTTTATCATTTCCTTTGCCAGCTTCACCACCCAGTCTGGCCCTATTTCATATCGCATACTGTGATTATCAAACATAAGATTGGCGTCAGGACCCAATTCTTCCCTGAGTGTCCGGACCAGTTCAAGATTCTTATGCATCCCTTTCATACCGTCTTTCGGTCCGTATACAAAATACCACTTCTGATTTGCCTGTCCCATGTCATACCGTTCACGGGCTATACGTCTGGCCTCCTGCAGATCTATGCCTTCGCCTACCCGGGAATAAACCTTGAGCTGTGGACGATTGACATGTCCTATTAGTCGATGGACTGGTTTACCCAGGAGTTTGCCGCGCAGATCCCACAGGGCATTGTCAACCGCACTCAGGGTCATGATAATATAACCTGTTGGGGAATGACGCCCTCCCCGGGTTGTCCCCCAAATATTTTTTCCGCTCAGGGGATCAATTCCTTTTGCGTAGCTGTCAAGTGGATTGTTGGGATAAAGCTTCTCCCATAAGGTGGAAAATTCCAGCTCCCTGTTAATCGGATCCTGATCGATAAGTAAACCGGAAATTCCAGGCAGCATTTTATTCAGGCTTTCAAGCAGTCTCTTATTCAGTGTGCCGAAAACCCCAACCGTACCATTGTCACTTTCGATTTCCAGATGTGCATCTGTCCGTATCGCACCCTTATAGTTGACAACCTCAATTCGTTTAATGTTTGCAGAATTTGAGTTATCGGCTTTGAGTTTAATTCCATTCAGGAAAAGAGTTGATACTGGAACAGCGGCTGCTGAATACATAAGAAATTCACGTCTGTTGATTTTCATTTTTGGATATGTCATTTTTCTGTTAGAATTAATTCTGAGATGATTTCCTCATCCAGGTGTGTGCCGGCCTGGTTCATAACCCCGGTAGAAATTACAAGTTTATACCTTTCACCTTCCTTCAATTGCCTGGTGGGATTAAATGTAAATTTAGTGTTCTGCCTTGATGTTTCCCAGGTTCCCTTAAGAGGTTTATTGGTGTTCACCGGGATAAGTTTGACACCGGACCTCACGCTATTAACATCCATTTCTGGAGCAAAATGGATGGATACCTTATCAGAGTGTGCTACGCCAAGGACCACAGGAGGAAGATTCTCTTCAACCTTCAGATAGCTGTCAAAAAAATCATGGACCAGCCTGTAGCGGTCAACTCCAAGTTCTTCATCATATCCATAGGGTAATTCATGTCCCAGTCCCTTCATTAACATTGAAACATGGATTACATCAAGTTTTTCAAGTTGATCAAAGGTTTCTATATACTTTCTTCCCATTCTGTCTTTTGCACCGTGGGTAACTATGGTTGGGACATCATTTGAAGAAACATATTGGGGCCAGCTGCCGGGGGACTGGTATCCAACGGTGATCTGGCTGGAATATTCCGGATTTGGCTGAGGTTCAGGTGAACCTTCAGGATAACCTTCTAATTTTCTTTGCTCGTCCTGGTTAATATGGTCCGGATCGCTCAAACGGGCTACCGTATATTCACCCTTGGAATGTCCCATGGCACCAATGTACCTCTCATCGATATTAAACTTTTGAGCATTTGCACGAATAAAGCGGATCGCAGCTGTGCTGCTTGCAAGTCCATTCCATGGATTCAGGGAAAAATTCCCGGGATTAAACCAGAAGTGCCTGCGCAGGGGATCGTAACAATGATCGATGATTGCATAAGCATAACCCCGCATGGTAAATCCGAGCATATGTGGGCGGTAAGTTTGTGGGGCTACATTGGGATGCCGGGTTACCTGTGTGGAAGCGTAGACTATTATTGGTACTTTTTTATCAGACATGGAAGGGTACACAATATCCATGGCCAGTTTATACTGAAAGGGTCTTCCTTGCCTGTCGGTCATTTCTTCAGGTGATGTCACCTTTTCTTTTCCATAAACAATCCCGGCAATTTTTTCGTTATACCTTTCCATTATGAATTCCAGGGTTCCATTGGCCCCGTGTTTATCCAGTTCCCAATAGACAAGGTCTGTTGCTACCCTGCATCCTGCCGGTACAAAGAAACAACGATAAATCCTGGGGCTGAGGTTTATGCCTTCAAACAAAGAGTTCTCTCCCTGCTCGTAAATAGCCCCGAACAACTGGTGTAAATCCTTATCGAAATGCGGTGATACGGCCTGTGGATCATTTTCAAAATCAACCGTGATGACGATATAATGTTCAGCGATGTAATCAAGCAATATGGAAGAATCCGGTTCTGTCCCTATCCTTTCATGTCCATGGTTCTTAATATATACAAGGACAGGAGATCCAATATTCCATGGCCGTGAGTGAGTACCCGAGGTGATGTAATAAATATTTACCGGAACCTCCTTGTTCAGCGATTGGCAATCCCAGGTTGTTGTTTTCCTTAAATAGGGTTTCAGTCCTTCCGGATCTTCAGCCAGCAGATCATTTGGACCCCATGCTGCAAGAAGGCAAAGTGCTGCCATAACTGTAAGCCATCTGCCCGGCTGGTTTAATCGTGTAGAAATAATTCTCTTCATTATTTCGATGTCAGTAACATACTCTCGCCTTTTAGTTCTATCATGTCCGAATAATCTTCTGTAATAATCTCAATTTTCATTTCTTTTCGATTCACCTTAAACGGTTTATCCAGATTTGTCAGTTGATGTACCACGATGAATTTCGTTGATTTACATATCCTTCTGATAATGAGCATTGGCTTGGAGATCCTTTTTATGTTATCAGGTGTATCGTCCCATCCATTGCCGACAACCATCGGGGTATTTGTTACAAAAACCTCGGTACCCTCCTCGCTTCCAACATCTATTATGACACGTTTTTCATCCCTGTCGGTAAAACCACCCTGCCAGGATTCATGAACGAGACCTTTTTTACCTTTTCTCAGCCAGGAATTGCCTTCTTCCTTTGATTCAGAATCTATAGGTTCCAGTTTGTAGTCCTTATTAAAATCATCATAATCTTCCAGATCTATTTTTGTGTAAAATTCAAAATGACCTTCATTATGTAAAATGTAGTCATAGGTGTGGATATCATCACTGGTACAATCGAATATATCCAGAAGATAGTCGGGAGTAATTCCAAGTGTTCGCCTTTGGTTTACACCATTATAGATAGATCCCTCAAGAGAGATAGTTTTCATTCGGCCATTATCTTCAATGTCCGAAAAAACAATATCGCTGAATTCCTCAGCGCTCTGAGGAAGCTGATATCTTCTCCTATCTGGTCCTTTTTTATCCACTAACAACAGTATTATGACCTAAACTGTAATGAGAAATTGGTGTTTTATTACGATTGTTCCTTGAAGGTTTTGG
The DNA here is from genome assembly GCA_963777115.1 of uncultured Bacteroidaceae bacterium. Classification (GTDB taxonomy): domain Bacteria; phylum Bacteroidota; class Bacteroidia; order Bacteroidales; family SM23-62; genus SM23-62. Next base: position 319,822 of record CAVZPP010000008.1, on the reverse strand, counting down.
TGCCAAATAGTTCCAGCTTAGGTCCCAGTCAAGATATATCATTTTCCCTTTTACAAAGAGGTTGATGTGGAAAGGATCATCGTTTCCGTGGTATTGAGTGGTATTTCCATTTCGAACATGTAAGACATTATTTTTTCCATCCCAATAATCTTTACCCTCCACAGTACTGATCATGGCATATCCATGTTCCTGGAATACTGAGCTTTGAAAAGATGGAACTTCTTCGTTTTCCAGAGGTATTCCATAAGTAAGGGTATTGTCACCCCACACGGTCACATCCATACAAAAACGATCTTCTAGCTTGTTAATCACCCATGCATATTTTGGGTCTTTGTAGGCCTTATAAAAAATTTCAAATTTGTTTACCACGCGATCCGACGGATCGTTAAACAGATGTGCCCCACTATATTGATTTCTGACTATTTCTCCATTTGAATTTGTGATGGCACGATAAGCTGCATCTCCATTCGAAGCTAATAAACCTTGCGGATAGCATAGTTCAAACAATCCGTCAATCATGCCTTTAATAGAGCCTCCACCTGGAGATACATAATGGTATAAATCCTCATATTCATTTACCCTTGAAGCTTCAGCCAATAAACTCATCGCACATAATACATAGTGAATTGAGTAATTCGTTGGTTCAGGCCAAAACTTTCCATCCCGTAATTTATTTTCAAGCGCAGTTTTCAAGCCAAATTTTCCGTTAATGGAACGATCAATAGCTTCTTCATTTGATGTTAAAAATCCCATGACACCCATTGCTGATATACCCCAAAACTGAGTATTCCCCAATCGCGCAATAAATTTATCCTCATATTGAAAATACTGCTGGGTAATCTCTTCAAAACGGATCATTAAGGCATCCTTGATAGAGCTCATCAGTGGATGGTTCTTGACCAGGTCCCATGCCCAGAAATAATTCATTCTAGACATTCCCCATGACCAGATTGCTTGCTGGCCGGCAAGCCTAATTTATTGAAGGGGACTCCCATCTCGTCCAGCTTAAATTCATTTATCAGATGTTCTTTAATCTGAATCAGCTTTGTTTCTTCACCAGTCAGCCGATAATATATTGCTATATATTTCAAATATTGTCCGGTTGACCATTGGCGCCAGCTCCCCTTCCAGTGACTTTCAAAATATTCATCTTCTGACCGATAAACATTATTCTTTAATACTTCAAAGCGTTTTTCAGCCCACTCATTTTCGTCTATGGTGCGCCTGATGCGCCTGAAGTCCTCTTCATTGAGAAATAAATTTTCATTTCCCCCCAAGCTGTTTTTTGGCCAATTGTTAGCGCTTGAAAAACATCCGGGTATTGTAACTGCACAAGAAGCAGCTAAGGTTATTTTTGCGAATTCTCTTCTTTCCATTTTTGAGTATATTTCTTTCCAGGCCGGCTTAAGCGTGGAGAAGTGAGTTTCCTAATCATATTGAATTATTTGAGCGAATTACATTGCAGTGAAGGTAACTTTTATTTTGGCCCGGTGAACGGGCTGGCTCAAACGAATACCCAGCCTGGTTGGTTGCCTGTACCCTGAATTGCGCATGGGTTCCTCGATCTTATTTTCAATCAATTCATATGGTAGCTTGCCTGAATCTATAGTGATTTTCAGGGATTCCCCATTATCCGTGGCAATGATGGTTCCATCGGCCCTTATCTCGAATTTGCCCAGTGTCATCAGGGCAGTTTCAAAATCCGAGGGCCGGGAATATTCCACTTCATCAATTAGGGTGAATGAGCCTTTACCGGTTCTGTCATAAGCGAAGGTTCTTTCAAGTTTCAGCACAGGATCAAGATTGAAATTGTCACTCAGGTCCAGTGTGGCAATTTTATAGGAATTCCTGAGATCAAGTTTCAGAATGTCTTTCCCATCGCTGAACTCCAAGGAGATCACTTTTGACTCGGCTTCTTTTCCTGCAATCTGGAGATGCCTGTCCACCACCGGAACATTGTGACCATACGAGCTGAGTATTTTGCTCCCATACCGGTCGCTTAAAAAAGCCTCTCCTCCCCTGTAGGAGGCTGCTCCCGGATCCGTTACAGGAAAGGCACCGTTTACCCCGACCATAAAGGAACCGATGTCGTTGTGATTGTGCGGGGCGGCATTATCACCGCCTTTCATGGCAGCTCCAATCCGGTTCTTTTTATTATCCCCGGGCCTGCAGATCAGCATTTGTCCATCGGAGTACCAATCACGCAGCGGATCGGGCTCATACTCAATATAATTCTCCAGCGGATTTTCTAGTCCATTTGGAAAATACCAGACAAAATCGAGCAATCCGGAAGGATGGACGGCTGAAACACCCATGGGCTTCTCCCATTCCTTTAATTGAAGCCCGTACTTACGGCTGATATAATTCTGTAAGTTCTCCTGGGGCTTAACATCCTGGTTGCAATCCCCGAATACCGGGTATATTGCCGGCAGGATCTCGTTTCGATATCCAAATAATGACACCTTTGCAATTTTTGGATCTGTCATCCAGTCGATCTTTCCCCCGGTAAATTTATAAACAACCTCTGCAAACCTGACGTAATTTGAAAATCCATAATTCCAGTAACCCACACCTTCCTGGCAATACCCATCCTCAAAAAAACTGTCGGTAAAATAGTGGATAGAATTTTCTGCCGCGCCCAGGAAAAAAGCTCTCTCATAATCAGATTCAAGGACGCTCATGGCTGCGATCACAACATTTGACCAGCAGACTGCATTCCAGTTGTTCTCTCTCCATATCCAGAACATGCCACCATGGTAAATGCCCTGGGAATGTTTCCGGACAGGATCAAATACTCTTCGTTTAAGTTCCGAACGAATGAGTTCCCGGGTTGGATCGTCCAGTTTTTCTCCCAACCAGTAATAGACAGTACCCAGGTTGGCTGCCATGGCAGTTGCCTGCAGATCGGCTGTAATTTCTGTGCCTGTCCGGTTACTGCGGGCATGATCGTGAATTTCAGGAACCCAGGTGTACCGTGAACAGATCGTTTTTATTGATTCCTGGATGGCGGGAACAAATCTTCCTTTATTTTCTATACATTCTGCATAAACCAGGGTTGTCAATCCCACGTCAGCGTCCGGGTTGGTAAGTGTTTTTTCAGCAGTTGATAGGATATCTTTAAATGCCTCATTTTTTCCTATAGCCTCCCAGATATCCCTTCGCGTAATGTCATATCCAATTCCTTCGGGATCAGGCTTCAGCATCTCTCTCAATTCATTGAGCCGCTCAGCGTCCGGTGCCATCGAAGTAATCGGGTCAGGAAGCGGATTTCTATAATAACCCCGTGCTTCAGGAACGATATAATTCTGTCCGGTAACCGTCCATCCGGGTACCAGCAGTCCAGTGACAATTACCATTAATAAAAAGATGGTCTTCTTTTTCATTTCATTTTATTTCTTTGTCAAAATAATCTGCCAGATCATAAACCTGGTTGTTTATCTCACTCATCAGGTTCAGAAGTGGTTCGTATTCCTCATAGTAGTTGTTTACTATACCTTTGTTGGCATCGATATTTGAAAGTTCTGCACCCTTCAGGGTTGGGTCGTTGTCAATGTATTTGAACCAGTGCCATCCTACGCAATTCCCGGATTCAATCAGGGCCAGGGTATAATTCTGGTAAAATAATCCCCTGTCCCTCTGTGTTTTTACTATCCATCCGGCGCCTGTTACATTCGGCAATCCCGAATCTTCTCCCTTGACATACCATTCGGTAATGATGAAGGGTTTGCCTGACCATGTTGTCCAATTATTTATTTCTTTGGGAACCGGGGTCCATCGTCCATAATAATTACAGGAAATTATATCCACATACTTCCCGGCGGTTCTCATAAAATCTTCGTTATTCTTTTCCGAGCTATACAATCTTGGACCCAGGAACATATGGTTGGGATCATATTTCCGGATGGCTTCGGATACTATTTTAAAGTACCTGTCAGCCACAAAGGCCAGGAATTCGGAGCGGATCTCGTCGGAAATTTCTTCCTGGCTTATATCCCGGTCCTTTAGCCAGGCTTTGGCAGCAATATTTCCTGCATCTGATTGATCCTCAAGAGTTAAATACCCGTCTAGGGTTTTTAGTTTGAAAGGAAGCTCATTATCTGAAAAATATCCGAACAGATTCGGGTCATCTTTATATTTTACCAATTGTTTGGCTTCCTTATCACAATATTGTTCAAATCCCTCATCAAAGACAAAAATCGTGCTGTTTGGAAACCCGGTATGACCTGGTACTGCAAAGGTTCCTCCTCTCTCCCTGCCGTATCCGCTCATAAAATTGATGTTGATGGTATATGCCAGGGGAGCAACAGATTGCCTGTCGGAAGAAATGATAGACCGGGTGTCTGACCAGGATCCGGCTCCGTTAAATCCCCTGGAATGAAGAATCTTGTTTGTTTCATTGATCCAATTCTCCTTGTTGCCAAATTTCTCTGTAAGTGCTTTTTTGTTTCTTTCCGATCTTCCGGTATTTATGCTGTTGACGGCTTTGTGAACAAAAAGATATCCTTCCGGATCTACTGCCCACCATCTTCCATCAATTTTTTTTACATGGAAATACCCGGTGGATTCAGATGTCATATCCATTCGACCACCATATTTACTTAGTTCAACAGGCGATTTTGAAGCTTTAAATCCATCCAGATGCTGAATGGTACGGGTTTCAAAATCTATCCAATCCGTATAGGTTCTTCTGCCGTCTTTATGATATACTCTTTTTTTTACCTGGACAATTAATGTGTCAGCGTTCTCGCCTTTCTGATTGCTTATGTTTTTCTTCTGGGAGCATGCACTCAGGCTCAGAACAATAATTAGTATAAAGCTTAATTTCTTCATGTTTTTCTTGAATGATATTTATAATTTATTATTGATTATCAAAGGTTTTATGAATGTTTTATTTAGGGAGTTTTTTTTCGCTCAGTTGGTGGATTCCGATATCAACGGGTCCTTTTAATGGAATAGGGTTGCCGTAAAAATCATTGTCAGGTTTTCCCGGGATGAGCTTACCAGCCTTTATTGCACTTGATCCCTGCAGGATCATATAAGCATTGATATAATCTAGCCCTGGATTGACCATTTTTGGATCTCCAATAATTTTATTTGGATCATCGGGCTCATTTGCAGCCCTGTTTCCCCAGAAAAGATTGTTTTCAAAAAAATTATTCTGGCTTTCACCGAAATCGAAGACGGGATTTTCAGCCAGGTGTAAGAATATATTGTTAAAGTAATATGAATTATCCGCGGACGCGCTATTCCAGTCCCCGTGAAATAAAACTATTATATCATCCAGGTCCTTTGTGTCGGAAGTATACAGGATATTATTATAAAAACTCATGTTTGTAAGGCTTCCTGAAGTCCGGACAATATGATCCTTGTTGTCAGCTAGAATGTTATACCTGATTACAGTTCCATCGTTAAATGTTTCCAGCCAGGATGAACTGCCCGGACCTCCCGTGGCCACTACTCCACCGAATTCATTATGATGCAGGTGATTATACTGTATAATGGTATTCTTTGTCCGGTAATCACTGTCAATTCCCCTGGCATCGGTATCACCCTCATTGTACACGGTATGACAGGCTTCGTTGTATTGAAACAGTGCACTGTCAGTATTAAAACAGAATGCTGCATTTCCGGAAATGTACAATCCGCAGCTGTCCAAATAATTATGTTCTACCAGTGGTTTGTCGGCAATCCTGATAATGATTCCATTGCCCGCAATTCTTTTAAGGGTATTTCTTTTTATGATTATATTCTTACTTGCGACCCAGTTATCATACCTGTCTATCCCATTGTTGTCTTTTCCTATATATTGACCAAATGAGCTGTTTAAGGTTCGGATAGCCCAGGAAGATGAATTGCTTATCCCTGTTCTTGAGAGATCATGGATATAACAGCTGTCCACAACTATGTCTTCAAACCAGGTGGGAACCAGGGATCCGGTAATTTCGAAAAATATTCCTCCATAATAGCGGCTGGTGAAACTTGAGTTCTCGCTATTCACGCTATCTACTTCCAGGTTATACAGGTGAATATGTCGTACAGGTCCCATGTCATTTGCCCGAATATAAATGCCCCTTTTGCGGTCCAGTTTTGCCGTACCGGCATTCTCAAAGTTGGTGATGCGTAAATTATTGATTTCCCAGAATTCCTGGTTCTCAAGGAGCAGGGTATACCTTTCCTGGCCTTTTCCATGTATTTCAGGTCTGGGACCGGGACCGTATCTGTCTAAAACAATCGGGGAACCATCTTGCCCCCTTCCTTTTGGTCTAAGAACCCCGTACCATTTCTCCCCGGCTTTCAGGAGGATGGAATCACCCGGATTAAATGTGAGTAGGTTGATTTTATCAAGGCTCCTCCAGGCAGTCTTGGGTGAGTTTCCGTTTTTATCGTCATTGCCAGCAGTAGCATCAATATACCGGGTTTCTGCCACCTCCTGTCCCATGCAAATGGAGACATATGAAAGTGAAATCATAATGACCAGGGAAAATATTTTCCCAAATGTAACCATCCAGTATTTGATAAAGAATTACAAGCTTTTCCAAAGAATAATAAAAGTGTGGCACCCCATATTGCCCGGGAGTGCCACACCTTCTACTGCTTAATTTAACCTAACTCAATCTGCAAGGCAGATTTCTGTATTTGAGAAATGAGTTTGACAATTCAAATTAATGACCCGGGTTATTTTCCATCTTCAATGTGAGGTTTGCGTCTATCACATCCTGGGGTATCGCAAAAAGGACATCAATATCCCGTACAGTTTCACCTCCATTGTTATTATATGCCCTGGTCCTTTCCAACCACTTACCTGTCCTTAAGAGTGTGCACCTTCTTTGTTCTTCACAAAGCAGCTCGCGCGAACGCTCATCGAGAATGAAATCAATGTCAACGTCGCCCGCTGTTATGGGAGTGGCATTTGAGCGTGCCCTGATTATATTTATAGTGGTAGCCGCTCCGGGTGCATCACCCAGGGCCAGTTGAGCCTCAGCTTTTAGAAGATACGTTTCGGCTAACCTCAAATATACCAAATCATTAAACTGCTGGCTGGCGGCAATATCTGAAGCATAAGCCCAATCCCATTTCCTTGACCAGGGCCAATCGCCCCTGTTTTTAGTCTCAAAAGTAATATCCTCTGACCAGTCATTCCATACCGTATCTCCGTAGCTATAACCTTCCGGCAGGACATCGGCACCAAGACCTCCATTCTCCTCATCGGTCTTAAGAATAAAGAATTTTCTGATAGCATAATTGGATGCCCTGTCGTCAAAATCTTCGTAGTTATCAATAGCCCACTTGGTTAAAGACATACGAGCTCTTGCCCTGCCTCCTCTTTCAACTGTCATTTTCAATACATTTTTCGTGCCTGCAAATGTAGCCGCTTCATATCTGGATATATGCCAGCGGCGCATAATCGAACCGGATCCTCCGATAATTTCAAATTCAAAAGGAAATACCCACAATGCTTCAGTATTGCCTTCTTCTCTGTTTGAATTACCATCATAAAACATATCCATGAAAACAACCCCGGGTTCCCCGCTCCTAACCCCATATCGCTCAGTAATTAGGTCATATTCAGGAGCATCTATGACTTTATTAGCCCATGCTAATGCTTCGGTAGGATTATTCTCCCAGAGGTACATTTCTGCCAGATAGTGCTGAATCGCTCCTTTTGTAATTCTTCCCTGGTATTCAGGTTCAACCCCGATATATTGCTCTGCAAACTCAAGATCCTCTATGATCTGAGCCCTTACTTCTGCTACCGGAGCGCGCACCCAGTCTGTTTTTACTGCCGAACCCAGGGCTTCATTAAGGTTCAGTGGTACATCTCCCCAACCATAGGCAAGATATTTGTATGCCCAGGCTCTGCAAGCCCTGGCATGTGCTATTACCATATTTTTATTATCCTCGGGTGTATTGCCCCCGCCTGTCCAGTCAATGTCTTCACCTTCTGCACGATTAATAATTGTATTGGCAGCATTTACAATACGATATAACCAGTGAAAATTCTCGTATATTCGAGCATAGGTGGAGTTGTTGTTCACCCAGTTCTCTGCTACTCTGGAAAAACCGTCCCTGTGGTTGGAACACATGTTATCAACTCCATCCATCCACATCTCTTTTCTTAAATAGTTGCCGCTTCCATCGCGACCTTCCAGGTCCTCACGAACCTGGGAGTACAAGCCATTTAAACCGGATTGAAAACCGTCATAGCTGGTATAGAGTGTATTAGTTGTAATGATATGGGGAGGTTTTTCATCAAGCCAGTCTTCTGAACATCCTCCCAACAAAATAATTACAGCCAGTATTGCTATTGTATGATTTATTATCTTTTTCATAACTATATCTATTTTATTGACAATCATTTAGAATGATAAATTAATACCAAACACATACTCCTTTTGCAGGGGTAGCGCCCTTTGTGCATCCAATTCCGGATCAAGTCCCGGCCAATTGGTTATGGTAATCAGGTTCCTGCCGGTGACATAGACCTGAAGCTTCGTGAAACCCACTGATCTTAAAAGGTTTGTGAAGTTGTAGGATAGTGTAATGTCTTTAATGCGAACGAAATCTTTTTTATAGTATTTAGGTGGATTAACGCCCCCGTTGGAGCCACCATTCGCATCATTAATTATCCAATCATTGGTAGCGTTATCCTCCCTCCACCAGTTTTTCACTGTAGTGTTTCGTTTAACTTCTGCAAAAACATTGTCAGATTCTAAAGCATTGCCCGAGGTGATACCGTGGATACCATGCATAAAGAATGAAAAGGTGAAATCTTTATACTTGATTGCATTGTTCATACCCCAGATAATTTTTGGGTCTCTTTGTCCCTGGATTACCCTGTCGTCATTAGGATCGATTACACCATCGTTATTCTGGTCAATAGCTTTGCTACCTCCCGGGTATTTATTATAAACCGCAGCCTCTGCTTCTTCACCCAGCTGCCATATTCCATCCCAGACATAGCCGTAATTTACCCGGATGGGCTGTCCGATAAACCAACCGCTACCGATATCGTCGATTTCTTGTCCAGTACTGTCCAGTTCACCATATAATGACACGATTTCATTTTGGTTGTAGCTAAGGTTGGCAAAAGTAGTCCAGGAGAAATCCTTCTTAACGATGTTCCTTGAAGTTACCCCGAGCTCAAACCCAACATTTTTTGTTTGACCTATATTCTGGGTAATCTCCGTAATTCCATGTACAGAAGAGATAGTACGGTCGAGTAAAAGGTCGGAAGTATTTGTGATATAGTAGTTGAGATCACCTGATATCCGGCCCGCTAAAAGTCCGTAATCAATACCAAAATTCAGAGTTTTTGAGGTTTCCCAACCCAGATTGTCCATTCCCAGAGTACTTGGCAGATAGCCGGGCATGGTGCTTGTTCCGTCGATGAAATTCTCTTCAGACATGCGTGCAATAGTACTATATGGCCCTATTGCCTGGTTTCCGTTTAGGCCGTAGGATGCCCTGAGTTTAAGGACACTGATAGTCTCCTTCAGATTAGAAAAGAAATCTTCGTTAGCAATATTCCACCCCAGAGCTGCCGAAGGGAAGGTTCCCCATTTCGTTGTCGCTCCGAATCCGGAAAATCCATCCCTGCGCACAGTTAATGTTAGCAGATAACGACTGTTGTAGGCATAATTCACTCTACCCATTTGAGATATTAGGGTACTGGAACTGTAGGTATAATTCGGTTCGATCAATTCGGCCTGACCCGCGGAATACCAGGTAAGAAAATGATTTGGGTATCCTGAGGCATCAAGCTCGTTGTTTGAGTTAACATAATTTTCAAATGAATAAAGACCGGTCACAAACAAACTATGATTTCCGAATTCACGGGTATAATTCAATATGTTTTCCACCGTAACGTTTTGGACCTGTCCCCTGCTGGTGCTTGATTCCCCCCGGGAAGATATTCCATTCAATGTATTGCCTCCCCAGTAAGTCCCCTGATCTGTGAACCTGAAGCGAACTCCTGTATTGATACGATATTGCAATCCTTGAATAAAGGGGATATCGACAATGGCATGGTTATTAGTTACGACCTGATAAGATTTATTAGTGTTTTCGGCAAGAAGCCTTTGCAGGGGATTGCCAATTTGCGTTTCTTCCGGCCAGGGACGTATTACCTGGTTGCCGTCCTCATCAAATGCTGTGGTCAGTGGGTTCATCCAGAATACACCGTCGTAACCGGTTCCACCATCCCAAATTACAGGAAGTCCACTGCGGTCATCATAGGTCAATTGTGTTCTTGTTCCTATTGTCAACCAATTGGCTATTTTGCTGTCCAGGTTGAAACGCAAAGACAGACGCAGATAGTCGTCGCCTTTAGCTAAACCCTGCACATCTGTTAGTCCCCCTGAGAAATAATAGTTGGTTTTCTCCGCACCTCCTGATACAGACAGGTTGTGCTGAGTGCTGTAACCCTTGCGCAATGCAAGATCGTACCAATCTTGCCATGTTCCGGCATCATAAACAGCTTGCTCTGATGCAGTCATCATACCTGGTTCGCGGAGGTTTTTAAACTCGTAAAACTCCGGTCCGGTCATGATATCCGGGACTTTGACGAAGCTTTGCATTCCATAGTAACCATCATAAGAGATTGTTGGTTTTCCTGTTTTTCCTGTTTTTGTGGTGACAAGAATGACCCCATTGGAAGCACGTGAACCATAAATTGCTGCCGCAGAGGCGTCTTTGAGCACCTCTATCGATGTAACATGGTTAGGGTTAATGTCACGCAATTGTCCGCTATAAGGAACCCCGTCGACAACAATAAGAGGACTGTTGCCAGCCTTTATCGAATTACGCCCCCTGATAATAATAACCTCATCGGGGGAGGCACCTGCGCCATCGGTATTCATCATAACTCCCGGAATTGCTCCCTGAATGGCCTGGGCAACCGTAATGTTTGGAGTCATTTCAAGTCTCTCCTGGTTCAGTGAAGCCACGGTTCCTGTGATATCACTTTTCTTTTGAGTACCGTAACCTACAACTACAACTTCATCCAGGGCCTGAATATCGAGCTGGAGTACTATATCCAAACTTGATTGTCCAGGGGATAACTGAATTTCCTGGCTTATATATCCGACATAGCTGAATACCAGGGAAGCCCCTTCCGGAGCGGTTACCTCGTATTCACCGTCTAAATTACTGACTGAACCGATTGTGGTTCCCTTTAACATGATGTTTACTCCGGGCAGAGGACTACCGTCATCCGAAGATGTGACCTTTCCGGTAACGCTTACCTGGCCATACATCATGGCTGTCATAAAAATAAATGACATTAGAATCAAAATTTTTTTCATAGTTTTTGATTTTGGTTAGGTTTAAAAAAAAAGATATATAATTCACATAAATAATTAAACATCTCCTACTTAGTAAATAGAGTAAAATATAGGGCAATCAGATTCTAATTTCTTACTTTTGGTATTAATTAAACTGCAAGACAATCAAATATACTAAAAGCTATGGCAAAAGTCAATGTAAGGGATTTGTTCTTCGGATTATTTATTATGTGGGCATTGATATTTCCGAAGTCACTCAACGCCGAAACATGGTTTATTGATGCCAGGAATGGAAATGATACATTCAGCGGACTTTCTTCTGATTCGGCCTGGTGCAGTCTTGAGAAAATCAACAGCAGCATACTTCAAGCCGGTGATACCATTCTTTTTAGAGCTGGTTGTAATTGGACCGGAATGCTTTCCCCAAAAGGTTCAGGTGAGAAAAATAATCCCATTGTGATTGATCAATACGGTACGGGCGATCTGCCTTTACTGAACGGCAATGGGATGACGGGGAAAGGCGTTGTAAGTCTTTATAACCAGTCCTTCTGGGAAATCAACAACCTGGAGATTACTAACATGGCAAGCGAACAGGGAGACCGTCGGGGGGTTGAGGTGAAAGCTTCTGACCATGGACTGGTACAGCATATTTACCTGAAGAATCTCCATATTCATCATATAATGGGAATTGAAGGGCATGGGAATAAGGAAAAGCGCACTGCCGGAATTTATATTGCCACTGTCAGTGATAAGGTTAAACCCACAAGGTATGATGATATACTGATTGAGGGCTGTGAAATTCACCATATATATAACCAGGGAATTGTGACGAACAATGAATCGGGCATGGGTGATTATCCGGGTACAGGATCATTCCATGATAAAAAATTTACCAATCTGAGAGTACGAAATAATACTGTACACCATATATCAAAGAATGCCATGATTGTCAGGTTATGTGATTCTTCCTGTGTGGTGGAGTACAATGTTTGTTATGAAACGGCACTTAGTTTAACAGCACTTACCGGGATACCGGTTGATCCTTCCATGCGACATGGGAATACCATGTTTTCCAGGAGTTGTAATGGCACTGTTTTTCAGTACAATGAAGGTTACCTGAACAGGGGAGAAGCTTATGATGGCAGTATGTATGATGCTGATTTGAGCAGTCCCAATTGCGTATTTCAATACAGTTACAGTCATGATAATGCACATGGACTTTTCTGGATATGTACAACCAAGCAGGACAGTGGAGTAATTTGCAGGTACAATATCAGCCAGAATGACCGGGGAATAATCATCTGTCCCAATTATGCATTTAAGAGTGTTTATATCTACAATAATGTAATTTTTGTTGGCGAGGGTACCAGTCCCACTATAATCGATGAACGCAGGGAACGGAACAAAACATATTATTTCTACAATAATATTATTTACAACATGAGTGAAGATGCCAGCTATGGCTGGGAAAAGGGGACAAAAAGAAATTTCGGTTCCAATGTTTATTATGGCATTCATCCTGAAAGTGAGCCAGAGGAGGATGGAAAAAATACAGATGATCCATTGTTTGTTGATCCCGGGAAAGCAGATTTTGGAACAAATTCGGTTTCGGGTTACAAGTTGCAGGCGGGCTCTCCATATATTAATGCAGGAATGCTGATTCCTGGAAATGGAGGTCGGGATTACTGGGGGAACAAAATCAGCGACGGAAAACCAGATATTGGAGCTTTTGAATCTGATAAAAGTTTGAAGGACAAACCTAAAAAGCGTAACAAAAAATAATGCTCCATCACCGGTTTATTCTTCGACGATTAATATTCATTCACCAATTAGAATTCCTTCAACGATTAGACTCCTTCCGCAATTAATTCTCATTCACCAGGAACTTAACTGCGTCGGGTATCCATCCACTTTCCCAGCTGTGCTTGCGGTGTGGTTCATACCAGTATAGGTGTGGAATCTCCAATTCAACCATTATCCTGTGGATCTCGGCTCCTCCAGGTCCTCTTTTCCCTTCGCAATTGTAGTAGAATAAGCGGGTTTCCTCTCCCAGCTCAGTCCCGCGCTCCTTCAGCAGGTTGCTGAGCCTGTATTTCTCAAAGTTGGCAAGGGATCCAAAAAGAGTTTCTATTCTTTCTGCTCGTTCCTCTTCTGTGATGGGACCGGTATCAACACGGATGCCGCTGTCCCATCCCACAGCCCTATGAAATTTTTCAGGATTCCTCAGGATGAGCGTAAAAGCACCCCAGCCGGATTTACTGAAGCCCATCAGCAATCTGCCTTCCGCAGTTTCAAGTGTAGGATAGTTCTCATCGATAAAGGGCAATACGGTTTTCAGGAAATGACTTTCATCCTGTTTTCCCATATCTGTTGCATGATCACAATACCATGGTTTGGCAGTAAATTCGGGTGCCACACAGATAAGCTTGTACTCATTATGAAAATTATACTTCATAACCTCTTCCAGTCCCCCTCCATAACGCCGGTTATCATTTTCTATTACCGGGAGTATATACAGCACCCGGTATTTTTCGCCGGGAATAATTTCATCGGGCAGCAACACCCTGATGGTAGTACTATCTGCCTGATAGGGACTTGGAATACGATGATATATGATATCATTATTATTGGTCCCGGCTTCTGCTGGCTGAAGGATGAACAACAGAACTGCTATGGTTATTTTATAGCGCATAGTTTGTGATCTTAAGCTACTTTAGATATGTATCGAAAAAGCTGAATATTTCTGCGATTACATCCGGGTTCGGATTGTACATATGTCCCATTCCTTCCTGAAGGATAAACCTGTATTCCAGACCGATCTCTTCACAACTGGCAGCCATACGTTTCATCTGGTTCACCCGAAATTCCCTGTCCAATTCTCCCACGGATAAAAACAGGGGAGGATCATCGGGGGTCATAAAACTGAGGCTGCTGGATTTTCGAAGTTCTTCCTGGGTCTCGCTGATGTTTTTGTGAAATCCATCTTCGATCAGGAATTCGGGTGCATGCTGACCGGCCGAAAGAAGTGCTACCTGAAAGCGGTCAGATTGGCTGTCGTTGGGACCAGGATCGACTTCCCAATTACCTTCGTTGATAAGTGCGGCCTTACCGGCCCTACCGCTTCCTTTTGAATGCCCTGTCACACCCAGTTTCCCAGAAAGGTTCCAGTCCCTTGCCCGGGCCCTGAACAACCTGGCGGCCCGTTTCTCAGGAAATACATCTCCTTTTGGGACGAGCCCGGAACCCGTACCGTTCCAATCCATGATGGCTCCGGCATAACCTGTGGTCAGAAGTCCATAGATATAATATGCCCGCTGATTGATCCATTTGCCCCTTTCCTTTGTCGAAGAAATCTGAAGCACCAGGGGCACCGGGACGCTATTTCCCGAGGGATAGATTACATCCATGTCAACGGGCCGGTCCCTTATTTCACAAATCCTTACTTTTCGATCAATGGTATACCCGGCGGGTATTATATAGATCCAGTCCGGGTCCACCGGATAATCTTTCGTTTCAAAACCAAAAGAATACCAGAGATCGATTTCAGGCAGGAGTTCGGGGGCAACGGCTCTGGGATCGCCCTCGTAATCCACCTCCATCACCATCATTCCCTGGTCCAGGAATCCTTTAATCAATGTTTTATCGTCCAGTTCTCCCAGGCGTTTGGATGGCAGTTGATTCAGGTATACAACTAATGGTTTTTTGGTACTGGAAGTGTCATGGTTGTAAATGGTAAAATTTATTTTTCTTTCGAGCAAAGGACTATCCCATTGACTTTCCGAAATTAATCCAGGATCGATTGAATACGGATTCTTCTTTTGTGCCAAAAGATCCGTGCAAGATCCGGTAAGCAGGAAGATGCCAGCCACCAAAGTCATAATGGTGAATTTTTTCATTTACTGGGATTTTTTCGTTTCACGGTAGAGCTCAGTTCCGTTTTCATCGTAAAAAATGAAAGATATATTCTCATCACCTCCATTATCGCCTGGATTGACATTGACCTTTAGAAATCCACCGGAAGGAACTGCAGAGGTATAGGGCTGTTTTATCTTGCCTTTCGGATCGGTAGATTTTGGAGCACCGGGATCTACTCCCATTCGTGAATTCTGGTCCACCAGAGCCCCACAACTGAACTCCTCAAATCCGGTAGGATGTATGGCATGATACTGCCAGTGGCGGTCTCCGCAGATTATGTAAAAATTCTTTTTCAGGAACTTATTTTTCTTCAGCCATTGAAAGAACTCATCCCCTTCATGCCTGAATCCGTCCAGGTTGGTATGGTTATCAATTTTACTGGCTCCGTCTGGTCCCACCATAGGAGTCGGGGTCACCAGTATTTTAAAAACGGCATCGCTTTCTTTCAAGGTGGACTTCAGCCAGTTCATCTGGGTCTCTCCCCAGATTGATTTTTCCGGCCCATCTTCCATTTTATTCGGACTCCGGTAATCCCTTCCTTCCACCATCCATATTTGCATCAATGCATTTATTCTGACAGTCCTGTAAGTTACCGGGTTTTCCTCTTCAGGATCTACCACAGGAACCTGCTCGAGGAATGTTTCAACCCCCAGTTGATGGGAGGGTAGGGGGCCAAACTTTTTATTGGCATTTACCGTGTCGGAATCATCAAAGCGGTGGTCATGGTCATCTTTGATCCAGTAGGCCGGTACATCTTCCAGCATATCCTGCATGCGAGGCATGGCGAATTTTCTATGCCATTCTGCCCTCAATTCCTTCTGGGATCTTGACCTGTGTGAGGAAGGTTGATCATAGTATACATTGTCTCCATTTCCAATGTAAAAATCAGGTTTCATTCCGGCAATCGTTTTCAAACCGGGGAATCCCTCATATTTATCTTCTTTCATATAAGCTTCCGTTCCCTGCGAAGACGATTTTCCGAATCCCCCGCCCAGGTAAAAACGTTCGAGGTTGGTCCCGGTAACCATAACAAAACTGCTTGCTGTTCTTGAATCAACCGGCGAAAGGGTTCTGAAGGTATTCGTCCGGCTGGTTTTAGGGTCGCTGGTATTCGTCTGGCTGGTACTAGTCTGGCTGGTTTTTGTGTCACTGTTCTTTGTGTCGGATTTGGATAAGCCGTAATGCAGTCTGTAATAATATTCTGTGCCGGCCTGGAGCTCGGTTACCTTACACTTAATTATAAAATCGGAGCTTTCATTCGATTCCATCCACTCCGTGTTTATGGAGTTTTCAAAAGAAGGCTCCGTTGATATTTCAAATCGTGCAAAACCTTTTTTTCCGGGTATGTCCGCCTGGAAAATGCCCTCTGCGGTATGGATATCGGAGTAGATCATCGAATCTGTTGCGCATAAGCGGGACTGAAAGATGGCAGTGGACTGTCCAACTTCGCCCACCATGATTGGTTTGCAGAATATTGCAGATGCAGGATTTTGATGACTGAACAAGATATCTGCATGATCCATGTAAAGCTTCCAGTCAAATATTCCCAGGTTATGTCCCCCTTCCCTCATATGGTAGGCAATGGGCCCATGGACCAAAAGATCATTGACAAGTGGCATTTTATCTTTCAGAGCTTCACCACTTCCATACATCTCCCAGACCTTGGATGCTTCTGTAAGCGAAAGCCATGATCCCCGCGGATCAGCCCATAGGTCGCTGGTAGCATCTCCGCCGTGATAGGCTCTTGGAGCTACCAGGGCAACAACCATATGCTGGTCAAAGGGCATGGAGAGTTCTTTCCCTGAATATGCATTATAATTATCTGTAAACCAGTGAGGGAACCTCGAATTCAGGTTCGAAACATATTCCCCAAACAGGCGGTGACTGAGTGCTGGTCCCCCTTCACCTGCATTATTGGGACAGGTAAGGGCAATCCGGGTATCCTGTGCACCTGCCCAGAGTGAGGTTTTTCCTCCGCGTGAATGTCCGATTACAGCCACCTGTTCGGAATTGATATCCGGATCAGTTTCCAGGTAGTCCATTCCCCTTAATCCGGCCCAGGCCCAGGCAGCGATAGTCCCCCAGGTCAGCGATTCCGGTTCCGGATAGTACTTTTTGTAAAAGGCCCGGATACCGGTAGTGGACTCGGGTTTATCGGGATCCACTTCGGCTGCAACGTTTACTGCAGCGATGGCATATCCGCGGGAAATGGCATATTCCGCAGGCCAGAAATTGGATATCGTCAGGCGGGAAGGATCTGTATTTTCTGGTGCCCGATGGTTCAGAAGAAGGAAGGCCGGGGATTTTCCGCTATTCTCATTTGGCGTAAATAGTGTCAGGTGAAAACTAAAGGGCTTATCCTGAAGGCTGAAGCTAATCTCTACAATCTTCAGGGTAGCCATTCCCCCGAGAGCATCTTCATTCGATTCAACAATCCTGAAGGCCAGGTTATCTGGCCTGGGGGGTGCGTACCCATAGACTTCCCTTCGGAACAGATCCAGCAGTTCCTCCCTGCGGGTCTGCTCCCAGTCCATACGGTTAGTTATGGTTTCCCCCGAAAGGGTAAAAATATCGGGAAGAATGTATTCCGGCACCTTTGACTCATCAAAATTATTGGCTCGCCGGGAGGATAATCTCTCAACGAGTTCAGCAGGGACATCCCAGGCAAATTTATTTTCATATGCAGAGAAATCCGGTGATGAAGGGGATCCTTCCTGGGCAGTGCTTATGCCTGCAGAATTGGCGGAAAGCAGGATGGATATGGTTATCAATCGAATGATTCGTATTGGAAGAGGTAAGTTTCGGTAAATCATGGTCGGTGTTATAATAAATCCTAATAGAAATTTCGTGGATTAAGTTAATCAATATATTCTTAGATTGTTTTGAATTGATAATCCTTCTCCCTATTTTTAAAATATCTGAAATTCAGATTTGAACAGGCATATAAAAAATCACAAACACTAATCTAAAACAAAATGAAATTGCAACAATTACGAATTTATTCCATGCTGCTTGCATGCTGTTTCATGGTTTCAGCAGAAAGTTTCAGCCAGTCTGACAAAAAGACCAAGGCCAATAAACTTAGTAAGGAAGAGAAAAAATCCGGTTGGGTCCTGCTTTTTGACGGGAAGACCAGCGAGGGCTGGAGAGGGGCGAATAAGGAAAATTTTCCGGAGAAGGGATGGAAAATAGCAGATGGGATGATTACCGTTACCGGGGAAAAGGGAGGAGACATCATCACTGAAAAAAAATATGCTGATTTTGACCTGATGATTGAATTCAAGGTTACGGAACAGAAAGCCAACAGTGGTATAAAGTATTACGTGCTTGAAAATGAATACCAGGAGGGTAAGGCTCTGGGATTGGAGTTCCAGACCGCCAATTCACATCCGGGAACTAAACTTCTAACCACCCTTGGGTCTCTTTATGAAATTTTACCGCCGGATGAAAGTTTAGTACACCCGAAAGAAGCGGGGGAATGGAACCAGGTTCGGATAGTCTCAGAAAAGAAGATGGTACAACACTGGCTGAACGGTAATAAAATACTGGAATATGAACGGGGAGGTGAATTATTCAGAAAAGGAGTTTCGGAGAGTAAGTTTAAGGAAATAAAGGATTTCGGCGAGGCAGAATCCGGGTATATTCTCCTGCAGGACCATAATCATGTGGTATCCTTCCGGAATATTAAGATCCTGGAATTGTAAGAGTAGCAAATTATTAGAGAAGCGATTAGAAAAGAACCAAAACCTAACAGAACCAAAATCTGATAATAAAATGGAAACCAATAATCGAAGAGAATTTATCAAAAAGACCGTTGTCGCGGGATCAGGGATACTGCTCGGGGGAAGTACACTCAGTGCATCCACCTATAAAAATATTATGGGGGCCAATGATGCCATTCGGGTTGGTATAATCGGTCTGCATGGACACGGGGGAAATCATATCCGGAATTTTTTACCCATTGAGGGAGTAAGAATCGCCGCTTTATGTGATGTGGATTCAAGCCAGATAGTACGCAGGACGGAAGAATTATCGAAGGAAGGAGTAAGCGGCATAGAAAAGTATTCCGATATGCGTAAGCTCTTTGACAATAAGGACATTGATGCTATCACTATTGCTACACCCAACCACTGGCATTCCCTTGCGGCTGTTTGGGGCTGCCTGGCCGGAAAGGATGTGATGGTGGAAAAGCCTGTTTCGCATTCCATCTGGGAGGGTAGAAAGATCGTGGAGGCGGCCCGGAAGTATGACCGGATTGTGCAGGCGGACCTGGACAGAAGATCGGGTACAGTCAGGAAGAAAGCCTATGAATACCTGCAGAGTGGCAAGCTTGGCAAGGTTTTGTTTGTGAAGTCGGTGAATTATAAAAGAAGAAAGAGCATTGGACTGGTACATACTCCGCAGGTAGTTCCCTCAACGGTAGACTATAATTTATGGTGCGGTCCGACTCCAATGGCCCCCCTTATGAGAAAAAACTTGCATTATGACTGGCATTGGCAGTATAATACAGGCAATGCAGAGATCGGGAATAACGGTCCGCATACATTGGACTGTGTAAGATGGGCATTGGGTATGAAGGGAGTTCCTCAAAGCGTATTTTCCATTGGAGGAAGGTATGGGTACATTGACAATGGGGATGTCCCTAATACCCAAATGTGTATTTATGATTATAAGGGGATTCCTATCGTTTATGAATCAAGGGGACTTTCTGAGAATTCTGGTTCTGAGAATATGGATGGACTCTCCACGATCTCATCCACCGGGAAAAGAGTATTTTTCCCCCATAACAGTACAGGGGCAAACACACACGAAGCTTTTATCTGTGAAGAGGGTATTGTCTATGGGACGGAAATTTATGATAATGATGGCAAACAGGTAAAAACCTTTGAGGCTGATGAGGATAGCCAGGGACCCAAGCAACATTTTGTCAATGGACTTAGATCCCGCAATAAAGCTGATTTGAGGATTGATATTGAAGAGGGACATCTTTCAACTGCTTTCTGCCACCTGGGGAATATTTCGTATAAAATGGGACAGCCAGCTACACAGCCTGAAATTGAGGAAAGGATTGAAGGAAACAAGTTTATTCTTGACTCTTATGAAGGGATGAGGAAACACCTTCAATTACATGACATTGATATTATGGAGCAACTCCCTGCGCTCGGGCCAAAACTGAATTTTGATTCCGAAACAGAAAAATTTCATGGTGAGAACAGCGATCTGGCTAATAACTACCTGAAAGACAGCTATAGAGAGCCATTTGTCATACCGGAGAATCTTTAAGGGGAACTGAGTGTGTTTCTTTATCCCCGGACAGTTAAATGGGATCATTATAAATAAGGATTGGATTAATAAAATAGTCTTTTATTAACTGGTGAAATTATTTATCTTTTGCCCGTATAAAAGCCTGATATTATAGTGTGCATATTCCACTTACTGAAACAGACAACCTGCGAATAAACTATAAACCTATGAAAAGAAAACCTATTAGTGCAGAGCGGAAGCAGCGATCAAAATACCGGGTGCTGATACCTGGATTGCTGGTCTTGTTTATAAGCTTTGCAGTTACGGCATTGCCCTCCCTGGCGCAAGACTCCCAGCAGGGAAGGACAATTACTGGATCGGTATCAGACGCAAATGGTGAGGCCATGATCGGTGTTACGGTCATGATACAGGGAACCACTACCGGGACCATCACCGATGTTAATGGTAATTATTCTTTAACGGTACCTGAAGGGACAGAGATACTGGAATTTCGTTTTATCGGGATGCAGACAAAGGAAGAGTCCATAGGATCCCGGACTATCATCTCCGTGGTCATGGAAGAAGAATCAATTACCATGGAGGAAGTCGTGGTGGTGGGTTATGGTGTCCAGGAGAAAGAAAGCCTGGTCTCTGCCATAGACCAGGTTGCCGGGGAAAGGATCCAGGGAATGGGCGTAACCAATGTGTCCGCCGCACTTTCCGGTGTCTCACCTGGTTTGGTTTCTGTATCAAACTCGGGTCAACCGGGTGCTGATGACGCTGAACTTTATATCAGAGGACGTTCTTCCGTAAATAATGACCAGGCCCTGGTGGTTGTGGACGGAGTTGAGCAGCTCTCAGACTTTTCATATATGGACCCCGATGAGATTGCCTCCATATCTGTCCTGAAAGATGCTGCTGCCACTGCAGTGTATGGAGTAAAAGGTGCAAATGGGGTTATCATTATTAATACCAACAGGGGTAGGGAAGGAAAGGCAAAACTTTCTTTCAGCTCCAACTTTACTCTCAAAGCACCTGCAACTCCTGTTGATCTGGAGGGTTCAGCTAATACTCTGTCATTGTTTAATATTGCCAGTATGAATGACAATGCTTATTCACAGCTGATCTCAGATGAAACTCTTCAGAAATACAGGGACCAGAATGAGCCCTATCTATATCCGGATATTGACTGGTACGATGCTCTCGTTAGGGACGTTTCCTTTGCCCAGAAGCATAATTTTTCAGCAAGGGGAGGGACAGAATTTGTAAAATATTTCATGTCACTCGGGTACGTCCATGAAGGGGATGCGTTCGTTCCTAGTGACGACCTGGGACTTGGATATAATTCCCAGAATTCGCTTGATAATATTATCTACAGGCTGAATCTCGATTTTAATATCACCAAAACCACAACATTCAGGACAGATTTTGCCGGCAGGCAGGAGACACAGAAGGAATCCAGGGATCTTAATTTCACAGGAGATATTTACGAGTACCCACCCTGGGCGACGCCTCTGTATTACCCGGGCAGCATCCTGGAACAGTACCCGGATGATAACCCGGTACATCCTGGGGAGGATCTCCCGCGATTTGCTTTTAACGATCGTATACAGAATGCCAATAATCCCTATACCTATCTGCACGGAAGGGGTGAGGAAACAAGAAGGAGAAACGTTCTTACGGGTAATTTCGAACTGAACCAGGAGCTTGATTTCATAACCGAAGGGCTTTCTGCACAGGGAAGATTTAACATGTCTTCAAATTACCAGTACCTGCAGGAGTACCGCCCCAATCTGGTAGAATTTTTTCTCCACGCCGACAGTACCTGGCAAAACGTTTCAGGAGTTGATGAACAGATGGAAAAAGCCACAACTCGCAATGAGAGCAATACTACCAAACAGGACCAGTTTTATTACAGCGCAAGCCTGAATTACAACAGGATGTTTGGCAGGCATGCAGTTACCGCACTGGGACTCTGGAGCAGAAATATCAGGCGTGCAGGATCAAATTTCCCGGATTACAAGGAAGACTGGGTGGGTCGTCTGACCTATAATTACGGAAAACGGTATTTCCTGGAAGGGAGCGGGGCTTATAACGGAACGGATAAGTTTGCGGACGGCAAGCGTTTCGGATTCTTCCCGGCAGTGGCAGTAGGCTGGAATCTTGCAAATGAGCCCTTTATCCAGAACAATGTAAGTTTCCTGAATCAGTTTAAAATCCGTTACAGTTATGGACAATCCGGATCTGAAGCAGGGTCCAGCAAGCTGATGTACCTCGGAACCTATGAGGTCTATGATACAAAGACAGATCTGATGATGAAGTTTGGTGATGAGTTCCAGGATCAGGGAGGTTACATTGAACAAACCCTTTTGTCCAACCCCAATGCAACATGGGAGACGGCCACCAAAGAGAATGTGGGTCTTGATTTTTCTGTATTCAATAACCTTTTCTCAGGTAGTGTGGATTTTTTCCGGGAATACAGGGAAGGCATTTTTCTGACACCTCAAAATATCCCACCCTATTACGGGTCCACCGCTGACTTCAGGGAATACAACCTTGGAGAAACAGAAAAGCAGGGTTATGAGATCGTATTGCAGCATTCCTATGCCCCCAGTAGTGATTTCAACTATTTTGTAAAATTCACCTACGGATTTAATAACAACCGCAGAGGGTACATGGGGGAGCCGGCCAATCTTGAAGATTACCAGAAACAGGAAGGAAAACCACTCGGTACCAGCCAGCTTATGATTAACACAAGGTATTATGCCAATATTGATGAGGTACTGAATTACGTTACCCCCTCATTCGGTGGTTCCTGGAGCCCCGGTGACCTGATGTATGTAGACTATAACTGCGATGGCCAGGTTGATGATGCATATGATGCTATTTATCATGGATACCCCCAGGCTCAATTGCATCAGTTTGGTCTAACCCTGGGTGCAAATTACAAGAAGTGGAATTTAAGGGCTTTTGTAACTGCTACTGAGGGTGTGGATCAGATGGCCAGGGGATTCTATTTGCCTTTTCACAAGGAACGTGCTTCACAGGTTCGTCCTGAACATTTTGACTACTGGACACCTGACAATCCAAATGCAGCGTTCCCCACTCACCATTTTACCTCGGTGGCCTATGAGAACAATACCCAGTCCAATACCTTCAATCAACTGGATGCGAGTTACATAAGGTTGAAGAATGTGGAACTTTCCTATAATTTAATTCCGAAGAAACCTTTTATCGGGATAGATAATATAAGGTTTAACTTTACAGGTTATAATCTTTTGACATGGACAGAAGTAATTTACGGGGACCCTGAAGGCAGGAATGCTGGAAACTACCCGATTCTCAGACGTTTTAACTTGGGAGTAAAAATTGATTTCTAAAACTTAAAATCATGAAAACATATTTAAGAAAAGTATTAGCATTCTTCATTCTGACAGGTCTAGTTAGCTGTGAAGATTTCCTGGATAAGTCTCCAGATGTGGAGACTATTACAGAGGAGGAGGTTTTTACCAACTATTTTGGACTGCGTCGTTATGCAGAGAATATGTATAATATGCTTTTCCATGTGAATGATGTTGACGGGAAACATTATACGCATGCTCTTGTCTTTAGTGATGAGGCAATTCCATCCTATCCGCGTAAGCAATACGAAAATGGTATGGTTGGAAACTACTGGTATTATATTGATGCAGGAAGCGGGAATGGCAGGTATGAATTTACCCTGCCATTTGAGGTCGGTTTTCAGGGAATACGGATTGCCAATGTAACCATTGAGCAGATCAATACCCCGACTGATATTACCCCGGAGCAGCAGGATCTTTTACTTGGACAGTGTTATTACGTAAGGGCGCAGTGCTATTTTCAGATCCTTGTCCGTTATGGAGGTATGCCCTATTTCAGGCAATCCCTGGACCTTTCGGAATACCTGGGTTTCGATCGTCTCTCTTATTATGAAACTGCGGTTGAAATTGCCAAAGATTGTGACATGGCTTTTGAGAAATTGCCCCATAAATGGGACAGCGATAATACCGGGAGACCGATTAAAGCAGCAGCACTTGCCCTCAAATCTCGTGCCTTATTATATGCAGCCAGTCAGACCTATAACAAGGAAAACGACCTGGCAAAATGGGAAGAAGCGGCCGTTGCAGCCAGTGAGTGTATCGATTACATTGAAAGTGGGGCCTCTTATCACCAGTTGATTGATGCTTCCGAAGCAATTCAATTGGATGTTGCATCGGTAGACGGAGCCGATTATTTTACCGCCTCCCCTGAAAAGCTTTTATCCTACAGGGAAATATTTATAAATCATGTCCTGAACGAGGAAATTATTTTCAGCTCTTACAAACAGAAAAATGATTCCTGGGGTTCTTCGATTCCTGGAAGAATTTTCTTTCCAAAGGACTATGCCCGGGCGAAAGCTTGCATGGGCGCCTGTCCCACCCAGAATGCAGTGGACAGGTTCGAAACCCAGAACGGGCTATCCTGGGAGGATGATCCTAGCTTTGATCCCCAGAATCCCTATGTAAACCGGGATCCGAGATTTTATAATAACATCCTCTACAACGGGGTTCACTGGCCGAACGGGGCTACGGGAGATACAATGCAACTTTACAATCTGGATAAAGATGGTAATCCAACGGCAAAAGACCGTTGTTATGACCGCTCTGACTGGCCCCAGTCCCTCACCGGTTACGTTGCCAGGAAGTTCTGGCCTGAAGGGATATCTGAAGGACAGGTAGCTGGTCAGCAGGACTGCATTGTACCGGCCGTTTGGTTCAGGGTAACCGAAGCCTACCTGAATTACGCAGAAGCAGCCTATGAGGCTTCAGGCCGCTCAAACTTTGATGCCAAATATCCTGCTAGCAGTGCATATACTGCTCAATCCGCACTGAATAAAGTCAGAAACCGGGTAGGAATGCCGAACGTGCACAGCAATTATTTAAACCACACTGATTTTATTGAAAGAATAAGGAACGAGAGAGGAGTGGAATTTATGTTCGAAGACGGTCACCGCTGGTGGGATATTCGCCGCTGGCATATTGCCGGGGATGAGGATGTGCGAACCACCTATATGATGGATCTGATCGGAACGGATGATCTTGCCCAGTATCCAACCGGATTTATGTTTAACAGGGTAAAGGTTGCATCAGGTCAGATATATGATGTGGTAAAGACATTTGAAGAAAGACATTATTTATATCCCCTGAAGCCCGAAGATGTAGCTATAAATGATGAATTTGATCAAAATCCGGGATGGTAAAAACTGAGAACATGAGAAAAACAATTTTATCAATACCATTTGTTTTATTCCTTCTGTGCATTAATCCGGTCAGTGCCCGGGCCCAGTCCAAAAAGAACCTGGTTACGGTTGATGTATCCGGATATGTAATAGATGATTCGGGCCAGCCCCTTTCAGGAATACTGATGAAGGCAGGAAAATCTGCTGAGATTGCAATCACCGGGGAGAATGGTGAATTCAGCATTAAGACGGGTATAGTCGATCATATTGGAATTGATGTGGAGGGTTTCGAACATGTGACCATTCACATAGATGCAGGTAGTATGGAAAGTGATACAATAATGCTTCAGAGATTAGATTACTTTTCCGAAAACAGCAAGGTGGATTTCCCTTTTGGATCGATCAATATGGATCGGTCTGTAGGGAGTGTTTACAAAGTCTCAGGAGAAATGTTGAGAAAGCATCCCAGTGGACAGGTTCTCGAGGCTTTAACAGGACTGATTCCCGGACTAATGATTCAGCAGAATTCAAGCAGGCCCGGATATGAAGGATTCAGTGTTACCCATCTTGGAAAACCGGTGGAGGTTCTTATCGATGGTTTTCCGCAGGATCTGCACATCAGCCTGAGGGAAATTGAAGAAGTTGTTATGCTGAAGGGGGCGGCCTCAACCGCTATGATCGGCGATGTGGGTGCCGATGGGGTATTACTTATAAAGACTAAGAGAGGAAAGGCGGGTCCAAGGCAGCTGAAATTTGAATATGAGCACGGGTATGGTACGCCCACCAGCACGGGGAATTACATGAATTCCTATGATTATGCTACTCTCATTAACAAGTCGCTGGTAAATGACGGGCTTCAGTCCATTTATACTAACGATGCACTTACAGCATACCAGACAGGTTCTGACCCGGTGAGGTATCCGGATGTTAACTATATGGATGAGTTTCTCAGGAATAATATCACCCGACAGCAATTCAATGGGCAGTTTTCCGGGGGAACCTCCAACAGCCGCTACTTTGCGAATTTTGCATACAATGGCTTTGATGGGCTGGAGAAACTGGCTGAGAAGAGAACAGGCAGGGACCTGGTTTTCAGAACCAACCTTGACCTGGATGTCAGCGAGAATGTTAATATTGATGCCTCCCTGGTAGGAAGCTTTCAACAGCAGAGGCAGCCTCAGTTAACCACGGGTAATATGTACGATATCCTGTCTACTTATCCTCCAAACGCCACTCCCCTTATGCTCGGCGACTCGATCTATATCACGTCGAGGGACTGGCCGGATAACATGCTTTTCGAGATGAAAGAAGGTGGCTATATTGAGCAAACAGACAGAAGGATGAATATGAACCTGGGTCTGAATCTTGACCTGGTAAAAATAACGCCCGGATTGAGCTTTAAGGCAAAAGTCGCCATTGATATCTGGAATCAGATGTCCCTGGAAATCGATCATACCCCGAGTGAGTATGAAATTCTTTATGAACCTCGTCCGCCGGGTGCAGACACCATGATAGTTAACCAGACGAGTGCTGGCAACAAACAGTTAAATCCTTCTGACGCAGGTGAATCAGTACAGAGGATTTATAATTTTTATGGAATTCTCAACTACGACCGTAGCTTTAATGATCATGCACTGAATGCCAACCTTCTGGCATACCAGTATGCAATTGAACCTGATGGGAGGATAGATAATGACAAATGGACTGATGTTTAATCTCAGGGCCAACTATTCCTTTAAGGGAAAGTATTCAGCAGAAGCCGTCCTGGCTTATGTGGGTACTAATAAACTTTTAGAGGAGAATCGCTTCAGGCTGTTCCCAACAATAGGTGTTTCATGGTTTGCAAGCAGGGAGGACTTTCTGAAGAATTCCTCTGTCATAGACCTCCTGAAAATAAGAGGATCCTACGGACAACAGGGGTATATGACCATAAATAATTATTATACTTTCTGGAATCGCTGGGACAATGCTTCAAATATGCGGTTCGGGACTTATCCTACCAATAACCAGAATAATCCGACATTCACCAAGGAGCAGACCGGTAATCCAGACCTGGAATGGCCTGTAAAGACCACTGTAAATATTGGAGCGGATGCACTGTTGGTGAACAAATCTCTTGCCATTCAGTTCGACTATTTCTATACCCTAACGAAGGGAGAACTGGCTCGTTATGCCATTCCTGACATGGCGGGTGGGACGGAATTTTCTGCATATGATAACCTGGAGAGCTTTGCAGGTTCAGGACTGGACCTGGGATTACGTTATTCCAAGACACTGAATTACTTTTATTATTCAATTGGAATTAACGGGGGATATTTCAAGGCGACAAATAAGATTCTTGCCGAGCCCGCCTACCCGGATCAAAACCTTCTCAGGGAAGGGAATGCTGCAGATGCCATTTATGGGCTTACTGCTGATGGCCTGTTCGCAGACAATGCAACAGCAGCCTCCTCAAATCAACAGTTTGGTCCGGTTTTCGCCGGAGATATAAAGTACAATGATATAAATGGAGACGGGGTTGTTGACGCCCGGGATAGAGATGTTATCGGAAACAGCTCTCCCCGTATCATGTATGGTTTAAATCTGAGCCTGGGTTACAAGGGCTTTGGGCTCTTTGCTAATCTGGCCGGATTCAGTGGATTTGATGCAAATATGGTTAATGGGGATTATTACCGGCAATCCCAGTACGATTCAAGGCCAACAATGTTGAACGAATCTAACCTGATGAATGGAAATACCATGCCCCGCTCATCTGTTCTGGGAAGCGAGAACAACAGCCAGAATTCAGATTACTGGCTCCTGAACGGAAGTTACCTCCGGCTTGAAACCGTAGAGCTGGCATATAGTCTTCCCGTAAAGGTCACTACCCGGTGGAGAGTCATGGGAACCCGGATTTTTGTCAGAGGAAGGAACCTGTTCTCGGTTTCAGCATTCGAAAACGTTGATCCTGAAATGAATCACGGGGGATATACTAACTACCCGATTTTCAGAGAGTTTTCAGTTGGACTCAATCTTAGTTTTTAAACAGTAACCAAAGAATATTAAAAATCTGCGAAATGAAGAATTTAAAAAAGGGTTACAAATACCGGATGAAATCTATCAGGATCTTTATCCTTTTCATGGGAATGGTGTTTATTGCTGCCTGCACCGAAAGACTTGACCCAATGCCATTAGGATGGGTTGATGACGATGAGATATGGGACAATATTGAATATACTCACGGCATAATTAATATGGTCTATGAGGATATTTCACAGAGCTGGGTCCAACACATGGGTATATCAGCCGATTATTACACAGATAATGCAGTCGAGAACAGGTATTATTCTGATTTTGCCATGACTGGAGGAAATCCTGATGCTTATCCTCTGGGGGACTGGTCATCGATCTATGAGAATATACTTCATATCAATATCTACCTGGAGAACGGACTCGAAACCCCCTTTACAGGTGGCGATCCTGAACTGGACAGTATTGGAAAGGCCAGGTTTTACGGAGAAGCACATTTTCTAAGGGCATGGTTAGAGGCTGAATTGCTCAAACAATACGGCGGTCCGGTCGACGGGGCTGGATCACAAATGATGGGTTATCCCATTGTCCGTACGGTTTATGAGAATGACCAGTACTCAAGCCTTCCCAGGAGCAGCTATGATGAGTGCCTGCAGGCCATTCTTGATGACCTGGACGAAGCCTACGGGAATTTACCCCTGAGAAACGATGGATCCGGGACATCCTACGATGCTGAGAATAAACGAGGCAGGGCTACCCAGTTAGCGGTTCTTGCCCTGAAGGCAAGGGTCCTGCTTTATGCAGCCAGTGATGCATTCAATTCCGGTCAGAATAATGACAAATGGTCTGAGGCTGTACAGGCTGCCTTCCTGGCAATTTCAGAGGATGGAGGTCTGCAGACACTTGAGGCTTACGGTGAGTTCAACAATACTAATAGCACGGATCATTTCTGGAGAACTGATTATAATACGGGCAGTACCCTGGAAAGCAACCATTTCCCGCCCAGTCTTTATGGGAATGGCTCTTGCAACCCCTCTCAGAACCTGGTAGATGCCTTCCCAATGGCCAACGGATATCCCATTGATGATCCAGGAAGCGGGTATGATGCCAGCGATCCCTATGCCGGCAGAGACCAGCGATTCTACGATTTTATTGCTTATAACGGAGATTCCATATTCGGTTACAGAGGTCCGGTTCAAACATTTGACGGAGGAAGGGATGCTCCGGGAGTCATATCCACTGAATCTACACGCACCGGATATTTTATGAAGAGGTTCCTCTCAGATCTGGCAGTTGGGTCCGATCCAAATAGATTGTCGGGTGTTACCACTACTTCCCAGAAGTTTGCTGTATTCTTTGACAGGGAGGAACTCTACCTGAATTTTGCTGAGGCTGCCAACGAAGTTGCCGGCTCAGATCCCCAAACGGCCCTCAGCGGGCTTGGTATTGATATCTCAGCACTTGATGCATTGCAGGCAGTGCGTGCAAGAGGAGGAAGCAATGATTACATTGACGCACTTATTGCAGGAGGAACTCTTAACCGGGGTTCATTCCGTGACCTGGTAAGAAATGAAAGGAGAATTGAATTATGTTTCAGGGGACACAGGTACTGGGACCTCAGGAGGTGGAATACTCCGCTAAATGATTTGAACGAAGCAGTTATGGGAGTGAAAATTGTGCAAAACGCTGACGGATCGTACTCTTACAGTGAGATTGAAGTTGAGCAGCGCGGATACGGATCGAATGCATATTATGGTCCGATACCCTATACTGAAATTGCAAACTCAACAAGTCTGGTACAGAATTACGGGTGGTAAGTGGTGGACAAATATGAAAATTTGAAAAATTTGTGATTATGAAAAATATTATTGCTGGATTATTAATCGTACTAATTGCTGGATGCGTTTTTACCGGCTGTGAGTACGAAGACTTCGTCAAGGATTATGATTTCACTGCAATCTATTTTGCGAAAGACCAGATTGATCGCAGCATAATAATCGGCGAATATGATTATATACAGGTAGGAGTTGTCTTAGGCGGGAAAGTGGTGAATAATACTGAGGAATTTGCTGGCTACCGTCTTAACAGCGATACTGTAACCAGCTTGGGCTATACCGTCCTTCCGGCATCTTATTACACAATAGAAAACTCATTGGAAGGGAAGGATGCGAACACCTTTTTTGTTCCGAGCGGAGAAATGCTGGGTATGGTGAAGGTAACTCTTAACGATCAGTTTAAAAACGATCCCCTTGCCCTGGATGCCAATTATGCACTGGGATTTGAGCTGGAGGAGAACAATACCTCGGCAGATTCAATCCTGGAAGGGGGAGAGGTTGTTCTCATTACTTTTAAGTATATAAGTACCGCTGCAGGATTTTATCAGCATACCGGTGTTGCAACCGGAGGTTCTGAAACTGTAGTTTACAGCGAAAAGGTATGGGAGTTGTCCACCACGGGACAAACAGAAGTGGAATCCAATGGTCTTGGCGATGGACTGAACGGTGCCAATAAGATCATGATCAGCATTAATTCCGACAACACGGTGGCACTTTCAGCAGCTGACGGAGGTACTCCTATCACGGACCTGGGCGGAAGCACATATAACCCGAATTTAAGGCAGTTCTACCTGAATTACTCCTATGATGACGGAGGGATTACATACAATTCAACCGATACCCTTGCATTCAGGAACCGGATAGTTGACGGGATCAATCAATGGGATATCATTCCGGGGGAATAAGCCAGGCCCTTTTAACAGGTTGATACGCGAGCTGGTTTTAACCGGTCAATTATTATTCCATTAAGTGCATCAATTTCGAGGAAACAAATTTTCCCGATTTTATTGAATAGATATAAACTCCCGGTGTAAAATTATTGTCCGTTTGAAATGCTACTTCATGTAAACCGGCTGGTCTTGGTTCATCAAGCAGAATGGCAACTTGCTGACCAAAAATATTGTATATTTTTAATGTTACCCATTCTGGAGAGGGGATTCTGAAACGGATTATTGTATTCTGATTAAAAGGATTCGGGTAGTTTTGAAGCAAATCAAATGATATGGTTGAAGCAGCATGTACATCCCCTGATGCAATGTCTATTTCCGGAGTTTCACCGTTATCTGACAGGCAAATCATGTCCAGGCGAGTATCATTTTCACGAAATCCTATTTCAAGTGTATTATCTCCGGATTTTAAAACAAACTCAGAAGAATAGCTAGCCCAGAGAAAATGATCGTCGGGTAAATCATTAGCAATTGAGTTCCATTGTATCCAGTTTCCCCCATTCATCCTGATCCATATTGAATCATCCTTACCACCGAGGGGATGCCTCATACGAATCCATAGCCTGAAGATGCCTGCTTCTGCCTTGAATGTATATGTAGATATTTCTTCAGGATGATCCGGTGGGGTATCATTATTGTCTGTCCCCGAACCCAGATAAGAAATATACATCCCCCCTGAGGCAGATGCATCTTCAACCACGGTCCATCCGCTACCCACCACACCTGATTCAGCTTCCAGGTAGATTTCATTTCCGACAGGTGTAGATTCCGGTACCCGGGTGATTTCTACAAAATCAATTCTCGCAGGTTCATTCCCGTTGATGATCCCCCGAATCTTTATTTCCTGGACAGGTTCTAAGCTGATATTTTCTATAACATAGGTTGACAAAGTCTGGGCGTTCGCCTCGGCAGATCCTGAATCTGCACTGGCTGTCCAGGCAGCGACCATGGAATCAGCTACAAAAATCCTGTAAGAA
Source organism: uncultured Bacteroidaceae bacterium (assembly GCA_963777115.1). Classification (GTDB taxonomy): domain Bacteria; phylum Bacteroidota; class Bacteroidia; order Bacteroidales; family SM23-62; genus SM23-62. Next base: position 287,374 of record CAVZPP010000008.1, on the reverse strand, counting down.
CTATTACCGTCATTCTCATCCCAGTACTGAACTGCTATATCATAGATCCCACTGATACCGGTGTAAACATAGGCAACTGATCCTGAGTCAGCGGAACATGCAACACCTTTTTCATTGGATGCTCCGGGAATGCCCTCAATGTCATAATTCGAAAGAAGCATGTCCTCTGCTTCCATTCTGCCGGCTGCATGGGTGGCATTATGCCCGACTGCTGCAAATGTGATATTATCCGTATACCCGTTAATATCGATATTCCCGTCTGCAGGATTGAGGATCAACATACCGTTGATATAGGTATCAGTGAAGACCACATTAGAGATTTCTCTATGATTGTCCAATCCAAAAATATAGGAATTTTCGCTTCCGGGCGTCCTGCAGGTATAGCGTGTAATCTCAACATTATCAATCGAACCCCCTTCCCCGATGGACATTTTTATTGGTTGGCCGGTGCACTCATCTACCCTTACATCAATAACATGCAGGTTACTCCAGCTTCCGGATCCATCATTATGCTTTAAGTCCAATCCATCACGGGTTTTAACCACATCAATATTTTTAAACCAGATATCGTACATCTGTTCATATGCCTGCATACCAAAAGTGACTCCCCGGGTGGCGGAGTAAGCAACAGAATTCCTAAAGACAATATCATGGCAGGGTTCTCCGGCGTGGCCCTTCGCGCAATAGGAATCATCCCCAACCATTACAAAACAATCTTCTACAATTCCATGCTGGGAGGCACACATGTTTATCCCATCCGAAGTCTTCAGGTGAATGTAATCAAGTACCTTCACTCTTGATGCCCTTACATGATCGCTGTGGAAAAAGGGCAGAGCCCATGAGGTTAGTTCTCTGGCAACAATTCCTTCAACATCTACATAACTCGAATTATGAATGCTGATGGCCCTTATTTTCATGGGAGCATCATTAATGTCGTCAACATTATCGGCCAATTGGACCCCATAACCGTCGATGGTGCCACGTCCATAAATTTTGATGTTCGATGCATTTTCAATTAAGAAAACATATGTAATTCTTAGCAGTTTTCCAGGATCATATTCGGGGTAATCTGTTTTAATACCTGTTCCCCTGACTACTGCACCGCCTGAAAGATAGATATTTACACTATCCTTCACCGATACCGTTCTGACTTTATACAAGCCCGGAGGGAAATACAGGGTGCCGCCACCACTTGAGCTTATACTGTCAATGGCAGCCTGAATGTAGCTGGTTGATTCTTCCATTCCGGAATTGTCAACCCCGTAATTCATAATATTTGTAACACCTATCCCTTCAGGTTCTGGAGGATTTGTTTCTGTTGGATCTGCTATCAGAACCAGGTGCTGAAAAGAGTTCATTTCAATCACCAGATACCTTGACTCTGAGAGTGAAAAAGTAAGTTCCTGGCCATTGACAGTTGAATGGATCTCATAACTAAAGGGACGAATAGTATGAGATGAGATGTTTTCAGTTGCTGAAACCTTAACATTAACAGTTCCTGAGAAAGAAAACTGGGCGTAATGATAACTTATTTCACCTTTGTGCACGAACTGGGTAACAGGCACATCGATCCCATTAACATTTACTGTATATACTGAACTAACCGGATAGACCGGAGGTAGTTCATAGGTCTCAACAGTTTCGGCGAAGGACTGCCCTGTAGTCAGAATTATTAGAAGAATAGCTGAATGAACTTTGATATTTCCCGCTAAGCGGGCTTTTAGCTGTAACATGAGATACTTAAATTTTATTGTTTATCTGGTAAAAATGGAAGTTGTTTACGGATATTAATTTGACTCGATAGCCTGATAGGTAATATCACCAACAGGAACAACATAAACCTGGGGAATACCTGTTACATCTGAAGTATAGCATACAAATTTTCCTGAATTGCTGAAGAAAGGATGTACATGTGTATGATCTGCTCGTTTAACACTTGCATCCGGCCAGTTCAGGAATGTTGTCGATCCGGTTACCAGGTTCAGAAGTATCAGGGGATTTCTTCCCTTATCCTGGGAATCTGAAATAAACCATTTTCCATCCTGGCTCGAAATCCCGTGTCCCAGTCGAATTGTATCACTGGTATAGTGTTCCCGAACATCATCCCCATTCACACTGATGGAACAAATGGTTGCGGGTTTCCATCCCGGTTGTGTTTTGCGGAAATAGAATAAACGGCTTCCATCTGCAGACCAGCTTTCATGTGTAGCCCGGAAACCATAGGGACAGATCAGATATGGCTCATCCGTTCCCTTGCTGACATCAATTTTCCATGTCCTGGCCCTTTGCTCCATAGGCAGGCTCATGTCATTCTGGGTATCCGGCAGAGGGCAATAGCTAATGATATCCGGATTGGCGGGATTTATCTGGGGGTGGCTGAATTCCCCGGCATTTTGCTCATGCACAAGAAGTACCTCTCCTGATTCCAGGTTGACTCTATATAGCTGGTAGACAGGTTCATTTCGGACAGAAACAAGAGTATGCTTCCCATCCGATGTGAATGAGCCTGAAAAAATTATCCTTCCAGTGAAATGACCTGAAAAGTCAAACAATACTGTTTCCTTGAGGGAAGAAACATTAATTCCGTATAGGATGTTTCCATCAATATAGCAGGCCTGCTTTCCATCCGGATGAATGGTATAGTCGTAGTCTTCAATAACCCTGCTCTCAGGACTCAATGGGATTATCTTGCCGTTTTCCAGGTTTGCCCTGAAAAGCCTCCATTTTCCCTCGCGCATGGAAGAAAACACCAGGTAACGGTCATCCGATGTAAATGCCTGCCTTTCGAAATAACAGGCAATATTAATGGAACTGTCTGTTGTTATCTGCCATACCTCTCTTCCTGTTTCCTTGCTATTGAATTTGATCCATTCTGTGGTTCCTTCCTCCTGATTCCTCGTTTCCTGACGCTGCTGGCAGGATGGGATGATGGATACTATGATCAAGAAAAGCAGTAATGTTTTTATAAAAGATCCGGAATGATTGATATTTAATATGCTCTTGTTCAATTTCATATTATAATTCATTTTGGTGTGATAACGGTTATTATTTTGTCTTATAGCGGGGTTATGGCTGCTTCATGTGCCTGGCTTCGGCCTCGGTCAGGGTTTCTTTGATTGTATTCTGGAATCGCTTAATATTAAATTTTCCATTATTCCTGTCACCATCAAGCCAGCACTCAAAATCTCCATGTTCTGAGATTGCCAGTCCTTCTTCCATTTTCAGGGAGGCCTGGTATGCATTTTCGAGATCTTTCAGCATTTGCTGCTGATCTTCCTTACCCTTGTAAGCCTTGCAATAATAATTGAATGCAATATTCAGGTTCAGCATAAAATGAGCCTGGGCATTTAAATTATCGCTAAAGAAGGGCTGGTGCTGATCCAGTAACAACGATGACAGGGAATCAGCCTTTATAGTAATTTTTTTTAGTTTTTCGATGGATATGGAGGTCCCTTTCAGAATTGCATCGATCTGGTTCCCTGCATCATTGTCCCCTGGTACTATCCTGAAAGTTCTGTTCGGGGTTGTCTCGTGGGAATAGTCTCTCAGGGGGTTTAAATCGTCGGATGTAAAAAACCTGTTAGAAATCTGGCCCAGTGCCCTGGCATATCTCATATCCTGAAAGATATACTGACGTTCAAATCCTTCGAAATCATTTTTTTTCTGGTTCCAGTAGGAGAAAAAGAAATCTCTGTACAGATCAGCAATTTCCTCAGCATATTCCAAACCGAAGTAGGTCATACAGAACTGGGAAAGAAACTCATCCGTATTGTAATTTTCGAAATCCCAGAGTAGGGCGGCATTGGCAGAAAGTCCCAATAGATGTTCCCTGATATTTCCGGCATTGATTACGGAAAATAACAGGGGTTCAGGGGATTTGCCGTCTATGTACCTGTAATTTCTTTCCATCTTCCAGGGGCCTTCAGCCTGTGCCAGGTGGGAACCAGTTGAGGTAAACTGAAGGTTCAGGTAATAGCCCATTTTAGTGTCTTCCCCGGCTTGAAATTGCACCAGGTCCAGGTTAGGGTAATGGTCCCTTCGTGCAGCTACAAAATTCCAGATCAGGTTTTCCTCCTCCGGTGGTTTTACCAATCCCGAGGCTATCATATCTGATATTTCATCGTAGAATGTCATCCTCATATATGGCTTCTCTACCTTGGTTATTTCCTTGATCAGGTCAACCTGCCGCTTGAGCATTTTCATCATGAACTCAGCTCTTTCCTCCATGGATTCAGGAGAATCCTCAAAGGTCGCCCAGAATGGTCGGTCCCCATTTCCCCTGAAATTAATCACCCAGATCATTTCCAGGTCATTTTTCAGAACATTTTCAATATTATATCTCCAGAAATCATCAAACTTTTCATGGTTCTCAAGCAAAAGTTCCGGAGGATCGACTTTCCTGATATGGGTCCAGTAATCGTCCCACTGGGCCAGGGAGGAGTTCAGGGGACTGGGATGGTGGGAGGTCTGGATCAATCCGTACTTTTTTACCAGCTTCTGGGTTTCACTGATCTGATAAGGTTTGCTCCAGTCCTGTCCGCCTGAAAATCCCTCGACACAGTTCATTTTCAGGCGGAGCATGGTCTCCAGCCAGATTTCATTATTGACCTCATTGATTTTTCTCCAGGGACTGAAATTATCCTGGTCGTTTGGGAACCATGTCCTGTATTTTACATAGGGTGAATTATAAATAAATTCAGTGCCGGTACCGATCCTAATCTCGTTCCTCTGTTCCGGTTTTCTGGAGGCCCAGAACCACAAGGGAGGGATCCCCAGGATTTTTTCACTGAATGTATAGATGGCATAAATGGTTCCTCGCATATCAGCTCCTTCCAAAACAATATGCTTCCCTCTGGTATATACTGCATGAGCCTCATTTCCGGAAACTCTCTGTGCTTCAGAACCTTCCGCTAATAGTGTATTATTCACTATAATAATCGCAGGTCCATTTGCCGGAATTGAATGTACCAGCTCGGATTCCTCCCCGAAAACCGATTTCAGATCACGTTGTAAAACAGAAACAGCAAATTTTACCGGGGCAGTTTCATCTTCAGGTACAACGATCTTTACCCCGGGAAGCAATCTGATACGGGAGTTTTGCGAATTCTTACATGAAATGACTGAACAAATGACAAATAGAATGATTAATCTGCTGAGATTCTTCATATTATTCCATAATTACTTTAAAGCACTTTGCTGCATATCGGACTGTTTCAGGGACCTTTTTCCTTTCTCAAAATCGAGAATCAGTTCCTGGTTTTTATATTTAATAAGGATTTCCCTGGAAGTGAATTCATTTTGGCAAAAGGGATTATCAAAGCGGGCATATTCCCTCAGAGGAACCGCCTGCCCCCGGGCCAATAAAGGACCTGTCCATCCAAACTGCAGTAAACCTGCAGAGGGTGAATGATAGCTTACATTAAGCTCATCACAGATTATTTCCGAGGAACTTACAGCCTCCACGAAACGCGAAAATCTCTTCCATTGGGCTTTGGAACCCAATTCACAAATCCAGGTATTTTGCGGGACCGAAACAAGGAGGTCATAATACTTCCCATCTGCATCCGCTTTCCATTCAGTCAGATTCTGGGAGTAAAGGGCGATATATCCATCTCCTTTCCTTGCGAAGATCCAATGGTCCTTCTCGATTAACTCATCGAAAGCATCTCTTGGAAAATACGCGTGAGAAAAGGGCAGGGGGTCATCAGTAGGGATCTTATGAATGCAGACAAGGACATTCTCAAATTTTGCGGCCCTTGGCATAATCCCGTTTCCTGCCCAGTAATTGGGCCTTGAGTTCTCATTATCGGAACCTGGATGATTGGTAAATACCATGGCGTCTATATCCAGGGTAGCCTGCCATATATGTTGCTGATATCCTGGCTTTCCCGCCCGGTAATCCTGTGCACAGCTAAGCAGATAATCCGAGGTCCTTGTGGTCTCGATATTGACCTCCGTCAGGGCATGGTAATCCAGATCAGGATCGATGATCTTTCCGTATTGCTCAATTTGGTCCGTGTAAAGCTGTTTGTCAATTTCGTAATTAGCAAAATCCCGGACCCCGTATTTGCTGCTGATTTCCTGCGAAAGGTCGATGATGTTTGGATTAATATAGTCCTGGATGCTCCAGAAAAGATGGCAATCCAGCTCACTGTCATAGCTCAGTCCATGCAGAGGTGCATCTGCCAGGTTAATGCTGTGGCGTTCCCTGGACGTAATTGTACCGGAATAATCCCCTGCAATTTTGGCAATGATCTCAGGGCATCGGTATGTACTGGTTGCAAAACATACTGCTCCCTGTGCAGAAGATCTGGAAAATGTTCCCATTCCGAAGGCAAGTTTCTGATCCGAAGAGGTGGTTTCCTTCCACCCCCCCTTGATAAGATTGGCATAGGTCCTCCCGTGAGTGGCACCAAAAACACCCCGGGTACTGTGCAGACTCATCTCAAACATTAAAATGTCGATCAATATGCCTGCCCGGTCCCGAATCTCAGGATCTTCAGCAAAATCATACAGATTCAGGAGTCCCGCGAGATCGGCATCAAAATAAGTATTGGAGAGCCATTCACTGAATCCGAATCTGATTCTGAAATCCATCCATCGCTCCAAAAGGTTCATAGCATGTTCCATATGCTCCATTCCGCTCATTCCGCTGTTTGAAAAGGTGCTGTCTTTAAATAACTGGCCTGCAAGCAGTTCATTGGCATGAAAGATAACCTGGTGGTTTTCTGTGTGGTAGCATCTCCTGTCCCTTCCCGGTTCATCCCACCAGTATTTAAAATCCAGCAGGCATGTTTCGATTTCTTTTTTTAGTTGAGGGGACATCGCAGGACGGTCGCCGTAGAGATACAAAATCCGTATAAGTCCCTCGAGCGTAAAATCGTTACAGTCAGCCTGCATGTATACTTCATCAATCGATTCATGCAAAATCTCTTCGTTTACCGGGAGACCCAGTTCAAAGCAGGCAATCTGGGGGAAGGGGGCCTTATTATCGGTCACAGGATTGGCTGCGCAATAGTTCAGGTAAAGCCGGCACCTCTCCTCGAATGATTTTTGGGGATATGACCAGTAGGGATCCGTATTAATTCCGGATAATGCCCTGTCCCCTCCGCTATCATTTGCACAGTTAGCAGTAATGAGAGATATAAGCAGCAGTAGCAAATATTTTGTCTGCATGATCAGTCAAATTTACTTACCCATTCCAGGTACTTCGCTTCAAGATCCTGAGCTATATCCGGGTACTTGTTAAAAAGGTTATTCGTTTCCGTTTTATCGAAGCCAACATCAAAATGGCAAGCACTGAATAATTTGCGCATTTATGCTGCATAGGTTCAGGGCGGCTAATAAGCAATGCAATTAAGCAGTACTGGAATACAGATAATTCAGTACCTTTTTAAGGTAAGAAAGATATTAATAAATATCAAATGGAGGGTTCAATATTTCATTTATCTTGTGGACAAATTAATCGTCCCTTCGGTTCATTTATACCTGATGTCTGCAAACTCCTTGCTAAAGAAAGTATTTTCATTGTCGGGGCGGCAAGTTTCTCCAGCGACTCTCAGGTTTTCGATTAATAATTCAATTTTATTATCAGCATCATACCCTTTCAGTTCGAAGAAATTTGGAGGGGGCCTGGAAAACGAGCAATCCCTGATCAGGATCTGGCTCATGGATCCGATTCTGCTATCCTTGTCCCGTTTCTTCAGGCTGAAATGTATTCCGCACTGGCACCTGTCCGGATGGGTCCGTTCGAAACGGTTATTGATATACCTTATATTTTCATATGCTGCTCCATCATAACAATACAGTGTCATTCCCCGGTCTGATTCCAGTACATCATTGTTTTCGAAAAGGATATTCTTCATGGTCTCAGCCCTGGATTCTGTTCCCACTTTAAGAGCTGATTTTTTTGTCAAGAAGACACATCCCCTGACCGTGATATCCTCAACATCCTGCAAATAGCCACCCGTATTGGTAGATTTGATTGCCACATTATCATCTCCACAGTAGGCAAAACAATCTTCAATCAATACCCGTTTGGAGGCATCCGGATCGAAACCGTCTGTATTAGACAGATCTATGTCATTCAGCATTTTTATATTCTTTAGAACAACATCTTCAGAATGTAGGATTTGTGTATTCCAAGATCCTGAGTTGCGTACAAAAATTCCATCCACGTTAATGTTTTTAGAATTAAGTACCAATAAGACCCTGGCTCTGCCTTCGTCACCAAAGTTATCCCGGAGATATCTTCCGTTGGCATCAATGATTCCTCTTCCAAAGATTTCGACATTCTCTACATCCTTCACTAGAATGAAGCGACGGGGACTGTTATGCTCCTCGGGTTTTAGATCAGAAATATTATCTGGTCCCAGTATAATAGCCCCTGCAGAAAGATGAATTTTGGAATTACTCTTAACTGATAGGAGTCCCGTTTTATATACCCCCACCGGGAAATCCAGTATCTTCCCGGAACCGGAAATCTCATCCAGGGCCTTTTGAAGTTGTGTGGTTGATAATTGTTCCCCGGTATTATCGACTTCATATTCAAGGATGCTTACTTTTTCCAGGTCCATCTCATCTTCAGGACTGTCCGCCAGAATAAATATCCTCTGATCCTCATTTATCCTGACCATATAATAGCCGGACTTCTCAAGAATAAATTCAATACTATTGCCAGTTTGATTACCCTCTATTTTGTGTCTTTGCGGGCTAATCTCGAAATTTTCAATTTTATCAACAGAACTCAGGGTTAGTTTGAGGGAGGAGACTATTTCAAGATGGGCATAATAGTATGTCTTATACTTTTCTATAAATATCTCATTTCCTTTTGAGTACAGGGAAAATCTGGCTGATTTTACAGATAAATCGTTTTCAGTCAGATCCCTGTAATCGGGCCCTGGGGATGATGAACAGCTATTCAGTAGTACTCCAAGGCAGACAATTAAAAAAAGATAAATCGATTTCATTAGATCTTAGCGTTTAGGGTGATCCAATGAATTATTCCGATTCCACGAAATGTTCATTCAGCAGGACTCCGTCCGGATCGTAGTGGCGGAAAACCAGTTTTGCACCTTCAGGGGATTGCTCAACAGCTCCTTCCAGGAACCCGCCCACGACATTCAGGTAGATATGTTCCGGAAGTTTATTATCCTGTTTCCAGCCTCCGGCATGGCCATTTCCACCCGGGCCGCTGCTGAATTCTGTAAGTCCCGTAACAAGATCCCTGGAAACATATTGCCAGTGCCTGTCCCCGCATGCAGTTACAAGGTTCTTAATCCCGCTAAGGTATTCACGTACTATATCACCCTCATGCTGAAAACCTATATTGGCGTGATTGTCGTTTTTATTGCCGCGGTCTGGTCCGACGATGGGAGTGGGACTGATAAGTACCTTCCAGGTGGCATCAGAACTCTCGATGGTGGATTTCAACCATTCCATCTGTTCCTTACCCCAGATGGTCTTCTCAGGTCCGTCTTCATCAGTATTTTTACTGCGGTAATCCCTTCCCTCAACCATCCATACCTGTAGGTCCTTTCCCCAGCGAACTGTACGGTATGTCTTGTTCTTCATGGGGACTTCATACAGAAAGATTTCCGTACCCTCCTCATAGGTAAATTCGCCCATAAACTTGGTGACCATCCCGGGATAGCAATCATTCCTCCATGTATCATGGTCATCCTTGATGAAATAACTTGGAACCTGCCGGTGGTATTCTATATGATTCGAGTAACTGTACATCCTGTCCCAGTGCCACCTGGCCATATCAGCTGTCTTCGCCAGTCCGTCGTAATAAACAATATCACCGGTATGAACGAAGAAATCAGGATCCAGTTCCAAGGAGCTCAGGTAAAACTTATAACCTGTTTCGCTGTCCACGTCCCCATAAGAAGTTCCGGTTGTAACAATGAAATTCACATCTGCTGCAACATTAGCAGCAGGAGCGGTGCCAAAACTTCCCTCAAGGGAAGCGGAGACTTTTTTTCCAGAGGGACTTGCCTCTGCCAGGATTTCATACTTTGTACCGGGACTTAAATCTTCCAGTAGAAACTGATGTGTAAAGGTTTTCGCCGGATCCACAGCTGTCCATTCGGTCTCTGTCCAATTCTCCGATCCTGCTTCCCTGTACTTAACTCTTGCCATTCCTTCGGCACCAGGAGTAGCTCCCTGGACATTATTGATATCATATCCTTCAGGGTATGTGACCACAGGTGGTCTATCCGGCCTGTTGTTTTTGCGTGGTTCCAACTTCCCGGTTTCGGGATCCCTGTATTTTACATCCGGCATAGGGGCATCATTGCCAACCCGTTCAGGGTTCTGAGTCAACCTGACCCAGACGATTGCCTCAGTCTGTGTTACTTCCCCGATTTTGATTCCGGTGGCCATGTAAGGACCTTCGGGGGCTGTCTGGCAGCAAGACTGAATCAGTGCTGCAATAATCACTATCAATGTAATCTTCCAAAAATGTGTTTTCATGGTTTTCATAGTTTATTTTAAGCTTAATACAATTTGTTGATTTTTGATTACAGTATTTTTATCCCTGTTATTGATTTTGAATTGATTATCTCAGCCAGACAGGGATTGAGTCATTTTTAAGCCAGCTCTCTGCTCTCCTGTCCAACTTGTCACCTTTCCATTCATCGGTGCCTGCGGGCAATACATTTTCAGTAGGCAGCGATTTTTGAAGCTCGGCGATTACATCAGAATACTCTGGATCTCCGGCGAGATTTTTATGTTCTCCCGGATCCTCGGTATGGTCATAGAGTTCTTCACCTCCATCGCGATAATGGATATATCTCCAATTTTCTGTTCTCACCGAATGGTTCCCGTAATACCAGGTGCTAAGTACCGGTTTATCCCATTCCTTTTCAGGATTCTCGATTAAGGGGACAAGGCTGTTGCCTTCCAGCTTTTCTGCCGGGGGTAGTCCGCAGAGTTCAACCAGGGTGGGATAGATGTCAAGAAGGCTTACAACCCGTTCGGAAGTTGCCCCATTCTTCTCTCCCGGAACCTTGAAAATCAATGGAACCTTGGTAGATTCCTCCCATAAGGCCTGCTTCCTCCAGTGTTTTTTTTCACCCAGATGCTGTCCGTGATCAGACCAGAGCACGACGATAGTATTATCGGCATACTTGCTGTTTTCCAGTGCTTCCAGTACTTTTCCCAGTTGATCGTCTACAAAGGACATGCAGGCCAGGTAGGCATAGACCAGTTCTTTCCAGTAAGTGTCACTCAGGTTTACCACAGCATAATGATCCCCGGTCTGTATGGTCCCGTAAGCAATGGACTTTCCCAAAAGGGGAATATCTGACATATCATCATCGGGCACCTCAGGGATTTCAATTTCATCAAGGTTATAGAGATCGAAATACTCCTTTGGTGCAGTATAGGGAACATGGGGTCGCACAAAACCTACGGCTAAGAAGAATGGCTTCTCGTGGTCTTCTGATAAACGCTCGACGGCCCATTCCGAGATTAATTCGTCAAACATTTTTCCGCCAGGCATATCCTCCCGTTCCAGAGCTCCCCAGCATAGGGAGTGACCATCGGCAAATTCATCCCCGTAATGGGTAACAATCTGGCTTCTTTCCGCCGGGAAGGGGTAAAACTTGGTGCCCCCATATCCGTCTCCCAGGTCTTTCAGGTCTTTGGGAACCTTGTAATCGGGTGCAGTCATATCCCAGAAATCTTCGGTTCTGTCTTTATAGTCACTCACACCGGCATGGAAAATTTTGCCCACGGCCATGGTCTTGTATCCATTATCCTTAAAGTATTGAGGCAGCATCTTATTTTCACCCATAACCTGGTCGAAGGTGTTGCGCATAGCGGGGATAGAACCATACCAGCCTGAATTACTGGGGTGGAGTCCACTGAGCAGGGAATTTCTTGAAGCTGTACAGACTGCCTGGGAACAATGGGCATTGGTGAACAGCAGCCCTTCCTGGCTCAGTTTATCAAGACTGGGGGTGATGGCCTGTGAATTACCTCCCAGGGAGCCCTGCCAGTCATTCAGGTCGTCGATGGAAATGAACAGCACATTAGGTTGGGTTTCCGGTTCAGACGTGCACCCTGTTCCTAAAAGAGCGGTTGATGAAATCAGAATTAGAATTAATAAGTTTTTCATTGTTAGAAATATTCTATGATTTATTTTGGGATTAGATTTTTAGCAGTTTCCGGGCATTATCCCTGAAAAGTTTTGCTTTGATCTCAGGGGAGAGATCAATCGAATTGTAAAACTCGAAATGGGTTTCTCTGCCTGTGCCTCCGGCAGCATCGGTTCCAAACATCAGCTTATCCGCATGTTTGATCAGAAATTCTTTTCCCGGTTCAGGATCCCGGGTAATGGCATTCAGTCCACTACCGGCCGATAAATCCGCATACATATTGGGATACTCTTCAAGCAATCTTCCGGCAGCTCCTCCAGGAGTTACTTTTTCTTTGGGATAACCCTTAAATTCAATCACGTCTCCAGAGATTGAATTCCACCAGCCATTTGCATGTCCGATGAAGTTTACGTCAGGGAATTCCTTGAGTACCCTCTCCATGGCTGGTAATCCGGGGACATCTACTGCATACCTGTCGTCGATATGGAAAAGGACCGGGAAATCCAGATCGGCACAGGCTGCATACATCCGTTTCATAATGGGATCATCCAATGACATATACCGGGGATTACCCTCTTTGTCTCTTGGCTTCACTTCACCAACACCGATCACACCCCTCTTTTTAAATCCACCAAGCACCTTGACAATCTCTCTCTTTGTTTCAAATGCATCCGGATGTATGTCAATGAATGGGAGAAGTCTTCCGTTTGTTTCGGCAAATTTTTCCAGTATAACGTCACTGCTAATAATATCGGTTCTATATGCTGAATAGAAATCATTGGGATACCGGATAGCAGATAAAATTACTGTCTGGGAAACATCAAATTTATCCATCCACTGAATTAATGGATCAAGATTGAACTCATCAGGATTTAATGACACATCTTTTCCCAGGTGATGGTGCACATCCAGGAATTTACCGGGAGGATAGGATTCTTTGTCAAACCTTCGCAAATGAAGGAAAAATCGAGCGGATGCCAGTCCAACTCCAAGACCCGCCATCCTCTTATTGAATTCCCGTCCTGCTTATCTTTTTGCTTTTTGTATTCATGGCTTTGTTTAAAATAATGTTCCGGTGCATTATCAATTCCTTCCTGAAAATTTTCTTTAAGAATCTTTTCCTGGGAAGTAAGGGAATCATCTCCTAGAGATTTTTTCTTCCCTGGATCTTCCTGATATTCGTAATATCTCCCATCGTTGTAGAGTTTGTATTCCTTGTTGCGGACAAAACGCCCGTACCAGCGTTCAGACCCTCCACTTTTTAAGGGATCATAATGAACAAAAACAGTCTCACGGCTGGACTGTTCCCTGCCACTGAAAAGCGGATAGAAGCTTTTTCCATCAATTTCGTCAGGGATGGGAACACCTGCCATATCGAGGAAGCTTGGCAGGAAATCACTGAATTCAAACAGCTCATTGTATTCAAAGGGACTGTTTACCTGGCCGGGATTATAGACCACCATGGGTACATGGGTGCCTGCGTCAGGCATGGTTCCCTTACCTCCCCGGAAGGGTCCCTTAACTGTCTCTGTAGTCAGTTTGTAATGGGTACCGTTATCCGCCGTAAAAATAAAAACAGTATTCTCCGCGAGTCCCAGTTCCTCTATCTTCACAATCAGTTTTTTTACGACTTTATCAGTGTATTCCACCATATCCTTAAAATACCTGTCATTTTTCTTCAATCTCAGACTGCTGTCATTCCATTCCTCTGAGTCCGGTGTTGGGACAAAAGGCGAGTGGACCAGGATCATGGGATAGTAAAGGAAAAAAGGTTTGTCCTTATTCCTTTCCATAAAATCAATTGCATAATCGCTGACAACATCCGGACCGTAGGCATCTTCAAGTCCGGTGAGACAGTTCACCATTCTGGTAGAGTTTGGGGTTTGCATACCTTTCGCCAGAGCTACCGAGAAAATTCCAGAGGCAGTATTCTTCAAATCCAAAATGCATTGGTCGCTTAAGCATTTCTTCAGGTTCGGAATCAAATTCGGAGTTTAATCCATTGAGCTGCCATTTGCCGACAACACAGGTCGAATATCCAGCATCTTTCAGATAATTTCCAAAGGTTTTCTCTGCAACATCCAGGTAGCCAAAAGCCTTGTAATTCCTGTAATTGTATTTGCCGGTCATGATCTTTACCCTGGAAGGGGTGCACAGCGGTTGTGAAATGGCATAATTAAATTTAATTCCCTCTGCGCCAAGTTCATCCAATACAGGCGTGTTGTGAGATAAACTTCCGTTGGAACTCAGGCATTCATACCCCATGTCATCGGCCATAAGCAGAACGATGTTGGGTTTCTCAGGCCCTGATTTCTGTTCCTGATTTTGCTTCTGTAGACATGCTGGCAGCGATAAAAGGAACAGTAATGAAACCGGTACAGGTAAAAAGATTTTTTTTATCATTGATATACTCTGTCTGTCAATCCCTGGCTGGGATCACAGTAAAGTTATATATATTCCTGCCCTTTTTCTAATTAGCTCCGGATTCTTTCATCCAGATTTCCCAGTCCATCATCAATTCACTGGCAATTTCGGGGTACTCTTCTATCAGGTCATTAGTTTCGGACTGGTCTGTATCCATATCGTATAGTTCCCATGGCCCCTTATTATCGGAAACCAGTTTCCATTTATCTTTCCGGATGGCCTTACCATTCGACCATTGCCAGAAGATGAGGCCGGCCTCTTTCCGGCTCAATTCCGTTTGTGAGTGGGACAAGGCTGATTCCGTCAATGGGATGTATTTTCTCCCCCTTAAATGTTTCCGGGTAATCGGCACCTGCTAACCTCCAGTATGGTTGGCATTATATCTACTAAATGGGAAGGGTAATCGGTAATGCTCCCTGGTTCAATGATTTTGCCTTTCCAGTACATGATCAGGGGAGTGGAAATGCCTCCCTCATGGCTGTTGGACTTATAAAGTCTGAATGGAGTGTCGCTGACGTTGGCCCAGGAAAGACTCATTGAAGTGAATCTACCCATGCTTCCGATGGGTTGTCCGGGATCGGTATTTTTTCCTTTTGCCCATAGGTACTTGTTTGGATCGTCAGAGGCCTGGGCTCCGTTATCTGACATGAAAAGGATCAATGTATTATCCAGTTTGCCCTGTTCCTCCAGGAGGGTAATTATCCTTCCAATATTCTGGTCCACCCGGTCAACCATAGCACAATGAGTTGCAAATATGGAGTCGCGGAACAGTTTCTCTTCCTGTGAAAGTGATTCCCAATCTTCATATGTGGGAGAGGAGAGGGGATAGTTTTCGTCTACCAGTCCCATTTCAACCTGCCGTTCATACCTTGCTTTCCGAATGGCTTCATACCCGGCCATATATTTGCCCAGGTATTTTTGCTGGACTTCCGGCCAGACCATCAGTGGATCGTGTGGGGCTGTGTAGGCTATGTATAGAAAGAATGGTTTGTTTTCATCCTTATATTCCTCCAGGTAGTCAAGGGCATAATTGGTGAAATAATCGGTGGTGTAAAAGTCTTTTTCCGGGGGCGTGTAGGGTCATGGATCACACTGTCAATTCCCCATTCCCTGGGCTGAAATTTTCCTTTTTTATGTGCAGGAACTACTTCTCCTTCCCGCTGCAATCCCATATTAAAATGATTACTGCTGCCATCCTTTAATCCAAAATATCGGTCAAAACCGAAATAGAATGGATTTTCCTCCCCATGGTGTTTCCCTGTCATCAGGGTCCTGTACCCGGACTCGCGTAAAACCTCCGCGATAGTAACTGCATTGGTGAATTTGGTAGCTTTATTTGCCATCCCGTTATTCTGGGCATATAATCCCGTGAGAAGACAGGCCCTTGAAGGAAAGCATTTTGCCGTATTATAATACCTTGAAAAACGCAGACCTTCTGCAGCCAGTTTATCGAGGTTCGGGGTTTCAATTTCTCCCCCGTAGCATCCTATGTCTGAATATCCCATATCATCTACCAGGATCAGCAGGACATTGGGCCTTTCCTGCTGGCTGTTAGTACTGCAGGAGGCAGCAATAATCAGTAAGAGAATCAACAGGTAGCGCATCTGATTGGTAGGTATTGGTTAATTTGAATTTTTTTGATATGGACTCAAAATACAAATAATTATGAAAGGCTATATAAAACATACAATTAAAAACATGTTAAATTTAAATTTAACAATGGAGTATTTTTATGATTATTAGCAAATTACATCAGAGGTGTATCATTATTCGGAGGTATTACTTGCATCTGCCCAAACGATTTGATAGATTTAATTTTTTATTCCTTTTATTACAATTATGAATAATAAAGTATTGGGACTGTATGGCTCGTGGTATTTTCCATTATAGTTCTTGGATCATGTGGTAAAACCACTAACTCCGAGCCAGCCTCTGCCATCCCTTTCGGGGAAGGAGGACAGCTGAAAATGCTCTATGATAACCGTATGCATCCACAGGCAGTTGAATATGAGGGGATTGTTTACATGGTATGGAGAGGGGAGAAGGGACTGCCTTATATCAGGGCCTATGATTTGAAAACCCGGGAGTTTTCAGAGGCTTCTATGATGCTAGCCGGACTCGAACAGAGGATTGACGAGGAAACAAATTCGGATTTTAACAAGTATGAACGCGATCAGCATTATGGTCCGGTGATCTGGGTGGACAGCCAGGGATTTCTTCATGTGATTTCGGGTTGCCATGGGAACAATCCCAGAAGCTATTCCGGGGGAGTTCATATAAAATCAGGGAATCCCGTAGATATTGCTTCTCCCTGGGAATTGATGCCTGAGGAAATTGATATATCGCTTAACTACCCAAAACCCTACAGGATCTACGATGACAAAGCACTGGTTTACTATCGTCGCGGGGGACATTTATCCGAGTGGACATACAGCATTTCTGGCGATGATGGAATGAACTGGGAGAGTCCATTAAATCCAATTGTAGACCTGAATTATAAAGCGGATCCGGAAGTTTCCTGCCTGGATTTCCATTCAGGATCCTACCAGAGCATACGGATTGGAAAGGACGGGAAAACCCTGCATATTGCCTTTATCTGGGCCTTGCAGGACTGGACAGATTCAGATTGCAAACCTTATAAGAACAGCAGGTATACCGAAAAATTAACGGATGATGAGTACAACCTGTATTACATCAAGGTGGATCTTCCATCAGGGAAAGCCTTCAATTATGAGGAAGAGGAACTTCAGACTCCTGTGACCCGGTCCCTCGCCGATGAGAAATGCCTTATCTATGACACGGAAGACAGGATATTATCTGTTCCCCCTTACATCCACCTGGATGAGAATGACCAGCCCTCTTTCCTGGCCACTGTTTCGGAGTCCACTCCCTACAGGTGCTGGTATAAATGGGTGCATTACAATAAGGGCAACCTGGGAAAAAACAAACATTGCGGAAACTTCCCATTATTTCAATTCATCCCTGGTATACCCCGGCGAAGGCGAAACCCTGAAAGCCATTCTTATCTGCGGTGAAGGAGAATCAAAAAGGGACGAAGCGGCTAAGAATAAGCAGAATATGAACCGTTACGGATGGGGAGAGCGGGTAGAGGAATGGATATCAGCCGATGGCGGAAACAGCTGGGAACTCAGCTCTGATTACACTCCCCTGGAAGGATACCGGTATCAGAATATAAAAGCCGTATCTTCGGGGGAAGGTGATGGAGAAATAATACCTGAAATGTTCCTGTTCTATGGCTGGGAAGCTTCCGGTGAACCGGGAAGTGGTAAGGCTTTTTAATGGATATGCGCAAAGACAGAAAATAATAATCCCCTAATAACTTAAAAAAATGAAAAACAGATCAACCGGACTTTCCTCAATTTTTCTTTCCCTTATGTTAATTCTAATCCCGGTTTTCATTACGGGATGTACCCAGGAGAAAACTGCAGACACACCGCCCAATATCATCCTGATCATCACGGACGATCATGGATGGACACAGACCTCACACATGGCTGATCCCAGCGTACCAGGGACTGCAAGTGATTATTATGAAACCCCAAACATGGACAGGCTGGCGGCATCCGGCATCCTATTTCAGCCAGGGATATGCCCCGAATCCCATCTGTTCACCTACCAGGAACAGCCTTTTATTCGGACAAAATGCCGCCAGGCATATTTATAATAAAGACCTGGATTGGTATAAAAATACCCAGGATTGGCTGACTATACCAAAGGCCATAAAGGCAGCCAACCCGGAATATAAAACCGCCCATATCGGTAAATGGCATGTGGCGCATATCCCTTCCGAGGCTGGGTATGATTATGATGATGGACTGACCTCAAATTCAAGGGGAGAGCGATTTGGAGAAGAATACCTGAGGTTTAAGGACTATTCCCAGCAGGTAAGGGACTATATTATAGAGAATAAACTTGAAAATCCAGCCGATGTCCGTATGGTGGGCAGCGGAAGCATGTACTGGAGCGATGAGAATCCCAAGGATATATTCGGCCTGACAAATCGGGCAACTGATTTTATGGAAGGCTGTCTTGAAGAGAACAAACCTTTCTTTGTGCAGGTATCCCATTACGCAACCCACCTCTCCCTTGTTTCCCGTAAGGAGACTTATGAATATTTTAAATCCAAGGAACCCGGTGAAAAGCATAAGTCACCCGCCTGTGCTGCCATGCTCAAGGATCTGGATTCGGGTATCGGAATGCTGCTTGATTTTGTCCAAGAGGCAGGAATTGAGGACAATACCTATATTTTCCTGATGGCTGATAACGGCGGAAGAGAGTGCTTTAACCAGATGGGTATAATTGATGAGAATGCAAACCTTGTGGATGCCCATTATGCAGAAGTAAAGCACAGAAATATCCCTTTGCGGGAAGGTAAACACTCTTTTTACGAGGGAGGGATTCGGGTACCTTTTATGGCAACCGGACCGAATATCAAAGCGGGAAGTGTGAGTGATGTTCCTGTAAGTGGACTGGATTTTCTGCCGACTTTTGCAGAACTGGCGGGCTATAAGGATGAGCTCCCGGAAACCCTTGACGGGGGAAGCCTGGTTCCCATTCTCTTTGATGAAAATGTAGATAAGGTGGACCGGAATATGGAGGGACTGCTGTTCCACCAGGCATTGCACAGGGTACCGCGGACTGCATATCGTAAGGGAAACTACAAACTTGTCAAGATATGGACAGCCGAAAACAGGTATGAGAATTCTCCCTATGTGGAGCTTTACGACCTATCCAAAGACCTGGGGGAAACTACTGACCTTTCTGCTCAATTGCCTGAAATTGCAAGAGAAATGGAGTCTGAAATGCTGGAGTTCCTGGATAAAGTTAATGCTGAAACCGGAGAGGGGAAATTAAGGGGACCCTACTACAGGCTGCTCAATGACCTGGAGGAGGAAGGAAGGCTGGATGATGATTTGAAAATCAAACAATAATACTGTATTAAAATATAGATGATATCTTTGATAAGAATTATACCTATATATTAATCAATACTATTCCATTAATAAGCTTTAAGTGAAACATACGATGAGAAACCTGACACTAATATTATCCATCCTGATTGCAGGATTTTCGGCCCAGTCACAGACCCAGGCCCAGAATCTTGAAAAACTGAATACCAAAACTTATCTGTGGGATGATCTCCCGGTAGCGAAGACAAAATCCGGGGAAAAACGTCAGGTTTTTGAAGGTTATACGAATACACTTACCTATTTTGAAGTTCATGTTACTACACTGGATCCCGGGAATGCACCGCATGGCAGCCATGTTCATGCTGATATGGAAGAACTGATAATCGTAAAAGAGGGAACTGTAGAACAGAGTATCAATGGCGAAAAACAAATCCTGGGTCCCGGTAGTGTAGTCCTGGCCTGTGTCGGAGACGATCACGGGATACGAAATGCCGGAGATTCAAAGGCCGAGTATTACATAATTCGCTGGAAAACAAATACACCTCCTGACCTGGAGCGCTCGAAATTGGCCGGTGGTTCTCAATGGTATGACTGGAATGAGATAGAATACAAGACTACTTCCAAAGGCGGTAAGCGGCAATTTATGCGGCGGCCAACTGCCACTCTTAATGAGCTTGAAATGCATGTGACCACCCTTGATGAAGGCATCACCAGTCATGGGGAGCATGTCCATGAAGCAGAAGAGATCATACTGATTATTAAGGGTGAGGTTGAGGAAAGTATAAACGGGACCCCGCACAGAGCTGGACCCGGTTCACTGTTTTTATTAGTGGGCGATGATTCCCATGGTATCAGGAATGTTGGGAAAGGACAATGTGAGTATTTTGCCTTTAGATGGGAGTAACCAAAAAGGGATATCTTCACTAATCAAACTAAATATCTGCTAAATTCAAGACAAAATGATGAACCATAAATTATGGCTGTTATTTTCTTTGATACCTGGTGTCCTGACATTATCATCATGCACAGAAAATCAGAATAGTTCGCCTCCCAATGTAGTGATGGTAATTGTTGATGACCTGAATAATACACTGGAATGTTACGATCATCCGCTTGTAAAGACCCCAAATGTGAACAGGCTTGCAGAGCAGGGGATCCTATTCAGAAATGCATATTGCAATTATGCCGTTTGTAATCCCAGCAGATCTTCATTTCTAAGCGGGTTAAGACCAGAAACGCTTGGTATCCTGGGGAACCGTACTCCCCTTCAGTCTGTTTTGGGCGACAGGATTACTATGCCGAATCTTTTCAGGAGAAATGGATATTACACAGTTAGTATTGGAAAAGTATTCCACGGGCGGAATGAACATAATGATCCTGAGGCATGGGATGAGATTTATAATTTTCAAACTACGGATCTTGGTAAACAGGGGGAAGGCAGGAACCTGACTGAAGGGAAACTTAAATGGTGCAGGTGGCTCGCGGCTGAGGGAACTGATGAGGATCAGATAGATGGACAAACCACGGCAAAAGCAATCGAATTTTTGGAAAAAGAACACGAACAGCCTTTTTTTCTTGCAGTTGGACTGGCAAAACCACACGATCCCTTCAATGCCCCGAAGAAATATTTCGACCTGTATCCGATTGAGGACTGTGTTCCTCCGGATATTCCTGATGGATGGGAGCCGCCGTATAAGCATACCCTACCCGGTGAAACGAAGACCTTTAATAAGTTTACAGACCAGGAAAGGATGGAGTTTTTGCGCTCCTATTATGCCTGTACCAGTTTTATGGATGCCCAGCTGGGAAAGATTATGAATACGCTTGATGAAGAGGGTCTGATGGAAAATACCCTGATAGTGTTTTTCGGTGATCATGGTTATCATCTGGGAGAACATGGATGGTGGAACAAGGTAACCATCTATGAAAAAGGGCATAATGCTCCCCTGATTATATATACGGGAGATGATAATGTGGCTGGCAAAGAAACTACAGCCATGATTGAATTCCTCGATTTTTATCCAACCCTGACTAATTATTGCGGACTGGATAGCATACCGGATCACCTGGAAGGGATGGATTTTGGTAGTGTACTGAAGGACCCGGAAAGCAGTTTCAGGGATCATGTGAATTCCATAATCCGGAGAGGTGAGTTTCTGGGTCGCACGGTTAAGACCCGGGAATGGCGCTACACGGAATGGGATGATGGAAACAAAGGAACCGAATTGTATGACCAACTGAATGACCCACTAGAATACAATGATCTTTCAGGATATCCAGAATATGAATCTGTTATGGCAAAAATGAGATCGCTGATCATTCCTGCTCCCGGCAAATAATGTAATCCAGGAAACATGTATAGATTTGCAATCCATTTACTCATTTTGCTTCCTGTTCTTCTGAGTTGCGGAGAAAGGGAAATTGAAGAAGAACTGCCAAATATTATTATAATCCTGGCAGATGATCTGGGTTATGGAGACCTGGATTGTTACGGTAATACTCTGAATGATACACCTAACCTGGATCAGATGGCCAGGGAGGGTCTGTTGTTTACAGATTTTCACTCAAACTGCCCGGTTTGTAGTCCCACAAGAGCTGCTCTGCTTTCAGGTAAATACCAGCAGAAGGTGGGGATTGAGTCAGTGGTCCATGCCACAAAATTCCGTCATACCGGGATAAATCCGGGCACCTATACCTTTGCAAACTATGCAAAATCATTAGGATACAGTACCGCCCTTACGGGGAAATGGCATCTTGGCTATGATACTGCCTATTCTCCAATTAATTACGGGTTTGATTATTTCAGGGGTTATGTCAGTGGTAATGTTGACTACCACTCCCATATTGACGGAGCACTGAAATATGACTGGTGGGAACAAAAAGATACCATTACAGAACCGGGATACTCAACTGATCTGATAACCAAACATGCTGTTCAGTTCATAAAGGACCATAAAGAGAAACCATTTTTCCTTTATGTGGCCCATGAAGCTCCACACTCTCCCTACCAGGGAAGACTGGATCCACCCGAAAGGACAGAAGAAGGAACCTCCCGGATCCGGAGGAGTCCGGCGGATCTTCAGAAAACCTACCGGGAGATGGTCACAGTTATGGATGAAGGTGTGGGCAAGATCTTCAGGACACTGGATGAAAGCGGACTGCTGGAGAATACCATAGTCATCTTCATGTCTGATAACGGTGCAAATAAGAATGGCTCAAATGCAAAACTGAGGGGATTTAAAGGAAGTCTCTGGGAAGGAGGACATAGGGTCCCGGCAATAGCCCTCTGGAAAGGCAGGATCGAACCGGGTAGCTCCGATGAATTCTTACTGGGAATGGACATATTTCCAACCCTTGCAGCACTCATAGGTAATAAACTACCCGATCAACTTGAATTGGACGGAATTGATTTCTCATCCGTTTTGCTGGAAGGGGGATCTCTTCCGGAACGTACAGCATTCTGGCGCTACAGTGGAGCGAAATCTGTGAGGAAAGGATCATGGAAATTACTTGTGCATAAAGACAGCAGCTATCTTTTCAACCTTCATGAAGATCTGTCGGAAGAAAGGAACCTGGTTCGCGAAAATGTATCTGTTTATAATAATCTGAAGGATTTATTAGGGGACTGGGAATCAGAAATAAATACCTATAAACTCAATACCTACCAATGAGACCAATCGGGAAGTAACCTTATTAATATCAATCTGTTTAGAAGCCACCGAATCACTCGGTTAACACCCTCGCATGAACCATTGTAGAAATTCATTATTAAAGAATTTATCCACCTCCCTTTTAAAATCTTCCTAATTCTTATCGTTGGATGTTGCTGTTAATCTTTTATTAATATTAAATTGTAGAACAGAAATATTTTTAGGGTCTAATAGGTTCAATCCAATATTATTGAAGGGAGCAAAATCTTTGACATGCTTATAATCCAACCAATTAAAAAGGTGTTCATTGGCTTAGCAATTGTTATATCCCTTAGCGGGACATCATTTGCAAAAATGGACAACAATGTCTCCGGAAAAAAGAAACCCAATGTAATTCTACTTTTTACCGACCAGCACAATAAAAAGGTATACGGTTTTGACGGGCACCCTGATGTAATAACTCCTACCCTCGATAAACTTGCAAATGAATCATTTGTTTTTGACCGGGCGTATTGTACCCGTGGTGTTTGTGTGCCCTCGCGTACTTCGTTAATGACTGGCATGATGCCACGTACACTGGGTGTTCTGGCAAACGGCGACCGTAACCCGGTTGTGGACGATGTGGTTCCTATGGCATCCATTATGAAATACAACGGGTACAAAACTTTTGCCTTTGGAAAACGCCACCTGAATCAGGCTGCGGATAAAGGCTGGGATGTCAAAAAAGGTCATGGATATAGTTCAGAAGACGATGATTGTTACGTGAAATGGATAGAACGCGAAGGTTACATCAAAGAATTTGCAGAGGACTGGGCAGCAGAATTTGGGAAAGGGCCCCGTGGTTCTTCGGAATTTGACACTAAAATTCCCACAGCTGATTTGGGGACCCGCATCTCAAAACTGCCGGAGGAATATACCATGGAAGCTTATACCACAATGGAAACTGTTAATATGATTAAAGAACAGGCTGACAAAGAGCAGCCGTTTTTCTGCTGGGCAAGCTTTTACCGTCCACACCAGCCTTACAATCCCCTGCCAAAATACATGGCTATGTACGATGTTTCAAAATGGGGTAATGGAACTCAAAATGGGGATGCAATTAAAAAGCCAGATAATTTCTACCAGTCCACCGAAACACTTCCCCCCATGCTGCAAAGCCAGAGGAATGGCGGAAACAAAGTATGGAATATGGATAAAGCATTTGAAAACGAGCAGCTTTGGAGAAATTACATCGGTGGCTATTATGCTTTGGTAACCGAAATTGACCATTGTGTTGCTGAGATTTTAAAAGCTGTTGAGGAGAACCGGAATAGAAGAAGAAACCATTATAATTTATACCTCCGATCATGGTGATTTTGTAGGAAATCACGGAATGGTTGAAAAATGTGCCAGCGGACAAAATGTTTACGAAGACATTCTGAATGTGCCCTTGATTATTAAAATCCCCGGGAATTCTCATACACGGGAAACGTACTGCCGAATTAGTGACACTGGCTGATATCTTGCCCACTCTTGTTGATTTGCTTGATCTGAAACTTCCGGAAATGAAATACCCGATGCAGGGAGAATCCCTGGCAGATGTTATTACAGGAACGGGCACCTTAAACCGTGAATACATCGTTTCTGAAAGCTGGTCCCAGGCATGTGTGATTACGAAAGATACCAAGCTGGGTATTATGCTCGATCCGACAGCAGTGCATCCAAATTTCGATTACCGGGAGTTTGGTGACATGTTCTTCGATATGAAAAAAGATCCGCTGGAAGTGGATAATAAAATCGACAATAAAAAGTATAAGAAGGAGATTGCCAAACTTCGTGGGTACTACGAGGAATTTTTAATTAATACTCCGTCAACCGGCAAGGATCTGATGGTACAGCAAAAACAGCAATAGAATAAACCTGTTTATTCAACTAAAGAAATATTATGCAAATTCAAGCAAAGAAATAACCTGGCAATTCCCTAAATGAAATAACCTGCCAATTAACTGATTTAAAATGAACAGAAAAGCGTATACCTGTAATATCATAAAAAGTGCTGCCTTTTTATTAATGACCCTTCTTCTGTCTTGCTCTGGTAAGGAGGTAACTGAATCCAATCCGAAACCAAATGTGATTCTGATAATGACAGATGACCAGGGAATCGGGGA
Source organism: uncultured Bacteroidaceae bacterium (assembly GCA_963777115.1). Taxonomy (GTDB): domain Bacteria; phylum Bacteroidota; class Bacteroidia; order Bacteroidales; family SM23-62; genus SM23-62. Next base: position 262,118 of record CAVZPP010000008.1, on the reverse strand, counting down.
TTTTGGCTTCACCGGAAATCCATATATCAAAACACCTCAGCTTGATAAGCTGGCATCGGAGAGTCTGAATCTTACTAATTTTTATGTCTCACCGGTTTGTGCACCCACACGGGCAAGTCTAATGACCGGAAGGTATTATGAACGGACAGGAGTTTACGATACCTACAATGGTGGTGCAATTATGAGTGATGAAGAAATAACCCTTGCCGAAGTTCTGAAAGATAATGGCTATGAAACCGGAATCTTTGGAAAATGGCATCTTGGGTGATAATTACCCCTACCGTCCCATCGACCAGGGATTTAATGTGGCAGTTGTGCATCGGGCAGGAGGAGTTGGACAGCCAGGTGATGTGTATAATTATTTCGCAGGTGACAGCTCATATTTCGATCCTGTTCTGTTTAAAAATGGTAAGCCGGTGCAAACCAATGGATATTGTTCCGATGTATATACTGATGAGCTAATTGATTTTATTAAACTTACTCAAGAGGAGAACCGGGAGAAACCGTTTTTTGCATACCTGTCCTTTAACGCCCCGCATACACCGCTTCAGCTTCCTGAAGAGTATTATAATATGTATAAAGACCTTGAATTTGATGCAAATGATTTTGAGGTATTCGATGAAGCTGTAGGGAAAATGACGCCTCGCGAAATTGATGCTGCCCATAGAGTTTATGGAATGGTTACCAACATTGATGACAACATCGGTAGGCTGATTCAGACCCTGGAGGATGAAAATATTCACGATAATACCATCATCATATTCCTGACAGATAATGGTCCGCAACATAATCGATATAAGTTGGGATTGAGGGAACGAAAATCTTCAGTATTTGGTGGAGGTGTGAGGGTTCCATGCCTGATTCACTACCCGGAAAGGTTCAGTGAAAAGGCTGAGATTGGATGCATACATTGCGCATATTGATTTCTTACCTTCAATTCTTGATTTATGCGGACTTGAAAAGGTCAACCATGAAATTGACGGTCAGAGTATATTTTCCTCTGACAATAAAGATTATTCTGCATTTGAAAACAGGACTCTGTTTTTTGAATGGGGCCGTGGATACCTCAGGAAATACCGCAATTTTTCTGCCTTAAAAGGAAACTTCAAGCTGGTAGGGAACACCGGTCACCTGAGTTCAATTGAAGATTTTGAGTTATTCGATGTGAAAAACGACCCCCAGGAAAAATCCAACATACTTGCTGAAAACACGGAAATGGCTACTTCACTGAAAACGGAAATCGATAATTGGTACGATGAAATTATTGCTGAGAAAAACAATAACAAAACTTTTCCTGCATACATAGGAACCCCACATGAAAATCCGGTAATCCTGAACCGAAATGATGCCAAGGGAACACCTGTTGCATGGACAGGGGAAAACATACTGAATTACTGGGATGTCAAAGTAATTGAAGATGGAGTTTACAATATTACATACCATTTTGTTAAGCCCATTAATGAACCCGGAAATATATGTTTGAAATTGTATCCTTACAATATTGAAGTGGCTAGTAATAATTCGGACATAAGTGAATGGACATTTGAGAATGTGAAAATTAATAAAGGTGATTATCGCCTCGTCCCTTATTTCCAGGTCAGCAGACGAAATTACATCTTTCCCTTATATGTTTCAGTAAGTCGGGTGGATATATAACACCAAACACTAATTCAACATAAAATGAAGATCAAAATAATATACATGTTATCTCTGGTGGCCATTGTTTTTGCCTCATGCAATAATTTGAAAAATGAAACTTCAGAATATAGTGCATTAATTATAAATGGACAAAACAACCATAATTGGAGTACAGGAAGCGCTGCTCTGGAACAAATACTGGAAGGATCAGGATTATTTGTGGTTGATATAGCCACTTCCCCTGAAAAGGGCACCGATATGAGCAGTTTTAAACCTGATTTTTCTGCCTATGATCTGGTTGTATTGGATTATAATGGCGATGATTGGTGTGAAGAAACCAGGTCATCCTTTATAAGCTATGTGAAAAACGGAGGTGGGGTATTCGTAATGCATGCTGCCGACAATTCATTTCCTGAATGGAAAGAGTACAACGAAATTACCGGAATAGGGGGATGGAAAAAGCGCAATGAAAAAGACGGCCCTTTTTTGTATTGGCAGGAAGGGGAAATTGTCCGTGACAATTCTCCAGGTAAAGGGGGAGGTCATGGAAATAGACACGAATATGTTGTAAGCACAAGAGAACCTGAACACCCGATTATGGAAGGCCTGCCTGATGAATGGATGCACGCAAAGGACGAACTTTATCATCGTTTGAGGGGACCTGCTAAGAATATGACCATACTGGCAACTTCCTGGTCCGATCCGGAAACCCGCGGAACGGGGAAACACGAACCTTCATTGATGACAATAACATATGGAAAAGGGAGGATTTTTCATACCACTTTGGGGCATGCATCTGAGTCTAACGAGGCTATGAAATGTGCCGGGTTTGTCGTAACCAGTTTGCGTGGTGCAGAGTGGGCAGTAACCGGAAAAGTTACTCAGGCTGTTCCCGAAAATCTCCCAACGAGATCAGAAGTACGTTTGTGGGAAAATTATACAAACGCTAACCAGTAGGAACGGGAAACATGAAATCGAAAAACTTCACACTGTTATTCCTGACTTTGACTGTTCCTCTAATGTTAGGGGTAAATGCATGTACACAACCTGAGCGTCCCAACATCATTTATATTATGACTGACGACCAGAGTGCCATTGTACCTACCGCGGAAGATGCTCTGATTGAATTCTCTGATGGAAACAATATGGGTGTCCAATCCCGCCCCTTTGGATTCAATGGCGATAGTGAAGTTCACACCCCGATTATTGATGATCTGGCAAAAAACGGGATGATTTTCACAAGAGCCTATGTTTCCAGTTCAGTTTGTTCTCCCAGCCGTTATACCACACTGACTGGGCGTTATGCCGGTCGTTGTGAGGGAAAACGTTTCAGTGAACTCTTTCCGGAGGGTAAAATGACCCGAATAGAAAACAATACCGAACTGGAAGAAAGCAGGGATAACCTGCCCCGCCTGCTGCAGAAAGCCGGGTATCGTACCGGATTTGTGGGTAAGAGCCATGTGGTTGACCATCATGTTCTCAACAATAGTAAAGCCTGGGATAAAATGGGCTTAACAGGATATGACAGGAAGGCAGATCCCAAAGATCCAGAGGTTAATAAAGCAATGGATGATAATCATGAATTCTGGGCAAACCGCATCACAGAATTTGGATTCGATTATGCTAACGGTGTTTATGCTGCCAACCTGCGAGAGTTGTATAATGACTCGCTTAACATTCATAATCTTGAATGGAAAAACAAAGCAGCTCTCGATTTTATTGATAAAGCCGGTGATGATCCTTTCTTTTTGTACTACAGCGAGATGGTACCACATGGTCCGGCTCCCTGGATAAACAAAGACGGCAAGTATATTTACGGGCTTGATGCAAATCCTCATTTTACCGGCAAAGGATATGTAGAGGATGATTTTGAAAATATGCCCGGCCGGGAGCAGATTAAGAATGAAGTTATTGCAGCCGGTAAAAATCCCGACCACGCCTGGTTAACCTGGTTGGACCATGCCGTGGGTTCAGTAGTTGAAAAACTGAAAGAAAAAGGCAAACTTGAAAATACCCTGATAATTATTACATCGGATCATGGAAATTATAATTACGGCAAATCAACCATCTACGAGGGTGGGATCAAAATTCCCTTGATGATGTACTGGGGAGCCGGCATTGAAGCAGGTTCCATTTACGATGAACTGGTGCAGAATATTGATTTTACCCCGACTTTTCTGGATCTGGCAGGAGTAGATCTGTCAACTGTAAAAGACTTGGATGGAGTTAGTTTGAAAGAGACTTTAAAAGGCATGAAGAAACCGGTTCATGATTACTTGTATTTTGAACTCGGTTTTGCCCGCGGGGTAATGACCAAGGCCTGGAAGTACATTACTGTCCGTTATGACGAAAAATCAGAGCAGCAGGTAAAAGATGGTGTAGTTTTCACAGGCTGGAATAATCATAAATTCATGCAGCCCTATTACATCCGCAACAGTCACCTCGGGTATCACGCTGCATTATTAAACGAGCATTATTTTGAACGCAACCAGCTCTTTGACATGCAAAATGATCCAGAAGAAAATAACAATATGGCTACTGCCAATCCCGATAAAGTCGAGGAGATGAAAGAATTACTGATAAAGAGTTTAAAGTCATTTCCGGGAAGACCTTACGGGGAACTGGTGAAATAGATGGAAATACACGAACCGGACAAAGACGAAGGTTTGCGGCAACGGAAGCTATACCCTTAAATACAAAACCGGTGTAAAACAAAAGAGGATAAGAAATGATCAATAGAAATCTATTGCTGAGTGTCCTGATCTTATGTACCACAATACTATATGCACAGGATAAACCCAATCTGCTTTTTATAATGACTGACCAGCAACGCTCAGATGCTCTGGGCATTGCCGGCAATGAAGTAATAAAAACCCCGAACCTTGACAGGCTTGCCAGACAGGGTGCCTGGTTCAAAAATGCCTATACTCAATGTGCTGTCTGTGCTCCTGCTAGAGCTACCCTTCTAACAGGGCATACCATTGAAAACAATGGTGTCAGGACCAATTCCATCTGGAAGGATGAGCCGGAGTTGGAAGTAATGACCATGCCCACTTTTGATGAAATCCTATATAAAAATGCATATACCTGCGAGTACTTCGGAAAATGGCATTGCCCCGAAGAACCAACAAAGGTCTATAGCGAGTTTATTACATTAAAGGACTATCGCCCGTATGTGGATGAGAATGTTCCATACGTTGAACCGGAAAAGGGAGAACTTATTTCAACCGAATCCATGAGGGCATATAAACCTAATCCCATTGACAAACATTATGGAATGTACTATCAGGATGTTCTTGACAAGCGTAAAAAGGAACGCTTTGCCCAGACCGAGTTGCACGGAGTCTCCAACATTCCCCCGGAGCATACATCAACGGCCTTTGTATGCAAGAATACGATAGAGGCGATTAAAAGAAACAGCAACAGACCATTCAGTATTACTGCATCTATAAACTTTCCCCATGCCCCGATGATCCCGATCAGGGAATATGCCGAAATGTACAAGCCAGGGGACATGCCGGTCCCTGAAAGCATATCTGACGATATGGGGAACTCACCTTACATTGCATCCAATGGAAGAATAAAAAGTACCGAATACAGCGACCCGGAGAAGATAGGGTACATGATTGCCAATTACTACGCCCTGGTAACCGAGATTGACCACTGGGTTGGAGAAATACTCGAAACGCTTGATGAATTAGGCCTTGCTGAGAATACCATTGTAATTTTCACAAGCGATCATGGCGAAATGCTTGGATCTCATGGTATGCGGGAGAAAAATGTGTTCTATGAAGAGTCGGCTCATATTCCCCTAATGATTCGCTATCCAAAAGCAATAAAAAGAAAAACCGTAGTGAACGATTATGTCACAAACCTTGACATGTTTTCAACGATACTTGACTACACAGGATTGGGAGAAAACGTTACATCCGATGGGCGAAGTCTCAGGGACCTTATACAAGGTCAGGAATCGGACCGTCCGGAATATATTGTGACGGAATGGAACTTCAGGGGTGATATAATTTCCAATTACATGGTCATGCACCAGGGGTGGAAACTTATGATTCCCTACTCGGAGTCATCGAGGGTAATTAACGCTATGTATGATTTGAATTCTGACTCAAATGAGATGAACAACCTGTTGGGCTCGAATCCTGAGAGCGACAGGTTTAAGGAAAAAGCAGAAGAGTTGAAAGGGTATCTTCTGGAGTGGTTAGAGAGTACAAATTCCAAACATTATGAAGGCGTTAAAAACAGGCAGTTGTAATTTTTCAAAACCAGAAAATTGAGCTTAAAACATTCATTATTGATCATCTTCTTGTTTTACTTCAGTTCAAGTCTCTTTGCATATAAGGTAATCGAAGATGTAGCAACGAAAGCAGGTGATTATGACATCCCAATAACTGTCTGTCTCCCTGAAAATGCAAGCGGCAGAATGCCGGTAATGTTTTTCGTACATGGTGGCGGATGGAACGGTGGAGACAGCCAGAGTGTGCCCGATGCGAAACTCCCGGCTGATTGTGATTTCCTCTGCGATCAGATGGGAATTATTTATGTCGGGCTTGCATATCGTTGCAAAGGGAATAATGGAACTTTTAACCTGGCACTTCAGGATTTAGAGGCATCGCTTAAATGGTTCGAGGAACATGCGGATGATTATAATGCCGATATGTCACGCATTGGTTTTAGCGGAGGTTCTGCAGGAACAACACTTTCAGCGGTTTTGGCCCAGCGCTATCCCAATTGCAAAGTGTATATGGGCCGTGAGGGAATGTATAATGTGCTGGATATGGATACTACCCTGTCCCACTTCCCAAATGCAGAATCACGAAGCGATTTCGGATTGGTCAGCAAAGAGCAGAAATTGGAGGCTTCCCCATACCACAATCTCAGAAAAAAACCTGCTACTACACTTTTACTGCATGGTAAAGACGATTGGCTCTGTCATTACAGCCAGAGTGTAAAGTATTCAGAACAAATAAAAAAAGCCGGTGGCAAATGTAAACTGGTACTATATGAAGGAATCAACCACCATTGTTTAAATATTGGCTATCCCGATGTTTATAAAAACAGCATGATGGAGATTGCGCATTTGTATGCGAGAGGTTATAACATTAAAAAGGTGGACTATAAAGCCATTGAAGCCAGGCTTGATGAAAGGACAGAGCTACTCTATCCCTATCAGGATATTCCCGGTAGTAAATTACCCGGCAGCTGGCAAAGCAGCAAGTACGGGACATTGACTCTTGAAGAAAACGGGGAAGGTGATTTCGTGAATTCCAAGGGAACACAAACCAAAAAAATAACCTATAAGAATAAAGGTTCATGGTTCTCAGTAATGGTAGATGGAGAAGAAAAGGAGCGCAGTTTTTTTCTGAGGAAAAATGACAATAGCATATACGAACTAATTACTGAGAACAATCGCTGGAAAAGCCGGCGGAATGATTACCGGAAACTATAGAACGATATAATTAATAATAACAAGATGAAAACAATTTTCTACTTCAGCATTATTCTGGTATTTATAACAGCCTGTACAAACAAACCGGAATCGCAGGATACAACACAGGATAATACTAAATATGTAAATACTTTTATCGGCACCGGGGGCCATGGACATGTATTTCCCGGGGGCACAACACCTTACGGCATGGTTCAGTTAAGTCCCGATACACGTACCCTGGGATGGGATGCCTGCGGTGGATACCATTATACTGATAATTCGATTATTGGATTTAGTCATACACATTTAAGTGGCACAGGTATAAGCGATTTGGGCGATTTCCTGTTTATGCCCTTCTCCGGAGCACCAAAAGCAACTCCCGGCAGTCCGGAAAATCCGGATGAAGGCTATCGTTCACGGTTCAAGCATGAGAACGAGAAGGCCGGGCCTGGATACTATTCCGTTTTGCTGGATGATTATGGTATTAAGGCTGAACTGACAGCAAGTACACGCGCCGGTTTTCACCGTTATACATTTCCTGAAAACGGGCAAAAAGGAATTATTATTGACATGGCACATACCATATACCCCGATAGAAATCCCTCCCAGGAGTTGCAAATCATCAGTGACACAGAGATATCAGGTTATAAGGGCTCAGGTGGCTGGGCAACGGAGCAGCACACATGGTTTCATGCAAAATTTAATAAGCCGTTTAAATGTGTTATTTATGATAATGGACAGGAAATACCTGATGTAAGCTCAGCAAAATCGAAAAAACTGCTTGCTGTTCTTTACTTTGATTTAGAAGATGAGCAGGAGCTTCTTAGTAAGGTTGGAATTTCGTTTGTGGATTATGAAGGTGCAAAAAGAAATCTCGAAAAGGAAATTGCCGACTGGAATTTCGATGCTGTAAAAGATGATGCACACAGGTTTGGAAAAAGGAGTTAAATAAGATAAATACCGAAGGTGGCAGCACTGATGACAGGACAATTTTTTATACTTCGCTGTATCATACTGCTATCAGTCCCTACACTTTCAGCGATGTAGACGGCCGCTATCGGGGGATGGATCAGAAAATATATCAGACCGATGGATCAACCATTTACACCGTATTCTCCTTATGGGATACTTTCAGGGCTTACCATCCACTGCAAACCATTGTTAATCCCGAACGGGACAAGGATTTTATTAAAACCCTGCTTACCAAGTATGAACAGGGTGGGACATTACCCATGTGGGAACTTGTTGGAAACTACACCGGAACTATGATTGGATACCACTCCGTTCCTGTTATTGTTGATGCTTATTTTAAGGGAATCCGGGATTTTGATGTCGAAAAAGCTTACCAGGCGATGGTTGAATCTTCTGAGTATAAAACCGATGGAATTCTTTTTCCATCGGAAAAGGTTCAGCAAAAGTTAATGCCGCTGGCAAAAAAATATAACGAGGAACTGGGCTATATACCGTCTGATCTGGGAAACAGATCGGTTTCACAAGCCCTGGAGTTTGCCTACAATGATTGGTGTATTGCACAAATGGCCTCGGAACTGGGCAAAACCGAAGATTACAACCGATTCATGGAGCGCTCGAAAAGATATACCAAATACTACGACAAAGAAACCGGTTTTATGCGTGGAAAAAATGAAGATGGAAAATGGAGGGAACCATTCGATCCCAGGCACTCACAACATGGAGGCTACAGCGATTATACCGAAGGAAACGCATTTCAGTGGTCATGGTTCGTTCCGCATGACGTGGATGGATTGGTGGAATTGATGGGAGGGAAGGAAAAGTTCGCAGAAAAGCTGGATACACTTTTTACCACCAGTTCGGAAATAACAGGTGAAGAAGCTTCCAGTGATATAACCGGACTGATAGGGCAGTACGCCCATGGAAATGAACCCAGCCATCATATATCGCATATGTATAATTACGTTGGACAGAGTTGGAAAACGCAGGAGCTTTGCAATGAGATAATGAGTGAATTATACTTCAATGATCCTAATGGACTGGCGGGGAATGAGGACTGTGGACAGATGTCTGCCTGGTATGTTCTGAATGCCATGGGATTTTATTCTTTCTGTCCCGGCGAACCTGTTTATTCCATAGGTAAACCTGTTTTTGATAAGGTCGAAATAAATCTTTCCAACGGAAATGTATTCACAGTAGTCGCAAATAATGTCAGCGAGGAAAATCTTTATGTGCAATCGGCGAAAATGAATGGTGAGCCCCTTAGGGAGGCCTTTTTTGCCCACGATGATATTCTGGGCGGAGGAACCCTGGAATTTGAGATGGGTGCTGTTCCGAATAAAGACTTGTTTAAATAGTAATACCCGGAATCTTGAAACTGGATGTATAACTCAATAAAACATGAAATGAATCATGGCCCTCTCCTGATTGGAATTTCTCCGGATCGGTAACAATAAATTCACATTATTCAATTGCATGAACATATCCATCAACAGACAATACATAAACCATTTTTCGGTATATACACAGTGTCGATTCCTCAACTCTGTTCCCCAGTTTAAATATCCAATGCGGTTTGCCTGATTTCTGATCCAGGCAATAGAAGAAGGGAGTATTACCTGAAGCAATGTAAACACGGCCACTGGCCAGAGCCGGAGCCGAAAGACCACCTCCATCCGGGAAAGTCCAATTGATCTTAGCTGTTACCGGGTCAACACAATATACCCTGCTTGACATGGGCACTCCTCCATAACCTCTGCCAACCCGTGCCGAGAAAAAAGCCCTTCCATCGGCAAAAGCAGGACTGGCATTGAAATTTGAATACACTCCTTTTTCTTTATTATTCTTGTTACCCTCACTTAGAAGCTCACCTGTTTTTGCATCAAATGATTTGAAGATATTAGAGGAGCTGGGCAAATATATCTTACCGTCTTCGGCAATTAAAGTACCCGAATCAAGACCTACTCCATTCTCTTTCCATACAATTTCTCCTGTTTTCTTATTGAAAGCATACAAAGAATGGCTCCATGAACCGAAATATACCAGGTCACCATCGATGGCAGGTTCTGCCGGTACGGATTTGGCGGTAGGATACATCCAGACAATATGACCTGTTTCCCCATCTAAACAAACTGCATAACCACTAACCGTAGGTACATATACCAAACCATCGTCCACAGCGGCTGATCCCCAAACCCATCCTCCGGGTATTGTCTTTTTCCAAACCAGTTCACCGGTTTTAGCATCCAAACAATAAAAAAAGCGCTCTCCCCCCTGTTGACCTGCATATACCTTTCCATCTGCAATGGCAGCTCCTACCGAAATAGCTGCTCCCATTTCAAACTTCCAGTTTTCTTCTCCTGTCTCAGCATCAACGGAATGTAAAAAACCACTTGGTGTGCCAAAGAAAAGACTGCCACCAGCTGCAGTAGGTTTACTCTGATAATAGGTGCCCCCTGATATCTGGTCGGTAAATATCCGTTCCCCCTGTTCATTTTCAAATGAAGATAAAATGCTTTTATCCCAGAGCTTTTTGCCTTTATTCCCAATACAATACAGCATCAAATTGCAATCCGTAACCAATAATTCATCACTATTGCCCACTAAATCAGCATAGATGGCATGGTCGCTGATTTTTTTATCCCATTGAATTTTTCCTTTATGATTTACATTGTATAAGCGACCACTAATGGTAGCAAAATGGATATCTTTTTCATCAACAACCGGGCTTGAACGAATCCAGTCATCAGCTTCAACTTCCCACAACAATTCTCCGCTAATTGCATCCAGACAATACAGGTTTTTATCCGCTCCCCCAATATAGAGTTTGTTATTATATAATACCGGGGTTGTAAACTGCTTCCGCGCTCCTCCCTCCGGGTTTGACACCTTAAATTCCCACAATGAATTACCATCCTGTTCACTCAGGCAATACACAGATCCACCATTAGCTCCAAAATAAACCCTGCCATTTTCCACCCGTACAGCTGTATTAACCGAACCCTTTGCTTTATATTTCCAGGCAATAAACTCTTCTCCACGTCCGCCAGCCAGATTCAGCGCATAAACATAACCTTCCTCCGTGCCCTGAAACACTTTTTTACCAGAAATAACCGGCTCGGCCAGGGCATCAATATCACCTACATTAAAATCCCAAATTTTCTTTTTATTCTGAGCATCAGCACATATCAGTCTGTTGAAATTCTGGCATATAGCGGGCGTAGAATAGATGTCATGTACCCCAAACGGATAAACGACATAATCATCATTCCCGGTCAGGGCAGCATAACGCGTACGATAATCGATATGCCCGGCATAGCGGCGTGCTTCAGTTTTCCCGGTTTCCTTATTTAAATACACCAGGTTTCGGGCTTGTCCATCGTTTCCCCCATGTGAATTAATTTCCCTCAAAACCACCTGATCGTTTATCAATAAAGGAGTGGAAGCCATCCCCGGATATTTGTATAAGTAAAATATAGGATGATCCTGGGAGGATTTCCAAATTTCGGTCCCAGTTTTTAAATCCAGGCAAAATGCAGTAACACGCATCCCTGGCGAGGTAACATATACTTTATCATCCTCAATTACCGGTCGGGCATACCATCCCAGTCCCACTGGAAACTTCCATTTCTCCCGTCCATAACTTGGCCCTGGTGCGGCTGTGGCACCGTTATTATGTTTGTTGGCCTGAAACATGGGCCACTCGGCAGATAAATCGCCACCAGTCACTTCTGTTTCTCCTTCAAAAGGGGTCGACATTGGCCCCCTGTCTGTTAATTCCATTTGAATCTTCTCCATTTGCTTAAAACAGTCATCTATGGTCTGGCAAATCTGCATCACTGCCTCCGTATATTCGCTGCTTTTTTGAAAATCAACCTGAGATTCCTGGTTTTCGTGTTTTGTTTTCCATTGAACAAAGGGAGGTGTCCTTGCAATTTTAGTTTCCAATTTGCGGTACTTGAGATCCAAATCAAAAAAAGGTAATGTGTTGGCACCTTGCTGTTGCAATGCGCCTAACCACATATAGAGTATTTTTGTGCGGTCTCCGTAATTGGCTTCTGTGGTTTTTTGCTTCTCAACCTCTACTCTTACCTGATCAATTTCCGGATCGCCGCTTTTGTATTCCTGGGCTGATAGCCTCGTGATATTAATTAATATTGCTAATAACAGCAATGTCCAATAGCTCGTTATCATTTTACTTATTATTAGTTTATTGGAATGAATTCACCATTTGAAATGGTCTTCAGTTTATTAGTTCAACTTGAAGAAATCTTTCTTTTCTTCAAACTTTCTTTCCCTGGTTTCGGCATTTTTAATAATATACCATGATCCACTCCAGAGGTCATCATTCCCCTGAATTTTTTCAAAAACACTGCCCATTTCTTTATAGGCGATTTTATCCATGACCTCCCCGGCACCAAACCATGCAGCTGAATCACAATCTGAAGGAGGTATTATATCCCCACCTTTATATTCAACAGTATAATAATGAAATACATAAGGTAAACTGGTTTTACCATAATAAACCGAGAATAGTCCACGTAGTCGTATTTCTCCACATTCAACATTACATAGACCTACCTTTTCTCTTACAAAATCTTCAATCGGAAGGTGTGAAGAATAAGAACCACCTATCGGTTCCCAATTTCCTCTATGCCGAACCATTAACAGATCATTGTTTTCGTTTAAAACTAAAATTTTCAAATAGGTTAAATTCCCTTTTGGCTGGCTGCTTATAGACATTGTGATGCAAGCCATAATTGCTACGCCGATGATCTTTTTCATTTTGAATAAGCCCTTTCTGATCCGGCAGCTTTGATCTGATTCAATGTTTTTTGAAGATCCTCAATTATATCCGGATGCTTGTTTATCTGGTTTTCAGTTTCTGAAATATCTGTGTATAAATTGTATAGTTGTGGTTCTAATTCATCTGCAAGAGCTTTTTTAGCACCTTCACTGAGGGGAGCCGCAGAAACTCCTTCGATATATTTCCAGGGACCCTTTCGGATTGCCATGACTCCTTTAGCATTGTTAACTACCATATGCGGACGAACCGAACCGGCAATCCTTTCCCCCATAAGTTCATCGTAAAAGCTATAACTATCGGCTCCTGCCTGTTCGGGAGGAAGTACTTTTCCGCTTACCAATTCCTGAATCGTTGCGAAAATATCGACCAGGTTGACCATTCTGTCTGAAACAGAACCCGCCTTTACCTTGCCGGGCCAGCGGACTATAAATGGAACACGGAATCCGCCCTCCCATATGGTATGTTTATCACCGCGAAATATACCGTTGTTGAGGAGTCCCGCTTCACGGGCCTGCATTTCTTCTAACGTTCCATGTTGTACCCTTCCGATTTTTCCGCCATTATCGCTGGCAAAAATAACAATCGTGTTGTCCAGAACTCCGGCATATGCCAGGGCATCCATTATTTCTCCGACGGAATGGTCCATGTCGTGAATAAAGTCACCGTACGGACCACAATTACTGCTTCCGCGGAGTTCTTCTCCGGGAGAAACCGGATTATGGATTGTGACCTGGGCAAAGTAAAGGAAAAATGGTTTTTCAGGTTCTTCGCGCACGCACTTGAAGATCCATTCACGTGCCCTGTTGTTCAGGTCCCCCGTAACCTTTGTCGTCACCCGTTGCGGGGCATCGTATCCATGGTAATTCTGGTTCTTATAGGAACTCTTTCCATAGGGAGACTTTCCTTTTGAACGCAATCCCCATATTTGCTCATTCTCGATATAGACCTTTGGGAGCCAATCGATGTTATTAGGTACACCGAAATGGTAATCAAAACCAACCGAGTTGGGACCCGGTACAAGCGGCTGGGCTGAGAGATCCTCAACATTTTTCATATTGGTGTAGCCCAGATGCCATTTCCCAATGTGGGCCGTACTATAGCCATGCTGTTGCAAATATGCTGGAAGGGTTAGCAAATCTTCTTCAATCAGTAATGCTCCTTCGGGTGGTGATAAAGTACCATATTTTAACCTTCCCCTCCAGGCATATCGACCTGTTAGAAAGCCATACCTGGTGGGTGAACAAACAGAACCAGGGGTGCTGGCGTCCGTGAACCGCATTCCCTCTTTTGCCAGTTGATCCACATGTGGTGTGCGGAGCAGGGATTCCGGCGCCCCGTAGCAGTTAACACTTCCATAACCAAGATCATCAGCCAGAATAACAACAATATTCGGTGTTGATTGAGCCAAAAGGATGCCAGATAATATGCATGCCATCAGGAACGATACAAATAATTTTACACGTAATTTCATTTGATTATTCTTTTAAAGGTTATCTCGGAAAAATAAGATGGACCAGTAAATAGCCATATCCAGCAATTCATCATTTGGGGAAAAATTATGGGGAGCATCCTCTATTATCATAATTCTCGTTGGAATTCCCATTTTTTCAGCCTGTGCTCTGAATTTTTCTGCCTGGGTGCTGGGGTCATCAAATTCTCCCGTAAGGAAGGCGTTTGGGGGATCCTTTTCATCGAGATGGGAGAGTGGTGGAACCTGTCCCGCAGGCCTGGCGGTGAGACGCATTTCTTCCTGGAACAGGACAACCAGTCCCCGTAATTTCCACTTTAGCGCCTGGTTGTTCACTGGTTTTCGTTCTCCCGGATCAGTTTCCAGGTTATAAAGAACTAATTCGGGACTAAGATGTAGTTTCCATTTTCCTGATCTGACTGCCGCCAATTCTCCATGGCTTCCATGGTAGAAAAATGCATTCAGGTATTCGTTTCGGTCAATGCTTTGATCCCATTCATAAGATGGGTTCCAGTACCGTCTTAGAGGTATTGCTGCGTTGATCGAAATATTATCGGGGGAAAAGCTCAGCTCATCAGCCTTTCCGATGATCAAACTGCTGAGATCCCGGCCATCCAGAACCACTTGTTCAGGGACTTTAATACCGGCAAATGATGCAAGGGTAGGATACCAGTCCATCGCATAAGCTAAAACCTCTGAAGTAGCACCCTGTTGAACTCCTAACCCGGGTCCCCATGCAATACATGGAACCCTGAGTCCACCCTCCAATGCTGTCAACTTTGATCCACGAATGGGTTGATCAGGATTTCTGCCCGGTCCCCTGCCATTGTCGGACATGTAGATAACAATTGTATTATCATCGATCTTCAGTTCTCTGATTTTATCCATCAGACGACCGACGTGGTAATCCATTTCCAGAATCGCATCCCCATACAGACCCCAGTTCGAGGTACCCTTAAATTCATCACTTGCACCCATGGGGTTATGCAGCATTGTATGAGGAAGATAAAGAAAGAATGGCTGGGATTCTTCCTGCTTCACGATAGACTCCATCCAATGAATGGCCTCATCTGTATACATCCGGGTTAATTTTGCCGGATCAGCAGGACGCTCAACAACCTCTCCGTTCCTTAGGACAGGAACACCCCCGGCATCATCAAAATGAACTGTTTCAAAGCGATCCAGGTTGTGGAGAAGTCCATAATAATGATCAAATCCCTGCTGTTGAGGCAAAAACGGTTCTTTAAATCCAAGATGCCATTTTCCAATGCAGGCAGTGCTATATCCATTTTGTTTGAATAATTCTGCAATGGTAAGTTCATCAGGATGCAATCCTGATTCAGAATCCGGCCGATGCACCCATATGTGATTGCCTACCCTTCGGGGATAGCAACCTGTGAGTAATCCTGCTCGAGAGGGACTGCAAATCGGGGCGGCAGCATAATAATCTGTAAAACGAATACCCTCATCAGCCAACTTGTCTATTTGGGTTGTCTGGACTTCGTCGGCACCATAACAACTCAGATCATAATAGCCCATATCGTCACATAGAATAAATACAATATTGGGCTGTTTATCCCCCGAAAATCCCGGGGGAAAAATCAGAATTGACAGGCAAAGGACTAAAAGACCTTTGAGTAAATTGGTTCTGCTTTTAGATTTTTTCAAAATATTATTCATTAAGGTTCAACTAAAGTAAGCAATTGAATCTGGTTTTTTCTCAAACAGAATTAACTCTAATCCCTGCTGTATCCCTGGGTTCTTATGAGGGAAAGAGTTGATTTCATCTCAGCTGCAATCTCTGGATATTGAGAAAGGACATTATTCTGTTCTGCGGGATCTACACTCAGGTCATACAGCATTTCATTTGCTTCTTCGAGCCTATTGCCAACAAGCCAGATCGGATTCGGATCGGCGACAATCCCCTCAACATATTTCCATTTTCCCTTCCTCAGGGAAGTAATGCCCTCGTGACTTGTCAGGACGGTACTTTCCCTTAAGGGACTAATGTATTCCTGTCCCATCCATGCATGCAGGACATTATAACTGTCCCCTGCCGCCACTTCCTTATCCGGGAGGTCCTGACCCAGAAGGGTGGAAAGGGTGGCATAGGTATCCAGCAGGCTGACCATCTCGTCGCATTCTGTACCGGGAGCAATATGCCCCGGCCAGCGCAGGATATAGGGAACCTTAAATCCCCCTTCCCAGATGCTGAGTTTTGTCCCCCTCAGATCTCCATTGATTTTGAGTCCCGCATCAATGGCCTCGCTTCCCCCGGAAGGGTGTCCCCCGTTATCGGATGTGAAAAGCACCAGGGTGTTTTCACTGAAGCCGGCACTATCAAGGGCATTTAGTATCTCACCGAAGGAGAAATCCAGTTCCTGGATAAAATCCCCGTAAACTCCCCCTCCGCTTGAGCCTACAAAATCAGGGTGAGTGATATGAGGTGAATGGATGGCGCTCTGTGCAAAATAGAGAAAGAAGGGTTCCTCATCTGATCGGGCATGGATCCAGTCCACCGCCTTCTCTGTGATCACCGACATTTCATGTGTTTCTGTACGGTATGGAGCAGGAATACCAAGCATTTCTTTCCCTTTTGAGTTGAACCCGGGTTGACGCAGCTCCGGAGGAAGGTCTTCCATTTTCTCTACCATTCCATAAACAGAATCATTTTCAATCCATACTCCGGTTATATCACCATGGTTGGTTGGAATTCCCCAGTGATAATCAAAACCCAGGTCCAGTGGACCCGGTGAGATTGTTTTATAATAATCCGTTCTTTCATTTTGGTAGCCCAGGTGCCATTTCCCGATTTGAGCAGTAGTATACCCTGCATTCTTAAGCATAGATGCCAGGGTTGACCTATCGGTCTGGATGTGTAATTTGCTGCGAACTCCCTCAACCCCATATAGTTTGCCTGTCCTCCAATCATATCGACCAGTAAGCAGTCCATAACGCGTGGGAGAACAAACTGAAGATGGTGTATATGCATTGGTGAACATTCTTCCTTCTTCAGCAAGGCGGTCAATAGAAGGGGTTTTTACTACGTTTTGATTTGCACCGTAAACACCAACACTTCCATATCCCAGGTCATCGGCAAGGAATACTACGATGTTGGGTTTTGAATATGAAGAGTCCTCATCGGGACAGACCACCCAATTCACCGTCTTATGTGTTCCGTCCGGGATCGAGAAAGTATCCTGATGATGAACCATGAAAGGCAGGAGGATAAAGAAAAATGTAAGTATCTGATTCAAAAATTTCTATTTAATGGATGAGGACATTCACATGTAAAAATAGTAAAAAATAACACGTGTACTAGATATCTTTTAATCCTTAAACATATTTATTTCGGAACTCATTAAGCTTGCATTTCGAAGCTTCCGGTTAACTACATTCTTCAATTTGTAAGGACGGTTAAAAGCTTCCTGTGAGAGCTTAAAGTGTTCTGCTAATTTGCGGATTGTTTCCTTGGATAAACCCTTATGATAATTCAGGATTTTAGAAACAGTTCCCTTTGATAGTCCTAATATCCTGGTTAAGTCCACAGCAATAAGTTTATTCTCTTCCATCAACGATTTAATGAGTTCAACCGGATTTATATCATAGATTGAACTGTTTTCTTTGTCCCACTTTTCAATAAGAAACGTCAACAATTCAATCTCATCTTCCAAAGCTGAATCATATTTTTGAAGCAAATCTTCCAGAATAAGGCAATAGTTTGAGTATTGTTCTTCAGTTTTTATTATCGTGTATTTTAATCTTACCATCTTAATTTCTCCCTCTAAATGAATCAATTGAATATTGCTTCTTATTTTTGCACAACTTCGTATAAAAAGCGTGCGTCCCAATCCATTTTACAAACAGGTGCGCCTTTTGTTGACCAAAATAATATTGACAAATGATTCTATACTTGTTGCCGCTAATATTGAAAACAACCCTGTTTGAGTTTTGTCCCAGGATATCAGCAGAATTAAAGGTTCTGACAATATCTTGTGGTTTCTCCCAGTCAGCCCTTCTTATAATCGAAAGCCAAATCTCGATAGCTTTTCTACTTTGGGCATTTTCTCCTACAAATCTATCGATGGACTGAATTTTAATTAAATGAACTTTCATAGTTCATGGTACGAAGTTAAGAAATAGTTTCACAAAAGGAAACCTTTCTTTATCATGTCGATGGCATCCATGGGTTCAAGTCTCTCATGCCATCCCGGATTTGTCCATCGTGGATATTCAGACCGCAAGCGGTAATAAAGCCATGGTTTTAAGAAGCTCTCTTCTGCTGATTATTATTGGATGGCACATAGCCATCCTGTATTAAAATGAGCGTAAACTTTGTTACCGTAAATGGCTGGAACATTCTCCATCATCTCACCTCCTGTAAAAAACCTCCAGATAACAGAGCCATCCTCAGGATTTAGGCATACAACAAAGGGATCGCAAGAAGAACCTGAAATCAATTTGCCATCGGTGATAACCGGAGCTGTTAGTCCCCCGCCACCCTTATATCTCCATAATTCTTCAGATCCATTCTCCACATCCCTGAAGGCAATGATGGTTGCATTATAGGGACTGGCGGTCACTCTGTGAGCATAAGATCCGAATATCTTGTCATCATGGCCAACAACGGTGCCATTCTGAAGAAAAGGCCTGGGAGCTCTCCATTCCCAGGCTATCGAACCGTTATCTGTCCTCAATGCTGTCAGATATTGCCCCAGCTTCTGCACATATACATGTCCCTTCCATAGTACAAGAGCTGCTGAATCCGGTAATCCTCCATTTGGATTTCCATTGTTTGTCTGGGTTCTCCATACCATTTTTCCGGTCTTCTGATCGAAGGCAAAATAATATCCTGACCATGAGCCAATATACACTTTTGTCTGATCTGCGACCGGCATGGGATATATGCCGGGAGGCCATCCATGGCCTCTTTTATTCATGTTTCGCCAGTTTTCCTTTGGGGTATCCTTTGCTGTGTCATATGTCCAGATCACAGATCCATCCTGTGGATTGACACCGTACATCATCCCTTCCATATTTCCGAAAAATAATCCATTTTCGGTATAGGATGGCCCTACCCATACGTTATTGAATTCCTCTGACTGCCAGATTACCTCTCCGGTGTTTTTATCCAGTGCATAATAGATTCCCTCACCGCCTATCTGTCCGAAAAACACTTTGCCTTCCGCTACTGTTATTGCAGCTGAGCTGCGGCCTCCTGTTTCAAATCTCCAGATCTCCTTACCAGTTTCTGAATTGAGTGCATGAACGAATCCGTCCAAACCACCGCAATAAACTATACCATCCACAATGGAAGGAGTAGGTTGGAGTCCCCCTGTCCAATCTGCCATGATAAACTCACCATCTATCCAAACACCGTCAAGTATGCCGTGTTTCCAGTTGAGTTCGAGTGATTCAGGAGAAACCGAATAAAGTATCAGATCCCCTCCGGCAGCAAGAATACCGTTCTCGTTACCTACAAGATCAGCAGTAAAACCATGCTCTCCCAGTTTTACCTGTTTTATTAATTCTGCCGTATTTCCTTTGTCCTTTATGGCAAACATATCCCCTGAGAGTGTGCTTACATAGATTTTGTCCTTAATAAGCAGTGGACTGGAACGAATCCAGTCGCTAACCCGGAGCTTCCACAGTCGTTCACCGCTTTCTCTATGGATGCAGAGTAGTTCGGAACCTGCCGTTCCTATATATACTCTGTCGTTTGATTCGACAGGTAAAGAATAGTACCTGTAGGAATTCCCTTTTACTTTCTCATCCTGATAGGTCCATAGAGCTGTCCCGTCCTCCGCATTCAATGCAAAGAGTTTTCCATCATTGCTGCCCGCATATACACGGCCATCACCTATTCCTGGCTTTCCCCGCAGCGTAGCATCCAGCTTATATTTCCACAAAGGATTCTCGCTTTCAGTGCTGAATGCATAAACCATTCCTTCTTCACAGCTTACATAAATCACCCCATTATGCAATACAGGTTCTCCCACCTGGGCCTGTTCTGTTTTGTACATCCGTATCCTTTTTCCGGTATTTGCATCCGCGAGAATAATAGAATTTCCGCCTGCTTGGCGGACCGTTTGCTCAGTATTAGTACCTGTATAATTTTTAATTTCAGGTTCCCTGATCCGTTCTCCGGTAATTTTATCGATTACATGCACTCTGGATCCAACTCTGATAGTCACCCTATCATCTGTCACAACCGGGCTGACCCCGGCTTTTGGGGTCCCATAGAACTTAGTCCCGTACTGCCTTGCCCTCCATTCAATCTCCCCTGTTTTTTCATCAAGACAAAAACCAATTACGTCTATCCCTGGACTGCTCAGGTAGATTTTGCCATTGCTAATAACCGGAGATTCATTAAATCTATGGGATTTTGGGAAGCGCCAGGCAAGCTTTCCTTCAGAGGGACCAGCATCCGGTGAGTATCCGGTCTGTGCACCGTCTATTCCATGGTAAAATGGCCAGTCCGTCCGGGTATTCTCCTTAGAAGAGCCATCAGCAGAAGGAAGGATTCCCTTTATCCTCTCAATATAAACAGGATCAGCAAAAAGAGTCTCAAGCAATCCGTATCCATGGTTGATCGCATCCAGAGTCTCAGGATCATATTTATTACTTAACACAAGCATCCTTGCGGTGGAATCAAATGAGCTCATATCGTATCCCTGCCTCCATAGCAACCTCCACCAGCGATCCAGGGCAGCATGCCTGCTTTTCGCATTTTCTTCTGTTGTCGGAACGGAGGCTACTTCCCTGCGGATCTGATCTATATCAGCGATCCCGGTTTCATTTCCCCCGGTAGGGCCGCTGCCCTGATTTTCACCCAGGGAATATCCCTGCAGGGATATGCATACAGCCAATATTACAAGTACCTGTTTCACAATTATTTGAATCTTAAAACTTAATATAGGCCATCGAATTTAGCAAAAAAATAACACGTGTAATAAAATTTATTGTAAATAATTATCCGATATTTGTAATCCGGAATCATTCAACGGAACCAGGTTAAATATAGACTACGATGGCAGTCCCTCCAAACTTATTGGAAATGAAGATGTCGAAAAGGATCGGGCGGCTCAGGAAGAAGATTCTTGATAACAGCCGATACGTTTCCATGGAACAGGCAAAGCTGGTTTCAGAGTACTACCAGCAAGGGAAAGCGGAACCAAGGATCATTCAGCGGGCTGCTGCACTTAAATACGTTGCAGAGCGGATCCCGGTTTCCATAGATCCCGAGGAGCTTATTATTGGGAACCGGTCCCCCGGCATTCGTGATGGTATTGTTTTCCCGGAGGCTTCGGTTGCATGGATAGACAAGGAGCTTGATACGATGGCTGAAAGGGAGCAGGATCCTTTTCATGTCAGGGAGGAGGATGCCCGGCAGTTCAGGGAAGAGGTCTTGCCCTTCTGGAAGGGAAGAACCCTTGAGGACAGGGTCAAGGCTGAGCTTGGAGAGGGACTGGAAGATTTCCAGCGGGTGGTAAAAATAAACCAGAAAGACCATGCCCAGGGTCATATTATTCCAGATGTCAGGACATGGCTGAAGAAGGGGCCAGAGGGACTCATACATGAAGCCCGTTCACACCTTGACAATGAAAAGGACAGTGATAAAATCAACTTTTACCGGGCAACCCTTCTTGCTCTCGAAGCTTTCCAGCTATATGTTAAGAGGTATGAGGACCTTGCCCTTGAGATGTCATCGGCTGAAAAGGATCCTGAGCTTGCTGCTCATCTTGAGAAGCTGGCGGGCCTCTGTTCAGTCAGCCGGATTTCCGTTCCGGGCAGTTTTTATGAGGCGCTACAGTCTGTCTGGTTTCTGTTTGCATTCCTGCATCTTGAATCCAATGCCTCTTCCTTTTCACCCGGCAGGCTTGACCAGTTGTTCCTTCCATATTACCAGAAAGACATTCAGGCAGGTAGTCTGGTAGGGGAGGATGCCCTGGAGCTCATAGAGGCATTTTTTATCAAATGCAACCAGGTGGTTTACCTGAGGAATTCCCACAGTGCCCGGTTTTTTGCCGGATTTCCTATAGGTTTCAATATCTGTATCGGGGGAAAGGACAGCTCTGGAAGGGACCAGGTGAATGAACTCAGTCATTTGTTCCTGAAGGCACAGGAGCATCTCGGACTTCCACAACCCAATCTTTCGGCACGTATTCACAGTGATTCAGGGGAAGAATACCTTGACCACTGCAGCAGGGTGATCGGTGAGGGCAGTGGAATGCCGCAGTTATTCAATGATGAAAGCATTATTCCGGCTCTCCTGCAGCAGGGTATTTCAAGTTCGGATGCCTTTGATTACGGAGTTGTCGGCTGCGTTGAACTCAGTACCCAGGGGAACTTTCTTGGCTGGAGCGACGCTGCCATGGTTAACCTGGTAAAGATATTTGAACTGACCCTGAATAATGGGCAGTGTATGCAGACCGGTAAAAAACTGGGACCTGACCTGGGGAATCTAAGAGACTACAGTACCTTCGAAGCACTGGAGTCCGCATTCGGGGTGATGCTGGATCATTTTATTGAAAGGACCATTGAAACCTGCAATAAGGTTGACCGTATTCACCGGGAGGTCCTTCCTTCTCCTTTCCTTTCAACCGTAATAGATAATTGCATGGAAAAAGGACTGGATGTTACAGCCGGAGGAGCTTATTACAATTTATCAGGCGTTCAGTGTATACAGGTGGCCAATATTGCCGACAGCCTTTATGCCCTTAAGGAGGCTGTCTATGACAGTAAGAAATATTCAAGGGACCAAATGCTGGATGCCCTCAAGACGAATTTCCTTGGGAAGGCAGAGATGAGGTATTTTCTCCGGGAGGATTTACTTAAGTACGGGAATGATAATGATGAGGTGGATGGTCTGGGACTAAAATGGGCGAAACGTTTCGCGGACAGGATGGGTGTTTGTGAGAACATCCGTGGTGGCAAATACCATACGGGTTTTTATACTGTTTCGGCCCATATACCCATGGGAGCCAATGTTGGTGCAACACCCGATGGAAGACTATCCGGCACACCGCTTGCTGACGGGGGAATGTCGCCCATGTCAGGAATGGACAAAAAAGGACCCACTGCGGTGCTGAATTCCGTTTCAAAAATTGATTCCATGCTTGGCAGCAACGGAACGCTGTTGAACATGAAATTCCTGCCGGCCATTTTCCGTGAAGACAAAGACAGGAAGGCCTTTGTTAACCTGCTTCGGGGATTTACCAGCTTAAAAATCAGCCATGTGCAATTTAACGTGGTTAACAGCTCCGACCTTCAGAGGGCCAGAGAACATCCCGATGAATACAGAAACCTGACGGTGAGGGTGGCCGGATATACCGCCTATTTTGTAGATCTTGCAGAAGACCTGCAGGACGAAATAATCGCCCGTACGGTCTTCGGGGAATAAGTAAGGAAAAAAAATAGCTTCCTGTTTTGTCCAATGCTTTTCTTAGTCCGATTATAAAAATCACTACCCATCCTGCTACCGGGACCGAGTTGAACATGAAGTACTGAATCCCGATAATAGAAAAAAGTGATGACCAGAGCAGGAACCAGAGGAATGCTGCCAAAGGTATCAGCTATGCAAGCGTATCGCTGAGGCCGAAATCCATTTTAACCCGGTCCACTCCGATACCTACCATATCCACGAAGCTCATTACGAAAAAGACATTAGAACCGGAAGGACGAATTTGTATTTAATGCTGTTTGTTGTCATTGTATTACATATATTTTAAGGTTGGAAAAACTCTATTATAGTAATTGTCATCAATCAGGCGTGCGGATCCAAGCAACGCTGCATCCTCCTTTAGCTCTGAGATCTCGATCTCAACAGAAACTGATTCAGCATTCAGTACTTCGAGAAATGCAGCCCTGTACAGGGGGAAGGCCCTGGTAATATTACCGCCTAAAATGAGGATTTCTGCCTGGAATTTTAATAGCCAGGGTGTTAATATTTCCCCCAAATTCCTTCCATAATCATTAAACAGATTCTGAACCTCGGGATGCTTGTCATACAATTCAGCAACTTCCTTCACACCTGGAAGCCTGTTTCCTGATATCTTTTCGTATTCCTCAACAAACCAGTTTGTAGAAATATAATCATTGGCAATACCTTCCTTAAATGGTAAATGCCATACTGCTCCAATTTCCGGAACCAGGTCACCCTGAACCACCGGTATGCCATCATGTATAAACGCAGATCCTAATCCTGTTCCGAGGGCCAGAGCAATAACCCTGGAATATTCTGCTCCTTTGCCAACCCAGTCCTCTCCAAGGGCAAAAGCTGTTGCATCATTAATAAACCTGACAGGAATATTCTCTGGTAATCCCAGGATATCCCTAATTTGCAATCCTACATTCACATTGTACAGGCCTTCGTATTTCAGTACATTTTCAAAAAGGGCAATACCGCTTACATAATCAAAGGGGCCTGGCATGCCAAATCCGATTCCATTTATCTGTTCCATTCCGATCCTTGAGATTGTATCCTGAAGTGTTTTTCCCCAGACGGAAAGGATCTCTTCTGAGCTGGCCTGGTTATCAACGGGACTCTCCGCTATGCTTTCCTTAATAATTGTGTTATCCGAGAGGTCGACAGCAGCGGATTTTATATGTCCGCCTCCTATATCAACTCCGATTGAAACTTTTTGTAAACACATATTAATTTGTAGGTTAAATTATTGCTATCTCTCAAGGAGGACAAGAATTAGTAAAAACTAAACAATGCTGCTGCATTTCAATTCCCCGAATTAAGTGTAATGATTTCCATGAGTGATGAGACGGAGATATCCGAATTGACTCTCATGATTTCAGGATTGAGTATTGGCAAGATTCATGGCGAGGACATCAAACCGAATATCTGTTCCCCGGGTTGTGCGGGAGGGATCCATTAAGGCGGATTTTGCCAGTTTAAATGCCTCGGGTTTAAGTTGTGTAAGGTGATCCAGGATACTTTTTAGTTCTTCCTCTTCGCATCCCTGTTTGAATACACGGGTCAGGAGTCCCATTTCCAATGCCCTGGCAGCAGGCATTTTTTCACAGAACAAAATTATTTCTTTTGCTTTTGCTTCACCAACTAGCCGGCGTAGTCTTGTCATGCCACCCCATCCGGGAAGCCATCCATGTTGCAGTTCAACACTTGCCAGAACGGCCGATTCACTTGCAAAACGAAAGTCACATGCCAGCGCGAGTTCGAGTCCCCCCCCAATCGCATATCCATTAATATAAGCCAGGCAGGGTTTAGGGATATCTTCAACCCTATTGAAGATATCATTCCCTAATTCTATCCATTCATCTGTCTTTCCTTCGGGAAGACTGTTGAATTCCTTTAGGTCAGCTCCGGTAGAAAAAGCTCTCTCTCCGGCTCCCCGTATCAATATTGCTCTGACATCATTATCAGATGCTGCTTTCCGGATCGCATCCTCAAGTTGGTAAAGCATTTCGAATCCCATGCAGTTCATTTTATCCGGGTTGTTCAGGATAATTTCCATTACATCCCGGTTGATATCAACCAGTATTTTGTCTGCCATTGCTATTGATTAAATTTTTGCTTCAGTCCAATTAAACCATCGCTGTAAATGGACTTATCCATTGTTTTCAAATTATCCGGGATAATGGGCCTGAAGTCCATCATATCCAGTACATCTTTCTGAAGGTCAACACCTGGTGCAATCTCGGTTAATACTAATCCTTCAGGGCTTAATTTCATTACAGTTCTTTCAGTTACATACAGAACTTCCTGGCCTCTTTCAAGGGCATAACGTCCGGAAAATGAAACCTGCTGTACCTTCTCAACAAATTTTTTAAATTTCCCCGGGTTGGTGACTTTGATACCTTCCACGGTTATTTCCTGTTCCGATTTCACCGCGAAACCTCCGCAGTAAACAATTTTCTTGGCATTTTGTGATATATCAATGGAACCACCGCATCCGGTTATCACATTCCCAAAACGGCTTGAATTAATATTTCCTTCAGAGTCGATCTGCGCAAATCCCAGAAATGCAAGGTCGAGACCCCCGCCATGAAAAAAATCAAACTGGTATCCATCGTCAATAATTGTAGAGGGATTGAACATTGCTCCGAAATTCAATCCTGTTGTGGGAATACCTGAACTGGCTCCTTGCTCGATCATAAAAACGATCTGCTCTGTTATTTCTTCCTGTTGTGCTACAATAGGTACACCGTCTGACATTCCATAACCCAGGTTAATAAACGCACCTTTATGGATTTCCAATGCCGCTCTTCTGTTTACCACGTTTTTAATTCCCTCCATAAGCAGCTCATCGGATTCGAAGGGTACATCTCTTTTAACAAGGGCCGGATCGAAGGCAGAAAGGAAGGTCATTTCCTGAGCGGGATCAGTTACAACAAAATCAATTAACACTCCGGGAACTTTAACATTTCCCGGTTCACAATGTCCCTTTGTTATTCTCTTAACCTGCGCAATCACGATCCCTCCGTTGGATTTGGCTGCCTGTGCAATAGATAGCATGGCGAAAGTGCCTACTTCCTCTTCCATGGTAATGTTCCCTTCGGAGTCCATTGTCGTACCCCTGATGATTCCTACATCGATGGGCCTGGTTTTATAGAACAGGTATTCATTCCCATTGAGTTGCATGTGTTCAACGATATCCTCCCGGGTTATAGAATTGATCTTTCCTCCTTCAAGCCGTGGATCAACGAAGGTATTCAGTCCAACATGAGTTATAATACCCGGTTTCCGGGATGCTGTAGCCCTCATTAGCTGGCTCAGCACTCCCTGGGGAAGGTTATATCCGGTAATCTTTTCCTCCCGGGCCAATTTGACCATTTTAGGGGCATTGCCCCAGAAACCGCCAACACTGGTTTTCACCAGTCCTTCATGAGCAATATGGTTGAGTCCCCTGCTGTCATTATCTCCAATCCCGCAGGGGTGGATAATATAAAGATCTTTAGGATTTCCTGTTTCAAGGTAATATTCTCCCAGGCCTCTGAGGATTTTATCTGGTACTGCGTGCCCTGCGCCCGCACCACCAATAGCAACTGTGCTGCCACTTTTTATCTGGGCTGCAGCATCTTGTGCCTCCACCAGTTTATACATAGTTATTCTGTCAGTTTTTCAAAATATATAATAACTATATGGATGCATCATTTGATATTTCCAAGAACGATAGCTCCGACCATAGCAATAATGACACCTACCAGGGTTAGTTTAGCAGCCCTGGATTTCGGATCCGGTTCTTTCAATATGTAAACCCCTATTAGAGCATTAACCACCACACATAGCTGGGCTATGGTAAATCCTTTCCCTGTGCCAATGATTTCCATCATGGCAAGGGCTCCATAGTTTCCAATAGCCCAGAGCACTCCTGTACTCATAACCCTTGCATAATGGCTTCCTTTTTCCAGTTTCGGAGAAGATTTGGTTACAAGCATTAGTATGGCAGATCCTGTAAACATCCCTATTGACAGGGGCAGGGTCCCTATCCACATATTGAATTCAGGATTATTGGCTGTTCCTATCTGTATGGGTATAAAATAAGTGGCAAATCCTACACCGGCCCCCATAGCCCCAAGCAGACCTGCCAGGTTGACTTTGGTTTTCTTGTCTCCACTACTGTCACCACCAGCAAAAATAATCGTGAGAATACCTCCAATGATCAGGAGAAATGAAAGTATTGCAATGACAAGGGATTTAAGATCCGTCTCAAGGAACTCTCCGAACAGCACTATCCCCCAGACAATTGCAACAACAATATTCATGGGTGCCCATATCCCGAAGGCCTTGGCCATTCCGAGTTTGTTGGTTCCGACGAAGGCGCTCCAGCCACTAAGAGACCATATGAGACCCCCAAGCACAGGGAACCAGAAGGTTGTGGCATTTAATCCCTCGAAACCCACAAATATACTGGCCACCAGGGCAAGCAGCATGACGGCAAGGGTTACGTAAAAGGTCCGGGTCTGTTGTCCCTTCATCGGGACGTTCTGTGATGGTGCCAGCCAGGCCCCCCAGGCCAGTACTGTTACCAGCGCATAAATAATTCCTAGTGTGCTCATGTGTATTACACGTGTTAGTTAATAGTTAAAAGATAATCAGGTTGAATCTCTTATAATTATTTTTGCTTTAAATACCTTCTGTTTACAGGGGCATTTATCATCAATCATTTTGACCAGCATTTCAACCGCTGCTTCTGCCATCTCATCCAGCGGGGGTTTTACCGAGGTCATAGGGGGACTGATTAAGGCGGAAGTGTATACATCGCCGAAACCTGCAACCGCAATGTCCTCAGGTATTTTCAAACCGAGTTCGGCAGCGGCATCGTAGATGCCATGGGCTACCGAGTCGTTTATAGCAAATATTGCGTCTGGAAGTTCATTTTCTTTGTTCAGTCTCATAACCGCCTCGTAACCGTCTTTCCTTTGCATCTCAACATTAAGTATATAACAAAGCAGGTTATTCTCATTCATAGCCTCTTCGTATCCTTTCCGCCTTTCCTCAGAAATATTGAGTGAAGAGGGACCGGCAAAATGGTAGATTTTTCGATATCCCTTTTCGATCAGGTGTCGTGTAAGTTGATAGGCCGCCTCTCTGTCGTTGGTGACTATGGAGCCATCCGTTAAGAAGTTTGGACAGCGATCGTAGAAGACTACACTGCAGCCTGCATTGATGGCCAGATCATATCCATGGTTATCTTTCGAATTCTGGGCAATATCAAGTATTATTCCGTCGACTCTCATTGATAACAGAGTTCTTATATTTTCCAGCTCCACTGCCTGGTCCTCAAAAGAAACCATGGGGATTATGTTATATCCTCTTTTGTGGGCAGATTCATATATTTTTTCGATTGAATAGGAAAAAAATGAGTGTGCTATTTTTGGTATAACAAGTCCAATGGTATAAGTTCTGCTTGATGAGAGACTCCGGCCGATAAAATCGGGTATATACCCCATTTCCAGTGCTCTCTCCTTTACCTTGTTGATGGTTTTTAACGCAATGTCAGGATGATCCTTCAATGCCTTGGTAACTGTTACCCGGGACAAATTTAAACTCTCAGCAATGTCTTTTTGACTGATTTTTCGCATTTGAAAATAAAAAATTACACGTGTAAATATAATCCTATTTTTCTTTATTAAAAATAACGGCGGATTCAGAGATTACAAAATAATAAATACAGGAAGCATTAGTGTTGAAAAGGGGATACAGGATATTTACCTTAGAAAGAAATAAGTGTTTAAAAACAAATGCTTATTTTAAAGTACTAAACCTTAATTCAAATTGATGTAAGAAAAATTTTGGCAGCAATGGTTCTGACTTTAATTCCTGTTCTCAAACGAAAAGTTCATAAACTGAAAATAATAATATGAAAGCTTTAGCAAATTTTCTATCCATTTGTTTTATTCTGATCACTTTTCAAAATATTGCTGCCGCCCCAATCCCAGGCGAAAATGACAGAATTGGCTGGAGCGCTGACGGGAACCTGGCCGATGAAGATGATTGGGCTGCAACCGCCCTGGCTCTTGCGGTTTTTGCCAAAATGGAATGGCAGGATAAATTGGTGCATTTTGACTATAACAACAGGCTTGACCGCAGTCATGAATGGAAAGAGGCGGAGAATTACGAAAGTGTTATCGGTGGAGCCCGAAGATTCAGGTTTAACGAGGATGTTTTTTTCGATGACCAGCGTGAGCTTGAAGCGGCAATCGAACATGCAAAAGAAGAAATAAATAAAAGCCATGAGGGCAGTAAATTCTGGTATGTCCAGGCCGGTCCTTTTGAAGTCGCCTACCAGGCCCTTTTAAGAGCCGATCCCGAGAAGAGACAATATTGCATCCTGGTTTCCCATGCTCCAATAAATGAAAAAGCAGGTAAATGGAAACTGGAAGATGGATTGCCTTCGCATGGAAAGGACGATTGTGTCGCACTGGGAGCAGGATATTTTTTCACAACCGTACAGGGAAAGGATAGATTTGGAGGCCGCAGTTTCAAAAGATGGGATCTCGTGGAATGGATGAAAAACTCCCGATGTGAAGAATACCAATGGGTACACTCCCGTTTCCTGGAAACTGCAAAACACAAGGACGGGGGACTGGATGCTTCCGATGGAGGCATGGCCTTCGTCCTGGCAACAGGTGATCTTGACGGCAATTTTAGTCCAAAGCTCAGAAACTTCCTTGGAACCGAATGGACTAAATCTAAGGACGGGACTGTACAAGTGTCGCTAATAGTAGACTCAAAGGATGCTGTTGCCAATGCTGAACCTTCTCAGTGGGCGCTGGAAGAGCTGAGAGAAGCACTTAAGATTAAGGGTGTCAGATCCAGCGTTTATTCAAAACTGGAAGATGCCCCTTCCGGTGACCTATGTGTCCTTGTTTCGGGAAGCACAAATAAGATGGCTCTGGCTCTGATGGAAAAGAAGGACTTAACTATTCCGGAAACACCCGAAGCACTTGGATTGGTTCAGGGTGAAATCGATGCTCGTTCAGTGCTGCTGGCTTGCGGCCACGATACCCGAGGATTGGTTTATGCCCTGCTTGAATTGGCTGACAGAATGAATTGTGGAGCAACACCCGAGGAAGCGCTGAAAGTACCTGAGCCTGTTATTGAAAAACCGGCGGTGAAGGTCCGAAGCATCTACCGGACATTTACAAGCGAGGTGGAAGATAAGGCCTGGTACAATGATCGGGATTTTTGGACACACTATCTTACAGAGTTGACCACCCAACGTGTTAACCGGTTTAGCCTGGCATTAGGGATGGGTTATAACATACCCAGGGGAGTAACTGATTCATATTTCTTTTTCCCTTATCCCTTCCTGGTGGATGTGCCCGGATACGATGTCTATGCGGTTGGCTTGCCTGAAAGGGAAAGGGACAGCAATTTGGAGATGCTGAAATTTATCAGCGAGGAGGCTGCTGTCCGGGGTATTGAATTTCAGCTGGCGCTTTGGTCTCATGGTAAGGACTTGGAAAACAGTGAAGGAGTCAATTATCCCACTCATGGACTGACTGATGAAAATCATGCAAAGTACTGTCGAGATGGATTGGAAATGATCCTGAAAGCATGTCCCTCTATCACGGGCATTACATTTCGTGTGCATTACGAGAGCGGTATACCTAAGGGGACAGAAGGATTCTGGGAAGTTCTTTTCCAGGCATTTCCAAAGGCTGGACGACCTGTATGGATTGATATGCACGGAAAACATATTACACAGGACCAGATTTCCGCTGCCCTGTCTACAGGAATGCCGGTCAGTGTTTCGCCTAAATACTGGGGTGAACATATGGGATTGGCTTATCACCAGTCAGATATTCGTCAGCGAGAAAAAGGCAGGGTTGAGTTTGTAGAACCAGAATCAGGTGTATTCCTTGATAGCAGAACATATACACGTTATGGTTATGGTGATTTTCTGCCGGAAGATCGTGAATGGGAGGTCCTTCATCGCATATGGCCAGGCACTCAACGGCTGCTGCTTTCCGGTGATCCTGCACTGGCTGCAGGATATGGAAATGTATCAGGTTTCTCCGGCAGCCTCGGCGTGGAGCGGATTGATCCATTGGTCTTCAAAGGCCGCAGGGGGTCAGGACATCCGGGCGGAAGATGTGCGTATATAGATAAATCACTTGAGCCCCAATGGGATTTCAAGAAGTTTCTCTATACCTACCGGATCTGGGGCAGATTGGTGTATAATCCCGATACTGATCCGGAAGTCTGGCGGCGGTTTCTGCGGAATGAATTTCAGGAGGCTGCTGAAGCAGTTGAAATAGCTCTTGCCAATTCCAGCCGGGTTCTAAATTTAATCACCACAGCTCACGGTCCGTCTGCAGACTGTAAGGTCTATTGGCCGGAGATTTATAATAACCAGCCCATAGTGGAATCAGAAGACAATCCGGGTCCAGCTTACAGGGACACAGATAAACCTGCGGTCTTTGGTAATGTAAGCCCGTTTGATCCACAGTTATTTTCAAAAATGAATGAATATGCCGCTGCCTTACTCGAAGGAATAATACTCCCTAAATATTCTCCTCTTGAAGTCGCCCGGTGGCTCGATGATATGGCGGATATCAGTATCCTGAATTTAGCAAAAGCAGAGTCACTGGTAGATGATAATACATCTGTTGAATTCCGCCGCCTGCAAGCTGATGTTAAGATTCAGTGCGGGATTGCGCGGTTTTTTGCAGAAAAGATGCGCAGTGCTGTACTCTGGCATCTTTATGAGGGCAGTGGTGATATAACTGCCCTGGGTAAAGCTGTCGAGAAGAATGTTGCTGCCCGGGACATTTGGGCTGAGATGGCTGAAGAAGCGAAATTAATTTATGTTTCTGACATCTCATTTGGTGATTTATGGCAATTAAGAGGACACTGGACCGATAGAATACCCTCAATGGATGCGGACATAGCAAACATGAAGGAGGTATTAGCAAAAGCAAAAGAAAAAGGAACAAAAGCAGGCAATTCTGAAACGATTAACCTGGCTATTCAGACGGTTGAAACCCGTCCCCTTCGGGCTGTATTGGAATGCGGGCATACACCTGCTGAGCTCTTTCAACCCGGCGAGCCTATGCAAATTGAACTCACCCTTGAAGAAGCAACACCAACTGAGGTTTACCTCTATTATCGACACCTAAACCAGGCTGTTAACTGGCAAATGACCAGCATGAAGAAGAAAGGAGAGAATTATCAGGCTGAAATTCCAGATCAATACACAAATACCCGTTATCCGATGGAGTATTATTTTGCCATTGACATGGGAAAGGAGGGTATTGCTATTTATCCAGGTCTGGATGAGAATCTGGCAAATATGCCTTATTATGTTGTTGGGCAAAAAAAACGTATTTCTGCCGGCATGTGATAGTGAGGTAGTAGGAAAAGTAAAAAAGCGATGCTCTGTCCATGAAAATTGAACTATAAACCTGAAAACTACATGTTACACGGCAATTATTTAAAAAATGCAAAGATGAGAAAGATACCCACTACATTACTATGGTCATTATTCCTTTGGAGCATTCTCCAAACGAACTGTTTTGCAGCATCGGTCAAGTATGACAAACAAATCCCGCAACTGGCATTTGCTGCAGAGGAATTAGAGCTTGCATTGCAAGAGTCGGGACGGAAAAATCTGAAGGTTACCCTGACCATCAAGGCGGATGAGTCGAAACCGGAGGCGTTTCAAATTCGGTCTTCAGGGCCAAAGAGGGTAGAGGTTACCGGTACTGATGCAAAAGGTGCGATGTATGGCGGTCTGGAAGTGGCTGAGCTTTTACGGCTTGGCCTTCCAATTGAGGACAAGGATCAAGAACCATTTGTTGAGAAACGCGGTATTAAGTGGAACATTCCATTGGATGCACGTATTCCTTCATACGACGATTCCGGGGATGCGGCACAAAAGAATATCGAGACAGTATGGGATTTTGAATTCTGGAAGGCCTACCTTGATGATTTAGCTCGCTACCGCTATAATGTGCTGAGCATTTGGGCGACCCATCCCTTTCCCTGCCTGATCAAACTGGAGGATTATCCTGAAGTAGCCCTGGATGATGTCTATCGTATCAGCGATGGCATTCTTCTGCCAGAACATAAGAATAAGTGGCAAAATTTGGATTTGAACGAGCCCGGAACTCTTGAGCTGGTCAAAAAGATGACCATTGATGAGAAAATTGAGCATTGGCAGCGAGTGTTCCAATATGCGGAAGACCGAGGGATTGAGGTTTATATGTTCTTCTGGAACGTGTTCACCTGGTATGCAGACGGAAAATATGGTATTACACAAGAACAGGACAATCCACACACTGTTAAATATATACGGAAATGTGCCAGTGAATTGTTGGAAACATATCCACTGATTGCTGGAATTGGTGTAACGGCGGGAGAAAACGATGATAGGTACGTTTTTGGGGACCAATCTTGCGAAGCCTTTATCTTCAAGACCTTTGGAGAGGGCATTATGGATGTTCAGGAGCAACAGCCTGACCGCAAGATTCGTTTCATCTTCCGCAGACACGGGACGGAAGAATCCTGGGTTACAGAAGCCTTTAAAGATTATACTGGTGGCATTGTGAATGCCAGTACTAAGTATTCGGTCGCTCATACCTTTTCTTCGAGGAGACCCCAGGAGTGGGAAAATCGTATCGTTGGAGAAGGATGGTTGGAAAAATACAAGGTTTGGCTTAACCTCCGTAATGACGATATTTTTATGCATCGCTGGGGCAGTGCTGATTATGTTCGCGAGTTTATAAAATGGATGCCGCACGAACATTCTCCCGGCTTTTATTTGGGATCAGACGGCTATGTCTGGGGGCGTGAGTTTATTGCCAAAAATCCGGAGATGGCAGGACGATTGGAGATTGATAAACATTGGTACCAGTTCAGGTTATGGGGACAGCTGGCTTATAATATTGAGCTCGGTCGAGACTATTGGGAAGCAACTCTGCAATATCGTTTTCCCGAAGTTGATGCCAGACTGCTTTACGATGCCTGGGCATCAACTTCCGAGATCGTTCCTCAGCTAAATCGATCTTCCTGGTCTCCTACTGATGCAGCATTCTCTGCAGAAGGATGTATGCACAATGCAGGATTTCTTTCCGTAGATGAATACTATTTCAATCGGCCAGCTATGCCCCTGAATAGAATCGAAAATCCACCGGATCCTCAGTGTCTCTCAGTTACAGAATGGGCAAAGGCTTTCCTTGCCGATGAAAAAGTGAATGGCGTATCCCCCTTGCAGGTGGCTGAAAATTTGGATGGATTTGCATCCACTTCATTGAAAGCTCTGCCTGAATTGAGGGCGCATATTGGAGATAATCTGGAGTTGAAGGAAACATTGAACGATATTGAAAGCATGGCTTATCTCGGTCGGTACTATGCCGATAAAATACGTGGCGCAGCCAAACTGGCAATTTTCCGTGAGGGTGATCGTCAGGCTAAGCAATATCTTAATGAAGCTGTGACCCATTTGGAGGATGCGGTGGAGGAGTGGAAGGCCTACGCCGATATTCTTACACCCCAGTACAAAACACAATTATTGGCCCGCACACACTTGCTTGACTGGAATAATACCCTGGAGGAAGTGGAAAAAGAAGTCATATCTGTACAAAACGAGGGGGACTATCCAGAGGTTCGTATTACCAACCTGAAGGATGGGACGCGTCTTGCTGAAGGATCCGATCTTCGGGTGGAAGCCGGGGCAAAGGCCCGACATGGCATCCGGAAACTGAAACTGTATCTCAATGGTCAGGTTATTATGGCAGAGGAAATGACTGACGACCGGTATGTCTGGAGTGGATCGAGTGATGAGCTTCTGCAAAAAATGAAGCCCGGAATGTATCAACTGGAGGTGAAGGCAGAGGATAATAACGGTGAACGTAATCAGCAGGTGATTCAGATTGCCGTGGGCAATGTTTCTGAAAAAAGTGCAGAAGGTTGGAGGAATGAGATACACCAGGTGATTCTGAATGAGGGTGAGCAGTTGATGGATGGGGAAATTCACAACATTCCGCGACTGGAATGCTTTCTAACCCTTACTAAAGAGGGAATGCTCGCACTCGTTAGGGGTACTCCTGACAGAAGAGAAGGCCAGATTTGGAAGACCAGGGGGAAGGCCAACAGACCAACACCTCAGCCCATTCCATACCGTTTTTACACCCTTTTAGAGAACGGGCAGTTAGTGATCTACCGTGAGAAACCCGACCATCCGAGATTAAAAATTTACGAAACCCGTTCAGTGTCCGGTCCGGGCCCTTATAAACTCGGTGTTACTGCATCCAAAAGACTGGTAGTTTTTCGAGAGGAAGGAAAGAAAACCGAAATAGTTTGGAGGAGTCCTGTGCAAAACTGAGGTCCGGATTGTGAAAAATAAAACCCATAAACTGGCATACTATGATAATAAATCACCAGTATTTTACCCAGGTTTCTTCTGGTGAATTGTTTGCCAGGGATATAATCCTGGCCATGCGGGAGGCCCGGCAAAGTGATGATACATCATGGAAATTTGCATCGGCAGCCGATACTTATACCGTTTTCAAAATCAAAATTGCCAATTCTTGAAGGTTTGATATATTTACTGGTTAAATACCATTTATAGGGCATGGGTAAATTATTGACCAGACTGTTTTTTGGACTTTCCGTCCTCGCTTTTCTCGCTTTTCTTTTCACATTAATGAGAGGTAGTTCCCAATTAACCGGTTCATTGCTTACCCTCTTTTTTATATTCCTGGCCATAAGCTTCCATGGGCACAAAATGCTCAGGAAATTTGCATATCCTGTCTGGATATTTGCTGCCGTTAGTGTTTCTATGAACTACCCTGAGTTATTCAGGCAGGTAGGGGATTTTGACCTGAAGAAGATGATTGTTCCACTTTTGCAAATTATTATGTTCGGAATGGGTTCCCAGCTGAGTATAAAGAATTTTGCAGACGTTATACGGATGCCTAAGGGAGTGATGGTGGGAGTTGTCTGCCAATTTACCCTTATGCCCATTATTGGCATCACGGTGGCGAAGATCTTCGGATTTCCACCGGAAATTGCTGCGGGGATCATCCTGGTTGGATCTTCACCCAGTGGACTGGCATCAAATGTAATGTCTTTTATTGCCAGAGCCAACCTGGCCCTTTCTGTAACCCTCACCGCGGTTGCCACCTTGCTTGCACCACTTTTGACCCCTCTTCTCATGAAACTTCTTGCAGGGCAGTATGTTCCCATCGATTTCTGGGGAATGATGCTTAGTATAGTAAATATCGTGATCTTACCCATTGTTGGAGGATTGACCTTCAATGCCATTGGATATGGCACTGCCAAAAGGAGATCAATCCTGGTCCAGATACTTGTTTATTCTATTATCATTCTTGCCAAGAATTACCTTAACTACCAGACCAATGATATAAGCATCCAGGTTTTCCTCGTCTCAATGGGTAAAGATATTTTCTGGTTTACGGTTTTACCGGTTATTGCAGCCTTGATTTTCAGGAATTATTCCTCGGGGAACAGGGAATGGCTGGATAAGCTCATGTCACTGGTATCCATGGTGGGAATAGGAGTTATCATACTCATAATCACCGCTGCCGGGAGAGACAGCCTCATGGAGATTGGCCTGATCCTGATCCTGGCATGCCTGATTCACAATCTGACAGGATATTTTCTCGGGTACTGGAGTTGCCGTCTCCTGAGGATGGATGAACAGTCCTGCCGTACCATAGCACTCGAGGTAGGGATGCAGAACGGGGGACTGGCGAGTGGGATTGCATTGGAGATGGGGAAGGTTGCTACAGTTGGACTGGCCCCGGCCGTATTTGGTCCCATGATGAATATTACAGGCTCCTCCCTGGCAACCTGGTGGAGAGGGAAAAAAGAATCGAAACTTTAATGATGATGAGGATACTGAGAATTATGGCCTTACAGGGGTCCCATCAGCCTTCCTGACCTGTGTCCACCCATAATTATAATTACCTTCAGGCGGATACTTGCTTGCTTTTTCTTCATCGATATCTACCCCGAGTCCCGGTGCCTCATTGACAAACATGTAGCCATTCTCAATAGTAGGAGTTCCAGGAAAAACCTCATGGGTCAGCTCATTGAAGAGCTTGCATTCCTGAACGCCAAAATTCCATACCGCAAGATCAATATGGGCATTGGCCGCATGACCTACCGGTGAAGTGTCTCCCGGACCATGCCATGCAGTTCTCACATTAAACCATTCTCCCAGCCTGGCAACCTTCATTGCGGGAGTTATACCTCCGATCTGTGAGATATGAATGCGAATAAAATCATACCATCTATTGGCCATGGGATCAACCCATTCATGTGGATTATTGAGCAGTTCACCCATCGCGATGGGAACTGCACATTGTTGCCTGAGCATGGGGAACCAACGCATGTTTTCAGGCGAAAAAGGATCTTCAATAAAAAATGGACGAAATTCTTCGAGTCGTTTAATCAGATCAATTGCATCCATAGGTTCAACCCTTTCATGCATGTCATGCAGAATTTCGATCTCATCCCCGAATCTTTTTCTGGCAAGGCTGAACATTTTGATTACTCCGTTTTTATATGCCTGTGCATTCATGGTATTATCTCTGGCCGTTCCGAAACCATGTTGCTTGTAAGCTGGATTGCTCGTCAGGTGTGTCGAACCATACCCACCCAATTGCATCCTGATGTTTCGAAAGCCTTTTTCTTTTATCCGTTCCACATGATCCATTACCTTTTCCGGAGTAGTTCCTGAAGCGTGACTGTAGCAATCTACCGCAAATCGGGTTTTGCCCCCGAGCAACTGGTATACCGGCATGCCCGCAAGTTTACCCTTGATATCCCAAAGGGCCTGGTCCAGTCCACTGAGCGCATTATTCAGAACCGGACCGTTTCTCCAGTAGGAACTTACATAGGCAGTCTGCCAGAGATCCTCTATCTGGGTGGCATCCTTATCCCTGCAGAAGTCATCCAGGTAATCATTTACTGCGGATACTACCGGTTTAATCCTTTGGGTGAATGTGGCGCAGCCAATTCCATAAAGTCCAGGTTGATCCGTTTCCACTTTTACAATGACCAAACGGGTCCCGTAAGGGGCCGTGACAATGGCCCTTACTTTTTTAATTTTTACTCTTTGTAGATTCAATTCACCCCCGTGAGGCCTCCATCCGGCTGGAACCGGGGGCCTTTGTAAAACATCCTCCCCCTCTTTTTTGTTTAATTCCGGAGTACAGGCCGCCAGGGGAAGTAATGCCAGGGCCTTCAGTAGATCTCTTCGTTTATTCATGGCTTAAGTATTGGAAAAGACCCTTTTATAGTTCTCGACGATAGTCCCCGCATAGGGTTTGGCCAGGTTAATGAGCCTCTCCTTATCGGATGCGGACAGCTTTTTCAAATGACGGAGAACAGCAATATTCTCATCCATCTCGTAGTTGAAACGACAGCCGCTGCATAGTGCAGAAACAGGCAATGCATAGACATACTGGTGCAAATTTGCCAGTGTCAGGTCAGACAGTCCCACCACATCAGGAATATCCTTTGTTTCAATTGCATCCGGTGTGGTATCTATTCTTCCTCCCATCATGCTTCCGCCGGCCATTGTTTTCATGGCAATCACGCCATATTCTTTTTTTAACAATTCAGGGAGCAGGTTCTTTTCAAAGGATTCAAAACTGGGATCGCAGACATTTAATGGCATCTGGCAAGTATCCAGTTCAAGACCACGTTTTTCAAGGAATTCCAGAAAGTGCAGATGGGTCACAGGATTTTGATGTCCCGTGAAACCAATGTACCGGGTTTTCCCTTTTTCTTTGGCTTCCAGAAAAACATCCAAAACACCTGCGTTGATCCGGGCGTCCAGATCCTTGGGACTTGTAATATTGTGGATTTGCCATAGATCCAAATAATCCGTGTTTAGTGCTTTTAAGGATTCATCCAGCTGTTGGCGTACACCATCAGCAGTTTTTGCAGGAGCCTTGGTCATAAGGAAAATATCCTCTCTGTATTTGGGAGTCAGGAACTGCCCTATATACTCCTCCGAACGGCCACCATTGTAACGTCTCGCGTTATCAAAAAACCGGACGCCCAGTTCCAGGGCTCTTTCAATCATCTGCTGAGCCTCCTTTGGAACTTCCGTAAGACCCAGGTGATAACCTCCCAAACAAAAAGCAGTAACTTTTTCACCATTTCGAATAAGCTGACGTTGGGGCAGGATTTCTCCCAACCTGTCCGATTCTGGCTTCGCCATGGCCCAGTCCATCATAAAACTCAAGGCAGCTGCTGCACTTGCCTTTTTAATAAACTCTCTACGTGTTTCCATATCTGTATTTCTATTCTGATTCTTTCATTTTAACCGGCACAGTTCGTACCCTGATATTTTTCAAATCAATCTGACCATGATTACCCTGTATCATGATAGGGCCTGGCAGGGAAGGATCTTTGTGAAATCCATCACTTGACCAGCATCCAAGTTCCGTTCCGGTACCAATTCTTCTTTCACCTTCTGGTATTACCAATTGGTCCTGAATCAATACTCCGTTCAGATAAACAGAAATTGTGTACTCCCTGATACTGATATCAAAGGTTTGCCATTCATCTGACTCCTTTCCCTCATGGGATAATGGAGGGCTGACATCATAAATGCCCCCGAGGTTGGAATGTTTCAGATCCCCTGTTTTCGGAGAGGATTTGCTAATTTGCACCTCGTAGCGGCCACGCAGATAAATCCCACTATTTTCTGCACTTCTAAACTCAACATGAAGATCAAAGTCTCTGAACTCCATATTGGAAATAAGGTCTGTCCCATGCATGCCTTCCCTGAGGATATTCATTAATATGCGTTCCTGATCTTCCGGATGCTCTTTACCCACCATCCAGCAGTTATTGGCATCTGCTCTTCGGGGCCTCCATAAACCCAATGGATCCCAGTTGACTTTCTGATCTTCAGATGGAAGACGGCTATCAAAAAGATAGACCCAACCCTGATTGATCAGCTCAGCATGGCTAATCTCTTTCCCATCAAACAAGGGCCCAAATTGCTCATAACGTGCATTTTGAGAATAGATTGAAAG
Source organism: uncultured Bacteroidaceae bacterium (assembly GCA_963777115.1). Classification (GTDB taxonomy): domain Bacteria; phylum Bacteroidota; class Bacteroidia; order Bacteroidales; family SM23-62; genus SM23-62. The sequence goes on along the minus strand of CAVZPP010000008.1, from coordinate 221,291 downwards.
GGTAAAAAGTAGTCCAGCCAAGAACAGGACAATCGATTTTGCTTTCATCTTATTGATTTTTAGATCAATGAAACGATTATTTAAAGTTTCCAGCCGTTATGATACTCGTGTTTTACCCACTCTTCACACATTCCCAGCGCATTCTGTTCCACCCACTCTTTGGATGCCCGTTCCACTTTTCTGGTAATAATATCTTCTGAAAAGGGCGATAGATTTGTGGTCTTTATTTTCTCATCGGAACCAATATTAGTTACTTGCATATTCTCGCTATCCCATAACAGGGTCTTTTCGAGGGATTGTAATCTGACGGCCAGATTGCCCATTACCACAAATTCATTGAAAGGTCCTGCATATTCGAAACTGGAAGCCGGAGTTTCACCGTTCTTGCAGCATTCCACAAAATGCATTTCGTGCCTTCCGCCCCCAAGCGGATTATCCTGAATCCGCCCAAGATCCACCTTAGTCTGGGGAGTAAACTCAGCTCCGTTTTTATATACTTTCCAATTTCCTCCATAGCTTTCAGCAATTAATACTGCTTCGGATCCGATAAACATAAATCCCCCACCTGGTTTCATCGGTGCATCATTGGGCAAGTCATAAGGGCGGGCAGGTATTAATCCTCCGTCGTACCAGGTCAGTTCCAGTTCAGGAAATGCACAATGAGGAAGGTTTTCCCTCGCCGGGAATTTGTAGCTCACTTTTGAGGAGACCGGTGCACTTTCTGTGTTGACCAGGGAGGAACTAGCCTGGAAAGCAATGGGCTGTCCCAGTTTTAAGGCATAATTCGGAACATCCAGCAGGTGGCAGCCCATATCACCCAGGGCCCCCGTACCAAAATCCCACCATCCCCTCCATATCCATGGATGATATTCGGGATTATAGCCTCGCATCTTCGCCGGACCGATAAATAAATCCCAGTCCAGTGTTTTAGGAACAGCAACTTCTTTATTTGGTTTTGGCATACCCTGACGCCAGATGGGCCTGTTGGTCCAAACATGCGCTTCTCTGATGGTCCCAAGGCATCCACTCTGGACTACTTCGGCAACTTCATATACTGTATTACTGGAGTGGCCCTCGTTTCCCATCTGGGTTACCACACCTGTTGTTTTGGCAAGTTTTGTAAGATGCCGCGATTCCCAGACGGAATGGGTTAAAGGTTTTTGTAAATATACATGCTTCCCAAGCTCCATAGCCGTTACCGCAATTGCTGCATGCGTGTGGTCCGGACTTGCAATAACAACAGCATCAATATCTTTCTGTTTCTCGAGCATTTTACGAAAATCCTTGTGCTTTTTGGCTTTGGGATAAGTTTTGAAAACCGGGTCGGCGTAGGCATAGTCACAATCGCATAGTGCAACAATGTTTTGTCCGACCATATTTCTCAGATTAGCTTTCCCTTTTCCGCCGATTCCAATTCCGGCAATGTTCAGCTTATCACTGGGAGCCGTATGTCCCAGTCCAGAAACACTTAAGCTTGGAACCACTGTAAGAGCCAGGCCGGTGGTACTCACATTCTTAATAAAATTTCTACGTTTCATGGTATATGTTTTATGCTGTATGGATACAATTTCAAGTTAATATAGTTTGATAGATTAACAAAATATTAATTTATTCCTATTACGTTGAAGAACAAGCCTGTAAATTTGTATTGTTCAATTTCGAACTATTTGATATGCCTGGCTTGAATGGTTTTTAAGAACCTGCAATCTGAAATTCATTAAATCTTGATTAATATTGTAGTAATTAAAACATATTATGATAATGAATTGCAATAATCAAAGAACCTTTTTGTTTTGCCGGATGGAAATATTACCATTTGTTATTTGGATGGTAATTGCTTTTAGTATCAATGCCTGTTCATCTCCTGAAGAACTCCCGAATATCGTTGTCATCCTGGTGGATGATATGGGTTACGGTGATCCGGGATGCTTTAATCCCCAATCAAAAATTGCTACCCCGAATATTGATCAGCTCGCCTCCGAGGGAATGCGTTTCACCGATGCTCATGCCCCCGGTCCATTATGCCATCCTTCCCGTTACGGACTTATTACCGGAAGGTATCCTTTCCGTACAGATACAGGTAAATGGCGGCAGAAGGCCCTGATTGAAGAAGGCCAGGTGACCATAGCCTCCCTTCTAAAATCACAGGGGTACCATACGGCAATGGTCGGGAAGTGGCACCTGGGATTCCAGGAGAACGGGTATGAGAATCCGCTTCCCGGGGGACCGGTAGATGTTGGGTTTGACAGCTATTTTGGAATCCGGGCTTCAACGGATATCCCTCCCTATTTCTATATCCGGGATAACCAGGCCATAGATCCCCCCACAGATCGTATTGAGGCAAATTATTCAGAAGGATGGTCGCCCATACAGGGAGCTTTCTGGAGGGAAGGTGGAATTGCTCCCGGATTGGAACTGAAAGACGTTCTGCCCCGCTTTACTAATGAAGCCATCACAGTTATTGAAGACCACGTCGCCGGGGATGAAACTGCTGAGCAACCCCTCTTATTATATCTGGCCTATCCCGCACCCCATACTCCCTGGTTACCATCCCCGGAATTTGAAGGGAAAAGTGGTGCCGGAATGTATGGTGACTTCACCATGATGGTTGACGCAGAAATTGGAAAGGTACTTGCTGCCCTGGAAAAGGCAGGTTTGTCTGAAAATACTTTACTGGTATTTACAGCAGATAATGGTCCTGTCTGGTATGAAGAAGATGTGGAGCGCCTGGGACATGATTCTTCAGGTGGATTGAGAGGGATGAAGGCGGATGCCTGGGAAGCCGGACACAGAATGCCTTTTATAGTTCGCTGGCCGGGTAAGGTGAAAGAAGGAACCATGACTAAACAAACCATTTGTTTTACCGATCTGCTGGCCACATTTGCTGATGTCTCGGATGCAGCTCTGCCTGAAGATGCAATTCTGGATTCCTACAGTTTTTTGCCTGTACTTAAAGGAGAACAGCCGGAGAATGAGCCTGTAAGAGCTCCGATTGTAATGAGTACCGGCGGCGACAGGATGATGATCCGGTCGGGGGACTGGAAACTGATCAATCATCTTGGATCCGGTGGATTCTCAAAGCCCAGGCAAATTGAACCCGCACCGGGTGATCCTGCCGGACAGCTCTACAACCTGGCCGATGATCCCGGAGAGACAAACAATGTATACCTTGAACATCCTGAGATTGTATCCAGGCTGACAATTGAGATGCAAAAGATACTGGAAGGGGAAAACCAGTTCTGATCAGTGCCCTCATTGATTGATTTATCTGATGAGAATCATTCTATTGGTCTCTACCGTATTTCCCGCACAAATTCGATAATAATATGCTCCAGCAGGTAAATTTCTGCCGCTAAATGTTGCAAAATAATGGCCTTTTTGTTTGCTCTCTTCAATCAAGGTCTTTAGCTCTCTTCCTGCAGAATCATATACTTTAATAGACACAAAACAATGCCTCAGTATTGTATATCCTATGTTTGTTGTTTCAGAAAACGGGTTAGGATAACTCTTATGTATCAAATCTTTCCCAATTGAAGGAATACTTGAAACTGCGGTAGTATTAGCTTCAGTTGTAGCTATTGTTTCATTCGAATAGTCAGAATAGCCAGAAATGTTGAATGCCTGTACGCGGTAGGTATATTCTGTAGATGCTGATAAATCCGTATCGCTGAATGAAGTGACATTTGCTTCTAAAGTGGCGATGATTGAATAAGAACCAGCTGTTTCTTGCTCAATTATAAAGCCATCTTCATTCTCTGAAATGTCTGTCCAACTCAAATCAATCTGACTGAAAGATACGACAGTTGACGTAAGGTCGGTAGGGGAGTTTGGCAAGGGTGGCGTTGAGGCTCCGCAGTAATTATATTGACACCATCTTTCCAAAGAATCTGAACATTTAAAGTCAAATACGGTAACGGTATTGTTGCCACTACTTTTATCATCCAATAGGGGATTGTTTTCTCCTTCAGGATGATAAACTTTTATGTTGCAAATAGTTCCTCCTCTTGTATTTACATCTATTCTATTATCGTAACAGATAACAGATCCGGTAATATTTTCAATTAAATTATGTGAGGTACTGTTGTCATTTTCCATACCGAGTCCACCAGCCCAGCTATTTGTATTCCCGGACTTAGTCAAACCCTTATTGCCATAGCAAACGATATCGACTACATTATTTTCTATGATACCGGCTTCTGCGTCATCCTTGTTTCTGAACATCACACCACTCCCCTGGTTATCATAACAAACAGCCTGGACAAAATTATCCCGTATAATGGCCGCAGGGCAATTAGACGATATATTTAAACTAAAACCAGCACTATTTATACTACCATAGGCAACACAATCAATAAATCTATTACCAATAATATGTGCTCCCACGTCTCTGTTATCAGAATACCCTTCCTCACGGGCATACATTCCAAAACCAGGGCCTTTGTTGTTTGAAGCTATACATCTGATAAATGTACTATATTGGCATTTTGGAGTCCATCCATCACTACCCCCCTGGTCAGCAACACAATCGACCCATGTGTTATGATGGCCAACATCAGTTAATGCATTGCCACCATCTTTTTCAACTTCCCCTCCGGCATGTCTGCCGATGACTCTTTCAACTCTGTTGTGATGACTTGCAGCACCAAGTGTGAAACAATCATCTGAAGCATCTTCCACAGTAAAATCATGGAAATAACAATTTTCTGCAAAAACCATATTTACCTGCCTTACCCTGGGAAGTCCGGTTGGTCTGCCATTAAAATCACCATTCCCATAAATTATACCTCCCGACATATCAATGTTTTTTGCACCCTCGCGTGTTGCAATAGCAGTTGAGCGGCTGTTGTCGAAACCCGGATACACTAAACCATAATCGTCAAGGTTCCCGGCACTATTTTTAGCCAATGTAAGTGTCCCGTTAAGAATCCAGGTAAAATCAGACACCAGATATATGGTTCTTTTGTGAATAAAATCGCCATTTAGTCGAAGGGTATCCCCTGCTTGCAATCCATCCAGAGCATTTTGAATCAGATCAGTATCATCATCGGTACCTGTAGGTTCAATTACTATTATCGCTGAAAATACATGAGTGATGCTGAGCAGGAGTATCATGGAAGAAATAATGCAGTGTTTCAATTTCATTTTAGTTTAATAATTTTAATCGTTTCAGAATAATCTCCGGCATTAAAGCGACAGTAATAGGTTCCTGCTTTTAATTCACGGGCATTAAATATCGTGGTATTTATACCCTGATGTTTGTCTTCGTTAACCAGTGTGTTCAACTCTCGCCCTGTTGCATCAAATACTTTTAATGAAACAAAACAATCCTTCTTTACGGTATATTTGAAATGGGTCTTCTCCTTAAAGGGATTAGGAAAGCATCTGAGCTCAAGATCCCATTCTAATGCAGGATACTGGACCGATGTATTGCTATCAGCTAAAGTTGTAGCCAATGCTTCATTGGAATAGTCTGAAAATCCGGAGATATTGAATGCAGTAACCCGGTAGCTGTACTCCGTAAGTTCAGTTAAGTCCATAATGCTGTATGAGCTAACATTTGCATCCACGGTACCAATAATACCATAGATACCATCCGTTTTTTGCTCAATGACAAATCCATCTTCGTTAGCGGTGGTATCTGACCAGCTCAAATCAATCTGACTGAAAGAAACCACATTTGCCGACAGGTTGGCAGGTGCATTGGGCATTGGAGGTGTGTGGGCCCCACAGTATTTGTACTGGCACCAAACATCCAGTTGACCGGAACAGTTAAAACCAATTACATTGATTGTATTTCCGTTTGATCCTGTGTTCAATACCGGCTGATTTCGATCATCCGGATGATAAGCAATTATTGAGCAATTGCTCCCACTTTTAACATTCACATCGTAGCCACCATTGTCATAGGCAACAACGGAACCGTTGATTTCGGACATTGAACCTTCCAGACCTAATCCGCCCGCATAGTTGGATATATCTCCATTGCTGTTTAGTCCCTTGTTTCCATACACCACTATGTCCACTTCATTATTTTCTATGATACCATCATCCTGCTTATTTCTGAAAGTTACACCCTGAATTCGGTTGCCATAACATACTGCCTGGATATAATTATCCCGTATTATGGATCCATGACCTGATGTACCAGCAATATTAAAACTAAATCCTCCCCTTAGATTTTCATAAGATTCGCAGTCATAGAATTTATTTCCCACGATGATCTCTCCCAGGTCAACCGGATCGCCCGATCCGTCTAAACGTGCAAACATCCCAAATCCGGGACCAACATTTCTTCTTCCAATGCACCTGTGGAATTCAGAAAACCGACATTTAGGTGTCCAGCCGTCGCTACCACAATCTTCAGCGATACAATCATACCACTTGTTATGATCCCCTTTGTCGGTTAATGCATTTCCGTGAGCACCCGATCCGGTCAGGTTTCTACATTCATTACCATTACATCCGGGACCAAGTGTGAAACCATCATCTGATCCTTCATTGACAGTGAAATCGTGAAAGTAGGAATTTGTCACCGACACGAAATTCAGGAATCGTACTGTTGAGGATCCGTTATGTATATCATACCCAAAATAGCTGCCACCAGACATGTCAATGTTTGTTGCTCCACCTGGTTTTTCTGTTATTCCGGTAGGCCGCCTGGCATCCACTCCAGGTTCAACCCAACCCACCTTGTCCAGATCAATATTTTCGTCCAATTTCAGTGATCCGTTAAGAATCCATGTGAAATTTGATGGCAGGTAGACAGTCCCTGCAATTATGAAATCACCAGCTAAGACTACCGTATCTCCAGACTGTATTGTATCCAGGGTATTTTGTATCACAGCCGCATCATCATCTCCTGAAGGAGCAATAATAATCTCAGTAGAATATACCCTGCAAACACCTGCCAACATTATTATTCCCGAAAGTAATTTAAACTTCATTTTATCTCCTATTTTGTTTCAAAAAGTAGGTGGGTGACCCACCTGCCAACTTACCAATACTTATAATTTATGAGAAAACGAAGGACTACCAGAAGTCCTGTCTGCGATTTTGAATTTCCTGTAATTAAGTGTGCTCTGATTAATGTGTTATTTTTTTCTACCAGGTCCGGATTTTGATAGCTCGGAATGAAACATCATTCCCATGTCCCTTTAGCAGGATATGTCCATTTTCTAATTCTCCGAAATTTTCCAGATCCTTGTTTACACATTGTAACAGACAGAAAGGCTATTCCGATCAGGAGAAATATATTTGCCTTCTTCATGAGTTTCCCATTTCTTGATAATGTTTAGGTCGTTAATTTTGGATTGCGATTGAAACAGTGAAATCTTATTTTATAAACTATATAATGAATATAGAAATACTGGGCTTAATGTAGTATTAACTGACAAAAACGAATAATTAATAAGAAATTAACAGTGTTGGATACAGGGTAGTCTTTCCTCCTATTATCAAGGATTATTATCTTCCTTCAAATACATAGTTTTCAGCATTTTAGGTTCATCAATTTTTGATAAGTGTCCCATATATATTTTCATCTTCATTGCCCCGGATCCTGTAAAAATATGTTCCTTCTTCATAGGAGGATATGTCAATAATAATCTCTTCTGAATCAAAACCTCCGGATTCGGAAAATATTTTTCTTCCTGATACATCCCATATCTCTATGAAGTGCAATTATCAATTCCCCCGGGTCTATGAAAACGATGTCATCGGTGGGATTTGGATAGACCCGGATACCCTGAGTCGATGACTTTAGCTCCTCTGTTCCCACCGGGCATTCAGTCCCCTGCCTGACAACAAATTCCTGGTATTTCAATTCGCAACCATTGACTTCATCAATGTATGCCACATAGTATTTAGCGTATATGTCAAACATCAAAGGATCGAGCTCATCAGCAAATCGGATGCTCCTGCCTGTGGCATGGAAGTCAAAATGACCAAACCAGGACCAATTCCAGGAATCTTCTGCCGGTTCGGCTATGATGTCAAGTGATTTTCCCGGACAACCATAGATCACTTTTCCCTCAGCCTGTTTCATTTCTCCACCATCAATGGAGCTGTACAGGGTAACAGGAATAGGATCGACTTCAATGTTTACGGTCTCAATTTCTGTGGGACATAATTCATCCTCCCATCTTACCCATATATTATAATCTCCCCATGCCAGATCAGGAATAGTGTAGGACCATGTCCCGTCTACTGTGCTCAGATTATAATTATTCCCTCCATCGATACTTATCTGAACAGGTCCTAGATATGGGTTGTCGCCTACCACAGATACTATTTCTCCGTTTGCAAATCCACAACTTGTTTTTCTCGTTTTTACTGTTACATCCGGACTTGCATCAAATATTGTATATGATCCCAGGTCTGTTGGCATGCTTCCATCCGATTTTCTCATCCATACATCATAAACACCCCTGCTCAGATCTCCGGTCTCCTTAAAATAGGAGCCTGCAGCTGCGGAATAGGGATAGGTATTGCCTCCGTCAATACTGAATTGCAGAATCGAATTTGAATTTATCTCAGGATAGTAAAATGTTAGTTTCCCGGGAGTATTTGCACATTTTGTTGATAGAGCCTCAACCCTGTATCTATCCAGCCCGTCAGGAGGAGTATCCAGTATTAACCTGTTCTCAGTACTCCCTCGTACTACATGTGTTGTCAGTTTTGCGCAACGCAAGGTACCAGTCATTTGGGATATCATATCCATCCTCATCCAGGGCCAGCCAGTATCCTTGAGCCGGAGATTCCTCCCGTGTTTCTGTAAGTTTATACATTGCAGTTCCTTCATCAACTTCATCGAACATAGCGATATATACCATTTTAGCATTGGAACTTACAGTTCGCGTAGATTGGGTCCAGAAAAAATTTCCACCATGCCTGGGTATCTGGTTTTTTTGATACTCACCAACTCTTTTTATGTTATACCAGGAAAAGCCCGGCCAGATAACAGGCAGAAAATCTATATTACGCTGGTCACACCAATCCTGACCGGGTAATATATGCTTATTAATGAAGTCGTGATGGCTGTTTGCATCTTTGTAACGGCCCACTGTCCAGGGACTGATTACATCAGCCTTGCTCAAAGCCGCTTCCCATGAACTTTTCGAATGAAAATCCTGGTTCGTTCCCAACATCACAGTGGCCCTGTACTTTTCTTCGGGACTATTTTTAAAAAAATCCATGGCCTGTTCGAGCTGTGTAACAGTTAAATTGTCACGATTGGTAAATCCCCATAGCGCAACAAGGGGTTTGCCTCTGTGCCACAAGTAATTAGGACTCTCTGTAATTTTCAGATCATCGACCAGGTGTTTCCAATCCGCAATCAGATTATCAATATTTATAGAATTTCCCCATGAAAGATCATACATATTTACAAATGCACGGTCATATCTTTCACACCCATATTTGACATTGGCAGTAACGGTATCTCTCAGAGCCCTCAGTTTCGGGTCCTGTATCGACGCATAGAACCTTTGAAGGAACACTCCATCCAGATCATAATCACGCAGCCATTTCATATGACGCATTACTGTTTTTTTGTTATATGCTGAATATACCCTTACCGGACGGCCATCGGCAAAGGTTAGTCCGGTTGAGAATTTTTCATCTGCCTCATATTCTTCCATTTCTGGCAATATCTCGATGCCAATGGTACTTTCATCCTGCATGCTTCCCCAATGCCGCCATCTGTTCCATTCTGATCCATCACCCGGAGTAGAGAACCATCCCTGGTAGCCAAACATCACTTTTCCGTCGAGCGTACTTTTATCCGGACTTCTGACATAGAGAGGATCATTCTGGTCAATCGGATCTTTAAGGGTCGTAAACCTAAGGTCATCCAGCCTGGCAGTTATTTGTCCGGAAAGAACCTGATATATTCTGAAAAATTTGATCGCATTAAGTTTGGGAGAACCTGTTTTATTTGCTGTCGACATCTGCAACTGTACATGGTTCCAACCATCCCTGAGGTCCAGGGAAGATAACTGCCATGAATATTCATCTACATCAGGGATTCCTGAGGAGCTCAATTCCACCTGGCCGTCTCCATTCATCATGCTTATATCTGAGATATAAAGCCAAAAATTAAACCAGCCGCTTTCGTCAATGCCGACATCGGTCTGTGAAAATTTCTTATTGAACCAATCCGTTCCACTCCCTGAAAAACTGATGGAAGCAACACCTTCCTTTTTCTCGTCAAAATCTATAGTAATCCCATTAGATCCCTGCCAGAGATTCTTTACATCACAACGTTGCAAAACAAGCTGTGCGTTCAGGTTACTTCCAATGATTAATCCTGACAGCAGAATAGTAATCAGAATTAGATTGATATTTCTTTTCATGCTTAGGTGAGAGGGTTAAGAAATTTTTGATTTTATTGTAGTCAAACGAATGTAGTCAGATAGAATTAACAATGAATTAACCGAATTAATGAAAAGATAAATGTTTGCCAGGGCAAACAAATAAATGTTCAGGTCCGCAGATACGATTCATCTATTTCCTGATTTTATCAATTCCAAACCACTCCTCCTGATCAATAATAATATCAGACCTGATCATCAGGGTTTTTGTACTTAGATGAAGTTCTTTTTCAATTAGAGAAATCACCGTTAATCCTTTGTTAATCCATGCCAGGGAAACAAATTATTTCCCTGGGCTTGAATTACAGTCCAATACCAAAATTTATTCGAAATAATTGTAGTCCTGTTATTGAGAATCCTATTCTATTTAAGTGAATACTGCATTGAATTTATGTTACGTCTCACTGACTGTATTGCAAGATTAAATGTGTAAATATGCATACAGGGGAAAATTTAAGGATTTATTTGCTGCGTTAACTCCCTGTTAACTCCCTGTTAATTCCCTGCGAGTTATCTTATGATGAAATTAATTGTAGGATGTATTAATTTACCTGAATTTCATTAACCTCAAATCAAAACTCGATTTCTTGTTTAACTTAATTAACACTTATCTATTATGAAAAAAACAATTACTACTTTAATTCTATCAACTTTTGCTTTGTTCTTGCTCTCAACAGGAGTAATGGCTCAGCAGTATGATGTCCCGTCGACTTACGCATCCATTGAGGCTGCGGTTGAAGCAATCAACCTTGCTCTTGATGGTGATCCTACCATTACTGAAGTAACCATTATGATTGAGGAGGGTACTCTTGTTGAAAGAAATTCCAATAATGGTTTTAACAGGCCAATAACCGCAATTTTCCAGGGGGCTGGTGTCGATAAGACAATTGTACAATCTCGCCGGGGTGGCAGGGCAATTCCCGGAGAGCCTGATAGTCTTTCTAACAGGTTCATGGAAATTACCACTGATGGTTGGGATAGTATGGATCTGATTTTTAATGACATCACATTCATGTATTTTGGAAGGGGAGACAATGATAATGGTGGAATGTTTTCGACCTCTACCACGAAGGGTTTCTCTACCAAGTTTACATTCAGTAACTGTGTTTTTGACAGTCTTTGTGCAAAACAGGGAGCTATTGGTATTTTCGCAAATGGCCTGACAGAAGTGTATATGGACAATTGCCTTGTGCAAAACTGCCTGGTCTATGGTGGTTCTGCCTTCGCCGGTATGATCGCTGTAGATAATGGTGGGAAATACGAGATTACCAACACCACCTTCATAGGTAATGAAAGACACCCATGGGACCACAGGGCAAACCCCCTTAATCCTATTGATAAAGGAGCAGGAAGAGGTGGAGTGATTAAAGTTCAATCTGGTATTATTAGTCAAGGATCGGAACCTTTTCCATTTGGAGCTGTATCCTTATTGATAGAGAATTGTGCTTTCGTGAATAATATGCCACTGGATATCGCAAGTGACTCGATTCATCCTGCTATTCAATTAGACGGTGTAAAGGATACTACAGTAAACGATGTAACACTTATTGATAATATCTTTGTTGGAAACAAGCGTGATGGTTACGATGCCACGGATGTTGATTTGATAGTCCCGACAACCAGGGATAATCTGGGCTGGGACATGTCAGGAAATATTGCCAACACAATGGTTACAGGAGGTTCAGAATACCTTTACATTACTGATATGGAGGAATTCAAAATCAGCACAGAATACACCTATACGCATCCGTCGATTAACTTTACAATGGACGGGGATCTTCCTAAGCTGATTCCGGATGAATTTGGCATTGGACATGTTGAATATACAGGTGATGGTACAATTATTAGTGTAAAAGATGTTCAAAAATCTTATGTACATGTTTATCCCAACCCTTCAAACGGTCAGTTTGAAGTCGTGCTTTCCGAGCAAATGCAGAATTCAAATTATGAGGTATTTAGTATATCCGGAAGCCTTATTAAGTCAGGAGTATTTTATAGTAATCAGACGAACCTTGATTTATCAAGTGCTACAAAAGGAGTATATATTTTAAGAGTCAGCAATAACTCGAGCAGCAATACAATGCGCTTAATTTTGAAGTAGGAAAAATGTAGTCTAATTCTTGGTGAAGGAGTCGAATCAGAAGCTAATGATTCGACTCCTTTTTTTGATGTATGCCAGGGAATGACTCAGTTTGCCAGTCTAAAGCAGGCTCATTAGCTATTCCCTTCTCCCCATTCTAAGTAACTGGTGATTTGCTACCATTCAACTCAGGATTTTACCATCTCTTTTAAAAGATCAGTCCACAATTCTTAGCTTGGCCATGCTAAAATACTGTATTGTTTGAATCGGCATGTCCCCAATGCCTACATAAATCTTAGGAACATAATGCCATTCATCCTGAACTATGTCCTCCAATTTTTGAGTAAATTCCTTTCCATTCTAAGGGAACCAAATGCTCCTTCAAAATATAGCAGGATACATAGAATGATTAACAACCACATAATTAATTTACCATTAATCTTTGAGTTGTAGTTTTAATCCAACTAAGATCATTTCAGGAAATGACAAATGATGATTTGTTTACTAATCTTCTTACAGTTATGGATGATTTCAGGGAGACGAAATTAAATGCACCAGAAGAATGATTGAATGAAAGAAAAGGAATCAGCACATCGCTGTCTAATATACTTCATTGCTTTATTGGTTTTTCCTTGTTTGCTTTCTGCCCAAAACATACCTGCTGATTCCCCTGAGGAGATTCTGAAACAGCGACAGGAGGTTTTCAAACAGATAAACGCTTTGGAAGATCCATTTGAGGATAGCCTTTGGTACCATGGAAGGATCTATGAATTCGAATTGAGATCCCGAATAGGGACACCCTATTTCTTCAATATTGGAGACTACGCCAGGGAGTTTAACTTATAATGGGAAATTGCATGAAGATCTCATTCTGAGTTATAATCTCGTCATGGATGAGTTGATTATATGGGAAAAAGGTAACAGAGGCAATATGATGCAACTTGTGCTGAACAAATATTTTGTGGAAAGATTTACCCTGGAGCATTCTGGCAACTATTATCATTTCAGATTGCATACAGAGATGAATCCCATACATGATCAACTGAAGGAGGGCTTCTATGAGGTGGTATATGATGATGAATTGAGGATGTTTGTCAAGCACAAAAAGGAATTGTCTTTTGATGCTACTAATACTGATCCTTATTCCTATCAGTATGAGAAACAGGTTTATCTTATTTTGGATGGAGAGTTCTATGTTGTTGACAGCAGAAGGGATTATCTCAAGGCATTTCAGGATTATAAAAAAACCCTTACGCAAATATATGAGGCAGGCGAATATCAATTTTGAAAAATCAGGAACGCAAATCTTATTTGACTTATGTGCATACAGTACAATCATTGCTTGATCAATAGGATATAGGAATTGAGAGGAATTATAAACATATTATTGATCACTGACAATATCTTCGGCTGCGTTTTGCCAGGAAACAGACTTACCAGGCTTGAGTTTACAACGTGATAGTCTGCGGATTGAGGAATTTATTAAATTGTTGGAGGCAGATTATCAACTCAGGTTCTACTACAATCCTGCCTGGATAGAGGATTCCTTAAGCAGTAATGTGAATTATGACAATGTTGAACTGCTTTCTGGAATCAAAGACTATTTTGAGCAGTTTGGATTCGGCGTATATGAGGATCTGCCTGTCGTTTACATTACCAGGGATGAGATCCCGAAGAACAGAATTTGCTCGTGACTTTTATAAGTCGCTTTACTCAGGAACTCCTGTTAACCAGGAAGTCACTGATACAATATTGGAAGAGGATGCAAAGGAGGTATTAAACGGATCAGTATTTGAAATGGTGCAATTTGGGAATCCTTCTCCCAATCTGTCAGGAAACAAATTTTACATCAAGGGGATCGTTTTGGATGCCGCAACCGGACAAAGCATAATCGGCGCAACGATACAGATTGCAGGAACTTCGACTGGTACGGCGACGGATATAAATGGTAATTACAGCCTGGTGATTCCATCCGGACAGAATGAAATTATATACCGGGCAGTGGGAAAGAAAACGGCCAGACGCATGGTGACAGCCTATGAAAATGGGAATTTAGATGTAAGCCTTGTTGATGATTATAATTTGATTGATCAGGTAACCATTATCGGACAGTTCAATGACAAAGTAAGCAGGATGGATGGGGCGGAGCGAATGAACATGCACGTGTTGAATAAATCCATCATGATTCTTGGAGAAACAGATATCCTCAAGGGACTGCTGACCCTGCCAGGTGTGCAGGCAGCCTCCGAGGTTGCGACAGGATATAATGTAAGGGGAGGCAGTACGGATCAGAATCTGGTTTTACTGGATGATGCACCTATAATGAACATGACTCATTTTTTTGGATTTTTCTCCAATATCAATGCCGATGTGGTTCAAAATACAGAACTTTACAAAAGTGGTATGCCCTCATCCATCGGGGGGCGGATCTCTTCCATATTGGATATAGACTCCAGGACCGGAGATTATGAAAAGTACAATTTACATGGTGGAATCAGTCCGATTTCAGCTCACCTTACATTTGATGGTCCCCTTCTGAAAGACAAGATCTCTTTTATCGGAGCTGGACGGAGCACTTATTCAGACTGGATTTTAAGAAGGGTAGGTGATGAAAGGGTACGTAACAGTTCGGCATCATTCTACGATTATTTTTGGAAAAATAGGCATGAAGCTTAAAAAGGACCAAAACCTGTTTCTAACATTTTATACGAGTCATGATTATTTTAAATTTGACGATGATCCAGACTCAGGAATATTCAAACCTTGTTTTATCCTCTGGTTACAATAACCAGCTTGGCGAGAACATATCTTATGAAGCTAATCTTAGCTTTAGCTCCTACAACTTCAGCCTGATAGATGAATCTATACCATCTATTTCCACGAGTTCTTCTTACAGTATTAAACCAGTATTCCCTGAACAACAGGTTTAACTGGAAAAGAGATCGATGGATCAACTTTAGTTTCGGTCTTAGTGGAATATTTTATGATATTCAACCCGGCAGTCGGGACCCCTGGGGACCTGAATCCATCGTTGAGCCATTGATTCTGGACGATGAAAGGGCCATGGAAGGATCCCTTTATATTCAAAATGAACAGACCATTAATAGCTGGCTTAAATTATCCTATGGTCTGCGATATTCTGCATATGGTTACCTCGGACCCGCTGTGATTTATGATTACAACGAGGGTGTAACCAGGTCTACTGAATTCATTAAAGGATACGATTATGTATTCCAAGGGCGAACTGATCTCTTCCTATTCCGGGCCTGAAATCAGGTTTCTTGGAAAAATCATTTTAGATGCAAAATCCTCATTCAAATTCAGTTATAACCGGACACGACAATATATTGGTCTGGTTTCAAATACCATCCTACCCTGCTCCTACGGATTTTTGGAAACTGAGTAATCCACATATACAACCCAAGATCGGAGATATTGTTAGCCTCGGTTACTTTCGCAATGTTGTTTTGAATCCTTCCAGTTCCTTCTTGTTTTCCCTGGAAGCCTATTATCAGAAATACACAGAATATACTGGATTATAAGACCGGAGCTGAATTATTTGCCAATGAGCATTTTGAGACAGAAATTATCCAGGGAATTAACCGCTCCTATGGAATTGAATTTCAGATAAGCAGAGATAAAGGTGACCTGACCGGATGGCTGAACTACGCTTATGCCAGGTCACTGAACAGGTTCCGGAGCAATATTCCTGAGGAAACGATTAACAATGGTTCATATTTTCCCGCTAATTATGATAAACCCCATCAGATGAACCTGGTTGCCAATTATGATATTTTTCGTCGTCTCAGGATTTCAACGAACATCCATTACAGTACAGGACGACCTGTCACATTGCCTGAAACTGCTTTTAATTACCGTGGTTCCAAACGGATTCAGTTCTCTGACAGGAATCAATTCAGGCTCTGCATGATTATTTTAGGGTAGATCTGTCAGCAACAATGGATGGAAATTACAGGGCGGATAAATATTATTCATAGTTCATTAAGTGTATCTGTTGTAAACCTTACCGGAAGGGATAATCCTTATTCAATATTTTTCGACTATGATGAAAGAGGGAAACTTAAGGCATACTCACTTGTCCATTTATGGAGTCCCCATATTCACCCTGACCTACAAATTTAAGATTTGAAGTATGCGTAAATATTATAGTCATATTCCTCTTATTTACATCTTGCATTGATCCGTATCATTCTCAATCAGGAAGATTCTGCCAGTCCCCTTGTGGTGGAAGGGTATGTAAGCAATAAGGCCGGGGACAGTGAAATTAAATTAAGCCGTGAGTGGGGTTTTTCAGCGCACATGTTTTTGATTGGATTACCAATGCCGAGGTTGTGGTTATAGAAAATGAGAACCATCGAACACAATTTTGCATATGACTGGAGATGGATTGTATAAACCGGTCCAGGAGGATTTTACTGCCAAAAAGGAAAGCAGTTACCATCTGAAAATTGTTCTGGATGGGCAGGAATATGAATCTGACCAGGTGAACCTGCAAAGCTCCCTTGATATTGATAGTTTGTCTTTTAAGTCAGTCACTATCAACCAGAGCGGAGATCCAGTTGAAAATCCCAGATTGGAATTGCAGCTTACAACAAGCATTGATGAGAATGCTTCGAGGTATTATATTTATTCCTTTGAGGAGACCTGGGAGGCCGTGGCAGGGTATTCCCGTAATAAAATTATTAAACCTATTTTTATTTATGATGAAAATCAAAGTTCCAATCAATATAGATTTTGAGACAAGGTTCGAAGAAAATATCACCCATTGCTGGGCGTATAACAAGGTTGTAGGAATAAGCACTTCAACCACGGAAGGATTATCGCGCAATCAATTTATCAATGTACCTGTATTCAGGGTAAATCTTGAATCTGCCAGATTATTATACAGATACAGTGTTCTTGTGAACCAGTATGCCATCAGCCGGGAAGCACACCATTTTTTCAACCTGTTAAAAGAATTCTCTGAAAACTCCGGTTTCCTGTATGATATTCAACCTGGTTTTATCGCAGGTAACATTCACAATAAAAGTACACCTGAAGAGAATGTGATCGGAATATTCTATGCAGCATCCCATTCCTCCTCCAGGATCTTCATATCACATTCAGAGCTCCCCATTAAGGTGAAGTCCATTGTTCGCAATCACCAGCCAACATGCACTATCAAGAAGAGAGAATTGTTATCGTGCCGGATGAGTCGATACCTAACAGTGGATTCACAGAAAGTCTGCAGTTGACTGAAGATTCTCTGTTATTTCAAGAAAGGACCTTGTGATCAGGGATTATTGGTATGGGACCATATTCTTATTTGAGTGCAACTAACTAATACGTACTTGTGCCGATTGCAGAGTTTATGGAAGCAATGTAAAACCGATCTGGTGGGATTAACAACCGAATTTGCATGAAGAACACCACCCTTAGATATTGCCTTGTACTGCTAATCATCTGTTTAGTCCCCATCCTGACTGCCCAGGCGAATCATTCTGATGACCCTCATTCAGAAACCCTCAGAACTTGTACACCAGTATATGTTGAACCATCCCAATGAAAACTTTGTGATCCAAACGGACAGGGACCTGTATTTTTCGGGGACTGAACTATGGTTTTCTGTCTGGAGTCTGGACGACCAGATCCTTTGCCCATTCTCCTACAGTGGTATAGTATATGTTGAACTTATGGATAAAAACGGGGAATCCATGGTTCAACAAATCCTGAAACTCGAAAAAAATAAGGCCTCAGGCAGGATCATCCTGCCTGAGCAAATGGCTTCAGGGACCTATTATCTACAGAGCTATTCAAATTTGCAAAGGAACTTCGGTGAACACTTATTCGGAATTAAATTGATTCAGGTGATAAATCCCTCTAAACCGCCTGCATTGACTAAAAATGACAATGGAAGTAAACCATTGGTTTCAGTCTATCCTGAGGGACAACGATTATTGCATGGGATCACAAATAAGCTGGTTATCAAAGCCACTTACCCCAATGGAATTTATACCGGGCTTACCGATGGATTCCTGGTCAGACAGCCCGAAGACACCATTGCACAACTTGAATTTTTAATTCCTGGAATGGGATCCTGTTCATTTTTTGCTGATACATCCCATACCTATCACCTGGATCTACCGGGTATTGGCATAATCCCACTTGAGATCCAGGATAATGGTCTCACCCTTAATATTCAGGAGGGGGAATCCCAGCTTAGGCTAAGGGTGCTGGGTAGTGGCATATCTGACAGGGAGGAACATTACCTGATCGGGAAAAGCAGGGGACGGGTATTTTATGAGCAAGTCCTGGAGTATGAACAGGAGGAAGTGCAATTTCCCTATTCATCCCTCCCCGGAGGATTGCTGGAATTTAGTATTCTTAACAGCAGTTCTGAAGAATACTGCCAGCGGCTATATTATCACGACATTCCTGCAGATTACAGTTCATCCGATCTTGTATTCAAAAAAACGTCCTTTCAACAGGGTGAGATCATCGAACTGGAAATCCGGCTACCGGAAAAAATGGAATTCGAGCTTCTTTCCCTATCCATTAGAAAAGATTTATTTATTAATCACACGCTGAACCAATATTTTAAATCTAGCGTGGACCTTCATCCCTTTCTCAATGACTGGGATGAATTTGCACAATTGATCCCCGGGATTCCAGCAGGTAAACTTGCCAGCATTTTGGATATTTATCTGATTACCCGGAAGAGCAGCAGATTTAAATGGCAGAATATTTACCGGGATTCCACGGAGAAGCTGGATTTCCAACCTGAAGTAGATTCCAAGCGAGTGACCGGTTATGGATTTGATCCGGTAAACAGCAGGAGAATCAGTAATGACAATCTGGTACTATTTTTTGTCGGAAGCGAAGCTTCGATCTTGAGTTCAAGGACAGACAATGAAGGCAGATTCAGTTTTGAATATCCTGTTCATAAAACCGGAATTTCCGAAATTGTTTTACAGGCCTTCGGACATAATGACAGAATGGAAATTTCTTTAGACTGGCCTTTCCATACATCTTATCATAACTACAAGCTTGATTTTTTCCATTTTGATACCAGCAGGTTTGATGAATATGACAAGGCCTACGATCAGTCATTGCTGGAGAAATTGTACAAGAACAATGACAGGCCCGTCCTGAGAAAAGAGGACCGTGTGATTGCCTTTTATGGGGCACCTGATTCTCATTCAGTCCTGGGAGATTATTTGTCAATGAGAAACATGGAAGAGGTATTCAAAGAAATAGTTCCTGGAGAGAAAATCAGTATTCGGAATGATGAATATGGTTTACAATTATACCATAGGGAAAATTACGTTCTTCTCGGTGACAATCCCCTCTTATTATTCAATGGGGCACCTGTCCTGAATATAGAGGAGGTTCTTGGCATACCAGTTTCAAGGGTGGATTTTGTGGATCTGTTGCGTCAACAATATAGAATTGAGGACCAGGTATTTGACGGCATTATCAATATTGTTGCGAAGGACCTGGACCTGCAACTAAGGATCCCAACTAATGCCTTTAAAACTAAATTGGAAGTATTTCCTCCCTTGTGCCGATTCAGCAGGGCCAAGGAAAGCCGTGAAGCCAGGATTCCCGACCTGAATCCAACCCTTTACTGGAATCCGGACCTTACTTTTGAGGGAAATACCAAGCGTATTACATTCAAGGCAGGGGATAATCCGGGGAGATACCAGGTGCTGCTTAGAGGGATAGATAGAGAAGGGAAGATCCTGGAGCTAATCAAATACATCATCATTGAATAATCCTTACAAATTCCTTATGTCGACCTAATATTTTATAATATCTGTGAACGACCTGTCAAAGGATTCATTATACAGCGTTAGATAGTCTTTTGAGAATTTGTTAAAAACTTCTTTAGCTAGACTATGTTTGCCAAGTAAGGTCAAAGCCTTACATTTTATACAAATGGCATCTTCGTGCACCATGTCAAAAATTAATATGGCATCTGACAACTGGATCATTAGCTCAGGATCTGATGGTAATTTATCCTGATCCACATATTGTATAAGGCTATCTATTATCAGATTTGAGCATTCCAGTTTAAATTCATCCAACCATTCGTAACTTACATTTCCAAGCAATGGACCCTTATTAATAATACCAAGAAATTGCAGGAGTTTTTCTTTTGACAGCATTTTTTTATTATGCAAGATTTTATAAGCAGACCAATAATCATTATATGCAATAGAATCATTGAATTCAATTTGCCAGTAACCGGTCTTTCTATTTAAAGCACAGCTGTCAATTTCAGACAAAAGAATATTCAGCTTAGCAATATTAACTGCACGGTTGTTTTTTGCAGATTTTGCATCCATGGAAAACCAGAGCAATTCTGTAAGGCTTGGGACTGAAATCCCTTTATCCTTGATCGAGTATAAGAAGATAAGAAGAAACAGCTCTTTTAATAATGGAGAGAATTTTTTAGTAATATCATCTCCATGTTTGTTGATAACCTGAAAGCCCCCGAAAAAAAGTATGGAATTGGCTGGTTTACTGACTTTTTCCTGAGATTTAGGAGTTTGAGAGAGTTGATCGTCCTCTGCCTTTTTTATCTTCTTTGCTGATTCGTTAGTGAAGGAAGACGAATCTTTCTTCCTGAAATACCTCACCAGGAAGACTGATAGGGCGGCAACAATGAGTAAGATCAAGACTCCCCAAAGAATCCAACTGAGTAGACTGTCGCTTTTGTCGGTTTCTGTTTCAGTAGAATCAGGAGGGAAGGATATTTTCCGTACAGTAAATTCAGTCAGTTTATTTTCCGTGTTTGTTAAGGAATTAACTTCAAACAATGCTTGATCAGTTTCCGAGAAAAACAGATCGCAGTAGGAATTCTCATTGTGAAATTTGTAAGGAATCGTATCTCCAAGTTTAATCAGTTTTGGATCCGCCAGGTTTCCTTTCAATAATTGCAGATATGTATCGTACTCATAAATAGTAGTTGCCAGGAGATAAAATGATTGATCATTTTTATCTATTACCATTGATTGTCCAAAATCGATATCCTCTATAGGTGCCTGAAAGTAATATTTCGTAACAAATTTCCTGTCCTTTATAGAATAAGCCATCAGGTCTGTGTAATGCTCGGGATTAAGTATTTGATCCCCTGATTTACTTCCAAATCCTCCGAGAATATAAAGTGTGTCTGCATATTTTCCAAAGGCTGCATGCATGCGAGGATGGAAAGTATCTCCCGTTGTCAAAATGGTGTCCCATTGATTATTTTGTAATTGATATCGCTGAACAAGGTTAGAATACTTGTGTTGACCATAACCTCCAAAAACATAAAGAGTACTGTCCGGACTTGAATAGTATTTATTGTGGTACAAGAAACTTTCTGAGATGTTTGGCCCATCTGAAATTTTTTCCCACTGGAGATCTGTAAAGTTGAAAAAATGAACTGTCTTTATCTTCAGGTTATAACAGATTAGCCTGTCACTAATGGTATCATAGAACATCCGGCTTCCCCGAATGAGGTCATTAAACCTGCTGGAGTATTCTATCGTTTTTGGGATTGAATCTTCATAAACCAGGAAGATTTTCATCTGCTCATCACCAACCAAATAGATTTTCTCATCACGTGGGTCGAAGCAAATCGCTGAAAATCCACTTAAGTATGTATCAAACAATTTCACCCATTTATAGAACCTGTTTTTAATCCATACCGGATTTTGGATTACTGCTTTATAATTTGAGATTACATCTTTGGCCTCATAGCCACTGGTTTCATTCAGCGGAAAATGATTCATACATTTTCCTTTATAGTAAAGTCTGATGTCCTTAATATTCATTGTTGGAACATCGGTTGTCTGTATTGGGCTGAATGCATTCCCTCCAAAGAATATTTTAATTTTCCTTGAAAAATCAATATTGTATTGCAGAAGTGAGGTGTCTGGAGTAGAAAATTGAAGGGATTTCTTTTTAATATTTAACTTTAGTCTGATTTCGGTCCACTGTTCAAAGATTTCCGGACCATTGTCAGTTACTGAAATACTAGTCAGTGATTTACCATAAACAACATGCAAGCTGTTTGCGTTAGGACCATTAAAAATTATATCTATATTATTACCGTCAACATCAACGATTCGTGCTATATAACCAAAAGTCGAAGGCTGATTCTCACGTATTTGAATGCTAAACGACAATTCAAATTCATCAAGAAATGTAAAATAGCCGTCCGGGTTAAGATCAAGCTCTGTACGATTATCTTTTGAGAAGGGTTGTCCTTGAAATTCTAAGCCATATTCCTGGGCAGAAGAAGAAAACGGAATTAATAAATAAAACAATAATAGAATTGGGAACCAATTACCCAATAAACAAGATCTTAATGAGGTACGATTCTTGATCACGTAAGGCAACATCTGTAATACTTGAAATATTATTGGAAAAATAATCAAATTTATTGACCTGACAATCTAATAGTTTTGAATTCTATAACAGATAATTGTATGTCTATATAATATATCAAGAATCGATAGGGAGGTAGAGATTTATGATCTGGTAGCAGAAAATTATAGGTCACAAATTTTCTTCAATCCTTTTTCCAGTTTGCTTCATGCTAAAATACATGTTAATCCAATCAATTGTCATCTCAGATCAATAAATTTTTAGATGTTTAATTATTTGTGTAAGTTCAATGTATAGAGTTAGTTAATCGATGGTATTTTGATATTTTGCATGTTTGAATTTTACAATTATTTATACCGTTAACCTTTTGTTAATTTTTCATTTATCCGATATCCATAAATTCATTACAACGATTGGAAATACATGATCTGTGCATTTAGAGGATGGCTGGTTTGGCAGATTTATGCCTTATCTTCTTATTTACAAAGTATTTTGTCAAAACAAGTTGAAAATTCAGATATATTAAAATTTTCTATGATGAAAAAGTTTATATTGATACTACCGGTGATGATGTTGTTCTTTGCCCAGATTATTATTGCCCAGGAAGGCGAGCGCCTGGTTCAGGGGGAGGTATATGATGATCAGGGAGAGGCATTAATTGGCGTTAATGTGGTTATTGCTGGGACAACAACTGGTACAATCACCGATGTTGATGGGGAATTTTCGATAAATGTAAATCCTGGGGATCAGTTAACATTTACCTATGTCGGATATGAGTCCCCAAACCGTCACCATTGGTGACCAAACATTTATTACAATAACACTGCAACCTGCTATTAACAACTTGAGGATGTTGTGGTTGTTGGATATGGGAGACAAAAAAAGGAAAGTGTTGTTGGTTCAATTGTACAGGCAAGTGGTGAGGATATCAAACGTTCAACTGCTGGCAGTTCCAACCTTGTTAATTCTTTGTCCGGACTACTTCCTGGGGTTACAACGCAGCAGCGATCCGGAAAGCCTGGAGATAACGATACAGAAATTTTGATCCGTGCTCAGAATACTTGGAACAATTCTGCACCCCTGGTTCTTGTAGATGGTGTTGAACGGGCTTTGAATGAAGTTAATCCGAATGAGATTGAAAGGATCTCAGTTCTGAAAGGACGCATCTGCAACTGCTGTCTTTGGTGTTAAGGGTGGAAATGGAGTTATCCTGGTTACAACAAAAAGAGGCAAGCAAGGCAAAGCCTCAACTGTCATTTGATGCAGAATCTACCTATGGCTATCTTTCAAGATTACCTAATATGGCCAATACCTATGAAGGGATCAAGCACAGAAATTATGCTATTCTCAATGAACTATCCATTAATGATCAATGGGGGCGATATGTTCCCGCTGAGATTTTGGAGTATTACAGAACCCAGGAATATCCTCAATTCTATCAGGATTTTAACTGGCAGGAGAAAATGCTGAATGATTTTTCAAGATCACATAAATTCAATATGGATGCCTCAGGGGGAACTGAATTTGTAAGATATTTTACTTCTGTTGGTTATCAGTATGAAGGTTCTCTTGCAAATACGGAAGATGTAGGACAGGGCTACAATCCTGAATTTAGTTACAACAGGTTTAATTTCAGGACGAATCTTGATTTTAACCTGTCTAAAACCACAGTATTTTCAGTTCATCTCGGAGGTTATCTGGGTATTCAAAAAGAACCCCCTTCAACTCAGGATTTCTATGTTGGATTTTTCGAAAAACCTGGAGATGATCCCATTTTTCAATATGACGATGGCACATATGGTGGCTCAATAAATCCGTATTCCACCTATATGGGTTCAAATCCCTTTGTTGAAATGAACCTTAATGGCCAGAACACAGATAAACGCTCACAATTAAACAATGATTTCGTATTGACGCAGGATCTTGGATGCTGACCAGAAGGCTTGTCGGCCAAAGCCATGTTGTCATATGACAATAGTTTCTATACCAGCGGTCCAGATATCAATGCTGACAGGGTACTTAAAAAATATATTGATCCAGCATATTTAGATGCCGGACCGGATGCCGATATTGAAGATTTTACTACATACATTTATCCCAGAGATTACGATGCCGAAAACAACTTCGACTATTTTGGAAGGGCTACAACTTATAGTACCGAAGACGTTTCAAGTGGTGATAGAATAATATCCGCAGGCAATTGTATTATCAATTCTCCCTGAATTATGACAGGACCTTTGGAAATCACAGTGTAGGTGCCCTGGCTTTAATGAGCAGGCAGGAAACAACAGTAGGAAGCAATTTTACACGCTACCGTGAAGACTGGGTTGGAAGGATCACTTATGACTATCAAAAGATCTACTTGTTTGAGGCTAACGGAGCATATAACGGCTCCGAAAAATTTGCCGGTAAAAAACAGGTTGAAGAAGGTCTGGCAGCATAAAAGCTATCGTTTTGGATTCTTTCCCTCTATGGCTACGGGGATTATGATCTCCAATATGGACTTTTTCAAGGAGAATGTCTCATTTATGAATACATTAAAACTTAGATACTCCATAGGTATTGTTGGGGTTGATGAGGCCCCACCACCCTGGCAGTACCTCAGTGACTGGGAGATATTAAACTGGACCCATTCATTTGGAAGTCCCGGAGGAGAAGTACACTCAATTTATCCATGGAGAAAAGAGGGGGCAATTGCAAATCCAGATCTCCATTGGGAAGAAGTGAAAAAGCAAAATATTGCACTGGAAATGGGTATTTTTAATAATCTGGTTTCCTTGAGTGCAGACTATTTCTGGGATCATCGTTACGATATTTTCATTGAGGCTGAAGATAGGGTCGTTCCATTTCTATTACGGAGCTACAGAACCACCTTCCGGTAATTTGGGAGAAACAAAATCTAACGGATATGAATTTGAGTTGAAGATGTCGAAAAAATTTCTCAATGGACTGCACATATTCGGAGGCTTAGCGTATACCCATGTCGAAGACATTGTACTTAAGAGGGAAGAGCCCGATTTGCTGTTGGACTATCAGAGTGCTGTTGGGTATCCAATTGGGCAACCCAGACGGATAAACAACACGGGAGTAATCCAGAGTTGGGATGATCTCTATACAGGTGTTTTGAATTCTGATAATTCTTTCCTGAGAAGAACTCTGCCCGGAGATTATCATCATCTTGACTATAATGCAGATGGAGTTATTGATATTTATGATAGTGCTCCCTTTGGATATCCTCACAGGCCGCATAATACCTATTCTTTTAGGTTGGGGGCCAAGTATAAAGGATTTGAAGCCTTTGTCTTTATTTTATGGAGTGTTTAATGTGACAAGAAATGAAAATCTCAGGGATCTTATTAATTCTGCTCCTCTAATTTATACTGACCGGCTTGATGAAGCATACTCTCCGGAAATGGGGGTTGTCGATACATGCCACTTTTCACCAGTTGAGATGGGATTGGCAGTTAAATAATTCAAATGAATACATCGGTAATGGTTTTTACAAAGATGCCTCCTATACGAGATTGAAAAATGCTGAGATCGCCTATTCCCTTAAGCTCAAAAGTTACTAAGAAAATGAAAATTTCACAGTGGAGATTTTATATCAATGGATCGAACTTATTTTCTGGTCAAAGCAATGGCAGGATCAGGAAAGTGGCAACTTTTCAAGATCAAACTTTCCCTCTGGGTGGCAGTTTTCAAATTGGAAGCAGAATTACTTTTTAAGTCCTACGAAAGCATAGAATGGAAAATCAATCAGACATTAATATTCGAGGAGATGTATCAAAATCCGGGATAGTAGCCCGATCAAATGAAAACAGGTAAACCTAATACAATGAAAATAATGTATAAAATTTTAATTTTCTCTTTTTCACTGCTATTGTCATTTAGCATTTCTGCACAGGAGAATCTAAAGTTAACAATTGATGGACGGCTAGCAGACAGCGAAGGATTACCTGTGAGTGGCGCTACAATTAGTGCAGAAGGATCAAAAACAGTTCTTTCAAATGCCACAGGTGATTTCTCTATAGAGGTAAAATCGGAAGCTACACTTGTTATCGAAGCAGATGAATATCAAACATTGATGGTTAAGAATCCTGAGGGGCAGCTGGGACAAACAATCAATATGGTAAAACTACCTTATCAAATGAGAGAGAAAGATCTGGTAAATCTACCATTTGGAACCCTTAAGAAGCGGCAGATCTCAGGGACAGTAACCACCCTCGACCCTTCAGAGATTCTGTCCTATGATGCAAGACAGGGCGTACTTGAAGCTATTCGGGGCAGAGTACCGGGAGTTATGGGGGCTAGTAATATTCATGGCATTGGTGATGCGACCATAATTGTCGATGGAATTCCACGTATTGATATAGGATTGTTTAGCCTGCATGAGATTGAACAAATTACGGTGTTAAGGGATGCTGCATCGAGAATGCTCTATGGTGTCCAGGCTGATCAGGGAATTATTCTCATTACTACAAAAAAGGGCAAACCATATAAAAAAGAACTGAGGTTCAGGGTTGAATCGGGAATGAGTAAACCAATCTCTTATCCCAATTACTTGAATTCTGCCGATTATATGACCTCTTATAATGAAGCGCTTTCAAATGATTTGCTTTATGGTAATATCTCATCTGACCAGTACAATAGTAAAATATACGCACAGGGTGTTATTGACAGCACACGTGCCGGACTTGATAATATTAAATTTCCTGATGAAGATTATTATAATTCTACTTATCTAAGAATTTTACTCCGCATTTCTCCATATTCGGTGAGACCTCCGGAGGTAATGAAAACGTCAACTATTATACAAATTTTGGCTTGAGGCGCAATAAGGGCTTATTAAATCTCGGTAATGGATCTGATCAGAGAAATGATGTTCTAAATATCAGGGGTAATGTTAATTATAGAATAAACAATATTATACGAATGGATATGTCAGCAATGGTTTGTATAATATCGATAAGCGACCCAATTATTCAGGACCGGACTTTTGGGAAGTCTCATCAACATATCATCCGAATTATTTTCCAATGCTGATACCTGCATCAATGATTAATGATAACTCCCTTTTGGAAGCAGCAAATTTAGTTGATGGGGATAAGATTCTTGGCGGTACCAACCAATTCCAAACAAATACTTATGGCGATTTAACTCTGGGTGGAGTATCAAATACTACCTACAGGATCTTGCAGGTTAAACCTGGACTGGATTTTGATCTGGATTTTATTACAGAAGGCTTAACAGCTAAGACTTACCTGGCAGTTGATTTTATTAATAACATACAAACCTTTCAAGATAACACCTACGCAATATATGAGCGTAGCTATGAAACGGATACCCTTGGGAAGGAAAGCCTGGTTGTTGAGAAATATGGGATTGATGAAAAGGAAGACAACAGGATCAATTGGAGATGCAGTTGCATATAGCAGATATACTTTTTATGGTGGATTAAATTACGACAGGATTTTTGCTGATCATCAGGTAAGCGCATTGGCACTGGCATACTACGATAATATGAATCTTAACCGGAGTCTATTATCCTGAGAAACATCTTCACTTCGGCTTGCGTGCGAATTACATGTTTAAAAATAAATACTCTGCTGAATTTACCGGTGTGTATGCTGGTTCATCAAATTTCAGTGCCGATGTTAAATACGCATTTTCACCAGGTATTTCCCTGGGTTGGATTATCAGTGAAGAAAGTTTCTTATCAGGAAGTTCATTCCTCAATTACTTAAAAGCCAGGGCCTCCTGGGCAAGTATTAACACTGATGCTTGGTTTCAGAATACTACTTGTATAATACAATAGCGAATACAAGCAGTACATATACCTATGGCAATGGATCATCTTCAAACCGAAGCCTCAGGATTTCCAGACTTGGGTAACCAGAATCTTGATGTTCCCAAAACGGAAGGAGCTGAATGTTGGTTTTGATGCTGTTATTGGCAGAAATTGTCTCTCTTGAGACCAAATACTATTTGAGTCATTCTAATAGATAATATAATTATGAGGAACAACCATTATCCTGATATTACTGGGGGAATTTACCAGTTATGAGAACTATAATAGTTTTCAGACAGTGGAATTGATTTCGGCCTGAAATTCGACAGATAATTTGGGAGATTTTGGATACAAGATCGGAGTCACATTACTTACGGTTTCGGAAAAAATTATTCAAATCGATGAGCTTCAATATGATGACGATTATCTTGAAACAGGAAGGGACAGCCAATCGGATGCCAGGTTTGGTCTGGTTTATGACAGATTTTATACTGAAGAAGATTTTGATGCCACAGGGAAATTTTGAACGCTGGTGAACCAGTTCCCGCTTTTGGGAAGGTCTCTCCGGGAGATTTAAAATATATTGATTTGAATAATGATATGGTCATTGACGACAATGACAAGAAAATTGTTGGTGGCAGTGTACCAGATCAACAATTAGCCTGGATTTTCAGCTAAAATATCAGGAGTTTTGAGTTCTTTGCGCTTGGAACTGCTCAATTTGGAGCCAGTACATTACCAGTGGAGATTATTATTGGGTCGATGGGAGATGATAAGTATTCCGATGTCGTTAATGGACGATGGCACTCCGGGAAGCGGTCAGAATGCTGACTATCCAAGGCTGACAAGTCAAAGCAATTCAAATAATTTCAGAAATTCAACATTCTGGCTATACAACAAAGATGCATTTAAGTTGCATGCACTTCAATTGAGTTATAATTTCCAGACACAATAAATTTCCTGGATGCAACAGGCTCAAGTATATGTAAGGGGCAATAATTTGCTAACCATCTCAAAGGAAAAGGATAAATTGTTACTGAACATTGGAAGAACTCCTCAAATGAGAGGGATTTCACATTGGCTTAAATGCTTCATTCTAGATAAAAATTTTGAAAATGAAAAAAGATATTTATTTATTAGCAATAGTTTTAGCCGGACTCGCATTCAGCTCTTGTGAAAAATTATTGGAGCCGGCTTATGACAATAGTCTTTCTGATGAAATGGTCTGGAGCAATCCAATTTATGCAGAAGGAGTATTATTGAGAGCATATGTTAATATGCCTGAAACCTATGATTTTACCTCAGATATGGCTACTGATGATGCCTTAAGCAATGAAAAAGGAGATGATGCAAACCGGATGGCGGGTGGCGAATGGTCTTCACAGTATAATCCGATCTCAACCTGGTCAGGTGCCTACTCAAGCCTATTTTATATAAATCTTTTTCTTGAAAATATGCACCGGGTTGAGTGGTCCTATACAAGTGAAGTTACGAGTAATATGCATGCCCAGAGAATCAGAGGTGAGGCCTTTGGATTAAGAGCATGGTACCAGTTTCAACTGTTTCAGGGATATAGCGGTTTTGCAGGAGGGGAACTTTTGGGATTTCCAATTGTTACAAAAGTCCTGGACGAAGAAGATTCAGGATCCCACGGGGAAGTCTATCAGGCCTGTGTCGATTCAATTGTGTCTGATTGTGACCGTGCATTGGCATTATTGCCGCAATTCTATGAGGATACAAGAAATACTGAAGTGGATAATGCTATGGGTGAGAAATTTATCAATCGAATTGACGGCCGTGCATTCTTGCCATAAAAGCCAGGGTGGCTCTTTATGCAGCCAGTCAGGCTTATAATACGGGAAATGACCTTTCGGCCTGGGAAAAGGCCATGAAAATTAATGGTGATCTGATAGACTCATTAGGAGGATTTAGTAAATTTCCACCGGAAAGGAATTGATTTTTATAAACGAAATTCCGGATCGGCCCTGAACAAGAGAAACCGAACTGATCTGGTACACCTACCTATCCGAATCTTCATCAATGGAGGAAGAAAATTTTCCACCTTCACATTTTGGAGATGGAAGACTCAATCCGAGCCAGGAACTTGTGGATGCTTTCCCTGCCTCAGATGGATATCCAATTGATCAATCGGGAGTTTATGATCCACTGAACCCTTATGAAAACAGGGATGAGCGATTTGCGGAGTATATATTTATAATGGCAGCACGTTTCAAAGGCAGCCCCATATTTACACATACGGGAGATCCTATTGATGGAATTAATGCGCAGGAAACATCCACCCGTACCGGATATTACCTGCGTAAGTTCATGAATGAGTCTGTTTTGCTTGATCCCACCTTATCAAGGTCTAAGCACTTTTACACATATATACGTGCAACTGAAGTCTTTCTGAATTTTGCAGAGGCTGCCAATGAATTTGGAGGGCCCGGATATGTGTATAACGGATTCTCAGCATTGGATGTAATGCATGCAATACGTAAAAGAGCAGGCATCAACAATAAAAATTATTTAGATGGCTTAGACCAGGCAGGATTAAGGGAAGCTATCCGGAATGAACGAAGAATTGAATTATGCTTTGAGGGACACCGGTTCTGGGATATCAGAAGATGGAACCTGACGGATAAAATGACACAATCGGTAAGTGGAATTACAATAGCTCCTGATTCAACTTACAGCATTCAGACTGTTGCAGACAGGGTATATCTTTCCACATATGATTTACGGACCTATTCCTTACGATGAGACGCTAAAGATGGACATTAAACAAAATGACGGCTGGTAGACCGAAAAGAATAATACTCGAAATACATATAATGTTACGATTATGAAAAACCTTACAATACTTAGCATCCTTCTTGTCCTGATCTTTGCGAGGATGTGATGAATACGAGCCATTAATTCCTAGTAAGGATAAGACATTTCCTGACTTTGATTATACTGCTGTTTATTTCCCAATACAATATCCAATCAGGACTATTGACCTTGCTACTGATGCCAGAATTGACAATTCAGTAGACCTTGAACATCGGTTTCATATTGGAATCTCGATGGGGGGAGTGTACGAAAATACAATTGACAGGGAAATTCGTTTTGAATACGATCCCAGTCTCCTGCCTGATTCAATAAAGGCAGTTCCAAGCCAGGGGAATGCACATGGATTCCTTACTTGTTTTGCCTCCGGAATATTATGAACTGACACCTTCCAGTGGCTCATTTGTTACTATTCCTGCTCAAGAATTCAACGGACTTATTGAGGTGCAGTTAAACGATGCATTTTTTCAGGATTCTCTTGCTCTTTTGAATACCTATGTGATTCCTCTCAGGATCACTCGAGGCAATAAATATCGACTCTATCCTGACTGGCCTGCCTCGCGTATCTGATCCTGTAAAGACAAACAGTGCACATTGGGATGCCAATGCCCAACCCCATGATTTCACACTATTTATGGTTAAATTCATTAATCCCTACCATGGCCAGTATTTAATTAGGGGAGTAGATTATGGACTTGACTCCTTAAATAACAGGGTGGATACAACGATATACCGGGACAAGTATTTAGAAAGAAATAAAATTGTCAAACTAAAAAGTGGAAGTTTAACCGAAGTATATAACAAACCATACCGGAGCAAGTATATCTGATGATGGGAAGTATTCTCTGCTGCTTGATATTGACAACTCTGGTAACGTGAGCGTCAAATCAATGCCAGATGCCATTATTGTGGCAAATGGATCCGGGACTTTCCTGTCGAGAGATGAGAGCCCTGAAACCTGGGGAGGCGAAACAAGAAAGACCTTTTATTTGCATTACAATTATCTTGATGGTTTGGAAAATCATGAGGTTTTCGATACCATCGTATTTCGACATACGGGAACCCAGCTGGAATGGTTCACTCCAACCTGGTAATAATAATCGATGTTTTCTTTAGCTAATAATTAAATGAAATAGGAATGAAAAAACACACGATACTGGCAGTATTTATTGCAATGCTTGCATTTTCTGCCTGCGAGGATTACCTGGAAAGAAGCCCGGAGGCCGGAGCTACAGTTCTAGATGTATTTACTACGTATAAAGATTTCCAGGGCTTTATTGATCCTCTTTACGATGATGTGATGGATTTTAACCGGGATAATAATGCACTTAGCATGAATTGGGGAGGTGAATGTTTATATAGATGGGACAGGCATGCGACCATGAGAGCTGTGAGCGGAGATTATCGTTTCATTGTAGATGCCAGATCTAGGAACCCTTTATTCCCATTATTACAGTTCACGAGAGAATGGACTCTGGCAACAAGGCTGGCCTAATATTCGTACCTGTAATAATGCAATGAAGCATCTCGAATTACTTACAGATGCTACGGAGGAGGAAAAGAATCTTATTGAAGGACAGGCCCTCTTTTTCAGGGCATATTATCACTGGGAAATCGCTCGTGCATGGGGTCCAATGCCCTATATTGATACAGTTTTGACCGGAGCAACGACTGAAGAATTCAGAAAACCCAGGTATTTCGAGTACAAAGGGAAAGAAGGATGGCAGGCTACGGCAGAAAAGATTGATTGAGGATTTTGAAGCTGCAGCAGA
Organism: uncultured Bacteroidaceae bacterium; assembly: GCA_963777115.1. GTDB lineage: Bacteria > Bacteroidota > Bacteroidia > Bacteroidales > SM23-62 > SM23-62. Next base: position 188,072 of record CAVZPP010000008.1, on the reverse strand, counting down.
GTTATTGCCGGTGGATTGGGATCAGACCGGCCCCGGTAAGCTAAGGCCACAAACAAATTTTGGAAGGGCAACCAAGGGTGCAGCACTTGCATTTGCTGCCAAAGTAATGTTGTATGCAGGAAGTCCTTTAATGGCTGATTATTCAGGGAAAGGAGAGAAAGTGGATCTGGAATATATGGAACGCGCAGCTGATATAGCATGGAAGGTTCTGGATATGGATATTGATCAGGGGAGGAGGGACCTACCAATTGACACCATGGGAGGATTATCTGAGCAATTTTCAAAGAAAAGATGGATCCTCACCATATACATCGGAGACCGTATTCTATAAACCCATCTCCTATGATTATGACGATTATCAGGACAGCAGGGCACTCATTGATCAAAGAGGATATGACATCAGAATTGCCCGTTGCTATGCTCCCGATGTTACCATATTTGGAGGTCAGGGTCAAACTTCTCCATACAATGAAGGGGTAACTCAAAACTATGTGGACCTGTTTGAAATGGCAGACGGGACGCAGTATCAGGACGTCATACGATAATGACAGTACAAAGAGATGGGAAAACAGGGATCCAAGGTTCAGGAGATCCATCTATGTGGATCGGGATACGGCTGGTTTTGATCCTAAGACAGTTCTTAAACTGTTTGACAATGGAGCGACCAAAGGGAATCGTTCTCAATGTCCTACCTCCTATGTTGTCCATAAATTCTGGCCACGAGGTATTAATCTGACGGATGGAACATACGATGGATTTCGTTTTGCAACACCCTTGATTCGCCTGGCAGATGTATACCTGATGTATGCAGAAGCAGTGAATGAAGCGTATGGGCCAACAGGTTCTGCACCCGATGCCGGTGGATTCTCAGCTGTTGATGCCGTAAACCATGTGCGGGCCAGAGCAAATATGCCTCCTGTTACCGATGCCGCAACAGGCTATGATGAGGTTTCAGGGAACTTGTACAAAATGAACGAGCCGTGGAACTTTGCTTTGAAGGACATTACTGGTTTGACATCCAGCGGTGGTACATTGGTCATACCCTGTCAAAAGCAATGCTGGATCTAAGTTTTGATGCAGGATCATACTAACTTTACCAGAGTAAAGGTTGTTGACCGCGTATTTGATAAGCCTGCCCATTATTGGTTGCCACTGGTCCCAGATCAAACCTATTTGTATAAGGATATGTATCAGAATCCTGGATGGTAGCCTAAACCAGTGATATCAGATATACACGGATGATGAAAAAGCACTTATTCTTATCTGGAGTAGTTTTATTAGTGCTTGTTATTACAGCTACCGCACAGACCAAACATGCTGCAGGGGAGCAAGTTTATGACGTACAAGGGTTTGGTCATGGCCGGATACCAGGGATGGTTTAACTGTGAAGGAGATGGTGCTGACAGGGGATGGACTCATTATGCGAAACGGGGTAAGTTTGAGGATGGCAGTTGTACCATTGACTACTGGCCTGAAATGGATGAGTACGAGGTAAAGTACAAAACACCTTTCAAATTTGCCGATGGATCTCCTGCCTATGTTTTCAGCTCCTACGATGAAAGTACCGTTGACCTTCACTTTAAGTGGATGAAAGAGTATGGCATTGATGGGGTATTTATGCAGAGGTTCTTTTCAGTGCTTACGGATCCAAACCGGACAAGACATAATGATAAGGTTCTTGCATCTGCAATTAAAGCAGCGAATAAATATGGGATAGCCATTTGCATGATGTATGATATCGGGGGGATGGATGATAGCAAGTATAAATTGATTTATGACGATTGGAAACACCTGGTCGATGATCTTAAGCTGACAAACCAGGGGGATAAGACAACCTACCTCTTTCATAATGAAAAGCCCCTTGTCGCTTTCTGGGGGATCAGTGCTGGTACCAGGGAATCCGGGCATATCCCGGAAATATATGACATTATTGACTTTGTTAAGAACGATCCGGTCTATGGTGGATGTTCAGTACATCTCGGCATACCTTCCAGGTGGAGAACCCTGGGATCTGATACCAAGGGTGATCCCAGGTTGCATGATGTGCTGAAGCAGGTTGATGTAATTCATCCATGGCTGGTTGGGCGATATAATGAGGAAAGTTATGAAGCCTACCGGAAGGAGAACATTATTGGGGATGTAAAATGGTGCAAAGAAGATGGGGAAATCTTATGCCCCTACGGTCTTTCCGGGATTCTCCTGGCATAATATGAAAGATGATGTTTCAGATAAGATCCCAAGAAATAAGGGTGAGTTTTTCTGGAAACAAATCGCAGGTGCAATAGAGAGCGGGGCAGAAATGCTCTATGTGGCAATGTTTGATGAAATAGATGAAGGGACTTCGATTATGAAATGTGCACACGAGGTTCCGGTGGGTAAAAGCATATTTGTGCCCTATGAGAAGGAAGTCCCCTCTGACCATTACCTCTGGCTGACAGGCATGGCCGGAAAAATGCTTCGCGGTGAGATACCATTTTCCAAAAACCTTCCGGTTAGGGATTAGTGGGCACATTCAATCATTCTGCCGCCAAACCTCATTAGAGAAAACGAAAATTTTAAATAGATTTCATATGCGAAAAATGTATGTTTTATATAAAACCCTGGTTCTTGTATTTGTACTTATTCTGACCATCTCCTGCAAGTCCAAAGTACCTTTGTCTGAAACCCTTATTCTTGAGAAAAACAAAATCAGGATCGTTTTTTCAGACCAGGAGTCCGGCCCGCTGAAAATTGCAGTCGAATCCCTGAAAAAAGATTTAATAAGGGTAATGGATACGGACCCCGCCATGGCTGGGGAAATGGACCGTAATACCTCCCATGCTGAGATCGTCATTATTAACCGGGCTTCAGGTGCTCTGGAAGTGCCACCAGAAATAAAGAAGGAACTGGATGGTTTTGAGTCGCACCGGGTGTATGCTGACCCTGAGAACAACCGGATCTATCTTGATGGGAACGACCTTCGGGGGACCATCTATGCCATCTATACATTCTCGGAGGAGATCCTGGGTGTTCCACCTCTGCATTACTGGAGTTCCTGGGTTCCTGAAAAAAAAGATGTAATCAAGATTCCAGCAGACTATGATCTGTTCTTCAAATCTCCACAGGTCCGCTATCGCAGCCTTCTTCCCGGGGACCAGGATTTTTTCACGCCCTGGAAAAGGAATTCTGAGGAAAATAATAATGTCTGGCTTGAGACGGCATTACGCCTGAAACTTAATACCATTGAAGCATACTCAACCATCAAGCCGGATTATAAAATGACTGATTATGCTTACCTGATTGATAAATACGGATTGGTATTAACCTCTCATCATATAAGTGGACTGAATACATCCTTCCAAACATGGAATGATTATTGGGAAGAGGTGAGAAATATGGAACCACCGGAATACCTTCTTTCCAACGAAAGTGCTATCCTGGATTTCTTTCGGTACAATGCTGAAACGGTAAAGAAAAGCGGTATTGAAAACCTTTGGACGGTTGCATTCAGGGGGGAGAGAGACCAACCTTACTGGAGTATATTTAAGGATGCTCCTGAGGATGAGAAAGAAAGAGCTGATGTCATAAACAGAATGCTGCAGATTCAGTACGACCTGATCAAGGAAATGGAGGGGGAGGAGGAACCCTATGCCCGGATTACCTTCTATGATGAACTTGCAATTCTTATGGCCAAAGGGTATTTAAAGCCACCTGTCAGCCAGAATATGATCTGGACATTCGTCGCAGGTCGCCGGGATCATTATCCCTTTGATGATATTGTTAATTTCAATGCTAGTGAACCCGTTAAGCTGGGTTATTATATGAATTTTGGATTTGCCTCAACAGGAGCCCATGTGGCACCTGCCGAGAGTCCCTGGAAAATGGAATTCAACTACCGCTATGTAAACAGTAAATCTCCCCTCTACTTCTCCGTAGTGAATGTGGGAAATGTACGAGAATTTGTCCTCGAGCTCTCAGCAAATGCCAAAATGTTATGGGATTATGATAGTTATAGCACAGACCAATTCATGATCGATTATAGTACCCAGTATTTTGGTGAGAAATATGCTGCTGATATCGCTGGACTTTACAAAGAATTCTACGATTCATACTGGATACCAAAGCAATCTGAATTTGAGGGATTGGAACGGCAGTTTGTTTTCCAGGACCTGAGATATGCCAGGGCTTTTGATCATGTTTATGATAAGTTTGAACTGGATGGATCCCCTCCGGATCTCAACCCTTTGCATAAGATTGGATATGAAAGTATCCCCGGTCGGACTTTTCGTATTGACCTGGAGGATAATAATGCTGAAAACCAGGTGGATGCGATGCTGAATGGTATGCAGAAAACCATCCCGAAGTTCGAGTCTGTGGCAGCAAGATGCTCCGAGATGATGCTTAAGCTCGATGCCGACAAACAAACCTTTTTTAATGATAATTTGAGGATATACAGTTATTATATGACTCACCTGAGTAAAACCCTGTATCATTACCTGTATGCATACAAGCACCAGGCAGATAATGATATATTGATCAGGAACCTGGACCTGGCATATGCTGAGCTTATACTTGCACAGCAATATCTCTTTGAGGGACAACATGGAATATTCTCAAACTGGTATTCAAATGCCGATCCGCTTACCCGAACATTCCAGATCGATTCCTTATTAAATGAGATTACAATATTAAAAGAAAAGGCTCTAAGATAAACTTGAACAATTGATGAAACGCAGAGAATTTATTTCGAAAGGCGGATTGCTATCAGCTGGTGTCTGCATGGCAGGTCACGGTTTGCTGGCCTCCTGTTCCGGTGCTTCAAAAAACAGGGAACTTACGAAGCATACAATTGACAGGGTTGAGTTTGGGACAGTAAATTTTCACTGGCCCAGGCATGTTGGAAGAAATTCAAGGATAGGAATTCACGGTCAGTATAAAAAAGAAAATTATGTAAAGCTCTTTACCGACCAGGGTGCCATAGGCTGGGGAATTGACCGTTATACTGAATCAGAAAAAGAAGTTCTGACCCAATCAATTGTTGGTAAAACTGTTGATCAGCTTATTATTCCTTCAGCGGGACTGGTGACCGGAGTTGACCAGGCATTTGACCTGGCCCTGCATGACCTGGCTGGGATCATCCTGGACCTGCCTGTATACAAAATGCTGGGGGGAGCAGGTCCCAATGCTACTGAGGTTTACAGCGGGATGATCTATTTTGATGAGCTGGATCCTGAAGATAATCCTGCTGGCCTTGATAAGATAATGGAGAATTGTCACTGGGATTATGACTATGGATACAGGCAATTAAAGGTAAAAATTGGAAGAAGCGGGAGATGGTATCCTCATGACGAGGGCCTGGCAATGGATATCAGAATAGTAAAAATGATCTATGAAGAATTCGGCGATGAAGTTGGAATCCTGGTGGATGCCAATGATATGTACAGCCTGGAGGATACAATTGATTTTTTAAAAGGTGTGGAAGGTGTACCCCTGTATTGGATGGAAGAACCTTTTGTTGAAAACCTGGAAGAGGGAAGGAAACTGAAGGACTGGATGATGGTCAATGGCCGGGAGAATACCTATTATGCTGATGGTGAACGAAATCCGGACTATGAAGTTTGCTTGCAACTCGCCCGTGAAGATAAGCTTGATGTATTCCTTCCGGATGTAAGAGGTTATGGGTTTACATCCTGGAGAAAACTAATGCCCTCCCTTATTGAGATGAATTTACTTACCAGTCCCCATGCCTGGGGTGCTCTTATGAAAACCCATTATGCTGCCCATCTATCAGCCGGAATCGGAAATGTATGTACTATTGAAGGGGTAACATGCCTGTCTGATGAGATAGATTTCGGCAATTATAAAATTATTGAGGGAAAACTCCGGGTTTCAGAAGATCCCGGTTTTGGAATGAAATTACTGTAGCAAACATGAAAACAAAACCAGTTCTATTTTTACAAGTCACACCTGTTGTACTGTTTGCTCTTTTTCTCATGGGACTAACTTCCTGCGGACAGCCAGGTTTTGAGAAGAAGAAAGTCGTATATGTAAATTCCTATCACAGAGGATTTCCCCCCAGCGATCAGATTACCGAAGGAGTTTATGAGAAACTTCCTGCCGACAGTTTTGAGGTGATAGCCCATTTCATGGATACCAAGAGAAATCCTTCAGAAGCATACATTAAAAACCGCGCTGCTGAAATCCTGGATTCTATCACAATGGAGAAACCTGATGTTCTGATTGTATCGGATGATAATGCGGTGAAATACCTGGTGGTACCAAACTTTCAGGATGATCCACAAGCAATTGTATTCTGCGGGGTTAACTGGACCGCAGAGCAATATGACCTTTCGGGATGTAACATCACTGGGATTCTTGAGTTGCTTCCGGTTGTGGAGGCCATGCAAGCGTTGAAATCCTATTACCCCTCCATGCAGAATTTGCTTGTGCTGAATGAGAATACCACAACTTCCAGGAAAACAAAACCCTTATTGGATACACTGTTAAACCAAATCGGGATGTCGGTCACTCAGGAGTTGGTAGATGATTTTGAAAGTTGGAAATCTGTTTTTGTAGATGCAAATCAAAACTATGATGTCATTTATTTACAAACCAGGGGTGCAATTAAAAACTGGGATCATGATGAAGCTTTAAGAACTATTGATCAGCATATAAAAGTACCATTGGTTACCTGTGAAGATTATATGATGACCTATGCAGTTTTCGGTTTGACTCAAGTCTCGAAGGAGCAGGGTATGTGGGCTGCGGAGACGGCTAAAAACATACTCCAGGGTACCAGTCCCACTGATATCCCGGTTTCAAAGAATAAAATGACCAAAGTCTGGATAAATACCGGGCTGGCGGACAAGATAAATTTCATTCCTGATGAGGCATTACTGAGCAAGGCAAGAGTGGTTAATTAATTCCCACTGGTCGAAGTATTGATTCTGCTTTAGTTAAGATCCATCATAAATAATCCCGGGTTAACTTATTATTAATGGAAAATTATTCCATTTAAAATACATTAGTGGATTAATATGTTGCTTTGCTTACCTATGCCTTTCAGTTTCTGAAATAAACCAGGGTATCAATTATCATAGTTTATCTGGAGCCAATTATCAGGTGAGTACCGGGAGACTTAGTATACAGTAGGATTAAATATTATATTTTTAATTTACATTGCATTAAGAACCTTAAAGATATTTTTGCTATGAAGTACTGGATCAATACGGCCATTTTTATTCTGATTTTTATTCCAAATGCTAGCAGTCAAAATATTGAAACTTTTCTACGTCCTTATGCCAATGATATAATAAGTACCTCAGCCTTTGAATTTGTCGATAAGGATACCGGTGCAAAATATTCATCCACGAAGGATCTGGCTCCAATGCAGGATCTGAAAGTTGAACCTGAATATCTACATTGGCACTATACATCAGCCCTGGTTCATGATGGTTTACTTTCACTCGGCAAAGAACTGGGGGATGAGAATTATTCAGGTTTCGGACTTAAGTACTTTCAATTCGTTTTTGACAACCAGGACTATATTAAAAAAATCGGGGCCGAGGGTTATGTGGTTGAGGGACTGGAACGATTTGGGCGATTCAGGGGAATATGGGATAACGGAGCTCAGGCAGCGGCACTCATTAATATTTATCCGGAAGATCCACGTACGGAATATATGGAGTACCTGGAGCAGGTTGCGGAGTTCTTTTTTCAGTACGACCTGGATCCCAAACAGAAGCTGCGCAGACAAAACATTGACGGGATATATACCAGGGGCGTATTTATGGCAAGAATGGGAAAGCTTACCGGCGATTCAAAGTATTTTGATTATTGTGTTGAAAAAGTACTGGAAACAGACAGCTTATTCTATGATCCGGTGACCGGATTGTACGATCAGATGTATTATCCTGAACTGAGAACTACCAACAAGATGAAATGGTTAAGGGGGATTGGATGGTCGGCGATGGCATTTGTGAATATCCTTGCCTGCCTGCCGGAAGACCATCCTGGCTACGAAAAAGTGCTACAGATTTACAGGAAGCAAATAGCCGGTATCGCTGCCTACCAGACCAAAACTGGTTTATGGAAGCACCTTGTTGATCACCCGGATAGTTATGAGGAGACCTCAGGCTCCGTTTATATAGTATATGCCATTGCCCGGGGAATTAATCAGGGAATACTGGATCCCATGTACAGGGATGTTGCGATGGCAGGCTGGCAGGGAATATTATCCAGGCAACAGGACAATGGGGATATTGTTGGTTCAACACCCGGTGTCAGCGGCAGCACATCTCCTGCATATTTCCTGAATTATCCCACAACCCCTAACGGTGATCATCTCTTTGGTCCCTTGTTTCTTGCCGGTACTGAAATGATTAAACTGTTGAAAGCCTATCCAAAACCGGTTCCAAAAGGCTGGGATCCTTTTCAATAATAATTGTATGCGATTTAAATCTCAAATAATGAAAGAGAAATTAAAAAACTTAAGATCCATTGGAATATTATCCATTTTATTTGTTCTGAGTTTTTCAATTAGCGGCTGCAGTGGCAAGCCGGTTGAGACTGAAAAACCTCCCAATCTGTTGTTCCTGATGACGGACCAGCAACGGTTCGATGCCTTAAGTTATGCAGGGAATACCGTGCTGGAAACCCCCAATATGGACAGACTGGCAAAAGAGGGTGCCTGGTTTAAGAATGCCTATACACCTTGTGCAGTATGTACCCCTGCCAGGGCATCTATACTGACTGGCTGCCGGGTTGCTACTACTGGAGTTATCTCCAATTCCCTTGCCTATTCAGAGGAAGAAACTGGAATAATGCCCATGCATACCTATGATGAGGTTCTCGCTGAAAACGGATATACCTGCGAGTATTACGGTAAATGGCATACTCCTACATTCAGGGGGAGGATCTACAAGAACCCTGTTGGTGTTGCAGGCAGGTCAAAGTCTGAGCTTGGACCAGGAAAAAAACAGGCATATCTTGATTTTCTCACTCCCATGATGCCTGCCCGGGATGCTATGCCAGGAGAATTTATGGATACTTATACAGAAAGGCCATACCAACCACATCCCCTTGACAGGAGATACGATCTGGCCAGCAGGGGAGAGGATGTAGATATTAAAGTTGGACAATCTGATATTCACGGGGTAACATCAATTCCTGCCGAATACCATATTGCTGCATTTGAAGGGGGAAAGACCCTTGAAGCACTTGAGAGGCTGAAGGACTCCACTTTCAGCCTGACCTGCTCATTTCATCATCCCCATCCTCCCTACCTGGGGGCAAAATCTTATGTGGATATGTTTCCGCCTGAAAAGATGCCGGTACCTGAAAGTATTAGTGATGACATGGAGAACTCCCCCTATATTAAACGAAAGAAAAGATCGAGTCCGATGTATTCTGATTCTGAGAATATACAATACTTCACTTCAGAATATTATGCCCTTGTAAAGGAAGTGGATGATTGGGTGGGGGAAATTCTCGATAAGCTTGATGAATTGGGACTGGCAGACAATACCCTAGTGGTTTTTACATCTGATCATGGGGAACTACTGGGAGCACACGGGATGAGGGGAAAATTTATCTTCCTATGAGGAATCTTCCCATATTCCATTGATGATAAGGTTTCCCGGCCGGATCGATCCAGGAATAAAAGTGGATTCATATGTATCTACCGTAAACCTTTTTGCAACAATCCTGGATTACCTGGAGATGCCTGAAAAACAATCGGATGGATATTCCCTGAGGGGACTGATAAAGGGTACCGATGAAGTAAATGGAAAGTATGTAGTGACGGAATGGCTGAGCTATCCTGAGACAGACCCGGCCCATATGGTGATTAAGGATGGTTGGAAGTTAATACTACCGGATTCTTCAGCCACAGGCATAATGAATGCCCTGTACGATCTGAATACGGATCCATACGAAATGAAAAATTTACTGGGGAGTAACCCGGATGCGAACTTATTTAGTGATAAGGTTGAGGAACTTGAGGCATGTTTTCGGGAATGGAGCGAAATGGCAGATTGAATCTCACTCCAGACTAATCAAACTAATACCGAAAAAATGAAAAGACGTGAATTTGCAAAGATGGCTGGATTAAGTGCAATTGCCGTCCACTCATTTCCTGCAGTAGCTTCTGCCATGATGAAGGAAAATAAACCAAGCAATTCCCTGAATGTGCCCCTGGGAATATGCAATCACTCACTTAGAGCCTGGAGGCCGAATGCATCGGAATTAATTGAATTTGCCATTGAGCAAAAACTGGATTCCGTTCAGTTCAATACCCTCTCTGTGTTCGAAAGTTTTGATGATAAATATTTAAAAAAATTAAAAAAGCTGGCTCATTCGAATGATATAAGCATTTACGTGGGTGTTGGAAGCATAAGTGAATCTGCCATAAGATTTTCTGACCGCTATGGAGATGCCAGAACACTTGTGGAGAAAGGAATTCGTGTAGCCGAAACTTTAGATTCTCCAATTTTAGGTGTGCGTATTGGCAATTTTGAAGACCGCTATACAGAGGGAGGAATAGAACCTAAAATTGAGGAAGTCGTTAAGCTGATGAAATCCTTCCGTGGACCTGTACTCGATGCAGGAATCAAATTTGCATTTGAGAATCATGCCGGAGATTTGAGATGCAGTGAACTGCTTGAACTCATCAATGAAACGGGAACCGATATCTGCGGAGCTTTTTTTGATCCCGGCAATGCAATCTATGCGATGGAAGATCCTAATCTGGCCATGGAAATACTTGGCAAAAACATTGTCTGCAGCTCGGCACGTGATGTAATGCTATGGGAAACTGAGGATGGTGCAATTTTTCAGTGGACTGCTGTCGGGGAAGGATTAATGGATTTTAAGTATTATACAAAATTTTTAAGTGAAAATTGCCCGGGTGTTCCCATTCACCTGGAGATTATTTCAAATTCCCCGCGTCCGATACCATATTTGAAACCTGAATACTGGGATGGTTTTGCGGATATTCCGGCACGCGGCATCATCGACTTCCTGAAACTGGTCAGAAAAGGTCATCCGATTGATGTTGCCAAAGCACCGGCAGGAACAGATAAAAAAGCATTTGATATTGAAAATCAGAAAAGTGAATTCCTGAAAAGTGCGAAGTATCTTCGCAATGAATGCGGGGCAGGATTGAAAGTTAAGCTAGATAAATAGTTAAGCAGTATAAATAACTAGATTATGAAGCGATTTAGGACATATTCATTTACCGGCTCTACCATGTTATTGATTGGATTGGCCTATATGCACTTTACTGGCGGGGTGTAGTCAAGACAGCCCGGCAGATCCACCAAACGTGATCATGTTTGTTACGGACGATCTGAATAACTGGGTGAATCCTCTGGGCTACAACCAGGCAATAACCCCCAACCTTGATCGCCTGGCAGAAGCGGGTGTAACATTTACAAACGCCCATGCTCCGGGGGTTTTTTGTGCACCTTCCCGTTCTGCCATATGGACCGGATTGCATGCCTCAACGACAGGAGTTTATAGCAACCATGTTTTTCATTATGATTATCCTGACCTGCTCACCATGCAAATGGCCTTTAAGCAGGGTGGCTACAATACCTTCGGTGCCGGAAAATTATACCATCACAGGTCAGGTTATGTTGACCTGCGGGACTGGGATGAATATTTTGCAAGGAGCCAGGAGATGAAAGACATGGCATGGGAAATGAACGGTTACCATATGACTGATGTCCCTCTTCCTGATCCTTATCCATACAGTCCCTATTATACAGAAACCGACCGGGGGGGAGGTTCTGCTCTGCATCTTGAATGGGGACCAATTGACAATGCACAGGAAGATGATATGGTGGATGCAATACGTGCAAACTGGGCCAGTGATGTCCTTCGAAGGGAACATGATAATCCGTTTTTCCTTGCAGTTGGTATGTATTCTCCCCATTATCCAAATTATGCTCCTCAGAAATATTTTGACCTCTACAACCGGGATTCAATAATTCTCCCACCTTATAAGGAAGATGACCTGGAGGATCTTCCCGATCCTGTCCGGCGAAGAATGATGAACCGTTCAAAGCAGCACCAGGAATTGGAAAGTTATGGAGCACTGGAGGATGCTATCCTGGCATACCTTGCATCAGTTTCATTCGCTGATGCCATGCTTGGCCGAGTCCTGGATGCACTGGAATCAGGTCCCTATAAAGACAATACCATTATAGTATTCTGGAGTGACCAGGGCTTTCATCACGGAGAAAAAGGGCACTGGGGCAAACATACACTCTGGGAGCGCACCTCACATGTACCCTTTATCTGGGCCGGGAAAGGAATTGCCGAAAACGAGCAAGTCGAAACAACTGTGAGCCTGATCGATATCTATCCAACACTCGTGGAATTATGTGATCTCACTGTTGACAGTCAACTGGAAGGAGTGTCCCTTACAGAATCACTGAAAGAACCCTCACAGTCCCAGGAGCGGAATGTCTTTCTTCCCCATGCAGACCGGGGCAGCTATGCAATAATAAATATGAACTGGCGGTACATCCAATACAACGACGGGACGGAAGAATTCTATAATGTAAATGAAGATCCCAATGAGTGGTATAACCTTGCCGGTGATGAAAAATACGAGCAGATCATTCTTGAAATGAAAAAATCCCTGCCACCGGAATTTGCTCCGGAAGCCACACCAAGAAATGATCTGGATCTTGTGGTTGATGGGGACACCTTTCATTGGGAGAAAAAACGTAAATAAACTAAACCTTAGCTGAAATGAATAATATGAGAACCAAGTCTATTAAAAATGCACTATTTGCATCATTGCTTTTAATATTACCAATCCTGAATTCTTGTACCCCGGAAGAAAACACCCAGTACATTGATCCTACCATAGGGAATGTTTCCCGATTCCTGGTACCTACATATCCTACCATGCATCTTCCCAACCAAATGGTACGTATGTTTCCTGTCAAACTGGATTATATTTCTGACCAGGTGGATGGCATTCCCCCTGCAGGTGGTGTCACACAGGAAAAAGGGAATGTTTCAGATGAAGTTAGCCCTGGGAGAGATCACTGAAAGTTCATGGAATAAGAAAATGTATATTGATCATGACCTGGAGAAAGTACACCCCTGGTATTATTCAACCTATTTAATTGATGATGATATTCGTGTAAGTTTTTCCCCTGGAAAGAAATCAGCCATGTATAAGCTGGATTTTTCTGGTGCTGATCAGAGAAACCTGCTATTTCAGGGTACGAATGAATTAAAGAGCCTTCCTGGCAAAGACGGAGTATTCATGCTTGAAGACAAAATCATATACAAGACAAGGGGTTTGAATTCCGTTACCCGTGAGATGTCAGTATTTATACATGCTATGATCACTGATGCAGAAGGTAAACCGCTTGAGGAGGTTGAATTTCAGAAAGATAAGAGAAGGTTTGCCATTTTAATTCCGGAGGATGCACCTTCGGATATCCTGATAAAATATGCAGTATCATACATCAGTGCCGAACAGGCTGAATTCAATTTTAACAAGGAACTTTCGGGAATTGATTTTGAGGGACTGGTACAGAGGGGTAAAAAGGTATGGGAAGAAACTGTAAGCCAGATCCAGGTTGAAGGAGGCAGCATTGCACAGAAGAGAACCTTCTATACCTCCCTGTACAGAACCTATGAGCGCATGGTTGATATAAATGAGTATGGCAAATATTACAGCGGATACGATGCCAGGTGCACGAGAGCGACAGGCCTTTTTATGTGGATGACTGGATCTGGGATACCTACCTGGCACAGCATCCACTGAGGACCATCTTGCAGCCCGAGATGGAGAACGATATGCTGAATTCCTTTACATTGATGTATGAGCAGAGCGGGTGGATGCCCACTTTTGCTCAGTTACACGGTAATCACATGTGTATGAACGCCTATCATTCGTCTGCGATTTTTATCGACGGATACAGAAAAGGCCTGAATGATTACGATGTAGAAAAAGCGTATGAAGGAATTAAGAAAAACCTTACAGAGGGTACCTTCATTCCCTGGCGTCAGGGAACACCAAGGCGTCCCATTGACGATTTCTATCATGAGAAAGGATACTTTCCTTCCCTACGGCTGGGAGAGGAAGAAACCGAGCCCCAGATGGACGGTTTTGAGAAACGCCAGCCCGTGCCGGTCACACTGGGGATCAGTTATGATTTCTGGACTATGACTGAACTTGCAAAAGAGCTTGGGAAGGAGGATGATTATGAGAAATATTTTTCGAAATCATTTGATTATAAAAATCTCTGGCATCCCGATCATCGCTTATTTATGCCAAAAGACGAGGATGGGGAATGGGTTGACATAGATCCCAAATCTGCCGGAGGGCCCGGCTACCGGGAGTACTACGATGAGAATAATGGATGGACCTACGCATGGGATGTAAAACATGATATAGACGGATTAATCAAGCTCCTGGGAGGAAAAGAAGAGGCGGAAGCCAGGCTTGACCAACTTTTCAGGGAACCACTGGGAATGAAGAAAAAATATTTTTTTGTAGATGGTTCAAACTCCACTGGCATGGTGGGGCAGTTCAGTATGGGCAATGAGCCCTCATTCCACATACCTTATCTGTATAACTATTTTGGGGCTCCCTGGAAAACCCAGAGACGAACCCGTTTTCTGCTTGACGTCTGGTTTAAGGACAATATTTTCGGAATACCGGGTGATGAAGACGGAGGCGGCATGACGGCCTTTGTAGTTTTTTCATCTATGGGATTATATCCGGTTACACCCGGCCTGCCGTATTATAATATTACAAGTCCGGTATTTGAAAAAGTCAGCATACAACTAACAAACGGAAAGAAATTTACCGTAATTGCCGAAGGTGCCAGCAGAACGAAAAAGTATATACAGCGTGCATTTATTAATGGGGAAGAGATTTTCAATCCCTTTATAACTCACGAACAGATCATGAATGGCGCCACACTTGAACTTGAGCTTGGAGAATTACCGGATAAGGAATGGGGAAAAGAAGCCTTATTGCCTAATTTTTAAGTTCCCAATGAAAGGCATCCCCATCAATGATCAGTTTTAAACTATTTTTTGGAGTTGCACCCGGATGAAATTCGGAAGGAACAGCCTTTTTCAGTCCCTCGATCACTGAACGGTATTTATCCTCTCCG
The DNA here is from genome assembly GCA_963777115.1 of uncultured Bacteroidaceae bacterium. Classification (GTDB taxonomy): domain Bacteria; phylum Bacteroidota; class Bacteroidia; order Bacteroidales; family SM23-62; genus SM23-62. The sequence goes on along the minus strand of CAVZPP010000008.1, from coordinate 172,941 downwards.
GCAATATTGAACCATTCCTCCGGATCTTCCTCAAGGTTGTAGAGTTCTTCCGTACCGTCGCGATAGTAAATGTATCTCCAGTTTTTATTTACCACTGCATAATCTCCTCTTTCATGGAAGGGAATAAACAGCTCGCGATCAGATGCCGACTCGGAATCCAACAGTGAGGGAAGCAAAGACATTCCGTCCATATCATGTTGTTGCGGGAGATTGCACAAATCGATCAATGTTGGATAAAGATCGATCAATCCGACAGTCGCATCTATCTTCTTATTCTTTGGAAGCTTTCCACCTGAAAATATCAGGGGTACATGTGATGTCTCCTGCCATAATGTATGTTTTCCCCACTGTCCTTTCTCTCCATGGTGGTAACCCTGGTCACTCCACATAATTACTATGGTATTGTCCCTGTGTTCACTGCTTTCCAATGCGTCCAGGACCCGTCCGAGCATGGCATCTGCATAGGTCACCGCTGCAAGGTAGGCCCTGACTGCCTCTTTGACAGCATCAACCTTCTCAAGTGTTGCCTGGTGGAGATTCCTCCTGTTGATCATACGTTGCCTGATCCCTTCCGGCAGATCGTCCAGATCATCTTTCTTCAAATAGGGAACCTGTATTTGCCTCAGATCATACATGTCAAAATACTTCTGCGGAGCATAATTTGGAAAGTGGGGACAGTATAATCCCAGTCCGATAAAGAAGGGCTCATCATGCTCTTGCTTCAGTAAATCGCAGACCCATTGGGTACGTTGCACGGCGACCATTTTCCCTTCAAGGCTGTCCGGGATGGGACCCCATTCCATGAAAGAGCCTCTTAAGGCTCTCCCGGTTTTCCTGTAATAGGAACTGTAGGGATAAGGATCAGGATAGGGTACATCGCTTCCCTTGCTGCCTGTTGGATACCCCATCTCCTTAATTTCCTGGCTTCGGGCAAAATATTCGTTCCATCCCCGCAGGTCAACAGATCCTTCCCCATGATGAAACAACTTACCGGCTCCCCAGGTATTGTATCCACCCTGCTGAAAGGCCATTTGTAATGGAACCAGGTCAGGGTAATCATAATAAAACAGTTCATATTGATAACAACCCGTTGTGGTAGATTGCAGTCCTGTAAAGATCGCTGTTCTGGAAGGAGCACAGTATACTGCCGGGGCATGTGCATTGGTGAACAAAACACCTGATGCAGCAAGCCGGTCAAGATTCGGGGTGATTGCCTGGTGATAGCCCAGGGGATTGATCCAATCATTCAGATCATCCAGGGCAAAAAAGATGATGTTCGGTTTATCAGACCTATCTTCAGATACTGGCGACAGAGCAAGACAATTACCTGTAGTTGCAATGAACGCAAGACCCAATATAATGCTGGATTTTGATAGTTTAATATTCATAGAAGGACAGTATAATTATTACCAGAATCAAGATTGTGAATATTAAACACAGACTTTTATCAAAAATATCAGCTGAATTGCTGTAACTATTTTATAATGATAAACTTCCTGGTTTCAATAATATCCCCTGCGACTATACGATAAAAATACGTTCCTCCGGGTAGGTAACTGCCATTAAAAGCAAGGGTATTCTTCCCGGATTGTTTCCTCTCATGAACCAGGGTGTTCAACTCTCTGCCTGAGGAATCATAAACTTTTAATGAAACAAAAACTTCCACCGGAACAGTGTATTCAATACGGGTAGTGTGATCAAAGGGATTTGGATAGTTTTGTGACAATGAAAAGGTATCCTGCGTGTCGACTGAGGGAATATATACTGTTGAATGATCACAGTATGTCTGCTGACACCAAGTAAGCATTGTATCCGAACAGTTAAAATCGATTACTGTTACAGTATTATTGTTACTGCTTTTATCCTCCAATATTGGAAGGTTTTCTCCTACAGGATGATAAACTGAAATATTGCAGTTATGCCCCCCCCTGGTGTTTACATCTATTCTATTGTCGTAACAGACGACAGAACCGGTAATATTTTCAATTAAGTTATGTGTTGAACTATTATCATTTTCCATGCCTAATCCACCAGCCCAACTACTTATGTCACCACTTTTGTTTAAGCCTTTGTTACCATAACAAACTATATCCACTACATTATCTTTTACGATGCCAAGTTCTGCGTCATCCTTGTTTCTGAATTGCACACCACTCCTCTGGTTGTCATAACAAACAGCCTGGATAAAGTTATCCTTGATAATGGCTCCTGGGCAATTGGCGGAGATATTAAAACTAAACCCTGAGCTATTAACACTTCCGAAGGATACACAGTCAAGAAAGGTATTTCCAATTATATGTGCCCCTACATCCTTATTATCAGCATACCCTTCCTCGCGTGCATACATTCCAAAACCGGGTCCCACATTATTTGCAGCAATACACCTGATGAATGTACTGTACCGGCATTTCGGTGTCCATCCATCACCATTCTCTCCCAGGCAATACTCTGCAATACAATCAATCCATGTGTTGTGGTCTCCTTTATCGGTCATTGCGTTTCCAGTTTTTGAATACGATCCGACAAGGTTCCTACATTCATTATTGTTACATCCGGGCCCAAGGGTGAAATTATCATCTGTCACTTCTGTAATAAGCATGTCATGAAATTTGGAATTTGTTACACTCCCAAAATTGAGAAAGCGCATGCTATTAGGGTAATTAGCAGAATTACCATAATAGGTGCCTCCTGACATATCAATGTCTGTTGCTCCGCCTGTTTTTTCTGTAATACCTGTCCGCCGCCTGGCATCAATTTGGGCATCTACATAACCGGCCTGGTCAAGGTCAGCATTTCCGTTTAAGGTAAGGGAGCCTTCAAGTATCCAGGTGCAATTCGAAGGCAGGTATAGGGTCTTTCCCATAAAAAAATTCCCTTTTAGCCTTAATGTATCTCCCTCTTGCAAGTTATCCAGGGTATTTTGAATAAGATTTGCATCATCAGATGTTCCGGAAGGGACAATTACAATTTCTGCGGAAAATGCTTTGCTAACAATCAGGAGAAAAGCGAGGGCAATATAATTTTGGAACTTCATATTATAATTTCATAAAATTTGTGTCCTTACCGATAAACGGTGGATTAAGAAGGTAATACCTTCCAGCCAGAAAGCGCAGCGCAACCCAAAGGGCAGACTACCATTTAGAGATTTCCGTTCGATTTTTCATGATGCTACTATTAACATACAGGAGTATAATGATCCTGTTGAATCAATTAACAAGACCTGACATGTATGGTAGATATGAATATTACCAGGTTCGAATCTTTATGGAGCGGAAAGAGACAGTATTCCCATGTCCCTGGAGAAGAATATGTCCCTGATCATATTCCCCGAATTTTTCCATCGCATTGTATTTGCTGAGGGCAACGAGCTCTCTGTATGCCAGGCTTTTTCTTTCAAATTCAATGATTTTTTCATCGTTAAACCATTGTTCAACATGATCTCCGTCAACGATTATTCTGACCTTATTCCATTCCCCGACGGGATTGATAGTCATACTTTCCGGAGGTGGTATCAGATCATACAGTGCACCCATCCTGCGGTTCCCATCTCTCCCTTTCGTTGCATCTGCATGTCCGTCATTGTCAATTAGCTGGTATTCGAGTCCAAGGAATTTTCCTTCGTACCCAGGAATGGAATCGGTAACTATATACTTAATTCCCGAGTTGGCTCCTTCACTCATTCTTGTCTCCAGTTCCAGTTCAAAGTTGGAATAGAGCTCTTTTGTTATAATATCATGTCCCGCAGGGTGATCTTCTGTTTCTCCAAGAACGGTTAGTACACCGTCTTCAATCACCCATCCATGCTCGGGGAACTGATCCGATTTGGTGTCCCTCCAATGGTCTGTTGAGGATCCGTCAAACAACGATATCCAGTTTTGTTCCGGTTCTGCTTCCGCTTCCGCTTTTTTCTGTTTTCCATCGTTTTTGCACTGTACAGCCAGAAATGCTATTGCAATAAGGAAAAATACTTTTGTCTTCATTTGTTCAGGGAATTATAATTATTAATTCTAATAAGATGGGGCCCATCCTTGTTCATATTCACGTCCCCATAATTTCATGGCTTCCGCATCATCCAACACATGACCATTATCCTGGTCGATATCCAGGCTTCTGCCAACTCGCTGAGCTATATTGCCCAGTTGAACCCAGGTTGTACTTTTATGCCCGATTTCCACATCGGCGGTTGGAGTTCCTCCATTACGAATGCAACTCAGGAAATTATCGATGTGTGGGAAATCAAGGGCTGCACTGGGACTGACTGTATTACGTCCATCGACCACAATTTTTGGTTTAACTTCCTTGGTCAGTTTGTCATCCAGGTCATAAACCGCGTAGCCATCATTACCTGTGTGCATGGTTCCATTATCTCCATAAAAGATAACTCCACGGTCAGCACCTTCTACCTTGCTGCCGTTACAGCTGCGACCCTCCCATACAACAGAGGATCCATTCGCTCCTTCATATGTAATAATCTGGGTATCAGGTGTTTCCCAGTCATCTTCATAGCGATAACGACCTCCGACAGAACATACCCTGGAAGGATAATCCAGTCCCAATCCCCACCTGGCCAGGTCTACTTCATGGGTTCCATTATTCAGTGCTTCACCCGTTCCCCAGTGCCAGCGCCAATGCCATTTATAATGCACCAGGTTATCCTTATAATCGCGTCGGGGTGCAGGTCCCTGCCAGAGTTCGAAATCCAGGTTTGATGGAACAGGAACAATCTTGCCAACACCAATGGGACCACGGTTATTTGTATACCATGTCTTGGCCATGTATGCATTTCCAATAATCCCATTATGCAATTCTTTAATGCCCTGGGTAAGTTGATCCCAGGAACGTCTCTGGGCACCCATCTGTACAACTCTTTTGTATTTTCTTGCGGCGGCAATAGCCATTTCGCCTTCGGCAGGATTATGACTGAGAGGTTTCTCAACATAAACATGCTTACCGGCAACACAAGCCAGAATCGTTGCAGGAACATGCCAGTGATCGGGAGGGGCAAGGTATACTGCATCAATATCTTTTTTCTCCAGCATTTTGCGGATATCCTTGATGCCCTCCGGGGTTTTATTAACTGCCTTTGTAACCGCATCTATTCCCTTGGCCAGAGCCTTATCTTCCACATCACATATGTATCCTACCTCTGTATTCTCCTGAAGGGCAAAATTGGCAGCCATGCTTTTCCCCCGTCCATTTGTTCCCATTATACCCATGATAATGCGTTCATTGGCTCCCTTAATACGGGAATAGCTGGATGCTGAGAAACCATATCCAATACCACCGATGGCTACGGCAGATGATCCTACAGCTACCTTCTTAATAAATTTCCTTCTAGAGTTGTCCATTTTCGTAATTATTTTTGGTTGATATCAATTTAAATTATTAATCATGTCTGGTAGAAAGCATAGTGTATCTTAAATATGAATATACTGTTTTAGGGTTAATTAAAAATTAACAGGAAATTAATCTGTTTTGAATATCTTCATACATTAATCCAAAATCTTAAATTCATTATGAAACAAGAAATCCCTCAATTTTTCAAAGTATTTCTTGGTAGCTTTATCCTTCTGCTACCACTGATTTCCTGTGCCGAGAAAAGTGAAAAGCCGAATATTGTAGTCATTTTAACGGATGACCAGGGATATGCGGATATAAGTTATAATCCCCTTCATCCCCCTGAAGTATCCACCCCCAATATGGATGCCCTTGCCAGGGAAGGGATCTTTTTTACCCAGGGATATATTAGCGGTAATGTTTGTTCACCCACCCGGGCAGGATTAATGTTGGGAAAGTATCAACAAAGGGTAGGTGTATATACGGCAGGCGAAGGAGGTTCCGGTTTCTCCCTGGATGAAAAAATATTTCCTAAATATCTTCAGGAGGCAGGATATGTATCGGGTGCATTTGGTAAATGGCATCTGGGACTATCACTTGATCATAATCCTGTAAAACGGGGATTTGATGAGTTCTATGGTTTTATGGGCAGGGGTGCTCATGATTATTATAATCTGAAGGATCCTGAAAGGCCCATGTACAGAAATCTTGAGGAGATTGAAGATACAGGCTACCTCACCAACGGCTGACGGAAGAAGCAGTAGATTTTATTGAGCGGCATAGTTCTGAAACATTTTTCCTTTACCTTGCTTACAATGCTGTCCATTCACCCAAGCAGGCTCCCACGGAAGATATTGAGAAGTATAATACAGGAAACCCGGACAGGGATATTCTGATGGCCATGTTAAAACATCTTGACGATGGAGTGGGAGAAGTGGTTGAAACCTTGAAAAAGGAAGGGGTATGGGATAATACCCTCTTGTTTTTTCTGACCGATAATGGTGGATCCAAGGCCATGAGCGCAATAAATACTCCATTGAGAGCATGGAAACAGTGGAATTATGAGGGAGGAATTCGTACACCTTTCATTATTTCATGGCCGGATCAATATAAGGGTGGGCGCGAAATACATACCCCGGTTATTTCCCTGGATATTTTGCCAACTGTTCTGGATGCGGCGGGAATAAGTGTTTCTGAAGATGTCCTTTTTGACGGCAAATCCATACTTCCGGTTCTAGAGGGGAAAGAGGATGTGTTGCATGAGAACTTTTTCTGGAGTGAAGGAGGAGGAAGTGGAGAGTGGGCAGTCAGGTCAGGGGACTGGAAACTGGTTGTTCATAAGGAGAAGATTGAACTTTTTAATCTGAAGAATGATGTATCTGAATCTACAGATCTTTCCACTGAAAATCCGGATGTGGTAAAAGAGCTGACCGCTTTATATGATGCCTGGTTGAATGAAATGGCTGAACCCTTGCAGGAACCGGGAAAACGCTGGAATCCGGAAGAAAAATAATATCACAAAAACATAAATATAATCAAGATGAAAAGAATCCTTTCCCGAACAAATGCTGCCCTGATAGTGATTGTATTAGCCCTCACAGCTCTGGCAATAACAGCCTGTCAGAGTCAGGGTTCAGGGACTGAAACTCCCCCTAATGTACTAATCATACTGGCCGATGATATGGGGTATGGTGATATTTCCTGTTATGATGCTAAGGCTCCGGAAACACCAAGTATCGATGGACTTGCAGCAGAGGGAGTAAGGTGTACAGATTTCTATGTTCCAACCCCTTACTGTGCACCTTCAAGGGCTACATTGCTTACCGGCAGATTTCCCCTGCGTCATGGGATCGTCCGGAATCCTGCACCGGATGCCGGAATAAACGATGTCGGGATCAATCCGGATGAGATTATGCTGGGTGAGGTGTTCCAGGAGGCCGGATATGCCACCAAATTAATCGGGAAGTGGCACCTGGGACATAAAGAAGAATATTTCCCGGTGAAACACGGATTTGATGAGTATTACGGGATTCTTTATTCCAATGACATGAGGCCAGTCCAGATCATTGAAAACCTGGACACCGTGGAGTATCCAGTTGATCAAAATCTCCTGACTCAAAAATATACCGCAAAAGCTATTGAATTCATCAAGAAAAATAAAGAAGAACCTTTCTTCCTCCATCTATGTCATGCCATGCCCCATAAGCCGCTGGCTGCTTCTGCAGATTTTTACACACCTGAAACGAAAGATGATCTATATGCAGATGTTATAAGGGAACTGGACTGGTCAACCGGGGCGATACTGGATGTACTGAAAGAACTGGATATTCTGGAAAACACAATCGTCATATTTATGTCGGATAACGGAGGGTCTTATGGAGCAAATAACGGTCCTCTGAAAGGTAAAAAAGCAACCAACTGGGAAGGAGGGACCAGGGTTCCTTTTATGATCCGTTATCCTGACCAATTTGCTGAAGGGAAAGTTATTACTACACCCTGCTGGTCACCTGATCTTTTTCCCACCTTACTGTCGATGTGCGGGATAGATATGCCGGAAAACCTTTATGTTGACGGTGAAGAAATCACTGAAGTCCTGCAAGGGAAACATGCAGAACATGGAGTTATTTTCACCATGCGTCAGCAGAGCATAAAAGCAGTCAGGAAAGGGGACTGGAAATTGTTTATTGGAATGCCTAAATTTTACAATGAACCTAACCTTACAAATTGGAAAGATAAAAGGGGCCCCGACGGGACTACCATAATTGCCCCATATGAACAGGCCACACCTGCACAGTATCCAGGAATTAAGCCTGTGAAAATGGAGGGAGATGTATTTCTTTTTAATCTGGGGAATGATATAGGGGAGATGACAAATGTTGCAGAGGAGAATCCTGAGGTAGTAGAAGAACTCCAGGCAGAATATGAAAAGTTTATGAGCTCATTGAAGTAATCCCCAATGACATTTAAAAACAAATTATGAAAAGGTATGTTATCATTTTAGGCCTGTTTTTATTCCTGGGATTCATTCAGGTTGATGCCCAGTCAAAGCATGGAACATCGACAAATTACCCAAGTTATAAGGGACTGGTGATGTGCGGTTACCAGGGTTGGTTTCGGGCACCCGGTGATGGTTCCGGAAGTAACTGGGGACATTACGGGCGAAGCGGTAAGTTTGATAAAGACCATAATACCATCGACTTCTGGCCGGATGTTTCGGATTATGAAAAAGTTTATAAAACCAGCTTTACCCATGAAGACGGCAGTCCCGCTTTTGTTTTCAGCTCAATGGACAAAAGTACGGTGGATCTACATTTCAAATGGATGAAGGAGTATGGAATTGACGGAGTATTTATGCAAAGGTTTTTTGGGGTGGCAAGGGATAGGAATCCGGGTAAGTCAGGAAATGTAATCCTCGCACATGCACTTGAAGCTTCTGAGAAGTATGGTAGGGCCATTGCTGTTATGTATGATCTATCGGGCCTTAAGGCGGAGGGAGAGGATTGTTCTGCCATCATAGAGGACTGGAAAAGCCTGGTTGATGAAATGAAGGTTACAAGCAGGGGAGAGGACCAGAATTACTTATATCATAAGGGGAAACCCCTGGTAACTCTCTGGGGGTTAGGATTTCCTGACAGATCCTATGATATCCGGAAAATTGGGGTCAACCGGCTGATTGATTTTCTGAAAAATGACCCGGAATACGGGGGTTGCTCGGTAATGCTGGGAGTACCTACTTATTTTCGATCCTTGAATAAGGATTGCCTGCCGGATCCCTACCTGCATGAATTGATACGTTCAGCCGATATTGTTCTGCCCTGGATGGTTCAGCGGTTCACACCCCTTCTGCATAAGGATCATGATCGTTACCGTGACCAAGTAATTGAAGACATAGCCTGGTGCAAAAAGGAGGGGGTGGATTATGTTCCCATTGTTTATCCAGGTTTCAGCTGGCGTAATCTTTCTCTTGGCAGACCAGGCCTGGCAAGACATACGGCCTATGGGGCAATCCCACGGCTGGGAGGAAAATTCTTCTGGGACCTGATCCATGGAGCCATTGAAGGGGGTGCGGAAATGCTGTATGTTGCCATGTTTGATGAAATTGATGAAGGTACTGCCCTGATAAAAATCTCTGATACTCCTCCAGAGGGACCGGGATATCATTTTGTGGATAATGACGGGATGCCCTCGGACCATTATCTCTGGCTTACGGGTAAAGCGGGACAGATTTTGAGGAATGAAATTCCTAATTCAGTGCAAATGCCGGAGAGATAGCTCCTGAAAATACGCTCTTCTAAACTGAAACTAAAGGGAATTACTTCCCATTAATTCAATCTTCTAAATTGAAACTTATGAAAAGGACCTGTTTGTTTCTTCTGACTATTTTCCTTTTGATTTCCCAGGGATGGACCCAGGAAAAGCAGCCAAATATCCTGGTCATACTGGTGGATGATATGGGCTGGGGACACCTGGGCGCCCATTTTGAGGAATATACTGCAGCTAATTTAAACCAGGATCTGCTGTCCCGCTCATCGACACGGAATGATTCCTACACCCTCGAGATGGCCCTGGAAGCCACGCGTAAATCAATGCCTACCCTGATGAAGCTGGCTGGGGAGGGAGTAACTTTCAGTGATTCCCATGTAGCTCATTCTCTCTGTGCTCCATCCCGTTCCGCACTACTGACCTCCCGTTATCCCCAACAAATGGGAATTTATAATAATGGGGATATAAATCATAGCGGAGTCCCTGAAGATGTTCTGATGCTTCCCGAACTCTTTCAGGATAACGGCTATGCGACAGCCATGATAGGGAAATGGCATACTGCAAGATACGACCGGGAGAGGAGGGGATTTGCCTATGATGGACAGCATCCCAATGACAGGGGGTTTGACTACTATTTCGGTTTTAATCATTCCGGGACGACTTATTATGATTCAGAAATATTGTACCGAAACAAAGAGAAGGCCAAAGCTGAAGGATATTCAACCGATCAATTCACATCGGAGGCAAGAGCTTTCATCCAGAGGAATCCCGACAAACCATTCTTTGTATACCTGGCCTATAACTGTCCCCATGGTCCACTGAATCGATTTGCACCTGAGGAATATGACAGACATTATAAAGACCTGCCAAAGGTGCTGCGGATCTGGAATTCCTATATGTTCGCGGTGGATGAGGGAATCCGTCGCCTGGTGGAAACCTTGAAGGAAACTGAGGATTTGGACAATACCCTAATATTTTTTCTAAGTGATAATGGAGCCAGCGGAAGCACACCTCTTCCGGCAAACGGGATGTACAGGGGACACAAAGGTTCGATGTATATGGGAGGGACGCGTTCAGGAATGCTTGCCTGCTGGCCGGGTAAAATACCTGCCGGTACAAGCTGTGACAAACTGATCAGTTCCATGGATGTTTTGCCTACATGCCTGGACGCTGCCGGTATTTCTGTCCCCAAGGAGGCAGATATTGAAGGTAAAAGCCTATTGCCCCTGATCCTTGGTAAAAGCAAAAAGGATATTCACGAAACCCTGGTTTGGGCAAATCGCAATACCCTGAACTGGTCCTATCCAAATAATGGAAAAAACAGGGATGTTCCAGCTTCCTGGTCCCTTCGTAATGTTCAATGGCTGCTGCATTATTTTGCCGCTGAGAAAAAGTACACACTATATGATGCTGTAAATGATGTGGGAGAAAAGAATGATGTGGCGGATCAGAATCCCGGGGTTGTTGAGCGGTTGCGCAAAGAATATGCTGCCTGGTTTACAAAGGTTCAAGAACCTGCATTTTGGGACAAGGAAGTTTGGCTGGGACTTAAACCAGTTGAAATGTTGAGTGATGAGGAGGCTGAAATACTGGACAAAAAGAATCAGGAACTAATGGAGAAATTGCGTAAATCGACTAATAATTAAATCGACTAATAATTTAAAACCACTAAGCTATGTTAAGTTCAATTATTGGAAGGCGGGAATTACTATTGATTTTATTTTGCTTGGTTGGCATCAGTCAATATAGTTCTGCCCAGAATTCCAAACCAAATATCCTGCTGATAATGACTGATCAGCAGGCAGGATTCGCGATTGGAGCCTCGGGCAATGAAGATATTATTACGCCGAATCTTGATCGCCTGGTAAGCGAAGGTGCTTATTTCAGCCGGGCTGTAACCCCCTGTCCCGTTTGTGTTCCCGCAAGGATGGCTATTCTGACAGGCCGTCTTCTGGAAACTTCAGGCATAAGGAATAACCGGGATGCGAAAAAAGATAGCGAATATCCAAGTTTTGATGAGATATTGAGTAAAAATGGTTACAGGGCTGAGTATTATGGGAAATACCATTCACCGCAAAATATGACCGGGGTATATGCCAATCCTGAGAAAAATGGACAGGGCGGCCCGGAACAGATCATAAAATGGCAATCAAACTACGAACAATTGATCGAAAGGGAAGTGGAAAGGAGGCCCCTGAAGAAAGGTGAGCTCTATGAGACCACTTTTTACGGGGGTATGATACCTTACAAATTATCGCCATTGGATCGCAAGTATGACTACCTGCCTTCCGGTGAATTACCTGAGGATGAGTTAAAGCAGAGATCATTCGGACAGGGTGATGTGCATGGGGTACTCGACCTGCCGGATGATTATACCATTACAGCTGTCCAGGCAAAGGACGCAATATCGGCAATGGACAGGCTGAAGGATACTCAATTTATACTAACCTGCTCATTTCATTGTCCCCATGTTCCCATTACGCCTACTCAGAAATATGTTTCGATGTACAGGCGGGAGGACATAACAATACCTGAATCCATGCATGACCCGGGGGAGAACTCGCCATATTCTCCGAAAAAGTACAAAGGAATGTATTCCAATGAAGACCTGCTTCCGGATATGATCCTGAATTATTATGCCTTTGTTACGGAGATTGATGACTGGGTTGGCAGGATAATTAACAAACTTGATGAACTGGGTTTATCTGAGAATACACTGGTCATATTTGTTTCAGATCATGGTGAAATGCTTGGAGCCCATGGCTTAAGAGGGAAGTTTAATTTTTATGAGGAATCAGTCCAGGTCCCTTTAATATTCAAATATCCCGGAAAGATAAAAAGCGGACAGATATTGGAGACCCCCGTTTCTACCTTAAATATATTTTCCACCATTCTTGATTATGCCGGAATTGAAGAGATTCCCAATGATGGATATTCCCTTAGAGGGATGATGGAAGGTGAACCTGCTCCCTATGATTTTGCTGTTTCGGAATGGGACTGGAATAATCAAAATGTACCTTCAATAATGATCCGAACGAAGGAATGGAAACTGATGACAACACATCGGCAGGGCGGGAAAGATGTTGAAGTATTAATAGATCTCAGGAATGATCCCTATGAAATGAATAATTTACTGGGATCAAATCCGGATCGTTCTCAGTATAAAGAGATTGTTGAAGAATTACGAAGCAAGCTGGTCGGATACCTTGAAAATACAGGCTTTCCCCTGACAAGGGAAATTGAAAGGAGAGAAATTATACACTAATTTGAACAAGCCTGTAAAATTGGGTGTCTGGTTTTCATTACCAGAGCACCCAATACAGGATAATCTTAATTATTTAGTCTCAAGAATTTTGATGTTTTTAAAACTAACCTCATCACCGTGATCCTGAAGCAGGATATATCCTTCCTCAGCTTCCCCAAAATCAGGCCAGTTTGCATATTTACTGTAAGCAACCAATGCCTTCCATTGCTGGGTTCCCCTTTTGTATTCCAGTACTTTAACACCGTTTAAATGATGGCTTACCTTTTTGCCGTTTACTACGATCCTTGCACGGTTCCATTTTCCAATACCATTGAATCGTTTCGACCTGTTGTCTTCTCCGTAAAACAAGGCATCTGCCTTAATCAGATCATATAAGGATGCGAGTGTACGGTTTCCTGCAGTTCCTTTTTTAGCATCGGGGTGAACCTTATCATCCAGGATCTGGTATTCACATCCTATAGCAGATCCAGCTCCTTTATTAAGTCCAGGATCAACAAAATACTTTATGCCGGAATTTGCTCCTTCAGATAGTTTGAAATCCAGTTCCAGAACGAAATTCTTATAGGTGCGTGTGGTAACAATATCTCCTCCATGAGCAGACTCTCCGCCACCGCTTTCTTCAACAGATAATGTTCCATTCTCAATACTCCATCCCTTCGCCGGGAATTCATCCAGTTTGACTCCACGCCATCCTTCATTTGTCTTTCCATCCCATAATAATTTCCATCCGGCAGCAACTTCATTTTCAGTTAATTGATTGTCCAGATAGCTTACTTCGGGTGATAACTCAACATCTTTGATCATTGCTGCAGCAGGATTCTCGGTAAGGATCCTGATGTTTTTCCAGGCAATCTCTTTGCCTTCATTTTTCGTGTTGCTGCCAATGCCGTGAACCTGAAGGGCTATCAATCCCTCGCTCCGGTAATCATCCACCAGGTTGGCGAAGTTCACACCATTGATATAAGTGCGGATAACATTGCCAACGGCCTCAATTCTGAACTGGTTCCATTCTCCTGGTTTGAAGACTTTATTGGCCTTCAGATTATGAGACATGGGATACAGCCATCCACGGGAAGCTTCTTCATAAATACCTCCTACCCATGGCCTGTCGTCATGGTCATCGCATTCAACCTGGTATCCATTCACCCGCTCTGATCCATCGGGTCTAAGGGCTGTACTCCTGAACTGAACCCCGGAGTTCAGTCCCCTGTCCATTTTCATCTCATACTCCATGATAAAATCACCATATGTTTTCTTTGTAGCCATAAAGGAATTCGGGGTTCCGGTTTTTGAGGTACCTATGACAGCACCCTCTTCAATCCGGTAATCAGCTTCTCCGTCCAGCTGTTCCCAGCCTTTGAAATTTTTCCCGTTAAACAGGTCCTGCCATTTTTCACCCTGTGAAAAACCCAGGATTGCCACAGATAATGCGACAAATAATAAAGTCATTCTTTTCATTAGAATTGTTTGTTTAAGATGTTACTATTTGATTATTTATTCAGTTAATTTACAAATCCATTACAGATTGAATCCTCAAATATAATGGATTTTGAATCGAATGTATAAACTGGACGGTAAGATAAACTTATAAAAAAGTTAATTTGCATTGATGATGCATATGGATTAGCAGACTAATAATAATCATGAAGAAACCCTGTTACAAATTTATACTTCCACTCATATCCCTTGTGATAGGCACATCAAATGTTTCTGCAATTGTTCATATTAATCCACATCCAACTGAGGCTGCACAAAGCCAATCATTTCTGATTACAGGATCAAAAGATGTGGCAGATCTGGCCCTGAGGGGAGGGGATTTTGGAGCCTGGAATTACGGCAGGGGAATATTTCTCGAAGCAGGTTTCTTTATTGGACTTTATGATACCCATCCGGGAGCCAGCCTGATACGTTTTAATGTCAGTGGATTGGAGGCCGATAAGGTGTCTTCCGCAAAATTAAGAATCTACAAACCCCGGTCCATGAGCCAGCAGGGTCCTGTCGAGGTCAAGGTTTATAAGGTGAGCAAGCAGAACGGAGATTGGGTTGAAGGAGGATCAGCTAGCCAGGAGGAAGCCGGAGCCAGTAAATGGAGACTTAAGTCCAACGGCAATCCCTGGGCCGGAGCTGAAGGCTGCTCCAAAGAGGGAGTGGATTATGAATTGCCTGCCCTGGATGAAACCCAGGTTGTCAATCCTGAAACGTCCGGATGGCTTGAATTCGATCTGCCGGCTGAGCTGGTTCAGTCCTGGTTGGATAACCCCGAACTCAATTACGGTTTGTATATCAGGGGACAGGAAGATGCAAAGGTGGCGGATGAGGCGCATTTCTTTTCCAGCGAGCATCCCAGCGGAAAAGGACCCCAATTAGTTATTGAGGCAAGCAGAGGAGAAGCAAAGACGGAAAAACAGGAGTGGGCATGGAATCCCCCCAAATATATGCCTCCGAAAAACAGCCTGGAATATGCAAAATGGAAGGAGTTCGATGTGGGACGTTACCCTACCTGGGCTACAGGTCCCGAGATGCATTTATCTGATGATCAGGGATTATGGCCCTATTACTGGGATACCCAGATCCGGATCAATACCCTGGCTGAATGTTTTATTCCCCTGGCAAAAAACCTGATAAATCTGAAGAAATACATCGCTGAAGAGAATAGAGAGGGACTGTATGAAGAATTGGATATCGTACGGCTCTATCTGCTGAAATACGAAGATGTGAAATCCATGCGCATCCACCAAAGTGGTCCCGTTGCCGATGAATTAACAAGTATTCAGCTGGGAACCATGCTTGGAAAGGAAGGATTCGGGGTTCATGCGCGAAAGGGAGTGGCAAAATATAACTGGAAAAGCGATGAAGAGATCGAAAATCAGATTAATAAAGAGCTGAAAAAACTTTACGAGGAATGGGAAATCAGTGAATCCCAGTCCGATACCCTGGAAAAATACATCCGTCTGTACGAAGGCAATCGCTGGTACCATGGAAACCTGACGGGACAGTATATGAGGGAGGTTCAGGCAATGTTGGAAACGGGAGAGGAGAGTGAGGAATTATATGTAGCTGCCCGGAAACTGTTCTACAACCATAAGCTTTTTGTTTACTGGTTATCGGATTTCAATACTCCGAAATGGAATCTCTGGCTGAATATTGTAAAGGTTGCCCCTCAGCATGTAGCCCAGGAATTCCTGAATGCAAGGGATGACAATTACCAGATGGAAAAATATGAGAAGGAATTGCAAAGCATCAGGGAACATTACTGGTATCCCCCCCTGCTGTATGTGAATCCGGTTGATGGGAATGTTCCCGAAGGTGGATTTGGTACCCGGGAATGGCCTTTTAAAAGCGTGGATGAGGCAGTGAAGGTGGCTTATAGTGGGACTGAGATCAGGGTTGTAGGGGATATTGATGAAGACTCGGTGGACCTGTTGGATAAAAAACTTATCATTGCAGACCGGTATAACTCTACATTTAACAAGATATCTGATGTAATATTTTAAATAACTATCTTGATTTGGCCTAATCATTCTGTTTTTTGAAAAAAATCTTAAAGTTTTTTAGCATGAAAAATATCCAGTTCATTCTACTCGGAATATCCATCGCCCATTTTGCATTTTCACAAACACCCTACGATTGGGAAAATCCCGAAGTTGTGGGCTACGGTAAAGAGCAACCCAGAGCATTGTTTATGCAATACCCTTCAGAGGAGGGGGCTTTTGGAATGGGATTGGAATACAATTCGGATTACCTCCTGTTAAACGGACTCTGGAAGTTTAACTGGGTTCAAAAGCAGGCTGACAGGCCGGTGGATTTTTATAAGCCTGCATATGATGTTTCTTCATGGGAATCAATAGAGGTGCCGGGGAACTGGGAGCTGCAGGGCTACGGTATACCTATCTACCTGAATCATCCATATGCATTTACAAGGAATCCGGAACCTCCGAAAATTCCTCATCAATGGACTCCCGTAGGTTCCTACAGAACCTCTTTTTCAATTCCCGAAGGCTGGGAGGGAGACAGGGTAGTACTTCACTTTGGTGCGGTCAAATCTGCTTTCTATGTATGGGTCAACGGTGAGAAAATCGGTTATTCCCAGGATGCAAAAACGGCCGCTGAATGGGACATAACAAAATACCTTCAAGCAGGTGATAATACACTGGCCTGCGAGGTTTACAGGTGGAGTGACGGATCCTGGTTTGAATGCCAGGATTACTGGCGCATGAGCGGAATTACCAGGGATGTCTACCTTCTGCGTACCCCTGAAGTATTTATGGCAGACCTCAGCGTCCAGCCAGAATTGTCAGAAGAATATACCAGAGGATCACTTCACTTAAAAGTTCCCCTGAGAAATAATTCAGCCTCCAATACCAAGGACTATTCCCTGGAATACAAACTCCTGGATATGGACAAAAAAATTCTGAGGTCTGCAATCAGTCAATTCAGTCTGAATAAGAATTCCGCATCGAGTTTAGAGGAGACTCTTACATTGGATGATCCGGAATTATGGTCCTCCGAAAAGCCAAACCTTTACCGCCTTGTTATCTCGCTGAAGGATCGTTCAGGCGAAATTCTGCAAACGATTGCAACAGAAGTGGGATTCAGGGAGGTGAAGATTGTAGAGGGACAAGTACTGGTAAATGGACAGCCAGTCTTGATAAAGGGTGTTAACAGGCATGATCATCACCCGGAATCAGGTCATTATATCCCCAGGGAAACAATGGAAAAGGATGTGGCCCTGATGAAACAATTCAATATCAATACGGTTAGAACCTCCCATTACCCGACTGACCCGTATTTTTATACATTATGTGATCGTAATGGCCTGTATGTAATTGCTGAAGCCAATATTGAATCACATGCCCTGGGGGCTGCCCAGCAGCATGCATATGATAACGATAATCATATTGCCGATAAACCATTATGGGAAAAAGCCTACCTGGACAGGATTGAAAGACTGTATGAAAACTACAAGAATTATCCCTCTGTGATCATGTGGTCCCTGGGAAATGAAGGAGGTGACGGATATAATTACAGGAAAAGCTATGAGTGGTTAAAGGATCATGACGATAGGCCGGTTATGTTCGAACAGGGAAGCCTCAGAAAACATACCGATATCTATGCACCTATGTATGCTACAATCGGTCAGCTGATAAATTATGCCCTGGATGAAAGTAATTACCGGCCCATGATTCTGTGTGAATATGCACATGCCATGGGGAATAGTGTGGGCAACCTGCAGGATTACTGGGATGTAATCGAATCTTACGATCTGCTACAGGGGGGGTGTATATGGGACTGGGTTGATCAGGGTCTTGAAGATATTAATGAGAATGGTGAGAGGTATTTTGCCTATGGAGGAGATTTAACGCCGGACAGTATCCAGGAGGACGGTAATTTCTGTATCAATGGACTGATTCAACCGGACAGGAAACCAAATCCCCATTTATGGGAAGTGAAAAAGGCCTACCAGAATTTCAGGATAAAAGATTGCCAATATTCAGGATAGAATAGCGGAGATCCATAATAATTCCTTTTTCACAAATCTGTCGGACTATGATGTACGATGGGAATTACTTGAGAATGGTCTATCAGTGGAACAGGGCAGCCTGGAAATTGATCTGCCTCCAAGAGAAAGTCTTGAAGTTGCGATTCCTTATAAGAATACCCTGCAGGAATCCAGGGAGTACTTTTTGACGGTATCAGTGCCACAAAGGAGTCGAGAATTTTCATGTTCCAGAGGGACATGAAATAGCTTTTGACCAGGTCCTTGTACAAAAGGCGAAAAGGGACTTAAGCTCCAGTGATCAGGACCGGGATATTAATGCTGATTCCGGTTCGAGTTCGAATTCGAATTCTGATTTGGGTTCTGGTCAGGCGGAGCTGACCGTGTTTGAGAATTTTTCTGTACTCACCGTTTCAAACGATCTTGTCAAGGTCATCATTAATACACAAACAGGTAATATTCAACAACTCTCTTATAATCAGAAACCCTGTATTGTTGATGAGCTGCACCCGGACTTCTGGAGGGTTCCGACGGATAATGATTATGGGAATGGAATGCCAGGTCGGCTTAAGATCTGGAGGGATGCGGATAAAACCTCTGTGGTTAAATCAATGGACCATGAAAAAACCGCTGATGGAGTGCATATTACTGTAAAGCGATTCCTTAAATCAGTATCCGCTGAATTTAACAGCCTGTATATTATTAATGAAAAGGGTGAGGTTGAGGTGCAGAATGAATTTATCCTGGCACCCAATGTAGTTTATAAGGAACTGCCCCGTATTGGGATGCAGACAAAAGTTCCGGGTAAGCTTGCCTATGCGGAATGGTACGGAAGAGGTCCGCATGAAAATTATATCGACCGGAAAACCTCGGCCAGATTCGGGGTATGGTCCTCGGAGGTAGAAGAACTTCACCATGCTTATATCCGTCCCCAGGAAAATGCTTACCGGACCGATACCCGCTGGGTTTCCTTTACTGATGAATCAGGAACCGGGTTCTTAATTCAGGGAGATACCCCGCTTTGTTTTAATGCACAATATTATTCAAGGGATCAGTATTGCAATGAGCCCCGAAAAGATTTCAAGCATACCTATGATCTTGTGAAAGAGGAAAATATTACCCTGAATATAGACCATAAGCAAATGGGAGTAGGCGGTGATAACAGCTGGGGAGCACGTACACATGAGGAATACAGGGTACTGCCCCATGAATACTACTACAGTTTTACTATTCGGCCGGTAAAATGATCCTCAGCTTCCGGTTTAGTCCCCCAAAAACAAGCTTTTTGAAGAAAATTCCGGATCACAGGTAAGATTGACATGTAATTTCCTGAGTCCCGCTTCATCCCCTGGAGTGGGAATATGGGTCAGATGGACCTCACAGTTCCGAAGTTCTGAGAGTTTTTCAATTGCCAGTTGTGCAGCAGGATTGGAGATCGCAGATATCCCAAGCATTATCAGGGTTTCTTCAACATCAAGGCTGATCATCTTGCCGTTGAGGATTTCTTTTTTCAGGAAGGTTACCTGTTCAATCATGTTGGCCGGCAGGAGGAGCATACTGTCTGGTAGGCCTGCCAGGTGTTTGGTCGCATTAAGGATAAGGCTTGAGGCCGAATGCATAAGGGGAGAGTTTTTGCCGCTTATGATGCTCCCATCCCTGAGTTCGATTGCCGCGCCGCAGAACATTCCTTCACTTCCTTTGCCGGTCTTTTTCGCATCCCTGGCAGCCTGCCTGGCAGGAAGAACGACTTTTCGATCCTCCACTCTTGCATTTACCTTTTCCATGATCAGCACTGACCTGTCCAGCGCTTCCCTGTCCACCAGTCCCATTGCATACTCAACCGCACAACGGAAATAACGCCGGATGATCTCCTGGTGTGAGGCCTCGGTAATTATCGCATCATCCACGATACCTGTACTTGCCCTGTTAACACCCATATCTGTGGGAGATTTGTACATAGACTCTTCCCCGGTGATTTTTTCAAATATCCTTTTTAGCAGAGGGAAAGCTTCGATATCCCTGTTGTAATTGACAGTTTTTACATTATAGGCCTCCAGGTGATGATGATCAATCTGAACAATATCTTTCAGGTCAACCGTTGCTGCCTCATAGGCAATATTCACTTTATGGGAAAGAGGAATATCCCAGATCGGGAAAGTTTCGAATTTAGCATAACCGGCTTTTACACCCCGCTTGTAATCATGATAAAGATTATTCAGACAGGTGGCCAGTTTTCCGCTTCCCGGTCCGGGTGCCGTAACTACAACGATAGGTTTTTTAGTTTCAATGTATGGATTTTCCCCATAGCCCTGGTCGCTGACGATCAGGTCTACATCCATGGGGTAGCCCTTGGTATGAGCATGAGTATAAACCTTGATGCCATTTCTTTCCAGCTTATTTTTGAAAGATTTTGCCTGGGGCTGGTTCTGATACCTGGTGATTACTACAGCAGTAATTTCTATGCCCCATTCCTTGAAATCATCAATGGTTTTTAATGAATCGGAATCATAGCTGATGCCAAAATCGGCCCGCATTTTTTTTCTTTCAATGTCCCCTGCATGTACACAGAGAATGATATCTGTTTTATCTTTTAGTTCCTGTAAGAGGCGCATTTTGACATTCGGATCGAAACCCGGCAGGACCCTGGATGCATGGTAATCATACATAATCTTTCCTCCGAATTCCAGGTATAGTTTTTCATTGAAATGGTCTACCCGCTCAAGAATTGAGGCCGTCTGTGCTTTAATGTAGGCTTCGTTGTCGAATCCAATTCCCGGGGCTGGTTTAGTTTGGGCGGACATAGTTCAGGGAGGTTGATTTAATGTGCGTTCAATATAATCATTGATTATCAGAATTAATATTATTTCGGGCCGGGATTTATCTTAAAATGACAAGTTTCATGGTCAGGATAAAGTTTTCCTTCACCAGCTTTGCCAGGTAAATGCCCTCTTCCAGCTCAGGCAGGTAAATGAAATGTACTTTTTCATCATGGATCCTTTTTCGGAAATGTACCCGACCGTGGATATCATGGAGGATAAAATCCTTTAATCCCTGTCCCGCGATCCCAGGTGTTTTGCAAACCAGGGAATTATCTCCCGGATTATAATACCAGGAATGATCCTGCTGAACAGGCGATTGGAGCGAAGTCACATAGGTATTTATCACTCTTGTTCCCAAGTATCCGGCTGTGTCGATCAGATCGAATCTGAAGATGATCCCGGGGTAATCCCCGGCTTCAATTGGATAGGTATAGATGATTGTATCTCCGATGGGATCCGGTAGTAAGTGTTCGAGCTGCAGATTTTCGGAATCCGGATTCTTATAGATAAATAAATCCTTCAGCGGGTGATTTGCGGAAAACAGCTTTAATACAAATTTCAGGGTATCGCCGGCGCCTCCCGTTAATACCGAATTTCTTCCAAGGCCGATGCTAGGGGGACTATTATCAATCTTTATGGTGTAAACTGCAAAGGAAGAATCACCAAGTTCATCATATATAACGGAATACAGCTTAATCTGGTCAGCAGGGACAGTGATCAGATAGTCGACAGAATCCTCATAGCTTGAAACCGGTATAAAATCCTTCTCAATGATTTTAATGAATTGGCCTCCAATTTGCTCATAAACCATGAAACCGTTTATAAGCCTGGAATTATTCTGGCTGCCTGCAATTACACTGAATTTTACATGTTCATTATTGAAATGAGTGCCTGAATAATCTGCCGGGTCCAGTTCAACGGTGGGCAGTCCCGTTCCCGTCCGGATCAGCCTTAGCCCGCTTACCGGAAGGAGATCCGCTTCACTGTGATTATTTATGTAAAGGCTGTCAGACAGTCCGATCTGGTATCTTCCAAGGTTGATGAATTGGGCGTCCGGAAGATTCCGGAGATCTGCCATGATAGTATCCCTTTGTCCTATTCCCCGGTGCAGAATAAATTCGGCTTTACCGGAGAAATCAGTTTCGCCTGGTCCGGGTACGGCGTATTCCAACCTGTATTCGGCAGGGATGATATTATGTATTAAAAACATGCCTGCCTTCCCCTGAGGGAAAAGAAAAGTTTTTTCCAAACCGAAATAGCTGTCCCCCAGAGAATCTGAAGGATCACTTAAAAACTCAAAATCCATTGAATCAGAGGCATTATACCTGCTGGTACTTTTCACAGCCACTACCGAGGGGATAAACCTGGTGCTCCCGTCAGAGGGTTTATTCAGGAGGCTATCCTTCATGAAAAAGCAGGAAGAACCGCCCCCATCCAGGTTTATGGCCTGCACGCAGCCGATTTCCAGTAAAATACCGGAGAGGACCTCCAGGCTGACTCCTTTGGAATGGGACTGCCGACCGTCAATGACAAGATTAATGAGATCCCCCTCACCGGTCATTCCAATAGCAGTTCTTGGATGAGGGTTTGAAGTAAAGTCCGGGGAGAAAAATTCGACCGCATAATTCGTATTGATAATACTGTCCCGGATAAGCAGCGGCCCCCCTCCGATGGCTTCACTTACCTTCCAGGGTTTACCTCCGGGGGGGAATTCCGGGCTGGGCTGGGGCAGTGGAAGGCTGTCTGTTGTAATCGGACTCGCTTCGGGATATATATAGGTCTGGTTATCATTCTGGAAAGTATACACATAGCCTGCTTCCGCAACAAGGTTTGCACTGATCCCAAATGCCGCCCGGGTGGGATAGTAGAGGTAGTTTTGGGAATTATATGTCCTGTTCACAGCCCTGGCATTAGGTGCATGGGTAATGTAATTATTCAATACGAGGCTGTAGGAAACATTGGTGCCGAAGTATCCGCCGTTTGTCAGTAGCAGGATGTCATCCGAACTTTCCTGGATGTATTTGTCAGGTTTCTTGTTGGTCTTTGAAAATACCGGGTACAATGCAAGATTACCGGTTTGCAGACGGGTTTTGCTGTAATATGCTGTCAGGGTATCCCCGCCTATGGTGCCTGAAGCTTTATAGATCTGAATTTCAGGCGGTAATGAATCAGTAAGCCGATCAATTCTCTCCCAGTCCAACAAGTTCTGAGAATAGCCCCCCTGCAGGAGGGCAAGGAGAAAGAGGAAAAAGGAAATCCTGTACTTCATGAAACGACAATCAGTTTTTAGGTCTGCAATTTACTTAAAATCTGAATGTGCTTTTTAATAATCAAGTATGATGGTATGTGATGTTTTATTTTTGTAATTTAATACTTTGCAAAAGTTATTCATGAAACAGGAAGGATTTATACCCATTTACAAGAGGTTGACGGATTTCTACCGGGACCGCATATTAATCCAGGATATGGAACCTGGACAGAGGATAGATTCCATCAACCGGATGATGGAAAGGCATACGGTCTCAAGGGAGACAGCCAAGCTGGTTCAAAGCAGGCTGAGGCAGGAAAACCTGATTGTTTCGATCCCCGGAAAAGGATCTTTTATAACCCCCCAGGCACCCATGCAGAAAACATGGGGAATAATCGTTCCGACATTTACCTCTAATATTGAGGACCTCATTGTTCATCTTGAAGCGGAAGCCGGTAGCCAGGGAAGAAAAATAATCCATTACATTACCTATAATGATCCGGGGGAGGAAAAAAAGCTGGTAGGAATGATGGTTAAAGAGGGATTTGAAGCAGTAATTGTGGTACCGAACAGCAATGAAATGCTTACCGCTGAATTCTACAGGCACCTGATTCCGGGTCGTACTGAAGTAATCCTCATTGATCATACCATGGCAGGTTCATGGTTTAAGTATGTCATTCAAAGTTACGACCTGGGAATACTCAGGGCTGTGGAATACCTGGTTTCCCAGAGCAATCGAAATCTTCTTCTTGTGCAAAATGATACATGGAAAGGCAGGGATCTGCTCAATGAACTTATTGAGCAGACCTTTACTGGGATTGTTAAAAGAATATCACCGGAACATAATGTCAATGTCTTAAATAATGCCAGGTTAATGAGCTTCGAATATTTGAAGGAAAACAATATTGGAGGGATTCTGTCCTGTTCGGATATAGAATCTATGAAAGTCCTTGGACGCCTGAAAAACTGGGGCATTCGAGTGCCCGGGGAAGTTTCACTTGTATCCTATGGCAATACAGAACTGACTGAATTTTTTGAGCCGGGTATCACAGTTGTAGATCCATGTTATGATGAGATGGTAAGGCATACAGCATCTCTGATTGCAAAAAAGGAGGGCGTAATAAAACAGTATGTGATTCAACCCAGATTAATAAAAAGACAGACCTGAGATTTAAAAAACGGGAATAGTCGACCAAAGCTGGACCCGGATAAAATAATACTATCAGAATATGGAATGTAGAACAAAAATTACCATTATTGTATAACTAAATAATTCTAAATCATGAGTACAATTCTTGAACAAATTGCACATTGCGTAGAATTCGGAAAGATCAACAAACAATCCCCCTACCCGCCAGATATGAAAGACCAACCCGGAGCCGATGAACTTGCCAGGGAGGCCCTTGACCAGGGAATCAGTCCGGAAGAGGTTTTAAGCGGGGGACTGGTAGTTGGGATGCAGAAAGTCGGAGTAAAATTCCGGGAGAATAAGGTATTTGTCCCACAGGTCCTTATGTCTGCAAAATCGATGTCGGCCGCAATGGCTCACCTCAAACCCTTTTTTGCCTCCGGAGCCGTTCAACGGAAAGGAACCTTTGTAATAGGAACCGTGGCAGGGGATCTGCATGATATTGGAAAAAACCTTGTTTCCATGATGATTGAAGGAGGAGGCTGGGAAGTTGTTGACCTGGGAGTAGATGTAAGCACGGATAAGTTCATGGAGAGCATTGAGCAATATCCGGGTTGTATTATCGGACTATCAGCCCTTTTGACTACTACCATGGTAAACATGGAAGGTACTGTCAAGTCAATCAAGGAGAAATACCCGGATACAAGGATATTGATAGGAGGGGCTCCCTTAACAGAGGACTTCAAGAATACCATTGGGGCTGATTTCTATGCCCCGGATCCACAGGGAGCGGTTGAATACCTGGAAGCTGTATAGAACTAATTAATAAATAAAATGCCTGATTTTTTAAATGCCTTAAAAAAAGGAAAAGTACTTGTTTCTGATGGTGCATGGGGTACTCTTTTGATGAACGAGGGACTCAAAGCCGGGGATTGTCCGGAAAAATGGAATAAGGATTTTCCGGAACGGGTTGAGGCCGTAGCCAGGCAATATGTCGAGGCAGGTGCAGATATCATTGAGACCAACTCCTTTGGAGGGACCCGCATTAAACTTGATCATTATGGTTTGGGGAATCAGGCGATGGATCTGAATGCCAGGGCCGCTGAGATTTCACGGAAGGCAGCAGGGGATGAAAGTATTTGTTATGGGATCTGTCGGTCCCACAGGCAAGATCCTTATTACAGAAGAGGTCAGCGAGTCCCAGATGTTTGATTCATTTGCAGAACAGGGAATGGGATTGGAAAAGGGGGGAGCAGATCTTCTGATCATTGAAACCATGACCGATCTGCAGGAGGCTGGAATAGCCATCACAGCCTGTCATGAGAATACAAACCTGCCACTGGTCTGTTCTATGAGCTTTGAAACAGCAGGGGAAGATCAGTATGCAACCATGATGGGGATTACACCTGCCCAATTGGCAGCAGCTGAATTTCTTGAAAAGGTGACAGTACTTGGTTCGAATTGCGGGAAGGGTACAGAGGAAATGCTTGGCGTGGCCACTCAGCTTAGAAATGAAACTGAAATGCCCATGCTTATCCAGGCAAACGCAGGAATTCCGGCATATCATGAAGGAGAAATGAAGTTCCCGGATTCACCGGATGACTGGCAGGCATATATTCAAAAGTTGTTTGATCTCAATATTAATATCATTGGTGGATGCTGTGGAACCAATCCAGGTTTTATTCAGAACATCCGGCGTTGGGTTGATGAATCACATTCATAATTTTCAAAATTAATGGTACCCTATCATAGCCACTTTACCCTTTCGGAACTCCCCATTGATAAGGGAGATATCGAACGTCTGATGGGTTATGAACCGGGTGAGTCACCAGATCCCTTTCCGGATATTATCAATGAGGTATACAAACAACTTGAGAATCATTGCAATCCCGAAGGCGGATTCATCATTCTTGACCATCCCGAATTTGACCTGGGAGAAAACCAGGTCAGGGTGGGGGGACAGACTTTTGAGACGGACAAAATTGTCACCCGGGTGCTCCGAAAATCTGAAAGTCTTGGTGTTTTTATTTGCACTGCCGGTAATGGGATCGGGGAATGGACCAAAGAAGTGAATGCTACAGGTGATCCAGTAACAGGTTTCGTCATTGATGCATTTGGATCAGAAATTGCAGAGGCTACCGCGAACAAGCTTCATTCAATCATTGGGGAAGAGGTTGGTAAAAATGGAAAGTCCATCACCAATCGTTACAGTCCGGGATATTGTAACTGGCCGGTAAAAAACCAGCAGGAATTATTTTCCTTTTTCCCGGAAAAATTTTGCGGGATAAGCCTGTCTCCTTCATCCCTGATGCATCCCATTAAATCAGTAAGTGGTTTCATCGGAATCGGGCAGGAAGTTAAATACCATCCTTATACCTGTGATAGTTGCAAGGACGAACATTGCATTTACCGCAGGCTTGGAAAAAAAAAGCAAACGCTCAACTGATAAATCTTCAGGATAATATTCAGCATCTGAAATTAAAATATGTAAACTATGGAAAAGATGAGATTTAACCGCCGGGAATTTTTATCAGCTCTTTCGTTAGGTACAGGATTCCTTATGTTCAGTAATCCCCTTACATCCTGTTCCTCCGCCTCCATGTCCACCGACCCTTTTCAACTGGTTTCCCTGGGTAATTCAGGGATTAAAACTACCCTGCTGGGGATGGGGACCGGGAATCATGCCAATTGGAGGGAATCCTTCCTGACCCGGCAGGACAGGAGTCAGAGTCTCGGAGTACTCCGTCATGCCTATGACAGGGGAATCCGGTTTTTTGACTGTGCAGATACCTATGGCACCCATGATATGGTTGCTGAGGCTCTTAAGGAAATACCCAGGGATCAGATCACCCTTAGCTCCAAAATTTGGTTCAGGGATGGAGGCATTCCCGAGCCGGAGAGGCCTGATGCCAATATTGTAGTGGAAAGATTTCTGCGAGAGATGAAGACCGACTACCTGGATCTGGTTCAGATTCATTGTATGGTGGAAGGGGACTGGACCGATAGCTATAAAAGGCAGATGGATATCATGGAGGATCTTAAATCCCGACAGCTGATCCGGGCACATGGGGTCTCTGTTCATAAATCCGAAGCCATGCAGGCTGCTATTGAGAGTCCCTGGACAGATGTGGTCCATGCCCGAATCAATCCTTATGGGATTGCAATGGACCAGAAGGAACCTGAAAAAGTCGTGGCCCTTCTCCACAAGTTGCATGATGCAGGCAAGGGACTGATAGGCATGAAGCTGGTCGGAAACGGCAAACTAAAAGATGATTCAGAAAAGATTGATAATTCTTTACGATTCGTCCTTGGTTTAGGCAGTGTAAACTCAGTAATTGTTGGTTTTGAGACTCCCGATGAAATTGATAATTATATTGGGAGGATGAAGAAAACCCTCACGGAGATGAAAGAAGCAACCGGCTGATAAATTAACCGGTTGCCATAAAATCGATCTCATCCCAATCAACCAACCAGCCAACCAATCAACCAGTCAACCAACCAACCAAACAATCTTTCATTCAACCGACCAATCAATCATTGATTCGTATTATTCCTTTATGATCACCCGGTGATATAGATTCGATCCGCTTAATACCGTGAACTGGTACAAGCCATCCTCATATCCACGGAGATCTAATTCATATTCAACATTCCCAATGGGATTATTGATCTCCGAAACCGCAAGAATTTTTCCGGATAAATCCATTATCCGAATAATCACTGCGCCTTTCTGGTCTGAGTTGAATTTTAACTGGTAAACTCCTGTCCCGGGATTTGGATAAATAAATATTTCCGGATGATCCTGACCTGAAATTAACTGCCGGGTAGCGGTCCCGGTTTTTAATTTATCTTTTCTGTTTGACCTGGCATCGTTCAGGGTAGCTGCCTTATAATTGTTCAAAAGGCAGCCTGTAGGATGGGGCACTTTAACAAAGTATATAAGATCTTCCTCCGGAGCAATCTTATCTGAGAAGGAACTATTAATTGATGATAATGATGCAATTTCCTCTAGAGCTGCAGTTGTACCGGATCGGAATAAATTGTATGTGTTGACATCAAATCCCTCGTATTCATCCCATATAAGATTCACTGTATTGTCAATTGCCCGGTTCATTGTCAGGTGAATGGTCTTGTGATGCTCACTCAGCTCAGATTCATTTCCACATACATCAACAACCGATAGTTTGTATCTCCAGGAATGGATAGTCGGATCTGCAATTGAATCGGTGAATATTCCCGGAGTACTCAGGTCTTGTGATCCGATCAGATGATAATCACTTAAGTACGAGCCTTCACGGTAGATATTGTAGTAATCAACATCAGTTGTATTGATTTTTTCCCAGACAACCTGGTTCATCTGAGTAGCAGAATCCACTGTCACCAGACAGATAGGATTGACAGGTGGAGGAGCCTGAGTGATTTCTGCCTGGTTGAATCCTGAACATCCATTTTTATCGGTGGCTTTAATTTTATAGATACCCGGACTGAGTCCATCGAGATTTGCTGTTATTTCTCCACCTGGCATCCATTCATAAGTGTATGGACCTTCTCCTGAAACTGTAATCTGAATAGCCCCGTTATTTGTGGTCTTACATCCGACTCCCTGTATGTTCTTAAAACTAATCTGCGGTCCCCCAGCACTATTGACAACTACGGGTTCAGTCCTTTCACAACCATTAATGTCGCTGACCTGTACATAATAAATGCCGGCCTGGAGTCCGGAAGCAACAGCAATATTAGTGCTGTCTGACCAGAAATAACTGTAGGGTTTTGTTCCCCCGCTGGCGAGGACTACTGCTTTTCCGTCAGATCCCTCACAGCTTGCGTCTTCAATTATTGCCTGGACTTTCAGTTCCCGGGGCTGGATTATCTCAAAACTTCCTGAGCCAATGCAGTCCTTGGCATCTTTAATGCTTACATTGAATATGCCGGTTTCCAGATTATCCACATCCTCAGTTAGCATTCCGTTCGACCATTTGAATTTGTATGGAGAAGATCCTCCTTTTATGCTGATATCAATTTCACCGGATATTTCACCGTAACACTTAGGAAGAGTGATTTTGTAATCTGATATATAAGGACCACTGCCATCATTTTCAATGGTAACACTTCCACGTGCATAACAGCCCTTGGAGTCAATCACATTTACGAAATGCTGTCCGGCTACCAAACTGGAGTCAGTGGCCAGTGTATCCCCGTCTGTCCACACATATTTGTAAGGAGGATAGCCCCCGGTGGCTGTCACAGTGGCAATACCATCCGATTTACCACAGGTTGATTTTTTCAGCTGCACAACGTCGACATCAATCGCTTCGTCAATATAAATGTCCTTTGTGCTGCTGCAATTATTGCTGTCTGATACAGTCACCGAATAGTAATCGATGTTCAGTCCAGTTATAGAATTTTCTCTGCTGCCATTTGACCAGTAGTATTCATAAGGTCCATCCCCGTTCAGCACCGTTACCGCGGCCATTCCATCGGTGGCATCACAATAAACCCCGGTTGTTTCAACAGATAGTTCCGGCGGTTCCAGTACAGGAACATTCAGGGATTTGCTGTCAAGGCATCCCAACAGCTGGGATACAATGTAATTAACGGTATGGCTTCCCGGTTCAGGGAAAAGATGTTTAATTGTATCATTCATTCCGTCCGAATACACCTCGGGAACAAAATCTCCGTCCCAATCCCATCCGATGGAGGATCCTTGATCAATTCCGGTTGTATTATCGATGAATACAGTTGAATCTCCCAGGCATCCGGAGAGAACAGTAATATTGAATTTCGGAACCCCGCAGGTGTTTTCAAAGGCCCCAATATCAGGTTTGGAAGGGTCTCGTCTCAGACTGTCAAGATCATAAGTGATCTCAGCAAGCGGCGTTGCCTTTTCATTCAGGGCCATCTCGTCTGAATGAAGGTCTGTTTCCGAAACAAATAGCGGGTCAAGGGAAAGGGAGTTGGCTTCCTTGCCGCTGAGGTTTTGCAATTGGGTAAGTCCCTCAACCTCCGTATCCACCCATTTTGCCAGGTTCGTCCCCGTACTGTGATAATTATTAAAATCAGAAAGAAACACTGCAGATGATTCATCAACTATGTATGCATAACCACCTCCTGAATTGGAGACATTATTATTCAGTAAATCAATGCCGGTATTATTGGTTGAAACGTGGATACCGGCTGAAGATATAGTATCCTGACTGGTTATTTTAATACTGTTATAATACAGTCCTGCCCTTTCACAACTTGAAATCACTATTCCCCGGGAGGTGTTTATGGTATTTCCTCCGACGATTATCTGGTTGTTGGCGACAAGATTCCGCAGAGGAAGAGCTGCAGTACATGAATATATTGAGATACCGTTTCCAGATTTAATGCTGTTTATCCTATTCCCGTTTACCAGCAGACCATCATAGCAGTTCAAAATGTACATGCCAGTGAAACCTTCTCTTTCCTCGTTCAGGATATCGTTGCCAAGTACCCCGGGTGCAGTCTGGTAGTTAAGCAATATTCCATAGAATTTATTGTAACCTGTGAAATGGTTTTTGATTATCCGTGTGTCTTCTGCAGGTTCCTGGGACCAGCCTTCAATATTCAGGCCGATTTCCCCTCCCTGAAATTCATTTTCGAGAAAGAGTAATGAATGAGTATTGGCTTTGACCTGGACATTATTATTTCCTCCTGAAATGCGGCTAAAAACACAGTCGATAAAACGAAGATTTTTTACACGCCCCAAGACATTGACTGTATAGACAAAATACTTAGTTGTAGAAAAAGTGATACTTCTAATTGTTAGATGGCTCACGCAATTGAGTGTAAGGAGAGCATTTGTCATTGAGCTTGTACTGCTGTAAAGAAATACATCCTCCGGAATTCCTGACTCAGATTCGATGGTTACTGTATTAATGGGACTACTGCCCGGAATACCTATAACAGGCTCGAGTATTTCCGGATAAACATCTTTCCTGACTTTGAAAATAACGGGACCAGAAACTCCTCTGATCTGTAATTCATTGAATAAAGAAGTAAAAGAAATATAATCAGGAGAAACTCCGCCTACGGTATAAGTGCCGGCCGGGATGGGGCCTTCATCTGGGGTAAACTCATCAGCCCCGATATCAGGCGGATCACTTCGCAGCTCCCCGTCCAGATCATCAACAATGCCGGGAATGCTTATTCCTGTCCCGTCCAACACTCCGCTGTTTGTATGAAAATCTCCAGGGCTTGTGAAATTGGGTTTGAACTCATAGCTGTTCATTGTTGTTCCCAGATCAGCTTCCAGGTCAGCCAATGAAAAATATTCTGTCCCATCATAACGAATGAGTGTATTCCATGTAGTAAATATGGTATTATGACTGAAATCCGTCAGGTTACCGGATGAGGCGTCAACTGCCACATCATTACCATAGTTGCAGAATATATTATTCTTGACACTCAGGTTGCTCCCCCCGGATAGAATTAGTGCTCCATCTGTCAGCGTTGGCTTTTGTCCCTCCTGTATAACTGTATTATGGTAGATTCCTATATGCTCGCTGTTTATGCAGTAGAGTGCCCGTCCCGCGTAGGACTCATTGCTGTACCTGATGTAATTATTGGAAATAATTCCCGGATCAGAGGAGTTTGCTATTGTATTATTAATATAAATAGCATACAAACCTCCCTGACTGATCCTGTTCCCATTGACAAGAAATCCTTCACGACAATCATCAAGTTTAATGCTGTAATCAAACAGATAGTGGCTGTTATTCTTAAGTATTTCGTTACCCTGGATAACAAAATCCTTACATCCTTTGATCGTAATACCCATATCATGTGGATTTAGGATATAATTTGAATCGATCCTGAATCCGGCCGGGTAATCTGCTCCCGATGATTCAAGCCATACCGCACAATATCCCCCGTTAAACCGGTTTGATTCAATGACAAGACCGTACAGGTTGCTGCAGGAACCATAAAGACTTTCCTGATCACCGTGAGTAGCATTCCAATTATTAAAGGTACACCCGACAATACTGTCATACATGCACTCTAAACTTAATTTGACCATTTTGCTGTTGTCCGCGCTATTCTTGGTTAGAATCAAGTTTTTGATAGTTAGGTATTTGGCACCCTTGAATTCAATTGTATACTTACTGTAGTTGCAAATTAATTCAACCGGGTTTACATTTGTTGGGTCCGGCATAAAGCATACCCGCTTGTCATTATCAGCACCTACAATGGGCAGTATCCTGAATTGTTCATTATAGGGTGAATTATCATCTCGTATCAGGAAATTTACATGAGCCGATACTCCGAATCTGCTAAGTTCATTAACAGCATCATTGATATTTGCATAATCTGCCCCTACTCCTCCGATGGTATAATTTCCCGACAGCGGTGATCCGCTCCCGATAAATTCATCGGCGCCAATGTCAGGTGTTGTGCTGCGGGACTCCCCATCGATATCTGTGAGAATGGTAGATGTCAGGTTTGCCCCTTTGTTATCCAGTAAAAAACTGGTGGTATGAAGGTCAGTACTTGAAATAAACCCCGGATTTACCGAGATCGAATGGCTGTCTCCCGGTCCCACTTCTATCAAATCCTGAATATCTTTAATATCCATTCCATTCCAAAGGGAAATATTTTCCCCAATGGAATAATAATTATTATAATCAGAGTTTGTAATTACCGTTGGCTTCGAAACATAATAAGTCAGTCCCCCGCTCAAATTCGCAAAAATATTATTCTGGATATCCACATCCGATCCGGTGGTACCCGTATAAAAACATACCCCCGAATTCTCTATAGATGCACCACTGATCAGCACGGAGTTATGATAAATTTTTATTCTGTCCGGATTAGATACCAGTGAGATTCCTTGTGAATTAACAGATGTTGCATGATTGGTGATAAAATTATTGGCAATTATTCCGGGATTATCCAGTGAACCTATTCCGGACCATACCTGGATACCCACCCCACCCGAAAGTTCCATTTTATTATTCCGGATGATAAACTCATTATAGATACTGTTTAAATAAACACAGATTCCGGTAGTATTCTGAAAGCTATTGTTTTCCACCAGGGGAGCATCCTGGTAAATCAGGTAAACAGAAGTGGTAATAGGATAATTGAATTGATTACCCCTTATGATAAGTCCTTCAAACAGGTTGGAAGCATCATTACCCCCCATGTTTATATAGTATACACCTCTCGAGAAAATATTGTTTTCAATAAGGACATCATGTGATTTGTTATATCTTGAATAGATTAGGGAATTCGCCGCTTGTGATCCATAAGCTTTTCCCACGAAAGTGTTATTAATGATTTCCAGGTTTCCCGAGTTTCCGGATATGTTAATTATTCTGTACAGGTCAAAATATCCCTTTGTTCCATCGAAAACCAGACGTTTGACCGTCACATAATTTGCGCTATCGAACAATATCGTATGATTCATCGTATCTAAATTACCAACATAGGCATAGTCATAGGCCAGGACTACCTCACCTGAGTCTGCCGGCAGAGCCTGGAAGGTTACACGGTTGCTTTCACTTGCTCCGGGAAAGTTTCTGATGGTAACATGTTCATCGTAGGTGCCCGGCTTTATATTGAAGGTCAGGGCTGCGTCAACCCCCTGTGAGTTCAGATCAGCCACGGCATCTGTAATCGAAGTATAATCTGCATCTACTCCTACTTGCCCGTCAATATCAATGATTTTGGTGCCTGAGAGCTGGGCATTCAGGATTGGAGCGGAAATTAGTACAAGGCAGATAATGGTGAGATATCTTTTACTTGAGGCAGGGGAAAGCTGTGAAAACTTCATATATACAGGTTTTTAGGGGGTATTCATATTATGGTTTCATATAGCCAGACGATGTTGAAGCAGCTTAAACGTAAATAAGTTACGTTCTTTCCAGAGGATTTGCAAATGAAATTGATTAGCAGCCTGAGAAAATGGCTGTAGTACTGATTTCGGATGGTTCAGGTTCAGAGGGCTCTGATAAAGGCCTCGATGGCCTGAGCGATTTCCACAAGTTTCGAGGGCTCAACAATCTCAAGATTATCCTTTTGGGTATGAGTAATATCCTGTGAATCAACATTGTTTACAAACCATTCAGAGGATACAGCAATGGCTGGTCTGCCGTACTGGATAAATATACTGTGATCCCCCTGCACCCATGGCTTCCCGACACAGATTCCGGGGGATTGATCGATCACCTTCTTCACTTTCTGATCGAATTCAGGGGACAGGTCAAACAGGGAAAATGCCGAGGGACCCTCTTTATAACCGGCACCATCAATATTGATGTTAAGAAGGATACTATTGAAATTATCCTGGTTCTCCTCTATGTATTTCATCTGCCCCGGTACAGCATAATAATCCTCCCCGTTAAGGGCAACGATTTCTATCAGCCTGTTTCCCTGATAATCCTTCAGCAACTCGGCCAGGAGCAGGAGTATGGCAACCCCGGTTCCGTTATCGATCGCTCCCGGTGTACCCTTTTTTGCATCAATATGGGCAGTCACTACTATTCTTTCCTTTCCAATATCACCTTTTACAGCTTTTACATTATATCCCTTTGAGGGAATGCGCATGGCTTTCGATTGCAGGGTGATCTGTTCCCCGGTAAGGGGTATTAAACCCTCACCCTCTTCCTCGGTCATATAGACAGAAGGAACATCAAAATCCCCATCTTCAATCAGGGGGAATGGGTACACGCCTCCTGCAAGAGCTGCATTTCTGCCCGTAGCAGAAATGATCGCCTTGGCTCCGCTGTTCTCCAGAAGTGATATTATTTTCTGATGGCTGTCGGGATTGTAAAAGACAAAATTCTTTGGCATTATTTGTTCCCTGGCAATCTCACCATGAAGAAGGAGGATTTTGCCCTTAGGATTAAGTTTCTCCAGCTCAGTGATGTTGGAGGCGGTGAGCAATATACCGCTGACATCGCAGCCCTTTGAATAGGGACTCGCAAAAACTTCGAATTCTATGTTCCCTGCCCGGAGTGTGGCTCCCTTTTCTTCCCAATCCATTGCCGGGAATTCAGAGACCTCAGTCTTCCAATCCAGGCCGGTTAGGGTGTTTTTAAAAAAGTCAGTAGCCTTCAGATTACCGGGACTGCCTACACATCTTTCGCCAATATCGTTACACAACAGCACAAGGTAGGAGAGGGCTTTACGGATCAGGTGAGGGGATTGATTTTTGCTCATAGTATCACAAAATAATAAAAAAAGATGATCCCGGGATGTTGGGATAAAATTGTCTGTGGTATATTAAATATTATTTTTACAACATGGATAGTATTTACAGAAAACTACAGGAAACCCTGGATAAAATTCCGAATGGTTATCCAAGAACGGAAAGCGGAGTCGAGCTAAAACTTCTTGCTAAATTGTTCAGCCCTGCAGAGGCTGCCCTTGCAGCCAGTATGAGTCTTACTCCTGCAACTATTGAATCCATTGCAAAGGCAAACGGGATGGATGAGTCAGAAACCAAAATCATGCTTTTCGGAATGGTTAAAAAAGGACTCATTGAATTGAGAAGGGAGCCGGGCCTCGGATTTGTTTTTTTCCTTATGCCATTCGTCGTTGGTTTTTATGAGCGGCAGAATGCTCAGATAGACAAGGAATTTGCCGAATTATTTGAGGAGTACTATAAAGAGACATTTCATAAAACCATGACTCAGGCACCGTCTGTGCACAGGGTTATACCGGTGGAGAAAACAATTCCTGTTAACATTGACGTCATGCCCTATGAGAAGGCTTCTACCTACATGGATGATGCCCGTTCCTTTGGGGTCTTGAACTGCATCTGTCGTGTCCAGCAAAAACTTATCGGCAAGGGATGTGATCACTCGGTGGAAAACTGTCTTACTTTTTCCAAACGAGCCGGAGCCTTTGACAGAGTAGAGAATATCCGGGCCATTTCAAAAGAGGAAGCCCTGGAAATTCTGGAGCAGGCAAATAGAGAGGGACTGGTACATTCTACCAATAATGCCCAGGCGGATGTCTCTTATATCTGCAATTGTTGCACCTGTTCCTGCGGTGTACTGAGAGGTATTGCGGAATATGGCAGCCTTAGTTCGGTTGACCGTTCAGATTTCTTTGCCAGGGTAGATGAGGATCTTTGTACGGCCTGTGAGGACTGTATTGATAGATGCCAGTTCAATGCCCTGAAAATGGAGGATGATGTTTGTACGGTGGACCTGAATTTCTGTTTTGGGTGCGGACTGTGCATTTCTGCTTGTCCCTCTAATGCCCTCACACTGGAACAGAAAAATGAGCATGAATTAAACCCTCCCCCTGAGGATGATGAAGCATGGAGGGTGATGAGAGCAAAGGCAGTACAGTAAATGGGGATTATTCCATTTTCCATAACTCAGATGAACAGGTCAGGGAATTCAAACCCTATTGTAAAGGGATTGGTTCTTTTTCTGATTCTATTTTTATTCTTCTTCGTTTCAGCAGTTCAACAATTAACAGCTCAGAAAAACTCCGGAACTGCAGCTCAGGAATCTACCGTAACAACAGTTCGGGAATCTACCAGACCTGAAATAGCCTGTACTCAGCTTAATGAACCCATACGAATGGATGGGGCCCTGGATGAAGCATCATGGACTTCTGCAGAAGTGATACGGGATCTCAGAATGATAGTCCCTCAGGAGAACGGAACCCCCAGTTTTCCCATGACAGTTAGAATCCTGGCCGATCAGAAGAACCTGTACTTCGGCATTATTTGTTTTGATGAAAATCCGGATGGAATAGTTGCCTTTTCAAAGGCAAGGGATTCAGACCTGGAGTTCGAGGATAATTTTAAAATAATCCTGGATACATACGGAGATGGGAGAAGTGGTTACATATTTGCCATCAATCCCTTTGGGGCGAGATATGATGCACTGGTCGCCAGGAATGGTGAAAGTGAGAACCCCAACTGGGATGGGGCCTGGGATGCCCGTACCCGGCGAAATATTGATTCATGGTCCGCCGAGATCAGGATCCCGGTCAGTACCCTGACTTTTAAAAAGGGATTGGATTCCTGGGGGTTTAATGTTGAAAGGCGGATTCAACGATTGCTTGAAGTGAACCGATGGACGGCGATCAGCCGGGATTATAAAATCGGGCAAACCATTCATGCGGGACAGATAACGGGACTCCCCAGGTTTAACCTGGGCATAGGGATGACACCCAAAGCTTCCCTGGTGGGAAAAGTTAGTAATAATGCAGGTGAGAATCCTTCCTATGACTGGCAGCCAAGCCTGGATATTACCCAGAGAATCACCAGCGATATTAATGCCCAATTGACTGTGAATACAGATTTCGCTGAAACCGAGGTTGATTCAAGACAAACAAACCTGACCCGTTTCCCCTTATTATACCCTGAAAAACGACAATTTTTCCTTGAGGGTGCAGATATCTATGAATTTGGTTTGCAAATGGGAAGCATTTTTTCCAGGCCTTTTTACAGCAGGCGGATTGGACTTTTTAAGGGAAATGAGGTTCCGATTACAGCGGGAGGAAAGATAAATGGAAAAATAAGCAATACACATTTCGGAGCACTGGTAAACCGAACTGCTGCAGTGGATACACTGGTTCCTGCATCCACCCTGGGAGTAGTCAGGCTCAAGCAAAACATTTTCAAGGAATCCTCGATTGGATTTATATCTACCCTGGGTGATCCTGCCGGAATGGGACAGGCATGGACGAGCGGAGTGGATTTTACCTATCAGAATTCCACCTTCCGGGGAAGTAAAAATTTACTGGTTGGAGTATGGGGACAGATGAATGGGCGTGAAGATCTTGCAGAGAACAGGGCAGGGGAGAGGGCAGCCTGGGGCTTTAAGATCGATTATCCGAACGACCTGTGGGACTGGTTCCTGGGTTATCAGAGGACAGGGGCATATTATGATCCTTCCCTGGGTTTTGTATCGAGATGGGACAGTAAAATTTACCTGGCCAAGTTTAGTTATATGCCCCGTCCTGAGAGTCCCTTGATTCGCCAGCACCAATTCCTGTTGATGCCTGCTTATTATACGGATATGGCAAATAACTGGGAAAGTTATGATATAACTATTACTCCTTTCAATGCCAGTTTTGAGAGCGGTGATATGCTTGGATTTACCTTCAGACCCTCAGGGGAATACCTGAAAAATCCTTTTGAAATCAGCGAGGGAGTTATCCTTCAGCCCGGGGCTTATCATTTTATGCGCTACATCCTGGAAGCACAGTCCGCCAGCAAAAGATCTGTCAACGGAATGGCAAGCTGGGAGACCGGAGGGTTTTACAATGGGAAACTGGACCAGGTACGGTTAATGCTGAACTGGAGACTCATGTCCTTCCTTATTTTTGAGTTTTCCTTCGAGAACAATATCGGGAGACTGCCCGAAGGTGATTTTACAAAAGATCTGCTGGCCGTAAGAACCCTGTTGAATTTTAGTTCCAATTTGAATTTCAGCACATTTATTCAGTACGACAATGACTCGGAATCAATCGGGAGCTATTCACGTTTTCGATGGACATTCGCTCCCCTGGGAGATCTGTTTATTGTATATAAACACAACCTTAAACAGGCAGTGCCCGACAGATGGGACTATGATTCAAACCAGCTGATCATTAAGCTGACCTATGGTCTGGCTCTTTAAGACCAGAATATAAGACCGGGATATTTTAATTTCCAAGCCTGAGGATTACTCCGGCACTCAGGTCAAACTGAACCATTGGAATACGGAAACCGACACCACTGGATACCCCACCGGTACCCGCACCGAAATATAAGCCATTCATTTCCATTGGCAATCCCAGCCTTGCCTGCAGTCGAATTCCCAGCTTGTCGCTAAGAAGGATTTTTGCACCTCCACCAATGGTAGCTGCAAATCTGAAAGCATCTCCCGCAGTGTAATCACCCCCCGATTCCTTAAGGTTGAACCGGACCATTCCCAGTGTTACGGCGACAAAGGGTTTGACTTTCCCGGGACCAAACTGCTGCAGCGCACCAATCTGGTAATATTCGGTCGAAATATCGAGAGGATTTAGAATTACTCAAATAATAGTAATCAATCCGGGTGTCTGTCCGGTTATACATTAATTCCACGAAATACGTCTGAGGAGAGACCAACGCTTAAGATTCCACCGTAATTTGGATTGTCTTTAATACCGAATTGCCCGTAATACGTGTTTATCTGACTATTGAAACTATAACCGTAAAAACCTGTTAATTCTATAGCTTTTTGGGCCATTGAACTGCCAATTGTAAAGCTGCCGAGAATCAG
Source organism: uncultured Bacteroidaceae bacterium (assembly GCA_963777115.1). Classification (GTDB taxonomy): domain Bacteria; phylum Bacteroidota; class Bacteroidia; order Bacteroidales; family SM23-62; genus SM23-62. The sequence goes on along the minus strand of CAVZPP010000008.1, from coordinate 133,144 downwards.
CAGAATAATAAATCTTTTCATTTTAAATTGTTTTTAGGGATTTAATATTATTTAATTAGTTGAATTTCATTAGTTTGCCTTAAATAAGGCAGAATTGTCGATAAAGATAAGGTAATCCTTTATTTTACCAGCTTTTAGCTTGAAAGTATTTGAAAAATTCACAGTCAGGATTGAACCGTCCAGCCGGGTATAGCTTACCGTACCATTCACAAAACGTATCCCTTCAAGTTCCCATGATTCCAGGTTGGTATGGCGAATACCCTTGATGGCCTGGAAAAATCCTGCGACGAATTCAAATATGGCATCCCTGCCTTTTACTACCGGCATATTGCCAAACTTAAAATTTGCCTCTTCGTCGATGAAGGATACAAATGTTTTTGTGTCAAATGCATCAATGGCATCAAACAAAGATTGAATGTCTTCTTTTTGCATGGAATGGGATTGTAAATGGTTTCGTACGCAAGATATGAAAAATAAAGATATTGAGATGTATATATAGGTAAATCGTTGAAGGCATGTTTTATGAATTTATTTTTATCTTGTCATTATACTAACCTACTATCAAACTAATGAAGAACCTGATTTTAATTGGACTTCTGGTCCTGATATTTTTTCCAGGGGGACTTTCAGCTCAGGATGATGCAGCGGAGGATACGGTCAAAACTGGTTTTAACCTCTCGGGCGTTCCGGCAGTGGCATATGATTCTGATATTGGATTTCTCTACGGCGTTATCCTGAACCTCTATCATTATGGAGATGGCAGTCGTTATCCCAAGTATAATCACTCCCTTTATATGGAATGGTCGAATACCACAAAGGGGAGTATGAAAAGCATATTAAGGTATGATTCGGACCGTTTGATCCCCGGGATCAGAACTTCTGCTGAAATCAGCTACAATACTGAACAGGCACTTGATTTTTATGGCTTTAACGGGTATCAATCTCTATATGACATGAATATTGAGGATGATACACATCCAACGGATTATCTCTCCAGGCTATTCTATAAAATGGATAGGAAAATGTTATTGCTCAGAACAGATTTTATGGGCGATATCATTGAGGATAAATTACACTGGTTTGCCGGCTTCGAGTTCAGGAATATGAAGATGGATACCGTGAACACAAGCAAACTCAATGAGGGTAAATCAGCCGAGAAGCAATTGCCTTATGTGGGAGGGGGACTTTATGGAAGGTATACGGATGATTGGGGGATTATCCCTGCCGATCAGATGAATGGGGGGAGTAATACCTTGATTAAAGCGGGACTGGTATATGATACGAGGGACAATGAGCCTAACCCGATGAAAGGTATGTGGACGGAAGCACAGGTGCTTTTTTCTCCTTCATTTTTGGGTAATTCATCCCTCTCATACGGAAGGCTGGTTCTTACGCACCGGCAGTATTTTACCATCGTTCCCGAGGACCTGAATTTCGTATACAGGCTTAGTTACCAGGCCAAACTGGGAGGGGAAATGCCCTACTATATGCTGCCCTTTGTTTTTAATAGTCCCCCTAGCTGGACCCGTGACGGGATGGGAGGCTCAAAGACGATGCGTGGTATTTTGCGGAACCGGGTAGCCGGAGAAGATTATTTTCTGGCAAATATCGAAATTCGCTGGAAGTTCGCGTACTTCCGGTTATTTAAACAGAATTTTTATCTGGCTCTGAGCGGATTCATGGATGCAGGTATGGTTACCGGTAAATATGAATTCGATATGTCAGGTGTTCCTACCAATGATCCGGATGCAATGATGTTTTTTCCGGATGATCCGGAAACCCTTCATACCAGTGCGGGAGCTGGACTTCACATAGCATGGAACAGGAATTTTATTATTGCTGTAGATTATGGTAGGGCCCTGGATAAAAGAGACGGGGTTTCGGGGCTTTATATTGGTCTTGATTTTCTGTTTTAGTGTAGACTGCAATACCTTCTACCCTTAGAAAATTATAGATACATTATGATTTCAGCGGAATATAATATATTTTTATTAGAACATTAATCGCTTTCAAATCCGTAAGATTTTCATTTCATGGAATGGACAGATTTTCATGAGTTTTTCAGGCTAATCGAGGATGATACCCTCAGCCTGTTTTATCGCGGAGATTTTGCCGATGATATTACTATCAGGCTGATCGACCTGTCGGAATCCCACTTCAAGGAGGGCAAGGAACAGATGTCTATCAAAAAGAAGGTGTCCTTCCTGATGGCGGAATGCTTTCAGAATGTAATTCGTTATGGGGAGGAATTGACTTCCGATGATTTCCTGCAGGATGAATCAGGTTATTTCATGACCCGTAATTACTATAATAAGTTTTACATTTCTTCAGGAAATCTTGTTGAGCATAATAAAACATTGCTGCTGAAGGAAAAGATTGAAAACATCAACAAACTAAGCAGGGAGGAGCTCAAGCAGTTATACATGAGAGTGCTTGGTACGGATGAATTTACTGCCAAGGGAGGAGCGGGACTTGGATTGATTGAGATGGCAAGAAAATCCGGCAGAAAACTGGAGGCTGAGTTTGAAATGATTAATGATCAGATGGCCTACTTTTACTTGCAAATGATCATTGATTCAGACGAACAAAATGAACCGGAGGTTCAAAAAAAGGGACTTCATATAGATCATTCCATTCTGCTCAATCAGATACTGCGTAAAAACCGGATTATCATGGCTTACCAGGGCGATTTCAGGCAACATACTATTCTTCCCCTGTTGAATATGATAGAGAAGAACCTGATGGTCAAAAGAACCAAGTATGCTGCTTATAAGACCCTGTTTCATGTTCTGGTCGAAATGTTACAAAATGTGATGCACCACGGAATTACCATAGGTGAAAAGAGAGAGGGCCTTTTTACCATCGGTATTGATAAGCAGCATTTTATTATTACAGCCGCTAATTATATCGCCGTCGATAAGGTCCAGCATCTAAAGAAAATGATTGATCACTTCCTGTCTCTTGAAGATGCGGAACTGAAAGAAACTTCAAAACAAATTCTCAGGGAGAGGGATGATGGACCTTTTGGAGGCTCCGGATTAGGATTAATTGACATCATCCGGGCCAGCTCGTCCAAACCCACCTATGTGATTGTCCCTGTTGATGATGAGAAATTCATGTTTTACCTTAATGTCAAGGTATAATATGTTTTTTTTCGAGGGAACCCAGCTTCTGGTACGAAAATTGGGATGGTTAAATGAGAATTTAAAATCACGTGCATGAAAATCATATATAATATCCTTATAATAGGTTTTTCAGTTCTGTTTTTTGCGTCTTGCAGTTCTACTAAATATGTCATTGATTATGATAATGCGATCAATTTCTACCGGTATGAAACTTATAATTTCACACCCTCGGCTGATTCCATCCCTATGAATCAGCTGAATAAGAGAAGGTTGTTCAATGCTATATCTTCTGAAATGAATGCAAATGATATCCAATGGGCAGCTGAACCGGATATATTTATTCACATTCACATACTTATGAAGGGCAGGACCAAAACCAATGTGACTTATGGCCAGGGAGAGACGGTCAGCCTGGGTTCTGGATTTACCAATACATATATGGACCTGAGTGAGTATTCCGAAGGTTCTTTCTTTTTTGACATTATCGATACAAAGAGAAAGCAGTTGGTCTGGACGGGTAAAGTTACAGATGATATAAAAGATGCAAATCCAATGACAGAGAAGGAAATTCAGAAAATGGTTCAACGGGTGTTTCAGAAATTCCCTCCCCGTCCGCCGAAATAGTATCAGTTCCCTTTAAATCTTTTCAACATTCTGCGTTCGAAATTCCAGAAGAAACGAAACTGTCCAAAAATAACTGAGGCGAATAAAAGTAAAATGAAATATGCTGGTGTTATTGTCAGGAGATATAGCAAAACTGGAAATTAGTTTCTATTCCCCATTTCTCCTTCAACCTGCTTATAAAACCAATCATATCAGAACAGGCATTCAATAGTTTTCATAAGGACTTTGTCCAGGCACATGAAAATGACTGCAAGCAGGACAAAATAATTGATCTTCATAAAATACCTGCCAGGCTGGAATCCTGAGAGTGATTTTTTCAGAATGGGTGTAAAAACAAAAAGCAGCCAGGCAGAGGAGATCCAGAGACCTGCTTTTGAAACCAGGGAGTCAAGTGGCCCGATCAGGGTGAATAAAATGGTTACCAGGACTGTCCCTGATACCCAGTAGAAAATCATTCTTCCCATTTGAATTTCTGTCATCATTCCTGACAATGAGGGTAAGCCGGCCGATTCATATTCCTTGCCGTATTTCATGATCAGCAACCAGAAATGAGGAACCTGCCAAATAAAGAAAAAGGCTGCTATGGGAAGAACCTCCGGATCTGCCAGGGAACCTCCAGCTGCTATCCAGCCAATAACCGGGGGTATGCTTCCGATCACCGATCCGGGAACCACAGCCCAGGGTGTAATACGTTTCATGTAGGTATACACAATATTATACCAGAAATAGGCCAGAAGTCCCATTAAAAGTCCATTGATACCTGCTCCAAGTAAAAGAAGCCCGGCACCTGACAGACTGTAAGCGAGGGTAACAATTAAAGCTCCCCTGAGGGATACTCTGCCGGAAGGCAAAGGACGATGGCGTGTCCGGTCCATCACCCTGTCATACCTTAATTCCTGGATATGATTTAATGCGGAAGCCCCTGAAGCAAGGAGAAATATACCGAAGACGGTAAGAATGAGCTCGGGTCCCATTTTCGATGAGTACAATAGATATCCAGTGACAGTAGTGATACTGACGGCAAGGGTAATTTTTACTTTTCCCAGCTCAAACCAGATGGAAATCCGGGATTTCATTCAGGATTATTAAGCCACAAATGTACTTTATCTGAATGGAATATTTGGAAGTGGAATTTCCATCAGGAATTGATGCTGGCATTTGCATACCTTCTTCTTGTCATCCTTCTGGCAATCGCAATTCGGATTGCAGGGTTCTTTTACGAAAAGTGTGAACATGGTTTTATCTTTTATTTCTGAGTGGTGGATAAATAATAAATAGGATAGTTCCAAAGCAAATCATCAGGATAAATCCCAGGATGGTAACTGATTTCTGTTTTTTTCTGCCCTCGGGTTCATAATTGAAACACATCTTTATGGCCCTGGTTATTGTAGGGATGATTTTATCTTCAGAGGCATCCAGAACTGCCATCTTAAATTCAATGGGATTGTATTTTGTCCCGTGTATGTATTTGGCAATTTTTCCGTCTGCGGTTATGATCATAATGGCTGCCGGGTGAAGAATATCTTCCCCATTCCGCATGTACAGAATATCCAAGAGCATCCAGCAAGGTCCCTATGTTGGCACTGTCTCCGCAAAGAAAGTGCCAGTGGTCCCTGCTGTTCTCATCTTCTGTCAGGGAGATATAGTTTCGCTTTTTCAGTACAGCGAGTTCAGGTGTTTCTGACTCATGAAAGCTGATGTTTATGACTTCGAAGTCCTTTCCAATTTCCAGGTCTGTCCGGTTGAGCAGTTTAACCATCCCATCCATAATAGGAGTGCAAAGTCCCGGGCAATTATAATATACCGGTGCGATTATAGTTGGCATACTGATCATATCCGTCAGAAGAGTCAGACTGCTGTCTTCTTTAGTAAATTCCAGTTCAGGGGGAAGGTAGGTCCCAAGATGTTCCTCCAGGGCAACATAATCACCTGCAATGGAGGTTCCACATGTCCATACCAATGAAAACAGTATAAGGGGCAGGTTTCTCCAGGTCTTAATTACCTTGAATCCTGGAAGCAGTTTCTTTAAGTTTTTCCTTCTATCCATTGCTCACTTTTTTAACCGGGACATTCTCTGTCCTTTTAATTTGTCGGCCCCTAAACCAGGCAACAGAGGAGACCAGGACAATAATACCTGCTGTCCAGTATACAAAATCCGGAATGGGAACAGGATCTCCGGCGGCGTAGGAATGCATTCCGGAGAGGTAATAATTCACTCCGAAGTAGGTCATAATGACACTTGAAAAACCAATGACTGCGGCCAGATTCAGAGCGAATACTCCCCTGAATCCAGGTATAAATCTCATATGTGTTATAAAGGCGTATACCAGAATCGTAATAAGGGCCCAACTTTCCTTGGGATCCCATGCCCAATACCTGCCCCAGGATTCGTTTGCCCAGACACCCCCCAGGAAAGTACCAATGGATAATAAACCGAGTCCAACGATCACTGTCATCTCAATGATCATGGTCAGTGAAGCAGTACTTTCCTCCACCTTCTGGGAATTCCTTTTGGATTGTAGTCCCATGAGAACAAGGTTAAAAAACCCAAGCAGGGCCGCTAGTCCCATAAACCCATAACTCGAGGCAATGACCGCCACATGAATGGTAAGCCAGTAGGATTTAAGTACAGGCACCAGGTTGGTTAGCTGTGGATCCATCCAGCTGAGGTGGGCGGTGTGAAGTATCATCCAGGAAAGTACTGCAGTAACGGCTATGGGGGCGAAGGATTTCCGTGAAAAAAGCACACCGGCCAGCATGCTGGCCCAGCTGATATAGATCAGAGCTTCATACCCATTGCTCCAGGGGGCATGTCCGGAAATATACCAGCGCAGTATTAAGCCCACGCTATGAACACCAAATCCTGCCAGGAGATGAATCATCATAATCCTGCGGAGTTTCCCCAGTCGGAATTTTTTCCCGAGAGTCTGAACCAGGAGGATGATCAGCAAGGTGGAACCAATAGCAAGATAGAACCTGGCCAAACGGTCAAAGATGTTGATGCGGTTATATAGGATTTCCGCTTTCTGTTTTGCTTTCGTAGGAAGGATTCCGGATCCCATTCTATCCTGGAACACTTTGATATAACCCAGATATTCATCTGCCTTGGACCAATCCCCGGATTCCATTGCCTCCCTTACCGTCCCGAGATACAGCTGTACAATATTGACTGCAAAGAGGGAGTCATCACCGGTGTATACACTTCTTATTGTATTCGGTGTATGCCATTTCTGGTTGGGATCGTTTACATCGGGCAGGATACGCAGGAAGTCACCACTGTATACCATATAGCAAATGTTCATTCGTTCATCCACCCGCAGGATCTCTGTATCAAACTTGCTGCGGGCAGATGATTTTGTCCTGTGAGCATTTAATACCGGGTCCATGATCCGGTATCCCTCTTCCGTTTTCTCATCGATGAAATCAAGAAAGCTGGCATGTTTTCCCTGAACTCCAAGGATATCAGCATATCCCATCGTGTGATATTTTAATCATAGGGATGGTTTGCCAGTGGATGGGGTTGCACATCATTCCAAGCAAAACCTGGTCCGGGGTTTTTCCCTCCAGCTGAGTCTTCCGACTAACTTTCCGTAATATCTCGGATGACATGGAATTGATTGGCTTAACTCTTCCCTGGGGATCCTGTACCAGAAGCTTCCCAAATTCCCTTGCATGATTTGCAGGTATGTCGTATTGCAGTGAATCACTGCCTGCTATGTTTTGCGAAGAAATCAGAAGGGGCAGGAGAAACAGATAGGAGTCCGGCTGACTTTGCCTTCCCCGGAAGGGTAAGCTGTCTGCTAAGGCTGCGGAACCTGCTGTTAGGATTAATCAGACTTAAAATGATTCCAATGGCAAGCAGTAAGTATCCGGCGTAGCTGACAAAGGTTCCGGTCCCGTCCCTGTTGACAGACAATACTGTGCCCATTTCATCTACATCGTAGGAGGACTGGTAGAAACGATATCCCCGGTAGTTCAGAATATGGTTCATATAGATTCTGCGGGAACCTTCTGTACCCTTGATTTCATCTCTTAGGTAGACTACACTTTCGAAGGAAGAGGGACTTTCTGAACCCGGGTATCTTTCCAGGATGAAATCTTGCAATTCAAGAGAAAAGGGCAGGGAACGGGGGATGGATCCGACAGAAATCATTAGATCTATATTCTCAAACCTGAGCTGCCTTGGCTCCCCAAGCATGCCCTTTCCTCCCCAGACTGTAATGTCTTTGGTGGAATTTCCGGCAGACAGTCTGAGAGATACCGCAGTCCTTCCGTTTTCTTCCCCATCTTTAAGTTTGACAGCCATCACTTCGGCAGATTTTTCTTTTTCGGCAAGTACGATGCTTAAGGCTGCGAAGGAGTATACCACCATGGGTTCCAGTGTATGGGATTTTCCGGCCTCCAGCAGGGTATGCGATTGATCGCCCATATTCATTTTGTTGACAGGGTAGGGGGCGGTAAACCAGACGGTATCTCCGGAGCTTTTGATATGAATACCTCCGGAAATCTCTTTATCCGGGTCCGGTTCGAATTGATTGAAATAGAAGATTTCTCTTCCTATCCATTTTTTATCCTGGTCATAAAGCACATGGTATTCCTTGCCTGCTCCAGAGGAGGCGACCAGTATGATCCCGGGTTTACCTTGGGGTACAGACTGGAGCATGGGACGGGCATTGGAAATATGATCGAGGTAATCAAGACGGATTTTTTTACTTGAAGAGCCTGTACCCAGTTTCATCAACCTTCCTGGTTTTCTGAGTTCTGAGAGATAGAGCGGGAGGAACCTGCTGTCTGTATCATCCCCGTCCAGCAAATTCACGCTGAGAAAAGATTCATCGGAGAGGATTATGGAAGATTTTTCCCCCTCCCTGATATGCATCAGACCGGTAAATCCAAAATATCTGGTAATGCCGGCCCCGATAAGGATCAATAAGAAGGAAAGATGAAAAAGAAGGATACTCAGTTTACCTTTCCTGTAAACCTTATGCATCAACATGCTTCCTACTAGGTTTATGCAGGCAAGCAGGAATAACAGTTCAAACCAGGTAGCGTTGTAAATATGGGCTCTGGCAGTTTCTGATCCGAAATCATTCTCGATGAATGTTGCCACAGCAATTGAAATTGCCAGAATCATCAGGATTAGTCCAGTCAGCCTGAAAGAAAAGAGTATGTTCAGGAAAGATTTCAAGATTGAAAATTAAAGCTCAAATTTACAGAGAAAAACATCTTATTATACCATTAATTCGAACTATTTTATTATAAGTTTGTTAAATAATGTATCAAACCGTACACATGTGTTCGAATATGCTACAGATAATCCAACTCTCAGGATTGAATAAAATCAATAATCATCACATTAACAGTCATATAGAATGTGTGGCATCCTTTGTGCAGTAAATGCACAGAGAAAACCTAAATAATCCGGATAATGGTTATTCCCCTTAAAGCAAATGAAGTTGTCGTCAAAGCAGGAGATACGACATACATGGCAAATTCTGAAAAAGTTAATGGTAAACTGATCCTAACAAATCAGAGAATATATTTCAAAGCTTCCAATGGACATGCAGAGGAATATAACCTGGAGATACTTCCTTCGGACATCTTAGAGGTGATCTTTTTCAATACAAGAAAAATTCTTCCTACCGGACTCAGTGTAATCATGAAAAGCGGAGAAGAACGAAAATTCTCTCTCAAGAAACGAAATGAGATCGGCAGCATGATCAATAAAATGTACTAGACCGGATTGTTCCAATCCCCTGGACATATTAAGATTCCCTTCCTGTAAATTTTTGAATCCCGGTATTTCTTTGGTAACTTTCCTATGGATTTTTCGTAAACCACATGCAAAACCTTTTTCAAGATGAAAAGAATTATCATAAGCCTTCTTTTCGCTTTCCTTTCAAGCTATATCCTGATTGGCCAAATTGGCAAAAGGCAGTCTTTCTTTGAGCTTCAGTTTGGGGTCGGTCCCATTTTTATGAAAACTGACATAGGGAATCTAGGATACGGAGGAAACATAGAAGTAACTGGAAAGTACCGGGTTCACCAGCATATTGCTCTGAAAGCAAGCATGGGTGGAGGAATAGGAATGGGATCAGATAAGGGAACGGACAATGATGCCCGTGGAATGAGTTACTACACAATTCTTGCAGAATTTACAGGACAGATCGAGATCTATATTCTGAAAGAAGGGCGTGGTTATGGCAAAGGTGGAAATATAGGATATAAACCCAGGCTAAGACCCTATTTGTATGCAGGAGGGGGCCCGCTATTGTTTTATCCTACCCATACACATGATAATCCTGAACCCCTTCCGGAATTCAATAATTATACGGTTATCATGGTCGGAGGAGTTGGATTCCTCTACCGGGTAAATGCCGATATCTTCTGGGGATTCCAGGCCGGAGGCAGATTTTCTACCACGGATTTTCTAGACGGATTCTCCCCGGAATCTTCAACTTCAAACGATACTTATTATACAGCCCAGGTACTCCTGGTGCACCGGTTTTAGCCGGTCGATTTATTGATAGATCCCCTTTTTTCACTGTTTGACAGAGAATTTAAAAACTGTACTGGACTTGAACTCTTCACCTGGTTTCAGCAGGGTTGAAGGAAATTCAGGATGGTTTGGGGAATCTGGAAAATGCTGTGTTTCAAGGCAAAAACCTCCACGCTTTTCATAGGCTGCACCTGATTTTCCTGACCATGAACCATTCAGGTGGTTTCCGGTGTAAAGTTGTACACCCGGTTCTGTTGTCAGCACCTCAAGAACTCTGCCTGTTTCTTCACAATAAGCCTCAGCAGCAAGGTTCAGTCCCTCGCCCCCCTCATTCAGCACCCAGTTATGATCGTAACCACTTCCATAATTTAACTGATGGAAATCATCGTCGATATGTGCTCCTATTTTAATGGGACTCGTAAAATCCATTGGTGTTCCTTTTACTGTCGCAATTTCTCCTGTGGGTATAAGGCGCTCATTAACAGGGGTGTAATGATCGGCATTGATCATCAAATCATGGTTCAGGATATCTCCTTTACCTTCACCGAGCAGGTTAAAATATGCATGATGTGTCACATTGAGTACTGTTGGTGCATCCGTAACAGCATAGTAATCTATCTCGAGGGCATTATCATCCTTCAGGGTATAAGTGACCGTAAGCTCAAGCTTCCCGGGATATCCCATATCTCCATCCGGACTGACCAGCTTGAGGGATATTGAATTGTCGCTTACCTTGGCGGTTTCCCAGACCTGTTCATGGAATCCTTTGGTTCCACCATGCAGCTGGTTATTTCTGGCCGTTTCATTGATCGGCAGTTCATATACTTTTCCATCCAGTTCAAATTTTCCTCCATCAATCCGGTTTGCATATCTTCCCGGAACGCATCCGAAAGAGGGATCTCCTTTGGTATAGTTGTCCACCGCGTCGAACCCCAGGGTTACATTTTCTATATTGCCGTCTTTGTCCGGTACCAGGATAGCCGGAATAACGGCGCCGTAATTGGTAACGTATACTTCCATCCCGGCTTCATTACTCAAGCGGTAGAGGTCGTTTTGTTTTCCATCAATGGTTTTCTGGAATCCTGCTGCATCGAGGTACCATTCTTTTTCAACAGGGGTCCCGGCCAGTTTCTCACTCCTGCCGGATTTTGAATTTTTACAGGAACTTCCGGCTAGAAGCAGGATCATGATTAAGATGGAAGCAGTTGTTCTCATAGTATTAGTTTTAATTATTTGGTTCAATTGTATGGTTGAGTAAAAATATAAAATATTAATGGCCTGCAAACTTTTCCCCCGCTTCAATGCGAATGGTGAGGATATTTTCCCTGGGTGGAAAAGGACAGGTAGCGAATGGAGTAAACGCACAGGGTGGATTGTAGGCCCTGTTAAAATCAATGATCAGCTTTCCGTCTTTCCCCGGTTTACCGGTATAAATGAACCTTCCTCCTCCGTATGTTTCATTTCCGCTGGTCTCATCAGCGAATACAATGAAGAAGCCCGTTTCGGAGGATGTGGGATACAATACCTGCTCGGTATCCCCGATACGGAACCGGATTATACCCGGACAACTATTCTTTTCATCAATTCCAAGCACAGTCGGGATCATGATTTCTCTGGGTTCATCAAACATTTCATAATCGGCTTCTATTCTCCATTTAATATTTGGAGGGAAGGATTCTATCCCATGAAAAGCCATGATGGCAGGATGTTCATAATCACGTAAACGAATTCCATACTTACCATTGCGCTCGATGATAAACCATGCCATGCTTCCTGTTTCAAGGACTGTGGCATTTCCGGTTTTATCGGTTGCGATTTCCATCTCTGATCCGGAATCCGGTCTGAAACGGATCTTTCCTTCTTTCAGGAAATATGTTCCAATATGGGCGGGGGCCTTTCCAGGGAAAATAATTGTATTTGATGAGTCGGAACCTACAGTATTTTCTCCTTTTTCAAGCCAATAGAGTCCGGCCAGGTTCAGCCAGCCCGTTTCCGATTTCAGGCTTTCTATTCTATCATTCTGCCACTGAAGGTGTTTTTTTTCAAATGTACTCCCATTATGCGGACTGTTGCAAGCTGAGAAAGCAAGAATTATGGTAAGGAACAGGGGACCTATCCTCATTTATATTGATTTTAAACAAGACCCAAATATATAGAAAAACGATGTGGGAGAAGCCTTTAGTCTGGAAATGGGGAATACAGACCTCATTTTTGGGCAAATCAGGTATATGTTGATTGGGAAATATTTTTACTTTTATAAGCTTTAATCGTATTATATAATATTTTGACTCCTTAACGAAATACTGAACATATGGAACCATCTTTCAATTTAGGCTGGATCGACTATACCATTATGGTAATTTATTTTGGCTTTGTGCTTGGGATCGGCTGGGCACTGAAAAGGTATATGAAATCATCAACAGATTTTCTTGAAGCTGGACGGTCTATTCCAGCCTGGATCACTGGACTGGCTTTTATTGCTACGAACCTTGGTGCTCTTGAAGTAATAGGAATGGCTGCATCGGGCGCCAAATATGGCATGATGACAGTACATTTTTACTGGGTTGGCGCCATTCCGGCAATGATTTTTCTGGCCATATTTATGATGCCGTTTTATTATGGCTCTAAAGCAAGGTCTGTACCCGAGTACCTGAAACTCCGGTTTGATGAAAAAACCAGGGGATTCAATGCTTTTTCATTTGCCGTGATGACCATATTTGCTTCCGGGATTTCCATGTATGCATTGGCATTACTGATGGAAACCTTGCTTGGCTGGAACTTTAATTTCAGCCTGGTAATCTCAGCAGTTATCGTACTGGTTTATGTTTACCTGGGAGGATTAACATCAGCAATCTATAATGAGGTACTGCAGTTTTTCCTGATTGTTATTGGTTTTGCTCCCCTGGTAATATTGGGATTGATAAATATTGGTGGATGGGAAGGACTAAGTGAAAGCCTTGTGGATGTAGCTGTCCGGAACGGATATGATGGAGGAGCCTGGAGCAAGTCCTGGCAATATGTAGGCAGCACGGAATCGAATCCCATGGGGGTCCAATGGATGGGGATTATTGTGGGACTGGGATTTGTCCTTTCGTTTGGATACTGGTGTACTAATTTCCTTGTTGTACAAAGGGCTATGGCTGCAGATTCCATGGCAGGTGCAAGGAAAACTCCCCTGATCGGTGCAATACCTAAAATGTTTCTTCCTGCTCTTGTTATAGTCCCTGGAATGATTGCCATTGCACTGACTACCATGCCTGAATCCGGGTTTGAACTTCCTCTGAAAGGCAATGATTATGACTATGATAAGGTAATTCCCGTGTTACTGGGACATTATTTCCCGACAGGGGTGCTGGGACTCGGATTAACGGCCCTGATGGCTTCATTTATGTCAGGTATGGCAGGGAATGTCACAGCCTTTAATACTGTATTTACCTACGATATTTACCAGAGCTATATCAATAAAGATAAATCGGATAAACATTATCTCAGAGTTGGACAGCTGACTACTATTTTTGGTGTATTAGTCAGTATTGCAGCCGCCTATATGGCCCGGATGTTTAATAATGTAATGGATTTCCTGCAGCTGATATTCGCCTTTATTAATGCTCCCCTGTTTGCAACCTTCCTGCTGGGTATGTTCTGGAAAAGAACAACCGGTCATGGGGCATTTCTTGGACTGATCTCTGGTACCCTGGCCGCTTCTCTGCATCATGGACTAACAGCACCGGCAGGTGCGGAATCACTCGTTAAAGGAGGCTGGCTTGGCTCTGTTGTGCATACCTACCCCAGCGAAATGGCACAGAATTTCTGGACAGCCATTTATGCCTTTTCAGCGGCACTCATTTTTACTTTAATAATCTCCCTGTTAACCAGGCAGCAAAAAACTGATGAGGATATGAAAGGTCTGGTCTGGTCGCTGACCCCCAGGATCACACAGGAGGATGTAGCATGGTATAAGCGACCTGCCCCCATGGCCATCCTGGTTGGAATTATCGCTCTGATTTTAAGTATAATATTCTGGTAAAAATAAATTATAATGGGTTTAGATATAAAATTGCCAATTGGCCTGATGTTCACAATCCTTGGACTTCTTCTAGCTATTTTTGGACTCGCTACCGGGGGTGATGAAGAAATGTACCGGCGTTCACTTGATATAAACGTTAACCTTTGGACCGGTCTTGCTATGTTGTTGCTAGGGATTTTTATGCTGGCTACAACAAAATTGAAACCGACAAAAAAGGACTAAGGAGTTTTTCTGGTCCGGATAATATTCTGAAATACCTCAGAATTAAGTGTGAACTGTACGCTTAAGTTTTGTATATTTATGTTTTTGTTATAAAAACCCCGTTTTTCTATGTCCACTACAAATGAAAACATTGACGGTATAAAACAGTTCTATAAAGATCACCCTAAAATTTATGTTGCTGTTGATTGCATTATTTTCGGCTACCTCCAGAATGAACTTAAGATATTGCTTCTGTCTCGTGATTTTGAACCCAAAAAGGGCAAATCTTCACTGATCGGTGGATTTGTAAATGAAAAAGAGAGCCTGGACGAGGCTGCCCAGCGTATTCTCTATGAACTCACGGGACTGAAAGATGTTTACCTGGAACAACTATATACTTTCGGCGAAGTAGAGAGGGATCCCGGTGAGAGGGTAATATCAGTTGCCTACTATGCACTTCTGAAGGTTCAGGACCTGGATGAGGATCATGTGGAAAACCATGGTGCACGGTGGTGCCCGATCAAGAAATGCAATGGACTGATTTTCGATCATGAAGATATGAGGGACAAGGCCTTGAAGAGGCTTCAGCGCAGGGCTAAAAGCCAGCCCCTTGGATTTGAATTGCTTCCGAGGAAATTCACTATTCCCCAGCTTCAGAATCTGTATGAACTCATATACCAGAAAAAATTTGACAACCGTAATTTCAGAAAAAAGCTGCTTGCGATGGATATTCTAGAGAAACTGGAGGTTAAGGATAAATCCACATCTAAAAAAGGAGCCTATTTGTACAGGTTTGATAAAAAGAAGTATTATAAATTTCTGGAAGAGGGTTTCTTATTCGACCTGTAGTTTATCCTTTCTGGTCATCCAAAATTAATTTATCATGCTTGAAGATCTGAAAAAGAATGTTTATCAGGCTAATATAGACCTGATAAAGCATGGATTGGTGCTTTTTACCTGGGGAAATGTCAGTGGCATTGACCGTGAAGCCGGAGTCATAGTAATAAAACCAGGCGGAGTTTCATACGAGGCAATGAACGTGGATGATATGGTTGTACTGGATATGGAGGGTAAGCAGGTTGATGGAAAGTTGAAGCCCTCTTCGGATACACCCACTCATCTTTACCTTTACCGTAAGTTCAGTGATATCGGAGGAATTGTCCATACTCACAGCGAGTGGGCAACAGCCTGGGCCCAGTCCAGGCGCTCAATACCTCCGTACGGTACAACACATGCTGATTATTTTTATGGTGAAATCCCCTGTACCAGGTCCCTTTCGGAATCTGAGGTTAGAGAGGATTATGAGCTTAATACAGGCATTGTAATTGCCGAAACCTTTGAAGATTTAGATCCCTCTTCCCTGCCCGGTGTTCTGGTTGGACAACACGGGCCATTTTCCTGGGGAAAGGATCCCCAGGAAGCCCTGCATAATGCCAGAGTGTTAGAGGAGGTGGCAAAAATGGCCTACCATACAGAGAAACTCGGAAATTCAAAGTCCATTGATAAATACTTGTTGGACAAGCATTACCTGAGGAAGCATGGCAAGGATTCTTATTATGGACAAAAATAAATTTACTGCATTTTGGAAGACAAAAAATATGTAATTGGACTTGACTATGGAACGGATTCCGTCCGTACGGTTATCGTTAATGCCGGAAATGGTGAAGAACTGGCTTCAGATGTGTATCAGTATGTGAACTGGAAGAAGGGTAATTACTGCATTCCCGGAGATAACCAGTTCAGACAACATCCCCTGGACTACCTTGAGGGATTGGAACAAACTATATTAAACTGCCTCCGGTCTGTTCCCGAAGAGGTCAGGAAAAATATCAAAGGCTTATCAGTTGATACCACAGGTTCAACCATTGTAGCTGTTACCAAAGATGGGACTCCACTCTCTCTTACTTCCGGATTCGAAGAAAATCCTAATGCAATGTTTGTGCTTTGGAAGGACCATACAGCGGTTCAGGAAGCTACCGAAATTAACGAAGTTTCCAGATCCTGGGGAGGGGTAGATTATACCCGATTCGAAGGAGGAATCTACTCTTCGGAGTGGTTTTGGGCCAAAGTCCTTCATGTACTGAGGGAAGATAAAGAAGTCCGGGAGAATGCTTTTTCATGGGTAGAACATTGTGACTGGATCCCGGCATTGCTAACCGGGAATACAGATCCTCTTACCCTGAAGAGAAGCCGGTGTGCGGCAGGGCATAAAGCCATGTGGCATGAGGATTTCGGAGGATTACCCGCAGAGGAGTTTCTGGTTCAGCTTGATCCCCTTCTAAGGGGACTGAGGGAGAGGCTGTTTGAGGAGACTTATACCTCTGATCAGCCTGCCGGTACAATATCAGAGGAATGGGCAAAAAAACTGAATCTTCCTGAAGATGTCTTAATTGGTGTTGGCGCTTTTGATGCCCATATGGGTGCGGTCGGTGGTGAGATTGAACCTTTCCACCTTAGCAAGGTAATGGGAACCTCCACCTGTGATATGCTGGTGGCTCCTTTTGATGAAGTTGGGGACACCCTGGTCAGTGGCATCTGCGGACAGGTTGATGGATCCATTACTCCTGGAATGCTTGGTCTGGAAGCCGGTCAATCGGCATTCGGTGATGTATACGCCTGGTTTAAAAATATTCTTGCATGGCCCCTGGAAAATATCCTTGCAAATTCTGACATTCTGGATGAGGATACACGTGATAAACTTATTCAGGAAGTCGGTGAGAAGATTATCCCGGAATTGACAAGAGCTGCTGAAAAAATAGATATTGGGGAGTCCGGTATTATAGCGTTGGACTGGATGAACGGAAGGCGCACACCGGATGCAAACCAGGCATTGAAAGGTGCAGTCACCGGACTCAGCCTCGGATCCGATGCCCCCAGAATTTTCAGGGCCCTGGTGGAAGCAACCGTTTTTGGATCTAAAAAAATTGTGGATAGGTTCATTTCTGAAGGAGTGAGAATAGATGGAGTTATTGCATTGGGAGGTGTGGCCAAAAAATCTAAATTCGTTATGCAGGTTATGGCGGATGCCCTAAATATGAGCATTAAAGTTGCCAAATCAGACCAGACAGTTGCTCTTGGTGCCGCCATGTTCGCGGCAGTTGTAGCAGGGATTTATGACAGGGTTGAGGCTGCTCAGAAAGGCATGGGAGCCGGTTTTGATGCTGTCTATATTCCCATTCCCGAGAATGTAGAGAAATATAAGGCCCTGTACGAAGCATACTCAAGGCTTGGAGGATTTGTCGAAGAGGAGACATGCGGATAATTACCGCTCTATGTAGAAATATCAACAGATATTTTCTGTAATTTATGGAAAAGCCGTAAATTTATTCCCGGTAATTGAAGGACATGATATTCGATGATTATTCATATTTGGTCCATGGTGATAAGTTGCCGGATGTAGATTTTTTGCCGGTTGAGAACGGACAGGCTTTTCGACCCAAAAAGGGACATGTAATTCTTCTCAATTTTTTTATCATTCCCTGCAAGCACTGTAAGTATATGCTGGAATATCTCCAGGAGGAGATCTGGCCGGAATTTCTGGAAAGTCGAAGACTTTTGCTGGTTATCGGACGTGGGCATACACCCGAAGAACTTCGTAAATTCCGGGATAAGGGCAATTATATTCTTCCTTTTGCGGCCGATCCCGAGCGTAAGAATTTTGATCTTTTTGCTGAAAAAAAAGTTCCCAGGAATTTCCTGTTCGATGTCTATGGACAACTGATTTACCAGACCAGAGGTTTTGACCTTGATCAGTTATCTACCCTGCGGATGATATTACAGGACCTGGACGAGGAATAAGAATCTGATAATGATTTCTTTTTCTTATTTTTGAGAGAAATTCATTTCATGTTTACAAGGCCAAAATCTTTCAGCACACTCTACGGGATCCAGCGCAGCTTTCTGAATCTTTTTTACCTGATCACTGTGCTGGCAATTTTTTGGTTTTTGTTTTATGTTCTGCATGAAGAATTGGGTTTCGGGGGACAGGTAATTATCCCGGTATCTATCGCCTATCTTGTTATCATCGTATTGATATACAGCGTGATTCAGGTGGTTAGTTACATTCCGGCTAACCTGTCCGGAGCTTTTGATCCCATGAAAAACGGGATTGCTGACGGAAGTATCGCATCAGCATCAGATCTTTCAGAACGACTGGCGGATTTTCTTTGCACCTTTTTCAATTTTACCTTTTTCGATATCAAATACGCCATGGTTTATATCCAGGGTAGTGATCCTGTTACATCCGGGAGCCCGGGAATAGAACACAGCGAGTTGGATGAATTTTCAGGATCCCTCGACAAAACCACCTATTTCAGAAAAATGGAAACGGAAGAGGAGTCCCTTCATATCTACCTTATTCCACTGATTTTTGGGGACAGGAGGCTAGGATACATGGCCGTTGGCACCCGGCAGAAACTCTGGAAGATTTTTATCCGCTTACTGGATGAATTTGAAAATGATTTTGTTGATGACCAGGTAATCCATATTCTCAACAGGTAGAAAAATAAATGAATATTGCTGTTTCCATAGTATTAATGATTCTTAGCTGTCTGGTCATCTGGCGCTCTGCAGCCGGATTCGAAATAGCGTCTGATTTTCTTGGCAGAAAACTGACTCATGGAGTTAAAGGAGCAACAATTAATGCCATTGCCAGTTCCATGCCTGAATTCCTGAGTACTTTCTTTTTCCTGTTTTACCTGAAGGATGTCAATGGTTTTAGTGGGGGACTTGGGATTACTGCCGGCAGCTCCATTTTTAACCTGCTGGTAATTCCTTCTGCTGTTATTCTGGTCGTGACTTTCAAAGATCCCGGGAAAACTATAGAGATCTCCAAAAAGGTTATTCGTCGTGATGGTATTGTCCTTATTGCCACTATCCTGGTATTGGTATTCGTTATTGATCAAAGGGTGTTGAAACCTGTACACGGAATAATACTTGTCCTGGCCTATATGATATACATGGTTTATTTGTTCAATGATATACGAAAGCACCGGACTTTAAATGTTGAAGTTGTGACAGGGGCCAGAGAGATTCCTGACCAGACTCTCATGTTTAAGATACTGACAATGAAACTGGAATGTCTGATAGTTGGAAGGAAGGAAATAAATAATAGTAATGCCTGGGTTTTACTGATCCTCAGCACTGTGATTATGTCTTTGGGAACATGGATACTTGTCCTGGGAACAGAGATGTTGAGTAATGGTATGAATATCCCTATACTTTTTGTAGCTGTTGTGCTTTCCGCTGCTGCCTCCAGTGTTCCAGATACTGTTATCTCCATAAAGGATGCAAAAAAGGGTAATTACGATGATGCCATTTCCAACGCTCTGGGAAGTAATATATTTGATATATCATTTGCACTGGGACTCCCGCTCCTGGTTTATACCCTGATATATGGTAATATTGAAATGCAGCCTGCCATAAGGGAGCTCAGTACCGAGCTTTGGATTTTTCTGTTGGTAACCACCGTCCTTGGGGCCATCATCTTTAATATTGGTAAACAATTGAACCGTACCAAGGCCATTATATTCCTGCTCATCTATTCAGTATTTGTATTCTATGTTTTCGGGCAGGCCTTTCAGATGGATCTAACAATCAAGCTTTCAGATTTCCTGTTGAAAATAATCCATTATGCAGAGTCTTTGTTTTAAGGATAATAAGTGGACAGGAAATTCGCAGATATTCAGAGATTTTTCTAAATTCGATAAGTTTATTATTTACTCCCTAAATCCTCATGTATAAATGAACCCCAAGCAGGTAGCCGGAGAACGTGCGGTTGAATATGTTGAAGATGGAATGATTGTTGGACTGGGCTCAGGCTCAACAGCGTATTTTGCCATACAAAAGATTGCTGAACGGGTGAAACAGGGGCTGAAAATCAGAGGTGTCTGCACTTCTGAAAATACCAGGGCACTGGCAGAACGCTGGAGTATCCCCTACACCGATATTAATGAAGTTGAATATATTGACCTCACCATTGATGGAGCGGATGAGGTAGATCCCCTTGGAAATGGGATTAAGGGAGGCGGAGGTGCCCTCCTTTTTGAAAAAATAGTTGCTTCCCATTCAAGGCAGATTATCTGGGTTATCGAACAGAAAAAACTTGTCGAAAGGCTGGGCGCTTTTCCCTTACCCGTGGAAATTTTACCTTTCGACTATAAGCATAGTATGGGTGCATTGTCCGAAATGGGATTCCAGCCTGAATTGAGAATGTCAGGGAAGGATACTTTTCTGACAGACGGAGGACATTTTATTGCTGACATACAGACAGGAATGATTCAAAATCCAGATGAGCTTGATCAGAACCTGAGGAAGATCCCCGGAATAATTGAAAATGGACTTTTTCTCAACCTTGTGAATAGAGTGGTGGCTGCGAATAATGAAACGGCTGAGATTATCACCTATCGTTAATACTGGCCCTTCAGCAAGCAGGGATGAGCCAATTTGGAAATAAAGCTATTGAATTTTACAGCAACCTGAATTTTAATACGGAATTGCCACAGGGGATAGAGCTGCTTGATCCCTTCGTTAATCCCGAGACTCAATCCATAGTACAATCCTTTTATAGTAAATTCTTTTGTGATGACAGGGAAAGGATCATGCTTCTCGGTATTAATCCTGGCCGTTTTGGTGCCGGAGTTACCGGTATTGCCTTCACAGATCCCATAAGACTCGAAGATGCATGCGGGATCCCTAATAACTTTGAAAAACGCTCAGAACTCTCTTCGCGGTTTGTATACGAAATTATCCATGCATTTGGAGGTGCTGAGGAATTTTACAGCCGCTTTTACCTTTCGGCGGTTTGTCCGGTCGGATTTGTCAGATCCGGCAGGAACCTGAATTACTATGATGATAAGGAACTTGAAAATTCCCTCAGGGGGTTTATCCTGTCCACCTTGAACCAACAACTTAGAATGGGTATCAGTAGAGACCGGGTATTTTGCCTGGGCGAAGGAAAAAACTATAAATACCTCCAGGAGCTAAACAATGAAGTGGGACTTTTCAATGAAATAACAGCACTTCCACATCCACGATGGGTGATGCAGTATCGATACAAGAAGAAGGAGGAATACATACAATCCTACCTGGAGGAGTTGTCAAATATTTGATCCCCTTTTAATTAATTCAATGAATATTACCTATATTTCAGCATTGGCAGGAAAAGAGATTTAGCCATTTTAAGCTCTCTGAATCTAATAATCTAGAAATGAAAATTCATAAATTATTTGTTGACCTGATACGTACCGGTACTTCTTCCCAGCATTTTTACCGGAACATGAATAGTACCCTGAAGAGGCTGAGCGGAGAATATTCAATGCTTCATTACCCAATGGAGGGAAAGGAGAATCATACATTTATACAGGGCCAACAAAACCTAACAGATTTTTGTCTTTCACTCCTGGGTGATATGAGAGGGAAGGACCTCCTGGAAATTGGATGTGGTAACGGGGTACAGGCCAAATATATCAACGAGAGTACCGGATCCGGATTTGTGACGGGGATAGATCTTGAACCTGCTAATATTGACATTGCAACGGAACAACAGAAAATTAAGGATATTACCAATATGCTGTTCCTTGTGGATGATGCTCAGGAGCTGAGTAAGATAGATTCGGAGTCCATGGATATTGTAATCAATATTGAGTCTGCCTTTCATTACCCGGATAAGGATGCCTTTTTTCAACAGGTGGCCCGTGTTCTCAAACCCGATGGTAAATTTCTCGTTGCCGATTTGCTTACTACAAGACGATCTAATAAGATAGGTGTAAGGAAACGCTGGAAGAAAAAGATGTTACATCACCATTGGAACCTGGATCGTTACAATGAACAGCTCGGGGAGAGTCCCTTGAAATTAATTGAAACCTTTGATATTACCGATCGTGTCATCAGAGGATTCAGGGGTTACCGCAGATGGATTAAGGGGATTCAAAAGGCCGGCGCCATTAATGATTTTTTTTACAGGATTTTCTATACGATAAATGCGGAATGGATATTGCACACATTCCGGCGACGGATACGTTACATTGTATTTGTGGGCAACAAGAACTAGATCCTGGCCAATGCGAGAAAGATGGCATGCAGGCTGATGGTCAGTACGATCCAGCTATTCCTGGCCCGGGTGCTGTCCAACCATAAAAATTTATATTTAATAGACTCCGTTTTGCAACTGGACAGGCAGTCTCCGCAATACGTACAGGTCAATCCAGGTTTTCTATTTAGAATATCAGATTTTCCCAGGGCATCATAATTACAATGCCTGGTGCAGGCCATGCAGTTCGTGCAGGAATCATCTATATGCATTCGGAAGGGAGAGATCAGCTTCATGTAATTCACCATCGTACCGACAGGGCACCAGAGGATGCAGTGTATCATTTTACCTTTTCGCATGGAGAGGAATAATATAATGCCGATGCCTGCTATTCCGAAACCAATTGCTATGGCAGTCGTGAGCCTCGTATCAATTCCTAGCACCCGGAGAAGAACTATACTTATGACTATAAAAAGCAGGAGAATATGTTTGATCCTGAATTTATTCTCCAGAGGTTGGAGGTTAGTTTTTTTTCCGGCAGCAAGGTTATCCAGAGCACCAAAATAGCAAAGCTGGCTGCACCATGCTGGTCCTGAAATAATAATGGTGCTCAGGAAAAGAATAGGCATAAAGGAGATACTACCCCTGAATACAGGTCCCCCTAAAATCATTATCGGGATCGGAAGATGCAGCTTGCCGGTCATAAGGAAACGCTCATAGCCAGCCAATCCCAGGGCCAGTTGCCCGAAAAACACAATCGTGAATACGGTCCAGGTAATACGTCTCCACCTGGCTGATTGTCCCTCATCCAGCATTTTCCCGGTTATCCATGCGGCATACAGTCCAATGAGAAGGATCTCAATCCACCCCAAACCGGGAAGTAAACGTTCAGCCATGAGCATGGGACGTTCTACTTTCCACTGTACCATGCCCAGCATGATACATGTAGTCAGGAATGCGAATATGGGGAGTTTGTGAGATCTGATGGATGGGATCATTCGTTGCAGGAATCACTTGATTTTTGCGGAGAGAGAGGGATTCGAACCCTCGGATCACATAAAGCGATCAACAGTTTTCGAGACTGCCCCGTTCGACCACTCCGGCACCTCTCCAAAATCCACCCCCAAAACTAATAAAAATCTGTCTTGCAGTAAATAATATCCAGAACTATTAACCGAGGGGATAACATTGGTACAATAGCATAGTTAAAATGGGACAGAAACATATCTTATTGATTTTAATGTTCTATTCATTAAAGTCAAAAAAGTAGTAATTATGTGGATTATTGTGATGGAATTAGTAATTGGTCTATAAATACTATAAATATTAGGATCTGATTATGTTGCCTTTCCCAAAACTGCTTGTACTCTTTCTCTCCCTTTGGATTGTAAATTTTGCACCCCTTGCATCTCAATCTCATGATATTGAAGGGTTAGATTATCAGGATCTTACTGATTATATATGGAAAAAGCATGGATTGGATCAGGAAATCATCAACGGCACTTCATATTACTATAAGTATTACCGTGTGTTGAGTCATCCCTATTTCAGCCAGGAGGAGTCTCATCCGGGGATGGTTGTTCTTTCCGGTAAAAGATTTAACAATGTCAGGATCAATTATAATATCTACGAGCAAAACCTTGTTCTTGATTATCCTGGAAAGAATAATGGAATCTACAAGATTATCTTAAGTTCGATTCTTACTGATGAATTTGGACTGGACGATTATTATTTTAAAAAATTAGTTTTGTTAGAAAGGGATCCGACTTTTTACCAGGTAATAGAAGTTAATGGGATAATCTGCTACATTCACTGGGAAAAGCAGATGTTGGCGACTACCAACAATACTCAATATGCTGATTTCTTTTCAGAACCTGAGCAGGAATATTTCCTGGAGTATGATCATAAGCTCTCTCCGATAAAGAATAAAAAGTCCTTTGTAGAAAACTTCCCTTTTATTCCCAAAAGAGAGATCAAAAAGTACATGCGTCTTAATAAAATCTCCTTTCGTAAGGCTTCACCAGAACAGATAGAGGATTTGTTAGAGTTTGTAGACCTTAGAATCAATGCAGGAACTGGGAAATGAATACGAAGAAAATCATATTATTCCTGTTGTTATTTGTACTCTTAGGTAAGGTGGGCGCTCAGGAGTTTGACCTGATTTTTTCAGGTCAATATCAGGAATTACAATTCACTGAATTTGTCAGGGAAATAGAGCAAAAATCAGATGCCAGGTTTTTTTACCTGGAGAAATGGGTGCAGGAAATTTCCATCTCTTCTTCTGGAGAAAATATATCACTTCAGAAAATCCTTTCATCTGCTCTTCTGCCAGCTGGACTGTTCTACTACATTGATGAAAATCTGAATGTATTCATTACTTCTGGAAAAGCTATGGTAGTATCATTGCCTGATTATTCAGACAAAAGTACATTCAATGAGATATCCGAACCGGGGGATATGTCCGCAAGGATCTCAAATACCGAGCAAAGATATATCGAAGGTCGTAAAGCCGGACTAAGGGAAACCATAATAATAGGCTCGGGTACAGGAAACGGAACCCAGTCAGGTGCAGCGATCTATGGGAAAATGGTAGATACTGTATCCGGAGAACCTTTAATCGGTGCAACATTTTATGTACAGGAACTGAAAAAGGGTACGGTTACTGATGTGGATGGCCGTTTTAGTATAATTATTACTCCCGGCAGGTATGCAGTTGATATTAATTGCATGGGAATGGAGTCAAAAAATTATTATTTGGATATCAGATCCGGAGGAAACCTGGATGTCTTTATGAACAGGGCTTTGATCCCGCTCAACGAGGTTGTGATTAAGGCTAATCGCTATGATAATGTGAGGGGTACTCAGATGGGGTTTGAACGTCTGAATATAAAATCCATCAAGGAGGTTCCTGTTGTAATGGGCGAGAAAGATCTCCTAAAAGTAGCCCAGATGTTACCGGGTGTTCAAAACGTAGGTGAGGGAGCCTCAGGATTCAATGTAAGGGGATCAGCAGCTGATCAGAACATGATTTATGTGAAAAAAGTTCCTGTCTACAATAGTTCACATATGTTCGGTTTCTTTTCCTCCATTAATCCGGATATAGTAAAAGATTTCTCTTTATATAAAAGCAATGTGCCGGCAAGTTATGGAGGACGGCTGGCTTCCTTCTTTGATATAACAACCAGGCAGGGAAACATGAATGAATATACAGCAAGAGGAGGAATTAGTCCAATTACAGGTCATGTAGCTGTAGAGGGACCAATTGTAAAAAATAAGAGTGCATTTGTTTTTTCTGCACGATCCACATATTCTGACTGGATCATGAAGCAAATGGAGGATCCGGTACTGAGGAACAGCGAGGTTTCCTTTTATGACCTGGCAGGAACCCTTACGTTTGAACCAAACGATAAAAACCTGCTAAAAACCTTTGGATACTACAGTAAGGATAAATTTTCTCTAGGAACTGAAAATCATTATGAATATTCAAATGCCGGGGCATCCATAGATCTCAATCACCGATTCAATTCCCGGATTTCAGGGGATATGGCTGCCGTGTTTGGAGAGTATGCCTTCCAGACTATAGATGAATCGATCGGGGTATATGCATACAGTCATGACTACCGAATCGATCATTTTGAGGCTAAGGCAGACTTTACCTGGCTATCACTGGGTCAGCATAAACTTACCTTTGGGGGCAACTCAATTTACTACAAGCTTGCAAGGGGATCGGTTTTACCCTATGGAGAGGAATCTCTAAAAGTCCCGGTAAATCTTGGTACAGAGAATGCGTCAGAAACGGCTCTTTATATTGCCGATGAACTTACATTATCACCCCGACTTACTTTGTATGGTGGACTCAGATACAGTTTTTATCTGGCGCTGGGTGCCGGCGGAGGTAATTCAGTATGCAGAGGGTCTCCCAAAAAATGAAAGTAATATTATTGACACCCTCAGGTTCGGAACCGGCGAGGTAGTAAAGCGATATTCAGGGCTGGAGCCTAGGATAGCTGTAAACTATCTCCTGGGCGCCAATAATTCTGTAAAATTTTCATATAACAGGATCAGGCAATTTCTTTTTATGCTCAGCAATACAATAGCCATTTCCCCGGTAGATCAGTGGAAATTATGTGATTATAATATCATTCCTCCCTATGTTGACCAGCTATCTGCCGGATACTACCATGATTTCCAAAGAAGAGGTCTCAGCACTTCCATCGAAGTTTATCACAAATGGGTCTCGAATGCCATTGAGTACAGAGACGGGGCAGACTTTGTCAGCAGTCCGGATATTGAATTGGAAACCCTGCAGGGCGATCAGAGAACCTATGGCCTGGAGTTAATGGTGAAAAAAAATGCGGGTAAATTCAATGGATGGATTGCTTATAGTTATTCCAGATCTCTTATGCATTTTGAGGGAGATTACCCAGGTGAAAGTATAAACAATGGAGATGTGTATCCTTCAAATTACGATAGGCCCCACAACCTGAGCCTGGTGTCAAACTATAAGGTAGACAGGAGGTTGAGTGTATCAGCAAACCTTGTATATATCACCGGTCGCCCGGTAACCTATCCCATTTCCATATATTATATGAATGATATTCAACATGTTCATTACTCCGAGAGAAATAAATACCGCCTGCCGGATTATTTCAGGATTGATCTTTCCATTAACCTTGAGGGAAATTTAAAAAAGAAAAAAATGGCCCATAGTTACTGGATGCTGAATATTTACAATTTAACCGGGAGAAAGAATGCTTATTCGGTTTATTTTAAAAATGAGGAAGGCAATATGAATGGCTATAAACTTTCCATATTTGGCCAGCCGGTTATTACACTTTCCTGGAATTTCAAATTCGGAAACTATGCGAGCGAATGAATAAGGTAAAATCTGCAAAATATCTTTTAATACTGATGATGGGTTTGATGGCCTTTCTTTGCAAATGCATTGATCCCTTCCAGCCGGAGATTGAGGAGAGTGCCGATCTACTGGTGATTAACGGATATATCACGGACAAGCCAGGTTGGCATTATATAGAAGTCAGCCGTACCTCCCCGCTTTCTGAGCCTGCCTTTTTGCCGGTGAGGGGATGCATAGTGCGTGTTGAGGATGGAAACGGGCAGGGAGCCACCTATTCTGAGTATGAGCAGGGAGTGTACAGGGTGGAACTGGATGAAACATTTTTGGGAATCAATAAAATATATAAATTGATAGTGCATACTCCGGATGGGGAGGAGTATCAATCTGAATATGATTCATTGATTGCCTGTCCCCCTATAGAATCAGTTTACTATGCCAAGGAGAAGGAAGAAACTACAGATCCTAATATAACCCACTCAGGGCTCAGGTTTTATGTTGATGTAAAAGGGAAAGCAGGAGATTCCAGGAACTTCCTCTGGAGACCGAAAGAAACATTTGAGTATCATTCTTTTGATAAATATGAGTACTTCTGGGATGGTGATTCATTGACATATTACAATCTGCCCCTTGATTCCCTGTTCATTTGTTACAGAACGCGGATGATACCCGAACTTTTCACAGCCACTACCAGGGATTTAACTGCAAATGAGCTCAATGGATACCCCCTTCATTATATTTCAAGTTCTACACGTAAACTGGGTATTGCCTACGGAATACAATTGTATCAGTACTCCTTATCGGATGAGGCATTTATTTACATGGACAAAATGAGGAGTCAAATATCTGAGACGGGCGGAATGTATGAAAAGCAGCCTTCCGGATCAGAAGGTAATATTTACAATGTGAATGTTCCCGAAGAACAGGTGCTTGGATATTTTCACTCATCCCAGGTAAAGGAAAATTGGGTATTATTTAAAAATGAGGGTGATTATTATTCTGTGGTCTTTGATTTTAAATGTGATACCATTGATAATTGGCCTGAAAATTTATCCGAACCCATAGCTGTTCCCTCATTTCTTCTCAGTATTGATACCCTAGAAGATAGTGTAGATCCACCCTTAATTACCGGAAGCTATTGTTTGGACTGCAGAGGCTGGGGTGGGAGTATCAAGCCTCCGGATTATTGGCCAGAGAATGAATAAATATTGTTTTACATATCGCCTGTTAATATTCCTGGCCCTGGTCCTTACAGGAGTCTTTAATTTATATTCACAGGATTCTTACGATACTTCATATAATTCGGTCGCAGAAAGAATCAAAGAAGGGGTTACTATGTTCACCGATCGGGATATGTACGCGGTGAATGAGCGAATCTATTTTCGTGCACTACACAGCACTCCTTTGTCCAGCAAGCAACCCTGGAGTAAAGTCCTCTACCTGGAATTGGTAACTCCAGATGGTGAGGCAGTAGCGAATGGAAAATATCACATTGATGGAAAGGGGAGTTCAGGATATTTGAGTATTCCACCAGACATTTTGACGGGCAATTACTTCCTGAGAAGTTACACCCGTTGGATGCGCAATTTTGGACCCTTGAATTACTGCTATCTCCCTCTAAAAATCATTAATCCCAATAGGGAAGAGCTCCTGAGCCAGTCCCTCGGGAAATTTACGGATCTTCCAGAAAGACCAGAGCTGCAGTTACCTGGTCTGGCATGTCGGACAAATAAGGAAATCTATTCTCCCGGGGAGGAGGTTTTACTTGAGATTCCTTCTCCAGAAAAAGGGCAGGCCTCTGCCAGGGAGTATTGTCTCACCATTGTACAAGCCGGGTTGATCGATACAATGTGCCAACCGGTTATGAGAAGTGAAGGGAATGCCGATGCTGATTTTACTTTTTATCATCTACCGGATATACGGGGTGTATCAATTTCCGGATCTGTGGTAAATTCAGAGGATCGATCAGCCTCTGTTGGGTCGCGAATACACTTTTCAATCCTGGGAGAAAACCCCGATTATTTTGCAGCCACAACAGATATGCAGGGCAGGTTTGTTTTGACTGTCCCTGAGAGAACCAGTCTCCAGGAAATGTTTGTGGTTAGTGAAGCAGCAGGTGGTCAGAAACGGGAAATCCTTATCGATCAGGATTTTGCTACTGATCCTGTTCCAATTGGCAGCAAGGCTTTCAGCCTTACATCCGAAGAGCGGGAAGCTGCAAGCAGGATGGTTCTGAACATGCAATTGTCGAAGGCCTATGGTCCGGCTGAAGTAAATTCATCACCGGTAAAGGACCGGGATTCAGAGGTAAGGTTTTATGGTACAGCGGATATTGTGGTGGAAATTGGAGACTATGTAAAACTTCCTACCATGGGGGAGGTTTTTCTAAACCTGGTACCTAATGTATTCGTTCATTATAAGAGGAAGGAACCCTATATAAAAATTGAAAGTTTAAACAGTAGTATATCCCTATTTAAACCTCTGATTTTATTAGACGGGATCCCTGTATTTGACCTGAAAGCTCTTTTGCAGGTTAATCCAATAGATATTAAGCAAGTTGCTGTGATTAATGAAGTTTACATAAAAGGAGACCATATGTATGGTGGTATAATAGATATTACTTCCGTTAATAATGATATGGCAGTAATTGACCTGCCTGAGGGATCCTATTTCTTTGATTTTCAAACTTACTATCCCGGAGATTTGCATGCTCCATTAATGGACCTGTCTTTTGAGCAAGCTGATAGTTCCAAATCAAATACTGCAGAAACAGGGGACAGGATACCGGACTCCAGGAATACCATTAAGTGGATTCCCTCAATTAGTCCTGATCCGGACAACAGGATTAACCTGCAGTTTTCATCCCCAAATACTCCCGGGGATTACCTGATACTCATACGTGGTGTTTCTCCAAGCGGGGAGTTTGTCTATGGTATGATTAACTTTCTGGTGGAAAGGAATTAAAGAAAAAAGGAAAGTTCTCCAAAGTAAGCTAATTGGTAAGATTTCTATAGTAATTTGCCTTTTTCTCGTCGTCAAGCCGGGTAAAAATATTACCCAGGTATCTGGCATATTCAGGATCCGGGTTAATCTCGTAAAGTTTCAGAAAATAATCTCTAGAGGCTCGGAAGTCCGAGTTTACCTGCTTAAAAGCTTTGAGAAGTATTGCATATTGTTTCCTGGTCCGGTTCTCTTTATAGGCCTTCATATGATACTGGTAGGAGTTTTCTGCTTTCCAGAAATGAGATTCTGCGGTCCATTTGAGTGCAGGTTCATTTCCTGGTTCAGTTTCCAGTATAAGTGGAGCAACAGAATCACAAACGGATCCATTATCCTGCATTTCGTTCAGAATCAGCCAGGTTTCCATGTTCCCGATATCTGTTTTTGAGGTACTGTCCATTTCTGACCATAACAGCCCGGCTAAATCAAAATTCTCACTCTCGATACAAGTATGCAACAATCTTGCCCTGACCTGTTCTGTTTCCTTGCTATTAGGAAATTTAGTAAGATGCTTCTCAAGGGCTGCTATTTCCCTGGAAAGATTATCGATAAGTTGGTAGTTTTTAGCAAGATACAGGTACAAATTATCATCTGAATAATCCTCTTCTTGCGCTTTTTCAAGATAAACGAGTGATTTATCATATTCCTGAAGTTCATAGGCCGCCATACCTGCAAGAGTATAAACCTCACCGGATGCTGGCTTTCCTTTTGCCTCAATTTCTGTAATGATCTGCTCCGATGTCTCCAGCGCTTCCCTGTAGTTTCCCTCCAGGTAATCATTCTCTCCTGAGTTGGTCATTTCCATGTACTTGCTTCCGGTACAACCCACTATAAGAGAAATGCATATTACCACCCCAATACTTCCTGATATTCTCATCCTGCGGCTCTTTAATTTTAAGGGGACAAATATAATAAAATATGCAATGTTCAGGAATAGACTTTGTATACCGCTTAATGGTAACGGCGGATCTTGCCTTTGATCAGGAATAATTGCTGGATATCGACCTTATTAATCTCAATGGATTCATCACCAAAAATCTCCAGGGCAATATCACATTCCAGGAAGGATTCAATTCTTACAATGTGAGCGGGACGGGCATTGCTGCAGTTCAACAAGGCTTTGAATTCTGCCGGAACATTGGACCCCATTACTTTAATCATTTTATTCAGGGTGTCCGGAGGGATATAATCTCCTGTACCCTTGCCCATCATCATAGGGATCCGGTTATATTTCAACCAGTCAGCACTGACTTCAGGAAAGATTTCAAGGTATTTATTGAGGAGTTTTTCTGAGGGGGCATGGTTCTCATAAAAGATTTTTCGTAGGTCGGTTTCCCGGATTCCTAATTTTTCAGCTGCTTCGTTCAGTGTAATTGCATATTTACGGTGAATATGGGATCATTAATGTTGGGACAAGAATCCTCAGTGATGGAAAACATCTGCCCCTGTCCGGCAATCAGCCACCTGACATTTAATTGATTGTATTTTGAAAGTATCCTGAGAATAATATCATAGCTGGGACTGCGCTTGGGATTGTTAATAATGTTCGTAATCGTAGAATTGTTTCGTAATCCGATTTCTTTGGAGAATGAATTCTTATTTAGTCCTAAAACATTTATTAATAGCGATATACGTTCTCCAATCTCTGACATGAGTGATGTTGGGTAAGGGTAATAATCTCAGGTTAGATGAAAAGAAAATATCATACTTTCAAAAGACAGTAAAATAGTTATATATTTGTTTCCCGTACATTTCCCTCTCATTCTTAACCTTATACCTCAAAATTCACAGGGAGTAATAATATTTCCTAAATTTAGAGGGTGAAGTATACAATTCCAGGATTTTGTTTTATTCTTCTTCTCCCGGTTTTCTGTAGTCAGCAAATAGTTGGTCAGACAGTTACGGAAGAATGGCTTAAATCGGAATACACTATATTGCTCGCCGGGTATATAACATGGCCGGAGGAAGAGGAGATAGATACCTTTTCCATTGGTGTTCTTTCTTCCCATTCCATTTTTACCCAGATCAGCCTGAAATCCCAGAGCCAAACTCTCAAGGACAAACCCTTCATCGTATCCTATTTTAAAAATGTCAGAGATATTAGGTCAGTTGATGTGCTTTATGTGGATGAGAAGAAAAATAAGTCACTTAAGAAAATCTACAATCGTTTTGCAGGTCAACCGGTTTTGATTGTGAGCGACAGCGCCAAAACCTTAGATTTCACAATGATGAACCTGCTGGGAATGAACCTTGCAGGTAATAAACCCTTTCAACTAAGTAAAAAGAACATGGATGAAGCAGGACTAAAAATCTCTGCAAAAATTCTTTTTATTGGAGGAGATGAGGAAGATCTCAGGGATATCTACAAGGAATTGGAAGACGAAGGGAACAGAATGCGGGCAGAACTGGATACCGTGATATACCAACTGGACTGGAAGCAGAGAGAATTGGCAAGCAGTGAAGAAAAACTTGAGCTTCGGTCTGATGAGATACAAAACCTGGTTGCCGAGATAGAAATGCAAACAGAAGAACTCACAACTCTTTCAGACAGTGTAAACCTGAAGGAAATGGATCTGATTGAAAAGGTCCAGCTACTGGCTGATCAGGAATTTAAGGTAAAAGAACGGGAAGAAGAAATTATTAGGTTGAACAGCAATATTGCAGAGAAAGAGAAAGAAATATCAGAAAGAAGCCAGCTTATTGACAAACAACTTGATGATCTTGTCATTCAGACAACCATGATGAATGAACAGGAAAAAATACTTAAGAAACAGAGAATACAGATTGAAAGGCAGGCCATGGTGATATGGTTGTTTGTTGTTCTCTCTGTGCTGATTTTAGGCTTGGGCTTCATCAGTTTTCAGGCCTATAGAATAAAAAGAAGGGCAAACCGGATATTGAAGGAAAAGAACCAGGTCATCCAGGCACAAAAGTCAGATATTTTAAATCAGAAAGAAGAAATAATGGCTCAGCGTGATGAATTGCAGGAAGTGAATATTAAAATTGAGAAACAGAAGGAAAATATTACTGACAGTATATATTACGCCATGACGATCCAGAAAGCCATGTTGCCTAAAATTGATTCACTTAAAAAGCTTTTTGATGGTTTTATCATTTATATGCCCAAGGATATAGTATCAGGAGATTTTTACTGGTTCACCCGGCGAGAAAAGAAAAAGTCAAATGAAAAGTATTTTTACCTGGCTGTAGTGGATTGCACGGGACACGGTGTTCCGGGAGGATTTCTTTCGATGATCGGGGCCCGCGCACTTGATACTATAGTAAACGAACAGAAAGTGGACCAGACAGATGAAATTCTGGAATTAATGGATAAAAGAATAAGGAAGGCCCTGAACCAGAATAAGTCTGAAAATGAGGATGGGATGGACGTATGTCTATGTAAGATCACTATCCAGAATAATGGTGAGGATGATCCTAATATTTACTTAAGTTTTTCAGGGGCGAAGCGATCCCTGTTTCTTTTGCGACAGGGCAAAGAGGTAGAAGTTATCAAGGGAGACAGGCGTGCCATAGGTGGCAGGTATTTTAATCCTAGTCCATTCTCAAAAAGTGAATTGATTCTCAAAAGGGGTGACCGTATCTACCTGACTACAGATGGACTGATGGACCAGCATTCCCCGGAAAGGGAAAAATTTGGTACCCGAAGGTTTATAGAATGCCTGAATGGAATTGCCAAACTGGATATGAATGAGCAACAAAAAATGCTTGAAGAAACACTGATGGCTTTTATGAATATGGAAAATCAGCGGGATGATATTACAATTATGGGGATAAATCTGTAAATTTAGTGGTTGAATCATGAAATTTATCGCAAATGGAAAACCTTCATATCCCCATAGTCGAGGATGAATACGACAAGCCTTTCGTTAGTTTTGATGCTTCAACCGGAAAGTGTGAGTTATCCGGGGAAAGTTTTCCCGAAAAAACGGAAGATTTTTACGGATTGCTTATGCAATGGTTGGAAACGTATATGGAGGAAGTAAAAGGGCCCATTGATTTTGATTTTAAAGTCTCCTATTTCAATACCAGTTCCTCAAAAAGAATACTTCACCTTATGATTCTTCTGCAGGAATATGTAGAGAAGGGAGGTAAGGTAACAGCAATATGGAGTTATGATCCGGAGGACCTGGATCTGGAGGAAGATGTTGAGGACCTGAAAGTCATTTCAAAACTGGATCTGAAAATGAATCCCGAAGGAGGAGAGACCCGTTACAAAAAATTCAGCCCATAAGAGACTAATACCCGGAAGATCTACAGGAGGGGTTTAAGGTTTTCCACCTGGGAAGACTTAAGGACTTCATTTTCAGTAATAAATCCATCCACCCAGGTCAGGGGTGTTTTCTCAAAATAGAAATTTTCAATATTGAGACCGGAAGGGGGATCTTCCCAGACTTCCCTGGCAGCTTTCTGGTGCTCGTTATAATCCATCTCCTGCCTGGCGGGAGGTAAACTGGACCAGAATTTTCGGCTGTCAGCAAGCACGTATATGGGAATGCCGGCCTTTTTGCCCGCCAGGCAAATATTATAACTGCCGGCTTTATTAACAAAGTAATCCTTGTATATTGAATCTGCACCAAGTAAAATCATGTTAATCTTATCCAGGTGCCTTGCAAATCCTACATCCGGAACAAGGGTTACATCATATCCCAGTTTTTTAATAAGCGTTGCCTGCATCCTTCCTTCAAATACGGGACGGGATTCAGTCTGAATTACTTTTACTTTTTTGCGGTTCCCCGAAAACTGGCTAAAAACCTCTTTTACAGCACTACTCTGACTGTGTGTAAGTATAAGTTTCTGGTTCATGTCAATGATAGAATTTGCACGCGCTGCAAGTTTTTCACTGACATCAGACCATACCATATTGTATTCACTCAGAAAATTAAGCAGGGGAGACCTCCATTCCTCCTTCTCCCTTGTTAGTAGTCCCGTTACCTGGCTGCAGAAATGTACCAGGACAAACAGCGACTGGTGGGTTTCCTGCAGTTTCATGGAATGATCCATCAAAAAACTTCTGTCTTTAGCTGACTGCATGTCTCCCTTTTCCAGCCAGTAAAGGATGAGTCCAATATATTGCTCCAGGAGTTCAGCAGATCCGGAATAATTATCTGACTCGAATTTCCTCAGGTCTTCTTTCCACTTCATTTCATTAGAGAATAGGTAGACCTGCAAAGTAATAATTATTCCTCAATTAGGGATAGTGTAAATCTACTCATACCTCAGAGCATCGGCAGGATTTGTAAGTGCAGCCCTGGCTGCCTGGTAAAGAACAGTCAGAATTGCAATCATTAAGGCCAGGGCGCTGGCTCCGGCAAATATCCACCAGGCCATATCGGTACGGTATTCGAAGTTTTTCAGGAATACTTGCTTCAGTACATACCATGCGGAAGGTATTGCAAGGATGCAGGAAACAAGCACGAGGAGGGTGAATTCTTTGGATAAGAGTAGCAATACTGTATTTACCCTGGCTCCCATTACTTTTCGGATGCCGATTTCCCTGGTCCTTTGTTCAGCCGTAAAGGACGCAAGTCCGAATAGTCCCAGGCAGGCTATAATTATCGCGAGAATGGTAAAATATTTAAGCAGGTTGCCGAGTCTTTCCTCAGACCGGTACATACGGTCCAGATTCTCATCTACAAAAGTATAATCAAGAGGATAATCCGGGATAATGGAATTCCAGGTATCTTCAATCCCTTTCATGGTTTTGGTCATGTCCCCAGGGGTAATGCGCACCACTATATAGCTTAACCAATCAACCGGGGCCGGGATAAGTACCAGGGGTTCGATTTTTGTCCTTACCGAATGGTAATGCCAATCTTTCATGACTCCGATCACCCTTCCATGGATGTTCCAGAATGAAAAGCGCAGTCCTACCGGATTTTCAACTCCCATTATCCTGGCAACTTCTTCATTGATCACAAAATTGGCTGTGGTATCCTTGTACATATCGGATGGATGATCCTTTGAAAAAGCCCTGCCATGAGCCATTGTAATATCCATAGTTTCAATATATGCGAAGTCAACAGCATTAGTTCCGATTAAAACTTCAAGTTCAGGATCTTTTCCTTCCCAATCTGCTCCTCCTGAATTACTCCCGATGCGATGGGGTGGATGTCCACTGCCTGTAACATTAAGCACATTTGGATCCCTAAGCAATTCTTCCTTTATAGTTGTATAACTTTCGGCAATATTCCCCCTCATATTTACATAGAAAAGATGCTCCTTATCATAGCCAAGGTCTTTACTCTTCATATAATTCAACTGCTTGTAAACAACTACGGTTCCGATCATCAGGAATACGGAAAGGGTAAACTGCACAATCACGAGAATTTTTCGCATTATTCCACTTTTCATGCCGGAACTAAGGTCACCTTTCAACACTCGAATGGGACGAAAGGCAGAAAGGTAGAGCGCCGGGTATATCCCGGAGATCAGTCCCGCTACAAGAGCTACCAGTATCATTGAAGCCAGGAATTTTATTGTCAGGAGGCTGCTGAAATTCAGCTCTTTCCCGGATATGGTATTGAAAACGGGCAGAATAGAGGCAACAATAATTAGAGCAAATACCAGGCTTATGAATGCCAGCAGAACCGATTCACCAAAAAACTGGATAATAACTGCTGTACGGTTTGCTCCGGCTGTTTTTCTTAATCCGATTTCCCGGGCACGGTTTGCTGAACGCGCAGTGGAGAGGTTCATGAAGTTAATGCTGGCAATAAGCAGTACAAACAGGGCAATGGCAGAGAAGATATATACGAAAACAATGGCCCCGGAATCATGACCGTATCCCCAGTACTGGTGCAAGTGTATTTTGCTAAACGGAGCTACCATGAACTCCGTATCGCTGCCTTCATTATGCTGCCAGACCATCCGGGTTATTTTGCTGTTGACCGTATCGATAATTGCATTCTCTCCAAGCATTACATAGGTCCGGATGTTATTATTTCCCCAGCTATCCTGGTACTGTCCGGTCTCATGCATATAACTGAAAGGTACCAGGATCTCAAAATCCAGAATACTGTTTTTTGGCAGAGATTTAAGGACGCCTGTAACGGTGAATTCATGCTCATTATTTACGGTCAGTACTTTTCCGACAGGGTTATCATCGCCGAAGTATTTTTCTGCTGTTTCTTCAGTAAGGACGGCGGACCAGGGCTGGTCCAGAACCTGTGAAGGATCCCCTCTGAGCAATTCAAACGAAAACATATTGAAAAATGATGAATCCACAGCCACACAGCCACCTTCATAAAAAGATACTTCCCCGTAGGAAAACAACATTCCATTCGGCCACTGATAGCGGCAGGCATCCTCGATTTCCGGGATTTCATCCTTCCAGGCCGGTCCGCAGGGGTAGGGGGTTACATTCACATGGTATACCCGGCCTGAATAAAACTGGTCCTCTTCTACCCTGTAAAGGCGTTCTGCATTTTCATGGAAGCGGTCAAAACTTAATTCGTCCTGCACCCATAGCAGGATCAGAAGCGAACAGGCAAGTCCGAATGCAAGTCCAAGAATATTAATAAGTGAAAATCCTTTCTGTCGGAAGATAGTCCGCAGAGCAGTTATCAGGTAATTGCGAAACATTGATTGGTTGGTGTTTGTTGGAACTCATCATAAAGACGAATAAATTTACAAAACATTGCAGGACAAAATGAGAAATGTTTTTCCGTATCTTTAGTATATGAAGAATAGCATGCCAATGGATTCGGAGATCCTGCAGTATTTGTATGATGACGGAGGGGTAAGGGGCGAGAGGGTAGCCATGCGTTTCAGGTGGTTGCTGGCTTCTCTCGTTCTTGTTCTTATAACCCTGATGTTTCTCAAGGGACAAACGAGGGAGGCTTCCTGGTCTATTATTCCTGTTTCTATTTACATTCTCTACAATATATTCCTGATTTTTATATTCCGCCTTGATAAGATCCCTTACTGGATACGGTATTTGTCAGTGATAATTGATGTCGGGGTTCTGACTCTTCATATTTATGTTTATTCGACTTTTTTTTCCGGATTGGCAGTCTCTGTTACGGCATCTATTTTCATATACTTCATCCTCCTTTTTCTTTCGGTTCTTCGCTATGACAGGAAACTGGTCATATTTGCCACCCTGTTTGTCATCTTTTGCTTTAATCTGAACTATTACCTGCGAATTGGGGAAGTTGACCCTGAACTGATAGAACAGGTTGTATCTTCTGACCGGGCCGGGCATTTTTATAAATCCATGTACCTTGCCCTTTTTGGGTTTCTGCTTCTTCACATACCACGTCTTGTAACCGAATTGATAAGCAGGCAGCAAAGTGTCCTGGCGGATAAAAAGGAATCCGAGATCAAGCTGACCATTGAAAAAATGGAGAAACAGTTTCTGGTTGACCGACTTGAATTTGAGAAGAAGGCAAATTCGGAACTAGCCCGGCAAAAAGAGCAGATTGAGGATCAGAATGTTAAGCTTCAGCATCTGCTGACTAGCAGGGAAAAACTTCAGTCGGTAATCAGCCATGACCTGCGTAATCCCTTTACCGTGATTCAATCACTTACGGAGTCCCTCAACAAAAACTTTGATAACATGGGTGAGGAGGATATCCGGAGGGCCATCCATACTTTGCATGATACGAATCGAAGGGGACTCTATCTACTGGATAACCTGTTGAACTGGACCCGCCTGCAAACAGGAAAGCTGAAGGTTGACAGCACAGTGATACCTGTTTATCCCGTGGTTAAAAGTATGCTTGAATATTTCGAGGTACTGAGCAAGGGAAAAAATATACATATCCAAAGTCAGATTGAACCGGCACTTTCACTGTACTGTGACGAGGATATGTTCAGGACCATCCTTCGAAATATAATTTCAAACGCTTTGAAGTTTACACCTGAAAGTGGCTCTGTACGTATCTCGGGTAAGACTGAGAAAGGCCTGACAAGCGTATGTATTCAGGACAACGGCGTGGGAATTAGCGGTAACAACCTGAAACGGCTTCTTCGCTTTAACGAAAGTTTCTCTACTCCCGGGACGGCCAATGAGAAGGGCTCAGGTCTCGGGTTCAGCCTGGTCAAGGAATTTGTCGATATGAATAATGGCCGAATGTCGGTTGAAAGCGAGGAAGGTAAGGGTACCGGGGTGTGCATAACTTTCCCTGAGAGTCCCATTAAAGAAGAGGTATAAGAATTTCGAAT
Organism: uncultured Bacteroidaceae bacterium; assembly: GCA_963777115.1. Taxonomy (GTDB): domain Bacteria; phylum Bacteroidota; class Bacteroidia; order Bacteroidales; family SM23-62; genus SM23-62. The sequence goes on along the minus strand of CAVZPP010000008.1, from coordinate 93,598 downwards.
CATGAAGGTCGGCGAAGGTTTTTTCAACAGGGGATATTTTCCTGAACCTTCCCTTGCGGGGGAAGATGGACTTCTCGCGGCGGGAGGAACGCTGGATAAGGAGGTTCTGCTGGAGGCTTATTCCCGGGGAATATTTCCCTGGTATTCAGAAGGATCACCGATTTTATGGTGGTCTCCTGATCCCAGGATGATCCTGTATCCGAATGATTTCAAAGTATCAAAGTCCCTTTCACAGTCCCTTCGCAAGAATGCCATTGAAGCACGTATTGATACCGCATTTCCTGAAGTGATCAGGCATTGTGCAGATCAGCCGAGAAAGGGACAGAAGGGTACCTGGATCACGGATCAGATGATACAGGCCTATATTGATCTTCATGAGGAAGGTTATGCCCATAGTTTTGAATCATGGAGTAATGGAAGACTTGTAGGAGGACTTTACGGTGTGTCCCTGGGAAGCGCTTTTTATGGAGAATCCATGTTTCACCTGGAAAGGGATGCCTCGAAGCTCGCTTTTTATAAGCTGGTGGACTTTGCCCGGAAAAATGATTTTGACTTTATCGATGCCCAGCAATCCACGGATCATCTCCGCAGCCTGGGAGCCGTGGAAGTTTCCAGGGTCGGGTTCCTGGATCAGCTTCAAAAATCCATGATGAAAGAAACACTTAAAGGAAACTGGGATCAAAAATAATTGACCGTTTTCGTGTTCAGAAATTCTTTCATCCCAATCTCAGATAATTCCCTGCCGTAACCGGAGTCTTTTATGCCGCCGAAGGGCAGACCGGGTTCAGATTTGACCATCCCATTTATGGCCACGGTTCCTGATTCAATACCACGAGCCATCCGGTCAGCACAGTCCCGGTCAGCAGTCCATGCACTTGCACCCAATCCGAATTGAGTATTATTAGCTATATCAAGCGCCTCGATCTCACTGGAGAAAGTAAAAATGGGTATTACAGGACCAAACAGTTCCTCCTTGTTGATCTCAGCATCCACAGGCAGGCCAGTAATTATGGTGGGTTCAAGAACAAGGGAGTCTTTTGCCAGGCGCTTACCGCCGCATATAATCTTTCCACCCTGGTCAATGATATGTTGTAAATGGTCTTCAAGTTCGAGAAGCAGGTCTTTTCGGGCCAGGGGACCGATAATTGTTTCGGGATCCATCGGATCACCCACTTTAAGTGAATCAACCTTTGATTTGAAAATCTCTAAAAATTGGCCAAATATCTTTTCTTCAATGATAAATCGCTTGGCAGCTATGCAGCTCTGGCCATTATTCTGGAAGCGGGCCATGATGCCGGTTTCAGCGGCTTCTTCAAGATCGGCGTCGGCAAATACAATATAGGGGTCACTCCCTCCGAGTTCGAGAACTGTCTTTTTCCCCATGGAGCCGGCAAGCTCTGCCACGCGGTTTCCCGCATAGTTACTTCCTGTGAGTGTTATCCCCCTGACAGCTTCATCCTTTATTACATGAGCTGCCTGATCATAATTGATGAAAAGGTTCTGGAATACACCTTCGGGTGACCCGGCCTGGAGAAATACATCCTCCATAGCCTTTGCGCACTGTGGTACATTAGAGGCATGTCTCAAAAGTTCCGTATTACCTCCCATGAAATTTGGCGCCAGGAATCGGAATGCCTGCCAGTAGGGGAAATTCCATGGCATGATGGCAAGAATGATTCCCATGGGATCATACCGTACATAGCTTTCTTTTGCGGAAGATTCGAGTTTTACAGGGGAGAGGAATGCTTCCCCGTTTTCAGCATAATACCTGCATACCCATGCGCATTTCTTTATTTCGGCAAGGGACTGGCTGATGGGTTTGCCCATTTCCTTCGTGATGATATTGGCATGTTTCTCTGTTTCCTTTTCCAGAAGCTCAGCTACCCGGTTTAGAATGGATGCACGTTTATTAAGAGGAGTAAGGCTCCATTCCCTGAATGTCGATTCGGATAATCTAAGTTTCTCTTCCAGGGTAATATCAGAGATGAAATCAAAGGAAGCCTCTTCCAGATTGCTGAAGGGATTTATTGTTCTGTAGGCCATGTTAAGGGATGTTTATAGTCCCTTAAGTTAATACATTATCAAAAAATAACCGCAGGAAAACATTGCTTTTCCTGCGGTGATACTCTGTATTATTATGGCAGCCAGTCGAAGGGTATAGATTCCGGGATCAGATCCTGAGGCCCATGACCAGGATGTCGTCTATCTGCTCAACATTGCCCATCCATTCAGCCAGGGTTTTGTCAAGAATTTCGCCCTGCTCCTTCATGGGTTTTTTAGTGATCCTCATAAGGAGTTCCTTGAAATTTTTGGTCATGAATTTCTTTTGCTTAACTCCACCAAACTGATCGACATATCCATCCGAGAACATGTAGAGAGCATCTCCTACTTGAATGTCTATATCGTGGTTACTGAATGAATCACTTTTTTCCTTATGGATTCCGATAGGCATTTTATCGGCCTTATATTCAATAAATTCTCCATTCCGGATAATATAAAGCGGATTATAGGCTCCAGAGTACTGCACTTTCATTAAGTGAGTGTCGATCACGCAGAGGGCCAGGTCCATTCCGTCCTGGGCTTCCCCTTCCAATCCCGTCTGGCCAAGTGATTGGATCACATCCCCCCTGAGCTGGTTAAGTATCTCATTGGCCTGGGTGGTATCTGACTTATTAACGATCTCGTTCATGAAAGAAATTCCCAGCATGCTCATGAAAGCTCCAGGAACACCATGCCCTGTACAGTCCGCCGCCACCACAATGGTTTTATTATCCTTCAGGGTCATCCAGTAGTAATCACCGCTGACAATATCCCTGGGTTTATAGAGAATAAAGTGCTCCTGTAATTTACTGAGCATAGTATCTGGTGGAAGGACGGCATTCTGGATCCGACTGGCATACTGAATACTGTCCGTAATCTCCTGTTTTTGCTGGAAAATTTGATCTCGCTGTTGCTTGATCTCTATATTCTGTTCTTCCAGGAGGACATTAGCTCTTTTCTTTTCCTGGTATTGCCTGTAAACTACGAAACCGAATATGAGTATTATGACAGATATCCCGATTACCGAAAACAGAAAGATTTTCTGTCTTTTATTCTGGGCTTCCTGAAGCAGGTTTTCGGTATTCAGGAGTACATTCTCACGTTCAATCCTGTCGGTTTCATACCGGGTTTCCAGTTCAGAGATCTCTTTCAGGTTTTCCTGACGGATACTCGAATCTTTAAGCATCCCATACAGTTCAAAATTCTCCAGGGCAGATTTATAGTCCCCCATCTCCCTGTAAACATTAGACATATCCCTGTAGACATCAAACATCTCACGTTTCAGGTCAAGTTCCCTTGAAATAACCAGGCTTTGGTTCATATACTCCAGGGCCTGGGGATAATTATCAAGATGGTAATAGATTTTACCAATATTTTTCAGGTCTTCTGCTTCTTCCTTTCGTTGTCCAATTTCCTGGTTGTATTCCAATGAAGTCTGAACGGATTGCAAGGCTTCTTCATAATTACCTTCCTCCAAAAGTACAATTCCTATTTCCTTCTGGGTCCGTGCAACCATCGCCATGTCACCGCTTGCAGTGAAGAATTCCAGGGCTTTACTGAAACTCTGCCTGGCCAGATCCGGATTATCCAATTCTTTGTAAACAATACCCAGGTTGACATAAGTCTGGGCAAGTTCTCTTGGTCCCCTTTTATCTTCAGGGTCTTCTTTTACATGAGCTTCGAATAATTCCAGGCTAATCTTATAATATTCCAGGGCCTTTTCAAAATCAATCTCAAATGCAAAGTATACATTGGCAATATTTGAACGAACCCTGGCCATCTGCAGCTTATTACCCACCTCTTCCTGAATCCTGAGGTTCTCCTGAAAATATTCTATGGCTTTGTCATATTCCCCCATGGTTTTATAAACAGCCCCAATATTACTGAGAAGCACTGCTCGCTGATCCCTGAAATTACTTTTGCTTAAAGAATCCAAGGCCTGGGACTCCCTGGTTTTCATGATCTCAACAGATGCCAGCCATTCGTCGAGAGCCTTATTGTAATTCCCACTGTAGTAATGTGCTGCTCCAAGTGTGGTTAAGGCCCAGCTTTGTAGATGAAGGGAACCCGACTGCCTGGCCAGATCAACCGCTTCCTGACCATATTCAACACTTTTCTCAAGATTTCGTCTGAGAAAGATTGTTGTTAACTCCAGCAATGCTTCCACCTTAATGGAATCATTTTCAGTTTTATCGATAATTTGCTGAAGGCTGTCCACCTCAGGCTGTGACATGACCGGCTGGATCAGGAAAACGAGAATTAATATGGGCAGCAGTTTCCTCATACGAGGTTAAGTCATTTTCTTCAAATCATAAATGTAATTTATTCTTCCGAATTTTCAATGCTTGTTTATTACTCGTTATGCACTGGAGGTTTTTGAGTCTGGATCAGTGGAAAATCATGTCCGATTGAAAAGGTATAGGGCCATTGGGTACTGCCTTTATGTTCTCTGGAAAGTTCTGGAACCTGGTCATTCAGGTAGGCTTTTAGTTCGTAAACCGTAACATTTCCGTCTCTCGGGGCACCATCTGCCCCACCTCCCAGAGCTTCGAGCAGGGTGTAGGTGAAAAGTCCATGTCCCAGGCTTTCAACTTCTGTGGCATATTGTTCGCTCCCTGCTGCAGCCATGACATGTACCCCGGAACTTCGCGAAAGCTGGGCCATGGCTTTTTCCTCCATGGCACCCCGTTGTGCAAGTATTTGAGCTGAACCTCCGCTCTGGCATGCATCCAGAACTACTACCTGTTTAAGGGCAGCAATCGCCCTGAATTTTTGTTGCATGGCTTCTGCTTCCAGGGATTCTTCTGCCAGTCGTTCAGCCTGGTAGAGGCTTACATTTTCCGTGGGAATAAAGTAGAAGATATTATCCACCATGCTTCCATGTCCGGCGTAGTAAAACACAAATACATCTTCCGGCCTGACTTTTGCGGCTAATTCATCCAGGGCCTGAAGAATGTTTTCCCTTGTTGCTTCTTTATCGTAAAGGGAACGGACTTCGATATTCTGAAAGATATTTTTACCCTGTTCCCGCATCGTCTTGCTGAATGCCCGGGCATCATTTTTTGCATAGTTCAGATTGAGGGCAGGATTTTCATATTCATTGATTCCCACGGCCACCAGGTAGCAGTTGATTACCTGACCCTTGCCATCATAGAACAACCGGACAACGGAAGGAAAGGATTCAATCCTCCCATCGCTGTACGCGCTTACCTGTATGGTGTTATGACCTGGAACCAGGTTGATTTCCATGGTTTGCTCAATGGATTTTCCTTCCTTTTTGACTTTTTTAAATTCTTCGTTGCTGAAGGGTATTCGCTTTCCGTTGTTAAGGATTCTGACCTCGCTTATTCCCCCACCTTTATTGGTAAAATTTACATTCAGTGATACCCTTGGTGCACTGATGGTATCCTGATTTCCCGGAGAAGAAATCTCAACACCGGGAGGGGGAAACTCTTTTAAACGTTCCTGGATGCTCCCTCCGGGGAATGGGGATTGACCGGTAGTCGATTCCACACTAAATGAGGATCCATTCCCAGGAGATCTCGAATCACCTGTTGTTGATCCGGCACCTGAATCGGGGTACCGGGACTTCAGCTTTTCCTGGAGTAATCCCGGACTGTAGAACTCATCGAAGAACTGGTCAATACTGAACAGCTCAGTTCCGCGTGCAAATGAAATAGATTTCCGGGCTCCTTCGGAGGCATCAAAATGACCATCCGGAGTTGAAACCATCCAGTCGTTTTCTCCCATAAATATATAGGTAAGAAGAAGTTCTCCGGTCCTGATATCCCATGTTTTAAGGGTTCCATCATGGCTTCCTGTAACAAGTAATTCTCCCGTAGAATCAATGTCTACCGAGCTAACTGTTCCTTTATGTCCCTCAAAGGCCCTTATTACCATCTCCTGTACTGATATCCCAGAGCAGGGCTGTATTATCATCGCTGCCGGTGACCATGAACTGACCTGTTTCATCAATGTCAAGGCACTGAACACGGCCTCATGGGCAGTGAATTTTCTGAGTTGCATACCGGTTGACAGATCCCATAAGCTTGGCTTTCCCATCCCAGCTTGCGGTAATGATCTTGTTGTTATCCGGGTGGCGCCTAACGGCAGACACTACATTGGTATGACCGATAAATTCACGGATCTCTTCCCCGGTATCGATCTCAAACATTTTTAATTTTTTGTCTAGTCCCCCGCTTATCACATATAAACCACTATGGTCGAATTGAACGGAGTAGGGAGAAACATTTTCATGGGCCCGTATCCTCTGAACAAGCTTTCCTGTTTTTACTTCCCATATTCTAACCATCCCGTCCCAGCTCCCTGTTGCCAGTAGTTTTCCATCCGGACTGAAATCCACCGAAAAACAAGGTATATTGGCCAGACGTTCGGGCATAGATACCAGCATTTCGCCAGTTCCTATGTCCCATATCCTGGCAGTTCCATCGGCAGCGCCGGTGGCCAGTAATTTTCCATCCGGACTGAAATCCAGGGAGATGACAATGCCTTCATGTCCCTTAAATACCTGCACTGGCTTGCCTGTATAAAAATCATATAGCTTAGCCAGGTTACCCATCTTACCAATGGCAGCGTATTTTCCATCGGGACTAAGTTTTATTTCATTCATAAATGCCACCCAGTACATATAGCCGTCACCCAGGATCTTTTCATCTACATCGTTCAGGTATCCCTGGAGACTCACAATCTCTTTCCCGGTGGGGATTTTCCAGATCTTTGCTGTACGGTCCTCGCTGGCCGTAATGGCAATATTTTTTGTTGGATGGAATTGTACATCTGTTACATCCTTGAGATGTCCTTCCAGTACGGTGATCTCTTCCCCGGTGGATGCATTCCATATATAGCAGTCCCCGAATAAAGTGGAAATAATGTATTTACCATCAAAACTAAAATAGGAAGCACCCCAGCGGCTGCTCCGGCCTTCCATTTTGCGAAGGACTCTTGCATCTGCAGTGTTCCAGATGAAAACGGAATCCATGTTGCCGGTAACGATCTCTTCCCCGGAAGGGGAAAAATGGGCATTTATGGAACAGGAAGTACAGGAGGTCCGGTCGCTTTTATACTTACGTATTTGTTTGCCTGTGCGGAGATCAAACAGAAAAGCCGTGTAGTTATTACTGCCGGTGAGGAGGGTGTTTCCATCCGGACTAATCTCCAGGGAACGGGCCGTGGGATATCCGAAGTTCTTCTGCATATAGATATCCGCAGTATCCGGGTTAAATCGCTGAATTACAGAAGTATCCTGAAGATTGAACTGAATGGCATGCCGATCCTCCGTGCCTGCAATAAAAGATTTTCCATCCGGGAGAAAAACGACAGAAAGTATCCTGTCATCCGGTATGAAAATATCGTGTATTTCCCTGCTGCCTGCAACTTCCCAGATTTTCAGGTGGTAATCCCTGTCGATTGATGCAAGGAGTGTTCCATCCGGATTGAATGTCAGGAATCGAACTTCATGTGTATGTCCTAAATAGGACCGGATTTCTTTGCCGGTAGAGGTTTCCCATAGCTTGACCGTTTTATCTGAACTTCCGGTGGCGGCAAAATTACCATCCGGACTAAAGGCGACCGAGGTAACTTCAGCATAATGGCCTGTCTGAACCACCGTCTCAACAGGATAGTCCTGTGCCATAATCGTGTAAGAAACGATCCAGGCGAGGAGTAATAATTTCAATCGGGGGGAATTCATTATTTCCGGAATTATTGAAAGAGAAATTTACAAATTAATGGCTAGAGTTCATAACCACCCTGATTACTCAAATTCTTTTTCTATATTCGAATGTGCCAAATTTTTATCCCTTGAGACGCGTACATATTTTATTTCTGATGCTTATTGTAATACTGGCTCATTCCTGTAATGATGAGGGAATTTGTACAGGGATCGAGGTGGCCAGGGTGAATGCCGGATTCTATGTCAGAAGCGGAGATGATGTGAGGGATACAGCCCTGAATAATGTCACGTTTTACGCTGTTATGCGGCCTGACAGTCTCATCTATGATTCTGCGTTTAATGTCAGGGGCCTGGTTTTTCCACTGAGCAATGATGAAGTAGTTGCTGTTGATTTTGTATTAAAGGTTGATTCTCTGACTGATATGGTCTCCGTTTTCAAACGCTCCAGATTGGTTATGGAATCATATGCCTGCGGTTTTGCAACACATCATGAGCTGCTTGATCTTGATTACCAGAATAATATTATCGATACCATAAGCATCTCCGATCCGGCAATAAATCTTTTTGATGACGAGAATATTAAAATATACATTAAGCCTGCTGTTGCTGATACTGCTCTTTAATCCTGTGAATGCACAGGATGAGGTTCTTCCGCAGGATACAGTCTTGAGGGTGAGGGGACCCCGGATCGGGATTGATCTGGCCCCTCTCGCACTACTGTATTTTGATCCTGGGCGGATGAGCTATAACATTTCTGTGGATTATGAAGCCTGGCAGGATATTTACCCGGTGCTTGAATTTGGCTACCAGACCGTAAATCTTGAAAGGGACTATTATAACTATGTATCCAATGGAGTTTTCGGAAGGATAGGGGTGGATGTAAATATGCTTAACTATGAGCAGAACAATGTTTACGAGATGTTCTATGCGGGCTTTCGGTATGGACTTTCATTTTTCACTCATGAAGCGGATAATATTACTATTCCGGATGATTATTTCAGTGGACTGAGTGGTGGGCATATTGTAGAAAATCAGCTTAATGCACACTGGATAGCCCTGGTCGGAGGTGTTCGTGTGCAACTTTTTGACAATATTTTCATGGGATGGTCGATTCAGGCTAATATCAAACTTGCCCAGGTCAAAGATACGAACATGGATCCCTATTATGTCCCTGGATTCGGTAAAGGAAACAAAAGAACCGGTGCCATTATCAATTACAGCATTGCCTATCGCATACCCATGCAGACATATAAACCGCGCAAGATCATAAAGCGCAAGGACCCCACTGAAGAATCTGAATCAATACCCCTGGAGGAATAATGAATCCAGGATAGCAAAAAGCGGAACTACATTACTGGCGTAATGTCAGGTTCCTTATTTTGCTATCCAGAAATAAATTAATCCCAGCCGATACTAAATCGGTACTACACCACTATCATGGTGTCAGGTACCTTTTTTAGCATCACCTGGGATTAAATAAGTTCTGCAAAATATAGTGGGATCAGGCATCTCCGGTTGCACGCTCCAGTTTTTTCATGATGGAGAAGACAAAAGCGGCAGAAACAAGGCAGCAAATCACAAATACTCCCCAGAGTTGCCAGATCTCAATCCGTAACCAGAGGTAGCTTCCGACGAAAAGTAATCCATTTCCCAAAGCCGTGGCCCCAAGCCAGCCTCCCTGCATAATGCCCTGAAATCTTGGAGGGGAAACTTTTGAAACAAATGAAATACCCATTGGACTGAGGAATAATTCTGAAATAGTAAGAATAACATAGGTATTTATAAGCCAATAGGGTGATATCCTGTCGGGGGAGGGAGAGTCTCCTAAATCGGCAGGCGACACCAATCCCCTGGAAGCCACTATCATAACTACAAAACCTGTGGCAGCCAGTATCATCCCTATACCTATCTTGCGAGGTGTGGAGGGTTCCCTTCCTTTACTATTCCAGTAAGCAAATAGGGCAATAACCAGGGGCGTAAAGAAAACAATGAATATGGGATTGAATTGCTGGAATATCTCAGGTTGTATACGATTGCTTGCTTCATAAGTATTGTAAAAATACCTTGCGAGTCCGCCTCCCACCAATACCATTGCAGCTCCGATAATCTTTTGCGAAATCTTAGAATTTTTATTGATCAGAAAAATTAATCCCATGATCACGGCAATGACTGATAGAAATGATTTCAGTTCAAAAAATGTATTGGTGAAAGGACTAACAGTGGTTGATGTGTAATCTCTGGCAAAAAACGATAAGGTCAGTCCGTTCTGATGGAATGACATCCAGAAAAAGATCACTACAAGAAATACCAGCAAAAGAGCTATTATTCTGGGCTTTTCTTCAGACCATGGCATTTTAACCTCAACCTTATGTTCCTCTACCTGCTTATGGCGGTCCGGAAGCATCCGGTGATAGAGAGAATAAACAACCAGGCTGATAAGCATTGCAATGGCTGCAAGGCCAAAGGCCCAGTTATAACCGGTCGAAAATGCCTCCATATAACTGCTTGTGAATCCCTGTAGATCCAGGACCTGGCTCCCGGCCATGTTGTCGGCCAGTTGCTGAAGCTCTGTTGTATCCTCCAGTCTTCCTGCTATAAATGAGTTGCTGAGTCCGGCGAGATCTGCATCGTAAAGATATCCCTGGCTTTTGAGATACCAGTTTCGGATTCCGTTCGCAGCGCTGGGAGCAAAGAATGCACCAACGTTTATTCCCATATAGAAAACAGAGAATGCCCTGTCCCTCAGGTGGGCGTATTGGGGTTTATCGTACAGCTGTCCCACTATAGCCTGGAGATTTCCCTTAAACATGCCATTCCCGAAAGCGATAGTGAAAAGGGCGATAAGTGTGAGGACATATCCGAAGCTTGGAATGGATATGAATATTTTTCCTACCATCATAATCAGGATGCCCATGAAGATGGTTCTCTTGTAATTCTGTGATCGATCCGCTATAAAGCCACCAACCAGTGCGAGGGCATACGTCAAAAAGTAGAAAATACTGTAGACGTTACCTGCTTTATCCTCTGCAAGTCCGAATTTGGCCTGAAGAAAGAAGACCAGGCATGCCATCATGATATAAAAACTGAACCGCTCTCCCAAATTGGCAAAGAACGCTACATAAAGTCCCTTGGGATGTCCTTTAAACATAAACGAGAATTTTTGTTGTAGGTAAAATTTATGCGACAAATATAGAAATCTTTTTGTGACTGGCTCATGATGATTTTATGTTACAGACAATTCGTATTTTTGTAAGACTATGAAAATATTTACCTCTGAACAGGTTCGTCGCCTCGATGCTTATACCATTGAAAATGAACCAATAGAATCCATTGATCTCATGGAGAGGGCCAGCCGGCAGATTGCCTTCTGGATATCCGGGGTTTTTGAGAACAGGATTCCTTTTATTTTCCTGGTGGGACCGGGAAATAACGGGGGTGATGGAATGGCTGTGGCCCGGTTACTATCGGAAATGAACTATATGGTTGAGGTGTTTATGATCCGAATCTCGGACAAACTTTCACCGGATGCAGAGATCAATTTTGACAGGCTGAAGGCAGGAGGGAAGGTCCGAATTACCGAGGTGAAGGATGGAGAGGGACTGGAAAACTATTACCCTTTCGGGGAAAGCGGGGGCTTCTGCCGTGATCGTGGATGCGCTTTTTGGATCGGGACTCAGCCGGCAGTTGAGCGGCCTTTCGGCGGATCTTGTTTCTTTTGTCAACAAGCTTCCGAATCTCAGGATTGCCATCGACATACCCAGCGGTTTGTTTGGTGAAGATATGCGGGGGAATAGTCCTGATTCCATCATAAAAGCTGATTTTACCCTGGCCCTGCAGGCTCCTTCTCTTTCTTTTTTCTTTTCTGAAAACCAGGAATATACCGGGACATGGGAAGTCCTTCCAATCGGATTGCACCCCGACATCATGGAAACTGAAGAAACCCCCTACCGTTACCTGCTGGCAGAGTTCCTTTCCACACTTCTGAAATCCAGGAAGAAATTTGCTCATAAGGGCAGCTTCGGACATTCATTGCTTATTGCTGGATGCTACGGGATGATGGGTGCAGCCGTACTTGGAGCCAGGGCCTGCCTGAGAAGCGGGATTGGACTTGTAACAAGTCATGTCCCGCGGTTCGGGTATAAGATTCTACAGACTTCAGTTCCGGAATCCCTGATAAGTATTGACCAGTCGGATATTATGTTCTCAGAAGCCCCTGACCTGGATGGGTATTCTGCTGTGGGAGTGGGACCCGGATTGGGTTGTAAGCCTAATTCGGGAAAGGCTCTGAAAGAACTGATTGAGACGGTGAATGTCCCAATGGTGATAGATGCAGATGCACTGAACCTGCTGGCAGCAAATCCGGGATGGATAAAATTACTTCCGGAGAATACTATACTTACCCCGCATCCCAGGGAATTTGACAGGTTGGTTAGTGGCCTGCCGGGAGGGGAGGAGAAAATGCGTAAAAACAGGGACAAGGAGAATAACCCGGGATATAGCAGGCACCTTGAACAGATAGGCTTTGCAATGAAATACAAGCTTATAATTATTCTAAAAGGAGCCCATACCAGTATTGCATTTCCGGATGGAAACTGCTGGTTCAACACCAACGGTAACCCGGGAATGGCCACTGCCGGTAGTGGGGATGTTTTAACGGGAATAATTCTATCTTTGCTGGGACAGGGATATACTCCGGGAAATTCAGCCCTTTTAGGTGTTTACCTGCATGGACTGGCCGGTGACCTGGCTGCCGAAGCTTCCTCAGAAGAATCCCTGATCGCGGGTGATATAATAGAATCACTCGGCCTTGCGTTTCAATATTTAAAAGGTTCAATTAATGAGACAGACATTTAGTATAATTATTTTATTCCTGCTGGTTTTAACAGCTTGCTTTGCACCTGAGAATATTGTTGAAACCCGGCCTGTTTATGCAGGTGACACAACAGCTTTGAGCGGCTATGCCTATGCTCTGAGCCAGACCTCCTTTAAGCTAAGCTGGAGATTGTTAAGACCCGAACCATAAGAGGGCCCTATTATCGATTTGCAGAACGCCTCCTAAACCTTGAGGATGTGCCTGACAGGAACAGCACTGCATACCGGATATCCAACGTAATGCTGGAATCATACCAGGAAGCAGATCCCGGACAGTATTACCTGGTCAAACAGGTCTCCGGGCAAAGTGATCTCTCCCCCCTTCTGACTCTCGGCAGGGAAGGATTGATTTACAATAATTACCAGATAGAATCAGAACAGTCAAAAAAAACCTTGCCGGGATCATTTCCGGAGGGCCCCCTGTTTACGGAACTTTCCATGGAGAAAAATAAGGTGATGTCCATTGATACCTTTTATAAGACAATCCTTACAGATACTTCTTTTATAAGGGTACCCGTGATGAAGGAGCAATTAATTGTCAAGACCATTGATGAGAAAGCAGAAGAAGCAGCTGACTTCATCCTGGAACTCCGGTATGAGCGGTTTATGATGCTTACGGGTAATAATGCAACCCCGGTTTCTGATTATGGGGTAAAACGTCTGGATGAAATTGAACAGGAATACCTGGAGCTATTTATCGGAAAATCATTTGAGGAGAAATACCGGTATACCTTTTACTTTACACCTTCCGGGGATGAAGTATTTGAGAATATAGAATTACTCGAATTTTCTAAAAGCAGGGGATTAATTGAAGGGAATGCTCCGGATTCTGAGGTATTGAGTTTGGGTATACGAAACACCGGGAAAACTGATCTGCTCAGGGATCCGGACAAGAATGCGAAACTCCCTGGAATGTCCAACGCCCTCTATTACCGGGTACCGGATGTTGCTGAAATAGAGATTAGTCTCGGGGGAAGGAGCTTACTTAAAGATAGATGCCAGGTCAGCCAGTTCGGCCAGGTATTGTCGATGCCAATTCAGCCGGTGGAATAGTGTTTACTGACCCAGTTTGCTCTCAAAAGTCTTCTGGTAATCTTCCAGGCTCTGGGAGGTGAATTTGTTTTCCGCAATATAATTCAGGAGTGGCTCAATACGAACGGGTGTCATGTAACCTGGCACTGCACCCAATAATTGAAGTTCTTCATTGAGATATGCTATCGAAGGATAGGACAATTTCCCGTTAAGCAGTCCGGCAGCCAGTTCATGGTACCCTCTGGAGCCCTGGGTGACGAATTTATAGCTTGTCCCGTTAAAGGTAATCTCTTCCTTTCCTTCCCCATCTAATTTGACCGCATAATAATGCTCGTTTATAAGATCGGCAATGACGGGGTCGGTAAATGTTTCCTTGTCCATTTTTTTACACCATCCGCACCAGTCGGTATATACATCGATCATTATCTTTTTTGGTTGTTCCTTGTTCAGCTTTTCAGCTTCCTCAATGGATATCCATTTAATCGTTGCTCCCTGTCCTGACAAAAATGCAGGAATAGCAAGGAAGGCAATTAAGAGAAGGATAATCGGTCTTTTCATTTTTTGTAATTTTATAGGGACTCTGCCAAATTCTGTAGCAAATCTACGGTTAACGGGGATAAAAGCTTATATGCCAAAAGCATTTTAACAATTATTTATACCTATCTGACCCGGGTCATAACCCCCGCATGTTATTTTTCTTATTTTTACATCTTTAGAAAAATTTAAACACAACTGGATGCTATTATTGCTTTTAATAGTGTCTTATAAAAATCAATTCGTATGACTGATGCAATTAAGCAGACTCTAAGGGATTCAAAAAAAGCAAGATGGACAGCATTGGTAATTATGTCTTTTACCATGTTTGCCGGATACATGTTCACAGAAGTTATCTCTCCATTGAAACCCATCATGGAACGCACCCTGGGAATGAACAGTGCTGATTATGGGTTTATAACAAGTGCATACGGAGTATTTAATGTATTCCTTTTCATGTTAATTATTGTTGGAATATTTCTCGATAAGTTTGGTGTACGGGTTAGCACCATTGCATCAGTTTTGGTTATGATCACCGGGGGATTCATAAAGTATGCTGCATTTAAGGGAATGATTGGAAACCCGGATAATTTGATTTCAATTTTCAATTTGCAGATATCAACCCAGGTTTTCTGGGCCGGATTCGGTTTTGCACTCTTCGGAGTTGGGGTTGAATATGCAGGTATTACAGTATCCAAATCAGTTGCAAAATGGTTTAAAGGACGAGAAATGGCCCTGGCAATGGGAATGCAGGTTGCTATTGCTCGCCTGGGATCCTTTGCACCCCTGGCATTTGGGGCTAAAATTGCTAATAAATACGATGTGCCAACCACCATATTAATTGTTATAATATTCTTAATTATCGGTTTATTTGGATTCCTCTATTACAACACCCTGGATAAAAAGCTGGACCGACAAATCGCCGTTGAAGAAGAAAACTCAAGTGAAGATATTTTTAAAATTTCTGATTTATTAGTAATTATTAAAAACCGTGGATTCTGGTTAATAGCCCTTTTATGTGTCTTTTTCTATTCCACCGTATTTCCTTTCTATAAATACGGACCCGACTTAATGGTAAATAAATTCGGAGTCAGTGAAAACTGGGCTGGTTTATTGCCAAGTTTAGTTCCTTTTGGTACCATGCTGCTAACCCCCATTTTTGGCAGTCTTTACGATAAAAGGGGAAAAGGAGCATCAATAATGATCCTGGGCGCTGTTCTCCTGATTATTGTACATGCTATTTTCTACATGCCATTTATTACAAACATGGTAGCAGCTTTTTTCAACGTTATACTGCTGGGGATAGCATTTTCATTAGTCCCTTCAGCCATGTGGCCTTCGGTTCCCAAAATTATTCCTGAGAAACAATTGGGATCTGCATTCGCCCTGATTTTCTGGGTGCAGAATATGGGCTTGTGGGGAATTCCTCTGGCTGTCGGAATTGTTCTGGATAGGACAAATCCAGGAGTTGCCGAGGCAAAAAATGCAGGTGAAATGGTGAATTATGATTATCAATCGACCTGGACCATCTTTGTTGGCCTGACAATTCTCGCTTTAATTACTGCCCTTTTATTAAAAGCAGAAGACAAACGAAAAGGATACGGGCTTGAATTGCCTAATATTAAAAATAAATAAGCTATGAGTGCTGAAATAAAAAACCTGGATCCTTCAGCAATGTGGGAGATATTTTATGAATTAACGCAGATTCCAAGGCCCTCGAAAAAGGAACAGAAAGCTGCTGAATATGTGAAAGCTTTTGGTGAGAAACTCGGACTTGAGACCATTGTCGATACTGCCGGGAATGTGATCATCAAAAAACCCGCCACACCGGGTTACGAGAACCGCATGGGAGTAATACTTCAGGGACATGTTGATATGGTTCCACAGAAGAACTCGGACATCGATCATGATTTTGAAAAGGATCCCATCCAGGCATATGTAGATGGAGAGTGGGTTACAGCGAAAGGGACTACCCTTGGAGCGGATAATGGAATGGGTGTTGCAGCTGCTCTCGCTGTGATGGCGGACAATACCCTGAAACACGGTCCGGTTGAAGCCCTTATGACCATTGATGAGGAAACAGGTATGACCGGTGCTTTCGAACTTCAGCGAGGTATCCTCGATGGTAAAATACTAATGAATCTTGATTCAGAGGATGAAGGGGAATTGTATATAGGTTGTGCCGGTGGAATAGATGTCAGCGGTAAACTAAAATATTCCGAAGAATCTCTGCCTGCAGGTTTTGAGGCTTTCAGACTTTCTTTAACCGGACTGAAGGGGGGGCACTCGGGACTGGATATAAATCTGGGTAGAGGAAACTCAAACCTTCTCCTCTGCCGGTTTTTATTTGATGCAGCTCAAAAATATGGGATGAGACTGGCCGGTATTGAAGGAGGCAATCTTAGAAATGCTATACCCCGGGAATCCTTCGCGGATGTTTGTGTGCCAGCTTCTGAAAAAGAAGGATTCCTGGCCGCAGTTAAGGAGTACGACTCCACCTTCAAAAATGAGCTGGGCAGCGTAGAGACCGGTCTTTCTTTTACAGCTGAACCTGCTGATATTCCCGGGGAAATAATGGATAAAGCTACCCAGGATAAACTTATACGTATTGTTTATGGGGCACCCAACGGAGTCATCCGTATGAGTGCCGATATGCCCGGAGTAGTTGAGACCTCCTCCAATCTGGCTGTAGTCAAATCAGGAAATGGAGAGATTGATGTATTATGCCTGATCAGGAGTTCGGTAGATACGGCTAAGGAGAGCCTTGCTTTGTCTATTCAGAGTGTGATGGAACTCGCCGGGGCAGAAGTAATCCTGAGTGGGAGCTATCCAGGCTGGAAACCGGATGTTGATTCTCCCATACTTGGAACCATGAAAAAGGTTTATGAAAGAGATTTTGGAAAAGTACCCGAGGTTAAAGTGATTCACGCGGGACTCGAATGTGGGATTATTGGGGATGCCTATCCCGGCCTTGATATGATTTCTTTCGGTCCGACTATACGCTTCCCTCACTCTCCCGATGAGAAGGTTCTAATTTCAAGCGTGAAGAAATTTTGGGATTACCTGGTACTTACACTCGAGGAGGTTCCGGAATAAAGAGAGTTTTCGTTTATTAGAAAATTTCTTTCGCAATGGAGACAAGGTTGTCAGAGACACCCAGTGAATAATAATGAATCACAGGTACGCCTGCGGCTTTAAGCTCTCTTGATTGTTCAATTCCCCATTCTATGCCTACCTGCCTGGCTTCCTGGGTGGTTTTACATTTTTTAAGCTCTGTCACAAGCTGATCCGGCATCTCAATACTGAATGTCTGGGGAAGCAGATGGAGGTCGTTAAGATAGGTGATGGGTTTGATTCCCGGGACAATGGGTACTGTAATTCCTTCAGCCCGGCATGCATCAACAAAATCAAAGTATTTTTTATTGTCGAAAAACATCTGGGTTACTACATAATCAGCACCGGCATCAACTTTTTCCTTGAGATATTGCAGGTCAGCTTTCATATTAGGAGCTTCGAAGTGTTTTTCCGGGTATCCGGCCACTCCCACAGAAAAGTCAGTTGGATTCGTGTTTACCTGTGCCTCTTCCAGGTAAATTCCCTTATTCATATTCATGATCTGCCGAACCAGGTCAACGGCATATGAATGCCCGTCACCCTCGGGTACAAACCGCTTTTCTCCTTTCGGTGGATCCCCCCTGAGAACCAACAGATTATTCATGCCCAGGAAGTGCAGGTCTATAAGAGCATCCTCGGTATCCTCCTTGGAAAATCCACCACAGATCAGGTGAGGAACAACAGTGATTTTATATTTATACCCGATGGCAGCTGAAATAGCAACGGTTCCGGGACGCTTGCGGACAACCCGTCTTTCCATCAGGTTATTTTCAAGATTTTTGAGGATAATCTCCTGCTGGTGGTAGGTGATGTTGATATTGATAGGCTTGAATTCCATCAATGGGTCAATGGCATTGTACAGTCTCTCAATGCTGTTGCCTTTTATCGGGGGCAGCAATTCAAATGAGAAGAGTGTCTCTTTTGTATTCGTTATCAGATCGATTACTTTCATTCTGTTATCAGCGCATAAAGTTATTTATAATTGAGATTGCTCGCCAGCCACTTTTCAACAGTTTTCAAGTCACTGTCTTTTCTTCTTGCATAATCCTCTGCCTGGTCTTTCCCTATTTTCCCTACGAAAAAGTACCTGGATTCCGGGTTGGCAAAAATCAATCCGCTGACGGAGGCAGCAGGGAACATCGAATGGCTTTCTGTCAGGGAGATACCTGTGTTTTCCTGTACCTTCAATAGTTTAAAGAGAGTTTCTTTCTCGGAATGATCGGGACAGGCGGGGTAACCATGGGCAGGGCGGATACCCTTATATTTTTCAAGGATCAGGTCTTCAAGGGAAAGTTTTTCATCTGGATTATATCCCCAGAATTCCTGGCGTACTTTTACATGCAACAGCTCCGTGAAAGCTTCTGCCAGGCGGTCAGCAAGAGCCTTGAGCAGAATACTGTTGTAATCGTCATGATCTTCCTGGAATTTTTTTATCTGTTCCTCGATTCCGAGTCCCGTTGTTACAGCAAACATTCCCAGGTAATCAATTTTACCGCTGTCGCGAGGTGCCAGGAAATCGGAAAGGCAGAGGTTGGGAGCTTTTTTGTCTTTGCGTGATTGAGATCTCAGGTTTACAAACCTTGCCAGTACCTCGGCCCTGTCCTCACCGGAATAAACCTCTATATCATCGCCTACTGAATTGGCCGGATAAAAACCGACAATCCCTTTGGCTTTCAGTATCTTATTCTCTTCTATCCAGTCCAGCATTCTTAAGGCATCTTCATACAGCTTCCGTGCTTCCTTGCCCTGTTTCGGATCTTCAAGGATGTCCGGCCATTTCCCCCGTAACTGCCAGACAAGGAAAAAGAAAATCCAGCTGATATACTCCCTGATTTCCCCCAAAGGGTAATCCTCAAAAACCCGAACTCCCATTTCGACAGGTTTAATGATGGGGGAGTGTGACCAGTCAATTTTCAGACTGTTTTTCCGGGCTTCTGCCAGGGAAAGATATTCTACCTGGTTTCCTGCGCCCTTGTAATTTTCCCTGAGCTCGCTGTATTCGTTCCGGATCTGCTCGACAAAACCATCTTTCTGGGTTTTTGACAGCAATTGTGAAGCTACCGTTACTCCCCTTGAGGCATCTTTAACGTGTACAATTGGACTGGAATAATGATGTTCGATTTTTACAGCAGTATGTATTTTGGAGGTAGTAGCCCCACCTATCATGAGTGGGACTTTCAGTCCTTTTCTTTCCATCTCTGAGGCCACATGCACCATCTCCTCAAGCGATGGAGTGATCAGTCCACTGAGTCCAATCAAATCCACTTTTTCTTCTATCGCAGTCTGAATGATTTTATCTGCAGGAACCATGACTCCAAGGTCATTGATCTCATAATTATTGCAGGCGAGTACGACGCCCACGATGTTTTTACCGATGTCATGGACATCCCCTTTTACTGTTGCCAGGAGAATTTTTCCTGCGGTACTACGGTCTCCGGAAATTGCCTTTTCTTCCTCGATAAAGGGCAGGAGGATGGCTACAGACTTTTTCATGACACGGGCGGATTTTACCACCTGGGGGAGGAACATTTTTCCTTCCCCAAAGAGGTCGCCAACCACATTCATCCCATCCATCAGGGGACCCTCGATGACTTCAAGGGCAGCCTTATATTCGCCCCGGGCCTCCAGTGTATCTTCTTCAATATGATCCACTATTCCTTTGACGAGTGCATGTCTCAGTCTTTCCTGAACAGAAGTTTCTCTCCATTCATCTACCCGGACCTCTTTGGCACCTTTCTGCTGAATGGTTTCTGCATATTTTATCAGGCGTTCGGTGGCATCCTCCCTGCGATTCAGGATCACATCTTCGACCCGTTCCAGAAGATCTGGTGGGATTTCATCGTATACCTGAAGCATACCCGGATTCACAATTCCCATATCCAGTCCCGCTTTAATAGCATGATAAAGGAAGGCCGAATGCATTGCTTCACGAACGGTATCATTTCCCCGGAAGGAAAATGAAAGATTACTTATGCCGCCTGAAACTCTTGCCATGGGAAGATTTTCCTTAATCCACGCTACGGTCTGAATGTAATCCATCGCATAATTATTATGCTCTTCTATACCGGTTGCTACCGTCAGGATATTCGGATCGAAAATTATATCTTCAGGGGGAAATCCAACTTCTTCAGTTAATATCCTGTAGGCTCGCTGGCAGATCGCGGTTTTTCGTTTAAAACTGTCAGCCTGGCCTTCTTCATCGAAAGCCATAACAATCGTGGCTGCCCCGTAGTCCCTTATCTTTAAGGCTTGCTTACGGAATGCATCTTCCCCTTCCTTGAGACTAATGGAGTTCACGATTGCCCTGCCCTGCAGGCATTTTAAACCTGCTTCAATGACGGTCCATTTACTGGAGTCAATCATAATCGGCAGTTTTGCAATGTCAGGTTCTGACATCACAAGGTTCAGGAAATTGACCATTTCCTTCTCTGCATCAAGCATGGCGTCATCCATGTTCACATCAATGACCTGGGCACCTCCTTCAACCTGATCCCTTGCAATGCTGAGTGCCTCCTCATATTTTTCATCCCGGATAAGCCTGGCAAATTTCCTGGAGCCGCTGACATTGGTACGTTCACCGATATTAATAAAATTACTTCCCGGATAGACAGTGAGGGCTTCCAGTCCACTGAGCTTTAGTCCCTTTTCCACTTCCGGTGGGATTCTGCCGGCAGCCTGGTCTGCCACTTTTCTGAATTCCCTGATATGTTCAGGCCTTGTGCCACAGCATCCTCCTATAATATTGACGAACCCGTTGTCGGTAAAGTCTTTGAGATAGGAGGCCATTTCTTCTGGACCCTGGTCGTATTCCCCGAACTGGTTCGGGAGTCCGGCGTTTGGATAAACACTCACAAAATGATCTGTTTTTCCGGATAGTTCTTCCAGGTAGGGTCTCATCTCCACTGCCCCGAGGCTACAATTCAGTCCCACTGCAAGCACATCAAGATGGGAGACCGAGAGAATAAAAGCCTCCAGGGTTTGTCCCGATAGGGTACGACCGCTGGCATCTGTGATAGTTCCCGAGAGTATTACCGGCAGTGTGCTGTCAATTTTCCTGAAGAGGTTTTCAAGAGCGAATATGGCAGCTTTGGCATTAAGTGTGTCAAAAATCGTCTCAATTATCAAGAGATCTGCTCCCCCGTCTATCAGTCCACTGGCCTGCTCCTCATAGGCTTCAACGAGATCATCAAATCGTACCGCACGGAATCCCGGATTATTCACATCGGGAGAAAGGGAAGCAGTTTTATTTGTGGGTCCCATGGCCCCGGCAACAAACCTGGGCCAGCTTGGATCTGCCTCATTGAATTTATCCACAGCCATCCTGGCGATGGCTGCTGAATCCCTGTTTATCTCGTATACCAAACTTTCCAGGTGGTAATCAGCCTGGGAAAACCGGTTGGAATTAAAAGTATTTGTTTCGATTATATCTGCTCCGGCTTTCAGGTAGCTTTCATGAATATTTCTGATAATGTCAGGCCTTGTTATTGAAAGCAAATCATTATTTCCCTTCAGATCATGTGGAAAATTGGCAAAACGGTTTCCTCGAAAATCCGATTCAGTCAGGCCGTATTCCTGTATAAGGGAGCCCATTGCCCCATCCATTACAAGGACTTTTGTTTTAAGCGCCTTGTAAATGGGGTGATTTTTTACAGATTTTTCTTTTTGTGAACCTTTGGAGAGGTCCTTAGTTTCTATTCCCATGTCGTGGATAATAAAGCGTTTAAATTATAACTCCCTTTCAGGGCCAGGTATTAGCACCTTTTCCCGAAATACGGGATGGTTGCTAGAGGTTCCATGAGCCTGGTCTCTCCCCTCTTCTGTATAATCCAAACACTCCAAATGTTCTGGAGGGCGGATTCAGTCTGCAAAGTTAGCAATATTTAGAATGATTCCAAATCAGATTCGAATGCCCAGAATGATCATATCGTCGATTTGTTCGTAACCATTCATCCAATCCTGCATGGTTTTTTCAATGATCTCTTTTTGTTTTGGCATCGGATGCATATGTATATCGCAGAACAATTTTTTCAGGGATCTGGAGAGAAATTTCTTCCCTTCAGCTCCTCCAAACTGATCCTGGAATCCATCGGAAAAGATATAAAAGCAATCTCCTTTTTCAACTTTGATATTATGGTTTTTAAAATTCTTTTCCTCAACGATATGTATACCTATGGGCATGGTATCTGCTTTGAATTCTTTGAATTCACCCTTCCTGAGCAGATAGAGGGGATTATGGGCACCGGCATATTGCAGGGTCATCCTGGAAGGATCGTAAATGCAAAGGGCAATGTCCATTCCGTCCTTTGTTCCCCCTTCTTCTGACTGGGAGAGGGTTTCCTTTACATTTGCCCTCAGATGATCAAGGATTCTGCCAGCACTTGGCCTTTTGTTCCCGTTGACTATTTCGTTCAGGAAGGAAACGCCCAGCATACTCATAAATGCTCCAGGAACCCCATGTCCCGTACAGTCCACTGTCGCAAAAATCACTCTGTCATCCAGGTCTGAGATCCAGTAAAAATCTCCACTTACGATATCCCTGGGCTGGTAATAGATGAAATGTTCGGGAAGACTCTGTTCAATTTTATGATCGGAGGGAAGGACTGCTTTCTGGATGCGCCGGGCATAATATATACTGTCCATTATCTCTTTTTTCTGATCCGAAATTTCGTCTTTCTGCCTCTGGATCTCAGCGGTTCTTTCTTTTACTTTTTCCTCAAGAAGGGATTTGTCCCTTCTGAGTTTCCTGACTCTCCAACGGATGATTAACAGTACCAATGAGATAAGGAAGATACCTGCTGAAGCAAGAAATGGCTTGCTCAGCCACCATGGAGGTTTTATCAGAATTGGGATACTGGTAATATCAGTGACCTGGCCCAGGACATTTCTGGCCCGGATATGGAGGGTGAATTTTCCCATGGGAAGGACAGGAAATCCAAGTGCACCTGAGCGTGTCCAATCCGACCAGCCTTCAGACATTCCTTCTGCGTAGTATTGGTAACTGGTGGAGTTATCCTTCAGATAAAAAGGGGCTGAGATTTTAAATTCTATTGAGCGATCATAATAATCAAATTGCAGCTGCACCAATGAGTAATTCTTCTCATCGTTATAAACTGAATTCAGGAAGAGATTAAATTCCGGCTTATAAGCATCTATATTTTTACTGAGGATCTTATGCAGGAATGAGTTTTCAGAAACGACCCATACATTTCCTTCGGGATCAAGGAAGAGATCGGCGATATTTCCAAAAAGTTTGAGGTAGGAATCAACTTCCTTACGATAGTTCTCCTGGTTCCTGAAGCTTATCCAACTGTCTCCTGTCTCAACCCAGGCAACTGCAGAGGTAGAAAGCTGGATACGTGAAATGTTCTGATCACCGGTGAGGCCGGTGTTGTAAATGCTGTCTTCCTGAAAATAATAGATACCTCCGGTCAGAAAGAAATATACCGTATCATGCAGATTTCTTATGGTAACCGGGTCATAATAATCCTCATGAAAATCAAAGGACCTGACATCTGAGATTGCGTTGTTCAAGGGACTGATCCTGTAACTTCGGTTATCACAACCCAGCCAGATGGTGCTGTCTTTTTCCTCACAGATTGAGAATATTTCCTCACCCACATAGCTGAAATCCCTTGTTATTTCCCATTCTTCGCCATTCAGAACGAGTTGATAGGCTGATTCATCGGTTACGACGTAAATTCTTGAGCTGTCCAGGCTGGGGAAAATATTTCTTATGTACCAGTCCTTCTGTATAACCCTCAATTCCCTTCCAATGATCTCATATAATCCCTCATTGGTGGAAATAAGAACCCGCCTGCCGACAGGAACAAGATCCTTGGCTTTTTCTTCGAAATCTCCGAGACGGGTAAATTCATGAGAAACCGACTGAAGGGAATAGATTTTTTGCTTTATATACCGGGTCCGGGTGACAGGAGGCTCTGAGATCATCTCTGTTTTTATTTCCTCCGTCAGGGGTTCTTCTATTTCAATTTCTTCCTCCTGGGGAGGTGGACTTTTCTGAAACAATGCTCTCAATCCCTTCGGTTTTTGCCGGGATGAATCGGCAGGTTCACCCACCTGTTCCGGCTCTTCTTCCTGCTGTCTGGCGGTTTTTCTGGCTTCCCGCCTGAGTAATCTTTTTTCTTTTAGGCTCAGGGGCTTTTCTTCCTGTGTATCCTCTGGTACCACTGGTTCCGGTTCTTCTATTTCAATGGGTGTGGGACTGGCAATGATTTTAAAGGAAGGGACGGTAGTAGTCACCTTTACGAGGATTTCTTCTTCCAGGTAATCTTTTTTCTCCTCCAGAAAGAAGATTCCTTCATTGCTGCTTACATAGAGAGTGCTGTCAAGAAATGCAACAGCCGTCAGATTACCCTCGAGTCCCGGGTAATTTTCATAGGATCTTATCGGCAGAGGTACATCAATCCGGCTCAACCCGTACTGGTGAGAGAGCCAGAGTCCATGATTATTGTCCCTTCCAATGGCCAATATTTCATCATCCGGGAGTCCGGTCTGGTAATTTATAATATTCCGGGTTTTCCCGGTAACCACATCCACTATCAGGCATCCGCCCAAAATGGTGGAAAGGGCAAACACATCTTTCTCCAACCATGCTGCATCTTTCAGGAAGCTCTCCTTAAGGTAATCCTGGTCCTCCAGGTCCACCTTCGAAAAACCATTCCCGTTAAACCAGTACAGGGTATTATCATCAAGTCCAATGAGAGCATTGCTGTTGCCATACTCAATGCCGAACAGGATCTCTGATCCGGAGAAATCAATCCGGGTCTCAACCCGGGTCCATCCCTCAAAACCCAGCTCATGGATTCCCTTGTCCCGTATATTAACGTAGGCATTGTCCCGGAAAATAAGAATGCCGGAGAATACATTAGCTGTGTCCTGTCTGAAGAGTTTCGTTCTATATAAATCATTTCGGTCTGCCAGAGCTATCATTTCATCCCCATAGTATATTATATGCCCTGAGGTTTTGTATATCCTGTTAAAATCACCGGTGATTTCCTCATCATCGCCAAGGTTATGATACTCGTAAATGCCCATGGAAGTTTTGAGGAGATATCCAAAGAACCCTCTGCCTCCAACATAGATCAGGGGAAGTACAGAATCTGTTGAGACCGCTTTAGGAATATTGGGTACAGAATGGATCTCCCAATCCTCAGAATCAAAGGTAATTACACCAGTATTGCCAGAAAATACCATGGTATTTTCAAGGTCCTGGCTTATGGAGCTTATCCTGTTCCCCGGTACATTTTCAAGATTAAAATGACTCATGAAGGGTTCACCTTCCTGTGCGGAGGCATGGATAGCAGGATACAAAAGTGCCAGAAAAGTGGTAATTGCCGGGACCAGAATCCTGAAAAAGGTTTTTATGGACCGGAATTTTATCATTATGGATTACAGTTCACCCAGGGCCGAAATATTGTTTTCATTGCTGATGTTTTTGGCCTCAGGTGTATAGATATACTCGAGTTCTCCCTTATAGGTTTCAATAATTTTATTTCTTACCATTTTATTCATGCTGTTCAACTGGAGGTTTTCCTGGCTGAAAGGTTCAGGCAGGATTCCGGTTGCTGCCGGTAGCCATCGCTGTGGGAATTCATTCTGGTATTTACCTCCGGTTCTGAATTCAGCGATCTGCCTGGCCAGCTCTTTTAGAGCAGCCTCCTTACCTTCCTTGCTGGCCGGATCCATACTCTGCTCGGTAAGCCAGCGCTTCATGGCATCCTTGGAAGGAACTACGAATAGGGTACAATAAGGATTCTGGTTATTGTAAAGCATACATTGCTCAAGAAAAGGAACATATTCGGTAAAGGCTTCTTCTATTCCCTCGGGACTGTACTTTTCTCCGTCATCAGCAATTAAGAGGCTTTTAAATCTGCCCAATACATAAAGGTGATTATCACTGTCAAGGTAACCCATGTCACCCGTATAAAGCCATCCATCTCTCAGGGCTTCCGCCGTAGCGGTCTCATTTTTCCAGTATCCCAGCATGACATTCTCGCCTCGTATAACAATCTCTCCCTTTTCCTCAAGGCCCAATTCCTTGCCGTCTTCATCACAAATCTTGATCTCCAGGTTGCGGACCACCTTACCGGAGGAACCAAGTTTATGATCTGCCAGGGAATTTCCTGATATAATGGGCGCAGCCTCGGTAAGGCCGTATCCCTGTAACATAGGAATGCCGATTGCATAAAAGAATTTGGCCAGTTCCAGGTCAAGCAATGCCGCTCCTCCTACAAAGAATTTAAGTCTTCCTCCGAATGCCTCCCGGACTTTCTTGAAAATGATTTTGTCAAACAGCCAGATATATGGTTTCAGGATAAAAGTACCTTTACTGCCCCTGTCGTATCCGCTTCGAATGTACTTCTTGTTCACTTTGACAGCATGGTGGAAAAGTTTTTCTATCAGCGCACCTTTTTCACGGATGCCGTTTTCAATGTTTTTCTTGAAATTCTTGGCAAGAGCCGGAACCGAAAATAGAAAGACCGGTCTTACCTGTTTCATATTTTTTGGCATATTCTTCAGAGCTTCGGTCATGGTTTTGCCCAGTTGAACAGAAGCGATGCTGGCTCCGTGCGAAAGGATGGTATATAAGCCCGCAGTATGAGCAAATGCATGATCCCATGGAATATAGACCAGGGTTGTCCACCAGTCAAACACCTCCATAACTCCCTGTCCCTGTTCAACATTTGCTGTATAATTGCGGTGTGATAGCATGATGCCCTTGGGATCGGCCGTAGTACCTGAAGTATAACAAATATTTGCAAGGTCATTCTCGCCGATGGACCTCCATAGCCTGTCGAATTCTTCCTGGCTTTCAGACAGGTATTTATCTCCCAGGGCAGTTACATCATCGTAAAATAATTCATCCTTCTCATAGTTCTCCTGTGGATCCAGGTAGATTACCTTCTCCAGGCTGCTGATCTCATTTTTCAGGGTTTTTATTTTATGGGCCTCTCTGCCGGAGATGATCATCATCCTGGATCCCGAATGTTCTATCCTGAATTTAATTTCGGCAGGTTCTTCCAGCCGGGTGGACAGGGGCACATTAACTGCCCCGATATGAACAATGCCCAGTTCACTGAAGATCCACTGGTTTCTTCCTTCTGAAAGCAAAGCCAGGCGGTCCCCTTTCTGAATTCCAAGGCTCAGCAATCCGGCAGCAAACCGGTATACTTCTTTTCTGGTTTCCAGGTAAGTGGTGGGTATGTAACCCTCGCCTGTATTTTGAAGCAGGTAAGTATTGTCCTGGTACTTTTCTACGGAATCATTTAATAGGGTATTCAGAGTTCTCATAGTAATGAGGGCTTGGTTTGGGATATGAAAGATAAAAAAAAACCGCAGAGATGGCAAGGTGTAAACCTGCATCCCGGCGGTCATAATTTTTACCTGAGAAATACTCTGACCTTACATTTTAATGATCTGCTCCCTGTCAGGTCCCACGGATACATAAGATACCGGAACTCCAACCTCTTTCTCAATGAAGTCGACATACTCGAGTAATTCGGATGGGAGGTCCTGCTTTTTTGTTATCCCTGTGAGATCCTCCGACCAGGAAGGCATATCTTTATAGACAGGTTCCAGGGGAGTGTCAATATCAAAGGGCAGTTCATCGGTGACTTTCCCATCAATTTTGTAATCTGTACAAACCGGCAGGGTATCAAAATGTGTGAGTACATCTGATTTGGTCATCATCAGTTCTGTAACCCCGTTCAGCATAATGGTATATTTCAATGCCGGAAGATCTAGCCATCCGCACCTTCTTGGTCTTCCGGTTGTAGCTCCATATTCAGCCCCGTGTTCACGCAAGGATTCCCCTGTGTCATTAAGTAATTCGGTAGGAAAAGGACCACTTCCAACCCTGGTACAATAAGCTTTAAATACACCAATCACCCGGCCAATTCTCTGGGGAGCAATTCCGAGTCCCGTGCAAGCTCCAGCACAGATTGTATTGGAAGAAGTAACATAGGGGTAGGATCCGAAATCAATGTCAAGCATGGATCCCTGGGCACCTTCTGCAAGTACAGATTTTCCCTCGTCGAGGTAACGGTTGATTACATATTCCCCGTTCACCAGCTTGAAAGATTTTATGGCTTCGATGCCTTCCATCCATCCCTTCTCAAATTCTTTAAGGTCAAATTCAAAATCATACTGCTTCAGGATCTGCAGGTGCTTATTGGTAAGGAAATCATATTTCTTCTTAAAATCAGACAATTCAATATCACCTACACGCATCCCGTTGCGTCCGGTCTTATCCATGTAGGTCGGACCAATTCCCTTTAAGGTCGAACCAATTTTGGTTATTCCCTTGGCCGCTTCAGATGCAGCATCAAGAATTCTATGGGTTGGCATGATCAGGTGGGCTTTCCTTGAAATATAGAGCCGGGAACCCAGGTCCACTCCAAGTGCTTTGACAGCTTCAATCTCCTTTTTAAAAATTATCGGATCAAGCACTACACCATTACCAATAATGTTAACGCTTTTTTCCCTGAAAACCCCGGAAGGGATATTATGCGTTATATGTTTTATATTATTGAATTCCAGTGTATGTCCAGCGTTGGGTCCACCCTGGAAACGGGCAATTACGTCATAATCGGGGGTCAGAACATCGACCAGTTTTCCTTTACCCTCATCTCCCCATTGAAGGCCTAATAGTACATCTATTTTCATCTGTAAAATACGTGATTTGTTACTCCTGAATTAGGAGCGTGAAGGTACAAATTATTTCTGCTTCATGAAACACCTATTTGGACTCATGGTCTCCTTCCGAGTAACCATAGATATACAGGGAATGATGAGAAGGCCTGAAATTATTAAGCTCACAGGCAGTTTTAATAATTTCATCAATCCTTGGGTCGCAAAATTCCATAACCTTGCCTGAATCCATGTCAATCAGGTGGTCATGCTGCATGCAGTGATATGCCTTTTCGAACTGTGCTATGTTTTTTCCAAACTGGTGCTTAATAACCAGGTTGCAGTCAAGTAATAACTCTATAGTATTGTAAAGCGTTGCCCTGCTTACACGGTAATTCTTATTCTTCATGAAGATATATAAGGACTCTATATCGAAATGCCCGTCGCGGGAGTATATCTCCTCAAGAATAGCATATCGTTCAGGAGTCTTCCTGTGCCCTTTCTTTTCCAGGTATTCGGTAAAAATCTTCTTAACCGTCTCCTTTGTTTCTTCACTAATCATAAACAGACTAATTAAAAATAATGACGCTAAAATAGCCTATTTTTTTTTAATAAGGAAGGGAAAAGAATGATTTTCATCACCTATTTTTCAATCTTCTCAACCCTTTTGACAGATTCTACCCCTTTGATCTTCATCAGGTTCATAATTAGATTGTTCAGGTCCTTGGTATTATGGACATAAAGGTCAATGGATCCTTCAAAAATTCCATCATGGCTCACCAGGTTAATATTTCGCATATTAACTGAAAGCTCCTTGGAAATTATGGTCGTGATATTATTATAGATCCCGAATTTGTCAACTCCCTGGATATGGATACTGGACAGGTAACTGAGGATTTTATGGGTGGTCCATTTTGCAGGCACAATCCTGTTTCCCTGGCTTGACATCAGCTTGATAGCCTTGGGGCATTTGCCTTTATGTATAATAATTGATCCGTCCTGGTTGGTGTAACCAATGACGTCATCCCCCGGAATGGGATTGCAGCACTTTGCAATGGAGAATTCTGGCTCAGTGTCGTCTAGGTTCTCACGGATCATAAAATGGGCCCCGGAATAGGAAGGATTAACTGGCTTATCATCAATGGGTTTTTTGCTCTTGGATGAAGAGGTAAACTGTAGTTCCCAATATCGAATCCATTTGTTCTTTGTATTCTTCCTTAGGATTTTTTTCAGGTCCTCCAGGGTAATTATCCCGGTACCGATTTTACTGTATAGTTGGTCCTTCGATCTTACATCATACGCAGGGAGAAGTTTCTTGAATATCCTTCCTGATGGTTTCAGGTTGTATTCCAGTAATTTTTCCTCAAGCATTTGTTTACCTATTTGTATTCTACCCCTATTCTCCGTCTTGATGGCAGCCTTGATGGCGGATTTTGCTTTGGCTGTGGTTACATAATAAAGCCATTCCCTGCTGGCACGTTGGCTGTCTGAGGTAAGAACTTCCACCTGGTCACCGCTGTTCAGCATATGGTTCAGGGAAACCAGCTTATGGTTTACTTTGGCACCAATTGCACGATTTCCTACTTCCGTATGTATTTCGTATGCAAAATCCAGCGCAGTGGCTTGTTTGGGCAGAGATTTTATCTCTCCTTTGGGTGTAAATACCAGGATTTCTGAAGCAAAGAGGTTTAACTTGAAATCATCTATGAATTCAAGAGCATTGGAATCCGGGTTCTCCAGCAGTTCCCGTATCCTTTTTATCCACTTATCCAGCTCGGCACTGCTTCCCTTGCCTGCCTGCTTATATGTCCAGTGGGCAGCGAATCCTCTCTCAGCAATCTCATCCATTCTCCGAGAGCGGATCTGAACCTCAACCCATTTCCCTTCCGGACCCATTACAGTCACATGAAGAGCCTCATATCCATTAGTCTTGGGCGTTGATACCCAGTCCCTTATCCTGTCTGGTTTTGGTTTGTAAGTGTCGGTAATTATGGAGTAAATATTCCAGCACTGAGTTTTCTCAGGGATATCAGGTAATCCATCAAATACGATCCGTATGGCCAACAGGTCATATACCTCTTCAAAGGGTATATTTTTTGTCTGCATTTTGGTCCAGGTTGAATAGATGGATTTGGGTCGGCCTGTAATATCAAAATCATATCCTTCATTGTCCAGTATGTCAATAAGGGGGAGAGCAAATGAACTGATCATCAACTCTCTTTTCTTTTCACTATCAGAAATCCTGGAGGCAAGGTCCTGGTAAACCTTAGGATAGCGATACTTCAGGCTGAGGTCTTCCAACTCAGTTTTGATCGCATATAAACCCAGTCTATGGGCCAGGGGTGCATAAAGGTAGGTTGTCTCACCGCTGATCTTTATCTGTTTATTAGGAGGCATGGAACTCAGGGTCCGCATATTATGCAGACGGTCTGCCAGCTTGATAAGGATCACCCTGACATCATCGGAGAGGGTAAGCAGCATTTTCCTGAAATTCTCAGCCTGCAGGGAAGAATTATTATCAAAAACACCCGAAATTTTTGTCAGTCCATCGATTATCGAAGCCACTTTCTTTCCAAAATGGTTCTCGATATCTTCAATGGTATATTCAGTGTCCTCAACCACATCATGCAGGATGGCACAGATGACAGCCTTCGCGCCGAGACCAATTTCATGGGTAACAATTTTTGCTACAGCAATAGGGTGGAGGATATAGGGTTCACCTGATTTTCGGCGCATGCCCGCATGGGCTTCTTTCGCCAGGTGGAAGGCCTTTCGGATCAGTCGCTGATCCGTTTTGCTATCACAATGGGTGCAATGCGATAGTAAATCATCGAATTCGCTCTGAATTTGAACTTCTTCCGTTTTAGTCAGGACACTCATTGTTTAATACAGATCAGGGGGGTAAAATTAACTAAAAATGCTTAATAAAGATCTCCTGGGGCGGAGTATAAATGGCTTATGGGTAGAACACTGTGATTTCTCCCTTTTTCTCAACTTCAATTCCGCTGGAAGTAGTTAGTTTGATATAATAAACATAGACTCCTTCAGGCACTTTATTACCTCCGTTTACCCGGCCGTCCCAGGCATAGGTGCAGGGATCTTCTGCTGCCTGGGTGTACTGTCTTTCCTGGAAAATTTTCGATCCCCAGCGGTCAAATACTATAAAGATGTACTCTTCGGGGATAAAGGTAAGTGCAGGCTTAATACAATCATTGCGTCCATCATCATTGGGGGTAAATGCATTGGCCATCATTATTTCAGGAACAATGCTCACACAGGACCTGTTTGACCAGCTGGAACCTCTTTCACCAGGAGCCCCACTGTTTTCGACGGCTTCCACATAATAGCAGATCTCATCCTCAATTTCCTCAGAGGAAAAATCACTGAGATCATCTTCGAAAAAAGTATCCGGGTGGTAAACTTTTGGATCGATTGGCATGGGTCCGCTGCGGTTGATATCCCGGTATACCTGGTAGTATTCCACATCCGCTTTATATTCCTCATATGGAGTCCATGATAGACTGGCGAGAAGTCCCTCGCTGCTTGCAGACAGCACAATATTTCCCGCCACATTGGAACCTGTAACAGGATTGTTACAAACATCAAGGGAATACAATTTGTACTGGTATTGCTTTTCAGTGGACAGAACAGGATCTGCCCAGGTCAGGGTTTCACCAACATTCCCTATGATCGCATCTGCTACAAATGGTTTCCCGGGACCGGAGGATTTGAATAATTGGTAACTTCTAACTTCTGCAGCCGGATCAATGGCAAATTTCAGGATTACCGAATCAGTTCCGGAAGCGGATGCAGATTCTGCATTGATCCATGAAGGATGCAAGGGATGGTTTATATACCGGCAGACTATATTGGAAAATGACTCAATGCCTGGTTCTTTATGTACAGCCTTAATGAAATAGCAATAAGTCTGGTTGTCAAAAATGTTGATATGAATCTGGCTGGTATCTTTTGTTTCATCTTCCATTTTGGAATATGGCCCATTATTTACACTGTAATAGACTTCATATTTTACAAATTCAGTTGAATCCCAGCCCTTATAGGAGCTCCACTCCAGCAGCATCTGTTTGCTACAGGAATCATAGGTCGCGTTAAGATGTATGGTGGTATGCCAGTCCAGGAAATTACTACGATTACCACTTGAATCTATGGCCTGAACGAGAAATGAGCGAGGGGAAAGTCCGGGATTAACCTCGGAGAAGGTCCATTCTCTTGTATCCCAACTAACCGTATCAAATGTGGGAAACCAGGATGTCTGTCCCAATCTGTCGGTTGAATCATAAAACATTGTATATTTTGCTACTGCAGGGGCAGTACTTTCATTCCATTCAATACCCACCAGTCCGGTTGCAGTATCCACAGACACAAGAATGATCTCGGGATGATCAATCGGAGCAGGATTCTGTGCCTGCACAAAAGGATGCATAGCAGCCAGTAACAGGACTGAAAGGATATAGAAAACCAGGTTCCGCAAAATCACAGGGTTTAAATTTCAAACCAAAACTACGAATAAAATCAAAAAGCCTATTCCTGTCTTTATTAACGAATCGATCTAAATAATTGATATCCTGAAATAAACCTTTCCTTATTGCCCATTATTCACGCGCGGTTTATTATTTTTGAACTTCATGCACAAATTGAGTATATACAGGAGGCTTTTTCTCCTCAGAATCAAGCATATAGGACAAAGGCAATTCATTCTGATCCTTAGTGCCCTGATTGGTTTACTTGTGGGTTTGGCAGCTGTACTTATTAAGAACCTGGTTCATCTGATCCAGGCATTCGCAGAAACCATAGCCGATAAGACCCATATTTATGCCTATTTCATTTTTCCTTCCATTGGAATTCTCCTGGCAGTTACCTTTATCAAGTACATTAATCGAAGGCCGGTTCAGCACGGGATACCCGGCGTCCTGCATGCCATTTCCAAAAGGAACGGGATCATTCACCGTCATAATCTGTACTCCTCTGTTATAACTTCTGCCCTGACGGTTGGTTTTGGGGGTAGCGTTGGACTGGAAGGACCTACAGTAGCAACGGGTGCAGCCATTGGGTCAAATATAGGTCGATGGTTCCGCATGAGCTACAAAGATGTTACACTTTTACTCGGATGTGCTTGTGCCGGAGCCATGGCATCCATTTTCAAGGCACCCATTGCAGCCATCGTTTTCGCCCTTGAGGTTATCATGCTTGACCTTACGTTGGCTTCCCTTGTTCCCCTGCTGGTGGCATCGGCAACTGCAGCAATGACATCTTATCTAATCATGGGACAGAATGTTCTGATATCCGTCAATATCCAGGATACATTCATGATGAAACATTTTCCCTACTATTTAATTCTGGGCATTGCAGCAGGATTACTGTCTGTGTATTTCACGAAAATGTACATGTTCGTGACCGGCCTGTTTGAAAAAATCCCGAATACCTGGATTCGGCTGGCTGTAGGGGGACTTGCACTGGGGGTGCTGGTGTTTTTGATCCCATCCCTCTACGGTGAAGGTTATGAGCCGATTAATAATGTCCTTAACGGGAACTATGCATATCTCTTCGAGCATGCGCTGTATGAGAAATGGAGCGATTCAGCCTTTGCTATGCTGGTCATCCTGGTTTTTATCCTCGGATTTAAGGTTATTGCTACGAGCATTACTTTTGGTGCCGGGGGAATTGGGGGTATTTTTGCACCCTCCCTTTTTATCGGGTCTAATCTGGGATTATTAACGGCCAAGATACTTAACCTGCTCGGAGCAGATGTTCCGGTGAATAATTTTGCTCTTATCGGTATGGCGGGATTAATTGCAGGGGTTATTCATGCCCCCCTTACAGCCATTTTCCTTATCGCCGAGATAACCGGGGGGTACCAGCTCTTTTTCCCCCTGATGATTGTGGCAACCATATCTTATGCAACCACACGGGCCTTTACGGCCAATTCTGTGTACACCATCCAGTTGGCCAAAAGAGGAGAATTGATGACCCATGACCGGGATAAAAATATACTGTTGTTGATGAAAGTTAATAACCTGATCGAACGGGATTTCAGCAAGATCCATCCGGATGCCAGCCTGGGAGACCTGATCAAAGTGATTAAAAAAGCCCATCGCAATATATTTCCAGTTGTAGATCAGGACGGTATCTTTCACGGGATTGTTAAAATGGATGATATCCGGCACATCATGTTTGATACTGAAAGCTGGGATACTGTGTCCGTCCGGGACCTCATGTTCATGCCCCAGTTTACCATAAACAAGGATGAATTAATGGAGGAGGTTACCCGTAAGTTCCATATCAGCAGCCGGTATAATATTGCCGTTCTTGACGAAGGCAAATACCTTGGATTTGTCTCCCGGGCAAAAGTCTTCTCTGCCTATAGAGAAATGTTGAAGAGGATATCAAGGGATTAATCAGCAATTATCTGGACAAAAAAAAGCACCGAACCAGTCGATGCTTTAAAATCTTTTTAGGCTGTGTTCTTATCAGGGTGCGGAATATTTTACATCGCTGAAGGCGAGGATTGGCCAGAATACAAATGGCAGAAAAATCATGCCAACCGTAAATCCAGCACCTTTTCCAAATGCCCCTGCAATGGCATTAAAGACCATAATAAGAAAAATGAAGTTGGCAATGGGTACAAGAAGGATTATGACGACCCACCATCCGGGTTTTCCGGCTATCCTGACCAGTTCAATGATATTCCAGATCGGAATAATTTGAGAAACACCGGGGCGCCCGGCTTTACCGACGGTGATCCACATGCTGACAATCATCAGCAGGATAACGATTACATAAATAACGATAGAAGCTTCCATAAATGTTCTTTTTGTTAGTAATTGTAATGATTCGTGTGATTAAATTTAGAGTAATTTTTTACAAAATCAAATTTCCTCTTCTTCTGAAGCCTTGTTTAAATATTATTTAGAAAATATTTCCTTCTCTCTGCTAAACGCTTAATTTTGGAGTTTCTTAGGCAAGGAAAATAAATCGGATTGAATAAGAAAGCGCAACTACACCGCCTTGCGGTGTCAGGTTGCTTATTTCTCATCCAAATCCTTTTTGAGATATTAGAAACACTAAATAAACTATCAAAATAATGCAGAGAGACGAAGCTATTTTTTCATTGATTAGGCAGGAGAAGGAAAGACAATTGCAGGGTATTGAACTGATCGCATCCGAAAATTTTGTGAGTGAACAGGTACTGGAAGCAATGGGTTCCTGTCTGACCAATAAATACGCCGAAGGATTACCAGGTAAAAGGTACTATGGTGGATGCCAGATAGTCGACCAGACAGAACAGCTGGCCATTGACCGTGCTAAGAAACTCTTTAACGCTACCTGGGTAAATGTGCAGCCCCATTCAGGAGCCCAGGCGAATTCGGCAGTTATGCTGGCTGTTTTGAAACCCGGTGATACTTTCCTGGGACTCGATCTCTCGCATGGAGGACATCTGACACATGGCTCTTTTGTAAACTTTTCAGGGATTCTGTACAATCCCGTTGCCTACGGGGTAAACAAAGAAACGGGACAGGTAGATTATGAGCAAATGGCAGAGATAGCCCGCAGGGAAAAACCAAAACTGATCGTGGCAGGGGCCTCAGCTTATTCGAGGGATTGGGACTTTAAACGTATGCGGGAGATCGCTGATGAGAACGGATGCCTTCTGATGGCGGATATTGCACATCCTGCGGGACTCATAGCCAAGGGATTACTGAACCATCCCTTCCCGCATTGCCATATTGTTACCACTACTACCCATAAAACCCTCCGCGGTCCAAGGGGAGGAATGATTATGATGGGAGAGGATTTTGAGAATCCATGGGGACTCACCACTCCGAAAGGTACTGTGAAAACAATGTCTCAGCTACTTGATTCAGCAGTATTCCCAGGAACCCAGGGAGGTCCACTGGAACATGTTATTGCGGCCAAAGCTGTCTCTTTTGAGGAAGCCCTCTCTGACAGCTTTAAGGATTATATGATGCAGACAAGGAAGAATGCTGCTGCCATGGCCGATGCCTTTATCTCATTGGGATATAAGGTCATCTCAGACGGGACAGACAATCATTCCATGCTGATTGACCTGAGGCCGAAATATCCTGAAATTACCGGCCGGATTGTTGAAAACACACTCGTTTTGGCGGATATTACCATCAATAAAAATATGGTGCCCTTCGATGATCGTTCACCCTTCCAGGCTTCCGGAATAAGAGTAGGTACTCCGGCACTGACCACACGAGGTATAAAGGAAGACTTGATGGGCCCCATGGTTGAAATGATCGATGATGTTATTGCAAATCATGAAGATGAGGGAAAGATCAAATCTGTCCGGGAGAAAGTGAATGGAATGATGAAGGACTATCCACTTTTTGCCTACTAAGTATATTCCAGGATGGACATAAATAGCTGGTGGGAGCAGCTGATCCAGGTATTCCAGAACTATGATCTGACCACATGGAAGATACTGGCGGTCATCGGGGTGGGAATCATAGCCGGATTCATTAACACACTTGCTGGCAGCGGGTCCTTACTCACTTTGCCTCTGCTGATGTTTCTTGGACTTCCTCCAAATGTGGCAAACGGCACAAACCGGATTGCAATTCTTCTCCAGAATGTGGTCGGGGTCAGCAGTTTTAAACATCAAAAAGTACTGGACTTTCGGGATGGTATAAAGATTGGTATTCCCGCAGTCATCGGATCGTTAATTGGTGCCAGGATAGCAATTACCCTGAATGACGCAATAATGGAGAAGGTGATAGGGGGACTCCTAATTCTTATGTTTTTTCTGATTATCCTTAAACCCAGCCGATGGCTGAAAGGACATGAGGATCAACCCCCGACTAAACTCATCTGGCAGGCTATAATCTTTTTCTTTATTGGTATTTACGGTGGATTTATTCAGGCAGGTGTAGGATTTTTTCTGCTCGCAGGATTAGTACTGGGGGCTGGTTTTGAACTTGTCAAAGCAAATGCTCTCAAGGTTTTTATTGTTTTGATCTATACCCCATTTGCCCTGGCAATATTTATATTAAACGGTGATGTGAATTTTGTTTTTGGTTTTATCCTGGCCATTGGAAATATGCTGGGTGCATTTTTTGGAGCCAGGGTGGCCGTCAAATGGGGAGCAAAGGCAGTTCGGTATTTCCTCCTGGTAGCCCTGGCATTTGCCAGTCTGAAATTATTGATAGGGTTTTAGAACTCAGGAGACCAGCAGGTAATTCACTCCTTCCCGGAATCCTTTTGAACCAAGAAAATCCTGGATCTCATCCCGGGCATTCATTTGCTTGATATAAGTTAGAATAAATATCTCGGTGGGAGATGGGATATCTTTATAGTAAATGACCTTTGCTTCCAGTTGCCTGGTTTCCTTGGTATCAATATAGGAATCTATTTCAATACCGTATTGTTTTAGTAAACGGGCACGCCGCCTTGATATCCGGCTTGCTCCCCAGATGGCTACCCTTGGGTGTAAGGGATTATTTTCGGCTAGCCAGTCCCCCAAATATTTAGTTTTTATCCGGTAAAATGAAGCATCACTGTATATTGATTGTGTACGGGTAAGCCTTGTTTCAGAATCATACCATTTCAGGACTTTCTTATCCAGTTTTTTTATTTTAACTCCCTCCCCAAGCCAGCGCAGCCACATTTCATAGTCCTCCGGAAAATCTCCCGACCTGTACATACCATATTTCTCAGATACTTCTTTTCGCCACATCGCTGTGGGATTTACAACAGGCAATTCAATAAAGCGACTGTTCATATCTCATTGTAAGTTCGGATGGAGTTTGACCATTCCACAAAGCGGGCCATTCCTTTGGTATCCTCGATATGACCCACATGATCCACCAATCCGGCTACAGCCCCGTAATCGGGATTTGCATCCAGGAACTCCGCCTGAAGCATGAGACGTTCCGGATATGCCCAGTCATCTGCATCCATTCTGGCAATGATATTTTCCTTTTGCCCTTTCTGCTCCGGCATTGGAGGCAAACATCACACCCTGCCTGGGTTCATGGATTAGGATAAACCGATTGTCCTTTTCAGTCCATTTCTCCGCTATTCCAACACTCCCGTCGGTTGAATTATTGTTGATCAGTATGCATTCAAGATCCAACAAACTCTGTGATGCTATGCTTTCGATAGCCCTGTCTAATGTTAGAGCTGCATTGAAAAAGGGCAGTATTACTGTTATAGGTGGATGCTTTCTTGACATGAATTACGAGCTGAAGGTATGAAAGTAATAATATCGAGAAACATGAAAAAATGAAACTTCATATTTTAAGTATCAATTGCTTTTTGATTCCGATTTGACTAAATTTGTCAAAACAATATTGTCAAAATGCAGAGAATTGGCAGTTTAATTAGAAAACTGAGAGTAGAGAAGGGGTATCCATTACGTAAGGTTGCTGCTTTCTTGGATATTGATCAGGCAATTCTAAGTAAAATTGAAAGGGGGCATCGTAAGATTAAGAAGGAGCAGGTCATTGAACTGGCCAGATTCTTTGATTACGATGAGAAAGAGATGTTATTGATATATTTAAGTGATAGGGTTTTATATGAAATCGCAGATGATTCCATTGGGCTGGAAGCCTTAAAGGCGGCTGAACAGGTACTGGAGTATAGGGCTTTTTCTGTGGTTGACAGAAAACAGATAATAAATACAATTGCAGAGGTAATGAGCCTAACTCCAAAAGTCATAAAGGCCTGGATATATGGATCTTTTGCCAGGAAAGATGACAGCCCGGAGAGTGACATTGACATTGCACTTAGAACTGATAAGGGTTTCAGTTATTTTGACCTTGCTGGTTTGCAATACCAGCTGGAAGAGACACTGCAAAGAAAAGTTGATATTGGTTTTATTGATTCATTCAAACCCCGGATTTTTAATAATGTAAAAAAAGACCTGATTTTAATATATGAAAAATAAGAAGCTGGATAATCAGGACAGATTAATTCAAATCAGAAACGCTATCACCGAGATAGAATCTTTTGTATCAGGACTTATATTGGAGGAGTTCTTAAGTGATTCTATGGTTTCAAGCGCTGTTTTATTCCAGTTCAGTGTCATTGGCGAATCCGTCGTGCATATAGATAAAGAACTTCTTGACAGGTATGATTATCCATGGTATAGGGTCAGAGCCTTCAGAAATCTGATATCTCATGAGTATTTTAATATTGAATTTGAGGCTGTCTGGGAGATTATTGTGGGAGATCTTCCGGAATTGAAACATTCAATTTCACTAATCTTGCAGGATCTTCAGGCCTCATGAATTATCAGGATATTTCTCTGAATATTGTTACTTTTATTAAGTAAATATTTATCCCATGAATTTATCCAGAAGAAATTTCCTGAAAAATACGGCCCTGGGTGCCGCAGCGGTTACGAGCATACCTGCCATTGTTTCCTCATGTGTTTCCCCGGAATCATCAAAGAAAGTTTTCCTCAATTCGGATGATGTTTTGCTGTTTCAGGGAGATTCGATCACCGATGCCAAAAGAAATAAGGACAGGGAATTACCCAATGATGGCCTTTCATTTGGCACCGGATATGCTTTTATAGCTGCCTCGGAAATATTGAGAGATAATCCGGGTAAAAACATCTCAATCTACAACCGCGGGATAAGCGGGAACAAGGTTTTTCAACTTGCTGATCGCTGGGAGAAGGATTGTCTTCAACTCAAACCAAATTTGCTGAGTATTCTTATTGGTGTGAATGATTACTGGCATTTTCGTAATGGGAAATACGATGGAACCCCGGAAGTCTACCTCAGTGATTTTCGAAGTCTTCTCGAAAAAACAAAAAATACACTTCCAGGTATCAAACTTGTTATTTGTCAGCCCTTTATCCTGAGCAATACGCGTGCAGTTGAAAAATCATGGTTGGAACCTTTCAGGGCTTACCAGGATGCAGCAAAGTTGCTGGCAGAGGAATTTAATACGATCTGGGTGCCTTTCCAGGAAGTATTTGATGAAGCTGTTAATCATGCTCCTGAAGTATACTGGCTGCCGGAT
Source organism: uncultured Bacteroidaceae bacterium (assembly GCA_963777115.1). Taxonomy (GTDB): domain Bacteria; phylum Bacteroidota; class Bacteroidia; order Bacteroidales; family SM23-62; genus SM23-62. The sequence goes on along the minus strand of CAVZPP010000008.1, from coordinate 52,650 downwards.
GGTGTACATCCCTCCATGGCGGGTGCGAAGTTAATGGCCGAGACCTGGCTGCGCTTTGTCGGATAAAAATATTCCTTCTTGCAGATCCTTAATTAATCCGGTATTTTATTCGACTTATCATACCAATCTATTGCTCATTCATAAATAGATTATATATTTGTGCAATTAATCCTATAGGTTAAGTAGTACAATTATATATCTATGAAATTTAATACAAAAACCAGGTATGGCATCCGGGCCATGATTGAGCTTGGGATGCATTGGAAAGGAAAAGGAGTTTTTCAGAAAGATATTTCTGAGAGACAGGAAATTTCTTTTAAATACCTTGATCACATCATTGCTTCCTTGAAATCATCCGGATTGATTGAGAACTCAGGGGGAAGAATGAGTGGATATGTCCTTAGCAGGGATCCGGAGGACATAAGCATATATGATATCTATAAAGCTTTCGAGGCAGAACTTGCTGTCACAGATTGTGTGGCAGAGGAGAACATTTGTAAGCGAAGTGGAATATGTGCATCACAGGAATTCTGGAATGGATTAAACAAAATAATTATTGATTACCTGGAAAGTACCAAATTGAATGACCTGGCTCAGAAGCAGAAAAAGATAAATGACAGCCAGGCGGCAAGTATGTTTTACATTTAAATCAAAATACATGAAAAAAGAGACGATTTCAATTCACGGTGGATATGAATCTGAACCTACCACAAAATCTGTAGCAGTACCCATATATCAGACAGTGGCCTATGAGTTTGATAATGCACAGCATGGTGCAGATCTTTTTAACCTGGCTGTTACCGGTAATATTTACAGCCGGATAATGAATCCAACAGTGGATGTTCTTGAAAAAAGAATTGCAGAGCTGGAAGGAGGAGTAGCGGCATTATGTGTCAGTGCCGGGAGTGCTGCAATCAATTATTCCATCCTTAACATCGCCGTGGCGGGTGATAATATTATCTCCACTCCCCAGTTGTATGGGGGCACCTATACCCTGTTTGCTCATATGCTTCCAAGCCTCGGAATTAATGTAAAATTTGCGGAGAGTTCAAGGGCAGAAGACATTGAAGGTTTGATCGATAGTAAAACGAAAGCTGTTTATTGTGAAACCATAGGTAATCCGGCCGGAAACATTACCGATATTGAAGAAATTGCCCGGGTAGCCCATAAGAAGGGAGTCCCTTTAATCGTTGATAATACCGTTGCAACCCCGGTCCTGATCAACCCTATAGAGTATGGGGCAGATATTGTAGTACACTCTCTGACAAAGTATATTGGAGGTCATGGAACAACCCTGGGAGGAGCCATCGTAGATTCAGGAAAATTTCCCTGGGATAAACATAAAGAGCGTTTCCCCATGATGAATACTCCCGAGCCCTCTTACCATGGAGTAGTGTATACAGAAGCCTTTGGTCCGGCTGCATATATTGGAAGAGCTCGTACCGTAGCCTTAAGAAATACGGGATCGGCATTATCTGCCATGGCGGCTTTCCAGATCTTGCAGGGACTAGAGACATTGAGTCTTAGGATGGAAAGACATTGTTCCAATGCGCAGGCTGTTGCAGAATATCTTGAGGGGCATGATTCGGTGGACTGGGTTCAGTACGCTGGACTGAAAAGCAGTGAATATCATGACCTGGCATTGAAATATTGTGATGGGAAGCCTGCTTCAATTCTCACATTTGGCATTAAGGGGGGATATGAAAAAGCTGAAAAGTTTTACGATGCTCTGGGTTTATTCAAGCGACTCGTAAATATTGGTGATGCGAAATCCCTGGCCTGCCATCCTGCTTCAACCACACACCGGCAGATGACCCCTGAAGAGCAGGCTGCAGCCGGGGTAACTGAGGATCTGATGCGCTTAAGCATCGGGATAGAACATATAGATGATATCATTGCCGATCTTGATCAGGCATTTAAATCTGTATAGAGTTTCTTAGCTATAAGGAGTGGTGATCTTGGACTACTGCAGTAATGAAATGGTAGGTGATCGTCCCCTGCTGGGTAAAGGCTGCATCGGGACTGGGATTGAAGCGGGCCTTGAGTGCAGCTTTTTTTGCTGCTTCGAGTAAATTTTCATCCGTGGTGGTGGTTCCCCGGGCACCTGCTTCTGCATAGGTTACAACGCCTTCCCTGTTTACACGGATGGTAACAACCACCGTACCGTCTTCCTGGACTTTATAATCAGGTTTGGGTATGGATAATGGATTTCTTCCATCTGAGACTGAAGTTGATTCCCCTTCCTCCAAGTCCATCGATATAATTATCCGAATCGGGACTTCCGTTGAGGCTTCCCTGGTTACCCTCTCCTTCGGTTATTCCTTCTGAACCGGAGGTGCTTGCGGTGTTTGCCCTTCCCGTGTACATCGCCCTCGCATCAGCTTCGCGTGGTTTCTCTTCAGGGGGAGGAGGGATTTCTTCTGCTTCGGCGATCACTTCTTCAACGGGCTTTTCCTTTACTTCCTCTTGCTGGACAAGCTCTTCCTGTGGTTCCACCGCAGGGGCTTCTTCAAAATCCTGGGATATTATTTCTTCCGTACTTTCGACCGGGATTGAAGCTTCCTGTGGAGGGGGAGAGGCTTGTTCAGGAATCTCACTGGCCATGGGTTCTTCCATTCCAAAACCGCTTTCATCCGTGCCAAAGTTGATCAACATTCCTTCTTCCCCGGGAGGGGGGTCAGGAATCATGAATCCGAATATAATAATGATCGCCAGGAGAATTCCATGGAAAACTGATGTACCTACTATGCCTCTTGTGCTTTTGCCCATGGCTGAAAGCTATCTTGGGGAAGTTGCCAGGATGAGTTTGTACCGGTTGTTTTTGGCTATGTTCATTATTTTGACCACTTCCTTCATAGGGACATTCTCGTCTACATGCAAGGAAATCGTCGGTTCCGGTTCATCTGCTAATCTTCTCTGCAATTCATACTCCATTTGTGAAATGTCGATCCGGGTTGTTTCTATATAAAACTGTGCGTCCCGGGTTATGGAAACGGTCGTAATGGCATTGGCTGCCGTCTGGTGCTTGCTTTGGGGAAGCAGCAGCTTTAAAGCGTTCGGTGCGATCAGGGTGGAGGTGATCATGAAAAAGATCAGCAGGAGGAATACAATGTCGGTCATTCCCGACATGCTGAAGGAGACAAGTACCTTATTTCTTGATCTGAGTGACATGTTTTTCTACTTCGATACGGGTTCATTAAGGAGATCGAGGAATTCGGTCGTATTTGCCTCAAGCTTGTTGACTACCTTTTCAACCCTGGCAACAAGAATATTGTAGGCAAAATATGCAATAATCCCAACGATAAGTCCGGCCACTGTTGTAATCAATGCTGTATAGATACCTCTGGACAGGAGGGATACATCAATATTATTTCCGGCAGAAGCCATATCGACAAAGGCCCTGATCATACCCATAACCGTTCCCAGGAAACCTATCATCGGGGCACCTCCAGCAACCGTAGCCAGTGTCGGAAGCCCTTTTTCCAGGGCGTAGATCTCAAGTTTACCGGTATTCTCAATTGCTCCATTTATATCAGCAAGGGGTCTTCCGATACGCTGTATTCCCTTTTCAATCATCCGGGCAGTCGGATTACTATTTGACTGGCAGAGGGTGAGGGCATTTTCCACCTTTCCGTCATGGATGTAATCTTTAATCCGGTTCATAAAATTTGTGTCAATTTGCGCGGCCTTGTTAATGGCGAAATATCTTTCAAAAAAGATATATACGGCAATTACGGATAGGATAACGATGGGCAACATAACCCATCCTCCTTTGAGGGCAAGCTCGAAGAATGATACCTTCATGGAGCCCCCTTCAGCTAAAGCCGTTGAATCGGCAACCGCAACCTGTAGAAATGTCAATAGCTTCATTTAAACGTCTTTTTGATTCGATTGTAAGTTATTAAAAAAACGAGATTGAACTTAAAATATTTCAATGCCTTTCAAAATAGTTATACACTTTACATTATTCATGATGCAATTCGGATTAAATATCCATAAAACTACATCGCGAACATAAGGTAAAATACAATAGCTCCGGCGAAATAACCTGATAATGCAAGAAGGCTTATCCGCTTCATGTACCAGATGAAATCAATGTTTTCCATTCCCATGGCTGCAACACCGGCTGCTGATCCTATGATCAGTATGCTTCCGCCCGTACCGGCTGTGTAGGCAAGGAACTGCCAGAATTGTCCGTCCATCATAAAGAATGCCTCGTATCCGGTGGAACCGGCCGGGGCTATTTCATACATTCCCATAGCACCGGCCACCAGGGGTACATTGTCTACGATGGCGGATAATATCCCAATGATAGTGTCGATAAAATATACCTTATTGACGGCTGTCAGGTTAATGGTGTCAAGTTTTTTTGCCAGGAGGTCCAGGTGTCCGGCGGACTGAAGAGCTGATAAAGCTGTGAGTATACCCAGGAAGAAAAGAACCGTTGGGGTGTCCACTTTTTTCAGTACCCGTGACACCATCAGTTGTGTTCTCATTCCTTTGGCCCTCCTTCTATGGAGTATTTCGGTTGTAATCCAGATAATACTGAGACTGAAAAGCATTCCCAGGTAAGGGGGGAGATGGGTTAGGGTTTTAAAAACAGGTACGAACAGGAGTCCGGACACACCCATGATAAGCATCAGTCTGCGTTCAAATTCTGAAATGGACTCATTGGAAAGCTTTTGTTTCTCACTTAAAACAGGGCGTTCAAGTGTTCCCTTGGGGTAAGTGAAGGTAACAATCAGAAGGGGCACCAGCATTGTTACCAAACTTGGGACTATAACATTTTTGATAATACTTAGCGTGGTTACCTGTCCATCTATCCAGAGCATAATGGTTGTTACATCACCGATGGGTGACCAGGCACCTCCGGCATTGGCTGCAAGAACCACCATGGCGGCCATGAACCAGCGATCCTGTTGCTTGTCTATCAGTTTTCTCAGCAGAGCCACCATAACAATAGTTGTGGTCAGGTTATCGAGAGCAGCTGACATAAAGAATGTCAGAATACTAAGGATCCACATAAGTTTTATTTTGTCGGTGGTTTTAATCTTATCCGTGATAATCTTGAATCCTTCATGGGTATCAACCATTTCAACGATGGTCATGGCGCCAAGCAGGAAGAAAAGGATGGTTGAAATTTCAGCAAGGTGATGATACACTTCATGATGGGCAATAAAATCTATGTAATTACCATCAGGATTTGCATGCATAAATTCTTCGAAATAGGGACTGTTGGGGAGAATGGATTCAGCCCCGAACATATAAAGGGCCCAGAGTAAAGTTCCGGTAAGAAGTGCTGTTGCTGCTTTATCAATTTTAAGGGGGTGTTCAAGAGCGATCATGACATAACCCAAAACGAAAACAGCGGCCATTATGACGAACATAATTTAATCGGGATTTTTACAAAAAAAATTGGAAATGCAAATATAGAAATCAATTGGATAAGGAATAAATATTGATGTAAATATTTACTAACCTGATAAATGTCAGGTTTATTGAGATCCTTCTGAAGGATCTTCTTCGGCTATTTCCGCCGGATTATCATCAGGTGTAGATTCACCTGATTTTTTTTCTTTCGACGGTTTTTACCGGTAATTGCATCCGAGTATCGCTGTCCAAGTTCAGCAAAACTGTCAAAATCTTCCCTGTATACAAATCCGACCCCCTGGGTGTAAGGTGAAGTTTTAAATAAGAGGTCATAATTATACCGGTTATAGGCTTTGAGCCGAAGCTTGCCATCTTCAGTTAACTTAACCTCCAGGTCAAAATCTCCTGCGATAGTAGAGGTCGAATTACCTGTTGTAGCTTGAGTATTTCCGGAATTAACATCAACATTTGTATGTATGCTGACCCTGTCATCAAAAATCTGCGTACTGAGTGCAACTTCAACCTGGTCAGGGGAGAGCTCATCTCCGGGTCTGTAATTTACCCCGATATCAAAATCATTGCTAATCTGTGAAAGCCAGTTACTAAGTTGATTCGATAAAAGTTCACTGGCCGTTACACCTGCCATGGCTCCGGTACTGGATCCAGACCCGCCTGAGGAGGAGGCAACAGAAGAAAAGTTATTTATTACCAGGAGAGATAAAAACTGTTTGGTCAGTTCCTCATCCGAGGTTATGGCATTGCGTACAACATTCTTGGTTTCCTCTTCTGCTGTGGGCAGGATGATATCAAAGCTGATCAGGGGACTCAGTAGATTTCCATCCATGATCAGATGACATTCCACCGGCATCCTTTTTTTTAGGTATTCCTGGGGGTCGGGAATCAGTACACCCGGTGCTGCCTTGGCATTATAGACCGCATTAATACTTATCAGGGCAGATGTAGGATCACCGTTCCAGGAAATATTTCCCCCTCGTTCAATTTTAAGTTTTTTATTGATAATATTCTGAAGTGTAAACAGGTATTCCCCCTGTTCTATGGTATAATCCCCGAACATCTGAAATCCATTTTGTGGATCAATGCTTAGCTGGATATTTCCCTTTCCATTGGCCTGGAGGACATCCCCAACCTGTGGATCAAAAATTATCTCCGTGGTGGCATCCTCGGTAATTTCCAGGTTAAAATCAAGTACAAAACCACCCAGATCAACAGCATATTGAACTTCCTGCTCTTCCATTTTCTGTTCAATGCCTTCGCTTATGAAAGTTATAAAGTTATTCTCCTGGATATCTCTTCCATGGTTAATGGGAATGAAAATATGAGTGCCTCTGTTTGTTTTGGCTGAGATTGATAATGTCATATCACCAGGTGTGCCTGTAAGTCCCATGCGACCGCTTGCATTAGCAAGTCCATAATACAGGGGGTTATGTACTTCCCTTGTATTCAGGAAACTAAAATTGTCAGCAACAAGATCCAGCTCGAACCTGGGATCTCTCATGTAATCCGTTTTGATGGTCCCGTTCAGAACAGCCCGGCTTCCCTTTTCATCAAATATTTCAATATCCCGCAGGATGAAATCATTATTTTTTAGTTCAAAGGGGGCAGATAAACTGTATTTGGTCTGCAGGTAATCCAGCATAATAGAGGTTTTTTGAAGATTTACTGTTCCGTTCAGTAAAGGTTTTTTTAAATCTCCTGTCAGGGTCAGTGAACCACTTGATATTCCTTCCAACTCAGTGAAAATATTTTGAAGCATAGGCTGGAAAATATTCAGCTTCAGTTTATCCAGAACAATGGCGAAATCCATCCGCTGTCCTTCCGGATAATAATCACCCCTTATACCCAGGGTCTTCAGATTGCCCCGCATGGATTCCATATCGACTTCCACCTTATCTTCCGGACTTATCCAATTGGTCCGGATATTGGTATTACCAAGTAATTCCTTATTGATCCTCAGGCTGTCAATGCTGAGATCTGATATAAAAACCAGGTTCTCATAAACACCCGAGATAGTGGAGTTTCCATTGAGTATTCCATCTAGTTCAAGTCCCTTTAAAGCCTGATTTACCTGTGACAGGTTCAGGTTTTTAAAAGTCATATCCAGTTTGTCCTCCGGATTCTTTGAAATATTGCCATTAACCGCAAGGGCCTGGGTTTGATGATAGATGTTAAAATTATTGAATTGTATATGGGAAGTATCAACCATAACCTGGGATCGAGCAATATGCCATATGGTATCATGCATGACAACCTCACCCTCGTTAAACCATATATCTATCTTGGGAAAGATATTTCTCTTTCTGTATTCAAATTCAGCAAGGCCGCTGAGGGATCCTCTGTATAGGTCATTTATCCTGTGGTTATCCCAGTTCATGCTGTAATGAAATTCATCATTTAAAGCGCTTGCGTGAAGAAGGAAATCTTCCATTTTGATTCTGGAGCCGGACTGAAAATAACTGCTGCTTGTGTTGAGCTCAGCGGTCAGGGAATCTGAAGTAAAATCAAATTCCAGGTCTTTGAAGCTGTAGTCTTTCCATCTCAGTTTTGGAAAATCGGCCGAAACATTTAATTCGTATTCAGCCGGGTAGTAGTTACCCTCAACTACTGAATTACGTTCAATTTCTACTTCAGGGTAGAAAAAATCTGTAATGGGAAAGGTGTTTTTGAAGTGAAAGGTAAAATCGAAATTATTGTGGCTGACAATGTGATCAACAGGGGATTTAACAATGTTTTTAAAGGAGGGTATATGATGGGCCAGCAGGTTGGCCACCGCAAGTTCAATATCTTCAAATTCATAATTTCCCATGATCTCAGCATCAATGAGGTCGGACTTCAGAGTCATCCGGTTTGAATCTGGACGGTGCCTGGCAAAAAGATTGAAATCATAGATCTGTATTTGCTTGTCCTGTTTTCGGAATAAGGAGTTAACCAGATTTATCTCTCCGTCAAAATCATCTAATTTAGCACCGATGAAATTGGCTCTCAGGTAGCAGGATAAGGTATAGCTTGGATCAATGGTGGCAAGATTGAGTGGATATAGCATCGCCTTATCCACACTCGCCGTAAAATCGAAAACTGGCAGGCTGTCTGTAAAATCGATCTTTCCGAAAAAGTCCATCTTCAGATTTGGATCCGCGATTGAGAAGGAACCATCAAACATACGGTTTGACAGATCCCCGGAAAGGTTGATATTCTGGTAAGGGTATCCATTTAATTCCAGGAGGGAAACTGATACGTCCGTTTTGGCAGCTATTTCCCCATCGTTAAAGCTGATTCCTTCCACATTACCCTGCATGCTCAGTTTGCCTGCAAGGTGATGTATGTCTGCAAGTTTTCCAAGATTAAAACCTTCTGTACTGATCTCTCCTTTAAAGTGTACATTTTCGGCAGAATCAGGCCTGATAGAAAGGTCTGAAGATATTTTACCCAGGTCTGTTGAAAAGGAACCATAGGTTACAAAATCATTGATAAATCCTGCGTATTTACCTTTGTAAGTGATTTTGCCAAGATCATTGAGCTTTTCTGAAATTGGAAGGGCTTCCCCGGAAGGATCTTTAATCTGCATAGATTTAATATCACTTGCCGTAGTGGTAAGGTCCTTGATATCAAAGTACATATATGTTTCCTGAAAATCTGGGAGGCCGATCATGTCAAAACTGCCGGAAAAGCCACTATTCTCACTAAAGGCAACGAGGATATCATCACCCTTGAATGAAGAAATAGTTCCCCTCAGATCCCCTGACATCCGCACTGTCTGGCTGGATTCCCTGAATACCCTGCTGAAGTATGCAACGTCCTTCAGGTAGAATCGGGAGGGGGCAAAACTATAGGATAATTTTACTTTATTGAAGATACCTCCATCAGCGAAATCCCTCCATTGTCTGAAGCGGAAATCAATATTGCTGGCTTTCACATCCGTATTTTTTGTGTTGAATTCCACGTCTTTCCATAGAAAGCAACTTTTATTCAGTTGGACAATAGCTTCCAGGTGGTCCATAACAAAACCACTTCTCTCCTGGAAGGAGAGGTGCTTGATTCTGAAAACTACAGTGTCATTGGCAATCTGGAATCCATCAATGGCGAGGTCCATATCCCCAATATGAAGGTCTGTAAAGTTGATCCCATAGGGAACATCACGGTACATAAATTTATGATCCAGAATGAATCTTGAGTTTTGCAGGTTAATGGCTTCAAAGTTGATCATCCATTTATTCTTCCGGCTTGAATCAGGAGCTTGTCTAAGGGCATCAATAATCAGCTTCAGGTTTATGTCCCTTGTGGTATCTGTGGCCAATCTGATAGTGGCATTTTCAAGACTCAGGCGACTGAGGTTGATCGTTTTTTTAGTTCTGTTAAGAGTTTTCAGGGTAGCCACCATACTGGGTGCATGCAGCAGGGTATCCATATTATGGTCTTTAAGAAGGACTTCCTTCATTACTACCCGGTTGAACAGAATCATGTCCATTGACTTTATGGAAAAATCAGCATCCAGGTTTGCAGAAATCGTGGAGGCTACTTTTTTGGCAAGATAAGTCTGTATTTGCTTGTTCTGCAGAACAATAAAAGCAGTTGCCGGAATGGAAAACAATCCAAGCAGAATAATCACCAGTATTTTTAGTGCTTTTTTTATAATTTTATCCCCCTGATTGTTAAACGCAAATAAAGTAAAAATAGTTCAAATAGTCTCATTTACTTATCATTAACATGTCAATAACAATACTTGGGATCGAATCATCATGTGATGATACTGCAGCCGCAATCATCCGGGATGGAGTATTGTTATCTAATGTTATCGCCAATCAGGAAGTCCATCGCAAATACGGGGGAGTGGTTCCGGAACTTGCATCCAGGGCTCATCAGCAGAACATTATTCCTGTGGTGGACCAGGCGATACAGGAGGCCGGAATGAAAATGGAGGATCTTTCTGCCATTGCATTTACAAGAGGACCAGGATTACTTGGTTCACTACTGGTCGGAACCTCATTTGCCAAAGGTTTTGCTGTTTCCCTGGGTATTCCACTCGTGGAAGTGAATCATCTGCAGGCTCATATCATTGTCCATTTTCTCCAGAATAAGGATAGCGTAAAGGAGACGCCTTCTTTTCCCTTTCTGAGTCTTCTGGTTTCAGGAGGGCACACTCAACTGGTCATTGTGAAGGATTATAATCAAATGGAAACCATCGGAAAAACCATCGATGATGCCGCCGGTGAAGCATTTGATAAATGTGCTAAAGTTATGGGATTGCCTTATCCCGGGGGACCCCTGGTGGATCGGTATGCAGCCCATGGGAATCCCGATGCTTACCAGTTTAGTAAGCCCAGGATAGATGGACTCAATTATAGTTTCAGTGGATTGAAAACAGCATTTCTCTATTTCATAAGGGACAGGCTTAAAGAAGATGAAGATTTTATTACCAGGAACCGTGATGATCTCTGCGCCTCCATCCAAAAGACCATTGTGGATATCCTGGTACAAAAATTACAATTGGCATACGAGCAAACCGGTATTCGTGAAATAGCCCTGGCCGGTGGGGTGTCAGCTAACACGGGACTTAGAAACAGGATTATGGAACTGGCAGGGAAACATTCATGGAAGGTTTATATCCCGGAACTCCGATTGACAACAGATAATGCTGCCATGATTGCAATTAGTGGCTACTTCAAATTCCTGGAGGGAACATTTGCACCGCTGGAAATCACTCCGCTGGCAAGGCATCCTGTGTGATTCACCTGCGTTTTAATTTCTATTAAAAAGTCTTATCTTTAAAATTCGGTTTTATAAGAATGGAAACTCTAAACCTAGAAAGCACGAAGAAAACACCTATGGTATTGCTGGATCCGGGAGGTAAACTCCGGATTGGCGGACGTTCCATTCCTGAGGATGCTTCCAAATTTTTTGATGAAATTCTAAACTGGATACTGGATTACGTAAATTCCCCTCAGGACGAAACCGTAATTGATATCGAACTTGAGTACTTCAACAGCGGATCGGCAAAATTTGTTATGCAGATACTCAGGGAATTGAGTGAACTGATCCATCATGGAAAGGAGCTTAAAATAAACTGGTACTACGAAGAAGGAGATGATGATATCCTTGAAAGGGGAGAGTATTACTCCAGTATACTGGATATTGAGATTAACTTCATCGAAACCGAATAAGAATTCCCTGCCCTGAGACCAGGCTCAATCTTCCTTGCCGGCTAACAATTCATCATAATATTCAACCACCAGTACTAGTCCTTCTTCTGTTTTGAGATCGGGTTTTTCCTTTTTCAGAAATTTCTCAATCTCTTTACTGTAGGGATCCATCAGCTTGAGAATTACATTCTTTTTCGAACGGAAACGCTGCAGTTCATTGTCCCCCAGATCAATATACCAGGCATGATTTTCAATGTATTCATCGTATCTCTTATCCTGGCTGTAGGCGCCGGTGTAATCAGCCTCCTGAAAAGATTTATAAACATACTTGTAGAGGGAGCTTTTCTTCTCATATAGAAGCTTCATGAAAAGAGTTTTTGCTTTTTCCTTTACGAAAACCTGTTTAAATACAATTGCGTTATTTTTATTTCCTGGAAATTCCAGGTAATCAATCATCTTCTTATTAAGAATGTATTTCATCTCACCTTTGCTGAAATGGACCTGCTCATTATAGCAATCATAATTTATCGGTATGTTATTGTAGACGGTTTTATTGGCCAGGTAAATATTTCCGGTCTGAAATTCTTCAAAAAAGTAGGGAGTGCCAATTGTCCCGTAAGCTGCCCCTTTCTTGCTTAATAGCTCGTAGGGAGCATCTCTGAGCATTAATTCCAGGTTTGCTGAACTCTCATAAGTTCCCAGCTGCTGGGCAAACCCATTTAGACAAAGTATGAGTCCAATTAAAAGTAAAACTGATTTCATAATTCTAAAATTCCAGTGTAAAGATAGTACCCATCTTGTCAGAATGAAAGTATATCGATCCCTTATGCAACCTCATTATTTGCCGGGAGAGGCTGAGCCCGATACCGGAACCCTTTTTCCGGGTGGTGAAAAAGGGAATGAATACCTTGTCCGCATCCTCCGGATCAATACCCTTACCAGTGTCTGTGACCCGGATGCTTGTTTTGTTTTCATTTAATTCTGCTGCCAGGCGAATGGACTTTTTCGGACAATTCTCTACGGCCTCCATAGAATTATTGATCAGGTTAATTAAAACCTGCTGTATCAATTGAGAATCCCCCCAGATATTCCTGTCTTCTAAAGGTTTCACCACTATGTATTCAATTTCAGCCTGGTCCATGTCCCTTGAAAACAGGTTCTCCATACGTGCCAGGAGATTAGATAGGGAAAGGGACTCAAAGGAGGGTTTTGGCAAGCGAGTCAGGTTCTTATAGTCCGTAACAAATTTTAATAGTCCCTTGCTCCTGTCCTCGATCGTATCCAGGCTGGAGTACATATCTTCGAGGTCATCTTTCTCAATATCTTCAATTGGACGACGTCTTCCCTGTTCATCCAAAAGCATTTCATTGATTGCCTGGCTGAGAGAGGAGACCGGGGTTACGGAATTCATAATTTCATGGGTCAGTACCCTGATCAGTTTCTGCCATGAATCAAGTTCCTGCTCATCGAGTTCCCTTCGAATATCCTGCAGGGATACAAGTTTAAAGTTTTCCTCCCGGATCCTGATCCCTGTGGCAGTTACTGCCAGTCTCAGAACTTCATCTTCTGTATTAATCCGTATGAGTTTTTTCTGTCCCGCTTCCAGCTCAACCATGCCCTTATATAATTCAGGATGTTCAGATTTCAGCGGATCAAGGCTGCTTACTTCAGATCTTTTAAAGAGCCTGGAAGCTGCCCTGTTAAATAGGATGACCTCCCCTTCATCATTGAAGCAAACCAGGGCAACCTGGATATGTTCTATCACAATATGGAGATACTGGTATTGAGCTGCCTGGTCCATTTTCGCCTCCCTGTAGAAGGCAATAATCTCATTGAAACTGGTTTCCAGTTCCCGGAATGACCTTTCCTTATATTTCGGCTTGTATGTGCGGGTGAAATCCTGGTATTTCAGTGATTCAAGAAGATTGATAAAATTATCATTGGAGCGGTCTATAAAACGAAACAATTCGAAAAGCAAAAGAACAATTATCAGAGCAGATACCCCGGTTGCCATATACCATTTCTCCTGGTACATGGCAAAGAACATTAGTCCCATGACAGACCCTATCATGAGAATCCTGATAAAGATTCGGAACCGGTGGCTATGAAATACCATACTTGGTCATTTTACGGTATAGTGTAGTTCGTGCCATACCCAGTTCTTCGGCTGCCTTGCTGATATTATAACGGTATTTCTCGAGAGCCTGACGGATTGTTTCCTTCTCTACTGCATCCATTCTGAATCCTGTAGTGTCAGTCATATTCCCGGTTTGTTTTGTGATCAGGAAGTCCGAGGGTCTCAGGGTCTTTGAATCACATAGGATAATAGCCCTTTCAATCACATGTTGTAGCTCCCGGATATTTCCCGGCCAGGAATAATCAAATAATTTCTGTATAGCCCCTCTTTCTGTTTTCATTCCCTCTTTCTGGTATTTTCTCGCATACATTTCCGTGAAATGAGCAGCAAGTTGAGGAATGTCTTCCTTCCTCTCCCGCAGGGGAGGAATGTTGATCTCAACTGTGTTAATGCGGTAAAGAAGGTCTTCTCTAAAGGTTTTTTCCTGGACCATTTTGTAAACAGGCATATTTGTTGCAGAAATCAGCCGGATATCTATGGGGATTACTTTACTGGACCCAACCCGGTTGATGACCCGGTTCTGAAGGACCGATAACAATTTTGCCTGAAGGGGAGGGGAGAGGTTACCGATCTCATCTAGAAAAAGAGATCCTCCGCTGGCTATCTCAAATCTCCCACTTCGGTCCTCGCGCGCATCTGTAAAGGCCCCTGTGACATGTCCAAATAATTCGCTCTCAAATAGTGTTTCAGACAATGATCCCAGGTCTACTGACACAAAGATCTCTTCCGAGCGGGAAGAAGATCTGTGCAGAGCCCTGGCAATTAACTCTTTGCCTGTTCCATTCTCCCCCAGGATCAAGACATTGGCATCGGTTCGGGCCACCTTGTCTACGGTGTCCATGACTACCTTCATTCGGGAAGAACTGCCTATCATTTCAGAAAACTCCTGGTCCATATCATGGTGAAGTAGTTCCTGCTTCTTACGGAGTTCCCGGATTTCTACAGTGGACTTATGAAGTTTGTATACATTTATTATGGTGGCAAGTAATTTCTGGTTATCCCATGGCTTGACCGTGAAGTCCGATGCTCCCTCCTGCATTGCTTTTACTGCAAGATCAATATCACCATATGCGGTCATCATGACAACATGGGCCCCAGGATCCGCCTTTATAATCTCCCTCAGCCATTTCAGTCCTTCTTTACCACTGGTCGCACCTGCACTGAAATTCATATCCAGCAGGATCACATCGTATGAAGTATCATTTAGCCTGGGAATGATCCTTCCCGGATCGGTTTCCGTCTGGATATTACCGAATTGTTTTTTTAGTACAATCCTGGCAGACAAAAGTATATCCCGGTCATCATCAATGATGAGAATATTTCCTGGTTTTCCGTCCATAATAAGTCTTTTCCCCGGAAGGGATTGGATTTGAAGTTATCAATTGTTTCAGATTGAAACAAAAAAATGTATCAATTTGCAACATGTTTTCTGAGATAATCAAACTTGATGATTGGCTAAGTATCAGAAAAGCAGGGTGATGCACCTTGTGGTATGTTAATTGATTAATAATTAAAATATTAATATAATTAGAAGATTATGATACAAACAAAGGAACTGGTAAAAGTATTTCGAACAGATGAGGTGGAGACCACTGCATTGAACAAGGTTAACCTGGAGGTAAATTCGGGAGAATTTGTTGCCATAATGGGGCCTTCCGGATGTGGAAAATCAACCCTTCTCAATATTATCGGCCTGCTGGATAATCCATCGGACGGGGAATTGTATTTCGATGGGACAGAAGTGGCAAAATTCAAGGAAAGGCATCGCACTAATCTTCGCAAAGGGAACATAGGTTTTGTATTTCAAAGCTTTAACCTGATTGACGAGCTTACCGTTTATGAAAATGTAGAGCTTCCCCTGCTTTATATGAATGTTTCTTCGGCAGAAAGAAAGAAAAAGGTTAACGAGGTACTTGACCGGATGAAAATTGCTCACCGGAAAAAGCATTTTCCCCAACAATTGAGCGGGGGACAACAGCAAAGGGTGGCCATATCACGTGCCGTGGTAACAAATCCCAAGCTGATCCTGGCAGATGAGCCGACCGGAAATCTTGATTCCGCCAATGGAGAGGAAGTTATGGCCCTGCTGACAGAACTGAACCAGGAAGGGACAACCATAATCATGGTGACCCACTCCCCGAGTGATGCGGAAAAAGCTCACCGTATTGTTCAATTATTCGACGGTCATATCGTAACTGAGAACATAAAGAAGATCCTTTAAATCTGATCTGTATTGGGTCTGACCTTGAAAGGAGAGCAGGGTTTATCAGGTTTTACATTTTGAATATTTTAATAAAATGTTGCGTAATTATTTTACAACAGCGATTCGATACCTGTCTAAAAATCCAGTGTATGCCGGAATCAATATTTTCGGGCTATCCATTGGTCTTACCTGTGCCCTGCTTATCCTTATATTCATTAATAATGAACTCAGCTACGACAGGTTCCATGATAAAAAAGATAACATTTACAGGTTGGTATTTGAATTGTCAACCAAAGGGAGGGAAATCCATACACCCCAGATGGTTGCTGCGGTGGGACCGGACATGGTTACGGAATTTCCAGAGGTAGTCTCTGCCGTTCGTTTCACTCAACCGGAAGAGGGATTTTTTGGTTACGATGAGTCAACTTTTAATATAGAGAAACTATGTTATTCTGATTCCAACCTGTTCAGAATGTTTTCATTTGAACTCCTGAGCGGGGACCCTGATAACTGCCTTGCTGCTCCCTATTCCCTTGTTATTACTGAAGATCTGGCAAGAAAGATATTCGGAGATGAAAATCCTATCGGAAAGATGCTGCGCTGGAATAACCGGGATGATCTTACTGTGACGGGAGTTATGAAAATGCCTCCATCTAATTCCCACATTAATTTTAATGCCCTTATATCCATGTCCACTCACTACAGGGATAATAAACATCGCATGAACTGGAGCGGGGGTATGCAGTATTACCATTATCTCGAATTGTTGCCCGGGGCTGATGTAGAGGGACTGGAAGGGAAGTTTCCCGACTTCATGTACGAGAAGATTAATCGGCAATATGAAAAGGCAGGAGTTTCTATTTCCGCTTCCCTGCAAAGATTTACGGATATTCATTTGAGTTCGGATCTGGTAGGTGAGATGTCAGCAAGCGGCAGCAGGAGTGCCATTTATTTGTACGCTGCCATTGCCCTGTTTATCCTGTTTATTGCATGCATTAATTTTATGAATCTAACGACTGCACTGGCAACCAAACGAGCCAAGGAAGTTGGAATGCGGAAGGTATTTGGAGCCGGAAGATCCTCACTGATAAGGCAATTCCTGGGGGAATCTGTTATTATGAGTCTAATGGGACTGCTAATCGCATTGATCCTGGTTGAAATTCTATTACCCACTTATGAGCAGATGGTACAGCGGGATCTTGAAATTTACCTGTGGAGAAACCTGGACCTGATTATTGGAATACCAGTGCTGGTTATTTTTGTGGGTTTACTTGCAGGTTCTTATCCGGCATTTTATTTGTCATCCTTCAAACCCGTTGCAGTGCTAAAAGGAATTTTTAGAGGGGGCAGGGGATATACCGGATTAAGAAACAGCCTGGTATTCTTTCAGTTTGCCATTAGTATTATATTGATAATCAGCACCCTGGTCATATATGTTCAGCTCGGATATATCCAGTCCATGGATGTGGGATACCGAAAAGATGATATTCTGATCCTCCAGTTCACCAGTGACTCCTTCAAGAAAAAATATCCTGAATTAAAAGAAAAACTTGCCAAATTTCCGGATGTTGTGAGTACTTCTGCTGCCTCAGAGGTTCCCGGTGCCGGATTTTCATCTGATGGTTACCGCCCCGAGGGGTTTGAAGATGTCATTATGTTCAATGTAGTTGATGTGGATTATGACTTTGTAAATACACTCGGACTCCAGGTTATGGAGGGAAGATCCTTTTCGAAGGATTTTTCAACAGATCAGGAGGCGTATATGATTAATGAAGCACTGGCGAAACAGCTTGGATGGGATGATCCGGTTGGGAAAATAATAAACCGGGATGGGGATCATGTCATCATTGGACTTGTAAAGGATTTCCAGTTTGCTTCAGTTCACGAAGAGATCGGATCACTGGTCTTTACAATGAAACCTCATTCGGGTTATAATTTTTTATTGGTCCGGTTCAATACGCAAAACCTGTCCCAACTCATTGCACAGATCGCTAGAGCCTGGAATCAAGTCGACCCAAACGAGCCTTTTGAATATTCTTTTATGGATGACATATTTGACCAGGTCTATCGTGCAGAACAACAGATGAGCAAGATGCTTTTGTACGTTGCCATACTTGCAATATTGATTGCATGCATGGGTCTGTTTGGATTGGCTCTGTATAATACCGAACAAAGAACCCGCGAGATTGGAGTTAGAAAAGTATACGGTTCAACAGCAACAGGAGTCGTAAAACTATTGTCAGGCAGTTTTACCCCTTATGTTATACTTGCAAACCTTCTTGCATGGCCTGTGGCTTATTTTATCCTGAAGAAATACATGCAGATGTATGCTTACAAGATCGGCCTTCCGGCCTGGGCCTTCCTCGTAACTGCCCTGGGTGTTTACCTCGTCGCAGTACTAACCATCGGTTTCCAGAGCTATAAAGTAGGTAGTACAAATCCGGCCGATACCTTGAGGCACGAATAATACTTAAATTCGTACAGAATAAGTTCGCTTTAAAATATTCATTACAGATTCAACCCTTCTTAAGGAAATTTAACTTAAATGCAGTAATATCCTTAGGGTTGCAGGCGTTTTGTAATAAACCTTTTTAATTTTCCATCCATGCAAGTTCCCTCACTTAAATCAAACTCTTTCTGGAATTCATTAAGTTTTAAGCTGATGATTGTGGGCATTCTTATTCTGGGCATGCTTATTCCAGGGGCCATGATCCGAGATCTTATCCTGGAAAGAGAGCAGACCCAGTTGAATGTAATCAGCGAAGTCGGTTCGAAATGGGGATGCGGTCAAACATTAAATGGACCCATATTGTCAATTCCATACTACGTCTATCTCGAAGATGGTGAAAAAACATACAGGCAGATTAACTATGCACATTTTCTTCCCGAGAGACTGAATATTAGGGTACAGCTGGAGCCGGAAATCCGTTACAGGGGCATTTACAAAACTGTAGTATACAGCTCGGTTCTGCAAGTTTCGGGCAACTTTTCAGTACCCGATCATGAGAAGCTTAAACTGGATGAGGAAAATGTGCTGTTCGAAGATGCCTTCCTTCAGGTTGGCATATCTGACATGCGGGGGATACAGGAAACGCTGAGCATCCAATGGAACCAATCCATTTTTGAAGTTGAATCCGGAATCCCAACAAAGGATTTGTCTGAATCGGGATTTCATTCCAAGGTACCTGTTGATGAGACTGAAAATTACTCTTTTAGCTTTGATATTGTTCTGAATGGCAGTGAATTATTATATTTTACTCCCATCGGAAAGATCACAGATGTAAGTATCAGTTCTACATGGGAACATCCTAAATTCGACGGTGCTTTTCTTCCTGATACCAGGGAAGTTGGTCCGGAAGGATTTAAGGCGAGTTGGAAGGTCCTTCACCTGAATAGAAACTACCCCCAATCCTGGATTGGAAACAATAATTCTACCGGGGATTCGGTTTTTGGGGTTGATCTGATCCTGGCGGTAGACCAATACCAGAAAACTGAGCGATCTGCCAAGTATGCAATTATGTTCATTGCGCTGACATTTATGATTTTCTTTTTCGTGGAAGTCCTCAACAGACAACGAATCCACCCGGTACAGTATTTACTCGTTGGATTGAGTATAAGTATTTTCTACGTACTCCTCCTTTCGCTTGGTGAACAGATCGGTTTCAACCTGGCATATGGAGTTTCAAGTCTTGGTGTGGTTGGACTCATCACTGCATATTCAATTAGTGTTTTCAGAAACACCCGCCTTACAATAATCCTTGGCATATGCCTGCTTGTCCTTTACATTTTCTTGTATACGCTGATCCAGCTGCAGGATTATGCCCTATTGATGGGATCTGTGGGACTCTTCCTGGTAATGGCCCTTATCATGTATGCCTCCCGAAATGTTGATTGGTATAGCGCTACTCACCAGAAGCATGATGAGAAGTCTGTTGGATTTTAGCTTTCGGTTCAGGGCCTTCTCTATTGGAAATTACTATTTTGCAGGCTCAAAAATTACCTGACATGAAGAGAATAACCATTCTTATCCTTGCTGGATTAATCTTCAGTATTGTACTGAAAGCCCAAAATTCCTCACAGGATCTCTCACCGAAAACGGCACTGGTCCTGATCGATATCCAGGATTTCTATTTCGACACTACCAAATCTCCCCTCATCGGTAGGTTCGAAGCCAGCGAAAAATCTGCCGAGATCCTGAAATATTTTCGGGAAACTGACCAGGAGATAGTTCACATTGTGCATAAGGGGGGAGGGGATATTCATGAAAATGTCAAGCCCCTTTCGGGGGAAACAGTCTTTGTCAAGGAACATGTGAGTTGCTTCCGTGAAACTCCCCTGCTCGAATACCTGAAGGAAAAAGGAGTTGAACGCCTTGTAATAGTTGGAATGATGACCCATATGTGTGTTGAAGCAGCTACCCGCTCAGCAGATGACCTGGGTTTTGAAACCATCCTGATCAGCGATGCCTGCGCAACCCGTGACCTGAACTATGGGAATGAAGTTGTGGCTGCCAGAGACGTTCATTTGTCTACTCTGAGTACCCTGAGGGCCTACGCAAAGGTCACAAGCACCTCAGATTTCCTGGGGGAATAGTTATCTCAGGCTTTTCCTTCCTCAAGTTCCGCAAGGGCCTCAAGGATCTTCCTGACATCCTGCACACCTTCCACATAGTAATCAGCCTTGGTGGTTTTCGTGCCAACTTTTATTGTAAAAGCTTTTTCGGGAAGGGCATCGAAAGTATATTCATCCGTCCAGTCATCCCCCAGGGCAAGAATGAAAGGATAATCCACCTCGCCGATCTCTATGCTTGCAGCCCTGCCCTTATTGATCCCGGAATTCTTTATTTCGATCACCATATCACCGTCCATGATTTCAAGGTTGAGATTGGCAACCAGGGCTTTCAGCTCATCCTTGAGTTCCCATGAACGCTGGTTGCCCAGGTCGGGGTCCGCATTTCGGTAATGCCAGACAAGGGAATAATTTTTTGTTTCGACAAAGGACCTGGGTGTACGATGGACATAAAATTCCAGGATGGGTCGGATGATCTCAATCCAGTCCCTGTCAATCTGTTCGATCATAGTCCATTCCGCACCGGGTTCACGGGACCATACCCCGTGCTCTGCCACAATGTGTATAGGCCATTCTTCAGCAGGAAACCACCTGCCCAGGGTTTCTTTGTCCCTTCCGGAAATTATCACCAGTTTATTTTTTTCGCTGCCGGAAAGTGTCTGAAGGATAGCATACAGGTTCTTATCCGGGTTAACCTTCTGCGGATCCTTGTTGAATCCCATAAGGGTGCCATCATAATCCAGGAAAAGGATCCGCTTGCCTGATCCAGTATAGGCGCTGCTGAGGTTTTGCATCATCTTGCCCGTAAACTTGCGGGCAAGTTTGATTTCCTGGATTTCCTTTACATGGTTGAGGCTTTTAAAGAAGTCATTGGCCCATCTTTCCACATCATGATTCTTCAGTCTTTCACAAAGCTCCTGGTTTGCTTTAACCTGGTCTTCCGGGGGCATTTCCAGGGCATGATGGATGGCCTCACTTATTTCAATTCGGTTATTCGGGTTAACAATCAATGCCTCTCCAAGTTCCTTGGAAGCTCCTGCAGTTTCAGATATAATCAGAACCCCGGTGCGATTTTCCCGCGTTGCCAGGTATTCCTTGGCAATCAGGTTCATTCCATCGCGGATAGGGGTGATCAGGGCAATGTCGGACTGGCAGTAAAGTTCCATCCTTTCGTCAAAATCCAGTTGCCGGTAGAAGTACCAGACAGGCATCCAGTTCAGGGAACCGAAACTTGAGTTGATCCTGCCTACCAGTTCATCCATATCTTTTTTCAGGGCTTTGTACTGTTCCATAGATTCCCGGGAAGGCATAACGAAAAACAGTAGGCTTACCTGTTCATGATACTCCGGGTAGGATTTTAGAAAATACTCAAATGCCCTCAATCTCACAGTAATACCTTTGGTGTAATCGAGGCGGTCAATGGAGAGGATAATCTTTTTATTCGTTCCAGTGAGCTTCTGGTCGAGAAGTTCGCGTGTGAAACCCTTAGCATGTTCCTCAAGACAAATAGTTTTACCTCCTTCAGAAAACTTCTTGAAATCAATTCCCAGGGGGAAAAAGTCCACCTTCACAATCCGTTCTTCAAGATGAATGCGATTGAAGACTGAATCGTATCCCCGAAGCCTTCGGACACAACTCATGAAATGTCTCTCATAATCATAGGTGTGGAATCCCACAAGGTCGGAGCCCAATAATCCTTCAAGGATCTCATTTCTCCATGGTAACAGCCTGAAGATCTCATAAGAAGGAAAGGGAATATGCATGAAAAAACCGATGGAAACAGAAGGGAATTTCTCCCTTATCATACTGGGGAGCAGCATGAGGTGATAATCATGAATCCATACCCGGTCCCCTGCTTTCAGCTGGGGCAAAACCTCTTTCGCATATGCCAGGTTGACCTTCTTATATGCTTTCCATAATTCCTCCCTGTAGATGGCGCTCTGGGTGAAGTAATGGAATAAGGGCCAGATAGTCCGGTTGCTGAAACCATCAAGAAAGCGATCGTGATCCTTTTTACCTAAATATACAGGGTAGCAGTTTTTTTCACGGTATGCTTCGGTAAGCTTATCCCTATCGGCAGGAGATAGCTGTCCCTTGTTCAATCCCGGCCTTCCCAACCAGATTGTTTTCTGAGCCTTGTGAAATTCTTCAAGTCCGCTGGTTCGGGCATGTGATTTTGGCGTCATAAGAAAAGACTGGTCACTCTTGGTTTCCAGCATTATGGGCAGTTCATAAGAAATGATAACCAGTTTACTCATCCTTAGTCAAGTATTTTTTATTTCCTATTTTTGAGGTAATGTCAATATAAGCCCTTTCATCCGATAAACAAAATAAAAGAACTTATGTCCAATCATAAATTTACAGCGGTCATTTTTGACCTGGACGGTGTGATCACCCAGACTGCGCTGACTCATTCCATTGCCTGGAAAGAAATGTTCGATACCTTCCTGAGGTCCAGGGAGGAGAAACACGGGGAGCCCTTCAGGGAGTTTACCCATACTGATGATTACCTTCCCTATGTTGATGGTAAACCCCGGTATAAAGGCGTAGCCTCCTTTCTTGAGGCCAGAGGTATTGATATACCCTTCGGGGATCCATCCGATTCACCGGAAGCTGAGACCGCATGTGGACTGGGGAACCGTAAGAATCTTGTCTTTAACCAGATTCTTGACCGTGATGGAGTGAAGTTGTATGATTCAACAGTAGACCTTATACACGAGCTTATTAAAGAAGGCATCCGCATCGGGGTAGCCTCCTCCAGCAAAAACTGCAAACCGGTCCTGGAAGCCGCTGACCTCCTGAAGTATTTTGAAACTCGGGTGGATGGGGTGGTTTCTGCAGAAATGGGACTCCAGGGCAAACCGGAACCTGATATTTTTACAACCGCCTGTGATAACCTGGGTGTGGATTATGACCAGGCCATCATCGTGGAAGATGCTGTAAGTGGCGTGCAGGCAGGGAGGAAGGGTAACTTCGGACTCACCCTTGGGATAGCCAGGGAGGAAAATGCAAGGGAGCTTCTGATTAATGGTGCGGATATCGTGGTTGAAGATATGGCTGAATTGGGGGGTATCGCAGGATTGGATAAATGGTTTGAAACTGGACTGGACAGGGATTGCTGGTCTATTGTCTATCATGACTATAACCCGGTTAAGGAGAAATCAAGGGAAGCACTTCTGGCTGTCGGGAATGGGTATTTTGGTACCCGAGGTGCTATGGAAGAATGCCCTTCCGGGGAAAATAACTATCCCGGGACATATATGGCCGGAATGTTTAACCGCCGCATTTCAAAGGTAGGGGACCATGATATCGAAAATGAGGATTTTGTCAATTGTCCCAACTGGATCCCTGTAACATTCAGGGTAGGAGAAGGGGATTGGATGGATCCAAATAATATGAAAATCCTTTCGATTGAACGAAGGATGTCTTTCCGTGATGGGATATTGTCAAGAGATATGCTGGTCGAAGATGGTTCCGGCAGACAAACCAGGATCAGGTCCGAAAGGTTCGCAAGCATGGACGATATGCATATAGCCGGATTAAAATACATTATAGAACCCCTTAACTATGCAGGGAAATTGGGGATTCGATCTTCACTGGACGGGGACCTGATCAATGATGGAGTAGTTCGTTACCGGGAACTGGACCAGAACCATCTTGTGGCAATGGACCAGGGAGGGGACAGGCAAACCCAATACCTGCTGGTTCGTACCAGCCAGAGCGAGGTTGAGATTGCTCTGGCAGCCCGGCTGAGACTTGTCAGCGGCCAGACAGGTAGGAAAGAGGTTTTTCTTCATATAACCTCCGATGGAAAGGTAGAGTCAGAAGCAGAAATCATCCTTAAGGAAGGTCAAAGTGTTACCCTGGAGAAGCTGGTAAATATCCAGACCTCAAGGGAAACCGGTCCCGGTCTCACCCTGCAAACAGCCAGGGAAAATCTTTCGGGAATGGAGAGCTGGGAAAAACTTCATTTCAGATCTTCCGGAAAATGGGAAGAGATCTGGAAGGAAGCAGATATAAAAGTAGAAGGGGACAGGTTCGCACAGAAGTTGTTGCGCATGCATGTCTACCACCTGATGCTTACCGCCTCCCCGCATAATGTAAAACTTGATGCGGGTATTCCTGCCAGGGGATTGCACGGAGAAGCTTACAGGGGTCATATTTTCTGGGATGAATTGTACATTCTGAATTTCTACAGTCTGCATTTTCCGGATATCGTAAAATCAGTACTGATGTACCGTTACCGTCGGATAGCTGAGGCAAGGAAATATGCAAAGCAGTATGGATATAAGGGAGCCATGTACCCCTGGCAAAGTGGGAGTGACGGCAGGGAAGAAACCCAGGTCGTCCACCTGAACCCATTAACCGGCGAATGGGGAGATGATTACTCTTCTCTTCAGCGTCATGTATCACTGGCCATTGCCTACAATATCTGGTACTATTACTGGATCAGCCTTGATGAGGAATTCCTTACCCATGAAGGGGGAGAAATGTTATTTGAAATCTGCCGGTTCTGGGCAAGCAAATGTGAAAAGGATGAGCAATCCGGTAAGTATTCCATTCGAAAGGTTATGGGACCGGATGAGTTTCATGAGCATCTGCCGGGTTCGGATGAAGGGGGAGTGAAAAATAATGCCTATACAAACCTGATGGTAGCCTGGCTGTTTGGAAAAGCTACCGGATTTCTGGACGAAATCGAGGAAGGGAAGGTCAGGGGACTGAAAAATAAAATTAACCTGGAAGATGATGAGATCAAGTCCTGGAAGCATATCAAGGATAACCTGGAAGTCAATATAAACGACGATGGGATTGTAGAACAGTTTGATGGGTATTTTGACCTCAAAGAATTGGACTGGGAAGCATACAGGAAGGAATACACTAATATCTACCGAATGGATCGTATCCTGAAGGCGGAAGGTAAATCACCTGATGATTATAAAGTGGCCAAACAGGCAGATACTTTGATGACCTGGTTTAACCTAAACAACGAGGAAATTGTTTCAATTCTGAAAAATCTGGGGTACAATCCGGGAGAAAATCTTCTATCTGATAATTTCGACTATTATTTAGAACGGACTTCCCATGGATCTACCCTCAGCCGCATCGTGCATTCATACCTGGCAAATGAACTGGGGCGAAAAGATATTTCATGGGATTTATACATGGAAGCTCTCTCAAGTGATTATGTTGATATTCAGGGTGGTACAACAGGGGAAGGTATTCATGCAGGGGTGATGGGCTCTACCCTTCTTTTCATAATTCAGTCCATTGCTGGTATTCATTTCAGGGACAATAATTTATCAATAAATCCGATTTTACCGGAAGGTTGGAAAAATCTTCAATTCAATTTTGCATTTAGGAAAAATTATTACATTTTTGACATCTTTCCTGACCGCGTTTTGATCAAGCTGAATTCTTCTGAAAATCAGCCGGTTGATATCAAAGTTGCAGGGAGCATTTACGGGCTTGTTCCCGGGGATACAATTGAAGTAGATATTTGAATTAACCGAAAAAATTAGTGTAATGCTGGGCGATGTTTTATTAATCCAGGAAACGCATAAACAAGCCGCCGAGAAAATCAGGCATATAATGATGGCGGATTGTACCTCAAAATCCAAGGGGTATAAATACATTGTTGGAATATCGGGTGAGTCAGGATCAGGAAAATCCGAACTCTCACATTCCCTTGCCATGTTACTGAAACCGGAAGGTATCAGGGTCAAAATTATTCACACAGATAATTATTATAAGGTACCTCCCCTGCTCAGGACCGAGTGGAGGAAGAATCAGGGACCGGACAGTATTGGAATGGATGAATATGACTGGAACCTAATCCACCAGAACATCCGTGACTTCAAAGAAGATCGTGAGGCCATGATGCCATGTATTGACATTATTCCGGAACAGGTAGATAAATTGATCACCGATTTCAAAAAAGTTGATGTTCTTATTGTAGATGGACTTTATGCCATTAAAACCGACCAGGTTGACCTGAGGGTATTTATTGATCTTACCTACCATGAGACCAAAATGACCCAGATCATCCGGGGTAAGGAACCCATGAATGAATGGAGATCAAAGGTACTCGAAAGGGAGCACCAGAATGTTGATTCCCTTAAACCCATGGCCGATCTGATTGTCAACAAAAATTATGAAGTTGTTCCAGCCAACGGGAAGTTTAAGGACCTGTTTAAAAAGAACGGTTTTAAGAAATAAGACATTGATTAATAAGAATTTTAAGGCGGTTCATTGAGCCGCTTTTGTTTATTTTAATAATACCTCTATCTTTAGTTCCGTTGAACCAAACCTAATTACTATGAAAAGATCCATTTCAACTGCGGTTGCTGCCCTCCTTATGGCCGGTAGTTTATTCGCAGGTGGTATTGTTACAAATACCAACCAAAGTGCAATGTTTACCAGGATGGGTAATCGAACAGCTACCCTGGGTATAGATGCAGCTTATTACAATCCGGCCGGACTAACCAAACTTGGAAACGGATTCCATTTTTCGCTTAATAACCAGACCATAGGCCAGACACGAACTGTGACAACGGATTATGCAGGGGTGCTTAACTATAGGGATCCCTCTAATAGCGGGGAATTTATAGGAGAAGTATCGGCTCCCATTTTCCCGGGTGTCTATGGTGTCTTTAAAATGGGCAACTGGGCATTTTCTGTCGGCTTCAACCCTGTCGGTGGTGGAGGCGGGGCGACTTATGAGACTGGCCTGCCCTCTTTTGAGTACCCAATCTCTGATATTCCCCCTGCTCTAGCTTCGCAGGGCCAGCCTGCAACAGCTTACAGACTGGATGCATTTTTTGAAGGAAGCTCGGTATTCTACGGATTCCAGGGGAATGTTTCCTATGCCATAAACGATATGATCTCTGTTGCACTTGGCGCCCGCTACGTATTAGCCAATGAATCCTACAAAGGACACCTGAAAGACATACAGGTTAATATGGGAGGAAGCTGGATGCCGGTACCGGATTTATTTACAAATTTAGCAGCTTCAGCCACGGGAGCTGCAACCGCTGCTACTGGTGCTTCAGGTGCTGTTCAGGCCGAAGTTGCCGGAGGAGCTCCGCTGACAGACCCTTTAACCAATCCCGTTGCCATTGGAACATTGACTGCTTTGGGCCAGGATCCTGCCGGAATGGACAACCAGACGGCAATCGGGACTCTGAATGTTCTTTCAACCGGTTATACCTCAGCCGCAGCACAGGCGACCGGAACAGCTGCTGTGACTGCTGATCAGGAAGTAGAGGCCGACAAATCAGCGAGCGGAATTACTCCCATCGTTTCGGTTAATATCCAACCTATTGATATGTTGAACATTGCCGTCAAATACGAATTTGCTACGGCTCTTGAATTTACCACAACTGCAGACGCAGATAAGCAGGGATTGGTTGGTTTAAATCCGGATGGAACACCCAAATACCTGTTCGTAAACGATGCCAAAACAAACCTGGATATGCCTGCATACCTAACGGTTGGAGCAACCCTCACACCAATTAAATCCCTTCTGCTTGCAGGTCATTTTGGATATTTCTTCGACAAGGATGCAAACTGGGACGGTAGGCAGGATCTGCTTAATAGCAATACCTATGAAATTGGTCTCGGTGCAGAGTTCAGCCTTACAGAAAAGTGGCTCGTAAGTGGCGGATGGTCTTATACTAAAACAGATGCCTCTGAAGAATACCAGTCGGATCTTAGCTATACGCTTCCTACCCATGGACTCAGCTTTGGTTTTGCATGGGACGTACTTCCACTTCTGCAGATAAACCTCGGTGGTCAGTATGTTATTTATGCAGATGGGACGAATGCCTTTGACCATGATTTTGCCGGCCAGGGAGTTTTAATGATACCTGTTACTGAAAAACTCCAGAAATCAGTATGGCTTGTAGGTATAGGAGTAAACATCTCACTGGCGTCCAAAGGAGAATAAGAAACCGGAATAATATTTGTATCAAAAACCGCAGACTGTACATCCCGTACTCTGCGGTTTTTTTAAACAACTACTGTAATGAGAATTATTCCAATCCTTTTCCTGACTCTGATAGGAATGCAGCTTGCCTCCCAGGTCTATGAGTATCCGAATTATTCTCTGACCAGTCATCCAACCCTGGATATCATTACTGTTGAAAAATGGGATGACCAGACAGTCCTCACACTTACCCTCAAGAATGAAAGGTATTCAGGGACATTCTGTATTGACAGTAACACGGTTCTCAGGAATTCTCTGGGGGAAGATGAGTACAGGCTGGTAAGTATGGACGGGATACCTGCCTGTCCCGAAATACACCGCTTCACAACGATTGGGGAGCGTATCACCATAATTCTTGAATTTAAAGCTGTACCGGATGAAGTTGCATACATTGACCTTATCGAAAATTGTGTCCAGAACTGTGTAAGCATTAAATACATTCTACTTGATGATGAACTTAACTCCCAACTGAATGAGGGCATTCGGCTATATGAATCAGGAAAAGCCAAAGCTTCCCTCCAGGTTTTTGAAAACCTTTTAGCTGAAAAATACGATGATTATTCACCTGTTTTTGGCACCGTCTATTTATACCTTATCTCTATTCATTATGAGCTTGGTAACTCAAAAGATGCACGCAGGGTCGTAGATGAACTGAAGACTTCCAGTATAATAGGGAGGGATGAATTTATTGAAACAGCAAAAGAATCAGGAATCCTCAGGTAGGTTCCATGCCAATGCCATTTTTTTCTTAAATTAGAGTCAAAAACCTGATAATTCTTGACCCCAAACTCCAATACCCAGCTATGAATTTCAGAGTACACAGCCTCCTCTATTTTGGTACCGGGATTACCTTTATTGTGCTTGAAACATTCCATGTTATCTATCCCGGGATCCTGATAAAAGCCCTTATCATCCCTGTCCTGATCTGGCTTTACCTGCGTTTCACCAGGGGAGAGAACATGCGATTTCACCGAATAATAATTTCTGCCCTGGTTTTTTCCTGGATCGGCGATGTCACCTTGCAGCTTACCCAGTTTAATGAATCTTTTTTTATGGTGGGACTCGGGAGCTTTCTCATCGCACAGCTGCTGTATGTGATCGCTTTCTTTTCAACAAAGGGACCCAATGTGCTTTTTTTTCGAAAGATCTACCTGGTCTTGCCCCCCGTTCTTTTCGGAGTATTCATACTCTGGTTGCTTTCAGAGGGACTCGGGGATATGAAGTTGCCGGTTACCGTTTATACCATCGTGATCCTTACCATGGTAATTGCTGCAATTAACCGAAAAGGAAAAGTAAATCCCCAGAGCTACCTGCTTGTCCTGCTCGGAGCCATTATTTTTGTGATCTCCGATGCTATGATAGCCATTAACAAGTTCACACAACCCTTTGAACTTGCAAGAGTAGCCATCATGAGTGCATACATTACCGCTCAATATCTCATTGTAATGGGCTGCGTCAGGCAGTATGATTTAACCCTTGACAATTAAACCCATGAAAACATTACCCTCATGAAACTCCTCAGGTATCTGCTTTATATCATCTTAGTACCCGTAGTTTTATTCCTGTTCATTCTTATTTATGGTACACTGAGTGATTATAAACCGGAGGAACAGATAAGGGTTCTTGATAACCCTGGTGCCCTGGTTCTTTCAGACAGTACTTTTAATATAATGATATGGAACATAGGATATTGTGGACTCAGCCATGAGATGGACTTCTTCTATGATGGAGGTAAAGGGGTGAGACCTGAGAGAGAAACTTCTGAATCCAACCTCAAAGGAGTTACTGATTTTGTGAAGTCCCTTGATTCCGTAGATTTCTACCTTTTCCAGGAAGTCGATGTACGGTCAAAGAGGAGCTATCGCATCAATCAGATGGATGCAATTGAAGAAGCCATAAATGCATCCCATACCTCATTCGGAATGAATTACAAGGTATTCTTCAATCCCGTTCCACCCCGGGCACCCCTCGGTAAATTGCATTCCGGACTGGGTAATTTCAGCAAGTATAATCCCGTTTCAAGTACACGTCACAGCTTCCCGGGAAATTACGGATGGCCCATGGGAGTGTTTATGCTTGACCGTTGTTTCCTGGTGGACCGTTATCCCCTTTCGGGGGAAAAAGAATTGCTGGTCATAAATACCCATAATTCGGCCTATGACGATGGTACCCTCAAAAAAGGACAGATGGATTACCTGCATACTTTCCTGTTAGAGGAATATGCAAAGGGGAATTATATCATTGTGGGAGGGGACTGGAATCAGACTCCCGCCGGATTTGAGCCCCGGTTTAAAAATGATGAGTTTGACTCTATACAGGTATCCTATATCGAAGAAGATTATTTACCGGGAGAATGGACCTGGCTGAATGATCCTTCTGTTCCTACCAACCGAAGACTTAATATCCCTTATGCATCAGGGGCTTCCCGGACGACTGTTATTGATTATTATTTGCTGTCTCCCAACCTTGAACCTGTATCTGTCAAAGGAGTCAATCTCAATTTTATCCTTTCTGATCACCAGCCTGTACTTGCACGGTTCAAGCTTCGTTAATATTAATCCTGTGAGCTCCCTAAAACCTTTGAAACCTCACAACTATTCACAACTATTCCTGAATACTCCATTTAATCCCATAAAACCTAAACAGTGAAAATCTTCAAGATCATTCTCAAGGTATTTATTGTCTTGATCCTGCTTGCAGTGATCGGATCTGCTTTCCTGATCAGGCATGTTTCCAGGCGGGCAATCCCCGATTACAATTCTGAAGTTGTTATGGGAGGATTGACGGGCAAAGCAGAAGTACTGAGGGATACCTTCGGCATTCCCCATATTTACGCAGAAAATGAAGAAGACCTCTACCGGGTAACGGGTTATGTTATGGCAGAGGACAGGCTCTGGCAAATGGATCTCCTCAGGCATGTGGCTCAGGGGCGAATGTCGGAGATACTGGGTGAAGATATGGTCAAAACGGATCAACTATTCCGTGCCCTGAGGATTGAGGAGAAGTCCCTCTTGATTCTGAGACGATCCGAACCCGAAGTTCTGGCCAGCCTAAATGCCTTTTCCGAGGGAATCAATCAGTACATCACGGATGCAGGGAAGAACCTGCCTTTCGAATATGCTTTGCTGGGTTACCAGCCCGAACCCTGGCTGCCCGTTCATACTGTCAACCTTATTGGTTACATGTCATGGAGTTCTTCGGCTGCATGGGGAAACGAACCAGCACTCTATAAGATCTCACAATTGGTAGGTGAGGAGAAGCTCAGGGAACTTATTCCTGACCTCGATATCCAGGAACCCATGTTTCCCGATTTCATGCTGGAAGGAGAATCAGTATTTGAAGAGGATCTTCTGGCCGGATCGGAGATCGTCAGGGAAATGGGCCTTGATGTTTTTATGGGCAGTAATAACTGGGCGGTCAGCGGGGAACGCAGTTTTAACGGTGTCCCCATTGTTGCCAATGATATGCATCTCCAGCTGAATATGGCTCCGGGCATATGGTACCAGATGCACCAGGTTGTCCCGGGCAAACTTAATGTCAGCGGGGTTGTACTGCCAGGTACCCCGTTTGTGGATGTTGGACATAATGACAGCATTGCCTGGGGGATGACTTATGTTGCAGTGGATGATATCGATTTTTACCTGGAAACGATTAATCCTGCCGATACAAACCAGTATCTCCTGGATGGGGAATGGAAGGATATGAAGATCAGGAAAGAAACGATCCGGATTAAGGGAGGGGACAGCCTCGTACTTGTTAACCGGTTTACGCACAGGGGACCGGTAATCAATACTTTCAAGGGAATTCCTGATAAGGTGATCTCCATGAGATGGACAGGAAATGAATACAGCAATGAGCTTGGAGCCGCTTATTTGTGGAACAGGGCTGATAATGTTTATGAATTCAGGGAGGCACTCCGTGATTGGTCCACCATATCAACAAATTCAATATGCGGGGATGCATCCGGCAACATTGCCTTATACGTTGCTTCAAAGGTGCCTCTCCGACTCGGAAATCGTGCCCTAATCATGCCAGGGGACACCAACCTTTATGACTGGATAGGCTATATACCTTTTGAGGAACTCCCACATGGGATCAATCCTCCGGAAGGATTTCTTGCTTCGGCAAACAATCGATGTGCCGGAGCGGACTATCCCTACCATATTAGCCACTGGTTCACCATCCCGGATCGATACAATCGAATCCTTGAAATGATTGCAGAAAAGGACGTCTTTACCATAGAAGATATGATGGAAATGCAGGCGGACCAAAAGTCCCTCTGGGTCCGGAAAGTAAAGGCAACCTGCTGGCCGGTTCTTCTGGATGCGGATATTAAAGGGACTGCCCTGGCTGCCTTTGACCGGGTTCATGCATGGGACGGTAATATGAGTGCGGAAGGTATCCAGTCCACCCTGTTTGAAGTATTTTACGAGAAGCTGAAAAAGAATGTTTTCGAAGATGAGCTGGGAGAACATTATCCAGCTTCCCTCTCCGGAGGAGGTGCTGTTGTCAGGGGAGTAATGGATCGTATATTAAATGGACAGGAGATCTCCTGGTGTGATAATATAAACACACCTGATATCACCGAATCCATCGAAGACCTGGTGGTTCCGGCATGGAATGAAGCCATCCTCTGGCTGGAAGACAACCATGGCGAGGATATGGAAAAATGGATTTGGGGAGATCTTCATAAGGTCAGCCTGAAGCATCCCCTTGGATCAGTAAACCTCCTCAACAGGATCTTCAGACTGGAACGAGGTCCCTTTAGGGTAGGCGGTTCCAGTCATACCGTATCGCCTTATAATTATCCCGGGCTAAAATCCTTTTCCGTTACTCACGGAGCCTCGCAGAGACATGTTTACAACCTGCTTGATCCGGATGGCTCACAAATCATTATACCTTCAGGAGTATCGGGCATCCCGGCCAGTAATTTTTTCTGCAACCAGACCGAAATGTACATGCAGAATGAATACATGGGAGAATCCTTCAGCCGTGAAAAGGTTGAACAAAACGCCGTATACCGAACTACATTTAGCCGCCATTAATATCCACTTGCTGATATTTTCAGTTGCTGGGAAGGTAGGTTCAAGGGGTGTGGTGCTCAATGTGACTGGAATCTCCAGGCTTTTTTGATTTATATGCCCTCTTTGAAAATGTCAAATAGTTACCTTATTTGGTAAGATTTTTGTACTTTTTGTGTCTTTATGCGGATCATCAAAATAGGGACACTACGGGATTATTGTTTGAAACCCAGGTACAAGAGTGCTGAGAAATCGATCCAGGCATGGATATATGAAGTAAAGTATTCGTCATGGGTAAGTCCTGCCGAGCTTAAACTGAAATATATAAATGCAAGCATAATCAGTTCAAAACGAGTGGTTTTCAATATCAAAGGCAATGAATACCGTATAATAGTTGATATAGAGTATAAAATGAGAATAGTATTTATTATCTGGTTTGGAACTCACAAGGAGTACGATAAAATTGATGCAAAGGAGGTGGAACATGAATCTTAAAGTAATTAAAACTGAAAAGGAGTATAATGAAATTGTTAAGAGAATTTATGAGCTTATTAAAACTGATCCAAATCTGTTAGAACCCGGATCAGATAATGGTGATGAACTTGAGTTACTCTCCCTATTGGCTGAGCGTTATGAAGATGAGCATTTTCCAATAGCTGCACCTAATCCCATTGAATCAATTAAATTCAGAATGGATCAGATGAACCTTAAGCAAAAAGATATTGCTCCGCTTTTTGGTGGAGAAACCAGGGCATCTGAAGTAATAAACGGCAAGCGCCAGTTAACACTGAAAATGATTACTATGCTTAACCGGTATCTGGACATTCCCCTTGAGTCATTAATCCAGGGGAACAAGAATTACAGGCTGGATCCTTCAAGGAAAAAGCAGATCATGAAAGTGCCTGTAATAAGGGATCTTCTTGCTAAACGAAACACTGCTATGCTATAGTAATTACACCTGGAGTTTATTACCTATATCAACGTTCTTTGAGTAGTAGATTAGTATGATTACGGGGCATCGACGTATGTTGCTTGGACAGTTAGGACATAGAGAAAATTATTATTAATTTTGAAAAGTTATGGTTACTACTCTAAAATATGGCTCTAAGAAGGACAGTATAGCAAGATTACTTAATAAGCTTACTACAAGAGTTAGCCAAGGTATTGATGCACGTAGATATTCTGGTGTAATCAGATTGGCAGGAGATCCCCTTCAAATCCAAAAAGCCTTAAGGGATGAATGGGAATAAATTATTCCTCGATACGAATATTCTTCTTTATTTACTACGTGGTGATGATACCTTAGTTGAGGTACTCGATAAGAAGCAGATTTACATTTCTTTTATAACGGAATTAGAACTTCTTTCCTTTCCTGGCTTGAAAAAGAAAGATCTCAAAGTAGTCAAAGATTTATTAAATGAATGTGTCATTATTGATGTTAATGCTGAAATTAAAAACCTCGCGATAGATATTAGGAAATTATACAAATTAAAACTTCCTGATAGTATTATTGCAGCGACATCGCTCTACTTGGACATACCGCTTATTACAGCTGATAGTGATTTTAAGAAAGTTGAGGAATTAAATCTAATCTTCTACGAACGTTAATACATAGGATCCTCGCCTCCGTGGATATCAAAAACCATAGTAAAAATCATTGGTACGATTAGTTTGGATGGCTCACTTGGTCCGGTTTTCCCCCTATATCTCTGTTATGCATTAAAATAGTTAGATGAGTTTGAAAGTCGCGTGGAAAGGAACTATAAAGGGTATTCAGCCTCGAATCCGTTTAATGAGATCATATGACCAGTGTTCGCATATGTATCTTGGATATATGCTCGCTATCAACGGAGAAGTAGAAGGAGAATCCCGGGAATTCATAGTTGCTATTGGCAAAGCAGCACAAGCCCAGCATGTTTTCCAGGTAGGCGACCTAGCTGAGGGGATATCTGAACCAGTATTAGATGAGAGACAGGAAGTAGCCGAATTTTATAAGACGAGTAAACTGCAGATATTAGAACGACATTCAGGTAAGACTGATGAACCTCCTCCTTGGCATGGAATTGTTCCCGACCTAGATACATATCGTAGGAGAGGACACCGTAGACTCGCCGTCAGGACGTTTGATCTGAATTGCAATGGTTGTATGTGGGCTTGTAGGATGCCGGTTGAGATGATTATAGATCAATGGAATCCATCTAAGAAGAAGTACAGATTCGAGACATTTTGTTATGGTCCAAAATCATGTTCATTTTACAGTGCTGGCCCTACACGCAAAGTACCAGGACGAAATGGTATGACTTGGGAAGAGGAAGACTGGATAGATGAGGAGGCAACAGCTCATCGATCTTTAGATGAATGAGAAGTAAGCATCATAATCCGTAAACTGTGACTACAAAACAACTGCGGTTTAGTTTAAGTGTTCTTTGAAAAAAATGATTGGTATGATTTTGGGGCCCGATATTATGACCCTGAATTAGGAAGGTGGCACTCACCTGACCCAAGAGCTTCAAGCATGGCCGGAATCTCCCCTTACGCAAATGACTTTAATAACCCGATAATGTTTACAGATCCTAATGGGGAATTTCCATGGCTGGCAATAGGTATTGTTGCTGCATTTACATACTTAAAAGGTGCTTATGATAATCGTGATGAAGAAACTGGAAAATGGGCTTGGAATATAGGTAAATGGGATTCGGACGAAACAACAGTTATTGTTGGGGGTAGTACAAATACAGATGGCAACTTTACAGTTTATGGCGGTGTAAGCACAGGTGGGGTAAACACAGGCTATCCTGCACCTGTTGTAGGATACAATAGTGATTATGGCTGGGGAATGGGCAATGCGAATAATCCTGGATATACAGAGCTTTATTACCCATCAGTAAATTATAATGCTCCCATAGAAAATACAATTAAAGGAATCAATAGTGCAAGAGAAGTAGCCCAGCAGGATTGGTATGTTGCTACGGAAGGAGGTGATAGAACAGTATCTCAATATTCCTCCTCAAGCTATGAAGAGGTATCAGGCATCAATAACGGCACTTATTATTATATTGATGCTTGGACCTATGCAGAATATGCTTATCCAAATACAGAGTTTGGTCAAAGGGAGAAAAGAACGAATGCCATTTCAAGAAGGTTTGATCAAACGTATTATAATACTCAATACTTAATACAAGAATTTGATAAACAATACCTATATTATCAACTAGGTGTGGAAACTCTCGAATTTGAGATTGATCTACTATTCTGGTGGTTCCCAGATGTTTGGGGGCCAATATTGTTTCCTGTAAATCAATACCCGGGTTATGAGAGAATCTACAACATCAATCTTAATTATTAGTGGATTTCGGTTTCAATTCTTAATTGTCTATCAAGGTACATGAGATTGCTGAGTCGATGATGCTATCTATTTTTCTTTTCTCAACTAATAACCACACCATGTACACCAAAGTTGAGCTAAAAATAAAAACACACAAGGCTATTAAGATTGAAATTACTATATAAAAATTAACTAAGACAGTAATTATTATACCAACAAATTGAGAAACAATAAAGTTTCTAAATACATTTACTTTATATTGGATTAGTAATTCGTCATTTGAGGATTCAATTAACTTGATCTCACCTGCTCTCAGAATTTTAAAGAGTTCGCTTACGTTCTTACCCGAAGGATTAGATATTTTTCTTTTTCTAATAAATTCCATGCTATTATCCTTAATGCGAATATTAGCATCAAAACTTTCTAGATCATGTGACAAGAAAAGGAAGAATTTTTCCCTGAAACTTTCAGTATCTTCTCTTTTTGGAATTATGCGTTTATTACTATAGACAAAAATCATGGTTAATATTGAATGATGAGAGATAATAGAATTTAGTTGACAGGTTTATGAAGAAGAATACGCCTGTTTGGCCTTATAGTCTCTCAGGAATGCATCCATCATGGCAAAAAGGTGGGATTTATTTTCATTGTCAAGCTGCTGGATATCCTGTATCCGTTTAATAATCCCTTTGTCGAAAAGTAAATCTGAGTTACCAACTAGGTAGTCCAGAGAAACATCCAAGGCTCCTGCAATTTGGGAGGCGATCTCTATGGATGGTTTTACTTCATCTCTTTCATAACGTCCTATTACAGCTCCGTGTTGACTAATTTTTTTAGCCAGGGCATCCTGGGAAATCTTTTTCTCTTTCCGGACTTCTGCCAGCTTTTTACCAAAAGTTATTGACTTCATAAATGTAGTAAATACAACCGTTAGATAATGATATTAACAAAAATACGAAACAAAAATGTATTAATCAAAAGATAAAAGTCTTGTTCTGAAAAGATATATTTGTTATTTTTGATACAAATATGTTGTCGTAAATTTTTTATCAACATGGAGATATCGGAAATTAAACAGCGTCTTGAGATCGATACCGTCCTGAGCCATTACAACCTTACTCCTGACCGAAACCACCACCTGAAATGCCCTTTTCATGAGGACCAGTATCCCAGCCTGAAGATTTATCAGAGCACAAACACTTTTCATTGCTTTGGCTGCGGAGCGGCTGGTGATGTGATCGAGTTTATCGAGCGGTATGAAAATCTTACAAAACATGAGGCCATAATGAAAGCCAAGACTATGATAGATCCCAATCAAGAAATCAATAACAAACTGATGATGCAGGATGATAAAACCACACTGCCCCGCCTTGCCATAATGAGTAAGCTGGTGCAGGAGAGCCGAGGCAGTTTTAAAAGGACTGCCTCGGCTCAGCAGTACCTTAAAACACGGGGCCTGGATCCAGAGAAGACAGAAGCCGGATATATGGGTGCCTACATGGGAAAAAGCTGGAACAAAAAACTCCAGGAGAGTGCCATGGGATTAGGGATATTGAAAGAGTCCCGGCAAAATACGATTGTCCCGAAGTTCAAAAACGTGGTATTGTTTTTTACCCGCAATGAGACGGGCCAGGTGATTGACCTCTATGGAAGAAGCATCAATCCCAACGGAGAGGGAAAACATTTTTATCTGAGCGGATCCCACCGTGGCATTTATCCGGGCTATCCGGATCCTGGTACCAGGAGACTGATCCTAACGGAAGGGATTATCGACTGCGAAACTCTCCATCAGCAAAAAGAGATCACCCGGCAGTTCAACCTGATGGCGTTGTTTGGAGTAAATGGATTTACAAAAGAGCATGAGCTGGCCATTAGAAACCTCCCGGATCTACTTGAGGTAGTTCTTTTTTTTGATGGAGACAAGAGCGGCCAGGAGGCCATAGTAAAGGTTGCTGAAAAACTGCAGGCCATAAATCCGGATTTGCTGGTTACCATGGTAAACACTCCGCAGGGTGAAGACGTTAACAGCCTTATCCTGGGCCATGATCCGAAGGTTTTAAAGCAGCTGATCAGTGAGAGATCCGCTATTAATAAAACTTCAGGTAAAAAGAAAAATGAGGGACCGGCTAACCAGGTAAGCGATCCGGATCCGGAGGAACCTGTGTTTGATACCAGGAACCCTCAGAGAATCCTTTATCGGGAAGGGATTTTAAACTTTACCATCTGGGGCGGAGTTGAAAAGGAAAACATCCACCGGCTGAAAGTAAATCTTTTATTACAGCTTGAGGGCGATGACTACCGGTACTACCAGGATGATGTCAATCTTTACAGCAATGGCCAGCTGCAACGATATATCCGGGGAGCGACCCAGGAACTGGAGGTAAGCACTACGCTAGTGAAGAACACGATCCGAAAACTGCAACTGCGCCTTGAAAGTTACCGTCTGGGTCTTTTAGAGCAGGAAAGAAAAGCCCGGGAGCCGAAGACCTACCGTATGAGCCGCCAGGAGGAAACCAAGGCTCAAGGCTTTTTGGAATCCCGCAACCTTATAAAAAACACGATGGATTTTATTGAAAAGTCCGGTCTTGTCGGAGAAAAGCGAAACGGCCTTCTGCTTTTTTTTCTTTATCTGAGCAGGATGTTCTCGGAACCCCTTCATGCGATCATCTTTGGCCACAGCGGTAGCGGCAAGACCTATCTTCAGACAAAGATCAGCGAATGTCTTCCGAAGGAATCGGTCCGGACCATTACGAGCCTTACAGAAAACACCCTTTACTACTCCGAGAGAGACTTTTGGAAACACAAGGTCTTACTTATAGAGGACCTGGAAGGGGTGTACCAGGCTTTTTTGCCGCTGCGCGAGTTTATGTCCAAGCAGAGTATTACAAAGCTTACAACCGATAAGGATGTTAAGGGCAACAACGTTCAAAAAGTGCTTTTTGTGGAAGGCCCGGTGTGTGTCTCCGGTGCTACTACCAATACTCAGATCTATGAGGATAATGCCAACCGTTCATTTTTGCTTCATGTGGACGAGGGGTCGGACCATGCCCGTGAGGTTATGGACTACCAGCGAAGGCAACAGGCAGGACTGATCGATCTGGCGGCCCAGGAGGATCACCGGAGACTATTAAAGAATGCACAGCGGCTCCTGCGGCCTGTACGGGTTATCAACCCTTATGCTACGCAGCTGGATATCCCCCAGTGCGTTTTTAAGAAGCTTCGGACCAATATGCATTACTTGCGGCTTATTGAGATCATCACTTTTTATAACCAGAAGCAGCGCGAATGGAAAAAGGATAAAAACGGGATCCCCTTTATTGAAACCACCCCGGATGATATCGCCTGGGCCAATGATTTAATTAAAGACAGTTTTTTGCGAAAATCCGATGAGTTGGGTGGTCAGCTGCGTCAGTTCTTTGAATCCCTGAAACGTTTTGCTGGTGAAAAATCACCATCAGAGAGCATCTATGCCAAACAGATCCGCCAAACCCTTAGACTGCATCCTATGAAAGTAAACCGGTACTTAAGGGAACTGGAACAACGGGGCTACATAAAACAGACCGGAGGCAACCGCAAGGCTGGCTATGAATATGAGATCACGGCCTGGGATGAGTATAAAAAACTTAAATCCGGGATCGATATCCTGGATGATATTCTTGATAAAATCCGGGAGAAGGAATTAAGTATAACACCCGAAAAGTTAAGTGTAACATAAGTATAACAGAAGTATAACATACCCTTCCCCGCTCTTCAATTAAAAGAAAAACAGCCAGTTGCACTGAAGTATAACAGTATAACAAGTATAACGGGCCAGGAGTAAGACCCCCCTAAAAGTGAACATGAAGCAGCTCAAAGTACAATCCCGGGATTTTTTAACACTGCAAGACAGCTTCCGGGACTGGCTGCAGCTACTAAACTATGATCCTTCCACCATTAGAAATGCCCCTGTAAAGGCACGCGAGTTTTTTTACTGGCTGGAAAAACAAGATGTCATTACAACCAGAGATATCACCAGGGATCTTGTCAAAGAGTATTTTGAATACTTAGGGCTTCGCCAGCACAGCCGCAAAGGGGGGCGCCTGAGCAAGAACTACCTTCGAACCCACCTTACTGCCCTACGTAAGTTGTCCCGGTTTTTAAGCGAGAGTGGAAAGCAGAGTTTTGAGACCCAGGTGTTTTTATCGGGCCACCAGGCCAAG
This sequence comes from uncultured Bacteroidaceae bacterium, assembly GCA_963777115.1. Classification (GTDB taxonomy): domain Bacteria; phylum Bacteroidota; class Bacteroidia; order Bacteroidales; family SM23-62; genus SM23-62. The sequence continues at coordinate 11,687 of CAVZPP010000008.1, read as the reverse complement.
CCAATCACGGTGCTTACCAGGGAAGAGATCCGCCTTTTGTACAAAGCATGTGGCCACGATCTTCTTGGGGCCAGGGACCGGGCCATGTTGGGGGTTTATTACGGCTGCGGGCTAAGAAGAAGTGAAGGTGTCTGGCTGGATACCCAAGATGTAATCTTTGAACAGAACCTTTTGTATGTATCCAGGGGTAAGAACTACACCCGGCGGTATGTTCCCTTGACAGGAGTCGTTAGGGAAGACCTGCAGAACTATCTTAGCTATGCACGCCCTGTTATGGCCAATGGCAGCGAAAAAGCTTTGTTTGTCAGTCTTCGGGGCACCAGGCTCTGCAGCAATGCCATGATGGAAAGACTGCAACAGTTAACGGCAAAAGCCCTGATCACCGGGCGGGTCAGCCTTCACACCCTTCGCCACTCGGTGGCCACCCACCTGCTGGATGGAGGCATGCCCCTGGATAAGATCCAACGTTTTCTGGGTCACAGCAGCATGGCATCAACACAAATCTATACCCACCTTGCCGGCGAAAGGGAGTAAATACCAAACCTACCGCAATCGGTTCAGGGAAAGGCTGAAAGGTTTTATGGCTTACCTGGAAAAGCAGCATTATGCTTCCAGCAGTATTGTCGGTTTTATCAACTACACATCGGATTTTTTCTTTTATCTGAGTGAAAGGTTTTTGAATGAAAAACAAGTTCGATACGCCGATCTATTGCAGTACATTGATCACTGCAGTAGGCAGGGTAATACCCCCCGCTTGATCAACCGCAAGCTGGCGGCAGTGCGTAAATACTACAGCTACCTGCAGCAGCAGGGAAGGATCGGGAAAAACCCGGCTGCCGGGCTGCAGCTCAGGGCCTCCCGAGGGGGTATCCCCACCGGCATGCTTACCATGCAGCAGCTCGAGGATCTTTTTGGAAAATACCATGTGGTGGATCTTCGCTCGAAACGAAACAAGGTGATCCTGAGTGTTCTTATCCACCAGGGACTTACCACCGATGAGCTGCATCGCCTGGAGCCAGTGCACCTGAAGCTTCGATCAGGGAAAATATGGATCCCCGGCACCAGGCACTCAGGTAGCCGCACCCTGGAGCTGAAAGCCCATCAGGTGATCGGCCTGCAGGAGTATGTTACCAAAACCCGCCCTCAGATCCTTACCTCAATTAAAAAGAAAACTCACCGGCCAGGAAGGAAAGCAGAGAACCCCGACTGGGAGCAGCTGGAGAATCAGCTATTTATCAGCATGAACGGATCTGTCAATATCAAATCCAGCCTGCATCATATGATGCGGGCCCTCAGGCAGATTAATCCAAAGGTGAAAAGCTGCCGGCACATACGCCAGAGTGTTATCACCCACTGGCTGAAGATGTATGATGTAAGGCAGGTCCAGTACATGGCTGGACACAAACATATCAGCTCTACGGAGCGTTATCAGGTGGGTCACCTGGAGGATCTGCAGGAGGCACTCAAGAAATATCATCCGCTAATGGGTGGAAACATAAGTGGAGATTAATCCGTAAATTTGTATAAAAGCAGAACAGCATGGGAACATCAGAATTAAGAAAAGAGCTTCACAGCTACATCGATAAAGCGGACGAAGAGTCCCTTAAAAAAATCTATGCTTTAGCCAGGAGTCACGAAGACGAAGAAGACTACACCCTTCCCGGACCTCCAATGGATGTTGAAACTTATAGGAGCAGGATCAAGGAAGCCAGCGAGCGCGTAAAGTCTGGTCAATACACCACACAGGAGGATCTGGAAAAGGAGATGGAGCAGTGGTAAAAAGGCACTACAAGGTAGTATGGGATGATGAAGCAAAGGCTTCACTTCGCAGGGTCTACAACTACATCAAGAAACGGGAGTCCCCGCAACAAGCCACCAAAGTAAGAACTGAGATCAGGGAACTGGCCAAGAGCCTTGGTTTTATGCCCCGAAAATACACCAGGGATCCGTTTATAGAAAAGGATCCCAAGGATATCCGGTTCAAAGCAATCTGGAGCTACAAGCTGGTATATGAAGTTACTAAGGACACTGTCGTTATCCTTGATGTGATCCACACCAGCCGGAACCCGGAGAACATGAAGCTGGTCAGATAGTAATCCCGGTTTATCCGCTCCCTCACAAAACAAAATCCCCGCCTCTCACTTCGTTCAAGGCTCGCCCGGTCTTTTGTTTTGCTGCCCACGCTCGCGCTGCTGTTTTGCCTCTTGGGGGGGCAAAACAACGGCAAAGACTATTTAACATAACAGCTTCTTATAGTAGCCCGGTGGCAGAGAACCCGGGTTAAATAAAAAACGTCAGTCATCGCCTGACCAATCTGCCATCCCGAAATCCAGGCCGGGTCCTATAAGGCAATTATGTTAAATAGCCCCGCGCCAACCCGCCTAGGAGAAGACAGTTTAAATCAGTAACTTTAATAGGTAACCAAAACCAATAACAATGCCTGATTTAACTGTATCCTGGGGCACATGCGGTGACGACAGTCACTGGTGTGACTTTCAAAACTTAAACCTCGATCATGAAGTATTTAATAATCTGAGGGGTGTTTACATCATCTGGAATAGCGATACTGTTGTACGAGTAGGAAGCGGAATAATTAAGGATCGTATTACTGCTCATAGGGAAGATGATGAAATAACCGATTACAATAATCTTAAGGTCACCTGGGCCAAAGTAAATGCGACTCAGATGGAAGGTGTGGAGAAATACCTGGCAGATGAACTTGATCCAGCTGTCGGAGAACGCTTCCCTGACAGAACTGCAATATCGGTTAACCTTCCTTCTTTGTAAAACCAGATCCTTTTGTAGCGGGGGTAAGACTCGCTACACCCAAGCCAACCTTCCAGTAATCATCCACAAGAAATATGGCTTTAATGTGGAAAATTAATGCAAAACATGCGCAAATCCGTTTTAAAGTTGCTACGAGCCTCTGTAAACCGCCTTTCACGTTCTGTATCAGGAATGTCTTTTTCCATCATGTGATGCAGCTCTTTTTCTTTTGTCTGAAGTAAGTTGTTCAAACAGTGGTTAGTTCCTCTATTTGGATCATTAGCCTTTGATATCTCAATAGCTTTGTCGATATAAGAAATCAAATCGAGTATGCTATCTTCAGAATACTCCAGCTTAGAAAGGTCTTCCAAGATACTTTCAAATGTGTGCTCCATGACTTATCAGTTGGTTATACGCTAAGTTAATAAAAGCGGGTCTGGCTCTGTGCGGATATTTAACATAATAACGCCTTATTGGACCCGCCTGCAGGTGCTGGAGGAGTCTTGAATGGATCCTGGACCAGGAACCCAACGTTTAAAGCCGGTCGTAACCTGCGGGCTACAATAAGGACTATTATGTTACTTAGCTTAGGCCCGTGTGGTGGCGAGCGGAGTGGCAGCCAGCAGAGGGGGCGCAGCAGGGCTGGCTGACACGTGGGAAATGAGTGACTCGCAAAGGTCTTCCAAAAAAGTTGGATGAACTTATATTTTAAAAGAAACAGGGTTACAGGAATAGTAAACTTTTAAAATAATTATTAACACGGGGATATATGGAATATTGATTGAGTAATTTTGCAGAAAGCACAAAGCCAGGCTAATAGAGGTTCGATAGCCTGGCCTTGGGTTCAAAATATTTTTGAGAAGTCGACAACTCAAATATATTACTTCGGATCCAAAAACCAAAAAGAAATCATGCCTGCTGGGAGTAAGCTACTCCGGAAGTTACTAAACCTTAAAAACTTTACTCTCATGGCAAAGAAAGTCACAAGTAAGAGAGCTGCCAAGGCTGCTTCCAAGGTCCTTAGGGACGGAAGAACTAGCAAGACTAGTAAAACGGCAGCAGGAAGCGCCCTATCACAAAGGGAAAAAAAGGGCGGCAAAAAGAAGTAGCCAACGAACGAAGGGGTGTCTCACGGCACTCCTTTTTTCTTTTAACTAAGGTGAATTAATCCCCAGGAAAAGTGCTCAGATAAAAGAAAAACCGTTATATTTAAAGTAAGAAGAAGTTCTTTGAATTAGTGTGTTTTTTGAAGCATCTGGAGGTATTGGTCAGGTGGATTTTGGCAAGTAGGGTGTTAGGATTTTGGGGCCCGTTATTATGATCCTGTCCTGGGAAGGTGGCATAGCATAGACCCCCAGGCTTCCTCCTTCGCCGGAATGTCCCCCTATACCGGCATGGGAAATAACCCAATTATCATCGTCGATCCCGATGGGGAGTTTATTCACCTGATCATTGGGGGATTAATCGGAGGTACAATTAATGTTCTTTTCAATTTAAATAACATTAAGGGTCAAGCCGGCTGGGGATGGAAAGCCTTGGGGTATTTTGGTGTAGGGGCTGCGGCTGGTGCTTTAGGTGCTGGTGTTGGAGCAGGCATAAGTTCGGCAATGGCTACTGGTGGGACCTTCGGAGCCGGGTTTGTCGGATCTTCGACTGCGATGACTGCCGCATCAAGCTTTGCTTCGGGAGCAGCGATGGGAGGAGGTGCAGGATTTTCTGCAGGATTTACCACGGGATTTGGAAATGGTTTGATGCAGGGTCATAATTTCGAACAGGCTTTCGGGAGTGGTCTAAGGGACGGATTAATAGGTGGGTTTTCAGGTGCTATTTTAGGTGGTATGTGGGGTGGAATTGATGCCGCTACTGATGGTAGAAGGTTTTTTGATGGTGCATCAGTAAACAATGAAGTACTTGTTGATCAAAATATTCCCGTTGTAGGGCAAGTGGGAGAAAATAATTGTTTGCCCGCAAGTGTAGAAGCAACCGACCGTTCTTTTGGTGGTAAAGTAACACAAAATATTTGAGAGCTCGTTTGGTGGAGACCCAAATACTAATTTACTAATGGATGTTGATGTGTGGGCAAAATCCTCTGATGTTTAGGGATTCTGTTTGGTGATTTAGACAAAGCAACTTCACTACCTAGAGTCCTTTCTGCTATGAATGATGGTGGTAGAGTTGCAATAAATTTAAATACTGGAAATGTTGGGCACAGTGTAGTTATGAATAGTATAACTCGAAGAACCATAACCAAACTAAATGGTAATGTGATTTCGAGATATATATACGGAGCCATGAATCCTGGTAATGGAGGGTACATGATGAAGATATCAGGAAGAAGAATAATAAATGCATTCAATATTTTTTACATTTATTAATCTAACTCGAATGATTAAATTAAATATCCGGATAATAGTATTGATGTTCAGTTTAGTTTTCCATTGTGCAGCTATATACTCGGAAACTTCAAGCATGCAAAGTGTAGTTCAAAAGGATATTGACAGAATAAATAAGAAAATAGACAATTTGTTTATAAAGACGCAGTGTGGGAGCAGTGCTCAAGAACCAATGATAAAACATATTTTGTATGTTACTTATGATGGTGAACTTGAAAAAGCTGATTTTGAGGATAAGTCGTTTTTAAACAAAATCCATCCGTCTTTTTTTTCACAGGGATCATCTTTTATGCGAAAAAAGTATATACAGACTGAAGCATTTATATGCAATACTGAAGGTGAATTGGTTGCAAAGTCAAATGGTCGTGAGATTTACTGTTTGGGAGATTATAAAGATACTGCACATTCAGCTGATAGAGAGCTTAATAAGATGATGTCAACACAGAATTATTCTTATATTTTCTATATTAGTCGTACTCCTCTTAAGACATATTTTATGGTAGATGATGCAAGTGAGGTTCAAGTATTAGAGATCAGGGGTGAAGAACTAAAAGTATCTTCGTTAGATGAGTATATAAATGGTCATTGGGAAAAATTTACTGAACAAATCCAAAAGTAACCATGGAAAGGAATTTCTCCTATACTACCGGAATCAATTTTTTTATTTCTATCTCTGCGGCAATTGGTCTGTTGTCATTTAAGTATTCCTGAGTTTTATTCACGATGTCTTTAGCTCTTTGTACCTTATCTGCCTTGTATTGAGGTAGATTCCAGGTTGGCAGATACTTGATCGCCTCAAAGAAATAATCCTTTAAATTAGAGCATGCCCAATAGGATATTCCTATTAGACTTTGTTCCAGTTCATAAGAGTAGTACACGTAGCTATTACACGCATTCCAATACTTTACCAGTCTGATCATGGGTTTTATAAAGCTGCCATGGCTATTGTTTTTATCGGAGAGCTCAGTATTGAATCCATTAGGATCTGTACTGATCCAGTTTGTAAAATCAGACTTTGGAGCGGGTATGTAAGTGGTCTCGGACAACCATCCTGATTTATAAGCCGGCACAAGATCAAACTTTATATGATTCAATATCAGTACCACTGTAGGGTGACTCGTGTGGATCTCAGAAGTTGAATACTTTGCTTCTGCGAATTTCTTTAAACGATTAATGAAGCTCTGGGGGGTTTTGTCTTCTTCATTGTCGAAAACAATCATGTAATCAATATCCGATCGTTCATCCGCTTTTCTGGGAAGTATGGTCCCTCTTGTAGAAGACCCAAATTTAATCTGTTGTTTGACTTGATTGCCGAAATAAGCGTTAAGTCTGATCTTTAATGTACTTATGGAAGTATCGATGCTGCTTTTTTCTGAGCTAGAGAGAACAAGACTGGACGAGGTGTTACTTAAATGGTTTAGGACGGACATATTCTTAGCAATTTAGTTCTTCTTCGGTATATTCGGAAAGGAACCCCTCTTTAAAATCTTCTCGTGCCTTCTGAAAATCCTGCTCATCGGTTATCGGTGCAGCATAACACTTTGATGTATAATCTATGGTTAGTTCTTCCAGAGCCTTTTGTAGCTCAGTATCATCGATCAGTTTGTCCTGATAAATGGCTTCCGTGTTCCGGATTTTTTTAAATATTAGGTTTAAATCGTTGCCGATATTGTCGTGCTTGGTTGCGGTGTCAATCCTGCTTTTATAGTCTGAGAACACAGTGGTATACAGAATAAGAAAACCTCCTAGGGCTCCCAATACATTGACAACGACCTGAACGGCCAGAGTATCTCCCTGGATTTTATCCCAGATACCCACGTTCATAATTGTGCTAAAGGAGGCAAAGATGGTACCGGCAATAAGGAAGAACAGGAAAACATTGCTGGATTTTTTTAAGCGTCTGGCTGCGTTGAAGTGAGTGCTTTTCTTGTAAAGGCAGTCTACTTTAAGCTTTTTCAGTGCGGATAATGTCTCCTGAGCCATCTTACAGAGAATATGCTTGCCGTGTATTAAAATCCCGTACCAGGGCACTGACGACTTTAAGAATGGTGGATTTTTCATCCTCTGGCAGCTGGTCAATTTTTTTGAACTGCTTCACAAGTTCAGCATCTTTTAGGCTGTCCTGGGCATGTTCAGATTTATCCCCCCGGACCAGGAAATCTATTGAGGTATCAAACAGGTCCGCCATCTTTTTAAGGACATCTGCCGGCGGCTGAACACCTTTTATCTCATATCTGGCCATTTGGGTATGAGAAACACCTATTTTACTTGCTAACTGGGCCTGAGTTAGTCCTATCTGCTTTCTTAGCTCCTGTATCCTTTTTCCTAGATCATTCATAAATCAATCGTCTTTATTGATTAATTGTTAACACAAATTTACCAAATATGGCGCATATTGTAAGTGAATGACCGTCTTATTGTTTATAAGTTTTAAACACCTATTTTTCTTAAATTCTTCTTTTATGATTTATTTTGTTCGTATAAGACGAATGAAATTTTATCAACATGGAGATATCGGAAATAAAACAGCGCCTTGAGATCGATACCGTCCTGAGCCATTACAACCTCACGCCTGATAGACACCATCACCTGAAATGCCCTTTTCATGAGGACCAGGATCCCAGCCTGAAAATTTATCAGAGCACAAACACTTTTCACTGCTTTGGCTGCGGTGCTGCCGGTGATGTGATAGAGTTTATCGAGCGGTATGAGGATATATCGAAGCATGAGGCCATTGTTAAAGCCAAGACCCTGATAGATCCAAATGCTGAAATCAATAGCAAACCTATGAAACAGGATGATAAAACCACGCTGCCCCGTCTTGCTATAATGAGTAAGCTGATGCAGGAGAGCCGAGGCAGTTTTAAAAGGACTGCCTCGGCTCAGCAATACCTTAAAACACGGGGCCTGGATCCGGACCGGACAGAGGCCGGATATATGGGTGCATACATGGGCAAAAGCTGGAACAAGAAACTTCAGGAGAGTGCCATGGGCTTAGGTATACTGAAAGAGTCCCGGCAAAATACGATTGTTCCGAAGTTTAAAAACGTGGTATTGTTTTTTACCCGCAATGAATCTGGCCAGGTGATAGACCTCTATGGCAGAAGCATTAATCCCAACGGAGATGGAAAGCATTTTTACCTTGGCGGATCCCACCGGGGTATTTACCCGGGCTATCCGGATCCTGGCACAAAAAGGCTGATACTAACGGAAGGGATCATTGACTGCGAAACTTTACATCAACAAAAAGAAATCACCCGGGAGTTCAGCCTGATGGCCCTTTTTGGGGTAAACGGATTTACCAGGGAGCATGAGCTGGCCATAAAAAACCTTCCGGATCTACTTGAGGTGGTTCTTTTTTTTGATGGGGACAAGAGCGGCCAAGATGCCACAGAAAAGGTTTTTGAAAAGCTGCAGGCTATAAATCAGGATTTGCTGGTTACCATGGTAGACACTCCGGAAGGTGAAGACATTAATAGTCTTATCCAGGGCCATGATCTGAAGGTCCTGCAACAGCTGATCAGCGAGAGATCCGCTATTAATAAAACTTCAGGTAAAAAGAAAAATGAGGGACCGGCTAACCAGGTAAGCGATCCGGATCCGGAGGAACCTGTGTTTGATACCAGGAACCCTCAGAGAATCCTTTACCGGGAAGGGATTTTAAACTTTACCATCTGGGGCGGAGTTGAAAAGGAAAACATCCACCGGCTGAAAGTAAACCTGCTGCTACAGATCGAAGGTGATGACTACCGGTATTACCAGGACGATGTCAATCTTTACAGCAATGGCCAGCTGCAGCGATATATCCGGGGAGCTACCCAGGAACTGGAGGTAAGCACTACGCTGGTAAAGGCCACTATTCGAAAACTGCAGCTACGCCTGGAAGGCTATCGCTTAGGGTTACTTGAAAAAGAAAGAAAAGCTCTGGAGCCAAAAACCTACCGCATGAGCCGCCAGGAGGAAACCAAGGCTCAAGGCTTTTTGGAATCCCGCAACCTTATAAAAAACACGATGGATTTTATCGAGAAATCCGGACTTGTGGGAGAGAAACGAAACGGCCTTCTGCTTTTTTTTCTTTATCTGAGCAGGATGTTCTCGGAACCCCTTCATGCGATCATCTTTGGCCACAGCGGTAGCGGCAAGACCTATCTTCAGACAAAGATCAGCGAATGTCTTCCGGAGGAATCGGTCCGGACCATTACGAGCCTTACAGAAAACACTCTTTACTACTCCGAGAGAGACTTTTGGAAACACAAGGTCTTACTTATAGAGGACCTGGAAGGTGTGTACCAGGCTTTTTTGCCGCTGCGCGAGTTCATGTCCAAACAGAGCATTACAAAGCTTACTACGGATAAGGATACTAAGGGTAATAACGTCCAAAAAGTGCTTGTCGTTGAAGGCCCGGTATGTGTCTCTGGTGCTACGACAAACACTCAGATCTATGAGGACAATGCCAACCGATCATTTTTGCTTCATGTGGATGAAAGCCCGGACCATGCCCGGGAGGTGATGGACTATCAGCGACGCCAGCAAGCCGGGCTGATTGACCAGGCGGCCCAGGAGGACCACCGGCGGCTATTAAAGAACGCTCAACGGCTCCTGCGGCCTGTAAAGGTCATCAACCCATACGCTACGCAGCTTGATATCCCTCAATGCGTTTTTAAGAAGCTGCGCACCAATATGCATTACCTGCGATTGATTGAGATCATCACATTTTATAACCAGAAACAGCGGGAATGGAGAAAGGATAAAAACGGGATCCCCTTTATTGAAACCACCCCGGATGATATCGCCTGGGCCAATGATTTAATTAAAGACAGTTTTTTACGAAAATCCGACGAGCTGAGCGGCCAGGTGCGCCAGTTCTTTGAATCATTGAAACGTTTTGCTGGTGAAAAATCACCATCAGAGAGCATCTATGCCAAGCAGATCCGCCAGCATTTAAAGCTTCACCCTATGAAGGTAAACCGGTACTTACGTGAGTTGGAGCAGCGGGGCTATATAAAGCAGGCCGGTGGCAACCGAAAGACGGGCTATGAATATGAGATCACGGCTTGGGATGAGTACGAAAAGCTTAAATCCGGAATCGATATCCTGGATGATATTCTAGCAAAGATCCGGGAGAAAGAATTAAGTATAACACCCGAAAAGTTAAGTGTAACATCAGTATAACACAAGTATAACACGCCCTTTCGCGCTCTTTAAATAGAAGAAAAACAGCCAGTTGCACTGAAGTATAACAGTATAACAAGTATAACGGGCCAGGAGCAAGACCCCCCTAAAAGTGAACATGAAGCAGCTCAAAGTACAATCCCGGGAATTTTTAACACTTGAAGACAGCTTCCGGGACTGGCTGCAGCTGCTAAACTATGATCCTTCCACCATTAGAAATGCCCCTGTAAAGGCACGTGAGTTTTTTTACTGGCTGGAAAAACATGATGTCATTACAACCAGAGATATTACCAGGGATCTTGTCAAAGAGTATTTTGAATACTTAGGGCTTCGCCAGCACAGCCGCAAAGGGGGGCGGCTAAGCAAGAACTACCTTCGAACCCACCTTACAGCCCTTCGTAAGCTTGTCCGTTTTTTAAGCCAGAGCGGAAAGCAGGGTTTTGAGACCCAGGTGTTTTTATCTGGACACCAGGCCAGACCAATCACGGTGCTTACCCGGGAAGAGATCAGCCTTTTGTACAAAGCATGCGGCCACGATCTTCTTGGGGCCAGGGACCGGGCCATGCTGGGGGTTTATTATGGCTGCGGGCTAAGAAGAAGTGAAGGTGTCTGGCTGGATACCCAGGATGTGATCTTTGAACAGAACCTTTTGTATGTATCCCGTGGCAAAAACTACACCCGGCGGTATGTTCCCTTGACAGGAGTCGTTAGGGAAGACCTGCAGAACTATCTTAGCTATGCACGCCCTGTTATGGCCAATGGCAGCGAAAAAGCCTTGTTTGTCAGCCTTCGGGGAACCAGGCTCTGCAGTAATGCCATGATGGAAAGACTGCAACAGTTAACGGCAAAGGCCCTGATCACCGGGCGGGTCAGCCTTCACACCCTTCGCCACTCGGTGGCCACCCACCTGTTGGATGGAGGCATGTCCCTGGATAAGATCCAGCGTTTTCTGGGTCACAGCAGCATGGCATCAACACAAATCTATACCCACCTTGCCGGCAAAGGGAGTAAATACAAAATCTACCGCAATCGGTACCGGGAAAGGCTGAAAGGTTTTATGGCTTACCTGGAAAAGCAGCATTATGCTTCCAGCAGTATTGCCGGTTTTATCAACTGCGCATCGGATTTTTTCTTTTATCTGAGTGAAAGGTTTTTGAATGAAAAACAAGTGAGATACGCCGATCTTTTGCAGTACATCGATCATTGCCGAAGGCAGGGTAATACCCCCCGCTTGATCAACCGCAAGCTGGCGGCAGTGCGAAAATACTACAGCTACCTGCAGCAGCAGGGAAAGATCCGGAAAAACCCGGCTGCCGGGCTGCATCTCAGGGCTGCCCGAGGGGGTATCCCCACCGG
>CAVZPP010000007.1:0-243887 GCA_963777115.1 uncultured Bacteroidaceae bacterium | reverse complement strand
GTGCATACATGGGCAAAAGCTGGAACAAGAAACTTCAGGAGAGTGCCATGGGCTTAGGTATACTGAAAGAGTCCCGGCAAAATACGATTGTTCCGAAGTTTAAAAACGTGGTATTGTTTTTTACCCGCAATGAATCTGGCCAGGTGATAGACCTCTATGGCAGAAGCATTAATCCCAACGGAGATGGAAAGCATTTTTACCTTGGCGGATCCCACCGGGGTATTTACCCGGGCTATCCGGATCCTGGCACAAAAAGGCTGATACTAACGGAAGGGATCATTGACTGCGAAACTTTACATCAACAAAAAGAAATCACCCGGGAGTTCAGCCTGATGGCCCTTTTTGGGGTAAACGGATTTACCAGGGAGCATGAGCTGGCCATAAAAAACCTTCCGGATCTACTTGAGGTGGTTCTTTTTTTTGATGGGGACAAGAGCGGCCAAGATGCCACAGAAAAGGTTTTTGAAAAGCTGCAGGCTATAAATCAGGATTTGCTGGTTACCATGGTAGACACTCCGGAAGGTGAAGACATTAATAGTCTTATCCAGGGCCATGATCTGAAGGTCCTGCAACAGCTGATCAGCGAGAGATCCGCTATTAATAAAACTTCAGGTAAAAAGAAAAATGAGGGACCGGCTAACCAGGTAAGCGATCCGGATCCGGAGGAACCTGTGTTTGATACCAGGAACCCTCAGAGAATCCTTTACCGGGAAGGGATTTTAAACTTTACCATCTGGGGCGGAGTTGAAAAGGAAAACATCCACCGGCTGAAAGTAAACCTGCTGCTACAGATCGAAGGTGATGACTACCGGTATTACCAGGACGATGTCAATCTTTACAGCAATGGCCAGCTGCAGCGATATATCCGGGGAGCTACCCAGGAACTGGAGGTAAGCACTACGCTGGTAAAGGCCACTATTAGAAAACTGCAGCTACGCCTGGAAGGCTATCGCTTAGGGTTACTTGAAAAAGAAAGAAAAGCTCTGGAGCCAAAAACCTACCGCATGAGCCGCCAGGAGGAAACCAAGGCTCAAGGCTTTTTGGAATCCCGCAACCTTATAAAAAACACGATGGATTTTATCGAGAAATCCGGACTTGTGGGAGAGAAACGAAACGGCCTTCTGCTTTTTTTTCTTTATCTGAGCAGGATGTTCTCGGAACCCCTTCATGCGATCATCTTTGGCCACAGCGGTAGCGGCAAGACCTATCTTCAGACAAAGATCAGCGAATGTCTTCCGGAGGAATCGGTCCGGACCATTACGAGCCTTACAGAAAACACTCTTTACTACTCCGAGAGAGACTTTTGGAAACACAAGGTCTTACTTATAGAGGACCTGGAAGGTGTGTACCAGGCTTTTTTGCCGCTGCGCGAGTTCATGTCCAAACAGAGCATTACAAAGCTTACTACGGATAAGGATACTAAGGGTAATAACGTCCAAAAAGTGCTTGTCGTTGAAGGCCCGGTATGTGTCTCTGGTGCTACGACAAACACTCAGATCTATGAGGACAATGCCAACCGATCATTTTTGCTTCATGTGGATGAAAGCCCGGACCATGCCCGGGAGGTGATGGACTATCAGCGACGCCAGCAAGCCGGGCTGATTGACCAGGCGGCCCAGGAGGACCACCGGCGGCTATTAAAGAACGCTCAACGGCTCCTGCGGCCTGTAAAGGTCATCAACCCATACGCTACGCAGCTTGATATCCCTCAATGCGTTTTTAAGAAGCTGCGCACCAATATGCATTACCTGCGATTGATTGAGATCATCACATTTTATAACCAGAAACAGCGGGAATGGAGAAAGGATAAAAACGGGATCCCCTTTATTGAAACCACCCCGGATGATATCGCCTGGGCCAATGATTTAATTAAAGACAGTTTTTTACGAAAGTCCGACGAGCTGAGCGGCCAGGTGCGCCAGTTCTTTGAATCATTGAAACGTTTTGCTGGTGAAAAATCACCATCAGAGAGCATCTATGCCAAGCAGATCCGCCAGCATTTAAAGCTTCACCCTATGAAGGTAAACCGGTACTTACGTGAGTTGGAGCAGCGGGGCTATATAAAGCAGGCCGGTGGCAACCGAAAGACGGGCTATGAATATGAGATCACGGCTTGGGATGAGTACGAAAAGCTTAAATCCGGAATCGATATCCTGGATGATATTCTAGCAAAGATCCGGGAGAAAGAATTAAGTATAACACCCGAAAAGTTAAGTGTAACATCAGTATAACACAAGTATAACACGCCCTTTCGCGCTCTTTAAATAGAAGAAAAACAGCCAGTTGCACTGAAGTATAACAGTATAACAAGTATAACGGGCCAGGAGCAAGACCCCCCTAAAAGTGAACATGAAGCAGCTCAAAGTACAATCCCGGGAATTTTTAACACTTGAAGACAGCTTCCGGGACTGGCTGCAGCTGCTAAACTATGATCCTTCCACCATTAGAAATGCCCCTGTAAAGGCACGTGAGTTTTTTTACTGGCTGGAAAAACATGATGTCATTACAACCAGAGATATTACCAGGGATCTTGTCAAAGAGTATTTTGAATACTTAGGGCTTCGCCAGCACAGCCGCAAAGGGGGGCGGCTAAGCAAGAACTACCTTCGAACCCACCTTACAGCCCTTCGTAAGCTTGTCCGTTTTTTAAGCCAGAGCGGAAAGCAGGGTTTTGAGACCCAGGTGTTTTTATCTGGACACCAGGCCAGACCAATCACGGTGCTTACCCGGGAAGAGATCAGCCTTTTGTACAAAGCATGCGGCCACGATCTTCTTGGGGCCAGGGACCGGGCCATGCTGGGGGTTTATTATGGCTGCGGGCTAAGAAGAAGTGAAGGTGTCTGGCTGGATACCCAGGATGTGATCTTTGAACAGAACCTTTTGTATGTATCCCGTGGCAAAAACTACACCCGGCGGTATGTTCCCTTGACAGGAGTCGTTAGGGAAGACCTGCAGAACTATCTTAGCTATGCACGCCCTGTTATGGCCAATGGCAGCGAAAAAGCCTTGTTTGTCAGCCTTCGGGGAACCAGGCTCTGCAGTAATGCCATGATGGAAAGACTGCAACAGTTAACGGCAAAGGCCCTGATCACCGGGCGGGTCAGCCTTCACACCCTTCGCCACTCGGTGGCCACCCACCTGTTGGATGGAGGCATGTCCCTGGATAAGATCCAGCGTTTTCTGGGTCACAGCAGCATGGCATCAACACAAATCTATACCCACCTTGCCGGCGAAAGGGAGTAAATACAAAATCTACCGCAATCGGTACCGGGAAAGGCTGAAAGGTTTTATGGCTTACCTGGAAAAGCAGCATTATGCTTCCAGCAGTATTGCCGGTTTTATCAACTACACATCGGATTTTTTCTTTTATCTGAGTGAAAGGTTTTTGAATGAAAAACAAGTGAGATACGCCGATCTTTTGCAGTACATCGATCATTGCCGAAGGCAGGGTAATACCCCCCGCTTGATCAACCGCAAGCTGGCGGCAGTGCGAAAATACTACAGCTACCTGCAGCAGCAGGGAAAGATCCGGAAAAACCCGGCTGCCGGGCTGCATCTCAGGGCTGCCCGAGGGGGTATCCCCACCGGCATGATTACCATGCAGCAGCTTGAGGATATTTTTAGGAAATACCAGGTGGTGGATCTTCGCTCGAAACGAAACAAAGTGATCCTGAGTGTTCTTATCCACCAGGGGCTTACCACCGATGAGCTGCATCGCCTGGAGCCGGTACACCTGAAACTTCGATCCGGCAAAATATGGATCCCCGGCAGCCGGCACTCAGCAGGGCGTACCCTGGAGCTGAAAGCCCACCAGGTGATCGGCCTGCAGGAGTATGTCACAAAAACACGCCCTTATATCCTTACCTCAATTAAAAAGAAAACTCACCGGCCAGGAAGGAAAGCCGAACACCCTGACTGGGAGCAGCTCGAGAATCAGCTATTTATCAGCATGAACGGATCGGTCAATATCAAATCCAGCCTGCATCATATGATGCGGGCCCTCAGGCAGATTAATCCAAAGGTGAAAAGCTGCCGGCACATACGCCAGAGTGTTATCACCCACTGGCTGAAGATGTATGATGTAAGGCAGGTCCAGTACATGGCTGGCCATAAACATATCAGTTCAACGGAGCGTTACCAGGTAGGGCACCTGGAGGATCTGCAGGAGGCACTAAAGAAATATCATCCGCTGGGATGAATTGGAGGTCGCAAAATGCGATCCCCAATAATCGCAAAATGTGTCCATAATAGAATTTTAATACAGAAAGTTACCGTTTTTGGTAACTTTTTTACTAATTTTGCAGTATATGAGAATAATAAAGGAGAGTACACTAACAAAGCTCTGTGAGCAGGCCCGGTATAAAAAGGCCGATCAGGCCATCCGTTCCTGGATCTTTGAAGTAAGGCACTCCGATTGGAACAATGCTGCTGAGCTGAAGGCAAAATACAAAGGTGCCAGTATAATCAGCTCAAAGCGTGTGGTCTTTGACATCTGCGGAAACGATTATCGCTTGGTAGTTGATATTGAGTATCGGATAAAAATTGTTTTTGTAGTATGGTTTGGCACGCATAGTGAATATGATAATGTAGATGTAAATGAGGTTAGCTATGACAGTAAGAGTAATAAAAAATGAAGCAGACTATGAGGCTGCATGCCAGAGAATCTATGAGATGATCAATGCCAGCCAGGATCCTATTGTTCCTGGCAGCAATGAGGCAGATGAAATGGAGCTTCTGAGCATACTGGTTGAAAAGTATGAGAGGGAGCACTTCCCCATAGAGGCTCCGGATCCGATCGAGGCCATTAAGTTCAGGATGGAGCAGATGAACCTGAAGCAGAAGGATATTGCCCCGCTGTTTGGTGGCAAGACCAGGGTATCTGCAGTGTTAAACCAGAAAAGGCCGCTGTCCATGAAGATGATCGTTCTTCTGAACCGGTACCTGGGGATCCCGCTGGAGTCGCTTGTTACCGGCAATAAATCCATAAAGCTTAAACCAGGAGAAAGAAAGATAATCCTTGGCGTTGCTTCGATCAGTGAATATGTAAAAAGTACCCGGGGCAAAAGGGCTCTTGCCTGATCTTCCCCGCAGCCAAAATCTTGGCATCCCTGCAACCATCAGCCAAATTTTGGCTGCTCCTCCTGGCCCCTACCAGTCCGAAGCTAAGTAACATAATGAACATTATAGTCGCAACATGCAGAATCAAAGATAGTTACATTATATACTGATAATTGTGAACGCACTGCGTTCATTTTTTTATCCGGGGGTTGGCCTATAATGAGCACTATGTTAAATAGCCCCGCGCCAACCCGCATCATTGCTACGAATCAAAGCTTCCTGTAATGCAAGAATTACAAAACTGCCACTGCTGGTGGCAGAATTATAAAACTGCAACCATTAGTTGCAGAATTACCCGCAAATCTCCAACGTACGGTTGGAGAATTTTTTCTTTTAATTGAAATTGTGACGCACTGCGTCCTGTTTTGTCCTTGCTCCTGGATCTAAGAATGCGCCGCTGGCTCTGTGCGGATATTTAACATAATAACGCCTTATTGGACCCGCCTGCAGGTGCTGGAGGAGTCTTGTATGGATCCAGGACCAGGAACCCAACGTTTAAGGCCGGTCGTAACCTGCGGGCTACAATAAGGACTATTATGTTACTTAGCTTAGGCCGTGTGGTGGCGAGCGGAGTGTCAGCCAGCAGAGGGGGCGCAGCAGGGCTGGCTGACACGGGGGCAGTGTCCCCCTGAAATACTTTTTTGTTTTATTTGAAACAGACGAAATAATCCTTTGAACAAGGCACTCAGATAAAAGAAAAATCGTTATTTTTAAAGTAAGAAACGTTCTTTGAAACGGTGTTTTTCCAGGAGTATCTGGAGCCAGGGAATATGTGTTTTTGGGTAAGCAGGTTGTAAGGATTATGGGGCCCGGTTCTATGATCCTGCACTTGGACGGTTTCATACCCTGGATCCCTTGGCCGAAAAATTTGATTTTCAGTCTCCATATGCATATTCAAAGAATGATCCAATTTTACTCCCGGATATTAATGGTGAAGGCCCTCCAGGAAATGCTCAAAAATGGATAAAAAAAACAATACAAGGTGATGTTGCGATGATTGAGAATACTGTAGAAAACGCAATGAATACCATCAATGAAATAGCAACATCACAAGGTGCGCAAGATGGAGCTGGAATTGTAGCTTCTGGATTGACAATCCTATTTGGCGGACCAGCTGGAATAATTCTTGGTGTGCCAGCATTAGGTCTTGCGGTTGGGAAAACAATTGCTCATAGCTCACCAGAAACATTTGATCAAGAAAAAGTAGATAAAACAGCTGATAGCGTTACTGGTGTTGCTGCTCAAACAGCAACGGAAATTTTGGGTGGAGATTCAGAGAAAGCTGGAAAAATTGGAGATGCTGCTGAAGGCGCAGGAAAATTATTACTGGGAGGGGTACCCACAAATGTAGGAGAAACGGCTGATGCCATATCAACAGTTGCTGAAACAGTTGATAAAATCGATGAGGTTGTATCTACTGAGGATCAGGATAAGGATCTAGACTAAATGCAAATCTTTTTGGATGAATAAGACTGCTAGTATTGTAATTAGACCCAGGTACTCAAAGTATTTTATGAGAAGTGTTAAATATGTTAGAGTTTGGTTATCAATTGGTATACTCGTTCCATTAATATTGTTTATTATCAATGAAAGATTCATTTATATTTTGTTTTCCTTGGCATTCGTTGCAATCTCTTTAATTAACTCTTTAATAATCAACAGATATCATTTATGTGAGATTGAGATAAATGAAGAATTAAAAAAACTTAAACTATTCATAAATAAAGCAAATAGTACTATTTTAAATGAGGAATTTGATTTAGACGAAATTGAGCTTAGTGTTGTAAAATTATGGTATAGCAAATACCCCAAGTATATACTAAATATTAAGCATAATAACGCCATCCTAATTCGACAATACACAACTGGGGGATGGAATACAAATTTGTTTATGGAGGTATTAAATTCATTTAATAGAATTCAAGGTAAGCCTATATTTACGGATTATATTAGGAGAAATTAGTATCTACAATCGGATCAATTTGAGAAATTGAAGGATAGTTAGCTTAGTTTATTAAAGTTCTTTGAAAAGTAGGTTAGTACGATTATGGTGCGAGATTTTACGATCCTGCTCTTGGTAGATGGCATGTGATCGATCCAGCGATTGAAAACAACCACTTTGAGTGGTCTCCTTATACTTATGTTTACAACAACCCCATTATGCTCATAGATCCTTTTGGTCTAGACTCCGTTTATGTGTTTGACCAGGGGGAAAGGCCAGCTGATGATGGAACAAATGCAAATACTTACACAGCTGATATCTATTTTATTCAAAATGGAGAGATAAATGGTCCATATGCAGGTAGTAGTTATCCAAACTCCGTTGAAGCAGAAGGTGATAATAGTACAGATCATAACACAATCAATGAAGGGACTCTAGAATACAATAATGCTACAGGACATGATGGTGGAACTGAAAAAGGATTAAATATTGTCGATTCAGAAGGAAATCGAGCTAACATCCCGGGCACTGATCCCAATGGTAATAGTACTGATATGGAGCTTGTCAATGTCCACGATGGATATAGTAACAATGGAAATTATAATAGTCGTGGTTCAGAAGGTTGTGTCACTATAAAACCAAGTGATGCTGGCAACTTTTTTGGGAATTTTAATTGGAGCGGTGCAAATGGTGTAACAGGATCTTCGACAGGTTCTATCATTATTCAAAGAGGTGCTAATGCAGCTGTAACAAGATTCAATATTCAAAGGCAGCATCAACAACAGATATTCCCGGGAGCTCTTCGACATGTGCCTGATGGCTGGATACAACAATAACAAATGCAATAAATTATGACTAAACAAGGTGTATTTATAGTATTTTTTGCCACTTTATTTATTGAGTGTCACAATGCAAAACCTATTGAAAACAATATGAAAATTGATTCATCAATGTTCATTTATAGTGAGGAAAAAATAGATGTTGATTGTGAAAAATGTAACATCGATTATGTAAGGGAGATAAAGATGCACATAAGCAACCTGGACACATTAGCCATTATTAATTTTTTGTGTACTATTGATGAATCGTGCAGTAATAAAGTTGAATTTTCTCAGTTTAGTAACAAGGTCTTGTTTTTACTATTGCTAGAATATCCAGATTTAACAGTGGAATTATTAGCAAAGTATGATTTTCATCTAGATCGTATCTGCAATAAGTTGGCTCATCCAATACATGATGGAATAGATGTGGATGGAATTGCTACCTTATTGAAAAAAAAGGATACACATAAACAAATCAGGGAAAAACTTCTTCATGCTTTACCAGGGAACTAAAGTATACAACCCGGCGTAGGAAATCCTAAAATAAAATTGGAAGTTTCATATTGCAAGACTCCAGAATAAGAGCTAAATTCGAATAGGTTCTTTGAAATTTGGTTGGTATGATTATGGGGCGCGGTTTTATGATCCTGAGTTTTTCCTGGAAATCAGGCATGAATTCCTAGATAGGTAGGCTGTCAGTCTTGTGTAAGAGCTGATGCATGGTTCCCAGAAGTTCAAAGGTATTGATTGGTTTAGAGATATGGACAGTGCAGCCGGCTTCCATGGCACGATCTTTATCCTCAGTCATTACAAATGCAGACTGGGCGATGATCGGAAGATCTTTTCGGAGTGTACATATCTTTCTGGCAGCTTCAATCCCGGATAATGCAGGAACCTGCATATCAAGAAGCACTATGTCTATATCCGGATCAGTCTTGCATGCCTCCACTGCCTCTATACCATTTTCCACCAACCGGATCTCAATCTGTGTATGAGATAATATTTCACAAAGGAGGTAAGATCCGGCAGGGTCATCCTCGAGGATTAACACCTTTTTTCCTTTCCAGTTATATCTTTTGATGGACCTGACAATCATCAATAACGAGAATTAATAATACAGCAGCCAGGCTTGCCTGTCATTGTTATTTCGGATCCGTTCTAATTCCTCTTCTGCAGATTGCTTGTTTGAATGTGAACTGAAACATACGGTATGAAGATTATTCCGTTTTCCGATGATTGATGCATCAAATCCCTTAGCTCTTAATGCATTAACAAAATTAACTGCATTCGCCTGGTTTTCAAAGGATCCGGCCACGATGTAATATTGTTTACCAGAAGGCTGAGGTGAAGTTGCAGCAGTGGATTTCGATGTCGATGAAGTTGTTGTTGGAGATCCGGTGCTGGTTGATTTTGGAGTTGATGCATCCTCGGATTTTGGATCTGGAGCAGTGGCGGATTCTGCCGTAGTTTGCCCTTCCCTTTCAGTTACGTCCTGATCAGGAATTGCCGTTTCTTGGTTTTGAGTTACAGCTTCCTGTTCTCCTGCCTGGCTTTCCAAGGTTACATCAGTAACTCCAAGGTTTAGAATGCTATCAACCTTATCCGGGAACATAAACCAGCCAATTGCCAGGATTACTATAATAAAGGCCGCCAGGCCGAGTATCCATGGCCAGGATTTTTTCTTTTTGTATTCAGTTTTATGATAGGCACTTACAGGCTTTTCTTCCTCCTGTTTATTCCGGGCAGCAAGCATCGCTGCCCTTTCTTCTGCAATCGCCCTTGCTTCCTCAGCAGCCCTTGCCTGTTCAACCGCACTTGTAGCAGTCACTGCCTTTTCTTTTTCATGCGATTCAGGATCAATGGCTGGCTCTGGCTCTTCCTTTTGTTCAGGTTCGGATTCTAGTTCGGGTTCAGGTTCAGGACTTTGTTCGGCCCCGGTCTCCGATGCATCTTCTGATTCCGGTTCAGACTGTTCATCAGCAATGGCTAATTTGAATGGATCCTCATTGCTTTCCTTCTCTGATTCCTCGCTGTCTTCATCGATCAGGAACCGCGGTTCCTCATTATCTGCCTGCAGTGGAGTTTCATAGATTGTTGCATCAACTTCAACCTCAGAATCCCCATCTGCCAGAATAAAACCAACTCCTTTATCAACATCTTCAGATTCAAGTGATTGAGTTTTACCTGCTTTTTTCTTCGTATCAGCTTTTTGTTTTGAAGTTTTGGGTTTTGAATCAGCCTTTGGCTTGGTTTTCGATTCCTTTTTAGGTTCAGCCACTGTTTCTGGCTCTTGCTCTGGTTCAGTTTCAGCTACTGCTTCTGCTTCAATCATTGCTTCAGGTTCAGAAACTTCTACCATAGGTTTTTTCTTCCTGGTTTTTTTACCTGAACTCATCAGTTTCATGTATTCTGCTTCATAATCTGACTGGTCCGGATCTTTTTCAGTTTCCGTATCCTGGCTGTCAGATTCTGGTTCTGTTTCATCCTCAGGGGCATCCTTGCTGGTTTTATCAACAGTCTCGCTTCCTGCTGATTTTGATTCATCGCTGGAACCTTCATCCTTATCGAGGAATTCAATTCTGCTGGAAGAATCCATTCTCAGGAATCCCATTTCCTCAATGGGATAAACTTCTCCGGTCTCAAGAATTCTTCTGGCTTTTTCGACATATTGTTTGATGCGGGACTGAGCTTCAGCTTTTAGGATTTTTTCTTCCAGCATGAGCTTGTCCGTCAGCATGCCATCATCAAAGGCAAGGAGATCATTAAATACGAGATTCTTGGGTTCATTCTGACGTAGAATAAAGGCTCCAAGGTCAGGTACAATTACCCTGTTATTCTGTTCAAGAAGGCTGATAAGGTATTTTTCCATCACAAAAACTTGATTGCATCGGTTGTTCAATTTAATGATTATATTTAAGACACTAATACAAATCTGATGAAAAAAAATAAGGTTCTGGGTATAGATATAGGTGGCTCGGGTATCAAAGCCGCACCAGTAAATATTGATGATGGATTAATGCTTGGTTTGAGACACAGGATACCAACTCCGCTTCCCGCAACTCCTGATAAGGTTGCCATGATTATCGCTGAGATGGTGAATCATTTTAATTGGAAGGGACTCATTGGATGTGGTTTTCCTGCAGTGGTTCAGAACGGTGTTGCAAAGACCGCAGCTAACATTGATAAGTCCTGGATAGGAACCAATGTAAACAAGGTCTTTTCAAAGGCGACCGGACTGCCGGTTTATGTGGTAAATGATGCGGACAGTGCCGGAATGGCAGAAATGAAGTTCGGCGCGGGACAGGGTGTACAGGGATTGGTTCTTTTGTGCACTATAGGGACAGGGATTGGAACCGTGCTTTTTAATAATGGCCAGCTTGTTCCAAACATGGAATTGGGACATATTGAATTTAAGGGTATGGATGCGGAAAAATATGTCTCAGATGCTACCCGAAAAGCAAAAGACCTGAGCTGGGAACAATGGGCTAAAAGGTTTAGTGAGTACCTTGCTAAACTCGAATTCCTTTTATCACCTGATCTTATAATTCTTGGCGGAGGTGCCAGTAAGAAGGGAGATAAATTCCTGAAATACATTGATGTTAAAACACCTGTTGTTACCGCTGAATTGCTGAATAATGCCGGAATAGTTGGTGCCGCTATTGCCGGAAGATATCAGTACAAATTGGACAAACAGGCTAAGAGGTTGAAAAAGAAGTAGTCCTGAATCAGACAATACCTGAGAATCCCAGGAAGGCTAGGGCCAGGAGGCCGGCAACGACAAAGGCAATGGGTACTCCCCTCATAGCTTTGGGCACATTCACCAGTTCCAGTTGTTCCCTTATTCCTGAAAAAACCACAATGGCTATTCCAAATCCAATGGCGTTTGCGATGGCAAATATTACAGATTCTAACAGGTTATAATCATTCTGCACTGCAAGGACTGCAACACCTAGTACCGCACAGTTTGTGGTTATTAAAGGAAGAAAGATCCCAAGCGCCTGGTAGAGTGGGGGACTAACCTTTTTTAGCACGATTTCTACCATCTGGACGAGTGATGCAATGACCAGGATGAAAGTAATTGTCCTCATGAAAGTGATGCCCAGTGGTGTCAAAACATATTGAAAGAGAAGATAGGTAACCATGGTTGCAATGACCATAACAAACATCACTGCGCCTGTCATTCCTATGGATGTTTCAACCTTGTTGGATACCCCGATAAAGGGACATATGCCCAGGAATTTGATAAGGACAATATTATTGACAAATACGGCTGATATGATAATGATGATATACTCCATGATCAGGCTCCCTTCTTGTTAATTTTATTTACAATGACGATCAGGTATCCGAGTACCAGGAATGCACCCGGTGCCAGAACAAAGACGATCATTCCGTCACCGGCGATGAATTTCCATCCAAATATGGAACCCGAACCCAGAATCTCCCGGATAGCTCCCAGAATAGTAAGAGCCATTGAAAATCCCAATCCCATTCCCAGTCCATCTATAGCTGATGTCACCAGGTTATTTTTTGATGCAAATGCTTCTGCGCGTCCCAGGACAATGCAGTTAACAACGATCAGCGGAATGAACAATCCAAGTGCAGTAAACAGGTCAGGTACATAAGCCTGCATGACCAGTTCAACAATGGTAACAAAGGAGGCTATGATAACAATAAATGAGGGGATTCTTACCTTATCAGGGATAACGTTCTTAATCAGGGAGACAACGATGTTAGACATCACAAGAACAAAGGTGGTGGCGAGTCCCATTCCCAGTCCATTGAAAGCGGATGTAGTGACACCCAGAGTGGGACAAAGACCGAGAAGGAGAACGAAGACGGCGTTTTCCTTAAAGAATCCCTTACTGAAATTTTTCCACTGGTCCATAGTGTTTCGTTTTCTATTCTGAGTTTGAAGGATTTTTAGTATCAGCACTGCTGTTAATATCAAGATCCTTTGCTACTTCCAGTAAACCCTCATAGGCAGTTTGTACGGCATCGCAAAATGCCCTGGATGAAATGGTTGCTGCAGTTATCGCATCGACATCCCCATCATCCTGCCTGACCTTAATTTTAAAATCTCCCGGATTTTTTCCCTCGAACTGACTGCTCCAGGACAGCCCTGTGGCTTTATCCAATGATTTTTCCTTGATCATCTTGTCCCCCAGTCCAGGTGTTTCTGCATGTTCCAGAACGGATGTACTGTAAATGCTGCCATCAGGAAGGAAACCGACCATAATTTTAACGAGACCGCTGAACCCGGTATATGTAAAGCTTTCCACAGCTATTCCTGATATTTCATCCCCATTAAGGGCACGGTAAAAATACAGGGTATCCTTACCAACACCCAGTTTGACAAAATCCGATCCGGGATCATTATCAAACTCCGGTACGACTTCTCCAATGGCATTCATTTTTTTCAGGCGCCTGGCTTCTTCAATAGGCCCTTTGGTAGCTGTATAAACCAGTGCAAGGGCAGTGGAAGCTAAGAGGGTCACCAGGAAAAGGGTGAACACCATACTGGTAAATGTCGATTCTTTTTTAGCCATCTTCCAACCTTTCTCCGAATCGCCGCGGTTTGATATATTTATTAATGAGCGGGGTAAAAGCATTCATGATCAATATCGCAAACTGTACACCTTCGGGATATGAGCCGAATACCCTGATCACTACTGTAATAATGCCGATCATAACCCCGTAAACCCACATGCCCTTCGGATTCATGGGAGAGGTAACATAATCGGTTGCCATAAACACGGCACCCAGCATCAATCCTCCACTTAAAAGGTGGAACAAGGGATCAGGATTTTTGTCTGGATTTGCCAGCCATAGGATGCCTGTAAATACTGTTACTGTCAGGAGGATGCTGACAGGTATATGCCAGGAAATGATCTTCCTTATTAGCATATAAACAAGTCCGATCAACAGGGCAATGGCGGCAATTTCCCCGGTTGATCCGTTGACCTTTCCAAGGAACATCTCAGCGTAGGCCGGTATATTCCCCATGATCTCACTTATTCCTTCCCCATTTTTCATTCCCTCCTTCATCATAGCCAGCGGGGTAGCACCTGTACTTGCATCCAGGTAACTCAAGCGGTTGATGAGTGGTTCTGGCCAGCTGGTTAACTGAACAGGAAAAGATATAAAGAGAAATACCCTTCCCACTAGGGCTGGATTAAATGGATTATTTCCCAGTCCCCCGAAAGACATCTTACCCACTCCGATGGCGACAAAACTTCCCAGAATTACCATCCAGACAGGGAGATTTGCGGGTAAACAGAATGCCAGCAGTAGCCCGGTTATAAGAGCGGACCCATCAGAAATGCTGGATTTTACTTTTAGCAGGTATTTCTGGATTAGATATTCGAAGGCCAGGCAGGAAACCACGGCTGTGAGAGTAATGATGAGGGCCCCGATTCCAAATACATACAGGGATACCAGGAAGGCAGGCAGGAGAGCAATCAATACTCCATACATCAGCTTTGGAACTGAATCATGAGTATGCTCATGCGGTGAGGGTGATACTTTAATTAATCCCATACACTACTTTTTTCTGGCTCTTCGGAGCTTATTTATTTCAGACTTGCCAAGCCTGATGTAATCAAGCAATGGTCGGTTCGATGGACAAATATAGCTGCAGGATCCGCACTCAATGCAATCCATGACCTTTTCCTCTTCCATACGTTCGAACATCTCCCTTTCTCCGGTAGCCATAAGAAGATAGGGTTCGAGTCCCATGGGACAAACACTCACACATTTGGTGCAGCGTATACAATTTTGAATTTCTTTTCTGCTGGATTCCTCCTCCGGAAGCAGGGTAACACCGCTGGTTCCTTTAATTACCGGAACATCCAGGCTGTTCAGGGCTTTTCCCATCATGGGACCGCCAGAAATAACTTTCCCGGTTGATTCCGGTAGTCCCCCTGCAGCATCAATCAGTGCAGACACTGGGGTCCCAATCCTGACCATGAAATTTCCGGGATCACTCATGTCTTTTCCCGTGATAGTAACTACCCTTTCAATAAGGGGTTTGTTTTTTTGTATGGCCTCGTAAACCGCAAACATGGTTCCCACATTGAATACAACAGCACCCACATCAATGGGCAGTCCTCCTGAAGGTACCTCCCGGTTGATCAGGGTCTTAATAAGTTGTTTTTCGCCTCCCTGCGGGTATTTAACCTGCATCTGTCCGACTTGAATTCCTTTATAATCCCGGGCACGTTCAGCCATGTGGGCGATTGCATCGGGTTTATTGTTTTCAATCCCGATGACCGCAGTTTCAACGTTCAGGGCCTTCATCATTATGCTGATCCCACAGAGAATTTCATCTGCTCTTTCTAACATCAGGATATGATCGGAGGTAAGGTAAGGTTCGCATTCTGCACCATTCACCAGCAGGTAATCTGCCTCTTTTCCCCTTGGGAGGGAAAGCTTGACATGGGTAGGGAAGGTTGCTCCCCCCATACCAACAATACCTTTTTGATGTACCTTCTGAATTATTTCCGGGGCTTCAATGGCAATTTCTTTTTTCAATTCAGGTGAACGGTCAATGTCATCCATCCAGGTATCTCCATCAACTTTTACCACTATGGCTGTTCTTTTATAACCGGAAATATCCGTCACTCCGTCTATCTTAATGATTTTCCCGGAAACGGAAGAATGAATAAAGGAGGAAATAAAACCCTCACTGGCAGCCAGTGGCTGTCCCACTAAAATCTGATCTCCACGTTCTACAAGGATCTTTGGCGGGGCTCCAATATGCTGGAATATGGGAATGCTAACCTGTTCCGGAATTGGCAGCTCCCTGATGCTGCTTCCGGCTGTGATCTTGTTTTCCGGAGGATGTATCCCGCCCTGTTTAAAAGTTCTCATTGCTCCTCCTCCTTTGCTTCATCAGGTTTCAGGTCAGGATTTTTTTTAGCAGCCGGCTTTGGATCAGTAACGGTTTTTTGATTCACAGCAGGTGCTGGATCTGTACCCGGCTTGGCCTCTGTAACTAGCTGTGGATCCGCTGCGGGTTCAGGAATTTCTTCCGGCTTTGGTTTCCGGGGAGGGAATCCAATTTCAAGGATGGCGTTTGTCGGACATTCGACCACACATTTCCTGCAGAGCTTGCATTTAACCGGATCTATGTAGGCCAGGAAATTTTCGATGGTTATGGCATCATGGGGACAGACCTTCTCACATTTCCCACATCCTATACAGGCCACTGAACAGCTCTTTTTAGCAATACCGCCTTTTTCTTCATTGATACAACTGACGAATATCTTGCGGTCTCTTTTATTCCTTTTTCGGAGTTCGATAATATCTTTCGGACAAGCCTCAACGCAGGCATTGCATGCGGTACATTTCTCATCGACAACATACGGTAAGCCGGTTTCCGGATTCATATGGATGGCATCGAAATCACAGGCTTTTACACAATCCCCATGACCTAAACAGCCGAACTGGCATCCCGTTTCCCCTGCATAAAGACTGCTTGCCACGGAGCATGAGGATGCCCCATCATACTGGTTAGTCCTGGGCCTGCAGGCATAGGATCCGGAACAGCGTACCACAGCTACCTGGGGATCCTGTTCCGTTGCTTCCATGCCCAGGATGCTGGCTACATTGGCCATGGTTTCATTGCCGCCCGGGGGACAAAAAAGGTCCTTGAGGCTATCTGCTTTGATGCATGCTTCAGCAAAATTCCGGCAGCCTGGATATCCACATCCCCCACAGTTGTTAGACGGAAGGGCATCTTCAACCTCATCAATCCGGGGATCTTCAAAAACCCTGAATCTTTGTGCAATCAGGAAAAGTATAATAGCAGCGGCAATGCCTGTCGCACTTAATGAAATAACCGTATATAATATAACCTGGTTCATTAATTCTCTTCTCAGATTTTCTGCAGGATAAATGAAAATTGCCGTTCAAGTTTACCCCGGAACATCTTTAAACCGATATAATAGGGAATCAGAACAGCAAGGGAAGAAACACCGGCAATAAGCTCGGAGTTTCCCAGTGCTGAAACAAGCAGCAGGGTACAGAGAACAAGCAGGAAGGGCAGAACATAACCCAGGAAAAGTGCCCTGAATCCAAGGGATTGCGCCAGGACTACACGGACCTTGTCTCCCTTGCTGTATTGAGAGGGTGCGGTTTTGACCCGCATGAACTTTTCTTTCTCCTCTGTAACACTGCAGGCTCCCCTGGCGTGGCATCCATTACATGCTGCATAGCTGGTTATCCTGATAACCAGCTCGTTACCATCCTGTGAATCAACAATACCATCGTGTGAAATCCTCTTCTCTTCCATGCTAGCCTGTGGCCATTTCGTTTTCGGTTACAAAAATAGATTAGTTCGATTTCCAATCACTTGCTTTTTATCAGTTTTTATGACCTAAGAGTAATTTATAATATGTTTAAATAAGTATACTGCCTGGCATACTTTATGACTTTGAATCGATAATTCTAAAATCAACTGATTACACTCCAGTCGAAGGGACCCCTTGATAGTTTTTTGAGTTGTTTTACCAGTACCCGGTTTTCCTGCTTAGCCAGCTGGGGATCTTCTTCAAGGACCTCCATGGCAACGCTCCTGGCATAATTCAGGATCTGGGAATCTTTGCCCAGGCTGGCGATTTTGAGTTCGAAGGGAACGCCACTTTGCTGTGTACCTTCAAGGTCTCCGGGTCCCCTGAGTTTCAGATCTGCCTCAGCAATTTCAAATCCATCGGTCGTATCCACCATGGTCTTTAGCCTCAGCCTTGCATCATCACCGAGTTTATAGGAGCTCATCAGGATGCAGTAGGACTGCTCCGCTCCCCTGCCGACCCGGCCCCGAAGCTGGTGCAATTGTGAGAGGCCGAATCGCTCAGCACTTTCGATAATCATGACCGAAGCGTTGGGAATATCCACCCCGACTTCTATCACCGTAGTGGCCACCATGATCTGTGTTTTTTTCTCAATGAAGCGCTTCATCTCAAATTCTTTGTCCGCCGCCTTGAGTTTCCCGTGAACCATGCTTACTGCGTATTCCGGTGAGGGAAAGGCCTGCTTGATACTGAAATACCCGTCCTCAAGATCTTTATAATCCATTTTTTCGGATTCCTTGATCAGGGGATAAACAATATATATCTGTCTTCCTTCGGCAATCTGTTTTCTCATAAAGCCATGCACACGAAGTCTTTTTGAATCCCCATAATGCAGGGTTTTAACAGGTTTCCTTCCGGGCGGTAATTCATCAATCACAGACACATCCAGATCCCCGTAGAGTGTCATGGCCAGGGTCCGGGGGATAGGTGTAGCAGTCATGACAAGAATATGTGGGGGCTGGATATTCTTCTGCCATAGCCGGGCCCTCTGAGCTACTCCAAAACGATGCTGCTCATCAATGATTACCAGTCCCAGGTTACGAAACTGCACCTTATCCTCAATCAGGGCATGTGTGCCAACGAGGATATGGAGGCTCCCGTCCATCAGTCCCTCATGAATCTCCTCCCTGGCGGCTTTTTTGGTCGACCCGGTGAGCAGGGAAAACTTTACCGGCATTTCTCCAAGCATTTTCTCCAGTGTAGCAAAATGCTGATTGGCAAGGATTTCGGTAGGTGCCATCAGGGCTGCCTGGAAGCCATTGTCCATGGCAATCAGTATACTCATCAGGGCCACCAGGGTTTTTCCGCTGCCCACATCTCCCTGAAGGAGGCGGTTCATCTGCCTGCCGGATCCAATATCTGTACGTATCTCCCGGATCACTTTTTTCTGGGCCCCTGTCAGGCTGAAGGGCAGTCTTTCCTTATAAAATCCGTTCAGAAAATCACCCACTTTCGAAAACACAAATCCCTTGACATGGGTTTCCCTGTGTACTTTCTGTTTTAGGATATTCAGCTGGATATAAAAGAGTTCCTCAAATTTCAGCCTCGCCCTGGCCTTCTCCAGCTCTTTGACATCGGAAGGGAAATGTACCGTGTAAAGTGCCCTCTCAAGCGAAGGAAATTTTAGTTTTTCCAGCAGTCTGGCAGGCAGGGTTTCAGGGACTTTTGGCTTATTAGACTGGTATAGTGTGGTGATAAGTTTCTGCAGGGTCCGGGAAGTAAGATAATTCTTCTTCAACTTCTCCGTCGTATTATACATCGCCTGCAGTCCCGCTCCCGGCAGCTTCTCAAATTTCTCAACTTCTTCCAGTTCCGGATGAACCAGGTTTATTTGTCGCCCATGCAGGGTAGGCCTACCGAAGGCGATATATTCCCTGTCCGTTTTCAGGGTCTCCCGGATCCAGGAAATCCCCGCAAACCACACAAGCTCAATGGTACCTGTATCGTCCGTAAATGAAGCCCTTAGCCGCTTCTTATATTTTGGTCCCGCTACCTCAATCGATACAATCTTCCCCCGGACCTGGATATAGGGAAGCTGTGAATTGATCTCCGAGATCCTGTAAAACCGGGTCCGGTCAATATACCGGTAGGGAAAATGATAGACCAGGTCTTCAAAAGTGCTGATATTCAGCTCGGTTTTGAGGAGCTCTGCTCGTTTGGGTCCAACTCCCGATAAAAATTTAATATCTGTTTGAAGCAATTCCGCCATTCCCTGTGAAATAAACAATAAATATCGATATTTGGAATGAATATCCACAGGTTTTGTTCAGTCAGATCATATTGTATATTAAGTACCGGCTTCAGGCAGGTCACTACCGGGGCAGGGGAGTACATCCCCCCTTCGCCTACAAATTTATTTCCAGGGTAATTTTTGGCAACACCCTTCAGGGATTAGAATGGATCGAGGAATTGAGAAAATCCCTTTCGGGGAACGAAGAATTGCTGGATATCGAGGATCATGGTGCCGGATCAAAGATCTCAACGGGGGAACAGAGATCTCTTGCAAGCCTGGTAAAACATACGGCTGTTAACAGGAAAAAAGGTCAGCTGCTGGCAAGGATTGCCGGATATCTGGATTTTCCCCTGATCGTAGAGCTGGGCACAGGTACCGGATTCAGCAGCCTCTATCTGGGAGCAGGTAATCCTTCATCAACCGTATTCTCATGTGAAGGATCCCCGTCAATTGCTGAATTGGCCAAAAATAATATCGGAAAATCCGGGATGGAGAATATTCAAATATCTGTTGATACATTCAGGGAATGGCTTCCCGGGGTGCTGAACCGGAATGAAGGTGATTTCTTAGTATTTCTTGACGGGGATCACCGGGGGGAGAGACTGTTGGAATATTGTGAGCTCATTATTAAATCACGCCAGCGAAAAGCTGTTATTGTACTGGACGATATTCACTGGTCAAAGGATATGTTCCAGGCATGGAAAAGACTTATTGAAAGGGAAGAAATTTCCCTGAGCATTGAACTTTATAATACAGGAATAGTCTTTCTGGGATACGGGATTCAAAAGAGTCAATTTATTGTCAGATTTTAAAAATATTGTGATCCCAGTTACGTTTATATGTGTAAATTCGTAATAATAATTTCGGAGCCATGGATAATGTTATTGAACTTTCAGAGATTGTAAAGAATTACAAGGTAGGCACCCATATTGTTCGGGCACTCAGATCCGTGTCGCTTGAAATCAAACGGAATGAATATGTGGCTATAATGGGAGCCTCGGGATCCGGGAAATCTACCATGATGAATATTATCGGTTGCCTGGATACACCTACATCGGGCAGTTATATCCTGAACCAGAGTGATGTAAGTAAGATGGAGGACAACGAGTTAGCCGATATCCGGAATAATGAAATCGGTTTTGTATTCCAGACCTTTAATCTCCTGCCTCGCTATTCAGCGCTTGAAAATGTGATGCTGCCTCTCATATATGCCGGGTATTCCAAACAGGAGCGACTGGATAGAGCAAAAGAAGTGCTGGAGGAGGTGCAGCTTACAGACCGGATTACACATAAACCCAATGAGTTGAGCGGGGGACAAAGACAAAGGGTTGCAGTGGCCAGGGCAATGGTGAACCATCCATCCATTATTCTTGCCGATGAACCTACAGGAAACCTCGACTCAAAAACCTCCCTGGATATAATGGACCTCTTTGATGTTATACATAAAGCCGGAAATACAATAATCGTGGTGACCCACGAGGAAGATATTGCTTCCAGGGCAAAACGGATTGTTCGCTTAATAGACGGAGAAGTTGAGTATGACAGGATGAACGAAGAGGCTGCTGAATTAAAAACTCCTTAAGAAGCTCACGGATGAAAATTTATACTAAGGCCGGGGACAGGGGCATGACCTCCTTGCTGGGAGGGGAATTTGTATCTAAAGACCACCCAAGGCTGGAGGCTTACGGTACCATGGATGAACTTACTTCCTGGATGGGACTGCTCAGGGATCATCTGGAGGACCCAGGGATTCGCAAGGATCTTTTATTAATACAGGACAAACTGATGCTGGGTTCAAGTATTCTCGCAAATGAAAGGACAGATGGGAGCATAAAACTGCCGGAAATCCAGGAATTGGATATCAATTTACTTGAAAAAAGGATTGACGACATGGATTCCCAACTTCCCCGGCTAACTAATTTTATTTTACCAGGAGGGCATCCGATAATTAGTTATTGCCACCTGTCAAGAACTTGCTGTCGCAAGGCCGAAAGGCTGGCGACCCCATTTATAAAGGAATCACAACAAACCTCCATACTTGTAAAATACCTAAATCGACTCTCCGATTATCTATTTACCCTGGCAAGAAAATTGACCAAAGATTTTAAAGTTGAAGAAAATCTTTGGCAACCTGAATCGTAGTATCTAAATTTTTTTATATTTGCACGAAATTTCGGAATGGACCGAATAGTTCGATATCACGAATAAATTGCTTTAATATGTACTGGACCCTTGAATTAGCTTCGAAACTGGAAGATGCGCCCTGGCCTGCGACGAAGGATGAGTTAATTGATTTCGGTATTCGCTCCGGTGCACCACTCGAAGTGATTGAAAATCTGCAGGAAATTGAGGATGAAGGCGAGATCTATGAAAGTATAGAAGATATCTGGCCCGACTATCCCAGCAAGGATGATTTCTTCTTCAATGAAGACGAATATTAAAAATCACCTGAGTTAAAGAAAATAGCTAATAGAAAAGGGCCGGATCATACATTAATGATCCGGCCCTTTTCGATTGTTACCTTCTATAAGATTTTGAATTCAGCCAGTTCGCCCTCCTACTCACCAGGCCATTCACTTTGCCTTTTACCAGGCTAACTCACAACACTGGTTCATCCGGAATACTTCACCCGCTTATTGGATATCCTTAAAGGGATAGCTGATCACAGATCCAAAGGGTTCGGTGGAAAAAATGTCGATTCCATCCGGAATTGCAAAAACATCTTTTTCAGATAATGAGGAGACCCCTTCAACGTGGGAGACGGCTTTGTCATTGCTGTCCCTTGTAGACGTAATAACGGTCCTGATGTCAATATGGGCAGGTGCTGAATCAGTTTCAGGGTAAACCTGTAACCATTTTACCTGGTTAAAGGATCCGCTTCGCAGGGTCCATGATTTATCATCATTGGCATCCCTGGGTGAAGCTCCCCAGCTTCCCTCTCCAATATACATTGTCCCGTTCAAATCATCCCTGACAAAACCTTCTTCTCCATTAATTGAATCAGGCTTTAGAGGAAAGGTGATTTTAGACATGTGAGAATCGGCATCAATCCCGAGATCCAGTCCATATTCGTAAAGCAGGTAGGCCCATTGCCGGTAGTGGGAAATATTTTCTTTCTTTCTTTGAGTATGCGGACGAAATGGTTTATGGGTAGCTGCGATTTTGAATGTGAAATCCTTATTTTTTCGAAGGTCTTCTTCCAGCCATTGTCTTTGTTCACCACCCGGATCAATTTCAGAATTCAATGCGATTATATGAAACAGGTCTCCTCCCAATGAAATAGAATAATAGATATTCTCAGGATTATCAGATTTATAGGGTGCATCAAAAACTTTGTTAAGTACTTCCAGGTCCCTGTTCTCGTGATTTCCCATTACAGGAACAATGGGGAAAAGTCTGCCGTCTTCTGTTCGGGTTAGTTCAAACCAATCGGTAAGCCATTGCTCCCAGTGTTCGGCTGTAACTCCATCCTGAGTGAAATCGCCATTGAACATGATAAACAGAGGGCGAAGTTTTGACACCATCTGATTTGCAAAAAGACCAGCATTATATGCTTCTCCTCCGGGTTTGGTGTCTCCTCCCAAAATACATGTAAAGGGTGTGGGTTTATCCGGCGCTGTTTTAAACCAGAATCTCTCGCTAACACCATCAGAGTCTTTAATAACAAAATAGTAATTGGAATTGGGTTGCAATCCCGTAATCCTGCTAAAACGGGTGTCCATGTCAAGATGTATGAGTTCCCGGGTTGGCTCCTGAGAAAGTTTGTATTTCTTCCAGTTTTGTCCCTTGTCCCTTGTTCCATAATAAACGACCGGATTCTCCCCGGCCAGCTGGTCCCAGCCAATGGTGATAGTGGTTGCCGGATTTTCCGTCCAGACCAGCCGGATTTTATCCAGTGAAGCAGGTGAATATTCCTTTGTACAGGAACTTCCGATGGCGAGTATAACAATCAGGTAGCTTATCGATTTAATTTTCATGGTAATAAGTTTAGATTTTAGTATACAAATATACTTCTCAGAAGATTAAATAATTTTTCAGGAGGCTAATGTAGTTATTTGAAGCGATTTACTCAATCCATTCAAAAATCTCCTCCATTATTTCAGGCCTATGCTCTTCCAGCCATAAAAATCCGCTGAGGTAAAGTTCCTCTTTAAGCAGTTCAAATGGTGGATAAAGAACAGCGGTAGGGGCGGTAATCATATTTATCCGGTCCAGTTGCCCATCCTTGAAATAAATAGATATATTGCTGCTCTCCGCTTTATTAACACCTATCAGCCGGGTATCATCCCTCGCAAAATATATGGTTTGTCCATTTCCATTTACATCAATATGTGACAGTTCTGCGTCTTTAAAATATCCTTTCATATCTCTTCCCTTGATCTGGGTATACCGAATGGAATCTAGCTG
This sequence comes from uncultured Bacteroidaceae bacterium, assembly GCA_963777115.1. Taxonomy (GTDB): domain Bacteria; phylum Bacteroidota; class Bacteroidia; order Bacteroidales; family SM23-62; genus SM23-62. Next base: position 220,013 of record CAVZPP010000007.1, on the reverse strand, counting down.
TGAAATGATGAAGGCTGAGTTCATCAGATCAAGATAGTCCGGTTCATCATTAGCCATATGAATGTCAATCCCGGTTGCAGTCAGCTGGTAACTCTTTGACCAGATTACCGGTTCTCCGATAAGCTGGAACACAGAATCCTGCTCCAGGTAGGAGAGGGAATCACATTTCCCCTGGAGATCATTGCTGAAGATTTTTACCCGGTAATATGCTCTGAGAATTTTGTATAGGCCTGTGGTATCATTAGTTGAAGTGAGGGTGTCAGCATGGACAAAAAGACTGTCACCGTCAGAGATCTGGATAAGCAGGGTACTGTCTGTAAGCATTGCATACTCAGGATTTTCATAATAAATGGCATATTCTCCCCGAAGGATTACCTGATTGGCAGAGTCGTAGAGTTCTACATTGTTAAAAGCTCTGCCCATTCCCGCGTCCCGTTCATAGAGCAGACTATCCCCTCTCAGGTATTGCCCTGAGGATTCCAGGTATGCATTCTCATTAAACTGGGAGACATTGTTCTTTGTATCATACCAGCCGTTTTCGCAGTAAATGTAATTATCTGGACTAATAATCTCGGTGGGACCCAGGAAATGAGCCACTTCCGTTACCGTATGATACTTAAGTGTATCAGCATAGATCGTGTAATCAGGATTTACAATAATTACGCTGTCCATGAAGTATACGGTTTTGCTCTCAGTGTAATAGTAGCCCCGCTTGCTGTCAAGTGTATTATCACCGTTAACAAGACGTCCATCATGCTCATAATATCCAATGTTTTCCTCAAGATCGAAATCCAGATAATCAGTTGTTAGAATGGTTTCATTATCGATCAGGGTCACATTGTTTCGTACTTCAGCCAGTTTACTATCCCCCGAATATTTGAGCCGATCACCGTAAAGGTGAAGCGTGTCCCCCTTTATGATGTGCACAGAATCAAATGCATGTACTATGTTTTCCTCTGAATATAACCAGGCACTGTCGCAATAAAGCAATATATTCCCCTGCTTAAAGGCCACCTCCCCCAAATATTTCACTACTCCGCTACCGATGTTCCTGTCATACTCCATGTAATCGGAGTTCAGGATTTCTATTTTTCTTTCATCTTGTGCTCTAAGTATCTGGAAACCCGAGAGGTAAAGGAATAAAAGCAGTAATAAAAAGGAATTAAGGAAACTCCTGAGATTAAGGAAATTATTGAGATTAAGGAAATTTTTGAGATTCGGGAAACTCCTGAGACAAAGGATTTTTAAATATTCCCTGGAGAAGATCTGGAGGTGAGGGATTTTGATGTGGGACTGCTTTGCCATTATAGCGGAGGATTTAGTTATTAATCCATCCCTCCCTCTGGAATTCACATCCGGCAAATGAGTTATCAATATGGATATAAGTTCCCTCAATTTTTTCATCAATCCAGTTCGAATAAGCCTCTTCTTTTTTCTTCTCAAGGGCCATATCCTTGAGGGTGATATAGTCATCCTTCATGTTTGCCCGGTGTGGCCTGGTTCTATTCTGGAGTAGAATGATCTTGTAAGCTTCCTGCCCGTTCTCATCTTCTGATTTAAATGGAGGGCTTATCTCACCAACATTCATGTCACGTAAGGCTACAAATTCAGGAGCTTGAAGTTCATCCAATTCAAACTCGGTGGTATTGTCCATTGGGTTTACCATGATTCCTCCGTTAACTGCGGTGTTTTTGTCCTGGGAGAAGATTCTGGCGGCCAGATCAAATTTTACAGAATCGGATCGAATCAGGCCAGCAATACTGTCAAGTTTGCGGATGGTGGCTGCTGTGCTCTTTGGATCAATCCTTGGTTTCATCAGAATATGCCTTGTATTAACCCTATCATCCCTGCGTTCGATCAGTTGTATAATATGATATCCGAAAGATGATTCAACAATGGTTGAGACCCCATTTTCCTTAAGACTGAATGCAGCCTTTGCATAAGCAGGATCAAGTTCCCCTTTTCCGAGGAAACCTATTTCTCCTCCTTTGGATGCACTGGGACCTTCACTGTACAATACAGCCAGAGTGGAAAATTTTTCTCCGTCAATAATACGTTTTCTTAGATCCAGGAGCTGTTGTTTCACTTCAAATTTATTAGCCTCATCCACATTGGGGTACATCGTGATCTGGCTAATCTCAATTTTCGAATCAATATAGGGTATACTGTCTCTTGACAATCCATTGTAATAGTTCTTTACATCAGAGGGTGTTACAGAGACATCACTTGTTATATTACCCTGCATACGACGAGTAAGTATGCTTTCACGAACCGATTCCCGCATGTCTTCCTTGATTTGCATAATATTTTTTCCAAAGTACTCTTCCAGGGCCTCCTGTGATCCAATCATGCTGATAAAATACTGCATTCTGCCATCTAGTTCCATGTCAACCTCACTGGGTCCAACTTCAATACTGTCAATCTCAGCCTGGTTAACCAGCAGTTTTTGGGAAAGAATTTCTTCAAAAATCCCACATTTGGGATCAGCTGCCATAGGTATACCCTGGGTTTTGTTCTGCAGGAACTGGGTTTCAACATCGGACTGAAGGATTCGGTGATCACCTACCACAGCAATAACCCGGTCGAGTACCTGCTGGCCCTTAACTATTCCCGCGCTACAGACCATAATTGCTGCCAGGATTGCTATTCGCTTCATTACTTTCATCATCTTCTTTGGATCCTTACTTATGTTGGGAGCGGTCTTAATAGACTGTAAATTCCCCCTTGTTTAACGCATCCATGTAAATATTATTCTCCAGGTCATGGACAAACTTAACCTTCCTCTTATTCAGAATAATCGTCCTGATCTTTGCCTCCACAAAGTCCAGTGGAGACACTGTGCCTGCAAGTTGGTATTCCCTGATATTCACAAGGTAGCGGTACAGGGAATCCTGCTGTTCAATATATCTGTTATATCTCAGGTAGCGGTCCGGGTTACGAACTTCATTAGGCAACTCCCTGGCGATATTTGAAAAAGGAACCCAGGCTTCATTAAAATAATCATATTTTAAAGCATACTGGTAACAATAAGTTTCAAGCTGTTTAACATCCTCTTCTCTTTCTGATCTGTACAACTGTCTGACCCTGTATAATTCGGGGGCGTTAATGGGAAGTTTGAGATACAGGCATTTTATAATATGATCATCCAGGCTGAAATTTGAGGGATTCTCGTCATAATAGGACTGTACCTCTTCCCTTGTAATCACGGTATCCAGCTTTTGCGAAATCAGGTTTTGCTCGTACTTATAGATCAGGAGGGAAGATCTGTATTCGTCCAGACGCTGTTGAACATCCTTCTGTTCTTCTGTAAGGTTTAATTCAGCTTTCTGAAGGATCAATTGTTTCTTGATCCACTTATCCACGAAACTCTGGAGGATAATTACACTGTCGGACTTGGAAATATTTTTCGGAAAAATATCTTGAATATCAGATGGATAAAGGTTCTTATCATAGACCCTGGCAAGGGACTTCTCCTTGTTTCTGTTCTCGATTGAGGTACAAGTCCCCAATCCGGTCAGAAGGATAAATAAGAATGTTAGCTTCCCCATTGATTGTTCATTTTATTTTCGATAATAGCTCCTCGTTGACCTTGACGGGGTATTTTGCCCTGAGAGTCTCAATCCATTGTTTCTCAAGATAATTCTGGTAATCAGCTGTCACCAGTCCCTTGCAATTTTCCAGGTCTTTTGCAGATGGTTTAAGTACCTTTTTATTAACTATGAATACTACCTTATCATCCTCTGCCTGGGTGCTTGAGATTTTGTCTTTTGACCAGTCCATTTGATCTGCCAGGGAATGATCCCCTGCTTCAAATTTCTTGTCTTCAACTACCAGGCAACTGCTGTCACTAAATTCAGCCCATGCCTTGGCCTGGATGGCTTCAGTACCTAATTTTTTCCTCTTTTTAGTCTGGCCAAGCATTTCAATGGCAAAATTTGCCACTTCCTCATCCCTGCATATATATACTGAAGCATCCATTCGCTTTTCCCATTGGTAGTCCCCTTTGTGTTCCCTGTAAAAGGCATCTAATCCGGCGCTGTCCTCTACAGCTTTTGACCAGACCATCTTATCAGTCAGGTCAAAAAGAAGTATCCCGTCATGGTACTCCTGAACCAGGTACCTGAATTCAGGGAATTTTTCCGGAAGCTGATCCTCCTCGTATTTTAGTACCTGCTCTTCTACAAATGTACCGTACTGCTTGTCGACAAAAACTTCAATATTCATTTTGGTCCCACCCTGATGTGTTGCCAGGTATGAGGTGAATTCTTTCTGGGAAACATCGCGGTCACCGATAGTGAATAGTGTTGCATCTAAACCGGAGGCTTTCCCGGGATCCCAGGTGCGGTCAAATATATTGGTATCCACCACTGAATAAAACTCAGCCAGATTCCCTCTGAGTTCAGTAAAATTATTCTTATTCTTGATCCTTTTTATCATCGCCGTTTTACTGTAAGTATTACGGTCCGATTTTGTGACATTAGCCTGGAGATCAGCCTTCGCAGATTCAAAGTCATCGTAGGTCTTTCTTGCATTAAGCTGGATGATATGCCATCCAAAAGATGTTTGTACAGGTTCTGAATATTCTCCGATGTTTTCGATGGTAAAACTTGCCTGTTCAAAAGGAGCTACCATACGTCCGGTACCAAACCAGGGCAAGGTGCCTCCATTCCCTGCGGATCCCCTGTCTTCAGAATATTTCCTGGCCATCTCTGCGAAATCATTTCCCGCCTGAAGGCTATCATAATACTGGTGGATTTTTTCCTTTGCTTCCAATTTTTGTTCCTCGGTCATGGACTCTGGAACCATAACCATAATATGTGAAACCTGAATCTCGCCTCGGGCGGGTCTTTCGTCTAGTACCTTTATTACATGATATCCAAACCGGGTACGAACAGGTAAGGAAACCTCACCTTTGGGAGTATTGTATGCTCCGTTTTCAAAAGGATACACCATGCGGAAAACCGTAAACCATCCAAGGACTCCAGCGTTGTTTTTTGCTGATGGATCGTCTGAATAGGCCTTGGCTACAGTGCCGAAGTCCTCTCCGGAAATAATCCTTTGCCTGATCTCCATAGCCTTGGTATAGGCTGCTGTCGTATCTTCAGGTCCGGCGAACTCATTCAGGCGGATAAGAACGTGGCCAGCATAGAGTTCCTTCTGGGCTCGTTCAAACGCTTGTTTAACAAGCATATCCACTTCTTCCTGGTCAGAGAGATAAGGCTTGGCCAGTTGTTTCCTATATCCGGTAAATTCCCTTATGAATGACTCAAGGGTATCCATGCCGAGCTCCTCGGCTTCAATCACCTTTAGTTTGAAATTTATGAACAGGTCCAGGTATTCTTCAACTGTCTGCTGTTCCAGCGCTGTATTGCTGTTATTTTTATTGTATATCCTTTCGAATTCATTAACTGTTACCTTTCTGTCGTGGATAGTCATCAGTACCTCATCATCAGAATCCTGGGCGTTAATATGGGGAGTGAGAAACAGGAATAATAGGATGAAATAATGCAAAGTCTTCATAATTTTCTATTTTATTTTGTAATCTATTAATTGTTTATCAATGGCATAATTATTTATCAAACGGGATTGCAAGAGAATATATTACCTGCTGTAGTTCGGAGCTTCCCGGGTGATGGTTACATCATGGGGGTGACTTTCAATGATACCTGAATGGGTGATCTGTACAAAACTGGCTTTCTGCAGTTCTTGTATCGTTGGACTGCCGCAATATCCCATTCCTGCCCTGAGTCCCCCTATCATCTGGTAAACCACCTCTGAAAGTGTTCCCTTATAAGGAACCCTCGCTGCTATTCCCTCGGGAACCAGTTTATTGATATCATCTTCCACATCCTGGAAGTATCTGTCTTTTGAACCTTTCTGCATGGCTTCTATGGAGCCCATTCCCCGGTAGGACTTGTATTTCCGTCCATTGTATATAATGGTTTCCCCGGGAGACTCCTCCACACCTGCAAACAAAGATCCTGCCATGATGGAATGAGCACCGGCCGCAAGCGCCTTGACAATATCGCCAGAATACCTGATGCCACCGTCTGCTATTACAGGAACACCCGAGCCTTCAAGTGCTTTGGCAACATCATAAATGGCTGTAAGCTGTGGTACTCCCACTCCGGCAATGACCCTGGTCGTGCAGATGGAACCGGGACCGATCCCGACTTTTACGGCATCTGCTCCGGCATCTACCAGGGCTTTGGCAGCCTCTGCCGTGCCAATATTTCCAAGGATGATATCCACCTCATTAGTGATTTTCCTGGCACGCCTCAGGGTCTCAATTACCGGACCGGAATGTCCATGTGCAGTATCAATAATGATAGCATCCACACCTGATTGAATGAGGGCGTGAATTCTTTCATCCGTATCTGCAGACACTCCTACTGCTGCGGCAACCCTCAGCCTTCCCTTACCATCCTTACATGAATTGGGACGGTCCTTGGATTTGGTAATGTCCTTATAGGTTATCAATCCGATGAGGGTATTATGATTATCCACTACCGGAAGTTTCTCAATTTTATGCTTTTGCAGGATCTCTGCTGCCTGGGCTAGATTCGTTTTTTCTGTTGTAGTAATGATCCCGTTTCCTGTCATCACCTCCCGGATTGGCCTGTCCATTCTGGTCTCAAAACGAAGGTCACGGTTGGTTAAGATTCCGATCAGTTTCTTATTTTCATCAACCACCGGGATTCCGCCAATCTTATATTCCTGCATTAGATTCAGGGCATCAGAGATGGTTCCGTCCTTCAGGATAGTCACCGGGTCGGTGATCATGATGTTTTCGGCACGTTTAACTCTCTTGACATGTTTTGCCTGCTCCTTGATCGACATGTTCTTGTGAATTACTCCGATCCCGCCTTCCCGGGCGATGGCGATTGCCAGCAGGTCCTCAGTAACCGTATCCATAGCAGCAGATACTATAGGTATCTTAAGCTGGATATTGCGGGAAAAGGCAGATTGAAGGCTTACTTCCCTGGGCATGACCTCTGAAAAGGAAGGTACGAGGAGTACATCATCAAAGGTAAGGCCCTGGGAACGGATTTTATCTTCCTGGAAAGACATAAGCAGTATTTTTGAGGATTATAAAATTGTGCGAAAATACAAAAAAAATAGCGATATTGGACATATATGCAGACAGTTATCCTGCAAGTTTTAACATTAATATGCAAGCGCGTAAATCTGCCGGGTGTTATACCCAGTGAATAATTGGATAACTAACTGAACATGAATATTTATCAACAAATACTGACCCGATACTGGGGGTATTCGGATTTCAGGCCGGTACAGGAGGATATCATTAAATCTGTAGCAGCCGGACATGATACCCTCGGACTCTTGCCTACAGGAGGGGGCAAGTCCGTTACCTTCCAGGTTCCCACCCTTGCGGGGGATGGTATGTGCCTGGTTATAACTCCCCTGATTGCCCTGATGAAAGATCAGGTGGAAAAGTTGAACCAGATGGGAATACGGGCTATTGCCCTGCATTCTGGAATGTCAAAGGATGAAATTGACATTGGACTGAATAATGCCATTTTTGGAGACTTTAAGTTCCTGTATGTTTCGCCTGAAAGACTTTCAACACAGATATTTCGAGTCCGTTTGCCCCAGATGAACATCACCCTGGTTACTATCGACGAGGCCCATTGCATCTCCCAGTGGGGCTATGATTTTCGCCCCTCCTATATGCAAATTGCCAGGCTGCGCGAAGAGATTCCCGAGGTTCCCTTCCTTGCTCTTACCGCCACAGCTACCAAGGATGTTGTGACAGATATCCAGGAGAAACTGAAATTCAAGGAGAAAAATGTCCTCCGGGCGAGTTTTGAAAGAAAGAACCTGGTCTATACCGTAAAAAATGTGGAAGACAAGGAGAGATATCTCCAGGATCTTCTGACCCGGCTGCAGGGTTCCGGAATTGTGTATGCCAGGAGCCGTAAGAAAACAAGGGAGTTTTCAGAACTGTTGAGGAAAGTAAAGATCTCGGCAGATTATTATCATGCGGGACTAAGTCCCGAGTCCAGGAGCCGGAAACAAACCGAATGGATGAGAGGCCGCACCCGTGTAATCGTTGCTACCAATGCCTTCGGGATGGGTATTGATAAACCCGATGTTCGATTTGTTGTTCATGTGGAAATGCCTGATTCCGTGGAAGCTTACTTCCAGGAGGCCGGCAGGGCAGGGAGAGACAATAAAACCGCCCATGCCATCCTCTTGTACAGTCCCTCTGACCGTAGCAAGGTTTCCATGCGTGTTCAGATGAACTACCCTGAGATTGATGAAATAAAACAGATCTATCGTGCACTTGGTAACTACTACCAGCTACCCGTTGGATCGGGTAAAAACCAGGTATTTGATTTTAATGTGGCCGAATTTGCCGGCAGATATAAACATTCCATACTGACCATTTACAGCAGCCTTAAATTCCTTCAGATGGAAGGATATGTTGAATTGACAGATGAAATATTCAATCCCTCGAAAATAAAGTTTCATATTAGCCGGGATGAACTGTACCGCTTCCAGATCGCAAATGTGGATTTTGATGCCTTTATTAAGCTTGTCCTGCGCACCTATACTGGATTATTCACTGATTATGTTACAGTTTATGAAGAATCCCTGGCAAGGCAGGCAGATGTAAAGATTGATTTAATAATAAAATATCTTAAACGGCTTGACTCTATGGGAGTGATCCGGTATATCCCCCAGAAAAAAACACCTGTGATCATTTACACCGAGGAAAGGCTGGATGTTAAAAACCTTCATATCAGTAAGGAACATTACCAGGATCGCAAAAAACAATTCTCTTCAAGGATGGAGGCTATGCTGGACTATGCTTCGGGGATCAGCAGATGCCGAAGTTTATTCCTGCTCGCTTACTTTGGGGAAAAAGGTAAAAAACGCTGCGGGCATTGCGATGTCTGCATGCAGGAAAGCGAACTCAACCTACCCAAATTCGAATTCGACTACATCGCCGAAAAAATCCAGAAGAAACTTGAAAGCCAGCCCATGCTGCTGGACGACCTGGTCCGGGATCTCGGTGGCTCAGAAGATAAAAATATCCGGGTATTAAGAAACCTGCTGGATAATAATGTTGTGCAGAGGCTTCTTGATGAGAGGATCTCGTGGGAGGGATAGAAATCGATGCTACACCGCTAACGCGGCATCAGGCATCTTATTTCTATCCCTCACCACTCGATTGGGGGCAGTGGGGTTTCACTCACTGCCCATGACGAGGATACTAACGGAAACAAGCGGCCTGATGCTGCGACAGCGGTATAGCACTACTGCCCATGACGAGGATACTAACGGAAACAAGCGGCCTGATGCCGCGACAGCGGTATAGCACTACTGCCCATGACGAGGATACTAACGGAAACAAGCGGCCTGATGCCGCGATAGCGGTATAGCCGTGTTTTCCGTTAGTATCCGAGGAATCCACTATATTTGCACTCGCAGATTTAACCATGTACAAATCCGTTATTGATAAAGAAGATCTTAGAAAGCTTCCCCTGAAAGCTTTTGAGGGGGAGATACACCTGGTTGATTCTGTCGCCGGGGAGAAAAAATTCCTGCCGGTACTGCTAAAGGAGAAGGTGCTGGGATTTGATACGGAGACAAGGCCTGCATTCAAGAAAGGGCAGAAGAATACATTATCCCTGCTACAGCTCTCTACACCCTTCCATGCTTTTCTTTTCAGAGTTGGACTTACGGGGCTTTCGGATACTATGATAGGACTCCTGGAAGACGAGAATATCAAAAAAGTGGGTGCTGCGGTCCATGACGACCTGAAGGAATTAAGAGCTATCCGGACTTTCAGACCGGGTGGATTCCTGGATCTTCAGAAGTATGTGGAGGCATTTGGCATTGAGAATAAGGCAGTAGCTAAACTGGCAGGGATAGTCCTGGGATTCAGGATTTCAAAATCCCAACAGCTTTCAAACTGGGATGCCGAGAAACTAAGCGAACCCCAGAAGCTTTATGCAGCAACAGATGCCTGGGTCTGCCATAAAATTTATAAAGAACTTCAAAACTTCAGACCATGAGTGAACCGGTTAAAATTGTCCTTAAGTCCGGCAAGGACCAAAGCCTCAAACGTTACCATCCATGGGTCTTTTCAGGAGCGATTAAAAAGATGTACGGCACCCCCATGGAGGGAGATGTAGTTCATGTTTATTCTAACCAGGACGAATTTCTTGGTGCCGGTCATTTCCAGGATTCTTCTATCGCTATTCGCATACTGTCTTTCAGTGAGAAGGAAATAGGAGAATCATTTTATGAGAATAAAATAAAGGATGCAGCTTCGGCCAGGGCCCAACTGGGATTACTGGAAAATCAGGACACCAATGTTTTCAGGATGGTAAATGCCGAAGGCGATGGACTGCCGGGACTGATCATAGATTATTATAACGGGGCAGCCATAATGCAGTTCCATTCCATAGGCATGCATCGCAACCGGGAATTAATAGTTAAGGGTTTAAAAGAGGTCCTGGGGGAAAAGCTGCATACCATTTATGACAAGAGCAGTTCTACCCTGCCTTCCATTTATTCTTCTGATTTTGAGAATGAATACCTGCTTGGGGAAGCTGTTCCCACAGAGGTTCTTGAACATGGGAATAAGTTTTCCATTGACTGGGAGAGGGGACAAAAGACGGGGTTTTTTATCGACCAGCGGGAGAACCGCAAGCTGTTGGGGACTTATTCAGAAGGGAAAAAGGTATTAAATATGTTCGGCTATACCGGAGGCTTTTCTGTCTATGCAAGAAGGGGAGGAGCCGAATTGGTTCATACAGTGGACAGTTCTGCCCATGCAATAGACCTGGCAAATGCAAACATGCAGTTGAATTTCGGAGATGATTCCAGGCATGAAGGAATTGCGGCAGATGCATTTAAGTATCTCGAATCACCCAAAGAGGAGTATGATGTTGTCATACTGGACCCGCCTGCTTTTGCCAAGCATCACAACGTTTTGCACAATGCCCTGCAGGGATATAAAAAACTTAATCGATCAGCATTTCAGATGATCAAACCCGGAGGTATCCTGTTTACCTTTTCCTGTTCCCAGGCAGTCAGTAGGGAAAATTTCCGGAAATCTGTATTTGCCGCTTCGGCAAATACAGGCAGGAGAATCCGCATTCTTTACCAGCTATGCCAGCCGGTTGATCACCCGGTATCAATCTACCATCCGGAAGGGGAGTATCTTAAGGGACTTGTGCTTCTGGTGGATTAATTCAGAACACTGCCTATTGGGATCATACATCTTTCATTGTTAGCTGGATCCGCTTGCGGGCCACATCCACACTGACGACTCTGACTTTCACATGTTCATGGATTTTTACAATCTCATTCGGGTCGGAGATAAACCGGTCCGCCAGCTGGGAGATATGCACCAGTCCATCCTGTTTGACACCAACATCTACAAAAGCTCCAAAATTCGTGATATTGGTTACAATACCCGGGATTACCATGCCTTCCTTCAGGTCTTCAATGCTGCGTACGTCCTGAGCAAATTCAAAAACTTTGATTTTTGACCTGGGATCCCTGCCCGGTTTGGCCAGTTCCTGCATGATGTCCTTCAGGGTAGGCATACCTGCTGAATCGCTTACATATGATTCGAGCTTGATGCTGCTCCTCATAGATGGATCATTGATTAAATCCTGGAGCTGACAGCCCTGGTCTTTGGCCATCTTTTCAACCAACTTATAACTTTCAGGGTGGACGGCGGAATTGTCCATTGGATTATCTGCCCCTGGAATTCTTAGAAAACCTGCAGATTGCTCAAAGGCTTTATTCCCCATCCTGGCAACTTTAAGGACTTCCTTTCGGGATCTAAAGGGACCGTTTTCCTTTCTGTGTTCAACGATGTTTTGTGCCAGAGTGGGACCCAGACCGGAGATGTAGGTGAGCAGGTGTTTACTGGCGGTATTCAGGTTTACCCCTACTTTGTTCACTGAACTTTCGACTACATGGTCAAGACTTTCTTTCAAAAGGGACTGGTCCACATCATGCTGGTATTGTCCCACTCCGATTGATTTCGGATCTAACTTCACCAACTCCGCCAGGGGATCCATCAGGCGACGACCAATTGAAACGGCTCCCCTCACCGTTACATCATAATCCGGGAACTCTTCCCTCGCGATTTTCGATGCGGAGTAGATAGAGGCCCCGCTCTCATTCACCACAAAGACCTGCAGATCCCGGTCGAACCGCAGTTTCCGGATAAACTGTTCCGTTTCCCGACTGGCAGTCCCGTTTCCGATGGCAATCGCATCAATTTTATACTGACTGACCAGGGAAGATATCTTTTTTGAGGCTGGACCCGTTTCCTTCTGGGGGGCATGTGGGTAGATGGTGGCATTATGAAGCAGGTTTCCCTGAGGGTCGAGACATACCAGTTTACAACCTGTACGGAATCCGGGATCAAGAGCCAGTACAGATTTTTCTCCCAGGGGAGCCGCCATCAGTAATTGTCGAAGATTCTCTGCAAAGACCTTGATGGCCTGTTCATCGGCGGTTTCCTTGGAAAGTTTTCTGAATTCTGTTTCAATGGAAGGTTGGAGCAGGCGTTTATAGGCGTCATGAACGGCTTCCCGCACCTGTTCGGATATATCCAGGTAGCCCTTAACGAATATGTTTTCGAGGAGCTCATTGGCAGCCTCTTTATCAGGTTCGACTGAAATTTTCAGGAAACCCTCATCTTCCCCCCTGAACATGGCGAGCAGGCGGTGAGAGGGACATTTACCAAGGGGTTCGGAAAACTCGAAATAGTCCTTGTACTTTATGCCTTCCTCTTCTTTTCCCCGGGCTACCTTGGACTCAATTATGGCAGACCTGCCGAAAAGTTTCCGGATGGACTCTCTTGAACGTTTGTTTTCACTGACCCATTCTGCAATTATGTCCCGGGCTCCCTGCAATGCATCTTCAACAGATTCAACCTCATCCGTCAAAAACTCAGCGGCCCGTTTTTCAAGCATTACCTCCTGTTGCTTCATCATGATTTTTGCCAGGGGTTCCAATCCTTTTTCACGGGCCATGGAGGCCCTCGTTTTTTTCTTTTGTTTATACGGTAGGTAGATGTCCTCCAGTTCGGTCATGGTTAGGGCATTCTCGATCTGCTTCCTGAGCTCATCTGTCAGCTTTCCCTGTTCTTCAATGCTTTTCAATATGGCTTCCCTGCGTTTGTCAAGATCCTGCAACTGGGTATGCTGTTTTTGAATATCGAAAAGCTGTACCTCATCCAGGCTGCCGGTTGCTTCCTTACGGTACCGGCTGATAAATGGGATAGTAGCCCCTTCTTCAAGAAGCTTTAATGTATTTTCTACCTGCCCGTTTGAAATGTTCAGGTTTCTGGCTATATGTTCTGTATATTTTCTGATCATTTTGGTATATGGATTGGAGCATAAAAATAACATACTCCCGAGTCCTGGTCAACTGTTCTTTGATTTTATTATCTTTCCCATAAGAAAAGCATCACCATGGAAAATGATACTAATGGTCCCGGCAGGGATAAAAAAGCAATCCTGAGCACAGCTGTCGATTTGACCTTAAAGATTGGCACCTTGTTACTGATCATTTTCTTGTGTTTCAGGATTTTGACGCCTTTTATCAGCATCCTCCTGTGGGCTTTGGTAATCGCTATTATTCTTGCACCCATTTACGATCGGATAGGTAAATGGTTTGGTAAAAGGAAAAAGCTTGCTGCTTTGGTCATTGCTGTCATTGGACTGGCCATACTGCTGGTACCCAGTTACTGGTTGGTTGATTCAATTGTCGTTGGACTAAAAGAGTTTGGAGAAAGCATCAGGGAGGGAACGATTGATCTTCCACCTCCTTCAGAATCGGTTAAAGAGTGGCCACTGATCGGCAATTGGTTATATGGAAACTGGGTGGAATTTCATGCCGATCTGAAAGAATCATTAATTAAATACATGCCTCAGCTAAGAAGTTTCGGAGAAAAAGTCATAAACTATCTTGCGGGAACTGGACTGGGAATCCTGCAGTTTGCTCTTTCAATAATTATTGCTTCAGTGATGTTAACCTATTCAGAGAAAGTTGTACATGGAATTGACAGGCTGTTTACCAAACTGGCCGGTGATAAGGGGCCGGAGTATGCGGAGATTGCTGAAAAGACAGTAAAAAATGTTGCTACCGGAGTTATTGGGGTTGCAATAATTCAAACAACTCTATTCGGTGTCGGGATGATCTTTGGTGGAATGCCCCTGGCCGGATTCTGGATACTGATCGCCCTGATCATTGCCATTATCCAGGTGCCGATGATAATTGTGAGTCTGCCTCTGGTAGTCTGGTCTTTCGCAACCAAGGATCCGTTGCCTGCAATTTTATGGTCTTTATATTATCTGTTGGTTGGAGGGGTTGATAATATCCTAAAGCCACTTATCATGGGATCAGGATCAAGCATTCCGATGCTGGTAATATTCCTGGGAGCCCTGGGAGGATTTATCGCCTATGGATTTCTTGGATTATTCTTCGGAGCCTTCGTGGTTTCACTTGGATATAAGCTTTATGTAGCCTGGCTTGAATCAGATTAACAGGAATTTAACTTTGGGTTTTCTGATAATAAATATATTTGCAGAATAAAAACCTAAAAACTATTATCATGAAAAAACTATTCACAATCCTTCTCCTTGCATTTCTTGGCCTTCAATTTGCTTCTTCACAGGAACTTGGTATCCGTGTTGGAGATGTAGTTGGGGGAAATGCAGCAATTGATTTTGTTATGCCTCTCAAAGCTGGACGCCTTCACGCTGATCTTTCATTCGGAGACGGTGTTGGGGTAGAAGCCCTTTATGATTTCCTTTTTGATGAGATCGGATCTGGTTTTTACTATTATGTTGGTGCCGGTGCTTATACCGTAATAGGAGATCCTTTCCGTCTTGGTATTGTAGCTGAAGGTGGTGTGGAATACCGGTTTGATGGCGTGCCAATTGTACTGGGACTGGATTGGAGACCGTCTTTCCAGATTCTTGATAATACAGACTTCCATGTTGGAGGCTTTGGATTTAATGCCAGATGGGTGTTCGGAAGTAATTAAACCAATTCAAATATTTCTTGCACAATATTGTTGCTTTTGGTGATCAATATCACCGGTTTTTCTTTGAATGGGACGGTTCCTTAATTAACTTCGCAGTGAAACTTGTTTTATTTTGATAGGAATTCCCTATCTTAATAAATTGATTTTCTAAACACTACCGTAGATGTCAGGGGATTCCGACCAGAAAGCAAATGTTCTGTATGTCGATGATTTACAGACCAACCTCATTTTGTTCCAGGCAACATTTGAGAAGGATTATAATGTGATTATTGCTGAATCAGGTACGGAAGCATTGGAAATCCTGAAGAAGGAGGAATTCCAGGTTCTGGTGACAGACCAGCGCATGCCGGAAATGACCGGTACGGAACTTCTGGCGATTGTTGCTACTGAATACCCGGAAATACGTAGATTCCTCCTGACTGCTTTTACAGATTATGAAACCGTTGTCGAGGCGGTGAACAAGGGACATATCCATGGTTATGTCAATAAACCCCTCCAGGCCGATGAAGTCCGGCTATCCATTAATAATTCCCTGGAGATCTATTCTCTCCGTAAGAAGAACCTGCAGATGTTGGCAGAACTCGAGACTGCCAACAGGGAACTAATGAACCTTGACGGATTAAAATCGGAGATCATTAAAGTGATAAGCCAGGAGATCCGTAATCCCCTCAACAGGATTATGGGAACATTACATTTATTAAAGGATAAAATAGAAGGGCAGGAGTTGTCCGAGGTAGTGAATATTCTGGATAGCTCGGTCTCAAGGCTGGAAGAGTTTTCCAGTATGACAGAGCAGATTTCTATCCTTAAATCCCCAGGGTATAAGTTAAATATTTCAGAGGTACCCCTAAAAAGAGTCATAGAGTACAGTATAATAGAGGCTGCTGAGGAATTAAAAGAAAAGGATATTGATTTCAACCTCAGGATAGAATCAGAGGAGGCTGTTATTAATGGAGAATCACATCTGCTGGTTAGTTGCCTGGTAAACCTTATCCGGAATGCATGTTCCCATAGTGATTCCGGAAGTAATATCACCATCAAGGCAACCCAGGAGGATAAAGAGATTATTTGCGAAGTAATAGACCAGGGAAGGGAGTATAATGAACAGTTGTATGAAAACCTTTCAAAGCAGTTTTCATTAGAAGAGAAGGGACTGAATTTAAATCTTGGTATTGAACTTGGACTGGCGCAAATGATCATGGAAGCTCACCATGGTAAAATAGTATTTACAAAAACCCAAAATAACGAAGGTTCTGTTAAAATGATATTCTCAGGGGAAACCCTGGCATAGGAACCATAGGTATAGAAATCCACAGGCTGATTAGCCAGCGTCAAACCCCGTATGTTAATTGAACTGTAAATCAGGATCATGAATGAATCCATGTTACATTCCTTGATGCACCTGTTTGCTATCATGGCAAGCATTAACAGGAAGTCTCTTCATGTTTTGTCCAGAAACTTCGTAGAATCCTACCTATCCCAGGAATTCAGTCCCTTGCTGGCCCAAAAATTCCTGAAAGTTTTTGATGAATATTCCACCGAAATTCTGGCTACTGAGAATAAAACCAGAAGCAAGAAGATATCGGGTCTTTCCGTGAAAATTCTGGGGATATGCAAGAAAATAGTTGAGGAACTGCATATTCGTCACAGGTTTCAGATACTGTTAAGCCTGATCCAATTTTCTAAGTACTTTGAAGACTTTTCCTCCAATGATTCAGATTTCTCCAATGCCATTACAGATGCTGTGCAGACAGTAGCAGAGGGCTTGCAAATCCGTCCGGAAGAATATGCCAACTGCACTGCCTTTATCATTGATAAGTTTTACAAGGTCCCGGATAAGGAAAGGATCCTGGTTGTATCGGATGACCCCAATTTTATGTTCACGGAGATCAGGCATGTTCAGAAAGATAGACTGGAGGGACAATTATTTGTGCTGAGAATTTTGCGTGCGGATATATTCCTTTTCCAGTATGTTGGTAAAGAAAGGCTTGAACTGAATAATCAATATGTTTTTCCCCGGCATGTGTATATTCTTCCCCGGGGAGGATCCATAAAGGGAGAAAATATATCCCCCGTTTATTACAGTGATATAGTTTCCGGTTTTTTGCAGGATTCCGATGGGGAGCAGGTAGAATTTACCCTTCGGGAAGTGGAATTCAAATTCAGGAATTCTGAGAACGGTATACACGCCTTCAGTTTCAAGGGCAGGGGGGGACAACTGGTAGGGATCATGGGAGGGAGCGGTACAGGTAAATCCACCCTCCTGAAGGTGATGAACGGTAGCCTTAAACCTGCTTCCGGAGAGATTTTTATAAATGGTTATAACCTGCACACTGAAAAGAAAGATATTGAGGGAATAATCGGTTATATACCGCAGGAGGACCTGCTCTTGGAAGACCTGAGTGTGTACCGGAACCTTGATTTTAATGCAAGACTTTGCCTGGACGGGTATACTCCTGAAGAAAGAAGTGAAACCGTTGGGGCTATGTTGACTGAACTTGACCTTTTTGAGGCAAGGGACCTGAAGGTAGGAACACCCCTTCATAAATTTATAAGCGGGGGACAGAGAAAAAGATTGAATATTGCTCTTGAGCTGATACGGGAGCCTTCCGTTCTGTTTGTTGATGAACCCACATCCGGACTTTCCTCTACCGATTCGGAGAATGTATTGCTGTTGCTCAAGGACCAGGCTATGAAAGGGAAACTTGTGGTAGTGAATATTCATCAACCCTCCTCGGATCTGTTCAAATTATTTGACCATCTGCTGATCCTGGATAAAGGTGGATACCCTGTGTATTCCGGGAATCCTGTAGAAGGTATTATGTATTTCAAACGTATTGCTGAACGGGTGGATGCCGAAGAAAGTGAATGTTCAGCCTGTGGAAATACAAATCCAGAGGAGATTCTTCAGATCATTGAAGATCGTGATGTAGATGAATTTGGGGAATATACCCATAACCGAAAGACATCTCCCGTGGACTGGTATAAATACTACCTTGAACGTATACAATCCCGCTTAAAAATAACTTACAAAAAGTGTGCATTACCGGAAAACAAGTTCAAGACCCCCTCTTCCCTGAAACAATTCCTGATATTTTTTAATCGTAACCTGCTCTCAAAAATGGCGGATCGGCAATTCATGGCGATCTCCCTGCTGGTGTCACCGATTCTTGCAGTCATCCTCGGTTATTTTACAAAGTATATCAGTGGGGACGGAAATGATCCTCATGCCTATATTTTCAGCATGAATGAAAACATTCCTGCTTACCTGTTTATGAGTGTTATTGTGGCACTTTTTCTTGGACTCATAATCAGTGCCGAGGAGATTATCAAGGATCGCAGGATACTTCAAAGGGAGTCTTTCCTGCATCTCAGCCGGAGCTCCTATCTTTTTTCCAAGGTGTCCTTTCTCTTCTTGCTATCCGGACTCCAGATGTTCCTTTTTGTGATCATTGGTAACGCCATTCTTGAGATCCGGGGAATGACCTTTACCTATTGGCTGATATTATTTGTTACTGCCTGTTTTGCAAATGTTCTGGGATTAAATATTTCGGATGGATTAAAATCTGTTGTAGCTATTTATGTGATTGTGCCATTTCTGCTGGTCCCGCAAATTCTGCTTGCCGGGGTGATTGTGAAATTTGATAAGCTTCACTACCAGGTGGCATCCCATGTAGTTGTTCCGGTAATTGGTGATTTGATGGCTTCCCGTTGGGCATATGAGGCTCTGGTCGTAGGGCAATATGTAAATAATGATTACCAGAAGAATTTTTATGAGATTGAGATGCAGGAGAGCAATGTTGTCTACGACCGGCAATTCCTTGTCCCATCCCTTATTCAGGAGATTGAAGATCTGAAGTACAGGTTTAGCAGGGATCCTTCATTTGAGGACATGGAATCAAGACTGGGAACCATACAAGGTGGATTTTCTTCAATATTTCTGACCGAGACTTTTGCAGGTTCAAACCGGTTCACCCTTGAGGGTTTTTCTGAAAGCCTGGCCGATTCGGCAGTGGATTGGTTGAAGGATTACCAGTCCCGCTTATTAGTGAGCTACCGAAAAATTGAAAGAGGCAAGGACGGTCTTGTGAGGGATCTCAGGGATGAATTGGGAGGAACACCCGGATTCCTGCAGTTTAAGCGGAATTATTATAATGAAAGCCTTGCCGACCTTGTATTAAACAGGATTGATCTTCATAAGATTGTAAAAATAAACCATGCACTGATCCGGAAAATGGAACCGGTTTATATGTATCCTGTAAAGAAAAATGGCAGGGCTCAGTTTTATGCATCTGTTAAACGGGTAGGAAACATGTATATTCCGACTGTATTATTCAATGTTATGGCATTGGCTTTGATGATCATTATTCTATATTTAACTCTGCAGTACAGTTTGTTAAGAAAGGCATTAGATTTTTTAGGAAATAAAAAGAGGAAAAGCAGATGATGATAAGTATCTCAATAAGTATAAGAAACATTTAATATATTTGATTAAAGACCTATCAATAGATAAAACTTCAGATTATGAAACGTAAACAGCTTTCCTATGCATTGCTTATTTTCCTGGTTCCTGTCTTGCTGATAGCCGGCTGTAAGTCAGGTGGCCAGCGTGCTCCTTCAAGCATTGATGATATTGAGGCCGGTGAAATAGTAAACCGGATCGAGACCATTAAACAGGTTTATCATCTTTGTCCCTCTCCCGCCGAAATGCTGGGTGTTATTGATGTTTCCGGTCTCAGTTTTGAGGAGGATCTTGTTAATCCTGTCGAGAATATTGATAAATATATTGATATGAGATCCCAGACCCTTGCATTGGGTATTTATATTACTGACCTGGCATATGTCGCCCTCTTCGGAAGGCATGAAGAAACCCTGAATTACCTGGAAATTGTCAGGAATATTGCTGAGGAGATCAGGGTCACAGGTGCTATCGATGATGAACTCATACAGAAGGCCAGGGGTAATATTGAATACCTTGATTCCCTGTTTACAATATCCAATGAGGCATTTATAAATATGCTCCTCTTTTGCGAGCGCAATGAACGTCCGAATACCATCATAATATTGTCCGCCGGAGCATTTGTAGAAAGTCTTTACCTGGCAATCAACCTGGTGGATGATTATGAAGGAGCCGAATATATTCTGCAGCATATTGCAGACCAGAAATATGCCATTGATAACCTTATGATTTTTGGGGAGAGCCTTCGCGACACGGATCCAAACATTGAAGCTACTCTGATCGATCTGCAAGCTTTGAAAGATATTTTCGATGGAATTGGAATCCAGGATGGAGGAATTACCATAAAAACTCCTGAGAAGGAGGACGAAAACCAGCCAAAAAAACTGGTAATAGGGGGAGAAAGCAAACCTCAGGGTTTAAGTCCCGCTGATTTTGAAAAATTGAAAGAAGAAACCATCAGATTAAGGACGCGACTGATAGAGGGCTAAACCGAAAAAAAACATGACTGTTATGAAAAATCTACGGCAATTATATTTAATATGTATTAGCATTTTCCTTTTCCCCCTGGGTTTACTTGCTCAGGATTGCGTCGACTACCATGCAGTAGGTGATTGCATGCTTGACAAGCAGAAGGGATACAAAATGTACAGCCAGTCAAAATCAGTATCCATGAGTCCCCTCGATACGGTAGAGCTTAATATTGTCTTTTATGGGCAAAAGGATTATATACTTTCATTCTGCGCTCACAAGAAGATGTATCCCATCCATTTTGTGCTGATAGATCCGGAAACTGAAAGGGTACTCTATGATAACAGCAATGATAAGTTTATAGAATCTCTTGGTCTTGGCTTTGATGTGACAAAGTCCATCAAAATCAAACTGGATGTTATTGCTCGTAAGGCAACTGAGGAAGAGATTGAGAATTTCCTGGGATGCCTTGGACTGCTGATCCAGTATAAGAATTACGAGAATAGGAAAGTAAATCTTAGAATGCAATGAATAAAAATCGACTGACCCGTTCAAATAACCGGGTAATTGCGGGGGTATGCGCCGGACTTGCAGAATGGTTGGGATGGGACATAGCCCTGGTCCGTGTATTGTACGTGGTTGCATCCATCGTGAGTGCTGGTTTCCCAGGAACCCTCGCTTATATTATCTTATGGATAATTATGCCTGAAGAATTATAGTAAAACATACTCCTTTACCTGTGAATTCAATTATTTTTGCCCTCCGTACAGGTGTAAGCATTTTCCTGTGCATTGGCCTGAGTGCCTGTCAACAATTCCAAACAACAACGAGAATGAAAGCACCCATTGCAGAAAAGATAGAGAAAGAACTGACAATCCATGGACATACCCGAATTGATCCGTATTACTGGCTAAGGGATAGAGAAAATCCAAAGGTTATTGAATACCTGGAAGCGGAGAATAAGTATAAGGATGAAATGCTTCAGGATACGGAGAAGTTCCAGGAAAAATTATTTGATGAGATTGTAGGGAGGATTAAAAAAGATGATTCAAGCGTCCCCTTTCGGGATAATGGTTACTATTATTACACCCGGTTTGAAAAGGACAAGGAATACCCCATCCACTGCCGGAAAAAAGGAAGTATGGTGGCGGAGGAGGAGATTCTGCTGGAAGTGAATGAAATGGCTGAGGGCCACGATTATTTCGCTATAGGCGGAAAGTCCATTAGTCCCAATAACAAACTCATGATATACGGTGTGGATACTGTCGGCAGAAGAGAGTACAGCCTTTATATCAAAAACCTCGAAACGGGGGAATTGTATCCTGAAAGCATCTCTATGACTGTTGGTTACGGAACATGGGCCAATGATAACAAAACAATTTTCTATACTCATAAAGATGAAATGACCCTTCGCAGCGATAAGATCTTTAAGCATTCACTGGGATCTTCCCCTGATAAGGATAGCCTGGTATACCATGAGGAGGATGAGACCTTCAATACCTTTATTTACAAAACAAAATCAGATAAATTCCTGGTCATTGGATCCTCAAGCACCCTTTCGGATGAATACCGTTTTCTGGACGCGGATACCCCTGAAGGGGAATTCAGCATCTTCCAGGAAAGGGAAAGTGAGCTCGAATATTCCATCGGACATTTCCGCGATCATTTCTACATCATCACCAACCTGGATGCGCTCAATTTTCGTTTGATGAAAACATCTTTAGATGCATGCGGCAAAGAGAACTGGGAAGAAGTTATTCCCCACAGGGAGGATGTATTACTTTCAGATATTGAGTTATTCAGAGATTTTCTTGTGCTTGCTGAGCGTAGAGAGGGACTGATGAATATACGGGTTATTTCATGGGAGACAGGAGAGGAGCATTACCTGGATTTTGGAGAGGAAGTTTATGTTGCCAATATCTCTGTTAATCCCGAGTTTGATACCCTCACCCTCAGGTACGGGTATTCATCTCTTACTACCCCAAACTCGGTCTATGATTACAATATGCAGACCAGGGAAAAACAATTGATGAAGCAGCAGGAGGTGCTGGGCGGATTTCAATCTTCCGATTACGAGTCAAAACGATTGTATTCTAAAGCGGGAGACGGAACGCAGATTCCCATGTCTGTTGTTTACAAAAAAGGAATGTTAAAGAATGGGGATAATCCTTGCCTCCTCTATGGTTATGGATCATACGGGCATACCATGGACCCCTATTTCAGATCTGCACAGCTGAGCCTGCTTGACCGTGGTTTTATCTTTGTCATCGCACATATCCGGGGGAGTCAGATCAATGGCAGGCAATGGTATGAGGACGGAAAAATGTTCAAAAAGATCAACACATTTACAGATTTTAACTCCTGTGCGGAATACCTGATTGGGGAGAAATATACCTCTCCTGACAGGCTGTTTGCCATGGGTGGGAGTGCAGGGGGACTTCTGATGGGAGCGATAATTAACCTGCAGCCTGAACTTTATAAAGGGGTGGTTGCCGGTGTTCCCTTTGTGGATGTTGTAACTACCATGCTGGATGAAGATATCCCATTGACAACAGGAGAGTTTGACGAATGGGGGAATCCCAAGAATAAGGATTCCTATGACTATATGCTCAGCTATTCTCCCTATGATAATGTGGAAGCAAAAGAATATCCCAATATGCTTGTTACAACGGGATTGCATGATTCACAGGTACAATACTGGGAACCCGCTAAATGGGTGGCCAAACTGAGGGATATGAAAACCGATGATAAGCTGCTTCTTATGCATACCAATATGGACGCAGGACACGGTGGGAAATCCGGGAGGTTCCGCTATCACCGGGAAACTGCAATGGAGTATGCTTTTTTCCTGAAACTGGCCGGGATTACTGAGTAGGGCATAAGAAGCCCGGAAGGATCTGAATTAAGGACGAAAACGGATTGACTTCCAGAAAACAAAGATTCCTGACAGGATCACTGCTTCCCCAAGACCGAACAGCCACCAGTTAAATTTCCGGGGAATATACTCATGCACCATAGAATTAACCTGGCTCTGGGGTAAGGTCCAGATATCCTTAAAACTCATTTTTCCCAGTATAAAACCGGAATAATCCCATGTAAATGCTGTGATAAGGACGATGGAACCGATGATTAAAAGTATCCAGCTTAATCCTGATATTTTTGCTGGATCAGAATTGATATCCTTCGATTCTGGTAGATCACTTTTCGACCCTTCTCGATCACCCTCCAATCCCGTTCCATCACTTTCCGATCCTTTTCTAACAATGAGCATAGCCAGCAGGATCATGGTTGAGGCCACGATCAGTGGAGAAATTACCGGTCCTGTCCAGGTTACCGGAAG
Source organism: uncultured Bacteroidaceae bacterium (assembly GCA_963777115.1). GTDB lineage: Bacteria > Bacteroidota > Bacteroidia > Bacteroidales > SM23-62 > SM23-62. The sequence continues at coordinate 196,193 of CAVZPP010000007.1, read as the reverse complement.
CAGGAATAATACATCCCAGGTCAGTAATGATTCGGGCCATGAGATCAGCAGCCATAGGAATACATAGTAAAAGATATCCCAGACAGCAAAGGCATAGAGGAACCAGGCAAATTTTTCAGCTGCTGTCCGGCCCGTCAGCATGCCTACTCCCAGTAGCATTACCAGGGTGGCCAATTCCCTCAGGATTTCGGTCCATACCAGGTCCGGCCGTACCGGATTAAGTGGAAACTCGAATCCTTGGGGATAGAGGATATCCCGTAAATAGATTACCACGGCACTCTCCAGCATTCCCATGGCAATGGCAAAGAGGGAGATGACTATTAGTTTATTTTGAAATGCTTTGTCCATACAATTAATAACGGATAATTTCGTCCTGAAGGTATTTTCAGGACCCCTGGATTATGTGATAAACCCTCAGCCGGAAAACAATATCATTTGTATGTAAGGCGCTGCTGGAGGTTTCTGTCTGTCGGGTAACATGATAGGAGAGGTCGAATTGAAACTTCCAGCTCAGATTCGCCTGGTATCCTAGTCCCGGGGTCAACCGGAATACATCATTGAACTGTACCCCCTTTTCTATGTTAAAAAATACTTCAGCATACAGGGGGATATATAAACCGGTTACAAGATAACCCGGCAACTGCAGGTCGGTTCCGGTTTTATAACGTGCCCTGATACCGAATTCTACCCCGGATTTTTGGAGTCCAATCTCCATCCTTTCCTCCAGTCTTACATAATGGGCAAGTTGAAACCTGTTCCAATTTGGGAACCGGACCCGGACACCCTGAAATGTTCTGATTTCCAATATATTAGATTCTTCGGTATTGTAGGTAAAAAAGCTTGCCACACCCCCGTGAAGCTGCCAGGTCCTGTAACGCTGAGTACGGTTGTTAAAGGTGGTGATGTCATAGCGTATGGCCTCTCTGGCATAGAACCTGTGCCAGGAAGCTGGGAAGATTGTTCTTGCCCCGAAACTTCCGTAGAGTCTGGTGCGGGTATTAATTGAATGACTGGGGTTATAGTCCAGCCATGGTTGCAGGTTTATGTTCTGATCTTTCATTGGTTGGCTTTCCTGTGCAGCCAAATCCTGTACAGAAAGCCCGAAATACGATGACAATATTAATTGGAATACCAGGAATAGCCGCTTCATCATTGATGTCTGCATAATAATGATGCAAAATTAATTAAGCATCTGAAATTCTGACAAATCGATGATAACTTTTTGTTAATTCTAGGGGTTTTCCTCCTGCAAGCGAATGATTATATTTGTGCACATGGTATTTCCTGAGAATTATGAGCTTAAGATTGGTTTCGACAGGATACGCGATTCGGTAAGATCTTATTGCCATTCGGACTCTGCCCGGGCATTGCTGGATGCTGAAAAATTTCTTGTAGAATTTGATCTGATCAGGGAGAGACTCCTAAAAGTAAAAGAATGCCTCCTGATGATCTCCGAGGAGGGTTTTTCAATGGATCCCTATCCGGATATACAACAGAGTATTGGTAAACTGACACTTCAGGGAGCCTATCTCGAGGTAGAGGAGGTGGCTGATCTCCGAAAGAATCTGCAGGCAGTAAGGGGCATCCTGAACTTTTTCAAAAATACCGGACAAAAGGATAAGTTTCCAACCCTTTCAGGATTAAGCGGGGATGTGAATCTTTACCCGTTTGTGCAGGAGAGGATCGATAAGATACTTAGCCGGAACGATATAATAAAGGACCAGGCCTCAAAGGAACTGGCACGCATTCGCTCGGAAATTACAGCCAGGGAAAAGCAGGTTGCGCGAAGGTTGCAGAGTATTCTGAAATCAGTGCAATCGGAGGGAATTGCAGAGGCAGATACAGAATTATCTCTTCGAAACGGCCGGCCGGTTATCCCGGTATCAGCTTCGAACAAGAGACAGCTTTCAGGGATTGTTCATGATGAATCTGCAAGTGGAAAAACCGTTTTTATTGAGCCCGGAGAGGTCGTTGGACTAAACAATGATATCCGGGAACTGGGGTATGCAGAGCACAGGGAAATCATCCGGATACTGGTTCACCTGAGTTCAGATCTGGAGCCCTATGCGGAAGATCTTGCAGGAATGACAGAGTTCCTGGCTCAAATGGATATGGTACAGGCCAAGGCAAGATACGCCAGGGATATCAATGGCGTAATGCCGGATCTGCATGCAGATCCCCTGGTTGAATGGAGCAAGGCAGTACATCCCATCCTTTACAAAACCCTTCAGAAAGAAAACCGCAAAGTAGTCCCTCTCGACATCAGCCTGAACAAGAAAAAGCGTATCCTTCTCATCTCCGGTCCCAATGCAGGTGGAAAATCTGTTTGCCTTAAGACTGTGGGACTCATACAATATATGGTCCAATGTGGATTCCTGGTTCCACTTGATCCGGATTCCAAAGTTGGGATCTTCCATCAGATTTTTATTGATATCGGTGATGAACAATCCATCGACAATGACCTTAGTACCTACAGCTCCCACCTGCTGAACATGAAGCATTTTACCCTGAATTCAAATGATCATACCCTGCTGTTGATTGATGAATTCGGGACAGGTACCGAACCTGCCCTGGGGGGAGCCATTGCAGAAGCTATCCTGGATAAACTAAATTCAGAGGAGGCATGGGGAGTGATCACTACACATTACAGTAATCTGAAACATTTTGCGGCTGAAAAAGATGGGATTGAAAACGGAGCCATGCTGTTTGATACAGGTAAAATGCTGCCATTGTACCGTCTTGAAATAGGACAGCCCGGTTCATCCTTTGCTTTTGAAATTGCAAGAACTATTGGTCTCCCGGAAGAAGTAATTAAAGCTGCCTCGGAGAGAGTGGGGGAAGATCATGTAGAGTTCGACAAACATCTCAGGCAGATAATAAGAGATAAACGTTATTGGGAAGGAAAAAGAGATAAGATCAGGGTATCAGAGAAGAGATTGCAGCAAACCCTGGGTAAATATGCAGGGGAATTGGAAGATGCTGAAAAGATCCGAAAGGAAATATTGAAAAATGCCAAAGCTGAGGCTGAAGACCTTTTACGTGAGGCTAATAGAAAGATTGAAAACACAATAAGGGAGATTCGTGAGAGCCAGGCGGATAAGGAAAAAACCCGCCATGCAAGAGAGAAACTCCTGAAGTTCAGGGAAGAAACAGAAAGGAAAACCAGCAGGGAGGAGGATCCTGTTTCCTTAAAGGTTGAAAAAGTAAAGGAAAAGGAAAAGGAAGTCAGGCAAAAGCGTCAGCGCTTTGGTCAGCTTGAACCAGCCAGAAAAACTCCTGAAAAGCAGCTTGATCCCTCCATCCATGAGGGTGACTTTGTAATTATGAAGGAACAGGAGGTAGTCGGTGAGGTTCTGGAGCGGAAAGGGAATAAGGCAACAGTACGGTTTGGACATCTCTCAACCCGTGTGGGGATAGATAAACTCGAAAAAGTTGCAGAAGAGAAAGTGGATAAGGGATCTACCGGTTCCGGTAGGGCCGGGGACTATGCAGATTGGGATATAGCCAGAAGAAAAATACAGTTTCGGCCGGATATTGATGTCAGGGGTAAGCGGGCTGAAGAGGCACTGAGGAGCGTATCCATTATGATAGATGAAGCCATTATGGTCCAGCATCGTGATTTAAGGATACTTCACGGAAAAGGGGATGGTATACTTCGGCATTTAATCAGGCAGTACCTCGATACGGTAGATCTTGTAACAACTTACGGAGATGAGCATGTTGACCTGGGAGGCTCAGGTGTGACCATTGTAATACTTGATGTATGATCTTCGTTATAGTATCACCTTATGCTGATTTATACTGAAAATATCACATCACGGCTGAATTATGTTCTGGATTTCATATTCAGGGATGTTTTTCAGGAAGAGGTCGAACTCATTACCGATCCTGAGGTTTTTGAACAGCATGAAGGAGCAAAAATCAATTACTCGACCAGGGTTATTGAAGATGGATTTTCTATTCCTGTATCAGGTTTTCTTGGATCGAGGAGTATTGAAAATGTCGATGTCATGCTTGATGCTTCAGGCTCAATACCGGTTCTGTTTAGCAAAAGGGAACCGACCAGAGATGGAGTTGTGCCAACCCTTAATGGATTGGGATTTGATCTTTTTTCTGCAGTTTTCTTTATGATTTCCCGCTATGAGGAATACCTGGATTTCAAACCTGATATTCACGGGCGATTTGTTGCTGAAAACGCTGTGGCCGGGAAGAATGATTTTCTCGAAATACCTGTTGTGGATATCTGGATCAGGGATTTTGGTAATGCTTTGCATGAGCAATATCCTGATTTCAAGCTGCCAGAAGTTGAATTCCGCTTTCTGCCAACCTCAGATATTGACATTCCCTACGCCTATCTGCACAGGGGGAAACTCAGAACCCTCGGGGCGAGGATTAAAGCTGGCATGAAAGGAATTGATGAGCCCTCCAGGAGAAAAGCAGTCTTAAGAGGGGAGGAGAAGGATCCTTTTGATACATATATGGAAATAAAGGCTATACATGCCCTTCACAATATCCGGCCTAAGATATTTTTTCTGACCTCAAGGTATGGGAAATTCGATAAAAGTATTTCTCCTGGAAGCAAAGCTTTTAAAATCCTGGTAAAGCAGGCTCAATCCTTTGCTGATACCGGGATACATCCTTCTTACAGGGCTTCAGGGGATCTTTCTGAACTCAGGAATGAACTGGGTACACTTTCCTCCATTACAGGAGAGGAGATTATATGCAGCAGGCAGCACTTTCTTAAATTCCGTTTGCCTGAATCCTACCGGAATTACCTCTACCTTGGCATCCGGGAGGAATACAGTATGGGCTTTGCCTCCCATGCAGGATTCCGGGCCGGTACAGCAAGACCGTTCTTTTTCTATGATTTGGAAAAGGAAGAGGAAACAGAACTTAGAGTATTTCCTTTCCAGGTAATGGACAGAACACTGAAGGATTATATGAAGCTATCACCGGAGATGGCGCTTGATAAGATCCTTAAAATCGCCGGATCGGTGCGGGATACCGGAGGAACACTTATTAGCATCTGGCATAATGATGCTTTCAGCGATTACGGTGAGTGGAAAGGATGGAAGGATGTATATTTACAGATGACTGATATACTTGCACCTTGGTCAAATACCTGAAAAATATTGAAGTGAACCGGGAGAAATGGGACAGCTGTATTGAAAATGCAGTTTTTGAGACTCTATACCCCTATTCCTGGTACCTGGATCTGGTTAATCCCGGATGGGATGCCCTTGTCATGGGCGATTATGAAATGGTTATGCCTCTGACGGTTACCCGAAAAGCAGGGTTTAGGCTTCTGCTTCAGCCCATTCTTGCCCAGCAGCTGGGTGTTTTTGCTGCAAAACCAGCCTCTGATGGTAACATTCAGGAATTCCTCTCTGAAATATTGAAGCGTTTCCCTTATATTAATATCTGTTTAAACAGGGAAAACGGGACCCTGCCCGGAGTGATGGAATCCAAAAAGAGAGCTAACTATGAACTAGATCTCGGGAAGGCAGGGACTGCCTATAATTCAAATACCAAACGAAATATTCAGAAAGGAAAATCAAATCCATTTGAGTACAGGGAAATGGACATTTCAGAATACCTGGACCTGAAGTTTGCACCCGGAGAAAAAGTGGCCGTAGGCCGGGAGTATATGGAAAATCTTTTCAAGGGACTTGCAGAGCGGGGGCGGGCCAGGGCATTCGGTGTGTTTTTAAACAATGAACTTCAGGCATCCGCTGTACTTGGATATGCTAAAACCAGGATAATCTATATGAACGGTTGTTCGAGTCCCTCTGGAAAAGAAACCCGGGCTATGTTCGTCCTTATGGATAAGCTGATTGAAGATTCACGTGGGAAGTCGACAGTATTTGATTTTGAAGGATCCGATCTACCAGGAGTTGCAAGGTTCTTTGAGGGTTTTGGAGGTGTAAAGACTTCTTATCAAAGAATAATTCATAAAAAATTTCCTTTTACACTACTCAAAATATGAGACAGGCATTCAAAATGACACTGGGAAGGGCAGGGGGATGGATTCCCATGAAGTTGTTGGTAAGGATGACCGGACAGAACCTGGTATTTCCTTACTATCATGCTGTATCGGACAATACCATGCCGCATGTGGAGAATGTTTACCCGGTTCGCAGCCTGAAAGGATTTCGCAAAGACCTGGATTTCCTGTTAAGGCATTTTGAACCTGTGGGATTAGAAGAACTAATTTCTCCATCCCAGAACAAAAGAACGAAACCTGCCATGTTCCTCACTTTTGATGATGGACTCTCAGAAATTTATAATGTTGTATCTCCTGTCCTCATAGCAAAAGGAGTTCCGGCTGCCTTTTTTATAAATACAGATTTTATTAATAACCGGGATTTATTTTACAGGTATAAATCAAGCCTGTTGATTGACAGGTTTGAGAAAATTCAGTATTCCCCTTCGGTTACTGAATTATTACAGAGCAGGTATCACCTGGCCAGTTCCGGGAAGAAATGTGTTACAGAGTTTCTGCTGGAACTCTCCTATGAGAACCGAAGAGTTCTAGATGAGGTGGCCCGACTGGTTGATCTTGATTTTAAGACTTTTCTGAGAGTAAAAAAGCCCTATATGAGCATGGAACAGATCAGAGAACTGTCCGATCGTGGTTTTTTCATTGGGGCACACAGTAAAGATCATCCCCATTTTGGATTGCTGAATCAGAGAGAGCGCCTCAGCCAGTTCAGGGAAAGCCTGGAATTTCTTCAAAAAGAACTGGACCTGGGGTATGGGATATTTTCTTTCCCTTTTAGTGACGACGGTGTTCCGGGCAATTTTTTCTCGGCCATAAAAGCTCCGGGTATGCCCAGGCTGGATGCAAGTTTTGGTACCGCAGGTATGAAGAATGATCCTGAGAAGAATCATTTTCACAGGATACAGATGGAGGCAGAGAATGCGTCTGCCAGGCGTATAATAAAGGGAGAGTACCTGTATTACCTCGGAAAAGGTCCGGTTGGCAGGAATGAACTGAGAAGATCATGAGGATTGAAAAATATAATGCAGCCAGGCTGAAAGAATTTATGGATTCTGAGCAATACCGGGATATGCTTATTGTGCCTGTATCCCCCCATCGGGCAGAGAGCTGGCTGAATAATCCCAGGCTGGAACCAGGGGACAATATTATGTACCTTGGATTTGAGGGGGAAGAATTGATAGCTTACAGATGTATATTACCGGACCGGCATGGAGATATACGGTTTGGTTGGCTGAGTGGGAACTGGGTGCGTCCCGATATGCGCCGAAAGGGTTTGGCCAGCAGGTTATTCGAAGAAGCTTACACCGATTGGGGGCATCAGCTGATGTATACCAATTACGCTCCTGAATCCAAGGCGGTATATGATAAAAGCGGCCGGTTTGAATTGTACCGGGAGAATCCGGGTGTACGATACTACCAGCGAAGTACCATGGCAGGTCTTCTTGGAAATCGAGGCAAGCTGTATAAAAGGTCAAGGCCCCTTTTAAGCCTGTCAGACAGAATACTGAATTCTATCCAGCAACTAAGGATAGGTATCCAGAGCTCCACCCCCGGGGATGTGGATTATGAAGAAAAAAACACAGTGGATTTTAATGTGATTGATTTTCTGGAAGAAAACCATGGAACCGGTTTCAGTTTGCGTGGACCGGAGGATTTTAACTGGATCACTTCCTGGCCGTGGGTAAGACCAGGTTCAGATAAAGACCATCGGTATTACTTTTCATCAGTCTCCTCCAGGTTTAAAAACATCTGTGTAAGCATGAAGGATGGGAAGGGATCCCTCAATGGCTTTCTCTGGATTGTTATTAATGGGGAGAAGATGAGCCTCCCATATGCAGTTTTTAAACCTGAAGCTTCCGAAAATATTTCAAAGGTTTTAAATCATTATATGCAGTCCAACAACATTGCCTATTTCACATGCTATCAATCTTCTGTGAATGAAATTTTCTCTCCTGGTCCCATTCTCAACTCAAGGGAGATGGTACAGAATTATTATGTATCAAGGGATTTGAAAAAACAATTACCCAATCCCGATGCTGTTTCTTTCCAGGACGGTGATGGTGATGTTGTATTTGTTTAGATCTGTGTTATGGACTAGATCAGACTGCCGTTCTCACACCTTAGTGTTCTTGCGGGATATTTATCTATCAGGTTGTAATTGTGAGTAGCCATGATCACAGCTCTTCCATTCTTGCTGATATCTGTAAGTATGTTCATAATATCCAGGGAGGTTTCAGGATCCAGATTCCCGGTTGGTTCGTCTGCCAGGATTATTTCAGGATCATTCAGGAGGGCCCTGGCAATCACAACCCTTTGCTGTTCTCCTCCGGAAAGTTGGTGAGTCATTTTATAACCCTTGGTGGCGAGTCCCACTCGTTCCAATACCTCAGAGATCCGCTTCTCAATATCATTTTTTTCCTTCCAGCCTGTTGCTTTGAGCACAAAAGCGAGGTTATCGCTGATGCTGCGATCCGTCAATAACTGGAAATCCTGAAATACAATCCCCAGTTTTCTTCGTAAAAAGGGTATTTGCTTGCGCTTCAGATCATGTAAACTGAATTCAGAAACAAATCCTTCCCCTTTCAAAAGCGGATATTCGGCGTTAATGGTTCTGATCAGGCTGGTTTTTCCGCTTCCCACCTTCCCGATAAGGAAAAGAAATTCACCCTTGTTAACCTGGAAATTAACATCTGTTAAGACCAGGTGGTCCTGAATGAAGACATCTGCATTTTCAAAACGTATGATGGTATCTAAAGGCATCCGGTAAAATTAGAATAAAAATGAATATACCAATCCGCCAGCTTTAATAGATTCTCCGAAAATTGTTAATAAGTATGTTAGTTGTTCACCTTAATCTGATTCCTATCTGAATTTAAAATAAAGTACTTTTAAATCCGTTAGAATGCTGTAGAGAGAAAGATGATCAAGAAGATTATTAGGATAGCCGCATTTGTACTTATATCCATCTGGATAGTACCGTTTTCGCAAACAAATGCCCAAAAAAGCCAGACCTTTACCCACAGGGACAAGGATTATCTGGATGGGAAAGAATTGTACGAAAAGGAGAAGTACGGGGCGGCAATGGAACGATTTGAGGACTATCTTCGAAAGAATGAAGAAACTTCCAGCCTTTATGCCGAGCATGCAGGCTACCTCCATGCAATCTGTGCAGTAGAACTTTTCCAGAATGATGCTCAATATCTGCTTTTCAATTTTGTCAAGAATAATCCAGAAAGCCCTTTGCTCAACGATGCCCTTTTTGCCCTCGGAAACCTGGCTTACAGGGACAGGCAGTACGGTAATTGCCTGAGATGGATGAAACAGGTTGAACATATGGACCTGGATGATGAACAACAGTCAGAATACTTTTTCAGTATTGGGTACAGTCATTTCAGAAGAAAGGAATACGAGGAAGCAAGGGTGGCATTTTATGAAATCCTAAATTCAGATAACAGGTACACTGCCCCTGCTACTTATTATTATTCCCATGTAAACTACGAACAGAAGAATTACGAGACGGCACTTAAAGGCTTCTTATCCCTAAGCGAAGATGAAACCTTTTCACCCATTACTCCCTATTATGTAACCCAGATTTACTTCATGCAGAAGAAATGGGACAAGGTAATCGAATACGCTCCTGCATTGCTTGAAACTGTAACACCAAAGAGATTTGGTGAAATGACAAGGATTCTGGGAGAGGCTTATTTTCATAAAGATATGTACCCTGAGGCTGTCAAGCACCTTGAGAAATACCATGAAGAGACCAGCTATACTCTTCCAGAAGACAAGTACATGATGGGTTTTGCCTATTATATGACAGGGGATTACGAAAAGGCAAAGAAGTACTTTAAGACAGTGTCGCTTGGAAAATCTGCACTTGCCCAGAGTGCTCTCTACCATATGGCAGACTGCTATGTAAAACTGGGTGATAAATACCAGGCAAGATTGTCTTTCTCAGCTGCCTCCAGGATGGATTATGACAAGGCTATAAAAGAGGATGCTACATTCAATTATGCCGTTGTGACCTATGAGTTGTCAATCTCCCCTTTTAACGAAGCTGTTAAGGGTTTCTCCCGCTACATCTCCTTATATCCTGCCTCTGAACGCCTGGATGAGGCGTATAATTACATGGTGCTGGCCTTTATGGGGACTCGGAATTACCGGGGAGCTCTTACCAGTTTGGAGAGGATTCAGCGAAAAACTCCGGACATTGAGAAGTCCTACCAAAGAGTAGCATTTTTCAGGGGAATGGAATTATTCAACGATCTTTCTTTTCAGGAGGCCAGCGATAAATTCGATGCCTCTCTTCAATATGGCCAATACGATCGTTCTCTCCAGGCCCTTTGTTATTACTGGAAAGGTGAGTGTCAGTACAGGATGAAGAATTATGAAGAGGCCAGCAAGCTCTATCAGGATTTTATGAGAGCCGACGGGGCAAGCAGTTTAAGAGAATATGCAGTCTGTCATTATAATATGGGTTATTCCGAATTCAAACAGGGGAATCATAAGGAAGCCCTTTCCTGGTTCAGGAGATTTGAAACCATCGGCACTGAAAGAAACCGCAAGGTAATAGGAGACTCTTATAACCGTATTGCTGATATGTATTTTATTGATGCCCGGTACATGCAGGCAATTGAATATTATGATAAGGCCATAGCTGTCGGTATTATGGATGTGGATTACTCCTTATTTCAGAAAGGAATATCCCTGGGGGTGCTTAAGAAATACAATGAAAAAATCAAAATATTAGGCAGGATTCCAGGTGAATATCCTAAATCCAATTACATTCCGGAATCCTTGTACGAAACAGGTCGAAGTTATTTCATACTCCTGGAGTTTGAGAAGGCCATTCCGTATTATAAGAAGATCCTGGACGGACATCCCAAAAGCACATATGTATCAAAGGCTCTTAATCAACTTGGACTGATTCATTATAATCTGGGTCGAGCGGATGAATCACTTGTATATTATAAAAGAGCTGTTTCAGAATTTCCGGGTACCCAGGAAGCAAATAATGCTTTGTTGGGGATAAAGAATGTATATGTTGAGAAAAACCAGGTTGGCGAATATTTTGCCTACGTGGAAAGCCTTGGAAAGGATGTCGGCATTTCAGTCAATGAACAGGATTCTCTTTCTTACCTGGCAGCCGAGAACCTCTACCTACAGGGAAGGTGCGGAGAAGCAGTACCAGCATTTAAAAACTACATAAACAATTTTGAATCCGGAGCCTACCTTGTGAATGCCCATTTCTATATGGCTGAATGTGAGTTAAAGGCGGAGAACCATATTGAGGCGATGATGGCACTGGAATTTGTCATAGGCAGACCAAGAAATATATTTACCGAGCCTGCATTGCTGACAGTATCCAGAATAAATTTTGATTATAAAAACTACAGAGAAGCTTTGAAAAATTACCTTATGCTGAAGGAAATCGGTGAGGTTAACCGCAACCTGAAAGAGGCTTCAATTGGCATGATGCGATGCTATTACTTACTTGAAGAGTCCGGAGATGCAATTGACGCGGCAAGGGCTGTCCTCCGGGAAGAAAAATTATCAGATGAACTTATCCGGGAAGCCAACTTCATCGTTGCAAAATCTTTTTATGCTCAGGACCGCTTTGCCCTGGCCCTTGAGGAGTTCAGAAAAGTTGCTACGGAGGTCAGCAGCCAGGAAGGTGCAGAATCCAAATACCGGGTGGCTGAGATTCAATACATAAGGAAGGACTACGAGGATGCTGAAAATATCATCTTCGAATTCATTGATTTGAATACTCCTCATGAATTCTGGATGGCAAAATCATTTATCCTGCTGTCAGACCTGTATCTGGTGAAGGAAGACGATTTCCAGGCAGTACAGACCCTTTCGAGTATAATTGATTATTATGAGAACAACGAAGACGGAATTCTTGACATTGCCCGCAGAAAGAAGGCTGAGATAATGAAAAGACAGGAAATCCAGGAAACAAGGCCGGAAGAACAACTCGAAGTCGAAATGGAAAAAAGGAGCTCAGGTTATCCTGAACCAATAAACCAATGAAAGAGCTAATAAAATATATACTGGCCCTCTGTCTGGCAATTATCACAGGATTGCCGGAAGGATTATTTGCCCAGGACCCTATCGATAAGGAGATCGTTGTCGTAAAACCTTATCAACCCAGCCTGTCGGATGCTTATAAGATTAATATCCTTCCGATGGTAAGTGATTCCATAAGTATCCGACCGGACTTTGATTACAGCATTCGTCCCCAGAAATTCGATACAAAATTCGAAGTACGGCCTATTACACCGGCACGTCTGGTCAATGCTCCCCTGACCAAGCTCTACAGATCATTTCTGAAACTTGGTTTTGGAAATTACCTGGCGCCCTATGCTGAACTCAGGATTAATTCCCTTCGAAGTAAAAAAAGCCAGTGGGGAATTGATTTGAAACATTATTCCATAAACGGGAAAGTAAAGCTGGATAATGATCAGAAGGTGAAACCCGGGTATTTTGATAATTCTGTTAATGTTTATGGAAAAAAAATATTTAACAAATCCTTTTTGTCGGGAAGGATCACCGGAGCATATGACGGGGGAAATTTTTATGGCTATAATCCGAATGCAGCATTTGGGGATACATTACTGCCAAAGGAACAGATCAAACAGAATTACGTGAAACTTGGCGGGGGAATAAGGATGGGATCAACACATAAAGATTCCCTTCATCTCAATTATGAGAGTTCCCTGGATTATTTTTACACCTACGACAATTACAAAAATTTTGAGCAGGCAGCTGTTTTAAGTGCTGATTTTAATGAACGGTTTCGTTCCGGGACTATTTATGGAATTGGGGTAGGTGGTGAATATTATTATACCAGTGAATCTATTGATTCAGTCAATAATACTGTGATCCGGCTGAATCCCTGGTTTGGGAAAAATACAAATGAATTTATATATAAAATTGGGCTGGGATTAGGGCTTGATGTTCATGGAAAGGATATAGATCCCCTTATCTATCCGGAAGCTCTCCTACAGATTAATATGGTTCAGGGAGTACTGATGCCCTATTTTGGAGTGGATGGTCATCTGCAAGTTAATAATTACCGCAGAGTTGTTGAGGAGAACCGGTATATAGCTCCGGGACTTAAAGTGGAGAATACCCATCATAAAATAAGAGGGTATATGGGATTAAAAGGAAGCTTCTCCCGTGAAATTTCCTATGACCTGAACGCCAGCTATTCCCTGATTGATAATTTGCCCTTTTTTGTCAATGATACGGTTGATATCCTTGGTAATACATTCAATGTTGTTTACGACAGCATTGACCTGATGAAAATTCATGGAGAGCTGAAACACATGCAGACAGATCGTCTGAGTGGACTCCTTTCCGTTACCTGGAACCAATATAAGATGCAGGGACAAGAGAAGCCATGGCATATGCCCAGTCTGATTGTTTCGCTTACAGAGCAATATAACCTTCATAACAAAATACTTGTTGACCTGGAAGCGTTTTATGTGGGCAAACGGTATGCAGCACCCTCTCCCCTGGATACAGATCTGCTCACCCTAAAGGGGTATGTTGACCTGAACCTGGGTGTCGAATACAGGTATACAAAAATACTTTCCGGATTTATTCGCCTGAATAATATCCTGGGTGCCCGAAACCAGTCCTGGAACTACTATTCAGGAATGGGATTTAATGTGATGTTTGGCTTAACATATGCCCTTTAATTTTCTGTTTATTTGATGTTAATAATCTTCCTGCTTTTTAGCTGTTTTTATGAATGAAAACCGGCTTTTTTTTCGTACTTTTACCCTGTATAACGGAGAATCAGATCTTAATTTTTAAGTTACTGATAAAGAGCAAGATAAAAGAGTATTATTTGAACAAATCACATAACTCTGGACTAAGCCTTAGAGTCATTTTCAAGAGTAAAGCCCAAAAGCAATAAATTCACCCTGATTTACCGGCTTTAACTAAAAGATTAATGCGTATGTTATGCATAATTGACCAGGGTAAATAAATACTGAATAATGGAAGAAAAAGATAAAATACAGGAAAACGAAGGGATGGAAACAAAAAACGGAAATTCAGGATATTCTGCTGAAAGTATACAGGTTCTTGAAGGACTTGAAGCGGTTCGTAAACGTCCCGCCATGTATATTGGTGATGTTAGTACCAAAGGATTGCATCATCTGGTGTATGAGGTAATCGATAATTCAATTGACGAAGCACTTGCCGGGCATTGTGATACCATTGATGTGGTGATCAATGAGGATGGTACGGTAACCACTACTGATGATGGAAGGGGAATACCGATTGATATGCATGAAAAGGAGGGGAAATCTGCTCTTGAAGTGGTTATGACTGTGCTTCATGCCGGGGGAAAGTTCGACAAGGACAGCTATAAGGTTTCGGGTGGTCTTCACGGGGTTGGTGTTTCATGTGTTAATGCCCTGTCAACAAAATTGAGTGCAGAGGTACACAGGGACGGCCAGGTTTACCTCCAGGAGTATGAGAGGGGTAAACCCATGGAGAAAGTAAGATCTATCGGGAAATCTGATAAAACGGGTACAATTATCACTTTCAAGCCGGACGATACAATATTCACCACTACCGATTTCAATTTTGAGATACTTGCTTCCCGTCTGCGTGAACTCGCCTACCTTAACAAGGGGATCAGTCTGAACATTACCGATAGACGTGAAAAGGAAGAAAACGGTAATGGCAACGGTAACGAGGAGGGGAAATTCCGAAGTGAGCATTTTTATTCCGAGCATGGGCTCAAAGAATTTGTTGAGCTGCTCGATGCCACGCGTGAGAAACTCATACAGAAGATAATTAATATTGATACCGAGAAAAACGGCGTTCCCGTTGAAATGGCCCTGCAGTATAATACCTCATTCAGCGAGAATGTGCATTCCTATGTAAATAATATTAATACTATTGAAGGAGGCACGCATCTTGCCGGTTTTCGCCGTGGACTAACACGTACCCTTAAAGCCTATGCTGATAAATCAGGCATGCTGTCAAAACTTAAATTTGATATCAGCGGGGATGATTTCAGAGAAGGACTTACAGCTGTAATATCCATTAAGGTCCAGGAACCTCAGTTCGAGGGACAGACCAAGACCAAACTTGGGAACTCGGAGGTTATGGGAGCTGTTGATCAGGCCATTTCCGGTGAACTTTCTAATTACCTGGAAGAAAATCCAAAGGATGCCCGGGTAATTGTCCAGAAAGTCATCCTGGCTGCCACCGCAAGACATGCTGCACGCAAAGCCAGGGAACTGGTACAGCGTAAAAATGTACTTTCCGGAGCCGGATTGCCGGGAAAACTGGCTGATTGTGCAGAAAAAGATCCATCTGTATGCGAACTTTACCTTGTGGAGGGTGATTCTGCGGGTGGAACAGCCAAGCAGGGAAGGGACAGGCATTTTCAGGCTATTATGCCCCTCAGGGGAAAGATTCTGAATGTCGAAAAAGCCATGCAACATAAGATATTCGAAAATGAAGAGATCAAAAATATCTTTACAGCCCTTGGTGTTACCATTGGCACAGAGGAAGACAGCAAGGCACTGAACCTGGAAAAGCTCCGTTATCACAAGGTTGTTATCATGACTGATGCCGATGTTGACGGAAGCCATATTACGACCCTGATCATGACATTCTTTTTTCGTTATATGACAGAACTGATCCAGGAAGGTTATCTCTATATCGCCACTCCACCTCTTTACCTGGTCAGGAAGGGTAAAAATGAAAGATATTGCTGGAGCGAAGAAGAGCGCAAATCCACAATGAAGGAATTTGCCAAGAACGGATCTGAGAGCGGTATACATATACAACGCTACAAAGGTCTCGGTGAAATGAATGCAGAGCAATTATGGGAGACAACGATGAATCCTGAGAACCGCACGCTCAGGCAGATTACAATTGATTCCGCCGCCGAAGCAGACAGGATATTCTCTATGCTGATGGGAGATGAGGTACCACCCAGGCGGGAATTTATTGAAACTCACGCGAAGTACGCTAATATTGATGTGTAGGACTCGGGCATTGCTAAAGCGCTGCTACACCGCTGGCGCGGCGTCAGGCAGCTTTTTAGCAATGCCCTCGTCCTTGCATGAAGCGCTGCTACACCGCTGGCGCGGCGTCAGGCAGCTTTTTAGCAATGCCCTCGTCCTTGCATGAAGCGCTGCTACACCGCTGCGCGGCGTCAGGCAGCTTTTTAGCAATGCCCTCGTCCTTGCATGAAGCGCTATTACACCGCTGGCGCGGCGTCAGGTGGTGTTAATCTTTGAGACAGCGAACTGAAAATCCTTCATTTTTCTTCACCATGTATAATGTAATTTCTGCCTTGGCAGAGTATAATGCCATACAGATACCATCTTCCTCGCCTTCATCTTCAGATGTCCAGAAAAAGGTAATATAACCTATATACCCCATATGTTCATTATCATCGCTGCGGCCGCTGGACAGGGCAGAAAATCCACTTGAATTTGTTGCTCCTGTATTTGGACTTTTCCAATGAGTTGTACCGATCTCCTTCATTTTTCCACCCGCAACTGTATTACCTCCAAGCTGGTTGGACAGTTTTGTCCATTCAGAATAGGAGGGCAGGTGCCAACCTGCAGGGCAGACTTCCAGGGCCATTTTCCAGTTGTATAAGTAACCATGGGTTTTGACATAATCCTCAATTCCTGTATAAGTCGTACATCCACTATTGGTTTTAAAGGCCAGGTTTTCGCTCATCCACCATTGTTCTCCTATTTTTATAGTTTTATATTCTGTGCCATCCCGCTCGTCAACAAGGGATCCTGTTTCCTGGGCATAAGTTAATGTACAGAAGATGAGAGTGATAAGGATTGCTCCAATTGAAGGAATCACGTTTGATTTCATAATAAGGGGTTTTTATGGTTTGTTATAGCAAGTTATGCAAAATGAGCTTACCAGACAGGTATATCCGGCATGATCCGGAAACTTAATTGCTGCTATTTGCCCTGTTAATGACTTTAAGGGCTTCACGTTTACTCAGGCCGGAGAGTTCGGGATGAGTGTCGACGAAATGACTTACGGCTGCAGGATCAGTTTTGGAATATTCGCGCAGGGTCCATCCAATTGCCTTTCGTATCCAGAAGCTTTTATGATGGGAGAGTTTTTCAATGAACCCGAAAAGTAAATCCAGATCGGAATCTTTCTTATACTTTAGCTGGAAGAGCAGGCAGCTTCGCTGGAGCCAGATATCACCGGAGGACATCCATTTATTAGTGGTTGGAGGAATTAGTTCCGGGTAACGTTTGAAAAGTTCACCTACAAACCATCCGGAGAGTCCATCAACTGTGTCCCACCAGGATTTGGTGGTGATAAGGTATTCCAGCAATGGGAGGTTTTCAGGAACCAGCTGTTTTTTCATCCGATTCATCAGATCCAATTGTGTAAACTGCCACTCTCTTTCCTCCATTTCCCAGAGATTGCGTGATATACTGTCAATTTCTGTCCATTCCGGCAGTCCGGCCCCTTTAATGTGTTCACTCATCATGGCCCTGCGTTCAGGTGTTGGGATCCCGTAGAACTCGAACTGGTCCTTCATGTATTTTTTCATCTGGAGGGCCTTCACAGGATTCCTGCTGGCTTCATACTTTTCAATCAGAGGCTGCAGGTAAGGATGGATCATGTGGCTTCAATTTAGGTTTCGATGGTTCCCTTATAAACAAATTCAGCGGGGCCTTCCAGGATGATATTCCGGAATTTTTGTTCTTCTTCCCTTCTGAAGGATACTTTGAGGTCACCTCCCCTTGTCTTTACATCAAATTCATTGGTCTCAGACGGATATCTGAGAGAGGCACAGAGGGCAGAAGCGACAACTCCCGTTCCACAGGAGAAGGTCTCATTTTCTACCCCTCGTTCATAGGTACGTACAAAAAGATTGCTATCGGTAATTTCGACGAAATTCACATTGATCCCCTCGGCTTTGAATGCATTACTCAACCTGATTTTTTTGCCCATGCCGAATACATCCATTTCTTCAATATGCTCAACAAATGTTACAAAATGCGGAGAGCCTGTATCCAGTTCATAATGGTCTGCCTGAATTTTTACTGAATTTACAGACTTCATTTTCAACTGAACATGCCTGGGATTGACAATTTTGGCAACATGTATGCCATCAACAGCAATAAAAGTCGCAGCATTGTTGCACAGCTTCCTTTCGTAGGCAAATGCTGCAGCACAACGCCCCCCGTTACCACACATGCTTCCTTCCCTGCCATTAGAATTGAAATACAACATTCTGAAATCTGTATCCTCATCTTTGCGCAGAAGGATAAGTCCATCTGCACCTACCCCGAACCTTCGTTCACAAAGTTTCTTGATTAGTTCATGGTTTTCAGCAGGGAATTTCGATCCCTGATCATTGATCATTATGAAATCATTTCCCGTACCATGATATTTATGAAATTCGAACCTCACTGGCCTTTTTGTTAAATATTCCTAAAAATACTAAGTATTTGTAACATTATGAATCTTCAGCTCGTTTTGAATTTGTAATTTTACATTGATTGCCCCGGAATTAATAAATCGCCACTACTTTGCTCCGCAAAGTCAGGCGGCTTATTTACCAATTGCCGGGGCGAACAAATAGGTGATACAGTTGTTATACAGATAAATTGCATAAGATGAAAGCCAGAAGAATTTTTGGATCAATGTTACTTGCCATAGTGGGTGGGATTGTCGCAGTCATTGTATACAGTTCAATCGAAAAAACGGAACCTGTTACGCTTATCCAGGAATCCCCGAGGATGCGCTATGTTAATCTTCCCCCGCCTTCGGACAATGGACCTGCAAACTTTACACCAGCGGCCGAAATCGCTGTGGATGCGGTGGTACATGTTAAAACCAAGGCATTCAGAGAAAGTTCAGGTAACCCCTTCTATGATTTTTTCTTCGGGATACCGGAGCAAAGTGATGAGCCCAGGGTGCTTGGATATGGTTCAGGTGTTATTCTTACATCTGATGGATATATAGTAACCAATAACCATGTAATTGAGGGTTCCCAGGAGGTTGAGGTAGTCTTAAATGACAAAAGGACTTTTGATGCTACTATCGTGGGAACAGATCCTACTACAGACCTTGCAGTTCTGAAAGTCAAGGCAGGAACCTGCCTTTCCTTGAATTTGGAAATTCTGACGATTTGAGGCTTGGGGAATGGGTCCTTGCCGTGGGAAATCCTTACAATCTTACGTCCACTGTAACAGCAGGAATTGTTAGTGCAAAGGCGCGAAATATTAACATACTGAGGGCTGAACTTGCTCTTGAATCATTTATTCAGACTGATGCCGCGGTGAATCCTGGCAATAGTGGGGGAGCCCTGGTAAATACCAGTGGAGAACTGGTGGGGGTGAATGCTGCCATTGCATCCAGGACAGGTGCTTTTACTGGGTATTCTTTTGCCATCCCGGTAAGCATTGTACAGAAGGTTACAAAGGACATTATTGAATACGGAGCCGTGCAGAGGGCCATCCTTGGTGTTACCATAGTCGAACTGGATGCTGAGCAGTCCAGGAAATACAATATAAATACAATTGAGGGCGTTCTTGTAACGGGACTTAGACCGGAAGGAGCAGCGATTGATGCGGGTATAGAGCAATATGATGTGATCACAGCAATCAATGGCGTTAAAGTCAACAGTCCCGCTGAACTCCAGGAGCAGGTAAGCCGCTACCGCCCCAACGATAAGATTTCTGTTACATTAAACCGGAAGAACCGAGTTATTCACATGGATGTTGTATTACGCAATACCCAGGGAGGGACAGGAATTGTTGAAAAAGAAGTGGAGATATCAGCTTTCGGAGCCAGTTTTGATAAAATATCCTCCAGCGACAGGGAGAAGCTGGGAATAAACAGCGGTGTTAAAGTAACAGGTATCAGGGGCGGAAAGTTCCGCAGCGCAGGGATCAGAGAAGGATTTATTGTTACGGAGATGAATAACGAAAAGGTTGGTAGTGTTGAAGATATTAAAGGAGTACTGGATGCATCTGATGGGGGTGTTTATATTGAAGGAATTTATCCTGACGGATTAATTGCATATTACGCAATACGTTTGTAACTTTGCGGTTTCAACGGAATTTACTTTCCTAAGGGGCAAAAAGGGACTAAATAATTAAAGCTATACATGAAACGATATCTCATTCTAAGGGGATAAGGAGGATTCTGCGCGGATTGTAAGTAGTAATTTTAGAACTAAGTGATTGTCAATGAGGAAATAAATATCCGAGCAGGATGTTAAAAACATGTTATTTGTATTGACTTTAGTTTAAAAAGAGTCTAATTTCGCAATCTAAATTTCGAAAAAGAATAATGAGACAGCTAAAAATCACAAAATCAATCACGAACCGGGAGAGCGCTTCCTTAGATAAATATCTTCAGGAGATAGGGAAAGAGGAATTGATCACGGTGGAGGAAGAAGTGGAATTGGCGCAACGGATCAAAAAGGGTGACCGTGATGCACTTGAAAAACTTACCCGGGCAAATTTGAGATTTGTGGTTTCTGTAGCCAAGCAATACCAGAACCAGGGACTCAGTCTTCCTGATTTAATCAATGAGGGAAATCTTGGCTTGATAAAAGCTGCTGAGAAGTTTGATGAGACCAGGGGATTTAAATTTATTTCCTATGCTGTTTGGTGGATTCGTCAGTCCATTCTGCAGGCTCTGGCTGAACAGTCCAGGATTGTACGTCTGCCACTCAATCAGGTAGGTTCGCTGAACAAAATTAATAAGGCCTTCTCAAAATTTGAGCAGGAATTTGAAAGGACTCCTTCTCCTGAGGAGCTTGCTGAAGTGCTTGACCTTCCCAGGGAAAAGGTTTCGGATACACTCAGGGTTTCAGGAAGGCATGTATCTGTAGATGCTCCTTTTGTGGATGGTGAGGACAACAGCCTGCTGGATGTTCTTCCGAACAATGATTCACCAAATGCTGATAAATTATTGTTGAATGAGTCACTTACTCGTGAGATTGAAAGATCACTGGCCACCCTGACCGAGCGTGAGCGCGATATTATCAAACTTTTCTTCGGCATTGGGATACAGGAAATGACTCTTGAAGAAATTGGTGAGCAGTTTAGTCTTACACGTGAGCGGGTGAGACAGATTAAGGAGAAGGCAATCCGCCGCCTCCGTCACACATCAAGAAGTAAATTGCTTAAGACTTATTTAGGGTAAACATACCCTGTTACAATATTCAGAGCCGTTCCGTTTGGAGCGGCTTTTTTTATTTCTATATTTCGAAAAGGGATACCATTTCGCCAGCCATTGCTGGCGAAATGAATTAGGCTCAATTGGTATCCCTTTTCGAATCTGTATGGATATTAAAGCAGCTTCAAACTCCACTATTCCTTTGCTTTCTCATACATTTCCTGGAGTTTGAAGAGCTCATCCCGAAGCCTGGCGGCTTCAATAAAATCAAGTTCCCTGGCAGCTTTTTCCATTGAGCGTTTGGTTTTATCCAGGGTTTTTTTCAGGGCATCTTCATCCATGTATTGGAGCAATGGATCGGCGGCAAGATCAGTTTCGGCAGGTTCTACGTAATATTTTTCCCCTGTGATCTGGGAGACGGGTCGACCCATGACAGATTTAATAGATTTAACAATTTGCCTGGGGGTGATTTGGTTTTCTTCGTTGTATTTAAGTTGTTTTTCCCTGCGACGATTCGTTTCCTCAATGGTTTTTTTCATGGAATCTGTGATCCTGTCCGCATACATAATTACTTTCCCGTTAAGGTTTCGTGCTGCCCGGCCGGCGGTCTGGGTAAGTGAACGTGAAGATCTGAGAAATCCTTCCTTATCGGCATCGAGGATAGCAACCAGGGATACTTCCGGCAGATCAAGTCCTTCTCTGAGAAGATTGATCCCTATGAGTGCATCAAAATCACCCTTTCTCAGTCCATCCATAATCTCCACCCGCTCCAGGGTATCTATGTCTGAATGGATATACCTGCAACGAATATTTATTCTTGTGAGATATTTGGTTAATTCTTCTGCCATTCTTTTGGTGAGTGTTGTCACCAGTATCCGTTCATCCTTTTTTGCCCTCTCGGTGATTTCTCCTATCAGGTGATCGATCTGATTGAGGCTGGGCATAACTTCGATGATTGGATCAATCAGTCCAGTTGGCCGAATGAGTTGTTCAACGATAACTCCTTCGCATTTTTCCAGTTCATAATCTGCAGGTGTGGCGCTGACATATATTATTTGATTGATCAGTTCTTCAAATTCCTCAAATTTCAGTGGACGGTTATCAATGGCTGCCGGTAACCGGAATCCGTATTCAACCAGGTTTTGTTTTCTTGAATGGTCACCTCCATACATGGCTCTGACCTGTGGAAGGGTAACATGACTCTCATCAATGATGGTAAGGAAATCATTCGGGGAAATAGTCCAGCAAACAGAAAGGGCGGGTCCCAGGCAAGCCGACCGTCAAAATACCGGGAGTAATTTTCAATACCCGGACAATGTCCCAGCTCCCTGATCATTTCCAGGTCATAGTTCACCCTTTCATTGATTCGTTTAGCTTCCAGGTGTTTTCCAATTTCTTTGAAAAAATCGACCTGTTTTACCAGGTCATTTTCAATTTGTTTGATGGCTTCCTGCATTCTCCATTTCGTTGTAACGAAAATATTGGCCGGATAGATGATGGCATGATCCATCTTGTCCAGTGTATTTCCGTTTATGGGATCAAAAGATTCAATTTCTTCGATCTCATCTCCCCAGAAAATAAAGCGATAGCCCAGTTCGGAATAGGCGAGGTAAACATCTACATGATCTCCACGGACCCTGAAGGTACCCTTTTTAAAATCCACTTCATTCCTTGCATACATGCTGTCCACCAGCCTTCTGAGGAATACATTTCTGGCAATGCTATTGCCTTTTTCAATGCGGATTGTGTTTGCATAAAAATCTTCCGGGTTGCCGATTCCATATATACATGATACAGAGGAAACCACAATGACATCTTTCCTTCCTGAAAGAAGGGATGAAGTAGTACTAAGACGCAGTTTTTCAATCTCATCATTGATGGAAAGATCTTTTTCAATATAGGTATCGGTTACAGGAAGATATGCTTCCGGCTGGTAATAATCATAATAGGATACAAAATACTCCACAGCATTGTCCGGGAAGAACTGTTTGAATTCTCCATACAGTTGGGCTGCCAGGGTTTTATTATGACTCAGCACCAGGGTTGGTCTTTTTGCACTCCTGTATTACATTGGCAATGGTAAAGGTTTTACCCGAACCGGTTACCCCTAGGAGTGTCTGGAATTTATCCTCCCTGTTGAGTCCCTCTATTAATTCCTTAATAGCCTGTGGCTGGTCCCCGGTTGGTGTAAATTCCGAGGTGATCCGGAAATCCGTCAACCCTTTGTTTTGCAGTTCGTAATCCTTTCTCCTTAACCTGTAGTCTTCATCCATATTCGGAATGCTGCCTATTTGTCTTTTACCAGGTTAACATATACCGGGAGGTGATCGCTGATTCCCCCATAATAATTCGGTCCCCCATAAGTTCTGTTTGGAGTATATTCATCTTTCTCCTCGTTATGATAAAGCATGAAGTCTGCTTTAAGGATCCTACCGTCCTCATAACTGCAGTGCCATCCCCGGGTATCCTTAAGAACCGGTTGTGATACAATAATCTGATCCAGCATATTCCAGGTGCCCTGGTAATTGTAGCTTCCTTCATTTTTCTGGTTATGAGCATCATACATTAAATTGTAGAGCTCACGGTTTCTGGTATTTTTCCTTTTATTATTGGCCAACAGCATCTCGAATACGCTGCGGTTTGTGGGTTCGTCATTGAAATCTCCCATGATGATGATTTTTGCTTCCGGATCCTCGTTCATTATTTTGTCCACTGCCATCCGCAGTTGTACAGCACAATACAGGCGTTTGGGCTCGGACTCTTTTTGGCCTCCCCACCTTGAACTCCAGTGATTAACAAAAAGATGCAGCGTTTCGTTATCACTTGTTTTACCTGTAACATGGAGGATATCCCTTGTGGTCAGAGCAGAATCAAATGGAAAACTTACGGGGATAGCTTCGCTTGAGCTCACAGTGAATTCCTCCATTTTATATAAAAGTGCGCAATCTATTCCCCGGGTATCCGGACTGTTATGATGTACTATGCCATAATTACCACGTTTGAGTCCCTTTGTTTGAATAAGGTCCTCCAGAACTTTCAGGTTTTCTACTTCGCAGAGGCCAATAATTTCCGGGGTCTCAGCCTCATTAACTGCTTGTATTACTGAGGCAATATCATCCAGCTTCTTTTCATATCTTTCCATATCCCAGGCTTTCTCTGATTCAGGAGTAAATTCTTCATCCTCAATTTTGGGATCATTTTCCGTATCGAAAAGATTCTCGACATTATAGAACATCACTGTCAGTACCTGGTCTTTTTTCTGGGCAGCAACCAGGGTAATGATCAATATTCCTAATACCGTCAGTAAAGTTTTTTTCATGGTATACATTCATTTAATGAACCTATAAAAATACAATTGTTGTACTGAAATTGTTATATTTAGTGAGAATTCTTCAGAATAAATCACATGGATCAGCAGAATGAAGAGTTATTAAAAAGAATTGCCAAACTGGTCAAGCAGAACCAGGAACTTATTGAGCACCACGAGAGGCTAACCCGGGAGAACGATAAACTTCAGGCCAAGATTGAGAATTTCAAAGCTATCCTGGCGGATATGAAGGATAAGGGAGCTGAAATCGATGAGAGTATAATCGATCGCCCCCGGTCCCTTAAGTTCAAGATGGCTACTGTGCTGTTTGCCAATATTCATGGATTCTCTCGCATAGAAGATGGAATGGATTCGGAAAAGCTGATGGATGAACTGGACCAGGTCTTATGGCAGTTTGACGAGCTTTTAAAGAAATACAATATCCATAAGATCAAGACGATCGGTGATTCCTATATGTGCGCAGGCGGTATCCCTGTTAAAAATATTACCAATCCTGTGCAGGTTGTTCTGGCTGCCCTTATGATGCAGCAATATCTGAATGACCTGGAAGCAGACGGGAAATCGGGTGAGCATATCTGGGAGTTGAAAATCGGGATCCACACCGGGCCTGTAACAGCCGATATGGTCGGCC
Organism: uncultured Bacteroidaceae bacterium; assembly: GCA_963777115.1. GTDB lineage: Bacteria > Bacteroidota > Bacteroidia > Bacteroidales > SM23-62 > SM23-62. The sequence continues at coordinate 171,065 of CAVZPP010000007.1, read as the reverse complement.
GACGTAAGGTGTCTTATGACATAAAGGGAGACACCGTTAACATTGCCAGCCGCATGGAATCTTCGGGGGAGGCAGGCAAGATCCTGATTTCCGTTATGACCTATGAGATGGTGAAAGAGTTTTTTGTATGCGATTATTATGGAAAGCTTCCGGTTAAGTATAAAGGTGATCTTGAAATGTTCGAGGTAAAAGGACTGAAGCCCGAGTTTTCAGAGAACGGAGATGGATTAGTACCCAATGAAATGTTTGATACCATGTTCAAACTGATCCAGTTTACAGATATTCAGGAGATGATTCTTGACAAACTGGAAAAGGAATTACCCCAATTCCTCTATTACCATAATGTAAAGCATACGGTGGATGTTGTTACGGAGGTTGAGCTTATAGGCTGGGCCGAAGGATGTACGGATCATGAGATACTTCTGCTGAAAACAGCTGGACTATTTCATGATGCTGGACATACCATAGGATATGATGGGCATGAGCAGCTGGGTTGCGACATGGCCAGGGATTTTCTTCCCAAATACGGTTATACGGAAGAGCAGATTCAGGAAATCTGTGAAATAATAATGGCTACCCAGATGCCACCTAAGCCTGATAACCTGCTTCAAAGAATTATCTGTGATTCTGACCTGGATTATCTGGGTCGAAGTGATATGATCCCGGTTTCAAACACTCTTTACAAGGAACTGAAGGAGCAGAGTAAGATCGGTACTTTCAATGACTGGAATAAACTCCAGATAAAATTTATTTCCAACCATCAATATTTCACCGAAACTGCCAGGAGCCTTCGGGAAGTGAACAAGCAAAAGCAGATCGAAAGAATTAAGAAATTGATTGTTGATGAATAGGTTTGTTCTGCTCGCAATACTTCTGTCAATGTTGTCTCCGGATAGTAAATCTGCTGCGGAGGGATCTGTCGAGCATGTATATGATGTTTTTATCGGTTCTAAACGCATTGGTGAGTTAAGTGCGGTTCGAAGTCAACAGGCAGATTCTGTTGTATACCGGGTCACTTCTGATTTAAATGCCCAGGTTGGTATTAAAATTGTCCAGGATTACAAGCTTGAATCTGTTTACCTTAACGGGGCACTGGACCGGTCTGAGATTTATAATGTCGTCAATGAAAAGGTCAGGGCAGATACGAAGATTTACCGTGACGGTGACAGGTATATTGTTTTAAAGCAAGACAGCACGATCCTGGATATAGAGCCTGTCGGCTATTCCATAGTCCGTATGTTCTTTACTGAACCGGAGGGAATTGACAGTATTTTTTCAGAAAACTTTGCAATGGACCTGGAATGTTCTCCTGAGGAGAGTGAGCAACTTTCAAAATATTGTCTATACCTGCCCGACCGGACGAGGATTGAATATTATTATAATAAGGGAATCTGTGAGCAGTTTGAAGTCCGGCTGTTAATCTTTAACGTCCGGTACTATCTTAAAAAGGTTCGATCCATACCCTGAAATATCTACTTCGGAGTTCTAAGATATTTTGTAAGCAGTTTTGTAAGTTCTACAGGAGAAACCGGTTTGGAAAGATAATCGGTACATCCACTCTCAAGGGCTATTTTTCGGTCTGATATCTGGGCATAGGCGGTTTGTGCAATGATGGGAATGTCCTTATTGGTCGTTCGGATTTTCCGTGTTGCCTCAAGCCCATCCATCTCTGGCATACGTATGTCCATTAGTATCAGAGATATGTCTTTATTATTTTTAAGGGTATTTAGAGCTTGTTTGCCACTTTTAGCCCATAATATTTCAGGTGAGTACTTTGCGAGCAATGATTCAAGAAATAGATATGAGGAACTATCGTCTTCGACAATCAATATTTTATTACCGCTCAGGTCAAGTTTTATTCCAGAAAGTTGATCCTTTTCAATATCCATTTTCTTCTCAGGTGATTGTGTAAGGATAAATCTCATTTCAAATCCAAACTCGGATCCACGCCCTTCTTTTGACTCAAGGGATAAGTCACTTCCCATAAGTTCTAGTAAGTTTTTACATATGGAAAGACCGAGACCTGTCCCTCCATATTCCCTGGTATGAGAATCATCGATCTGGCGAAAACGCTCGAAGATTATTTTCTTCTTATCCTCCGGAATTCCTATCCCTGAGTCCCGCACAAAAAACCGAATTGTATTCTTCTTCAGGAGTTCAAAACCAAATTCCACAAATCCTTCCGGTGTAAACTTAATGGCATTTTGGATAAGGTTAATCAGCACCTGTTTAAGCCTGGAGGCGTCCGTATTGATTATTGCATGGAGGTCGGGATCCGGAATATTCAACCTGAACTGAAGATTACTTCTGGTTTTTACCTGGGTGTCCTCCCTGAATTCACTGTAAATATTTCGAACAAATGGATATATCTCGACAGGTTCCATCCTGATGAATAAATCACCAGCCTCTATTCTAGAGATGTCAATAATATCAGAAATGATCCGGAGAAGGTCACGTCCCTTGCTGTTAATGATATCAACATAGTAGCTACTCTGCTCTTCATCCAGGTCTCCCTCCTTAAGTAATGATGAAAATCCAAGGATGGCATTCATCGGGGTTCGGATCTCATGTGACATGTTTGCAAGGAATGCAGACTTAAGATGGTCCGATTGTTCGGCTTTCTCCTTGGCCTTTCTGAGATCGTCTTCTGCGTATTTGCGTTCGGTTATTTCCTCCAGGACCCCTACATAGTTTGTGGGTTTATTGGAATCATCCAAAACGGGTGATACCGTAACGGATACCCAAACTTCCACCCCGTTTTTTTTAGTATACGAAATTTCATCTTTCCAGATCTCCCCGGATTCTACATTGTCCCATAAGTTTTTAAAAAACTCATCAGGTATCAATTCACTTGTAAGATTCATGGGGGTCTTACCAATGATTTCTTCGGTTTTATAACCTGAGAACCTGACAAAACTATCATTGACGTACAGGATATTGTACGAGGGATCCGTAATTATCACTGAAACAGGGCTTTGATGGAGGGCTGTTGACAGCTGCCGGATCTGCTTTTCTGCCTTTATACGATGCCTGATATCCGAAAGGGAACCTACAATCCTGTCGGGGCTGCCATCCTCATTGAAGATCAATTTGGTATTCAATGAACAATGGACCAGACTCCCGTCCTTATCCTTAACATCAAGTTCAAATTCAACTACCTCGCCTTCCTCATGAAGTTGTTTAAGAAGAACTTCCCGTACTGCAGGATTGTGATAAAAGATCTCCATGGGCTTCCCGATCAGTTCATTTTGCCGGTACTTTGTCAGACGTTCCACGGATGGAGTTACGTTAATCAGAAAACCCTCCAGGCTTGCCTCATAAAAGATATCAGCTACATTTTCAAAGATTTTCCGGTATTCTTTTTCACTCTTAATAAGCTGTTTTTCGGCTTTCTTCCTGGAAGAGATATCATGAGAAAATGCAACAATATAGGGTTCACCCTCAAATTCAATATAATTTGCAATTACTTCAACAGGGATTTCGGTTCCGTTTTTGTGTCGGTGAAAGGATTCAAAATTCAGACTTTTTTTCTTCTGGAGTTCAAGCAGAAGGGCCTCAGAATAGATGCTTCTGAATCCGGGATCAATATCAAATACATTAAGCTTTAAAAATTCTTCCCTGCTGTAATCTAGTGCTTTACATGCATTAGGGTTTGCATCCAATATCATAAATTCCGGAGGCCGCATCCAGAATACAGAATCTGAATAATGGTCCAATGTAAATTGGGCAAGCCGTAGTTTCCGGGAGATATCCTTTCGGTTGATAGCACTGTAGAATATGGTAGCGATATATCGAAGAAGATGTCCATATTGCTTTGGCCATCTGTGGTTTACATTCGCTTCTGCTGTAAAACCAAGTATCCCGACCAGCTTATCTTTCGAAATTACAGGGACATAGAAAACGGGATTAAATTCATTCTTTTCAAACCAGGCCTTTTCAGCAATGGCCTCAGTTGGCAATTCATCGATTGTATCGATGGCAAGATCTTCCAATAAGGATAGCTTTTGAGAAAAATAGCGGAATTCTGATAATTGAACACTGTCCTGCTCCTCCTTTTTCCGGAGTGCTGAGTTAGCAATCCAATCATGTGACATGACCAGGCTTTGACTATCTGGTGAAATAAGAAAGATACGTCCCCTTATAGCTCCGATAAATTCAGAAACCTCTTTCAACGTTTTTTCAATGCCTTTATCCACCAGGTGATCCGGCATACTAACAAACCTGCTGGATATGTTTGAAACGATCTTCTCAAACATCAGGTGGAGCTGGGTTTCTTCCTCCACTTTTTTGCGCTTTGAAATATCCCTGAGGATGGATAGAATCATTTCTTTTCCATCATATTGAATCAGGCGGGCATGTACCTCAACAGGGAAAAAGGTTTTATTCTTACGTACAATGATCCTTTCAAATAATACCGCATCCCCGCTGCTAATTTTTTCAGACAGGTCCTGGTCTCTCAATCCAGTCTCGGGATGCCCAATGTCCGCAATACTCATACTCGTAATCTCATCATGGGTATACCCCGTCATCTCCAGTGTTTTCGGATTGCAAATGACAATCCGGCCGGGGCCATCCGGACTGAGCTCATGAAGGATTACTGGATCTGCAATTCCTTCAAATAGTCGCTCAATATTACCTTTACTCATTATTTTCCTGATGTAAGAGGATTCCAGAAGTCACCTAAAAATAAGAAAAACAATTGTTTCAGGGCTAGTTCTGTTCGGGAAAGTCAATATCTTACCCCTCTGAAGCGTTGTATAGTTTATTATGGTATAATAGTTGGAGATATTCGATATATTTATGATTACAAAAATACTTTTATGAAGAGATTTGTCATGATATTGATGATACTGCCTCTATTCTGGAATGCAGTTGATTCCCAGCATATGGCTGCTTACCTGGATTATCGGGATCGTTTTATGGTTTTTGACCGGGGAGTGACAAAGGAAATTGAAAATTATAAAGTATCATCCTTCCAGGTAGGAGGTAATTGTATCGGTTACCTGAGTTATGGAAATGATTTGAAGGTTTATCATAAGGGATCGGTTCGTACCCTGGAACATTCCCCACCTACAAAGTACACAGTTACAGATTACCTGATGGGTTATTCCATGTACAGCATTCTAAAGGTTTTCGATGATGGAGATGTGAAAACCCTGTGCCAGCATACTAATGGGTATATTGTTGAAGACAGCATGATAGTATTTTATGATGAGGTTCAGCAAATGCTCAAGGTATATCAGAATGGGGAAATATCTGTTTTGGAAGATGGATTGCTACAGTGGCCAATAAAATCATACTCTTCCGGAGATAATATTCTTGCATATGTTACAGAGTTTGATAATAAGTTTAAGATTTATTACCATGGAGAGGAGCTTATAGTAGACGAAAATGTCAGGGAAACTGTTTATAAGGCGGGCCGTGATATAGTTGGATACATGAACCTTGTCACCAATGCTTTTATGGTATTTTACAAGGGGAAATATTTTGATCTCGAGGCCTTTGCTCCCAGATCTTTCCAGATGGGAGATGAAATGATGGCTTATATAAATGACCAGGGTGATTTTAAGCTGTTTGAAAACGGTGAACTGGTTACCATAAGCACCTTCGAACCTGAGTTTTATATGTTGACCGACAGTACCCTGGTTTTTGTGGAAGATGGCTTTCTGAAAACCTGGTGCAATGGGAGGGTGTATGAGGTTGAGCGTTATATACCTCCTGTCTACAAGGTTTCTGAGAGAACCATTGCCTACATTGATATAAATAAGAGGATAAAGGCATTCAGTCAATGCCAGCCCCTGGATATTTCTTATGAAATGGTAAACAGCCTGGATATGATAAGGAACCTGATCATTTATAATATCGGGATAAATACGGTCAAGATCTGGTACAACGGTAAGGTGTACTGATAAAACGGGAATTAGGCGGATCTCAGAGTGGATTCTTTTTTGCAAGGTTCATCCTAGGAAATCTTTGTATAATCAGAATCCTTTGTCTTTTCCTTCATATCAAACTGCTTTTCTTCAGTAGACAGTCCCACATAATTCACCATTATTACTATAAAAGATGCGACTCCGGATATGGCCATCAGGATTACGAACAGTTGTCCAAAGGGTACCAGGAAATAGATGCCGATTATAACCATTGCCACCCAGACCCCAGCGCACCAGGGACAGGTGATGATTTCTTTTATTACGAAGAATACATAAAGTCTCTGGTGGGTTCTGAAGAAGTCTCTGAATAACTTAAAAATTTTATCAAATACAAGGATACGGGTCAGTCGGTAGGTGGCAAGGATCATAAGGATAACATTACCTACATTGAAGTGTTCTGTTTCAATCCCTTTTGATTCAAGTAAAAATCCTAGTCCAGCAAGTAGAAGAAGAAAAAAAGAGCAGCCCAGAAATTCCAGGTTTTAGCCTGTTCCTTGGGATTTTCGTCGGTTTGTGACATTACTGAATTGTTGGGTTTCAAACCGAAAATACAAAAAACTTCATTGGAAGACCAGTTTTTTTCCGGATTAAGGATATTTATTGGTTTAATTTAACCAGCACCAGAGGAATTCCTAATGTCAAAAAACTGAGGATTTGTGGTCTGGAGCAAAAGTAAAAACCGCCCCGGTTAATCCGGGACGGTTTGATTCTGAGACTATATATTGTTTGCTTATCAGTCTACCTGGAAAGAATGACGGAATGTCTTTCCACTTGATGATAAGGTGGCGAAGTACTCACCTCTTGAAAGGTTCCTAATGTCAAAGGCCTTGTGATAGGTAGCAGTGTTCTCTAAATCTCCCCTGTGATAGATACGGTCATACGATTCGATCACAATCTCCAGATCATCCTGGTCAAGGTTCAGAAAGTTTATCAGGAGGTAGTCTCCTTTAACGGAGAATACCGGCCTGTACTCAACAAGCTTGCTGATAACCTCGATGGTTGAACTTTCAACTTTTATTTTCTTGTATGTAGTAAAGAAATCCATTTCTGAAGTGAAAGAATAAACTCCATCCTCAAGATTTGAAACGTCATAAACCTTCGAATTGTCTGAACCTGGTTTAATAGTTTCATTATGGATGAGATATCCCTCTGGATCATAAATGTACAACTTGGATGTTCCGTTTTCAGGGACAGTAATTTTTACAATTCCCTTGTCGGCTGATGGCAATGTAGCAACATCAAAATACGCAGATACATGTCCGGAATATAGGAATGTACCGATAACAACAGTAATAATTAGACTAATTTTTTTCATGATAATAAATTTAAAAATGTTAATAGTTAAAAATTCTTTATGTTTAATGATATGATTAAAAAGTTAAACAAAACAATGTAATAACAACGTATCGTAATTATTGTTTAATAATATTTCTAAAATATTTGTTAAAATTCAGGAAAGTGTTGCAGAGTCTTTTATCCAGGGCTACTATATAATTATAGGAGGGTTGATTAATTTACTTTTGCTGAGATTGAATATTAATCCTAATCCTATTCCTGGCTGGTTTCCGAGAATTTTAATAAATTGTTGTCGTGTCTGATCCAAGCATATATATCACGGATAGAGCAGAATGGCGAAAATGGTTAGAGACAAACCACAAAACAGAACCTGTTATCTGGTTGATTTATTACAAGAAACATACAGGTCAACCATCCCTTTCTTATAACGATGCGGTTGAAGAAGCTCTATGTTGGGGGTGGATAGATAGTCTTATTCGTCGAATTGATGAAGACAGGTACATGCAAAAATATACTCCCCGAAAGCCCTCAAGTACTTGGTCTAAACACAATGTCCGGCGAGTCGAAAAAATGATAGCAGAAGGTAAAATGCAGCCTGACGGAAGGAAACTATATGATTTTGCAAAAGTAAAAGAATTACTGCCAGACATGTCAGAAGAAATTAAGACTGATATGGTGTTTCCAGAGGTACCTGAATTTGTAATAAAGGCATTGATGGAAAATCCTAAGGCAGAAAGAACTTTCAATACATTGCCTTCATCTTATAAACTTCAATATTTGGGATGGATAATGTCGGGTAAAAAAGAGGAAACCAAACTTCGTAGACTGAGTGAAGCAATCAACCTGCTTAATGATGGGAAAAAGCTAGGCATGAAGTAGACTAATTTTCCCAAGACAAGATCTTGAATTTTAAGCATTGGAACCTGAGGAAGGACCATATGGTAATTGGAAAATAGCTGAAAGGGAAAAGATTCCAGGAGTTTAAGGTCCCTGCTGTCCAAATTTATTAATTTTGTACAATAGTTTTCAAATACCCACTCTACATGGAGTTTATACAATTTCTTCAAGCCTGTATCACACCTGTCGCGCTCATTTCAGGTGTTGGACTTTTACTTTTGACTATAACTAATCGCCTGGGAAGGACAATTGACCGTACCCGGCATCTTGTGGCAGAATTAAGGGGTGGGAATCTGACTGACCGGCAGGTCAAGGAAACTGAAATTAAAATTCTTTATAGAAGAAGCCGCTATCTTAGAAACTCAATTGCCTCCATCGTTATATCTGTGATCTCCAGCAGCTTGATTATTCCTAATTTGTTTTTCATGTCCCTACTAGACATGGATCTGAGAGTTATTGGCTATCCACTTTTTGTAATATCGATCCTTGCCATCCTGGTATCTTCCATATATCTCTTTATTGATGTCAGGTTGTCCCTGCATGCTTTGAAGCTGGAGGCAAAAGAGTTCCTCGGGATATAATGTTATCTCGTCCGGGGGAACACTTTTGTTGAATGCGGCTGCCTTCCAGTTAACTTATACCGGACTAATCCTGTGATCCCGTAGATTTACAAAACGGTTAAATCTTGATGGGATTTTGTTTGTTAAATATAATTAAGAGTTATTTGTCTTAATTATATATCGGTTGAACCAGCAGAAAAAACTGGACAGGAGTCAAGGCGGCAGCGGCTTTGGAGGTGGAGATGATATCGGTATCTGAATCTGAATGCTGGTTTATTCCCTGGCCTCATTAAGGGGAATGTCAGTTTGTGCAGGGGGCATCTCAATCCTTGTCCGGGGCAGACTGGCCGGATAATTCTTCTGTAAGAAGCTTATGAGATTTTCCCTGACATGCACCCTCAGATCCCATGCAGTCGGGGAGTCCACAGCACTCATGAGGGCCCTGATTTCAAGCGATTTATCCGTGGCATTGGTGACCTGCATCACGTTGGTTTTACGGTCCCATAGCTCAGAACCCTCAAGGATGCGGGTAAACTCCTTTCTTAATTCATCTACAGGAACCTGATAGTCGGTATAAATAAATACCGTCCCCAGAATATCCGCAGAAACCCTGGTCCAGTTCTGAAACGGATTTTCAATAAAATAAGTGGTTGGCACAATCAGTCTTCGTTTATCCCAGATCCGTACAACAACATACGTAAGGGTAATTTCCTCGATCCAGCCCCATTCCTTTTCCACGATTACAACATCATCGATCCGAATGGGCTGTGTCAGGGCGATCTGGAATCCAGCCAGAATGGAGCTTAGAAGCTTTTGAGCAGCAAAGCCGATAATAATTCCAGCCACTCCTGCTGATGCAAACAGGCTGATGCCAATCCGCTTAATGCTGTCGAAGGTCATCAGGGATATGGCAATAGCTATGAGAATTATAACAAAAATGATAATCCGTTCCAGGATCCTGAACTGGGTGTAAACTTTTCTGGCTTTCAGGTTATCCTTTTCGGAGATATCGTATTGTCCCAGAATGAATTCGCGGGCTAGATTGATGGCCCTGATCAGCATCCATGTGGTGCAGAAAATAAGTGCAATCGTTATGATGTGGTTGACTGCGGGGAAGGTTTTAGACCCGGAAATAAATATTGCCTTGAGGATGATAAAATCAATGATCCCTATGAATGTAAGTAAGGGATATCTGAATTTTAACCAGGCCCTCTTTCCCAGGGATTTCGGCTTGTCCTTTCGTCTACGTGTGGATACCCACGCTAAAATAAAATAGATACCCATGGAAAAAAGGATCAGGGAAATCGCCACGATCCAGGCAGGCAAGGCTATATTTTCAGTTATTTGCCAATCGTCCAGAATACGAATTAACTTTTCATCCATATTACAAATCTAATAAGAAATAATCCGAAACATATGAAGAATCAGTACAATTCAAATTTTATGTATAAGACCGGATATCACTTCTCGTTATTTAGAATAATTACAAATAAAACGCTTATCTTTCCGCCCGGAAAACTAATAGTCGAATAGCACGTAACAATAAAGATGGCATCCATCAATGAAATAACAGGGAAACTAGGTACTGCCCGGGCTGCTCATTTGTTGAGGCGTTGCACTTTTGGTCCGAAGATCACAGAAATTAATGAATATGCAGATTATACTCCTGCAGAGGCTCTGGCTCTTCTGTTGACAGAACCTGCCGGGGATCCTGCACCCCCCATTGATACTTTAAGCTCTGCTACCTGGGTGGATCCAGAGGGACAGGCAAAGGCAGGGGATATGAATTCCGAGCAGGATGATCTCTTTAGTTTTTTCCAGGCATGGCATATTGATGTTATGTTAAAGTCGGGTGCTAACCTGAAGGAAAGGATCACCTGGTTTTATCATACTCATTTACCTGCACGATGGACCGAAATCCGGTCAAGTGAGGCCCTGTATTACCAGAACTGTCTTTTCCGGCATTATGCCTTCGGTAGTTTCAAAGATCTTTTTAAAAAGATTTGTACTGATAATGCCATGCTGGTATACCTTGATGGATATACCAACCATAAGGATAAACCAAACGAGAATTTTGCCCGGGAAATGTTCGAATTGTACAGCATTGGTAAAGGACCCCAACTCTCAGAGGGTAATTACACAAACTACACTGAAGAGGATATCAAGGCAGCCACAAAAGTTTTAACAGGCTGGATATTTGACGAGGATTTCAATAACCTTGATGCTGATACCGGCTGGCCCACAGGGAAAATGCGCAGCACTATGGGTGGGGATCCCGCTGTGCCCCTTGCAACCGGTCATGATACCACTAAAAAAACATTCACTGAAATATTTGGTTCAACTATTCTTGAACCGTCCGGGATAATAGAAAACCTTGCTACTGTAGATTCGGCCTATGAGGAGCTTTCCGATATGATCGATATGATCTTCGATAACCCGGAAACAGCTCGTTTTATTACCCGAAAGATTTATCGATTTTTCGTCTATCATTTTATTTCCGATGAGGTTGAAACCGACGTAATTCAACCACTTGCAGAACATTTTATTGAGAACGATTTCTCGGTTCAGGAATTACTCACAAAACTGTTTAAAAGTGAACATTTTTATGATGCAGACACGCCGGAGACCAGTGACAATAACATAGGGGCGCTTGTTAAGTCCCCCATCGACCTCCACCTTGGTATCTTTCGGTTTTTCGGACTTGAAGTACCGGACAGGAATACCCAGGCAGCGACCTTTTATAAGGATATGGAATTCATAGTTTCAAAACTGAAGGACCAGGGATTGAATTTTTATGAGCCATTCGAAGTGGCAGGATACCCGGCCTATCACCAGATTCCGGGGTATAACCGTAACTGGATCACTACATATGCCCTGGCACACCGCTACCAGACAGGTGATATTCTTATGGAAAGAACAGGTGGCGGGGATAATCTCAGTTTTAAACTTGATATAGTGGATTGGGTAGAGAATTCAGGAAGTATCAGTCAGCCTTCCGATGCCAATGAAATTGTAGATACCCTGATCCAAAACCTGATTGCCGTTGATCTGACACAGCAACGTCATGATTTTTTTCTGAACACTGTATTCCTGGATACTCTTTCAACCACAACCTGGCAATTTGAATGGATGCAATTTACCAGTAACAGAAATGATACAGTCGTTAGGGAGCGCCTGGAAACCTTATTGTCATCCCTGATCCAATCCCCTGAATTTCAACTTTATTAAGATGCAGAGAAGAAAATTCATAAAAAAGCTGACGTACGGGGGAGCTGCTGGACTCACACTGGGAGGGATCCCAATGAACCTCCTGGGCGGCAATGCCGGACTCAAGGCAATGGCAGCCGCCAGTGATAATGAAAATGTGCTGGTGTTTATACAGCTGCACGGGGGCAACGATGCATTAAATACACTCATTCCAGTCTCCCAGTATCATAATTATTATGAACTCAGGGCAAATATTGCCATACCTGATCATGGAACCAGATCTTATATAAACGTTGACCAGACAGTGGATGAGACTATGCAGGTGGGACTCCATCCTGATATGCTCGCATTCAAGGATATGTATGATGAAGGGAAAGTTGCCATTGTTCAGAATGTGGGATATCCGGATATGAACCTGTCCCATTTCAGGGGCAGAGATATTGTTTTCATGGGCGGCGATGCAAGCAGTGATTATGAATCCGGCTGGATGGGAAGGTTCCTGGACAATACCTATCCCGGGTACCCGGATGCATACCCGAATCAGGACATGCCTGATCCAATAGGGGTTGAGCTCAGCGGTACGCTTTCACTTGCCTTTCATCGGGAGAATGGGATTCCTATTGGACTGAACCTGGGGAATCCGGAACAGTTCTACCAACTGATTTCTTCGGTAGGGATTAATCCCCCGATCACCATTCCGGATAGTCACGCCGGTGATGAGCTTCGGTACATCATGGAATTTGAGAAGAAATCGAACCAGTACGCCCAGCGGCTCAGGGATGTTCATAATGCCGGCAGCAATTCCTCTGTTGAATATCCGGAAGCTTATCCCTTCCCTACACCAGGGAGTTACAGCAAGAATCCTCTTTCCGGACAATTAAAACTCATCTCAAGGTTGATCAAAGGGGGGATTAAGACAAAAATTTTCCTTTGCAGGATAGGGGGATTTGATACACATGGGGAACAGGTTGAAGAATACGATTCGACACTTGGTCTACATGCATCCCTTCTATATCATCTCTCCTCCGCAATTAAAGCATTCTACGATGATCTCGCTAACCTGGGAATAGATCATAAGGTTCTTGCTATGACATTCACCGAATTTGGTAGAAGAGCTTATTCCAATGCAAGTTATGGTACTGACCACGGAACATCAACACCGGTGTTTATTTTTGGAAAGGGACTGAATCCGGGGATCTACGGTAGCAATCCTGATCTGAGCGAGGGAGGACTTCGTAACGGGAACCTTCAGTATAATATTGATTACAGGCAGATTTATACCTCGGTAGTACAGGACTGGTTCCAGGCCAGCACTGAAAGCCTGAACAAAACAGGTTTTAATGAATGGGTGGATAAGAAATTGCCTTTGATAACATCCAGTGGAACAGGTGCTGCACCATCACCCGGTAGCCAAAGCATGCTGGTCTTTCCTAATCCTGCCCAAAATACCATTAACCTGGAATTCTATCTTGAGAAAAGAGGAGCCTGCAGAATTAAGGTATTGAATACAGAAGGGAGAATCGTTAAACAGGTATCTGAACAGGGTACTTTTGGGAATAATTTCCTGTCCCTTAATCTTGAAGGATTACCGGAAGGGATATACATTATCAGGCTGCAACAGGGAAATACAGTTGCCAGCCAGCGCTTCCTGAAAGTCCGGTAATAATCCTCAATATCCGGAAGATTATATTCAAAGTTTAATTTTTGGATCAGGGAGAGCAAATCTATTCCGGCTTATATAAGCGGGCAGGATTTTTAATCAAAATTGGCCTTTTGTACTTACCCAGTACGTAGATTTGTGCCAGGATGGCCACACCTTCATCCTTCGTTTGTATTATGCTGGCTACCTCAACCCGCTCATTAAAAGGATTGATATGGGTGGCGAGTAAACTGTCAGCCTCTGCAGCTTGCTGGTAGGTTATGATAGAATTTGAATTGGTCTGGGAGACAAATAATATGTAGTCTGATTCAGAGACGCTAATTTTTTTTGAAAGGACCTTTGCTTTCTGAGTCAGTTCATTCAGGACATTATTGGTGATATCATTAAAGTTCTGGCTGGTACTAATATCTACCTCTACTTCACCCAGGAAGTAATTATTCCCTTCATAGAATCTTGACATCGCATACACATTCCCGCTTCTCTGTTCCAATGAGCTTAGTGAGTTGTAAATCTGGTATGAGTAGATATTTCCTTTCAGGCTCAAACCGGCATCCAGAAAGGCAGCCTTCAGGGAATAATTATAAAAACAATTGACAAAATATCCTGATTGACCGGCATCGGACCATTCCCCAATGAAAAACGGAAATTGTTGTCCGGTCTTATTAAGGTGTTTTTGTACCAGGTTCTGCAGATCTTCCTCTACCAGTAGCTTTACTGAGCTTTGCAAATCAAAGCCCGGTGCAAAAACAGATATCCATGAGGATCTTGATATATAGTCATAGCCCAGGACAACCAGGTTATCTTTTTCATCTACAATAGATTTTAATGGCATGTCTATTCCAAGGTTCTGCTGGGATTGTTCCAAACCATCTGCCAGGTTTATATTGACCGCATAAGTATTTAGCTGGAGATCCATGGCAATAAATCCTGCCTGGCCGGAATAGTTAAATAGTCCTGCTGGTGCAAACCAGGCATATTCCCGTGTCCATTGAACTACTCCCTGCTCATCAGTTTTTACAAGATGAGTAGTGGGGAACTCGATATCTGCGGAATCTGCCTTTATTCCCGAAAGGAATAGATACCCACCCCCTTCAATCTCTACCAGGTCAACAGGGTAAAACGACAATCCCTCGTCAGGGTGATTGTAGATTTTTACAAATTCATCAGAGGGTTGAATATCTTTCTGATTCAGCTCGCAACCTGTCAGCAGAAGAATTAGAAAAGTATATATTGATAGTCCCCTCATATGGATAAATCCCTTATTGTTTTTAAGTCCATCGTGTTGAATACCTTATCGTTTGTTATAGTTACAGGCTGCACGCCCTGTGCTTCGTCTTTTTTGAAGGGCGAATAGTGCTGAGACATTGATCCCTATATCATTCAGCCTGATATCGCTCTGGGTGAATGCATCCGGGCTCCCGGTCTCATTACGGTTTTCCTTCCTTGTTATTATATGCAGGCCATAGTTATAGGAAATATTAACATCGAGGATTACATATTGCAGGTCAATATATGCTCCCCCGAGGGCACCCAATGTGATTTTGGGTTTGATAAAAGTATTGTCAGAACTTGCTGCAGATCCCATCCTGTGGCCGTAAGAAATTACTCCCCCTATATATGGATGCACTCCATTCATATCCAGGGTGTATTTAGCTTCCAGCGGGATCTCAAAATAGCGGAGAGTAAAATTGTTTTCCTGTGTTACCGTTTCATTCTCAAAATCTATATTGCTTTCGCGAGAAAAGTTATAGGTAAAGGTCCCCGGTTTCAGGGAGATTGTCAGAAAATCCTTCTGCCAGTCCAGATGAATAAAATACTGGTGACCGAAATTCTGGTAAAAAGGACGGTAAGAACTCGCATAAACCTCACCGCTTAAATCCTCATATAGATTGTAGGATTGTTTTTCAAGGATATGTGAGAAATTCACACCGGCACCGAAGCCTACCCTTAATTGGTTCAGGAAACTATTTCTCTGTCCAATTGAGCCAGTAATACCAATTACCAGGAATACCAGTATAAAAGCAGTTCTACGCATCGGGAATATATAACTCTGCAAGGCAAAGTAACATATTTCATGAATACGGAAATGTTAATGAAATGTTGTAATTTCCTTTATAAGTTCATTCTAAATAGTGAATGATCAGTCCAGGATTAGATTCCCAATTTTGGATCAGGCCTGAGGTAAAAAGTCAGCCTTTAAGTAGTTCGTCAAAGTCGGGTCGGTTCATGCCCTCAATTGACATTTTCTGAGTGGTCTTATCCCAGCTCACCTTTCTTCCTGTTTTTGTCGCGAGGGTAGCCATAATGCAAGAGATGGCTTCTTCGAACCCAACCTTAATGTTAGCGCTTACGGGTGTACCGTTACGGATGGCATGCACCCATTCCTTCATATGAAGATGGGTTGAGTCTACAAGTTTTCCTCCACGATAATCAAAGAGGAGACCCTTATCAGCAAAATACTGAGAGGTAGCTGAAGAGACGGCATCGATTTCCTGTCCGGCCAGGGCAGGATTGAAAGAATAGATCGGTTTAGCCGGATCAATAGTTTTGTCCTTGATCATGGAAGCATACCGGGTTGAACGGGCATCTGCCCAGATGGTTAATATTTGTCCCAGTTCAAGGGAAGCATCATGACCCATTATCACCTGCTGCCGGCCGAAGGTATTGCCCAGTGTTGCGCTGTAGAGAAAAGTCATGCCTTTCTCCTTGCCCTTCTCCTGGCTGGATCCCCTGTAATATTCAGGGAATTCCATAGCTACCTGCACCACATCGGGAACATCTCTGCCGTCCCTGTGGGTATAGATTCCCCCGGAGGCAGAAACAGAGTTGGGTATTCCCATTTCGAGAATACAATTGATGCGGTCGTAATCATGGGAGAGGAGATCGCCGGTCAGTCCGGATCCAAACTTCCAATACTTTCTCCAGCGGAAGAACAGTTCCCTGTCCAGCGAGAGACCATTGTATTCTCCCCTGTATTGCTTCCAGTCAATACTGCTGTCGGGATGGTCTTCATACATATTGTATTGCCAGGCTCCACCATCGTCATTCCGGTTTGTACTGGCCTGGATAAGATTAATATGTCCCAGGACATTTTTGTTTACAATTTCACGGGCGGTTCCAAAGCTTTGAGTCTGCCTGTGCTGGTGTCCGAGTTGGAATACAATTCCGCTTTCCTCGACTGCTTTTTGAAGGGCAAAGGTCTCGGTCAGATTATGGGTAGCGGGTTTTTCGAGGTACACATGCTTGCCAGCTTGAGCTGCAGCAATTGCAATGGGAACATGCCAGTAATCTGCGGTGGCTATCACTACTGCATCTACCCCTGATTTTTCGATTAGTTCCTGGTAGGTTGGGTATACAGTAGGAGTATTATCTGAGGTAGTAACAGTTTCTATAGCTTTTTCCACATTGAATTCAAAAAGGTCGCAGATAGCTGTAATCCTGACATTCAGGTCGTCTTGCTCCCGAAAGGCTTCAATTCGTTCCGGCCGGTTCTTGCTCCAGCTTTCCAGGCGTTCAGGATGAATATACCCCAGGGCCTGTAAGAGCTGTCTGCCCCTGTTACCGGAGCCAATGATCCCGATCCTGATCCGTTCTCCTCCACCGCTTAATTCCTGTGGAATAATTTCCTCAATATTTAGTTCCCCGAGAATGTTGGCTCGTCTGGCTGCTTCCTTTTCTGATTTCTCCTGCCAGATACCGTAATCTTTTCTGGCGATCCAGCCCATTCCACCCAGAACCGGTATGGCGGCAAGGGATTTAATAACATCTCTACGGTTCAGTCCTTTATTATTTTTTGCCATTTTACCTTTCTTTTGATCTGAAAATTAACATATCAAGTCCCATGTAATGTCCGGTCGGAAACATAGAGATGACCAGGAGTGCTACCAGTTCAATAAGGTTTTTATCGACGATCAGATAAGTTCCTTCCTGTCCAAATGCATATTCGAGTCCCGCGAACGGGGGATGGGACAAATAATAGAGTGCCAGGAGGCCCACTCCCGCATAGCATGAAATCCTGGTCAACACACCCAGAAATAATCCCAGTCCAATGAAAATCAATCCCCATACATTCAGAAAATCAATCACCTGGACCACACCCTCATTGGCAGCCATCGAGGTAAATAATCCTTCTAAAAATCCTTGCGAGCTCAGCAGGTATCCCCTGGCTGTCCAGGCTGGGGAGAGGAGTTTTACCAGGCCTTCGTAAAGAAAATGCCAACCGATAATGACCCTGAGCAGGGTCATTAACCTGAGTTTTCCTGATCCAATAACATCTCTGTTTTTCATTTGCATTTTTTTGGAGGTAAAAATTCAGTGATATTTTCCCTGAATAATGGACAGTGGAAACATCCGTCTGAAAAAAACAATTGCTAAAAATAATGAATTCTTCAACATCTTTCATTTTATTTTTATCAAGGAAGATGTCCGGATATGCTCATGGCTGACGTTTTTTATATATTTACTGAACTTTTTACAATAAACCATCCCGATAATCCAAACATGATTAAGCAAAAACTATGAAAATCTTATCCGGAATTTTACTCACAAGTCTTGTTTTCTGCCTCTCAGGATGTGCAGATTCAAACCAAAAATCCACCGACATGGAAAAAGTAGTATTGATGACACTTGACCCCGGTCATTTCCACGCAGCCCTGGTCCAGAAATCTATGTATGATCAGGTAGACCCAACAGTTTATGTTTACGGACCCGAAGGACCGGATGTTGATATTCACCTGGGCCGAATTGAGGGTTTTAATTCAAGGGCAGAAAACCCGACTTCCTGGATTGAAAAGGTTTATACCGGTCCGGATTACCTGGAAAAAATGATTTCAGAAAAACCGGGAAATGTTATGATGGTTTCAGGAAACAATGAGCGGAAGACGGAATATATTAAAACAGCGATTGATGCGGGACTAAATGTTTTCGCAGACAAGCCCATGGTCATCAATGAGGATGATTTTGCACTGCTGGAGGAGACCTTTAAAACAGCAGAAGAAAAGGGATTGCTACTTTATGATATAATGACAGAGCGGCATGAGATCACCACTATGCTTCAACGTGAGTTGTCGCAGATCCCTTCGGTATTCGGAGAGTTGAGTGAAGGTACTGCAGAAGCTCCTGCCATTACCAAAGAAAGTGTTCATCATTTTTTCAAATATGTCTCAGGCAATGCACTGATCCGCCCGGCCTGGTTTTTTGATACAAGGCAGCAGGGTGAAGGGATTGTTGATGTAACTACTCACCTGGTTGACCTGGTGCAATGGGAGGCCTTTCCTGAGCAAATAATTAAAAGGGAGAATATAGAATTCGTTTCTGCAAATAGATGGACAACCGACCTGACTCCTGCTATGTTTGAGAAGGTAACCGGATTAAATGAATTCCCGGATTACCTGAAAAAGGATGTTTCGGAGGATACCTTAAAAGTCTATGCAAACGGCGAAATTGTATATAAAATCAATGGAAAATATGCCAAGGTATCTGTCATCTGGAATTACCAGGCCCCTGAAGGAACCGGAGATACCCACTTCAGTATAATGCGGGGTACAGTAAGCGAGCTGGTCATACGACAGGGTGAGGAAGAAGGATACAAGCCGGTTCTTTACCTTGAACTGCCAGAAGGAGCAGCCACGGAATCCTATGAAAGCAACTTACAGCAGGTCATTGATACGGATATAGCTGCAAAATATCCCGGAGTGAAACTTGTCAAACAATCAGAGGGAGTTTGGATAGTAGAAATACCTGCCAAGTTTAAAGTTGGACACGAAGCTCATTTCGAGCAGGTTACGAGGAAGTATCTCCAATATCTTGAGGATGGGAAACTACCTGAATGGGAAGTGCCCAATATGATAACAAAATATTATATCACTACCCAGGGTTTAAAACTGGCGAATAAATAGAAGTCTATTCAGCCTTCATAAGGTACTTGCCGTACCTCTGTGTAAAATCGTATTTGCTCTCTGTAGCCTTTTCCGCAATAGCCTTTACTTCAGCATTCCGGATACCGGTCTGTTCGATGGCACTCATGGCATACATGCCTGCGATCAGGTTTCTGTTTTTCACGAGTTCACCCAGGGCAGGTATAGGGTCATAGGAGGGATTGATCTTATACAGTGCAAGGTTTGAGGCAATACGTACGCTTGCATCTTCATCCTTTGTAAGGGATATGACTAATTTCTCGGCGGACTTAACCTTATTGACACCCAGCCAGGTAACCGCATAGTATCTCTCGGCAGGATCCTTTGATTCGGCTGATTTCAGGAGTACTTCAATATCCTTGTTCTCCCCTGCTTCAATGACCCGGATTAAGCGTTTCTGTATCCCATCATTATCAGGATGCTTCATGGCGGAATATTTATTGCCGTATTTTTTGCCCAGGTCTTCCAGGATAGGCTCAGGGATTATTCCCCCATCATTGATTTCATCCATCCATGCATAAAGTTCTGAACGCAGTTTTTTAAGTTCTTTTTTATAGGCAGGATCTGATGCCAGGTTATGGATTTGAAAGGGATCCTTTTCTATGTCGTATAATTCTTCAACAGGTCTCGTTGGCTGGTAGAACCTGGACTGTAATTCATTGAGTTTGCCGGCCTCGTAGAGTTCCCGCATATGAATGCTGATTTCCTTTCCATCCTTATACTGGTTGCGCTGTGTATGGGGTAGGTAGCTCAGGAAATTCCGGATGTATTTATATTTCCGGCTGCGCACCGAGCGGATTAATTCCGTTGTCTCATCGCATCGGTCCCGCGAAGTAAAAATATACTCCTGTTCTTTGTATTTGTCCCCAAAAATATCCTTTCCCTGCATCGTTTTTGGGATGGGGAGACCTGCATAAGCCAGTGAGCTGGCCAGGATATCAATATGCTTCACCATATCCTCACGAACAGTTCCCTGAAGCTTCCCCTCAGGAAACTTTACAATAAACGGCACTTTGGTTCCCTCATCGTAAAGAAATTGTTTCCCTCTAAGGTGAGAGACACCGTGATCCGTTAAGAGGAAAATCAGGGTATTGTCATAAACTCCTGCAGACTTGAGATCGGCTACAATGTGCTTAACATCTGTATCTGTGTCCAGCCATGATCCCAGGTATTTTTTCCAGTCCTCTCTCATCAGGTCATCTTCATAATAATAGGGTGGGAGAGAGAAGGCTTCGGTTTCGGCCAGGTGAGACCTGTTTTTGCCTCCCTTCAGCTGAATCTGGGAGAAGAAGGGAGTCCCTTCCGGGGAATCCTTCCAGCTCGTACCATTATATATGTCTTCTGCAGCAAAATTATAATCCTGTTTCCCTGTTTGTCCTTTGATGTTCTCATTACTTGTATAGTAGCCGACATTCTCAAAAAGTTTGCTTGCAAGGGGTATTTCGTTGGAAAGGACAAAGCTCTCGTAATAATCTGTGTTTCCACCACCTTTTCCCTTGAGAACCTGGCTCCGGTGATTGTGGGAGCAGGAGGTATTCTGATACATTCCTGTGACAAAAGCAGAACGTACGGGGGAACAGACAGCCGCTGTGGTAAAGGCGTTCTCAAAACGAACGCCTTCCCCCGCAAGGGCATCAATATTTGGCGTCTGAATGGCTGTTTCACCATAACAGGATATATGGCAGGAAGCATCTTCGATAAGGATCCACAGGATATTGGGTTTTCCTTTTTTTGTTGCCGAAATGGCAGGAAGAGACAGGAGGATGAGACTGCTCAGCAGGAACAGCTTCATCCCGGGAATAAATTTTTTCATAAGTAAGTTGAGTTAAGGCTCTCAGACATCATATTCGGGCAGCCATTTCTGAATGCTGTCCCCTCGTATTGCCATGTTGGCCATATGTACTGAAATTGCACTCTGGTACCCTTTTTCCAGTCCCAGTTTAAGCTCCGCCCTGCCCCTGATTGCATCCGCAAAATTGTGATAGAGGAGCCAGGTTGTCTTGCGGTAATTATCTTCAAAGGGGTTTCCTTCAACTTCTCCCGGGAGGGGATTTATTTTTCTTCTTTCCACGCCCCTTTTAATAATCTTGTAGGAAGCCCCGGTAACCCCGTCTATTTCCTCCTTCATTTCCTCTTCGATGGTTGGTTCCGGATAGAAATGAGCCACGTCCATGCGGTTACTGACAATGGTTCCCTTATCTCCGTAAAACTTAATGGTCTGGTCTTCGTATTTATTACTAAGGATGGAACTGAAATTGGCTTTGATCCCGTCCGGATAATCGAACAGGGCATGGACATTATCAAATATCTCCCGGCCGTCTTTCCAGTAGTCCACTCCCCCGGTACCAACCACACGGATTGGATGGTTGCCGATGATATTATCGATCATATTGAGGTGATGGGAACCAAGCTCCGCCATCAGTCCCCCGCTATACTCAGGATACATCCTCCAGTTAATGGCTCTCTCCAGTTCAGGTGAAGGAACTTTTCTGCGCCAGTTACTGTTTCTGTGCCAGAAGGCATCAATGCGCATTACTCTGCCCAGATAGCCCTTGCTAATCATGTCTTTGATGGCATTGAAAGTAGGATTCATCTGGTACTGGTAAGCCACCTGGAATAATTTAGATCTTCCGGCTGCTTTGATTTTGATTTCCTGGGATTGCTCAATATTATAGGCCAGGGCTTTCTCGCACATTATATGGATATCGTATTCGAGGGCTGCCATAACCATGGGGTGATGTTCATGAAGTGGTGCACTGATGATAACCACTTCGAGATCTTTATGTTCAAGTAATTTGCGATAGTCGCTGTATCCGGCTGGAGTTCCATTGATATTTTCGATTCCCTTTTCCAGCCTGAAGTCAAGAATATCACAGGCGGCAACAACTTTAAATTCAGGCAGCTGGTTAAGCACCTGGATAATGGTAGACCCCCTGTCCCCCATTCCGATTATACCAATCCTGATTCGTTCACTGTCTGGAAATGTTTGGGGCGCAACGGATTCTTTACAGCCTATTAATCCGACTCCGGCCGCGGCAGTCATTAATGATGTTTTGATTAAGAAATCTCTTCTCTCCATGAGTAATTATCGGTTGGTGAATTGATACAAAGTATGCCAGTTTTTATTTCTGACGATGTCTATTACAAAAGTATAATAATCATTTAATTATTTGGACTCGAAAATTATATTGAGGAAATATGCATCTGTAATTTGGGACAATAGTATACATAAGGGGAATTTTCTATACTATTTATAAGATGAAATTACAGTTCTGATCCCTGATTTTGCCTTTCCTTTGTACTGATGGATTCCCGAAAACAATTAAGAAGAATATCGATTCTGATTTTTGCCCTTGCAATCATTGGAATAATATCTCTTTACTTTCTGATCGACCTGATTTTATAAGCAAGCGGATCGATTGCTACAAATCTTCAATCTTATTCACTGTCCCCAATATCTACTGAATTCTGCCTGATATACTCTGTCGGGGTCATTCCGTACATCTCCTTAAAACATTTCCTGAAATAGGCTACCTGTTGAAATCCAACGTTGTATGCTACTTCAGAAATATTAAAATTATTACTTAGAACCATCTGAGCGGCCTTTTTTAAGCGGATGCTACGAATGAATTCCTTGACCGTCATTTCGGTCAGGGCAGCCATTTTTCTATAAAGCTGGGTTCTGCTGACACCGACCTCCCTGGATATTCTGATGGTCCCGAATTCCGGGTCTGCTATGTTTTTCTCAATGATTTCCACGAGTTTCTGAAGAAATTTATCATCCTTGGAAGTAATATTCAGATTATCATTCTGAAGAATATTATCCCTTGAGTATTTTTCTCTCAATAATCGCCGTGTGGCAAGAAGTTGATCTACCCTGACTTTGAGTATTTGAGGATCAAAGGGCTTTGAAATATATTCGTCTGCTCCAAGCAGGATTCCTTCTTTTTCATGTTGTTTGGATTTTAGGGCAGTCAGGTAAATCAGGGGGATGTGTGAAGTTCTGAAATCCTGTTTTACAGTTTTTCCGAATTTCTTCCCATCCATTTTTGGCATCATGATATCACTGATTATAATATCGGGAATGGTTGCAAAGGCAAGTTCGAGTCCGGCTTCACCATCTTCTGCAGTGATCACATTGTACTCTTCGTCGAAAATTGACTTTATAAAGCTCAGAAGATCCTTATTATCTTCAAGAACCAGTATCACAGGAGTGTCACAATCGAGTAACTTTTCCTGCAGCAGTGTAGTTCCCAGTTGATCATCATTCTCCTCTGAATTGGTCTGATCCAGGGCTGTTATTTTCTCAGGTTTCTTTGGTTCATCTTTTATTGCGGGCAGCAAAATGGTAATTTCAGTACCGACACCTTCTTTGCTTTTCAGCGAGATACGACCATTATGAATTTTGACCAATTCCCTGGAAAGAGACAATCCAATACCAGATCCGGAACTCTGAATAGTTTTTGAAGATTTCCCCTGGTAAAACCGGTCGAATATCTTATCCTTCTTGTTTTCAGGGATACCGGCGCCGGTATCTTTTACCACGATCTGAACATACTCCCCGGAAGCAAAAGAATCCGGATCTGTTTCCTCGTTTTCCATCTGATAGGTAAGTGAAACTGCCACGGAGATACTACCACCCTCAGGAGTGTATTTAAATGAATTGGACAGTAGATTGAATAGCACTTTCTCAATCTTATCCGGATCAAAAAATAAATGAATCTGTTCCAGGACGGAATAAAACTCCAGCTTAACTATTTTCTCCTCCGATAATTCCTTGAACATGAATAATACATCTTTCAGGAAGGAGACGATATCTCCCCTGGAAAGCTCAAGTTTCAGTTTTCCTGCTTCAATTTTTCTGTAATCCAGAAGTTGATCAATAAGTTTTCCAAGCCGTATGGCATTCCTGTATACTACTTCCAGGTCCTTCTTGATCTGGTCAACGGAAAGGTTGGTGTTTTTGATGCGTGTAAGGGGACTGACAATAAGGGATATTGGGGTTCTTATTTCATGAGAGATATTGGTAAAGAACTGGAATTTCATCATGTCAATCTTATGAAGTTCCTTTGATTTAATTCTTTCCAGGACCAATTGATTTTTAAGCTTCTCACGTTTTATAAAAAATGAGATTATTAAATATATAATTCCGATGAGCAATGCTATCACCAGGAGCTTAAACCAGATTGTTCTCCAGATCGGCGGTGTGATAATAATACCCAGTGATACTCCGGCTTCATTCCAGACACCATCATTATTGCATGCTTTGACCCGGAAGGTATATTTGCCGGGATCTAAATTTGTATAGGTTGCAGAACGGGTGGATCCAACATCGTTCCATTCTTCTTCAAATCCTTCAAGGTAGTAAGCGTATTCATTTTTGGAACTGTTGACATAATTTAAAGCCACGAATTCCAGTGTAAATACCGAGTGTGCATAATTCAACTCAATCTCTTCCAAATTACAGATGCTCTTTTCAAGTATGGTTTTACCCTGGAAATCAGAACCAATGGGAACTTCCTTGTTAAAGATCTTAATACCGGTAATATAGACAGGGGGGATCTGCGTGTTCTCAGTCAGTTGATCGGGGTAAAAACTACTCAATCCGTTCTGGCCTCCGAAATACAATTCTCCGGTTTGGCTTTTACAGAATGCACCATAATAGAACCTGTTTCCCTGAATTCCATCTTCTTTTTTGAAGTTTTTAATTCCCTTTCCGGCCTCAGGATCGAACATCGACAATCCCTGACCAGTACTAATCCATAAGTACTTATTATTGTCTTCCAGTATCCCGAAAATCTGATTAGAGGGCAAGCCATCATCGACGGTATAACTTTTTACAATCCCTGAGTCGATATCGAATGTATGCAGACCTGAATATTCATCGGCCCCGATCCAGATACTTCCCTGGCTATCCTGATAAATTACCCGGGTAGGAATGTCGTAATATAATATCCTAGAGTCATGAGTAATAATACTGAGACCATCTAATGTGTGTCCAAAGAATAAATTTCCATCCCTGTCCTCATAAATCACGTAAACAGATTCATTCTGAATACTATCCCTGTAGTGATAGAACCTTTTATTTACCGGATCATACTTGTCCAGTCCCCCTACAGACCCGATCCAAATATTGCCCTTCCTGTCTTCATGTACGGCATACACCCTGTTATCTGAGATACTGTTATTGTTCTCAGGATCATGCATAAACCGCGTAACTTTTTTCCTGCTGGCATCGTAGTAATTCACCCCCCCCAGGTAGGTGCCTAACCAGAAATCTCCCTGTTGGTCCTGGATAATACTTTTTATGCAATTGGAGCTGAGGCTGTTGATATTATCCTCCTCGTATACCAGGTAGCTAAACCTGCCAGTATTAGGATTAAGAATATTCACACCGCCCGATTCTGTGCCTATCCAGAAATTGCCATTTTTGCTTTCAAGTATGCTGTAGATCTCAGAATTATTTAAATAACGGTCATTGGCTTTATCGGTGCCATAATAATTAAACACCTGCTTTTCCTGAATTACATGGCTAAGCCCATTGCGGGTCGAAATCCAGATATCTCCGTTATGGTCTTCAAACATGTGGTTAACTGATAAATGACCAAGGCTTTTGGGATCATGTTCATTGGGGACATAATGAGACAGGATATTCAGGTTAGAGTCAAGATAATAAATACCTCCCCGTGGTACCCAACCAGTAATTTCCTTTTCTGTCTTCTAAAATGCTCCTTACAACTAAGCTTCGGCTAAATTCCGGGTCAGGCACCAATTTTGTTTTGATTTTTAGCGACACCGGGTCAATAATTATTAAGCCCGTATTATAGGTCCCTACAAGAATCTGGCCTTTACTGTCTTCCATTATTTCCTCAAACCTGGATGGGTTCATTCGAATCGGTATCAAGATCAATATGCCTTACTTCCAGTGTTACCAGATCCAGATAGTCCAGATCCTGTAGTTGACAATCCAATCCATAATCTCTGCCTTGTATCCATCAAAACTTTAGGAATGATATTGCCGGAAATTGTCGATGGGTCTGATTCTATATTGTGGAAGGATTTAAATTCATTTGTCTCAGGATCAAACCGGTTGAGACCATTTTCCGTACCCAGCCATAAATATCCCATGGTATCGGCAGTGATGGAATGAACCTTATTGCTGCTAATGCAATTATTGCAGGAATCGGTATGAAAATAATAGGTAAAATTGTCTAATTCCCTGTTATACAATACAAGACCAGCTTCTTCAGTTCCTATCCACAACCTGGATTGTTTATCCTCATATATACAATTGATATTTGAGGATTCTGTCTCGGGATCATTGTAACTGAGCAAATAAGTTTTAAATGATTCTCCGTCAAATCTGCATAATCCCCTGTTGGTGCCCACCCAGATCCATCCTGCCTCGTCCTGGTATGTGATACTTACGATATTATGGGGAAGTCCCTCATCAAGGGTATAGTTCTCAAAACGGATATTAGACTGAGCCAAAAGATCAGGTATCCCAATCAGAAGGATTATGATCAATGTAATACATCCGGAAATCAACTTCTGGATCATTTAAACTTTTTTAGTATTATCTGTTAATCCTCATTTTCAATCCCTGCAAATATAGAAATTATAGATGTAACAGGGCTTTGCACGGGAATGGTACTTTATGGTACCAAGATTGGCACAGATGTATCTCAGACGGTTAAATTTATTCCTACACATTTGATCGGAAAATTCATTTAACTACATTTACATATTATTTTTTTAAGTTGATTGAAAAGATCTACCTGAATTTATCTGAAATTAATACCTAATTCACCTAATACTTACACCAAAATCTGATCAAATGAGATTTACTTTATGGAATTACATCCGCAATGTAAACAGTAGGATTCTGTTACTATTGTTTAGTTGCTTTTTTGCTTTCTCCCTCAATGCCCAGGAGGCTATTCAAGTGGAAGGGAAAATATTCGATGAATCAAATGAAGCATTGCCGGGTGCAACTGTCACCGTAAAGGGGACAACCACCGGAGCGGTAACTGACCTGGATGGAAACTACAGGATCACTGCCAGGTCCAACGATACCCTGGTCTATTCTTTCGTAGGAATGGCTATTCAGGAACAGCGCGTAGGGAACCGGACTTCGATTGATGTTGTTTTGCTTCCGGATGTGTTGAATATAGATGAAATTGTCGTCGTAGGTTACGGTACAATGAAAAAGAGCGATGTTACCGGTGCCATTGTTTCCGTGAGAGGTGACGATATCGCTAATGTTAAATCTTCCAATGCTCTGGAAGCCCTGCAGGGGAAAGCGGCCGGTGTTGATATTGTAAGGAGTTCCGGGCGAGCCGGATCCGGGTATGATATCCTGATCCGGGGTTCGAGATCCCTGAATGCTACCAACAAGCCCATTTATATCGTCGATGGTATCAATTACGGATCCGATATTAATATTAATCCAAACGACATCGAGTCGATTGAAATACTGAAGGATGCTTCCACCACCGCCATCTACGGTTCAGAAGGGGCGAATGGAGTTATTCTCGTAAGCACAAAGAGGGGTAAGGCCGGCCAGCCAAAGGTTGCCTTCAATGCCTACTACGGAATCACACAACCGTTTGGGAATCAGCCATTTTCACGAAGAGATGATTATCTTCGGTTTCAGGCAGACCTTGCAAGGGTGAGGTATGATGACTGGGATATGTCGGATTCACTGGCCCTTACCCGCAGAGGGTTTTCCACGTCCATGGTGGAGGGGATAGAGAACGGTACGGATACAGATTGGGAGGGACTCCTTTTTGAGGACCAGGGTTCACAACAGGATTACCACCTTTCAATCCTCGGAGGTTCTGAGACCACCAATTATAACCTGTCAATAAATTATTTCAATGAGGACGGTTATATAGCCAAGGAAAATTTTGACAGGTATACCATACGTGGTAATATGGAGACGGATGTTGGAGAGAGGTTTACATTTGGACTGAACACCATCCTGTCGACTGTAATTAACGAAAGAGGCGAGAATCCGGTAGGTGATGTAGCGGCTGCTATACCTATCCTTCCAGCCCTTGACAGTATGGGGAATGTCCTTGCTCATCCTGATCCCAGCGATCAGACCCGTAATCCCCTGACCGAGCATGATATCAATTACAGGAGGGTGCAGTACAGGAGCACCCGGGCCTTTGCATCCGTCTTTGGTAGAGTTAATATTCTGGAGAATCTTTCCTTTCAAACTACTTTCAATGGAGATTTAAGATTTCGAACACAAAATGAATTTAACAAACCCCATGATGATATTGTGGGCATTGACGAGTCCAGCGCTTCTTTTGCCAATGATTATGGAATTACCTGGACTAACCTGCTTAATTATACTTACAGTAATGCAAATCATGCGGTTACAGTTACAGCAGGAGCTGAACTCCGGTACAGCAGGGGGGAAGATTTTGGCTTCAGTGCCCAGACCCTGGCTCTTCTCGATTCATGGTGGTGGCCCATTCCATCGGCATCCGGAGAAAAGGTCATCGACCAGGGGAGAACCCTGGTTGAGCGGCAACTGGCATCTTACTTTGGTAGAGTCCATTATGGATTTCAGGGTAAATACCTGTTCACCGGTACATTCAGATACGATGGAGCCTCCCAGCTTGCAGAGGGACATAAATGGGATTTTTTCCCTTCTGCTGCGGTGGGATGGAGAATTTCCGAGGAAGATTTTATGGCTAACGCCAATGCCATATCGAACCTGAAATTGAGACTGAGTTACGGAGTCAGCGGGAACCGCGCCATCGATCCTTACGGAACATTTGGATCAACCATTGTGAATCCCCTGTATTACCAGTTCGGAGTTACGGAAGCACCCGCACCCGGGTTCAGGTCCGCACAGGTACAGAATCCTGAGCTTGGCTGGGAGAAATCCCGTTCCTTTAACCTTGGAGCGGACTATGGATTTTTCAGAAATCGTTTAAGTGGTTCCATTGAGGTTTATACCATCAGCACCGACAATATTTTGCTGGAAAGGAAACTGGCTCCAAGTTCAGCCATAACAACTGCCTGGCAGAATATCGGAGAGACCAGTGGTAAGGGAATTGAGTTTACACTTAATGCCGATATAGTCAGTACCAGCCAGGTGAGCTGGAAGACTAATTTTTCTTTTGCCTATAACAAAAATAAGATCGAAAGCCTGTACTCCGGACTGGAGCAGGACCTGGCCAATGAATGGTTCGTAGGTGAACCACTCAGGGTACATTATGGATACCAGATGGACGGTATCTACCAGGAGGAGGACCTTGAGGAAGCTGTCGCATATGGAAGAGAAGTTGGACAAATGAGATTTTTTGATGCCAACGGAGATTCTGTGACGAATGCAGATGACCGGGTAATTATCGGTCCCGTTGAACCGATATGGTCCGGGGGATTCAATTCTGTAGTAAGTTATAAAGGTTTCGATTTTTCCTTCTTCATTCATGCAAGAATGGGGCATATTGTCAGTGACGGAACGATCAATTCCTGGGTTCCTGACGGCAAGGGGAATACCTTTGACAGGGATTACTGGACTCCAACATCCCGGTCTACGAGATACCCAAGACCTGAACCTACAGAAGCAAGGCAAAGTTACCAGGAGAAGGAGCCGCTTTCATGGGTTGACGGCTCATACATTAAGCTGAGAGATATTTCCCTGGTCTACAATTTCTCCTCCAGTTTATTATCCAAAACATTCATTTCCAGACTGCAGATTTACGCTTCTGTGAAGAATGCGGCTGTACTCTGGGCTCCTATGTGGCAACTGGATGGTGGAAATAATAGATATGATCCTGAGCTGGAGGGAAGCAACAGCTGGCCAACTCCCAGGATGTTTATCATTGGACTAAAATCGGAGTTCTAAGATGTTTGATCTGAAAAAAATGAATATCATGAAAAATATAAAATTAATTATCGCTTTGTTTTCAATAGTCCTGGTTTTTACCTCCTGCGAGAAATTTCTTGAGGAAAAGGACATGAGCACTGCATCGGTTCCTGATTTTTATAAAACTATCGATGGACTTGAAAATCTGATTAATGCATGTTATGCAGACCTCCGCGTATTTAACGGACAGGAAGAGGGTTATGATTTCAGTGATGTAGGAACGGATGCATATAGCTATGCTGCTGAGCATCCCCTGAAAGAACAATTTTCCTATTCGGCAGATTTTAATTCTACCAATCCAAGGCTGACAGTGTTTTGGTTTGAATTCTATAAAGCCCTTAATTCATGTAATGAAGCCATTGAAATCCTTGAAGGAGAAGATAATCCTTTTCCGGATGTCCTTCGGGATTTGAGACTTGGAGAGGTAAAAACCCTGAGGACGTATTATCTATACATGATTGTGGAGACCTGGGGGAATGTAGTGCTCAGGACTTCCCCCTCCAGGGGAGCAATTACCTCCTCTGAGAGGAGCCCGATCAGTGAATTCTATACACAGATATTCCAGGACCTGGATGATGCTGTCAATCTGCTGCAGGATGGAGATAACGCTGCTGCAACCGAATTTGGAAGAATTACAAAATGGGCCGCTCTTGGTTTCAGATCCAGGATGCATCTGACATGGGCCAGCTACCTCAACTCGGGCTTTTCAATTAGTGGAAATGTACTGGTAGCGCAGGACCAGGCAGCAGCAGCAACACATTTCCAGAAAGCAAGAGACGATGCAAATACAGTCATAGCTGAGGGAGGTTTTCAGCTATGGGATGATCCGGTTGCACAATGGGATTTTGCTAACTATAAGAATTACAAATCAGTTTTATGGGCGGTGAATTTTTCACGTGATGAATTTGCGGACTTTAATCCTGAAGATGATTATGGTGATTGGTTCGGCGCCGGACAAAAAGACTGGTCACAGAGAGATGGAGGGCATCATGGTCACCTGATGTGGGGAAACTGGTATAATGATTTTCCTGGATTTGAGCGTTCACTTGAGTATGGGAGAGGATTTCGAAGGTATTTTCCAAATGCCTGGTTGGTTGATTCCTATGATGAAACTGTTGATCAAAGATGGGGCCTTTTCAAATCCGTTTGGATAGCCAACAGTCTAACTGCCAGAACTCCGACCTGGGTGCTTGCAGATACTGTGGCATTTGAAGATGATCCTGTTTATAAGCAATATTTTATTGATTCTTTGGCGTTTACTCCCATCTATGAATATGGAGACACAGGAATCGTAATGTATAAAGACAGCAAACCGGAATCACTTCTTATTGCGAAGGGCGGTCGATGGGTTCATAAGTACAATGGCTACTATGTTTATCACTACGACATGTTCTATAACGCTGACGGTACTACCAATGAAGGACCTACATCCTATAACCATCATATGTTTTACGCCCTGAATAAGTATTATGACCCGGAAAGACTTGCAGCTGACGGAGATGGTTCCATGAGAGGGGCCAGGGATGACTATATCCTCCGGTTGTCAGAGATGTATTTGAATGCCGCTGAAGCGGAATTTATGTTGGGTAATGGCCAACCAGCCTATGATCTGCTGAAAACCCTTTCCGATAATCGTGCCATTGGTGGAGACGGTTCTGCCCTTCTGGCTGCTTACGGAATTAACGGACCTGGAAATCTTGATATGGATTTTTTCTTAGATGAGAGATCCAGGGAATTGGTTGGTGAACATAAGCGCTGGTATGACCTGAAACGGACCCAGACCCTGGTATCCAGATTGCAGATGTATGCAGGACAGCAGGCTACCCGTGATAATATCAGGGAATACCATATGCTGAGACCCGTGCCGCAGGCAGAGCTGGATGCTATCAGCAATGCAGCAGAGTTTGGACAGAACCCGGGATACTAATAACTGTATACAATAAACTTAAATATTGATAGCCGGGATTTATGCCCGGCTATCATTTTTCCTATTAGATTAATAACCCCTTGGGAGAGGTGGATTATGGTCTTCTCCCGAACAAAACCTATTCAATGAATACCTCAATTATTAAAATCGGGATTCTTGCTATTGTCTTTGCATTAGCTGGAAATGCCTGCGTACAGGAAAATGATGAGATCGCCCAGGGCTGGAAATACATGGAAGAGATCCTTGAAAGGATACAGGAACCTCAATTCCCTGAGAAGGATTTCCTGATTACAGATTACGGTGCGGTGGAAGGTGGGGAACAGTTATGTACGGAAGCATTCAGGGCGGCAATCGCAGCCTGTAACAATTCCGGCGGGGGTAGAGTTGTTGTCCCGCAAGGGAAATTCCTGAGCGGAGCCATCCATTTACTGGACAATGTAGAACTGCATCTTCAGGAAGGATCAACCATTGCCTTCAGTACCGATGATAAGGATTATCTTCCTGTGGTACTGACCCGCTACGAGGGAATGGAACTTTATAATTACTCACCCCTGGTTTATGCCTACGGAAAAACCAATATTGCCATTACCGGCAAGGGACTTTTAGATGGACAGGCATCCCGGGAGAACTGGTGGACTCTCAACAGAAGACCCAGGCCTAACCAGAATGAGGGCGAGCCTTCTGCCAGAAGGATGGGATCAAGAGACAGTTTATTTCAGCTTATGATGGCAGGGGTTCCAACGGAAGAGAGAATTTTCGGCGATGGACATACCCTGAGACCAAATTTTGTACAGTTCTATAAATGCAAGAACATCCTTATTGAAGGAGTTACACTGGTCCGGCCTCCTATGTGGATGCTGCATCCTGTGCTAAGTGAAAACATTACTGTTAGAGATGTTACCCTCATAAGCAAGATTGCTCCTAACGGGGACGGATGTGATCCGGAAGCCTGCAAAGATGTATTAATTGAAGGCTGCTTTTTCGATACCGGGGATGATTGCATTGCCATCAAATCCGGAAGGAACAGGCAGGGGTATGAGCTTGGAATACCTACAGAGAATGTCATAATCCGAAACTGCAAAATGGTAGACGGACACGGGGGTGTGGTTATTGGTTCTGAACTTTCCGGAGGAGTCAGGAATGTATATGCCTATGATTGCGAGATGAGCAGTCCCAATCTGGACCGCGCCCTGCGGTTGAAATCCAATTCCCACAGGGGAGGCGTAATTGAAAATATTTTCATGCGGGATGTTAAAGTAGGGGAAGTAAAGGGAGCCGCCATACGAATTAATCAAAACTATTCTTCCTGGATTAAGGAGGAAGGGAATAATTATACCCTATTCAGAAATATCTATGTAGAAAATATGACCTGTAATAAAGCCCGGTACGCCATTGAGCTACTGGGGAATGAAAACCTGCCCATTGAAAATATCCAGGTTATCAACTGCAGCTTTGAAAATGTTGAAAGAGAAATGGTTGTGGAGTCTGTCAATGGACTGAAACTTGAGAATGTAACAGTTAACGGGGTAGAAGTGACCCAATAAACCTCCAATAAACCTCCAATAAAAAATCAAAATGCACCCTTAAAGCCTTGTAAATGAAACGATATCTGTTTGTTCTGATTTGGATCTCCATGGCATTTAACCAGGTGAATGCTTATGTTCCGATTAATGAAAAGAATGGGGAATCCATATTGCTAAACGGCTCCGACTGGAAATTTAAGCTGAATTCAAAGGATTCCGATTTCTACCAGCCGGCATATGATGATTCCGGATGGGATAATATCCTTGTCCCTTCCAACTGGGAGATGAGCGGTTTCGAAGAGCCTGTATACAGGGGAAGTATAACCGAAAGCAAAGGTTACTATCGGAAATCCTTTGATGTTCCGAATGATTGGAAAGGGAACCCCGTTTTTATTCGTTTCGACGGAGTTTTGTTCGGGTACGAATTATGGGTAAACGGGAATCCGGCAGGACAATTTGAATCTGGTTTTAACAGAGCTGAGTTCGAAATCTCTGGGTACCTGGAATTCGGTGCAAAAAACAGCCTGGCTGTTAAAGTCTATAAAAGGTTCAAGGGATATGAGTTTGACACCCATGACGCCTGGTCATTGTCCGGCATTTACAGGGATGTAACCCTGTTTGCCGTAAACGATATGCATATTTCTGATTTCACTATTGTTACTGATCTGGATGAGGATTTTAAAGATGCCACACTTAGCTGTAGTTTCGATATAGCCAGCACTTCCGCCTCCTCAGGGGAAAAGGAATTTGAAATCTATGGTGAATTAAAAGACGCGGAGAATAATACAGTAGCAGAGTTTTCGAAAACCGGTAAGGTAACCAGGCATGAGACAGTCTCCATTGATACAGAAATCAAAAATCCGGAATTCTGGAATGCAGAATCACCCTATTTATATACTCTTGAACTAAGCCTGAAAGAAAAGGGAAAAATTGTTCATAGCCTGAGTCAGGAGGTGGGTTTCAGGGAAATCTATGTAGAGAACGGGATACTCAAACTAAACGGAAAGAAAATAACTATTAAGGGAGTTAACCATCACGACATTTATCCAGGCCTCGGCCGTGCGCTTAATAAAGAGGTAATGCTGAAAGACTTAACATTAATGAAAGAGGGTAATATCAATGCCATACGCCTCTCACATTATCCTCCACATCCACTATTTATAAAACTTTGCAATGAGTATGGAATCTACCTGATTGATGAAATTCCATTCGGTGGTGGGGGTGATCACCTCTGGGATTCTTCTTACCAGGACATCCTTTTCAGCAGAGCAGAGGCAACGATAGAAAGGGATAAAAATGAACCATCCGTCATTATATGGAGTGTGGGGAACGAGAACCCGATTACCCCGATCGTGGTAAAAACGGCAGAATATGCAAAAAAGCTTGATCCGACCAGAATGTTACTATTTCCAGGAGCCACATCATCCGGAGACCAGCCGGATGTAATAGATGTTCTGGCCCCGCATTACCCGTTTTTTGCCCCGGTTCATTATGCCCTGTATCCCAAGAAAGCAAATGTCATTACTGAATTCGGAATGGTTGAGAATCCTGTACGACCTTATGTTTTTACGGAATTCAATCACTCATTGGGCGGTTCCTTTGAAGGCTTATCCAGGGCCTGGAATATGATAAAGAATTATGATCACCTGGCGGGAGGCTGTATTTGGATGTGGAATAACCAGGGGATTATTCGCAGTACAAACGGGAAAAAGGTACTGGAAACCACCGGGGATATATACTATGCAAGCAGCGGATCAAAGGATATCATGGTTGAATCACGGATCGACAGGAATACGGTCATTGATTCAAGGGGACAATCAGGTTCGGATGGCATCGTAATGGCGGACAGGACTCCCCAGGCTGATTACTGGATTGCGCGTGAAGTATTCTCACCGCTTGTCTTCCTGGATGATGAGATCAAAATAGGACCCGGAAAACAACGAATATCCTTTCGAATAGAAAATACCTATGATTTTACCGATCTCACCGAGGTAACAGTTGATTTTGAGTTCTATGTAAATGGAAAGATGGTTCAGGACGGGAATCTGAATTGGTCACAGTCCCCTTCCACCATTCAAAGGCACACCCTCTCCCTGAATGCACCCGACTCCCTGCACATGCAGCTGATGTTTATTAAATTTAAAGTATGGGATAATCAGTCCCGCTACATTGCCGATCATACCATAAAGCTGATACCTGAATACCTTGATGTTCAGTTATCCAAAAATTTCCCTTCCGGGGAAGAAGAATCAATCCTGGAGGAAAAGGGAAGTCTAATTCATAAATCATATAAATATTCTGCGAAAATGGAGGTCCTTGCTTTGAGCAACACAACGGCGGATGAACTCTTTTCAACGGCAGCAGTACTCAGGGTTGGAAGGCAACCGGAGATGGCAGAGATCCGGAATTATGATAAGACCTTTAAAACATTCTGGGCGGAATACATCCTTGATAATCCCCGGGAGCTGCAAAAATCTCTGGAGGAGAGTCCCTCTGGATACCGCCTGCGTATGGTGAACACATACTCACGAAAAGACAAAGGCAAAACCGCTGAAAGCATAGAGGCAGTTATCGAGTACGAATTTAACAGGGGTGGCTGGATTGATGTTTCTTATTCCCTTACCCCGGTGAATGTTACGGATTATTTCCTTGAATTAGGCCTGGGATTGATACTTCCCCCAGACATGAATAATCTCCAATGGGTAGGTGAGGGTCCCTACAGCGCATGGTATGGACAGGATGATGCTTCCAAGTACGGGATCTATGAATTGTCTCCCGATAATTTGTATTACCCGGGAAATAAACAAAATACGGAACTCGCCGTGGTTTCTGATAAGGAAGGAAACGGTATCTGCATTCTTACAGATAAAAACACCATCTCACTGGAGGAGACTGAGAAGGGTGTAATCTTTTCCCATGTCTTATTAAGTGCAGGAAAGGGGAATAAAACCAGTTTGCAGATATCTTTGAAAACTCATAAAGCCTCAGAAATTGAGAGTGTTAATGGAGATTTCAGGATTTATCCCCTGGAAGGAAATAACTGGCCGGAGTTTCTGGAAAATCTTTTCCCATCGAACTAGAATCAAAATACAAAGTCTTTGAACCGAATATATATATATCCTGATACCCAATTAAATAATTCTAATACCCGGATATCGTGAACAATTCAAATCTTACCAGGTCCCTGGTATATTTATCCTTCTTCCTCTTAGCAAGTTCCTGCGGGAATAGTAATCCGGAAAGAAGCGAGCCATTGAATTCCGAAACGGATGTTACCCAGGCTGTATGGACAGCCGATAATGGAGACGGAACTTACCGTAATCCCATCATTCATGCAGATTATTCAGATCCGGATGTAACCCGGGTTGGGGATGATTTTTATATGGTGTCTTCAAGCTTCAATTGTGTTCCGGGACTACCGGTTCTTCATTCGAAGGATATGGTGAACTGGAGGATTGTAAACCATGTTTTTAAGCGTCAGCTTCCGGATAGTGTTTTCAGTATAAATCAGCATGGAAACGGTGTATGGGCGCCATCCATTCGCTATCATAAGGGAGAGTTTTATGTGTATTATGGAGATCCTGACTTCGGAATATATATGACTAAAACCATTGATCCCATGGGGGAATGGACCGTTCCACATCTTCTCAGGCCTGCCAAAGGCTGGATTGATCCCTGTCCCTTATGGGATGATGACGGAAAAGCTTACCTGGTCCATGCCTTCGCCGGTAGCCGCTCAGGCCGGAAAAGCATACTGGTTGTCCATCGCATGAATCCGGAAGGGACTGAATTCCTGGACGATGGTGTCATGGTCTTCGACGGGCATGAAAAGCATCCCACCATAGAAGGTTCCAAATTCTACAAGCGTAACGGGTATTACTACATTTTTGCACCCGGGGGAGGGGTCGCCTACGGCTGGCAAACGGTTTTAAGATCAAAGAATATTTATGGTCCCTATGAGGACAGAATCGTACTTCATACGGGGAACACCCGGATCAATGGTCCCCACCAGGGAGCCTGGGTCGAACTTGAAAATGGTGAGTCCTGGTTCTACCATTTCCAGGACAGGTTTGCCTATGGAAGGATTGTTCATATGCAGCCCATGGAGTGGATAGACGACTGGCCTGTAATTGGCAGAGATGAAGACGGTGACGGCTGCGGGGAACCGGTGGAAACATACAGGATGCCTGCAACAGGATACTCAGGACCCCGATTCCGGATCCTGGATTCGGATGAGTTTGATTCACCTGTACCCGGACTCCAATGGCAATGGCAGGCGAATCCAGAGCCCGAGTGGATGTTCATGGCAGGGAATAATGGTTATATGAGGCTCTATTGCAATTATACAGAGCCTGAGGTCAAGAATTTATGGGAGGTTCCCAACCTCTATCTTCAGAAATTTCCAGCCAATAGCTTTACAGCAACGGCCAAACTGAGTTTCAATCCACGACAGGAAGGGGACCGGACGGGTTTGATTATTATGGGCCGGAGTTATGCAGGAATTATATTGCAGCAGGTGGATGGGGAAATCCAGGCTGTGGTAATCAGACATCCGGATGCAGAAAATGGAGGAAAACCTGTGTATGATGAGCCTGTAAGCTTAAGCTCTGCCGATGTATACTTGAGGGTGAGCGTATCGGATTCTGCACTCTGCCAATTCAGTTTCAGTTCGGAGGGAAAAACATTTACTGAAACAGGTGAACCATTCACCGCTGTGGCCGGGAAATGGATTGGTGCTAAAGTGGGACTTTTCGCCACTGGAAACATCAAAACAAATGATACGGGATGGACTGATTTTGATTGGTTCCGAATAACACCGTAAATCACAACAATTTGGGGAATTTTCCGTATTATACCGATGTGACTTAATCGGTTGAGGTAAAAAGAATAGTATATATTTTCACAGAGAATCATGACAAAGAATAGTAATCAAAATTGTAAAGCTCAGAAAGACAGAAAATTAATCAATATCAGAGCATCCTTCCTTCTTATCCTTTTCCTTCCATTTGCACTTTCAGCCCAGAAGGCTGACTTGATTATCAACGAGATTATGGCCCTGAACGGGAGCATCATAACAGATGAGGACGGGGACTATTCCGATTGGATTGAGATATACAATGCGGGTACAGGAACAGTGTCTTTGTTGAATTGGACACTGAGCGATAATTCTGAAATTCCTGATAAATGGACCTTTCCTGATGTAAGCATCCCTGCAAACGGGTATCTCCTTGTATTTGCATCTGGTAAGAACCGTGCTTTAGCGGGACAGGAACTGCATACAATTTTCAGATTGGATGCAGCTGGAGAATATCTTGGATTATTTGATCCGGAAGGTCTAGCTGCGACAAAATTTGATCCTTATTACCCGGTACAGAAAGACGATCATTCATTTGGCAGGCTTAATGATCTCTATATTGAGTTCAGTATTCCAACTCCCGGAAAGGAGAATGGAGAAGAAGGAGGCATTCTTGCTTCCCCCGTGTTTGACATAAGTCATGGATTGTTTGATGCCCCGTTTGACCTGACTATCTCAAAGGAGGCGGAGAGTGTCAGGGTATATTATACTACTGATGGCGATGTCCCGGATTCTGTCAATGGAATTTTATATACGGCCCCTCTGAATATTACTACCACCTCTGTACTTAGAGCTATTGCTGTATCCCCGGAGGGTGTTACCAGCCGGGTGAGTACGCAATCATATATTTTTCCTGCGGATGTGATCCACCAGCCAAACAATCCGGAGGGATACCCTGTAAACCTGGGACCTTATTCAAACCTGCCAGGATTGGCGATAGCGGATTATGAGATGGATCCTGAAATGATGGCTGATCCTGTTTTTGCTGAGAAGGTAATTTCTGCCCTTCGTGCCTTGCCAACCCTGAGCCTTGTAACAAACAAGGATCATTTTTTCTCCCATTCAACCCACCCGGATACCGGTGGTATCTATATTTACCCGGCGCCAGGCGACAATGACCTGGGGAGAGGATGGGAAAGACCTGTTTCCTTCGAATTTTTTAATACGCATGATTCAAATTCTGTCCAGATAGATTGCGGAATACAGCTTCAGGGAGGTGCTTCAAGAAATCCGGAGAAATCTCCAAAACACTCTTTCCGTGTTGTATTCAGGGGTGAGTATGGTGCTTCCAAGTTGATTTTTCCGCTCTTTAAGGATGAAAATGCGAGCCAGCGTTTTGATAATCTTGTGCTCAGAGCCGGATTTAACCAGACATGGCACCATTGGGGTGATGACCAGAGAGTAAAGGCTCAGTATGTAAGGGATATCTGGAATAAGGATACCCAGAGAGCCATGGGGCACCCTTCAAGCCAATCTGAATATTCACATTTATATATCAACGGGATCTACTGGGGAATTTATTCCCCTTCGGAAAGAATGGACTCTGACTTTGGGGCAAATTATATGGGAGGTGAATCAGAGGAGTATGATGTCATTAAGGATTACACGGAAATTGCAGATGGGAATGATATTGCCTGGAAAAAAATGATGGCAATGGTCAACGCCGGAACGCAATCCGATGAGGTTTACCAGAAATTACAGGGAAATAATCCTGATGGCTCATATAATCCGAACCTGGAATGCATGCTGGATGTTGTCAGCCTGGCTGATTATATGCTCCTGAATTTCTACGGTGGTAATACTGACTGGGACCATCATAACTGGGCTTCCATGCGTAACCGTGTGAAACCAGAAGGATTCAGGTTTCTGCAATGGGACGCTGAACATACACTCAAGTCTCTTAGCGAGAATGTGACTGGAGAAAAAAACTCAGGTTGTCCGAGTTATATTTATCAGGAACTTACAGAGAATTCCGAATTCAAGAGGATGTTTGCGGACCGGGTTCAGAAATATTGCCAGAATGGGGGTTTACTGACTCCCGAACCCGTGGCTCAAAGGTGGACGACACGAAAGGAAGTGGTAGAAAGTGGAATTGATGCAGAAGTAAGCAGATGGGGAGATTATCGAAGGGATGTGCATCCATACAGGTCTGGTCCTTATGACCTATATACCAAGGAAACTCACTGGGTGGCTGAACAGGAATTTTTATATGGCAGCTATTTTCCTCAGAGGACTGATATTCTGATTGATCAGCTCAGAGCGAAGGATATGTTTCCCAATGTGGATGCACCACAACTTTTAATCAATAATGTATTTATTAACGGGAACGTAATAGAGCCAGGAGATGAACTCAAGATGTTCTCAGAGCAGGGAGACGTTTATTACACAACAAATGGGAGTGATCCCGCCCGGTGGGAAGAAGGTAAACTAAACACCATTGTGGAGCTTGGAGCCACCAAGAGGGTGATAGTGCCAAAGTCAGACATAGGATCATCCTGGGCAAGCGATTTGAATTTTAATGACAGTAACTGGCAATTATGCGAGGGTGGTCCCGGTGGAATCGGATATGATACAAGACCAGATTACCTGGATATGATCACACTGGATGTGGGAGCAGATATGAGTTCCAGTGGTACCAATCCCAATACCAGCTGCTATGTCAGGATACCCTTCAAAATGGAAGCTGCAGACCTGGCTGAAGGGAAGCAGATATATTTAAGGGTCTGGTATGATGATGGTTTTGCAGCCATCCTGAACGGAACTAAAGTTGCCGTTGCAAATGCTCCTGGAACCCTTAGTTGGAATTCTGCTTCAACAGACGGAAATGAAGCAACCGATCCCACTGTGATCAATCTGACAAGCCTTGGAAATTTCCTGAAGGAGGGAGATAACCTTTTGGCTATACAGGCAATGAACGAGAAGACTTCCAGTTCAGATTTCCTGATCATGGCAGAGATAATTTCAGGAGGTTCTGAGGCAGCAAATATATCAGAGGATGCCATTAAATATTCAGGTTCCATTACTCTGAATGAATCCAGCCATTTTCGAGCACGTACATTATATAACGGGGAATGGAGTGCAACATCGGAAAAGTTTTTTGTTGTGCCTGAAGATTATCAGGATATTAAAATTACCGAGATCCATTACCATCCCCTTGGGAAAGATACTGTGAATGATCGCTATTTCGAATTTGTTGAGTTGAAGAATATCGGCAGCTCTGCCCTTGATCTGGGAGGAGTTAGTTTTATTGATGGCATTAGATACTCATTTCCCTATGAGACCAGGCTTGGTCCAGGCGAATTTGTTGTACTGGCCTCCGACAGGGATCAGTTTTACCAGCGTTATGGATTTCTTCCTCTGGATGAGTTTGATGGACAATTGAATAACGCCGGAGAATTAATGATTCTAGTTGGACCAGCAAAAGATACCCTCCTAATGTTCTTTTATGGGACGGATGGGTCATGGCCTGTGGAACCTGATGGGTTAGGGAATTCACTTGTTCCCACCGAGTTTAATCCTGCACATAATCAACAGCATCCAATGGACTGGAGAGCCTCACACTTCATAGATGGTTCACCCAATGATGATGACAGGCTCAACCTGCAGGCCGAGGAAATAAAGGCAGTTACTATTGCTCAACCTGAACTGAAACAGAATTTCCCGAATCCATTCTCGGATCAAACGCATATACAATTTACTCTGCCTGATGATGCATTCGTACGGGTATCGGTGATTAATATGATGGGGCAGGAGGTTCATGTATTGACACAGGAAAATAAAACACCGGGTACGCACAGTCTTACCTGGCAGGGTGTTGACCGGAGTGGCAACCTTGTACCGGACGGATTTTACTTCTACAGGATGATTGTAAAATCTGACTCAGGGCCAATAGTAATTACCAGGAAGATGTTGTTAATGAGGTAAATAATATATTTGAAGTCCAGATTTAACACAAGGTTTGTTATCTAAATGAAAGTGTCAATAATTTTTACTGGCTGCCTGATATTATTAATCAATGCCTGCGAAAATCCTCAAGCCCTTGGTGAAAATCTCCAGGAACATTACTCAGAGTTTCGAAGATTGAACCTGGAGGGGAATTTAATAAAGCCAGCGGTTTTCAATATAATCTGATAGAATCCATTCTAACAAATCAATAGACATGAAGATAAATCTGTTTTCATTATTAATAGTATGCTGTTCTGCGATGGCAGGTAATACTATACTTACATCATGCTCTCAAACAGAGGAAATTCAAAAGCCAAATATTATTTTTATTATGGCAGATGACCTGGGATATTCCGAAACCGGATGTTATGGGCAGAAGCTCATTAAAACTCCCAATATTGACCGCCTTGCTGCTGAAGGGATGAAATTTACCCAGGTTTATTCAGGATGTTCGGTTTGTGCACCGGCAAGATCTGTGCTAATGACCGGACTCCATACTGGACATACCACAGTCCGGGGAAACTTTGGCAAGGGGGGTGTAGTTGGACTGGCAGGAGGAGAAGGCCGGGTACCCTTGCGGGAAGAAGATATTACCATTGCCCAGCTCCTTCAGGATGCCGGATATGTGACAGGAATGGTGGGGAAGTGGGGAATTGGTGAGCCGAATACCTCAGGAGAACCCTATAAGAAAGGCTTTGATGAGTTTTTTGGATTTCTGAACCAGCGCAGGGCTCATTCTTATTATCCTGAATATATATGGAGAGATACTGTGAAAGTTGATCTGCCTGGAAACCGCAACGGGGAGAGGAAGGAATATACCCATGCACTGTTTGCAGATTGGGCACTCGATTTTTTAGAGCGCCACAGTGATGAGCCCTTCTTTCTCTATGTACCCTTCTGTATTCCGCACAGTGGATATCATATCCCGGACCAGGGAGAATATAAGGATTTGGAATGGACAGAAAAGGAGAAAACCTATGCTGCCATGGTAAGCCTGATGGATTATAATATAGGTGCCATAATGAACAAACTGAAAGAATTGGGAATAGATGAAAATACCTATGTTTTTTTTACTTCTGATAATGGAGTTGCAGAAAATGTTGCAGCATGGGATAAATTTGATTCCAGCGGACCACTGAAAGGAACGAAACGGGATCCCTATGAAGGAGGGATACGTGTACCAATGATTGTGAGGCATCCTGAAAAAATTAAAGCCTCAACAAGCAGTGACCTTCCCTGGTATTTTGCAGATGTCATGCCAACCCTGGCTGAAATTGCAAATATTCCTCCCGCTGAAAATATCGATGGCATTAGTGTACTTCCCACGCTTCACGGGGAAAAGCAGGACCTGGGCGACCGTACTCTTTACTGGGAGTTTTACGAGATGGAAGGATGGAGGGTTGTCAGGTTCGGGGACTGGAAAGCAATACAGCAGGGAATGCATTCAGAAGAGCCCAAAGCTATCGAACTTTACAATTTAAGTGACGATATCGGGGAAACCCGGAACCTTGCTGCCGAGAAACCTGAATTGGTAAGCAGGGCCCTGGAACTTTTCGAAAAGGAGCATATACCCTCAGAGGAATTTCAATGGGACAGCCGGCAATAATCCCAATCTATTTCACCCGGGAATCAGTATAAATTCTTAGATTTCGGAGATGAATTACCTATTTCGGAGATGAATTACCTATTGTCATTTTTTTCAATTAATTCAGTTTACTACCAATTCCTGAATCGTTTTTCAGCCAGCTACACCTATAAGATACTGGTTGAAGCCCTTGATTTACTGGGACAGCTCTGGCCATACCTGGTAATGGGAATAGTTCTTTCTACCCTGATCAAGACCTTCATCTCCAAACAAAAGATGGCGGAATTTTTCAGCCACCGGAATAATACAGCTACCATACTTGTTGCCTCCATGATAGGTGTGGTCTCACCACTGGGATCCTATATTATTATTCCCATGTCTGCTGCCCTGCTGGGGATTGGGGTTCCCCTGCCGGCCCTGATGGCCCTGATGGTATCTTCCCCCCTGATCAATCCCAATTTATTTGTGCTTACTGCCGGGGCAATGGGATTGGAAATGGCCGTTCTTCGTGTAGTTGCTGCATTTTTC
This sequence comes from uncultured Bacteroidaceae bacterium, assembly GCA_963777115.1. Classification (GTDB taxonomy): domain Bacteria; phylum Bacteroidota; class Bacteroidia; order Bacteroidales; family SM23-62; genus SM23-62. The sequence goes on along the minus strand of CAVZPP010000007.1, from coordinate 126,343 downwards.
CTGGGAATAATCGCCGGCTATTCTACTCTTTGGATGCAGAAGAAACTAAAGAGTTTTCCTGAAAATGTATTGAGGGATAATCAAACTTTTTCGCTTGATAATTTCTCCGATAGCGGTAGTGAAAGAACACTCTCCGGTTTTTTTGTTGAGCTGTATAAGATGACCCGCTATGTGAGTAAGTACTTCTTCCTGGCAATTATCCTTGCTGCTGCCATAAAGATTGCAGTTAATCCGAAATACATTATCAGGATATTCACAAGTGATAGTATTCTGTCTGTGATCATTTCAACCGGGGCAGGTGTTCCATTTTACGTATGTGGCGGGGCTGCAATACCTGTGGTTCAGCAACTTGCAGATATGGGGATGTCAAATGGAGCGGTTCTGGCCTATTTTATATCGGGTCCTATTACAAAAATCTCCAACCTGGTCATTATCCAGGCTGTATTCAAAAGATTCATTCTGTTCCAGTACCTGCTGATTGGTATCATAGGGGCCATTCTCTTTGGGGTTCTGTACAACCTTTTTTAAGCAGTATTTATACTAATTATAAATATGGTTTCCAGGTTTCTAAAAAGCTTATTATGAGTATTTTTGAAGTATTAGTATTGCTGTTTTAAAAATTCAGATATATACAGATATGGTTTTTAAGAAAAGTTATTTAAAGTATATCCTGTTTGCAGTTGCTGTTTCGGCTATTTGCTGGGACCTGGCTGTTTCAAAGATGGATGTGGTATCGGGTAGCTACAGGATGGAATCTGATTTTGATGCTTTAAGCGGGGCAACAACAAAAGTAGGTATTGTAACTTCTGATTTTGCTGGATTATCGGATCCGATAGCCAGGAACATCAATCCCAGCTATAAGCAAATTGAAGAAATGGTTGGCAAGGCCATTGAACTCCAGGGAGGATTTGAATATGTTATTGATACGGGTGACCAGGTATATATTAAGGTAAACCTGGTGGGTGGCAACAGTGCATCCGGTAACGGGGAAAACACCGACGTAAGGGTGGTTAAAGCCCTGATGAAACATATCGCGGATTATACAAACGGGAATGTAGAAATTATAGTTGCAGAAGGTACCGCCAGAACCAATGATGATCCTAAGAAATCAGGTTCAGTCTGGGAAAACTCAGGGTATACCGATCTGCTTACCGATACATCTCTGAAAGACATTAATTTCAGCCTGCTTAACAGTAATCAACCTTTTGAAGATGTTATAGAAGTTGACCTGGGAAGTGAAGCTACTTCCGCACCACAAGGGAGCAAATACTATGTTCACCGGGCACAGCTGGAGGCAGACGTTTATATTGTTGTTCCTGTCCTGAAAATACATAATACAGGAATTACAAGTGCTCTTAAGCTTCAGGTTGGATCCTGTCCTGCAGCCTACTATGGATATAATAAAACCGGGGGGACTGTTCATTGTCCCACTGGACTCATACATGAAATTGGTCAGCGGACATGGACAACAGAAGGTATCGTAGATCTTTGCAATGTGGCCGATATCGATTTTTGTGTGATTGATGCCATAATGTGCCTGGAGACCAAAAAAACCGACAACGAATACAACAGGGTTAGGTATAATGTGGTTTTTGCCGGAGCCGACCCTGTGGCCATTGATCATGTAGGTGCTAAATTAATGGGACTGAACCCGGACGATATAGCACATGTTACCCTTGCAGAGAAAGTGGGACTTGGAACCAATGATGCCGAACATATTATTATTGAGGGAGTTCCAATAGCTGAGGCAATGAAAAAAGTGAAAAAAAGCCAGAGTTCAGACGGAAAATTCGGACAATCCAATCGTACATGGATACTTTCCCAGGCCTTCCAGGGAACCAATATTAACGAAGAATTCTTTATTGACGAGGCAAATATTGAGCCCTTACCGGGAAAAACAGGCTGGTCACAACCTGTATATTTCTTTGATGATCGTATTGACCTGATGAGTTGGTATTCCGGTGCCGCGAATGTAGTTACCTATGCATTTACCTATTTTGATGCCCAGAAGGACCAGGAAGCCGAGCTCTGGCTGGGTACCCATGAAGCCATGTGGGTTTATGTGAACGGAGAGAAAGTATATTCATTCTCATCCACCCGTTCATACGGTGATGGTGATAGGGGAGAATACACCAATAAAATAAATATCAAAGAGGGAAGGAACACTCTTCTCGTTAAAACCCTGAATAAATACGGAGATTTCACTTTCGCCCTCAACATCTGTGAAGTTGAACGTGATCCCTTGTATTACGGTAACAGGGTAGATGGCTTAAAATTTTATATCGATGAATTGGGCTCCGGCAGCGAGCTGAACACTGGTAATTCTATCCAGGAGTTTAGCAACAGCTTTTCACCAGGAAGCTATCCAAATCCTGCCAGTGATCATTCTACTATCAGTTTCGAGCTTTCCAGATCCCGAAATCTCAAAGTGGATATCTACGATCTGAATGGACGGATGGTAAAATCCCTGTGTAATGAAAAACTCTCCGCCGGCTCACATGAACTTGTCTGGAATCTGAATTCCGAACAGGGAGTACGGGTATCTAAAGGAGTATATGTTTGCCGCATTGTTTCAGGCATGCAGAGCAGTAGCCTTAAACTTATTGTCGAATAATTGTTAGATCTATTATTAGATCAATTATCAGACAGACATTAAAATCATTCCAAACCCCAATACCATGAATTTCTTAAAGAGTTCAGTTTTCCTCATTGTACCTTTTCTATTATGTCAGTCCCTCTTCAGCTCTGACAGCATCCACTATGAATACTGGGATATAAATAATCTTGAAAATATAGATGGCCATTCAGTGACGGTTCTGGGAGATCCGGTTGTGGAGGAAACAGAAATCGGTCCCGCAGTAAGGTTTGATGGAGTTCTTGATCAGTTGATGGTGGACTTTAACCCGGTTGGGGATGCAAAAGAGTTTACCGTAGAGATTGTTTTTAAACCCGATGCCTGTTACCCTGAGAATACCGAGCCGCGCTTTTGTCATATGCAGGATCCAAATGATCCTGAAGAGAAAAGGGTAATGATTGAACTCCGGATCGATGCTGCGAATAAGGTTTATATGGATGGCTTTATGAAAACCGACCTTGAAAGCCTTGCTTTGATCGATGAAAGCCTGGTTCACTCAACTGAAGTATGGCAGCATGTAGCTATAACATACGGAGACTCAACACAAACCACTTATTTCAATGGGATCAAGGAATTAAGCGGGCAGTTGAGATATACTGATAAAATCATCAACACTACCGGCAAAACTTCCCTGGGAGCAAGGATGAATAATAGGAGCTATTATGCCGGACTAATGAAGTATTTAAAAGTTAGTCATGCAGTACTGGATCCGGAACAATTTATATTTATTCATGAAGAACCTCCTAGCTCTACCATGAAACCTGTGGTTTCGGGAAAGAAGGCTGAGATGGGGATTTTTCCAAATCCGGTGGACAAAGAATTAATCCTTGATCTTGGCAACATACCTGACAGAAATCCTGTTGAAGTGAATGTTTATAATTCTTCCGGAGAAGTATGTTACAGGAATGAATCAGAATTCAAGCCAGATGAATTAATCAGGATTAATACTGAGGATTACCATGTAGGATTGTACCTGGTCAGCCTGAAATCAGAAAATTGGATTGAATCCGGAAGGGTTCTTGTCATCCATTGACACTTTATGCTTGATACCTATTCAGTCCCCCTGTACATATTCCTACTGTTGCAACCTGGAACGCCAGAATATTAATATTGGTACATCTGTATACCAGGAAGTGAATATAAGAACTTCAAAAAGGACTCATTTAGACTTGGTTTAGCCCCCTGAATTACTAAATTTGTATTGAACACTTTCTATTATAAACATATGTCTGACTTTGTTTTATGAGGTCAACATTTAACCAAAATTCTTTATTATGAAAAAAACGTTTACTTCACTTAAGGTTTTATTTGGAGCAGTTCTTCTTGGGGTGTCCAGTATCGCAATGGCAGTTGACACTCCCGTAGCTCCGGGAAAAGGTACCCTCGAGGCAGCTATAACTGCTGCCGCAGCAGGTGATGTCCTGATTCTGACAGACCTGGGCGTCTACGAGGTTTTTACTATGATGACAATTGATAAGGATATCACGATTCAGGCTGTTACCAGTGAGCCAGAATTACCTGCCCTTTCAGGTCTTCCTGTTATAATGAATGCAGGTGGAGCTCTCGAAATATTATTTGATTTGCAGGCAGGAGCAAAATTAACCATGAAAGGAATTGATGTTGACAATGGTGGCGGTAAGGATATTTTTAAGTACAAATCACTTGTACTTGGAGAAGCCAGCTGGATTGCCGACAGGTGCCGGTTCCATAATGCTACAGGTTCAGGATGGGATGATGGTGATGCCGCAACATCTGTTATAAAGGAAATAAAGGTTACGAATAGTTTCTTTTATGACATTGCAGAAAAACCAGTGTATCTCAAAAATTTCATGGGAAAAACCAGCATACTCTTTCAAAATAACACCTATTGGAACATCGGCCAGCAGTTTGATTATATCAACTGGTACGATAATGAGGCTGATCCTATTACAACTGCTACAGATGCTACTATTGTCTATGATCATTGCACAGCAGCAAATGTTGCCACAGGTGGTGAAAAAGAATGGATGGGAAACGGTCTCGCAACTGATGGTTCAAGACCTCCCATAAATATTGTTGTAAAGAATTGCATTTTTGCCTACCAGGGAACAGATCCTGCCACTCCTCCAGATCCTGATTTTTCAATCAAAGGAGGAATTTCAACCGGAGGTGTTGGTGACGGAGTTTTTGATATAATGAATATCTGTGCCTGGGAACTACATCCGGTTCATCCTGATTTTACAGGAGTGGTTGCCAACTGGTTTGAGGCTGACCCGATGTTTGCTGATACTGCTGCAAGGGACTATACTATAGGTTCAAGCGATGCAGCCATCCTTTACGGTGCTGATGATGGAACCATTCTTGGAGCTGTTTACTGGGGACCTGCAGGAGTATCTGTGAATGATGTGAAGTCTGAATTGGGACTGAGCTGCTACCCGAATCCAACAAGTGGTACAGTAAAGATTTCTTATGCAGTTCCTGCAACAGGAAATGTCAATGTAACCATTCTGAATATGGTCGGACAGGAAGTAAGGACTCTGGTAAACAGCAGGATGCCTGCTGGAAACCATGAGGTTTCACTGGATACCAGAAGCATGAGTAAGGGAATTTATCTTTGTAGAGCTGGTGTAGACGGAAACTACGAGACCCAGAAGTTAGTGGTTAAATAGGTTCTGCTCATATTATAATAGATTATTGTAGATTAAGAATTGGGCAGGCTTAGGTCTGCCCTTTTTCTTATCACAACAACCCATAACTAACCTGAAAAATCTAAACAATGAAATCATCATTTATCAAGATCTCATTTCTGCTATTTAGCTCAATTCTCATATTGAGCGGATGTAATTTCTCAAAAAATGCAGACAATAAGGATTCCACAAAACAATATGAGCCATATGAGGTGACCATGATTTATCGTGCCGACGAAACTTTATGGTCTGTGCAGATGGGAGAAACTATCTTAAGACTGCATCCTGAAATCTGGACGATCAGGGATCCGGCAGAGCCCAAATGGCAATATGACGTTGCCCTTGTACTGGGATCGCTGATTGAACTTGGTGATGTAACTGGTGAGAGCAAGTATTATGAATATGCAAAAAAGTATCCTGATACCTTTATTGATGAAGAGGGACAGATAGGATTCAATTACAAACTCCGTGATTATAACATTGATCATATTAATTCAGGGAAGATGCTCTTCAGGTTCTACGAGGATACCAAAGATGAGCGATACAAGATTGCCCTGGATACCCTGAGAAAACAACTACAGTATCATCCCAGAACTACAGCTGGAAGTTTCTGGCATAAAAAGAAATATACCCACCAGATCTGGCTGGATGGACTTTACATGGGACAGCCATTCTTTGCTGAATATGCCCTGCGATTCAATGAGCCGGAAGTTTTTGATGATGTGGTCAGGCAGCTCCTTTATGTGGAAGAAAAAACAAGGGATGCTGAAACAGGACTATTATATCACGGCTGGGATGAGGCCAGGGAACAGAGCTGGGCAAATAAGGAGACAGGTCTGTCTAAGAATTTCTGGAGCAGGGGAGTTGGATGGTATGCCATGGCCCTTGTAGATGCACTGGACTTTCTGCCTGCAGGCCAGGGACAGAAAGATGTTATTACAGTCCTTAACAGGCTTGGTGAGGCCTTACTAAAGGTACAGGACGAGGAAACCGGACTATGGTACCAGGTACTGGACCAGGGAGACCGTGAAGGAAATTACCTTGAGAGTACCGGATCAGCCATGTTCGCATACAGCTTCCTTAAAGCTGCCAGGCTGGGATATGTTGATGAGAAATATGGAGAAATGGCTGTCAAATGTTATGAAGGTTTGATAAATAACCTGATCCGTGTTGAAGAAGATGGCTCTGTCTATATCACACAGGCTTGTGGTGGAGCAGGATTAAGCGATGACCGTCCGGGAACCTACAAGTATTATATCGAGGAAACCATCCGGGAAAATGATCCGAAAGCAATCGGACCATTTATCCTCGCTAGCCTTGAGTATGAGCAATTGCCCTCCAAATAAAGGCTAAACCATGGAATGAATAAAATAGGAATAATCTCAATTGTAATCAGTGTTTTTCTTATTTCCTATTCCCTGACAACACAGACTACTCAGGTTGAAAACTATGACCTGAATAAAGTAAGAAAGTTATGTAAGCAGGAAAAATGGACAGCCTTTCCAGGAAATCCAGTTCTTGAACCGGGAGCTGAGGGGGAATGGGACAGCTGGAACCTGGCAACTGCAAATGTTTTGAAAGTAGTGGATACCTATCATATGTACTATGAGGCAGGCAGTGAGGGAGTAATCGATTACCAGATCGGCCATGCTACCTCAACTGACGGAATTCAATGGACCAAGGATCCAGCGAATCCGGTCATTGCTTTTGGGGATTCTGGGGTATGGGATGACAGGGAAACCTGGGATCCTTTTGTCATTTATGAAGATGGGCTATTCAAGATGTGGTACGGGGGCACAACGATGCTTAATGGGAAGAGAGATTTTCAGATAGGATATGCAAGCTCAAAAGACGGCATAAATTTTTCCAGGTATGGCAAGATCAGTGATTACCCAAAAGGAAATATGGGCGATATGCATGTAGTCCATCATGAGGCATCTGGTAAATACTATATGTATTTCCTGGACAGGAATCTGAAAACAAGACCACTCCTTCGAGCAGAGTCTATTAATGAAACGGATTTTGATTTTGAAAATGCAGAGCTTATTACAATACCCGGAGAAGAGCCCGGATACAGATGTCCCCATGTTTTTATCGATGAAGGAGAGTGGTACATGTATTACGGTTATAAGCGTAAGGACCGGACCGGTTATGCCGTTTCTATGGACGGACTGCACTGGGAAGCTAAGAATACAGCAGTATTTGAAGGGGATGATGCAGAGATTCTCAAAGTGGCTGATGATGTTTACCTCATGTATTATTTACTCCCGGAATATCAATTGGGGCATCTGCCAGGATGTGATATCAGAATTGCTGTTTTTGAAGGGAAACTGGACGAACTATAGAGGCGCTGTAGATTTGAAAGTGTCAGAATATCTGTCAGAATATCTGTCAGATTATCTGTCTGACTTTATAATAGAATTGCATATATTTAGGAAAGTCGTGAAATAGCCCTGTTGAGATAAACATTATTCAGTCTAATCATATTATTAACCTGCCAGGCAATTATGAAAAAAATCCCGATCCGAAAACTGCTGATCCTGTTGCTGGTTTTGATGCCCTTTATCCAGGCGACTGCTCAAAACCAGAATGAGAATCCGGTTGAATTGAGTACAGTTCCAATCGATCATTACCACTTCAGTAAAAAAGATAAAGATGCGCAGATCTGGTCTGCAATGTATATCGCATCGAATAACAAGATCTATATCGGGCTTTGCACCCACGGGGATGCCGCAACGGTGTATGAGTTTGATATTGAATCCCGTAAGATGAGACAGCTTGCCAACCTGACGGTTCTGCTGGACGAAAGGGGCAGGGGAATATGGACCAATGGCAAGATCCATGTCAAGCTTCAGGAACTTGATGGCTATGTGTATTTTGGCTCCTTCTGTGAGGATAACGGTCCCCCGGCCATTGATGCCCGAAGCTACGAAGGGCCTCGCTGGTTCAGAATCCGAATGGAAACCGGGGAGGTTGAAGCCCTGAGTAAAATAAATAGTTTCTGGGGACTCATTGGACAGACAATGGATAAGGAAAGAAGGATTATCTATGGACTGACCGAGGAGGGCCATTTATGCCGGTATTTTATCGACGAGGATTATACTGAAGATATGGGCAAGGTGGATAACTGGGATATTTGCAGGACCCTTATGATTGATGATGCAGGAAATGTATACGGAAGTTATGCTCCTTCAAGTATCTGGAAATACGATGTGGCGCAGGACAGGATATTCAACCTGGAACATCTGCGTCTGCCTGCAAGCCTCGATTCACGAACCATGGCCAATCCCATGCTTGACCGCAGGGCACAATGGAGGTATATCGAATGGGATCCTGTGAATAAACTTGGCTATGGGGTGATCGGAGGGAATAATATGCTGTTTTCCTACGATGTTGATAAAGGAACTGAAGGAGAAATCACTCCCCTCGCAACTATATCTGCACCTATGTACAGGGACGGAGACCCTTACGATATTCCCCATGCCACCCTGGCTATGACAATTAACCAGGTGAACCGTAAAGTTTACTATTTGCCGGTAATAAGCGGGGATTTTGATTATGGAATAGTGAACAAGGATATAGGTTCAGACGGTAAGTCTTCCCCCGCCAAGGGGACAAAAAATCCTTCCATGTCCTGCCTGGTTTCCTATGACCTGGAAAGTGGTGAGACAGAAGATATTGGAATTTTAAAGTCCACTGACGGCAGGTATGCCTACGGGATGGGAGCAGCCGAAACAGACAGTAAAGGCAGGGTCTGGTTTGTGGGGGCATTTGAGGAAGCGGACCCGGATTATATGGTGAGAAAAAGAAGCGGATTTCCTTATAGCCTGGGACTGGGATGCTATGACCCGAATCAGAATGGTAAATAACCTTAAAACTTAATCCAATGAAAATAAGATATTTATCCTTCAGCTTCTCCCTGCTACTTTTAGCAAGTTTCCAAACTGCCCGTACACAACAATGGGTAAATCCCCATTTTGATACTCATCGCATGGATTACCGGGACCTGGGCTATCCCGCCCAGAACCTGATACCTGCAGATAATTCCATGATTACAGCATTAATGACCCATTCTAACGGATTCGTTTACGGTGCCACAAGCGGGAAAACCCAATCCTATCTATTCTTTTACAACCGCTTCATTAATAAGGTGAGGCCCCTGGGGAAGATTGGTCAGGAGACAGGTGTGTACCACTGTATGCTTGAAGGTAAAAATGGGGAAATCTATATTGGTACCAGTAAGAATATGCTGGCCCCTGTGAAATTTACCCGGGATTTCCCTGTCGAATATGAGGGCATTGAACAGCAGATGTGGAAGGACATTAAATCACATTATGAATCCTATGAAGGGGGACATGTATTCCGGTATGATCCTCTTAGCGGAGATGGACAGAGGTATACCAATGATGATGCCACACCTCTTGAGGACCTGGGCATACCCGTTCCCGGGAATTCTGTGTACGCCATGATCTTTAACCAGGATTCATCGAAAATCGTTGGACTTACCTACCCCGATGCTAACTTTTTCGTGTTTGATCCTGAGAGCGGTTCAACAAAGAATCTGGGCGATATTATGACGCATAAGGTTTATGGGGGACCGGAACGGCAGTGGAGGTCGGTTCCTCGTGATTTGTATTGCGACCCCTTAACGGGGAATGTGTACACTTCCGGGGATAATGGTTTCCTGTTGAAATACAAACCCGGATCTGACAAACTGGAACTGACCTGGATGAGGCTGCCGGGGGAATACTGGGAGGGACTGAAATCCTGGGATTATCCCATCATCGAACAATTTCTCAGTACGCCCTGTGGAAAGGTATATGCCTCCACCCATGACGGGTACCTGGTGCAACTGGACTTTTCCTCGGAGGAGGTCATTGTTCTTGGAAAACCCAGGATAATGAGGAGAATGAGGGCTATGGGACTTGGCAAGGACGGTAAGATCTACATGATAACCGGTGAATTCGAACGTTCCTGTAAATTGCATACCTACGACCTTACAGGCAAGGAAGGATTCCGGGAACTGGGTCCCTTTGCAGTGGACAGAAGTCCCTATTATACCAAGCGATCCTACCAGTTCGATGCCCTTGCCGTCGGACGCGGATGGCACAGTCTTCTGTGGGGAAAGCGACAGGGATGGTAAACTGTTTTTCTATATCCCGGGTGAAGATGAATTTAAGGGGACTCTTAACCCAACCAATCCGGTCATCCAGAGGCAGAGAAAAGATACACCCGGCATTGATTCAGGAAGCATTGTAAAAAACGCATCTTTAATATTCCTGGCCAATAACTGATGATGAAGACAAAAAAGAAGCTGGTAATAGCAAATTTCCTACTCCTTATTCTCCTGTTTAATTCCTGTGATGAAAAAAATGATTCCCTTCATAAGTCTGTTTTGTGGGAACAGGGAACCGGAAAGTATAACAACTACCGGATTCCGTCAATAATTGTAACAACAAAAGACAATATCCTTGCATTTTGTGAGGGACGTGAAGATGGAGATTGGGGAGATATAGATTTATTATTGAAACGTTCAGAAGATAATGGGGAAACCTGGAGTGAAGAACAGCCTGTTTGGAATGATGGTGATAATACCTGTGGAAATCCCTGCCCGGTAGTTGATGATGTAAGCGGTAGGATCTGGCTGTTTATGACATGGAACAACGGAAAAGATAATGAATCCAATATTATCCAGAAGAAATCAGGCTCCTCCCGTTTACCATTTTTGTGTTACTCCGACGATGAGGGATTAAGCTGGACAAAACCTGTTGACATGTCCCAATCCTGCAGGGATACCTCATGGGGTTGGTATGCAACCGGACCCGGCATTGGTATTCAGCTTAAGACCGGTAAATATAAGGGGCGGCTGGTAATTCCTGCCAACCACAGCTATAATGATCCTGAAGGGACCTTAAGAAATGGGCCATATAGTTATGGGGCACATGTATTGTATTCCGACGACCATGGCAGTACATGGAAAAAAAGCCAATCCATAATGCCGGGATGTAATGAAAGCCAGGTTACCGAATTATCGGATGGATCCTTATTAATGAATATGAGGTCATATAATCAGAAATATTCAAGGGCGATAAGTATTAGTACAGGATGGTGGAGCAACCTGGTCGCAGATAGAGCATGACTATCAGTTAGTAGAGTCGAAATGCCAGGCCAGTATTATTAATTTCGGAGATAATAGAGAAAATCCATTACACCTGTTTTCAAATCCGGCTGTCCCTTCCGGACGTACAGACATGACTTTAAAAGCAAGTTTCGACAATTGTGGCAGCTGGAGTAACAGCAAATTAATTTATTCCGGGCCTTCAGCCTATTCCTGCCTTTCAAAATTGCCGGATGGCAAAGTAGGATTGTTTTTTGAAGGCGGGAGAAATAACAGGTATGAAAAAATGGTATTTATTTCGTTTGATGTAAATGAGATTTTTAAACCAGGAACACTGTTGACTTCCGGGGACTTTTAATTAATTTAACACCCGGACAGATTTGTCTTGTACCTGATAATTTTTTGGAAAAAGCTGATACTAAATTCTATAAACCTGATTTTCTATGTCAATGAAAAACTTATTCCTCTTTCTGATCCCCTGCGGAATGCTCTTATTAAACTCCTGTAATAAAAATGTACAGGTTGTTGAGAAACCGAATGTGCTAATAATTTTTGCTGATGATATGGGCTGGAACCAGCTGGGTTGCCAGGGTGGACCATACCAGACTCCTGCCATTGATCAGCTGGCCTCCGAGGGAATGCGCTTCACGGATGCCTACGCCTCCTGTGCTGTTTGCAGTCCCACTCGAGCCGCCCTGATGACCGGTAAATTCCCGGGCAGACTGCACCTGACGGACTTTATTGCCGGTGGAAAGGATAAGCTGTTGAAGCAACCGGACTGGCAAAAATTTTTACCCCTTGAGGAAATTACCATCGGAGAGGTTTTTAAAGAACATGGATATAACACTGCCCTGATAGGGAAATGGCACCTCAGTATTGATAAAAAACCACCCAGGTCTGAACCCTATAATCCTGACAAGCAGGGATTCGATGATTATATGGTTACCTATAAGCCTTCAAGGGGCAATACAGATCCTGAATGGGATCCGCATAATGTAGACAGTATTGCAGAAAGATCGATTCGGTTTATGGAAGAAAACCGGGAGAATCCTTTTCTGTTAATTGTATCCAATAATGCCATTCATGACCCTATTATGGAAAGCCAGAAGCGGATGGATGAATTTACTACCAGTTCACCAGATCCGGCATACGATATTGATCCGGGATTGGGAGCTATGGTCAGCCGTCTGGATGATGGAGCGGGGAAGGTACTTGATAAACTGGATGAACTCGGACTTAAGGAGAATACAATTGTCCTGTTCCTTTCAGATAACGGGGGCAAAGAATCTCATGCCAGCCAGTATCCCTTTCGAAAGGGCAAGGGCTGGCTTTATGAGGGAGGGATTAGGGTCCCCATGATTGCCCGATGGCCAGGGAAAATTGAGGCTGGATCTCTAAGTGGACTCCATACTTCAACCATAGATATTTTCCCGACTCTGCTTGACATGGTTGGAATCCCGCCAGCGAAACACCTGGTCGACGGAAGATCCATTGCGGATGAACTGATGGGGAATGGCAGTCTGGAAAACCGGGCACAATACTGGCATTATCCGCATTATCATGGTGGTTCCGGTATGAAACCAGCTTCTGCCATGAGGAAGGGGATATACAAGCTGATCGAATGGCATGAGGAACTGCTTCTGGGTGAACCTGCACTTGAACTTTATGACCTGGAAGCTGACCCGGGAGAAACAAATGATTTATCAGCAGAATTACCTGAGATCCTTGAGGAGCTTAAAACTGAGCTTCACCAGTGGAGAGAAGACGTCGGGGCCCAGATGCCAAGCTTGCAATAGCATTCGAGGATAATTCAATCCTTATTTTGAAAGGATGGCTGTCGTTAAATATCAAAACTGATTTTTTCGGACTGCTGGAAGCACAGGAATTCTGTATCTCTATTTTGGTACTTCAGTATATGCCAGAAATCCTAAGGGTGTGATATATTGCAATTTCCAGATAATCTAATGAAAATATGGGTTATAAGGGGATAATTATTAATATTACGCCTTGATTTTCAAGACAGAGAACAACAGGACTTAATAATCTCAATGAAAAGGTTTAAATATCTGATTATTTTGACTTTACTATATACCATAACCACCAATCTAAAATTCCAATCATCATGGACAACCAGAAACTAAAAACAAGAAGATCTTTTATCAAGGAAATTTCTCTGGCAACTGGCGGAATTTGCCTTCTGCCTGCATTTTCCTGTGCAGCACCGGCCTTACCCGGGTCGAAAATGAAACTCGGACTGGTAACCTACCAATGGGGAAAGGACTGGGATATTCCAACCCTCATTAAAAATTGTACGGAGGCCGGAATCCTGGGTGTTGAATTAAGGGTAGATCATGCTCATGGAGTTGGACTTGGAATTACGGAAAGTGAAATGGCCGAAGTGAAAAAAATGTTTGATGACAGTCCCGTTGAAATTGTAGGAATGGGTACCAACGAAGCTTATGACAGTCCTGATCCGGAGGAGCTTGCAGCAAAGATTGAAACCACAAAGGAATGGGTCCGTATAAGCAATGGGATAGGTGGTTCAGGAGTGAAGGTGAAGCCCAACCGTTTTCATGATGGCGTACCACATGAAAAAACCCTGGAGCAAATTGGCAAGTCCCTTCAGGAACTGGGAGAATATGCTGCCGATTTTGGACAAATGATCAGGCTGGAAGTTCATGGCAGCGGAACACAGGAACTTCCGGCGATTAAAGAAATTATGGATCATGTTACTAGTTCTAGCGTAGGAGCTTGCTGGAATTGCAACATGAATGACCTGAATGGAGAGGGACTTGAATACAATTTTAACCTGGTGAAGGACCGGTTTGCAGATATCGTTCATGTAAGGGAGTTGAACATAGGAGAATATCCTTATCAGGATTTGATGAATTTATTTGTTGGAATGGATTACGAAGGTTGGATACTCCTGGAATGCAGGCAGATGCCGGAAGACAGAGTAGCAGCTATGATTGAGCAGAAGGAAGTATTTCTGCAGATGATTGAAAACGGCAGGGTCTGATTGAAAACGGCAGGGTCTGATTGAAATCGACAAGGCCAGATTGAAGACAATTTGATTTGGATGTAGATGTCCGTACAGGATTAATATGTCTGATAAAGAATAGAGGTGTAATTATATAATCGAAGTTGAACGGATCTGATAGAGGATGCGGGCAATAATTTATTTAAGGGAGATATGCTAAGAGTTAGGTTATTGGTTTTTACAGTATTTGTGGTTTGTTTTTTTGCACAGGGCATAGCAGCAGATTTGCACATTAATGAATTTATGTCCGGGAATGTTGAGTTTCTGGAAAATCCCGACTTGCCGGATGATTATCCGGACTGGATTGAATTGTATAATAGCTCGGATGTAGAGATCTATCTAGGAGGTTATTATCTGACCGATAATGCTGATAATCCTGACAAATGGAAAATACCGGATCTTCTGAATATCCCGGCAAAAGGATACATGGTTTTTTATGCTGACGGTATGCCGGGACTGGGAAGAACTCACACGAGTTTCAAATTAAGCAGTGGAGGAGGGGATCTATTGCTGGTGGATAAGGATGGACTGACGGTTTTGGATAGTATTACCTATGGACAGCAGATTGGAGATGTATCCCGGGGAAGGTTTCCAGATGGAACGGATACCTGGCATTACATGCCTTCTCCGAGTAATGGTAAAACCAATACGGAAGGGTATGCAGAACTTTGTGAACAAGCAGCTTTCAGTCATTCCCATGGGTTCTATACCAACCCTTTTCAACTGACCCTCAGTAGTTCACAGGCAGGGACGAAGATTTATTATTCATTGGACGGAACCTCTCCGGAGGATATAAACTCTTCATCTGTAAAGGAATATACCACACCTATCACTATTGATGGTACGGTTGTCGTAAGGACCCAGACCCTTAATACGGATTTTTTAACCTATGAAAGTTTGTCCCAATCCTATTTTTTCATTGATGATATCCTGAACCAGCCCGTTAATCCTTCAGGTTTTCCAAGAAACTGGGCACACACCGGTGATGGTGATTATGAAATGGACCCTGAGGTTGTGAATGACCCGGCCTATAAGGATGATATGGATGATGCACTGCTTGCCCTTCCAACTCTTTCCCTGACTATGGATGTGGATGAGTGGTTTGGAACGAATGGCATATACCTGAAGGGAGAACTTGACAAGAGAAAAGTTTCCATCGAGATGTTCAATGTAAATGATACCGGTGATTTTCAGATCAACGGAGCTGTTATGATTGTAGGTGGATCTAGTGTAAATCGCTGGAAGTCAGACAAATTGTCGATGAGGATCAGTTTTGATATTGAGTACGGACAGGGGAAACTTCATTATCCTGTATTTGATAATGGTGTGGATATTTATAACAGTCTGACCATTGATGCTGGGCTAAACAATGCATGGCACTACGGGGGAGGAGTAGGAATCAAAGACCGGAATGATTCATTGAATCAACGTGATATTGCACAGTATACCAGGGATAATTTTATGGCAGAGCTGCAGAATTACATGGGCAGTTATGGCCCACATGGCAGAAAAGTTCATGTCTATTTGAATGGATTGTACTGGGGAATGCACTGGCTTCATGAGAGACCTGATGAGCATTTCGGAGCAGCCCATCTGGGTGGGAACTCGGATGATTACAGTGTGCTGAAGCATTACTGGGACGAAGTAGAACATGGTGAGGTGAATGAAAATGGAAGCGTTGATAGTTATGAGAAGTTGCTTGAGCTCCTGGAAACAGATTTGTATGACCCCGCAGCGCTGGACCGGGTCAGGAAGGATCTGGATGTGGATGATCTTATTAAGTACCTGATTCTGAACTTTACTATGGGAAATTCTGATTGGGATCATAAGAACTGGTATGCCACCCGTAATGAAAAATCACCGGATGGAAGATGGAGATTTCATTCCTGGGATGCAGAACATGTTTACGAGGGAGAGTCATTTTTTCAAATGGGAAAAGATGATTTTGGATCGCCCTCCTATCTTCATAATAAATTGATGCAGAACAGGGAATACCGCTTATTGTTTATGGACTACGCCGAAAAATTGCTGATTTCCCAGGGGCCACTTAATACCGTGGGCTTGAGAGAGCAATACACTAAATTGGTCGATGAGCTCTACCTGCCTGTTATTGCCGAGTCCGCTCGTTGGGGAGATAACCGAAGGGATACTCCCTATACCAGAGATATTGAATGGGAAGTGGAATATGACTGGGTATGGAACCAGTTTTTTGTTTCTCGTCCTGATTATGTGATTGAAAAGTTTAAAGACCAGGGTATATATTCTGATGTGCCCTGCCCGGTGTTTCTTTATAAGAATGACACATTTAGCACAGGTTTGATAAATAAATACGATACCATTGATTACGAAAAAACTGCCAATACGATCTACATTACCGGTAACCTGGAAGATCCTATAATAGAGGATGCTGATGGGGGATGGAAGATAAATCCGGATGCGGTAAAATTAATCAAACCTTTACGGATGCCGTACTCTGCAATTTTTAAAGCAAGGGCAACTGATGGGAAGGACTGGAGTCCCCTGGAGCAAATAGTGATTATCCTCAAGTCAGACTATAGCGGACTGCGGGTGACTGAAATCAATTATGCCCCCAAGATTGGGAGCCTGCCTGCAAAGGAATATGAATTCATAGAATATAAAAACACGGGAACTACGGCCATTGATCTTAGTTTCTCCGCGATAAGCGGGGGAATTAATTTTGCGTTTCCATTTGGTTCTGTTATTGATCCAGGCAAATATTTTGTAGTGGCTTCAAATGGGGATGCATTTAAATCCAGGTATGGGTTCGATGCGGATGGAGTGTACACAAAGCATCTGAATTCTTCGGGTGAGAAAATTTCTATTTGCGATGTCGAAAGTGATACGGTTCTGTCTTTTAAGTATGAAACCGAGTCTCCCTGGCCTGAAGTATCAGATGGGAAAGGATATACCATTGTTTCCACTCTTGAAGATCCTGTCGGAGATCCTTCTTCAGCTGAGTATTACACATATTCCTGTGTTCCAAATGGTTCTCCAGGTGGACCAGAAGATAATTGTGGTTCTTCCACCGGTGATCAATTCGGCTTTGGCCAGATGTTGCGAGCCTATCCGAATCCGTTTGAAAATTCTACTGAAATTGAATATATGATCAAGGAGGAAGGATATGCAACCCTGATTGTATATGATATTTACGGGAGATTGATTCAGCGCCTTACTAGCGAATACCTGGTACCTGGTAAATATACCAGCTCATGGGTTCCTGATGAATCGATCAGGGGTATGTATATTATTAAACTTCAATCGAATAGTGTTAACCAGTCTCTTCGTATTATCAGGTACTAGTCCGAAATTGGTGTCGGGACTATCATTCTGACTGGTATAAAATAGGAGGATTTGGCTCTATTGGAACAATAGTATAACACATGGAACATATGTATATCATTTTTGCGAGGAATATTTCAATTTTATTCGATTCTCTGATTATTTTTACTAAGTTTAATCACTAAATTGATTGAGAGCGACTTGAGTCGGGCTAATCTTTTGAATCTTATTATTTATTTTATTATTTAAACACTTACTAATTTTCTCTAATTCATTAACCAAAATTTTATTTATGAAAAATCTTAGACTTTTATTTTTATTAAGTGCTTTGGCCATTTCTGCTATGTGCAGGGCTGTAGCATATGATGTTGTCTTTGTTGTTGATGACGACAAAGATTCAACTCATATTGAGTGGCTGGAAGCCCAGGGCTTTTCAGTTACTGAGTATTGGCCCGCAGATGGATTGTCCAATGCTCCAAAAGGAGAAATTGAAATGCTGAATGCTGCTGACCTGGTAATTGTTGGACGCAGTGCTCCCAGTTCAGCTTTTGATTCCCCAGATAAGGAATACTGGAATGCACTTAAATCTCCTCAGGTTATGGTTAGTCCCTATGATGTGAGAAGCTCCCGTTCCAACTGGTTTAACAGCAGTAGCGCTGTTCATCACAACGAAAGCCCCGATACGATCTGGGCTGCAGTACAGATGGCATCCGACCCTGTATTCGCAGGTGTAACCCTGGTGGGTGATTCCATGGATTATACAATTAAACCACATGATGTATTACTTCATCCTGATTCTATCGAAACCAATGGTACGATTTTGGCTACCTGGGGCGATAATGTGATGATGGCAAGATTTGATCCCTATGTGGAATTCTATCCCGGGGCTGCTGATATGCCTGCTGGATACAGATCTTATTTTGGTTTTGGGAATGACAATGTGAATGATTTTGCCAATTTCTTCCCGTTGACTGATAATGCTAAAACCGTTTACCTTGCTGAATTAAACAGGATGCTGGCCACGCCTGAATCTCCCAAGCATATTGGTTTTGTTGTCCATGATGACAGGGATTCAAGCCATATTGACTGGCTTGAAGATCAGGGATTCTATGTGTCGAAACACTGGCCGGATGATGCAAAATTATCAGAAGCTTCCCAGGGTTTTCTTGATAGCCTGGATGCTGTCGACCTGGTAATTGTAGGACGGAGTGTCCCAAGTTCAGCTTTTGATTCTCCTGACAAGGAATACTGGAATGCCCTTAAGGCTCCTGCCATATACGTTAGTCCCTACGATGTTAGGAGCTCCCGTGTAAACTGGTTTAACAGTTCCTCTGCAGTACACCATGACACTGAACCTGATACCATCTGGGCAGCCATTGAGGTAGCTTCGGATCCGATTTTTTCAGGTGTGACCCTGGTGGGTGATTCCATGGATTTCTCAATTAAACCGCATGATGTATTACTTCATCCGGATTCTATAGAAACCAATGGTACTATTCTGGCTACATGGGGAGATAATGTTATGATGGCAAGATTTGATCCATGGGTAGAATTCTATCCTGGAGCAATGGATATGCCTGCAGGATACAGGTCCTACTTTGGATTTGGAAACGATCATGTGAATAGTTTCCCGAATTTCTTCCCACTGACAGAAAATGCCCGGACAGTTTACCTGGCAGAAATTGACAGGATGCTTGACTTACCTGAGGCTCCCATGCATATTACTTTTATCGTTGATGATGACAAGGATTCAACCCATATTGAATGGCTGGAAGATCAGGGTTATTATGTAACGACATACTGGCCAGAGGATGCAAAGTTGTCGGAAGCTTCCCAGGGAGCAATTGACAGTCTAAACTCTGCTGACCTTGTAATTGTAGGACGCAGTGCTCCCAGTTCAGCTTTTGATTCCCCTGACAAGGAATACTGGAATGCACTTAAATCTCCTCAGGTTATGGTTAGTCCCTATGATGTGAGAAACTCCCGGTCCAACTGGTTTAACAGCAGCAGTGCAGTACATCACAATGAAAGTCCTGATACAATCTGGGCTGCTATAGACATGACAGATGACCCCATCTTTTCAGGTGTGACCCTGGTAGGTGATTCTATGGATTTTAGCATTAAACCCCATGATGTATTACTTCATCCTGATACCCTAGAAACCAATGGTACTATTCTGGCTACCTGGGGCGATAATGTGATGATGGCAAGGTTTGATCCTCTGGAAGAGTTTTACCCGGAAGCGGGCGATCAGCCATCAGGACACCGGTCTTATTTCGGTTTTGGGAATGACAATGTGAATGATTTTGCAAATTTCTTCCCGTTGACCGAAAATGCTAAAATGGTTTACAAGGCAGAAATAGAAAGATTACTCTGGTTAAAGGCAGCTCCATTATCAGATGTAGCAAGTCTGGCTGACCTGAGTTCAGACCTGGGTGCATTGGATCCAGTTTTTGATCCTGCCACCGCTGCTTATGCGCTTGAAATTCCAAAAGATTCAACATCTGTTATGCTAACAGCAATAGCCAAAGATCCGAATGCTACGGTTACAGGAGACGGCTCGATTGCTGCTCCGGGAACAGCAACCATTACGGTTACTGCAGATGATGGTTCCACCATGGAATATGTTGTGACGATTACTTTGGAAATAGACAATACTGGCGTTGCCCCGAATCCGGTGAGCAATATCGCAGTTTATTACAATTCCAGGGATGATCTGATTCAGCTGAAGAATTCCGCTGAAGTGGAAAGAATTGAAATATACAGTATTTCAGGTCAGAAGCTTTACAGTATGAGAGCTCATAACCAGGAATCATTCCAGATCAATACAAATATGCTGCAACGTGGCGTGTTTATCGTAAGAATGAAGCTTAGCGATAACCAAACACATAGTGTCAAGTTTGTTAAGTAATAACTACATATGTTGCCAATTTTAGAAGTAATATCTTAATTGGATAACAAATCATAAAAGAGGGGGCAAATTTAAAATTTGCCCCCTCTTTTATTTATTTATACCCAGTATAAATAAAGGTTTTATTATATAAATGGTGGAGCAATATTATCCGTTAGTTTTGACAATTAATTCTTATCTAATAGGTTGTAAGTGCTTTTTTATCAGGACGAAAGACATCACATTTTCATATTTTTAACCACTGGTAGAAAACAGGAATGGAACAAATGTGTACCATCAGATGTGATGGAATGTAGTCCATAGGGATGTTTTAACCCATTTTTCTATAATAATTTCTTGCGATCGTATGCAAATGACTATTATATTTAGGGCTTCAATAATTCAAGACTGATCAGGCCTATTTACTGAAAAACATATTTGAAAGATGAAACGAATAATTAGCAGTACTACGGTAATCACATTTTTTCTTGCATTGACCTACTTCTTCAGTGCATGTGAAAAAAAGGGAGAAGAAAGATATGAGGATCCCCCCTGGCTTGGAGGAACAATATTTGAAACCCTCCAAACCGATTCTTCTGGTGCTACATTTGATATATATTTTGCCCTTCTTGAAAAGGCCGGATATATGGAGCCAATTGAATTTGGATTATCTACTGTTTTTGTAGCTTCGGATGAGGCTTATGAGGAATTTTTCGCGGAAAACGGGATAGCTTCGGTAGATGAAGTATCGGAAGAAGCTGCCATTAATTATATTACACTCAATTTCCTGGAATCCCCAAGAGCAAGACATCAGCTGGTTTATGGTTATCATTTTGGCGTCTGGCAAGGACCGGGTAGTGAACTTGGGGCCCTGACATTCAGAACACGGACCCGGTCTGAGTCAAACCGGATTATAGAAACAGTAAGGTATTTTGAACCAATAAAGGGTATGGAGGTAACACTGGCTGAGGAACGTAAGTACGTTCCCTTGTTTTCAACTGAATTTTACAGGGATTACGCAGGTGCAACAGATGGCAGTGATTATACCTATTTTTTCCCGGAAACGGAATGGTCAGGTTTGCAGTGGTACAATGCAAACATATCCGTAAGGAAGTAAGGGCATCCAATGGGTTTATTTATTACCTGGATAAGGCAGTTCCATACATTCCCAGCATCGAAGAGTTTTTAATAGCGAATACAGATAAATATGATGTCTGGTATGATGCTTATCAGCGTTTCGCCGAATACAGGGCAGCAGGATTCGATGAGGATTTTAACCGTCTCTTTAGCAAATCCTATAGAGGCATTACTGACTTAACACCGGAAATTGGTCCCACTGACGACGGAACTTACTCAAGAAGGGATATTTGGTCCCTGTTTGTTCCCACCAATGAGGTCATGCAGAAATACCTGGATGAAAATATTCTTGCGTATTACCCAAGTCTTGACTCTGTTCCGGAAGTTACCTTAATCTATTTATTGCAATCACATATCTTCCCTAATTTCCTCCTACCATCAAAAATGACGCTTCCAATTTTTGATGCCTTTGGTGATGAGGTTACCATTGATCCATATGATGGTATTGTAGAGAAAAGTGTATTAAGTAATTCTGCCTTTTTTGGCATTGATTATGTTATGGAACCTCTTGCTTTTCAGGCGGTTACACGCCCCATGTTTTTTAATAGTGCATATACTACATTCCTTTACATGGCATTTGAGTCCGGACTGATTCCTTCCCTTTCCAAAGTGGATATCCGTGCAACCATCCTGGCTCCAAACAATGAAGATCTTGAAGCTTATGGAATAAGATATGACCCTATTAGAACTGAAATTCAGGAAAGGTATCCGGATGGGGACTGGTATAGAATGGATGGGAATGATATTACTGATTTTGTAAAGGGTCAGATCATCTACCAGGATGAACCAGACTATTCAGGAGAAGGTTTTCAGGAACTTGAATCAGGGGACTTTATCTACTATAAGAATAACGCACTCATTGCCGGCGGGAATACAGAGGACGGAGATGTTGCCAATATTGTCCTGGCTGAAGATAGTGAGTTAAATGGAGTATTTTACCATCTTGACAACGTCATCAAACCCCCTCAGAGAGATGCAGCCATTTTGATTTCTGAGGATCCAGACCTGTCTGAATTCTGGGCTTTGCTGGATTCAGCCGGTTTAATTAAACGGACCTTTGATCAAATATTGCAAGATACAATACCGGAATTGACATTTCTTGCCGGTGTTGAGCAGTTAACTGCCTTTCTACCTGATAACGGCGCTATAATTGCTGCCCAGGCGGACAGTTTGATTCCCACCGAACAGGCAGAATTGCAGGATTTCCTGCAATACCACTTTTTAACGGAACAAGCTGTTTTTGATGATGGTGTATTCTCTGGTAACGCCAGAACTGCCAGGTATGAAGGTATTATTGCAGAGATCCCTACCTATTCTGAATTGACAATAGAAAATGCTGTTGGTGATCTGAAAGTGAGGGACAATTCAGGCCAGGTTATCAGTGTAGATCACAGTACTGCCAATGTTTTAATCCATAATGGAGTGGGCCAGAAAATCAGCAAGGTTTTACTCTATAACTAATGATTTCATCTTAATTATCAATATAAAATCCAGGGACAATGAATAAAAGTATCCTTCTGATCTGCCTGTCTTTTTTGCTTCTCACATTTAGTGAAAATGGACAGAGTCAAAGCGGTAAAGCCATTTTTAGTGGTCAGGTTACGGATGACCAGACGGGTGAGGCTCTGATCGGCTGTAATGTTGTTGAAGTTGATGCTAACGGGCGTTACACCTCAGGGACTATCTCAGATTTCAATGGCAACTTCACACTTGAGGTCAGCTCATCCAACGCCAATGTGATGTTTGTATACATTGGGTATGAAAAACAAACCATTGCTCTTGAGGGTAAGCAAAGACTGAATGTTCAGCTTACAAGTACCAGTACTCAACTTGACGAGGTTGTGGTTGTTGGCGAAAAAATTGGAAGTGACGGGATTGTTCCAATCCGTGACAGGGCAACCGCTGTATCAAGGATTGAGATGAATGAATTGCAGGAAGTGTTTACTCCTACCGTTGAGGAAATGCTTCAGGGCAGGCTTACCAATGTGGATATAACAGCAGTTTCAGGTGACCCGGGTGCTGGTCTGAATATTCGTATTCGCGGAACAGCAACCCTGAATGCCAGGAATGATCCCTTAATTGTTATAAATGGTATACCCTATAACGCAAATATTGATGATGATTTTGATTTTGCAAGTGCAGATATAGAGCAATTCGGTAGCCTTATTGATGTTGCACCCGAAGATATTGAATCCATAGAGGTTTTAAAGGATGCAGCTTCAACAGCCATATGGGGTTCAAGGGCAGCTAACGGAGTACTAATGATTAAAACAAAACGGGGGATCAAATCACCTCCTGTTTTTGAATATACCTACAAACTTTCAAGGTCACAGGAGCCTAATTCCATTCCTATGTTGGATGGGGTTGATTATACCCGGCTGATTAAGGAATCCTATTGGAATGTGGATGCTGAGGATGATTACCATCCCTCCCTGATTTATGATCCGGATTATCCCCTCTATCATGAATATGCACAAAATACAGACTGGGTGGGATTGATTACCCAGGTGGCCTATTCTCACCAGCATAATTTCTCCGTTTCCGGAGGTGGAGATAAGTCAAAGTATAATATTTCGCTTGGATATCAGAATGAGAATGGTACAACGGTTGGCACGGCACTTAATAAAATAAATCTCCGGACTTCGGTCGATTATGATCTGTCCAGAAAACTGAGGTTCCGCTCGGATATCTTTTTCACAGGATATGACAGGGATGCTCTGCATGACGGTGGTATTCGCGGTATTGCGTATAAAAAAATGCCGAATATGTCGGTTTATGAGAGGGATACTGCTGGCAATGCAACCAATGAATATTTTATTCCGGCCACGACGATACAGGGCGACGCTGATGATATCTATAACCCGGTGGCTTACAGTCAGTACAGTAAGCGAAAAGAATATAAATACAATTACAGAGCCTTATTTGGACTGAACTGGAGAATCTTAGACAACCTGGTATATGATGGTACCATTTCACTTGATATTTTTAATGAAAAAGTAAATAAGTTCCTTCCATTCGAGGCAGTGGGATTCAACTACAACGATGATATTACCAATTCGGCAAGTAAAGACCATAAAAATAAGTCTGCCATTTATACTCAGAACAGGCTGGTTTATAAACCGGATCTTGGTTTCGCTCATCAGGTGTCTATTCACGGACAGGTTGATATTGAGCAAAACCTCCAGAAAACATACAGCATTAATACCAGTAAATCAGCTTCGTCTCAGCTGCAAGATGTAACAGGTGATGTGAATATTAACAGTCTGGGATCCGGAATATCTGAATTCCGCTCGGCCGGTGCATTTTTAAATGCTCATTATGTATTTAAAGACAGGTATATCATGTCAGCCGGTGTCCGGGTTGAGGGTAATTCCAGGTTCGCCAAGGATAGTCGCTGGGGGTATTTTCCTACTCTGAGTGCTGCCTGGCGTTTGACCAGTGAATCCTTTATGCAGGGAGTTGAATTCCTTAATGACGTTAAGTTCAGGTTAAGCTGGGGACTTGGGGGTAATTCTCCGAATAAAAATTACCTGTATTATAATAAATACAGCGCAAATTCAAGTTATGCTTACCTTGAAACTCCTGGTGTTAAGCCTGATGGAATTGAACTTAGCAGCCTTAGATGGGAAACGATCGAGCAATTGAATCCCGGTCTTTCCATTTTTGCTTTCAAAAATCGTCTGAATATTGAACTTGATTACTATAACAAACTAACCAGTGATCTGTATATTGAGGAATCCGGAATTCCAACTCATTCAGGATATAGTGATCTTGCCAGAAACGAAGGAGAGATGCTAAACAAAGGATGGGAGGGAATGGTCGATATTACAATTTTGCGGACAAGCAATTGGAATGCCAGCATAAACTTTAATATAGCACAGAATGATAATATCGTACTTGCCCTTCCTGAAAACTACTCCCTGGAGTATGGGAATATGCTTGAAAACGGAAATTATAAGATCAGTATTGAACCGGGTAATCCACTGGGAGGATTTTTCGGGTATGAATATCTGGGAGTTTATTCTGATGTTGATGACGTTATC
Source organism: uncultured Bacteroidaceae bacterium (assembly GCA_963777115.1). Taxonomy (GTDB): domain Bacteria; phylum Bacteroidota; class Bacteroidia; order Bacteroidales; family SM23-62; genus SM23-62. Next base: position 100,514 of record CAVZPP010000007.1, on the reverse strand, counting down.
ACAAAGGATGCCAATGGCAACCCTCTAAACAGTATTAACGGAATTCCCTTGTACATGATGCATGGATCTGGTTATTTATTTGAAGCGGGAGATGCCACTTACAGAGACCAGAATTTTGATGGTATTATCAATGAACTGGATCTTGTTTACCTGGGCGACCTGAATCCTAAATACCTCGGTGGATTAGGTGGAAGGCTACAGTATAAAGGAGTAACTTTTAATGCATTCATTCATTATAAATTTGGACAAAAAGTGATTAACCAAACCCGGATGAATACAGAGAAGATGTATAATGAGGACAATCAGAGCAAGGCCACTAACTGGCGTTGGAGAAGGCCTGGAGATGTGACTGACATGCCAAGAGCTCTGAATAATACGGGCTATAACTGGATGGGGTCAGACCGGTTTGTGGAGGAGGGATCTTTTATCCGACTGAAAACTTTATCGCTGAGTTATCGTTTTGACAATGAATTATTAACCAAGATACGCCTGAAAGATGCGAGGATTTATCTTACTGCTTATAATCTGATTACACTCACAAACTATTCCGGCCAGGATCCTGATGTAGGAGTGCCCTCAAAACCGGATAAATTGCCAAAAGATGATAGCAGGACTCCCCCGGCCCAAAGACTGACACTAGGTGTAAATGTTTCCTTCTGATATAAAAGTTGACATCCATGCAAAAAACAAAAATTAATTTCCGAATAGTATTATTAATTGCAGTTCTGTTATCAACCGGTGCCTGTAATGACTGGTTGAGCCTGCAACCTGAGAATGCCCTTGTAAGGGAAGAATTCTGGAACAAGAAAGAAGATGTGGAAGCTGTACTGGCTGCCATGTATGACAGTTTCAGGGGGAATGCCCTGAATTCATTTCTGTACGGTGAAATTCGTGCAGATATGTTTAATTTTGCATATCTGTCTGGTGATTGGAGCAGTTTTAAACGAATCTCCCAGAATGATATTACCAGTACCAATTCTGAGGTAGAATGGGACAAGTATTACGAGACCATAAATCTTGCCAATACAATACTGCAATTTGCACCTCCCGTTCTTGACAAAGATAAAACCTTTACAAGAGAAGCTTTGCAAGGAATTCAGGCTGAAGCAATTTTTATAAAATCTCTCTGCTATTTCTACCTGGCACGGGTTTGGAAAGATGTACCTTACGTTGGACAGGCCACGAGCTCTGATACGGTTCAGATTTACCTTCCCAAACAAACGGAATATGAAGTCATCGGTAATGTGATAAAGGATCTCAAGGCTGCAGAGGGACTTGCATTTACGACACAGAATTATAACGATCCTGAATTATTCCGGGGCCGTGGAAATAAATTTGCTATTCAGGCCCTCATCGCTGACATGTATTTATGGACAGAACAGTACCAGAAGTGCATTGAATATTGTGATAAGGTTATTGATTCTGGTATTTATACATTACAATCTCTTGAGACCTGGCTCTGGTTCGAATTGTATTATCCAGGAAATTCTAATGAGGGTATCTTTGAAATCCAGTACAATGACCGTTATGATGGACAGGAGAATCCCTTGTATAAGAACCTGTTAAAAATGCTTAGACCCAGTGCCTATTCTTCGGAGATTTTCTTGAGAGAGGATACAAGAACTTGCGGTCGCTACGGATTCACCTGGAAATATTCAGGGGCATCTTATGATGGATTAGCCCGCACATCCAATGAGCGTGATGCCAATTTTATTTATTACAGATATGCTGATATCCTCTTGATGAAGGCTGAAGCTATGGGTGAAACCGGAAATATAAATGCTGCGACAGCCTTGATTAATGAAATTATTCAGAGAGCCGGATTGGTATCAATTAAACCACCAGTAGATCTTGAAGATTTTCGAACTGTTCTTCTTGAGGAAAGGGCCAGGGAATTTGCAGCAGAAGGAAAAAGATGGTTTGACCTCCTGCGTTTTGCCAAAAAAGACCAGTTTGCAAACAAGAAAATTATCATGAATGTCTTACTGGAAGGTGCAGACATACTCGAACTGCCTTCACTGAGGGCAAGAGTACTTGATACAATGGGATATTATTTGCCCATAATGGAGGATGATTTGACTTATAATCCCAATTTGGTTCAAAACCCCTTTTACGACAAATAAAGTATTTAAAAATCGTTACATGCAAAATCTAAAATCATGAAAAATTTAAGAAAATTTTTGCACCATAAAAGCTTATGGATTCTTGGGGTCTTATTGGCTATGACAATGACAAACTGCCTTGAGAAAGATCCCCAGATATGGGAACCTGATGATATCAGCCTGCAGATTGCAGAATACATTGACTTGAATCAGGAACAATTTTCTGAATTCTATGATATGATACTCCGTACGGATTTTGTCCACCTGCTAAAAGCCCGCGGACCCTATACTCTTTTTCTGCCTACCAATGATGCAATGAAAAGCTATTATGCCGAAAAAGGAGGGACTTCACTGGATGACTTGACATTAGAGCAGATGGATAAGCTGGTGAGGACGCATTTATTTGCCTATCTAATTCCAACTGCCACCATTGGATTGGGTAGTCTGCCGGATACAAATGCACTCGGAGACTTTATTTCTACGGAGTTCAGCGGCTCAGATATTGTCATTGCAAAACGTTGTACAATAATAAAAAGAGACATACTTAATGCAAATGGTTACGTACATGTTCTCGACAAGGTAATTGATCCGGTTACCCGGACGGTTACTGAGGTTATTGCATCTGATCCCAAATATTCAATCTTTGTTGGGGGATTAGTAAAAACCGGATTGGATGAGACACTGAAAATTATCAGTGGACCCTATGGAAATACAGAGGTAAGAATATGGTATACCCTTTTTGCCGTTCCGGATGTTGTTTATAAAGCTAATAATATTAATACGGTTGAAGATCTCATTGCTGCTTATGATGACGGAGAAGGTGCGATTAATGATCCTGGAAATGGATTCTATAAATACATGGAATACCACGCCCTTGATGGTGTATATTACCTTTCTGCCTTCAGGACCGGAGTATATCCTGTAATATCAAGGGAAAACCAGGTAAGTCTCAGGGTTGATACCGCTTATTTAATCAATTACGATCCACAGGATTCCAGTTATGTCAGGTTTATCCATGTTGATGGGAATGTTTCTTGTAAAAATGGAGTTATTCATGCCGTCAATGACCTGATGCCTGCCATTGACCCCATTCCCCAGCAGCTCAATATATCGGTTACCCACTTTCCAGACCTGCAGAGTGAGGACTGCTACCTGAATTATATTAAGAATTTTATGGATGGGGAAAATGACTTTGCGAAGATCAAATGGCAGGGCGACTATATGCAGTACTATTATAAAGGAGATCAGGGTTACTGGGAGCATGATTGCCTGAGTATGAGCCAGGGATTCTGGTGGCTGGAGATAACGATCCCGAAAACTACCAAGGGAAAGTATGCTGTGTCCGGGTATTTTAAAGTTGGGGAAAACAGGGCTGACATGATATGCTATATCGATGATGTAAAAACGGATCTCATCGTAGCAACCAGGTTTGATAGTAAAAGCTACATGACAATACCAATAGCCGAGGTGGATTGGACAGAGACAACGGAGCACAGTTTTAAGTTTGTTACTCTGGTTCCCGGTATTGTGTATTTGGACAGGCTTATATTTGATCCGATTCTTTAATAATATTCCTTAAATTTTTGTCAATATTTCTTTCTGATGCATATGATAAAGAATAAATTACGAGGTAAATACCTGATCCTCCTGCTGGGTATTTTAAGTGCTCTATACAGCCAAAACACGCAGGCTCAGGGATCTTCAATTAGTGGTACGGTATATGACCAATCCACCAACCAGCCTTTGGGACAAGTATTGATAACAGTCCTTGATGATGTCTCCGGGGGAGAAGGAACATGGGCTGTTACCGATCAAACAGGAAATTATGAGCTGGAATCTGTTAAAGAAAAGGCTCAACTGGTGGTGCAACTGCCAGGGTACCGAACAAGGCAGGTATTTGCTTACGGACGGTCTACTCTTGATATTACCATGGTTAAAACGAAGTTTAAATCAATGGATGATTTTGTAGTACTTCCGCTTGCTGAAGTACAGCCCACAGATCTGACAATTTCTGTAGATTACCTGACTGCTCAGAAATTGTCACAGTCCTCCGGAACTTCCTTTGATCAGGAAATGCAGGGTAATATTCCGGGTCTTAATGCAATTGGACATTCCGGAATGCCTGGTCACCGAAGCTGGATGAATATCCGTGGAAATTCATCTATGGTTGGAAGGAATGAACCCCTTATGATAATTGACGGTATGATCCATGAGACTAATTATCTCAACTCATCCGCTATTGAAGGATTTCTTCCAAACCCTATGGATGTGCTTGATGTCATTGACATAGAGGGTGTTTCTGTAATAAAGGATGCACAATCTTTCCTGGGTGGTAAAGGATCCAACGGAGTGATTTATATCAACACAGAACAAAAGAAAGAAACCAGTACAGAGATAAAATTCAATTTTCAGGGAGGTGTTGCAACACTTCCTTCCAAAATTGATCTTCTGAATCCGGAACAATTTAAAGGTTTGTTTAACAGCCAGCTTACCGGGCAGGGTTTGAATCAATCAGAAATTGATGCTTTGTATCCTTGGCTTAATGGAGGTACTGATGCTGAAGAATATTTTCGGTATAATAATAATACTGATTGGCAGGATGAAATTTTCAAGGTAGGTGCACTTCAAAAGTACCATTTCTTTCTCAAGGGGGGGGATGATATAGCCACCTATAACATATCTACAGGGTATGTTAATCATAAAGGAATCGTTGATAACTCAGGATATTCCCGTTATAATCTGCGATTGAACGGGATCATTAATATAACGAATAAATTTTCCATTACACCCAATGCAAAATTGGGTCTGGCAACTACCCGATTGCAGGAACAAGGGTATAACAAGGCAACCAATCCGATACTGGCTTCTCATCTCAAACCTTCAATTATGGCTCCATTTACCCGTAGTACAGAGACAGGGGAAGAGCTCTCTTTTCTTGATGATGTTGGCACATTTGATTTGAGTAACCCGGCTGCAATTGTACAAAATCTACAGGCTGAGAATGTGAATTTCCATTTTTTGGCTTCTGCAAAAGCCCAGTATGATTTTAGTGCCCATCTTAAGCTTGCTTCCACTTTTGGTATGGGGTATAACAATTCAAGAGATAATATTTTCATTCCTGATTATGGAATTGAAAAGCTTGATTCAGCACTGAATACTGTCAGAGTCATGGTCACAGAATTTCAGTCTTTCCAAAATAATACCCGGCTGTCCTATGAAAATACCTTCAACGGAATCCACAGTGTCTTCGGAGATTTGGGTTTCTGGTATATGAAAACTGATTATGAGACTGATATGGGTACGGACCTGAATTCTCCTACTGATGACTTCTCCAGTCTTGGATCAGGGGCCAAGGACCAGTTCCTCAGAACAAGTACAGGGGGGAACCGCAGGTTGAAGTGGGTCTCCTATTCAGCAAATCTGGGATATAGTTATATGGATAAGTATTATATCAATGGTGGATTTTCTATGGATGCATCATCAGCAATGAACTCGGATAACACATACAATATGTATCCTTCGGGAAGCGCTGCATGGAAACTGTCCTCAGAAGACTTCCTTAATTCTGTTTCCTGGATAGACGAATTGAAAATCCGGGGATCCTATGGACTTACCGGTAATACATATTCCACCGTTTACGACTATTCGAGATTGTATTATGTAGCCACCCGTCTGGAAGAGACCGGAGTACTGGTTCGGGAAGCAATACCCAACAACGATCTTGCAATGGAAAAGCGATCCATGATGGGAGTAGGAGTTGACCTTTACTCAATGAAACAAAAACTGGGACTGCATATTGATTATTTTATGTCTTCAGTGAATAACCTGATTATTCTTCAAACACTGGACCAGGCCTTTGGTTATAATGACTATTATGACAATGGAGGTACCCTGAATTCTTCCGGAATTGAAATAATGCTTGATACCCGCTTGCCCATAGGTAAGGTCTTGTGGAATGCAGGTCTAAGTGTGAGCACCCAGGTAAGCGAAATAGCAAGGCTTGATTTTATCAGTGGTACAGACAAGGATTATTTTATCAGCAGCATTGAAGGTGCCGAACTGATTACCAAGGTTGGGGAACCCATGTTTTCATTTTACGGGTATGAAACAAATGGTGTATTTTCCTCTTCTGAAGCCGGACAGGTTGTCGGTCCTAACGGATACCTTAATGAGGCAGGCGATGTGAAGTTTGTAGATAAGGATGGCAACAATATTATTGATGAAAATGATAAAACAATAATTGGAAATCCTAATGCCCAGATATTTGGTGGATTTTTCAATTCGTTCTATTACAGGAACTTTAGCCTGGACCTGAACTTTACTTTTAATATTGGCAATGACCTATATAATCATGTTAGGATGAGGGGGGAATCAATGGATGATCTCTATAGTCAACGGGCAACTGTTACTGATCGATGGACCGGTGATGGGAGCAGCTCGGATATGCCAAGAAATAATGTAGGGGATGGATATGGAAACAATGTATTTTCTGACAGGTGGATCGAAGACGGTTCTTACCTGAGATTAAAGAATATTTGTTTTTCCTATACATTTCCGCAATCCACTAAAGTTTACAAGAACCTGCAGATTTATGCCACCGCTACAAACCTGCTTACGGTGACAAAGTATACCGGTTATGATCCGGAATTTATGTTCAACAATAACCCCGAATACATGGGTGTAGATTATGGAAAAGTTCCCCACCCAAGGACATTTGTTGTCGGAGTTAAATTAGGTTTATAAAAGAATATTACTCAAATGATAAAAATTACAAATCCCATCCGTTTCCTTTCAGCTGCTGCGTTAGCAATATTTCTAATGATAAATTTTTCATGCAGCGAGGACTTTTTTAACGAGGTGCCCGGTGATAAGATCACTCCGGAAAGTCATTATAAAACAACAAATGAAGTATATGTATCATATCTTGGTGTATTTTCATTATTTCAGGATGTAGCTTCCGGTTTGATTGTAACAAATGGACTTTTGGGAGATTTGGTTGATGTTACTGAAAATTCCGATATTCATCTTAGGGCTCTTAATAAACATGAATTCAGCGGCCTTAATCCTTACATTGACGCATCCGGTCTTTATCGGATAATTATTGGAGCAAATGAAGTTCTTGCCAATCTTGATACAAATTTGATACGGGATGAGTTTTTCATAGAATTAGGATATGACCAGTATAAGTCTGAGCTCGTTGGACTGAGATCATGGGCTTATTTTACCCTGGCCAGACTCTATGGTAAGGTTGCATACATTCCCGATAATTTGCCTTCATTGCCGGAAGGACAGAGCTTGCAATATCTAAGCAAGGAAGAAATGTTGGATACACTGGTACAGCATCTTGATTCTGCTGTATTGGCTATGGATTTTTACTCTTTAGAGTACGGGATTAATCAGCATGCCCTTCTGGGAGATATTTGCCTGGAGAAGAACGATTATGATACTGCAGCCTATTATTTGTACATGGCATGCAGTACTGCGGGCAATAATAGTTATAAGGTAGGCGCCCAGTACAGCAATGAAAACTGGAGCAGCATATTTGTAAACTCCCAGGATCAGGATAATACGGTTATGACAGCTGTGCCCTATTCCTTAGACGATCAGCAAATCAACCCCTTGGAGCAGTATACCTCCTATAATCTTGATTATACCATTAAGCCCGCACAATCAATCATGGATATGTATGACAAGCAGGTTTCAAAGGGTATCAAAGATCCACCTGGAGATCAATACAGAGGAGTCGGGATTACTTATGACACCCTTGCCTCAAAAGATGATGGTATTTTTGCAATCAATAAGTATAGTATTGATGTATCCAATGATTTCAGTGCAGGAGTAATTCTTTATCGTGCGGCAGATGTTCACTTACTTTTTGCTGAAGCACTTAACAGGAAAGGGGAGCCTGAGAATGCTCTTCTGCTGGTCAATGATGGATACAGAACACTGCCTTACTGGTCAAGGAGTTCCGGAGTCAGAGGCCGGGTCTACCTGCAGAACATTGAGTTAGGCAGCGGTGGTTTGTGGCATATTGAAAACCTTATTATGGATGAAAGAGCTATGGAGCTTGCTTTTGAAGGAAAACGATGGTTCGACCTGATGCGTATTGCTAGAAGGAGGAACGATCCCGCCTATCTCGCAGATAAAATAGCAGCCAAGTTTTCAGGTGCCGAGAAAGATGCGGTTAGAGAGCGACTTATGAATATGGATAACTGGTACCTGCCAGTCCAATAGTACATGGACGACTATCTTCCACTTAAAGGTTGTTAAGTCAGCTGGTTCATTCCAGTTTCTTTACAGATTTGCACCCTAACTTTCAGTATTAATAAACAGAATCCAATTTTTTTGGACCCATAAATGAGTAGTCCGGTTTATAGCCGGACTTGCTCTTTTGTTCCATTATTATTCGCAGAAACATATGCAAAAGTACCAAAGAGGAGGTACATTTTTCCATATTGAATTCAGTATATGTTTTCATGCAATTGATTTGTACCAAAGATGGGGTACATTCTTCCTTAATTTCACATGAGCACTTTTTAAACCAATAGTTTTGGTAATTTTAATAAACTGAAGAAATAGAGATTTAAATATTAATACAAATATCTGATTATCATGAAAAAATTAATTACCCGTTTCAGCCGAATTACACTACAAATTATGCTCCTTGGATTGCTGTCCATTTGCAGCATTAATAACGCTGATGCTAAAAGCAATACACCAGCATCTGCAAAGAAGAAGAAGTTCAGCCTGGTCGAAATTCCCTCTGAGAACAAAGTTGAAGTAAGGATAGACGGAAAATTGTTTACTTCCTACATGTATCCGGATAATATTGCCAAGCCCGTTTTGTGGCCAATTAATACCCTTAGCGGGAAAGTGTTGTCCAGGGGATTCCCACTGGAATCATTGCCTAATGAAAGGGTTGACCATCCCCATCATGTAGGTCATTGGATGAATTACGGAGATGTAAATGGACTGGATTTCTGGAATAATTCGGAAGCAAGAAAGGCCGAGGATGCACATAAGTATGGTTCAATCTACCATAAGGAAGTGAAGAGTATGAAAGATGGGAAAGATAAAGCCGTACTGGAAGTGGTTGCAGAATGGAAAACCCCGGATGGTGCAGTATTGCTTGTAGAGGAAACAAAATTTGTTTTTTCAGTTCAGGAAAATACCATAATTCTTGACCGAATCACAACTCTTAAAACCCTGGATAAGGAAGTATCTTTTAAAGACAACAAGGAAGGGATGTTTGCAGTCCGGGTGACAAGGGCGATGGAAATTGCCACCGAGAAAGCTGCTGTTTTCACAGATGCCCATGGCAATCCCACCGAAACAAAAGTGCTTGGATAATACAGGTGTAAACGGTAATTACCTGAGCAGCGAAGGCCTTGAAGGTGCTAAAGTATGGGGAACCCGGGGACGCTGGATGAACCTTTACAGTACCATTGAGGATGAACCCGTTGCACTGGTGATTATTGACCATCCGGATAATGTTGGGTATCCTACCTACTGGCATGCAAGAGATTATGGCTTGTTTGCTGCCAATCCACTCGGACAATCAGTCTTTACTAAGGGTAAGACGGTATTGGACTATAAACTTGGAGCCAATCAAGCCGTGACCTTTAAATACCGGCTTCTGGTTCACTCCGGATCCGTGATGAGTGCTGAAAGCATCAATACCCTTGCCGATCAATTTGCAGAATAAAATAGCGGACACAAAGCTGAATCCCGTCTGCATTAATAATCCCTAAACAAACCAAAATGAAAAGTATTGCTCACTTCGAATTTGAATCTGGGACTTTTTTAATGCTTCTTAGTCTCATAACTGCAAATTCACTCTGGTCTCAGACTATCTCCTTTCCTGGTGCTGAAGGATACGGGCGGTTCGCCCAGGGAGGACGTGGCGGAGATGTCTATATAGTTACCAATCTGAATGATAGCGGGGAAGGTTCACTTCGCTATGGAGTTGAAAATGCAGACGGACCCAGAACCATTGTTTTCGAGGTATCCGGAAATATTGAACTTAAAAGTCATCTGACAGTAAAAGAATCTTTTATGACTATCGCGGGACAAACGGCACCCGGTGATGGGATATGTGTAAAGGATTATGGCTTCAAGATCATGGATTGCCATGATGTCATTGTCAGGTATATGCGGTTTCGTCTGGGGGACAAGAATAAAACAGCACCGGCCGGTTATGATGCCATTGAAACCAATGGTGTAAGCAATTTAATTTTTGATCATGTATCCGCCAGCTGGGGCATTGACGGCACCCATGACCTGAGGGGTGAATTGTTTACCCTCCAATGGTCAATCTACGGGGAGGCACTTAATAACAGTCTTCACGAAAAAGGAACCCATGCCATGCTTGGTTCAATGCGGGACAATACCGATAACCTCACATGGCATCATAACCTTTTACACAGCAGCCGCAACCGCCACCCATCGTTGGGAGGAGGATCCTTGACGAAAGCAGAAACGATTATTGACTTTCGTAATAACCTGGTTTTTAACTGGGAAGGACCACTAATCTGGGTCGTTGTAAACTAAATGTGATAAATAATTACTACAAACCCGGCGAGAGTACCAATACTTCAGATCAACCTATGCAGGTAAAATCACCATTGGCGTGGGGGACCCGAAGGGATTTACTTCGGGCAATTATTTCCCCTGGAACCAGGCATGGATAGATGACAATTTCCTGGCCATTGAATACACAAATTCCGGAAACTATATCAGCACCACCCGGGAGGAATTGTCAATTGCCGGGAGAATTGTTTTTGGTGATGATAAGCCGGTAACACATTCTGCGGAAGAAGCCTATGAAATGGTACTTCAATACGCAGGTGCCTCGCTGAGCAGGGATTCCGTTGATGCAAGACATGTGGCCGGTGTAAGGGACGGTAAGCGGCCGACTGATTGATTCCCAGGCCGAGGTCGGGGGTTTTCCCGGACTTGCCAGTCTTCCCGCTCCGGCAGATACCGACAGGGATGGTATGCCGGATGAATGGGAGACTGAAAATGGGCTGAATAAGGACGATCCTGAGGACAGGAACGGGGACCGAAACAATGACGGATATACCAATCTCGAGGAATACCTGTACAGCCTGGTCCCTATCCATGTAAATGTTGCACCGGTCGTAAACCTGCTTAGCCCTGTTACGGATACCGGGTATCTGGATAAAGACACCGTTTTTGTTAAGGCAGTGGCTTTCGATTACGGAGCTGGAAGTATTGAAAGCTTTGAGATCTTCCTGGGAGAAGACCTGGTAATCTCGTCGGATTCAAACGCCATCGATACAATTCTCACGGGACTGAACACCGGCCTTCATTACCTGGTCGCCAAAGTCACAGATGACAGCGGTAGCATTGCCTTTGATACGAGCAAATTTTATATCGGAACAGCACTTTACTCCCTGGATATTGATTCCATTATCGGGGATGGTAGCGTGACACTTTATCCTCCTGGAGGAGTATATGTGGAAGGAATGCCCGTTAGTTTACTGGCCACTCCGGAATTTCCATTTTATTTTGAAGAATGGTCCGGTGATAGCACATCCGGAGAAAATCCCCTGCTTCTGACCATGAATAAGGACGTGGTTTTAACAGCCAATTTTAATGTGGATAGTACTGCAGTTCTGAAGGTAAATTTCCAGCCTGAATCCAGTGCTATTCCCGAAGGATATTTTCCGGATTTTGGATATCAATACGGAGCCAGGGGTAATGGACAGACTTATGGCTGGCTCGGTGGAGATAATATTGAAACCAGGGAAAGATCACACGAGGATCTGAGAAAGGCAACCCTGAATCATTTTCAAAAGTCGGGTGATGATGTATGGGAAATACAAATTGAGAATGGAATTTATTCTGTGTATTTACATATGGGAGATGCCGGTTATACGGATCAGACAAATAGTCTCTATGTGGAAGGAATTCAGCTCCTGGACGAGACTTCAGGCACTAACTTCGATGAATTCTATCTTACTGGTGTACCTGTTGGAGATGGAAATTTGACCCTTACTCCCATTGGACCCGGTGCAAAGATTAACTACATTGAAATCAGTACGCAACCCGCGAACTATCTGATTGTCAACCGGGGAAGTGGTGGTGGAGCATTTGATCCCGGAACGATTGTGAATATTACTGCAGATGAACCCCAGGCTCAATATGTTTTTGAGGGATGGACCGGTGATGTGAGCCACCTGGCTGATTCTACTTCCAGTTCAACCAGCCTTACCATGCCTGAAGGCGTAGTTACAGTTACAGCGGTTTACAGGAGTACCGTTGGTATTGACGATAAATCTGCTCAACAAAAATCATTTAACTGCTACCCTAATCCTGCGGGTTCCTCTTTTACAATTGATCTGAGTGAAATTGGAGAGTCAGAGATTGAGATTTACAACCTCCTGGGCAGTAAGGTGTACCATACTGAGTCTGCTGAGAAAATAACAAGTGTTGATGACCATAACCTGAAATCTGGAATTTATCTTATTCGGGTAACTGACCGGAACAGGAATATTTATCAGCAGAGAATAATTATCCAGTGATCTTTGAATAATACAGAACCAGAAATACTATTAGATACTTAAGAAAGTTATGTGCCACAGATTTAAAATTGTAGCGAGATTCATCCTGATATGTTTGGCAGGTCTTTTGAGTGTTAACCAGCTGGATGCCCAGACCCTGGCATTTCCCGGGGCTGAGGGTTTTGGCGCCTATTCCCAGGGAGGAAGAGGAGGTGATGTTTATACCGTAATCAATATTAATGACTCCGGTCCTGGATCATTACGCTATGGAATTCAATCGGCCAGCGGACCCCGTACCATCGTATTTGCAGTTTCCGGAATAATACAACTAAAATCTCGTCTTAGTGTTGACGCGGATTATATTACCATTGCGGGCCAGACCGCTCCCGGAGATGGGATATGCCTGAGGGATTTTGAATTTAGAATCAATGCTGACCATGTGATTGTGCGCTATATGCGTTCAAGACTTGGGGACGATGCCGGAAATGAATCGGATGCCATTTCAATTACGAGTGGTAATCATATTATTATGGACCATTGCTCGGCTTCCTGGTCTGTGGACGAGGCATTTTCATGTTCGACAGGTGACAGGAACAAGATCGATAATGTAACCGTACAATGGTCCATTATTTCAGAGGCATTGAATTATAGCGTTCATACTAAAGAATCACATAGTTATGGAGCTTTGATCCGTGGCTGTTATGGTGCAAAATACTCATACCATCATAACCTTTTTGCACATAACCGGTCCAGAAATCCACGTCCGGGGAATTATGATTACAATACGGTTGTTCTTGATCCAGAGGGACTTCAGTTCGATTTCCGAAATAATGTAATGTATAACTGGGCAGGATCTCGTCCCGGTTATGATGCTGATACGGACAGCAGGTGCAGGTATAATTATGTTGGTAACTATGGTAAGCCAGGTCCTAATTCCAATAGTTCCGGATATGCCTATGCAGCAGGAAGCATTCACTTCCGGGCTTATTACAATGACAATTATTTTTATGGGAATGTTCCAACAGACCAGTGGAGCCTGGTCGATTTCGGCGGCAGATTTAATGCAGCAAGTATAGCGGCGTATAAGATGACAGAACCCTTTTCAACGGGTCCAATGATAACCCAAACACCGCTTGATGCTTTTGAAGAAGTAATGGCCCACGCAGGGGCATCTTTTACTCGTGACACTGTAGATGCCAGGGTGGTTATGGATGTTTATAACGGAACAGGTAAGATTATCGATGATGAGGCCGAAGTAGGAGGCTGGCCTGCCTATAATACCTATGATGTGAAAGCAGATACCGACCTGGATGGAATGCCGGATGAGTGGGAAACGGAAAATGGATTAAATCTAAATGATCCGGCAGACAGGAACGATGACCGGAATAATGACGGGTATACAAACCTTGAGGAGTATTTAAACAGCCTTGTAAATGTATATTCAACTCTGAAACCAACTGTAAACCTGGTTACCCCCATAGATGAAACCGGCTATCTCACGAGTGATACAGTTTTTGTGAATGCCGTTGCAGGCAGCTATGGCAATGATACAATAGAAAGCATTGTACTCTATTTTAACGATACCCTGGTTTCCAGTTTTGCTTCTACGGTTGTTGATACTTTTCTCACTGGAATCCAGGTTGGAACTCATTTTGTCAAAGTTAAGGCATGGGACCAGGGAGGAAATTCTGCCATGGATTCAAGTAAAATTTATTCAGGCTCATGCAAAGTATACCATCAGTGATTCCATTATTGGAGGAGGAGAGCTCATCCTTGATCCAGCCGGAGGAGTGTACGTAGAAAATATGGTGGTTACTGCAACAGCAAATCCGGTATTCCCCCATTATTTCGAGGGATGGGCGGGTGACACATCAGGAACTGAAAATCCCATTGTACTGACCGTATATAAGGACATGGAATTGATTGCCAAATTTAACAGGGACAGCAATGCGGTTTTGAGCGTGAACTTTCAGCCTGAAACCAGCGCCATTCCCGAAGGATATTTACCTGATTACGGGTATAAATACGCTTTGCGGGATAACGGACAGACCTATGGCTGGGTTGGCAGAGATAATTTTGAGGTAAGGGAAAGATCCCATGCAGACCTGAGAATGGCAACCTTGAATCATATGCAAAAATCCGGTAACATTCCCTGGGAAGTAAAACTGGAGGCAGGTCATTATATTGTAAGTCTCCATATGGGAGATGCTGAAAATTCGGACCAGGACAATAGTATAGATGTTGAAGGAATCGAGGCCCAGGATGTAACTCCAGGTAGTTATTTTGACGAGTTCTATATTCCTGAAGTACCTGTGGGGGATGGAAAAATGACTTTCAAATCGATTGGGGACAACGCGAAACTCAATTTTGTTGGGATAAGCCGGCTGCCCGGAAACTTTCTTATTGTTACCGGAGGGACCGGTAGTGGAGAATATGATCCGGGGACGATTGTGAATATTACGGCAGATGAACCCCAAACTCAATATGTTTTTGAGGGATGGACCGGAGATGTGAGCCTCCTGGCTGATTCAACGGTAAGTTCAACCACAGTTACCATGCCTGATGGTGTAGTTGCAGTTACCGCAGTTTACAGGAGTACCGTCGGTATTTTAGGGAAACCTGCTCAGCAAAAGTCCATTCACTGCTATCCCAATCCTGCAACATCCGGATTCTCCATTAAATTAATTGGAATAGGACAGGCTGACATTGGAATTTACAACCTTCTCGGTCGCAGGGTATACAGCAGCCATACAACTGAAGATATCCATCAGGTAAATGATCATAGTCTTTCACCCGGAATATATTTAATAAAAGTGACCGGCAATGACAGGGTTTCTTATATCCAGAAGCTGTTGATAGAGTGACAAAGAATTAGTCATAACATTCAATAGAAATAGGGTAGTAAGAATAACTGGTCCGATTTGAGATGGCTGAAAAGCCAGATACGAGTTATGTCTGATCCAATAAGAATCTGCAGCAGAATGAGAGTTTACATTATCCTTTTCCTGGTTTTTTTTAGTGGAGCAATTACCTATGGACAGAAAGGTAAAACACCGGACCGAGAAGAGGTGCTTAAGGCCATGCGCCGGGCATCTGATTACATGGCCAATGAAGTCAGCCTGAACGGTGGCTACCTTTGGGATTATTCCGAAGATCTTTCAGAACGTTACGGTGAAGTACCGGCCCGGAAATCCCAGATATGGGTTCAGTCCGGTACCCCCCAGATGGGTGAAATATTCCTGGATATGTACAGGGTTACCGGCGATGAGGCCTACCTGGAATATTCCAGAAGGGCGGCGAATGCATTGATTTATGGACAGCACCCCCTGGGTGGATGGCATTATTTCATTGATTTTGATAAAAAGGGAATGATGGAGTGGTATGAGAGCACCGCGTCAAAGCATATCCTGGGATGGGAAGAGTTTCGTCATTATTATGGGAATTGTACATACGATGATAATGTAACCCAGGGAGCAACAGCTTTTCTGCTTCATCTTTATATGGAAACCCTGGATCCTGCCTACCTGGGACCCTTAAAGAAAGCCCTGAATTTCATGCTGATATCCCAGTACCCGAACGGAGGCTGGCCCCAGCGCTATCCATTGAGGTATGAGTATGCACACGATGGATTGCCAGACTATACATCTTATTACACCCTGAATGATAATGCCATGAACAATACCATAAATGTTTTGTTGGAGGCCTATGAAAAACTGGGAGATGTAGCCTACCTCGAAGCAGCCAGGAGAGGGGGAGATTTCTATATGATAGCTCAGGGTCCTCCTGGCAGGGAGGGATGGACAGATCAGTTTGATATGGACCTTAAGCCCTCGGCCGGGCGCACCCATGAACCCGCATCCCTGCAGGTCAGGTACACCAAATCAACTATAAGGCAGCTTCAAAGGCTTTTTCTTTATACAGGAGACCGAAGATATCTGAGACCCATTCCCTCGGCATTGGATTGGATTGAATCTGTGGTTATCAGTGTGGATGAAGATGGAGACCCTGAATTTGCAAACTGGAACGATCCGGAGACTAACCTTCCTATCCTGAGAATTACCATTCCAGAAGTAAATGAAGAGGGATATATCAAGTACAAATATGTGCTGGATACGACCATACAATATGTGGAATTCTCCGGGAAACTTCCCGAAAGGGAGCTCTATGAAAGAATTAAAAATGTTGAAAAGGGAAAGGAGAGGGAGATGTATCACAAATTGTACATGAATGACAGAGCACGCAATGTGGATGCTGATGATATCCGATCAATGATCAAGTCCCTTAATAAAAAAGGGGCCTGGATTGAGACCCTGAAAGTGAAGGATAAAACACGGTCGATGGATCCCAATTTTGATATGATTGAGAAGTACGGAGATTATGATTATGCCGTGAAAGAAATACAGGGGATTTCAACCCGGTCTTATGAGAGAAAAATGCGCATGTTTGTTGATTATCTAAATAGCACAG
This sequence comes from uncultured Bacteroidaceae bacterium, assembly GCA_963777115.1. Classification (GTDB taxonomy): domain Bacteria; phylum Bacteroidota; class Bacteroidia; order Bacteroidales; family SM23-62; genus SM23-62. The sequence goes on along the minus strand of CAVZPP010000007.1, from coordinate 83,419 downwards.
GAGAATGATTATGGATCAGAACATTGGAATTTTACGATTTTTACTCCTGCTGCTTTTAGGCTGGGGAGCCGGCGCGTGTGGGACTGAAGTATCTGCCCAGCAAATCAAAAAACCGACGGAGGAGATTGTCCTGGAAGCCATGCGCAAGGCATCAGATTATATGGTAAACGAGATTTCATGCAACGGAGGATACCTGCATCATTATTCGGAGGATCTTTCCGAACAATGGGGAGAAGTTACTGCCAGGAAATCACAGATCTGGATACAACGTTCAACACCCCGCATGGGTGAGATGTTTCTAAAATTGTATCAATCCACCGAAGATGAAGCATACCTGGAATATGCAAAGAAAACAGCCAATGCGCTGATCTGGGGACAGCATCCCCTGGGGGGCTGGCATTACTGGATTGATTTTGATGAATCCGGTGTGGAAGAATGGTACAGGACAGTTTCCTCCCAGGTTTACCGGGGAATGGAGGAGCACAGGCATTATTACGGGAATTGCACATTCGATGACAATGTAAGCCAGGGAGCAACGGCATTTCTGCTGCATCTCTATATGGAGACGATGGACCCGGTTTATTTTGTGCCTCTAAAGAAAGCAATGGATTTTGTTCTGATGGCCCAGTATCCCAACGGAGGATGGCCGCAGCGCTACCCACTTGCTTATGACTATGCTCATGACGGGTTTGATGATTACACATCCAATTACACCCTGAATGATGATGCCATGAATAATACCATCGACCTGTTAATTGAGGCCTACGAGAAACTGGGAAATGAAGAGTACCTGGCTGCAGCAAAAAGGGGAGGTGATTTCTTTATGGTATCACAGGGACCGGAAGAATTGCCCGCATGGTCAGAGCAGTTCGACATGAATGTTCAACCGGACTGGGGAAGAACACATGAACCGCCTGCAATGGGAACCCGGCAGACAGCACATACCGTGGAAATGCTTATGAAACTGGTCCTGTATACAGGAGACAGGCGATATCTGAGACCTGTTCCGGCTACCCTTGGATGGATGGAAAAGTCAAAAATGGGCATCCTGGAGGACGGGAAGTATGACCTGGCCAGGTATTATGATCCTGCAACCGGACTCCCCATTGATTTTTATTTACTGGACGAGGTCAGTCCCGACGGATACTGCCAGTTTCATTATTTCGCAAACCCCGAGGTTCCCTTCCCCGGAAGGAGACAGAGTGTGGATTTTGTTAGTCTGAAAAATACATATGATATGATAACAGGTCTTGAACCTGGAAAAGAAGGGGAATTGTACGATAAGCTATACAGACAGGAAGACGATTCAGGTAAACCGGATAAGGATGAGGTGCTGCTGCTTCTGAACAGCAGGAACCAGAACGGTATTTGGATTGAGGATATTACTGTATTTGATACAAGCATTTCTATGATATCGGATGATAACAAAAAAGTAATTCCCGGGATCTCAACGAAATCCTGGATAAACAACATGGAGGTCCTTCTGAACTATTCTCAACATTAAATTCTCAATAATCTAAGTTTATTATGAAGCGGAATACATTCGGGAAACCCATCACATCAGCCTTACTGGTTTTTTTTGTATTGTCATTTTTCGTATCCCCCATGTACGCTCAGGATGATATTCAGAAAATGCACTGGAGACGTATAATATATAGCCAGCCTGATGAGTGGTATGGATCGGAAGAAGCTATCCGGATTGCAGATAATGTTCTGCTGTATCAGAGGGATGTTGGAGGATGGCAAAAAAATACCTCCATGCAGAGGGTCCTGAGTAAAAAGGAGAAAAAGGAATTACAAAAACTAAAATCTGATCCTTCAGTGGTAACCACAGACAATGGAGCAACTACCGGGGAACTGGTATTTCTTTCCAAAGTATACGGTAAGACAGGACATGAACCCTACAAAACAGCTTTCCTTAAAGGTCTGGATTACCTTCTGGAGGCTCAGTACGATAATGGTGGATGGCCCCAGAAATATCCCCTTGAGGATGGTTACTCCCGGCATATCACCTATAATGATGGATCCATGGTCCATATTATGGAGTTTCTTAAAGCCATACATGAACGCAGCGATGATTTCTCAATAATTGCAGACGAAGCCACGGTGAAAAAAGCAGGGGAGGCCTTTGATAAAGGTTTGGAGGTTATTCTGAAAACTCAATACAGGCAGAACGGGAAACTAACCGTCTGGTGTGCACAGCACGATGAGATAACACTTTTACCGGCCAAGGCAAGATCCTATGAGCTGCCTTCGCTCAGTGGCGGGGAGTCCTATGGAATTGTAGAGATGCTAATGGACATAGATAATCCTTCGGATGATGTCATTGCCTCTGTTGAAGCCGCCGTTAATTGGTTTGAGGAAAATAAGATCGAAGGTATCAGGCTTGAAGGATTTGAAAATGAGGATGGGAAACGAGACAGAAGAGTTGTAAAGGATCCCATGGGCAAACCGCTCTGGGCCAGGTTTAATGACCTTGAAGATAACCGCCCGTTTTTCTGCAGCAGGGATGGAATTAAAAGATACTCCATCTCCGAAATCAGCCATGAAAGGCGGAATGGCTACAGCTGGTATACATCAGGTCCTCAGGCAGTGCTGGACAGGTACGATGAATGGAAGTCAGAATGGGCGTCCGAAGAACAGGGGTATATGTTCTCCTACTTTATGGGAAATGGAGAGGATGGATTGCATTTTGCCTACAGTGAGGATGGTTTGAAATGGGAGGCCCTGAATAATGGGAGATCCTTCCTGAAACCGGCTGTTGGCGTCGATAAACTTGATGCGGGACCCTTGTATTATAAGGGGAGCAGATGGATTGTTTCATATGGTTTGGACGGTTAGCTGGGCAGAGAAGGGCGTCGGTTATGCAAATTCAGCCGACCTTGTGAACTGGTCGGAACAGGTTTATGTACCGGTTATGGAACATGAAGACTCAGCGATGAACTGCTGGGCCCCGGAATTGTTTTATGATGAGGATTCAGAAACGTATATGATCTACTGGGCAACCACCATAGCAGGCAAATATCCCGAAACCTTAAAATATGCAAAGACCCGGACCCGGGATCATAGGATGTATTATGTTACAACGAAGGATTTCAAAACATTTTCTGAGACGAAACAGCTTTACAACCAGGGATTTAATGTGATAGATGCGGTGATAGTTAAAGAAGGTGGTAAGTATGTGATGCATCTAAAAGATGAAACATTACTGCCTGAGGCCCAGAAAAACATAAAAATCGCCACGAGTGATTACCTGACCCATGGATACGGGCCGGCCAGCGATCCTGTTTCCCCGGAAGGGATATGGGTAGAGGGACCAAGCATTATGAAGGTCGGTAAGGAATGGATCATGTACTATGACCAGTACAGGCTGCATGCAATGGGGGGGATGAGATCACCCGATCTGGAGAACTGGACAGATATTTCGGATCAGATTTCCTTTCCTGATGGGTGCAGGCACGGTACTGCCTTTAAGGTACCTCTGGAACTTTATAACTCCCTGCTGTTTAATGATATTTTCGCGGACAATAAGGATGAAAAGAAGTTTGATGAGCTTTATAAAGCTGCAGGGAAGGTTCTGTTTGAGGATGATTGTACAGGGGACTGGAAGAGAAAATGGCATCTGGACGGAAAAATCGGGTATGTGGAAAATTCTAAAAAGGGAATGGATTTTCATGCGGGACCGGAGATAAGGAATGATGCCCACCATGCAGTACTATGGACGAGGGAATCCTTTTCAGGTGAACTCTTGATCGAGTATGATTATACCCGGCTGGATGAGCGAGATGCTCAGGTGAATATTATCTACATTGAAGCTACTGGCAGTGGGGAGGGCGAATATTCCAAAGAGATATTTGAGTGGAATGATCTCAGAGAGGTGCCATCCATGAGGACCTATTATAATCATATGAATACTCTGCATATAAGCTATGCTGCGCTTTCCCCGGAAGGGGATTACATCCGGGCCAGGCGTTACCGGCCGGATGTTGGAACGGGACTGAAGGGAACCGACCTGGGGGCAACGTACAATACAGGATTCTTTGAGACCGGGGTAAAACATCATATTACGATTATTAAAAAAGGATATGATTTATATATGAAGGTTTCCAACAGTGAGCAAACAGTACTGTATAAGTTTGATTATCGTGAACATCCGGAGATTACCGAGGGACGGATTGCCCTGAGGCATATGTACTCCCGTTCATCACGTTACAATAATTTTGTAGTAAAACAAATTGAAGATAATTAGAAGAATATCAGAATACAAGAAAAACGAGCCCCAATCAATAATAATATACCATGATAAAATATTCCTTAAACCTGGCCTTCCTGATGATTGTTTTTCTGATAAGCATAGATGCTGGATTCTGCCAGGAAACTCCTGCATTCCCGGGTGCCGAGGGATTCGGGGCCTACTCCAAAGGAGGTAGGGGCGGTGATGTTTATACTGTAACAAACCTGAAGGATGATGGTAAGGGATCCCTGAGATACGGGATTGAGAAGGCCAAAGGACCTCGAACCATTGTATTTGCAGTTTCAGGGCTTATTAAGCTAAAATCCACCCTTGAGGTTGAGAATGACTATATCACCATTGCGGGTCAAACGGCTCCGGGTGATGGGATTTGCCTGAGGGATGCCTGCCTGGAGATCCAGGCGAACCACGTAATTGTGCGGTACATCCGCTCAAGATTGGGTGCTGAAGGAGGCAGGGAGAGTGATGCTATTTCCATATCAAGGGGACATAATATCATACTTGACCATTGCTCGGCATCCTGGTCCGTCGATGAGATGTTTTCATGTTCTACCGGCAGAAAAGATGCGATTGACAATGTTACCGTACAATGGAGTATCATTTCCGAAGCACTTCATAACAGCATCCATCACAAAGGGCCTCATGGTTATGGTGCCCTGATTCGGGGCTGCTACGGAGCCAGGTACACCTATCATCATAATCTGTTCGCCCATAACTATTCACGTAATCCAAGGCCCGGGAATTATGATTATAATACCCATGAGAAAGATCCGGAGGGACTTCATTTTGATTTTCGTAATAATGTAATGTATAACTGGGGAGGGAACCGGCCGGGTTACGATGCGGATAAGGAAAGTGTCTGCCAGTACAATTATGTTGGAAATTATGCGAAGAGGGGACCCGATTCAAAATCACCGGGATGGATTTATAGTGCAGGTTCAAAGTATTTCCGGGGATATTTCAGCGGGAATGCATTTGATGGAGAAATCCCGGAGGATCCCTGGAGCCTTGTTGTTCTGGGTGAGGAGTGGACTGAATCGGAGATAGCTGAGTATAAGAGGTCTGAACCCTTCTCGTATGGTTTTGTCCGGACAGAAAATGCCATGGATGCCTATGCAAGCGTGCTTTCACATGCCGGAGCTACATTGCCGCATAGAGACGCAGTAGATGTTAGAGTTACTGAAGATGTGAAAAACGGAACAGGAGCCATCATTAATTTCGAATCAGAAGTTGGTGGCTGGCCGGAATACAAAACATACAATATTAAGAAAGATACAGATATGGATGGTATGCCGGATTTATGGGAAAAGGAGAATGGATTGAATCCCTCTGATCCTGCGGACCGGAACGGGGATACAGACAAGAATGGGTATACCAACCTGGAAGAATATCTGAACAGTCTGATCACCGAAGAAAAATTAATACCAAAAACCATTAATATACCTGAACTATGAAAAAAAGTATTATTTACCTGGCAGTTGTAATTGCTGCCTTTAGCCAGTGTTCCCAACCCGTTGTGGAACATGAAGTAGTAGCATTTCCCGGAGCAGAGGGATATGGAAGACATGCCCTCGGTGGACGAGGAGGAGATGTTTATATAGTTACCAATCTGAACGATGACGGTGAGGGATCCCTTCGTTACGGGATTGATAATGCAGAGGGACCAAGAACGATCGTTTTTGAGGTATCCGGAAATATTGAACTCAAGGATCACCTGCGGATTGAGAAACCCTATCTGACAATCGCTGGACAAACGGCACCCGGGGATGGGATTACCCTGAAGGATTACGGGTCTGAAGATCAAGGATACTCACGATGTTATAATGAGGTTTATACGGATACGCCTGGGTGATGAGAACAAAACCAAACCTGCCGGTTACGATGCCATTGAAACAAATGATGTCAGCAACCTTATATTTGATCATATCTCAGCCAGCTGGGGAATTGACGGAACCCATGACCTGAGGGGTGAGAAATTCACTCTACAATGGTCGATTTATGGGGAAGCTCTCAATAATAGTCTTCACGAAAAAGGGACTCATGCCATGCTTGGTTCAATGAGGGATAATACAGACAACATAACTCTTCATCATAACCTTATGCACAGCAGCCGCAACCGCCACCCATCACTGGGCGGAGGCTCAAAGACGAAAGCAGAAACTATCATTGACTTTCGTAATAATGTGCTATTTAACTGGGCTGGATGCACCAACCTGGGAAGTTGCAAGCTAAATGTGATAAACAATTACTACAAACCGGGAGAAAGTTCTGACTTGGGGGACAAACCCTTGGCGGTAAAATCAAACCACGGTGTTGGTGATCCCAAGGGGTATGTATCAGGGAATGTTTTTCCATGGAATCAGAGCTGGACGGATGATAATTTCCTGGCAGTGGATTATACAAGGCATGAGGGTGATAGTTATATAGGCACAAGCCGGGAAGAATGGGCATTACCTGGAGAACTGGTTTTTGGTGATGACAAGCCAGAGACACATACTGCCGAAGAAGCATATGAAATGGTGCTTCAATATGCCGGTGCCTCACTGAGCAGGGATGCTGTAGATGAGAGGGTTGTCGCCGGTGTAAGAGATGGTACGGGCAGGCTGATTGACTCTCAGTCCGAGGTTGGAGGTTTCCCCGAACTTTCCAGCCTTCCGGCGCCTGTGGATACAGACCGGGATGGTATGCCGGATGATTGGGAGAAAGCCAATAAGCTGAATCCGAAAGACCCGGAAGACCGCAACGCTGATAAGGATAAGGACGGTTATACGAATCTTGAGGAATACCTGGCAAGCCTGGTTTCCTGGTAAAATATTATAATTGGCAGGCTTTGAGAATCTATGCCTGCTATAGAATTTATAATAAGACTATAATTATAAATATCACTGAATATGAGGACAATAAAACTAATGCCGGTATTTGCTATTTTACTGGGACTGATTATGGTTACAGGGATAAACGCCCAGGATAATAATCTTTCCGGGGAGAAGAAATACACCATTGAAAATTGCGTGAATCAATTTGAACTGGACAAAGCCACTAAAACGGAATCCGGCTACAGGTACTGGTTTGTCGATAAGAATTTTATCGACGGACGCACACTGAAACTGAGTGTTGTGGGCCCCAACCAGGCCAGCCATCCACCCCATGCGCATGATGAAGATGAATTCTTTTTTGTCCTGGAGGGAAGGGCAAAATTTCACCTGGATGGACAGGAAACCGAAGGAACTGCCTACACGAGTTTTTATTGTCCCGCGAATGTGCCACATGGTATCAGTAACGCAGGTGACTCGGAATTAAAATACCTGGTTATTAAGAAATATATTATGACCAAACCTCTTGCTTTCCCCGGAGCTGAAGGAGCCGGGAAGTTTACTGAAGGCGGCAGAGGAGGAGATGTATACCATGTGACCAACCTGAAGGATTCCGGAAAGGGAAGCCTGAGACATGGAATAGAAACCATCAACGGACCCAGGACAATTGTGTTTGATATAGCAGGTACGATTCGTCTTAAATCGAGCCTGCGTTTTGACAGTCTATCCCATCTTACCATAGCGGGGCAGACTGCACCTGGAAAAGGAATTACCCTGGCAGATTATGAACTGAACATTAAACACTCAGATAATATCATCATACGGTACTTAAGAATAAGACTGGGGGATGAGAATAAGCCCGCAGGATCCGGACCGGACTGCATTACAATTGATTACACTGAAAACCTGATGTTGGACCATCTTTCCCTGAGCTGGGGGATAGACGGGAATGGTGATTTCAGGGGACTGATAAATTCGACGATTCAGTGGACAATTTTCAGCGAGGCCCTTAGTAACAGTCTTCACGGTAAAGGCCCTCATGCCATGTGTACTTCCTTCAGGGATCCTCAGGGGAAGGCTACCATGCACCATAATATTTATGCGAGTAGCCGGGCCAGGCATCCATCAATTATGGGAGGAGCGGATGTTACAGAATTCTGTAATAATGTGGACTACAACTGGCAGCATGCGAATAATCTCTGTGGAGAAAAGTTAAATATTATCAATAATTATTATAAAGCCGGTCCCAGTATAGATGCCAGCAGGCTACCCCTTCAATTTAAAAATGGAAAAGATCCTGAAAATGACAGGGGCTACCTTTCCGGAAATTATTTCGATGGGCTTCCGCAGGAGTACAATGCAGACAACTACACCGCAATGGATTATGATAAACTGGGCCTGGGATTCGGTCCCGAGTCAAATTATAAGAGTACAACCCGTGAGCAATTTGAAGTTTCGGAACCCTTTGATGCCGGAAAGTACAAGCTGGAAAATATTGAATCTGCTAAAGATGCATATGAATCCTGCCTGAAGTACAGCGGTTGTTCCCTGGAACGCGATGAGGTCGATAAGCGCTTCATTAAAACAATAATTGATAATACCGGGAAAATTATAGACTCTCAGAGCGAAGTAGGTGGCTGGGACTTCTACCCTGAAGAAAAACGCCCAAAAAATTGGGATACGGACCAGGATGGTATGCCTGATGCCTGGGAAAAAGCAAATAAACTTGATCCTTCCAATCCTGCAGATGGGAATTGGGACCAGGATAAGGATGGATATACCAACCTGGAAGAATACCTGCACAACCTAATTTCATTTTGAGAGTTCGCATCAATCCCCCATTCATATGGATCCTTAAATATACATTGGCGATATGAGAAACTTCATATATTGGTTTTTCCTGGGAATGGTTTTGATTGTCGGACAGGAAAATCTTATTCAGGCACAAACACCCGCATTCCCGGGAGCTGAGGGATTTGGCAGCCTGGCAACCGGAGGTAGAGGCGGGGATGTATACCATGTAACCACACTTGATGATGAGGACCTGGGATCCCTGCGCTATGGGATTGATAATGCTGAAGGACCCTTAACCATCGTTTTTGATGTCTCGGGTAATATTATCTTGAAGAAGGGATTGAGACTTGAGAGATCCAATATCACTCTGGCCGGACAGACTGCTCCGGGAGACGGTATTACCCTTTCAGGATACCCCTTTTATATATCCGGAAATAACGTCATCATTAGGTATATGCGTTTCCGTTTGGGGGATAAGAATGGAGTGGTCAGCGATGCCATATCCATCAACGGTGGCACAAATATCATTGTAGATCATATTACTGCCAGCTGGTCAGTTGACGAGACTTTTTCATGTCAGAGTAATTCTGCAGATTCCATAACCATACAATGGTGCATGATTAGTGAAAGCCTGAGAAAATCTCATCACAATAAAGGACCTCACGGATACGGAGGGATACTTGGAAGCAGCACACAATCGGTTCATCATAATATTTATGCCCATCATACCTCCCGTACCCCAAAGGTTACAGGTAGAAGACATTGCCTGGTGGACTTTCGAAATAATGTTATCTATAACTGGGGATTCAATAATTGTTACGACGGTACAGCCTCTTATATGAACTGGGCCAATAATTATTATAAAGCGGGACCTGGGACTTCAAAGAAAGTCCAAAAGCAGATATTTAACCTCAATGACAAGCAAATTGATTCAGGAGGCAATAACTCACCAGAAGACTCTGAGAAGTATGAAACATCCTTATATGCTGAAGGTAACTATATGCACGGGTATCCGGAGGTGACAGCAGATAACTGGAATGGGGGTGTGCATTTCAGCGAAGGAGCATCCGAATCTAAAAACAGAGCACAAACCCCCTTTGAATTTCCACCTATCACTGAACAAACTGCGGAAGAAGCTTACCATCTTGTACTTGCAAAGGCTGGAGCTTCCCTTAAAAGAGATGCTATTGACAATCGAATTGTACAGGAAATTTCAAGCGGAACAGCGAGCTTTGGAGAGGGTGGAATTATTGATTCACAGTCCCAGGTCGGTGGATTACCTGAGCTGAATTCACTCCCTGCACCTGCAGATTCGGACAGGGATGGAATGCCGGACGCCTGGGAAAGAGCCAATAAGCTTGATCCTTCCAATCCTGCCGATGGGAATTGGGACCAGGATAAGGATGGATATACCAATCTTGAGGAGTACCTGGCAAGTATTGTTGCCAGGTAAGAATTGAACCGGACCGAACTAAAATAGACTAGACTAAACTAAACTAAACTAATAAATACAATACCATGAAAAATCTGGTTTTATTACTTTTTGCCGTTCTTCTTGGCTTTTCCCAGTGTACCCAGGTGGAGATACCCACAGACATTGTTGCATTTCCCGGAGCAGAAGGATATGGGCGCTTTGCCAAAGGAGGCCGTGGGGGCGATGTTTATATCGTGACCAACCTGAATAACGATGGGGAAGGATCACTCAGATACGGACTTGAAGAAGTTGAAGGACCCCGTACCATTGTTTTCGAAGTGAGCGGAACCATAGTACTGGAGGACGATATTGACTTCAGCAGTGATTATGTAACCATTGCCGGTGAAACTGCTCCTGGTGATGGGATCTGCATTAAAGACCATACCTTTAATATTAAGGAATGTTCCCATGTTATTGTCCGTTACATGCGTTTCAGAATGGGTGATGAGAGCGGCAATGACGGTGATGTTATAAATATTGCAAAGGTCAAGGATGTTATTCTCGATCATATCACCGCTACCTGGGGAATAGACGGTACAATGGATACTGAATACCTTGAAAACTTTACCCTGCAATGGTCAATTTATGGTCAGGCTCTGAACCAGGCCACCCATCATAAGGGAGCACATGCCATGCTGATGTCCTTAAGGAAAACTACCGGAAAAGTATCCCTGCACCACAACCTGTTTGCCAGCAGCCGTAACCGTCATCCAACTCTTGGAGGTGGAAAACCATTTGTTCAGGCCAGTCCGGATGCAATCTTCGACTTTCGCAACAATGTTCAGTACAACTGGTCAGGACATACCAATCTGGGTGCCGGGTACTTCAATCTAATTAACAATTATTATAAACCCGGTCCGAATACAACTCCCGGATCACATCCTATTGCACCCAAAGTTGAGGCCCATGATATTACTAAAGGATACATGGCAGGGACATTTTTTGAAGGTAATGAGGGGTGGACAGAGGATAATTATACAGCCATGGAATGGGGTGTAAGAGGCGGTAGTTATATAGGAGATGTCACTCCTGAGAAATTTATTATGGATGAAGAGCCCGTAGCTGAAGCAGACCGACCCTTTACCCATACACCTGCTGAACTGTATGAATTGGTTTTAAAAGGGGCAGGGGCTTCCCGGGTTCGTGACAAGGCAGATAAGGAACTGATACAGGGGATCATGGACGGAACAAACCACTTAATAGATTCCCAGGAAGAAGTCGGTGGATGGCCGGAACTGGTTTCCTTGCCTGCACCATCAGATACAGACAGGGATGGGATGCCGGATGTTTATGAAAAGGCCAATAAACTCGACCCAAATGATGCAGAAGACAGGAATGGGGATAAAGATAGGGACGGTTATACCAACCTGGAAGAATATCTTCACAGTCTTACGGCTGAATAAATACAAATCCTAAACTAATATGCTAAGGATATGATGACAATCAAAGCTACTGCACTATTCTTCCTCGCTCTCATCATTTTTTCAAATAATGCTGCCTCCCAGGAGGAAAAGCAATACAATGTTCTATTTCTGATCTCGGATGATATGAACGATTGGGTTGGATGCCTGGGAGGGCATCCGGATGCCATTACTCCAAACATTGACCGCCTGGCTGAGCGTTCGGTGCTGTTTGAGCAGGCTCATTGTTCGGCTCCTATCTGCAATCCTTCCAGGGCAAGTGTGATGACTGGTTTAAATCCATCTACCACCGGTGCCTATGGTAACCGGCAGGCGTTCAGGATGTCTCCGGTAGGATTTGATGCAGTTACACTACCCAGGTATTTTTCAAACCATGGGTATCTCTCCACCGGTGTTGGTAAGATTACTCACGGAAAATTCCCCGACCCTGCTTCCTGGGATGAGTTTTATCCAAATTTACGTTCTCAGAGTATGGATGGAGCAGGACCACAGGGAACTAATATTAATGGATTGAACAATGAGAGCCTGGACTGGGGTCCCCTGGATGTTCCTGATGCTGATATGAAAGATGCCAAACTCACTCAGCATACAATTGAAATGCTGGGTAAGAATTATGATCAACCGTTTTTTATGGCCTGTGGTTGGAAACTTCCTCATCTTACATGGTTTGCACCGCGAAAGTACTTTGATATGTATGATCCGGCGACACTTACCCTGCCACTTGTTCCCGAAGATGACCTGGATGATCTTCCGGCAAAAGCATTGAAATACACTGAGAATAGTTACTATGAATCGGTCACTCAAGGTGGAAAAGAGGCCGAGGGAGTGCAGGCTTACCTGGCATGCATTTCTTTTATTGATGTTCAGGTGGGAAGAGTACTTGATGCTCTTGATGCAAGCGGGTATGCTGAGAATACCATTGTTGTTTTCTGGGGAGACCATGGATGGCACCTTGGGGAGAAAAGGCATTGGAGTAAAAGTACCTTATGGGAAGAATCGACCCGTGCACCCCTGATGATCATGGCACCCGGTATTGAGCCGGGACGATGCAGCACACCGGTTAGTTTTCTGGATATTTATCCGACGCTTGTTGAACTAGTGGGACTGGAACCCAAAAAGGAACTGGAAGGTTTGAGCCTGGTGCCCCTTTTGAAAAATACCGAATCAGAATGGAAGCGCCCTGCCTTAACCACCCATGGTAAGGGTAATCATACCCTGCGCTCGAAACGCTGGAGGTACACAAGATACAGTGATGGAGGAGAGGAATTATATGACCACTCTGTGGATGAGATGGAATGGAATAACCTGGCGGATAACCCGGATTATGCAAAAGTTAAAAAACAGATGAGGAAATGGCTTCCCAAAACGGATGCAGAGGACGTTTATGTCCTGAAATGGCCTGAGGAGGATAGAAAATTCTGGGAAGTAACCCTTAAGGCAGCTGAACGCTACCATGGCAAATCAGTGTATCCGGAAGATTGGGATGAGTAGGTAATAGAAAAAACTGATTAAGTATAATATTGGTTCTCAGGGATTGATGATAAGAAAAGAAAGAGGTTTCCCAATGTTTAAAGAAATAGTTATGACTACGAAATTGTTAAGAATTGCTTTTTCCATTTTCATACTTTCTGTATTTTTTTCATCCTGTATGCAAAAAAACCATGTGTTGTTTTCAGATGATTACAGCCAGCTGCCCCGCGGACCCCTGGGCAGCCATGTTGGAGCACATACGGAATATCATTATTTACATGAAGCAAAACCCAAAGGGAATTGGGCCATCTCAACATTCCGATATAATTTGCCGGAGTCCTGGTATATCAGGGAGATAAACGGGGAAAAGGTTCTGTTCCAGAAAGAGACTAATCCAAACTCCCACTGGCATCCAATGGTAGTTGCGGGGGATATACTTTGGGAGAATTACACCATACATGCATCATTCAGTTCCCTGGATAAGGAAAAACAATGTGGTGTGGTTTTTAGATATAATAATGACCGTTGTTATTATATGTTAGGAGTAGAAGGGAATACCGCTTTTTTAAAAATGGTAAATCATGCCAGGGCATTGCATGAACCTTTTGAGAAGATACTGGCTTCCGAAGAGTTCAATTATAATATTGGAGATGAGATAAATGTTATCATTGATATCCATAATGATCAGTTTAATGCAAGGATTGTAAACGGACCGGAATTCCTGGTTTCGGACACCACTTACAGGAATGGTAAGATTGCATTTCTGGCAGATGGGCCGGCATATTTTAATCCCATTAAAATCACATCCCGTAAAGCGGAAATAGCTGCTTATGAAAAACTGAGGATGGAAACTGATCTCGCTGAACAAAAGCTAAGGGATAGGAATCCAAAACCTGTTCTGTGGAAAAAGATAAAGACGGATGGTTTTGGAGTGGGAAGGAATTTGCGTTTTGGCGATTTAAATGCTGATGGAATCAAAGATGTGCTGGTTGGACAGGTAGTCCATCACGGGCATAAAGACCGGAATTCAGAATTAAGCTGTATGACGGCTATGACATTTGAGGGTGAAATTCTATGGCAGAAAGGGAAATCCGATCTCTGGAAGAATAACCTGACAAACGATGTTGCTTTTCAGATTCATGACCTGGATAATGATGGCGAAAACGAGGTTATTTACACCATGAACCAGGTTCTGTATGTGGCAGATGCCAAAACGGGAGATACAAAATATTCGGTTCCTACACCCTTATCCCCGGGAGGGAAACCTTTGTCAACGGGACATAATATCTTTAAACGCATCCTGGGTGATTGCCTCTTCTTCTGCGATTTGCAGGGCCAGGGTTATGATGGTGATATCATCATCAAAGACAGGTATCGCTATATCTGGGCCTTTAACAATAAGCTGGAATTGCTCTGGAAGAACGAATGTGTTGCCGGCCATTACCCTTATGCCTACGATGTAGATGAAGATGGGAAGGATGAATTAATGATGGGATATACATTGTTTGATGACAATGGGGATAAGCTGTGGTCACTTGATGAAACCCTTACGGATCATGCAGACGGAGTGGCGATCGTAAAATTCAGGGAGGATGAACAAGCAAAGTTACTTTGCGCTGCAAGTGATGAAGGAATTTTCTTTGCAGATATGGAAGGTAAAATACTACAGCATTATTACCTGGGACATGTACAAAATCCGGCAGTGGCGAACTTCAGGGATGATTTACCGGGACTGGAAACGGTTTCCGTTAATTTCTGGGGTAACCAGGGCATCATTCATCTGTTTGATTCAGATGGTAATATTTATCATGATTTTGAACCCAACCAGTATGGCAGTATGTGCCTGCCTTTGAACTGGACTGGACTATCAGAGGAGTTTTATGTGCTGAATGCCAATGTTGATGAAGGTGGAGCCTTCGACGGCTGGGGAAGAAAGGTCCTGGATTTTCCGGATGACGGCCATCCTGATATGTGTTATGCAGTCCTGGATATCACAGGTGATTGCAGGGATGAAATTGTTGTATGGGATCCCCTCGAAATATGGGTATATACCCAGGATGATAATCCTAAGCAGGGAGACTTATACAAACCGGAAAGAAATGCACTTTATAATTATTCAAACTACCAGGCAACAACCTCTTTGCCTGGCTGGAATAAGTAAAACAGGAAAAATGGACTTTTTGGACACCATATATATCAATTAAAATATAAATTGCAGGTAGCTATGAAATCAACTTTAACAATACTTCTATCAGGGTTAATCTCAATATCTATTTCTGCCCAGAAATATGATATCCAGGTGAAGTCAGAAATTGACCTGGGACATGAAATAGGTCAGTTCCGTGCGGTACCCATGACTATTGGTGAGGACAATCCCTATGCTGTGGCTGCCATGTATTCGGAAGATGCTGAGATAGATCCCAACCGGGGGATGTTCTATTTTCCGGAGCATACATTAAAAATTGCTGTTTTTGATGTGGAAGGTGAGATTCTATGGAAAAAGGACCTCGGAACCGGGGTTGTTCCGGGAATATGGTTCAGTCCCCTGGCAGCATTCGATCTGGATAAGGATGGCAAGGATGAGGTATGGATTGTAAACAATACCAATCCCGGACATCCACTCAGGTATGAAGATTATGTATTGGAAAAGAGGAATGCCGAAACAGGAGAGGTTGAGGGTCAGTGGAAATGGCCGGAACCCTATCCTAAACAAACGATGTCAAGACTTTACAGGCATTTTATTATGGGGGGCTATGTAAATGGGGAACCTGTATTAATAACGGCAAACGGGACCAAGGAATACGAAACTATTAAATGCTGGAACAGTGATATGACTGAGCGGTGGGTCTATAAAAAAACACCCGACACCCCGGGTTGCCAGGGTAGCCATATGTCACCCATTGTTGATATCAATAATGATGGAGTGGATGAACTTTTATGGGGTGAAAGATGCATTGAGCTGGATAAAGGAAAACTGCTGTTTTGTGCTGATGAGGAGAACTGGACCGGACATTCGGATATAATTGAACCGATTTTAGATAAAAAAACAGGAAAGTGGTACTTTTTTACCTGCAGGGAATCAAGTAACAAAAATCCTCCAAGGCTTGTTCTTTATAATGAAAGGGGAGAAATCGTCTGGAGTGCCCTGGATGAGGGCCATATGGATACAGGCTGGGCCGCCAGGCTTGGAAAAAACGGCGAACCTGTTGTATTGGGTGTGAAAATCGGACAAAAGCTCAGATCTGCAGAAGGAGAACACAGGGTAGATGTAGTTGAGAATACATTCCATGCTTTTAGCGGTGAGAAGATTGACCTGGGATTCAGTGTTTATACAACCATTCCTGTAGATCTTAATGGAGATGGTGTCCATGAATTGGTGAAGGGCTACTTTGAAGGAGATGGAACTATTTTTGATAATTCAGGGAATGTAATTGGAAATGTTGGCGGAGCTTCGGCTATCGCTTCAAAGTTTACAGCTGATCCGGGAGAACAAATTCTAAGTTGTTCAGAAGATGGAATAGTCAGGATATGGATGGACAGAAAAGCCAAGGATAATAAGATAGCAAAAGCAAGATACGCCAATCCATATTATAAGGTGAATCAAAAACAAACGGGGAATGGCTATAACCTGTTTAACCTGGGAGGAATATAAATCAGATACTTTATAACCAATTAATAATTAATTAATTATAACAATGAAAAAAGAATCAGAAAACAAGAAAATTAACGATGTCAATCCACGAAGGGATTTCCTGAAGAAAGGATTAATTACCATGGGAGGAATCTCCGTGCTTCCCTCAGAGATGATTTTTGGCGGCAGTAAAAAGGGTTCTATTGCGCCCAGTGATAAGGTCAACCTGGCCTTTATTGGAATTGGGCACAGAGGTGCGTCTATTGCAAAATCTCTGTACGAAACAGGTCTGGCAAATATTGTTGCCCTTTGTGATGTGGATATGGGTGCCAAGCATACCCAGGGAATTATTGAAATGTTTCCTGACGTACCCAGATTTCAGGATTTCAGGAAGATGTTTGATAAGATGGCGAATAAAATAGATGCTGTAACTGTAGGTGTTCCTGATTTCGCCCATTTCCCGATTTCCATGCTGGCCATGTCTCTGGGCAAGCATGTATATACTGAAAAACCACTGGCAAGGACATTCAATGAGATTGAACTGTTGATGGCTGCTGCCAAAAAATACAAAGTGAATACCCAGATGGGTAACCAGGGACATTCCGGCGAGAACTATTTCCAGTTCAAGGCATGGACAGAAGCCGGAATTATTAAGGATGTTACCGCCATTACTGCTCATATGAACAGTAAGAGACGCTGGCATCCGTTTGATCCAGGGATCACCAGCTTCCCGAAAGGACAGCCTCTACCTGAAACCATGAATTGGGATGTATGGCTGAACACTGCCCAGCACCATGATTACAATGAGGATTATCACCATGGGCAATGGCGCTGCTGGTATGATTTTGGAATGGGCGCATTGGGGGACTGGGGAGCACATATTATGGACACTGCTCATGAATTCCTGGAACTGGGATTACCTTATGAAGTTGATCCACTACTGCTTGAGGGACATAACTCATTCTTCTTCCCATTCTCATCCACTCTTGTATTCAAGTTCCCGGAGAGAAAAAATATGCCTGCTCTTGATCTGACCTGGTACGATGGGATTGATAATGTACCCGCAGTTCCGGCAGGTTATGGTGATGCAGAAATAAACCCTGACATTCCACCTCCAAGTGACGGTCAGATGCAACCTGCAAAACTGAGACCCGGAAAAATTATCTATGGCAAAGATCTGACTTTTAAGGGTGGATCACACAGCAGGCCACTTTCAATCATTCCTGAAGAGAAAGCAAAGGAAATGGCATCCCGCCTGCCTGAGGTTCCGGAAAGTCCTTCCGACCATTTCGAGAACTTTCTCCTGGCATGCCAGGGCAAGGAAAAATGCCGTTCATCCTTCGATATTTCCGGTCCATTAAGCCAGGTATTCACGCTCGGTGTGATGGCTCAACGTCTGAGTATGAAGATCGAATTCGACCGGGAGACCAAGCAGATTACCAATAACAAATATGCCAACGAGATGCTGGTGGGAACGCCGCCACGTAAAGGCTGGGAAGAGTATTACAAATTATAAGCCTGGGAAAAATATTATTTTCAGGCAATGGCTTAGCAATTGATAAAAATCGGGGACAGCAGTATTTGTCCCCGATTTTTTAATACTTTTCATACGGGTGATTGATATCAATGAAATCAGGTAAATGTTCCGGGATTTCATAATTTTATACGATGAAACAATACATTTTATTTTTTGGATTAGTCCTGGTCTGCTCCCTCTCTGCGAGTCAGGAGCCATGCCATGTAGGTCTGATTTTGATGGGAGACAGGACTATGATTTTGTTGTTGCCCTTGATGGAACAGGTGATTTTGAAACCGTTCAGGAAGCCATAGATGCGGTTCCGGATTTCAGAAAAGAAAGGACAAGCATTTTTATTAAAAAGGGAATCTACAAGGAGAAACTGGTATTGCCGGAAAGTAAAACCATGGTCTCATTTATTGGGGAGGATATGCATTCCACTATTCTTACCAACGATGATTTTGCCCAGAAAAAGAATAGGTTCGGAGAGGAGATGGGCACAACAGGCTCTACCTCATTTTTTATTTTCGGAGAAGGATTCAGAGCCGAAAATATCACATTTGAAAATTCTGCTGGTCCAGTGGGACAAGCAGTGGCGGTGCGAATTGACGGGGACAAAGTTGTTTTTAAAAATTGCCGGTTCCTAGGATTTCAGGATACCCTTTACCCGCATGGAAGCAGCAGCCGGCAGTATTACAAAAACTGTTACATTGAAGGTACCGTCGACTTTATATTTGGTGCCTCTACAGCACTGTTTGAAGATTGTACCATCTTCTGTAAAAATCATGGATATATAACTGCTCCCTCAACCCTCGAAAACACTGCATTTGGATTTGTATTTCTGAATTGCAAAATCACCGGAGATGCTGATGAAGGAACATATTATCTCGGAAGGCCATGGCGACCTTACGGGAAATCAGTCTTTATCAATTGCGAATTAGACAAGTTTATTAAAGCTGAGGGATGGCATAACTGGAGAGATCCGGAAAAAGAGAAAACTGCCTATTTTGCTGAATATATGAATTACGGAGAAGGTGCTGATGTAGAGGGAAGAGTAAAATGGTCTCATCAATTAACAAAAGAACAGTCTTCAAAATATACTGCCGAGAATATTTTAGGAGATTGGGCTGTAGATTTGAAATAGGTTTTATATAGGGTATAGATGAAGCATTTTTTCATCATTTTATTAGTACTGCTTTTTACCCCAAAAGCATGGTCAACTGACATTAAGGTTCCTGCTTTTCCTGAGGCTGAAGGATTCGGGGCATTCACTATGGGTGGAAGAGGGGGCAAAGTTTATCTTGTAAGCACTACCGATGATTACGATCATGGTGAGCCTGTCATTCCTGGCAGCCTGCGTGAGGCAGTAGAGGCTGAAGGTCCGAGGATGGTAATTTTCCGGGTTAGTGGATTAATTGAACTTAAGAGAAGACTGATTTTATCTCATCCTTATATTACTATCGCCGGACAGACGGCACCCGGAGATGGAATTTGTATCAAGGATGAGCAGTTTATTGTAAGCGCAGATGAGGTGATTATACGGCATATCAGGTTCAGGCCCGGGGACCGGAAAAAGAGGGATATTGATGCGGTCTCTGTTCGGGGTGAGAATATAATCTTTGACCATTGTTCTGCCGGATGGAGTATTGATGAAAACTTATCGGCATACAGTAATAGCATAACTATCCAGAACTGCATTATTTCAGAAGGACTATATAGATCCTACCATCCAAAAGGGATTCATAGTATGGGTTCCATTGTAAACGGACAGTACGGGGGTATTTCATTGATCTATAATATCTATGCACATAATTACTCAAGAAATCCTGTGGTTCAGAATGTAAAATTGGCCCCCGGTGCGATTTTCGAAATTAGAAATAATGTGATTTATAACTGGGGGCAGTCCGCCTCCTATGTTTCCGGTGTTAGTCCCGTGAGAGTTAATATGATGGGTAACTATTTTAAACCTGGACTCACTTCATTAAAGGCCTCCCGCAGGTATGCTTTCTCTACCAGCGAAAACACCCGAATATTTATGGTGGATAATTTTCATACTGAAAATGAAGAGGCAAGTCTTAACAACTGGTTGTTGTTGAAACGCGGTAAGAAAATAGAGGAAAAAAGGATGCAGGCATTTCCCTACCCCAAGGTAGCCTTAAAGAAAGGACAGGAGATATATGAAGAGGTTCTGAATGAGGCCGGAGCGACACTTCCATCGCGAGATGCCGTTGACCGGAGAATTGTCAATGATGTTCGTAAAGGGACAGGCATCATTATCGATTCACAGGAGGATGTAGGGGGTTGGCCGGTTTATGCTACAAAGAAAGCCCCGAAGGACAGGGATATGGACGGGATGCCGGATGTGTGGGAAAAGAAGTATGGATTAGACTCAAAAGACCCTTCAGATCATAAGGCTGATGCTGATATGGATGGATATACAAACATCGAAGAATTTATAAATAGTACAAATCCTATTACGCCTACCTCAAGTAATTTAAGCCATTCCGAATTTCTGGCAGTACTGGCAAGCCTGGATACCTTAAATATTCATGATTACAAAATGATCGAAGAAAAGGAGGCCAGAAGGCTGGCTGCCCTGGCAAACCGAAGCCTTCCGGAATTGAATATTAAGTTTATTCAAAAACCAGGGGACAAACCGGAGAAAATCGAACTGCTGATTGATGATAAAGTGAAAATTGCAATGAATATGATCCCTGCAGGAACTTTTGTAATGGGTTCCCCGGAAGATGAAGCCGGACGTGAGCAGGGAGAAACCCTTCACAGGGTCACCCTATCCAGTTCATATTATATGGGCATTACCGAGGTAACAAACCAGCAGTTTTCTGAAGTTGTGAAACTTATTGGACGGAAAAACTGATCAATTCCCGGCAAGAGTTTCCCGTCAGGATGCTGATTGGTTTTGCCAGATTCTGTCGGAGAATACAGGTTTCAAATTCCGGCTTCCCACAGAAGCGGAGTGGGAGTATGCCTGCAGGGCAGGTACCACAACTGCATATTTCACGGGAACATCTATTACGAATGCCCATGCAAACTTTAACGCCCAGATTGAAGGTAGCAGAGTAGGGATGCAGGAGGTAGCATCTGTACTCCCCAATCCCTGGGGCTTATATGATATGCTGGGTAATGAATTCGAGTGGTGCAGCGATTGGGAAGGGACTTATCCTGCGGGTGATGTAATTGATCCCACAGGTCCTGAAAATACTCCGGAAAGAAATCAGCCACGTACCACCTACCGGAATATCATCCGGGGCGGAAACTACAGCAGTACCTGGAAATATATAAGGTCAGCCTACCGTTATGATTACACTCCACATGTACCTTTTGGTTTTAGGTTGATAATGGAATTACCTGAAGAATAAAACAAAAATAATATGAAAAGAGCATTACATCTTTTACTGGTTTCAATGGTTTTAATACCTACTCAATTTTCCTGCACGGGTCGGGAAAAAGGAAATCAATCAGATACGGGTACTAATCCACCTAACATAATACTCATTCTTGCAGATGATATGGGATACTCAGACCTGGGTTGTTACGGGGGTGAGGTCAATACACCCAACCTGGACAGGATGGCTTCAGAAGGCGTCCGCTTTACTCAGTTTTACAATGCCGCTCGCTGCTGTCCCACCAGAGCCTCATTGATCACGGGATTGTATCCACATCAGGCTGGCATGGGGGGCATGATCAAGAAACCAGGGGCCCAGCCTGAAGGACCTTACCAGGGATACCTGAGCAAACAGAGTGTAACCATTGCCGAGGTACTTAAACAGGCCGGTTATTACACGGCTGCTTCCGGGAAATGGCATGTAGGGGAGTATCGGCCACACTGGCCAACAGACCGTGGTTTTGATAACTACTATGGCCTGATAAGTGGTGCCGCAAATTACTGGGATATTACAAGAGGTAAGGCTGAAGACACAAAAAGACATTTTGCCATAGACAGTACGGAATATATGCCTCCCAGTGAGGGTTTCTACCTGACCGACGCCATTACTGAAAATGCTGTCAGCATGTTGAAGAAAGCTGGCACAAAAGACCAACCTTTCTTTTTATACCTGCCTTATACAGCTCCCCATTGGCCATTGCATGCATGGCAGGAAGATATTGATAAATACAAGGGTACATTCATGAAGGGCTGGGATGTTTTGAGACAGGAGCGGTATGAAAGAATGGTTAGCATGGGACTCATAGATAAAAGCTGGTCCCTCAGCGATCGAGATCCCCAGGCAAGTCCCTGGGAGGAACTGGATGAAGAGCAAAAAGAAAAAATGGATCTGCTTATGTCCATTTACGCAGCCCAGATCGATCGCATGGATCAGGGTATTGGCCAGGTACTGGCCCAGGTTGAAGCCATGGGAGAGACAGAGAATACCATGATCTTCTTCCTGTCTGATAATGGGGGAAGCGAAGAATATGGCCCCTGGGGTACCGATTTCTGGGGTAATTTTTGGGATGGGGAAGCAAGACCCGGCTCGGGCGATTCTTATCACAGCTATGGAGGATCCTGGGCAAACCTGAGCAATACACCTTTCAGATTATATAAAAAGAGGGTTCATGAAGGTGGAATAGCCACCCCCCTGATCGTTAAATGGCCGGATCAGTCCATTGACAAAGGCAGCATTGTACATCAGCCCGGACATATCATTGATATAATGGCTACGGTTTGCGATGTTGCCAATGTTGATTATCCGAAAACCTACAATGAACAATGCAATTACTCCGGCACCGGGTAAATCCCTGGCAGGCCTGCTTAAAGGTGAAGAGCAGACGGGTACCGATCCGATTTTCTGGGAACATATCGGTAACCGGGCTGTTCGCATGGGGGACTGGAAGCTGGTGGCCAAAAAAGGTGAAGCATGGGAGCTTTATAACCTGGCTGCAGATCGTTCCGAATCAAATAACCTGGTTGAGGACGAACCTCAAAAAGCCCTTCAACTGCAGGAAACCTATGAGAAATGGGCCGCAGAGGTTGGTGTTGAATAAGTAAAAACATTTTAATATTTCAAAAATCATGAAAAAATTAAGTACATATCTCATATCTGCTAGTTTGTTTTTATCACTGAGTTTTACCCTGACAGCGCAGGATTGGACAAAGTATGACTGGGATGATGTGGTGGATGGAGATGGACTGAGCAATAATTTTGGGTCAGATGAGGCCATCCGTATTGCGGAAAATGTATTGCTGTACCAGCGGAATGTTGGAGGCTGGCCAAAGAATACCCAGATGCAATTGATATTGACAGATACTCAAAAGGCAGCATTAATTGCCGCAAAACCCAGCATGGAGGGGGGATATTGCACCATTGATAACAATGCCGTGGAATTGGAGCTGGAATATCTTTCAAAGGTCTACAAAGCGATCCCGGACGGGCCTTTCAGAGAAGAGGTCAAAGCCGGATTCCTGCTGGGTGTTCAATACCTGCTTGATATGCAGTACGAAAATGGGGGCTGGCCCCAGTTTTATCCTCTCAGGGGGGGGTATTCGGATCATATCACTTATAATGATGGTGCCATGATTCATGCCATGAATATCCTCAGGCATATTTACCAGAAAGACAGTGAATATTCCATTATTGCGGCGGACAGTACATGTGCAGCTGCAAAGATTGCATTCGAGAAAGGAATTGAAGTTATTCTCAAAACTCAGATTGTACAAAATGGGGTTTTGACTGCCTGGTGCGCACAACATCATTATGAAACTCTTGCACCAGCAAAGGCCAGATCCTATGAATTGCCAGCAATATGGGGAGGGGAATCTTCAGGTGTTGTAAGATTTCTTATGTCGATTAATAATCCGTCTTTTGAAATTAAGCGGGCCATTCATTCTGCCGCAACCTGGTTTGACAAGGTGAGAATGATCGGACAGGACATCGTAAATTATACCAACGCAGATGGAATATCAGACAGGAAAATAATCTATGCTTCAAATGCCGGGGATATGTGGGCACGTTGTTATTCCCTGGAAAACAGTACTCCGTTTTTCTGCGACAGGAATGGCATTCCGCTTTACACACATTATGATTATAATGTAGTATTAAGTCATGAAAGGCGAAACGGTTACAGCTGGTTTGGAGGTTCGGGAGAGGATGTATTGGATGACTACCCTGGCTGGGTTGCGAAATGGGGTGCCGGCATGGATGAGGGAGTGATTCTTGAATCGCCTGGAAACCTTACAGGATATGCGGAGTCTGATTCGGTAATTGTTAAGGTCTATGCAAATACTCTGGTAAGCGGAGGAGTTGAAAAATTTGAACTTTATCTGGATCAGCAAGTGATCCGGGATTACGCTTCCCTGGAGATTGATACAGTTTTTACCGGGCTTGGCTCCCGGAAAACATACTGTATTAGCTAAGATAAGTAGCTTCAGAAGGTGATATCTATATGGATTCCTCAGTGATCTATATTGGATCAGGACTGTCTTTGAGCATTGGAGATATTATAGGAGAGGGTACAATTACTGTCAGTCCTGAAAGTGAATCCTATGTGGAAAATATGGAAGTAAGCATCCAGGCCAGAGGATCATTCCCCTATGGATTCAAGGAGTGGACAGACAGCCTCAGTGGTTCGGTGAACCCTGCAATTATCACCCTGGATTCAGACATGGTCGTGGGTGCTATATTTGATACCGATTCCAGTAGTAGCCTATACATTAACTTCCAACCTGAAAGCAGTCCCGTTCCCGGGGGATATCTCCCGGATTACGGAAAGCAATTCGCTTCCCGTGGAAACGGGTATTCCTATGGCTGGCTTGATGGAGATAATAATGAACAACGCAACAGGAGCGGTGAGGCGGACATGAGAAAAGCAACACTGAACCACATGGTGAAGGGTGATACAGCTACCTGGGAAATCGAACTTCAGGATGGCAATTACGCTGTATATGTCCATTTGGGAGATGCTGATTATTCCGATCAGAATAACAGTCTCAGGGTAGAAGGCATTGAATGGCTGGATTCCGATGGGGAAGATAATTTTGACGATTTCTATATGGAGGATGTCCCGGTAAGTGACGGCAGAATGACACTTAAACCAATAGGAAATCCCAAGATTAATTTTATCAAAATTGGATTTAAGGGGAAAACTTTCGGAAACTACCTGGCTGTAAATGGCGGTTCAGGAAGCGGTGAGTATAAAGAGGATGAAGTAGTCAATATTTCTGCTGAATCAGGATCCGGATATGTATTTGAAAGTTGGACAGGGGATACCAGCCATGTTGCAGATGCGTTTGCCCTGAATACCAGTCTTGTTATGCCTGCGAAAGACATTGCCCTGGCATCTGTATTTAATCCGGCGAATAAATATGCCTTGACTGTGAATGGAGGAACAGGCGGGGGAGACTTTGCGCAGAGAGATATTGTAGTCATAAGGGCAGAGGCTGCACCGGAAGGTAAATTGTTTGATCAATGGACCGGGGATACTGAATATGTAACCTTTGTAAATGAACCGTAATACAACTGTTGACTATTCCATCCGGCGCCATATTTCTGTACAGCAGTATATAAGAATGATCCTACAGGAATAGAAGATCGTTTCGGTTCCGGGAAGGAACTTCATTGCTACCCGAACCCGGCCAATGGAAGTTTTTCAATTGATCTGACAGAAATCGGAGATTCCAGGATTGAGATTTTCAATATCTATGGGCAATCTGTATACAGTACAATGGCAAAGACCCAGGTTTACCTGGTAAATGATCATAACTTAGCTAAGGGCATTTATATCATTCGGGTTACGGATATGAACAAAAACATCTATTCTCAGAAGATTCAAATTCAATAATACTCCTGCATATGAGATTGAAAGTATTAACAACAGTCTTTGTAATTATTTTCTGTCATTTTTATCAACCTGCTAATTCCCAGGAGCTGGTGGCATTTCCCGGAGCTGAGGGGTTTGGAAGACTGGCAACCGGGGGCCGTGGAGGAGATGTATATCATGTTTCCAATCTGAGTGATTCCGGAGCAGGATCCCTGCGATACGGGATTCAGTCCGCCAGTGGTCCCAGAACCATTGTTTTTGATCTTTCCGGGAATATCATGCTGTCCTCCCCACTCCTCATCGATAAACCAAACATTACTATTGCGGGACAGACTGCGCCCGGAGATGGGATCACTCTCGGAGGAGGATGCCTTAGGATAGAAGCTGATCATACAATCATTCGATACATTCGTTCACGCCTCGGTGACCGTATGGAATTGGACGAGGATGCTGTATCGGTAGCCGCCGGAAGAAACATTATCCTGGACCATATCTCTGCCAGCTGGTCTGTCGATGAAACCCTTTCTGCTCAGAGCAAAAAGGTTGATTCACTGACTGTTCAATGGTGCCTGGTTGCTGAAAGTCTTCACCATTCTCATCATGAAAAAGGAGGTCATGGATACGGAGGCATTGTTGGTTCTCACCAGCAATCCTACCACCATAACCTATTCGCCCATCATACGATCCGCAATCCGAAAGTAACCTGGAGAAGGCATTGCAAGGTTGACTTCAGGAATAATGTGATCTATAACTGGAGGGATAATACTAACCATGATGGATCCTCAGGTCATATGAACTGGGTTAATAATTATTATAAGGCTGGACCGGCAACCAAAGAAAAGGTAAGGGACAGGATTTTCGAACTGGAAGACAAAAGCAAGGCTCCTGACAGGGATGAATATAAAACCAGCTTGTATGCAGATGGAAATTATGTAGATGGTTATCCTGAAATAACAGCGGATAACTGGTCCGGGGGAATAGATTATGACAATACCAATGAAAAAGATCAACGGGTCCTTGTTCCATTCGACTATCCGCCTATAACTGAGCAAACTGCAGAAGAGGCTTATTTGTTTGTGCTGAAGTCGGCAGGAGCATCCCTGAGCAGGGATCCGCTTGATCTTCGATATATTGAGGAGGTCAGACATGGTACAGCAGGGTATGGAAACAACGGGATTATTGATTCTCAGGAAGAAGTTGGAGGCTGGCCGGAACTGAAATCCCTGCCTGCCCCTAAAGATACTGACCAGGACGGTATGCCTGATGTTTGGGAAAAACAAAAAGGACTGGATTTGTCAGATCCCGGCGATCGTAATGGAGACCTTGATAATGATGGATATACAAATCTTGAAGAATACCTGAATAGTTTGGTAAGGGACTGGTAAATCATTAATTTAATAAGCATGAAAAGACAATTCTTCTACCTGGCAATTCTTGGATTGGTTTTGTCCGGGCTTTCTCAAGCTTCAGGAGCTCAGGAATTAGTGGCCTTCCCGGGAGCTGAGGGATATGGGAGACTGGCTGTCGGGGGGCGTGGTGGAGATGTATATCATGTTACCAATCTGAATAATCTCCGGAATTGGATCTTTTCGGTACGGAATCCAATCCGCTAGCGGTCCGAGAACCATTGTCTTCGATGTTTCGGGAAATATCATGCTGAATGACGACCTGGAGATTGATAAATCCCATATTACGATAGCGGGGCAGACCGCTCCCGGTGACGGAATTACTCTGGGAGGTAATTATCTGAAAGTCAGTAGCCGATCATGTCATCGTAAGATATATCCGGGTTCGACTGGGTGATCAGAGTGGGGGGGATGATGATGCCGTACATATCAGTTCAGGTTCCAATATAATATTTGATCATGTATCTGCCAGCTGGTCGGTTGATGAAACCTTTTCTTTTCAGA
The DNA here is from genome assembly GCA_963777115.1 of uncultured Bacteroidaceae bacterium. Classification (GTDB taxonomy): domain Bacteria; phylum Bacteroidota; class Bacteroidia; order Bacteroidales; family SM23-62; genus SM23-62. Next base: position 55,362 of record CAVZPP010000007.1, on the reverse strand, counting down.
GCGGGGAGATAGATTCGCTCACAGTCCAGTGGTGCATGGTTACAGAAAGCCTTACGTTATTCCCATCATGAGAAGGGGGGCGCATGGGTATGGAGGAATTATCGGTGGATTGAGGCAAACACTTCATCATAATTTGTATGCACATCATAGTTCACGAAATCCAAAGGTTACCGGACGCAGGCATTGTGAGGTGGATTTCAGAAATAATGTGATCTACAACTGGGGATTCAACAGTTGTTATGACGGAACTGCATCGTACATAAACTGGGCAAATAATTATTATAAGGCAGGTCCCGCGACCGGGAGTAGTGTACTAAAGAGAATTTTTAATCTTTCCGATCAGGATATTGAACCAGGAAGCAACAATGTTCCTGAGGATTCTCAGAACTATGAAACTTCCCTCTATGCAGAGGGCAATTATGTACATGGATATCCTGCTGTTACGGCCGATAACTGGAACGGGGGCATTGATTTTTCAGACGGTGCTACCGAGGAAAAAAACAGGGCCCATACCCCCTTTAATTACCCATCTGTTACAGAGCAATCTCCCCTGGAGATGTTTCCGCTTGTCCTGGCAAGCGCAGGAGCTTCTTTGTCACGGGATTCCTTAGACCTTAGAATTGTGGAAGAAGTTAAGAATGGAACTGCTACATACGGGAACAAGGGGATAATTGATTCCCAGGACGATGTCGGGGGATGGCCTGGTCTTGAATCCCTTACGGCGCCATTGGATACCGATCAGGATGGTATGCCGGATGAATGGGAGGTTTTCGCGGGACTAAATCCCAATGATCCGGAGGATCGGAACGGGGACCGCAAAGGAGATGGGTATACCAACCTGGAGGAATACCTGAATCAGCTGGTAGAACAGGCTCCGGTCCCGGTAGCTGATATCACAGGAGACGAATACAGGCTGGCGTTGTTTTCCCAATCCAGCCCGAAATGAATTTACAGTTGATCTCCGGGGTTTTGAAAATCCGAGGATTGAAATTCGAAATCTTCCCGGTCAAATGGTTTACAATACTTCTACCCGGGAAACACATTCATCGGATATCCACAACAGGTTTCACGTCCAGGTATTTACCTTGTGATGATATCAGGAAATCAGGCGAGTTCTTATCTACAGAAATTGGTAATTGAGCCTGAGTAGTAGTTTGCCCATCCATCTTGATAATGGTTAGGACGATTGAATTTCCTGACCGGTACAATTGTATGTTGTACGTTTACAATACATGCTATATATTTAAGGCAATTTGGATTGATTCCATAATGCAAAATACCTATTTTTATTACTGATTATTTTGTTTATTTACCCGAACCTAGCAATTAACCTATTATATAACCTAAAACTATTATTATGCGAAAGTTTCAATTGTTACTGTTTTTGGTTTTGAGTGTAAACTTATTGTACGCTCAGAACTCCCGTACGGTGACGGGAACTGTTACCGATCCGGAAGGGGAAGCCCTGATTGGGGTGACCGTTGTCCTCAAGGGTACCACTATAGGTAGTATTACGGATATTTCCGGTAAATTTTCTTTGGAGGTACCTGAAGGAGTTGAAACCCTGGAATTTTCCTATGTTGGAATGGCCACCCAGGAAGTTGCCGTTGGAAACAACTCGGTGATTGACATTACAATGGAAGAGGATGTTATGGGACTGGAGGAAGTTATAATTATTGGCTATGGATCCATCAAGAAACGAGACCTTACCGGCTCGGTCGGATCTGTCGCCTCCGAAAAGCTGGCTAGCCGTGGAAGTTCGGATGCAGTGGAAGCACTTCAGGGCCAACTGGCAGGAGTCAACATTTCCAGGACTTCTGGCCGTGCTAACGTTGGATTTGATATTACAATCAGGGGACAAAATTCCATTGCGGGAGGTTCTCCGCTGTATGTAGTTGATGGTCTTGTGGTAGATAATATTGATTTTCTGAATCCAAACGATATTGAACGTATGGATATCTTAAAGGATGCCTCATCGACGGCCATCTATGGATCGCGGGGTTCTAACGGAGTAGTTTTGGTTTCCACAAAAGGAGCCTCCTCTGCCAAGGGCAGGATAAGCGTTACATACGATGGGTATTATGGAGTGAAAACTCCGGCACATACCCCCCGGATGATGACCGCTGAAGAATGGCTGAATTATAGAATAGCTTCTTCACAGGGAAACAATACCGAACCTTTCGCCGGAGACGTTTTTGGCAGCACAAATGAGGTGAGACCGGTCAGTGGTGAAGAATGGGACAGGGAAATGGAACGCCGGGTTGCAGCCGGAGAAACCTACGACTGGCCAACCGAATTTATGGAGAATGGATACAGGACCAATCATTACCTGGCTATGAGTGGATCAAACGAAACAACCTCCTTTAGTATGACTGCAGGATATCAAAGGGAGAAGGGTTTTATAGCAAAGGATTTTATGAATAAATACACTTTCAGCCTGGATGTTAAACATAAGTTTAGTGATAAGTGGGAGATTGGGGGACAATTCCGGACAGGTATTATGGAAACCGAAGTAGCCGGAGGAAAGAGTATTCTGAATTATTACAGAATGCCTCCACTTGCCATTGCCGCTGATCCTACCGGTTGGCTTTTTGAGGATGAAGGATTGGCAGTAAGGCCTGCAAGGTGGGCGACAGGCGCCGTTAATCCCTTACTGGATCAGAAATATTCGAACAACCAGGAAAGATCAGTGGATCTCCTGGGAAGGATATATCTCAGATACAAGCCCGTAGAATGGCTGGATATCAATACTGATTTTAAACCCCGGTTCTATTGGTTGCGTGATGCCACATGGAATGGACTAAATTCAGAGTCTGCCGGTGGTTTACAGGAAAAGACCACAGCCGAATCCCTGAACAGGCACAGGCTCAATTATACCTGGGATAACCAGGTAAATGCCATAAAAACGGTCGGATCCAGTACCTTCCAGGCAACCGGACTTTTTAGTCTATATAATTATCAACAGGAGGATTACGGCTTTGAAGTCCAGGATTTACCACAGTCAACTTCCTTCTATGACATGGGATCTGCGGCTCTCAGAAATGTTAGTGAAAGTAGTTATACGATGAACAAGCTTCTTTCCTATATGGTTCGTTTAAATTATGATTATGCCGGCAGATATCTTGTGACCGTTTCTGCCCGTTGGGATGGTTCTTCCAAACTTGGAGATGGCTATAAGTGGGCATCCTTCCCATCCGCTGCTTTTGCATGGCGTATTTCAGAGGAGAGTTTCATGCAAAATGTTGCCGCTGTTTCTTCCCTAAAGCTAAGGCTCAGTTATGGTTTTACCGGCAATAATAACATTGATGCTTATCAGTCATCTGTTAGTGCAAATCAACTGTACTACTATGATTTTAACGGACAGTTAGCGAATGGTATTGGTCCCTCAGGAATTGCCAACAGGGCATTGACATGGGAGAGAACGCAGGAATTTAACCTTGGACTTGATTATGGATTTTTGGGAAGCCGAATTTCAGGTACAATTGATGCTTATTCAAGGCTATCCAAAGGATTGTTGCTGGATAGGAAACTGCCGGTACCCATGGGATGGGACAGCATGACGGACAATATTGGCTCGGTAAGTAACAAAGGTCTTGAAGTATCCCTTCGGACCATCAATGTTCAGCGGGGAGATTGGAGCTGGGAGACATCTTTTATTTTCTCCACAAACAAGAATTCAGTTGTGGAAACCAACCTGGGAGAAGTTGATGATGTCGTTAACGGACTATTTATCGGTGAGCCGGTTGAAGTACACTATAATTATGATTTCATTGGCATCTGGCAATTGGACGAGATAGATGAAGCTACGCTCTGGGGAAGAGAACCTGGAATGCCTAAAATTAGGGATATCAGCGGACCGGATGGAACACCGGATGGACAAATTGATGCTCAGTATGACAGAACGGTTATTGGAAAACCTATTCCGGACTGGACCGGGAGTTTTTATACCCGCTTAAATTATAAGAATTTTGACTTCTCTCTGTCCATCTATACCGAGCAGGGTATTATGAAAAAGAGTTCATTTTTCAATGATCTGATTTATACCAGCAGGAATACGGTATTGCATAATTACTGGACCACAACCAATCCTTCCAATGATGCACCAAATCCTGCTTTTCTGGATGATATTTACTGGGGAAGAAAAGGAGCTCAGTTACAGAATATGCGGGATTGCTCTTATACCAGGTTACAGAATATAACCCTGGGATATACCCTGCCAACAAATGTTACGAGAACAATGAAAATGCAGCGGCTTAGGGTATATGCAAATGTCACCAATCCTGTATTGATTACTGATTTTGAAGGTCATGATCCGGAATTCGGAGACCGTGGAGCAAACGACGGACCGAGTTTTATGACCATTCAGTTTGGTGTAAATGCGAATTTTTAACCAGGTAAAATGAAGAACATGAAAAAAATAGGAATATTATTAATAATAGTGGTTTTGTTTGGCACTTCCTGTACAGATTATCTTACAGAAGATAACAGGTCAACCATAACTACCGAGGAATATTACGCAACCACATCCGGTTATGAAGCTCTCGTGAATGCATGTTATTCTACGCTTAGGGAATTGTATTCTGATATGAATTTTGATAATGATAATCAGAAAAATTACACCTCTATGCAGGGTCTGAGCTTACTGGGAACAGATTTGTTCTGTACAGGTAATCTTGCAGACCAGAATGATATACTGGATGGCTACTACCTGCTGACACCTGACCATTCAGCTGTAGATTTATTATTTACCAATTGTTATAAATCGATTCAGCTTCATAATGTGGCATTATCCTGGGCGGGAAAAACAGTTCAGACGGAGAAAATACCCACCCGCGTGGCTGAAGTAAGGTTTGTCAGGGCTTATATGTACTACATACTGCTGGAATTTTTTGGTGGGGTTTCAATAATTGAGGAAGCTTTTGATACACCGATAGCATCATTTCCACGGGATTCTGAGGAGGATGTCTATGCATTTATTATTAAGGAGTTGACCGAGATTAAAGATGTCTTACCGGCGCAGCCTGAGGCAGTTGGCAGGGTAAGCAAAGGAGCCGTGGAACATCTGCTTGCCCTGGTACACCTTTCCAGGGGTTATGCTACATATGCAGCCGCAGATGATTTTCAGAAGGCTGAAGATTATGCTACCTCTGTTATTGGAAGTGGAAATTATGGTCTGCTAACCGATTTTACCGAAGTATTCAAGATTGGAAATGAGGATAACAGGGAAATTGTTTTTGCCATTCAGTTTGACCGGGGCTCTCTAATTAATGGAATAGGAGGACATCGTGCTCATGTTCCAGGAGGATCCTATTCTTCTGCCACACCGGGATGGCCATACAGATCCGGACAGATCAGGCCAACCGATCAGTGTTACCTGCAATACAATGCAAATGATGCAAGGTATGCCGGCTCATTCATGGTCAACAAGTATGATCCTTATTATGACTTTTATGATGACGGTAAAGCTCCTGAGGATAAGATTATTACGGATGTTTATCCTCATGCATCAATAGAATATGATTCAGCCAATCCTCCTCCGACGAATTGGGTGTTTCTTGATGAATATACAGTTTTTGTACCCTCGAATGAGGAGTGGGAAAGAAAAAATTATCCATGGATCAGAAAATTCGATGATCCCCTGGCTGTAACACAGTATGATAACAGCAGGGACTTCTTTCTTTTCCGTCTGGCCGAAACCTATCTGATCAGGGCAGAAGCAAAGATCAAACAGGGAAAATCGGGGGATGATGATATATATGAGGTTAGAAAAAGGAGCTGGGATGTGAGACCGGTTAATGCTACGATCGACACATTGCTGGATGAACGTGGAAGAGAATTAATGGGAGAATGTAAGCGCTGGATAGATCTCAGGCGGACAGGTACACTTGAAGCCAGGGTTAGTCAGCACAATCCATCTGTTGGCAGATATCTCGATCTGGGACAAGATCCATTCAAGGGAGGTGCGAAGGCTCTTCGACGCCCGATTCCTACAAACGTAATTATCAGAGATGTTAATGGTTATGACCAGAATCCGGGTTATTAATCCCGATATGAAATTCATTTAAAAATTTATGATGATGAAAATAAAATTCAATTATATAGCTCTTGTAAGCATTGTAATGATTGCGATCATAGGATTGTTTACAGCTTGTAAGGAGGAGATTACCGGTCCGGATACAGTTCCGATCAGTGCTGAAATTAAACAGGTAATCATAAATAACTCCATTTATACTACGGAATTCATGGATATGGACAGACTGGATGGAATAGACTCTGTCATTGTAACTGTTCCGGAAGGGACTGATTTAACAACGCTTGAGATGGATGTAATCTATTCCTATTTTGGCACGATTGAGCCGATTGTGGAAGGTACCACTGATTTAAGTAATCCAAAGTCCTATAAGGTTACTTCAAATGTTGAATCCATGGATTACTTGATATTTGCCAAGGTCCTTCCCCCAAGCCTGACATCCTTCCTCATGAATTCTCCCGTCCAATATGCGGCGAAAATTGAAGGAGATAGCATTATGATAGAAGTAATGGATGGGGTCAATCTCTCCGGTGTTAAGTTTACCGCTGAATTTTTCGGGGAATCTATAAATCCGTCTATGGATCAAACCATAGATCTGACTGTAGAGAAACCTACCATAGCTGTGATTAATAAGGAATATGAAACGGTTTATACATTTTATGTAAAGTATATCAAGGATATTGTATTTACCGGTGTTATCTGGGATTGTACTACCCACCCCAATGATTTTATAGCCGGGTCAATCAATGCTGATGATTCCTCTATGATCACTGTAGAAGATAATGAATTTGCAGTACTGGGAGGTAAGGTCAACCATTTTCTCAATATGGAACCAGAAGGTGGTAATAAATCCGGTTCTTCCACTTTCTACTTTAATGAATTGGGAGTGGATTCCATGGCAGAGGTAGTTACGGTGATTTTCAGGAACCAGGGAATTGATGTAAATGCGCCCACCCGTTATGCTGAGATATCTATTGGACTGGGGGACTGGAGGGTTCAGTTCTGGCCTATGGTTGAGAAACTGGATATAACAGGAATTGATGGGTATTTTTATGTGGATGATCCTAATGGACTTGATCCGCTAAACTGGAATACCTACCGGATAACATGCAATAGTATTTCCGGAGAGGTCCTGGTATATGTGAATGAAAATAAGGATCCGATCGATGTATTAACGACTTCTATGGAAATAAGGGCTGATTATGGTAGGAGAATTTCCTACGGAGACGGAAGCAGCAATACATACGATGGATTATACGATTATATCATTGTTGAAACTGGTGGGGCCTATTCTCCTGAGGATCTGCCTTTAAGTAAGATATTGCCTGAATAATAATTCATTCGAAATTGAAATATGTTGTCCGGAAATATTGAACCGGAAACTGAACTGAAAATTTTCCTCCCCCAGCTTTACTTTATGTGAAGTTTGGGGAGGATTATTATAAAAATAATTGATATGAAATTAAAATCAAGTGGAATTATTCTAAGCATGATGCTAGCCAGTTTTATGCTATTAACAAATGCATGTGCTGATAATACCGGGGAAGACTTATACGAAAATATCGAGTTCGATATGCCCAGAGTTATTGAACCTTCATTTCCTGATTATTCGGTTTCCATTACCGACTTTGGGGCTGTGGGTGATGGAATGACTGTCAATACCCAGGCTTTTGCTGAAGCCATTGCTGATGTGTCTGAGAAAGGCGGAGGCCAGGTATTTATTCCCCGCGGAATATGGATTACGGGTCCAATCATTTTAAAAAGTAATATTAACATTCATTCGGCAAAAGGTGCCCTTGTATTGTTCAGTACAGATAAGGATTTGTACCCATTGATTGAGACGGTTTACGAGGGACTGAATGATTGGCGTTGCCTGTCACCCATCAGCGGTAAAAACCTGGAGAATATTGCCTTTACAGGGGAAGGAGTTTTTGATGGTTCGGGAGATGCATGGCGTTTTGTGAAACGCTTTAAGATGACCGATGGACAATGGAAAAACCTGCTTGCTTCCGGAGGTGTAACCAATGAGAAAGGAGACCTATGGTATCCATCGGAAGGTTTTAAAAAAGGAGCTGAACTTGGTGGCTCAGGCATGGCAAAGGAAAGCATGAGTATGGAAGAACTCAATGAGGTCAAGGATTTTTTCAGGCCTGTATTTGTTTCTCTCAATGGCTGCAATAAGATTCTGCTTGATGGACCTACTTTTCAGAATTCCCCTGCCTGGAACCTGCATATGCTGATGTGTGAAAATCTGACTGTAAGGAACGTTTTTGTCCGCAATCCGTGGTACTCTCAGAATGGGGATGGATTAGACATTGAATCCTGTAAAAATTCAATTGTGTACAATTGCACTTTTGATGTGGGTGATGATGCAGTTTGTGTAAAATCCGGCAAGAATGAGGATGGTCGTGCACGCGGAATACCCACAGAAAATCTGATTGTGAAAAACTGTGTTGTTTATCATGCACATGGTGGATTTGTTGTGGGAAGCGAAATGTCCGGGGGAGTAAAAAATATGCATGTTTCAAAGTGTACTTTTATTGGGACTGATATTGGACTCAGATTTAAATCTACCCGCGGAAGGGGCGGGGTCGTTGAAGATATTTTTATTTCTGATATAGACATGATTAATATCCCTACGCAGGCGATCAGTTTTAATCTGTTTTATGGGGGATCAGCTCCCGTTCCCGATCCTGGTGACAATAGTACAGATGAGAAAAGGAAGGCCCTGGCTGAGGTTCCTGTGCCGGATGAGACTACTCCTTCTTTTAAAAATATCTGGATGAAGAATATCACCTGTAACGGAGCAGCTAAAGCCATACTGGTAGAAGGTTTACCCGAAATGAATGTCATAAATGTCAACTTTGAAAATGTCAAGATGAAAACAACAAAAGGCATTGAACTGATAAATGCTCAAAATATTTCCTTCAAAAATGTTGTCATTGAAACTTCTGATCCCAATGCACTGGTGACCAGGAATGCGTCAGATGTGAAATTTGAGGAGACCTGGTTGAACGGGGAGTTGCAGAAGTAAATTTCGTAAAATCATAAAGATATGAAGAGGGTTGGCAGGCTTTCAGGCCTTATAGTGGGACTGGTAGTAATGGGTAACCTGTTTGCTCAAAATCCCTTTGATGCGGATATTGTTGTTGCAGCAGATGGATCAGGTGATTTTACCATGGTCCAGGCTGCATTTGATGCGGTTCCTTCCAATAGTGAACGCCCTACTGTAATCTATATTAAGCGGGGATTGTACGATCAGGAGAAGCTTATCATCACGTCAGATAAAATCAATATTACATTGATTGGAGAGAGCCGTGAAGAGACCATTATTAGCTACCATATTCATAATTGCGGGGATCTCATGTGTCCCGCTGAAGATGCAGCCAAATGGACCGGTGACAACATTCGGACTGCGGCCACGCTGACAATCATGGGCGATGGATTCAGGGCTGAGAACCTGACCATTCAGAATACTGCCGGTCCAGTGGGACAGGCACAGGCCATTACAGTACGCTCGGATAAATGTGTATTTATCAATTGCGATTTAACCGGATACCAGGATACTATGTATTTCTGGAACGACGGAAACCGATGCTATTTTAAGGGATGCCTTGTGGTGGGCCGGACAGATTATATATACGGTGGAGGAATTGTATTTTTTCAGGATTGTGAGATCCGCAGCTGGGGTGGTGCCTATATCACAGCTCCCTCGACGGCAAAGACCCAGGCCTATGGATTTGTTTTTAATGAGTGTACTATCAGCTATGCCCTTGGCAGTCCCAGGCCAGGAGATGATGGCTCATCGATCCGATTTGGAAGGCCCTGGCATAACTACCCAAAGGTAAGCTGGTTGAATTGTGAAATAACAGAGAAGTTAAATCCCCTGGGATGGGGTGATAAGTGGAATATGGAATATGCTGATACCAGTACAGACCTTCATTTGTTTGAATACAAAAATACCGGTCCGGGTGCAGATATGAGCGGCAGGGCAAACTGGGCAGGAATTAAGGAACTCAGTGATCCCGAATCCCAGGAATATACCGTGCAGAAAGTTATGGCAGGCACAGACGGCTGGGATCCCACTGCCGAAGCTCCCCTGGTGCAGACTTATAACTGGACAGGAAATGGGGCGACAGCCGGATGGCTGGTTCCGGAGAACTGGGACCCGCTAGGAATTCCTGCCAATGGAGAGGCAGCCGCAGCCAGCGGAGAGATTACACTACTGGCTGATGGAGATAGCTTAGCTGCCGATTTGAATTTAATGGATACTGCTGAACTTAAGATTACAGCAAATAGTTACGCCGCATATATTTCCGCTGCATCCGCCAGATTTTCAACAATGGAGGAAGTGACTCTGAACGGAAGGATCGCAACCAAGGATACCATAGCCTTTGATATTACAGGTACACTGACACTGAATGCTGTTTTATCAGGAGTACATGATATTAGAAAGTACGGGACAGGGAAACTGATCCTGAACGGCGATAATGGTAATTATTCAGGAGACTTTCTGATAGATTCCGGATCAGTTGAAGGGGCGGTGGATAATTCCCTGGGTAAAGGTGCAGTATACATTCAGGGTGGCGGTACTCTGATTGTAGGTTCTGACAATGCCTTTCAGCCCAAATCCAGACTGGACGTATCCGGAGCCGGAAAAATCGTATTAAACGCCAGTGTTATTACCAGCGAATTTTTTATTGACGGTACTTTGCAGTCAATTGGCGAGTATAACGCTTCCAGCAATCCGACAATTATCAGTGGTACAGGAAGTATTATTGTAGGAAGGCCAAGTACATTTACTTTTACAGGCGCATCAGATGGGAATTGGGATAATCCTGCAAATTTTGCCCCGGCCCTGATGCCGCTTGCCGGAGAGACAGTGATTGTTGAAAAGGAAATGGAAACTACATCTACTGTATTTCAGGCAGATATTATCCTCAAAGGAGCAGGGGGACTCAGACTTCGGGGAGACCATTCAAGTACAGGTACTGTATACATGGAAAATGGAACCTACTTTAAATACAATACCGGTGGGAGCGGTATGAAGCTAAATGCCCCAATCCAGGTAGATGGGGATGTTTCAATGGTAATGGAAAGCGGGAATGCCTCAGGAAGTAATCTGGCCTTGCCCGGCTCCATTTCAGGCTCCGGCAAAATTACTGCCTTAAATAATGGTAAGGGTACACTAAATTCCGGTACCCTTCTGCTAACCGGAGATAACAGTAATTTTTTTGGGACATGGGACCTGACAACTTACAGCGATAAATACCCGGATGCTCCTGGATATATCTCCCGTATTGAAGGGAAATCTGAGAACGCTTTTGGTTCTGGAAGTATCATTGCAGCACATGAAAACCGGGTGGTTCTCAGTCATGCAAGAGCTGCAGGAGATACCCTGGAGTTGACTCTTCAGCAATCAGCGAAAGTTGAAATCACAATTAATGTATCAGTTTCCGCATTGATTATTAATGGCAATTCCCTGGCTAAGGGTGTCTATTCTGCAACAACAAATCCTGAATTTTTCGAAGGTACAGGAACAATTTCAGTAGGAAGTACCAGGGTGGAAAAACTACAGGGTCATGATATTGTCAAAGTATACGATAATTCTATCCGTATTGAAGGAAACAAATCCAGAATTGAAGTATTTAATATTCTTGGCCATTGCTGCATTGAGGCCAGGAATGTGAATCGAATTGATCTGGATAATCTTAACTCCGGGATCTATATCATCCGTTACATGGCTGATGGGGAGAGTGGAGTTATTAAATTTTATAAATACTAATAAAGTATAAGTACTAATAGAGCTTAATTCCAATCAAACAGAAATGAGAAATAGTAAGATTATTGTTGTAACGCTTGGTTTATTCCTGGCTCTTCAGGTTCAGGCAGAGTTAAACCTGAATGCACCCTTTGATGTAAATATTGAAGAAATAACCTTTCCGGAGAACTACTTTTCCGTTAAAGATTACGGAGCCAAAAAGGGAGGAAAGGAAAAGTGCACAGAGGCCTTTGCCAGGGCTATTGAAGCAGCCACTAAAGCTGGTGGCGGCTATGTAACGGTTCCCAGGGGAACATATCTATGTGGGCCCATAGTTCTGAAAGACAATGTTTGTGTTAAGTTTGATGATGGAGTTGAGATCCTTTTCAGTACTGATACTGATGATTATCTGCCTGCCGTTTTGTCCAGGCACCAGGGAATAGACTGTTATAAATTCTCATCATTTATATATGCCCTGAATGCGAACAATATTGGTGTTATGGGAAAGGCGGTTTTGCATGGACAGGGTAAGGTCTGGTGGGACTATAGAAACTCCTATGAAAAAGCGGATGATCCCTGGCTGGTCCTTGTAGATATGGCTGAAAGAAATGTTCCGCTCGAAGAGCGTGTGTTTGATGATGCTGAGAAATCTCTCCTGGCACCCTGTTTTGTGATGCCCATGTACTGTAAGAATGTTCTGATCCAGGACGTAAAGTTTATGTACGGAGCATACTGGACGGTAAATCCGGTGTACTGTGAGAATGTCATTGTCCGGAATGTATCCGTTGAAACCATTGGAGAATATGGTAAAACCGGAAACGGTGACGGCATCAACCTCTCTTCCTGCAAGAATGTACTGATTGAGAATTGCACCCTGGATACCGGCGATGATTGCATCACGCTTAAATCAGGCCGTGGTATAGACGGGTATAAAAAGGCAGTTCCTACGGAGAATATTGTCGTAAGGCATTGCAAAGGTTTGCAGGGACATGGTGGAGTGGTGATCGGATCGGAAACTTCAGGAGGAGTCCGAAATATTTATGTACATGATTGTGAGTTTAATGGTACGGACCGTGGCCTGAGAATTAAGACTGCCAGGGGCAGGGGGGAAGCCATCGAAAATGTCTGGTTTGAAAATATAAAAATGGGAGAAATGGTTAAAGAAGCCATCAAGATTCACATGCCCAGGTATACAGAACGTTATCCGGCTCATCCACTGACCCGTATGACTCCGAGAATAAGGAATATTAATTATAAAAATATTGATTGCAAGGGAGCAGGAGAGCATGCAATCCGGATCCAGGGATTACCTGAAATGCCCATAGAAGCAATACGTATTGAGAACATAAAGGTTGAGTCCGAAATGGGAGCTTTGTTGATTGATGCCGCATCCATTCAGGTGAAAGATGTTGAGATCAGGACAAAAGATGAAAACATTCTGACCTTTGATAACTGCTCAAATATCATCATAGAAAACCTGGGAGAAACTGATAAGAAAGTCCAGGTAATTGGCAAAGATTCCAAGGATATTCGTTTGATAAACTGCAAGATTGACATCAATAATATTCTTAATACAGACGGTTCAGAACCCATATCTGTTCTGATTAGCAAATAAACATGGGCCACAATAGTCCTATACAATAGTAACCCTAAACATCAATAAAATGAAATCAGTAACAGGCCTTCTCCTGGTTTTTATATTCTGTTTCATAAGTGCATTTTCTGAAGACGGAACATATAATGTAATTGATTATGGAGCAGTCGGGGATGGAGAAACTCTGAATACTTCATTCATTCAGGAAGCAATAAATACCTGTGCAGAGAATGGTGGAGGAAAAGTTATAATTCCTCCCGGAGAATACCTTAGCGGATCACTATTCATGAAGAGCAATATAAGCGTGGAAGTTTTTCCAGGTGCAGTTTTGATCTTCAGCGATGACATTGAGAACTGTCCAATTGTAGATGGTCGATGGGAAGGCATTGAACGGAAGGTTTATGCTTCCCTGTTCACTGGACATGATCTTGAAAATATTGCCATAACCGGAAGGGGTAAGATTGATGGAAGAGGTGAGAAATGGTGGGAAGCCCATTATGTCAACAAGGATTTAAGAAAAAAACATGGTCTTGAAGGCAGGGAACCCGACAATCCTGAGGAAAGTCCTTTAAAGGTCCCAAGACCAAGGCTGATTAACCTGTACAACTGTAAAAATGTCCTTATCAGTGATCTGACCTTGCATAATTCCCCGGCATGGACTATTCATCCCGTCTATTGTGAAAATGTGGTGATTGAAAAGATTTCCATCATTCAGCCTTATGAATCTCCAAATACGGATGGCATAAACCCGGAATCCTGCAAAAATGTCCGGATAATGAATTGCTTTGTTGACTGCGGAGATGATTGTATTACCATCAAATCAGGCTATAATGAGGATGGAAGAAGGGTAGGCAAGTCCTGCGAGAACATCGTGATCAGTAATTGCACTTTTGCACACGGTAGATCTGCCATTGGCATTGGTTCCGAGACATCGGGGGATGTCAGGAATGTGACAATATCAAATTGTGTTTTTAAAGGGACCCTGAGGGGAATAAGGATAAAATCCGGCCGGGGAAGAGGCGGTGTGGTTGAGAATTACCGGGCAAGCAATATTGTAATGGAAGATGTCAATACAGCCGTATCCATTGATATGTATTACGGAGGGGGCAATTCTGATCTCATTCCTGTGACTGTTGAGACTCCAATTTTCAGGAATTTCCATCTGAGCAATATTACAGCTATAAACGTTGAGAATGCTGCTGAGATCAGGGGATTACCCGAGGCGCCGATTGAGAATTTCTCCATAACAAACTCTAATTTTACCGCTGAGGATGGATTTGAAGTGAGCTTCGTTAAGGATTTTGTCCTGAGAGATGTCGTGGTGGACTGTGAAAATGGAAGTCCCTTGAGTATTAAAATGGGAGATGAGGTAGAGCTGGATAATTTTGGCACAAAGGAGGTCAGGACGGATGAACCTGTTATAAAACTTGAGCAGAATATGGAAGTTTACATTCATGATTGCAAAGCAAAGGAAGGCACCCTGATATTCCTTGAATCAAAAGATACAGAGGAGCTTAAACTGGAAAATAACTGGTTGAAAGAGGCCAAAGTAATTGGGATGAAAACTAATTAGCTTTATGATAATAATCATATCGATGAATCTGAAAATCATAGCTGCTATGTTAAAGTCGAAAGCTGGAAATTCGCATAGCACTTATTATGTGCTTACTGTTATTAATCACAGCTATTCTCCCGGGAATTAGTGCCCAGTCCCTCTCCCATTCCTTTGAACTTCAGTTATTATTCCCCGGACCCACAGCTAACGGGTCTACTGATTTCAAAGGAGAAACTGAGAGTATTCGATACGGAGAAACGCATTGAATATCTTTCAAGCTTACGAGAAAGCTGCCGGTAAATTTTTCTCGAATAATGATTGGGATCAACTGGTAATCACAGATGAGGAGGCAAAGGAGATAGCTAAAAAACATAAAACCTCAGCCTCTTCCTGGGGTGAGAGAAAGAATCCTGTTGAAGGACTGGCAAATGCTGGGACTCAAGGCTGGAAAACGGGAAGCTGAAATGGAGAACCTGGATTGGTGGAAACAGCATGAAGGAATAAAGATTGAATCCGGAGCAATTGCATTTCACAGAGAATGGGTCATTTAAACTCGGTATTGAAGAACAGGATTGGAGATCATTGATTTCAATGGATATTCTGCCAGGATCTGGGTGATGAGGAAACTAATTCTGTCTCTCGGAGAATCATTGACAGTGGTGCTTAGCAAGGGGAAGTTGATGGTGGAACAGGAAGGGGCAAAAAAGCAAGTTGCCAATTACAAGGTGGGTATCATGATAAATCTCAAGATTGAGACCGATCTGGAGAACGGGAAATATAACCTTTATGTGGATGAGGATCTGGTCATTGATTTCTTTGCTCTGGATAAACCATCAACGTATGATTATATAGTGGTTTCCGGAGGAGAGGGTTGTGTTCTGGATAATCTCTATGGTGTTAAGTATACGAAATCCATTTTTACCAAGGATATCCATACCAGGGATGTACCCTACCAGATTAATACTTTTCTGGACGAAGATTTCAGTATTAATCCCAGGCTGCATGGCTGGCAGTCCGACACATATGATGATACTGAATGGAAAGAAGTAGGACTGCCCTATGCACATGGGGGAGAGCGTTATAAAAATGAATTCATGTACCTGAGGAAAAAGGTCTCTATTGGAGATTTCTCCCAGGCTGATTTAAACATTGAAACCCTGGACCCCGGTGGAGAGGTATGGATAAACGGAGAGGTTGTATCGGTCGTTCATGAGCGTACTCCTTTGCGAATGGATATCTCAGAATACCTGAAGAAGGATAGCGAGAATACGATTGCCATTAAGGTCTTTCCCAATGAAATTGAAATTACCAACCGGCATTCATCCGCCGACCGATATACCGGATGGTTTGCAGGGAGGACATGGATAGACCTCCGTCAGAAACAACATATTCAGGATGTATTTGTCTATACCAGGGAATTGAATGAAAATGCCATTGTTTCTGTATCTGCCGAACTTAAAAACGAAGAATGGCATGCAGATGAAAGGGAATGGAAGACAACCCGTGAGTTCGATGGTTATCTGAAGGTACAGTTTTATAAGTGGTTTCCGGAAGAGGATTCGGAGCCTGCTTTTGAAGAGAAATACCCGGTAAATCTCAGGCTGAACCGGGATGTGTTATTCCAGCAGGATATTGTCCTGAACTCCCCGGACAAATGGAGTTTTCGGGATCCCAGGCTGTATAAGGTGGTGCTGACCCTGGAAGATAGAGACTCATCTCCGGTTGATGATTATGTATTTACTACGGGCATCAGAACTGTCAGTCAGGATGGGGGTACTTTCCGAATTAACGGTGAACCCGAGATGATGAACGGTGCTCTTCTTTTCTCATACAAATACCCCCTGGAGGATATTGCCAGGACTGTCCGCTGTTCGGATGAATACTGGATGGTCAAGGAGATAATGATGATGAAAAGGACACATGGAAATTCACTTCGAATGAGCGTACACCATGGGATGAAGGGTGGTATTAATGATCCCAGGCTTGCGGAAATCGGTGACCAGCTGGGCATCATGTTCCAGTGGTCCACCGGAACATGGGTTAGAACCGGAACTCCATGGATTATTGATTTTGAAGCTTTGGCTCAATATGTGAAACAGGTTAGAAATCATCCCAGTATCGTTATGTGGCAGCCGGGGAACCACCCGAAATTTAAAAATTTCAAAGAAGAAGCAACGGTTTTTTACCAGAATATCTACCAATCCATCTATCCCAACGATCCCAGTCGTTTGATTTCTCCTGTGGCCAGTGGCAGCCGGTTTGGGGATCAGGGTACGCCCAATGACGATGGCACCCTGATTGGCAGTAATGAATCTTATAAGGCAGACCCGGTCTGGACTGCCCCTATGATTACCAGGGGAAATATGGACCACACTACGGGCTACGGTGCCCAATGGTCCACCCTGAGAAAGTACCCTGTGCCTCCTGAATTTATTGGGGAGCAGGGCTGGAGAGAGAAGGGATACAGGGTAGATTTCCTGAACAGCAGGGACAGGGCATATTTTGATTTTGAAAGTGAGGAGTCCGCTGGACAGCCGAACTGGACTCTCCGAAAAGGTAAACCCTCCTATGAGATATTATCTTACGAACTGAACTATGATGTAGGATCTATTGGCAGGAACCTGGATGTTGACGAATGGAGAATCAGTCAGGCATGGCAGGGTTTCAGCGCATTTGAAGCATATAAAAAGAAACGCTGGCTTGATTATGACGGTATGGCCTGGTGCCCCTTGCACGGAGGCGGTAACACGGCTACCTATCAAAAGCCCTTGATTGATTATTTCGGGTATTCTAAGATTTCATTTCATACTGTAAAGATGGCCTTTCAGGATGTATTGGCCTGCTCTGGTAATGTAGATGTTGTCTATGGTCCCGATGATAAAATCCCGGTGAAAATAATGAATATCGGGGAGTCGAGAAAAGTGGACCTGAAAGTAGTCTGCAGGGACGAGTCCGGTAAAAGAGTCTTTCAGAAAAAATATCCGGGTATTGAATTGGAAAAGGGACGTTCAGTATCAGATGTTGGAGAGATACTGCCAAAACTTAAGGAAAGAAGGGTATTATACAATAGAATATGAAGTTTTACCTGCCAAATAATACTGCATTATGAAAAAACTACTGATCTCAATATTATTATTTTCTACTGCACTGGCATACAGCCAGGAGAGTATGTTATGCCGGGGTGCGCACTGGACCGAGGATGAGGCAAATCTGAAGATGAAAGAGTTTGGAAAGCTATGGAATGACCTTGAATCATGGGAAGCAAGGGCAGATATAATCCGCCAGGGAATCATTGAGGGTATGCAGCTCGAAAAAATGCCCCTGATTGAAGGTAATTTTAATCCAATTATCAGGAATACCAGGGAAATGGACGGATACATAGTGGAGAATATAGCCATCGAAAGTTTTCCGGGTTTTTATGTAACCGGCAACCTCTACAGGCCTGCTAAGAAAATGGACAAATATGCCGCTGTGTTATGTCCGCATGGTCATATGCCAGATAAACGTTTAATGGAAGATGTTCAAAAGCGCAGTGCAGTTCTGGCAAGAATGGGAGCCATTGTTTTTGCCTACGATATGGTAGGAAGGGGAGAATCGGTTCACCAGGTGGATCATTATATTTCCATTGCCCTGCTATTGCAGACCTATAATAGCAAGAGGGTACTCGATTACCTGCTTTCCCGTCCGGATGTTGATCCTGAAAGAATTGGGATGACCGGCGGATCTGGGGGCGGCACCCAGACATTTGTCCTGACTGCCATTGACGACAGAATAACGGTTTCTGTGCCTGCGGTCCAGGTATCTGCACATTTTTTCGGAGGTTGTAACTGCGAAAGCGGAATGCCCATTCACAAAAGCAAAAACCATCAGACAAATAATGTGGAGATTGCAGCACTCTGTGCTCCGAGGCCTCTGCTGCTGATCTCTGATGGAGGGGACTGGACAAGTAACACCCCCCGGATAGAATATCCCTACATTCAAAAGGTCTATGCCCTGTATGATGCGGAACATAAGGTAGAGAATGCACACCTGCCGGGAGAAAGACATGATTATGGGTATTCAAAAAGAATTATGGCCTATAATTTTTTATCGCATCATCTTAAGTTAAAGGCAGGTGCTGTTCCCTACAAAAATGGGTATATTGAAGATTTTGTAAACGTCCTGGAACAGGATGAGTTGAAGGTTTTCAATGAGGAGAATCCATGGCCGGTAAATACTTTAATGGGAGATGATGCCATCCTGAAATATTTGGGATTCTAGAGATTTCTTATAGTATTTTATTGACTTATAATACTTCGGATTAGGTAAAAATCTTGATAATTTATTCATTGATAATATTTCAATTAATTATCCATTATTATAATATTAATATTTCCTCACTATATTAATCGCATATAGTATACACAAATTCCTATTATGACAAAAAACAACTATCTCAAATCGACACCTATATTTCTGGCATTCCTGGTCATGGGCTTCGGCGATGTTTCCGGGCCCTTAACAAGCCAGTTACAATCCGATTTCAGCCTGAGTAATTTTCAAGCGGGACTGGTAACCTTCATGGCTTTTATAATGTTTGGACTGCTGTCTGTTCCCATGGGACTGTTCCAGGATCGAAAGGGAAGAAAGCAAGTGCTTCAACTGGGTTTGCTGGCTGCCCTTATCGGGATGATCCTGCCCATTATCGGCAATTATGAATCCTTCATTCTTATACTTGGAGGACTCCTTTTTATGGGAACCGGAGCCACACTGCTACAGGTGGCTGGAAATCCTATTATGAGGGATGTTTCCCCGGAAGGGAAATATTCAAGAAATCTTTCATTCGGACAATTTGTGAAAGCTATTGGATCATTGTCAGGTTCATTAATTCCCATTTTGGCTGCACGTTACTGGGGATTGGACTGGAAAATTTTATTCCCTATTTACGGAAGTGTAATCCTGTTGGTCATTGCCATTCTTTTAGTAACCAAAATTGAGGAGCAGGCTGTTAAAGAGAAACCCGCCACCCTGAAATCCTGCCTGGGCTTATTAAAAAATCCCTATGTATTGCTGATGGTTATCGGTATTTTCCTGTATGTGGGTTCGGAGGTAAGTATGAGCGCCAAGCTTCCCAACTTCCTGGAGGCTAAGTTTGACTTCAATATCAAAGAGAAAGGATTACTGGGGACACTATTCTTCTTCATTTCATTGATGACAGGGCGGTTTTTGGGAGGAGTGATCCTCAACTGGCTGTCACCCAAAAAGTTTCTTATCATTACCAGTATCCTTTCCATTGCCGGAATCGCAGGTCTGTATATTGCCACGGGACAGGTTCTCGCCTTTGTGTTTATTTTTATTATTGGACTCGGTTTTGCCAATATTTTCCCGCTGATATTCTCCATCACTGTCGATAAACTACCCGAAAGGAGCAATGAGATTTCCGGATTGATGATAACAGCCATAATTGGCGGGGCCTTTGTTCCGATCCTTTTTGGAGGAGTTGCGGATCTCTTCGGATTGATGGCCGGATTTTTAGTTCCGGGACTGTGCATGGTATATATTCTTTATATCGCATCTAAAACTTCAAAAGCATAATGGATATCTATAAAGATGATCGCGTGGTTTTGACATTAGATGCCGGAGGTACAAACTTTGTTTTTAGTGCATTCAGAGGCGGAAAGGCAATTTCAAAGGGGATTAGAAAAGATTCAAACGGAGATAAGCTGGAGCTCTGCCTTAAAACTATCAAAGATGGTTTCCGGGAACTTATGGTGCAAATAGATGTTCCGGCAGTTGCCATCAGTTTCGCATTTCCGGGTCCGGCGGACTACGATCATGGCATCATTGGGGATTTGACCAATTTGCCAGGGTTTAGAGGGGGAGTACCCCTGAAAAGTATCCTTGAGGAGGAGTTCGATCTGCCGGTTTTTATCAATAATGACGGGGATCTGTTCGCATATGGTGAAGCATTGGGAGGAATACTTCCCGAGATCAATGCAGAGCTTGAAGCAGCAGGGAGTCCAAAAAGATACCGCAACCTTGTTGGATTTACCCTGGGAACCGGGTTCGGGGGAGGTTTTGTGTCAGATGGACGGCTGATTGTCGGCGATAACTCCACAGCTGCCGAAATATGGATTTTCAGTAATAGGTATAGTGAAAATATTAATGCCGAAAATGTAGTCAGCATTCGAGCCGTTCAAAAGCTATATGCAGCTGAAGCCGGATTGGCATATCCCAATGAGCTGGAGCCCAAAGATATTTATGAGATAGCAACAGGAGTGCAGGAAGGTGATAAAGAAGCTGCCCTGAAAGCCTATAAAGAGACCGGGCATTTCCTGGGAGATACTGTGGCTAACCTGCTTACATTTACGGATGGTATTGCTGTAATCGGTGGAGGAATTACCGGGGCAAAAGATCTCTATATGCCTGCGGTCATGGAGGAGTTGAATGGGAAGTTTCAGTTAGCAGACGATGAAGATATCCCAAGGTTGGTGCAGAAGGTCTTCAACCTGGATGAGGAGAAGGATCGTAGTGAATTCTTCAGGGATTATTCCAAAACACTCCAAATACCGGGTTCTGATAAGACCATTTCGTATGATCCCCTTCCAAGACTCGCTATTGCTACCAGTAAGATTGGAGCGAGTGAATCCATCTCATTAGGAGCATACGCCTTTGCTTTACAAAACATTGGATCCTGATTACAGGTTGGCAGCACCGGTAGCAGGATGACATTAATAAAATCTATTTCCTGCTTTGATTATAAATCGAAGCAAATGATAGCAATGAGAGCTCTTTTATTCTATATCCTAATCATTACTGTTATTTTTCCTTCAGCAGTGGCACAGGAACCGGTAAGAATCGGAGTTGCAGGATTATCACATTCACATGTGAGGCCCCTGTTAAGAAATCTGGACCGGGATGATATTCAAATTGTGGGAATTGCCGAGAGCAACACTGATCTTTCCAAACGGTACGCCGAACAATATGGAATTGATCAGAACCTGATCTATGAATCCCTGGATAAAATGCTGGAGCAGACCAAACCGGAAGGGGTTATTACTTTCACCTCCATCTATGAACACCTGAAAGTTGTCGAAGCCTGTGCTCCAAGGGGTATACATGTGATGGTTGAGAAACCCCTGGCCGTATCTAACCAGCATGCCCGGACCATGGCCGCCCTGGCAGAAAAGCATGGCATACTTTTGCTGACCAATTATGAAACATCATGGTATCCTTCGAATTATGAAGGTTTTAAGATGATACATGAGGGTAAACTTGGTGAACTGAGAAAAATAATTGTCTACGACGGACACACAGGTCCAAAAGAGATAAATGTAAACAGTGAATTTCTGGATTGGTTAACCGATCCTGTATTAAATGGAGGTGGGGCTGTAACAGATTTTGGCTGTTACGGAGCTGACCTGATTACCTGGATTCTAAAAGGGGAAAAACCAATTAGCGTGTTTGCTGATCTAAAGCAATATAAACCAGACGTTTATCCCAGGGTAGATGATGATGCAACCATTATTCTATCGTATCCCTCAATGGAAGGGATCATTCATGCATCATGGAACTGGCCGTTTAACAGAAAAGACATGCATGTCTATGGAACAACTGGTTATATTTTTATTGATGATGCCGAAACAATAAGGTACCGGCTGGATAAAAAATCAAAAGAGAATGTTCAAATAGTACCCTTATCCATGACCCCTTTTGATGATCCTTTTTCATTTTTTGCGGAAGCCATAAAAGGTCAGTTAACAATAAGTCCAGGGGATTTGTCATCCCTGGAAATTAACCTCACGGTAGTAGAAATACTTGAGGCTGCAAAGAAAAGCAGTAAGACCGGTAAAGTGGTCATACTACAGAGATAACAAATTATAAAACTCTAATACAGAGAGCTATGAAATCCAACCTTATCTTGATACTGATGCTTGTGTTTGGTAACAACCTGCTACAAGCATCCGAGATAACAAGTATCCAGGAATTTGATGTTAAACCGGATAACTCTCCGGCCCTGAATAAGGCAAATCTTCAAAAGGCAATAGATTGGGCAACCCTGAGTGGTGCAGCATTATTTGTTGAACCATCAGAGGAACCATACCCTATTGACGGAGGGATTATCCTGAAGGAGAATGTCTCATTAATTGGGGTGCATGGTCCGACGCCACGCGGAACCACCCATCCAACAAAAAAGCAACCTGTTGGGAGTGTATTTAAAATTACAGATAAGGAGAATACTTTTATTACCGTCCAAACCGGTACCCAGATTAAGGGCATCCAATTCTGGTATCCCGAACAGACCATCCGTGATTCCTCAGCCATAATTCCATATAAGGCCACCATTAAAGTGTCACAAACAACTAAGACTCAGGGTGTCTACCTTTCATGTCTGACCTTTTATGGTGAATATCTGGCTTTTGATTTTAATGCAATTCGGGGGAATGCCTGTGAATTAATGACATTTGAACATTGCTATGGTTATCCCTTGAGTGGTGAATTTATCCGGATGGATTATTGTTATGATGTTCCGCGGATATTGCATTGCCATGTAAATCCTGCCATTCAGAGGTATATTGGGGGCCAGTACAGCCGGGAGGTAGTTGATGCAGTTATAGCAAAAAAGACCTTCGCCTATTCAATCAACCATACTGATAATGCCCAGCTTATTGATCTCTTTACTTTTGGGACATATGGTGGAATTCTCCTTGACGGGGAATCCTATGGTCAATTAACCAATTTTAATTTTGATTGCGTTGCCATCGGCATATTGAAACGGGGCAATAATACTAAAAATCGTAACTGGCAGATAGCACAGGGCTCAATTATTGCCAATACCGGGGAAAAAGTGGAAAATATCCATCCCATTATCATTGAAGGGCAGGGGCATACCTCCTTAAGCAATGTGGAAGCATTTTCAGGAGGGAATGGTGCACTGACAACTGTACCGGAGAATATGTCATGGGACTTTCTACTGGTCAGGGGAGATGAAAAGTTAACCGTTTCTGTATGGGGAAGCAGGATGAGAAATTATGTCTCTGACTCCCCTGTCAGCATTGAGAATGACCAGGCAGTAATCCAGTTTTCAGGATGTTTTGATAAGGATGAAAATCTTTACAATAAGATTTTTGAGTCCCCAATGATTGATTAACCAGATAATTACTGAAACAGAAACTTTTAAATACATAGAATAATGATATACAAAATTACAAAGTTTGGAGTTTGGATCAGTCTGATTTATTATTTCCTGTTCAGCTGCACCGGTTAAGAAAGGAGATATCAGAGGGAAAGGATGCAGTTGATCTATGTCAATCCCTATATGGGGAATATCAGTCATTTGCTGGTACCAACATTTCCAACCATTCATCTTCCAAATAGTATGTTGCGTGTTTACCCTGAACGGCGTGATTATACTGCATCCGGTTAAATGGACTTCCATTGGTAGTAACCAGTCACCGGGGCAGTTCAGCATTCAACCTGAGTCCTTTTCAGGGTGATGAAGCTGATTTAAAACCGGTTATTGAATATAGTTATGACCAGGAAAAACTTACTCCTTATTCCTATTCGGTGTATCTGGATGATCTGGCAAATCCAGGTAGATTTTGGAATATCTCATCAATCCGCAGCTTACGAATTACAATTTGAGCAGGATGATGACCCCTACATCTGATTCTTAATTCAAGAAGGGGAGGTTTGAAATGGGATGGCAAAGCCATCAGTGGCTATCAACTCGTTGAAAATAAGACAAGGGTTTATTTGTATCTGGTCCCTGAAGAATTGCCCCAGCAGGTTTCAGCCTTGAAAAATGGAGACTTATCTGAAGCAAACAATGCTGAAGGCCGGAATGCCTGCCTGGTTTTAAAATACCCCGGTGGAACAAAAAATCTGAACGGTCAGATACGGGATTTCCTTTATCGATGAAGTACCAGGCCCAGGAAAATATGGAGCGGGAAATAAGCGGAAAAACCGTGGCTGATTTGCAGTCCCTGGGCCGGGATATCTGGAATGAAGCCTTGGGAAAAATCAAGATTGAAGGAGGAACTATCAATGAACAAACTGTTTTTTATACCTCACTGTACCGTTGTTATGAGCGGCCGGTTTGTATTTCTGAAGATGGACGGTATTACAGTGCATTTGATGGAACAGTCCATGAAGACCATGGTCGTCCCTTTTATACAGACGATTGGATCTGGGATTCATACCGGGCTCATCATCCACTGAGGATACTGATTGATTCCGAAAGAGAAGAAGATATCCTGCATTCCTTTGTACTGATGGCTGAACAAATGGATAATTTCTGGATGCCTACTTTCCCGGAGATTACAGGTGACAGTCGCCGGATGAATTCCAATCACGGTGTTGCTTCAGTTATTGATGCTTATCGCAAGGGACTGAGAAATTTTGATCTTGAAAAAGCATATGAGGCTGCCAAAGGGGCCATCACCGAAAAAACTCTGGCTCCCTGGTCCGGCATGCCTGCAGGAGAACTGGACGATTTTACAAAGAACATGGGTATATCCCTGCACTTAATGAAGGTGAAGAAGAAACCATTCCTGAAGTGCATTCATTTGAACGCCGGCAGCCGGTGGCAGTTACACTGGGTACCTCATATGATCAATGGTGTCTGTCCCAAATTGCAGAGGAGCTTGGGAAAAACAGAAGAAGCTGAATATTTCATGAAGGCTTCCTATAATTACAGGAACCTGTTCAATGAGGAAACAAAATTCTTTCATCCAAAGGATGATGAAGGAAATTTCATAGATCCCTTTGATTATAAGTTTTCAGGAGGCATGGGAGCCAGGGGTTATTATGGTGAAAATAATGCCTGGACTTACCGCTGGGATGTACAGCATAATATTCCGGACCTGATTGAACTGATGGGAGGAAAAGAAGCTTTTGTGAACAATCTTGATGACATGTTTACAGAGCCTCTGGGACGCAGTAAATATGCTTTTTATGCCCAGTTGCCTGACCAGACCGGAAATGTCGGACAGTTCTCCATGGCCAATGAACCTTCCCTGCATATTCCTTATCTGTACAATTATGCCGGACAGCCCTGGAAAACTCAAAAACGTATGCGCAAACTTCTTCATGAATGGTTTCGAAACGACCTGATGGGTGTACCGGGAGATGAAGATGGCGGGGGGATGTCCTCATTTGTCGTTTTTTCTGCTATGGGATTTTATCCTGTAACCCCCGGCTTACCTGTATATTCCATCGGAAGTCCCGATATTTGAGTATGTTTCAGTTGATTTGGGTAATGGGAAGACTTTTGAAATTGAAGCTCCCAATGCTTCCCCTGAAAACAAATATATTCAATCGGCAATCCTGAATGGTAAATCCCTGGATTCACCCTGGATAATGCATGATGACCTTGCAAATGGAGGGAAACTGGTTCTTGAGATGGGGCCAAGTGCCAATAAGTTATGGGGTACCGCTAATATTTCAGAATAATCGTAGTTGATGGGACTGAAAATGTTACTATCAAGATTATTAGAGAGATGATGCATTATGAGATTGATCCCGAGCACAGTGAGGCTTCAGTGATCATTCAGGATGGAGATATACCGGATGTGGAATTTGAAGATGCCCTCCTCCATCTAACCAGGAGGTCAAATGAAAAAGCTGAAATTAAAACATTAAGCTGTCAAGGGCTTTTGATCAGGATATAGAAATAGATTTCACGGTTCAGGGGGTCCTGGCGGTCGAAGGAGAAGATTTTCATGTTTGAATCGAAACAAGCTGGTAATCCCTGCCGGTAACGAAGCAGCCTTCATTCAACTTTCCGGGTAATAGATGATGAGGTGCCGGAGGATGAAGAAACCGTGGTTATTCGTATCGACGATGTAAAAAATGCCAATGTTGCCACCGTTGAATCACATTATTATACCATTCCAAATGATGATGGGGAACCCGATCCGAAGTGTGATACTATGACCGTATTTATGGAGCTCTTCTTGGATTCAGGGCAGGCTGTTCCATGGGTGCAATTACTGAATACAACTGGCCCCAGGACCGGATTCAAGAGATTTTCGGCTTCCTGGATGAATTTCTTCCGTTTAAGCACTACGGAGATACATGGACCCATCCTGCAGGTGCAACTGAAGACGGAGGTGAACGGCATAAACTGATATGCACTGCCATCATTGAAAAACAGGATCGCATAAGTTACAAGGAGTTGAAGGATGTCTGGTTACGGGATTGTGAAATTGGAGGATATGGATCACATGACCCAAAATTATGACAGAGTTCTCCATTGCCTTTGCCCGGTGGGGAGTGCCACCTGCAGATATGCCCATAACTAAATTCGGTAAACCAAAAGATCTTGGGGAGCATATTCACCTTACAGCCCGAACCTTCCAGGCATTGCCCTGTCATTAATGCAGGAGACCCTGAAAATGCCATTGCTGATATGAATGAGATGGGAAAACTCTATTACGAAGATCCCGAATGATGATGCATTTGCCTGGGGTGCCGTATACAATGCAGCCATGGCCCTGGCCATGCTTCCAGGATGCCACCGTTGAGTCGGTCATTGAGGGAGCGCTTGAGTATGCCATCACCTGAAATTGAGGAGGAAATCAGGATGCGCACTGGCCATTACTGAAAAGTATGAAGATCCTATGAACAGGGATCTCTGGCAGGAACTGACAGATATGTATATGGATCCCGGATAGCAGGTACTATGCTTTTGACAGGATTGAAATTAATATCCATGAATATGAAACTTAGATCTTTGTTTATATCAACTCTAGTCATGGCCCTTTGCATTGCTTATTCCCGAAAAATGCATCAGCAGGGCAGAAAGATTCAAATGGACCCAATATCATTTTTATTTTAGCCGACGATTTTGGATACAGCAGCCTGAACTCCTATGGTGCTGATAAAACTCTGCTACGTACACCACACATTGACCGGATTGCAGAGAAAGGAATGCGTTTTACAAATGCCAGTACACCTGCTTCCATATGTACACCCACCCGTTATGGGTTCTTAACCGGACGTTACCCCTGGAGGTCTTCCCTGAAATACGGGGTGACTTCTCCTACAGGGCCTTTATTAATTGATCAGGATCGGGTAACCGTTGCAGATTGGTTAAAGGAACATGGGTATAACACCGCGGCCATAGGGAAATGGCATTTAGGCTATGGAGAAGAGGAGCCAGTGGACTTTACTGAAAAGTTAAGTCCTGGTCCCCTTGAACTTGGTTTTGATTATCATTTTGGGGTTCCCCAGAATCATGACGATAAACTCGGAGTCTATATTGAGAATCATTACATATATGGATTAAGAAGCAAGAAAGTAAATCCATACTCCAGGTCATTTTATGGACAACGATATATGGGATTCGATGCACCCCAACGGGTTAATATTAATGTCATGAAGGACCTGACCAATAAGTCGGTGGACTGGATCAAACAGCAATCAGCCGATACCCCGTTCTTTCTGTATTTTGCTGCAGTTGCCGTTCATCATCCCAGTACTCCCTCAGATCATATGAGAGGATTGAGTGATTGCGGTCCCTATGGAGATTTTATACAGGACCTGGATATGAGCGTGGGGAAGATTCTGGAAACCCTTGAATATATGAACCTGCTTGAGAATACCATCGTGATATTCTCGAGCGATAACGGAGGAGATATTCCCGGGAGTAATCGACCTGAGGCTCCGGAATTACAGGCGATTGCATATGGTTTAAAAATCAACGGAGATCTTAGGGGGGATAAACATACCATTTATCAGGGAGGCACCAATGTGCCCTTTATTGTGTCCTGGCCCGGGCGTATTCAGGAAGGATCTACCTCAGGGGATATGATCAATCTGATGGATATTTTTGCTACCGTTTGTGAAATAACGGAAGGTAACGTGCCGGAATCAAAGGAAGTGGCCCCTGATAGCTATAGTTTTCTGCCATCATTATTAAATTCAAAACAACCCAACCCGAGAACATCTATGGTTACTGCCGATGCAAATGGTATGCAGGCAATCAGGGTAGGGGACTGGAAATACATTGACAATACTCCCCCTGAGAATACACCATCGAACAAATTAAAACAGCTTCAGAATTTTAAACCACAGCTTTATAATCTGGCTGATGATCCCGGTGAGAGCAATAATTTATATGATGACAATCCGGATATGGTTAAAAAACTTAGCAGTGAATTAGACCGGATTCGCAAAGCAGAATCTACCAGATAGTACCTGATTTGCCCTGAAGCAATATAAATAGCTTAGAAATTTAGGATAACAAATGAATTACAAAGTAGTATTCTGTGTTTTACTAACACTCACATCCTTATCATGTAACAGGGTTGACAGGGATATGATCAATGATGCCGCTAAGGGGACTGCTTTGGTAGATTATGTGAACCCCCTAATGGGTACCGATTCCAAATACACCCTGTCGAATGGTAATACCTATCCTGCCATAGCAACTCCCTGGGGCATGAACTTCTGGACTCCCATGACCTCGAAGATGGGGGATGGATGGACCTATAAGTACAATGAAAATAAGATCAGGGGAATCAAGCAAACCCACCAGCCAAGTCCCTGGATAAATGACTATGCTGCTTTTTCCCTTATGGCAGTTACCGGGAAATTAAAATATGAAGAAAACGAAAGAGAATCCTGGTTTTCCCATAAGGCTGAAACTGTCAAACCCTATCATTATAAGGTATATCTGGCCGATTATGATGTGGTAGCTGAGATAGCCCCTACCGAACGTGCTGCACAATTCAGATTCACCTTTCCTGAATCTGACTCATCCTATATTATCCTGGATGGATTTTATAAGAAATCCATGGTAAAAATTATTCCCGAGGAAAGGAAGATTATCGGGTATTGCCGAAATAATAAAGGTGGAGTTCCGGATAATTTCCATAATTATTTTGTAGCTGAATTTGACAGGGATTTTAAAATCACCCATACATGGGGGGATGGATGGAAATTGCAGGAAAATACCCTGGATAGTGAAGGAAATCATGTGGGCGCCATTATTGGGTTTAATACCGGAAGAGGAGAAGTGGTTCATGTGAAGGTTGCTTCATCATTTATCAGTCCTGAACAGGCAGAGCTAAACCTTTCCCGAGAAATCGGGAAGGATTCTTTTGAGAGAACCATGGAAAAAGCAAAAACCGCCTGGGAAAATGAGTTGAGCCGGATACGGATTGAGGACAATAATACCGATCATATCAGAACATTCTATTCCTGTTTGTACAGAGTCCTTTTGTTTCCCCGGAAATTCTATGAATTTAATGAGAATAACGAGGTAGTACATTACAGTCCATATAACGGGAAGGTACTGCCGGGATATATGTTTACCGATAATGGATTCTGGGACACATTCAGAGCGGTGTATCCATTTTTCAATATGATGCATCCGGAATTGAACGGAAAGATCATGGAGGGACTGGCCAATACCTACAGGGAATCCGGATGGCTTCCAGAATGGGCCAGTCCGGGTCACAGGGATTGCATGATTGGTTCAAACTCAGCCCCGATTATTGCAGATGCATTTTTAAAAGGTTCACTCGATACAGATGCTGAAATCCTTTTCGAAGCCATCCTGAAAAATGCTACCGTGGAAGAAGGGAGGCCGGAAAAGTCCGTCGGTAGAGAAGGCCTGAAATATTACAATTCCCTCGGATATGTACCTTATGACATTGGTGTAAATGAAAATGCTGCAAGAACCTTAGAATATGCCTATGCAGATTTCACCATAGCTAAAATGGCTGAAAAAATGGGAAAAGATGATATTGCTGATAAATACTTTGAGCAATCGATGAATTACAAAAACGTATTTGATGCTTCCACAAACCTGATGAGAGGGAAAAATGAAGATGGCCAATTTCAGGAACCGTTTAATCCATTGAAATGGGGAGATGCTTTTACCGAAGGAAACAGCTTACATTATACATGGTCCGTTTTTCATGATGTGCAGGGACTAATTGATCTGATGGGGGGCAATGAGGCTTTTATAAAACAGCTTGATAATGTATTTGAGATGCCTCCGGATTATGATGATTCTTACTACGGAAAGACCATTCATGAGATTAGGGAGATGCAGATAGTAAATATGGGTAATTATGCCCATGGAAATCAACCCGTACAGCACATGATCTATCTCTATAATTATGCGGGTGCTCCTTACAAAGCGCAGAATAAAGTCAGAGATGTACTTACTAATCTCTATTCTGCAACACCTGATGGTTATTGCGGTGATGAGGATAATGGACAAACCTCAGCCTGGTATGTATTCAGTGCCCTTGGATTTTACCCGGTAACACCGGGAACCGATCAATATGTAATCGGGAGTCCATTGTTTAATAAGGCAACCTTATCCTTAGAAAACGGGAAGAAGTTTACCTTAACTGCAAATAATAACTCAGTTGATAGCTACTATATACGGTCTACTCGTTTGAATGGTAAAAAATATAATGATAACTTCATTACTTATCAAGATATTCAGAACGGAGGAGAGTTTTTGTTCAATTTAGATGAGAGTCCTGATATGAAATGGGGAAGTCAGCCTGAAAATGTCCCCTACTCATTAAGCAGTGAGAGATAAAGACTTTTTCTTTTGAAGTATCCAGAGACCGGATAATTATTTCCACAACCTTCAATAAAAGCAAATATGAAGATGCTTTTTCGAATTTATAAATACCTGGTAGTAGCTCTCTTACTTTTCAGTATTTCGTGTACGGGAGAAAGGCAGCAGACATTCTCATTTGTTCAATTGTGTGATCCTCAGTTGGGAATGGGAGGTTACGAACACGACATTAACTCCTTCAGACAGGCTGTCAGAACAATAAATGAACTTAATACTGATTTTGTAATAATCTGTGGCGACCTTGTACATCATCGTACGGATAGTTCATTTTCTGATTTTCTGGCGATCAGGGAGGAATTCCAGATCCCTTGCTATGTTATTCCCGGAAACCATGATGTGGGAAGTAATCCCAATGATGAGACTCTTGGCTTCTACAGGACAAAAATAGGAAAGGATTATTATCAATTCAGGTTTAAAGGGTACTCCTTCATTGCAACAAATACTCAATTGTGGAAAGTTTTCGTTGAGCATGAATCTGAAAAGCATGATGTTTGGTTTAAAGAAGCATTAACAAAGAAAATCCTGAAAAAACGTCCTGTATTCGTAATTGGCCATCACCCCTTATATATTGGAGTACCAGATGAAGAAGAACAATATTCTAATCTTCCTCCTGGTAAGAGGCAGGAATTACTGGAATTATTTACACAAAATAATGTAGTTGCTTATTTATCGGGTCATAGGCATAAGACTTTGATTAACAATTATGAAAATATCCAGATGGTAAGTGGGGAAACGACAAGTAAAAATTTTGACAAAAGACCTTTGGGATTCAGGCATTGGGAAGTTACAGCTGATACCATAAAACATCATTTTATTTCGATTGAATAGAGTTAAGTTAGATTGAACAATTATTAACTATTTCCGAAAAATCTATCCTATGAAGCATTTTAAGGCAATGATTGGCATGATGATTTTTAGTTTGTTTATTACCTGCATCCAGGTAAACGCACAGACTGATCAGAATCAAAATTCAAATGATCATACGATTAAATTGATGACCTACAACCTGAAATTTGCCAGTCGAACATACAAACCATCCTGGGAGATCCGGCGTGAAATGCAGGTTGATCTCATTAACAAATACAGTCCGGACATCATCGGTACCCAGGAAGGCTTGAAAGAGCAGGTGGACTATTTGATGGACAACCTGGATGAATATGTAGTTATTGGAGAAGGCCGAAAAGGGGGAGATGATGATGAGCATATGGCAATTTTCTATAAAAGAGATAAATTCCGCTTGAGGGAGATGGGTAGTTTTCAGCTTTCAGAAACTCCTGAGATAATAGGTAGTGGTCCCGATGTTAATCCCCGCATGGTAACCTGGATTCGCCTGGCAGTTATCAACCGACCTGCAGAAGGAGAAGCCGCACCCTATCCCGAGGATTACCGTGGACACTGGGAGAATACACAGGAATTTTATGTTTTTAATACTCATTTCTTTAACGGTAAAGGTGCGGTTATGGAGAGAGAAAATGCTGCCAGACTTGTAATAGAGAGGATAAATAAACTAAACCGGTTTGGAAAATGGACCCCTGAGCGTCCCATATTTCTGATGGGTGATTTCAATGCAAGACCGGGTACAAAAGTTTACAAAACTTTCGTTGGAGATGAAAATTCAGATAAAGATGATCCGCTCCTGCTGAAAGACAGTTTTGAAGGGGGAAGGGGAATAGATTGGATATTATACAGAGGAAATGTAGAGGTTCTATACTATGAGAATGTCGATTATAATGTCAACGGTGATTATCCATCAGACCATAAACCGATATTTGTGGAATTTCAGATTCCAGGCATATAAGTCCCGCAAAAAATCTGATAATTAATCAAATGTCCCGTTGAAATCCTGGAAAGCGGGGTAGCCGAAAGGGTGTGATTATTTTGGCGGACCATAAAAATTCACGTAAATATTCATGGTAAACCAGAAAAATTCACGATATTAGCCCTATGTGGATAAAGAGATACTTGAGAAAGAGTATTCAGGATGAATTGATAAAGGGGCAGAAGCTTGTGGTTTTGTATGGTGCCAGACAAACAGGAAAAACCTCTTTATTGACCGACATCACCAATGAACTGCCATATAAATCAGTGCGAGTCAATGCTGATCAAGCACGGTACCTGGAGGTATTCAGTGGGCAGGATCTTAAAAAAATGCAGGATTTGGTAGAGGGATATGAACTGCTTTTTATCGATGAAGGTCAGAAAATTCCCGATTTAGGGATTCATTTAAAGATTCTTCATGACGAGTTTCCCTCATTACGAGTCGTTGTTACAGGTTCTTCATCTTTTGATCTGGCGACTAAACTCGGGGAGCCAATGACCGGACGAAAAAGAGTATATACCCTTTTTCCCTTGAGTCAGGAAGAAATGGGCTCGGTGTATAATCCTTTTGAACTAAAGGAGCAACTTGGCGAATTTTTGGTTTTTGGGTCATATCCTGAGGTTTTAACCCAATCGAATCGTGATGAAAGGTTTGAAGCCCTGAGAGAGATTAGTGATTCATACCTAATGAAGGACATAATTGAAATTAGTCAGATCAGGCATATTCAAAAGGCCTATCAATTGTTGAAGTTATTAGCATTTCAAATTGGATCCGAGGTTTCAATACATGAACTGAGTCAATCCTTAAAAATGAACCATGAAACAGTAGAATCTTACATAGGGTTATTTGAAAAGGCTTTCGTTATTTTCCGATTAGGTGGGTTTAGTCGGAATTTGAGAAATGAGATTAAAAAATCGAGTAAAATCTACTTTTGGGATACTGGGATCCGGAATTATCTGATTGGCAATATGAATCGCCCTGATCAAAGAAATGATTTAGGAGCATTATTCGAAAACTTTCTGATTGCCGAACGTCAGAAATGGTTAAACAATCACAGATCGTTGTCGAATTCATATTTTTGGCGACTCTACACAGGAGCTGAAATAGACTATGTTGAGGAAACTCAAGGAGTATTAAACGGGTACGAAATCAAATGGGGACAAGGGAAAATTCGTGCCCCAAAATCCTGGACCGAAACCTACAAGGCAGATGTGCAATTGCTAAATCGAGAGAATTACCTGGATTTCATTAAGTAAATACAGGATACCAGCCCTCAGACTCACTTACAACTTTAACAAGGGTTTAGAACGTTACCACGAAACAGAGTATAAATAAATGAAAGCTATGTATAATCATAGAATATCAGATCATAAGGAAACTAACCGGGTATCGTTATCAAATAATACAGATTTCCATATACAAACCAATATTAAGTTAAAACCATGAAATCAGCTTACACAATATTTATCTTGATTTCTTTTTTTGCATTAATTGTTTCATCAGCCAATGCAAAACCTGATGATATTGATATAGTCAAAGAAAGGGTGGTAGCCGAAGTCAAAAAGACAAGTGTTGATGATGAGAGAGTTGAGGACATAACTGGCAAGATGAATGCAGACGGAAGTTTTCAGGGTATCAATTATGCCGATCTCAGCAGAACTGCAGGATTTCCTCAGCGGTATCATACATATTATCTGGTTTACCTTGCTCAGGCATATACACACAAGACATCAGCTTATTACAAGAATAAAGAGCTGAAAAAGAATATTGCCAGTGGGTTGAAATACTGGGTTGACAATGATTTCTTTGGCGATAACTGGCATAATAACCAGATTTCAACACCGACCAATCTTGTGAACCTGATGTTGCTCATGGGTGATGAGCTTCCCAAAGACCTTGTCGACGGAGCCCAGCCCATTATTGGCAGGGCTCATATGAAGGCATCAGGAGCAAGGCCAAGTGGTGACAGAATAGTAATTGCCGGGATCCTGGCTAAAAATTTACTGTTTATTGAAGATAAGCAAGGGTTTGAGGACATAATAAAGCTTATAGAAGGAGAAGTGAAATTCAGCACCGGGAAAAGGGGCATGCAGCATGATTATAGTTTTCACCACAGAACAGACAGGGTAAACAATACCACTTCCTATGGTTATGGTAAATACGCAAATGCCTTTGGTGAATGGTCTTATTATGTGGCAGGCACAAAATATGAATTCTCCATTGAAAAAATTAATCAGCTGGTTGATTATTACCTGGATGGTATATATAAGCAATTGGTTTACGGGGTATACATCGATATCAGTGTAAAGAACAGGAGCATCTCACATAAGTCCGGATTTGGGCCACAAGGTACTACTGAAATTGAGAGGCTCTTGCAAAGTACTGACTACAGGAAAGATGAATTGGAAGAAATATTGAGCTTGAGAAAGGGAGAAGCAGACCCTTCACTGTCATTTTGTAAGTTCTTCTGGCAGACTGAGCATTTTGTATTTCAGAGGCCTGGATTTTATACAACCGTACGAATGTACTCCACACGGAACAGGAATATGGAAGTCCCGTACAATGGACCCGGTAAAACCACCCACCACCGGGCCGATGGCACCAATTATTTACAGCTCAAGGGCAATGAATATCATAATATTTGGGCAGTTTATGATTGGCAGAAAATATCAGGTACTACAATTATGCAAAAACCTGAACTATATGGGCCAAAGGAAATTCAGAAAGATGGACTTACGGATTTTGTAGGCGGGGTAACAGATGGAATGTACGGAGCTGCGGTATTTGACTTTAAGAGTCCTCATGATAAACTGGAGGCCAAAAAGTCCTGGTTCTTTTTTGATGAAGAGTATGTCTGTCTGGGAACGGATATAGAATCCAGACCAGATCTGCCTGTGGCAACAACAATAAACCAGGTACTGATGAGGAGTGATGTGCGGGTCAGGCAGGACGACGAGATAAAAACACTGCCGGAGGGGGACCGTGAAATGAAAAATGTAAAATGGGTATACCAGGATAAGATCGGATATATTTTCCCCGAATCTACAAGCATTAATGTATCAAACCAGGTGGAACAGGGGCGTTGGTCCGATATTACAGATCAAAAAAATATTTCCGACAAAATTGTTACTGAAAAGGTATTTATGTTGTGGTTTGATCATGGTAAAAGTCCGAATAATGCTTCCTACCAATATATTGTAGTTCCCAATGTTGAGGAGCAGGAACTATCGGAAACCAGCAGTACTAATCGTGGAATTGAGATCCTTAAGAATTCATCTGATATACAGGCAGTGAAGAGTAGCAAGTTGGGAATATGCCAGCTTGCATTCTATAAGGCTGGAGAGATTGAATATTCGGAGGGATTTAAATTCAGGATGGAAAGCCAGGGAATGGCAATGTTGAAATTGGAAGGAAACAGGATTAAGGAATTGACTGTTTCCGATCCATCAAGGAAACTGGGCAAGTTGATAATTTCCATATCCGGGATATTCGATTTAAGCGGAGAACATTTTGTTGCCCTCTCCAATAAAAACAATAATGAAACTGAAGTAATAGTGGATTTGCCACAGGGAGTATATGCAGGTAAGAGCGTAACCATTAAATTCTGAAAAAACAATTTATATTTGTGAATGACTGCCTGAAATATTCAGGGCTATTAAGATTATTAAATTATAAATTTTAATATTATGAAACTGCTGATGAAGAAAGTAATCTTTGTACTGTTAACAGTACAGTTAATAGCCGTACCCGCCTTCTCTCAGAAGACTCCTTCCGGGAAATCATCGGACTTTAAAGTTAAAACCTGTTTACACTCTGTTAGTTACCTGGGAATCTGGAGGGGACAAACAGCATTGACGGTTGATGAATTTCTGCTTAAGGCAAAGGAGCTGGGTTATGAAGGAGTGATGCTCGTTGCTAAACGTCCACATGTATCACCTCACGATTACGACAAAGAGGCACGGGCAAAGCTTAAAGCCAGGATTGAATCACTGGGATTAACCCTGGTCGGTCTTGCAGGATATACGGACTTTACGGCCGGAATTGATAAACCCGGTATACCCAATGCTGAGATCCAGGCCGCCTGGGTCGGGGAGATTGCTGAAATGGCAGAGGACCTGGGCACAAATATGGTCAGGATTTTTACGGGATATGAACGCCCCGGTGTTCCTTATGATAAACAATATGCCGAGGTTGTAGCGGGACTAAAAATGGCCGGTAAACTGGCAGCCGAGCACGGAGTTACTCTGGCCGTTCAGAACCATCATGATATTGCCCTTCATCACGATGTAATGCACTGGCTGTTGAAAGAGGTCAATCACCCGAATGTAATGGCTGGCTGGGATGCATGGTCGCCGACTTTAGAGGGACTGAATTCCGAGCAGCTGAGAGAATCAATTCTCAAAATGAAGCCTTTTATAATCAATACCATCGCAGCAGACTATGTCGAACATCCCCGTTATAATTATGTGAATAATCTTACGAATTATCAATCTGCTCAACCGGTGATGAGGGCAGTTCCTATGGGAGAGGGGATTATCGACTATGAAATATGGTTTAACACCCTTAAGGAAATCGGTTACCAGGGCTGGATTGTATATGAAATGTGTGAGGTCCTGGATGGAGGGGGTTCAATGGAGAATATGGACAGAACAGCCAGGATTTTCCTCGAATACATGAAGCAATTTTAGGATTATTTGTCTCCTGTCATAATCCAATCCTCTGTAATTCTGCGCATACTTTATTGTCTTATTGGGCTTCCCGTTCTTATCCTGCATGTGGTAGCTGTAAATAACATGAATTATTCCGTTCTTACCTTCGATGATGGATGGATAGGAGCTCCGTGTGGCAATTTGAAGCTCTCTTTCATCTAACTCCAAGATGCCGGGTATCGGACCAGCTTTTACCCTCGTCCTTTGACAAGGAAACTGCTAAACTATTTCTTCCCTCTTCTGTGTCATTATAAGCCAGTACCCAGTTCCCATTCTTCAGGCTTACAATATCAGCTCCTGAACCCTCATTTGGGAGATCTGAATCCCGGACATTACTCCATGTCATTCCCCTGTCGGATGACTCGCTGATCATAAGTCGTTGGGGAGGGGGACCGTTATCACGCATGTAAGCAACCAGGGTGCCATCCTGTTTAATGGCAATAGAAGCTTGAATATTTCCTGCGCCCACCAGGGGCTCAGAAAATTGCCAATGAGAACCTCCGTCATCAGTAATAGCCATAAGCGAGAAACTAAATCCGTCAGAATACAAGGGTAAAATCATTCGCTCTTCATCGATAAAAACTGCTTTGTTCTTTGTTTGCCAGCCCATACGTCTGAAATAAGGGTACCCAAGGTTAGCATCCACCCTTTCCCCCTTCTCATCAAAATAATACCCCTTACGTATCATGTCCTCTCCACGGGATTTTTCCATCAGGTCTGATTTCCACTCTTCCCATTGCTTGAGCATATCAGCATTTCCACTCATTGAATCCTTTATGTATTTACCATAAGCATCCACCTGGCGTTCAACGGATTTTACAAATTTATCTTCAGGATGCATCCCTCTTTCGGTTTTATCACCGGGTTTGACAAATAGCACCTGCTGCCATTCCCACACCGGGGCTGCGGTTTTCTGCATGTAATTTTCACTTATCCTGTAGGTTGGGAGGGAGGTGGACCACTGGTTCGCAATTACTGTATACCAAACCAGCCATAGCTTTTCATCATTGTCAAGAAATAATACCGGATTGATATCCGGAAAATCAGGGACATCGGTAAGAATGAAAGGCTGGCTCCATTCCTCACTTCCCAGGCTCAGGCGGGCCCCCATAATACATACATCATCCGCCCAACGTTCTCCCGAACCCTGGAACCAGGCAGCAAGCAGATCTCCATTCGGTAGCTCCACAATGGATGATCCATGCGTATGGTCTGTAGTAAGCGGGAACAGCTCTACCTGAAGAAAATCCCGGGAATGATTTAGAGTACAGGTGCTTAGTGAAAATAGAAGTACAAGTATTGGTAAATTTTTCATAATGGTATAAGTTGAGAAAAAAACAAGTGAATTCAAGCAAATATAATATTTAGCAGGAACCGGATGATAAAATCGAGATTACTAATTAAAACAAATGGAGTAATAAGGTTTATCGTATTCAAAAAATTTATAACTTCAGGTTTGTAATATAACCGCCCTGACTTTTAATGAGTTTGGAAAAACAGGAATCCATTGAAAGATTCTTTTTGGAGTAATGTTAAACCATATCCAATGAAAAATTTACTTGTAATTAAATTGTTAGTAGTGTCATTCATTATGTTATTATTTTCATGTTCTGCAGATGAAGATAACAAACCTGATCTGTCAAAAGGGACCATAAATTTCAAATTTGATATTGCAGGTAATTTCAAGTCAGCGGATAACATGGTAACAGAAAGGGAACCGAAATCCATTTACATATCTTTGAAAGATGCTGAGCAAGGTTATGTGTATAATCTTCATAAAATTCCTCTTATCAAATTTGGGGATGAATACATTACTGAACAAATTGAATTAGTTCCAGGAAGCTACACTATTGAAGATTTTATAGTTGTAGATAAAGAAGACTCAGCAATGTACATCATACCTAAATCCGGTTCGGAATTTGAAGCCTTAGTGAGTAACCCTTTACCATTCGGTTTTGAAGTTACACCAAAGAACACCAGCTCTTTGATTCTTGAAGTAATTCCAACCAACCTCGGTGAACCTGTAGAATATGGTTATGCGGAATTTTCGTTTATAGTAGTTGATAGTGTAGAGAATGACCTGGTTGCCTATTATGCTTTTAATGAGAACGCAAATGATTTAAGTGGAAATGGCAATCATGGTGTGGTCAATGGAGCTTCGTTAACAAATGATAGAAATGGAAATTCTAAGAGCGCCTATGAATTTGATGGGGTAGATGATTTTATAGAAGTTTTAGAAATTGGCAGTATAGTTCCAACCCGGGAAATTACTGTCTCAATTTGGGTAAAATCAAAAATTGCGAAAACTCAGTTTCAGTTAATGTTATGTCCGGATCAAAATCGATTTGCTATCTCAATCGATTATATGCATAATGGAGTAAATAGTATATTTTGGGATTTTGGTTGGGAAGGTGACGGAGGAAATGCTCCAGGCAGGTTGTATGATTTTAATCAGGAATTTGATACAAATTGGCATCATTATGTGTTTACCTCAAGTGTTTCACAGAGTGTTATGAGAATATATAAAGATGGGGATTTATTGGTTGAAGAACTGGATCCGAAAACCTTATTAAATAGTTTAGATAGGAATCTGGTGATAGGTAGTGCAGATGATAGATTCTTTTATGAAGGTATAATAGATGAAGTCAGAATATATAAAAGAGCACTTACACAGAGTGAGATATATGAAATCTATCAATTAGATTAGAACCTTCTTTTTTAAGACCCAGGGAGGAACCATTGGCAGAAAGAGATAAAATCTCAACTTTTTACATTATACCTCGTTCGGTCAATTCATAAATCAGATCCGAGACCTGATCTTTTTTGGTCTTTTCCAGGATATTGGTGCGGTGGGTATTAACCGTATTAATGCTCAGGAATAATTGTTCGGCAATTTGTTCACTGCTTAGTCCCTTTGAAACCAGCCTGACAATCTCAAATTCGCGATTTGATAAAGTAATACCCATCTTCAATAATTCCTCATCCGGGTATTTAAAATTACTTATATCGGTTCCACTATAATAATGAAAACACTTGCGTCTCTTCTGATACCAATCAATATTGGTATGAACCTTCAGAAAGAAGACTGTTTTATAAGGAATTGTTGTATAAACTAAATAGCACTGAACTAATATATTGGAGTATTCTCCAGAAGGATTTCTCATCCTGAAATTAGTAGACAATAGCCATTCTCCCTGTTTGGCAATGAACAGATCCTGTGCAAGCTTAATTAATTTAGGTCTACCCAGGTTAAGTCTCTGAATATCATCTGGATGAGTGATTTCCATAAACTGGTAAAAGTTCAGTTCCTCCGGAGCAATCCCAATCATTTGGGTGCTGCGTTTGCTTGAAAACAGGAGTTTCAATTGGATTATGTCAGCTATATAGAAAAACTGATTATTAGCTTTCATCTTCTCCTCAAGATCAAGTATTAATGGATGATCCCGGTCAATATCTTTGAATCCTACCTTTGAGAAGGTTTCAATGAATTTGAAAAACAGTCCATAATCTGGGCTAAGGGTTGTCATTTAGGAATACCGGATATAATGGAAATAGTGGCATGTAAATCTACAAAAAAATTCAGAAAATACAGATTAGTAACTATTGACCTGGTAGTAATATGAATTTACCTTTGAATCTGCTAAATAAGCTCCTGAACAATAATCATAATTCAAGGATGAATGAATTTATTAGCATTATACCAATGATTATGGCAAAACAAAACAAGAAAGTTGAAGGTCCGACCTGTGCCTGCGGAAAGACTGATCTTTATGAAGAATGGTTGAAGAACGAAAACAAAAAAAAAGAAGCATCAGGTAAAACTTCCTCCAACCAGACTGAAGAAAGCAGTAGTTCATCTGATTCTGCTGCCAGGGAGGATTAAAAGGGCCATATTGAAGAATACCACTAAAAACGATAAATATTCCAAAAAAATCACTTAAACATTAAAATCATGGGAAATGAAGTAAAAAGAACCGCACCAGACATGGAAAAAATTATTACGGAAGCAAAAAAAGCAGGCAAACTAAAAACCGTACCGCTGGACTGGAAAGAGGTGTACTACACCAATTGTCCACTGATCTCAGCCAGTAACGTGGACCAGGAACTGGGCTGGACTAAGGGAGAGTATAAGAAAATAGGCGTGAACTATCTGTATTTGAGGGCACGCAAAGAGAATGACTGGTACCCGCACTACATCCATAACATGGATAACATAATCCGTTTTGGAGGTCTGTTTCCTCCCATCCATGTCCATGCTGACATTCGCAGAACAAGGCTTTTGGGAGTTACGCATGCACCAAAAGAAGGCGGGGTGATGATGGTAAGATCCAGGGATGATATTTACCGCATGCAGGACCTGAAAGGGAAAAAGATTGGACTTTCGAGGAGTCAGAATAAAATTAAAACCGACTGGTGGGGTATCCAGGAGGAACAGGGTATTGAGCTGATGTTACGCTTGAATGGTATGACCCGGGCTGATGTTGAGATCGTTGAATTCCCATACCCGGACGACTGGTACGACGTTCCTGAAATGATGGGTCCTGAGATGGAAAATCCATCAGAGTTATGGTTAAGACGCGATCATAAACACGACCTGGCTTTCCGCCCTCTGGAATCAGCTTTAGGAAAAGGAGTAATTGATGCCATGTATTTGCAAAGCGGTCCACTGCAGCAGCTTTCTGAAGACACAGGAGATTTCAAAGCTATCGAGGATCTTTCGAGGTACCCCGACTGGACTCTTCAGGTGGCTAATATTCCTGCTGCTATAACCTGTAGTGATGTTATGGCAGAAAAGCACCCTGAATTGGCAGTTACCTTTCTGAAGGGGATGATTAAGGTGGGACGCTGGGCAAATGAGCATAAGCCCGCTGCAGCTGACATCCTCGACAAGCAG
Source organism: uncultured Bacteroidaceae bacterium (assembly GCA_963777115.1). Taxonomy (GTDB): domain Bacteria; phylum Bacteroidota; class Bacteroidia; order Bacteroidales; family SM23-62; genus SM23-62. Next base: position 12,411 of record CAVZPP010000007.1, on the reverse strand, counting down.
ACATTCTACACTAACCCTGAAAAAACTCTTGAAGGTATCAAGCCCATTGACCTGGTACCAAACCTGTCTCCACAAAACATGAGGTCTGTTGAGATCGGCAAGGACTTTATGTACAGTCACTCCTACATTAAGAACGATTTCGATGTAAACGAATGGGCTGCACCGGAATTCCTTGAGCAGGCTGCCAGAGAATTATTGGAAGAAGAATGGGCAAAACGGACCAGGGCAAAACTTCCTCAGACGGCGGATCCTTTGCAATCCGCACAGCGAATGGGGTAGTCGGGATAAGGATCAAATAAAAACTCGTATTGACACCAAGAGGCTCGCTTAACATGCGGGCTTTTGGTTTACATTGATAGTATTAAACAATTTAAATTAATTATCTCTAAAACATTAAATCATGAAAAAGTACTTTTTATTAATTGCAGCATTATTCCTGGCATCATTTGCCTATACCCAATCAAATACAGAAGAAGTGGACCTTCTGCAGGCCGCTTTCGGAATGGATAAGAAAGAAATGGTAACTTATTTTGTCAAACCTTCTGACACTCAGAAAGAAGCATTCTGGATGCTTTACGATGCATACGAAACACAGAGAAAAGAACTTGGGAAACAAAGGATAAAATTATTAGAGCAGTATGCAGAACAATACCAGACACTGACAAGTGAGCAGGCAGATGCATGGACAAAGAGTGTTCTGGAACTCCAGGATAAAACCAATAAACTAATCAAAACTTATTACAAAAAGGTAAAGGCTGCATCGGATGGAATTGTAGCCACCCAGTTTTACCAGATCGAGAATTATATCCTGACTGGTATCAGGATGACCATATTGGAAGAAATTCCATTTGTTCAGGAATAAATTGCTCCCCCAAGAAAGGTAAACAAGAAATAAATAATCCATAAACCCCATTACTATGAAAGTTATAATTGTTGGTGGAGTAGCCGGCGGTGCATCTTGTGCCGCACGTCTCCGCAGGCTTGATGAAAAAGCAGAAATCCTTTTGGTGGAGCGCGGACCGTATGTATCCTATGCAAACTGCGGACTGCCCTACCATGTTGGAGGCTCCATTGAAAACGAGGCTGATCTGCTGGTGGCCACCGAACAAATGTTCAAAGTGGTATTTGCCATGGATTGCAGGACGAACTGTGAGGTCATAGGTATCAATGCCGGGGAAAAGACGGTGGAACTAAAGAATCATGTCAATGGTGAAGTGACAACTGAAAAATACGATAAGCTCGTTCTCTCACCTGGTGCTGCACCCATTCGCCCTCCCCTGGAGGGTATTGACCTACCGGGGATATTCTCAGTGCGAACCGTAGCTGACGCAGTTAATATACGCAAATGGCTTGAAAGAGATATTGACCGTTCTGTTGGCAACTCATTCACGGGTGTTGATACGGTTTCAAAACCAAAACATGCAGTTGTGATCGGTGGCGGATTCATAGGGTTGGAGATGGTTGAAAACCTTGTCGAACGGGGTCTTACAGTAACACTGATAGAGAAGCTCAACCAGGTTATGCCTCCGCTGGACACTGAGATGGCGCGTCTTGTTGAACGCTACCTTATCAAACATGGCGTGAAGATTGAACTTGAAGATGGTGTTGCCGGATTCAAAAAAGCGTCTGGTGGTGGGCTTGAAGTCCTGACGGAAAAGGGGAAATCCCATCCAGCCGACCTGGTGGTGATGGCTATCGGGGTAAAACCTGAACTCGCCCTGGCCAGGATGGCCGGAATCGAAATCGGGGAACGTGGAGGAATGCGTGTCAATGAGCAAATGATTACGTCTAATCCTGATATCCTGGCCGTTGGTGATGCCGTTGAAATAAAAGACTTCATGACAGGCGACTGGGCACTCATTCCGCTGGCAGGACCTGCAAACAGGCAGGGAAGAATTGCAGCTGATGTAATTGCCGGGCGTGATTCAAAGTTCCGGGGAACACAGGGAACATCTATTTGTAAACTTTTCGGTGCCACCATCGCCCAGACCGGTGTAAGCGAAAAAACACTTAAAAGGATTGGAGAGACAGATTATGAAAAGATATACCTCTACCCAAATTCCCATGCGGGATACTACCCCGGAGCCAAGATTATGCCCATTAAATTCCTGTTCCGAAAATCAGATGGAAAAGTGCTTGGAGCCCAGGTGCTTGGTGAGGATGGTGTAGCTAAACGGATTGATTCTTTTGCCATGGCCATTCAGATGGGTTGTACAATATATGACCTGGAAGAGGCTGAACTCTGCTATGCTCCTCCCTATGGAAGCGCAAAAGATCCCGTAAACTTTGCAGGTATGGTTGCCGCTGATGTACTTCGGGGCGATATGCCGCTTGTTCACTGGGAAGAAATAGGTGATGGGTTTATTCTCGATGTACGTAACCCTCCTGAACTTGAGGTTGAATCTGTTGAGGGGGCTGTAAATATACCGCTGCCCCAGCTCCGTTCAAGGCTTGCAGAATTACCACAGGATCGCGATATAAATATCCTCTGCCGCTCAGCACAGCGGGCATACTATGCCACCCGAATCCTCCTGCAAAACGGATTCAAGATAAAAAATATTTCAGGAGGTATGCTTTCACGTTCACATCGCGCAGTTTAACTCTAAAAACCAAAAACAATGAACGAAATATTACAGTTTTGCCAGTCTATATTCAATCCACTGGTCATTGTTTTCACCGTTACGAACCTCCTCAGCATGGGACTTCAGGTAAATCTGGGCAAGATGTTCAAGGTAGTAGGAAATTTGAAGTTTCTGGGTCTTACGTTCGGATACGGCTGGGTATTGGGCCCCGCTGTCGCTTATCTTATTACCCTGTTAATTCCCCTGGATAATGGCTATATAATAGTTTTGTTCATCGGTAGCCTGGCTCCCTGTGCACCCTTTCTCCCGCCGCTACTCCCAAAAGCCCATGGAGACATTGTCTTCGCAGGAGCTTTCATTCCGGTGGCAGCGATCGGCACATCCCTGTTAATGCCCCTGTTTGCACCATTTCTGATCAAGGGGATAGATTTGAGTGTCATGTCCCTCCTGAAACCGCTCTTTGTGACCGTACTCCTGCCTTTGATGATTGGTGCTTTAATTAAGACTTTTGCCAGCAAAGCTGCTGATAAAATCTTTAATCCAGTAAAAAAACTTGCTGGCCTGACTACAATATTGACAATCATATTCTGTTTTCTACTCTATTCCAAGCAGATGTGGGCTACTGCCGGCAGCATGGCAATGTTGTCCCTGACCATTTTTATGGTTGTGATGGCGCTGATCTCATTTTATTTCGGATTCGGCCTTAACCGGGCTGAGAAAGTTGTCATGTCACTGGGAATAGGTACACGGAATATAGCCGCTGTCCTTATCGGAGTGCTTGCCATTGCCGATGTAACACCCAATATGGTGGCGATGGTTATCATCTGGACTTTGTGGTCTTTTATCCTCAGTATAATTATAGCCCCCCTTATGGGCAAAAAGGCTGCTAAGACAGATGCAGTAGTTTAGATAAATAAAGCAGGAACCATAAAATCAACCTGAAAAGTGGAAAACAAGAAAGGAAAATCAACCCTGATGGGAGTGCTGAAAGGCTATTTACCAATCCTGGAATGGGGATCAAAGTATACAAGCAAAACCTTCAGCAACGACATGATTGTTGCCTTGATTGTGACCATGATGCTGATTCCACAGTCGCTGGCCTATGCCATACTTGCTGGCCTGCCGCCGGAAATCGGCCTATACGCATCCATAGCTCCACTGCTGATCTATGCCATTTTTGGCTCTTCAAGAACACTGGCCGTGGGACCTGTGGCGGTGGCCAGTCTTATGACAGCTGCGGCGGCCGGGCAACTTGCTTCGCAGGGATCACCAGAGTACCTGGGGGCAGCTATCGCGCTGGCCATGGTATCGGGTTTGTTCCTGATTCTTATAGGTTTTCTGAAGCTGGGATTTCTCGCTAACTTTTTAAGCCACCCGGTCATCTCGGGATTTATTACAGCCTCGGGTATCCAGATCGCAGCCGGTCAGCTCGGACCTGTTTTGGGCATCCAGGCTCATGGACATACTTTCCTGGATGTAGCCATCTCACTTTGGCATAACCTGGGTCATATCCATATCATTACTGCAGCGGTTGGCATCGGTTCGCTGGTCTTTCTTTTCTGGGTTCGCAGCGGGCTGAAGCCACTCCTGGTGCGTCTGGGGGTCGGTGCAAAAGTTGCAGACATATTTGTAAAGATCGGACCCGCTTTAGCCATTATTATAACTATTCTTGTCGTTGCGGGCCTGGGACTGGCAGATAAAGGGGTTGCCATTGTAGGAAAGGTACCCAAGGGTTTACCCAAGGTTGCCATGCCACCTCTGGATATGTCGCTCTGGATGAAGATCCTGGTCCCGGCAATACTGATTTCGATCGTGGGATACGTGGAATCCATCTCTGTAGCCCTTACCCTTGCAGCCAAACGCCGACAGCGCGTGGATCCCGACCAGGAGCTGATCGCCCTGGGCGCATCCAACATTGGTTCAGCCCTGTCAGGTGGATTTCCGGTTACTGGCGGTTTTTCCAGATCCGTTGTGAACTTTGATGCAGGAGCCGAGACCCCTGCTGCAGGTGCTTTCACAGCTATTGGCATCGCGATCGCAACCTTGTTTTTAACCCCATTGCTGTTCTTTTTGCCAAAAGCAGTGCTCGGAGCCACCATTATTGTAGCCGTATTGTCCCTGGTGAATTTTGGAGCTCTTAAACATGCCTGGTCCTATTCAAAAACAGATTTTGCAGCCATGGCAGTCACCATCCTGGTAACCTTATGGAAAGGGGTCGAGATAGGGCTGATTGCAGGAGTTGGCCTTTCTATTTTCCTGCATTTATACCGGACCTCCAAACCACATGTGGCCGTTTTAGGTCAGTTACCTGGGACCGAACATTTTCGTAATATCAAGCGCCATGAAGTAATTACTGATCCGGGCTTACTTTCAATCAGGGTTGACGCAAGTCTATATTTTCCCAATGCCCGTTTTCTTGAAGACACGGTTAACGATGCGGTAGCTGAGAACCCTGACATCAGTCAGCTCATTCTTGTCTGCTCTGCCGTGAATACCATAGATCTCTCTGCACTGGAAAGCCTTGAAGCGATCAATCTCAGGCTCCGGGAAAGCGGTATCACCTTCCACATGTCCGAAGTGAAAGGCCCCGTCATGGATCGTTTGAAAGGGACACACTTTTTACACGAGCTGACCGGTAAGGTTCACCTTACCCAATTTGAAGCTGTATCAGCTATAAGAGCTGAACTGAATATAGAATCATGATTATCTGGGTTCTGCCCTTCCTAGCAGTCAACAAAGTAAAACCTGATTCAAATGGATGAGTTTTTAGAATTTATCATTTCAAAAGATCCTGAGGGTCAGACATTAACAGGTGAAAAGAATTACATATTTCATTTGATTCCTGATCTACCTTCTAACGACTATTGGTCATTTTTGGTGTATGATAATGAAACACAATTAATTATCAAGACCGATCAGTCATGGCCATCCGTATTTAGCACCAGGAATGGACTTATGGTCAATCAGGATGGTTCGGTGGATGTCTGGTTTGGTCCAAAAGCTAAGTCTGAGAATAAGACCAACTGGATTCAGACAATTCCAGAAAAAGGATGGAATTTGAAATTGAGACTTTATGGAACATCTGAATCCGGGTTAGATCAAAAAAGCTGTCCTGGAGAGATAGAAAAAATTTCATAAGAATAGATTAATTAAGAACAAACTATAATCACTAATAAACACCAATCACTATGATAAAAAACATTTTTTTAGCTGCCCTGGTACTGCTTTCGATGAAAGCTATATCCCAGGAAAATATAGTAACACTCAGCGGTGGTTACGTATCTGCAAACATCCAGGATATCGATGCGAAAGGGACTGGATGGAGAATTAACGGTTTGTATGAATTTAATCCGATGGAAGGTATGTTTGCTCATGGAGCTTCATTCGGTTATATCAACCTTTCTACCACCGAGGATATAGGGCAAGAAACCATAACTGCAATTGTCAGTTCTTTCCCGCTATACTATGCGCCAAAAGTAATGTTTGGTAATGAAAGATTCAAAGGATTTGTCAAAGGTGCTCTGGGTATGCAATATGCCCGTATTAAACGGGAAGGTCTTGTAGAATTGAATGACTTTGATTTTGGTTTTTATGGAGGCGGGGGAGCCGGTGTAATGGTATTCATCAAGGAGAATATTTTCATCAATGCTGAATATGAAATTGCCTGGGCATCAAACACCTGGTACAGGAACGGATGGATAAGTACCGCAGGTGGGGGTATCGGTTTTAAGTTTTAGATAGCTGGGAATAAAGCAATACAGATACTTTTCTCAGCCCAATACCGGTGCTAGAAATTATCAATAAAATAAATTTAAAATCATGAAAGGAATACTATTAATAGTTGGCCTGACTTTAAGTCTCCAAGGCCTGGTCATTGGGCAGGTTTATACAGATAAAGTAGTAGGGAAGAAGCATAAGGCCCATGCTGACAGCCTCAAGTCCAGTGAATACCCTTATTCTTTGCCTATATGGGGAGCCAAAGCCACTGCAAAGGGATATGATCTTCCATACTCTGCCGGAATCAGTGTTAACTACTTCTGGCAGCAATCAGATCTTATAATCGAAGATCTTTTTGTCGGATTTAATAACGGTCCGATGTACGACCTCAATGAGATTATTAGATTCGAAAATTCTGTATCAAGTGCATCTGTCATAACTGTAAGGCCGGATATCTGGCTTTTACCTTTCTTAAATGTTTACGGTATCTTCTCAAAGGCGAAAACCTCTACCGAAATCAATGCAGGTATGTGGTTACCTGATACAAATAATGTATGGAATGAAGTCACTCCGTTCAGTTCAAAAGCAAATTTCGATGCGACAGGGATGGGATTCGGGATAACACCCACCTTAGGTATCGGTGGAGGCTGGATGGCACTTGACATGAACATGACCTGGACAGATGTAAGTGCTCTGAATAAACCAGTTTTTACCTTTGTTTTTGGTCCCCGGTTTGGTAAAACATTCAAATTAAGTAAGCCTCAAAGAAACATAGCCGTCTGGGCGGGTGGATTCAGGGTACATCTGTCTGCCGAAACAGATGGTTCACTATTGCTTTCAGATGTGCTTCCTCTTGACGATGCCCAGGCCAAAGTGGACGATGGAATAGAGAAAGTATCTGATGCCACTGTTCAGGTGGATGAGTGGTGGAATGGATTATCAGATTTAGAGCAGAGGAACCCTGTGAATGAGGCAAGATATGAAACTGCAAACAGAGTCCTTCAGAAATCCGGAGAAGTTTTTAATACTCTGGATGCTGCATTGAATGATGAAGAACATGCTACCGTACAGTATTCACTGACTAAGCGCCCGAAAAATATGTGGAACTTCATCCTGGGTGCCCAGTTCCAGTTAAACAAGCACTTTATGTTAAGAGCCGAATATGGTTTTCTCGGAAGCAGGCAACAATTCATGGGCGGTTTGCAATACCGATTTGGATTATAAATACAGTTATTAAAACATGAAACATTCTAAATATCAGGGCATTATTGCATTCTTGTGTTGTTTTTAATTGATGTGGTTTAACATAAATAATCTCATCTCAGCTCAAGAACCAACAGAAGTGGAAAATTGTAATTTTCTGGCGGAAATATACAAGGCTGACTTGAATTTAATCACAAATGAAACAGAGTATTTTCCTCTATACACAAGCTAAAATGATAGTTTAATGATACGAGTACTTTCAGTTGCTTTTTTCTTGCTTTTATCAATAATATCTTTTGGACAGGATTCCATTAAGGTGGCTGAAAAGAAAGAGAAAAATTTCCGCTTTCTTCCTTTGCCCGCTTTTGCGGTAACCCCAACAACAGGATGGATGCTGGGTATAGCTCCTGGAGCTTACTGGACCCTGGGAGATCCTGAAAACACATCTCCCTCCAGCGCCCTTGGTACGGTTATATTTACCCAGAAAAAGCAATTGCTGATCACAGCCAAAGCGACCACCTTTTTTAACGGGGACGGATGGAATATGCTCACGGATTTGCGCTATTTTATCAACTCACAGCCCACCTATGGACTGGGAACGGGACCGCAATCTGCAAAACCGGTAGGTTCCGGAGGGGTTGATTTTTCTGATAATCCATTTCAGCCCATTGCAACGGAGCAAATGATGGAATTCAATTACTTGCGTATTCACAACACAGTAATGAAAAGGTATAAGGACAGCCGGTTTTTTGCAGGCCTGGGGTATCATCTTGATTATCATTCTGAAATCAATGACCAGCTGCTGAACCTTGATACCGTCCCGCAAATTATTACCAGTCATTATGGGTATAGCATCCATTATGGATTCAATCCGGAAAAATACACACTCTCCGGAGTATCTTTTAATTTTTTGTACGATAGCCGGGATAATGCAGTAAATCCCTGGTCGGGCCGTTATGCTTACATCAACATTAGAATAAACCCCGAGTTTCTGGGCAGCACGAAAAGCTCAAGTATTCTCTGGCTGGAATATCGGGATTACCTGCATCTGTCAAAAGAAAGACCCAGGCATCTGATTGGTTTTTGGACCTATGGATGGTTTCAGACTAGCGGAACCACTCCCTACATGGATTTGCCCGCGGTGGGCTGGGACCAGTTTGGCCGGTCCGGAAGAGCATATACACAGGGAAGATTCAGAGGACAGGACCTTATCTATCATGAATTGGAATACAGGGTTCCCCTTCAAAGGAAAAAGGATATGTTTGGTGCAGTAGTATTTGTAAACGGGACGACTGCAACCAACCGGGATGCTAATATTCACTTGTATAAATATCTGGACATTGGATATGGAATTGGACTGCGTGTCATGGTGATGAAAAAATCCAGGGCCAATTTAACCGTCGATTATGCCTGGGGAAAATATGGAGCCCAGGGTTTTTACTTTGGACTCAACGAAGCTTTTTAAAGACGAAAACATAGTAATTATCTTAAATTCAATAATATGAATATGCCTGGGAAAGACAATAACATATACGAAACCATCATCAGGACGTTGATCCTTTTTTTGATTATTGCCTGGTGCCTGATGATTATGTACCCTTTTGTCAGTATTATACTTTGGAGCCTCATCCTTGCATTTGCATTTTATCCCTTTCATACTAGTTTATCCAAAAAGCTGGGAGGCAGACCAAAACTGGCTTCCTTCTTTATCATTATTACTCTGCTGGTCATTATTGTCGTCCCCTCATTCTTTCTAATAGATTCCCTTACGGGGGAAGTTAAAGAATTAAAGCTGAAATATGATGCCGGAACACTCTCCATTCCACCACCAACATTAAAGGTTAAAGAATGGCCGGTTATTGGGGAAAAAGCTTATGAAACCTGGCAAGCTGCTTCAGTCAGTCTGGAAAAAACCATAGTGAAGTATTCCGACCAGCTAACTAAGGTTGGAAGCAAATTAGCAAAAGGAATACTGGGTGCAGCAGGGGGTGTAATTCAGATCCTGGCTTCACTTCTGATTGCCGGGGTATTGCTTGTTATTGGAGGAGCAGGTGAGGGTATCCGGAAGTTTTTCAGAAAAATAGCGGGTAACAGAGGGGATGAATTTGCAGACCTTATTATGAAGACTGTCGGTAATATTGTAAAAGGGATTATTGGAGTGGCTCTTATTCTCGCATTGCTGCACGGAGTATTACTTATGCTGGCGGGTATTCCCTATGCCGGGATATGGACATTGCTGATATTTGTTCTGGCAGTGCTACAAATACCATTAATAGTTTTAACAATACCAATTATCATTTATTTGTTTGCTGTTAAGGAACCCGTTCCTGCGATCATTTGGACCGTTTTGTTATTATTGGCAGGCTTATCAGATAACGTGCTCAAACCCATTCTGTTAGGCAAAGGTGCTCCGGTCCCTATGCTGGTCATATATATAGGTGTGATTGGAGGATTCATACTTTCTGGCTTCATTGGCCTTTTTACCGGAGCAATTGTCATGTCGATAGGATATAAATTATTTGAAGAATGGATGAACACAGACAATCAAACAATTTAGGTTGTCGAATTGGACTCTTAAACCAGACCCTTCGCATTGAGATCATATATCAAATCCGATATCTGAGATTTACCTGACTTGGCCAGAATATTTGATCGATGGGTATTTACCGTATGCACGCTCAGGAATAATTTTTCAGCTATCTCTTTACTGCTCAATCCCATCCTGATCATTCTGAGGATTTCAAGTTCACGATCTGAGAGATTAAAACCCATTATCAACAGCTTCTCGTCCGGGAACCTAAATAAGGCAATATCCTCACCCACGTGCCAATGTCCATCGGGGTTTATTTTGACAGACTTGTTAAGATTGGTCACAACCTGAATGAGAAATACAGCCTCTCGAGGAACCGTAGTATGAAAAAAGTAAGCCTGTCCAAGCAAAGTAATACAATCTCCTTTATGGGTTAGAAATCTAAAAGTAAAGGACATTAATGCGCTGCCGGCCTTTGCCGAATATATTTCTTGTGCTAACGCATACATTTTCGCCCTTCCCAGTACCAGTCTTTGCAAATCATCGGGATGTACGTTATTCATGATAAAGCCGGGATCAACCTCACTGGGTTCTATTCCTAGAATTTGTTTACTTCTTTTACTGGTAAACAGATACTTCATCTGACTCAGGTCGGAAGCAGAAAAGAACTGATCATTCTCCTCCATCAACTCCTCAAGTTGCTTCATAATTGGATCATCATGTAATAAAACAACAGATTTCAAAAATTCGGGAAACCGAAGTAAAGGAATAAAATATAGGAAATGGCCTACAAAGTTCTTTGACTTAATTGAAATTCTCTATAACAATCCTTGCTCTTTTAATTCATAAATTAAATCAGCAATAGTGGCTTTACCGCTTTTTTCCAATATATTGGTACGATGGGTACTTACGGTGTAAACACTTAGAAATAATTTCTCAGCAATTTGTTTACTGCTCAAACCTGACTCTATTAATTTAATGATTTCTAATTCCCGGGCGGAGTAAGGTGGTCCAATTTGTAATAATTTTTCGTCGGGGAATCTGAAAAGTGACATGTCATTCCCTGTGTAATTATGAAAAGAATGCTTTTTAAATTTATACCAATCAACTTTGGTTACAACCTGTATCAGAAACACGGCCTTGTATGGAATCGGAGTGTAAAACAGATAGCCCTGCGATAATAATATCATATATTCACCGGAAAGATTCCTTAATTTAAGACTGTATGATGTTAATGCGCTTCCATTTTGCGCCTGGAATATCTCCTTCTCCATTTTAAAAACGCGTGATCTTGCCTGACCAAGACGTTCTTCATCGTCAGGATGTATTAGCTGTGTATAATGTCCTGGATTAATATCTTCAGGGGCTATCCCAAAAATACGGGTTATTCCTTTACTTGTAAATAAAAACTGCATTTGTCCCATATCGAAAACCTGGAAATACTGGTTGTTTTCTTCCATCACCTGTTCAAGTTGCAGCATAATTGGATCCCCGGGATTAATATTTAGGAAACCCGTAGGTAAATACGACTCGATAAAATCAAAATATAAATTATAGCTGTACGGTTTCATTATCCCTTTTGTAGCTCCTATATTAATAAATTGAGGCGTAAAGATAAAAAAAATACAGAGCCCTCTGTATTGTACCTGGTTTCAATTGCTTATAAATTTGATTGTTTCAAACTAATTGGATTATGGCGGCATTATCAGCAAAATTATTTCGCGACTATTTTGGAGGAAGCTGGTTGGGTAAAATTACCAAAAACGGCGAGTTCAATCGCGAAATTGTTTTCAAATGGCCGGTGGCTTTTGGAGAATTCTCTTCGCTGGGTACTGAATCGGGGCTGCTGGTTCCGCCAAATGGAGGCGCTCTCGATGATACTAAACAAATTTCCATAGCAGGCTGGAGAGCCGATGTTAGAAGATGGTGCCACGTGTGGCACAACGAATTTGGTGGTTTTGGGGAGTTACAATGGACATCGCAGGAGAAAGTTGAAGGGCTAACGGTTTTACACGGTTTCATACATGAATGTAAACAAGAGGGCGATGATCCGACATCACATGTTATCAAATGCGAGATGTTTGATAAAAATAATTTTAAATATACCATCAGCAGTTTCAGAAAAGGACAAACCGAAATTGTTGCCAAACGGCTAAAAACCGCCGAAGAATTAAAAAAAAATGATGAAGAGACAGGCCTGTAAAGCTACAGATTTTAAGAAACAAACTTATCCCATTAAATCTGTTGAAAATGAAATTCAATAAGTACAACTGAATCTGAAATGCCGGTAAATATTAAAACAGTATTATCAAACTTAAATAATTATCAAGTAATAAAATTCATTTAAAAAAGGAGAAAACAAAATGGCAACAAAAACAA
>CAVZPP010000006.1:0-338523 GCA_963777115.1 uncultured Bacteroidaceae bacterium | reverse complement strand
AAAGACAAATAAAACAATAACAGCTGTTATTGTTTTATTTGTTATAACTACTTGTTTACAATCATTAAGTGCTCAATTAATTTCCGATCAAATCTGGATAGAATACCGTCCGACATATACATTCACTCCAAAATTTAAAATCGATTTCCGGTTTTCATTCAGAGATGAATTCGATGAAACCAATTGGCATACCTACGAAGCCCGAGCTATTCCGGTTTATAAGCTACCTAAAGGTTTCGATGTGAATTGTGGCTTAGCTTTTCTTCAAACTACGCAGGCTTTAAATTTAACCACATCGGAATTTAGAATTGCACCTGGTGCACGCTACCATGTGCCTTGGGAAAGGATCGATTTTGGAGCTTGGGCAAGAGTTGAACTACGCTGGGTATACGAAATAGAAGCCACGCAATGGACCCATTCTACTCGTCCAAGATTACGATTTTTTACGGATGTACCCATCAATGCCAAGAGCATGAAAGAAGAAGATTTCTTTTATGTGTCTTCCTTTTTCGAATTCTTTATCCAGGATGATGAAGCATTGCAGGAACGATATGCAAAGAGGTATTGGATTCGTCTGGGTGCTGGGTATAAATTAAATAAGAATTGGCGATTCGAACTCTTATACAACCGTCAGGATTCAAAGAATACGATAGATACTAGCTTTGAGGAATTGTCGAAAGAAAACATATTTGTAGTTAGCATAAGGCATAAATTAAATTAAACCCATTAAGGAAAACTGAAATAAAAACAACAAACACAATCAGCTATTCCAAAGAACATGAAGCAATGGCTGTTCAGAGTTTTATTTTAGCAGTGTACGGCTGGATGGCAATGGGTTTTGGCAATCACAGGTCTAGTTGCATTGTGGGTTGCTTCGAGTCCTCAAATTTTATCATTTAACTGAACAAGCAGAATTTAAATTAGAAACTAACACTAAGAAGTGCAATTTAAAGCCTAAATGCCTAAAAATATTGCAACTTTAGATTAGTTTAAACTTATTTAATAAATACCTCTATCAAAAAGACACTCGCGTGAAAAATTTAAATACCACTCTCCTATGCTTGGTAATACTTTTATTTTCACATTTTGCAAAAGCGCAGAAAAACAATGCCTATGAGAGATCTGATTCAGCTGGCTATAGCTGGGACAGATTTTCTGTAAGTGCTGGTATGTTTCTAACTGGTTTAAATGACGAACTGAGTCTTGTTAATCAAGGAGCTGGCGTAGGCCTAATTATTAATCTTGAAGATGCCCTTGGACTTAAAAGAACGACAACTGTTTTTAGAGGAGAGTTAGAGTATAATTATGGTAAGCGCCGGCGGCATACCCTTATATTTGAGTATTATGGACTTTTTCGGAATGCAGATAAAATTCTTGAACGTGAGTTGGTTTTTGGTGATATTGTATACCCGATAGGTACAGAGCTTAAGAGCGAATTCAATTTTCAAATCTTTCGATTCCTTTATGATTATAACTTCTATGTTGATGAAAGAATAAAGCTTGGCATTTCAAGTGGAATATATATAATGCCAATGAATTTATCGATCCAGTCCTCCGTTTATGTTGATGAAAACGAAAAATTCATAGCACCTTTACCTGTACTCGGGTTTCGAAGTGCATTTCGTATAACGAAGAAAGTTGTATTTAAACAAAATATTGAAGTGCTCTATCTCTCCTTTGCTGAATTTAAAGGAAGTATTGTTGACTCAAAATTCTCTATAGAATATTTTCCATGGACACATTTGGGTATGGGGTTAGGATACAATGCATTTCGATATAATGTTGCTGCCTACGTTGAGGATTCTCCTCTTGGAAGCTTTAAAGGTGCCGCAACTTCTAGTTTTACGGGTTTAATGGCTTCTTTAATGTATTCTTTTTAGACTATACTCCTCCTCCTCCCCCCTAATACTTCCCCTGAAAATATATATTTTAAAATCTCATCAACCTAAAATACCTAAAGCAGAAAAATTCTATCTTAGCTACGCTAATCATCAAGGGTATAATTCTCACTATTGGTGCAAACAAACATGCTGCTTTGCCGATTACTTTGGATGTATTAGATTTACAATTATGAATGTAAACTGCTTCCATCTTATTGATGGTCCTCAACTGACAGCTTGTGAATACAGTTTTGCGGCCGATGCGATCAGAAACCAGTCTGCAAAGATATGGATTGATGTTCTGGACGCTGGTACCAGTGAAATTGAAGAGATACTGGACAAAATCAATGTTCAGGGAATAATCAGGCGCTTTTGTCTTGAATCGCGCGATCATCCTGGCTTCTATCCAATGAAACCCGTGGCCCTGATGGTCATTCCTGTTCAGATGGAAGTACAGGATGTAAATGTTATGGAATATCTTGCTTTTCTTTTCAGCCAGGATTTTCTTATAACCATTCGAAATAGTAAAATAGCCCGCTTTCAAAAAAACTTCAGTACTCAGGAGTCGTCTGATTCGCTGCCGGATAGCAGTATCCCAGGCATTATCTCTGCCCTCATGTTGGGTTTATCTCTCGACAGCCTTAGGAAAGCCTCCAGGTTGAGTGACAAGATATTGGCCCTGGAAGAACAAATGGATCGTGAACCCGCTTCAGTGAAAATTAATGAAATATCAGATAAACGTTCTGAATTGCTGACACTTGAATCTATTGTCCAGGGGCAATTACCCATCATCGAATCGGTTTTTCCATCACGCCAGACCTCGATCATTCCAGAAAGTTCCTACGATTATTTCAAATGGGCGGTCACAAATCTCAAATCCGCTGACAGAAAACTGGATTGGCTGGAGCATCGAATTGAGGTAATAACTTCTTCACTTGAAGCCCGAGGTCAGGATAGAATGAATCGGAGGCTAGGGAGGCTTACTGTTTTGTCAATGATCTTCATGCCAATTACTTTTTTAGCAGGAGTATGGGGCATGAATTTCGAATCCATGCCACTATTGAGTCTAAAGTATGGTATTGTGATTGCACTTAGTATTATGATTCTTATTGCCGTGGGATTGTTCGTTTATTTTCGTAGAAAGGGATGGTTTAATATATAATGCCAGCTTATAGCTATTAAGATTAAGAAGTAAAATGATTATATTGAAAACAACCAACTAATATAAACCCATGAAAAGCACACTTACAAAAGGACTATTATTTGTATATGTAATGTCATTACTGTTTACCTGTAATACAATTATGGCGCAAACCACAGCAACGGTGGTTGATAAAGAACAGATAAAAAAAGAGATTCAGGCCAAGGAAAATGAATTTGCCGAGATCTACAATTCAGGAGAATTGAAAAAAATAGGCTATTATGCCGAAGATGCGATAACCTTTGCTCAAAATCAGGCACCTATAGTAGGCAGAGAAGCCATTATTGAATATTTAAAAGTCGATGTAGAATCCAATACTGATAAAATTTCATTCACGACGAAGGAGGTTTTTCCATCAAGTGATGGGAATCTGGTGCTTGAGATTGGATACTATAAGGTAGTAGACTCTACCAATACTGCCATTAATACGGGAAACTACATGTGTCTGTTTGAAAAAAGAGATGGCAGATACTATTGCGTCAGAGAGATGAGTGCTTCTGATATACCGATTCAATAATGAAATATTGAACTTAGCTTACTGGACAAAGTAGCAAACAACTTAAAGCCCTTTTTTAATAAAACGATGGTCATAATGGATGACAGGTTAGTGATGGGATTCAATGTCCCTTAAATATGGGTTTACGCTTTTCGTTCCATGCCAATGTTTGATGTCTCCAGGAATATACCGACATCCGATTTTTGGGTTGACTAATTTCAGATCCAGGTTACATCCACCGGTTTCCGAGTGGGAATTTGCAGATACCTTTCAGCCGGATAACCTATTAGGAAAGTTCCAAACGGGATGTAGCCTTCAGGGATTCCGAGCAATCCAATCAGAGGTGGATAACCTTGAGCGGCTGTATTAATGCTGCCGGTGAAAGTGGTTCCCAGCCCAAGTGCAGGTGCTGCCAACTGGATTTGCGCTATGGCAATCATGGCTGCCGGAGGTGCTGTCCGTTCATCTTTGGGCGCACAGGCGACAATCACACAGGGTGCACCTCTCGAAATACGATCCTGACCCAGATCCCATGTTTCAACAAACAATTCAAGATTAGCTTCCTGGTAGAGCGCCGGGTTCTTTTCCTTTACAGCTTTCATCCAGTCAATGGTCATTTCTGAAATTTGATGTGTCTTTGCAGATTCATTTATGACAATCCACTTAATAACCTGCCGGTTCGCTCCATTGGGCGCAAAGCGGGCAATATCCAGTAACTGCTCTATCTTTTCTTTTTCAACGGGCTTGTTGATAAAGGTGCGGATAGAACGCCTTGAAGTCATATACTGTTTTACTTTATCCCATTGGGGAACCAGATGAATATCGATTGGTTCGCAATCTTCAGGGCTCATTAAGCGCTGATGCATAGCCCCGGTAGGACAGGTAGCTACACAATGTCCACAGTCTATGCATTGATCCCATGAATTTTCGATGGGAACGGGAAAATCACCTTTCGCAATCAAGCCGCCCGGACATGCCCTGATGCAAGCACCGCAGTTAATGCATAAATCCTCATCAACCTTGATAATCGAATCTAATTTGTAGGAGTTTTTCATTTTGCAATTGCTTCAATTAGTATCAATTATTTAATTAACCAAAAAATATCTATTTTATTCAATGCCATTTAAATTAATCCCCTAATATTTTCTTGTATCACTATAACAATGACTGCCCAATTCTAAATAGAAGTACTTTTCACCTATTTCCATCCCTCTATTTCTAATCGCAGAACAGGGTAGTCTACCGTCTACCGCCTCCTGCCTCCACCACCTCCACCCGTAGAACGAGATGAGCCCATTGATCTGGATGGAGATCCGGTGGAAGCTCTTGACTGACTGGTTGATGGCGATGCTGATTGACGTCCTGATCCAGATGATCCTCTAGACTGATTAGTAGAAGGTGATGTCGATGGACGTGTTGAAGCTGAAGATCCTTTTAATTGGCTGTTTGATGGGGTCGTGGAAGGACGGGTCGATGCAGAAGATCTGTTATTATTATTATTATTATAATTCCCATTGGCTTTATTATGGTTCACAGTGTTCGAACTATGCCTTGAATTATTATAATTATTATAATTATTATGATTATGTATCACTACTGTGTTCCCATGATAACCTCCATGGTATCCGTGGTGGTGATAATAGTTATTGTGATGATAAACACTAACGGCCATTACAGTATATGGTGAATAATACGGCGGATAATATGCATAGTAATAGGGCGGATAATAGGGCACATATACCGGTGAATAGACATATTGCACAATTGTAGTTTCTTCAACAACAACCACGGTGGTTGTGTCCGAGGTGCTGGTGACGGGATCCGGGCCAGCATACGCTGGATTAGCAGTAACTTTAGGAGCCGGAGGCTTTGGTTCAACCACATAATTTTCCCCATACAGATCTATATCACCTACAATTTGCATGGTGACTTTTTCATTTTCATCCCTGGATACCAAAATTACAGCAATGTCCTGGATCTCCTCTTTACTTACATCAACTTGAAGTACAAAGGTAAAGTCATCCCCATCTTGATCTGTTACAACCTTGATGAAATCAACTTTACTATCCAGATCTAAATCCAGGTTATTGATACCTGTTTCTTCTAAATTCAATGTTTTCTCAAAATCCTCTATGGTCTTGGACTTTTGAAAAAGGTCCAAGACGGCGAAGAGATCCAGGTTATCTCCAGGCAAATCCAATAATGTGGAATCAGGCTCAGTTTGATCCCCGGTTTGAGAAAAAGCAGTAAAGCTCAACAAACTCATTCCCAGAACCAGGAATGATAAATAACTATTTTTCATGCTCAAATTTACAATAAATTGAGGTGGCAAAAAATACAGATTAATAACTATTGATTAGGATGGCAGCTAAGATTAATTTTGTTTAGTTTTCAGAGAACCATCAAGGCCAATTCAAGCAAATAGGGAATAAAGATTTTACGATGAATTTAATTCAATCAGATGCTCTGGTATTTTTCGGAGCAACAGGTGACCTGGCGTATAAAAAAATCTTCCCTTCCCTGCAGGCGATGGTTCGGCGAGGTATACTAAATGTTCCGGTTGTTGGGGTTGCTAAAGCTGGGTGGACGCTGGATCAGCTTCATGCCAGAGTGAAAGAGAGTCTTGAATCAAACGGAAGCCTGGATCCGGTTACGTTTGAGAAGCTTATAAAGCTGTTAAGATACGTCGATGGGGACTATAATGATCCAGCAACTTTTCAAAAGATAAGGGAAGAATTGGGTTCTGCCAAAAACCCTGCTCATTACCTTGCCATTCCGCCGGTTCTTTTTGCAACTGTGGTTTCTCAACTCGAAAAATCGGGTTGTGCAACAGGTGCACGTATAATCGTAGAAAAACCATTCGGTACAGACCTTACTTCAGCGAAAGCCCTAAATAATGTAGTATCAGGAGTATTTGATGAATCTTCAATCTTTCGCATCGATCATTATCTGGGCAAAAGGCCGGTTAATAATATGCTCTTTTTCCGTTTTGTAAACTCATTATTTGAGCCCTTATGGAATCGTAATCATATTGAAAATATGCAGATTACCATGGCTGAAGATTTTGGAGTTCAGGGGCGGGGAGCATTTTACGATGCAACAGGTGCAATCCGGGATGTAATTCAAAATCACCTCTTTCAGGTCCTGGTAAATCTTACCATGGAATCTCCGGCTGGATTGGATAGTGAATCGATCCGGGATGAGAAAATTAAAGTACTTAAAGCAATAAAAACAATAAGTAAAAAGGATGTTGTTCGCGGAAGATTCAAAGGGTACAGGTCAGAAGAAGGTGTAAAACCGGATTCAAAAACTGAGACCTTTGCGGCTTTGCAAATGGAGATTAATTCGCCACGCTGGGCAGGTGTACCTATTTACATCCAGGCCGGAAAAAACCTCCCTGTAACCTGCACTGAGATAATGGTTCGGCTAAAGCGTGTACCTTCAGCATATTCTTCTTTGGTCACAGCCTCAAATCATTTGCGCTTTCGAATCAGTCCCGATGTAAGTTTTGCTTTCGGAATGCTTAATATGAAAGCAGGGGAAAAAATGGAAGCTGCCCGGGTGGAGATATTGGGCACACCTAATCCGTATGCAGAACAGAAAGATGCATATGAAACTGTTCTTACAGACGCCATGGAAGGCGATGCTACGGTATTCGCCCGCCAGGACTACGTTGAAGAAGCATGGCGTATCGTTGATCCCTATCTAAGTTTGGATACCCCGGTGTATGAATATGAGCCGCGAACCTGGGGACCCCCTGAAGTTGCTCAACAGTTGAAACCTGAGGGGGGATGGCATTACCCCATAATAACTTAATAAGCAAATACCAATGCCTTGCAGGAGAACTTTAAATATCACTATCTTTCATACTTATATTAGATCCGCGAATCACGATATTATGAAATCTTATAATGGGTCATACTCATTTTCTGTTTTAAAGGCTTGTATACTACTGATATTGATTTATCCGTGCAATCTTTCTGCCCAGGATTCATTAATGATTCGGTCTGACACAATATGCCCGGAACGTGATATTTCAGACCTTCTCCGTGCCGCCTTAAACAAACCACCGAAAACAAAACCGGAGGATGCATCCAGTTTAATGCTCCTTCCAATCATCGGTTCTAACCCTGCCATTGGATTCATGGTAGGTGTTGGAGGGCAGTATGCATTCAAAATGTCCGAAAATGCGAGATACTCTCTAATTTCGGGATCTGTACAGGTCACAACAAAGCGGCAGTTTATATTCATGCTGAAAAATAATATCTATACCCGGGATAATCGGATATTTTTTACTGGTGACTGGAGGTATTTGATTTATTCGCAATCAACTTATGGTTTGGGGACCAACTCTCCGGAGGGAGGAATTCTTGATTTTCAGTTCAGCCTGGCCGGTGCTGAAACCGATTCAGATTCTCTGACCCAGCCCATGACATATAATTTTGGGAGACTGCACCAATCCATAGGATTTGAGATTGCAGATAATATTTATCTGGGATTTGGTTACCGTTTTGATTCCTATTTTAAAATAGATGATAAAAAACTAAAACTGGAGCCGAATGATTCCTTGATTACCAGCCATTTTGCCTATAATAAATTTTATGGATTCGATACTGAAAAATACTTCAACTCTGCATTTAGTGTGAGGTTTATCATCGATAAGCGTGATAATATGATACAGGCATATAAGGGGTATTATCTTTCATTAAACTGGCAGGGAGGATTTAGATTTACCGGCAATGACAGAACTTCAAACCTGTATCAAATAGAGTGGAGGAGCTTTCATGGTTTGTCAAAACGGAATCCGACTCACCTTATAGCATTCTGGATAATGGGCGATTTTGCACAGGAAGGCACTTTGCCTTATATGGTATTACCCGCTACTGCATATGACCAGTCCGGCAGAAGTGCACGAGGTTATACGCAGGGACGCTTTCGCGGGAATAATATGGCATATGCTGAGGTTGAGTATCGGTTTCCTATATCACCCTGTGGGGGAATACTGGGGGGTGTACTGTTTGCCAATGCAACAACCACCAATAATCCAGCGTTATCACTGGGTTTATTCGAATCTATAAGATCCAGTTATGGATTGGGACTGCGAGTAAAGCTCGATAAAACTTCGAGGACTAACCTCGCGGTGGATCTGGGTTTTGGCCATCAATCCATGGGATTCTATTTAGCTGTTTCTGAAACCTTTTAGCCGTTTAATTTTATCCTTTGAGAAACTAATGTATCTTTAATTTTATAACCTAAATTTTAAAAATTGCCTTATGAAAAAAAAGTTTGTTTTTTACCTGAGTATCATAATGATTCTGGGCTCCTGTTATCCAAATGGTCCTGAATATTATGAAGACACTGACATTGTCTATACTAAATTTGACGATCAATTTGATTTTAGTACGAAAGGCAGTTATTCCATTCCTGACAAAATTGTAAAGATTACTGGTGACCTGGGTGAGGATGAGGATCCGGAATTTGTTAAAGAGCCGTATAACACACAAATGTTGCAAAAAATTGAAAGCAACATGGCAGACCTTGGCTGGACCTCAACTGAGGATCCTGCAAATGCAGATCTGGTATTATTTCCTGCAGTCTGGACCAATACAACAATTTATTACTGGTATGATTACTGGTGCTGGTATTATCCTTATTACTGTGGTTGGGGTTGGGGTTACCCTTCAGTATCATCCTACACTACTGGTACACTATTAATGACTTTGGTAGTTGATGGCGAAGATTACATTGAACCGACACGTGTTTGGACGGCTGCAGCAAATGGATTGCTCTCCGGAGCTTACAATACCACGCGAGTCAACAAAGCCATTGACCAGGCATTTGAGCAATCACCCTATCTGAAAACAAATTAAGTAGAAACTTTATAAAATATTATAAAATGAAAAAAATTATTGTCTTAATGATGTTTTGCTGCTTGCTCTTTGTGACGAAAGGATATGGTCAGCAACAGGCCTATATGTCGGTAAAGTATGCAGTAAGTTTCGCCTCGGGAGATATGGGAGATTTCATCTCCGCCGCCAGCTGGCGTGGAACCGTAGTTGAATACAGGGCACCAGCTAAAGGTAATCTTATGGTTGGGGTAGATGTTGGGTGGAATGTTTTCTATGAAAAGAAAAACAAGGATACCTATACTGTTGGTAATGAAACGCTTACAGGTGTTCAATACCGTTATCAAAATGAAGTTCCGATTTTGGTATCGGCGGACTATCTATTTTCATCAGATCAGCCCCTTAAACCATATGTTGGACTGGGTATTGGAACCATGTATTCAGAACGTGCCACAGATATGAACCTGTACCGTTTATCTGAATCAACATGGCATTTCGCTGTAAAGGGTGAGTTGGGACTGTTGTATGAAGTATCTTATAGCTCCTCAATAAAATTTGCAGCAAAATACTACAACGGATTCAAAACGAGTAAGTTGGACAATCAGGGGTATTTTTCTTTGAGCCTCGGAATGGCCTTTGAACTGTAAAAAAAAAACTATTAATAATCTAACCATCAGATCTGATGGTTAGATTATTTATTGAACCTTACATTTTCAGTTTGATCCGATTAGAATACACTTTATTTTGTGTGATATTCGGATTTTGGTGATGAATTAGAAGTTCTGGATTCTGATTTACGCCCTATTAACCTCATTGTCATTGACAGAATAATTTTTGTTTAATGAATGAAATAGTTGAAAGAATAGTTCCTTCCAGTTGGAATCCCATAGTTCTAATTGTCCCATTTTTCTTGTTTTTGAGTCCTGATAATTTTGGACAGAAAGACATTAAAAAAGTATCTTCATTCAGAGATAGTACTGACAATGCAATCGATATAAGTGACTGGTTGGTGAATAAGAAAGGTGTATTAATTATGCCATCCATAATTACTGAACCAGCAGTAGGATATGGAGCTCTCGCCGCAGCTGTTTATTTCCATTCCTCTTATTCAGAAAAGAGTGGACCTCCTTCTATGACAGGTGCTGTGGGTGGTGGTACTCAAAACGGAACCTGGGCTGCCGGGGTATTTCATATGGGTTACTGGAAGCAGGACCGATTTCGTTATACAGGTGCCCTTGTACGGACTTATGCCAATGTGAACTTCTATGGCTCTGGCCTCTTTTTGGGGGATGATCCGGTTAATTTAAATATGGACGCATGGGTACTTTTCCAGCAATTAAAAGGCAGAGTAGGGGATTCCAAGTTTTTCCTTGGCGGGAAGTATCTCCTCTTTGATACCCACAACACCTTTGAGATACCGGTAGATTTACCCGAATTTTCGGGTCAGGATTTTCACTCAACATTAAGTGAAGCTTCCATTCTGCTTAATTATGATTCAAGGAATAATGTTTTTACCCCGACTAAAGGATTCTTCTTGCAAGTATCGGGTACTTACAGTGATACCTGGTTTGGAGGAGATGCCCTGTACGGACGCCTGATTTTTGATGCAATTGGATATTTTCCTGTTTCTGAAAGAGTATTTGTAGGTACCAGGTTCCTGAACAATTACACTCTGGGAGAAGTCCCTTTTTATGCAAGACCAACCATCAGACTAAGGGGGGTCCCCTTAGTAAAATACCAGGACAGGAATACCATGGAATTTGAAACAGAAGTTAATGTTAATCTTACAAAGCGATGGAGTGTTCTTGGATTCACTGGGATGGGTAACGCATATTCATCTATGAGTGAATTCAATCAAGGGAAAAGTGTACGTAACCTGGGAACCGGATTCAGATACCTGCTGATCAGAAAATTCGGAGCCAGGCTTGGAATGGATTTTGCCACAAGCCAGGAAGAATTTGCTTTTTATATTGTCTTTGGAACCTCATGGTTTAGATAAAATCAGAGGTTTCAAGGAGAAGTATAGTTTTTTGTATTACTTTCTTTTGACAATGATATTAACCATTGCACAAAAATCGAAGAATTTTGTGCAATAAATATGTATGGCCTGAAAGATTTGACAAGAAATTTGCCTTTTGCACAAAAATATGAATAAATTTGTGCAAAGAAAGATACTATGGCATCATTTGATAGAACTAAACCCTTCAATCAGCTTCCAGTTTTACCACCTGATGATTCGATAATCTATTCAAAAGAGGTCTTATTGAAGCTAGCCGAAGCAAATCGGTCACTTGGGAAACTGGACGGGATTTCAAGCAAGTTGCCCAATCCACAGATGCTGATTAATACCATTTCATTGCAGGAGGCCAAATCAAGTTCAGAAATCGAGAATATCTTAACAACTGATGACGAACTATATAAAGCTCTATCAACAACGGATACTAAGATTTCCCCGGCAGCAAAAGAAGTGCTGAGATATAGGGAATCGTTGTGGGCCGGAGTGAAGAGCATCGAGCAGGAAAGTAGAATAAGCCTGGACACCGTAATTGATATCTATAGAATCATCAAGGAAACCCATTCCGAGATCCGATCTGAGCATTCCAATATCCGAATAATTAAAGGAGGTGAGAGCAGTACCAACGGAGAGGTTGTGTACACTCCTCCAAGGGGAGATAAGCTTCTGAATGAATTATTGCAAAATCTTCTGGAATACTTGAATGACGATGATCAGCATAAGGCAGATCCACTTTTAAAAATGGTGATAGGTCATTACCAGTTTGAGGCCATTCATCCTTTTACAGATGGAAACGGAAGAACAGGCAGGATATTAAATACGCTTGTATTGATGAACAAAGGATTACTTACATATCCGATTCTTTACCTGAGTAAGTATATTATTGATAATAAAGAAAGCTACTATCATTATCTCAACGGGGTATCGGCAAGAGCTGATTGGGAAAGATGGCTGGTTTTTATGCTTGAAGCAGTAAGAGCAACTGCGGACTTCACAGTATTCAAAATTGAAGAGATCATGCTTCAATTTTCAGAGACCCGCAAGCATGTTGAGAAACATTTACCCAAGATGGATTATTCCGTGATTGAAGCCATATTTACCCAACCTTATATTAAGGCAATTCATATCGTAGGTGAAAAAATTAAAAGCAGGAATACCGCCAGAAAGTACCTGGATCAATTATGTAAGATCAAAGTTTTAGAGTTTAGACAAATAGGCAATGAGAATGTCTATATCAATAATGATCTTGTGCGTATTCTTGAGAATTAGAAAAGAATAGGGAGTTAAGTTTCAAGAATAAACCCAACTATCTGGTAATATGATAGTTGGGTTTACTCTTGGTCGGGGTGAGAAGACTCTAACCCTATTAATTTTGACCATTTACGTACTCGAGTAAAATCAATGGAAATGTTAGTAATATTAATGTTTATAGGGTTTTTGAGGATGGCACCTTGATTAATTGATATTAATTAGAATTAAAATAGATTCATCAAAAATGGGAATTATATGGGAATTTGATTATTTTTAATGGTATAAATACCCGCCCCATGAAACTAACTTTTGTTATTCCTTCTCAAACAAAAAGTAAGATTGTACCCATTTATCTCAGGCTGCGTGATGGAACCACAACGGACATCAAGGTAAACACTGGAATACTTATAGCAAAGAGTAACTGGGATAATAGGAAAGGTGGAAAAATTAGACTTCGTTCAGACTTCAAAGACAAGGATTCATACAAAACTAAACTTGAAGGACTGCTCAATTTCGTGGCTTCTGCTGTGAGTCTAAGAGAAGGTGACACATTATCCAAGGATTGGCTTAAAAAGGCCATAGAGGCTTTTAATGATGGCAAATCTTCAATGCAAGAGACTGATACTCTATATAACTTCATAGAAGATTTTATATTTCGGAGTTCAACAAGGGACATTGGAAGGAAGCAACGCAGTGAATATCGAACTACCTTCAATTACCTCAAGGAATATGCAAAGTCTAAGGGGTATGAATTAGATTTCAAGGATATAAATATTCAGTTCTATCACGAATTTGTTGAGTATCTTCAATCTAAAAATCTGGCGAAAAATACAATCGGTCGGAAGATTCAAACACTGAAGGCCTTTATGAACGATGCCTATGATAAGGGAACCACTGATTTTCGAGGGCATAAGGTAAAGGGATTTACTGCACCAAACTGAGGACCCGGAAACAGTTGCACTATCTCGGCAGGAACTTGATATATTGAGTGAACTTGATTTATCTAAAAATCCACGGCTAGAACGTGTCAGGGATTTGTTTCTTGTAGCCTGCTGGACCGGTATCAGGTTTGGAGACTTGGAAAAGGTCGAGCCTGGAGATATTCAGGACAATATGTTGCATATAAAACAGTCGAAAACAGGTGAAAGGGTAGTTATTCCAATCCATCCTGTTGTTCAAGGGATCATGGAAAAGTACAAGGGTAAATTTCCACCAACAATTAGTAATCAGAAATTCAATTTGTACATCAAGGAAGTTTGTAAGGATATTCTGACCGATTATGTTGATAGGACTCAAACAAAAGGTGGGGTGACAAGAACCGTCAAGTGCCAGAAGTGGGAATTTATTGGGTCCCATACAGGACGTAGAACATTCTGCACTATTCAATATAAGGCCGGATTTCCGGCAATAGGTCTGATGAAGATTTCAGGCCACAAAACAGAATCTTCATTTTTACGGTACATTAGAGTTAGCAGTGATGAAAATGCGAAAATGCTTGATGAGTTCTGGATGAAAAACGGTGACCATCTAAAAATTGCAAAATAAACAAATAAGCTATCCGACTCATCCACGATTTAATCCCTTTCTTATCTGTAATCATTAAAAATTAGAAATATTTTAGGTCAAATCATTATATGTCTGTTAATCAAGTCATTAGGTTGATAGATATTGCCCATATAGTCGACTATATGGGATATAAGTGCCTGATTATGAAAGTTATAGCATTTTTATTCTCGTTTTTATGCTTTATCTTGCTTGCATAAAAATGCACTGTTGAATAGAAATAGAAAAATAACATGGAACACTTTGACATTCTGTATTTAAAGGACGTTTCTGAGGAACTGCGTATATCCAGAAGAACGCTATATTACTGGATGAAGGCCAGTGATGAGAAGCACTTGTTTAAGTTAGGTGGGCGAAATGTCATTCTACGGGAAAATTTGAAGGACTTTGTCAATGCAAATATCCGCTCTGGCCATGAAATCAAATAACACCGCTCCAACTTTTGAGAATCTTCCGGAGAATGTCCAACAATTAAGGGAAGAAATTAGTGAACTGAAGGCCCTTATAACTGAAATAAAAATTCCCCTTATCGAAGAATATCTCAC
The DNA here is from genome assembly GCA_963777115.1 of uncultured Bacteroidaceae bacterium. Lineage (GTDB taxonomy): Bacteria > Bacteroidota > Bacteroidia > Bacteroidales > SM23-62 > SM23-62. Next base: position 323,727 of record CAVZPP010000006.1, on the reverse strand, counting down.
TACTGACCAATTATGTAATATACTTGGGATTTCTAAGGTCTGCCTCTGGAATTGGGACAAGAAAGGCATTACTAGACCTATTCGTATCGGTAATCTTAAACGATACCGACGGTCAGATTTGGAAAAGATTTTACAGGAAATTCATAAATGAAATAATGAAGAAGCGCCTTACAAATGCAGATAAGTGGAGGGAGCAGTTCCTTAAGAAACTACGGCCTGAATATAAACTATTTTGGCTGTATTTGCATGACTAGTTGCGACAATTCCGGTGTTTGGGTAGTAGAATTTGAAATCGCATCAATAAGGCTTGGTGTCGAGTTGGACGAGCAATTAACTATTGAACTATTAGGTGATAAAATCCTGATTTTTGGAAACGGTGAAAAATGGCTGATACGGGATTTTATGGCCTTACAGTATGCGAAAAAAGGGACTACAGAATTGAACACCTACAATGCTGCTGATTAAAACGCCATTAATACCCTGAAATCACATGGGCTGACTGAAAATGACTTAAAATCCGAAACCAAGGGGATTTCAACCTCAGGTGCACCTGCAGGTGGACCTCACTGAAGAAGAAAGAGAAGAAGAATTTAAGGAGGAAGGAAAAAGAGAAGAAGAAGTTTCTTTAAGGGGAGCCGGGGACCTCTCGAAAGGTCTAACCGGCGCCTCCTCTATTTCTAAAAATTCAGTAAAAAATACAACAACCTCAAGAAAACAAGAAAAAAAAAACATTCAAAATCTCTGCTGTTTTGCGAGGTGAAGAAATAGCGCCAGAGGAAGAGGATAAGATGAGAAGACAAGTTCAGGTCTACTTGGGTTCAGATGAGGATTTCTGGAATGGACTCTCGAATGAACGAAGTGAACAGGAATCTGGCACAATATTTTGAATAATGAAAACTCGAACCTGTGGGTTATCAGCTTCTAATTCAGTGAAGAAAAACACCCCTGGATCGGGCCTGATTCTCGATTCCCTTCCGGCTGCTCCATTTCTCAGCTGGGAGGGATTCTGTAATTAACCGTTTAATCCGTTTTTTACGGTGATAGAAAAGAATAATAAAGGCAGAGATAGGCAGGGTAGGTTTGCCCAAGGAAATCAATACGGGCGTCCTTTTTGGGTCCATTGCAAGGTTCGGCATTGATGTCAGGGAGGACCTCGCTGATATTCTCCGTGAAGAACTACCATCAGTCGAGGCTGAACTCCGTAAGCTGGAAGGTATTATGAAGATCAGAATGTTCATTGATCTGGCTGCTTTTAGTCCTGCCCAAGTTAAAGACTACTGATGAGCCTATCCTTGGGAATCTGAGTAACGATGACCTCGACAGGATAATACAACGTCTGAAGGCCGAAAATAATCAATAATCAAAACGGTACTTATCATGACATTAAAAAAACGTAAGATTCAGGAAATCAATGAAGTTATTTGCGAGGACATCGATTCAGATATTCGGTTTGATAATTGGTTGTCAGAGTTACCGATACAAAAATTACTCTATCTAATTTTTAGCTTTAGACTATAGGCCTGATCCAAGAGGGTGAAGAAATACCCGGATATGCAGATGTGGTTGAATATTTTGAGGAATATTTCGCAGCAAGTTTTGATGAGTCCGTTCATTATGAGGTATGTGATTCGGAAGATCCTCTCAAGGTTTTATTCATCTGCCCCCCTTGGCCTTATAGTGAAGACCCGAAAAAGTATTCCGGAGTGGCATACTTCAATAAACTTGACCAGACAACTGGATTCATAACCATCAAAGAAATATTATCATGAAAAAAATCGCAATCTATTCAGGATGAGGAAGAAATCATATCTCATCATGCTAAGCTAAAAGAAACGCTTCCTTTGATCCAGCAAACCTATGATCTGTTCAAGCAGGCCCATTATTACCCAGACAGATCGGGCCTTGCCGACATGCTTAATTATGATTTTCACCGGCATCAATTTAAACAGAGAATCTCACAGGATATGTTACTGGATATTTCCAAAGCACTGATGCTGGATGGACTTAAATTAAGTAATGAAAAGGTTGCTGAACTGATGGAAAACGAAGACCCTCCCGGTTTGGTTTCTGCCGTGTCTGAAACCAAAAAAAGGCTTCAGAAGAATAGTCTTACGGTTAATGGCTTTACCCTTACGAAGACTGGGAAGGTTGGTATAAACCGACCAACCCTTAAGGCATTTGAAATGAAAAACAGTGTGATGGCGGAAACTCCTGATGAAATAGGATTATACGAACTATTGATGAGGTTTATTGATGGTGCTGAAAAACTGGATGTTTTCTTGCGAAACAAAGCAGGAAGGTTTTTAATGGCTAAACCCTTACATCCAATTAGAATTTCTGAATATTTCCGACATGAATATGGTCGAGGTTATTACCTGTTTCATCCAATGTTTGCAGCGCTAAAAAGGGTCATAAAGGAGTGGAATAATTGAGTTATATTATATACGAAAGTTTGAATTATGTATACGTATGAAATTTCATGTAGAGGACAAGTCTGGATGTGCATTTTACCAGTCAAGGACTCGAACTTACTTTTTGAATTGCAGAACTTGGTTAGAAGAAGTAAAATTCTGTAATCGGATTGAAGAACATAACACTGAAGATATTTGGGATTTTATTCCAAAAACAGCAAAGTTTAAGGATGAAGCAGGATATTACCATTCATGCTATGTACATCTTAATTGACGATGGTCATAAAGGATTGGTAGAATTAATCGTTCACTTCAATGGTTTTTGTTGTATTCTTTATAACGTAGAAGGGCTACCGAGAAAGGTGGCCTTTCTTTTTTTGCACCTTCGATTTCAAGAAGTATGCAAATAAAATACTGGAGAGCGTAGATTCTCGTGTATTCGTCTGGACATTAGTAATGTATTCTGGAAATATTATTGGGACGGTCCTTCTTATGAAGCAGGTGATATTAAAGACTTATCCTTTTATGGAACAATATGGGAATAATTACAAGGACGAATTTATTAAATCTCTGATAATCTGTTATATGGACAAACCTGCTATCGGTGGGGTCCAACTAACACCTAAGACTTGAATGTAATATTATGAAATCTAAATAATATACTGCCTTGATGCCTCCTGGTTATCTATATAATATTCACAAAGTCTGTATTGTGAACTATGACAAGTGCTTGGTTTTGAACGGATATTGTAATACCTTTATATGAGATCACTCACAAATCGCACAATCCGACCGGATAGTACTAGGCGTTTCTCAAGCTATTATCTCAATTTCTCAGGTTGATTTTCCATTATGGGACTTTTGTTGCTCATTTTAGGACAAAAGTGATAGACAAAGGCATATGCCAGATAGTAATTTTATACTAATAGTCTCACTTGATTTCTCAATCTTTCATTGTTTAACTTAATAACCCTAAACCATGAAACGAATTGGAATGACTTCTATTTCAATCTTCTTCATTTTTTCTCTCTATTTTACTTTCAGGCTCTATGGTAATATCTGCTCAAGGAAATGGTCATATACCATCCATTTGAACTTGATGTAGATGGAACAACTCGGCAATACACTCTTTATGTTCCTGAAGGTCACGATGGGACTGAAGAATGGCCATTGGTATTTGCGTTTCATGGATTAAATGGAGATGTTGAACAAATAATTAAAATGTCTCAAATGTATCTTGTTGCAGATACTGCCAAATTTTTTATCGTTTTCCCTCAGGGTCAGCTCTGTTGATAACAAGCCGCTTGCTATAACTGGTAATGGTTGGAATATTCCTGACAATTATGTTGGAACTCAAGATGATGTTGTATTTATCAATAAAATCATTGACAATATAAATTCCAATCCTGAATTCGCCATTGATCTTGACAGGGTACATGCAACCGGATACTCAAATGGTGGTCAATTTTCATATTATTTGGCTTTAATGTTGTCAAACAGAATAGCCTCGGTAGCTGGTGTTCCTGGACAGATGAGCGATACACTGATTAACCACATATGTATACCAACCCGTAAAGTATCTGCCCTACATATCCAAGGAACGGATGATTCTTTCTTTCCAAAAAATGGGAATAAATCTTGTCTTCCATTGAAAGGAGTAACTGATTATTGGGCCAGCGTTAATGGTTGTGATGCAATTCCAGACAGCACAAAACTTGAGGATATTGATACGGCCGATTCATCTACTGTCACACTATTTGAATATGGAAATTGTGATGATGATTTTGAGGTCTTGCTTTATTGCATCAATGGAGGAGGGCATACCTGGCCAGGTGGTTGGATTGACCCTTCCTGGACTCATTTAGGTGTTCTGAACAAAGATATTTATGCCAGTGCTGAAATATGGAACTTCTTCCAAAGGAATCCTCATCCTAATCCTTGGGTAAACATCCCCGACACCGCCTTCCTGTATGCCCTAATTGATGAGGGAGTGGATACTGATGGGGATGGGCAGATTAGTTATGCGGAAGCTGAAGCGGTCAAATCTTTAATTCTTAACAACAGTGTTTTGTGGGGGGCTTGCTATGGTCCACTCAAAAATATTACAAGTTTAAAGGGAATTGAGGCCTTTATAAATTTGGATTCCTTGAACTGCGCATGTTGTGGAATCAGTAGCATAGACCTTTCCCTGAATTTATCACTTCGGGAACTACTTTGTTCTTATAACCAGTTACGCAATCTGGACGTTTCTTCTAATAAAGAATTAAAATCTCTATACTGTCATTATAATTTATTAGATACTCTGGATCTTTCTGAAAATTCAGCTTTGAAAATACTAACATGTGGTGGCAATAATATATGGAGTCTCGATTTATTCAATAATAAGGAATTGGAAGTATTATATTGTGGAGACTGGCCACGGTTAACTGTAGGTGGTGCCCCAACTCCGCTCTCCGAATTAAATATATCAAACTGTACTTCTTTGAAAACATTAGACTGTTCAAGATGTAATCTCTCCAGTCTTGATGTTTGAAACTGCTTAGCTTTAGAGTATCTCAATTGTCGGAATATTAAAAGTGATTCATATGGAAACGAATTAACCAGTTTGGATGTTTGTTCTAATGATTCTATCACTTATCTCGACTTGCGAGATATGCCAACTTTAGATACAGTTTATGTATGGGACACTTTTCCATCTGGCGTGGATGTTTTATCAGAAAACAGTCCAAATGTGGTATTTTCAACTGAATGTGGTGGGACCGGTATTAATGAGTACAACCAATCGGGGATATCAATCTACCCCAACCCAACAAACAACCTCCTAACCATCAAACAGACAACCCTGAACAACACACCATCGAAATCCATTCTCTGAACGGGCAGTTGTTGTACATTACTAAACTGGAAGGAACATCGAAGCAAATCGACATGACACCTTTCAGCAAAGGAGTCTATTTCATTACAATTAGGTCCAGGGATTATGTGAGGACGGAGAAGATTATTAAGTTGTGACACTCCTTTATTATTCACAAAACTTGCATTGTGAATTACTAAAACCTATTCAGATAGTGGATTATTTTTTCATGGTGGAATAATATGGGAATGCACAGAACGCAATCGACTATAAATAAGCTAATTGAAAAGTCTAAAATCGGGTAGGTAAGACGATATTGGGTTGTTGTCTCCTTATCTTCTCCCAGTATCCTGGTGAACGTTTCAAGAGTTCCATTTTTCTGAGTAGCTGATCTACTTCTTTTGAATATTTGCTTCTCATGCTACTTAATGACAGGATAGGGGAAATATCATTGTCCATCTTTGTGATTCTCAGATAACCTTATTAACTTGAGTTATACAAAATTCCCAACTAATAACCATGAGAAACTCTAGTCTTGTATTAATTTCAGTTACTTTAAGTCTTGCATTGTTTACCACTAGTTGTAGCAAGGAGCAAGGGTGTACAGACCCTCTAGGCACGAATTATAGTGAAACAGCTGAAGAAGATGACGGAAGTTGTACATATGAAGGAGGTGTTGTTTTTTGGTATAATGAATCAACTTCAATTAAACTTGTGAATGATGGGGCAATATCATTGACATATTATGTTGACGGCAAGATTGTAGGCTCGTCCGCCGCAAATGTTTATTGGACTGGACTTGAACCCCCCAACTGTGGACAAGAGGGTTTAATTACAGTAATAAAGGACCTGAGAGATTACAAAACTCAGGCTTATTCTTTTAACGTAAAAGGTCAGGGGGGTTGGGAATATTGGAGTGGTATAATTAATTTCAATGCTGGTGAATGTTTTGTTTTGGAATTACATCTAGATAAAAAGAAGAAAAAGTAATGATTACTACCCGAGGTGTTATCACACCTCATTTAATATTCACAAAACTTGAATTGTGAACTATAATTTTTTCTTTAGCCAATATTTAGAAATTTTCCTTTCTTCTTCTTTTTTGACCATATCCTCTGATCTAACATATATAATTTCATCTTTTAGGTTTATAGTAATTGTTTGTATCCCCCAGGTTTTGGATTTTAAATAATTGTAGTTCCCTACAGCAATCAAAGGATTAGATATTGATAAAGGAAGTCTACTTTTCCATAAACCCCTTTTTTCATTGATTTGGTTTATTTGTAAGTAAGGCCATGAACCTAATAAAATCTTCCAATTCATTTTAACTATAATGGTACATTCGCTATATTTTTTTTGTATATCATTTTCGTCAAATTCAAAATAGGTCCCATTTATTTTTTTCATCTTTCTACGAAGACTATAACTTTGAAGTAGGTTATAAATTAATACTGCTAAAAAGGAACAACAAATACCAATAAGAATTGTAAGCAAAATGTTGTTTTGTATAATTGAATTTAGACAGAATAAATAACAAAAGAGACTATTCATACTAATATGGATTTTGTTTATTTGAAATTACGAATAAATTCCTTATCAGCCATTCTAATAATTACCAGACTCTTTCATTCTATTTACTCCCTGTATTCGGGATCTGTTTCCAGGCGCTTAATGGCCTTCAGATAGTCTTCAATGTGCTTTTGGTATTTCATACTCCTTAATGACAGGCGGGGGAAAATATCATTGTTAAAAATTGTGATTCTGTTATAACCTGACTAACTTCATGTACCCAAATTCCCAAATCATGAACTTTACGGCAATAGATTTTGAGACTGCAAACTATAAAAGACAAAGTGCCTGTTCCATTGGAATAGCAGTCGTTAAGGATTTTCAGATAGTCGAAACCTTCTCTAAACTCATTAAACCAACTCCTAATTATTACGAACCGAGAAATATCTCCATTCATAAGATAACTCCTGATAAGACTGAAAATGAACCATCTTTCGGAGAATTATGGAATGATATAAAACCTTATTTTGAGAATAAAGAAATAGTTGCTCATAATGCGTCTTTTGACTTTAGTGCTTTAAGGTACGTCCTCGATGCCCATCAATTAGAATATCCAAACCTTGAATATTACTGTTCGATGTTGATTAGCAGAAACCAATATCAGAGATTGCGTAATTCTCAACTTCCCACAGTATGCGATTATTTGAATATTGAACTAAAAAATCACCACCAAGCGGAAAGTGATGCAGCTGCTTGTGCAAATATTATGATTCGGATTTGTGAAGATAATAATGTTGAATCGATTAAAGAACTCGCTAACAAAATCGGTTTTTATCCCGGGCAGATTTATCCTAATTCTTACAGACCTTTTCACACTCCTTCAGTAAGAACTCATCGTGCTCAACAACAATTTGAAGATTTACCTGAAATTCCTGAGGAGGATGTGGAACATCCTTTCTATCAGAAACGAGTTGTTTTTACAGGACAGGTGAGGTGGTCAAGGGACGATGCAAAAATGATAGTAGAAAGAATCGGAGGAATCGTAAAACCTGATTCTTTAAGTAGTAAAACCAATTTTTTAGTAGTTGGACACTATGACCAATATGGTGAAGGGTACAAATCCGGTAAATATAAAAAAGCACTTGACCTAATTGAAAAAGGTAATGATTTGGAGATTATTTCTGAGATGGAGTTCTATGAAATGGTTCATGTTGAAACAGATTCTTTTGAAATCTCAGTCGAGCAGATTGAATCTGATTCTCAAAAGTTTCTAGACCGAAATAAATACAATGATTTCTCAGGCAAACAAATCTATTTCTCATCTGCACTATCAGGCAAAAGAACTGATTTCTTTCAGATGGTCGGTTATTGCAGCGGATATGGTCATGACTATGATATAGAAGAAATTCAGAACACCGATTATTTTGTCATATCTGAAAAGATCATATCACAATTGAAAGAAGGCGTTAAAGAAAAATCCATCTTAGATTTTGAGGAAATTAGAAATTCCATACAGAACCGGGGTGAATTGAAATCTGTAAAACTCCTAAGTGAATCTGTATTCTTGGAGTACATCAAAAGAAGGAAGCAGTTTCAGGATGGAGAGGAAGAGATGAATATTTATGAATGGCAGATACCAAAGGATAATAAACCATGAGTGTTTTTATTGCGTGAACCCGGAGGGACGTGTACCCCTTCTCTTGATAGTAGGTTATGCAACGTATGTTTATTTCGATTAATTTCTACATAATTGGGAATATAGTGGGAATGTAAAAAACGCAATCAACTATAAATAAGCTGATTGCGTTTTGATCAGTCGGGGTGAGAAGACTCGAACTTCCGACCCCATGTCCCCCAGACATGTGCGCTGCCAACTGCGCCACACCCCGATGAAAGCATAGTGTTGTGTGTGAGAGTGAGTGTGAAGGGGGAATTGGGTGTGCAAATATATGAATATGCTTAAGATGGACAAGATTAAATCGTATCCTTTAAAGTCCTTGTTCACTCAGGATAGCGTTCCGCATCAATGGCGGCCATGCAACCTGATCCGGCAGCGGTTATAGCCTGACGGTAATGGGAGTCCTGAACATCACCACAGGCAAATACTCCCGGGAGACTTGTCCTGGCGGTTCCTTCCAGGGTCTGGATATATCCAACCTCATCAGTTTCCAGGTAATCCTTGAAAACTTCTGAGTTCGGGGTATGCCCGATAGCGAGGAAGAATCCACTCACATCAATTTTGTAGTCTTCACCTGTTTTTTTATTGTGAACAATAACTCCATTTACGCTATCATCTCCGACAACCTCTTTTGGAATGTGTTCATGAAGGATCTCTATGTTTTCTTTTTCCCTGACCCTGTCAGCCATTATAGGTGAGGCCCTGAAAACATCCCTGCGGACGATCATATATACCTTATTGCAAAGGCTTGATAAGTAAAGTGCTTCTTCGCAGGCTGAATCACCGCCGCCGACAACGGCAACATCCATTCCCTTGTAAAAGAAACCGTCACAGGTAGCACAGGCAGAAACCCCATAGCCCATGAACTTTTGCTCAGATTCGAGTCCCATGTACCTGGCAGTCGCACCGGTGGCAATTATCACAGTATCAGCTTCAATAATATTCTTATCATCGATGGTAATCTTATAGGGTTGTTGGGAGAAGTCTGCTTTGGTAGCAATCCCCCAGCGGGTATCTGTTCCGAATCTCTCAGCCTGTTTTTTAAGGTCTTCCATCATAACGGGACCGGAGATTCCTTCGGGGTATCCAGGGAAATTCTCTACATCGGTTGTGGTAGTTAATTGTCCCCCGGGTTGCAGTCCTTCGTATAATACCGGACTCAGGTTGGCACGTGCGGCGTAAATAGCAGCCGTATAACCGGCAGGTCCTGATCCGATAATCAGGCAGCGTTGCTTTTCAACTTCCCCTTCAGGGGCTTTATTTTCCTGGTTTTCTTCCAGGTTATCCATTGGTTTAAATAATTCCATTTCTCTTTCTGTAATTTTTGTTGATGTATCTGATTAAGGGGCTAATATATAGCATCCCTAATTTAAGGATTGTCTGGCATATTACAATAAGTATACCGTTTGAATAAAACTGCTAAATTTGCACATATCTAACTTTATCAATCTGACATTCCGTCACTCATGAAGATCAACCTTGTCAGGAACGGCATTTTTCCGATAACCAAAACAGCCAGGGAAGGAGAGTTAGAATCCCTCCCTGCAACCGGGTATCCTTTCCCCGGGAACCCTCCAGGGAGAAGGAAAACTTGCAGGAATTCCTGTTCTGTTTATCCGAACCAGTGGATGTAACCTGAGGTGTACATGGACCACACCTGATGGAGAGATTAGCATCTGTGATACACCCTATGCTTCTCACCATACAGATGAGATCGAACAATGGGAAGTAGCTGATGTTGTATCAACCATTAAGACAAACCTTGGCAATATTCGTCATGTGGTTATTTCCGGAGGTGAACCTACAATTCAGCCAAAGCCACTGATTGCTTTGGCTAAACAGCTGAAAAAAGAATTGGATCTACATATCACCCTGGAGACCAACGGAGTTTTATTTATCCCCGAACTGGCAATACATATTGACCTGTTTTCCATATCACCTAAACTGAGAAGCTCAGAGCCGGATAATCAGAAGAACGTTGGACTTGAGATTCCTGTTGAGGAAAACTACATCCAGGACCACCGGAAATTCCGTCGGAATACAGATACGCTTCAGAAATATATTAATGCATGCATGAGCTTCGGTTCCTATTATGGAGAACAGCCAGGATCTGACCCGGTAAGAAAAACCAATAAGGATTTTCAGTTGAAATTCGTAATTGCCAGGGAGGAAGACCTTAAGGAAATCAGGCAGGACTTTTTAGAATCCTTATCCTTTGTCAAGCAGGAAGATGTTATATTGATGCCGGTGGGAGGGACTCCGGAATTACTCAAAAAGACTACTGATCTTACTGCCCGCTTAGCCATTCAGAATGGCTTTCGTTTTACCCCCCGCCTGCAGATTAATCTATTTGGAGATAAGGCGGGGACCTAAAATCTGAAGCAGATTGAAAAAGCGTTTGCTATCGCTGCGCGACAGAATCACTTTTTTTTCAAACTGCATCAGATTGTAAATAGAAAGTACAGAGGGAGACAAAATTTTTAAAAAGCAAAAGGCATTGCTAAAAAGGAGCCTATCATTTAATGCTTATTTGGCATTAAATGCAGCGACGTTTAGCAATGCCTTTGCAATAAAATTTTGCCTGACTCTAATTGTCAGTTAAAACATTCGGATGCTCTTTGGGATATTTTCCATCCTTCAGTTTCTGAGCAACTTCGGTGAAAGCTTTAATGGTGTATTCAACATCTTCAAGAGTGTGAACGGCTGTAGGGATAATCCTCAGCATGATCACATCTTTGGGAACCACCGGGTATACTACCATGGAGCAGAAGACCTTGTAATTTTCGCGCAGGTCTGTAATCACATTGGTGGCTTCGGTTATCCCGCCCTGTAGGAATACAGGGGTAACTGGTGATTCGGTAACACCAATATTGAATCCATTTTTTCTCAGGCCGTCCTGGAGTGCATGGACAATTTTCCAGAGGTTCTCTTTGAGTTGGGGTTCCGTTTTGAGTATTTCAAGACGCTTTTGGGCTCCTATTACCAGTGGCATGGGAAGAGATTTGGCAAATACCTGCGAACGCATATTGTACATCAGGTAATCAATTACGTCCTTATCACCCGCCACAAAGGCTCCAATAGATGCCATTGATTTAGCAAAGGTTGAGAAATACACATCGATTTCATCCTGAACGCCAAAATGTTCCCCTGTACCTGCTCCGGTTTCTCCCATAGTTCCAAATCCATGGGCATCATCTACCAGCAGCCTGAACTCGAAATCTTTTTTCAATTCAACGATCTTGTCCAGTGCGCCAAGGTCACCGGCCATGCCGAAAACACCTTCCGTGATGAGCAGGATTCCGCCGCAGGTCTTTTCTGCCAGGCGTGTTGCCCTGTCCAATTGCTTTTTCAGATTTTCGATATCGTTATGAGGGTAAACATACCGTTTCCCCATATGCATTCTCAGTCCATCTAGTATACAGGCATGTGATTCTGAATCATACACCACTACATCATTCCGGGTAAGCAGGGAGTCAATGATGGAAGTCATTCCCATGTATCCGAAGTTGAGAAGGTAGGCGGATTCTTTACCAACAAAATCAGCAAGTGACTTTTCCAGTTTTTCATGTTCAACTGTTTGTCCTGACATCATTCTGGCACCCATCGGGTATGCAAGTCCCCATTTCACAGCAGCTTCTCCATCAGCTTTTCTGACCTCAGGATGGTTTCCAAGTCCCAGGTAATTATTAAGGCTCCAGTTCAGAACTTCCTGGCCCCTGAATTTCATTCTGGGCGCAAGTTCACCATCTAGTTTTGGAAAAAGGAAGTATCCATGTCCCAATTCCTGATGTCGCCCAAGCGGGCCTCTGTCTCTTCTCAATTTGGCAAATAAGTCCACGTTCTTGTGTTTTGGTTATTATGGAACAAAATTAATTTTTTTATCTGCAATAAAAATACGATCCCTTCGTAAAATAATAAGTGATTCATTTTCAATTAATAGCATAATAATGTATTTTTGCACGATGTTTTTTCGGAGGTCATATGTTATCTTACTGGTAGTCATTGGATTAGTGCTGGTTTCGGCCTGCAGTGGTTATGAAAAACTAATGAAAAGTTCAGATTACGTAATGAAGTATGATAAGGCGATGGAATACTATGAGAATAAGGAGTATGTGAGGTCCGGAACATTATTTGATCAGATATCTACCGTTTACCGGGGAACCACTAAGGCGGATACGGTATATTATTACCAGGCTAAAAGTTACTATATGCAGAGGGATTATATCCTTTCCGGTCATCATTTTAGCAATCTGGCCGCCAATTATCCCAACAGCGTATTTCGTGAAGAGGCTGAATTCATGGTTGCTTATTGTTATTACAAGCTTTCTCCTAAACCCTCATTGGACCAGGAAAGTACACAGAAGGCCATTGGGAATTTCCAGCTGTTTATGTACCAGAATCCCGGGAGCGAGCGAATTCCTGAAGCCCAGGCGTATATTGATGAAATGAGGAATAAGCTGGTTCAGAAATCATATATGAGCGGAAAGCTTTACTATAATCTGGGAGATTACAAAGCCTCCATCATTTCTCTTCAGAACAGCCTGAATGATTTCCCGAATACGGAGCACCGTGAGGAGTTAATGTTTTTACTGGTAAAATCACATTTTCTGCTGGCAGAAAACAGTATTCCTCAAAGGCAGATGGAAAGATACCAGGCTACTGTTGATGAATATTATTCATTTGTGGGAGAATTTTCTGATAGCAGGTATCGCCGCGAAGCGGATAAAATTTATGATACTGCCCTCGTTGCAACGGGGAGCATAGATATGTTAAATAGATAATAATAGTTAATTATATTTTATACTATGGATTACAAGAAATCTAAAGCATCTGTTACTACCATTACAAGGGATCTGAACCAAATTGACAAGGATACCGAGAATATATATCAGTCAGTTATGATAGTTGCCCGGAGGGCGAATCAAATCAGTGTGGAACTGAAGCATGAACTGAATCGCAAGCTTGAGGAGTTTGCTTATTATACGGATAACCTGGAGGAAGTTTTTGAGAACCGGGAGCAAATTGAGATTTCAAAGTATTACGAGAGACTTCCCAAGCCAACTTTAATTGCTACCCAGGAATTTCTGGATGACAGCATTTATTATCGTCTGAACGAACCTGAGACGGAAGGACAATAAACCGTTTATCTAACAGCATTATGCTGGAAGGGAAAAAGATACTGCTGGGAGTTACTGCAAGCATAGCAGCCTATAAGGCCGCTATCCTGGTTCGTCTAATGGTTAAAGAGGGTGCCGAAGTGCAGGTTGTTATGACTCCGGTAGCCAAGGAGTTTATTACCTCGGTCACACTTTCAGCCCTTTCCGGGAGACCGGTATATTCCGATTTTTTTTCCACTGCCGCAGGTGAATGGAACTCTCATGTGGATATGGGATTATGGGCCGACCTCTTCCTGATTGCACCGGTAACTGCAAGTTCTATGGGAAAACTGGCAAACGGGATCGCAGACAATCTGCTTATTACCACTTATCTTTCCTGTAAATCTCATGTAATGCTGGCTCCTGCGATGGATATGGATATGTATCTGCATCCTTCTACCAAGCGGAATGTGGATATCCTGAGGTCCTATGGAAATGAGATCATCGAACCTGCCACCGGGGAATTAGCCAGCGGACTTTACGGCAAAGGTAGAATGGAGGAGCCCGAGGCAATTGTCGAGCATATTAAATCCTATTTTGAAGCTACTCAAAGTGGCAGAAAAACCCAATAATTCCCGACTTTTATCAGGAAAAAAAATCCTGATTACAGCCGGACCTACCCATGAAAAGATAGATCCAGTAAGGTTTATTAGTAATTATTCCACAGGAAAAATGGGCTATGCCATCGCGGAAGCCTGTGCCAGGGAAGGCGCCGAGGTATTGCTAATCAGCGGACCCGTAAACATTTCCCCGGTTCACCCGGGAATAAAACTCTACTCTGTTACCTCAGCTGCAGAAATGGCAAGCCGTTCAATGGCTCTTTATCCTGGCTGTGATGCAGGTATTCTGACTGCTGCTGTAGCTGATTATACTCCCCTAAGGAAATCTGCCGACAAGATAAAAAGTAAAGGTACTAGATGGACCCTGGAACTGGAACCTACACTTGACATTGCTGCTGAATTGGGAAAACTGAAGACAAGTGGACAGGTACTGGCGGGTTTTGCCCTGGAAACAAATGACGAGATGAATAATGCCAGGGAAAAGTTAAAGCGAAAAAACTTTGATTTTATCATACTCAATTCCCTCAACGACAAAGGGGCCGGATTCGGGTATGATACAAACAAGGTAAGTATACTCGAAAAGGATAATAATATCCGTATTTTTGAGTTAAAGTCTAAGAAGGAAGTTGCCAAAGATATTGTTGATAAACTGCTTGAATATGTTGCCTAGAATTACCCTGTCCCTCCTCCTGCTGTGCCTTACAGTCTTTTTCCCCGGAAGGGCAAAATCTCAGGAACTCAAATGCAATGTACAATTTGTGTCCCAGCAGATTCAGGGCACCAATAAGCAGGTGTTTCAGACCCTGCAGACCGCAGTTTATGAGTTTATGAATAATATGAATTGGACCAACCATGTCTATGCTATTGACGAGCGAATTGAGGTCAATTTCATGTTCAACATTACAGAACAGATGAGTGCTGATGAGTTTCGGGGCACCCTGACTATCCAGTCCAGACGGCCCATTTTCAACACCAATTACAATACTGTAATGCTGAATTTTGTGGACAATAATATTCATTTCCGGTACGTGGAATTTGAACCCCTGGAATATGATGCCACCCAGCACACATCGAACCTGACCTCCCTGCTGGCGTACTGGGCTTATATGATCATTGGACTGGATTACGATTCTTATGGATACCTGGGGGGCACGCCCTATTTCTCCCAGGCTGAGAACATTGTTCAGAATGCACAGAATGCCCGGGAGGGTGGATGGAAGCCTTTTGAAAGTCTGGATCATAAGAACCGATACTGGCTGGTGGTTGATATCCTGAATGATGGTTATCGTCCTTTGAGGGAATTCCAATATGGCTATCACAGGCAGGGACTGGATGTAATGGACCAGAAAGTAACCGAGGGAAGGGCTGCCATTGCTGAGAATCTGGATAAGCTGCAGGCAATTTACCGGAAAAAACCGGATCCCTTCATTTACTGGCTGCAGCTGATCCTGGAGGCTAAGTCCGATGAATTGATCAATATTTTTTCGGAATCCTTTACCGAGGAAAAAACCCGCGCCATCCGCATTCTTCAGGAAATTGACCCGGCCAATAAAACGAAGTACGAAAAGATTCAGGCTTCAAATTAGGAGAATTTTCCGGTAGTTTTTTTCCCGAACCGATACAAATTTTATCTTTACATATGATATTCCATCCGGAATCTCATTAAGGGATACTGGTACTTATCACCTAACTATGCTGAATACCCTTCATGTCAGAAATTATGCCCTGATCAGGCAGCTCGAAATAGATTTCAGGCCTGGTCTGACCACCATTACCGGTGAGACCGGAGCTGGTAAATCCATTTTGCTGGGGGCTCTTGGACTCCTGCTCGGGAACAGGGCTGATACCTCGGTATTGAAAGATCAGGATAAAAAATGTTTTGTCGAGGGCAGTTTCAGGGTAGGGGGATATGGACTGGAAAATTTTTTCAAGAAACATGACCTGGATTACGAGGACCCGGTATTATTACGGCGTGAAATTGCCCCGGGCGGGAAATCAAGGGCTTTCATCAATGATACCCCGGTCAATCTTGCCCTGGTCAAAGAGCTGGGGGTCAGGCTGGTGGATATCCACTCCCAGCATCATAACCTGAACCTTAACGATCACCGGTTTCAGTTACGGGTCGTGGATACCGTTGCCGGGAACCAGAACCTGCTGGCCGCTTACAGGGATCAGTACAATGAATACAGCCTCCTTGGGGGGAAGCTGGAGGAACTTCGCGAGAAGGCCCGGCAGTCCCGCGCCGACCTTGACTACCTGAGCTTCCAGTTTCAGCAACTGGAAGAAGCCGGATTGGAAGGAGATGAGCAGGAAGTTCTGGAACAGGAACTTCAGACCCTTGACCACACCGAAGAAATCAAGCGAAACCATTTATTAGTGCATTCCCTGCTTGACGGGGATGAGAAATCTGTACGTGAGCTCATGCAAAGCGCCATCCAGGCATTTAATTCCATCAGGGATTATTACCCGGGCGCATCTGAGCTGGCTGAAAGACTTAACTCCTCCTGGATCGAATTGAAAGATATAGCCGCCGAGGCTGAAACAGCAGGCCATACCACAGAGCTGGATCCAAACCGGCAGCAGATGGTGCGTGAACGGCTGGACATGCTCTACAGCCTGATGCAGAAGCACGGGGTGAAGGAAATTGGAGAACTGATCCGTATCAGGGAAGAACTGGATACCCGGATATCCGATATTTCTTCCTACGATGAACAGATCAGTGGACTGGAAAAGGAGTGGGAGGAATCATTTGCTTCTTTGCAGCGTTTATCGGATGAGCTATCCGGCCAGCGGAAAAAGGTTTTACCCGAGATGGAGACTGAGGTCACCGGTATACTTAAAACGCTTGGCATCCCGAATGCCGCTTTCAGGATTTCATTAGACGAAATGGAGGAATTTACCCTGAATGGGAGAGATGAAGTTGAATTCCTTTTTTCTGCCAATGCTGAAGTGGAGCCCCGTGAAATATCAAGGGTGGCTTCCGGAGGTGAACTGTCCCGTCTTATGCTGAGCATAAAATCACTTTTGTCGGATTCCCTCGAACTTCCGACCATTATTTTTGATGAGGTGGATGCCGGGGTTTCAGGTGAAATTGCCGATAAGGTGGGGGAGATTATGAAAAAAATGGCTGCCGGAAAACAGATTATCAATATTACCCACCTCCCCCAGGTGGCCGGAAAGGGCGACCATCATTTTCTGGTATATAAATCCACTGAGGGTGGGGGTGAACGAACCGGGATACGCCAGCTGAACAATGAAGAAAGAGTTCTTGAAGTGGCAAGGATGCTGAGCGGAGAAGAGCTGACCGAGGCTGCTATCTCCAATGCCAAAGAATTACTTATTTATAATAAATCTAATTAGTATCTTTGCCCCCTATAAAACTATTCCATCATGTCCTACGGATTATTAAAAGGTAAAAGAGGGATCATTTTCGGTGCCCTCAATGAAATGTCAATCGCCTGGCAGGTGGCGGAAAAAGCCCATGAAGAAGGAGCTCAATTCACATTATCAAATACAGCCGTTGCTCTGAGGCTGGGAAACGTTCCAGATCTTGCAAAGAAAACCGGGTCCGAGATTATCGAAGCGGATGCCACTAACCTGAAGGATGTGGAAAATGTCCTGCTCAAATCGATGGAAGTGCTGGGAGGGAAGGTTGATTTTATATTGCATTCGATTGGGATGTCTCCAAATGTGCGCAAAGGCCTGCCCTACGATGCATTAAACTATGATTATTTCCTGAAAACACTTGATATTTCTGCCCTGTCTTTTCATAAACTCCTTCTGCTTGCCCGTAAACATGATGCAATAAGCGAATGGGGATCGGTGGTTGCATTATCCTACGTGGCTGCCCAGAGAACCCTGTTCGGATATAATGATATGGCGGATGCGAAATCCCTGCTCGAATCCATTGCCAGGAGTTTCGGTTACATCTACGGAAGAGATAAGAAGATCCGTATTAATACAATATCGCAATCTCCCACTATCACTACTGCCGGATCTGGAGTTAAGGGAATAGACAGCCTTATTGATTTCACAGAACGTATGTCTCCCCTCGGCAATGCCACAGCAGCTGATTGTGCGGATTATTGTGTCACACTATTCTCTGACCTTACTAAGAAAGTCACCATGCAAAATCTTTTCCATGACGGGGGATTCTCCAGCATGGCCATGAGCCTGAAAGCTATTGACCAGTACAATAAGAGTTTCGACGAATGTGACTAGGTCGAATGTGATTAGGTCGAGTGCAACCAGGTACACTACAACCAGTTTTAAGGTTTTTTTATATTTACAGGTGTTAATCAATACCTGAACCGAATGCTTACCGTACTAATAGCCCTATTCTATTTCCTTTTTCCGGTCCTGGTTATCCATCTTGATAAAAAATACAGCCTGGTAAATAAAATCGGGACGGTTGTGATTTGTTATGGAGTGGGACTTCTAATAGGGAATATTGGAATACTGCCCGATGGTATTGCAGGTTTCCAGGAAGAACTTTACTCCATTATCGTGCCCCTTGCCATTCCCCTGCTTCTCTTTTCACTGGATATCAGGAAATGGTTAAAAATGGCCGGGAAAACTTTTCTTTCACTTGTTCTTGGATTGGTCTCAGTCGTTGTAATGGTTGTGGTAGGATTTTTTATTTACCGGGATGTTATTCCTGAAATATGGAAGGCAGCCGGTGTACTGGTCGGATTCTATTCCGGAGGAGCACCAAACGCAGCGGCAATTAGCCTGGCGGTGGACATGGATCCTGAGTCCTTTATCCTTCTTCAGACATACGACCTGGTAGTAGGAGCGTTCACCCTGCTCTTTATCATGACAGTTGCCCAGCGTTTCTTTCTGCTTTTTATGCGTCCATACAAACCTGAGGACAAGGAAGAAATACAGGGTCCGGAAGAAAATTACCATGAAAAATATCAGTCCTACGACGGAATATTCAGTCGAAAGATCGGCCTTCCACTGCTGGCCGCATTCGGTCTGTCAGTATTAATCCTTGGAATTTCTGCAGGAATCAGCCAGCTTTTCTTCAAGGAATTAAACGCAGCCCTGATTATTCTCGGAATAACCACCCTGGGGATCGCCGGGTCCTTTGTGCCCCGGGTAAAACAGATCGAAAAATCATTCCAGGGAGGGATCTACCTGATCCTGGTTTTCTGCCTGATTTTTGCCTCCATGGCGGATATCAGCATGTTCAGCCTCGAGTCCATTCCGCTTCTTGTTTACATCCTTCTGACGGTTCCGGGAGCCCTGCTTTTACATGGACTTCTTTCCAAAATATTCAAAGTGGATGTAGATAATTTTCTCATTATCTCGGTGGCACTTTCTATGTCCCCTCCTTTTGTTCCGGTCGTGGCAGCATCCCTGAAAAACAGGGAAATCATTTTACCCGGACTGATCATTGGACTCATAGGATATGCCATGGGTAATTACATAGGTGTGGGTATATCCCTGCTGCTTCAGGCCCTGGGTTAAGTAATCCTCGAAATAATATTTTATAACATATCCTGAGCAGTTTTACATTTACTAAATTCGCTTCTGGTTATTGTACATGATATGGGCATCCTGATCACAGATATAAAATCCCTTTTGCTGTGCGACCCGGAACCTCTTCCGTTTGTCGCCGGAGAAGCTATGGGAAGGCTGCATTCCATTGAAAATGCATGGCTCTGGTTGTCCGATGACCTCATACAGGATTTCGGGGAAATGGGGGATGGCAGGATTTCAGCTCTTCGCGAATCTAATCCGGGTATCGTGGAGATCCCTTCCGGGGGAAAACTGGTTTTTCCCACCTTCTGTGATTCCCATACACACCTCGTGTACGCCGGAAGCCGGGAAAGGGAATATACCGATAAGATCCGGGGATTGACCTACGAGGAAATCGCAAAACGCGGCGGGGGAATACTCAATTCAGCTGCCCTTCTAAGGGAAACTTCCGAAGATGAGCTTTACCGGCAATCTCTTGAAAGAATTCATGAGATAATGAGGCAGGGGACCGGTGCTGTGGAGATTAAAAGCGGGTATGGACTGGATACGGAATCCGAACTAAAAATGTTAAGGGTGATCCGCAGGCTTAGGGAGAACACACCCCTTGAAATCCGATCCACCTTCCTGGGTGCGCATTCCTTTCCCCTGGAATACAGGGATGATCCTGATCGCTATGTGGATATCGTTGTTAATGAGATGATTCCGGCGGTTGCTGCAGAGGGATTGGCAGATTATATAGATGTTTTCTGTGACCGTGGCTTTTTTACCGTTCCTCAAACCGAAAGAATCCTGGAAGCCGGTGTAAAACGGGGAATGAAACCTAAGATCCATGCCAATGAACTGGATTTTTCAGGTGGCATTCAGACCGGTGTTAAATACTCTGCACTTTCGGTGGATCATCTGGAATTTACAGAAAAAGAAGAAATTGATTGCATGCTCGGGACCGGCACCATGCCAACACTGCTTCCGGGAGCTTCGTTTTTTCTGGGACTAAAATATGCACCTGCCAGGAGAATGATCGATTCCGGATTACCGGTTGCCCTGGCATCCGATTTTAACCCTGGAAGTTCCCCTTCCGGGAACATGAAGCTCATAATGTCACTGGCATGTACCCAGATGCGAATGCTGCCTGTAGAAGCCCTTCATGCAGTAACCCTTAATTCAGCATATGCGATGGGACAACAGGAATCACACGGTAGCATCAGCCGGGGGAAAAAGGCAAGTGTTATTATTACAAAAAAGGTACCCGGACTGGACTACCTGCCCTATGCTTACGGCAGTGACCTGGTCGATACGGTAATTCTGAACGGCAACATCGAATACCGTTCATCAAATTGCAAATAATGAATTGGATCAGATCAAAAATAAGCTGCCTTTAAAATCGAAGATTTTGCAGCAGCGTTTTTTGATCTGATACAATGAATAAGCTATTAGCATGAAACAAATTATAGAATGTGTTCCGAATTTCAGTGAAGGCAGGGACCTGGGGATAATAAAGCAAATCACCGATGAAATTGAATCGGTAGACGGTGTCAGGTTACTTGATGTAGATCCAGGCAAAGCTACTAATCGTACAGTGGTCACCCTGGTTGGAGAACCTGCTGAGGTTGTGGAAGCAGCTTTCAGGGGTGTGAAAATGGCCGCCCGTCTGATTGACATGAGTAAGCATTCGGGTGAGCACCCCCGATTTGGTGCTACGGATGTTTGTCCCTTAGTACCCGTCGCAAACATAAGCATGGAAGAAACGATTGAGTATGCCAGAAAACTGGCCGAACGAATCGGGAATGAGCTGAAAATACCAGTATACTGTTATGAGTCCGCTGCCCTGTCTGAGCAGCGAAGGAACCTGGCTGATGTCAGGAGTGGGGAGTATGAGGGATTGAAAGAAAAATTAATGGACCCGGACTGGAAACCAGATTTCGGTCCGGGGGAATTCAATCCGGGTACCGGGGCCACAGCGGTAGGAGCCAGGGATTTCCTGGTTGCCTATAACATCAACCTGAATACAACTTCCACCCGCAGGGCCAATGCCATCGCCTTTGATGTACGCGAAAGAGGCAGGGTAAAGCGAAAAGGAGATCCCCTTACCGGAACGATTCTGATGGATGAGAAGGGGAATCCCGTAATGATCCCGGGTTCCCTGAAAGCCGTAAAGGCAATTGGCTGGTACATTGAAGAATATGGGCAAGCGCAGATTTCCATGAACCTGACCAATATAAGCATCACTCCTGTTCATAAGGCCTTCGATGAAGTCTTCATGAAAGCTGAGGCAAGAGGAGTCAGGGTAAGCGGTTCTGAGATCGTGGGACTAATACCCCTGAAGGCTGTGCTTGATGCCGGAAGATATTTTCTGAAGAAACAACATAGATCTACAGGTGTATCTGATAATGAGCTAATTAAGATTGCCGTTATTTCAATGGGACTGGATGACCTGTATCCTTTCAAACCGGAAGAGAAAATTATTGAGTACATGATGGATGAAGGGACTTCAAATCGCCTGGCTGGAAAATCCCTTAGGGAATTTATGGAAGAAACGGCTTCAGAATCCCCCGCTCCAGGAGGAGGTTCCATATCCGCCTGCATGGGGGCACTGGGTGTGGCTCTGGGGACCATGGTCGCCAACCTGTCCTCACATAAGCGGGGATGGGATAGTCGATGGGAGGAATTTTCCGAATGGGCTGAAAAAGGGAAGGCCTGTCAGGAAGAGCTACTCAGGCTGATTGATGAGGATACAGAAGCTTTTAACGGAATCATGGCGGCATTCGGACTTCCTAAGAAAACTAAGGAGGAGCAAAATGAAAGAAACCGGGCCATAGAGGAAGCCACAAAACAGGCTATCCTGGTACCCTTCAGGATAATGAAAACCGCAGCAGGATCCATGGAACTTCTGAAGGCCATGGCTGAAACCGGTAACCCTGCATCTGTGTCAGACGCTGGGGTAGGGGCCCTGGCAATAAGATCCTGTGTAATAGGTGCCTCCCTTAATGTAAAGATCAATGCAGGAAATTTGGACGATAGTAAATTCATTAATAACATTTTGGAGGAGACCGGAGTTATTGTAAATGATGTTGTTAAGCAGGAAGAGGATATTCTGGCAATCGTTGACAAAAGGTTTAGAATGATTCTAAATAGTAAGCATTCAATCTGATTCAGGTAAATGTATCTGAAACCCCGTATTCATAGTGCTTCCAGAACTTTACCACTTCTGAAACCCCTGATATAACAGTATTAATGTCTTCAATACACCTCCCAGACCCATGTATTATTTCAGCAATTGCAGATATAATGCATGATTCATGCATTTAATAATTTCTATTTATTTTTTTGAATCAAGAGATTTTTTTTTAGTTTTGACACCATGAATAATTTAATTTAACCACTGTTTTATTAAACCTAAAATTTTTATCTATGAAAAGATTGATGACTTTGCTAGCACTTTTTGTGCTTGTAAGCTTTCAGTTCTTACAAGCGCAACGAGTGCAGATCTCAGGTAATGTGACCAGTTCTGAGGACGGTGCATCATTACCCGGGGTATCAGTTGTGGTGAAGGGGACTACGATTGGTACGGTTACTAACAGTCAGGGAAGTTTTTCTCTAGCTGTGCCGGAAGATGCGACAACATTGATTTTCAGTTTCATCGGGATGATCTCGCAAGAAGTGGCAATCGCAGGAGCGGCCACTGTTGATGTTGCGTTGGTACCGGATGTTGTTGGAATTGAAGAGGTTGTTGTAACCGCCTTGGGAATTTCTAAACAGAAGAAAGCCCTCGGGTATTCCTCCGTTGAAGTTGATGCAGATGAAACCCTGCAAAAATCAGAGCCTGACATGCTGAGATCACTACAGGGAAAAGTTCCCGGTGTTGAAATCAGATCAACAGGTGGGGCTCCGGGTTCATCTACACGTATAACTATTCGTGGTAATAGCTCCTTTACCGGAGATAATCAACCACTGTTTGTAGTTGACGGAATTCCATATTCCAACGTGCAGTACACTACAACCAGCCAGAGTACTGGCGGGGGTGCGTATTCCAGTGGGATTGTCACACTTGACCCGAATGATATCGAATCATCATCCGTACTTAAAGGTGCTGCTGCTGCTGCCCTTTACGGATCCCGGGCCAAAAACGGGGTAGTTGTAATAACAACGAAATCTGGAAGTGCAAAGGCTAGGACATTTTCAATGACTCTCAACAGTTCGGTGAACTTTGAGACCATCGCAAAACTTCCTGAGTACCAGAATAAATATGGAAACGGTGCAAACTTCAAATATTCAAATGCCAATGGTTCATGGGGACCGCGTTTTGCAGACCTGGACTCAATCGCAACATGGGATGGTTATGAACAATTTTGGGGAGACAGTATCCCATATATTGCACAACCTAATAACGTAAGTGACCTTTTCCAGACAGGTATTGTTTATGAAAACTCACTGAACATTCAGAATGGTAATGAGAATGGTTCCTATAACTTCACTGTGTCTGATATGCGGAATAAGGGTTATATCCCTAACTCAAGCTTCAATCGTACCAGTATCAGCATGGGTGGTAACATGAGATTCTGGGATAGGGTGACTGCAAGTGCCGGTGCCAGTTATTCCAGAGGAAAACAAGTTGGTGGAATTTTTGGTAACAACCAGGCCAGCGACGGTTACGGAGCCTCCTCCTTTGCCCGTGCACTCTGGCTGGGAAGGACCTGGATCATGGATCCTTATGAAGATCCTGCAACGGGTCTTCCTCTGCAGCCAAACGGTGACCAATTTGACAATCCACTCTGGTCATGGCAAAATAATCAGATTATCACGGGGATGGACAGGATTACAGGAAATGTCAGGTTGGCAGTTGATATTACTGACTGGTTAACCTTTTCTTATAAAGCCGGTTTCAATACATACATACAGAACAGGCGGGAAATCGTAGAAATCGGGTCCCGTGCCAATGTGTTTGGGAAATCCGGTGGAATCACACTAGATGATGCTTATGCACAGGAACTGAACGGACAGGCGCTTTTAAGCTTTAATAAGGAATTCGGGGATATCTCTGTGATGGGTGTTGTAGGTCAGGAACTTAATGCAAGGAATTCCAGAACCTCGGCTGTCCGTGGTTTTACTTTTGTCAACCCTGGTATATACAGCCTTGATAACACTGAAAGTTTAGCTCCTTTCGGCGGCGGAGTTGAACAGCAACGCCTTATGGGTGTATTCGGAGACGTTACAGTCGGATTCAAGAATTACATTTTCCTGAATCTTACCGGTAGGAATGACTGGTCTTCCACTCTGCCAAAGAATAACAATTCCTATTTCTATCCTGCAGTTGGACTTTCCTGGATCTTTTCGGATGCACTGGGACTTGAAAGCAGTGTATTCAACCTTGGAAAAATCCGCGCAAGCTGGGGTAAAGTGGGTATGGATGCCGATCCCTACAGTATTTTTAACGTATACTCACTGCGTTTGAATAAATTGGGGACTGGTCCTTACTTCCCTTTCCTTGGACAATCTGCTATGTACAGACCCACGACTGGATATGATGTCGACCTTACTCCGGAGTTCAAGACAGACATTGAATTCGGTACTTACCTGGTGTTCTTCAATAACAGGATAGGCCTTGATGTAACGTACTACCAGAGCCAGGCAACAGATATGATCTATCCGGTATTCGTCGCTCCTACTTCGGGATACACTAACTATTATACCAATGTTGGGCGGATGGATAACAAAGGCTGGGAAGTCGCACTTGATCTTACTCCGGTGAGGACTTCTTCAGGATTTGACTGGAATATCTATACCTCTTTTTCACGTAATGTAAATGAGGTTCTGAACATTAATGATAAAGACTCCCTGACCTATGTCAGCCAGCTCTTCGGAGATCCTTCATCGGCCATTATTATTGGTGAACCATATGGAGTATTTTATGGCGAAGTTTCTGCCAAGGACGATGCAGGCAATTACCTGATTGATCCGGGTGACGGGAACATCATTAAGGAAACAGAAAAGACTGCTTACGGATCACCCTATCCTGATTTTGTATTGGGTGTGACGAACAGATTAAGTTTTAAAGGTCTTTCTTTATCCTTCCTGGTTGATTACAGGCATAAGGGTGCCCTCTTCTCCAACTCCATCACTTCACTGCTAGGCAGGGGCGTGACAAAGGATACTGAGGACAGGGAAACAACACAAATTATACCTGGTGTTTACGGGGATCCGCTTACACTTGAACCCATACTGGATGGAAATGGAGATGTTATTCCAAACAATTCCCAGCTTACGGTTAATGACCTGTATTTCTACGCCGGTGGACCAAATACTAGTTTTGGTATCAATTCCGCTGGAGAGTTTCAGGTATACGACGCCAGTGTTGTCAGGCTGAGAGAACTTTCTTTGGGATATGATCTTCCTTCAAGCATATTGCAAAGTACCCCGATAAAGGGTATCAACCTAAGCTTTACTGCCAGGAATATCTGGTACTTCGCTCCGAATGTTCCACCAAACACCAACTTTGATCCGGAGGTGAGCACATACGGTGCCACTAACGTACAGGGTGTAGAATACAGCGGTGCACCATCTACAAAGCGTTGGGGTTTTAACTTACGCATATTATTTTAATTCTTTATAAATGTTGAGAATAATGAAAAGAACATTATTTATATTTTCAATCCTCATTTTAATGTCTAGCTGTGAAAAATGGCTGGATATAAATGAGAACCCAAATCTGCCTACAACCATAGATATTCAAAAGATACTTCCTGGTGTGTATTATGATATTGGGGATGATTTCGGTATCGGTTACAGCCGTTTGGGCTATGTAGCTGCCGTCTACGTACACCAGTTGACCTCACGTGAAGCCATTGATCAGTATGGAGTAACTGGAGGCTGGTACGGAATGACTACCTATTGGTCGGATCTTTATGCAACGGTTATACCTACGCTTGATATTCTGATTAACGATGGGGAAGAATCCGATAATCTTATCTATTCAGGTATCGGCAAAGTGCTGAAGGCCTATGTTTTCGGACATATAGTTGACCTCTGGGGGGATGTTCCTTATTCAGATGCCAATGTGCCCGGTATCTCTAATACAACTTTCGATAATGGCGAAACCATCTATGCAGAGTTGTTCAATCTGATTGATGCCGGTCTTGCTGACCTTAACAATGCCGATGCAGAGAACCTGCTGGTACCCGGATCCGATGACCTGATCTACGGAGGGGATGTTGCTACATGGGTTAAGGCGGCCAATACGATCAAGCTCAAGTTATACCTGAATGTAAGGTTGACAAGTATGTATAACAAGACTGCTGTTGATGCACTGGTTGCAGATCCTGCTGCTAATCTGATCGGTCCAGGAGAAGATCTTTGGGTACCTTTTGGAACTACAGAAGCTCCGGATAACAGGAATCCGGCCTTCACCGGTGAATACAGCGGTGCACAGATAAGTAATTATATAAGCCCATGGTTTTATGAGATTCTGATGGGTGAAAATGATGATATCTACACTGCAAACAAGGATCCCCGGATACCTTATTATATTGCAACACAGCTTGGTGCAGGTGAAGCGCCGGAAAATGATCCCGAATATATGAACGGTAGTTTTGTTTCTATCTATTTCGGATCAACCGGACCAAACCGTGACCATGGTGGAAGGAACACTTTTGCCATGATGGGACTCTATCCTTGTGGTGGTGCATTTGATGATGCCGATCTTGATAAGAGTGGCTCACTTGGAAAAGGTGATGGCTCAGGTGCAGCACCCTACAAGATGATCACCTATGCTGATGTACTATTTATGAGGGCTGAGCTTGCTCAGGAGGGACAGTCTGCAGATGCTACTCCTGTAAGGGATCTTCTTGAAATGGGTATGTATGCTGCATTCGACCAGGTTGATATGATCAGCGGAATGGCAGCACTTGGAAGTCCCCCTGATCTTTTAGGTTCAGGAGCAGACACAGTATATGTAACCAATGTACTCGCTGATTTTGATGCTGGCAACGACGACAGGAAGCTTGAGAATATCATGACACAGAAGTGGATTGCTGCCTTTGGCTCTGCTGTTGAATCATACAATGATTATCGACGGACCGGATATCCTGTTATGTTTGATCCTCTTACAATGGGAGATGTAGCTGATGGTGGTCCTGATGGAACCGGACCTGTAGCAGTTACCTCTGGTAGGCCATATGCATTGTCACTGCCTTGGAGTAATGATGAACTTTCACTGAATTCCAGTGCACCGGATCAGAAAACTCCTGGAACCAGCAAGGTTTTCTGGGATGTTGATTAATAATTGTTACAATATAAAATCATTATTAAGATGAAACATATAAATAAAATTTTAAGCATTCTTTCAGCGGTTGTATTGCTGATGTCTGTGTCCTGTGAAGGAGATAAGAACGGTCCCCTGCCTGACGAAGGCATGAAAGAGGGAGGGGTAGTTTATTTGACCTTTCAGGATGAGGGTGCTGCTGATAAACTAGTAGATGTCTCTAATCCGGATATATTCACATTTGATTGGAAAATTGGTGCCCTCTGGGAGCCTGAAGTTTCTAAAATTCAACTGGTTATTGTCTACAATGATGTAGATGACGCAGCACATCCTTTAGGAGATTATACTAAAAAGTCCGTACTGGTAGATAATATTACCTCTTTACCGGCCACCGGATCAATAACAATGGCTGACATTGTTGCTGCTGTTGATGATCTTGGCTCCACAGCTGAGATTAAGGAAGGAGATGATTTTCATTTCTTCCCTGTTGTACACCTGAAGGATGGAAGTATTGTCCCGGCTTATGATGCAGTTGGAGATCGTCAACGAGTGAGAATGATTGGAACCGGAATTATAGATGCAATGGCCAATGAAGTAGGTGTTGGTACTATAGATTTCCTTGCTCCTGTTCCATGTGCCTTCAATATGGCAGATTATGTGGGTGTTAAAACCTGCGTTGATGCATGGTGGCCTGGAACATTCCCGGTTACTATTGCTGAAGATGCTGATTATGTTGGTTCTGGTGCTGGTATCGTAATTGTTGATGGATTGGCAGACGGATTTCAGGACACTCCTGTTAAATTTGTAGTTAGCTTCCAGGACCTTTCCATTACCCTTACTCCTGGAAACCAGGTATGGATGTCTGGTAATTTCTATGGTTATGGTGAATCCTGGTTAACCACCGGAGTCGGTGTTGTAAACACCTGTGCAAAACAACTTGTAATTAACATTGGTTCATACCAGGTTGGTGCAGGTAGTTTTGGAGGTGGAACCATGACAATTGGACCGAATTAAGAATTAGTTCTTATCGTGAGATAATTAAAAAAGAGGCTGTCCTGTAGGATGGCCTCTTTTTTGCTATACGTATTATTCAGCTTTAAGGTGATAAATCCCAATCGATTATATACCTGTTGGTGTATTCCTAAATTATTACTATGTTGGAGCAAATAAATTGAAGGAAGACCGCTTAATTATTATATAACAATGAAATGAAATTTCCAGGTGTTCGATATATCTACTCTGTTCTTTTATTAGCCTTTCTTATTATACAGGTTAAAGGACAATCACTTATACTGCCGGATGACTTTCTGGAATATGAAATTTCCGTTTCCAATTCTCCCGATGAAGCTTATTTGTTTTTATCAAGCCGGCCGGTAAAAACAAAATTTCCTGGATATGCCATGATCCTGGATAATTACGGCACCCCGGTTTATTACCGTTACCTCTCAGGCAGGGGCGGTGGATTGATTATTCAGCGAAATGGGATGCTTTCTTTCAAGCATGATTTGGGAGGGCAGATGAAGTATTATATTATGGATAGTTCCTTTGTAATAGTTGATTCTGTTGGGATGAATGATTATACCATTGACTCGCATGACTTCCTTGTGCTTAAGAATGGTCATTTTCTGATGTTCGGAAAGGATATCAGGATTACCGATCTGA
Source organism: uncultured Bacteroidaceae bacterium (assembly GCA_963777115.1). Lineage (GTDB taxonomy): Bacteria > Bacteroidota > Bacteroidia > Bacteroidales > SM23-62 > SM23-62. Next base: position 294,159 of record CAVZPP010000006.1, on the reverse strand, counting down.
GTGCTTATGGGGGTCCGGTAGATGCGACAGTGACAGGCTGTATAATCCGGGAGTTGGATCAGGATAAAAGCATTGTGTTTGAATGGAATACATGGGATCATTTTAGCATTACCGATACCTACAGTGACCTGACAGCATCCTCCGTTGATATGGTGCATCCGAATTCACTGGATGTGGATGAGAATGGCAATATTTTCCTTATCTCCCGGACAATGAATGAGGTAACCAAGATCAACAGGCAAACGGGAGATATCATCTGGCGCCTGGGAGGAAAGAACAACCAGTTCAGTTTCGGCGATTCTTCCCAGATGTTTTCAAAACCCCATGATTTCAGGCTTCTGGAGAACGGAAATTATACGATTTTCGATAACGGGAATGAAAGAGATCCTTCCTACTCAAGGGCAATAGAATATGCTATTGACGAAACAAATAAAACCATTGAACTGGTATGGGAATATGATGCTGACAAAAAGGTGTTTGGCCCTTCCGGGGGAAGCACACGCAGGTTGCCATCCGGTAATACAATCACATGTTATGGTGGCAAGGCCAGCCAACCCTCGATTATTGAAGTCCATCCCGAAGGCTCAAAATCCCTTCAACTTGATTTCTCCGATGGAATAAGCGCCGCCAAGGTGTATAAATTCCCGTGGAGAACCACACTTTTCGAACCCAATACCTACTCAGTCAACTTCGGGGAATGGGACGGGTATACAGCTGGACTTTACCTGCTTACCATAAAAAATAATGCAGAATATCCGGTAACCCTTACGGGCTGGTCCACCCGCAGTAATGCCTTCGGTGTAAAAACAAAATTTCCTGTCGAACTCGGAGTAGGGGATATTGACACCCTATGGCTGGAATATTTCCCCATTGGAATTAATACAGGCCACCTGGAAGATGTACTGACCATAAACTCCGATATAAATTCTGACACTCTTGTACAGCGCATCGCCCAGCAAGTTAAGCTGTATGGAACCAAAATGGATAAGCTCCCGCCCACAGCCAGGATCTCCCTCGATTCATCGGTGAATGTTCCGGTCGATACTGTTGTGTATATTACCATGAGCGAGGCTGTAAGAAAAGCAGGTGGAGTGGAACTGGATTATTCGAATGTTGATTCATTGATAGTATTGAGGAGGGACGGAACCGAGGGTAAAAATATTCCCTTCGATGCAGTAATAAGCACAGACAAAACTCTGATTACCATTACACCTGACTCTTCACTGGCTGACAGCCAGGTATACTATGTTGCGATTTCCGATGAATTTGAAGATTATTCAGGTAACAGGGGCTCCGGAGTATCATCTGTATTTTTTACCTATGAACCGGGACCTTCAACTGGACTGGGATTAGCCGGTTCTGGATTTAATGATTCCGGCTTAACGAAGGTCTTTCCGAATCCCGGAGATGGAATGTTCGTCTTGAAGTTTCATAACCAGGCGGGAAGAAATATTTCTGTATATGACCTTCGGGGGTACAAGGTCTATTCAGCGAAAAACATCAAATCGGATACCCATATCCTGGATCTGAAAAATCAGCCTGCATCCATATATATTGTCAGGACTGAAGATGTATTGCACGGAAGCGTTACAACCCTTAGGCTTGTTAAGAATCAGTGATTTGAGAAAGAACAGTAAGTTGAGAACCATCCGTATTACAATCTTACTATTGTTCCATCTTGTTCTGTTTGCTGCATGGGAATTACCAGGGCATGCAGAAACATATGCCGGGGAAATTGTCCTTTCTTCATACCTGTACATTTCTCCCATGCCTTTTTCAAATGGACATAATCCGGAATCAGAAATAACCCTCCGTTACGGTCCCGAAATTGACCAAAATTCCATTGAAAGGGGTTATTTCAGCCTGGAGGGTGAGATAAGCGGGAAACATGAGGTTCGGGTAAAGCTGACGGAGGATAATAAAACACTGATAATAAGGTCAGGTTTCCGGTTTGCATGGAATGAAAAAGTGATAATTCGAATGGATGAGGGCATCAAAACCATCTCAGGATCCGAGCTACCGGCTTTTCAGTTCTGGTTTCGTGTCAGGCATAAGCCTGAAAGGATTCCTGTAATTTCTGCAAACTCGAATGCCAGCAGTTCTCCCTACAGCCAAATGCTGAAATCATCACAGGTCGATAAGCCATCGGTAAAAATCATTCATTCCGATAATCCTTCTCCAGGATATATTTATTCCACTGTATATGCGGGAGAATCGGGATATTTATATGCCTTTGATAATTATGGAACAAATGTATTCTGCCGCAAATTTCCCTACCTGGTATATAATTTCGCGCCACATCCCACCGGAAACCTTGCCTATCATGACTATGAGCTGGATGGATTTGTAGCACTTGATAAGCGGTTTCAGCCGGTAGATACTTTCTTTATGGCCAATGGCTACATGGCAAACATGCATGAGTTTGTATTGCAGGAAAACGGACATTTTCTCATGCTTGCTTATGATTACAGGCCAATGAATCTCAGCCAGATCATAGAAGATGGTGACTCCAATGCACTGGTGGTCGGATTCATTATCCAGGAATTTGATGAAAACAGGGACCTGCAGTTCCAGTGGCGTAGCTGGGACCACCTGGAGGTTTCCGATACATATGAGGAATGTAAGGCAAATTTTCTTGGCAAGTTTACCATATGCGACTTTGCACATGCCAATTCCATACAAATTGACAGCGATACCAGCCTGATTATTTCCACACGTAACATGAGTGAAATAACAAGGATCAACAGGCAGACAGGTGAGATTATCTGGAGGATGGGAGGGAAGAACAATGAATTCAGTTTTTTCGATGATACAAAGTCTTTCAGTGGACAACACACGGCTTTTATTCAATCTAACGGGAATCTGACACTCTATGATAATGGATATAACTCGGATTCCCTGTATTCCAGGGGACTAGAATACAGTATTGACCAGGAGCAGAAATCGGCAACCCTGCTTACTGCATACCAGCATGATCCCCAGGTTTATGGATTTGCCATGGGAAACCTGCAGCGACTGGAGAACAATCATACACTTATCTACTGGGGTGCCGTTCCAGGCGACAGCAGCGGTCCGGTTTCAGAATATGATGCCTCCGGAAAGCTGGTATTTGAAGCCCAATTTGAAAATATCAGTCTGCCTTCCTATCGCTGTTTACGTTCCGAATGGGAATCTGAGGTCTTTACACTGGGAACAGATTCTCTGCATTTTATCCAAACTTCAATAGAAAAACCTGCATCAGAATCCCTGCAAATTAGAAATAATACGGATGGAGATATTTCTGTCAATACCCTGCTTAGCCGTACCGGCAGCTTCAATCCTGGTGATAACTTCCCGCTATTCCTGCCGGCCGGAGGAAGCGGTAAGCTGGAAATACTTTTTCAGGAGGACTCAATAGGAAGCTTCATGGATGTTCTGACCTTATGCTATGATACCGACACCTCAAGGTTATCTGTGCAGCTTCCGGTCTCAGCCCATGTTCTCCCTTCGACCATAAATTCTCCATCAAAGTATTCTGCCCCGATCATCAAACCCCTGCCTGTACAAAATAATTTCGAGATCTCATCCTCAAGGATGATTGCAGCACTGAATATATTTGATATTCATGGAAGACTTGTATATTCTGATCTGAATCAAGGCACTGAATTCACCGTTTTGTTTGACATTGCTGAAATTGGTGTATATATTCTGAAAATCAGGTATACAGACGGATCTGAATACAGGTCCAGGATACTTAAGACAAATTCCCGGTAACTTTCAGACAATACATCCTTTCAGTAAACTATTTGCTTTCTTTCAGTAAACTACATGCTTCGGTCCAGTATATTTGCTTCCTTTCAGTAAACTACCAGCTTCCTTTTAATAAGCATTTTATCTCTCTTCTAAAATAGAATGATTCATAGATAGGGCAAAGTCTGGATTAACCATCTTAGAAATATTGGGAATAGGAAGGAGCGGGATTCGTGAGTTGTTGAGATTTTTTTTTAGATTTGGTAAGGAGAATAATTTTAATTTAACCTTATGAGAAGATTTTCTGCTATACTAGCAATGATTGTGCTCAGTTGTTTGCAACCGGTACTGGCACAAAGCACACAGGTCACAGGTACGGTAACGAGTTCAGAAGATGGACTTGGTTTACCGGGGGTCTCAATTGTAATCAAAGGAACTACGGTCGGGGCAGTCACCAATCTTGACGGGGAATATATACTTGCCGTTCCGGAGAATGCTACTACACTCTTATTTAGTTTTGTAGGCATGGTGCCCCAGGAAATTCCCATCGAAGGCAGGACTCTTATTGATATTGTTCTGGATCCGGATGTTGTTGGGATTGAGGAGGTCGTTGTTACCGCGATAGGTATCCAGAGGGAACAGAAAGCATTGGGCTATTCAGTGCAGAAAATAAGTTCAGAGGAGATAGAGAATTCTGCCCGCACCAGTGTGCTTGATGCTCTGGGAGGAAAAGTGGCTGGTGTTTATCTTAACCGTGCCAGTGGTGAAGCCGGTGCTTCAACTTTTATCGAGATCAGGGGAGCAGCTTCCCTTACCGGCAATAACCAGCCATTGTTTGTTGTGGATGGTGTACCGATTGACAACAGCGGGAATTCGAGTAACAATATTGCCGGTGTATCTGAATCGAACCGTGCCATCGACCTGAATCCTGATGATATTGAATCCCTGAATGTGTTAAAAGGCGGTGCGGCTACTGCTTTGTACGGACTCAGGGCTGCAAATGGGGTTGTAATTATAACGACCAAGCAGGGTAAGAAGACAGAATCAGGCAGAATGAATGTAAACCTGAACACTTCCTTGAGGATAGAACAGGTTACCCAGCTTCCTCCACTTCAGAGGAGCTTTGCCCAGGGCTCAGAGATTATGGCCGGAATATACGGAAGGGAAACATCTCTTCAGCATCCGGATGAACCGCTTACTGCACCTGAGGGATGGGATAACAGCCTTTCCTGGGGTCCAAGTCTGAGAGATTTGAGATATACAACCGATCCCGATTACATTCCTGCTGATGATTGGGGTGAATTTGGGGGACAGATACCTATGGATGAATGGATCACGCACTGGGACCCGAATGGAAGGCTTGTAACATCCGACAATGCACTTGCCGATCCGAACTCCCCGGCGATTGCCTACGATCCTTACAAATTTTTCGAACAGGCTATTTCTTATAAGGTCCATTTGGATATCTCCGGGGGTGACGAGACCAGTACTTTCTATCTCTCCCTTAGCAATAACCAGGACAAGGGCGTTGTTCCGAATAATAAATTTGGTAAAACAACCATCAAGTTCAGCGGGACCAAGGATATTGTAAAGAACCTTACCGTTGGGGCCACAGCGAATTACATTAATTCTAAAGGGGTAAGGATGCAGAAAGGATCCAATCTCTCGGGTATTATGCTGGGATTGATGAGAACCCCTGTGAACTTTGACAATGAGTTCAAATACCAGCTTCCTGGCGGTGCGCAAAGATCCTACAGGGGAGGTGGAGGATATGATAATCCATACTGGACAGTAAACAAGACCAAGTATACGGACGATGTGAACCGTATACTGGGGAATATAAATTTACAATGGCAGCCCAGCGACTGGTTAAGCTTCAGTTACCGGATAGGGGTGGATAACTGGTTTAAAGACGTACATAATTATTTTGAAAAGGGATCCAATGAATTCCCGGATGGATATAACTGGAGATCAAGCCAGGTTAATTCCGATTTCAATTCTGACCTGATCATGAATATCAATAAGGCCCTGACAAGTACATCAAACTTCAGGTTCACATTGGGACATAATATGTACCAGTCCACCTGGACCAATACAGCTGCCGCTGCATTCGGACTGGAAGCCCTTGATTTTTATAATTTGACTAATACGGCTGATGCCAGGGGGTATGAAGGAAATGCCAGGAAAAGAACCGCAGCTGTTTTCGGGAATGTGGGATTTGATTACAACAGCATGTTGTATATTGATGCAACAGGACGATATGAATGGTCCACCACTCTGCCGGCGGACAATAATTCTTTCTTCTACCCATCGATAAGTGCTGGTTTTGTATTCACAAAGCTGCCATTCCTGGCAGATAATTCGATTCTTTCCTTTGGAAAACTTCGGGGTTCTTATGCAAGGATAGCCAATGATGCCTCCCTTTATGCAACCGAAACCTATTTTTACCAGCCAAGTCCGGGTGATGGATGGACAAACGGTCTCGAGTTCCCCTTCCTGGGGGTGAATTCCTATACCCTTGGGAATGTAATCGGGAACCAGACCATGACTCCTGAGAATATGAATACCTGGGAAATTGGAACGGATCTGCGATTTTTCATGGGAAGACTGAATTTTGATCTCGGTTATTTTCAGTCCGTTAACAAGGACCTTCTTCTCAGTGTTCCCATTGCCAGATCATCAGGTTACAGTGACCGTTACCTGAATGCAGGCACCATGGAAACCAGCGGATTCGAGATCATGCTGAATGCCGAGCCTGTCAAGAACAGTAACTTCACTTGGGCCATAATAATCAACTGGTCCAATCCCTATTCCGAAGTCACCGGTCTTGCCGAAAATGTCCCCAGCCTTCAGCTCTCCGGTTTCGTTGAGCCCCAGGTCCGGGCCATTGTCGGAAGTCCCTACCGTATGCTCTATGGACTGGATTGGGCAAAGGATGACCAGGGGAGGTTACTGATCGATGATGATCCGACCAATACAGTTCTGGATGGATTCCCCTTTGTTGACCCTGATCAGCAAGCCCTGGGTGGGGTGAATCCGGACTGGACAGCAGGTATTACCAATAGCTTTATGTTTAAAGGCCTAACCCTGACTGCACTTATAGATATAAAGAAAGGGGGACTGATGTGGAATGGAACCAAAGGTGCCCTGTATTATTTCGGAACACATAAGGATACAGAAACCCGTGGTGAGGAGAAGTTATGGGAAGGTGTTTACGGACATTATGACAATGACGGCAATGTTGTATCCTCCGGTGAAGCCAATACCACAACTGTGGTTCTTGATGAGTCCTGGTATGCAGGTGACAACGGGGCAGGATCTGTTTTTAACGGGGCATCCTCACCCTATGTTGAGAAATCCGGTTTTGTAAGGCTGAGGGAAATATCCCTGGCCTATAGCTTCCCGGCCTCAATCCTCGATGCGACACCCATACGTAAGCTCGAATTGTACTTTACCGGGATCAACCTCTGGATGAGCACACCCTATACCGGTGTGGATCCTGAGACAAGCCTTGTGGGGAATAATAATGGACTGGGACTCGATTATTTCAATAATCCGGGGGTGAAGTCCTATACTTTCGGACTCAGACTGGGATTTTAATCAAGATTGACATTTAAGCAAAAACTGTTAAAATGAGAATAATGAAAAATATCGGACTTATAAGCATCCTCTTACTGGTTTTTACCTCCTGCGAGAAGTGGATTGACCCGGAGATCAATATAAATCCGGATGCCCCCCTGCAAACCACTCCGGATGTTTTGCTGCCTGGGGTACAGGCTTCACTTGCCTATTATTTAGGCGGATTTGATGTAGCCGGAACAGCCGGAATCTGGATGCAGCAAATCCAGGGAGTCAGGTTTCAGGCAGGTGCTATTCAGGGCTATAATTACAGGGCCTCTGATCCGAATAATCTTTGGAATTCCATGTATACGGGTCCCATGATGGACCTGAAACAAATGATTGCCGTTTGCGACGCTCCAGAAACCCGGTCCCCTGTACTTGGCGGAATCTCCAAAGTGATGATGGCAATTGCATTGGGAAATATGACAGATTTATGGGGAGATATTCCCAATACGGAAGCTTTTCAGGGAAATGCCCTTTCACCTGTACTGAAACCCAAAATGGATAGTCAGGAATTGGTATATGATGATATTTTCAGGCTGCTTGACGAAGCTATTAGTGACCTGAAGAATGACAGCGTTCCGCGGTATGAAGTCAGCGCAGATTATTTTTACATGGGTGATGAAATCCGCTGGTTAAAGGCGGCCTATCATTTAAGGGGTCGCTACCGGATGCACCTCTTAAAAATCCGGCCACCAGACAATTATGATGTCATTATAGCCGACCTGGAGAACCAGGGGTTTGCCGGTGTTGGGGATGATATGGAGGTGTTTTTTGATATCAGTTCTTCGGGCTGGAATCCTCTCTATCAGTTTATTACCCTCAGACCGGGATATGCAGCTGATAATCCCTTTTATGCAAGTCATTTCTCACACAGGAATTATGGGAATTCACGGGATCCCCGTTACGGTCTGAATATCTGGGATGGGGATGAAGGATACTGGACCCTCAGGTATGCACCTGTTACTTTTGCCCAGTATGCCGAAGCCCAGTTCCTGATAGCAGAAGCTTATTTTATGCAGGGAGAGGAAGACGGAGCAAGGTATTACCTGGATATTGCAATTAATGCTTCACTTGACAAGTACGGGATCGATAAAAACGATTTTGGTAATGCAAACTGGCTGACAGGTATTAAGGCTGCCATTGATGCTACATCGGGACCTGCACTTCTGGAGTTTATCATGGTTGAGAAGTACAAGCATATGTTCTGCCAGCTTGAGAGCTGGACGGACTGGAGGCGGACGGGTTATCCAGTTTTAACTCCAACAGTTGGGACCCAGGTTCCCAGAAGATATCCTTATCCCCAGAGTGAGCGTGATTATAATGATGAAAACACGGATGTAGTGCAAATCTTTAACAGGGTCTGGTGGGACTCGGTATTATAGAGTCCAAATTTAAATCTAAACAATCATTCCTGCCCCTACGGTTTTATTGTTTGATTCATCGATCAGGATGATTGATCCGGTGATTCGGTTCCTGCGGTATGAATCATAGAACAGGGGTTTGGTAGTACGGATCTTAATCTTTCCTATCTCGTTCAGTACAAGTCCCTTATCCTCATAATTATGTTCGAGGGTATTGATATTGACCTTAAAAGGCATTTCCTTAACAATGCACCTTGCATCACTGGATGTATGCTTAATACTGTATTTTCCGTTCAATTGCATTGGGGTCTCGCTCAGCCAGCAGACCATCATCTCAATATCCTGTCCCGTGTCAGGCATTTTATTTTGCTTTACGATCATATCACCCCTGCTGATATCGATGTCATCTTCCAGCGTAATGGCAACTGACTGGGGAGCGAAAGCTATGCTAAGGCTTTCTCCCATGGTATCAACGGATTTAACAACGGAGGTGAATCCAGAGGGCAGAACAGCAACCTTATCTCCAGGCTGAAAGGTTCCACTTGCAATCCTGCCTGCATATCCCCGGTAATCATGGTATTTTTCGGCCTGGGGGCGAACTACGTACTGCACGGGAAATCGGCCGTCAACATAATTGTAATCACTTGTGATGTGAATGTTTTCCAGTAAGTAAAGGAGAGTTGGTCCATCATACCAATCCATGACTTCGGATCGATCCACCACATTATCCCCTTTTAAGGCAGAAATGGGTACAAAACGAAGGTCCTGGATATCCAGCTTTACGGATAATTCCTTGAATCTTTCCTGTATCTTGGTAAAAACATCCTCTTTGTAATCCACCAGGTCCATTTTATTGATGCAGACGATTACGTGGGGGATTTTCAGTAATGAGGCGATATACCCATGCCTGATGGTCTGTTCCAGTACACCCTGACGGGCATCCACCAGGATGAGGGCTACATTGGCTGTGGAAGCGCCTGTTACCATATTTCTCGTATACTGCACATGTCCCGGGGTATCGGCAATGATAAATTTCCGTTTCGGTGTAGCAAAATATCGGTATGCCACATCAATGGTAATGCCCTGTTCCCTTTCTGCTCTTAGTCCATCTGTCAAAAGAGCCAGATTAACATGCTCATCACCTTTCTGTTCACTGGCCCTCTCTATGGCTTCCATCTGGTCCTCGAAGATGGCCTTGCTATCATAGAGGAGACGGCCGATCAGTGTACTTTTTCCATCATCAACGCTTCCGGCAGTTGTGAAGCGTAGTAATTCCATATTCAGGTAACCCTTTTGAAAATCCTTTGTATCTGCCATTCTATAATTGTTTTTTTTGAATTTATTTCCCCGGAAGGGGTATTATGCGGCTAGAAATAGCCTTCCTTTTTGCGATCCTCCATGGCGGCTTCGGAACGCTTGTCATCATATCTTCCACCCCTTTCTGTGACCCTTGTGGCTGCGGTCTCCTGGATGATGTCCTCCAGGGAATTTGCCTTTGAAAGGGTGAGTCCGGTGCAGGTGATATCTCCGATGGTTCGGCAGCGGACATCCATTTCCACAACTTCTTCGGTATCTTTCTTTTCCATAAAATCGGCATCCGCCAACCAGACACCATCCCGGTTGAACACCTTGCGTTTATGCGTAAAATACAGATCCGGTATATCCACCTCTTCCATATAGATATACTGCCAGACATCCATCTCTGTCCAGTTACTCAAAGGAAATACCCTGAAATGCTCTCCCATTTTTTTCTTACCGTTGAAGAGATTCCATAGTTCGGGTCGCTGGTTTTTCGGATCCCACTGTCCAAATTCATCACGATGGCTGAAAAACCGTTCTTTTGCCCGGGCTTTTTCCTCATCACGGCGACCGCCTCCCAGTGCACAATCAAATTTCAAATCTTCAAGGGCATCCAGCAGAGTAATTGTCTGTAATACGTTTCGGCTGGCGTTAATCCCTGTTTCTTCGGTGGCCTTTCCCTGGTCAATGGAATCCTGGACCAGCCTGGAAATGCATTTTGCACCGGTTTTTTTCATAAGCTGATCACGGAACTTAATGGTCTCTGGAAAATTATGTCCCGTATCGATATGCATCAAAGGGAAAGGAACCTTTGCGGGCCAGAAAGCTTTTCTAGCCAAATAGAACATGACAATGGAATCTTTTCCGCCGGAAAAGAGCAGGACGGGTTTCTCAAACTGTGCTGCTACTTCCCGGATCACATAGATGGATTCCGCTTCCAGTTCACGCAGGTGGTTAAGGTTATATTTTTCCATCGTGCAAAGATAGAAAAAATGGTTAAAGCCTTATCGAAAATTGAGAGATATGCCTGGTTCAGAATTTAACTGCAGTACCGTAAGCCAGGATCTCTGAACATCCCTGCATTACCGTTGAGGTTGTGAACCTTACATTTACAAGGCCATCTGCTCCCATGCGATTGGCATCCAGAACCATACGCTGATAGGCTTCTTCTCTGGCATCAGCCAGCAGCCGGGTATATTCGGATATTTCTCCACCCACCAGGTTTTTGAGTCCGGCGAATATATCCCTGCCCAGGTGACGGGCTCTGACTGTACTTCCCTTTGCAATACCCATGGATTCTGAGATCTGTTTTCCATGGACTGTTTCAGTGTTGACAACAATCATAATTACTGGTTTTGAATTATTCTTTTAATTACCCTGAGTTTATGAGTATAGCGTTTTAATTCCCTGTTATAGATCCCCTGGTGGTCAATGGGATCAATTCTGACATAGCCGGATGCATGAAGCACCTGGCCTTCTTCCATCAGGAGTCCCACATGAACAATTTCCCCTTCTTCATTATCAAAAAACACCAGGTCACCTGTCCGGGCTTCCGGCAGCATATTAACGGCAGTTCCTTCCATAACCTGGACTGATGTATCCCTTCCAAGGGGAATGCCGATGATCTTCATGATGGTTTGTACCAGGCCCGAGCAATCTGTGCCAAAAGTACTTTTTCCTCCCCAGAGGTAAGGAATGTTCAGGAATTGCCTTCCGGTTTTCAGAATTCGCCCTGACAAATCTCCTGAGAGTTGCCGGCAGGGTTTTTCCATACGGTAGGTATCCCCGCAGTGTATTTTAAGGGACTGTTTTTCTTCGTAATAAAGAACGGAACCGGCAGGAACAAGCATTCTTTCCTCACCTGTAGCTCTCTGCAAAGGCAGGAAGGAATCCTTTTGAATACAATGGATATAGGCTGAATACTTTTTCAGGTCTTCCCCTGTCAGGAGCCTGGTGCCGCTGCGGCTTATCCATCCTTCATAAGCATCATAGCTGTTTTTTATCAGCAGCCAGTGTGGAAGGGTATCCAGGATCTCAAATAGTTCACCGAAAAGGAGCTGAGATATCATCTCGCTCTGCTCTGCAGGCTCTTTTCTTACTGCGATACAGGGGGTTTGGACAAGGCCGTGGTTCATTTCTTATAAACAAAGTTTAAATATAGGGCTATTTAAATAAGTATCAATTCTATCCTTTTACTATTTTTGTCAAAATTTTCATGCCGATGAAAAGACTTATTTCTTTCCTGGTCAGGAATCTAAAGGAGATCTATATTGTTTCCCTTTTTATTATAACGACCCTTATCATACTTATGCTTTTCCCGGGAGAGGGGAGGTTCCGGTTTGAATTTCAGAAAGGAACACCCTGGATGCATGATGAACTGATTGCCCCTTTTGATTTTCCAATTTATAAGTTTGATGAGGAAGTTTCCACTGAGCGTGACAGTATCCTCAAGGAATTCAAACCTTATTTTCTAATCAACCCCGAAATTGTAACCCAGCAGCTAACACGACTGGACGAGGTATTTGAAAATCAGTGGGAAGCATACCCGGGAAGTGCAGGAGGTGATACTTCGAGGAAGGAGGTCTATCATGACCTGGCCGGAGATATCATACGTTTTGTCCATTCCAAGGGGATCATCAGCAATGAAGATGTTCTTCAGCGGGTAGATAATACAAATCTAACCATAGTTATCATAGAAGAGCAGGTCGCAGAGGAAAGAGATTATAATGAGGTATTTACCCAGAAAAACGCCTATGAATATGTTTTGGGTCGTCTGGAGTCCTATGCAGACAGCCTCTATATGGATTCAGATATTAATTTCTTTAAGTCATTGAATATTAATGAGTTTCTTGTTCCGAACCTGTTTTATGATGAAGAAACCTCAAACTCGGTAAAGGCTGAGCTTATCAACCAGCTTTCCCTGACAAGGGGAATGGTGCAGTCAGGACAAAGAATTATTTCCAGGGGGGAATTGGTGACCCCGGATAAATTCCAGGAGCTTGAATCCATCCGGAAGGAATATGAAAAAAATCTCGGAATTCAGGGCTGGTTTAATTTTATCTTCCTTGGCAAGGCGATCCTGGTTATCATATTAATGGTACTCCTTTACCTGTTCCTCTTTAATTTTAAAAGGAAAGTCCTCCAATCCACCCGTGAAACTGCGTTCATACTCCTGCTGATACTAATCCTGGTAGCGGTTTCAAGTTTTACACTCAGGACGGATGTGTTGAGCCTGTATTTTCTTCCATTTGCCCTGGTTCCTATTATGATCAGGACCTTTTTTGATTCCCGCCTCGCCCAGTTCATTCATATTATTGTGATACTGATTGTCGGTTTCTGGGCACCCAATAGTTTTGAATTCATTTTCCTGAACCTGATCGTAGGAATCGTAGCCATTTTCAGCCTGACCAATTCATATAGAAGAGGAATACTTTTCCTTACAGCCGTTTTGATCATAGCCACCTATTCAACGGTTTATCTCGCCTTTTCACTGATACAGGAAGGGAACCTGAGTACCATTCAGTCCAAGACTTTTCTCTGGTTTGCCGGTAACGGTCTGTTGATACTGACCTCATACCCGCTGATTTTTGTTTTTGAAAAGGGTTTTAAATTTTTATCTGATTCCACACTGATAGAGCTCTCAGATACCAATCAGCCACTTCTTCGTGAACTTGCCGAAAAGGCTCCGGGAACATTTCAGCATAGTCTGCAGGTTGCCAACCTCGCTGAGGAAGCCATCTACCAGATTGGAGGTAATGCCCTGCTGATAAGGACAGGTGCACTGTATCATGACATTGGCAAAATGGAGAATCCTATGTATTTCATTGAGAACCAGCTTACGGATGAAAATCCTCATGATAAGATCTCATTTGAAGAAAGTGCAAAGATCATCATAGATCATGTGACCCAGGGTGTAGAAAAGGCCCGGAAACACCGTCTGCCTGAGGCTATAATTGATTTTATTACCACTCATCACGGGACTTCCGTGGTACAGTATTTCTATAAATCCTCACTTAAAGAGTATCCGGATGATGGGAGCCGAATGGAAAAGTTCTCTTACTCGGGTCCCAAACCTTTTTCCCGGGAGACGGCTGTACTTATGATGGCAGATTCCGTTGAGGCTTCTTCCAGGAGCCTGAAGACCAAGGATGAGGAGAGCCTGAGGAATCTGGTTTCTCAGATTATTGATTACCAGATTAAAGAGGGACAATTCGATGATGCGGATATAACCTTCCGCGATATTCACAGGATTAAGGGGATTTTCCTGAAGAAACTTCTGAATATTTATCATGTGAGGATTGAGTATCCCGAATAGGTGATCAGAACCGGGTATCCACCACTTCAACTCCCGGATGCTTTGCCGGGTCAAATACAAAGGTTGTATCATCCGTTTTAACCCTGGCCTCGTAATCCGTCAGGATAACGGTATGATTGGCCCCATGCTTTCCATAGGCCATGGCAGAATAAATCCTCAGATCCTTTTTATCAATCAGCAGTTTTATGGTATGGTAATTTTTATCCAGATCTTCCGGGAATATATCAATCTCATGGTATGTATTCATATCGAATTGGATCTCACCCTTCAACCTGTATTTGAATCCCTCATTGTAAAATGTGAAAAGATCAGAAGGGTTTGAAATGAAAAACTCATCGGAATTATTACCCTCCTCTGCGTCACTGACATATACTTCATTTGCTGATTCAAGATGGTTCCATACTGTTATTCCGTCACAGTAAACATCGGTTTCACCAAGTGTAAGTTTAAACCTGTTTTCTTCAAGGATAAGGCTGCCTTTACGGGTAGTTGTCTGTTTTTCCATCAGGTCTTCATACTGGTATTCAAAGGAAACCCGTATGGGTTGATCTGCCTGGGATCGGGCCGAAACCTTGTCAAGAATTTTTTTTGCTTCGGGATCCTTCTGGGAAAAGCCAACCTGGAAGCTAAATGCAAATATCAGTAAGAACAGGAACTTTGCCATGATAATTTAATTGTTTTAGTAATTCAGGTATCACTCCCCAAGACTACTATCCAAAAACTGTTCCAAACTCAGAATGTCCTTGATCATTACCTGCCGGGCCTTACTGCCTTCGTAGGGTCCCACAATACCGGCAGATTCCAGCTGGTCAATGATTCTTCCAGCCCGGTTATAACCGATTGAGAATTTCCGTTGGATCAGGGAGGTTGATCCCTGCTGGTATTCCACTACCAGCCTGGCGGCTTTTTCGAACATTTCGTCTCTGTCATTCGGATCTAATTCATCCAGCTCTCCGGCATTCTCATCAATGTATTCCGGCAGAAGATGGGCAGATGGATAAGATTGCTGCTCGGAAATATGTTCCACAATGCCTTCGATTTCATGTCCATCTATAAAGGCACACTGAAGCCTTGTCATGTCGGATCCGATAGCGATCAGCATATCACCCCTTCCAACCAGCTGGTTTGCACCTGGACTGTCCAGAATCGTTCTTGAATCCATCATACTGGTCACCCGGAATGCCATTCGGACCGGGAAATTAGCCTTTATAGATCCGGTGATGATGTTGGTGCTGGGTCGTTGAGTAGCGATCACCAGGTGGATACCGATGGCTCTTGCAAGCTGTGCCAGCCTGGCCAGGGGAGTTTCGATCTCGCGGCCCGCTGTCATGATCAGGTCTGCAAATTCGTCCACTACTACCACAATGTACGGCAGGTACCTATGGCCTTCCTGGGGATTCAGCCTTCGGGCAATGAACTTTTCATTATACTCCTTGATATTCCTGACCTTAGCCGATTTGAGAAGATTATAGCGGCTATCCATTTCAATGGTCAGAGAATTCAGGACTTTAATCACATCCTGGGTATCTGTGATAATGGGTTCTTCAGAGTCCGGCAGTTTGGCCAGGAAATGATTTTCAATATGATTGTATAATGTAAGCTCAACCTTCTTGGGATCAATCATAACAAACTTGAGCTGTGCAGGATGTTTCCTGTAGAGGAGTGAAGCAATGATGGCATTCAGTCCCACTGATTTCCCCTGTCCGGTTGCCCCGGCCATCAGGAGGTGTGGCATTTTCGTAAGATCCACCACATAAGTTTCATTGGATATAGTTTTTCCGATCCCAATCGGAAGCTCAAATTTTGAATCCTGGAATTTTTTTGAGGCCAATATGGATCTCATGGAAACTATTTCCGGCTGACGGTTCGGGACTTCAATACCTATTGTTCCCCTTCCCGGGATGGGGGCAATGATCCGGATTCCCAGGGCTGAGAGGCTGAGGGCAATATCATCCTCCAGGTTTTTGATCTTGGAGATCCTGACGCCGGGTGCCGGTACGATTTCGTAAAGGGTAACGGTGGGACCGATGGTTGCTTTTATTTTATCGATCTTTATCTTATAGTTTGCCAGGGTTTCAACGATTCGGTTCTTATTGCTGATAAGTTCTTCTTCACTGACAGAGGATTTCTGATCAGCATGTTCATCCAACAATTCCAGGGAGGGGAATTTGTAGTTTGAAAGATCAAGGGTGGGATCATAGTTTTCAAGCACGATCTTAGGATCCCCTTTAACCTGCTCCCCGTTGGCTGCCTTTTCCACAGTCAATTCGATTCCGTTTGCTTCCGGTTGTTCTGAGGCAGGTACTTCATCTGTCACAGGATCGTTGCCGATATTGCGGTCTCCGTCGGTAATCACTTCTTCAGGAATCATATCCCTTGTTTCGAATTCCACACTCTCATCCGGATTTTCGATTTCAAGTTCCGCTTCCCCGGAAGGGCTTTCTTCACCCTTCAATCGGGTATCGTCTGGACTGGTCCATCCCTCAGGATCAATTTCATTACCGGGTGGTTCGGATTCACCGTTCTCCAGCTCTGATTCCGTATCTGAATCATTTTTATCTGCTCTTTTCCGTGGCTTAAACAGCTTCATCAGTCTGTCAATAGCAGAATCAAATGAGAATACAAGGAAAGCAAGTGTCAGAACAGCCAGGAGAAAGACGGTCCCGGTTTTGCCCAGTACCGAGGCTATCCATTCACTCAGAAAATATCCATGAGTTCCGCCCGGACCGCTGCCGAGAAATCCTCCGGCGTCTGCAAAGAGAAAGGAGAGTATGACAGAAAGAAGTATGGTGCCGAGCAGGCAATTTCTAATGGTTTTTCCAATCCTGAAGGTTTTAATATTTATCATTCTTAGTCCAATGACAAACAGGACAAGAGGTAGAAGATAAGAGGCAAGTCCGAACCAGTGATTGATAAATTTATTTGCCAGGAAGGCTCCGAATTTACCTCCCCAGTTCTCAACTAACAGTTCAGGTCCAGAGAATACCCTTGACCATTCAAAACTGTGGTCAGTCTTCCAGGTAAAGAAATAAGAGATGAATGTCAGATAAAGATAAAGTGAAAACAGAATAAAAAATATCCCGAACGTAAGCTTAAACCTTTCGTCGCTCAGGAATTTGAAATACTTAACCCGCTTTTTTTTGTTCGCCTTTTTGCCCATTGATTATTCTAACTCAAATCATTCAGAAAAATTGCTGAACTAGTTCATCAGGGCTTCTAAAATACTGTCAATTTCGGCCTTTGAGACCGGACGGTAGTTTTTTGGTGCCTGAAAATGTTTCAAAGGTATCTTCTGAATACTGTGACTAGTCGCTATCATATGCATATTGGCGTTACCCATCAGGGTATTGAACTCAAGGAGTACTCCTGGTATATCGTTAAAGGGACTATTACTGTTGGGATCAGAGATTCCCAATTCTTCTGTATACCATATATCAAATGGTTCAATTCCGTTATCGGGAAAACTTGCCCTGGCATGTTTGCACATAAGTCCGGATATTTCCTTGGTCTTGTCGGAATAATCAAGCTGCATCTCATCCAGCATGCCAAAACAACAGGGAGTTTCTTTCCTTTCCCCTTCATAGATATATTTTTTATCAATGAATTTCAGCCATGTGGTATGCTGGTTTGACTTCAGGTCCGAAACATTCACAAGAACAAAGAACCCGAGTCCCCCGGCAATCGTACTCTTTACCATATTTTTATTGAATTCCATGGTCATTTCTTTTGGGAGTATGGAGGTAGAATAACCTCCTACCTTGTCCCGGGCATAAGTGATACTGAACTTGATCTCACCTTCTGCCAATTCTGCCGGTGGCTTCTGTTTACAGCCTGACGAAAAAAGGAGCATCAGTGAAGGGATCAGATATATGCGGAGTGATTTAATCAAAACGGGGGATCATGGTATAAACCGTAAAAATAGTATAAAAGTTTGGAACAGGGGTTTTCAATATTCCAAAAGTTCCCAACCATTGAATTTACTGTTATTAAACAAGTTTAACCCGGGCTGTCAGATCGATTGCTTTTTATAGTTTTGTATCCTTTCTTACTATGAAAACAATGTTAAAATGAAGAAGTTAGCAGTTGTGGCCCTGGGAGGAAATGCTCTTTTGAGAGGAGGACAGGAGGGCACTATTGATGAACAGGAAAATAATACCACTGAAACCCTGGAAAACCTTGTGTTTCTGTTAAATGAGGGTTATGACCTTGTGATCACACATGGGAATGGCCCCCAGGTTGGCAACATCCTGCTAAGGAACGAGGCCGGTCAGCAGCTTTATGGCATTCCGGGGATGCCTGTAGATATTTGTGTAGCTGATTCCCAGGGAGGGATTGGATATATGATCGAGCGAATGCTCAGAAACATACTTAACAAACATAAGATCAGTAAGGAAGTGGTCACCCTTGTTACCATGGTGGAAGTGAATAAGGAGGATCCTGCATTTAACAATCCTACCAAGAGAATCGGGATAGCATATTCCAGGGAAGAGGCAAAGGCATTGGAGGATGAAAAAGGATGGGTGTTCAAGGAGGAAGTAAAGAAACCCGGTGGATGGAGAAGAGTTGTTCCTTCTCCCAAACCCATACGGATCAGTAATGAAAAGGTTATTGAAACAATGGCCAGGCAGGGAACGATTGTTATTGCTTCCGGGGGAGGAGGGATCCCGGTATACCTGGATGAAAACAAGGATGTCAGACCGTCGGAAGTGGTTATTGATAAGGACCTTGCCTCCAGTTTGCTGGCTGCAAGAATCGGAGCCGATGAATTCTATATCCTAACGGATGTTCCATATGTTTTCCTGGATTACCGAAAGGAAAGCGAGCGCTCTGTAGAATTCCTCAACTATAAGGACTGCAGGAAGTACCTGGAAGAGGGACAGTTCTCTGAAGGAAGCATGGCTCCAAAAATACGTGCCTGTCTTCAGTTTATAGAACAGGGAGGATATAAATCTGTGATTACCGAGGCCACCCTTTTGGATGACAGGAAATACGGCACGAAAATTACCATGGAATACGAGGACTAACGTAAGGTGTAAATACATAACTTTACAGGCTCGTTAATTTAATTATATCAAAATTTTAAGGAATGCCATTCAATTTAAGAAATCGCAGTTTTTTGAAGCTACTGGACTTCACACCTGGGGAAATCGGATTTTTGCTGGATCTTGCTGCCGATCTGAAGAAAGCAAAGTATAGTGGGACAGAGCAACCCACCCTGAAGGGGAAGAATATTGCCCTGATTTTTGAGAAATCGTCAACACGTACACGTTGTGCCTTTGAAGTAGGCGCGTATGACCAGGGTGCTCATGTTACCTATCTGGGTCCGAGTGGTTCCCAGATAGGGGACAAGGAATCTATGAAAGACACTGCCCGTGTACTTGGCAGGATGTATGACGGGATTGAGTACAGGGGATTTGGACAGGAAAGGGTGGAAACCCTTGCTGAATTTTCCGGTGTACCAGTTTGGAATGGCCTGACGAATGAGTATCATCCGACACAGGTGCTGGCAGATTTTCTAACCATGATTGAGCATTCTGACAAACCTCTCAACGAAATGAGTTTTTGCTACCTGGGGGACGCCCGGAATAATATGGGGAATTCTCTCTTAATCGGCTCAGCCAAGATGGGAGTAGATTTCAGAGCTGCTGCTGACCCAAGCTGCCAGCCTGAGGAGAAACTTGTTAAGGAGGCCAAAGAAATAGCTAAATCTACCGGTGCAAGCATCACTGTAACAGATGATCTGGAAAAAGCGGTCAAAGGAGCTGACTTTCTCTATACGGATGTTTGGGTATCGATGGGTGAACCTGAAAATGTATGGGAAGAGCGGATCAAACTCTTAAAACCTTACCAGGTGAACCGCCAGGTCCTTGAATTGACAGGGAATCCGGATGTGAAGTTTCTGCATTGCCTGCCTGCTTTCCACAATACGGAAACAAGGATTGGAGCTGAAATTGATAAAAAATTCGGAATTACAGCAATGGAAGTGACCGAGGAGGTTTTTGAATCAGCTGCATCCATTGTATTTGATGAAGCTGAAAACCGCGTACACACTATAAAAGCGGTTATGGTGGCTACCCTGGGAAAATAGAACTCTTCCTTTTTAATGTCTTGGAAATGCGATAATTATACAAATTACTTGACATTTTGGTAAGTTTATTTGTAACTTGTATATAATTAAACCAGCATTTTCAATATGACACTTTATGTTGGTAATATACCCTATGCGGTAAAGGAAGAAGAACTGAAAGAGATTTTTCAGGAATTCGGTACAGTTACCAGTCTTAAGCTCATCGCGGATAAATACACGGGAAGATCAAAAGGTTTTGGCTTTATCGAAATGGAAAATGATGAGCAGGAAGAAATGGCTGTAAAGGAGTTAAACCGAAAAGAGATTCATGAACGTAATCTCGTGGTTGCCAAGGCCCACTCCAAGAAAGGATATAACGAGCGTTAATATTCGTACCGTTTCATCAGACGATCAACTCTTTCACAAAGTAATATGTCATTACAAGGGAGGCAGCAAGTTTAAGTCCCACTCCCATCATTAAACCCAGTAGTGACCCCAGTCCAGCTCTAAAAGCTTCTTTGGATTTTTTCCCGTTTATCGATTCCCCGATTACTGCACCTGCGAAAGGACCGAGAAGAATACCCAGAGGCATAACCGGTGCCAGTACTATAATTCCAACTACCAATCCAATACCTGCACCCCACATCCCTGCTTTGGAACCCCCAAACTTCTTGGTTCCCCATATAGGGACAACATAATCAAGCACCGTAACGATCACGGCTATTGCTCCAAACAGCAGCAGGAATTCAAAACTGAATTCAGCATATTTTGAAAAATGGAGGAGGAGGAGTCCCACAAAACTCAGAGGGGGACCCGGAATTACGGGCAGAATGCATCCGATGATGCCCACAATTATCAGGACAGATCCTCCAACGGTAAGAAAAATGTCTCCCATTTTTTATGTTCCTCCGTCTATTGATGTGAATGAGTGGCTCCACCATCTACACTGTACCCGGCATCCTCAATGGCTTGGGAGATGTCATGGACAGTAGTTAAAGTGGAATCAAACACGATTGTTGCTTCTGCATTTGTATGGGAAGCACTGGCTTCCTGGATGCCGTCCAGTTTTTTAATACTGGCTACGATGGCATTCTCGCATCCTTCACAGGTCATCCCGCTAACGTCAAGATGGATATGGGACAGGTTCTCTACCGATGTGCTTACCTTATCTGATGCCTCAGCTTCGGAGGATTTTGAGCCGGAAGAGGAGCAACCTGCTGTAATAAATGCCATGCAAATCATTATAACTAATACTCTCATTTTTCTGGTATTTGATTTATGCGCAATTTAAAAAATATTTTCCCGATTTTTCTGTTTAGGCATATATGTAATTGACTTTAGGATTTACTTTTCTTAATTTTAATCGGAATGTCAGGAGAAACAATATATGAGAAAATAAAGGAGATATTTGGAGAATCTCCCGGCACACTAAGCATACTGGAGGAAAAGGTTGACATTGATCTCCAGATGGAATATTTCGAGTATTCCAAATCAGTGAAAAAGAATCTTAGTGCAGAGGAAGTCCTGAAGGAAATGAAGGGGTTCTATACAAGGGAATGGACAGAGCAACAGAAAAAGGACCTTTTTGCCCGGCTGGCGTCCCTGGAAAAGGTTGAAGCTTACCGTTTTATTGAGAGTTATCTGAACCAGGGTCATGATGAGATCCGGGACTGGGCTATCCTGGCACTTCAGGAAAGCAGAATGCTTCTTGAGAGCCAGTTTCTTGATGAAAACCAGGTGTTTATATCAACCGGACTCGGAGGAAAAGGTTCGAAGCTCAGGTATTTCGTGGTTCTGATCCGTAAGCAGGAGGGAGAATTCACAAAACTGCAGCAGAAAATTGTCCGTAACGAATTTGAAATCAGCCTTAAAAATTGTAGTGCGGAAATTGAAAAGCTGGAATACAATGGGACATTAGCAACTCTAATGGTTATTATACCCCTGAGGGTTTCACTGAAAGAAACATTCCGGGAGGCCATACAGGAATGTAATCAATACGGTGACTTTTTAAAATCAAATTTTATTGTCACCAATGTAAGGGAATTAGGACCCAATGAAATTGAAGAATTCCTCCTCAGGCAGGAACAGGCAAACCAGCAGAATGAAAACCGGGAAGGGTAAGTCCCAGGTTTAAAAACTAATCAGCTTTTTTTCAAGTCTTCGAGATCTTCGAACTCAACGTTCGAGAAATCTTCGGTAATAGGTTCGCTAACCTCGCTATCTACACTGTCAATCGTTGATTCACTACCTTCAACTGCCTCAGGCTCTGCTTGTACTGATTCCTCAGCAGGCACTTCCTTCTGAGCCCCGGCTGCATAATCAGTTTCTTCAATGGGATCAAGAATCTCTGGCGCGTTGGCTTTGATGTATGCGATTACTTCAGCCAATCCATCGGTAAATTTCTCAAAATCTTCCTTGTACAGAAAGATTTTGTGTTTTTCAAAATAGAATCTTCCATCCCTGTTGAACCTTTTTTTACTCTCCGTCAGGGTCAGATAATAATCGTTCCTCCTGGTAGTCTTGACGTCAAAGAAATAAGTCCTTTTTCCAGCTCTAACTGACTTTGAAAAAATCTCTTCCCTTTCGGTCCTTATACCTTCCTCAGTTTTATCGGTTCCGTCTGCCATCAGTGATAATTTTTGTTAGGTTATTGGTTAACAATCTCAAAAATAGAAAATTATTTTAGAATTCTGCAAATAATGAGGACTTTGATACTGAGTCATAACAATCTGACTATGGGGGATTTTTAAGGAATATTGTCATGTATTTTCCTGTTATTTAAATTTTTTAATTTACTTTGCTTGCGTTTTTCAAATCTCATAGTTCTTTTAAAAAATATGTTCAGCAGAAGGTTATTACGGATTAAGGTGTTTCTAACCCTGTATTCCTATCATAAAGTTGCGGGTAAAACCTACTCCAGCGCAGAAAAGGACCTTATCCACAGTATTGAAAAATCTTTTGAGCTTTATCATCTGCTGATGATGCTGATAATTGATCTGGCAGATTTTGTGGAATCAAGAATTGAGCAAGCCCGGCAAAAGAATATTCCAACGGAGGAAGATCTTCATCCCAATACCCGTTTTGTTGATAACCAGGTAATCCGACAATTAAGGGAAAATGCTTCTTTTAATAAATTCCTCCTTACTAAGCCAATAAGCTGGGTCCAATATCCTGAAATTGTCCGTAAACTATATACCATTGTCCTGGATACGGAATACTTCCAGTCTTATATGTCCGATTCAGATCACTCTTACAAAAGTGATAAAAACATACTTGAAAGAATCTTACTGGATGTGGTAATGAACTATGAGGATCTTTATTTAAACCTCGAAGAACAAAGTATATTCTGGATTGACGATATCGATTTTGTAATAAAAATGATCGTCAAAACCCTGAAGAAATTCAATTCGAATGATCCGGGAGGTGGGGAGTTATTGCCTATGTTCAAAGATAAGGATGATCTGGCATACAGTAAAAATTTGCTCAGGACTACCATTAAAAATGAAGAGAAATATCTGGGCCTGATCAAAACATCGGCGAATAACTGGGAACTGGAAAGGATTGCTTTTACTGACAGTCTTATCCTACAACTGGCAATATCTGAGGCAATTGAATTCAAGTCCATCCCAACAAAAGTTACGATAAATGAATTTATCGAGATTGCCAAGCTTTACAGTACCCAAAAAAGCAGCCAGTTTATCAATGGTATTCTTGATAATATTTTTACCGGTTTAAAGGCTGAAGGGAAGATTGTAAAAAGCGGGCGGGGACTTATTGGTGAAGCCTAGTAATTTGTTGTTGCTGGTAAACTAAAATTATTGTTACTTTGCACTTTCTGAATCGTTTATGTGGATAAAATCTCTTACTGGATTACTGATACTCCTGTTTTCGTTTTTATCCTGCTCCCAGGAGAAATCTATGGATCAGTCCGGTAATCGAAATGAATTGCAGGGCAAGGGGGGAGAGATCAGTTTCGAAAAGTCGGAGCATGACCTGGGAACCGTATTGCAGGGAGAAAAGGTGGGATATAATTTTGCTTTTACCAATACAGGAGAAGGCTCCTTAATAATCCTGGATGCCAATGCCAGTTGTGGTTGTACCATCCCCCGCTTCAGTAAGGAACCGGTACCACCCGGAGGTAAAGGAACAGTGGAGGTAGTGTTTGATTCAACCGGCAGGATGGGTAAACAGAGCAAAACGGTT
This sequence comes from uncultured Bacteroidaceae bacterium, assembly GCA_963777115.1. GTDB lineage: Bacteria > Bacteroidota > Bacteroidia > Bacteroidales > SM23-62 > SM23-62. The sequence goes on along the minus strand of CAVZPP010000006.1, from coordinate 269,561 downwards.
ACCCTGAATACAAATGGAAAAGTCAGGCTTGTCCAATTGACAATCAGGGCTAATATTATAAATTCGAATTCATAATTTTTTAAATAAACCATTAGTGATGAATAATTTTATGTTGATTTTTCTGATGCCGCAATCGCCGGATCAAAGTCCAATTCCATCTTTTGTATTTCTGCTGCTGATCATTGTCGTGTTTTACTTTTTTATGATCAGGCCACAGATGAAAAGGCAGAAAGACCTTAAAACTTACAGAGAAGGATTAAGTAAGGGTGATAAGGTAGTTACCACAGGTGGAATCTATGGTAAAGTAACCGATCTTAAGGATCAGACTGTTACTGTAGAGATTGCTGATAATGTAAGGATCAAGATTGACAAGAACGCCATTATCAAGGACAATACAGACCTGGCTAACCAGAAGTAGGCGTATTCATCCCGTGGTTGTCAGTTTGGATACTTACAACTGTTAACATATGCAGGTAAACGAACCGGGGAAAGGAAAGCTTGGGGATCTGATCAAAAAGTTCGCCAGGGAGTCAGAACGTAAAAAGATTACTTTAAACAGGAAGGTGATTATTTTTTTCTTCTTCCTGGTGCTTTCTGTCCTTTTCTGGTTCCTGACTGCCCTGAACAAGAATTATACATCATCCATTTCTTACCCGGTGCGCTTTATCAGGTTTCCGGAGGACAAAGTACTGGTAAATGATGTTCCTGACAGGCTTGAACTTACTGTAAATGCGAGTGGATTTACCCTCATCAGTTACCAGTTAAGGTCCCGGATAACCCCTATTATTTTCGATGTTAACTCATTCTCTCCCAATCGGTTCAGGAATGATCCCATGTCTTTATATATATTGACCAGTTCTGCCAAAGATGATATCGCCAGACAGTTATCAAGCGAGATTGAGATACTTGACATTAGCCCGGATTCACTGATATTTACTTTTGCTGCCAGGATACATAAGCAGGTTCCTGTCATAGCAAAACTGGATTTTTCTTTTGAAAAACAGTTCATGCAGGTAGGGCCCTTTGTACTGGAACCGGATAGTGTAACAATATCCGGTCCCGAGGTAATAGTAGACAGCATATTTGCTGTCAGTACAGAGGAATTTAGCAAGTCATCCATATCCGAAAGTTTTAACCAGGAATTAAAACTGTTGACCATAAATAAAATTGATATTGATCCGGTTGAAGTCTGGCTACAGCTCCCTGTAGACAAGTTTACCGAGGCCAGTTTTACCATTCCCATAGAAGTGGTAAATCTTCCCGATAGCCTGGTGCTCAGAACTTTTCCGGGCAAGGTGACGATCAGCTGCCAGGTTGGATTAAGTGCCTATGAGACACTTAATGAACATCTTTTCAGGGCCGTGATTGATTATGCAGATGCTGGCAGCATGCTTGGCAGCAAACTTCAGGTTAAACTCGTAAAGGCACCTGATTTTATCCAAGCCTTGAATTTTAGTCCCAAAAGTGTTGAATATATCCTGGAAAGATAATGTTTAAGGTTGGAGTTACAGGAGGAATTGGATCCGGTAAATCTGTTGTATGCCGGATATTCCGGAACCTGAATATTCAGGTATATGATGCCGATACAGAGGCCAGGAGAATATTGAAGGAAGATCCTGAAGTCCGCCAGAAACTGCTGAAGCATTTCGGGAAAAAGGTTTTCAAAGATTCGGAATTGGACAGAAAATATTTGGCCGGGAAAATATTTTCCGATTCAGAGGCACGTTCTTTTGTCAATGGAATAGTCCATCCAAAAGTAAGGGAAGATTTTGTTCGATGGACAAAAAAGCAGACCGGTCCCTATGTTATTGAAGAGGCAGCCCTGCTATTCGAATCCGGAGGATGGAAAGAGTTGGATCTTACCATACTTGTCACAGCACCTGAAGAAATTCGTATTCACAGAATCATGAAACGGGACGAAATTGAACGTGGGGAAGTTCTTGCAAGGCTGGCCAGCCAGATTGATCCGGAGGAAGCCGCCAAAATGACAGATTTGAGGATACAAAATGATGAAAAAGAGCTTGTTATACCCCAGGTACTAAGCACTGACCGCTTGATCAGGAAACGTATAATTGAGCAGTGAGCAGGATGGAATGATATTTGATCGCCTATAATATCTAATTAACAATATCGATTACACATGGCAAAGTACGGGAAATGGATAGGAGGGGGACTCGGATGGGCGTTCGGTGGACCTATAGGTGGTTTGATCGGGTTCGCCGTTGGATCCATGTTTGATAAGAAGGACGGAAGTCAACCTGGGCAACAAAGACAAAGAATCTTCACCGGTACCACCCATGGAGATTTTACCATGAGCCTGCTTGTACTTGTAGCCGCTGTTATGAAAGCAGACGGCAGAGTCATGCAGTCTGAACTGGATTATGTACGCAACTATTTCGACAAGAGTTTCGGTCCCGCTGCATCCCGGGAAGCCATGCTCTATCTGCGTGACCTCCTGAAACAGCAGATACCTCTGCGGGATGTGAGCATGCAGATCAGGCAGAGACTCGATAAGGCTTCCAGGCTTCAATTATTGCATTTCCTCTTCGGTGTTTCCCAGGCAGATGGTAAGGTACATCCGGAAGAAGTAAGAATTATTGAAGAAATTGCAGATTACCTTGGAATTTCTTCCGCCGATATGGAGTCCATCCGGAATATGTTCTTCGAAGATGTTGATTCAGCCTATAAGATACTGGAGGTTGATAAAGCAGTAAGCAATGAGGAAATCAAGAAAGCATACCGTCGTATGGCCAATAAATATCATCCTGATAAGGTCGCTTATCTTGGGGAGGATATCAAGAAGGCTGCCGGGGAGAAGTTCCGTAAGGTTAAGGATGCATATGATAAGATTAAAAAAGAACGTGGAATGAGATAACTATATCATTATATTTGCGTAAGAATACTTGATAAACATTTACTAATGGCAGAGAAAAAAGAAGATCCCAAAACCAAGAAGCCCGCAGCTGAGAAAAAGCAGGATGATACTAAAGCGAAAAAAGACAGCAAACTGGTAGAAGATGTTGTTGCATCCGTGAAGGAAGAGGATAGTTATCTGAAAGACCTGATGGCTATCTCGGGACATGGGGGATTGTTCCGGTTTGTTTCCCAGGGTAGAAATGGGATCATAGTTGAGTCGATTGAAACCGGCAAACGGATGCAGGCCTTCGCTACCATGAAGGTAAGCGCACTGGAAGACATCGCCATTTACACAGAAGATGAAGAAGTAAAGTTTGAAGAGGTAGTGGCATCCATTCATACCCATGAAAACGGAAAAGAAGCCATCTCTCCAAAATCCACCCCGGACGAACTCAAGGAATATTTCAGCACCATTCTTCCCGAGTATGATAAGGACAGGGTATATATTTCTGATATAAAAAAGGTACTGAACTGGTATAACCTACTCCTGAAATACGATCTGATCGAGATCGGCAAAAAGAAAAAACCGGCAGCCAAAGCTGAGCCTGCAAAAGAAGGCAAATCCACAACTGAGAAGGATACAAAATCAACTCCTGAAAAGGAAGCTGATCAGGAAGGCGAACAAGTATCCGGCTAACAACCACACAACGCAGAAATCAAAGTTCATACTGATTTACAAATTTGTGCTTATATTCAGTCTCTGAAAGATCTGGATTTATAAACATAACGATTAGGCAATGATCCTCGATGCCCATCACCACCTCTGGCACTTTAATTCGGAGGATTACGGTTGGATGGATGATTCCATGTCCATTCTCAGGCAAAGTTATTTGCCAGCCGACCTGGAAGCAGATTTACAGAGAGCCGGGGTATCTGGAACTGTCGTTGTACAGGCCAGACAGAGCCTGGACGAAACCAGGTGGCTCCTTGAAATGGCTGAGCAATATCCCTTCATTAAGGGGGTTGTAGGATGGGTAGACCTGAGATCAGAGCAGCTGGGTAAACAACTAGATGAGTTTGCTGCAAATCCCAAACTGGTAGGAGTGAGGCATGTTATCCAGGATGAGGCGGATGATGATTTTATGCTTAGACCGGAATTTGTCAGGGGTATGGAACTACTCGGTTCCTACAGTCTTACCTATGACCTCCTGCTGTTCCCAAAACACCTTAAGCTGGCAGTGGAACTTGTCAGCATGTTTCCGAAACAGAAATTTGTCCTTGATCATATTTCAAAACCCTTAATCAAATCCGGGCACATGCATCCCTGGAGAGAAGACCTGGCCGCACTGGCTGCCCATAATAATGCATGGTGCAAGATATCAGGGATGGTAACGGAAGCGGATCTTGAGAACTGGAAATACGAGGATTTTGTCCCTTACCTCGATACAGTAGTTGAGGCTTTTGGGATCGATCGAGTAATGATTGGTTCTGACTGGCCTGTTTGCCTCCTGGCGGGTGAGTACCAGGAAATATTAGACATTCCAAAAGAGTATTTCAAGGACTATCCTTCCCCCGAAAGGGATAGAATATTTCAAATGAATTGTATTGATTTTTATGAATTAGCTGAACACTAAATCCCAATAAAATGACTGAAAACAAAAAATCATTCCTGGAGGCAAAATATGTGATTCCATTTATATTGATAACCTTCTGTTTTGCCCTCTGGGGGTTCGCCAACGATGTCACTAACCCAATGGTAAAAGCTTTCTCAAAGATTTTCCTGATGAATCCGGTGCAGGGCTCGCTTGTACAGGTAGCGTTCTATGGGGGGTACTTTGCTATGGCCTTCCCTGCGGCTATGTTTATCAGGAAATATACCTATAAAGCGGGTATTCTCGTTGGATTGGGATTATATGCCACCGGGGCGTTGTTATTTATCCCGGCCAGCGCAATTGGTCTTTATGGCCCTTTTCTGTTTTCCTATTTTATTCTGACATGCGGACTTTCCTTCCTGGAAACCAGTGCCAATCCATATATACTTTCCATGGGGGATGAAGAATCTTCCACACAGCGACTGAATTTTGCGCAATCCTTTAATCCTATGGGATCACTGATGGGTATGTATATCGCAAAAACATTCATACAGGCAAGACTTGATCCCAGGGATACTGCTGCCCGAATGAATCTCTCACCGGCTGAATTTGAGTCCGTAAAATCCAGTGACCTCTCAATACTTGCCAATCCTTACATTGTTATTGGTATTGTAATCCTGGTTATGCTGGTCATTATTGCAATGGTGAAAATGCCAAGAAATGCCGACCAGAATCATTCAATAGATCTTGTCCCCACCATTAAAAGGATATTTGCCGTTCCCAGGTACCGTGAGGGTGTTATCGCTCAGTTCTTCTACGTAGGCGCACAGATCATGTGCTGGACCTTTATTATCCATTACGGCGCAAGGATTTTTATGGAACAGGGTTTTGGTGAGCAACAGGCTGAAGTCATGGCCCAGCAGCACAATATCGTGGCTATGGGAATATTTGTTGCCAGCCGCTTTATCTGCACTTTCCTTCTCAAGTATATTAAACCTGGTAAACTGCTGATGTACCTTTCTATTATAGGAGGCATCCTGGTCCTTGGGGTGATTTTTATTGACGGTATAATGGGACTGTATTGCCTGGTAGGTGTATCTGCATGCATGTCCTTGATGTTCCCCACCATTTATGGAATTGCTCTCAGGGGACTGGGAGAAGATGCGAAGTTTGGTGCAGCGGGACTGATCATGGCCATTCTTGGGGGTTCCATTATGCCCCCCATGCAAGGAGCCATTATCAAGCAGGGAACCGTTTTTTCCATGCATGCTGAAAATGTCTCCTTCATTCTGCCTTTTATTTGTTTTATCGTGATAGCTATATATGGTTACAGAACATGGAAGATTTTCAGCGAAGCTTAAAATTAAGCAAGAATGAAACTGACTGAAAAGAATCCGCTCGGAAAGACCGGTTTGATTGTCCCACAGATTGTTTATGGGACCAGTTACCTGGGAAACCTTTACAAGGTTCTTCCATACAAGGATAAACTGGCGCTTATGCGAAAGTGGTTTGAGTGTACTGAAAAACCTGTAGTCATTGATACTGCAGGAAAATACGGTGCCGGTCTTGCGCTCGAGATAATTGGAAAAGGACTGGCGGACCTGGGAATTTCACCCGAAGATATCGTGATCAGTAATAAACTGGGATGGTTACGTATTCCCCTGGAAACAGAGGAACCCACCTTTGAACCGGGTGCATGGGCGGAACTGGAGAATGATGCTGTCCAAACCTTCAGTTATGAGGGCATCATCAAATGCCATAAACAAGGGAATGAACTGCTGGGAGGAACTTATAAGGCTGATGTGGTCTCCATTCACGATCCGGATGAATACCTGTTTGCTGCCGATGATGAGAAAGACCGGGATAAACGTAAGCTGGATATACTGGAATCCTACAGGGCACTCTTTGACCTGAAAAAGGAAGGGAAAGTCAAAGCTGTAGGAATAGGATCCAAGGACTGGAAAATCATCCGGGAACTCTATGATGATGTACCGTTTGACTGGGTGATGCTGGCCAATAGTTTTACGATTTTTCATCACCCGCCAGAACTACTGGCATTCATAGAAAAATTGCAACAGGATGGAGTAGGGATCATAAACTCAGCGGTTTTTCATGGAGGATTCCTGAGCGGTGGAAATTTGTTCGATTACCAGAATATCCAGCCCGATTCAGAGAAGGGTAAGGTCATCTATCCCTGGAGGGAACAATTCAAGGAGATTTGTAAAAAATATGGAGTCATTCCGGGCGATGCCTGCATACAATTCAGCCTGTCCCATCCGGCCATTGTTAGTATGGCCCTGAATACCAGCAAACCGGAGAAGATGAACCGGAATGTGGAGATACTTCAAAGGGAAATCCCATCTGAATACTGGGCGGAAATGAAGAGCAAGGGACTGATAGATCCGGAGTATAAATACCTGAAAACATGAAAACATTATTGATCGATAAGGCCGGAGAAATTTCGGTCGTAGAAAGGGTAAAACCTTCACCCGGCAATGGGGAAATTTTACTGAAATTGAAGTATGTTGGGTTCTGCGGATCAGATCTCAGCACTTACCTGGGTAAAAACCCTATGGTGCAGTATCCAAGAGTACCAGGTCATGAGATTTCTGCCGGGATTGCCGAAATAGGAAAGGATGTACCCAAGGGATTCAGTCCCTCTGAAACTGTAACCGTATTGCCTTATACCAATTGCGGACAATGTCCCGCCTGTCGGAGGGGCAGGGAATACGCCTGCCAGTTTAACCAGACCCTGGGTGTGCAGCGCGATGGTGCCATGCAGGAATTCATTTCGGTCCCCTGGCAAAAGGTACTAAAGGCTCCCATACTTAATGATCTTGAACTGACCATGGTGGAACCGCTTACAGTTGGCTTCCATGCCATTGACAGGGCCAGGGTGACGGACTCAGATACCGTAATGGTTCTTGGTTGCGGGATGATTGGAGCCGGGGCTATTGTCAGGGCAGCCCTTCGGGGTGCCACCGTGATTGCCGTTGACATAGATGACCATAAACTTGACCTGGCCATGAAACTGGGCGCCAAACACCCTGTCAATTCAATGAAATTCGATCTGCATAAGGCAGTATCAGAGCTAACAGGCGGAGATGGTCCCGACGTGGTTGTTGAAGCTGCAGGGAATCCCATTACCTACCGTGCAGCAGTGGATGAAGTCGCCTTCACCGGTCGTGTAGTTTGCATTGGTTATGCAGGACAGGAGGTTTCTTTTGCGACCAAACTTTTTGTTCAGAAAGAACTTGACATCATGGGCTCCAGGAATGCAACGGCAGCTGATTTTAAAGCTGTAATCTCTTACATGGAAGAAGGCAGGTTTCCTCTTGATGAGATGATCACCCGCAGGGTGACACCGGTAGAGGCAGCAATAGCTGTAAAGGAATGGGCGGAAGATCCTGGAAAAGTGATGAAAATCTTGTTGGATCTTAGATAAAAATGGTAAATTCCAGCATACTTCTGAAACAGTATTTATCCAGACTTTAAACGAAAGCACTATTATAAAATGAAAAATCATTCAAGAAGATCATTTCTAAAGACAGTCTCAGCCACTTCACTGGGAGCCATGTTTATCCCGGGATTAATGAGTTTTTCCCCCAGCAGCAGGTTAAACTTTGCGGTAATTGGTGTGGGAGGAAGAGGAAAAGCATCCTGGAGTAAGGTCCCCCTGGAAAGTATTGTTGCCATGTGTGATGTTGACGACCGCATGAGTGCAGAAGCTTTTAAGACATGCCCAAATTCAAAAAAGTATAAGGATTTCAGGCTTATGTTCGATGAGATGGCAAATGAGATTGATGCAGTAATCATTGCCACACCGGACCATACTCATTTTCCTGCTGCCATGGTGGCAATGGAACTTGGGAAACATGTATTTGTGGAGAAACCTCTGGCTCATAATATCTGGCAGTTGAGAACCATGAAGAAAGCAGCAGAATATTATGGGATTGTTTCACAAATGGGTAACCAGGGACATACAACAGAGGGGATCAGAAGCATAAAAGAGTGGTACGAGGCTGGAGTGTTGGGTGAAGTGAGGGAGGTGATAGCATGGCAGGGTAAAATCAACTATGAGAAGGACAAATACTTTTCCAGGCCAGAAACTATTCCCCCACAGGTGCATGAGGTGCCGGAGGGACTTGATTGGGATTTATGGCAAGGTCCGGCATCTGAGAGACCTTTCAATAATTTATATGCACCCCGAACATGGAGATCGTTTTATGATTTTGGAAATGGGAAATTAGGAGACTGGTGTTGCCATACCCTTGATGCTCCATTCTGGGCACTGGATCTGGGCTTACCACAAACGGTCAAGGCAAAAGTAAAAGGTATGGCTTCCGATCATAGTTATGTGGCAGAGGAATCTTTGGTCACCTGGAAATTTGCCGCCCGGGAAAATAGAGCTCCGGTAGAAATGAAATGGTTAGAAGGGTTTAAAAAGCCGAAGGTAAAACGGGAATGGGGTATTGATGAATTACCTAAAAGCGGTATGTTAATGATTGGAGATAAAAAGACTTTAATGACAGGTTCTCGTCCGGATAAACCCAAATTACTTGTGCCGGATGAAGAATGGAATGAATTTATAAAAAATCCCCCGGCACAGACAATTCCGAGGGTTGGCGAAAATAAACCAGTTCAGGAATGGATTGATGCCATTAAGAACGATACCCTTCCTGGTTCGAATTTTAATTATGCTGCAAGCCTTATGGAGATGGCACAGGTGGGTGTCCTGGCTCAACGCTTTGGAGGTACAATTAAATACGATGCCGGGAATATGAAAGCCATAGGACGTCCTGAATTAGATGCATACATTAAGGAACCTGTTCGTCCGGGATGGGCATACGGGGATGGCCTTTTGTAGTATATGAAAAGTTTTAATCCATGAAAATCAAATTTGTCCTGGTTCCGATTGCTGTATTAATGATGATTGCCGGATGCCAAAAGGAATCTTCTCAACCCAATATCATTTTCCTGTTTGCCGATGATCAAAGCTTTAATACAGTTCATGCCCATGGGAATAGGGAGATCATAACACCCAATATCGACCGACTTGCCGAGCAGGGCACTTCCTTTACTCATGCTTATAATATGGGAGCCTGGGGCGGTGCAGTTTGTGTGGCCTCAAGGGCTATGATGAATACGGGAAGGTTCGTGTGGAGAGCCCAACCCCTTACAGGAAATCTTGATTCACTGGCTGCTGAGGGCAGAATGTGGAGCCAGATCATGCATAATGCGGGATATGAGACCTATTTCACAGGAAAGTGGCATGTCAATGTCGATCCTGAAAAGATTTTTGATAATGTTCTGCATACCCGTCCTGGTATGCCTAAAACTGTTAAGGAAGCTTATAACCGTCCCCATGAAGGAGAGGAAGATGTATGGTCACCTTTCGATACCTCTGTCGGGGGATTCTGGAAAGACGGAAAGCACTGGAGCGAGGTGCTTGGAGATGATGCAGTTGGATACATTTCCCAGGCAGCAGGTAAGGAAAACCCCTTCTTCATGTATCTTGCCTTCAATGCCCCGCATGACCCCCGGCAGTCCCCTGAAGAATTCGTAAACATGTATCCCACTGAAAACATCTCCATGCCGGAATCATATATGCCTGAATATCCATATATGGAAGAGATAGGCTGCGGTCCGAAATTAAGGGATGAAAAACTTGCCCCTTTTCCAAGAACCGAATATTCAGTAAAAATCCACCGGCAGGAGTATTATGCCATAATTACACATATGGATCAGCAGATCGGCAGGATACTGGATGCCCTTGAAAAATCGGGCAAGGCTGATAATACCTATATTTTCTTTTCCGCCGACCACGGACTGGCTGTGGGTCATCATGGACTGATGGGGAAGCAGAATATGTATGATCACAGCATAAGGCCCCCTATGATTGTAGTGGGACCGGACATAAAGAAAAATAAGAAACTGGATATGGATGTATATCTCCAGGATATCATGGCGACTTCGATTGACCTGGCGGGTGTTGAAATACCAGATTATGTCGAGTTTAACAGCATGCTTCCATACCTGAACGGGGAAAAGACCGAGAGTGTCTATGATGAAATTTACGGATGCTATAAAGACCTTCAGCGGATGATCAGGGTGGATGGATTTAAACTTATAGCCTATCCTGAAGCCGGAAAGCTCAGACTCTATGATATGGAAAATGATCCCCTCGAAATGAATGACCTTGCGGGTGAACCGGGAAGAAAGGAGCAAATCCATACTTTATTTGCAGAATTGGTAAAGCTGGGGCAGACAATGGATGATAAACTCGATCTGGCATCTTTTTTCCCTGAATTATAAGTTCCCTATACCCCCCCCCCTAAAACCCCTGAAAATGAACAAGAAATTAACCATCAGATTCCTCGCTTTGCTCCTGCTAATCATCCTGATCGGGTATTACTGGAAGAGCAATGCCGGACAGAAAGACCGGGTCGCAGAAAAGTATTCGGCGGACTGGGAATCTCTCAGCCAACATAATGAAGAACCGGAATGGTTCAAAGATGCAAAACTGGGTATCTATTTTCACTGGGGGGTGTATTCAGTCCCTGCCTACGGGGGAGAATGGTATCCACGCTGGATGCATTTTGAAGGAAATAATACCTATGAACACCACCTGGAAAAATACGGGCATCCCTCCGAATTTGGATACCATGATTTTGTCCCCATGTTTAAAGCCGAGAAGTTTAATGCGGATGAATGGGCAGATCTTTTTTTGAAGGCAGGAGCCAGGTTTGCTGGACCCGTAGCTGAACACCATGACGGATTTTCGATGTGGGACAGCGATGCAACTCCCTGGAACAGTATGGATAAGGGACCCAAACGAGACATCACCGGGGAGCTAAAGGAGTCGATAACAGATAGGGGAATGAAATTCATCACTACTTTTCACCATGCAAAACATCTTCAGCGTTACAAAGGCAAGGAAGCAGAGGAGATGGCCAATAATGAAGACAATGTGGGACGTCGTTACAGGCATAGCCACTACCCCCTGTTCCCAGGAATGCCACCTGCCATGGATGATCCTGAGTTGAATTACCTCTACGGAAATATACCAGAAGAAGAATGGCTTGAAGAAGTCTGGCTTGGCAAACTCACAGAGGTGGTTGATAAATACCAGCCGGATATCATGTGGTTTGACTCCTGGTTGGACCAGATCCCCGATACCCTCCGCCGCCGCTTCTGTGCCTATTACCTGAATGCAGCAGATAAATTGGGTAAGGAGGTTGTGATCGTACGAAAACAGGATGATTTGCCGCTAAACTGTAGTGTGGATGATCTTGAGAAGTCCCGCAAAAACAAAATGGGTGAAAAAGCCTGGATGACAGATGAAACCATTAGCAAGGGCAGCTGGTGCTATACAGATAACCTTGAGATCAAGGCGTCCATAGATGTACTTCATGTGCTGATTGATATCGTAAGCAAAAACGGGGTGCTTCTGCTGAACATTTCGCCGATGGCAGATGGTACCATACCGCCTGAACAACAGAAAGTGCTTCTCGATATGGGTGAATGGCTGGACAAATACGGCGAAGCCATATACAATACCCGGCCCTGGTACACTTTTGGCGAGGGACCCACCATTGAACCTGAGGGCCACTTCAGCAACCATTCTGCCTTTCTTAAGGTGAAATATTCCGCCGCAGACATCCGGTACACAACCCTGGGCAGTACCGTATATGCAATCTTTCTGGGCCAGCCCGAAACAGGTAAAAAATTGCTGCTTGAATCTTTTGCCACGGATAATCCTGATCGGATAATATCAGTTAAAGATGTTTCCCTTGCGGGAACAGAAGAAAATCTGACCTGGGAATTGACCGATGCCGGTCTTAGTGTTCAGATGCCTGAAGCGGGACTTGACGAAATGGCTGTGGTATTAAAAATAGAAACAAAAGAATAGCCGGAGGACCTGATTTAAATATCCAGGATAATTCTAAGATTCTCTTGGATTTTGCTCGCATTTACTGCAGGTAGAATTCCAATTTTCTTGACCAGCCTCCGGTTATCAATTGCCCTGATCTGATCAATTAGGACATCACAGTCCTGATTTATGTTAGCTGTACCCTTCTTAATATGCACCCTCAACAAGGATGAACCTTTAGCAATTCTTGATGTAATGGGACAGATGATTGTTGATGGGTGTGGTATCTTATTGAGCAAATTGGTTTGAACAATAACCACCGGCCTGGTTTTACCTGCCTCAGATCCGATTCTGGGATCCAGATCGGCGATCCAGATTTCATATTGATTAATCGCCATAGTCTATATCTTCAAAATCTTTCAAAACATTCATTGATTCTTTCCCAACCATTCCTGATTCTTTTTTTAATTCTCTTTCCAGGATTATTCTCCTCTGATGTTGATTAAAGAATTCAATAGCTTCATTTATATACCTGTTTCTCGGCTTTTTCAAAACCGATAATATCTCCTCAGTCTCTTTGAAGATTGGATCATCAATATTTAATGATATAGTTTTCATTATATATTTGAATAGAATATTAGAATAATATATGATAAAAGTATATATAAATATCATATAATACAATTCAGGCAGATGATTTCGGGTATCATGATATGAGCTAGAAGCGGGGAGGAGTGGAGAAAGACTAAACGCTTTAATAAATTGCTGCCTGCTGATTATGTTCATCAGCTTGATTCAACGGGTGTAACCACATTCCAGTCCCAAAAGAAAAAATTAATATTTGAGCACAACTAATCCTTTATAAACATAATATATAAGGAATGGAGATTGTAAAAAATATAATAAATAAGGAATTGAAAAAATTTATTATTACCTTTGCTTAAAACATAGAGGTATGATTACAAGAGTACAAGGAACTGAAATTGAAGGAGCATTTTTTAGAGGTAAGACGATTATTGTCAGCGGAGCTAGACAAGTTGGTAAAACAACATTGATGGAGCAAATATTGCAAAAATACCAGGATAAGCTATTGGCATTAGATGGAGATGATATTACTATACAGGAACTTCTAAATAGACCAAACACGCAACAAATCAAACAGATAATAGGGGACAAGAAAATTGTATTTATTGATGAAGCACAAAGGATACCAGAAATAGGTTTGACATCTAAAATAATTACAGATAAGTTTAAGGATGTGCAGTTATTATTGAGTGGATCTTCATCATTTGATTTGTACAGTAAGGTTAATGAACCACTGACAGGCAGGAAATGGTCTTTTAACCTTTGGCCTGTATCCTGGGATGAATGGGAAAAGCATGTGGGGTACGTAAAAGCAGAACAGGATGTTGAAAATCGAATGGTTTTCGGGTTCTACCCCGATGTGTTAAATCATGAAGAAAATCCTGAACATGTGTTGGCAGAGTTGGCTGACAGTTATTTGTATAAAGATATTTTAATGTACGAAGGATTGAAAAAACCAACCATTATTAAAAAATTACTTAAGGCATTAGCATTTCAGGTTGGGAGTGAAGTATCCTTGCAAGATCTGGGACAGATATTAGGTATCGATCCTAAAACGGTTGATGTATATATTGATATTTTGGAGAAAGCATTCATTGTTTTCAGGCTTACACCTCTAAGCAGGAATTTGCGAAATGAAATAAAGGCAAAGAATAAGGTGTATTTTTATGATAATGGCATACGAAATGTCGTAATTGGTCAGCTCCAGCCATTAGCGATACGACAGGATATTGGAATTTTGTGGGAGAATTTTATGGTAAGCGAAAGAGTAAAGCAAATTAGTATAAATAAATCTCTTCGTAATTTTTATTTTTGGAGGACAACTCAGCAGCAGGAAGTAGATTATATCGAAGAAGTCAATGGAGAATACTTCGCTTATGAATTTAAATGGAACGAAAAGAAGAAAATTAAAATCCCCAAAACTTTTTCCAATAATTATAAGTCAATTGACAGGGGTATTAACAGAGGTAATTTTAGGGAATTTGCAGTATTTCTGTGACACTTCCAGTCAAAAGGTTGAATAACTTTTTATTAATAAAACCACAATAAATGAAGCAACTAAAATCATTAATAAATGCCCTTGTTCTGGCTTTTATTTCCCTGGCATCCTGCACCCAGAAACAGGAAATTCCCCCGAATATCCTTTTCATTTTTACCGACGATCATTGCGAACAGGCAATCTCAGCCTACGGCTCGAAAATAATTAATACACCTAATCTCGATAGGATTGCTGATGAAGGTATGCGGTTTACCCGCTGCTATGTGACCAATTCCATCTGCGGTCCCAGCCGGGCCGTGATTCAAACAGGACTGTATTCCCATATTAATGGTTTTATGACTAACCGGGATACCTTTGACGGGGACCAGCAGACCTTTCCCAAACTGCTCCGCACAGCAGGATACCAGACAGCCATTGTTGGTAAATGGCATCTGAAATCCACCCCCCGGGGATTTGATTATTTCGAGGTGCTGATCGGACAGGGACCTTATAATAATCCCCCGATGAGAACACAGGATGCAGAGGGGAATGTGATCGAGGTGAAGAACCAGGGATACACAACGGATCTGATCACGGATAAGACTCTGGACTGGCTGAAAAATAAGAGGGATGCGGAAAAACCCTTTATGCTGATGTGCCAGCATAAAGCCCCTCACAGGAACTGGGTGCCCAATGAGAAATACCAGAACTGGCTGGACGATGTAATCATACCGGAACCGGAAACATTCTGGGATGATTATTCGGGCCGTACCCCTCCGGCATCCCGGCAGGCAATGGAAGTTGGCCGGCATATGAGGGAGAAGGACCTGAAGCTGGACATGGAAGGTAATTACAGTGAAAAAAACCAGGAGTTCAGAGAAGCACAGGCCGGTATGACCGAGAAAGAGATTGTAAAATGGAATTACCAGCGTTACGTAAAGGATTATCTACGTTGTGTACGGTCGGTAGATGACGGGATAGGTAGGATACTGGACTACCTGGATGAAACGGGACTGGCAGAAAACACTGTGGTTATTTATGCCTCAGACCAGGGCTGGTACCTGGGGGATCACGGATGGTTTGACAAACGATGGATGTATGAAGAATCCCTTAAAACACCCCTGCTGGTACGCTGGCCGGGTCAGGTTGCCCCGGGATCTGTGAACGGGGATATAGTCTCCAACCTGGATTTTGCCGAAACCTTCCTGGACCTGGCCGGAGTGGATGTACCTGAAAATATGCAGGGGAGTAGCCTGGTTCCTGTATTGCAGGGGAAGACCCCCTCGGATTGGAGATCATCCTTCTACTATCACTATTATGAATTCCCCGGATCCCACAGCGTGGCCAGGCATTATGGGGTTACCAACGGGAAGTATAAACTGATTCATTTCTACGGTCCCAGTCATATCGAAGGAGAGGAGTATAATGATTGGGAACTCTTTGATCTTGAGAAGGACCCTAATGAACTGGTTTCAGAATACAATAATCCGGTGTATTCAGGGATAAGAGAGGAATTGACTGCTGAACTACAAAGGCTCAGAGAGGAATACAAGGTGCCTGAGGATACGCGAAAGTAGTGCATAGCAATCGACAAGAATCTATTACAATCGACAACAAGCTATAATAATCGATAATAATATATAACAATCAGTATATCAATGAAATATGCCTATTTACTTCTGGGGATCTATTTAATGCTTTCCTGCAGTCCAGAGAGAAATCCACAAGAGACCACTAATCCCAATATCATCATCCTTTACGCAGATGACATGGGGTACGGGGACCTGGCCATACAGAATCCCGACAGCAAAATCCCGACACCCAACCTTGATCAGCTGGCCCGGGAGGGAATGCGCTTTACAGATGGACATAGTTCATCAGGTATCTGCACTCCCAGCCGCTATGCAATGCTTACCGGAAGGCACCATTGGAGGGATTTTCATGGGATTGTTGGGGCCATGGGCAAATCGGTCTTCCGGGAGAATCAGGTAACATTACCTGGCATCCTGAAGGAAAATGGGTACTATACTGCTTGCATAGGGAAATGGCATCTGGGATGGGACTGGGAATCCCTTCGTAAGAAAGGAATTCACTGAGAAGGAAGAGCACCCGCATAACGGGAAAAAAGTTAAGGTCTGGCCTGCAGAGGCTTATGACTGGTCTCTTCCTGTTCCCGGCGGTCCATTGGACCAGGGATTTGATTATTACTTCGGAGACGGGGTTATCAATTTTCCGCCCTATGCATGGATAGAAAATGACCGGATTTTAAGCACTCCGACGGTGACCATGACCGGACCGGAGGGTATGGCCCTGGAAGGGAAATGGGAAACCCGGGTAGGTCCGGCGCTGGAGGACTGGGATTTCTTCAAGGTATTGCCCACACTAACGGAAAAGGCAGTTGAATTTGTTAGGAAACAGAAGGAGACTGAGAAACCTTTCTTTCTTTATATGGCTTTCCCTTCTCCACATGCCCCCATTATACCCAATGAAGAATTCCATGGTAAAAGCCAGGCAGGATTTTTCGGTGATTTTGTTTACCAGACGGATTGGTGTGCCGGTGAGATACTTAAGGCCCTGGATGAAATCGGAAAATCTGAAAATACCCTCGTAATATTTACGGCTGATAACGGACCTGAACGTTATGCATATGACAGGATACTGAACTATGACCATCACAGCTCTGCACCTTTCAGGGGATTGAAACGGGATATATACGAAGGGGGGCACCATGTACCATTTGTGGTCCGCTGGCCTGGGAAAATTAAAAATGCATCCATTTCGGATGAGGTTATTAGCCAGGTGGATCTTCTTCAAACCCTTGCCTCCATAACCGGTTCCGAATTACCGGATACCCTGGCCCATGACAGTCATGATTTCTCCGAAGTCTGGCTCGGTAATTCCGGGATTACAGGTATTCGAAAGGCTACGGTCCAGAATACCTATAAGGGGCATTATGCTCTGAGGGCAGGTGACTGGTTATATATCAATCATGAAAATGGGTACAAGTCCCAGCCACCTGATTGGGTGGATGATCATTTTGGTTATGAATCTTCTTCGGATACAGTACAGCTTTTCAATCTTCGGGAAGATATTTCCCAGAAAGTCAACCTTGCCGGAAAACATCCCGAGAAGGTCAGGGAAATGAACTCCCTCCTGAATGAAATCCGAAGCAAGGAAACATTCCGGGTTTTCTATTAATCTCATCTTTTGTCTTTAATATAAGAACCCAAACATCCATAGCGGGATCTTGTGTTGATGCCCAATTTCTGTATCATCAGCTGCTACGAATGAATTTTTCAGGTGTTTAACCTGTTTAAATGTTTTCTTTCTGCCTCCGATTTCAAATGTATATCCTTTAAAAACAAAATCACCATCCCTGGAGTATTGGAGAGGAGCAAGTATGCCAAGCTGGTTGATAAAGAAACTTTCTCTCATATTACCGGTATTCCATTTTTCATTCGCCAGAGCAAATTGAAGATTGGGATGATGCAGGTAAATCTTTTCCGGTTTTTGTAAAGCCCCGATTCCCTTTGTGTCAGAATACAATCCTTTAATAATGCGCAGATCTTCCAAATACCTTATGAATACAACCAGGCTGTTTCGGCTTACACCAATTCTTTCACTTAATTTCGAGATATTAGGTTTGAATGGAGACGATTCTGCTATGATATGCAAAAGGAGTCGTATCTTTTCAATACTTCCATAACTAATCTCATATGAGGAAGGTAGGTCAATGTGCAGGGCTAAGGAAATAGTTTCAGCCAGCTTCTGAGGGTATAATTTTGGATCTTCTTTGAAATAGGGATAAAATCCATATTCTAAATAGTCCTGGAAATGTGCCAGAGGACGTAATTCCTCAGTGAATTCTCTTGCAAACCGGTTGTGGTTGTTGATTAAGTTGTCAAATGATATTGAGCGGTAATCACTGCCCAGAGAGTAATTGAGGTACTCCCTGAAGGAAAGTCCAGCTAGCTCATACAAAACAGCTCTTCTGCTTAAATCTCCTTTGGATTGATTTAGATGCATCATAGATGAACCGGTGAAAATAACTTTCAACTCGGGCAGATCGTCGTAGATGTTTTTAAGCTCCCCAGACCAGTTTGTATAGCGATGCACTTCATCCAGTAATAAAAATTTACCTCCCTGCATGGCAAATTTATCTGCCAGGTCAAACAATCTGTTTTCTGTGAAGTAGAGATCGTCTAAACTGGTATATAAAGTTTGATGATCAGATGGCAGAAATTTCTTTGCATATTGCAGGATCAGGGTAGTTTTACCCGCTCCCCTGGCTCCTTTGATTCCTATCAATTGACTTTTCCATTCAATCTGGTCTGCCAGATATCTTTTAAATTGAATAGGAACCCTCTTGAGTTTTTGATAGGATTTTTCAAATAGTTTTTCCATTAAATGCTATTTATAATAACCAAAAATACGATAATATGATGAATAAACAGAGCAAAATATATAAAATATGCTTAATAGTAAAAGCAAATATAAGAAAGTCTATTATTATTTATCCATTATCCTCAGCAGGATCAATATTGTCAAGGGAGTCGGTCCAGTGCTACAGATCGCAGAAGGCCATACCATAGAACTGCCTGAGGATGTGCGCTCCATCCTGGACGAAAGAACCAATCTAACATGGCCTACAACCTGGTTTGTTCCCAGGCTGACCGGGCATGCGATAGTTACGGACCGCTCTACGATTAGGTATTACTGAAAACCTCTCGTATCAGCTGAAGAATCCAGTAACCGAGAGTGGCAAAATGAGCGCAATCACTGGCGTCAAAGATGTTACAGTTCAATGATTGTAAATACAGACGCCTTAGCTAAGTATATCCAATCTTGTTTCCAGTAAGGTCTTATATTTGTCTTTCATTTCCTCTGATAGAAAACTGATATTAATTAACTCCTGCCATTTTGGAACAGATAATGAAATTGTTTCCAGGACTTTGTCAATACTCTTATCTGTAAGTTCACATCTCTCTTTTCCGAAGTAGTTAATTAATAGATTACGTGTTAATTTCTTTTTCTTTCCTTTCAGGGGCAATGCTATTTCTTCATCCTGCTTCTTATATTCTATGGTTGAGTTTACTAAATCATAACACGGGGATAATGAGCTTTTACCATCCTGTGTGATTATGGAAAAATTCTTTAAGTGCATATCTTCATTTCCAATCAGGTAATTGAAAATTGTCAATTTGAATAGTTTTAACTTTTCAATTGCAGGGAAAGTACAATATGAATCAATCAGTATTACAACTTTTTCCATGCTATATTCATACTTAGTATCCCTATTTAAACCTGCTAATTGCGCAAAATCTTCAACAGGAATCTTGTCATTATGTCCCTTTCTATCAAATCTTTTAATAAAATATGTCAAGGAATTATCTTTCGACCATATTAATCCATGTTGAGGAATCTCCAGACCTATCTCACTCGCAAGCCTCATAGTCAGGTCTTCATTTTCAGGCATTTCCGGAAAGATATTGTGTTGTGGTTTAAGTATATATTTTCCGCCTTTGTCAACAATCTCAAATTTTTCTTCTTTGAAGTTCAATACCGCACTTAGTTTTGGCTGCACCCCTTGAACAGACATCTTAGAGGCACGATTATATGCTTCCTTACGTTGTTCATCAGCAGTATACTCAAGGTCTTTCAGTGTTTTCAGACCTGTTGATAATTGTTTAAGACCTTTAGCGCTATAGCGATTATCTCCGCAAGATGTATATGCAATGGGGCATCTATTCATTACATTATTTCTTTTACTGTTACGGCTCCAACGGTGTCTTCACCAATTGCTATTAGTTGGGAGAAATAATCACTCCTGTCAATTTTCCTGATTTTCAACAAACCTTCCAGTTGAATTCCTTCAGGAAGAAGTCCATCAAAGAATGGTGGAAAATTCTTGAAATTATATGTCTTCTGTTTTGTCGGCATGGTTCGGGATACCTCAAGACCTTCATATTCTTCAAGATATTCAAACACATATTCTTTGCCTTGGACTAATTCGGTAAGAATTCCAGCCTCAATCCCTTTAACAGATACCTTAGCCTTTCTCATTTCCAGTGTTATGTGTATTCTCCATCAGGGGACTTGTTAATATTATCTTTATGTTTAACACTTTCAGGATTTTCCGTAAAGTATCCAACTTAACTGATTCTTTTCCATTTTCAATATCATAAACTACAGTCTTACCAACTCCTGCCATTTCGGCTAACTGTACACGACTTAATTTGGCAGCCCTTCTATGCGTCTTGATAACGTCTGCGATGTCCTGTGCTTGCATTATTGTTTCCTTTATAGCGGTAAAAATAGCGCTTTTTCTTTGATTCAACAAGTAATTTGCCATATTATGCCGCTGTGCCGGTAAAATATGGCATTTTTCTCATGGTTTTAATGCTGATTAGTCATTATTACTGCCAAGGCGGCAAATCCTTATCCTGAAGTATTGTCAAGAAGATAGTTTGTAAAATCTGCCGGCAATATCCCTATACCAATGAACTGATTTCTTCAATACCCTGTTGCATTTCAAAAAAAATGCCGGGATAATCTGATAATTACCCCGGCACTTATTATTAACTTGATATGTTTAATAGAATCCCTGAAGAATATCTTTACTTGACCAGGATTTTATTTACACTGTCACCAACCTTAAGAAGGTAAATTCCCTTCTCATATCCCTGCAGATTCAGTGTTATGCTGTTACTGCGAACAACACCGGATTGTATCGTTTGTCCAATCATATTCGTCAGGTTGTACTGCGAGTTAATTGGAGCATTTTCAATGTTCAGAACACCACTTACAGGATTCGGGTAAACTTTAATCAGATTAGAGTTTTTCAGATCATTCACGCTGACCTCTTCACCCACGAGATCCTGCCATTGCAGGTAGGGACGCTGCACGCCGTCAACATCACCAATTTTCCAGGTACTGGTAAAATCCCATCCTACAAAATTAGATTCCGTTGCAAAATCAGCTGTTGCAAGACCTATTAGATTCGCTTCATTGTCACCTCTTCCAATACCCTCAGTAACTCCCGTGCCTGTCTTTTCAGTATCCCAGTAGCAGGATGTAATACCTATACCCGCAGTTTCGCCGGCAAAAACGCCTAGATCCTGATCAGGGGTTTCAGCTCCCATTACTGATCCGACGGCATAACAATTTTCAATTGCATCCTCAGCAGTTGCAGAATTTTCCCTGCCAACTATAGCTCCTGATTCTTCAAAAGCAGTTATCGTGACAATGGCGTAGCTATTTTTTATGGTTGAGCCACTTCCCATCTGGCCGGTAATACCTGCAATTCGCCTTTGATTAGTAGTATTTCCGTGAGCTGTAAATTTGGCTACACACTCGGATACATCACCCCATTCCAATCTTCCTATGATGCCTGATACAAAAAGACTGTTCCTAGGGGAACCTTCATCCAATATAGTGGGAATGTCGTAGATTGTACCTTCAACCCAGCAGCGTGTGAAGACATTCCTGTCCGCTGCTTCATAGCACCTTCCAACTAAGATGCAAGGATACCATCTTACGGGATGTGATTTGAAGTTCACCACTCTCAGGTTTTCGATTGTACCTCCCTGAATTCCACCAAACAATGCTGACCGGTTAGTATAGGAATAGGCCTGGTAAACATTCGATATGGTATGATACTGTCCATCAAAATGTCCTTTAAAGGGAATAAAGGAGCCATCGTCTCTTGCCTTGGTACCTATAGGCCACAATCCGGCCGCATCAGAACCTGCAATGTCAATTGTACCATCATTGTTCCAGTCCACCTTGGAAGAATCAGGATCAAAGGTAATATCCGCAATGAGGCGATAGTTGCCGTCCATTTTAGCTCCGATACTATCGAAATCAGGTGTCCCGTCATTATTAGCGTCCAGACTTACGGTGTCAGCCAGCCAGATAAAGTCCTCCGGAGAATCAATCTCCCAGAACTCCCCAACCTTTTCAAGTACGGGAATAGTTTGCCCAAATATCAATACTGTACTGCAAAGTACTGCAATTAAAAAAGTAATTGTTTTTTTCATAGATTTTAAATTTAGATGAATAATATGAAATAAATTTTTATAGGATTTCTACAATATACAAAATAGTTATTACTATCAATAATTAAAGGCATCCCAGACTCCAATTGAAATATTCCATACTTGATTAGGATTCCATACCTGATTAGGATATCCCAAGTATCTTTTTTCTCAGTTCAAGGAAGCGGGAATACTCCTGCTCCGTTGATTCCATTTCTGTTGCCTGGGGCGAGGGTTGATATATTCTCACATCATAGGAATCCCTGACCATTGCCCTTGCCTCATCGAGGTTTTTAATATGCTTCAGGGCTATTGCCTGCACAATGATATTTCCCAGGGTAGCGGCTTCGACGGGACCGGAGTGCACAGTCTTTCCACATATAAGTGCAGTTTGCCTGCTAAGATATTCTGACTGACAGCCGCCGCCGATAAGGTGAATGGTGGAGATGCTCTTTCCCGTCATCTCCTCCATTTTCTCCACATGATATCGGAATGAATAGACCAGGCTGTCATAGGCAGTACGAAAATACGAGAAAGGATCGGTAGGTATTTCCTGTCCGGTTTTACTAAAAAATTCATCAAAGGCCTGCTTCATACTTCCGGGGTTATAGAATGAGGTGTCTCCCGGAACGACTAATAAATCTCCTTTCGATAAGGCTGCTCCGGCTTCAATTTCCTCATAGGAAAGGTCTTTGGCCAGTTCTGCCTTTAGTCCCTGGACAAGCCACAATCCGATAATGTTTTTCAGGAAGCGGTAGGAGTTTCCATATCCTCTTTCGTTGGTGAAGCCTTCCTCCAATGCCTGTGATGAAGTAATGGCGTATTTACTTTCTATTCCCACAATACACCATGTTCCGGTTGAAATGAAGGCAAATGAATCCTCAACAGCAGGTACTGCCGCAACAGCAGACGCGGTATCGTGTGAACAAACTGCCGTTGCCTTAAGCGTTGTTTCCTTGTTTTTCCCATAATAAACATCTCCCAGAACGGTACCAGGGGGACAAACATCACCCAGAATCGTATCGGGGATTTCAAGTAAATCAAGTATTTTTTTATCCCAATTATTTGTATCCACGTTTAACAGCTGGGAAGTGGATGATATAGTTAACTCATTGTGCATTACACCCGAGATCCTGTACAATATATAATTTGGTAAAAACAGCAGGTGGGATGTACCAGCAGGCAACCCGGATTCCATCCCTGATGACTCGATTTTCCGGAATGACAACAACTGGAAGAGGGTATTGAAAATATAAAAATTTATGCCCGTTCGCTCGAAAGTTTCCTGTCGGCTCATCATACCGCACCATTTCTCTTCCATCCCCTCGGTGCGTTTATCCCTGTAAGCTACAGGTTGATCCACAAGATTTCCGTTTGAATCCAGTAAGGCGAAATCCACTCCCCAGGCATCCACACCGATACTTTTGACCCCATCACCGAATTCATCAATAACCAGCCGAATTCCCTCCGAAATATTTTTAAATATGAATTCAATATCCCATCGTTCATGACCGTCTATTTCTTTGATTTCATTGCTGAAGCGGTGCATCTCCCTGTATTCAATTTTAGTTCCGTCGATGATGCCAGCCATAATGCGGATATTACTGGCCCCCATATCCACGGCAATACAAACAAATCTTTCCTGCTGACTCATATTATAAATGGATGATTATATCCGGAAATTTAGCTCAAATTACCTGATTTGACAATGGAATATAAGTATATACTTGTGCATTATCCAAACTTCACGACCCAATAATAAAGTGTATTCGAACTATTTATCTTCCTCATGGATGAGATGTCTGGCCGCACTCTTAAATATAATACCCTTTTCATTTGCATCAATTTCAATGGTCATCCCGGGTCTCACCGTGTCCTCCAGCATGGCCATGGACAGACCATCCATTATCTTTTTTTGAAATAGTCTTTTCAGGGGCCTGGCACCGTACTGAAGGTCAAATCCTTCCTTTTTCAAATGATTCAGGCATCTCTCAGTCACAGTGAAAGATATATCCTGTTTGGCAAGTATCCTTTGGAGTCGTTCAAACTGAATGCGGATAATTTCACTCATGTTTTCCATTGTAAGGGGACTGAACATGACCAGTTCGTCGATTCTGTTCAGGAATTCAGGCCTTACGCTTTGTTTGAGTAATTCAAAGACCTGTCTTTTGGTTTTTTCCAAAACCTCCTCAAGTCCTGAATCTCCAAGATCTTCCAGGTTCTCCTGAATGATTCCTGATCCCAGGTTTGATGTCATTATTATAATAGTATTCTTGAAATTTGCCACTCTTCCTTTGTTATCAGTCAGACGCCCGTCTTCCAGGACCTGTAAAAGGATATTAAAGGTGTCGGGATGCGCTTTCTCAATTTCATCCAGCAGGATAACCGAATAAGGCTTTCTCCTGACAGCTTCTGTCAACTGTCCGCCCTCATCATAACCTACATATCCGGGAGGGGCTCCAACCAGGCGGGAAACGGAGTGTCTTTCCTGGTATTCACTCATATCAATCCGGGTCATCAGGGATTCGTCATTAAACAGGTATTCTGCCAGCGCTTTTGCCAGCTCGGTTTTTCCAACTCCCGTGGTTCCGAGAAAAAGAAATGAACCTACCGGACGATTTTGATCAGAGAGTCCCATGCGGCTCCTTCTTATAGCAGAAGCTACGGCATGGACAGCCTCGTCCTGACCGATCACCCTTTTATGTAATTCTTCTTCCAATTTGAGTAATTTGTCCCGGTCGGATTGAAGCATACGATTAACCGGAATACCCGTCCACCTCGAAACCACCTCCGCAATATCCTCCGCTGTAATTTCTTCCCTTACAAGACGCTTCCCTCCCTGTTCGTATTTCTGGAGTTTCGAAATGATGGATTTTAGCTGTTCTTCAGAAGCCGGTAACTGACCATAACGGATTTCCGCTACTTCTCCAAGATCACCTTCTCTCTCTGCTTTGTCTGCCAGGTATTTTAACTCTTCAATCCTTTGTTTGGTTTTTTGTATTTCTTCAACAATGGCCTTCTCATCCTGCCAGATTGCTACCAGCTGGTTTCTTTCTTCCTCCAGTTCTGCCAGTTGTTTACCAATCTGTTCGACGCGGGATTTGTCCTTTTCCCTCTTTACAGCCTCCTTTTCAATTTCAAATTGTTGAATTTTCCGATCCAGCGCATCAATGATTTCAGGTTTTGAATTCATCTCCAGCCTTAAATGAGAAGCAGCTTCATCCACCAGGTCAATGGCTTTATCCGGCAGAAACCGGTCCGTAATATACCTGGTAGAAAGCTGTACAGCTGCTACAATGGCTTCATCACGAATCCGCACTTTATGATAGTTTTCATATCGCTCCTTTATCCCCCTGAGTATGGATATGGCATCTTCCTCCCCGGGTTCATCGACAAATACTTTCTGGAATCGTCGCTCCAGAGCCTTATCCTTCTCAAAGTATTTCTGGAATTCACTTAAGGTGGTGGCTCCAATGGCCCGCAATTCTCCACGGGCAAGAGCAGGTTTAAGTATGTTCGCAGCATCCATGGCACCTTCGCCTCCTCCTCCGGCACCTACCAGGGTATGGATTTCATCAATGAAGAGAATAATTCGTCCATCTGAACCGATCACTTCTTTTACTACCGATTTCAATCGTTCTTCAAATTCCCCTTTGAATTTGGCACCGGCAATCAGGGCTCCCATATCCAGGGAATAAATTTCCTTTTTTAATAGATCATCAGGCACATCACCCTTTACAATTCTGAAGGCTAGACCTTCAGCGATGGCTGTTTTCCCAACCCCGGGTTCCCCTACCAGTATTGGGTTGTTTTTTGTCCGGCGCGTTAGGATCTGTAACACTCTCCGGATTTCATCGTCCCGGCCGATAACCGGGTCAAGCTTTCCGTCTGCAGCCATAGTATTCAGGTGAGTGGCATATCTTTCGAGTGCATGGTAGGTGTCCTCAGCAGTCTGACTGCTTACCCTGGTGCCATTATGGAATTCCATGATGGCTGCTTTAAGGTCCTTCGCATTGATACCTGCATCTTTCAAAAGCTGGCTGACAGGGTCTTTGGTGTGGACTAATCCAAGAAGGAGGTGTTCCAGTGTGACATATTCATCCTGAAATTCTTTTATTACCGCAATTGCTTTATTGATTGCTTGATGGGAATTATCGGACAGGTATTGTTTTTCACCACTAACCTTTGGATAGCCTTTAATGACCTGATCAAGAGCAGTATTTATACGTTCAAAACTTACAGAAAGCTTCTTGAAAAGGTGGGGAATAATGTTATCATCCACCTGGATAATGCCTTTTAAGAGGTGCCCGCATTCGATGGATTGGTGTTCATTTTCCAGGGCGAGCTGCTGAGCTTGCTGCACGGCCTCCTGGGCCTTAATGGTTAACTTATCGAAATTCATTTCTTTATAATTAATAGTTGATTATATGGTTTCATTTACTGTAAGTCAATCAAACAAAAGATGATCCATATTACTAACAATATTTAGTGCATCTCTAATAACATAAACATTATCAATTAGTTATATCTTTCATTAATTCGTTCGATACCTGGAGTCAATTCGGTTTAAGGACAGAATGACAGTATTTTCTAATTTATGATGACATAATGGCATACTGATAACATTTTGACAGCTTCCAGATGGGCACTTAAGCCCTGGCATACGATTTGAAATACAGGCCTTGAAAGATTTTTAATTATTAACCCATTTGCTTCTGGCAAATAAAATTATGGAGGGCATAGCCATGACTTTAGCAAGATTAACAAACAATGATTACCCGTCCTTCCCTTCATTTTTTAACAGATTATTTGAAGGGGATCTGATGGATTGGTCCACTACAAACTTTGCAGGTTCGAATTCAACCCTGCCTGCAGTGAATATTCTGGAGAACGATAATGAGTACCGGATTGAAGTAGCAGCTCCGGGAATGAAGAAGGAAGACTTCAGAGTGGATTTTGAGAATGACAGGTTGACTGTTTCTTCAGAATTTAATGAAAAAAAGAGTAATGGAAATGATGAGAATTACACAAGGAAGGAATACAGTTATCAGTCCTTTCAAAGATCATTTACCATCCCCGAAAATTTGGTGGATGGAGATATGATCAATGCAAAGTACAATCAGGGTATCCTCATGATTACCCTGCCCAAGCGGGAGGAAGTCAAACCAAAACCGGCAAGGGAAATAAAAATCATATAAGGTATTCTTATTGGGTTATTTATTACGGGGCCGACCTAACAAATTGATTCGGCCCCTTTTCTTTTTTCCTTTTCGAGGATATTCAGAATTTATTTAATTATTGAGAATCCAACTAATAATTAATGGGTTATTATTAGATTTGATTTAGAATCAATAATACAAATGAAATGTCTAATCCAGTCCTTCAATCAATCCTTGCAATATCTTTAGCGACAATGATCTCCTGTGGTGAGAACAAGGCAGAACGTCCGAATATTGTCCTGATCATTGCAGATGATATTGGGATCTCCGATATTGGTTGTTATGGCAGCGAGATACAGACCCCGCATATTGATCAGCTGGCAGATGAGGGTATGCGCTTCGAAACCTTTTATAATATGGCCAAATGCAACCCGACTCGTTCAACCATGCTGACAGGATTGTACAAAGGAGGTGAAGGAGCAGTGCATCTTGCCCACCTGACGGCAGAGGCGGGATATTACAATATTATGAGTGGAAAGGAACATTTTGATTCCTGGGTTCCGGATTACTGTAAAGCTGAGAATGTCTTTGACCATTCCCTTACCTTCTGGGCAACCACGGAGTATTTTCTTCCCCCCTCTGGGAGTTTTGAGCGTCCTTTTTTTCTTGAAGGAAGGGAGTTGGATGCAGGGGAAATAGAACATGAGATATCTCCCATGTATAAAACGGACTTTGTTACGGATTATGCTCTGAAATGGCTGGATGAGGCCTTCGGGAAGAAGGAGCCGTTTTTCCTTTACCTGCCCTACCATTCAGCCCATTATCCCCTGCAGGCCCGGCCGGAGGATATTAAGAAGTACAGGGGGAAATACATGAAGGGTTGGGATTTGATGAGACCCGAGCGTTTTCAGAGGATGCAGGAATTGGGGATACTTCCTGAAAACGCAAAGCTTAGTCCCCCTGAAGGCAACCTGAACAAATTCAGGGGACCGCTGGATCCTGCCTACACGGACTATTATGAATGGGAAAGTTTATCTGAGCTGCAAAAAGATTCAATGGACCTGGAAATGGCAGTTTTTGCGGCTATGATTGACCGGATGGACCAGAATATTGGTCGTGTACTGGATAAACTGGAATCATCTGGAAAACTGGATAATACCATCATTATGTTCCTGATTGATAACGGATCCTGCCCATATCAGAGTAACAAGGTACCGGATGTTCGGCCCGGTCCCGCGAATTCATACTGGTGCCTTCGCTCCACATGGGCCAACCTGGGGAATACGCCCTACAGGCAGTACAAGCAATTCGGAAATGAGGGTGGAAGCCATACTCCCTTCATTATTCGTTGGCCGGGGGTGGTTGAAGAAAACTCGATTACACGGCAAGTGGGACATATTGTTGACCTGGCTCCAACTTTTTTGGATATCCTGGATATAAAATATCCTGAGTCCATTCATGGTCATCCCACCCTGCCTTTGCACGGGAGTTCACTCTTGCCTGTCTTCAGGGGTGAAGAGCGTCAGGAGCCGGATTACTTTATTTCCGGTATGGAAAAATTCAGGATGTTTCGCAGCGGTGATTACAAGCTTGTCAGGATTAACGGTGGGGACTGGGAACTTTACAATATGAAGAATGATCCCACAGAGCTTGAGAATCTCGCCTCTGAATTCCCCGACAAGGTAAAGGAATTATCCAGTCAATATAAGCATATAAACAAGGGATTTTGATCAGAGCTAGGTATTTCACTTATTCCAGCGCTCAATCTTTATTAGATTCAGGATCATCCAGGTGATTGGATGCTTATTTCCGGATACTGAAAGCCCTTGCGGGATTATCAATTATCAGTCCTTTGATTTCTTCTTCGGTGAATCCATTCTCCCGAAGGGTCGGAATGAATTCTTCGAAGATGTAGGTGTAGCCATTATATTTTCCACCGTTTTCCTCCCCGACACGATACCAGCCGGAATCATGGGAGAGTAATACATTTCTAAGAAACCCCGCAGATTTTAATTCGACAAGATTTTTTACATGGGCTTCAAAGTTTTTGGATTTTATATTATCCAGGGAGATCCATGCTCCCATGCCGGCAGCTTTGATCCATCCTTCAAGGGTGCCGGACTGGGCATGAGTCCAGATAAAAGCATTTGCCGGAACTCCCAGTTCCTGTAATACAGCCAGCTGGTTGAAGGCAGGCTTGTCTTTTCCGGTATGGGACTTGATTACCAGTCCCGTTTCAAGATGTGCCAGTCCCGCTGCCCGGATAATCTTCTCATGCATGGGTGAAAGCACATCTTCCCGGTCCACCGAAATCTTTATAAATCCCGGCCGGATACCGGTCCCTTCAATCCCGTCCCTGAATTCTCCAATCCATTCTGCTGCTAATTCCTCCGCTGTCATTTCAAAAGCCCGGGCAGGAACATGTTTATTGTTTTTCGCCCCATAGAAACCTGTATTGGTAATGATATTTAACCCGGTTTTCTCAGAAAGGTCTTTCATGAGCAGGGGATCACGCCCTAAATAAGCAGGGGTACATTCAATAAAAGTCAAGCAGCCAAGATCCCTGATCTCCTCAAGAAAGGGCTGGGCTTTCACTACAACTTCTTGCTTACTCCATCGATGGTATCCTGTGCTGTCAGCTCCTATAAAATCAACCAGGATATGCTCATGGGGGAGAGTGATACCCATCTCAGAGGCCGGAACAGGTCCCAGAACGGTCATTATCACCGGCTTACTGCTGTTATTGCAGGATGCAAATAGTAACAGTAGAGCCGAATAGAGTGCAAAACGTAATCTGTTCATCGCGGATTTAATTATTTAGTATTAATTATTAAGAAAAAGGAGTTCACTTTTCAGTTTTCGAGAAACGTATTCAGATGCAGAGTCCCATGAGGCCTTATCCTCAATACATGAACAGAACCACTACCGAGAACAGAATTAATGTGATCTGAGAAATTCCGCACAGCGCTATTGGGTAAAAAGACCTGAATGGTTCCTGCAAATCCTCCACCATGAACCCTGCAGGCCCCGGCATCGATTTTCTTCAGATAGTTTTCTGAAAGTGCAAGTGTCAGTGCAACTCCCTGTTCCGCTGTATTCTTGGGTGAGTAGATATTTTGTAATCTTTTGTAGGAGGAGTTACCTGACTCTGAAACCAGCCGGAGGAATAGCTTGAAATCATTATTCTCCAATGCCTGGACCTGTTCAACAACCCTTTCGTTATCGCCCATGAAATGCAAGGCCCTCAGCAGGGCCCGGTCACCTGTCTTTGCCCTTAAATCTTGCATTCCGGCTATGAGCTCATCTAAGCTTAGGTCACGGCAAACATCGCCTCCAAGCGCCTGTGCAACAGATTTCATTTCAATCGGCACTGCAGCATAGTCATCGGTAAGGTCAGCATGAGTACCTCCCGTATCCACCACGATCAGGGAATAATCCTGGGCATCAAAATCAAAATCGACTTTCTTTATTACAGGTTTTTGCGGGACTTTGAAGTCAATGGTTACGATCCCTCCCATAGCACATGCTACCTGGTCCATTAGTCCGCATGGTTTCCCGAAGAAATTATTCTCTGCATATTGACCTGTAAGGGCCAGCACCTCCGGCTTGATCTGGTCATTATTAAAGAGGGAGCTGAATATGTTCCCAATAAGTACCTCTATGGAGGCAGATGAACTCAGTCCCGAACCTGGCAATACATCAGAGTTGATACAAGCATTGAATCCTCCAATCTCATAACCCAGCTGTTTCAACCGAAAAGCTATTCCCCTGATAAGTGATGTTGTGGTACCATGCTCCAGCGCACTGGCTTCCAAATCACCGAGGTCAACCTGGAAAGGAGCATCGTATCCAAGAGAATGCACTGTGATCTTATCGGAATTGTTACTGGCTGCTACTGCGATGGAGTCCAGGTTGATACTACCGGCAAGCACCCTTCCATGATTATGGTCGGTATGGTTTCCCCCAATTTCTGTTCTACCTGGAGTGCTGAAATAATGTAGCTCCTGCTCAGTAAATCTTTTCTGGTAAAACTCGGCCAGATCATTATATCTCTGAAATTGAAGGTCCAGGGTCTCCGGATCATCTCCATAGAGAGTTGAAAAAACTGTTTTTAGATTTAGAATATCCTGTATCATATTTGTAGCTTTTAAATGGATCTTCCATTTTTCCTTTCGGGCAATAAACAAAAATGTAATTTATTGTCAGGACCTTTAGTCGTAATCTTTCGCCTGTTCCCAGATATCGTTCATCTCATCAAGGTTCATATCCCTTAGTTTACGGCCTTTTTGCAGGGTGTTTTGTTCCAGGTATTTAAAGCGCTTCATGAATTTCAGGTTGGTTTTTTCAAGGGCAGTTTCCGGATCGATTCCGTACAGGCGGGCTGCATTTATCACTGAGAAAAGCAGGTCACCGAATTCATCCTCCATTTTTTCAGTATCTTCCTTTTTTACCTCTTCAGCCAACTCATCAAGCTCTTCACGGACCTTATCCCATACCTGCTCCCTTTCATCCCAGTCAAAGCCAACGGCACGGACTTTCTCCTGTATCCGGTTTGCCTTGATCATGGCCGGGAGTCCCCTGGGAACACCTCCTAACACCGTTCTTCCTTCACGCAGTTTCAGTTCTTCCCAATTTTTCTTCACATCCTCAGCATTGTCTACCTCCACCTCAGCAAAAATATGCGGATGGCGATAGATCAATTTTTCATTCAGTTGGCGGGCAATATCGGCAATATCGAAATCCCCAGTCTCCGAACCAATCTTTGCATAAAACACAATATGCAGCAGAAGGTCTCCCAGTTCTTTTTTAATCTCTTCGGTATCCCCCTCCAGAATGGCATCAGCCAGTTCATAAGTCTCTTCGATGGTCAGGTTCCGTAAGGATTCATTGGTCTGCTTCATATCCCAGGGACATTCCACTCTCAGTCTGTCCATTATCTCCAGTAATTCCCTGAAAACCTCTAATTTCTCCTCCATGCTGTTCATTCGCTGCTATTTTTTATTGATTCTGCGACTTCTGTCAGGTTTTATTTGGGGGTAAAATATTCCGATTTATACCTCCTCAACAGGTTGATTACCGCGACTTTTTCCTGGGTGCAGGTTTTTTTATTTCTTCCTCTTTGGGCACAAATTTAATCCTGACACTGGAGTTGGTTGACAGTCCCAGTAAATCTGCTGCATTCCCACTATTCATGGCAATTTCAAGTAATCCCACAGAGTTGAACAGGGCCAGGATCTCACCTGCCGGAGTCTCATTATAATACAGGTTGATTTTTTTTATAACATAGTGGTTACTCTGAACAAATATCTCAAAATCCCGTCCTTCCCCAACCCGGTCAAATAATTCCTCAGAGATATTGGTGATGGCATTTCGGAAAGAATCGATGTAAATGACTGTACCGGTAAGTACATTTTTTTCAATAGCAGCACGAATGGGTATCTTTTCCTGGTATTCTTTGACGGGTTTGCCGAGAGATTCAGGCTTTTCTCCATTTGCCAGTTTGCAGGCCGTTTCTGCAAATACATTAAAACTGGCAAAACTGTGCATCTCCTGAGGTGAATTCAATGCTATAATCTTGTCCGGCAAATCACCAAACATCAATCCGAATATTCCGTTATCCGTCCCGATAAAATAATGTTTTTTATATTCAACAAGGAGAAATGGCCTCTTCTTGCTGCCTTCCGTGTTAACCCCGATAATATGAATACTTCCCTGGGGAAAATTGTGAAATGAGTTTCGAAGTACAAAGGCGGCATGGCTGATATTATAAGCAGGCACCTGGTGGGTGATATCAACAATCTGAATTTCCGAGCAGAGGCTGAGAATTTTTCCCTTCAGGGCTCCAGAATAATAATCATCTCTATTCCAGTCAGTTGTTAGGGTTACTATACTCATTTGCTAGCAGCTATTCCGGGATGGAGCGATTATTTATAATTTTTATAATTCCAAAAATCTGAGAATTCATAAAAGTAATCAATAATACCGGTGAGCAAGATTAATTTTTTTAACTTTTAATGTAAAAAGCTAATAAATACAGTCTAAACTGGTACGGAAATTATGTTATTTTTGCATGCATAGGAATTACCATGATGGAAAAGAAAATTTACCTGGAAGGAGTTGATCCGCTTACATTGTTCGGTATAAACAATTCCCGGTTTGACAGAATTAAGGCTAGTTTTTCCAGGATTATAATTGTATCAAGAGGCAATGAACTTACCCTCAAGGGGGAAGAGGCCGAACTTCTGCGCTTCGAAAAAACACTGGAACTGTTGATTGATTATCTGCAGCGGACCGATATTCCAGATGAGCAGGAAGTAGAGGAATTATTACAGGGAAATGGAAAAGAAGTGCTGGAAAAAAACCAGGCCGACGGTAATGTCCTTCTTTATGGTGATAGCGGAAAGCCAATCAGGGCCAAAACAATCAATCAGAAGGTGCTGGTGAAAAGTTGTGATGAGACTGACTTGATGTTTGCTATTGGTCCAGCCGGAACAGGAAAAACCTATACCGCCATTGCCCTTGCAGTACGGGCGCTGAAACAGCGGCAGGTTAAGCGGATAATTCTTACAAGACCCGCCGTGGAAGCGGGGGAAAAACTGGGATTTCTTCCCGGCGATTTCAAGGAGAAGCTTGATCCCTATCTTCAACCCCTCTACGATGCTCTCGATGATATGATCCCATCCAAGAAGCTCAGAGGTTTCCTGGAGGACAATACAATACAGATTGCACCCCTGGCGTTTATGCGTGGAAGGACACTGGACAATGCCTTTGTTATATTGGATGAGGCACAAAATGCAACGGCCATGCAATTGAAAATGTTCCTCACACGTATGGGGAAAAATGCTACTTTTATAATTACAGGTGACCTGACCCAGATTGACCTGCCCAGCAAGCGGGATTCCGGTCTTCTGAGAGCCATTGATCTGCTTAGAAAAATTGAAGGGATATCTATTGTTGAGTTTGATTCAAGGGATATAATACGACATAAACTGGTCAAACATATCGTAAAAGCATATGAGGATGAGCAGAGGAATGAAGAAAGCGATTAGCAGGATAAAGTATGGAACCATGAATAAAGTATGGAACCAGGGTGTAAAGCATGACCATAATTAAACATCAGAATTTCAAGAACCAAATAACACATTAAATCATGGAAGCAATTAAAAGTACCAATTTCAGTTTTCCCGGATTAACGAATGTATATAAGGGAAAAGTCAGAGATGTATATACCATTGAAGATAAATATCTTGTAATGGTTGTATCAGACAGAATATCTGCATTTGATGTCGTACAGCCAAAGGGGATACCTTACAAGGGACAGGTACTGAACCAGATTGCAAATAAATTCCTGGATGCTACTTCCGATATTGTACCCAACTGGAAAATTGCCACTCCAGACCCGAATGTAACGGTGGGCCGTTATGCTGAACCTTATAAAATTGAAATGGTAATACGGGGATACCTTACCGGTCATGCCTGGAGGGAGTATAAGTCAGGGAAACGTTCTATTTGCGGTGAAGCCATGCCCGAGGGAATGAAGGAACATGACCGTTTTCCCGAGCCACTGATCACTCCCGCTACCAAGGCGGAAGAGGGACATGATGAGGATATCTCAGGGGAGGATATTCTTGCCAAGGGAATTGTTTCAAAAGAGGATTACACTCAGATGGCCGACTATACAAGAAAACTTTTCCGGAGAGGTACTGAGATTGCAGCAGAAAAAGGCCTGATTCTTGTTGATACCAAATATGAATTCGGAAAAGCTGATGGTAAGATTTACCTGATTGATGAGATCCACACGCCTGATTCATCCAGGTATTTTTATGCAGAAGGATACCAGGAGAGGCAGGATAAGAACATGGGACAGAAACAGCTATCCAAGGAGTTTGTTCGTGAATGGCTGATGGATCATGATTTCCAGGGACTTAAAGGTCAGACGGTTCCGGAAATGCCAGATGAATTTGTAAACGAAGTAACAGATCGTTATGTTGAATTATATGAAAAGATTACCGGCGAAAAGTTTGAGCGTGTTGATTATTCTAATGTCATAAATCGAATTGAAAACAATGTGACGGCTTTCCTAAAATCCATATGATTATTAAATTTCAATTAAATATATTATTCCTGATCTCACTGTGCCTGATTTTTGGCAATGGACTGGCACAGGAACCTGAACCGGGACCGGAACATACCGTTCACAGATCCAAAGAGAAAATCATTCTGGAAGGAAAGGTTTACTATATCCACTTTGTTGCTAAAAAGGAAACACTTTACGGGATAAGCAGGGCATATAATGTTACTGAAAAAGTGATTGCTTCTGAAAA
The DNA here is from genome assembly GCA_963777115.1 of uncultured Bacteroidaceae bacterium. Classification (GTDB taxonomy): domain Bacteria; phylum Bacteroidota; class Bacteroidia; order Bacteroidales; family SM23-62; genus SM23-62. The sequence goes on along the minus strand of CAVZPP010000006.1, from coordinate 233,659 downwards.
TCCGGATGTTTTCGCTGGACTACAGGCCGGAATGGTATTGAAGATCCCGGCTGAACCTGTCATGGATGAGTCGCTTGAAATTAAGGATACAGAGGAATATATTTTTCATGTATTAAAGGAAGAGGAAACTCTTTATTTTCTTTCAAAAAAATATGGGATTGATGTAGTCGAAATAGAAAAAGCCAATCCTGAAATAACGGTATCCAATCTCCAGGTTAACCAGGTATTGAAGATTCCCAGGAGAAAAAGTCCCAAAAAAGAAAGAGATTTTCCTGCGGATAGTTTTGTTTACCATTTTGTGAAAGCAGGTGAAACCCTTTACAGCCTTATGGTATTATATGATGTTAGTATTGAGGAAATTAAGGAGATGAATCCTGAGCTGCGATGGGGAGATCTTAAATCTGATGAGTATATAAAAATTCCAAGACGCTCAGATGTTGCATCGGAGCAGATATTATTAATCAGTCCCACAGACAGTCTATACGCTGCAGAAGTACTGATGATAGCGGATAGCCTCCCGCCTGACCATTTTTATTCTGACAGTCTGATGAGCCAGATGGATACCCTGACTGAAATCGTGGAAGAACCGGGAATTCCTTTCTGGTCAACTTTGAAGATGAGGCGTATTCGGCCTGAACCGATTCGGGGTGAGATTAAAGTTGCCATGTTACTTCCCCTGGATCTTCATTGGGATGAGGTAACGGACACCATGGAAATAGTTGAAGGGGAGGAGGGAGAGATATTACCTGAGAAGGTGGAAGATGCGGATAAGAATATTGTAAATCCAAGGGTCGTTGGTTACCTGGAATTTTATGAAGGAGTATTAATGGCGCTTGATTCACTCAAAAAGGAGGGTCATTCGGTTACGTTGTTTACCTACGATACACAGAGAGACAGGGGCAGGACAATGGAAATTCTGAGGAAGCCTGAAATGAGGAATGTGGATCTTATCATTGGACCGGTAAATTACTGGAACCTTGAAATAGTATCGGATTTTGCAAGGGACAACAGGATTCCACTGGTTTCTCCGTTTTCTCCCAGGAAAGAATTGGTATACTATAATCCCTGGATTTTCCAGCTGACACCCACCTATGAAGTGGAATTCAGAGCCTGGGCGGAATATTTGTCAGACTATTACACTAAAACAATGATCCTGGTACATAACGGTGATTCTACTGAGTATCACCGCATTCAGTTTCTAAAGAATGAATTATTCCGGAGAATTTCAGAAAAAGCGGATCTTGAAGACCTTGTATTCAAGGAAGTGATTATAAATGACAGCGTTTATGTTGACATGGGACAGGTACTTAATGCGGAACAGGAGAACCTGGTAATTGTACCATCAGATAATGAAGCCTACGTCAGCAACGTGGTCAGTCCCTTGTACTATAAACTCCCTGAATACGATATCCAGGTATCCGGAATGCCACAATGGAACAGGTTCCGGAACATCGACCTTATCTATTTCCATAACCTGAATATTTCCTATTTCACTTCTTTTTATGTGGATTATCAGAAACCTGAAATGTTGAGGTTCATTGATAGTTTTTACAGGATTTACCGTACTGAACCCTATCGTATTCTTCCTCGTGGGTATAACCTCGGCGTATACGGGTATGATATCATGTTTACCTTTGTAAAGGGACTTGAGGAGTATGGTGAGAACCTTATCTATTTTGGGGAAGATATTCAAAACGATCCCATTCTAGGGCCTTATAAATTTAAACGGATCAGTGATTACGGAGGACATGTAAACAGCTACATCACAGTTGTAAAATTTGATCCCCGACTAAATATCCATAAGGTCGAACTGGATGAACGGCCTGAGCAGATTTACCGGTACAAAAGATCCTCACGTTCCGAACAGTAGTTTAACCTTAAGATGATTATGAAGAAAATCCTGGTTTTATTGTCGATGGCATTGATTTTTTCCGGGTGTTTGAGGACAACTACACCTACAACTGTAACTAATGCCCGTGAGGTTATTCTGCTGGATACAGATTGGCAGTTTAATAACAGTGATGTGGAAGGAGCTGAATTGATTGAAATCGTGGATAAGGCAAATGCTGGCTCATGGGAAACCGTGACTGTTCCTCACGACTGGGCCATTTCGGGTGAATTCGATGAGTTAATCGATGCACAGGAAACCAGGGTTAGAGAAAATGGAGAACAGGTAGTAAAAATGATGAGGGGCAGGACTGGAGGACTCCCCCATGTGGGCGTTGGCTGGTACAGGAAGTCCATTGAGATCCCGAAGGACTGGCAAAATAAAAGAATCCACCTTGAGTTTGACGGGGCAATGAGTCATTCTAAAATATATATGAATGGTGAATTTGTGGGTGAATGGCCATTCGGGTATGCCTCATTCGGATTCGATGTCAGTGATTATATCACACCCGGCCAGGACAATCTTCTTGCTGTAAGGCTTGAAAATTTGCCCTTTTCTTCGCGCTGGTATCCGGGTGCAGGGCTCTACAGGCATGTTCGCATGGTAGTTACGGAGCAGGTTTATGTGAAGCAATGGGGGACTTACATACTGACTCCCGATATCGAGGATGGGAAAGGAACTGTAGATATTGAGACTTCCCTGGTAAATAAATCTGGCAAGTCCAGGCCACTGTTTGTCGAAACAAGCATATTTTCCCCGGAAGGGAATTTACTTAAGAAAAATTCTACGGAAATTATTGTCCAGGATGAAAAAGCTATTCAGCAGCAGTTAATCGTGGATTCTCCCGAACTCTGGTCTGTAAATTCACCGGTTTTATACATAGCCCATACACGTGTCTCTGAAAAGAATGATGAAACAGGTAGTATGAAGGAGCTGGATGTCTACGAGACAAAATTTGGATTCAGGTATTTCAAGTTTACAAGTGATGAGGGATTCTTCCTGAACGGGGAACATCTTCCTCTTCAGGGAGTCTGTCTCCACCACGACCTGGGTCCCTTGGGAGCAGCTGTTAACCTTGCATCCCTTCGTCACAGAATGAACCTGCTGAAGGAGATGGGATGTAATTCGATTCGTACCAGCCATAATCCCCCCGCTCCTGAAATGCTTGATCTGGCCGATGAAATGGGATTTCTGATTATTGATGAAGCCTTTGATGAGTGGAAGCATCCGAAAGTAAAGAATGGATACAATACCTTATGGGATGAATGGGCAGAGAAGGACATGGTGGCCATGATTCACCGTGACCGTAACCATCCTTCGGTAATTCTGTGGAGTATCGGGAATGAGATCCGTGAACAGGGACGTAAAGACGGGGTCAACTACGCTCGTTTCCTGGTTGATATTTGCAAAAGGGAAGATCCATCCCGGCCGACTACAGCTGGATTTGATCAATGGGCCAGCGCCATAAAAAACGGCCTTGCTGAAACGGTTGATGTACAGGGTTGGAATTATAAGCCCAGGTATTACAATTATATTCATAAGCAGAATCCGGAATTTAAGATGATTGGAAGCGAATCAGCCTCCACTGTCAGTTCCAGGGGGGAATACTTTTTTCCCGCAAAGGAAAGAGTGCATTACACAAGAGATCCTTATCACTCGAGCGCTTTTGATATGGAATTCCCGCGATGGGCCACATCGCCTGATCATGAATTCCATGCCCAGGATTCATTTCCATTTATGGCCGGTGAGTATGTGTGGACAGGTATTGATTACCTGGGTGAACCTACTCCTTACAATATAGAATGGCCGGCCAGAAGTTCCTATTTTGGCATTATTGACCTTTGCGGGATACCGAAGGATCGATATTATCTTTATCAGAGCCGATGGACTGATAAAGAGGTTCTTCACCTGCTTCCGCATTGGAACTGGGAAGTCGGGCAGAAAGTATCAGTGCATTGCTATACCAGTTTTGAGAGGGCTGAGTTGTTTCTTAATGGCAAGAGCCTGGGAGTGCGGGAAAAAGATCCTTCCGGTTTTTACACTACCTATCGATTAATCTGGGACGATATTATTTATGAACCCGGAGAATTAAAAGTAGTTGCCCTGGATCCCGGCCGGAACCCTCACAGGGAGGCGGTAATCAAAACAGCCGGGAAACCAGCCAGAATAATTCTGGAATCGGACCGGGAACGCATACAAGCCAATGGGAAAGATCTCGCATTTGTAACCGTTTCAATCGTCGATACAGAAGGTGTGCTTTGTCCCCTTGCAAATAACCTTGTTAATTTCAAGGTTAAAGGCGCCGGTTTTCTGAGAGCTGTTGGAAACGGTGATCCGACAAGTCTTGAATCTTTTGTGCTGCCCTACCGCAAAGCCTTTAACGGGAAATGTATGGCTATCATTCAGTCAGGTGATTCTAAAGGTAAGATCAAACTGCAGGCTGAAAGTGAGGGTTTGCAATCCAATACTCTGGAGATTATTTTGGGAGATTAATTTCACAGGCCTCAATGTACCGGGAATAAATCAGATATGGCAATGAGGTTCTGATTAGCCATAATCTTTGTGTTAAGATCATCAATTGCTTCCCTCATCGCTCTTTGGTGTGCTTTGCGTGTTGACATACTATACAATGTCTGGAGTTTTTTTCCCCTGCCAACTCCCCGGTGACTGGCAATAAGATTATCATTCTCATCATAGAAAGTGGCTGAAACCTCTACATTTGTTACGACGGTAGCATAAGGAATCCCCAGCAGAGTGCCTAATCCAATTGTAACTACACCAAGCACAGATCCCAAATTAGCCCTGCTGTTTTCATGAAAATAGATGATGCTCATTTCAACAAGTCCGCTGGTCTCAATACCCGGGTACAGAAGCTGTTCTTCCATATAGATTTCAAGGAATTTTAATGCATCCACAACCCTGGCATCCGAGAAATAGTTCATAGAAGTTTGTTCCATCCTGTCATCCCCAAAACCTATGAATTCTGTCGTATAGATATTTCCCATCGTTTGATATGAGGCAGAGATCTCATTGGTATTAATAAATTTCTGCATAGAAGGAATCCGGAATGCATTTTCAAATGGAAATGTGAATACCGATTTTTGAGCGAATAAGCTGGATGAAATTATTAGAAATAAAGCCGCAGTAAATATTTTCTGAAGTATTTTCATGGCGGGTAGTATTTAGGTAGATGCAATACTGCTTATCCCACAAATACTATTCCGAAAATTTATGAAGTGAATTTATTCGTACCTCAGGGCATTGACAGGATTTGAGGATGCTGCCCTGATGGTTCGGATGTTAACAGTGATAAGAGAAAGTACAAGGGCTGCCATACCGGCGATCCCAAATACCCAGAGCATACTCCATGACATATCCACCTGGTATTCAAAATTCTGAAGCCATGCTTTCATGGTAAACCAGGCAAGAGGCCAGGCCAGAAGGTTTGCCAGCAATACGGGTTTTGCGAAGTCCCTTGACAAAAGAAAGGAGATCATGCTTACAGAAGAGCCCATGGCCTTTCGGATACCAATCTCCTTGGTCCTCTGCTCTGAAATGAAAGTGGCCAGACCGAAAAGGCCTATAGCTGCAATAAACATAGCAAAGAGGGTAAAGTATATAAAGATCTTTCCGATCTTATCTTCGAATTCGTAAAACTGGGCAATTCTTTCATTGAGGTACTCAAATTCAAAAGGTATCTCAGGATTAATATCCTTCCATGCGAGTTCCAATTCATTCAATACGGAGCGGGGATCATTTTCGCGGATTCTTATCATAATGAAGCGTGGATCATCCCGAAGAAACTGCAGTAAAACAGGTTTTATTTTGGAGTGAAGGGACTGGTTATGAAAATCACCCACTACTCCAATCACCCTGAATTCCAGGGAATCTTCTCTGTCTGAATGTATGATCTTCCCAATGGGGTCATCCGTCCATTCCAGTTCCCTCATAAGGGTTTCGTTAATCAGAATTCCGGTACTGTCTGAGGGGAATTCATCTGAGAAATTCCTTCCTTCAATAATAGACATTCTGGCGGTCTTATCAATAAAATCGGGATCGACTGAAAATCCATAAATAAGCCATGGATCCTCTTCCCCTAATCCTTCTGGGAAGTATCCACTACCACTCAGGGTGCCACCTGGATATCCATCGGACAGGCTGATCCCGGTAACATCCGGATTTTTCAGGAACTCATCTTTAATTATTCTCCCTTTGGTCCTTGATTCTTCATTTCTCAATGTAATAACAACTACATTTTCATCATCAAATCCCAGGTTTATGTTTTTGACATAATTCAGTTGTCTGAAAATGATTACCGTTCCAATTATCAATGCTATCGATATGGTGAACTGAATGAAGACCAGGATATTTCTAAGGAGGCTGTTAGATGATCCAACTTTAATCCTGCCTTTAAGAACACGAAGTGGATTGAAAGCCGAAAGGTAGAAAGCCGGGTAGGAACCGGCAATGACTCCTACAAAGACAGCCAGAAGAAAAAATCCCAGAGTTATCTGCCAGTCCAATATGTACTGCATGTCCAGGTTTTTACCCGTAATCTGGTTGAAGGTGGGTAGAAGCAATTCAATGAGAATCAGTGATATGAAAAGAGAGATCATGCTAATAACAACGGATTCTCCAATAAATTGAGAGATCAGGTTTTTTCGCTTAGCACCCACAACCTTCCTGATGCCAACTTCCTTTGCACGGCTGGTAGATTTTGCGGTTGACAGGTTCATGAAATTTATACTGGCAAGGACCAGTATGAACAGGGTAATGGCCATCAACAGGTAGATGTAGGAAATATCTGAGTTTGACCCAAGCTCTGCCATCAGGTTTGAATGCAGATGTATATCCGTTACCGGTTGAAGATAGGGATCAATTCGAATATTTGAGGCTTCAATCTCCTCATCGAAATACCTGGGTAAAAATCCAGGAAGTTTTGATTCCAGGGAATCAATACTGGCATTCGGTTCCAGCATGATATAGGTGTACATAGACAGATTCCCCCAGGCATCCGCCCAGCCGGGAAATGCCATTTCTACTCGGGTTGCGAAGGAGATCAGCGCATTGAAATTGAAATGTGAATTATCCGGATAGTCTTTGCATACTCCGGAAACAGTCAGATCGATCTGGTCATTAAACCTTAGAACCTTTCCGACTGGATGCTCTTCGCCAAAATATTTTCTTGCAGTCGTTTCGGAGAGGACGATTTTGTTCACACCTTCAAGTGCCGTCAAAGGATCTCCATGCAGGAGAGGAACTGTGAATATTCTGAAAAAACCTGAATCTGCGTAAAGAACATCTTCTTCATAAAATTTCTTTTCTCCCAATGCAAATAATGAGGTTCCTGCCTGGCCCAGGCGTACAAAATCCACAACTTCAGGATAATCGTTTTTAAGCGCTGGACCGAAAGGCGGTGAGGAAACTGCTACGTTTAATAGCTGACCGGAAATTTCCCCGTCAATGGCAACCCGGTAAACCTGCTTATGATTTTCATGAAAACGATCATAGCCCAATTCATGCACTATATATAAAATAATTAGTGCAGCAATCGTCAATCCAATGGTGAGTCCAAGGATATTAATTATTGCAAACCCTCTTTGTCTCTGAAGGTTTCGGATGGCAACAGTAATATAATTTCGAAGCATTTATGCAATTATTCAGATGGGATCAGCGCTCCAATACCATGTAAAAATTGCGAAAAAGGGAGAGAATAAAAAATATTTAAGAAAAATTAACTAAGTCTGATTTTTGGGAACGCAGCATTTTCGAACTTCTCCAGACTTAGTTCTTTGGAATGGATGATTTTGATACTTATCCAGACTTACTTCCTTGGAACGCAGGATTTTCGTTCGTCATGGGTTGTGAGGAATTCCAGAACTTTCTCAGGATCGGTTGCTGCGGATACTTCACTGTCCTTATATATGAGTTTCTTATTGGCATCCAGTACGAAGGTCCATCTTGAAGTTGTCACACCCCTGCTTAGCTGCAGGGTTTCGCCGTCCACTTCTTTTTCAATCGTTTTTCCATCTTTTATGGGAACTCCAAATACCTCTGCAATTTTCCCATCAGCATCGGACAGAAGGGTGAAATTCAGGTTATTATGCTCTTTGAATTTTCCGAGACTCTCGTACTCATCTCCACTTACACCGATAATAGTTGCGCTAAGTTTTCTGAATTCAGCATCATGGTCACGGTAGGAGCAGGCCTGTTTGGTGCATCCACCGGTAAAAGCAGCAGGATAGAAATAGACAATGATATAATCCGCTCTTTGTTTGGAAAGGGACCAGGTTTCTCCACTCTCGTCAACACCTGAGAATTCAGGTACCTTTTCTCCCTTATCGATTGGTCCGAAAGCAAAAAGAAGAAAACTGAGTAAAATCAAAGAGCTGAGGCTGACAAATTTTTTCATGGGGTATGATTTTGGGTTCAAATTACCTCTTTTTCTCATTACAGAGATATCTGAGTGCGGGTTTATTAAATTTTTAACAATGCCGATTGATTTCATTTTCTTATGATTCACAGTTCATAAATTTTATTCCATCAACATAGATTTCTGAATTATGTCATTAAGATTAAAGGTAGGATATGTTAATAGTTAAGTAAAATGAATGAAATACAGAAATCTAATTACTATGTATTTGTGAAGGAAATCAAAGAATTGATTCACCATTCACAGATGAGGGCATTAAGAAATGTAAATAGTGAGCTAATAATTCTTTATAATAAGATTGGAGAATCTATAGTTGAAAAGCAGGATCAATTAGGTTGGGGAAAATCGGTTGTATCCAATTTAGCTGCAGAATTGCAGAAGGAGTTTCCAGGAACACAGGGGTTTTCTGCACGAAATCTCTGGCTTATGCGTTCGTTTTATATTGATTATAAGGATAATAAAAAACTGCAACCGTTGGTTGCAGATATTGGCTGGTCTCATAATATAATTCTAATGGAGAAATGTAAAAACTTGTTGGAAAGTGAATTTTATATCAGGATGACCAAAAAATATGGATGGACGAAGAATATCCTTGTACATCAAATCGAAGGGAAAGTCTATGAAAAATATCTCTCTAATCAAACTAATTTTGATAGTGTCCTGGCTAAGAAATATAGATACCAAGCAAAACTTGCAGTCCGCGACAGTTATAGTTTTGATTTTCTAGAATTAGGCCCGGTTTATGATGAAAGAGCCCTGGAATTGGGACTAGTTAAAAACATACGGAGTTTCTTGATGGAAATGGGAGGCGATTTTACATTCATTGGGAATCAATACAAGTTGAATGTAAAAGGAGAAATTTTTTTTATTGACCTTTTGCTATATCATCGATTATTGAAAAGTCTGGTGGCAATAGAGCTGAAGATTACAGATTTTAAGCCTGAATATGCAGGACAAATGCAATTTTACCTTGCTGTTCTCGATGATAAGATTAGGAGAAAAGGAGAAAATCCTTCAATTGGAATTATTATCTGTAAAACAAAACAAAGAACAGTTGTCGAATATGCATTAAAAAATATGAAGAGTCCACTGGGAGTCGCAGATTACAACCTCTCAAAGAATCTGCCCAAAGATTTGAAGGGCTTATTGCCTTCTCCCAAGACAATTATAAAAAGCCTGTCTTATCTATGATAATACCAAAACTATTAAGTCCCTCTTAAAAACATCATAACAAATAAAATTTTGAATTTAATCCTAACCTATTTAAGCATTGATCTCACATTATTGAGATCTCCATCCGTTTCTGCCGGGTCGAGTTCGAGCAGGTGGGCAATGAGGGGATAGAGATTAGTATTGCTGAAACGGGAATGCTGGTAGTTTGGTTTAAAAGCCGGACCGCTTGCATAAAAAATGCCATGCATGTCCGTGTTTGCGTTGTCGAATCCATGGCCGCCGAGGGACTTGCTGGCTTTCTTCTTCCAGCCAATACTCCAGGCTGAATCAGCCAGAAATACGAAGTCCATTGTTCGGGGATTGCTTCCATATACAAAGCGTTCAGGCACGTCATTAGACGGCCAGGCATTCACATGTGGGATCAGGTCCAGGGAGTTATTGATTGAATCATAATATCCCTCCCGGGCCTGAACCAGGTAATTGGGATTATAGCCAATGATAATATCCACCCAGGTGGTATCAAGGTAATCTGAGAGGTCAATGTACCGTTCCGGACTGACGGGTCCCATTCCATGGTCGGAAGTAACAATCAGGTTTATATTTGATGCGATCTCAAGCTTATCCAGTTTGTTCATCAGATCTCCCACGAGGCTGTCCAGGTAAACGATAGTCTTCCCAAGTTCGGGATTGTCGGGTCCAAGGTAATGTGCTTTGCTGTCCGGTTCATGCATGTAAAAAGTGACCAGCCTTGGGCGGTTTCTTTCCGGTAGTTGGAGCCATGATATAACGCTGTCAATTCTTGCTTCAAAGGGGAAATTATGCTCATATTTTTTCCAGATGGAAGGTTGTCTTCCCCCGGCAGGGGCTTCTGAACCTACCCAGAAATAACTGGCTGATTTAATTCCCTGGTTTTCCGCTGTAACCCAGATGGGTTCTCCCCCATAAAATCTTCCATCCTCAACTGCTTCCCGGTTGCTTAAAAAGTAGAACCTATCCATTTTACGATCATAAAAACTATTCTGTACAATGCCATGATGATCCGGGTGAAGTCCCGTTACCATACTGTAATGATTTGGAAAAGTCTTGCTTGGAAAACAAGGGACCAGTCCCTCTGCTTTTACTCCGCTTTCCGCAAGCCTGTCAAAATTCGGGGTTGGGAATTTATCTGTAAAATCCCATCTGAATGCGTCAAGGGACAACATGACAACATATACATCCTCCTCAGTTTTTGAGTTATTTGCAATATTACATGAGGTAAGCTGGGAAGCAAACAGGAGGATAAACAGGAAGGCAGGGAGATTTGAAATCTTCATGGAATAAAAATAACAATTCCGGGCGGAGTTAAATTACAATTCAGACAGGTTTCCCGGATTTCTGTCATATTATACCTCGCTCAGGGGTTTGAACCCGTTGCCCAGGATCTCCTTGGCATCCATCACTGTAAGGAAAGCATCTTCATCAATTTCCTTAATATGGTTCTCCAGAATAACCAGCTCACGGCGATTGAGATTGGTAAACAGAACGGGCTTATTGGTCTCACCATACATGCCGCTTCCCTGTAGGAGTGTACCCCCCTGTTTAGATTTTCAATGATGATCTTCTGGATCTCCTTGTGTTTATCTGAGATTATAAATACCGATTTAGCATAATTGGCACCTATAAGGGTGGCGTCAATGACTTTTCCGGCGATGAAAATCACCAGCCAGGAGTAGAGCGGAATTTTCCAGTCTCGGAATGCAATGAGTCCGAACAATACAATCACAGAATCCACATAGATCAGTAATTGCCCTATGGGAAGCTTGGTATATTTCTGGATGATCATTGCAACAATATCTGATCCTCCGCTGGTTGCTTTTGAACGGAATATTAGTCCCAGTCCAAATCCCAGTAAAACAGCCCCGAATATGCAGGAAAGTAGAACATCGTCCTCCACCAGGGGGCGATTACCCCAGAGATATGTCAGGAGATCCATGAAACCAGCAGTCAGGAAGAAACCCAGAATGGTCTTTACACCAAATCTGGGTCCCAGGATCTTGATGCCGATGATCGTTAAGGGAACATTCATTATCAGTCCCATTACACCCACGGGAAGTCCTTCTGGCGCCCATTGAAACATTCCTTCTGTAAGGTAATGAATCACAATACTGATTCCATATACACCGCCAGGGACGATTTTGTGAGGGGTAATGAAGAATACAAAACCGGCGGACAATATGAATGAGCCGGCAACGATCAAGGCGTGGTTGATAAACCAGTTCCTGGAGAATAGTTTGTCTTTACGTAGGAATCCCATGATATCAATTTTTTGGCATGCGAATATACATAAAATTGCATGATAAAATCAGTGATAAAAATCACAAAAAAGCACGCAAAATTGTGCCAGCAAGATCACAAAAAGCCCTCGTAAATTCACCGATTTCCAAATCAGCTTACCACGACGATTTTAATTCATTCAGAATAAGCGAGTTGATTTTTAGCTCACCTTCAGCTGAAACAGAAACACTTTTGTTTTTGGCTTCCGGTACTGCGCAATTGGTTGATACTGCTGCTCCTTCGTTGGTGAAAAGCTCGATGGATGCACGATCGAGCAATATCCTGAGTTTCACTTTTCCATCTATTGCAGGCGCTTTCATATAACTCTCTCCAAAAGTAATTTCTTCGCTGCTCTTTATATAACTCACCTTAAGCCCGCGAATGTTTAATTCGAATGATGAAACCGGCTCAAACTCAATTGACATATCAATGAGCTCTGCTTTTACCCCTGACAATTTCTTTGTCGCGTTTTTTGCTGTCAGATTCTTGAATTTGCATGTACTTATATACAAGTTTGCAATTTCTTCAACTGGCCAGCGGTAAAGCCGAATACCGTCCGGAGTAGTTCGCAACGACATTGTTGTAGGAAACGACATTTGTTGATTAAAAGGCATTTTTTCTTTAAGGAAAAAGCTTTCCTCATTCCTCAGTCTCATCCAGCCAATCATTACTGTACGTTCGTCGGGACTGTTATTGAATGATTGTGCAGCATAAAAATTTGCACCTGCATCACCCTGATAAGCTTTTTTGTCTGTAGTGAATGTTTTACCATCGAATTCACCAATTTCATATTCGAAACTGGCATCGTAAAGCAACCACTTTTTATTGTTTTTATCTCCATCAACGGGTAGCTCAACAAAATCCATACATTCATACACCCAATCGCGGATTAAATCGCTTGCCACTTCCCAATCAGTCATATTATCTGAAGTGAAGAACCTTACTTTTCCATACCTCTCTTCAGGGTTGCCTTCTTTTTTGCCACGCCACACCCAGAGTACCATTACCCACTTTTTACTTTCTTCGTGCCAGAATACTTTCGGGTCGCGTTCAGTACTACTAAAACCCTGATTGGGGACAACAGGGCCACCGTTATTCACCAGGGAAAAAGTACGCCCCTTGTCGGTACTATATGCCGCTGCCTGATGGTAGGGCTTTTTTGCGAAACTAAAGAATGCAACCAGGGATTTAGTGTCATCAATTTGTTTTCCCAGACTATTGTTATGGTCAATAACCGCAGTGCCAGAAAAAATAGTACCTCCACCATAGGGTAAAATGGCATGAGGCAATTGTTTCCAGTGTACCATATCGGTGCTTACCGCATGTCCCCATGTCATGTTGCCCCATTTTACATCCTTTGGATTATGTTGAAAGTAAAGGTGATACTCACCATCGTACCATACCATCCCATTGGGATCGTTATGCCAGCCTTTTAAGGAAGAGAAATGAAACTGGGGACGTAACATCTGATCGTATCCGACATCATGGTAGGAATTAAAAGTTTGCATCTCTTGATTTTGTTCATTTGTTTTTTCCTCCTGAGCGATAATATTTGTAGTCATTAATAATAAAAATGCAGCTACAAGTACATTTGAAATGTTTCTTATGTTTTTCATTTTTAATTGCTTATTGCATTGATTCCATTTCATAAATATCCAGATCCCTGATAATCATCTCTCCTTCTTCATTCCAATAGCCAAATCCGCCTTCATTATGTGAGTCTATCATACTGGTTGTAAATATCCATTTATCATTTATATAAACTTCACCTCCAATCCTTCTGCTCCAATTAAGTGACTTACCCAGGGTTTTTCCTGCATTTCACCTATACCTGGATTTTCAAGCCAACGACAGGACATAAGTTCTTTATTTCTATCGGTAATCACTAAATCATGGTCCCCATCTAAATCCATATCTTTTTTATAAATAGACATAATCCAACCAACTTCAGATATTTCATGCCATTTCCAGGCTCTTAAATCATCTGGATTATCAGGAGCTTCAAACCAACCAATAGCCGCATTACTTTCCTTACCGGCTGCGATTAAATCCACACCGTTTTTCTCATCAACCTGCATGGGTTCTGCATACAACCACTTCATTTTTGCATCAGATTCAGGTAATACTTCTTGTTTCCAATTCGCAGGATTCAAATAGTCATTTTCAATGTTCCAATGCACAAAAATCGTTTCTGAACCTTTTTCAGTTAAGCTTACCACATCCATTTTTCCATCATTATTAGCATCCATAAATACTGCATCTTCAACAGCTGGAGTATTTCCGACAATCACAGCAGGCCAGTTCTTTTTTATATTTTCGAGTCCAGGATGAATGTAGATTTTAGTAACACCACTTTCTTCCCATCCGGTTACAATATCCAGCTTACCATCATTATTAACATCCGAAAACTTTATACCATCTGCTCCACTTCCTGCATTATCAATTACATGTAGTTCCCATTGTGCCCAAGTGTTTTGAGTGAACACACACAAAACAAAAACAATACACAATTGTACCAACGTACATAGTGACCTGTGATAGTAACACTGCCGACATTTCAATAGAGGAAACATAAATGAAGTGTTTTTTTTTGCAAAATATCCTGCACTAAGAAATCAGTTCTCCCATATCTACAACATAAAGTTGCCGTCTTCCATTACTTGTTGCCTGCAATGATACTTTTTTGTAGTCCCGGCTCCAGCATGGATGTCCGTCCAGGCGCAATGCTCCCATTGCACCTTCAAAGTTATTTTTGTAAACAGTTGGAGCTGTACATATGCTAACAGATTGATCTGTGTGCGTATCCAACATAAGAAGTTCTACTATAGCTGTACCATCATCTTTATGTATTCTATTGTCTGTAATTACATACCTGCCTCCTGATTCTATGCTGGGATGTCCAATTCCGTTAAATGTTTCGCTCAAAGGTTTAAAATCTGAACCATCATATTTAAACTGACAAACCAATCTAAGATCATTATAATACATATTCCTTAAAATATGTTCCCCATCCGGATGCCAGTTAGGATGGCCTCCTGTGGGATAGGCCCATACTGGATCATGCTGCGTAAACTTAATATTTCCCCCTTCGGCGTCAGTTGTAAAAACCATTGCGTTTCGTTCAGAACCGCCATCAAAACCTGGAAAAATACAACGAAGCACCTGCATAATACGTGTGCATTGCCGGTTGTATTTAGAGTGCCAAAAATAAAATATACCTCCCGGTTCAGGCATGGGATCAGGAACATGTGAAGCAATATCGTGAAGCGAATATAAAAGTTCACTCTTTCCGGTCTTCAGGTTTGTTCGCCACAATCCTTCGTCTTTATGTGCTTCTTCTGTTAAAGTTATTGGATTATCAACTTTTGGTGATGGCATTCCATATCCTTGCTGTGTGGCATTTAAGAGTTCCAGGGGGAATCCGATTCCATACTCGCCGTTTCTTGCAATATTATACATCGAGCTTGAAAATGCTTTTGTATCACCCATTTCCAGATCAATCTGAATCATTACAGCCTTACCGTCAATCAGGTCATTTGTATAAACATACCTGTCTGACTTACCCCACTGGGCATTTGTGCCCGTTTGAAAGCCCCAGGTTTTAGTGGAATATACCGTTTCGATGGTTTGTTCTTCCAGGTCAATTACACAAACCTCTGCGGTAACTCCCAACTCCGGAAGATGATCCTGGAAGGGTAATTTGCTGGTAACCATGTACCTGCCTGATGGACTAAAGGGTGTTACATCAAAATAAGTATGCACAAAATCACCATTTTCGGGAGTAACAATTGTTACAGGAGCAAGCTGGCCTTCCCCTTCATATGTTCTAAAATTATATGACTGTTTTTTGTTTTTCGGCCTTTGGCATGACCATATTCCCGGAGAAAGTAAAATGGCAGAAAAACCTGCTGAAGTACGCAAGAATTGACGACGTGATTGATTTTTATTCATATTAGTTGTTTTTTGAATGCTTATCAAATAATATATACATCATTGCCAAATCCGCCTTGTGCAAAACGAACATAGCCTTCGGCTCCGGGAAGGCCAGGCTCCGTGAGGAGATGAATTTTACATTAAGAACAGCGATCAGTATGATAAAAACTCAAAATACTAAAATCAATTTTTCAAAATACTTAAATGTTACTATTTATATTTATTATGCAGAGGAAGATTGTCCATTGTGAGCCAGAAGATGTAGATAATTTTAATTAATATTACAGTAATTCAGAACATGATTTATGGCAGATGAAAGAAAAAAAGGATTCGGTACACTGCCGGTCTTTCTTACAGCGATTTCCACCATTCTTGGTGCCATTCTTTTTCTTCGATTTGGTTATGCAGTGGGTACCCTGGGGTTCTGGGGGGTGATTCTGATCATTGTATTAGGTCATACTGTAACCATCCCCACTGCAATGGCACTTTCAGAGCTGGCCACAAACCGTCGCGTTGAGGGTGGGGGAGAGTATTTCATTATTTCCCGGTCGTTTGGATTGAACATTGGGGCGACAATCGGCTTATCCCTGTTCTTTTCCCAGGCCATAAGTGTAGCCTTCTATGTCATAGCATTTACAGAGGCCTTTGAACCGGTGTTTAACTGGATTTTACAGGAATATAACCTCGACCTTCCCCGGCAGGCCATCAGCCTTCCTGCGATGGCCATACTTACATTTATGATTATTAAAAGAGGGGCAGGTTCAGGTGTTCGTATTCTTTATATCGTGGTCGGCATCCTGTTTGTCGCCCTGCTCTGTTTTTTTCTTGGAGGTACAGATTATACTCCCCCTGAGAGGATATTAAACATTGGGGGTGGAGGAAGAGATTTCTCCGAGTTCTTCATCGTATTTGCAATAATTTTTCCAGCCTTCACTGGTATGACTGCCGGCGTAGGCTTATCCGGCGACCTGAGAAATCCTAGCAGATCAATACCTCTTGGGACAACCCTGGCAACGATATCAGGTGCCATTATTTATGTGTTCATTGCCTGGAAGCTTTTTGTGACTTCCAGTCCCGAAGAACTCCTCGGAGAACAATTGATCATGAGTAAAATAGCCCTCTACGGGGGAATTGTGATTCCCCTGGGACTGGCGGCCTCTACCATTTCTTCAGCCATTGGTTCCGTGATGGTGGCACCCAGGACCCTTCAGGCCCTGGGAAATGATCACTCCTTTCCCGGCCGCCGTTTCAACCGCTGGCTGGCCCGTGGCAGGGGAGAAGTGAACGAACCTGTTAATGCCTCGATTGTTACCTGTCTGATTGCCTTTATATTTGTCGCACTTGGAGATGTCAATGCGGTAGCCAGCGTCATTTCCATGTTTTTTATGGTTACCTACGGATCGCTTTGCCTGATCTCCTTCTTATTTCATTTTGGAGCAGATCCTTCCTACCGTCCTGTTTTCCGTTCACGCTGGTATATATCCCTGCTTGGATTTGTGATGAGTTTCTGGCTGATGTTTAAAATTTCAACTTCCTATGCTATTCTGGCCATCCTGGCCCTAGTGATATTATATCTTTTTCTGAGCTATTTTCATAAACAGCGAAGGGGACTGCAGTCCATTTTCAGTAACGCTATTTTTCAGTTGAGCAGGAATATCCAGATCTACCTGCAAAAACGCAGGTTTACCACACGTAAGGTAAACTGGAGACCTTCGACGATTTGCATTTCGGAATCTACCTTTGAGCGCCAGAATGCACTCCGAATATTGAACTGGATTTCCTTCCGATACGGTTTCGGTACTTATATTCATTTTATCAATAATTATTTCTCCAAGAATACCCGGGACGATTCCCTGGGCGCTATGGAAAAGCTGCTTGACCTGACCTCTGATAAACATAATCACATCTACGTCGATACCATTATATCCCCCTCCTATACTTCCGCCATTGCCCAGGTAGTTCAAATACCCGGAATATCAGGGATGGAGAATAACGGTATGATGCTGGAATTCAATAAGGAGAACCCCGAGAACCTGAAACAGATCATTGAGAATTTCTCCCTTATTGCTGCAGCAAAATACGATGTTGGCATCCTTGGTAGTTCAAGCAGGGAATTCAGACCATCCAAAGGTATTCATATATGGATAAGGCATATCGATAATTTCAATGCCAATCTGATGATCCTGCTGGGCTACATTATTTCCTCCCATCCGGACCTTCGCAAGGCAAAGCTCAATATTTTTGAAGTTAGCCTGGATGAGGATGTGGACGCAACCCGGCAAAAATTACTCGAGCTGATACAGACGGGAAGATTACCGATCTCCGAGAGAAACATCGAGATACTGAAACCTAATGGTGGAAGTGATATCAAGGGACTGGTAAATGAGCATTCGTCCGAAGCCGCTCTCTGCATTGTGGGATTTACGGAGGAACAATTGCGTCATGACGGAGAAAAGATTTTCCTGGGCTACGACAATACAGGTGACATCCTTTTTATTAATGCCAGGGAACTTCAGAAACTTTCCTGATAATAGCGCATCGACCTTCCTGAAAATTTCCTAAACGGTGTGGATTATTCAACGTCTGAAATATCCGGGCGGAGCCAGCGAAAACGGCGGGTGTTGTTTTCCCCTATTTTCAGTCCAATCATAATTTCATGTGAACCTCCTCCATAGGTCTGGATGGCTCCCATGCTGGCATCGTAGGCATAGCCCATGAAAAATTCCTGGATACTGAAACCGGCCATGAATACCAGGGTATTATTTGTTCTGTAACTCATACCCAGCCAGTAATTCCCCTGGTAGAAAACTTTGGCTGAGAGATCCATTTCAATCCTGTCGATATTTGCCCTGGCAATGAATGAAGGTTCCAGGTAGATTTGCTGTGATGCAGCAAATTTGTATCCCCCAAGGAGGTAAAAATGCCGCATTGCAGTATAGCTCTCAAACTTATTGGCTCCCAGTTTCAGGGAGGAACCGAACAATTCCGTTATGGAGAGTCCGGCATACAATCCCTTTCCCGAGAAGTATATTCCGGTATTGGCATCCGGTACAAAGAAGCTTTTCTTGTTATTGACAAGCAGGGGATCGTCCGTATGTAATACCAGGGAGTTCTGATCATCGATCTTAAACTGGTATCCGCTGAAGGACAGTCCGAATGACAACTGGTATTGTCCATCGAAATTTATATGGTATCCATAGGTAAGCTGGAAACCTGTTCGGTTAATGATTCCGTTCCGGTCATTGAAGAGATAGGCACCTACTCCCATGTTTTTGATCCGGCTGGCCCTGTTGGTATGTTTTTCGACTTTCTGCCGCTTCAGTATGTGGATGTCTTCAAGAAGCCGGGTATCGGCAGCAACCACAAAACTGCGGGGGGCATTATAGAATCCGTTGTACATTTGCCTGCCCGTCATGTTGATATTCGTATATCCGGTTGCACCGGCAAGGGCAGGATTGATCACATATTTATTCAGGGTATACTGGCTAATCAAAGGTTGTTGCTGGGCAATCCCTGTGAAAGGCAGGAAAAGAAGGATCAGGAGTGATATGTGCTTCAGTCCTTTTTTCATTTCATGATCGTTATATTTCCAACCCTGGCTGGACTTCCATTATTCAGGTTGACTATGTAATGATAGGAAGCCATTGGAAGAATCTTTCCATCATAGGTTCCATCCCAGGGCTGGTCATAGTTCCCGGAATAGAAGACCTGCTTGCCCCACTGGTCATACACCTCTACTGTTGCCCCAGGATAATATTCAAGTCCCGGGATCTCCCAGACATCATTATATCCGTCAGCATTCGGGGTGATGATTTCATATATCCTGACACAATTCTCCTCGCTTGATGTAAGGGTATAGGAAGTTGTAATCCTGCACTGCATATCATCGACTACTTCCAGATCAACTGTGCCTGGTCCCAGATCCTCCAGCCTCATGCCAAGTGAACCGTCTGACCAGGTAATGTAATAGCTCGGGGTTCCTCCGGATACAGATATCTCAATACTACCGTCATAGGAATCATCACAGAAAGGATCCACAATGGTTTCCTCAACCAGGAGGGCATCCGGTTGTGTGATGCTGACAGTGACGGTATCCATGCATTGGTTTGCATCGGTAAGGGTTGCTACATAATCTCCTGCTGCCAGGTTGTTTGCCACAGTCCCTGATTGTCCCTCGCTCCATCCATAGGTATATGGCTCTGTTCCTCCGGCGCCCACTACCACAGCTGATCCGGTGGATTCACCATGGCAAAGAATATCCGTCCGTGAAACCAGGGAAAGGGAGGGATTGGGATTTACGGTAATCGTTACAGGATCGGATGGTTCTGAAGAATGACCCTCAGAGTTTGAAACGGTGACCGTATATGAACCGGATACATTGGGGGAGATGGATTGGCTTGTTTCCCCGTTGGACCATAGCCATGTAAATGCATCAGGAGCGCTCAGGGTGGGTGCCGGACTACCTTCACAAAATGATGTTTCTCCACTGACTGCAATAACCGGTTTATCCAGGCTGTTCACGGTTATTGTGATTGCATCGCTGGCATCACTCAGGCATCCGTTCAGGTCCGTTATTATTACCGAATATGTGCCAGCGGTTTTTACTACTATTTGACTGCTTGATTCAGCACCGGGGGACCAGAGGTATCCTGCAGCAGCGCTTGAGGTCAGGGTGACGGAGTCTCCCAGCCAGAAATCCAGGGGTCCATCTGCAGTGATGGTGGGTTTGGCAGGTTTGGGATTTTCAGTAACAGGGAAGGGGTCTGAAGCGGGACTCAAACATCCGTTTGCATCTCCCACGCTGACTGTATATGAGCCTGCAGTGGCTGAAACTATTTGAGTGGTTTCGCCGCTGGACCAGCTATAGCTTGTTGCCGTTGAGGCTGTCAGGCTTGTGTTTCCTCCCTCGCAATAACTGCTTTCCCCGCTTACTGTTGGTTTGGCAGGTAAGGGATTTTCTGAAATCAGGTAGGGATCTGAAACCGGGCTTAAGCAGGTATTTGCATCCCCTACAGTCAGGGTGTAGGAACCGGATTTGGCATAGATACTTTGTGTTGTTTCTCCAGTGGACCATAAATAGCTGGTGGTCGCTGGAGCGCTAAGCTCAACAGAATCACCCAAACAGTATTCTGTGTCGCCAGTGATACCTGGTTTTATTGGCAGATCATTGACTGTGATATCCACAGGATCGGAGTCCAGCGAATAACATCCAAGTCCATTTGCAACCCTGACTGAGTATACAGCACTTGTTTTTGCTGTGATGCTCGGACTGGTTTCGCCGCTGGACCAGAGATAAGTCGTTCCTGCCGATGAAGTTAGTACGAGGCTGTCCCCCAAACAGAATTCTGTATTTCCGGTATAGGAGATCGTTGGCTTCGCGGGGGCTGCCTGTGTCGTAATGGCGATAGCTGTGGAAGCCGCACTCCAGCAGCCTTCGGGATTTGTTACCTGGACGGTGTAGCTGTCCGCTGTTTTCGCATAAATGGACCGGGTAGTTTCTCCGGTGGACCAGAGGTAGAGGCTGGCAGTAGAAGAGCTAAGCTCCAGGCTGTCGTTTTCGCAGATGTCTGTGCTGCCCCCCGGGGTGATAGTGGGTGCGGCTGGGACGGGATTTATTATTATATCCGTTGCTGCTGAAGAGGGACTGAGACAGGATGAACTGAGAGTCACCTGTACCGTATAACTTCCGGCTGTTTTTACCCTGATAGAAGGAGTAGTTTCTCCATTTGACCAGAGATATGTGTCGCCTGTACTTGAAGTCAGATCCACTGAATCACCGGGACAGAAACTGGTCGCTGAGGATGCAGTGATGGTCGGTGCGGAAGGGGGTATGATAAGGCTGACTGTAGTTTCAGCAGAGGCGGGACTCAAACAGCTGCTTCCCACCGTCACCCTGACAGAGAAATTGCCGTTTGTTTTTACGCGTATGGACGGTGTTGTTTCCCCGTTTGACCATAGGTAAGTATCGCCGACACTTGAAGTCAGATCGACAGAATCCCCGGGACAGATATCCAACGGGCCGGAGGCGCTTATGGTGGGTGCAGGCGGGGGTGCTACAATAGTGACATCGGTAGCTGCTGAAACCGGACTCAGACAGGTTGTTGCATCGGTTATTTGTACTGAAAAGCTTCCAGCGGTTTTTACACGAATGGATGGGGTGGTTTCACCAGTGGACCAGAGGTAGGTATCGCCAGTGCTTGAAGTAAGATCAATTGAATCTCCGGGGCAAATACCAACACTTCCTGAGGGTGTAATGGTAGGAGCAGGGGGAGGAGTTTTTATGGTAACAACAGTTACCGCAGATGAGTCACTGAGGCAGCTGGTTCCGTCGGTTACCTGAACGGTGTAGTCTCCTGCAATTTTTACCCGGATCATTTCCGTGGTTTCACCGGTAGACCAGAGGTAAGTAGCTCCTGTACTTGAGGTCAGGTCAACGGAATCACCGGGACAAAGGTCTGTTATTCCACTTGCAGTAATTGTAGGAGCCAGTGGAGGAGTTTTCAGGCTCAGGGTTGAAATAAGGGAGGTATCTGACCAGCAACCTGCTGCACTCTGGGTCCTTACATAGTAATCATCGGCTGTTTTCACCCAGATATCCTGGGTAGTTTGGCCGGTAGACCATAACCAGCTGTCCCCTACAGTTGAAGCCAGCTGGGCACTGTCCCCCGGACAGATACTGGTATCCGATGGAGAAATGACAGGAGTTGAAGGTATCGGGTTTACACTAATCACCTCCGGGTCTGAGAGAGGAGATTCACATCCGTATTCGTCCGTAACTTTCACCGTATAGCTTCCAGCAGTGCTTACATATATGTCAGGTGTGGTTTTTCCGTTTGACCAGAGGTAAGAGAACCCGGGGAGGATGTCAGTTGTACACTGTCTCCATCACAAAAAGTAGTTCCACCACCAGGGGTAATTACCGGTTTTACTGGACCCGGAATGACGGTAATATGTACGCTGTCAAGTCCCACTGCACCATTAGTCTGGTCGGTTACCGTTACTACATACCAGGTATCAGTGGTGGGTGTAGCGACAGGATTGGCTATTCCCCCGCTACTGAGTCCGGTCGTAGGATCCCAGCTAAAGGTATAGGGACCTGTCCCTTCCACGGAAGTGGAAAGATTTGCAGAGAGTGTACCGCAATCACCGATGGTATCTGTATCAGTCGAGGCAGATACGTTTATATCATTATTTAATATGGTGTAGGTATGTACTGAATCGGCCGAGATTGTGAGTCCGGGATCAGGATTGGAAAGGATGATTTGAAAGTACTCGTCAGGGATCTCCACGATGGTATCGTCAATGATGGTCGGCGTGATGTAGGCAGTAGTGGATCCAGCGGCAAAAACAGCGGATCCCGGGTTCAGAAGGTAATCAACCCCGCCCCCTGTGGCTGTCCCGTCGACGCCCCGGAAAACTACACTCATCTCTGTATTAACGGCAAAATTGAGGGAGACCTCCATGCTTGGATTCGCTATAGATTCGAGTCCCTCGCTTGAATCAGCAGTAAATGAAACCACCGGCATGATGGTCCCTATGGTCAGGTAGATCCCGTCGGTAAGTGTCACAGAGTTGGCCACGTAATGACCATTGATCTGAATGAGTGGAATGGGGGTTGCACCTGAACTGAAGTCCCCGTCGGCATCGCTCCACAGTATATAATTATTAAATCCCGGGATCAGAGCGGGCAGGATGGAATCACTGAGTGAAAGCGTCAGGTCTCCCGGATCACCTCCGGTAATATTGACCCTCCATTCACGGGCGATCCGCTGAATATTTGGGTTGTCATTGGGCCTTTCCGTGGTGGTCCAGTTAATCATATCTGCATTGTCGTGACCGAAACAGAATGAACTCCCCATTGTCGAGATCGGTGGGATTCCCAATGGAAAGGGTACGATTGGACTGGGCTTGGGTATGGAAATTACCGGCGTCCACACGACCGATGCCTGCTACATCAAATCTATGGGCAGGTTCCCATGCATATTTATCTGTTGTGATGCTAATGCCATATTTGGCAGCCAGGGAGTTTTCCACGATGATCTTCTGGGCGGAATTCAGGTTACGACTGTATATAATAAGCTCGGCAATATCTCCCCCAAAGAAGTCCAAGCCGGCCCTGCTGGCACCAAGTCTCAGGGAGCCATCCGTGAAGACGGTTGCGGGGTAATCGGTGGGGAACTGGGCTGTTTCATCAATGTAGAGCTCATGTCTCGTGGCTGCAATGTTGTGTACTGCATGGATAAGGTAGGGGGTGTTATCTGAGAGAGCGGGACCGTAATATTTTGTGTTGTTGGTGTAGGTGTAATAATTGTCGTTGGCTTCCCTGCTGATACTGACTGATTTGGCTGAATTGATTTCGTCACCGATGCTCAGCAGGTGGTCATCATTCCCGCTGGCTGTAAACCGGCTTACCGCAATAAGAGTCAGGGGAGAAGGGAGGGTGGTTAATTCAGCCATCATGTAATCATCGCTTCCATCCATGCGAAGGACCGGCATACTATTGATAATGGAATCTGTTTTGAAGCGCTGCTGGGATTCCTGTTGCCTGGGTCAGGTCATTCTGGTTTCCGCTCTGGTCCTTCCAGGTTTTCACTGCCTCTCCGTTGGAAGCTTCTGCATCACTGTTATTCAGGAGGCCCAGATCTGCTCTCAGCCAGATTACATTGGTGGAATCATCCCCAACTCCGGCGGGACCTGTATGTCCATCGATAGAGGAAACCGGATTCGATGCACACATTCCGAAGGTTCCGCTTTTTGCCTGGTCTCCGAACATTCGGATAAAAACCGTATCACCCGGAGTAAATCCGGTCAGATGAGCTGCAGGCATGCCGATGGAATCCTCTACGCAGGCATAATGGCTTAAACCCGTGCAGGAACTTCCCGTGTAAATATTCATTACTGCCCAGTCCAACGAGCCCGGAAAGGATTCTATTGTCAGATTGCCTGATGCCGGAACCACAGCTTTGAACCAGATATCACCACCGAAATAGCTATGGCAGGGGGAAGGGTAGGTAGAGGTGAAATATGCACCCTTATTGGAAAAGACCTGGGGGGTACAGGTATTCCCAACGGTAAGCAGAGCTGCCCCGCAGGGATCATTATTCGGGGGTGGGGGAATGGCATAGATCTCGGCTTCCCATCCTTGATGGACCAGTGGGTCTCCGTTTTTGAACATATTAAATTGAATGCAGCCATCCTGTGAGGTAAAGCTGAATTCCGGTGTGTCGTCATGGTAGGCAAAATAATTTGCCGAGGGTTGGTACTGAACATTCAGATAATCCCAGGCGGCATATGCTCCTCCAGGAGCCGGAAATGCACCCCCGTAATGTGTAGCAAATCCTGAAAACTCAAGCGTAATAGGATTGGGATTGCCTGCTGTGGTACAGAAATAAACGGTCCAGTTTCCGGTGGGACTGTAATCAGATGTATAGCCATCATCCCAGAAGGTTCCGGAATTTGTGAATACAGTATCCCCGTCTGCAAATCCATGTCCAAGAAAATAATCATCCGGACCCTGGGCTGAGATGTTCTGTATCCCGCTGAAAATCAGAATAAAATAAGTTAACAGCAAGAAGAAGTTTCTGTGCTTACCAGGGTTCATTTCGAGTTGTTGGACAAAAAGGTTTATTGTCTCAAATTTAGGATTATTAGATCATTAATAAGTCCCTAGTTGATAAAATGTGAATAAACCTTGATGAGCCTCATATAAAACAGGGGTAACCTTCATTTTACTGCCTGTTTTTATTTCCTGTTTACAATGGGTAAATTTCGGATCATTATTTTATTAAGCATTTTTGGTATTTAATTTGAGGGAAATTCTGCATGAGGTTTTATCTTCTGATACTCATATTGATTTTTGTCTGTGGAAGAGTCCTTTCCCAGGAGGAGGGTCTGGAATCTTTACTTGAGAATCTTGAACAGGGGAGTGATTCCCTGGAGCAGGGTGTAGAACCCTTTGAAATGGAAAGAGTTGCTCCGGTAAGCAAGGGACAATTTGTTTCAGGGGAATACCTTGCCGATAGTATCCCGATTGCCGGGATTGATACATCGTATTTCCTTTCCGGTGATCCTGAATATAACCTGATTATTGCTTCTGAGTCCGGTCAGTTTGAGATTGTTAAGCTGCTTGTAGAGAGGGGTATTAATGTGGACGCCTCAACTTATGATGGTGTAACTCCGTTGATGTTTGCTGCACAAAACGGGGATATTGACATTATGAATTACCTGATTGCCCAGGGAGCCAATGTCAATGCAAAACCAAATAATGATGTTACCGCCCTGATAAGTGCTGTTCGATCTGAACATTATGAAGCTGCGGCCCTGCTACTCGATTCCGGGGCTGTTGTGGATGCCAGGGATGAGCTGGATCTTACCTCACTGATGCATGCATCCGCATACAATTATCCGGACATTGTTGAATTACTGATAGATCATGGAGCCGGAATTGAAAAAAAGGATTGGTTTGGATCCCGTCCCCTGATGATGGCTGCATATTATAACTGTATTGAATCGGCGGATGTATTGCTGGATAAGGGCGCTGATCCGGATGGGAAGGATGAGAGAGGTTTCACTCCACTGATGGTTACTGCCCAGCATATGGATTATGATATGGCATGGTTGTTACTGGACAAGGGAGCAGATCCTGGTATAAGGAATGCCGGGGGAATTCATGCCCTGGCTTTAGCAGTGATGCAAAAGGACGAGGACATGATTGAACTCCTGCTGGAAAGCGGGGCAGAAATCAATCAGAATATTAATTCATCCACAAACTCACTTAGTCTGGCTGAAGAATCCGGGAAGGATGACCTGGTTTCCTTCCTGGTCAGGAACGGTGCAAAGTATAATCGGAAGCCCGAGGTATCTGAGCTAAGAGGGGGACTAGATCTAAATTTCAACTCCAATGATTTTATGATTGGATTTGAGGCAGGTGTGTCAGAAAATAAATATCAGACATTTCTTACCACCGGATTCCTGGTAAGGCCTGCAGCGAAACCTGTCCTTCGTGGCGAAAATGATACCCTCTCTTTTCAGTTATGGGAGAAAAGGTATCTCTGGCCAATCAGCCTGGGTAAGGAATTCAGGATAATCAGTAATGGGCCAAAGGAATTTGGATTCAGGGTTCATCTTACCGGTGCACTGACATGGGGATCTTACAGGGGGTCCTCTCTCGATGTGGGACCTTCCTACCTGCTTATGCCTGGTGGGGGAATGTACCGGAGAGGTAAGAATGCCGGAATCTTCTTTGATTACCAGTATATGCCTTTAAATGTCCATGGTATATCCAACCACAGGTTCAGAATCTCCATACTGGGTTTCTATGATTTCAGGTCCCGGATGAAACATACCAGAAAGGATATATCATGGTTTTAATACGGAGGCAGATAAATATGAAAAGGTATATAAAGTTCGGATTGGTTTTGCTGGGTTTTGCCCTGGCCGGTTCCTGCGAGGATTATATAGGTCCGGTGGTTGATTGTGATGATTGTTATTGGGAAAAACCGGACAGTGAGTTCCTGGTTCTAAATCTGACTATTAATGAGTTACATCCTGAAGTGCCGATTGTTCTTTACAGGGGAGATGTGGAAGATGGACAGGTGGACTGGGTGGATACTGCCAGGGAGAGTCCTTTTCAAGTATATTCTGCTGTTAACCAGTATTATTCTGTTTCCGCCGAATATAAATTGGATGGCAAAACTATCAAGTCCATTGACGGTGATGATATGAAGGCAAAATTTGTTTCCGAGTCATGTGAATACTCCTGTTGGATTATCACAGGGGGATATATGGAGCTGGAGCTGAAATTTAATCCGGATTGAGGGATTGATATATTTAGTATATTTATTATTGGGTAACCAGATAAATTTCAGACTGCATGGATCATTATTCCGACGCCGAGATACTGGACGGAATCTTGAATGACGATCACAAGGTGATGGATTTCATTTACCGGAAGTATTATGGAAAGATCGAGAATTTCCTTGTCGGAAAGGGAGGAAATCCAGAACATATCAAGGATGTATTCCAGGAAGCGATGATCGTGATTTGTCAGAAGGTAGGAGAGAGGGGCCTGGTTCTCTCATGCACATTTTCAACATATCTTTTTGCCGTTTGCAAGAACATCTGGATGCATGACCTGAGAAAATACAAGTACCAGTCCGTCGAGGACTCCAGCCTCAATATAATTTCGGAAGAGCCTGAAGAGGATGATGAGATGAGTGAAAAGCTGAAGGCTCTGTATTATCGTCATTTCAACGAGCTTAGCGAGGATTGTCAGAAACTCCTCCGCCTTCATTTCAGGCGGGTATCGTTGTCAGATATTCAGAATATTTTCGGATACAGCAGTGAGCATTATACATCGGATCGGAAATACAGGTGCAAAAAAAGCCTGTTTAACAGAATCAAGAATGATCCCGAATACAAGAAGATTTTAAAAGATGGATGAATTAAAAATCATAAAATACCTGGACGGAGAGATGAGTTCCGCAGAGAAGAGGGCTTTCGAGGAGGAGATCAGGATGAATCCTGCCCTTGCAGAGGAACTTGAAAGATACCGGCATATCCAGGACCTGGCTGAAAAACTGATTGGAGATGAAGATAATATTAAGGATCCTGCTGTTGAGAAAGAAATTTCTGAAGCTGTCAGTGAATTCAAAAGTCATCCGGAATCCTTTGATAAGGTTTCCGATGAATATCGCGCTACCCTTGAAGCATCACAGAAGAACTATTTTGATAAGAGGGAATCTTTTGATTCCGAGGGCCCCGTTGAATCAACGAATACTGCTCCAATCAAAGTGATCCGGGGGATCTGGTTCAGAGCAGCAGCAATTATTGTACTGGCCATCATATTATCCATATTGATATTCAAACCTTTCTCCGGGAGGACTCCGGAAGAGCTCTATGCAAAGTACATGCAGCCTTTTCAGAAAACTGAGAAGCTCATGGAGATCGCCCGGAATGATAATGATTTCCTGTTTGCTGTTGAAGTATTTGAAGCCGGTGATTTTGATCGATCCATTGTATTATTTGAGATGTTAGCGGATAGTTCAGAGCTCAGGGCATGGTCTCTTTTTTATGCGGGGAGTTCTTACATGTCAATTAATCGCTCGGTTAAAGCCATAGAATTATTTAAGGAGGTACTCCTGGAAGGGGATGCTGCTGTTCTCCCACATGCCCACTGGCAACTGGCCCTGAGTTATATACGTACGGGGAATCCGGACAAGGCCAGGGAACACCTGGAAATACTGGCGAAGGATAAGGTATACCGCAGTGAGGCAAAAAGGATAATGCGGATTGTTTACTAGTTTTCAGTGATTCAACATAAATCTGTTAAGTTTTTGCTATTTTTATCCCAAAGCTAAGCCTGAACATGCCGTCATTCCCATTCTATAAGCAATTGGATGCAATGGATTGCGGGCCCACATGCCTGCGAATGGTTGCCAGGCATTACGGCAAAACGTATACCCTGCAAACCTTACGAACCAAGAGCTACCTGTCCCGTGACGGAGTATCCATGATGGGGATCAGTGAAGCGGCTGAATCGATTGGTTTCAGGACAATGGGAGTTTCCCTGACTCCTGAACAGCTTTTCACATCGGCTCCCACACCACTTATCGTGCACTGGAAACAAAACCACTTTGTAGTGGTTCATAAGATCTCAAGGGATTATGTTTTTGTTGCGGACCCTGCCTTTGGCCTGGTTAAATACAAAAAGGATGAATTCCTCAAAAACTGGATATCAGTACACAAGGAGGGGGAAAAGAAGGGATTGGCACTCCTCCTTGAAACCACTCCTGATTTTTATGCTGAAGAGGGAGAAAAGATTGATAAATCAAGTTTCCGCTTCCTTTTTTCTTACCTGAAGCCTTACCGAAAGTTTGTCGTACAGCTGATACTGGGATTATTTCTGGGAAGCATCCTGCAGCTGATCTTCCCTTTTCTCACCCAGTC
This sequence comes from uncultured Bacteroidaceae bacterium, assembly GCA_963777115.1. Taxonomy (GTDB): domain Bacteria; phylum Bacteroidota; class Bacteroidia; order Bacteroidales; family SM23-62; genus SM23-62. The sequence continues at coordinate 203,972 of CAVZPP010000006.1, read as the reverse complement.
CATTGTAGACATAGGTATAAATAACGACGATATATCCTTTATTTACCTGATCCTGGTAGCGCAACTGGTATTGTTTATCAGCAGGATGTCTGTGGATTTTATCAGGGGCTGGATACTGCTTCACCTGAGTACAAGGATGAATATTTCATTGATTTCTGATTTTCTGATCAAGTTAATGAAGCTTCCAATCGGATTTTTTGATATCAAGCTGATCGGGGATATTCTGCAAAGGATAGGGGACCAGCGAAGGGTTGAGAATTTCCTTACCTCTTCTTCCCTGAATATTTTGTTTTCCCTTTTCAATCTTTTCATTTTCGGGATCGTTTTAGCCATATACAGCTGGAAAATCCTCGCATTGTTTGTTATTGGCAGTGCACTGTATTTTGCCTGGTTGAGCATATTTATGCGGAAGCGACGGGAACTGGATTTCAAACGGTTTTCCAGTCTTTCCGAAAACCAGAGCAAGCTTATTCAACTTATCAGTGGTGTGCAGGACATCAAACTATTCCATGCCGAAAGACAGAAGCGCTGGGAATGGGAAAACATACAGGGCTCACTGTTCAAGGTGAATATCAGGTCTCTTGCCCTCACCCAGTACCAGGAGGCCGGAGGGGTATTTATCAATGAAACGAAGAACATCCTGATAACTTTTCTTGCAGCTACGGCAGTTATCCATGGAAGCATGACCCTGGGTGCTATGCTGGCGGTTGCCTATATACTTGGACAACTGAATTCCCCCATAGAGCAGATGATCAATTTCATGCATGTAGCCCAGGATGCTAAAATCAGTATGGAACGACTGGGAGAGATCCACAGGGAGGACAACGAGGAGAAGGAGGACCGGACTGAAATGATCATGATGCCTGAAAGCAAAACCCTGGAATTAAAGGATTTGTCTTTTCGATATGAGGGCCCTCATTCCCGTAAGGTACTGGACGGGGTCAACCTGGATATTCCTGCAAATAAGGTTACGGCCATTGTTGGAATGAGCGGAAGCGGAAAAACCACACTTGTGAAACTCCTGCTATCTTTTTATGAGCCTTTGGAAGGAGAGATCAAGGTAGGAGATACCCTGCTTCAGTCCCTCAGTCCCCAATTATGGAGAAGAAGATGTGGAGTTGTTATGCAGGATGGTTTTATATTTTCTGATACCATTGCAAAAAACATTGCCCTGGGAGATGAATATGTTGACACGGACAGGCTACTGGAGGCAGTTCATATGGCAAATATCAAGGATTTTATAGAATCCCTGCCGGTTGGATACAATACCAAGGTAGGTACAGGGGGACAGTCATTGTCCGGTGGAGAGAAGCAAAGGGTATTGATCGCAAGGGCGGTCTATAAGCAACCCGAATTTCTTTTCATTGATGAAGGGACCTCTTCCCTGGATGCTGAGAATGAGAAAGTCATCATCGACAACCTGCAGGAATTCTTTGAGGGCCGGACTGTGGTCGTTGTGGCGCACCGGCTGAGTACAGTAAAGAATGCCGATCAGATTGTGGTGCTTGAAAAGGGAAAGATTGCGGAAGTTGGGAAACATGATGATCTCGTCAAGAAGAAAGGGAGTTATTATAATCTCGTTAAAAACCAGCTTGAATTAGGAACCTGATGCCGGAAAATGAATTAAATAAGATCGAGGTCAGAAGCGAGGAAATCCAGGATATACTTGGACAGGTACCACGCTGGATTGTTCGGTGGGGGACAGTTGTTGTGCTGCTTACAGTACTCATACTTCTGGCATTCAGCTTTATATTCGAATACCCGGAAATTATCCGGGCAAATATCAGGGTCACAACTGAAAACCCACCTGCAGCTGTAGTAGCAAGGGTGAATGGTCAGATCGAAATATGGAAGGTACAGGACAGCACCAAGGTTCAATCGGGGGACCACCTGGTAGTCATTGAAAGTTCCGCCTCCTATTCTGATGTACTTGAATTGAAATATGATATGGAGGTAATCCATACAATCATCACCGATTTTGAGGGGGATGAGCAAATCATCTATAACAATTCCTCTAATTTGGGGGATATACAGTCCTCTTATGCGGAATTTATAAACACCTACCAGGATTATTACCAATTCCTTGCCCTTGATTCCCATGCTAAGATCATTCAGTCAAAAGAAGAGCAGGTGCGTCAATACCAGGCACATACTGAACGACTCAAAAGCCAGACAAGGATTCTGCTTCAGGATTTTGAACTTGAGAAGAAACAATATGAGAGAATACGTACCCTGTTGGACAGTGGGTCCATCGCTGAGGCCGAAGCAGATAAGGCCAAGCAGAAAGTGCTGGACAAAGAGTTAAAATACGAAACCTCAAAAACTGATTTGTCAACGATTGATATGCAGATCTCTGATTTAAGAGGGGAGATAGAGAATCTTGGACTTATCAGGCAGGATCTGACCGAACAAAAACAATCCGCGATTAGAAAAGCTTTTGAGAACCTGGTAGCCCAGGTTGATATATGGGAACAGGACTATGTACTTAAAGCGCCCATTGACGGAATTGTTTCAAGAAACAAAATCTACCATGAAAACCAGAATGTGAAGGAGGGCGATATTGTCTTTACGGTGATCCCTGAGAATCCGGGTGAAATCATTGGAATGATTTCCCTTCCCGTAAAGGGATCAGGCAAGGTGGAGATCGGACAGGATGTAAATATTAAGTTTGTCAATTATCCTTACCTGGAATATGGTATGGTCAGGGGAACTGTAAGAACAAAAAGCCTGGTGGCAGATGATGAACTTTATACTGTAGAGGTTGAGTTACCTGATCGACTAATAACACTCTACGATATCCAGATACCCTTTGATCAGGAGATGTTGGGAGCAGCTGAAATCATAACGGATGACCGCACATTGATCGAACGAATCTATTCTCCGATCAGATCGCTGCTATCAAAACAAAAGGCAGGTCGCACTGACTAATTAAAAAAAGTAATGAACGGAAAAGAAAGAGTAATCCGGAGTTTTCAACTCCAGGATACGGATCGAATTCCATGGGTGCCATTTGTAGGAATCCATGGGGCAGCTTTGATAGATGTTGCGGCTGATGAATACTTAAAAGCAGCAGATCATATTGTAAAGGGTGCGGAAAAGGCAGTGGAATTATATTCGCCTGATGGCCTGCCGGTAACATTTGACCTTCAGATCGAAGCTGAAGCCCTGGGATGTAAACTGGCCTGGAGCAAGGATAATCCCCCTGCAGTAATATCTCACCCCCTGGCAGAAGGCAAAAGTCTGGATGACCTTCATTTCCCCGGAAGGGAGGAGGGAAGGATTGCCATGACATTGGATGCAGCTGCCAGAATCCGAAAGAACCACCCGGATATTGCCCTGTACGGTTTGATAACCGGTCCATTTACCCTGGCGCTGCATTTGTTGGGGACGGATATTTTTGTAAAAATGTTTGAGGATGAGGCCGGGGTGAAACACTTACTTGATTTTACCTGCGAGGTTGGGAAAAGATTGGCTTCATGGTACCTGGAGGCAGGTTGTGATATAATCGCCGTAGTAGATCCAATGACAAGCCAGATCGGTCCGGATGAATTCTCCAAATTTATTACTTCTCCCATAAGCAATCTCTTTGCTCATATCCGTGAGGAAGAGGGACTCTCATCATTCTTTGTTTGCGGATATGCCCAGCAGAATATCGAGGTTATGTGTGAATGCAAACCGGATAATGTCTCCATTGATGAAAACATACCCCTGGATTTTGTTCGGGATATCTGCCTGGAGAGAGGGATCAGTTTTGGGGGGAACCTTAAACTTACTGTGGTACTGCTGATGGGCAGTCCGGAGGATTGTCAGGAACATGCCATGGAGACCATGGAGCTCGGCTTGCAGAAGGGCTTTGTTCTTGCTCCCGGCTGTGATCTTCCGATGGCAACGCCCCGGGAGAATCTTATTGCAATCACCGAACTGGTTCAGGATCCTTACCAGCAGGAGGTAATAAAGACCATCGAAAAGAAAGACCAGGATCTGATATTGCCGGATATGAGGGATTATGGAAAGGCGGATAAGGTTGTAGTAGATATCATTACACTTGATTCTGAATCCTGCGCTCCCTGCCAGTACATGGTTGAATCGGTCAGGCAGATAGCTCCGGAGTTTGAAGGGATAGTGGAATGGCGTGAACATTCAATCAAGGAACTATCATCGGTAACTTTTATGAGCGCCCTGATGGTAAAAAATATTCCGACCATCTGCATCGACGGAAAAATTGTATTTGTGTCAAAGATCCCTCCCCGTCAGGAACTGATTGCTGCTATTCAGCAACGTGTCAATGAGAAGATGCGTATGCGCCTGAAATTAAGAAAGGCGGAGATCCTCATTCTCGGCAGGTCAGATGAAGAATGTGAGCTGGCAGAGGAAACATTAAAAAAGGCCATCCTTGAAACGGGTCCCGGTATCAGCTACCGGATCATTAAGGATGAGAAGGAAATCCTTTCTTACGGAGTTGTAAAAACCCCGGCTTTTATTCTCCAGGAGTTAAAGGTAAAATCCCAGGGACCGGTTCCTTCGGTTGAGGTGGTCCGTGAATGGTTAAAGGATATTTCCTGAATCGGATTTTAGGACATGGAACCAGCCAGACCCATTCCAATGACGCTTGTGACCGGTTTTCTCGGAGCCGGGAAGACAAGCCTGGTAAGTAATATGCTTAAACAGCTGGATCCCGCTCTCAGGGTAGCGCTGGTTCAAAACGATTATGCTGCGGCCGGCATTGATACAGGAGTGCTGGAACAAACGGGGCGGGAATTCAGGGTGCTGGAAATTAACAATGGATCGGTATTTTGTGTATGCCTGCTTGGTTCCTTCATTCCTTCGCTTTCTGCTTTCCTGGATGAGAACCAGCCTGACATCCTGCTCCTTGAAGCTACCGGAATGGCTGATCCCATTGCCATTGCTGAGATTTTACAGGATCCCGGACTTTCCCAAAGGGTATATTTGTCCTCTATTTGTTGTGTTGTAGATGCAGTAAATTACATGAAACTAAGCCGGGTTAATCTGAGGGTCAAAAGACAGATCCAGGTTGCTGATTACATATTGCTGAATAAGATGGACCTATTGGATGCGCCTGCAGATCATATTATTAATGAGTTAAAGCAGATTAATCCGGGAGCCGTTGTTGAGCAGACTTCCTGGAGCCGTTTTGATGGAGATTATTTACTGGAATCAATGGCTGAACCCCAGGCGATCCGCAAGCGGGATCTTCATTCAAAAGCAGATCCGCTTGGCAGGTCTGATATCCGTACCCTTATTCTGAAGACCTCCCGCCGCATTCACATGAAAGGCCTGCAGATCTTTATTTCCGAACATACAGCTTCACTTATCCGGGTGAAAGGATATGTATTGTTGGAAGATGAAACAGCGGTTGAGGTACAGCAGGTATTCGGCAAAACCCTTATCCGGCCTGCAGAAAACTATTCAGGTCAGACGGAGCTGGTGGGACTAGGTTGGGGAATAGAAAGTCGGGATTTCGGCCGGAAATTTCACGAGATCAGAAAACAATTCAGTTCCTGATCAAATATACTGATTGATAATCATTTCGTAAAGCTCCTGCTTACCGCTTATCTGCTCCGGTTCTCCATTTTTTACCGCAAGATTGTACAGGTCTTCAAGGCTGAGTTTTCCAGCCTCAAATGCTGCCCCATCTCCAGTATCAAAAGAAGCATACCTGTTTTTTCGCATTGAAAGGTAGTCTGATTCTGTCCGGATCCTGTCCGCTGCCAGCAGGGCACGGGCAAAGGCATCCATTCCGGAAATATGTGCAATAAACAGATCATCAAGGTCGGTTGAATTGCGGCGGGTTTTGGCATCAAAATTTACACCTCCGCCTGAGATTCCTCCTGCATCGAGGATAACGAGCATGGCTTCCACAAGTTCGTAGATATTGACCGGAAACTGGTCCGTATCCCATCCGTTCTGATAATCACCTCGGTTCGCATCGATACTGCCAAGGAGACCGGCATCAGCAGATACCTGGAGATCATGCTGGAATGTATGACCTGCAAGGGTTGCATGGTTAACTTCAATGTTCAGTTTAAAATCACCTGCAAGTCCATATTTATTAAGAAAGCCAATTACGGTCGCAGCATCAAAATCGTACTGGTGCTTGCTGGGTTCCATAGGTTTTGGTTCCACCAGGAAGGTTCCTTTAAATCCCTGCTTCCTGGCATAATCCCGGGCCATTGAAAGAAATCTGGCCATGTGTTCCAGTTCCCGGTTCATATCTGTATTCAGGAGTGAATTATATCCTTCCCGACCTCCCCAGAATACGTAGTTCTCGCCACCGAGTTCCATGGTTGCGTCCAGTGCATTCTTGACCTGTGTGCCGGCCCAGGTTAAAACTGAAAAGTCCGGATTGGTGGAGGCACCGTTCATATATCTTTTGTGGGAAAACAGGTTAGCGGTACCCCATAATAGTTTTACCCCGGAGTCGGACTGCTTTTGTTTAGCATAATCGACAATAGCCTGAAGTCGTTTTTCTGATTCCCCTATTGATGTTCCCTCGTCGACAAGGTCAAAATCATGGAAACAGTAGAATGGGATGCCCAGTTTTGTGATCATTTCGAAAGCTGCATCCATCTTTTCTTTTGCATTAAGGATGGGATCGTTGTTGAGGGACCAGGGGAATTCCTTGGTGCCGGGTCCGAATGGATCGCCCCCGGTTCCGGTCAGGGTATGCCAGTATGCCAGTGCAAAACGAAAATGATCTTTCATTATTTTGCCGGCAACAACCTGATTCTCATCGTAATATTTAAACGCCAGGGGGTTTTTGGATGAAACTCCTTCAAATGTGATTTTTCCAATTCCTGGAAAAAATTCCTTGTCTCCTTTTAGAATATCCATGGTATAATATCTGAGATAAAATTATTGAATTGTTTTGTTTAGTTCTGCCAACCATGATTGGTAGGCTTCCTGGTATTCATTTTTTCGCTGGACTGAAGGTTCGATTACTTCGATTTTCCTGAGGCTGCTGAAAGCGTTTTCAAATCCTGAATAATATCCACAACCAATTCCTGCTCCTTTTGCAGCGCCCTGGGATCCGTCGGTATCGTACAATTCAATGACTGAACCTGTGAGTCCCGCGAGAGATTCCCGGAAAACGGGACTAAGAAACATATTGGTATGTCCCGCCCGTAATAACTGTTGGCTGAATACCCGTGGTCTTCATAATTTCCATGCCATAGTGAAATGCAAAAACGACACCTTCCTGGGCCGCCCTGATTATATGGGCATTGGAATGTATATTGAAATTTAGATTGGCAATAGTACATCCGATTTCCTTGTTATTCAGCATTCGCTCAGCTCCGTTGCCGAAAGGAAGTACCGTGAGTCCTTTTGCACCAATAGGAACACCGGCAGCCAGCTGGTTCATTTCATCATAGTCTATATCGGAAAAAGCGATGTTTCTTTTCAGCCAGCTGTAAAGAATGCCTGTACCGTTGATGCATAACAATACACCCAGGCGGGGATCATTTATTGTATGGTTTACATGGGCAAATGTATTTACCCTTGATTCCGGATCATATTTAATCTCATCGCTCACTCCGTATACCACTCCTGAAGTACCGGCAGTTGCAGCAATTTCTCCGGGATTAAGAACATTAAGGGAGAAAGCATTATTGGGTTGGTCCCCTGCCCGGTAGGTTATGGGAATTCCCTGCTTGAGTCCGAGGTCATCAGCCGCTTGAGGACTGAGAATTCCCTGTTCTGAGAATGTGGGAACAATGTCAGGGATAAGTTGTTTATCGATGCCGTAATGGTCCAGCAGAAAAGTTCCTATATCCTGCTTGTTATAATCCCATAATATCCCCTCTGACAATCCTGATACAGTGGTTGTTGCCAGGTTTGTCATTCGCAACGCTATGTAATCTCCCGGCAGCATGATTTTATGGATCTTTTCATAGATCTCGGGCTGGTTTTCCTTTACCCATTTCAGCTTGGATGCAGTGAAATTTCCCGGGGAATTTAAGAGGCTGCTGAGGCAGCGCTGTGGGCCAAGTTCATGAAAGGCCTGGTCTCCAATCTCCACAGCCCGGCTGTCGCACCATATAATCGCCGGCCTGAGTACCTTAAATTCTTTGTCCACTACCACCAGTCCATGCATCTGGTAGGATATCCCGATGGCACTTATCCGGTCGATATCTATATCAGCCTGCTGAAGGATATCATGAGTTGCAAGTTTGAGGTTTTTCCACCAGCTTTCCGGATCCTGTTCTGCCCAACCTGTCCCAGGAGCATTTATCTCCATTTCTGTTTTGGGATGAAAAGCGGAGGCCAGAATATTTCCTGTGTCAGCATTGAGTATGCTTGCTTTCACTGATGAACTGCCTATATCATATCCGAGTAATAACATCAGCAAATAAAAGTAAGAAATAAAAGTTTACCTGTTTGAATAAAAAAAAACTGATCGTCGAATTCTCGATGATCAGTTTTTTTTAAATAGATTTTATACTGTGGGATCTTTATAAATCAACCGGTTGTAAATTACGAGAAATCAGTCTCATAAGTACCCATGCCAGGATATATGCTGATCCGGAAATCAGGAACAGTGTGAAATACCCGTTCTCAATTGCTCCCTGTTTTTCCCAGAATTCCAGGATATTCCCGGCAAAGATTGCCACCAGCATACCTCCAATAGAACCGGCGAATCCACCAATTCCTGTAACTGAAGCGACTGCTTTTTTCGGAAACATATCGGATACTGTTGTAAATATATTGGCTGACCATGCCTGATGTGCTGAAGCCGCAATACTGATCAGCGCTATTGCTCCCCAGAATCCTATTCCTGATGCCTGGGCAAATACAATAGGGATCACCATCAGAGCAAAAATAAGCATGGCGGTAGACCTGGCCTTGTTAACAGGCATGCCTCGCTTGATAAAGTTGGAGGAGAGCCATCCGCCGAATATACTGCCTACTGTCGTTGCCGAGTAGATCACCACTAATGGGAGTCCAAACTCTTTGATATTCAGTCCCCTTACATCAGCAAGCCAAGCGGGGATCCAGAACAGGTAAAACCACCATATCGGATCTGTCAGGAATTTCCCAACAAAGAAAGCCCATGTCTGACGATACTTAAGCAATGTTGACCAGGGTATTTTCTCCTTTACTTCTTCTTCCTGATCAGATTGAATGTATTTCAATTCTGCCGCTCCCAGTCGTTTTTGTTTTTCAGGAATTTCATAAAAGATAAACCAGAAGAACAACCAGATTAGTCCAACTGCACCAGTGGCAATGAAAGCCATCTGCCATCCCCAATTTATTGCAAGCCAGGGGACAACTAAAGGAGCGACTATGGCACCAACGTTTGTACCGGAATTGAAAAGTCCCGTTGCGAGAGCCCTTTCCTTTTTAGGAAACCATTCGGCAGTTGTTTTAATTGCTGCAGGGAAGTTACCGGCTTCCGTGATTCCAAGTGCTGCACGTGCAACACCGAAACCAATGGGAGCTCTTGCCAGTGCATGAGCAATAGCAGCAATGCTCCAGCCAATAAAGGCAAAGGCATATCCAAGCTTTGTACCCATCTTGTCAATGATCCTTCCCATAAGGAGCATCCCAATTGCATAGGAAAACTGAAAGGCAGATACGATATAACCATACTCTGCTTCCCCTATCCCCAGGTCTGTTTCCAGTACTGGTTTCAGGATCCCGATTACCTGCCTGTCAAGGTAGTTAACCGTTGTGGCGAAGAAAACGAGGGTACAGATAGTCCACCTGTACTTTCCAATTTTTTCATTCGCCTCATTAAATTTAGTCTGAGTCATGTAATGATTGTTTAGTTATTCAAATTAGCTGCGGACTAAGATAGTTTTTTTTTTGAAAAGACCTTTTGTGAGAAGGCCTTTTAGAATGTTTCTGAATACTTCAGGATACTTGTGAATACTTGTATTTTACAATTCCCTCACCACCTTACGCAATTCTTTAATCTTTTCTGTGAGTCCTTTGAAGTCCCTCGCCTGAATCAATTCCTTAGAGAGCAGATCAGAACCCAGACCGAAGGCCTCGGCTCCGGCATTATGCCATTCCTTCAGGTTTTCTGCTTCTGCCTTGACACCACCGGTTACGACGATTGACAACCAGGGACAGGGTCCTTTAATGGCTTTTATGTATGCTGGTCCCCCTAGCTGCTGTGCGGGAAAAACCTTCACCATTTCAGCGCCCCATAATTCCGCCTGATGAATCTCTGTCAGGGTAGAACAGCCCGGAATATAGAGCATGCCTTTCTCATGACAGGCATCCGATACTTCTTTGCTGAGGAGTGGTGAAACCATAAATTCAGTCCCGGCATCAATGTACTGATTGGCAGTTTTTGCATCAACAATACTTCCGATACCCAGTGCCGCATCCGGATAATTTGCTTTCTTATATTTCAATAATTCAATAAAAACCGGAAGTGCATTTGCACCCCTGTTGGTAAATTCAAGCAGATCCATACCTCCTTCAAAAATCGCCTTCATTACCTCGATGGCAGTTTCGGGATCCTCGTGATAAAACAGGGGCATAACACGGATGTCCCTGATCTTTTGCAGAATTTCGTTCATCATTTTATAAGTTTTAACATTTCACTTCCTGCCTGGATAAAAGCTCCACTGGCATATACATGGGATTGATAATCAAAGAATGGGTAGGGTGAGCCTGCAACCTGCTGAACATATCCCAGTCGTCCCGCCTCATTCACATTGCCACAGAGGGCAGTCCATGCCTTCATAAGAGCCGGTGCATAAACTTCCCTGTCAAGGTATCCATTATTAATTCCCCAGGCAAAGGCAAAGGTAAAAAATGAACTGCCGCTTGATTCACCCATATCAAGATATTCAGGATCTATCAGGCTAACTCTCCAGAGTCCGTCTTCATCCTGTATTCTCAATAATTTAGCAGCCATTTCCCTGAACTGGTTTTCAAATTTGCCCCTGTTTGGGTAATCCTCTGGCATATACATCATCGTTCTTGCCAGTCCCGCTATAACCCATCCATTACCACGGGACCAGAATATTTTCTTACCGTTCTCTGTAAGTTGATCGAAATACCGGTCATCCCTGAAATACAAAGAATCCGCAGGAGAATACATGTAGTCCGATGTTAACCACCAGTGTTTGTCCATGTAATCCAGGTATTTCTCTTCTCCGGTTGCGGCATACATCCTTGCGAACGCAGGGGGAGCCATGTAAAGAGCATCGCACCAGGTCCACCATTCTCCCTTGTAGGGATTGCCGTCATGCCTGACATCCGCTTTCGGTTTGCGGTCAATATGCATATCCATCACCCATTGAATTTTTTCAATCATGGCAGGATCTTTTTCTTCCATATATAATTCCGCGTAGGATTGGGCCACAGTCAGCCGGTCCGCATGGTATATGTCATTTCGGATTTTCCAGTCATTTTTTTGTCCAAGATTCTTGATCTCATTTTTGTAACGTTCTTCTCCGGTGGACTGGTACAGGGCCCATAATCCTGTATAAAAGGCTCCGTAATGCCAATCCAGTTTATGAGGATTACGCGGATTCATAATCTGCCAGTCCGCCACCCGGTGCATAATCTCAAGAATTCCTTCTCTTTTCCAGCACTGAACCTGCAGCCTGTGTTTTTACTCCCATCTGTATAGAAGTATGATAATCCGTGTAATGTCTGTACCTGGTATTGCACATCCAGAGTAACTGCAGGGGATTATTTTCACCTGCATTCCGTACGGCAAAGGGCCGGACATTATTTTTTGAAGAGGCTTTTGTCAAGGGATTGACGACCCAGGATTTGCCCTCATTTTTAGTCTGCCATTTCTCAATCTCAAAAACACTGTCCCGCTTCACAGACAGATACATGATATTGGGATCATCATGATCTATTGACATCCCTCCTGAATAATTTGGTTCACGTTCCGTTTCTCCCCCGGGTGTCTCAGGAAACCACTCTCCGGCATTCACCAGGTCCGTGTTTGTCCATTTCTTACCATTCCAGCGGGCATAATTGTAAATATGATTGCTGTCATCCGGGAACCGGGCATAGGCAATCACCGGGTTTCCCTCCGGGTCAGAGGCTACATCCCATATCCATGCCTTTTCATTTGTGGGAATCGCATCATAAACACAATCCGTCTGCCTGGGTTTTATCTCATCTCCCAGCTTACCAATCTTTTCTCCATTAGCTTTGTAAAGAGTGCCCCCTTCATAATACATATAATATATACTGTTCTGTGGTTCATTTCTGGGGTGACCGTCTGTAAATGCAAAATGGATCCGTTTATTGCCATCAGAACTTACCTTTACATAAGGGCGTCTCATATTATAAATACGCTCAGGTAAAATATACATCCCGCCTTTGCTCCATGTCTTTCCATTGTCGTCGGACCAGGCATAGGAAGGTTTGAAATCAATTCCCCTCCAGAACAAATATATTCTTCCATTTTCCCCGGATAGACGGATGGGATGGGTATAGGTATAACTATTCCTCATCTCAGGGTATCTTTCCAGGTCATTCAGAGCCAGTTGTTCAGGTGGACCAATGGAAGTAATATCTTCCGCCTCGGTTGACCTGCATAAATAATGCGGGATTGAACCACTGTGCCGGGTGAAGAATATCAGCAGCTTTCCTTTCTCGTCAAAGAGGATAGAAGGATTGTCATGGTCATCAACCTGGAGTCCATCGAATATCACCCGGGTATCAGTTACACCCGTTTCATGATCGTAATAGCCCACATGTATATCTCCATAACGATCCACCCAGCCTGAGTAGGTTCTTTTATGTATGCCTTCATAGTATACTGCCCTTGGATCAGAATACCAGCACCAGGCTCCGTCAAATGTAAAGGAAGGGTATATTTCGGCATCCTGGAAGCCCTGTTTCATGGTTCGGGTTTTTACAAGATCCTGGGCAAAGCTGCTTATTGAAAGCAGTGCAAAAAGGATGATAACGGGGGTTTTCATAGGATTTGTTTTTAAAGTGTTATACTAAACAACAAAATGATTCGCAAAATACTCAATCCAGAGGAATCGAGCAAACGTTTGCGTTAATTTAGATTCATTTTTATCTCATCTAAAGAACTGATAAACAGGTGTTACAAGTTTATAGAAAATATTTATTGGGATAATTGTTCGCAAACGTTTGCGTTTATTTGTATATTTGTATGCATCCTTAATAATGTCCAAAAAAGTTACCATAAAAGATATAGCGAGGGAACTTGATACAACCTATTCAACTGTGTCAAGGGCCCTTAACAACGCTCCCGGGATAGGTGATGAAAAGCGAAGGCAGATCCTGGCCAAGGCAAGGGAGATGGGTTATGAACCAAATCTTTTTGCCAGGCAGTTAAGGCAGGGTGGGAGCCGTACCATTGGGTTGATCGTACCAAGGATAAACAGGGTGTTTTTTTCCAATGTTATTCATGGGGTAGAAACCATTGCCAGGGAGAGGGGCTACAGTGTTATTATCTGCCAGTCCAACGAAGACAGCGTCAGGGAAGAGGAAAATATCAGGACATTAATCAGCAATCATGTCGCAGGAATAATCATGTCGCTTACCAAGGAAACCATGCGCTCTGAACCTCACAGGGAGATACTCAGGAGGAATATCCCCTTTGTCATGTTCGACCGGGTTTTTAGCGAGCTTGATACAAATAAGGTATTAAATGATAATTACCACGCAGCCATACAATTGACCGAGCATTTGATAGAGCAGGGCTACAAAAAAATTATTCACTTTGCCGGACCGGAAGGCATCAATATTTACCGTGACAGACAGGCAGGTTTTCTCAAAGCCATGAAAGAGCATGGGATGAATCCAGGTCAGGAGCAAATCATGAAAAACGTTATCACAAAGGAACAGGGCAAAGCTAAGTGCGACAGATATGATCAGGGAAGGCAAGCAATTTGATGCAATCCTCGCTTCCAGTGATTTTTCAGCTCTTGGCGCAATGCTTAGTCTGAAAGAAAATAACCTGGCAGTTCCTGAAAAAGTAGGTGTTGCCGGTTTTGCCAACGAACCTTTTACAGAACTACTGGGACTTACGTCTGTAGAGCAAAGAAGCACGGAGATTGGGCGATCTGCAGCAGGATTGCTCTTCGAGTGGATTGATTCCGAGCAGACCGGAACCCGGAAAGAAATTGTTATCAAACCCGAAATAATTATACGTAATTCAACTTTAAAAACAGCTTAATATGAGATTCAATGAACGTAATGCGGTACATCCCGCAGATTTTCAATCCTATGATACGGAGAGAATCCGTAATGAATTCCTGGTAGAAGAAATTTTTGCCAAAGATGAGATTGTACTTACCTATTCCCTTTATGACCGCTACATCGTCGGAGGAGCTTTTCCTGTTGGAAAGGAACTTCCCCTGGAAAGCTTTGACAGCCTCAAAGCGGATGATTTCCTTGAAAGGCGTGAGATGGGGATCATTAATGTCGGAGGGAAAGGAATTGTAAAAGCCGGTGGAGAGACTTTTGAGATGAATTATAAGGAAGCCCTCTATCTGGGAAAAGAAACAAAAGCTGTAAGTTTTGCATCAGCAGATTCAGGTAAGCCTGCCAAATTTTACATCAATTCAGCACCCGCACACAAGAAGTTCCCGAATAAACTGGTTACCCTGGCAGAAGCAGAAGTCGTTGAGATGGGTGCCCTGGAATCATCCAATGCAAGGCAGATCAATAAACTGCTTGTCAACAGTATTGTGGAAACATGCCAGCTTCAGATGGGTATGACCGAACTCAAGGCCGGATCTGTCTGGAACACAATGCCGGTACATACACATAACCGAAGGATGGAAGCATATTTCTATTTTGAAGTACCGGAGGATCAGGCCATTTGCCATTTCATGGGAAAAACTGATGAAACAAGGCATATCTGGATGCATAACGAGCAGGCAGTTCTTTCACCTTCATGGTCGATTCACAGTGCGGCAGGAACTTCAAATTATATTTTTATCTGGGGAATGGCCGGGGAGAACCTGGATTACGGGGATATGGATATTGTGCAGCCAACGGGACTGAAATAAATACCTTAGTACATTAAGAACAGCATTTGAGAAAACTAAAAACAGATTAATAATGATAAATGAACTATTTAATTTGCAAGGCAAAACTGCACTTGTAACTGGTGGGACTCATGGACTGGGAATGGCCATTGCCAAAGGTCTGGCCGGAGCAGGTGCCCGCATTGTCATCAATGATATTATTCCGGAAAAACTGGAAAACGCAGTTGCTGAATACAAAAAGGACGGAATCGATGCAGCAGCTTATGTTTTCAATGTTACCAGTGAAGCAGAGGTCAAAGAAGCAATTAAAAGAATTGAATCGGAAGTTGCTCCCATCGATATTCTTGTGAACAATGCAGGGATCATTAAGCGCATTCCCTTTCTTGAGATGGAAGCCAAAGATTTTACAGAGGTTGTAGATGTGGATCTGAACGGACCCTTTATTGTATCAAGGTATGTCGCCGAAGGGATGGTGAAACGCGGAAACGGAGGAAAGATTATTAATATGTGCTCCATGATGAGTGAGCTGGGCAGGAATACTGTCAGTGGGTATGCTGCTGCTAAAGGGGGATTGAAAATGCTGACCAGGAACCTTGCTACCGAATTGGCCAAACATAATATCCAGGTAAATGGAATTGGACCGGGATACTATGCCACGGCCCAGACTGCACCAATAAGGGTGGGAGGACATCCCTTTAACGAATTCATTATTAACCGGACTCCTGCAGGACGCTGGGGAGAACCGGAAGAACTGCAGGGTGCAGCAATTTTCCTTGCCTCAAAGGCCGGTGATTTTGTTAATGGTCATGTATTGTATGTTGATGGAGGAATCCTTGCCACGATTGGCAAACCTTCAAATGAAGAATAAGTTATAAATTTATGAAAGCAGCAATTCTTAAGGAATACAGAAAATTCGAATTGGAAGAACGGGAAATCTCAGATCCCGGGAATGAACAGGTCCAGATAGAAATATCACATGCCAGCATATGTGGTACTGATATGCATATTTTTAACGGGGATTTTCATCCCCGGACCCCGGTTCCGTTTATTCCCGGTCATGAAATGGCCGGCAGCATAGTAAAAACCGGTCCCGGTGTAAATTCATTCAGTGTTGGTGAGCAGGTTGCCATCGATCCCATAATATGGTGTGGAGAATGTCCTGCGTGCAAACGGGGGCATTTCCCGGCATGCTCTAAGCTCAAGCTGATTGGGATTGACATGGATGGGGGATTTTGTGAGTTGATTAATGTAGACCAGGATATGCTTCATAAAGCCCCCGGGAATATATCTCCCGAACATTTGTCCCTCGTGGAAATATATGGTATTGGTTTTCATGCCAACAACAGGGCCGGAGTAAAAAAGGGTGATAGCCTGGTGATCTGGGGTGCAGGGAGAGTGGGACAGGTAATCCTGCAGGCTGCAAGGACAATAACTGAGGGACCCATATTTATGGTAGATATTATTGATAAACGCCTTGAGATTGCGACTAAAGGGTACAAGGATGTTACAGCCATAAATGCCTTGAATTCAGATCCGGTTGAAATAATATTGAAGGAGACCGGGGGACTGGGATGTGATATTGCTTTTGAGGCCGTAGGTCACCCGCATCAGGCGGAGCAGACAGTTCATCCGGTCCGGGGTGCCATTCAGAGCATCCGGGGCGGGGGTGTAGTCTGTGTACTGGGACTTACTGATGAGCCGGCACCGGTTGTTTTCAAGGAACTGATCTGGAAAGAAGCCCGGATTATTTCTTCAAGGGTTAGTCATGGAGAATATCCAGTGGTAATTGAAAAATTAAAAAATAATCAGTTGCAACCTGATTTGCTTATTTCGGAAATATTTCCTGCGGAAAGAATACAGGATGCATTTGAAATTCTAGAGAAGGATCCGGAGAACTACCTGAAAATTCTTTTACAATTTAAGCAGTAATTAAGCTCACTTAATCATCTTTATACCCACATTAATAATTTCAATTTGATTCCCTTAAATTCATTACCCATGTATAGAACTATAGTTATTTTTCAGGCATTTCTGATCCTTGTTATGCTCTCATCCTGTACCAGTCCCTCAGACCAGTATTCGGCAAAGATTACCAATACACTTGAGCGGCAAAGGAGCACAGAAACTGTGGAAATCAGTAAGTCCGATCTTGGAGGAATGCTCTGCGAAAAATTTTCCCGCCTGGGTGTCAAAGATGCTAAAACAGGAGAATACCTGCCTTCTCAGGTGATTGATACGGATATGAACGGGGAACTTAATATCCTGATTTTTCAGCCTTCCTGGAAGCCGGCGAAACCCGGAAATATCAGTTTATTCCACAGGAGGAGCCCATCGATTACTCAGATTTGGAAAATCGCACTTTCAGTCGTTTCGTACCTGAGAGAACAGATGACTATGCCTGGGAGAATGACAGGGTTGCATTCCGCACCTACGGTCCCACTGCCGAAAAGATGGTCGAAGACAACATTAAGGGAGGTACCTTATCAAGCGGTATTGATTGCTGGCTCAAACGAGTTGACTATCCCATAATTGATAAATGGTACAAGAAAACACTGGAAAAGAGCGGAAGCTACCATAAGGATACCGGAGAGGGACTGGATGACTTTCATGTTGGGCCCAGTCGGGGATGCGGAGGTACAGGGATATGGAATGAGGACCGAAAATAAACTTTACACTTCGAGGAACTTCAGTGATTGGAAAACCATCACAGAAGGTCCCTTGCGTACCCTTTTTGAGCTTGATTACCAGGCATGGGAGGGACCTGCAGGAGAAATCATCAGAAAAGAAAATCATCTCATTGGACAGGGGAAGTAACCTGATGAGGATTGAGGTTCATATTGAAGGAAATGCTGAAGAGCTGACAACCGGACTGACCCTTCATGAAGTCGACGGAACTATGCAGGCAGATGAAAATGCAGGTTGGTTCAGTTACTGGCAGCCCCATGGAGATTCTGAGATGGGGATGGGTATTGTAGTTCCTTCTGAATATCTTCTGGGATATACCGAGCATGTCACGGAAGAGAAAGATCAAAGTCATCTGCTTGTTCACATGAAACCAGTTCAGGGTAAAATAGTATACTATGCAGGATTCGGCTGGAAAAAATCCGGCACGCTTTACCACCGAGAAAGAATGGACAGAATACCTGGAGGAATTTGCTGCCAACCTGGATAACAAACTAACTGTATCCTTTACAGATTAGCATTTATTTCTTCCGACAGGTTATTAATTGTAACAAATTATGATGATTTGATTACAATTTAGCTATTTTTGTGGCAAATCTAATAAATACCTAAACTTCTTATGAAACTTTACATTCCACAGGGATTACCAATCCATCCTGAAACTTAAAGAAACTGAAAAGGCCATTAAACTGATAAAGGATTTTTTTGAATCAAATCTGGCATCCGAACTTAAACTCAGAAGGGTAACTGCCCCCCTTTTTGTATTGAGGGGTACCGGAATCAATGATGATCTCAATGGGGTGGAGCGTCCGGTTTCTTTTGCTATAAAGGATATGGATGAGGCTACGGCTGAGGTTGTTCATTCCCTGGCAAAATGGAAGAGGATGATGCTGGCGGATTACGGGATTGCCAATGGATATGGTATTTATACGGATATGAATGCCCTGAGGCCGGACGAGGAATTGGACAATATACATTCAATTTATGTTGATCAGTGGGACTGGGAAAAGATCGTTATGCCATGAGGAAAGAACCCTTGATACATTAAAGAATATTGTCAGGAAGATATATGCAGTAATTAAGAGAACGGAGTTTATTGTTTATGAAAATTACCCTGAGATCATACCCCTACTTCCCGAAAATATTCATTTCATACATGCGGAGGATCTTGAAGAGAGGTATCCCGGATATGACTTCCAAAGAAAGAGAAAGGAAGATTGCCGAGGAGCATGGAGCTGTATTCATTATTGGTATTGGTCATGATCTGCCATCAGGGATCCCCCATGATGGTCGTGCTCCGGATTATGATGACTGGTCCACTGATACGGGAGATGGAAAAAAGGGACTGAATGGAGATATTATCATTTGGAATCCTGTGTTGGAAGATTCATTTGAAATTTCTTCCATGGGGATACGTGTGGATAAAGCAGCTCTTAACCATCAGCTTGATATCAAGGGACAAAATGAGCGTAAAGAATTCCTCTTCCACAGAAGGCTTCTGAACGATGAATTTCCGGAATCAATTGGTGGAGGAATCGGACAATCCAGGCTTTGCATGTATTTCTTACGCAAAGCTCATATAGGGGAGGTTCAGGCAAGCCTCTGGCCGGGAGAAATGATTGAACACTGCCGCAAAACGGGTATTATCCTGATGTAGGGAGTTATATCTTCGGTCTAATGGAAGCCGAAATAATTCCTGGCATTCCGGTAGCTGATATCTTCCACCATATTACCGAGTAGATCCATATCAGCCGGCAGTAGTCCGTTTTCAACATCATTTCCGATCAGATTGCAAAGTATTCTTCTGAAGTACTCATGCCTGGGGAATGAAAGGAAACTCCTTGAATCCGTAAGCATTCCTACAAACTTGCCAAGTAATCCCAGCAGGGAGAGTGCGTTCATTTGCTTTTCCATACCATCTTTCTGATCCAGGAACCACCAGCCTGATCCGAATTGCATTTTACCAGCTGTCTCTCCGTCATTGAAGTTATACAACATGGTGGCAATTAGTTCATTATCCCTGGGGTTGAGATTATAGACAATGGTTTTTGTGAGTTTTTCCATGGATTCAATACGATTAAAGAAAGCTGACATGGCCCTGGCCACCTCAAAATCTCCAATGGAATCATACCCTGTATCCGGACCCAGGAGTCCGAGCATCCTGGAATTATTGTTTCGGATTGCGCCGATGTGGAACTGCTGGGTCCATCCCTTGTCATGATCCATTATTGCAAAAATCACAAGCATTCCTGATTTAAATTTCAGGACCTCATCCATGTCCAATTTCTTTCCTGAGCGTACCTTCAGAAATATATTGTCAAGATCGGACTGGGTATACTCTTCCGCATAGAAGGTTTCGATACCATGGTCGGAAAGCCTGCATCCATTTTCATGAAAGTATGTATGCCTTTTCTCAAGTGCATCAAGAAGTTCCTGGAAAGTTCCAATTTCCATCCCGGCTGCTTTCCCCAGGGTGTCGAGGTAGGTATTGAAACTATGGGAATTTTCAACGGCCATGGCTTTGTCAGGTCTCCATGCAGGAAACATTTTTACCTTGGCTCCCGATTCTTTATGCTTTATATGATGTTCCAGGTTATCAACAGGATCATCCGTTGTACAGACTACCTCTACATTCATTGTTTTCAGGATGCCCTGGGTTGAATATTCCTTTGTTGATAGCATTTCGTTAGCCTCATCATAAATACTTTTGGCAGACCCGGGATTCAGGATTTTTTCAATCCCGAACGGCCTTTTCAATTCCATATGAGTCCAATGATAAAGCGGATTTCTCAAAGTATTAGGAACTGTTTCAGCCCATTTCAGGAATTTTTCTTCATCCGATGCCGAACCTGTAATATACTCTTCAGAAATACCATTTGCACGCATCGCGCGCCATTTATAATGATCCCCTTTCAGCCAGATCTGTGTAAGATTGCTGAATTGTTTGTCCGCTGCCAGTTCATCCGGAGGAAGATGGCAGTGATAATCAATTATCGGCTGGTCCTTTGCATGCTCATGAAACAGGGTTTCTGCTGTTTTTGTATCAAGCAGGAAATTATCATCAAGAAATTTTTTCATGTTTATCTGTATTTTGTATATGACTAGAGATCAAAAAGTCTTTTAAGGTGTCTGTCAAAAATATTTTCCTCGACACAGCTTCCTATAATGGCAGCATTTGCTACGAGTGCATTATAATAGTCATCTCCCATATCAGCGGCAACTTTATAACCCACATGTATCAGTTGCCTGAAATTTGAGTTATAGTCTGCATGTCCCGGGATATGTCTCAGGGTATTGGCGTATTTTTCACTATCCCAGCCATCAACCTCATCAGGTGAGGGCAGTCCCTCAGGATCAATATCAATCACTGCAGCATAGGGGGCGCAGAGTGCTTCCTGCTTATCAAAAGCCTTGCGGTATACCTTTTTTGCAATTTCAAGTCCCTCTCCACCGGCAGCAGCCAGTCCGATTACCTCTTCCAAGCCAGGTGGTACCTGCTGTTTTTACATGGATTCCTTTATCATATTTCTTAATCAGTTTTCCAATGATGGGATAGATGCTGAATTTATCTGAACCGGAATGAACACTGAGCTTAACATTCTCAGGTAATCCAAATTCCTTAATCGCAAAATCGATTACCAGAAGGTCTTCTTCAAATTCTTTTTCAAACTGTGAAATCTCACCCTCATAATCAACTCCTTTATTGAATCTTCCTGTAAATTTGGGAGCAATGGTCTGCAGGGGCAGATTCTCCTTTGCCAGCATTCCCAGGATGAAAAACAATTCAACAGGAGTCTGAGGATCTTCTACCTCATCCATGGATACTTCAGGGATCATGTTGTCGGCTCCCTTGATTTCTGCAATATGCCTGTAAAGTGCTGCAGCCTTTTCAGTTGCAAACAGATATTTGCCGGCAATCGTATTCAGGTCATCTTCCGATGATGGTAAAAGCCTGGTTGATTCCAGGGATCTGCAGTTCCCCGGTATACTTTTTAAATTCATCTACAAATGCCTGAACTTTTTGATCTTCTGCTGCTTCATTGATATAATCTGCAACATCAAGGGTGAAAAAGTCTGAATGCGCGATGTACCCGTCAACATTTGACATATTGATATGATCAGCATCCACATAATATTCACCTTCCCAGCCTAAAGCTTTGATGGCATCATCGGCTTCTGTTCTGACATTTTCAGGAGATGTCCCTACGATCCCATGTTCACGATGGGACTTGTTCCATACAGGAACAACATCGATGCCTGCATTTTTTGCCTTGATCAGAGCTGTTAATTGTGCTTGTCCCTGGTGACCGAAGCGGTCACCCATTCCGAAAGAATACTTAGAAATTTTCATGCTTATTATGGTTTGTTAAAATTTTCCGTGTGCGCACACGAAATTACGAATTATTTTTTTACATTTGTACTACCAAGATCTTCAAAAATTTCCTTATATAATACTATATAATCCGGAATTTATCTGCCAGTAACTTGAAAATCAGGATAAAAGATATTGCAGATCGTGCCGGAGTCTCAACAGGGACTGTTGACCGGGTGATTCATGAAAGGGGAGAGGTTTCTTCCCGGACAAGAAAAAAGGTGATGGATATCCTGAAGGAGATGAACTACGAACCTGATATTCTTGCAAGCAGCCTGGCTTCAAGGCATCCTTTGAAAGTGGCTGTGCTGATTCCTTATCATACTCCTGAAAACTGGTTCTGGAAAGAACCCCTTACCGGGATTAACCAGGCCTGCTCTGAGCTTAATCATTTCGGGATTGAGATAGAGGAATATTTGTATGACCAGTTTGTAAAACAGGAATTCATTGAAAAGGCAGAACAGGTTCTTGCAGACTGCTCCGGATGCGGTAATTGCAGCGCCTGTATTTCATCAGGAAACAAAGGATTTTTTTGACAGCTGCAAGGAAAAGGGAATCCCTTTCGTATCTGTAAATGACAATATTCATCATCCTGACCAGGTTTCTTATGTTGGACAAAATCCGGTTCAATCGGGGGCAGTTGCTGCCCAGCTGATGAAAATGGGGATTCCGGAGAGGGAAAAATACTGGTTATAAGTATTGCCAGGGATAAGGATAATTATAATCATATTCTATACAGGGAAAAAGGATTCCGGGAATACTGGGATAAACTCAAATGGTTCTGTTCAGCCCGAAATTATCAGCAGGTCCATGCACAAGGATACCTATACGTATATTAAAAGGGCCCTTGCTGAATTGTTCAGTCAGTATGAGGATATAAGTGGTATATTTGTTACAAACTCAAGGGTATACCAGGTAGCTAAATTTCTTTCTAATACCGGCAGAAAGGATGTACGCCTGATAGGTTATGACCTGATTAATCCCAATATTAAATACCTGAACAACGATACCATTGATTTTCTGATAAGTCAAAAACCGAGAGAACAGGGGTATAAGGCCCTTATGTCAATATTTAATGCATTTAAACTAAATAAACAACCATCGCCTGAGCAGCCTATTCCTATAGATATTATCTGTAAGGAAAACCTATGCTGCTACCAGGTTTAAACAAACATTATGGAAAAACAAGCATTTCAAGAATTCGAGAACAAAGTATGTGTTATTACCGGCGGAGCCGGAGTAATCGGATCCTCAATTGTAAGTGGACTTGCTGCAACCGGAATGAAGACCGTAATCCTTGATATCAATGAGGAACTTGCAGTAAAAGTAGCTTCAGAAATTCAGGCTGAAACCGGTGCTGAGGTACTGGGACTGGGGGCAAATGTATTGAGCCGGGAATCCCTGGAGGAAGCACGAAAGCTCTGATTCATGAGAAATTCGGAAGGATCAGCTACCTGATCAATGGAGCCGGAGGAAATTCACCCAAGGCAACCACCCAGGTTGAAACCATGGATGACAGGCAATAAAGGAGACTGGGATAAGACTTTCTTTGGACTTCGAGATGGAAGGATTTGACTGGGTTTTTGACCTGAATTTCAAGGGTACTCTTCTTCCAAGCATGGTACTTGGAAGAGATATGGTTGAAGACGGTACAGGAGCCATCCTGAACATCTCCTCCATGAATTCCTATAAGCCACTTACAAAGATCCCTGCATACTCTGCAGCTAAATCAGCCGTCAACAATTTTACCGAATGGCTGTCTGTACACCTGGCAAAAACAGGAGTCAGGGTCAATGCCATTGCGCCCGGATTTTTCCTGACCAACCAGAACCGGTTCCTGCTGGTCGATGAGAAATCCGGAGAACCGACTGCAAGGGGACAAAAAATTATTTCCAATACACCCATGGGCAGATATGGAGAGGTTGATGAACTCCAGGGAACGGTATTGTACCTGCTTTCTGACCTGAGCAAATTTGTAACAGGAATTGTAATACCTGTGGATGGTGGTTATTCTGCGTTCGGTGGGGTATAAATAAAATACTAAACGTATGTTATATTATCAAAGAGGTTCAGAAACGGATGATCTCGGGGCTAGAGGGATCTCAGGAGGGACTCTTACGCGGCTCTTGACAAGCTGGGTGAGCGGAAGAAAGTCCTTGCCATACCTCCCGATTTTACCCGGAAACATTCATTTGCCGGTCCCTTGACAGGACTGGCAGACAAATACTACGGGGATGCACTGACAGATATTCTGCCTGCACTGGGAACCCATGCAGCCTATGAGCGATCATGAGATAAGTGAGATGTTCCAGGGCGTTTCGGCAGATAAATTCAGGGTACATAACTGGAGGGAGGATATCCTTACCCTCGGGGAAGTTCCTGCAGAATATGTGTCTGAGGTTTCCGGGGGCGTGGTTTCTTATCCCTGGCCTGCCCAGGTGAACCGGTTGCTTACAGAAGGCGGATTTGATCTTATTCTGTCCATTGGACAGGTAGTCCCGCATGAAGTAATCGGCATGGCCAACTACAATAAGAATATTTTTGTTGGTACAGGGGGACCGGAAGGAATCAATAAGAGTCATTTCCTGGGGGCCGCCTATGGGATGGAGAAATTAATGGGCAGGGCCGACACTCCTGTCAGGAAGGTACTGAATTATGCCTCTGATAATTTTGCCAGGGACCTACCGATAATCTATGTCCAGACCGTTGTAAGTCCCGATGAAAACAGGGATCTGAAGATCAGGGGACTTTATATAGGGGATGATATGGAATGTTTTAAGCTGGCCAGCGAACTGTCACTCAAGGTTAATTTCAATATGCTGGATAAACCTCTTGAGAAGGTGGTTGTTTACCTTGATCCGGAAGAGTTTAAAAGCACCTGGCTGGGGAATAAAAGTATTTACCGCACCCGGATGGCCCTGGCAGACGAGGGAGAACTGATTGTTCTCGGTCCGGCTGTCAAGGAATTCGGAGAAGATAAGGCCATTGATGCACTGATCAGGAAATACGGATACCGTACAACACCCGAAATACTCGGATTTGTTGAAGACAATGAAGATATTAAGAACAATCTCAGCGCTGCGGCCCATCTGATCCACGGTTCTTCTGAAAACCGGTTCAGTGTTACCTACTGTCCGGGCCACTTAAGCCGGGAGGAAATAGAAGGAGTGGGATTCAGCTACGGCGACCTTGACGAGATGATGAAAAAGTATGATCCGGATTCCCTGAAGGATGGCTATAATACCATGCCTGACGGGGAGGAGATTTTTTATATCTCCAATCCGGCCCTGGGATTATGGGCCTACGAGGGGCGGTTTAACAATTAATCGGAACTGAACCGGCTTGGGTCGAGGGACTAAAAATATCAAAGTTGTAGCAGACAGGGTAATTCCCTTTCTGAAAGGAGTTCTTGAAGAAGTAGCGGAGGTGGTTTACCTTCCGGGAAAGGAAATAGATAACGGCATCCCTGAAGGATGCCGATGCCCTGGTCACACGCACCAGAACCCGCTGTAATGAAGATCTGCTGAAAGGGACCGCCGTGAAATTCATTGCAACCGCAACCATAGGCTATGATCATATCGATACGGATTACTGTGAGAAGCAGGGCATTCATTGGACCAATGCACCCGGATGTAATTCTTCTTCTGTTGAACAGTACATATTATCCGTGCTGCTTTCTGTGGCAGGCAGATACAGGCTGTCCCTGGGGGAGATAACCATCGGGATCATCGGCGTGGGATATGTTGGCAGCAAGATAGAAAGGATCTGCAAAGCCATGGGTATGAAGGTCCTTCTGAATGATCCGCCAAGGGCAAGAAAAGAAGGAAATGAAGGATTTGTTTCACTGGAAAGGATACAGGAAGAGGCAAATATGATTACCCTGCATGTGCCCCTGAACAAAAATGGAGAGGATAAAACATACCACCTGGCTGATGAGGAATTTTTCGAGGGACTCAGGAGATCACCAGTGCTCATTAATTCTTCAAGGGGTGAGGTAGTTGACGGAAATGCCCTGAAAAAATCACTTGGATCCCAGAAAGTCCGTGCGGCTGTCCTCGATGTATGGGAAGGGGAACCCAATCCTGATCCTGAATTATTGTCGCTGGTAGACCTTGCCACTCCCCATATTGCCGGTTATTCTGTGGATGGCAAGGCAAATGGAACAGGTATGAGTGTGAGGGCACTGAGCCGGTTTTTTAAACTGGGACTGGATGACTGGGAACCCGATAACCTTCCCCCGCCAAGGGATGAAAATATTATTGTAGACGGCTCCCGGTTTGAGTTACAGGAATTGCTTATGATCATTGCCCGGAAGGCCTACGATGTCCTCAGGGACGATGATGTGCTCCGCAAACACCCGGAGAATTTCGAGAAACTGCGTGCAGAATACCCGGTAAGGAGGGAGCCGGCGGCCATACGGCTTACTATTATCAATGATTTCAACGCTGCAGGTCCGGTCCTTAAGCAGCTGGGTTACCATGTAAGAACAGATTATTATAATAAACTAACTTAATTTCTAACAAATTACTTTAAAATGGAAAAATTAGCAGATATTGGATTGATCGGTCTGGCCGTTATGGGCGAGAACCTTGTGCTCAACATGGAAAGCCACGGCTATACAGTGGCAGTGTTCAACCGTACCACTTCGAAGGTGGACAAATTCATTGAAGGCCGGGGAGCCGGTAAAAACTTCATCGGAACCCACAGCATCGAGGAGCTTGTTGCCTCCCTCAAACGCCCCAGGAAGGTTATGATGCTTGTCAAGGCCGGAGCTGCTGTCGATTCTTTTATCGACCAGATCATTCCCTTTCTTGAGCCTGGAGATATTATTATCGACGGTGGGAATACCCATTACCCGGATACCAACAGGAGGACAAAATATGTGGAGGAGAAAGGATTCCTGTACATAGGCACCGGTGTTTCCGGCGGGGAAGAAGGAGCCCTCCTCGGTCCCTCTATCATGCCGGGCGGATCACCCGCCGCATGGGAACATGTAAAGGATATTTTCCAGGATATATCGGCCAAGGTTGAAGACGGCAGTCCCTGTTGCGACTGGGTAGGAGAGAACGGAGCCGGCCATTTTGTAAAGATGGTCCATAACGGTATCGAATACGGGGATATGCAGATGATCTGTGAAACCTACCAGGTCA
The DNA here is from genome assembly GCA_963777115.1 of uncultured Bacteroidaceae bacterium. Lineage (GTDB taxonomy): Bacteria > Bacteroidota > Bacteroidia > Bacteroidales > SM23-62 > SM23-62. The sequence continues at coordinate 176,796 of CAVZPP010000006.1, read as the reverse complement.
TGAAGGACCTGCTCGGGATGTCTAACAGGGAAATGCACGAGGTATTTAAGGAATGGAATGAAGGGGAGCTGGATTCTTACCTGATCGAAATCACCCGCGATATCCTGGGTTATACAGAGGATGGTGAAGAGACGGTGGACAAGATCCTGGATACAGCGGGACAGAAAGGAACCGGGAAATGGACGGCCGTTTCAGCATTGGATGTCGGTATCCCGCTTACCCTGATCGGTGAAGCTGTCTTTGCCCGCTGCCTCTCTGCACAGAAGGATGAGAGAGTAAGGGCATCCAAGGTGCTGAGTGGACCCAAACCTGAATTTAAAGGTGATAAGAAGGCATTTATTGAAGACCTGAGGCAGGCTCTCTTCGCATCAAAGATCGTGTCCTATGCACAGGGTTATGTCCTGATGCGCGCTGCTGCGGAGGAATACGGATGGGACCTGAACAATGGAGGCATTGCCCTGATGTGGCGTGGAGGATGTATTATACGTTCTGTATTCCTGGGTAATATCAAGGAAGCATTCGACAAGAATCCTGACCTTGAAAACCTGATGCTTGATCCCTTCTTCAAGGAGAAGATTGAAGCTGCACAACCCAGCTGGAGAAGGGTTATAGCCGCTGCAATTGAAAATGGTATTCCTGTACCTGCCCTGGCTACCGCATTGAATTATTATGACGGTTACCGGACCGAAAGACTTCCGGCCAACCTGCTGCAGGCACAGCGGGATTATTTCGGAGCCCATACCTATGAGCGGGTGGACAAGCCACGTGGTGAGTTTTTTCACACCAACTGGACAGGCAGGGGCGGGGATACGGCTTCTTCCACCTATAACGTTTAAGCGTACAATTTTTTATGAGCACACTGAAAATTAAAAACCCGGAGAATTGCCAGTTCTCTTGTGTATCCCTGGGTGAAGTAATGCTGAGACTTGATCCTGGCGATGGAAGGATCAGAACCGCCCGGGAATTCAAAGCCTGGGAAGGGGGGGGTGAATATAATGTAACCCGGGGTCTGAGGAAGTGCTTTGGACTCAAGACAGCTGTGGTGACTGCCCTGGCAGATAATCATGTCGGACACCTGGTCGAGGATTTTATTATGCAGGGCGGGGTTGACACCTCCTTCATTAAGTGGTTCCCTTACGACGGTATAGGACGGACAGTTAGAAATGGACTGAATTTTACTGAAAGGGGATTCGGCATAAGGGGAGCGCAGGGGGTATCTGACCGGGGAAATACCGCTGCATCGCAACTGAAAAAAGGGGATATTGACTGGGATCATATATTTGGTGAGCTCGGTTCCCAATGGCTGCATACCGGGGGAATTTTTGCTGCCCTGTCCGATTCTACTGCCGAGGTTGTGGAAGAAGCCATGATAGCAGCGAAAAAACACGGGACGATCATATCCTATGACCTCAATTACCGTCCCAGTCTCTGGAAATCTATTGGGGGACAGGCAAAAGCGCAGGAAGTCAATAAAAAGCTTGCAGGGTATGTAGATGTGATGATCGGGAATGAGGAGGATTTTACGGCCTGCCTGGGACTGGAAGTTGAAGGGAGTAGATGAGAATCTTTCGGAACTGAACATTGATGGGTACAAACAAATGATTCAACAGGCAACGGATACCTATCCTAATTTTAAAGTCATTGCTACAACGCTCAGGACTGTAAAAACAGCAACGCTTAATTCATGGGGAGCCATCTGCTGGGCAGATGGTAAATTTCATGAGGCCACAGCACCGGGCCGATCTGGAAATCTTTGACCGTGTAGGAGGGGGAGACAGTTTTGCTTCCGGACTGATATACGGATTTCTTGACTTACAACGATGCATCGGAAGCCGTGGAATACGGAGCAGCTCATGGAGCACTTGCCATGACAACCCCCGGGGATACAACCATGGCTACCCTGGCCGAGGTAGAAAAGGTCAAAGGCGGCGGCTCGGCGCGGGTGGACCGGTAGACGGAACCAATAACCTTAAATGAATTTCCGGTTTAATAAACATAAATTTTAACTAAACATAAAAAAATGGAATTACGTAAAGATGCAAAGTACGCTATACTTACACCTACAAGTATGGGTACGAGACTGACCCCCGCAAATGGTCAACCTGTTCACAGCAGTGATAATTTTACCCTGACTGCCTCCAGCGCAGAAACCAATGTTGGAAGTGTTTCTTCTTACCTGGGACTTCCGGTAAAAGTTCTTACGACATTTGTGAAGGACAGTCCAATTGCACGCTTCATCAAGGACAACCTTGCCAGCAGGCATATGGATTACGAAGGACCGGAACTGGAACAGGGCGGTCCCTGGGGATACAGGCACCAGATAAACATAGCGGACAGCGGATATGGATCAAGAGGTCCCAGGGTCCAGAATGACCGTGCAGGAGAAGTTGGCCGTACGCTGAATGTGAAGGATTTTGATCTTGAGAGGATCTTTGGAGAAGAGGGTGTTCAGATTGTTCATATGTCCGGACTTATTGCTGCTCTTTCCCCGGAGACAAGCCAATTCTGTCTTGAAATTGCCAGGGCCGCCAAAAAGCACGGTTCAAGAATATCTTTTGACCTTAACCACAGGGCTACTTTCTGGGAAGGCAGGGAAAAGGAACTGCATGAAATATTTACAGAAATCGCTTCCATTTCTGATGTACTGGTCGGAAATGAAGAAGACTTTCAATTATGCCTGGGTATAGAAGGACCCGAAGCAGGAGGGAAAGGCCTTGCGGAAAAGATTGAAGGTTTTAAGGGAATGATCAACCGTGCAAAGGAGGTATTCCCCGAATACTGAAGTATTTGCTACCACACTCAGGGAAGTCATCAGCACGAATCTGCATATGTGGGGAGGCATTGTTTCAATAGGAGACGAATGGCATGTAGTGGAACCTCGTGAGATCTATGTCCTGGATCGTATTGGCGGGGGAGACGGTTTTGTGGGTGGCATGCTCTATGCCATTCTTCAGGGATGGGAACCTGAAAAATGGATCCAGTTCGGATGGGCAACAGGAGCCCTGGCCACAACTTTTTATACCGATTACGGACAGCCGGCTGATGAAGCCATGGTCTGGAGTATCTGGAAAGGAAATGCCAGGGTACAGCGTTAACTGATAAGTATACAGCCAAACAGGTATCCGCAAGACCATAATCAAATAATTGCATTTTTATAATTATTTGGCTGGAAATTTTCCGTGCAAATTATTATCGGGTCCCCTGTTTCATTGCTCAAATTGGTGCAGGGGATCTTGTCTTTTTTATCATAGGTTGCGGGGCAGTGGTCAAAAAATCCAATTTGAGTAAAGGAATCCTATTGTTTTTAAGTCAAAAATTGTATATTGGTAAACCAAATTTATAATTTCAAATTATAAATTGAGTCCAAAATTCCTTTTATGTAATGTCTAACTACTTAATCATTAATTAATTATTTAATTCATTTATTAACCAATTTTTTAAACTATGGAAAACTACCTACTGAAAAATTTCAATTTGCTTGTGAGAAAGATCCTATTTCTGGTGGTCCTATCGGTCATTGGAACAGGCATGGCTTTCTCAGGAGAAATTACCGTAGCCAATGAAGACAACTCCGGTGCAGGATCACTGAGGCAGGCGATTGCCGATGCGGCCGATGGAGACACCATCGTGTTTGCGGATACCGTGCTGACGATCCTTGTCGGAGAGCCTTTGCTGCTGGGTGACAAAACACTTGTAATCCACGGCGATGTCGTCCTCGACGGCCGACTGCTCGGGGACGAAGCCCTCGACACCAACAGGGTCGTTACCGTTACAGGTGTGGCTGGCAAAACCGTCGAATTGATGGGACTGACAATCCAGTATGGTTATGCGAAGGACACTGTCTGGGGTGCGGATCCCAGCGGTGACAACGGTGGAGGAATGCTGGTTGACAATCGGTCCGGAGGTGAACTGATTGCCAGTGGACTGACCTTTATGATGAATAAATCAGAAGGTAAAGGTGGAGGTCTGTACGCAATCGGCCTCAGTTCCTTTAGCGATTGTGATTTCATCTCCAACTCCAACGTGGATGCTGCCCAGGGAGATGGTGGCGGAGCCGCGATCGACACCCTGGTTACAGTAGATGACTGTTCATTTGAAATGAATACTTCCGCAGATCATGGCGGTGGGATATATATGATGGACCCCACATCGATGGTTAGCAACAGTTCCTTCGAGAAAAATGTATCCGGCGATGATGGCGGAGGTGTATACATCAGCTGGGGTGAAGTTATGACACTGGAACTCTCCGGGAACAGTGCCAGTGATAAAGGAGGAGGAATGTATATGAACCATGGTATGGCAATGGACCTTACAGTAACAGATAATATTGCTGTCGGAGATCATGCCGGAGGAGTTTATCTGAATAATGAAGCGGTCCTTAAAAACAGTGTATTATCTGGCAATTATGCAGAAGATGATGGTGGTGCAATCTATTTAAGTGATACCGGTCTGGTGGAAAATTGTCATGTATTTATGAACGAGGCCAAGGATCATGCGGGCGGAATCATGGTAAGAGGCGGTGATGTCATCAACTGTATCGTAGACAGAAACGTAAGCGGCGATGATGGCGGAGGAATAAATGTGGATGACGATGTCTATGATGTTAATGTAATCGGATGTGTCGTATCCAATAACAAAGCTGTTGATTCAGGCGGCGGGATGTCGGTACAAACCGGTAACATCCTTAATACTACTATTACAGGTAACTTTGGTAAGAATGGTGGAGGCGTCAGGGGACAGAACGGGGCATGGCTATTTGAAAATTGCATCATTCATGGAAACGATGCTTCTGACAGCAGGAAAAACATTCGGTTTGAATCCAACCTTAACACTGTCGGATTCAACTATTGTGTCATTGATACCAACAGCTATGCCAACAGGGACCTTGTCGATTCAAATGCTACCAATATGATCGTTATGGCGGAGTCACCCTTTGTCGGAGGCATGGGAGGAAATGCATTATATCTGCCAGGCGGATCACCCCTGATCGATGCAGGAAACGATGATCTTTCAGGTTTATTCCCGGCACTTGATGCCCATGGGAATACCCGGGTTATTAATGCAGTGATCGATATAGGTGCCTTTGAGGCCCTCCAGGGTTCGGGTCTTGTCGTACTCAACGAATTAAACGACGGCGCAGGATCTCTGCGGGATGTTGTCGCCGGAGCATCAGATGGAGATACAGTTACTTTTGATGCTGCAGTGAGTACCGTTAAATTGGATATGCCTCTTATGCTGGGAGACAAAACTCTCGTAATTGACGGAACAGGAGCCAGTGCAAATGTTGTTCTTGACGGGGCATTTAATGGTGACGCCGACCTTGACACCAACCGGGTAGTTACCGTGATGGGTGAAAAAGGAAGAATTGTTACTTTAATGAATCTGACCATTCAGAATGGAAATGCAGAAGATTCAACTATGGCAGCTGATGAGTATACTAATCAGGGTGGTGGATTACTTGCAGATATGAGGGACGGTATGAACTCTTCACTCATAGTTATGAATTGTATTTTCCAGAATAATACATCCGTTGGAAGAGGCGGGGGAGTATATTCCTATGGAGGAAACAATCTATTTGAAAACTGCACTTTCCATGAGAATCATGCACGTGATACTGATGGTGATGGAAGAGGTGGTGGTGCCACCGGGTACTATACCACGTTTGAAGGATGTACCTTCACAAAAAACCATGCCGGATCCAGGGGTGGTGGAGTTGTGGTTCAGAGGGGATCACTCGCCAATAATTGTATGGCTGATAGTAATGTTGCAGTTGACCGTGGAGGTGGAGCATATGGAAATGGAGGAGGTATGATTACGAACTCCACTTTTACTAATAATGAAGCCACGAATGATGATGGAGGAGGAATATACCTCAGCGAACCGGGATATGCTGACAACGTCACCGTAACGGGCAACACAGCCGGTGATCGCGGCGGCGGAATTTCGATAAGGACATATAGTTGGGTCAAAAACAGCACCATTACAGGCAATTCTTGCGCTGATGATGGTGGTGGTGTGGATCTTGTTGACTCACTTGGTCTTATTGAAAATAGTATAATATCCGGCAATGAATCAGTAGACCATGCCGGAGGAATTTACCTGCAGAGCGGGACCGCCATCAATTGTGTTATCGATGGCAATGTAAGTGGAGACGATGGTGGGGGTACCAGGATGGGTTCTCTCGCCCCTGGTGCAAACCTGATTGGTTGTATAGTCTCCAATAACTCTTCAGTTGACAAAGGAGGTGGCGTTGCCATAATTACTGGTAATATCATTAACTGCCATATTGTAAATAATAATGCACCATCAGGCGATGGAAGCGGAGTAAGCGGCGATGGGACCTGGAAGATTATAAACTCTGTTATTTTTGGAAATACTGAAGCCCCGTTTATTAATATAAGCGGGAATACAGAGCCGGTATCCGTTATGTACAGTGCAGTGGAAGCCGGACACGGACTGACAACTGAGATTGCAAACAGCATTGATCTAATTGAATCACCGTTTGTTGGTGGTACCGGAGCCGATAGTCTTCATCTTTCGAATGTTTCTCCGATTGATGCCGGATCGGTAGATGATAGTTTAGCAGCTTTTTCCATGATAGTATCTGATGTGTTACCTGCAACTGATATCGACGGGGATCCCAGGGTTGCAGGTACCTCTATTGATATGGGTGCTTATGAGACTGAGAAGGTTGCCGTAATCAGTATTACCCTTGATAAAGCTTCCCTCATTCTGGAACCAGCGCAAACAGGGGTACTGGCTGCTACGGTTGAACCTGCAGACGCCACCGATGGGACATTCACATGGTCTACTTCAGATGCCGGGGTTGCAACCGTTGATAACGGAACCGTCACGGCTGTTGCAGTAGGAGAAGCAAACATTTACGTAACAACAGCAGATGGTGGACTCATGGATTCATGCCTGGTAACTGTTACCACCTCAATTGTTAATGTAACAGGTGTCAGCCTTGATTTAAATACCCTCGAGCTTGCACCGGCCGGAACCGGCACACTGGTTGCCACCGTTAGCCCGGCAAATGCTTCCGATAATTCTGTCACATGGTCAACAGCAGATGCTGGCGTTGCGACCGTCGACAATGGAACCGTCACGGGTGTTGCAGCAGGAGAGGCCTATGTTTATGTGACCACCAATGATGGTGGATTTATGGATTCATGCATGGTTACCGTAACGTGGAAGGCTGTGAATGATGTGAAGGCCAGGAATTAAAGTCTATCCGAATCCTGTTGATAATGGAGTATTGTATATTCAACTTGCTAATAACAGCGTAGTTAACAGCATTGAGATCTATAACACCATTGGTGTTCTGGTTCACAGGGAAGCTGTTAATAACAGGAACCTGATTGAAATTAATACTTCCGCTATGCTGGAGAAGGGAATGTACTTTGTCAAGTTTGCTCAGCCAAACAGCACCTACGTAGAACGGATCATTGTTCAGTAAGGTAGCTGATGCTATAATCTGTTAAGAGGAGGGTGTCCCATGAGGGCACTCTCTTTTTTTTACAGTAAATATCTATCTTAGTAGTAATATATAACTTACTAAAGAACATGAAAGGACTTAGCCGGATCTGATTGCAGTTTTATTATACCAATTATTCTTAGCTCATGCCTCTCAAATGGTTCTAAGGATCCTCTATCCGTGCTTGTCATCTCGGGCGGTCATAATTATGATACTACCGAGTTTGAACTGATGTTTAAGGCAATGCCTGGCATTACACCTGAGTTTGCATTAAAACCGGATGCCTGGGAATTACTGGGTGTAGAATCTGAGTATGATGTTCTGGTATTTTATGATATGTACCAGGAGATATCCCAATTGAACAAGGTGAAATTTCTTAATGAATTTGATAAAGGAACAGGAATTGTATTTATGCACCATAGCTCGGGTTCACACCAGGACTGGACAGAATATTCCAAGCTTGTCGGAGGAAAATTCTACATGAAAAAGTATACGGAAGATACATCCCTGGTGCTCGGATATACCCATGATATCAATATTAATGTCAGTGTATTGGACAGGAATCATCCGGTGACAGAGGGATATGGAAGATTTCGAGGTGATTGACGAAGGATATACCAATATGGAATTACAACCTGGATTAAATTATCTTCTGCAGACCGACCATCCACAGTGTGACAAATACATTGGCTGGGAGCATAAGGTAAATAATTCCAGGGTAGTTTACCTGATGGGGGGACATGACCATAAGCCTATGAAAATGAATCTTTTAGCCGGATCGTGGAAAATGCCATCCATTGGGTGGCCGAAAAGGATCATAGTTGAGCTGACAGCAACATAAAAAAAGCCACCCGGTCGAGGATGGCTTTCACAATAATGCAGTTGTATTCTTTTAACCGTTGAATCCACCCACGCGGGTATAGGATTCCTGGGCGTTTATGTAGTAGGCTTTGTACTTGATGTAATGGTTTCCCTTATACATACTCCCAGTATGTATTCTGCGCCCTGAAAATCTTGCCGATGCAGGCTTCAAATATAAGGGTAGGATGAAGTCCGGTTACCATGGAAGCTTCATTGATGGTTTTAAACTGTACACTTTTGTCAGCAAAGTGTCCTATAACCGGCAAATTATATTTCTTCTGGGAAAACTTCTTCTTAAGCATTTCCTTCGAATTTCCCGCATGTACTGCTCCTGACATGATCGTTGTTTTTTAGTAATAACGCAAGTTAATAAATTTTGTTACACAATTGCAATTCTATAATTCGATTAATAAACAATTGAATTCACAGTTTGTTATATTAGAAATCCCATGGAATTTGTGATATTTGCTTTGAACAATGTTTGCACTTAAGAGTAAAATAGATACTGGATCAGAGGAATTTAGAAAGAATCAGGAGAACTACCTGGCTCTGCTTTCTGAATACAGGAAAAGACTGAATGAGGTTCAGAAGGGAGGATCTGAAGCTGCGGTAAAAAAGCATAAGGACCGTAAGAAACTCCTGGCTCGGGAGCGGATTGATTTGTTGGTGGACAGGAATACTCCTTTTCTGGAACTTTCAGGATTTGCTGCATGGGACCAGCATAAAAATCAGTTCCCTGCCGCCGGGATTGTTACCGGAATTGGACTGATCCATGGAAGGGAAACGGTTATCGTGGCTAATGATGCAACCGTAAAGGGAGGGACCTATATTAAGGAGACCATAAAGAAACATCTCCGGGCCCAGGAAATTGCCCTTGAAAACCGTATTCCCATTGTCTATATGGTTGATTCCGGAGGTGTATTTCTACCCGAGCAGGATAAGGTCTTTCCCGATAAATTCGATTTTGGAAGGATATTTTTTAATCAATCAAAGTTCTCTGCCGAAGGCAATTGTACAGGTTGCCATTGTTATGGGGTCATGTACTGCCGGGGGAGCCTATGTGCCTGCGATGAGTGATGAAACCATTATTGTCAAGAATCAGGGGACCATCTTTATCGGGGGACCGCCACTGGTGAAGGCAGCGACAGGAGAGGATGTTACGGCCGAAGAACTGGGAGGTGCGGATGTACATACCCGAATATCAGGCGTAGCTGATCACCTGGCTGACAATGATATGCATGCACTCCAGATCTGCAGAAATATATTTGAAAACCTTAATCAGGAACCAAAGCAAAACCTGGTCCAGCGAGAGATTGAACCCCCGGCCTATCAATCCGGAGGAACTTTACGGTATTATTCCTGCTGATCCGAAAAAGCCAATCGATCCCAGGGAAATCATTATGCGGATTGTTGATGGAAGCAAATTCCAGGAGTTCAAGGAAAATTATGCACCTACCATTGTGACCGGGTTTGCCAGGATAATGGGCTACCCGGTGGGCATAATTGCCAACCAGGGAGTCCTGTTTTCTGAAACCTCTCTTAAGGCGGCGCATTTTGTTGAACTCTGTAATTACCGGAAAACACCTATTCTCTTTCTGCAAAATATTTCCGGGTTCATTGTAGGGAAGGAATATGAGCATAGAGGGATAGCCAGAGACGGCGCAAAACTGGTCCATGCTGTTTCCACGGCAAGTGTCCCTAAATTTACTGTAATATTCGGAGGATCTTACGGAGCTGGAAATTATGCCATGGCAGGCAGGGCCTTTGAACCCAGGCTCCTGTTTATGTGGCCGAATGCCCGAATATCCGTAATGGGTGGGGAGCAGGCGGCTGAAGTATTGAGCAGGGTAAAAATTGACCAGATGAAGGCTGCAGGCAAGGAAATGCCCGAAGAGGATATCAAGAAGATAAGAGAGAAGATCCTTGAAAAATACCAGTACGGAAAGTTCTGCATATTACAGCAGCAGCCGCTTATGGGATGATGGGATCATCGACCCTGCAGATACCCGGAAAATAATTGCCATGGGAATAGCCATGTCACTGAATAAACCATTTCCTGAACCAAAGACTGGTGTATACCGTATGTAACAACTTTCCCCATGAATTTCACTACACTGAACATTGATATCAGGGACAAAGTCCTATTCTGCAGTCTGAATCGGCCTGAAAAAAGGAATGCTATAAATCCGCTTATGCTGCAGGAGTTGCTGGCTCTATTCAGATCCATTGATGACAAACCTGAAATCAGGACCTGGTTACTGAGCGGAGAAGGAAAGGTTTTTTCGGCGGGTGCGGATCTTTCCATGATGAAAGATGTTTCCGGAAAATCACAGCGAGGACCTTGAAGAAGAAGCCGGACTGTTCTACGATTGTTTTGATGCCCTCTACAGACTTCCAATTCCTACATTTGTTATGTGCATGGGAGGAGTGCATGGGGGCGCAAACGGATTGGTGGCCGCATGTGATTTTACCCTGAGTGATCCGGGAACCTTATTTTCATTCGGGGAGGTAAGACTGGGACTGGTGCCTGCGACTGTTGCACCCTTTGTGACTGCGCCGGATCGGGGAAATGAATGCAAGGAAACTGATGCTCGGGGCATCTGATTTTAATGGGACTGAGGCACTCAGGTTTGGACTCATTGATATTCTCTGCACACAGGATGAGGCGAAAACCAAATCAGGATATTGCCAGCAAATCCTGGAGAATGCACCTTCCGCCATAAGGGTGAACAAAAAAATTATTACTGGAGATTTCTGACATAGACGATTCTTCCGTGCCTGAGGAATTTGTGTACCGGATTATTGCAAAAACAAGACTTTCAGAAGAGGCAAAGGAAGGAATTACCGCCTTTTTTGAAAAAAGAAATCCTTCATGGAAATCAAAAAAATCTTAATAGCAAACCGGGGGGAGATAGCTGTTCGCATCAGCAAAGCAGCCAGGGAAATGGGAATCCAGACCCTTGCGGTTTATTCGGATATCGACGGTACCGGAGGCCTATCATTGCCGGATGGCTGACAATGCCATTCCCCTGCAAGGAAGGGAACTCAATGAGACCTACCTGGATATTGATAAACTTATTAGACCTGGCCTAGAAAATGGATGCACAGGCCATTCACCCGGGATATGGGTTCCTTTCTGAAAATCATATGTTTGCTAAAGCATGTGAAGAAGAATGGTCTTGTATTCATCGGACCCACTTCTGAATTGATTCGAGTGATGGGCAATAAGATTGAAGCCAGGACCAGGGTTGCAGAATTGGGTATTCCGGTTATTAATGCAGATCTCTCATCCCGCAAAGGGCTTCTTGAAAAATCATCCCGACTCGAATATCCCTGCCTATAAAAGCGGCCGCGGGAGGTGGAGGAAAAGGCATGAGGATCGTTTACAGTCCCTCTGAATTATCATCTGCCCTGGAAACCACAAGCAGGGAAGCAGACAGTTACTTTGGCAACGGGGATGTATTCCTTGAAAAATTTATAGATCCTGCCCGGCATATTGAATTCCAGGTTCTGGGAGACCATCATGGGAATGCTGTGCATGTTTTCGAAAGAGAGTGTTCAGTCCAGCGACGGTACCAGAAAATCATTGAGGAGTCACCTTCGCAGTGGCTTAACCCGGAGACACAGGGAAGAAATGGCTGAGGCTGCACTCAGGATCACCACCGAACTTGGGATATACCAGTGCAGGAACCATTGAATTTCTGGTAGATGAGAACCAGAACTTTTATTTTCTGGAAATGAATACGCGCATACAGGTTGAACACCCGGTAACGGAAAGGGTCAGTGGAATTGACCTGGTGACGGAGCAAATCCGCATTGCCAGGGACTACCCCTTTCAGTCCAAGCAGGAAGATATCAGGATAAAGGGACATGCGATTGAAGCCCGCATTTATGCAGAAGATCCTGCCAATGGATTTATGCCCTCCCCGGGAGAGGTAGTTCTTTACCGTGAACCCGATGATGAAAATGTGCGGATGGACTCCTCACTTGATCAGTCCGGGAAGTATTTTTCCGGAATATGATCCGATGATATCCAAAATGATCGTTTGGGGAAAGGACCGCTGTGAAGCTGTTCAGCATCTTGCGCAAGGCGACTGGAAGAGACAAGTATACTTGGGATTGAGACAAATATTCACTTTTTGCAGGAAGTGCTGAAGGATGAGGATTTTATTAAGCAATCGCATCTCAACCCGGTATTGTGATGATAAGCTTGATATACTTACCTGCCGAATCCAGGACAGGATAGAAGAATGCTGACAGGCTTCTGTATATGACAGCTTTTCTGGCAGGAACACTGCTTACTTCCCGGGATGATCTAGATCGGATAAACCTGAATCCAAATCCATGGAAGGCGATCGGTTACTGGCGGCAAAACAATGGATTCAGGTTTACAATGAATGGAGAACCCATGGAAATAAAGCTTGAATCATCTGTTCAGGGTATACTCAAATTCAGTTTGAAGGTTCTGAATTATCAGATTTACAAGGTCCGCTGTAATGAGGGGAAAATACGAGTATTTATTGAATGGGAAACCTTTGAAAGCAGTTTATGCAAGAAAACCTGATGCCGATGAAATAGTTAGATATCAAGGGAATTAAATATGTTTTTAAACGCTGGGATTCACTTCCTGATGAGCCCGCTGGTATGAATTCTGATGATCCTCTGAACATAATGATTCTATGATTGTTTCTCCGATGTACGGAAAGATCGTTAAGGTTAATTTTAAAGATAAGGAGGAGGTAAAAAAGGGGGAAGTTATGCTTACCATTGATTCGATGAAAATTGAAAATAATATTATTGCACCCAGAAATGCCAGAATTGAAAAGGTCCTTGTTAAATCCAGGTGAGCAGGTTGAAGTAAACAGGCCATTGTTATTGATTGAGTAATTAATTATTATTTTTGAGAACACATTTTTCAGACTATGCCATTTATTACATGAACAACATTCAGCACTGCGTGAAAGGGTCAGGGAATTTGCAGAAAAAGAAATTGCGCCCGTAGCAGCGGAACTTGACGAAAAAGAAGAATTTTCGGTCGATCTTTCAGCCAGAATGGGTGAACTGGGACTTTTCGGGATAACCCTGCCTGAAAAATACGGGGGTGCTGCACTGGATACCCTATCCTATATTATTGCGGTTGAAGAACTGGCCCGGGTGGACAGCTCACAGGCAGGTATTATTGCTTCTCATAATTCCCTGGGAATCTCCCCTATATTTCATTCGGGACCGAAGAGCAAAAAGATAAATACCTTCCCGGACTTACGACGGGGAAGAAACTCTGGGCCTTTGGTCTGACTGAACCTACTGCCGGATCCGATTCACAGGGAACCCAGACCATATGCCGAACTGGTTGACGGCCAGTGGCTGGTGAACGGTTCGAAAATGTTCATTTCCAATGCATCCACGCCGATATCAGCGGGCATTACAGTGCAGGCAGTGACTGACATGACAAACGGAAGGAAGGAATTGTCCACCATTATTGTTGAGCAGGATACCCCCGGGTTTACTGTCGAAAAGATCCATAATAAAATGATGTGGAGGGCCATTGATACCGCAAGGCTGAGTTTCAAGGATTGCCGGGTTCCTGAGGAGAATCTACTGGGTGAAAAGGGAAAGGGATCGAAAATTATGCTGAAAACCCTTGATGGCGGAAGATTATCTATTGCTGCTATGGGACTTGGACTTGCACAGGGTGCCTTTGAGGCAGCACTGTCTTATTCTAAGAACAGGGAGCAGTTCGGGCGGCCAATCTCCAAATTCCAGGCAATCGGGTTCAAACTGGCAGAAATGGATGTGAAGATCGAAACAGCCAGGAATACGCTGTACAGGGCCTGCTGGCTCAAAGACCAGGGAAAATCATTCGGCAGGGAGGCAGCCATAGCTAAACTCTACTGCTCAGAAATCGCCAAAGAAGTAGCTGATGAATCCCTTCAGATTCACGGCGGATATGGACTGATAAAAGGCACTCCCATAGAAAGATTTTACCGTGACCAGCGCCTGCTCCAGATCGGGGAAGGAACATCGGAAATACTGAAGCTGGTGATCTCCAGGAAACTCGGACTTTAATACAACAATCGAAATATGGAAGAAAGGAAAAAGAGCCATATTGATCTTGCCCTGGATTCCCGAACCCTGACAGGATACCCTGGATAATCGGTTCAATTATGAACCCCTTTTGAGTGCCCACCCTTCCGGGGATGATGAACCATTCAGCTTTCTCGGCAAACAATTGCAGGATACCTCTCTGGGTGAGCAGTATGACCGGAGGGACAAAAATGGCCGGTATCATCAACAGGAACCTTGCCCGGGCCTGTAATGAATTTGGCATGGGAATGGGACTCGGATCCTGCCGGATCATCATGGATGATGATACCTATTTCGAGGATTTCAATATGCGGCCAATTATCGGTGATGATTATCCACTGTATGCAAACCTGGGGGTGGCGCAGGTTGAAGAATTGCTTGCTGAAGGACAGCCGGAAAGGATGCAGAAGCTGATTGATAAACTGAAAGCAGATGGACTGGTAATCCATGTTAATCCCCTCCAGGAATTCTGCCAGCCGGAAGGGGACCGTTTTGAAAAACCCCCGGTCGAGACCATGCAGGAATTATTGGAGCTGGCTGATTATCCCGTGATTGTGAAGGAAGTTGGACAGGGAATGGGACCTGAAAGCCTAAAGGCTCTTTTAAAACTTCCCATTGAGGCAATTGAATTTGCCGCCTACGGGGGCACTAATTTCACCCTTGTTGAACTGCTCCGCTCCGAATCAGTCCCCAGGGAGTTTTACCGGCCTATTGCATATGTTGGACATACTGCATCAGAAATGGTAGATTCCATTAAATTACCTGGTTGATACTGAAATAAATATACGCTGTAAACAGGTAATCATTTCCGGGGGAATAACTGATTTTCTGGATGGCTACTACCTGATCAATAAATCAAAACTGCCCGCAATTTATGGACAGGCCAGTGCTTTTCTCGGTATGCCCGGGGTGACTATGAAGAACTCCGGGAGTATATCAGTCACCAGGTAAAGGGGCTTGCAAATGGCAAAAGCTTACCTCACATTGAGGGAGGAATTACCTGACGTTAAAGGAAGATAAAAAATGGATAGAAAGGAAGCGATTCCCGGGTTTTCAAGCTTGTCAAAGGATGAAAAGATAGCCCTTGCCGGGAAACTCACTTCCAATCCTGGGCAATTTGCCCGGGAACTCAGCCGGTACTGGCACAGAGACCCTGAAGTGCAGGCCCTGCTGGACGAATTCAGTGAGAATACGGTCTCAAATTTCATGCTTCCATTCGGACTTGCACCCAATTTTCTGATTAACGGGGATTTTTATATTGTTCCCATGGTCATTGAGGAAAGCTCAGTTGTTGCGGCTGCTTCCAGGGCTGCCAAGTTCTGGTATAGCAGGGAAGGATTCAGGCCGGAGGTTTTATCCACCACTAAAATGGGCCATGTTTATTTTAAATGGAAGGCCAATCCCGGACTTCTGCTGGATAATGAAAAGGAAATAGAAGCCTATCTCATTGAGAACAGCAATGATATCACTGAAAATATGGTGAAAAGCGGAGGTGGAATTAAATCCATTTCCATTCTGCACATGAGACCGGAAATGCCTGCTCATTATAAGCTGGAAGCAAAATTTGATACGGCAGATTCCATGGGAGCAAATTTCATTAATACCTGCCTGGAATCATTTGCCGGTTTATTACCTGAATTCTTCATCAGAAAGGGATTCTTGATCGATGGATCATGACCTGGAAATCACGATGTCCATTCTTTCCAATTATACTCCTGAATGCCTTGTGTCCTGTATGATCCAATGTCCTATTCAAGATCTGTCAGGGATGGGAGGGGGACTTGAACCTCTTGCCTTTGCGGAGAAATTCCGGGATGCTGTTAATATTGCCATTATGATCCGTTCCGGGCCGTTACTCATAATAAAGGTATATTTAATGGCGATTGATGCAGTGGTAATTGCTACAGGGAATGATTACCGGGCAGTAGAGGCTGCCGGACATGCCTATGCCTCAAGGGAAGGTGCTTATTCAGCTCTGAGCCGCTGTGATTTAAGCGGAGGAATGTTCCAGTACGAACTTCAACTTCCTATGGCCATTGGCACGGTTGGAGGATTAACCAATACACATCCACTGGCGAGGCTATCAATGGACCTGCTTAGGATCTCCCGATGCTGAACAACTCATGCAGATTGCTGCCAGCGCGGGAATGGCAAATAATTTCGCTGCTATCTGGTCGCTGATTACCTCAGGAATACAAAAAGGGCATATGAAAATGCACCTGGCAAATATACTGAGTGCCCTGGGCGCCAACCCCGAAGAAAAAGATTCTGCCACCGGAGTACTTTAGAGATAAAACAGTCTCCTATCGGGCTGTACAGGAATTTATTTCTTCCGGAAGGAGGGTTCGGATGATGCAAAGTCCCTTTACCGAGCTGATATCCTCATTAAAACACAGTTGATCATGAACGAGTGAAGCAGTTAATAGGTTCTATTCCAATGGCAAATTATTGATTAGCGGTGAATACCTTGTGCTGCATGGAGCTGAATCTCTTGCTGTTCCAACCCGGGCTGGACAAAACCTTTATGTTCATGAACGACCCGGGCAGGAATTACTGGAATGGAAGTCCATCATTCTTTCAAAACCCTGGTTCACTTGTCTTGATTACGCCGGGTTACTGGAGATCATGGAAACCAATAAGCCTGAAATTGCTGCAAGACTGGTTAATATGTTAAGGGCAGCCGTGAAACTAAAGGGAAATTCAGAATGGTTGAACGAGGTATCCGTGATATCTGAGATTGGGTTTGATATTGAATGGGGACTGGGAAGCAGTTCTTCGCTGATTTCAAATATAGCCTGGTGGGCCGGCATTGATCCATTTCACCTGTCAGGCATTATTTCGCAGGGATCTGGTTATGATATTGCATGTGCACGATCTGATGGTCCAATTATTTATAAAATTGATTCCGGAAGGCATATTCAAAAGGTAGTATTTAAGCCTGCTTTTTCCGAAAACCTTGGTTTTCTTTACCTGGGCAAAAAACAGGACAGTTCCTCGAGCGTCAAAAATTTTCTAAACAAAGCATTGGTTAAAGAAAAAGATATTACCAGAATATCTGAGATTACCAGGCTGCTGATTTCAGCAGAGGGCCTGAAGGAATATGAGGAATTATTAACAGAACACGAGGCAATTTTATCAGGAGTCCTTGACCGCCCGGCAATGAAGGAAGTATTATTCAGGGATTACAGGGGCATAGTTAAGTCCCTTGGCGCCTGGGGTGGAGATTTTGTGCATATAAGCATGGACCAGGGAATAGAAGCAGCCAGGGATTACTTTACCCGAAAAGGATTTAATATTATTATACCTTATTCAGAAATGTTTATACCTTCTTAGTATGATAGTAGTTTAGGAAACCGGTACCTTGGAAATACGGTGAAAAGTTACCGGATGGAATAAAGTCGATTGAGTCCACCTGGACCAGTCCCTCTAACATTGCCCTTGTGAAATACTGGGGAAAATCGGCTGTTCAGATCCCAAAAAATCCATCTCTTAGTTTCAGCCTGAAGAAGGCAGTCACAACAACAAAAGTTGTTTTAAGTCCCTCTCCCCGGAAAACCTTCGATTTAAGCTACCTTTTTGAGAATGAGTCGAATAAGTTTTTTGAATCAAGAATTCGCAGGTACCTGGAAAGTCTTTTTCCCTATTTCCCTTTTTTAAAAGAATCCTCACTTGAAGTAAGCAGCAAGAATACTTTTCCCCATTCCTCCGGAATTGCTTCCTCTGCCTCGGGTATGAGTGCTCTTGCCCTCTGCATTTGCAGCCTTGAGGAAAAACTGATGAACCTGTCAAGGGAGGATGATTTTTACCGGAAAGCTTCCTATATGGCCAGGCTGGGATCCGGATCCGCTTCCAGGTCGGTTTACGGGAATTTTGTCAGCTGGGGAAAAGTTGAAGGTATCGAGCGTTCATCGGATGTGTATGCAAATCCGCTGGACATACCGGTGGGCAATTCATTCCGTTCCCTCAATGATGCAGTCCTGATAGTCAGCAGGGAAGCAAAAAAAGTCTCAAGCAGCCAGGGACATGACTTGATGGAAAATCATCCTTTTGCTGCACCACGATTTCAACAGGCGCAAATTCACTACAGGCAGTTGCTGACTGCCCTGAGGGATAATGATATTCAATCCTTTATTCGCATTACGGAGAATGAAGCCCTCATGCTGCATGGACTGATGATGAGTTCGGATCCGGGATTTCTATTGCTTGAACCGGCCACCCTGGAGATTATTTCAAAGGTCAGGAGATACCGGGAGGAAACGGGATCCTTTATTACCTTTACCATTGATGCGGGTCCCAATGTGCATCTCATATACCCCGATGAAATAAGGGAGAATATCCTGGATTTTATTGAGACTGAAGTCCAGTCCCTTTGTTCAGATGGAAAATGGATTGATGACCGGATGGGAGAGGGCCCTGTGGAATTAAATGTCTGAATATAGATGTACCAGTCCTTTCCTGGAAAATTAATATTGTTCGGAGAGTATAGCATTATCTCCGGTTCAAAAGCACTGGTTATGCCATTACCTAATTTTTGGGGCAGGCTGTGCATGCCGGGCACCGAGGTTCAGTCAGAAAAACTAATATTCAGCAAATCGGAAGCCAGGAAATCAAACCAGGAATTCCGGGGATTCTTTGAATATCTGGTCCGTTTACAAAAGGAGGCCGGACATATCCGAAAACAGGATTTGGGCGGATTGAATATTGATCTGGAAAGCCTGGAAGCTGATCTTGAAAGTGGATTATACTTTCAATCATCCATTCCTGTGCAATACGGTGCCGGGAGCTCTGCCGCTCTGGTAGCATCTGTATTTGATGCATACTCCAGGGAAGATTTTTACAAAAGCAGTGATGCAGCAGAGCTGATTCATTTAAGACAAATTCTGGGTAAACTTGAATCTTACTTCCATGGGAGCAGTTCGGGGATTGATCCCTTGTGTTCATTTACCGGGAAAGCCCTGTACATTCAAAAGGATCAGATTCTGCCGGTCAGAATACCAGCTACAGGTAAGGATTCAAAATTATTTTTACTCGATTCCGGGGTTCAGGCTGAAACAGATTCCCTGGTGTCAGCATTCAAGGCCCGGATGGAGGGGGAACACGATTTTGCCAGGAAAGTTAATGCTGAACTCTCAGTTCTGGTAGAACATGGAATAGATAAAATAATCAGGGAAAATGAGGGGGAAGAGAATAAAAAACAGAATGAACTGAGAGAAATATTCAGAGAGGTTTCAGAATGGCAATTGAAGCATTTTGCAGCTATGATTCCTCAATCAGTAATCCCTGTTTGGGAGCAAGGCTTACAAAGCGGTGATTATTCCCTGAAACTTTGCGGATCCGGGGGAGGTGGTTTTTTTCTGGGGTATGCAGGACAGTGGACAAAAATTTCTGGTCTTCTGAATGAGTTTGAAATGAAAATAATAACTCTTGACCTATAAATAATATTTCCTATGTTTACACAGTCAACCAATAAAAAAGATTGAATTGCCATGAGTGAAAATTCTGTAAAAACCTGGATGGCACAAATACGGGCTCCTTTCCTTATCCTTGCTGTGTTCCTTGTTGTAATCGGACTTGCATTTTCAGTTAAATATCCGCATAACGCAGGGCAGTCCTTTCACTGGCCGCATGCCCTGATGCTGATATTTGGAGTATTGATTTCACATATATCCGTAAATCTCTTTAATGAGTACTCAGATTTTAAAACAAGGATTGATTTCAATACAAACAGGACACCTTTCAGCGGGGGAAGCGGTATGATCACCTCGGGTAAAACCCGCCCTCAAAGTGTCAGGACAGTTGGCATAATAACCCTGTTTACTGCAGGAGCTATTGGAATTTATTTTGCCATAATATCGCATTGGATGGTACTGGTTTTTGCTGCAATAGGTGCTTTCTCCGTGTTGTTCTATACGAACTTCCTGGCCAAGCGGGTACTGGGAGAACTTTTTGCCGGACTGGCACTGGGAACCTTTGTCGTACTTGGTACATACATTGCGATGACCGCCAGTCCCGGGATGCCAATCGCTGGATTATTTCCCCAGGAAGTAATCTGGATATCCCTCCCTCCCGGAATCCTGACTTCCCTCTTACTGCTTATAAACCAGTTTCCGGATGCTGAAGCGGATAAGGCAGGCGGCAGGAACCACCTTGTTATACGTTTCGGATGGAAGGGTGCATCATACATCTATTCTGCCGGGATTTTCATTACATTCGCAATTATCGTCCTCATGCCGCTTCTCGGGGTTTCCTCATTCTGGATCTATATTGCCTTGTTACCTGGTCCGCTGGGCATAAAAGCTGCGGTAACAGCGGTAAAACACGGCAACGATATTGGGAAACTGGTTCCGGCACTTGGCAGCAATGTGATCACTGTTCTTGCGACAGATCTATTACTGGCTGTGGCCGTTTTTATCGAAGTACTTTAGGATTTCCGGAAGGATACGATAAAACTGGAACCCTTGCCGGGTTCGCTTTCACACCATACCCGGCCACCCATTACGTCTACGTATTTCTTGACAATAGATAATCCCAGTCCCGTAGAATCTTCACCTGCCGTGGGCCGGGCGCTGAGTTTCTGATATTTGCCGAATAGTTTATCCATTTCTTCCGGTTTGATTCCCGGTCCCATATCAATGAAATTTACTCTTACTTCTCCGTTATCATCTTCCACCTTTATATTAACATCTGAATTTTTTGGTGAGAATTTTATTGCATTGGAAAGAAGGTTTTCAAACACCTGTGTCAGATAATTCCTGTCAACGATTCCATATACTTTGAGATTCTCAATATGGAGCCTAATATTTTTTTGTTTTGCCGTGTCCTCCATATTCCTGCAAACATCCTTCAGAACTTCTCCCAGTTCTGTTTTTTCACACTTCATATTGATCTTCTTCTGCTCAATAACCCTGATGTCGAGGATCTTGGATATCATATTATTCATTCTTTTCAGAGCATTGACCAAAAAATTCAGGCTATCCATTTCATCTCCGGTTTTCTCCTTGCTCTCCGATTTCATCTTCTCAGAAATGGCCAGACTGCTGGTCAGGGGATTGCGCAGATCATGGGCAACAATTCCGATCAAATGATTTTTTTCCTTATTCAGGTCCAGCAGTTCCTTGTTTGCCCTTTCGATCTTCCGGTAGGCAGAGGCATTTTCAATGGCAATTTTGGTATAAACAGCAAGGTTGCGAAGGATGTTCAGGTGGTAGTCGGTATATGCATTCTTCTGAAAACTTTGCACAGTGATGACCCCGACTGTTTCATTATTCATTACAAGGGGCAAATAGAGAATTGAAGAGGAATTCCCCGACTGGTCCATTGCCGGTGTGATGGAAGGTAGATATTTTTTGTATTCTTTTTCAAAATCATTGATAAAAACCTCTTTTCCATGGTTGACGCAATAGGATGACAGTCTCAGTTCATCGTTGAGGTCGAAACTCAGAATATCCCAGTGTTTTACCTTTCTCTTTAACACCGGGAAAATCAATGGTATGTTTTTCCTTGTTTATAATCCCAATCCCGAATACAGTAGCATCCATCAGGTTATTTATGGATTCATATACCGTTTCAATTATTTTCTCTATACTGAGCTGGGAGGTTATGATTTTTCCTATTTCGCTGAGATTTTCAAGATTATTATAGGAAGCCTGGAGACGTTCAGCCTGTGCGGTTATTTCTTCTTTCTGGCTGGCAAGTTGCTTATTTTGTTCATTGGCCTCCCTGGTTTTTTCAGAAATGATCTTCTCCAGCTCCACTTTTTTCATCTCAATCCTTTTAACCCGATACCTGAAAGCCAGTGTTACTGAAGAGATTGTTACAAGGATTATAAGGACAAAGAAATACCAGCTGCCCCACCATGCAGGTTTGATAATGAAGTTGAAGCTGGCCGGTTCCATATTCCAGACACCATCGTTATTCATGCCCCTTACAAGGAAAGTATACTCGCCAGGTGGAATGCTGGAATACACAGCTTCGGTCTTGTCAGAGACAGGGGACCATTCCTTATCAAGTCCTTCAAGTTTCCACTGATATCGAACCTTTTCAGGAACCTGGTAGCTTAAGGCTTCAAATTGAAAGCTGAAGTGATTGCTGTCATGCGGGAAAACCAGGTCTGAAGGAAGTTTGAACCAGGGATTTATCCCGGAATGAAATTTTGAATAATTTTCAGCGGACCAGTCCACCTCCCTGAAATACAATTCAATATTTGTTATATGAACATTGGGTTCCATCCGGTTTGTTTTTAACTCGTAAGGATCATGCCGCATCGCCCCTTTAACTGTTCCAAACCATAACTTTTCTTCACCGATCCAAATAATATGGCAGTCCCGTTGCACTCAATTCCTGTAAATCCATCATAGTATCCAAAATTCATTATTTCGCTTATTGCCCCCGTACTGTCAATTTTTATCCTGCTGGCTCCAATTGCTGTACCGGCCCAGATCTGTCCATATGAATCAGTGATCAGTGAGTAAATATTATTGGAGTTCAATCCATCACTTTTTGTCAGATATGTGAACTTTTCTCCGTCGAATATGTTAATGCCATCACTGTAGGTGGCTATCCAAATTCTTCCAAGGTGATCTTCGGTAATCTGCAGGGTGATGGGATAGCTCAGTCCATCCTGTGCAGTATACCACTTGAATTGATCATTCCTGAACCTGCCAATCCCGTTATTGGAACAGAACCAGATATCTCCGCGACTGTCCCTGAAAATACCATTGAAGAAATCACTTGAAAGGTCTCCTGATTGAACACTGAAAACTTCACCCTTTCCCTTTACAATCCTGGCGATGCCTGCATTCAGGCTGCTGATCCAGATGGTATCACCCAGATCGAGAAGGTCTACATATGCCAGATTAGCAGGCAGATTATAGCGCTCGGATACTTCAATTAAATTCTTTCCGTCAAAATGAAATAATCCATTTATTGAAGCAAGGAGCAATACACCCGGACTGATTTCAGTCATGCCCCGAATATTGTCAATCCCCGGGAAATCCTGCTTGGAATAGGCTGTATAATTTTCTCCGTCATATTTTACAAGTCCGGCTGCAGCCAGTCCGAACCATATATTTTCCTCACTGTCCTGAAATATATCACGGACCATATTACCATCCGATATAATTCTCAAAATTGAATGTTACAAAACTCTTCTGGCTGTATTTAATAATGCCGGCACCCCGTGAACCCATCCAGATATTTCCTTCATGGTCCTCCATAAATCCTACAATAAAATCACTTTCAAGTCCATTGGCCTGTCTGAAAAAACTGTATTTATCGCGGGTTGCGTCATAAAGTGCAACCCCATTTCCGAAATTATTGAACCACAACCGGTTCTGCCTATCTTTGAATACGGCATTGACATTATTGAACCACGAGTTATGGGGCACATTACATTTCCGTAAGAATACCATTTTTGTAGATATGGAAATATTGTCCTGGATATACCTGGTATAAAGGAAGATAATAATCAATTGCGCCATCCGGTTCCTGAAAACGGGGTACTATAATACGTCCCTTGAACCTCCTCATACTTATTAAGTATAGAAGGTTGAAGGATGCTGTCATTCTGCAACTCAAACAGACCGTTTCCGGCCGTAAGGAAAATGGTTCCTTGCTGGGAGAAAAAAACATTAAAAATATTTCCTGTCCGGTTCATCAAACTTTTCTGATACCGGGATGATCCGTTCATCCTTTATCCGGACCAGGTTAAGGACTGCCTGGTCTTCCAGCGCGACTGCCCAGATATTTTTATTAGCATCCTCGAATACCTGGTTATATGCCCTGAATTTAGATGAATCGTTTTGTAATAATTTTGGAAATTTTACCATCATATTTGGATATGACATTCATGGATCCTATCCATATGTTTCCTTCCCGGTCTTCCGCGAGAGAATAAATAATATTGTCAGGCAGTCCCTCTGTTTTTGATATTACATCGAAGGAATTTCCATTGAATCGCACCAGTCCCCCTCCATTCGTGCCAACCCATAAAACTCCCTTACTGTCCTGGATCATTCCCTGGACCTCGCTTTGAGGAAGTCCGTCTTCAAGAGAAAAATTACGGAAGCCATATTGCTGGCTGACGGAGTATCCCGCAAACGTCAATAAAATAATAAGCAAAAAAATCCTTGAAGGAAACCCCGATTTCCTTTTGTAAGGAAATGATAATCTGTCGATTGCGAATAAAAATCTCAATTTGTTGAATCTGAATAACAAATTTAGTTCCTCAATCCCTAAAAACCTAATAAAGAATGCAAATAGATGTTAAATAAATAATACGATATACCGGGGAGATGATCCGGATTTTAGTATAGTTTCTATCCCATAGTTCCCTTGACTGATCCTCCCTCTACACTGATTGTCTGACCTGTTATATAAGATGACAGAGGTGACAGAAACCAGAGTGCAAGGGAAGCAAATTCATCCAGATCACCAATTTTTCCTGTTGGGACAGCAGTAAGCATTGCCTGCTTTTGCCTGCTCAAATGATATTTTATTTACTTCGGAGTTTTTCCTGATAACCCTTTCCAGTGCAGGTGTCATATGGAATCCGGGGGCCATGATATTGGCAGTTATCCCTTTATGCGCAATTTCATTTGAAAAAGTCTTTACAAAACCTGTAACTGCCAGTCTGAGTGAGGTGCTGAGTACCAGGTTGGGAACCGGTTGTTTCACGGATACCGATTCAATATAAAGGAACCTGCCATAATTATTCTTCTCAAAAAAGGGAAGGAAGGTATGGGTCAGGTCGACCTTCCACCGGAGGATATTATTATATGCCTCATCCCAGTCCTCCATACTTGGTTTCCAGGAAGGCCTTGGCAGGCGGTCCCCCTGCATTGACGAGGATCCCTGAAATTTCCCGGTCCCCAATTGTTTCTGCCAGGATCGCAAGTGATTCCGGTTGTGTGATATCAAGGGATATTATTTCAATACCCGGATGTTCTTTCTGCAGTGCCTGCAGTTTATCCATTCCCCTGGCTACAGCAATTACCTTAGCCTTTTCATTATTGAGAGCGACAGTTATTGCTCTTCCGAATCCGCTGCTTGCTCCGGTAACAATGAAGAGTTTGTCCCTGAGTTGAAGGTCCATTGTATCTTTTGTTTGGTTAAAATTTGAAAATTAATAACAGGGTAACTGCGGCCACAAGCTGTTGAAATCCCCAAGGAAAAGATAATAATCACCCTTTTCCTGGAACAGATCCAGGAAGCTTGTCACATCCTCTCCATAGATATACATGATGAGATATGAAAATGAATTATTGACGATATGTGACGAGAATAACCGGGAATAAGGGACCTGGTTTTTAAGTATATATATCCAAGGATCATTCCAATGGTAAATCCAGGAATAAACTGCCAGGGATTCAGGTGGAATAAGTCCGAAAAGAAAAGCTGACCAGAATATTGCTTTTCCAGGTTGATAGCGCTTAAGGAATCCATCCAGAATGATCCCCCTGAAAAGGACTTCTTCCAGCATGGGACCGGTAATGCCGACCATCATAAATGTCCATATATCTTTTTTTGCCATCAGAGTGCGAACATCTTTTCAATCAGCTCCGGCATCGGAATCAGATTTGTCAGGGGATCAAGAAAAACTGCAAAAGTCAAGGTACAAAGATGATAATCAAGGGATACAGGATTCCGGGGATGGATTTAAAATACAAGGTATTCTCGTTTCCGGATTTCCTGTAATTCCAGGCAAACCAAATAACCAATAGGAGTGAAGCATTGTAGGCAATGAAATTACCAATCGAAACATTGCTGTCCCCTGCTAGATTTAATCACCTGTCCCATCAATAATCCTGCAGCCAGTGCTCACTGCCAGGAATATCACAAATATTATCCATGCCTGGGACAGGCTGGGGTAACTATTTGTATTACGATTCATTAGGGCTTTTATTTTCAGGGCTGAAAATACCAAAAAAATGAAGTAATACTGTGGCTTTGGAGAAGATTAATCTGAACCGATTAATGATTCTGAACTGACCACATCTGATTATAGATACCGTTCCGCTTCATCAGATCTTCATGAATTCCGGATTCATGGGATTTACCCTCACTATCAAAACTAATATGGTCGGCATCGCGGACCAGGCTTAGTTTATGGGTTATTAAAATAATAGTCATGGAATGCATATTCATTAATTCAGTAACGGATTGAATTATTTCAGATTCTGATGCCGGGTCAAGTGCAGCTGTGGATTCATCCAGGATCTAAAACATCCGGATCATGTATACAGAGCCCTGGCGAAAGAGCGATGCGCTGACGTTCCCCACCGGAAAGATCCTGGCCGTGTTCACCCACTTCTGTGTAAAAACCTGCTGGCAATTGATTGATCAAATTAATCAATCCTGTCTGTTCGGAGATGTTCAACAATTTATTCCAGTCCGGTTCAGGCTCTCCCGGAACAATATTATTCAGAATACTTCCTGATATGATTCAATCCTTTGTGGAACAATGGCTATTCTTTTTGCGGAGGGTTGTTCTTTCAAGTTGACGGATATCATAATTATTTAATCATCAGGTTTCCCTTGTCCGGGATATATTCTCCCAAGCAACAATGCAGCAATACTGCTTTTTCCTGATCCGCTTCTGCCAACAATTCCGGTTAGTTTACCGGCCGGGATGGTAAAGCTTAAATCCCTGAAAAGTTCGGGTCTGGATCCATATCTGAAATAAATATTATTGAAATTTAATATCCTGTATTCATGCGAATCTACTTTGATTCCGGTGGATATATTTTTTTCCAGTTCCAGGTCGAGAATCTGGAATAAACGGTCTGCTGCAATAAGCGCATCCCTCAATGTCTGGTTCAGGTTTGCCAAGACTTTTCAGGGGTCCCAAAAGATATCCCAGCATGGCGTAGAAGGACATAAGTTCACCCGGACTCAGTACGCCCGTCAGTTACTTTTGCTGCTCCTATCCATAATAGAAGGATGGTGATCAGTCCGCGATAAATTCTCCTGAATGCTCCTGTTATAATTGTTGCAAAACCGGCACGGTAGCTCATCTTCAATACCCCTGTTAATTTCTCTGAAATTATATTATTCGCCCAGGATTTCCATCCGAAGGAGCGTATGGTTCTCTGGGACTGTATGGTTTCAACCAGTTTTGATTCCAGTCCGGCGCTTTCCTCCATCAGGTTGCGAAGGACGGATTTATTTATCCTGTCATATACAGCGTAAAGAATGGTATAGACGGGAAGGACGGATGCCACCAGGACGCAAAGTTGCCAGGATAGAATAGACATGGCTGCCCAGTGTGAGCATTACGGTAAGGAATGCAACCACCATTTCGATCAGGCTGTGATTTATAAATACCCTGATTTTGACTGCATCATTGATTCTTGAAAGGATTTCCCCGGTACGCATGGTATCAAAAAATCTCTGGGGAAGTGAAAAAGGTGCCGGTAATACCCTGTTATAAGTCCAGCATCAATCTGGTGACCGGCTTTTAGCAGGAAAAGGCTTTTAAACCAGGAGATCAGGATGCGCATGATGCAGCAATGCAAGCATTGCCAGTCCCATGAGATTCAGAAGGTTTATGTTATGATTTACCAGAACGAAATCAACAATTTTCTGGACAAAGAGAGAATTTGACAATCCCAGCAGGCTGAACAGGATAGCTCCGGTCAGTGCCTGAAGCAGGGTTTTGCGAAAGGGTGCGGTGAGTTCGAGAAAATCGTCTGAGAAGAGGGATGGATTACCTTGTTTTTTAAAGGCAGGAGCCAGGCACCATTACAACCAGAACACCTGTCCATTTTTCCCTGATCTCTCAATTTTTTTTTTTAATCAGCCCCCGTCAGGATCCATATATTTCACCCTTTTTTTACCCAGGCTGGTCAGGACAACAAAATGATAGCAGTTTCGGTTTACCACCAGGTGGGCGATGCAGGGGAGTAGGGGCTGATTTCAGGGCTTCGGGCGGTCCTTTGATTCCCTTTGCGATAAATCCCATTTTTTCGGCCGCTTCCACCAGTCCCATTACACTTGTCCCTTTCCGTCTCAGTCGAAGCCAGCTGCCGCATCCTGGATATGGGCAATTCAAATCCGTAAGCCCTGGCAATACTGCTCAGGCATGCGGCTCCGCAATCACTGGCATCATGCTGGCCTTTCCCTTTGATTTTTTTCATGGATCGTTTATGGCTACAGTTCTCTTCCGGTTTAATGCGGGATGCAACCAGTTTTCTGCTTTATCGGTAAGAACTTGGAGAATTGTTCGCTGCCTGACCATGCATCGTGCCTGGAATGTCATGCCCTTCCTTATCTAGAGGAATACCCGTTTCTTAAGGCTTACCATGAGTCCGGTCAAGCCTGCATTTTATCCGGTACACCGGCATATTGTCTCAGTATTACGAAAATCGCCTGAAATCTCATAAATTTCTGCCGCTTACAAATCCCCATTCCCTTGCGCTGAAAGCATCCAGATGGATATGAACTTCCTGTCCGGTTTTAGAAAGGCAATATCCCTGTGAGGAAATATAGAATTCTCCTATAAGGCCGGATTCAGGACTCAGAATCCCAATAACCGAGCCAGCCTGGATGGCTGATCCTTCAAATATCCCATTGAATTCTAATCATGTTGCCCGTCGCTGGTGCCTGAATAGTCGTGAGTCTGATTTTCTCCTCTTCATTCCTGACCAGAACCTTAAGTTCTCTGATTTTTGCAATCTGTTGGAAATATTGATTTTGCCATTTGTTTACGAACTGGCTTATATAGTTTTCCAGTTCTTTTCTGGCTTTTGCAGCAGCAAATTCCAGATCATCATACTCCTTTTCGCTTATTAGTCCTTTTTGAAATAATCCATCATGCCTGTTGAGTTCGTTTTCAGCTTTTTCCAGGATCATATTCAGGTAATCCACCTGGTGAAGATATTCTTCATATTCCCTGCTTAATTCCGGTGATCCGGGTTGCCTTAAAGGCTTAGTGTGAGTCCCGCAAGATCCCTGGCATGGATCTCGATTTCCTTCAATTCGGTATTTAATGCATGCAGACTTTTTTCTGTCTCTATGGAACTGATCTGCAATAGTGGCTCTCGCTTGTTCAGATCCTCTCTCCTTCCTTCACATAGACTTTTGAAACAATACCAGAGCTGGTAGCAATGATCTCTTGTTCTTTCCTGTTTAGGTCGGATGATGCCCCTGCCTGTGACAGATACCCTGACGGACACCAGTGGCAATGATACGAGTCAGGATAACAATAAGCAGGATAAGCATTATATATACTGCCCTGTCCTCCCGGGATGTATGCTGATGAGATAGGAGGGGAGATGATTTTTCAGCTCATGTACCGGTGAGATCGGAATTATCCATGCTTGTGGATCAGCTTAGAACAGTAAAGTCTTTTAATTTATCCCAGTTCCGGATGATAAAGAGTGAAGACTATGAAGGATAGCAATGATGACTAACCTGAATCGGGGAATATTTCTTTTTCATTGGACTGTCTGTATTTTGGTTTCTAAATAAGGGAGAGAGACTAAGTCTCTCTCCCATTTAAATTATTTGCTCTAATATAGAATTAACTACTGCATCGCTATATACCATTGGCAATAATTATCCCGCCACCGGCTGAAAGGGTAATAAATCGAATAAACCTGCCAACATCGTAGGCAAATCCACCGCCCGTGCAGCATTGGTTTTCTTCTTCTGTCAAATCCCTGAAATCATGTAATTGAAATTCAAAATTTTTCATAGCATTTGTTTTTAAGGTTTTTACTTCTCCTCCGGCCTGGCCAGAAGTCCATTTTTAAAATTATCCCAGTCATTAATAATTGCAGCACCTGCAGCAATTGTAATGCCGATAAAGATTGCGGCAAGAACGCCTCCGTAGGTTTCGTGCATTTCATTCTTTCCATAGGATGAAATTTTTCAGATAATCGAAGTGTTTCATTCATAATTATAAATTTTAATTAATTGATACAGAAGATAGCCATCTTCTTGTTGTCAGGATCGGATCCGTTATAGCTTAATGTCAGATGGCTGTAAAAATCATTCACAGGCGGGAAAAAAATCTTCCTGAAATTAGATTCAGAAATAACAATCAGAAAAACAAGGGATTACATATGCGCAGACTTCTCTTTTCACCAATACACCAGAGGTATTTTTGTAAAGCTTAGATAATCAGAGATATAGCACATATGTTTTCACGTTTCTGGGTATCCCGTTATGTCTTTACCTTGTTGTCTTTCCCGGATGATGCTGAAGCGATAATAGCAAATAATTCTGTGTGAAAACTACATGACAATGTCCGACTTCAAAGTAATTAGATATAAATCATCAGATTATTATGTATATTAAGTAAATTAATAAGAATAAATATCTATGCACAGATATTTATTCTTTTAATTTTAATCAAATACATTAAAGAGAGGATAATATATGTTTATTACCGATATCATAAAATCGGCTCCACCCGAACAATTGCAACAAAATTTGAAAAGCAATGTATCACTGGTTGAAAAGCACCTGTATTAACGGGATTATGTAAGCTGGCGCGATTAGCAGATTGGAATCTTTTGGATTCTGATATCTGATGCCGGTTGTGGGTTGGATTCTGTTCGTATTGAGGAAAAGGTACAGTAAAACAAGATTTCAGATAGTATTCCAGAAAAAATCAGGAAGTAGGACGGTCAGGGTGATGAAAGCAGGTAAGATTTTCTTCAGAACTATAATTCTGGCTTAACAATCAGATTAAGAAGGATTACGAATGCGCAGACTTTTTAGCGCTGAATTATATACTGACCTCTGAAGATACGATTAAGTGTCCTGTCTTCAATTATAAAGGAATATGTTCCGCTGCTGAATTGACTGATATCAAGGTATATGTCACCGTTCAATAATTCCATCTTCTGGGCACGAATAAGGTATCTTCCATGAATGTCCACTACGTTGAGATACAATTCTGATTGCTGCATTGAAGCAGGTACACGAATGGTAAGGGAATTGGCTGCCGGATTTGGATAGATACTGAAATCATTCTCCGTGAATCCGGTTATCCCGGTTAGTTCAACAATTACAGGATCCGAAAATTCGCTTATGCAGTCCCCGTACCCTACCTGTACCGTATATGATCCTGATTCCACAACATTAATTGAGGGTCCGGTTTTATCGGTTAATAAATTACCATCCATAAACCACATATTACCGATATCTGAGGTTGATCTTAGATTTACTTTGTCCACCGCTATGGTCTCAATAATAGCTGGCTTTAAGGGCAGCACACAAAATTCCTGAGTTATTGGATCAGCAGGATAATACCCATCATTACCTTCCTGCTGTGCCATAATTTTTACATTTCCGGGACCATTTATTGAAAGCACGCTGCCAGAAATTTCAACGTTACCCTCAATCACCTGGAAGTTAATATCTAATCCAGAAGTAGCAGTTGCGGCAAGGTTTAGCGTTGTTACGTTTTCCAAAACATCAGAAATGTCACTGAAGGAGATGGTTTGTGTCACTTTATCTACAATACCGTCACAATTATTGTCTTTGCCGTCCGGTAAACCTGGAGCACCGGGGTAGATCCCAAGGTCGTTATCGTCGCAGTCGGTGTTATCGGCAACATACCCGGAAGGAGCGGTGCAGGCGACCGCAGAGACTGCCGGGTCACCGTAGCCGTCGTTATCGGAATCGGCGTACCAGGTCCCCCCGCTAGTAACGGAATTGTCGTTATCGTCGCAGTCGGTGTTATCGGCAACATAGCCGGAAGGGGCGGTACATGCGACCGCAGCGACTGCCGGGTTGCCATAGCCGTCATTATCGCTATCGGCGTACCAGGTCCCCCCGCTAGTAACGGAATTGTCGTTATCGTCGCAGTCGGTGTTATCGGCCACATAGCCGGAAGGAGCGGTACATGCGACCGCAGCGACTGCCGGGTTGCCATAGCCGTCATTATCGCTATCGGCGTACCAGGTCCCCCCGCTAGTAACGGAATTGTCGTTATCGTCGCAGTCGGTGTTATCGGCCACATAGCCGGAAGGAGCGGTGCAGGCGACCGCAGCGACTGCCGGGTCACCGTAGCCGTCGTTATCGGAATCGGCGTACCAGGTCCCCCCGCTAGTCACGGTGTTGTCGTTATCGTCGCAGTCGGTGTTATCGGCAACATACCCGGAAGGAGCGGTGCAGGCAACCGCAGAGACTGCCGGGTCACCGTAGCCGTCGTTATCGGAATCGGCGTACCAGGTCCCCCCGCTAGTAACGGAATTGTCGTTATCGTCGCAGTCGGTGTTATCGGCTACATAGCCGGAAGGTGCGGTGCAGGCAACGATTGAGACTGCCGGGTCACCGTAGCCGTCGTTATCGGAATCGGCGTACCAGGTCCCCCCGCTAGTCACGGAATTGTCGTTATCGTCACAGTCGGTGTTATCGGCCACATAGCCTGAAGGGGCAGTGCAGGCGACAGCAGAGACTGCCGGGTCACCGTAGCCGTCGTTATCGGAATCGGCGTACCAGGTCCCCCCGCTAGTAACGGTATTGTCCTTATCGTCACAATCGGTGTTATCGGCCACATAGCCGGAAGGAGCGGTGCAGGCGACCGCAGGGACTGCCGGGTCACCGTAGCCGTCGTTATCGGAATCGGCGTACCAGGTCCCCCCGCTAGTCACGGTGTTGTCCTTATCGTCACAATCCGTATTATCGGCCACATAGCCTGAGGGTGCGGTACAGGCGACAGCAGAGACTGCCGGGTCACCGTAGCCGTCGTTATCGGAATCGGCGTACCAGGTCCCCCCGCTAGTAACGGAATTGTCGTTATCGTCACAATCCGTATTATCTGCCACATAGCCTGAGGGTGCGGTGCAGGCGACCGCAGAGACTGCCGGGTCACCGTAGCCGTCGTTATCGGAATCGGCGTACCAGGTCCCCCCGCTAGTCACGGAGTTGTCGTTATCGTCACAATCGGTATTATTGGCCACATAGCCTGAGGGTGCGGTACAGGCGACCGCAGAGACTGCCGGGTCACCGTAGCCGTCGTTATCGCTATCGGCGTACCAGGTCCCCCCGCTAGTAACGGAATTGTCGTTATCGTCGCAGTCGGTGTTATCGGCCACATACCCGGAAGGAGCGGTACAGGTGACCGCAGAGACTGCCGGGTCACCGTAGCCGTCGTTATCGGAATCGGCGTACCAGGTCCCCCCGGTAGTAACGGTATTGTCCTTATCATCACAATCCGTATTATCGGCCACATAGCCTGAGGGGGCGGTGCAGGCGACCGCAGAGACTGCCGGGTCACCGTAGCCGTCGTTATCGGAATCGGAGTACCAGGTCCCCCCGCTAGTCACGGTGTTGTCGTTATCATCACAATCCGTATTATCGGCCACATAGCCGGAAGGTGCGGTGCAGGCGACCGCAGCGACTGCCAGGTCACCGTAGCCGTCCTTATCGGAATCGGCGTACCAGGTCCCCCCGCTAGTAACGGAATTGTCGTTATCGTCACAATCACAGGGCACTCCATAGCCATCAACATCATTATCAGTTTGTGCGGGATTGGCATCATCGGGACAATTATCATTGATGTCAGGAACTCCGTCACCATCTGTATCTGCCTCAACATAAACCGAGACAGTATTCATTACAACCGGTGCTGATTTTCCATTTGAATTCCAGAGATCATACATTATTTGTCCCGCATTATTAGTAACATTCTCATCCCTCAAAAATTCAACATATTCCTTTGACACCGTCTGGTAATACAGAATAACTTCCACATTGGCTGTTGAAGGGGGAAGGGTATATTCAGTATCATCCCAGTATTGACCGTCTGCATAAGAGTATCCGACCGGAGGGGACTGAATAGTTTCAAAGGCAGAGTTTGTGAATCCTCTCGGAGGGATCCGGTTATCGAAATAAATAATGTTATTAAGTACAAAATGGAAAGAAGGACCCTCAGGGAATCCTGTAATGGAGGCTATTGTAGAATCCAGTCCGGGTTTGATCTCATAGATTTTCGCATCACTGTCTTTGGTTAATACGCCGGTACCGAAGTTATAATTCCCGGATTCATAGACGACCTGGTTGGAAATATCCCTTGCAATAATATTAATCCATATCCTTCTTCCTTCGGGGTAACCGGAAGGAAGCTTATGACCGGTCTCGTTAGTCACGCGTACAGATGCTGTCAGGGAATCGCCGCTATTGGTGACAGAAAGATCAAGGGTTGCAGCATTTTTAAGCATGTATTCTGCCCTTACAATTCCGGAATCCAGTGCGGCGGCATTGACATCACCCGGATGGGTTTGTTTAATCAGTATGGGAATAAAAGTATTCCCTCCGGTCAGGTCATGAAAAGGCTGATCATCCCTGTAGACAGCAGAACTCTTATTTGCCCCGACCCCGCTCATGTCCCTCATATGACAATCCTGGCAGGTGGAAACGTAGGTCTTATTACCGCCCATTTGCGGGGCATATACCCCGGTTTCGCTGTTGTACTCACTCATCAGCCATTCACTGTAGGTTCTTTCAACGGGGAACAATTCATAGGTATTGAAAGTGGGGGAGGGTTCGCCGAATGTGTTAGCGGTATAAGTATCATCAGGATTCCTGAGATATACCGGGTTGCTAACATCATGGCAGGTCCCGCATAAAGCAGATTCTTTATGAAACGGGGAATAGAGAAAGGAATGCTTTGCTCCTGCATCCGAAAAGGGTCCCCTTTTTTCATTTCCTGAACTGACTATGAACATTCCGTTTCCTGAGGTGGGGGGAAGGGAGCTTAAAGTCTGAAGATAAGCCTGGTCAATTGAATATGTATTATCGGTGTAAATCGGATCATCCGGGTAAGGATTAACTCCTATGGCCGTAGGCTTCACCATCTTGTGGCAAATGTCGCAATGAATCCCCTCCATGTCTGTTGTCAGGAGGCCTGTTCCATCAGTTGGTACTGATCTGCCAGCCAGCCAGCCTTCCGGAGTATGACAACGAAGACAAAGATCGCCAACATCCGGTACATCCTGGTTGCAGATTGTTAGGCATGCTAAATAGAGAGGATCCCGCTGAGCCTGGGCCATCATTCCACCTGCCCAGCTGAAGGAGGGTTCGATGTCTAAATCGTAGCTATGGCAGTTATCACATTTTCCAGGTGTTTCAAAATTGCCGGATTCCCCGTCTTGAGTCCCGGGAAAGAAAACATCTTCAATGGTACTGGGTACTGCAAGGGATATGAGCAGAACAGAAACCAGACCTATCAGGGTTATCTGGTAGCGGCTAAGAGTTATATTTTTCTTTATTCCGGACATCAATTAATTGAAGGATAGTGTTGAGATTAATCCTGATTTAGAAAAGAATCTTCTTATAAAAATACAAAATAAACCTATTAAGTTCATTGTCAGTAACTTGTGATGACTTTATTAATAATGTTTTTAAATAAGAATGGATTTCCTAATTGAAGTAAAATCAGGAGGGAAGAAGGTTAGCAAAGCGATTCCATAACAGCAGAAAAAATACCAGGATGAAAAGTATCAGTATATAGATGATCATTCTCCGGTTTGGCAACTTTGATCTATTTGGGTCAAGTTTTACCATGAATATGATCAAAGTTATGAGGTTTTTCCATACTTCAAAAGAAGTATTGGAATATTGTGGACAGAGTAGATTTCCCGGCAGTTCATCTGAGTCCATTATTTAGATTTAGTAAATATTGACAAATATCTAAGGATTTTAGCGGCTTTGTGGTGCAGCATAGCTCTTGCTTGATTATTTTTATGATATCTAAAACGGATAGTTATGAAAAATTTTAACAGGCGTAAGTTTTTAAAATCCACTCTGATTGGTGCCGGAGGTGCAGTTATTTCCAGGCCGGCATTTGCTGCAGTGAAAGAAGCCTCCAGGGAGGGGAATGTAATTATGCGTAAACTCGGAAAGACCGGAATTGAGGTCCCGGTGCTCAGTATGGGAGTGATGCGTGCCGATACTCCAAACCTTGTGAAAGCCGCACTGGATGCCGGGATCACTTTCCTGGATACGGCCTATGTATACCAGAAGGGTAAGAATGAAGAAATGCTTGGTACATTATTGAAGGACTATCCCAGGGATAGTTTTATTATTCAGACCAAGGTGCCCCCCGGTGATAGGAACCGGGAAACCGGGGATCTTGGTCCGGGTGCCACAAAAGAGGCATTCCTGGAAAAATTTGAAACCAGTCTGGGCCGTCTCCAGATGGATCATGTGGATATTTTGTCACACCATGGAGCCGGAAGCCGGCAGGCTGTTCTTCATGAACCTGTACTTGAGGCTCTCCTGCAGCTGAAGGAGGAAGGAAAAACAAAATATATAGGAGTCACAACCCATTCTAATGAGCCGGAAGTATTGCGGGCTGCTGTTGAAAGTGGAGTAATTGATATTGTGACGGTGGCATATAATTTCAAACAGGACCATAGGGATGAGATTAACTCTGCCATAATTGAGGCCGCCCAGGCCGGTATCGGAGTAATCGGGATGAAAACAATGGCTGGAGGCTTCCTGGATAAGGAAAAGACAAAACCGGTAAATGCAAAAGCAGCTCTCAAATGGGCATTGAAGGATTCTTCTCTGTCGACATGTATTCCGGGTTTTACAGCCTTTGACCAGTTGGAAACTGATCTTGAGATAATGACAGACCTTGAGCTTTCAAGCGAAGAACTCCAGGATTTGGACTTGGCTTCCCAGGCTATGGGTCTATACTGCCAGGGCTGTTCTCAGTGCAGGGATACAGTGTAAACTGGGATTACCGGTTCCTGAAATTATGCGGTCCTATATGTATGCTTATGGGTATGGTGAGATGGCTAAAGCCAGGGAGACATTGGACAGATATTCAGTTGAAGCTGATCCCTGTGCAGGATGCAGCGATTGCACTGTGACCTGTTCAAAGGGATTTCCTGTAGCTGAAAGGATTGCAGATATCAGCAGGATAAAAAGTTTTCCGGAAGATTTCCTGACCTGATACTGTCCTAAGAATTTCCAAATACAATATTTACGCTTTATGAAATCTAAAATATTCCTTATTTTATTATTGCTGATATCAGCAGGAGTCCTTAAGGCTGCTTCCAGAGGTAAGGAGGTTTACTTTCCGAAAATTAAGGGATGGAAACTTGATGTATCTTCAAAAGTATATACACCCGATAATTTATGGGATCTGATCAACGGGGCTGCAGAATCTTACCTGAGCTATGACTTTCTGGATCTTCATCTGGCGACCTACAAATGTAAGTGTGGCATTGAGATCCATACTGAAATCTACAGGCATAGCACAAAGGAAAATGCCTACGGAATCTATTCCTCGGAGCGCAGTCCCGAGTACAATTTCATTGAGATTGGGACACAGGGGTACCAGGATATAGGAATCCTGAATTTTTTCAGCGGTCAATATTATATCAAGCTCTATTCCACCTGGGAAGACGAGCAGGTAGCTAAGGCACTGGCAGATATAGGAAAGGCAATATCTGATCACCTGGGAGAGGAAAATACCTGGCCGGAGCAACTGGATTTATTTCCCCCGCAAGGGAAAATTCCCAATAAGGATAATTTCATCCGGGAAAATTTCATTGGATTTAATTTCTTGCATTCTGCATTTACGGCTGAGTATGAGGGAGGTTATCGGCTTTTTGTAATTCAGGCTGATGACCATGCTGAGATTTTGGAGATGGTCAGGGCCTATATTAAATTCACTAAACAGGATACCGATCCTGTGGCAAAGGCTTCATTTGTTATTAAGGATAAGTACAATGGGGATATCCCGATAGTCATAAAGGATGCCTACCTGCTGGGAATCATTGATGGTGCCGATAATGAAGAAGCCCTGGCCGGATTGCAGATGATGGTTGAAAAATTACCTGTCAAGGAGAAATAATCAATTCCTCAGATCCACATGATTGCAAATAACCATTCATGACAGGGATAAAAAAAGAATGCCGTCCCCCAGGGAACGGCATTCTTGATTCAGTTTATATTTCTCGTTTACTTAAGCACCTTGATTCTTTCGGTGTGGACGTTGTTCCCCGTCTTCATTCTAAGCATGTAGATGCCTTCTTGCAGGGATTCCATATTAAGTGTCTCGAAATGCTCACCCGCGTTTCTTGAACCGAAGTCACGACGCAGCATGGTTTGTCCGGTGATGCCTATGATGGCCATCTCAACGTTGCCGGATTCTTCCAGTGTGAAGTTTACATTGAGGTAGGAAGATACAGGATTCGGATAAACCTGTACATCGACTATATTCTCAAAGGAAATATCATTCACGGAAGTTGTAACTGCGGGCAGTTCGATCAGGTCTCCACCCATTGGGAGGGCAACCCAGATACCGAATGCAGGACCGTTACTGTTGTTGGCAGGATTCAGGAATCCGGAAGCCACGGCTACGAGAGCAGAATCATTAAGATTCAGGGTGGCTAAAGGAGCCTGGTAGCTGGCAACAACTGACATACCGGTTTCATCCCTAACTTCGATTATATAATCAGCTGTGGGAAGCTCGAGGTAATCTGCATCAAACATACCGTATTCCAGGTTGTTGATGAGTTCACCGGCGGTGGCTTCATGGATGTCAACTGTAGGAGCATCGGTAGAACCATGGAATACATAAAGATCTGTATTGCCTGAGGTGCTGGCCATTTCGCGTCCCATTGCTGAAACGTAGATGTCAAATGCTTTTGCAGGATCGTATCCGCTTCCGCTGACGATTCCGTTAGCGATCAGGACATAAGTCATATCTCCCATGAGGGTATAAGACTTTTTCCAGATTGCATTGGTGGTATCGCTGCTGCCTGCACCCTGGATGCTGATATCAAATTCTGTTCCGGCTGTTACATCAATAAATGGTGAAGCTGTACGGAATTTAAATCCTGGGAGTAGCGCCATATCGTTATACCATACATCTACCATGGATGCTGCTGCATCTGCTGAGTTATGGATAACCTGTACACGGGCACTTGCAATATCCTCTGAAGGAAGTTCAACAAGGTTACCACCTTCTGGAAGGGCTACGAAGAGTCCGAATGCAGGTCCATTGCTATTATTTGCAGGTGCAAGGAAACCGGAAGCAACCACTACAAGCGCACTGTCAGCCAGTCCAAGGCTTTCCAGTGGAGCTGCATACTGAGCAACTGCGGTACGTCCGTCAGCTGTCTGGATCTGCAGGCTGTAATCAGCATTGTTAAGTGGAATATATCCGGTGAATTCACCGTAAGCCATATCATCCACTACCCTGAGTCCTGCGAAAGGCTCATATACATCAACGGCAGGGGCATCGGTAGCACCATGGAATACCAGCACATCAGTATTTCCTGTCATTCCGGCTGTTTCCTGTCCCATTCCATAAACATAGATATCAAATGCTTCAGCAGGATCGTATCCGCTTCCGCTTACAATACCGTTTGCTACGAGGATATATGTCTCACCACTTTCCAGTGTATAAGACTTTTTCCAGATACCATCGGATGAATCCGAACTTGTTTTGGGAGCAATTGTAATGTCAAACTCTGTTGCAATCGGGGCATCAACGAAGGGAGATGCAGTACGGAATGCAAAGTTGTCGAGCAGAAGTGTTTCATTCAGGTAAACATCTACCGTATCAGCAGCCATATCGGCGCTGTTATGAATAACCTGTACGCGGGCAACCTCAACATCCTCTGAAGGAAGGGCAATTAATTCTCCACCTTCAGCAGTCGCCACAAAGAGTCCGAATGCTTCGCCATTGCTGTTCATCGCTGGATTCAGGAATCCGGAAGCTAATACAGTAATAGCTGCGCCACCCAGTCCACTGATATCAGCCGAATACTGAGCCACGGCTGTCTGATCCTGTGTCCTGATCTGCAGGCTGTAAGCCATTGGATCAAGTGAAAGGTAACCGGCGAAGTCTCCGTATGATAAGTCGGGTACCAGAGTTCCGGCAGGAACACCTACTTCAACGATATCAACCATAGGAGCATCTGTGGCACCATGGAATACCAGTACGTCTGTCTTATCCATCATACCGGCAGCTTCCTTTGCCATTGGCTGAACATAAATGTCAAATCCTTTAACCGGATCATATCCTGTTGCACTTACTATTCCGTTGGCTACCAGGATGTACTTTTCTCCACCATCAAGGGTATAGGACTTTCTCCAGATACCGTCGGAAGAATCTGCACTGGTTTTGGGAGCAATGGTGATGTCAAATTCACTTCCAGCGGGGGCATCAATGAAAGGAGATGCGTTACGGAAAGCAAAATTGTCAAGTAGTAATGTTGCATTCAGATAAACATCCACGCTATCAGCAGCCATATCAGCTGAGTTGTGAATAACCTGTACACGTGCGGT
Source organism: uncultured Bacteroidaceae bacterium (assembly GCA_963777115.1). Taxonomy (GTDB): domain Bacteria; phylum Bacteroidota; class Bacteroidia; order Bacteroidales; family SM23-62; genus SM23-62. Next base: position 136,109 of record CAVZPP010000006.1, on the reverse strand, counting down.
AGAAATAGACTCGGTTGGGAGCATAATCATTTCTCCACCTGCTGCAGTTGCAACATAGAGTCCGAATGCCTCTCCGCCACTGTTGTTGTCAGTATTAAGGAAACCGGAAGCAACAATAGTAATGGCTGCATCCCCAAGTGTTGAAACGTCGGCCCCAAACTGGGCTACGGTTGTCTGGTCTTCTGTCCTGATCTGCAGACTGTATGCTGCGGGATCGAGGGACAGGTAACCGGCGAAGTCTCCGTAAGATGCACCAGGTACAATGGTTCCTGCAGGTACTGCAACCTCAACTATGTCCACTGTGGGAGCATCGGTTGATCCGTGGAATACCAGTACGTCTGTTTTTCCAGCTATCTCTGCGGATTCACGTGCCATGTCATAAACATAAATATCGAATGCTTCAGCAGGATCATATCCACTTTCACTCACAATACCGTTGGCTATCAAGGTGTAGGTCATGTCCCCTTTCAAAGTATAGGACTTTGACCAGATTTTTTCGTCTACACTGCTGCTGCCCTTGGGAGCGACAGAAATATCAAATTCTGGTCCGGCAGGAGCATCAATAAAAGCAGATGCATTGCGGAAAGCAAAATTAGGAATAAGCTTGGCATCGTTCAGATATATGTCCACCGTATCGGCAGCCATATCAGCTGCATTATGGATAACCTGTGCCCTTGCAGTGGCAGTAGACTGTCCAGGCAATGCTACCAGTTCTCCTCCGGAAGGAAGGGCAACAAATAATCCAAAATCTGCACCATCGCTGTTGTCAGTTGGTTTGAGAAATCCTGAGGCTACAACTACCATAGCTTCACCTTCTAAGCTCAGGGTCTCCAGTGGAGCACCAAACTCAGCAACTGGTGTTCGGCCATCATCGGTCTGGATCTGAAGGCTATAGTCAGCAGTCGGAAGCTCCAGGTATCCCTGAAAATCTCCGTAGGAAATATCATCAACCAGTCTGAGTCCGGCGTAAGGTTCAAAAACATCTACGGTAGGAGCGTCTGTTGAACCATGAAATACAAGAACATCAGAGTTTTGTTCCATACCTGCCGATTCTTGTCCCATTGCCTTAACGTAAATATCAAAAGGCTTCACAGGAGAATAACCCGATCCACTTACTATGCCGTTGGCAACCAGGATATATTTCTCACCAGCTGCAAGAGTGTATGACTTTCTCCAGATACCATCGGAAGAATCTGCACTGGTTTTGGGAGCAATGGTGATATCAAATTCGCTTCCTGCAGGGGCATCAATAAAGGGAGATGCGTTACGGAAAGCAAAATTGTCAAGAAGTTTTGCGTCATTCAGGTAAACATCCACGCTGTCAGCAGCCAAATCGGCACTGTTGTGGATCACCTGAACGCGGGCTGTAGAAACCGGTTCGGTTGGCAGTTCAAGCAATGCACCGCCTGCAGCTGTCGCTACAAAAAGTCCGAATGCAGCTCCGTTGCTGTTTTCAGCAGGATTCAGGAAACCGGAAGCAATTACGGAAATCGCATTTCCAGCAAGCGTTGAAATGTCTGCAGAATACTGGGCTACAGTTGTTTGATCCTGTGTTCTGATCTGCAGGCTGTAAGCTGCGGGATCCAGTTCCAGGTAACCCTGAAATTCTCCGTAGGAAATTCCATCGACAATTTTCCCGGCGGGAACAGCAACCTCAACTACATCAACGGTAGGAGCATCGGTAGATCCGTGAAATACCGTTACGTCAGTTTTCCCCGGAAGGGCAGAACCCTCACGAGCCGTAGGATTAATATATATATCAAAAGGATCAGCAGGGTTGTAACCTGTTGTGCTTATGATACCATTTGCCACCAGAATATAGATTTCTCCGGCGTCTAGTGTATACGACTTTCTCCAAAGACCGTTTGTAGTATCGGTACTGCTTGGAGGTTGAATCGTAATATCAAAAGATTCACCTGCTGGCGCGTCCACAAAAGGTGAGACATTCCTGAATGAAAAATCATCCAGTAAGAGAGTAGAGTTTAACCAGACATCCACAGTTGCTGCTGCTGCATCGGCAGAGTTGTGGATGACCTGGACACGGGCGGTCTGGGCAGTTATTGCTGCTGCTGAAAAGACCAGTCCAATTAGTAAAGTAGAAATTCTTTTGTTCATAGTTTATTTAAATTTATTAAACGAATTATACGAACTAAACAACCAAGTTCAAATAATGTTTAGCTAAATGCATAAAAAAATAAACAAAAAGGTTTGCTTTTTTGCAGGGAGTAGTATATTCTACTGGGAATTGTAAGCTTCCCCCAGATCCGCAACGGTTAAAAACCGAAAAATGGATAAAACTAAATTACGGTGGACAAATCCATTATTCAAAGTAGTTGATGGGAAAATAGAGAACTGGGAAATAGTGTCAGTATCGATATTATCAAAATACAGGTAAAAAACAGACATTGAATCAAAAACAAAAACCGGGCTGGTTTATTATCAATCTTTAACTCAAGTTTCTGGAAGAGGGTATGGAAAACAAGTGCCATGAAAAACCACATTATAAAATTCCTGATACCCGGGTAGCTTGTGTCCCATGACCACATGTGCATCACAGGGGCAACATACTCCAGCAAAGCATCGTAACCCACCATTATTGCGCTCCCGACGAAAATTCTGGTTATTTTTTTATTCAAGTGGTGATTGACAATTGCCGAAGTGAAATACACAAGAATCAACCAATTCAGTCCAATGAGCAGGGGCGTATCGAAAATTTTAATACCCAGGGCCGGACCATAGACATAATTTCCGAATAAGATACCTGTGTTAACTCCAATGATTTCAATAATTAAGGATACAATGAACACAAATACAAACGCAAATGCCTGTTTTCGGGGCCACTCCTTTTGAAACAGCAATACAGCCCCAAACGAAAATATTAACGAGAAGGGAGTTAAAATAATGAATAAAGACCTTGTCTGCTCAATCGAAAACAATCCAATACCAACGGAATAAAACAGAATGAAAATTCCAATCAGCAAACGGGACTTTGAATTAGTAATTTTCACTGATATTTATTTTTTTCTTGAGATAATGGAAGCGGTTTAATTTCCTGGTCAACAATTCTGGCACTTGCAAGGCAAAGAGGTATCCCGCCTCCCGGATGTACACTACCTCCCACAAAATAAACGTTTTCCATGGTTTTTTGTCTGAAGGGATGTCTCAGGAAAGCTGCATATCTGGAATTAGAACTATCCCCGTAAAGAGCCCCTTTCCAGCTCGCGGTATTCTTTTCTATTGTCTCAGGAGTACCAATCTGTTCAGAATCAATAAGACTGTCAACCCGGATCTTCAGCATCCGGTTAATTTTATCGATAATTTTTGTACGTGTTTGAGAAATCATCTGATTCCAATCCTGACCAGTATCCGGCGGAACATTGATCATTACAAACCAATTTTCCGAATCCTCCGGAGCATCGGAAGGAATTAAACGGGAACTTATATAGATATAAATCGTTGGATCAGAATAAATGGATTTATGTTCAAATATATGTCGGAATTCCTCCCTGTAATTGTCTGAAAATAAGATATTGTGTAAACCCAGAGAAGAATTTATTCCCTTGATGCCCCAATAGAAAATCATCGCGGAAGAGGAAAGGTTCTCATCATTGAGTTTCAGGGGCTTCTGACCCGGCATTAGATGTTTATAGAAATAATGGACATCGACATCTGAGACGATAAGGTCGTAGGGAACAAATCCCTCCTTAACGGTCAAACCGGTAGCCTTCTTGTTTTCAATGATGATGTTTTCAACCTTATTTGAAAAGTGAAATTCGACGGATAAATCTCTTGCCAGTAATTCCAATGCCCTGGCCAGAGAATGCATGCCTTCGGATGGGAAATATGCACCCAGGTTATGTTCGAGATGCGAAATTACATTCAATGTTGCCGGGGCTACAAATGGATTTGAACCGTTATAGGTTGCATACCGGTCAAATAACTGGATTACCTTCTTGTCTGTGAACCTTTTGGAATTCCGCTGATGCATTGTTGTAAAAGCATCCACCTTGTAGAAAAGAAGAATACCTTTCAATACTTTCCAATTGAAATAGTTTCTAATTTTTCGAAGAGACCTGAAAAGGAAAATATCTGCTGTTAGCTCATATTGTTCCCGGCACTTTTTCAAATGTCTTAAGACTGTCCTGGCCGGCTCACCTGTTTTGTTTTCTATCTCGGATGCGAATTGTACCGGGTCTCCGTATGCCTGTAAACTTAAACCATCCTCATAAAAATAACTACAAATCAGGTCAAGTCTCGAATATTGAAAATAATCCTCCATATTCTTTCCGGACAGCTCAAATAATTCTTCCGTAAGACCAGGAAGTGTAAACAGGGAGGGACCTGTATCAAAGCGGTATCCTTTGTCCCTTATCTCAGCTATCTTCCCACCTGATTGAGGATTTTTCTCATACACAGTAACCAGATATCCCTTGACCGCCAGACGGATGGCAATGGCTAATCCTCCTATTCCTGAACCAATGACTGCAGCTTTCAAAATGATTTTTGTTTATGTGTCGACATTTTACGAATAGTCTCTGTCAGGAAATAGTTCATTAAGATCAAAGTCATCCCATAGATGAAATCTTCTACCGGTATGGTTCCTACCCGAATGCCCAGGTTTTCATGATTGTTATACCATACTACCTGATCCTCAATGAAACTGCCTGTTAGTATACCGTTGACAACTCCAAATGGAATCAGGATTAACAGATAACTTACATAGAATTGTTGAAGCAGGGCAGGCCGAAACAACAGGACCAGCCCGATCATGAGGGCTGAAACTAAGAAATTTACTGCAGTATAGGATTTCTCAATATTAAGGATTGCAAAAAGTATCAGAAAGGCAATGAGAATATACGATATGTGCCTGACCTGAGAATCCTTGAACCGAATAGCTGGAAAGTAATGGGCAATTACATACAGGGTGAAAACACTTGCATAAGGAACGGTGATGAAAAACAGATATTCCTCAATTGGCAGGCCAAATAATTTAAAATTTCCGTGATAGTGGTCATTAAAGCCCCAGATACCGTAAGCTGTAAAAATTATATCCCAGATGGTAAAAAAGGCCATGGTAATAATCATTGCCGGAAATAAATATTTCCAGTAGGAATAAAAATGTACTCTTTTATCAAAACTTAATAAAATGGGGATGGAAATGGTGAGAATATTTATAAGAAGATATAAAGACATTTATGATTTCTTTAGTTCCATCTTCAAATATTTCATCGGAAAAACAAGCAATCCAAAGCATTCTCCTTCTTCCTTTGAATAGTGCACATGATGCATTCCGTGAGCCCGGCGCAGAGCCCTGAAATATGCATTCCCTCTGATTTTGAGTTTGATCCGCTGGTGAAATAAAACATCATGTATCAGGAAATAGGTGACACCGTATAGAGTTATACCGATGGCCGCTCCAATTAGTAAGGGCAGTGAATATATGGATCCGAAAATATAGCCCAGCATAGCCGGTACAGCAAAAATCACAAAGAATGAATCATTCTTCTCAAAAAAGGCATCGCTGGGCTTTGCGTATCTGGAATGATGATCTGCATGTAAAAACCAGCCACCCCCATGCATAACATATTTATGCGCAAACCATGCGACAAATTCCATGAAAAAATAACTCATCAGGAGCACCAGTATAAATAGTAATGAATTCATAATAATCAATTTTCCAATTCATAAAAATAATCAAATTCAGGATACATTAGCTGCTCTATGTCTCTGATTAATATCTAAATAAGAATTGTATCAATTAGTTGTATCGCTTTAAAAATCCTGACTTATATCGCAAATAAGATTTAAAAAGCAACCACATTTTAATTGAATTGCTTACCCTGATTCTGGACTGCATAATTTTTTCAGGCTTTTTACGCTTAATGATTCGAAGCAATTTTTTGTAATAAACATAGGCAATGTATACGGCCAGCCTTGAAGAATCTGGTAATTGACGGATTCCAATGAAGGCCTCATCAAAGTCCATGACAATGTCATGAATGATATCGTTTTTAGTTTCATTGTCGAGATGTTCGAAATCAATTTGGGGGAAATAACTACGTTCCAGCGTTTCCATATCATTCTTTAAATCTCTGAGGAAATTCACCTTCTGAAATGCGGATCCCAGCTTCATTGCCGAATCTTTGAGTTTTTCGTACATTTCATTATCTCCTTCAACAAAAACCCTCAGGCACATTAAACCAACCACATCGGCAGATCCGTATATATATTCCTGGTATTCTTCCCTGGTCTTATATTCTTTCTTCTGCAGGTCAAGTCGCATGCTTTTAAGAAAGGCATCAATCAATTCTCTCTCAATATTATACTTGTAGACTGTGTTCTGAAAGGCATTTAGTATGGGATTGGTACTTATGTGCGTTTCCAGTGCCTCATTTAAATTCCTTTCAAACCTGTCAAGCAACTTTTCCTGAGGATAGTCATGATAGGTATCCACGATCTCATCCGCCACCCTGACAAAACTGTAAGTGGCATAAATTGCCTCTCTTTGATCCGGCGGAAGCAGCTGGGAAGAGAAAGAGAAGGAGGTGCTGAAAGCTTTTGTAAGCCTTTTACTACAATCAAATGATACGTTGTCAAACAGGGCTTTCATGGTTATTTTTTTAGATCATTTGAAATCATTTCTGATACAATGTTTCCGGATATGAGGCTGGGTGGAACGCCCGGTCCGGGTACAGTCAGCTGGCCAGTGAAATAAAGTCCCTTTACCTTTTTGCTTTTCATTTTGGGTCTTAGAAAGGCTGTTTGCTTAAGGATATTTGCCAGACCATAGGCATTGCCTTTATACGAATTGTAATCGCTTATGAAGTCGTTTACGCAATAGGATTTTTTAACGCTGACAGAATCACGGATTTTCTGTCCAGTCAGGTTTTCGAACCGGTTTAAAATAATGTTAAAATATTTTTCTCGGATCTCTTCATTGTCCTCTAATCCCGGTGCAAGTGGAACCAAAAATATCAGGGCTTCTTTTCCTTTCGGGGCCAGGGATGAATCCGTAATACTGGGGAAGCTTCCATAAAATAATGGGGCATCTGGCCATTCCGGCCGGTCATAAATGGAAACGGCATGTTTATCAAATGACTCATCAAAAAACAGGGTATGATGTGTTATATTTTCGATTTTCTTATCAACTCCCAGATAGAAGAGTAAAGAAGATGGTGCAAAAGTTTTATTGTTCCAGTATTTTTCAGAATAAGTACGGCAGGAGGGAGGCAGAAGTGTTTCCGTATGATGATAATCTGCCCCGCTTACTATCAGATCCGACCTTATTAATTCTCCCTTTACTTTTAATCCGACAACCTTCCTGTCCTGAACAATAATTTCATCAACCGGAGAATCTGTATGAAATTTTACACCCAGTTCCCTGGCCAGTTTCTCCATGCCCTTAATGACCGAATACATACCTCCGGAGGGATACCATGTTCCAAGGCCAAAATCAGCATAATTCATAAAGTTGTAGAAAGCAGGGATTTCTGAAGGTTTGGCCCCCAGAAAAAGTACTGGAAATTTAATGATTTGTCTCAACCCCGAATCCTTAAAAAAGGAATCAGCCATATGGCTAATGCTTCTCAGAAAAAGTCCCAATCTGGGAATGGTTTTTAGAGATATCAACTCCAGGGGAGATTTCCCGGGACGGTATACTATGTCTTTAATAGCAACATTATAATTGAATCGGGCATTGGACAAAAATTTATTTAATTTTGCTCCTGCTCCCTTTTCTCTGGACTCAAAAACTTTAATTATCTCATCTGTTGTTCCCGGAATTGTGATGGAATCATTTTTACTGAAAATTACGCGGTAGGCCGGATCCAGTCTTTCCAGCTTGTAATAATCCGATGGTTTTTTATCGAAATCGCTAAAGAACTTCTCGAAAACATCTGGCATCCAATACCAGGTAGGTCCAATATCAAAAGTAAATCCAGCTTCAATATATTGTCTGGCACGACCTCCGATTGACAGGTTTTTTTCAAATATGTCTACCTCAAATCCCTGCCGGGCAAGATAGCATGCCGCGGAAAGTGAAGAAAAACCAGCGCCTATTATTGATATTTGATTCATTTTAACACTATATCTATGAACATAACATCTAATCGTAAACTTTGTTCAAGGTTTCATTAGTCATCCAATGGGCATTTCTGGAAGGAATCATTGAAGGTGGGAGAATTTAATACGCCCTGACCGGCATACCAAGCTGCAACACATGCCTCATATTGTACAATCAATATTACTAAAAAATACCTTGACGGGAAATAGAGATTTTGAAATTTTAGAAAGGAACATTGATTCCCAGCCAGGGAATGGCAATAAAAGATCCGATATCTGCGATGGGGAATATCAGGCCGTAGCTAATAGCGAGCTTTTTTTGGACGGTTCTTGCACCCAATGATATTAGTCCGATTGATTCTCCATCGATATTCAGGTAATAATTTTCCGTCATGAAATATGTTTTCTTTGACAATCTTTTCATGCCGGACAGTGAAAATGTTGGAATTTCTGCCCATCCATTTTCTGAAAATCCATAACCCACTCCGAGTGTTATGTTATTATCCCTTGAGCCGTAAGTGATTACGCCATAAGGGACTGCAGCCATTCCTTCTTCAGGAAGAATTGCAACCGCTAAAACACCTGCCCCTATATTTAATTTGTCCTCCACAACCGGGAATTGAACTTTTGGAGTTATCCATACAGGGGTAGGGGCCCCTCCAAAAAGAAAGAGGGGCATGACTCCTACACCAAGAGTAAAATAATCATTAAAACCATAGCTTACCTGGTTGAAGAAAACCCAGGTGTTCTCATAATAGCCCTTCCCTTTCTCCAGTCCGTATCCATTGGGACCAAAAAAATACCTGGATGCATGAGGATTTTTAAAAAAATACTCACCCTCAATCATTTCCTCAGGCATTATCTGGACCATATCCTTAAGTTGATTATAAATAATAACTATATCTCCCAATATAGTATTTTCAGTAATAAGCAGATCAGTCAAAAAGGTTCTCATCCCTGATCAGCATCAGGATGGCTGCATGAGGAACAATAACGTATCGTTCTTTTTGAAATTCGATTTCGAAGCCTGAGTTCTGAAGATATACTGCAAGGTCTCCGCTTATGGGTTGGAGTGGAACATATTTAACTTCGTCCCTTCTGTCTTTCCAGGGTTCATCCACTTCATTAATAGCCGGGATGGGGTATCCTGGTCCCACTTTAAGCACATAGCCCTGCTGTATCTTTTCTTTTTCCTGCACCCCCGGAGGGAGGTAAAGTCCGGTTTTGGTCTTTTCCATGGGGGATTTTGGCTTGATCAGTACCCTGTCTCCAACGATAATAAACTTTTCCAGGTTTGATTCTTCTATTACTAGGGGCATAATCTAAGTTTTGTTCTGTGACAATTACCCTGAATGGTAATTTATTTGTCCGAAAGTTAAGAAAGTTATTCTGTTAGTTTTTCTGCTATTATCATAATCTCGTATTCATCGGGGTCAAGGGACTGTTTATTCCAGCTCCCGGCAGTTCCACCCCAGATCTCCAGGATTTTCATTCCTGCTCTTCTAAGCAGGTGGTTCAGCTCTCCCGCGGTAAATCCTTTTTCCCGGAACTGTACTTCCCTGGTTTTCCCATCCTCAGTGACCGGCATGGTTTCAAGAGTGACCAGGTGTACCGGGTCAAATACCCCGGATTCAATATCTTCCTTATTGTGTTCCCTGATTTTTTTCAATCCGTTTAATACCGTCATCAGCAGTTTACCACCGGGTTTCAGGCTCTGACTTATGTTGGATAGTACTGCCAGGTCCCTTTCCCCTGCATCCTCCTCATCGCCCAGCAGACCAATGGAACCTTCACAAAGACATTGGACGTAATCGAAGGGTTCGGAGAATGAAAAGTTTGTTGCATCCGCCTGTATCAAGTTTACGCTGGTGTTTTGTTTTTCGGCATATTTCCGGGCCTGTTCAAGCATACCTGCAGATAGGTCAAGACCTGTTACCTGCATTCCAGCCAGAGAAAGGGGGATGCTGTGCCTGCCTGTTCCACAACCCACATCCAGCAACCGGTCCCCTGCCTTTAGTCCCATTTCACGAATAATAAATTCCACCTCGAATTCTGTGTTTTTCGTAAAGACATTATCCAGGTACCCGGGGGCATGTCCATCAAAGAATTGTTGCCAGTTAGTTTTTTTCATAGTTTTATTAAAAGGCCTGTTCAATATCCTCCCAGAGTTCATCAGCGTCTTCAACACCGACGGAAAGCCGTAGCAGGGCATCAGAGATACCTTCCTTTTCCTTATCTCTTACACTCAGATGACGATGGGAGGTGAGGGCAGGGGAACAAATAATGGTATCTAATCCCCCTAAACTTACAGAGGGCCTGATCAGTTTAAGTTTGCGTTGAAATTCAACAGGATCTGAATTTTTCAATTCGAAGGATAACATTCCCCCGAATCCACTCATTTGCGATTTAGCCAGTTCATGATCCGGATGATTGGTAAGTCCCGGATAATGTACCCGCCCTACAGCTTCATGACCAGAAAGTTTTTCTGCAAGGATCCCGGCATTTATATTTTGTTGTTCGACACGCAGAGCCAGGGTTTTGATACTTCGTTCAAGCAGGTATACATCCTGGGCGTTCAGGCTTCCTCCCAGACTTCGGGCCATGGATCGGATTTTAAGAAAATGTTCTGAGTTGCAGGCGATTGCTCCGGCACAGATATCGCTGTGGCCGCCGAGATATTTGGTGGCGCTGTGGATTATCACATCGATTCCCATCGTAGCTGGTACCTGGTTTACGGGACTGGCGAATGTATTATCAATCATGCTTACCAGTCCAGCGCTCCCGGCCAGTTCTGCTGTTGCCCGGATATCCGTTATTTTAAGCAGGGGATTGGAAGGAGTTTCAATATAGATAACTCTTGTGTTATCCCGGATCAGGTTTTTGAATGTTTCAACTTCATTGTCTGCAGCAATGTCGTATTCGATGCCAAAGCGCTCCAGTTCAGCTGAGACGAAATGAAAAGTCCCTCCATACAGTCCCGTCTGAAATATGGCATGGTCTCCTTTCTGCAGGAAAGCCAGCAGGGCAGAGGAGATGGCAGCCATTCCCGAGCTGAATATTAGTCCTTTTTCGGTCTGTTCAAGGGCGGCAATTTTTTCTCCCAGTGCTTCGGTATTGGGTATATTGAAGTACCTGGGGTAGACTGCTTCATCCAGGTCAAGGTAGGCAAATGATGTGGAGGGATAGATAGGGGAGTTGACCCCATTGGTTTTTTCATCCCTGATTGTTCCGGCATGGACACAGGCAGTTTTTAGAGACTTCATTATAATGGATTTATTGCTTTATAATGGTTTTAATGCTTTCAAACGGACAACACTTGAAGTACCGTTATGATATTTTCCCTGGTTCACCTCCAGCTTCAGTTGCTCGCATTGCAGGATTTCAAGTCCCGCGAAATCCTCCCGAAGATCCTCTTCCAGGTATAAAAGATCCGCCACCGGCGGTCCCCCTGTTCCATACCCGAGCTGGTCCTTATGAAAACACTCCAATATCAGCATGCCTCCCGGCTTCAGGCAGGATGCCAGCCTTCTGTGCGTATCCTGACGGAGCACCCATGGGAGATGAATGTATATGATGGCCAGCAGGTCAAAAGAAGCATCCTGGCAATTAAACATTGTCAGATCCTCCACCTTGTAATCGAGATTTAGACCCTCGTTCTCTGCCCAGTCCATTGCCTTATCCCTGGCTACCCCACTCTGATCAAAGGCAGATACCTTCCATCCTTTTCGTGCAGCATAGATAGCATTGCGACCTTCTCCTTCACCCGGAAGCAGCAGCGCGCCAGGCGAAAGTTCATCAATTACTTCTTTAAAGAATGCATTCGGTTCCTGGCCGTAGGCGAATCCCGGCTCACTATAGCGTTGATCCCAGAAGTTTTCCATCTATTCAACGATGGTTTTAAGCAGATCTTCGATATCTCCGGGACTGGACATGATCTTTGTGAATGTTCCCATAGTCAGGTCCGGGAAAGCGAGAGCAATCCGGTAGCGACCGTGGAGCATATGGACTTCATTGTCCACAACCAGTATTTCGTAGGGAAGAAAGGCAGTATGTTTGGGTGAGGAAATATCAATAATAGGCAGGAAATTAGATTCCCCTGTTTCTCCGCTCAAACCGAATCCGTAAAGCTTAAGTTCCTTTCCGGGTATTTCAACTGAATAGACCTTTTCAACATTGTCAACACCCTTGAGAATGCTGGACTCGATCTTATCAATTGCCTCCTGGAATGTGGCAAAATCTCCAAGCTCATTGGTGGCATCAAACTTCGGCATGCCCATCATATACTTATAAGATCTGAGATCTTTTATTTCCAGTCCCTTTTCAGATCCAAATCCAGTCCCCTTATACATGCCTGATGCCTTCATCACCTTCTCCAGCCTGGATGAAACAGGAGACAAGATTGACTTAACCTTATCATAGTCCTCCCGGTAATATGCGTTCAGCCAGTACGCTGGACTTGTATAACTGATGTTGACTTTGCCATCTTCCAATGTAAGTCCAACTCTCAAAGCTGCAGCAAATCCCGCCAGTCCCCCGACCTCGGCAGAGGCTTTTAGGAGTTCCTCAGAACTGATTACCAAAACCAGTCGTTCATTTTCCCCGGCAGGGGAATACTCTCCCAATACCTTGAAGCCGTTGGCCTCGAGATTTTCAAAAACCATACGTTCAGTCCCAGGAATGTCCTTCTCAGATACTGCCCCGAGGATATAGGGATGATACACCTGTGAGAATGAAACCCCGGCAAGAATTGATACTATAAACAGAGTAGAAATATACCTTTTCATAAGATAGATTTTAGAAGTGATACAGAGTTGCAATAATACGTATTTATGAGCAGATATGAAACGGCGTTTCAGAGCTTTTCGATGGCCCATCGAGGCATGATTTTCATCAGGACTGCCAGCATACGCCATCGCCTGGAAATGTAAGCTACCCGCTTCTTTTTGCGGATGGCCCTGAAGATCAGTGAAGCTGCCCTGTCAGGCTGGGCAACCCAGAATAATTTATCGCCTTTAGCCATATCCGTATCTACAAATCCGGGTCGTATATCAGTGATGCATATTTCTTCACCTGCTTTTCTAGACCGCATTCTTAGTCCCTCTAAATAATTGCTCTGGTAAGCCTTGGAAGCACTATAGGCAGGGGCGGAAGGATTTCCTCTTTGTCCCCCTACAGAAGTTATCCCGACCAGGTGCCCGGGCGGATGTTTCTGAAAATACCGGTATCCATAGGTCATTATATCGGTGAATGCGGTAACGTTGGTATAGATGGTCTGGAATTCAGGCTCAGGATCCAGTTCTTCATTCAAAAACCCGGTACCGGAACTTAGCACCAGGAGGTCTAGTCCCCCTAAATCCCTGAGCAGCTCCCTCAGTCCTTTAGCGGTCTTTGACATATCCCGGACATCGAATGCCCGGTAAAATATCCTGTCCGGTGCTTCTGCCTGGAGTTCCTTGAGCAGGTTCTCCCGCCTGCCGGTTATCCCTACAATATATTCATCCTTTACCAGTAATCTGCATAATTCTTTTCCCATGCCGGAAGAGGCTCCGACGATGATTGCTTTTTTGTAGTTTTTCGGTTTCTCAGGGTGGAATAGGTCGGGTGTCATAGTGATTTTGTAAAGTCAAAAATTACAAAAAAAATCCCATATTGCAGGGAGGAAATCACCCAAAAATAGTAAAAATGAGTTTTGAGACCAGGATTAAGGGTTTTACTATTCGCCCAGCCACCTCCCAGGATACCTCGCTTATCCTGTGGTTTATCAAGGGATTGGCGGAATATGAGAAACTCTCCCACGAGGTTGTGGCCACAGAGGATGCACTGCGTGAGAATCTTTTCGGAGCTCATCCGAAAGCAGAAGTTATCATCGGCGAGTATAATTCTGAGCCTGTTGGCTTTGCCCTTTTTTTTCATAATTTTTCCACTTTCGTGGGAAAGCCGGGCATTTACCTCGAGGATCTTTTCGTCATACCTGAAATGCGTGGAAAGGGATTTGGAAAGTCCCTGCTTCAATATCTTGCCCGGCTAGCTGTGGAGCGCGATTGCGGAAGGCTGGAATGGGCGGTGCTGGACTGGAATGAACCTGCCATCAAATTTTACGAGTCCCTTGGCTCCCGAATAATGAAAGAGTGGTTAATTAACCGCCTCGCGGGGGAAGAGCTGGCAGAGCTTGCATCACAATTTTAACTCGGTAAATAGAGCAGATGAAAAAAATGATTGATCTCGTCAAGCGGAAACCCTGGTTAAGCATTTTATGCGTGATCTATCTTGCCGCGATGATAGCCGTTTCGATTCCCAAATCCATGGAATTGACTAATGATTCGGACCAGTGGAATATATGGCAGGCTGGAAAGGATTTTTATTCAGGAGATGACATTTATGAAAGGGGAGAAGAGAGGCCTTATTACTATCCACCTTTCAGTGGTTTTGTCTTTCAACCTTTGTATATGATGTCTCTTCAGCATTCCGGAATTTTTATTTTTCTGTTGAATGCCCTTCTTTTGCTGCCCTTTTCGATTTTCCTGATTTACAGGATACTTCTTAACATAGGCGTAAAACCCAAACGGGCAGAACAGGTTCTGATCCTGTCGACCCTGTTTACACTTAAATATTTTTGGAATAACCTGGTTATGTACCAGGTCAATTATATAATCCTGTTAGTAATTCTGGCAGGCATTTATTACCTGTCCACCAAAAAATACAATATTGCTGGCATTCTTTTCACCATTATTACCTTCATTAAGGTAATTCCTGTTTTCCTGGCTGCTTATGTTTTTATCTTTCATTTTTCCAGGAAGGTTGTCATCTCTATGGTGCTGACAACAGTCCTTATTCTCTCGGTGCCTATCAGTATGAGGGGACTGGAAAGGTATAAACAGGATCACGTAGGTTTTTACGAGGTGCTGTTGAAACAGTATATTCTGGATGGCAGGATCGTGGCAGACCAGGTGAACCATAGTTTAAAGGCGGGTTTTATAAAAACTTTTTACCCGGAGACCCGAACCGATGAAAATGTGAATCCGGATGATTATCCCGGATTTGTAACAGTGATGAATATAATTACTCTCGTGATGTTGCTGACCCTGGTGGTAAACGGATACCTCCTGTTCAGGCGAAAACGAAATTTCAGCCTTGCCTATCTATCCAGCATTATCCTTTTCACACATCTTTTTTCAGGAATTACATGGACGGCACATCTGGTGACATTTATATTTTGTTTGCTTCCGGTGCTGTTGATCGAAAGACAGAACCTCAGGCGTACGGGGAAAATTGCCTGGTGGGCATTCATTGTCCTTATGGTTTTCCTTGGGATTGAAGGCAGTGATACCGTCGGAGAAAAAATTTACCTGGCCATTCGGATTTATGATGTGTATACCTACCTTTTACTTGGCCTGTTTATTTTCTGTTCCTGGGTAGTGATGGGAAAACGATCTGCATCCATCTATCCGGAAGGGATTTTGATTTAATCAGGTTGTTTAAAGAATCTGTACCTGACGTTGGTATATCTGCTCCAGAATATTGTTCAGATTATACCGGTATTTCCAGTCCGGGTAATGAGCTTTGAATTTGGATACATCTGAAATATACCAGATATGATCTCCTATACGGTTATCCTCTGCCAGGGAATAATTCATTTTTTTTCCGGTAATTTCTTCGCATAAAAGAATGGCCTCCTTCATTGAGCAGTTTGACCAGCGGCTTCCGCCTGCGTTATATACCTCCCCCTGTCTTGGTGAGAGGTAGAAATGATAAAGCATATTCACCAGGTCATAGGCATGGATATTATCCCTTACCTGCTTACCCTTGTATCCAAAAACTGTATAGTGATCCCCGGTGACTGCACATTTCATCAGGTATGCAAGAAATCCGTGCAGCTGGGCACCGGAATGATTGGGTCCTGTCAGGCAGCCTCCCCTGAATATGCCGACATTCATATTGAAATATTTTCCATACTCCTGGGCAAGAACATCAGCTGCAAGTTTTGATGCCCCAAACAGTGAATGCTTGGAGTGGTCAATGCTCATATTCTCATCGATCCCCTCCTTAAAATAAGGGTGTTTTTCAGAAATTTCCCACCTGT
Source organism: uncultured Bacteroidaceae bacterium (assembly GCA_963777115.1). Lineage (GTDB taxonomy): Bacteria > Bacteroidota > Bacteroidia > Bacteroidales > SM23-62 > SM23-62. The sequence continues at coordinate 119,968 of CAVZPP010000006.1, read as the reverse complement.
TCTCCAGTTCAACCAGGGGAAGCAGGTTGGGGGTGTCACCGTATACTTTATTGGTAGAAGTATATATAAATACTGCCTTCTCTGAGTACAATCGGGTAAGTTCCAGCAGGTTAAGGGTTCCATTGGCATTAATGCCAAAATCCGTAAGGGGCTCCCTGGCTGCCCAGTCGTGACTGGGTTGGGCCGCTGCATGGATTATTAGTTTGATATCGGTACCGTATTGCTCAAAAACAGTTTTGAGGTCTTCGAAATTTCGTATATCCAGGGAATAATGCCTGTAGTTCTTGATGCTTTCTTCCAGTTCTAATTTACACCATTCCGTCGATGAATCCTTACCGAAAAAATATGCTCTCTGGTCATTATCGATTCCAATGACAAGATCCATTTTATCAGCTAAGAAACGGACTGATTCACTGCCTATGAGTCCTGCCGAGCCTGTAATAATCGCAATATTCATGTAAAATCAATTTAATATCGGTTTCAATTTATTTTCATTCAGGCGAATCCATTCAAATATATCTTCAAAGACATTCTCCAGATTTTTTTCTGCTTTCCACCCAATTTCCTTTTCTATCCTTGTATTATCCGTAACGTATGATTTTAAATCAGCCGGCCTAGTCTGAATTTCTGAGCCTATTCCGATTTTATTGCCTGTAATCTTCTCACAAATATGGGTCATTTCCAGGAGGGAGGCACTTGATGATAATCCTCCACCGGCATTATATATACTGTTCTCAAATCGTTCCGCCTGGTGGATTTGCAAATCGATAAGTTCAATTAGATCATCTACATGAAGAATGTCCCGGACCTGTTTTCCGAGTCCCCCATATCCAATATATTTCAGTGGACCTTTCCAGAAATGTCTGGCCATCCATAGGGTAGCCACGCCCTGGTCCGTTTTACCCATTTGCCTGGGACCGGCAACTACTCCAAATCGGGTTATAGCTGATTTCAGACCATAGAATGCAGCATATTCCTGTATAAAAAGTTCTGAAGAAAGCTTGGTTGTACCATAGAAAGAACGGTAGCCTGAAAGATCCAGTTCTTCTGAAATTCCCATGCTGGAGATACCTCTTTCATCCTGTTTCTCAGCAAAAGAAAAGCGGGTTTTTTCTTCAATGAAGGCTGCGTTTTCGATCCTGTCAATAGGATAAACACGGCTAGTGGATAGAAAGACCAATCTGGCCTTATGCTTCAGGCAGGTATTAAAACAATTAATGGATCCGTATAGATTATTATTTATAACATAAGAAGGATCGGAGTCCAGTCCCGCTAACACAGAAGGTTCAGCAGAAGCCTCAATCAGAACATCAAAAACACCCACTGCATCCAGGTCTTCCATGTTACGGATATCTCCATGAATAAATTCCACGCCCGTTTCCGCAAAATCTTCCAGGTTTAGCTCGGATCCCCTTCTTTTTAGATTGTCAAAGGCTGTGATGGTATAGCCCGGGTATCTTTCCTTTAGTTTCAAACAGAGGGAGGATCCAATGAATCCTGCACCACCGGTAATAAGTATTCTCATTGCGTAATTATCTCTAAGATGCTGTATTTACCATTTCTTCTTAAAATCTCCACGTGAAAAATACTTTTCAATGAAGCAGTACAGTAATATGAAGAAATACCTGCTCCCCATCTCTCGAATTTTTAGCTTGGATTCACCATGCTTCCTGTTTGTCCAGGAATTAGGAATAACGGTGTAGGAATATCCCCGGATGATAGCTTTTAATGGTAGTTCTATAGTAAGGTTAAAATGAGGGGAGAGAAAAGGTTTAACTCCTTCAATTGTATTCCGATTGTAAAGCTTAAAAGCATTTGTCGTGTCATTGTATTTTATGTGCATGACTGTACGGATTATGAAATTAGAGATCCTGTTCATAATTCTTTTCAGAAAAGGATAGTCAATCACTTTTCCTCCTTTGATAAACCGGCTGCCAAATACACAATCGTAGTTGCCCTCAATCATGGTCGTGTAATATTTAACCAGGTCATAGGGAGAGTCGGATAGGTCGGCCATCATAATTGCCACACAGTCACCTTCAAACCTCTCCAGTCCATACCTGACAGCATATCCGAACCCATTTGGTCCCTCGTTTGTTTCGTATTTTAAAGCAGGAAACCTTTTTCTTAGTTCTTCCAGTACCTCTTTAGAATTATCCGTAGAGTTATCATTTATAACCAGGATCTCATGGTCAATTTTCACGGTCTCAAATACCTCTTCCAGTTTTTCAATGGTTTCCGGGATGGAGTCTGCCTCGTTATATGCCGGGATTACAATACTTAACTTCATTTATGGGTAAATGATTCAGGGGGCAAAGGTAAATTTTTCTCTAGAAATTCACCTTTTATTCTTGTCTTTTCCTGTTGATATCCAGGCTGAATACATCCGGGCGGTTATAGTGTCCGCTGACATCCAGGTTCATTCTTTCCCTCTGAGTCATTTCAAGATCTGGTATCTCAATTATTATGGTTTCGTTCCTGTCATACTGTGGTTCAAGCAGGCATGATCCGTCGGGTGCATAAATGCAGGATCCTCCTTTCAGCAATAAATGTTCGGGATCATCCGGGAGATCCTCTTTCAGTTTTAGTCCCTTGGGAAGATCTCCCGCCCTGAGGATTTGTCCCGCTGCAATAACAAAACAACGGCCTTCGAAGGCGTACTGTCGGGAAGCCAGCTGGTGTATGTCGTGTACCCAGGGCCAGACAGCTACATGTATATGTTCTCCACTTTCGTGCATGGCCTGTCTTGCCTGAGGCATCCAATGCTCCCAGCATATGAGTCCCCCGACCCTCCCAAACCCTGCATCCACCGCATTCAGTCCATGTCCATCTCCCGGAGCCCAGACCAGTTTTTCTGTGAAGGTCGGAACCAGCTTGCGGTGATGGTTTGCCAGGCGCCCATCTTCAGTTATCGTTAGCAGCGAGTTATAGAGGCTTCCGTTTCCCTTTCCTGATTCAACTTTCTCATTGACCCCGATCACAATAGTTAGTCCAAGCTCCTTTGCGAGTTTCCCTATCTGATCGGTTTCTTTACCCGGTACATTTATGGAGTTGGCATGGGTCAGGGCAAAGACCTGCTTGACAGGTTCATGGTCCCATAAGTTCACATCCTGGCAATTATCCAGCCAGGAAGGGTAGCCCGATAGCCATGTTTCCCCGAAAACGATCAGTTTCGCTCCATTGCCTGAAGCTTTCCGGATCAGCTCCAGGGCTTTTTCCATGCTTTGTCCCAGGTTCAGGAATACGGGACTCTCCTGAATTATTGCGACTGTAACTGGTTTTTTCATGAGTCTATTATCATATGATTTGTTTAAACCAGTTTTATTATGCAGACTTTTCAGGCTCCAGTTTTTTATACCATTCCTTTACTTTTTCAGGATTTTTACATTTGAAGAATAGTCCCCCTATTCCTGTTGCTCTTTTCATTGCCTTGGTCTAAATGAAAAATAAATGTACAATTTCATGCTGAATTCATGAAAATATAATGGTTTCGGCATTGAATTTGCACGTAAAACAAACATATATTAACAGGAAACGCATATATATTACAAGAAAAAGCTGAAAATTGATCCTGAACGAAAAAAATAGTCAAAAAACTATTAAAATAGTTTGCAAACTAGAAAAATAGTTCTACATTTGTTTCGTTGGAAAGCCTGAAACTTCCAAACCTTAAAAAAGATACCACCGGTTGCAAAACAACGTACCGGTAAAACCACCGGAGAAATTCCGGAAATAGAAAACGAAAGGATGAAAAAACTCACCAAAGCAGAAGAGCAGGTAATGCAGATACTCTGGGATCTCAAAGAGGGATTAGTGAAGGATGTTATCAAGGAGTTTCCAGATCCAAAACCAGCTTATAATACTGTTTCAACTGTTATCAGGGTATTAGAAAAGAAAGGATTTGTGGATCATAAGGCCTACGGCACCACATATGTTTATTTCCCGTTAGTTAATAAGGCGGACTATGCCGGGGTTCATTTTATGGATTTCATGAAAGAATATTTTAATGACTCATTTCCTCAAATGGCAACCTTTTTTGCACGTGAGAAAAATATGTCTATCGATGAGATGGAGGAAATATTAAAAATGACTGAAGAAGAAATCAAGAAAAGCAATTCTAAAACCAAATCACAGGACAATGAATAGCCTCTTGCTATATTTTTTAAAATCAGCGATAGCCATGGCTCTGTTTTATGGAGTTTATCGCGTTTTTATGGAAAAGGAAACGAATTATACCCTCAATCGTTTTTACCTGGTTGGCACCCTGATCCTCTCATTGGTGTTACCCATTCTGCCACTTGAGAATTTATTTGCTATCCGACAAAACCTGGGTATACCAGTTTATTTTATCGGTATTGAGGACCAGGGAATTTCTGCTACCGGTATTGAGGTCAGTAGTAGTTCTGGTAGTGAATGGCGACTTGATGGGATATCGATCACCCGAATATTATACCTGGGTGGTATAGCATTATTCCTAAGCATTCTGCTCTCCCAGTTTCTGAGGCTGGTTAGTTTGCCCAGTGCAGGAAGGGAAAACTATGGACCCTTGAAGGTCATTTTTACTCATAAGAACATTTCTCCCTTTTCAATCCTGAACAGGGTATTTGTAAACCAGGAGATAAGGAAGAATCCGAAAATGCAGACCATTCTTGACCACGAGTATGCTCACTTCAAGCACCTACATTTTATAGATCTATTATTATTAGAGTTTATTATAGTTTTTCAATGGTTTAATCCATTTACCTGGCTGTATGTCAGGTCATTGAACGAGATTCATGAGTACCAGGCCGATGCTGCCGTTCTCCGTAGTGGGGAAATGACCGGCAATTACCAGGCTTTATTGGTTAACCAACTTACAGGTACGGAGGTTTTCAGGCTCTCCAGCGGATTTAGTAAGTCTTTAACCAAAAAACGAATGATCATGATGACAAAAATCAAATCAAAAAACGGAGTATGGCTGAAATCATTAATCGCTGTACCCTTACTGGCAATCCTACTGATTGCCTTCTCTGCAAATTCCAGCCCGGTCCAGAACAACCAGGAATCTCTTTTGGCCCAGGGTAATTTGGAATCTTCTCCAGTCCAGAACAACCAGGAAACTTATACGATCTCCGGTAAAGTTGTTGAATCCGTTACCGGGGAAGCAATGCCTGGTACCAGTGTGATATGGAAGGGTACAACCACCGGAACAGTTACGGATAGGAAGGGTGAATTTAAACTGGAAGTAAATGACAAGAATGCTGTGCTTATCTTTTCTTTCGTCGGATATAAATCAATATCAGCAAAAGGAATCGGCAAAGACCATTTAATAAAAATGCGTCCCGAAATTATTGAAATCCCGGAGGGTTATGTTGAGCCTGCAGAATCAAAAGAGAAAGCAAGCAATGCGGCAAGTGAAAAAGATCAGGAGATAAATACACTTGAGGCGAGCAAAGAGATTTTCTTTGTCGTAGAAGATATGCCTAAATTCCAGGGGAAAAGTTTCGAATCCGCCCAGCCCTATTTGCAGGAACATGCAGTATATCCACCCTCAGCAAAAGAGAAAAAAATCCAGGGGAAGGTTTATGTAGAATTCCAAGTTGGTTCGAAGGGTGAAATCAAAAATTCAAAAGTAGTAAGGAGTGTAGATCCTGCACTTGATAAGGCTGCCCTTAATGCTGTTAACGCAATGCCTGCCTGGAAACCTGGTATACAGCGTGGAAAACCTGTTACTGTTCAGTTTACGGTACCTGTTGTATTCGACCTCGGGGATGAGTAATTGACTTAGAATATACTTAAGCAGGTTCTGAATAAAGGCCGGTCAACAATATAAATCCCGTCAGGTGAAAATCCGGGCGGGATTTTTTATGGTGCAGGGCATCTGTTATTCCTCAGAGTATCCGGAAATCTTACCTGTCATTTCTTCTATATCAATGCGAATCACCATGGTTTCGCTTACACGCTCGGGAGTAAATTCGAAGGGTCCTCTGGTCGTATACTGGTCCATTATTATTTGCAGAGGGGCAATCTTATCCTCATTATTTTCGATCAGGGTGGCTTTGCCAAATCCGGTTACCGAGCGGTACTTCATTGTCCAGTCCCCACAGGCATCCGGACCCGTGGTTAAACGGTTGCCGTTATAGACCTGGAAACATACATCCGGATTTTTGCGAAGGACGTCTATCTTGCGCCCTTCAAGTGCTGAATGAATGTAGATACATTTATCCCTGAATCCATAATTCATACTGACCATGTAAGGCTTTCCATCATCCACCAAAGCCAGGTGGCAAACCATGCTTTTTTTTAATATTTCATGGAGTCCCTCAGGATCTTTAACTTCTTTATCGTCTCGTCTTACTTTGTTTCCCATTGTAAAGGTATATAAGGATTTAACAGATTCTTATTGTTTTTTTCTCTGGCCAGAAAAATACATTAGCATCCCGACCAGAAATACAAAGGTTGATACCATGGTGATGGACGGCATTCCCCCATGCCATTCACGGGGAGTCAACCATCCCTCGACGCCCATGATGACAATATGCAGACAGCTGATTAAAAGTGCGGAAATTCCAAAAAATGGAGAGCGTACAAAGTTCTGGAAACCGTTTTCCTGATCCATCTCTGAGAAGCTGGTATGCATTAAAATATATGCCGTTATGCCAAGGGCGCCAAATAACATGCTCCACTCACCCACGGCATTGAGAGTACCGTCTGCTCCAAAAAATTTACCATAAATCTCAGGCCTGAAAAGTAGAAAACTCACGATTACATGAATGATGATCAAAACCATGCCGGTTCGCCCCATGAACTTGCGGGTGACGAACCATTGAGGACCCTGTTTCCGGTAGAGGGGTTCGAGTGCAAGGCTTAGTACCAGTAACACAAATCCAGAGAAGGCCAGGATTTTGTTCATTATAAAAAGGGGAAAATGGGACCATTCCACACCCTTGAAAATATTGTAGCGAAGAATTGCATAAGCAGCACATAGAATCAATACGATGATAATGATACGGCTGGCAGTCTTTGTCATCTTTTTCCTATTTTTGGGATTTCAACCTCAAAAATATGAACTTCTGCCGTTTTTTCGTCTTTATTGCACTTTTTCAATTTATTTATCCCGTTTCGGCTCAGTTTGGAGGCATGGGAGGGCAGATGGCTCCTGACAGTACCAAGAAACTAAAAATTGCAGCAGTTCCCCTCTTAAATTATAACCGGTCCATTGGATTTGTTGCCGGAGCTCTGGGTATGGGATTTTACCGTTTGGATCAGAATGACACCATTTCTCCCCCTTCTGTAACCGGATTGATGGCCATGTATACTTCCAATAAAACCTGGGCAGCATTCGGATTTCAGCAGTTCTATTTTAAGGAGGACCGCTGGCGTTCGACCCTGGCTGCCGGAGTGGCTGATGTGAATTTCCAGGTATACATGGACCTGCTTCCCCCTTCGGGTGGTTTTGTAGGGTATAATACTGCCATGACTTTTGTTTACCTGAAGGGACAGCGGGCGGTGATTCCGGATCTGTTCGCCGGACTCCATTATATTTACTACCGGGCCAATACGAAATTTGATATTGCCGGTAATCCGATAGATACCGGAATAGATGACTTTCATGCCCTTGGGGTAAACTTTGCCTATGATTCAAGGGATAATGTGAGTAATCCCCAGGAAGGTTGGAATATCGAACTGGATGTAAGCTTTTATACCGAATTGCTGGGATCCACCAATGATTACACGGTCTATGATCTTGCCATCAATAAATACTGGAGAGTCAATCCAAAGGGAATTATCGCCGGAAGGTTAAGCTCTGCAGTATCCGCAGGAGATGTCCCATTCACCGGTGAAAATGTAGTTATGGGCACCGATCTAAGAGGATATACAGACGGGAAACACAGGGCTAACCAGGTCCATTCCATACAGGGCGAATACAGGTGGAATTTGTACAAGAAATTTGGACTGGTTTTTTTTGGCGGGGTAGCAGTGGCTATTGATAAAGTATCTGAATTGAGTTTCAATGGATTGCTTCCGGCTGTCGGTACTGGTATTAGATATATGATGATTCCAGACGAAAACATTAATATTGGATTAGATGTAGCAGTTGGAATACAAGACTGGGGCATTAATTTCAGGATCACCGAGGCTTTTTAGTGGAATTAATTTGTAGTATTTGAGAAAGAAGATACTTTTGAACTCTCTTAATAAAAACCCTATCATGAAAAACATAAGCTTTCTCCTGTTTGCATTTTTGCTTCTATCCTCTTGCAGTGGACTGAAAATTACCCAGCATTACGATGAAGAAGCAGATTTCAGTGCGCATAAAACATTTTTCATCCTTCCACCAGAACCTATGTTTGATGTCAAAGTTAACCGCTATGATAAGGAACTGCTGATGCGTTGCATTGCTGATGAGATGAAAGCCAGGGGATATATCCAGCAGGAAGCCAACGGGGACTTATCAGTTAATATGTTCATTATTATGGATGAGCAAACCGGGATTACCAATTATAATAGTTACTATACCATGGGTGGTTGGGGTTATTATTCTTCATTTGGCTATGGATATGGATACGGGGGCGGAAATTACATGTATACGATAAAAAAAGGAACACTATTAATCGATGTATTTGATCACCATGCGAAAAAGTTGCTCTGGCAGGGTGTAGGAATAGGTACTGTGGAGGAGGACCAGGTAAGAAGACAGAAGAATATTCCTCACGTTATTGAAAAGATTTTTTATAAATATCCCGTAAAGAAAAGTCAGAAATAATTCTTATTTTAATTCAGAAATACATTTCATGTCTTTTTGAATACCGGGTATGTCAGCCAGACAATTATCTGTATGTTCTATCTCAAATTTCAGGTTCTGGCATAGACTCAGCCTCAGCCCCAGGCCCAGGCCCAGGCTCAAGTACATGCCCAGGCTCAATCTAAGTTTCAGGCTCCGTTATATTGTCTCTTTTCTGTTATTTTTATCAGGTTCACATGCCTGGTCTCAACCCCTGGATTTCCTGAAATCAGACACTTCGAACCAGAATAAGACCTATCCCAAATTCCTGGTATTTGATGTAAAGGGCCATTATGGGCGACATATTACAACGGGTGTGCCTGTGCTGGAAGAAACCATTGAACAGAATCCCTATCATGTTGCGGAATTTCGGCTTGGGGTGAAAAGCTATGGAAGTAAACGCTGGCAACAGTTATACCGTTATCCAACATATGGGATTGGATTGTACCAGGCATGGTTCAATCCCCAGAATAACCTTCTGGGGAACCCTACGTCTGTCTTTATTTTTTTTAATCCTTCCCTTCTGGGGAAAGAAAAGATAAGCTTTGGAATTGATTTTGAAACTGGATTTTCTTTTAATTTTCTCAACTATGATCCTGTAGATAATCCTGATCAGATTGCGGTAGGATCCGCTCTTAATATACATTTCCAGCTTGAGGCTGAAGCTTCCTTTCGGATATTCGAGAGCCTGGACGGGGCAGCAGGTATGGGGTTTACCCATTTTTCCAACGGCAGGATCCGAACCCCGCAACGTGGAATAAACCTTTATCATGGATTCGCCAGATTGAGATATCATATGCCGGCCTGGAAGGGGAAAAATGTAAATCCGGAGATCTGGCCAACCCGAAGACCTGAAAATATCCGGCATGAGATGCCGAAGTTCAAAGGCCGGTGGGAGTACTATGGAGTTCTAAGTGGGGGGATGGTAACTCCGGAAGAACTCTGGGCAGATCGTAGTATTAAGTATTTTGTGGGATCCTTGAGTATGGATGTGGCCAGGCATTACTACTATTTCGGTAAAGCAGGGGTGGGTTTTGATATCTTTCATGACCGTTCTATGACTGAGCATTACAGGCATACCTTATTATTCCCTGATTTTGTTGATTTGACTTTTCTGGGTTTCCATCTCAGCCATGAGCTTATGATAAACAGGTTTACCCTGGTGACACAGGTTGGAGTTACACTGACCCACCGGGATATCGAAGGCAAATGGTATGGGAGGTGGGGAATGCGGATAGATATTACTGAGCACTTCTTTTTCAGGGGCACCCTGAAAACTCCTGCAGGATTTAAAGCTGATTTTATAGAATTGGGATTAGGATATAATTTTTACAGTCCTAAAATCTCTTACTAATGTATTCGTTGATTTCTTTGAGGGACTGAATTTCCTGGGAGGAGTTACCTGAACGGACATAAAATCTTTCCTGTCTATTACCATTCTTATCTCTAGTTGTTACATATACAGGTTCTTCCCCTTGGCTTACTGTTATTGCACATATTTCCTTTTCCTCCAGTTCCGGAAATTGTATACCCATATTCCGGGTGATGAATGTTACCCCGAACTGTTGTTTGAGCAAATTCCTGAGGTGGATCTCGAAATAATCAGAATGTTGTTTCTTCAGAGTGCTTAAATCATTTTCAATTCCAAGGATATTTCCATCGTCCCTTACCCCAATAAGCAGGATGCCACCATCACCGTTACTGAACGCGGCTATGCTTTTGATAATTACATTCTCAAGTCCCGTGTTTACCTTACCCAGGTTCATATCCATGCGGAGTGCGGATTTGAATTCGACAGATTGGTTTTCTCCCATGTTGATGAGTTCCATCCAGCCGGATGAACTTGCCGGGACAGAAATTTTTGAATCCGAATTCGAATTCGGATCTGAACCTGAATCCGAACCAAAGCCTGAACCTGAACCTGAGCCTGAACCTGAACCTGAACCTGAACCTGAACCCATAACCTTTACTGGTTTTGAAGATGATCCTGTTGTTTCAACCGTCTTTTTTCGTTTGTGGCCGGCAGTAAGGTAAATAAGGACGCTGGTCAATAGAAAAATGATCACCAGGATAATTCTGAAATAACTTCGTATGAGTCCCAGTTTCAGCGATCCCTCAGGCAAGGCGAGTCCCACTGCAGCGATCTTTTCAAAGCTGGCAAAATCCCTGATATGGACCCACCAGTCATCTCCTTCATAATGCTGATGGAAGGTCATATCCGTATCTCCTCCAAGATGTTTCCATGAATCGATAAAACTAAGCAGGGTACTATCTCCAATTGTATTTACCAGTCCCTCTTTAAATTGTTCCTCAAAGCTCGGAACACTATCGGATACCGTGGCCGGAATATCAATCAATTGTCCGGAGGACATGGACATAAATATTCTCCGGTTCTTGTATTTATTGAAAGAATTCAGATGTCTTATCATCAGCCGGACTGGCATTGAAAAAGTACAGATGAAAGTACTTGAATCAAGGGGGGATATCCAGTCCACTGCCGCAGTTATCACAGGCTCCTTAAGCTGCCTGGAATGATATACAGCTGTCCATATGACAGATTCATTATCAGAGACCATCTCTTCAAGAATGTCCTGCACTACCTCCATCCGGTCCTCCTGTCCAATCAGCACTTCGGTCCAGCTACTACTGATACTGTTATCATTCATTCGACGGGACCAGACCAGGGCAGCTTGGTTATCTTCTGGTTTCTCCAGACTGGATACAAAAGTATTTTTATCCCTGTAGATGGCATATATATATCCTTCTGTATTGTATAGCATGACAGCGCCAATTGCCGGTACTCCTGAAATAACAGGAATTAGTTGGGATGAAATGGAATCAATATCCATCTGTTCACCGCTGAATTCACTATATGTTTCTGCAATTTTATTGAATTCGGTCCTGACCGGATCAAAATAAGAAATAAGCTCCTTCTCAAGACTTGCTGATAGTGATATGATCAGATTCTCAGAAAAGGCATCTTTGGATTTCAGCGTGGAATATAGAAAAATTCCAGTCCCTGAAAGTATGACAACTAAAAGAAAAATAATATAGGATTTCCTCATTTCATAGTGGTTCAGGTGTAAAAATAATATTATAATCACAAATTAGTGTTTAGAGGTGTCGTTTTACAAATGAAATTCCTGTCATCATTTATATTATTCCTTCTTCTGACAGGTTACATTAGGGAATAGGAAAAACAAAGATGGCCAATTAGGAAATGCTACCCGGATGCAGCTGGCAGCAATATTTTTCTTCTAGTTAATTTTCCTGAATATTTAAAAGTTTGAGGGCATATTTCAGAAGGCTGTCCTCATTATGCCGGGTATCTCTGCTTGTCTGATTTACCACTATATCGGGAGGTACACCCAGATCAAGGTTCAATCCATCCGGCCGAAAACTTTGAGTTGCAGAAAACCGGTACTGCCAGCCATTCGGTAATTCACTGAAGTAGGGTGTGCCACCTCCACCTCCAGAAGTATCACCAATTACCTGCACATGAGGGAGCATTGACATCCAGCATACAAAGGTATTTGCTGCGCTGAAACAGTACCTGTTGGCAAGGATGACTGTTTGTTTGTTAATCCTGAGACTTTCTGTGGGTGAAATGTACTGTTTAACGGGACTAAAATCATTATGTCCCGGTCCGGTTTTAAAATGGTTGATTTTTACCAGTCTTGTTGAGTCAAAGAAATGGTTTGCAATGATTAATCCATTGTTGGAATTACCCCCATCATTATTTCGGACATCAATGATATATCCTTTGACATCTCCTAGTTCATCAATGATTTCCCGAAATCCTTGATCAGTTATCTCAGGGGTAAAGCTTCCTATGTATAAATAGCCTATGGAATCTATTACCTTGAATTTAATTCCTTCTTTAAGTCCCGCGTAAAAACCGAGGTATTCTTTATCCAGGATACTCATTGAGAAATTCTTTGGATATTGATCTGATATGTCATAATTGATTCTGTCGAAAGAACTCCACATATCGGTATGGATATCTTCCAGGCTTAGTAACATTTCTCCAAGAATCCTGAATAGTGATGTATCCTGCAACTCATCATTAATAAGAGGATAATACATATCGTAAATACTGTCCCAGTCTACATTTTTATAGGTAAAAAATGAATATTTTCTATCAAGATTATCCCAGAGGACCTGGAAATTATTCATTGGAGTGTTTGCCGGATCCGGTTGCATCAGGAGTTTCTCACATGAGCTTGCCAGGGAGAGGACAACCAATAAGATAAAATACTGTATGAGTGTTCTGATCATTTTTTTATCCGGTAATACAATCCTATATAGATGTTGTGAGTCGCTGATTGAAAAATGTTGTTAACTGAATAGCTCTGGAAGTCCCATTGATAACCTAGGCGCCCGCATATTCTCGGGGAAAACTGGTACGACAGGTAAATATTGCTATAGATCCGCAGGTATTCATGAAGGCTGGTTATACTGCCGCCGGTCAGGAATGTACCAGAATTTTCTTCGCCTGTATTTACAGCCCTTTCCGGTAGGATTGAACCATGTGAAGGGCGGATTACATAATTGAGTATGGGAAGGGAAAGTTCCAGGCTCATCAGGAGTCCTTTGTTGGAGGACAAAGGTTGGAGGGAGACTGCAACTGATGGACCGACATTTATTCCCAGGCTGTGTGAATATGTGTTATTAAACCAGGTCTGGTGGTAGAAGGCTCCATAAGTGGACAGAATATGTCCCCCCAAAAAAATACTTAAAGGTCCATCAAGTGATTTTATCTTCCAGGCTCTTATCCAGTCAATATTCCAGCGGTAAAAATTTGCGAAAGATGAATTATCAACATCAGGTTCAATCTTATTCTTATGATAAATAAATTCAATATGATTATAAACACGATCACTTACCTTGTCCATTCCCACCTTAAAAAGATACCCCCCACCATGATACTGCAGAGGAGAGATGAATTCATCATGGATATTGCTAAAACTAAATCCTGTTCCCAGGCTGAAAGTTAATGAACCGGATGGGTTGAGCCTGGATGAATCTGTTTGTGAAAGCTTTAATGAATCGGTTTGGGCGAAAAGTGATGGATTGTGCAGATGGAACAGACCTGCATTCAGGAAGAAGAGTATGGTATAAAATCGTATCAAACCGGCTGGGACTAATTACCGGTAAATATAATATTTAATGAATTCAGGGGCTGCCTGGTCGCGTAGAGTCGTTTTCCGTGTTTCCCTGCACCTGTTGCCGGGTCACTGATCTGCCATTTCCCGGAAAGGGCAAATTTGGCCTGGAAGGTAGAGGGACTTGAGTTCGAATTCACCGGGTACCAGAAAAGGCTTGAATCCATTGATATGATAGCTTCACCGGACAATGTCCCTTCATAACTCAGTGAAATGTGTAGCTGTTCATTTGGCCCTACGGGATCCTGTATATAGAGGACAAGATTACCTGTATCCCGGGTATGAAATTCGTAATATTTCAATTCCTGGGCAGTTAAGGAGGTTATCTCCAAACCGGGATTAAGTGAAAAACAGATACTGTCCCTGTATTCCTGTCGGGGAACGAAAATCATCTGCACATTGGCTGATATTTTTGCCTGCTCAGGTTCAATAATGGCTTTGATGTTGTAATGAGTAAATGGGTAGGGATCATAGGGATTGCATGACACCAGCAGGGCGAATATATGGCAAGTTATAAGAATCCTCAACTTACTATTTGTTATTATGATGGTACATAATGACGCTGACTTTCTCCATAGTGATCAGTCCCTCTTTTACATTCTCATCCAGAAAAGGCAGAATGGTGTTTATCTTTTCCCTTGTGTCGACAATCTCAATGATCATGGGCAGATCCTCAGAAAGCCGGAGTACTTTGGTTGAATGGATCATACTGTCCGAGCCATATCCAAGCACGCCCTTCAGAACGGTGGCCCCGGCAAGATGAAGTTCCCTTGCCTTATATACGATTACTTCATAAAGGGGGCGTCCCTGGCAGCGACTGGATTCATCTATGAGTATCCTCAGTAATACACCTTCTTCGTATTTTTTCATTCTATTAATTTGTTATTTCAGGGCGTTCATAAAAACTCGTGTCAGAAAGAATCCTGCAAAAACAAATACAATCCCGATAATATTATTGGCCAGGACATTCAGTGCGGCCAGTCTGATTTCACTATCCCTTACAAGGTTGAGGGTTTCAAGTGAAAAAGTGGAAAATGTGGTGAATCCTCCGAAGAACCCAATAAAAAGGAAGGTCCTTATATAGCCCGGAAGGGAGGAATTCTCCATAAATGCCCAGGCAATTCCAATCAGGAGTGAACCGGATGAATTGACTATTAATGTGCCAAGAGGAAAGAGAGTGTCTGTCATCCTCTGTGCCAGTCCCGAGGCCGCATACCTTGCCAGGGTGCCAAGAGCTCCGCCGGTCATCAAAAATAAGAGTTTAATCATCCGGGAATAAAATTAACAATATTTCAACAATGCAGTTATATGCCCATGGCAATATCTATCTTTATTAAAACTTGACATATGAAAAATATCCCTGTTCTTACTGTATGCGAGAAATCTTTGGCCGAAGCCTATGAGAAGGCACTCCTGAGTTTGTATAAAGAGGGTACACGCTTCGAGACACAGTATGATAAACCGGGGGATCCCCTGAGCCTGGATTGCACCATGAATATTACCATCCTTGAGCCGGAAACGGATCCTTTAATCCACCAGGCCTTTCCTGGAGGGATTGATGACCTGAAGGAATATGAGTTGGAGTTAAAGGGATTCAAGGACCACTGGGTGAAAAACATGAATGATCCGGAAGATACCCGCTGGGAATACACATACCATGGAAGACTGCAGAGATATGGTTCATGGAAGGAGTTAACAGTTGAAGGGGAAAACAGGTTAAGAAAAGATGTAGGGTTCCAGGTGGACCAGATTGAAAATGTGATCAGGAAACTGGTAGAGCAGCCTTTCACCCGGCAGGCCCAGATGATCACCTGGATGCCCAACCATGATCTTGAAGTCTACGATCCTCCCTGCCTGCAATCTCTCTGGTACAGGATATTGGAAGACGAAGACGGAGTACAATGGCTCAACTGCAATATCCGGTTCAGGAGCAATGATGCCTGGGGTGCTAATTTCATGAACATGTTCGGTTTTATACGTTTCAACCGGGAGGTGATTGCTGATGAGATTGCACGAAGGAACGGGAAAACGGTTAAACTCGGCAGGCTGAACTGGCAGGCAGATTCCTACCATATTTATGGAAGGGATATAAAGCAGGCAAAGGAAATGTTGTTTGATCGGGTGGATTCAATGAGCCTGGAAGAACGCTGCTTTAATTTTTATGATGATTTTATCCAGGAAATGTACAAGGGGGCAGAGGAGCAGGTTATTAAAAAGATTTCCCGGTATGATGAGCAACACAAGCGTTAAGCTAGGATGCTTCCGAGATAAATGATTTTATTGCCGGTATAACTTCCTTCAGAGATTCATATGATACAACACTCAGGTCCTTGCTGCCTGAGATCATTGCAGAGATCCGGTTTTTTGCATTTTTATCATAGAGACATAATACGGGAATCCCAAGCTTGATTGCATTGGCAATTTCATAACCGACCCCCAGGCTTGGCACTGAAACCTCTGCCACCATGACATCTGATTTCCTTATCCAATCCATATCTCTGTCATGTATCTCTTTGTCACTAAGGGTTTTATCGTCTATGTCCAGGGCTTTCTCATCCCCCACATGTTCTGTATAAACATGTCCCATTTCTCGCATAAGGGTAATCAGCTCCATATAATCCCTGGCCTTATCTCTTCCACCACGTATGGATCCTGCAAAATATATTTTGATCATTGTTCCCTGCTTTATTTCATAACTTCAATAATCCCTACATCCAGAAACTGTCGCCTTCGATTGGTCCGGGACTCTTCTGGAGGATCTTTTGCATATCCATAAACCGCAATCGTGTTACTTCCCTGCTTCAGCAATTCTTTCAGGGATTTGTCAAAATCAATCATTTCATGGAAATCATTAGTAGGTGTAAAGACTCCTAGTTTAATGCCGTTCAGATAGACGGCGGCCACGGTATTGAAAGAAATTATATTCATATACAGTTGACCCTCAGGTACTTTATCCAGAATAAAATTCTTTCGTATCCATAATGATGTTGTATCCCAGGCAGATCCATTTCCAAAGGTTCTATGCCTGCCACGGTAACCGAATCCTGCATAACCTGTTTCCCATTCTTCATCATCGAATTCCTCCATATACCAATTACGGTCGGGTGTCAGGGTAGAATACTTCCAGGGCAGACTGTCAAGCTGCTCTGAACATGGGAGAAGATAATGGAAGGGGAGAGGGGGACTGTAAAGTGCGCTTGCAGCTGCGGCAGCACGGATTGTATCCAGTTTGACTACTTTTCTGTCATAGGTCATCAATCCATTGACCTCGACTTCCACATCTGAAGTCTGTGTATAGATTGCGGCAGCCAGTCCTTTGGATACAAGGACGGAAAGATTCTTAAGCATGCTTTCATAGGAGCGCATAAGATTTTCAATGGATCCGGTTTCCTTGTATCCCCAGTTATTGCCTTCCTGCCAGAGGTGACCTTCTACCACGTTCTTTAATCCCCCGAACTCCCCAAGGATAACCGCCCTGTCATCAATCAGGGGAGCTGTCCCGGGTCCCGGGTAGTAGTGGAGATCCAGCATATCGCCTTCCCCGAAATCTGTCCAGCCGGAAGGCCCGTCAACAATTCGGGTAGGATCAAGCTCTCGGGTCCATTGAGTTATCTCATTCGTTTTGAATTGTCCCCATCCCTCGTTAAATGGTACCCAGCATATAATGGAAGGGTAATGATCAAAAGTTCGGATAATGGCCTCCCATTCACGCCGGTACAATTCTTCATGTTCATCCGGTCTTATTTCATCCTTCAGCGGCATCCTCGCTTAGTCCCCCATCCATCCGGGGCATATCCTGCCATACCATTAATCCCATGCGATCACACCAATAGTACCAGCGGGCGGGTTCTACCTTTGTATGTTTTCTTGCGGTGTTGAATCCCAGGGCTTTGGTCATCCGAATATCATATTTCAGTGCCTCGTCGGAAGGAGCAGTATACAATCCGTCAGGCCACCATCCCTGGTCCAATGTGCCGTAGTTAAATAATACCTCATTATTCAGAAAGATCCGGTTGACTCCGTAACTGTCCTTTCGTATCTCAACCTTTCTCATGCCGAAATAGCTTTGAACACGATCCAGTGTATCATTCCCTTTGAGTAAGCTGATATCAAGATCATACAAATGAGGTGATGCGGGAGACCATAAATTTGCATCAGGCAGGGGAATCATTGTCTTCTGACCCGGATCCAGGTTTTTCTCAACTACCAGGTCTCCCTGATCAAAGACCCTGATATTCAGTCTTCCAGCCAGAGAGGGATTATTAAGGGAAACTTCCATTTGCAGCTGTTCTCCGTCTACATCTGGAATAACAACTAAATCTGTAATATGGTTGACCGGGACATTCTCAAGCCATACGGTCTGCCAGATACCTGATACCGGTGTATACCATATACCTCTTGGTTCGATCAACTGTTTCCCCCTGGCCTGGATTCCATCGTTTGTCGGATCCCAGACCCTCAGGGTAAGATTTTGCTTTCCTCTTTTATTAAGTACATCGGTTATATCGAATGAGAATGGATCATACCCTCCCTTATGCTCGCCTACCAGTTTGTCATTCACCCAGACTACACAATGCCAGTCCACCGCCCCGAACTGCAGAATCCATCGTTCCTCTCCCTGAGGTTTTTCTATGGGCAGATCACGGGAATACCAGATGGCATTTTCCGCAGTAACTTTTTTGGTAACTCCACTCAGGGTGGATTCCACGCAGAAGGGAACAAGGATCTGCCCATCAAACTCCCCGGGTTTTACAGACGAAGAATCCGTGATGGAATAGTCCCATAAACCATTCAGGTTAATCCAGTTTTCACGGACCATACTGGGTCGTGGATATTCTTTCAGAACAGAGTCAGGATTTATTTTCTCTCCCCAGGGGGTAAGAATGGGCGAAGGTTTAGGTTCCCATTGAGAAAAAAGAGATAATGATTGCAATAAAAATACAAAGAGCAGGACGATTCCGGATTTCATAATTCAATTCAGGTTTAGTTGTGAATAAGAATTTAAATATAAATAATATTCGCGGGTCAGGTTCATTTTTATTACCTTGAGCTAAATCCCGAGCAACCTGAAAATATTCGTTTCCCGTTTATGAAACTTACCTATCGTCAGATACTGGCTTACTCATCCGGAATGGCTGGGTGGTCCATCCTGATCAATATGGTTTCGGTGATGTTGATATATATCTACCTTCCACCGGAAAACGCGGGACTGAATATACTTCTCCCTCCGATTCTTTTCATTGGCATATTTTCAGTTCTGGCCCTGATAGCGGCAGGAGGGAGATTGTTTGATGCGGTCACCGATCCGGTGATTGCCTGGTTAAGCGATCGATCCCGTCATCGTGCTGGGAGAAGGATACCGTTTATGCGGGTTGGTTGGATTCCTGCCACGATTTTCTGCGTCGCAATATTTCTTCCTCCAAACGTATCGGAGAGCCGTTCTAATATCATCTGGTTGCTGGTAACACTCACCCTGTTTTATCTTTCTCTTACCATTTATTTTATTCCCTACAATGCGCTTATGCCGGAGCTGGCTCCTACGGAAAGAGATAAGGTAAAACTTTCGACC
Source organism: uncultured Bacteroidaceae bacterium (assembly GCA_963777115.1). Taxonomy (GTDB): domain Bacteria; phylum Bacteroidota; class Bacteroidia; order Bacteroidales; family SM23-62; genus SM23-62. The sequence goes on along the minus strand of CAVZPP010000006.1, from coordinate 100,470 downwards.
TGGCTCTCCCTTGCCTTTGTCATAGGAATCATCGTAGCGGCTCAGGCTCCCTTGCTGGCCTCCTGGCTGGAGGTTGCCCTGGATTTAAAATACAGGATACATTCTTTTCAGATTTCAATCGGGATCCTCGCAGTTTTTGCCGGAATCTTATTGCATTTTCCAGTGATTGGAATCGACGAAAAAAGTTGGTGTAAAAATCCGCCGGCGGATGTGAGCTTCCTAAAATCTCTTGGCCAGACCCTTAAAAATTACAATTTCAGGCTTTTCCTTTTTGCAGATTTCTCCTATTTTCTGGCTGTATCTATAATTACTACTGGGATGCTTTATTACCTTAAAGTTTTATTGGGACTGGAGGAGGCAATGAGTGCTACTATATTTGGGGTTATGATCCTGGTGTCCCTGCTTTTTTATCCACTGATCCTTCGATTATCCCAGAAGATTCAGAAAAAATTTATGGTCTCCTTCGCCTTGATTTTCCTTGGAATAATTTTTATGTTTATTTTTTTCCTGGGGAAACTGCCCATGCCTCCAAAAACTCAAATTTACCTCTTCGCTTTGCTTGCTTCATTCCCTGTGGCTGTACTGGGGATTATCCCATACGCAATAATTGCAGAGATAGCTCAGCTCGATGGACTTAAAACGGGACTGAGAAAAGAAGGAATGTATTTCGCGGTCCGAAATTTTTTCTATAAACTTGGAATGACAGTCGGCATAATGAGTTTTACCATTATGACCCTTTGGGGGAAGGATCCGGGGGATGACCTTGGAATCCGCCTGAACGGATTGATAGGATGTGTATTCTGTATTATAGCCGGACTCACATTTTTACTCTTTAAGGAAAGAGATATTCAGGTTGAGATTCGGAAACGGAGTGAGGAACAAATTGAGGAACAAGCTGGGGAACAAATCGGGAATCAAGAAATTAATTGAGAAAATATTTATCGAGCAATAAAATTACTACAGAAATGAAAATTGGAATTTTAACCGCCGGAGGAGATTGTCCGGGACTTAATGCCGCTATCAGGGGAGTTGCCAAAACTGCCCTGATCGAACATAAAATGCAGGTTCTCGGTATTTCATCAGGTTTCCTGGGTTTGATTGAAAATGAATATTTTGAAATCCGGGAGAACCATTTGTCTGGTCTTCTAACGGAAGGAGGGACCATCCTGGGTACCTCCCGGGAAAAACCCTTTCGAAAATCTGCCAATTATATGACGGAGATAGACAAGCCTGAAATTATCCGGAGAAACTATGAGAAACTGGGACTTGATTGCCTTGTCTGTATAGGCGGGAACGGTACTATGAAAACTGCCTGGCGCCTATCAGAGCTTGGAATAAACATCGTAGGAATACCTAAAACCATTGATAATGATGTGTGGGGAACAGAGATGACATTCGGATTCGATTCTGCTGTAACCATTGCTGCAGAGGCAATAGACCGACTCCATAGTACGGCAAACTCGCATAAACGGATCATGGTTATAGAGGTTATGGGCCATCATGCTGGCTGGATTGCCCTGTATGCAGGTATAGCCGCCGGTGGGGATATTATCCTGCTCCCGGAAATTAAATATGAGGATGAAATAATTGCTGAATACCTGAACCAAAGGGCCAGAGCAAAAAAGGATTATTCCATAGTTGTTGTTGCGGAAGGCATAGCGGAAGGAAAGAAAAAGGGCGCAGCCATGAAAGTGGCAAAAAAGATCAATAAGCTTACCGGGCTGGAGACAAGAGAGACAGTACTTGGATATATTCAGCGGGGAGGTACCCCGACACCAATGGACAGGATCCTGGCAACAAGGTATGGAGCCTATGCCACTGAATTGATCGCAAAGGAAAAATATGGTAATATGGTTGCCCAACAAAGCTATAAAATTGTGGATGTTCCTTTAAGCAAGGTCTCAGATAAGGTCCGGACTGTTCCCCCCAAAGATCCCCTGGTTAGGCAGGCACGTAATATGGGCACATGCTTCGGCGACATACTATGTGGTAAGTTAAATTAGACCTTTGTTTAAGTTTAATTGGACCATTGCCGAAGCAGGTTCTGGTTTGATATCCGATGGAATTTATATTCCAAACCCCTGTTGAATTCGATTCTTCAGGGTTTTTTTTATGTCCAATATGGAAGAAACCTTTAATCATTTGTAACAAATTGAATTTTATCTACTCTAAATGTGTAAACAATTTAACAGAGAGAGAAAATGAATACAATATCAAACAAGACCCACACGGAAAAATTTATGGTAAGACCAATGAATCTGAAAAGCTCCCTGATCCATTTTGGAATACCTGCAATATTTATGATCATCGGCTTTCATATTGTCATGCCTGCATTGATAAAATCTGGAATGCCAGCCTTTTATGCCTACTTCATTGGATTGGGCATACCCCTTAGCTTAATGATTTTTGCCTCCTTAATAGCTTTCGCTAAAGAAGGCAATACCATAAGCTGGTTAGCTCTGAGGGAGAGATTTCGTCTTCATCGGTTGACAGGGAAAATGTGGCTTTTAACCTTTGCTGCCTTCATTATCACGATTATATTATATGGGATTACTCTCAGATTGAATATGACCTTGATTAAGTCGGGTATTATTCCAATGCCGGAGTCTTTGCCAGCATGGCTTGACACAAGTACAAAAATATCACTTTCTGCAATGGATCAGGCTTTTGGAGGTTTATCAGGAAATCTATTTGCTTTATTGGCGTTTTTTGTTTTTTTGTTTTTGAATATAATTGGCGAGGAATTCTGGTGGAGGGGCTATATATTACCACGTCAAGAGTTGGCTTTCGGTAAACATACATGGTATATTCACGGACTAATGTGGGCGTTTTTCCATGCATTTAAATGGTGGGATATTCCATCACTATTGCCGGTTACTCTGATACTGACATTCCTGGTCTGGCGATTAAAAAATAATACTGTCGGAATTATACTTCACTTTCTCATAAATGGTATTGGACTGTTACCTATTATAATGGGTATACTTGGCACATAATTATTAATAATAGATTATTTTAGTGTGCAAGAAGATAATTTCATTAAATAATTGATGGAAATTCTGCGGAACCCGGAATGGAGAATATAGATTCCTTTTTTGAAAATATTGTTGAGGAATTCAAGGATAAAATATATCGAATTTGCCGGTATTATGTTTCCAATAATGATGATGTTGATGATTTATACCAGGATACATTAATAAACATCTGGAATGGTCTTGACAAGTTTCGTGGAGAAGCAGCAGTGAGTACCTGGATATTCAAGGTAACAACCAATACTGCCTTACATTTCCTATCTAAGAAAAAGGCCGGGGTCATGAATCAAAGCAAACTGGATCTTGTTGAATATCTGTCAAAACCGGATACCCCAGGTAATAATGAAAATATTGAGATTCTTCACCGATGCATAGCCCAGTTACCTTTAATTGAGATGACAATAATATCATTGGTATTGGAAGAAGTTCCTTCAAAAGAAATAGCCAGGATCGTTGGTTTAACCGATAGTAATGTTCGCATCAGGATCCACAGAATAAAAGATACCCTGCGAACTTTAATAGGAGAAAGCAAGTCATGAATTTAGAAGAGCTAATAAAGGATTCCAAAAAGGTAAAAGCTCCCGAGTTTAAAAAGGATCTAATTCCCGGGGATAATACAAAATCTTCATTCAACTCTTTTGTCTATCATTTGAAAGAATCGGATCGTAAGAATCGCAGGCTTAACAGGCTTCAGCAATATATTTTACTGATCTCAAGTGTCATCATGCTTGGAATGATATTTTTATCCGACAAAATATTAGCCCTTAAGGGATACGAATCAGGTACATTAAAAATCGGTTTAATCATATTGATCGGAGCGTACCTGCTATCATTCTATATGTACTCTCTTAAAGTTAAAAGATATACCAGCTCAAACTATTACCAGGATGTCATTAGCTTCCTGACAGAAACCAGAGGGAGGTACCGTTTTTTTACCCCTGATAGGTTGTTGTATATTCCACTCATTTTCATTTTGGATGTAGGATTGTATTATTCCCTAATTCCGTTTATCTCACAATGGAATATAAATGAGCTAACATTAATTGTAAATATTCAATTGATCCTTGTTTGTGTTTTTTCAATTGATTTACTTATTAAGTATAAACTCTGGAAAAAGCATCAGAACCCTATATATTCATGGGTTCTGAATTTATTAAAGAATTTTCAGAATGAAGATTTGGATGATTAAGAGATATTGCTAGCCAATCAGTATGGCGAATCCCAACTGGGCTATGTGGTTATGTCCTGTTAAACCAAACCTTTCAAATTAATGATTCTCCATCAGATGTGCAATACGGATCAGGGCATCTTCGAGGGATTCTTCGGGAACGAGGTAATTGTAAGGGCCCCAGAAACCGGGATCATAGCCTCCCAGCATCTCTGAAAATATATCACTGGTATTCGCAGTTTCACGGGTACGAAACCTGGCTACTTCTTCCAATTCAAGGTGGGTAACTGCCAGTTCGGATAAAGTTCTAAATTCGTCACCGAACAGTTTTTTCCGGGGTCTGATCCTGAACCGGTTATCAGCCCGGATCAGGGAGAGGTAAAATTTATTTCCATCCGATTTATATCTGACCATATAGGAAGCGGAAACGGGCCGGACTTTAATTTTTCGTGGCTTTTTATAGACCATTGAACCGGACATGCTGGAAATGGTTTTGGGATTTACCTCAAACTCAGCACCCCGTAATGCCAGGGTTTCAAGGTCAATATATATTCTACCCCGGAAATGTGGGGGGGTGGTGGACTCCTTTTGAACAAAATCAATGGCGTAAGTACTTTTATCCTGTATGGTAACTATATCTGACATTCGGTATTCATACCTGTGAAATTGTTCGGGTTGAAGAAAGTCGGGCCGGTTCCTGATAATATCCAGTAGATAACTGGTTTCAAGTCCACCTTTCAGTTTCACTACCAGGGTATCCATTTCACTGTAATCCATGTTCTTCCTTCCCCTGAGAACCCTGGTTTGTTCGGTGGCTACTGCATCAAATCCTGGTTTATATATGTCAAGCACAGCCTCTGAAACAGCGATGTACTGATTATTCTTCCGGATGGTTTCCCTGTAGAATGCGGTTTCGATAACGGGATCGGCCGAATAATTATCAGGAATTATTTTCAGGGCCAGCCGCAGGAGGTTCAGCGGTTCGGTCCGGCGGATTACAACTTCCTGTATCGGGATTATTGAGGCTTCCAGAAATATGGTAATCAGGGAATCGCCCAGATTGTCAATAGGGATGAAAGTCGTTCCGTATCCCATGCAGCTTATGGCCAGGGTATCGGCGGCAACACCCGGGGGAATTGTCATCAAAAAGTAGCCTTCAGAATTGGCGATTGTACCCTGCAAGGTTGAAGGAATCCAGATCGTTGCGAAAGCCAGGGCCCCACCTTCTCCGGCACTTCGGATTAAACCCTTTATTTTTCGGGGTACAAACTGTACTGGGATTTCTTCATCAATGGGACCGGTGGCAAGTTCCTGGCCTTCCTTGTAAAAAACCACCTGGTTGCCAATAAGGGTATATAAGAGTTGCCCGGGGTCGCATATCCGATCAATGATTTCCTTTAAATAGTATTCCCCGCTTTCCCAGTCCATTGTCAATTCCCCGGAGAATATCTCGGGATTGTAGGAGAAGTATACATCGCTGCTCTTTTCTACCAGGAATAAGGTGTTTTCAGGGCTCAGACTTGTATCTGGAAGGATCACCCTCAGGCTATCGGGAAGCTGCTGGGCTTTCCCCGAAAGGGTGAAAATTATAAGGGTAGTAGTAAATAGGTATTTAATTACATCCATCGCCTGATAAAACATATGCCTTGCCGCTCTGATCGAGCTCCAGGTCAAAGGCCACCTGGATCACCCGCATGACAGAATCAATGGGCTGTTCATCAAAGGTACCTGTAAACAGGCAATCTTCCAACGCCTCATTGGTAAAACGGATTTTCTGGCTATATGTTCTGTTGAGAACCCCGGCAACGTCGCCCAGGCGGGTTTCACGGAAAATCAGCTTTTTGGATTTCCATGACATCTGGTTGGGTTCGGGTATGTTCTTGCTAGTCAATCGGTTCTGCTCCAGAACACCGGTTTGGCCTTCTTTCAGGGAGAGTCTCTTTTCCTGTTTCCGGGTACGATAGAACTGTACATTCCCGGATTCGACAAAGACTTCGATTCGGTCAGAACCTGGGACTGTTCGTACGGAAAATGAAGTGCCGGTAACCCTTATTGTTCCTCTGCCGGCTTTGATGATAAAGGGACTGTTCTCATCCGGTTGAACATTGAAAAAAGCTTCGCCCTGCAGGCTAACCAACCGTGTTCCGGATCTCTGCAGCCGGTAGTTGAGTTTTGAACCGGTATTCATGTCAACGGTAGAACCATCAGGGAGAGAAATTCCGAATTTTTGTCCATCGACCGTATTGACAGTCATATGTACAGATTTATCAGAAGTTCTTATGGTTTGAAAGGTTATGGCGGCTATCCCCGCAAAGATCATTATAGCTGCAGCTATGCGCAGGGATTTCCTGAAGTTGATCCGGAAATCAGTCCGGATGGTTTGAGCCGGAATCAGTTCTTCTCTCTTCAGCCTGCCCTCAACGTTTAACCAGGCTTTATTCACATCTACCCTGATCAGATCTTCCTCCTCGATATTCTTATCCCAATTTTCTCTAGCCATCATTTCTAATTTTTACAAATATTCCTGTAAGTTTTTCCTAAACAATTCAAGGGCCCTGCCCATATTTGATTCTACTGTTTTAACTGATATTGAAAGTTCTTCTGCGATCTCTCTGTACTTTTTTCCTTCGTAGCGGCTCATCCTGAATATGGTCGCCGGCCGCTCGGGGAGTTCCCCCAGTGTTTTATTAACTACTTCCCTGAGTTCCGTGGTTTCAAGCAGTTCTGCAGGCTCGGGCTGAACCGGCTGGGCATTTTTTGCCAGATCTGCCTCGATCTCTGTTCTTCGTGTCTGCTTTTTAAGTATCATTATGCAATTGTTGGACACAGCCCTGTACAGGTAGGATTTAACCGAGGTATGAATGCTTAGGGTGGAATGGTCGCGCCATAAGTGATAGAACAGGTCCTGCACAATTTCCTCGGAGGAATCCCGGTCCTTCAGGTAATGGTGTGCCCATTGGCATAAGACTTCATAGTACTTCCTGAAGATCTCCTCAAATGCCTGGATATCCCCCTGCCTTATTTTTCGTATGGACTGCTTGTCATTCAATGTATTAGTAATTGTAACCGATCCCGGTTTAACGCGGGACCGGTTACTCCCTCTCACAAAATTACCACTAACCCCGTAAAAAACAATTACAATCTCCGTTTTAGCTTTCTACTCAATTTATCTATAGCTTCTTCTATTGATTCATCAGGTTTAATAATATTGTTATTCCCCCAGAAATTAGGATCCTGGAACTGGCTTACCTGTTCTGCCATGACATCGGTATACCTGACGGAATTTCCCAGTTTGAATTTTGTAAGATTCTCTTTTTCCACATCCGTGATTGCCATTTCACTCATAAGATCATATTTCGAACTGAACAGCTTCTTCTTCCAACGACACCTGAAGTCCAGTTCAGAACGTACATAGGAGAGGTACCATACACCATCATATTTCCTGTATTTGGTAAGGTAATTAGCTGAAAGGATATCCACCTTCATGGAAATGGGTTTCTTGCGGATAAACATTTCGGCAGCCTCGCTCACCTTGTCTTCATCCAGATTAAAATCGACTCCGATAATGGCCAGGTTTTCGGCATCCAGGAATATCCTGCCTTCGTAAAGGGGATCTTCAACATATTTTTTTGGTTCAAACTTAATGATCATGGTTTGCCTGTCCTGTACCGAGGTCATTCCCCCGTAGGTATAATTGTACAGATACATAAATTCAGGAGTGAGGATATCCCCCGGATGTTTGGCAACATCCAGCATTAGACTGAGAAATGGTCCCCCTTGCAGCTTCACCACAACCGTATCCATCTTATGTATATCCTGGCTTTTCCTGCCCTTATATATCTGGGTGCGATCGGAGGATATGCTTGTGGTATTCAGCCTTATAAATATCAACCACGGCTTCTGCAACACCCACATAATTACGGTTTTGCTGGATTGTCTCCCTGTAGAATGCTTTGAGCATAACCGGTTCATTGGAATAATTTACAGGGATATTCGCAATTGCCTCCCTCAATAATTCCTCAGGATCCCCGTAGGATACGGTAACCTCATCAATGGGCACTGAGGCTCCTTCCAATTTGATTTCATTTTCACGTTCTTTCAGCTTAGCGAGTTCGAGTGTTTTGGATTTGTAACCCAGATGTGTTACTTCCAATCCCTCTACAATCCAGTCCCCCGGCGCCTTGATAATAAATTCCCCGTCAGCATTTGACACGGTACCTATATTGGTCCCTTTGAGGATAATATTTGCAAAAACGATGGGTTTGTTTGTTTCTTCATCAAGGATTTTTCCTGAATAAGATTTGTAGGAAAGCATATCCTGTGATAGGGCGACAGAAGCTGCAGCAAGTGATAACAGAAGTATAAACAGCACTGCAATCATCATCGGACTACCAAAACGCTTTTTTGTTCTTTCAGTTTTCATTGTTATTTATGATTAATCAGTTAATGGAATTGGTTAAAAACCTGTTTTCTGAATCTATGATGTTTGAAATGGGATTTACCCTATCTTAGAGTAAAAGAAAAATAGAAATGAAAGCGCTAGTGCTGAAAGCATATAATAAATTGGTTTTTCGTGAGGTTCCCGATCCCTTAGCGGGAAGGGGAGAGATACTGATCCGGGTGAGGGCAGTTGGAATATGCGGGTCTGATATCCATGGAATGGATGGAAGTACCGGAAGAAGGATTCCTCCTATCATTATGGGTCATGAGGCTGCCGGAACTATTGAATCCATGGGCGAGGATGTGCCTGACTGGAAGGTGGGAGACCGGGTTACTTTTGATTCTACGGTTTACAAACAGGATGACTGGTATACCCGGAAAGGCCTGTATAATCTCAGCGATGATCGTAAGGTTCTGGGAGTATCCACGCCTGAGTTCAAAATGGAGGGTGCATATGCAGATTTTGTGGCCGTCCCTCAGCACATTGTATACAGGATACCCGAGAATGTTTCATTCACCCAGGCTGCAATGTGCGAGCCTATTGCGGTAGCCCTTCATGCGATTAATCTGACTCCGATTTTGCCCGGAGATACTGCTGTAGTTGTAGGCTGCGGGATGATTGGATTATTTCTCATACAATTATTACGGATCAAAGGCCTCAGGCAGATTATTGCCATTGATATTGATCCGGAAAAGCTCAAATTGGCCCTTTCATTGGGAGCCCGCCATGCGTTTAACCCGGCAATGGATAATTGTGATATTAAAGTCAGGTCACTGACAGATGGAAGGGGAGCTGATATCGGTTTCGAAGTGGCTGGCTTACCTCAATCCATTGAGACGGCCATGGCCTGCATTCGTAAGGGAGCTACCCTGACACTGGTAGGCAATCTGACACCCCGGGTAGAAATTCCTTTGCAGACAGTGGTTTCCCAGCAACTGCGACTGCAAGGTTCCTGTGCAATTAATGGGGAATACCCGGAGGTGCTTCAGCTGTTGAGTGAGGATAAAATTGATACGGCTGCTTTGCTCAGTGCAGAGGCTCCGCTTTCGGAAGGTGCTGAATGGTTTGACCGGCTTTATAAAAAAGAAAAGGGATTAATTAAGGTCGTATTGATTCCGTAGGTTTACCTCCCCCTTCTCTTTAATTTTCGACCAATTTTTTCGATGGCATCCTCAATGGATTCTTCGGGTTGGATTATGTTGTAATCACCCCAGAAATTCGGATCCGCAAAATCACTCACCTCCTCAACAAAAATATCATCTCTTCGGGATGACTCCCTGAATTTAAACTTGTTGATATTTTTATGATCAATGTCTGTTACAGCCATTTCAGAAACTGTTGAGTAGGTGGACATAAACAGTTTTTTCTTCCATCGTACCCCCATAATCAGTTCTGTCCTGACATGGTTCAGATACCAAAGATCATCGATGAACCTGTAACTAATAAGGTAACTCGCGTTTATCAGATCAATCCTCATGCCAATGGGCTTTTTTCGGATCAGGAATTGGACTGCCTGATCTAATTTATCGGGACTGATCCTGAATTCAGCTCCAGCAAAAGCCAGGCTTTCCAAATCAATGTAGAGTTTGCCGGAATACAGGGGGAACTCAACATTTTTCATCTGGTCAAATTCAACAACATAGGCTTGCCTGTCATTTATATTAACAATACCTCCCATATGGTATATATAGTAATCCATAATTTCCCTGTCAAAAAGTTCCATGGGATTCTTTACAATATCCAGGAGAAACATGGTCTGTGGTCCCCCTTGTAATTTAAACAGGACGGTATCCATTTTTTTTACATCCGTACTTTTTCTGCCTTTGAAAATTTTTACCCGATCAAGTTCTGCCAGGTTGGAGTAGGAACTTTTATAGCCATCAAGGACTGCCTCAGATACGGCAACATAATTCCGGTTCTGTTTGATGGTTTCCCTGTAAAATGAGGTTAGCATTACCGGTTCCTTGCTGTAATTTTCATGGGTTTTCGATAATGCATCCAAAATCAGTTCCCTGGCATCACGGTTAATAATCGTTACCTCTTCGATGGGAATAGGATCAGGTTCAAGCTCAATCAGGTTATTATCAGGGTTGAGCTCGTCAAAGTTCAATTCCTTATTCCTGTACCCTATGCTTGAGACAACCAATATTTTGTTCTCTACGAATAAAGGGATCTTAACTATAAACTCTCCATCCGAATTTGAAACGGTTCCAATATTTGTCTCTGACAGATAAATGCTGGCAAAAATGATGGGGTCACCTGTCCGGATATCAATCACTTTTCCCTGAACCGGATGATAGGAGAGGGTGTCATCCTCAGTTTCATTGACTGAAAGTCCGAAAACCTGTCCGCTTACAAGCATGATTGCAAACAGGAGTATGAATGTTTTAATTTTATTCATAGGCTTTAATGGTCTATTACAAATGTAAGAAAAAGTAAGCAGAAGTAAATGCCAGTGAGCAGAAGTAGGCCGAAGGAGTTATGCCTGGTTAATTGAAAAATTAATATCTTCAAGCGTAAAATACCAGATTATGAAAAAGGAAATCAAATGGGGGATGATAGGATGTGGAGATGTAACCCAAAAGAAGAGTGCACCTTCTTTTAATAAGGTGGATGGTTCTTCACTCATAGCTGTTACAAGTCGAACAAAGACTAAGGCTGAGGCCTATGCTCGTGATCACAATGTTCCTAAGGTTTATGATTCAGTTGAGGAGCTGTTGGCAGATTCGGATATCAATGCCGTATATGTGGCAACGCCTCCTTCTACACACGCTGAATATGCCATCCAGGCGATGAAGGCCGGCAAACCAGTCTATGTTGAAAAGCCCATGGCAGCTACCTTTGCCGAATGCCAAATGATGAACCGGGTGGCGGAAAGTACAGGTGTTCCAATGTTTGTTGCTTACTATCGCCGAAGCATGGATTATTTTCTAAAGGTTAAAAGTCTGCTCGACCGGAACGTTCTTGGGGATTTATTGATTTGCAGGTTGAGTTTGATTTTGCCGGGAAGCGCGGATAATTTTGATCCGGAAAATCTTCCATGGAGGGTTATCCCTGAGATTAGCGGAGGGGGAATCTTTCATGATATGGGATGCCATGAGCTTGATATCCTTGAATTCCTTTTAGGTGAATTTGATCAGATTTCCGGCTATGCTGAAAACAGGGCCAAACTTTACCGGCCGGAAGATACTGTTTCAGCCTCCGGTATTTTTAAGAGTGGGGTGCCATTCAGTGGGGCGTGGAGCTTTGTATCTTCGAAGGCCACTGCATTTGATGAGATAGAGATCATTGGAATAGATGGAAGTATCAAATTTTCCTGTTTCGGATTTACACCAATTGAATTGATTACTGATGGTGGAAAGGAAGAATTTACCATACCCTCACCTGAACATGTTCAATTTCCCTTGATCAGGGAGATTGTGCAGGAACTGCAAGGAGTAGGGGAGAGTCCCTCTAAAGGAAAATCAGCCGCCAGGATCAACCGTTTGATGGAAGAAATCCTTAATTCATGATGCCCGACTTCCCGGAGAGCGGTTCCATGTGAATTGTTGCCTCAATACCCAGCTGTTTTCTAAGGGTATCTTCAATCTGGGAGGCTATATCATGGGACTCGCCTAATGACATGTTTTTGGAAAGCTTAATGTGGAGTGTCATTTCGGTATGGCTGCCATAATTGTGAATATGTATATGATGTGGATAAACTTCACGGGTGAGTTCATTTTTGCAGATATGCATAACCTTCTCAGTAATTTCCTTTTCAGGTTTTTCTCCAAGCAGGGAGTTAAAAGTTTCTTTCAGTATTTCAAATGCTGCATGGAATATAAGTAATGACACAAGTATTCCCAATATACCATCGATCCACCAGGCCAGGGAGTTTAAAAATATACCAACGAGGATGACCAGGGAAGAGATTGCATCACTTCGATGGTGCCATGCGTCAGCCTTTAAAGCTTTTGATCCGGATCTTTTTCCTGCAATTCGGGCATACTGGGCAAGAGCTTCTTTCACCAGTACAGAAGCTGCCGTTACTATGATGGCAAATGTACCGTACTGAGCTGCCTCTTTTTCTCTCAATCGATGAATCGATTCAATGAGAAATTCAAAGCCTATGACCGCCAGAAGTACCCCGATAAAAAAAGCTGCAAGCATTTCAGCACGACCATGTCCAAAGGGATGTTCTTTATCTGCAGGCTTTGAGGAATACCAGATACCCACAAGAACCACAACAGAAGTAATTGAATCTGACAGAGTATGCCAGGCATCAGCGATGATGGCCACTGAGCCGGAACTTACCCCTGCCCAGTATTTGAATCCGAACAGAAGCATATTCACCAGGATGGATATCCATCCAGCCCTTCTTGCTATCCTGTTTTTGTCCGTGATCATAATATTAGCGGATTAGATATCTGATATGAAGGGAAATTTCATCCAATATCACCCTTGAGTCTGTTACTATATTAAAATTAGGTTTCCAGTCCAGTCCCAGTGATAAAGGAAATTTAGGAAAGGCATATTCCAATCCTACAATTCCATCAATTCCAAAATTGAACTTACTGCCGGTATCAGGTTTATCAATTGCCTTACCGGAATCCCATACCCCAAGATGGATACCCCCACCATAATAAAAATTCATGCCTTTCGTATCAAATATCGGCAGATGAAATTCTGCAAGTCCGGTTACATTAACACCGCCCCAGCGAAACGTCGCAATGCCTTCAATCGCTTTATCTGTGGTTGGGAAGTATTTGACGGAAACTCCCGGAGCCATACCGGCCTTAATCCCAATGCCTAAATCGTAATCCTGTGACCTGGCTGTCAGGTTGATCAGTAACAGAATTGAAATTGATATCAAAAGTTTTTTCATGGTGTTGTCGATATAAGAGGCAAATTTATCAAAAAAAAGGGACTGGCCGATATGGGCAGTCCCTTGAGAATAAGGTTTTACTGTTTACTGCAGGCTGAATTGGATGGGGACAGTCCATGCAGTTTTTACTGGTTTGCCATCTTTCATGCCAGGGGTCCACTGAATCTCAATTTCACTGATTACCCTGACGGCCTCATTGGCAAGTATCTGGATGTCTTCCTCGGAATATTCCTGTTCCTGGCCTTTGAGTGGCCTGTAACCCACAACAACAATACCTTCGATATCTACTGTTTCAGAGGCTGGCTGGGATGCCCCGTCCTCTTCAGCAGGTGGTACCTTGGTACTCTGAATTGCTTTTACAAGTTTTCCCTGTTCATCAATAATAAACTGTACGTAAACTTTCCCTTGCACAGCTTTTTTCTTTGCCTCTTCAGGATAAGTGACAGTTTTAGCAATTGCCTTTCTGAACTCCATGATGCCTCCCTCAGGTTCAGCAGCTATATCCACCATAGTGAAAACATCTGATACTGAAGATACATCTGATTTTTTATCGGATTCCGGTGCTGCTTTTGCCGAAAGGTCAGATGGACCTGAAGTACATGCAAACAAATAGAAAAGCGATATTGCAAGCGGAAGGGCCAAAAGCATCTTAAGCTTTGATCCTAATTTTGATTTTGATTTTCTCATCATTTTTAAACGTTTTTGTGTTACTGATTGATTAAAATTGTGCACTGCAGGCATTGATCGGATGCCAAACAGTTGCGTTAAAATACTGAGCTGGTAAGACTCAGTGGAAAAACCGCGATTTAGAACTGCCTCATCGGCAAGAAATTCATGATTTTCTGTTACTATATTTTTAAAATACCAGGCCATTGGATTGAACCATTGGAGGATTTTCAGAACCTCTGCTATTACAAGGTCTACTGAATGCATCTGCCTGACATGAGCTATTTCATGTTCAATTATCTCATCCTTTTTTTCACCCGAATAATGTTTCTCACTAATAAAAATATTTTTGAAAAATGAAAAGGGAGGATAGTTTTTTGAATGAAGAATAAGCCTGAATTTTTGATTGTTTTCAACCTTTCCAAGCGATAAAAGTTTTGTAATTCGCGAAAAACCAACTACAAGTTGTATCAACAGGATAAGGGCGACCAGGAAATATAAACCTGCAAGTATTTCAAAGATGCCAATCTGCCGGGTTGTGGCTATTGCACCGCGGGTAGCGCTGACCAGCAGGGGTTCCATCTGGAAACTGGTTATTTGTCCACCTGAAGGTCCGGCAAGTGATATGTTCAGCAGAGGGACAAACAAGGAAAAAACAAGAGATAACAGTAGGTAAGCCCGGTTAAGCTGATAGTAGGTCTCGTTCTTTAGAAATACCTGATATAGTGCAAAAAACACGAACAGGCATAATCCTGATTCAAGCAGATATAAAATAAAACTATTCATCTTTTTTATTGTCTTTAAGTGTATTCATAAGTTCAATGATCTTATCAGCATCTTTGAGGTCAACCTTATTTTGCTTCGAGAAAAAGGAAACCAATTGTTCAATAGAATTACCGAAATAGTTGTCGACAAAACTGTTCAGATACTGTTTTGTATACTCTTCCTGGCTGAGCAGGGGGTAATACTGGTGAGATTTTCCATATGCCTTATATCCAACAAAACCTTTGGTCTCAAGGATGCGGCACATAGTTGAGACTGTATTGTAGGCAGGTTTTGGGTCAGGGAATTTTTCCAGTAAATCCTTTACAAATCCCTTTTCCATTTCCCAGAGAATATTCATTACCTGTTCTTCTGCTTTCGTAAGTTCCTTCATCTTTGTCGAATTATTTATATTCGAGTTACACTTATACAACGCAAACATAAACTAAATATTTCGTTTTGACAACTAAAAAGTTAGTTATATGCAAAATTATTTCATAAAATGTTATAAATCAATGAGACAAAGAAAGCCAATGGAATCTTGTTATAATTCTTAATTGGATTCCTCATCTATATATAAAGTAATGTGTAAATATTAACACTATTTTATTACAGAGGTATTGAAATTTCATGTACGTTTGCAATCGCTTAAAAATCAGAGTAAAATTGATATGAAACAGGAATTAAGGAATATAGCCATTATTGCTCATGTGGACCATGGGAAAACTACCCTGGTGGACAGGATACTACATCAGGTAGAAATGTTCAGGGATAACCAGGATGTTCAGGACTTGATCCTTGATTCCAATGAATTGGAGAGGGAGAGGGGGATTACCATTTTATCAAAAAATGTCTCCGTCCGGTATAAAGGAGTGAAAATAAATATCATTGATACACCCGGGCACTCTGATTTCGGAGGAGAAGTGGAGAGAGTATTAAATATGGCAGACGGAGTGTTATTGCTGGTGGATGCTTTTGAGGGACCAATGCCTCAAACACGATTTGTACTTCAGAAGGCAATTGAGCTTGGATTGAAACCAGTAGTTGTTGTCAACAAGGTGGATAAACCGAATTGCCATCCGGATGATGTACAGGAGGCGGTGTTTGATCTGATGTTCAGCCTGGAGGCTACCGAGGAGCAGCTTGATTTTCCAACTGTATACGGTTCATCAAAGGAAGGCTGGATGTCCGATGACTGGCAGAAACCTGGCCAGGATGTAGCCCATTTACTTGATATTATACTTGAACATGTGCCTGCACCGATGGAGAACCCCGGAACCTTGCAGCTTCAAATAAATTCACTCGATTATTCATCTTACCTTGGAAGAATCGCGGTTGGCAGGATCACTCGTGGAGGCATACAGGCCGGTATGCAGGTATCCCTGGTGAAGAACGATGGGAGCATTTTAAAATCAGAGGTTAAAAAACTTTACCTGTTCGAGGGCCTTGGAAAAGAGAAAACCAAGAATATGGTGGAAGCCGGGGAGATATGTGCTGTTCATGGAATTGAGGATTTTGAGATCGGTGATACGATTACTGATATTGATGTTCCCGAAGGAATGAGCCGGATAAAGGTTGACGAGCCTACTATGAGTATGTTGTTTACCATAAATAATTCACCCTTTTTTGGTAAGGAGGGATTGTATGTGACTTCCAGGCATATCAGGGAGAGGCTGTTTCGTGAAACTGAAAAAAACCTGGCATTGAGGGTAGATGAGACTGATTCACCCGATCGCTTACTGGTCTACGGGCGTGGTATTCTTCATCTTTCCATACTGGTTGAAACCATGAGAAGAGAAGGATATGAATTTCAGCTTGGACAACCAAAGGTGATTATAAAGGAAATTAATGGTAAAAAGCATGAACCTGTTGAATCGCTCACCATCCAGGTCCCGGAAGCTTTCTCCGGTAAGGTGATCGAAGTGGTAACCAAAAGAAAGGGAGATATCCTTCAGATCGAGAATAAGGACGACCGTGTTGTTCTGGATTTCAGTATTCCTGCAAGGGGACTGATAGGTTTGACGAATCCCTTGTTAACAGTAACGGAAGGAGAGGCCATTATTGCGCATCGTTTTACGGCCTTTGAACCCTGGAAAGGTGAACTTGAAACACGGAAAAGCGGTTCCCTTATTGCACTCGAAACAGGCACTTCCATACCCTATTCAATAGATAAGTTGCAGGACAGGGGTAAATTCTTCATCGATCCAGGTGAAGATGTTTATGCTGGACAGGTCATCGGAGAATATACCAGGCAGGATGATCTTATCGTTAATGTTGTTAAGGTTAAAAAACAATCCAATGTCCGGGCCTCCGGAACTGATGATAAGGTAATGATCATCCCGGCAATAAAGTTTTCACTGGAAGAGGCAATGGAATATATTCGCTCGGATGAATACCTGGAAGTTACTCCAAAATCTTTGCGCCTGCGCAAGATCTTCCTGAACGAGCATGAGAGGAAGAGAAACCAGAAAGCTGTTTAATTAACTTATTCCGGAAGAAATGATTACCAGCCGAACCCTATGTGGATACCAAGCATAAGGTGAATATCATTGGGAGCCAGGGCAAGTTCAATCATGGGACCCGTATGAAAATGATCAAAAGCAAATTCATACAGGGTTTCTAAATGAACGGAAGGATTTAGTTCCCAGTCAGTTTCTTTCTTAAACAGTACACCCGGGGTGGCTGTAAAAATGAACCCTCTGTGGGTATTATAATTAACAGGGATACCAAAATTCAGGTGTTGGTGTTCATCCAGAATGGTCTCAAATCCGATTCCGACGCCAAACTTCTTTTCTTCTCCCAGGTTTCTCAGGACATGTGCATGAATACCGGGGGCAGTATGTTTTTCCTCTATACTAAAAACTGCCCCTAATGCTCCACCCAGTTCCCAGGGATGATGCTCATGATGGTGTTCTTCATGTTGGGCCATCATGCTTTCGCTAAAGAAGCCTGATATAAAGAGGAAAGCGGTAAAAAAAACAAACCAGGTTTTAGGGGGAAGTCTCATTAATTCAATTTATTAGCAAGGTTTACCTGAAGAGAATCACTTTCGTTAAAAATACTCTTATATGATCCGTAGCGTTGCTGTAGTAAGGAGAAATATACGGCAAAAATATTGGCGAATTCCGGGGTAATCCCAATTCCCAAATTGATTATCTGATTATTGATAAATGAATATTCAGATATTAAATATGTATTTAGATTTCTGTCAAATACATCAAAAAGATAATCATCAATGAATTCTACAGTTTCAATGCTCATATGATAATCCACAATCTGTTTTTTAAGCTGGAAATCTGAAATCAGGTTAAGATTACCGCTATTTAGAATAGCTTCCCAGGTCCCTATTCTCGCACCAAATCTAGTGTAGGTCGACAAGAGTTCCATGATGGTATTGCTGGAATCTGCATGAAACTTATTTTCAATCATTAATGTAATTTGTGGTCTTGCACGCTTAAGCCAGAGGCTATCCATTTCTATCGATTCTGCCAGGCTTTCCCGATTGCTCTGAATATCCTCCATGAAGCCTTGCAGGTATTGATGTTCCTGCTTTCGTTCATTGATATTCCCTCTCCAGTTGTTTAGAATAAATCCTGCTGTTACCCCAAGGAAAACAACAAATAGTTCAAGGGTCAGGTGTTTCCAATTTACGTTGTTCGCCATATTGAAATATTAATGAATATACATTATTTGTGAGGCCGGAGGCTTTTACTTCTTTGTTCCTTTTACTTCAGCACCTCCCTGGTAGAGTATCAGAGAATCATATACACCTTCTGTATTCTTAAAAAACTCAATCTCAGCATCAACGATTTTCAGGTAATATTTCGTCTCAGAGGTAGGATACAGTCTGAATTTTGACTGATTTGTTGCCTGTCCCATTAAATTCTCTTCTTCCAGAAATATTTTGATGCTGAAACCGGGATTTACAACATATTCACCTACCAGTTGCTCTTTAAAGTCTGCCGGAACTTCGATAATGGATTCATCTTTAGCTTTTTCATCCGGGATATCTTTTGATATTCGTTTCCCTTCGGTACTCGAGTTCCGGTTCTTGAAAACAACCTTTATCTCATCCTCATTTTTTACTGAAAATTCAATGGCTGCTAAGGTTTGTTCAAAAGCCAATTTACTTTCTGAAACAGGGAATATTTCAAATAGTCTGCTGCCTTTTCGCTGGGAATAAAGCTTGCCTTCTTCATATTTAATATATCTGATTGTTCCATCCTCATATTCATAGACACCTGTCAGCCCTTGAAGAATTTCCTTATCCAGTTCAATCTCATCAGCCCTTGATGGGTAGGGCTTATCAATGGCAATAGCCGCTGTCCTGAGACTGATATCACCCGGTCCTTTGTCATCACGGTTGCTCAATACAGCGACATATACATTTTCTTCCGGCAGGTAGATGGCATTTGTGAGGTAGCCAAATATTCCTCCACCATGTTCCAGGGTGCTACTCCCGTTAATAGAACTAAGAAACCATCCATAACCATAATCGATGGTCTCCTCCATTATTCAGCTTGTAATTTCCAAATGCTAAATCCAGGCTCTCTGCAGAAACAAGTTTATTATTATGCAGGGCAGAGTTCCAGATCAGCAAGTCATCAACTGTACTCATAATTGCGCCAGCTGCATAGGGGGTGGTAAGACTGAGATAATCCGTATTATGAAATATTCCTTCCTTTTTCTGGTATCCATAGGCTCTGTTTGGAATGATGATGGACTGGCTTCCGTAGAAGGAGCTTTCCATCCCCAGGAATTCAAATATTCTTTTTTCAATGAATTCCGCATATTCCATCCCAGATACTTTCTCAATAATATACCCCAGAAGAAAATAGCCTGAATTATTATAAAGAAACCTCTCACCAGGGGCAAAATCCATGGGTTCATTTTTGAACATATCAATAATCTCTGAAGGCTTGAAATCAAGCCGTGCTTTCTCCCATATTTCAGGGGTAGAAGTATAGCTTCTTATTCCAGAGGTATGGGTGAGAAGGTGGTGTATGGTTATCGAATGTCCATGGCATGGATAGTCTTCAATATAATCGGTAATCTCATCATCCAGGGAAAGTTTGCCTTCCTCCATCAGCATAAGTATTGAAATAGCAGTAAATTGTTTGGTAATGGAGCCGATCTCAAATACCATTTCAGGATGCATGGGAACATCCAGTTCGAGGTTAGCCATGCCAAAGGCCTTACGGTAAATAACCTCACCTCCTTTTGCGAGGAGGACAGTTACTCCAGGTTCATCAGCCGGATAAGATTCGTTGTAAAGTGCATCCAGTTTCTTATCGAGCTTCTTATCGGATTTTTGCCCCTGACAATCATTTACGCCAGGGAATAAATAAAGAACGGCCAGAAGAATGTTGAATAATACTGTGGTTTTCATATTCAGGTTACAAGGGTTTCTTATTCAAAGCTAAAAAAAAAATCCTGCACACGGTAGTGGCAGGATTCTTTTCAGTACCGAATACGGTACAGATTTTTTATGTAGTGCAGTATTCCCTATTCTTTGGGCTGTACCGGATAATCTTTCATGATGTATGCGATATTCTTAGCAGTGTTTGCTTCCCTTTTCTTAGGATCCTCATCAATGGTTTTTTTTCCAATTGCTTCCCATATGAGTTGTTTATTCTTAACATCATAAACGGAAATAACCAGGGTTCCTTCTATATATTCATATTCATTGAAAGTAGTGGTGGAATGTCCGCCTCCCCAACCATATCCGGGACCGTATCCATAATAACCGCCATAACCACCGCCCATGGAACTAGTGGTGGCAGTTGTCTCACTTTTTTGTTCTGTTACAATGAAGAGGGATACAATCATGTCACCGTTTCCTTTTTCAACAACTTCTACTCCTCTTTTTCTGAATTCATCGCCGAATGCCTCTTCAATCCTCTCCTTGTCGAAACGGTTCAGAATTTTGTCACTGTCATCTGACCATCCCCAGTATTCCAGTGTTTTTAAGTCTTCAAAATTCACTGTTTTGTCAAGGTCTGTGGTTACTTTCATGCTGCTGCAGGAACTAAGTATTAATCCCGCAAGAAATACAAATGCTAAATTTTTCATGGTTTTTTTATAAATATTGATGAAATGGTTTATGGGTAATTTTTTTTCAGGATCAAATATATTCACTCTCAACAAATAAGTCAAGCAAAAGTTAACTAATAGTGTTAAGTATAGGTTAAAATCTTATTTACCGGGTTGTACCGGGTATGATTCCATGATTTTAGCGACGGTCTTAACCACTTTCTTCTCCCTGCTTTCAGGATCCTCATCCACAGTTTTTTGTCCAATGGATTTCCAGACTAATTCTTTTTTTGTTGCGTCATATGCCGCAACTACAAGAGTACCTACTGTAAAATTATATTCATCAAAAGTAGTGGTGGAATTCCCGCCTCCCCAACCGTAACCGGGACCGTAACCGCTGTATGTACTATGGCCTACTCCGTAGGTTTGATTCGTGGTTGCCTTGGTCTGGGTTTTGTCCTGAGTATGGATATACAGTGATACGATCATATCTCCCTTTCCCTTTTCCACGACTTCAATACCTCTTTTTCTGAACTCATCACCAAATGCGGTCTCAATCCTTTCCTTATCGAAACGATTGAGGATCTTGTCGCTGTCATCTGCCCAGCCCCAGTATTCCAGGGTTTTATATTGCTTAAAATCTACAGTTTTGTCGTAATCGGAAGCAATTTCCAGGGTGCTGCAAGAACTCAGGGCTAGTCCCGCCAGAATAATGAATACTATATTTCTCATGTTTTAAGTTTGGTTGTTAATTTTTGTATAGAAATTTTACAGATTTTGCTCATCAAAGATATGCAGTTTGAACTAACATAGAGCATTTTATGTCTATAGTTTTAA
Source organism: uncultured Bacteroidaceae bacterium (assembly GCA_963777115.1). Lineage (GTDB taxonomy): Bacteria > Bacteroidota > Bacteroidia > Bacteroidales > SM23-62 > SM23-62. Next base: position 78,667 of record CAVZPP010000006.1, on the reverse strand, counting down.
TTGAATCGGCGTAAAAAGTAGAGGCTAAATGGAAAAACCGCCCCTTTCGAGGCGGTTTTCAATCATTGGCATGGTTTAGCTTAAGATCAGAATCCCATAGATAAACGGCAAATTGCTTACTTAAAGGACAGGCTTAGGTTTCCGATTTCTTTTGGATTGTACGGACTCAGATCGGGCAGCCTGGAATCCAGCTCATCATACTCGCTTGACGGGGAGCTGCCTGCAGCGACGAATCCATGGCTGTCAAAATACCCGGGAGCTTCTGTGTTATGCAGGTAGGTATCAATTAAGTCCTGGGGTACCAATCCCCCCCAAACTGCCTTGATCTCACGTTCGAATACTTCTCCAATTCCATAGTATCCAAGCAGTTTGTTACGGCTGGGTTCATCCAGGTTACTGGGTGGGAGTCCCACTTCAGCAACTCCAAGATCATTCACCTCATTTCCTGAGGCAACAAATGCCCAGTTAAATCCAGGTTCTCCGGAGATCAGAAGAGCATTGGGATGATCAGAGTTTCCAAATACATCGATGATATCTCCTTTTGCGCCTGCAAACATTTTCATTGATTTCATCGCGTATGGCTCTTCCAGCGGTGTAGGCATTGGGAGTCCGGATGCATAAACCATCATGGTAGCATCGTAGAAGGGATCTTCCTCGTTGTAGTCAACCCTGAAGATAGCTTCACCCATATTTGCATCATTTACTCTGTCAATGTTAGAGGGCTTCAGAATAGCAATTCCTTTGACCGGATTCCGATTCCAGAATATCTGCAGGGCTTTGCCGCCGTCTTCATTGCCTTCTAAGTCAACATCCGTAACCGTCAGCTCAAATTCCCATGATTGTCCATCGAACTCCGAATTCTCCACCACAACCAGGTGTTTAACTCTGCCGTCATCATCGCTTTCATAGGTTACTTCCATTGGCTTATTGATCTGGAACCTTGCAATGGAAATGATAATATGCTGAACTATTTCGGCACCGTGCTCGCCTACAGCGATAAAAAATCTGAGATGCTGATATACATCGTTTCCCTTTAGTGTGTCAATTTCGGCAGCGGATTTTTTTCCCCCTGCATAGCTGAGTGCATTGGGGATATCAATCCCAAATGCTTCGGGAAGAATATTCTGATCATCGATTTGTGGTTGCTCATCCAGGGTACATCCACCCAGGAATAGACTTCCAATAAAAAGACCTGATAATAAATATACACCTAACTTTTTCATGATTTTTAATTTTAGATTATTACTAGATTGTTTTGATTATTATTTTATAAAATCTGGTTTCAACTATAGCACACAGTCCCTCGATCTTACCCTTATTTGAATAAGATATATTTTATAAGACCAAGTAAATGTGATTGTTAGGGGGCGGAAATCTGAAAGGGAGGTCAAGGAAAAGGGCGAAGAAAGGAGTGAAGGGTAGGCAGGATTGCTGATCAGGGCAGAGGTGTAATCAGGGTAGAGTCTGCCAGCACAGAAGAAGCTGAAAAATAGCCCACGGCACCTTCTGTCAGATTAGTCTGGACATTGCCGGGTTGTACATCAAAAACTGATCCTCTCCATTCTGTTTCTGCCATGAGGGTACGAACAAATTCCTCCTGGAATTGGTTCATGGAATATTTTCGTCGTATTACCCGGGTGCCGGCAGGGAAATAAACCGTTTCCTTTTCCGGTTTGAACATTTTATTTACATCGATGGATTTAACGGTATAGTATACGATCCTGGCCTGTGTTTCTTCCGGGGGCAGCTCGCTAAATGCAGGTAAATGGGACCAGTCCATCAATATCTCCAACATAGAAGCATCCTGGGTTTCGTGAAGCACGAGCTCATACCTGTTTTGCTGGCCGGGAGCCCTGCGGTATTGAAGGGGATTCATGCGTACGACCGGGACAAGGTAGGAGGGGGCATAGTATTCCTTGCCGTCATAATATATATAGAGGGTATACAGCTTGTTGAAAACAGCCCTGCTATTGGGATTTGTATGATAGATACCCGGAGATGTCTCGCTGAGTGTAATGGCGCTGCTACCGTCAAAGATTGCGACAATTGCTCCTGAAACAGGTTCTGGAGTATCTTCAGGATCGGCAACCGGGCGGGAGATTTTAACCTCATGCCGGCTTCGCTCATTGGTAATAATCCCTTCTACGACAAGCAGGTCAGCAACATGGGTGTTTAATTCCCACTCAATGGACTCTTCCCCGCAGGAAAACAGCAGGATTTGTACTGCAATCAGCAGCGTTCCTTTTGGCCATATGTTGATCCAGGTTCTCATCAGAATTTAAAACTATAGGATATTGCAGGAACCCATTCAAATAAATACAGCATGGAGGGGACCAGTTCAGGGGGACTCGACAAATTGCCCGGAACTATCGGTTCCCCGGAAGGGTTAAGAGTTTTATTAAAATTGACGGAAATGGGATTTTTCCTGCTGTAAAGATTATAAATGGTAAAAACCAGTTTATGTTCAAACCGGGCTGAAGGTTTGTTGAGCTGAATCTCCGTGGATATATCCATTCTGTGGTAGTCCGGGAGCCGGTCATTGTTCTTCTTCTCATACACAGGCACTGCATATGCGTTATAATAATAATACCCGGTAGGGGATGAGAAAGTCGATCCGGTCATGTAGATCCAATTCATTGAAACCAGCCATTTATCCTTGATATTATAGGAGATGTATGCATTGAAATCATGTGGCCTGTCCCAGAACGCCGGATATTCTTCATTCCCGTTAATGCCCTGAATCTGCCGGAAGGACCTGGACCAGGAATATCCCACCCAGCCATTCAGTCTGCCGTAATACTTTTTCAGCAAAAGCTCAACTCCATATGCTCTGCCCTCTCCAAATCTCAGCTCAGATTCCACATGGGGATTCAGAAGCATATGTGCATGATCTTTATAGTCTATCTGATTATGCATTTTTTTATAGAATGCTTCGATACTCAGGTCCAGGTTGCCCCCGGGGATTTTCTGGAACCAGCCAAGGGACAGCTGGTCAGCGAGCTGGGGAAGTATGTTCGGACCGGCGGGCAGGTATACCTCAAGGGTTGTGAAGGGGGATATGGAATTAGTTACCAGTTGTTCGAATTGCGTGGTTCGGGTATAGGATGCTTTCATGGATGCATTCTTGCCAAACAGGTAGGTTAATCCAAGACGGGGTTCCAGCCTGAAGAATGTATTGTATACCTGCCCCGCTCCGTAATGAAGGGTATCCACGGGGGAATAGTCCTCTCCGTAGACATATTCGGTGGCTTCTCCCATATTCTGCCAGAAACTGGCTCTTAGTCCGTACCTGAGTGACAACCTGTTCCCGATTGAATGATTATTGCTGGCATAAAGCACCCATTCCCTGCCGGTTTTCCTTGAAACCACAGGGATTCCCCTTCCCTTGGGATTGCTGCCGTCTTCATAGTTCCCGGGATTAAAGTCATGCCTGGAAATCTTTCCTCCGAAGCGGAATGTTATATCGGGACTGGCATACCATGTATAATCTGATTTTAAGGTGAGGTTTGAGATTCTTGAATTCCAGAAAGTGTTTTGTTCCACATTTGTCAGGAGGTAATAATCGTATTTACTTCCGTACAGGGTTGTATTTGAAAACATCTTTTCACTGTAGAGGTGATTCCAGCGAATGGTGCCGGCAATATTTCCCCAGCTGACACCTGAGGTACTGGAGGCAGATGGACCGTGACTGAAATAGTCCTTTCCCGTATAACCGGAAATATGTAGGCGGTCTTTCGTTCCCATTTTTACATTGAACTTGACATTCAGGTCTGTAAAATTGAATTGTTGTATACTCGGATTGTATTGTTGCATGAACCACTTGAACCAGGAGGTTCTTCCGGATACAAAAAAGGAGCTTTTTCCCCGGCTCAGGGGGCCCTCCACAGAAGCCTTAACAGTGGCCAGTCCAATACCCCCGTTAACCACCCACTTGTTCATGTCACCATCCCGGCTCCGAACATCAATCAGGGAGGAAAGTCTTCCTCCGTATTCAGCCGGGATATCTCCTTTATAAATTTTAATGTCCTTTACGGCTTCCGGGATGAAGGATGAAAAAATACCCAGTACATGGGAAGGATTGTATATGGGCGCATCATCAAGCAGAATACGATTCTGGTCCTTGTTCCCTCCACGCACGAAGAACAGGGTTGATCCGTCTCCCTGCAGGGTTATGCCGGGCAGGGCATCAAGGGATTTGATCACATCCTGTTCCCCCATAAGGGCAGGCATTCTTTCGACTGACCTGGGTTCAAGATTGACATTCCCGGTACGAATCTGGGTAAGATCAATCTGGTCATCCATGCTGGTAATGATCACTTCTTCCAGGAGGGCAGGTTTCTCCTCCATTTGAATATCTATGACCTGGTTGCTGATATGATCGGTATCCCAGAAATAGGTTTTGTATCCTATGTAAGAGAAGCTGATGCTGTAAGTACCCGGTGGAATTGTGATTGAATAATACCCGAATTCGTTGGAGATCGTTCCTTTCTCCAATTCCGGAATATAAACTGTAGCCCCGATCAGGGCTTCGCTGGACCGGGTATCCCTGATGTATCCGCTTAGAGTGTAATGAAAGGGTGCGGAGGGCGGGGTTTCATTTTTACGTTTTTCAGTTTTGATGACTATGTGATTCTCAACAATAATGAATCTTAATGAGGCTTTCCTGGAGAGGTCTTCAAAGACCCTGGCAATACTTGCATCTCTAAGCTGTACGGATACCCTTTGCTCCAGGTTAATCTTTTTTGAACTATAGGATAGTTCTATTTTTCCCTGTTTTGCTATTTCCTGAAATACATCCTCAAGTCTTCCGTTGATAACGTTCAGGGAGATAATTTTAGTCAGGTCAGGTTGAGTCAGTGCCTCCGGCAATATAAATGCCAGGAGCAGTATGCAAAGTAAACCTGTCCTTATGCTCCTCATAGGGGATAGTCTAATTGGATTCCTTGAGCAATATTTGTCCCCCACTCTCAACCACCTCAATATCCAGTGTGGCTGCAAGCACATTGAGAATGGCATCCAGTGTTTGCTCATGGAAGCTGCTGGTGATTTTTGCTTCTTTAAGGGAATCAGAAGGAATGATAATATCGGAGGAATAGACCTTGTTAAGAGCTGTGCTTACATCTGCAAGTGATTCATCTTCGAAGACAAAACTTCTGGTCTTCCATGCCAGATAATTTCTGTCGATTTTCGTCGATAACTTAAGATCTTCTTCAGCTTTCAGGTAAACCGCTTTGCTTCCCGGTTTAAGGATAATGGTTTTGGGAATCTCACCATGCCGGGTCACTGCCACCTCTCCGGTTGAAACCACAACTTCAATTTCGGTATTGGATTCATAAGCATTTACATTGAAGGAAGTCCCAAGAACCCGGATATCCAGCTCGGTGGTTGTGATCACAAAAGGCCATGCCGGATCACCCTTCACTTCAAAAAAACCTTCACCCTCAAGCTTCACATCACGCTGCTCCTTATTGAATTTTTTTGGATATCTGAGACTGGAATGATTGTTCAGGCTTACTGTTGATCCATCCGGGAGAACTACATCTTCAGGTAATTCTGCAGTAGCCAGGGTCCGGTATCCAACATTCCTGGATGTATATAATCCGGCAAATGCAAGTGCGATCACAAGTACTGCAGCGATGGCGATTCTGCTAATTATAAATACGGTGGATGGACGGCTTTTAGTGGTAGGATTCAGGCTCGCAGACCGGCCGGGTTTTTTAGAACTTTCTACTCCTTCGGACACATTAATTTCCGGAACAGATTCATCCATTTGAGATTCGAGAAGATTCCATTCGGCCTCAATGTCAATCCCTGTGACAGTACTTACACGGTCCATTTTCTCCCATACGGACAGGTATTCTTCAAACAGCTTGCGGTTTCCCTTTGCTGCCTCAAGCCACAGAGTTAATTGCTGCTCTTGTTCCGGACTTGTTTCGCCGGATAAGTGCCTGGCAATCAATTCGACAATTATATTTTCATCACTGCTGTTCATAATATCCTCCAATCCTTACACACAGGTCGAAGGGTTTTCCCTTACTAATTAAGGTGATTAATTATAAATAATATTAAAATCGTAAGATAATCGATCAATTTCTCTCTCATAATCCTCAGTGCTTTCGACATCTGGGCTTCTACTGTTTTAATGGATATACCCAATTTTTCTGCGATTTCTTTATACTTTAATTCCTCAAACCGGTTCAGGATAAATACCTGCCTGCATTTTTCAGGCAGGGCCTGTAGAGCCTCGGAAATTCGCAATTCCAGCTCCTGTTCTTCAAGATTGTCTGTGCCAACAGCAAATAAACTTGTGTCAAGCCTATCCATATTTTCTTCATTCTTGTCAAACTTCTTCTGATCACGAATATGGTTAAGGCAACGGTTATGCACCGAGGTGAAAAGGTAGGATTTCAGGGGAGAGCCGGTATCGATGGTTCCCCTTTTCTCCCAGAGGTTCAGGAAAACGTTGTGGACAATCTCCTTGGCAGTATCCTGGTCCGGCAAATATTTCTGTGCAAAAAGCACTAATCCAGGGAAAAATGACCTGAACAATTCCTCGAAGCCTGGTTTGTTAAGTCCACTTCCGGTATCTATCTCTTTTGCAACCATATTACCTACCCTGGAAAATCATATTGAAGCACTGGGATTTTTAAGATCTGCTATAAATATATAAAGAATTAGTTCAGGGAAGGAAAGTCTAATCTGAAGATTTCAACAGGAAGTGCCGGAGAAGGTTGATTCAATTAACCACATTAATCAAGGAACAATTAGTGTTAGTAAAATTTTTATTTCACTTAATCTTCAAATAGTTATATTCGTACCCGAGAAAAATATATGAAAATGAAAACCACTAACAGTTTATTAATCGCCCTTATTATTTTTGGAAGCAGCAGCTTCATTTCAGCTCAGGAAAATCCTGACACGAGTTACTGGAGCCAATCTGGTAAAGTAGCTCTGACATTTTCGCAGGTAGGTCTATCCAACTGGTCTGCTGGTGGAGATCCATCCATGGCTTTCACCGGGATACTGAATTATGGGATTAAATTTGAGAAAAATCCACATCTCTGGCAGACACAATTCGATGCAGGTTACGGTGCACAAAGAATTGGAAAAAACAGCGAACCATTTAAGAAATCAGATGACAACCTCGTCCTGACAACCCGATACGGGTACAAAATTGCCAATGAATGGTACCTTTCTGCACTTGCCAGTTTCCGTACCCAGTTTTATGAAGGTTACGATGAGGCCACAAGCCCCAGAGTTTTCCTCTCGGACTTTATGTCTCCGGCATATACGAAAGTTGGACTGGGTATAACCTATAATCATAGTTTTGCAAAAGGGGAAACCTTTTCTTTTACGTTTAGTCCCGTGAATCTGAAAACTACATTTGTTTTGAATGATTCACTGTCCGATGCCGGTGCCTTCGGAGTTGATCCGGGAAAAACTTCAAGGTCCAGGGGAGGTATTGACCTTCTTGTTACTTTTAACAAGGAGTTAGTCAAAAATATTACCCTCAAAACCATGCTGACAACCTTTTCTCCCTATGAGGACCTGGCAGTGATGGATGTGAACTGGGACCTGGCTTTATGGTTCAAGATCAATGAATTCTTTTCTGCAAACATATCTACCCAGCTGATCTATGACCAGGATGTGTCATTTACGAATGATGCGGGTCTACCCTATAATTCCGCTGTTCAGTTCAAGGAAGTGCTTGGCATTGGACTGGCTTATTCTTTTTGATCAATAGAAATTCCCATTTTTTTCATTAATTCTGTGGCATTCAGGGTCTGGCAAACACCCCTTCTAACTTTGTAATCGTAAACAAATTCCTGCTTATCTATCTGTACCTCGAAGCAGTAGTTTATGATCTTTTCCGGGAATTCCTGTTCGAGTACACTGAGTTCCAGGTCGTGGGTAGCTATTAAACCGGTGCTTCCTTCCCTTACCAGCTGACGGATAAACATTTCCGAGCCAAAATGCTTATCCCTTGAGTTTGTGCCTTTAAGAATCTCATCAAGTATTATGAGCACTTCTTCACCGCTCTGTATTTGCTCGATGATCATCCGGAGTCTCTTGAGTTCGGCATAAAATGTTGATTCACGGCTGCTCAATGAATCTTTGACCCGCATACTGGAAAAGATTTTCAGGGGGCGCCATGTCATCTTTGCTGCAAGTACCGGGGCACCTGCTGAGGCGAGTACCATATTTATTCCGATGGTTCTGAGGAAAGTGCTCTTTCCGGCCATATTTGACCCGGTTATCAGCATGAATTCACCTTTTCTGCTAATCGATATATCATTTCCGACGCTCTCTTTTTCCGGGATCAGTGGATGGGCAAGAGATTCTGCTTCAAGCACTGTATCCCCGCCGGAGATTTCTGGAAAAATACTGCCCGAAATATTGTACTTAAAATTGGCAAAACTGTTCAATGCCTCGAATTTGCCGAGTATGCTGAACCATCCCGGGACTTCGGCAGCGTTTGAGGCTTTCCATTTCTCAAGGCGAAGGATGCACTGAAGATCCCACATCAGGAGGGCATTCAGTATAAAGCCCATGATCATATTTAAACGCCTATCGAACTGCACAACGATCTTTGCCAGCTTTCTGAGTTGAAGTCCGGCTTTTATTCCGGAAGACGATAATCCTGTTTGCAGTACTCCTAAGTATCCTGCATTGAAATCCTCTTCTTCAATCCCTTTGATGAGACTTGATAGATTATTGATGACCTTGTATTTCCTGCTTACCTGTGCATGGTGGTGGTTAATTTTCCTCAGGTGGAATCCAACAATCCCAAGTTGGATCAGTATAAGAATAACCGGAATATTTTCAGGGATCCAGAAAAAGGTCAGTACCATGGCAAGGATGGTCAGGGCAGGAAGTACCATCAACATGATCCGGAAGGATTTATTCGATATTATATCAGGTTTTTTGTTCAGCCAATCAAGTAGTTGCCTGAAGTCATCCCGGGTTTCTTCTGAGAGACGGCCCTGGGCAAGAAATTCCTGTCTCCAGTCAAGTTTTCCGGAAAGTTCTTTAACAGCCTCCTGTCGTTTCCGTATTTCCATTGCGTCTGCAGGCTTGCTGAGCCATTCAGCCAGCTGATCCCTTCCTTTACTAATACTGCAACGTTCGATATACTGGAAAAGCGAATTTTTACCAAAAATGTCAAGATCTGATGTATTCGGGTGATCAGGATCAGTATATTCAAGTCCCGTATCAAAGCCCGAATACTGACATTCAAGTGCGAGCAGCTCCTCTTCATTTATTCGTATCAATTCCCTTAACAAACGTTTCCTGCCTGAAAGTTTTCCTCCCAACCTTACGAAATAAGAAAGTCCGGAAAGGGCAGCCAGAGAACTGAAGATAGCAAGTGCAAGGTTGCTATTGAATAATTTAGCGAACAGGAATATGGCAATTATAAAGAAGCCCAAACGAAGAACAGAATAGAGGCTCAGCCGTTTTTTAATGCTGTTGGACTCCTCGGTATAGCTGCCTCTTTTTTCCAGGTAGGTTTCTTGCGGTGATCCAGGCATTACTTGAGAAGGTCATCAAGGATTAAGGCTGCATCTTCGACAAATTTTCCGCATTTGTTTTCAAAATAGGCTCCCTGTTCTGCCTCTTCTGCACCCTCAGGGGTTTTCAGGTCTACCCCCATTAGTTCCCTGCAATCAAGGCTTCCATGCATTTCAATGAAACGCTGATTAAAGGACTCAATCAAGGAATAGGTTTTGTCACGGGCCTCTTCATCATCAGGATTTATTCTGCCATATTTTGCCCCGATAGCCATATACGCACCTGTTACAGCACCGCATGTTTTTTGCATCATCGCCATTCCGGCTCCAAAACCTGTCGCGATTTTCAGTGAGTCTGCCACGGGTATTCCGGTGAGGTCAGAATGAGAGGCCAGCACGGATTGTGCACAATTTAATCCCTTGCTGAATAGCTTACCTGCTGCTTCTTTTGCCATAATGTGAAAGATATTTTAGTTTTAGCTTGGAAAATTAGGGAATAATCTTCTAATTTTAGTGGATAGATCTGTGAATATTTCACAGATAAGAAATCTAAAGAGATGGGAACTATCGATATATTTATGTTCATCGCCCTTATCTGCATCATTTGGTCCATCGTGGCCCTGATGCTAATCTCCAGTAAAGTATCCAGGAGTGGGACCAAGGTGCATTTTTTTCTGATCACTCTACTATTTTTCAGGTATATCTCGGTTTATGAGGATCTTACCCAAAAAGAAACCGGGAAAACAGGTCCCCTGGTCTATCATTTTGCTATTCCCCTCTGGATTGCCATGATCCTGGTGATTATCTGGATACTATTGTCAATTACTGCCTAATTTTACCATAAATATGGTCTCCAATTCGGCGGATTCTTAACATTTCTTCCTCGCTGAGGGCCTCCATATCAAGTGTTTTAATATTTTCCATCAGCATTTCACGGGTTTTTGCTCCGGTCATACATATATCTACGCTGGGATTGCTCAAAACAAACCTGTAGCAGTCACTTGCTTTCAGGGGAGGTTCCCCCGGAGGCATTTTATTTGCCTTGAGTAATTGTCCCCATCGGGTGGCGGTAAAAGCTACAATTCCCTGCCTGTTATCTGTTGGGAGGAGGGGGAAAACATCTAATTCAGCACCGCTGTTAACTGCATTGTATCTAATATGAAACAGGTCAATTTCACCTTCATCTATTAGTTTTGGGAATAGGGAGCGCTCATGGCTTGATACGCCGATATACCTTGCCAGTCCCTCTTCCTTTAGCCGCTGTGCCCATTTGACCAGGTGCTTCCTGTAATATCCCACCGTGTATCCAAGAAAAAACACATCCGCATATTCCAATCCCACCTTCCTCAAAGCCTTGAGATAGTGAGGACGGCCTATCAAAGGATCATGTGTATAGTCCACCACAGAAACCACCAATTCATCCCTTTTGCCTTTGGCAGTGATATTGCGGATTGCCCGGATCATTTCTTTTGAGCGTCCCTTCATAAAACTACCCAGGGTAAAATAGTTACAGCCCAATTCAAAGGCTTCCTCATAGGCTTCGGCCGGGGCCCCGTAGCTGGACGCGATTCCCAAACGGCCTACTTTCAGTCCCGTTCTTCCCAATGTTGTCTTTTCCTGAAGATTCATTTATTTATTTTCTTGTTGAAAGCTTGGTTATTTTTTAGCAGTAATATTATTTGACAGTTCATAAGTTATAAGTGGAAGGGAGCAACTTTTTTGCTATTTTTACGGACATACCTAATAAGTTATTAAAACTACGAAGAATGAAGCAATCCGATACAACACGCCGTACTTTTCTTAAACATGCTGCAGTTGCCGGAGCAGGACTGGCATTGCTTCCAGGAAATTTACCTGCAATGGGTCTGGGGCAAAAGGTGGATGAACGCTTAAAAGGTAAGAAAGTTCTTTTTGTTTATGGTGGTTGGAAGGGACATCAACCCCTGGAGTGCAAGGATATTTTAGCCCCCTGGATTGAAAGTGAAGGCGCTGAGGTTGTACTGTCGGAAACGCTTGAAATTTATACAGATAAGGCTCTCATGGACGGCCTCGATCTGATTGTGCAGACTTATACCATGGGCAAGATTGAAAAGGAACAGCAGAATGGTTTGCTTAATGCCATCAGTAATGGATGCGGAATTGCAGGTTGGCATGGGGGATTGGGAGATTCATTCCGAAATAACCCGAAATACCAGTTTATGGTAGGGGGACAATGGGTTGCACACCCCGGTGGAGTAATCGATTATGAGGTCAATATTACCAATAAAAAGGATGGAGTTACCCAGGGACTTTCTGATTTTAAAATGCACTCGGAGCAGTATTATATGCATGTAGATCCCTCGGTCAAGGTGCTGGCTACCACCACATTCAATGCAGAACATGCAGAATGGATTGACGGAGCAGTCATGCCTGTAGTCTGGAAGAAGGCTTATGGAAAGGGCAGGGTCTTTTATTCCAGTCTCGGACATGTAGCCTCAGATTTTGAAGTACAGGAAGTTCTTGAGATCATGAAGAGAGGCATTCGCTGGGCAAGTATGAGCAAATATAAACCACTTCCCAAATGGTTGGAGTCAGTTTATCCCGGTAAGGGTTAAAAACTTTATAAAGCATGATAACCTGGTAAAGGCTGAACTTGGTAAAGGCTGATTCAGGTAAAGGCATCTCTCCCGTTAAAAATATGTTATTCTTCTCTTGTAGATGGTTCTCTGTCTGATTGAATTTGTATTTTACGTTCATGAAATTAAAAAGAAAAATTCTGGTGCTTTTCGTACATCCCGTGATGCACAAATCCAGAATTAATAAGAGGCTGAACGAAGCAATCAAAGATACAGAGGGAATTACTTTTCATAATCTATATGAGTCCTACCCTGATTTCCATATTGATGTCGACAGGGAACAACAACTCCTTCTGGAACACGACATCATTGTATGGCAGCATCCTTTTTACTGGTACAGCTCACCCTCCCTTCTGAAGGAGTGGATTGACCTGGTATTACAGCATGGATTTGCCTATGGCAGGAAAGGAACAGCCCTTCAGGGAAAGCAGGTTTTATCTGCCATTACTTCGGGAGGTAGGATGGAGGCCTATCAGTCCGGCGGAAGGAATGATTATTCCATTCCTCAATTCCTGGCTCCTTTTAACCGTACTGCAAGGTTGTGTAATATGGACTATCTGCCGCCTTTCGTGGTGCATGGCACCCATCTTCTGGATGAAGAAGGCATTGATGCTGCGGCAAGAAATTACAAATCACTACTGATTTCTCTTCGGGATGAACTTTTCAGTATGGATGAGATCATGGATTGTTATTATCTGAATGATCTTCTTGAGAAATCTGCAAAATAATAGGAAATGCATAGTCAGGAATTCTTCTTCCAGGCGGTAATATTCCTCGCCGCCGCCGTAATATCAGTCCCTCTTGCAAAACGCCTTGGACTGGGTTCTGTTCTAGGTTACCTCCTGGCAGGGGTGATTATCGGTCCCTATTTCCTTAAACTGGTGGGAGAGGAGGGCACGGATATTATGCATTTCGCAGAATTTGGTGTGGTTATGATGCTTTTCCTCATTGGACTGGAGGTTAAGCCCAGTCTGCTCTGGAATATGAGGAGGTCCATATTTGGATTGGGAGGATTTCAAATGGTACTTACCACTGTGATCATTGCCGGAATTTCCATGTTCTTTGGGATGAACCTGGCGCAATCTATTACCATTGGACTGATCGTTTCAATGTCATCCACAGCTATTGTGCTTCAAACGCTGGCTGAGAAGGGATTGATGAAGACACAAGCGGGACAGGGAAGTTTTTCTGTTTTGCTTTTCCAGGATATTGCCGTAATTCCAATACTTGCCATTCTTCCCCTGATGGCAAACCAGATTTTCGCCTCCGAAACAGGAACTGCTATCCAGCATTCAACAGAGGCTGTGCATCAAACCGGCGTAGCTGCACTTCCTGGCTGGCAGCAGTTGTTTTTGATTATTGGACTGGTGGCATTGATTATATTTTCGGGAAAGTTCCTGTCCAGACACCTTTTTAGGTTTATTGCCCGGACAGGAATGAGGGAGATTTTTACGGCCACTACCTTATTGCTTGTAATCGCTATAGCCGTGGCTATGGATACAGTGGGACTTTCGCCGGCGCTTGGGACATTCCTTGCCGGGGTTGTCCTGGCAGACAATGAATACAGGCATGAACTGGAAACCACCATAGAACCGTTCAAAGGACTTCTATTGGGCTTATTTTTCATTGCTGTCGGGGCAAGTATTGATTTTAATATTTTGCTGGATAAACCGGGTTCCGTTCTGGGATTTCTTGGATTACTGATCGCTGTAAAATTTGTTGTGCTCCTGGTTCTTGGAAGATACTTCCGTATGCGAAACGGACAGGAGATATTGTTCTCATTTGCCCTCGCCCAGACCGGTGAGTTTGCCTTTGTTCTGATCTCCTTTTCCAGCATGAATTCAATACTTCCCGAGAGTGTTTCCGGGATTATGCTTATAGTGGTAGCTCTTTCCATGCTGATGACCCCACTCTTGCTCATCATTAACGAAAAACTTGTGCAGCCACTGTTTGTAAAAGCAGAATCAGAAAGGCAGCCGGATGATATTGTAGACGAGGAGAACCCTGTAATTATAGCCGGATTCGGAAGATTCGGGGTAGTCATCGGAAGGTTCCTGCGAGCCAATGGAGTGAATGCCACTATCCTGGATAACAATCCGGATAATATCAAATTTCTTAGAAAATTTGGTTTTAAGGTTTATTATGGAGATGCCAATCGTACTGATCTGCTTGAAGCTGCCGGAGTTGAAAAGGCAAAGGTAATGATCGTTTCGGTTGATAACAGGGAACAAATTTCCCATATCGTTGAACAGGTTCAGAAAAGCTATCCACATCTTCAGATATATGCCAGGGCTTTTGATGTCAGGCACTCATTTGAACTTGCAGATATGGGAGTTGCAGGAATCAAAAGGGAAACCTATGATTCATCCATAGATATGGGAACCAAGGTACTCGCCGAACTGGGATTCAGTAAGTACCAGGCCAGCCGGGCAGCCAGAAGCTTCCGCTTCCATGATAATGAGATGATGGATGAAATGCACAAACTCTGGAATGGAGATAAGAAGAAATACATCAATGAGGCAAGAAGGTTTTCACAGCAACTCGATAATATTCTTCTTACCGAAAAGGATCATGTTTTGCATGAATCGGACCATGCCTGGGATTCAGAAACCATTCGTGAAGAAGTCCGTGAGATCTATGCAGAGATGGCCCGGGAAGAGGGAGATGAGCCAGAATCGAAATGAGCTGTTTTTGGCATCTTGCGATTTTCCTCTTTTGTCATTACATGCTAATTTTTTGGAATTTAAAGCATTTTTTTCAAACTGGATATCCTCGTCACTCGTTCAAGGGAATAGACTCCGGAAGAATTTTGAAGATTCTCCAACAGAATAATGGTTTTTTCCCTTACATCCCTGGCGGATATATTATCTCCGGTTCTCTCCATAATATCAGCTGTTTCTGAAAGAATTTCGGCCATTTGTTCAAGGTGCTGTTCTATAAAACTGAAATCCGTTTTCAGTAGTTCAATCAAATCCTCCGCAGAAGTCTGTTGCACCAGGTCAAGGCTAAGATCCAGTTCATCTTTGTAGATCTGTTTAATTTCATCCAGGCTGAGTCCGGCGTCAGGAACCTGTTTAATATTAATGAGATGGGCCAGCATCCGGGCAAGAACCTGTCCCAGTTGATGAATCTGCCTCATTATATAATCTTCCTGCTCAAGTGACATTGCCTGCTAAATTTAATTTTCCCCTGGGATATTACCTCTTTTCAAACGGTGGATGGGCCATTTCTACCGGTGGATTCTTTTTCAGTTCTTCCAGGAGCAATTCAATGGCCTTATCCATCTGGGGATCTGTCCCACGAGCCAGTTTTGAGGGATCATCGATGACCTCGTAATCCGGATCAACCCCATGCCCTTCGAGGAACCATTTTCCATCCCTGTCCATTAGCCTCCCATCCGGGACGGTATGTCCGCCCGCCGTCAATAGTTGAATGTCCGACAGTTGGACCAATGAGGGCGCCTCCGGTTCGGGTACCTATTATTGGACCGGCCTCCAGTATTTTAAAGCCCCATGGAAGGGCATCCCCTCCGGAAAGGCTCCATCCATTTATCAGCAATGCTTTGGGTCCAAAATTTGCCTGGGGTGGCCAATCTTCCATGTCTCCATTCCTTTTATATATATAGCCTATCCTGGGGCGAGTTAAAAGTTCAAGAAAACGATGAGATAGTTGTCCCCCGCTATTAAACCTCTCATCTATAATTACTGCATCCTTATCCATCTGACCATAAAACTGCTTGACCAGGTTGGCTTGTCCGGATCCCCCGGTATTGGGCATATAGATATAGCCAATCCTGCCTCCGGATTTTTCATCTACATATTTCCTGTTCTTTTCCATCCATTCAAGGTTTCTGAGATGGGTTTCATCTCTAAGGGTTTTAATAATTACCTTCCTTGAACTGTCCGGTTCCGGTTTATCGCTAACTGTCAATTCTATTGTCCGGTCCCCTAATCCCTGAAAAACAGCCCAGGGTTCTTTATTGGTATCCAGGGGGATCCCGTTGACGGCCAGGATATAATCCCCTTCCTTTACGTCCACACCTGTGGCTTTGAGGGGCGAGCGGGTTTCGGAATCCCATTTTCCTCCATCTACGATATGTTCTATGCGAAAAGCATCACCCTCAAGTTTCCAGTCCACTCCCAGCATCCCAAAACGCTGCGAAGGAGGACTTTCCGGAGAAGGCCCGAAAATATAGGTATGCGAAGAATTCAGTTCTCCTACCAGGTCATTCAGAACAATATTCAGATCCCATCTTGTCAAACACTGGTCCACCAAAGGCTCGTATTGCTTCCTAATAGCTTTCCAGTCCACCTCATGCATATTCTCATCATAATAGAAATCACGGTATTTTCTCCAGACTTCAACATAGATCTGTTTCCATTCTGTCCTGGGGTCAATCCAGGTTTCCATTTCATCTGTCCTCAGCTTGGTCTTGATCTTTTGTGCTGGTTTGGCATCGATAATTCCATAAGCGCCTCGTTGGGAAACCATCATTTTCTTTCCATCAGCAGAAAGGCGATAGCTTCCAGCATCTTCTATGATGGTTTTCTCTTCCCTGTCCTCCAGCATCCAGTTTCGGATGGAAGGACTTCCACCTTCTGAACCACTTCTGGGAGACTGGGTATATATGATCTGACCTTTTATGGCAGAGAGATTACTATAATTCCCGGCCTTCCCCGGTAGTGTCATCACCCTGGATTCAAGTCCCTCTACATCAATCTTAACCAGCTCCTCCTCATCCTCTTTCTTCTTATCATCCCCCTCATCCTCTTTATCTCCATTATCGTCATCCTCTCCATTTTCCTTTTTATCCTTTTTCATTTTTCTTTCAGATTTTTCTTCATCACCCTTATCATTATCATCCTTCTTGTCTTCCTCCGTTTCTTCGTCCTTTTTAACGCTTACTTCATCATTTCTTTCCTCGAATGGAGAGGCAACATCGGCGCGAAGGGTAGCCAGGGCAATCTGTGTGGCATTGGGGTAAACCCAGGTCTCGTCCATGTCGCTGTACAATGCTCTGAATGAGCGATTCGTGAGGAAATACAGGTATTTCCCCTCAGGATCAAAGACCGGGGAGAAATCAGAATAATATCCTGTAGTTGCCTGCTCCAGGGATTTATCCTTTACATTATAGAGGTAGATAGCCGAATGTGTATTAGCAACTTTTTTGGAAAAGGCCAGCCATTCAGAGTTATGTGACCAGGAGGGTTTGAAATATTGCATGGAACTATGTCCCATAAAAGGCAGGCGATCCACCTCCGTAATTTTATTGTCCTCTGTATTGAAAATGTACAAGTGCTGGGTATGATCCAGGAAGGCCAGCATTTTACTGTCCGGCGACCATAAAGGAAAATACCTGAATCCTTTGCCCAGCTTTGTCAGTTTCTCCTCTTCACCTGATCCGTCACCCGGGCGGATATACAATTCGTATTCTCCTGTACGGTCACTCCAGTAGGCAACATGTTTACCGTCAGGGGACCAGGAAGGGTATCTTTCAGCAATGCCGGAGCTGCGTGTCAGATTTCTGATGTATCCATGTTCCTGGGGTACTGTGAAAATATCCCCCCTGGCCTCAAAAATCGCCCGTTTCCCGTCGGGTGCGATCTGCCAGTACTGGATATTTCCGGAAACTTTTGTCAATCGGGGCTGTATTGTGGAAAGATCGGTGGGTATAGTGATATCTACCACTACTGGCTTATCCGAATCCAGGTCCATCGTGTAAAGCTTACCGCCTGCCTGGAAAACCATATTCCCTGCACCGATGGAAGGATAATAAATATCAAAATCCATGAATTTGGTTACCTGTGTAGCAGATTCCTCGGCTATATTATAAACCCATATATTTTGGCGTTTCTCATTCCCCCGGTCCGAAAGGAAATAAATCTTATCTCCATACCACATGGGATCTGCATCAGTAGCCGGGTGCTTGGTTATTCTTTTGCTATCAAGTGTTTTCAGGTCAAATATCCAGATGTCGGAAGCCCATCCGCCTTCGTACCTTTTCCAGTTAAGACTTGCACCCCTGGAAGGGGTATAGGCAAGTTTACTTATATCCCCTGAAAGAGAACCCTCTTCTCCATAGGGTACAGGCAGCTTATTTGCGAGTCCCCCTGCAGCCGGAATCCTGTAAAACTGGCTATATCTCTGCCTTCCGCTCTCCCTCCCGGAGGCTATGAGCAGGTTTTTGCCGTCAGGATACCAATCTACCACCCTTTCTCTCATCGGATGGTAGGTTATCCTTTTAGGAGAACCTCCCTCCGTTGGAATTACATATACCTCGGGATTGCCGTCATACATTGCAGTGAATGCAATTCTTGATCCGTCGGGTGAAAATTGGGGAGATATCTCTTCCCCCAATGGGGAACTTAAAGGGTGGGCTGTACCACCTTGTTTTTCCACCACCCAGATGTCGCCGGCATAAATGAAGGTAATATGTGTTTCAGAAATATCAGGATGTCGCAGCATCCTGGCATCCACCTGGGCTTTGGCCGGGTGGAATGCAAAATTAATTACCATACAAAAGCATAGTATTTTTGTGAGATTCTTCATGTTGATTGGTTAAGAAGATGTTGATACATAAATATAACTAAAAAGTTTGAACGATTGTGGTTCCAAATATTGGGACTTCAATGAATTACGAAAAGGAGTTAATATGCTCTCAATTGTGATGATTTAATAATATATCCTATGTATATTTTAAGAATTGTTAAAAAACCATGCATTTAACTTTTGATTTGTAATGTAATATAAATATCTTTGTGTCGATGATTATTAAGGTGTATATAAAGTTTGAGTTTACTGGGCTCACAGAGCGTCTGGTAAAAATTTGCAGGATTGTGCGGAGAATGGGAAACCTTTAGTAATTTTGAACATTTTTAAGGTGCCGTTCTCGCAATTACAGGGAACGGTTTTTTTGTAATATATATCAAAGGAAGAAGCAGGGAGATAATATGAAATCCAGACCTCGACAAGAAGGACTTTACAGATCAGAATTTGAACACGATAATTGTGGAATCGGATTTGTAACGCATATACGTGGCAGAAAGTCACATTCGATTATTAAAATGGGACTTGAAGTCCTTGAGAATATGACTCACCGGGGCGCGGAGGGAGCAGACAGCAAGACCGGTGACGGAGCGGGGATTATGATTCAGGTTCCAAGGGATTTCTACCTGATCCAGGGGTACAATGTACCACCGGAGGGTCAATTTGGGACCGGGATACTTTTTCTCCCGCAGGATAATAAACAGGAGGAAAAATGCCTGGAGATCTTTGAAAGGATCATGGCTGAAGAAGGTATTTCCATCATAGACTATCGGGAAGTCCCTCGCGACAGAAGTGTCATAGGGGATCTTGCGAGGAAAGTTGAACCTTCCATGAAGCAGGCCTTGCTGGAGGCAGATCTCGAGCAGATTGATTTTGAGCGTAAGCTTTATGTTGCAAGGAAGCGCGTAGAGAAAACCATACGGGAATCGGATTTGACACAGAAAGATGGTTTTTACATCTCCAGCCTTTCCACAAGAGTTCTTATTTATAAGGGGATGCTGACATCAGAACAACTGGGGGAGTATTACCTGGACCTGAAGGACAGCCGGCTGACTTCGGCTATTGCCCTGGTACATTCCCG
Source organism: uncultured Bacteroidaceae bacterium (assembly GCA_963777115.1). Classification (GTDB taxonomy): domain Bacteria; phylum Bacteroidota; class Bacteroidia; order Bacteroidales; family SM23-62; genus SM23-62. The sequence continues at coordinate 58,916 of CAVZPP010000006.1, read as the reverse complement.
GTTTTCCACCAATACTTTTCCTTCATGGGATCTTGCTCAGCCTTTCCGTCTTCTGGCACATAACGGCGAGATCAATACCATCAAGGGAAATCGTTACTGGATGCAGGCAAGAGAGTCTCTTCTTCAGTCTCATTACCTGGATGAAGATCTGGGAAAGGTTTTTCCGGTTATTGAACCTGATAGGTCTGATTCCGCCAGCCTGGATAATGTACTTGAATTCATGTACCTGACTGGTAAATCATTTGAACATGCAGTTTCCTGCCTGGTTCCCGAATCATGGAATACAAAAAATCCCATCTCAGAAGATCTGCGATCCTTTTATGAGTATCACTCAACCTTTATTGAACCCTGGGACGGTCCCGCCTCCCTGATTTTTTCCGATGGGAGGTATATCGGGGGTACTCTGGACAGAAACGGACTGCGTCCATCGAGGTATGTCATTACTGATACAGACATTGTAGTGATGGGCTCGGAAGTCGGAGTTAAATATTTTCCACCCCAGGAGATTGTTGAGAAGGGCCGTCTTAAGCCCGGGAAAATGATGCTTATTGATACCAAGGAAGGCAAGATCCATTATGATCCTGAGTTAAAATCAGGTCTAGCCACCCATAACCCTTACCGGGAATGGCTTTCCCAGAACCGGGTGAATTTATATGATATTGAGATTGGCAGGCAGATTTCTCCAGATATGGGGAAGGAGTATAATTGTTATCTGAATTCATTCGGATACGCAAAAGAGGACATTGAGTTTATTATCTCCCGCATGGCTGAAAAGGGACAGGAACCTGTAGGCAGTATGGGGAATGATGCACCTCTTGCGGTTTTGTCTGATAAGCCCCAGCGACTGTTTAATTACTTCAGACAGTTATTTGCCCAGGTGACCAATCCTGCCATTGACCCCATCCGGGAGGAGTTGGTGATGAGCCTCACCGGTTACATTGGTTCATTGCAGGATAACCTTTTACATGAGGGACCGGAGCATAGTAAAATGATCAAGCTCCAGAGTCCGGTCGTTAATAATACTTATTTCCAGGTAATTGCCAACCTGAGGTATAAGGGGTTCTCAGCGAGTACCATACCTATGCATTTCAAGGCCTCAGGAAAACCGGGGGAACTTTCCAAAGCAGTGCAGCATGTCTGTCTGGAAGCTGAGAGAGCAGTTGATGAAGGCAAGAACTATATCATACTAACGGACAGGAATCTTTCTAAGCGCCTGGCTCCAATACCTTCTCTGCTTGCGGTATCCGCGGTACATCACCACCTGATCAATGTACGTAAACGGATGCAGATTGATATTGTATTGGAAACGGGAGAGGCAAGGGAAGTACATCATTTTGCCCTGTTGTTTGGATATGGAGCCTCAGTCATAAATCCTTATATGGCATTTGCCGTTATAGAGCAACTTGTCAAAGAAAAGGCCATCCAGGTGGATTATCTTCGTGCGGAAGAAAATTATATAAAGGCCATTAACAAGGGACTACTGAAAATCCTTTCTAAAATGGGGATATCCACGCTTAGATCTTATCGTTCGGCCCAGATTTTTGAGGCGGTTGGCCTCAGCCAGGAAGTGGTGGATTCATATTTTGAAGGAACAGTCAGCCGGATTGAAGGTATCGGGATTGACGAAATTGCCAGGGAAGCCATGATTCCTCACGGGAAGGCATTTACTGTCGAGTGCAGGAACAGTCTTATTCAGACTGCAGGAAACTATCATTTCAGGATGAGGGGTGAGCAGCATGCCTGGAATCCAGAGACCATTACCCATTTGCAATGGGCCGCAAAGACCAATGATTATGACAGGTATAAATTGTTCTCAGCTGCTGTAAATGAATACACCCAGAAACCGAATTTCCTCAGGGGTTTTTTCCGGCTGAAGAAAAATCCGGTGAAACTGGAAGACGTTGAACCGGTAGAATCTATTTTCAAACGTTTTGTAACCGGGGCTATGTCATACGGTTCTATCTCCAGGGAGGCTCATGAAGCTCTCGCAGAAGCTATGAATAGAATTGGCGGACGAAGCAATACCGGTGAGGGAGGAGAGGATCCTTCAAGATTTGAACCCGGTCCGGACGGTAGAAACGTAAGATCTGCCATCAAGCAGATTGCTTCCGGAAGGTTTGGAGTTACCAATCATTACCTGGTGAACGCAGATGAGATACAGATTAAAGTTGCCCAGGGGGCCAAGCCTGGGGAAGGGGGACAACTACCGGGGCATAAGGTTGATAAGATCATTGCCAAAACCCGGTATTCAATTCCGGGAATTACACTTATCTCACCACCGCCCCATCACGATATTTATTCCATTGAAGATCTGGCACAGTTGATCTTTGATCTTAAGAATGTAAATCCTAAGGCAAAGGTCAGTGTAAAGCTTGTTTCTGCTTCGGGTGTTGGGACAATTGCGGCCGGAGTGGCCAAGGCGGGCGCAGATATAATCACCATCAGTGGACAGGAAGGAGGCACCGGTGCCAGTCCCTCCAGCTCCATCAAACACGCCGGCTTACCGGTAGAAATAGGACTTTCGGAGACTCAGCAGACCCTGGTGATGAATAACCTCAGGCGTAATGTAGTCCTCCAGACAGATGGACAGATGAAAACTGGTCTTGATATTATCCTTTCGGGGATGATGGGGGCTGAAGAATTTGGATTTGCATCGGGGGCCCTGATTACCCTGGGCTGTATTATGATGCGCAAATGCCATCTGAATACCTGTCCCGTTGGAATTGCCACCCAGGATGAAAGATTGAGAAAAAAGTATACAGGAAAGCCCGATTACCTGGTCAATTATTTCACCTTCCTGGCTATGGAGGTGCGTGAATATCTAGCTGAGCTTGGGTTCACGCGTTTTGATGACCTGGTGGGAAGAGTGGACCTGCTGGAAATTGATCAGCCGAAAGATCACTGGAAAGCTTCTAAGGTGGATGTTTCCTCCATCATTCACTTACCAGAGGAGGCAAAACACTTAGAGAAAAGGTTCACAAGTACCAAAAGGGATCTTCCCGGGAAGGTTCTGGATCTTGAACTGATTAAGAAATCGGCTCCTGCTCTTGAGAGCAAGAAAAAAGTTGTACTCGACTTCACGATAAAGAATACTGACAGGGCTACAGGTGCCATGTTATCTGGGCGGATATCCTCACTTTATGGACTGGAGGGATTGCCTGAAGATACTATCCATATTGGGTTCAAGGGATCAGCCGGACAGAGTTTCGGGGGCTTTTTGACCAAAGGTGTGACATTCAGACTCGAAGGTGATGCCAATGATTATCTCGGGAAAGGCTTATCCGGTGGTAAGATCATAGTTGTCACACCCAAGGGTTCGAGGTTTAAACCCGAAGAAAATGTGATTATTGGAAATACTGTATTATATGGTGCTACTTCCGGTGAAATTTATGTTAACGGGATAGCCGGTGAGAGATTTTGCGTGAGGAATTCAGGGGCCATTGCTGTTGTAGAGGGAAGCGGTGACCATTGTTGTGAATATATGACTGGAGGAAGGACCGTGGTTCTCGGGAAAACCGGAAGAAATTTTGCCGCCGGAATGAGCGGTGGAATTGCCTATGTACTCGACCAGGATAGAAATTTTGACTACTACTGCAATATGGGCATGGTTGAGATCTCACTGGTTGAAGATTCTCAGGATATAAGGGAATTGAAAGATCTCATCGAGAGACATTACAGGTATACGGGTAGCGGACATGCAAAAAATATCCTGGATAACTGGGATAAATTTTTGCCGGATTTTCTAAAGGTTATTCCTTATGAATATAAGCGGGTACTGGAAGAAGAAAAGCTTGAAGCACTGAAAAGAAAGATTAAAGAAGTTGAAACAGATGTTGAGAACCAGGATGGTGGTACCATCGGTGTTTTCTAAAAGGTAATTTGAAAAATAGAAAGAGATGGCTGATCCCAGGGGATTTTTAAAAATAGACAGAAAGGAAGCCGGAAACCGACCGCTACAGGACCGGGTACGTGATTTCGGAGAAGTTGAACAAACCTTAAATACTGAAGACAGGAAGTTACAGGCATCTCGTTGCATGGATTGCGGGATACCATTTTGCCATTGGGCTTGCCCGGTAATTAATATCATTCCTGAATGGAATGATCATTTGCACAAGGGAGAATGGAAACAAGCGATAGATGTTTTGCAGAGTACCAATAATTTTCCTGAATTCACCGGCAGGATTTGTCCGGCTCCCTGCGAGGATGCCTGTGTTCTGACCATTGACAGTGCTCCTGTAACCATACGTGAAAATGAAGCTGCCATCACGGAGATGGCTTTCAGGGAAGGTTATATCCGTCCGAATCCCCCGATTGGACGCACGGGTAAAAAAGTTGCAGTTATTGGTTCGGGTCCCGCAGGACTGGCATGTGCAGACCAGCTGAATAAGGAAGGTCATCTTGTCACTGTTTTTGAAAAGGAGGATGCTGCAGGGGGACTCCTAAGGTACGGTATACCGGATTTCAAACTGAATAAGGACCTGGTTGACAGACGACTTAATGTACTTCTGGCTGAGGGGATTGAATTAAAAACCGGTATGGAAGCTGGCAGGAATCTCGATATAAAAGAATTGGTTGAATCTTTTGATGCTGTTTGCATTGCAATTGGTGCTGAGCATCCCCGGGATCTCCCGATTAAAGGTAGAGAACTGGATGGGATCCATTTTGCCATGGATTACCTGAGGCAACAAAACAAGATAAACAGGGGATTAGAAATTCCTTATGATTATCAGATCAATGCAAAGGGCAAAAACGTTGTTGTTCTTGGGGGAGGGGATACCGGCTCAGATTGTGTCGGGACGGCCATCAGACAGGGTGCAAAAACGGTCACACAGATCGAGATACTACCCAAACCTTCGGTGATCGAAGGCAAAGCAAATCCGGAATGGCCATATACTCCAAAAAAACTTAAAACCTCCAGTTCTCACGAGGAAGGATGTGAACGCAAGTGGAGCCTATCTTCCCGGGAATTTATCGGGGATATGCAACATGTAGTAGGGATTGAACTGATCCAGGTTGAGTGGAACAAAGATGAACAGGGCCGGATGCAAATGAAGGAAGTAGAAGGTACCGTGGAAAAACTGGATGCAGATCTGGTTCTCTTATCGATGGGATTTGTACATCCCGTTCAGGAAGGAATAATCAAGGAACTGGAACTTAAAGTAAATGCCAGAAAAAACATTGTTACCGACAGCAAATTCCTGACCAGTAGTCAAAAAGTCTTTGCCGCCGGTGATGCAAGAAACGGAGCCAGTCTGGTTGTTACAGCTATCTATTCCGGAAGGGAGGCTGCTGCTGCCATTCATGATTACCTCAAGTCCATCTGAGTGCTGGGAATATATTGAGTAGTATCCGTAAACGTACCCAGTTTTAACAATGCTTTAAACTCTTTTTTAGTAGGGGCAAGAATATATTTTTCCGGATCCCCATCTTTGTTGGTAAGGACCTCTACCTGAGAATTCTGTTTGAAAATTTCCATTTCCGTCTCCTCATTTATATCACAGAGGAATGCCTGTCCTTTGCGATCAAAGGTCAATTTATACACCATCCATAAACTATCACCCAGAATATTCAGGAAATAGTTCTTTTTTAATTTCCTCAGGCGGTCTCCTCTTGTCAGGCTGAATACGGTGTCATTGATCTCAATTAATCCAAAAACTGAATCGTTCCGGAGTGTTACAGGAAAGCGAAGATTCATATCAAGCATTATCAGAGTGTCCTGAACCAGGTCCAGATCTTCATCGTCAAGCAGTACAGAAACTTCTTCTGACAGTTCTTCAATATACTTATCAAGTATAGCATCCGTAGCAATTATATGGAGTGAACTGTCATCCACTGACATGTAGTATCCCCTGATTTTTTTCGGGAATTCACTCAGGTCCTTACTGCCATCAGGCTGAGGTTCCCTGAAAACTACTGTAGGATTGCAGGCTACAACAACTATGAAAAGTAAGATAAATAAGAGGTATTTCATGGCTTACAGGTTTGGTTTTCAATTAATAAAGATAAACTATATGTAAAAAATGGAGTAATGTTATTGTGTGTATTGATATAATTACTATTTTCGAATCGAAAAGATTGACAAATGAAAAGTTCTATAAATACTGCTTCGAGGGTCTGGCGTTGGTGCTGGCAAAGCTTCAGGTTGTAGTTGTAGGCAATATGTAAAATAAAGCTAATAAAGCGAGGGCATGTTGATTACAACATGCCCTTTTTGTATTTAAAAACCAAATAACTATGAGCAAGAATTTCAAAGTTTTCCTATCTGAAAAAGACATGCCAAAGCAATGGTACAACCTTGCTGCTGACCTGCCAACTCCTCCACAGCCACCCCTGGGACCAGACGGTAATCCGATAACACCGGATATGCTTGCCCCTGTATTCCCAATGAACCTGATTGAGCAGGAAGTGAGCCAGGAGAGATGGATCGATATTCCAGAAGGTATTCTGGAGATGTTGTATCGTTGGCGGCCGACCCCTCTGCACAGGGCCTATCATCTGGAAAAAGCATTGGGTACTCCGGCAAAGATCTATTATAAGAATGAGTCTGTTTCCCCGGCCGGGAGCCATAAACCCAATACTGCGGTTGCACAGGCCTGGTATAATAAGGAATTTGGAATAAAGAGGCTGACTACAGAAACCGGTGCAGGGCAATGGGGTTCAGCACTGGCATTTGCCTGTTCCTTACTTGGACTGGAATGCAAGGTCTTTATGGTAAGGGTAAGTTTCGATCAGAAACCCTTCCGAAAAATGCTGATGTCTTCCTATGGAGCAGAATGCATTGCCAGTCCCAGTCCCGAAACCAATGCGGGCAGGGAGATCCTGGCAAAATACCCGGATACACCCGGAAGTCTTGGAATCGCGATTTCGGAAGCTATTGAGGCTGCAGTAACAGATCCGACTGGAGAAACAAGGTATAGCCTTGGTTCCGTTCTAAATCATGTCATGCTTCATCAGACAATTATAGGTCAGGAGGTAAAGAAGCAGCTTGAGATTTTCGAAGAAAAGACACCTGATGTGATCATTGGTTGTGCCGGTGGCGGAAGTAATTTTGCAGGAATAGCATTTCCTTTTATCTATGACAAAATCCATGGTGCTGACATAGATATTATACCTGTTGAACCTGCTTCCTGTCCCACTCTCACAAGAGCTCCTTTCTCCTATGATCATGGGGATGTGGCCTGTATGACCCCCCTATTGCCTATGCATTCCCTGGGACATGAGTTTATACCTCCTCCCATTCATGCCGGAGGATTAAGGTATCATGGTATGTCACCTCTGGTGAGTGCAGCAGCTGTTGAAGGATTGATTAATCCGAGATCCATTCACCAGCTTGAATGCTATGAATCAGCAATAAAATTTGCTCAAACAGAAGGAATAGTTGTAGCTCCGGAGACAAGTCATGCTGTTGCAGCAGCCATCCAGGAGGCAAATAAGGCAACGGAAGAAGGTAAAGAAAAGGTAATACTATTCAACCTCAGTGGTCATGGAATGATGGACCTGGTGGGGTATGATAAATATCTTAATGGTGAGCTCAGTGACCATTCTCTTCCGGAAGAAGATATTCAGAAGTATACAGACCCTCTGAAAAAATTCCCTAAACCAAGCACAGCGAAAACCGGCAAGTGGTAAAACAGTGGATCCCTAGCTAGTGCGCATAAAAAAGGCGCTGAACCTGAGTTCAGCGCCTTTTTACTTAACAAAACTAACCTAACCTAAACTTAACAATTACTAACCTTTATATTTTAATTGTAAACGGATTCTCCGTGTTCGTAGATATCCAATCCTTCTTCTTCAACAATCTTTTCAACCCGAATTCCGATGGTTTTCTTAAGTACAAAGAACAGAAGGAATCCCAGTCCCAGTGCCCAGGCTGCTACCGATAGCACGCCGATAAACTGAACACCCAGGAGGGATGCACCACCGCCGTAAAATAATCCACCATCCGTTGCGAATAATCCCACCAGGAGAGTACCTGTGGCACCGCTGAGTCCGTGAACAGAAATAGCACCCACTGGATCATCCACACGAAAAACCCTGTCAAACAATTCAACACCGAAGACGAGAACGAAACCTGCAATGATTCCAATAATAACAGCTCCACCCGGTGATACAATATCACAACCCGCAGTTATTGCCACCAATCCCGCTAAAGCGCCGTTCAGGGTGAGGGATAGTCCAGGGCGCTTATGCCTTTTCCAGGTGATAAACATGGCAGTCATTGCTCCTGCAGCAGCAGCAAGGTTTGTAGTAATGAATATATGAGAGATGGCAAGAGCATTTCCTGTGCCGGATGCTGCCAGTTGTGACCCGGGATTGAAACCGAACCATCCAAACCAGAGTATGAATACACCGAGTGCACCTAATGCAAGGTTATGTCCCGGAATGGCATTGGGTTTTCCATTGTATTTCCCAAGTCTTGGTCCAACCATAATCGCTCCTGCCAGTCCAACCCATGCACCCACAGAGTGAACAACGGTGGAACCTGCGAAATCGTGAAATCCTAATTCTGATAGCCATCCGCCACCCCATATCCAGTGACCTGAAATAGGGTAAATGACCAGGGTAATGAACAAGCTAAATATCAGATAGGTGTTGAACTTTGTCCTTTCAGCCATGGCCCCTGAAACGATGGTTGCTGCAGTAGCTGCAAAAACTGTCTGGAACATCAGGCTTGCTTTATCTGTTATACCGTTTATGCCATCACTGTTTGAGAACAGGGAAACCTTACCAATAAATCCACCAATGTCTTCTCCAAACATGATAGTATAACCAATGAACCAGAATACGAGTGTTCCAATGGCAAAATCAGCCAGGTTTTTCATTAGTATGTTCGCTGTGTTTTTGCCCCTGGTAAATCCTGCTTCTACCATTGCAAATCCAGGCTGCATGAACATTACCAGTACAGCTGCAACAAGCACCCATACTGTGTCTAGCGATACGTTAAGTTCGCTGACAGCCGTAACTACCCCATCAATAACTTTTGTTTCTTCCATGATAATATATTTTACTTGATTATTAATATTTTATTAGTCCTTTGTATACAAGGACTCATCACCCTTTTCCCCGGTACGGATCCTGTAACTCTCTTTGATATCGGACACAAAGATTTTACCGTCTCCGATTTCACCGGTACTGGCTGATTTTATAATGGCATCTATTGTTTTTTCCAGGTTTATATCCCTGACAACAATGGAGAGCATCAATCTCTCGATGCTGCTGGTGTCGTAAGCTATTCCCCTGTATACCCTGCTCTGAATGGCTTTCCCTATGCCTGTTGCAGGAAAATAGGTAAAAAAGTCAATGCCGGATTCGTGAAGTTTTTCTTTTACTTCAGCAAACTTGGTTTTTCTGATTATTGCTTCAATTTTTTTCATTTGATTACAGATTATGCCTGCATGCATTCAATTTTTGCATGATCAGACTGTGAACAATATTTCTGATTACTTACTTAGAAGGATATTCCAAATACCAGGTGGACTTGTTTGGCATTGGGATTTGTTATCAGAGAAGCAGAGATTGGAAGACCATACTTGTCAGTGATGGGAATTTCCTTACTTGCTGAAATACCCAGATTCACTAATCCAAACTCGGTATCGGTTGAATATATTCCATTGCCCATAGCAACAAAGACATCCAGAATTGAAAAACTATATCCAAGTTCAAAATAGATTGAATTATTTGAATCATTATAAAGGTTAACACCTAAACTGGCAGACAGGGGGAGATTTTCAAGTCCATTAAAAGATACCATACCCTCAATGACATGTCCGGAGGAATCCTGTCTGAATTCATAATAGTCGTATCCAAAAATTTCATCTGGAAAAAAATAGTCGGTAACCCCAATTGTAATTAAATCGTTAAAAGTATAGCTCGTATAGAAATCCATTTCCTGAACTCCGGGAAGGTTTGTTGTATATGCTCCCCATGCTCCGAATGCAAAGCCTCCTAAACCTAATTCAATATAAGGTTGTATGCTGGGTGAAGCTCCATAATCAAGACCTCTCCAAACATATCGGGATACCAGGTCAGCTCCTATGCTAATCGGTGATTCCTTTTCTTCCTGTGCCGATGAATTTATTGCGGGTCCTAAAAGTAAGGTTGCTGCCAATAAAATTGCTGAGAAATAAGTAACTCTTTTCATAATGTAAATGATTTAGATTGATAAATAAACATCTTTCGCTACAAAACTATATATAATATTTGAATAAGTAATCAAAAATAGGGGGGTAAAAATAAAAAAGATACTATTTAAAATTTTTATAAGTAAAAAAAGGGGGGGGTAAAGAAAATATATATAATATATATGAAAGCTATATATATAATAGGCGTACTTCATCCGAAAGAATGAAGTTTAATAGAAATAAGACTTTTAGATGGATCTAGTCGAAGTCGATGTATATGGTATCCTGTACCGGTTCTACCTTTGAGGAAATACCTGAAATGGTTTTTATTTCAGATGTTCCTGGTTCTCCAATGTGGATTGAATAGCTTCCTTTTTCAAAAACCCCGGGTTGAAAGGTATATCCCATGATCCTGAGGGTATATATTATCTCCCCTGTGATTTCGTTAATAATTTGTACCACGGGAGGATGGCTTAATCCTTCTGCATGTAAGGGAGGTAGCCATTCCCTGGGATGGCGTTTATAATTGTCTGCCATCTGCAGGCTTACAGGCCATCCTGGATATTGTTCAGCATTAAATGCTTCGGGATCTGAATATCTTGGCCAGCATTCAAGAATTATCTCCTGGGTTTGTTTATTCAGTTTTACAATACCGTATCCGGGGGCCCGGTCATGAAGTTCTGCCGGTTCCTTATTGGATATATAGGGATTTGAAACAGCGTGTACAGTTATCCGGTTACCAAAACCATCCAGGTAGCGTCCTGTATATGCGGGCATTCCCTCCTGGTGGTTTTCTCCCGGTTTTTGAGGGAACCAGCGTCTAGGCCATAGATTAGCAATGGAAGGTACGCAGAAAGAATACCCGGCATCTTCCCAATCGTTAATCCCATGATGTATAACGGATCCAAGATGCTGGTCGCCACCTACCATAAGAGCAAATCCTTTTCGCAATTCATCGATGGCCTTATTTCTGCCTGTTTGGGGCCATCCATTCGAATCCATGTCTTTTGCCTTGCTGTAATCCTTTGGTATTACTCCCTGGGGCAGGGTGGTTAACCTGGGTGTCTGGGCATCTGTCAGGAAAGTATCAGGGTAGGTTGAAAGATTAGCAAATACTGACTGGCTGAGTGCCACTTTCAGATCGACTCCCTTCCAGTCGGCAGCCCATTCCCTGATAAAAGATAATTGTCTTTCTCCGAGCAATTCAGCATCGGGAGAATCCAAAAGCTCTCCTTTTAGTCCCTTGATCTGAGAAAATCCATTTACAATCTTATATTCCGGATGGATTTTTCCGGGTGCTGATTTGAATTTTCTGTCTTCAAAGACAGCCCAGCTGATTCTGCCATAATTTATATTACAATAATAGACCCCGATATTTTGCTTTACTGGGGAAGGATCATAAGGATCAGGCAAATGGCTGGTCTGTGTTTGCTGGATCATGTTTACCAGTTCCGGGGAAAGCTTATATCCTCCCTGATCCTGTTGCCAGTGTCCCCTGAAATTTTTAAAATACTCAGGGTATATTCCGTCCGGCGGTCTGGCAGGAGCTTCTGCTCCGGAGGCTCCCCAAATATTTCCATGATATACATCGTGGTCGTCGGGTATGGTAATGGAAGGGATATTCCTGGTCAGATTGCCATGAGCCCATAGAAAAAGGTACCATTTATACAGGTAGTCGAGTCCTGTATTCAATTCAGAACTGCGGTCGGGTGGGGTAGGTCTGCCTTCGTATACATTATCCCCGGAAAAGAACAAAAGATCTGGCTGGTGCTTGGCTACATAAGTTGTAAGTTCCTCATGGGGAAACCAGAGTAACTCTGAAAAATTAAAATTCCTCCTGTTTATACTGCCATGGCTGTTACTGTTGCCGGTAAAGGCTGCCAGGACGATCTCCTCCTTCTCTACCGGGTCCTGAACAATAACACCGTAATAATAATATGGGCGTAGCTTGCCAGAAGCATCTGTAATATGGTAGCGAATCCTGTAATCATGTCTTATTTCGTCTCTCCAGCCGATAACCCTGAAAGTGGCCGTATATCCGGGAATTTTCACCTGGCTTAAACTTTTGGTGTTCCATTTACCGCTTGACCCGTCCCGGATCTCAAGGTCTACTGTCTGATCATCAGACTCGCTGATCGGGGGTAATTGTGCAGTAAGTTTCAGGATTCCATCGCTAAGGGTATATTGGGTACCTATAATGGGACCAAGATTATTTTCCTTATTCACCCTGATTTTGGAGCCCTTTACTTTCCAGTCCTTAAACCAAAATTTCCCACCGTTGCAGATAAGTGCCAGGTTACCTTCAAAATTATCATGTAATTGAATTAAGGTATCCAGCCTGAGGTATTCTTCCTTTGAATCAGGAATGGATGTAGTAAAAATTAAATGATACTGATTTCCCTTTGGTATCAGTTCCAGTGTGAGTAAATACGAATCCGGAAGCGATTTTCCGGGATTTTTTTTGGCCGGAACTGAATTCCACTTTTTTCCGGTTTCATTATCGATCAGGAAGAGTCCTCCTCTTTCATTCACCCCTGCGATCAGGCCACCACCATTCCCTGCAGCTCCATGTATCAGGGCTCTTCTTCGATAATCCATAGACTCGCTTCCTGCAGCCAAAAGAAACCCCGACCATACCTGTTCTGGATTATCGCCGGCTGTCTTCTCCAGTCCCATAGTGACTTCCATAACAAGTGAACCGGGGCGGCCGGATAGATGTCTTGGCAGAAGGTGAAGGGTTCTTTTGGGAAGTTTTGTATTGATGCATTCAAGCCTGCCGTTTTTAAGCTGCCAATCCTGAAGCCTGTTAGCCCAGTATTCGGGTCCAATCCAGTACCTGTCCGGGAGAAATTCCCAGTACGAATGAAAGGCTTTTGTTTCAAGATTCTTCTGACAAGAAGAAATCAGAATTATGACAACCAGGACAGGTAAAATTCTGGATGTATGTCTAATAAGGAAGCCTGAAGCCATGAATTTACATTTTCCATTAAAAATACAGATTTTTATTTCCTCCTTTATATGTATATATGAATTATATTTGAGTTATCGTTTTTTAATCCAATGTAAAAATTCCATTATGAACCTTTTAGATCAATTAAAGCAGTACACTGAAGTTGTAGCGGACACTGGTGATTTTCAATCCATTGAAAGATTTACTCCCCTGGATGCCACCACGAATCCTTCATTAATATATGCTGCAGCTCAGAATGAGAAATATAAGTCCCTTTTGAGCGATGCTGTTGCTTTTGGAAAAGCACAGAATGGAAGCCAGGAAGAGCTCATGGACCATATCCTGGACAAGCTTGCAGTGAATTTTGGCATAGAGATTCTCAAAGTTGTCCCACGAAGAGTATCTACGGAGGTGGATGCAGGTCTTTCATTCGATACAGAAGCCTCAATAAAAAAGGCAAGAAGACTTATAGGCCTGTACAATGAGGCGGGTATTGGAAAAGAAAAAATACTGATCAAACTGGCCACAACATGGGAAGGTGTGCGAGCTGCCGAAGTTCTTGAAAAAGAAGGAATACACTGCAATCTTACGCTTTTATTCAGTATGGCTCAGGCCATTGCCTGTGCGGAGGCCGGGGTGCAATTAATATCTCCCTTTGTGGGAAGAATCTATGACTGGCATAAAAAGGACAGGGGAGTGGATCATATTCCCGGATCAGAAGATCCCGGTGTAATATCTGTCAGGGAAATTTTCACCTATTATAAAAAATTTGGATATAAAACCGAGGTTATGGGTGCCAGTTTCAGAAATACCGAAGAGATTATCGAACTGGCCGGATGCGATCTGCTTACGATTTCACCTTCATTGCTTGCTGAGTTAGAAGGGACTGTTGGGGATCTTGTAAGGAAGCTTGATCCAGCGGAAGCTATGAAATCGGATATAGAAAAAATCTCCCTGGATGAAAAGGGATTCCGATGGATGCTTAACGAAGATGCCATGGCCACAGAAAAATTGTCGGATGGTATCAGGAGATTTAATGCTGATCTCAGCAAGCTCAAGGAAATGATCCTTGATTACATGTAGTAGATTGTCAATTATGAAAAGGATAGAGGACCTGTTACAACAGGAGTCGGAGGCCATCAGTAATATTCCTGTTACGGATGCTTTCTATAAAGCTAGGGATCTGATAAACCAGAGGGTACATGGGGGAGGAGGCAAAATCGTCTGCAGCGGAATGGGGAAAGCCGGACAGATCGCCCTGAGTATGGCTACCACTTTCAGCTCCACCGGCACACCGGCTATATTTCTTCATCCCAGTGATGCCCAACATGGGGACCTGGGAGTAATCCAGAAAAATGATTTGTTGCTGTTGGTCAGTAATTCAGGAAAAACCCGGGAGATTATTGAGCTGATCGAATTAGTTGAGAAAATGAGTGGCAGGCTTCCATTGATTGTCATCAGCGGAAATCCCATATCTGAACTTGCTGACAGGTCTGATGTACTAATACACACAGGAAATCCTAAAGAGGTCTGTCCCCTGAACCTAACCCCCACAACTTCCACCACGACTATGACGGTCATTGGGGATATTCTTGTTGTACTCCAAATGGAAAAAATAGGATTTAGCTCTCAGGATTATGCCAGACGACATCATGGGGGATATCTTGGGCATAAGTCCAGGAACAATGAATCCTAGAATACATTAGATTTATGAGAATCCAAAGGGACAATACAGCTGCTTTGATCATAGATATACAGGAAAGATTAATTCCTCATATTCAAGATCATGATCTAATTGCTTCAAATACGGGAATACTGATCAGGGGACTGAAGGTGATGAATATTCCTATGATGGTGACACAGCAGTACAGTAAGGGATTGGGAAAAACGATTGAACCCATTGAGGAGCTTTTTGACTCCTTCAGTTATATTGAGAAAACAGCATTTTCCTGTTGTGATGAGCCGGCAGTTATAAAGGGACTTGAGGAGATGGGGAAAGAATTTATTATTCTTGCCGGCATTGAGACTCATGTCTGTGTTATGCAGACCTCACTTGATCTTTTGGAAAGAGGATATACCCCTGTTGTTGTGGAGGATTGTGTTTCATCCAGGAGTATATCCGATAAGACTACTGCCATCAGGAGAATGGGGAAGGAGGGTGCTATCATAACAAGTTATGAGTCGCTTTTATTAGAGATCTGCAGGTTTTCAGGAACTCCAGAGTTCAAGGAGATATCATCCCTTATTAAATAATATGAAAAGAAGAGTTTTTGGGTTCGGTGAAACAGTCTTTGATATCATTTTTAAAGACGGCGAACCTATGGCCGCCAAGCCCGGCGGATCAGTCCTGAATACATTTATATCCCTTGGCAGGCTGGGATGGAATCCTTGTTTTATTAGTGAGTATGGCAGGGATAGTGTTGGAGATTTAATTGACTCATACCTGGTTGAGAATGGAGTTGATACCCGGTTTGTTATGCGTTATATTGATGGCAAATCCGCCCTTGCACTGGCTTTCCTTGACCCGAATAATAATGCCAGTTATACATTTTATAAAGATTTTCCCGAAAAACGACTGCAAGCTCTTCCTGATGATCTTACGGAAGCTGATATTGTATTATTCGGATCAATCTATGCCAGTAATGCAGAGGTACGAAGTTCCGTCCTTAGATTTCTTGAAAGGGCCAAAAATGCCGGATCTCTCATTGTCTATGATCCTAATTTCAGAAAGGCCCATCTTTCTGAATTGGATGAATTGAAACCCAGGATCCTGGAGAACCTTGAATATGCTGATGTCATAAGAGGATCCGATGAGGATTTTCAATTGATATTCGGTATTGAAACCCCGGTAGATCTGCACAGTTTGATTGATACCAGCTCAAAAATCCTGGTTTACACAAAAAATGCGGAAGGATCAGAAGTCATATGCAATAATTTTCATCTCACAGTACCCTCAGAAAAGCTGAACCCGGTCAGCACCATTGGGGCTGGAGATAATTACAATGCTGGCCTGGTCTATTATTTGCTTGAAAAAGGGATACAAAAAGGTGACATCATAAATATGCGGAAAGAGGATATCCTTGGGATGGTTCGGGCAGGTGTTCAATTTGCTTCACATGTCTGCCTGCAGTATGATAATTATATATCAAAGGAATTTGCCGAAAATTTCAGGATCTGATAAAGTGGTGAATTACAGCCTTGCCCAGGGAGATGAATTCATCCAATCTTTTTTTCTTCGGATTTCCATTTGAGTCCAGGTACCCCTGTTCTCCCCTTGCTCTGAGATACTGATGGGCGGCGACCACACTTGCCCCTTCAAAGGAGAATTCAGATAGCTCCTCATCAAGAGGTTGACAGTCCCTTGTACAAACCGCCAGGGGTCTTTTCTCCGGACTACTGTGAGCAGTGCCGAATAGCACCAGGAAGTTGTTTTTTCTGAAAAACCTTGCATAGTCTTTGAGAATTTCCGGATGGTTTCTGGATGGAATAAACTCTATGCAATGGATATTCTTAGAGAGAAGTTCATTCAGCAGGATTTGTTTATTGGCTTCATACTCTGTACACCTTCCTTTTTCATCATCAAGCAGAACACTGTAACTGGGTATTCCCCCTGCATTAATTATTATTCCAAGGACTTCAGAAACTGATATAAAAGCAGCCTCTTCTTCCGGCACAAAAGCTCTTCCTCCTGATTTCAGGAATCTTGATCTAATCTCATTTTCTATGGCGGCATTATCATTTAGGTCTGCACAACATTTGTGGCTGGCAAAAATTTTTGATAGGATCTCCTTCTGATGAGTGGAATCAGGATATTTTTCGGATATAAGTATCCGGATGGCACGGCTAAGATGCCTTTCAGTGACAAATTCCCTGGCGTATTTACGTTTAACTTCTGAGTACTTCAGTATCAGGTCTTTATCAATCTCTTGAAGTATTTTGCTGGCATTTTCAACCTGCTCTTTGGCGTGCAGCTGACTTTCATACCGGCTGTTCTGCAATTTAAGTGCCTGTTCCTCATCCAAATGAAAGGGATAATCAATACCCTTTCCGGAAAGGTATGTCCGTCCCGGATTTACCGGATCATTTATCCTGAACCTGTCATACTGTTCCTTTAACATGAGACCGGTGATCTCAATATTAAACATGGGAAAGATCTTATTCTTCAGTGCCTCTGAATAGAATTCCCTGAATCCGTCGGCCATAAAAAAATCATTTATGCCAAGGACAGAAACACCATCTTTGAGAGCTTGCTCAAAAATTGCAGGAATTCCAGGGAAATAGCTAAAGGAGAAATGTGTATGGACATGGGCATTTACCCTGGGCACATCCTTCTGGGTTAAACTCTGGTAGTCGAATAACAGTGCCGAAGAATCCGGAAAATCCTTTAATATATACTTACTCACCAGGGGAAGTTAACACTTTATTTATTACTCATCAAAGATAAGTTCAAGGTTTTCCAGATGCTCGTTTATCATGTCTATTTCGGACTCGTTTAATTTGAAGAGAAGAGTACCAGCATTCTCAATGAGTTGTTCTTCATTCCTTACCCCGGCAAGAAGACATGAAACCCCGGGTTGTTGAAGTGTCCATCGAAGGACAAGCTGAGAGAGACTGACATTCCTATTTTCAGCGATAGGGCGAATCTTATCCAGGAATTCATTTATTCGGATGATGTTTCCGAGTCTATAATAGGGAGTATCGGGCCGGTTATCCCCCCTTCTGAACCGGTGGTCGGGTTGAATCTTTCCTCCGAGAATACCTCTTTGCATTGGACTGTATACAAGGATGCTAATATTATTTTCAACGCAGTAGGGAAGGATGTCTTTTTCTATATCCCTTTTAACCATACTGTATGCAACCTGATTTGAGGCAAGCGGCAGAACAGAACCGGCCTTTTTCATATCTTCGACACCGTAGTTGCTTACTCCTGCGGCACGAACCTTGCCCTGCCGGATAAGGGTCTCAACAGCTTCCATAGTTTCTTCCACAGGGGTAGTCGGGTCGGGCCAGTGTATCTGATAGAGGTCAATATAATCCGTCTGTAATCTTTTCAGGCTTTCTTCACATTCTTTGATAATACTTTCCTTTCCGGAATACCTGTGAATATTTGCCGGTGTTCCATCATTCAGACTGGTAGAAAAAAAGAATTCTCCGATTTCCTCATCCCAGCGCAGACCATATTTTGTCAGGATCTGGACCTTGTCCCTTTTCCCCTGAATTGCATTCCCCACAAGGCATTCACTTTTACCGAAACCATAAACCGGTGCAGTATCTATAGTAGTAATGCCATGATCGATGGCAATATCAAGAGCCTGCCTTGAATCTTTGTCATCATTTCCTCCCCACATCCAGCCACCGATGGCCCATGCTCCAAAGGCGATTTCCGATACTTCAAGATCCGTATTACCAAGTTTTATCATAGACATGTTCTGATAGTGTTATTGAATGACTAAAAATATAAAAAATGAATTTCATTTGGGAGCATAATATTATATAACATGCTCTGGTCAGATGGAAAGGCTCTGGTCAGATGGAAAGTAATTCCTTGCTCATATATGAAAGATCAGGTATTATATAATCGGCCAGTTTCAATTCCTCCGGAGGAAATGTTGTACTGAGTCCAATGCTCCTCATACCCGCTGCAGTTGCAGCCTGGAGTCCAGTAATGGAATCTTCAATTACAATGCATTCGGTTTTCTGTAATCCCAGCATATTACAGGCGGTAAGATAGATCTCAGGATCCGGTTTTTTGTTTTTAACCATATCTGCGAAGACGGTTATATCAAATGATTTTACCGGTAGTCCGATCTCTTTAAGGTTTACCAGCATCTTGAATTCATCTGCAGATGTAGTAACTGCTGTTTTCAGATTCAATTCCCTGCATAAGGCCATAGTTTCAAATACCCCGGGTAATGAGCTGAGTCGACCTTCAACTATTTTTTCGTAGATCAGGTAAGTTCTTGTTTTGGCTTCCTCAATTTCCAGGGGAATACCGTATTTCTCGGCCACTCCTCCGATAAACCGGTTTTCACCCGTACCTGTGAAGGGGATAAAATCCGCAGCCTCAACTGTAAATCCCTTCTCCTTGAACATCCTAATAGCAGCTTCCCGGATAAATTCCTCCGAATCCACCAGCACCCCGTCCATATCAAATAATATAGCCTTAATCATGGGACTGAACAATATCAAGCACACCGTTCAGTACGATACCGGGTGAGTAGGCAAATTTCATCATGGCTTCCTTGTCCGTTATACCGCTGAGAACAAGGCAGGTATCAATTTCTGATTCGATTCCGGCAATTATATCTGTATCCATACGGTCTCCAATAATGATAGAATCTTCACGGGTACATCCGATCTTTTTCAATGCGTTTCTCATCATCAAGGGATTGGGCTTTCCAACAAAATAGGCTTCCCTTCCCGTAGCCAGTTCAATTGGAGCAATGAGTGATTTTGTGGCGAGGGCAATACCGGTTTCGGTGTTACCTGTGAGATCAGGATTGGCACCTATGAGTTTGGCACCTTTCAGGACAAGGTTGACAGCGTGCTCCAGTTTTTCATAGGAATAGGTCCGTGTTTCTCCCATAACCACATAATCCGGATCAACATTATTCATGGTGTAACCGACATTGTACAGGGCATTGATCAGTCCCGCTTCACCAATAATGAATGCAGTCCCTTTAGGTTTCTGGCTGGAAAGAAACATGGCAGTAGCCAGGGCAGATGTGTAGAAAACAGAGTCATCTACTGCAATGCCCAATCTTCCCAGTTTTTCCTTTAGTTCTTTGGGTGAGCGCTCACTGCTGTTGGTAAGAAAAACAAATTTTTTATTCGATTCCTTAAGCCAATCAAGGAATTCCTTAACCCCGGGAAGCAATTTGTTCCCGTGGTAGAGTACTCCATCCATATCGATGATAAAACCCTTCTTTTTCCTGATGTAATCGATCTCTTTTTGGTTCATACTATTTGCTATGGGAACTTTAATGATAGTTATCTTATTTTCTTGTAAAAGGAAATGCTTCCGAATCCGACCGGGCATTCTTGAGTTGATCCAGGAGTTCCAATACCAACTCAGGATGGTTTTCTGCTATATTCATTTCTTCTCCGGGATCCAGGGATATATTATATAATTCAGTTGTAATCCGGGTGGAGTCATATACATTGTACCTTACCAGTTTCCATTCTCCCTTTCGAATCGCCTGTCTTCCCCCTTTTTCATGAAACTCCCAGTAAAGATATGAATGTTCTTCCTGTCCATCATTGCCCAGCAGGGTTGGCAAAAATGAAATACCATCGATATTATGATGTATTTCCTGTCCGGTCAGTTCTGCAAAAGTCGGATACACATCCCAGAATGCCGACAGATGATCTGATGAAGAACCGGCTTTGATTTTTCCCGGCCACCAGGCAATTGTAGGGACACGTATTCCTCCCTCATACAGGTCCCTTTTATAACCTCTGTAATCACCGTTGCTGTTAAAATAATCCGGGTCTGCTCCACCTTCAAGATGGGGACCGTTATCCGAAGTGAAAATTATGAGGGTATTGTCGGCAAGTCCGAGTTCTTTTACAAGATCCAGCAAATCACCTACCTGCTCATCCAGCACGGTGATCATAGCCGCAAAAGCGGCATGGGCTTCGGGTTGGGAACCGTATCCGCCGACCTTATACCTGGGATGGCCCGGATCTGCACCCTCATAACTTTTCTCAGGCAGGAATTTATTACGGTACAGCTCCATATATTCTTCAGGAGCGAACAATTCTGCATGGGGGATTACATTGGGATAGAACAGGAAAAACGGTTTATCCTTATTATTCTTTATAAAGCTAAGTGCTTTTTTATGGATAAGCTGGGGGGCATAAATACCCTGTTTATCTCCTTCATTTTCTGGCAGAATGACCTTTTCAAGTCCATTCCACAAATGAAAGGGATAATAATTATGTGCAAGTGACTGGCAGTTATATCCAAAATATTCATCAAAGCCCTGGTAAATCGGATCACCCGTTGTACCGGGACCACCCAGTCCCCATTTCCCAAATCCCCCGCAGACATAAGCTTTTTGTTTAAGCATTTCGGCTAGGGTGAGGGTCTCATCAGGAATGGGCCATTGTCCCTCTGGTTTGGCTGACAAATTTCCCCTTACGGCAGTATGCCCGGTATGTTGTCCCGTCATAAGAGAGGAACGGGAGGGAGCACATACAGTTGATCCTGAGTAATGCTGTGTCAGCATCATTCCTTCGGCAGCCAGACGGTCAATATTGGGTGTTGGAATTTTCTCCTGTCCGAAACAGCCCACATCCCCGTAACCCAGGTCATCGGCAATGAAATATATGATATTGGGTAACTGTTCAGGCTTTTCTGTTGTACAAGAGAAAACAAGAATACTTAGTAATACTGGGAATAGTAGTTTTTTCATAATAGAATCAGTTAATTATTCATCCTGTTCATAATGTATACCGCATATTGCACGAATGGAATCAAGTGTTCCCATCAGTCCCTTGCTAAACTCCAGGGGAAGTAAGGGACTTTCAGTCAGACCCTCATCAAGGCAGCGCATGAGCTCTGAGGCTTCATAATGATAGCCATTGCCGGGTTCTGGGAATTCCAGCTTTTCCGGATCTTCTCCATGCCGGTGCAGGGTAATGGGACCCGGAGTCAGCCACCAGGATTCCATGCGTATCCAACCTTTTTCAAACAGGATATTTGCCTCTGTTGGTGAATCCGCAACAAGGGTGTAGTTCAGGGAGGATATCACATCATTTGCCTGTTCAAAGATCAGATGCCCGCTATGATCGACATGTGAAGCTGCAAATCGGGCCTCAGCCTTAATATTTTCCGGAATGCCCCCAAGGAGAAGTGAAATAAAAACGGGATAAATCCCTATATCCAACAGTGCACCTCCTCCTTTGGCAGGATCGAAAAGACGATGGGAGGGATCAAATTCCAGGTGGAAACCAAAATCAGCAATAACGTTCACCAGTTTTCCAAGTTCACCAGAATCCGCAATTTCAAGGACTTTTTTTGTAGAAGGAAGAAATCGGGTCCAGATCGCTTCCATCAGAAATACATTATTTTCTTTAGCCGTCTCAGCCAAAGTATCCAGCTCCCTCATGTTCATGGTGAAGGGTTTCTCGCATAGTACTGCTTTTCCTGCCTTCAGGCTAGAGAGGGTGTTTTCAAAGTGAAAAGGATGATGGCTTGCCACATAGACAATATCAATCTCAGGATCGCCTGACATCTCTTCCCATGAACCATAATGCATGGGGATATTATATTTTCGGGCGAATTCAGCAGATCTGTCAGCAGATCTGGATGCAATGGCCTGAAGCCTGGCATTGGGAAGAAGTTTCAGATCTTCCGCAAATTGTCCGGCTATATTTCCTGCACCTATTATGCCCCAATTATAGGTTCTCATAAAATTTCATTGATACGCTTGAGTTCTTCCTCACTGAATTCAATGTTTTCCAGGGCACCCAGGTTATCCAATAATTGTTTTACTGAACTGGCTCCTATCAGGACCGAAGTGACCCGGGGGTCTTTCAGTAACCATGCAATGGCCATTTGGGCAAGGGATTGATTTCGTGAGGAGGCTAACTTATTCAGTTTTTCCATGCGTACTAGCAGTTCCGGGGTAATGGAATTCTTCTTTAGGAAGAAGTCCCTTGCAGCCCTCGATCCTTCCGGTATCCCATCCAGGTACCTGGAAGTTAGCAGTCCCTGTGCCAGGGGTGAAAAGGGGATACATCCTATGCCTTCTTCTTCCAGTACATCCAGCAATCCCTCTTCGGGAGTTCTGACCAGCATGGAATACTTGGGCTGATGGATCAGGCAGGGAGTGCCAAGGGATTTCAGGATGGAGACTGCTTTTCTGGTAAGATCGGGAGGATAATTTGAGATTCCGGCATACAGGGCTTTTCCTGAACGAACAATATGGTCGAGTGCCATCATGGTTTCTTCCAGGGGAGTTTCAGGATCAGGACGGTGGTGATAGAAAATATCCACATAATCCATTCCCATGCGTTTAAGGCTCTGGTCAAGGCTGGATACCAGGTATTTTCTGGATCCAAAATCCCCGTAAGGGCCAGGCCACATAAGGTAACCTGCTTTAGAGGAGATAATAAGTTCATCTCTCCAGGCATGGAGATCTCTTTTTAAAATCTTTCCGAAATTCTCTTCTGCGGAACCCGGAGGGGGCCCATAGTTATTCGCAAGGTCAAAATGGGTAATCCCTGCATCAAATGAAGCAAGGAGGATATCTCTTATAGTTTCTCCGGAATCCACATGTCCGAAATTTTGCCAGAGTCCCATTGAAATCTCCGGAAGCTTAAGTCCGCTTTTCCCACATCTTCTGTAGGAAATCTTATTGTATCTGTCTGAGGCAGGGAGGTAATCCATAGCAGAGTTTTTTTTGTTTTTACTCTATAAAAATAGCCTTATTGATCAGGCTGGCAATACCTCTGTTCAATTCTTTTGCAAATTGTTCATACCTCCAGGCTATTTTTTCCGTTAAGATTAATATTTTTGCACTTTCACATGATAACCTATCTCTTTAATCCTGAACCTAATTATGTCGCGTAGGAACATTCTTATAGTAATTTTCATTTCTGTAGTTTTAATAGTTGCCGGTTTAGTAGCTTTCAGAAACCTTGCAGTATTTGCTCCGCCTTCTATTTCAATATCCTCATTCAAGACAGCCAGGATTGAAAAGGGTACTGTTCTGACCACCATTGAGGCGGAAGGAATAGTTGTTCCTGAGAGTGAGGTATTGCTTCTGAGTCCGGCTTCCACCAGGATTGAAAAGGTCCTTCAGGCTCCTGGAAGCAGGGTCAATGCATACCAGACCATTCTCCGGCTGGATCCGGGTCCACTTGAAGAAGAAATTGAAAAGCTGGAGGATCAGATCGACGTTAAGCGGAATAGCCTGCAACGTACCAAGCTTAATGCAAAGAGTACCCGCCTGGACCTGGATTACCAGGTGGAGATGAAAAAGCTGAAGATTGCATCCATAAATTCTGATATTGCGGACCAGGAACAACTGCTTGAAGTAGGCGGTATATCCCCGGCCAAATTTGACCAGACAAAACAGGAACTGACACTTGCGGAGAAGGATCTGGAGATGATACAGTCAAAGAATTCTATTCGTCTGCAGCAATTGGTAATCGAAGAAAGGGGACTGGAACTTCAGATAGATATACAGGAAAGGGACCTGGAAGCCAAAAAGGAAACCCTTCTAAAAACTTCGGTCAGGGCTCCTTCATCCGGAATTATCCTTTCAATCAATGGAAAGGAAGGGGAGATGGTTGGTAAGGATAAGCTACTTGTCCGCATCTCTGATCTAAGCTCTTTTAAAATAAACGGTTCTGTTGATGACGAGAATGCAGACCTGGTAAAAACCGGGAAAACGGTTTTCGCTTTGGTGGATCGGGAAAGACTTATTGGACAAATAGGAATGGTTTCTCCGGAAGTGGAAGGAAACAAAATTAAGTTTGATGTTTTTCTTGAAGAAAGTAATAATCCTAAATTATTGTCCAATATGCATCTTCAGTTATTGATCGTGAGACGGATGAAAAAGGATGTCCTGAGATTGAAAATGGGAGATGGGATAGGCAGGGGGAAAAACATTGATCTGTACGTCAGAATGCAAAATACACTTGTCAAAAAAAGTGTAGAGGTGGGATTACGGGGGACGGATTTTATTGAAATTACTTCAGGTCTTGAGATTGGGGATGAAGTTGTCATATCCGAGACAACGGAGTTCCGGAACCGGCCTGAAATCGTTATTGGCAATTAAATCATTTTATCATGGTAAGGAAAACTTTATCCAGGCTGATTATTGGATTGACGTTGCTATTGCTTTGTATGCAAGAGGGACATGGACAGGAAAAGGAACAGGCATTATTGGAAATTCCTCCCTTGAGTTTGAGTCTGAAAAATGTGGTCAACCTGGCTATTACACAGTCTACCAATATCAAGTATGTGCAAAACTATAATGTAAGATCTTACTGGAGATGGAAGAATTTTCAGACAGGATTCCGCCCCCAACTGATTTTAACAGGTGATTTGCCAAATATTGCACATTCCACTGAACCGATCACACAGCCAGACGGGAGTGTTGAGTTTAAAAATGTGTCTAACGCCAGAATGTATGCAAATCTTGCCCTTAGCCAGACCATTGCACAAACCGGGACCCGGATCTATGCAGCAACTTCTGTGTACAGAATTGAAGACTTCAACAATAATAATGTTGAGTATTCGGGCACACCCATATCCGTTGGTTTTGTTCAACCGATATTTTCATTTAACTGGAATAAGTGGCAGAAACGGACTGAACCACTTGTGTACGAAGAATCCATGAGGAGTTTTATAGAGTCTATTGAACAGATTGCCCTGTCAGCAACCTATCGGTTTTTTACATTTTTGCGTGTGCAGACAAATCTGGCACTGGCAGAAAGTAGTCTCAAAAACAGCAATGACAACCTTCGTATTGCAGAAACCAGACAAGAGCTAGGAACCATATCTGAAAATGATTTTTCCAGGATACGACTTTCGGTAATTAATGCGCAAAAGTCCATGAACCAGGCAAAGATGGCAATGAAAAATGCCGATTTTGAATTGAAATCTTTTGTACAGCTCGATCCTTTACAGCAGCTTGAATTGGAAATGCCAATTGATATTTTTCTATTCAATATTGATGTTGAGAAGGCAAGGAGGGAAGCACAGGTGAACCGGAAAGAAACACTCAATTTTCAGCGACGCCTGATCATAGCAGATCGTGAGTTGGAACAGGCTAAACGGAATAACAGTCTCTCCGCTACACTCAGGGGAAGTTATGGTATGTCGAATAATTCAAGCACAGTAGGAGGGATATACGACCAGCCTGAACAACAGCAGACTCTGAGACTTTCCATGAGTGTTCCGATTATGGACTGGGGAAGGTCGGAATCAAATATTAAAATGGCCGAATCACAGCGGGATCTTGTTATCTATGATGTTGAGAACGACCGAAAGGATTTTGACAGAGAAATTGTTGTACAGGTTGAACAATTCAGCTTATTAAAGGACCAGCTTACGACCTCCAAGGAGGGAGATAAAGTCGCGGAAAACGGGTATGAAATTTCACTGAGAAAATTCCAGAATGGTGAGATCAGCATTACGGATCTGAATATTGCCCTGCAGGAAAGAGAGCGGGCAAAAAGAGATTATATTAACTCCCTGCAGAGTTACTGGGTGGCCTATTACCGCTTACGTATTCTGACCCTGTATGATTTCGAGATGCAGGAAAAAATCTGGTATCCGAATCCCATGCTTGACATTTCTGAAAAGGACAGGAGTGTCAGGGAGTCTAATTATACCATGCCGGAATAACAGCTATTTAATATTTTCTTCCCGGAAGGTCCTGATTACATCCTTTCTCATTCTCTCAGCGTCGATCCGTGAATAGACATAGATTTTGCGCTGTTTGTTCTCTGGCGGGGCTATTAATTGTTTCTGTGTTGACATATCCGGATTCAGGTATGCCTGAACCAGGGCAAGAGAGGGGCAGGGAATAGTATCGTTTTCTTTGATCAGTTCCTCTGTCTTGCGGATCATCCTCTTTTGCAGGGAATCAGGATCATTCCATATTTTGGCAAGTTCTGATTTCAGTAAAAACATTTCATCCGCAATATTTGAGGGCAGAAGATGAATTTCCAATCCCTCTTGATTCAGCAGGATATTCATGGCCTCAAGATCCAGCCTGGTAACCGGATCAGATTTGTCCCATACCCTCCGTCCTGGTTCGTATACAGGTCCCTGGATATAACATACAATCTTATCAATGATTTCCGGTTTTTCCTGAATTGCAGTCGCAAGATTAGTGGCTGCCCCCAGGCAGAGTACATTCAGTTTTTCCTGGTAGGGAAGCTCATGAACGGCCCTTATTATTCTCTTCGATGCTTCGCTCCCGGTTTTTCCCTTCTCAGAGGAGTATTTAAGCGGCAAGGGATTTCCTTCGGGAAAAGGAACCCGATTCTGGTGATAATGATTCAGTAGAAATTTATTTTCCTCCGTGTTAAGTCTGACAGTGCTGTCATTATCAATATCCGCAAGTCTCCATTGGGAGGACAGGAGTCCCTTGACTTCCATTTCTTCAGTCTCCATAATTCTCATAATGGCGAAAAGATCATCCATTGCCTTTGCTGGATCTGAATCGATCAGGACTTTAACCTTTTCATTGGTGGCCAGTTCACGTATAAGGTCAATATTGCTGATTACCATGTATATGGCAAATACCGAAAGGATAATAATGAAAATTCTTTTTGCAATTCGCTTAAGCGCTTTTTTCATATTTCAGGAAATCTTAGAAAATCAGGAAAACTTCCTGAATTTGAATGAATTTATTCGTGTATTGAAATGACGTAGCAGATCAATGAGCAGTGTAATGTACAGGATGAAAGAAAAACACCAGAGCATGGTAAGATTAAACCACTTTGTACCCGTCATTTGTCCATTGAAAAGTTTATAGGGTGCATAAAAATGTGCTCTTCCCCAGTTCGATTCAGGCATCATATAAATGGGATCGGATTTCTGGACCAGGTGGTTATCAATCTCCAGTATTTTTTCCACACCCAGGCGGTTGGTAACATGATCAAAGAGCTGATCATTATGATAATCCTGTCTAAGGCTGTATACCGCATCAGACCCTATGGAATCCACCAGTCCATTATAAACAGCGTCCCTTGCTGCCTGAGCCTCCGATGAAATATTCAGGTAATGATATCGTATATAGGTCAACCAGTCTTCCAGTTGGGTTGAATATTCAGCATCAAAATCATTATAATTCATTTTCTTCCAATGTTCAAACCGGAAAAGATCCGGGCGACTTCCAATTTTTTCCACCTCGAATGCAAGCATTTCAAGATTTTTCTTCACAAGTTCCTGATCCCCTTCCACCCCAAGGTTCCTGTTTGTCTCTTCAAGTTTATTGGTGAGCCGGGGGATTAAAAAGGATGTTGTGAAACTGGCTTCACTTATCTTTTGGTCAAAAGCGTAGAAGTTTTTATCAAATCGGTTATTAATGGCCTGTTCCACTGTAAGAGCTTCGTAAGCCCAGCGTGAAAACATCAGGTCTCCAACAACTGGGACATATACTTTTGAGGTCAAACTTTCATGAAGGTCATCAAACTTCACGGTAACTCCGCTAAGCAGCAACTGTGGAATAAGGATGAGGGGGATAATTATATAGATATTCACCATTGAATTCATCCCGGATGAAATATTCAGTCCCAGCATATTCGCAGAGGCTGCTGTACTGAACAGGATCATCCAGTAACTCAGTGTCATTCCCTTGATACCCAGGATCCAGTTCCCCACCAGGACATACAGGAGCATTTGTATGGCTGAAAGCATAAAAAGATAGATAATCTTAGAATTCAAATATGAAAACCAGCTCAGATTGAGAAAGGCTTCACGGTGAAGGACTTTGCGATCTTTAATTATCTCCTCTGCACTGACAATCAAGCCTAAAAAGATTGCCACGATGACCGACATAAAAAGATAGGCAGAAATATTCTTGTTTTCACTGAATAGATATTCGTTGCCGGGCGAAAATTTCGTAAAGAATGCAAGTATAAAGGCAAGAATGGGAGCCTCCAGAAGATTCAGTAAAACATACTGTCTGTTGGAAAGCTTTGATAGAATGTTTCTCTTGAAGAATACCTTGAATTGTACTGTCACATCAGGGATGCGGAAAGTGCTGGCAGGAAGGATCTTCTTTGTCTCCTTCATCTTTATTTCAGGAACAATGTTTTCCTGGTAATGCTCATACCAGGTTTCAGGTGAGATCTTCCTTTCCAGTGAGTACTTCCCTGATTCATCCACCAGTTTGGCTTCAACGATTTCCAGAATCTGGTCTGGATTTACATGTCCGCAGGACCCACATTCTGCGGCAGTTGCTTCTGCATAGCTGCTGAGTTTTTTAAAATACAGGATAGCATCTACAGGATTCCCGGCATACACAGGGAATCCTCCTTTATCCAGTACCCACAACTTGTCAAGCATTTTAAAGATATTTGAATTGGGCTGATGGATATTGGCGATGACCAGTTTTCCTTTCACCGTCTGTTCTTTCAGGAGTCTGATCACATTTTCAGCGTCCATAGAAGATAATCCGGAGGTAGGTTCATCAATGAACAGAATTCCCGGTTCCCGCATTAATTCGAGTCCAATGTTCAATCGCTTCCTTTGTCCCCCGCTGATAAATTTATTCAGAGGGGAACCGACTTTCAGATGCTGAATCTCGAGTAGATTTAGCTCAATCATAATAGTTTGGACAACTTCTTCAAGCTGATTTTCCGAGTAATGTCCAAAGCAGAGCCGGGCATTAAAGTAGAGATTCTGATA
The DNA here is from genome assembly GCA_963777115.1 of uncultured Bacteroidaceae bacterium. GTDB lineage: Bacteria > Bacteroidota > Bacteroidia > Bacteroidales > SM23-62 > SM23-62. Next base: position 29,464 of record CAVZPP010000006.1, on the reverse strand, counting down.
AACGGTCAACTCTTCAAAAAGAAGGTCATCCTGGGGGACGAAACCAATAATCCCTTTCAGTTTAAACCGGTCTTTAAAGAGATCGTAATTATTTATATCGATCTTGCCATTACTCAGAGGCAGCTGTCCGCTTAAAAGCATCAGCAGCGTTGATTTGCCAACACCGCTGCCTCCCACTATCCCAATCAGCTGACCGGAGTATTCAGAAAAGCTGAAACGTTTGATACCGTTTTCGGAATTCTGGAAACGGAACTCGATATCTGATGCATTAATGATCAGCCGGACCCTCTCGGAAGATTGGAGGAACCTGCTTGCAACCTCTGTATAATAGATGGCACCGAATCCGCTTCCACGTATAATTGATCCCTCGTCAAAATGATAAACCATTCCTGTTTCCACAAGGTTTCCGTCAACTGTGAGGGTATCAGGTCCTTTGTATTTCAGTACCAGCCTGTTCAAACTTCTGAAATGCAGAAAAATAATTTTGCCCTGCAATCCGTCCTTCTGTAAAATAGGATTTACCAGATCCTGATCGGGACGGTTTTTATCTATCCAATCTCCTTCCAGCTCTTCAATTGAGCCTGGCAATTCCCCCTGGATAAACAATGTGTAATCCTGAGGAATCTGCTCTTCCAGGTCATCCTCAATAAATAACAGGGCATTGTCCAATTCTTCTCCCTGGATAGAAAATGCTTTTCCGACGAGTATAACGAATTCCCTTTCAAGGGAGGAAATTTCATGGTCTTCAAAAACAAATTCAATCAAACGAAAGAGGACGATTATCCTTTCATGCCGGTTGAGCTCTGTCCTGATCTGATTGCAGATCCTGGCAATGTTTTCTACATCGAGGTCGGTGGACTGAAATCCGGTATCTTCAGGGGTGTCTAAGACTTCGCGACGATAGAATACCCGGTAATTATCAAATAGTCCAAGGTATTCATCAATTACTTCTCTTTTGTTAAGGTATCTAAGAAGAAAGGATTTTACAATCATCCTTCCAGTTTCCGAAACATTCTCATCCTGTACCGTGGCAAAGACGGCAAACAATTGCATCAGGGCATTGAGAATGGATTCACTCATTGAAATCTGGGATTATCAAGTAAATGTAAGGATTTTATCAAAAAAAATGCCCGGCCGACTGAGTCCACCGAGCATCTTCAGAATATTTTCAACGTGATCAGGAAATGATCTCTGTCCTGAGGAGTTCTGTTTGCTTGATAAGTGCTTCCAGTTTTGCACCGGCCAGGTTTCCTTCAGCACTTTTATAAATCTCCTGTATGGCAAGCAATCCCTTGAAAACACTGGCAGAGTTAGCGGACTCTGAAACCGGAACCATCACTTCAATAAGTTTATCAAGCGAAGTGCTTTGTTCGTTGAGGATCTCAACGATCTTTGCATTGTCGGCACTGATAATACTAATCTGAGTTGAAATGTAGAGGGCTTCGATCCAGCTGCCTGCCATGACAAGAATAGACAATTCATCCTGCTCATTGTTCATCAGGTATTCGTAAGTTTTATAAAATGAATCAGAGATCAGTGTGATCAATGCATCCACATCATCAATACTTTCTTCCACCTTTGTAACAAGTGCTTCATCGAATGATCCGATCTGTAGTTCGTTGATCAGCTTGGCTGAGGCATTGAGGTACTGCATGGTTTCCTGGGTCTGCTTATAAGTGGCTGCATAACTAAGGTCTGCCCCATAGACTCCCAGGTTAAGTGCCTTGCTTCTCAGGTTAATGTATTTATCCGCATTTTCAATATGATTGCATAGATCCAGAATATAGCTTGCACCCGCGTCAATCAGGAGGGTGGTTACTTCAAAGGAAGTAGGCAGGGGGTAATCTGAGATTTCTTTAATTATAGCATCTTTGGCTTCCACCTCTTCGGTGGCATTCCCTTGCTTTGCACCATCTGTGGACTTTTTACTTCCGCAGGAGGAAAGTGAGAACAGAATGGATAGGGTAAAAATTGTAAAAATTGTAAAAGCTAGTCCTTTAATACTGATACTGGATGTTTTCATTGGATTGATCTTAAGGGTAATTATCTGATTTGTTTTGCTGACCAAAAATATAAAATATATTGATTCTATTTTTGAAAAAGTTCTAAACATTCTCCATTTTGCTATTTTTGTCCCTTTCATCCATAAAAATAAAACATGAAAATAAGTCGTAAAGCATTCGGACTTTTACCAGGAAACAGGGAAGTGAGCCTGATAACAGCAGTTAATCCAGATGGACTAATCCTTAAAGTTTCAAATTACGGAGGGATAATACAGTCCCTTCAGGTTCCTGACAGTAAAGGTAAGCTGGATGATATTGTTCTGGGTTTCGACACTCTCGAGGGATATCTTGGCGAACATCCTTTTATTGGGACCGTGGTAGGTCGTTATGCAAACCGAATCGCTGGTGGCAGGTTCTCAATCGACGGGAATGATTACAGGCTGGTACAGAATAACGGTGAGAACCATATTCATGGTGGATTGAACGGATTTGACAAGGCCCTCTGGGAAGCCACCGAATTTGCTGACCACAAGGGGGCAGGAGTGACCCTTAGCTATTTGAGCCATGATATGGAGGAAGGATATCCCGGAAACCTCCAGGTTAGAGTAACTTATACATTGGATAATAGCAACCAGGTTTGTATTGACTATGAGGCTACTACAGACAAATCGACGCCGATAAATCTTACCCAGCATTCATATTTTAACCTGGGTGGTGGTTCGATGCCTGTTTATGACCATGAATTAATGATTAATTCAGGCAAGTATGTCGTTCCCGGTCCTGATCTTATCCCTTCCGGGGAAATCAAAACTGTATCCGGAAGTCCCCTGGATTTCCAGTCCCCCAAACTAATCGGAAAAGACCTTGACAAAGTTGAAGGCGGATATGACCATTGTTATGTGCTGGACAGCGATGGAAAGGAAGCCCGTCTCGCGGGAAGAGTCAGTCACAAGACGAGCGGAAGGGTCATGGAAGTATATACTACAGAACCAGGAATGCAGTTTTACAGTTCCAATTTTCTGAAGGGGATATGTGGAAGAAACGCAGAATCCTATGAAAAGCATCAGGCCCTTTGCCTGGAAACACAGCATTTCCCTGATTCACCCAATCATCCCAAATTCCCAAACACCATACTCCGACCTGGAGAAATCTATACCCAGAAAACCATCTATAAGTTCCTGACCGACTAGGCACTTATTCCAATTCGAAAACCAATTCACCTACTTAAAACTATTCCAAATCATCCAATTCCAAGACCAATCCAACTAAATAGGGTAGCATATAAAACATTACCGCCTCCCATTCGTTTTATTACTTTTACAGCAGATATATTTTGAATGAATAAAATATACTTCTATATACTGTTTTGCTGTTTTCCGCTGTTTACCCTTGCCGGGGAATCAGATCATTATTGTTCAGGACACCATTCCTTTGAACGAATGAACTTCTCCACCCATGTGAGTGATCCGGGACTTCTGAAATACGATGTAAGGCATTACGGGATCTCCCTCGAGGTGAACGATACCAGTGCTTTTATCAGAGGATATACAGATATACTGATTGCTGCTATGGAAGACATTGATGAAGTGGTTCTGGAACTTAATGATGTACTCGTAATTGATTCTATTTTACTTAACGGGAATGTAGAAACTTTTACCCATACATCAGACCTGATCAGGATATCTCCCGCAGAGGTACTGGAGAAAGATGCACAGTTTGGGGTCAGGGTTTACTATCATGGATCAGGGGGACAGTCGGGTTTTTATGCCGGGATCAGCAACCGACTTGATAATCAATGGAATACCCGGGTAACCTATACACTCTCAGAACCTTTCAGGGCGATGGACTGGTATGTATGTAAACAGGTCCTTACGGATAAAGCCGATTCTGCAGATATTTATATTACCGTGGATGAGGGATTAATGGCAGGATCCAACGGTATACTCCAGGGAATTGACAGCCTTGAAGGGAATAAATTAAGATTCCACTGGAGTTCCGGATATCCTGTTGCCTTCTATCTGCTGTCATTGTCGGTGTCGAATTACCAGGATTACAGCTTTTATGCAAAACCAATCTCCGATGAAGACTCCGTCCTGATTCAGAATTTTATTTACAATGTTCCAGGCTACCTGGAACAGAATAAAGAAAATATTGACCTTACAGAGGACCTGATTGAATTGTATTCCGGTCTTCTGACTCCCTACCCTTTCATGGACGAAAAATACGGACATTGCCTTGCACCAATGGGAGGAGGAATGGAACATCAAACCATGACCACCCTCTCGAGTTTCAGGTTAAACCTGGTGTCTCATGAGCTCGCACACCAGTGGTTCGGTGATAATGTCACCTGTGCCAGCTGGCAGGATATCTGGATCAATGAGGGATTTGCCTCCTATGGGGAATACATTGCCCTGGAAAAACTCAGATCCATTGAAGAGGCCAGGACCTGGATGAAGGATGCCCATTTCTGGGCTTTTACCGAACCTGAAGGCAGTGTTTATATTCCGGAAGAAGACGCCCAAAATGAATACAGGATTTTCAGCAGAGCACTGTCTTATAAGAAAGGTGCCTCCATTCTTCATATGCTGAGATATGAGCTCAAGGATGATAATTTATTTTTTAATACCCTCTCAGAATTCCAGGAACGTTTTTCAGACAGCGTGGCTACAGGTGACGATTTTCTTGGGGTGCTGAATGAAATATCTGCTGACAATTATGACTGGTTTTTCCAGCAATGGTATTACGGACAAGGATTTCCTAATTTTAATATACTCTGGTGGCAAAGTAGTGACAGCCTGAATATTGAGATTAGCCAGGAAGGTAGTTCTGAAATGACTCCCTTATTCAGAACACATCTTGATTTCAGACTTTTATTTGAAGATGGAACTGATACTACGATAAGTTTTGATATACAACAGGCTCATCAAAAGATTTCAATACTTCCTGACAAATATGTAACCGGACTGGAGGTGGATCCATGGAACCATGTACTCGAACGTTCGCAGATTCTTCGTCAATACCCCCAAAATACTTACCTCAGCGTAAACCCAAATCCTTTTGGCACAGAACTGAACATTGTTTTTCTTGCCGGTGCAGGGGACAGAGAAATTATTCTTACAGACCTGAACGGGAAGATCCATGAAAATCTTCAAAGCAATGCCGGATCTCTGAGCCTGGATACCCGGAACCTGAGCCAGGGATTATACCTGCTCCAGGTAAAAGAAGGAAAAGAAAGCTATACCGCAAAAGTGGTGAGGCAGTAAATATTTAATATACTTCAGGAACAAAGGTCTGGTCGGTAATGGGGGGGCGGATATAGCCTTCCATATCAATGGCAGGCAGTTTGATCTTTTCCCGTTTCACCTCCTTATAGGGAATCATGTTCAGCATGTGATGGATACAATTCAGTCTGGCCCTGCGTTTATCGTCGGCCTCAACAACCCACCAGGGTGAAATCTTAGTATCTGTGTAGGCAAACATCTCGTCCTTAGCTTTGGAATATTCAACCCACTTACTCCTTGAAGTCAGGTCCATTCGACTGAATTTCCAGTTTTTGGTTGGATCTTCAATCCTCTCACTGAAACGTTTTTCCTGCTCCTCATCGCTTACTGAAAACCAGTATTTGATCAGGATGATTCCCGAGTGGATCAGCATTTCTTCGAACCTTGGACAGGATCTCAGGAAATCCCAGTATTCATCTTCTGTACAGAATTCCATTACCCTTTCAACACCGGCACGGTTATACCAGCTTCTGTCAAAAAGGACTATTTCTCCTGCAGCGGGGAGGTGTGGGACATAGCGTTGAAAATACCATTGTGATTTTTCTCTTTCTGTAGGAACTCCAAGAGCGACAACCCGGCAGACCCTGGGATTCAGCTGCTGAGTAATTCGTTTTATTACTCCTCCTTTCCCCGCTGCATCACGGCCTTCAAAAACCACAACAATACGCAGTCCCTGATCTTTTACCCATTCATGGAGTTTTACCAGTTCAGCCTGTAGTCGATCGAGCTCATCAAAATAGAAATCCTTATCCAGTTTTTTAGGACTGTTCTTATCCTGATGCCCGGAATTCTTGTGACTCTTTTTTTTATGATTCCCCTTATGACTCATAATTACTTATTTGAATGGATTTTTCTATTGGAAACATTATATGATAAAAGTAAATATACAGAAAACGGAGTCTAAATGCAATCTGGAAAATGGGAGACATCAGGTATATTCCTTACAGCAATGCACATGGAAAAAACTATATTTGTTGGATATTTCAATTGCACTCAGGGCATGATTGATTTGATAAAAAAATACAGGTTCGGCTTTCTTTTGTACGACCTCGTGCTGTTAACCGGGATAATCCTGGTATTGAGTATTCCCAAACTTGAATTACATCTGCTGATCAACAGCAGTCATAGCAGTTTTCAGGATTGGTTTTTCAAAACCATTACCTTGCTCGGAGATGGTTGGTTTGCTGTAATTTTTTCACTCGTTTTCCTTTTGATCAGATTCCGGTATTTTTTCATGCTGATTCTATCTTTTAGCATATCAGGTTTACTTGCTCAATTTTTCAAGCATATAGTGTTTCCATCCATGCAAAGGCCTTCAGCTTTTCTTGATAAAATGCCTGAACTGTCACTGGTTCCCGGCTGCGATCTTTACCAGGCCTTCAGTTTTCCATCCGGGCATACTACTACTGCATTTGCGGTAATATTGCTTGCCGGATTTATCATCAACAGAAAGAGTGGATTTCTTACGGCCATGACCCTTGCCATGCTAACAGGTTTCTCCAGAGTATATATCTCCCAGCATTTCCTTATTGATGTTCTTGCAGGATCTGTTCTGGGAACACTTTCAGCTTTGTTTTTTTATTGGTATTTTCGAAAACTGAAACCGGCCTGGCTGGATCTTTCTCTGCTAAATGTCTTTAACCTCAAAAAGGGATAATATTTCATACGTGATCAGGAATAAACCCATACTTACTGAAGTCCTGATTGCTCTCGGAGGATTGCTCTTATTTATTCCATTTCTTGGAGGTGTTCATCTCTTTGACTGGGATGAGATCAATTTTGCAGAATCTGCAAGAGAAATGATCCTTACCGGAGATTACCTTACCGTACAGATCGATTTCGCGCCCTTCTGGCAGAAACCTCCCTTATATATTTGGATGCAGGTTCTTTCAATGAAAATCTTCGGCATCAATGAGTTTGCCGCCCGTTTTCCGAATGTGATTTGTGGTATGGCCACCCTGGTCGTATTATTCAGAACTGGCAGGCGACTTTATGATTCTGACTTCGGCTGGATATGGGTTTTTTCCTATATAGGTTCTCTTCTGCCTTTCCTGTATTTCAAATCCGGCATCATTGATCCCTGGTTCAACCTTTTCATATTTACTGCACTTTTGAATATGATTTATTTCCTTGAAGCCGACAGGGGAGAAAAACGATGGCAAAATCTTGTTTATTCAGCGATTCTGCTGGGTCTCGCCAATCTTACAAAGGGACCCGTATCCATTATGTTATTCGGAATGACTATTGCTGTTTTCTGGATGCTTCACAAATTCAAGTTGAGGATTCGATGGACTGAGATCATTGCGTTTATTCTGATGTTGTCGGTGGTGGGTGGACTATGGTTTATTATTCAGATCGCCATAGGGAATAAGCATGTTATCCTGGAATTTATTGAGTACCAGATCCAACTGGCTAAGACCCGGGATTCCGGACACGGTGGCTTCCTTTTATATCATTTTGTCGTTCTGCTTTTCGGAGTATTCCCCGTATCGGTTTTTGCATTGAAGGGATTTCGCAGAAGTTACTATGATTCCAATTTTCAGAAGCGCTATAAAATGTGGATGATGCTGTTTTTTATAGTCGTTCTTATCACATTCACAATAGTAAAAACCAAAATTGTCCATTATTCATCGCTGGCCTATTTCCCACTTTCATTCCTTGGGGCATATGTGATATACAAGGTTATTCATGATCGTATTAAAAACTATCGCTGGCTGAATATAATATATGCCGTAATTGGTTTTATAATTGGTTTCGCTTTTATGGTTGCACCCATTCTGGCAGCTAATATGGACTGGTTAATTGACCTGGGATTATTTCAGGATCCTTTTGCTCAGGCCAATGCAAAATCGGAGGTTAACTGGACCGGGTTTGAGGGAATTATTGGATTGGTTTTCATAATTGGAATAGGATTGAGCCTGATCCTCCTGAAACGAAGCAAAAGGAAAGCATATATTCTTATGTTCCTGAATGTAACCATCTTTCTGAACCTTGTTCTCTTCTTTACTGCAGGAAAGATTGAAACCTATTCACAGCTTGCACTTATTGAGTTTTGCGAAGAAAGGGCCGGAGAGGACTGTTATGTGTCGACTCTTGGGATGAAAAGTTACGCGCATCTGTATTATGCGGAGAAACCCGTACCGGAAAATCCTGATTCCCAAAACCTGGACTGGCTGTTGGAAGGGGAAATCGATAAACCTGCCTATTTTATTCTGCGTAGCAAAACACTGAAAGGTTTCCAGGAACAGTATCCTGATCTGACATTGATCTATGAAAAAAATGGATTTTCCTTTTGCCTTAGAACCCTCGATAATTCTATTGAAACCGAAAATCCGACCACCTGAATTGAAATAGTTCTACATCTGATAATGAGTAATAAACAATGATAGAGGATAAGAAGATTTGTGTGGTCCTGCCCGCCTATAATGCAGAGAAAACCCTTAAGAAGACTTTCAGTGAAATTCCGTTTGATATCGTGGATCATGTGATTCTGGTTGATGATAAGAGTAGTGATAATACATTACAGGTGGCCAGGGAGCTTGGGATTGAGTATATAATTGAGCATGAGGAAAATCTTGGTTACGGTGGAAACCAGAAATCCTGCTATCAGAAATCTCTTGATATTGGCGCGGATATAGTCGTCATGCTTCATCCTGATTATCAGTATGATCCAAGGCTAATACATTCTATGTGCTATCTTATTGCGAATGATGTGTATGAGGTTGTACTGGGATCAAGGATTCTTGGGAAGGGAGCATTAAAAGGAGGAATGCCATTTTACAAGTATGTTGCCAATCGTTTTCTTACACTTTTCCAGAACATTATGATGAACCAGAAATTATCCGAATACCACACCGGATACCGGGCATTCTCATCCAATGTGTTGAAAAGTATAAAGTTTCATACAAATTCGGATGATTTTGTATTCGACAACCAAATGCTAGCCCAGATATTTTATGCCCGTTTTGAGATAGCTGAAATTACTTGTCCCACTAAATACTTCGATGAAGCCTCATCGATAAACATTGCCAGAAGCACCAAATATGGACTGGGTGTACTGGCCGTCTCACTTAGTTATTTTTTCGCAAGAATAGGATTGAGAAAAAGCAGAATATTCAAAGCATAATCCTGAATTCTTATAGCCTGCCCAAGGATTCTTATAGCCAAAATCCTGAATTCTTATAACCTGCTTAAGGATTCTAATTACCGTCCCAAGGATTTCATCCACATATCTCAGGATCAGAAAGGTAATCGATCTCAAAAGACTTGCCTTTGTTGGGATTAAAGTCAGCTATATTAGGATAAAGCTTATCTTTGATAGGATAAAACTTATCTTTGGTAGGATAAAGCTTATTTTTATTAGGATTAACTTACGCAGTATATTTTCTAAATAAGGAGTTTAAACATCAAAATATTATTACAATGTATTTGTCAAAGAATTTTATTAAAGGCGCATTTCACAGCTTCATTATGGTATTATCGGCCACATTGATCTTATCTTCCTGTGGTAAGGGGAATACAGCATCCTCTGTGGAGGAGGGACAAGAATCTGATCTTGAGAATTCTCTGAAGAAAGGAGTAGTCCTTGTAGATTACAGGGAAAAGAAAAAAGTAGATGTCTATATGGACGGGGATATTTTTACATCTTATATCTATCCTTCCAGTATTGAGAAACCCGTACTGTTTCCTTTGCGGACTTCTGAAGGCACTGAAGTTACCCGTGGATACCCACTCACTCCTAAAGAAGGTGAAAGGGTTGATCATCCTCATCATGTGGGTGTATGGTTAAATTTCGGTGATGTTAACGGTTTTGATTTCTGGAATAATTCAAGTGCAATTTCCGAGGAGAAGAAGATGGAATACGGAAGAATTCTGCACCGGGGTGTGAAACGAGCGGAAAGCCGGGAAGACCTTGGAGTTCTCGAAATTGCGGCTGATTGGCAGGTGCCCAGAGAAGATGGAAGCTGGCATACCCTTGTACAGGAAAACACAATATTTGAATTCAGCGGTGATGATAATACACGTACCATTGACAGGATCACCAGGTTAACCGCCCAGGGTGTGGAAGTGGTGTTCACGGATAACAAAGAGGGAATGTTTGCCATCAGGGTTACCAGGGTATTTGAACATCCATCAGATGATCCACAAATTTTTACCGATGCCAAAGGCAATCCTATGGAAGTAAAGAAACTTAATAACGAAGGCGTCAATGGGAATTACCTGAATTCTGAAGGAGTTGAGGGAGAAGATGTCTGGGGCAAAAAATCACGTTGGGTGAGCCTCTCATCGAATGTTGGAGAAGAAAATATCAGTCTTGCAATCTTTGATCATCCTGATAATTCCGGGTATCCCTCTTACTGGCATGCCAGGGGGTATGGTTTGTTTTCTATAAATAATCTGGGCGCAAAGTCATATGATAAGAATGCTGATCCTCTTCGTTTAGTATTGGCACCAGGAGAATCCATTGTATTTAAACACAGGGTACATCTTACATCAGGATTTCATGCAAGTCCGGATCATTTAGAAAGCATCTTTAAGGATTTTGCCAGCAAATAATCAGAACTTGATCGTAGCTTGAACTTGATCATCTGCCAGAGCTCGATAATTTACCAGGACTTGATCATTGCCAGAGCTTGATTAATCAAGCCTGACCCGGCTTCCGGTTTTATTACTTTCCAGGGCAGCTTCAATTACCCTGATTACAAGGTTTGCCTGATCGGCAGTAACTGAAGGTTTCTTTCCTGTGGCAAGGGACTGGTAGATGTCTTCATAGTAATCTCCATAGTTGCCAGGCAGGGTTTCATATTTTTCAGGAGCACCTGTTTTTTCAGTATGTATTATTCCCCATTCTGATTCAGGTTCTGTTCCCCATGCATCTCCAGTAGGTAATTTTCCCAGTTTTAGATCATCTTCCTGGGGATCTATGCCATACTTAAGGTAGGAGCCAAGTGTGCCGTGAAGGTAGTACCTGGGACCCGGCTCTTTGACCAGGTAACTTGAATTCAGTGTTACCCTTATTCCATCATATCCAAGCAAAAGTGTGAAGGCATCATCAACCTGTCCACCATCCCTCATAATCCGGATGTCCCCGTATACATAATCGGGTTTACCGAAAAGAACAATGACCTGATCAATAATATGGGACCCAAGATTGTAGATGGTACTTCCGGCTCCGGATTCCTCTTTCCACGTATTCTCCTGGATCATGTTCCGGTACCTGTCAAAGTGTGATTCATAATCAACCAGCCTGCCAAGGGTACCCTCCTTAATAATCTTCTGGATCGTCAGAAAATCTCCGTCCCATCGACGGTTTTGAAAAACACTCAGCAGAAGGCCTTTTTCATTCGCCAGATCAATTAATTCTTGTCCCTTGCTACTGCTTTTAACAAAAGGTTTTTCGACAATAACATTCTTGCCGGCCAGCAATGCTTCCCGGGTCATATCATAATGAAAGGGATCAGGCAGATTTACGATAACCAGATCGATGCGATCATCGTTCAGAAGCTCATCATAAGTCCTGACAATTTCCGAATCAGGAAGCAGTTTGGAGGAATTATTTTTACTACGTTCCAGAACAGAAACTACATTAAATCCAGGGTGAACATGTAATAAAGGACCGTGAAATACCAAACCTGACATACCATAGGATGCCAGTCCCACACCAAATATTTTCATAAAAATTGTTTTGCGGCGCAAAATACAATTTACAATAGGAAATATTGTAAATAATGTGAGTATTTTTAGAAAATGATCAGTTTTTGATCCATATTGAGTTTTTAGATTAATCAATTTTTTCATGATAAGTAACAGGGTGTTTCTATTTACAGGTGTGATAGTATTGACACTTTTTGCCTGTGGTGGGACTAACGGCAACGAGGGAGGAGAATCCGGCTTGAAAAATTCTCCAATTCCCACTCTGGACAGGCATGTGGAATCTCTGGATCAGCTGTTGCATGAGACCTCGGGACTTATCCATTACAATAGGAAACTATGGACTATCAACGATAGTGGGAATGATCCTGTTTTGATGGCTCTTGACTATGAAACCGGGCAGATACTGCAGGGTGTAAGAATTGAGAACGCAGAGAACAATGATTGGGAATCACTGGCCCAGGATGACGAATTTATATACATATGCGATGTAGGAAATAATAATGGGCACCGGGAGGAATTAACTATTTATAAGGTTGCAAAGAATTCCATTCCTGACTCAGGCAGTGTTCTTCTCAATGCCGAGATTATAAAATACAGTTATGCAGGGAGATCAGAAAATAATAATCCTTTAAAAAGGAGTTCCTATGATTGCGAGGCGGCATTTGTTTATGGGGATATGCTTTACCTGTTCACTAAAGACTGGGAATCCCTGACAAGCACCCTGTATACCTGTCCCACGATCCCAGGGATTTACGAAATTGAAGCGCGCAAAACTTATCCTGTAAATGGATTGATCACCGGTGCGGATATGAATCCTGAATCAGGATCGGTCATTTTATGCGGATACCGGGAGGGGATTCCATTTGTCTTGCTGTATACGGATTTCAATCCGGAGAATTATTCCCCCGGTGAAAGCCTGCGATTTGAGTTCCCGGAATTTATGAATATGCAGAATGAAGGGGTGGCCTTTGTTTCCCCCGAAAGGGCAAAATTGTCGGAAGGAAACCTAAATGATTCCCCCGAAAGGGTAGTATCGTCGGGAGGAAAGGTAAATGTTTCCCCCGAAAGGGCAATTATTTCCTGTGAACGATCCCAGTATCCTGCGGGCCTTTACCGGATTGACCTGCCCATAAATTAAAATAAACCGGGATTTTATACATTTGTTTAGGCTTGTTTGAATGATGGTATGGTTTGTGTAATTACAGCAGTATGAGGTTATTATTTGTAATGTTGCTTCTCCTGTTGGCCTTTTCAGGCCATGCCCAGGATGAATACCAAACCAAGAATAAACGGGCGATTAGTAAGTATGAGATAGCCAAAAGGTATTATGTATTAAAGAATTTAGATAAGGCATCAGAGGGACTGAGGGAGGCGGTTGAGATGGATCCCGAGTTTATTGAAGCCTGGCTTTTACTGGGACAGGTGGAGACAGATGCCGGGAACCTCGAGAAATCAGTGGAAGCTTATCAGAAGGCAGTAGATATAAATCCCCTGTATTTTCCGAATGTTTTATTTTTTCTGGCTGAAAATCAGTTCACCCTTGGCATGTATGGAGATGCGAGAAGGCATTATGAGTGGTTCCTGGCTATAGGAGGGAGCAGTGAAAATTTAAAGGCAAAGGCTTTGAAAGCTCATGCTTCCTGCGATCTGGCCCTTGTCTCCGTTGAGAATCCGGTACCTTTTGAGCCTAAGAACCTGGGACAGAGCATAAACACTCAATACGATGAGTACTGGCCCAGTTTATCGACGGATGAAAAGATGCTTGTATATACCCGCCTCTTACCAATCGACTATAATAATCCGGCGTTTTACGGGAACCGGCAGGAGGATCTGTATTACAGTAAGTTTGAGTACGGGACCTGGCAGCTGGCAAAAAATGTGGGATCTCCGCCCAATACATCCGATAATGAAGGGGCACAGACCATTTCAGGAAATGGTCTTTTGATGGTGTACACCGGGTGCATGCGTGAGGACGGTTACGGGCTCTGTGACCTGTATTTTTCTGAGAACAGGGGTGGCAAATGGACCGTCCCCAGGAATATGGGGACTTCCATAAATACAAAATACAGTGAAAAGCAACCTTCGCTTTCTTCCGACGGGAGAACCCTGTATTTCACCTCCAGTCGGCCCGGGGGATTGGGACAGTATGATCTCTGGATGACGACCCGGCAGGAAGATGGAAGCTGGAGCAAACCATTGAATCTGGGTGAAAATATCAATACCGACGGTTCTGATCAGTCCCCTTTCATCCATCCTGACAATAAAACCCTCTATTTCAGTTCGACCGGATGGCCCGGACTCGGGAAATTTGACATATTCTTATCCCGTAAAACCTCCGACACTTCCTGGTCAGAGCCTGTAAACCTGGGATATCCTATAAATACAAATAATTCGGAGCAGGGACTTATTGTAAATGCCGCCGCCGATATGGCTTATTTCTCTTCCGATCGCCTCAGCGGAAAGGGACAGGATATTTTTGCTTTTGAGCTTTATTATGATGCCCGACCCAACAGGGTATCCTATATGAAGGGGAAAGTATTCGATTCTGAGACGAAGCTGCCCCTGGCGGCAAATTTTGAACTTACAGACCTGGAAACATCCAACACTGTTATCCGGTCCAGTTCCGACCCGGTCAGCGGCGAGTTCCTGGTTGCCATCCCGGTCGATGCAGATTATGCCCTGAACGTTAACCGCCCGTCCTACCTTTTCCATTCGGAGAACTTTTCCTTTGACAAGGTATACGCGAACAATGAACCTTTCCATCTGGATATTGCTTTGAAACCCATAAAAGTAGGGGAGAAGATTACCCTGAGGAATGTATTTTACAAGACGGATTCCTTTGCTCTCGATTTCCGTTCACGGGTAGAATTGGATAAGGTTGTGATGTTGTTGGAATCAAATCCTACACTTACCATTGAGATTGGCGGGCATACCGATAATGTAGGCACCGCGACCTATAACGAAAATTTGTCCGGGCGACGAGCTGAAGAGGTAGTGAATTATCTTTTATCCAGGGGAATAGCCACCGGGCGGATAAGTTTCTAAAGGTTATGGATTGAGGGTGCCGGTAGCTTCAAATGATACAAAGGAGGGCAGGGCACAGAACCGGCGAACCGAGCTGTTGATCCTTAAAAAGTAAGCTTCCGTTGGGATGAGCCTGGTTTTTTATGGTCGTCTACCCAAAATGGTTTCGATTTTTTTTAGTAAATTATTATCCAATAAAATATCCTGTAAATCCTTATCCTGTAAATCTTGACATCTAAGGGCTTTAAATATAATAAGTGGATTTTGTTGCTGGCAGGTTTTTTACTATTTCTGCCTTCTTTCCTGATTGCCCAGGATCCAGGGCAATCGAATCCAGGGCCCATAGATATCGTCTACCCTGAGATTGGTAAACTGAACCTTCAAAAACTTGATGATTATATCAGAGAATGCATGCCTGAATGGAGAGTTCCTGGTATGGCCATTGCCATTGTAAAAGATGACAGTGTAGTATTTGCCAGTGGGTACGGTGTGAAAGAATTGGGTAAACCGGGGAAAGTAGATGAATATACCCTATTCAGCATTGCTTCCCTGACCAAAGGATTTACATCCACTGCCCTGGCTATGTTGGACGATGATGGCTTGCTGGACTGGGATGATCCCGTGAGGAAATATCTTCCGGATTTCAGTCTCTACGATGATTATGTCAGTGAGGAGATCCGGATACGTGATCTGCTTTCCCATCGAAGCGGACTGGAAACTTTCAGTGGAGACCTGCTCTGGCTGGGCACGGACTATTCCAGAGCCGAGATCATCCGTCGTGCACGCTACCTGGAACCATCCCATGGATTCCGGTATAAATTCGGTTATTCCAACCTGATGTTCCTGACTGCCGGTGAAATTATCCCGGTAGCAAGTGAAATGACCTGGGAGAGTTATCTCGAACAGAAAATCCTGCAACCCCTTGGAATGGAATATACATCACTCTCACTTGAGGGAATGATGGGTGGAATGATGGGTGGAGAAAATGTTGCTTCTCCTCATTTTGTGGACCTACTCGGTGATTCTGTTCAGGTACTCCCCTACAGGAAACTCAATAACATTGCCCCGGCCGTGGGAATGAATTCCAATGTAATGGACCTTACACGCTGGATTCGTTTTCACCTGAACATGGGAGAGTGGGAGGGAGTTCAATTGCTCAGCCCGGAAAACCTCTGGGAAACCAGGAAACTTCATACAGAGCAGTCCCCTGAACTCTATCAGAAAAGATTCTGGCCGTCCATGCATTTCCAGGGATATGGATTGGGATGGGATCTTTATGATTACCATGGATGGAAATTAATTGCTCATGAAGGGGGAATAGATGGAATGATTGCCCGCCTGGTCATGGTTCCGGATGAGAACTTTGGATTTGTGATGCTGACCAACAGTATTAATGGATTTACCACGGGACTGGAATACTACATTCTGGACCAGTATTACCAGGGGAAATCCTACGACTGGTCCAATATTTTTCTGGAGAGCATTACTTCATACCTTGGGGATATTGAGAAAGAATGGATGGATTACCTAGATAATTCTGACCGGTCTCTTAAACCTACAATGAAACTCAAAAGCTACACTGGGACCTACGGGGGTGAGCTTTACGGAAATGTCGAGGTGCGAAAAGAAAAAGAAGGACTCGTACTGGATTTTCTTCCTTCCAACCTTCTTATAGGTGACCTTGAAGAATTTTCCAGAGATACTTTCCTGATAACATTGAGGGATATGCCAAATCTTCCCCGGGGAACCGTAAAGTTTTATCTTGATAATTCCGGAGATGTCGAAGAAATCAAAATTGACATCCCCAATCCCGATTTCGATTTTACCGAACTCGAGCTAAAACTAATTGAAGACTAAAAGGATCATTGAAACCACCAATTAAATTCACTGCAAAACCAAATCCTTAACCCTAACCTTAACCTTAACCTTAACCTTAACCTTAACCTTAACCTTAACCTTAACCTTAACCTTAATCCTTAACCTTAACCTTCTAACACCTTAAACTAAGACTAAACTAAATCCAAACCCCATACCAAAACCTATATCAAAGCCTAATAGCAAAATATTTACCAATGAAAAATAGAGATGATGAAATGTTCCTGGTCATTAACCCATCCATTGCTGGAAGAATATCATGATACCGAATGGGGTAACCCTGTCCATGATGACAGAAAACATTTTGAGTTCTTTGTCATGGATCTTTTCCAGGCAGGATTATCCTGGCTTACTATATTAAAAAAAAGAGAAGGATTCAGAAATGCCCTGGATAATTTCGACTTTCATAAAATCGCCAAATACGAGGAGACCAAAATCCAGGAACTGCTCAAGGATGAGAAAATAATTCGCAACCAGTTAAAAATCCGTGCGACAGTTAAAAACGCCCAAAAATTTCTTGAAGTAATTGAAGAATTCGGCAGTTTTGACAAATATATCTGGCAATTCACCGGAGGAAAAACCATCCAGAATTCCTTTGCTGATCAGAACGATCTGCCAGCAAGTACAGAATTATCTGACAAAATGAGTAAAGACCTCAAAAACCGCGAATTTAAGTTCGTTGGTTCCACCATCCTTTATGCTTATATGCAGGCCGCCGGTATGGTCAATGACCATATCACTTCCTGTCCCCGTTATACAGATTTGGTTGATTGAAACAGGATCTGGTCACCCTGCCATACAAAGTTTGTCCCATCGTTTTATAAAAACAAACCGTAATCATCTGCTGATATTTTATAGGAAAATGCATTAACAGTTAAAAACTGTTGTGCAATGAAAACTATTTATATCGAAAGAGTAAAAATTGATGGAGTTGAGAGGATTAAGCTAAATTTCAGGTATGATCCTGAAGTTATCACTGATCTTAAGAAATTACCTGGTCTTAAATGGTTCCCGGATCGAAAAAATTGGCATCTTCCAGATATGGAGCACCCCACAACCAACCTTAGAAAGGCCCTGCAATCAAAGTATAGGGTTCTATACAATGACCGAGGAAATCAGGGTAATTCTTCAAGGCGGATTCGGAAAATATTCTATCAGGAAATTTCAGAATTGGATCGTATTTACATAAAATTTGATTACGACAAAGATATCATAGACCTTATTAAAACTTTTGATGATTATTGCTGGCATCAAGGAAGAAAAGTATGGTCTATAAAAGGAGGTAAAAAGAACCTGAGGGGTTTTATTCAAACCATGGTTGCTCATAATATTAAACCCATTGCTGACGATTTTTATCGTAGTGAAAAAAAAAGCAAAAAGTCAAATCCTTTTAAGGTTGATCATTCAGTACTCCCTTCAAAATTGATGAACTATCTGGTTCTTAGGAATTACAGTGAGAAAACCATCAGGATCTACAAAGACCATATTGCAAAATTCCTTCAGAATCTTTCTGAGGATGAATTACAAAATCTTACTCCGGAAAGAATTTCAGAAATTATTCATTCCAGAATGGTAAAGACAAATTATTCCAGGTCATATCAAAATCAAATGATCAGTGCCATTAAGCTGTTTTACAAGGTGATGAAAAACCAAAAGCTGGATACTACCGACATACCCAGACCTAAAAAGGAGAAAACATATCCCAATATATTCTCCAGAGATGAAATAAAGCTTATTATTGAAAATCTCCACAACCTGAAACATAAAACTGTTATAGCCCTGCTTTATGGTACTGGAATCAGACTGGGGGAATCCGTAAATATCAAAATCACAGATATAGATTTTCAAAGAAAACTAATTTACATACGTTCCGGAAAAGGCAAGAAAGATAGAATAGTTCCATTGCCTGAAATAATAGTTGAACTTGTTAATAAATATACAAAACAATACGCCCCGACAGAATACCTGTTTGAAGGACAGAATAATCCAAAATACTCCCCCAGAAGCGTACAGGCAATTCTCGAGAAAATACTTATAAAAGTAAATATCAGAAAGAAAGTATCCATCCACACCTTTAGACATACATTTGCAACACACGCTATTGAAGATGGATATAATATTCGACTGGTCCAGGAAATCTTAGGGCATAGCAACTTAAAAACTACAGAAATCTATCTCCACTTAACCAATACCAGCATATTAAGTGTTAAAAGTCCAATTGACAAGCTCGGCCTAAAGAGTTCGTAATACCAGTATTATTGAACCAATTCCCGAAATTTCAATCACGCATACTGCTTTCAAATACATGCCGAATACTTCCTAATAACAAGAATAATGTCTAACTTAATATCGTCTATAAACAAGTTAGACACAATTCATTGCATATTTAATAATATTGATGATCACGAGCAGTATATTCGTTATTCAATCACGATATGGTAATGAATTCAGTTATGCAAGTGGTCGAGCTGGGGGTATAGTTTGACGAGTGGGCATGGTGCCAACCCGCTCGTGTGGGTAAAGCAATCTTGTCCTAGGGCATGTAATCGCAGTGTGATGGTTTGGCCGCAACGTGTGTCTAACAACGTGTCATATGAAACGTTTCATTCATCGTTCCAACTCAGAAATGCACTGGTAACAGTCAGAAAATCAATCACTGCTTATGAAATACAGATCTAAACGATATCACGCTTCACATACACTTGACCGTTAGGCGCAAATTTACTTAATATATCGATATGAATACTAAAAATATTTAATGAGATGAAATTAAATCTTGTGTCTAGTATTCGTACTAGTGTTCATGTTGGTAATTATGGCATTGCAGTGAACAGTATGAAATGATTTCAAGCCTATATAATCATTGAAGATTATCCACATGCTGAGTTGATGATCTGCATATGAATAATCTACAATGTCTTAATTGATATTGTAATCGCTGCTAATAGACGATAAATTGTATTATTCTAGTGAAATATAGTTAAGCAATACGAAATCATAGATTATTATGATTAGATAATTATAATACATAGTATCAGGCAGGTTGTGCATATTAAGATATAATTGTCAATTGGAGTAATTGATCTAGTAATGAGATGAATAAGATAATTCATTCATATAATGATAATGATCATAATATACTCAAATATATTTGAAATAATATTGACTAACTTGCGCCTAACAACGTGTATATGAAACGTTTCATTCATTGTTCCAACTCAGAAATGCACTGGTAACAGTCTGAAATGCAATAACTGCTTATGAAATACAATGTAAACGATATCACGCTTCACATACACTGGACCGTTAGACCACATTGCATATTTATAATAATGACACGAGCAGTATTTTGTATCATTTAAATAATGAATAGTTGTGTGAGGCAGGGGTATAGTTTGACGAGTGGGCATGGTGCCAACCCGCTCGTGTGGGTAAAGCAATCTTGTCCATGGGCATGTAATCGAGTGTGATAGTTTGGCCGCAACGTGGTCTAACAACGTGTCATATGAAACGTTTCATTCATTGTTCCAACTCAGAAATGCACTGGTAACAGTCTGAAATGCAATCACTGCTTATGAAATACAGATTTAAACGATATCACGCTTCACATACACTGGACCGTTAGGCCACATATGATAATTAGTAATGTCACTGAATGATATTCATATCTTATATTTGTTAATCTATGACAAATCGTGTTCTGAAATTACAATCATGATTGCACTAGTTATTATGCATTGCAAGCTCGTGTGACAAGTAATCTTGTAGGAAAATTATACAAAATCCTTATGATCACAATGTACATGTCTAAATAAGGATCTGACAATTTGGATTATTATTGTCTGCATGTGATCTAAAATTCAGACTATATAACATTCTTAAATAAAAGAGGTAAATTCATGTGACAAAATTTGCTAGTTATACAATAATATTCAAACAAACCTGATGAGTCAAATTTAATCAATTTAGATCAAAAATGGTTAGATTTCATGCCCTGATTATGAAAAGTGACATTTATAAATGTGTTGACATGAGCCTAGTCCGTACAATATAATATTGAAATTATGCAAGATGCAGAGATATAGTTTAATGATTGGATGATCAATTGCTCATGTATAGCAATAGGTCCATGGATTATCAGTTTCATCTGCTCTAACAACGTGTCATATGAAACGTTTCAGTCATCGTTATCAACTCAGAAATGCACTGGTAACAGTCAGAAAATCAATTACTGCTTATGAAATACAGATCTAAACGATATCACGCTTCACATACACTGGACCGTTAGACCACATTGCATTTTTAATATATGACACGAGCAGTTCGTACAATAAATAATGAATAGTTATGCAAGGGCAGGGGTATAGTTTGATGTGTGGGCATGGTGCCAACCCGCTCGTGTGGGTAAAGCAATCTTGTCCTGGGCATGTAATCGAGTGTGATAGTTTGGCCGCAACGTGGTCTAACAACGTGTCATATGAAACGTTCCGTACAATGGTTAACTTAGAAATGCATTGGTAACAGTCAGAAAATCAATCACTGCTTATGAAATACAGATCTAACCGATATCACGCTTCACATACACTGGACCGTTAGCGCAACATTATATAGATTTAAAAATAGCAGATACATCGACATTTTTTGATAAGGCAAAAATATGTTATGAAATTAGCAATGTAAAATTGAATTTGCATTTTAGATTGTCGAGTTGATTACTTATAGGGTATTCAGATGTTTAGTATATAGAGATACATGATACCAAGAAGGATTTAATACTGATGTGTAAACAATCGAGACTTGGAATTTTATCATTATGAGAAACATGATGATTTGGACGTTGAATCCGTGTCTCATGTCACTGGATGAATTAATTAAAACAATGATGGATCATGTTACTATCGTTTTAGAAGACTGCATTGATATACATTTTAAATCATGTGATTTGAAAGCTTGAAATTGAAAATGATAATATGATAAGTAACCATGAGTACGTTTCATTATAAAACTGAAAATACTCTGACAGATTATTGAGGCAAGAATCGATATGATTTATTATAATATGATAATGATTAATCCTTCGCTATTCTTTGAATGATTATGTACAAATTGTGATTTCAAGATTGAATAGTACACTTGATAAGTCGGAATATTGAAGAGCTTATATTTGGGATTTGTGAAATATTAAGATGCATATGATAATAGCATGTAGATTTGAGAATGTTAATATTTGTACGCAAGGTTGCTAACAACGTGTATATGAAACGTTTCATACATTGCTCAGACTCAGAAATGCACTGGCAACAGTCTGAAATGCAATCACTGCTTATGAAATACAGATCTAAACGATACCACGCTTCACATACACTGGACCGTTAGACCACATTGCATTTTTAATAATGACACGAGCAGTTCGTACAATAAATAATGAATATTTATGCAAGGGCAGGGGTATAGTTTGATGTGTGGGCATGGTGCCAACCCGCTCGTGTGGGTAAAGCAATCTTGTCCTGGGCATGTAATCGAGTGTGATGGTTTGGCCGCAACGTGGTCTAACAACGTGTCATATGAAACGTTTCAGTCATCGTTATGCAACTCAGAAATGCACTGGTAACAGTCAGAAAATCAATCACTGCTTATGAAATACGCTTCTAAACGATACCACGCTTCACATACACTTGACCGTTAGATGCAAATGCTTATCCTTATTTATGCTGATGGCTAATCTCTTATTATTTTTGTAATTTTGTATAATAATGACAACAAAAGGTGAAATACTAGATTTTCTAACCAGCAATAAGCAATATTTTCGGGAAAGATTTGGTATTGTTAAAATTGGTCTGTTTGGTTCGTTTGTGAGAGATGAACAAACTGATGGATCTGATATTGATCTTATTGTCGAGTTTGAGAGAAATACACCAAACCTTTTTGATACAAAAAATGATCTAAAGGCATTTATTAAAGAACAATTCAATATCGATGTCGATATCGCTAGAGAAAAGTATTTGAAATCCTTTTATCGAGAATCAATCCTTAAAGAGACAATCTATGTCTGATAAAGATTCTCATAATCTAGACGCCATCCTGGAAGCAATTTCAAAGATCAATTCATTTACTAAGAACTACTCAGATCCTGATTCTTTGTACAGGGATGAGATGACATTTGATGCGGTAATGATGAACTTCATTGTTATCGGTGAAATGGTCTTAAGAATCAGTGATAAATTTAAACAGGTCCACCCACAGATTGAATGGAATAGGATAAAAGGATTTCGAAACCTTGTTGCACATGATTATTTCGGAATTGATGCAGAAGAGGTTTGGCAAATTATTACCAATGATCTACCAATCCTGAATCTGAGGTTATCAAAATCAAGTGAGTTAGCATCAGCATCTAACAAAGTGTGATATGAAACGTTTCATTCACTGCTCCCGACTCAGACAGGCACTGGTAATAGTCTGAAATTCAAACACTGCTTATGAAAACCGGATCTAAACGATACCACGCTTCACATACACTTGACCGTTAGACCACATTGCATTTTTAATATATGACACGAGCGGTTCGTACAATAAATAATGAATAGTTATGCAAGGGCAGGGGTATATGCAGCCATCGGTGGCGAAGGCAGCACGACCGGCAGCCTCACGCTTGCCGACACCGCTGTCATCAGCGGCGTTGATGGCCTGACTGCCGCCGCCCTGAAAACCACCGACGGTACCACTGGATTGGACCTCACCGGCGTCTCCGCAGGGGGTATCACGGTGAATATCGATTTCGGCGGACCAGGTGCCTTCACGGTCCTCGATTACGCCGGCACGGCCACCGGATTCACCGCAGGCTCCGGCGACACCCTCTTCGCGATCGGTTCCTCTCCCACCGCGAGTGGTCGTGGTGCCATCGGCTTTGCCGACACCGGCACCGCGATCACCTTGGACCTCGGTTTCGCTAGCCGAACTTGGGATAACGACAACGGAGGCGGAGTCAATAGCGGAACCGGCCTGTGGATCGATGCAAACACGACCGACGACAACTGGGTGGAGGGTGACCAGGATTTCTTTAATGGTGACTCGGTGACCTTTGATGATACGCCAGGTGCCGCTCAAACGATCACGCTGGGCACAGATGTGGCTCCAGGATTCATCTCGTTCGCCAATGACGCGACGACCGCGTACACGATCGACACACGGTGCTGGCACCACGATCACGATCGACCGCTCGTTGAACTACTCCAGCAGCGTCAACAGCACGATCAATGCGGTCATCGCCGGAACCGGTTCACTCTACAAAGGCGATAACAAGGACGGAACGGCAGACAACTTTGTTCTGAACCTGAACGGAGCGAATACCTACAGCGGCGGTACCTACGCTGGATGAAGGTCGCATCGGACTCGGCCACAGCACGCTCTCGGTACCGGCACGGTAACGATGAGCGACGGGCCGGCGGCAATACCAACCAGGATCCGATCATCGATCTTGAAGCGGACGCGCTTGAATATCGCCAACAACTTCGTGATTACCAATGCACGGCAACGGCAAGCAAATTCGCTTGGACAACGCCGGAGGGCGTCCAATACCGGTACGATCTCCGGTAATCTCTCTACAATGAAACCGGTGCGACCAATTTCATTCTGAACGCCGGTAACAACGACACGCTGACCGTGACCGGCCTGATTTCCGGCGTCGGTGGTGTTCGTGGACAATAGTAACTACACGGTACCGTCGTTCTGGCCAATGCGGGCAACTCGTTCACAAGACCGCTTGAACGTCACACAGGGAACGGTTTCGGTCGCATCGATCGCGGATTCGGAGTCGACAGTCACGCCGGTGCCGGTAGCGAAATCCGACTTGGTATCAACAACAGCAGCGGTACACTTCAGTACACAGGGACCGGCGACAGCACCGATCGCCAAGTTCAAGTCGGTGATACCGCGTCCAACACCCTGACCGGCATACTTCACCGGTGGCGGAACGATCAACAACGATGGAACCGGAGCGTTGGTCTTCACCAATCCCGCATTCAATATTTCCGAGACCGATGATACGGCCGCCGAAATCGGTCCGCGGACGCTGACCCTGGGCGGGATTTACACCGGTATCCAACTAAATACAAGGGATCATCATTGATAACAACGCTAACGACGACCCGGGTACCCCGTTCATTGATGAAACCGTTGGCATCACCGCCGATACCTCCGGAACCTGGATTCTCAGTGGAGCCAATACCTACACCGGAGTGACGACGCTTGCGGCCGGTACGCTGCAGGCAACGCGGCCGACGTGGCAGCCACGTCCGGGGCGCTTGGAAACGGTGGTGAAATCACCTTCACCGGCGGTACGCTGCAATACACCGCCGACAACGCGACCACCGATTACGTCGACGCGTATCGTGAACAGTACCGGAGCCGTTAGCCTGGATACCAATGGCCAATCGTCACCTTAGCCGGAGCGATCGACGGCACCAACACCGGCGGCCTGGAGAAGAAGGGTGCTGGGTACCCTGACGATTTCCAATGTCGCCAATGCCTACACCGGCACCACCGTCGTTTCCGCCGGCACACTCGCCTTGGGAGCCAGTGGCGTCATCGTCGATACGGAAGCGGTGGCGGCCAACGACGGCATTTTGGACCTCAACGGCAACAGTGAGACGATCGGTGCCCTCACACTCGGTGCCTCGACAACGACCGTGGGTGTGCACCACGCCACAGGTTGTCAATTCCGGCGGTGCCGCGATGACTCACTCTTGGCGGTAACCCTCAGTTACGAGCAAGGCACTACCGGCTTCCTGAACTCCACTGCCACGATTTCTGCCGATCTGGACTTGGGTGGTGTGGGTCGAACCTTCAGCGTTGATCCCGGGGAACCCCACCGTCGATGACATCGACCTTGATATCTCCGGGACCATCACAGGTGACTTTAACCTGACCAAGGGCGATGGGGGTACTCTGCTCTTCGGCGACGGACAACGCCTACAACCAGCTAGGGATCAATTTCGGGAAAGTGGTCATCACAAACCCCGGCGCCGCGCTGGCGACAATACGTTCGGATCGGCGGCGGCGATGGCGGCGTCAATTCCGGCACGTTGGAATACACCGGGCGACCGACACCATTACCAACCGAATCACGATCGGCGAACAATCGACCCCTGCGAACTCCGACCCCGGTGATACCGGATCGGGAACGATTCTGAGCAACGGTACGGGAGCCGTCACCTTTTCCAATACGTTGTTCAACACGGTGAATAACGACACCATGGCGGCCCGAACGATCACTTTCGGTGGTGCCAATACAGACGCGAATACCGTCGTCGGCGTAATTCGGGACCATACCAACCAAGCAAACCTCGGGGTCGAAAAGGATGATGACTGGCACCTGGGTCTTCAGCGGTGACAACACCTACGGTGGTGCGACCAACTCAACGCGGGCAACCTGCTGATCAACGGCAGACCAATCGGGTGCCACCGGTACGGTCACCGTCGACGCCGGAGCAACGCTGGCCGGTATCGGTAGCTGGGCGGAGCAACGACGATCTCCGGCACGCATGCTCCGGGTGACAACGGTGCTGGCATTCAAACCTTCGGCGATGGCACCACCAGCGGCAGCTTGGACTATGCCAATGGTGCGACCGTTCAGTGGGAATTGTTTGACAACACCGATGCCAGCCCCGGTACGAACTACGATCAAACCGCTCTGGGCGGACCATCCGGGACATTAACCTTCACGGGTACGACCACGTTTGATTTGATCTTCGACAGCTTAGGCTCCACCGTCAACTTCAACGACTCCTTCTGGAGTTCGGATCAGATGTGGGCGATCTACACGGGCGTCACGAATACTCCTGATTTGATGGGTCTGGTTGCCTCACCCACCGCCGACGCTTCGTCCAATGCATTTGGTGCCGCCGGGACCAATACCGAGTTCGGAGCGTTCTCGTTCGCGCAAAAAACGGGAACTGACATCAAGCTGGGCCTTACACCGTCACGGTCCCCGAACCCTCCGCACTCGCGATGGTCGGGCTTAGCGGCTCGGGATCAGCGGCCGTCGCCGACGTAAGCGTTGTTTGTAGGAACACCACATAGATTCGACGAAGAACCAGGGAATCAACCCTGCGAATTTGGCCCGAAGAACACCTCAAAAATCTGGGCCCTCACGCGATTCAACTGCATCGCATGGCCGCCACCGGACGATTGCCAACGTTCGTCCCCTGACGACTGTTTCTTCTTCTTTCTCTGCCAACTGCCAACTGACGACTTTCGGCTCTTTATCGCCATGCCCCCCGTTGGTGTGTTGTCAAAAGGCACCCAGATTACGAAGTTTTTACCTATTCTGCCGAATCTCTGGACAGCGAAGGTTGCGTTACCATCAATGGTGTAATTAAGCTAGCCAATTTACCCGATTACCAGTGATTCTGTTCACGAACGTATGCGTATGTACTTATCCAGACGGTGCCGCGAGCTCGCCCGCCTTCTCTGCTTATTCTGTGTTGTGTTCTGGACCTGTGGTGGTCCGTGGCTCGCTGCGGATGTGACGTGGGACGGCGGTACAAATACCGACGGACTGTGGAGTAATACCGATAATTGGACCGGTTCTCCAGTTCCAGGAACAGGCAACACCGCCACGTTTGACAACGCCGGCAACGGCAATACCACGATCGATCTTGTCGCCGGCGTCACCGTCGGAAACATGACGTTCGATACGTCAAGCGTTGCCGGCTATACGATCGGGTCCGGTGGTGCGGGGGCCCAAACGCTCACGCTGGATGACGTGGGTGTGATCGGGATGACCGCCACGGCAGCCAACAACCAGGTCATCGACGCCAATCTCTCCATCGCCAACGCGACCATCACCAACGCCAACGCGACTCAGTCGCTCACGGTCGCCGGTGACATTACCGGGACGTCCGCCTCCGCCATGACCCTCACCCTCGATGGCGGCGGTGCGGGCGGGATCAACGTTAGCGGCCTCATTGATAACGGTGGGGGCGGAAGGCGCTCGCGCTGGTCGTCGATGGCACCGGAACCTCGGTCACTCTCACCGGTGCCAACACCTACACCGGCTCCACCGACATCAACGCCGGCGCCCACCGTGAACATCGGCAATGGCGGCGCGTTGGGATTCCTTGGCACGGCACCCTGAACCTCTTTGGACCCTGGAGTTGAACCGCAGTGACGGCGTCAACACCAGCCAGAGGATCGAGCTGCAAGATGGATCCATCCGTGCTCGCCCAGACGGGCGGAACCGAGTTTTCCGGGCAGCTCGACACGAACGACACTTCCGGTATGACCACCACGCTCGAGGTCAGCTCCGGCGCGACCCTCCTCCTCAGCGGCGCCAACGTCGGCATGAGTGACACCATCCTGGTCCTTCAGGGTGCCGGCGACGGGACGATCAGTAATTCCTCGCTTCCGGCGGTGCCAGTGCCACGGTCATCAAGAACGGGACCGGGACCTGGACCCTTTCGAATACCGACAACGGCTGGTCCACCGGCGGTATCATCATCAATGACGGCACGCTGGCCACCGGCGTCGCCGATGTCATTCCCGACGGAGGCGGGAAGGGCGACATCACGGTGAATTCGTCCGGGACGCTCGATCTGACTCTCGGCGGAGACACCATCAATGGTCTCGTCGGCAACGGGATCGTTGAGATCACCGGGGCGACCAACCGGACTCTCACTCTAGGATCGGGAAACGCCACCGCCGCCTTCTCCGGAGTGATCCAAGACACCGGCGCCGGCGATCTCTCCCTTGTCAAGATCGGGACCGGAACACAGACCCTATCAGGTGCAAATACCTACGACGGTTCCACCACCGTCTCCAACGGCATCCTCCTGGCAGGAAACGCGAGCGCTTTCGGCAACAGCGTTTCCCTTCTCAGCGTCGCCTCCGGCGCGACCCTCCAGCTCGACGGCAACGACATTGGGTTCGGCTCGCTGGACGGCGGCGGAACCATCGAGAACATCGACGCCTCAACGAGGGCGACGCTCACCACCGGCGGTGACGCCGCTGACGCCGTGTTTTCGGGAATCCTGCAGGACGGCGGCGCCGCCACGCTCGGCCTCGTCAAGAACGGCATGGGCACCCAGGTGCTCGGCGGTAACAACACCTTCACCGGGTCCACCTCGATCAATGACGGCCGCCTCGACCTCGGCGGCACAAATACTTCGGCCATCACGGTCGGAAACGAGGACGGCAAGCTTGCCCTTGGCGGAGAAGGTTCGACCACCGGGAACCTGACCTTTGCCGCCAACAGCGGCCTGTTCATCGACGCTTCCACCGGCGGCGCCTTCCTGAGTTCGGGCACCGTCGATACCTCAGCGGGTACCATCACCGTCACTATCGAGAACGGGTCGACCGGCCTCTCGGCCCTCACGGTGCTCGACCACACCGGCGGAAGTCTGACCGGCGGCACCGCCAACTTCGTGCTCGCCAACTCCGCGAATTACCGCGGCGCCACCTTCGGGACTGCGGGATCGACCATCACCCTCGACGTCTATGCCCTGGCCAACACCTGGACCGGCACCACCGACGGCGTTTGGGAAATCGGCGGCGCCAAGAACAACTGGAACAACGGCACGGACACCGTCTTCTTCGAAGGCGATGCCGTTACCTTCGACGACACCGCCGCCA
>CAVZPP010000005.1:0-416465 GCA_963777115.1 uncultured Bacteroidaceae bacterium | reverse complement strand
GATTGAAATATCTAACCTTGATTTGTTGAAGGACGTGGCGGAAATAGTTGAATATCTGTCATACGCTAATCACCAAATATATCAAGATAAGGTTTAAAAATAAAAATCCTGTTACGGCATTACCAGTCATCTCCTTTACTATCTGTTTTTCCTGCATTATCCCAACAAGATCATTTGCCTTTTTATAACTTAGGGAGCATTTCTTAGCTGCATTATCAATGGTTGTAACCGGACTTTGAAATAAAGTGTTAAGTAATATCAGGTGTTTATCGTCAGCAATGTCCGGAACCCGGGTAGCATAAAATTAAGAGATACTTCGCTCATATCAAAGTTGTGGGCAGCTATTCATAAATCATCTCCACATCGTCGATGATCAGCACACTGCCGATGGCTCCTGCAAAGTTGGCTCCGTCGAAGCTTGAAGTGGCCACAAAATTAATGTGGGTTGGAAGTACAAATGATGCCGAATCACGACTCACAAAGTCATGATCAATGGGTTTCATAAAGTCAGGGTAAGAATTATCGAGAGCTCCGTAGATTACCGGAATCTCAATTTCAGTTAATTCAGGTTGATTCTCTTCTCCGCGGATCCATGCAGTTGCCAGCCTTTCGGTTTTGCCCCCTGCCCTGATTTCGAAAAGTGCATAAATGTCGTAATTGTCGCTATAGTCAAGTACATTACCTTTTTTATCCTTGTTTACCGGTCCTGGAACATATGAATATTTTAGTATAATTTTATCGGGCCTTCCGGTAAAGGGGATTCCAAAATCGATGGCTGCCTCCGGATTTGATGGATCAATATTATCGGGATTGAAATATCCGGTGAAGATTGACCCTGCGGCAATGGGTGCTCCAAAAGTCCCCGCCAGTTTGCCGTTATCGAGTGTTACCATGTATGCAGCCAGATTGCCACCTCCCAAATCATAAGGAATCGTTGCCAGCTTATTCAAGATCTGTGTTCCCGGATTCCCTGTTCCCCAAATGGTTGTACTCGAACTTTCTCCAGGTTCATAATAATCGGAAGCAGTTTTGTACCATTGATTCATATCCCCATTCTGGAGTTGGGGTGCTGCAGATGCCACAAATGAATGAATGGTCCAGGCATGAATACTGCCATCTTCGGCAGTTACCTGAATGATTGCATCATTATTCAAATCGAGAATATCTCCTGCGGACTTATCGGCTGAGGCAAAACTCGATAGTTCCAGGTTTTGAATGGCAACAGCCGATAAATCAACACCTCCCGGAATTTCTACTGTAACAGTGAAGTTGTGATTATCGATCACTGCATTACCCGCCTGGTTGCTCACCAAAAACTTTTTAATATTGCCATAGGGCGACAAGCCAAAGTAGTCTTCCTGCACACAGGAAAAGGCAATGAATGTGATAAAAAGAATATATTTAATGTTTTTCATCGTCGGTAAATTTAGGAGTTACTTTTTAGCACCAAAATAATAAGCCAGCCCCATTTGTAGCGAAAGCAGATTAATGTTAAAGTCTACATTTTGTCGTATTTCCTTTGATTCTGGTCCGTCGTTTACACTTTTTGCGGAAACTTTTAAATCGTAGCCTATTACGTTAAGTTGCACCTCCAATGCAAAATTTTCCATGGCAAAAAAGGTAATACCGGGACTTAATCCCACCCTGAAATTAAAATCGTTACCATAGGTCTTTTCAATTTCATCAAGGTTTTTTGTGTTACGCGTCAGTGTATAACTGTTCCCAAAGGTTAATCCAATTTCAGTAAAAAAACTTAATCGCTCATTGGGTGTCAGCGGCACAGTTGAACGAAAACCCGGAGTCACAGCAAATCCTCTTGTAATTGAATTGGATTGCAGCGTATCCGGGTCACGGAAAACAATACCGTCAAATTTATCCTGAAAATATTTCACGTTTATCAGCACCATTCCATAATCTCCGGTGTAGTAACCGCCTTTCACCAAAACATCAAAATTCAGTCTTTCTCCGTCAACCACTTTTTGAATGAGGTAATCGGTATTGGTCATCTTTTTGTCGGCCACCGAAAAGGCCAGGCCGGTAAAGAAATTTCCCTTTTTAAAAGGATGAAAATTATCAGAATAATAGCTGGACAATAATTCGTATGGCGTGCTTTTTGAATCGAGATCAGTTTTATCCTCCTGGCCAACTGCATTTAAAGCTATGGTGATCAGGAAGAGAAGTGTTAAAAATCGTGTAGGTTTCATCTATCTTAGGTTTACTGTTTTAAATTTTATAAAACCGAATTCAATATTTGTATTATTCAACATAATTTTGAATTTAGAATTGAATGGAATTGTTTTTTATAAAGTCTTTTTTTAAAAAATTGAGGAGAGCATAAACTGCGTTTACCGAAAGCAACAGAACAATAAATACCACTATTTTTATCGGCTTTTGCAATATCTTGAGTGTATTCATTTTATAATAAAATAGTAAGGTCAATTAAAACAAGTATTTAATCATCATTTGTAAGCGATTTCCAACTCCCGATTCACCATTTCCATTTTCACGATAAAGCGTCATAAATTCTACACCCATATTAACCGATTTATAGGGCGACCATATTAAATTAACATGACCGGAACCGCCGAGTTTAATTTTATCTTCACTTCGGTAGTCTGATGGATCCAATCCAAACCAGCCTGTATTAATGTTGGCCACTAAAACAGGAGATATGTTTAATGCCACGCCGGTTCCAAGGTTCCAAGCAGGCATGGTTTCCAGTTTTCCGTCAGGAGTTATAATTGCAGATGATGTTGTTCCCACGGTAGCCACAATATTACTTCCCCAGCCATTGCCATAAGAAGCCATCCAACGGAAATAGTGTTTTTTCCCAAAATACTCGCGTCCGCTAAAACTAAGCCCCCAACCAAAAGCGTTATCATCAGGGCCTGTCGATTGCCCATCCCAGCGCAATTGAAAAGCTGAAGCTCCAAGGAACATGCGGCCACCCGATGCAGTCATTTTAGTTAATCTTCCGACTAAAAGCGGCAATAGCATGCTGGCTTGTCCATCAAAATTATTCCCATCAATACCAGGAAATTCTAACATTTCGAGAGCAAATGCATAGTTGAAATCTTTGTTTATTTTATCTTCAAACCTGACTTGGGCTCGTCTCGTTCCGGTTAAAGCATCTCCTGCAGCAAAATCAATGGTTGATGGAACCGCAAATAAATCAGATTGTGTGCCCCATGTACGACCGATTAACAAACGTCCAAGTACTCCATAAAAATGTCGCAAACGGGGAGCTTGATTAAAGGGGCCTCTATCGAGGTTATAAAAATCCATTTCGAAAAATATCCTGATTGGCATGCCTGTTTCGGTAATGCTTCTGACATCAACGTTAAGGCGCGATTCGCGGGCATGCATGTTCATATAGCCGCTTTGTTGGGGTCTGTCGTCTCCCTTAATGGGTACATTTTGGATTTCATATTGAAACCGGTCATAACCTCCATCAAAATCTTGGATATAATCTAGCCTGGCATAACCGCCAATGGCCATGCGCGCTTTTGATCCAAACAGGGGCCACGATTTTGGAAAATCGGCGTCTATCAAATCCTGCCCCGTCCAGTCAATCATATTATCTCTAAAATCGTTGATACGATCTGCTGAAGACGATTGCGTTTTGAGGGTATCGCCGGCATGCCAGTTTTGAGCTTTTAACTGGAATGACGAAAGTAATACAAGGACAAATAGTGTCTTAATTAGAATTGAATTTTTCATAGATTCTGATTTAGTTGTAATTTCTACCAAGGCAATGGCACAACCGGTGCGATTTGGAAACGAATCTGGTGCTGTGGGCCAAAGGCATCAGGTGATGCCAGATAGTACCAAGATTAAATCCTTTTTGGTCAAAGCCCGTTGCCCCAATTGTTGGCGTGCTAAGTATAACCAGAATCATAGGTCTTACAAATAAATTAACACCTGGCGACAGAGATATGGGTAAGCTAGGTTGAAAATTAATGGTTGTTGACAATTGTTTACTGGCATCGGGTAGATCTCCATTAAACATCACAAAATCGATGGGGAAAGCCATCATTCCTAATGTGATGTTAGGGTTGGACAGTTCTTTGGCAAGTTCCGCAGCTGAACTTGGTTCTTCTTCTTGTGCCAATAAAGGAAGAGCGAGAAAAAAAACAAATGTAAACAGTAGTGTTTTTCTAATATTCCGATTCATAATAAGATGTTCAAATGTTTTAATTTATTGCCAATTAACTCCTTAATACTTTACTTTTCCCCAGACACTTTGGATGGCTAATTCAAAGCGATAAGAACCAGACACATATAGGCCTGCAAACTGTGATTAGCGTTCGTAGATTTATTCTTAAGAAATGCTTTTTTTGTAAAATGCCCTGCTGCAATAAAGTCAGCAGGGCGATTTACTTCTGAATCAATGATGTTTAATGTTTATGCCCCTCTTCATTGGCAAAGTCGCAACAAGGAACGCCACCGCCGAAATCTTCCGGAACAGAATAAAATTCTTTAGTCCAGCCTTCAATACTAAGTGGTACAAAACGGCTTTTCTCCTGAACTTCGAATCGTATAGGCTGACCAGCGCTAAATTCTTCTAAAGGTTCAGAATCTTTCATCACTATAATGCCATTCACCAACGCATGTGGGATTCCGGTTGATGGTTTAGTACCATTGGCAAAAGTTGAATTATCTCTAACTGTTTCCGGATTGAATATGGTAATATCAGCAACCATACCTTCCTGCATACGACCACGAACTTGCATAGATTTTAAGCCCATTTCCCCCAGTGGTTTTGCGTAGTTGTAGCTGGTCATAGCTACTACCTGCATAAGTGGAACATTATTTTCTCGGGCTAAACGCAACACTTTTGCAAAAGAACCTGCAAAACGAGGATGAGTATTTGGGAAATCTTCATAGGGTGTATCCCAGCTAAGCCCAGCATCAGGAAATAGTGGCATACCGTCGCTGCCAATGGCAACACCTTTTAGTTTTATCCAATCTACAACCCATTCTTCTTTACATTTATATACAATTACCTGACGTACTGGATCCTTTTTGAGCATTTCCTCACGAGATTTCTGGGTGTAGAATTCGAGGGTAGCAACATCTTGTACCGTTTCTTCATACTTATTTCCAAGCGCTTTTACCCACACTTCAGGTTCAAGAAACACAGCATTAAGCGCGGTAGAACCGGCATTGTACGGATAAATCTCGCCCCAAACATTGTAGCCTTTTTCACGCATTCTTACTAAAAGCTCGTGAACCATATTGTAACCCGGATTATTAAAATGGCAGGCAATAGCCGGTGCACCTAAAGCGGCAGCGTTGGACAGCATTTCCTGAATACCATTTATTTCTTCAGTATCCGTTCCAGGCGTGTTTCGAAAATGCATCCCGATTTGACGACCATACAATCCGGAAAGTTTCTGCAATTCGAAAATCTCACGAGCCGAAACACCCTCGCGCATATATCCTACTGTTGACCCGATACCAATACCACCTTGTCGAAGTCCTTCATCAAGTAATGAAAGAATTTCATTGCCCTGTTCGAGTGTAGGTCTTGTTTTTGACCAACCATCTTTTTCACGGGAGTATAAAGCATCTGGTGTATATAAGTATTTCCAATCGTTAAAGCCATCTAACACAGCTGCGCGGGCAAACTCATGGGCAACAGCAATACCAAAATTAATAGGAGAATTGCCTTCACGTCTTTTATACCACTCGTCTAATTTAGGCCCATGGGCACCAATTTCCAAATCCATTATGGTTGTCCGCCCATCACGAAGCATGTTGCGGTATGCGTAAGGCTCTATCCCATGCTGGTGTCCATCGATAAAACCGGGCGCAACAACCAGCCCTTTAGCATCAATACTTTCTTTACCATTTATGGATGCTTCAGTAATGATGGCTATTTTACCATCTTTAACACCTACATTTCGAACCCCATCAAAATTGGTTTCGGGGTCCATTACACGGCCATTTAAGATGACCACATCAAATTCCTGATTCGGATCGGCAGCTTTTTTAGTAGCTGTTTGCTGACAGCTCGTAAAAATAAGAGCTGAAATAAATAAGGCAAAAATTGTTTTTTTCATTGTTTTTATAATTTACCGGGTTTAATTTATTGATATTCATAAATGTATTAAAAACGATCTGTTTTAAGCTCATCTGCCTAAAGGCGAAACATAAAACACAGGTTCAATTCCATAAAAGGCAGCGCGAAGCGCCGTCGGCTGCAACCAATTGTTAGGCATGACAAAGCTTATTTGCTTTATCACTTTAAATAATAAAAGTCGTATAAAGACCGGCTTATTTCTGCAATGGCTCGATCCTGGTCAGCTGTGGAAGTTTTACTGCTATTGGTGAATACCACAATAGCAAAACGACGACCATCGGGTAGAGTAATGAAGCCCACGTCATTAGCAACACCACCAATAGTCCCTGTTTTGTGGGCGACTGGTGTTCCTTTTGGGAGAAGACCTTTTAGCCTTCCTGCACCTGTACGTGTGCGAGACATTGTAGCAAGCAGGAATTCGCGGCTTTTCGCACTTAAGCCCTTTCCGCTGTCGATAGCTAGAAGCAATTGCAACATTGCTTTGGGCGTTGAGTGGTCACGTGGGTCCTTTTCGAACTCCATGTTTGGTTGAGTCATCTTTAATAGGAGTGTGGGGTCATTAGCAATGGCTTTTGTCACGACGGGAAAAAAGGCCTTGTCGGGCAAACCATAGAAATCTCTTAAGATTTCGGAAGTAGACCGATCAACTCGTTGCTCTGTAATCCCAAGACTGCGCAATTTCTTAGTTACCGCTTCCGGACCTCCCGCTAACTTTAAACTGAAGTCCGTCGCCGTGTTGTCGCTTTCTGTTATCATCACTTCAATCAAGTTGGCCACAGAAAACTGTACACCGGGATGAACGTAGCTCTCTGCGATCGCATTGGCGCCTACGACCATCTCGTCTTGAGGGAGATCAATTAAATCAGAGAGTTTAATTTGGCCCTTATCAATGCGGTCTAGCAAGGTGACCGCAATTGCCACTTTATAGGTACTCGCCATAACAAACGATTCATCGCCGTTTATTGTGACATTTTCTCCTGAGCCAATTTCCTGTGCAGCCACACCAATGCGGCCAACTAGCCCCTGCGTAAGTTTCTCAAGAATTACTGCGTCAAATGTCTCATTTGCTTTTGTTTTTTCTTGACCATAGGATAAGGATACCAAGAAAATAAAGAAAATAATTAGATAATATTTCATATTTCGATTTATTTAAAAAAGGGTTTAATTAATATTTAATTCAATAATTGATTCCCATGAAAGAAGGTGAGCCTCCTGATTCAGGTTTTTCAATTCCGGTATTTCAACCGAAGTGGATCTTTTAAGCGTTTCAGCAAAACAGGAAAGGAAAGAAGATGAATCACTCATGCTTTGATCCAGAGAAATCCAGGCATAATTATTCCCGTGCTGTTCAAGCCATTGACTTATAAGAAAGGTCTTACCGTAACCGGCAGGAGCCGAAATTAACATAAGTGGCAGGTGACTGTGTTTTTCTAATTTTTCAATAAGATGCGGCCTCGTTAAAATACCTGGAGAGACTTTCGGTCGATTCAGTTTGGAATAAAGCATCAGGTATTGAGCTAATTATAGCAAAAAGTAGAAAGTTAGTTTATTATAATAAAGTTACAGGAGCGATTTCAACAATATGCTTTATAGCTCTTGCCTGGTTTAACTTAGATTGTTTAAAAACAACATAAGTTAGTAAAAAGTTCAGTAAATTTCTCCCTCTCTAATCAAAATTAAAAGACTGGCTGGCAATTACATATGCAACCAGGTCAGTTATTCTATTCGTTTTCGATTTGATCTAAACTAAGGAAAGCAGAGAAAATGGATCTAATTCAGTGTTTAAAACCACAAAAAACCCTGAAAATCAATGTTTTCAGAGATTTCTTAGTAGCGTGGACAGTGTTGCTCTCCGCCTTCGCTTAAGCTTCGGCGGATCGCGAGTACCATTTTGGGGATGCTTTACTATCAGAAACCCGCACTCGCTATGCTCGTATGACCTTTTTATTCCCCAACACTTTCAAAAGCAAGCTTTTGACGTTCCTGGAAATAAAAAACCCGGTGCACTTTCGTACACCGGGCTTCTCGTAGTAGCGGGGGTAAGACTCGAACTTACGACCTTTGGGTTATGAGCCCAACGAGCTACCAACTGCTCCACCCCGCAATAAATTAGAGTGCAAAGGTACTATAAGAAAATGGAATCTCAAAAACAAACTTCAATTCTGTGTCCCCCGCTCTAAAGCCCGGGAATAGTATGTTTTAGGCTACAGGGTGTTAAATGTTTATTGTTTTGGTGATATATCTCATCATAAGCAAGTTAAAATCAGTATAATTTTTCGTTTGATTTGTGTAACCTCAAACCAAAGAGCTCCAGATGAGACTAAATCTCAAGATTTTTCTAGCCGGACTGGCATTGCTCTATACGCTTTCCGGGATCTCCCAGAAATGGAACCCTCCTGAAAATGGTGTTCTCGATCTAAGACAGGTTGAATTTGATGAGCATACCATTGTAAATCTACACGGGGAATGGGAGTTCTACTGGGAGGATTTTGTCCCTCCTCAAAAATTTCGATCCCAGCATCCTCCCGAACCGACATTGTATGGACATGTGCCTGGTTATTGGAAGGAATACAGCAACGAGCAAAAATCTTTTCCTGGGACAGGATTCGCAACCTATCGTTTGCGGATTTTGTTACCGGAGGGAATTGATGGGGATATTGGTCTTAATGTACCCGTTTTTGATGATGCTGTGACCATTTTTCTCGATGGAAGAGAAATGATGACAATTGGTAAACCCGGGGAATCAGAGGAATTAAGTGAACCGGGTTACATGCCTGCTACCCTCGTTTACAGTCCCGTTTCAGATACTCTTGAGATTGTATTGCACCTCTCCAATTTCAGGCACAGGAGAGGATCATTCTGGAAGTCTATGCAGATAGGTAATCCTGCTACGATCATTAAAATGAAGCAAAAGTACCGGCTGATTGTTTTTATATCACTTGGAGTTCTCGTGGCTTTTTCTCTGTTCTTTCTTTTCTTTTATTTTTTCTACCGGAAGGATATAATTCCTCTAACCTTCTCCCTGATATTGGCCGGTGTATTTATTAGGATGATGAGCACAGATCTTTTTCCCTTGAATTATGTGGTTGATTTATCGTGGGAATGGGTCATTAGGCTGGAATACCTGGGAACTTTTCTTGGTTTTGGCGCAGCACTCTGGTATCTTAATAAGCTTTTCCCAGCCAGGTATATGCTCTGGATCACAAGGATAAATTTCATTTTTATATTACTATCGGCTATTACTATACTGTTCTTTAAGGTCAGGGTATTTTCTTATACCATGTTTTATTTCCAGCCGGCCATAATCCTTGTGTTTCTTTATTACTTTTTTGCCTGTTCGATTAGCATTTTTAGGGGGAATAGGGTAAACTTATTTTTCCTGGCTGGATTGGTTTTGTTTCTCGCTTCCCTTGCTAACGATATAATGGTAGCAAA
This sequence comes from uncultured Bacteroidaceae bacterium, assembly GCA_963777115.1. Taxonomy (GTDB): domain Bacteria; phylum Bacteroidota; class Bacteroidia; order Bacteroidales; family SM23-62; genus SM23-62. The sequence goes on along the minus strand of CAVZPP010000005.1, from coordinate 406,945 downwards.
TACCGGCACAGCGTTCTCAAATAATTACACGACACATTATGCCCTTCTTATATTTGTGTTTATCCAGGCCGTACTGATTATCCGAAGTTGGATTGCAGCCTTTAAGGAAAGGGGAAAATTGATGGAGGAAATTGCCTATATCAACAAGAATCTGGAAACCCTGGTTGATGAGAGAACCATCGAGTTAAACAGAAGGAACCGGGAAATCAACAGAAAGAATGAAGATATTGAGGCCAGGAATAAGGAATTGAATGAAGCACTTGAATTTAAAAATAGGGTATTCTCCATTATAGCCCATGATCTGAAAAGTCCGGTTGCAAGCCTGGTGCAGAATTCGGTTTTACTGGATTATAACCCAAGCCTGGAGGACAGTAAGAAACTTATTGATTCTTTTCGCGAGTCCAGCAGGTCTGCCCTTAATCTTATTGATAATTTATTGTACTGGGGGAGAAGTCAGGGAGAACAATTGAGTTATCATCCTGAACTTCTAGACATTAAGCCAGTTTTGGAAAATGTATTGAAGTTGTATGGTGAAATTGCAAAGCCAAAATCTATCCAACTTGAAATGAAATTGAATGGAGATACAGAAGTTTTTGCCGACAAAGAGTTATTTGAAATAATTTGCAGAAATCTGCTCTCCAATGCCATCAAATTCACTCCGCCGGGAGGCAAGATATCTATTATGTCCCTTCATGACCCTGAAACGGGAATGATGATTCTCCGGTTCGAAGACAATGGGATTGGCATACCTGCCGGACGCCTGGAAGATATTCTAGGTACCCGTGAATTGATTAGTACTGCCGGAACGGGGAAGGAGAAAGGAACAGGACTTGGTCTCAGATTATGCCAGGAACTGGTTGTTGTTAATAAAGGTGAGCTGTCAATTGATAGCGAGGAGGGCAAAGGTTCAAGGGTAGAAATAAAACTTCCGGTTTCGGGAAAATAGGAACTCAAGTTAATTCTTTAAAGAGATACTTTTCCATTAAATCAAGGATTGCCTTTATGTTGAAAGGCTTGAGAATGTAATCATTAAAGCATCCGGCATACAGCCCATCAACAAGTTCCCCTTCAAAGGTAAAAGCAGTCTGGGCAATAACAGGGATATCCTTATTAATTTTCCGGATTCTTTCAGTGGCTTCATAACCGTCAAATTCCGGCATAAGAATATCCATAAAGACCAAATCTACCTCATTTTCATTTTCACGGAATAAATCTACTGCTTCAAGTCCATCTTTAGCACGAATCAACCTGGCATGAGTTGTGTTCAGTATCTCCTCTATATACAGGTAGTTGGATTCGGTATCTTCTGCTATTAAAATGGTCCTACCGGTCCAATCCCCTTTTACGCGTTCAATTGTCTTTTTTTCACCGGCTTTTTCTGTTTCAGGTGCTTCGTAAGGAAGTGTAAAATAAAATGTTGAACCTTTGCCGAGATTCGATTCTACCCATATCTCCCCGCCAAGAAGATGTACAAGATCTTTTGCCAGGGCCAAGCCAAGTCCTGCTCCCCTATAGAGGTATTCATCTTTGTCTACAATCTTGACGAATCGTTCAAACACCTTATCACGGTTTTTCTTTGCAATTCCGATACCACTGTCTTTAATAAAGAATAATATACTGTGCTTGTCGTTTCCATTCTCTCCATCTTTGAGTATGGAATAGCCGAACTCAACCGTCCCGGAACTTGTGAATTTTATTGCATTTTCGATGATGTTGGATAAAATCTGCTGCAATCTCATTTTATCCGTAACGACAATTAGATTTTTCGAATCCCTGGGAAGTTTCAGCCGGATTTTAATATCCACCTTCGCATTCTGGATTTTAAAGTCATTATAAAAGTCAAGTGTCTCATTCAGCTTTTCGTTTAATAGGAATTGGGTGATTTTGGGATTGAGGGTACCGGATTCAATCCTGGATATATCAAGCACATTGTCTATCAGGCTAACCAACTCATTGCTTCCATTGAGGATTTGTTTGATGTATTTTTCTTTTTTATCAAGATGGAGGTTTGGATTTCCCAGCAAAGCTGAAAACCCGGTGATAGCATTCAATGGTGTCCTGATTTCATGGGAAACATTGGCAAGAAAGGCCGATTTGAGACGATCAGATTCTTCAGCTTTTTCTTTGGAGATGGTCAATTGCCTTTCTGTTTCCTTGAAATCAGAAATATCAATGAAGGAAATAACACAGTTTTTAGTATCCAGCAAGGACGCCCCGGTCATAAAAGCGGTACGAATCTCTCCATTTCTGGTTATGAAATTGAATTCATAGTTTTTTGGCACCCCCCCGGGATTACTCATTAGAAGATGATGATAACGACGGATCATTGACTGGTCATTATCACTTACCAGGTCAATTAACCTCATTTTACCTTCAACCTTTTTTCTCGGATAGCCTGTAAGTCGCTCAAATTCTGAGTTTACCATTGTGATTTCGGTATCAGGACGTATAGTAATTGTTGCGGCTCCAGTATTTTCGAAGATACTCTGGTACAGTTTTTCAGTTTTTCTGAGGGTTTTTTCGCTTAATTTCCTTTCTAGTGAAAAACCAATAATATCTGCCGATACCTTGAGGATTTCAAGTTGCTCAGGTTTTAAGTGCTCTGAATCACTGATAAAATCAAGCCCAATAAGGCCTTCCAACTTTTCTTTTACCTTGAAGGGGAAGAGTAAAAAAGATTTTACTTTTTGAGCACTTAGTGTGGTTTTTTCATTAGAAGCTTCAGCCGGTAATTCTTTGAGATTTCGTATACGGACTATTTCCTGTTTGTTCAATTCAGATATTAGCCAGTGGAAGTCCGATAGAACAAAGGAAGTTGTTGAAGGAGTGATTTCTGAAACATCCTTATTTTGCCATTCATGTGTGATGTGTGCTAACTTGGCTTTATGATGAATTCGGTAGAGATATACACGGTCAGCTCCGCTCAAATCCGATAGTTCCTGAAATGACTCTTGAATTGAATCTACAAGGTTAAAATTACCAATAAAATGTGAGGAAATTCGGGCTAGGATTCTGTTTGATTCTGCGGGTTTACTCACTCCGATACCTTAATAGTGATAGGAATTTTCACTATAGTTTTTAGATCCTTTCCCAGGTCAAGAATTGCTTCATCGTCACTCTCATAGGTCCAGATAAGATCATAACCATAACCATCGAGGTAACTGGCTTCCAGAATAGTCAGGATGTTGGTGAGGTACTTTTTAGATCCACTGTTTACATACTCAAGGTGAATATTTACCTCAGTGTGTTTTGGTGGCTTTTTTATATAATTGTGGCATGCCTCCAAGACCGGTTCATAGAATTCGAAAGAATCTTCAGGTATGGATCTGCCTTTTATTGTAATCTCTCCCTGTTCTATCAGAACATAAGGAGTAGTTTTTGATTCTTTTGCCTGGTATGCCATGAGTTTTTATTTATACACTATTTGGCCCTAAACAAGGTATTTTCATCTTCAAATTCAAAGAGTGTGGGATAATCCTGCAATATGATAGCCATTATCGATTCCCGCATAAATTTTGACTTGTTTTTTATTTTATGCTTTCTGCAGTATTCGTCAATTACTCTTTTCTCCCGGTTATTGAAAAGGATTGAATGACGATTGATTCTTTTGAGATTAATGTCCTTTTGCTTTTTTCTTTTCAAGGGAAATGAGTTAGTGGTAAGGTGTATGGCTAAAATTAGATTTTTATGTCCTTATATCCTATAAACCCCTTTCCAAAGAATTAACATTTTTCTAACACGAATGAAGTTATTACTAGTTTAGTTTACAAAAAATATAATAGTAAAAAAGAATAATCAATATAATTTGTCTATTTAGATATAAGAATCAGAAAAACAATAGACAACAGGTATGTTATCTCCGAGAATATTACTATTAAGGCATATATATGTACGATAAACGTATGTAATAAAATATGTAATATAAGTACAATAGACTCGATATTAGACAAAATAAGTCTATTCAGGTGGAGAGTTGTTTACTATCCCTGATTACTTAAAATTTAGTCGGAATTGTTCTGAAAGGAGGGTGAAGCTTTTCCTGTGATGGTGGCAGGCACCATGTTTAAGGATAGCTTTCCTGTGTTTAATGGTGGGATAGCCTTTATTTGTATTCCAGCCATAAACAGCGAATTCATTATGGATACCCAGCATATAATCATCACGGTATGTTTTAGCAAGGACAGATGCTGCCGCAATAGACATATAGATTGAATCTCCTTTGATAATGGTTAAATGTTCTATCCCAGGATAAGGATTGAACCGGTTCCCATCAATAAGGAGGAAATTGGGTTTCATTTTCAGTTTTGTAATTGCCCTATGCATCGCCAGTATTGAAGCTCTCAGGATGTTTATTGAATCAATTTCCTCCTGGCTGGCAGATGCAATTGAATATGCGATCGCCTGGGATTCAATAACTTGTCTGAGTTCATACCTGAGTTTTGCTGATAACTTTTTAGAATCATCCAGGTCGGGGTGTGAGAAGTTGGGGGGAAGTATTACTGCTGCTGCGAAAACCGGTCCCGCAAGACAGCCTCTGCCTGCCTCATCACAGCCTGCCTCCAGCTTGTCCTTATGAAAATATGGTTTTAGCATGGTTAAATAACCCTGCTGATGGAATTCCACAATAGCTGGGAGGTTCTGTCCCAGCTGAAATCCTGAGACCTGGCATTACCTGCTATTACAAGCCGTGAACATAAATCCTTATCAGTTGCCAGTTGATGCATGCCGGAGGATATTTCATCCACCTGGAATGGATCAGCATAGATGGCTGCATCAGATGCAATTTCAGGCAATGAAGTTACATTGGATGCCAGAATAGGCACCCCGGAACGCATAGCTTCCAAAAGAGGTATACCAAAGCCCTCAAAAACTGGCACAAACGTGAGTCCCGCTGAGGCGCCCAGAACCTCTCTTAGTTTGGCTGGTGATAATCTGCCTGCAAACACAATATCTTTTTGGTTCTTTAGCTCGGAATAAGTTTTATCAATATCCCCTGTCATAAACATTTTCTCGCCGACAATGACCAGTTTAAATTCCTTTTTAAGATTTGATCTGAATTGATCAAATCCAAGTAAAAGGTTGGAAAGGTTTTTCCTGGGGTGCATGGATCCTATGAAAACAAAGTATGGACTTCCTCCAGTTAAGGACTCCCTGGTATTAATAATCACTTCCTGGCGAAGTGGGGAGTACAATTCATTTACGCCATTATAAACAACATCAATTTTATCAGGATCGATGCCGTAACTTTCAACAAGGTCTGATTTTGAGTATTCGGATACAGTTGTGATCCTTTCAGATTTTCTTGCAAACAGAGGGAAGAACCTTCGGTAATAGATCCTGTCAGCCCAACGAAGATCCATGGGCCTGTGGTGAAAGTTAATATCATGAATGGTTATCAGGCTGGGGATATTTATTTTTAGCGGCATGTATCCGTCAGGCCCAATATAAAGTTCAGCACCATGTTTCCTCAATACTCTTGGCAGGCTGAATTCAAACCAGCTATACCAGAGGATAGGATGCCTGGTGGGAGGGGGTACAACAATGGGTTTTACATTATCACTGAAAATGAAATCCTGGTGATAAGGACGGTCGAAAAGGAAAAGAAAAGTATGCTCAGGGTGCCCTGTGGTTATCCTGCGAAGGTTTTCGTACATGAACCAGCCAATACCCTCAAGCCTGTCCTTTAATAATAATCGTGTATTTACAGCAATGATCATGCAGAGGATTCTTCTAAATGAAAATATTCTAACAAAAATAGAGTTTGTAATTTAAATAACGGTTTGAACAGATATCTTTGTTCAAAGATGAAGAGAAAATTCGTTACAAATCTGATTCTTGTCCTTTTCCTGAATCTTCTGGTAAAGCCGTTCTGGATTTTCGGAATTGACCGTACCGTACAGAATGTCGTAAAGGCAGAAATATATGGTATGTATTTTTCCCTGTTTAGTTTTGCCGTATTGCTGAATATTCTATTGGATCTGGGTATAACCAATTACAATAACCGGAATATTGCAAGGAACCCCGAAAAGCTTCCTGATACATTCTCGAATATTGTCGGATTAAAATTTATACTGGCAATTTTCTATGCAGTGGTTTGTCTTGGTGTTGGTATTCTGATTGGATATGAGAAGGAACAATTCAGAATTTTGTGGTTGCTGATCCTGAATCAATTTCTGGCATCCTTACTCCTTTACCTGCGCTCCAATATCAGTGGCTTACATTTTTTTCGTACAGATAGCCTGATTTCTGTGCTGGACAGAACCCTGGTTATTATTATTTGCGGTTTTCTGCTCTGGGGCAACAACTCCGGCCGGACCTTTCAGATCGAATGGTTTATACTTTCCCAGACTGCCGCCTATTCCATAACGGCTGTGGTCGCATTTTTGATTGTTCTTTACAGGTCAAAGTATATCCGTTTCAGGGTTGACATGAAGAAATTCTCAGACATTCTGATGGAAAGCTATCCTTTTGCAATTCTTATTCTTCTTATGATGATCTATTACCGTGTTGACTCAGTATTACTGGAAAGGATTTTACCTGGGGGAAAAGAGCAGGTGGGGATTTATGCTCAGTCTTTTCGTATTCTTGATGCTGCCTATATGTTTGCCACGCTTTTTGTGGGTTTATTATTTCCGATTTTCTCAAGAATGCTTAAGAAAAAAGAACCTGTTGAAGAAATGATAGGATTATCCCTGACACTGATTCTTCTCCCATCAATCATGTTGTCATCAATTGGTATATTCTACTCAAGGGAAGTAATGGGACTTCTATACCAGGAACATCTGGAGGCTTCTTCTAAAATTTTCACAATCCTCATGATTGCATTTACAGCTATATCGGTTTCACATATTTTCGGATCCTTGCTAACGGCGAACCGGAACCTGAAAGAGTTAATCCTGTTAGCATTTTCAGCAGTTGTACTGAATCTCAGTCTGAATTTTATTCTTCTGCCACGATTTCAGGCTTACGGAGCAGCAGTGTCCTGCCTGGTCACCCAGGCATATATGGCTCTGGGCCAGGTAATTCTTGCCACTCATCATTTGCGATTGAAAGTACACCTACCATTTATACTTAGGATTGCCTGTCCTTTCCCCTGATTCTTCTTGGGGGATATGTAACTTCCAGATATCTTGAAAACTGGTATGCAGGGATAGGGCTCCTGGCAGGCTGGACCGCAATAATTGCATTTTCTCTGCGACTGGTAAGTATGAAGGACCTGTTAAAACTTTTACCTACATCGGAAGAATAAGACCTTTATTCCTTTGATAATTGCCTGCCGGCAAGCTGACCGCAAGCTGCATCAATATCTTCTCCTCTGCTTCTTCTAATATTAACTATCATATTCTTCGATTCAAGGAAGTCTGAGAAAGCCTGGATTTTGGAAGCAGAGGTCTTTTTGCGAGAATAACCAGGTACTTCATTATATTCTATAAGATTAACCTTACAGGGAGATATTCTGCAAAATTCAGCAAGTTCCTTTGCATCTTCCAGGCTATCATTGAAATCCCCCATCAAAAGGTATTCGTAGGTTATCCTCTGTCCCGTTTCTTTGTGAAAATTCTGGATAGCCACTGCAAGTTCGGGCAAGGGATTTGATTTATTGACCGGCATGATCTGGGTCCGCTTCTCATTATTTGCTGTATGCAATGAAATGGCCAGCTCAAATTTTATTTTATCTGCGGCAAGCTGGTTTATCCCTTCTATTAAACCAGCTGTAGATAGAGTGATTCTCCTGGGAGACATTCCGAGGCCTTTTTCTGCGGTTATAAATTGAATGGCCTTAAGTACATTATCATAGTTTAACAGCGGTTCGCCCATACCCATGAAAACAAGGTTACTTAATCCTTTGCCATAGGATGTTTTCGATTTCTCCTGTAAAAGAATAACCTGGTCAAAAATTTCACCAGCTGTCAGGTCCCTTCTATTGGTTAATTTCGAGGTAGCACAGAATCTGCAATTAAGCGGACAACCTATCTGGGAGGATATACAGGCAGTAACTCTCTGACGGCTGGGGATCAAAACCCCTTCCACAAGGTTACCGTCAGGCCCGGAGAATCCATATTTCCGGGTTCCATCTTTACTGACCTGTTCTGTTTGCTCTTCAAGTGTTGAGATATTGAAATTTTCCAAAAGGGCAGTCCTTAAACCGGCAGGGAGATTACTCATGCGGTTAAAATCAAATTCTGCTTTCTTCCATACCCATTCCATTATCTGGCTTGCCCGGAATGGTTTCTCATTCTGCTGGAGAACAAATTCCTTTACCTCCTCTGCTCCTAATTCCCTTAGATCTCTCATGGTTTTTAAATTGTTCTCAAAAGTAATCAATTAGGGAGAATTGATCCTGTATTCTTTTGACATCCTATAAGATAAAAGTTATATTGCATTCATATGCATTGTATTTATAAGGTTCGCAGAGCTCTTGCCCTGGTTCTCTCTCTACTTGTGCTGATTCCTGTGTATGCTGATGAGGGAATGTGGTTGCTACCATTTATCCAGGACTTGAATATGGATAAAATGGTGGATTTAGGATGCGAACTTACTGCTGAGGAAATTTACAATCCTGATGGGACCAGCCTGAAAGATGTAATTGGTTCATTGGACTATGGCAGCTGTACTGCCGGAGTTATTTCTGATGAAGGACTGATCCTGACAAATCACCATTGCGGTGAGGATGAAATCCAATTCCACAGCAGCCCTGAACACGATTATCTTACAGATGGTTTCTGGGCCATGACAAAAGAAGAAGAACTTCCAAATCCAGGCAAGACCATCTCATTTGTTATACGGATGGAAGAGGTTACAGATCGGGTACTGGCTATGGTACACCATGAAATGACCGCAGCGGAACGAGAGGCTGAAATTGACGATGTAATGGAAATAATAAGTACTGAGGCTATTGAGGGCAGTTCCTATGAAGCTGAGGTGGTACCCTTCTTTGAGGGACTGAGATACTTTTTAGTCGTTATGGAAACATTCAGGGATGTCAGACTGGTTGGTGCGCCCCCGGAATCAATAGGAAGTTTTGGAGGAGATGACAGACAACTGGGAATGGCCCAGGCATAATGCAGATTTCTGCCTGATGCGAATTTATACAGCTCCGGATGGAACACCGGCCGATTATTCCCCTGAGAATATACCATATCGGCCAAAGAGTTATCTGCCTCTGTCATTAGAGGGATACAATGAAAATGATTTTTCCCTGATACTGGGGTTCCCTGGTACCACCAGTCGGAATCTTACATCTGAAAGAGTTCGGGAGATTGCTGAAATCGAGAACACAAACCGTATTCGTATCCGGAAAGTGGCCCTGGGAATTATCAAAGAGGATATGCTTGCCGATGAAAAGGTAAGGATACAGTATACAGCAAAGTATTCCCGGCTCAGCAATTATTATAAATATTCAATTGGACAGAACCGGTCAATTTCATTGCTGAATATAGCTGAAAGGAGAAAAGTACAGGAGGATGAATTCAATAACTGGATAGAAAGAGACTCCGTATACCTTGAAAAGTACAATGGAGTGATTCAGGATATGGAGGAGGTGATCTTGGAAAGACATGAAATGGAAAATGCCCTGAGTTATCTGGAGGAAACGTTTTTATTGCATGAAGCTGTGGAAATATATGGTTTTGCAGCTTCAGCTCTTCCTCTTTATTTTAATGAACTGGGTTATGGTTCCGGGAAAGAAAGCAGGGAAGAATTGATCGAGGAATTGACAATTGAGGCAAAGGAGTTTTTCAGAAACTTTAACCCTGAAACTGATAAAAAAATTGCCAATAAACTTATCAATCAGTATGCCTCCAGGGTTGAACCCATTTATTTCCCGGGATTTTACAGCACCTTAAGAAAGAAATTTGGCAATGATATTGAAAAATACCTGTCCCACCTTTACAAAAAGTCGGTGTTTGCAGATCCGACAAGATTTAAGAATTTTATTCAGAATCCCAGGCACAGGACCCTTCTGAAGGATCCTGCATTCCTGGGGGCCTTTTCACAATACAACACCTATTACCAGATTCTTGCTGAGTATGAGGACCTGGAAGCAAAGTATACCGATGCTTCCAGGAAATACCTTGAAGGATTAAGGGAAATGTACCCTGACAGCAACTTCTATCCAGATGCAAATTCAACCCTGAGAATGAGTTATGGAACCATTTCCGGATATCATGCCAGGGATGCTGTTGAGTATCATTATTATACAACGATGAAAGGTGTAATTGAGAAAGAGGATCCCTGGAGCAGAGATTTTCACGTGCCGGAAGCATTGAAAGAATTATATAGCAATAAACAATATTACCCCTATAGCAAGGATTCTGTAATGAAGGTCTGTTTTCTTAATAACCTGGATACTACGGGAGGTAATTCCGGAAGCCCGGTTCTGAATTCAAGAGGGGAGATTATTGGATTGAATTTCGATGGAACCTGGGAATCAATGAGCGGAGACATTATTTACGAACCGGAATATCAGAGAAGCATTTGTGTGGATATCCGTTACATTCTACTCATCATTGATAAGTTTGCCGGAGCCGAACACCTGGTAAAAGAGATGAACATTTTATGATGGAACCAAGTATTATTGTTTATACAGACGGAGCTGCAAGCGGAAATCCAGGACCTGGTGGTTACGGTGTCGTAATGAAATACGGGACCCACCGAAAAGAGCTTTCTGCCGGGTTCAGGTTAACCACCAATAACAGGATGGAACTGTTGGGTGTGATCGTAGCCCTCGAACAGTTAAAATATAATGGTTCAGCCGTAAGCGTTTACTCGGATTCAAAGTATGTCTGTGATGCTGTGAATCAGAAATGGCTGTTTGACTGGGAAAGAAAGGGGTTTAAAAAGAAAAAAAATCCGGATCTCTGGAAAAAGTTTTTACTTCTCTACAGGAAACATAAAGTTACCCTGGTTTGGATTAAAGGTCATAACAATATTCCTGAGAATGAACGCTGTGACAGGCTTGCAGTAGAAGCCTCCAGACTTCCGGGGCTTCCTGCTGATGAAGGTTATGAACAGGCTGATAGCACTTTATTCTCCTAGTTCATCCATTGATCTTTCATTTTTTATTATTTTGCTTACTTATCACGGTAATTTGAAGCAAACCACTACATCCGTAATAAAGTATAAGGGTAAGCTTACTTTTGAAAGGATCGGTATCCTGATGAATGACCTGAAGAAGAGGAAAGAAGAATTTGAAATTCAGCCGGTTCTTTATAAGAAACTCCTTACCCTAATGATCGAAGTGCTGGAAAATATTCTGAAGTATTCAGATCAGTTCGAAGAATTTATTGCTGAAAACCCCGGCTATCTTCCTGAATTTGAGTTGAACAGAGATGTACAGGGTTTTGTGCTGAAAGCGAAAAATCCTATTCGTAACGAGGATATGGCAGAGATATCCCAGAAGATCCACAAGATTAACACATCAGGGGAAGAGGAATTAAAGAGGTTCTACAGGGAAACCATTACCAATGGGATTTTCACGGAAAAGGGTGGGGCCGGACTGGGATTCATTGAAATGGCTAAAATCACTTCAAAGGACCTGATATTTACATTTATACCCGCAAAGTCGGGATTTTCGATTTACGAATTAGTCCTTTCTATTAATCATATTGAATAATTATACTATGGATAGCTTAATCATTCCCGCTACCGAATTTACTCCTAAGGTTACTTTCATGGTTGAATCGGGCCATCTTGAATTATCAGGTATTTCAAGACCTGAAGATGTTGCAGGATTCTATGACGAATTGCTCGAATGGCTTAGAAATTTTGAAGATTCTTTGCTAAAATCTGGAAATAAGTATCAGGTACAAGACTTCAGGTTCAGTTTTAAAATGTCATATTTTAATTCTTCTTCTTCAAAATTCATCATTCAGTTGCTGCGTCACATTAAAAACCTTAAAGACCAGGGAATTGATATAACAATTGATTGGTATTACGAGGAAGGCGATGAAAAAATGCTGGAAGACGGTGAAGATCTTGCTGAAGCTGTTGAACTGGAATTCAACTATATTGAGATGGAGGATTAACAGAGAGCCTCCTGTACCTATCCGTACATCCCTGTTCAATATCGAACACAAAAGAGCCTGAAATAATTTATTCTGTCCTGGGTAAATATCATATAATGAGGAGAATATGTAAAGTGGCATAATCTATGCTTCATTCCCTTGGGGAATGAGTATGTTTAAAAATTATTTCATAATAGCCTTCAGAAACCTTCTGAAGTACAAGGTTCACTCCATTGTCAATATTCTTGGATTCTCGGTTGGTATTGCCATCAGCATTCTTATCCTTACACTGGTTCATGAAGAGATTAGCTATGATAAGTATAATGAAGACTGGCAAAGGATTTACCGTGTCAACAGGATAGTTGAAAGTGAAGGGATTTCCATAGATGGGGCTTTGACACCTATTGCACTCCGTGATGCCATGATCGAAACAATTCCTGAGGTAGAACAGGTTGTACGTCTGCTTAGGGGAAGTCATAAAAAGGTATCCTACGAAGACATCCACCTTTCTGCTGAGGAGTTCTACTATGCCGATGATTCCTATTTTAAGGTCTTTAGTATACCCTTAATAGAGGGGAATCCTGAAACAGTTCTGAAAAAGGAGAATACGCTGGTTTTAACAAAGAGCACAGCCGAAAAGTATTTTGGGAATGAAGATCCTATTGGAAAGGTTCTTGCCCTGGATAATGGTTGGGAATTTACAGTTACAGGCATCTGTGAAGATGTGCCACCCAATTCTCATTATCATTTTGATTACCTGGCCTCCTTGAACGGGATACTGGATCCATTCATTAAGGAGGGCTGGCTGGCGGAGATCGTATGCACTTACATACTTGCCCGTGATAATCAGTCCACCGAAGTCATCGAATCTTATTTTCCTGGAATGACAATGGAATTTTCTGAGGATGATACCTACAGCTTATACTTGCAACCCCTGGCCGATATTCATCTGAATTCGAAAGAGGATGGGGAATTTGAAGCAGGAACGGATAAGGTATATACATATGTCTTTGCACTTATAGCATTCTTGATACTTGCTATTGCATGTATAAACTTTATGAACCTGGCAACCTCAAAATCAGCTGCCAGATCCAAGGAAGTTGCCCTGAGAAAGGTTGTTGGTGCCACAAGGCGGCAGATAAGTATGCAGTTCCTTTCTGAATCTTTGGTATTCAGTTTTCTTGCACTTGCCCTCTCATTCGTTGTTCTGGAGCTAATGCTTCGTCCCTTCAATGCGTTTACCGGCAAGGATCTGGATATCTTTTATTTTGGAAATATCTGGTTAATTCCCGGTTTTATTCTTGGGACCCTCATTATCGGGATTTTTGCAGGAAGCTATCCTGCCTTTTACCTTTCTTCTTTCAAGGTACTCAATATACTTAAAGGCAGGAGTTTCGAAGGAATGTACAGTACCCGTTTAAGGGGTTTCCTGGTACTTTCCCAGTTTACGGTATCCATTGTGCTGTTCATATCCAGCATGATTATTAACCAGCAGGTAAAATTCTTTCGGGAATCGAATCTTGGATTTAACCGTAATAATATCGTCGTGGTCCAGCGGGCATATGCCCTTAAGGAAAAGCGGGAAGACTTCAAGCAGGTATTACTAAAACATCCCAGGATAAATGCTGCTTCGGTTTCAGTTGGACTCCCGGGCCGGACGGTAGAACAGTTTCCTTTCAGGATTGACACAATGGAATCCGGCAAACTTGTGTATTTGCGTCCAATGGAGGCTGACTATGATTTTCTGCATACAATGCAGATGCATGTAATTGATGGAGGTACTTATCAAGGGAATGACAGCTCCTGTTACGGATCCATATTAATAAATGAAACTGCTGCCCGGGAGATAGGAGTTGAGGACCCCATTGGGATGACCGTTTATGGAATTGGCATGACCGGGGAAGAATGGGAATACACAATTCGTGGCATCGTTAAGGATTATCATTTTGAATCTCTTCATAATGAGATAAAACCTCTTGCCATTGGACTTATGCATGAGAAATCTCATCCTCAATACCTGTCAATCCGAATATCCGGGGAACAAATGGATGAAACACTTAACTATATTCAGATGGCCTGGAATAAGTTTGTTGGAGAGGAGCCATTCGACTATTACTTTCTTGATAGCTCCCTTGATAAATTATACAACGAAGAGGAAACCACTGCGAATATTTTCAGCATTTTCACTTTCCTTGCAATATTCATAGCTGCTTTGGGATTATTTGGACTTGCCTCTCATTCAGCTGAGCAAAGGACCCGTGAAATCGGGATCCGTAAGGCTATGGGAGCTTCTATGCCGAAGATCACACTGATGTTATCCGCCCAATTCACAAAATGGGTGATCTGGTCAAACCTCCTGGCTTTTCCCCTTGCTTACCTGGGAATGAAATTATGGCTTAGTAAATTTCCATATCATATAAATATAGAAGCCTGGTTATTTTTCCTTGCCGCTTTGCTTGCCCTTTTTCTTGCGCTGATTACAGTCATATATCAGGCCATTCGATCAGCCAGGGCAAATCCCATGGAAGCATTGCAATACGAATGAACCCTATGTAACAATCAGAGATTTAGATCGTCTTATTTTAAACCCCTTCACACTATATCATGTTTAAAAGCTTTTTCAAAGTTGCAATTCGCAATATTATTAGGCAAAAAGCATATGCCCTGATTAATGTAGCAGGACTTTCCATAGGCATTGCCTGCAGTATTCTTATTACCCTATTTATTATCCATGAAAGCAGTTTTGATAGATTTCATAAAAAGGCAGACCGGATTGTCCGGATTTGGGTAAATGGCAAGCTGGCAGATTCAGAGATTTCATCCGCGAATACAGCATATCCTTCCGGACCGGTTTTCTTTGATGAGATACCGGAAGTAATCAATTATTGCCGTATTGATTCATGGAATAATGTACCTGTTCGCAAGGGTGAACAGACTATCCTTGAGAATGATTTTTTCTGGGCAGATTCAGGCTTTTTTGAAATATTCTCGTTTCCCCTCCTTAAAGGGGAACCCTCACAGGTTCTGACTGAGCCGCGTTCCATGGTGATCTCGGAAAAGATGGCAACCAAGTATTTCGGTAAGGAAGATCCGATGGGCAAAGTGATCAATATGTTTAGTGATACTACGGCATATACGATTACCGGTGTGATGAAGGACATACCGGAAAACAGTCATATCTTTTGCAATTTTGTTGTTGATTTTCAGAGTCTCAGGAATGGTAATTCCAATCAGTGGACAAGCAATAATATTTTTACCTATTTATTGCTTGAGGAACCTATGGACATGGAAATTTTAAACGCCAAGATTGATCCCATTATGCGGAAGTATGTGGGTCCGGAGATCAAACAGTACATCGGGATCGAGCTGGAGGACTGGGAGGCCAGTGGTAATTTTTATAGACTAGAGGCTCAACCATTGCTGGACATTCATTTCAATACCAAGATTGAAAATGGATTAAAGCCATCTAGCGACAAGAAATATGTTTATATTTTTTCCCTGATAGCCCTTTTTATTGTAGTCATAGCCTGCATAAACTTTATGAATCTTTCTACTGCCCGTTCCGCTGGCAGGGCAAGGGAAGTGGGACTGAGAAAGGTGGTTGGCTCAATGAAGGGACCATTAATCTGGCAATTTCTGGCGGAGTCTTTCATTATGGTCATCGTTGGCCTTGGACTGGCCCTGTTGATTGTGGAAATTACATTGCCATTGTTTAACAATCAAACCCAGATTCCCCTGGAATTGAATTACTTTTCAGATTGGTATGTAATACCGGCTCTCTTGCTATTTGCAATTTTGGTTGGCTTATTGGCAGGATCTTACCCAGCATTTTTCCTGGCATCTTTCAAACCAGTCGCCGTACTAACCGGAAAACTTGAGGCAGGAGCAAAAAGCAGCAAGCTTCGCAGTGTACTTGTGGTCTTTCAGTTCGGGATATCCATTTTTATTGTTCTGGGAACCATGATAATTAGCAGACAACTTAATTACCTGATGGATAAGGATCTTGGATTTTATAAAGAACAGCTTATCGTGTTGCAGCGTTTTTCGACTGTTGGAAGGGATAGGGTAGAAACCTTTAAACAGGAAATTTCCAAAATCCCAGGTGTAATATCCTCGACTTCGTCCACCCAGGTTCCTGGGCGTTCCAATAACTATAATGCCTTCATGATGGAAGGAAGGCCCTCTGATCAGACTTTCCTTTTCGAGGTAAATTATGCCGACTTTGATTTTCCGCAAACATATGGACTTACCCTGGCGGAAGGACGGTTTCTTAGTTCGGATTATGCCTCTGATAGTATTAATATTCTCATAAATGAGTCAGCCGTCAGAAGATTTGGAATAGAAGATCCGCTTATGACCAATGTGGTGCAACCAGGGGAAGAATCAATCGAGATTAATCGCAGACCTATTGTAGGAGTAATTAAGGATTTTCATAACGCTTCCCTGCATAGCGAAATACTGCCCTATTTGATCTGCACACGGGATGCTGATTGGGGATGGATCCCATATCTTACTGTACGACTGGAACCACAGGATATGCAGGGGGCTATTAAACAGATAGAAAATGTTTGGGATGAATTTACGAATGATTCCCCCTTCCAGTATTTCTTCCTGGACGAAGACTTTGCATCAAATTATGAACAGGAAAAAAGAACTAAAATGATATTCACAGTTTTTTCCATACTGGCAATCCTCGTAGCTGCATTGGGACTCTTGGGACTTACAGCCTTTACCACGGAGCAAAGGACAAAGGAAATAGGCATACGAAAAGCTATGGGGGCATCTGCCACACAGGTTGTAAGGCTGATCTCCAGGGAAACTATTATGCTTATCCTAATAGCCTCCGTTCTTGCCTGGCCGGTATCCTATTATTTTATGCGAAACTGGCTGAATGATTTTGCCTACAGGCTCGACCTTGGAATAGGTCCATTTGTATTATCATTTGTATTTGCCCTTCTTATCTCCCTGGTCACAATAAGCTTCCAGACAGTAGTTGCCGCCCTGAAAAATCCGGCTGATGCGTTGAGATATGAATAAGCAGGGTTTAGCTGATATGCTTAGTTTACTGGATGATCAGTTTCTTTTGCTGTACGGATCCCTTATGGCTGATCCTGATAATATACAAACCCCTGTTCAATGTTTCGGGAAGTGAGATATGATTTGTGCCAGCTTGCAAAACCTCTCGAGAGGAGTAAACCAACTTTCCACTCAAGGTATAAACCTCTACCATCTCGGATGATTCCTCGGTTGAATGTTTATAAAGGATGAAATCTCCATTTGTCGGATTCGGATACAGGCTGATACCCTCATGTACTGTCACATTTTCAATTTTCGTTGATTTCTCAACTAGTACAACCAATCGGGCAGAATCACAGAAAGCATCATTGCTGGCAGCGCAGACTTTATAAACAATTGTGTCAAGACCGGAAAAGGCCAGGTCTGGTAAATAGGTTACATATCCCAGCCCGTTAATGCTGGCAGTTCCGCTGTTGGGTCCATATGTTATTGAAACATTTACAGATCCTGTGAATTCATCATTTTCAAGAACATCGTATGATCAGAGTATCCCCCTGCTTCACTGATGCAAAATCATTTTTGGCAACAGGTACATTTGCAATGATTTCTCCATGTTTGAAACGTTCATAGAATTCCTGGTAGTATATATTTGCAATGGTTGAGTCATGAATGATGAGGGTGTTCTCATCATTCCGTGAATCGGCGGAATTGCTCCAGTTATGGCACCCTGTTAACACCAGGGGATCAGCATCAGGAAATGCCTGGTCGACGATCATTAATTTGTGGTGGAGTATTCCACCCTCACCGTTTTCACGAAAATTTTCATTCAGTTCTTCAGGATAGTCAGGACATTCTGCTCATCGCTTTGCCCTTCGAATTTATGATTACCTGGGTTTTAACTCCAGCCTTGTTTCTATCAGCGATGGGCTGGGCAAGAGCATCCCTGGTAATAAGCATTGTATTCACATAGAGTTCATGATCTGCCGTGTTGATGGTATTGGCAATTACCTGGTTGACACCGTCAGAGGGACTAAAATAACACTCAACCCGCTTGCCATCAATTATAAATTCATGGGGAGTATTATCTTTTTTATAGGATCCGAATTTTGCATTGATTGTATCCGGCTGAAGTCCGAGCTGCCGAACATTTCCTCAAATTCAAGGCGGTATGTTTTGGCAAGGCTTTGATCATGGATGATGATTACATTATTTGGGTCTGAGTTAACCTGCCCGGTAGTGAAATTGGTAGAGCCTGTCCATACTATCGCATCTTCGGGATCGGGAGATTCAGCATCAAAGACAATGAATTTATTATGCATAATACCTATTCCTGCATAATAATCGCTAGGGGGACTGGTAATCTGACCAATGGTAGGATTCAGTGTTTCCCAGCCAGCATTGTCAGACAGGTTATCATCATTTACGATACGAACTTCAACCCCTCGTCCATGAGCAGCATTCAGGGCGCCGGTAATATCTGCAATCTCCGTTGTATTATAGTTGTAAATAGTAAAGTCAATGGTATGCCTGGCCCGGTTAATATATTGAACCAGGGTGTCATCGATTGCATGAAACAATTGGACGGCATCAGTTCCGGATGAAACAGAATTATCGACGGTCCGATTAAAATAAACCTTCATAACACCACTGGAATTTGACTGGGTTATATTCACATTGAGTACCGACCAGGCAGTGTCTTCTCCGATTACAGAGAATGCTTTTGCATATATAAATTCTGCAGCATTCCTTCCACTAACCTTTATAGTATGTTCTGTTGTTGTACCGGGACTGGTAATTGCAGGAAATTCAAGATCATCGGTATTCCCATAAGCCAGCTGGGTTGAACCGTCAATATTGGTTGTCCAGCTTAATACAAATCCTTCACTCGTTATACTATCGACCGATACCGGTGAGGTCAACCAAATGCTACCTCCAGCCTCAAAATCATTCATATCCCTCACCAGGATCTGGGGATTGTTAAAAAATGTGGAAGCTATGCCCGTCATTTTCGCCGGAAAACTGGGTATCTGTTTCCCGTTAAGGGGATTGTATGCATGAACATAAATGGTTCCGGTTTCTCCACTTGCAGTATAATCATAAGTAGCAGCACTGAAGTTTTGACCTGCTTTCTCAAATACAACTCCCTGTACCTGAACCAGCATGCCCATAATGGAATCATGTTGCTGCGAGGGAGTAATAAGCAGGGTATCAGGAAGCTTGTTACCACTGGAATGGACTGTAAAATCGGATACCGGATCAAGTTCAACTATTCCCTGGTATTCTTTAAGAATTCCCCGTGATTGTAATATCGTCCCCTTTTGTAACAGCGCTGGCAAAGTCAGCACTGAAAACAGCAATGCCTGCTGTTGCATCCTGGATATACCGGATACTTGAATTCCCAATAACATCACAGGTAACGATCCCTGATACTGTAACTTCTGTCCCCATGGATTTGCTAGTGCTTCCCTGATTGTAATAGTCTGTCCGTTAATCCCTGAAACAAATGAAACCAGCAAGATCAGGCTAAATATCCTTCTCATAATTATATGTTTAGTTCTTCTTTAAAAGTTGATTTGGAATGCAGTGGTGAACCGCCTGCCCATTCCGAAAAATACAGTTGCCGATTTTGCGTCGAAATCTGCTGATGGTATGGAATTATATGGATCATTATTTACAGCATCGGCTACATACTTGGTATTCAGTACATTAAGCATGCTGAGGTTAATCCGGAAACTTATCCGGTCCAGTGATTTGATATTGAAACGATAACCGGTATGGAAATCCAGCATCTGGTAACTCGGAATTTTCCAGCTGTCAACCGGATTTCCAGCTTCATCAGTGGTTGATTCAGGAGTAAAGTCTGAATAATATTTTCCGAAGTGGGTGATCCTGCCCATTCATATAGAATCCTTTGAAAGGTTCATATCGAAGACTTGCCCCAAGCTGGAACTGGGCCGCATCTCCCACATGTATTCCGGTTGCATCAAAATCGATTACTTTATTAACCGGCTGCTGGGTATCAGAATTATAGAACTGAAGTCCGGCTACCTTCTTATCCCATGTCCAGTCCCCATATGAAAACAATCCCTGGAAATCCAGGTTTCTCAGCAGTTTATATATAAAGTCGACTTCAATTCCCATATGCATGGCATCCATACCAGGAATATCTGCATATACCCTCACATTATTGTTTTCAGGATCATCAGGATCATAACCCGGTTCCCCGGGTCCAAGATCATGGGTGGAGTACACCCGGTTAGTAGGTTTGTTGACCCACCAGGTAAAATATGCATTCACATTTCCGCTGAATCTGGCAGAATGGAAATTATATCCACCTTCAATAGCTTTTACTTTTTCATTGTCTGTTTCTTCCTGCCATTCTGTTGTAAATCCCTTGAAGAAATATCTAAATGCGCGCACCCTTGAGATATACCCAAGGTTCATAAAGACATTTGAGCGTGGTCCTATATTATAGTTACCTCCGGCTTTAATAGTAAATCCGGGCGTCCATCTCCATTCAGATTCACTGTCTTCAAAATAATTGACGCGTTTATATCCACTAATGGCAGTGGTGATATTAATAAATGTCGTCAGTTTATCTGTCTTGTATTCAGCCTGGAAAAAGGCACCTCCCCATCTGACCAGTCCCTCTTCATAATAGTCAATTGTATCGCCAACATATTTCATTGCATAGGATGAATCCGCATCATAATCAGGCCGGATATCGATATCATTGATTATATAATCACCGCCAAGCAAATCATGTACTGTGGTATAGTGAATGCCTTTATAGGACCTCAGGTCAACTCCACCGGAAAAGCTCAACCGGTTACTGGCATTATAGCTTGCAGTGGAAAGAAGACCGTACCATACATGATCGTTATGCTGATTGGTCATGTAATTATCTGAATAATAAAGGCTGTCGCTATACCTAGGATCGATAGGGTAAGTCCAGCCAAACGGAGTCCGGGTAGGTTTTGCATTGACATCATAGATGGATTGCCAATCAATCTGACCATACCGGGAACTGTCAGGATCCTGGATAAGTTGGGTTTCCTTGATACTGTGTTGGGGGCGGGGACCTCCACCTTTACCAAGGGATAGGTAGGCAATATTTGATATAGACAGGCGGTCACTGACATTCCAGAAGTCTCTGATACTGAATTGGGGTTTATGATAAAAATTCGTTGTTCGCTGAGATTCTCTTCCGGAGCATTTGGATCAAACCGGTTCCGCCTCAGATACCCCCAGTGCTGGTTATATCCCACTCCATTATTGTAGATAGGGGGCCTGTAAAGGTAATCTCCGGATGCGGATGTATCGTCAACAGCAACGCCCTGCTCCCTGGCAAACTCTTCATCATAGGTTGCAATGGCACGTTTGTAGGATCGTTGGTCATGAGATTGGGGGGCTCCCATTGCAGAGAGGGACAATATATGTTTATCAAATCGTTTGTCAACTTTTGCATAATAGAACCAGCCTTTTGAGAAAGTATTATCCACCCATCCATTTCCTCGTTTGTACGAACCGGCTACGGTAACTCCCCAACCATTTTTCAGACTTCCACTGGAGTAACTGGCAGATGTCCGGATCTTTCCCCTGCTGTCAATCTCCTGTTTGAAGGTACCCTCACTCTTTGATTCCAATCCTTTGGTGATAATATTCATAGTCCCTCCAACCGATGGCAGGGCCAGTTTAGATGCTCCCAGTCCCCTCTGAACCTGGATGGTCCGGGTCACCTGGTCCAGTCCGAACCAGTTGGACCAGTATACCCATCCGTTTTCCATATCATTTACCGGTATACCATCGATCATTACGGCAATGTTGCGCTGATTGAATCCGCGTATGGTTATCCGGGCATCCCCATCACCTCCCCCCTGGGCTGTAGCATAAACTCCGGGTGTGGAATTCAGGATCATAGGTATGTCCTGTCCCGCCAACTCCTCTTCAATCTGTTTTGGGAGTACATTGGTAAAAGCTACCGGTGTTTCCCTGCTTCTTGCAACATCTGCAACAATAATCACTTCATCGATTACCAGTGATTTCATCACGGATCTCAACATATTCCATCTTGTTGTTAACGGACACTTTAAGGTTCTGGGCTTCATAACCAACGTATGATATCTGCAAATCATACTGTCCATTTTCAAGGGATACGGAAAATTTTCCCTCAAAGTTAGTGACAGTGCCTTTTCCCTCTCCAATGAGGATGTTGGCACCAATCAATGTTTCACCGCTCTGTTCATCCATGACCACCCCTTGTACAGAACCTCCCTGGGTGAAAGCATCAATGAATACAAGAAAGAATACCAAAATAATTAAAAGCTGCCGCATAAGAACCAATTCAGATTATGTGAATGAATCCGCTTTCCTGCCTGAACCAGCAAATTATTGGACCAGGAATTTTAGAACCAAAGATTGTTTTGTGTCGGAGAAAGAAGTACGGATAAAATACATCCCGGACTTCATGCCATGTACAGGGATGGAGATGGTTTTCTGAGATACATGAAGGAATTCCCTGCGAATCATCTGGCCGGTTACACCAAGGATCTCATAGGAACTTATTTCTTTTGTGGCATAAAGGGTGACCATTCCTGAACTCACAGGATTTGGGAATAAATGTGCTTGTCCGGGTACCTCCAGGGGCTTGATATTGGTGGTCGGAGTACAATCACATGTATGTGCATTTAAACTATCCCACTGGTTAACACCTGTCGTATCCCATTCTATATTAACAATAAAGGGAGAAGGATTTGCTTTGATTCCTTCCTTAACCGATGGTTTTCTGATCATGGTTTGGTTGCTTGTCCATGACAACCAGAAAGGGCCGAAGTTTTTTCCGTCGGTATCCAGGTCCTGCACAATATAATTAATAATCTTTCCCTGGATTGGTACCGTATCAGTATGATAACTTACCGTGGAATCCTTTATATCAGACCATCCTGTCTCAGACTTGATCATTTCACCCAGGCCGATTTCTCCAATGAGATCAACTGCAACGGCATTAGCAAGGTCTCTATCCTCTGATTTAAGCAAGGCGATAGCATCATTCCCATTCATATAGGTGGGTGCCGGATAATCATGATCAAGCAAGTCAGCCAGAGCCTGCATAGCAGGGTCACATGCTGGAGAACTCCCACTGGTTGTGGTCTGTCCATTTACAAGTACAAATGTCTTATAGGGTTCAAGAAAGCCCTCCAGCTGTGTAACACCTCCAGAAGTGTAGGTCGCTCCCCCATTACTGTAACGTGCAACCCAGTATTTACTCAGATCAATTATTCCATCAGTGGGGTTAAAGACTTCAACCCCCTTATTATTCCCTGACCCTTCAAGGTATTCTGAAAAAAACAGATCACTGCATTCCTGAGCAGTAGCCAAAAAGCCAATTGAAGACAGAACAAATAAAAGTAGTAGTTTTTTCATTCGAATATAATTTTTATAAGTGTTTGAAAATTAAGTTTTTGGAGAAAAAAATTCCCCGACTGGCCAATGCAGGTCAAGGGGCGTATAAAAGTAGGAAATAGCTGGGAATATTATGCCCTACTGTGAATAAGTTTTATGAATTGTGAATTCTTTTACGCGAATGTATTGTCAGAATTGGGAGGATACTATATCACGTGCTTTCTCAAGGTCTTCGGGAGTGTCGATTCCCAGGCTCACTTCTGTGGTAATATGGACCTTAATACTGAAACCATTTTCCATCCATCGAAGTTGTTCCAGGGATTCAGCCTGTTCGAGGGGACTTGCCTTCAGTTTAGTAATTACCATAAGTGTGTCGGTCCTATAGGCATACATACCAATGTGTTTCATGTATTTGAATCCTGTGAACCAATCCTCCTCCGGCCGGTTTCTCTGATGGGGCATTGCAGATCTGCTGAAATAAAGAGCCCTTCCATCTTTGCCCCTTATTACTTTCACAACATTGGGATTAAAAAGCTCAGAGGGACCTCCAATAACATTCGCCAGTGTGGCAATTTGAGTGTCTTCCTCCTCCTTGAAAGCCTGCATCAGAAGACTGAGATGTGTGTTCCTGATAAAGGGCTCATCACCCTGGATGTTGAGGACAACATCATAATGCTGATCCTTATCCTGAACCATTTCAATAACCTCGGCACACCGATCTGTCCCACTCAGATGATCCGGAGATGTCATTACCACCTTTCCTCCGAATTTTTTTACCGCTGATTCAATCTCAGGATGATCCGTGGCTACAATAACATTTTCCAGGCTATGCAGGGTATTTTCGTAAACCCATTGTATCATAGGCTTGCCTCCCAGGTCTGCAAGAGGCTTCCCGGGAAAACGTGTTGAGGCATAACGGGCAGGGATAATTCCAATAAAATTCATATTAATGCTGGTTTTATAGGTCCTGTAAATTAGTAAAAATCGCGGAAAATTGTAATTTTGTCATGCATTTTTGGAAATATTGTCAGATGGAACTACAAAGCGTAAAACAAAGGTTTGGCATCATAGGGAATCATCCCACACTGAACAGAGACATTGATATTGCCTTACAGGTGGCACCGACAGATCTTTCCGTTCTAATCGGAGGAGAGAGCGGAACAGGTAAAGAATTTTTCCCGAAAATAATTCACCAGTTTAGTTCCAGGAAACATGGGACCTATATTGCTGTGAACTGCGGAGCTATTCCGGAGGGCACCATTGATTCAGAATTATTCGGACATGAGAAGGGAGCCTTCACCGGAGCAACAGACAGCAGGAAGGGATATTTTGAAGTAGCCAGTGGAGGAACCATTTTTTTGGATGAGGTCGCTGAGCTGCCTCTGTCAACCCAGGTTCGTTTGTTGCGTGTACTGGAAACCGGTGAGTTTATTCGTGTAGGATCCTCAAAGGTCCAGAAGACAGATGTTCGTGTTATTGCAGCAACCAATATCAATATTATCCAGGCAATACAGGAAAGCAAATTCAGGGAGGATCTATATTATCGCCTGAATACGGTTCCCATATCTGTGCCGGCTCTGCGTGAGCGAAAGGAAGATATCTACCTTATTTTCAGGAAGTTTGCCAGTGACTTTGCCGAAACCAACCGCATGCCTCCAATTTCTCTGACAGAAGAAGCTCAGGCTATACTTTCTTCCTATCGCTGGCCCGGTAATATCAGGCAGCTTAAGAATATAACCGAACAGATTTCCATTATTGAATCTGCCAGGGAAATCAATGCAGATGTTCTAAGAAAATACATGCCGGATTTTCAGCCGGTCAAGTTGCCGGCCCTTTATGAAAAGCCGGTAAATGAGCAGGCCTTTAATTCCGAACGTGAGATTTTGTATAAAATCTTGTTTGATATGAAATCCGATATGCGTGATCTGAAGCAACTTGTAGCTGAGATTATTGGTAAGGGTTCGGGAGGTGCCGATTTAAATGAAAGAAATGCCAGGATTATTGAAAAGCTGTATCCGGCTAACGAAGTTCCGGATATCCATTCATCTCAACCTGCTGGCCAGTTCAATACAGTTGAGAGCCAGAATATTCAGGATACGGAGGAGATAGTGGAGGAATCCCTTTCTCTTGAATCCAAAGAAATTGAACTCATTATTAAGGCTTTGGAGAAGCACAGGGGGAAAAGAAAATACGCTGCAGAGGAACTAGGAATATCAGAAAGAACGTTATACAGAAAGATCAAAGAGCATAATCTCGATTAAAAATGCGTATAGTACCTTTAATATTATTCCTGTTGGGCTCAGCATTGGTAATGCAATCCTGTAAAGTATCTTACTCCATGTCCGGCGCCAATACAGGTACACTTAAAACGGTTTCAGTTGAATATTTTCAGAATCGTGCTGCACTTGCCCCTCCTATACTTAGCCAGTACATAACCGAAGAATTAAAAGATCTTTGTGAGAGGCAGACAAACATGAACCTTGTTACGGGTACTGGGGACGCTCATTTTGAAGGGGAAGTAATTGCCTACTCTACAAGACCGATGGCAATTTCAGGAGGAGACCAGGTGGAATTAACCAGGTTAACTATCGGTATCCGGGTAAGATATACAAATGCTTTGGATGATGAGTGGAGTTTCGAAAATACGTTTTCTCAGTACAGGGACTTTGAAAGTAGTGCATCTTTCGAATCTGTTGCCACCAGCTTGACTGAAGAGATTATCGAAGATATTACGGAAGATATATTTAACCGTGCTTTTGTAAACTGGTAACCATGAAGAGGGAAAACCTTATTGGCTACATGGCAGATCCTGCATCTTTAAATCAGTCCAGTTTACCTGAGGTCGAAGAACTCCTGCAATCTTTCCCGTATTTCCAAACCGCCCATATGCTGTTGGCCAGGAACCATCATAACCTGGACAGTGTAAAATTTCATGATATACTGAGATCAACCGCAGCTTTTGCAGGGGACAGGAAGGTCTTATATCATCTGATTCATACCACTCAGACACAGGAAGATACTTCCCGGGAAGAGAACAAAGGATTATCCGGCAGACTTGCGGACATACTTCAGAGGGAATCGGAGTCAGAGGAACTGGTAATAACACCCGCATATTCTATTGAGGATATCCCATTGCTTACAGAATCTGATCCTGAAACCCGGTTTGAGGAAGAAGTCCCTGAGCCACGGCAGTCCCTTATCGATGAGTATACTTTCACAGGATGGTTTGATCACATGGAGGAATCATCGGATATTGCTGCTCCTGATACCAATCCTGATACCAATTCTGAAACCGAAGCTGGTACTCAGGGCCTGATAGATAAATTCCTGGAAGAAAGTCCGGCTATCAGACCTGATATTGAAAGTAAAATAGATAAGTCAGATCGATCGGAAGCATCTGGTCAGGATGCTGATACACTTATGACTGAGACACTTGCAAAGATATATACAAAGCAGGGAAAGTTCAGAAAAGCCATTTATGCCTACGAGAAATTAAGTTTGAAATATCCGGAAAAAAGTACTTACTTTGCCAGCCAAATTAACAGGATAAAAAGCAACCTGGAAGAAAATAGTTAAAGTCATGATTTATAATCTTTTGTCGGTACTTGTAATGATTGTTTGTGCATTGCTGATTCTGATCGTTCTTGTACAAAATTCCAAAGGCGGGGGACTCGCTTCCAACTTTCAATCTTCGAATCAGTTTATGGGAGTGAGAAAAACTACAGATTTCCTTGAAAAATCAACATGGACCCTGGCCGTAGCCCTTATGGTCTTTAGTGTTGTAGGCAGTCTCACTATTCCCCGGGCAGAGGAAGCAGAGAAATCTGTTATTGAAGACCAGATCGAAAATGTCGTGGATCCTAATGCGATTCCAACATTCCCGTCTACAGATCCCCAGTAAGGAAAAAAGTCTAGATGCATGTTCCGTCAGGAAATATGACAACCTGACACTTTTTCTCACCTATTGTAACATAGAATACCGTAAAATTGGCCTGATCAGGCTTTGGCATAATATGTGAAAAGGTAGTTCTCGAAATTAAAAATTGTCTAACTAATTAAATACGTCTTAAAATGGCTGATGTAAAAATCAAACCACTGGCTGACCGGGTTCTGATTGAACCCATGGAAGCAGAGGAAACAACCGCAAGCGGGATTATTATCCCCGAAACAGCAAAAGAAAAACCCCAAAAAGGAACCGTAGTGGCAGTAGGCCCCGGAACCAGTGATGAGAAAATGGAAGTTAAAAAAGGAGATGTTGTCCTTTATGGAAAATACTCCGGTTCTGACCTGGCAGTTGACGGGAAAGACTACCTGATAATGAAGCAGGCAGATATTCTGGCTATCATCTAAAGAATAATATATAATCCTTAAATAGATTAAAAAATGGCAAAACAAATTAAGTATGATATTGAAGCAAGGGATCTGCTCAAAAAAGGAGTAGACGCACTTGCCAATGCAGTAAAAGTAACCCTGGGTCCTAAAGGACGGAATGTGGTAATCGATAAGAAATTCGGTGCTCCCCAGGTAACCAAGGACGGTGTAACCGTTGCAAAGGAAATTGAACTTTCTGAGGCATTCGAAAATCTGGGAGCCCAGATGGTCAAAGAAGTTGCTTCCAAGACCAATGATGATGCTGGTGACGGAACTACCACAGCCACCGTACTTGCTCAGAGTATTGTAACTGTTGGACTAAAGAACGTTACAGCAGGAGCCAATCCAATGGATCTCAAAAGAGGTATTGATAAGGCGGTTGCAAAGATTATTGAAAGCCTGAAAGGCATGTCCGAAGATATTGGTGAAGATATGTCTAAAATCGAGCAGGTTGCTTCAATTTCTGCTAATAATGATGCAGAGATTGGTAAACTGATTGCCGAAGCAATGGAAAAGGTAAAGAAAGAAGGTGTTATTACCGTTGAGGAAGCCAAAGTTTCTGAAACATATGTAGAGGTAGTAGAAGGTATGCAATTCGACCGTGGATATATTTCTCCTTATTTTGTTACAGACACGGAAAAGATGGAAGCCGTTCTGGAGAATCCATTTATTCTTCTTTTCGACAAGAAGGTTTCAACAATGAAAGACCTTCTGCCAGTACTTGAGTCTACTGCACAGACAGGAAGACCATTGCTGATCATTGCTGAAGATGTAGATGGAGAAGCGCTTGCAACACTTGTTGTAAATAAGCTCAGGGGATCCCTGAAAGTTGCTGCTGTTAAAGCTCCTGGATTTGGGGATCGCAGAAAGGAAATGCTGGAGGATATTGCTATCCTTACAGGAGGAACTGTTATTTCTGAAGAAAAAGGACTGAATCTTGAAGGTGCCACACTTGAGATGCTTGGACAATGTGAGAAAATTTCTATTGATAAGGACACTACAACCGTTGTTAATGGTTCCGGAGAGAAGGAAAGCATTGATGCAAGAGTGAATCAAATCAAAGTTCAGATTGAAAACACTACCTCAGATTATGATAAGGAGAAACTCCAGGAAAGGCTTGCTAAGCTTGCAGGCGGAGTTGCCGTTGTATATGTAGGTGCTGCTTCAGAAGTTGAAATGAAAGAAAAGAAAGACCGGATAAATGATGCACTGAATGCAACCAGAGCTGCCGTTGAGGAAGGTATTATCCCAGGTGGTGGTGTTGCTTACATCAGGGCTGTTGAGATACTGGAAGGTTTCGAAGGCATTAATGAAGACGAAACTACCGGTATCAGCATTATCCGCAGGGCTCTTGAAGAACCCCTCAGGATCATTGCTGCAAACGCAGGTGTTGAAGGTTCTGTTGCCGTACAGAAAGTAAAAGAAGGAAAAGGTGATTTTGGATTTAATGCACGTACAGACGTATATGAGAACATGCTCAAAGCGGGTGTTATTGATCCGACCAAAGTAGCCCGTATTGCACTTGAGAATGCAGCTTCAATTGCGGGTATGCTTCTGACAACAGAATGTGTACTTGTTGACGAACCCGAGCCAGAAATGCCAATGCCTCCTGGTGGAGCCGGCGGAATGGGTGGCATGGGTGGAATGATGTAAGACCATCATAACAATCCTATAAAATCAAGGGGTTGCTTCTTTCGGAGCAGCCCCTTTTACTTAAAAAAGGGCGGCGCTCGCAAGAATTATTATCTTTGTACCTCGAATTTTAAAGGATGTCTACTCCCATAGAAAACATTAGGAACTTTTGCATTATTGCCCATATTGATCATGGGAAGAGCACACTTGCTGACCGCCTCCTTGAGATAACAGGAACAGTTTCGGAAAGGGACGCGCAGGAACAGGTACTTGATGATATGGACCTGGAGCGTGAACGGGGGATTACCATTAAGAGCCATGCTATTCAGATGGAGTATGAGAAAGATGGTCAGAAATTTATCCTCAACCTCATTGATACTCCCGGGCATGTTGATTTTTCCTACGAGGTTTCACGGTCCATTGCTGCCTGTGAAGGAGCCTTACTGATCGTTGATGCCACTCAGGGTATACAGGCCCAGACAATTTCCAATCTTTACCTTGCCCTGGAGAATGACATGGAGGTTATTCCCGTGATGAATAAGATGGACCTTGAAGCGGCCATGCCGGATGAGGTAAGTGACCAGATCGTTGATCTAATTGGGTGTTCTCCCGATGATATAATAAATGCAAGCGGAAAGACAGGATATGGGGTGGATGTTATCCTGGATGCTATAATCAGCAGAATACCTCCCCCACAGGGAGACCCTGATAAACCTTTGGAAGCATTGATTTTTGATTCTGTTTTTAATTCATACAGGGGAATATTTGCCTATTTCAGAATTCTGAACGGAACCATTCATCCACAGGATCATGTCAAATTTATTGCCACCGGTAAAAAATACCATGCAGATGAGATCGGTGTACTGAAACTAAAACCTTCTCCCAGGAAAAGCCTCAGTGCAGGTGATGTAGGGTATATAATTTCCGGTATCAAGATTTCTTCGGAGGTGAAGGTAGGGGATACAATTACCCAGGTTGAAAATCCCTGTGAAAAAGCTATCGACGGATTTAAAGATGTCAAACCCATGGTTTTTGCGGGTATCTACCCGGTAGATGCTGACGATTATGAGGAATTGAGGTTTTCAATGGAGAAGCTTCAGCTGAACGATGCTTCTTTGACCTTTGAACCTGAATCATCTGCTGCTCTGGGATTCGGATTTCGGTGTGGGTTTCTTGGACTCCTTCATATGGAAATAATCCAGGAGAGGCTTGACCGGGAATTTGACATGAATGTGATTACCACGGTACCCAACGTTTCTTTTATTGTGCACAAAACCAAGGGGGAAGTTGTTGAGGTCCACAATCCCTCAGGATTGCCTGAGGTCACACAGATAAATTTTATAGAAGAACCCTATATAAGGGCGCAGATCATTTCGAAATCTGAATACGTCGGATCAATCATGAAACTTTGCATTGATAAAAGGGGTATCCTGAAGAACCAGGTTTACCTGACATCTGACCGTGTAGAGGTAAGCTTTGAGATGCCACTTGCCGAGATCGTTTTCGATTTTTATGATAAACTTAAGAGCATTTCCAAGGGATACGCCTCATTTGATTATTACCAGACAGGATTTGCAAAGGCCAACCTTGTAAGGCTGGATATCCTTTTAAACGGAGAGATGGTTGACGCTCTGTCCACCCTCATCCACCGGGATAATGCCTATTCTTTTGGAAGGCGTATTTGCGAGAAACTGAAAGAATTGATACCACGCCAGCAATTTGATATCGCCATTCAGGCTGCCATAGGTGCCAAGGTAATATCAAGAGAAACCGTTAAGGCATTGCGTAAAGATGTAACTGCCAAATGTTACGGCGGTGATATTACCCGAAAAAGAAAGCTTCTGGAAAAGCAGAAAAAAGGAAAAAAGAAAATGCGGCAGGTGGGAAACGTAGAAGTTCCCCAATCCGCCTTCCTTGCTGTTCTAAAGCTTGATTAGCAGTGATTTGCCAACCTTTACCACTTGACCCGCCTCGTTTTATTTAGTATCTTCTCAGGATTATTCCATCTCAGGCAGTTTAAACTTCATTGCAAGTCTTATGTTTGCCGGGTATCGATATCATGCAGTATTACTCATACGGGTTTCTTTGCTGGCATGGATGATCTCATGCAAATCAAGCTCAGAAATTTCCATCCCCGGGGAGGGAGAACAAATAACTGAATCAAGGCTGATCATAACGGCAGATGATTTCGGAGTAAGTGAGAATGTGAACCAGGGTATAAGACTGGCCGCAGAACTCGGGAGTATCACTACAATATCGGCTTTTACAAATTTCAGTGAATCCTTTGAGTCCTTAAAGGAAATCTCTGAACATTATCCGGAAATAGGCATTGGGGTTCATCTGAATATCAATACCGGAAAACCGGTGTCTGACCCAGAACTGATTCCTACCCTTGTAAATGAGAAGAATGAGTTCTATCCCATTGAAGAATTTGTTATGAATCTTCACCACATTTCAGAAGATGAAGTGAGGAAAGAAATTAGAGCCCAGGTTGAAATGCTGATTTCATCGGGCATACCCCTTGATCATCTCTCCAGCCATTTTGGCGTTTTTTCCATATATACACCTTATTTTGAAATGCGTAACAAGCTGGCATTGGACTATGGGGTGCCAGTCAGGTCGCCTGTTTCAGCGGGACAAAAATTACCTTCCGTCTATTCTAACAAAACCAATCAGAAACTTGTCCGGAAGCTGTCCAGAAAGCTTACCTTCCGGTCACCATCTACTGCATCAATGTTACATAAGGAATTTCAGCTGAAGGAGATGAGCCGGAAATCCATAAGGCTTGATTCCCTCTCAATACCCCATCCGGATATGATGATAGACTGCTTTTATGGTAATCCGACTCCGGCCAACCTGATACGCATACTTGAAAACCTGCCCCCGGGAACCTCTGAAATAATTGTTCACCTCGGGAATTTCAGTCGGGATAATAAATATCCTGAGGGACTGGATACTTCTTACCTGAGGCAGAGGGAGTGTGAGCTCATGACCATCACCAGTCCCTATGTTGAAGATTACCTTAAGGCCCTCCAAATAGAAAAGGTCGCTTATTCAGATCTATATTATTGATCATTTTACAGGACAATAATTTAGACAAATTATAAATAAGTCTGTATTAGTATATTGACAAGCTCCATTTTGATAAACATACACTATATTTTCATTATAATTGATTTTACAAAATCATTAAAACACTACCTCTTAGAAATTGCTTGAAGGACTAAATTCTCCTATATGAAAACAGATTTTGCTAGCCTCTCCAAACACCCTGAAAACCTTACTGTTGGCATTGATATCGGATCCATTTCAATTAATGCCGTTATCCTGGACAAGGATAAGAATGTAAAATATGAAAGCTATACTTATTGTCATGGCCGTCCGTTTGAACAGCTTAAGCTGATACTCGATGAACTTCTTGAATCCCTGGGTAATCCAAAGCAGATCAGTTTGGCTTTTACGGGCAGTGCCGGTAAGCTGGCTTCTGAGATACTGGGCGGTGCCTATATCAATGAGGTGATTTCACAGTCAGAGGCTGTAGCAGAGATGTATCCGGATGTAAAAACAGTCATTGAGATGGGCGGGGAAGATTCCAAGCTAATCATGATGAACGGGACAGAATCCGAGGCCAATACCCTGGCTGATTTCGAGCTGAATACCATCTGTGCGGCTGGTACCGGATCATTTCTTGATCAGCAGGCCAATCGAATAGGGGTTTCCATAGAGAAGGAATTCGGTGAGATGGCCCTTAAATCTGTTAATCCCCCACGGATCGCCGGACGTTGTTCAGTGTTTGCCAAGAGTGATATGATTCATCTTCAGCAGATCGCAACACCGGTGCATGATATTGTAGCCGGACTCTGTTTTGCAGTTGCCCGGAATTTTGTCAGCACCCTTGGCAGGGGAAAAAAACTCGAATTTCCACTCTCATTCCAGGGTGGAGTAGCCGCTAATGCGGGAATGATAAGAGCCTTTACGGAATTGCTGAATGCTAAAGAGGGAGAGATTATAGTGCCCGAATACCATGCTTCCATGGGAGCTATCGGGGCTTCCATCAACCTGTTGAACGAATCTACTGAAACTGTGGATTTCAAAGGAATTGAGAAGCTTGCGGAATACCTTGAAGCAGAAAAGGAGAGAGGAAATTTTAATGAACCTCTTGTTGAAGCGGATATCAAGATTAACAAAGACATATATAAGATACCTGAAGGACAAGGGAAGTATGAGGTTTCCCTGGGACTTGACGTTGGATCTCTGAGTACCAATGTGGTATTGATCGATAGTGAAAACAGGGTGATTGCCCGAAGATACCTTCCAACAGAAAGTAAGCCCCTTGAAGCTATTCGCCGGGGGATGTCCGAAATTTTCCAGGAGGTGGGTGATAAGGTTATCGTCACAGCAGCAGGTTCAACCGGGTCAGGAAGGTATTTGACAGGGGACTTCATTGGAGCAGATGCTATCCGGAATGAAATTACCGCCCAGGCAACTGCAGCCATTGCCTTCGATCCCAAAGTTGATACGATATTTGAGATCGGGGGACAAGACTCAAAATACATTAGTATTGACAATGGTGTTGTAGTGGATTTTGAAATGAATAAGGTATGTGCTGCTGGTACCGGCTCCTTCCTGCAGGAACAGGCCGAAAAGCTGGGCGTTAATATAATTGAGGAGTTTGGAGACCTTGGACTGAGTGCTCAAAAGCCAGCTTCTATGGGTGACCGGTGTACTGTTTTCATGGAATCTGACCTTAATTCCTTCCAGCAGAAAGGTGTGGAGAAGGAGAACCTCATAGGGGGACTCGCCTATTCGATTGTGAAGAACTATACCCTGAAAGTTGTTCGTAAGAAACGTATTGGAAACCATATTCTGTTCCAGGGGGGAGTGACAAATAATAAGGCCGTTGTAGCAGCATTTGAGAAGGTAACCGGTAAAAAGATTCATGTACCGCCTCATTTTGATGTTACGGGGGCTATCGGGGCAGCCATCCTGGCGCGTGAATATGTAATTGAAAACAATATTGAAACAAGATTTAAGGGCTTTGATATATCTAAGACACCATTTGCAGTAAGCCAGTTTACATGTAAAGAGTGCAGCAACCAGTGCCAGATTCGCAGAGTGAAGATTGAGGGGGAAAAGAAACCCCTGTATTATGGAGGCAGATGCGAGAAGTATGAGATTGACGAGCGGAAAGGGAAAGGAGAAGGCATTACAGATTATTTTGAAATGCGTAATCAAATGCTCCAGGATGGATATGTCGAAGAGGAAAAGAGCGATAAGATTACTATTGGGATACCAAGGGGACTGATGGTATTCTACCAGCATTTTCCATTCTGGAGGACATTCTGGGAGTCTCTGGGCTTCAGGATAGAGGTTTCAATTGAGTCGGATAATAACCTGATCAAGAAATCACTGGAAATGGTCGTTGCAGAAACATGCTTTCCGATCGAATTAATCCATGGACATATCGATAACCTGTTCGAGAAAAAAGTGGATTACGTTTTTGCTCCCTTTATCATCAATTCAAAAAAGGAAGAGGATAATCCCACAGCCAATTATAATTGTCCCTGGATACAGACCTATCCCTTCATGGTGAAACCCTCACTGGCCCAGGAGCAGAAAGAAAAATTACTCGTTCCTACACTGAATTTCAGGTATTTTGGCAAGGTTCTGAACAAGGAGATTTCGAAGTTTATGAAGGAAACTTTCGGGATTTCTTCTGCACGTACAGTTAAAGCCATTGACCTTGCCCAGCGGAAGCAGGATGAATTCGAAGATTCAATTAAGGACCTTGGTAAAAAGGTTCTTGCCAATCTTCCGGAGGATAAGGAATGCCTGGTCATTATGGGCAGGCCCTATAATACCGGAGATCCGGCCCTGAACCTGAGTATGGTGGAGAAACTCATTAATATGGATGTTCAACCCATCCCGATGGATTTTCTGCCTCTGGCGGATGAAAAGATTACAAAGGATTATAATAAGATGTATTGGCCCAACGGTCAGAAAATTCTTGCTGCAGCCCGTTTTATTTCAAGTCATCCCCGTCTTCATGCCATTTATATGGGGAATTTCAGGTGCGGACCGGACTCATTCCTGGCTCATTTTGTGCATGAAGAAATGTCAGGTAAGCCTTATATGGAGTTGGAAATTGATGAACACGGAGCCGATGCTGGGATGATCACCCGTTATGAGGCATTTCTTGACAGCCTTGCAGGATCAAGGGTTGCCGAGGCCTTTAAGAAAGAGATATTCAGGCCGGGAGTAATGGAATCCGCTCCAAGCTCGGACAGGGTCCTTTATTTTCCATCCATGAATGACTCTGCCTATATGATTGCAGCAGCAGCCAGATCTGTTGGTGTCCCATCCGATGTTCTTCCACCCCAGGATGATGAAGCCCTTGCACTGGGAAGGAAATATACCTCTGCCCGGGAATGCTTTCCAATGATCTGCACCACTGGCGGTTACATAAAGAAACTACTGGAGCCCGGAGTGGATCCTTCCAAGGTTAGCTTCTTCATGCCCGATCATAATGGTCCCTGTCGTTTCGGACAGTACAACAAGCTTCAAAGGATCCTTTACGATCGTCTCGGATTTCAAGATGTCAAGATTGTATCCCCCTCAAACGATGAATCTTATGAGGATATTGGAGGGGAGCATGGAAGCAAATTCAGGTTACGCGCCTGGAGGGGCTTTGTTGCATCCGATATACTAAGGAAGTTGAAGCAGGAGCGTAAACCTTATGAATTGGTCAAGGGTTCAGTCGAGAAAGTATACCAGGAATGTATACAGGACACCGTCAGGTCAATAGAAAATGGGGCAGGAGACCTTATTGAAACAATGCGCAGCTGCGGAAAGAAATTTGCTGCTATTCCGCTGAATAATGGTGAACGCAGGCCCGTAATTGCTATTGTGGGTGAAATCTTTATGAGGGATAATCCTTATGCCAGTGGATACCTGGTTGACCGCCTTGAGAAATTTGGTGCTGAAACTTTTATTGCACCTTTTTCAGAGTGGATTGCCTATTCCACCCTGAGGTATACACGGGACAGCCGTTGGAGAGGAGATATCAAAGGTGTGATCAAGTCCAGGATACAATCTTATGCTCAGGATATGACTTCCAAGGCATTATACAAAGCCGTTCACGGTTTGTATGATGAATCAAGGGAACTTTCGGTCAACGATATGCTGAATAACTGTGGTAATTATATTCACAAGCATTACGATGGTGATCCTGCGTTAAATATTGGTAGCTCAGTTCTCCTGGCACAAACCGGGATATCCGGAATTGCGAATATCCTTCCGTTTACCTGTATGCCGGGTACAGTTGTATCTGCTGTGTCAAGAGATTTTAAGAAGGATCACGGAGACCTGCCATACCTTAGCATTCCTTATGATGGACAGGAGGATACTGCGATTGATATGAGGTTACAGGCATTTATGCACCAGGCCAAAGATTTTGCGAAAAAGAATGGTCTGACTAAGATGGAAAAAAAAGTTACTATTTAAATCAGGATGTAACCGATCCGCCTTTGTATTAATTGTCAGCTCATCTGTTTTTAGGTAAGAAGGTCCTTCTTTTTTTACGTTGAGGAACTGCCCCGTGTACGCTTGCACCGGTCCAGTTCAATCCTACATTTCTTTCTTTGAAATAGGTTTTAACCCCGGCCCGACCTGTTTTATCGCCAGGATCAATCTTTTCGTTTTTTAGTTTTTCCTGGACTTCCTTATCCTGCTTCTTTGATTCAAGGAACTCCCTGAATTTTATATTTTCCTCTCGGTTTTTAAGAAATCCGGTGACGAAAAATCCAATAATGCTTAGAGTGCATAAGGGAAAAACAATCCGAAATGAGGACATGTCCATCAAATACCCAAGAACTGCCCAGAAAATCAAACAAACAGTAACAATTCCGGTAAAAACAAACAGTCTTCTCATTCTATGATTTTATTATTCTTTCCGTGAAATTTTTATTCTAATTGATAAACCAGTTTACCAGGGATCTTCAGGGCAATGGAGTCAATATCAGTATTCGATTTGAAAAATTCCACTGCATTACTGGAATCATTTCTGACTTTATAATAAAGGTATCCTTTGTATGCATAGGAAGGCATGTTTATCTGGTAAACTCCGCTGAGTGTTTTATTCAAGGGCAGGGTGATAGGGTGATCAGGGAACTTATCGTAGTACATACTGATGTATAGTTTTTCTACATAAAGATTTGTATTTGGGGAATACTGAAAGCTCAATTGATGCATGGTTGGCTGTCCACCCGGCAATTTATTCCGGAAATGGGAGTGAATAAATACGATCATGAAAGATCCGATGATAAGACTCAGGATCAGGGTATTTTTCAAGGAGCGGGTAAGGATGAGAAAGAGGATGGCAACGACATTAAAAGCCAGGATGAATATAATGAGGTAGAACAGATAGTTTTGTACCTGGTGATAAAGGGGAAAAGATGCAATACTAAGTCCGGACAGGAATACATTTAAAATAGAAAGGGCAATGAACCAACGGATTATTCTTAGTTCCTTATTTTCAATGGATGTGCTATATTCCCGGATATAATAGATGAGACAGGCAAGGGAAAAGAAAAACCAGCCGAATACATTCAAATCCACACCATGCCCACTTGTAGCTACCCCATAATTCCGTTCCAGGAATACCAGGAGAATACCTGTGATTGTGCCAAGAAAACTGAGTATACTGAAGACAGATAACAGGAGATTAATCTTTGCCACAAATCTTTTCCTGAAGAAATCCATTGAAATCCTCAGGTAAACAAGTGACAGCACAAGGAAGGATGCTAATCCAATCCAGTGGCTGCCGTACTGTATATTAATAGCCCAACTTGATGCGAATACCAGGAAGGCAAACAACAAAAGCTTTTTAATTCCCACATATCTGTGGTTCATAAATGACTGAACCATAGTATGAGCAGATTTTACTTCTTTTCCGTTCTTATCACCTGCTACCCGGGAAAATGCTTCATCAAAGGATACTCCTTTATTCATCATCGTTTCAACATCGCAACAGACATGGTCTACCCATTCTTCAAACAGAATAGAGCGGGAAACATTCCGGTCCTTAAGATTGTTGCGGATAAAATCTATTTGATCCTTACTCAGACAAGCCATGATTTAGTCTTTTATAAGATTTTGCATGAGGTTAAGATAATCCTGTAATTCCCCCATTCGTTTAATTGATTCTTTTTTACCATCCACTGTGAGGGTATAGTATTTCCTGATCCGGTTATTAACATTTTCTGTTTCTGTGCGAAGCATCCCTTCAGCCTCCAGTTTATGTAATGCCGGGTAGAGAGCCGCAAATGTCAGACGGATCTTTCCACCGGATTGTTCATCCAGAACCCTGGTGATCTCATAACCATACATTCGGGATTCATTCCGGAGCAGATTCAGGACCATGTATTTTAAAGTTCCTTTGATTAGTTCGCGAGCTATCATAATACAAATATATATAATATAATTTAATATACAATAAAATTATATATATAACATACAGTACTATGATGTTAAGATATCAAACATCAGATAATCAATGATATGTAGTTATGTTTTCCTGCGAAGAGCATGCTTGAGAGCAGCCCGGGCAAGTATTCTGGTTGAATCAAGGACAGGCAGGGGAGAGCCTTCTGCCAATATGATTAGGGGTAGCTCCGTACACCCAAGAACTACAGCATCACATCCTTTGTCCCCCAAAATCCTGATCTGTGTATGTAGGTATTTTCTGGATTCTTCACGGATTTCCCCATAAACGAGTTCCTTGAAAATGATCCTGTTAATCCTGTCTCTTACAGATTTGGCAGGGACCGTCATTTTTAGTCCCTTTCTCCTGCAGGCTTCTTTATATACCGGTCCTGTCATTAGGTACCGGGTACCCAGAACTGCAAGCTTTTTATATCCCTGCCTGTCCGCTTCATTTGTAACCTCTCTTGCAATATGCAACCAGGGAAGGGGGGATTTTTTTCCCACATCATTATATACCTCATGGATAGTATTATCCGGACAAATGAGGAAATCAGCTCCTGCAAATAGTCTGGTAACAGAGTGCGGCTCCTTCGGCGCTGCAACCAACAATGCCGATATGTTTTGCCATAATCCAAAGTTACAATAAAAAACCCCGGCACTGTTAGCACCAGGGTTTTGAAATATTCAAGATGAAAAGATTTACTTCTTCTTTTTCTTCTCCTTGTTTTTCTTCTCTACTTTTTCCTTTTCCACATCTACATCTACATCCTCTTCACTATAGACAGTAACCTCTATCCTTTTTTCCTTCCCTTCACAATCAGCATCGGTATGAATAATCACGGTATGTTCTGTTTCAATGTCACCTCCCTCTTCTACAGTAACAAAGACCATTTCATGAGGTTCACCATGATCATCTTCAGAAAAGAACATTTCATGATCTTCATCCACCTCTTTAACTGAGACATCTCCATCCACATCCGGGTGGCCACCGGAAGTCACCCAGACCATTTTCTCATCCCCGTTATGGCTTACATGAACCTCCTGGCTCATATGTTTGGCATGCACGTCTCCACCTGCCATATGGGCAACCATTTCTTTAATCATCTCTGGGTCCTGTCCCTCTGCCAGCTCAAATGTCGTATCAATAGTTACCTTCTCATCTTCCGTTATGGTAATGCTTATAGTGGAGGATTTTTTTTCCTGGGCGCTGGTTTGCTGGAACGCAATTAGCGATATCAGGACGGAGAACATAATAAATTGAAGTAAATGCTTTTTCATAATGTTTGTTTTAGTTAATACTCTATGGATACAAATCTATGATCAAATTGATATAAGAAGATTTAATGTTTGTTAAAGATTGTTAAAAGAAAGCCCTGAAGTTCCCGGCAGGATTATCTTTGTATTCGAATGAGCAGAAAAATACTTTGGGTTATAACTGTTTTCGTGGGAATTGCCATGGTATTCCTGATTCTTGTCCAGACATACTGGGTAAAAAATGCATACAATATCAAGGAGAAACAGTTTTCCCAAATGGTTAACCGCGCCCTGTATAATACAGCGAATGAAATACAGGAACGCGAGGCCATGTGGCATATGATGGATGAGGCTGAATTCCTGGACTCAACATGGGAAGAGGCAAGCATTGATTTTTTGTCAGGAGGGGGCACACATCAAGACCATCAGTTGCAAGTTGACATCAATACCACCCTGCATGCCGGTGACCTTGAACAGTCCGTGTATATATACCAGAAATCAATTCCGGGAAGTGAAAAATATGAACTCACTATAGTATCCGATGATTCTGTAATTCAGATGAATACACGTGAAGAGATTGCCGCTTTTGATTCCAGTCGGCTGGGAAAGGTGAGTATAGTTCATCCCGAACAGGTAAGGAGCAGGATTGAACGCAAAATGGCTGAAAACCGTGTTTTTATTGACCGGATGATGGATCGGATGACCTCAGTGAACGCACCTATTGAGAAACGCATCCAGCCCGATGTATTGAATCATGTTTTGCAGAACCAGCTGGCGTATAACGGCATTGACCTGGAATATGAATACGCCGTATTGAGGGATAACTTGGAGGTTGCCTTTAAAAGTCCTGATTTCAGTGAAAAAACCGAAAGCCAGTATTATCATACAGGTTTATTCCCACAGGATATGTTTTCCCGACCTGGCTACCTGTCCATCTATTTCCCCCACCGTACAAGCTTCCTGTTCAGGTCACTTGGTTTTATGGGCGTATCTTCGATCATCCTGACTTTGGTCGTGATACTGGGATTTTCTCTTACCATATTTGTAATATTCAGGCAGAAAAGATTATCCGAAATCAAGAATGACTTTGTTAGTAACATGACCCATGAATTAAAAACACCTATATCAACTATATCCCTTGCCTCCCAGATGCTGAATGATAACAGCATTCCAG
This sequence comes from uncultured Bacteroidaceae bacterium, assembly GCA_963777115.1. Classification (GTDB taxonomy): domain Bacteria; phylum Bacteroidota; class Bacteroidia; order Bacteroidales; family SM23-62; genus SM23-62. The sequence continues at coordinate 365,608 of CAVZPP010000005.1, read as the reverse complement.
ATGAATCGAAAAACCTGGGCAATATTTCTAGGATAATAGGAGATGAGAGCAAGCGCCTGGGCTACCAGGTTGAAAAGGTCCTTCAGATGGCAATTTTTGACCGGGGAAGAGTGCGATTAAAGAAGAAAACAACGGATGTGAATGAGCTGGTCCAGAATGTTATTACAAATTTTGATTTACAGGTTCAAAACAAGGCAGGATCCCTTAGCGGGAAACTGGAGGCTGATTCAGCTGTTCTTGAAGTTGATCCGGTTCACCTGACTAATGTGGTATCCAATCTGGTGGATAATGCCATCAAATATTCGAATGATTCTCCGGATATCAGCATTTGTACACTTAATAGGAAAGGGAACCTGGTTATAAAGGTTGAAGACAGGGGAATAGGTATTCATAAAGAAGATCAGAAAAGAATCTTCGAGAAGTTTTACAGGGTGCCAACCGGCAATGTGCATAATGTGAAGGGATTTGGACTTGGACTGAGCTATGTAAAGAAGATTGTTGAAGAGCATAAAGGAACTGTAAAAATAAAGAGTGAACTTGGGAAAGGGACTGAATTCGAGATTTGCCTCCCTGTAAATTCAAAATAAAATACCGCTGATGAGTGAAGAAAAAACCAGATTATTGCTTGCTGAGGATGATGAGAACCTTGGTTCCCTCCTGAGAGAATATCTTCAGGCAAAATCTTATGAGACACACTGGCTGGCTGACGGAGAGAAAGCCTATAACAGCTTCAAAAAAAATAAGTATGATATTTGCCTCCTCGATATTATGATGCCGGTAAAGGATGGTTTTACCCTTGCCAGGGAAATCCGGATAATCGATCCGGAGGTACCCATTATCTTTCTGACAGCCAAGTCGATGAAGGATGATGTTCTGGAAGGATTTTCCATAGGAGCCGATGACTATATAACAAAACCGTTCAGTATGGAGGAACTCCTTTTCAGGATCGAGGCCATACTTCGCAGAACCAGGGGCAAGGTCTCGCAAAATAAGCAAACAGAATTTGAGATAGGCCAGTATAGTTTTGACTCAAATAAGCAGATTCTTAGGATGGGGGAAGAATCCCAGAAACTTACAACCAAAGAAACAGAACTGTTAAAGTTACTATGCAACAATGCCAACACTGTGCTTGAAAGAAATTTTGCCTTAAAGACTATCTGGGTCGATGACAATTATTTCAATGCTCGTAGTATGGATGTATATATAACAAAGCTTAGGAAATACCTGAAAGGCGATCCATCTGTTGAGATCATGAACATACACGGGAAGGGCTATAAGCTGATTATGTAAGAATTCTAATCCTGTAGTTTTCTCCTGGATTTCAATTTGGCTGGATCAAGGGGGAATGCAAGGGTAATTTCTTTTAGTTTATTAAATCTTTTCACAAGGTTTTCAATGTACCCCGGATCGAATTCACCCTTTATTTGCAGAAGAAAATCAACATTGGTCATTTCTTCAAGTAGATAACCATTCTCGCTTTTATTGGTTATAAGACGATAGGATAACAGGATTTCCTCATCAAAGAACCTGAACTGGTGAAAGGCCTGGGGATCTTCCAGCAGTTTGTGCCAGATCTCAAGGTCATCCTGCCGAATAAAATTAAACCCCATGGTATTATTTATGGTCCAGATGATGCGGTAATCATTCTCCGGTGAGGCTATTCCGATAAGTCCGAAGTCATAACTCTCAGTTTCATTCAGTTTATGAATTTTTTTCGGCATTCGGTATTCTGATTTTAATGTCTTTACTCAGTTATATTTGCCAGCGCCTCTTCTGCAGCCTTCTGCTCTGCATCTTTTTTAGAATGCCCGGTCCCTGTTCCGAGTTCCTTGTCAAGCAATATTACCTGGGTGGAGAAAAAAGTTTCATGTGAATCTGGTATGGATTCTTCCTGGCTTACAAAGTTAATCTCCTTTTTATGCTTTTGTGCCCATTCGATAATCCGGCTTTTGAAATCTGATTCTTTGTTTGCAAGTTTTGCTACGTCCAGCTGTTTTTCAAGGATTTTTCCTACCACAAACTTTTTTGTGCGTTTATATCCTCTATCCAGGTAAATGGCTCCGATAAGTGCCTCTAATGCGTTTCCCAGAAGATTTGCCCTGACCTGTTGAGCGTTTGTATTGGATACCAGGAGAGATGATATACCCAGGTTTGATGCCAGCTTATTCAGCTGCTTACGCTTAACAATCCTGGAACGAACCTGGGTTAGGAAACCTTCATCTTCGTCCGGGAAATTAGCGTATAGGTAATCTGCAATGATCGCATCAAGGATGGCATCTCCAAGATACTCCAGGCGTTCATTATTAATAATATGGCCCTTCTCACAGGTTACAGAAGCCGATCTGTGGATAAAGGCGATTTCATATAACCTTCGGTTTCCCGGCAGGAAACCAAGAATTTTTATCAATGAAAAATAAAAACTTCTGTTTCTTGAGAAGGATCCTCTGAATAATTGATACAACGAACTAATCACGAAAATCAGCTGATTTTCTTAAATATTACAGATGTATTATGTCCCCCGAAGCCAAAAGTATTGCTAAGTACAGCGTTTGTCTCCCTCTTCTGGGCTTTGTTCAGGGTGAAATTCAGATTATTGTCCAGTCCCGGATCAGGTGTGCTGTAATTGATGGTCGGTGGAATAAGGTTATTTTGCATGGCCAGAATGGCTGCAATAGACTCAACAGCCCCGGCTGCTCCCAACAAATGTCCGGTCATGGACTTTGTTGAGCTGATATTAAGTTTAAAAGCATGGTCCCCGAAAACATTTTTAATTGCTATCACTTCAGAAATATCACCAAGAGGGGTTGCAGTTCCATGTACATTTATGTAATCAATCTCTTCAGGTTTCATTCCCGCATCTTTCAATGCATTTCTCATGACCAGCTGGGCTCCCACACCTTCAGGGTGGGGGGCAGTTAAATGGTGGGCATCCGCAGACATGCCACAGCCAACAAGCTCAGCATATATCGTTGCTCCACGCTTAATGGCATGCTCGTATTCTTCCAGGATAAGGGTTCCGGCACCTTCTCCCATGACGAATCCATCCCGGTTAGCGTCAAATGGACGAGAGGCCGTTTTGTATTCATCATTCCGGGTAGACATGGCCTGCATTGAATTGAATCCGCCAAAACCACTCCCTATAATCGTGGCTTCTGATCCGCCTGCTACGAAAATGTCTGCATAACCTATACGGATATAGGTATATGCGTCAATAATTGCATTGGTAGAGGAAGCACATGCAGATACCGTGGCAAAATTCGGACCCCTGAAACCATATTTCATCGAAACATGGCCTGCTGTAATATCAGCAATAAGCTTAGGGATGAAAAAGGGGCTAAACCGAGGAGTGCCATCACCCTCGAGAAAGCCCTGCATCTCATCTTGATAGGTTTTCATTCCTCCGATTCCTGAGGTATAGATTACCCCGGTCCTGTCCTTATCAATACTCTCAAGATCCAGTCCGGAATTTTCAATTGCTTCCTTAACTGATACAAGTGCATATTGTGTAAAGGGGTCAAGCTTACGGGCTTCTTTCCTGTCAAAGTGCTCGGAGGCATCGAAGTTTTTAAGTTCACAGGCAAATTTTGTTTTGAACTTTTCAGCGTCAAAATGTGTGACCAAATCGGAACCACTTACCCCATTGCTCAAACCCGCCCAATACTCCTCTACATTGTTACCAATAGGAGTCAGGGCACCAAGTCCGGTAACTACAACCCTTCTTAGTTCCATGCCAGTGAAATATAAATTATTCTCTTACTTAGCGTTTTCTTCGATATATTTTGTGGCTTCGCCAACAGTAGAAATGGCCTCAGCCTGGTCGTCGGGGATGCCGATGTTGAATTCTTTTTCGAATTCCATGATCAGCTCAACCGTGTCAAGGGAATCAGCTCCCAGATCATTTGTAAAGCTAGCTTCTTGAGTAACTTCATTCTCATCAACGCCTAACTTGTCAACGATGATTGCTTTAACTCTGGATGCAATGTCAGACATAGTTCTAAAATTTTAATTAATAATTGAATTTAGTTTTAAAAATAACGGTGCAAAGAAATGTATTTCTACCTAAAAAACAAACTAAAATAATCGATTAACGAAGTGAAAATATAATAAATTCGCCATATATAATCATAAAAATCTGTGAAAAAAATCTATTTTCGGTTAATCCTAACGTAATACATATTCTTGAAATTCAATGAGAAAGAAACGCATCGCCATATTCGCTTCGGGCTCAGGCACTAATGCTGAGCGGATTATGTCCTTTTCCCAGGAGCATGAGTTTTTTGAGGTAAGCATTGTTTTAAGCAATAAGCCTGATGCCTTTGCTCTTAAAAGAGCTGAAAGATTTAAGGTTGAAACCTGTATTTTTGACAGGGATACATTTTATAATACTGGTGAAATTCCGGAATTACTGGTTAAACTCAATATTGATCTTGTTGTTTTGGCCGGTTTTCTATGGCTGATTCCCGGAAATCTTATCCGCACTTTCCCTGATCGGATCATAAATATTCACCCAGCACTTCTCCCAAAATACGGTGGCAAGGGAATGTATGGAAGGCATGTACATGAAGCAGTCATTGCCAATGGGGATAAGGAATCAGGTATCAGTATTCATTATGTAAATGAAGTATATGATGAGGGAAAGATAATTTTCCAGGGAAAATGTGAAGTCAAACCCGGAGATACTCCCGAACTACTTGCAGAACGGATTCATAAGCTTGAATATGAGCACTTTCCAAGGGTAATCAGGGGTCTTCTTGAAGGAATGGATTAAGCCTGAGTAAGAATCCTAAACTTGTATGAGTAACAAATTATTCCAGGTTTTTAGATGTTTGTCTGAACCGAATCTGGCATTGTAATTTTGTTCAGCTGTTCGATACTGATTTTGAGGATGGAGTCATAGGCATGACGATTTTCATCACTTATTGGATTTACTGGAGGTGCCTTTACTTTCAGGGGGTCCACTGGATAACCGTTCTTATAAAAACGAAAATCAAGATGGGGTCCGGTTGATAATCCTGTACTCCCGACATACCCAATAACATCACCCTGCCTGACATAGGATCCGGTCTGTATACCTTTCCCGTATTTATTCAGGTGAAGATAAGCAGTGGCATAAACGGAATTGTGCTGGATCTTAATCCAATTCCCATTACCCTTGGTATATCCCGTTTTGATGATTTTGCCATCACCCACGGCCAAAACTGGAGTTCCTATGGGAGCAGAATAATCCACGCCGTGATGGGGTCTGCGTATCTTTAAGATTGGATGCATCCGGCTGTTGGAATATCTTGAGCTTATTCTGGAGTATCGCAAGGGAGCTTTCAGAAAGGCTTTTCTGAGACTATTTCCCTCCTGGTCAAAGAAGGATTCTACACTATCCTGGATGAAGGGAACAGCATAAAAACTTTCTCCGGAATGAAAGAAAACAGCAGCGTTAATTTTTCCCAGACCAAAATATGTTGTGTCAACAAATTGTTCATTGTAGTATACTTTAAATCCATCGCCCTCCTGGAGTCCGAAAAAATCAATGCTCCAGGCATATATTTCGGATAACTCAAAGGCAAGCATGGGGTCAACATTTATATCCAGCATTGTATTCCATAAGGAAGAGCTTATGACTCCGGATACTTCACGTTTTTTTTGAATGATGTCTTTCTCCTGCCTGCTGACCCAAATACTGTCCTCGAGACTGAATTTTATATAATCTACAGCTGTATGCTCATAAACGAAATGCAGCACAGTGTGATTGGTATCAGTTGAGCAGAAGATCTTGTATGTATTGCCCATACGGACCTTTCTCAGGTCAAAAACATCCGAGGAAGCCATCGACAGTTTATGTATGGTATCATGGGAGACCCCGTAACTGTTAAGCAAGGTGCCCAGGGTCTGATTTCTTTTGATTTTACCATTTATTATATGAAATGAATCGATAGCAAGTCCGTATTCCCTTGCTACAATTAACTGGTTTTGAATGCTGTCGGTATACTCGATAAGGATCTCACCATGATCCTCCGGATGCCTGGTTAAAAAGATAACTCCTATGGTTATTAATCCCCCAAGGATTACAATCGGGATTAGTCTTGAAATTGCTCGCACTTTTATTTGGATTTAATCAAACTACAACATTAATAATCTTTCCCTTCACAACAATGATTTTCCTGGGGGGACTATCATTCAGCCATTTTTTTGCCGATTCATGCTCAATAATGAGATTCTCAATTTCCTCAACAGGCATAGTCAGTGGCAGTTCAATCTTGAATCTGAGCTTTCCATTAAATGATACCGGGTATTCGTAGACATCTTCCTTTAGAAAGTCCTCATTATATTCCGGGAATGGCTGAGTAGCAATCGATGGATCTTGTCCAAGCAAGGCCCATAACTCTTCTGCAAGGTGGGGGGCAAACGGTGCAAGTACTCTGGCAAACTGCATTGCTGTCTCCCCTGTTACTTTACCTTTTTTAATACAAAGGTTTGTAAAAATCATCATCTGAGAAATGGCCGTATTAAACCGCAAACCCTCAATATCCTGTCCAACTTTTTTGATGGTCTGGTGAAGGACTTTAGAAACTTCCTGGTCCTCCTCACCTTCTTGGATGTTTTTACTGTCTGCAAAGAACCTGTATGCTCTTCCAAGAAATCCATAAACTCCTTTTACTCCTTGTTCAGACCATGGCTTAGTTGCTTCAAGGGGACCCATGAACATTTCATAAAGGCGAAGTGAATCAGCCCCATAATGACTGACAACATCATCCGGGTTGATGACATTTTTAAGAGATTTGGACATTTTGGCTACGATCTGCCTGAGTTCTTCTCCGGTTTCGGTATGATAATACTGTTCGCCTTTTTCTTCTACAAGGTCACTGGCTACCTTTGCTCCGGATTTTGTCTCATAGGCAAAAGCCAGGATCATTCCCTGGTTAAATAATTTCCTGTACGGTTCATCGGTGGATACAATACCCAGATCGTACAATACCTTATGCCAGAAACGGCTGTAGAGCAAATGAAGAACTGCATGTTCAGCACCACCGATGTAAAGGTCAACAGGCATCCAGTAGGCTTCTTTTTCCTTGGAGAAAGGTTCATCGGGATTGTCAGCATCAATATATCGCAGATAATACCAGCAGGAACCTGCCCACTGTGGCATGGTATTGGTTTCCCTCCTTCCTTTCCTGCCACTTGGGTCGGTAATGCTCAGCCATTCGGTTGCATTGGCAAGTGCAGATTCTCCGTTTTCGCCTGGTTTATAGTCATCGGTTTCGGGAAGCAATAATGGCAGGTCCTGTTCCTGCATAATCTCAATTTCACCATCATCCCAATGAATCACGGGGAAAGGCTCTCCCCAGTATCGCTGGCGGCTGAATAACCAGTCCCTCATCTTATAATTTACTTTACTACTCCCAATTTCTTTTTCCTCTAGCCAATCAATGGTTTTAGTAATTCCTTCCTCTTTCCTCAAGCCATTGATATCCAGTCCACTGACAGTAGATGAGGAATTAATGAATACACCATCATCCTCCCAGCATATTTCTGCTTTCAATACTCCCTCACGGGTTTCCTGATCGGAGGTGTCCGGGTCAAGAATAGGGATTATTGGAAGGCTGAAGGTATTTGCAAATTCAAAATCCCTCATGTCATTTGAAGGAACCGCCATAATGGCTCCGGTTCCATAACCTGTCAGGACATAATCTGCGATCCAGATAGGAATCTTCTCATCATTCACCGGATTAATGGCGAAACTTCCTGTGAATACCCCGGTTTTTTCCTTTGCAAGATCTGTCCTGTCAAGATCCGATTTTAAGGCAGCTTTTCTGATGTATGCTTCAACGTCCTGTTTTTGTTCTTCCGTGGTAATTTCCCCTGTTAATTCATGTTCAGGGGCCAGTACCATATATGTAGCTCCAAATAAGGTATCAGGGCGGGTGGTAAAAACACGTAAAAGTTTTTCAGATCCCTCGATTAAGAAATCCACCTCAGCTCCGGTTGATTTTCCCACCCAGTTCTTTTGCATGTCTTTTATCCCGGCCGGCCAATCCAGTCCCTTAAGTCCCTCAAGCAGGCGTTCAGCATACAGAGGGATTCTGAGCATCCATTGTTTAAGGTTTCGCTTGGACACTGGATTGCCACATTTTTCGTGGGTTCCGTCGGTTAGAACTTCTTCGTTAGAACAGACAATTTTGCAATGCGGACAATACCAGACCTGTGCATTGTCATAATAAGCAAGTCGTTTTCCGGCAATGTATTCCCTGGCAGCAACTTCTCCCTTTGATTCAATATCTGAAGGTACCTTAAGCTCTTCGATAGGTCTTCCCTTCTGGAGTTCTTCATCGAACCAGGTGTTATAGAGACGAATGAAAATCCACTGGGTCCATTTGAAATACCCGGGATCTGTAGTATTAACCTCCCGGTCCCAGTCATAACCGAGTCCAAGTGATTTGATCTGTCTTCGGAAAGTTTCACAATTCTTCTGGGTAGTTATGGCAGGATGGGTCCCAGTCTCAATGGCATATTGTTCCGCCGGCAGTCCAAATGCATCCCAGCCCATTGGGTGCAGGACATTAAAGCCCCTCATCTTTTTGTACCTTGCTACGATATCCGTAGCTGTGTATCCCTCGGGATGCCCAACATGCAGTCCACTGCCAGAAGGGTAGGGAAACATATCGAGAATATAATATTTGGGACGTGAAGGATCCATTTCCACCTTAAATGTCTTATCCTCTTCCCAGAACCTCTGCCACTTCTCTTCTATCTCCGAAAATTTATAATCCATAACCGTCTATAATTCTGTAATTTATATATCCTGCCAACCTTCTGGCAAAAGATTTACAAAAGTATAAACTTTATGCATAGTAACATACTGTGCTAAAAGCATATTTTTTCTAAATTTGCAGCTCCCTTGTTTATAAACACACTCACACCCACGCACATGTCATAATGGTCCCGTAGTTCAATGGATAGAATGCCAGATTCCGGTTCTGGTGGTTGTGGGTTCGAATCCCGCCGGGATCACATTACACCTGAAAAATCCTCGCAGAATAGACCAATACGGGGATTTTTTATTGTGAATTCAATTCAAATTTCTTTGCTTAAAACTTGTTAGGATAGATACCAGGTTGTTTTTCAAATCGGCAGTTTAAATCGTCTATAATTTATTTCTCAATAAAAACTGGGGTTCCGTCTAAGATATATGGGTAAAACTCATTGATGTCTTTATTTTTCAACGAGATACAACCGAGGGTCCAGTTAATTCTCTGGTCTATCATAGTATTTGTTCCGGAAGGGACACCATGAATTCCGATTTCTCCACCGATTCCATCGGATTCTTCAATAATGCCATCCCTCTTAGCCTGCCTGTGTTTTATCCATGATTCCTCTGTTGGGTAGTTGATCCAGATAAATTTCTCCCAGCTTCGGTGGGGATACTTTGTACGAACCAGAAAATTGCCCTCGGGTGTACATTGGTCCCCCTGCCTTAGCTTGTCATCCAAAGGATTTCCTCCGAATACCACCGGATATTGTTTTACTATAATAGTATCAGCCATGAATGATAATATGTAATCAGATTTATCAATCTTAAGGTGGATTTCATTGGCTGATATGCCCAGGGAGTCCAGCAAAATTTCCAGATCGGAGGAATAGTTTTTCAGGTCAGATTGTTGGGCTTGACCGCAACTAATCAGGATCAATATAAAACCAGCGCTAATCAGAATATTTTTCAAACCAGGCAAATTGATACTGTAACTATTAGTATAACGAAGAAATATGCTTTTTAATATTATACTTTATCTGCAGGGGGCACTTATAATAGTAGTATAAAAATATCAACGACCCCTATAAAAAACTAAATAAGAGAGAAAAAAATCATAAAAAAATTGCACTACCCCCAAAAAAATATAACTTTGACCAAAAATATATACTTTATTCAAAAATTCACATGATTATGAAAAATCCTATCCAAAAGATATTGGCAATATGCCTTGCGCTCCTCTTTCTGGGTGCTGGAAGTCTTTTTGCTTCAGATGGAAATGGAGTAGATACAGGCACAACAGCGTGGATGCTGACTTCAACTGCCCTTGTTCTACTGATGGTTCCCGGATTAGCCATGTTTTATGGGGGACTCGTACGGACAAAAAATGTACTTGGTACAATGATGCATAGTTTTACTGCTATGGGTGTAATGGCAGTATTATGGGTTGCGGTTGGTTACTCAATGAGTTTCGGATCAAATATTCTGGGCGGATGGTTTGGTTGGAATCCGGATTATTTTTTCCTCAAGGGAATTGATGAAACTATAATGGATTCCGGAGTTCCGGAATATGTGTTTTCAATGTTTCAGGGGAAATTTGCTATTATAACCCCGGCACTTATAGCAGGAGCATTTGCTGAAAGGGTAACATTCAAGGGATATGTAGTATTTATCGCTCTCTGGGGATTAATAGTTTACAATCCTCTCTGTCACTGGGTCTGGGCTGAAGATGGTTTTCTGTTTAACCTGGGTGCAAATGGGGCAATTGATTTTGCCGGAGGTACGGTAGTTCATATTTCAGCTGGAATCTCTGGACTGGTCGCAGCAATTTACCTGGGAGCCAGAAAAGGATTTCCAAAAACTGCGATGCCACCCAGTAATATGACCATGACCATGATGGGGGCCGGACTTCTGTGGGTAGGATGGTTTGGATTTAATGCGGGAAGCAGTGTTTCGAGTGGGTTGAGTACAGCTCAGGCACTGACTGCAACACAGGCTGCTGGTGCAGCAGGTGCTATCATGTGGATAATCCTTGAGGGATTTCACAGGGGAAAAGCAACTGCCCTTGGTTTTGCTTCCGGAATACTTGCCGGATTAGTGGCAGTAACACCGGCTGCTGGAGTTGTTCAGCCATACGGAGCACTTATCCTTGGAGCCATTGCCTCAATTTTGTGTTATCTGGCTATTATGCTGAAGAATAGGGTCGGATATGATGACAGTCTGGATGCGTTCGGAATTCATGGTGTCGGCGGAATAGTTGGAGCTCTTTTCCTCGTCTTTTTTATTCGTAGAAGCTGGATGGATGAAGCCGCCATTGCGGCTGGTGGAACATGGAATGTATTGCAGCAATTTGGAGTTCAGATAACTGCAGTGTTTGTTGCGATAACCTATGCAGCAGTTCTAACCCTGGTCATTCTGATTGTTGTTCAAAAGGTAGTTGGACTGAGAATGAGTAATTTCGATGAAACACAGGGAATGGATTTCTCAATTCATGGTGAACATGGATATGGAATGGTTAACGCTGGTTGATAGGTAACAACATTGGTATAATTATCCAAAAAAATATAAAAAAATGAAACTTATAACAGCCATAATAAGAGAAAATAAACTTGAACTAGTACGTCAGGCCCTGATCGATGCCGAGATCACTCGGATTACAGTTAGCCGGGTTTCAGGTCACGGGCAGCAGATTCGTGAAGAGATCTACAGGGGAAAGTCCGTATTTCCAGACCTTATTCCAAAAATCCGTCTTGAGATCGCTGTCAATGATGAATTCATGGATGTGACAATAGATACGATTATTGAAAGTGCGAGGACGAATGATAAAGGAGAGCTGGGAGATGGTAAGATTTTTATAACTCCTCTTGAAGAATGCATTAGAATCAGAACAGGGGAAAAAGGGAAAACCGCTATTTAAACAGGATTATAGATACGTATTGTTTAAAAAAGTAAAACCTGGCTGGAACCCTTAACCAGCCAGGTTTTTTGGAAATGAAAACCACTTTGTCAAAACCACTACCATTAATAAACAATTGCCAGAGAATCTGGCGTGATGTTTAATAACTGATTCAAAAATACCGTTCTTTTAGAAATGATCTCTGGGTAAAAGGGTGATCTGGCTCACCTTTTCCAATGATTTATATTAGCGGATTAAAAGCTTTATCGCGATCAAGAAAACCTTTTCATAATCCTGCTAAAACTTTGTATTTATTATTGGAGTTCTAATAAATACCATAGGTGTAGATTGGTTGGCGGGGAATAAAAAAGGGAACACCGTTTGATGCTCCCCTAAATATAGATCATTAAAAAAAGTTTATTTCAACAATGCATCATCTATCCGTTTACTTGAAGAATAATTAATTTTCAAGGCACTGGATTTTCTTAGCTCCTGTTTTACATCGGTAACAATTCCCATTTTAGTATCCTTATCGATTTTCAGGGAAACTGTCATCTGTTTCTGGTCGTTCTCATCCATCTGCTCTCTCTCGGAAGTAATAAAGTCACGGATATCTTCCGGGGTTGCAAAAGCATCATTCAGCTGGATACGAGGTTCAGAACCGAATGTTTTCTGAAGCGACTGGTGAGGTTTACCAATATAAATATTACTAACAAGGGACTTCTTCTCAAGTTTTTTAATCTCAGTTGCTTCAGGGACGCGGACCTGGATCTTGAGTTCTGTTTCCCTCATAACGGTAGTAACCATAAAGAAAAACAACAGCATAAATACGATGTCTGGAAGTGAAGCAGTACTAATGGGCTTCATTTCTTTACCTGATGATTTTTTAAATCTGGACATAACTTATTACTTATTTTGTTGTTATCCTTGGCTCAGCTTCAGAGAGAGCCATAGGGTAAACTTTTTTAACTGCATCGATCAGATCGCTTTCCGTTTCATTTAAGGGATCAAGATCCTGGTATCTCCTGCCAAATTTCTGCATACAAATTGCATCTCTGAGTTCATTAACGGCAGCAGCAAGTTCATTCTGGACGGCAATATATTTACCATAGGATGTTCCGATATCATTTCGAAGCGATATGACTCCCTTTGAAACCATCATATCACCGAAAAAGTCAACCGTTAAGGGTCGTTTCTCAGAAAGATTTTCTGCATCATTTGAATTAACAAAGAATTCCTTGGTCATTTCCTTGAGCTCACTGATATCGATAATCTCTCTTTCTACAAACAACTGATCATCCTTGTTAATAAGAACAACGAATACATTTCTTTCCCGAACCTCCTGGTCATCCTCCTTGTCTTCCTCTTCGGGCATTGGAGGAAGAAGACGTGAGATCCCGGTGTCAATATTCATAGTTGTCGCGACCAGGAAGAATATCAGCAGAAGGAAGGCAATATCAGCCATCGAACCTGCATTAATTTCCTGAATTCCTCTTCTACCCATTTATTTATTTTTTATGAGATTTATTAATTATCCTGCTCAACTATTACTTAAATAAATTTGCGATTGACGAATAGAGAATCGCAACAATGGCCACTACACCCAGAATATATGTGAATATCAGGGTTGTGCCAACGGTCTGAAGGGTACCCGGGACATTATCGGGTCCTGTATACTGGATCAGGTTAAGAACAGAATCATCTGCAAGCTGGTAAGATATAAAAACAAGAGCAGCTCCAATTGCAAGTATGATCCCTGTTCTTTTCAGGGCCTTTAGGTTGCTGAACATAAATACCAGCTGGAATACAACAACAATAGCCAGTGTTACGAACAGCAGGACATAGGACCACTTAAGGATGGTTTCGGTGATAACGGGCTCAGCAGAATTTGTGCCTTCCGTTCCCGATACGAAACCTCCGAAGAAAAATATACCTACGAGCACCAGGGATACAGCCATAAATGCCCACAAGGTATATTGGGATATTTTAGTAATCGACATTATATTTATTTTTTGAGGTTATGGTGAACCAGCAGGTCGATCAGTGTAATAGACGCATCTTCCATCTTATTCACAATGCTATCAATCCTGGAAACAATATAATTATAGAAAATCTGCAAAATAATGGCTACGACCAAACCGGAAACGGTTGTGATAAGAGCCACCTTGATACCGCTAGCCACAAGCTGGGGAGATACATCACCAGCAATCTGGATGGAGTCAAAAGCAGCAATCATACCAATAACAGTACCCATGAAACCTAACATAGGAGCAATTGATATAAATAGCTGAATCCAGGAGAGATTTTTCTCAAGAAGACCCATCTGAACACTTCCATAGGCAATTACTGACTTCTCAGCAACATCAATTCCCTCATGTGCCCTGTCGAGTCCCTGGTAGAAAATGCTGGCTATTGGTCCTCTGGTATTTCGACAGACCTCTTTGGCCGCATCGACACCACCGGAAGCAAGGGCATCTTCAATTTTGACCAACAACTTATCTGTGTTTGTTGTGGACAGGTTGAGATAAATAATCCTTTCAATGCAAAGGGCGAGGCCGAAAATAAGGGTCAGTAATACAAAACCCATAAATGTGGCACCACCTTCAATGAATAGTCTCTTTACTTGTTTGTGAAGGGACATTTCTGTTTCAGCAGCTACTGGTTCTTCAATAATCTCTGCTGTTGGCTCCTCGACAGCCGCAACAGTATCTGTCTGCTCAGTTGCAGGTTCTTCTGCTGCAGGTTCCTGAGCAAAAGCAATGTTGGATACCATCATAAATAGCATCCCGGTTACGGCTACAAGCGCAAATAACTTTTTCATGATCTGTTTTTTGATTAGTTATAAGTTTAACGAAAATAATGAATCTTAATTATATATATTGAAATAATCAATTAATTCTTTAGCCTTCTCTTTTCCCTCTCCAGCTCATTCTTCTTCTCAATACCCACAATCCTGCCCAACTCTTGCCCTCCTGCGGAGAGAGAGGGATTCGAACCCTCGATACCGATTCACACGGTATACACGCTTTCCAGGCGTGCGCCTTCGACCACTCGGCCACCTCTCCCGGGTTAAAATCGAGGGCGCAAAATACAAAAAAAATAAATAAGTACAAGTCTATGAAATGGTTATTTCACCGTTAAGAGACTTATTTAAAAGTAGTTTAATTTCTGAGGCAGTTAGTTCCTGTCCCAGGAGGAACATAAGTTTTGTGATAGCTGCCTCTGGTGTACTGTCAAATCCGCTGACCACACCCGCCTTGATCAGGTGTTCACTGGTTTCATATCTACCCATCTCAACGCTGCCTTCCGAACACTGAGTTATATTCAGGAAGACCATCCCTGCTTCATTTGCAGCCCGGATCTTTTCGAAGAACCATGGATCAGTCGGAGCATTGCCTGCTCCAAATGTTTCAAGTACAACTGCCTTCAGTCCTTTTGTCCCCAGCACAGCGTCAAGGAGATTTTCAGATATTCCCGGGAATATTTTAAGGATAGCAATATTATTATCAAGTTTGGTATGTACCTGGAGCTTTTCTGCTGTCTGTCTTTTAATGATCCTGTGATGGTGGTACTTTAATCTCACACCGGATTCTGCGAGGGCTGGGTAATTGGGAGAGATAAATGCATTGAATTCCTCTGCGCTGAATTTTGTGGTCCGGTTACCGCGTAAGAGTTTAAACTCAAAATATATACACACTTCCGGGATGAGAGGCACTCCGTCCTTCTCAGCCGCTGCTATTTCAATAGCAGCGATGAGGTTCTCCCTGGCATCGGTACGTAATATATTTACTGGTAGTTGGGAACCGGTAAAAATAACAGGCTTATTCAGACCTTCCAGTAAAAAGCTCAGAGCAGATGCAGAGAATGACATGGTATCCGTTCCATGCAGGATAATGTAACCATCATGTTCATCATAAGTATCCCTTATCAGTTCGGCAATTTTAATCCAGGATTCGGGTTTAATATTAGAGCTATCTACTGCCGGGTGTATGGTAACAGCGGATAATTTGTGTCCGTATTTTTCTAATTCCGGGACATGTTTCCGGATCTCCTCAAAATTGAAAGGAGTTAATGAATTTTTATCCGGACTCGTGATCATGCCGATGGTACCACCTGTATATATGATTAAAATTGATTTCTGCATAATCTATAATAATATCTCAAATAGGTTTGCGGCATTCTCTGTGGTAACTTCGGCAACGGTCTCAAGCGGTACCTGGTGGATATCTGCAAGTTTTCTGGCTGTATAAACCAGGAAAGAAGGTTCATTCCTTTTTCCCCTCATGGGAGCAGGGGTCAGGTAGGGGGCATCAGTTTCCAGGACTATATGACGGAGGTCAATTTCCCTGACAACTTTATCAAGTTCGGCGTTTTTAAAAGTCAGAATACCCCCGATTCCCAATTTAAATCCATAATCAACAATTTTCCTGGCCTGTTCCAGGCTCCCTGTAAAAGCATGGAATATCCCTTTTAATGATTCATCATTTTCCTTATCCATGATTTTGAACAATTCATCGAAGGAGCTCCTGGCATGGATGATAAGAGGAAGTCCGGATTCTTTCGCCAGATTAATATGTTCCCTGAATGATTCTTCCTGTTGTTCCGCATATGTCTTGTCCCAGTATAGGTCCAATCCAGTTTCACCGATGCCCCAGTATTTTCTTTTATCCAGCTGATTCCTGAGTTCCAGAAGTTTCTCCCGGTATCCTTTATCGACTGAAGTAGGATGAAGTCCCATCATCGGCAGGCAATGATCAGGGAACCTTTCGGAAAGCGAATGCATTGCGTTCAGGGTTTTCTCATCAACATTTGGCAGGAGCATTTTATGGATGCCGTTTTTCAATGCAGAAGCAACCACCTCATCTCTGTCATCCCTGAATTCACTCAGGTAGATATGGGTATGTGTATCAATAAAAATCATCTAAACTGCCCCCTGTGATAGCATGGCATCTGCGACCTTAACAAATCCGCCGATATTTGCACCTTTCACATAATTAATATAATCGCCTTTTTCCTTACCGAATTTTACACATGTTGAATGAATGCTTTTCATGATCCGCTGCAGTCGTTGATCTACTTCCTCTCTTGACCATGGAAGCCGCATAGAGTTTTGCGTCATTTCCAGGCCTGAAACCGCTACACCGCCTGCATTCGCTGCTTTGCCAGGTCCGTAGAGAATCTCATTCTCCATGTATACCTCAATGGCTTCCGGTGTGGATGGCATGTTGGCCCCTTCCGAGATCACTTTACAGCTATTGGCAATAAGTTTTTTGGCATCCTCTTCATTGATCTCGTTTTCAGTGGCACTTGGAAATGCAGCATCCCCCTTTATCCCCCAGGGCTTTTGTCCTTCATGGTATTCACATCCGAATTTTTCAGCATATTCACTTATTCGTCCCCTGCGGATATTTTTTAGATCCATGGCCCATGCAAGCTTTTCCGGATCAATTCCGGAAGGATCATGAATGAAGCCACCCGAATCAGACAGGGTAACTACCTTTCCTCCAAGTTCATTAATTTTTTCAGTTGTAAACTGTGCAACATTTCCGGAACCGGAAACAATACATGTTTTGCCTTTGAGGGAGTCACTTTTAATGTTTAGCATTTCTTCCGCGAAATACACGGCTCCATAGCCGGTCGCCTCCGGCCGGATGAGGCTTCCTCCCCACTCAATTGCCTTTCCGGTAAGGACTCCGGTAAATTCATTCCGTATCCTCTTGTATTGCCCGAAAAGATAGCCGATTTCCCGACCGCCAACGCCAATGTCTCCTGCAGGGACATCTGTATTCGGACCAATATGACGGCTGAGTTCTGTCATAAAACTCTGGCAAAAATGCATCACTTCATTGTCAGACTTACCCTTGGGATCGAAATCGGATCCCCCCTTTCCTCCACCCATAGGCAGGGTCGTCAGGCTGTTTTTAAAAACCTGTTCAAAGGCCAGAAACTTCAGGATGCCAAGATTAACAGTCGGATGAAAACGCAGTCCCCCTTTATAGGGTCCGATCGCCGAGTTCATTTCAATCCGATAACCCCGGTTGATCTGGATTTCGCCTTTGTCATCCAGCCAGGGAACTCGAAACATCAATACTCTCTCGGGCTCTGCAATGCGTTCAAGTATTTTGGCATGTTTATACTTTGGATTTTCTTGAATAAAAGGGATAAGGGATTCAGCTACTTCCTGAACTGCCTGATGAAATTCAGATTCAGAAGGATTTTTCGCCTTTATTCCTGACATGAACTGCTCGACATTTGGATCCATAAAAATTAAGTTTAGTTATATAAGAAATATTGAATTGGATAATACCCACATCTTCAGGCATATTAAATGATCTTTATCAGTGAGTATATATGCTTTTAAGTACAGGATATGGATGCAATATAATGATATTCTCTCCATTTCAACATTAAGAGACAGATGGAAAAACTTTACAGAATTGCTCTGGGAATGGTGTCCGGTGTCGGAAACATTGGAGCCAAAAACTTAATTGAAGCAGCCGGTTCGGCAAAAGCTGTATTTGAACTTGATCACAGTCAGCTTATTAAAATAGAAGGAGTTGGCTCATGGCGTGCGAAACAAATACTCGATAAATCGGTGATTGAAAAGGCCAGGAGGGAAATTGAATACATCCGGAAGAATGGTATTCACTGTTTTTTTCTGGGAGATGAAAATTACCCTCATAGCTTGAGTAATTGTTATGATGCGCCTTCTATTCTATACACCAGGGGGAATTTGGATCTTCAGGGCAGAAAGGTACTCAGTGTGGTTGGGACAAGGCGGCCCAGTTTTAATGGACTGGAGGCATGCAGACAGCTAATTATAAATCTGGGGGAAAGACATCCTGATCTGGTCATTGTAAGTGGACTTGCCTATGGGATCGATCATTGTGCACATCAAACCGCTCTTGATGAGGGACTGAAAACTGTGGCGGTTCTCGCACATGGATTAAAGTACATGTATCCTGCAATACACAGGGGCATGGCAGCAAAAATTGAAGCTTCCGGGGCCCTTATTACTGATTTCAACAGTGATGAAAAACCCGAAAAGAACAATTTTATTAAAAGGAACAGGATTATAGCCGGACTCTCAAAAGCAACGGTTGTGGTAGAATCCGGATCAAAAGGAGGCGCCCTGGTAACCGCAGACCTGGCAAATTCATACGACCGTGATGTTTTTGCATTCCCCGGACGAATTTCAGATCCCTCATCAAGCGGATGTAACCGGCTGATTAAATCCAACCGGGCGGTATTAATTGAGTCTTACAAGGATATTGAATACATTCTGGGCTGGGAACCCATAACTGATAGGAATGAAGGAAATCAAAAATCCCTTCTAAGGGATCTTGGCCCTGAAGAAACAAAAGTTCTTGAGGTTCTTCAGGATGAGGGAGATTTCTCGATTGATTTTATATCCCTAAAAACCCATATACCGGTAAGCAAGGTTTCAGCTATATTGCTTGTTCTTGAATTAGAGGGATATATCCGGGTATTACCCGGGGATTCTTACAAGAGGATAGTATAACTGCTCAGGGCCTTACATATTTATCCAACTGCTTCTGGAGAAGTTCCAGTTCACTGGTTTTCAGTGAAGTAATCCCAATGGGTGGATAAGGAGCAACTTTTCCCTTGACTTTCTGACGAAGGATAAGGACTTTTTTTAATCCCCCAAGGTAATTCCTGACTTCGTAATCCGCCAGGCCGATTTTTGGAATTTTCAGGGCTTTCTTTTTCTGCACAAGGGGATGAATGGGATAATAACGGATGAGTAATTTATCACCCTCATCACTGAAGTAAAAATAATTCAGCTGCCGAAGCCTTGCCAGGATGATCATTAGTATATATATACAGGTAACTCCTATGATCCATTGGTACTTGCTGACGCCCAGAACATCCCGCTCAAACCAGCCTGAAACCATGATCCCGACCAACAAAATGACGGTTACAATAGCCTGGATCATTTTGTATAGGTAAATGCGGATGGTGGTTTTTTTGTTTTCGATTACCATTGTATCAGGATTTTTCTTTCCTCCGTTTTTTCTCTTTCAGGATGAGGCTGAGCTCCCGGTTAGTCTGTCCCGCTATGGAAGTATTCTCCTCGGTCCTGCGGATAAGGTAGGGAAGTACATGCCGGACCGGTCCGTAGGGCAGGTATTTGGCTACATTGTATCCTTCGTGTGCAAGATTGAAACTTATATGGTCGCTCATCCCGTAAAGTTGTGAAAAGTAGCAACGTTGGTCGTCCTTACTAATATTATGCTCTTCCATCAATTGTGTCAGATACATGCTGCTTTTCTCATTATGTGTGCCATTAAAAATCGATACCCTGTCAATGTTTTCCACGGCAAATTTTAATGCGGCATCGTAATCCCTGTCAGTACTTTCCTTATCAGGATGAATGGGAGAAGGATATCCGAGTTCTTCTGCCCTTCTTCTTTCCCTTTCCATGTAGGCACCCCTGACAAATTTAATTCCAAGATAGAAATTTTTTGAACGTGCCCGTTCCAGGTCCTTACGGAAGATTTCCAGGCGGTCCCATCGGTACATCTGGTAGGTATTGAAAACAATTGCCTTCTTCTTATTATATTTCTCGGCCATGTCCATCACGACTTCATCAACAAATTCCTGGTAGTGGTAATCTTCTGCATCAATCATGATCCGGACATTATTGTCAAAAGCAGTGCTGCAAAGTTCCTCAACCCTGCTGCGAAAATTGGCAACTTCTTTCTCCTGATCAGCATCCAATATATCTCCGGCATTTTTTTTTCGTAGTACCTCGCTCTGGCAAAATGCGGTTGGTTTAAATACTGCGTACGGAATGTTGTCAGATCCGGCGGCATTAATTACGGTCCTGAGCGTTTCTTCCAGGGCTGCCTTGATCTGGACTGGGTTTTCACCACCCTCAACGGAATAGTCCAATACAGACCGTACCTTGTATTTTGCCAGCTTTTCAATGGTCGGAAGACAATCATCAATGGTTTCGCCACCGCAAAAATGACTGTAAATTGTTGGCTTTACAACCCAGTTGATCGGTAAACGTATGCTAATGGCCAGCCTGGAAAAGAACCCGCCGATCTTTACCAGACCCCTGTTGGAAATTGCCCTGAAAAGAAACAAGGCCTTTCTCAGGTCTCTGTTGGACTTAATCCCGAATGCTATTTCTGTACTTTTGAATGAGATCATTTTAAAAACTTGTTAATCACCCGGCAACAAAGTAACATTCAGGAATCAATATATCCCATGACAAAGATCAATTTTAGATAAAATTCCTACTTTTAAGCAGACTTTAATTTATATTATAAAACACATGCGGTATCAGTTGAGGATGGATAGGAAAAACCTGGAAGGATGTATTAAACTGCCATCTTCTAAATCCATTTCTAACCGCCTGCTGATCCTTAATTCGCTCGCATCATCTCCCGGAAAAATTGACAATCTGTCCGACAGCGATGATACCCGGGTACTTGAAAATGCCCTGTTCTCCACCGGGGAAACCATTGACATCGGTCATGCAGGTACAGCAATGAGGTTTCTTACAGCCTATCTGAGTATCAGGGAAGGGAGTCGTATCCTGACGGGTTCAGAGAGAATGCAGCAACGTCCTATCGGGAAACTGGTTGATGCATTGAGAGGGCTGGGTGCCGAAATATCGTATGCTGGCCGGGAGGGATACCCTCCGCTATCAGTTCACGGTAAGGTGCTTACAGGAAGTTCTATCAGGGTTGACAGCAGCATTTCCAGCCAGTATATTTCCGCCTTAATGATGATCGGACCTTCGATGCAGGATGGAATTACCATACAACTGGAAAATGAAATAATCTCCTCTTCATATATCCATCTGACCAAACAATTGATGCAGGAATTTGGGATTCCGGTGGATTTCTCGGGTAATCGAATTGAAATTCCTTTTCACCCTTATCGGGGGAAGGATATGAGGGTGGAAGGGGATTGGACTGCGGCAGGTTACTGGTATGCAATGGCGGTTCTCAGCGAGGGAACAGACCTGGAAATCAAGGGCCTCAGGAAGAATAGCAGCCAGGGTGATTCAGTATTACCCGATTTGTTTCAGTCCCTTGGTATCAATACAACCTATACAGCAGACGGCATTGTCCTTAAAAAGACCGGAGAGAGCATTGTACGGTTTGAGTTTGATTTTCGTGATAATCCGGATCTTGTCCAGACCATGGCTGTGCTCTGTGGGATTCTCCGGTTGCCTTTTTTGATGAAAGGAACGAGTACACTTAAGATCAAGGAAACAGATAGAATCCTGGCCTTACAGAATGAACTGAATAAACTGGGTATACGTATTGATGCAGATCCGGAAGGGGAGTGGATAAAATGGGATGGAAAAACAGATCCGGGACTCTCCGGAGAAGTACGGATAAAAACCTACCAGGACCACCGGATGGCCATGGCCTTTAGTCCAGCTGCCATGAAACGACAGGATATAATCATCGAAGATCCAGGGGTTGTTCATAAATCCTACCCGGGCTTCTGGACCGATCTGGAATCTGTTGGTTTCAGCCTTTCTGAAATGGAATAAGGGATTTTTTATCTCTTGCCTTTGAAAAAGTCGGTCAGCAGGCTGGAGCATTCCTTTTCAAGAATACCCGATCTGGTTTTGGTTTTTGGATGGAGGACATCCTGGATGATCCTGGCATAACCTGCTTTTGGATCACTGGCGCCAAAAACAATCCTGCCAAGCTGACTCCAGTTTGTCGCTGAGGCG
The DNA here is from genome assembly GCA_963777115.1 of uncultured Bacteroidaceae bacterium. Lineage (GTDB taxonomy): Bacteria > Bacteroidota > Bacteroidia > Bacteroidales > SM23-62 > SM23-62. The sequence goes on along the minus strand of CAVZPP010000005.1, from coordinate 343,246 downwards.
CACATGGTACATGGTTCAAGGGTCACATACAGGGTGCAATCGGCCAGGTATTTAGCTCCAAGACTGTTTGAAGCAGCTGTTATGGCCAGTATCTCTGCATGAGCCGTTGCATCTCTCAGGGTTTCTGTCTGATTATGGGCCCGGGCGATGATCCGGTTGCCTGCTACAATTACCGCACCGACAGGAATCTCCTGTGCCTCCCTTGCCTTAAAAGCCTCTTTAAGGGCCTCATTCATAAAATACTCGTCTGAATATATCTTATAGGACATGAATTATTACATTTGTACTTCAAAACAAATACAAATATAATACAGATGTACAGAACACATACCTGCGGAGAACTGAAGCTTAAAAATGCAGGAGAATCAATAATCCTTAGTGGTTGGGTGCAACGCTCGAGAGATCTCGGAGGAATGACCTTTGTGGACTTAAGGGACAGGTACGGGCTAACACAGCTGGTTTTTAATATGGAAGATAATGAAGATTTATGTCGACGTGCCAGGAAACTGGGGCGAGAGTATGTCATTCAGGTCCATGGCAAAGTTGCAGAACGCAGCAGTAAAAACCCCAAAATGATTACAGGGGACATAGAAATAATGGTCAGCGAACTGAACTTACTGAAAGCAGCAGAAGTACCTCCATTCACCATTGAGAATGATACTGATGGAGGAGATGAACTCAGAATGCGCTACCGGTTCCTGGATCTACGCCGGCCTTCTTTAAGAAAAAACCTGGAATTGCGACACAGAATGGCCCAGGAAGTAAGGAGATATTTTGATTCCGCAGGATTCTTTGAAATTGAAACTCCATTCCTGATAAAATCCACTCCGGAAGGAGCGAGGGATTTTGTTGTTCCCTCAAGGATGAATGAAGGACAGTTTTATGCCCTCCCACAGTCCCCCCAAACCTTCAAACAATTACTGATGGTTGCGGGGTATGATAAGTATTTCCAGATCGTAAAATGTTTCAGGGATGAAGACCTGCGTGCAGACCGGCAACCTGAATTTACCCAGATTGATTGTGAAATGTCTTTTGTTGAACGCGATGATCTACTGGAGACTTTTGAGGGATTGGTAAAACATTTGTTTAAGAAGGTTCTGGATGTTGAAATAGAAGGGGTTTTGGAAAAAATGTCTTATGACCAGGCCATTGAAGAATATGGGTCAGACAAACCTGACCTGAGGTTCGGTATGAAAATCAAGGATCTGACTTCCATTGTAAAAGGGAAGGAATTCAGGGTATTCGATGATGCTGAATACATTGGGGCCATTTGCGCTGAAGGATGTGCTGCCTGGTCAAGAAAGGATCTTGATGGACTTACAGATTTTGTTACCCGTCCCCAGATCGGCGCAAAAGGACTGATATATGCCAAGTATAATGAAGATGGTACCTTCAAATCCTCTGTAGATAAATTCTTCGGGGCAGACGATCTGAAAGATTGGGCAGAAACTTTGGGTGCCTCAGCAGGTGACCTTATCCTGGTCTTGGCAGGCGATAAAGGGGCAACACTAAATGCCCTGTCTGAGCTCAGACTGGAAATGGGTAACCGGCTTGATCTCAGAAAAAAAGGAACCTATAAACCACTCTGGGTAGTAGATTTTCCCTTGCTTGAATGGGATGAGGATACACAGAGGTTCCATGCCATGCATCATCCTTTCACATCCCCCAAACTGGAAGATTTGGAACTTTTCGGAACCGATCCGGGGAAAGTTCGTGCCAATGCATACGACCTGGTGATCAACGGGGTTGAGATAGGTGGTGGTTCTATCAGGATCCATGATGAAGACCTTCAGAAGCTGATGTTTAAGAACCTGGGATTTACAGAGGAAGAGGCGCAGAAACAATTTGGTTTTCTCATGAGTGCATTCCGCTATGGAGCACCTCCTCATGGAGGGATAGCTTTTGGTTTTGATCGCTGGGTAGCACTTTTTGCGGGATTGGATTCAATCCGGGATGTTATTGCCTTTCCAAAAAATAATTCCGGAAGGGATGTAATGATCGATACCCCTTCGGAGGTGGCAACGGAACAGTTGGATGAACTGGGTCTCCAAAAAAAGAAAGGATAATTTCGTCCTCCCTTTTATTTAGATCAATATAATATTAGAGTGAAATGTTAAGAAACTTGCCGGGTTTTGTTGAAAAGTTGAAATATGATGATTAATTAGCGTCATATAAACATATATATTTCACCTATATTTTTCACCTATATATTTCTCAACCTATCGCAAAATGCTGAAACTGAACATTGAGGACGGGATTTACAGGATCTCATTTTACAAAACAAAGCGGCTGAATACCTTGATCGCCAATCACTTGAAAGAAGAATTGTCAAAAATAGTTTCCATGCCAGGCAGGGAGGTAGTCCTGAGTATGGAGGGGATTAATTTTATTGACAGTTCCGGATTTCAGGCAATTATAGGTATTGTTGAACAGGCAGACCAGAGCGGTAGCCAATTCAGAATTGCTGATGTTTCTCAGGAAGTTTATGAGCTGCTGAAACTCATGAAATTAAGTTTTGTATTTGAGATAATGCCGAAAAGAATAGAGGCTTTCTCAGGCCTTGTATAGGCCGGATAATCTCCGGTTATTTTACAAGGTACGACCTTTCAGTTTGTCCCAATCTGCCATCCGGGGATATGCCTTCAGCTACCACATAATAGGTCGAAGCTTCTTCAGAATTGTAAAACCTTATCAGGGCTTTTCCGTTTGAGTCAGTTTTAACGGATGGATTCCAATAAACGCAGGAGCGCATATCTTCAACCAGGTCATCGAATTCGGTTCCATAGGTGGGAGAATAGAATTCAAGGGGACGATGGTATCCAAGCATATCAAAAGTAATCCTGCCCCTTATCATGTAAATTCCACGCCTTGTGAATATGGCTATTACTCCGTTGGCTCCCCTTACTCCGTATATGGCTGCACTTGGACCTTTAAGCACTTCAATTCGTTCGATGTCAATTGGGTTCAGCGCTTCAACAGACTGAGCGTCACTGGGAACATTGTCTATTAAATAGAGTGGCTGGGTGCTTCCATAGAACGATGAGGCACCACGAATCTGTACACTATTTCCGGTTACAACCACGCCGGGTATTCTTCCCTGCATTATATCAAACACCGAGTTGTAATTCCGAAGATTGTCATCCATATACAATACATTGTCCGGCGAAGAATATATTCCTTCTGTCCGGGGTTGCATGCTATCGATTTCAACTTCAGGAATTGGCTTAAGAGTGTTTGTTCCAAGAATCTCCATTTCAGAAGAATAGGTAGAGAATATCCCCTCGGGTCTTTCTAAGTCACTTTCCTCGATATATATTACCAGGTTCTTTTTGCCGTTTAATCTCTTTGCAGTGATTTCTACCTGTATGGTGTCTTCATAATCCGGCAGTTCGAATTCATAGTTTCCACGATTGTCTGTTCTTACCGTATATATATCATTAAATTCACTTAAAACAGTCAGGGTGACGGGCAGATTCTTCAGAGGTATATCAAAAATATTCTTGGTTATTTTCCCCCTTACCAGGAGGCCTTTCTGTATGGGATAGTTAATTTCTCTACGATTTTCATTTATGATGTCATCCCAGCTGAATCTTCTCCAACCCTGGGTTAACATCAGGTGATCGAGAGCAAGTAAAGTTTCTTTATTCTGATTCTTGAAATAGTAATCAGGCTGTTCGATTCTTCCTGCAATATCTGAAGACAGAAGCAGGCTGGAAATGATGCCTGATTGAAAATCAGCCGCTCCATTATCCTGGTCACGGTTGGCGACTGATACAGAAAATTCACCCTCTACCGGCTGACCTATAGCATCCCTGGCTACCAGGGTTAATTCGACGGCCTCCATTTTACCGTATTCCTGTTTTTCCTGTCTAACACTCAGGTTAATAATATCGTCGGAGTGAATAAATGCCAGCCTTTCACAGCGTGGTTGGCGGTTGCTGTCAAAGAGAGTAATATGCAGGATACCGCTGGGATAATCATCTGTGGGTATATCAAGTATTACTTCTTTATTTCCAAGATGGACTTCGGAAGTAAAAAGTAGTTCCCCGCGCATATGGCAGGCTATGAGTACAGTTGGACCGTCAAACGTACTGCCTGCCTTTAGCTTGATTCCGTCCTGGTTATTTTGGAGAAGATTTAGATAGTAGCCTGATGCAAGTACTTCGGGCAGTTCAAAGCGGTCTTTCTTGCCGTTTCCCAGGTTGATTTCAGCAGAATATTTCTGTCCCGTTTCCGGAGTAAAACTAATTGTCCCCATTCCAAGATCTGAACCTGAGAAGCTGGCAACGGTATTATTTTTTTTATCAAAGACCTTTCCTGAAACGGGTATACCTAATCCCAATGCGTTTACGGCCTTAAATCCGATTGTTGAGCTTATTCCTCCAAGCATATATCCTCCTTCCGGGAAAAATTGTATATCCAGCTTCCTGGCTTTGCGTTTGCTTAATCGCTTATGTTTCTTACTGGCCAGCTTATCCTCCCTGTAGAGGTTAACGTAATATCCGGGATTCCAAATGTTTATATCTCTGGAAAAGTAGTATTCCTGTCCAAAATTTCGCATCCAGTTTGTATATGCCCTGATCTGGTAGAGTCCCTCTCGCATGGTATCAGGCAGATGAAAATCTCCATGGGCAGATCCATTCTTAAGCTTAAGGAGCTGTATCAGCTGTACCTCTCCATATGAATTAATTATCTCCACAAGGAGGTTCTTACTTATAGAATCAGGCATATGGGTTCTCGAATCCACCAGGTTTGCCTTATACCAGATCCTGTCCCCTACATTATAGGATAATTTGTTCAGGTGGAGATAGGCTTTTTGCTGGGGATACCTTGAATAATGGTCTTCGATCTTTTCCTCCAGGTCGGGGAGAATGGTGGGAGATGGACTAAATACCAGTCCAGCTGAAAGCAGAAGAAAACTACCTGCAAATACGAAGATTGTTATAAGCCTGGTTTTCATATGTTGTAATCAGCAAGCCCTTAATTATAACTGTCAGGGCTTAGTATACTTATATATTATGATTCCTAATTCCTGCTTTACCCTCCCGGAATCTGACAATTTGCAATATTTATTTCTCTTTTCCCAATTTCTCCCAAAATTCAAGAGCTCTTCTTGTATGAGGAATAACAATAGTTCCGCCGACAAGGTTAGCAATAGCAAAAATTTCAAAAATTTCCTCCGTACTCAGGTTCTGTTCGGAACACTTTTCCAGGTGATACCTGACACAGTCATCACACCGGAGCACAAGCGAACTCACCAATCCCAGCATTTCCTTTACCCTGCCAGGAAGAGCTCCATCTGTGTATGCATTTGTGTCAAGGTTAAATATCCGTTTAATTATCTTGTTGTCCTGCGCGAGCAGTTTCTCATTCATTTTTTCCCGGTAAGACCGGAATTCTTCTATTATATCCTGGTTCATGGTTTGGTTTACATTTTATTTATCGGACCTGGCAGCGAATTTTCCTACCATCAATGCAATGACGATTGCCACATACATCGGTCCAACAATACTTAATATGATGGAGAGAGACCTGGTTTCCTGAATGGCAGGAGTTATATCACCGTACCCCAATGTGGTCATGGTAATGAAGGAGAAATACATGGCCTCAGGACCGTTGATGATATCAGGAAGATTAAAAGCACCTGGATATGACCAGGCGATAGCAAGGGACAGGAGGCCTCCTGTGAATCCTATTAGCACATATCCAGACACAACTCCGTAAATTACGTTGGGTCCAACCTCACCTGCGTTCACTACACTGTTAAGGGTCATAACCAGCAGAAGGATCAGAACAATTGCTGTAATCAATGGCTGAACCGTATTAATGAGAGGTCCCCCATTAAAATATTGCAGCCATTCAATTATTATCGTAATAATGAAAAAGGATGAAGAGTATTTCAGGAAATTATGTTGTCTGCTGAATGCATACATCCCGCTAATCAGAATTAGAGAGTATGTTATCGTTGAGTAGAGTTCAAGCACCCTGGGATCTTTTGAGAATAGTGGGTAGGCAATGGTGCAGAAGAGAGATATGAGAAAAAGCAGGAATCGATTTTTCTTAATGTGTTCCATGAATTAAAGGATGATAAGTTAACTTATCAATGTTAGGAATTCGTCAGGTAAAATCAAAATTTCAATATACCCTTGATTTTTGTAATTTTGCAGGGTTCATTTAAACAGAGAATATTATGTCAGGACACAGTAAGTGGTCAACGATTAAGCGTAAAAAGGGTGCTGCGGATGCAAAGAGATCCAAAATGTTTTCGCGCGTTTCAAAGGAAATTCAGATTGCAGCAAGGGAAGGCGGACCTGATCCTGAGATGAATCCTTCACTCAGGCTGGCCATCAATAATGCCAAGGGTATAAACATGCCCAAAGACAATATTGAAAGGGCCATCAGCAGGGCAAGCAAAGAGGCCGATGCCCTTCAGGAACAGACCTTTGAAGGCTATGCTCCGAACGGGATCGCCATTTTTGTGGAATGCCTGACCGATAATAGTAACCGGACGGTCTCAAATATCCGCGCCATATTTACCAAGCGTGGAGGAAGCCTTGGTACCAATGGTTCAGTAGCCTTTATGTTCGACCGAAAAGGAGTTCTCACGGTGCCAAAGGGAGAACTCGATCCTGAGGAATTTGAGTTGGAGCTTATCGATGCAGGTGTCGAAGATGTCGAACTTGAAGGAGATGCATTCATTATTACCTGTGCCCTGGAGGATTTCGGTAATGTCCAGAAAAAACTTGAAGAAATCGGTATAGAGGCTGAAAATGCCGAATTGCAGAGGATCCCTCACGAAACTAAGGAACTTTCCCAGGGGGATGCCCTGAAGGTCCTGAGGATAATAGATGAATTCGAGGACGACGACGATGTTCAGAGTGTCTGGCATAACCTCGAACTGACGGACAGCCTTGTAGAAGCAATGGTATAAGAATCCCTATTCTTCAATTGACCTCAGTTCCATCTAATGGAAGCTCAAGGCTAAACGATGTACCATCCGTTTCAGAGCTGGAAAAACTTACTTTCCCGTTAAGGTATTTTTCTCCAAGAAGTTTCATGCTATAGGTTCCTAATCCTCTGCCTTTCCCTTTTGTGGAAAAAGAACGTTGAAAAATTTGTTTTCTTACCGCATCAGGCATGCTGCCTGGATTATGTACCCTGAGGTTACAAAATCTGGCTTTATGGAAATAACTACTGTGACACTTTCACCCGGAGAAATGGCCTCAAGTGCATTTTTGATCATATTACCTGCTACCCTTTTTAAGAGGACCGGGTCAGTTTCTATGGAGATCTCAGTTTCATTGTTTTCAAAATTAATCTTCTTGTTCAGGGCCATTTCATGACGCCTGTATTCCTTTACAATATGCTCAAGGGTTTCCTTCAGATAAAATTTCTGAACCTTTACGGCAAGTTCTCCGTTTTCAGCTGCCAGCAGGGATTTCTGGTTAAGTATTTCCTGGGTCAGGTCCTGGCTTACAACCGAAAGCAACTCGATAAAATCCTTTATTTTTTTTGGATCATCCAGCTTTTTTAAGAGCTCAACAACTCCCTGTAGTGTACCTGCTGTATTAATCACATCATGAAAGAAAACACGTTCAAGGGCTTCTCTTCGCTTCTCACTGCTGATATCCCTTGCAGCAAAAATGATGAATTTTTCATTGCTCCACTGGAAAGGGATGGCCGTAACCTCCAGGTCCATACAGTCCTCCTCACCCTGTTCATTATGTACCCGGATCCTGCATTCATCGGTAGCTGTTTTTCCAGTATCCTGGCATTTGAGTATAGCATTAACCGCTCCGCAGACCTGACAGAATTCTGATGTTCCACAACCTGCTTCCATTTTGGACGAGTGGATGCATTTCAGGGCTTCCCCGGGTCGAAGACCGATAACTTCCTCAATTTTGAGGTTCATCTTTTTCAACAGGGCTTCATTGCTGAATACGATCTGCCTGTTCTTATCCAGGATTGTTGCGACATAAGGCAATGCCCTGATCAGTTCATGGATATGCTTCTCAGCTTTTAATTCACTGTAGTTATTAAATGCCTGGTCCAGGGAGGATCTTTGATAGGGTGCAAAATGTGTATTCATGAAGATTTATCTCTTCGCACGAGACCCCTGAGCAGCAGGAAGCTACCTAGAAGGATCAAGGCGATAATGAAAAACAGCCTTCCAACGGTAAAGAGGATATGATCAATACTTATCCATCCAAAACTGGCGTATATCATTCCTCCGAATATGGCCAGCCAGCCAATGAACCTGGGAAGGTGCCTGGTACTTGCAATCAGGAGTCCCAGGATCATGGAACTCAGTCCCGCAAGAGTATATGCAGCCAGTTGAAGATTGGTTTTATTGATCATGATTTTATATGCAAGGGTTGCCATGATATCTGTCTCATTACCTGCGGATTTCAGGTAATCGCTGACCAGGAAAATGAGGTTATGCCCGTTCACTGCAGAAAGCATATACATAATTCCGGTGGTACTTATCAGAAATGCTGCCAGGTAGGAGGTTGATCTTCCAAATGGGAGGAAACTCATCAGGATAAGGGGACCGAAAATTATAATCAGAATTGAATTCACGAACCATATCCAGGTATTGAGTCGAAGACGTTCCAGGTTTTCACCCAGGTAGGAAAGATCCTCATGAATATTGATGTATTCAGGAAAGATATCAAGGCCGGTAAAAATTGCAGCTACTACCAGAAATGATATCAGTAATGCTACAAAACCCGCGAGCCTCTCAACCCCTCTTTTCTTATCTGGTAAACCTGTTATCATCTTTTTTCCCGGATGAACACCCTGGAGTTAGGCGTGAATGAATAATCAGATGATTCAAGAATATCTGGGGCAGTAAGAGTTTTGTCTCCCTCGTTCGATGTAGCTTTTCCGGTTACGAGGATACCTATTTTCCCCTGCAGGTTAATTTGTCCCTTGTCGTCCGGGTACATTAAATCTCCTGCTAAAAGCCATTGCCTGAATTCTTTTTGCTGCCAGTCATTGTAGGGCTTCTTTTGACTTAGCAGGTTCATGGCAAATCGCATACTGGCAAATTTCCAGAGACGGTTTTCAAGGTCTTTTGAACCTTTCATTATTGATTTCATCTTGGAGGTGCTCATCCATAACACAGTTACCGGAGATTCTGCAGATACTGCTGCAGTTCTGGGAAGGCCTGTCAGAACCGCCATTTCCCCAATTACCGAACCCGGTCCCAGGATATCCACAACCACCCCCTTGACGGAGATCTTTACCTGTCCCCTGACAACTACAAAGAGGCCGTCACCGGGTCCGTTTTCCTTGACGAGTGTCGCATCCACAGCAAATACCCGGTTCTGAAAATCATTTACAACACGATTAAAGCTTGTTTCTTCAAGTCCGGTCAACCAGGAAATATCCCTGAGGAGTTCAATCGGTTTAGGAAGTTCAAGTGAGGGTGGACGGTCCATCAATATCTTCATCCTCTCTTCAATTCCGGAGACAATCTTTCCTGCTTCACCCGAATCAATCCGGCCCTTATTAAGCAGGCGTTCGACCATACGTTTTTCATAATTCAGGATTGAACGAATGGCCTGTCTTGTGGCAATTGCATTATAAATTTCCGGGTAGGAATTTCGCAGGTTCCGGAGAAACGTAAGTCCGTGGATCTTATTTTCATTGATTTCGGCTTCAATTATAGATAAGTTCTCCGCGTCGATAGCCTCTCCTTCATCGTCCTGGGCAATCAACATATTTTCAATTAGTTTAAGGCTTTCATCCTGGGCCTGTACAAATCCCCTAGCAGAATCGTAACTGGTAGCCAGCCTTTCAAAGAAGAAGCGCTGGGACAATTTGCCCACCATGTGCATGGACTGCAGTTTACCCAGTATCTTGGGAGTTTTCCATTCCTGTTCAAGGTCTTTTCTGTTTGCAAGGGAGACCAGTCCCACTTCATCCATGATCTCATTTATGGCATCTGTAAGCCTCCTTACTGCAGTTGGACCCAGCATTCCTTCCCGGAACTGGTTCCAGTAGCTGCTTTTCTCACGTTCAAGTATCCGCCTTCTTGTTTCAGCGTTCCTGGAATCCAGATGCAATTCCTCTTCATTTTCAACTTCAGGCTTTTCCGGAAGAAAGCTTTGAACCTCATCCCAGTTGGCCCGGTTTAGATAGCGGTCTTTTTTGAATTTGTCAATGGAATTCTCCGTTGTTTGACGGAGATAACTTTTAGCATTAATCATCATCAGGGCCTTGGCGGGAGCAATTTTTGTCAGTCCCAGTCCATTCACCAAATACTTTATGGTAGTCGCATTGATCAATGAAAACAAGGTCACCAGTCCCGCTGTAAGAAACAAAAAGTTATCACGGATCTCCTGATCAATACTGCTTTCCCCAGCCACCATCAGTGCCAGTGCCAGTCCAATGGCACCCCTCAGAGCACCGTACCAGACAACGATGGCATCTTTTTTCGGTAATCCATATCCTATCCTTTTCATAAGGGGATACAGAACCAGGATCACAATGGCACGGACAATGTGAACTCCAATATAGATAATGAATAGATTCAGGACATCATGGCCCGTAAATTGGGAATCATGAGCTATAACAACACCGACAATAATAAAAATCAGGGTATTGGCAATAAATGCAGCCAATTCCCAGAATTCGTGGAGGAAATGTTCTACCTCGGGACTGATGCGTGTTCGACCCACTCCTGCCATCATTAATCCAAGTGATACCAGTCCAAGTACCCCGGAAACATGTAGAAAATGTTCAGCCACAAAGAAAGTCAGGTAGGCTGCTGCGACGATAACGGTGATCTCAATCAGGGCATCGTTAAAGACTTTTTTAACCCAGCGAATTGTCAGCCATCCAAAGAAAACCCCGACCATGGTTCCTCCAACAGCAACCCGAAGAAACTCAATAACCGGAGAGGTATCTGAGCCCGTTCCGGTGATTGTAGCCAGGAGAACCATGAAAATTACAATGGCTGTTCCATCGTTTAGCAGGGATTCCCCTTCAATTAGTGTCCCCAGTTTCTTACTGGCTCCCAGGTCTTTCAAAAGGGCTACCACGGCGACAGGGTCTGTCGCGCTGACTACCGCACCGAAAAGAAGGGCCATTGGCCATCCCCATCCAACAAATCCCAGTCCTGCTCCTTTTAATCCGATGATAATGGCTGCAGTCAACACCAGAGCGATAATAATTCCGGGTACTGCAAGCAGGAATGCATTGGTCACCGATTTTTTAAAGGTGTGCACATCCATGGCAAATGCAGCTTCGAAGATCAGGGTTGGAAGGAAAACATAAAGAATCAGATGGGGATCTATTTTTCCTGCCCAGTCCAGCGACTGCCCGAGAAATCCCATATTCAGATTAAATGCCCCGATATGCCATATTTCGAACCATCCCAGTCGGTTGGCAATCCCAAGTCCGAGTCCAATGATAAGCAGAGAAACAGTGAAGGGCAGAGGACTTTTCCTGAGCCAATGCCGGGTTCCAGCACCGATTATTAGAGCGATAATAATGAACAGCAATGGGAACATATTACTTTTATGTCCTCCATCGGCATGTTGATCATCGGCATGTGAATCCGCTGCATGTGAATCTCGTTGTTTGGTCTACTTCGATATGAGTATCCGCTGAATGATCCTCCCGGGTATCCTTGTCCTCTGATGGATTTTCCTTCTGAACAATGATGTGGGAGTCTGAATCCGGGTGTTGCATTGCATTGGCGCGGGGAATGAACAATACGGGAATGGCGAAAAGAAGCAAAAGCAGTCCTAAGGCTCTTGTGAATTTATTCATGGATGGGAGTGTTTTCATGAGCTAAAATAACCATACAATTTACAAAATATTCATTTTGGAACGTTATATGTACATGTTTACATTAATATTTCAGGCCTGAATTATTTTCTTATTTTTGCAGGGTAAGTTTGACACATGTACAGGATAATAGGTATAGTATTGATATTCATGTCGTTAATCTCAAAAATTTCTGCCCAGGAAATTGAGGTGACAGAGATAAAGTCAAAGATTTACGATCAGCTTTTTTTAAAAATGGTCAGAAGGGGGAGGTCCGTGTTATTCAGGAAGAAAAACTGGATGAGATTTTAATGATGTTTATAGAGCAGAACAGGGAACTGAAAGGCATCCCTTGTTATTGGATAAGAATATATTCGGGTTCTGCCAATAATGCCCGTGAAAAGGCTTATGAGACTAAAGGTAAATTCCTGAGTAAATATGATGGTATCCGGAACATTGTGAAGTATGATGACCCGAATTTTAAAGTATATATAGGTGGATACAGAAGCAAATCGGAGACATTAAAGCTGCTTAACAAGGTTAAGAAAGATTTTTCGACCGCATTTATTGTCTATGATATAATTGATTTTCCGGAGAAGTGATGGAGGATATACAACACATGATGAATGAGTGAACTGATCAAACATGAATGCGGGATCGCACTGATCCGCCTGCTTCAACCCCTGGAATATTACCAATACAAATACGGAACCTGGAAATACGGGCTTAACAAGCTTTACCTTCTCATGGAGAAGCAGCATAACAGGGGACAGGATGGAGCCGGTGTTGCCTGCATTAATTTTGACACCCTCCCCGGGAATAAATTCATTTCCCGGCACCGTTCAGCGGAGGACGCTGCCATTATGGAAGTATTTAAGAAGATTTCCTCCGAATTTAAAAAACCTGAAAGAAAGCATCCCGATCGTTTTAAGGATGCCAAATGGGCCAAAGAGAATCTTCCTTTCGCAGGTGAACTATACCTGGGGCATCTGAGGTACGGAACCTACGGCAAGAACAAACTTGATAATGTTCATCCCGTCATGCGTCAGAATAACTGGAAATCCAGGAACCTTGTCCTGGCCGGGAATTTCAACCTGACCAATGTCGAAGAGCAGTTTAATATTCTCGTTGGACTGGGACAACATCCGAAGGACTTTTCTGATACTGTTACCATCCTTGAGAAGATCGGTCATTTTCTGGATATGGAGAACCAGCAGCTTTTTGAGAAATTCAAAAGTGAAGGGCACCCGAATATCGATATTTCTGACCTTATCGGGGAGAATCTTGATGTGAGAAAAATTCTGACTGAAGCAAGTAAACGCTGGGATGGGGGATATGTGATCTCCGGACTCATCGGACATGGAGATTCATTTGCATTGAGAGATCCCTGGGGGATTCGACCGGGATTCTTTTACCGGGATGACGAAATTGTTGTGGTTGCTTCAGAACGTCCTGTCATTCAGACAGTAATGAATGTTCCCTCAGAACTGGTCCATGAAATAGAACCGGGTCACGCTGTTATTATCAAAAAAAATGGCAGGGTTTCCATGGAAGAGATAATGGAACCGGGAGAAAAGAAATCATGTTCTTTTGAGCGGATATACTTTTCCCGCGGAAGCGATAAAGACATATACCAGGAAAGAAAGAAGCTGGGGAAATTGCTAACTCCTGCCATACTCCAGTCTATAGATCAGGATGTAGACAATACGGTTTTTTCCTTTATCCCGAATACTGCTGAAACGGCTTTTTATGGTATGGTTAGCGGGATTGAGGATCATATGGCCACCGAGAAACGGAAAATTCTCGTTAAGGAAGCCTGTAATATGAGTCCCGCTCAGATTGAAAAACTAATCAGCCGGAGGCCCAGGATTGAAAAGATCGCAATCAAGGATGTAAAATTAAGGACTTTCATTGCACAGGATTCCGGGAGGATTGATCTGGTGGGACATGTATATGATATTACCTATGGTACCCTGAGGAAGGACCGGGATAACCTGGTGATCATAGATGACAGTATAGTCAGGGGTACAACCCTGAAGGAGAGTATACTGAAAATACTGGACCGACTGGGACCAAAACGAATTGTAGTTGTTTCTTCCTCTCCTCAACTTCGTTATCCTGATTGTTATGGGATTGATATGGCTAAACTGGGTGATTTTGTAGCTTTCCAGGCAGCGATCGCCCTCCTGAAGGAGAATGGAATGGAAGCTGTAATCAATGATGTTTACAATAATGCTGTGGAGGAGGTAAAAAAGGATGGGGAAACGGTTGTCAATCACGTTATCAAAATATATGAACCGTTTTCTTATGTGCAGGTATCGAATAAGATAGGTGAGTTGCTGACCTCCAAAGGAATCAATGCGGAGGTGAAAATTGTCTATCAGACGGTTGAAAATTTACATAAGGCTATTCCTGGCCACCTTGGGGATTGGTATTTTACAGGTGATTACCCTACCCCGGGAGGGAACATGGTTGCCAATAAATCCTTTATCAATTACATTGAGGGGAAAAACGTGAGGGCCTATTAGGATCAGGATTTCTTCCTGGATTCTTCTTTTTTTCGAGCATCATCATTCTTCCGAAAATCATCCTTTTTCTTTGCCGCATCCTTTTTCCTGGCCTCATCCTTTTTCTTTGCCTCATCCTTTTTTGAAGAGCTGTAGAATGAGCGCATTCTTCGAATCCTGTTGATCAGTCTGAAAATCTGGTATTTACTTTCAGGAACATAGCTCAAAATATGCCTTTCCACCTTCTGTTTGTATACATCATTAATGTTAATCATGATGGCGGTTTCCTCTACTTCTCCAAAAGCAGGATTGATTACCGTGCCAAAAGTCCGCATGGAGGGCGAAAGGCTCATGTAGGCATTGATCAGCGGGGGTATATTTTCACCAAATGCTCTTACATTTTGTGAAAGAATCTTATAATCTTCAAGGTAGTTCCGGCCAGTAAAGGTTTTTTCCATTTCTACCCTATCCATATTGGTCTCAAGAGGCTTTATCGGCATTACCAGGTTATCCTTGTCCGGAAAATGCTTCTCCAGGAAAATAGAGGATCAGGTTTCTTGCACGCTGGTTATAGTTGGAATACATGGTGACCTTCCCGAAAAAGAATTGCTTATTGGGATAATCGATAACCAGTGTTCCGAGACCGTCCCATAAATTATCCAGGGCATATAGTCCTTTGCTTATACGGGAAGTGGATTGGTATGCGGGCTGGACGAAGGACCTGCCCAGTTCTATCAGGTCCGGGAGGTATGATTTTTTGAACTTAGCCGAAAAATTAAATAATTTCTCGGTAGCAAGGTTGGTAGAGATTCCATCTTCCGGGGTCTCTACGTTTTCAAACAGGTGGAAACGATAACCCCCAAGAATCTCCTGTTTATCCGGATCCCAGACGATCAATTGCTTATAAGGATCGTCCATGGTATCGAAATCATCGATGTCCACCGCTTCGCCGGTCCCTCCCCCTGCCGCACGGAAGGTAAGTTCCCTGAGACGTCCGATTTCCTGCATAAGTCTGGGCGAATCCTGGGCAGTAATTATATACAGCTCATTTTCCGCCTTATTGGTCATGCGGATAAACTTGTCCTCGGTCAATTCCTCTTCGAGGTCTTTCCTGGGGATGGCTCTTATGATAGGTTTCATGTGAGAGGGGTCTTCTTTTTAGTAAAGTTAAGAATTATTCTGCTCCCGGTAAAGTTGGATTTTCCTCTGAGGGAAGACGGTAAACAAGCTCCCTTACCAGAGCAGCCCATTCTATAGGTTTTCGCGATTTGTCGAAATGGGACCAGGGAATGGGTTTCCCGATGGTAAAGGTGAAGGTTTTATTCCGGTGTCTGTAAGATTCATCAGGGAGAAAAAACATTTCGAGGTTCCATTTAATTTTGAGAAACTTCCTGATATTGGATATCCGGTAAAACCGTTTGGTATTATGTCCGCTGACATGAATTGGAATTACATCCCTTTTATGCTGGACTGCCTTAACAACAAAGCTCTTCTGCCATGGGAGGTCCTGTACAACTCCATTTATTTTCCTGGAAACATAACCGGAGGGAAATGATAATATCTGTGCTCCGGAGGCGTAGGTTTCTTCGATTATCCTGACATTATCCCTTGCCTGTCCCCCGTGCTTGTTAATGGGCACAAAGAATTCTTCCATGTTCTTAATACTCATCAGGATATCGTTCACCAGTACAATAACCCTTGGATAATGGCTGCGAAGCATGTGTGTCAGCATATTGCCGTCAAACCCTCCAAGCGGATGATTGGAAACAAAGAGGAAGCGCCCCTCATCGGGTAGATTTTCCTTTCCAGCAAAGACCATTTTCACATTGAATTCTTCGAATGCAGCCTCCAGGAATTCCATGCCCATTTTGTGACCATGTGTATCAGTAAAACTGTTAAACCAATCAATATGTAGAAATCTGACCAGGAAACGATAGACAAAACCGGGTATGAACCGGGCTATCCCCGGACTTTTTGCATGGAATATTTGACGGATATCAATTTTCTGGATTGTATTGTTTTCAGAGGATTCAGCCATTTGAATTTTTTTACCGAAGAATGCTTGATTCAGGGGGATTGCAAAGTTAGGAAATTTGGGAAAAAATGATGCTGTCCTGGATACAGAGCTAATAAATATATTCCAAGTGTATGATACACAGATAGATATTATAATGCCCAAGAAGTTTTTAACAAAGTGTCAAAAAATGGGGAAAAGTGGTGGAAAGTGGGAATTTTTGTGCTATTTTTACACGATTACCCGGAAATGCTGGAATGATAACGTTCATAGGAGAATATACATGTAAGGTAGATGCAAAGGGAAGGATCATGCTTCCTTCTGCATTTAAAAAGCAAATGCCGGCTACAGCCCAGGAGAAATTCGTGGCAAAACGGGATGTCTTCGAGAACTGCCTTGTGATGTATCCGATAGAGGAATGGGAGAGGCAAAACCGGATCATTCGAAAAAACACAAATCCTTTCAATAAGGAACACAGCCGTTTTCTGAGAATGTTCTATCAGGGTACTGCCGAACTCATCCTGGATTCAAACAATCGTTTTCTCCTCCCGAAACGTCTGACGGATTTTGCCGGGATTGGCAAGGAGGTTATTCTGGCCGGACAGTATGGTAAGATTGAGATCTGGGCAGAAAAGCAATATGGCAAAGCCAGTGGGGATGTTCCCGATTTTGCATCCCTGGCTGAAAAGATACTTGGAGGTGCAATTAATGACCTGGAAAACGAATAGATGTATCATCATCCTGTTTTGCTTGAAGAAAGTCTGAATGGATTGAACATTCAGCCGGGTGGAACCTATATAGATTTCACCTTTGGAGGGGGCGGTCACTCGGGAGGGATACTAGAAAGGCTGGGAAAAGGAAGGCTTATTGCATTTGACCAGGATCCTGACGCAGAGAATAATTTATTGAATGATAAACGCCTTCTTTTTATTAGGGGCAATTTTAGATATGTTCGAAATTTCTTGCGTTTCCACGGCATAAAAAAAATAGACGGAGCCCTCGCAGATCTAGGGGTATCATCACATCATTTTGATGTGGCTGAGAGAGGTTTCTCCTTCCGATATGAATCCAGTATTGATATGAGAATGAATCCGGAGTCCATTATAACGGCTGCGGATGTGTTGAATAATTATTCGGACAGGGAGCTGGCAACGATTTTCAGGAAATACGGGGAGGTGAAAAATACCGGTAAACTGGTTGCTGCAATTATTACCGCCCGGAGGAAACAAAAGCTTGAAACCACCGGTGAGTTCCTGGAGGCCATTACGGATTGTATTCCGGAAAAAACCAGGCAAAAATACCTGGCCAGGGTGTTTCAGGCCCTCAGGATCGAAGTAAACGGAGAACTGGATTCACTGGGAGAGATGCTTGAAGGAGTTACCGGATTTATGCCTGAAGGAGCCAGGTTTGTCGGTGATAACATATCATTCTCTGGAGGACCGGATTGTAAAGAACTTTTTTCGGACAGGAAATGTGTTAGGGTGAGGTTGAAAAAGACTTTTACGGGAATGTGGAGAGTCCCTTTCTCCCGGTGAACAGGAATGTTATCCAGGCCGGGGATGAAGAGATCGGGCAGAATCCCAGGGCAAGAAGCGCCAAGCTGAGAATAGCAGAAAAAAGAACAGGGCGATGAATAAGGAGATAAAACGGACTGAGATATAATGGTGAATGGCTGAAAGGAAAGGTAACATAGAGTTTGTTGACCAGAAGATCGAACAGAGAGAGATCCGGAAGGGATCTGTATGGGATGTCTTTGATGGATCTGTGCTGACAAGGGACAAAGTTGTGAGACAGTTGCCATTCGCCCTGTTTATTACATTTCTCATCATACTCTATATCGGTAACCGGTATCATTCCGAAAAGATGATCCGTGAAACAATGAAGCTGCAGACCGAGCTGAAAGAATTAAGGGCCAGGGCGATTTCTACGGCTTCAGAACTTGAATTCATGAGCCGTCAGTCCGAGGTGGCCAAGCTGGTTGAAAAGCAGGGGATGGGACTCACTGAGGCAGTGGAGCCTCCCATAAAAATTACAGTTGCAAAAAGCAATTTGAAGTATGAAGACGATTAAAAAAGTCATAGTGAACCGGGTGATCGGTTTGTACCTGGGGTTTTTTCTCCTGGCTTTGCTGATCGTGGGCAAGATCCTTCAGTTGCAGCTGGTGCAGGGAGATGAACTGAAGCAGAAATCAGAGGAACTGATGCTGAAATATATTACCATCGAACCCAACCGCGGTGACATATATGCTACAGGGGGTGAACGCTTGCTCGCCACCTCCGTTCCCTATTATGAGATCCGGATGGATTTGAATAGCTCTGCCATGGATGACAGGGTATTCCAGGCCGGTATAGATTCACTCAGCCTCTGCCTTGCCAGGCTTTTCCATGATAAGTCCCAGGGGGCCTGGAAACGTGAACTGACCGGGGCCAGGCAGAACGGTAAACGATATCATTTGATAAAGCGACAGGTGAGCTATTCTCAGCTCCAGGAACTGAAACAGTTTCCCATTTTCAGGCAGGGGAAGTATAAAGGGGGACTGATTTCTATCCAGAGTAACAGGCGGGTACGTCCCCACCAGCTGCTTGCTGCAAGGACCATTGGAAACCTCACTAAATCTGAGAGCGGAAACATTGTTGGGATAGAAGGTGCTTATGAGCATTATCTCTCCGGTGTACAGGGTGTGAGACTGATGCAGAAAACTGCCGGAAATGAGTGGATACCCCTCCAGGATGCCAATGAAGTCGATCCCAAAAACGGATATGATGTAGTTACAACCATCGATGTTGATATCCAGGATGTTGCCGAATATGCCCTGCTAAAGCAATTAACCAGGCATAAGGCACATCATGGCTGTGCCCTGTTGATGGAAGTTGAAACCGGCTGTATCAGGGCCATTGCCAATCTTACTGTGGATGAGAACGGCGGGTATTCTGAATCCTACAATTATGCCATAGCCGAAAGTACAGAACCCGGTTCAACCTTTAAGCTCGCTGCCCTTATGGCTGCTGTTGAAGACGGACATGTGCAGCCGGAGGATACCATCGATACTGAAAAAGGATCGGTCCGCTACTATGATAAAATAATCAGGGATACCCGAAAGGGCGGATACGGCAGAATAACTGTAGGAAGAGCCTTTGAGGTTTCCTCCAATGTGGGGATGGCCAAGATCATATACAACAGCTACAAGGGTAAAGAAGAAGCATTCGTGGAAAGGCTTTACAGTATGCACCTTAATGAACCGCTGGGAATTGAGATAAGGGGAGAAGGAGAACCCCTGATAAGATATCCCGGGGATCAATACTGGTCCGGTATTACACTTCCAATGATGTCACACGGTTATGAGATCCGCATGACCCCCCTGCAGGTGCTGAACCTATTTAATGCCGTTGCCAATGGAGGCCGTATGGTTAAACCCAGGATGGTGGAAAGCATCAGGTATTATGGGAAGACCATCAAGGAATTCAATACTGAGATTATTGATCCCTCTATCTGTTCAAAGCAAACCCTGGAAAAGATGCAAGCCATGCTTGAAGGGGTTGTCGAAAATGGTACAGCAATGAATCTCAGCAATGAAAACTTCAAAATAGCCGGAAAAACAGGGACCGCCCAGATAGCCAACGAGAAATACGGGTATCAAATAGATTCAAAAACGAGTTACCAGGCCTCTTTTGCAGGATACTTCCCTGCTGAAAATCCCAAGTATTCCTGCATTGTTGTAGTGAATTCCCCCACTTCTGATGTGTATTACGGGAACCTTGTAGCGGGACCGGTATTTCGGGAGATAGCGAATAAGATTTATGCCACAAGCCTGGATCTCCAGACAAGTCTGAATGCACCTATGGAAGAGAATGACACCCTGCATCCTTTGCAGAATGATCTCATTCCCTATTCCAAAAACGGGTATAAAAAGGATCTGGAAGCTGTGCTGAATGAATTAGAAATCCCGGTAAACGGGAAAGATGCAGGGGACTGGGTTATGACAAAAAAAACCGAGGAAAATGTCATGCTTTCACCCCTGCCCATGCATGATAACCTGGTACCCAATGTGAAGGAGATGGGAGTGACGGATGCAGTATACCTGCTCGAGAACGCCGGACTCAGGGTGATTGTCCAGGGCCGGGGCAAGGTTAGAGAGCAGTCCATTCCCCCGGGAAGCCGACTGGTAAAAGGACAGAAAATAACATTAACAATGAGTTTCAGCTGAACCGTGAAACAACTGACTGACATATTAAGCAAAGTAAAAGTTCTTCGGAAGGAAGGTCCCGAAGATCCACAGATAAAATCCCTTTGCTTCGACTCAAGAGAAGCAGGTAAAGGTTCTGCCTTTTTTGCGCTTAAAGGAACACAGGTGGATGGCCATGAATACATCGATACAGCCATTAAAGCGGGTGCATCAGCCATAATTTGTGAGGAGATCCCCGATTCCCTGGAGCAGGATGTTACCTATATAAGGGTTGAGGATACTGCTCTTGTACTTGGACTGGCAGCCTCATCCTATTATAATAATCCCTCCAGGCAACTTACACTGATCGGCATTACGGGTACAAACGGGAAGACAACTATTGCCACCCTCCTGCACAGACTGTTTTCAGAATCAGGTTTCAGTGTTGGATTGATATCCACAGTCAGGAATCTTATCGCTGAGGAAGAACAACCATCCACACATACCACGCCGGATCCCCTGCAGATCAACCAGTTGTTAAGTGACATGCTGGAAGCAGGATGCAGGTATTGTTTTATGGAAGTCAGTTCTCATGCAATCCACCAGAAACGTATCGCCGGATTAAGCTTTGCAGGTGGGATATTTACCAATATTACCCATGAACACCTGGATTATCATAAGTCCTTTAAGGAATATATCCAGGCAAAAAAGGCCTTTTTCGACAAGCTTCCAAAAGATGCCTTTGCCCTGGTTAACCGGGATGACAGGAACGGACAGATCATGGTTCAGAACTGTAAGGCCCCTGTAAGCACTTTCGGATTAAAGGGTCCCGCTGAATTCAAGGGGAAAATACTGGAAAGCCATCTGGACGGCATGCACATGATTGTAGATGACCGTGAGATATGGACTCTGCTGGCCGGGGAATTTAATGCCTCCAACCTCTTGGCAGTCTATGGAACTGCAGTTCAATGTGGACTTGAGAAGGATGATATTCTGACGATTTTAAGTGCACAGAAACCAGTCAGGGGCCGCTTTGAAACCCTGAAAATGGGTGATGGAATTACAGCCATAGTGGACTATGCACATACACCTGACGCCCTGAAGAATGTTCTTAATACAATTGTTCAGGTCAGAAACGGCAAAACCCGGCTGATCACAGTACTTGGTGCAGGTGGTAACCGGGATGTGGCCAAACGGCCTATCATGGGACAGGTAGCTGCCGAATTCAGCCAGAAGCTAATCCTTACCTCGGACAATCCCCGGAATGAGAAGCCTGAGGATATTATTAGCCAGATGTTGGAAGGGATACCGGAGGATAGAAAAAAATTTGTATTAAGCATTCCCGACCGCAGGGAAGCCATTAAAACAGCCGTTATGCTTGCCGCTCAAGGCGACATCATACTGGTGGCCGGGAAGGGTCACGAAAATTACCAGGAAATATCAGGGAAGAGATATCATTTTGACGACCTGGAGGTACTTCAGGAATTTATTAAAACAACTTAATGCATTATGCTGGTCTACCTTTTTGAATATTTAGATCGTATTGGCTTCCCCGGAGCAGGGGTATTCCAGTATATCTCTTTTCGGTCGGCATCCGCTGTCATTACCTCCCTGATCATCTCCATGCTATTCGGGAAAAGCATCATTAATGTGCTCAGAAAGAAGCAGATCGGAGAGTCTATCCGGGACCTGGGCTTAGAGGGACAGATGCAAAAGAAAGGCACCCCGACCATGGGTGGTATCATTATCATCGCTTCAATCCTGATTCCTATTCTGCTTTTTGGTGACCTAGAAAACACCTATGTGCGGCTGATGATTCTGACCACTGTATGGCTTGGATTAGTAGGATTTACCGACGATTATATAAAAGTATTTAAGAAAAATAAAAAGGGCCTTACGGGAAAGTTCAAGATACTCGGACAGGTCATCCTTGGAATTGTAGTGGGACTAACGCTCTACCTTGACGATGATGTTATCGTGAGGGAAAAGGTTCTTCTGGAAAATGGTGAACCCAGGATGGAAATCATCCAGGAGGAAGGTGTTGACGAAGCCTCAAGCAGCTATGTAACCAGGGATGTAAAATCGACCAAGACAACCATTCCATTTGTAAAGAATAATGAATTCGACTATGCATACCTGATCGCATTCCTGGGTGAAAAAGCACAGAAATGGGCATGGTTAGTCCTGATAATCGCAGTCATCATAATAATTACTGCGGTTTCAAATGGGGCGAATATGACAGATGGACTGGATGGACTCGCAACCGGTACCTCCGCAATCATAGGGGTAACACTGGGAGTTCTCGCTTATGTTTCCGGTAATATCTTCTTTGCAGATTACCTGAATATCATGTACATCCCTAATACCGGGGAGCTGGTGATATTTATGAGTGCATTTATAGGAGCGATGATCGGCTTCCTGTGGTATAACTCCTACCCGGCACAGGTATTCATGGGAGATACAGGCAGCCTTGCAATAGGAGGGATAATTGCCGTCTACGCAATCATAATCCGCAAGGAATTACTTATCCCCATACTCTGCGGGATATTCCTGATGGAGAGTCTCTCGGTACTGATGCAGGTCAGCTACTTTAAATATACCAAAAAAAGAAGCGGAGCAGGCCGGAGAATATTCCTGATGGCCCCCCTGCATCACCATTATCAAAAGAAAGGATACCCTGAAGCCAAAATCGTGACCCGGTTCTGGATTATTGGGATAATGCTGGCAGTAATAACCATAGTTACATTAAAAATAAGATAATTATACACCCTAATTCTCATAAAGCATATGACAAATAGAATTGTAATTCTAGGTGGAGGTGAAAGTGGAACAGGTTCTGCTATTCTCGCCAAAAAACAGGGATATGAAGTATTTCTTTCAGATAACGGTAATATCAAAGACAAGTACAAGGAGATGCTGTACAATTATGATATTCCATGGGAAGAGAAAAAGCATACTGAGAGGTTGATACTGGATGCAGAAGAAATTATTAAAAGTCCTGGTATACCGGAGCGTTCACCAATCATTCAAACGATCCGGAAAAACAATATCCGGATTATTTCAGAGATTGAATTTGCCGGTAGGCATACCATGGCCAAGAAAATCTGCATTACAGGAAGTAACGGGAAGACCACAACCACTTCCCTGATCCACCATATGCTTAAAAAGGCCGGAATGAATGCGGGGATAGCCGGGAATATCGGAAGGAGCTTTGCTCTCCAGGTGGCAGAAGAAACCTATGAGTACTATGTGCTGGAACTCAGTAGTTTTCAGCTTGATGGTATGTTTGAGTTCAAAGCAGATATTGCCATCCTTCTGAATATCACGCCGGATCACCTGGACTGGTATGCAGGGAATATGCAGGATTATGTGGATTCAAAATTCAGAATCACCCAAAATCTTTCAGAAGATGAATATTTTATTTTCTGTTCGGATGATGAGATCACTGTCAAAGAACTTGAGAGGATTATTCATAAGGCAAAAGAGTTACCCTTTGCCATGAAAAAGAAGAACAATGCAGTGGCCTATATTGATGACGATGATAACCTGAGAGTGGAGTACGGAGACAGTCCATTCAGCATGCCGGCCAGTGACCTATCCCTTTCGGGGAAGCATAACCGCTACAATAGCATGGCGGCTGGCATTACCGGGAATGTGCTGAAAATAAGAAAGGACATTATACGAGAAAGCCTGATGGACTTCCAGGGTGTGGAACACCGGCTTGAGAAATTCCTTAAGGTTCACGGCATTCAATTCATTAATGACAGTAAAGCCACGAATGTGAATTCATCCTGGTATGCACTGGAGAGTATGACCACACCGGTCGTATGGATTGCCGGTGGAATCGATAAGGGAAATAATTACGATGAAATCAAGGATCTGGTCGAAGATAAGGTAAATACACTGGTTTGCCTGGGTACGGACAATGCTAAACTACACAGAGCCTTCGGTAAAAGGGTAGAGAATATTATTGATGCATCAGGTATGGAAGAAGCTGTTAATCAAGCATATTACATGGCTAACAAAGGAGATACAGTACTCCTCTCACCAGCCTGTGCAAGCTTTGATCTTTTTGAGAATTATGAGGACAGGGGCCGTCAGTTCAAAGATGCAGTTCGTAAACTTTAATTGGCTACAGGCTAAAAATTGGAATAGTAGCAAAAACATGAATCAGTAGTGATAGCAATACGAAAATATTTTGGAGGGGACCGGATCATCTGGGCGGTGATCATTGTCCTGTCATTGTATTCGCTGCTTTCGGTCTACAGTACCTCCGGGATCCTTGTTTACAGGAATCCCGGCAGCAGTCCAACGTATTTCGTTGTGCGGCATGCCATGTTCCTGATGGCAGGATTTCTCCTTGTTTACTTCACACATCTGATACCGTATAAATATTTCTCAAGATTATCCCAGTTGCTTCTGGTCATTGCAATACCTCTGCTGGTTATCACCTTATTCTTCGGGAAAAGCATTAATGAGGCCAACCGCTGGCTGGAGGTTCCCATCATTGGCCTTACCTTTCAGACTTCCGACTTTGCCAAGCTGGCACTTATTATGTACCTGGCCAGGCTTTTATCACAGAAGCAGAACGAAATAAAAGATTTTTACAAAGCATTTCTGCCCCTGATCATACCCACAGGTCTTGTTTGTATTCTGATTATGCCGGAAGATTTGTCCACTGCCCTGATCCTGCTTACAACCTGTATTATCCTTATGTACATTGGCAGAATTAACACCCAGCACCTGCTTTTGCTAATTCTTGGAGGGATGCTGGTGATCGGTTCATATGCCGGTATTTCGATTCTTCTGGATAAAGAGGGAAGAGTAGGTACCTGGCAAAACCGGATCGAATCATACCTCGATTCGGATACCGAGAACTACCAGGTGGAGCAGGCAAAAATAGCCATTGCACGCGGAGGATTCCTGGGGAAATTCCCGGGGAACAGCACCCAGAGAAATTTCCTTCCACATTCCTACTCGGATTTTATCTATGCAGTAATCATTGAAGAATACGGACTGATACTCGGGGGGATTCCTATACTTCTCCTCTACCTTATATTAATATACAGGGCCGGGGTAATGGTCCGGAAAAGTACCCGGACCTTTCCTGCTTTTCTGGCAGTGGGACTGGCCCTTGGACTGGTACTTCAGGCCATGGTGCATATGGCAGTATCGGTGAATCTTTTCCCCGTAACCGGCCAACCATTGCCCCTGGTAAGCATGGGGGGAACCTCACTGATCCTTACAAGCCTGTCGCTGGGAATGATCCTCAGCGTAAGCAAGGGGATTCAGGAACAGCAATTGCAGAAGGAGTCAAATGCAGCCGGGAAAAGCGATAGGGAAGTCCCAAAACGAGAATCCGAACGAAGTAAATATCCAACAAAAGAGTCATCAGCAACTAAAGACAACCTTTCTTTTCTTAGAAATTAACTATCAGAAGTGGCAGAAAAACAGGCAAATAGAAAGATCATTATCAGCGGGGGAGGGACCGGGGGACATGTGTTCCCGGCCATTGCCATTGCCGATGCTCTCTGCCGGCAGCTTGATAATCCGGAAATTCTATTTGTCGGAGCAAATGGAAGAATGGAAATGGAAAAGGTCCCTGAAGCGGGATATTCTATTGTTGGACTCCCGGTTGAAGGATTCAGAAGGAAACTCTCATTGTACAACCTGAAGGTAATAATGAAACTGCTGGAAAGTCTGAAAAAGGCAGTTAGAATTATCCGTGAGTTTTCACCCGATGTGGTTGTAGGAGTCGGAGGTTATGCCAGCGGACCGGTTTTAAGAAAAGCTGCAGGTATGGGTATACCTACGCTGATCCAGGAGCAAAATTCCTATGCAGGTGTTACAAATCGCTTGCTGGCTAAAAAGGCAAAGAAGATATGTGTTGCCTACGAAGGCATGGATAATTATTTTCCGGCCGAGAAAATAGTACTGTCAGGAAACCCGGTTCGGAAGGAAATCCTGGATATCAGATCTGCTACTAAAATCAGCAAAAGGCCTTCAATCGATGAAGCAAGGTCCTTTTTTGGGATAGGGAAGGATGTACCGGTTCTCCTTGTTCTGGGTGGTAGTCTTGGGGCAAGAACCATAAACCAGGCCGTACTGGGAAAACGGGATATCATTTTGGAATCTGGGATTTGCGTTCTATGGCAATGTGGGAAATACTATTACAATGAAATAAGACAATCATTGGAAGGAATTCCGGAAGACAGGATAGTGCTTAAGGATTTTATCCAGCGAATGGACCTGGCATATATTGTGGCAGATGTAATAATTGCCAGGGCTGGGGCCCTCACTATTTCAGAGCTTTGCCTTGTAGGAAAGGCTGCTATACTTGTGCCTTCTCCTAATGTTGCAGAAGATCATCAGACAAAAAATGCTAAGGCACTCTCATCGAAGTCAGCTGCCATTTATATCCCGGATTTCGAAGCAGGGAAAAAAATGATATCGCAGGCACTGGAACTTCTGGGAGATAAAGAAAGATTGGCCGAGCTATCCGGTAATATATCAGGAATGGCAATTGAGGATTCTGCTGACCGGATCGCAAAAGAAGTTATTGGAATAATGAGATAATGAACCTTGAAGATATACATAGGATTGATAGTATCTATATGATTGGAATAGGGGGTATTGGTATGAGCGCGCTGGCCCGGTATTTTCTGGTTCAGGGTAAACGGGTAGCCGGATATGACCGGATTTCTACCAGGCTTACAGATGATCTTATCCGGGAGGGGTCGGATATTCACTTTGAAGCGGATTTATCATATATAAAAGATAATTTTTCGGATCCAGAAAAAATAGTGGTAATCTATACCCCTGCAATCCCGGAGAGCCATATCGAGCTCCAGTTTTTCAGGAAAGGCGGATACCAGGTTATTAAGAGGGCTGAAATGTTGGGGATACTCAGCAGCAGTCAGCGTACCATCGCTGTAGCAGGGACTCATGGGAAAACTACTGTTTCCACCATGATTGCTCATCTTTTAAAAGAAGCCGGCATCCCCTGCAATGCATTTCTGGGAGGC
The DNA here is from genome assembly GCA_963777115.1 of uncultured Bacteroidaceae bacterium. Taxonomy (GTDB): domain Bacteria; phylum Bacteroidota; class Bacteroidia; order Bacteroidales; family SM23-62; genus SM23-62. The sequence goes on along the minus strand of CAVZPP010000005.1, from coordinate 315,760 downwards.
ATCTCAAAAAATTACCAAACCAATGCCCTGGTATCTGAGGCAGGTGAATGGATGGTACTGGAGGCGGATGAATACGACCGTTCTTTCCTCAAACTCTTTCCGAATATTGCAGTAGTAACATCCTGTGAAGCTGACCACCTGGATATTTATGGGAATTTGCAGAACCTGCAGGAAGCATTCTGTGATTTCATTGGACAGGTGAGAGAGGGGGGAGAGCTGATTCATCAGGGTGAACTGGACCTTCCATGCCTGGAAGGATCCGAACCTATGACAGAAAAGGCAGGGGCTCCTAAACTTTATACTTACAGTCTGAAAGAGAAGGCTCAGTTTTCCGCGGATAATATCAGTTTTCAGGAAGGGACCTGTCGGTTTGATGCTTACACTCCGGGGGGTATTATTTCAGATCTGGAACTTGGCATACCGGGTACTATCAATGTTGAAAATGCTCTTGCCGTGATATGCCTGGCGAAGATCCTGGAGATTGAGGATGATATAATCCGTAAAGCCCTGGCCTCCTTTAAGGGTATCCGGAGAAGGTTTGATATTCAAATCCAGCGGGATGACATGGTTTATATTGATGATTATGCTCATCATCCCGGGGAGCTGGAAGCCTGCATCGGATCGATTCGTGAAAATTATCCCGCACGAAAACTTACCGGTATATTCCAGCCCCACCTGTTCAGCCGGACCAGGGATTTTGCGGAAGGATTTGCAAAAAGCCTTTCCCTGCTTGATGAGCTGATATTGCTGGAAATATATCCCGCAAGGGAAAAACCGGTTGAAGGCATTACTTCAAGACTAATTTTTAACCTGGTAAGCCTTGATAATAAGATTTTGATTGAAAAAGAACAATTGATGCATGTTATGGCTGAACGAAGGCCTGAGCTTTTACTAACAATGGGCGCAGGAGATATTGATCAGTTTGTAGAACCGATTACAAATCTGTATTCTAATGAGTAGAATGTAAAGTGAGGACTCTATTAAAAATATTGACGGCAATGATTATTGCAGGCTACCTGTTTGTAGTTCTTGGATTTGTTGGAAAACAGTATGATGAAGTTCTCTGCAGGGGAGTAGAAGTTATCATACAGGATAGTTTGGTAAATGGACTTGTCACAAGAGCAGATGTGATTAACCTTGTCCGTCTCGAGCATTCTGAAGTTGCCGGAATTCCAATTTCATCGGTAGATGCTGCGAGTATTGAGGAGAGCCTGGATGGTATTCCTGCCATCTCAAATGCCGAGGTGTATACCAATATCGACGGGAACTTGATGATTGAAGTAAGCCAACGGACACCCCTCGCCCGGATTGAGGATAATAATCATTCCCGGTACTATCTGGATAAGGAAGGATATATTATACCGCACACCATGGATTACTCCCCTCATATTCTTCATATAAACGGCCAAATTCCGGGTACTTTCAGGAATGAAAAGCGGATTGATCCGGACAACAGGGAAGACGATAATAGCAGAATGATGAATGACCTGATAAGACTGGCAGGATATATAAATGAAAATCCATTATGGAAATCCCAGATCGTCCAGGTCTATGTAGATGGAAACGGTGAATTTGAGCTGATCCCGCGGGTTGGATCCCAGATAATTCTATTCGGAAATGCAGAACAAATGGAAACCAAATTCTTTAAACTTGAAACCCTGTACCGGGAAGGATTTACCCATACAGGATGGAACCAATATGAAATAATCAATTTAAAATATAATAACCAGGTTATTTGTACAAAACGATAATATCATGGCAAAAAAAGAACATCTTCTGGCAGCGGTAGATATTGGAACAACCAAGATCGTAGCCATCGTCGGTAAACAAACAGAAAACCGTAAACTTGAGATCCTCGGCATGAACAAAACCGCATCTAAGGGTGTAAAGCGGGGAGTGGTACTGAATATTGAGGAAACGGTGAATGCAATTAATACTGCCGTTACGGAGGTTAAAAAGCAAACCGGAATAAACTTTAAGGATGTTTTTGTGGGGATCGCTGGCCAACACATAAAAAGTGTCAGGAACCGGGGATACTTCAACAGAGATTCTTATGATGATGAGATCACCAAGAAAGATATTCAAAGGCTGATCGATGACATGTATAAGATTCCCATTGATGCAGGGGAGGAGATTATTCATGTGCTGCCACAGAACTTTATCGTCGACAGTGAAACCGGGGTTAAGAATCCGGTGGGTATGTCTGGAAAAAGGCTGGAGGGGAATTTTCATATCGTCATCGGACAGATCGCGTCGGCGAAAAATATCTCGAAATGCATCAACAGGGTTGGTCTCAATGTTGAAGAGCTCATACTTGAACCACTTGCCTCATCAGAGGCTGTCCTTACAGAGGATGAAAAAGAAGCGGGTGTTGCCCTGGTGGATATTGGGGGTGGAACAACAGATATAGCGGTTTATTATGATGATATAATTCGGCATACAGCGGTAATTCCCTTTGGCGGGAATGTTATAACCAAGGATATTAAGGAGGGATGTTCCATCCTGAGCAGGCAGGCGGAATCACTGAAGATAACATTTGGTTCAGCTCTGGGCGACCTCGCCCAGGAGGACAAAATCGTTACCATTCCGGGTATAAGCGGCAGGGATCCCAAAGAAATCTCCTTTAAGAGCCTGGCGTATATCATACAATCCAGGATGGAAGAGATCATTGATGCAGCCATGTTTGAGATCGAGAACTCAGGCGTTCTTGACAAGCTTAGTGCCGGCATAGTTTTCACTGGTGGAGGAGCTTTGCTGAGACATCTTCCCCAGCTGGTGAAGTTCAAAACCGGGCTGGACGTCAGGGTGGGTTACCCGGTCGAGCAACTGGCAACAGAAAGTATCGAAGAAGTCAACCAGCCGATGTATTCGACAAGCGTTGGACTTCTGCTTAAAGGATACGAAAACAAGAGAAAAGTTTCCATTGACAAATCAAATGAGCTTAAGTCTGAGATAGAAAATACTTCAGAGGAGGTACAACCCGAGGAAGTGCCCGGCAAACCCAGATTAGGAATATTAACGAACCTGAAAGACAGGATCAATGATATATTTGAAGAGAATGATTCTTCGATGTAGAAAAAGGAAGACTGATACAATTTAAATAAAGATATTATGGCTGAAGAATTAATGAATTTTGAACTACCCGTCAATAAGTCCAGCCTCATTAAGGTGCTGGGTGTTGGGGGAGGAGGCAGCAACGCTGTAAATCATATGTGGAAGCAGGGAATTAAAGATGTAGATTTTCTGGTTTGCAATACAGATGCCCAGGCTTTGACAAATTCACCTGTGCCTGTCAGAATCCAGTTGGGGGAATCCCTTACGGAGGGAAGGGGTGCCGGTAGTAAGCCCGATGTTGGAAGGCAGGCAGCCATCGAAAATCTTGAGGATGTTACAGAAGTTCTTGAAGGACCTACCAAAATGGTATTCATTACCGCGGGAATGGGTGGCGGTACTGGAACCGGGGCTGCCCCCGTGATCGCAAAGGCCACCAGAGAGATGGGAATTCTGACCGTTGGGATTGTAACCATTCCCTTCCGGTTTGAAGGTCAGCAAAGGATAAACCAGGCTATTGAAGGGATCAATCAATTGAAGGAACATGTAGATTCTCTCCTTGTGATCAATAATGAAAAACTAAGGGAGATATACGGTGACCTGAAACTATCAGAGGCATTTGCCAAGGCTGATGATGTACTGGCGATTGCTGCCAAAGGCATAGCTGAAATTATTACCGTTCCGGGCTATATTAATGTTGATTTTGCAGATGTAGAAACCGTAATGAAGGAAAGTGGTGTGGCAATTCTTGGAACAGGCATTGCTTCTGGAGAGGATCGGGCTGTCAAAGCCATGGATGCAGCCCTTGCTTCACCATTGCTGAATAATAATGATATCACCGGTGCTGATAATATCCTTCTGAATATCACATCCGGTGAGGATGAGGTAAGTATGGATGAGATTGGTGAGATCACTGATTACATCAGCCATTCAGCTGCAAAGAATGCGCATATAATCTGGGGAACGGGACAGGATAAAAATCTGGGATCAAATATTTCTGTAACCATAATTGCTACAGGGTTCGAGGCAACGAGCATTCCGGAACTGTATATTAAGAAACCCAGGGCAGATAAAATCAAACTCTCCGAAACCTCAGAAGTGAAACAGGAGGATATAGTTCCTTCCAGTGGGATTTCAGATACGGATCCGGTGGAGCGCTCAAATGTTCAAAGGACCTTTGAATTCGAAATCGGTGATGACCAGCTTGAATTCATGGTCAGCGATGCTGATGAAACGAGTCCCTTTTCAAATGCTACCCAAAGTCCAAAGAAATCCAAAGAACTTGCCGAGAGGGTAAAAAAGCTGCGGCTATCTCATGAGAAAGTAAGGGAACAACTTTACAACAAGGCCAACAGTAACGAATCCATTGACGAACTTGAGAATGAACCTGCATATGTGCGAAAAAAGATCCAGATCGATGATGCCAAACCTTCAGAGGAGTCCAGGGTCTCCAAGTACAGCCTTTCAGAAGACGAGGATAATAATTCAAAGCTTCGGGAGGATAATGCCTACCTGCATGATAATGTAGACTAAATCCCACTGTCCATAATAAGTGACAGTCGGAATCTTCTAAAACGGCGCTGAAAAATTTTCAAGCTGCAGTCATTACCAGCACGTCGCTGCTTTTAGCGCAGTAACGCTAAAAATAGGCTCCTTATCTGGTAATGCCAGTTAGCCAGATTGAAAAATTTGAGAGGCGCCTTATTTAGAAATACCTCCTGTCTGACATATTTATTATGGACAGTGGGATTTAGAAGAACCTGGCACGGTTGTCTGTGATCTCAGCAGCATCCCGAAGGGCATTATAGGCTTCGAAATTTGCCCGGGATTCCCTTTGTGTTGTCATCCTTGACCGTATACTAGCCAGATTTGGTTCTGCAGATTCGTTTATGTTGGTTACTACCAATACATAAACTCCATTGTTCCCCTTAATGGGCTGGGATAGCTGATTGGCAGGAAGAACGACTGCGGCTGCCAGCACCCTGGGTTCAATACCGGCTCCAGGAAGAGAAACCGAGGAAAAAATAATATTGTTTGCCTGCTCAACCGCCAGTCCGGTTTCAACACCAAGGGTCTCAATGTCCTGGGCAGAGGCCATGGCAGTTTCCAGGTCTTTGATAATCTTTTCAGCTTTCTTTTCTTTCCTGACTTCAAGTTCGATTTCTGCTCTTACCTGTTCCATGGGAGCAATACCTTTTTCGCGTATCCCTGTAACTACAGCAATGACATATTTGTTGCTGAATTCAAATATTTCACTGGTTACATCGTGTAGATCTGCCTCATATGCCCAGCGAATAAGTGGACGCGGGTTATCGAGACCAGTTATGGTTTTTTGAGATTCGGAAACATCACTTGCATAACGTTTAGTCAGATTTTCATCAGAGATTCCCTGGTTGAATTTCTCATAAGTGTTATTGATCCCGGCAAATTTAACGGCCTGACTGTATATTCCACGGTAGGTCTCAGAACTGGGTTCAATATTCCGTGTCAGGTAGGCCACTTTTACTTTCTTGGAATTACTGCTTTTATTGGTAACCTGTAAGAGATGAATGCCGAATTGGGTCTGTACCTGTTTCACTTTACCATCCTTATCATAGAAGCATGAATCACTGAATGGCTGAACCATTGATCCTTCGGAGAACCATCCAAGGTCTCCACCCTGGGTTGAGGTGCCATCTGTACCCCATTGAACTGCAAGTAAGTCCCAGTTTCCTCCATTTTGCAAAACTTCCTGAAGACTGTCAGCCCTGGACTTCAGTGCAGCAGGATCACTCGATTGGTCCACCTGCAATAAAATATGTCTTGCACGAACTGAATCCGGGAGGTAATTGATCTCCACCAACCTGGCCAGGCGGTACGCTGATTCTTCTATATAAGGACCATAAACTGCACCCGGTTCGGATGAGAACATAAATTCATTGATCTCAGCTGGAAGAGTTCCGTCGGTATAATTTCTATTGTCGAAAGGTAGATCAGATTCCATTCCTACAAGAGAAACTGGATCCTCAATACTGATAAATTCACCTTTCATTTTGTTGATCCATTCCTTTGCAGCAAGGTCGTCTTCTTCAGATGCGGTTACATCATAAACCAGGTATTCGATATCACGGGAAGCCTCCTGCTTATATTCATTCTGGTGGCTTTTGTAATACTTCTGGAGGTCACTTTCTGTATACGATATCGATGAATCAGGAATACTTGAAAATCGCTGAACAATATAATTGATATCAGTTCTCTTTCCACTTTCCCAGGCGTTATTGCTAGCTTCAAGGTCCGTAACATACAGACCTTTTTGGATAAGGTTATTATATTTTGAGAAAGTACGGTCTCTTAGTATTTCCTTCTCCAGATAAAGCCAGATCGTTTTCTGGGCTCCGGAGGGATCATCATTCATAGTACGTATGAACTGTACAAGAAATGAACGGTTAAGTATTCCTGTTTGTGGGTCAGCAAAAAGCTGGGTAATGACGGGGTGGGGATTTCTTCCCTGAACCATATCCATAAGTTCGTCGGTACTCACAGACACGCCCAATTCCTGGTACTCATCCATGGTTATATATTCCCTGACCATGTCCTGCCAGGTTTGTTCACGGATACTCTCCATGGTTTGTTCATCCAGTGATGATTCTCCGATTCTGAGCCGATAATACTCGGCCAGTTTTTCTACCCTTGCAGAGTATTCATCATATTGCACGGAATTACCATCTATTTCAGCAAATTCGGATTGTGAACGATTGAAAGCTGTCTGTCCGCCACTCAGAAGATCCTGCAGTACGAATGCGAAGATGGCCATTCCAATGATTACTGCCACCAGTAGTCCAGCACGATTTCTGATTCTCTGTAAAGTTGCCATATAGCTCTAATTAAAACAGTTAAAAATTAAGGGTACGAAGATAATAATTATAATAATAAACCCTCATGAAGATTCTCAATTTAGGTATTCCTCTGGTATAATAAGCTGCACCAACTCAATTCTTGTTTCGCTGGCATCCAGAATCTGGAAGGTTAATGATTCGATAATGAGTCGGTCATTAAGTTTTGGTATACTTTCAGTATGGGTAAGTATGAAGCCGGCAAGCGTTTCATAGTCATCTGTTTTGGGAATGTCCAGTTTGTATTTTTCATTCAGATAATCGATTTCATGCCTGGCAGAGAAGATGAATTCATTTTCACTTATCTGCTTTTCTGTCAGTTCAGAAGAATCATGCTCATCTTCGATCTCCCCAACGATCTCTTCAAGGATATCTTCCATCGTTACAACTCCGCTGGTACCTCCGAATTCATCCACAACCACGGATATACTTTTGTGTTCCTGGATAAATGATTGCAGGAGTTTGTTGGCAGGCATGGTTTCCGGCACATGTAGTATGTTAATGATCATTGATTTCAGGTCCACCGGATTTTTGAATAATTCCTTTGAATTGACATACCCGAGAATATTGTCTGTCGAATCTGAGTAAATCAATATTTTGGAAAGTCCCGTCTCAATAAATTTTTGTCTGAGTTCATCGATGCTACTTGTATCTTCCAATGCCACAATTTCCGTACGGGGTACCATGCAATCCCTGAGCCTGACATTGGAGAAATCCAGAGCGTTCTGAAAAATCTTTATTTCATGCTCAGCTTCCAGAATTTCTCTGTTTTCAGGATGGCTCTCACTTACAAGGTTATCCAGGTCTATTTTTCCGAAGACATGCGGATAGTGATCTTTATTCCTGGGCACACCGAGAATGTTTCTGAGGATAAATTCAGAAACAGCTATCACAAACCGGGTGATGGGATACAGGATTATATAAAAGAAAAGTACCGGAATTGAGAATATCTTCAATGCTATATTGGGACTGATCCTGAATACTGTTTTTGGAAAAAATTCCGCTGTAAAAAGTATGATCAGTGTGGAAATAAGGGTTTGAATAAGAAGGATTGCGAGATCGGGTTTGATAAAATTGCGGATGACTGGTTCCAAGAGTATGGCCATAACAATACCATAGATAACAAGGGAGATATTATTACCAACCAGCATGGTTGCAATGTACTCGCCGGGCCTGGAAGTAAACATGGAAATGATCCTGGATCCGAATGCACCCTGCTTCTTGTCAAGCTCAATTCGCAACTTATTAGACGATATATATGCAATCTCCATGCCTGAGAAGAATGCAGAGAAGAGGATGGAAAGTAGTATGATAAGCAGGTTATTCATCTTTTAAGGTTACGAAACCTTTGGATTTTTTCAGCCTGTACCAGGAAAGGTCTTGCTTTGCTTCAAATCCATTTTCACCATAAAATGTACCGTCTGTGTTTACTATTCTTGAGCGGGTATGGGAGTAGATAAGGTTTTTCTTTTCATCCCAGAACATAAGTTCCGTATTGATCTGGTTGCCGTTAGATAAATTTCTGCATTCAACATTGTTCCTGGCCTCCCAGAGCTGTTCCTTTTCCTTATAAATAACATCCTTTGCCTTGATATAAGCTTCGATTTTCAGACTATCATCATAGAAATATGCGGTCATTCCTTTTGGGAACTTAATATAGGGTTCCTCAATCCTTGCAAACCGTTGGATTTCAGGTGTCAGAATCCTGACCCTGACCCTGAAGGAATCGGCATACATGATTTCATATTGCTGACCTGAAGCATCTGGAAGATTATCGATCGTAGTTAGAGTATTGATCTTTTCAATATCATTTTCACAGGAATGGAGGGTGCAAAGAATCACTGGCAGGACCAGCAGGATATATCTTACCCTCAGGCAAGGCAGATGGACCTGGCCGGCAGAATGGGTAACTTCCCTATCGAGGTCTGACTTTCGTCGTTTCATTTATCCAGCAGCCAACGTTGTAGCTGTCACCTTGCTTCAGGCTATAGAAAAATATTGTTTCCACATCAGGGAAATACTTTGAGTAGGTATCAATCCTTTCATTTGCTTTTTCAGCAATTGAAGGATCGACAGACTTCGCTTTGCTAAATTTATCAACGGCAACCCAGTAGATGGTAGCCTTTTCAAAATCGTCACTAAAACAATCCTTACTGTTGGCATAAGCATCCCCGATCAGAATGTAGGGATCACCCCAATCAGGCCTGATCTTAAGGGCCTCAAGGGCATAGTTTCTTGCCTTAACAACATCATTAACTTTTGCGCTAATAATGAATGCAAGTTGATAGTAGTAATCAGCCTTTTTCATTTGATCCTCTTCTGAATCAATGGCCTCCTGGTAATAAACCATGGCCTTATCATACTGCTGCTTGCCAAGGAATAATTTTGCCAGTGCATAGGCTGCATGAGCTGAAGGTTCCTCTGAATATAGTTTTTCTGCAGATTTTGCATAGAATGGTTCGGTTTCACACTCCAGTATGTTCATGAAATCTACTACCCTATTAAGATAGGCTAAATCTCCACTTTTCTCATCAAATTGCGGTTCAAAATAATTAATCAGGGATGCGCAACTGGGAGCACCACTGGCAATAAAACTGGCATCATTTGCATTTTTAACCTTCAGTACATCCTTGTTGGTGGTTTTCTGTGCAAGCTGATAATCCAGAATATCAGAGGTGGTGGCATAATCTTCAATTACCTGTATGTCTGTAATCCTTCCTGCCTGGAATAATGTAATGGAACTGGTCATATACATTCCGATCGCCGGAGGGGATGTTTTATTTTTCAGTATTTGAATGGATTTTCCCAGATAACCGTATGCTTCTTCAACTTGGTCCGGATCCTTTCGATACTCCGGATGCCTGAGAATATCATAAGCCATTCTGCCCAGTACTGAACCTTCCTGTTTATAATACTTTATTCGCTGGTTGTAGATCAACTTTAAAGTATCCATGAGGCCTGCCTTACGAACCGGGTCTTTTTCGGCATCAATATAATGGTTATACATCTTGGCGCCATCTAAATATATATTTTTGGTTGCCTGGGGACATTCATTGAAAACTATCCACCAGGAGCCAATTGCATCATCGTAGGCCTGGGATTTGATGTATTCCCTGTATAATGATAGATTTTTGATACATGTAATGCTGTCATCTCCGCGTCCGTAACGACTTCCGTCTTCAACACCCTTCTGGGCTTTCACCTCTATGGCTAAAACACCCAGAATTATTGGTATCAGTATAATTGTAAATACTTTTTTCATTTTAATATTCTTAATCAAACTTCCTCTTCATGAACCAAAAATCGTGTAAAGTTACACTAAAACTTAAAAACAGATAATTCTCACGAATCAAATTATTTTCCAGAGCACCTCTTCGTCCTGCCTCTACGGCCAGGTTAAAAGAACTTTTCGGGTTTTTCAATGGTAAACCTACTCCAAAACTTATGCCATAATCTTTCAACTGTTCGTTCTCGATCATCAGGTAGGAGTTCTGGTAATGGCCGCCAACCCTGTAAGCCATCCGGTTGTAATAGCCTCTGAGTGCCTCAGGATCAGGGATAATTTCAAGTCCCCCATGAAATGAGTTGCTTTTAGAAAGGGACTGCTCGGAATAAAAGAATGTGGCTTTAGACCAGTCCTGTTGGTAATAGTCAAAACCAAAAGTGATCTTTTTATCATAATTAAAGGACAGTCCGGCTCCAAAATTACTTGGTATCACAATATTGCCTTTACTGATGGATTCTTCAAGGATAAATGCAGGATTGACTACAGTAGAATCATTAATAGAAGTAGGTGCTCCGGGGAATATGTTTTTTTTCAGGATAGTGTTTTCGGCTGAAACTTTTGTTTTATTATCAAAAATCATACCCACTGTTATATTATACTTATCCGAAAAATCATGGGAATACTGCATCCCAAAATCGAGGATAAAATCGTTTACCTGTGTGTTGCTAGAAACCTCAGTAACTGAATGTGATTCTTCGAAGGGGAATATAACTGACTTTTCCAGGTCAATGTACCCGAAAAGGTATTTGAAGTTGATACCAATAGAAAGGTGGTCAAACAGTAAAACGGAGGTACCAAGGTTTAACTGGTTTAGACCTCCGGTTCCGGTATAGATATAGTCGAGAAATCCAACATCCGGGTTGGAATCATCCGTTTTTTTGATGGAATAACCTACTTTGGAATAGGGTAGAAGGGCAATACTGACTCCCCCCCATTTGGTAATAGGAAATGATAGAGCGATGTGATCCATATTCCCCCCGCTATATTCATCAACTCCACCTGGGTATTCAGTATAAGTAGAGTGGCCCATAACACCGAAATCAAAAAGAAATGACATGGTATCAATGGCAGAATAGGATGCCGGATTCAGATAGTTTATCTGATTATTATTCCTCATAGCAATTCCCACTCCTCCCATTGCACGACTCTGAGAAAATCCAGGCTGGGTCATGATCCCGATTCCGAATCGCGAATATGGAGAGTCTGAATTGCTTTGTGCGAGTACCTGCCCGGCGAGAAAAATCAATAATATAAAAACTCGAAACCTTCTATCTAGCAACATTGTAATCTAAAATTCGGTATAGCCCATGCAAATTCAAATTGAGGTCCACAAAGATGGAGTTTTTTAATTTCTTATCAAAGAACATTGCATCTCCACCTGTCATTATAACCTCCAGATCAGAATAACGGGATTTTTGCCTGTTTATGTATTCATCTATCTCAAATATTATCCCATTAACAACACCCGAGAGTATCGCGGTCCCTGTATCATTCCCCAAAAGAGGTACTGAATCAGACGGTTTTACAAGCGGGAGGTTGTCAGTGAATTCATGCAGGGCACGCAGTCTCATTGACAATCCCGGAGAAATATTTCCCCCCATGAATTCATTCCCCGATGAAACAAAGTCAATCGTAATGGCCGTGCCGGCATCGATAACAAGCAGATTTTTTCCCCGGAAACGGTAATTCGCCCCTGCTGCTGCCGCAATCCTGTCATTTCCCAGGGTCTGTTTGGTACGATAGAGGTTGGCGATGGGCAGTGGGGTCTGATCATCAAGAACCATTATCCTGACATTTGCAGCTTCGAGTTCCTTTCTGATCCCGGCGTCATTTTTCCTTACATTGGAAATTATTGCCTCCTGAATACCAGGGGAGCTTATCAGCAGTTCTCTGATCCTATCCGGATAATTGTTTTCCCAGTTGTGGGTAGACATAATCTCTCCGGATTTAAAGATCGCTGCCTTAACAGAGGAATTTCCGATGTCTATTACCAGGTTCATGTCAGACTGCAATTTAAAGGATTTTTTCCAGTACCCCCATTGCCATTGAAATGGAATTAATGTTGTCGGTTAACAATCTTAGTTTTCCGTCAGATTCCTTAAGATTGTATTTTCTCCCCTGTGATTGAACAAAGGCAAGGACAGACTTGAATACAGTGGATTCAAAATAGTCCGATTCGGGATTATTAATAAAATGAACGATCATCCGGTTTTTTTTCAGGATGATCTTTTCGAAACCAAGTTTGATAGCCATCCATCGGAGGCGCACTACATTCATTAATTCTGCTGTTTCCGGGGGAATGGGACCAAAACGGTCTTTCAGTTCCTTTTCAAAGGCCTGCAGGCCCTCTTCGGTTGAAACGGAGTCAAGAATCCTGTAGAGACGGAGTCGTTCCGAGTTATTTTCGATGTATTCGTCGGGGAACAGGAGGGTCAGGTCTGTATCGATCTGGCTGTCATTCAAATATTTGGGACTTTCGGCTTCTTCGGGATCAGTCGCTTTCGCCTTCACCCGGAACAGGTCTTTATATTCGCCCTCCTTCAATTCAAGCAGGGCTTCATCAAGGATACGGTGGTAGGTTTCAAACCCGATCTCGGCAATGAAACCACTCTGTTCTGCGCCAAGGAGATTGCCGGCACCTCTAATATCGAGATCCTGCATGGCAATATTAAGTCCACTTCCAATCTCGGAAAATTCTTCAATGGCCTTTAGTCTTCTTCTGGCTTCAGGGGTCTGAAGGGTCAGGGGTGGTGCGAGCAGGTAGCAGAAGGCTTTGCGGTTGGACCTGCCAACTCTTCCCCTTAGCTGGTGCAGATCGCTGAGTCCGAAATTCTGGGCCTGGTTAATAATAATTGTATTGGCGTTTGGAATATCCAGTCCCGATTCAATAATCGTGGTCGAAATCAACACATCGTAATCTCCTTCAATATAATCGAGCATGATCTTTTCCAGTTTAGTACCTTCCATCTGCCCGTGAGCAACAACTGTGCGGACGTCAGGGCAGATCCGGTTCACGAGTGCTTCGATTTCGGCTATATTCTGTATCCTGTTATGAATAAAAAATACCTGTCCCCCTCTGCTGGCCTCGTAGTATATGGCTTCCCTGATAATATCTTCGTTGAAGCTATGCAATTCTGTAAGGATAGGATAGCGGTTGGGTGGCGGGGTACGGATGATGGATAGATCACGGGCTCCCATCAGCGACATTTGCAGTGTTCTGGGGATGGGAGTGGCTGTCAGGGTAAGGGTATCCACGTTCAGCTTTATTTTTCTGAGTTTTTCCTTTATGGCTACTCCGAACTTTTGTTCTTCGTCTATGATCAGGAGTCCCAGGTCTTTAAACTGCACATCCTTGCTTACCAGGCGGTGGGTTCCGATAATAATATCAGTTTTCCCCTGTGCAAGGTCAACCAGTGCTTTTCGCTGTGCTGCGGGATTTTTCAAGCGGCTTATATAATCCACCCTGCAGGGGAAATCTTTGAGTCGTTCAGAGAAAGTTTTAAAATGCTGCAGGGCAAGAATAGTTGTGGGAACAAGGATGGCAACCTGTTTGCTGTCGCTGACCGCCTTAAAGGCTCCACGGATAGCCACTTCGGTTTTCCCGAATCCAACATCCCCGCAAACCAGCCGGTCCATCGGAAAATCTGTCTCCATACCTTCCTTCATTTCTTGTGTCGCCTTGAACTGGTCTTCTGTATCCTCATACATAAAGGATGCTTCAAGCTCTGTCTGCAGATAACTGTCAGGGGAGAAGCTAAATCCTTTTTGGGCTTTCCGTTTTGCATACAGGTCTATTAGGTCCTTTGCAATATCCTTTACCTTCTTTTTGGTATTATTTTTCAGTTTCTGCCAGGCTCCGCTACCCAGTTTATAAATCCTGGGTGGCTGGTTGTCCTTCCCTTTATATTTTGATATCCGGTGAAGGGAGTGAATGTTGACAAAGAGTGTATCCTGGTCCTTAAAAACCAGTTTCACTGCCTCCTGTTCCCGGTTATCCAGACGTATTTTTTCGAGTCCCCCGAACTGTCCTATCCCATGATCGATATGCACCACATAATCTCCTGGGTTGAGTCCGGTTAACTCCCTTACAGTCAGTCCCTCTTTACGGGTTACATGCTCCTGCAGCTTATACCTGTGATAGCGGTCAAATATCTGGTGATCTGTATACAGGCAGGTTTTTAGTTCATGATCAATAAATCCTTCGTGGAGGGTGGTAAAGAGCACCTGGTATTCCACTTCGGTATGGGTATCTTCAAAGATTGCACTCAGACGGTTGATCTGTTTCTGGTTATCCGACAGGATATAATTGGTGTAATCCTGTTCAGTATGTAGTTTCAGGTCCTCTGCAAGAAGTTCGAAGTTCTTATTGAAGGTGGGCTGGGGAGAGGTATCAAAAGACAGGGTTTCGCCGGGTTTATAATACACCTGATGCCCGAATTCAATTACCCTGAATTTGTCAAGAAGTTCAGTAAATTGTTTTCCGTCAATAAGGTATTCAGCCTTATTGGAATCGGTAATAAGATCTTCTTCGTCACGGGCACCCCTGGTTCTTTCGTATATATCATCCATCCGCACACGCACATAGGCAAGATCATGGGTCCAGTATACGGTATCCCTGCCGGGGAATTCCGTAAAAGGCACCATAGACTCTCCTTCTTCCTCAGACTGCATTTCAACCAGGTTGGGGATGAGGCTTACCTGTTCAAGTTTTTCAATGGAAAGCTGGTTTTCAATTTCAAAACTGCGTATCGAATCAATCTCCTCTCCGAAAAAATCGATCCGGAATGGATACCTCGCGGAATAGGAATAAACATCAATGATACTGCCCCGTGTGGAGTACTGGCCGGGCTCATAAACAAAATCGACGGACTGAAAATGGCAGGAGTCCAGGAAGTCTGCCAGGAAGCTCATAGATAATTTGTCCCCTTTTTTTATTCTAAATGCATTGTCATCCAGAAAGGAAGGGGACACGATTTTTTCCACCAGGGCTTCGGGGAAACTGATTATAGTAAGAGGGGACTTGGCCTGGTTTATTTTTTTCAGCACTTCGGTCCGGCTGATAATCTGATCCTTACTTTTCTGGTAATACTGCACGGATCTCTTGTAGGATGAGGGAAAGAAAAGTACTTCCCTGTCTCCTGTAAAATTATCAAGATCATTCCGGAAATAGGCGGCCGTTTCCTTATCCGGCAGTACAAAAACATGGGTTTTCTCAGGATTTCTGAGTATGCATGCAGCCACCAGGGCAGGGGATGAACCACTCAATCCTTTCAGGTGGATCACCCGCCCGGATTCCGACTCAAACCCTGACACCTGACCGGATTCAGATTCCGATTCAGACCCGGACTTTGTCCCTGACCTGCTGCTGGAATCATTGGACAGCCAGTTCCTCAGCTGCTCAATGGCTTCCAGGTCATTATATATATTCAGAAAATCCCCGGGGCTCATTTATGAATTAATCTGCATGTATTTTTCTGCCTGGTTTACCATATGTGCAGATCCCGCGAAGAAAGGCACCCTCTGATGTATTGATTCCGGTGGGATTTCAAGGATCCTGTTTCCCATTCCGTCTGTAGCGATACCACCGGACTGTTCCGTAAGAAAGGCTATTGGGTTGCACTCGTAGGTAAGTCGTAATTTACCCTCGGGATGTGATTTTGTCTGGGGATACATATAAATACCCCCCAGCATCATATTGCGGTGAAAATCAGCCACAAGTGATCCGATGTATCGGGATGTATATGGCCGGTTGGATGCCGGATCATACTCCTGGCAGTATTTGATGTATTGTTTAACTCCAGGTGGGAAGTTGATATAATTTCCCTCGTTGACGGAATATATCTTACCCGGATCAGGCATGATGATCTTTCGGTGTGAAAGAAAATACTCACCAATGGAAGGATCGAGCGTAAAACCCGTTACCCCCATACCGGTGGTGTATACCAGCATGGTGGATGATCCGTAGAGGACATAACCTGCGGCCACCTGTTTGGTGCCCGGTTGCAGGAAATCTTCGTCCACGGAAGGGGATCCCACATCGCTGATCCTCCGATAGATCGAAAAGATCGTACCGATGGAAACATTTACATCAATGTTGGAGGATCCGTCGAGGGGATCCATGCAGACTATATATTTTCCTTCCCTGGAAAGGTCGGATTCAAAGGAAACTACATCCTTCTCTTCCTCCGTGGCCAGTCCACATACCTCAATGCTTGAGCCGAGGATGGATTTAAATTGTTCGTTGGCAAAATCATCCAGTTTTTTTACCGTTTCTCCCTGGATATTTTCGTCTCCTGTTTCTCCCAGGATATCCACCAGTCCCGCCATATTCACTTCCCGGTTTACAATTTTAGATGCAATCCCGATATGGCCCAGAAGACGCGTAAGGTCCCCTGTCGCATATGGGAAAGCGTTCTGCTGGGCAACGATGAATTCACCCAGGGTCTGGGCTCTGAATTTCTTGGCCATAATAACAAAGATTGATGGTTTCGACGCAATAAATGTACTACTTTTTTTACGTTGTAATTCTTTAATACATTTGCAGTCTCAATACAAACATTTATCAGAACAAGTATGATCGTTTTTAAGTTTGGCGGAGCATCGGTGAAATCTTCAGATGCTGTTAAAAATGTCGGGGATATCCTGAAAAGGTATCCCGGGGAAAAAATTGCTATTGTGGTCTCAGCAATGGGTAAGACCACCAATGCCATGGAGGATATTGTTGATCATTATTTTCATAAAAGGAAGAAAGAACTCACCAAGGTGGTTCAGGAAAGGAAAGATTATCACCTGGGAATAGTCACTGAATTATTCCCTGATGAAGATCATCCCTTCCACCAGGAATTTCAAGAGTTTTTCGGCAGCCTTGAAGAGCGTCTGGAGAAGGAACCTACCCTGAATTACGATTTTGATTATGACCAGATTGTTCCTTTCGGAGAGATGTTTTCCACTAAAATTATCTCCGCCTACCTGAATGAGGCCGGTATTAAAAATAAGTGGATGGACATTCGCCAATCCATTAAAAGTAATAACACCTTTAGGGAAGCGAAGATTGACTGGCCCCTGTCTACTGAGCTCACAAAGAAAAATTTCCATTTTAAGGATACCCGGGTTTATATTACCCAGGGATTCGTGGCATCAACTATAAATGATATTACAACTACCCTGGGTAGGGAGGGCTCTGACTTTACTGCAGCTATACTTGCCCATATTCTGGTGGCAAAGAGTGTTACTATCTGGAAAGATGTTCCGGGAGTACTAAATGCCGATCCTAAATGGTTTGACGACACTGTTAAACTTGAGGAAATCTCTTTCCAGGATGCCATTGAACTGGCCTATTATGGAGCCAGTGTAATCCACCCCAAAACAATTAAACCCCTTCAGAATAAGAATATTAACCTTTACATTAAGTCATTCATCCACCCTGAGGATGAGGGAACCCTGGTAGGGAATCTTACCTATGAAAAGCTGATTCCATCTTTCATCTTTAACATGGACCAGGTACTGATCCGAATCTCACCAGAGGATTTCTCATTCATTGCAGAAGAAAGCCTGGAAACCATTTACGGATATTTGCATAAGCATGGGATTAAAATCAACCTTATGCTGAACTCAGCCATTAGTTTCCAGATCTGTATCTCCAATGACAAGCGCAAAGTCAGGAACCTTATCGATGATCTGGAAAAGGAATTCAAGGTGGCCTATGAAACAGGACTGGAACTAATTACTATCCGCTACTTTGACCAGAGTACCATTGACCGTGTGATGATCAATAAGGAGTTGATCCTGGAGCAGACTTATAAGCAGAATATTCAGTTGATTGTAAGGGACAAGGGATAGTAATAATCCGCACCTGTATTTTCCCTTGAAGGCATCTCGCGCCGTACTTTTCCAGACAACTGGCTTGCCCCGGGTATTTTAGCCTTTTTGCGCTCGCGCCCAAGTATATCGGTTATAACCTCTGGAAATTCATTGGTACTAAACTTCCTTAGGGCTGAACACCTGCGGGGTTCAAATATATCCGGACTTGTGCCCGAACGGGTCATGGATGGATCAATATCTGTGGTAATTTCATCAGGTGTATAGGAAAAGCCCTCATATATTCCCTGGTTCATTATATTATTTTTCCAGGTAACATCCATGGCTTCTGTATTTACCTGGAAGATTGTTACATTAATATCTTTATCGGAAGTATTATAGACATGATTGTGTGCAATCGTGGTGCCAACAGGAGGTAAATCTATTGAGGAACTACATTGTAATTGATGCTGAATGACTGCCTGCAATCCACCATGGTATTGAACATAACCCATGTGTTTTTCACCTGAAAATATTCATTCAGCTTTGAATTTTCTTTCCCGCGCACAATGCAGATGGCGGCTCTGAATCCCCGGCCTTTTAACTTCTCAAAATAATTATTGTAAACCTTGTGGTCTTCTCCCATGATCCGAACGCCTCCGGTATTGTTAATCCGGCTCCCAAAAAAATAATTTCCTTCTACCGTACAACGGTTTCCATGGCGCAGCGCAATCATCCCCACACATTCATAAAAGAGATTGTTGCTATACGTATTTTCACAGGATTTATTCGAAACTATCTCTGTTTCACCGTTGCAATGCTCAAAAAAGTTATTTGAAACCAGTACTTTCCGGCATTTAGCATGGAGGTCTCACTGTCCCCTATCCTGATAATTTCCTGGCTATTTAATTCATCTCCGTCTTCATCTAAATTGGGGATACGGTAACCAAAATAGTTATGATCGATGATATGATTCGGGATTATCCCTTCTTTCAGCCAGACAACGAGTAAAGTCCCCTGATTTGATTTATTTACAAAAGAACAATGATCTACCTGGTTATTTTGTCCATAGATGGAAACCCACCGGGTCTCATTCATATTATCAGGCGGATTATAATTCTCAATGCATGTATTGCTTACCCGGCAATTCTCAGCCAGCAGGTAAGATCTCGTACGGAAGGCAATAACATCAGAACCGCTTAAGTTTCCGTCCTTAAAGTAAAGGCCGCTGACATATATATATGTTCCGGAAAATGACAATTTAGAACTTCCGGTTAAAATAACCTTACCAGGAGTTTCTGCCATTAAAACGACAGGTAACTCAGCACTGCCTTCTGCTCTTAGGGAAATGGACTGATCTGTCCATGTTCCGTTTTCCAAAACGATAGTGTCCCCTGCCTTCCAGGATCCGGTATTAATTTCCGAAGCTGTGGAAACCAGTGATCGGCCGGCATAAGCCGATGAAATTATAATTATCAAGCCAAGTGAAATGATAGCGCTTCTCATTGAATTATTAGAATCTTTATGAATGAAACAAATCAGCTAAGATAAATCTCCAAGCCTAAGTGAAGAAATCACAGAGTACCGGAATTAATGGCTGAAAATTTTCTTAGCTGCAACATCTCCCCTTGTAGTATTAAACCTCAATATGAGCAATCCTTTTGCAGATAATGTTGTAATATTCCGGCCTTCAAATATTTCCTGCTGATGCAGACATTTCCCTGATAAATCATATACTGAGAGTATACCCGGTTCAGAAACTGTTGTATATATTGTACTGTTCACAGCATAAGCCTCAAACTCGACAGCTTTTGCGACCATGTTTATACTGGTCCCGGGCAAAGGTGGAGGAGTAAAGTAATTTGCTCCTGCGGTTTCCTTTGTGGGCATTTCTAATGATACAATTCCTGACAACTGACTTGCACCCGGAATTTTGATTGTGTCCCTGTCACGACCCCGTATATCAGCTGATACTTCGGAAAATTCGTTGCTGCTGTATTCTGCCAGGGCGGATCCGGCTGCTGGTTCATACATATCGATGGACGTACCAGCCAGGACCATTGAAGGATCTATTCCTGTGATCACCTCAGAGGGAGAATAGGGAAATCCTGAATATGTCCCCTGGTTCATCAGGTTGTTATTCCAGGTAACATCCAGGTCTGTAGCATATTGCTGGTAGATCCCTACATTGATATTGGATGAATTGGTATTATAAACATGATTGTGGGCAATTGTACTTCCGATGGGAGGTAGTTGTTGATAATCCTGGCTGCCGTAATTTATACTGAATGACATCCTGCAATCTACCATGGTGTTAAAGGCAACAATTGCATTTTTAACCTGGAAATATTCATTCAGTTCAGAATTAGGAACCCCACGTACCATGCATAGTGCAGCCCTGTATCCTGTGCTGTTCAATTTTTCAAAATAATTATTGTAAACCTTATGATCTTCCCCGATAATGCGAACACCACCTGTCCTGTCAATCCCACTTCCGAAGAAATAATTTCCTTCAACAGTACAGCGGTTTCCATGTCTCAGGGTCAGCATCCCCACGCACTCATTAAACAGGTTATTCCTGTAGATGTTCTCACATGATTTATTTGAAATAATCTCAATCTCCCCATTACAATACTCAAAGAGATTATTTGAAACAATAACTCCTGCCGTTGTCATGGATGTTTTACTGTCCCCTATCCGGATAATCTCCTGTCCGTTCAATTCACTTCCACTATCATCTACATTGGGGATCCTGTAGCCAAAATAATTAGAATCGATGACATGATTTGGTGTAATACCGCTTTTCAGCCATACAACAAGAAGGGTTCCTGAATTAGTTTTATTGACAAAACTGCAGTGATCTACCCGGTTATTCAGGCCGTAAATGGAAACCCATTTACTGTCCGTTGTGGGTGTGGTGGGATTGTAATTTTCAATGACTGTATTACTCAATCGGCAATTATTGGCGAGAACAGATGAGGAGGTCCGAAAGTAAATTACATGTTTGCTTCCAGCATTTCCATCCTTAAAATATAAACCGGTGACATGGATGTATTCCCCTGAGAAAGACAGGTATGAACTGCCGGTCAGTATTACTTCCCCCGGGGTTTCCGCCATTAATACGACAGGATTCCCGTCCGTTCCGTTTGTCTTCAGGGAAATGACCTGATCCGTCCAGGTTCCGTTTTTCATTACAATGGTATCACCCGGCACCCAGGAACCACCATTTATTTCAGATGCTGAGGATACTATCTGTTCGTGTACCATAAACCGATATCACAGAGAATAATAACTAGCAAAGACAGGTAGAATATTTTTCATGTAACTTTAATAAAACCCTGTAAATATGATTATCTGTCAACCGCAAGGACTATACACGAATACAAGGAATAAAACAAATACTGAGCATACAATTTAAAAGATGCTTGTAAAAACACACGGGCAGGACCGCTCTGTCCCTGCCCGCATGTTTATTATTTTCAAAAAGATTCTTAAGTAATTCAGATTTGAATTTATTCGGCGTTCAGGCTAATTTTTCCTGTTACAACCTTACCGTTATTGTCTTCAAAACGAACGATATAAATACCGCTTTTCAGTGAAGTTTCAATTCTTCCACTGGTAATATGATTCAGGACATTTCTTCCTGAAATATCAAATACCTGAACAGATCCAGGACCACTGGTGATAATTTCATTCCTGTAGGCGCGAATGTCGGAACTAGAAGCATGTACCTTGTTTACCCTAGTCCCAGGATCTTCCTCTTCTCCCATTACAACAGCTTCCCAGGTTCTTCCCACGCGGATACCTCCAACTCTTGCACCTACACCACGCTGACGCACATTGATCTTTATTTCAGTACCTTCTGAATAATCGTTCGATGGTGTATCAACACCGGTTAACTTGGTTCCTGTTTGTTCAGCTTCAGGCTTGGTTGGATCGGGATTGACATACAGGTGGATCATATCGTTTGCTTCCCCTTCAATGGATTCATGCACAACTACCAGTAAATGATATACTTCAATACCGCCGGCAATCACTTCCGAGGCGGCCAGGTCCAGGTCACCGCCGCTGCTTGAATTGGTTGAAACCGAAAACTGCAGATCCTGCCGATCATTGACAGGCTTGGCAAATACCCGGCCCCTGCTCCAGTTACTTCCTGTGGATCCTTCCCAGGTGAAGAAGTCCCGCCAGCTGTTCTTAGAGAAAGGCATTACACTGACAATAAATGCAGCATACATTTTTCCTCCAATCACAGGCCTTAAGGTATCTCCTTCGAGTTCAACTACCCGGGTTGAGATCCTTTTTGTATCATCCGTAAAACCTATTAAAGAATCAAGCAAAACACAATATCCGGTATCACTTCCTACATAGTTATCAAAGAATAATATTTCCCCGTCAATTATGGGACTTACACCCAAAGCTTCTGTTTCCTTTAAACTAACATACCAGTTATTATAGTCTTCCAGGTTGCTTCCAACAGTCGCATCCTGAAAATATTCAGTGAATACCTTCTGGGCATCCAAGTCAGCGTAGTGACGATAATAAAAAAATAAAGTAAATTTTTCTCATAATAATTGTTTTTAAATTAAACATATAATAATTGAAATTGAATTAATAACTTACTGTTCAAATCCAAGTATTCACATTTCATAGGGATGATAATATTGAGATTTCGCACAAATTTTATTTTACTATTGCATCTTCAAAAATGACCAGTTCCAGGTCCAGTGTATCTACAGCGGCAGTTACCTGCCTGTCAAGGGTTGATGACCTGCTTCGCCATCCCTTGGCTGCAGAAATAGCTGCACCGAACTGAGTATGTGCTTCCTGTGGTGCCTGTCCGATTGAATCTCCTACCGGTGTATGAACCCTTAATGTGTCACAATAAACAATGAGTTCATGAAGCGGTCTTCTGTCTGATTTAAATACCTCATCGTTAAAAATTTTGCCGGGTCCAGCTGAGGTTATAATTTGCATCCATAATGTCTGCAATGCTCAGGTCCGGTTTGGCCAATACTGCTTCGGCCTCCAGAATTACTGCCATATAATTGGCAATGGCCTCGGGGTACAACAATGCATCTCTGAAGTCCCCTTTATTATATCCCACAACACAGTTTTCCACGATTGCCTTTTCCGAAGTAACCAATTCACTTAATTCGGCTTTGTATTGTTCCAGGGTTTTTGGAACTACCACTTTTTCTTCCGTACAGGAATAAAATCCAATACCTGCTGCAAGTAGCAGGGCTAACAAACGAAGGGATATCATATTCTCTAGAATTTTCATATTCAGGATTTTTTGCATTAATAAGTTGGATTCTGCTGGAATGTCCATTTCATTATTGGAATCCATTTCCGTTTGTGGAATGGGTAATAACAATCGCTCGTTTATATAGTTGGACTCATCAGGGGGTGGAAGTGGATTAAAACTGCTGTAGAGTAATGAATCTGTATGAAATGTATGCTGCCTGAGAATTTCCATGGGCATATTTGGATTATTATATGAATCCCTCATGCGCAGTAAATCGAACCAGCGATGATTTTCAAAAGCAAGCTCCAGTCGCCTTTCTTTATAGATCGAGTCCAGCGCCATTTTTTCAGTGGTAAAGGCTGCCATGTCGTTGACTCCGGCCCTGTTTCTGATTTTATTTACCTGGTTATGTGCGGTGGCATGGTTTCCATCCTGGGCCAGTATCTCGGCATACAGCAAAACAATATCCGCATAACGGAGGATAATCCAATCATTTTCTGCCTGCTGTGCCTGGGTAATATTGTCATCTATATATTTGGTTGTATATGGATTGATCCTGGTTGAAGACCTGACGTAAAGATCAAAGCTGGCAGGTGTCCGCGAATCCAGGGAATCACTTTCGAAAAGATTCCTGATTTCCGGTGTCGGGTTATTATTCCCATCCGGAGATCCAACCTTTAAAAATTTATTTGCTGAACCCTTCAGGTGCAAAGTATTCCCAGAATGGTGATCCTATTCCCAGGCTACCTCCCTTGTAACGAACTGCAAAAATTATCTCCGGGTTCATTTCATTTGAGGTACTGAATATATCTGCAAAATTGGGTTCCAGTCCGAAATCCGGGTGATGCCAATATTTCCTTCAGCAATGGTTTTGCCAGGGCCAGGTTTTCGTCTCCCCCCATCATCATATAAGCTTTGGCCAACAGGCCTTTGGCAGCCCATTTCGTCACCCGGCCAATATCACTGCTCGCATAGTCAGTAGGGGCATTTTCTGCAGCAATCTTAAGATCGGGAATTATAATCTCATCGTATATTTCCGACACCGGTGAACGTGGGATTGTTTTCGCCTGGTTGGGTCCAATAACAGTAGTAATTTTAAACATGTCTCCAAACAGATTTACCAGGGTCAGGTAATGGTATGCCCTGATAAATCTCAATTCAGATTCAAACTGGGCCCTGTCTGGTTCATAAGTTATATACGTATTATCCAGTACCGATGGCAAGACCGCATTTATATTGGATATATTCTGAAAGGTATTATACCAGTAGTTCTGAAGTATCGGCTCTGACGATATCAGTGAAAAATGGGCGAAACTGGTTAAATACTGCCGGGTTGATGAGCTGGAACTTGTCGAAGCGACGCATGAGTTATCGCTTCTCAGTTCTGTATACATCCATTCGTCGTTCATTACTTTGGTCCAACCGGCATAGCAACCCAGTACTCCCTGGTTAATGCGTGTCGGGGTGGTGTAAAAATCCACATGTCCGAGTACCGACTCAGGCTGGTCCTCCAAAAATTTTTCACAACTGGAGAAAGTTGATACAGCCAGGAGGGCAACAATTATTAATACTATATTTTTCATACTGTATATATATTTTGTTATAATCTAAAATGTAATATCAATTCCCAGAACAAAGGTTCTGTAGAGAGGGAATAAACCGCGCTGATATCCATCAACCAAAGGATTACTGTACTTGCTTGAGGTTGTGCGGGCTTCCGGATTTACTCCACGGTAATTCGATCCCATAAGGTAGATAAGATTTTGTGCTGAGAAATAGGCCCTTACATTGCTAAGCCGAATTGCTTTTGCAATATTAACCGGGAGGGTATATCCGAAAGAAAGATCACGAAGTGATGCGTATGATGCACTTTCAATGGTATAATCCGTTAAAAGGATCTGGTTGCCCGCAGTAGTGTTGGAATATACGGTCTGTCCATCTCCCGGAAACATTGGACTAACAAAGCGGTTTGCGGTATATGCCTTATTATACCGAAGCTGCTCATTATAATAGATATTTCCATTAACAAGTTCTCCCCCCTGAACACCCTGAAATAAAAAACTCAGGTCAAAATTCTTATAGGTGAAGCTATTTGTTATACCCCAGATAAAATCAGGGAAGGGACTTCCCAATACAACCCTGTCATCAGCGTCCAGGGTATTGTCCCCATTGGTATTAACGACCTTCAATCCGCCAATGATTGGTTTGAATTTGGTCCAGAGAAATGGATCCCCGTTTTCATCGGTTAATGCCAGAGCCTCCTCAACTTCCTCGAATGTAGTATAGGCTCCATCATTTTTATAACCAAAGAACTGAATGGATTCTTCTCCCACCTCGGCCCTGTAAACTTCTGATCTTTCTCCGAAATTGTCCTCCTTCTCCTTATCACCATAATTCAGGAGTTTATTCTTATTGATTGAGAAGTTCGCTGTCGTTTTCCAGACAAATTCAGATTTACTAATATTGACTGTTTTAAGTTCAATTTCAATCCCCTTGTTATTTACTTTTCCAATATTATTCCAGTAGGATTGGTGACCGGTTATATACATTGCCGGTTGCCTGAGCAATAATTGAACGGTATTGGAATTGTACATTTCCACAGAAACATTGATCCTGTTATTAATAAATCCCATATCAATACCAAGGTTGGCTTCACTCAATTGTTCCCAGGTTATTTCATCATTTCCCAATGAGGTACTGACGGAAGACATTCCGGATACCAGGTTTCCAGTCCCTTCCCCTGTAACATAGTCTATCGTGCTTAGAACAGTTCAAATATGAATACTGGGGAATTCTGTTATTTCCTGTTAGGCCGTAACTGGCCCGGATCTTCAGGTTTGATATCGCATTGACATTTTGCATAAAATCCTCCTGGGAGATCCTCCAGCCAATGGATCCCGACGGGAATACCCCCCATTTGTGTCCTTTTGCAAATTTGGAACTACCATCGGCACGCAAACTGGCAGAAAGCATGTATCTTCCTTTATAAGCATAGTTTAAACGTCCCAGCGCCGATACCAGGGCTTCAGAGTAGTAAAATGATGTAATCCCGCTTGAGGAAGAGGAATTTTTTATTAATTCAGATGCCATATTGAATGAAAGCCTCTCTTCGTCGGGGAATCCTGTTCCTACTATACGATTGTAGTTGTCAGAAGTTTTTTGCAGGGTGAATCCCAGTAAACCATCAATGGTATGATCCCCGAATATTTTATTATAGGTCAGTAAATTCTCGGATAACAGATCGGTATACAGGGTGGTTTCCCGGGTTAATTCATTTGGCAGTCCGGCCTTATTTGCTTCGGACTGCTCCTTCTGGTTGTATTCCTTATAAGAAAAATAGATCCCATTAGATGTTTTAAACTGGAGTCCGGGTAAAATATCAAAGGCCAGGTAAAAATTGGTCTGGACCCTGTAAGTGTCATATATCCGGCTGGTTCTTTCCCGGATGGATACCGGGGTTTGATTACCGGTAGACCAGGGACTTTGTCCCACCATATTCCAGACTTCACCGTCCAAACCAACACCGGAAATGCTGGTACCGTAAAAATCAGGGACCTGCACCCAGTCACCTACCATCTTACCAGTCATGGCTGCTGTTGCCTCATTGTGCTTTATCGGTACCCATGACTGAAAACGCATATAATCGGTCAGGTTTACGCGGGGCCTCTCCTGTTTACTATAGTTGGGGTTAAAATTAATCCCAAGGGTAATTGCATCTGATAGTTTCAGGTCAAGATTCGTTTTAATGCTGAACTTATCATAGGTGGATTTTTCCATGATTCCATCCTCAGAATTATAATTACCGGATATGTAGAATCGCTTCTTTTGATCTCCTCCGGATGCACTCAATTGATAGTTGCTGATAAGGCCCCGGTCCCTCATCCCCTCATCTACCCAATCAGTTGGTTGATCAAGAACATGCTTTGAGATCAGGTATGCGGTCTTTTCGGGATTTGTTACCCTGTTAAACTCCAGGGTATTATCCTCGATTCCGTCCACGCTGGGATCCTGTTCACGCAATGAGGCTTCATGGTATAGCAGTTCGACATATTCTTCGGTACTCAACATGTCCGGAAGTTTCAAAGCATTGTTAACGCCGGCATACATCTTAAAGTTGTATTTTGTTTTTGTCTCGCTGCCTCTCTTGGTGGTAATAAGAATAACACCTCCGGCGGCACGGGAACCGTATAGGGCAGATGAGGCAGCATCTTTCAATACCTCGATAGATTCCACATCACCCATATTAACCATGGAGAGTCCATCAGGTACCGGATAGCCATCAAGAACGACAAGGGGACTGTTGTTTGCACTTATAGAGCCCATTCCTCGAACACGAATGACGGGTGCCTCTCCTGCTTCCGAATTGAGATTGAGAACCTGGACACCTGCCAGTTTTCCCTGCAATGCCTTGTCCGCGCGTGCTGTGGGAATTTCGTCAAGTCCATCATTCTTTAATGAAGATACAGCACCCGTTAAGTGAGATTTCTTTTGCCTACCATAGGCGACCACAACCATTTCTTCCAGCATTTGCATATCTTCTTCAAGAATAACATCAATGATCGTATTGGCACCGACAGGTTTTTCCTGGGCTTTAAAACCTATATAGGAAAAAACCAGTGTGGATTCGTTACCCGGAACAGTAATTGAATATTTCCCATCAATATCCGAAATTGTGCCGTTGGTTGTTCCTTTAATAACAATGTTTACACCGATCAAAAGATCACCGTTTATGTCCGCAACGGTACCACTCACAGAAATCTGGGCGAGTATCCCTGGCATACTGAAAATGAGAAGGATGAGTATCCATTTCAGTTTCCTGAGAAATTGGTTCGTGTTTTTGAGTTCTTTCATATTAGTATTGAATTTGTTTTTGCCCTATTTTTTCACTTGCAAAGACCATTACTCCATTTAAATGCTTGGCCATTAAAGATTCTGCCTGGTATGCGTCACGATTTTTTAATGCAGACAATATTTGTTCGTGTTGTTCACCGGCTATTTTTTTTGTTGCAAAATTTTGTTCTTTTTCATACACGGTCATGATATCGGTAATAACAACCAACAACATGGCTTTGAGTACCGGGTTATGGCTGCCTTCGGCAATGGCCCGGTGAAAAGCAAAATCGTCACTGACTTTAGATTGAGTATCCGCGTTCTTAATAAAATTGGAACAGGCATTTTCCATCGCCTTCATGTCTCTATCCTCCCATCTTTCGGCACAGAGACGAACAGCCTTTAATTCAAGTATTAAGCGGGTCTCGACCAATGAAAAGAAATCGTAATCCTGTAAATTGAGGACATCTGAAATGAGTCCATCAAGTGTATTTATATCCAGACCATTAATAATCGAACCACTTTGAGGCAAGGTTTTTACGATTCCGTAAAATTCAAGTTTTTGTAAGGCTTCCCTAATCTGAGTTCTTCCAAATCCAAATTCGGCTGCCATTTTCCTTTCAGCAGGGAGTCTGTCTCCGGGTTTTAAAATTCCCGAATTAATAAGATCCTTAATTTTGGAAATTACATTATCTGCCGGGGTAGCCACTTTTGATTTTGTTATTTCAAGGAATGTATCTGCCATATTCAAAATATATGGAAATCAATACTACTATTTGGTCGACCAAATTACCCTGAAGTTTTGAAAAGTGCAACATATGTGGCATTTTTTTTTTATTTATGCATAATGAAATACTGGATTCCATTTTTTATAGTGATACTACTTTGCCAGCATTTTCATGTATCCGCTCAAACAACCTACCATAATTTCAGTGATTTTAAGGATGCTGTAGCCAATGCAAAACCTGGAGATGAGATTATACTGGCAGAAGGCCGGTATAATGCTGAATCAATAACGATGAGCTCAGTTACCGGAACAGCGGATATGCCGGTCATCATTCGTGCAGAGAGCATTGGTTCAGATACCCTGGATGCAGGCACTTATTTTGACCTCAGGCATTGCTCATACATTACCATCCAGGGATTTGTTATAAATATTACTGAAAAGTCAAACACTTTTAAGATCCAGACCTGTGACCATATCAGGATTACACAGAATACTCTGGATGGATCAGGTGAAGATTACTATAAGGATGATGGAGTAAGCCGGAATTCTTCTGTATGGATCAATCTCCAGAGCCTTTGGGATGACCCTGTTGGATTGAGTCACCATAATCAAATTGATCACAATACTTTTAAAAATAAGCACACCCTTGGCAATATGATAAGGGTCGATGGCACTAATGAGTTGTATGTCTCCCAATATGACGTTATTGAGTTCAATTATTTCAAGAACATGGGACCAAGGGCTGAAAATGAGATGGAGGCGATACGAATTGGATGGAGTGCTATGTCACAATCCGACGGATACACAAGGGTCTCCAATAATTTATTTGAAGAATGTAATGGGGATCCGGAGATAATTTCTGTGAAGTGCAATAAAAACACGATTTCCCATAATACTTTCCGGAGATGCCAGGGGACACTCTCCCTGAGGCATGGAAATGAATCGCTTGTAGAAGGCAATTTCTTCTTTGGGGAAGGTGTTGAAGGGACCGGTGGACTGAGAATATATGGGTCCGATCATCGGATCATCAATAATTATTTCGAAGGATTGACAGGTACAAAATGGCATGCTCCGATTACCTTAACAAACGGAGATGTCGAAGAAGGCAGTGGAAGCCTTAGCAACCATTTCAGGATTGAGAGGGCCATCCTGGCCAACAATACGCTGGTGAATAATATGCATGGAATAGAAGTCGGGTTCGATAATAGCGGCAAATATTCCAAACCGCCCAGGGATGTCATCCTTGCGTATAATATTATATCCGGGGATACAAATTCCCTTGTTAATTATATTAATCCCCCTGACAATATCACCTGGGTTAAAAATCTTATGTTTCCCGAAGAGGATGCAAATATTGGGAATGGAGTTACATTTTCGGAAGTTGAGGCAATTGTTCTGAATCCCAATTTGAGCATGAACGATACCTTAGGGTACTATAAGTCTACTGATTCCACGGCAAAATATATTCCTGCTTTTGAACCTGTCGGAAATATTGTCCAGGATATTGATGGACAAGCCAGGTTATCCAACACCAATTACGGGGCTGATGAATTCAGTCTCGCCTCTGTAGCATACAAACCATTAACTCCCCTGGATGTTGGTCCATCCATGGGTGAATATTTGTATGTAACAGAATCTGAAATCTTATTCTCCGTATCAGCTGGCAGTACCGCATTGTACGTGTCATCCAATCTAAACTGGACTGTTACCAGAGACAGCTCCTGGATATCCGTCGATCCCTCCAGCGGATCAGGTGATGGAATAATTATGGTTGCTGTCCAGGAAAATTCCACCGGATTGCCAAGGAAGGGAAGCATTACTATTGAAAGCACGAATGCCACCGTAGGGGATAATATTATTAAGACAATTATTATTTCTCAATCTGATACTGAGCCTCCGGTACTGAATGTGTCAAAATCCAATTTATCATTTACCCCGGGGTCGGGCAATGATTCAGTATCAATTACTTCAAATATCGACTGGTCGGTTAATTCTGATGCTTCATGGATAAGGGTGGAACCAGCAGTTGGTTCAGGTGATGGAACATTAGCAATATTTGTTGATGAAAATGAAAGCAGATCCTCACGATCCGATACAATTACTATTACGGATGGCGGAATGATGACACGGATAATTGAAATAATGCAGGAAGGCTCCGTTGGAACTGAGGAAAAACTGGTCATCGTTGATGCCATTGCCAGTACCGAGCAGACCTCTGAAGGGAATATTGCAACAAATGTCTTTGATGGAATTTTAACCAACAGGTGGTCCGGTGATGGAGACGGGGCTTACATTACACTTGATCTTCAGAGAGTCTCTAAGGTTTCCTTTATTAAAGTGGGACTGTACAAAGGGGACCAGAGACATTCTATGTTCGATCTTCTTACTTCTGTAGATGGAATTGAATTTTCAGAAGCACTGACTGGTGTTACCAGCGAGATAACTACAGAGCCCCTGGTACTCTATGATTTTAATGATACTATAGCCAGGTATGTCAGGATCGTTGGCCATGGTAATTCAACCAGTACCTGGAATAGCTATACTGAATTTGAGGTATGGGGCTGGCCGCCTGAAAATGTATCTGATGAATCTATTTCCCAGGATAAGGGAATAGATTTAAATATTTTCCCGAATCCATCAACAGGAACCTTCAATATTACTCTCCATGAGGAATTTGAAATAACCATTCTAAATATAGGCGGTCAGATTGTCTATGAGAACAAGGATGTTCAGGGGAATGAGATAAATGTTTCAGGGCTAGAGCCCGGATTGTATATTGTACTGGTAAAAACCAGAACACAGCTTCATACACGGAAAGTCATAGTGAAATAATAGTAAAAAGTCTGGCATAAAGAATCCGGGCAACGGATGCACAGGCAGGAAAGCGGTGTGCCGATGAATAGCAGGGCAGAAGTATCCTAGAATTGAGCTGGCCTTTAAGGATACTGGTTCAGAATTATTGCTTTAGCAGCTTAGATGTTCCTTTTTTCTCAGGATTATTGCTTAACCAGCTTTGATGTTCCTATTGTTTTATTGCCGCTGTATAGTCTCACCAGATAGATTCCATTGTCAAGTTCAGAAATATTGAATTGCCGGCCTTCTTCATAGGGCTGATTCAGCAGGATTCTTCCAGTTTGGTCGGAAATCATAATTCTGGAAGGAGTCGTTCCGGAAAGATTATTAAATTGGATATAATCCTGTGCCGGATTAGGATAGATGGCTATTGTTTTCGAGATCAGCTCTTGATTAACTGACAAAGTACTATCACCCTCAGTTATAACGAAATCAGAAAAACAGACCATCTCGTCGCGTAGGTCTTCCGGATGATTTAGACTCCTGTAGATGCCCCATTTTGGACGAATGAAATCAGCATCCGTTTTCCACATTCTGATATCATCGTTGTTGTAAGATAGTAGATTTGAGTCCCCTCTTACCCTGTCAATGATCACATTGTATTTGCCTGATTCTCCAAAGGTCACAACCTCTTTCACGTTAACCCATTCTCCCTTAAAAGGATTTAAGTCGACCTGGTGGATGGTTCTTTGACTGGTAGTCTCGGCATATCTCAGTTCCAATTTATCTGGATTGCTCTTTCGGGCAGTAAAAGTTATAAGGGGCATGCTTTCTTCCGCTGACACAGCTCCCACCGATTTTAGCTGATGTAAATGTGTGAAACTGCTGGATGATTGAAATCCAGTGTCAATTTTGAATCTCCATTTGTATTCCACCGTTTCTCCGGCTACTGCTTTTAAATTGTCAGGGGATTTATCGTAGGTCTTAATTTCGTTTCGTTGCCGGTCAAAATTTAATGCAACGGTCGTTGTCAGGTGTGACATGAATGTGAAACATAAAAACATATTTTTCCAGGACTGAATCATAGACTTCTTCGATATGTCGCCCAAAAT
Source organism: uncultured Bacteroidaceae bacterium (assembly GCA_963777115.1). Classification (GTDB taxonomy): domain Bacteria; phylum Bacteroidota; class Bacteroidia; order Bacteroidales; family SM23-62; genus SM23-62. The sequence continues at coordinate 283,044 of CAVZPP010000005.1, read as the reverse complement.
CGGGATGAGCACAATCAGGAGCTTCAATGACATTATAACCGGGTGCTAAAACAGAATTAATCAGTTCGTATGTTTCACCTGGTCCATCTGCATCCAGATATACCTGAGCCTTCAATGTGGCTGGTTGAAAAAGGGATGTCAGCAAAATAAATACCTGCAAAAAGGGTATATATAAAAATGATATGTGGGATTGGAACATAAGTCTTATTGCTACCATAGTATTACGGCACAAAGTTAATGTATAAATAAGAATGAAATAAATTATTTCAACCAGTGATCAAGAGAAGAAAAGTCCCCCGTTAATATCAATATTGGTTCCCGTCAGAAAACTAGACTCATCGGATAACAGGTAATTCACCAGGTCTGCTACCTCAGCAGGGTCGCCTTCACGGCGAAGAGGAGTTCCTGCAGCTACCTTGGTTCTGACCTCATCTTTGGTAAACCTGTCATGGAATGATGTATTGATCAGACCCGGGCAAACTGCATTCACCCTGATTTTTTTTGGTCCGAGTTCTTTGGACATTGACTTTGTGAATGTCGATACCGCTCCTTTTGCAGTTGCATAAACAGTTGAACCGGCACCACCGCCATCACGTGCAGCCTGGGATGAGAAATTCACAATGGATCCACCCTCTGTCATTTTAGGCACAACTGCCTTTGTTGCAAGGAAAACTGTTTTGACATTTACATCCATCAGGAAATCCCAGAATTCCACATCAATTTCTTCTAGAGTTCTCCTGGCTACCAGTCCCCCTGCAACATTCACCAATCCATCTATCCTCTCGCCAAAGGCATTGCATGTTTCCTCTACGAGCCGGTTGACATCAGGTTCTTTGGTCATATCTCCCTGAACAATAATGGCTTCAGCGCCAAGGACCCCGACCAGTTTGAGGGTTTCTTCTGCGTCCTTCAGGATTGTCAAAATAGTTTATGGCTATTCTGGCACCCGAACGGGCAAGCTTTAAGGATACTTCGCGACCGATATCGCGTGCACCTCCTGTGACTATTACTACTTTTCCTTTTAAAATCATCGTATTTATTTTTTACCAAAATAGGATGCTCCGCTTCCATCCAGGAAATCTTCCCGGACCGGACTGAACACATCGATTAGAATTCCGGCCTCCTGGCAGACTGCACCATGAATAAGATTCGGAGCTATGTAAAGTCCATCTCCGGCCTCCACGATCTGCTTCTCCCCGTCCACCGTAAATTCAAATTTGCCGCTTGTTACATAGGTTGTCTGAGTTTGGAAATGCTGATGAGGACTACCTACAGCCCCCTTTTCAAACCTGACGATTACCATCATAATCTGGTTATCCCAGCCCATGATTTTCCGGCTTACTCCACCTCCAAGATCTTCCCATTCCATTTTTTCTGCAAAACTGAAAATTTCACTATTCCTTTTCATTATAATTATGGTTTATCGATTCGTTAAACTTATCAAGCTAAATATATAATTTATTAATTATTTGAAATACTCCAGTATGGCAATTACTCCATTATAGGAGATGATAATGGAAAATAAAAAAGCTAATCCCATACCGGCATTTAACCAGGGACCGCTTTTAAATTCCCGCATTAATTCCCTTTTATTAACAAGTATTATTATGCCTAATACAACCAGTGGTAAAGCAAATACATTGGTGACCTGGGTGAGAATCTGGGCCTTGATAGGGTTGGCTCCGAAGACAGGAATCAGCAGTGCAAAAACAGAAGCAACAGCCGTTATGATCCTGAATTGCCTTGAATTTACGTCCAGCTGCCCGGACTGATAATCTGCAATTAACATGGGTGTGATCATCAGAATTGGAAAGATGGAGGATAAGCCGGCACTGAAGGTGCCAAAGAAAAACAGGGTCATGGCAAACTTGCCTGCTACCGGGACAAGCGTCTGGCCCATATCCAGAACCCTGGTTACGGCTGTTCCATTGTAAAATAATGCCCCACTGGCGACGGCCATAATACTTGCACTGATAACAAATAACAAAATAGCGGCGGTTATTGCATCATTCCTCTGTTTCTGCAGATCCTTCATTCCCCAGCCTTTCCCCTGAATGAACAAAGGTCGCGATAAAAAAGTTGCTGCTGCCATGGTGGTGCCTACAAAGGCAGCGACCAGCATTCTTCCTCCTTCCACCTTGGGAATATTTGGCATTAATCCTTTTACAACGTCGATGGGTAATGGATAAACCAGGAACAGGGAAATTAGAAATGAAAGGGTCATAATGGAAACAAATATCACCAGGATCTTTTCAAAGAAAGTATATTTCCCCACCATCAGGAGGGAATACATGATCCCTATAATTATAACGGCAATAATGAGTACAGTAGCATATTCATGGCCTTTGAACACCGGGAAATACAGGGCAAGGACTTCATAGACGATGTTTGAAGAGATGCCGAGGATTCCGGATAATGAGTTCCACTGTCCCCAGCTGATAATAATAATGATCAATATCCCCATTGCCTTTCCGAATGGAATATGCTTGCGGAACCCGAATAATGCAGTCTCTCCGGTAACCAGGGCGTAGTTCCCATAGGCATAAATTAATACACCTGAGAATAAACAACTTAAGACCAGAACCCATAGCAATTGCATGTTATGTGTGCTGCCAGCAACGATCATTGATGTTACACTACCGGTACCAATGGTAAACCCGATAGCGAAAATACCCGGACCAAAACCCAGGATAAGGGCAAAAATCTTCTTCAGAATGTTATTTTTTTTAGACGGGTTTTGCACTACTTATTTGAGATAATGTGATGAGGGTATTCCGCAAAGATGATGGTATTCTGCAAGTTTGATAGTTTTCCGCAATTATAATAGTATTTCATAAATGTAATTAGCCTGTCTATGTTGAGGTTGAAAATATACCCGGTCATTGACTATGCCTTTTGGACAAAAGGAGGCGGTCCATTCCGAAAACATGGGAACTAGGAAACAGATACAGGACCCAAAAGGCAATAAGCTCAACAAGGTTTTTGTTTACAATCAGGTAATTTCCTTCAGCCATGGAGGCTTCAATCCCAATAAATGGTGGACTCTGTAAATAATAGAGGGCCAATATAAAAATCCCTCCGAGGCAAGCCCATCTCGTCAATAAACCAAGCATCAGGCTGAGGCCTATCAGTACCAGTCCCCATTGATTTAACTGATTAATTACCTCAACAGTTCCAGGATTGGCGGCAAGACTTTTAAACAGTCCAGCCAGAGGCCCCTGCGAAGCATTTAGAAATCCCAGGGCTGACCAGTTTGGATTAAATACCTTTATTAATCCTTCATATAAAAAATGCCAGCCAATGGTGATTCTTAGTATGGTCAGCGCAATAGTCTGCCAAGGGGTCATGTTCAACTGATTTGTATCTCCCATGTCAAATAATTTTTTCGTTTTCGGCATCCCACTCCACAATTCTGTTCTCCAGGTAAGCGATATTGGCCATTCTAAATGTTACCGTTTCTTCATATCCCTGGTATACATCGCAACTGGGTTGCTTTCCTTCCCTTAAGCAATACAACCATTCTTTTACATGAAGGTGGGTTACATCCTTTCTCTCACCATTATCATAGGTTCCCCCAAATCCTCTGTCTTCATAGTATGCAACTGAAGCAGAGGTAACAGCGTCAATTCCAGCCGCACCGGGATGATATTTAAATATAGGTTCATTGGTGTCAGCTTTTTTACCATTTATACGTAGGCTTCGATCTGGATAAACAGTTAATTTATTACTCACTTCCAGGGTTCCTTTACTTCCAAGAAATGTTATGGGTCTATATTTGCTATTTACCAGGCTAAGATCATATGTAATAGTCAACCCCCTGTCCGGGTATAGAAATGAACAATTCATTACATCCGGGATATCCCTGGGATCTTTGAAATAATACAGACCTCCTACAGCGCTGACTTTCTGTGGAATTCCCAGTCCCATTACCTGGTTCACGCAATCAAAAGAATGAGTGAACTGATTACCCGCTGGTCCAGTTCCGTATTCAAACCATTTCTGCCAGTTGAAATACCTGTCGAGATCCAACTCACGCCATTGTTTATCCTTCAAAAATTCTTTCCAAAGAACTGTGGATTCATTGGCCCTGGGATCAATTGCCCGTATCCAGGCTCCGTCGTCACTGTTCCTGTTGGTAAAGGTCTCAACTGAAGATACATTTCCGATAAAGCCACTGTCAATCACTTCCCTGGCCTTAAAATAACTGGCCTGTTGCCGGTTGTTATGTCCCACCTGCAGGGTTACTCCCGTTTCTTCAATTACCTTCACCAGTTCCTTTGCTTCAGCTTCGGTCTGGGTCATTGGTTTTTCCAGATAAACATGCTTTCCGGCACGGGCAGCATCAATGGCCATGGTGGCATGCCAATGATCCGGTGTGAGGATCATGATTGCATCGATCTTGTTATCAGAAAGCATCTCCCTGTAGGTACGATAGATTTTTGGAATTGACTGCTGAGTTCCTCCTGAGGATCTGTAAAGAGAAACAGCATGGTCAGCCATGTCCTGTCCTCTTGGCAGGCAGGTATCACAAACGCCGGTTATTTCAACGTTTAAATCTTCCTGCTGAAAGAACATCTCCTGGTAAGTATTTGGTTTACCGTCTTTGGCTGTTGTTTTCTTGATCCAGGTTTCATCAGCATACCCCAATGCCCTGAAGATCTGAGGTCCCCGCATCCCATAACCCACGATTCCGATTCGAATTCTTTCACCCACGGGATACCTGGCCGAGGGAATGGTAATGGGAGAGTCAAGTTCAGCGGCTCCCTCCACCAGGGGAGGGGCTGAATTTTTAATATCTCTGGAATACTTAGCGTAAAACCGCTGCCCAAACAGCCCTAATACAGGTAAACCTAGAAGGGCTTTTAAAATATCTCTTCTGGAAATTCTAGCCATTATCTTATAATTTTAAATCTATAAATTCATGGTTGAAGTATGGTCCGTAATTTGCTTTGGTTTAGTACTTTTTCATATTAACTTTAAAATTCTGAAAATTACAATTATTATTACATTTATGTCTTGAACGAAAGAATATTGAGTATTTACAATATCCAAAGTAAGGTGTTTTTCATATATTCACAACATAATTTCCTCAAATCCAGGTAACGGATTACTGCTGGATACAAGGTTACATTTAACAAAATACTCTTACAATATTATTACTTATCAAAATAACTATAATCATGAAAAAAGATTCAAACACCCGGAGAGAGTTTATCGCTAAAAGCGCGGTAGCCTCTGCTGGATTGATACTGGGAGGCAATGTACTTGCCTCGTCAAAAAGTAAGCGGATTCTTGGCGCTAATGATAAAATCCGTGTTGGTTTTATTGGAATAGGTAACCGGGGTTCAGAACTGCTTGGTCTGTTTATGAGGGAGCCAAATTGTGAGGTTGCTGCTTTATGTGACGTCTATAAACCTTATATGACGAGGGACCGGAGTACAGTTGAGCCACGCTGGATGAAAGATGAACGGTAAAAAGGTCCCGAAGATGCACGAAGATTTTCCAAAGAAACCAACTCTATATGATGATTGGCGTGATCTTCTGGCTGATAAAAGCATTGATGCAGTTTGCATTGCCACTCCTGATCACTGGCATGCTGTTCAGACCATTGCTGCTATCGAAGCCGGAAAAGATGTGTATTGTGAAAAACCCTTAACAGCAACCATCTCTGAAGGAAGGGCCATGGTCAATGCTCAAAAAGCCTCTGATCGTGTTGTTGCAGTTGGACTCAATCGCCGGGGTAATATTGTTTACCAGACACTTGAAAAAGGAAATCCATAAAATAGGTCAGATTTCCTTTGCCCGGGCTGCCAGGGTTGATGATTTGTGGCCCAATGGAATTGGAAAAATGAAACCGGAGAAGCCACCGAAAGATTTTGACTGGGACATGTGGGTAGGCCCCAGGGCTTTCCGTCCCTATCAATATAATATTGCGCCCTACAGGTTCCGCTGGTGGAGTGATTATTCAAGTCAGATGGGAAATTGGGGAGTTCATTACATGGATGCCATCCGCTGGATGATGGGAGAAGTTGCCCCAAGTGCAGTCACTGCAGTCGGTGATAAATATGTACTTGATCATGATGCTGATATACCCGATACCATGCAGGTTACTTTTGAATTTGCCTCCAAAAAAATGATTTCTTTCAATATTGCTGAGGCTACAAGTGGCAGCATGCAATCTTTTGGAGAGCTTGAAATCAGGGGATCAAAAGGAAATGTGCAAGCTGGCCAGGAAGGATGGAAAATGTTTCCTTCCAAGCCCGGAACATTCCAAAAATGGGATGATAAGGATAAGATTGAAAAAATGGAATATGATTATAATCCTGAGACTGTTGGGTGATGGAAGTAATTCTGCTTCAACGAGTCAACTTATTCATAATTTCCTTGAATGTGTAGTATCCAGGGAGGAACCTTTATGTCCATTGGAGGAAGGTCATCGTTCGACCTCTTTTGCCCATCTCGCAAATATCTCTTTAGCTTTAAAGCAAAGACTGGAATGGGATGCGGTAAACGAAAGATTTACCAACTCTGATAAGGCCAATGAGTTGCTGAGTTATGAATACAGGAACCCGTGGAAACTTTAGTGTTTTAATTGCAAAACTATGAGTCAGTACCAGACGTAAATTTATAAAAACGGCTTCGGCAGTTTCTGCCGCTGCCGTTCTGAGTCCGAATGTTTTTTCTGTCCCTCTGAATTCAGGAGACAAATCATACCCTCTCTGCCTTTTCACCAAGTGCCTTCAATTTCTTGATTACCCTCAACTTGGAGAAGCCCTTGCTGAGATGGGTTTCAAAGGCGCAGATTTGTCAGTAAGAGCGAAAGGGCATGTTCTTCCCGAAAACGTAAAGACAGATCTGCCAAAGGCTGTAAAGGCCCTGAAGAAATCAGGAATTACTGTGCCGATGATGGTAACCGGTATTACCAGTGCTGAAGATCCGCATACGGAAACCATTCTTGGAACTGCCGCAGAACTTGGTGTTCGTCATTACAGAATGGGATATATGTCTTACGATCCGGCAAAACCGATAACGGAAAATCTGGATATTCATAAAAAGACAATTGAGAATCTTGAAAAAGTCAACCGGAAATTCGGGATACAGGGATGTTATCAGAATCACAATGGAGCGAGGGTCGGAGGACCGGTCTGGGACCTATACCATCTCATCAATGGCTGTGATCCGGAATATATAGGTGTTCAGTATGATATACGGCATGCAATGGTTGAAGGAGCAGGCTCCTGGTCTTTGGGAATGAAGCTTTTGTCCCCCTGGATCAGCAACACCGCCATAAAGGACTATCTCTGGAACATTGTGAATGGGAAATGGAAAGTGCAACATGTCAGGTTGGGTGAAGGCATGGTGGATTATGATGCGTACTTAAAGGAGTATATTAGCCTGGGGATTAAAGGTCCGGTAACATTACATTGCGAATACGATCTTGGTGGGGCAAACAAGGGCTCCAAAGATCCGACCATGAGTTATGAAGAGATCTCGGGTTTTATCAAAAAAGATGTTATCTGGTTAAAAAATAAGTTTGATGAGCATGGAATTTTAGGCTCTTATAGTTAGAGGTTTCATGTTGAGGGGTTTTTCTTAGTGAAAGGTCTTTTTTGAGTGAACAATTGAATTAGATATTTTAAATCAATAAAATTAAACAGGGGATAAATCATGGTGTCAAGAAGAAAATTCATACAAACAACAGCCCTAGCGGGAGCTGCAACCCTTACGGGAATGGCATCCTGCTCACCTAAGGGGAAAAAGAGCTCTCTAAAAAACATTACCATTCAATCCGTTGGATATGATTTCGAGCAGGAACCCCTGATCCGCCCATTTGGATTTAAAGGTGGATATATGTCTGAGATATGGCAGACGGCCAATTTCATCAAATCGGCTTCTGGAATTGAAAAGGTCGGATTATGCACCCAGAATGTCCTTTGGTCGGATGCATCTGTATTTGCCGCTCATTCTGAGATTGAAGGAAATGAAATAATGTATGCCTTAACAAAACATGCCCTGGAGATAATTAAGGGCCAGTCCTTCACTAATCCTGTTGATTTTTTGGATGAAATATTCGAGGAAGTCTATAAGTACGGAACTAAAGTGACTGCAAATCCTCATCTCAGAAAAACATTTGCATTGAATGCCCTTGTAGGTGTTGACAATGCCATCTGGATGCTGTATGCTGCGGAAAACGGGATTGAAAATTTCGATGACTTAATTCCTGAAAAATACCGTCCTGCGCTTTCTCAGCACCATAAAGTTGTTGCCAGTATTCCCCTGATGGCTTATTCCATACCTGTATCGGAGATTGTAGAGGCTGCTGATTCAGGATATTACTTTATGAAAATTAAAATCGGACAACCCGGCACACAGGAAGAGATGCTGGCTAAAGATATGGAGAGACTTTCTGCCATACACGAATCCATTGGTCATTACCGAACTCCCCATACCGACTCCGGCAAGCTTCCTTATTATTTCGATGCAAATGGACGGTATGAGAAAAAGGAAACACTACTCAGGTTGATTGATCATGCTAAAAAAATAGGCGCCTTCGAGCAAATAGCCATCATTGAGGAACCGTTTCCTGAAGAGTTGGAGGTTGACGTCAGTGATATTCCATTAAGGCTTGCTTCTGATGAAAGCGCCCACACCGACCACGATGCTATCGCCCGTATTGAAATGGGATATAAGGCAATAGCCCTGAAAGCAATTGCCAAAACACTGAGCATGACGATGAAAATTGCTAATGTAGCAAAAGAACGAAACGTCCCTTGTTTTTGTGCTGATTTAACGGTTAATCCGATTCTGATTGATTGGAATAAAAATGTTGCAGCACGTCTTGATCCTTTCCCAGGATTAGGAACCGGTCTGCTTGAAACCAACGGGCATCAGAATTATAAGAACTGGGCCACCATGGAAAGTTATCATCCATACAAGGATGCAATCTGGCGGAAAACTCAGGATGGGGTCTTTAATCTGGACCAGGACTTTTATGATAAAAGCGGAGGGGTCCTTACCGATTCAGATCATTATATGGGGCTGTTTAAAGCTTGATAATTACCAGATCATTCCTCCATATCACTTAGGTGCAGATCGAGGGCCTTTACAGATATTTGTATTTCCCACATGCTGATTGCAAGACTTAGTAGCAGCAGGATGAGTGCGATCCCGAAGACGATATCTGCAAAAGGCCGTATGTCAATATAAATCAAAAACATGCAGAGGACACATAACAGCAGGCTACAGATACCCAGGAGCTGCATGGAACGGGTTAGACGAAGCCTTTTACGCAGGTTGGCAATTTGTCCAATTAAAAGGACAGAGTTATGTTCCCTTAATCTAGCATGGAGAGTCCTTACTACTGAGGCATAGGCCAGAAAGCGGTTTGTGTAGGCCAATAGCAGGAGTGAAATGGCTGAAAACAAGAGGGCAGGAGTAGTGAGCGTTAATTTATCCATGTATTACCTTTTTTAAAGAACAACCCTGAGAAGTGGAGCATACCCGGAAAGGACAGAATCCGTGGTGAACTTTTGTAGTCCCATTCTAATCTCGACCACTTTTTTGGTGAAGCTCATATTAACGGTGTCCAGCACCCATTCTTCCATAAACTGGAATTTGCCGATCTGATCCCGGCTGAATTCTCCATCAGCCTCCATCTTCATTATCTTTTTTGCAGAGATAGGAGTTCCTTCGAAAATGTCAAAAGTTTTGAAATTCCCCTGGTAGATGCCTGCAAAAACGAAATCAACGGCCGTCTTATGATCCAGGTCCTTTAACCATTCATTTGTCCATGGATCATCCGGATAAGCATTGATGATTTCCACATCATAAATAATCTGTTCAGCAATCTTAATGGTTCCGGGCTGGTCGGCAGGAGTGAGGGACCCTTCACTGATTGTTGTACGGACCTGATCATTTGTCTCAGGGGATTGCCCCTGTTTGCAGGAAAAAGAAATAAGAACAATCCATGCAAGGATGAATGCCAACCTTCTTCTTGAATTCTTCATAATTCTGACTTGAATAATGTTATCACACTTAACTACCTGTCAAACTCCAGGCGCATGCCGCTGATCTCATCGCCAAAATGGTGTTCACTGGCTGCATCCTTCCATTCATATGATAGATTCCCGTTCACAAGTGTCAGAGCTATTCGGGTTGAAAATGTCTGGCCCTCGAAAGGGGACCATCCGCATTTATATAGTATATTATCCTTGTGGACGGTCCATTGCTTATCTTCCAGGATCACCAGGTCAGCCCAGTAACCTTCACGGATATACCCCCTGTTCTTAACCTGGAAGAGTTTGGCCGGGGCATGGCACATTTTTTCAACCAGGGTAGGCAGATCCATTAATCCCTGTTTGCTCAGCTCCGCCATGGCAACCAGTGAATGCTGCACCAGCGGTCCCCCGCTGGGAGCCTTGAAATATGGATTATTCTTCTCTTCTGCAGTATGGGGGGCATGGTCAGTAGCGATAACATCCAGATGGTTGTCCATTAGGCCCATTCTCAGTCCTTCCCGGTCTTTTGCGGTTTTAATGGCCGGATTCCATTTGATCTTTGTACCCAGAGTGGCGTAGTCCTTATTCTCAAACCAGAGGTGGTGTACACAAACCTCTGCCGTAATTCTTTTTTCTTCAAGTGGAAGGGTATTATCGAACAGTTCCAGTTCCTTTTGAGTTGAAATATGAAGTACATGCAGCCTGGCATTATGCTTCCGGGCCAGGTCAACGGCTCTTGAGGATGAACGGTAACATGCTTCCTCGTTTCTGATTACCGGGTGAAAATTAATGGGAACATCCTCTCCAAATTTATCGCGATAGATTTTTGTCTGTGCCTGAATTACATTTTCATCCTCACAATGAGTAGCTATCAGGGTAGGAGAGTCTGCGAAGATGGCGTCCAGGGCCTTTTCATCATCCACCAGCATGTTTCCGGTCGAGGCACCCATGAATACTTTCACGCCGGGGGACTGACCCGGTTTGAGTTTCCGGATCTCTTCGATATTATCATTGGTGGCGCCGAGGTAAAACCCGAAATTGGCAATGGATTTCCCGGCTGCCAGCTCGTATTTTTTTTCAAGTTCTTCAATAGTAACCGTCTGGGGATTGGTATTGGGCATTTCCATAAAGGATGTTATTCCCCCGGCAACAGCCGCTCTTGACTCGGAGTATATGTCCCCCTTATGGGTGAGTCCGGGTTCACGAAAATGCACCTGGTCATCAATTACGCCGGGCAGGACAAATTTGCCGCCTGCATCGATGAGGGTGGTCACTTCCCCCGGAAGGGTATCATTCTGAGAAAAAATGGTATGAATTTTACCCTCATGAATGAGGATATGCCCGTCAATGATACTGCCTTCATTAACGATCCTGGCATTTTTAATCAGTCCATCGAACATAATATAGCTTTATGCAGCCTGAAAATTATACTGCTTTTTGATACGACTTAAACCAGGAGGAAAACTTCATTGTAATGACTCCCCAGATGGCCTCATACACGATCTTACCTGACATTTTGGACTTTCCTTCCTGCCGGTCTGTGAAAATAATGGGAACTTCCTGGATATTGAATCCGTGTTTCCAGGCATTGAATTTCATCTCAATCTGAAATGCGTATCCTTTGAAGCGTATCTTTTCAAGGTTGATAGTTTCAAGGACCTTTTTATGGTAACAAACAAATCCTGCGGTTGAGTCATGGATTTTCATCCGGGTAATGAAACGGACATACTTGGAAGCAAAATACGATATAAGGATCCTGTTCATAGGCCAGTTTACCACGTTCACCCCTGTACAATATCTTGATCCCACGGACAGATCTGCACCGTTCTGACATGCCTCATGCAGGCGAATGAGATCATCAGGATTATGCGAAAAATCGGCATCCATTTCGAAAATGAATTCGTAATTATTCTTTATTGCCCAATTAAAACCTGCAATATATGCTGTCCCTAGTCCAAGTTTACCAGTTCGTTCCAGCAAATGCAAACGGCTGGAAAATTCATTCTGAATTTTTTTTACGACATCAGCAGTGCCGTCCGGAGAATTGTCATCAATTATAAGAACATCGAACTCCGGATCAAGGCTAAGTGCCTTGCGGATGATCTTCTCTGCATTCTCAATCTCGTTGTATGTCGGTATTATAACCAGTCTGTTACTCAATGTTAGGTCCTTTTGAAAGTTAGAGCGAAGATAAGATATTCTTGTTAAATATTTGGTAAACGGAGTATATACCATATATAATATGGAGGAATTCGACATTATTTTTTCATCATCTATTGCATATCCGAAAATGGATATTATATTTGCAGCCGCTTAAGGGAAAACGTTCTCAAAAAAAGCTTGATTTTTTTCTTGAAATGCTTGCAGGATTTAAACAAATGTTTTTATATTTGCAGCCGCTTTTAGAGCCGAGTTCTTTTAACAGAAATTGATTTTTTAGTTGCACAGGTTAGAATTGATTCTTATCTTTGCAATCCCAAAAATAACTACGTTCTTTGAAAATTTGAAAAGGTTAGTACAATTAGACTAGAAATAGTTTTTTATTTAAGAACCTCGTTTAATTCAATAAGGTTTTGAATCTTGAGAACATTTCAAATTCTTAATTACAATGAAGAGTTTGATCCTGGCTCAGGATGAACGCTAGCGGCAGGCCTAACACATGCAAGTCGAGGGGCAGCATATCACTTCGGTGATGATGGCGACCGGCGCACGGGTGAGTATCGCGTTTGTAACCTACCTTTAACTGGGGGATAGCCCGAAGAAATTCGGATTAATACCCCATAATATTTAAACACGGCATCGTGTTTTTATTAAAGCTCCGGCGGTTAAAGATGGGCATACGTGACATTAGTTAGTTGGTAAGGTAACGGCTTACCAAGACTACGATGTCTAGGGGGTCTGAGAGGATGATCCCCCACACTGGTACTGAGACACGGACCAGACTCCTACGGGAGGCAGCAGTGAGGAATATTGGTCAATGGACGCAAGTCTGAACCAGCCATGCCGCGTGCAGGATGACAGCTCTATGAGTTGTAAACTGCTTTTATATAGGAAGAAATCCTTCTACGTGTAGAAGGTTGACGGTACTATAAGAATAAGCATCGGCTAACTCCGTGCCAGCAGCCGCGGTAATACGGAGGATGCAAGCGTTATCCGGATTTATTGGGTTTAAAGGGTGCGTAGGCGGGGCAATCAGTCAGTGGTGAAATCCTGCGGCTTAACCGTAGAATTGCCATTGATACTGTTGCCCTTGAGTATAGTTGAAGTGGGCGGAATATGTAATGTAGCGGTGAAATGCATAGAGATTACATAGAACACCAATTGCGAAGGCAGCTCACTAAGCTATCACTGACGCTGAGGCACGAAAGCGTGGGGAGCGAACAGGATTAGATACCCTGGTAGTCCACGCCGTAAACTATGATAACTCGTTGTTGGCAATACATCGTCAGCGACTGAGCGAAAGCATTAAGTTATCCACCTGGGGAGTACGGTCGCAAGATTGAAACTCAAAGGAATTGACGGGGGCCCGCACAAGCGGAGGAACATGTGGTTTAATTCGATGATACGCGAGGAACCTTACCTGGGCTTAAATGCAAAACGACGTACCGGGAAACTGGTACTCCCTTCGGGGCGGATTGCAAGGTGCTGCATGGCTGTCGTCAGCTCGTGCCGTGAGGTGTCGGGTTAAGTCCCATAACGAGCGCAACCCCTATCGTTAGTTGCCAGCGGATAATGCCGGGGACTCTAACGAAACTGCCAGTGTAAACTGTGAGGAAGGTGGGGATGACGTCAAGTCAGCACGGCCCTTATGTCCAGGGCTACACACGTGTTACAATGGTCGATACAGAGGGCAGCTACCTGGTGACAGGATGCAAATCTCGAAAATCGGTCTCAGTTCGGATCGAAGTCTGCAACTCGACTTCGTGAAGGTGGATTCGCTAGTAATCGCGCATCAGCCACGGCGCGGTGAATACGTTCCCGGGCCTTGTACACACCGCCCGTCAAGCCATGGAAGCTGGGGGTACCTGAAGTCTGTAACCGTAAGGAGCGGCCTAGGGTAAAACTAGTGACTGGGGCTAAGTCGTAACAAGGTAGCCGTACCGGAAGGTGTGGCTGGAACACCTCCTTTCTGGAGAGATTCTTGACCTTTTTAGACGGGTTCTTAATCCGTACTAACCTTTTCTTTTTTTATATAAACCCGACGCGAAGATTTAGGAAACCGAGACCATACGGCCGGTTTAACCTGATGAGCAGATGATCGAGGGGATAATAGTCCCGTAGCTCAGTTGGTTAGAGCACTACACTGATAATGTAGGGGTCAGCAGTTCAAATCTGCTCGGGACTACTTTTTTTCGTTATGGGAAGCTCAGTTGATTAATGTTCAGCAGGGCTGATTCATTTCCCTTAGGGGGAATGGGGAATTAGCTCAGTTGGCTAGAGCGCCTGCCTTGCACGCAGGAGGTCAAGGGTTCGACTCCCTTATTCTCCACATGATTGCATAGGCAACAAAGTTTTTTGAAATATTGGACGTTTTTTGATTGGATACGATGGTCATATGGATCTGGTTCGATTCCAGGTGTATTCACAATTCCAAGTTCTAACCTATTTTGATTGATTCAAGACAGGACAGGATGAAGGAAAACGTTCTTTGACGTATTGGAAAGAGTAAGATTTTTAAAATGTTAAAATCTTGTAGAATCATAACAGAAGAAAGTAAATAAGAGCGCATGGCGGATGCCTTGGCTCTCAGAGGCGATGAAGGACGTGATAAGCTGCGATATGCTTCGGTGAGGTGCAAATAACCGCTATATCCGAAGATTTCCGAATGGGGCAACCCGGTATCATGAAGTGATATCATCCTGCTTGCAGGAAGCAAACCCGGAGAACTGAAACATCTAAGTACCCGGAGGAAGAGAAAACAATAGTGATTCCCCTAGTAGTGGCGATCGAACGGGGAATAGCCTAAACCCAGACAGTTTCGGCTGACTGGGGGTTGTAGGACTACAATATGAACATTGACATGAAGTGGAATTTTCTGGAAAGTTAAACCATAGAAGGTGATAGTCCTGTACACGTAAGTAGTTAATGTTCTAGTAGTATCCTGAGTAGGGCGGGACACGAGAAATCCTGCCTGAATCTGCCAGGACCATCTGGTAAGGCTAAATACTCCTGAGAGACCGATAGTGAACTAGTACCGTGAGGGAAAGGTGAAAAGAACCCTGAACAAGGGAGTGAAATAGTACCTGAAACCGTGCGCTTACAAGCGGTCGGAGTTCCGATTTATCGGAATGACGGCGTGCCTTTTGCATAATGAGCCTACGAGTTACTCCTCACTAGCAAGGTTAAGTCCTTAAGGGACGCAGCCGAAGCGAAAGCGAGTCTGAATAGGGCGTCTAGTTAGTGGGGGTAGACGCGAAACTTGGTGATCTACCCATGGCCAGGTTGAAGTATCGGTAAAACGATATGGAGGACCGAACCAGTACACGTTGAAAAGTGTTTGGATGAGCTGTGGGTAGGGGTGAAAGGCCAATCAAACCAAGAAATAGCTCGTACTCCCCGAAATGCATTTAGGTGCAGCTTCGTGGTTTAGTGTTGTAGAGGTAGAGCTACTGATAAGGCTCGAGGGCTTCACCGCCTATCAACCCTTGACAAACTCCGAATGCTACAACATATACACGGAAGTGAGGCGCTGGGTGCTAAGGTCCAGTGCCGAGAGGGAAACAACCCAGACCATCAGCTAAGGTCCCTAAATATATACTAAGTTGTTCTAACGTAGTGCGACTGCTTTGACAGCTAGGATGTTGGCTTGGAAGCAGCCATTCATTTAAAGAGTGCGTAACAGCTCACTAGTCGAGCGGTTGTGCGTGGATGATAATCGGGCATAAGTATATTACCGAAGCTATGGATTTCTCCGATTTATCGGAGGAGTGGTAGGGGAGCATTCCAGTTGCGTTGAAGGTGGATCGTAAGGTCTGCTGGAGCGTCTGGAAAAGAAAATGTAGGCATAAGTAACGATAAAGCGGGTGAGAAACCCGCTCACCGATAGACTAAGGTTTCCTGATCAACGCTAATCGGATCAGGGTTAGTCGGGTCCTAAGGCGTATCCGAACGGAAAAGTCGATGGATAACAGGTTAACATTCCTGTACTAGCAATTACTGCGATGGGGTGACGAAGTAGTGAAAGTCCCGCGTACTGACGGAATAGTACGTTAAAGGGTGTAGGTATACAGATGGGTTAATAGCTTGACTGTGCTGAACCTGATAGTACCGTGAGTCTTCGGACAAGCGGATAGTGGACCTAATCAGACTTCCAAGAAAAACCTCTAAGCTTCAGGTAATTGCTACCCGTACCGCAAACCGACACAGGTAGTCAAGGAGAGAATCCTAAGGTGCTTGAGTGATTCATGGCTAAGGAACTAGGCAAAATCGACCTGTAACTTCGGGAGAAAGGTCGCCTCCGAGTGATCGGAGGCCGCAGTGAAATGGCCCAGGCGACTGTTTATCAAAAACACAAGGCTTTGCTAAATCGAAAGATGATGTATAAGGCCTGACACCTGCCCGGTGCTGGAAGGTTAAGAGGGGGGGTTATTCCTTCGGGAAGAAGCTCTGAATCGAAGCCCCAGTAAACGGCGGCCGTAACTATAACGGTCCTAAGGTAGCGAAATTCCTTGTCGGGTAAGTTCCGACCTGCACGAATGGTGTAACGATCTGGGCACTGTCTCAGCCATGAGCTCAGTGAAATTGTAGTTCCGGTGAAGATGCCGGATACCCGCAACGGGACGGAAAGACCCCGTGAACCTTTACTATAGCTTAACATTGATTCTGGGCAAGTGATGTGTAGGATAGGTGGGAGACTATGAAGCGGCCTCGCTAGGGGTCGTGGAGTCAACCTTGAAATACCACCCTTTATTTGTCTGGGGTCTAATCCCTTACGGGAGACAGTGTTTGGTGGGTAGTTTGACTGGGGTGGTCGCCTCCAAAAGTGTAACGGAGGCTTTCAAAGGTACCCTCAGCATGATTGGTAACCATGCGCAGAGTGTAATGACACAAGGGTGCTTGACTGTGAGACTGACAAGTCGACCAGGTACGAAAGTAGGACATAGTGATCCGGTGGTTCCGTATGGAAGGGCCATCGCTCAAAGGATAAAAGGTACTCCGGGGATAACAGGCTGATCGCTCCCAAGAGCTCATATCGACGGAGCGGTTTGGCACCTCGATGTCGGCTCGTCACATCCTGGGGCTGGAGAAGGTCCCAAGGGTTGGGCTGTTCGCCCATTAAAGTGGCACGCGAGCTGGGTTCAGAACGTCGTGAGACAGTTCGGTCCCTATCTGTTGTGGGCGTTGGAGATTTGAGTAGACCTGACACTAGTACGAGAGGACCGTGTTGGACAGACCTCTAGTGTACCTGTTGTGGCGCCAGCTGCATCGCAGGGTAGCTACGTCTGGAAGGGATAAGCACTGAAAGCATCTAAGTGCGAAGCCTGCTTCAAGATGAGATCTCCTTTAAGGGTCGTTAAAGACGATGACGTTGATAGGTCACAGGTGTAAAGGCAGTAATGTCATAGCCGAGTGATACTAATTACCCGTAAGCTTTCGCTGGATTTTATTTGATTTTGCATTTTAAAACTCTATATCTCTTTCCTTTACGTTAAAATATTGAAAGTCTTTAGGTGACTATTGCGATGGGGAACCACCTCTTACCATTCCGAACAGAGAAGTTAAGCCCATCAGCGCCGATGGTACTGCGTTAGCGGAAGAGTAGGTCGTCGCCGACTTTTAAAACCCGGGTTCTTTTCGAAGAATCCGGGTTTTTTTTGTCCCAATAAGAGGGAATGAATTTTTCCGCATTTTTTGATAGATTTAGTAAAATTTGTAGCGCTTGCAGCCGTTATAAATATGCTAACTTTGCGTCCATGAAAATTCTTCCGGTCTTCCTATTATTACTGATCGTAACTGTTCCGGGTTTTTCCCAGTTTCCGGAAGGGACGCAGGGGACTCAGACGGGACAGGAATTCGAGGGTTTGGAAGAAAGGGAAGAGTCCGAGGAAGAAGAGGCTAGAAGAATTTCCGCTGCCAGGAGGGATACAACTCCCAATTTTATCCGAACCTGGATAATGAAAGAAGATTTTACTGTCATCCAGGATCATATTATGGATACTGCTCAGACAGGTTTCCAGATATCAAATCCAATATACAAAACGAGTATTTCACAGGCTTTTCTGGGTAACATGGGACTACAAACCAGGGATAATTTGTATTTCAGTAGGGAACTAAAACCGGACTATTTTTTTTTGAGACCTTTTGCTCCCTATACCTATACGCCTGAAAACAATGTTTTTTATAATATCACCAAACCATTTACAATTCTCGAATATTTCAGTTCAACAGGACGCAAGGAATCACGAGAAGAAACCTTTCACGCAGCTCATACACAGAATATTAACCCCTATGTTAATATCGGGTTTGATATACGACTTCTTGGATCCGGAGGTTCTTACTTGCGGCAAAAGTCGAAATTTAACAGCGTCAGTCTTTTCGGATCCTATACAGGGCATGACTATTCCCTGTATTCAAGTTTTCATGTAAACACACAGAATGCCCAGGAAAACGGGGGACTGAAAAACGATAGTGTTTTCATGAATTCGGATAAAGATGAGAGGACTTATGAAGTGAATCTAAGTGAGGCGGAATCATCCATGAGGAATCTGAACTTTCATTTTACGCACCGGTATAAATTTGGGAAAACTGAACAAATTCCTGATACCACTTCTGAAACAGGTTTCAAGAGATTAAGGGAAAGAACGACGAAAACCGGGTCTTTCATACACAATTTTGAGTTCCAGAGAAATTATCGGAAATATGAGGATGTAATCACAGAATTAAACCGGGATTTCTATCCAAATTATTTCATTGATCCATCTCAAACTCGGGATTCCACTTATTTCCATTCCCTGTCTAATATGTTCCAGGTAATGCTTGATGAGAATCCCAACCGGGATAAAGATTTTGGTGCAAGGGCTTTTATTGAGCATGACTGGGTGAAGTATTCCCACGTAACTCCCAATGATACGACAATAAACAGCGGAGACACATCAATCGTGAGCCTGAAAAACTATAATTACCAGAATGTGCATGTTGGAGCCAGCTTCCTGCATACAGTGGGTGAGGGATGGGACTGGCTGGCAAGAGGGAGGTATTACCTTTTTGGATACAAAGCCACGGACCTTATTCTTGATGGCTATATCGCGAAACAATTTAAGGGGACAAAGGGAGAATCCCTGATCCGAATTGATGGAAAATTTTCCATTGAAGAACCTGATCATTTTCTCAGCTTCTTTGAATCAAACAGTTACAAGTGGTATAATGATTTCGGCAAGACAAAAGATATCAGGGGATCACTGACGGTCAGTAATGAAGCTATTAAGGCCCTTGGAAGGTTTAATTTTTCACTTGTCAGTGACCTTGTTTTCTTTAATGATTCCGCTATGCCCATTCAACACAGACCGGTTGTAACGGTTTTCAGCGGTGAGTTGAAAAAAGATTTCAAGGCCGGGATTTTCCATTCCAATCATCATATCCATTACCAGGTAAGCAGTGATAATAATGTTGTCCGTTTACCTGATCTATCCTATTATACTTCCAATTACCTGGGATTTACCGTGGTTAAAAATGCCTTAACTGCGGAGATAGGATTTGATCTGTATTACTATACAAAATACAGGGCGCTGGCATTTGCACCTTCTTCAGGAGTCTTTTACAGTCAGGATATCAAAGAGATAGGCAATTATCCCTACCTTAATCTATTTCTGAATGCGAAATTGAAAAGAACAAGGTTTTTCCTCAGATGGGATCATACCTATGCCGGATTTATTAAGAAAAACTATTTCCATGTCCTTCAATATCCCACAAGGGGAAGGGTTTTCAAATTCGGCCTCTCCTGGACCTTTTATGATTAGTCATTTATGGCATTAATTCCTTAATTGTTTATTTTTCTTTTACTTTGATTTTGCCAGGATTTACGCAATTGCTAAATTGACAGTTCCCTAATCCCATCTTTTATTATGCGGATTCAGTACTTTCAGATTTTTTTATTGCTGGTGATGTTAGCATCACCTTCCTGTAAAAGTGATACTGGCAGATCCTATTCCAAACATAAAGTCAATGACCTTGAACAAATTAAGGAGCAAGGATCTTTAACAGCGATAACGGATTACAATTCTACAAACTATTTTATTTACAGGGGCCAACCCATGGGTTATCAGTATGAATTACTGAGGGATCTGGCAAAGCATCTTGACATCAGCCTTGAGATTGTAGTTTCAAACGATCTTGAAGAGACATTTAATTGTCTTCGTATGGGAGATTGCGATCTGATTGCCATAAACCTGACAGTTACCAAAGACAGGAGGTCCAAGTTTGCCTTTACTACACCACATAGCCAGACAAGGCAGGTGCTGGTTCAACGCAAACCCGAGGGTTGGGAGAAGATGCCTGAGAGCCGGATCGAGAGGGAATTAATAAGAAATCTACTGGATCTTGAAAACAAGAAAGTATTTGTTCAGCAAAATTCGGCCTATTATCTGAGAATGCTGAATCTTGAAGAGGAAATTGGGGATACTATTGATATTATTGATGTTCCTGATGATGCTGAAACCCTTATTTTAAAGGTCGCAGAAGGGGAGATAGATTATACTGTCTGTGATGAGAATGTAGCCCGTGTAAACCAGACTTATTATCCCAATCTGGATGTCCGGACAGCTGTCAGTTTCCCTCAGAACCTTGCCTGGGCAGTAAATTCTGATGCTGATGAGCTCCGCAGGGAGATCAATATCTGGTTGACTGAATACCGGAAATCCACGCGTTATGCAGTGATATATAAAAAATATTTTAAAAATAGGAGGTCGGCAAGTATTGTTAAAAGTGAATTATTTACGCTGAGTTCCGGGAAGATATCTGAATATGATGAGTATATAAAGAAATACTGCGAGGAGATAGAATGGGACTGGCGATTACTTGCATCGCTTATTTACCAGGAATCCCGGTTTGAGCCCGGTGCACATTCCTGGGCTGGAGCATTTGGACTGATGCAGCTTATGCCTTCGACGGCACGGAGGTTTGGGATCACTCAGAATTCCTCTGCTGAAGACCAGATACGAGCGGGTACTGAATTTATTCAATGGCTGGACCGTCGTTTTGACGATATCATACCAGATCCTGAAGAGAAGATTAAGTTTATCCTGGCTGCTTATAATGTGGGTCCGGGACATATTTTTGATGCTATAACCATAGCTAAAAAGCAGGGATTGGACCCTGAGGTGTGGGAGGGGAATGTGAATGAATCACTGCTGAAAAAATCAGATCCGAAATTTTATCGGGATCCTGACATAAGGTATGGGTATGCCAGGGGCAGAGAGACGTATAATTATGTCAATCAGGTTCTTGCAAGATACGAGGATTATAAGAACCTCATTGAAGAATAAATCCTTGAAGTCTTCTTAAGATTTCAAGAAATTCAGACAGGATCATTGCTGTAGCGCCCCATACCTGCTCCCCCTTGAGGTGAAAGCAGGGTACCTTCACCGTTTTGCCTGAAATAGTCCGGACATCATCTTTTAATTTTAGTGGACTTAAGAGGTCTTCCAGGGGAACTTCTATAAGGTAGGATACCTCAGAAGGATCGGGATTAAATACCGGCATTTCCGGATAGGTTCCCACATAGGGAGAAACCTCAATACCACTTATAGGAATATGTAATTTTGTTAGACTGCCAAGTACCTGGATCAGTGAATCATCTATACCGAGTTCCTCCCGGGTTTCTCTTAGGGCAGTAGCTTCCAGATCAGGATCTGTATCCTCATGTATTCCTCCCGGGAGACTGACCTGCTTGCTGTGAGCCCCTTTGTATTCCGGTCTTTTCATTAAAACAAAGTGCCATTGCTCTTCATTCCTGTAAAGAAGTATCATTACGCCGGCATTCCTGTAGAAATCATGCTTATTTTGCAGCCTTACCTGCGGGGCCATTTTAAGCTGTGATTTATAGCCTGGCAACTTTTCTTTCAATTGAAGCCTGAGCTGCTCTGTGAATTCATTTTTCGCTTCCATCTTCACCGCGAAAATACTTATTTCCGAACGATTCGAATGATATGCTTGACATTGGTTCATCATTTTTGTAATTTATATGGTTCAACCCTAAACAAACAATTATGAAAAGACATTTTGTCATTTTAGCTTTATTGCTCTTTGCTCTTTGTCTCTCAGCTCAGGACAATGATTCTATCCTTCTCGAACGAACGGACATGCTGAAAAAGGAAATAGGAATCCTGAAGAAAAACACCCGTAGCTTACAGGTTCAGATCAACAAGATTCAGAAGGCACATAAGGCGGATATGCAGGATACAGAAGCTGCAGTTGCCTCCTTAAATGCCGGAATAGAAGAAACCCGGAAAGCCATTGCTGAACTTGAAAAGGCTGTCCAGAAGTCAGAAGAATCATCTTTAGAAGGTCTTGCAGTGCTGGGGGATTGGACTAAGAAAATGATTACTGTTCTGGCCATTGTTTTATGTATCCTGTTCATCCTACTGCTGATCATGGTAATTACCAGCCGAAGCCGCCTCCGGAAAGATTTCCTGAAATTGGAGGCCAGGGTAGAAAATGTCAAGGAATCTATGGAGGTGAAATTAAATGAAGCTTTGAAAAAGCATGAAGAGGATATGCTTGCCCTGACGGCCCAGATAGAGAAAGGTAAAAAATAAGCTATCTATTCGAAACGAATGGCCAGAGCGGGACTGATCCTTGAAATGACCATGGAAGGTACAATGAGCATCAGAATAATGACGATAGCTGTCCCAAGATTTAGTCCCATGATATATAAAAGGTTCAGATTGATTGGCACGGTTGAAAGGTAGTAGGATGACTGGTCCAGTTCAATAATCCCGAAATAATTCTGGATCAGACAGATTCCAACACCGATTATATTTCCCCATATGAGTCCCTTGACAATCATAAATAAGGACTGGTAAAGGAAAATTTTTCGGATGCTTACATTGGGACTTCCGAGTGCTTTAAGGGTTCCGATCATATTGGTACGGTCGAGGATTAGTATCAGGAGGCCGGAAACCATATTGAACCCGGCTACTACCAGCATCAGGATCAGAATAATCAGAACATTCATATCCTGAAGATTGAGCCAGTCAAAGATTTGCGGGTACTTATCCTCTATATTAATCACCTTCAGCCTTGAACCATCGTCTTCAAATCCAAAACCTACACTGTTCATTACTTTATAGGTTTCTTCATCCAGTTTTCTAAAGTCCCTTATGTTTACCTCGAATCCGCTTACCTGATCCTCCGACCAGTCATTCAGATGCTGGATATGCCTGAGGTCTCCATAAACAAAGGTTTTATCAAACTCCTCCAGGCTGGTTTCAAAAATACCTGTTACGGTAAACCTTCTCATTCTTGGCGGATCCTGTATGAAATACATGAGGAAGTCTTCATTCAACTCCAGTTTTAACAGGGATGCAATGTATTTTGAGATCAGTACATTATCATTCTGAACCGAATCCTTGATATCAGGAACACTCCCTTCCACAAGGTAATCCTTAAGAAAATCCCAGTTATATTCCGAATCAACGCCTTTGAGCACAACTCCCTGGATATCAGATTTCGTTTTGATGATCCCGGCTTTGGTGCCGAAAACCTGAATGTCAAGTATGTCCGGATCATTCCTGAGATCATCAACAAATTCCTGCTGGCTGTCAATAGGTTTGGTTTCAAAAGAAATGTTTGAATCAAAATTCAGGATCTGGATATGGGAGGCAAATCCGACAACTTTACGGCTGATCTCATTCTTAAAACCTGTCACAACAGCCACCGAAACAATCATTACTGCGAGTCCAAGGCTTATACCAAAAATAGCAATATCAAGAATGGAGCGGGATATGCTCTTGTCCTTGTCCTTGCTGAAAATCAGTTTTTTGGCAATAAAGATCTCCGTATTCATATATGCGATTGCCTAAAAATGGTTTACTTTAGACGTCCGTTTTCCCATGAGCAAATTTAGTCTTTTTATAGGGAAACCAGCACTTAGTTTATTTAATATGCATACCCGATTATCCAGCACCACAACCATGGCCATTGCGTCCTGCCTCTTATGGTCCACTGCCTTTGTGGGGGTGAAGATCGGACTGCAATATACTACCCCTATACAATTTGGGGGCATCCGTTTTTTTCTGGCGGGACTCTATATCCTGCCTTTTTGTGGTAATATCAGGTCTTCAATCAGGCAGATAAGACATAATTGGAAACAGGTGCTGAGACTTGCCATATTCCAGACTTTTTTACTTTATACAGGTTTCTATATTGGAATTAGTATGGTTCCTGCCTCCCTTACCGCCATTATTATCGGGGCCAGTCCCCTGTTCTCAGCTGTCATGGCCCATGTACTACTGTATGACGACAAGCTAAATTACCGAACCATGGGATCAATTCTGGTTGGTATGACCGGTGTAGTAATTATTGCAGCAAGTCGGGAAAATTTTAGCTGGCAGGAGGGTAAGGAATTTTGGGGAATACTCATACTGGTTGCCGCCATGCTGGCAGGCAGCATTGGTAATGTCTTCATTGTGAAATATAAAGATGGATTGCCTCCGCTATTATTAAATTCCTCGCAGTTAATGATAGGGGGAGCAGGATTGTTTCTTTTGTCTATTCCATTTGAGGGACTCAGCTTCAGCATAAATGTAGCTCCCTATTATACAGCTCTTCTCTGGTTGAGTTTTATGTCCGCCGCTGCTTTCAGCATGTGGTTTATCCTTCTCAGGCGTCCCGGGATAAAGGTTTCAGTACTCAATGTCTGGAAATTTCTTATTCCGGTATTCGGAGCTTTGTTAAGCTGGTTCATACTTCCTGATGACAAACCTGAATTAATAGCAGTTATCGGGATGGTATTTATCGCATTGTCACTCATCGTCCTTAATGCTAACCATTTGAAAAAAAATCGCAAAATTGCAGACAGGTAATGAAATCAGGCTTATATATTCCGTTTCTAATTTTTGTCCTTATGTTTCATGCTTGCGCGGGTCAGAATACCATTCAACCGGCAGCTGAAAACACAGAAGCTTACCTTCCCCTCCTTAGGGATAAAAGAATAGGTATGGTGGCTAACCAGACATCTCTGATCTCAACCACTCACCTGGTTGATAGCCTCAATTCATTATTAATAGGGAAAATTGCCAAAATCTTCTGTCCCGAGCATGGATTTCGTGGTTCTTATGAAGCAGGTGAACTGGTTGATGACGGATTGGATGCTAAGACCGGAATACCTCTGGTTTCATTGTACGGGAATAATCGGAAACCATCTCCTGAAATGCTGCACGACATTGATCTTATTCTGTTTGATATTCAGGATGTTGGAGCCAGGTTCTATACGTATATATCCACCCTGTTTTACATTATGCAGTCCTGTGCGGAAAATGGGATAGAATTGATAATCCTTGACCGTCCAAATCCCAATGGGTTTTATGTAGACGGACCGGTTCTTGAACCTGAATTCAGTTCATTTGTGGGCATGCATGAAGTACCGGTTGTCCATGGCATGACAATGGCTGAATATGCCCTGATGATAAATGGGGAAGGATGGTTGGGAGATGAACTGAAATGTAATCTCAGGTTTATTCCCTGCGAAAACTATACCCACCTGAGCCAGTATGAGCTACCTGTTTCTCCCTCCCCCAATCTGAGCACAATGAATTCCATCTACCTGTATCCATCTACCTGCTTCTTCGAGGGTACTGTTTTAAGTGAAGGCAGAGGTACGGATGCACCATTTGAGATTTTCGGTCACCCTGAGCTGGAAGGAATGGATTATTCATTTACTCCCCGAAGCATACCTGGGAAGTCCACTAACCCAAAGTTTAAAGGAACGCTCTGCTACGGTTTGGATCTCCGGTACCTACGTGAGGTCAGTCCCGCGCCAGCAGGAATTAACCTGTCCTGGCTGATAGATGCCTACAGGAATTTCCCGGATAAAGAGAACTTTTTCATACCCTACTTTGAGAACCTGGCAGGAACTGCAAAACTCCGGCAGCAGATTATAGAAGGACTTTCAGAAGAGGAGATCAGGATTTCCTGGAAGAAAGATCTTGAGTCCTTTCAGACTATCAGGAAGAAATATCTTATCTATCCGGAATGAAATTCCTCTGAATCGAAATCTTTGGTAGATTGAGTTTTATATATTTTGTATGTTTGAATATCCAATAACGATCAGGGTCATGCAATGAATAAAATAGGGTCATGCTTCCAATACTTTATAGAATGAATAAACTGAAACTTTTCCTGCTTTTGTGTGGATTACTCACTTTATTATCCTGCGGGAACAAAAGCAAAACAACCGACACCGAATCAAATCAAGAAAATCCCAATGTGCTTTTTATTGCCGTTGATGATTTAAATAACTGGCTGGGATGTATGAACGGACATCCCAACACCAAAACACCAAACTTTGATAAATTGGCTGCCCAGGGTGTTCTATTTACAAATGCCCACTGCCAGGCACCCTTGTGCGGACCGTCGCGTGCATCCTTAATGACTGGATTACGCCCCTCAACAACGGGTATTTACGGAATGATTAGTGATAATCAAATCAAATCTGACAATGAGGTAACAAGGGACATTCTTTTTCTGCCGGAATACTTTAAATCCCATGGCTATCATACAATGGGAATAGGAAAATTATTTCATAGTCATGCGCCGGATGGACTTTTTGATGAATCGGGTGGAAGGGTTAAAGGATTTGGCCCCTTGCCGGAAGAAAGGTTCGTCTGGGATGGATATGGAACTTCAGATCGGGAAAACTACGGCCGTACCAGTACGGATTGGGGCGCATTTCCAGAAGCCGATTCCCTGATGCCGGATCATCAATCCATCGACTGGACCATAGATCGACTGAACCGTGACTACGAGAAACCGTTTTTCCTTGCAGTAGGTTTTCTTCGCCCCCATGTCCCTCTCTATGTTCCCCAGAAATGGTTTGACCTGCATCCGGTTGAGGACCTTGAAATGACTCCTTACAAGTCTGATGATTTGGATGATGTACCACCGGTTGCTCTCCTGATTAACGATTTACCCATGATGCCAACAACTGATTGGGTCATTGAAAACAATGAATGGGCCAATGTCATTCAGGCATATCTCGCCTGTGTAAGTTTTGTCGATTACGAATTGGGTAGGTTGCTTGATGCACTGCAAGAAAGCAAGTATGCTGAAAATACAGTTATCGTTCTCTGGTCAGATCACGGCTACCGGCTTGGTGAAAAAGGGACCTTTGCCAAACATGCCCTATGGGAACCAGCCACGAACGCACCCCTGATGTTTGCAGCACCAAACCTTCCAAAGGGAAAAGTAATTGACACACCTGCTGAGATGCTTTCCATTTATCCTACCCTCCTTGATTTGTGTGGATTACCTTCATACCCTCGTAATGAAGGAATAAACCTCCTGCCACAAATGAGGGGTGAGGAATCAAATATTAATGAAAGAGTTGCCATTACAACTTTCGGAATGAATAACCATGGACTTAGGACATCCGATTACAGGTATATCCGATATGAGGATGGCGGTGAAGAATTATACGACCACAATTCCGACCCGAATGAATGGGATAATATTGCCGGGGAAACCGGGAATGCTGATGTAATTGAAGGTCTTAGTAAATATCTGCCTACTAATAATGCCTTCTGGAATGTACATTCATCATATACTTTTCAGCCTTATTTCGTGGAACAGAAAGAGAGAACCAGTAAAGACAAGCCTGAATGAAAACAGAAAAATTATTTAATATAGAAGGAAAAATTGCCCTGATTACCGGTTCGACCGGGGGACTAGGATCTGTGTTTGCCAGGGGCCTGGCAGAAAATGGATGCATTGTCATTTTAAATTCAAGGAGACAGGACAAAGTAGATGCACAGGTAAAACAGTTCAGAGAATCAGGTTACCAGGCATATGGTTATGCTTTTGATGTAACAGATGGTGAGCAGATAGACAGGGTTATTCAGCAGATATCAGAACAGGTTGGTGTCATTGATATATTGGTGAATAACGCCGGGATTAACCTGCGCGCACCCCTAGAAGATTTCAAGGATGAGGATTGGGATAAAGTCATTGGAATTAATCTGACGGGCTCCTATAAGGTATCTAAATATGTGGCCAGGGGAATGATTGAAAAGGGCTCCGGAAAGATTATCAATATTGGTTCCATGCAAAGTGAACTGGGAAGGCCTACCATAGCACCCTATGCGGCATCTAAGGGTGGAATTAAAATGCTGACCAAAGGCATGGCGACAGATTGGGCAAAATACAATATCCAGGTGAATGGTATTGGTCCCGGGTATTTTAAGACCGATATGACTAAGTCCCTTTATGAGAATCCTGAATTTGATTCCTGGTTGTGCGGTCGGACTCCAAGCAACCGTTGGGGAGATACAGAAGAACTGCTGGGTGCCATGCTTTTTCTTTCATCACAAGCCAGTAGCTATGTAAATGGACAAATGTTGTATGTCGATGGAGGTTTGCTGGCTACAGTATAATAGAAACATAATATAGTGTCGAAAAAGAATAGAATTTCAAATTAGGAAAATGAAACAAATGGATCACCCCTCGGAATGGAAATATACAAGCCCGGAAGGGGAGGGCTTTCATGAAATTGTTACCCCTGGTAACTCAGCCTGTAAAATCACCTGGATTTATCGTCTGAACCTCTCTGAAAACAATGAGTATTTGTTACAAAATGATGAACTTGAATTGAACGCTGTAGTAATTCAGGGGACAGTAACATGCAGGCATGATTCGGCTGTAATCGATCTGGATAAGTTTGACTCTTTTTATTTGCCGGCAAAGGATAGCATATTAATCACTGCCCAGGAGGATTGTTCCATATTTATTGGTGGAAGCATGTATGAAAGTAAGGGCAGATTTTTTACAAGGAAATATGATCTTTCTCTCCCCCTTGGTGATATTCATCAGATTCATGGAGAACCCCCTTACCAGCGTGAGGTTATTATGACCCTGGCCCAACAGGATGAAGCCTCTCGCTTAATATGTGGAATTACCTGCGGAGATCCGGGTTTATGGACCAGTTGGCCACCCCACCAGCATACCGAAGATTTGGAAGAGGTTTACTGTTATTTTGATATTCCAAAACCACAATCAGCATTTCATTTTGCCAGTCGCAAATCGGGAGAATTTGAATTTATCCACCCTGTATCGACGGGGGACTGTGTAGTAATTCCGGAAGGCTATCATCCAACCTGTGGGATGCCGGGGGTAAAAAGTTGCTATTTCTGGGTTATGGCTGCTCATAAACCCGAAAGTCGGAGATATGATCTGGCGGTTAATGATCCCAATTTTGAATAACTCAGACAACCCGGCTTAGGATTACGGATACTCATTTCCTCATGAGAAGAGATCTCCTTATTGATCCAGGAACTTTTCCGGAATCCAGGTTGAAAGCTCCGGAATGGCTATTATAAGGATCAAAATTGCTACAAGGGCAAGAATAAAGGGAAGGCTGTATTTAACAGTCTGCTGATAATCTGTTTTGGCAATGCTGGTTGCAACGAATAAACCAACCGCCACCGGAGGGGTTGTTGCACCTATCTGGGTAGCCATAATAACCGCTAATCCCAGGTAAAAAGGATTAAATCCATACAAGGAACCTATATAGGTAATAACCGGGATCATAATTATTAGAATAGCCAATGATTCCACGAACATGGTTAATACAAGCATCATTATTAGAAGGATTATCAGGGTTAAAACAGCATTATCGGTAATTGACAACAGGGTATTCAGCACAACGTCATTAAAATCGAGGTAAGTCAACAGCCATCCAAAGGCTCCGGCTATAGAAATTATGCTTACAACAATGGTAGTTGTAATGGCAGCGTTTAAAAGTATTCGGGTGAGATCTTTGAATTTAACGGTTTTGTACATGAAGACACTGACAATAAAACTATACACACAGGCAACAATTCCAGCCTCGGTAGCTGTAAATATACCGCCAAGGATACCGCCTAAAATAATTACAGGAGCGAGTAATGCAACCCAAACCCTGGGGATTTCTCTGATAACAGATTTTAAACTGAAACTATTGAATGTTTTTCTTAATTCAGGAAATTTGCTTGAATATGAGTGAAGATGCACCGTTGTCATTAATGCAATTACGATTAGTAAACCTGGTAAGATTCCCGCTAAAAACAATCCTCCAATTGAAACTCCGGCCATAGCTCCATATACAATCATCACCATACTGGGAGGTATTATGGATCCGATTATACCCGATGTGGCAAACAAAGCGGCTGAAAATCCGGGTTTGTATCCCTTTTCCTTCATAGGATCGATCAGAATCGAACCTATGGCAGAAGTCGAAGCAGCTGCGGAACCTGTAATATTGGCAAAGATCATACAAGAAATAACCGATGCATGTCCCAGTCCCCCTCTTAAATGACCCACAATCTTTTCGGCAAATGCAACCAGTTTATTGCTTAAACCTCCCCGGACCATTAATTCCCCAGTCAGAATAAAATAGGGAAGGGCCAGCAAGCTGAAGGAGTCCAGTGTCGAGAATATTTTTTGGGGAATAATAGCCAGAACCAGGTCCGGAGTGAAGAAATATCCGGCAATAACGACAATCCCGATTACCAGGTAAATAGGGAATCCCAGCAGGATGAGCAACAGAAGTGCGATAAACAATCCCAGGATAAACATATTTTGGTTTAATTTGTTTTAGAATTCTCCATTAATTTCTGAATAGCGGTGATTACCAGGTAAATATTACCGATAAACAATCCTGAATAAATCCACCCCATGCTGATTCCAAGACCCGGACTGGTTTGGGTTTGTGCTACCCTTATCAACTCCATTGAATAAATGGCTAATAATACTCCTGTTGAAGAGCCACAGGGAATTTACCAGTTGGTTAAACAGGTACTGGTTTTTTAATGAAAGTTTTTTGTAAATAATATCCATGCCCAGATGTGCACTGTTTTTATAGGCCACAGGGATTGTCAGGCAGATGATCCATATATGAGCAAATTTTTGAAACTCTTCGCTCCAGCTTAATGAACTATTAAAGAAGTACCTGTTCGTAACCTGCAAAAAACCAACAATTACCATAAGCCCAAAAATTATCGCTATAGAAAAGGCAACAGTTTTATGAACTGGATTTAAGCATTTATTGATTTTCATAACTTCTGATTGCGTTTAGTATACTTACACCATTGCACTCATCTGCCAGCTTGTTTTGCAGAGGGATACTCTGTGAACGAAAAGGTTCAATATCAATGGTATGAAATTGCATTCCTTTGGATTCCAGAAAATCAAAGGCCTCCTGCTCCTTTACCGGAGCAAGGGCTCGCTGGATTTCTGCTGCCATCTTAGCGGATTTCTGTACGACTTCCTTTTGTTTCGCACTTAATTTAACCCATTGTTTCTCGGAATAGGCAAATACAACAGCCCCGAATAAATGACGTGTATAAGTCAGGTGTTTCCCGATTTCGTAAAGTTTGGCCGATTGTATTACTGTTGCATTATGTTCAAATCCATCTAAAATTCCTGTTTGCATTCCGGTATATACTTCCCCAAATGACATTGGGGTTGCATTCATGCCCATAAAGTTTATCGTCTCAATATAATTATTGGACTGAATCGTCCTGATTTTCAATCCCTTAAGATCGTCGACATTCTCAATCACCCGGGATGTTGTAACTATATTGCGATAACCCCAGCTGTCAAGAAAGTTTAAGATTCTCAATCCTTTCCCAGCAGAGATCTGAGCTAATTGTTTTCCGGCTTCACCATCCAACGCATCATGTATATGTTGGTAATCCTTCCATAGATAGGGCAGGTCCAGTACCCCCATTTCAGGAATGAAATTATTCAGGATCGCTGTGCCGCTTATACAGCAGGATGCCCCTGAACCCAATTGCATGGCTTCATAAATCTCCCTCTCTTGTCCAAGCGCATTTGAAGCATATATTTTAACCTCCAATTCCTCCGAGAGCTCCTCAACGAATTGTTTGAATAACCATGCAGTCATATGAAGCTCCGATGAGAAATTCTCCGGATGGCTGTGGGACACGCGAATTATTGTTTTTTCTTCCTGGATTTTCGGCTCCTTGTTTGTCCTACAAGCCTGGAATAGAAAAACCGTAGTCAACAGAGGAATCAATTTCAGATATTTCATTTCGAAAGATTTATCATTTCGGTCCCTAAAAACGCTTTCAGGTTAAAAGTATAGAAATCGTACGAAATTCAAACAATTTCAAGGAGATCTGTCAGATATGTACCTCATTAATTGATACGGCCGGGATACACCTTCAGTGCTGATTCGAGGCAGGCCATGGCCTTCTCCAGATCAGTCCTGTTGAGAACATAGGCGATTCTAACCTGATGTTTCCCAAGCTCAGGTTTGGAGTAGAAACCGGATGCAGGTGCAAGCATTACTGTCTGTCCCTCATATTCAAAATCACTCAGCAACCATTGGGCAAATTGGTCAGCATCGTCAACGGGCAGCTGGGCTATGGTATAGAAGGCTCCTTTTGGAGTGGGACAGATAACCCCTTCCATCTTATTCAGCGCAGCGACCATAAAATCCCTTCTTTCGATGTATTCGTTATAGACTTCGGTAAAATATTCAGCCGGCGTGTCGAGGGCTGCTTCACCGAGGATCTGACCCAGGCTTGGGGGACTAAGTCTTGCCTGTGCAAATTTCAGAGCCGTTGAAATGACTTCTTTGTTTTTGCTTAGCATTGCCCCGATTCTCACTCCACAGGCACTGTATCGTTTGGACACGGAATCAAGCAGGATGACATTTTGTGCTGCTCCCGGAATATGCATGGAAGAGAAATGATCCATTCCATCGTAGCAGAATTCCCTGTATACTTCATCAGAGTATAGGTAAAGATCATGCTTGAGGATAATCTTTCCAAGCTGTAGCATTTCTTCCCTGCTGTAGAGGTAACCGGTTGGATTATTGGGACTGCAGATCATTATTCCCCGGGTACGGGGAGTAATCATTTTTTCAAATTCTTCAATGGGGGGAAGAGCAAATCCATTTTCAATTTTCGAGATTATTGGCCTGATTTTCACACCAGCTGTGATGGCAAATCCATTATAATTGGCATAATATGGTTCGGGAATAATAAGCTCATCGCCCGGGTCCAGCGTTGACATCAGGGCAAAAAGTATGGCCTCAGATCCACCGGCGGTGATAAGCATCTCCGTGTGATCAATATCGATGTTAAGTCCCTTGTAATATTCGGCAAGTTTTCTGCGATAGGATTCATTTCCGGCAGAGTGGCTGTATTCGATAACCGTTTCCTGAATGTTCTTAACCGCCTCAAGTGCTACCTCCGGGGTTTTGATATCAGGTTGCCCGATATTCAGATGGTAAACCTTCCTGCCCTTTTTCCTGGCTTCTTCAGCATAGGGAACAAGTTTCCTGATGGGTGACTCGGGCATTAACTTCCCTCTTTCCGATATTGCAGCCATATTGCGTTTTTTAGTTTCTAAGAATCCAAAGCTTGAACCTTTCCTGAAATCATAAGTTTAATGACCCCGTTTTCAGCGTTGGAATAGACATAAATTGATTTGACGAAAGTTCCTACCCTCCGGGTGTCATAAGTTACCCTAATACTACCTGTTTCATCAGTAGCGATAGGTTCTTTTGACCATTCCGGAATGGTACAGCCACAGGTTGATTTTACATGGGTTATTATGAGTGGGGCCTTGCCGGTATTAGTAAAAATAAATTCATAATCCCCTTCCCCGTTGAACGGGATTTCTCCATAACTATGACTAAGGGTATCAAATTCAATATTTGACGCTTTAGGGGAGCCATTTTCACTCTTCTGACCACACATGTAAAAACCAGTTGCCATGAACGCCAGGATTACTATTAATGGAATATTTTTCATGAATTTCATTATTGAATTGTAAAATTAACGATAAACTTTTTACGAAGGGATTAAATCCCGAGAAATGCTTAATTTTAGCGAATTTTAATAAACAGATTCATCGCAAATAATGGATATCCCCTCAAAATACGACCCCTCAAAGACCGAAGAACGGTGGTATGAATACTGGATGAAGCAAGGATTTTTTTAAATCCTCACCGGATGAAAGAGAGCCCTATGTCATCGTAATCCCTCCTCCAAACGTCACCGGTGTTTTGCATATGGGACACATGCTGAATAATACCATACAGGATGTTCTTATCCGCAAAAACCGGATGGAAGGAAAGAATGCCCTCTGGGTGCCTGGAACGGATCATGCCTCCATTGCTACAGAAGCCAGGGTAGTTGCCAAATTAAAAGGGGAGGGTATTGAGAAATCCGGGTTAAGCCGTGAAGCATTTCTTGAACATGCATGGGAATGGAAAAACAAACATGGTGGGATCATTCTTGAACAGCTTAAGAAGCTGGGGGCATCTTGTGACTGGGACCGCACTCATTTTACAATGGATGAGGGGTATTATGAATCTGTTATCGATGTATTTATTGACCTTTTTGACAAGGGATATATCTACCGGGGTGTGCGCATGGTAAACTGGGATCCCGAAGCACAGACAGCCGTATCAGATGAGGAAGTTAATCACAGGGAGCTTCAATCGAAATTATACCATGTCAGGTACGAGGTGGAAGGTTCAGAAGATGGTATTGTCATTGCAACTACCCGACCTGAGACCATCCTCGGAGATACTGCTGTTGCCGTTAATCCGGAAGATCCAAGGTATACCAACCTTCACGGGAAAACAGCTTACATTCCCCTGGTTGGCAGGAAGGTTCCCATTGTATGCGATGACTATGTTGACCATGAATTCGGAACGGGAGCACTTAAGATAACCCCTGCACATGATGAGAACGATTATGAGATTGGCATCAGGCATAACCTGGAAAGTGTTGATATTCTGAATGATGATGGGACTCTAAGTGAAGAGGCGGAATGGTATGTGGGAATGGATCGCTTCGAGGCCAGGAAAGAAATCATCAAAGAACTGGACAAGAGGGGTAGTCTTGTAAAGGTTGAAGATTATGTTAACAAGGTTGGATTTTCAGAACGTACAGATGCAGTCATTGAGCCAAAGCTTTCCATGCAATGGTTCCTGAAAATGAAAGACCTTTCCAAACCTGCACTTGATTCCGTTCTTGAAGGAGATGTAAAACTTCACCCAGCCAAATTTCAAAATACCTACCGTCACTGGATGGAAAATGTAAAGGACTGGTGTATATCCCGACAGCTTTGGTGGGGACAGCGGATTCCTGCATGGTTTATCGGGAAGACCAATGAATACGTTGTAGCCCGGACAGAAGAAGAAGCCCTTGAAAAGGCCCGGAATCAGACAGGCAATATGGAACTAAGCCTGGAAGATCTTCGGCAGGATGATGATGTGCTGGATACCTGGTTCTCATCATGGCTATGGCCCATTGCAGTATTCGATGGAATTCGAAATCCG
The DNA here is from genome assembly GCA_963777115.1 of uncultured Bacteroidaceae bacterium. GTDB lineage: Bacteria > Bacteroidota > Bacteroidia > Bacteroidales > SM23-62 > SM23-62. The sequence goes on along the minus strand of CAVZPP010000005.1, from coordinate 247,536 downwards.
AATAATCCTGATTATAAATATTATTACCCAACTAATGACCTGGTAACTGCCCCTGAAATACTGTTCTTCTGGGTGGCGAGGATGATAATCGCAGGATATGAATATCCAGGGAAGAAGCCATTTAATAATGTATACCTGACAGGGATTGTAAGGGACGGTCAAAGGCGAAAGATGTCCAAGTCCCTCGGAAACTCCCCTGAGCCCCTGGATTTAATAAAAAAATATTCGGCTGACGGGATCAGAGTTGGAATGTTATTTTGTTCGCCCGCAGGAGGAGACCTTCTTTATGATGACAGCCTGCCTGAGCAGGGGCGCAACTTCGGTAACAAGATATGGAATGCTTTCAGGTTAATTAAAGGATGGGAAGTGGATAAGACAATCCCTCAGCCGGAAAGTTCTGCATCCGCTGTTGAATGGTTTGGCAACAGGATCAATATTGCGTTGAAGCAAATTGAGGGCCAGTATAAAAAATACAGAATTTCTGAGGCACTGATGACTATATACAGGCTTTTCTGGGATGAATTCTCTTCCTGGTACCTGGAAAGCATCAAGCCCACATTCGGTGAGCCAATGGATGCTGAAACTTATCAGAAGACCATAGTTTTCATGGATATGCTCGTTCGCATCCTGCATCCCTTTATGCCCTTTATTACGGAAGAAATATGGCAGTATATTGAGGAAAGGCAGGAAGGTGAAAGCATTATGATTCAGCCCATGCCTAAATCCGCTAGTACGGATAAGCAACTTCTGGAACAATTTGAAGATATGAAAGTAGCTGTGACTGCTATCCGTAAGATCCGAAAGGAAAAAAATCTTCCGGCTAAAGAGAAGCTGGAACTTCTGATTCTGGATAGTAATCACTCTTATAATAATCGGTTCGGAAGCATACTGGTAAAACTCGCGATACTTCAAACCATTGAGGAGATCGATGAGAAGCCTGAGGGTGCACTGTCATTTCGTGTCAGAAGTGTGGAATATTTCCTTCCCATGGCAGATCATGTAAATCCGGTTGAAGAACTTAAGGAACTAAATGCGGAACTTGAATACCAGAAGGGGTTTCTCAAAAAGGTTATGGTAAAACTTAGTAACGATCGCTTCGTACAACATGCACCTGAAAAGGTAGTTCAGATGGAACAAAAGAAGAGAGATGATGCGGAGAAAAAAATTAAGGTTCTTGAAGAAAGGATTTCCGGATTGGAAAAAATAAAATAAAGCATACTTACAGATCTCACAGATGAGATAGGGTGAGTCTGATTAAGGAGCCAGCCAGCGACCTACCCAAACTTCTTCTGAGGTATTATCAAGCTTCCCGGTTTTCTCCAGTCCGATTATTTTTTCATACACAATCCGCTCATGCATCCGGTCATCCTTCTCGACCCAAAATTCCATCCGGTCAGGTCTCAGCCTGTATCCACCCCAGTATGCGGGGCGAGGCACTTCCCGGCCCATGAACTTCTCATCCATCTTTTTCATTTTTTCATCCAGACTTTCTTTGGTAGGTACCACCTGGCTTTGCATGGAGGCCCATGCACCTAGCTGGCTTCCCCTGGGTCTGGAAGCAAAGTATCGGTCTGATTCCTTGACGGATGTTTTACTGATTCTACCTTCAATTCTAATCTGGTGACCCAGTTTCTGCCAGTGGATTACAAGGGCTGCCCAGGGACTGGAGGCTATTTGTTCTCCTTTATGGCTACGGTAGTTTGAATAAAAAACAAATCCTTTTTCATCAAATTCCTTTAAAAGCACAACCCGGGCTGAAGGCCGGAAGTCATTTCCGGTGGTTGCAAGAGTCATTATATCCGGATCATCAATGCCGGAATCCACCGCTTCCAGGTACCAATGTCTGAAAAGGAGTATGGGATTCTGATCTGTATTCATAGTCTAATTCCCTTTTACTGTACCTTCGGTAATAAGGTTACGGTCCGGCGGTACTGCATCATCAAAATCATCTTCAATTATATCATCATCCGGATCCGGGAAATTTACCAGCTTTGCATTTTTGATACTGGCATTTAACTCAAATCCGATGAGCAAGGCAATGGAATTCAGGTAGATCCACAGTAGGATGATTATAAGGGTGGAAATAGATCCAAAAAACTTATTGAATTGCCCGAAATTATTCATTATAGAAGAGAAGATCAGCGAAGTGCTGATTACCAGAATTGAAGCAAGCGTAGAGCCTGCAGAATAAAATTTCCATTTTATCTTCCGGGAGGGACCAAGCCAGTAGATGAACGATAGGGCGAAATAGGTTAATGCAATGATCACGATCCATTTAGACATCCGGATAATATAGATGGTAAATCGGGTATTAATCAGTTCATGCTCCACAAGCAGATTTATGGCCATACGTCCGAATAGGATCAGGCTTAGGGCTGTTGTGACTAGGACAAACATGATTGCCACAAGTGAAGCGGCCATGCCCCTGCGCCTCAACCAGGTTCTGGTCTCAAGAGAATGGTAGGTGGCATTAAAGGCCTGAATCATCCCGTTCACTGCATTGGTGGCAAAAAAAAGGGCAATAACAATTCCGAAAAACTGTAAGCCCACTCTCTTAACAAATAATTCCGCAATGGTGTCTTCCATTACCTCATACACTTCGGCCGGGAGAATACTTTCAAAAAGGCTGAGAAGACTCGACTCCAGGTTGTTGATCGGGAGAATAGGTAATAGCGTAATAAAATATATCAGGGCAGGAAGAGAGGCCAGAAAAAAATGAAAGGCAATGGAGGATGCTCGGGTGGTAAGGGCTCCTTTCTGTATTCCTCTAGAAAAGAAAACCACAACATCATAGATAGGGATTCCCTCAAATCCGGGGATGGTAATTCGTTTGGCAAGGTTAATAGTCTTCTTTGATCGAATATCCGCTAGTTGCGATGATTTTTTATAGATGGATTTTAACCCCATATCATTGAACAGCTTTCAGGCTCAGGTCAAGACTCTTTACCTGGTGTGTCAACGCGCCAACCGAGATAAAATCAACTCCACACTCGGCATAATCCCGTAAATTCTCCAATGTAATTTTTCCCGATGATTCCGTTTCATACTTGCCATTGATAAGTTTCACAGCTTCCCGGGTATCCCCGAGTGAAAAATTATCAAGCATAATCCTCTGTACTTTCCCTACCTTTAAAATTTCCCGGACATCATCCAGATCCCTTGCCTCAATTTCAATATCCAGGTTTTTCCCCTCATTTTTCAGGTAGCTTACCGTTTTGAGAATGGCCTTTTCTATCCCCCCCGCGAAATCAACATGATTGTCTTTTAACATGATCATATCGAACAGTCCCATTCGGTGGTTCGTTCCTCCACCCAGGCGAACAGCTTCCTTATCAAATATACGCAGTCCCGGGGCAGTTTTCCGGGTATCCAAAACCCTGGTATTCAGTCCTTTCAGTCTTTTGGTATATTCCGATGTGCGGGTGGCAATCCCGCTCATCCTCTGCATCACGTTTAGCACTAATCTTTCGGAATGTAGGATGGAAAGAACTTTTCCGGATACGGTGAATGCAATATCTCCTGATATTACGGGATGTCCATCAGTCAGAAGGATTTCCAGTCCCAATCCCGGATCAATCCGCTGAAATATATTTTTTGCAGCTTCTATTCCGGCGATAATGCCATCATCCTTAACCAGAAGTCTGGCAGAACCGGTTGTATCTGCAGGGATACAGGCGAGGGAGGAGTGGTCACCATCCCCGATATCCTCTTTAAGGGCGGTTTCCAGAAATGAGCTAAACAGATCTTCATTAAGCATTTTCTTCCTCTTCTTCTATCCTTAATTGGTGGATGTAGGGTGATCCATTCTGTTTCTTCATCAGAAAATACACACGGAATTTTTTGCCTGGGGCTTTCAGGCTGCCAATGGCATACCTGGAGTTTTCTTTCCCACCCTTAAAGATGATCTCAAAATCCTTCGGGGGATGCTCGCTGAAAAATTTACGAATGATCTGTTCGGCCTGAGAACGGCTGTAAACATCTTCCTTATCGAGAATAATCAGCTCCACATTATCATGAAAAAACTTCGCAAGTTCAGCAGCATTGCCTGCTTTAAATGATAATACAATGCCTTCCGGAACCTTATCTGGCTGGGCCTGTATCGGCATAAAAAGGAAAAGGAATATGCAGGTTACACCTAGAATATTGAGGACTTTTTTCATTTATGCACAATTTTTGTACATTATAAATTCATAAATCATGCCATTGCTGATCGCAATTTAGCAAATAATCAGATGCAAATACAATTACTCCTTATGGGAAAGACCAGATTTTCCTTCATCCGGGAAGGTCTGGCAGAGTATATTAAAAGGCTGAAACGATACACTGATTACCAGATTCGTGAACTTCCTGAACTTAAGAAATCAGGTTCCTGGCCACAATTAAAAATAATGGAGGAGGAAGGTAAAAGCATACTCAAGTCCTTGTCTGATAAGGATTTTGTGATCCTGCTGGACGAACGCGGTAAAGCAATTGATTCTATCCAGTTTGCTGAATTTCTGGATTTGAAACACCAGGAATCTGTAAAGTCAATAGTTTTTGTTGTGGGTGGTGCATATGGTTTTTCACCGGCTGTTTATAAAAGGGGAAATATGCAGTTGTCACTTTCAAAAATGACCTTCTCCCATCAGATGATTCCTCTGTTTTTCACCGAGCAATTATACCGGGCTTTTACCATAATCCGGGGTGCCCCTTACCACCACGGTTGATGATTTATCATTATCTTAGTCAAATAAGTAAAATGCCCCAATGAAGAGAAGTCTGAAACGTAATACTATTTTGCTTGGGACTGCCCTGGCAAGTTTCATAATATCGCTTCTGCTTCAGCATGCCTCCTTCTATTCTGTCAATGAAAATGGACGTGTTAGGCGATTTGAAAAGGTTTTTCAAGAGAAGGAGCAGGCATTATACTCATTGTTTGAGGAGGTTGAAAAGGGACTGAATAATGCTGGGGATACGGATTATTTTACCGTGGTTCAGCCGATTATTAAGGATATTACAGGGAATGGGGGATTGCAGATTCTAATTTATGAGAATGATTCACTGGCATTCTGGACCGGGAATACGGTTTCCACGGAATCCATCAATCTGAAAAATGATGGTGAAATCCTGTTTCTTGGAAATAACTGGTCTATTAAGAAGGAGAGAATCGAGGGTACGAGAAGAATTGTCGGACTCATACTGATCAAGCAGGAATATTCCTATGAGAATCTTTTCCTGAAAAATCATTTTCAGGAGGATTTCAGAGTTCCCGATGGGACCGAAATAAATCCTGATATTAGCGCAGATGGCCATCTGATACATGATTCCTGGAATAATACCGTTTTTTCCCTCGATTTTGAAAAGGTACCCAGGTACAGCCCTTTTCAGTCCCAATTGTCCATTTTCCTGTACTATCTGGGAATCTTCCTTTTCCTATTATATGTTCGTCACCTGGTCCGGTCCATCACCGATCCACGAATGAAGAATTTCAGTATTCTTATGGCAGTACTTATACTGGTCCTGCTAAATGCCGTACTGATAAAGCTAAAGGTGCCAGAGCATATGTCCGAAATGTCTTTGTTTAGTCCCGCTCTTTACGCTGCCTCCAACCTTCTGCCATCCCTGGCCGGATTGCTCACAACAACCTTGTTTATTTTCTTTCTCGTATTTATATTTTATAATGAATTCAGCCTGGGGAATAAGAACAATGGAAAGTTAATTCAATTCCTTGAGATTGGGTTTTTCATTGGACTGGTTTTCTATTTCCAGGTTATTGTATTGCTGTTCAGGAGCCTTGTTGTTCATTCAAGCATCTCTTTCGAAACCTACCGGGTTCTGGATATAAGTATTTTTACCTTTATTGGTCTATTCATACTGGCTATGCATTTTGCAGCCCTTACCATGCTGCTGGATAGATTTTTCAGACATTTTAAACCTGAAAACTCAGGCCGGAAACCCTGGATCTATTTTATTGCTTTTGCAATTCTTACATGGGTGACAGGATTTGTACAGGTAGGGGGACCAGACCTGGTTATTGTATTTCTGATCAGCCTTGTCGCAGGTGTTGTTGCTATGATAAGAAACGCTGAGAAATTCCAGTTCAGGTATTCCAGTTTTGTATTACTGATTTTCCTTTACAGCCTGGTATCGGTGTACCAGATCCGAAAATACTCAGAGGAAAAGAAGCATGATGAAAGGATGGTCCTGGCTGTGGATTTGTCCGCTGAACATGATCCTATTGCAGAATTGCTTCTGGAAAACCTTGAACCTGACATTGCCGGTGACCAGGAGCTGGCTTACCTGATCCATGAAGGATATATCGATCATCTGATGATCGATGATTACCTGAGGGGAAACTACTTCAGCGGGTTCTGGCAAAAATATGATATGCATTTTACTCTATGCTCGCAGGTGGACTCACTCTATATTGAGCCTTATGTGGATGTCTGGTATCCCTGCTATGATTTTTTTGAAGATTTATATTCAGAAAGCCGGATAAGGAATGTTGGCTCACGGTTTTACTATGTGGATAATATGAGTGGAAGAATTTCATATTTCGCCGGGTTTAAATATTTCTCCGCTGACAGTTCTCAGGAGGCCACTCTATTTCTTGAGCTTGATTCCAGGTTAATTGCTGAGGAACTGGGCTATCCGGAACTTCTCTTGAGAGAACGTCCGAGACGGGAATTTTTTCATCGCGATTTCGCTTATGCCAAGTATAGCGGTGGAGAACTGGTTACTCAATCGGGGGATTATTCATATTCATTGAAATCTGAGTTATATGCAAGAGGGGATGAAGAATTTGAATATTCGTCCTTTGAGGGATATGAACACCTGGCCTACAACATTGACCCTAATAATACCATAGTAGTAAGTAATGAGAAAGTAAGCCTTCTGAGCATACTTATCACATTTACTTACATTTTTGTATTCTTTTATCTTCTGTTAACCATTAATCTGCTGCTGGTTAATATTCCATTCCTGAGAAGCAGTTTACAATTAAACATAAAAAATAAGATTCAGTATACCATGATTGGAATCCTTCTGCTCTCTTTGCTTCTTACAGGAGGTGGAACAATCCTGTTCAGTATTCGTCAGTATAAGGAAAGGCATTTTGCAAGTCTGTCGGAGAAGATACAGTCGGTCTATATTGAAGTATTGCACAAACTTGAATTCGAAACTGACCTGAGAGACGGATGGCAGGCAGGTGGTTATGCAAATCTTGACGAACTCCTCAAAAAGTTCTCCAATGTTTTCTTTACAGACATTAATCTTTATGATCCTGAAGGTTTACTGCTTGCTACTTCCCGGGCTGAAGTTTTTGAAAACAAACTTCTGGGTCCGACCATGCACCCTGCTGCCTTTCATGAACTTGCCATTCGTAATGCAGCTGAATATATGCAGGAGGAATCCATCGGTTCTCTGCAATACCTATCTGCCTATGTGCCATTCCGGAACAATGAGAACAAATTGCTCGCCTATTTGAACCTGCCTTATTTCACACGTCAGCAGGCCCTGACCATGGAGATAACCAACCTGGTTGTTGCAGTGGTTAACTTTTATGTGTTGCTTATTACCATCTCGATCCTGATAGCAGTTTTTATCAGCGGTAAAATTACCCAACCCCTCAGGATGCTCCAGAGTAAATTTGGAAAAATTTCATTTGGAAAAACAAATGAAAAAATACAGTACCATGCCAGTGATGAAATTGGTGTGCTTGTCAGGGAATATAACCATATGGTTGATGAGCTGGCCGTTTCAGCTTCAAAACTTGCCAAATCTGAAAGAGAGTCAGCCTGGAGAGAAATGGCAAAGCAAATCGCGCATGAGATAAAAAATCCTCTAACTCCTATGAGGTTGAGTGCTCAGCACCTTCAGCGATCCACAGAAACTGATCCGGCTAAACAGAAGGAAAATATCCAGCGTATCACCCAGACCCTGATCGAACAAATTGACCATTTGTCAGCCATTGCAACTGAATTCTCAAATTTTGCCAAGATGCCAAGAGCAAATAATGAGGAGGTAAACCTGGAAGCCAAGATCAGAAAAATTTCAGAGCTATTCCTGAATTCTGAACAGATAAAGATAGATACACGATTTGACCTGAAGGTCCCTGCACTGGTATTTGCAGATCCGGAGCAGCTTTCAAGGGTTTTTATCAACCTGGTAAAAAATGCCATCCAGTCCATTCCCGAAGAAAGGGAAGGAAAGATCGGAATCTGCCTGGACACCAAACAGGACATGGCCAGAATCCGAGTTATGGACAATGGAAAAGGTATTCCTGCCGAATTGAGTGATAAACTTTTTCAGCCCAATTTCACAACTAAATCAAGCGGGATGGGAATGGGACTGGCCATTGTTAAAAACATTATCGAGAATGCAGGGGGAATCATATCCTTTGAGACTGAGGTTGGCAAGGGAACAACCTTTATCGTTGAACTGCCGTTGATTCCCGAAGAAAGTGGATAAATCGGTTTTCTTTTTCAGGTATTTTGAATTATATTCATTCCCATTAAATATGAACCTTTCCCAACACTGACTGAGATTAAAACTGCCGCAAAATATTGGTTCCCAATTCTTCTGTTATTCTGCCTTGCCGGACAGAGTACTTATGCTCAGACCGTGGCTAAGCAACCCGGTCAACCAGTATGGCAAGATTGAAAAGATTTATAATGCTGGTATCCCAGAAGGAGATCTTCCGGCATCGACAGTGTGATTGTTATAGACGCTTCCTCCATCTGGGATTTATCCTGCTCCATATTGAGATCGCAATGTTTATTCAGATGAAAGGGACGGATGTTTATGACCGGGACAATCTGCCAGGAGGCACCTCGTTTTGGGGTAAACCAATAGATAATGATTTTCTGAATAATACAGGTATATATTCCATTATGCTGATTGATAGAATTGAGTTGATGACTCTATTGTTATCTTTTCAAGTTCCCTTAGGGAAGATTGTCAGCCTCCAGGTAGCAAACCTATTTCCGCCCAGCTTATTAAAAGTACCTTATGCAAAATCTTCCAAGTTTACTGAAGACCTGGAGGTCCCCCAATGGGATACAACTACCCAGAACCGGAGGTGTACTTGCAGTATTTGCCTCTGATAAACTTGATCTGGCGGGTAATAATATCAATGGATCCACAAGGGATTTATGGGCGGAGATACTGCCCGAACCGGAACCGATCCTGTTAGCTGTGCAGGTCACTGATAATACCTTTTATCTTGATTCTGCTGAGCATTTGGCAGGCCGGATGAGGTCAAGCATTGTTTATCAGGGATACCCATTTACCAGGGGGAATAATTTTGTTCTTGGCGGTGGCGGCGGGGGACCCGGGAAGTTTGCCGGTGGAGCCGGTGGATCAAACCAGGGACAGGGAGGAAGAGGTGGAGCTGAGGACAAGATTAATTGTAGCGGGTTGGAGCGTTTTGGAAGAGCCCTGGCCCTGAGTAAGGATTTATTCAGTAATGATAAAAACAGGATATTCCTTGGATCCGGAGGAGGGGCCTCCACTCCTGAACAGGGACTTACTGCCACTCCCGGGGGAGATGGCGGGGGAATTATTATCATCATTACAGATACACTTGCCGGGACGGGTGATACAATACAGGCTGCAGGCCAGTCCATTACGGATACTTCTTATACCGGTGGTGGCGGTGGTGGAGCCGGCGGATTTATTGTGCTTGATTTGAATCATGTTGAAGGGAATGTACATCTGGATATTTCAGGAGGGAAGGGTGGAGATACCTATGATCCTGCACTACTACACGGACCGGGCGGCGGCGGCGGTGGGGGAGTCATCTGGCATTCGGACTCAATTCTTCTGTCCGGAATAACCGCAGATTCAACCGGAGGTGCAGTGGGACAGCACCTTGGGTTTATCGGTGACCATAATGCAGCCGGGGGAATCCGGGAACATCAATTCCTGATCTTGTACTTCCTCTGCGAGGATTTTATTTTAATTTTATTTCCGGGAGCCAGGATATTTGCCAGGATAGTGTCACATCGATAATTCTTGGTTCCCAACCCAAAGGAGATACAGCATTTGTTTATACCTGGCAGGACAGTATCAGTGGCGGAAGCTGGACGACAAGAGCTTCAGGCACTGATGAAATATATAAAGACTATTCGCCGGGAATATCTGACTGAATCAACCTGGTACCGAAGGATTGTTACCAAGACGACTCTTCCAATTGATTCAGATACCTCCATAAGTATTGTAGTTAAAAATGTTTTTCCCCGGTTAGAGAATAATAATATTAAATCCAGTGACACCATCTGCTACGACCTAATACCAGTTCCGCTTAATCAGAATGGGACAGATGTCATCGGCGGTGATGGATCAAGGGTATGGAGATGGCAGTCCTGGCAGGAAAGTTCTCCAGGTTGGAAGGATGCTACACCTCTGGCCCTTGATGGGGATGCTGCCCGGATAGATTTTAAACCGGATGGTCTGAAAGAAACCACTTATTTTCGCCGGGAGGTGATTTCTCATGTCTGTCACCATATCAGCGATTCGCTAACCCTAACAGTTCTACCGGATATAACCGGGAATACTATCAAAGGAGATGACCATGTATGCCAGTTTATTGCCCCTGCTGACAGTTTGAGAGGACCCCAACCCAGTGAGGGTGATGGATCTTATGAGTATGTATGGCAGGGTAGCGGGGATTTGGTTAGCTGGGATTCCATATCCACAGAACGCAATTATTTTCCTGGAACCATGGACTCGGTAACCACCTGGTATCGCAGGGTGGTTTATTCAGGAAATGACAGGGCATGTATCAGTATCAGTGATACGCTGGAGATTTTTGTGGATCCCATTATTCAGCAGAACAGCATTGGACCGAATACAGATGTTTGTTACGAGTACACTTCTCCGACAATATTCCCGGATGAAGTTATTTTCGGGGGAAATGGAACTTATAATTATATATTCCAGGACAGCATTCAAGGTGGGGGATGGACTGAAAAGCAATCCAGTGATGACAGCACCTATGCTCCGGACCCCCTTACAGACACAACCTGGTATTGGAGGATAGTTGAATCAGGTGCCTGTACCGATACATCCAATATTATTAAGTACCAGGTCCAGCCCCTTATCACGGGGAATTCTATAGCACCCGACTATACCATATGCGCTGGAGATTCATCCGGGATTATCGACGGACCCATACCTGGTGGGGGAGACGGTGCGGGGAGCTATTTTTATCGATGGGACCGGAGTACAGATTTAATGAATTGGACAACAGTCGATACCGAAACAACCAAATTCCTTCCGCCCAAGCAATTGACTGATTCAACCTGGTTCCGCAGAATGGTATTTTCAGGTGCCTGTGTGGATAGCCTGGCTGTTTCAATTGTCAATGTGCATGCCAATATCGCGTCAAACGAAATCTGGACGGACAGCATTCCCAAACCGGAAGCCTGTGTCGACCTGGCCAAACTTATCAGGGGAAGGAATGAAACTAATGGTTTGACCGGGGGAACAGGAAATCCGGCTGATTTTAATTATCTCTGGGAAAGGTATAATTCACAATCGGGTCTTTGGGAAGATGCCCCTTCCGGGGAATTATCAAATGTTCAGAATAATTATCTGACCGAAGTACTTACCACGGCAGGAACCTCTTATTCATACCGACGTTACGTGGTCTCCGGGGAATGTGATCATCTTTCAGATTCTCTGACTTTCGAAGTAAAACCCAGGCCTATTGGAAGTATATCAGCCACTGCTTCCGCTTCAGCATGTATTGCAGGCGATGAGCTCTTTGATATAAATGTACCAGTGGTCTTTACCGGGGGCATTGGACCCTACACCCTTCATTATGATGACGGACAGGGAGAGAAAGGGATTTTTTACGACCTTGAAACCAGCGGTTCTTTCATCGTTACCCGTGGTACAGAAAACTCAACACAGTATTTTGTTAGCCTGGATACTATTTATGACGGAAATGGATGCTGGGTGGCTGAGGTTGAGGGACAAAAAGAAGCATGGGTCTACAGGGATTCTCCGCCTGCAACCATCCAGGATACATTTAAAGTCTGCGGTGAGGTGGCAGCCATATCAGTTATACCGGGACTGGGAACTACAATAAATGAATGGGGACCTGCTAGTTCAGATTATGATTTTACAGATCAAAATAATCCCTCAACAACCGTTACCAACAAATGGATAGATGATGAAGATTTTGCTTTCCATACCCTCACCTGGCGACAGCAAAACGGGGTATGCCTGGAGGACACCGTTACGGTGGTTGCCGGATTTTATCGAAAACCAGAAGATGCAAATGTGGATCAGGATACTCTCATAGTGTTCTTCACACAGACTACTCCTCTCAATGCAATACCCGTTGATTTCGGGATCGGGACCTGGAGTGGATGGGAAGATGACCCTGATTGGGATGTGGAAGGAGAAGCTCCAGTTACAGATATTCATAATCCAAACGCTATTGCTGACCTTGGTGGTAATCCTGATGAATTTGTTGAAAGGCAGCTTAAATGGACTGTAAGTAATGGAGAATGCCCTGCTACAGAGGTCCCCTTGATCATCGAAAGGCATGACGTTGCAACATTTACAGCCTTTTCTCCTAACGGTGACGGAATTAATGAGGTCCTGATATTTGATGGACTGGATAATGCAGAGAAGTTTACCATGCAAATTTTTTCCCGTCACGGGATTCTGGTCAAAACGATAACGGAAACTGACCTGCTCTCGAATGAGTACGGTGATAATAGTGTTGTCTGGGATGGAAAGCTTGAAAACGGAAATGACGCAGAGGACGGCACCTATTTCTATATACTCGAGATAATTCACGCTGGACAAACATATAATTATAAAAACTATCTTGAACTGGTCAGGGGCAACCCGAATTAATGAAGAGATTAACTATCATAGGGTTAACAGTATTATTAATCTGCGGGAATATTTCCGGACAGAATACCAAGAATTATGTGCCGGTCAATATGTATATGCTGAATCCCCTGCTGGTTAACCCTGCATATTCCGGGACCAAGGAATCTTTGTCCGCCAACTTAATGCTGGGGACTAACTGGCTGGACAAACCTATAGGTGATTTCAAAGCAGCCGGTTATATGCAGACCTTTAGTTTTGATTATCCGGTAACACCTAAGAATGCAGTAGGATTTTTGATTCGCAACCATTCATTTGGTGTAAATAATAACTTTGTTTTTTACGGTCATTATTCCTACCAGATCAGCACTGGTTCAGGAAATCTGAGCTTTGGTCTTCGTGCCGGATTAAACTCATACAATCGTGACCTGCAGCAAGCGAGCTTCCGTACTTCTGGTGATCCTATGCAGCAATTTGATTACAGCCGTATGTACCCGAACTTCGGGGTCGGCGTTTACTGGTACAGTAGTAATTATAACCTCGGGATATCGATTCCTGATTTTTTCTTTCCTCCAACCGGTTCCGAGGCTTTTGATACTGATCCGAAGAACTATAATTATACCCTGCTTGGTGGCTACCTGTTCAGCATTTCAGATAATTTAAAGATCAAACCTTCCACGATGCTGATCTACAGCGTGGGTGCCCCGATATCATATAACCTGAACCTGACCTTCATAACCCTGCAGGACAGGTTATGGGCCGGAGTGGGATATAAGCAAAAAGGCTTTATCATCCTGGCTGAAATACAGGCACTAAGTTACCTCAGAATTGGTTATGCCTACGAAGTGCCATTTGGATTTGTGAAAGACTATGCGCCCCTCGGATCCCACGAGATAATGATTCGGTTTGATAATACCTGGAAGGTAAGGAAAGTAAATGATGTGTATTTCTGGTGATCATGAACAAGAGAATACAAACATATAAACTGATCGTTCTGCGGCTAATTCTTGCCGGGGTTTTGATGTTGACAGGAGTACCAGGAAGGGCCCAGGAAGTACCATTTAAAATCGAAAGAGCAACATTTTCTTCCCGCGATTATAAAGAATCCACACCGGTGATCTATAACGGGAGCATTGTATTTCGCAGTGACAGAAGATTGGATGGCTCGAAACGATCCTCCGACTCAAAAGGGAATAATGCAAGGAATATATTTATTATTGAGGACCTTGGAAACGGAGAGTGGTCGGAACCAAAATTATTAGCCAATGAGTTATATGACAGGCAGGAACATCATGGACCTGCGGTCTTCAGCAAAGATGGAAAGCAGATCTGGTACTCCACAACAAAGGGAATGACTGGCAAAAACAATACTAAGATTGGAATTTTTACAGGAAAATGGGATGGAGCAAAGTGGATTGATATTCATTTATTTGAACATTGCAATCCAATGTATAATTATATACATCCTTACCTGAGCGAGGATGGGAAGATGCTTTTCTTCTCCTCTGATGTGCGCGGAGGGGAGGGTTCATTTGACCTGTATGTTTGCCATCTCAGAGGTTCGACCTGGTCTGAACCAGAAAACCTGGGTCCCAATGTAAACACTGACAGACAGGAAATTTATCCTATATATTATCCAAATGGCAGGCTGTATTTTTCATCCAAAGGGCTGGTACCCAATCTGGGTGATTTTGATATTTACTATTCTGTCTATTCCAATGGGGAGTGGCAGACACCTTTTCATATGGCTCCACCGATAAACAGTAATAGACTTGATGCCTGGTGGTATTTCACAGATACTACTTATTCCAAGGGGTATTTTCATTCAGACCGGCAGACCCGAAGAGTCAATAAAATCTATGAATTCGGACTGGACATCCCCGAAGCCTTGTACGAGGAATGCAAGATCGTTGAAAAGAATAGTTATTGTTTTACATTTTATGAGGCCGGAGCCTCTGCTCTTGATACAACCCAGTACCGGTATGAATGGGTGGTGGAAGGCGAGAAATTCCGGCAGGATGAAGTGGATTATTGTTTTGAAGGAGTCGGGCAGTACCAGATAGCTCTGAATGTTATTGATCTTCTTTCGGATGAGGTTCTTTTTAACCAGGCTACTTACGACCTTGATATTGAGAATATTGAGCAGGTTTACATCAGTTCCCCGGACACTATCTATGTGAATGATCCAGTACAGTTCAGCGGTACTGAAACCTTTATTAAGGATTTTACAATTGACCGTTACATATGGGATATGGGGGACAAAAACTGGGTGGCTGACACCAGTGTAGTTCACCGTTACTATAATCCCGGAACCTATACCATCAAACTTGGTGTTGTTCAGGAAGCCGATCAGCCGGAACAAATCCAAAAAAACTGTGGATTTAAACAGGTAGTGGTTCTTCCAAGGCGAGGGGGGGCAGTTGCACAGGAGTAATACGTCATTTGATGATACGTTAGTTAGTTTAAAATTGTTTTAGGTTATTAATAAGTATATTACCGGTATAAATTTTAGCACGGTATTTGACTAAGTAAAGTAGAAAAGTACCCAATGTGGTACTCTGGTGAATTTTAATTATTTTCAGAACCCATATGATCAGGAGTTTTTTTATAGTTATATTGTTGATTTTCTGTATGTTGAGCATTCATAGCCAGCCCGTTCCGGCATATGATGAGAACATACCCTACCTGATGACTTTTGGGAACCAGGCAGAGCTACACTGGGGGGATGATGATTACAGCCAGACTTTCTTTTTCATGGTTCCAAAAGATTATACTGATCCTTTTTATATTAGGATATGGGATCCGGATTGCGGAGGGGAGCATGATGAGATAAACGGTGAATTTGATACCCGAACCACCTATGAAATATTCGGAGGGGAAGATTGCCATGAACCGGATGATGCCAAAGGAATTGATCCCGTAGGGGATTATAAAAGTGGGAACCTGATGGACTCTAAATCATTTGCTGTAGATCCCGAGTACGATAACAGCTGGTATACTTTCGGACCCTATAATCCCACAGAAGGGGAATGGCATGAATACTGGCAAGGATATATTTTCAAGATTATTGTTGAGGGTGTTACAGGTAATGATGGAAATATGTACCGTTTCTATCTCACTACAGATTCCGATAATAACCGGGATATTGAAGGGGGAAATGCTTTTGCCTATGAATACTCATTCCGGATGCATAATAATCCCAACGAAATATCCCATATATATCCATTTGTTGATGATAAGACTATTTCAGTAAAACAAATGAACTGGGACTGGGATAATGATGGAATAATCCGAGTTGTGTCTGTAGCCAGGCAGAGCCAGATAACAAAAGTCTCAGGGGATAATGAGTGGGTGGAGGATGAATTTCAAATCCTGGAAGGAGAGAAAAATACTTCCCTCGACCTGCAGCTACATAAACGAAAAAATAATCCACTGGTTAGGAATAATAATGTTGTTATAAACGTGAGGAACCAGTATGACGAATATTTACAATTCTTCGTTTTACCGATCGGAGGAGTTCCCAAGTATAAATACAGCATCGGTGTGAAGAAAAATAACTAGCGGAAAAACCACTGATCCATATGAAGCAATCCAAAGCCTTCATCCTTCAATTCAGTTTACTTGTCCTTATTCCTGTGACTTCCCTGCTTGGACAGACATATAATTTCCAGCAGTATAGTATTGAAGATGGACTGTGTCATCCATTTGTTTATACAGTCATCCAGGATGCCGATGGTTATCTCTGGATGGGTACCGGTGAGGGACTATGCAAATACGATGGATTTAACTTTTACGGAGATTTTGCTGCTGACTCCCTTCCTCAGGCTTTTGCAAAGAAAAGTTTTAAAGATTCAAAAGGTAATCTCTGGTTCGGACATAACGACGGTAATATTACCCTTTATGATGGCAAGAAATTTCAGGTCATTGATCCGGGAAGTAAAATAACAAGTACCATAAACGGGATTGCAGAAGATCCGGATGGAAGGATTGTGTTCGCTACTCAGAACCAGGGACTGATAATCATAAACAGTAACCTTGAACCCCTTATCATCAATGAACCTTTTAAGCGGAAGCTAATTTCCTCCCTTGCATTTGCCGACGATGGAAAATTGCTGGTGGGAGGGTATGATGGCCTGCATGTATACAGCTATGATTTTTCTGCGGCAGATACAGTTTCCTATATTGAAAAAATTAATAAAATTCCCTATGCCCAGGTAACCAGTATTGTTTATGATGAAACCGGTGATCTTTTTTGGATAGGAACCCAGGATGAGGGCCTGCATTCCCTGAAACTTAATACTGGCAGTCCGGCTTCCTCAGATGTAGTAAAGTTGGACTCCGATGAGATTTTAAAACGTACCAGCATCCTATCCATCCTTGTTGATATTGATGGGTCCCTGTGGTTAAGTACGCAGGGAGAAGGAGCCTATAAGATTTCGGTTAACAGGATGAATATGGAGATCGAGGAGCTTGTGAACTTCGGGGAAAATAATGGACTTGGAATCCGGTTTACCCGGGAAGTATTTCAGGATATTGAAGGCAATATATGGATTGCTACCTATGGAAAGGGACTGGCAGGCCTGTTCAATGAAGCCCTGACCTTTCATGAATATAGTGATCGTATGGGGAATACCCTCTATTCCGTTATTACGGATGAAGCTGGATACTGGATGGGCGGAACAGGCAGAATGGTAAGGGTGAAAACCGGGATTAAGGGATCAAGCCAGGAGTATACTACCTCCAATGGACTTCCGGATGACAGGATAACTGCACTTCACAAAAGCGGGGGATCATTATGGATAGGTTCCGGGAATAGCGGATTGTTCAAAATGAATGTTCAATCCGGGAATATCAGTCGCTATCATTTTGATGAGAACTCTCTGGAAAATACCATTAATGCATTAGACAGCCGGGATGGAATATTATGGGTGGCTACAAATAACGGGGTGCTGGCAATCACTGAATCCACCGGAGCTGTCAAACGCTTCAGTACTTCAGAGGGACTGCCCCACAATAGGATACAGGATGTATTTGTGGACTCCGAAGGTATCGTATGGATTGCTACCAGGAGTAATGGTCTGTTCTCTCTAAATTCAGAGAGATCCATCCAAATTACCGGTCCCAGTGGACTTAGCCTGGAGTTTGTATCAATAGATGAGGATGAGTATGGTAATCTATGGGCTGCAACTGCAGATAACGGAGTATTTAAATTCCTTTCAGATACCCTTGATTATTTTTCGCCAGACGAGGGATTGAAGTCAAGTTCCTGTTATTCTATTCTTCATGATGGACAGGGAAGTATCTGGGTCGGCCACAGACTGGGATTGAGTAAGATCGATATTGAACAGGGATTGGTAATTTCAATGGGCACTGAGGCTGGAATTAACGGTGACTGCCAGTCCAATGCCACTGCTATTACGGAAAATGGAGTGGCACTTATCGGGACCTCTGATGGACTGTTAATATATGATACACGGAAAGAACGACGTAATCTTACTCCACCGATTACAAGTATTAAATCAGTTCTGATTTCCGACGTGGAATATGATATTAACTCCCCGATCGTCTTACCCTATGATATTTACAAATTAAGAGTTGACTTTATTGGAATTAATTATGCAGCTCCTGAAAAAGTTACCTACCAGTTCCGACTTGAAGGATATGATGATTGGTCCGATCCATCCTCTGTTCCATATGCAAGCTATGGTAGAGTCGAGGATGGAAATTATACATTTATGCTTCGTGCCTGCAACTCTGAAGGTGTCTGCATTGATACCCCGGTGGAATTTAGCCTCCGTGTAAAACTTCCTTTCTGGAAAACCTGGTGGTTTATTGCCATCCTGGTTGTTTCAATGGTATCATCCGTAGTCTTCATTATTAAATACCGGGAAAGAAAAGCAAAACAGTTTCAGGAACTCCTTCAAAAAAGGCTTGATGAAAGGACCCGTGAAGTGGTTATGCAAAAGGAGGAGATTGAGATAAAGAATAAGGATATTACTGATAGCATAAACTATGCTCAGCGGATCCAGGCAAGTATTCTGCCACCCATAAGCAAACTTCAGGAGACCTTTTCCGGATCCTTTGTGTTTTACCAGCCCAGGGACATCGTCAGCGGGGATTTTTATTGGTATGATAAAATGGATGACGACAGGTTTGTAATCGTATGTGCAGACTCAACCGGTCACGGGGTTCCTGGCGCGTTCATGTCTATGATTGGTACGACGCTCATCAAGGATATCACGGTTCGTGAGGAGGTGAATTCTCCTGCCAGCCTTCTGGCTACCCTGGATATGGAAATTATGTCTGCACTAAACCAGAACCTTGAAGCAGAACGTTCAAATGATGGAATGGATATTATCGTCTCTGAAGTTAACTTGAAGACTAATTTGCTTAGGGTATCATCTGCCATGCGTCCAATGATCATCTACCGGGACGGCGAACAGATCTATATCAGGGGAAGCCGAAGTTCTGTCGGAGGTCAATATGAACATGAGCAAAAGGTTTTTGAGACCAATGAATACCAGCTGGAGAAAGGTGACAAAGTTTACATGTTCTCTGACGGATATCCAGATCAGTTTGGAGGTCCACTGGGTAAAAAATTCAAAATGGTGCGCCTGAAGAATATGCTCAGGGATATCCATGAGAAACCTATGGAAGAACAGTACAATTACATTAAAAACAACTTCGAGATCTGGAAAGAAGATACCGAGCAGGTGGATGATGTACTGTTTATGGGTATCGAGATCTGATCCCTAAAATTAATCCTTCCAGTCAACAAATAGTATTTCGCTGGTAGTATCCACATTACTCCGGTTGAAAGCCCTGTCCATTAAATAGAAGGAGTACTTCAGTGTGTCGTAATCGATGGTATAGTATTCGATCTCTACTTTGATCTCACCTTTAAGTGTTTTATTCTGACCCTCCCGGTCCAGCGGGGGTATACGGTAGTAAGGCTTGGATTCCAGTTCGGAAGTATCAACCGCCCGGAATTCTCCATCAACCATCTCGTGTAAGGTAAGGAAGAGATTATATTTTAGGGAATCCGGAAGGGAGGTGCTGTCAAGATCAGCACGAAAACCTATATCACCATCCCCATCCTCGAAATAAAAAGTCAGATCACCAATAAGGATTTTGCTTCCAAGGGCATTGTATTTTTCTGTCAGGATAAAACTCTGATATTCCACCCTGGGCACATCGGGAAGTACCTTGGGTGTTGGACAACCCGTGAGAACCATCAGGGACAGGATTAATATGAAGTTAAGTCTTCTCATTTTCAGATTACAAAAATACAACGAATTTTCGGGCTGTATTATTTATTTCTGAAGAATATTTGAATAGGTACTCCTTTAAAATTGAATTTCAATCTCAGTCGGTTCTCAAGGTATCTTCTGTAAGATTCTCGAATGTACTGGGGAAGATTTGCGTAGAACGCAAAAGAAGGAGCATGAGTGGGCAGCTGAACTACATACTTGATCTTTATGTGTTTACCTTTATTTGCAGGGGGCGGGTGCTCTTCAATGGCATCGAGCATGTATGTGTTCAGGGCAGAGGTCGGTATTTTCCGAATCCGATTTTCATACACTTCCATGGCTGTCTCGAGAACTTTAAATACCCTCTGCCTGCTAAGGGCGGATACAAATATTATCGACATATCCTGGAATGGCGCAGTCTTTTCAAGGATCTCTTTTTTAAACTTTTCAGTGGATTGATTGTCTTTTTCTACCAGGTCCCATTTATTTACCAGAACAACAACTCCCTTTCGGTTTTTAAGGATCAGGTTAAGGATATTGACATCCTGTCCCTCAATCCCCCTTGTAGCATCCAGCATTAGGAAACATACGTCGGATGTCTCAATGGACCGGATCGAACGCAGTACAGAATAGAATTCCAGGTCCTCTTCCACCTTTGTCTTTTTCCTTAGACCCGCAGTATCGATCAGGTAAAAATCATGATTGAACTTGGTATACCTGGTAAGGATTGAGTCGCGGGTTGTTCCCGCTAAGGGAGTAACAATATTCCTGTCTTCCCCGATAAGGGTATTGATCAGAGTTGATTTTCCCACATTTGGCCGGCCCACAATGGCAAACTTCGGGATATCTTCCTCACCTTCATCATCCTCCCCGATAAATTGCTTCACCAGGTCATCCAGCAGTTCGCCTGTACCGCTGCCATTGATAGATGAGATGGGATATATCTCTCCGAGTCCAAGTCCGTAAAACACACTCGCCTCGAATATCCTCTGATTATTGTCCACTTTATTCACCGTCAGGAGAACAGGTTTGTCAATTTTTCTGAGCATTTTAGCCACCGTCTCATCCAGGTCTGTTATACCAATTTCAACGTCAACTACAAAAATTATCAAATTTGCTTCATTGAGGGCCAGGAGTACTTGCTTTCGTATCTCCTCTTCGAAAATATCTTCAGAATTGATCACATAACCACCCGTATCGATCACAGAGAACTCCCTGCCGTTCCATTCACAACGCCCATAATGCCTGTCTCGTGTCACCCCGCTTACCTCATTAACGATTGCCCCCTTGCTCTCGGTGAGACGGTTAAACAGGGTTGATTTTCCTACATTTGGCCTGCCTACTATGGCAACTATATTTCCCATTCTAAGTTCAGTTAAATAATTCTATCCGGGGTTATATCCTGATTCCTTAAGAAACCGGAGGTCATTTCTCCAGTCCTTTTTCACCTTCACACGGGTCTCAAGAAACACTTTTTTATCCAGAAACCTCTCAATATCAATTCGGGCCTGTGTGCCGACTTTCTTAAGACCTTTCCCCTGGTGGCCAATAAGAATCCCCTTCTGGGTATCCCTTTCAACATAGATAAGGCAACTAATATTTATTATAGACTCTGTTTCCTTGAAGCTTTCTACCACAATTTCAACGGAATAAGGAATTTCCTGTTTATAGTACAGGAGGATTTTTTCCCTGATTATTTCGGAGACAAAAAATCTTTCATTTTTATCGGTCAGTTCATCCTTGGGGTAGAAGGGAGGAGATTCGGGCAGTTTTTCAAGGATCATTCCAAATACCCTTTCGAGGTTAAATTTTTCAAGGGCAGAAATCGGAATGACATTCGCATTGGGCAGGGCATCCTGCCATTCCTGCATTAGTATATCAACCAGGTCGCCATTGCTGAGATCAATCTTATTTATCAAAACAATGAGTGGAACTGTAAGCTTCTGAAGTTTCTCAAGAAGTTCTCCTGCGTCCTCTGCTTTATCCTCAATATCAGTTACAAACAATACAATATCAGCATCGGATATAGCTGTACGGGCAAATTTCAACATGTATTCCTGGAGCTTGTAACCTGGTTTCAATATCCCAGGAGTGTCTGAATACACAATTTGGAAATCATCTCCGTTGACAATACCGAGTATACGGTGCCGGGTTGTCTGCGCCTTCGAGGTAATAATGGAAAGGTTTTCACCAATCATGGCATTCATGAGGGTAGACTTACCTACATTGGGCCTGCCGACGATATTTACAAACCCGGATTTGTGCCTGGTCTCGGAATTAGTTTTGTTTTCTGTCATTAGCTGGATGTACAATTACAGGATGAACCTGATAGTAAATTTGAATGCAAAATTATCAATTGTTTTGGGAAGTGTGTAGGGTCCGAAGCGATAAAATACTCCAAGTCCATAACCAAAGATTGAAAATCGAAGTAGATTGTTAAAAAGTACGCCCGATTCATAATACCCATTGTCGTAAGAATTCTGGTTAAGGTTTACATGCCTTGGGTCATATTTTAATGTACCTATACCTGCACTGGCTGCAAGGACAATTCCCGGTTGGAACCTCCCCTCACTGAAAAGAAGTTTACCGAAATCCTGTTGGAAATGTACACTGGCAAATCGGTCCGATACAAACTCATTCATCCGCATGGTCGCAAAACTATTTTCCGTTTCAATGGTAAACGTCCCATAACTCCCTGCTCCGGCATACAATAAGGGATAAGGCAGGCTTCTGTCAGTCCATCCCCCGGTAAGGGCCAGTTTTGTGTCTCCGAGGGACTTGCTGGTAAAGGTTTTCGTGATTTTTCCCTCAACCTTGGTATACTCATATTCTCCTCCCATTGCAGGCAGTCCCAGGTGCAGGTTCGCGTAAATTATCGGAAAATTGGTCCCTAGCGAGATCCGATTCCCCCTCGGGGTTTCCAGGAATTTCTCCTTATGGGCATATTTCAGTTTAATACCCGCCTCTGTAGTATGAAACTCATCGGTTTCAATGTCCCCTTCCGGAGTACTAACCGTATACCTGTAATCATTGGTTACCTGCCTTACACCCTGATTCAGGTAGGTGTTGATTTTGAAGTACCTCATGGCAGGGAATTGAATTTCAACGGATTTTTCCTCTATATTATCCATGCTTGAAATCAGGAAGCTCCTGAATATCTCGGAGGAATTAATCGGGGGTTTATCAATGAATTTCCAGCCAGCTGTTTCTACAATATCCTTATTGTACCGGAATTTCAGGAAAGCATCCTGCCTGCGATTGAGGTTGATTTTCAGGTGTCCCCCGTATTTGATCTCCTCGTCCCCGAAACCATAGGCAAACTTGCCTCCCAGCTGAACCCAGCGTGAAATTTTATCATTGGTCTCCACAGCAGCCCCCAGTCTCAGTCCCTCGTATTTACTCCAATGAATTAAACTTCGGTAATCTATGTTCAGGAACCCGACTGGAATGTATCCAGAGGCAAACGTCTCAAAAAGTTTGAGCTGACGGTCAAAATGGGCCTCCTGTCCGATGCTGTCAATCAGCTGGTATGTGTTTGTGTCTTTTTTTGTCAAGGGACTGACACGGTATTGTTGCCAGTACTCCTTGTCTTTTTTATGGGCATCACTTTCTACCTCAATTTCGATATGATTGAAGTCCCTTTTCCTGAGTTCCGGGTTCAGACGGACATTCGAAAGGTATGATTTCCCGATACCCACCAGGGTAATGGGTTTCCCGTTTGCTTCGGCGTTCTTGGGACTGATCATGAGATCTGTATTCAGCTGTACCGGGAACCATTGCTTGCCTTCAATATTTTCGTATTTCTGTTGTATCAAGATACGGAATACATCATCTTTTTTGTCAGCTTCAGCAATTACATTCTGTACAGCATACCCGTTTGAATTGATATGCAGGATTCCTTTTAAACCCTCAAAATTTTTGCCTTTCAAAGGCTTGTATGAAATCACAAACAGGGAATCATTTTCCTCAGTATACATTGTATCCTCCAGCACAAAAAGATACTTACGTGTACTCCCCCGGCTCACTGGATTAAGGTATTTCTTGTCCCATATCAGGATCAGCTCATCATAAAAACTGAAAGACTGGATCTGGGAGGCGATCAGGGTGAAGGAAGGATCATTAAATCCTGATACCCTTGATGCGGTTACCACTTCCCTGTTTCTATCCGGTTGTAGGAACTCTCGTTCGCTTACAAACTCCATCAGAAACAAATGATTCTCCTCGAGGAAATCTTCCATTTTATCCCGGTCCTCCTCAGAAATGATAATATCTGTGCTGTCGGCGGAGGATTGTACGCCGTTTGCAGCATGGTTGCTATCCGTTTGTGAATCAGCACTATACCTATCAGAAGATATGCTTTCTGCAGGTGCATCGGCATACATGGAATCAAGATCCATAGTAAAATACATTTTGCTGTAGGATGTGTATGCGAATGACTGCATTTTCACCGGATTGTTCTTGTCCCGGTTTTCCAAAACCAGGTCTATTATCCTGTGGGCAGGATTTATTCCGGGAAGGATCTGTACTTCTTCAATTTCATACGCCTTTTCTTCTAGCCTGACCTGGATTTTTTTCCCGGGAATGATGTCCTTTGCAAGGATGATCTTCTCATGGTAGCCCAGGTAAGAAAATTTCAGAAATTCAATCCTCTCAGAAGAAGAAATGCTGAATTCACCATCTATATTCGAAACTGTCCCCTTTCCCTCACTCCTGTAAACAATATTTACAAATGCCAGGGGCCGCTTTGTCTTCTGGTCCAGTATTCTCCCCTCAACCTTCCCACCCATTTGAGCATGCAGCGCGGAAAGAATATTAACAAGGAATAATATGACAAGAAGAATTCTTCTCACTGATGAGAGGAGTTTATGGATTTACAGACCTCTTTCCGGACTTGGGACTTGAAACAGACTTTTTCCCAAACGAAGTTTTTTTCCCTGAGGTGGTTTTTTCCCCGGAAGGGGACTTCTTCCCGGAAGGGGACTTTTTACGAGGTATGGACATTTTCAGCTGACCTACTTCCTGTGGATTGAGGTGCCTCCATCGTCCCCGTGATAATCCCTTTTTTGTTAAGCCGGCATAATATACCCTGTCCAATCGTAATACCTTATACCCAAGATGTTCGAAAATCCGACGTACAATCCTATTCCTGCCAGAGTGGATCTCCATTCCGATTTGACTGCGGTCATCTGCCTCAACGTATTCAACCCGGTCAGGTTGAATGAAACCATCCTCCAGATCGAATCCTTCAGCTAGCTTTTGCATATCCGCCGCCGTCATGGCCTTGTCGATATGGATATGGTAGATTTTTTTCTTATTAAAGGACGGATGGCTCAGGACTTCAGCAAGTTCACCGTCATTAGTCAGCAATAAAACCCCTGTGGTGTTTCTGTCCAGCCTCCCCACCGGGTAAATACGCTCTGTGCAGCATCCTTGTACCAGGTCTATCACGGTTTTACGGTCATGCGTGTCTTTAACAGTGGTCACTGTATCCTTTGGCTTGTTCAGCAGTACATAAACCTTTTTTTCACCACGAAGCTGCTTTCCCCGGTAAGAAACGGAATCCCCTGCCTCTACCCGGGTCCCAAATTCCGTAATTGTTTTACCATTTACCTGTACATGTCCCGCGCGAATCAGTTCATCCGCCTCACGACGCGAACATACCCCGGTATTGGCGATGTATCGGTTCAGACGCATACCTCCAACTTCAGACTCAATGCCGGACTTACCTTGTCTGCCAGATCCACCTTGCCTGCCAGACCCACCTTGCCTGCCTGTGTTATCGTGGCGGCCGGACTTGTTTCCGCCTCCGGTTTTGCCACCCTTTCTCGAGGATTGTTTCATACCGCTGCAAATGTACAAATTGTTTGTGTGGTTCTGCTTTCTTTACCATCTTTGTGTGTATTATGACGCTTATTAAATCAATATCAGGTATCCGCGGTACAATCGGTGGAGAGCCTGGCAATGGACTCACTCCGCTTGACATTGTGAGATTCACGTCCGCATATTCGGCCTGGGTACAGGAAAAATCAGGCAAACAGGGAGGCAGTATTATTCTCGGAAGGGATGCCCGGACTTCGGGAGAAATGGTAGAACAATTGGTTTGTGGTACCCTTGCGGGAATGGGAATGAATGTGGTGAACCTGGGACTGGCGACCACTCCTACTGTTGAAATAGCCGTAGCGGGGGAACAGGCCTCAGGAGGCATTATTCTGACTGCAAGTCATAATCCCGGACAATGGAATGCACTGAAATTGTTGAACGATAAAGGAGAGTTCATATCGGCCGAAGAAGGACAAAGGATTCTGGATCTGGCTGCCAGGGATGAATTCAAATATGCAGAAGTGGAGAATATCGGAACGGTCCGCCGCATCGAAGATTACGGACAACGGCATATCGACAGGGTACTCGCCCTTGATTTAGTTGATACAAAGGTGATTCAGGAAGCGGGACTGAAGGTTGTTGTGGATTGTGTTAATTCTGTAGGGGGACTGGTATTGCCTGCTTTGTTGAGACAACTGGGAGTTAAGGAAGTAATTGAATTGTATTGCGAACCAAATGGACTCTTCCCCCATAACCCTGAACCCCTGCCTGAACATCTTAAAGATCTTTCGGAGGCTGTCGTTAAGAATGGAGCCGATCTTGGGTTCGTAGTAGATCCTGATGTTGACCGCCTTGCCATGGTTGATGAAAAGGGAAACATGTTCGGAGAGGAGTATACCCTGGTTGCAGTGGCTGATTATGTTCTTGGAAAAACACCCGGGAACACTGTTTCCAATCTTTCTTCAACACGTGCCTTAAGGGATATTACGGAAAAGCATGGAGGTAAATATTTTGCTTCTGCAGTAGGCGAAGTAAATGTGGTCCGGACGATGAAACAAAACCAGGCAGTTATCGGGGGCGAAGGTAACGGGGGAGTCATTTATCCTGAAATGCATTACGGTCGTGATGCACTTACCGGAGCTGCACTATTTCTTACCCATCTTGCTGGATCTGGACTAAGTACCAGCCAGTTAAGAGATAGTTACCCTGATTACTATATATCCAAGAATAAGGCCAATCTTGATCCTAATGCACCCATTGATGAGATTCTGGATAAAATAGCCGGGCACTACAGGCAGTTTCAGGTTAATCGCGAGGATGGAGTAAAAA
The DNA here is from genome assembly GCA_963777115.1 of uncultured Bacteroidaceae bacterium. Lineage (GTDB taxonomy): Bacteria > Bacteroidota > Bacteroidia > Bacteroidales > SM23-62 > SM23-62. The sequence goes on along the minus strand of CAVZPP010000005.1, from coordinate 220,309 downwards.
TTGATATGCCTGATGGCTGGGTGCATATGCGAAAATCCAATACAGAACCTATTATCAGGATATACAGTGAAGCAGGTTCAAAACGGGATGCCGATGCAAGGGCAGAAGAAGTAATTGGACTGATTCAAGGTGAAAACATATAATTAAGAAATGATAAATCCAGGACCTGAACCATTGAAATACCTGCAATCTCTGAAAATATTAATTCCAATCCTTCTGCTGATGTCCTGTTCCCCGGGCAAACCGGAACAAAAAACAGAGAAGAAGGATCCGAATATCCGGGTCGTTGAGGAGCATTACTCAAATGGTGAGCTGAAATCTTCAACCGAGGCATTGGGACAGCTGAGGCATGGGGAATCGAAGGAATTCCGAAGTGACGGTACCCTGGAGAACCTTATTACATACGAGAACAATCGTAAGCACGGTCCAGCTAGAAATTATTACCCGGATGGAAAAACCATAAAGACAGAGATAATGTTTGTAAACGGTTACAAACATGGGGTAGCCCACTGGTTTTATCCGAACGGAAAAATCTATCGGATAACCCCATACTTAAATGGGAAGATTTTCGGGATTCGGGAGGTGTATTATGAAGATGGTAAGTTGCAGGCGGAGATCCCATATCTTGATAGCCAGGTGGGCATGGGACTAAAGGAGTACAATACAAACGGAACCCTCAGGGAATTTAAGTCAAAGATTGTCTTCAGGGAAACGGACAGGATCAGCCTGGATAATTCCTTCAAGCTTTCAATTTCATTGTCAGATGGTTACAAGGATGTTGAGTTCTTCAGCGGGAAATTATCTGATGGACAATACTGGAATGATCAACTTTCACCAATAAATACGAAAAATGGGATTGGCCTTATGGAATTTCATGTTTCAAAGGGGACATTTAAAATGGAAACCATTAACATTATTGCCAGGGCCAAGACCAAACTAAATAATTACCACATAATCCAGAGGGAATATCACCTCGCCCTTGAAAACAAACATTAATCAGAACCTGGTATTTCCCGGTCAGATTATTGGAATGCTTTCATTTTTAGCTTAAGTTCAATATTGTCGGGGGCATAGGAAAGGCCTTTTTCAATTGACCTGCCTGGATTTTTTTACCTGTCCACTTCTGTAATAATAGATGGCCGCAGATGAATAGGAACGGCCAATCAGCTGCTGGTCAATTTCAGCTTCGGGGTTTTCACTTAATAATTTCTCAAATTTGAACATGTACCGTTCTCCGGTAACTCCGTCCTGCAGTTGAAATGCCTCGCCAAATAATTGCAGGAAGGTCTGAATCTTTACCACCTTATATAATTCTTCCTGTGTTACTGCAGTATAGCTGGAGTCGAATAATTGGATTTTTTCAAGAACTATAGCGGGACTGACATTAAGATAGTATCCTGCAAGTGATCGTGTGAGCAATTCACTGACATCCTCGTCATCCGGTTTTATCTGGTAGGCTGATTCAAAGAAATCAAGGGCTTTCCCATACCGGTTTTGATTAAATTCCATTCTACCGCTTTCATAGAGGTACAGGAAAGAAAATTCATTTTTAAGTTCTTTATCCCTGAGAAATTCCATCAGGTATTTGTAAATATACATGAAACTCTCCCGGTCCTCCTCTTTTACCAGTACGGTATATACGATATCTGAGAGAAAGTCTTCAACTACCTCACGGCTGATCCCGAAATCGATAAGCCGGCTTGCTTTTATCAGGTATCCCAGGTGAAGTGGATTATGATAATCCATATTCAAAAGATACCTGTTGAGTTCAAGCAATAGCATGTATTGTGATTTGTAGGAGGGGTGTAGAATATATGCCTTTTCCATTTGTGAATACGAGTCAACATTCTTCTCATCCACTATCAATTCAATTGCAGAATTCAGATACAACATCCCAATCATATTCTGTATTGATAGGCTGTATCCGGCAAAATAATATTGCTGGAATAGATCCCTTATGCTGTTATTTTGGTAAGTCCTGGTATCTATAACGCCCTGCTTATGTAAGTAATCAACGAAATTTGTACGGATTTCATGATCCGGCATAAAATACTGATGCCCGGGTTTGGATGTCTCAAACCGGATTCGCTTGGTTTCAGGGTAGGCCATAAGGTATAAATGGGTGGGTAACTCATGGATCTCATAAGGGATACCCAGCCGATCCAGTAAAAACGAATAAATAGCAGCAGCCGTTATGTAATTGAAAGATCCATACCTAAAAAGTTCACTGAAATCCGCCGCATGCTGATATTGAATAAGTAAGGTTTTGCTAACATATTTGGTGATGTGCTCTATCTTTTTTTCTTCGCTCAGTTTATCAAACTTTTTATCACGGATGATGTTCGCTACATCATCCAACCATTCCCTGTAAATCTTAAGTTCCCTTTCGTCAGTCGAAGGATTGAGAGCGCAAATCATAGCGAGATAATCCGGTTCACCTTTGAAAAATTCATGGAATGCATCTTTTTCTACCTCCGAGAAATAGATCAAGTCATTCGCTTTGAATAAGGTATCCACTCCAGGGATTTGCCCTTTGGCTGATCCCCAAATAAGCATTCCTGCTATTAGCATGTGAAGACTAATTCTCATTAGGGTTAAAGATAATAATCTATGAAATAAACCGTACTGTGAAACACATTCTCTTTATTTGCTACCGGCTAAAATTTATTTACATTTGTTTCAGTAGCAACCAAATTAATCAACCATGCCAAAAATCACAGTCATAGGTGCAGGAAATGTAGGCGCTACATGTGCCGATGTCCTAGCCCACAAAAATCTTGTAAAAGAAATAGTATTGGTCGACATTAAGCCAGGCGTTGCCGAGGGCAAAGCCCTTGATATCTGGCAGACCTCGTCCATTAATAATTTTGACACCCGGGTAGTAGGGGTAACGGATGATTATGAGCGGACCAGGGATTCCGACATTGTAATCGTGACTTCGGGGATTCCACGTGGACCCGGAATGTCGAGGGATGACCTTATTAAAACCAATGCCGGAATTGTTAAGTCAGTTACAGAAAAAGCAGTTGCCGCTTCTCCGGATGCTGTGATCATTGTCGTATCAAATCCATTGGATGTAATGACTTATGCTGCCCAGCTTGCTTCCGGAAAATCAAACCAGAAGGTATTTGGACAGGCTGGGATTCTGGATACAGGAAGGTATAACGCATTCATAGCTGAAGCACTGGATGTTTCTCCAAACGACGTGGTGTCCGTGTTGCTTGGAGGACACGGAGATACCATGGTGCCACTGCCACGACTGACCACTGTTGGTGGTGTACCCCTTGCGAAACTGATGGATGAAGAAACCAGCCAGGCCATTGTTCAGAGAGCACGTGTAGGGGGAGGTGAAATTGTTAAATTACTGGGTACCTCTGCTTGGTATGCCCCTGGTGCAGCAGCAGCTCTGATGGCAGAAGCAGTTTTGAGCGATAAGAAAAAGATATTCCCGGTCTCCATTCGTCTGGAAGGTGAATACGGACTCAAGGATGTATATCTGGGAGTCCCTGTTGTTCTCGGTAAAGACGGAATCGAGAAGGTAATTGAACTGGACCTGACTGATGAGGAACTTGGACTTCTTCAACAATCTGCCGATTCTGTAAAATCGGTTATGAAAGTCCTTGATGACATGAATCTTTTCTAATATATCCTGTAGTTCCTCCCACTCCTTAAATTTCCCTGAAAATACCCGGGAAAAATGCGAAAATTATATATATTTGCGGGTTCAAATTAAGGACCGCCGGGAGGCGTTGTATATAATTAAATCAGAACCAAATGCAGAATAAAGGGGCCGTAAGGCTATTTGCCATCGCACTGGCCGTTGTATGTGTTTATCAGTTATCATTTACTTTCGTCAGCCGTAAGGTGAAAAAAGACGCAGTTGAGTATGCCGCTGGAGATTCCACTCTTGAAGCAAGATATCTTGATTCCATCGCCAGCGAAACAGTATATAATATCATTCTTCGGAAGTATACTTATCGTGAGTGTCAGGAACGTGAGATTAACCTGGGACTGGACCTGAAGGGGGGGATGAACGTTACCCTGGAAGTTTCCATGGTGGATATGCTCCGGTCACTTTCAAACTATAATACCGACACAATCTTTAATCAGGCAATCACCCTGGCAAGGGAATACCAGTTGGACTCACAGGATGACTTCATAACTCTTTTCGGGAGGGCTTTTGAGGAAATTGATCCGAATGCACGCCTAGCAGCCATTTTTGCAACCCGTGAACTCAGAGGTGAAATTGATTTTAATTCCTCCAATGACGAAGTTCTCAGGATAATCCGGGCACAGACCGAAGGATCGATGGACAATGCCTTTAACGTACTGCGGAACAGGATTGACCGTTTTGGGGTCGTTCAACCTAATATTCAAAGGCTTGAAACCCAAGGCCGGATAATGGTTCAGCTACCTGGTGTTAAGGAACCTGAAAGAGTCAGGAAACTCTTACAGGGAACTGCAAACCTCGAATTCTGGGAAACATATGAGAATGCAGAGATTTTCCAATATCTGCAAGCTGCGAATGCAAGGCTTAGTGAAATTTTGAATGCCGAAAAGGCACTCATGGATGCTGAACAAACAGCTGATGGAATTCAGACAGAAACGGCAGAGGTAACAGAGACACCTTCTGAAGATAATTCCCTTCTTACTGAACTGGGTCAGACTGATTCCGAAACTGCGACAGAAGAGGGGCAGGATGGCCTTAGCCTACTCGAGCAGATCAGTTCAGACAGCCTGTCTGCTGATTCAGCAAATATGTCGTTGGATGCTTTTATCGCAGAGAATCCCCTGCTTGGGATACTTCAGCCAAATGTTACTCGTCAGGGACAATTTGTTCCGGGCGCTGGCGTCGGATTTGCCCATCACAATGACACCGGAACCATCAGGATGTACCTGAATATGACTCAGATTCGTACTCTTCTGCCAAGGGATGTTAGTTTTCATTGGGATATGTCTCCCTTCGATGAAGGCGAGAATTACTTTACTCTTTATGCACTCCGGGTAACTGGACGTGACGGCAGACCCCCGCTTGATGGTTCAGCTGTTACCAACGCCAGTGTTGACTTTGCACAAACAGGCGGAGCACCCACTGTTACCATGGGAATGAATCCCGAAGGTGCTCAGGTCTGGGCAAGACTGACCCGTGAAAATGTAGGTAAAGCGATTGCTATTGTATTGGATGGTTTCGTTGTATCCGCTCCCACAGTTGATGAGGAAATCCCTAATGGTCGTTCAACCATCCGCGGTAACTATACCTATGCAGGTGCTGAAGACCTTGTGAATGTACTGAAGTCAGGTAAACTCCCCGCACCTGCAAGAATTGAACAGGAGGCTATCGTTGGTCCTTCACTTGGACATGCAGCCATCAAATCCGGTCTGAATTCATTCCTCCTGGCTTTTATTGTGGTCATGCTTTATATGGTATTCTACTACAGCAACAGGGCAGGATTAGTTGCTGATTTTGCCCTGATAACCAACATGTTTTTCCTGTTCGGTGTACTTGCCTCACTGGGGGCAGTACTTACCCTTCCGGGGATAGCGGGTATTGTATTAACAATAGGTATGTCGGTGGATGCCAACGTGCTTATCTTTGAGAGAATACGTGAAGAACTTGCTGCAGGGAAAGGTATTAAACAGGCCATTGCTGACGGATATAAAAATGCTTACTCAGCAATTATTGATGCCAACGTAACCACACTGCTAACAGGGATTATTCTGCTGATATTCGGTACAGGTCCGATTAAAGGTTTTGCTACCACGCTTGTTATTGGTATTCTGACATCTCTCTTTTCAGCTGTTTTCATTACCCGCCTGGTTTATGAGAGAATGCTCACAAAGGGCCGGAAACTAACTTTCTCTACCAAATTGACTGAGAACTTGTTCAAGAATACAAATATCCAGTTCATTGCCAAGCGCCGGACTTTCTATATTATCTCAGGGACTATTGTACTACTGGGAATTGCTTCTTTGTTTACCAGGGGACTAAATCAGGGTATTGACTTCACAGGTGGACGGACATACGTAGTTAAGTTCGAACAGACAGTAAATACCATGGATATCCAGGCAGATCTTGCAGCTGTCTACGGGGAAGCACCTCAGGTAATAACCTTTGGAGCTGACAACCAGGTTAGGGTGACCACCAAGTACAAAATTAATGAGAATGATATTGAGGTGGATGAGGAAGTGGAAAGGTTGCTTTACGAGGGACTCCAATCCTATATTGGAGATGATGTATCCTTCCAGAGCTTCTTGTCAGATTACCGGCAGAGTTCACAGAAAGTCGGTCCAACTATAGCAGACGATATTAGGAAACAGGCGGTCTGGGCTATTCTTTTTGCCCTGCTGGCCATCTTTATCTATATCCTTGTCAGGTTTAGAAACTGGCAGTATGGTATGGGAGCAGTAGTAGCACTGCTGCACGATGTAATGATCGTTCTGGGCATATTCTCTATCTTTTACGGGATTATGCCGTTCTCCCTTGAAATTGATCAGGCCTTTATTGCAGCTATTCTTACTGTTGTTGGTTACTCTATTAACGATACCGTAGTTGTATTTGACCGGATAAGGGAGTATGTCGGATTATACCGAAAACGCGGAAGGGCCGAGATTATTAACCTTGCATTGAACAGCACACTTAGTCGTACATTCAGTACTTCATTGAGTACCTTCTTTGTATTGCTGATGATTTTCCTGTTTGGAGGTGAGGTAATCCGAGGATTTACATTTGCATTGCTGGTCGGTGTTGTTGTGGGAACTTATTCTTCACTCTTTATTGCAACCCCTGTTGTTTACGATACGATTCTGAAATCGGAAACAACCCGGGTTCTGAAAGCCAAGAAAAGATCCTGATAAAATTTACAACCTTCAGCATTATTAAAACGCAGCTGCAAAATTTGGGCTCCTCTACTCAATCGAAGGTATTGCTAATGAGGAACCTATTTTTAGCGCTATTGCGCTAAAAGCCGAGACGAATTAGTAATGCCGAGATTGATGAGCCCAAAATTTGAGAGGCTGCTTTTTTAACAATGCAATCGGTTTTATTGTAAATTTTAACATGAAACTATTTTTTTTAGCTCTAGAAAGCCGGATGTTTCCGATTTCAGAAATTCTGCAGTATCTTTACAGTAAGCAAATCAGGTTATGCCAGACACTTTATTATTCATAAGCGGACAGGAGATTGTAATAATTGGACTGGCAGTTCTCTTGCTCTTTGGATCCAAGAAGATTCCGGAGATGGCTAGGGGACTGGGCAAAGGTATGAGGGAATTCCGGAAGGCTGCAGATGATATCAAGCGTGAACTAAACGATTCAGCCCCTGAAATCAAAGAAGACCTTAAAGAGATGGGGGACAATTTAAAAAGCAGTACCGATGGCATGGTCAGTGATTTCAAGAAATTCAAGAAAGACCTGAAGTAAGCTTCCAACCGAATGCAATACCTCCTGCTACTGATTGGTTTTGTTTTACTCATCTTCAGTGGCAGATTACTGATTACATGTAGCATATCCTTCGCCAAAAGATTAAAACTATCCCCTTTTGTAATTGGACTAACGATTGTAGCCATCGGCACATCGGCCCCGGAGTTGCTGGTCAGCCTGACAGGAGCACTCAAGGGGCATACCGATCTGGCTATTTATAATATTGTTGGCTCGAATATTTCCAACGTTCTTCTGGTTCTTGCCCTGGCATCCATTATCCTTCCCATACCTATAAGATTCTCAACTCTCCGGTTTGACGGATCCGTTCTGCTACTATTCAGTCTGGGCTTCTGGTTTGTCATTCGAGATCTGCGGTTTACTGCACTGGAAGGAGGGACCATTTTTATACTGCTCCTGATTTACGTGATTGTATCTGTTTATCGTTCAAAACGAGATACCAGAGACGATGTAATTCCGGCTGAATCCGGCATGAAGACCTGGGTGGCCCTTTTGGGGGTGCTTGCTGCGAGCGGGGGACTGGCACTGGGGGCGAACCTGCTGGTAGACAATGCCATTATCGTAGCAAAATCATTCGGACTCAGTGAAAGGATTATTTCCGTATCTATGATTGCAGTTGGGACCAGCATACCGGAACTGACCACCTCTGCCATTGCCGCGTTCAGAAAACAAACGGATATATCAATTGGTAATATTATTGGCTCTAATATTTTCAATATTGGTTTTGTTCTGGGAATTACTTCCATGATCAAACCTCTTGACGTAAATCCCCTGATCCTGAGCTTCGATATCTTCTGGTTTGTAGGTGTGAGCCTCTTACTTATTTTTCTCGCTGTAATACCTCCCTTATTGAAACTCGCGAGATGGAAGGGAATGCTTATGCTGTCACTGTATTTGGTATATTTGTACCTTGTTCTGAATTAATTCATCCGGTCTATGATCCGTACCAATAATATTAAAAAGTCTTTTGGGGAATTACAGGTTCTTAAGGGAATTGAACTGGAAATCAAGCAGGGAGAGATCATATCCATAGTCGGAGCCAGCGGGGCAGGTAAAACAACTCTCCTTCAGATCATAGGGACACTGATGGAAAAGGACCAGGGAGAGGTTTGGATTGGAGATACAAATATCGATTCACTCAAAGAAAAGCAACTGGCGAGATTTCGCAACCAGAAAATTGGATTTGTTTTCCAGTTTCACCATCTTCTTCCTGAATTCACTGCCCTGGAGAATGTTTGTATCCCGGGTTATATAGCCAAACGTTCCCGAAGAGAAGTTGAATCAAGGGCCCGTGAATTACTCGCATTTCTTGGCCTGGAGGCAAGACTTGAACATAAACCCAATGAATTGTCAGGTGGGGAACAACAGCGGGTTGCCGTGGCCAGGGCCCTGATTAATGATCCGGCAGTGATACTTGCTGATGAACCTTCAGGGAACCTTGACAGTCAGAATAAAAAGGAACTTCATGAAATGTTCTTTGTGCTTCGTGAAAAGTTTAACCAGACCTTTGTCATAGTTACCCATGACATGGAACTCGCTGAAATGTCAGACAGGATGATCCGTATGAAAGACGGACAGATCATCTCATGATTCCCCAGCCAGATAACATCAAAAGCCTGCTTGAGGAAAAGGCAGCAAAGTTTAACACGCCCGCCTTCATTGAGAATGATCCTGTCCAGATACCTCATTCATTTTCTGTCCGGGAGAATATTGAAATTTCAGGATTTCTTGCTGCAACCCTGGCCTGGGGAAGACGTGATATGATCATTAAAAACACCCTTGATCTGGTCAGCCGAATGGATAAAAACCCGATTGATTTTCTCCTGTATATGGAAGATCGGGATCTGAGGATTTTCAAAGATTTTAAACACAGGACATTTAACGATGAAGATTGCATGTTTTTCATCAAATCCCTCAGCCGGCTCTATAAATCTGGAGAAGGATTGCAGGAATCATTCATGAAGGGTTATAGAATAAGAAATAGTATTCAGGACGCTATCCTGAGTTTTCGTAATGAATTCTTAATGACAGGGCATCCCCAAAGGAGTATAAAACACCTTGCAGACCCAACCCGGGGATCTGCCTGTAAACGTCTCAACCTGTTTCTTCGCTGGATGGTAAGAAAGGATGAAGGGGGAGTTGATTTCGGCCTCTGGTCAGGAATAGCTACTGCAGATCTCTATATCCCCCTGGACATTCATACCGGGAATACAGCAAGGCAACTGGGACTTCTGAATAGAAAACAAAATGATTGGAAGGCTGTGGAGGAGCTCACCGGGGAACTTAGGAGACTCGATCCTGAAGATCCGGTAAAATATGACTATGCCCTCTTTGGGATGGGGATATTTGATGACAAAGGACATGGCTAATAATTGGTTCCAGTTTAAAGAATTCCTGATAGAACAGGATCAATCGGCCTTTAAAGTAGGTACTGATGGCGTTATGCTCGGAGCCTGGGCAGATGTCAAGGGCGTGAGGTCCGTTCTGGACATAGGAACCGGTACCGGGCTACTGGCTTTAATGGTTGCCCAGCGTTCAAATGCCGAAATAACGGCCATTGAGATAGACCAGCCCTCCTTTGAACAGGCCCGGATAAATGTGACTGTAAGTCCCTGGTCTGAAAGGATCAATATTGTACATACTTCCCTCCAGGAATTCAATACAAAAAAAAGGTTTGATATGATTATTTCAAACCCGCCCTTCTTCCAGGATTCCCTGATGCCGGTTGACAAGGGAAGAATGCATAGCAGGCATAATACTCAGCTCACAATAGACGATCTGGTCAGGTACTCAAAACCAATGTTGCTTCCTGAAGGTAGGCTTTGTTTTGTATTTCCCCTTGAGGAAGGAAGAATTCTTAAGGATATTTGTTCTGAAGCTGGACTCCATCTGCACAGGCAGTTGGCCATAAGACCGACACCTCAGGGCCCTGTTAAAAGATACCTGATGGAATTCCGGACTTACCCGGGATCCTGTTCAGAGGATGAGATTATCATTGAGAAAGGGGAACGGCATGATTATACAGATGAATACCGGGAATTGACAAAGGAATTTTACCTGGCTTTTTGATTCCGAACAAACTATTCCTCTGTGAATCGAACCCCGTATTTGTCCAGTTCTTTCATTACCGGATCATAGATTTGAGGGTGGATGGGTATTTGAACACCAGTCAGGGATGTTTTTCCCTGAAGGATCAGTTTTGCAGCAATACCAACCGGGATACCGACGGTTTTGGACATTGCGGTATGAACCTGGTCCTCTCCCAGTATTGACATAGAGGAGACGATTCTATGGCGCTTATTGTCAAGTATATACTCAATCTGGTGTTGCATTACAATCATATCTTTATCTCCCGGGTCCAGGGTCAGTTTTTCTTCCAGTAATGCCTGCAGTACCCTTGCCGGAGTTTGGTCTTGAACTTTCGCTTTTTTACGATCGAAAAGTCCCAACCATTGAAGCTTCTTCATGATCTCACCTTCTTCCTCCAGATCCAGGTATCTTGCCAGTTTTGTTTCCACAGGATCAACGATATTATAGGCCAGGAAACTATTTGTAAAATCACGATATGTCCATTATTCCCGGGAATTCAACCAGGTAGGAATCGTCTGTTGCTCCCAGCTGCACCAGCGCATCCCAGGCATCACAGAAACCGGTTCTTCGAATGGTTCCCCGAAACATAGTTGATATATCCTGCAATCCATATTCTTCCTGGTAGGTAAGGGAGTCACGGTTGGGATATACCTCAAATTCTCCCAGTTCAAGAATTTTAATAATCTCATATCTCTGGAATAGTTTCTGGTAGGGGATATATTTGAATTTGCCATTATGCAGAAAACGCGCTCCTGCCTGTCCGGCAAGTACCACATTCCTGGGATTCCAGGTGAATTTATACTTCCATGGATTATTATCAGATCCCGGAGCTACCAATCCCCCTGTATTCGATTCAAAAACATCAACTTTTCCACCTTCAGACCTGATTTTATCAAGCAATTGCATGGCTGACATATGATCGATGCCCGGGTCAACACCAATCTCATTAAGAAGTAAAACACCATTTTTTCGGGCCTCCTCATCAAGTTTTCTGATATCATCTGAAACATAGGAGGCAGTAACCATATGTCTTCTATTTTTGACACATGATTCGGCAACCAGGGAATGGAATCTGGCAGGAAGCATGGAAATAACAATATCAGCATCGGATATCAGGCTGTCCCTCTGAGTTTCATTCTCTACATCAAAGTGGAAAGCAGAACCATTAGGATGATCGCCGATCTTTTGCCGGGCAAGATCCTCATTCTTGTCACCCAGCTTGATTTTCCAATGGTTTTCCCGGGAATTGTCCAGTAAGTATTTAATACATGTAGAGCTTGAAAGTCCCGCTCCAAGAATGAGAATATTTTGCATTAATTCCGGCTTAAGTGTTCACTGGATCAAAGTTAATTAGCAAAATGAATTTTGATTTTTCAGTGGGGGAGTTGTAAAACATGAAACCAGGGAAAAATGATATAGGCAGGGATCATAATAAAGGGGCCGGCTCTAAACGAACCGGCCCCACACAGAAAACATCCGGCAATGGATCTCTAGCCTCCTGTGTAATATGAATTCTGAACCAGATTATCGTTTGCTTCCATTTCACGTTCAGGAATGGGAAAAATCAGGTTCCCGGCATCATAGGGATCGTCACCGATATTTTCCTTCCAGCGTTTCAGGTCATGCAGGCGGAATCCCTCCCAGCATAGTTCCAGGTATCTCTCCATGCGGATGGCATCCTGGTCCACATTTGGCAGGGGAGGAGCACCAGCCCTGTCTCTAATGAAATTTATATCGGCCAGCGGGGTGTCCCCTGTCGTTGTACCGGCTTCGAAATTACCCTCTGCACGGGTAACATACATTTCTGCCAGGCGGATAACCGGAAAATTTCTCCGGCTGTCCCCATATTTGGCAGATGCAATTCCTCCGGTGCCGAGGTCAGAAATTCCCAGATAGTACATCTCGTAGACATTGTCTATCTGGGTAATACCTACCTCAGTATCTTCCATAAGTCCACCTCGGGAATCGTTACCATCGAAAAGGGTAAGAAATGCTGGGGTTATATCAATATCCCCTCTTCCCTGGCCGGCAAGATTAGCCCAGTGTGTAGCCAATCCGTCATTATTTTCTCCATAATTACTGGTTTCGTTCTGTTGAATGGCAAAGACATCTTCAGCTACATCGGATTTATTATTAAATGCCTCTAAAGGAGCTGAAGAAAGACTATACAATCCGGATTGAATCACACGATCAGCCTTTACTGCTGCTTCCGCATACATCCCCTTCTGCAGGTATACCCTGGAAAGCATAGCGGATGCTGCATAGGTCGAAATATAACCATTGTTTCCTTCAAATGGAGTTAGCAGTGTCTCTGCGTCTTCAAGATCGGAAATCGCCTGGTTATAGACTGCCTCGACAGTAGCCCTCTCCGGAGATGTGATATCTGTAACCGCAATAGTCGGTGTTGTAAGGATTGGAACTCCGAGTTGATCATTGGTCTGTCCGGGTTCATAGGGAAGTCCCCAAAGCCTTACAAACTCAAAATACATCATACCACGAATTCCTTTTGCTTCACCTTCCAGTCTGGCCTTATCAGCCGGGTCCTCAACAACGTCAAGGAAGGAAATCACCATATTGCAAATATTTATTACTTCGTATCCGCGAATCCAGGTATCCCGAACCATCAGGTTGCCGGTGGTGATGGACTTGGCATAGAACTCCCTCTGCTGTTCATAGGTTCCTGCCCAGATCACATGATTTGTACCGGCAATTAATTCGGAAGCGAAATTAAATGAGCCCCCATACAGTTCACCAGCTTCATTGGTGCCCCGGGTTCCTTTGATCCCTTCATATGCACTGATCAGGAGCAATTGAACATCATCGGCACCGTTTATGGCCGTTTCTGCGTTAATCTGCTGTTTGGGTTCAATATCAAGGTACTTATCGCAGGATGTCAGAATGAATCCTGCCAGCAGTACCGCAATCATAGATATGTTATATACTTTTTTCATCTTTTTTGATTTTGAGTGTTACTGTTAAATTCATTAAATTCCTACTTTAAGACCTAACGTTATTGTTCTCGCCTGTGGAGCCGTATAGAAGTCCTGTCCCTGCCGGATATTGGTCGCAGTCTGACTGTCCGCTACACCATCGAGATAGTTTACCTCAGGATCCCATCCTTTGTAGTTGGTCCATGTAAACAGGTTAGTCCCGGTTGCATAGATCCTTAGTGAGCGTAGGCTTAATCTGTCAGTCAACCTGGTCGGCAGGCTGTAACCGAAGCTTATGCTCTTCAATCTTAAATAGGAGGCATCGCTCAGGTACCTTGAAGAAGGATTGGTAGCTGCAAAATCAGATTGGGGAAAAACTGCCTGTGGGACATCTGTAATATCTCCCGGCTTCTGCCATCGGGTCATCTGATCCTTGGTCTGGTTATCCAGCCAGTTGGAGAACTGCATGGACTGGTATTGTCCCCCTCCATTGTAAACACTGTTCCCATATACAAAGGATAAAAGTACGTTAAGATCAAATCCCTTGTAAATGAAGCTGTTGGTCATGCCACCCAGGAAATCCGGATTTGGACTGCCAACTACCAGGTTGGGTGCCAGGTTGTAATCTTCCGTTTTTGAACCGTCTTCCATATAATACCATGCATGTCCGTTGTCCGGGTTGACGCCGGCATAACTGCGTGTAACAAAAACACCAATGGGTTGTCCCTCGCGCACACGGTTTTCCATCTGGATTATATCCGGACCGGCAATATCAAGCACCTTATTTTTATTGCCTGATATATTAAAACTGGTATTCCATTTGAATTCACCAACCAGGTTATTGGTGTTGATTACAAATTCCCAACCCTTGTTTTCCAGGGATCCAAGATTTTGTGTCACACCTGTATATCCCGAAGAAGCTGGCAATGTTCTGGCGAGTAACAGATCTTCAGTTTTTTTAAAGTATACATCAATCTCACCGTTGATCCTGTTTCGGAAGAAACCGTAATCCAGTCCAATATCTGATTGTGTGGTAGTTTCCCATTTTAGATCTGGACTGGCCAGTGTCCAGGGTCTTATTCCTGATACACCTGCATAGTTTGCTCCGGTATAGGTACCCATATGATCGAAGTTGCCAATTCCGGAGTTCCCGGTAATGCCATAACTTGCTCGTATCTTCAGGAAGCTTAACCAGTCAACATTCTGGAGAAATCCCTCCCTTGACGCTATCCAGCCGGCAGAGAATGCAGGGAAGGTTCCGTATCGGTTATTTGATCCAAACCTTGAAGATCCGTCATGCCTGACGCTTGCCCCAAAGAGGTATTTGTCCATTAACTTATAATTCGCACGGGCAAAATAGGATGCATACGCAAAAGCCGTTTCAGAGCTTGAATAAAATGTATTGTTTGCTGCACTGGCAATGGTCTGGAAGGCATCTGTCGGAAATCCTGATGCTTGAACTGATACCAGGTTTCTATCAATATCTTCAAAGGACATTCCAGCTACAATACTTAGATTATGGATTCCACCAAACTCCCTGTTATAGCTTAAATAGTTATTGGTTGTAAACTTAATAACGTTAACATTCCGGGATGTTCCTCCACCATCGGGCGCGCCATCATTTGTATTCCTGCCCTGGAATTCATCTTCCTTTTGGGTCGTCAGGTCGTATCCAAGATCAGTTCTCCATGAAAGTCCCCTGACAAACTCCCAGGTAAAGAATACGTTTCCGAGTGCACGGTAGGCCACATTCTTTGCCCAGTTATCCCGCGCATCTATCAATCCATTAGGATAGAGGGTATTAATATTCAGTTCGCCTGTTTCAGGATCTGTAATAGGCGTAACCGGTACCTGTGCGACCATCTGGAGTGGTGTGGCGAAAGCATTATCACCTGCTACCCTGTCCAACTGAGTCCTGGAGAACATGGTATTCATCCCGATTTTAATCCTATCTGCCGCAGCATGCTCAAGATTCAGTCTGCCGCTTGCCCTCCTAAAATGGTTGTCAATTAGAATACCGTCCTGGTCCAGGTAGGAAACACCCGTATAAAAGGTGGTCTTTTCATTTCCTCCGCTTGCTGACAGATCAAAGTTTGTGACCGATCCCTGACGGAATGCTGCTTCTTCCCAGTTCTCATCATAGGATTGCTCAAAATGATCTTCCAGGTAACCAGGTATAATTGCATCATTGACCCACTCCCTGAATGTCTGAAGATCACCAAATTCCCATGGATCTCCCTGGTCAAGACCGTTTTGGGCAGCCTCATCCAGCAATTCACGGTATTCAGATGCATTCAGGAATCCGACTACATTCGAACGGGTACTTACACCCTGAGAGAAGTTCACATCAATATTTGTCTTTCCTGCCTTACCACGCTTGGTGGTTATCATAATAACACCATTTGCTGCCCTTGACCCGTAAATGGCGGAAGCAGATGCATCTTTCAGGACCTCAATGGTTTCAACATCCGCCATATTGATCTGTGCAAGCGGATTGGTAGCATGGTTGGTAAGGATTGCTGTGTTTTCGGTGTAAAGGGGGATACCATCAACAACGTAGAGCGGTTGGTTGTCTGCTGATACTGAACTGGATCCGCGGATCCTTACTTTTGTGCCTTCACCTAATTTCCCGGAAGATTGTTCAATATGTACTCCGGAAGATACCCCCTGGAGGGCATGCTCAAAGCTTACTGTTGGCACTTCATTAAGATCATCGGTTGATACCTTGGAAATAGAACCGGTAATATCGGTTTTAAGTTGTCGGCCATAACCGACTACAACTACTTCTTCGAGTCCAAGAATGTCTTCTTCCATCTGCACGTCGATTACTGACCTGCCCTCGATGGAAACCTTAACGGTTTTCATGCCGACATAATTAAACTGGAGTTCAGGGGCATCATCTGGAACGGAAATTGTAAAATTCCCATCCAAATCAGAGATTGCACCGATAGTGGTCCCTGGGACCATTACGGTGACTCCTGGATAGGTTGAGCCATCAGCAGCTGAAGTAATTTGACCGGTAATTTGTCGGTCTTGTCCGGATGCGATGAGAACCCCCAGGAATAAGCATAACAAAATAAATGCATACTTTTTCATTGGCTAGAGTTTTGGGTTAATAATTAATAAATAAGGTTTAAGCTGCTACGAACTGACAGGGTGAAAAACAGGTACCCGATTCCGGAGGAAGCGGGTACCTGGGTAATTCAACAAACTTGATCTTATTTGTAGTATAAAGAAGTAGCTCCTGCGGTCTAAACAGGGGTTGAGTATGAATAATTTAAATTAACCTTAAACCTTGAATTTTTATCAGGAAAAGATTATATTTAAACCGCAATTATTCTTCATCTTTCTACTCTAATACTCTTAAGATGTTGAATCTGAATCCCCGGTTGCTCCGAAACCGGGGATTTTTTTCTACTGACAATTAGTAAATAATAAATAATTATTATGAACAACCGATCTCAAGTTCGCAGTAATTATGCCAAAAGACGCAATGCGCTGGAAACCTGTAAAATACATGATTTTTGTCATCTTTGGGCATCAATAAATAATGTACGCAATGGTACAGGTTCTGTTCGATAGCGTACATAAAAAATTTATCAACAACCTGTCATTAGGCCTTTTATACGGAGCCTTTTTCGTATATTTTTATGTGAGTTTTTTATTCATTATCTGAATTCATGTCTTCCCCTTCTAAATATGTTGAAACACCGTTGATGAAACAGTACAACAGCATCAAGCATCAGCATCCTGATGCTGTCCTGTTGTTTAGGGTAGGGGACTTCTATGAAACCTTTGGAGAAGACGCCATCAGGGCATCAAATATTCTTGGAATTACCCTGACACGGAGGGCCAATGGAGCTGCAAGTTATGTTGAACTGGCAGGTTTCCCTCACCATGCATTGGATACCTACCTGCCCAGGCTTGTGCGTGCGGGACAAAGAGTAGCAATCTGTGAACAACTGGAGGATCCTAAGCTTACGAAAAAGATTGTTAAAAGGGGAATTACCGAGATGGTTACCCCCGGAGTATCTTTCAATGAGAATGTTCTTGAACATAAGGAGAATAATTTTCTGGCAGGTATATGTTTTGACAAGAACCTGACTGGGATTGCCTTCCTTGATATCTCAACCGGAGAATTCCTTGCTGCCCAGGGCAGTGCTGAATATGCTGATAAATTACTGAGCAGTTTTCAGCCAAAGGAGGTACTGATAGAAAAGGCCCAAAAGAAAGAATTCCTTGAAACCTTTGGGGATAAGTATTATACATTTGGACTGGATGACTGGGTATTTACCGAGGAGACTGCCAATGACCGTCTCCTAAAGCAATTCCGGACAAGTTCACTGAAGGGTTTTGGTGTTCAGAATCTTCCCTATGCAGTCATTGCGGCCGGGTCTATTCTGCAGTACCTGGAAATAACCCAGAATAACAAAACGGATCATATTACTTCCCTTAGTCGGATTGAAGAGGATCACTACGTATGGCTGGATAAGTTTACGATCCGGAACCTGGAATTGTTCCAGGCACTACAGGAAGGAGCAAGGACTCTAATCGATGTAATTGACCGGACCCATTCCCCCATGGGAGCCAGGCTGCTAAAGCGCTGGATGGTTCTTCCCCTGAAGGATATTGTTTCCATTAATGAAAGGCTTAACATAGTTGAGTATTTGTATGGGGACAAGGAGTCGAGAGATGGACTGGTTTCCGAGGTGAAGAAAATGGGAGATGTGGAAAGGATACTATCCAGGGTCTCAGCCGTGAAAGTAACTCCAAGGGAGATGCAGCAGTTAAGAATTGGACTGGAAGCCCTGATTCCCGTTAAGGAAATATGCAAGGCAGCAGGGGAAGAGGGAATGAAAAAATTGGGTGAGCAGCTTGACCCATGCGAGGAAATCCGGGATCGAATAGCTAAGGAGCTTATGGAGGACCCCCCTAACCTGGTAAACAAAGGGAATGTCATTGCAGAAGGGGTTTCTGCCGAACTGGATGAATTAAGGCAGATTGCCCATTCCGGCAAGGATTACCTGAGCCAGATGCAGGAAAGGGAAAGTGCCCGCACCGGCATACCTTCCCTGAAGATAGCTTTTAACAATGTTTTCGGATATTATATTGAGGTTCGCAACACACATAAGGACAAGGTGCCGGAGGAATGGGTCCGGAAACAAACACTTGTCAGTGCAGAACGATACATTACGGATGAACTGAAGCAGTATGAAGAGAAGATTCTTGGTGCTGAAGAGAAGATTATGAGCCTTGAAGCAAACCTTTTTCATGATCTTGTCATTGCCGTTATGGATTTCATACCCATAATCAAGCAAAATGCCTTTTTTACTGCGAAGCTGGACTGCCTTTTATCTTTTGCAATAATTGCCTTAGAGAATAATTACCATAGGCCTGAAGTTGACCATTCAGAACTAATTGACATTAAGCAGGGCAGGCACCCGGTTATCGAAAAGGAACTTCCTCTTGATGAAGAATACATACCTAATGATGTTTTCCTGGATACCCGTGAACAACAGGTCATCATCCTTACAGGTCCGAATATGTCCGGGAAATCGGCACTCCTGAGACAAACAGCATTGATCACACTGATGGCCCAGATGGGCAGCTTTGTCCCTGCTGATTCAGCAAAAATAGGATGGGTAGATAAGATCTTTACCAGGGTAGGGGCCTCGGACAATATCTCTTTGGGTGAGTCAACCTTCATGGTTGAGATGAATGAAGCAGCAAGCATTCTTAATAATCTTTCGGAACGAAGCCTTATTCTGCTTGATGAGATCGGGCGTGGAACAGCCACCTATGACGGAATATCTATCGCATGGGCGATGGTGGAGTATATCCATGAGCATCCAAAGTTTAAAGCTAAAACACTGTTCGCCACTCATTACCATGAGCTTAATGAGATGGAAAAGGATTACAAGCGTGTAAAGAATTTTAATGTTTCCATTAAGGAGTTGAAGGACAAGGTTATTTTTATCCGGAAACTGGAACCGGGGGGAAGTGAGCACAGCTTTGGGATTCATGTTGCCCAGATGGCGGGCATGCCTCGCTCGGTAGTCCATCGGGCCAGTGAGATCCTGGAGGAATTGGAGAAATCCCATCAGAAACATTCCCTTACAAAACCAGTCGGGGATCTTGCTGCCCAGCGTGAAGGATTCCAGACTTCCATTTTCCAGTTGGATGATCCTGTGCTTAAACAAATCCGTGATGAAATCCAGAATCTGGATGTTGACAACCTGACGCCCCTGGAAGCATTAAACAAACTAAACGAGATCAAGAAGATCACAGGCCTCGAATAAAGCAATTTCTGGTGATGGATTTTTTGCGATTCACAAAATTTACTTTAAATTTGCGGCGCTACACGCGAGAATAGCTCAGTTGGTAGAGCACGACCTTGCCAAGGTCGGGGTCGCGGGTTCGAGTCCCGTTTCTCGCTCAAAATCCCCCCGGGGATTTTTTTTTGCAGATCTCAGGGCGCGACATGCCTAACTTACCCACACCCACTAATGCCACATTCACACCCTATACTCTGATCTGTACCGTCCTGCCCGGATGGTGGAATTGGTAGACACGCTGGACTTAAAATCCAGTGGCCAGTGATGGCCGTGTGGGTTCAAGTCCCACTCCGGGTACGGTTAAATTAGATAATCCCCTGATTCATGTATGTTTCGGGGGATTTTCATTTTTTGGGTATAGATTTTTATTTTTGTTGACCAAAAATTTGTTTTCGAATTGGATCTGTGGTAATTTAGTTGTTTGAGGAAGTAGTGTAATTTTTTATATAAGAATCATGAAAAAGCTAGGAATTGCCCTGATAATGATGTTGCTTATTGCAGCTATGCCTTATGATGTTGACGGAAAGCCGGATAGGCTCAAAGATGGTTCATGCCAGGACAAACCCATAACTAGCGCTCCGCTTGATGGTGGACTTCTCACCATTCTTGGTGCAGCCGGAATTGCCTACTATGTTTCGCGTAAGAAAAAGGCAAAGGCAGAATAAGACAACTTAACAATCCCGAAAGGGGTAACAGAAAAGCTGCAACAGTGTCAACTGCTGCGGCTTTTCTATTTTCATGTAGATGGAGGGACTACCTGACTGGATGTTGTAATTGACTATCCCTACCGCTATCTCTCTCTATTATATTTTATAGCTACATACTTAATAATCAATATTTCTGACTTACAACTTACCTAAAATTAGATTTCATCAACTGGATGTTGTAATTTACTATCCCTACCGCTATATTCTGTTGTTTATTTAATAGCTAGTCTTTAATAATCAGGCTGTTGCAAATGATTTCCTTGCCCTGGATAAATAGCAGAGAATAATTTTCATAATTATTGTTTAGATTAATTATTTAATCACTGGAAAATAATCAGTCAGTGATTTTTGGGCAGAATTAATCATTGATAGTATTATTTTTACAAGTGAAAACTAACCAAAGACGAAATAATGAAAATAACTGGATTAACAATTGTTCTTGCCCTTTTGGTGTTGCTGCCACAGGCTGGATTTGCTCAGAAAGAAGTACAGTCAAGGACAAAAGGTACACTTGAAGTGAACACGGCCCTTCTGAATATGTGGGGGGATCAGCCTGATGCAATCAATGAAATGTATAAGACTGCATACAATGTATTGGCCGAAGACCCTAAAAATACATATGCGGAGGTTTCAGAAAATAAGGAGGTTCAGGAGATCTGGAAAGAAAATGGGCGTGTACATTTCGGGGGACCAATATTGGGGAATGTTTCATCTGAAGGAGCCAGCCTCTGGATCAGGACTCTTGGACCTGCAAAGGTGAAAGTCCTTGTAAACATAAATGGAAAAGAAAAGGTTTTCGGTCCCGTGAAAAGCAGTCCAGCTACAGACATGACATCCATTGTATGGATTGATGGGCTGGAGCCAGGAACCAGGTATTCCTACAGCGTTCTTGTAAATGGGAAAGAAATTGATCTTCCGGATAATGCTTCATTGAATACCCTGCCGGAAAAAGAAGAAGTTTCCGGATTCCGAATTGCCTTTGGCACCTGTTTTCACAGGTGGGGACTAGGGAATATGAAGCAGTCTGAGGCTATTCGGAACAGGCAACCAGGCGCCATGCTTTTGGGAGGGGACATTGGTGTACAGGACAGGTTGAACAATACAGCCATGCACAGGGCGGATTATCTAATGAGGGATTTCTTTCCAGCATGGCAGCATCTCGTAGCTGAAATACCGGTTTATGCAACCTGGGACGATCACGACTATTTCGATAATGACCTGGCAGGCATACCAGAAGGATTTACCAGGGCAGATAAGGATGCTGTCAGGGAGGTATTTATGAACGCATGGAACAATCCATCTACTGGCTTTGAAAAGAAGGGAGAAGGCATCTTTTTTCGTACAAGGATTGGTCCAGCCGATGTTATTATGCTGGATCACAGGTATTTCAGAACAGGGGAGCCGGGTTCATTCCTGGGAGAGGAACAAATGAAATGGCTTGAGGAACAGCTGCTTGACTGCAAAGGTCCATTTATCATACTGTCAAATGGAACCATGTGGAGTGATTATGTTTCAAGGGGTAAGGACTCCTGGGGAGTGAATGATCCCGAAGGGCGTGAAAGGATATTTAAACTGATTGAGGAGAATCATATTTCCGGGGTACTATTGATTTCAGGCGACCGTCATGGTGCACGAGGTTTCACAATACCCCGTCCCTCCGGGTTTGAGTTCTATGAGTTTGAAGCAGGCAGCCTGGGAGGCAGAACCGGTCCCTCTCCCACAAAACCTGAATGGGATACCCAGTTTTACGGGATTTCCGGAAGGTATGCTTTTGGAGAATTTGAATTCGACACCAGTATTCCTGATCCCACGGTTACCTTCCGCCTGATTGGTGATGATGGCAGCTTCATTCATGAACTAAAACTGACCCGCAGCCAGCTGACACCGAAATAATACCTGTATACAGAGCGGATATGGTATGAAAAATACTGGATTCCGAATGGTTCACATATTAAGTTACCGGTACAGAATGGATTGACTGTTAATGGTGAATTATCTTAGTTGTCGTCTTACCGGAGTTTATTAAATATATCCCTGGCATCCAGCTGCTTACATCGATGCCAGTTGTTCCTGAATGCTGACCGGAATAGATCAGTCTCCCCGATATATCCCTGGCTTCAACAGCATGCAATTTCTGGTCATGGAACTGGATAAATATCCTGTCCCTAACCGGGTTGGGGAAAAGCAAGAAATTATCCTGGATTTCAGGTCCCTTTACAGAACTTGTCAATGAATTCTTCAAGGAAAAAGTAGGTTCCATCGAAATGAAATCCCCCGTTCCGTTGGGATACCTTCCAAAAGACTGATCTGTTTTCTGAGCCCTGAAACTTACCATATCCGTTATGGTTCCATCAGGATTTGAAAGAAATAATTGTTCCCCGTCAGCGGACAGTTTGAAATTTGTATGGTTGCTTCCTTGCTCATCATCATCATCAAGCCAGATAATGAGGTATCCGTCCGGTTCAATGCTTAATCCCTTAATTGACCACTTTTCAAGGTTGTCCGGCTGATCTGATAAATAATATCCCTCCAGGGATATTGCCTGATCGCTGAAATTATAGAGCTCAATCCAATCATCAAATTCTCCGAATTCATCTTGCATTACCTGGTCATTAGAAGCGAGAAGCTCGTTAATGACAACACCTGTATTAAAAATCTCACCAGGGCTAACCTGGTAAAAATATACATCATGTTCGGCCCCTGGGGGGGAATAACTGGCGGTGCCTGCACTGTCTCCAGCTATGGCCTCAATATAATATCGTACAAATGATCCGGCTCTGTATCCAGGGATTACTGCTCCAAAAATCCCGTCATTCGGGAAACTGTCGCTATGATTTCCATCATCCAGCATTGCGGTTTTGGTAAACCTGCCGCTGACCTGGTTCGAATAATACAGATTGACCCGGCTGATATTTTCACTCTCCGGGATAGTAGTGATAATTTGAGCCTGTTCATCCCCGGCAGGAGGGACATTTTCTCCCTTTCCCGAATAAAATGATACTTTTTCGATTAACGGTCCCTGCCTTGCAATCTCAATATTGGATTTAAGGATTAATCCGCGGTCAGCGATATAGTCCTTCAGCTGGTTAACCCCCCTGAAATATCTTTCATTGGGATATAATTTTTTATCATCCGCGAGTGCTGCCTTTTCAGTTAGATTAAGATAGCTTACCGACAAATTCATAAGAACTGTCTTGTCAAGCGATTCACTGATAATGGTGCGAAAATGGGCCAGGTATCTCTGCCGGAGAGAGGGTATAGCAAGAAGCCGGTTCAGAAGAGGAAAATTTACATTTTCTTCGTTCATAAAAGGACTCCAGTCCACATTTGGCAGGAGCATCGCAGTATTCCCGTCAAACTCCAGGGGTACCATTCTACCGTGTTTCCGGTTCAGAATAGAGGTAATAGTCCATTTCCCCCTAAAAACATAGCTGTCATCATCTGAAAATGCCAGTTCCGCGGCGAGAAACCATAATGTCCTGTCGATATCCAAAAGCTGGCTGAGTGTATCTTCCAATTCCCCGGAAGGGGTATTATTCAGTATATCACAAACCCTGACAAGGATGTTCCATTGATCCTTTTCTTCTGTTGACTTAGAGAGTGTAATAATTCTTATATATTGAGGTATCCTCACCCAGGTAGTTGAGGGCAGCAAATCCCTTACCCCATTTTGATTCTGCACCTGCTTTAAGCATCGTTGTGTCAGCTGGCTTGTCTGCTCGCCATCTTGTTCCGTTATTGCTCAGAACCATTCTTTCAGGTAATCTTTGTTTATCTGCTGAATATTGCAATAGAGTCCCCAGGATTCCCCATTCAGATATAACTCGGCGAAATTTCCTTTTGCGGCAGGTATATAATTTCGGATCTGATGAAGATAAAGCACCTCTCTTACAAAAGTCGGATCACCGTAGGCATTATTGAGATTCAGGGTGTTATAACCTTCAATGTCCTGACCTTCATAAACGTGGTCTAATGAAATATTGAATGAATACTTTACTGAATCTTTTACCTTTCTGAAAGATGTATTTCCCTTAAACTGCACCCCCACATCCTCGTATCTGATCCCGTCGATGGTCATGTCAGCTTTAAGATATTCATCCGCTTCATGGAGTTCGAAAAGTGCATCCCAGAAACCCGTATCAGAAAATTCAAGATGCATTTGCCGGATTTCGGATTCATCATAAAACCCTTCTGTTTCAGTCCCTCCGGTTTTTCCTATAGTTGGCCTTCCCCAACGATTTGCATCTGTTCAGGAAATGCCTGCGCAGCCAGTTTATCTGAGGTACTGAAAATAGACTACTGGTAGAAGAAGCAAAATGAAATAAGCATCTCTCATTGTATACTGATATTCATACCTGTTTAGACTTGAAAATCTCCCATTTGTTTAACCTGAGTTAATTACTCACTCACATTCAATTTTATTATTTAGAAGGAATATTCAATATTGCATCCAATTTTGATCTAAGCTTTCAATACGAATAGTTTTTCAGTTCCCTATGAACCAATTCACAAAACCATTAACCTCAATTATTAGGGTTTATTTCATCCTTTTAATTGTATTCCCTCTCATCGGGATTCCTCTTCAGGCTCAATTCCTGCAAATAACCAGCAATATGGACAGATTCAATTCGCTGACAGCGAATGAGCAGGTATATGTTCATACAGACAGTGAAGTATATGCTCCCGGTGATACAATCTGGTTCAGAGCATATATCCGAAATAAGGCTTCACTCAAAAAAACGGATTTAAGCAGGATATTTCATTTGAATCTTGTTAATGAACATGGCAGAATTGTGGACAATGAAAAATTTGTTATTATAAATTCACAATCCAGTGGACAGTTGGTACTTGGGCGATCTCTGGAGGAGGGGAAATATTCATTGGCCTGTTATTCAAGCTGGATGAAAAATTTCAACCCGGAAGGGGTACACCTTAAAAAAATCCTGGTTGAATCTGAATTTACGGATGGATTAAGGTATGTGCCCCATTTTGACAGGCGCAGCTATATGCCTGGAGACACAGCAAGAATTATCGTAAAATGCTACGATAAACTGAATAAACCAGTGGAGGGATCCAGGTTCCGATATCGCTTATTATTGAATGAAAAAGTTCTTGATAATGGGAGTGGTGTTTCTTCAGATTCGGAATACCCCTTGTCCCTAATAATTCCCCCCGGAATTGCTGAAATTCCTGAATTGAATATTGGGGATGGGCTCTTCGAAGCAAGCTATGATGTCCCTGTTAAAGCTAAAATGCATGTTGATTTTTTTCCTGAAGGAGGGCATTGTCTGATGAATGAGATGAGCAATGTAGCCTTTAAGACTGTTTACATGACAGGCGAACCTGCTGCTTTTTCCGGAGATATTGTGGATGAGCAGGGAGAGGTTGTTTTTTCGGTCAAATCGGAACATGACGGCATGGGGAAATTCATGTATATTCCAAATCCTGAAGGCAGGTCCTATTTGAGAATAAACCAACCCGGTGGATATGTTGACCTGTTTGAGTTACCGGAAGGAAAAAAAGACTCCTGGACAATTCAGGCACAGAGCGCCAGGAACAAAATATTCGTGGAAGTAAAAAATAATCTGGCCAATTTTGATTCCTGCCTCTTTATGCTATCAATCCGGGGTTATTCCTATGTCTATAAGCTAATACCATCTGAATCGCATGCTTCCTTCTCCATTCCGACAGATGAACTTCCAGCGGGAATTGCCGTTCTCACACTGTTTAATACGGAAATGTTACCCCAGGCCGAGCGTCTGATTTTCGTGAATCGCGACAGATTTATTTCTTCAGTTGTAAGCACTGAAAACAAGGCATATCTCACCAGGGATTCAGTGGGACTCCATATCGATTTTAGCAATAAGAACATTGATTTTGAAAAGGGGCAGTATTCCGTATCCGTTTATGATGATGTATTCGGAGGCTCTTCACTAATCAATGAACCTAATATTATCAGTTCGAGCTATTTATCACCTGAGATAAGGGGTAATATTCATAACCCGAATTACTATTTCAGTACAAACAATGGATTAACTGCGTATCACCTTGATCTCTTATTATTAACCCAGGGCTGGAGGGCATATAACTACCTGGATAAAATGATAGAGATAGATTCCTTAAAGATTCCTGAAAATCAGGATCTGGTTAGGGGTAATGTCAAGAAAATCAAGAGCTTACGAAATCCTGTCCCTGTTGAAGCTGAATTACTGGTCTATTTTGCAGGCAACTCCAGGAAGTTCCCAACCGATCCACAGGGGAATTTCTCCTTTTACCCGGAGTATACCATGGATCACACCTCCTCAATATCAGTTTCAGCAAAAGATATAAGCGGATCCGATGAGGTCGTTCTTACCATTTATGATGATGAATTTCGTCAGGATATTGGAAACCATATTTTGGAATCCACGGACAGTACTAAAAAATCCACCTCCGGCCCTGCAGCAGTTTATGAGCACCTGACAAGAAAATTAAACATAAATTCCAGAAACAGTATCTGGATTGATGAGGTAGAGGTCAAAGGTAGGAATCTCGAGGTGGACCAGAGTTATGACCTGGGATTAATCAAATCATTTACCTCTACAAGGACCTCACCCCAATCAATGCTCCAGCCTGCTTTCACTATTGAGGATGTTCTCATGTCTGTTGGAATGTATGGTAATGTAGTTGATGGAGAATTGATGGTCTATTACAGGGGCCAGGAAGTCCGTGCACTCTTCGTAGTTGACGGAGTTCCTGAGCAAACAGATTATTCAACTATCAGTGCCAGGTATCCGGTTGAGGGATTGAAAAACCTGTATGTAGCAACAGGGCAGGAAGCTTTGATTGCCTATGGTCAAACAGTAGTAATTTACCTGGAGGTTGATCGTGATAGGTATAAGCAATACCTGGTTGATAATACTCCTAACTCCAGGACTATCAAAGAGGTGACCATGACCAAAGAATTTTATAGACCAACATACAGAACTCAAAAGGAAAGGGAATTTCCGGTTCCGGATATCCGAAAAACCATTCATTGGGATCCACATGTAACAGTTGACAGTACAGGGATGGCGGATGTCTCCTTTTATAATTCCGACAGGTTCACTAGGGTCAAATGCGTCCTGGAAGGAATCACTGATTCAGGAATACCTGTGTACGGCGAAACTTATTACGAAATCACAATTCACAGGGAAAAAAGATAGCCCTGGCCCGAATGGCCAGTCATTTCTAACCCAGGTATCTCAAAGTCCTATTTTAACCACCTGAGATTTTGCACCTTGCCTTTGCGAAGGATTTTCAAGTTAAAGGCTGTTTTATCAGGTAGGTCCATTACGAATTCACTGATTTTTAGAAGATTTTCTTCAGAGTCAGTTGGGATGTCCTCTACCGCAAGAATTACATCACCTCCGGCGAGGAATTCATGGTCTCCAATCTTCATTGCAATAAAACCGCCTTTCAGACCTGCGTAGTAGGCAGGAGACTTATCCGTAACACTTTCCACCAGGATGCCAGCACTCTGGGGAAGATTAAATGCCCAGGCTAATTCATCACTCAGTAACAATGGATTGAAACCCCACCAGTAGCTAGGTTTGTTGACAAGAAGGCTGCGGGCAATTTCAGTAGTAGCTGCAAACCCGATTCCCTCAAACCCTCCAGAGCGGCTCAGGATGGCAGAAGCAATTCCAATCACTTCCCCCTGCATATTGAATACGGGTCCACCGGAATTCCCGGTATTAATAGCCGCATCTGTCTGGAAGAATTCTGCTGCAACCAGGTCTTTTGTCATTTGTCCCTGTGAATGACGACCGCTGATGATTCCGCTAGAAAGCGAAAATTCAAGTCCCATAGGAGCACCAATCACAAAAACCGGGTCTCCAATCTTTACTGAATCTGAGTTGCCAATCTTCGCAACGTTAGGATTTTTCGGTGGATACTGGAGTTTGATCAGGGCAACATCAGCAGGATTGGATAAGCGGCTGACCCTTGCCGGAATCTGTTCTCCATCGTAGAACTGAACCATAATTTCAGCGGCATCATTGACAACATGTGCGGCAGTGAGGATAAACCCATCCTCCGATACCAGCATGCCTGAACCCAGTCCTCCAATATCCGTCAGCTGATAAGGGTTGCCAATCCCTGCATTCTGTTTTGACACTACATGGATGACAACCACAGAAGTCTTAACCTGGTTAAACATCTCAGAAAGGCTCTGGGAAAAACCAGAGAAGAATGTAAAACATGAAACAAAAAAAAGTAGTATGAACTTCTTCATGGTTGTGATATTTAATTTTCGGTTTTCAGTATTTTAAATTGCCAATCTTGAATGCTTCTTCTTCAGGTAATACCTTACAAGGTAAAAATATACAAAAAAAATGCTGCAGAGAACTCCGGCAAGATTATAGATAAAATCAAAAATATTATATGCCCTTCCGGGGATAAGTAATTGTAAAAATTCGGTTGATAATGCAAAAGCACAGGCGACTGTAAACATTATCAATCCCTCCATTCCCTTGATGGAGTAATTGCTGTCACCACGCCACATAATATAAAGGGAACCGAAAATGAAGTAGGCAAGAAAATGTTCCAGGTAGTCCCATCTGAAGTTTACTGTTTTCTGAGTAATTACTTCATTGCTGGCCGGAATAACAGTTACAACAAGTATGAACAGAGTCCATACAATAAATCCGGTCAGCCAGATATTTTTCTTATGGTAGTATTTATACAGAGCCATGGAGTTCGCAAAAATAAACAAAAATGTATATTGCCTGTTACTACATATAAAGAAAACCGATTAAGTAGACATGCATAATCTTGAAACTATACAGTTCGTTCCTTCAAGTCTGAAAGAGACCTGGGCATTTTTTTCTAATCCCCGGAATTTGTCAACAATCACCCCCCCGGATATGGGATTTAAAATTACAGGCAATTGTGGGGATACTATCTATGATGGTATGATTATTTCCTACAAGGTGAAACCCTTACTGGGGATTCCTCTGACCTGGGTCACGGAAATCACACATGTCAAAGAAGGATCTTATTTTGTGGATGAACAAAGAATCGGTCCGTATCGCTTATGGCATCACCAGCATCATTTTAAGGAAATAAATGGAGGTGTTGAGATGGTGGATATTGTAAATTATGCCTTGCCGTTAGGATTTATTGGATCCTTGCTTAATACTCTTCTCGTAAGAAAAAAACTTGATGATATTTTTAAATTCAGGAAATCGATAGTAGAGGATTTATTTGGTAAGAGTATAAGGTCAAAGTAAGAGTAAAAGTTATTTCTCGGAATAAACTTTGACTATTGCAGCTTAATTCATCGTATAATCTGAAAAAATTCCTTACGTTTTGCTTCCTCTTTAAAAGCACCGTGAAAACTTGTGGTGACGGTAGATGCATCCATATCCTGGACACCCCTCATTGTTACGCACATATGGGTTGTGTCAAGATAGACAGCCACATCTTCAGTATTCAGAGCCTCTTTCATTGCCTCAGCTATCTGTACCGTTAATCTTTCCTGTACCTGTGGTCTTTTTGAATAGTATTGAACCAACCGGTTAATTTTCGATAATCCTATGACTTTACCGCTGGATATATATGCCACGTGGGCTTTCCCGGTAATGGGAACAAAATGATGCTCACAATAGCTGTTTACCCTGATGTTCTTTTCAACGAGCATCTCATTGTAATGGTAATTGTTTTCAAAGAGAGTAATCTGAGGTTTGTTCTTTGGATCAAGTCCACTGAAAATTTCCTGGACAAACATTTTTGCCACTCTTTTTGGTGTGTTCACGAGGCTGTCATCGTTCAGGTCAAGTCCCATGATTAGCATGATCTTCCTGAACTGATCCTCTATAAGCTCCATCTTATCCTTATCACTGATTCTGAATGCATCAGGGCGAAGTGGGGTATTCGGACCCGTATAGGTATGGTCATCATCAACTACCTCAAGGTGCTCATTGAATACTGAGTTTATTGTATGCAGGTAATGCATGTCTTTGAAAGAAGGATTTTCGTTGTTCTCTATATCAGAATATCCATTAGTCTTTAGATCAGGATTTCCATGAATCTTTGCGGTAGGATTTCCATTAATCTTGATAGTTGTATTTCCATTAGTTTGCATAGTGACCTCCTTCAATTGTTTCCATGAGCCTTTTGCGGCCTAAGAAAATACGACTTTTCACAGTTCCGATATTCAGATCAAGTTCTTCTGCAATTTCTTTGTATTTATAACCCTCACGGTGCATTTCAAATGGAACCCGGAATTCATCCGCGAGATCATCAATTTTTTCCTGTATTTCTGCTACCGAAATCTCCGAAATGGGATTGCTAAGCTCTGTATGACCGGAATTATTCAGGTAATACAGATCCTTTGTATTGTCAAAAGTTGTATTCTCCCTTACCGAACGGCGGTACTTATTAATAAAAGAGTTTTTCATAATAGTGTAAACCCAGGCTTTCAGATTGGTGTAATCTGCAAACTTCTCCCGGTAAGTAAGAGCTTTCAGGTAGGTTTCCTGTACCAGGTCGTTAGCATCTTCCCTGTTTGAAGTTAAACTCATGGCGAATCTTTCGAGTGCTCCCTCGAGGGTAGTTAATTGATGATTGAATTCAATTGCTGTCATGGCTATTATTTTTTGTTTACAGTTTATGTTTAAATCGTTGAACAAATATAAGTTAATGTTAAACATAAAACCAAATAAATTAAACAAAAAGATTTAGCGGAAACATGCTATTCTAAATAAGTAAAATTAATTAAAAAGCTAAAAATAAGATGATTATAATATAAATATTGGCAGTATTATAAATTACAGCAGCTGGAATAATGTATAATTAAAATAGATAAAAAATAAACAAAAAATATTTGTTCTTAAACAAAATACGCCTTCAGGATGAACAGCAAATACAGCTGATGGAGTAGAATTTGCTTGCATAGCACCATAAATACAGTACTTGTGGACTGGAAATATAACGATGGACTAAAAAATGATGGGAGGGCAAACAGAAACCAGGGACGAGGCAATCAATAGTCAAACGATTGAACAACTGGCTGAAAACCGAACCTGAAGGTCCCTGCCGTCAACCAGTTATTTTAAATGTAAAGATCAGGAGATATGTAAAAACAGATCTTCTGCTTTATTGAGGTGGATTATATTCTCAGGAAGACCATTCTTCAGATTTGTAGTCTGATATCCGCTGATAAAGATTTTCTGGTCTTTAAATGAAGAAGACAGTTGGGTAAGGTATTGGTTGAGGTCTTCCCCTGAATGTGCAGAGGAAATGGATGTAAGCAGATATTCTGCTTTGATTACAGTACTTGCTGCTGCCATGTCCTCCAGCGGAACCCATTGTCCCAGATAGGTGACCTTGTGTCCGCGTTTTTGCAAAAGATAATTATAGAACAGCAATCCGAGTTCATGTAACTCTTCTTCTGGAAGAAAAAGAAGGAAATGTTTGGGATCATTATTCTTTGCAGGCATCACAGAATCAATGGCAACGATCATCTTCTGCCTTACAAGATGGGAAATAAAATGTTCCTGGGCAGGATTTATGGCACCGGTTTGCCAGAGAAGGCCAATTTTTTCAAAGAAAGGATAAATGACCTTTATGATGGTCTCCTCAAATCCAATCTGCATAATGGCTCTGGAAAGCATTTTCTCAAAATTCTCTTCATTCATGTCCACCATTGAAATGACCAGGTTCTCGATCAGACTATCGTAATCGGTTGAATCCCTGGTCACAATAAAGATCTTTTCGGCAATTTCACTATCCTCCATGGCAGCAATTCGGGAGATCTTGATGCCGTAACGGTTTAGTATGGATACGTTAAGTATTTTCTTAAGATCGGAATCACTGTAATTCCGTATATTGGTTTCTGTTCGACCGGGATCTATTAATCCATATCGCTTCTCCCACATTCGAATTGTATGAGCTTTAATGCCGGAAAGGCGTTCCAGGTCTTTTATTGAATATTGAGCCATTCTGTTTTGTTCATAGTTATCCTTTATGGCTTTAACAATATTAAGTAAAAAAAGTTTAGATCTACCGGTTAATCTTAAAAAAATAATCTGGGTTAAACTATGAATATTATTTTTTCCGGATTAATGTAATTCCATCCCGGATGGGCAGGATTAGAGTTTCAACCCGAGAGTCCTTACAGATCTCCGCATTGAATGCAAGTATCCCACGGGTGAAATGATCAGCGGATTCAGGGACATCAAGGACTTTCCCGCCCCAGAGTACATTATCTGCCAGAATAAAGCCTCCCGGTCTTAGTTTTGGAAAAACCAGCCGATAATAATCAAGGTATTCATCCTTTTCTGCATCCAGGTAGATAAGGTCGAAAGTCTCCTCCAGCTTAGGTACAATATCCCTGGCATCCCCACTCAGCAGGGTTATCTGTTCAGCATGACCGGATTTCTCAATATACCTGGAAGCAAATCCCGTGATCTCATCATCCTTTTCGATTGTATACAGATGGCCTCCTTTGGCAAGTCCCTTTGCCATACAGATTGCCGAATAGCCTGTGAAAGTTCCTATCTCCAGGATCCTTGAGGGATTGATCATAAAAGAGACCATTTCAAGCACTTTCCCCTGCAGCCTGCCGGCGATCATCTGGGGATGCACCGTTTTTACCCATGTCTCGCGGTTAAGTTCGGCAAGAATGGGATCCTCAGGACTGCTATGATCAAGGATGTATTTTTCGAGTTTTTCGTCAAGCTTCATCATGGTCAGAAATTATACTTTATATTATTAATAATTCTGCCTGCCGGGTCTGCACCGGAATATCACTCGGTTCTTACAGGTAGGTCAGGCTTGAAAGCTGGTTCTCATCCAGGATCTCGTTGGCTATCTCCAGGATCTCTTCCGCTGTTATTGCCTGGATTTTCTTTTCAATTTCCGGTAGTCCATCGACCTTATTATAAACCAGGTAGGATTTTGCCATCGAAAGCATCAGGGTTTCATTATTCTCTGATGAAATAGCGATTTGACCGAGTATCTGCTTCCTGGCCCGGTGGATTTGCAGGGTACCGAGTTTTTTCTCTCTAAGCCGGGCGAATTCGCGCATCACCACTTTCCGGCTGCGCTCCAGTTTACTTTTATCGCCTGAAAAATAAACACTCATCACACCGGTGTCAGAATAGGGACTATAATGCGATTCGGTATGATAGGAATATCCATTCTTCTCCCTCAGGCTCATATTCAGCCGGGTATTCAATCCGGGTCCCCCTATAATATTATTCAGAAGATGCAGTCCAATTCGTCGTTCATGCTGAAGATCGTAGCCGGTATTCCCGATTATGCAATGGGTTTGAAAGGTATCCTTGCGGGAAGTAACATGAGTGGGTTTGTATTCCCCCGGCGGATTTCTTGGAACCTGCGTATAATTCCCCGGGATAGAGCCGAAATATTTTTCAGCAAGCTTAACTAGCCTGTCGGAAGTTATATTTCCAACGGAACAGATGACCATCTGGTCCGTATGGTAATTATTCTTAAAAAAATCAATGATCGTATTGCGTGTTAGTCCCTTCAGACTTTCCGGCGTCCCAAGGATATTTCTGCCAAGGGACTGTCCCTGGTAAAGCTGATCCTCGAAATCGTCAAAAACCTGTTCACCGGGACTGTCCAGATAGGAATTAATCTCATCAATAATCACCTCTTTCTCTCTCTTTATTTCCCTTTCGGGGAAGGTGGAGTTAAACAGGATATCACTCAGGAGTTCCATAGCGCGGGAATAGTCCTCCTTCATAAAAGACCCGTAAACGCAGGTTTCTTCCTTGGTCGTATAGGCATTGATCTCGCCACCGACGTCTTCGAGACGACTGATAATATGATAGGCTTTCCGTTTGGAGGTACCCTTGAATACCATGTGCTCGATGAAATGGGCTGCCCCATGCTCATGATCCTTCTCGTCCCTTGATCCGGCATTGACAATGAGTCCCATATGAGCCACCACATTCGGTATCCTGCGATGAATGATCCTTATCCCGTTTATAAGTTGAAAAGCCTCGTAATTCATTCTTTTGAAGTTGAGTGCAAAAATACGAATACATATGAATAATCAGCCTGAAAGCCCTTTCTGATTAAAATCACGGAAAAATCATGACGGGAATTTTTCAAGTCAGGATTTTTTTGATAAATTTGCGTCGCTTTTAACAAGCATGGGGTACCATAGCTCAGTTGGTAGAGCACAGGACTGAAAATCCTGGTGTCGCTAGTTCGATTCTAGCTGGTACCACGTCTTGACACCGCAAGGCCTTGTAGATCAATGATCTGCGAGGCCTTTTTGCTGTCCGTTGATGAATTCGTTGACGTTTTCGAAAATCGGTAGATTGTTAGTTATCAGGTAGCTGGATTAATCTAGCGGATCCTCAATTTCAATGATGTATTGGTGGAGATTTGCAAGATCTTTGTTGATATGGTCCAGATCAACATTATTGGGATCGAATTTAGATCCATACCATTCAATATATGATTCTCGTTCAGGATGAGACTTGTCTTTCATTATTGCCAGGAATTCTTTAAATCCATGAGTTCCTCCTATATCTTCTGGAGGACATCTTCCTTCTGCTTCAAGGCAAACTGGATTTAGCAATTTCTCTCCTTCTATTTTCTTCTCAATGGTAATCTCGTGCTCCCAGTAATCTCCAAAGTCGTATAGATATTCAAAAGGTCCATCAATCTTTAACTTCTCGAGATTATAGTTTCTGGCATCTGCATATTTAACATCGTCGTCATCGTATTCCTTTACTGTAAATTCAACATCATCAATTATGAAGGAGTATAGGTGTGAGTTGGTCCAGCCCATTGAAATTTGAATGATGTGATGGAGTTTATTGAGTGAGATGTCTGAATTGACTTGGATCCTTCGGCAAATAGCTAGAAAGTATTCATAGTTCTCTTTCACATTTTTACGTTTTACCCAACTATATTCCTTCAATGTGAATTCAACCTCATCAATGATGAAGGAGGATTTAGTGAAATATATTAGTTTTAAAATGCACCGTGATAATTTTAACAAACCGTAGTTAGATTTTTCTTAATTTTTGTCTGATTTATTTTTTAGGGAATAAACCAAGAGGGTCACCTGCTCTATCACCTAATCTTTTCTCCCAATATTGTGCGGAAGCATTATTAATTGAAACTACCGGCATTGTTGCCTCATTGATAATATGTTGTGCAAATGCACCTAAGTAGTTATCGAAGTTAGCAGCTTCACTATGTGTCATTATTAAGATTGAATCAACTTGATTCTGCTTGCAATAGTTAATAATTTCTTGATAAGCAAGTCTTTCCTCTTTTACCAATAGTTGAACAGTATAATCAATTCCATTTTCATCATATGTCTTTTTATACTTTTCAATTTTTTTATTTATTCGGCTTGATTTTAAATCTTTTTTACCGAAGAGTACAGAAACCAAATGAATTTTGGAATTGTGATTTAAAGCCATTGCTACTGAATTATACAATTGCATTCTACACGATTCATTTAAATCCAATGGCACAACTATGTTTTTAAAAATAACTTGTTCTTTATTAGTTATGCTTACAACAGGTTGTTCTGCTTTAATGACAACCTGTGAAAGTGTTGATCCCAATATTTTTTGTCCTTGAGATAAAGGATAATTATCCGCCATGATAATATTTCGGGCATCAATTTCATTAGCATATTCTGAAATTTTTTTGTAGGGTTTGCCTTGAAGCACTTTAATTTCTGTATTTGACGGTAATTCCTGCTCGTTTTTAAAGGCTTCAAGTTTTTCAGTTGCAGATACAATCAGCTCTTCTGAATTAAAAAAATCATGCCACCATGACTGAATATCGACAACATGGAGTAGATGTATTTTGAGCTGCTCAAGTGATTGAAGTTTTTTTGCATAATCAAGAGATTTTAAGCAATAAACCTTAAAATCAATTGGAACTAACAAATTTTGTTTAATGTTTTTCATTGCTTTGTGTTTTAATTATTTACTATTCTTTGCAAGATTCATAATTTCATCAAATAAAAACTTGGTGTAGGTTGGCCCTCCGGCAGCCTCCGGGTAAAACTGTGATGAGAAATAAGGCAAGGTTATATGTTTTATGCCTTCGACAGTTACATCATTAAATTCTTAAAAAGAATTTCCCAATCATCAGGCAAGGTATTGCCGTTTATAGCATACCCATGGTTTTGAGATGTGCTAAAACTTTATCCTAATAATTGTCACATAATATTTACTACTCCATTCATTCACTTTCTAATTTCTCTGTTATCAATAAATTTTGCTGCATCAAGAATGCCAGGTCGACAAATAGGTTTTTTCTCAAATTCATGTAAATGTTTTGACCCATGTCCTGTAAAAAGATATATTCCGGTAGCACCAGCATTTTCTGCACAATAAACATCACTCGGATGGTCACCAACCATAAAAGATTTTGATAAATCAATATTATATTTTCGTGCAGCTTCTTTTAAGAAAAATGGCTTTGGCTTTCTGCAATTGCAATTGTCATCTTTGGAATGTGGGCACACATAAGTTTCAGTAATGACGATTCCCTCTTTTATGAACCTATCCTCAATTGCTTTATTTACAGCTTTAACTTCATCTAGTGAAGTAACTCCTTTAGCAACCCCTGCTTGGTTTGTAACAATGAAAAGTTTATAAGATTTCTGGAATAACAACAAGGCGGTATAAACATCTGAATAGAAATTTATATCACTGGTATTTTTTAGATACCCTACATCTTCTATTATTGTTCCGTCTCTATCTAGAAATACAGCTTTTTGTTTTG
Organism: uncultured Bacteroidaceae bacterium; assembly: GCA_963777115.1. Lineage (GTDB taxonomy): Bacteria > Bacteroidota > Bacteroidia > Bacteroidales > SM23-62 > SM23-62. The sequence continues at coordinate 183,055 of CAVZPP010000005.1, read as the reverse complement.
TCATAACAATAGCTTAATTGAGGTTTAAACTGATTCATTTATAGTGGAAAGCCATACAGCTGTTTTTGTTGCTATAAAATTGCATCATGAAGTTCCTTTCATAGTGTTATTATCCATGATGTTGTGAAATAGATTGTAAGGATAACAACCTTATTACCTGAAACTTATAAAAAAATAGCTCTATGAAAGTTTTGGAGGTGTCCATACTAATGATGCAAAATCATTAGGTATGAAAAGAAAATAGAAGTAGTGTTGTTTCTGTTTTGAAGAGGGAAAATCTTTTAGTTCAGATGAATTGGAAGTTGAATATTCTTCAGCATGAGCCCTTTCTTCGTATTCTCTTGATTCAGATTCAGGTTGATCGTCAAGAGTTTCAAGATTGATGTTTGCTGAAAAAAATATGTCCGAAAACTCACAATTAATATAGCCCGATACAGCAAGTGTTAAGCTAAAGTAAAACAATATGTTTTTTATCGTTTTCATTGATGCAAAGGTAATGATTTGCATAATTAATCCAAAAATATATTTAATATAATTTAATTATAAACTCAAATATTTAATAATGATAAAATTATTAATAGATTTATATTAAAGTGTTTAAGACATTTTCTTATTATAATAAAAATGTATTTGCCCTTGATAATTAAATAAAATTAAATTAAATGGGATTAATTTTAATTATATTTAATTTTATTTATGTTTGTACTTTATAACCGAATTACATACAAATGGATAAACTTGGAAATAGAATAAAAGAAAGACGAGAAGCTTTCGGTTTGTCTTTAGGAGAATTGAGTAAAGCCGCCGGAGTAAGCTCTAGCTTGCTTTCACAAATTGAACATAAGAAAGCATCACCATCATTAAATACTTTAAAAGCTATTGCAAATTCCCTCAATACTACTATTGGGGCTTTAGTTGGTGAAAAAGAAATATTGAATAAGAATCCGGTTATTCGTTATAATAAAAAGAAGTTGATAAAGCAAACCGAAAGTGGTGCTTTCCTATATCAAATATCTGACTATAGCCTGATTCAAAGCATGGAAACATATCTTGTAAGGCTAGAAAATCAAGGGAGCTGTAAAGGGTTGACTGGCAGCACCAGGCATGCTCAAGAGTTTTGTCATATATTAAGTGGTGTAATTGAAATAAGCGTAAACGGAAAGTTACATGTGTTAAATCAGGGTGACAGTATCTACTTTGATTCGAATGAATTGGAATCCATTGTTAACGTGCAAAGTGGAGTATCAGATTTTTTATGGATGAAAGCCCCGGATAGAAGTTAGAGGCTTCTTTTTGCATAATCAAGCAGCAATTATACTATAGCTTTGATGGGTTTTTATATGATGCAGAAAATATGTGGTTTGTATCCGTCCTACCAAGTAGGTCATAGATTTTCTTTGGGATATTCAGATAGAGCGGAATGCTGTGGGGATAATAGTTCCAGATTCTGGGGCAGAAGGTGCACTTGGTGTTAAGGTTGATTTAGTTTGAATATAATAAGAAGAGATGGCTGTAGGTTAAAATGATTTTGAAAGAGAAGCTGAATGTGTTTATAAAGAGGAACACTATTCAGTTCGGGATAACGGAGCGATATTGCGTTATCCACTTAATGAAATTCGACCACGACCGACAAATAACAATTGGACCTTTGGCAAACTAAATAAAAGAACTGGATATCTGGAAATTGCCTCGGTTCGTGTACATAGAATAGTAGCAACCGCTTTCCATGGAGTACCACCAACTAAAGAACACATCGTTCACCTGAGTTAATAACGTCGACGACCTTAAAAGCCGCACAGCGTAATTGGACTACTCCTTCTGAGTTTCCGTGTTGTCCGCAAGAGTCCACTGAAGAGCCAATTGTTGCTTATGCTGAAAAACTAAAACCTGTTTCAGTTTTTGTCGCCTGAAATGTATTCCTCATTGGTAATACAAAGTGCAATATCGGATGATCGACAATCACTTTATGTATTGACTAAGTCCTCAGAAAATGAGAAGACTATCAAGCTTTGGGCACTCGCTGATATAACTTATGAAAATGGCCTATTTGTGCATGCAAACACTAAAAATTTTTTTTCTCAGGAAGGAGAAGAAAAGCAATTCACTCTTGCACAGGAAATCCTTAGCTAGAATTGGAATTTAATGTTGCAATATTGCAACAATGAGGGTATAGACCCCTATACCGGTCGGAAGCAGGTTTTATTGTTCTAAGTATTACAATTCATTTGAAAATATGTGAATGAATAATTCTCTCTCGATTTGGAACATTTGATCTTGATCATTTCTTGTTTTAACATATTTCACAAGGTTCTTTGACATTCTGTTGTAATCTTTTCCGCCTGGCTTCCTGTATTTGTTTAGTCCATTGATCCCTGGGCAGCCGAGGCATCCTCGCAGTCTTCCAGCCTGGCTTTTACGTAATCCTCATAGGGAGCCAGTACTCTGTTCCTGTGTGATTGACGGTTAATAAAATCTAAGTATTCCTCCTCGCTCATGTCAAGATATTTTCTGATCGTTCTTCTGTCCAGGCCCAGGTCTCTGCTTATTTGTGCAGCCTTGTAGCCTTGTCTGTGTCGGTTGTGTATTTCGTGATACATAATCCATTGATGCATAAATTTATTATTCATGGGGTCCTGTGATTGGTTAATGATCACTCAATAACAGGATTATCCCATCTGGTACAAAACAACCTTGTCAACACCGGGTTGCCTTGTTCTCAGTAATATGATTTATATGAAAAAATGGATCGCTCCTTCTTGAAAGAAATTCTTCTGTCAAGAAAATGTACATCGTTATTTGCTAAAAATGGTACATGCAGGTTGCTAAAAACTGTACATCCTTATTTGCGAAAAACTGTTCATTGTTATTTACCATTTACAGATATTTTTCATCATTCTCGTTTTTCCATCTCCAGATTGTGGATCTGTCAATGTAATTGGAATACTGGTTCGGGAGTTTGTTTCGTTTGGTGGGAAATACACTAGTAGAAGCTAACTACTTAATAACAAGATCATCTGGGTTTTGTCTACAATCCCAAAGAGTGTGGATAATTAACTGATCCTTGGTAGATTCATAGAAAATGATGTAATCTCCAATAATTAAGGCTCTAATTGACTTCTCATCAGTCTTAATTCCAAGAGAGGGTTGCTTAACAAGAAGTCGTATGCTTTTTTGGATTTCTTCTTGAAGTTTTCTGGAATAAATCTTACTCTTATTCCTTTCATTTTAGCTCTATGCGACCAAATTATTTTGCGCTTAGCCATCCGTGAATCTCTATATCCAATGCTTCATTACTGATAAATAAGCCCTCCTTGATTTCATTCCTGGAATGGGCTATTTCTTGTTTCTGATCTTCAGTCAAGACAAGGATAGTATCCTCAGCTTTTTCATCAAGAATTGTTCTGATAGCCTCAAGAAATCGAATATCATTAATCTCAGAAATACGATGAATAAGTATACTTTTCAATTCGAGCATTGTCATGATACAAGCATTTATTCAAAGATACGAAATTTTGATCCATGAATTCAAAAACAGATTAAGTTGATGCCTGGGTTGATGGTTTTGTTTTTCTGCTTTTTCCTTGTTTTACTCTTCGAGTAAAACTGAGAACCGAAAATCGGAATATTTTAACCAGAATTTTTACTATCTTTGCAAATCCAGTAAAAATCAGCAAAGAATTAAGTGGTGTAGCTGGTACCACTCCTAGACATCGCAAATCCCTGTAGGCTAGCGCTTTACAGGGCTTTTGTTCTCAGTGTAGACGATTCCGGTGACGATTTTTGAAATCGCTCACTAATAAAACCGCAGAAGTATGAAACCACAAAAAAGAGTTCTTGTTCTTAAGGCCCCAATGACATATATTTTGATAGATGAAGACCGAGACAGTGAAAAGGCGAAGGAAAAATGGTTATTGGCTCGTGAATACCGGCTAAATCCGCCCAAGGAAGTAAAAGATAAAAAATAACTCCACATTGGAGCCTACATCATCCCTCTGGTAGATGGAAATTATCAGGTGGAAGTCAAAGGATTCCTGAGCTCAGCCTTGATAGGGTTGGACAAGCTCCATGAGAATTCTGAACCCAAACACAATCTTATATCGTCTTAACATCGCAAGGTCTTGTAGATTAATAAAACAGTGAGGTCTTTTTTGTATGCGGTGATAGTTTGGGTAAGGATTTTGAAAATCGATAGGAGAGATTACTTTTTAATGATTCGAGTGCTATAAATGAATCTGTCCTTTTCAATAATATTTATTATATAAATACCTTGTGTTAAGTCTGATACATTGATTTTGTTATCAAAGACTTTTTCCTTCTTTATTAAAACACCTTCAATTGAATATATACCAATTAAGGCCTGATTATTCAGCCCTAATATGTATAAATTATCTTCAACTGGATTAGGGAAAATTGAGATGCTATTTTTTCCAACCTCTTGTAAACCAGATAGATTATTTCTATAAAAATAGATCCCTTTTGTTTTCATTATCCAACTATTTGAATTCATATCCCAGTTATATCCAATGGATAAAACCCTGATTTTATTTCTTTAAAGTCAACACGTTCAGGATAGAAAATAGATCCATACCATTCTATATAAGATTCTCTCTCAGGATGGGATTTGTTTTTAATAATCTCAAGGAATTCCTCGAATCCATGTGTTCCTCCAACATCTTCTGGAGGGCATCTGCCTTCACCTTCAAGGCAAATAGGATTCAGTAATGTCTTTCCTTCTATCTTCTTCTCAATTGTAATCTCATGCTCCCAGTAATCTGGTTTTACCTTGCTTTGCTCCTTGGGTAAAACTCAGAACTGAAACACGGGCTTCATAACGGAATTTGTTACCCTCAATTTTTAATTATCGTATATTTGTTTTAATGCCTGAAGAGAACATAGATATCGAAAAGATAATTAACTACTGGATGGAATCATCAGATAAAGATTTCAGAACAATGGAAAATCTAATGAATTCTGGCGATTATAACTGGGCAATGTTTTTAGGACATTTGGTTATTGAAAAATTATTGAAGGCGGTTTATGTCAAGGTGCATAAGAAACATGCAGTTCATGGTCATATTTTGCTGAGGTTAACCTCAGGTCTTGGATTGGAGTTAGATTCAGACAAAGAAGAATGGCTTGATCAGATAACGACTTTTAATTTAAATGCCAGATACGATAGCTATAAACAGGAGTTTTATAAACTGTGTACAAAAGAATTTGCAATTGAGTGGAAATCGAAAATAGAAGAAATAAGAAAATGGTTACTGAATCAGCTGTAAATATTGCAAAAAAGTATTTATCAAGTCTTCCTGCTGAATTGGATGTTAAAAGGGCCTACATATTTGGTTCATATGCAAAGGGCACTCAGCGAGAAGAAAGTGATATTGATATTGCTGTGATATTCAGTCACATGGATGATTTCTTTGAAATGCAGATGGAACTATTCCGCAGGCGTAGGAAAATTGATCTTAGGATTGAGCCACATCCATTTGATGTGGATGATTTTTCCATGAGTAATCCTGTTGCGGCAGAAATAATGAAAACGGGAATTGAGATATTAAAATTTGCGTAGATTGTGATGTGGTTGATGCCTGGGTTGATGGTTTTGTTTGTCTGGCTTTTCCTTGTTTTACTCTTCAAGTAAAGCTCAGAGCTGAAAATCGGGATCCCATGGCAGATTTTTTACTCTTAAAGCAAAAATCGATAAAATTCCTTAAAGAAACGAGTGGTGTACCTGGTACCACGTCTCATCATCGCAAGTCCCTGTGGATCAACGATATACAGGGATTTGTTTTTTCTGGTTGACGATTCTGGTGACGTTTTTGGAAATCGCTCACTGATAAAGGGAAGTCCGCATCATTGTATAAAAACTGCAGAAATATGAAACCCCAAAAGAAAGTACTCGTCCTTAAGGCCCCAATGACATATATTTTGATCGATGAAGACCGAGACAGTGAAAAGGCCAAGGAGAAATGGCTATTGGCTCGTGAATACCGGCTAAATCCGCCCAAGGAAGTAAAAGATAAAAAATAACTCCACAATCATTGAGTAACTTTCATTCGCAGCAATAATCCTTGTTGTACGGAGTTTGGAGCCTACATCACCCCTCAGGAAGATGGAAATTTTCAGGTGGATTTAAAGGATTTCTTAGCTTAGCCTTGATAGGGCTGGACAAGCTCCATAAGAATACTCAACCCAAACACAATCTTATATCGTATTAACACCTCTGGGCCTTGTAGATCAATGATCTGCAAGGTATTTTTGCCCAGGAAATCCTAAAGTAGAATTGGAATTATTTGTTGCAATATTGCAACAATGAGGGTATAGACCCCTATTCTCCTCAGCTGTTTAATACTGGTATGATAGGAGTTATATTGTTTCAATTTTGAAAGGCCTTTATTAATAAACACCACTCGGTGGAATTTATAGCCTAGCAAAATTGAAGTTTTTGATGAAAATTTTAATGTCCGGCATAAATTAACAAGACAAGATTCAATTTTTCCTAAATTTGTGTATATCATAAAAGGCAGAATTATGGGATTGGCTGCAAAAAAATTGGACATAATTAGTTGGATTACAAATCTTAAGGATGAGAATATTCTGAGAAAGATAGATTCATTAAGAAAAGAAGAGACTGATTGGTGGGATACAATTGGAGAAGATGAAAGAGCTGAAATTCTTGAGGGTTTATCGCAACTGGATAGAGGAGAATCGGTTGCACATGAACAGGTAATGGCTAAATACAAGAAATGGCTTTAAAGATTATCTGGTCCACGAGAGCAGAAAAAGGCTATGATCGTATTGTAAACTATCTAATCGATAATTGGTCTGAGAAGGAGGTTAGAGTGTTTATTCAGGAAACATCAAAATTCCTTGAGTTACTGAGCGAAAATCCTAACATACTTCAAAAGAGTAATAGCAGGAAGAATTTATATCGCGGGCCAATGAATCGGCTAACAATGATTACGTACCGGCTTTATCCTCGTAAAAATGTTATTGAGTTGGTTAATATTAGGAGTACGAGACAAAAACCATTATATGAGTAGCTTAGCCAGCAAAGTTTGGTTTCCTTGTTTTTCCTTGTTTTACTCTGCGAGTAAAACTGTGATGCAAAAATCCGCAGACAACGGCTATATTTTTTGTCTTAGACATAAAAATCGATTAAAATCCGTAAAGAATCGAGTGGTGTAGCTGGTACCACGTCTTAACGCCGCAAATCCCTGTGTAAACTTCCCATGATTAGTCAAGCTTGTTAAACAGGAATTGTATTGATTCATTTTTGAGTAGCCCAAATCAAGGAATTTGACACGAAATAATGATGAGGATGTTTAATTAACTTTTATTAACACGGTAATAATCTGTCATTTACTATTTTTGATGTAATGACATTAAGGTTTATCCGCAGAAATCTTAAGAAAAGGCCATTTCTTAATTTCATAAAAGTAATCGGACTGAGTCTGGCACTTTGCAGTATCCTGCTTATCCTGCTGTTCCTGAAGCATGAATTATCTTTCGATACGTTTCATTCAAAATCGGACAGGATATACCGATTCACAGTCAGCAGTCCAACCTTCTTCTCCGGAAAGCATTTCGCAAGGGTTTACAGGCCCTCGTATATTCCCGATATGGCCGGATCTTTTGCAGGAATTGAGAATTATGTAAGGTTAGCTCCGGTCAGGGGAGGTGTGATGAAACTTGATGAGGAATTTGTATCTATTAACCAGGCATTTCAATGCGACAGCACCTTCTTCCAGGTTTTTGATCCGGGACTTATAGCCGGTAGTCCTGAACATGTTCTTGCGAATCCGGGTTCTATGGTTATCAGTGAAAGCTTTGCCAAAAGGGCATTTGGTAACCAGGACCCCATTGGCAGGATACTGTCATTGCCATCCGGACAGTATTATGGTGAGGAAACCGACTTTGTCATTAATGGTGTGATGAAGGATTTTCCAAGGAACAGTCATTTCCACCCGGATTATATTACCACCCCGGTGGACAGATCAGCCCTGGATTCCTGGGGCTGGACTTATTTACTCTTGCAGGATAAGGCTGATCCGGGCATAATTATCTCGGGATTTAAGGATTTTTACATCACACATTTTCAGGCAGATCCGGAAAACTATGATATTACGGCTCACCTGCAGAAGATCCCTGATATCCATTTACATTCCCGAAAAACAAGGGAGATCGAGGTAAACAGTAATACGACTGTAATTTACTCCTTTTCCATCGCTGCAATTCTGCTACTGCTTATTGCGCTTGTCAACTATACAAATCTTAATATTGGGATGGCCGGATACAGTGACCGTTACCTGTTTATTGGTAAGGTGTTTGGTGCTTCAAAACGGTTGCAGTGGAAGTATTTTCTCACCGAAGGGATAATTATTACCCTGATTTCTGTGGTTTGCAGTGGAATGATTAGCGCATTGTCCATAAATTATATAGAGAAGCGATTCTCCCTGGATCTGTTTACAGGCAATGTCCCTTATATTCTTTTAATAGCAACACTTTTCAGCCTTCTTGCAATCCTGACAGGATCTTTACCCTTGCTCCGTCAATTTGCCAGTACCATAAAATCCTTACTCGAAAAAAACGGCAGTGGGAATATTCAACGTAAGGGAGTCAGCAGGGGACTGATCGTCTTGCAGAATACCATCGCAGTTGCCTTGATAATAAGCGTTTTCGTTATTCACAGGCAGACTTCTTTTGCACTCAACAACAGCCTGGGAGTTGAAGATGCAAACCTGGTATGTATGAGTGTACATCAGAATGTTCAGCGAGACTTCACTGTGTTCAAGGATGAACTGCTGAAGTATAGTTCTATTATATCTGTTTCAGCCATGTTAGATTCTCCGGGAGGCGAGGTGAACGACAGGTTTCGGTTCACCATGGAGGGGTACGTGGCTGACGATTCGGATGAATCCAGTAATTTGATTGGGATTATTCCATGTGATTATTCATTTGCAAGCCTCTTTAACCTGGAATTCCTGGCTGGGGAAAACTTCTCTGAAAAGTATACTGACAATGAGGGATCGGGTGAGTATATTATCAATGAGACAGGCATGCGAAGGCTCAATTATACGTACCCCGCCTCAATTGTGGGTAAGGGATTTGGACTTCATTTTCATACGGATGATATAACAATGCCCTATGGAACAATCATCGGTGTGGTAAAAGATTATCATCTTTCCAGCTTTCGGAGGAAAGTTGAACCCCTTGTATTATTCAAACGGAAGGAGCTTTGGTTAATAAGTTTCCTGGTTGCCTTTCAGCCAGGGCAACAGGCTACTGCGATATCAGATATGGAAAAAGTATGGAAGGAGATGTTCCCTGAATATCCCTTTCAGTTTGAATATGTGGATTCAATGTACAGGGATGTTTATTCCTCGGAGATTCTGCAGGTTAAATTATTGTCCGGGTTTACAATAATCGCATTGTTTATCTGCTCCATGGGATTGCTGGGACTCTCGCTTCTCACATTACAAAGACGTATAAAAGAAATCGGTGTTCGCAAGGTAAACGGAGCCGGAACTAAACAGATCATGATCCTGCTCAACTGGGATTTCATTAAATGGATATTACTATCCATTGTGATCGCCATTCCGGTTGCCTTGTTTTCCATGAGAAAATGGTTGGAGAGCTTTGTTTATAAAACGGAGCTCAGCTGGTGGCTTTTTGCACTGGCAGGAGCAATTGCTGTTACGATAGCATTTCTTACTGTCTCAATCCAGACCTGGAGGGCATCCCGAAGGAATCCTGTAGAGGCTCTTAGGTATGAATAAGAATGATTTACTTATTCTGGGATTGACGGTTTTGGTGACGGTTAGAAAATCTTCGAAGATTCCAATTTTGAGTGGCCAAATTTTAAGGGAAACTGACACTGAATCAGGATAACCGGAAATTCCCTTTTAGCGAGTTAGAGAGTATACATTAGTTGCACTGACTACAAAATTCGGTACTTTAACATATCCATCATTGATGCACTCATTGATGCCATTTTCCTGAAAATTCGTAATTACTTCTTCAAGCATATCCTTGGCCATGCCGGGATTAACCCTTGCATAAACAGGAATCATCCAGGCCAGGGGTGTAGCCCAGTAGGCACCATTTTGATAGGTTCCTTCTTCGCAGGGTTTAAACAAGTTGTTCCAGGCTCCCTCACTACGGGTAAGGTGTCTTATCTGTCCTTCCATTACCGTCTCGTCGTAATGCTCCACCAGGTACTTTGTGATCCCCCTGGTCTGTTTTTTACTGGTGATCCCTACTTCAACGGCGTAGGCACTTCCCCAAATATCTATTTGCTTGCAGTCGATATCAGCAGCCCAAAACATTCCATTGTCCTCATTCCATAATTTACTAATACTTTGTTGAACGTATTCATATCTTTCTCTGTAGATCGCTGGATTTCCACATTCATATTTTAAACAGAGCTGGTACATCTCAAGATTGGCCTTGTAGTAGAGCAAGGATGAAAAAAGAAGGTTTCCTGTTTTCTTTACAATATCCGTAAACCCATATACGCATTGTGGATTCTTGGGATTGTTGTAAACTAATCCATTTTCACTTACAGTAGTATGATCAATTCCTCTGCTCAATTGATGTTCAACTTCTCGAAAAAGCTCTTCGTCCTGATATTGATTGACATAGGAGCACACTAGCATGGCCATAAAAGGACCATTGTCCAACGCATTATCTGCCATAGGCTTGCCCGGAGGTCCCGGGCTATATACCGGTTGGCCTTCAACATTAACCCTGTCGGGTATGCATCCATCTTCACGTTGGCCATTTAATAAATAGTAAATGGATGCTTTAATTTCATTCGGATCCATCAAGTCTCCTGCATACTCAACCATATAGTAGAAATCCCTGGTCCATAGAGACTTATAATTGCCTACTCCGTCTGGAGTATGTATCCATGTACCACCAGCCCCTTGAACCCGACAACCTTTCAATTGATTGAGGGTTGCTTCTTTCATCCATTGAATCTTTTCTGCCGACAGCCCATATGGATTGCCGGAATTTCCTTTTTGTCCTTCGGTTTGAGCGAAAGCCAGGATTGTAATTAAACTGAATACCGAAATGGCAACAGATTTTTGTAATAATGGTCTATCAATTTTCATATCTCCTAATTTTGTGAGACTTTGCTAAGATATATGAAAATCTCATTGATCATTCACAACTTAATGATTCGACTGGATTCCTGTTGGCTGCCTTGTAAAGCTGGAGAAATGTTGTAAGAAACAGGGTAATTAATATAATAAAGACGGTCAGAATATAAATCCACCAGTCTATAGATATTTCTGTAACCATGTTCTTTAAAAGATCTCCAAGAATAAAATGGCATATTGGTAATACTATTATCAATGCAGCAATACAGGGTAAGAAAAAATCTTTCAAAAAGACATATTTCATTATACCATAACTGGATGCCCCCTGAACTTTTCTAATACTCAATTCCTTTGATCTTTGCTCCAAAACGAATATTTCAAAACAAATTAATCCGAAGCATACGATTAATAATGATAATATCGTAGCCCATTTGAAAACCTTGTTTAATCTTTCCTCATTAACATAAAAGGCTTCAACAATATCTTCAACAAAGGAATAATTGAAGGGAGAATTTGAATTAAAATTGCTCCATTCCTCATTCAAAACCTGAATAGTACTTTTAATCATTCCTGGATTAATTTTTACGCTGATCAATGGAGTATATCCACCTTCCTTTGTTAGGCAAATAATTAATGGTTCAATTTCATTATGCTTTGAACTAAAGTAGAAATCCTTAACAACTCCAATAATTACTCCTTCTTCTCCGTGAGATCCACTTATACGTGTATTAATTACATTGGGACCAAGACCTAATTTACTCACTGCGGCCTCGTTAAGTATACAGTTATTAAAATCGGTTTTCCTGTTTATTTCAAATTCTCGTCCTTTTATAATTTTAATATCATATAGGCTTATGAAATCTTCATCGATCATGATACGTTTCATATCAAAATATTTCATCTCATTCTCAATTTCAATGAGAAAAGATGCAATCCATAACCCGCTTCCTATGCAGGCATCTGAAGCTGCAATATTCAATACATTAGGATATTCTATTATCGAGTTTTTAAAAATTGCAGCCTTCTTTACTGTCTCTGGATCCTGGATCCTAATAATCATAACGTCGTTTTTATTAAAACCCAAATTTTTGTTTTTCAGCGCATACAGCTGAAAACTAACCACTAAAATCCCAAACACTACCATTATTAAGAGGGCAAGCTCAAGGAGAATGAATAATCTCCTTAAGCTGTTATTCCGTTTTAAAAATTGATTCTTAATTATAAACCAGGGTTCAATGGGTATAAAAATCACTGCCAATATTATTCCTGGAATTACTCCTATCACTGTTATTAGGGAGATTATATTTATAAGAATTAATCGGTTATCGAGAATATTAACTGATAGATTCTTATTGAAATATTCATTGTAGTGTGGAATGAAAATCGATAATAATATCAAACCAATAATAATTGCAATGGAAGCATTCAGAATGGACTCGAACAGGAAATAATTAAAAATCTGGCGTTTTTTAATTCCAAATATCTTGTTTAGTCCAATATACCTGCCCATTTTCACTGAGTTCCCGATCACAAGATTAACATAGTTCAAACAACTGAATATTAATATAATGACAAGCAGGGCTCCAAAAATGTATATGTATTTAATATTTAGGGTTGGAAGGTCATTTTCAAGTTTCTTATCACTAAAATGAACCTTGGCTAAAGGCTGGAATATCAGATTATATTCATAACCTTCCTCTGGATTCGAGTATTTTTTAAGAAAGTCCGGTAATTTGGCTTCCAGTTTTTTTTGATAGGTATTCTGATGGGTAAGAATATATGTGAATACTCCACCACCACATGATACAAAGTTTGAATTCTTTTGACCAGTCCCCTCCAGAAGATTGGATTCTGTTATTGACAGCAAGGCTTTAAAGCTGAGATGAGAATTGGGTGCATTCCTGATTATTCCGGTAACTGAATACTCCACCTCATTTATTAGCAGTGATTTACCTATGGGATTATCTTCTCCAAAATACTTATCTGCAGTTTCTTTTACTAATACAATTGAATTGGGATTCGCCAGTGCGTCTTTTTGGGAACCGGCAATTAGATCATATGGAAAAATCTCAAATATGGATGCATCCGTATAATAGAATTTATTTTCATTGAACTTTCTTTCCTCAATGACAACATTTGGATTCCGGATTTTTACAAATCTCACAAATGATTTTATTTCAGGGAATTCACTTTTTAGAAGTGGTCCGGTACATATTGTTGAAGTTGCCCTGTTAAATGATTTTGCGGGCCATTTTTCAGAAGTCTCAATCCGGAAAATATTATTCAAATTTTTGTTCCATCGATCAAATGAGAGCTCATCCTCGATGAAAAACAGAATGAGAAGTGCAAAAGTCAATGTAAAAGCGATACTGAAGATGTTCAGTAGTCTGGTCTTTTCTCTGCGCAGGTTCCTGAAATAAAGGACAAGATTATTTCTCATCGTTTGCTCTTTACAGTACAAATATATAACTATTATGATAGTTTAGTAACTACAAAGATAGTTAAATTAAGATACTCTCCACCAAATCAATTACCAATGCAACCATATTTGTAATTGGGAAATTCGATTTACCTGTGAGATTTATAAAGTTGTTGTTGAAGTAAGATAAACAGCACATTTTGTCCTGCTAAGGATAATTATAATACGGAAAACTACCGGGTATTCAGGTCTGGTTGACAATATGACTTTGAAAATAGGGGTCAATAGATTATTTTTGATTTGAACCAAGGTGGCCAGAATTCCTTGATGCTTGTACAGGTCCCGGAAAAATAGTTTCTGTAAAAAAAATAAACCTATGAGAACCCCCATTAGAGTCGTAATACTTTTAATCCTGACAGTAGGCTTTTGCTCTGAAGTTGCCATGGCTCAGTATGCCACCAGGAAAATAAGTAAAAAACAGCAGGAATATATTGACAGCCTGAAGCAGGTTGAATACAATTATATCTTTCCGATCCTGGGACAACAAGCCTATAAACGTGGTTTTGACTTGCCTTATCCGGCAGGTGTTATGGGGAATTTTATTTGGATGGACCAGGGCATAATATTAGAGAATTTTCAATTGGGAATTCAAAATGAAAATGTTGACCTGCCAATGGGACCCGTTGATTTCATTGAATTCGGCTCCAATACCAATGCCTCATATGCGAGTAATCTCAGGGCCGATCTATGGATTTTTCCCTTCCTGGATGTCTATGGTATATTCGGATATGGTGCATCCACAACGGAGGTAAACCTTACTGCACCAGTGGAGTTGAAATCCATTGTCCAGCAGAGCATGAGTACAGCGGGATTTGGACTGATGGGAGCATTCGGTCTCGGTCCCTTATGGATGTCGGTCGATGCCAACTGGACATGGACCAAACCTGAATTACTTGATGACCCTGTATTGGTGAGGGTACTTGGACTACGATTAGGAAAATCATTTGTATTCAGGAATCATCCGGAAAGGAATATTGCTGTCTGGGCTGGTGGAATGAGGGTCAGAATGAGCTCAAATACAGTTGGGGCAATAAAAATGTCAGATGCTATTCCGCCGGAAACATGGGACAGGGTAGATGAAATTGTCGATGACTATAATGCATGGTATGCTTCCTTAGATCCGATTCGACAAGGCATTGTAGACAATTCTGCTTTTCCGGATTTCATCGATGCCTTGGATCAAAGAGACGGGAATACAGTCATTAGCTATGGAATGGATAAGCGTCCTGTAGAAGAATGGAATGTTGTTGTCGGAGGACAGTTCCAGATAAACAAAAACTGGCAGATCCGTACTGAAGGAGGAATTATTGGTGACCGGAAATCATTTTTAGCATCGGTAAATTATAGATTCAAAATATAATCATGAAACTTATTCTGCGCCAGGCGGCAAGGATTCTGACACTGTTTATTTTTTTGATAGTCCCATATCTTTGCCAGGCTCAGTCAACTCCTGATACTCTCACAAATAGAGAACTCAGGAAACAGAAAAAACAGCTAAAGATTGATCAGGGGAAGATGCTGTTTACACCCCTGGCCGGACCGGCATATACCCCGGAAATGGGATTTACAGTCGCGGGAGGATTTATGCTTTCATATAAGACCAATCCCAAAGACAGCCTCATTCAAAGATCTTCATCACCCATAATGTTTGGGGCCAGCTCTTCAGGGGCAATATTTTTCTCGACCGTTGCATCCACTTACTGGTTTAAGGATAAATTAAGAATTTATGCAGATATATGGTTTAAGGATATGCCTGACAATTACTGGGGCGCCGGTTATGAAAACGCATACAGTAAACCAAAATCTGATTCCACAACTGCCTATAACAGAACCTGGTGGTGGATTAACCCCAGGTTTTTATGGCAGGTAAAACCAAATTATTTTGCCGGTGTGAATATCGATTATAATTATACCGGAGTCGCTAATCCCAGTGATGGCGTAAGCCAGGACCCTGATTATATCAAGTATGGCCCTGAGAACCTGAATTCTGGCATGGGACTGGTATTGAGATATGATTCACGTGATATTCCTGTTAACGCCTGGGAGGGTACATATTTTGATTTGCAAACGACATTCTATTCTACTGCTTTCGGTGGGAGCAATAACTACCAGGTTTTCCAACTCGATTTCAGACAGTATTTCCAGGTATCAAGGCCCGGAAAAACCTTTGCCCTTCAGTTTAAAACGAGAGTTGGGATTGGTGATATCCCTTACGGGGAAATGTCACAGCTAGGGACCCCCTTCGATCTTCGGGGATATACC
The DNA here is from genome assembly GCA_963777115.1 of uncultured Bacteroidaceae bacterium. Classification (GTDB taxonomy): domain Bacteria; phylum Bacteroidota; class Bacteroidia; order Bacteroidales; family SM23-62; genus SM23-62. Next base: position 167,206 of record CAVZPP010000005.1, on the reverse strand, counting down.
TGGGGGAGGTACCGTGATAAATCCATGATATTTATGCTGGGGGAATACCGGCATATGTTTGAGAAAGCATCCGGGGAATTAAGTAAACATGGCATGGTTGCCTGGATGGGAACGGGATCAATAGCGCCGGAGCCTTCTATGTTTGCCGACTGGCTTCCAAATTTCGGCTTCGGCTACCGTTTTGAGGTCCAACCCCGAATGAATTTAAGGATAGACATTGGAATGGGAAGGGAAACCAGCGGTTTTTACTTCAACTTTAATGAAGCATTCTAAATTAAATTGCTATTCAATTGCTTGATAAAACCTGAAATTAATTGAAGACTTACCCTTTCTCGAACGCTGAACTTTTGGACAATTCTTCAATATCAATCACTAAAGTTCTGTGATCCTGATTTTCCGGAACTTAGCCTTCATGTGAATTTTGGGGTGCAGCTGGAGTCCAATAGGACCTTCATCAGCCAGTGTCTTTGATGTATAGTCAACAAAAGGCTCTCCATTCAGGATTGTCTGGATTCGCTTTCCTGTGACAATCACTTTAAGGTGGTTCCATTCCCCGACTTTATGGAATTCAGCTACCTTATCTGTTTGGCCGGGATATTTACCATTACCGTCTTTGGGTGCATAAATACATGCTGTAAAATCTTTCTTCAGAGAACTGGAAATGCCAATCTGAACCTGCGGTCCATCACCTCTTGGAAAAACCCCTGTATCATAATCTTTAGTCAGAGTAATCCACTCCAGTTCAAGCTCATAATCTTTATAGTTGCGTGTGGTCCATAACATAGAGCCAATGCTGTCAGGGTTTTCACCAACGAGTAATCCCTTTTCAACCCACCAGTGAGAACTCTTACCTGCAGGTTCGATTTCCCAGCCCTCAAGGGTTTTTCCGTCAAAAAGTTTATCTCCCTTTGAAAAACTGACGGCAATGATCAAGACTGCAATGATGCTTAAGGTTCTCAGAATTGTTTTCATGGTATTTGATATAAGTTTAAGGTATAGATATTTTTGTGACGATGAATCGTAAATATAGTCAGTATAAAAAACATACGGTATGTCAGAAAAGTTTTTTCGTTTTTTACTTTCGGTTATTGAAGAGAATCCTGGTACATAATTAGAAAGGATTAATCCATCTTAGTAATAAATCTATTGGTAAGGCAAAGGTTTAGGATCAAGCATTTGTAAGAGTTTAGCCTGAAGGGCATTGGCACAGAAATAGTTGCCCAGGGGATTATAATGCCCGATAAAATATTTCTCTACATACTCCTCGATGCCGAGGCTGTGCTTTTTAAAATCACGGGCATGTTCCTCCAGCAGATCCACATATGGAAGACCGTTTTCTTCAAGAAATGGGATAAAATCCTCATCGAACCGTATCCCGTCCGTAATATACTCGGCAACACTGTTTCCAGGAAATGAGAGTACGTATAGTACCTTTTTATTGCTTTCTGCAGCAAATTTTTCAATCTTTTCAACGATTTTCGTAGTAGAAAATATGGCTGCTTTCTGATGGATTTTCCGGGCCTGTCCATCGAGTGTATCACTACTGTCAAGTTTTGTAGCGATACCATGTGTTTTGATGAGATCATTCAATGACTCCCTGACTTTTTCTGCATTTTCCGTTTCTGCATTTTTGTGTGCAATCATGATTTTCAGGACAAAATCATCCTTGAACAGCCTGTAGGTCTTATCAAGTATCACAAAGATCATACACGGATTCTGGAGTTGGACAAGGATTCAGACATTCAGTAATTTTCCCTTTTTTCAGTTCCACCTTAACATAAGGAAGAGTAGCCTCAATATGAGCGGGGTGTTTGTTTACCCGTATATTTCTCCAGGAGTCAAGGTTTCGTTCATGATCGTCTTCGTAAATATTGAATATGATGTAATCAGAGGGTTTCTTTTTTTCTTCAGATAACATCCTCAGGTAAGCCTGGTAAACTGACCATCCACCAATCCCGTAGTTCCGGACCGGTTCCTGCAAACGGCCTGCGAGTACTTCCTGCCAGGTTTCGTGATCACTGACCTGGTGGCATTGGGTAAAACTATTGCCATAGGTATTGATCCTGCATGGTTTTTCGGCATAGTTACTCATCAATCTTTCCCCGTCATCATCGGCATAAGTGTAGGTAGAGAGTGAATTACCGATACCATCCCTGAATTGGGCATTGGGAAGCAACCACCCGAATTCGCTGTGATAACGGGAGAAAGGGAACGCCTTCCCTGCAAGCCAGTCCCTCACTTCCTCTTCTGTATATAGGATCTTTTTCAGGAAGGATCGCTCATCCTCCGGACCTGATGAGTTATTATCCGCCATTACTTTGTGCGGGAGCAGGGTCCCCAGGCTGAGCGCCATACCAGCCCTTGCACTGTCTGCTATGAATTTTCTTCTTTGCATCGTGGAGATGAATTAAGTAATATCTGATATAAATATTTCCTGCATTGCTTCCATTGTCAACAGAAGGACATTATCTTTGATGGTGTGAAGAATTGCTGAGATAATGTCATCCGGTATTCAAATTGAGATCTTTGCTAAAAATAAACAATCCATTAATATTTATTGCCAGGCACAGATTTCTTTTAAGTCTGGAATGGATATTGAGGTGTTTTAAATAATAGATAATTGCTAACTTCATTTAAACTGTAAACCTAATAGAATATAATTTTATGAAATCTCCGAAAAAACATTCCAATAGAATAGCCATTTATCATATTTCACTATTAGTAGGATTACTAATCTTTCCCCTGGCGCTGTCTGCGCAGACTGATAATGTGAGAATAAATGAGTTTTCAGCTCTTAATCAATCCATTATTACGGATAGTAATAAGGATTTTTCTGATTGGATTGAATTGTTTAATCCAACATCTGAAGCCATAAATCTCAAGGGATGGTCACTCACGGATAAAAAAGCTGATCCCGGGCAGTGGACTTTCCCTGAAATCGTTTTAGGTCCGGGCGAGTACCTTATCCTCTTCGCGGATGGAAAGGATCGTTCAAGACCTAAAAAAGAACTTCATGTCAATTTCAAGCTAAGCGGTGACGGTGAATTTCTGGGACTGTATGATAACAATGTAGATCCGATTACAACATTTGACCCTTCCTATCCTCAACAGCAGGTAGATATTTCCTATGGGTACCTGGATGGGAATTATGTAGGATTTCGAATTCCAACTCCCGGAAAGGAAAATAACGGATCCGATATTATTAACATATCCCAGCCATCTGTGCCTGAGTGAGATGTGAGATTCAAAATCGATTTTCAACTCGAGTGAAATTATGAATTCATCCTAAAAATTTGTATAATCGTACTTTCAAATTGTATTAATTTTATTTATTCACCTAATCTATTAATCTTATGAAAAAAATCTACGTTTTAGTAATGGCCCTTTTTGTAGGCCTTTTAGTTTTTAATGCGTCTGCTCAAAAAGCAGTTCTTTTTGTTGGCGGAAATGATCCGCTTGATGCTGAGGATCAGCATATTGTTGATTCTATGACAGGCTGGGGATATACTGTAACAACTGCGGAGGATGGTAACTTTAATAGTAGCTATACCGATATTGCAGCTTTTGATGGGATTGATGCAGTTGTTTTGGGTGAATCCATTTCATCAAATAATGGTGCCCCGATTCAAACCATTGATTATGCAATCCCTGTTCTAAACATGGAAGGATATACCCCAAGGTCAGATAAATGGGGTTGGGTACCATGGGTAGAAGGTACTGAAGAGAATTTCTGGAATTCCAATAAAACTCCTGATGTAGATGGACTTTCTGTAATTGTTACAGATAATGCTCATTATATTACGGAAGGATATAATCTGGATGAGGAAGTTGTATATTCAACAGAGCCTGCGCCAACCGGAGAACAGGTAGCAATGGATTTAACTTCTATCACTGGTGCGGTTCCCCTGGCAAAAAGCAAATCTGCATTTCATGCTGGGAAACATGTTATGTGGGCTATCCCTGAAGGTACTATGTTACCTGGTGCATTAGCTGACGTCCCAGCTAAAAGAATGCTCATTTTTGCTTTACATAAAAATAACCATGCTGCGGAAGTTGTAACCGAAGGTTTCTATAACCTTATTAAGAGGTCACTTGCATGGGTATTGGGAGCAGAGTCAACTGTAGCTGTTAATAATGTTCTTGCAGAATCAGGAGTTAAGCTCTTAACTAATCCTGTACGTGATTACGGAACAATTAGCTTCAATCTTAATGAGCCGGGGAATGTTTCAATCTCTGTCTTTAATCTGATTGGACAACAGACTATCTTAAAATCGAATGAATCTTATTCAGCCGGTAATAATGAGATTTCATTCAGTACTTCAGAATTGAACGCGGGTATTTATCTGTATCAAATGAAGGTAAATAACAGCATATATTCAGGAAAAATGCATGTTGTGAAGTAAGCTCTCACAACTTCATCTCATAATGAAGGCCCCTGTGGATATAAGATCTGCAGGGGTTTTTTACTGGGTGCTGCAGATTTCGGTGGATTACTAAAATCGGCAAGATCGCCAGTTTTAATCCGGAAAGTATCAGTCATTCACTACCTGACAGGTAAGATAATGGTGAATTCTGAGCCATTCCCGGGCTCAGATTTAACTTCAATTTTACCCTGATGCCTTTCAATAATACCATAGCTTATTGATAATCCCAGTCCCGTTCCATCACCCACTGCACGCGTGGTATAAAAGGGTTCAAAAATGTGGGTGATCACATCTGCTGCCATTCCCCGGCCCGTATCTTTCAATGTAATATTTACGCAATCACCGGAAGTGTTTGTTTCGATGGATATTTCACCTTTTCCCTCGATGGCTTGTATACTGTTTGTAAGAATATTCAGGAACACCTGGTTTAATCCTGCAGGCAAACACTTAATTTTAGGAATATCTCCATATAATTTATTAATCCTGATGTATTCTTTCGTTTTGTTTTCCAGCAATGTAAGCGTAGCATCCAGGCCTTCGTGAATATCCGCAAAGGTGAATTTATCCCCATCCATTCTTGCAAAACTTCTTAGTCCCTTTACAATCTGCTCAGATCGCCTGGCTCCAGTATCAATTCCTTCCAGAAGATTAATAATCTCCTGACTAAGGAAAGATAGATCCAGTTCTTCTTTTAATGCTTCAACTTCAACAAATTGTTCCCTGAGATCCTTATTCTCAATAGTGGAGTCATACTCTGCCAGGATTCTGAGAATATCATTTATATCCCTTTTTAGAGGATTTACATTGCCGCTTATGAAATTGATCGGATTATTAAGTTCATGAGCAATCCCCCCGGTGATTTGACCCAGAGATGCCATTCTATCTGATTCGACTAACTGGGATTGGGCTTGTTTCAAATCCTTAAGTGTATTCTGTAATGTCTCTTTTTGAATTTTTAGCTGCTGATTAAGTGATTCTAAATTGTCCCTTTGTGTTTCAATCTCTTCTCTTTTCTGATTAATTTCGGCATTTTGCCTGGTTAGCAATGTATTATCCTGTTTCTTTTGCCTGTAACTCCTGTAAACAACCAGCATCAATACGATAAAAAGCAAAACTCCTCCCGTTAAGGCATTTCTTTGAAGATTTTGCTTATTAATTTCAGCTTCATTCCTTTGAATTTCAGCTTTTGCCAATTTTATCTCCTGGTCTTTTTTATCAGTTTCATAGATGGTTTGCATTTCTGCGATTTGTTTACTGCTTTCTTCATAATATATGGAGTCTTTCATGAAGGTATACAGTTTGTAGTACTCCAGGGATTGATTATAATCCCGGACATCTGAGTAGTATTCCGCAAGACTTTCATAGCTGTTTCTGAGTAATTCTTTCGACTCTGTTGCTAAGGCTTGTTCCAATGCATTTTCCAGATATTCTAAGGCGAGATCAAATTTTTTGGTTTTGGTATAGATGTTACCCAGGTTCAACATACTCGAAATAATAATCCATCTGCTTTCTATCTCCTGCGCAACTTTTAGGGCTTCGGTATAATATTGGACTGCCATGTTGTAATCACTTCTCCGGGAATAAATTTTACCAATGGCTTCCAGCGAAACTGCAATTCCATTTTTATCATTTATTGATTTCCTGATCTCAAGGGACTTCATATGTATTTCTAATGAAGTCTCCAGATCATTCATCAACATATACGTAAATCCTATATTGTATAAGGAATACGCAATTTCATTATGCAGGCCAAGTTCCAGGTTGATCTCATGCGATTTTTGAAAATGTTCCAGTGCGAGATTATAATTTCGCTGTTGTTTATAAATGTTGCCAATTCCCACCAGGATATATGCATATCCACCTTTATCTCCGGTTTCTTCTTTTATCTTCATGGATCTGAGATAATACTCCAATGCTTTATTGTAATCACCGATGTATTCAAATACACTACCAATGTTAAACAAACAGGCCCCTTCTCCGTCTTTGTTTTCCGAAATGACCGCGAGGGCAAGGCTGCTGTCATAATATGCCAGGGCATTATTATATTCATCCATAAAGTGGTAACTGACTCCAAGGTACCTCAGAGAAAGCATCTCAGAAATAATATCTCCCATTTCTCTGGATATATTCAGCGCAAGTTCACCATATATAATTCCAGAATCTGGGGATACATAACCATATTCTTTTGTCAGGTCCAGCAGGGTTTCAAGTCTTTGTTCATCATTTTTCTTATGCACGGAAAGCAAATTCTCAAGACTGTCTATCCTGGACAGAATTTGACAGTGTGAGTTCGTTGTACTGAAAATAAAAAGAAAGAGAACCAATCCGGCATTGAATTTCAGCCTTTTCACTCTCTGGAGCATGGTAACAAATATTCGAGATGAAGACATATCAAAGTGAATAATCAAAGGATATATTCCAGGCATTGCTATGAATGGCCCAAAGTATCCTTCCAGGTTTGAGTCTCAATAATAATAATCAATTTCAATAACAATAATTGCCTGAGCCGGATTTACCCTTACTACTCTATTGATAAGTTGATACATAATGAACTATTCCCTTGATTCCACAATTAAAAAAAATAGTAATTTGCCAATATGATCCAAGAGAGACAGTCGGAAGCTAAATTGAGAGTTAAACCACTCATTACCAATATCAGATAATTCAAATGGACAAAAAGAAAAAGGTTATAGTCATCGGAGCTGGCATTGGAGGCATTGTTACTGCCGGAATTCTTGCGCGCCAGGGTTGCCATGTTACCATATTGGAAAAAAATGCCTTTCTCGGGGGAAGATGTGGAAGATATGTAAAAGATGGACACAGGTTTGATATAGGTGCCACCTTTCTGATGATGCCGGGAATATATGAGAAAGCTTTTGCAGCAGTCGGAAAGAACATGTATGATGAATTGACATTGTACCGGATGGATCCTGTTTATAAAATCAAATATCCAGGAGAAAAAGAAATCCTTTACACATCAGATCTTGCTGAACTTCGAATGCAATTTGAAAAACTTGAACCGGGCAGCTTTAGTAAGTTTTTAAAGTTGACGGACAAAGGATATAAAATCTATAAGAATTCAATGCAGCTCATTGAGCGTAATTATTTTAGTCTGTTTGATTTTTCACTACTAAAATATCCATTTCTTCTTTACAAGTACAAAGCATTTCACAATCAATACAGGTATGTAAGCAGATTTTTCAAGTCCGATGAGTTAAGAACATTCTTTACTTTTCAGAATTTATACCTGGGACAAAATCCGTTTACCGCCTCAGGAATGTATTTACTCCTTCCATTCATGGAACTCGCCGATGGAGTATTGTTTCCAAAGGGTGGTATGCATACTATTGCAGAAAGATTATTTTCTGCGGCAGAAGAGCATGGTGCAAAGCTATTATTAAATTCTCCGGTGAATAAAATTGAAGTAAATACCAAACGGGCAAAGGGGGTAACCCTGGAAGATGGAACTTTCCATGAGGCAGATATCATAGTTTCAAATGCTGATCTGCCCTATGTATACAATAATTTATTACCTGGTAGCTGGAAGTCAGGATATCTGAACAGATTAAATTACTCATGTTCTGCGGTAGTTTTTCACTGGGGAATAAATAAGGTGTATCCACAACTAAAACAACATAATGTCTTTGTTTCCAGTAAGCATAAAGAAAGCTGTCAGACAATTTTCAGGGACAAATCATTCCCGGATGAACCATCTATTTATGTGCATTCCCCGGTAAGGTCAGATATATCTGCAGCACCTGAGAACAAGGATTCTATTACTGCCATTGTGCATACCGGTAATATTGATGATAAATCAGATTATGACTGGAAAGGGTTGAAAAATAAGGCGCGGAAAGTAATTGTAAAAAGATTTGAAGAAGAGGGGATGATTGATTTTGAGAAGCATATTGATTTTGAAATATGCTTTACTCCAAAATCATGGAAATCGCACTTTAACCTCACCAGGGGAGGAACCTTTGGGAGTCTTGGGCATGATTTATTACAAATGGGATTTATGCGTCCGGGCAACCAGCATAAGAAGTATAGGAATTTATTTTTTGTGGGAGGAAGTACCCAGCCTGGAAGCGGCATGCCATTGGCATTAATTTCGGCCTTACTGGTGACCGAAAGGATAAACAGACGAATGAATACTTAATTGAAGAAATGGATAATGAACTAATTAATATCATCGATAGTATTACCTCCGGAAATATTGAGAAGCATCCCAACATCCTGATAGCAGCAAAATTTTGGGATGAAAGAAGATACATGGCTGCAAAGGTGTGTTACAGATTTATGCGTATGATTGATGATCATATCGATGATCGAAAAGCCAAAGACGAGGAAATCAGCTGTCTGGAAAAACAAATGCTGTCTGACAAGGTTACCAGCTGGATAGCTTGTATTGAGAACACCGATGATAATGATCCCTTTATTAAGGAACTGGCGGAAACCATAGATACCTTTAACATACCCGTACAGTTGTTTCACAGCTTTGCAAAGTCAATGCTCCACGATATTAATCATAATGGGTTTAATTCATTTGAGGAGTTCCTGGAATATTCCGAGGGTGCATCAGTGGCACCTGCATCTGTGTTTGTACATCTATGCTGTCTTATGGAGGAAAACGGAAAATACAGGTCTCCCGACTTTGATGTTCTGAAGGTCGCAAGGCCCTGTGCTGTTTTTAGTTATATAGTGCATATTATTCGTGATTTCCAGGAGGATCAGTTGAATAATCTAAATTATTTTGCTACTGATATTCTGGCTAGAAATAATCTCTCACCTACCGATTTGAAAAAGATTGCCCTGGGTGCACCAATACCTGATTCATTTCGTGATGTAATAGCAGAATACTACAATTATGCCCAAATCTACGGGGAACAAACCCTCAATGAAATTCAGGATCTGGAAACAAAGGTGAGTGGTCGGTATCTGTTAAGCCTGCATATCATTTATAACCTTTATAAGCAGGTATTCGACCGCATTGATATCAGGAATGGTGTTTTTACCGGAAAGGAGCTTAATCCTACTCCCCAGGAAATGAAAGATAAGGTTTTGGAAATAACCTCGGGTTGGAAGTAAAATATGAAGATAAAATTTATCCTTATACTAATTTGTCTATGTTCTTTTTATCCGGCATATAGTCAGGAATATTTTACGTGTGACAGGGCCCCTTCCGGGACCATATTCTGTGATGATTTTGAATCTACTTCTCCGCTGATGGATCGCTATTTTGAATATGGTGATGCAGGTGGGAATTTTATTCCCTTAGATGGAATTGGCCGGGATGGGAGCAGGGGAATGCGAGCGATCTGGAAGTCCGGTCAGGTTGGGGCAGGAGGGTTTAAAAAATCATTTGGCAGAACGCCGGGCAAATATATCGGGAAGCATGCTGTGACTCCCGAAAAGGAATACAAGGAGATTTACTGGAGAATTGATATACGCACCCAACCCGGCTGGCAGGGAGGAGGAGCGGATAAGTTATCACGGGCCACGATTATGGCGGATGATAACTGGGCCCAGGGTATGATTGCTCATATTTGGTCAGCCGGACCACACAATGAATATTTAGCGATGGATCCTGCCAGCGGAATTGATACCGATGGTAATTTAGTCGCCAAATCATACAATGACTTTGAAAATCTTCGCTGGCTTGGTTTACGGGTAGGAGATATTGATTTGTTCAGCACTGAAAATTCAGGTAAATGGTATTGCATAGAGGCGCATATAAAATTGAACGCCGTGGATGCAGAGGATGGAATATTTGAGTTTTGGATAAATGATACTCTGCAAGCCGGAAATTATGACCTGGACTGGTTGGGCGACTGGCAGGAGGATTCTCTGAATTATAGTATCAATGCCATATTTATTGAGAACTATTGGAACAATGGCTCACCGGTAGAACAGGACAGGTATTTGGACAATTTCATAATCTCAACCCAGCGCATTGGATGTGCTGAGTAATCTCAAACAGTTATTACTACATTTCCCTTTTTATGTCCCTTATCAACATACCTGTGGGCCTCGACCATTTGTTCCAGGGGATAGGCTCTGTCAATCACCGCTTTAAACTGCCCTTTTTCAAGCAGCTCCTTCAGCAGGTTCAGATTTTCAATGGTTCCTCTCAATCCCGGATCATCTACAGAAATGTATTTCCCATTGGGATTCAAATAATCCTTGCTCTGCATTTTCAGTTTTGAACTTTTACTTTTTCCAACTGCATCCAGGATGAAATCATAACGCTCTTCACTTTCAGTAATTTCCTCTTTAGTATAGTCAATAACCTTATCTGCTCCCAGAGATCGTACCAACTCCAGATTTGTTGTACTGCAGACGCCGGTAACCTCAGCTCCAAAGTATTTCGCAAGTTGTACAGCAGATGTACCGATGGAACCGGAGGCTCCGTATATAAGCACCTTTTTTCTGTTCTGGATTTCCCCCTTTTTCAGAAAATGCAAGGCTATCAATCCCCCGTAAGGTACAGCAGCAGCTTCCTCAAAACTTACCTTATCCGGTTTCAATGCGACTACACTTTTTTCAGACAGGCATACGTACTCGGCGTATGTTCCAAATTGGATTTTATTGGATGAATCAAGAGTCCAGCCAAAAATCTGGTCACCCTGTTTGTATAATTTTACGTCCTTACCAACAGATTCCACTTCCCCGGCCAGTACCATACCTAGTATAGGATTTCTTGGTTTCTTAAAACCCAGGACCAATCCCATCATAAATCCCATCAGGCTCCTGCGTGGAAGTTTAAACCCCCTGACAATACAATCACTCGCTGTTACAGAGGTTGCAAAAATCTTAACGCATATGTCTTTTTTCCCCGGAAGGGGTTTTACCACATCTCTCAGCTTAAGAACCTCCGGGGGACCGTATTCAGTGCATAAGATACTTTTCATTGTTTCCATTTTGCCTGTGTGTTCGATTTATTGTTGAGTTCATAATTATGATTTTGAGATGATACTTACAGGGAAGCTCAGTCCCTCGATCAGAATACTTTTAATCCACATAAATATGCTATAGTATACTATACGGTAAATCAGGTTTATCAATATTTTAGTTGTGTAGAGCATTGATTATATAAAATTATTTTACTGGCAGATTATCAGGATCAAGTCTTTTACCCATTCTGCTTACAGCGGACATGTTAAAGAACCCAATGGTTTTATTTTCTTCCGGATTTATGCTTAGAATATTTGTCGGAACATTGGCTAAAGGCACAGAAAACAATTCTGCAAATCCCCCTGGTCTTTCTGTCTGTAATTTTAACTCGGTCAAATAGATATGTGCTTCGTAGTTGGTAGAAAGAATTTCGACAAATACGGAATCTCCCGGCGCATAGGATGGCATTTCTTCACCATTCTCATCATCATCGTAAGGATTAATCATATCACGGATAATCTCCATAAACATAATACCATCAATATTACTGCCTGCGGAGAAACCTGCATCAAAAGCCAGGTTAAGTTCAGAGGGCTTATTCAGGTAGATTCCGTTTTTATATGCCTTTATCCAGTAAGTATCTCCGGGTCCCATAATATCATTTGCATAGAACTGGGCGTAATAACCTTCCGGATAAATACCGTCTTCTTTATAGCTGAAACTGATGCTGTCAATCTCAGGTACCCTGTTTAAGAGGGATGTGGAAGTATAAAGATTTGCTCCTATTTCAACATATAAGTTATATGAGTTCCCCACTTTTCCGATCCGGGGATTTTCAGGGGAAGGAATCCATTCATAGTTTCCTTTAGATTTATGGGTAAAATCATATCTCGTATCATCATTATTGTCAATGATATATATGGTCGCATTGTCTATTCCTGAATTTGAAAGTGAATCAAAATATGGAAGTGTTTCACTAATCCTGATGTATTGAGGAGCAGGAGCATTATTGATCCAGGCATCGATATGAATCTGGGGTTCTGCTTCCTCCAGTTCGGGATAATAGTCGTCCTCACAGGAACAGAATACCGTCACAGCCAGGAGGAGTATCGCTAATTTTTGTAGATTTTTCATTTTTGTAGATTTTTATTGTTATTAGTTTGTGTATTCGTTAGAATTTGAAATTGTAGGATATGGAGGGAATAACCGATCCTATGATTGACATCTTGGTGCCTTTTGTTGCAACAGGCTGACCGGGTACAGATCTGTCACTATCCTGGGAGAAGTATATAGAAAAGGGATTCTTACGGGCATAAACATTATAGGCTCCGAATACCCAATAATCTTCATTCTTCCTGATTTTACCGTTTTTCCTCACTTTTTTCCCATCCAGGCGAACTGAAAGATCCAGACGGTGATAATTTTCAATGCGGATATTGTTTCTTCCTTCATATGCATTGTGAGGAACTACATAGCCCTGCGTCTCAATTCTTGAGGTGGGGAAGGTTGTAGGTGTACCGGTGATAAAGCTAAAATTACCTGAGAATGACAATCTTTCATTTAACTGGTAGGCTCCTGTAAGACTGATATTATGTTTCTGATCGAATCGTGTGGGATACCAGTCTCCATGGTTGATGCCCTCAACTTTCATCTCTGTTCTTCCAAGGGTATATCCAATCCATCCGGTAAATTTTCCTGCATTTTTTTTCAGGGAGACTTCCATACCGTATGCCCTGCCTATTCCGGTTAACAGGTCAGCTTCTATAAACTCATTAATGAATAGTTCTGCGCCATCAATGTATTCCATCTGGTTAATAGTAGATCTGTAATAGAATTCCACAGATGTCTCAAATCCATTATTCCGGAAATTCCTGAAATACCCCAGTCCATAAGCATTAGCCATTTCCGGTTCGACATTATTCGTGCTTGGCAGCCAGATATTAAGTGGATTTGATGCAGTTGTATTGGAGATCAGGTGAAGATATTGTGCCATTCTATTGTAGCTTGCCTTAACAGAGCTGGCAGGTCCGATTTGATATTTGACTGCTAGTCTTGGCTCAAATGATTTATAATATGTGATGGGTTCACGATTACCTACCTCAGATATTTCCGTCAATTGTTTGCGCCTGCCTACTTCGGTTTCTTCATATGAATAAACCTTACCCGGTCCGGCAAACATAAAACTTGAAACCCGGATACCGTATTCAATATCAAACCTGCGGGTGAGGGTTTGCTTATTTCCAACGTAAGCTGCCATCTCGTACGCATGCTTGGGGTCAAGGCTTACGTTATTCGGAACTCCACCGCTGTTAAACTGTGCATTTGCAGGATCAAAACGGTAATACAATAATTCTCCTCCGAAATACATCTTATTATTTGCATTAATGGAATATGAAAAATCAGGTTTAAGGGCGGTGGAACGTATCCTTGAATCCCACTCGAAACGATCTGTCTCTTCAGCCCCCAGCAATAATTCGTATGTGTAATCACTGAAATATGATGTAAGGTTGAAGAACATCTTGTTACTGACCAGATGGTTCCACCTTACTGTGGCCGTTCTGTTTCCCCAGCTAAATCCCTGGTTTTCAGTAAACATAAATCTGTCTTCACCAAGGTATCCCGAGAGATACAGGCGATCTTTTTCACTCAAGCCTGTAATTGGCTTTCAGGGTCAGATCCCAGAAATTCAAAGCCTGTCCTGATTCAAGTGCATTTGTGAATGTCCTGGCAAGTACATCTGCATATGATCTTCTTCCGGCAATAATAAAGGAACCCTTGTCCTTCACAATGGGAGCTTCTACTGTAATTCGGCTGAAAACTGTTCCAATTCCACCCTGAACACCCAGCTTCTTAGTATTACCTTCCTTCATTTTAATATCCAGGATTGAAGCTATCCTTCCCCCGTAAAGGGCAGGAATTCCTCCTTTGTATAGCTTAACATCCTTCACAGCATCAGGATTAAATACTGAAAAGAATCCCATTACGTGTGAGGAATTGTACACAGGAGCCTCATCTAACAGTACCAGGTTCTGTCCAACGCTGCCTCCTCTTACATTAAACCCGGATGCACCCTCACCTACGGTACTTACTCCCGGTAATAACTGGATGCTTTTAATAACATCAACTTCGCCCATAAAAGCGGGCATCTTCTGAATGGTTTTAATATCAAGCTTTTCTATACTCATTTCAGTGCTTGTAACCTGGTGATCCCTGCTCTGGGCCCGGACTACAACTTCATCAATCTGGGTTGTTTTTTCAACCAATTCCAGATTGTATTTCAGGTCGGCATTCAGTTCAATGCTTTCGGAAATTGTTGCATAACCGATATAGCTGAAATCAATAGTGTAAACTCCTTCGGGTAGGGTCAGGGAATAGAATCCATAGGTATTGGTAACTGTTCCATTGCTTAATTCCTGAACGTATATGGTAGCACCTATCAGAGGTTCACCACTTTCGGAATCTTTCAGATAACCAAAAATGGTAGTATTGCCAAATCCAGTATTATTAAAAGAATAGCAGGGATTACATAGGATAACTGTTATAAGTAATCCCAGTACCAGTTTGAAGATTTGTTTGTTTGCAGTCATGATGCTTAGTGTTATCGGTTGTTAATAATTAGGAGCGTTTTTTAAATTCTGATTAAATCTACAGAGGGATATTACAGATTGCATATTCTTGCAATGCGCTGCATAGACTTTGTAATGAGCGGTGAAAAAATTGGGATAGATGGTTAATTCTGGGATGAATGGTATAGAAATGTTAAGAATTAAAAATTTATCCTGATGGGCTATGGGAATTTCAGAAGAATGATGATATTGTAGGAGAACAATCCCTTATTGATTGGATATGAAAAGAATAATAATTCGATTTTTTGGAGGTATCGGCTTTTTTATTTTTGTGATTATTATGAACCTGGTAATATTCAATATGAGTGCTTCAAAGATATCAATGGGAGTTCCTATCTCTGAACCAGTTTCTGAGAATTCGGCCCTGCTGGTAGTTGATATTCAGGAAGGCACCACCGGTGATGAATCCTTGACAAGCAGCTATAAAGAGCAATCTCCAATGCTTATTGATAGTATCAATTTTATCATTGATAAGGCCAATGAGAAAGATTGGCCGATCATCTACATTAAGAATGAGGTGAGCAATCCAATGATAAAATTTTTAAATGGCTCATTGGCCGAGGGGTCTCCAGGGGCAGAGCTGGATAAAAGATTAAAGATCAGCTCGGATTATATCCTGGCTAAAAATAAGAAGGATGCTTTTAGTAATCCGGAATTGGACAGGATTCTGATTGAGGAGAAAATTGGCAACCTGGTTTTCGTGGGACTGGATGCTGCATATTGTGTCAACAGCACGATCCTGGCTGCTAAAAACAGAGGTTATGCTATTAGCGTTATTGAAAATGCGGTAATATCGGAATCAGATTCACTCAAACTTGTAATGTTTGATGATTTCAGAGAGATTGGAGTTCATATAATCAGCTCCAATTGAAATGATCAAATCGAAAGTTGATTATTATTTTCATTTCTTCTCACTGCCTGTGAACTTATGATAATTACCCGGGATTCCATATCTTTAATTAATAAATAAATCAATCAATCAAACCAACCAATCATGTCCCAGAACTTCGGAGTATTTGGCCTTGGTGTAATGGGAGCCAGCCTGGCCAAAAATATAGAGCGAAATGGCTTTCCTACTGTCGTCTTTAATTACACATATGATTTAACGGAGGAATTTATGGCCGGTGTAAAACCGGATCAGAAGTTCACTCAAGCCCGTACAGTTTTTGAGTTTGTCAAGGCACTTGACAGGCCCAGAAGAATTCTCATCATGGTTACCGCTGGTAAAGCCATGGATGCTGTAATTGAAACCCTGAAACCCTTCCTTGAACCCGGGGATATCCTGATCGACGGAGGTAATACACATTATTCAGATACGGACAGGCGCATTACTGAACTGGAAGGGACCGGAATTCAATATATCGGCATGGGTGTAAGCGGAGGAGAGCAGGGCGCCTTATGGGGACCAAGCATGATGCCGGGCGGTGATGAGGGAACCTACCATTATATTCGTCCGATGCTGGAAGCAATTGCCGCCAAAGCCGATGATGGAGCTCCATGCGTAGCCTACATTGGTAAAGGAAGCGCCGGTCACTTCGTCAAAATGGTACACAATGGCATCGAGTACGGTGATATGCAGCTTATTGCAGAATCATACGATATTTTACGATTCGGACTTGGATTGTCACCCGATGATATAGCTGAAGCTTTTGCCAAATGGAATCAGGGTGAGCTTAGCTCATACCTGATTGAAATTACTTCAAAGATTGTCAATTTCCCGGATGACAAGAAAGAAGGTGTATTGATTGACAGTATACTCGATAAGGCTGGAATGAAAGGAACCGGTACATGGACCAGCCTGGCAGCCTTAACTTTCGGTGAACCCATACCGACTATCATTTCTGCCTTACACGGCCGGGCACTTTCCTCACTGACTGATGAACGTGAGCTTGCTCAAAAGGTATATCATACTGACGTCAATAAAATTGCCGGGGATCCTATGGAATGGGTCGATAAAATTGGGGCAGCCATGTATGCCTCCAAAATCTGTTCATATGCCCAGGGATTCGCATTACTTCGTATTGCTTCGGTTGAAAGCGGGTACAATCTGAATCTCAGCGAGATTGCCAGTATCTGGAGGGGAGGATGTATCATTCGTGCAGCTTTCCTTGACAGGATCAGGAATGCATTTATGAAGGAACCGGATTTATTGAACCTGCTTATCGATGAGACATTTGTCAGTGAGATAAAGGATCGTGTTGATTCATGGAGAGGCGTTGTGAGTGCAGCTGTAAGTGCCGGAATCTCTTTACCCGCTATGACAGCTTCACTGGCCTACTTTGAAGCCATACGCCGGGAATTACTACCTGCAAATTTGATTCAGGCCCAGCGGGATTTCTTTGGAGCCCATACCTATCGTCGTTTAGATATGGAAGGATCATTTCATACAAAGTGGGAGTAAAGCCAGTTCTAGTATAAACTATTTACAGAAGACAATGAAGATTTACAATTTGAACATGCATTTTAGGTGCCAGCTCCCTAAATGTTGGGTATTGACCATGCTGATATTGTTTCCTGTTGTCATTTCCTGTGGATCAGGATCCGGAGAGGGTATCATGAACCATCCCAGGATAATCTTTACTGATGGATCTGAGCAGGAATTGAAAAAAAGCCTTGACGGGAATGAAAACCTGAACCAATTGAATACTATCATCCTCTCTGTTTCTGATCAAATGGTGGGAATGGAACCCCTTGAAAGAAAAGTTACAGGCAGAAGGTTGCTGGGGATATCCCGTACCTACCTGAAACGGATACTCTGGCTGTCTTACAGCTACCGAATGAGTGCTGAAAAGAAATATCTGGAACAGGCTGAAAAGGAATTGCTTTCGGCAGCTTCCTTCTCCGATTGGAATCCTACCCATTTTCTTGATGTGGCAGAGATGACAGCAGCCCTGGCCATTGGGTATGACTGGTTGTATGAGGATTTATCCGAAGACTCCAGGCAAAAAATCAGGGACGCGATAATCGACAAGGGATTGAAGACCTCTCAAATCGATAAGTACAGCAGAAACTGGCTGAATGGGGTCAGTAACTGGAACCAGGTCTGCAATGGAGGAATGGTTCTTGGAGCCCTGGCGGTCTATGAAGATCAACCAGAACTTGCGAAAGAAATTATTGAACGTTCGAAAGAGTCCATTAAGCTACCACAGGAGGCATATGAACCGGATGGAGCATACAGAGAGGGCCCTGGATACTGGGGTTATGGGACAATCTATAATATTGTATTAATAAGTGCATTACAGGGGATTCCGGACATGGATGATGACCTGTATATTGGAGAAGGTTTTATGAAAACTGCAGGGTATCATCTTCATGTAGCAGGAAATGATGGTTATTTTAATTATGCCGATAATGGTACAAGGGTGAATTTTTCTCCATCTGAATTCTGGTTTGCCAATGAGCTGGATGATTTCACACTTGTTTGGAACCAGAAAGAATTATTCGAACAGTTACTGGATGGAGAACTGGAGTTTAAGCCCGGAAGATCCAATAACAGACTCTTCCCGATGACATTAATCTGGAGTGCTGGATCCGGAGCTTTTGATTTTACCCCTCCAGGGGAAACCAGCTGGATGGGAGAGGGGTTGAATCCTGTTGGATTTCACCGCTCTTCATGGGATAAAGAATCAATATACTGTGGGATTAAAGGCGGTACTGTTCTGAATGTAAGCCACAGCCATATGGATATCGGATCTTTTGTAATGGATGCTGAGGGTATACGCTGGGCAATTGATTTAGGAGGACATAATTATCATGCACTTGAAAGCCTGGGAATGGATATTTGGACCCGAAAGCAGAATGCTCAGCGATGGACAATCTTCCGCTATACAAACCGTGCACATAATACCCTTACTGTAAATAATAAGCTTATCATGGTCGATGGGAAGTCTCCGGTCATAAAGCACTCAGCCGAAGAAGATTTTAAATATACCGTTGTGGATATTTCAGAAGCCTACGAAGGCCAGCTTAGTTCTGCCGTCAGGGGAATGGCCCTGGTGGATAATAGCTATGTTCTAGTTCGTGATGAGATCACAAATTCAGATTCAAAGTCCAATGTGCGTTGGGCAATGGTTACCCATGATGATATTGAAATCACCGGACCGGGAACAGCAATTATCAAGGAAGATGGTAAGCAGTTGATCTTTAGGGTCATAAGCCCATCCAATACGCAGATAAAAACCTACACCACCGATCCTCAGAATGATTATGAGAGTAAAAATCCAGGAACCAGGTTGATTGGGTTTGAAACAAACCTGGAGGCAAATCAAGATGCTGAATTGGTGGTGTTATTGATTCCTGGTGCGGAAAAGGTAGAATTCGACCTGCCTAAAACCCTTATGAGTCTGGATGAATGGTAAAATCAGAATTCATAGCTTAAACCTACCTGGAGATTGAATGGATTTCCCGGGGTAAAATGCAGCTCTGATACTGGATTTGTTTCGTAATACAGCCTTGATTCAGTGTCAAACTGAGCCTCGTTCCAATTTATATTAGCAAGGTTTTCAAGTTGTACAAAAAGGCGGAATCCTCTTATTCGATAAGCCAGCATAAGGTTATTAATAAAGTGTCCGGCAGCTTCAACGCTGTAATCTTCATTGGCTGGCCGGTCTCCAACAAACCTGGCCCGATAGGCTCCCTCAAATCCAGAGGAATGCCTGAAATTAATCCCTCCCTGTACAGTCATTCTTGGTGCCAGGGGTATATAATCCTCTCCTTCCGGTTCATTGAGGTACCTGCCATCTGAGAGGTTCATGTCAACATCTGCCCAGATCCAGGAGGCAAGTTGCAAACGAATTTCAGCATCCAATCCAATTCTACGGGTTTCTCCACTGATCTCAGTGCTGCCTTCGTCCCCTATAAAAACAAGCTCTTCATCCAGATGCAGGTACCATACCGCTGCACTGGCGAGAATTTTTTTACCCAACCCGAACCGGGTACCCAACTCGGTTCCCGTGGCCCTGGGAAGGGTTTTTATGCCGGATTGTTCAGGATCAAAATTTTCCTGTAGCAGTGCAAGTTCTATTGCCTGTTCTGTTTCACCGGCCATTGAATGTCTCTTTTCACGGATTTTCTGTGCAATGATTACATCCCTGGCATCATTTGAATGAAAACCCCTACCTCCATTCAGGTAAATATCAATATTCTGGCTTGGAGTAAGGACTATATTCAGCTTTGGACTCAACAAAAATGAGCTTGCATATCCCGAGGCATGGGGCAGGTCATTCCCGGTAAAATCCGGATAATCCAGGTGGTCAATAACATCAAATGTAAAATAATCCGCTCGCAGAGCTAATTGTATTTTAAACAGGCGGCTGAATATCAGATCTTCCTCTAACCACAGGGCCATATTAACCTCATTAACAGTATTATCTGTTTGGATTGAATTTCGTGTCCTTTCCGGAGCATTCCAGAGACTCAGGTCTATTTGATCACCCCGGTAAGAACCTCCTGCTTTAGTGTTGGATCTGAGATTCCCAAAACTCCGGCGGATACTGTACCTGGTGTTTAAACCATAAAGGGTCCTGTGATCCGATTGTTCGATCATATCCCCATTGATGCTATCATTGAGCCAGAAAGTAAAATTTGAATAAAGTCTAAAGTCATACCGGCTCAGATAGGCCTGGACAAGAAAATCGTAATCGTACCCCTCTGTAAAATGATAATCGATTGAAAAATTATATCTCCCGGTTGTCCCTCCTTCCATATCATCAATACTACCCCATCGGTTAATAAATCCATCATCTATGGCTCTCAGCGGTATTTGTCCAGAAGCATCCCAGGCGGAAGTAAATGCACTTACGCTGATTCCCAATTCGCTCCCGGGGGCAAGGTGGGAATGGAACTTTCCATACAGGTTCATCCTGTTAAAATTCTGAGGATTCTCCACTGCACCATCTGTATAATAATACTGTCCTGCCATATATGCACTCTGGTGGGTTCCGGAGGTGGGTATTTTTAGTATGGTGGTTGCTTTCAGCGTATTGAACATACCGCCCTCAAGCTTTACCATGTTATTGTCCGGGTGGTCAGTGGTAGTAAATTCTACAGATCCTGCAGTACTGAAATTTCCACTTTGGCTGAAATAGGGTCCCTTATTAACCATCAGTCCATCAATGATCTCGGGAATAACAAAGTGAAGATCTGCATACCCCTGTCCATGTCCATGGGTTACCATATTTACAGGTATACCATCTACGGATATTCCAACATCAGTACCATGATCAGCATCAAACCCGCGCATAAAGATCTGTTCTGCTTTGCCGCCTCCTGCATGCTGGGCTATGAATAAGCCCGGAACCAGCATAAGCAAATCCTGGGCAGAACGCGCAGGTTTTACCTTCAGGTCAAAATCGCGTATGGCCTTGGACGAGGCTGCTGAGAATGGTTGTCTTGCTTCCACCGTAACAGTTGAAAGATCTATGGTGCCGGGTTTAAGTGCCTGATGGAATTCTTTTGTCTCACCAGCTTTGAAATTCATCTCAATTTCAACCGTCTCATACCCGAGATAGGAAAATAGTATGGTTTGCATACCCTCAGGGATTCCTTTGAGGATGTATTCTCCATGAATGCTGGAGATGGTTCCATGGACTGTGCCCTGAAGTATAATATTTACCCCCACCAGTCCTTCGTCTTCTCCTTTTTCTGTAATAATGCCTTTCAAACTTGCGGTTTGTCCAATTACTTTCACCGAAAGGCATAAGGTGCAAATAATCAGGAGTTTAAATTTTATCATAGGGGTTGAAAATTTAATAGGTAACATGAAAATTAAAAACGTGTTACTAATTTATTAAATTTTCTCCAGAATTTATGCGGATCGGATAATTTAGATTTGTTTTAAGGGAGTTGTCTCCTGGACTTAAGTAACCCTCAATTCGGGTCCTTGGGCAAAAATGGCCCTTTCTTGTTCCATTTTACCTCTACATTGGAAAGGAACCATGTTTTCCCCTTGTCATTGTTCCCCTGGAAAAACAGATAGGTTTTGCCATCGCTGTCTTTGAAAATATGCGGGTGCCCGGATTCACTTGAATTCCATTCCCCGGGCTTGCCGTTGGCCAAAAAGGGTTCGTCTGACAGGCGGGTCCAGTGTATTCCATCCTTACTGCTTGCAATTCCAACCTGTTGTGGACGATTATTGTATGCTCCGGCATAAAACATAAATAGCACTTCACCTTTCTGGATGATGGATGCTCCCTCCACACATGTTTGTTCCCATGGCAGTTCAGGTTTCAAAATCGGGAAGTCTGCCAGCTGCTGCCAGTCATCCCTGTTAAAATTTGTACCGCCCTGGTTCGCTGCGACACCCTGCATCTGTATTGAATGGCTAGTATCTCGGGTAGCAAAATACAAGAAGTACCGGTTGTTAAATTGGATAACTTCAGCATCAATCGCCCTACCGTTATTCCAGCTTCCATGCGGCCGAAATACCGGGTTGCTGGGATTCCTTATGAAATCAATACCATTGTTTGATTGCGCATGGCAGATTGCATCCTTCTCCTTGTTTCCATAGGTCTGATAAAAAATATGTACAGTATCCCTGATTACCAGAGCACAGGGGGCACAAAGACCCTTCTTTTCGTACTCATCTTCAGGAGCGATCTCCCCTATTTTTGTCCAGTTTTGCAGGTCCATGCTCTCTGCAATTCCAATGCCATATCCCTTGACCGGATTTGTTTTATCGGAATGTGGAGGAATTGTATAATACATTAAATACTTGTCCTGGAACCGGATCACATGTGGGTCCTTCGAAAATGGACTACCCCTCCTGCTGGTATCACCATACATCATCCCGGTTTGTCCGATCAGGATAGATGTCAGAGAGGTAAATAGTACTAAAAGTACAATCCTCATAAGACTGGCATAAATATTCATAGTAAATACTGTGTTCTGCTGGTATTACGGGCATGAATTATTTCACGGATATCTTTTTGACAAAGGAAAAGTTTTCTCCTGAGAACTTAATCAGGATCAATTCATTACTTATGTTTCCAGGGATACTCAAACGTGTAATCCTGTTTCCAATAAGAATTTCCTCATGCAAGCATTTTCCACGAATATCATAAAACTTACAGTTCACCTGAGACAAAGGTAGTTCACTAAGGTCAGCGTATATGTAATTTTCAGCTGGACTGGGATAAAGATTGATGGCATTGGAAAAGCCTGTTCCCCTGGTTTCTTCTATTCCGGTAAGATCATTCCCTGCCCAGTCCGCCAGGTGAGTCCAGATGGTACCATCTAGTTGTTCTTCTGTGGTTATATTTAATACCGCCTGTTCCCCCAGCCTGTCTTTCAACTGCTGGAGATATAGACTGCGGGGCTGGACTGGTGTTCCATAGCTTTCCCAGAAACCTGCTCCTTCCTTAACCTTCGCTACGCATCCGATGCCCCAGTTCATTCCACCTAAGGGACTTTCAACCTTAAATTCTTCAAAATAGGAATGGCAATTCCAGAACATATTCTGAACCCCTGCCCATCCATGACCGGTCCCACTGGTCCACCGATTCTGCACCCTTATTTGTCCCCCGTAAACATAATCAAAGAGGATTCCTGCCGCCCATCTGTGATGAGGGCCAATGTCCGCATAGTTCTCGGTTGCATAACAATCAAGGAAGACATGTGGACCCGTCAAGCGGGAATGTGTGGCAAACGAGTGCCTTCCACCTCGTGCATAGCAGCGCTGAACCAGGTTGCCTATTCCACCAGAAATTGGGAAGGGGTATTTTCGACCCCCGGTGGTTATGGATTTAGGATCCAGCAGGGCACAATCCTGAACGGTACAGAACTTTGTATTACCCCCAAGGGCAACACAGGAATAACCAAAAAATCTAGCTGTGACGTTCCGGACCCAGCAATTTTCCGCGTTCCCCGTTTTTATAGCATCCCATCCATGATCCTCATCTTCTTCGCTCTTATAAACAGAGCTGAGAAACATATTTTCCACTGCTGAGTTTTGAACGGAGACAGAATCAGTATTTATTAGTATTTCACCTCCCCCATATAGTTCCTGCATTGGATCTACCACCGGAATGTCGATCCAGATTGTGTCTCCACTGATAGCAGTAATTTTGCGGGGATGTTCAATCGTATATGACTCCGGGGTCCAGTCGGTACATTCCGGATCCATTTCATTGAGTTTGCTCATCTCCAGGGTATCACACCATAGCTGATTGGGAGTCCGGCGAACGAATATATCATCCCCGACCGAGAAGGAAGAGGCATCTGCAACAACGAAACTTCTCGCTCCGGTTCCTACATATTTTGTGGTAATTCGCTGAATATTCTCAATATCATCAAAGGTATTATTCCAGGTGCGTGTGTCCTCAGACCAGTCGTCATCTTTTGTGAAGGAGATGTAGTTCACGCCGGACTGATCTTCTCTTGAGGCCATAAGGTTCAGGGTGGCAGATTTGACAGCTCCCGGGATTTCTCGCAGGTCAAATTTCGCGAAACCAATACGCGCTTCCTGATCCACTTTTTTATAATACACCGTGGTAGCACTCCCAAAGTTTGTATTCCTGTCCTCCTCAACCCCTCGTACATAAGTGTCATCCGTCGGATGTATTTTCAGGGTATCATCTGCCAATTTGGAAGGGTTGTAGGCTATAATCTCAAGGTAGGATATCCTGGAATTATCCCCGTTCTCCTTACTGTAAAATTTATAATTACCGCTTTGTATCGAATAGATAACAAAAGTAATGACAGAATCATCTTCAAGTTCTGATGAGACCCCATCCATGGCATCTGTTTTTATCCATACATTTTCAGCAGGATAATTAAAAGAAGCAATCTCTGTTCCCAGATCTAATCCCTCATCCACTCCGGAAATCACCTCTCCTTTTATATTTATCAAGGAATGAGCCTTTTCTGCAGTGGCAAGCAATTCTGTTCCCCCATGGGTAGCCGGAAGCTGTTCTTCCCCTCTCAGAACTACTCCTGATGCAGAGATATTTAATGAACCGTTGACTTTGTAAAGTCCCGCTTTAAGCAACACCGCACCCCGAAAACCATTTTCATCAAGCGGCATAGCAGACACCTGGTTTATAGCATTCTGAATTCGGATCAGTTCATTTTCAGTGCCGCTGGGTTCAATAGTGATTTTTACCGGGATATCCTCGGGCAGGGCGACCCCGCCTCCCATATAGCCAGCATATGAAAAATCCGGAATAATATTTACCAGGGTATCTTCCCCCTGGTTGGCATACTTTTCATAAACCAGTTTCCCATCAGTACCGGGATATACCAGGGCACTGGTTTGTCCCATTAGATTTGCAGTAAACCCTGAGATGATTAATGCAATAAAAAGAAGATTCCTCATAAAAAATAAATTTTCCGATACATTAAGAAAACGATATTAATTGCAAAAGAAGTTCACAACTGGTAAACTTCTTTTGCAAATATTACTACTGGAACTTAATCTATTCCATTCAGAAACAGGTTCCTGATTATTTTGTTATTAAAACCTTACCGGACTGAAGTACCTGTCCGTTAGTATTATCAATACGATAAATATACATTCCCTTGGGAAGCTTGCTTACATTGACCTCAATATCTCCCCCGTTTGAGACTAAACTCTGAACTTCTTTGCCAAGTACATCATAAAGTACAATATGCACATTACTTTGATCTCCGTTACTGATAAAGAGTTTATCCTTTGCGGGATTAGGATAAACTTTAAACAGATCAGTTACGCGGTTGTTAAAGACATTCACAGTTTCACCATTTTCCCATTTGGCTTTCATCTCGGGAAACCAGTTCAGGTCACCCAATGGATATCCGTCATCTGCA
This sequence comes from uncultured Bacteroidaceae bacterium, assembly GCA_963777115.1. Taxonomy (GTDB): domain Bacteria; phylum Bacteroidota; class Bacteroidia; order Bacteroidales; family SM23-62; genus SM23-62. The sequence goes on along the minus strand of CAVZPP010000005.1, from coordinate 141,483 downwards.
GCCGTATAAGAAGCTGAGCTTGTTTCATAGCTGCAATCCATCTCTGTTGGAAAGAAACCTGTCTCTCCTTCGCCACCTTTGCAGTGCTGACTTGGATATTCGGTTAGAGTTGCATCAAGTATTGCTGCTTCGATATATGCTATGGGTGGGGGACAAGCCGTTGTGAAAGAAATAACTTCGCTGAAGGCAGCATGAATTGAATCCGGTCCCAGAGCCCTCATGGCCATGGGATTAACTCTCAGTGGTTCATAGATGGTATCATATTTTGCCCACATTGCCTTCACCTCGTCGGTGTAGAAAATATTGTTATTTCGGATGGTGATTTTTGATGCATCCCAGATAGAATCAAAGGCGAAACAGGAACTATTGAATAAATCCGGGTTGGTTTGAGCCGGATCATTCAGAGAAGGTACATCTCCGGCCATCTGGGCGTCTTTAAACAGATTATTGATTAAAACAACCTCTTTGGCACGGAAAGCACTAATGTTGCCACTTCTGCTATTAAAGCTGGTACAATGGTTCACTTCAAGATAATTAATAACTGCATTTCCTGATCTGACAAAGGAACCATTGAGATGATCGCCCGTACAGTTGGTTATAACAACTGAATCACAGGTATTATCAGCCCTTACATCCAGGAATCTTCCGTTACTGTCATTGGCACCTTCGGTACCGCAATTATGAACAAAACAATCTGTAAGGAAAATTTTACAGTTGTCAGCATAAATATTAAAGGCACCGCCATCGTCCCCATAAACTACACATCCGACAAATTCTCCCCTTACACCATTGGCACTCAAACGCTGGCTGCGAGCTTTAGTAACACCAACCGGAGTTTTGTTGTCGAACTCAATGTTTTCAAAATAAACATCAGCGGCAGCTTCGAGCAATCGCTTATATGATCCCTCTTTCTCCCATTCAAGAATTACAGGAATAGCTCCGGTCCCTTCTTCTGCTACCATCCTTAAATAAAAATCGTTTTTGATGGTTTTGGTTGAAGGATACAAATGATCCCTTTTCAGAATGTAAGTAACATCAGGATCGGTTTCCCGGTTAGGTGCATCTGCTGTTAAGGCAATATCAATAGCATCAATAAATGCTGTAATGTCGCCTCCCCCTGCAATAGGATAGCCTTCAATCGTTACAGATCTTTCAGCATTGGCATTCAGATAAGAAGCCAGGAGAACAACTGTCAATAAAGAAATAAAGGATAAATGTTTTTTCATAATGATTAATTTAAGTTTATATGAAATAATTGTGAATTTTAAAATCTGTATTCAAATCCAAGATTATAAACTGCTCCGTACCTGCTTTCGTTTCGCCAGTACCGGGGCTGATACAGGTAATTCTTTTCCGGTGTATTGGTAAGGTTCGCCACATTGAATCTGATCCTTATATGCTTTCCGATCTTTTGTGACATGGCCAGGTCAAGGCGAAGCCAATCGTCGTTATATCTCTGTGATATTTCGGATTGCTGGCTGTTTAATGTCCCCGAAAGGTCAATTCCCTGGTACTGGGCGGATATACGGAAAGAGAATCCTTTATATTCATAACCCAGGGTTGTATTCAGAACCATGTCCACCTGTGAACTTAACTGTGCCTCTTCCGTATAGAAAAAGGAGCTGTCAAAATCGATAACAACCCTGCGTTGTACCGGATCATAGTACTCATACTGGTCCCATTTTTCAAGATGTGTAAGAGACCTGAGACTGGTTACATTAAAATTCAGAATGAGCCCGTTTAACGGTTTGGGTAGATATTTAAAATTCGTCTGGATATCTACCTCAAAACCTTTTACATATCCTCTATATTCGAGATTAACCGGGAAGTTACTGATTTCCCATGGACTCTCCGTCAGTCCCATTTCTGCTGCCTCCCAGGAGGGGATAGTATAACTGATATCGGTAATATAATTAGTGAATTCCTTTGAGAATACTCCAAATGAGATTAGTCCGTATTTTCCGGAATAAAAGGAGACTGAAGCATCATAGCTTTGTACGGTCGTTTCCTTGAGATTTCCATTGCCCACATCCTTAAGAGCATCATTGCCAATGTCCACATACATGGTAGGAACAATTTGACTGTAATTCGGACGTTTCAGTGTTTTTGCATAGGACAGTCTGAAATCCATCCATCTTACCGGGCTTATTTTTAAATGGGCACTGGGAAGAAAATGTCCGTATTGTTTTACCACGGAAGTGTCCACAACTTTGCCTGAGATTGAACTTCCCGAACCTGCTAAACTGGACCACTGGCCCTGGTAATAGTTATCGCTGTATTCATAGCGTACACCCGGTACAAAAGAAAGCCATTTACCCACGTTCAATTTTCCCATTATATAGGCTGCATACAGGCTTTCCTCAACATAATAGTTGTGATGGGATTCCTTAGTTACCGGTCTGTTTTCATTTTGCATGTTGTCGTACCAGTAACTTAAAATATCTTCAGGGAAATAGGGCCATACTGAATACTCACCGTTCCAGAAAGGGGAAGGTTTATCCTGAACATCAAAGTTGCTCATATAGATGTTTTTATTTGGAGCCACCAGTAATTCTTCCCCGGTAAGCTCAAGCCACCTGGTGGTTACAAACAACTGCTCTCTATCATAATCATATCTCGCAAAATAAGGATCATAGCGTTTCTCCCTAGTGTCAAACTGAACCTTTCCACCAAATTTAATGAAACCAGCAAGCATTGAATTAATCTTGAAATTGGTTTTAAAATTTAATACAGCTGATATATTCTTGTTGGTAACAGAGTCAAAATCCCAGTCCATTCTTGACATTGTTGCATCTGAATAATCGTAGGTCAGGTAGTCAAGTTTATCCGTCATTTCGTTGAGGCTTGAAACGGAATTAATACTAATATCATAGGCATAAGGGTCAGTAAATTTTATGGTGGTACTGTAGGGTGTCCGGTTGGTTGTGCGGTTCGTGCTAACTGTTCCGTCCATTTCGAGCCAGGAGAAATTATGCTCAGCACTTAACATTATCTGGTATAAATCTACATTATTCTCGTTTAGACCTAATGTATAATCATTGACACTTAAAGCATTATAATCATACTTTTGCCGGTATGTATCGGAATTTTTGTGGTTATACATCCCCTGTAGCATGATTCTCCCATTCCTGTATTGATAATCCGACTGAATATTCAATCCAAACCTGTTGATGGTATTTTCCACATCTGCTAAACCCAGATCATTAGATGGTTCTATTATATATCCAATGGGAATTTGATTTTCATCTTCAAGAAAAGATTGATAGTTCGTGGACATGGTTTGAGTGGATCGGTCTGTGATATCAAAACTAGAATTAATTATGACTCCGAGTTTATCCTCCCAAAAACGCCGGCTCAGTCTGAGATTCCCCTTATAATTGGGTTTTTTGTTTTGTGTACTGTAACCTGCTCCAAGATTAAACTCATAAACAGCCGTTTTGCGGGCAGGCATTAAGCCCAGGGAAACAATTCCCCCGACTGCATCGCCATCCATATCTGCCGTAGGCGATTTATAAACTTCAATATGTGATAAAAGGTCTGGAGAGATATTACTTAAATTTACAGTTCTGCTCCCTGATCCTGTTTCGGCCATTTTTATTCCGTTGAGAGTTACTGCCGTGTAACTAGATCCAAAGCCGCGAATATTAATCGACTGAGCCTCCCCATTGTTCCGGTTTATAGATACCCCTGGAAGCCGGCCAATGGCTTCGGCAGCATTAATATCAGGTAGTTCTCTCATCTTATCGGATGAAACAACGTTGACAAGGGCATCGGAATTTAGCTGCTGGTTTATGGCAGCTGCCTGGCCTGCCATCTGGTAGGTAACCACCACTTCTTCCAGGTTTGTGCTGGTGATTATGAGGTTGGCACTGACTTCAATATTCTGTCCGGCCTCAATAGTAACTTCCTGGGTGTAATCATCATACCCAACAAAGCTTATTGCAACCACTTGATTACCAGTTGGTACACCCATCAACCGGTAATTTCCTTCCAGGTCGGTAATGGTTCCGATAGCAGTACCCTCAATGATGACATTTGCCCCAGGGAGAGTGGTCTCGGTGGATTTATCAAGAATAGTACCATAAATAACTCCAGTCTTCTGTGCCAGCAGTATTGGCAGGCTAAGGGTAAGGAGAAGAACGAAAGCGAGGATCTTCTTCATATTTCTCGTTATCATTTATTATTGTCGCAAACCATTAAATTAGGAATTAAAAAAGTACTCCATATGCATCAAGAATAGCTAGAAATCTTGATTGAACCAATATAAATAATGGAACCAGAAATATACAATATGAAAGAGGAAGGCGGAACACTATAGGAGGTCAACGGAAGGCCATTTTTATCAACTTAGCCATTAGCCTGGCTTTGGACAGATATTCTATTCTCTCATAATTTTTTGAGCTCTTCAGAATTTTCGGTACCAGGAACTTAACAACGACATCTACATCTTCGGCAAGAATCGCATGGACTTTCTTAAATTTTCGGATTTCTTCATCGGAGGCTGATTTCATAGGGGATTCAAGAAAATCAGTTCGAACCATACCGGGACTCAGGATCCCAATCTGAACCGGACCCTCTTTCATCTCCCTGGCAAATGCTTTGGTGAAATAATTCACCGCCCTTTTGCTTGTGCCATATAAGCTCAGTTTATTCATGATCCTGCCATCACTACCGAATCCTTCCATGTTAAATATCTTGCCATATCCCTGAATAATCATCTGTTTTGCTGCTATACGGGATCCCAGTAGAAGGCCATAAATATTTATGTCCAGCAATTGTTTCAGCTCGGCATTCTCAAGATCAGTAAATTGCTGATAGGGCTGGGGTATTCCGGCATTGTTTATCCAGATATCAATCTTTCCAAATTTGGCAAGGCATTGTTTGATAATTTCAGCATGAGTTTTTTCATCGGAAACACTCCCGGGTACACCTGCCACCTCGGGATTAATTTTTGCCAGTTCTTCTACGGTCCTGGATACCCTTTCTTCCGATCTGCTGTTTATGACTACCTGGTGTCCCAGCCTGGTAAATTCAGTCGCCAGTCCCAGACCAATTCCATTGGTACTGCCTGTAATAACCAAGGTTTGTTTATTCATGTTAACGATCCTCTAGATTCAGAAAATTGTTTAAAGTAGAAATATTTACCTGATTATTAAGAGCGTAGGAATCATCTGTTTGAGCAATAACCCATAACTTGTCAATTTTAATGTCGTCCAAAGCCTGGTAGAGTCCTTTCGATAATTTTGGTGAAGCAGAGGCCTTAAATTCCATCGCAATTTTTTTACTTCCCTTCTCAAGTATTAAGTCAATTTCATTACCGGATGAAGTTCTGTAAAAATATGGCTGCCAATTGTAATATCGAGCCAGGATGTTTTCAATACAATAGCCTTCCCATGATGATCCAAAAACAGGGTGCCCCAATAGATCGTTTATATCTTCTATCCCCAGGAAACTATGCACTAACCCTGAGTCTCTGATATAGATTTTGGGTGACTTCACCATCCGTTTTTTTAAATTAGGGAAATAGGGTTGCAATGATCGAACTACGAAGAGTTGTTCAAACAAATCCAGATAGTTTTGTATGGTATGATAACTCGCTCCAAGTGATTCTCCAAGTTTAGATCTATTAAGTAATTGACCTTGATTGTGGGAACACATGGTAAGCAACCTTCTACTTGTAAGCGATGGAATGTTAAAACCCAATAAAGGTACGTCCCGTTCGACAAACGTCCGAATAAAATTCTCCCTCCAAATAACACTTTTATTATCTGAATTCTGTAAAAAACTATCAGGATATCCACCACGCAACCAATGACTGTATAAGTTAAAACCTTTGGTTTTTTCCAACTCACTTGAGATGAAAGGGCTAAGTTCAATATAGCCAATCCGGCCTGCCAGTGTTTCTGAGCTTTGTCGTATAAGTTCTCTTGAAGCAGAGCCTAAAATCAGAAATTGTCCGTTTCTTCGATCTTCATCAATAATGGCTCTTAATGATTGAAATAAATTTGGTTTGTACTGAATTTCATCGATACAAATATTTTTTCCCTGATTATTTCTGAAAAATATTTCGGGATCATTTAGCTTATTTAAATCTGAATCCTTCTCAAGATCAAGATAGGTGAACGTTTTATCTTTTGAGATTATCATTTTCGCAAGTGTGGATTTACCACATTGCCGGGGTCCAAGAATTGCTACAACAGGAAATATTTTCTGGTATTCGAGTATTCTGCTATGTAAATATCTTTGAATCAAAGTATGTAAATTAGAAATTATACTTCTAAATTACAAATATAGTTTATTTTTATATGAAAGCTATTTCAGTATAAAAATATTTGGCCAGAAGTTTTGATTTTAAGCATTATGGAGAGTATTAGTCTCATAATAAGCCTAATACATGAAAGGTAGAGATTTTTATATCCTGATCACCAGTTTTCCTTTGGCCAGTCCCTCTTCAAAGTATCGCAAAGCTTCTGAAATCTCATCTAGCTTGAATATTTTATCTATTGCTGGTTTAATCTGACCTGCTTCAAAGAGCTCTCCCAGGGTATTCAAATCTTCCCTGTTTGGTTTATGCATCATGAGTCCCAATTTTTTACCACCGGATTTTGAAAGTAAAGGTCCCAGCCACATAGCCTGAAAGACTTTCCCATAGTCACCCCCGCCAAGCATAACATAAATACCGGATGGACTAAGTGAGTTCTTGTATTCCCTGATCGAACGATATGTCACTACATCAAGAATTATATCGTAGACCTTTCCGTTTTTCGTGAAATCTTCTTTTTGGTAATCGATGACATGATCTGCCCCAATCGATCGCAGCATGTCAAATTTTATTTCGCTGTCCACTCCCGTCACTTCTGCTCCATGAGATTTGGCCAATTGGACGGCAAAACTTCCTGCACCTCCACCTGCACCGTTGATCAATACCTTTTTACCTTTCTCAATTTTCCCTTTGTTTCGAAGTCCCTGCAAGGCCAGAACACCAGTATGAGGCATTGCAGCTGCTTCTTCAAAAGTCAAGCTTTTGGGTTTCAGTGCAAGGATTTTCTCCGGTACAGAAACATACTCTGCAAAAGCACCCCAGCCAACTCCGGATATGTCGCCAAAAACTTCATCTCCTTCTTTCAGCAGTTTTACTTTATCACCGACCTGTTCAACATTACCCGCAATATCACATCCCAGGATTTTCGGTTTGGGATTTCGAATACCAAAATCCATACGGTTTGCGAAGGGTATGCCTTTAAGGATATCAGCATCCCATGAATTCACGGATGTTGCATGGATTTTTACAAGAACTTCTTTGTCTCCTGGGACTGGTTTCTCCCTATCAATAATCTGAAGGTAATCCGGTGATCCGTATTTCGTCAGAATGATGGCTTTCATTCTCTAAAATTAATCATTGTGTCCGATTGAAATAATCACATTTCCCTTTTTATGTCCTTTTTCGACATAGCTGTGTGCATCGGCAATTTGTTCCAGCGGATATTGTCTGTCAATGAGTGGTTTAATGTCCCCCGCCTCAATAAGCTCTTTGAGGAATAGTAAATTTTTGTAAGAACCTCTCGCCAGTCCCTTGTTAACCGATATAAAAATCCCTTCCGGAGTCAACACTTTTTTACACATTGAATCTGAGATCTTTTCAACGGTATCAAAAATGATGTCATAAAGTTCACCACTATTTGTAAAATCCTCTTTCGTGTAATCAATTACATTATCGGCTCCCAATGATTTCACTAATTCCAAATTACGGGTACTGCAGACTCCCGTAACTTCAGCACCATAATGCTTTGCTATTTGTACGGCATAGCTGCCTACGCTTCCTGAAGCACCATAGATCAGGACTTTATGACCCTTCTGAATTTTTGCCCGATCTCTGAGGAAGATCAAAGCTGTATTTCCTCCGACCGGGACAGCTGCAGCTTCCTCATGCGACAGGTTAGCAGGCTTCAAAGCCAGTGCAGCTTTTTCAGACAGGCATTTGTACTCGGTATAAGCACCCAGGCGCATTCCTGTAGATGCATATACATGGTCCCCTATATTAAATAGTTTGACCTTTTCGCCCACCGCTTCAATTTCACCGGATAACTCCATTCCCAGTATGGTAATTCTTCTTGGCCTGAGAAGACCGTTAAAAAATCTTACCATAAACGGATCCGCCTTCCGCATTTTACAATCCCCTGCCGTTACTGTAGTTGCAAGGACTTTCACCAGTACTTCATTCTTTTTAGGAGCAGGTTTCACACGTTCTTTGAGCTGAAGCACAGTCGGGGGACCATATTTTGTGTAGTCAATAACTTTCATAAGGTGGTTTGTCACTTTTCTATATCATATACTTCCTGGAAGGACGAAAACTTAATCTTAATTCACTAAATTACAAAATTTGGATATTATGCTCGAACGGACCTGTCCGGTTTGATTGTATTCAATAATTATCTGACAAAGGTGTTCAGTAAGACCAGATAGGTAATGAAGAAGTTTTTTTATCTCATATTTTGCATGCTGCCTGCCCTGGCAACAGGACAGCTGCAGGATGTATACTTTAATAACTATTCTGTTCAGGACGGTCTTTCACATACGAAAGTGAATTCAATATGCCAGGATGAGTTTGGTTTTATGTGGTTTGGTACCGAATCGGGCTTAAACAAATTTGACGGTTGCACCTTCATAAAGTATTATTCAAACTATGATTCACCAGGCAGTTTATCCGGGAATACTATTGAGGTTATTTTTAACGATAATTTTGGAAATTTTTTAATTGGATCCGACAAGGGTCTGGATATATATAACTACAAAACCGATGCCTTTGAAAGATTCTGGTCCCGGGCACAGGATACACTTAAATATACTGCCGGAAGCATCACTGCAATATCATTAGACACTGATGAACGGCTTTGGGTGGGTACCACAACCGGTTTGATTCTATTTGAGGGTATTGATCTTTCATTATCCACAGCATCAAGCACGGAATCAGGTCCGTTCAGATATGTTTTCTCTTCCAGGATTAAGGGCTTGAGCGATGAGAATGTCCAAAGTATCCTGACGGACCGGGATGGAAATATCTGGGTCGGAACTATTAATGGTTTGAACCTTATTTCCTCCCGCAGTGAGGAAATCAGGCAGTTTTTAAATGATCCCAATGACCCCTTGACCCTTTCCCATAATGATGTAAATCAGATCTTCCAATCTTCTGATGGCAGCATCTGGATTTCTACAAATCGTGGTGGATTAAACAGAATAAATCAAGATCCTGATGCACAGCTATCCTTTACCCGATATTTGAATGACCAGGGCGACGAATTCAGTATTTCCAATAATACGGTTCGGAATATTATAGAGGGGGAGGATGGATATCTGTGGATAGGAACATTTAATGGTCTCAATATCCTCGATATAAAAGGTGAAAAGTTTTACAAGCACTTTCCTGATCCCCTGAAACCAAACAGCCTGGCCTTCAAATCTGTGACAAGTATCTATAAGGACAGGGCCGGGTCTGTCTGGCTTGGAACATATTACGGAGGGATAGATTTTTTCGACCCCAGGTTGAATTATTTTGATTCTTATCAGAATAATAACCATGAGGATAATAGCTTGAGTTTCAATGTTATAAGCTCAATGATTGAAGATAAATCCGGGCTTATCTGGATTGGAACAGAAGGGGGAGGACTAAACCAGTTCAACAAGAAAGCGGGGGATTTTTCCAGGATTAATACTCTGTATAAACCTGGTCCGGATTTTTCGGGTACAATTATTTCATCTCTGCTGGAGGATGAAGACGGAAATCTATGGATCGGGACTCACAGGCATGGATTACATATAGCTGATCACAGGAATAAATTAATAAAGGAATTAATACTCCCGGAACAAAGACCCTTTATCAGTAATCGTCTGAATGTTACATATGCCTTATTCCAGGACAGTAAAGGTGAAATATGGATAGGTACGCATGGTAAAGGAATCTTTTTATATAATAAAGAGCATGATCAGTTTCAATATTTCATGCATATCCCCGGTGAAAATTCAATAAGCAGTGATATCATAAATGATTTTCTTGAAGATGAAAATGAAGTAGTCTGGATTGCCACCAGCAATGGATTGAACAGGTTTAACCGGAAGTTGCAGCAATTTTCCAGGGTAAATATCAGGATTCCGGGAATGGGTGAACCTGCCGCAGAAAAGGATATTCTGGTTGTATCTCTATTTGAAGATAAAATGGGACAAATCTGGGTGGGGACATTTGGAGATGGACTTTTTAAACTGGATAAAGAGAATATGGCCTTAATACCTGTTTCCAGGGATGAATTAGCGGAAGTGAAAGTAATCTATGGGATCGAAGAGGATTCGGACAACTCTCTCTGGCTGAGTACTAACATGGGAATATATCAGTATGATCAATTCGGGTTGACCCGGAGATTTGATATTCATGATGGTATTCAGAGCAATCAGTTCAGTAGAAATTCAATATTGAAATGCAGGGATGGAGATATTCTTTTTGGAAGTGTAAGAGGACTGAACATGCTGGAACCGGGCAATGTAGGGATGAATGAAATTCCTCCAGAAATCTTTATAACCGATTTATTCATTAGTAGCAGCTCTGTAAGGATGAATGATAAGGGATCCCCGTTAACTGCACCGGTCAATGAGATTTCTGAGATTACACTGAATCACAAACAGAATGACTTTGGATTCCAATTTGTTGCCCTGAATTTTATTTTGCCTGAAAAAAACAGGTATAAATATATGCTGGAAGGACTTGATGATGGTTGGCTCGAGACAGGCTTTGAAAACAGGCATATTAATTACTCAAATCTCAAACCGGGAGAATATACCTTTAAGATACTGGCATCCAATAATGATGGAATCTGGACCCCCTTGCCAAAGACAATCACTGTGCACCTTAGTCCGGCTCCCTGGAAAACATGGTGGGCATTTCTGATGTATACTGTAATAATTACTTTAATACTTCTGTTAATCCTGAATCTTCTAAACAGAAAAAACAAGGTCCAGCATGAATTAAAGCTTGAACGATATGAAAAGGAGAAAATCGAGGATATTAATCGTTTGAAACTACAGTTTTTTACCAATATTTCACATGAGATCCGGACTCCCCTAACCATGATTATCAGTCCCTTGGAAAAAATCCTGAAAGACAATCCAGAAGCTGGTATCCGGAAACAATTACTTTTCATTCAAAAAAGTGCCAACAGATTATATGATCTGGTAAATCAATTACTTGATTTCAGGAAAATCGAAAGTGAAAAGCTTGAGTATCATGTGGAATGTTTCGATCTGCCCGAATCAATTGATCTCATCTCCAGTCATTATGAGGAATATTGCAGGAATGAGGGTATTGAGTTCATCTCCGAACTGGACCCTACTCATATGCTCGCTTTTCTTGACAGGAAGAAATTTGAAAAAATCCTCTGGAATCTATTGTCCAATGCAGTAAAGTTTACTGACCCAGGGGGCAAGATCTGGTTTAAAAGCAGTATAGCAAATGACTGGATAAAAATTACTGTTAAGGATAATGGAGCTGGCATTCCTTTGAAGGAACAGTCCCGTATATTTGAACGTTTTTATCAGTCAAATTCGAAAAGAGTTGTAGCTCAGGGTACTGGCATTGGCCTTTTCCTCGCAAAAAGTTTTGCTGAAATGTCAGGAGGAAGCATATCTGTGGAAAGTCAACCAGGCAAGGGAAGCACGTTTACTGTTGAATTGCCGATCAGACTTCCTGAAGGAATGGAGAGCACTGAATCTGAAGAAGTAGCTGTATATGATGAACAGAAAACTACAGAATATCCAGATGCCCCCCCCGTTAAGGAATGGTCTTCCCATTCTTCTGAAATGAAAATGCCGCTCATACTGATTGTCGAAGATGAGAAAGATATACGTGATTATCTATGTGAAATCTTTGGTGAACAGTTCAGGGTAATTTGTGCTCCGGACGGGAAGACCGGTTACAAGCTGGCCCATCAACGTTTACCAGGTATTATTCTGAGTGATTTTAAAATGCCTGGAATGGACGGGATTGAATTGTGTAAAAAAATCAAATCTGATATAACTACCAGTCATATTCCTTTTATCCTTTTGTCCGCATACACAGAGGTTGAGAATAAAATTAAGGGACTTCAGACCGGGGCCGATGACTATATTGATAAACCTTTCCAGATTGATGTACTGAAACTAAAAATCAACAATATTTTAAAAGCAAGGCTTGAGGTAATTCATAAGTATAAAAGACAATTTTTCTTTGATCCCCAAAAAATCAGCAGCTCCCCAATAGACCAGGGCTTCCTTGAAAGGGCAGAAAAGATTGTGCTGGAAAAATATGCTTCCTCCGAGTTTAATCCTGAGATCCTCTGCAAAGCTTTAAATATTGGCCGAACTACTTTGCATGTAAAATTAAAAGCATTAATAAATCAAAGTACAACCGAGTTCATTAAGACCATCAGGGTCAGGGAGGCTATTAATCTGATGAAAGAGAATAGATACAGAATCTCTGAAATTGCTTATCTGTGCGGTTTCAATTCTCCCCACTATTTCACCTATTCTTTTAAACAGGTTACCGGCCTTACTCCGACTGAATTCCTTGAAAAGGGAGAGCAATCCTAATCCCTGTAAAACAGTACTTCCCGGAACATACTCTTAATTGTTCGGAACATTATTTACCCTATTGACAGGTAATTGAAACTGTTTGGAACAATATCTACCTAGCGGGCAGGCATCATGCCGTAATTTTGATATTAACATTAAATTTTTACCTGGACTGGCTATGATCAAGAAACTAAAATTTATTACTCTAATTGTTCTATTTGCGTTTGTATCCTGCAGCAAGGACCTTGGGAAGGAGAAAATCTCACTCACTTTTAATCCTGATGATATTATAGAAATGGCTGAGGAGCATTATGCTGAGGCTGTTACTTCATTGTCGGTAAATGGACGCATGCCAAGAAATGCTTATGCGGATGGGACCTGGAGGACTGTTCCCAGGAATGACTGGACAAGTGGATTTTTCCCAGGGGTTCTCTGGCAACTTTATGACTATACAGAAAAAGAGTATTGGAAAGAATCTGCACTTGAATGGACCTGGCCCCTGGCTGAGCTGAAGGATTTTGACAGGCATCATGATCTTGGATTTATGATATTCTGCAGTTTCGGGAATGCATATAAGTATACTAAGGAGGCTGATCAGTATGATATTCTGGTACAATCAGCACATACCCTTGCCACTCGATTCCGTCCTGAGGTTGGTACCATCATGTCCTGGGGAAATATTCACCAGGATAGTCTTGAAAGACATCAGACCATAATTGATAATATGATGAATCTGGAACTCTTACTCTGGGTGGCAGATAAAACTGATGATGAGGAACTTGAGAAAATTGCCATCACCCATGCCAATACAACCATACTTAATCATTTCAGGAAGGATTACAGCACCTACCATGTGGTTGAATACAATCCCTACAATGGAGAGATATTAAAGAAAAGAACCCACCAGGGTTACCAGGATAATTCTATGTGGGCTAGAGGCCAGACCTGGGCCATCTACGGGTATACCATGATGTTCCGGGAAACGGGAGATTCCCAATATCTGCAACAGGCGAGGAAAGCAGCAGATATTTTTATTGCCCGTTTGCCGGATGATGTTATCCCCTATTGGGATTTTGATGCCCCAAATATTCCTGAGGAGCCCAAGGATGCTTCAGCTGCTGCCATTGCCTCATCCGCCCTGCTGGAACTGTATCAGCATACCACAAATATAAAGTACTACAATACAGCTGTCAGCTTACTGAACAGGCTTTCTACAGAAGAGTACCTCGCACATGATGAGAATTATCAATGCGTTTTACTGCATTGTGTGGGAAATAAAAACAAAGACAGCGAGGTCAATGAGAATATAATATATGCTGACTACTATTACCTGGAAGCATTGAATAGACTGAAGCGAATCATCTCTGGAGACCTTGCAGTACCAGCTTCAAATTAATAGATAGCAATTTCAAGAAATACATACTAAAATGAGTACAATCAAAATTACCTGCCGGCCCCTTATATTATTCATGATTCTGGGTATAATATTTTCAGGCCTGGATTCCTTCGGCCAGACTGGACTTACGGTAACAGGTAAGGTAGTCGATCAGAATGATGAATCCATACCTGGAGTAAATGTGAAAATCAAAGGTAGCACAACTGGAAGCATTACAAATCTCGACGGTATTTATGAAGTCCAGGTCTCAGGTCCTGAGGATATCCTGGTTTTTTCCTTCGTCGGTATGAAAACCACAGAAGAGGAAGTTGGAAATCGCACTACCATAGATGTTCAACTTGAAGAAGATTTTATCAATCTTGATGAAATCGTGGTGGTAGGCTATGGGGAAAAAAAGAAAAGTGATGTGGTTGGCTCTGTATCTTCTGTGCCGAAAGACAAAATATCAAACCCTGCCAACACCAACCTCTATGAAACCTTGCAGGCAAGTACATCTGGAGTTATGATCACCCGTAATTCCGGACAACCCGGATCGGATAATGTAAATATTCAGATCAGGGGAATGAATTCTATATCAGCAAGTAACGAACCTCTCATCGTGGTAGACGGTATACCGTTTACAGGGAGCCTTAATGATATATCACCGGCGGACATACAATCAGTTGAAATTCTGAAGGATGCCTCTTCTTCGGCTATTTACGGTTCAAGGGGGGCAAACGGGATATTGCTTATTACAACCAAAAGGGGAACTATTGATAAACCCGTAATTGAACTCAGGATGTCAACCTCTATGTCTCAGATAGCTAAAAAACCAAGGCTGATGGATGGAATGGAGATGGTTGATTGGAGAAGAGAAGCCTTCCTTGCTGCCGGGAGGGATACCTCGCTGAACGAAATACTTTCTGGATATGAGCTTGAAAGTTATAATGCGGGGGAAGAAATTGACTGGATGGATGAATTTTCTGAAAATGCCTGGCAGCAGGACATAACCCTGAACATGTCAGGGGGAAATAAGAAGACTAATTATTACATGTCAGGAACCTATACCAGCCAGGACGGTATTGTCATAAATTCAGGATACCGCCGGCTTACCCTGAAGCTGAACCTTGACCAGGAAATTAAGAAATGGTGGAAGACTGGCTTCAGCCTGTTAATGACTAATTCAAACACGAATGACGCAGTATTCGGAGATCATGCAATTTATGCCTTATCACCCCTGGGCAAACTCAAAGATGATGAGGGATATTACACATTGTATCCAATGTATGAGGATAATTATTATTCCAATATAATTGCCGATAATGTACTCCGAAGTAATGAAGACAGGGAAAACAGGATTTTCAATAACCTGTATATGCTATTTGATATTCCATTTGTAGAGGGACTGAATTTCAGGATAAATTTCGGAACAGATCTAAGGTATAGAAATACCGGGGAATATATACCCAGGGGCACAGCTGATGGAGAACTTGCCAGTGGAATTGCCTCGGTATCTAAACGAAAATCTTTGTCATGGACTCTTGAGAACCTGCTGAATTATTCCAAAAAAATAGGGAACAGGGGGAATTTGGAATTTACGGGCTTATACAGCCTCCAGGCTTATCAGAACGATTTTCTCTCCTCCGGGGCACAGGGATTCACAAGCGACGATTATTTATGGTATAAACTGGACGCTGGAGAAACTCAGGGTCAGACCTCTACAGATTATTACGACTGGTCACTTGTGTCCTATATGGGAAGGCTTAACTACCGGTTTGATGACAAATACTATGTAACACTCACCCTGAGATCAGATGGGTATTCTGGTTTTGGAAGCGGTAATAAGTTTGGAAATTTCCCCTCAGCCGGGTTGGCCTGGAGACTTTCTAACGAGCCATTTCTGCGGGATGTTGCCGTAGTGGATAATCTTAAACTCCGATTATCGTATGGACAAAGTGGCAACCAGGCTGTTTCTCCGTATCAATCCCTCGCCAGCCTGGAAAACTGGGGATATGTTTTTGGCCAGCAGAACAGGATTGGTTTGTATGTAGATGGACTCCCGAATGCTAATTTAAGCTGGGAAACTTCCACAATGCTTAATACTGCTTTAGATTTTTCCTTCTGGAACGGAAGACTAAACGGAACAATGGAATTCTACATAACACATACAGATGATATATTACTTCGAAGAGAAATACCTCCAATGAATGCGGGCCTGAATTCCATCATGGATAATATTGGAAAAACCAAGAATACAGGCTTTGAATTTGATATTCATAGCGTCAACATTAACAGGGGTTCTTTCAGATGGAATACAGGAATTAATTTTTCAATGAACAGGAATGAAATTATTGAATTGTACGGGGATACACAAGATGATGTTGGCAACAGATGGTTTATTGGAGAACCCATTGATGTATATTATACACAATTCTTTGACGGGGTCTGGCAGGAAGATGATGATATCGCAAATTCTATTCAGCCCGGGGCAAAGCCCGGAGACGCCAAATTAAGAGATATTAACAATGATTCGACTATTAATGACGAAGACAGGGCCATTATAGGATCCCCCATGCCGAATTTCATTTTTTCACTGTCCAATACATTCACTTACAAGGGATTTTCTCTGTATGTCTTTATCCACGGTATGCAGGGACATATGGGTGGGGTAAGTATTGACAGGGTAGGTAGATTTAATACCTACTATCAGGATTACTGGACTTCGGAAAATCCTATCAATACCAATATTCGTCCTAGTTTTGCAGGTTCGGGAAGAATGAATGGTTCACTGGATTATTACGATGCCAGTTTTATTCGGCTGAAGGACATAAGCCTCTCCTATAGTTTTCCGCGCAAATGGATCAATGGTATACGTCTTACCGAAGCCAAAGTTTTTCTGAATCTAAGAGATCTCTACACCTTTACCAGCTACCCAGGGGATGATCCGGAAGTACTCCAATCATACAGGTATCCTGTTCCCAGGACATTTCTCGTAGGCCTAAATGTAAAATTTTAAATACACAGATATCATGATCAGGAAAATAATACTATCCGTTCTAGTCATCACACTGTTTTTGCAGGCATGTCATGACGAATTTCTTGAAGAAACCCCCAGGACATTTCTGAGTCCGGCGAATAGCTATAAAACCGACGCTGGATTGGCTGCCGGGGCGGTTGGACTCTACGATGAAATGAGTTTTGGATATGCAAATCACCTCAGAAGGATATATGGAATGCAGCACTGGGGGGTCGACGAATCCATGGAAGGACACAGTGGTTATGATCAATATGATTCGTATAATGATCAGCTTAACAGTGAGT
Source organism: uncultured Bacteroidaceae bacterium (assembly GCA_963777115.1). Taxonomy (GTDB): domain Bacteria; phylum Bacteroidota; class Bacteroidia; order Bacteroidales; family SM23-62; genus SM23-62. The sequence goes on along the minus strand of CAVZPP010000005.1, from coordinate 124,196 downwards.
TTGATGCTCTTGAGGTTATGTGGGATCACTACTACAGACTGGTCAACAACGCAGCAACCGTTGTCGACAGGGCAAAATTACACGATTGGGAAAATATTGATCTTGGCAATCGGGTAAAGGCAGAGGCTTTATTTTTCATGGCGTATGCCAATTTTATGCTTGTTACTACCTGGGGGCCTGTACCCCTGATCAAGGAAGAGATCAAGGAAGTCCGGCTAAATTTCAAAAGGGATCCGGTAGAAGATATATATGCAAGTATTGTCCAATCTCTTATTGAAGCTGAAGATTTAATTGATTATTCCGAACCTGAACCTGGAAGAATTACTAAGGGCACAATTCAGCATTTCCTTTCCTATGTTTATCTGAACCTGAAGGAATGGGATAATGCCCTCCTGTATGCCAATAAGGTAATTGAGGACGGTCCATATGAACTGATGACCGAGAGATTTGGGCAGCATCTCGCTGACACCGGGAATGTATTTACGGATTTGTTCAAGATTAATAACTACGACAGGGCAGATGGCAATAACGAATCAATCTGGACCCTTCAAAATGAAGATGAGATTACCCATCCGTTCACTATACCCGGACAGAATGACCTGGGAGGACATAATTATACCAGGGATCATTGGCTCACACCCTATTGGAGAATCGCTGGTATGCAGGTTAGCAAGGAGTATGGTGGCAGGGGCTGGAACAGGGCTATGGCAACTGACTATTTTCTGAATCTGTTTGAGCCGGAAGATATCAGGGGACAGGAACTCTCACTTCGAAGGACCTGGTTATACAATGCAACCATACTCCCACCAGGAGTTAACTATGGGGATACCCTTGTATATAACGGCAGTAATCTTGCATATAACAGGCCCCACGTAACAAAATTCGATTACTATGAAGAGGATGATCCGGAAGGAAGAAGATGCGATAAGGATGTATATATGTTCAGGTTGGCAGAAACTTACCTGATGAAAGCCGAGGCTTTATTTCGAAATAATCAGCCCGGACCGGCGGCTGATGCAATCAATGTTGTTAGAGCCCGGGCCGGAGCTTCCATGGTAACTGGAGGGGACATAAACATTGACTTTATCCTGGATGAACGCTCAAGGGAATTATTCGCTGAGGCCCCACGCCGCATTGACCTTATCCGTACAGGAAAGCTTATTGAAAGGGCCAGGCTTCATAACCCGAATGCAAGCCCCAATATAAAGGACCACCATGTTTTGATGCCCATTCCACAGCATGCCATTGACAGGAACAGTGGTTACAAACTTGAGCAGAATGATGGATATTAACCTTTAAAAGCATTACTTTTTAACCATAAATCAATCATTAACTAATTATTAATCACACATTAACCCTAAACCTATTATATTTACTTTTATTAACTTTCAGTTTTTAACTAAAACAATGCTCATGAAAACAAAATTTTACTTTCTTGCGACGTTACTTATTGCCGCGATGTGTTTTAACACAATGGCACAGAAGAATCTTCTGATGATTTCAGAGGTGGAACCACCTGCTGGTGGCGATTCCCTCCTACTGGATTCCCTTACAAATAATTGGGGATATACTGTGATGACTGTTGATCCGGACGGATTTGGTCTGATTCTTGATTTCAGTGCTTATGATGCATTTATAATCAATGAATCTATTGGTTCAAGTGCAGTTAATGGCTGGGCTACTGTAGGCTTTCCACTTCCTACCTTAACCTTCGAAGCATACAGCGTGAGGTCTGATAAATGGGGATGGATTGATCAAAGTGATCCCCTTTTGTGGCAAAGCGGCAATTCAGGGACCGATGTTACGACAACAGTTATAACCGATAACACTCATTATATTACACAGGAATATAATATTGGTGATGAAATAATATGGTCGACCATAACGGACCCAAGTTCTCCTACATATTGTAATTTTGATATTAGTGCTGCGGTTCCGGATGCTAAACCTCTGGGAAAAAGTAAGGATCCTGTTTTTGGCGCAGGAGGTTTACATACTTTCTGGGCATTAGAAGAAGGTACTATGGTTCCTGGTCAGGAAGGTGGACCTGCGCTCCCCGTTAAAAGAACAGTATTTTATAACACGCATGAGAATGTCCTTGTTCCGGGAACTGAAACTGCCGGATTATATAATATTATTAAGAGGTCGCTTACATGGGTCTTAGGTGATGATGATGCTGGTGTTGCAGTGCATAGTATTGAATCCGGTTTCTCCGGGGTGAAACTATTAACCAATCCTGTTCGTGAAAATGGCCAGATAAGTTTCAACCTTAAGGAATCCGGTGTGGTCTCTTTTTCGGTTGTGAACCTGATAGGTCAGCAGACTCTTTTAAGAACAAATGAGTCTTTCTCAGCAGGACAAAATGAGATTTCATTCAGTACTTCAGAATTAAATGCAGGCATTTATGTTTATCAATTGAAGATGAACAAAAGCATTTATTCAGGTAAAATGCATGTTCTGAAATAAATCATATTTTACTAGTATAGTAGATTTTATAAATTTCTACTTTTAAAAAATTGATCCGGTATTTCAACCGGATCAATTTTTTACCACCAAATACTACGGTCTTGATAACACTGATCTCTAAAACACAAATCTTGAAAATCTTATTTTTTTCTATAACTCTGTTATTTTCTGTTTGTATCCAGGCAGGGCATTCCAATATTCACCTCCATTCTAAAAAGTCCCGTACCTATTTTCTGGATTCCTCCGAGGGGAAAGATTCAAATTCCGGACTTTCAATCAAAAAGCCCTGGAAAAGCCTGGATCGGGCGAACCAGGTTTCATATCAGCCAGGGGACAAAATACTATTCAAACGCGGGGGTAGCTGGAATGGCATTTTCGAACCAAAAGGTTCCGGTGCAGAAGGTAATGCCATTGTTGTTACTGCCTATGGAGTAGGAGAAAAGCCTGTACTGGATGCACAGGGAGCTGTTTCTGAGGGACAGATATTTTCTTCGACCATTCGGCTGTTTAACCAGGAATACTGGGAATTCAGGGATATTCATGTAAAGAATTATGCTCCGCAAGAAGGCAATAACCCAACATATAAAAATGGAATACTGGTTGAAGGAAGGGATGTGGGCACCCTGCATGGATTCGCCTTTATTAATGTTCTGGTATCAGATGTCAACGGTATGCTGTCCGACAAAGGCAGATTAAAAGGCAGGGAGAATGGAGGTCTAAAGATGTTAATCAGCAGATCAGCTGATTCTTCTGAATGGGTTCCGTCGAACTTTGATGGGGCGCTGGTTGATAGCTGCTATTTTCTTAATAACTCCAGATCAGGATTTTTTACTGTTTCCGACTGGAAAATGAGGGACCTGAACAGTCGTTTCGGGGAAAAAACAGTCGACGGTATGATTAATGACTGGTATCCCAGCCATAATATTGTTGTGAGAAACACCCGCTTTGAAGAAATTGGGGGCAATGGACTGGTGATCCGTGTAACTGAATCCCCCCTGGTAGAACATAATTTATTTATCAGATGCAGTGCGCTTACAACAGGGAATGCATCCTATCCCTACAATTGCAATAATGCTCTCTGGCAATTCAATGAGGCTTGCTATACTATATATGAGGACGGTACTCCTGATGCCAGCGGGTTCGACTCTGATTATTATTGCAAAAATACCATCATACAGTATAATTACAGCCATGATAATGAATGGGGAAGCCTTTTGATAACCAATAACGGTAGCTTGTCCAGGACTTTTAACGACGGTACGATAGTCCGGTACAACGTCTTCCAGGATGATGATCATCACTCCATACGGGTCTCCGGTCCCGCTACAAATACCTATATATTTAATAACATCCTCTACATCGGCGATCAGCTAAAAAACATCGATATTATCTGGCATAAATCATGGGGAGGATGGGCAAATGGGACTCATTGTTTCAATAATATTATTTACAATTTAGGTTCAGGCTCAAACTATACCCTTGGAGCTTCTGTGAATAATATTTTTAGCAGCAATATTTGCTATGGTAATCCTGTTTTTGATGAACCTCGTTATTCCGACAAGATAACTTCTGATCCCTTATTAGTCAATCCGGGTCAGGGGGAAATGGGATTCCAGAGTCTTGATGGCTACAAGGTACAGAAGGGATCTCCAGCTATAGATGCAGGAATAGATATTATTCAGAATAATACCATGGATTTTTTCGGAAATGATGTACCCTCAGAGAATGCTGTAGATATTGGAGTACATGAATTCCAAAAGAAAACCGGAATGCCAGGTTCTGATAATGCACAGGAAGATGTTCGATTGAGCCTCATTTCGTCTGCAAACCTTGCGATCCTGGACATAAACGATGAATATATTGGAGAAATTTCCATGTTTTTCATTGATATCTCCGGGAATATCATAAAAGAAGAATCTTTTTCAAAAAATGGGACCAGCATATCCAGGGTTTTAAATGTAAAGGGACTGACCCGTGGCAATACTTCAATAAAGATATCCTGCCCTGCTTTTGAATGGACTCTGAACTTGTAGAGAGTTAATAACTATTAATTTTGAATTCTTATCTCAAGACTGACTATGAAAAAACTATTTCTAACTTTTGCAGTTCTATTGCCCTTTCTTTTCCAAACCGGATATTGCATCAAGTCAGCAATCTTGCCGGAATCCAATACCTATTTTCTTGATTCCGACCTTGGCAATGACACACTTTCAGGCCTTTCGTCTGACAATGCCTGGAAAACCCTCGAGCGGGCCAGCCAGGTAACTTATCAGGCCGGGGACCGGATACTGCTCAAACGCGGCAGCAGCTGGAAAGGAATTTTTGAACCCAAAGGATCAGGAACAAAGGAAGCCCCAATATTAATTTCAGCATACGGAACAGGAGAAAGACCTGTATTAGATGCGGCAGGAGTCGTCTCAGCCGGACAGGAGCATTCTGCTACTTTCAGGCTTTTTAACCAGGAATACTGGACCATCAGGGATATACATGTGAAGAATTTAGGCCCAGCGCGGGCGTATAGATTTGCCATACTTGTTGAAGGCCGTGATATTGGCACCCTGCATGGTTTCACCTTTATTAATGTTAAAGTGTCAGATGTAAATGGCATAGTAGCGGATGATGGGAGTTTGAAAGCAAGGGAGAACGGGGGACTAAAAATGCTGATCAGCAGGTCGGGCACATCTGCGAATAGGGTCCCTTCCAATTTTGACGGTATTCTGGTGGACAGCTGTATTTTTAGTAATTCATCCAGATCAGGGTTTTATACAGTTTCTGCCTGGAAGATAAGGGATCTTAACAGTAGTTTCGGAGAGAAGACAATTGATGGAAATACGAATGACTGGTATCCCAGCTATAACCTGGTGGTTAGAAACTGTTCGTTTGATTCAATCGGTGGTAATGGATTGGTGACCCGGGTTGTAGATGCACCCCTGGTGGAGCATAATTTTTTTATCAAATGCGGCCTGGAATACACAGGGAATGCATCTTATCCATATAATTGTGACAATGCCTTATGGCAATTCAATGAGGCATGTTTTACCGATTACAGTCCAGGCGAACCGGATGCCAGTGGTTTTGACAGCGATTATTACTGTAAGAATACCATCATACAATATAATTATTCTCATAATAATGAATGGGGCAGCATTCTGATATGCAGTAATGGTGGCAGCACCAGGGCTTTTAACGACGGGACCATTGTCCGGTACAATATATTTCAGAATGACGGCCATCATTCCATAAGGGTTTCTGGAAATACCTCCAATACCTATGTATACAACAACGTAATTTATCTCGGGAGAGGTCTCAAAGACATTGATATCCTCTGGCATAAAAAATGGGGCACCTATTCTGATAAAACCAATTATTTCAATAATATCATTTATAACGAGGCCTCAAACTCAAGTTATGATTTCGGAAGTTCAACCAATAATGTGTTTTCCAATAACCTGTTTTATGGTAATCCGGCAAGCAATGAACCTGCAGATCCGCACAAAATTACATCTGATCCATTAATGGTTGATCCGGGAAAAGGAGCATATGGATTCGAAAGCCTGGATGGATACATGCTGAAATGGAACTCCCCGGCAATAGATGCCGGAAAAACCATGGTTGAAGGGGGATTGAAAGATTTCTACGGGAATGATGTCCCTGCCAGGGGCGCTGTGGATATTGGAGTATATGAATCCCAGGTCCCTACCTCTGCAGAAATATTTGAAAACCAGAACATGAAAATTTCCCTGGGACCAAATCCTGCCACCGCTTTAACGATACTGGATCTTCAGGGGGCATATACCGGGGAAATCAACCTCAGCTGCCTTGACATTTCCGGTAAGGTTATGAAGAATGAAACATTTTCCAAGAACGGAATCCTACACTCTCGGGTAGTTAATCTTGAGTCCTATTCTGCAGGGATCTACTACCTTGTTGTTCAATATCCGGGCGCCACTCAAACCTTGAAATTTATCAAGCATTAAGAGATTAAGTCAGATTTTTATATCCGGGAAGTTATTTTTAAGTAGTTTCTTTGGCAAGGGAATCAATATGACCCTGCCCGGTTCGATGGTGTAATACTCCGTTTTCACCTTTGTCTTCCTGTCCCGGGTGCTGGAGTATAAGATACTGGGATTTATTCGGTAGATCAATCTCCATGCCTTCTCCATGTCGTCTTCAGAGTAATACTGGGTTTCCGGGTAGACCTGTCCAAGCACCTTCTTAAGGTCAGTTTCTTTTGAATATATCAGGTCCGGGTAGTCAATTATTTCTGAATCTACGATGACAGTTTTTCCCCCTGAAGGAATTTCTGAAATTATTTCTTTTTGAGAAATAATATTCTTATTTCTTCCATTTAAAACGATCAGGCGGGCATAATAATCTATCAGTTCATCCTTATAAGCCCGGGGGAGATCTGCCTTATCAATATACCTTGTGATATCCCGGGAAATATTGTATTGCTCAACAGTGAAATTATAGTCGTCAGCAACCAATCTTCCCTTATTCGCTTTCATCATCTGGGAGAAAATTTTCACAACGTACTTGAAATCAGCTGTATTTGCTGGTATACCCGGATTTTCTGAAGTAATGAACCGGGTGATCTCATTCTCCAGTTCCGTTAGCCGAAAATTTAATTCTCCCTGATATTTTTTCATCTCACTGGGCGCGATAATCCGGCTTATCTGGCTTTGGTTCTTTTGAACCCTTTCCCTTGATTCACTTTTCAGACTTGGTTCGGAGATACCCTCAATGGGATTAGAATCCAGGTATTCCTCAAAAACGATCTCCGTTTCCCCAGCTTTCAGACTTCCCGAGGTTACGGTTACAGTAACCTTACCCGCTTTTCCCGTTGACCTGATAATATTTGTTACAGGAACATCAATATACAAGGTTCCTTCATATTCCTCGATTCCATTAATATCGCTGATGTAGTTTTCTGCACCAACCAGGGTAGCCGGACCTTCTACTGTCCATTTGAGCCGGGGGTTTGCCCCGATTACATGGACTCCCTTTGCATCCACAATATCGGCCCTGATTTCCACCACCTCATTCAAGCCCGCCTGAGATATCTCTGAACTGGGTTGCAGAATGATCCTGTCCGCTTCTCCAGCCATTTCTATTATATAGTTCACAGTAGAGCCGTCAGTATTTGTACCCACAGCCTTAATACTTCCCTGTTCAATTTCAAGTTGCTCGAATTTCACCGTATACTGATTGGATTTTTCAGGATGTTTTTTTCCCTTGCTGTTTCCGTTGATAAACAATTCAACCTCATTACAATTCGAATGCACCATAAAATCCTTTTTCTGACCCAGGTATTTCTCTCTCCAGAAATGATAATGAATGAAAACCATGGGCCTGGAAGCGTAATTGGCCTGCCATAAATAATACTTGTATTTCGGGTTCCTCCAGGAATCAACCCAACCCTTTGGATTAACATGCTTTAAAGGGGAATTAAGATACTCCCTGTCAGCTCCATGATCAGCATATAACCAGACGGAACCATAATGATCCTGTACATCTTTGTCCAGCGCCCTGAGTACATCATTTACTTCAGTTCCGGCATGCTGCTGATCTTTGGGTTCAAGGTCTCTCTCGTCCGTATCATACCAGCCTTTGATCGTACATCTGAGGAATCCTTCAATGGACCAGTTCTTTTCGCTGTGTGGGGCATAATCCCCCTTTGAATCATTATAAATATGCCTGGAAGTGATGATCCTTGTCGAATCTTCCTCATATGCCCACTTTGAATCTGCTGCGTCCGTTGTTTCATTCCCCATACTCCAGAAAAAAATGGAGGGATGATTCCTGTCCCGGCGAATCATTTCCCTGAGGTTCTGTTCCTGTACAGTTTCATCAAAATCCTGGTTTTTGATGTTTGGTACTTCCTCATTAATAAAGATCCCGTTACGATCAGTAAAATCATAAATCGATGGATCATGGGGATAATGAGCGGTACGCATGAAATTATGCTCCAGTCCATACCTGATATCATGCATATCCCGCAATCCCATCCACTTAGGAAATGCACCTCCCAACCAGACATATTCCTCGTGCCGGTTTTGTCCGTGGATCCAGACTGTCTGACCATTCAGGTAGAGAAGATCTTCATCAAAATCCCAGTGGAACCATCTGAATCCTAAGGGACTGTAATAATTATCAATGAGATTTTTACCATCGTAAACTTCAGAAAATACATTGTACACATATGGATTCTCAGGACTCCATAATTTGATGTTTTTTATAGGTTTACTGCTTTGATCAAATTGAACTATCTCTCCGGGAGGGATGGTTTTTACCTGGGTAATTTTTTCGATTACCATATCCTCTGCATCGGTTATAATGCTCACCAGTTTAATTTTCTTCTTCTTAGTAAATTCATTTTTAATAAAAGTCCGGATATTCGTAACACCTTCCGATTCATTAACTTCAGGGGTGCTTACAAAAGTTCCCCCTTCATGCTTATAAGATCCCTGGTAAGGAATGAAGACCTTCTCCTTAATGACCAACCTGACATCACGCGTAATACCTCCATAAATATCCCAATTTCCTGCACTCATAGGGGGAATCTGAAATTCGTCTTTCATTGTGTTATTGACGGAGACAACGAGAATATTCTCCTCTCCGAAATTCACTGCATCGCTGATATCAAAATAGAAACTGGTAAATCCTCCTTTATGGTCACCCAGATAAATTCCATTCAACCAGACTTTTGAATATTTCTGAACCGCATCAAATTCAACAAAGATTTTTTTGTCTTTGAATTCCTCTCCGATAACCAACCGCTTTCGATACCACCCAATTCCATTCCACCAATAGGGATCGTCATTCGAGGATGCATTCTTTATGTATGGATGCAGTTCTCCCGTGGTCTCATAGGTCATCCATGTATGTGGAATGGCGATTGCACTCCACCTGGAATCATCAAAAGCAGGAAATTCATATCCGGCCGGTTCAGAATCACCTCCCGATTCAGAATCCTCTTCCGGGAAATAATTGAATGTCCACTGGGTATTTATCGTTTTTTCAATCCGGTGAGATTTTGGAACCATACTGTTCTGAGCAATGCAAAGAACCTGAATGATTGTTGCGAGTGAAAGAAGCAAAAGACGTTTCATTGTTTACTTTCCGGAAGTATTTACTTTCAGAATTTCTATTTGGCAGGGCCCACCTTCATTTTTACCGCATAAATAGATGTACGGGCAGTTATAAAAAGAGTTTTCCTGTCTTTGCCGCTGAAGCAAACATTGGCGGGACGTTCCGGGATTTCTATCCGTTCAAGAAGTTTCCCTTCCGGGGAATATATCAATACAGCATCTGTGGTCAGGTAAAGATTGCCATGTTCATCCAGGGCTACTCCGTCAGACCCATCGGGAGCAAATAATTTTTTATTACTGAGTGTACCATCCTTATTGATTTTGTACACGAATGTTTTCTTGTCAGCATTATCCGCAACATACAGGATCTTGCCGTCCGGTGTTCCAATAATACCATTCGGACGCACCAGGTCATCAATTACCCGGGTGAGTTTTTTGCCGTCAGGGGAGAGGTAATAAACATGTTCACCATCCTGTTCCATGTTGTCCCGGTTTCCATAACGGGGATCTGTAAAGTAAATTCCTCCTTTGGATGTTATCCAGAGATCATTGGGACTGTTCAATTTCTTTCCCTGGTATTGACCGATAAGCAGGGTTTCATTACCCTCCGCATCGAATGAAAACACTCCCCGACCTCCATGTTGGCAGGCGATAAGAGTTCCATTTTTATCAAAAGCAAGTCCATTGGCATTGCCGGATTCTTCAACAAATGTCGACAGTTTTCCATCCGTTGACCACTTATGGATCCGGTTTTCAGGAATATCTGTAAAATAAACATTGCCTTTGCTATCAGCTGCCGGTCCCTCTGTAAAGGTAAAACCTCCGGAAAGCTTTTCTACAGAAGCACCTTCAGCAATAAGTGATTGACTTGATCCGGATCCTTCCGCGTCCCCTGAGAATACTTCCGGCGTGCAGATAACAACAAACAAAAGGACAAGAAAGAGGTAAGCTTTCCCTAGGGCTACCTTGTGTATTGAAAGATCTTTACAACTCATAATAATTGGTTTTAATTTTATTAAAGGTACAGATACCTCTTAAATTACAAACTATAATTTGCAATAACTTTTGTGCTGTAGGATTTCTCTCAATTCACCTCATCTATCACCATTCACCTCATTCACCACCATTCACCCCATTGTCTTAACCATCTGCTACAAAATCTGACCATCCGCATCAATAAGTCAACTTACTTTTCTCACCACCGTACATTTGGGTGTAATTAAAACAGAAAAAATTATTAACTAAATTATTAGAATCATGAAAACAATGTTGAATTTACTAGTCGTTTCCATTCTGACAGTCTCAGTTGGAAACCTGCTCGCCGCAACTAATGATGCGGATTTTGAATCTGCTGAGAAGGTCAAGGCAGAAAGAAAAATCGAAAAGGCTTTAATTGCCCTTGACAATGTGATGGAAGATCCTGAACAAAGCATTCCACAAAGTTTGATAAATCAATCTGAAGGAATCGTGATTTTCCCCGGTGCTTTTAAGGTCGCTGTAGGAATGGTTGGTGGACAGGGAGGAAGAGGTGTAGCCCTGGTCCGACAGGAAGATGGTTCCTGGAGTAATCCTTTCTTTGTCTCACTGGGGGAAGGAAGCCTGGGATTTCAAATCGGTGTCCAGTCCTCTGAGATCGTCCTTCTTTTCAAAAACAGAGAAGATATTCTTGAAATTGACGAGTCGGAATTTAATCTGGGAGGAGATGTTGCTGTTGCAGCTGGACCTGCAAGCAGGGGGACTTCTTCAAGCACGGATATTAAATTTGAGAGGGAGATATACTCATACTTTAGCAGCAAGGGATTATTTGCTGGAGTATCATTAAACGGAGCTGTCCTTACCTATAACGATACCTATAGTGATGCACTATATGACAGGTATGATGTTGAGAGGGATGAGATTTTAAACATGATTGAAACACCTTATTGTGATGAGGTAAATGATCTGATTCAGGCTCTGAACAGTTATAGCGAATAGTATACTTACTGAACTATCTTTCCTACACTGAACAGGAATCCCTTACAACCGGGGGTTCCTGTTTTTTTAATTAATAAAGTAACTATCGACCCTGTCAAGAAAGCGTTCATCCCTCATCCCCGAACGATTGAACATTACTACGCTGCCAGTTCCCAGCTCAGGGTAGATGCGGATCTCACAATAATAGAAACCTCCGCCTGCATGTGCGTAGTATGTATGACCATTCAGTTCTCCCTTGAACCAGGACATACACATACCGGTTGCCTTTTTGTCATTGGTCATGTTTTCAGTAAAGAGGAGATTCTTATACTCATCGCTTAGCAGGATACTCTCAGATTTCAGCAGCTCCTGAATGTATTTTGTGAATCCAACAGCATTGCCAATGAGTCCCCCATAAGAAATTCCATTCACATAGTGATTTCTGAATGCCAGCCATTTACCTTCAGGTTTATCAGTATATTTTGATTTGTCCGCCAATGCACCCAGGATTAGATTGGTAATGCTTAAGCGTTTTTGATAAGCCTTTGAGTGCAGGTCTGTATTCCCAATTGTAAAATCAAGCTGCTCGGATTTTATGCCCGCCCTCCGGATGATATTTTCATTCACATAGTCCGAATAGGATTGCCCGCTTACTTCTTCAATGATCATTCCCAGTAGTACATAGCCCAGGTTTGAATAGGCAAATTTCTCATTCGGACGGGTTTTGGTTTTATTATGCTTTTCAAATATCTTTTCGAAATACTCCCTGTAATTTAAAGCATCATGTTCATCCATCGTATGGATCCATTTCAAAGGCATTGGGTTGGGTATTCCGGCAGTATGTGTCAGCAGTTGTCTTACGGTAATGTTTCCTGGGTAGGGAAAGTTTTGCAGATATTCAGAGGCAGGAAAATCAATATCAAGCACACCCTTTTCTGCCAGTTGCAGAATGGCTAATGCCGTAAAGGTCTTTGTAACCGAATATCCATTAAATGTAGTTTCTTCTGTTACTTTTTTCTTGTTGACTATATCCGCCTTCCCTCCCTGGTAACTGTAAAGCACAGAATCCTGGTTGAAGTAACAGTACTGGATCCCCGGCGTTTTATTTTTTTCTGTCTGGGATGATAGGAATTCTTCAGGTTTGTTCATTTCTCTGTTTTTTAAGGAATGTAACTCAAATCAATACGATCAGGGAATAAACAATAGCTGCGATTCCCCAGTACAGAAAAAATCCCCAGAAATATGTGTAGTAAGCTAACCAGCCACACAGGGGATAGGTATACTCCTTTTCCAACACCCAGAACAGTATGCTGAAGTATACTGAAAGTACTCCAAGGGCCATCCAGAGTAAATATCCCCAATGGTGTCCGCTGAGTGTTCCTATGTTGCCTGCAATCAGAAGAGGAAATATGATAAGCCAGTCCCCCCAGGCAAAGGCAAGGGCAGATTTAAAATGAGTATTATCCCTCCATTCTGCCCCTTTACCGATTATCAGATCCTTTGTCTTTCGATCGTTGGGTTTAAATAACATTAAAAGTTGTGCTCCCATAAGGGGAAGGAAAGTGAGCAGACTTGCAACTGCAAGTATCCAGGTAAATATGCCAGGTTGTTGCATGGTTAATTAAATGATTTGCGATTTATCCATAAAGCTGATATCCCGATCAGGGAGGGAATGGCAAAGAGGAAAAGGGCCGCCAGGGCTGTTTCCTGCTGTGTATTCCATCGCTGGAAGGCGAAAAATAATGGAAAATATACGCATATGGCGAAATTCATCATACCTGCTATCATGCCGTATTGTCTTTTCTTCAAAATTCCGATCAAGGCAAGGAGGGTAAGAGGTAGTGCCCAGACCATATCGGCCAGAGCAACTCCTCTTTCAACATGAGCCAGGGTGCGTTCTACATCATTTCCGTTGAAACTGTCATTCTGAAGCCCAAGTTCCAATGCAGCTTCCCAATTTAGAAGAGAATACAACTGCATGATCCAGGCCAGAAAGGTCAGCAGGAGTGCAATAAGTGCAATCCATATTCCCAATGAATATTTCCTGTTTTGTTTTTTATTTGAATTCATAAATCCAGATTAATTTTATTGATTATCAAAATATTCAGATAGTCTTTTGTTGTGAATTTCAATTGACTTTATGGAACTCTTAATTGCGCGCTTGTTCATCACTTTGAAAACAAAGGATTTTTTATACTCTTCAAGTGCCTGGATTGATTCCCATTGATACATGCCTTGCCAGAATCCGTTCTGTAGATTTACACAGTATATCTTAATATTGAAACCAGGAAACCCTGTTATCAGTAACATGGGAATTATTGAAGCTATCTTATTGGCTCTGTGGGAGAGGCGGGAAAATTTAAAGTTTACTATAAAAACGGTTGTGGAATTATTCCAGTGAAAGGGATACCTCGAAATATGGCGAAAAATCCTAAATTCCTCTCCATCATTTATTTGAATAGTACCACCGGTCATTTGATTTGAAAACCTCAGCCTGCCAAGAGTTAATCTGAGTAAGGATAGGACCAAACAAACAGGAGGACTCTTTCTAAAAAATGTCGACATCATCATATGGTTTTAATGATACTATTCAAATCCGGCAGTAATTTTATTGACCATCTTATTTGCTATGAATTTTTTTAGGAACGGAATATCAGTCTGATAGTAATAATCTTCTTTATCCATATATCGGATGGCCTCATTCATCTCCCGGATGATCATATCCCTATCACTAAGCTGTAATAACTTCACATCAAGATCCGGGAAATTTTCCCGAATGGATTTTAGCACTGAGTGCGTGTTTCCTTTCCGGGGACTACCTGAGATTGCTAAGATTTTCATCATTTGCTTCTTTTTTGAATAAGTTAGATAATTCTCAGGAAAAATCCATTTTTCTAGTACCTGCCGAACTTGAGACCTAAATTGAAGTTTACTCCGCTCAGATCATGATCCGTAAGGTTTGTCTCATAGAGGTAATCGCTACATTCTTCCATACCATATGCAAAACGGTAACTCAGTCCAGTGACAAACCGTACTTTTTGACCCAGGTTAACCTCCAGGTTTATTCCGGGTTCTGCAAAACAAAGTGGAACTCCGCTCTTCAGCTCATCATCAAAAATGTTAGGTCTTTCGTTTTCATAATCCAGGGTTGATCCTGCAGCGAGTAAAAGCTGGGCACTGGGATGTACCAGTTTATGTGCTTTATATGTATACTGGCCGATGATGCCAAAATAGCAGTAATTTACTGTTGAATAATCTGCAGAAGCACCAAAAGCCCCTCCAATAAGAAAGCTTCTGTTTATCAATGCTCCGGCATAAAACCCCATTGCAGTTCCGGTTTCATTCTTGATTGTACTGACTTTCATTTCAGGAGACCAGACAAAACTTACCTGAGAATCGGGTTTGAAAAGAGTGCTTGAAGATTGATCATCCTGTGCATTTACATCCAGGTTTAGGAATGCACAGCAGAATGATATTACAAGAATGGCCATCAAGTTGAGAGATCTGTTTTTAGAAGTTGTTGCTTTCATGATTATGATTTAGAATTGGTTATTGTTTTATTATCAATCACAATCAAAAGTACGCCAAGGGCAACATCCGGTTAATTATCTGGTACGTACTGCACAGGTTTTGTAACAGATGGAAAAGAAAATGTGATAAATGGGAATTTCTGGGATGAATGGTATAGTAGAAGCGACCAGATTTAACTGGAATTCCTGAGCAGGGCAACAACGTCCTTTCCCTGGCTTCTTGATATTGGAATGGTCTCTTTGAAGTGTTTTGAGGTTAAGTAGTAGCCATTGGAGTTACCTGAAATGGTAAACTGGAAATCTACATTAATCATAAATGAACGGTGACATCTAATAATTTTGCTGTCAACAATCTGATCTTCAATATTTTTGAGTGTTGCCCTCAACATTTTCTCATGTGTTTCGCCACCTGTCATCCATACGATTCTGGAGTAATTTTCCTGGGCTTCAATAAACACAACATCTCTGAGGTTGAGGCTGAGTTTTTCTCTGGTATCGGAGTTGATGGTAATCATTAGATCCTTCTTGCCAGGGATAAATGTTTTTTCGATTAATCTCACAAAGCTTGGATCCGATCTGTATTCATTCCATACAGGATCCGCCTGCATGAATATTAGCGGGGTGATTTTTTCTGTCAGGCTCTTCTCGAGATATTCGAACATTCTTTCGGATTCATCCAGGGCCCTGTAAATCAATGTGTAATTATAATTTATCCATTGGGTGTAGCCCTGTGAAACTGCTGTTTTAAAATCCTGCATACATTCCAAAATCCTGTCAATTTGTTTACGTTTTTGGTATGCCAGTGCAAGTCCCCCGAAAAATGTTATTGATTTATCTTTAGTTATGGGTATTTCCCTGAATACATCTATCGCCACATCAGTTTCTCCCAATAGTAGATGACTCCATCCCTTTAGAATTCGAGCCTGCTTATACAGGGTATTTTCATGGAGGATTTGATCAAATATTTCAATTGCCTCGATATATCTGCCGGAACGGTAAAATACTTCTCCTAACTGGAATTTTCCTTTCAGGTAAAGAGGGTCCAGTTTGGTTGCCAGTTTTGCTTCGATAAGAGCGTCCTCAAGCTTGCCAGCAGCCATAAGGCATAGTGCATTGAATCCATGAATGCTGGATGTGCCGGGACTCAGTTGTATGGCTTTACGTATCGAATTGGAAGTATTCTCAAAATCCCATTCACTCCAGAATGAACTATTGGCAAGGGCCAGGTGAGTCTCTGCAATTTCTTCATCCAGCATATTAGCCTTCTGGGCAAATTCATTCGCCTCTCTAAAAGCATGACTTGAACTCATATGTCCGGATCCTCCCAGGAATATATAGCAGGCAGCTAAACCGGCGACCGGCAGGGCAAAACTTTTGTCCTTTTTGAGTGATGCTTCAAAGTATTGAATCGCAGCTTTAACTGCTTCCAGGGAACCTTTATTTAAATTGAACCGGCCTTTGAGGTAGAGTTCATAAGCTTCCATACTATGGGTGGAAGAGGTGCTGAGATTCTGATTGGGGCTTTGACTTCCAAATTTATCAGTAATCTTCCTGACAATTTTATTGGAGATATCATCCTGTACCTCAAAAATGTCTTTAAGTTCCCTGTCGTAAACTTCAGAGAATACATGGAATCCATCAGAGGCTTTAATCAATTGAGCTGTTACCCTGACCTTGTTGCCTGATTTTCGTACACTTCCCTCTAAAACATAAGCAACATTGAGTTGTGTTCCTATATCTCTGAGATCAATGTCTTTTCCCTTAAAGGAAAAAGCAGAAGTCCTGGCTATAACACTCAGGCCCTTGATTTTTGTCAGGGCGTTAATTATTTCTTCCGTAATACCATCGCTGAAATATTCATTCTCAGGATCAGAACTCATGTTTCTGAACGGGAGAACTACAATACTCTCTTCACTATTCAAACTTCCCTGAAGGTGATCGTCGTGATTAAGCATTTAAGCAATGAAATAGGATTAACTTAACAAATATATGAAACCCATTATATATTTGAGTGTTCAATCTTGACTAATGAAATCAGTTATCAAACTAAAAACCTGAGATTCGACCCTGTTGTCTCAGCAATCCGGGCTACCGGCATAGGCAAATTTTGTATTCCCGAAGTAAACGCAATCTAAAGCGCAACGACTGAATTTGTACTCTGTTGCGTTTCCATCTGAATCAACAGTTGTGAGGGTGCCTTCATTCATATTACCAATGATACGCCATGTCCCACGGCCTCCACCCTGGGATGCCGATCCCCATGCACCCGATGTTCCTGCACCTCCGCTGTAACCTGATTCTGAAGACTTCCTGTAGGTCCCATCCGCACAAAGCATCACTGATTGTTCAGTCCCACCAGTGGCTCCCCCTCCAACAGCCGAAAAGCTATAGTACTTCCCGGCGAATACTTTCATTAATTCAGGATCATTTGGCCCGGTTGCAGATGCACCACCGCCTGATCCACTACCGCCTGATCCCCCTCCGCTTGCGGCACTCTGTTCCACGGCTTCTGCAATAACTTTGAGCTGTTCCTGTTTACGCTGAAATTCTTCCTCGTTCGCAGACCAGAACAATAGTTCCTGACTCGATGGATCAAATGCCATATCATAGGGGACGTATCCTTTCCACATTTCCTGTAGATTCCATCTAACAAGCCATGCTTCATCCGTCATTTGGGATGATTTGGGTTTGCCAAGCAACTCAACTACCTCATCATATGGCATTCCCGGACGCAATTCTGCCGTTTTTTCCACGGAATTCAAAGACATTGATTTGCTGCTGCCACAGCTTTGCATAAAGACAAGTAAGGAAAGCAGGGCTAATGCTTGTAAAATGTGAATTTTTCTCATTGTAGGTGGTTTAAGGTTTTCTTGAATAAAGATAATGAAATTGAGTATATTAAATCCAGCCTGATTTTGATGAATGGTTGAAAAATCAGGCTAGATTATATCGAAAATACCCTTACTTTGCATTAATGATTATTCCTGTAACTATATACACAGAATTAGGTAAATAATTGAAAACCAAATATACTAATGAAAAAATTCACTATAATTTATCTGTTTGCTGCTTTAATAGTTACCTGTTTTGCCTGTACCGAAGTTCTCAATGATCAGCAGGATCAAATACCAGGGGATGCATCCCTGAAATTTTATCTTACGGATAATCCAGGCGAGTACCAGCAGGTTAATATAGATGTTAAAGCTGTTATGCTTATCATGAGTGATACACTCATGGAAATACCTTCAAATCCGGGAGTCTATAACCTTCTTGACTTTACAAACGGGAAAGATACTTTGATCGCTGATGTTGAGTACGGAGAAGGCCGTTTAAGCCAGGTCCGTCTCCTTCTTGGTGAAAATAATACAATAATGGTTGATAGTGTTTTGCACGATCTTAAGACCCCCAGTGGACAGTCTTCCGGATTAAAACTGAATGTACATGAAGACATTGTCGCAGGAGAAGCCTATTCCTTTATAATAGATTTTGATGCGCAGAAATCTATTGTAAGGCAGGGAAACGGTAAGTACAGTCTTAAGCCTGTGATACGAGTATTTACGGAGGTGCTTACAGGATCCGTTCATGGGATTATTTCTCCGGTAGTTGCTGACTCGCTGATAAGTCTTGTTATTTCACCAGATTCTACTCTTACCACCATTTCAGATACCCTGGGTAATTTTATGTTCAGGGGACTGGAACCCGGCGAGTACAGTATTGATATTTTTGCTACCAGTACTTACTCAGATACTACCCTTACGGGGATAGAAATTCTGGCCGGACAGGTGACAGAACTCGGCACAATTATTTTTGAGTAGACCACCTCTCGAAGAAACACGAATTTTTATGGGTCTCTGATTTAATGGTTAATGAAGCCGGTATTTGAGACCTGTGCCAAGTAATACCGGAACAGGGGTGGCGTTTCCGAAGACCGGTTCGATGCGGAGTTCAAGGGGAATTATCAGGTTTTCGTTAATGTTAAAGTTGTAACCGGCAGCTCCCAGAAGGCCAGGGACCACGCCACCTGAAACAAAGAAATGAATTCCGGCTCCCCCCTTGATATAAAACCTTTCACCCAGGTATTTTGTCAGATTAACCCCAAGGTTAACCGTCCACTCTGTACCATACCTGTAGCCTGAATAGGTGCCGTCTGACCACCTGTACTCCCAGTAGTAAAGTCTGTTGGCTCCGAATTCTCCACCCAGGATTAAGTCATTGGAAAGAGTGTACTCCCCGGCTGCTTTCAGTATGAAGGCCCAAGTGTCCCATTCTTCCAGGTTATCCCATTCAGCGGCTTTGGCCACATCAACGATGGTTCCTCCGAAACCCATAACAACTCCGGCTGAATGGATCTGTCCATAACAGAATGACATGGTCAGCGGGAATAAAAGTATTGTCAGTAGTATTCTCATAATAAGGAATTAATGTTTATGCTTCAATGCGGTGATTTGCATGTTTGGCAACTACAAGAAAGGGATATTGAGTATACAGGTCAATACTTCTGCTCACTAAATTACAGTGTTTAGAATTGATATGAATTGGAGAAATCCAGGAATCTGAATCCCGCAGAAAAAGAATATAGAAGGAATTAATACCTCAAGTAATGGATCGCCCTAATCTTCTACTTTTCTTTCGAAATGGCCTCTTTAAATTCCTGAAGAAGGGAATCTACGGTCTCTTTTACAGAAGTAATCTTGGTGGCGATATAGGCATTGGATCCTGCAAAGGCAAATCCATTATAGAAGTTCCCTTTCATGGCATTCACCAGGGCAGCTACTATGCAGTATGGGGTAGATTCGATATTGCAGGTCTTCAGGCATTTATGTGGGCACTTTACCGGGCGTTTCTCACCCCTGTTGATCTTGTCAATGAATTCGTTTTTAATGGCCCTTCCCGGCATTCCAACGGGACTGTTAATAATAGCCATATCTTCCTTGCCCGAATCAATATAGGTCTGCTTGAATTTCATAGAGGCATCACATTCATTCGTAGTAACAAAGCGGGTGCCCATCTGAACACCTGAGGCTCCAAGGTCCATTATTTCCTTCATATCCGCACCTGTATAGATACCGCCTGCAGCGATAACCGGAATCTTGGTCTTAAATTTTAATTCAAACTGTTTTACTTCTTCCAAAACGTCCTTCAGAAGCTTTTTCAGATCAAAACCGGGATCATCCAGCTGGGGCCTTTTGAATCCCAGGTGTCCCCCTGCCTTCGGTCCCTCTAAAACAAAAGCATCCGGTAAATAGTCATACTGTTCCTTCCATTTTGAACAAAGGATTTTTGCGGCCCTGCCAGAGGAGACGATTGGGACAAGTTTGGTTTTCGACCCTGCTGTTAAATATTCGGGCAGATTCATGGGGAGTCCCGCTCCCGCAAAAATGATATCAATTTTTTCAGCGACGGCTGTTTTTACCAGATCACTGAAATTGGTAAGTGCGACCATAATATTCACACCCAGCACACCGGGACTAATTTCCCTGGCCTTTTGGATTTCACTTTTTAAAGCCCGGATATTGGCTCCAAGGAAATTTTTTCTGTAATCAGGTTCAAACATCCCAATACAGGCAGCTGCAATCACACCAACCCCGCCTTCATTCGCAACAGCACCGGCCAATTTGGACATTGAAATTCCAATACCCATACCGCCCTGTATGACCGGAATCTTAATTTTCAGGTCACCTATTTGCAGCTTTTTCATCACATCTAGAATTGATTATTGGATGCAAAGCTATACAATTAATTTAAGGAAGTACCTGGATATGAAAATTTAAACCTTATCCATAACCTATCTTATTAAGGATGAGTATCTTCTGATAATGCAAAGGAAGTTTTTATCCCTTCCGGGGAAATGAGTTTATATGCCGGATTCCAGCCTTGGAATAGTATGTCGAAACAGCTTTGGGATTTAGAAATTGCTTCAGTATGTTGAAACAACTTCAGTAAGTTGAAACTGTTTCAGGTTTTCTGCTTCCGTTGGCGGAAATATAGAAAGGTGAAAGCAATGGTAAGGACCACTGTGAGGACGATAACTGTACGAAGGGTAGCGGAACCGGCTGCAAGGTTATCATTCAGGAGTTCAACCTTAATGTCATAGATCCTGCCCAGTACGGGTTGAGCAATGGCTCCACCAAGGAATCCTATGCCACCCATAATGGCGAGTCCCAGCGCCCCGCTTTTGGGGATGTTTTCATTGACAAATCCCAGCATGGTGGGCCAGAAGTAGGTTATTCCGATGGCAAAAACAGCAGCGGCTCCAAAACTCCAGAGTCCACTTGCATAGCTCAGAAGCAGTAGTCCCAGTCCAGCGAAAATAGCTGAACCCAGCAATACCCCGGAGGGTGAGAGTTTGTGTACAATGGGACCGGCAACCGATCTTCCGACAGCCATAATACCGGAAATCCAGACCAGCAATAAAATGGAATGGATCCCCTGGCTTTTCATTACGTCCTCAAGCAGGGCGGTCATCCACTGGTTTGATCCCAGCTCGGTAGACGCAGTCAGCAACATACATGCGGCCATAAATAGGAAGAGAGGGGATACGACCGCTTTAAGCATATCCTTGTAAGAATAGCCTGCTGCGACTCTTTCGGTCTGTGGAAACTTTGCATTCAGGAACAATGCTCCATAGAGCAGGGTCGGGAGCAGCATGACAGCCATCTGCAGCCTCCATCCATATCCCAGTGATCCCAGGGCAAATACCATGAGTCCCCCGATCACTATTCCCCCGGGAAACCAGACATGAAACTGGTTAAGCTTTTTCGTTTTATCATCCGTATACATTCCCGCGATAAGCGGATTAGTAGCAGCCTCAACAGACCCGTTGGCCACACCGATAAGCAGGGTAGAAATGAATAATGGCCAGAAACCGGTGGCAAAAATTGTCAGCAGGATCCCAACGATATGACCTGTGAAAGCGACGTAAATGATTCGTTTCATGCCGATAATGTCTACGAGGGGACCGCCCAATACCATGGCCAGGGTAAATCCCCAGAAGGCGGTGCCGATGATCCAACCGACCTGCTCGGCAGTCAGGTTAAATTCTTCCCGCCAGGGCTCGATCATCCCGGCGCGGGTCGCAAAAGTCAGGGCTGTAACAACGAGGGCAACGCAACTTGCATTGAAGAGGAGGGGCTTTTTAATGTTATCCATCGGTTTGAGATTTGGTTGGGCGATTTATTAATGCTTGTATAAGTAGCTTATGGAGGGATAAGATACAAAGAAATGGGAAAAAGTCAATCCTCGAATAGTGAGTAATACGAATAGAGATCGATTACCGAAGGAGTGGTACGGATTCTCTAAATCTCCCCTTCAACCACTGATCTTCCATTCTCAAAGTCGTAAAAGGATTTTCGCATAAGGTCAGCCAGGTATAGTTTGTATTGAATGTAGGAGTTCAGGCGAGTGATGTAGGCTGAATTAAGACGATCCCGTTCCAGTGCCATGGCCTGGCTGTCAATATCTCCGTTAGCGAATCTTTGCTTCGAAATGTCAAAACTTTTTTCAGCTACTTCGAGGGATTTTTCAAGCATCTCCAGTCGGCGGAGACTGCTTCGAAGCTGTTTTACGGTATTTCTGATCTCCATCTCAATATTGATCTTTTCTTCATCGTAGGATATCTGGTTCATTTTCAAACTGGACTCAGCTGCGTTGACCCGGGCTTTATTTTCCCCCCAGTCAATTAGAGGTATATTGACCGTGAGGGCAATTCCGAAATTCCCGGGCCGGTCTCTCAATACATCCCAGGAGTTCCCGAAGGATTCGCCGATGGGGATGGGCATATCGTATTTTCCTGTGCCGATTACCTCGTAAGAACCGGAAATCTCCCCATTGATTTGACCCTCTGACCGGGTTCGTTTTATGTTAATTTGGGCCAGTTCAATACCTATTTCAGCTTCCCTTAGTTCCAGGCGGTTTGCCAGTCCGTGGTCAACGGCCATATTTTCATCTACTTCCACCTTGGAATAGGAGAGGTCACTAATCATCTGTATACTGTCCGAGAGGTTAAGTCCCAGTCTCTGCTTGAAATAATTCATTTGCGAGTAATAGGCCACGGTATTAATATCATAGTCGTTCATTGATTGAGCCAGGTCTACTTCCATTTGCAGGGATTCTACCTCTCGAATCAATCCTGCGTTATATTTGTCCTTTGCGATCTGGGCTGCTTCCTTTTGTCTCTCAAGGGTTTGAAGAGAAATATTCATTCGCTCCTTTGAATTTGTTGTTTGATAAAAGGCCTGGCTGATATCATACACAAGGTCCAGTTCAGCTCTTTTAAGTCGTTTTAAAGCCCTTTCGTAATTCAACTGGGCCCTTTTAAATTCCGAGCGAATATGATTGTAGGAATACAGTGCAGTCAGGGGCTGCCTGAATCCAATCCGGGTGTTCAAATGTGTCAGACGTTCGTTTCTTCCAATATCGTCTACATTGTAGAATCCCCCTCTAATAAATATATTCCCATCCGTAGGCAGGGGTTGGTTAACGGTCAGGTAAGAGCTGACCCTGAGCTGCTGTACCGGGAAAAAGTTAATACCGGTGCTGTCTTCCCATTGGCTTATGGTTTCGGTATATTGTGGGATGGCCATATCCAGGTCCACATGAGTTTTAAAATTACTGGTGGCAGCCTTAAGTTCATATTTAGATTGCTCCAGGCCTTGCCTCAGAATTCTCATAGAATGGCTGCGTTCCGTAGCCAGTGCTATACTTTTCTCCAGGTCAAGTGTATAAATTTCCTGGGAATTGACAGTTTGTCCGAGTCCGGCGAGGACCAATACTATCATACCGGACAGGAAACGTATTTCTTCTCAAATAAGGAAGTTTCATTTGGATTGATTTATTTCAGTTTTTTGATTTCTTGATTCAGGCGATGTACTACTCATAGCGGATGGCTTCAATAGGTTTCAGCTGAGAAGCCTGTTTTGCGGGAAAATATCCAAAGCTTATACCCACCAGTACGGAAAATAAAAAGGCAACCAGTATGGAATACAGGGTCACAACGGTATTAATATCCGTGATGAATGTTATAAAAATTGATATCAGGAGTCCCAGTGTATACACCAATGAGTCCCCCTGTAATACTGATCACCACAGCTTCGGTGAGGAACTGGTTCAGAATGTCCTTTTGCTTGGCACCGATAGCTCTCCGGATACCGATTTCACGGGTACGTTCCAGCACGGAGGCAAGCATGATATTCATAATTCCGATTCCCCCCACCAGTAGTGAAATTGCCGCGATGGATCCCAGCAGGATATTATAGATCCTTCTTTCCTTTTCTTCCTGTTTTAGTAGTTCAAAAGGAATTATAATACTGAAATCCTCATTATTGAAATGGTGGCGGTTCAGCAATTGTTTTATTATCCCTGCAATCTCTACCAATCTGGTTGGATTGGAGACCTTTACGGTGATCTGTTTAACCTCGCTTTCCAGCTGATTTTCCTTGATAAATCTTTTATTAAAGGTGGTAAGCGGGACATATATATCGGTATTAAGATCACGGGAGGCAAGCTCACCAACGGTTTCGGTAAATAATGATTTGGTATTCATAATTCCGACGATCTCCATCCACTGGTCCTCAATTTTGACGTTTTTTCCCACCGGGTCATCAAAGGGAAATAAATCTCCTGCAATGGAAGCTCCAAGAACGCATACCTTCAGGCTTCTGAGGTAATGGTCCTCATTAATGAAAACTCCCTGTCCCGCTGAATAATTCAGGATGGATGTAAAGGAGGGAGTAATGCCAATCAGGGTTGCCTTACCTGAGCGGTCCTCAAACTGGACCTCAACTTCTTTTTCGGACTGGGGAGCAATGTTCTCGATCATTGGAACAACCGACATGATGGCGTCTGCATCAGCCATTGAAAGACCCTGTGAAAACTTTGCACGTATTTCTTCAAGTTCCTGATTGGTATATTCCTTTTCCCTTATAATAATGTTATTCACCCCCAGGTCCTTGTATTTCGCTATGGCCTGACGTTTTGCACCTTCCCCGATAGAAAGCATGGCAATTACCGAAGCCACCCCGAAAATGATTCCGAGCATGGTCAGAAAGGAGCGGAGCTTATGATCTCGTACCGATGTATATGCTACATAAAAATTTTCGCTTAACTGCATCGTAATTTCTACTTGATGTTACTGATTTCCAGCTTGAAGCACCCGTTCTTTCGGAATGATTTCCTGGCCCTCGGTGAAATCCCCGTAAATTACTGTCTGATTATTATTTCGTGGACCAATATCCACAGGGATTTTTGTGCTGTTTCCCCGGTTGGCCAAATGAATGAAATACTGGCCATTTTCCCGGATGAGACAATCATTTGAAACATAAAATACATCCTGTAGTTCTGAGTAAATAATTTCACAACTGACAGTCATTCCCGGTTTCAGAACCTCGTTATCGTTCTCTTCCACCATTGCTTCAAAATCGAATACTTTAATATTGGATTCACGGTCCTTCCTGTGACTGAGCCTTCCAATCAAAGATACCTCTCCCTTGAATTGCAGGTCAGGAAAAGCATCCAGAGTGATGCTTACCGTCTGTCCGATTTTAACCTTATCAATATCAACCTCATTTATCGAGGATATTACCTTCATCCTTCTCAGGTCAGGGATTTTGGCCAGAGGCCGGTTGGGATAAGATTCATCCCCGGCCTTATAGAGTTGACGGGTACTTCGGTTATATTCAATCTGCAGGATTCCTTTATTGGGACTGTGAAGTACCAGTTTGGTAAGGGCTAGATGCGAATCAGCGGTATCATTTTCAAGTTGTGTTACCCTCGTCTGCTGAATTATTTTGTCCAGTTTGGCTATCCTGGAATTGTATTCAATACTCTTTCTGGTTTTGTTAAGATTTATTTCTGCTTTCTGAAATTCCAACTCCCTGATTTTTTTATTTCGTTCCGAATCAAATTGGGATTTCTCAAGTGCCAGTTTTTCCATATTATAGCTTGCTTCCTGTTGTGCCAGCTGGGATCTGAGCTGGTTAGCCCGGGTACTGTGCTGGACCAGGGTTTTATTATACCTGGCTTTTTCCAGTTCCAGCCTGTTTTCCCTCTCCACCAGGAATCTCAATATGTTTGAGGGATCCAATGCAATGACAGAGTCTCCTTCCTCCACTTCCTTTCCATGTTCCAGCAGTCCCGTTAACTTCTGCCGGTATCCATATCTTCTTCCCAGGAATGGCATTACAATATGTCTTGCCACTACTGCCTGAAGTTCACCTGTTTCAGTAAGGCTGGCCTGAAAATCTCCCTTATGGATGGTATACTTTTTCTTCTCCACTGTCTTATTGCAGGACATCAGGATTAGCAATCCGGTGAACGTGAGGGAGATTATGTATTTCGTTAATTTGTTCATCTTCTTAATCGGTTTCTCCTGCAGAAAGGTCAATCAGGGAAACTTTATCTCCCCTCCTTGAGTCCATCTTCAACAATTATATAGTCATTATTCGAGAGGCCGGTTATTATAGTTTTTTTCTTAAAACCTCCCCCGGATTTAAGAAAGACATAATCCTCGGCACCATCCTGGTATACAGCTTCAAGCGGAAGATATACGGCATCTTCGATTAAGTCTACGATGATTTTACAGCTAACAGACATCCCGGGCATAAGTTTTTTCGGAGCCTCATCAAGTAGAATTTCAACAGGGAATACCTTTATTTTAGAATCCCGGCGTTTAAATTTTGCCAAACCGGCTACAGAAATTACTCTACCTTTATAAACAGTATCAGAGAATGCATCCAGTTTAATTTCCACCTTCTGGTCAATTTTAATTTTGGAGATATCGACCTCATTTACCTCTGTCTCAACCTTCAGTTCACTGAGGTCAGGCAGGTTAATTAATGGTTCACCTCCCCAGGGTTGTTCACCTACAGACCATTTTTCGTCAGTTGACCAGTTGGTGCGAAGAATCGCGATTCCTGCAGAGGGACTTCTAACCGTCAATCTTTCCAGAGTTTCATTGGCATCCAAAAGATTCTTTTTTACCTGTAATATATTCACATTTTTCTGCCTTATATCCTCTGTATGAATAAGCTTCTGGTTTTCAATTTCATTGCGGGCCGTCTTCAAAGAGATCTTAGCTTTTTCAAGGCTTAATTCCAGTTCCTTTTTTGTTACATCAGAATCAAAGGTTGCCTGTTCCAGTCTGATCTCATTAATCTGTAAATCCAGTTCAGATATCTTAAGATTTGCCTGCAGTTCATTAATTCTTGATTCCTGCTCAGCAACCATTTTAGTCATTTCGGCATTGGCAATCTCAAGATCTGCCTGGGCATCAATGATGACCTTTTGTACATCGGAAGGATCAAACATCAGTACAGTATCCCCCTCATTCACTTCTGTGCCATCCTCGATAATCATCGAAATCTTCAGCATGCCGAACCGCCAGCTGAATTCAGGTGAGATTATCATCACTGCTTTTGTGGCATTAATCTCGCCTTCTTCAGCAATATCGATGAAGAATTCTCCACGTTTCACTTCAGCAGTCTCAACGTCCGTGTTTATTTTTGACTGGCATGCCGAAACGAAGAGTAAGGCAAACAGGATGGTGTGTATTCTTATTTGCATCAGTTAAGTATTAATGATTCAGGTGGTTTTGAGGTTGCAATTCTTTGCGATTCAGTTAAGCCGGATTTAATAACCGTAAATTTATTATTCCCGAGGGCAATCTCAACAGGATTCTTCCTGAATTTCTTCCCCTTTTCAATATATACCAGTTTTATGCTGTTTTCTTCAAATATGGATACTGTCGGGACGACCAGGGTATCCGATATCCTTTTTATAAACACATCGCAAGTAGTACTTAAACCGGGCTGGGCAGATATGGAAGAACTGTCAAGGGAGGCAATTATTTCAAAATATTTCACCTGGCTTCCTCTTCTGAGGGGTTTGCCCATGGGAGCTTTTTGCTTAATCTTACCGGATAGGACCAAATCAGGGAGGGCGTCTACAAAAACTTCAATTTCCTGACCCGTTTCTATTTGTTTGAAATGGGTTTCATTCACAAATAATTTCACCTGCAGGGAGTCCATCTGGGGGATCTCCAGAATAGGCATGCGGCCATATACCTCGTCTCCTTCAGCAATCTTTAAACCGGTTTGCCGGGAATTTGAATAGATAACCAATCCGTCCACTCCGGATGTCAGGACCAGTTCTTTGAGTTGATCTACCGCATTGTTTATCTTGTTTTGTTGTTGTACTATCCTTAATTCCATTTTCTTGATTTCAGATTCATTGATGGTTTTCATGAACTCGAGTTTATCCAGCAATTTTTCCTTTTCAATCTCAGCCTTCTCCATCTCAAGCTCAATCTTTCGTTTTTCAAGGGGACTGGTAAACTGAAGTTGGAGTGAATCAAGTCGGGAAATTTCAGTTGATATATCTATGGAAGTAACCTGTGATTCAAGCATCAGGTACTGCAGTTTAAGATCTGCCTTGGATTTATTGTATTCTGCCCGGGTGATATAATATTGGTCCATTGCCCTGGAGTATTCCTCTTCCAGCCTGGCTCCCTCAAGGATACAAACTGTATCCCCCTGTTTTACCCTGCTCCCTTCCTCTACCAGCCAGTTAATAGTCAGGTCACCCCATATTTCCGGGGCAACGATGTTAACTGTTTTAACGGATTCAAGATATCCATGGATAGTAATTTTGTCGATATAATCCATTCTTTCAACCCGGGAGGTAAGGACAGTTTTTTGCTTGCTCTGTCCCGAGCAGGAGAACAGCAGGATCAAACAAAAACCTATTATTGATTTAGAACTTGTGATTTTATTCAGATTTAAAGTGGTGTTGTAACTTCTTATTAAACGCAAAACATAAGCCATAATTGTCCGTAAATCAGCCTCCTGGGTATTTGTCAAAAGTATTGATCAAGGGAAAATATTAGGATTTTCGAAGTTAGTTCTATAAATTTATTAAGCCTAATAAAAATCACCAAAACAGATTGTTTTTATAAAGCTCAATCACAACATGGATACCAGCCATTTCATTGCATACGGTATATTCTTTTTGATTGTGGGAATTGAATTTTATCTTCAGCACAAGAAAAAGACTGAATTTGTACAGAGGCATGGATATTTCCAATAATATCATCCTGGGAATACTGGCAAATCTATTTCTGCTGGTTACCAAGGGACTTTTCCTGGGATTTTTTATACTCTGCAACAAGGTTGCGCCCTTCGACATTGGATTGACATGGTGGTCCTGGATCCTGTTGTTTCTGCTTAATGATTTTGTTTTTTACTGGTTTCACCGGATCAGTCACGTCGTCAGAATATTATGGGCCTTTCATGTTGCCCATCACAGTTCGGAACAGTATAATTTTTCCACTGCTGTACGCAATAATTTCCTGATCCAGACTTTTCGCTATTTTGCCTGGGCACCCATCGCCCTGCTCGGTTTTGATCCCCTGGCCATTATCCTGATGGATTCCCTGGCCTATATGTATCAGCTTTTTGTCCATACCCAAACCATCCGCTCCCTGGGTATCTTTGAGCGCTTCCTGAATACCCCTTCTCATCACCGGGTTCATCATGGCAGTAACCCTGAATACATCGATAAGAATTACGGGGCCATTCTGATTATATGGGACAAAATGTTTGGAACCTATCAGAAGGAAGAAGCAGCGGTTCGATTCGGTATTACCAAACCAGTACAGCCACAAAATGTCCCGAATATCCTGTTCCACGAATTTATAGACATTGGCAGGGACATGGGAAAATCCACCTGCCTTGTGGATGCCCTGAGGTATATTTTCGGGCATCCTGGATGGAATTTTGCAAAAGCAGAAACAGAAAGCTGACTTTACCCCTAGGATGCCGGGCTTTTTACCCGGTCAATAATGGAATTTAATTTCATGTTGATAAAGGACCTTGTTTTCATCCTGCCACTGATTCGCCCCAATTTCATATAGGTTTGAGTTGTGGTACGTGGCACATGAAATTGTTCTGCCGGTGGTTTTCGAATTAGGGATAAAGCATCAGTTGGACATGTACTTACACATAATCCGCAACCAATACATCGCTTGAGGTTGATAACCGCCTTATCCTGATTCATGGAAATCGCTTCCATCTGGCAACGATCCAGGCATATTCCATCCCCTATGCAAGCCTGTATATCAAGGCTTACTATAAATGGACTTGATACTCTGCTGGCAGGATCGGAGTCAGCTTTTATGCTACGAAGCAAACCGCAGCAGCAGCCGCAGCAGGTACAGATAAATAGGGTTTCCCTGGAATTACTTGTTTGCAAAACCAACCCGCTCTCTTCAGCAACTTTAAGAATATCCATCGCTTCCTTCCGGGAAATTGCCCTTCCCTTTCCAAGTCGTATGCTTCTTTCAGCAGCCCTTCCGAAACTTAGGCAGCTCTCTTCCGGCTTTTTGCAACCATCCCCTGCAATCCGTCGTTCCTGCCTGCATATACAATTGTTAATAGCCAGGATTTCCTGAGCCCTGACTAGTTCTTCAACCCGCTCATACGGCAAGGCATTTGCCTTGACGGGAATGCTTTTCTCCACCGGAAGGGTACGAAGTTGAGGCATCTTTTGCCATAAATCAAGGTCAACAAAACTTTCAAGGTATTCTTCAAAATCCGCGACCAGATTCGGGTTTAGCTTGTCGACCTGTCCTTCCCAAAAGCCTACGATAAATTGCTGGATCCGGTATCGTAGGACTGATCCGACTTGAATACTGAAGATGAGGCCTTTCCTATCCATCTCCTCCAACCTCTGTATGGTCTTGCTGAGCGATATTCCGGCTCTGGATGCAATGACTTTTGGCTCCTCAGCGATAAGTGTTAAGTGCAATGCCAGTTCGGCTTCGGGAACACTGAAGAGTCTTTGCAGGATACGCAATTCAACACCACTAGGGGTGCCTGGATAACCTGCGGGTAATTTATCCAGATGCTCAGCCAGTCTTTGGTAGATTTCCGGTATCATATTTAAGGTGGACTAATATATAAATGTACATTATGCATGGACTTCCACAAAATAATTAGTCTATGATAGCCGGAATGATAAATGTGTCAAGCAGTCGCCAGGGCGTATCGGTCTGAAAGGAATCTTCCTGGTTATGGTAATTGGTGAACAGGACGATCAGGTCATACTCGGGGATAATCATAAGTAGTTGTCCCCCAAAACCCACCGCAGCTATGAGTCCATTTTCATGAACCCACCAGTGGTAGCCGTAATAAAACCCGGGGATGTCCCTTCGCAGGATGTGTTTGTCGGTGGACTCACGGACCCATTCCTCAGGCAGAACCTGGCTTTGTTCCCAGTTCCCGTTTTCCAGGTATAGTAATCCGAATTTAGCCAGATCACGGGGACTCAGGTATACCCCTGAATATCCCCTGGCAACTCCGTCCGGATTTAGTTGCCAGTTGTAATGCTTGATTCCCAGGGGTGTAAATAGCTCTTCTTTAACAAATGAATCCAGTCTGGTACCGGTTTGTTTTTCTATTACGGAGGCGAGTAACTGGGAGATCCCGGAATTATAATTAAATGAGACACCGGGATCTGAGTTTTGAGGCCGGTTCAGAACAAACTCGTTTTTACCTCCCTCGTTTCTCCATTGGGTAAATGTATTCCTCTCATCTCCATACAGGTACTGCATCTCATTCCATTCCAGTCCATCGCTCATTGTCAGGGCATGGTACAGGTTTATCTGGTCCTTTGTGCCTGGGTTTTCTACAGCATATTCCGGGAAAAAATCCAGGATGGCTGTATCCAGGTTGGAGATATAGGCTTTTTCCCTTGCAATCCCGAATGCTGCCGAAAGGATGCTCTTGGTACAAGAATAGACATAGTGCAGGCTATCCCTCGAAAACTCAGGATTATAATATTGCTCAGCGACAATATACCCCCTGCGGATAATAAGCACAGAGTGCACATCAATATGAAGTCTCATCTGAAGGACCATGTCCTCATTCAATTTTTTGAGCAGTTCGGAATCCATACCCACTTCCTCTGGAGTACAGCTTCTCCAGTTTTTAGTAGGCCAGTAGGATCCCTGGTATGGACCTTCTCCCAGGATAGATTTGGATGGGAAAGCGGGATTGAAATCCTGGTCGTTCTCGCAGCCTGTCAGCAGGATGAGTCCCCCTGTCAGCAGGATAAGACTTCCTGTCAGCAGGGAAAACCAGGTAGACTGGATTTTTATGTTTCGGAGTTGCTTCATCTCTTCATTCAGGTTCCTTTGTCCGTTTAATTCGAACGCCGTTTTAAAATCTTGTTATTCAAAACTGTATTCTGTATGTTAGCAGTGGTATCAGGGTATTCTGGTATTCCACTAAGATGGATTCAGTAGCAGGATCGTATTCCTTGCCCAGCATGTTTTTATTATTCGTCAGGTTGATGACCTCCACCTTCCACTCGGCGGTGTATCCCGGTTTGTTACGTCGAAAAAAAACCATTGCATCTATCCTGAAATAATTGTCCATTTTCTCTGTGAAACCATTGTCCCAGATCCTGACTTCCCTGCCCTGATCAATGGATGCATCGAGATCTATGGGTAATTCCCTGAATCCCCCGGTCCAAATAAACCTGCCGCTGAGTCCCAGTACATTTCTTCCATCGGGACCGATAGGAAACTCTTTCATAAACATTCCGGAGCTCGCAAACGATCCGTCATATTTGGTATGCAGCTCTTCTCCCATGTAATTCCTGTATTTGGATTCATAAAGGGTTCCTGTAAGCATAAATGAATATCCCCTCGAAAACAGTTTGTCCAGGGTTAGCTCTATTCCCTTGTTAAATCCAGTTCCCCGGTTAACGAGAATATTTCCCTCAAAACCATAATCGAAATTAATCGTCGAGAAATAGGGAGGAAAGGGGTAAACCGGGATATCATAGAGATACTGATAATATGCTTCGCTTTTCAGCAGCCAGCCAGGAGCAGGACGGAAATTATACCCCAGCACATAGTGATTCGATTTTGCCAGTTCAAGGTCCCGGTTTAACTGCAGCTTGTTCACCGTCATGAAGGGTTTTGGATCCGGTATAAAGGGTAAAAGATTCCCGGCGGCTGTGGATGCCAAAGCCTGCACTCAGGCTATGATTTGGCAGAAATGCCCAGGAAAGGCTTACCCTGGGTTCAATGGAGAAATTATTATTCAACAGAAGCTGGATATAATGCAGGCCGGTGTTCAGGGTTAGTGTGGGAATGATACGGTATCTCCAGTTGAGATGAGCCTGGATGATTCCTGTACTTCCACTGGCATCAACGTATTTGTCTTCATAATTTATATCACTGGAAAATAGGGGATGAGCGGGGTCCTGAGCCCTGTTGGCCAGGGTGTCGGAATACCAGCCCATATAGGAACTGTAATGGGCATAAGTGTATACCAGTCCGGTTTTCAGTTTATGCTTGCTGCTGAGCTTCTTATTAAGAGTGATGGACAAGCGTGGAGTAATATCTCTTACATCAGAATGCCAATTGTAATCAATGGGTTCGGCAGAGGAGCCGATGTTCCTGACCCTGTCCCATCGGTATTTCCAGATAGAAATTGCAGCAATGGTCTTAATCCTTGTGGTTTCATTGATGCCCAGATCATTGGATAAGCCGATGGTGGCAACATCATTATACCAGTGATAACTTTCGGGAGAGGGACCTTTTTCGTGGCTTTTTCCTCCTATCCCGAATAATGTATAGGTGCCTGTTCGGGCGGTAGGCAGCCTAAACTTGAAAGACAGATCAGCGAAATCCGGCTGGTTTTCAATTAAGCCTGCACGCTGGATCAATGCCATGGTGTAAAACCGGAATTGGGCGATATAGGTGGCGCCAGTTGTCTTGCTCAGGGGACCTTCGGCCATAAGTTCTGTACCCATGATTCCAATCTGGAATGTTTGTTCATGCCTCTGGTTATTTCCTGTACGGAGATTCAGATCAAATACACCTGAGAGGGCATTCCCATATTCAGCCGGGAAAGCTCCTGTATAGAAATCAGAGCGGCCGATCATGTTATTACTCACCAGGTTGATTCCACCCCCGGAGGACCCAATTTCCCCAAAATGATTCATGTTCGGGATTTCAATACCCTCCAGCCTCCATTGAAGTCCCTTTGGAGAATTCCCCCGGATAATCAGATGGTTCTGTCCATCGTTTGCACTGGCCACACCCGGCAGGGATAAAGCGACACGGGAAATATCCATCATTCCCCCCGGGCAATACGTGAGATCCTCGGCTGAGAGTGGAATGGTACTTACCACAGCCAGCTCATTTACCGGATTCAGGCGATCGATCTCGTGAAGAATGGTTACCTCCCCGATGTTAATGAGGGATTCCTCAAGCTCGAAACTGAGATAGGTTTCCTTTCCTGAATGCACTACCAGGTTAGGAAAGTTTTTAGCTTCATATCCCATGCAGGAAACCTGTAGGGTATGTCTGCCAACAGGGACCCTGTCGAGCCGAAACTCTCCTTCCAATCCGGTTACCGTACCTTTCAAGGGACTCGCAATAAAAACATTCACACCGGGTATGGGCAGTCCGGAATCTTTGTCCAACACCCTTCCCCTGACGGACTGATACACCCCTGTATTTTCCTGGCTTTTCCTTGGCACGATAAGGATCTTATCTTTTTTCTCAATATAATCCACCGGGATATCCCTGAAAATTTCATCAAGGTATTGTTGGACGGATTTTTCACCCGCCTCAATGCTGATTTCCTGCATGACAGGAATCCTGTTGCCGTAAGTAAATGTGAATCCTCCTTGCCGGGCTATTGACTTTAGGGCCTGTTCAATGGTAGTGACCCCGGCCTCAAGACTGATCTGTTTTGACATGAGTGGTCCTGCTTCTGTGCCGGAATTCTGAGAAGTCTCCTGTTCGAAATTCTGATTAGTATGCTGAGCATTCAATACGACAGATCCGGTTTCTGGTCCAAGTCCAAAAACCACGAGAAACAT
Source organism: uncultured Bacteroidaceae bacterium (assembly GCA_963777115.1). Taxonomy (GTDB): domain Bacteria; phylum Bacteroidota; class Bacteroidia; order Bacteroidales; family SM23-62; genus SM23-62. The sequence goes on along the minus strand of CAVZPP010000005.1, from coordinate 89,263 downwards.
TGCTATGTAAACAGGATTGTTCATTTAATTTACCCGGATAATCCCATCCACATCATTAAATTCAATATCCAGTACGATGGAGATTTCCTCCAGCACATCCTGCATGGATTGCTCAATATAGGTGCCTGTAAGAGTAAGGGTGTCCAGTCCCTTGCCGGTAACCCGGATATCTTTTTGGAAATGTCTCCCCAGCTGATCAACTACATCGGACAGGGGGGTGTTTTCAAACTCCAGGGTCCGGGTTTTCCAGCTCAGGAAGTTCAGGTCGATGGATGTTCTCTGGGTAATACTGCCCTTCTCGTAATCAGCCTGTTCCTCTTTTTCCAGTATACTTCCTTTCTTTTTCCCCCCTTTTGGGTAAAATGCTACTCGGCCTTCACTGACATGCAGAAAGATCTTTTTGCTTTTCGGGTCGGTTCGCAGGTTAAAAGAGGTTCCCAGTACCTCAACCACCGCTTCATCCCCCGAGGTTTCATCTCCGGCAATCACCAGGAAGGGTTTGTTCTTATTATGGGCCACTTCAAAAAAGCCTTCTCCTTCCAGCCTGACTGCTCGACTTTTTTTCCTGAACTTAACCGGGTAGTACAGACTGCTTCCTGAATTCAGCCAGACCCTGGAGCCGTCTGCCAGGATTAATTCCTTCCCCGGCACAACATTGCTGAACGTAATCCATTCCTTCTCATTGATCTGCCCTGCCTCCTATATAATAATATATAAGGGACGCAGAAATGGCAAGCAGGACGATGGCGGCAGCAATACGTAAAAATCGAAATGCGGGATTCACACGGAGGTTTCTGCCTCCGCCATCGTTAATAAACCCATCGTTAACAGACCCATCAATCATGGCACCATCTTTAACAGACCCATTCTCGCTTTGGTCAGATAGGGTGTTCCTTTCCCTGGCCGGGAGTTTCTTTTTCCAGTCGAACCAGTCCTTTTCTGTGTCAATAGACTGATAATCATTTAGTCCCTCAGATAGTTTCCAGATTTTTTCCATCACCTGGAAATGTTCCCTGGCGACGGGATCAGAATCCAGCTTTATTTTCAGGGCTTCCGATTCATCTGAACTGAGTTCACCCTGCAGGTGCTTTCTCAGTAGCTCATCGTCCGGATCGTAGATAGGTTGGTTTTTCATAAGCTGCTCTTATCCTATGACAACTTACCCGGGGGTAACACGTAGCGAGGGACCTATTTTTCTTACAAAGGATGTTCCCGAAGTTTTTCTCTGAGATTCTTAAGAGCGTTACTTATCTGGGTTTCGACCGTACGGATTGAAAGATTTAACTCATCCGCAATTTCCCGGTTTGATCTTCCATCCCCACGGCTCATCAAGTAGATTCGTTCGGCATTGTTCCGGTAAAGCGGATACAATCCGGTAAATTTTTTCTTCAAGTTCGACGGCGTCCATCATTTCTTCCAGAATGTTTTCATTATTCACTTCGGCCTGTAGAATGTTTTCCTTATGCCTGGCCCGGACTTCGACATGCTTGATGTAGTTAAGGCATCGGTTCCGAACCGCTCCAAAAAGATATGATTTGAGAGAGCTGTGAATATTTGTGGTATCTCCGCTCTCATAGAGATGTACAAAAAACTCCTGTACCAGGTCTTTTGAAGCCTCCAGGTCATCCAGGTATTTATTTGAAAAAACTACCAGTCTCTGGTACCATAACTCAAACAACAGGCGGTAAGCAGTTTCATCACCTGACCTGATGCCTTTAATAATATGGGCATCATCAGTTTTCACTCCGAAAAACGAACATATGATCAAATTTATGAAAACCCTGCCAAACCAATCATAGGTATCGGGGTGATTATCTGAATTTTGCTAACAGGGAAAATACCGCAGTAATCGGCCTTAATCTGCAAATCCCAGGAATAAACATTTAATATATAGTTAAAAAAGTAGTAATATTTTGGGCGGGATATGAAAAAGTATTAGTTTTGTCGCGATAAATATATCTTTTAATGAAAAAGGTATAAAAAATCAGGGGGTAGACAAAAAAATATATATAATTGCGACAAATAAGTAATTTTAAATTTTAAAACATGAAATCAAAACTTGAGTACATCTGGCTGGATGGTTATAAACCAACCCAGATGATGAGAAGCAAAACACTTGTAGTATCTGACTTTGACGGTAAAGTTGAAAGTTGTCCCTTGTGGAATTTTGACGGGTCCTCAACGGAACAGGCAGAAGGAAACGATTCAGATTGCCTGTTGAAACCTGTATTTATTGTTCCTGACCCGCATCGTGCGAATGGTTATCTGGTAATGACGGAAGTTTTAAATGCTGATGGTACACCTCATGTATCCAACGGAAGAGCTACCATTGATGATGACGATGAAGATTTCTGGTTCGGTTTTGAGCAGGAGTATGTATTGTGGGACCTGGATCACCATACGCCTATGGGATTTCCGGCGCCCGGTTATTATCCTCCTCCACAGGGACCGTTTTATTGTTCAGTAGGAGCTGAATTTGTTGTCGGAAGACAGCTGGTTGAAGAGCACCTGGATGCATGTATTGAAGCGGGACTGAATATTGAAGGTATCAATGCAGAAGTTATGAAGGGACAGTGGGAATATCAGATCTTCGCTAAAGGAGCAAGGGAAGCAGGTGACCAGGTTTGGGTTGCCCGTTACCTGGCCGAGCGTGTCGGGGAAAAGTATGGAGTGCGTATTAACCTTGATCCCAAACCGGTCAATGGGGACTGGAACGGATCAGGAATGCATGCGAACTTTTCAAACGGTGTGATGAGGAAAGGTGGTGATGAGAAGATATTCAACAGCATTTGTGAAGAGTTTGGAAAGAATATCCCGGAACATATGGCGGTTTACGGAGCCGATAACGACAAACGCCTCACAGGGCAGCACGAAACTCAGTCCATCGACAAATTCTCCTTTGGAATATCTGACCGGGGAGCATCCATTCGTATCCCTGTCAGCACAGTAGATAGCGGATGGAAAGGCCGGTTGGAAGACCGCAGGCCAGCATCAAACGCAGATCCTTATAAAGTGGCTGCCCGTATCGTAAAAACCGTAAAAGCAGCTAAAGTTTAGGGCTTACCCTAAAGGATTCATCCTCAGGGGAATATCCTTCAAAATATATTATCATAAAAAAGGCCGCTCAGATTTTTCTGAAGCGGCCTTTTTCACGCCCTGCCCACAACAAAATTCGCAGATGTAACTTTTTAGCGTTTATTACGTTAATTTAGAATTAATTTAAGTATGTTTTTAGATATATTTACGTCCTCGTGAAAAAGATGATTTCAAATCTCAGAATATTAAAAATTTCAGCTCTCTTAATACTGGCTGTATCATGTGAAAGACCTGCAGGTCCGGGTGGAACAGCAAGCATTAAAGGCCAGGTCATAGAAAAGACCTATGATCGTGGTTTCAGGGTACTTCAATCGGAAGTTCCATTTGCCGACGAAGATGTCTACATAAAGTACGGCGATAGTAAAACCCCTTCCGACGACATAAAAACTTCCCCGGAAGGGTTATTTGAATTCAAATACCTGTCCAAGGGAGACTATACAATTTACGTTTACTCGGAGGACAACACCGGAAATTCTGAATCCGGGATGACTACCGTCGAGGTCCAGACCAATCTTTCATCGGACAAGAGTACAGCTGATCTTGGAATAATTACCGTTTACAATAGTATGGATGTGGATGACGGGAAGGCGACCATTGCAGGGCAGGTGCTACAGGTGAATTATTCAAAAGGTTTTCTCTATATAATTGATACCACAGCGGCACAAAACATTGATGTTTTCCTTATCTATGAGGATGATTTGCATTATACTGACAGGATTCGTACCACGTATGACGGCAGTTTTGCTTTCCCTAACCTGATTAAGGGAAATTACAGCATTTTTGTTTTCGCTGATGATATAAACAGGGGGTTCGAAGATATACCCGTAGAAGTATCTGTTGATGTGAATGCTCTCGATGGTGTTTTTGATGCAGGTGTCCTTTACAGGCCCGTAGAGGACTGAAATATTCAATGACTTATGCTACTTACCAATAATATGATGCCTGATCCGATGGCAATTCTTAACTTGCTTGTGAAGTTCGGTTTTCATCTACTGATTCTTCTCATTATCGTGAGGGGATTATACTATAGTATGGCGAGACGGAAGGATTATCTCTTCAGCTATATCCTGATCGGAATCGTTGTTTTCCTGCTCTGTTATTCTCTGGCGAATGTAACCCTGGAGCTTGGATTTGCTCTCGGACTTTTTGCCATATTCGGGATTATCAGGTACCGGACCAGGCAGATTGAGATAAAGGAAATGACCTATCTTTTCCTTGTGATCGGTATTTCCGTTATCAATGCACTGGCCTCAAACAAACTTTCTCTTATTGAACTGGTTCTCACCAACACAATTATCGTTGCATTGACCTGGGCACTTGAACGTGCATGGCTTTCAAAGCAGGAGAAGTACAAGGATGTCGAATATGAGAAAATCGATATGATCCGCCGGGAGAACCGTTACCAACTCATTGATGACCTGGAGGAACGCACCGGCATCACTAAAATTAACCGGGTAGAGATTGGTCCCATTAACTTCATCCAGGACCGCGTGAAGATAAGGATCTATTACTTCACCCGAGAGGACATCGTTTTCAACAATGACCAGAACGGCAGAAATAACGGGAAGCTTCACTAGCATCCTACCTATGAGAATTTTACGATATATTATTTCCCTTGCGGGAATATTCCTTGTTGTTAATACCTCAGCTCAGGTCAGCGGGGAATGGCTCAGTGCGGAAATGGAGTTCAATCTTCCAAAAAAATTCACTGCCGAGGCGAGCCTGGAAGGGAGATTTCTGAATCCCGGGGGAATAGGACTTGTCAAGTATTTTGCTCAAGTGGGACTTAGCTACAAGATCTCCAGTCATTTTGATGTTACCTTCAAGTACCGCTATTCCATGAGGCTGGAGGACAACATGTACTATTACCCGAGACACAGGCTGATGTTTGATTTCAAGTTCGATTACCCGGTTCAAAGGTTCAAATTTGATTACAGGGCCAGGGTGCAGCGAATCAATAAAACCTTTTTTGAAGATGAGCTGGACCAGCTACCCTACATGCATTGGAGGAATAAGTTCAGGGTATCCTATAATGTCAAAAAAAATCCCATCGAGCCTTCTGTCTATGTGGAACTGTTCACACCACTCAATGATTATAAGCAGGAGCCGGTTGACGAAGTAAGGTTCGGGACGGATGTTAGTTACCCTATAGCCAAAAACCAGTCCATCTCCGGCGGGATCATGCTCATTCACGAAAACTTTGAAACCCTTCTTTCCGGGGTAATATTTTCCCTGGGGTATAAGATTTCTATCCTTTAGCTGGCTCACTTTTTTTTCGTTCAATAATTTAAATGTTTCAAAAAAAATTTATACATTTATCCTACTAAAATGGTAGGATAAATTTGTGTAAATGAAGTTCAATACCAAAACTCGTTATGGATTGAGGACAATGCTTGAACTGGCGCTTCATTCTGAGACCGAAGAGGGAGTATATCAGAAAGATATCTCGGAAAAACAGGCAGTTTCGGTGAAATACCTTGACCAGATTATTGCGGCTCTGAAGAAAGCGGGACTGGTAAGCAATGTGGGGGGTAAGAAAAGCGGGTATAAACTGGGCAGGCCTGCCGCCGAAATCTCCATTTACGATATCTACAGGGCCTTTGAAGATGAACTGGCCATCATAGACTGCCTGGTCACAGGGAGTCATTGTCCGGGGAAAAAGCATTGTGTCATGAAAGATTACTGGTGTGAGCTGAATGAGACCATCCGGGAGAATATGGAATCCATGAACCTGGAAAAGCTGGCAGTTCAACACCTTGAAGCTCATAAATTGTGAAAGTTCCAAACTAAAAGTTCCAAACCTTATATTAAAAACAAAAGTACTATGGTTGATTCAGCACTTGTCCTAAAGGGACAAACAATTGCGTACACCTTATACTGCATAGTGATCCTGCTTGTTATGGGCTGGTTTGCACTAAGGATTACCAGGGGCAGCGGAGGTGTGGTTAAGCCCGCATTATTTTTCACATTTGTGGGATTTCTTACTGTGCTCGGGGTATCCCTGCACATCATTACTTACAATACTATTCCCTGGTCGCCGGTGGACCTGCACAGGGGAGATTACACCCCTGACAAGACTTTCGAAATTTCCGTTTCGGATCACGAATTCCAGCTGCCTTCAGATAAACTGCAGATTGAATGCGGAGACCTTGTCCTTTTCGATGTTAGTTCAGAGGATTTGACCTATGGTTTCGGATTATTCCGCCCCGACAACTCTATGCTTTTTCAGATGCAGGTTGTGCCCGGCCACCGGAACGACATCCTCTGGAAATTTGAGACAAACGGTGTCTACACCATCCGCTCAACCGAATATTCCGGTCCCAAAGGAATCCATATGATAGTAAGAGACGCGGTCCAGGTTTCGGGCTGTAATTAACCCTATAAAATAATAGAAATGAGCTATATAGATACATTAATGAACGGGGAGCAGGGATTATTCAAGCCGAAAACCCTGACACCCATGCAGAAACTCACCCTGCGTTTTGTGGTGGTTGGACTCGTATACTATCTGTTTGTTGTGATCGAAGGTATGATCATGCGACTTTATGAAGTCAACCCGCTGCCATTTGTAAGTGAGGAGCAATTCTTTGCCATCCTGACCGCCCATCCCCTGGTCGGGATATTCGGATCAACCTATTCCATCGTTTGCGGGGCCTTCCTTTTCCTGGTTCCATTCCTGATGAAAAAGCCAATCTGGAGCTATAAACTTGCTAACTGGAACTTCCTCCTGATTGCAATTGGAACTTTCGTTTTCTGGTTCGCAGGTTTTGTTTCCCATTATGCACCTCTCTACACACTTTACTGGCCGCTTCCGGCTGATTTCAGCCAATTTGAGCCCATTGGCGGAGCATTTTTTATTCTGGGAATCGCCCTGATAATGGTGGGTACGGTATTTTTTGTCATAAATATCTTTAAGACAATCGCATATACCCCTGCAGGATGGGAGAAACAACCCGGAGGCAAACTGATTGCTTCAGCGCTGGGAGTAAGTGGCGCTGAAAACCTTTTCCGCAAGAATAAAAGGGAGCACCTCGTCTCCCTGCCGGTCGCAGCAATCGCGAGGGGAACGGTTGATATGGCACTGAATTCAGGGATCATCCTGTTCACCGGTGTGCTAATACTGGTCTATATGGTTGCTGCTATATTCGGAGCCGACCTGAAACACTCCGCAGTTGATGCTCTTCTGTATAAGAATTGGTTCTGGTGGGGACTCGATTTAATTGCAGATGGACTCGTACTAATCTTTGTTGCCGGTACCTGGTACCTCTTGGCCACAATGATCACAGGCAAGAAACTTTTTATGCAGAACATTGCCCGTGCCGCACTTCTGGTTGAGCTGATTGTTAGCTGGACCGTCTGGTCACACCATCTCCTTGCTGACCAGTCACAGCCGGCCATCCTGAAGATAATATCCGGTGAATTTGTAACCGCCTTCGAGTTGATCACACAGGGACTCGCGTTCTTTATTACCCTGGCAACCCTCTGGTCAGCACGGCCCTTGAAGATGACCAATGAATTGAAATTCCTTCTTGGAGGTTTGCTCGGATTTGCCCTGGCAGTTCCTGCCGGGATTATGCAGGCCGATGTTGGACTGAACCGTATTCTTCATAACACCCAATGGATCGTTGGTCCCCATGTACACGTTGCGATACTCATCGGACTCACCATGACCCTGTACTCGGCGATTTATATCCTGTTTCCCCTTCTGACCAACGGTGCCAAATTCTACAGCCAGAAACTGGCCAATGTCCACTTCTGGTGCCACCTCATTGGAGGTATCGGGATGGGTGCCTTTATGGGAATGGCCGGACTCCAGGGGATGCTTCGCCGTACCCTCTACCTGGACGGAGAATTCAATACACTTATGATCCTGGCCGCCCTCTCCGGTGTTCTCATCCTGATCGCATTCCTTGCTTTCTTCTACAACATAGTGATGAGTGTGGGTATCAATGGGGTGATCGGAATATTTACAAAATCGGAGCTCGATAAGGATACATTGGTTCCGGAGGCAGCGGCTTCTTAGTCTGCAGCCGAGAATGCACCAGTAGCTGATTCTATTAAAACCACCTTCCGGTTTGTCCGGGAGGTGGTTTTTTGTCTTGCACAGGTATGATATTCGGGATAAAATGGAATTAATATAAGAGCAGGGGATCAAAGTTTAGATGCTGGTCCCCTTATTTTGAAGAATCAAAAATTCGCAAATCGCGATATGCAATTCGCAGATCGCGATTTGCGAAAAACTGAAACTCGAGAAAAGCACATCATGCGAAAGCAAATATCATGCGAAAACACAATGGGATGCGTCCCCAGGATATCCTAATTCTTTTGAGAATTGCTACATGGGGTTTTAATGACTGGCTTATTAAAGATTTGGCCAATGACCTTTTTATCAGTCAGTCAGAAATAAGTGAATCACTTCACAGATCCTATGTGGCTGGCTTTCTGACCAGGGAAAAAAAAGAGGTATATGGGGAGCATTTACTTGAATTCCTGATTCATGGAATAAAATATGTATTTCCCCATCATCCGGGTCCGGGAACACGTGGGATGCCAACAGCCGGATCAGCTCTTCCGATAAAAAAGAATTACAAACCGATTATCGTTCATGTCTGGAAAGATCCAAAAAGCCGTCAGCTAGGGCAGGCAGTTGAACCATTGTATCCTTCTGTGCCTGAAGTATGCAGGAATGATAAAAGACTTTATGAGCTATTGGCGCTGGTAGATGCAATGAGGGTTGGAACTCTGCGTGGGAAAGGCTTAGTAGAGTATGAATTAAAAAAACGCATAATATTCTAAAATATTAATTCCTATATTGAAGGGTCCCAAACCATCACAAAGTATTATGATCAGGAATTACCTCCTGGTTACCCTACGTAACCTATTTAAAACCCGTACCTCCTCATTAATAAATATCATCGGACTCGCCATCGGGATGGCGGCATTTATACTTATCATACAGTATGTCCGCTACGAGCTCAGTTATGATGATTTTCATGATAAAGGAGACAGGATTTACCGTGTACAGCAAGACCGGTACAATAAAGGCGAGGTAACCACCCAATGGGCCGCCGGATGCTCTGCCGTAGGTAAGGCCCTCCACGAAAATTTCCCGGAGGTAGAGAATTTCACCCGCTTCCAGAAATGGGATGGTGTGTTGAGCTATGGTGACCGGAAATTCAGGGAAGAGGAGATTTACATGGCCGATACCTCATTTTTCGAGGTATTCTCGTTTAAGCTGCTGGAAGGAGACCCCAATACAGTCCTCAGGAATCCACATGAAATGGTTGTCTCCCAAACAACTGCAAAGAAGTACTTCGGAGATGAAAATCCCATAGGGGAAAGCCTGAAATTTAACGGGGGACCCGATCTCACCATCACCGGAATTTTCAAAGATCCCCCCCGAAACTCGCATCTCAAGCCCGATATACTCGCATCCTGGGCCACCCTGGTTCATTATCGCGGACAGGATGTAAACGATGCCTGGCAATGGGATGGTTTTTTTAATTATATACTCCTTAATCCTGCTTCTGATTATAAGGAGTTTGAGGCAAAGATTCCAGCATTCATTGAAGAAGAAATCGGGGAAGACATGACCCAGTGGAGCGCCGGGGTGGTTTTCAATCTTCAACCTTTAAAAAGCATTCACCTGAATTCCGATTTCATGTTCGAGGCAGAGCCCAATGGCAATGCCCGCTCAGTTTATGCCCTGTTGATCATTGCAGTTTTCCTGGTCATTATCGCCTGGATCAATTACATCAACCTCTCCAGTTCCAGGTCCCTTGAACGAGCCCGGGAAGTTGGCATGCGGAAGGTAACGGGTGCCTTCAGGCAGCAGCTTCTCACACAGTTCCTTCTGGAATCGGTCATGGTCAACCTCATTGCCATCATTCTGGCTGTCATTCTGGTGCAATTGCTCAGTCCATTCTTTAACCTGCTGACTGGTGTGCATTTGGATTACACTTTCGTGGGAAATCCTGGCTTCTGGGGAGGGGTACTTCTCATCTTTGTAGCAGGAGCTTTCCTTTCCGGGATTTATCCCGCAATTTTTCTATCCTCCTTTAAACCCACAACGGTCTTCCAGGGAGTATCCGGACTGAAAATCGGGGGAATAGGGATGCGCAGAATACTTGTGATTTTCCAGTTTGCTACATCCCTGCTATTGCTTGCCGGAACAATAACCGTTTACCGGCAGATTTCCTATATGAAGAATTTTGACCTGGGAGTGGATATTAAAAACGTAATGGTAGTCAGGGGACCCAGCGTAAATGATTCGACCTACGCTGAAACTTTTAATGCCTTCAATGATGAATTGCTACGACATCCGGATATTGAAAATTTTACTGCCTCTACCGTAGTACCGGGACGACAACCCCAATGGAACGCCGGGGGAATAAGACGGGTGAGCGAAGGTCCCGATGAAAGCAACCAATACCGCATTATAGGATTTGATTTCGAATTCGTTGATTTTTATGGATTGGAAATACTTGAAGGAAGAAATTTTAATGAGGAATTTGGACAAAACTGGGGATCGGTGCTATTTAATGAATCTGCCATCAAACTCATGGGATTCGAGGATTTTGAATCCGCTATGAATGTTCCCATATACTTCTGGGGGGATACCTTCAATATTATCGGGGTGGTGAAGGATTATCATCAAGAGGGACTCAAAGTGGATTATGAGCCCTTGATATTCCGGTACTTTCAGGATGCCAACCGCTATTATTCCATCAAGGTAAACCCCGACAAAAACCAGGAGGTCATGAGTTTTGTGGAAGATCAATGGAGAACCTTTTTTCCACAGAATCCATATGAGTATTTCTTCCTGGAAGATTATTATAATGAACAGTACAGGAATGAAACCCGCTTCGGTAAGGTCTTCAGCCTCTTTGCATTCCTGGCCATCTTTATTGCCTGCCTGGGATTATTCGGACTTTCATCCTATACAACCATCCAACGTACCCGGGAAATCGGTATCCGAAAGGTAGTGGGTTCCTCAGCTGGCAACGCAATACTTCTGCTGGTTCGCTATTTCGTGATCCAGGTTCTGATCGCAGTACCGGTTGGCATCGGACTGGGATATTTCATCATGAACAGCTGGCTGCAGAATTTCGCTTACCGAATCAACATCGGATGGTGGTTCTTCCTGGTCCCACTCCTTCTGGTTATGCTGATCACAATCCTGACCGTCAGCTCACAGGTGATTAAAACCGCCAATGTAAACCCGGCTGAATCGCTGAGGCACGAATAGCTGTTTTTTAGTTTCATGCAATACAAATCAGACTTTTTCATCTTTTATTTGTAATTTTCATTCAGCATTTAATTTTTCTCTTTCGGCAAGAAATCTTTCTCTGGCAGGATTTTTGGAAAAAGATTTGCTGTGAAAAGATTAAAAACCCACTACAATGAGAAATCTATTATTATCCTTAATATTTCTGGCGGTAGTTACATTGATCGCTTCCGCATCCACCGTCTCCGATTATACACAGACCATTTCTGGAACCATTATCGATGCAGTAACCGGCCATCCCCTGATCGGGGCCAATGTGGTGCTGGTTGATTCCGATCCGCTGGTAGGTACGATTACCGATGTGAACGGAAATTTTATTCTTAATGAAATTCCTGTAGGCCGGCAAAGTCTTGAAATTTCATATGTAGGATACCATAAAAAAATTATTCCCAATATCCTGCTCGTTTCGGGCAAGCAGGTAGTACTTGAGATTCAGCTGGAAGAGAAGGCCATTGAAATGGATGAGGTGGTTGTGAAGGCAGGCAGGAGAAAGGACCAGTCCATTAATGAAATGGCAAGCGTCAGCGCACGCACATTTTCAGTAGAAGAGACCGAACGCTTTGCAGGGAGCCTGGGGGATCCTGCAAGGATGGTTGCCAATTATGCCGGGGTAAGCACCCAGAACGATTCCCGAAACGATATTATTATCCGGGGGAATTCACCCATCGGGGTGCTCTGGAGGATGGAAGGGGTGGAGATCCCGAATCCCAACCATTTCGGTGCACTTGGTACCACAGGGGGACCCGTATCCATGGTTAATAATAATCTCCTGGCCAATTCGGATTTCCTGACCGGTGCATTCCCGGCAGAATATGGAAACGCTACGGCCGGGGCATTTGATCTGAATATGCGTTCCGGGAACCGGCAGAAGCATGAGTTTATGGGACAGATAGGATTCAATGGCTTTGAGGCAGGGGCAGAGGGACCGATGTTTACCATGTCCAACGGACAGAAGGCCTCCTACCTGGTGAACGGCAGGTATTCCTTTCTGGATGTGATCAATAAGTTTGGATTCAGTTTCGGTACGGGTGACGCCATCCCCCAGTATAAGGACCTGACCTTCATGGTCGACCTGCCTACCGCAAAGGCAGGGAGATTCAAGGTATTCGGTCTTCTCGGCGACAGCTACATTGAACTCGGTAGGGAAACCTCCGATACCACAGCCAATAATTATAATACCCGTGGAACAGCCACGAATTTTGGATCGGGACTTGGAGTCCTTGGTATGTCGCACACATACTTCTTTAATGAAAAATCCAGGCTGAAATCAACTCTTTCATGGCAGCGGACCAATTCTTCTACCATTCTGGATTCCCTGTATAAGGAAATTGCTACACCTTTCCTCAGGAGCTGGTTGACGGAATCCAAGCTTTCATTCAGTACACAATTCAGGCAGAAGATTGATGCAAGGAATAACTATAGTATCGGTGTTATCCTGGACCGGTTTGGTATTGATTATATCGACAGCCTGAACCATCCGGTGTATGGGGACTTTATAACCCGTGCTGATGTGTCCGGGGAGATGATGATGGCCAGGATGTATGGGCAATACCAGCATAAGTTTGGGGAAAAGTTTACAGGATATGCCGGGGTCCATACCCAATATTTTGGATTAAATGGCGAATTGGCTATTGAGCCCAGACTGGGACTAAAATGGCAACTCAGTCCCAAGCAATCCATCAACCTCGGATTTGGAATGCATAGCCAGATCCAGCCCAAAGTAATCTACTTTACAGAGTCCTACGACAGCACCAACCAGTCTTATCATAAGACCAATGAAGATCTGGGATATACCCGGAGCAACCACTACGTGCTGGGATACGACCGGATGATAAGCAGTGATTTTCGCATCCGACTGGAGACATATTATCAGCAACTTTATAATGTGCCCGTTAAGGAATCCTTTCCGGAACTCTCCATGGTGAATGCCGGCGACTTCTTCACAATCCCGCTGGAGGATAGCCTGGTCAATGAAGGCACAGGAAGAAATGCTGGAATTGAACTCACTGTTGAGAAATTCCTCAGCAAGGGATACTATTTCCTGTTCACTGCTTCTCTGTTTGATTCAAAGTATGAGGGATATGACAGAATCCAGAGAAATACAGCCTTCAATGGCAACTACGTATTCAATCTACTGGGAGGATATGAAAGAAGACTTGGGGAAAACCTCCGCCTTACCCTTGACCTTAAAACCGTCCTGGCCGGGGGACGCAGGTATGTACCTATTGACCTTGAAGAATCAATAGCAGAGGGGAATGAGCAGAGAGATTGGAGCAAAGCCTACGAAAATAAATACGATGATTATTTCCGGACAGATCTGCGCATAGGAATCAAGGCGGATGGCAAAAGGGCCAGCCAGGAATGGGCGATCGATTTGCAGAATATCACCGGTTTTCAGAGCGTTTTCATGGAAGGTTACGATGCCGCCGAGCAGGAAATCTATACTGTATACCAACAGGGATTCATTCCGATGTTTCTCTACCGGATTAATTTTTAAATTAACGGCAAATACTCTCATGAAATTCTTTGGCTGGACCGGTAGATTCTGGTTCCGTTCTTAATATTTCGCAAGGGATGTACATATCAAAAATCAATGTACATAAGACCATGATTAATGTACATTACCGTATCAATATCATGGCATATCGTATCATATCGTATCGTATCGTATCAAATTTGAGATATCAAAATCGTGTATTATCGTATCATATCGTATCATGTCTAATGAAAAATTACTATATTTGAACCATAATGGACAAAGTTCACATCTTTAAGATTAGTCTGGATTGGAAACTAATCACAGATATTAGCACGATAGACAGATTTGACGCTTCCTGGGGTTCGATCGAAAGGAAAGAAGGAAAAAGCCTGAAACAGCTTAAGGCCATCTCAACTATACGAAGTGTAGGTGCTTCTACTAGGATTGAAGGCTCAACTATGAGTGACGATGAGGTAGAAGTCTTGCTAACGGATCTTAAAATTGAAAAGCTTGAAGATAGAGACTCTCAGGAAGTAGCTGGTTATTTCGAAGTGCTAAACCTTGTCTCAGAGTCCATCAAGGATATTGATATTTCAGAGAACTCGATAAAAAATTTACATAATATCTTGCTAAAGTATAGTGATAAGGATCAATGGCATAGAGGCAATTACAAGCAACATAGTAATGCAGTTGTTGCGACACTTGCTGATGGAACTACTCAAAATATATTTGAAACAACAAAGCCGGGATTTGAAACTGAAGATGCTATGAGGTCTCTAATTAAATGGTATAATGAGGATAATTCAACACATTCATTAGTTAAGTGCTCCATTTTTGCTTATGAATTTGTAAGTATTCACCCCTTTCAGGATGGAAATGGTCGATTGAGCAGATTGCTTTCAACACTTCTTTTACTTAAGAGTGGGTATGAATGGATTCAGTATATTAGTTTTGAACATGAGATTGAGTCAAGGAAGAATGAATATTATCTTGAGCTAAGAAAGTGCCAGGCATTAAGGCCCAATGAAGAAATTACTTCATGGGTCTCATTTTTCTTAAATGCCATGATAAACATTCAAGATCAGCTAATTAGGAAACTTGAATCCACAGGAATAGAGACTAAATTGTCCCCCCGTGAAAAACAAATCCTTACTTTTATTTCGAATCATCCAGGTGCAAAATCAGGTACTATGGCTCAAAAATTGGGAATACCGAATCCAACCGTAAAACGTATTCTAAAAAATCTGGTAATTGAGAATCTCATTGAGATCTATGGAGCAGGACCTGGAACGAATTATTCCCTGAAGTAGTATTAATTGGAATATTAATTTTGTAGCTCACTTAAATGAAATGAGAAAATTTAACCTGATCAATGGTACTGATTCTGAACGCAAGAATGATTGCGTCCGGGATTACTATGGACCATTGGCAGGTATTTAAGATAATTCGATAATAATCGATGTTTTGAGCCCGGGCCGTTTGGTCCGGGCTTTTTTTATGTTTTACACTTTAATATTTATTGCAATGGAAAATCTGACACAGATTGTAAAAGGAACACATGCAAGGTTAACCCAGCAGAAACTGGGGTTAACTTTTTTCTCTTATTTTAGCTGGTTAATTTATTGAATCTTACATGGCAGCAGTTAAGGCATTTCAGGGAAAGATATTAGACAAGTTTTTAAACGGGGTTGAGAAAGTAGGGAATGCCCTGCCTCATCCTGCCACGCTATTTGGACTGATGGCCCTGCTGGTGCTGATCATGTCAGCCATTGCTGCTGCGACCGGTGTGACAGTCTTACATCCGGGAACCAAAGAGATCATAGAGCCGGTAAATCTCTTATCCCATGACGGAATACACCGCATCCTGCTTGAACTGGTTACCAATTTCACAAGTTTTGCCCCCCTTGGGATCGTGATGGTGGCCATGCTGGGAATTGGGATCGCAGAGAGCAGTGGATTGATAGGCGCTGTGATTCGCCTGATCGTACTGTCCTCTCCCAAAAAGTTGCTGACCTTTGTCCTGGTATTGAGCGGGATTCTTTCCAATGCCGCTGCAGATGTGGGATATGTGTTGCTGATACCCCTTGCGGGAATAATTTTCATAGCTATCAAACGACATCCCATCATCGGTATGGCTGCTGCCTTTGCCGGGGTATCCGGTGGTTTTTCGGCCAACCTGATCCTGGGAACGGTAGATCCGCTTCTCTCAGGATTGTCTGAGGAGGCTGCTCGTATTATTGACCCTGCCTATACGGTGAATCCCACAGCGAATTATTATTTCATGGTAGCCTCCACCTTCGTGATCGCTTTTGCCGGAACCTGGGTAACCGAACGCTTTGTTGCGCCACGCTTCGGAAAATACGAGGGGGACGGGGCCGGTGAAGAACTGGACGTCCTTTCTCCTGCTGAGAAAAAGGGACTGCGTAGATCGATGTATGTTGCCCTGGGGATTTTGATAATTACCCTTATCGGGATTATCCCTTCCGGGGGATTTTTCAGAGGGGCTGACGGATCTGTTCTGGGATCCCCGCTGATCAAAGGAGTAGTAGCCATGCTTTTTATTATGGCAGCTACCATGGGAATAGTCTACGGTTTTACCATCGGAAAATACAAGAACGACAAGGACGTTATGGAGGGTATGGCCGATGCCATGAAAACCCTCGGTATGTATTATGTCCTGGTATTCTTTGCCGCCCAGTTCGTGGCCTACTTCAAATGGAGCAACCTGGGGATCATATTTGCTGTTAAAGGGGCCAACCTGGTGATGGCATCGGGACTTGGATTAATCCCCCTGATGATACTGTTTATCATTTTATCGGGAATGATTAACCTGGCCATGGGTTCCGCATCCGCTAAATGGGCCATAATGGCACCCGTATTTATTCCCATGTTCATGCTGCTTGGATATTCACCTGAGTTATCCCAGGCGGTATACAGGATAGGGGACAGCATAACCAATATTATTTCCCCTATGATGAGCTTTTTTGCCCTCATCATCGCCTTCATCCAGAAATACGATAAAAAAGCCGGAATTGGTACCGTAATCGCCACCATGCTTCCCTATACCTTTGTCTTCTTTATTGTCTGGACTATACTTTTGGTTATCTGGCTGTTACTTGGCTTGCCATTGGGACCAGGGGCAGGGATCTATTATACACTTCCTGGCTAGATTATATACTTCCTGGCTAGATTATATACTTCCAGGCTAGATTATGCCCTTCCAGGGTAGGTATTTTATCACTCATTCAACAATTCATTTTACATTCCTGTCGACCTCGATTTTAACAAGCTGTACTGTTTCATTTCAGGTTTTCTTTAAATGCAAAACATGTTTTAAAACATGTTTTTGTCTTTACGTTGTTAAATGAACATTATGTAATCCATACACTTATTCTTAAGAAGATTTTACCTCTCTAAAATTGACTTTAATTCACAAGTATTTTATGTTTGCAAGTAAACGTTTACATTAAAAGCTGAATTGACGAAAGCTAATACGCTTAAAAAGAGATAGATACAGAGTGTAAACGTTTACAATTTTTACTATGTCCAGCCTTAAAGATGTTGCAAAGAAAGCCGGAGTATCTATTGCTACGGTATCGAGGGTCATTAATAATGCCCCTAATATTACTGATGCAACCCGGTTTAAGGTTCAGCAGGCCTTGAAAGCTCTGGATTACAGGCCAAGCCGCATTGCCGCTCGTTTGCGATCCAAATCAGCACAGGGAAATTTGATTGGTGTTGTGGTCCCTGATATTAGCAATCCTTTTTACATAGATGTACTGTCCGGCATAGATGATTATATGCAGGGACATAATTACCTGATGATCACCTGCAACTTTTCGCAGAATGAGGAAAAGGAAAGATTATATATAGATGCCCTGGTATCAGAATCTGTTGATGGTTTAATCGTAGCACCCGCACATGAGCTGGATGAGAAGGTGATGTCCCTGGAAAAGGGACATATTCCTTTCGTTTGTATTGACCGTGGATTGAAAGATGTGAATGTTGACCTGGTTTTGGTAGACAATGAGAAGGGTTCATTCGAGGCTGTTCAATTCCTGATAAACAGAGGTTACAAAAAGATTGCGTATATATCCGGACTGACTCGGATACCTACCAGTAGACAGAGGGAGAAGGGTTATCGGAGTGCTTTGGAGGAGTTTAAAATTCCCGTACAGGATGACCTGATTAAATTCGGGGATTCAAGTATGAAAAGCGGTATCGACCTCTGCCGTGAACTTCTCAGTCAGGAGAACCGCCCGGATGCTTTATTTACCGGAAATAACCTTATCACATTGGGGGCATTGCAAACCATCGCAGAATTCGGATTAAAAATTCCCGATGACATAGCCATTATCGGTTTTGATGATATGTCCTTTTCCAATACTCTGAATCCTCCTCTCACTGCGGTCAGGCAGCCGGCTTATGAAATCGGAAGAAGAGCTGCGGAGTTACTATACCAGCGCATATGCGAACCGGGGAGGCCAAATGTAAAAATCGTAATGGAGACTGAACTAATGATCCGAAAGTCCACCCGACTTGAATCGACAGAAACTATTGAATCAACTAAAACTATAGAATCGACAGAAACTATTGAATCAACTAAAACTATAGAATCAACTGAAACAACTTAAATAATCAATTCCTAACAAATGAAAACGAAACATTTACTCTTAGCACTTATTGCAGTTTTTGGCATGTGCACCATGGCAAATGCTCAACAACGAAAAAGCATTGAGGGGCAGGTAAAAGATGCTACCAATGCTGATTTCCTTCCAGGTGCTGCAGTTTACCTGGATGGTACCAATTATGCCACCATTACAGATATGGAAGGTAATTATACCATTCACGGTGTACCTGCTGCTTCCTATACTCTGAAAGTTTCTTATATCGGATATGAGGAATACTCAGAACCGGTTACGGTGAGCGAGGGACAGGTCTTAACCCATAACATCAATCTCAAAGCAACTTTTATCGAGTTGCACGGAGTTGAGGTAGTTTCCCAGCGACAGGGACAGATGAAGGCTCTGAACATGCAGAAGGAATCTGATGTTCAGGTTAACATTGTAGCCCAGGAGCAGATGGAACGGTTTCCGGATAATAATACTGCAGAGGTTTTGCAGCGTTTACCGGGTGTGAATATTTCAAGGGACTTTGGAGAAGGGAAGTTTGTTTCCATACGGGGTACAGATCCAAGGTTTACACAGGTAAAAGTGAACGGGGAAGCAATCGCGACTCCGGAAGATGCAGAAAGGTATGTTGCGCTGAATGTGATCTCTGCTTCACAACTTTCATCCATCGAAGTGACCAAGTCCCCCACACCAAAAATGGACGGGGATGCCATTGGAGGGGTGGTGAATCTGAAAACACGTTCGGCTTTCGACTCTGACAAGAGGATTCTCCGGGTTACTGTTGGTGGAGGTTTGCAGGGCATGAGCGATAAGCCTTCTGCAAGAGCAGATGTGGCATATGCAAGCCAGCTTGGTGAAGCTAAAAAATTCGGAATTTCCTTAAATGCAAATTACCAGTTGCGTAATAAAACGATCCATGGTATTGAGCCACGATGGACCAATAATGCAGAAGACATCAATTTTAATCCCCTGCCTACGGTTTTCTCAGATATTGAAATGAAACACTATGTGGCAAACCAGAAACGTTACGGTGCAGGTGGAGATTTTGAATACAGACCTGATAATCGAACCAAATTCAGAATCGGAGGTATGTATAACCTCCGTAAGGATAATCAGGCCCGGGATATTCGAAGGGTTCGCGCAGATAAGGGAAATTATATTGATCCCGGACTTATTTACAATGCCAGGGGGTACTATACCCTGCATGACAGGCTGGAGACCCAGGAGATATACGCCCTTAATTTTTCAGGAGAGCATGATCTTGACCGGATCAAGATAAATTATAATATAGCCTATAGTCATGGCAAGCAGGAAAAGCCCGGCGAAGGCCAGATAAAGAACGAATACCAGTCCCAGGAGCACTTTACCCTCGGAATTGATACCAATGATTACAGCATACCGCAGTTTTCATACTTTAATCTTGACGGGACCGAGTTCGTACCCGTTGCTGAAGATTCAATCATCAATGTGGATTTGTATGATATGGACCAGCTGGACCATCAGAACCAGCATACTACCAATGCAGACCTTGTGGGTTCTATTGATTTTACTGTACCCTACAGCCTGGGTGGCTATTCGGGCAGTTTCCTGTTTGGTGGCAAGGCAAGAATCAGAAACAAAGACAGGGACAATGAGAGGGTCAAGAACAGGCATACCGATATTTATGTTCCCATGAATCAGTTTGCCGGTGAATATGTAGGTAGTTTCCTGGAGGGTAATTACCTGTATGGTCATTTAATCAACCCCCGATTGGTGAGGGACTGGTACTCGGAGAACCAGGGAGACACTAACTTGCTAGAACCTGAATACAGGTGGGTAGAGTCACTGGGTGAGACTTATAATGCAGAGGAAAGAGTAACGGGTGCTTATGCCATGTTTCGGCAGAATCTGGGGAATTTCCTTTTGCTGGGTGGACTGAGATTAGAGCACACCAGAACTTCCTATCTGGGGAACAACCTGGAATTGGACAGCAACGGAGAATACATCTCTCATAGTGATACCACTGCAGATAACTCATATGTGAACCTATTTCCCAATTTGCAGGCCCGCTGGAGGATAACACCCCAGACAAACGCCCGGATATCCGTGACTACAGGTATTATGCGTCCGAACTATTTCACCCTGGTACCTTACTATATTGTTTCCGATAAGGACAGGCAAATCTTAAAAGGGAATCCGGACCTGAAATCAACCACTTCAATTAATTTCGATTTAGGTGTTGAACACTATTTTCAAAAGGTTGGTATTATTTCTGTGGCAGTTTTTGCAAAGGATATGGATCAACTGGCCTATAGCCGTGTTACAAGAGATACTACACCGGGAGACTTTTATAACTGGGAAACTATTCAGGTGGTCAATGGAGGTAATGCCCGACTGATAGGTATCGAATTGAACTGGTCGCAACAATTCACTTTTCTTCCAGGCTTTGCCAATGGCTTTGGTATTTACATGAATTATACACATAACCAGGCACTCAAGTCAGAGATTTTCGGCAGGGAACTCGGTGGACGTATCCCCGGACTATCCCCTGATGTCGGGAATTTTGCCCTTACCTACGAGAAATATGGCTTTACTGCAAGGCTGGCCTGGAATTTCAGCTGGACAGTATTGGAGGAATTAGGAGAAATTGAACAGGAGGATATATGGGCTGACAAATACTCACAGCTTGATTTCTCAGCATCCTATGAAGATTTTTAAGGGATTCGAGGTATTCGCTGAAGGAATTAACCTCTTAAACAGTCCCTTCCGTGAATATTTTGGTACCACAAGGTATACCCGAACACTGGAGTATAGTTCCTGGATACTAAATCTGGGTCTTAAATGGCAATTGAGGTAAAAAGTCAATCGAATTAAATATATATAAACCCGATGAAGTCCATACAAGTTATCATTTATGCCGGATTGCTCCTTTTTGCAACGGCCAGCCTTTCTGCCCAGCAACCTGAAATCCTTTGGGATAAGACCATCGGTGGTAATTATGCCGATGCCTTGAGAAGGATTTACCCCTCACCGGATGGCAATGGCTGGTACCTGTTCGGCGTTAGCAGCTCAAACGTATCAGGGGAGAAGACTGCAGCACCTTATTCGCTTTTCAGCACGGACTTGTGGATTGTTAAATACAATTCAAACTGGGAGAAAGAATGGGATAAGGTTATCGGGGGCACTAAAGATGAATCCCTGAGCGGAGTGCTTCGTACCGCTGATGGGGGCTTTCTCCTGGGGGCCACCAGTTATTCTAATAAATCAGGGGATAAGTCCGAGGATACAAGAGGGACAGCCGATTCTGATTACTGGATCGTAAAGATCGATGCAGCTGGAAATGTACTCTGGGATAAAACAATCGGAGGAGCAGATGAGGATATTCTGGATGGCATGCATTATCATCCACAGGGGGGTTATATACTTACGGGAACCTCCTATTCAGGAAAATCAGGTGAAAAAACCTATGATTCTTATGGCAAGCAGGATTTCTGGGCACTGTGGATCGATGAGAACGGTACGAAAAAGTGGGATAGGGTCTACGGAGGCAACCGGTTTGATATTGCCGGCGGCATCTTTCCATATCAGGATGGCTTTATCTTGACCGGAAAATCAGATTCACCGGTTTCGGGAAACAAGACATCCACACCACGGGGATCCTATGATGCATGGATGGTGAGAATTGATTTACAGGGAAATCCTATGTGGGACCGCTCTATTGGTGGTGATGATAACGAAGGTGGAGTGGGTATTACACAGGCCCATGACAGTGGCTACATGCTCAGCATAACATCCAAATCAGATATCTCCGGTGACAAAACCACCCCCGATGTTGGAGCTAATGATGCATGGTTTGTAAAAATGGACTCAGCATGGAATATTTTATGGGATGTAACCATAGGGACAGTTCACCAGGATAACCTGAGTGCTTCAAGGTCATACGACGGAGGCTATTTGCTCATTGGTGTATATAATGAAGAGGAGATACTTCCCGGTGGTAACCTGATTGACCACGGGGTACGCTGGCTGATGCAATGCGATGATAAGATGGTCATGCAATGGGAATACAAATTCGGCGGAGATAAAAATGAGATCGGGGGACCAACCTGGATCATGGAGGATGATAGCAGCACCGTATTGATTGGAAGTTCAAGTAATTCCGATGCCTCAGGCCAGAAAACTGAAAACTCCAGGGGAGGAAGGGATTTCTGGATCACGAAAGTTAAGTTACCCAATGGAATTTATACCGGGATTGAATCTGTGCTTAGTCCATCGCAAATCAGCGTTTTCCCTAACCCGGTAGGCGAGGGACAGGTGGTATTTGAATCTGATAAGGAGCCCATCCGGAGCGTGGAGTTTTTTAATATCTCCGGAAAGATGGTCCGGTCCTTTACCGGCCTGGACAGTAAAAAAGTACGGCTTCCAGTTGATGACCTGTCCAGGGGACTTTACCTCACCAGGATCAAAACCAGCGATGGAGCCTATTCAAGCATGAAACTCATTAAACAATAAATTATCACCAATTAAAATTCAAACTATGAAAACAAATTCTACTCTCAGGAATTTACTTATCGCCCTGCTGGGCATCATTCTGATAACAGATCCTGCAGTTGCGCAGGTATGGGATAATCTGGAACCGATGGACAGCCTTCCCGTTAAATCTCCCTGGAGATCAAGGGATGCCGTTCTGGATTTCAGTAAGATCATTCCAGATCCTGAAGTCCCTGGCAATAATGTCCTGTACATAAACGATTACAGCGGTATTGAACAACGGGGATCTTTCCGCTATGACTGGAGACTGAATCTGGAATTGGATGTCCCGCCGGAAGAATGTAACGAGGAAAAAGGGATCACCCTGGTATTCAGGGCAAAACCTACAACTCAAAGTATCAAACACGATGGTAAAACGGTATGGTGGTGGATATCTGTCCGGGCTTCCGGAACCATAAGTTTCAATACGGAATTGAAAATGTATAAAGACACCCTTCTATTCCAGGGATCTGATGCCTATTTCCCGGGAGGACCCAACCATTACCACCCGATGATCGGGGACACCAACTGGCATACCATCAGGGTAACCCAGCTCAAACAGGATGTGAAAGTTTACATGGATGAGAACCCAACACCGATTTTTGATACCAAGACCTACGGTCAGGATATAGGGGCAAACCACTTGAGGATAGGAAAGCAGGATCGGGGTGATCCCTATGGAGGAATGTTTGACTATTTCCTGATCCTGGAAGGCGCCATTTATGCGCCGGGAGAGGGACCGGCAATACCTGAAGGGTATATTGTTGGACCCGATGCACCATCATCAGTTTTCAGTCCCATGGTATCCAAAGAAGTTTCAGTTTATCCAAACCCTGCCGGGGAATCCATAACTCTTTCCTTTAACAAGAAGGAATCCGGTATGACGAATGTTGACATTTATTCTCTCACGGGACAAAAAATGAAGTCCTCCTATAATCAGCATCTACCCGCAGGCAGTCAGGAAATCCAAATCAGTACAGGGGAACTGGCAACCGGAATCTACCTGCTTTCAGTGAACGGAGAATACACAAGATTTATTAAGAAATAATCATCCGGGAGGCCGGGGAATTTTCCCCGGCTATCCCTTTTCTATCATGACTGGACAGGATAATAATCCTGACTTTAAAACCTGAACTATGATCAAATCGTTTCTGAAATCAATTGCAATAATCTTATTACCACTGGCGCTTACGGCCTGTTCCCCGGAGAAGGATGCCGAAGAAAAGTGGAATGTCGTGTTTATCCTGGCGGATGACCTGGGCTGGAACCAGGTGGGCTATCATGGATCCGAATACTACGAAACACCGAATATCGACCGTATTTCCCGCGAAGGGATTTCTTTTTCCAATGCATATTCTGCAAATCCCGTTTGTTCCCCTACAAGGGCAAGTATTATGACGGGAAAAAATTCCGCCAGGCTTCACCTGACGAATTATATCCCGGGAAGTCCCTATCCGTTTGCAAAGCTCACAACACCTGTGATCGCACCCGGAATTTCGCTTGAGGAAACGACACTGGCGGAATTGATGAAGGAGAAGGGATATGTTACCGGGCATTTTGGAAAATGGCATTTGAGTCCGGATAAGAATTATGAGGCCGGAAGACCGCAAGATCCTGGATCACAGGGATTTGATGACATACTTACAACTGTCAAACCACCTGAGGATCATGATCCTTCGGCTGATGCGCATCATGCCATTGAGATAACCCGGCGGACTCTTGATTTTATTGACGAGAATAAGGATCAGCCATTTTTCGCTTATGTCGCCCATCATGTAGTGCACAGGCCAATCATGGAAAAACCGGCGCTGGTGGCAAAATATGAGGCCAAGCCGGATTCAGATGATCCTGTGAATACGCCTATCATGGGTGCAATGATTGAGACCATGGATAATGGAATCGGTGAGATCCTGGCCAAACTTGAGGAACACGGACTAACAGAAAAAACCATTGTCGTTTTTTACTCGGATAATGGTGGGTTTGAGCAGCTGCAGGACCAGGCTCCCTTCCGGGGAGGTAAGGCGATGGTTTTCGAAGGTGGCATCCGCGTGCCCCTTGCCATTAAATGGCCCGGTGTGATCAAGCCAGGAATGAAGAATGATGAACTTGTGATATCGGATGATTTCTTCCCGACGTTTGCAGAGATTCTTGGGACAGAAACGATTCCTGAAAATATTGACGGGCTGAGCCTGATGCCTGCCCTTACGGGGGAAGGTTCACTGAACCGGAATACCCTTTATTTCCATTATCCACATTACCACCACCAGGGATTTATGCCTGCCGGAGCCATACGGGACGGCGATTATAAACTTATTGAGTGGTTCGAGGAATCCATCTCCGGAGAAGGAAAAGCCTACGATCTGTACAACCTGGTCTCTGATCCGGGAGAAGAACATGATCTCTCTGCAGAGATGCCGGAAAAGGTTGAGGAACTCGCGGGGAAGCTAAGAGATTGGAGAAAGTCACGCAAGGTCCAGGAAATGCAGATGAACCCAGGGTATGAGCCGGAGAAGGCGGACTGGAGAGAAGCAAACCGTCCTGAGGTTTATCACTAGTGAATTCGAGAGTGAGCGATAAAATCCCGAGTGAGTAAAGTAATTCTGAAGTAATCTAATGAAAGCTGTAAATATATATTATCCATCCAAATTGTCGATTGGTGCCGGATGTATCGGCGAATTCATAAAGGATGCTTCAGGAAAGGGAGTTTCCAGGATTTTCATTCTGAGCTTTCCGGAGATCCAGCCAGCGCTTGGGACTTTTATGGAGGGTTTGAGGAATGAGGGGATGGAGCTGGAGACAGATCTGAGCATACAAAGAGAGCCCACTGTGGGGGATTATGAACGACTGATTTCTCAGGTGAGGGGTTTTAAGCCTGACCTGGTTTTGGGTATCGGCGGTGGATCAATACTCGATGTAGCAAAGCTCCTTGCAGCACAACTGGATAATACCCAATCCATTCAGGAAATAACAGGGATCAACCTCCTGAAGGGAAGAAATACCCTTATGGCATGCATGCCTACTACTTCCGGTACAGGCAGCGAAGTTTCCCCCAATGCCATCCTGCTGGATGAGGAGGAACAGCTGAAGAAAGGGATTATCTCACCCTACCTGGTTCCGGACATGGTTTATATCGATCCTGAACTGACCCTGAGTGTACCTGCGGCTGTTACTGCAGCCACCGGAATTGACGCATTTACCCATTGCCTGGAGGCTTATGTAAATAAGAACGCGCATCCGGTGATAGATACCTTCGCTTTGGAGGGCATGGCCCTGATTGCAGGGAGCCTGAGCAAGGCAGTTATGAATGGTCAGG
Source organism: uncultured Bacteroidaceae bacterium (assembly GCA_963777115.1). GTDB lineage: Bacteria > Bacteroidota > Bacteroidia > Bacteroidales > SM23-62 > SM23-62. The sequence goes on along the minus strand of CAVZPP010000005.1, from coordinate 62,948 downwards.
ATGTGGATGCCAGGAACGATCTTTCCCTTGGAAGTATGTACGGTGGGATGTGCCTGGGACCGGTAAACACGACGGCCATTCATGCATTGTCGTATCCCCTGGGCAGTGAATTTCATATTGCTCATGGATTGTCCAATGCCCTTTTACTGCCCTACATAATGGAATTTAACCTGCCGTACGCTGTTGAGCGCTATGCCAGGGTTGCAGAAATACTTGGGGTGGTTGAAGAAAGGTCAGATGTTGGAGGATCGGATGTTGGAGGATCGGATGTTGGAGGTTCCATTACGAATGGATCCGACCTCGAAAAGGCGGAAAAAGGAATTCAGGCGGTAAGGGATCTGATTAAGGATTGCGGTATCCCCTCCAGGATATCCGAGCTCGATATTCCAGAAACTGCGATACCGCGAATGGCTGCCGCTTCTTTGAAAGTCCAGCGACTCCTGGTTAACAATCCAAGGGAGGTTACCCTTCAGGATGCCATAGATATTTATACAAAGGCTTATTAGCACATTAAGAATTATGAAAGATATCAAACCACAGGGTGTAGTTGTACCGATGGTAAGTCCCTTTACCCCCAAAGGTAAGATCGACGAATCGGCTGCAAGGCGCCTGGTTGAACATGTTGTAGATAACGGTTGCCATCCCTTTATTCTTGGGACAACAGGAGAATCTCTGTCCATTTCCATGGAAGAGAAGCTGGTCTATATGAAGGCGGCTACAGAAGCAAATGCCTGGAGGAAGACCCTGTACGCAGGGATCGCGGGTATGTGTATGGAAGATACAATCCAGGCCGGGCAATTATTTGCAGATGCGGGAGCAGAGATCCTGGTTGCCCACCTGCCCAGCTATTATGCCATACCGGAGGAATCCATGCTCAGGTACTTTGAAGAACTGGCAGATGCACTTCCCAGGCCACTGATGTTGTACAATATTACGGCAACAACCCATATGAGTATCCCGGTTGAGGTTGTGAAAACCCTGAGCCAGCATGATAATATCATTGGACTCAAAGATTCTGAAAGGGACCTGGAGCGTCTGGATACACTTGCTGCCTTTGCCAATGAAACGGAAGGATTCTATTACCAGTTAGGCTGGGCAGCCCAATCAGTCTACGTGCTGAAAGCCGGGGCAGATGGAATTGTCCCTAGCACCGGGAATGCTTTTCCGCAACTCTATGATGCACTGTTTAAGGCAGTACAGGCAGGAGATTTTAAAAAAGCAGAAAAATATCAGAAGCTTACCGACGATCTCGGGGCAGTATACCAGAAAGGCAAAATGCTCAGCCAGGCTTTACCCGGACTGAAAATGTTGCTGGAGGATCTGGGACTGTGTGAATCCCATTGCATCTCGCCCTGTTATCCGCTGAGCAAGGAAGAAGGCGAGCGCATGATTAAGGAAATGAGAAAAATTATGAAGAAGATACCCTCATAAGAATGAAAAACCCTTGTGAATGAATTAGCGAATGAATTGCGAATGGATTATAGACCTTAATGAATAATAGAGCCTGATGAAGAAACCGGTTATTGGAATAAGTATGGGAGATCCTGCGGGAGTGGGACCGGAGATTGCGGTAAAGGCATTGATGCAGGATTCCGTTCATGAATCCTGCAATCCACTTATTATTGGAGATGCCTGGATTATTGAAAGGGAAATGAAGAAATATTGTCCGGATAAAACGCTTATCGCAGTTAAGTCGATAGAGCAGGCCGGGTTTAGCAGGGGAAATATCAATGTATATGACAGGGATATCCCTGATTGCAGGGAAGTAACGCAGGGAGAAGTCTCTGCTGTAGCCGGAAATGCAGCTTTCAAAGCGGTTACCGTAATGATAGCCCTGGCTCTCGAAGGAGAGATTGATGCAACAGTTACCGGTCCCATTAACAAAAAAGCCATCAATGTAGCCGGTCACCATTACGCCGGACATACAGAGATATTTGCGGAATTTACGGGAACAGAAAATTTTGCCATGATGCTGGCCTGCGATAAGCTCAAGGTCATCCATGTAACCACACATGTCGCCCTTCGCGAAGCCTGCGACCTTATTTCCCCCGAAAGGGTATTGTCCCGTATCAAACTGATGGACGAGGGACTAAAAAAACTCGGTTACAAAAACCCGAAGATTGGGGTAGCGGGACTGAATCCGCATGCGGGTGACGAGGGACTTTTCGGAACCGAGGAAGCGGAAGTTATCCTGCCGGGGATTGAAATGGCCATTAAGGAAGGGTATAATGCAGAGGGACCAATACCTCCGGATACCCTGTTCCCCAAGGCATTGGGAAAATATTATGACGGTTGTGTGGCCATGTACCATGACCAGGGACATATCCCGTTCAAAATGGCCGGTTTTGCCTGGAATGAAGATACGCAGTCCATGGATTCTGTAATTGGTGTGAATGTGACACTCGGACTGCCCATTATCCGGACTTCGGTTGATCATGGGACAGCCTTTGATATTGCAGGTAAAGGCATTGCCAGCGAGGAAGCCTTGCTGGATGCTATTGAATATGCAGTTAAAATGTACATTAATTAGGAGGTTTAGGGGAAGATGATTATTGTTCTGGCAGATGATTTTACAGGTGCAGCTGAACTGGCTGGTGTTGGACTAATGCACGGACTTACAGTTGATTTGCATATTGAGGACGCCGAACCTTCAGGGACTGATCTTCTTGTCATTGCTATGGATACACGTTCTAAAGGGACGGCCGAGGCGGTTGAGGAGATACATAAACTATCCGAGAGACTGGTCGAACTGAAACCGGACTGGATTTATAAGAAAGTGGATTCTGTTCTGAGGGGACATGTATTGGAGGAGATACAGGCCATGCTGGATGTTCTGGATATGAAAGGAGCTATTCTTGTACCCGCCAATCCTATTCTGGGAAGGGTTATCATTGATGGTAATTATTATATAAACGGAGAACCCCTTCAGCATACCAGTTTTTCTGAAGATCCGGAATTTGATATATCAACCTCTTCTGTCTCTACACTTCTTGGCAGAAATGGGTCAACACCTTCCTTCGATATCCTGAAACCCGAGAATTTTAAAGCTGAAGGAAATATTGTTGTGGGAGAAGCTTCCTCGGATTCAGACATGGATTCCTGGGCGGATAAAACCTCTAGAGATTGGCTTCCTGCCGGTGCCGCCGGGTTTTTCCAGGCACTGTTGTCAAATCGCGGCAAGCCCTCTGTTAACCTAAACCATACCACAGGTATTCCTGATGATGCAAGGACACTCTATCTCTGCGGGAGTACATTCCAGGGAAGCCGGGACCAGGTTTATCATGCAAACCGTCAGGGCCAACATGTATGTTTTATGCCGGAAGATCTGTTTTGGCAGCGTGAGGGTTTTGAGGAGAAACTGATGGAGTGGGTTTTGCAGGTGGTCTCCGTCCTGGAGCAGCACAAAAAGGCCGTTGTTGCCGTCAGAGAATCGGTGATACCCGACCCGGGGAAATCCAACTGGATAAAGTACAATTTTGCCACCCTTGTCAAAGAGGTTTTTGAGAAGACCACTGTCGAGGAACTGGTCATTGAAGGCGGCAGCACAGCCTCGGCTGTATTAAATAATATGGGATTCACCCGGCTTTGTCCCCTGCACCAATTCCAGCAGGGTGTCATCCGGATGAAAGTGGAAAATATAAGAGGGTTGAACCTGACCCTGAAACCCGGCAGTTATACCTGGCCGGAAACCGTATGGAAATTTTAATAATGTATAAATAAATAAACTAGACATGACTTTGCATTTCGTTGATTATCTGATTATTGTTTTATCCCTTATAGTCTCTATCGGGATAGGGGTGAAGTTCTCAAAAGGACAAAAATCAACCAGTAAATACTTCGCTGCCGAAGGTAAGATTCCGGCCTGGGCAATCGGACTATCCATTCTTGCCACACTGGTGAGCAGTATAACCTTTCTGGCATATCCGGGAGAAGGTTTTTCCACCAACTGGATAAGGCTTGGTTCAGGGACTGATGGTCCCGATCGTACTGATCTTCATGATCTTTACCATCGTGCCCCTGTACAGGAAAGTTATTGGCCTCAGTGCTTATGAGTATTTCGAAAGAAGATTCGGGTATTTCGCAAGACTTTATGGATCACTGGGTTTTATACTGGCTCATTTCTCAAAAATGGGTACCGTGTTTTACCTGCTTGCACTGGCCCTCTCCAGCATGATGGGCATCGATACCCTGACCTTCATCTGGATACTGGGAGCCATTATTATTTTACTTACCCTTCTCGGGGGAATTGAAGCAGTTATCTGGCTGGATGTGGTACAGGGAATCCTACTTATTGGAGGTGGAATAATGGCCGTGCTAATTATTCTTTTTACTGCCGAAGGAGGACCGGCTGCGGTATGGCAGACAGCCAGCGAAGCCGGGAGAATAGGTTTCGGTCCCTTTGACTGGGATTTTGTAAACCTGACATTCTGGGTTATGGCCCTTAACGGGGTATTTTATGCCATCCAGAAATATGGAACGGATCAAACTATTGTCCAGCGTTACCTCACAGCCAAATCCAATAAGGATGCTATAAAAGCTTCACTTATCGGTGTTCTGCTGACCGTACCTGTATGGGCATTGTTTATGTTTATCGGAACCGGATTGTTTTCATTCTATGAGCTGGGCTCAACCCCGTTACCGGAAGGCATGAAGCCGGATGCAATCTTTCCCTTCTTTATTCTGACGGAATTACCCATTGGTGTAACTGGACTGATCATCTCTGCCCTGACAGCAGCTGCGATATCAAGTCTCGATTCAGATATTAACTGTCTCTCCGCCGTTGGAGTAGAGGACTTCTATGGTAGATTCAAGAAAAATGTAACGGACCAGCAGAAACTCAGGTTTGGGAAATGGATGGTTCTTGCTGCCGGACTTGGAGCCCTTTTAGTAGCAACCCTCTATGTGAAAATGGAAGGAAAGGGAATCCTGGGAATCATATTTACCCTTTATGCCATTTTCTCAGGAGGTATTGCAGGAATGTTCCTGCTCGGACTCTTCAGTAAGCGTGCCAATGCAAAAGGACTGTATGTTGGAATTGGTGTCTGTGTAGCCTTTACGGGATGGGCTATTCTAACTTCCAGTTCAGTCGGATCAGGTGCAGATAAACACCTGATGCTTGACATGGGAAGAATGAACTATACACATCATAAATATATGTTGGGCGTTTACAGCCATGTTATTCTTTTCGTTGTGGGTTACCTGGCCAGTTTCTTCTTCAAGTCTCCGCCAACAGAAGAGAACCTGACCTGGGCAGGATGGAAAAGGATTCAGAAAGCAGGTACTGGCGGTGCAGAAAGAAAAGGCGCTGTTTTAGAAGCTTAACCGGCTCTGATTATAAAGTCCCAAACTAAAAGTTCCAAACCTATAGATAAAATGAGAACCTTCAAAAACATCCTCCTAATTACCCCGGTCATAGTCCTTCTGGCTGTGGCCTGTAATTCATCTTCTAAAAAGAGTGCTGAGGCATCTGCGCCTGAATTTCTTTCCCCTGAAAACCCGGTCCATTCAATTGCTTTTCATGAGGAGGGGAAGTTTGCTGCATGGCCGGCCAACAATGGAGTATGGATATGGGATGGAACTGAGATACTCGTTGGATTCACAGTCGGACCCTATGAGATTCATTCGGGTCATAACCTGGGAAAACCCCATCTCAGCCTGCTCTCCAGGAGCCTGGATGGAGGAGTAACCTGGGAAGCCTACGATCCTGATAATTATATCGGTGATGGAGGTGAAGCTCAGCTCCTTGGCAGTGAAGAACTCAAACAGTTTGAGGATGGCATTGATTTCAAACAACCTGACATTGCCCTTAGAATTACCGGGATAGGGTATCATGGCAATGTTTTACCCGAAGGGGGATTTTATTTTTCAGAAGACAGGGGAAAATCCTGGAATGGACCTGTGGTTCTCAATGGACTGGAAAAGATTTCAGTCCTTGATTCCATGGAGTTAACACCCAGGACAGATTACATAGTGAACACAGATGGTTCTGTCCAGGTATTCATCTCAGCCCGGGTACCGGGAGTATTCGCTTCAGATCGTCTCTTTTGTGCTAAGACAAAGGATGGGGGTAAAAATTTCGAGCTGCAAAGCTGGGTTGTGCCGCTTACCGATCCCTACCGTGGGGTAATGTCTTCCAGTGTCAGATGTTCTGAAACAAAAATTGTTTCCAGTGTTCGAAGGAGGGAAGCCGGTACAGACAATTGCTGGGTGGATGCATATGTTTCCGAAGACAACGGGGATAGCTGGCAATTTCTCAGCAAAATCCGTGATACCGGTCCCGAGAACGGAAATCCCCCGGCCCTGCTAAAGCTTGCAGACGGGCGTCTTGTTGCTGCCTACGGAGAGCGTGAAAGAAAGCAGATCATTGCCAGGATAAGTGAAAATGAAGGATTGAACTGGGGACCCGAGATCATCCTCCGAAATGATTTCTGGGCAGATGAAAACGGGGATGCTGATCTCGGCTATCCGCGTCTTGTCCAGCGCAAAGACGGCAAGGTAGTCACCCTATATTACTGGGCCACAAATGAATTAAAAGAACAACAAATTGCGGTGACCATCTGGGATCCGAATGATTTGAAATAGTATAGCAACACAGATTAATCTATAAATAACAATGAAAAAAGGAAAAATGACAAAATTTATAATGGCCCTTGGGATTCTTGCGCTGAGCGGGACCATGGCTTTTGCACAGAAAAACGCAGATGCAGATGTAAAAATGCCCCCTCCAATGGAGGAATGTATCGGGGAACCGGTAAAGTATACAGGGACCATCACTCCATCACATGATTTTTATGATGCCGGTTTACCACATGCAGCGGGTGTCCAGCATTACCAGTTATTCCGGGCCAACCGCCAGGAGCCTGTAGGGAGCAATAAAGTGGGATGGACCTATAATCATCAGCCTTACCTGGCATACTGGAATAATAAATTTTACCTGCAGTTCCTGAGCGGGGAATACCAGGAGCACGGTCCCCCTACCTGCATTATGCTTGTTACCTCAGAAAATGGGAAGGATTGGACAAAACCTGAGATTGTATTTCCACCCTATGAATTGCCTGAGATCAAAGGTGATGATTATGTGATTCCGGCCGGGACTTTTGCCGTGATGCACCAGCGCATGGGATTCTATACAACATCCAAAGGAGTTCTACTGGTATCCGGATTCTATGGGTATTCAGCTACCAACAGGCATTCTCCGAATGCAGGAAATGGACTTGGGCGCGTGATTCGTGAGGTCAAAGCAGACGGAACCTACGGTCCGGTGTACTTCATCCGCTACAACCGCCACGCAGGATGGAGTGAAGAGAATACAAATTTCCCTCTCTATAAGGAGAGCAAAGACAAGAAATTTGTCAAGGCATGCGAGGAATTGCTGGACAATAAGCTGGTTAACCTCCAGTGGTGGGAAGAAGATCGCTCCAAGGACGGATTTTATGCACTTGACCCTGCTGATGTTAATGATGCCACTTTTTTTGATGCCAATATGGTGACCTCCAAGGGTGCCGGTAAAGCCCTTTCAAGCTATACCCGTCCCGATGGTGTTACAGTAGCTGTCTGGAAGAACCAGTTCGGCGCACTCAGCGATGATAATGGGAAGACCTGGTCACCCATAGCCAAAAATAAAAGCCTGCTGACTACCGGGGCGAAGACCTGGGCACAGAAAACGGAGGATGGTAAGTATGCCATCGTTTATAATCATTCCATCACCCGCAGGAATCGTTTCCCAATGGTTGCCCTTACGGGGGAAGATGGGTATGAATTTAACGATGTTGTCTGCCTTAACGGGGAAGTTCCTCAAATCCGCTACCACGGAATCCATAAAAACTACGGTACCCAGTATTTCAGGGGCATCTCTGAATGGAACGGTAATCCTCCGGGGAATGAGGCCTGGTTTGTTTACTCCATGAATAAGGAAGACATCTGGATTACCCGGACTCGCACACCGATTACTGCTGTAGTTACGGAGCAGGTGGACCAGGATTTTGACGGGCTTTCATCGGTAATGGACCTGGATATGTGGAATTTGTATATCCCTCAATGGGCGCCAATTGATCTGGCCCCTGACGGGAAAGGTGGAAAAGCTTTGAGACTGAAGGATGAAGAGCCTTATGATTATGCGCTTGCCGAACGTATCATCCCCTCTTCAGCAAAACTGAGTGTTTCTTTCAGGTTTAACCTGGAGAAGACCGTTCGTGGCCATTATGTGGAGTTCGAAGCCCAGGATCAGAAAGGTGTTCGTCCAATGAAACTCAGGTTTGATGAGAGATTGATCAGTTTTGATGTCAAGAAGGGTGAATTTGCTGATCCCTACCCATTTAATCAGAATGAATGGTATGATCTCCGCCTGGATCTTGATGCAGATGCCGGTGTTTACGACCTGTTTCTTAACGGCGAGCTCGTAAGGGATAATGTTCCCTTCCAGCAGGAGATTGAGGGTATTGAAAGGCTCATCTTCCGCACCGGATACTACAGGAACAATGTCGATCCACGCTATGATACCGAGGCCATGATGAACCCCGGTGGATTTGACAGTGAAGATGCTCCCGGAAGCGAGGAGAAAAGGGAAGAAAGCACTTTCCTTATTGATGATATTAAAACAAAATAGCAATCCGATATGCGATGTCTGCCACTGATAATGTGGTATGAGATTTCAGATCTGAACCAAAAAATTGAGAGAAATGATAAACAGATATTATAAAGATGGCGAGAAGCTGGATGTAGCGGGACTGAATGTAATAACAGTTTTGATTGACCGCAGTGAGACCGAACTGACTGAGATCGGCTGGAACTGCTGGAGACCCAATCTCGATGGTCCCCCTCACAAACATAACGACAAGGACCAGGTCTTCTACATCACCAACGGCAATGGAACCGTAAAGCTGGGAGAAAAGTCTTTTCCCGTTAAGGAAGGCAACCTCTGCTATGTACCTGCAGGGATTACCCACCAGACAATCACGGTAGGCGATGAGCCCCTCTGCTACATTCTATTCAATATTTTCAATGATCCTTCGAAAGAGGGACATGCAACATTTGCAGACCATATCGAAAAGGTGGCTCAGATCCGTAAGCAGCAGGCCGAAACCGGCAATGTGAACATGGATGAGGAGCTTCCCCCCGAAGAAATCAAGGAGGCGAAATTCTTCAATAATCCTGATGAGGGAAAAGTTTATGATTTCGGATCCAATTCCACCACCCTTTTACTGGAAAGGAATAATACCAACCTTGTTGAGCTGGCATTGATTCGCTGGCCGGAAGGTAGCAAGGGAGCCATGGCTGCCCATAAGGATAAGGAGCAGACATTTTTTCTCCTTGCGGGAAAGGGTGAGGTCACCGTGAACGGGGAAACCGAAGAGGTCGGACCGGGGAAAATTGTATTTATCCCACGTAACGCTCCCCATACCTCCGAGGCCACAGAGGGGGAACTGGTTTACCTCTGCCTGAATTCACTGGTGGATCCTGGAGATGAAAGTTTTGACGAAATGTATAAGCGGGTAGCCCCCGCAAGAATCGACCGCTGGAAAAAAGGCGACGAATCGGTTGGGGAATAAAGAAAATGCCGCTTAGGATATTGAGTATTGAGATGATTGGAAACGATGAAATATCTGCCCGGAACCGGTCCTTCAACGGACCCGTCCCGTTGATGGGTCCAGCTGTCCTGGGGGTTCTTGCAGCCCTCATGATTGTGATGACTTCATGTGGACAGTTTTCCAGCAACACTCAACTCAATTCTGCAGGCATTCGTATGATCGGGATTCCTTCGGGTAGTTTCGGGATGGGTGATCCGGAAGGGGACCGGGATGAGGTGCCGGTACGGAAGGTTAAGATTTCATCTGCATTTTACATCTCAGAAACTGAAGTAACTGTGGAGCAATTCAGGAAATACAGGCCGGATTATGTGGGTTTTGAATCCTTCGCCCCATACGTGACAGGTGTCAGTTGGGATGAGGCCATGGATTTTTGCCAGTGGCTGAGTGAAGAAGAAGGAAAAACATACCGGCTGCCAACCGAAGCCGAATGGGAATATGCCTGCCGGAAGGCTAAGCGTGTGGGACTGAAAAATATGCAGAGCGACCCGGTTGAATGGTGCATGGACTGGTATGGTCCCTATCCTTTCAAAGACCAGGCAGACCCGGTGGGAATGGAAAGCGGTTATGCAAAGGTTATCCGCGGGGGGTTGCCAGTGGACAGGTCCCTGGAAATGAACCATCGCCTGGAATACTACAGCCGTCCTTCCAACCGCGCATCCATGGCTCCTGCCTTTGATCATTTTAAAAATCCGAAGGATCCCGGCTTACAAATAGCTCCTGCCAAAGAGAATTCGGTTTCTCATTCCGGACTGACAGGGATGCTCTTCGACGATTATGAACTCCGAAAACCACTCAGTCAGATGAAAATACCCCTGCTGAATTCAGAGGAACTTTCATGGCCTGCACTGAATGGATGGACAGGCCACTGGATCGGTTCCATTCGCTCCCCGCATACCGGGCAGGTCCGGTTTAATGCCGAAGCATCTGCGGGATTGAGATTGATCATTGGAGGAGATACAATCATTGATGGATGGGGACCGAACGAAGCAAGAACCGGAATGGTTGAACTTCAAAAAGATAAACAATACCCCATTAAGGTTCAGTATCTGAAACAAAAGGAGTATGATTCAAAACTGAGACTTGACTGGGAGTATGCAATTAATCACGAGAATGACACGGATGAAGAAAATGAAGGGAATGAGACAATTATCAGTGAAACCATTCCACCGGATGCTTTTTCATACAGTTCGATTGATGAGTATAATATAAATGTATTGTTCAATACGAGCCTTGACGGCAAGGTCAGGGAACCTTCTATTGGTTTCAGGGTAGTTCAGGGAGAACTGCCTGCCTCAGAACCTTTAAAAACCGAGCTGCCATTTAATATGCAGGGGGTGAGGCAGGAGACTGAATACATAGATCAGGGTCCGGATCCCTCCAGTCCCTGGTTCAAAAAGAGAAACCTCTTACCCATACCTCCGGACAACAGCGATAATGATAATATTTCAGCCGCAGGCGTGGATCCTTATTTCCAGTGGCATAACCATTGTCCTGCCCTGACGATTTGCGAAAACGGTGATTTACTGGTTGTATTTTTCACAGCCGCACGCAAGGACGAGGATGAACCGGATGTTGCCTTTGGGGCCACCCGTTTAAGGTACGGAACTGAACAATGGGATATGCCCTCAGCGTTTCTTGATTTTGCCGATGTTGGCGATTCTTCGCCAATGTTCTGGAATGATAACGGCAGGCTCTGGATGTTATTTGGTAATCTGCACCTGGATTCGAACTATCCGTTTCAGTGGAGGATATCTGATGATAACGGTGCCAGCTGGTCCGATGTTAAATATCCGGTATTCCCCAAACATGTCGGTCCCCATTCACCCCAGCCCATCACAACAGCTTTCAGAGACAGTGAGGGAGTAATTTACCTGTCCTGCGACGGACTCGGTCCGACTTCCCTTTTGTTCACCAGCCAGGATGGGGGGATTACATGGCATGATACAGGGGGAAGAACTAATGGCCGGCACAGTGCATTTATTCACTTGAATGACGGAAGCATCGCAGCCTACGGTGGAAAGCACTCAATTATGGATGGATTCATGCCTAAATCCATATCGACGGATGGGGGAAAAAGCTACACCTATCTCAGGTCTCCTTTCCCTGCCCTGGGGGGCAACCAGCGTCCAGTCATTCTCCGGTTGAAAAGCGGTCGGTTATTTTTCGCCTGTGATCTCCAGAGAACGGACGGTTTCCAGTCCCCTGGATTCAAGGAACGAGGTTCATTGGTTGCTCTCTCAGACGATGAAGGAAAGACCTGGCATATGAGAAAACTGGCAGAGGGACAGGAACATGAAGACGAGGAGCACCGGGAAGGATTGCAGGGAAATACCATAGGTTACGTAGATGTCCGGCAAGCCCGCAATGGAATTATTCACCTGGTAACAAGCATGACCGATCCCTGCCTGCACTATGAATTTAACGAAGCCTGGATACTTGCTGAGGATATCACCGGCAAAACCAGCACCCGGAACGCAGAAAAAACCGACACCCAGAATGCGGGCAAAGTCATCGCTGAGGTTAAGAAATTTAAGGAGTACTGGCCGAATGGTACCCTGAGGTTGGAATACTTAGGAGGAATAACCGGCGATGGCCGCTTCCAGCTGGAAGGTCCTGAAAAATGGTATTATCCGGATGGGAGCCAGCAGTACCAGGCTGAGTATAGCCTTGGAGAGAAAACCGGTTCAGAGATTTATTGGAATGTTGAGGGACAAAAAATCTGGGAATGGACCATTGAGGATGGAATATCCACATGGGAACAATGGTGGCCCAACGGGAATGCAAAGGCCAAATCCACCTGGATTGACGGAAAATGTGAGGGCCTTGCCTATACATGGGATTTCAATGGGAAAATGATACGGGAAGCAGAATTTAAAAACGGGAGGATCCGGCCATAAGAATGAAGCAGGGACGAAACATATTGCTCATGGTCATACTCAGTTTTCTGAGTTTGTCTGTCTTTGTTTCTTCGGTACAGGGGAAGGGATTCAGCGAGGCTGATTCCTGGTTCATTATAGTTTCTGATGTTCATACCAGCAACGATCAGAGCAAGATGGAGAAAATGAACTGGCTGGTTTCTGAGATTAACGGGGGTGAATACGACCAGGTTGATTTCCTTGTTATTACGGGTGATTGTGTTTCCAGTTTCCTGGAAAAAAGGGAGATGGACCCTGATGATCCCTCGAACAACCGTGTGATGAAGCTTATGAATGTTTTGCAGAAATCTGAGAAGCCGGTTTACCTGGTTATGGGAAACCATGAATACAAAATTGATAAGCAGAAGGATTCCGATGATCCCTTTACGCAGGCAGAGTTGGACACCATTGACGCCATGTGGAAAAGATACACGGGGCTTGAACCCTGGTATTCATTCCGGGAAGGGGGCATGAAGTATATCGTTCTGAACACCATGAGCGGGATCCCGGATGAGAAAAGGTTCAGTGATGGACAGATGGAATGGTTCCGGGAGGAGCTTTCTGGGGGTGAACCGGTGGTTCTGTTTTTCCATCATCCGGTTCAGACCGATCATATGAGGATATGGGGACATAAGGAGGACCTGGTGCGGGAGGACAATGAGCCTGAGTTTATGGCGATCCTGGAGGAAAACCGCAGCCAGATCCGTGGAATTTTTGTAGGGCACGGACATCTCTGGACAAAAGACAGGCTTTACAAGGAAATCCCTGTGTTTGAGACTGCCTCCTTCGGTGATAGGCCTAAGGTTTTAGGGTATCTCGTGGGCATGAATTCAGATAATAAAATTAAAGAGACGGAAAAAATCTTCAGGGAGCAATCAAAAAAAACTAATTAGAGTGAATTGGAAAATCAAATACCACCCAGCATACGGATGTTCATTTATTAATGGACTAAATAGGATAATGTTGGTTTTTCTGCTTTTTGGGATATCGCAAATTGCGATATCCCAGGATATCCGGCCTGATTACTATATGAGCCCGGCCTGGGATGTGGAAACCAGGGGTGCTTCCGGCAGTTTTACTCATCACCTTGACAGTCTGACCGGGTACTACCAGGAGATTTGGAAACGTGAATTTGAGGAGAGAATGGGGGCTGGATCCAACAGGGAAAATCAGGGAGAATCTATTAGCAGGTACAAGGCTGAATCCATGAGTGACCACCAGGCTGAACTAAGGGAATTATTCAGGGATCGGATCGGTCCATTCCCGGAAAAGACACCCCTCAATGCTGAGATCACAGGAGTAGTTCAAAGGGACGGGTACCGCGTAGAAAAAGTAATCTTTGAGAGCAGGCCTTCATTTTTTGTAACGGCCCTATTCTTTCTGCCCGAACAGGAGAAATTTACCCCTCCTTATCCTGCCGTTCTTCTCCCGAGCGGACATTATAATCCTTCAAAAGGACATGAAGAGTACCAGTCCATGGGAGCACTCTGTGCACTGAACGGACTTGCAGCACTGGCCTTCGATCCGGTTGACCAGGGCGAAAGACATCAATCTCTTGACAGCGAAGGCAAACCCCACAACTGGGGCACCCGCTCCCATAACCTTGAGGGAATCCGTGCGACACTTCTCGGCCAGCATATGGCCGGGTATTTCTCCTGGGATGGCATTCGTGCCCTCGATTACCTCTGTTCGAGAGAAGAAGTTGATGCGGACCGGATCGGTGTCAGCGGGAACAGCGGGGGAGGCATGCAGACCTCCTACCTTTTTATCCTGGACGACCGGCTGAAGGTGGCTGCCCCTTCCTGCTACATTCACACCATCTATACAGAGGCCAGGCTTGAGATGGGTGATTCCGAGCAGAATGTATTCGGACAGATAAGCGATGGACTGGACCATGCGGATTATATTATGATGCGGGCTCCACAGCCCGTTGAAATCCTGGCCGCAACCCATGATTTTTTCAGGATTTACGCGGTGTGGGACAGCTACAGGGCGGCTAAAAGATATTATACTGACCTGGGTTACCCTGAGCGTATCCAGATCATGGAGAATAATTCCGGGCATAATTATAACTACCAGCAGAGGGAAGCAGCGGTTCATTGGATGCTTCGCTGGCTTGCCGGTAGGGATGAGGTGGTCCGTGAGCCTGAAATAGAACTCCTTACTCCGGAAGAGTATACATGTACCCCTTCCGGGGAAGTGTTATTGCTCCCGGGTGCACGATCTATCACTGATCTTTTTGTTGAAGAACTGGAAGCGGCCCGCAACCACAGAAAAGAATTCCTTTCAAACACCACCGATAACGATCTCAGGCTCAAAATTAGAGCTCTGACCGGAATGGACCGAATGAAATCCGTAGGAGGTCCCGTAATGTTTCGAGGTAAAACCTCCCATGAAGGATATTCTACAAGCGAACTGGTTTTCCATTCCCCGGAAGGGTATACTTTCCCGGGAAAATATTTTACACCTGAGGGGAACGAAGGAATGGTTCCCGGAAATGGATCTCAGACCTTAGAGGATATGAAAAGAGATCAGGAGAATCCGCCTGTGGTTTTTCTGAGTGAATATGGGACCTCCTACCATCTGGGAGAAATACAGAAACTTGTCAAAGAGGGCCGGAAGGTAATCTCGGTTAAACTCACGGGTACAGGCAGGGAGTCACAGAAGAACAAAGGATTTCCCCTGTCCAGGGGACTCAACTGGGAGGATTGGAACAAGGCTTATCTCATGAGCAGATCTGTTGTGGGTTACAGGACCAATGATATCTTATATGTCTGCGGTTTGTTTGGACCTGCTGTTGAGTTGCATAGTTACGGTGAACCGGGAATTGCTGCAATGCATGCGGCTTTGCTGGATCCTGAGCATATCTCATCCATCCGTATCAGCGGATCTATATACTCATGGGAAGATGTTGTGAGCTCTCCCTCCTCGTTTAACCAGCTGCCCAATGCTGTATTTAACAGTCTGAACTACTATGATATTCCCGACCTGGTAGCCATGCTGGGTGATGACATCCAGGTATCTGAACTCTTGAACGTAAATGGACTTCCTGTACAGGGGCGGAAAAAGCCCGGTAAATTGTCAAATAAACCTGAACACAGTGGAATTGCAGGGGTGTATTATAAGTCGCCTGGTCTGATTAATCCAGAGGGACCGGACTGGACGGAAACACTGGATCTGTCCTGGGATAATAAGGTGGATCAAAGGGGAAAGGACTGGTCCGGTGAATGGTTCGGTTTCCTGAAATCCCCGTACGATGGACCTTTGAAGATCACGGTCAGCACAGACCAATCCCTTGAACTCTTCCTGGACGATGAACTTGCCTGCAGTATCAGTCCCTTGCAGCAAGCATCCCCGGGAGAAAGAATTGAATTCCAGGCTCAATCTGAAGCAGTGGAGATCCAGACCCGGAAAGGCGGGTATGTTGCTCTCAGAATGAAGTTTACCCAGGACGGACCTGAAAAAAGCTTCCTGAACCTGGAATGGGAATGGGAAGGAAAAGAAAGTCATATCATACCCGGGGAATACCTGTATCATTCACCCCGGCAGCGTGCATTAATGGATACTAAGTGGAGACAGGTAGATGATTAGGAACAACCGCATATTATCATTTTCCTGGATACTGCTTGCAGGCATCCTGTTCCAGCAATGTGCTGTGAATGAAATGGATGACCCTCGTGTTTCCAGGGGAATGCTGCTGCTTGAATCCACCATGTTTGAAGCGGGACTGGGTGAGGTAATTGAATTGGATGTGGGAATTGGTCTTGATCTTGACATTGATATAGAATTGGACATGGATATTGTATCTCTGCTGGACATTGAACAGGGTACTGTAAATGGTGAAGCTTTTCAAGTTGGACTTAAGGATAATGTACTGAAGATCAGAGGTAACGGTCCGGCAGGTATCTTATACGGCAGCCATGAAGCAGTAAAGTATCTGAGGGATTTGAATCCAGCTGAAATCTCCGGTTTTGAGTTATCTGATGCTCCTTCAATGAACCTCAGGGGAGTCGGACTGCTCCTCATGAAACTGGGTACCTACAATTATCCGGTTACCCCTGAAGAGTTTCCTTTCTTCTACGATAAGGCGCAATGGATCGAATACCTGGATTTCCTCGAGGCAAACCGGTATAATTACATCGCCTTCTGGAATGGGCATCCTTTCTCCTATTTTGTAGATCTGCCGAAATATCCGGAAGCACAGGATGGCATGCCAAAGGGACTTCTGGAAGAAAACATGAAGCAGTTGCAATGGCTCATTGGGGAAGCAGGACAAAGGAATATCCGGATCATCTTTGAATTCTATAATATTCATACCTCCGTGTACTTCCAGGAACATCATAATCTGCCCGATGAGATCCGGGAACCAACGGAGCAGCTTGCTGAATATACAGCCTACAGCATCGAGCAATTTTGCAGGGAGTATCCTCAGGTTGGACTTTATATCACTGCGGGTGAAGCTTTAGACCTGGAGTACACAGACACCTGGGTAAATGATGTCATCATGCCGGCCATCAAAAGCTCAGGTAGTAAAGCGCCCGTATTACTACGGTCCTGGTTCCTGGATCTTGAGCATGCTGAGAAAATCACATCCATGCATCCTGAGATTTATATCGAAAGGAAATTCAATGTGGAAATGATCGTGGGAACGGAAATCGATCCTGAAAATAAAACATGGGATGAGCTGACCGGCCGTTCCATCGTTAACATCCACATGGCAGCCAACCTGGAACCTTTCCGATGGACACCACCCGTATACATTCAAAAATGCATGATCAACTCTAATGCTGCCGGAGCTGATGGCTTGCATCTTTACCCACGAAAATCCTGGAGATGGCCTTATGGCTGTGACCTGGGTGACCAGTCCCTCCAATGGGAACGCGACCGACTATGGTACGAGATGTGGGGCCGCTATGCCTGGAATCCCCAAAGGCCTGTTGATGAGGAGAAGGAATACTGGACCGAGAACATTGCCCTGAACATGGATGCTGAGGCCACCCTTACCGGGGAAGTTTCAGAGCTGATGCTGGAAGCCTTTGAACTTTCAGCCGATGCCCTTCCTGCAATTCAGCGTTTGTTCTGGGCGGGCCATGACAATCATACGGTGGTGACCGCCGGACTCCTGATTGCCCAGATGGAAAACGCAGAAGGAGTTCCCTTTCTGCCACTTGATCCGGTGATTTCTCCCAGGGATTATTTTGGAAATTCAGATGATCTATCTGGTTCCTTCCAGGAGTTTTCGGGCAGGATCACACCGGTTGATGTACTTAAGGAAAAGATCTCAGAACTAGACCTTGCACTTGAAAAGATTGATGAGGCAATAACCTTGAATCCAGAAGCCTCTGCCCTGATACAATCCTACAGGCAGGATATTCAGGCCATGCTGTTAACCACCCGATTCTACCTTGAAAAAACACAGGCAGTTAAATTCAGGAACGAGTTCCTTGATAATTCAGATCAAACCAGGTCGAGGAAACTTTTCCTGGAATCCCTTGAAAACTCAGTGGAGATATTCAGAGAACTGGCAGAGTTGACTGAAGGAACCTACGAAAGTCTCAGCGATGTTCCTGCTATCACTCCGGTAAAACTTGAAAAATGTCCCTATCACTGGAACGACCTGTTGCCATTGTACGAGAAAGAGCTTGAAATCTACAGGGAGCTTATGAAGGAAATCGGAGGAAAGGATTTTAACCTTCCTGTATTCGATGGACTGGCAGGAATCTGGTACGGGGATCCGGGACTGAAAAAACCTAAATCCCGGTTCCCGACGGAAAGCATTGATTATAACTGGGCCACAGATGGTGACAAACCTGAAGGAGGACGCAACTGGTCCGTTCACTGGTTTGGATACCTGGAGGGTCCGACAGATGGGGAAGTTCGCTTCATTGCCGATGCAGACCAGTCTGTGCAGGTCAGGATTGATGGTGAGAAAATAATCGATGACTCCGCCGAGGGTGTATTTACGATGAAAAAAGGCGAATTATATCCTATAGAAGTAGTGTATGATCATGCAGGCGCTGTGGCAGGTCATATAAACCTGAAATGGGATGCCGCAGGACCCGTACTCATTGACGGAAAATATTTCAAACATTCAAAAGCGGATGTGTTCAGGGTGGACAGGATGCTGATCCAGCCCGAAAAACAATTTGAGAATTAGACGATGATGAACAGGATATTGACGAAAAGGGTTTTAATGAATCAAATATTGATGAACAGAATATTGTCAAATAGGATTTTGAGGAATAGGTTTTATAAAAACGGATTTATCCTTGCAGTTTTGCTAAGTATTGTCGTGATGGCTAATGCACAGACCGTTTCAGATGCCCGGACGATGGCTTCTGAGGATCATACTGTTGCTTTATGGGGATTTGATGAACCGGTTGGACTTTACCCGAGTGGGGTGATCTCGGATTTGTCGGATAATGATTATCCGTTGAGCATGGGACAGGGAGGCAGGATCGTGGAAGGCAAATTCGGGAATGCACTGACAACTGCAGAGGTTGTTGAGATGGATTATCCCAAGGGGGATGTGAATTTCGGCCTCCGGTATTTACCGGTTCCTGAAGAACGCACCCAGGAGCCCATGACCTGGATGAATGCTCATTTCGCTGCCCTGATGACAAATGGAGAAGAACACCTCCGTAACCAGGTAGGTTATCCTAGTCCCACTAAAACAGCATTAAATCTTGGAAAATTTGACTGGACGGTCGAATTCTGGTACAAACCACATCCAGTTCCGGATGAACGAATAATTCAGGAAATCGGAGCAAACCAATCCAACCTAAAATACGGTGTGATCTTCGAATTGGGGACCGGTCCAAGGGCAGAAAATGAACTTGTTACCAGGCTGGTTTTTAATTATATACGGAATGATTTCACCCTGGTAAACGGATCCCCCAAGAAGTCCCTAAATATTCCTTCAGACATTCCTGCAAAAGAATGGTCACACCTGGCATTTGTCTATTCAGCAAAGAAAAAGCAGCTCAGACATTATGTAAATGGTAAGCTGCAGAATCTACCCAAGAAGTTTAAAATGAAGTCCCTGCCCAAAGGAGAAGAAGATTTTCTGAGTATTGCCAGGGATGGACACTGGAATAATCCTCTTAAAGGCAGCATTGATGAGTTGAGGTTTTCCGATGCTGCGGTTTATTCCGGGGAATTCCGGGTTCCGGGCTCTTTTGCAGGGGTGTCTTCTGCTACAGGAGAATCACAAGCTGCTTCTAAAAATGATAGCCAGGAGATTCTTCCCCTGTTATTTACTGAAAACACTACAGAACCATATAACCTCGGAAGCCGCCGGCATCTCTTTATTGACGATGCGATGATTTCGCAGATCGCGAATTGCGAATTTGTGGTTAACCCACCAAAGCTGGATAAGGTTGTAGTGGAAGATATACAGGGGACATTTCGTAAACATGTTTCCATCATGGAGGGTGAAAACGGACTGATCCATATGTATTACGGTGGCGGCAATGATTGCCTGGAGGTACTAACATCGACAGACGGAGTGAATTTCGAAGCTCCCGACCTGGGCCGAGGTGAATACATGGGCAAGAAGAACGTAGTTCTCAGGGATCCCAGCGCCATGGGCAATGTTTTCATTGATCCAAAAGCCCCCAAAGAGGAACGCTGGAGATTTATTTCTGATTACAACCGTCGTGGTATCTACCTGTTCTCGTCAGAAGACGGGTTCCACTTCAAGCGCAAGCGCACCGCCATCCTGCCTTTCCGTTCAGGTTCACAATCCAACTCCTTCTACGATGAGCAGCAGGATAAGTACATATCCTACCATCGCTGCGATTTCACCAGTACAAAGGCAGGTGCAACACGCCGCACATTCGTCATTACGGAAACAGAAACAATAGACCAGGCCTGGCCTTTCACTCCGGCCACACCGGCAGATTACAAATCCCTGGAGGGAAAAGTAAATATGAGGGTGCCCGTCCCCTGGTACCTGGACAACGGTCCTTTAACCCCGGGCGGCTTCTCGATCGAGTACCCGGTAATTTTCCAGGAAATCGAATCGCTTGATCCCCCGGAAACGGATATATATGTGCCGAAAGCCATCAAATATCCCTGGGCACCGGACGTATACCTGGCATTTCCCCTGATGTATTTCCATTATGAGGATTATGGAGAGCCGTTGAGGATGATTTTATTTTCTCCCGAAAGGGCAAAAGGAAGCGGTCCCATTGAAACCCAGCTATCAGTAAGCAGGGATGCCATCAACTGGAAACGATACCCCCGCCCGGCTTATGCGGGGATCGGCATGCATGCAGGAGCGGATATCAAGCAGGCCTACCTGGCGCATGGGATGGTGAAGCGTGGCCATGAGATCTGGCAATATTATTTCGGGGAGACCCGCTATCATTCTTCCTGGGAAAGGAGTGGATACAAGCGGGAGGTTTACCGGTTGATCCAGCGCGTTGACGGATTTGTATCGATCGATGCCCCCTATGAGAAGGAGGGATATGTAACCACGAAACCATTCATTTTCGAGGGTAACCGTCTGGTCCTCAATGTTGATACCGAGGCAGCCGGCTTTATTCAGGTTGGCTTCCTGGATGAAAACGGGGAGCCTGTGGAAGGCTACTCACTCGACGAGTGCATTTACATCAATGGTGATTTTATCGCCACAGAGGTTGAATGGCTGCAAAACGCGGAAGAGCTGGCCGGGATTGAAATTGAGGATGAACATGATTATGCAAAGCTGACCGGGAAGGTGAAAACATCTCTGGATGTTTCCTCCCTGGAGGGAAAAACCGTGCAGCTGGTATTCCGGATAAGGGGTGCCAAGCTGTATGCAATGGAATTCACCCATGAATAAGAGAAACAAGGTCACAGAAAATAAATCACAGAAAATATTAACAGATAACGTAAGCATTGAACATAATTGATTGAAGAAGATGAGCACAAGAATTTTTAGAAATCCGATAAATATGAAATATGCAGGTATGGTGCTGGCATCGGCCATCATGTTGCTGGGTTTTACATGTATTGATGCAACCGCAGAAACAGGCAGCGAAACAGGCAGCGAAACAGTTGCTCTATGGCTGTTTGATGAACCGGTAGAACTATATCCCAGCCACGTGCTGGATGACCAGTCCAACAACGATTATCCCCTGGTCCTTGGACTGGGTGGCACGCTGGTCGAAGGGAAATTCGGGAATGCTCTTTCAGCGATACCCCATCCGGATATTATCATTCCCGAGGGCGAGGAGTTGTTTGGAATGGTTAAAATGAAGCCTCTTGAAGGCAGGACGGTTGCCCCTCTGACCTGGTATAATGCACAGTTTTCGGCCCTGATGATAGGCGGTGAGACCCATCTGCGCAAGGAGGTCGGGTTCGTAAATCCCACGGATTCAAAGCTTAACCTGGGTGATTTTGACTGGACCGTCGAGTTCTGGTTCGCACCTGACGCGGACAGCAAGGGCAGCAATTCGGCCAGCGGCAGCGGAGTGGTCTTCGAGATCGGGCAGGGCCCAAGGGTGGATAATCCCGCCATTACCTCCCTTCTGTACAATGCGGATAATAACAGTTTCGAATTTATTAATACCCCTTCCGGGGGAAAGTTCAGCCTGGCAGCCAAAGGCCTTACTAAAAAGGGATGGTCCCACTGCGCATTCACCTATAATTCAGAAAAGAATGAACTAAACCTTTACCTGGATGGTAAAAAGGCATCTTCCGTCACAGGGGAATTGACAGCCCTCGAAAAAGGAGAAGAGGCTTACATGAGCCTTCTCCGCAGCGGATCCTGGGAAAAGCCCCTGGGCGGATCCATCGATGAGTTGAAATTTTCATCCGCAAATCTTTATGACGGGAAATTCAAACCAGGCAGTCATGCCTCGCAGAGGGAACCGGTTAAAAAAGAAGACCTGCTTGCCGGTCCCCCGCTGCTCTTTGGAGAAAACGAAGTCTCACCGCTTCCCCTGAACGACCGCAGATTCCTTTTCATTGATGATGCGCTTTTCGGTGAATCGAAAGACATAAGCTTTAATGTGAATCCTCCCCGCCTGGATGAAAAGGTGATCGACAATATCGAAGGTGCTTTTCGCAAGCACCTGACGGTGGTGGAGGATGAAAAGGGACTCATACGCATCTATAATTCCATCCACGATGATTACCTTGCAGTAAGGACATCGGAGGACGGGGTGAACTTCGATATCCCGGATATGGGAAATCCTTACAGGGGACAACTGAATATTGTAAACCAGGAACCTACAGGAGGCATGGGAAATCCATTTATCGATCCCAATGGACCACCAGAGGAAAAATGGAAATACATTACAGGATTCCATAACCGCGGGATCTACTTGTATACTTCCCCCGACGGGTATGATTGGAAACGCCATCATACAGCGCATATCCCCTTCCGCTCGGGTACCCAGTCCTGCACCTTTTACGACGATCAGCGGCAGGTTTATGTGGGATATCACAGGTCCGGCATGGGACTCACACCCGCCGGTGCAACACAGCGCCAGTCTTCCCTCACGGAAACCACGGATCTCTATCGCCCGGTTCCCTATAAGGCAGTCAGCCAGGAAGACACCTGGGAAGCATCCAAAACCATGCGACTCAGACAACCCCAGCCCTGGTGGCTGGATAACGGTCCCTTGACCCCCGGTGGATTCGGCATTGAATACCCGCCCACCTTCCTGCCGGATGAGAATGATTTGCCCGGAGTGGACCAGTACGTGACCAAGGCCACCAAGTATGAATATGCCCCGGATGTATACCTGGCATTTCCCATCGTATACTTCCATTATGAGAAGGACGGTCCCCTGACACGCCAGATCCTTATGGATCCCGAAAGGGGCAGGGGCTCGGGTCCCATTGAAACCCAGATCGCGGTCAGCCGTGACGGGATCAACTGGAAAAGGATGTATCGTCCTGCCTATGTTGGCAACGGCATGCACGGGGAGGATAAGATCAACCAGGCCTACCTGTCCCACGGAATGGTAAAGCGCGGAGACGAGATCTGGCAGTATTATTTCGGTACCGGCTTCTATCATTCAGCGTACACCGAGAGCAAGGATGAGCAGGCCGTTTACCGGGTAGTCCAGCGACTGGACGGATTCATTTCCGCCGATGCCCCCTATGACAGGGAAGGATCTTTCATCACCAAACCATTTGTTTTCAAAGGTAACCGCCTCATCCTGAACATCGATACCGAGGCTGCAGGATACGCCCAGGTCGGCATTCTTGACGAGAATGGAAATCCCATTGACGGATTCAAAACAGACCAGTGCATCTACATCAACGGTGATTTCATGGATACCGAGGTAGAATGGTTGCTAAATCGGGATGAACTCCTGGAAATTGAGATCGAATCCGAAGCAGATTACGCCAAACTCAGCAAGGCTGCAAAAACCAACCTGGACCTGTCATCCCTGGAGGGCAAAACCATCAGGCTGGAAGTTAAAATGCGCGGAGCAAAGCTGTACTCAATGCAGTTCGTGAATAAATAGGAATGATTATAAGATAATGAACACACAGAAAATGAAGAGAAGAGAATTTTTAATCCCTTTTACGGCCCTGGTCGTCATCCTGGCAATGATCACCTTTTGCACCGCACCGGATACTAGCAGCGACAAGCTTATGGAGCCAGGCCGCCCTGTAGATTTAGGGCGCAGCACAGAATCCATTGACATGGATCATTACGAGAGCATTTACCATGTCAGCAGTGAAGGATCAGACGATGCAGGATCCACTGCTGCCGGTTCCTCCGCAGCCGGCTCAACCAGTACCGTATCTTCGGGTGTGAGTACCCTGGCTGACGGCTCCAAACAATCACCTTTTACCAGCATCGAGGAGGCCCTCAGGGCGATTGTCGGTGCAGGCGAGTCCGCTCCCCGCGCCATCCTGGTTAGCTCGGGATCGTATGTATGCAATGCCGTCCAGATGAAGGAATACGTGGATCTCTATGGGGGATTTGATCCAGTTACCTGGGAAAGGGACATAGCCCAGAACCAGACCCTCCTGACAGGCGGTGAGCAGTCCA
Source organism: uncultured Bacteroidaceae bacterium (assembly GCA_963777115.1). Lineage (GTDB taxonomy): Bacteria > Bacteroidota > Bacteroidia > Bacteroidales > SM23-62 > SM23-62. Next base: position 38,445 of record CAVZPP010000005.1, on the reverse strand, counting down.
GGGTGCTCCTGGGCGCCGATCATTCCCGCCTCGACGGATTCTACATCATGGGAGGACGTTACCGGGGGAATGGGGGAGCCGTTTATTGTGAGGGTACATCCCCTGAAATATCCAATAATTATTTCTTCCGGAACTCCACCCTTGAACCCAGGGCCTGGAACCCCGAATTCATCCATGAGAAGGCTCATGACGGGGGTGCATTTTATGCCGAGAACGGGGCATCTCCTATGATACGTAACAATATTTTTGTTGGGAATGAAACTGAAAACGGCAGGGGAGGAGCAGTCGCTTTCCACGGACGCTGCAAGGGAGAGATACGGAATAATATTTTCCTTAATAACAGCGCCGGACTGAATGACGGTTTCCGCAGCAGTGACGGGGGAGCCGTATCTATCTTCGACGGGTGCAATACCGATGTTATTGACAACCTTTTTATCGGAAACCGGGCCCTGACCAATAATGACGGAGGAGGACTTTTCGTGGCTCTCTGGAGCTCAGCCCGGATTCACGGGAACTATTTCTTTAATAATGAGGCCAAGGACGATGCAGGATCATTGTTTGTAGGGGGACAGGAACACCGTTACGACTCTCCCCTTGATCCCCTTCCCCCGGCGAAGGATTTCTTTGTATCCCTGCAGGGGAATGTGATCATGGGAGGCAAAAATCCTTCCATGAATTCAGGTGCCTTCCGAATTACCATGGAAACCCGGGGTGAGCTGTCCAATAACCTCATTGCATATAACAGCGGAGTCTATTTCCAGCGCTCCGACCTGGGTATCTACAATAATACCATCATTGATAATGTATTGCTGCTGGAGACGAAAGAGGGATTAAATCCCTGCCAGTTGAAGAACAATATTATCCTCGGGAAGATGATCCTGGATACAAAGGCGGATTTTAAGAACAACCTCGTACTTGAGATGGGCTGGGGGGAACCCCAAAAGGAAATCGACCCTGAAGCAGGAGCCTGGATGGATCAGCTGGGGATGGATGAAGTAGGAATTGAAAGAACCCCGGCTTCCGGATCCCCTGGGGGAGATTCCGGATCCCGTGGTGGAGAATCCGGTACCGATGGAAAAGCTTCCGGGGCCAGGGGACTTGAATTTGTTGACGATGGACTGAAACTGGATATTGCCGGGCTGATGGCCGGTAAGGACCGTACGGAAACCAGGCTGATCGTCCATGGTGTTTTTGAGTCCAATTCCCTCAAGAACAGAATTGTGCAGGCAGGCACCCGGTTTACACTGATTAAAGAGAACCAGGGGAATGAAATCATCCTTTGGGATGACCTTTCCCCCGAAAGGGAATTTATTATTCTGCCTACCTATACCCCGTTGGCCGGTTCAGCAGCGATCGATACCGGGACGGATGTGCCGCTTGAGAAGGATCTGTATGGCAAGCCCCGGCCGTCGGGTGAGGGTTTTGATATGGGTGCGGCGGAGAATCATTAAAAGTCGAATAAATAGAAGTTGATCAAATAATAAACAGACAAACAAATGAAAACAAGGATCAGAAAATTCAGTTTAATTATGCTTGTGTCGGTGGTTCCGACGCTCCTTTTCTACCAGTGCGGGACCGGGAACCCTGAAGGGGATGCAGGCTCAGTGGCGGCCGACGGTAAGAAACCAGTCGTTGAGAAAGTCCATCGCGGCGGAGATGCCAGCTGGACGCCCAGGCGGGTGAACAAATGCATTGAGCTCCTGGAAAGCGGGCAGCCCATTTATTACGATTATGCATCGGGCGGGTATGAAGAAGGATTGGCCAATGCCCAGACCTGGTCGGATTACATCGTGTATAATATGGAGCATGCTCCGCTGGATTTCGGGCAGCTGAGGGAGTTTATGAAGGGACTGGTAGACGGGGGGCCCACACCCAGCGGACACCGGACACCTGCGGTTATTGCTATTGTTCCTGTAACGGGACTGGATGAAGCGACGTTCAAGGGCGGATCCTGGATGATCCAGCAGGCCCTGGCACAGGGAGTTCATGGAGTCCATCTCTGCAGGGCCCAGGACCCGGAAGCCGTGAAGCGTTTTGTGCAATCTGCCCGTTACCCTTTTCAATTGATTGAAAGAGATCTGCTGGGTGTCGGCGTGCGCGGATGGGGGAGTCATAAGTTCGCTGCCTGGGTCTGGGGAATCCCTGAAGATGAATACCTGAAAAAGGCGGACCCATGGCCGATGAACCCGGAAGGGGAGATCATGCTGGGCGTCAAGATCGAGGATTTCATTGCCCTTGAGAGAACCGAGGAGACTGTGGCGGTACCAGGAATTTGCTTCGCGGAGCACGGTCCGCGTGATATGGGATTATCTTACGGTTACCTGGAAGGCCGCGCCGATCCTCCTGTACCGGCAGAAACAGAGGCAGCGGGAGTTCGGGTCCTGGCAGCCTGCAAGGCAAACGGGGTGTTTTTCCTGGATAATGTACTGCCCGACAATGTAGTCGAAAGACTGGACGGTGGGGTGATGATCGGAGCCGGTCGCCGCGAGGATTCGGCCGAAGCCGGACGCAAACATACCGATAGGAAAATGCCCTGGTAATATCCGGAAATGAATTTTAATCCATTAAATCAGATGTCGAAATCGGACCGGATAGAATTGAAAAATAATGAAATTATAAGGCGGCTTGAACGCCCTAACTCAATATATATTTGATAATTAACTAAATTTTTATTAATTTTTTTCACCAAAACCATTTAAATTATGAAGAAAAACTTTTTTACATTTTTTGTTGTTGGACTGCTCGTATTGATGAGTGGTTCGGTTTCAGCACAATCTTACGGCATCAACGCAGAAAAGGCCGCATATATGCTGAACGGAGACTTCTTAACCGATCCTGCCCTTGACAGTGCATATATCGGTGCTGACAAGGGTGCTACGGTAAGTATTATTACCAGCGGGCATGCTGATTCAGTTTATTTTGGAATGGAGGCTGTACACGCTGTGTTTACTGACGATGCCGAGGGCAAAGACCGTCTTGAATTTAAATTAAAAACACCAGCCGACATGCACATGTGGAATTCAGGGATCCTGACTTTCTGGATCAAGCTGAATGATACACTTGATATGCATTTTGAAGTGAATGCTAACAGGGATGGTGCCATGGAAGCCAAGGGAAGTGATGCCTCTATGGAGGAAAATTTTGGCCTGAACCGGATGGACACAGTTAACTGGCAGATGATAACGATTGACCTGGCAAAGGACATCAAAGGTGATAACTTCACCTATGATATTTTTGAATCATTTGGTTTCAGAAGCCGCGGGAACGCCTGTGATTTCCTTATCGATGAGATGCATGTTGAATTCTATGGAGCTTATGGAATCTATACGGACCGTGTTGGCTGGATGACTGATGGTGACTTCCTGACGGATTTAAGTGCAAACAATGCATTTATCGCTGCTGATAAGAATGCGACTGTTCGTATGATTACCAATGGTGATGCTGACTCGGTGATGTTTGGACAGAATGCGATTTATGTGAACCTGACAGATAATGCCGAAGGGAAAGACAGGCTTGAGATCAAGGTTGAGCAGGATGCTAATGTATCAGAATGGAATTATGGAAAGCTTGTATTCTATCTCAAACTTCTTGCTCCCACAATTGATATCAACTTCGAAATGAGTGCCAATCGCAGTGGTGCAATGGAAGCAAAAGGGAATGATATCTCCATGAAGGAGGAAATGGGTCTGGATACCAATGCTGTAGGTGTATGGCAGAAATTTGAGGTTGAGCTTTCAGAACCATTTGGAGGAGATGACTTCGCATTTGATATTTTCGAATCCTTCAGTTTCAGGAGCAGGGAGCATGCATCCGAATTCATTGTGGATGAAATTCATGTTGTTCTTGGTAGTGGATACGGTATGAATGCGGACAAACCGGCCTATATGGCAGAAGGTGATTTCCTTACCGATCCATGGCTTGTCGAACCAACTATTGCTGAGGCTGAGGATGCTGTAGTGCGCATGATCACTTCAGGTGGTGACTCCACCTATTATGGAGACAATGCAATTTATGTAAATCTTTCCGGGAATACCAATAAAGACAGGCTTGAATACAAGTTGGAAGAGGATGCTGATATGACATTCTTTAATAACGGAACCCTGATTTTCTGGATTAAGCTTCTTGCACCCTGCACGGACATTAACTTCGAAGTAAGTGCCAACCGTGAGAATGCCGGTGAATCAAAAGGTAACGATATCTCAATGAAGAATGAGCTTGGATTGGATGTGGATAATGATTCTACCTGGCAAAAGATCATGGTAGATTTAACAGCTCCGATCGACGGGGACTTCTTTACTTTCGATATTTTTGAATCCCTTGGTTTCAGGAGCAGGGCAAATGCGTCAGAGTTTATTGTTGATGAGATGCATGTGATGCTTACAACACCCCTTGCAAGATTTCGTTCAGGGAGCACGGATGCAACCCTGAAAACACTTACGGTTTCCCCGGGAGTGCTGACACCGGCCTTCGATCCGGGTACTACGGCATATACCGTTGATGCTGCTGCGGCAGATACACTGGTTACAGTAGCTGCTGAAGCGACAGATGCCAATGCTACGGTTACAGGTATCGGGGATGTTGATATTTCCAGCGGAATCGGTACTGCAACCGTTGCTGTTGTGGCAGAAGACGGATGGACAAGGATAAACTATGTAGTGGAAATAACACGCGCTGCTTCTGTTGTTCTCACCCTGGATACATTAATCGTATCTGTTGGTGATCTTACTCCTGCTTTCAGTTCAGAGACAACTGCATATACCCTGGAAGCTCCTCCGGGAACAACAACGGTTACCGTTACTGCTGTTCCCACGGATGCAAGTGCTACAGTTACGGGAACAGGAGATATTGATATATCCTCAGGAAGCGCCAAGGCGACAGTAACAGTCAGTGTAGCGGGTGATCCTTCGACAATGGAATATGTGATTGATATTACACGCTCTAATGTTGATGTTGAAGAAGATATGCTTGCCGGTGTAAGTATCTATCCAAATCCTGTATCCACCAAGTTAATAGTGGAACTAGGCGACAATGAAGTTGGCAGGGTGGATGTTATAAACCTGCTTGGACAGAAGGTTATTAGTAAGTCTGTTCAGAGCCAGCGTATGGTCTTTGATGTCAGCGATCTGAGTGAAGGCATCTACGTAGTTGCCCTTGACGGAGTACCTTACAGTAAGATTGTTATTCGTAAGTAATAAACTTTAGAAATAGGTGATAAGCCTAATTTGAAGGTGATAAACTTTGATAGATCAAGAAAGGCTGTTCCTCGGAATGGCCTTTCTTTTTCCAATAACTTTACCTAACCAAAAATGAATAATACCCCTATGAAACAGCCACATACCTGGATTTTAGGATCATATTTCAACAGGGCTGAACCCTTTATCCGCTTATTGCTAATACCGGTTGTTCTCCTCTTGTTATGTACCACATCGTGTAAATGGGAAACCCGGGGAGGTGTAAATTATGGAATATTTGCTCCCGATGATGCCTGGCTGGAGGGTGATTCATATCCCTATTATGGAAGCGAAAATGAATGGAGCCGGAGAATGTTTGAAAAGTCCCCGGCGGATCGTTTCTACAAGCGGAGGGGACAAAGGCAGATGCTGGCCATCATCGATGGTGAACCTGCAAAGGCAGTTGAATACTGCGAGCAGCGTCTGCGTGAGGATCCGAATGATGCGGAGCAATACTACATGCTTTGTCTGGCGTATTGTGAACTCGCCAGTAAGGAAGTTGATGAGGCGGGGGAAAAGGCTGAGGGTGATGGAAAGGTTGAGGAGTGGTTGATGAAGGCTGAGGAGGCAATGGGGAAAGCTGTTGAGCTGGGAATGACTTTTGGGCGGTTTGTTGCCGGTCCCAGGCAAATTATTGTTCCCCTGACAGGCAGGATACCCTACCAGAAGCTGTTTAAGAAATACATGGATGAAACCGCGGGACTGGTCCATGGTCCCATGCTGGGACAAATATCCGGCAATAGTGCAAGCTGCTGGGTGCGTACTGCCAAAGAATCTACTGTACAAATGATTGCCTGGGAGGCATCTATTTCCCCCCAGCCAATCTCATCACCGGAGGTTCAATCCACTGAAAAATATGATTATACAGCCGTAGTGGAGATTGGTGGTCTGACACCGATGACCACATACATTTACAATATTGTTATTGATGGGGAGTATGTCTTCGATCAGGAATCAATGCCCCGTTTTGCCACAGGCCGGGTGTCGGGCGAACCCGGGAAGTTCAGGGTCGCTTTCGGAGGAGGAGCCGGGTATAATCCTGAAGCAGAAAAGATCTGGACCAGTATTCAGGATAGGAATCCCGATGCACTGCTGCTATTGGGTGATAATGTTTATGTTGATCTCCCGGAGATGCCGGGTGCATTTCATGATTACACCTATTACCGCCGGTATTCCAGGCCGGAATACAGATCCCTGATAAGTCATGTTCCAGTTTATTCCATCTGGGATGATCATGATGCAGGGATAGATGATATCTGGATGGGACCCTATGTCGACATGCCGGAGTGGAAAGTGCCTATGGTAAAACATTACCAGCAGAACTGGGTAAATCCCGGTTATGGGACACACGAATGGCCTGGCTGCTGGTACTCATTCCAACGGGGAGAAATTGAATTTTTTATGCTCGACGGGCGGACCTACAGGACCTGTCCCTTTGGAGCGGAACCAACCATGCTGGGTCCAGTGCAGAAAAAATGGTTTTTAGAGGGACTGTCAGCTTCCACCGCCAAGGTGAAAGTTCTTGTATCCCCCGTTCCGTGGAATTTTAAAGCAAAACCTGGCAGTCATGATACATGGGCAGGATTTGAGGTGGAGCGGGCGGAGATTTTCGAAATGATCCGTGATGAGGGGATTGAGGGGGTTGTGCTGATGTCGGCGGACCGCCACCGTTCGGAGGTTTGGGAGCTGGAATGGGACGGGCCGTACCCGATTTATGAATTTCTCAGTTCGCGGCTGACCAATATGCATTTTCACGATACCGTGCCGGGTGCGATTTACAGCTATAACGACCCGCAGGCGTTCGGGATTCTGAATTTTGATACATCCCCCGAGGTACCTGAGGTGCTGTATGAGATTGTGAACCTGCATGGGGAGAAGGTTTACGAGGAGAAATTCCAGATTGGGGTTAGTACAGGGATTAATCAATATCCTTAAATCCTTGGTTGACTTTTGAGGAGAGGTTTGTGATAGGGAAGTCATTAAAAACGAGCAAAAGTTTCCATATATTAGAACGTTTTGTTAATTTTAGTAATGCAGAAACGCATACGTTGCGATCAAGACTTTGTGTCATTGCTGGTGCATTTGGCACTTACTTAAACGATATGAAAAGTGTTATTGCGCATTGGGCCTCAGAGATCGCTTGTACTTTATTGAGGCCAAGGACCGTTTTGCCGACACCGCGCAATCAACATGATAAATCTTCGTGTGAATTACCGTTTCTGTTTCTCTGGATATGTAAGCCTCGCTTCCGACAGGAGGGCATCGCGACCAGCGAGTTCTGGTGGCGGCATACCTGCGCCCGGCGCAAATGGATTCTTGGATGGTTTCCGATACCTTAGAATTTGCATCAAATTTACGTTGACTGACCCAAACTGGCTATATCTTCCCGCTCAGGGCCTATAGGAAGTTTACTTGTTTAATTGTCGTAAACTTTCTATAGCTCTCCACTCCTCGTACGAGACTAAGTTCCGTGCCTTCTACTATCACGGAGTTTTACATTAATGGTTCTATCATTAAATATATCATCCAATTATATAGTAAAATTTTACTATCAGGACACCCAAGAACACTAAGATTTGATGACCTATATCCCAGCAATGGAACAGCACTTTAATAAATCTGATTGAACAGAGTGACGAAAACAGGAGACGTTTGTGATTGGGGAGTGACATGGGTATCAATCCTGGAATCATTTTCAACCTAATTATATTTGATTCTGCCCAGTCCTGTAATTTCCCATAATACCTGTGCAGCTTTTTCAGCAGTTTGTCTGTAGTGCGCTAAAACTTCTATATCAAAAAGATCCTTCAGTCCAGTGATCTCATGATCCGGATCACTGTCCATTTTTATAACAGCCAGAATCCATAATAGGAACGGGTAAACACAATCATCCTCAAACTCTCTGACCATATTTTTGTCAATAAGATCCTTAAACTTGAAAACCAGATCGTTATTGATGTATATATACTTAACATCCTTATGCTGGGTTGCTGTAATCTCATACCATTTCGCTTCATCCGGATATTTATCCATCCAAATCCTTTCAAACTCATCGTAATCTTCAACGATACCTTCATCAATTAATACATACGGGTCGTCATAATCATCAGGGGTTCCGCGGGGCACTTCAATCCCTATATGTGCGATATTATCCTCTGATACCGGTTCAGAATGTCCCATTGCCCGGAATATTTCAAGCAGCAGGTTGTGGATTTTCGGATTGGTATAAGAGGGGGTGTCCTTTAATAATTCAAGGGTACTATCTACCCACGGAGCTGTTCCTAACATTGGCCTGTTGTTTATACATTTAATAGTAAAGAAATTCGTTTCAGTACTTAATGCTTGATGAGGTAAAATATCAGCGTATTAAAAAGAAAAAATTGCCCTCTATATTTTTAGTACCCACCTACATTCTGAATCCGGATGATAGGATAGTTTCTCAAAGAGGTAACCCGGGTAGGAAGTTAGGAAACTCCTCTGGGCAGTTCTTTTCCCGGATTTACAGTTCATTTTTACTTCGTATGCCATCCCTTCATTGAAAGATGTACTTACAATAAAATCTATTTCTTTGCCATCTGTAGTTCTCCAGTACCTGACATTTTCTTTTTCATGCAGTCGTGACAGGCGATTGAATACGTAGTTTTCTAAGAGTGCCCCGGCATCTTCACGTGAGTTGAACTCACTGAACCTGTTGAGGATAGAATTCCTGAGTCCGGAATCCCTGAAATACAACATCGGCATTTTCGTAAGTTCCTTTCTGAGGTTTGAATAAAAAGGTCGTACCAGGTCAACATGAAAACAATTTTGCAGAATATGCAGGTATTTATCTATCGTTTTATTATCCACTCCAATTGTTGCGGCCAACTCATTTCGATTGACCAGATTACCGATTTGGGAGGCAAGCAGCCGAAGAAGCATATAGAACCTCTCACTATCCCTGATACCGGCTTCATCGATATCCCGTTTCAGAAATGAATCTCTGATTTCTCTCAGCAGGGCAATTTTTTCTTCTTTGCTTCTTTCAAGTGCGACTTCAGGAAACCCTCCGAATACCAGAAATTCACTGAACATCTGCATTATTTCCCTGTGGCGGGATGAAATATAATCGTGTTTTTCCCTGATGTATTCCAGATCCGATATCAGTTCTTCAGCATCATTAAATCTCAGCCACTCATCAAAAGAAAGTGTATTCAATTCAAAGATCCTTTTTCTTCCCGAGAGTGAATCTGTGAATTTTTGGTCAATATAGAAAGCGCTGCTGCCGGTAGCAATGATTTTCAGATTCTTTCCGTAAATATCATACAGGTATTTGAGAAACCCTGAGGGATCTGCCGCGTTTTGAATTTCATCTATAAATACATACTGAGTTTCCGGTTCACCGTCGGTGGCAGCTTGTTTTTTACTTTGCGGATCGTGTATCTTGCTGTATGTATCACTAAGTTTTCCAGGTCTTGGAACGTAATTGAATAATTCCTCCGGGTGTTTGTTTACAGCAGATAGAATCTCGCGATCTTCAAAACTTACGAAACTTACAGTCTGTTTCTCCCTCCTCATCCCGGAATAGAGTTCACGGAGCAAAGTTGTCTTTCCGCACTGTCTTGATCCTGTCAAAATGGTGTATTCCTTCCTATTGAGATGTTTCTGAATTTCTGTATGTAAATTTCTCCGGATGTACATTTCTGACTTATATTTGCTCAAAATTAGATAATATTGGAATTAAAATCCAAAAAAATCCGATAAAAATGGAAAAAATATCTAAAAAAATCTATAAATTTGACTTATGAAGAAAACGAAATTCCTGCTTTGTACACTGTCACTATTCGTTTTGTCTCTTAATTCATGCCAGGAATCTGAAAGTCCGGGTTTCAGTGTCTTGGTGGAGGCAGAAGAGATTGTCTATGAATATGTAAACCCGGATAATGGTTCGGGTCCAATGTGGTGCCATGGGAATACCTGCATTGTACGATATGGGGATAAGGTGTTTGCTTCCGGAATGGAAACTCTTGAAGATCATCCCCCCATGTTAAACACCCGCTGGCTGATGTTTGAGCGATCTGATGAGGGATCTGATGAGGGATGGGAACTGGTATACCGGGACGAAAAGGACAGGACCCGGGAGCCTTCACCACTGGCACTTTTAGGCAATGGAGATGTTTTACTCTCTGTAAATCCAACACTGACCCCTCCAGGGGAGGATGGCGGTCCGGCTGAGTCCTATATATTGCAGTTTAACGGAGATTCATTTGCAGATGGGTATGAAACCCTGGTACCAGACTGGGAAGATGAAATGATATTCAGGCAACATACATACAGGAGCTTTGCAGTGGATGCTTCCGTCAATAATTTGGTTCTTTTTCAAAATTACAGGGATACGGCTGTCGCATGGACCTTCCGGGATGGTGATGGAAACTGGTCAAGTAAGGGATTCCTGTACTGGCCAATGGGAGAGACCTATGAAAAGCCTGAACCGATTCGTATCTGTTATCCCGTGGTACAGTTAAAAGACCGGGCGGTACATTTTTTAGGGGTCAGTGATATTATTGAGCCTGTAAGCGCATGGAAGGATTATAAATATGAACTTACAGGGCGGAAGTGGGATTATGATTTCCGCAGGTTATTTTATGTATGGTCTGAGGATATTGGGTCCGGGGAATTTGAGGAATGGATTGAGATTTCATCCCGGGAGGCAACTGCCGGGCATATTTTTCCCTGTGATCTATGGGTGGCTCCGGATGGATTGGTCCATATATTATGGGAAGAACGGGCCCTGGATGAACGCTTGAGGGAAGAGTTCTTTCCAGATTCATCGCAGAGCTATGCCTTGAACTATGCTATTCTGGAGGATGGGGAAGTTGTATTTCGGAGTCCGATAATGTTGTGGGAGGAAGGTGAGGATGGTTCAGGGCAGAATCGATCTTGTTCCCGGAAGGGGCCGGTTTCATGTTACACCTGATGACCGGTTGTTTGTCTTTTATCATGTGCGTGGATTGAATGGGGATTTCCAGGAGAACCGTCTTGTTGAGATACTTTCAGATCATAGTTTTAGCGCCCCGGTCAGCGTTGAGCTTCAGAGACCTTTCAACAATTTCTTTACTGCTACAGTTAGGGGAGGGTCAGCGCCTTCAGATATCCTAGATGTATTTGGGAAGGATGAGAAGAATGAAATGCGGTATGCACGGATCAGGATATTATTGTGATACTATGGTAGCGACCTGGGTTTTTAACTGTCCATATCACCAAACTTACCCATGATCTGACTGACCAGGTCCCGGGCAGTTTCGATATCCACGCCGGCTTTTCTGGCCAGTGATTCGATATCCGGTTCACGGCCTGAATTGATGTCCGGCAGAATCAGATTCATAAAAATATTCAGTTTATCAACCGCCTCCTTGTCTTCCGGGGGAGATTCAATCTGGAACAGTTGCTCATATTCATTCAGTTGCAGTTCTTTCTTTTTGAGAATGTCTTTTGCTGTTACAAGCATAGAGGTATTTACCCGGAGAAAGGGTTCATTGGGGAAGTCATAGCCGTATTTATTAATCGCTGATACAAGTTCATTAAAACCGCGGCCAGTCATTGCTGTTAGCAGGATGATTTTCTTTTGCTCATCGTAGTAGGCATTGGCAAAGTGGGGATGCTCTCCCCATTCCTTCAGGGTAAACCTGTAGACCCCGCTATTGTATTCCGTTTTAAAACTCTTTTTAAGTTCTTTTGAATTGATGCTGTCCAGATCAAATTCTGACAAGACATGGACCAGTTGATCCTCTTTGTGGAATGTCAGCGGATAGTTTGCCCCCGAAAGAAGCATCATGTAAGGGATGGGATTGTCTTCCACGTCCGCCATGATTTCCGATTCATCTTCGATGTCCGGGTTTATTTCTGTCGCAAAAAAGAAGATGTCATCCGGTTCAAAGCTCTTATAAGCACCTATGGGACCGAAACTTTGCCAGCAGTAGCCGTTAAAAGCAATCAAATTGAACCAGAGTACAGGAGGTTGTTTTTGGACCAGATCGGATACCCCCGGAGAAAAAAGCTGGAACTTAAAGCCGGAAAACACATCCTCCATCATGAAGAAATCTGCTGCCGGATTATCTGTGATCTCGCTGAAGCTGAATCTCCAGGGCAGTTTTGCATATTGCCTCAGAAGCTCCATTTCTTCCTGGTTAAACCTCCTGAGTGCAGGGTGGTTCAGGAATTTATTGATCAGTCCCTCGTTCCTGAAAATCCGGTGCCCCAGGTACTGTGCCTGCAGCAGTCCGATCCATCCTTTATCAAACTCTCGGCTTACATGCCGGTATACAGCAAACTGCTGGTTCATTTTCTTTTCCAGGTTCTGGTGACCTGCTGCAAAGTTTATCAGAAAATCGTCTATCACTTTGGCCGATATCCTGCTGTTCTTCTCGCAGACTTTTCGTAGGGTATTGTAATCCATTTTTATATAAATTGATCTATCTTGGAGTCAGTTAAAGTGTTAAGTCGACTTCTGATAGTTTCCCCATGATAACGAATGTTGTTATAGAATTTAGGCAATATTCATTTGTGAATTTGGATCGAATTCTATTGTCATTTTTACCTTTGCTTTCAAAGCATCAAAGACTTTCAGGACGGTTGAAAACCTAACATCCTTTGTATTGTTCTCTATTTTAGAAATTTGAGCCTTTTGGACACCTACTAGTTTACCTAGCTGTTCCTGTGTTAATTTCTGCTCTTTGCGAGCTTTTTTAATCATATATCCTAAAACGTCAAGTTTGAGTTCGAATTCAAACCTTTCTCTTTCCTGGGTCCCTTTTTTACCGATAAACTCATTCGTAAGTTGATCCAGAGTATATGTATGCATTTCTTTTTTCTTCATATTATTTATTCTCGAAATATTCCTTCATTAGCTGCATGGCCCTGAAGATTTCATGTTTTGGAATCTTTTGTGTTTTCTTAACAAAACCGTGAGTAGCAATCACTAATGTGTTCTCAGTATCTACTTTATCCCAGAATGCCAATAACCTATATTGTTTGGATTTATATCTGGTCCGAAACTCCCATACCTCAGAAGTCAACTTTTTGAACAGTGAGGGATCATTTGTTTCTCTTGATTTCCATATATTGAACAGGATTTTTTCTCTCGTATTAGAATCAAGACTTTCCAAAAACTCCTTAGCCGGTTCCAGAAAACTGACTTCGTATTTTATCATAGATCCTTCTTTGTAAAAATAGCAATAATTTCCTTAACGGGAAACATTTCTGTGTTGCAATGTGCAATTTCGACTAAGTGATTTTCACTACTTAATGAGATATATGGCAAAATATCAGTGTCCTATAAATCTGAATAGTGTGATAATCTTTTCCTATTACCAATATAGGATGCTTTAAAACCTCGAGAAGTATCAGGATGGTATTTTAAGAAGAACCGCCCCCTTCTGCCCAAGCCTTCCGGTCCTCGTCCGACCCCAGTTTCAGGAAACGGGCATATTCCCGGGCCACACGGAAGTCTTTCCAGGTGAATTCAGGTTACTTATTCCACAGGTCAAGTTGATCGAAGGTTCCCATTGAAAATGCAGAGTTATCAATCAATCTGAAGATTATTAAAAAATTCAAAAAAATCATACCAGCAGATTGACAGCTTTACCTAAATTGCGGCTTCCGAGTGGTTAGGACCCCTGAATATGGAATTTCAACAGACAAAAAAGCTGGAGGCTGCGGCCCGCTTTATCAATAGTACAGACAGTCATATTTTTCTGACAGGCAAAGCCGGTACGGGGAAAACCACTTTTTTACGGCAACTCGCAGCTGAAACCTATAAAAATTTCCTTATCGTCGCTCCCACAGGTATTGCTGCCCTGAATGCGCAGGGAGTTACCATTCATTCCCAGTTCCTCCTTCCTTTTGGCAGCTTTATCCCGGAAAGGGATCCACTTACAAATTTCAGTGATTCAACTCCATTCTACACAAAACACACACTTATCCGGACCCATACCCTGAACAGCATGCGAAAAAAGGTACTCCGGGCCACAGAACTTCTTATTATTGACGAGGTCAGCATGCTGCGTGCAGACATCCTGGATGCCATCGATTTCAGAATGAGATAGTGCCAAGGGAAATTATTGCCAGAAGTTTCGGAGGAGCTCAGGTATCTGATGACGGGGGACTTGCACCAGCTTCCCCCAATCGTGAAGGATGAGGAATGGTCGTTTTTGAAAAAGTATTACAGGAGTATGCATTTCTTTGAAGCACTGGCATTCAGGGAGGAAAAGATGGTCTACATAGAACTGGACAGGATCTTCAGGCAAACTGACGATCAGTTTATCCGAATACTTAAACAACCTGCGTGAAAATAAAGCAACTGAAGAGGATATTACCAGCATCAACAGCCGATACCGCAGCGAAAAGCAGATTGAAACAGAGGAGGAGTCCATCACCATCACCACCCACAACTACAAAGCCGAAAGCATTAATAGCAAGAAACTACAGGAACTTCCTGCTACTTCTTTCTTTTTCGAGGCGGACATTTCCGACGACTTCCCGGAAAAACTATATCCCCTTCCAAGGGAAATTGAATTGAAAGAAGGTGCCCGGGTCATGTTTGTGAAGAATGATTCCGGTGAAGAAAAATCTTATGTTAACGGTCAGCTTGCGACGGTGGACAGGATTGATGAGGATGTTATTGTTGTGATCATGTCGGAAAGCGGAGAGGAATACATGCTCAAAAAGGAGGCATGGGAGAACAAGAAATATATCATCAATGAGAAGACGAAAGAGCTGGAAGAGGAGATAATAGGAAGATTCGAGCAGTATCCTGTTAAGCTTGCCTGGGCAGTAACCGTTCATAAAAGCCAGGGACTTACTTTTGATAAGGCAATTATTGATGTGGGACAAGCATTTGCTTCCGGGCAGGTCTATGTGGCGCTCAGCCGTCTGCGGAGCCTGGAGGGATTGACTCTCCGGACCCGGATTACATCCTCCAGTATCATGAGCGACGGGGATGTGCTTGAATTTTCCGGCAAAATGGAGCAACAGAAACCATTGCCGGATCTTTTAAATGAAAAGCAGCTCCTGTACCTGGAACAGATCCTGAAGTCCGCTTTTGATTTCTCCCGTCTGACGAAACAAATTGAAAATCTGCAAAAGTTCAGAGCGGAAAAAATGGAGTTTGAAGATGAGGCGATGGAAAAAGCCATGGGAGTCCTTCTGGAGCGTTTCAGGGATGAAGAGAAAAATACTCATGTATTCCGCAGCCAGTTGCTTGGTTTGCTTAAAGAGAATAAGAAGGAAGAGATGCTTGAGCGTATTGCAAAAGGAAGTACCTACTATACTTCCTTTATGAGGGAGAACCTGAAACAGCTACTGATTCACCTGGCGGAAGTGATGCGCCTTACCCGTACAAAAACCTACCGGAACACACTCAGTGAGATCGATCAGGAGATAGTTATCTCAATGGGCAGGTTGGAAAGGTCAGAATACCTGGCCGATAACATTCTTTCAGGCCGGAAAATTGAAATTATTGAAGCGGAACAAAGAACTCACCTGGAAACCAGGGACAAGCTTTGGGAATTGGCAGAAAAAGCTGCTGAAGAAAACCCGAAATTCACTTCCACAAAAAGCGGGCGAAAACGCAAGAAAAGAGCGAAGAAGGAAAAAGGGGTGAAGCAGGAAAAAGGGGTGAAGCAGGAAAAGGGAGAAACCTACAGGATCACCTGGTCCCTCATCTATGATGGTAAATCAATCAAAGAGGTAGCTCAGCAGCGAGACCTGGCCCCATCGACTGTTGAGGGACATGTTATCCGGGGCCTCCGGGAGGGCATGGTGGAAATCCATGACGTACTGAAGAAGAAGACAATAGAGGCCGTTGCTCAACTATTAAAAGAATCATCTTCGTCCCTTGGAGAAATCTACAAAAAACAAAAGGGGAAATACACCTATGCTGAGTTGCGTATGGTTCAGGCGTACCTGCAAGGACAGAAATCCCAGAGCTGATGAACAGTTGACATTTAGTGAAGAAAAAGGAGATTTTCTTATATCTCCCGGGTATAAAAAGCCAAAAACATCGGAAATTTGCACGATTACGTACACTGCATGTTCACTTTGATACGGATTTTTAGTATTGGATTTTGCGATTCCGTATTGTAATTATCAGAAAATCAGAATTATATATTTATTGGCATATCAATTGTATTCTAGAAATTATACCTACAGTTGAAATTGCGTGATGAAAACAAAAAGAACTCTGAGAAAACTTGCCGAACCATTTTCGTATGTACTAATGGTTGCAGCTTTCGGATTTATCACGACCCTGGCTAACCAGGCTGATAGAGATTTAGTTAACCAGGCTGAAGGAGATATTGTTAACCAGGCTGAAGGAGATTTGGCTAGCCAGAGTGAAGGAGTTCAATACTCGGGAGATTCGGAATTGCTGACACTTATTCTTGAGGATAGTTTTGAAACTGTTTTTTTAAAAGAACAAACGGAATTAGATTTATAAATTCCTTAAATTTTTCACTCGCAAAGCACATTTAGTTTTCCCCGATAAATACTGGATTAAGAATTTAGAAACTTCTTCAGATCGATTCCGAATTGGGCAAATGATCCAGCAAAATACAAGGGTAAGAATACTACGGACTCTTCTTGTATGATTCCAACCGGACCCGAATGAAATACAACTGAATAGGGCGGATTGTACTGTTTTCTGTATAGATGCAGACTTCTGAGTTTCCCTGAAGGACCGTTTTTGACTTCAACCGGAATAAATTCGCCATCTTGAAAATACAGGAAATCAATTTCGGCATTGCTGTTTTTTGCATCTCTAGCCCAATAATATAGCTGCTTCCTGTCTTTTGCTTCAAATTCCTGGCCAACAAACTGCTCGGCGAGCTGCCCCTTGTATATTGCCAATAAGTTGCTGTGGGTGAAAGCCTGGTTATACTCAAGACCAATTGTTCGATTCATTAAACCAATATCAAGAAAGAGGCTCTTGAATTTCTTTTCGGATGCTTGAAATTCCATGGGTAATGCGGGGCTACTCACTGCTTTGATTTTTGTTGCAATCCTTGCCAACTTTATGCTTTCAAATGCCTTTTTAATTGTGGGTATCGTAAAATCATTTGCTAAACCAGTATACTTTATTTGTGATCCAACCCGGGCAGCCAGGCTGGAGAAAACAGCTTTAAGGCAGTTAAGGTCTGTTTGCGGTTTATATTTATTAAAATCCATCTGGTAGGTCTCAATGATTTCATCCTGAACCTCGGTGGCTGATTTCATGGATTTTGATTTGATATACTCATCAATACATTCGGGCATACCACCTACAAGCCAGTATACCCTGAGTTGTTCTATTAAGAATTCATGTGTAGACTTAGAAACTGCACCAATTGGGCTATTACATAATACACCGGCTTTTGTGTATCCCAGAGCAAGCAGGAATTCTGAGAAATTCATCGGCTGGATTTCCATGATTTGAATCCGTCCTACAGGGAAGGAAATTTCGCTAAAAACGAATTCTAAAAGTGAACCTGCAGCTACTACGTGGAGGTCTGGCATTTTTTCAAAGAAATATCTCAGACCCATGATGGCTCTTGGGCATGCCTGGATCTCATCAAAAAAGAGGAGAGTTTTCTTTTCAATAACATCAATACCGGTCCTAATTTCCAGTTCAGAACATATGCTCTGCGGATCTAAATGACCATCGAACAAAGATCGAAATCCAGGGTTCTCTTCAAAATCTATCTTCAGATAGTTTTCGAAAACCTGTTTACCCAATTCTTCCACAAGCCATGTCTTGCCAACCTGCCTTGCTCCCCGAAGCAATAAAGGTTTTCTCCTGGGTTTATTGACCCAGTCTCTCAGATCCTTCGAAGCAAACCTTTTCATGAAATTTAGTTATCCAACCCAAAAATAAGTATTTGGATTTAGAAATCCAATCATAAATCGCATTTTTCCATTTAGTTTTCCATACTTAAACTGCTGATTGCATTCTTTTTCGAGTATAGGACAGGGAGGGTAGGTCCAGGGTATATTCGCACAATGCCCGGTTATGGTAGACATTCTCAGGAGTTTCAGGATTCTTTATGCACAGCCAGGTGTTCGTCGAGTTGCTGAAAATTTGCCATGGCGACGGCTGAACCATGGATATAGGGTTGTTCAAGGACCCATTTGACGGCTCCGGGGTAAGAGGGCTTCACCGTGTCATCAGCATTGTTAGAACTATCTGGTGAGGGCCATTGTCCACCTAGACAGGTTTTCATAGCGATAATCCCTGTTCCGTTATCATCTGCTTTTTTCACCTCCGTTATGAGAGTTTCCTGATCCCAGGCGTAATCACGGTTCTGGTTTTTGTACCTTCCGTAAGGATTGAATGAGAGCATAATGGTATCATAGAAGGGATCCTTATTATGCAGTTTCATTATATTGATCAGGTCGACATGGACGGAAAATCCGCATGCCAGGATCTTTCCTTCTTTTTTGGCTTTCGTGAAGGCTTCTTTTACAGAATCCTGGAGAAAGAGTTTCGGGTCATCCACTCCATGGAACAGCATAATATCGATATAATCCGTCTGCAGGGCTTTCAGGCTTTCTTCAACGGATTGGGCGAACTTCTGTTTGATCTTCTTATCCGTTGCTTCAGATCCGAGCTTATCTGTATTCTTGTCCAACCGGAACTTAGCCTTGGACTGTATTACAAATTCCTTCCGTTTTCCCTTGATCACTTCGCCCACCATTATTTCGTTTTTCCCGTTGGCATAGCTCCGGCCGGTGTCAATAAATGTTACCCCGTTGTCAAGAGCGTAGCGCAGGACAGAGGCTTCCTGTATTCGGGGAGCCCCGATGCCCAGTTTGGTGATTTCTATCCCTGTATTCCCGAGGATGCTGGTGGCGAGTGTCCCGGATATCCCGGAACTGTTGGAAGGAGATGAGGAATTGGTTGAATTAGCCAGTATGGTCAGCGGGGTTCCTGCTGCTATCCCTGTAGCAATGGCAGCTTTTGAAGAAGTTTTCAGGAACTCTTTACGGGTGAGGTTTCGCTTATCCTTTTTCACTTTGCTATCTTTTAGTTATCTATTGTGGAAGTTGCTTCAATGGGAATATTGAAACCCAAATTACGCATTTCAGGCTTTTGGAGAACCATTTATGCCGGGTCCGGGATAAAATTTGGAATCATTATAAAGAGGGGAGAAAAAATTTCTTATTTTTCCAATTCAAAACTCCTAAAACAAAAAGCGATGAATCACAAAATTTTATGGGCAATTTTTATGATAACAAGCATGCTGCTTGCCGGATGCGCAGAGGATAACAAAGTTTACCTGTTTAACGGGAAGGACCTGGGCAACTGGGATAAGATTCTGTTTGATTCGATCTCGGATCCGGATGAGGTTTTCATGGCTGAAGACGGTGTGATCAAGGTATTGGGTGTGCCTAAAGGTTACCTGCTGACCCGGGATTCATACAGCAATTACAAACTTCATGTCGAGTGGAGGTGGCCGGAAAAACCTGCCAATAGCGGGGTTTTACTGCATGTCCAGGAAATTAATCAGACCCGGTTTCCAAAATGTATCGAAGCCCAGCTGGCGAATGGCAAAGCCGGTGATTTCATCATGATGGGTGGTCAGGGCTCAGCAATGACTGTCGGGGATTCAACCTACCTGGTTGGACCGGACCGAAAATCAAAAAAAGCCGCGAAATTTGAAGAATCCTCGGAGTTGGCTGCCGGAGAGTGGAATACATATGAGATTACCTGTTCCGGGACTGATATTGAATTAGTTGTGAACGGGGTATTACAGAATGTTGGCTTTGATGCAGCTTTTTCTGGTGGACAGATTGGTTTACAGTCCGAAGGCGGTCCGATTGAGTTCAGGAATGTTTGGTTGGAGACTCTTGAGGAATAGGAGTACTGATAGGACACAGTGGTCAATCCATTGAAGGGAAATTATTTGGTAAATAGCATGAATTTCTCAAGGTGATCAGCCAAAAACAAGGGTATATTTAATAATCCATTGTCATATTTAATATTCATCATTGAAAAACGGATACGTAATTCAGGCTTATATTTTTCACTAAAAACGGAGAGGCTTCTGCTCCTGGTATTTGTGCCCGATTTCACTTCAACTGGAATAAGCTCATTGTTGTATTGAATAACAAAATCCACTTCAGCCTTATTTCCGGATGTCCAGTAATACGGTGATCCCTCAAATTGATTCTTCAGACTCTGCAAAACATAGTTTTCACTCAATGCTCCCTGAAACTCAGTGAACAGACGATTTCCTTCTGTAATTGCCGAGGGTGACAATAATGAGAGACGACGTAAAAGTCCAACGTCTATCATATATAATTTGAATGCCGATAAATCCTTATATGTGGAAAGGGGTAGTTTGGCCGATGATAATCTATGAATCTTATAAACCAGTCCAGCTCTATCTAACCATTCAATCGCATTCTCATATTCCCGTGCGCGTGCTCCTGTTTTTACAGTTTGATAAAGAAACTTTTTATTCTCTCTTGATAGTTGTGATGGAATAGATTTCCATACATAACCCACTTTAAAAATATCTGGCTTCTCAATATGCTTGGAAAAATCTAAAGAATAGGCATCCAAAACATTCTGAAGCAATTCCTGTACTCGTTGAATGTCCATGTCTTCCAGATAAGAGGCGATAGACTCTGGCATTCCTCCTGTAATAAAGTAGACTTTGAACTGCTCAAGCAGCTGACTGAAAAAAATATCAGGAATAGGCTCGATACCCTGAAGACTGTTGATATAATTAAGTAATTCAGGAGCTGAGGAAGACAGAAATTCCAGGAATGTAACAGGATGAATATCCATAAAATCTACTTTCCCTACCGGAAATGTCCGCCCTTTTGCTATTGCCACTCCCAGCAAGGAACCGGCAGATATTACTGCGTATTCGGGAGCATTCTCGCAAAAGTATTTTAATGATCCCAATGCTTCATTACACTCTTGTATCTCATCAAAAACAACAAGTGTAGTCTGGGGTTTTATTTCTTTTCCACACACCAGAGACAGGTTCCTAAGTATCCGGTGGACATCCTTAGTGTCCCTGAAGAACTGACATAGATCGGGTTGTTCATCAAAATTGAAATAAGCAGTTTGCTCGAATTTTTCTTCTCCAAACCTTTTTATAGTATAGGTCTTCCCCACCTGCCGCGCCCCCCTGAGAATTAATGGTTTCCGATGAGGTGATTTTTTCCACTCAATTAATTTGTTCTCAATATTTCTGCTTATTTCCACGAGATCACATTTTAAGTACTCAAAAGGTGTAATATATCACATAATACACCTTTAATATGTCAAATTTATGAAATATTTTGAATTATCACACTTTAAGTGTCAATAATGTGTAATAAATCACATAATATTTACTTTGAATAACAATATTCTGATTGGAGTATTCCAGCGTTAAAAAATTTCTTATTTTTCCAACTCAAATAATCTTAAACCTGTAAAAAGATGAATCGTAAACTTCTCCAGTCAATTTTAGTCGTATCCGCCATACTGTTGGGTGGTTGTGCAAAAGATAACAAGGTAATGCTGTTTAATGGTAAAGACCTGAGTAATTGGGAAATATCGCTTTTTGAGCAAGGTGTGGATCCGGCTGAGGTATTTAGCGTTGAGGATGGTGTGATCAAGGTTTCAGGGGTGCCCAATGGAAGCCTTGTGACCAATGAATCGTACAGTAATTACAAGCTTCATGTTGAGTGGAGATGGACGGCAGAGCCTGCAAACAGTGGTGTTTTGCTGCATGTCCAGGAGGATAACGATAAGGAATGGCCGCTCTGCATTGAGGCGCAGCTGAAAAACGGAGCTGCCGGAGATATTGTGCTGATTGGTCATGGTGCAGGGATATCCGTCGGTGATTCTGTTTACTTTATCACTCCTGATGTCAGAAGATATATATCCATACCGCACGTTGAAGCTTCGTCTGAGAATGGCTGCAGGGGAGTGGAATACCTACGATATTACCTGTTCCGGGGCTTCTGTTGAATTGATTGTGAACGGGGTACTGCAGAATTCCGGTTTTAATGCAGTTTTTAGTGAAGGGCGGATAGGGCTGCAGAGTGAAGGCGGGCCGATGGAGTTTAGGAATGTTTGGTTGGAGGCGATTGAGGAGTAGGAGTAGGTTTAAAGCATATACCGATACATAAATAAGTTACGTTTTTACCGGTAAAAACATGACTTTCTGAATCAATTCCCTGTGGCAACTGATACCGGTCTCTTAATCTCGGGTTGTTAAGTACCAAAATTGAAATTTGTTAAATAACAATTTTTCATGTATATTTGTAATAATCTAATATACAGTGCTATACTATTGGTTAATGTTAAATGAATGTGTCGATTAGTGTTAATTGGTTGGTTTAGGATTTGTTGATGTCTGTTCCTGAGTATATAGCCTATCCACTGGAATTGATCATTCCTGATTTCGATTCAGAGATCACAGGTCTTATTATAGACCTGGATCATTTACGAAGAAAAGAGTTAGTAACTTCCACACATCCTATTGTATTCAGAGACCTTTTGAAGCTTTTCCATACTGTGGAGAGTGTCGGATCGGCAAGGATCGAAGGGAATAATACACAGTTTATTGAACTTCTTGATGCAGAGCAAGGTCAAACTGATTCAATCCCTGAAGGAATCAGGGAAATCCGGAATATGGAAAACACATTGGATTATATTGAACAAACTATTGCCGATCATTCCATAGATCAGTTTTTCATCTGCGAGATTCACAGACGGATTATGGAGGGTTTGCGCCCTCCCCCTGCAGGTGACGGAGACAGTAGACCGGGTCAGTTCCGGCAGGATGAAGTCGGCATAGGCAGATCATCTCATCTACCACCTCCCCCCTGGGAAATTGCCCCACTGATGAGAGAATTGACAGGTTTTTTGGAAACGGATCATCCTTCCAGGTATGATCTGATAAAATCATCTCTCTTTCATCATCGATTCGTATGGATTCATCCTTTTGCAAACGGTAATGGCAGAACGGCACGCATGCTCACATATGCTATAATGATCAAGCAGGGGTTCAGACTTAATGCCGGCAGGATCATCAACCCGGCCTCAGCATTCTGCATGGACAGAGAACTGTATTATAAATCACTCTCATCTGCTGATAAAGGAGAAAGAGATGGTATTATTAACTGGTGTACATATATGTTAAGTGGACTGAAAACCGAAATGGAAAAAACAGACCGGTTGGCTGATCATTCTTATCTCATGTCAAAAATCCTGTTACCGGCTATCCATCATTCTGAAAAAAACGGCAGGATCTCCCAACTGGATTCAAAGATGTTAAAAATAGCCGTCGAACAGCATACAGTGCAGGCATCCCACTTCAAAAACCTTTTCAGAGATAAACTGCCGCAGGAAATTTCAAGGCAAATTAAAAAGCTTCGAGAGTCGCGGCTTCTGGTTTCTGAGACAGAAGGAGGGAGGCAGTATGTGATTAATATCCGGAATGAACTTCTCCGTCTTGGGATCATGAACGCCCTTGACAGGGAAGGGTTTCTTCCCGCTTAAAACTATCTGAAAACTATTCCGGCGGATTGTTTCCCGTTTCTTTTCTTGACAAAAATAAAATCACCTCCTTCATCACCGGTGTCTTTTATCTCTCCAAATTGAGGGACGTTGGGTGAATTGTTAAGAACGGCAGTACGCAGGCTGCTGTAGAGTTGTTCGGCAGTCAGATAGGCATCCTTGTTATCCTGTAGGCGTTTCAGCAGGTACTGAACGAAAACACTTTCATCCGGCACCTCTTTGAGGGTCCCACTCGTCATAGCTTTTCGGCTGTTCAACTCATATAGTTTCTCGATGGCATTCGTGGCTTCTTCATTGAATGCAGACCTGGCTTTGAAAATACTGCCACTGAAACATGCATCTGCTATGAGCAGGGTATGTTTTGAATTAATGCTGCCGATATAATCCCTGAGTGTTGAATTGCGAAACCAGTTGGCAGTGTTATTAAGATTAGCATCTGTCGGCAGCCAGTAACCAACACGGGTGTCTTCATTCCAGTAACCGTGGCCGGCATAGAATATCAGCAGATTGTCCTGTTCGTTTATTGTCCCTGAAAGAGCATCCAGGGTGGATATCATTTCTTCGCGTGTTGGATTCTCAAGAAGCTTTACATTATCCCTTTCAAAATTATATCTCTCAAGCAGGATTTCTTCCAGCTTCCTTGCATCGCGGACAGGATGATCGAGATCATTAAGATCCGGATAGGCATATTCATTTACACCTATCAGAAGGGCATAATATTTGGCTCCCTTGATGGAATAGTCCATCGGCTGTTCAACAATCATTTCCTCTATGTAGGAAACCCTCAGATAGTCGACTTTGATAGTTGAATTATGGCCAACCTGGAAGCCAATGTTCTCCCCAAAGAAAGGTTTATAGAGCATGGAATGCACCATGATCTCATTAATGAAGAAATAGTAGGTATTGTTTACCTTACGGATCGTAAGCTTGTTGAAGTCATTTTTCTGACAGCCTGGGATTCGGTGAAAGGAACATAATCATAAAATTCACCTGAAAATTTATCAATAGTAAATTCACCGAGGCCATTGATGAAAAAATCATACTGGTTCAATTCAGCCTTTCCCCATTGAAGTCCATTCCCTAATCCCGGATCTCCATCAGACAAGAGAATTCTCGTTTCAATTTCAAAGTCTTTTTTTGGATCAAATTCTATGGGGATGTATTCTTCTTTCGCCTGACTTTCAAGAGATTGGAATATCAGTTCTCCGTTTTCGATCTTTTCCTCCATGACCCTGCTTCATACCCCAGATCCCATAGATTCCTGTTATCATCGAATCCCTCATAAAAAACTGCCTGCTTATGTTCAGGAGAAATTCCGAAATATTTCTCAGGCATCCATTCACTCTGTGCATGGAGATTTATTGAAACAATCAGGCAACTTATTATCTGAAAAGTACGATTCGTCAAAATGGAATGATTCTTCATAAACTCCCTGATTATCAGATAAGCGTAAATATAACAGAAATAATATTAATTTAGAATCCATGTGGATTGGGTTTTCCACAACTCATTAATTTATGTTGCCAGATTCAGGGTTCTGGATAAGGGCATCCATACAACCGGATTAAGAATATGAACTTGGCTATCTCAAGATACTTTTTATTATTCTGGTGCTGTTTCATTCTTAACTTCCAATAATATGTTGTTTTCCCAGCATTTATCGAAGCAACCCATATCCATTTGCCAGGTATTAGAAAATGGGGATCTGTTATGGGGAGATTACGACAATGATAGTGATCTGGACATATTAATAACCGGTGAGTCCGTTGATGGTCCGATCACAAAAATATATCGTAATGATGGGGTGAATGGTTTCTCAGAAAATGAACAGGTAGTTTTCCTTGATTAAATAACAGTGATGCAGACTGGGGCGATTATGATAATGATGGGGACCTTGATATTTTACTGACAGGAGAAATTCAATACCAGCCAGTTTCACTTATATATTAATAATAGTAATGGCACCTTCAGTGTACTTTCTGACATTGAATTGGTTGGCGTTAGTAAGGGTGAGTCAAAGTGGGGAGACTATGACAATGATGGAGATCTGGATATTCTATTGGCTGGGGAGTTGGAGATGGCTACTATGATTTTACCAGAATATATAGAAATGAAGGGAATAATAGATTTGTTGAACAATCCGGAATTTCGTTGATGGATTTTGGAAATTGTTCATCGGAATGGGGTGATTTCGATGGTGATGGAGATCTGGACATATTATTCAGCGGGCGTTCAAAGACTGGTGACCATAGCTATTCTGTAAGAGCTGAAATATATAAAAACGATGGAAATAATATCTTCAATATCGCGGATGAGTTGAAAATGACCGGGATATATGATGGGTCAGTTGCAGTGGGAGATTATAATAATGATGGCCGATTAGATGTTCAACACACCTCTACATTTTTGGTCAGTAATATATAAGAATAAGGGAGGACTATAATTTTACCCTGGATTATAATCTCGAGTTTCCCTATTTAGAGAACGGGAAAACAGTATTTGGTGATTATGATAATGACAATGATTTGGATCTCTTATTCACCGGTCATAATTATACTAATGGTGGCCAGATCGTTGTATTTGATGGTAATGTCGCATCGTTTACGGCTAATCAAGATATTGTTTTAACGGGAATACTTCAGTCTGCTGCTGCCTGGGGAGATTATGGCGACAATGACGGTGATCTGGATATAATTATCGGAGGTGTGGATACTTCAGGAACAGTAATTACTAAAGTGTATATCAACAGAACAACATCAGAATATGTTGTTATGGACTCTCCTACAAATTTTAACTCCACTGTTACCGGAAACTCGGCAATTCTGGAGTGGAATATACCCTCGGAAAGCAGGGCTTACATTCAAAATTTGAGTTGTTATGAGAAAGAGTGGTAAAGATGGGTTTGTTAGGCCTTGTATGTCAGATACCTCCACCGGCTTCAGAAGAATACAGGAAAGGGGCGAAATTCAAGTTAATTCATGGAAAATTAATGATCTTGATCCTGGTAAATATTTCTGGAGGGTTCAGGCCATTAATCATTCTTTTGCTGGTTCTTCCTTTACTGAGGAACAAGAGTTTACAATTCGTTTCTCAAATAGTATTTCACCTGTAGCTGATCAGGTAATCCTTCCTGGTAAAGATGGGAATCCACTTACAGTGTCTGAAACTGAGCCGGTTTCTAACCGTCAATGGATGTACTCAAATCATCCAGGTGGTCCGTATACATTTGAAATAATTGGCGACAAGAAACTTTATTTACCCCGAATTTTAAAGATGCGGGTGAATTTTATATTGTCTGTGTCTCTGAGCAAGATGGAGTTTCAGTAACCAGTAATGAGGTCAGGATTGAACTACCCCTCTTTACAAAATTGGAGAATTTTAATTTGGGCAAATTATCTGAAATTTCAGCAGAATGGGGAGATTATGATGATGATGCAGATCTGGATATACTTATTTCCGGAATAGATTCCAATAATATCCCTGTAACAAAGATAATCAGGAATGATGGAAATAATTTGTTCGTGGAGGGAAATGTGAATTTGATTGCATACAGACAAGCTGAGACTTGTTGGTCAGATATTGATAACGACGGTGACTTGGATATACTAATTTCTGGTTGGGATATCAATTCGAACCTGTTGGTTACAGTAATATATCGTAATGATGGGGGTGATGTTTTCGAAATAGTTGAAGGACACGGGTTAAAGGGGCTTCGGAGAAGTAAATCGGATTTTGGAGATTTTGACAACGATGGAGATCTTGACCTTGTTATGTCAGGTTTATCTTCATCCCAGAATCCAGTTATCAATCTATATAGAAATCAAGGTCAGCTAAGATTTCGGGAGATTGAGACTGACATACCAGGAATTGCCCAGGGAGAAGTTCAGTTGGAGGATTTTGACCAGGATCAAGACCTGGACCTTCTAATTTCGGGAAAAGACTTTAGTTTGAATCCTACAACATCTATCTATGAAAATAATGGTTCTGGATTATTTATAGAATCAACGGAATTGCTGCCTATGATATATGACGCCATTTCTTTTAGTGTTGGTGATTATGATAATGATCGTGATATGGATTTATTGGCAACAAATACATTGTTTTATCATAGACCTAGAATCCTTGAGTATAAGCAAAACGGATTTGAGGAAAAGACAATTAGTTTGCTTGATGAATATTCCGAAAGCACTGTAATTTGGTGGGATTATAATAATGATGGAAGATTAGACATCTATGTAACTGGACTTAGATTAAACGGCGGGGTTTCCAATAGATTACTGAGAAACATCGGGGATTTAAGCTTTGTTGAAGAGATAAATTCAGGCTTACCTGCTGTCAGTGAATGCTCTCTGGATCTGGGTGATTATGATAATGACGGTGATTTAGACCTGCTGATTACCGGAAAAGGAACAGACGGACGGTTTGCAGAACTACATCGAAATAATTGTGGTTATGTAAATACTCCCCCGTCACCACCAGTACTGACCAATTCAAAAATATTGAATGGTGATGCAGTATTAACTTGGACAAGATCAAATGATTCCCTGACCGGTGGTAAAGGGCTATCCTATAACGTATTATTAGTTCCGAAGGGTAATATGAACCTAGAACTGAAGTCTCCCATGGCGGAGATGGAGACCGGATTTCGAAAAATTGTTGATTTTGGAAATGCATCTTTTGATACAAGTATGTTGATTGCCGATTTGGACACTGGAACATACTACTGGAAAGTTCAGTCCATTGATAATTGTTTTAATGGCTCTCTATTCTCGGAAATGGATAGTTTTAGAATATTGCCCCCTTTCTCCGGCAATAGTAGTCTATCTACCCTGGATAAATCAGATAAGTAACTGTTTCTGGGGTGATTATAATAACGATGGATTTCTTGATATAGTAAGAACTGTCCCAGAAGGTTCAAAGATCTATAAAGGTGAAGGGGATGGCACCTTCACAGACCAATATCAGAACCTTATGGGAGTTACTGGGTCGGCCGCTTGGGGTGATTATGATAATGATGATGACCTGGATCTTATATTGTCCGGCATACCAGAAACCGGGCAACCGGCAACAAGAATTTATGAAAATAAAGGAGAAAATGGATTCCTTATGTTACAGGATACTGGGATTATAGGTATAACAGAAGATGGTTTTGTTGACTGGATGGATTATAATAATGATGGGGACCTTGATATATTTCTGGGTACAAATGGTAAAATTGTCTTATACGATAATGCAGGAAATGATACATTTTTTAGGAACGAAGATATTGATATTCCCTATTCTGGAAGATACTGTGATTTTGCTTTTGGTGATTATGATGATGATGCTGATATTGATCTCATTGTATCATCACTCGGGAGACCAAATACTTCAATCTATTCAAACCAGGGTGGCCAGTTTATCAAGAATGATAATGTTGTTTTGGGTGGAGTAAGTCAAGGTTCTGTTGATTGGGGTGATTATGATAATGATATGGATCTTGATTTACTCATTACGGGGGTTAATGAATTTAGTCACAATACAACAACGATTTACAGAAACGATGGAGGGGATATTTTTACCGATATAAACGCCTACTTAAGAGGGATTCCTATGGGTAAGGCCATTTGGGGGGATGTTGATGGCGACGGAGATCTGGATATTCTTTTAGCCGGTGAGGGAAGCTACTGGATCACGGAAGTCTATAAAAATCAAGGTGATGATAGGTTTTTAAAGATGGATTTTGATTTCAATGATGGTTCAATTAATTCATCATCGTTCGGTGATTATGATAATGACGGTGATTTAGATATTTTATATTCCAGCCGGGATATTTTATACAGAAATAATATCAATGGGGAGAGGAAGCCTCCTTCTCATCCTACCAATTTGTCATCTAAACTAAATGGATTTGACATTAAGTTCAGCTGGGATCATCCTGAAGGCTTTTCGAGTAGTTCGGGTACATATACATATAATCTTAGAGTAGGTACCGAGGCCGGTAAGTGCGATATTTTGTCACCAATGAGTGATACAACCACAGGTACTTTAAGGCTACCTGTAATGGGTAATTGTAACCACAACCTAAAATGGATTCTATATTCTTTACCTCCAGGAGATTATTACTGGTCGGTCCAGGCAGTTAATCATTCATTTCTGGGA
Source organism: uncultured Bacteroidaceae bacterium (assembly GCA_963777115.1). GTDB lineage: Bacteria > Bacteroidota > Bacteroidia > Bacteroidales > SM23-62 > SM23-62. The sequence goes on along the minus strand of CAVZPP010000005.1, from coordinate 8,538 downwards.
GGAGAATGGGCTGAGGAACAAACATTTACTATTGCGGATTTAACTGTTGATTTTTTGCATGATACTGTTTGTTTAGGAATGCCAATCACCTTTACAGACTTATCCATTGCAACAACCGAAATATTCAGCAGGCACTGGTCCTTTGGTGATGGCGTTGAATCAATTCAAATAAATCCTGTCCACTACTATTCAAGAGCCGGTGCTTTCGTTACTCTTACTATTAATGATGATTACTCTATAAGGAAGAGAGTCAAAGTTTTAGCAAATCCTATACTCGATATTCAGGTCAACTTTGTAAGTGAAAAAAGGAGAGATTATTGAGATATTTAACATGACAGATACCACTGACTTTTCAGACCTTCAATGGTTTTGGGATTTTGGTGATAGTTCAACTTTCCGAGGATATAACCCCCCACCACATGGTTATACAGAAGAGGGAGAATATTTATTGGAGGTTCAGGTAATTGCTCCAGAAGGATGTGAAGCTAAATTTGAAAAGGCAGTTCAAATATGTAGTGAATCACTGATTGTTCCGGAAATTTATGTTAAAGGCCCCAATGTATGGTACCTGGCCTGTTCCAATGATTCATTGAATCAATATCAATGGTATTTCGATGATCAGCCTATCCAGGGAGCAAATCAACCAATCTATGTGGCAAACCAAACGCTCGGAACGTACCATGTAAAAATTAGTAATGACAGTGTCTGTTTTATTAGTTCTGAAAAAGTTTCCATTCCTTTGACTAGTAATGACATTTTGTTCGGTGAAACCCTATCAGTTTATCCAAATCCAACCCCAGGCTGCTACTCTGGAGATGGACAACCCGATTGTGGGTGAACTCATAATCGACATATTCGGAGATCATGGAGGGAAGATATTGAATATCAAATTTTTCAAAGAAACTCTCCATTTTAAGACGCAAATTGATTTGAGTGGGCAGGCAGGAGGAGTTTATTTGATTGATTTATTTCTTGAAAAGTACAATGTTAAGAAAAAGCTAATTCTTGAGTAATTCAATATTTGATAGATAAGAGTAACTAATAATTAAGAAATGAATCCTATTCTGAGAGAGCTAGTATTAATATCCTTTAAATAATTTATGATGGGATTATATTCTCCGAAATACTTTGTTTTTTCGACGGTATTTTCAATACTGGGACTAAGCTTGTTTTCTCAAACATTTGTTGAGCAAGCTGAAATAATCCTTTCAGGAGAGTCAAAAAGTTCAATAGGTTGGGGAGACTACGATAATGATGGGTATCTCGATTTATTTCTTATTGGAAATGGAATAACTAGGATTTATAAAAATAATGGGAATAGCACCTTTAGTGAGCAAATAGACATAACACCCTTATTAACAGGTGTGCATAATGGTTCTGTTGGTTGACTGGGGTGATTATGATAATGACGGGGATATAGATCTGCTGATAACTGGATCAACTATGTCTTATCCGAATTCGAATCCTGTTACTGAAATTTATAAGAATGAAGGAAATAATACATTTAGCAAAATAAATAATACCAGCATAGACGGTGTTAGCGAAGGCCATGCAGATTGGGGCGATTTTGACAATGACGGCGATCTCGATTTATCCTGATGGGAATTTCAACTGATGACACTTATATCACTAAAATATATAAAAACAGTGGTAACGATTTGTTTCAGGAACAGGTTTCTCACAAACTACTAGGTTTGAGAGACGGTTGAATTGCATGGGTTGACTATGATAATGATGGTTGGCAAGATATATTTCAGATTGGCTACAATGTTCCGGCCTATCTTTATCATCATCATGGAGATAATCTTTTTCCTGCAAATTATTATTTGGAAATGAAACATTTTCTGAGGGTTCATTCGCATGGAATGATTATAACAACGATGGGTTATTGGATGTTATTATTTGTGGAGTAAACTCATATATTTTTAAACAAAGTGAAGAAGGTTTTTTTGAAAAACAATCTGGAATATCTATTTCTGGAGTTAGGCAATCTTCAACAGCATGGGGCGATTACGATAATGATGGTTTCTCCGATCTTGTAGTTAGTGGTTATATTTCAGGTGGGGAGGGAATGGTAAGTAAAATATACAAGAATCTCGGTGATAATACATTTTTAGAAATTCCTACCGATCTAACCAAGCTATGTATGCATCTGTTGCATGGGGTGATTATGATAATGATAGTGATTTAGATATACTTTTATGAGGCATTAATGGGTCCTCCTTCATTACCAAGGTATATCGAAACGAAACCAATATAGTAAATCAGGCCCCGTCTGCCCCGGAGATAATGCCTTCCCATGTGGAGGGAGCCGATGTAACATTGAGCTGGAACAGGGGGAATGATGATGAATCTCCCTCCAAAGGGATAACCTACAATGTAATGGTTGGGACTTCAGGAGGTTCTGGTAATATTCTTAGTCCTCAATCATTGATTCCCGGGGGTCATCGCTTAATACCTTCCATGGGTAATAGTCAACTCGATACAACAATACAAATCAAAAACCTCAACATAGGAACCTATTTTTGGCAAGTTCAGGCTGTTCGACAACAGTTTTAGTGGAGGGGCTTTTTCCAAATAAAAAAGAGAACTTTCACAGTTTCGGCATTCACAAGCACATAATATCAGTCCATCCGTGATAGGCTCTTTTTCTGCTTTTCTTCAATGGGCCAGAGGCACAGGAGATCAATGTGTTGTATTTTTAAAAGAAGGCACAATCGGTCCAGCAGCACCCATGAATGGCATCACATACAATGCGAATAATTCGTTCGGGGATGGTGCTCAAATTGACACGACCGGTTGGCATTGTGTTTATCAAGGAACCCTAGACTCAATTACAGTATCCAACCTGAAATACAATACAACCTACATCGTCCATGTTTGTGAGATGAGAGGAACTTCTACATACATTACTTCGTCTTCTTCCAATAATCCTATAGCTTTCACAACTGATTACTTCTCAGAATCGCTCATTATTGACGTTCCCATTTCCGGCACAAATAATATTTTGGGAGACTACAATAATGATGGTCTATTGGATTTTATTCTGGTTGGATCGATGCTATCATTTATAATAACAATGGAGATCATACATTCACTAAACAACCCCCTGTTAATCAGACAAGGGAGGATATTCGATCAGACATTCATGAATGGTGTGATTATAACAGCGATGGTTTCTTAGATGTACTTACAACTGGTTTAGGTTTAACAAAAATCTTATAAAAACAATGGTGATAGTACATTTACAGAGCAAACCTCGGGTGTTTTGGATGGAACACATGGGGAATATGCAGGTTCTCTGGTATGGGCAGACTTGGATAATGACGGGGATTTTGATGTAATAATTACCAGTTTCATTCGGCAGTCGAGGAGGCAACAAAAATTTTTAGAAATAATGGCGATGGTACCTTTATTGAACAGTCAGGGATTTCTCTTCCAGGAATTGTTCAAGGTACCCTTTCTATTAATGACTATGATAACGATGGATTCAAGGATATTTGCATTGGAGGACCGATGCCGACATATTCAGAAACCCGGATTTATAGGAATAATGGAGGATTTTACTTTTACCCATCATCCCAAATTATTTTACCGGGAATTTATTCTGGAAATGTATCATGGATTGATTACAACGATGATGGGAAATCTGATCTTTTCATTATTAGAAATAGCACACCGCCAGCATTATATAGTAACATGGGAAATAATTCCTTTTTACCAGTATCTATACCAAATATTTCAAAGTATGTGGGAGCTGCTGATGCATGGGGCGACTTTGAAATGATGGGGATATGAGCCGCTTATTTGAGTATGCTGGGAGCTTTCTGGAACAACCAAAGCATTAGGTTTTCCGGAATGAAGGTGCTGGTGGATTTGTAGAAATGAATTCTATCCATATTGGTGAGAACATTGGAAAACCAATGTCAATAAGGCTGGGTGATTATGATAATGATAATGATCTTGATGTTCTTATATCCATACAAAATGGAAACGAATTCTATAATGGAATATACAGAAACAATACGCTAGTTAAGAATGTAGTCCCGGAAGCACCTGACGGGTTGATGATACCATTGATTCAACCGGACTAACCCTGTCATGGAATCGTGTACTACCAATGCCACATCCTCTGAATCAATTACATACAACTTACGAGTTGGAAGAACCCAAGGAAGTGAGGATATTGTTAATACACATTCTTCGTTAATTGACGGATTTCGACGAATTGTAGGTTACGGGAATATGCAAAACAATAATTCCTTTCAATTAAGACAATTAAGACCGGGTACATATTTCTGGAGTGTTCAGGCGATTGATAATTCTTATGCGGGGGGTCCATTTGCTTCTGAGAGATCCTTTACAATTGCTGAGGTACAGGCTAAAAAACTTAGCACAAGCATTTATTGACAGTAGTGCAATATACCTTCGGTGGCAAAGAGGCAATGGAGAGCGATGCGTTGTTTTTTGCAAACAGGGAGAGTCTCCAAATGCCAGTCCAGTTAACAATACTTCGTATTTAGCCGACAATACCTTTGGTTATGGGAGTCAAGTGGGAAGCTCTGGATGGTATTGTATTTATAATGGCAGAGCTGATAGCGTTTTGCTGGATGGCCTTTCATTGCCTAAACAGTTATACTATTAATGTTATTGAATACACGGAGGGGCAAATGAAGAAAACTATTTTGCAGCCACTTCAACAACAAACCCGGGAGTATTTGAAACAGCCTATCTGTCCGAACAAAGAAACTTGACTTTTGCTCAGTATGTTGTTGACGGTGAGGCATCCTTTGGTGATTACAACAATGATAATTACCTGGATCTAATTGTGGCTGGAGCTTATTCAGGAACCCTTTATAATACCACTTCATTGTATAAAAACAACGGTGACAATACTTTTACCGAGCAAATAACACCAATTGATAAACTTATCAGTTCTTCATTAGCCTGGGGAGATTATGATAATGATGGATACCTGGACTTAATTATTGCTGGCTACCTTTATTTCGATACACCTCCCGTCACGAAGCTTTACCATAATGATAATGGCACTGGATTTACCGAGCATACAGGAGTTTCGTTTTCTGGGGCAGCTTATTCATCGGTTGTATGGGGGGACTACAGATGAATACGTCGTCGATTCTATTGCGATATTCAGGGGCTACAGTTAAAGCATTATGACCCGGTAACTGAAATATATAAGAACAATGGAGATGGTACGTTTATACAATCCAATTATTCAATTACCTGGAATCTACAAAGGTGATGTGGAATGGGGTGATTACGATAATGATGGTGACCTTGATCTTGATTGCTGGATTAAGCGAGCAGGATCTGAGTATATGCAAAATATTTGAAAATGTTGGTAATGATTCATTTATTGAAACTTTTTCAATTTCAAACTCAAGCATATATCAGCTGTCATTTTCCTGGGGAGATTATTAGAGATAAGGATGGTTATTTGGATCTGGTTGTTTTCAGGAGAATTAGTAGAGGTTTTTAAAAATAATGGTAACAAAACTTTCACTAAACTATCCGGATTTACTTATGTCCGATGCCTATGGTGCTGAGATCAAATGGGCTGATTTTAATAATGACGGTCTCTTAGATATGGTATCAAGAAATCAATTTTACTCACCTCAGGCCAAGATTTTTCTTAATAATGGGGATGATAGTTTTTCTGAATATGCGAATTTGTATTTGTCTGGAGAGTCTGAAGGTGCTTTAGCAATTGGTGATTACGATAATGATTGTGATGACTTCTTCCTTGCTGGAGGCGTTAGCTTTATATCGGAATAATACAATTATGAATGCAGGGATTCCCTTACCTAATATAAAGCCACTAGCACCAGAAGAAATGGTTAGTGAAGTTCTTACCAAGGCGACATTTGCGTTGGAATCCGGTAATTATGGATGAATCAAATTATAAAACACTTACATACAATATACGAGTCACTAATTACGACGATGAATCTCTCATTGTTTCACCAAACAGCCTTGAATCAGGAACAAGGACTATTGTTGGCATGGGAAATTGTCAGATGGATACAATGATTCTTCTTAAATTACCCGAAGGAAAATACAAATGGACTGTTCAGGCAGTGGACCAGAGCTATAGGGGAGGAGCCTGGGCCACTGATCGAAGCATTTGAGATAGGGGAGATAAGAGTTGATTTCAAGGCGGATACAGTGTGCTACGGTAATCCCACAATATTTAATGATTTAAGTGTAATTACTGGTCAACCGTTCGATTCCTGGCAGTGGAACTTTGGAGATGGTGGAAGCTCAAGTATTCAGAATCCACAATATATTTTCAGTGAACCTGGTGATTTTAATCCATTTACTCTCGCGAGAAGAGGTGGATCAGATTTACAGGACTAAAAGTATTCATGTAAAATCTGCCAGAAGGCTGATTTTGAAGCGGAAGATGTATGCCAGGGTGTTATGTCCACTTTTAATAATACTAGTATTATTGACGATAATATTTACTGTCACCTGGATGTGGAATTTTGATGATAAGAATGCATCTGCCGGAAAAGATCCACAACCCCATGGATATGTCGATTCCGGCTCTTATAATGTTGAATTATCGATAGGTTCTTATAATGGATGTTCAGATACGATGATCAGAGTTGTTAATGTTATACCAAAACCTTACCGAGAATTATATTTATTCAGAAGGGACTCCCTGTACAGATGGGGATTATCTATAAAAACTCCAGAGAACAGTTCTTTTATTTACCAGTGGAAATTCCAGTGGTAGCGATTGCCGGGGCTCAATTTATCATATCATCATCCCACCAAACAAGGTGAGTACTCTGTGGTTATTAATTCACTTTGTGGTGAGGCGAGTGCAAGTTATAATGTTGGTTTTATTGTTGGCCCACCCAAACCAGATATTTTTGTGGTTGGCCCGAATGTCTGGATTCTTGCATGCACCAATGATTCGGCTGTTGATTATGCGTGGTATTATAATGGTGTCTTAGTCCCTGAAGCTAAAGATCCAATTTATGTTGCCAATCAAGAGTTAGGTGAATATTGGGTAAAAATTTCTGATGAAAGTGGGTGTTATGCCAATTCAGACCACCTTTCAATTCCATTAGTTTCTGACCAGAATATGGCTATCCATGATTCCAAATTATCCATTTATCCCAATCCCAGTAATGGGAAGTTCAGAAATGACAATTCATGATAACCACTTTGGATATATTAATTTAAGAATCATAGATCTAAATGGTAAGATTGTTAATATCAAAAATAAGGTAAATTACCCTCCCCATGAGGATATTGAATTGGATTTGAGTGAGTTGGAGGGGGGCGGTATATTCTTGAAATCCAATCAGATGGTAGAAGATATTTCGGATGGGTTGTGATTGAGTAGGTATTCAGAATTATGTGTCTATTATCTTGAAAAGGATCATAAATGAGTGAACAAAATTTGAATGAACAAATATTGAATCACATGACAATTAAACTTTCATCAAAAATTGATTTTTGTCCTGACGGGTTTTGGATTATTTATTATTCCAATCATGGTTTATACCCCAGACTTTTTCTGACAAACAACAATCCTGTAATCTTCACCGAATCGATGAAAATTCTGAGTGATTACGAGGAGTTGATGAATGATATGGCGGAGGTTCCGAGTGGGGATGTGAATGAGCTGAGGAGTACCGCTGAAGGAATTATTGATCTTTTTATTAACCGGAAGGTGATGATTTATAATGACTTGGATCCGAACCATCAGTTGAGTGAGTTTTATGAGCTGGATATACCTGTCGAATCTGATACTCTGGTATCCGGATGGAATGAAGATTGCGATGGATATAGACCTGGCAAAAGAAGTGTCTATCCGGCAGCATGAGGAGGGGATTTATTCGATGGATATTCTGATGGTTAAGGAGATTAATGGGAATTACCTGAACCGGCAGGTGAATACGAATAAGGAGGAGCTGACATTCAGGATCGCTTTCATTGAAAACAGGGGGAATATTGAAGATTTCAGGATTGTGGGTATCCGGGAGGCGGGATCTGCGACTCCCCTGGATTCGGATAATGCCATTTACGGGATGAAGAATCTTGAAATGGACGAACGAGAGCTGGCAAGATCCAGAGCATGTCAAAGAATATCCTGAATGATTATTACCGCTGCCTTGCATTGCTGGGTGATCCGAATGAACCGGCTGATGAAAAGGAATTCTATGTGGATGCATTCAAATCTATGTTTGTGGATACCACAGCCACCCTGTACAATGACCTTTCCCCTGAAAAGGATGAAAATTACCTGATGATCAATACCTATATATCAAGTTACCAGCAGTGGTATCCTTCGGGAATCAGGAATATTGGACTTAATGTGGATTCTGCGGATTATGGATCGGTGATCGCGTATGAGGATGACAGGTACTATACATATGTTTATACGGATAAATTCTTTTCAGGGAATTTCCAGGGGAATGAGATGTACCGTGATGCCGCGAACCTGATTTTTAAGATCAACTTTGAGAAGCAGGGGAATACTTACGGGAATTTCAGGAT
>CAVZPP010000004.1:0-150916 GCA_963777115.1 uncultured Bacteroidaceae bacterium | reverse complement strand
TCAGAATAATATGTTTAATCCTACTGGTAATCACCGGGATATTACAAAATGGTGTATTCGGTCAACATCTTGAACATGATGAGCACCATCATGAGCATCCACAAAATGAAATTGGGGTAGGAAACTACCTGTCCTACCTTGCTGGAGAAAATGAATTCGCTTATAGTTTGCACTTACATTATTTGAGGGCCTTTCAAGAATCCAGGTTCGGGGCCGGCATAGGATACGAACAAATCTTTGACGAGCACAGACACCGATCCCTGGCCTTTATCGGAACATTCAGGCCAGTAACTCATCTGGTCCTATCACTGGCTCCCGGAATGCTATTTGGTACGGAGGAGAATCCCGGAATCAGATTTGCACTGCACACGGAGCTGGTGTACGAATTCGAAATTGGGGATTTTCACATAGGACCGGCCCTGGAATTTGCAACCACATTCAGTGAATATCACATCAGCTTCGGTGTGCATTTTGCATATACCTTCTGAATCAATTGGCCTCAACCCTCCGGTTGAGGCTTTTTTTGTCACTGGGTTGTCACTGAACAACTCAGGCATTTGGGACTGGGAGGGAAACAATCACTGAGCTTGGATGTTATTCTTAGGCACCACGTTTAAGGGATATAAGAACCAGATAGTTCTTATACCGGTGTTGAATGATGGCCTTCATTAGAACAAAGAAAAACTATGATCAGAATATTTAGAAAAATCCGTCACAAGCTCCTTTCGAAAAACAGTTACTCAAGGTATCTTCTTTATGCAAGTGGAGAAATTATGCTTGTGGTTCTAGGTATATTAATTGCGGTCCAGGTCAACACTTTTAAAAATAAACGGGAGATTATTGAACTTGAAAAGAAGATACTCTATGAAATAGAAAATAACTTAGCAGGAGATATCATAGAAATCCAGGACGAAATAGAGAGCTTTAACATCATTTTGAAAGTTAACTCCATCCTATTAGAACACTTCCAAGTAAATCAGCCTTATCATGATTCCATAGGAGCACACATTCATGTCATCGAAAAAAGCCCTCACTTCTCCCCCACAAGAAGCGGCTATAATCTACTCGAATCTAAAGGGATAGACTTAATATCCAACGATTCTTTGCGCATCCAAATAACAGATCTCTACGAACGGAGCATGCCCTATTACTTTACATATGCAGAAGAAAGGTTCCATATGATCGAAACTCTTATCACACCATATCTGACTAAGCATTTTTATCTGGAGAAACATCCAAAATGGCCTCATCAAAAAAGGGTACCTATGGACTATGAATCCCTGCTTAACGACCCTGGTATAATAGCTCTTGTTCAAACTAGTTCCTATCACGCATTTATCATGTTAAGAAGGTCGAGGAATATAAAATCTGAAATAGAATCCCTGCAAAAGCAGATTAATGCATTCTTAGATAACTAGGCGGGATATGCCTGGACTGATTCCCTTTTTCAAAAATTACACATAAGCTCAATCATCCGGTTGGAACTTTTTTATCACTCTGTTGTCGCTGATGATCTCAGTCAATTGGGTCTGGAATGAAACACTGAATTCCTGGCAAATTCGTACTTTTATTAAGTAAACACATATATCTGCTTTATACGGAAACCAACATACCGTAGTGTATAAATTCCTTTGTTAGTTCCCAATGAGAAAACACCATAATGCAAAAAATCAATAAAAGATCAATTCTCGTTTCAGCGCTGCTTGTTCTGTTTGTCCACACCCTTCTGTACTCAGAAGAACTTAATATGTCTGATGACCTAGCGCCGTACGCATTATATGTCAAAGAATGTCTGGACATTCTAATGGAACACGGGGTCGACAAGTATGGAGATGTGCATGCGCCGATTCTGGTGAGCATCCTTGACGTTGAGACACGCACCTGCCCTCCTGTCCCTGAGAAGTTAGATGAGTATTTTCGCGTCACCCGACGTGACAGACGCAGCCCTGGAGGGTCCAACCTGCTGACCGATCAGCCTACCCTCAAAGCGATGTATGCGCTGTCCGACATCACCGGCAATAACGACTATGCCGAGTTTGCGGACCGCTACTCCGGCTACGTCATGAAGAACCTGGTCGATGAACAAGGTTTCTTTTGGTGGGGGTGGCATCGTCATTACGATGTCTTCAAGGACAGCAGGGAAGGCCATAATCCAAACCTGGCCAAATGGGGCAAGAATGTCATTCCCCATGAGATTCATGCAATGAACGGCATTGCCTGGGATCGGCTCTGGGCGGTGGACAAGGACGCTGTCACGAAGGAGATCGAGGCCATCTGGAATTGGCACGTCATCAATAAGAAGTCAGGGGAAATTAACCGTCATGGGGATGGCAACAAGGGCTGTGACTTCACCATGTCCGGCGGTGCATTCATCGAGGCTTTTGCTTTTATGTATTCCCAAACGAAAGATCAGCAGTGGCTCGACCGGGCAAGATTGATTGCAGACTACTATTGGAAGCGGAAAGATCCCAAAACCAATCTGCTGCCGGAACGACCGAATGCTGGGAAGAAACGATTCGACGGAGGCAGTTTCGTCACCTCCATCACGGGATTGTATTGTCACTCTCTGCTGAAGGCCTACGAGATGACGGAAGAAAAGAGTTTCCGTGACCACGCCGTTGCCTATCTGAAGGCTTACGCAAAGCTCGGGTTTGACGAGAAGTCAGGCAAGTTCTGGGGTGCGCTCCAAATGGATGGCACACCTATCCCGGGACCCCGCGTTTACACCAAGAACATGATTCTGCAGATGGGTACGCAGCTGCCCAGCCGAGGGGACATCTGGATTTGTGGGAACCCTATGTTGCCGGATACCAGTACGCCATCTATACGGCCCAGGCGTATGCTTATGCCTATCAACTGACAGGTGATCCCGACATGCTGACAGCAGCCAGGCGCTTTGCGGCATGGATCAACAAGACGCCGCCGGGAACCCTCGAAACCGAGAATACCTGGTACAGGTCATATTCAGAGGGACCAGGTCGAAAAGGGACCTATGCGGGAAAATACGGCCGAACGATCTCCTTCCTTTTGCACCTGTATGTTGTGACGGGAGAGCGCCAGTACCTGGATGATGCTCGCGCGATGGCCGATACGGCCATCGAGAAACTCTACCACAAGGGCCTCTTTCGCGGACATCCGGCCAAGCCTTACTACGAGGCGATGGATGGGGTGGGATACCTGCTGTATGCCCTGCTGGAACTTGATCAAGTCCTGAAGGATCCCAAAGCAGTGGTAGCTCAATCGATGTATCGGGTGAGCGTGGGTGAGTTTAATCAAAATCAAAAATTATGAAATCAAAAATTACTGCTCTATTAGTGTTATTAAGTCTGTCACTGACGGGATTTTCACAATTTAAAGCAAAGTCAGGTGATTTATCAGCCCTAAATGGTAAAGAGAGATTATTAGTGGAATTTCAGTTTGCAGATGACCTGAAGGTAAATAGAAAACCCGAACAGGAATATGTAGATAAGTTAAAGAAAAAAGGAGGCATAGAATCTGAAACCATGTGGCATGAATCAAAAAAGCTATATGTAGATTTTTTTATTGGAGAGATGAATGAGAAACTTTCCAAATCAAATTTTAAAGCAGTAAGAGACGCTGAGCAAGGTGCGGAATACAAGTTGATAGTTAAAACTACAGAGATGGTAACAGGAACACGAGTGGGGGAAATGCCTGCAAATATTAAAGGTGAAGTTCTTCTTGTTAAAATTGGTGAAGAAGATAAGACCTTAGCCGATTTTGATATGGCACAATTACGTAGCGACTTAGAAAAAACAAGTGTTACTATTGGAGTGGGAGGAATGAAGATAGATTTAACTAAACTAAAAAAGACCGACTATTTTGACCGCGTTTCAAAAGCCTACGGAATAGGTGGAAAACGATTTGCTAATAAAATCAAGAAAGCTCTGTAAGAATACTGCAATACAGAAGCAATACATCTAAAGAAACAGATCGCAGCGGCCCGAAAAAAGTGCTCAGGTACTGGTGCTCAGTGCTCAGGAAGGATAAGAGGCAATTGGCATTCCCACCGAGTGGATTAAACCATTGCAGAAACCTGGCTAAACCAACCTCGACATGATCACACCCTTAAAAAGACCAAGGAACTCCACCAGGAGATTAAGGGCTTCCACATTTGGGGCTTAATTGTTACCTGATTTGTACGTATTGGATTACATTTGACTTCACTTGGGTTTTGTTGTAACTTGCTGTAATTAAACAATATTCCCATCATGGTCGAGGACAAGGAATTATCAGAGTTTAAAGGATATATTACTGATTTGTATGCAATCAAGTCTGAAGTAATTCAAATTCTTGATAACGATCATAAGAAAGATTTATCCAGGGCAGCAAAACATTATCCGGGAAAATTGAATCACCTTCTAACCAAAAGGAATATTAAAAGTGCAAGTGGTTTATTTCCTTTTTTTGATCTGGCATTCATTAATAAAAGAAAACAAGATGTTGATCTAATAGACTTGAATTTAATAAAGGATGATATCGACCTTTTATGGGATGTCATTAGAAGAATTGATCAGGAACTTGAGGTATTAAACACTATACAATGAGATTATTGGACCGATAAAAACTCCAAGACATATGTAGAAGAATTGAGCGCTAAATCTCAGGATATGTCTTCAAAGCAAGCGTCAGCATTTCCCTTCCCGATCTCAAAACTTCAGACCGCCATGCTTCAGAATCTGAATAATACAATTCCAGACTTTGCTTCTTGATTTTCTGCTCCTGCCTGTCATTTTTATAGCCGTAGTGGTATCCCTGGTTTTCATTTATGATCTTCTGAAGGGATTTGATAGAACCGAAAGTCTTTTCAGAGTCATTGGTTCCCCACTCAAAAACCATGTAGAGATATTGTGCTTCCGGATTGAGCTTGCCCAGGAATGTTGATGCAAATCCCCCCGAGATCTCGTAAAAATCCCCCGAATCCCCCCAGTCGATATGTTGTCCTTCAAATACGGCCTCAGTTTTGGCTTTGATCTCAGCATCATCAATAGCATTCGGGAATAAGTGAAGGACACGCCTGCTGCCATATCCTGTGTGAAGATCAAGGGCCAGGATGGACTCGTAGGGAGAAAATATTTCCGGAAGTATTCTTCGTAATGAGTCAATTTGTGGTTCAAAATCCAATCCGCCGAAATATACGCCATCAGGAACTTCATACTGGCCCTGAAGAATAGCCTGACGCAAAACACTCATAGATTCTTTTAGCATTTTACTAATAGTGACCATGTAAAAAAATCGGTTTCTCAGGCTTTTTTCCGATACCTTTCCCTCAGGATTCAACATGGAATTTAGTGCCAGATATCCTTCATTACCTGTTTCAAACAGGGCTGGATCAATTTCCGACCCCCTGTTCAGATCCACATTGTTTTCTGTGCATCTCCTCTCATACTTAAATCCATATGGATTAACTGCATGCATCATTAAAACTCCCATTTCCGATAGCACTTCATCACTCAACAATTCCTTCAGAAACATCTGCTGCACCGCACTTCCAGTAAATCCTTCAGCACCATGTACTGCGGAGGACAGGATCAGCAATCTACTGGAATCCCTGATAGGCGGAATGTACAGGAAATCAATATACAGCTCCTGATCGATCTGGCTGGGTACCCGGATAGAAAAAATTTCTGAATGGTCATAAATTGCGGCAACTGTTTTTGCTTCAGTAAGAAATGCCTGCCTGCAATCTTCATAAGATTCCTGGAAATAAACCAGGTTATTCCTGTCAACAGCAACACCTTTGTCTGCGGGGGAAAAGGCATGGTAACTTATGTGCAGAAATAAGAGTCCGGCTACAATTATACCAATCAGACTATACAGAATAACTTTCAGGATCTTTTTCATAGTTTGGAGATTTCTTAATTTTTAAAAATACATTTTACATCATTGAAAATCAACTTTCAAAAGGCTTTGTTTATCCGTTGAATGTTATGGATAATCCATCGTTAACAACCCTGCAACAAACTTTTTTTCATGAGAATTGTTGCATATTGAACCACATAAATTTATCATGAGAAGATTCGCACTTTTTCTTTTGCTGGCTTTAAACGGCCATATTCTTTCGGGGCAGACTTTTGATTTAATTGTTACAGATGATTCAGATTCGATTCTTTGTAAGATTGACAGCATTACCGCAGATGATATTTTCTTTACTGCCAGGAAAAACTCGGTCAAATTATCAACCAATATTCCTTTATCCAAGGTATCTGAATACTCGTACAGTTCTGTCAGTAAAAAAGACATGAAGCAAATTCCAGGAACCATATATTACAAAAGCACTCCTCCCTTAGATATGAATAAAAATACATTCTTCGCTACATTGGCCCCCGGAGGTTATAGTTTTATACTTGGCTCATTTGAACGAATGATTATTAATAATCCTGAATCATTCATTGCCTCATCCTGGCTTGGGATTGGCGGTGGGTATGTAGCTGAGTTTTTCGGTGATGAGGGTATAGCTTTCAAAGCTTTCTACACAGGTCTTACAGGCCCAAATAATAACCATTTAGAATTTAATCTTGGAATCACGTATATGTCTGCCGTATCAACCACAGTTACCCCGTTGGCCACTGTCGGTTACAGGTATCAAAAA
The DNA here is from genome assembly GCA_963777115.1 of uncultured Bacteroidaceae bacterium. Lineage (GTDB taxonomy): Bacteria > Bacteroidota > Bacteroidia > Bacteroidales > SM23-62 > SM23-62. The sequence continues at coordinate 144,306 of CAVZPP010000004.1, read as the reverse complement.
GCAAATGGCCATTTTCTTTTCCGGATAGGTGGAGGGTGGCCTGAGAATGTATTTTTAAGTCTGGGATTGGTCCTCTGAGTTTGTTTGCCACACTATTTTGCTCACGCCCTATTCCAACTAGATAGAACTTGGGGTGTCTGAAGAGTGGGTGGAGCCCCTGCAGGATCTTGGCTACAACACCATTGACAGGATAAAAGTCCTGGAAAAACCTCGCCGCCTCCACCAGGAGATGATGGGCTACCGGAAATGGCTAGTTACCCTATATCTCTGTAATCTTGGTGATCGTTTTCAATTCAATCTTTCTGAACTCAACTTCTGAACCCTCTGCCTGTAATGCGATCTGTCCCTTGTCGGCTGTACAGTTAAAGCCATGGTTAACTAAAACTCCGTTTACCCACACCTTTATCTCGTTTCCTACAGCTTCAATAACCATGGTATTCCATTCACCTGCCGGCTTCTCAGAATCGTCTGTCAGGTTTTTAATATTCCGGCCTTTCCCTTCGGTAATGCCCCAGTTTTCTTCCGGACCGCGTCTGGTTTCCATATCGGGCACCGTAATATCTTCAACAATACACCAGAAATCACCGGCATTATTATGTTCCATCTGCACCTCCATGGATTTTGGAAACATCCCGTAAAGTGCACGAGGTGTACTTGCATGGATCAATACACCACAATTTCCGGGTGTTCCTGCAAAACGGTATTCAACCAACAAGCTGTAATTCTGAAATTCATCGTTGGTAATTAAATGTCCTCCAGGTGTTCCCAGGCTTACCAGCATTCCATCCCGCACGATGAAAGGATTGAGGGTGTCAGGATTTGAATCCATGGCAGGAACATCCACATGCCATCCGGATAAATCTGATCCGTTGAAAAGGCTTTGCGGTTTTTGTTCTGAATTTTTGCAGGAGTAACATGATAGTGCAATCAAAAGGATAATTAGTCTGGCTTTCATGAAAGTGAATTTAAATTGATCTGATAAAAGCTAAAACGCTGATGCAATTTACATATTTTTACGAATAGAGTTCTCTCAGGAAAAGGCATGCAACCACTCAATCCCACAAACCTCTCATATTAGATCGCAGATCCCAGCCATTGATTATAAACACCTTCCATATCGGCCTCATTCGGACTTCCTACATGTAGGACAACACGGTATTTCAGGTTTATAGACTTCCCTTTACCTAACTGCCATGGCTTTTCTATAAAGTAGAATGGAGATGGCGACAAATGGCCGTAATCGCGTGTAAGCCACGTTGATTTCCATGGATTATCTGGATGGGTCATTACAGTGATGCCTTCAACCACGTCGGGTCGTCCGGCACGTTCTCCGTGATAGCCGCACCATCTGGCTTCCTGGCCCAAAGTTTCTTCTGCGCCTTTGCCACCTTCCGAATTTGTCAGGAAACCGCCATATGCAGGGGAAATATCAGAGGCCGCACGGATAGCAAAAAATGAATGCTTTGCTTTTTTAATCTCGATGTCCTCATTTGCTTTCAGCATAATCTCTGCATCAATTACCCATACATTTTCGTTTAGTATCGTGATCGTAAATTTTCGCTCGTCAGACCATGGTGACGGGGCATCCTTTCTAACCCAGTTGCAGTTATTGAGAATCTCTACTGAGTTTTTTGTTTTTTCGCCCAGATCCAGCAGCCGGGACCTGACCTGACCGGATTCAGAGCCGTTGTCGCCCCAGTAGTTCCCGCCATTAAGAGGTTCGCACCCAAGCCAGAGTCCCCTATGGTGCGGGTAGGGCAATGCTGACTCTGTAGTCAGTGAAGTCCCAGATGCAAGACCATTCAGAGGATAAAAATAGGGATATTTTTGTGCAAGCGTTGCACGGTATGCGGTCAGAGGGTTGTTGTTCCAACGCAGCTGAACCTGCTCATCTTTCAGGTATGCGGTCAGATCCATAGCCTCAGGAACGGGTTTCTTATAATCTTTCGCAGCCAGCTTTTGAGGTTTTGTTGCAGCGACAACACCGGCCGCCAGTGACAATTTTATTGCGGTTCTTCTATCCATTTCCTTAATTTTCGTTTTTAATCTTCTTGAGAAAGCGATATTCCGAATTTATAAATAATCTGTTCATATCGCAATTTCAATATCTTGATGCATTATTTTGATACTGCCTATTAATTGCTTTTCTACCCATAAATTGTTATTTTCATGAACTAATTATTCTACACAAATCGACTCTCTTAAAAAAGAGCTCATAAATTCAACGGACATGACAAACAGAAGAGATTTCATTAAGAAAAGCGCTCTGGGTACTGCAGGTATAACTATTGGCGGTATGGGTTTCAGTGCGAAATCATATGCTTCCATTCTTGGCGCAAATGATCGTTTCCGGATTGCAGTATGCGGCTTAAATGGCCGGGGTAAAAGTCATATCAACGGATTTGGAGGTCAGGAAAATGTAGAGATCGTCTACCTTGTCGATCCCGATAGACAACTACTTGAGAACTCGCGTGAACCAATTGCGCGAAAAAGGTGGCCTTAGTTCTGGTGTAACAGGGATTACGGATGTGCGTAATGCCCTCGAGGATAAAGGTTTAGACGCCATCAGCGTTGCCGCTCCCAACCACTGGCATTCCCATATGGTCATCCTGGCCGCACAGGCAAACAAGCACTGCTACGTAGAGAAACCTGCTAGCCACGATGTTTATGAAGGCCGTGTTGCTCTTGCTGCTGCAGAAAAATATGGAGTTGTTGTCCAGCATGGTACCCAGCGACGAAGTGATCCCGATTGGGTAAGGCAGGTATCTGATGTTCGCTCAGGCAAGTATGGCAAAATGATCGTTTCGCATGGATTTGCATGTAAACCACGGGAAGGTATCGGTTTTGCACCCAACTCAACTCCACCTGAGCACCTGGACTGGAACCTGTGGAAAGGACCTGCAGTTATTGATAATTACCATGAAAACCTGGTGCATTATAACTGGCATTGGTTCTGGGAAACGGGAAATGGGGAAATGAACAACCAGGGAACCCATCAACTTGATGTGGCATACTGGGCACTTGATCCGGAAGTTGAAAACACGCATCCGGTTCGTGTAATGGCTATGGGTGGAAGGTTCTCTGGGAGGACCAGGGTGAAACTCCCAATACCATGTTTGCTCTGGCCGAATTTAAAAACGGACAGCAGGTATTTTTCAATGTCAGGAATGTTAACCACGAAGGATACGTAAGGGAAGTTACAAACCGGTTCTATTTTGAGGATGGTGGCCGGCTCAGTGGTGGGGAATATATTCCTCATAACGGCAGTACACCCAGGGATGTGCCAGTTAAAGACGTACCCATGACCCCTGGTGGTGCATTTGGTAGTTTCGTAGCTGCATGCCGGGCCAATGATCCATCCATGGCCAATGGCTCCATGAGGGATGCCCACTTTGGTTCCACCATGGGTCACCTGATGAAGTATCCTACCGGCTGGGGAAGAAGGTACCTTTCAATGCCAAAGCAGGCAAGTTTGGAGATAATGAAGTTGCTTACGAAGAGTTTATGAAAATTCATTCCATAGCACGGGATGGTATGGGCGTTCCGGAAGACAAAGCCGAATATGTGGTTGGCCCCTGGCTGGAATTCGATGGTGATTCTGAAAAATTTGTTGGAAAGCATTCAGAAAAAGCAAACCAGATGCTTGCAGATCCCCGCAATCCGGAATTCGACATCCCTTCGCCGAAATCAGTTTAAAGTATTATTGGCGAAATAGAGCAAGAACAAAACAATTTCCAGGATTATAATTTTTAAGCCCCGATCAATTGGTTGGGGCTTTAATTACTTCAGTTATGATTGACAATCTCAGGTTTCTGACTATTATCTGCCTGCTGCTTTTTGCTTCAATTTTGGAAGCTCAAAAACCAAACGTCCTGTTAGTGATTTCCGATGATCTGAATACCATGATCGGTCCGTATATGGAAATTGACAAACACACACCCAACCTTGACCGCCTTGCAAATGAGGGCATAAGATTCACAAGGGCTTATAGTCAATACCCTCTTTGCGGTCCGTCCAGAGCCTCAATTATGAGTGGTTTATATCCTGAAACCAATGGTGTTCTAAACAATAATGATACACCGGGTAGTTATCCGCGCTTGAAATCCTTCACTGGCCAATCATCCATCTATGGCAGGCTTTTTCAGGGAACAGGGCTATTATACTGCAAGGGTTTCCAAAATATTTCATATGGGTGTACCCGGAGGCATTGAAAGGGGTGATCCCGGTGGAGATGATCCCGATTCATGGGATTATGCCTACAATGTAATGGGGCCTGAAACACTCAGTCAGGGAAACCTGGAACTGCTTTCGCCCGGAAATCCACACTATGGTTCCAATTTTTCCCGTATGATATTAAATAATGAACTTGAACATACTCAAACAGATTATATAGCAACCAGCCAGGCTATTGCCATTCTTGAAAACCGATCAGGCAAATTACCTGATAATGCTACAAACAAGCAGAAGACGAAAGCAGATTCGCCGTTTTTCCTGGCAGTTGGGCTGGTAAGACCGCATGTGCCGCTTATTGCGCCTGAAAACTGTTTTAAGCCATACCCGGAAAAAAAAGTACAACTTCCCCCTGTTGTTGTTATGGATAACGTCCCTGAACAGGCTTTAATAAGACAGAATATGAAGATCTGGGAGATGGATGAACTTCAGAAGAAGCAGACTATCAGTGCTTATATGGCAAGTGTTCGTTTTATGGATCAGCAGGTAGGGCGGTTACTTGATGCTCTAGACAGGTTAAAGATCAGAGAAGAAACCATAGTTATTTTTATTTCAGATCATGGATATAACCTGGGTGAACACGACTGCTGGTCCAAAGTAAGCCTCTGGGAAGGCAGTGTACGGGTCCCGATGATCATTTCATATCCGGGAAATGAAAAGATTTATGGAACCATATGTGAATCGATTACAGAGCTAATTGATCTCTATCCAACCCTAACCGAACTGTGTGGCCTTTCAGATAAGCAGCCTGAAATACTGCAGGGGAAAAGTCTTGCCGGCTATATAATGAATAACCAGAAAATTGAAGGCGAATCACTTGCATACACTATTAGCAATAGAGAGAAAGGAATGCCACTTAGATCAAACAGGTGGAGGTATACCCGATGGGGCGAAGATGTAGAAAATGGAAATGAAGAACTATATGATCATCTGAATGATCCTGAAGAACATGTAAATCTTGCAGATGATCCGGAGAAGCAAAAGTATTGTCAGAGATGAGGGGCAAATTTGAATCAGCCAGAAAGAGGGCCAGAACCAAAATCTAGAATACTAATAAACACCCGGGTTGACTACACCTGGCTATTAAAAAAATTATTGTTGCTTTATTGATCCTCTCTGGGCTTCTTTACTAGTTTCATTTCAAATGATTGCCCCATCTGGGTGAACGTGCCTTCAATTGTATTCTCCTCAATCAGTTTACCCACATATACGATATCAAGATCAGTTACTTTGATCGTTAGTTCAGGCTTTTCAAATACCGTTGAATTAACCGGTATTCCATATGCATTCTGATCCGGACTATCCAGAGTGGAAGTATAACCATCCTCAGTCGCGGTTATATTAAAATCTACCCGTAGCTCACCTCCCGGGGTCACAAGTTTTCCGTTCCATTTTCCGTCAATACCCTGGCCTGATATGGATATTGTAAACAGGAGCAATGCGAAAACCACTATGGTTTGTTTCATGGCAATTAGTTTTGATTTGTTTCAGATATGAATTCGTTCCTTAAATAAAATTAAGCTTTTTGAAGGAGAATCCGGTTATCTATAGAAGCAGACTAAAGATCGGCCCCGGTAAATTTCCCAGCCAGCCAGCCTGTGGAATATGCAATCTGCAGATTATAGCCCCCGGTATCGGCATCCAGGTCAATCATTTCACCTGCAAAAAATAATCCGGAAACCAATTTTGACTCCATTGTTTTTGATGATATTTCTCCGGTGGACACGCCCCCTGCAGTAATGATGGCCTCTTTAAACGACCGGTGACCTCTGATATAAACCGGAAGTCCTTCATCAGATTCCGGATTCTCCTTCTTTCTTTGGATGAAACCTGGTGACCCTCCTTTTCCGGGTCTATTCCGGCAATCTCCATAAAAACGGGTATCATTGAAGAAGGCAACCAGTTCCTGAATAGATTGGATATCCTCTTCTTTCCGGATTCATTCAGATCCCGAATCAGGCGCGCATCCAAGCTTTTGATCATCAAGAGCGGGTTTCAGATCAACCGAAACCTCCACTTTACTCTTTTCATGCAAGGCATCAACAACAATCCTGCTCAGGGTGATAATAATTGGGCCCGACAGACCAAAATGAGTAAAGATCATCTCCCCAAAATCCTCGCCTCTTTTTTTATCATTCACCCAAATCGTTGCCCTTACATTCTTCAGTGTAAGACCCTGTAGCTTCTGGGCAACATCTCCTTCGGTTTCCAGGGGTACCAGGGAAGGTCTTAACCTTTGTATAGTATGTCCGGCAAACCGTGCCAGTTCATAACCTTCTCCGTTGGACCCGGTGGCCGGATAGGATTTTCCCCCTGTCGCTAAGATGACTTTATCAGCTCTGAATTCCTGTCCATTTGCCTGAACCCCCTTGATGATACTCTCTTCAATAATAAGTTTTTCAACCCTGTGTCCGCAGCGGATTTCCACCTGCCTTCATTGACCCACTTCAAAAGGGCCGATAACACATCAGCAGACTTATTGCTGGAGGGAAAGTAACGACCTCCCCTCTCAAGGATAGTTTCCACTCCGTATTTTTGAAGTAAATTGAGGATGTCTTTTGAAAAAAAATGTCGAAATGCATTGCGAAGAAAACGGCCATTGGGATGCACATGCTTGATGAATTCATCCTCATTGGCATCATTGGTGATATTGCATCGTCCTTTCCCGGTAATTAACAGTTTCCTTCCCTCCTGTCTCATCTTTTCCAGGATAAGCACCCTGCCACCTTCCTCAAGAGCGCTGCCTGCGGCAAATAAACCGGCCGGACCTGCACCAACAACAATTACATCAAATTTCTCCATGCCTTACAAAGGTATCTTTTTATCCGCTCCTGAAGCAAGCAGATTGATATATGTTTTACTGAAACTTTTTTTCAGAACTCGATCTTATAACTGATATTGGGAAATATAAAACCCTCTCCCGTTAATTCTACTGTCTGATCCTTGCTGTTGAATTTGTGATCGAAGACAGAGTCTCTCCAACAGCATGTTCTTAATCTGAATTCCCCAGATTGATGCATACCTCGTTTTGTTAATCCTGAGTGTGGTAGTAAAGTCAATATAGTATGTGTTGGGAAATCTGTCCTCCCAGGCCCTGGAATAGTCATACACTACATGCCGAGCCTCCAGAGATCTTTCCATGTCCACAGGATGTGTCCTCTCCCCTCCCTGGTTTACAAACCTTACATTAATCCCCAGTATCTTGTCCCTGTTCTCCCCAAAAAAAACTCACGGCCGGCCAGAAGATTAATAACGTATCCATAGTCCCAGCGGCTGCTGAAAGTGGTTTCTCCATCGGTGGTGTACCGGGAGTCAATAAGTGAGCCTGTTATCAGGAAATAGTAATTCCTGTGAAGGAACCTTTCAACAGTCAGGTCCAATCCCCTGTTTGTGCCCGCACCCTCATTGCTCAGTGAATCTTTAACCAGGTACTCTTTTTTGAAATTAATCAGAGAGTAATAACTGTCAGGCTTCACCGGAATGTTGTATAGGTGTTGGTAATATACTTCTGCTGTTAATCTCAGGTTCTCGGCCAGAAGCCTGTTGTAGGAAACCACAAAATGGTTGGAACGGGAGGGAGATAATTCCAGGTTGGGTTTTTGAATTTCCCCTGAAACTGTTTCGTATCTGTAGAAATAGGCAGGAAGAGGTTCAACCTGACTGTGATTCCCAAAGGCAAGGCTTACCGAGTTACCACTCAGGAACTTATAGGTAATACCCATCCTGGGTTCAAGTGTAACAGAATTATTCAGCAGAAACAGCATGGAATGTACTCCGCCACTAAAGGAAAAATTACTGTTCAAGGCCCATTTGAATTGGGAAAATCCCTGCATATAGCCAGTAGCACCATTTTCAGATCCGTATTCAATAACGGGCTCTCCGGGACTATCCGCAGCCCGGATGGCTATGTCGTAGGATATCCTGCTCAGAATGATCCCGGTCCGGTTTGAAAATTTCCTGCTGAACTTGTGTGTCATAACCGAGCTGAAGCTCATTAAATCGCGTAATGTTTTCAGCAAACTCATACTCTTTATAGCTGCCATCTGCCTGGATAACTCCTGGCTGTCACTGAACTGGCTGTAAGAAGCCGTCAGGGAGGTATGGATCGATGTTTTTCCCTGAAAATAAATTTATGTTTGCAACCCAATATTCCTGTTTTCCCTTTCCAGGTATATCTTGTCTGGTCCCAAATGGAACTCCAATTGGTTGAATCGGTCTTGGTTCAGAACCATTCCGGTCAATTCCCCCGATCCCCCATATGGAGAAAATACCGGCCTTTTCGGTTGGGAAATTCAGTTTGAAACTGAGATCCTGGAATATGGGCAACTGACCTTCCGGAATCAGGTCCTTCATTAAGGCGGTTGTGGAGTACCGGTAATTGAAAAGATATGAGGCCTTTCTTTCCTTTAATAAACGGACCTTCACCGAAGCCATCGATCCCCAGTGTTCCCACCTGCAACCCCCATCCTCTTTTTTCATTGTTACCCGCACGAAGATTCATATCAAACACCCCTGAAAGGGCATTCCCGTATTCAACCGGGAAAGCACCGGTAAAGAAGTCCGAGTTGTTGAGCAGCTGTCCACTCACCAATGAAAGGATTCCCCCGCCTTCCACAAGCATTCCAGCAAAGTGATTGGGTTTGGAACCGCAACACCCTCCACTCGCCATAGCAGTCCTTTCGGAGCATTCCCCCTGATTGACAACGCATTATCATTCGGACTTCCCCCTGCAACACCCGCAAATGCAGCCGCCATTCTACCGGGATCATCAAAGCCTCCTGCAAAACGCCGTGGTCTCCTCCACAGTAAAAGTCCTTGCGCTGGAAAAAGCCATTCGGTTAATGGGAATGTCTTTCCTGGTCTGTGCCTTGATTTCCACACCCTGGATTCCGACAGTGACTCCTGCAACCGGATCTCCAGAACAACCGGACGTGCGGATGTAAGCAAGACCTCGGGGATCACCCTGGGTTCATAACCTACAAACCTGGCCTCAACATTATACCGCCCCACAGGAATATTCTCCGCCCGAAAAATACCATCCGGTCCGAAATAACACCCTTTGTGAAAGAAGATGAATTTATAATAAGTGTGGCACCCGGGAAGCGAATTTTCAGATTCCTGATCAATGACTGTCCCTCGAATAGTCTGGACAGGTGACTGCGCATTTAAGTGGTTTAAAGACGCAATCAGAAATTGTGATACCATAATTATGAGATAGCCCTGTACCTCGATAACATATTTCAATAATATATAGACTGGAAAGATATAATAGATTATCCAGAAGTTTTCTGATTGCAATATCAACTTGCTTCAAAAATGGATTGATAAAGGATTTCCTGTGTATGTGTATTATATTGTCAAATCTTGATTTCATTACATTATTCCATAATTTCATAAAAATCATCGCTAATCACACAGTATCTTTACAGTTATAAAACTCACAGGTGTATCAAAATCGGTTATCCTGTGGAGATTAATTTTAACTTAAATAAATATTGTTATGATAAGTAATAAGATTTCTTTGCTTTTTGTTCGGCGCTATTGCCGCCATTTTTTCATTTACTTCATGTGATAACGATTCTCCTGAAATAAAAGGTGAAGAGGTAACCACAGCAACAGATTATACTGCTTTGCTTGGAATCCTGGATCTGGATGAGATCGATGATGAGACAACAGATAATGCCCTGAAATCTGCACTTGATACAGACCAGTTCCGCTGCTTTGAGGTTACTGTGCACGAAAATGAAACTGATGAGTTCTGGCCGCGGTCATGGACCTTCACATACGGGGAAGAAGGGTGTGAGGATTTCTTCGGAAACACCAAGTTGGGATCGGTTCATGTTACACTGACCGACTTCTGGAAGAATGAAGGCTCTTTAAGAACCATAACTTTCGATGATTTTTCCATCAATGGAAACAAACAGGAGGGAACAAGGACTATCCTCAATACCGGATTCAATGACAGGCAAAATCTCACCTTTGAGCGTAGCTTTGAAGATGCAAGCTACTCCAGAGCCGATACAGCGACCATGACATGGGAGTGTGACCGCCAGGTGGAAATGATTGCAGGATATGAAACCTTTATCGCCCGCGATGATGAATATCTGGTAAGCGGCGGTGCTTCCGGGATCAATTATGATGGTAATTCCTTTACTGTCACCATTACAGATGATCTTTACTACAAGAAATGTAGTTTCTTCCCGGTCTCAGGAATTGTTACTGTGGAAGTGGATGGAGGTTCTTCAATGACTATAGACTATGGTAACGGTGAATGTGATAACATTGCCAGTATGACACTGGATGGTGTTACCACTGAAATCACCCTTGGACGCGAAAACCGGTGTTGCGGGAATCAATAGCAAGCATAAGCAGATTCGCTATGTCTCATAATGAAATACACCATCAATTGATTTGAATTTCTAATAGAGATACCTGTGGCACTCGGTACACGCCATTTCTTTCCACATTTCATCTATATCCACCGGGTGTTTGAATTCGAGTGAACTGTCAACTGTGGTTGTTTCGTAACTTTCATCAGATCCCTGCGCCAGGATCGTGTGGCACAGGTTACAATCCCTGGAAATCACTTTACTGTCCTCGCTTTCATGATTACCATTATGACATCTGAAACATCCGTTAAATTCAATATGACCAATATGAACGGGATAAGCATCCCAGGTGGCTTTCATCTCAGGGAAAATATTCTTCTCATATCCTGCTATGAATCCTTCAATTGCCTGATCTATCAGATCCTTTTTTTCAACCGCAATTTCCGGATAAAGTGAATGTATAGTAGTCCCTCACACTCTCTTCAATAACAATCCTTCCCGAATCACGGTCACTGAAAGAATTATTAAATACCTGCATGGCCAGCATCTTGATCTCCGGTAACTCGGCAGGGATACTTCCCGATGCGATCAACAGATCTGTGAACTCCTGTGGAGGAAGGTAATGGTGAGAGGGGCGGTTGTGACAGTCAAGGCAATCCATCTCCCTTAATTCAAGAGTATCAAGGGCCTCCGGTTCAAGTGTTTCGTACATATCATTGTATATAACCGTGTCGTTGGTAGCCATGTTAATATATCGCACCCACGGTATATACTCCCTCTTTTTATAAGAAGCTATGTATTCTATCTTTACATCCGGATTAATATGCCAGTGGATGCCTTCCAGTAATCCCTGTGCACTGTGTTCCGAACCGATCTTCATTTTAAGCTGGATATTCCATTCCGTATTATCCATATCAGCCAGGTAGTGTTTTTCATTTCTCATCCGGCTGGAGTAAAATTTTTCAGGCCAATGGCACTCCTCACAGGTTTCCCGGGCAGGCCTCAGGTTATGAATGGGCGTTTCTATGGGTGTAGGAAACTTATTAAATAGTACAGAATATACCTGGTACAATCCTGAAAGTTTACTCTTCACGTACCATCCGGCCCCCTCACCCACATGGCACTCCACACATGTCACCCTGGAATGTGCAGATTCCTGATAGGCTACGTATTCAGGCTCCATCACACTGTGACAGAGGGTACCGCAAAACTCATTGGATTCGGTATAATGAAAGGCCTGAAAACTTCCGATCCCGGTCAGCACCAGGAAAAGGAGTGTGAAAAAAACAAATATTGCCATAGCGTTATAATGCCTTGGATTATGGAGATCAATTTTAATCCAGTTAGTGGCTTCCTCTGTTCCCTTCTTCACACGTTTTGACTTCCTGGACATTCCGATAGGTATCAGTATGAGTCCAATGACCAGGAAAACAGGCAATACGATATAGATAAAAAGTCCGATATAGGATCCACCAATATCAAGCAGATTTGAGGCGATAAATGCAAAAACAAAAATCATCAGGCTTATCCCGGCCAGAAGACTGCCTACAAGGGATAGTGGATTGTAATACGAATTTGGGAGTTTCATAGTTAGGTAAATAGCTGTTGGTTGCATGCTAAAATAGGAAATAATACTGGTCAAGCATATAAGGTTTACCTTAAAACTCCTCCCCCGGAAAATTTTTCACCTCCAGTTTTTTACTTTCTTATTTATCACTTTTATCTTTCCACTTTTAAGCGACTGATTGCCTCTTTAGCTCAGCTGGTAGAGCAGTTCATTCGTAATGAACAGGTCGGGGGTTCGAGTCCCCTGAGAGGCTCAACATTTCCTCCATTGTTGATATTATCTAATTTGATCAAATACTATGAATATCAGAGTGTTTGTTCCTTTGTTGGTAATGATTCTTGTCCTTGTCTGGCTGTTCCGTTGGCGAAGATTACAAAATTGATGGCGAACTTAAAACCTGGCACACCCTTACATTTTCATTCAAAGGGCCATGGGTTAGCGAACAGAGCTATCCCAATCCATTTCTCAATTACCGTCTGATGGTAGAATTTACCGGTGACAAGGATACTTTTCTTGTTCCCGGTTTTTTGCAGCCGACGGAAAGCCATGGAAAGCAGTGCCAATCGAAGGTGATATCTGGCAGGTACGTTTCAAACCAGACAGACCCGGAACATGGACTTTAAAGCTTCTTTCAGGGAAGGCCCTAACCTGGCAATCAATGAAGATCCTGAAGCAGGATCACCTGTTTCATTTGATGGAATATCAGGTTCATTTGTCATCGCATCGTCCGATAAATCCGGCAAGGATTTTCGTGCACAGGGACGACTTGAATATGTGGGAGAGCGATACCTTCGTTTTACCGGATCGGGGAAATATTTTATAAAGGGAGGCACGGACAGTCCGGAAAACCTGCTTGCTTTCAAGGACTTTGATGGAACAAATTATGGTGGCAGCAACATCAGCCGCATGGGAGAAGATAATCCAAATCTGATCTTCATAGCTACAATGCCATCATTCAGGATTGGAAACCCGGAGATCCTGTCTGGAAGGACTGATAAAGGCAAGGGACTGATTGGAGCAATGAATTACCTGGCATCGAAGGGAATGAACTCGGCATATTTTCTTACAATGAATGTGCTGGGGGACGGAGAAGATGTCTGGCCATGGACGGATCGGATGAACGATACCGGTTCGATTGTTCCAGGCTGGACCAGTGGGAAATTGTTTTCACACATGGAGCAACTGGGGATCATGATGCACATTGTATTGCAGGAAACTGAAAATGAGTGTTTGCTTGATGCAGGAGGTTGGATGTGCAGAGAAAGCTCTACCTGACGGAACTCATTGCCCGGTTTTCCCATCACCTGGCCATCACCTGGAATATTGGAGAAGAGAACGGTCCGGCACCATGGACTCCTGTTGGCCAGACAGTAGAACAGAGGAAGGATATGATGACATATATTCGAAAAACAAATCCATATAATAGTTTTATTGTGGTTCATACCCATGTCGGGTGACCCGGACCATACCCGGACTGATTGAACCATTCCTTGGATTTCCAGATCTGGACGGACCTTCCATGCAATTAAGCCCGTCCATCCCAGGGTACATGACTTTACCAGGAAATGGATCAACCTTTCATCCGCATCTCAAAACAATGGGTGGTGTGTTCCGATGAACTGGGACCCCACTGGATGGGGGTTATGCCCGATTCAGATGATCCTGATCACGATACCATCCGGAAAGAAGCCCTGTGGGGGAACCTGATGGCAGGCGGAGCAGGTGTGGAGTGGTATTTTGGGTATAAGTATGCCCATGGAGACCTGAATTGTGAAGACTGGCGGAGCAGGGAGATCATGTGGGACCAGACCCGGTATGCTATTGAGTTTTTTACGGAACATCTTCCCTTTCCAGAGATGAGCTGTCATGACGAACTGGTATCTGCCGGCTACTGCTTTTCAAAACCCGGAAGTATTTATGCTATCTATCTGCCAGAAGGAGGTCCGGTTTCCATTGATTTGACCAGAGACACCAATCAATATTCGGTCAGCTGGTTTAATCCCCGGAATGGGGGTGAGTTGCTCAAAGGTGAAATGACATCCATCCGCGGAGGAAGATATGTAACCATCAGCGGAGCCCCCGATAACCAGGACAGTGACTGGATTATACTCCTTTCTAATGAGGCAGGGTTGCAATAACGTCCCTCAGAAAATCATTTACGCTGAAGTTGCTCAGGCTGTATCCCATTCGCACTACCACCAGTTTTTTTGACGGAATAATATAAACCCTCTGTCCCAGGAACCCGTCTGCAAAAAAGATATCATCCGGCACATCCACCAGCACATTTTCAGGGCTGGGTTCTTTTAGCCAGAAAGTGGATGCATAGGTGCCATCCGACGCCGGCGCCGGGGTTCGCATGTAATCCACCCATTCCGGGGTCAGTACGGTGTCCCCCTCAAAGATCCCCTCATTCAGGAATAGCATGCCGAAACGTGCCCAGTCGCGGGTTGATCCATAGCTGAAGGATGAGGCCACAAATAATCCGCTGGCATCGGTTTCCACTATCGTATTCAGCATTCCAATGCGATGAAATAATCTTGAATACACGTATCCATGGTATTCATCGTCGTTGCCGATGGCTTTCCTGATAAGGCCGGATAGCAGGTTTGCATCTCCCGATGAATAGTTCCAGTAGCTTCCCGGGGCATGAGCAGCTTCACAACTGACTATCGAAGAGAACATATCATCGCTCTGCATAAGCATAACAGTGGCGTCTGATATGGTAAAATAGTTTTCCACCCATTCCAGTCCGCTGCTCATATGCATAATGTTCTCTACGGTGATATTCTTTCTTTCGTCTCCGGACCATTCAGGAATATCCGCCGCGGCTCCAATATCCATTCTTCCCTCCATCACAAGGGCACCGGTCAATGCACCGGTCACACTCTTTGTCATGGACCATCCATGGAATTTTGTATGGGAATCATATCCCTCCAGGTAATTCTCACCGATCAGCACATTATCATAGACAACCGCTACGCCAAGAGTTTTTTTGAACGCTTCTGCACCGGGATCATCAATTGCGTCATCCAAAACTAAAGCCAGCTGCTCATAATCAACACCATCAGGCAACTCCTCCGGCAGCAGATCTCCCACGGGCCAGGGAATGGTATCCTGACTGTATCCCGGATCAGGTATTGTAAACGACTCTGATCTTAGTTCATCTTCAGGTTTGTCCAGCACAAGTACTGCACCCAGTCCTTCCCTGAATACTGCCTTCCGCTTGCCTAATCCCATTACAGTGGAGGTAACCGATTTCTCCTGGTAGTCAACTTTGCATTTAGCAAGGCTGATGGGAAAAAAGGAAAGATCTTCAGCTTTAACCCTTTCCGGTTCCTTATCTGCCAGGAATACGCTAGAACACATTCCCTTGGCAGCAAAGGCTGTTATGATGGGAAGCCTGGGCCAGGCAAACCAGCCGGCAAACAGTATGAGGGCCACCAGGAGTACCCATAAAATTCGTTTGATCAGTTTTTTCATTATTTAATTGGTTCTGCGGCGATCAGTGTTTCGATAACTATCTGCATCGTAAGGAAAGCACCGGCTTCTTTACTAACACCTGTTACTCCCACATTGAACTCTTCCTGAGCTGCCACCATATCCTCAACCTGGCCATATGCTCCGTCATTATCCACAAGCCAGATCTCGGTGGTATCAACGATGGTCCAGTCATTGCCAAGGGACCATTCGGTGATATTGGAACCGCTCACAATAGAGAAGGTTGTTCCTTCCATAAACACCACGCTATCCATATTCAGATCAATAACTTCGGCAGTGATCCGGGTGACTTCAATTTCCCTGATATGGTCTTTATATTCCGCGATCTGTTCATCGTCCAGCGGGTTCACAGTACCCAGTGACTGAAAGAAATATTCATTGGTGGATTTTTTCTCTGACTCCTCTATGTTGATATTCAGATCTCCGCTGAGAGTGGTTTCAAATTCCACATCAAACCAGCCTTTGATCATCTCGCAGGAGGAGATACCAGAACAGAACATGATCAGCAATCCAGTCTTTGCAAAGTCTTTTATATTTATCCCACTAAAGCGGACTTGCTTTGATTATTGCGTCGATACCGATCCTGATGGTGATGGAAACACCGGCTTCGGAACACTTCCCAACAGTACTAATCTCGAATTCTCCATGTTTGTCAAGGATGCCTTTCACAAGATTGTATGTTCCTCCCATGTCCTCCAGGGACATCTCCGCACCCTCAAAGACCGTCCAGTCACTGCCCAGGGTCCAGTTCGCAGAACTGGAACCATCTGAGATGGTGAAGGCGGTTTCACTACTGAATATAACACTGGCAGTGCTCAGGTAAGTAACTTCCGCCACAATTCCGGTGACTTCAATTTCGTTAATGTTGGCTTCGTATTTTTCAATTTCTTTATCATCCAGAAGGCTCAATGTAGCTGAAGCCTGAAACCCATGACTGTTTGTGGATTTCTTGGCAGATTCCTGGACATCTATATCCAGATCCCCGCTCAGGGTGGTATCGAACTCAACCTCAAACCAGCCTCTTACCATTTCGCAGGAGGTCAAACCTGCACTAAGGCAGATCAGTATACCGATCTTCACAAGATTTCTCATAGCTTTATTTCATTTATATGTTTCAGATTTTCTTATTAAAAATATCTTTTAATTTGTTTATTGTCAAACGACCAGGCAGAAACCTTCCAGGCTTTTTTACGAATAATTGAATTTCAATGATGGAATACGGTTGAACCCGGTTAGACTTTTATACAAACTCCTTTAAACCACGTGTAAAAAAATGTTCCCTCTTCATGAATGGCTACCATGCTGATATCCTTCAATCCCTGTTCCCACGTTTCTGGATCTATAATCCTCTCTGAAAGCACGTTCATTTCTGCCGAATAAACCATTGGGGCAATGATCTGGTTTACGACTCCGTCCAGCAATAGCGGATTGGAACGGTCGGCATATACGGCCCTGGGAGAAACATCCTCGACCGACATGCCGGTAGCCTGTAATAAAGGAAATAACCTCCTTCCTATATTAGGATCATGTCCAAGCGCCAGCTGGGAGGCGACAAGGCCCTGCCAGGCTAACCTGGAGGCTTCCGATTCGGGGGTCCAGAATCCCGAACCGTGATCCCCCTCAATAATGGTAAGCGTTCCTCCTCTTTTTAGCAGATTCTTCATTATTTCCAGGGCAAGTGGTGGATCCTCAAGATGTTCAAGTAAGAAACAAACGAAAAGATGATCAAAAGTATTGGTCCCAAGATGGTGATCATAGATATTATCCTGCTTAATGGTCACACCTTCGCACCCCTGCTCCTCAACCGTTTTCCGTGCCTGTATCACAGAGGATTCGGAAATATCGATTGAAGTTAAATAGATTCCAGGATTACGCCTGGCCAGTAAAGCTGTCTGTGCCCCCACCCCGCATCCAACTTCAAGCACATGACTCCCTGGAGGATAACTGGTTCCTGAATGGAGAAGCTCTTCAAGGATCAGAGATTGTTCAAGGAGCCTTCGGGTTTCCCGGTCAGTATATCCATGTACATAGGTCATATCACTCCCTCATAATTTTCATGACTTCCTGTTCAGTCCAGGTACACAGAGCAACCTTTTCCTCATCACTGATCGAGGCTTTCCGGTGGATCAGCAGGTAACTTTTCAGGGGCATGGAACCGGTTTCAACTTCATCACAAATTTCAGCAAGAACTCCAATCCTCTGGTTTTTATCCAGGCTTTCAAAATTGTTGAAATTTAAGTGTCCTTCCCCTGTTTGATATGATTTTCGAGGTACCATGATATGGGTGATATGAAGCTGTACCAGGGGTATTCTGTTCGATTCGAATGACAATCAAAACAGGAAATTTTGAAAATCGTGGCCAGGCTGTCAGGCATACCTGTTATTGCAACCAGATTATCCTTTGCATTTATTGGCCCAAGGTTTCGTTCAGGCTGAAATAATTGAAGGACAACCAGAGCTGCCAGCAGGACCAATCCTGCAATCCTTATTGGTTTCTGCATCACTCTGCCTTCATAAGCTTTTCACTCAATTCAGCTGTCCAGTCACAGATGAGCTTCTTCTGTTCTTCCGATAGTTTCTTTTTAGGTTTTATGCCCAGGTACATTTTCGGCGGCATCTTGGCTTCCTCAACCAGTTTACAGATATCCCCCAGCAACCCTATCTTCTTGGCCGGTTTGTAGTTATCCCACTCTTCAAAATTCAGGGCCTTGCGGGCATCTTTGTTCTTTGCATCGGTGGAATGGCAATCGTAACAGGATACGACTAATACCTTGTTTACTTCGTCGGGGATTTCGGTACCTGAATGCTTTCCGGGCTGAAGGACTAGCAGAGAATGATAATGGATATTGCCAGAATGGATAAATAAAGATTTTTTCTCATGATAATATAGTTTTAGACATTAGCGATCACTGTTTCATTCATTGCTCAGGGTCGGTCCTGTATATCGAATATAAACTAAACGATAGCGTCTCGTAATGCTTCAATCCTGGCTGTCACTTTTTCAAGTTGCTCTGCTGTTAGACTACCTTCCACCCCCTTGTAAAGGTCCTGAAGGTCAAATAATCCTCTGAAAACCTCGGTAACCTCATCCAGATCTTTGACTGGCTCCAGCAGTGCTACCAGTGTATTGAGAGATTTTTTCTGTTTTGCAAGGATCTCCAGGAATTCACTATTATCCCGTGAGGTAAGTGCAATATTGCTGGTAATGTAAATTCCCTCGATCCAGCTACCGCAAACCACCAGCCTGGCCAGCACATCCTGCTGGTTATGAACCAGATATTTCCATGTATCTGTAAAGGAAACAGAAACGATCTCCATGAGTGAGTCACGGTCATCCAGGTTGTTCTCAATCCGCTGGGCATAATTGGAGTTAAATGTTGTGGCAATTCCCAGTTCGTCGATTAGGGTTTTTGATGATTCAAGGAACAGCATGGTTCCCTGTTTCATCATATAGGTACTGGCGTAACAGAGATCCGTTCCATATACACCCAGGTTAAGTGCTTTATCCTTCTGGGTTATATAATCTCCTGCTTTCTCAGGGTCATTTGAAAGTGTCAGGATATATGGCGCTCCGGCCTGTTGGATGAGTTCGGTAATTTCAAAGGAAGTAGGAATGGGATAACCAGACAGTTCCTGGATCACCGCCTCTTTGGTTGGCTCTGTTTCGGTTTTGCCTGATGCACCTTGTTTTTGCGGTGATGTCTTGCAACCGGAGAGAACGATGAGCATGCCGGCAATAAATCCAAAAACGAATTTAATTAAACGGGTTGAGGTAGTTAGTTTCATATTTCCTGCATTTTGGTTTCCAGTTTAAATTTTCTTATGGTACCACAATTTATGAAATTCAAGTAATAATTAAAAATTATGGTTGTTGATATTATTTCTGTTTTTAACATATCCTGAATCCGTTTCTTTATGAGGGGTAGGTGAAAATGAACTATATTTGAGAAAGCTATTCAACCCCTTACTGATTCTCACCATGGCCCAGGATAAACCAACTGTGCTCTACGTGGATGATCTTCCCATGAATCTGAAGTTGTTCGAAGCAACTTTTAGGAAGGATTATGATGTTATTCTGACCGACTCACCTAAAGAAGCACTCAACATCCTTGAAAAGAAGGAAATCCAGGTGCTGGTATCCGACCAGCGCATGCCAGAAATGTCTGGTACCGAGCTATTGCAAATTGTTGCGAAAAAATATCCCGATATACGAAGATACCTTTTAACAGCTTTTACAGATACAGAAACCGTCATTGAAGCTGTAAACAAAGGACGGGTCCACGGATATATTAAGAAACCCATGGCACCCGATGAGATCCGTCAATCCATCAATAGCTCTCTGGAAGTATATCATCTGAAGAAAAGGAACAAGCAGATCCTGGAGGAACTCGAAAAGGTCAATAAGGAGCTGCTGAATGTGGATGGTTCTGAAATCCGAGATCATCAATTCAATCTGCAATGAGATAAGTGCACCCCTGAACAGGATTATGGGAACCCTTCACCTTTTGAAAACAAAGATCGAAGGGGACGAATTGACCGATGTGGTAAATATTCTGGACCACTCAGTATTCAAGCTCGAGCAATTCTCCATGCTGGCAAAGCAGATTTCAGTCCTGAAATCACCGGGATTTCAATTGAAAAAAAACAAAGTCCTGTTGAAGCAGGTGATCCAGTTTGGATCCATTGAAACCAGCGAAGAGCTGAAAGAACAGGGAATCACGTTGAACAGGAATCCAGGATCGCCGGATCATGAGATTCAGGGTGATTCAGGATTTTTGGTAAGTTGTCTGGTTAGCATGATCCGGTTTGCAATGGAACATACCGAAAAGAACGGGACTATTTCGGTGGATACCTCCAGTACTAAATGGACAACCTGGCAATATGGGTAGAGGACCAGGGGGCCAATTACACCGATACCCTGTTTGATATTCTTTCTGCTCACTTTTCAGATTCTAATGCTCCGCTAAATCTTTCCATGGGTATCGGGCTCGCCGTTTCACAGATGATCATGGAAACCCACGGAGGAAGATTAATCTTCAAAAAACAACGGAAAATCAGGGTTGCCTTAAAATGGTATTCGGGCATGAATGAATCCATGCTCAACTCCCTGATGCGTCTGTTTGCCATTATGGTAAGCATAAACAGGGAAGTTGTGCATATACTGGCCAGAAATTTCGTGGAATCATTCCTGATCCAGGAATTCAATCCGAAACTGGCTGAAAGATATCTTGCTGATCTTTGATGAATATTCCCTGGAACTGGATCAATATGAAAAAGGAAAAAAGAATAAAAAAATTTCTGCATGGTCGGTAAAGATGCTGAGCATTTGTCACCAGATCGTCGAAGAGCTCCATATCCGGCACCGTTTTATGATCCTTTTGAGCCTGATCAGGTTTTCCAAATACTTCTCTGATGCATCCTCCTCCACATCTGGATTCACCAACACCCTTGAGGATGCTGTCAGGACAGTGGCTGACGGCCTGTCGATTACCGAAGAGGAGTATGAGAACTGCACCGCATTTATTGTGGAGAAGTTTTATAACGTTCCCAATCAGGAGACGCTCCTGATTGTAATGGATGATCCTGATTTTATAGAAGGGGAGATCAGGCATCTGCAGAAGGACCACCTCTCCGGACAGATCTATGTTCTGAAGATCCAGAGGGCAGATATTTATCTGTTTCAGTATGTGGGGAAGAGCCCGGCTGGATAACAATGGCAAATACATGTTTCCCAGACATGTGTATATTCTTCCCAAAGGAGGTGCCATAAGAGGAGAAGGGATAACACCCATCTATTATTCTGATATTGTTTCGGGATTTATCAGGTATACCGATGGACATGCAGTGGATTTTCTGGCCAGGGACATTGAATTCCACTTCAAGAATTCTCACAACGGGATACAGCGATTCAGTTTTCATGGAAAAGGAGGACAACTTGTAGGGGTCATTGGAGGCAGTGGCGCAGGTAAATCCACCCTGTTAAAGGTTTTAATGGCAGTTTGAAACTCGACCATGGCGATATTTATATCAATGGGCACCACCTTATAGATGATGCCGAAGAAGTGGAGGGAATGATCGGCTATATTCCACAGGATGATCTGCTCATCGAGGAATTAACTGTTTATCAGAACCTCTGGTTCAATGCAAGGCTCTGTCTAAATGGGCACTGCAAGGAAGAAATTAAATGAGGCCGTTTAGATCCATGCTGACCGACCTGGACCTTTCGAAGCCCGGGATCTGAAAGTAGGATCACCATCTGAACAAATTTATCAGCGGCGGACAGAGAAAACGGCTGAATATTGCCCTGGAACTGATCCGGGAGCCACAGATCCTATTTGTGGATGAACCCACTTCAGGACTCTCATCCACCGACTCGGAAAATGTGGTAGCCCTTTTAAAGGAGCAGGCTATGAACGGAAAACTTGTGATGGCCAACATCCATCAGCCTTCATCAGATCTCTTTAAACAATTTGACCATCTGCTGGTACTGGACCGGGGAGGATATCCTGTCTATTCCGGAAATCCCATTGAAGGGATCACCTATTTCAAACAGCTGGCCGACAGGGTCGATGCACGGAGAGAATGAATGTGCAACCTGCGGGAATACAAATCCGGAAGAAATTCTCCAGATCATTGAAGCCAGAAATGTGAATGAATATGGAGAATTCACATCCACGCGGAAAACACCTCCAGCCAAGTGGTACAGGCTCTACAGGGAAAAGATTGAAACCGGCTTGGAATTTGAAACCAGAGAAAGCTGGGTTCCCTATAATAAGTTTATGATCCCGGGTGCATTCAGGCAATTCCTGATCTTTTTTCATAGAAACCTGCTTTCCAAGCTGGCCGATCGCCAGTTCATGTCCATCGCATTACTCGTAGCTCCTCTTCTGGCTGTGATCCTGGGTTTCTTTTCCAAGTATGTTTCGGGAGATGAGTCCGATCCACACCTGTATATTTTCAGTCAGAATGAGAATCTGCCTGCCTTCCTCTTTATGAGTGTGATTGTAGCGCTCTTCCTGGGATTGATCATTGCGGCAGAGGAGATTATTAAAGACCGGAGAATCCAGGAGAGGGAATCCTTCCTGAACCTGAACCGGACCTCCTACCTGCTGTCCAAAATTTCACTGTTATTTATCCTCTCTGCAATACAAATGTTCTTTTTCGTGATCATCGGGAACCTGATCATGGAGATCAAGGGCCTCACCTTTTCCTACTGGCTGATCCTTTTTTCAACAGCCTGTTTTGCCAATCTTCTGGGTCTAAATATCTCCGACGGATTAAAATCAGTAGTGGCCATTTATGTGATTGTTCCCTTTCTTCTGGTACCACAGATTCTGCTTGCCGGGGTTATTGTCAAATTTGATAAACTGCATTATAAATTTGCATCACACCATACCGTCCCGGTTTCAGGTGACCTGATGGCCAGCCGATGGGCCTATGAAGCACTGATTGTAAATCAGTTTGTCAATAACCGATACCAGGATGATTTTTATGATCACGAAATGCTCGAAAGCAATGTCACCTATGACATGCAATTTCTTATTCCAACATTGATCCAGGAGATTCAGGATGCCAATGATATATGAGGATTAGATCCTGGAGACCATGAACTTTCAAGCATGGCTGCATACCATCAGAAGCGGATTTTCTTCATATCTTCCTCACCGGCACTATCCAGGATTCAAAATCTCTACCCGGACAATTTTCTGCCGAGCAGGTGAGGAGGCCATCCGGTGGCTGCGCAAATATCAAACCGCACTTCTTCGCACAGGGAACGACTATCCTTTGAAAAGGATGCTCTTTTGGATTCGCTGAAAATGCCGCAGGAGGGCTGGATAAATACATGGCTTTAAAAGAACCTACCACAATGACCAGCTGGCCGACCTGGTACTGAACAGAAATGAATTACATAAGATCGTAAAAAAAGAAGAGAGTTGCTTCGGAAAATGGAACCGATTTATATGTATCCTGTAAAAAGAAATGGACGTGCACATTTTCTTGCTTCAGTGAAGCGATTGGGAATACTCATTTCATCCACTCTTCTTTTTAATATTATAGCCATATGGATTATGTCCATGGTCCTCTACTTTCTATTGAGATATAGCGTTTTACGAAAGACCTTGAGTTTTTTGGGCAGATTTGCGGCAAAGGAGTTAGACTCCGTGGCAATAATTAAATTTATTTGTATTAAATTGTATGATTAAATCAAATATGAAAAACACATCTTATGAGAAGAAAGAATTATACTTACCTGGCTTATCACTGCAGTGATCAGCTTCTTACTGGCTGCAGGATGTCAATCCGGTAATAAGGGAACACCCACCCTGATTGACGATGTGGAAGCGGATAAGCACTATCGGATGGAATCGAGTCTTTTAACCAGATCTATCATTTGTATCCTTCTCCGGGAGAGATGCTCAGCATTATTGATATGGCTGAGATGACCTATGATGGGGACCTCCTAAATCCAGTAGGACAGTCCGATAAGTATCTTGACACCAAATCCAAGACCTACATACTGGGAGTCTACATGACCGACCTGGCTTATGCTGCCCTCTTTGGAAGGCACGAAGCCACCCTTGATTACCTGGAGGTTGTCAGGAATCTTTCCGAAGAGATACGGATCAACGAAGCAGTGGATGATGAAATGATCGAGAATGCAAAGAATAATGTGGAATATATGGATTCTCTCTACAATATCTCCAATGATGCATTTATGAATATCCTTCTTTCTGTGAAAGAAATGAAAGGTCCAATACAGTGGTTATGCTATCTGCAGGAGCTTTTGCAGAAAGCCTTTTCCTGGCAGTGAACCTGATCGATGATTATGAGACAGGCCGATTACCTGCTGCAACACCTGGCCGATCAGAAATATACCATCGATAATTTCATGACTTTGCCGAGAGTGTGAAAGAGGATGATCCCAATGTGGCTTCGACCATTGATGATCTGAAAAAGATCCATGATATCTACGAAGGAATTGATCCAGGAACCGGGGATGTTTCCATCAAAACTGCAGGGACTAAGATGCCGGGCAACCAAAGAAAGCTTGTGATTGGTAACTCAGGCAGTCAAGAGTCAACCCAGCCTTTCACCGAGAAGATTTTGAAAAGCTGAAGAGCGCAGTTATTGAATTGAGAACAAAAATTATTGAAGGTTAACAGATATATCGAATATTATGAAACAAATCCATCAAATATACCATACTGGCAGCATCTTATCTATTTACTTCCCTGTACAGCTTTTATCGCAGGAATGTGAAAACCATCATACCGAAGGCGACTGCAGGTATGACCTTCAGCGGGATCACAAGTTATACAGCCAGTCGAAATCCATTTCCCTGAGTCCACTGGATACTGTTGAATTAAACATTGTGTTCTATGGTCAGAAAGATTATATTCTTTCTTTCTGCACCCATAAGAAGATGTATCCCATCCATTTTGTGCTGATTGATCAGCAGACCGAACAGGTACTTTATGATAACGAAGAAGATAAATACCTTGAATCACTGGGTCTGGGATTTGACGTAACCAAATCCCTGATTATTAAAGTTGATGTTCTTGCCAGGGAATCAACCGAAGAGGAGATCAAAGAAAATGTTGGTTGCCTTGGGCTATTAATCCAGTATAAAAACTATCCCAAAAAGAAAGTACAGCTCCAGATGTAGATCCGGTTATTGTTATTCCTTAATTATTGCCGCGATTATAGTACTCCAGTGCTTTGGGCATTAGCCTATTCAGATTTTCAATTCTGTTGGCGGGATCCGGATGTGTTGATAGGAATTCCGGTGGGCGTGCCTCAACGTTGCTTCCATCCTCTCCCAGAATTCCGGAGCTGTTTGCGGATCATATCCGGCCATGGCCATAAAGTACAGTCCAAGTTCATCAGCTTCACTCTCATGCGTCCTTGAAAAGGGTAACTACCACCCCAACTTTTGACCCAACTCCAAAGGCTATCAATGCCAGGTTGATGGTTTCTTCTTTCTGCGTTTTAAGCGCTTCCGACAGTGCAATTCCTCCCATCTGAATTAGTAGTTGCTGAGACATTCGTCTCATTTCCATGCTGTGCCACTGCATGCGCAATTTCATGCCCCATTACCACAGCAATCCCGCTTTCATCCTCACAAACAGGCATAATCCCCTCGTAAAAAGCAATCTGTCCGCCGGGCATGCACCAGGCATTCAAATCTTCTGAAACAATCACATTATACTGCCAGTCATAATCTTTTGTATATGCACTCATCCCATTTTTCTCCAGGTAAAGCTCCACGGCTTTTGTTAAGCGTTACCAACCCTTTTTACTGAATTCACATATTGCTGATTGAACGAAAGCTCATTCTCATCCAGTACTTTGGTATAACTATCACTGCTAAGGGATATTATTTGTGAGGAGGGAATGGCCACAAATTGTTTTCGCCCTGTCAGGGGCACACTGGCACAGGCTGACAGATACAGGAAAGAAAAAATAAGTAGTTTTCTCATGTTGAAGTTCTTTTAATGGAGCTCGATAGAAGATAATTCGAAAATAGAACAGATCAGTTGACGAATTGTTTAATGAATGAAGCGAGTTGTATATATTGCATTGAATTCATACTTTTAGACCGACATAGCGCAATTATATGAAAACCACATATGCCCTCCCGATCTTAGCCTTTGTAATGCTTATTAGCTGCATCAGGATAGAGGAAGAACCCATTTTGCTTATCAATCCGACGGCCGAGATAAGTGCACATATCAAAGACCAGAAAATATTCGCTACTGTCCTGGTCAATGTTAATCCTCAGGTTTTATCTCCGGGTAATATTCCAACCATTTTTGACTTTTCGGGCGAGTTGGCCATTTATAATACAGCCACAGGAAATGAAATAGATGTAAAAGCACTCAGTGGAGGAGGTTTGTCGCAGGTTTATACTGTTTCGGCCGATACAACGAAGCAGGAAAGATTTGTGGTGATCGCATCAGGAACTATCGATGCCTTTGCCGATATTGGGAATGATGAGGATGCTTCCAATAATAGACTGATCTCCTCCGGTCACTTTTACCAGGAGCAACAATTCATCGTTGCCGAACTGCTGCCAACACCACAACAATAAAGCCTCAGCTGTTCCCTCATTTTATTATTTAATATGTCATATGATTGATTACTTCATGGGTGAGGGATGCAGGTTAAACAATTGTGCAGGGATTTTAGTTTACAGGAGAAAGCATATTTGAAGTCAAATTGCTATTTTTATGTGATATGTTAATTGATGATGGAAATCATTTTTATAAAAAGTAGTATCTTTTCAAAGGTATTGTGAACGTTCATTATGAGCATTCTTAGAAAAATAACAAGATTCATAGTAGTTATTCTCTTTCTTTTCAGCGGAATGCTGACTGCCCAGGATGTCCCATCCAAACCTATTTCAATTCCGGTATATAATCCTATGGTACTGAATCCTGCATTTGTAGGCAGTAAAGATTTTACCAATATAGGACTTACCACAAAAGCCCTGAAGTATCCTGACAGCCAGGTACTGAGTTTACATAAACGGCTTATTGCATCTGACGGGAATTACTCCAGATTTGGTTTCGGTGTTTACGGATTTCAGGAACAACTTAATCTTTCATGGAATTCTGGAGTTGCCATTGCAGGTTCAATCCATTTTTCTCTTGATGATGCCAATGTTCATAATATTTCCATTGGAGGTTCATTAAAAGGGATTATGGTTGTTCCGAAAAAGGAAAATGCAGGGTTCCCGATTCGATAAGTACTCATTTAATCCTAACATGGATTTCGGTGTGTATTATTATGGCCCTCAAGGATTCGGAGGTCTCTCTGTAACGTCGGCATTTGGTACAAAGGTCACAGAAGAGGTGACTGTTGAATCGAACGCATATATTTCCCGGGAATACCATCTATACGGAGGTTATAAATTTATACTTAGTAAAAGAAACCGGTATCGTTCTTGAGCCTTCTCTGCTTGTTTCCCTTAATGACTCAACCATCTCTGAGCCACACAAACATCTTATTCCCTACCTGAAAATTTATATGCAGAACTTTTATGTAGGTACCTATCTCAGGTCATTGGACATTCTCGCGCTGTTCTTTCAATATCAGTTCCCGAAATTTTATACAGGGGTTCTGCTGGAATTCCCCGGGTGGGATACCTGAATGATGACAACATCATATTTGAGCTATCGCTGGGAATTAACCTGGGCAAGGGAGGGCATCAATTTTTACAATACAGGCACTGGTAATTGTTTTAAGGCATGAATCGCATCAAATTATTTATGACTCTGGCAACGTTAATCTGTCTAATCTGCTTGGAACCGGTATTTTCTCTATGCGTGCAGCTGGATGTCTCGGATCATCTTCAGGCAGCTGATGAAGATTCAGTTCGAGTTGAAGAATTATTGGTTCTGGATACCGTGCACATGAAAATAGATGGCCCTTCAAATGATATGGCATTTTATAGGAACGGACTTGTATTCCTTTCAAACACGAAAGTATCATCAGACCATGATTCCCGAACATATTGCTTTCGGACAGGTAAAGTCATATTTGGTACCTCTTGAATTATTTCTCTGGAGAGCAGCAGACCCCTGTTTCCAATGATGGTTTTCCCTATCCACCAGCCAGGAATGTCATTTACGAGGGATTATCGAAAAGTGTATTTTACAAAAAAAGTGGGGATCTCAGGAAGAAGAAATGCGGAGAAGATCTTTGAAATGTCGATTGTCAATGGAGCAGCCTCAAGACAAGACCAACTGTCCTTCACAGGCGATCCCTCAAGATATATGCATCCTGCAATAGCGGTGGATGAAACATTTCTGGTTTTTGCCTCTGACAGGACTCCGTCCAATGGAGGCCTTGATCTGTTTATTGTACGGAATACTGAAACAGGTTGGTCATGCCCCTGTAAATCTGGGCCAGAGTATCAATACCTCCAGTCATGAATGGTACCCTTTCCTCGACCAGTATCACAATCTCTATTTCTCATCCTCGGGTCATATGGGTTATGGCGGATATGATATCTATGTCTGCTTTTTCAATGGGACCGGCTGGGGAGAACCCCAGAATCTTTCCCGGAATTTCAATCCGCGAATGATGAATTTGGTTTCTCCATTCATCCAAACAGAAAAATGGCGTGTTCTCCACATCATCTGAGGAAGAGTCTATGACCGGTGAGATTTATGAAATTAAGCCTGAATAATAAAGCGTTCCTCCTTGCAGGTATTGATGACTCAAGGAGTTAGGATATTTCTCTGCTTATCAGGGATTTGATAGAAACCGGATATACCTCTTCAGAATTCTCCTTTCGGGGCTGAGTTGATTGAGGATAAAGGATTCGAACTGACGCTTTACCGCTGTTATCTGAGGCCTTCCAGGAACCCTTACCTGAACCTGCTGTTGAAGAACCGGAACCGGAGCCTGAACCAGTCATTGTGTAGGAAGCCGGAACCGGAACCGACCACCGTAAGAGCCGGAGCCTGAGCCAGTCATTGAGAGCCTGAACCTGTACCTGAACCTGAGCCAACCAGTTCTGGAAGCAGCAGATACGGAACCTGAGTTACAGGTTGAAACAGCCGAACCGGTTCTGGAAGAGCCGGAACCCGAACCCGAACCAGTACCGGAACCAGTACCGGTAATTGATCCTGACAGGGTTGTATTTCGGGTACAGATCCTTTCCCATTCAAATGCTAATAGCCGTACTTCTGTAACCGTCGAAGGAACCAGTTATGATACCTGGGAATACCTTTATAAGGGAGCCTACAGGATCACCGTGGGTGAATTTAATACTGTTCAGGAAGCACTATCATTCAGAACTGCCTGCAAAAACGCCGGATTTAACCAGGCTTTCGTAGCGGCTTTTCGAAATAATCAGCGGGAATTGGACCCGGCAGTTTTTAAGAGATAAACAAATGAATACACTCTCTATCATCGGTGCATCGGTTGTCACTCTTGCACTGGTTTCCTACAGTATTGCAATTTTGACTGAGCAGTTTAAGAAAAAGATAATACCCCGGGTAATGATCTTTATTTCGCTGGGAGTTTTGCTGGATATTTCTGCCACATTGTTCATGATCTTCGGATCCAGAAACTCACCATTCACTGTTCATGGGTTCATCGGTTATTCAGCACTGTTGATAATGAGTATTGATTTGTGGATGCTCTGGCGATTGTATCTGGGTAATGGGATACGCGCTGAAGTGCCTGGTTTTCTTCACCAATATTCCAGATATGCATATATCTGGTGGGTAATTGCCTATATCACAGGCAGCCTGATCGCCATGACCTGAGCACCCGGTATATTTCGGTTCCATTTATTATCTTGTAGGTTCAAATTAATCCTGAACCGTTAATGTTAACTTTAGTTGAACATCCCCTGATCCAGCATAAGCTCACGCTGATTCGAATGAAGGAAACAGGGACAAAGGATTTCCGCGAGAACATGGATGAAATTGCCGGTTTGATGGCCTACGAGATCACCAGAGATCTGCCAGTCAGGAAGGTTCAGATAGAAACCCCATTAAAGAGTTGCACAACACATGAATTGGCCAGGGAAATTGTCCTGGTGCCGGTACTGAGGGCCGGTCTGGGAATGGTGGAAGGCATTACTAACCTCATTCCTACAGCAAAGGTAGGTCATGTGGGTATGTACCGGGATCACAAGACCCTTGAGCCAAGGAACTATTATGCCAAATTTCCTCCAAATGTGAAAGATGCAGTTATAATGATACTGGATCCCATGCTCGCCACCGGCGGAAGTGCCAGCGCTACAATCACTTCTCTGAAGAGTGAAGGGGCAGGCTTTATAAAGCTTGTTTGTATTGTAGGGACTCCTGAAGGAGTAAAACTCATTGAATCGAACCATCCGGATGTGGATATTTACCTGGCTGCACTCGATGAAGGTCTCAATGAAAAGGGGTATATCATACCAGGACTCGGCGACGCCGGTGACAGGTTGTTTGGCACGAAATAGAACCACATACGGTATCCTTTATATCAGAAGGGGTAAGGCTATCATGGCCTATGACATTGGATTATAAGCATTTTTGTCATAAATTTACTCTAAACCCACGGGAACTATGAGTAAAGACAGCAAGCATAAAAAGTCCGGGAAAGTGGATTCCGAATCCCACATCACCAGGCTGGATAAGAAGTTCTATTTTAAGGAACTTGAAAGTTTGCAGCTTGAACTGGTTAAATTGCATGAATGGGTAAAACATCAGAATCTCCGTGTGGTGGTTCTGTTTGAGGGTCGTGATGCAGCCGGCAAAGGAGGTGTAATCAAAAGGATTACCCAAAGACTCAATCCCAGGATATGCAGGGTAGTTGCCCTGGGAGTTCCCACAGAAAAAGAAAAATCCCAATGGTATTTTCAAAGATATGTTGCCCAGTTGCCTTCTGCAGGAGAGATAGTCCTGTTCGATCGGAGCTGGTACAACCGGGCAGGGGTGGAACACGTTATGGGATTCTGTACAGAGGAGGAATACTGGGATTTTTTGCGTTCATGTCCCCGTTTTGAAGAGATGCTGATCCATTCCGGAATAATTCTTATTAAGTACTGGTTTTCGGTAAGCGATGAAGAACAGGAGAATCGGTTCAGGGAGCGAATTGAAGATCCGCTTAAACGATGGAAATTCAGTGAAATGGATCTTGAATCGAGAAGCCTGTGGATTGAATACAGCAAAGCCAAGGACGAAATGTTCTCTTATACAGACACAAAAATTTCACCATGGTATGTAGTAAACGCGGATGATAAAAGACGTGCCCGGCTCAACACCATACAACACCTTTTGTCGCTTATCCCCTACAAGGAGATTAAACATAAAAAGATAAGCCTGTCCCCGATTCATATGGAGGGTTATGTCAGGCCTCCCATTTCAGATCAGACCTTTATCCCGGAAAAGTATTAGTAAACATCCATTTTTCAGCTATCTGCGTGACTCAGCGGAGAGTTTTTTTTGTACATTGGGAATTCTTAAACCCTAAAATCTTTAATCAGTATGAAACGTCTAGTATATCCATTTGCATTAATATTCATTTTCAGCATGGTTGTCTCCTGTTCAACTGACAATAAAGTAATGCTGTTTAACGGTGACGACCTTGAGAACTGGGACATTTTGTAAGTACTCCTGATGTGGAACCGGGTGACCTGTTCTGGGTTGAGGATGGAGTGATAGATACACTCGGGAGTACCCCATGGGTATATGCGTACAAAAGAATCCTACAGCAATTATAAATTGCATGTTGAATGGAGGTGGACCGGAGAACCCACAAACAGTGGTGTCCTGATACATATACAGGGTAAAGATATGATCTGGCCCCTATGCACCGAATGCCAGCTCAAGACATGGGAATGCAGGGGATATTGTCTGTATCGGAAAAGGATCCGGACTCACTATTAAAGATTCAACCTACCTGGTTACTTCAGAGGAAAATCGATTTATCGTTATTCCAGAAATATGAAGAATCAAATGAAGTAGCCACCGGAGGAATGGAACAGTTATGATATCACTACCCAGGATGGAAATATTGAGGTCATCTGTGAATGGAGTACTCCAGAACACGGGATCGGATATGACACTCACTGAAGGAACGATCGGATTACAGTCGGAAGGATCACCCATGGAGTTCAGAAATATCTATCTGAAACCTCTATAACAATAGTTGCCTTATAGCTTTACAAATGGAACGGTATACCTGGCCGTTCCATTAAATAATCCTATGTAGTAGGTCCCCTGCAAAAGAAAAGAAAGATCCAGGGATACTGTATGTGAACCTGTGTCAAGGTTCCGGCTGAATAGTGTCCCGATCTGTCTGCCGTCGGACGAGTAAAGCAAAAGCGTACACTCCCCCTGAATTACGTCCATTGTAACATGCGACTGATCAATTACCGGGTTGGGAAATAGTTTCACCAACTGACCTCTTTGAAATGGTTGGAATCCGGTGGTTGATTTTAGTATGGGAAGGTATTCAAACTTTTCAAAGAGCACCTGGCGAATTACTTCATCATCAGCTTCAAACCACTCACTGAAAATGGAGGCATAAACACTTCTGAAATCGAATTGCATGGGAAGATTGTCCTTCTTGCCCACTTCTCTGGCAATGACAGGATTCGATCCCAGGATAGCGGGGTTTACCATTGAACCAAACATGATTGCCGGCCAGGCAGTACCATGATCGGTTCCAAAACTCGCATTTGATTTTATTCGTCTGCCGAATTCAGTAAACACCAGGCCCAAAACTTCATCTTCAATACCCAGCAATTCAAGGTCATCCTGAAAGGCAAAGAGTGCATCCGAGAGTTTGGTAAGCAGAGTGTGGTGCCTGCCATTTTCCGGTGAGCCCTCTTCGGCCTGGTCAGAATGTGTATCCCATCCTCCCAGGCTAACCACATATACCTGTGTATTCAAGCCACCTGCAATAAGCCTGGCTACGATCTTCAACTGGTCGGAGAGGCTGTTGCCGGTTTCAGGATAGAGAGTAGAAAGATTGTAAGCCTTTTCTGCAGCTTGCCCAATTCCCTCCAGGTACACTTCGGTTCTTTTCATGACCCCGGCAATATATTCCATCTCTTTCCCAAAGGGGGTTTCGGGATAGGTTTCTGTTTTGCTGTCGGGCGATTGGAATGCCGTATTGATGTTTTTGATCACGGCACTCATGTTACTGCCATAACCCTGACAGGTCTGTGAGGCAGATGAACCAATGGTTAATGCCACCGGATGAGGATAGGAGTCATTGGGATAGCCAACGGGATAATCGGGATGAAGCTCATTCATCATTCTGCCCATCCAACCGGAGCGCAATACCTCATCGGCGGCCGATGCCGAGGTAACAATATCCTTTGAACGAAAATGAGAGAGGTTCGGTTGAGGGTATCCCACGTTCTGGATAAGCAGGCTCTTTTCATTCTCATGCAGGGTTTTTATCTTACCGAATGCCGGATGAATTCCGATGGATTCTGAAAAGGATACCAGCTTGGTTTGAGGTATGATAATATTGGATCTGGCTTTCTGAAGATTATCATACTGATCCAGGGGCACAAAGGTATTCAGTCCGTCATTTCCACCGTTAAGCTGGATCAGAACCAGTTTCCTGTCGGGCCGAAGAGAAGTAAGTGATTCCAGGAACAGATTCCTGGCCAAAGCCGACAGGGGTTGTCCGCTCAGTAACAACGGGACAGTAGAAAGTACACTGCCGGATTTTATGAAATCTCGCCTCTTCATCTCCTAATTCCTATATCAGGTAATACTCCGGCATATGCATAATCTCCTCCAGCAAAGCTGAAAGTGCATTTTCCACAGCATCCTTCAGGGTTACATCGTCAGGATTATCCTTATAATTGTTCCACTCAAGTGTCCATTCAAAATCAGGTAATCCCGGGATAAGTACTTCTTTTAAACCAGTTAGTTTTTTTTCGTCTATGGGAACCGGAAATAATATCTCACAAAGCTCTGTAATAAGAATATCCGGATCTGCCGGAACTGAAGACTTTTCTGCCAGAGATATGGGATCTACTTTCAGCGAAAAACCATTCTTTTTATAGTTTCCTGAGATCAACCTGGTTGAGAAATCTGCCTTTAAGGGAACGGTAGCCGAATTTATCCACAATTCGTTAAAAGAGGGTGCCAGGTAGTATGCGGGCCATCCTGCCACATCAGGCGGGTTTCCAAGATCAAGATCCTGATTTCCTGAGAGTTGTCGAAAATAATACCAGAACTCATATTGTGTTGCCAGATCTTCAGGAATGCTCACATCCAGCCTTCTCAATGATCCAAGTATAAATTCAAGCGGATTCTTAATATAGGATCCTGCAAAATCCGGATCAAAAAAGTGTTTACTGCTTAACAGTTGCCTCAACACCGGGGTTATTTCATATCCGCTCTCAAAAAAAGTTGTGGCCAGAGGTTCGATAATATGGGTTTCCACCTCCTCCCCTATACTATAATAGACAAACCATCGGTAAAGCTTACGGACAAGGGCCCTGGAAGTTTCCTTCTTTCCAAAAATCATATCAATTAATGCCAGGTATTCTGAATCGCCCTGATCTGCTATTGACTGGTTTTCAAAATGTCCTGAAAATGTTTTTGTATCCTTATCATGTTTGGAAGCGTCGAAGTAAGCCGACAATGTAGAATTCCTAACCTTCCAGCCGGTCAGAACCCTGGCTCCCTCCTGCACATCCTGTTCTGTATAGTTGGTGTAATCGCCCTCTCCAATCAAGGGGCCTTTACCAATGGTAAAGAGCTCGAAAAGTTCCCGGGCAAAATTTTCATTGGGGGATGCAGCCGTGTTTTTCAATCCATCCAGGTACTTTAACATGGCAGTATTTACCGACATTCCTGCTGCCAGAGATTTGAAGTTTCCAAGGGCCTCCTGGCGAATCAACTGATTGTAATCATAGAAGTAAGCAGGTATATTGACCACGTTTACTTCGGTCACAAAGTGATTGTGCCAGAAAAGAACCATCTTTTCCCTGAGGGTGGTCTTTTGATTCAATAGCTCTCCGATCCACCAGGCCAGGTAACTCTTTTTCCTGTATGATCTCACGTCCCCATCCAGTGGGGCATCAACCCAGGTTTCACCAAAGGCTACGTTGGGATCGGTCTTGAATACCTGGAGGGGTGGTTCAGGGGTGGTTCCCGGGTCCAGCAACAGGTCCAGGGCATCCTTTATAGTAACAGCTTCAAACTGGTTCAGTTCCTGTATGCAGGGCCCCATGAGAGAGCGGTTCAGAAGATGAATTGCTTTCTGCTTTCCCAGGGGGACATTTTCTATGGGATCCAGCGAATAATTCACATTATATATTACCAGGCAGACATGGGATTGTTCACTTCAATCGGATCTTTATATTGAGCCACATTGAATCCAACTTTGTAGCCGAACCGGGTCATTCTCAAAAACTTATCATAATCAATCAGTTTCTCCTCGTCGGTGACTTTGTGGTAGTCCCGGTGTGTTCCGGTTGAGTAAAAAAGTACAGGGATATCTTTCCTGGCAAAGTTTATGTGATCACTTCGGTAAAAATAGCGCTCGGGATCATTCAGATCATTGTACTTGTAGTTCCCAACCAGGCCCATCTCATCCAGGGTCTGTTTACTGATATCCATAAGGACCGTACTCTGCATGCCTCCAATTACTTTAACACTATCTCCTCCAAGAATTGTAAGACCCGGCCGGTTGCTTTCAGCATCCTCTGCTGTTCTGGTCCTGCCTACCATATCCAGGTTAATTACAGCAGCTATATTCTCAACAGGGATCAATGGATTATCGGCAAAATACCGGGATCCATACAATCCGATCTCCTCTCCTGATACCCAGAGTATTCCGATACTTCTCCTTGGCCGCTTTCCTTCCTTCATAAATGCTTCGGCAATTTCAATTAGCGCCGTTGTTCCAGAAGCATTATCATCAGCCCCGTTATAGACTCCGCCCTCACCGTCTGTTCCAACATGATCGAAATGGGCAACATAGATTACCACTTCATCTTTCAATTCCGGATCACTCCCTTCAATGACCCCAAACACATTGGGAACTACCACCTCGGTTTCCATCATATTTAATTCAATTTCGATCCTGGTGCCATCAATGGAGAAGGATTGAGGAGCAAGGTTTCTGTCAATTTCCAGCTGTAAGTTTTCCAGATCTTTGCCCGAACCTTCCAGCAATTTATCTGCCACACTTCTGTGAATTAGAACCATGTTGACACCCCCTCCTCGATCTTCTCTGCCTGGGTTGCTCCCCTTTCAGGCTTCTTGAACGACTCAGGTAGTTCGAAATAGCGGGATTTTCATCTTCCATAGATTGGTATCCCGTTTTGGGATCCATCACCATCATTACCGCTCTGGGTTCCTGGGAGCTTATGTAGCGCATCTTGGACATAAAACTCATCCTCCCAGTCCATTTATCTTTACCAAACAGGGCTTCGGTACCTTCTTCATTCATAGGTGCCCGGCTCATTATCAGGACCACCTTATCCTTTATATCAATATTTTCAAAATCATTATAGC
Organism: uncultured Bacteroidaceae bacterium; assembly: GCA_963777115.1. Taxonomy (GTDB): domain Bacteria; phylum Bacteroidota; class Bacteroidia; order Bacteroidales; family SM23-62; genus SM23-62. Next base: position 107,683 of record CAVZPP010000004.1, on the reverse strand, counting down.
TATTCTCTTCATCATTAATGCCGTAACCAGCAAATACAACTTCTCCTTCAATAACTATTTTTTGTTGATTCCCACTTGAAAATATATAGAACGGATCATTGTTAATAACAGGTTCATTCCCGGGCAGCCGGATTGTAATCTGGCTATTCTCCCTGTCATAGGCTCTCTCCACGATTGAATAGTACTGAAAGAAACCATTTCCGGCATCAACCGGCTGCAATCCTATATGTTCAGCCTGAACAGCCAGGTACCTGGCCGCTATATCAAGTCCCGGCTCCCCGGTTTCTCTTCCTTTTAGCTCATCCGAGGCCAGAAATTCCATATGCATTTTAAGATCCTGGGAATTAATGGACTCCAAGTCCCTTTTTCTGAGCATCTCCAGGAACTGTAAAAAATAGTACAGCAATGACAGTCACTGCCAGTTGAAGTGTCTTCATAAATGTTTTTGGTTTAATTATCCTACGAAAGCAGCCTTACATGCAAAACCTCCGGTGTGAATATACTCATTATTATCAAATTCCGGGCTTGAACTCCGGCTAACCCTTTAGGGTTTTTTACTACTTTTGCCAGGGTTAAACACAACTATTAATCAATCACATTATTCCATGCAAAGAATAGAATTAGATGTTTCAAGGGTATACGACTTCATCTCACCGGAAGAGATCAAAAGGCTTGGCAAAGAATCTTCAGCTGCTCAACATAAGCTTTACCAGGGAGATGGAGAAGGGAATGATTTTCTGGGCTGGCTTAAACTCCCGGCAGAAATTGGTGAACAGCATCTTTCAGATATCGAAGTCGCCGTTTCAGGTTTAAAGGAAAAAACTGAATTGGTGGTGGTGGTTGGAATTGGGGGTTCTTACCTTGGAGCCAGGGCGGTAAACGATGCACTTGCCCATAATTTTGCACATCTGAAAAAAGGCCCCAGGGCGCCACAAATGCTTTTTGCAGGGCATAATATTGGCGAGGATTATATGCATGAACTTCTGGACCTGCTGAATGATTACAGCTATTCAATTGTCGTTATCTCCAAATCGGGCACAACTACCGAACCGGCCCTGGCATTCCGGATCCTTAAAGATCACCTGGTGGCTAAGGTGGGTAAGGAAGAAGCCGTGCAGCGGATAATAGCAGTTACTGATGAGAACAAAGGAGCACTCAGACAGCTGTCTGATGAAGAGGGATATCCGGAGTTTCGTGATCCCGGATAATGTGGGAGGAAGGTTCTCGGTGTTTACACCTGTTGGATTGATTCCTCTGGCCATATGTGGCGTTGACATACGACAGCTGGTGGCCGGGGCTAAAGAGATGAGCATCCAATGTGATCCGAATGTTCCAATTGAGAAAAATCCGGCTGCGCTTTATGCTGCCACACGAAATGCCCTGTACAGATCCGGGAAAAAGGTTGAGATCCTGGTAAATTATCATAATAAGCTCCATTACGTTTCTGAATGGTGGAAACAACTCTTTGGTGAAAGTGAAGGGAAAGAAGGAAAAGGAATATTCCCGGCTTCTGTGGACAACTCAACTGATCTTCATTCCATGGGGCAGTACATCCAGGAAGGAGAACGGATATTGTTTGAAACAGTTATAAGTATTGAGGAAACAGACCACCAGCTAAATGTACCTGGAGATGATGAGAATCTTGACCAGTTGAATTACCTGACCGGTAAGAATATCGACCACGTAAATAAGATGGCTGAGCTGGGGACTATTCTGGCCCACCTTGATGGAGGAGTTCCAAATATCCGGATTTCGGTACCGAAGCTAACTCCATTTTACCTGGGACAACTCTTATATTTATTTGAAAATGCCTGTGGTATAAGTGGTTACATGCTTGGGATTAATCCATTTAATCAACCTGGAGTGGAAGCCTACAAGAAGAATATGTTTGCACTTTTGGAAAAACCCGGCTTTGAGGCAGACACAGCTGCCATCAAATCCCGATTGTGAAAGACCTGTTCCCTGGCCTGAATCCCCTTGTAAAAGGGATTTCCCTGGCAATTCTTGCCACACTTGGGATGGCCAATGTTTACGTATTCTCCAAAGCAGCTTTGCTGGAGGTTAATTATTTCCAGTTTCAGTTCTACTGGTTTGGATTTGCCTTTATATGGATCCTTCCTTTTCTGGCTGTAACCGGGATATTAAAAGATCCCCACTTGAGCAGGGCATCAAAAATTACTCTTCTTATTATTGGACTGCTGGAGTTAGGTGCTGCTTCTTTGCTGTTCCTTTCCATCCAGCTGGCTGAAAATCCTACCACAATTTCCTTCCTCTCCAACCTCACTCCATTATTTGTTACTGTTCTGGGGATCAGGTTCCTGGGTGAAAGATTTAACCTGGTGGAAGCCATTGGTATCATACTCACCATCGGAGGGGTTATCCTGATCACCTACACCCGGGACACGACAATCGGGGAGTTTTTTGGCAAAGGATCGGGATGGATCCTGGTTTCATCCGTTTTTTCATCCATCAGTATTGTAACTGCCAAAAGCCGGATCAAGGATATTCATCCCGGGATCCTGACCATGAACCGGGTGGTATTTTTTTCTGTATTTGCCCTGGGAGCTATGATTATCAGGCAGGAGAGCTTTGTGATTTCGGGACGAGCAGCAGTCAACATGGCCATTGGATCCCTGTTGGGTCCATTTCTGACTGGTCTGGCACAATATTCTTCTCTTCGTTATATTGAAGCTTCACGGACTATGATCATTCAGTCTACCAGGAGTCTCTTTGTATTGATAGGTTCGATGATCTATCTCTCCATTCTGCCTGAAATGCTTCAACTTACAGGGGGACTGATAACTATTGCCGGGGTAATCGTGATGACCTGGGGAAAAATGAGGATATAAGAAAAAGGCAGGAACCTGATATGGTCCCTGCCTTAAACATATTAACCTGACTTATACAATCCTGCTTCCAGACTATTCTACTTGATTTCAATCTGCTTTGGAGTCTTCTGCACAACCTCTTCCTTTTTGGGAAGCTGAATGGACAGTATTCCCGGATTCATGACTGGCTTTAATATTCTCCTGGTCAATTGTATCGGGAAGTTGAAAACTCCGCTTGAACGTATTGAACTGAATTCCCTGCGCATATACCTGTGATTATTTTCCTTTGCCTCCTCTTTCTGCTTCTCTGGAGACAGTCAGAACATCATTTTCAAGGTTAATATTGAAATCCTTCTTTGACATTCCGGGCACTGCCACATCGATCCTGAACTCATTATCATCCTCAACAATATTTACAGCAGGCGAAGTTTGATTACAAGCCACTGGATTGTTGTTGTTAAAGAAACTGTCATTGAAAAAATCATCCCAGTAAGCGGGTACATAACGTTTGTTGATTTTGCTAACATTTTAATTTCCTCCTATTAATTTTGTTTATAATTTAATTATTTGATGACTCCCTAAGGATCAAAGTATATGCCAATAGGAACATACTGCCACTATTGGCATGCTTTTATTCAAAACATATGCCATATTGTCACTTAGGTACCTGAATAACCTGTCAAAATGATTTATTAAGCACAGGTCCTGCAAGATTCAGGAGGATCCTTTTCGAAGTAATTCGATCTCTTTAAGCAGTTTTTCTTCTTTAGATTGTACTCTCCCTGCTTTTTCAAGCTTCTCCATGTTTCTGCCTGAAAACTTTTTCCTGGGAAGCAAGCTCTTCTGCCTGCTTTTTCGTTTGTTCAAATAAAATCTTTGTCTGCAGATTTGCTTTTATTTTTGCCAGTGTAGTTGCCAGTGCATCACCCAGTTGCTGAATAAAATCTCTCTGGTAGGAGGGAATCTCTCCCAAAGAAGCCAGCTCCATTACTCCAAGCACATTGCTATCCAGCAAAACAGGAACCAGGAGAATGGATGAGGGAACATCCTCCCCCAGGCCGGATCGGATCTTAATGTAATCAGGAGGAAGATCAGTTATATAAATTACCTCTTTTTCTACGGCAGCTCTTCCAACCAGGCCCTCCCCGAATTGAAAGGAACGTTCTATGTACTTCTCCCGTCAAATGCAAAACTGCCGAATAGCTTCAGAACGCCTTTCTGACCTTCAGTTTCATCCATTGCAATAAAAAGTGCACCCACATCAGCTTCTGTGTAATCCACCAGTTCTTTCATCAATACCGATGAAAGATCGTGCAGATTATCCTCTGCTTCTCTGAACAGATTACTGAATTTTGCAAGTCCGTGGGCCGACCAGCTACGGTTCTCTTCCTCCTCTCGTCTCGGGTTTCCGTATCTTTTAAGGATTCCATCATGCTATCTTTCAGGGATAGAAGGGATTCTCCCAGCTCATCTTCATTACTGCGCATTTCAAACCTGCCAGTAAAATCCCCTGTGGAGATGGTTCTTGAAAACTGAGCAATCTCCCTGAGATTATTCACATGCTTCTCCAGGTTCCTCTCCAGATCTCCAATCTCGTCGGCCGATCTGGATGCTGAGAAATGAGGCAATTTTCCCCTGGTAAGCTGAACAACCAGGTTCCTTATCCTGAACAGGGGTCTCTTTAAGCCATATATTCTGAACGACCCCAGGATTATGCTTAGACAATACCAGAAGCCGATAGCCAGGTAACAGGCGATTGACTTTCGTCCATTTCGACAGGAAAATTGCCAGGAAAATTGCAGCTGCAAGCAGGTAGGGCAGCATGATCTTAAATGTAAAAGAGAACCTGAGATTCACTCGTTTAAAATTTTATATTTACTTAGTTAATAATAATTGGTCTTATGTTACTCTAAATATACAAAAAGATCAGCTGTCAGCTTTAATCGCATCAATCAGCCTCCCTACCCCCTCGCGGAGCACTTTTGACGGAGTGGCAATATTCATTCGCTGGTGCTGTTCACCTCCCGGTCCGAACATGGGTCCGTCATTTAGTCCCAGTCTGGCCTGGTTGATAATAAACGATTTCAGTTCCGTATCCTTCTTGCCCAGAAAGGAAAGATCCAGCCATGCCAGGTAAGTGGCCTCCAGGGGGGAAACAATAATTTCCGGCACCGAATCTGCAGAGGAGCTCTGACAGCATTATGTAATTTTTCTCCAGGTAATCTTTTAACTGTTCGAGCCACTCATCACCATGGGTATACGCTGCCTCCAGCGCCACCTGGCCAAGGATATTATCGCCTCCCACATGGACCACATCCAGGATCCTTTCATAACCTTTTCTTAATTCCGGATTTGTGGCTATTACAGCAGAAGTATAGAGTCCGGCCAGATTAAAGGTTTTACTTGGGGCAACACAAGTGATGGTCAGGTCCGAAATCTCCTTTCCCAGTGAAGCCAGTGGAATATGCTGTTTACCAAAAAGGACAAGGTCTGAATGAATCTCATCACTGATCACAAGAATCCCGTATTTCACGGCAAGTTCGGCCAGTCGCTCAAGTTCATCCCGGTTCCATGCCCTTCCAACCGGATTATGGGATGACACAAGAAGAACATTTTTACCCCATTCCTGAATTGTTCTTCAAGCTGGTCAAAATTTATCTCATACCTGCCATTTTTCTCAATTAACTGATTATAATATCAGCTCTCTGTTATTGTTTTTTACCGCATTGAAAAATGGGAAGTAAACCGGAGGTTGTACCACGATCCTGTCACCCGGTTCGGTAAATTCCATAACACACATATTAAGTGCAGGCACTATCCCCGGGCTAAAACAGACCATATCAGGCTCCACTCCCATCCATGCCTTCTCTGCAGCCATGAAGCAACAGTTTCGTAAAACCTGCCTGAACGGTAAGTATAGCCAAAAACCGGATGATTCATCCGGTCGATCATTGCTTCCCTGATGAAATCTGCCACCTCAAAATCCATATCTGCCACCCACATGGGCAGCAGGTCTTCTGTGCCAAATATCGGTTGAAGCAGATCGTATTTTACACTCTCGGTTCCCTTTCTGTCAATTATTTTATCAAAATCGTACTTCATTTCGATCTTAATAAAAAGCTTCCTTACCCGGAAAATGCATATCCTTTTCAGCCTTTGGCCTGGGAAAAACAAAATATTCAACTTCACTATCTGAACAGATATTGCCCTCTCCATCCATTAATCTGACCTCTATTGTAGCAATGCTGCGTTCCTGCTTTTTCAGATTTGGCCCGCAGGACAATCTCACCTTTGGATATGTTGAACCGGCTTTCGAAAACGTGTATTTAACCTGAATGTAACTCCTGCTGTGTCCAGTTTCATAAATACCACCCAGCTTGCAATTTCATCCATCATGGTCGCCTGGATACCCCCATGGAGAATATCATGGAATCCCTGGTACTGATCGCCTGGTTGCCAGTTGCATACAATATCATCTTCATCCTCGTAAAACTCCATCCTCAGTCCCAGTTGATTGGTGGGGCTGCAACCAAAACAATTATACTCCGGGTATTCTGCATATGGATTCTTAAGTTTTATCATCGTCAATTTTTTTTAACCGTTCCAAAAATACCTAAATCCTTTTAACTTTGAGTGTACTATGGTACGCCCCAAAAAACATCTTGGACAACATTTCCTTACCGATCACTCCATTGCAGGAAGGATTGTTGAATGCTCTGGAAACCTCCTGAGGATGCTACTGTAATAGAAGTAGGACCCGGAAAGGGTATTCTTACCAGATTCTCTGCTGGAACGAAACATTCAATCTGCTGCCCGTTGAAATTGATCCGGATTCTGTAATATATCTCTAAAAGAAGTGGCCTGTCCTGAAGGATGCTCATAATCGAAGGGGATATTCTGAAACTTGACCTTCAGATATTTGTGTCCTGGACATTTTCATCTGATCGGAAATTTTCCATACAACATTTCCAGTCAGATTTTCTTCAGGATCCTTGAATACAGGCAATCCATTCCTTCGGTGGTGTGCATGATTCAAAAAGAAGTGGCAGAAAGGATTGCCTCACCACCCGGATCAAGGGATTATGGAATTCTCAGTGTCCTGCTTCAGGCATATTATGATATCCGTTACCTGTTCTCAGTTAAACCCGGTTCTTTCTTCCCCCCCCCAAAGTCACTTCAGGAGTGATCCGCCTGGAAAGGAATGATACGGAAATCTGGCCTGTGATGAAAAACTATTTTTCAGGGTGGTTAAAACTACATTTAACCAGAGGCGAAAAATGATCCGGAACTCGTTAAAATCTATTTTGTTAAATTTGGACGGCAATTTTGAGCTACTGACAAAACGCCCTGAACAACTGGGTGTTCCTGAATTCGTGGAGCTGACCCTCTGGGTTGAGTCACAACAGGCAGCAAACAGCCATGGTAATTCCTAATAACGCAAAGCCATGAAAACTGAACTGACCAGGGAATATCTGAATGAACTGAAATCCATCATTGAGATCAAGGATGATCAGGCTGCTCTGGCCCACCTGGAAGATCTGCACCCGGCCGATATTGCTGATATCTATGATGGGCTCACCATCGATCAGGCCACATATCTATACCTTTTGCTTGATCCTGAAAAGGCATCCGATGTGCTGGTGGAACTGGAGGAGGACGACCGGGAAAAGTTCCTGAAGGCACTTCCCTCGGATGTGATCGCCAACCAGTTCATTCACCACATGGACTCGGACGATGCGGCCGATGTGATAGGTGATCTGTCGGAGGAAAAGAAGCAGGAAGTGCTGCTTCATATCGATGATGTTGAACAGGCAGGGGACATTGTCGACCTGCTGAGTTATGATGAAGACACTGCTGGGGGATTGATGGCCAAAGAGCTGATCAGGGTGAATGAGAACTGGGGTGTGGCCACCTGCATCAGGGAGATGAGAAAGCAGGCCGAGGACCTGGATGAGATCTATTATATCTATGTGGTGAGTGATGATAATGTTCTTCTGGGGATTCTCTCACTGAAAGCCCTGCTACTTGCCAGTGCATCTTCCAGGATAAAAGACATTTTTGATGAGGAAATCCGGTCTGTTCAAGCCGACACCCCTTCGGAAGAAGTAGCTCAGATTATGGAAAAGTATGACCTGATTGTATTTGCCGGTTACCGATTCCATAGGCCGGCTCATGGGCAGGATCACCATTGACGACGTTGTGGATGTGATCAGGGATGAGGCCGAAAGGGACTATCAGCTGGCTTCGGGTATTACCACTGATGTGGAAACCACCGACTCGGCTGCCAGGTTATCCAGGGCAAGGCTTCCCTGGCTGATCATTGGTTTGCTCGGCGGAATTGTCGTTGCTGCAGTAATCAGCGCGATTTGAGGAAGACATAAAGATCAATCCTGAAATGGCCTTCTTTATTCCTCTTATAGCTGCAATGGCAGGAAATGTCGGGATCCAGTCCTCTGCCATTATTGTGCAGGGCATTGCCAGCAACAGCCTGGGCCTTGAAAGCACTTTCCGCAAACTGGTTAAGGAGCTTTTGGTTGCACTTCTTAATGGACTTATCCTGTCGGGACTGCTCTTTCTGTATAATTTTTTCGTAAGCAAGAACCTGGCTCTGACCTTTACGGTGAGCTCTTCCCTGTTTGCTGTGATTATTTTTGCAGCCATGTTTGGCACACTGATCCCCCTGCTGCTGAATAGAATGAAAGTTGATCCGGCTCTGGCCACAGGTCCTTTTATTACCACCATGAATGACATCATGGGCCTGTTTATGTACTTCCTGATGGGAAGGGTCCTCTATTCGGTGTTTATCTGATCGGGAGATAATCAGAATGTGGTATTTATGGCTACCACCGGATCCATTCTGGCTCCCTGCCATGCCGGGAATATCCCACTTATAAGGCCTATCAGGCTTGAAATCCCCACACCCAAAACGATATTGTTCATGGTAAGGTAAACCGAAAAATCACTGGACAGGGTGATTATCAATGCCCCAGAAATACAATCAATAAGCCAAAAATCCCCCAGCCAGAGATAGCATCACCGATTCGAAAAGAAACTGGAACATGATAAAATACTTTTTTGCTCCAAGAGCTTTCTGTATCCCGATTATATTGGTTCGTTCCTTCACCGATACAAACATGATATTGGCAATTCCGAATCCCCCCACGATTATTGAAAAAATCCCAATGAAAAAATCCTGCAATCTTCAACACCGCAAAGAACTGATCCAGCTGATTGTCGATCATGCTTGTCTGGTTCAAGGCAAAGCTATCCTCCTCAGATGGTTTCTGCCTTCTGATAGGAGCGCAATATCTGTTCGATCTCAAAGGTTAGTTCCTTTACGCTCACATTCCTTTTTGCCTGAACCCAGATCTCGGGACCCGACATACTCACTTCGGATATCTATGAATCCCTTGTAATACTGAAGAGGCATAATGGCCACTTCATCCAGATTAAAGAAGTCAAAAGATCCTTTTCCTTCTTTTTTCAGCACGCCAATAACCAGGACCTTCCTGCCCATATATTTTGACATACTTCCCAACAGGATTCTCATTCTCAAATAGTTCCTTGGCAATTTCAGAACCAATGGCAACCACGTTTCTTCCTGCACTGGCCTCCATGGGAGTAAAATACCTGCCCCTGTCCAGTTCAAATGACCTGATGTCCTGGAATCCCTCAGTAACGCCGAAAAGATAGTTGCCGTCCACAAAGTTGTTGCCATATTCGATTCTTCGCTCAACAGCAGATACAAAACAGATCTCTTCAGCATTCCGGCTCGTTTCCCTGATGTATTCATATTCATCGTAGGAAGGCAGGGGCCTGTTCATGTATTTCCACCAGGCATATTCCTGTATCCCCTCCTCCGGAGCCCAGGGCCATTTCTGTACATAGATAATATCACTACCCAGGCTGTTAACACTCTCCCGGATATTTGTTTCCAGTGAGTCAACGATTGTAAAAACGGCTATGATTGCAAAGATCCCGATGGTAATCCCGAGCAAAGATAACATGGCTCTCAACCGGTTTACCGTAACCGCCTGAACAGCCATAATCAGGCTCTCCCAGATCAATCGAATGATATTCATCCGTTTATTAATAAATTGTTGGCGTTCTGCTTCTTTATTGTCACCGGAAACCGCTTCTTTTGCAAAGTAAGGTAAAAATAGCAAGATATATCCACAAATACCAATGGCCGACCAGAAACAGATTTCCAGTGCACTTATTTCAGTTTTTTCAAAAGAAGGACTGGACAGCATCGTAAAAAAAATTGATGCGCTGGGTATATACCATCTATTCCACCGGAGGCACCCGGAGCTTTATTGAAGATCTGAATATCCCTGTAATTGCGGTTGAGGATCTGACCTCTTATCCATCCATCCTGGGAGGCAGGGTAAAAACGCTGCATCCAAAAATATTTGGCGGAATACTTGCACGAAGGGAAGAGGCAGGCGACCTGGACCAGCTTTCTGAATATGAGATCCCTGAGATTGACCTGGTGATTGTTGATCTCTATCCTTTTGAGGATACAGTTGAGTCAGGGGCAACCGAACAGGAAATCATAGAAAAAATCGATATTGGTGGTATCTCCCTGATAAGGGCTGCAGCAAAAAATTATAAAGATGTCGCTTGTGGTGCCCTCCCAGAAACAATTATGAACCTTTGATTGAAATCTTCTTGAATCCGGGACGGGTACTAGTACTATATGAAAGAGAGAAGAGCTTTTGCTACAGAAGCATTTAATGTGTCATCCCATTACGATACGGAAATATTCAATTATTTCGACGAAAACAGATCCTCGCCCTGAAATTAAGTGACAAAATGTCAAGATACTAAGGTACGGTGAAAACCCACACCAGGAAGGAATTTTCTTCGGTGACCTGGATGCACTATTCGACCAACTTCATGGCAAAGAGATCTCATATAACAATCTTCTGGACATTGATGCTGCAGTTGGTCTGATCAATGAATTTGATGAGACCACTTTTGCCGTCATGAAACACAACAATGCCTGTGGGCTTGCATCCAGGGACAGCCTTGTTGATGCATGGAAAGATGCCCTGGCCGGAGACCCGGTTTCTGCATTTGGTGGGGTGTTGATCACCAACAGGACCATCGACGCAGAAACGGCCGAAGAGATGAACAAGATATTTTTCGAGGTAGTTATCGCGCCGGGATACGACCATGATGCACTGCAATCCTGAAACAAAAAAAGAACCGGATTATTTTGGTTCAAAAGAATAATGAGCTTCCAGGCAAAAAGTATTCGAACAGTCTTAATGGTGTAGTTATTCAGGACAGGGACCATGCCACCGAAGCAGGCAGAGGATATGAAACAGGTAACAGCGCTGGCGCCAACCCGGAACAGCTTGAGGACCTGATTTTTGCCAATAAAATTGTCAAAGCACACCAAATCCAATACCATTGTTCTGGCAAAGGATAAACAACTGATTGCTTCCGGAGTTGGACAGACCTCAAGGGTGGATGCCCTAAAACAAAGCATTGAAAAAGCCATTGCATTTTGAATTTGATCTGACAGGGAGCCGTTATGGCCTCCGATGCATTTTTTCCATTTGCCGACAGTGTGGAGATTGCAGGCAAAGCAGGAATTACTGCGGTGGTTCAACCGGGAGGATCGGTTCGCGATCAGGATTCCATTGATTACTGCAATGCACATGATATGGCCATGGTATTTACGGGTATCAGACATTTTAAACATTGACAATTTAACAACTAGAATCATATGGGATTGTTTTCTTTCCAGCAGGAGCTCGCCATTGACCTGGGTACGGCCAATACGATCATCATACACAATGACAAGGTTGTGGTCAACGAGCCATCCATTGTGGCCATTGATCACCACTACGGGAAACTTATAGCTATTGGTGAAAAAGCCACGGCAGATGCATGGAAAGACCCATGAGAATATCAAGACTATAAGGCCGCTGCGGGACGGTGTTATAGCCGATTTTCAGGCTGCCGAACTGATGATCAGGGGAATGATCAAAATGATCAATACCAAACGAAGGCTATTTACACCCTCCCTTAAAATGGTTGTTTGTATTCCTTCCGGAAGTACAGAAGTAGAACGCAGGGCGGTAAGGGATTCTGCTGAACATGCAGGCGGACGGGATGTTTATATGATCTTTGAGCCTATGGCTGCAGCCATCGGGATCGGATTGGATGTGGAAGCCCCTGAAGGGTGTATGGTTGTGGATATTGGGGGCGGAACCACTGAAATTGCTGTTATCGCACTTGGAGGCATTGTATGCAACCAGTCCATCCGGGTGGCTGGAGATGGTTTTACAAGCTGATATCCAGACCTATATGCGGCATCAGCATAACATTAAGATCGGGGAACGAACAGCCGAAGAGATTAAGATCCATGTGGGATCTGCACTTCCTGAACTGGATGAACCACCGCAGGATTTCTATGTAAGAGGGCCCAACCTGATGACCGCACTTCCCATTGAAATTCCCATCTCTTATCAGGAGATCGGCCATTGCCTGGATAAATCCATTTCAAAGATAGAAACAGCCATCCTATCCGTGCTTGAACAAACGCCCCCCGAGTTATATGCCGATATTGTTACCAAAGGGAATCTACCTGGCCGGGGGTGGGTGCCTGCTAAGGGGACTGGACAGAAGGCTTGCAGAAAAGATCTCCATCCCTTTCCATATTGCTGAAGATCCTTTGCAGGCTGTCGCCCGCGGTACCGGTATTGCCCTCAGGAATGTGGATAAGTATCCTTTCCTGATGCGTTAGCCGGGGATTGGTATAATAAATTATGAGGACACTGCTCAGGTTTATTCAGAAGTATTCCAACTTCCTGTTGTTTCTGTTGCTCGAAACAATGGCCATTGTTTTTATGGTACAGGGCAGCAATTACCAGCGCTCAAAGATTATTGGACTGAACCGGCAGGTTACGCGGTTATATTTTCAGTAAAGTGGATGGAGCCAGGGAATACCTGTCCCTGAAAGAAGTCAATCAACAGCTGGTTGCAGGAAAACACAGTCCTGAGGAACAGGCTTGACCAGTTGATCCGGAAACTGGACAGTGCCATTGTACGTTCACGAATTCAGCGACCCATATAATTATCTATTATGTCCCCTCCAGGGTTGTTCATAACAGTGTGTATAAACAGTACAATTATATCACCCTGGATAAGGGCAAAAAGCAGGGGGTTTTCAGGGATATGGGGGTGATCTCTGACCAGGGACTTGTTGGGATTGTGCTGGAATCCTCCAAGAACTTTTCCACAGTGATTCCGGTTATCAACAGGGATTTCAGATTAAGTGTAAAGATCAAATCCAATAATTATGCGGGGATCCTCCAATGGGATGGTGGATCTCCTCTCTTTGCCAGTCCTAACGGAAATTCCATTTCATGTTGAACTCTTGGAAGGGGATACCATTATGACCAGTGGTTTTTCTTCCATCTTTCCCGAGGGAATCAGAGTTGGAAGCATGGAATCATTTTCGCTTGAGAAAGGCAATTTCTTATGATATCAGGGTGAAACTTTCAACCAATTTTCAAAGTTGTTTCATGTGAATGTGATCCGGAATTACAGGCAGGAAGAACAACTAGAGCTGGAGGATACAGGCAGGGTAATGTATATCATTGGCAGAAATATCGTCCGTTTTCTTGTGGTGGTGCTTTTCCAGGTGCTGGTGATGGATAATGTCATGATCGATGGATACATGGTCCCCTATGTCTATCTGCTTTTCATCCTTCTGATGCCTTTTGAAACCCCAAAATGGATTCATTCTTATGTCCGGATTTCTGCTCGGTATGAGTATTGATCTGATTGGAACATACCCCTGGGTATGCATACTGCAGCTACTGTTCTGGTGGCATTTATCAGGCCCTATCTGCTTGAACTTGCTTTCTCCACGGGATGGATATGAACCTGATACTTTCCCCCGAATCCACTATTACGGATTGATCTGGTTTCTTAAATATACCCTGTTTATAGTTTTCATTCATCACTTTGTTCTCTTCTACCTGGAGGTATTCCAGTTGCAAGATTTTTTAAGTACCTTGCTCAGGGTGATCCTGAGTTCAGTTCTCTCCGCCTCAACCATCGTATTGAGCCAATATTTTGTATTCCGGAAATAGATGAACCAGTTTACTGACAGAAGGTATGTTTTTGCTGTTATAATCATTCTGGTCGGCCTGGTATTTATCGTCCGGCTATTTCAGATCCAGGTACTTGATAAATCCTACGAACAATTTGCACTTAAGTAATGCACAGAGTGCCAGGGTTATTTACCCAGCCAGGGGATTGATCTATGACCGGAACGGGGAAATCATGGTATATAACCAGGCTGCCTATGATATCATGGTCACTCCCCGGCTGCTGGAACCGTTCGATACAACCCAACTTATGCCAGATCTGGGGATATCCAGGGAAAGTGTGGCAGAAAGACTTAGAGGCGCCAGCTCCTATTCCTACCGTGTTCCCTCAGTCTTCATGAAACAGGTGAGCTATGAAAATGCAGCACTGCTTCAGGAGAAACTGTTACCAGTATCCGGGATTTTATGTCCAGACCAGGACCCTGAGAAAATATACCAGGCCCATATGCTTCTCATGCACTGGGATATGTGGGTGAAGTGGATCAGCAGATTCTTGATAATGAACCTTACTATCAGTTGGGAGATTACATTGGGGTATCGGGTATTGAAAAAGCATATGAGCCTTATCTGCGCGGGACAGAAAGGGAAAAATGTCTTTCTGAAAGATGTACATAACCAGACCATCGAATCCTTCCAGGGAGGAAGGCTTGATGTCCCTGTGGAGGTAGGGAAAAACCTGACATCCACCCTTGATGCATCCCTACAGGAGTATGGAGAAAAACTAATGACACCCTATGTAGGAAGTATTGTGGCACTGGAACCAGCCACAGGTGAAGTACTGGCCCTGGTCAGTGCGCCCACCTACCCACCCGATCTGCTGGTGGGAAGAAACCTTGGTAACAGTTTGGAGAACTGGCCTCAGACACGCTCAATCCTCTGTTTAACAGGGCCCTAATGGCCCAATATCCTCCGGGATCCACCTTTAAAACGATCATGGGGCTCATCGGGCTTCAGGAAGAAGTGATCTCAGTATCAATACCGAGCACCATTGCTATTATGGATTTCTATGTGGGAAGTATCCATACAGGATGTCACCTGCATGATATCACCGCTGAACCTGGTGGAAGCCGTTCAGAATTCCTGCAATACCTATTTTATCAATGTGCTGAAAAGCATACTGCAGGATGTTAAATTCAGCAGTACTGCCGAAGCCTATGACAACTGGCGAAATCACCTGCTTTCCATTCGGCTTCACAAATCCACTGGGCATTGAACTAACCAATGAACTGAACGGGAATATCCCCGAAGCCGACTATTTTAACAGGATATACGGAAAAGGCCACTGGAATTACCTGACGATCCGGTCACTGGCCATCGGCCAGGGAGAATTGCTTATTACTCCCATTCAAATGGCCAATATGACTGCCACTCATGGCTAACCGGGGCTACTACATACCCCGCACCTTGTCAAAAGTATTGATGGGGAGGAAAGCATTGATCCGGCTTATACTGCAAGGCATTATACCACCATCGATTCTGTGAATTATGTTCCCATTGTGGATGGAATGGACCTGGTAATCAACGGAGGAGCAGGATCAACAGCCCGCAATGCCAAGATCAATGGACATCACAGTTTGCGGCAAAACAGGCACCGCCGAAAATCCACATGGAAATGACCATTCCATATTTATTGCATTTGCCCCAAAGGATGATCCCAAAATAGCCATTGCTGTGTATGTGGAAAACCAGGGATTTGGAACCACCTATGCAGCCCCCATTGCCAGCCTGATGATAGAAAAATACCTTACAGGCGAAGTGAAGAGGACCTGGTACGAAAACTGGGTTATGCAAAAAGAGCAGCCCGTAATCAGGAGTACTTCACGGAAACCGATACAAGCCAGGTAAAACCGATACAGTGAGCAGGGCTCCGAACCTTACCGCAGATACAACAGATCAAATCCAGTAGCCAAAGATGGTACGCCGAAATAACTTATATGCAAATATTGACTGGATCTCGATTCTTCTGTGGATAGTGATCATGGCTTTTGGCTGGATGAATATCTATTCGGCCAACATTATGGAGGCAGATTCAGGTGTCTTCGACTTTTCTCAGCGATTTGGAAAACAGCTGATCTGGATCGGGGCTTCCATCGTTCTTGCCGTTCTTCTGTTTGTCCTTGATGCCAAATTCTATATCTACTTTTCTTATTTATTATATGCCATACTGATCCTGATCCTTATGGGAGTGCTGGTTTTTGGAAAAGAGATTAATGGCGCCAGGAGCTGGTTTGTAATCGGAGGATTTCAGTTTCAGCCATCCGAATTTGCCAAACCACTTACTGCCCTGGCCCTGGCCAGAATCCTCACTTCACACAATTTCGAATTAAGGAAATTCAGACACCTTGCTCAAAGCAGGAGTCATATTTTGATCCCCCCGGCTTTGATCATGCTTCAACCCGACCTGGGATCCACCCTGGTCTATTTTGCCTTTGTATTTGTCCTTTTCCGGGAAGGATTCTCCGCCAATATTATGCTTATGCTGGCTGCCCTGATGTTTCTTGTTCTTTGCCACCCTGCTGATGGACAAAGCACTGATCCTGCTGCTTATTCTGGTGATTGGTCTGATTATCTACATGTTTGCGGCCCGATCCGTGAAAAAGAGCGCTATCAATGCCTTGCTGGATTGCAGGTGATCTTTGGGGTACTTTTTGGGATGAATTATCTGTTTGATATCGGCTTCTCCCTGTTCATCATTGGGTTGTTCACCGTGATACCATCGGCCATTGTTCTGCTTGTTAAGGGACTGAATGACAGGAAGTACAGCCATCTGAAAATACTTGCGGGTGTGGTGATCGCCATTGTTTTTATTGTTTCGGTGGATTATGCCATGAACAATATTCTGAAACCACACCAGCAACACAGGATCTATGTTACCCTTGGTATTGAAGATGATCCCCAGGGGGTAGGCTACAATGTGAACCAATCGAAAATTGCCATTGGATCCGGTGGATTTTCAGGGAAAGGATATCTGAACGGCACACAGACCAAGCTTCATTTTGTTCCTGAACAAAGTACCGATTTCATCTTTTGTACTGTTGGGGAAGAATGGGGATTTTCTGGGAACCACTTTTGTGATTCTGTTATATGTGGGTTTGATTCTCAGGATGATCGTGCTTGGCCGAAAGACAACGATCTGCGTTCAGCCGGATATTTGGATATGGGTTTATCTCGATCCTGTTTACCCATTTTCTGATTAATATTGGAATGACCATTGGACTGTTTCCTGATCGGGATTCCTCTGCCATTTTTCAGCTATGGAGGATCTTCACTGTGGGCCTTCACAATGTTTCTGTTCATTTTCCTCAGGCTGGATGCAAACCGGCTTGAGTTGCTTAGGTAACCTGCGATCAGTTGACAGTATTTGATGTTCAGGCACAGGCTCTTCTTTTAATTTTCCTCCATTTTTTCGTATCTTTGCAATCCCTGGAAAAGTTAGCTGCCAATAAACCAGAAAGGAGTTCTTTATGAAGTATCAAGTATACACACAGACATAATTTCAATAAAATTCCCAATTATGGACGCTTAAGTCAGAGCCAGATCCAGGCCATCGAGATCGTATCCGAAGTGCTTCCTTTCAAGACCAATAACTACGTTGTTGATGAACTGATCGACTGGGATAATTATGAGAAGATCCCATGTTCATTCTTAATTTTCCGCAGGAATCAATGCTTCAAGCCATCCCAGTTCAATGACCTTGTCAGATCATGGTGGAAAACAATGCGAGCAAAACAGATCTGGCCAAATATGTCAATGAATTGAGGCTCACACTGAATCCGCATCCGGCCGGTCAACTGGAACACAATGTTCCCACGCTTAAGGGAAAGAAGCTTATCGGAATACAGCATAAATACAGGGAAACAATGTTGTTTTTTCCCATCCCAGGGTCAAACCTGTCATGCCTATTGTACTTTCTGTTTCAGGTGGCCCCAGTTTACCGGACAAAATGAATTGAAGTTTGCCATGAAGCAAACCGGACTTGTGATCGCCTATCTGAAGGAAAATCCTTCGATCACAGATATCCTGATTACAGGCGGTGATCCCATGGTTATGAAAGCATCCGTGCTTGAGAAATATATAGATGCCATTCTTGAATGCCGATCTTCCGCAACTTAAAGACCATTCGGATCGGCACCAAATCTCTATCATTCTGGCCTTACCGGTTTATTACTGATCCGGATTCTGACAGTTGCTTGATACTCTTTCGAAAAATAACAGACAAGGGTATCCACCTGGCTTTCATGGCACACTTTAACCATCACAGGGAACTGGAAACTGATGCAGTTAGGGAAGCTGTTACAGAATCAGGAGTACCGGGGCACAGATCCGCACACAATCCCCCTGCTCAGGCATATCAATGATGATCCCGAGGTATGGGCCACCATGTGGAGACACAGGTTGATATGGGTATGATCCCTTATTATATGTTTGTGGCACAGAGATACAGGGGCACAATCATACTTCGGAGTAACCCTGGAACAGGCCCATCATATTTTCAATGAAGCTTATAAGCAAATAAGTGGTATTTGCAGAACCGTCAGAGGACCAAGTATGTCTGCTGGTCCGGGAAAGTCAGGATAGTTGGAATCAGCAAGATTGAAGGTGAAGAAGGTATTTGTCTGGAGTTCCTTCAGGGCAGGGATCCCGATTGGGTTGGAAAACCATTCTTTGCAAAATATGATCCCTGAAGCAATGTGGCTTGACGATCTTGCTCCTGCCTTTGGGGAAACAGAATTTTTCTTTGAAAAGGAATATGAAAAACTTCTGAAAGTGGATAAACTTCCAGGCAATCCTGAAAACCGATAACAAGCAATATGCTTAGCAATCAGGGTAACCGTTCTTCTGGGTCTTAATTTCAATCTCATATTTCTCTTCTAGGAATTGAACGATCAATGGAAAAAACTCCAGAAAATCTTCTTTGAACATGTCATATGGTCACTCAGCACTTCAACTGCATATTCTGCATGATTGGGAAGAGAGGTGTTGGCCGACATTCTTTCCAGTACCAGTTCAATCCCTTCCACCGTCTGATATGCCATCATCCAGTTGTTTTCAAGAAAGGTAGGGAACCAGTTTTTTATGGCAGCCGGCAGTACCTTGTAATTCCTTTTCAGCAGATCATAGGTCCTGTTTACAAATTCACTCAGGGGAAGAGTGGAATAACCTGTCCCATAGTGCAGCCAGAAAATGATCATAAAATATATCAATGATGATCCCTGCATATTTGTGGTACTTTTCTGCAACTATCGTTTACTTCTTCTGGTAATGGGATGAGTATCGGTGAAGGTAATCAATATCCCTGTGGATAAGAATTCCCTTTTTCACCAGTTCAGGGAAATTCAGATAATTCCTCCCTTTACATAATCACCCATGAAATTTCCCACAATGATTTCCTCATTGCATCCGGACAGATATGTATGGGCAAGAAAATTCAATTCAGCTGATTTTTGGAATTTCGATAAAATTATTCGAAAATTCTAATATTAATAATTACGTAACAGTGAAAAAGATGTTTTGATAAAATATTTTTAAAACTATTATACAGCATATTCGGTATATCCTACTCATTTAATCCTCTAAATTTGGTGATCGTGAATTTAAATCAAAAAATATGATCAGGAAAAATGTAATTATTATTGGGGCCGCAGGAAGGGATTTTCACAACTTTCAACACCTATTTCAGGGACAATGAAGAATATAATGTGGTGGCATTTACTGCAGCACAGATACCTGATATTGACGGACGAAAATACCCGGCAGAACTGGCAGGTAATCTCTATCCGGACGGAATCCCCATATTCGCTGAAGAACAGCTTGAAGGACTGATCAAAGACCTGGAAGTTAATACCTGTGTTTTTTCCTACAGCGACCTGCCCTACCATAAGGTCATGAGTATAAGTGCTATTGTAAATGCTGCCGGAGCCAATTTTGCTTTACTGGGAACCAAGGATACCATGATAAAAAGCACAAAACCAGTGATTGCAGTCTGTGCGGTCAGAACAGGATGCGGAAAAAGCCAGACTTCAAGAAGGATCATCGAGCTTCTTATGGAAAAGGGATTAAAGGTCGTGGCCATCACGTCATCCCATGCCCTATGGTGATCTTGTGGCACAAAAAGTACAGCGATTTGCAACAATTGAGGACCTTGCAAACACAATTGCACCATTGAGGAAATGGAAGAATATGAACCCCATGTGGTCAGGGGAAATGTCATTTATGCCGGTGTGGACTATGAAGCCATTGTAAGGGCAGCTGAAAATGATCCGGATGGATGTGATGTGATTCTCTGGGATGGCGGAAACAATGATTTCCCCTTCTATGTTCCCGACCTGACCATCGGTGTTGTGGATCCACATCAGCCCCGGACATGAATTTCCTATTATCCGGGAGAAGTTGTTCTGAGGATCGCTGATGTAGTTGTGATCAATAAAATGGACAGTGCCGCACCCGAAGGGATCCAGATTGTCAGGGAAAGCATTGAAAAAGTCAATCCGAATGCCATTGTGGTCGATGGAGCATCCCCTATCAGGGTAGACGATCCGGCAGTGATCAAAGGGAAAAAAGTGCTGGTGGTTGAAGACGGACCCACCCTTACCCATGGTGAAATGAAGATTGGAGCCGGGATTGTTGCAGCAAGAAAATTCGGGGCAGCAGAACTGGTGGATCCCAGGCCATTTACCGTGGGGAAACTCATCCGAAACCTTCAAGATCTATCCTGAAATCGGAACCCTGCTGCCTGCCATGGGATATGGGGAAGAACAATTGAAGGACCTGGAAACCACGATCAATAATACCGATTGTGACAGTGTGATCATTGGAACACCCATTGACCTGAACCGGCTGATCAATATTAAAAAACCAAATACCAGGGTATATTATGACCTTCAGGAGATCGGAGATCCAACCCTGACGAATTGCTTGAAGATTTTATACAGAAGCATAACCTTGACTTAGAATGCGTAACATCCTGCTGATAATCTTCCTTCTGGGGATCTGTTTCCTGTGGACGGTCCCATCCCCGGATAGTTATTCGAACTGAACTGGGAGATATAACATTGAAGTCTACACAAACAGGGCCCCTGTTACAGCTGCGAATTTCCTGTACCTGGTAGAGCAGAGGCGTTTATTCCAATTCTACTTTTACAGGGTGGTCCGCATGGACAATCAGCCGGGACAATCGATGTGAAGATCGAGGTAATCCAGGGAGGACTATTCCAGGATGACCTGATCAATAATCACAGGCCCATTGCCCATGAAACCACCAACGTTACCGGGATAAAGCATACCGATGGAGTTATCTCCATGGCCCGGAATGGAGCCAGGTAGCTGCCTCCACAGAATTCTTTATCTGCATTGGTGACCAGCCTTCACTTGACTTTGGCAGGGTGACCGAAATCCCGATGGACAGGGATTTGCCGCATTTGGAAAGGTGATTAAAGGGATGGATGTGGTGAGAGCAATCCAGGCCCTTCCGGACACCGGTCAGTACCTTAAAACAGGTGCGGATCCTGGGGATGGAGGTGAACAATTAGGCCCTCGGACATTCTTTACTTCGCTCTATTTTTTTGTACTTGCATTACCACTTAGCCATTAACAATACTTTGATGAGAAGATTATTGTTGTTCAGTTGCTTTAGGTGGTATTTTTTATACCCCTCTTTTCCAGGACAGGATACCATCTACCATAAAAAGATCTATACAACTTCCGAAGTTCTAGGTTCCTCCCGAAATTGACGGGTGGATCAATGATGAGGCCTGGGAGAAGGTTTCGTGGGGGGGCAATTTCCAGATGTTTGAACCCTATGATGACAGGCCGGCCAGGTCAGGAAACAAAGTTTAAAGTGGTATTCGACCGGGAAAACATCTACATTGCTTTCAGAGCTTTTGATACCGCTCCCGACAGCATTGTCAGCGGCTCACCCGCCGGGATAACATTGACGGCGACTTTGTCGCATTCCAGTTTGACAGCTACCATGACCTCCAGACCGCTTTTACCTTTTTTGCCAGTGCAGCCGGATCAAAAATGGATGCCTATGCAA
The DNA here is from genome assembly GCA_963777115.1 of uncultured Bacteroidaceae bacterium. Classification (GTDB taxonomy): domain Bacteria; phylum Bacteroidota; class Bacteroidia; order Bacteroidales; family SM23-62; genus SM23-62. Next base: position 85,688 of record CAVZPP010000004.1, on the reverse strand, counting down.
CCGGAAGACGGAGAGAATATGGATGACACCTGGAATCCTGTCTGGTGGACCGAAACCCAAATCGATGATAAAGGGCTGGACCATGGAAGCGAAGATACCATTCAGTCAGCTCCGCTTCGACAGGAGCGGATCGGGAGTATGGGGGCTCCAGGTAGCAAGGTATGTTTTCCGTAACTCATGAAACTTCCCTCTGGCAACCCATATCCAGAGAGGCTCCCGGATGGACACACCTCATCGGAGAACTGCACGGACTGGAAAGCATTGACCCAAAAAAGCAGGCCGAGATAACTCCGTATTTTGTGGCCGGAACCGAGCGGTTCGAGAAAGATGCAGATGATCCTTTCCTTTCGGACGGAAATACCCGTCAATTTAACGCCGGACTGGATGCCAAGATCGGGATAACTAATAATTTCACCCTGGATCTGACTGTAAACCCTGATTTCGGTCAGGTTGAATCTGATCCCTCCCAGGTAAACCTGACCGCCTTTGAAACCTTTTTCGAAGAACAACGACCCTTCTTCATCGAGGGAAAGAATATCTTCAACTATGACCTGGGGGTTTCCAGCATGAGTAATCTCTTCTATTCCCGCCGGATCGGACGCAGACCACATCATGATCCTGACCTGAATGATGGGGAGTATGCTCAGATTCCGGCCATTCACGAAAATACTGGGCGCCGCTAAAATAACCGGAAAAACCAAAGAACGGCCTTTCGGTAGGGTCATGGAGAGCATTACTGCAGATGAAAGTGCAGAAATTGACCTGAATGGAGAGAGAAGATTTGAAACGGTAGAACCGCTGACCAACTACTTTGCCGGAAGGGTATCAAAGGAGTTTCATAAAGGAAATACCATCCTGGGAGGGATGATCACCTCCACCAACCGCTTTAATGACGAATCTCACCTGGATTATCTTCATTCATCTGCTGCAACAGGAGGAGTTGATTTCAAGCAGTATTTTTCCGACAGGAGTTACATACTCTCCCTCTCTGCATATATGAGCCAGGTAAGAGGATCCCGGGAAGCCATGGTACAAACTCAGCGCTCCCCGGTTCACTATTTCCAGAGGCCCGATGCCGATTATATTACTCTTGATTCAACCCGGACTTCCCTGTCAGGATACGGGGCAAACATTCAATTTGGAAAACAGAGTGGAAAACTGAATTTCATGACCTTTATTTATTTTAATTCCCCTGGGCTGGAGCTCAATGATATCGGATTCTTAACCTCCACCGATGAAATCCTGGAAATATTCTGGGTGGGGTATAGTTTCAATGAACCTTTCAGTATTTTCAGGAGTTTGCGGCTGAATGTGAACCAGTACAGCGTGTGGGATTTTGGAGGGCGCCACCAGGTAGTGGGATTTAATATGAACGGGCATTCAGAGTTCAGGAATTTCTGGCATGCCGGTTTCTTTGGTAACATCAGCTCTGAAGTGAGTGCAAACTCACCCCTGCGGGGAGGCCCGGCCATTCGAACTTCCGGGGGATTACAGTCTTAACGCGTTTCTTTCCACCAGCTCCACAAAAAAGCTGGTTGCAGACTTCAATGGATCCTATTCCAGGGATTTTGAAAATTCGAGTCTGAACTACAACATTAACTATGGTCTTACCTATAAACCTATCAGTAACCTTAGAATATCTCCCTCGAGCCCGGTTTCAGTTACAATCAGAATGAACTTCAATATGTAACCCAGGAACTCTTTGACAGTGACGAGAGGTATATTTTCGGAAGCATTGATCAGAAAACCCTGAGCATGTCATTGAGGCCTTGACCTGATCATTACCCCGGAAATAACACTCCAGTTCTGGGGTCAGCCATTCATTGCTTCGGGTAATTACACTGACTTCAAATATATTTCCGATCCCCAGGCAGATGATTTCAGGAACCGGTTCCTTCCCTATACAGCTGATGAGATTGGATATGATAGATGAAAACGAAATCTATCGCATTATTGAGCCGGATAATTCGTTGAATTATGAATTCGATAATCCCGACTTCAATATTAAAGAGTTCCTTTCGAACCTGGTATTCAGGTGGGAATACCGGCCCGGCTCTTTCATTTACCTGGTCTGGTCACAAAACCGCTCCGGTTATGATTCCTATGGCCGGTTCCGTCTGAAAAATGATTTTTCAGATATGTGGGATATCTATCCCAATGATGTGCTATGTTAAAGGTATCTTACAGGTTGGGGAGAGTTAAAAGGGGGTGTATTTTACTCTGCACATATCTTATCGACCAGTCCATTTGCATGGGTATCCCAGCAATGCCATTCAGTATCTCCGAACTTAACCTCATCCTTAACCCTGCCTTCCTTGGTTGTGGTGTTCCACTCAATATTGGTCATACCCGCTGCCAGTGATATTGAATAGGAGGCATCATAAACCTCCGCCGGGTCATATGCCAGCATAATATAACTGCCATTCTGTTCATTCCCTGCTTCCGTGTAAGTATAGGTCAGATCTGCCACTTCGGTTTCAAAGTCTTTATTCCATTCGGCTTCGAGTGCTTTCACAGATCCCTCCTTGTAAAAGTTCCAGTCTGCATGTGTATGATCGTACCTGACCACCCCGTCAAACCATTTAACTCCAGCTTCAGGAGCCTGGGAGGAAGCGATAATCATCTCCATGGAGAATTCTTCATTGTTAATCCTGGCCCCGGTTAGTGTGACCATAAGGCTATCCTGACCCACGGCAACACTATAGGCCCATTCCCATGTATTATCTCCCAGGTATTCGGGTGTTTGCTGAAGGGAATATGCATAAGCTATTATTGGAGGTGCAAAGGTTACGGTGGTGGCAACATTCCAGAAAAAAACTGTGAGATAAGAGTGTAAGAAATTCACATATGTGCCTTCTGCGGCTTTCATGGCTCCTGGCTGCTGACTAAAATCAGAAAAATCCATAACAAGGCTCTCCACCGGTGGAAGATCCGGGCGCTCATCAACATTTTCCGAATCACACGATACACCAATACAAGAGAATTGAAACGGAAAGTGATATGGCTATTACTGACCTGATAATTAGGTTTTTTTTCATTTTCAAAGGTTTTATGGTTATTCCTTCTCACTTAAACGTTTCTCTCCACTTTTTGTTTCAGCCTTGAAGATCTCCGGTCAAATAACAATTTAAGCACCCTTCATGTGTTCCTCGGCTGTAACTACCTGGTAGGACTTATCCACAATCAGGTCAGCCATGGGCTTCAGGCCAACCACTGCAAGATGCTCCTTCTCGAGGATAGCCATTCGAAAATCACTCATAGCTTCCTTCATTCTTATGATCTGGTTGATCTTGGTTTCGTGATAGGTAAGGTCAATAAAAACCCGCAAATCTACATCCGGGGTATTTATGGCATAAAGGCCATCCATAATCAGAAGGTCAATTTTACTGAAATCGGTAATAAGTTTATCGACCTGTTCGGGTATCAGATCAATGCAGGGAATCATACATTCCTGTTCCTCCTTGAAATCCCGGATTGTCTTCTTGATCTTGATCCAGTCATATTCATCCAGCCCGATCTTATCAAATCCTTTATTTCGGCGCCACTCCTCGCGCAGGAGGGGCTGGATCTTGTAATAGTTATCGGTATGAATAACTTTAACCCTAATGTTGTTTTCTTTTAAGAGTTTGCCAAGGGCATGGGCCAGTTCGGATTTTCCGGAACCCGACTCACCGGATATACCAACAACACATCGATAACGCTCCTCCTCTGGTTAGCAGTTTTCCAAAACATGCTCACAAATGGTCTGCGCAGCATCTTTATGCATATCATTGATAAGAAGAATATCTCCCTAACATAGGTTCATTATTTTAATTTAAATTAGCTGAAACAGGCTCATCCTGTGACAGTTCAATTTCTTTCCCGCAAAGATGTATTTTTATTTTTTCCTTTCCCGCATTTTTTCCGGAAATTTGTACACCTTTTCCCTGCTGATCTAAACCTGGAACTGAGTACCCCGGAAAATAAACCTGAATTCCAGATCCGTTCCAGTGTCCCGGCATTGCAGGATCCAGTGCCGGCACACTCACCTCCCAGGTCAAGGCCGGCGTATGTGGAAATTACCTCGTATACCGTTCCTGCCATCACTCCACAATGGATACCCTCACCGGTAGTACCTCCTTGAATATCCACCAGATCACTTCGCAGAGCATCCAGGTAAAGATTCCATCCCATTTCAGTCATACCCATTTTCCACGCCAGCCTTGCATGAACTAACCGGCTCAAAGTAGAACCATGGGAAGTGCGCTCTATATAATAATTGAAATTGATATGCTTATAATTTTCGGGAACGGCATATCCGAGCTCGCTAATTATTCGGGTGACCTCCGCCTCTCCCAGGTTGTAGAAGCTCATCAGCAGATCTGCCTGTTTTGACAATTTAAAGTCATCGGGCGATTTGCCTTCAGCCTTCAGAATCCGGTCCAGCCGGTGAATATTTCCATATTGTTCCCTGTAATGATCCCAGTCCAGTTCCTGCAGTCCGAAATAACCCCTGAATTGTTCAATTATCCCCTCCTCAGTTACATTCAGAGCAACACCTTTCATAATCCTTTTCCATTGGTCAAGATTATCCTGAGTCAGTGAAAGCTTTTTAAGGATCCTCTCCCTGTGATCTCCGGTGAGATCATTCAGAACCCTGAATGCCCTGTTGATCATCCAGCTCACCATAATATTGCTGTAAGCATTATCTGTAAGACCGCCTTCATCATCACCTGGTAACTTTTCGTGGAATTCGTCGGGGCCCATAACCTTATTAATATGGTAGCGACCGTCCGTGTCATCCAATTTGGACTTACTTACCCAGAACTTACATATATCCAGCAATAGTTCGGCACCGTAATGATCCATGAATGCCAGATCGGAAGTTGCGTGGTAATAGTTCCAGACATTGTATGCAATGGCCAGTGAAATATGTCTTTGCAGGGAGCTGTAATCGTCGCCCCACTCCCCGGAAAGGGGATTTAAGTGAATGACCTGGGTTTCCTCCCTGCCATCACTCCCGCTCTGCCATGGGAACATAGCTCCTTCATAACCGTACTCCCTGGCATTTTTTCTGGCCTCATCCAATCTGTCGATACCTGTACATCAGAACCGATCTTGTTACTTCAGGAATATGCAGATTGTAAAGCGGCAGGATGTAGAGCTCATCCCAGAATATATGTCCCCGGTATGCTTCACCATGCAATCCCCTGGGTGGAATTCCTGAATCGAGTCCGGCATGATGGGGTGAGGCAGATACCAGCATCTGAAAAAGGTGCATGCGTACCAGTCGCTGAGCTTCGCGGTCCCCTTCGATGATTATATCCATTTTATCCCATAGTTCTTTCCAGGCTCTGGCCGAACGATCCAGCTCAACCTGAAAATCCGATAGTGCCACAAGAGCAGATTCGGCGAGGTGTGGAGCATTGTCCACTCCCGGATCCCGTGAAGTATATATGGAAACCTGTTTCTCCAGACACAATTTCCTGATCCTTTTCAGCTTCTGCTCTAAAACTCTGGCTTATCCAGCCACTTCCGGTTTCTGTTTCTTTTTCAACCTGCCTGTCCTTTAGCTATCAATTTGTTTCCGGCACAGACTGCGATCACAATTTTGGATTGTGTGGTCTGCGCAACAAGTTTCATATTATCATTTTGTACTTCTTCCGATACAGGCGAAAGGTGTTTCTGATTCAGGTCATTGTACCGTTCAACACCCGAATTGCTGTGATCGCATCTTATCTGTGACCTGATCTCAATCCTGCCATCGTAATTAAGTGGATTTACCGAGTACCGGATTCCCGCACAATGGGGATCTGCCATACTGCCAAACCTTGTCGATAACAACACGGGTAATTCTTCCCTGATCATCTTCCAGGATCAACTCCCTGGAAAGAGCACCCGGATTGAAAATCCAGCGTTCGCTCAATGCTTTTGATCACCATTGAAGGTTCGGGAGTAAAATCCGAACCATGGTCCATCATTAATCCGAAATGTAACTGGTAACCAGTTGGAGATATTCACGAAATCTTCATTTTCAATATCCCTGTCAGCCACCCTGGAAACAAGGCGGTTAAACAAACCTGAAACATAGGTACCGGGATAGTTTACCTGATTTGCCCGGCTCTCTTCCATGGCTCCCCGGGTTCCAAAATAGCCATTTCCGACAGCCAGCAGGGCTTCCCTGGATCGCTCCATATCTGTTTCATAATCGAAATAACTGAGTTTCCAACCATCCCGTTTCATTCCATTCTCAAACCAGTCATTGATCCCTTCCAGGCTTATCTCCCCAAGATCTTCAACCACAATATCCGCTCCACCAATATAGAGTTCCCTGATATTCTCTTCACGGGCAATACCCAGTACAAATCCGAAATTCCCTTTCCTTCCCGGCCTGAACCCCGGAAAAAGCATCTTCAACAACTACCGATCTGTGGTACTTTACCCCCAGATTGTCGCAAGCCGTTGTAAAAATATCGGGCTCGGGTTTCCCATTCAACCCGATCTCTGCCGAAACCACTCCGTCGACCCGGGTTTCAAAAAAGTGGAGTAATCCTGCTTTTTCCAAAACCGGTTTGCAATTTTTACTGGATGATGCCACCCCGATCCGGACACCCGCCGCCTTAAGGTTCTTCAGCATTTCCACCGAGCTTTCGTATACCTCTACCCCCTCCTGATCAAGAACATTGTTGAACATAATATTCTTCCTGTTTCCCAGTCCGCATACCGATTCCTGTTCAGGATCATCCGACGGTTCTCCAAATGGAATATCGATGCCTCTGGATTCCAGGAAAGAGGCCACACCCTTGTACCTGGGTTTTCCATCCACATATGGAAGATAATCACCAGCATGAGTAAACTCCCTGAAAACCTCTCCAAATCGCTCTTCGCGGGTTTCATGTACTGATCAAACATCTTTTTCCATGCCAGGGCATGTACAAGTGCCGTTTTGGTGATTACACCGTCAAGATCGAAAATTACCGCATCGAATTTGGGTTGATTTGCCATTTTGTTCATATTAATAAGTTGGTAATGGTGGTCAAGGTATCTAAATTTATACAAGCATTAATAACTTATTTATTAAAATAATCCACAGTATTAACATATGAAACGTCTCATCCTGGCATCCAACCAACTCCCTGTAAACATCAAATGGCAGGATGAGAATTACGAGATTGAAAAGACAGATGAGCAAACCATTTCGGGTCTTCAGGTTTTTATCAGTCTTATCAACCCAGGTGGGTTGGGCTTACAGGATTTGAGAATCATGATTTCACAAAAAGGAGACCATATTCTGGAAAATAAGCTAAAGAGCTTCAACTGCATCCCTGTTTTCCCAAGGGCACATGACCGGAACCTCTACCTGCACGGATTTTCAAGGAATACACATCTGGCCGCTGTTTCACTATTTCACAGAAAACGTTACTTACAGTGAAATTTCCTGGAAAGCCTATATTAAGATCAACAGGCTTTATGCCGAGAAAATCCTTCCACTGATTAATGATGGGGATATTCTGTGGATCCATGACTATCATCTGATGCTACTCCCGCAACTGATCAGGGAACAAAAGCCAGGTATCTCCATTGGATTATTCATCCATGTACCCTTCCCATCGTTCGAAATATTCAGGTTACTGCCATGGCGTCAGGAGATGATCGAAGGAATGCTGGGTGCCGATTTAATTGGTTTCCAGACTTACGATTATGTACGGCACTTTATGAGTTCGGTAAGGCGCCTTATTGGAGTAGATTCGGTCTTTAACCGCATTTCAATTGGGGAGCGCACCCTGAAGGTGGATGTATTTCCAAAGGGGATTAATTATGACAGGTTCCGCAATAAGGCTCTCCATATCCACAACGAGTCATCCGCACCATCAGTTATTCAGGAAGAGATGAAACTCTTCAAGGAATCGGGTCAGCTGGAAAAACTGATCATTTCCATTGACAAACTGGATTATACCAAGGGAATACCCCAGCGAATCAGGGCATTTGAGAGATTCCTGCAAACTTACCCCGAATACCAGGGGAAAGTGAGTCTGATTGTCCAGGCAATCCCTTCGGGTGAAACCAGTGAGTCTTTTTTTAATCTGAAAAGCAAGGTGGATGAGCTGGTGGGCCGGATCAATGGAAATTACGGTACCCTTACCTGGACCCCGGTGAGATACCTTAACCAGACATTTTCCATGGACGAGCGTATCGATCTCTACTCTTTGTCAGATATTGCACTGATTCTACCTCTGAGGGATGGTATGAACCTTGTGGCCAAAGAGTTTGTTGCATCCAGGCACAATGGGGAAGGTGTGCTGATCCTGAGCGAACTGGCCGGAGCTTCAAAGGAGCTGCATGAGGCATTGCTTGTGAATCCCAATAATCTGGATGAGATCTCAGAGGCCATAAGAGAAGCCATTGAAATGCCGGTTGAAGAACAGGTTCGAAGAAATAAGGTAATGATGCAGCGACTCAATCGCTATACGGTGGAAAAATGGGCCCGGGAGTTTATTAAAAGCCTGGAAGGAGTTAAGGAGATCCAGGAGGTCAACCTCACACGAAAGATAAATATTACCCGAATGAAGCAAATTGTAGCTTCATATGCAGAAACAAAGAAGCGCATTCTCTTCCTGGATTATGATGGAACTCTCTCCTGGTTTAAAAAGGATCCTGAAGATGCAAAACCCGATGAACGCTTGTATGAAATACTGACAGAATTAACCCTGGATGACAAAAATACGGTGGTAATTATAAGCGGACGTGATAAGGAAACCCTTGGAAGATGGTTTGACGAAAAATGGAAGATCCATTTCATTGCAGAACATGGAGTCTGGCTCAGGGAACCGGGAGATGAATGGCATATGCTTGAGCAGATCGACAACGAATGGAAAGAGTCGGTTCAACCTCTTCTGGAGTACTATGTGGACCAGACCCCCAGGACATTTATTGAAGATAAAAACTTCTCCCTGGTCTGGCACTACCGGAATGCTGATCCTGACCTGGGGATGCAGCGAGCCTGGGAGCTTAAGGATGAGCTTCGGACCCTGACTTCCAACCTGAATCTGGAGATTATGGATGGTGACAAGGTGCTGGAAATCAAACACTCCGGAATAAATAAAGGAAAAGCAGCTTTGCAAAAAATGGGTGATAACCGTTATGATTTTATTTTTGCGGTCGGGGATGACTGGACCGATGAGTACACTTTTGAGTCTATGCCCGAAGAGGCCTATACCATCAAAGGTAGGCACTAAAACCACAAAAGCATCGTACTATATTGAAAGTGTAGAAATGGTGCGCGAACTGTTATGTCGTTTTAGAAAAGAGAATTGCAATGGCTGATCTGCTGAATATCAGATGTTTAATGCACGTATCCTTTGAGGGTCCAGGGATAATTGAGGATTGGGCCTCTGGAAAGGGACATATGCTGTCCTATACCAGGATGTATGATAATGAATACTCTTCCTGAGGTTTCAGATATTGATATACTGGTTATCATGGGAGGCCCCATGAATGTATTCGATTTCCACATCCATCCCTGGATGCAGGAGGAGATAGATTTTGTTTCCCGATATATTGAATCCGGGAAACCGCTCCTTGGTATTTGCCTGGGTGCTCAGATTATTGCTGCATCACTGGGTGTGGATGTCTACCCGGGAGATCATAAAGAGATTGGCTGGCATAACCTGCAGTTTTTACCCTCCCTGGGTGATTATAAGATCTGGGATGACCTGCCTCGCCACAAGGAAAGTGTTTCACTGGCATGGGGATACCTTTCCAATTCCGGAGGGAGCAACCCGGATAGCCGGATCCCAGGCTTTCCCAAATCAGGGTTTCATTTATGACAGGAGGGTGCTTGCCCTCCAGTTTCACCTGGAAGTAACCAGAGGAGTCTGTTGCAGAATTGGTTGAACAATTGCCGGGACGAACTTGTTTCCGGGCGCATTTATTCAGACTGAAGAAAAGATTTTGGGGGAATCCAGGTTTTTTGAATCCAACCAGGAGCTGATGTTTGGGCTTCTTGACTATCTTTGCAGCCAAATTTCTTAACGGTTGTCTGAAAGCAACTTTCATTTATCAATGAGAACGACCTTTTCAATTATACTGCTGATAACAGTAACAGCTATTTTCAATCTTTATGGCCAGACTACACCTGTAAACCGTGGTTCATTCGGGCTTCAGGCCCAGGAAACCAGCGAAATAATTGAAGTGGACGGGATCCTGGATGAAACCGCTCTGGACACAGGCTGAAAAAACAACACCATTTTACAGGATACTTCCCATTGATACAGGTTTTGCCCTTTCGCCCACCGAGGTTATGGTGGCCTATGATAAAATCAACATTTACATGGGTATTATATGTCATGATAAATTGCCGGGAAAAAGGCCTGCCGAATCCATGAGAAGGGATTTTAGTTTTGGGAAGAATGACAATTTCATTGCATTTATCGATACCTATAACGATCAGACCAATGGGTTTGCATTTGGAGTTTCTGCAGCAGGTGCACAGTGGGATGGTGTGCAGGCTAACGGGGGATTCGTATCGCTGGATTGGGATTGCAAATGGCGTTCGGCCGTTCAGAATCATCCTGACTACTGGGCTGGCGGAATTCAGTATACCTTTTAAAAGCATACGCTATCTGGACGGGGTAGAGCGAGTGGGGCATCAATTTCAGCCGTCTGGATCTGAAATCCAATGAAAAATCGAGCTGGGCACCTGTACCCCGTCAGTTCCAGTCAGCTAACCTGGCTTTTACCGGAACCCTTGCATGGGAGAATCCGCCGCCGGCCTCAGGAGTACGTTTTTCGCTGATCCCATATGTATCAGGGAAGGCCACCCATCCACTTGAGGCCGGAGAAGATATTGATTTTGGTGGGGGAGCGGGACTGGATGCCAAAGTGATCCTCTCCACCTCAATGAACCTGGATGTAACCATCCTTCCGGATTACTCCCAGGTCGAGGTAGATCAGCAACAACTTAATCTTGATCGGTTTGAGCTATATTTCCCTGAGAAACGGAAATTTTTCCTTGAAAACAGCGATCTGTTTGCCAGCCTGGGATCGGAAAATCTAAGGCCCTTTTTCTCAAGACGAATCGGGCTCGATGCACCGGTTATTGCCGGGGCCAGGCTAAGTGGAAATGCAGGTGAAAACTGGCGGGTGGGACTGATGAACATGCAGACCGGGGCAAAAGACAGTATTGGTGCCAACAATTTCAGTGTGGCAGTATTGCAGCGAAAGGTCCTCAGCCGTTCCAACTTCGGGCTATTTATGACCAATAAACAGTTCAATGGAGTTGAAGGCGACACCTCTTCTAATTCCAATCCATATAACCGGGTGGCAGGGGCTGAATTCAATTTTGCCAGTGCCGACAATAACCTTACCGGGAAGGCCTATTATCACCACTCCTTCAGTCCGGACCGAGAGGGAAACCGGTTTTCAACCGCGGCCATAGTTCTCATATGAGACCCAACAGTTTATGGCAGCTGGAACCAGGTCTTATGTGGGTGGTAACTACCTGGCAGAGATGGGTTTTGTTAGACGAAAAGGGTATCATCACAGCAGTCCGGCCATTGGGTATAAGTTTTACCCGAAGTCTGACAGAATCGCCAACCATGGACCTGTAGCTGGCAGTGGATTTCTTTTTTGAACCCGATTTTTCCATGACCGACAGGGAGATCGAACTGAGCTATGCCCTTACATGGATGGACGGAAACAGCATCTCACTGGATCTTGAAGAGGGATATGTGAAGCTTTTTGAACCTTTTGATCCCACCAATACCGGGGGTAAAATGATCCCTGCGGGAAGTGAATTTACCTGGACAGAAATAGCACTTGCCTATGAGTCCAACCAGAGACAGCTTTTCACCTACCAGCTGGAGGGAAGGTATGGCGGCTTTTTCAATGGAACCCGGCTAAGCTTTAACAGCAATCTGAACTACCGTGTCCAACCATACGGCAGCCTGTCCCTTGTCACCTCACTGGCCAGGATTCGCTTCCTGAAGATTATTCCAGCGCTGACCTTATCCTTTTGGACCACGGCTGGATCTTACCTTTACTGACAATCTGTTCTTAACCACTTTTGTCCAGTACAATAACCAGGTCGACAACGTGAATGTGAATATGAGATTCCAGTGGCGGTTTGCACCGGTTTCGGACCTCTATATTGTCTACACCGAAAACACCTACCCCACCGGGCTACGAACCAAAAACCGGGGCATTGCAGTGAAACTTTCTTACTGGATTAATTAATTCGGATCCTGCCGTTGTCTATTCTGATATTCAGGTTTGAATATCCCGCTGCAGCAGGATCATGGGAAACCAGGACGACTGTTCCCCCGTTTTGATGATACTCCTCTATAAGGGACATTAGGATTTCACTGTTCCCGGGATCGAGATTTCCTGTGGGCTCATCGGCAAGAAGTATTTCAGGATCTGAAATTATAGCCCGTATAAAAGCTGCCCTCTGCTTCTCTCCCACACTCAGATCGGAAGGATATTTATTCTGAATGTTCACCAGAGAACATTTTTCCAGGTAATCATTGATGGCGTCATCATGGGATTTCTGAAAACAGCTCAGCCTGATATTTTCAATTATTGTCAGATAGGGCATTAAATGAAACTGCTGAAACATAAATCCCACATCTCTTTTCCGGTAAGTGTTCAGGTATTTTCCTCTCTGATTAAATATGCTTTCTCCCCTGTATAATACTTCACCCGCATCGGGACGAATCAATCCGCCAATAATATTGAGCAGGGTTGACTTTCCTGATCCGCTGGGCCCGGAAACCGAAACAAAATCCCCATTATTAATATTGAATGACACATCCACAAGAGCTGCAAATTCCTCCGAGCCTCTTTTGAATTTTTTTGAAATATTATTGATTTCAAGCAACACCATTTTCTTTCTGCTTTCCGTTTACTCCTCACTTAATATTTTTGCTGCATCGATCCTTGTTGCCAGCAAAGCAGGTATCCAGCTGCTGAGCATCCATAACAGCGGGAAAATTAATATGGTATAATAAAATACCGGCCAGACAGGCCTGATGCTGAATGCGGTAAACCGGAAAATCTCTTTTCCAAAATATTCTGCAATCCAGCTGCCCATAAAAAAACCAATAATTCCTCCTGTCAATCCCAGTATAAATGCTTTGACAAGAATCATGAACAGAATGGTGCGGAACTCCTGCCCATGGCTATTAACAGGCCTATTTCACGATTTCTTGCATTCACATTCTGATGAAACAAAAGTCCGGTAATCAGCAGAGCCGATATAACAACAAAGGGGATGATAAATGCGCCATACTTATTCATCATTAAACGCTGATTCTCACGGGCATCGGCAATACTGCTTATTTCAGTTACCTCAAGATCGGAAAATATGGCCTGAACCTGGCTTCTGGCATTTTTGATCCTTCCATCATGGCAAACGCAGCCCAGTGCCTCTATCTTATTTATTTTACCTTCCATTCCCAGAAGCTCCTGCAGGTCTTCCAGATGGAAAGATACTCCCTGGTCCATCATTCCTTTGCCCTCTTCCAGTCTTTTATCCACCTTAAAACTATATGTTTGCCATCTGTACCCTCAATGACAAAAGGTTCACCAGGTTCTACATTCTTTGCTACCAGTGCACCCAGCTGAACAGTTCCTTTTTTCACATCAAATCCCATGGTTTCCTGCTGAGAAAGGTATATCTGTTCAGCTTCATCCTTGTAACCGAATAATACGATCTGGTGCACAGATCCGTTGGCATCTTTCCACTCGGGATATTTTACCTGCAAAATACCTGTCAGGTGTCTGACGGCATCGAATGTTTTTGAATCAGCAAGAACATCCACGTAATCATCCGGAAAGGTTTCAGTATTATTAATTGAATAAAAATCTATCAGATTTGTGCCTTTGGGAAAAATGTAAAGGTTCAGTCCCTGCTCACGCATGATCTTCCTTGTCTCATTTTCACTGGCTTTGCTTAATGTATAGATCGCAACAGAAACCGAACTTGCAACAACAACTGTAAAAAGGATAACCAGGGAACTGATCTTCCTGTAAAGAAGTTCTTTAATAACCAATCTCAGCGGACTCATGATGCCTGATTCTTATGTTTCCTGTTTAAATAAAGAGTTAATAATAGCTACAACCAGTATTATGAAAACGAGCTGTTACAATAAAAGAGATTTTCAATGAATTATCCTCCTTCATGACAATTTCCTCGGGCTGAATGGTATTCACACCAGTTTTCTGATCGATGAGCCATTTCGGCAATGGCCGGCTGTCAAGGGTGTCATATGACAGGGTATCGGTCTGCATTTAATAGCCAAGCATGGGATTATCGTCAATAATTTTATTCAGAAGTGCTGTCTGAGGATTCTCCCATTTATCCGTAAAAAGAATATCTGTCCCGGGAAGATCATCTTTAATCAGGCAACTGCACTCTGCTGTAAAATAATCGATCATCAGATTGATGTTTTCTTCCGAGATACCTTTTCCCAGGAGTGGTTCCAGGGCTTTAAAGCTTGCCAAAAATGCCAAACAACATGGGCTCCGGAATATCTTTTAGGTCATCTTCAACATTCAGTAACAGGGAAGCGAAATGATGCTCCTCCCTGCTGTTCCTGCTCAATTCAACCACCGTGATGATTTTGCCGAATGGAGAAGATCCGATAGCACTTTGCAATGTCTTCAGTCCTTTCTCATCCTTTTCCTTATTATCTGTTTTCAGATAAAGCATTACACATAGCTTCCCTGCCATCAGTTCGGAAGCTATCTTTCTCACGCAAAGGAGAGCTGGTTAAACCTTTCAGCTCATCAGCAGTTTTATACTTTGAGAAGAGCCGGCCTTCATAATAGAGTCCGTAATATGGCTCGTTGATTTCCTCCCTGTTTACCGTTTTAAACTGAATATTGGCAGTCATCTGATTCTTTCCGCTACTGCCTGGTTTTGCTTTTTTCACAGATTCGGAAACGGGCTCGTTATGAAAATATACCAGTGTATACTGATTTGGCAATGCATTCAACAATATCCATTCAGACACCCGGGTGGTACATGCCAGGCTGATTATTCCGGCCAAGAAGAATTATTGTTAAGAAATCTCCTTTTCATCTTGTACTGCCATTTGAGTTTACGGCATGCTTTCCTGTACAAGCTCGATCCCCGACAGGATGGTATTTCCCTGCTTTGGATTCATTTCAATTGTTAAGGTTTTTCCGGCCAGAATTCCTGAAAATGATTTCACCATCTCCTTATCTTCTTTTCCGGTTTCGCCGATAATGTCCAAGTTCTCCAATACTTTCTTGCCCTGAATGGTTACATCAAAAACCCTCTCCCCTTTGGCTTCTTCTCCGGTTCAGAAAAATAGAGATTAACGCTGTATGATGCCTCTCCAGCCACGGGTTCTTTTGATAGGGTAATCTCCATTGATCGTATTCCTCCAATGGAGCTTGCACTGATCCATGGAGTTTTCTCCGAAGTGATGGAGATGGGATCTTTCCTGATTTCCTGATAATCAACAGTATCCATCTTCACAGGAATTTCAGGGGATGCTCCGGCAACATATGGAAACTCCAACCAGAGTGTATTTTCGATCAGAAGTCCTGTCACCAGGGGCATTCAGGTTCAGTCCCAATTGTTTAATCTGCTTTCCGTTCCATAATGTAATTGCTATTGGTCCAGTATGTCATCCAGGGCATATTGATCAGTGCAAGGGATGTTTGATTCTGATAGGGACACTGGCATGTGCGGGTATAATCCGGCGAATTAAGTACGCCATTTGCGACAATCAGATTGGCCGAACAACCTGCTTTAAAACCTCCGAGACTTCCTGTTCCCTCAAATACATCGAGGTTGATAAACCCGGCGGAGGCCGAACGGAAAGTCAGCAGGTGTTCGCTTGCAACCACATATCCACAACCATATTCCCGCTTGAAATTCCATTTTATCTCCTCTCCTGTAATCACATCCTTTTCATACAGAGGATCTCCGGTAAGCAGGGAAAATCCCTCTCCGTTGGTATAGATCTTATCCCCGGAAATGATCGGGGGATTTGAATAATACACTGCTTTATCCCAGAGGATCTCTTTTGAATTGGATATTATATACGATCATTCTTTTTCCCTCTTCACCGGTAAGCATATCCCTTGATGGTCGGTTTGCCTGCAGAAGCAACTTATGTTCTGAGGAATAACCAAGCCATGATCCGAAAATATTGGTCTGTATCCTCAGACAGTTTCTCTCCTGTTTTAATATCAAGATAGAGCATTCTTGATCCGAGGCTGTCTCCATCCCCTTCTTTTAAGTTTTGTTTCGAGATTCTGTGGCAACTTATCGAGGCAGAACAAGCATTCCATCGCCTGCAATAACTGAGTTATGAATGAAATCCGTGATTGGCTGAAATACTCCATAATTTCTTACCACTGAATCTATCCATAATGATAAGTTCCTTGCTGGCTGTAAGGTCGAAATTCGTCGAATTTCGCCTTCTGCAGGTTCCAGTTCTCCTCAATCGGCATTTCCGGATACTCGGCTGAAATTATTCCCAAGGATCAGCAAATCTTCATAAACCCCTATATATCCAAGCTCCTCGGTATTCTGCATCGCCTGTTGAAATTGATTTTACCAGTTCTCCTGTTTTTATATCAAGCAAATGGCAATTGGTGCCTTCGATTGCATATACATATTCTCTGGTGGCAATAAAATTTGTTCCCCTGGCATTTGCCCCGGGTAAATGGACCTGATTGTATTTCGGGTCAAGGGGATTTTCTTCATCATAGGTCTCATCATAGTAGACCATCCAGGTATCTTCTATCAATATTCTCAAACTCCTTTTTCCAGATCAATCTGCCGGTATAAACATCACGTGCACTTATACTGTTAATTCCCTGAATAATAAGCCTGCCATCAATGACCTGTTCCGAGGGTCCGTGGCCATGCCGTGGCAGTACATCCATATTTGAATTGCCTCCGAACCATAAAATCCCAAGCGGAGCCTTTAACAATCTCATCATCAGATTTTATTGTATTGGAGATATCCCCATAATTATGGGTCCAGTCCGCTGCTCCTTCAGAGCACCTGTTCTTGAAATTAAAACATGACTCAATCCTGTTGTTGAGCTGGCTCCATACAGTTCAAGACTCAGTCGACTGTTGCCATCAATGACCTTCTGTGCCTTGCCCCTTGGCTTTAATCCATATCTTTCCATCGTAGGGCCGGGTAGATTCAAAAATTGCATTCAGAATATCTTTGTCATTATCCTTTAGATATGCAGGATCGGATACAATCGTAAGAGATGAAAAATATTTTGGCAGGAAGGAAACCGTTTCATCAAAATTCTGGAAACTTAATCGGTCTGCTTTTACTCCAAGTTCATCAAAATATTCCCTGAGGTATGATATTCTTTCGGGATCCCTGTCGAATGCAATCAATGAAAGGATGTTTTTGAAACCAGGTTTTTCAGCAGGCGAATATTCTCAGTGCCAATGACAACTCCATAGCCACTGTTAATCCCTGTTTTTCTGATAATTCTTCTTCCTGTAAATGATCGGCCAGCCATCCTGGATTCGGGTTGTTCTAAAATGGCAATATTTGAAACGGGAGTATCGCCGAATACCAATAATTTCCCCATCATCCGAAACAGCGATAAGCTTTCCATTGGAGGCCACCAGCCTTTCAATGGATTTTTCAGTGGGGTAGGTCCATAGTTTCTGCGGTTTATTATCTACAATTTTTATTGCAGTAATACCATTGCTGTCTGCCGCATAAAGGCAATCACCAGCCTTTATCAGGTCATTGGTTGCTGAAACATCAGATTCCCATAAGCCTTAAGTCCGATCGTATCATTCAATTCTGATGCTACTATTTTGTTCTCCTGAAAAATATATAGTATTCCCGTCAACCACAGGATATTCTCCTGCATTCCTTATCAGGGGATCGCCGGTTTTCGAATCATACATACTGGTCATTCGCTCCCTGTGATGATTGAAAAATACCTTGTCATTCCCGCATGTGAATGCTCCTCCTGTTTTCCCGCTTGCAGCAAGGTGATAATAAAGCTCTTCCCCTGTCTTCAGATCAAATGCTGCCGGAACTGAACGCCCTCCGGCAACAAGTAACCTGTCTCCACTGATTGTAAAAGTTCCCTGCGGAGCCACATCTGCAAATGCCGGGGACCGGTGTGGCTGAAGTATATAATTGCTTCCGGTACCTTCATTTTTCCATACAATCTCTCCGGTTTCTGCATTTATGGCATAAATAAAGGTTCCCATCATCGGAAAAATGCTGGCTGCAGTATAGATTATATTATCTTTAATTACAATCCCCCCCCGGGCGGGCCACATGGATATCAAGCGTTTATTTCCCAGTAGTTTATTTGGTGCCGGCGCAAGTGATAATTTCCAGACCAGCGATCCGTTATCTGCATTCAGGCAATAACAATTTCCATCATCACTGGTAAAATATAATATTGCCATTATTTGCAGCCAATGGCAATCTTACAGGTCCATCGGCATAATAATGCCATAATTCTTCTCCTGAATTAATATCCAGTGCAATCACCTTATCCTGATCGTTAAATCCCAGAAATATCTTATTGTCAGCAACTATAGGTTCAAACACCCTGTCGAACTGCATCAGGTTCTGGTTTAAAGGATCATCCCATACCGGATTCCTTGGAGAATACTTTACCTGCCACTGAAGATATAAATTGTCTGCCAGTTGTTCAGGAGTTGAGGCTGATCGCCCATGGTCATACCTCCACATTGGCCAGTCGTGAATTTGTGCTTCGGCCTGAAAAGCAAACAGGCACAGAATAATGCTGAGATAAAGTTTCATAATAGATGGGTTACAATTAATAAAATTCTGGAAATTCCAGAACCGTAAAAGTAAGGCCAAATATATATATTCAAACCGTGGTTCACAAGTAGTTTACGGCCTCTTTTAACCAAATAGAATTAGTATATATACAGGATTATTTAGCTTTGTAAAGTCAAATTTGTGAATATGAACAGAAAGTTTACTCATCTACTATTGGCAGTGGCCTTCCTTATTATAAGTTATGCGGCACCTATTTTGAATGCACAGGACCTGTCCCGGGAAATGAAGGGAAGGGTTGTGAGTGCAAATACAAACAGCCCGGTTGCCGATGTTACAATCTTCATTGAAGGAACAGGTATTTATACCACATCGGATCCTGAAGGAGCTTTTGAGATAAGCGTACCATTAAATGAGGCTTTCCGGATAACAGCCTCCTGCATAGGCTTTAAGGCATTGAATAAAGATATTGCAGCAACATATGACAGCTCAATTCCGATTGAATTAAAACTAGTTGAGGATCCCAAAGAAATAGAGCAGGTGGAAATCATAAAAAACCGAAGGGAGATGGAGGTCCTGAATACACCAATGGTGGAACCATTATCCCTTAATCTTTCCACAACAACCATAACCTCTGAACATATCAGGCAGACGGCAGCGAAAACAGTTATTGAGGCCATCGCATATTCACCAGGTGCCTTTATAGAAACACGCGGAAGAAAAGTAAAGCAGTTTTTCTCAGTAAGAGGGCAAAAATATCCATACCCCGAATATTCCATCAACGGTGTATGGCAAAGAGAATTCCATGAAACCCCCTACTTCTTTTCCACAGGTAACGTAGAGAAAATTGAGATTATCCGTTCAAGTGCTGCCCTGTTAAACGGATTATCGGGAATGTCGGGAATTGTCAATATTGTAACAAAAAAATATACCAAACCTGTAACCACTGCAGAACTGGAGTATGGCTCCTTCAACTCGCTGCATACTTATTTATCCCACAGCGGAGGACAGGAATCCTTAAACTACTCCCTGAATATGGGTTATGACAAAACAGATGGCCCCGGCGGACGACACGCAGGGGAAAAGATGATCAATTTATACGGATCTTTAGAATGGAAGCCATCCGACAAAGTTTCGGTCACAGCAAATATTTTCCATTTGAACGGGATGCGGCAGTTTATGCAGGCACAATATCCTGCCAGCGCCAATCTTATAGGAAGGCTCGAAAGTTATGACCCGTTTATCTCAAGCTCGGTAAGCCTGAAAACCCAGGTAAAGCAAAATGAAAGGGGCACGCTGGAGATCAACTCATATTATACCAACAGGAGGCCCCGGTTCGTCAATGAGGTAACCGGTATAACCGTGTCTGAGTATGATTCGGAAATCGGGGTTAACGTAATTGAATCCCTGTTTCTTGGAGAATCCAATATCCTTCGCTTCGGCGGTTTATATAACTACTGGAACGCACCCAATGGAAAGAGGTTCTATGTGGGGCGCAAATCCGAACTCCAGACAATTTCGGGAGTGATCTCTGATGAGCACATTCTGGGAAAAATCAATATTAACGTAGGTGTACGATTGGTAAAAACCTACATTTTCGAATTTGGCGCATTTAACATCGATGGATCCGGATCGGCCTTTACACAGGTGGAACCCATAAAAGATGAGTGGCAGCCCTTCACACTGCAAATGACCGGGGGGGGCGTTTACGACATTAACGCACAATCAAGGGTGAGTTTTAACATTGTTTCCGGTTCGGTTAAACCAAGAGAGGGTGCCCTTGATGAAGCCGCAAACAGGCCCGAAAACGAGTACCGCACCATGCTTGATCTGGGTTATAAAATTGCACGTACCGACCTTTCGGGATTCTCAATTACAGGCTTTTATGTCAATCAGAAAAATGCCATTATATACAGCGGGGAGATCCTTGAACTGGAGCAGGGACAGTTTGTTGAGTTATATGAGAACCAGGACCAGTTTCAATATGGAATTGAACTTGAAGCCAACAGTCCGCCGGTTTTTAAAAGAACAACCCGCGTTTTCTTCAACCTCACCGGAATGAAATCGATGGTCACGGAGGGAAGTGAAACCGTGAAAAATATTGAACTGCCCGAATTGATTGCCAACACAGGTCTTAACGTGAGGCTCTTTGATATTGATCTGAATCTTTATGGAAATTATTCCTCCGGGTATTCCAGCACCAGGTTTGCCGACAAATCGGTGGGACCGGTTCCCCTGGGGGGATATTTCAGGTTTGATATGAACCTGGGGTATTCCATTGGCGAAGAAGACAACTGGAGGATCTATTGCTCGGTAAAGAATTTGTCCGATGTGCGTTACTCAACGGTAGTTGGTTATCCCAGATCCGGGCAGAGAATTCAACCTGGGTGTTGAGTACCGGTTTACCAGGAAGCAGAGGTAACCTGAACCACCGGATTTTAGCTGTTGAGTTCTTCTTTGTATTCAGGATAAATGTTAATATGTTTACTCTCGGAATAGTTAAAAGAGATACTAATATTTATACCATATAATTATGCGAAAAATAATACTGGCAGGATTATCCATTTTGATACTGGTTTCCTGTAATTCATCACAAAACAGCTCAACCGATAAGGAGGCTTATATCTATTCTGTTCACGGAAAAATTGGAATTGAGGATCTGGGGATTGCTCTCACCCATGAGCATATAATGTCAAGATTCGGTTTAGATCCTGGCTATATTGGTGAATATGACAGAGATTCTCTTCTAATGCAGGTTGTTCCATACCTCAAGAAGGTTAAAGCACTGGGAGTAAATACAATTTTTGATTGTACTACTGCCTATTTTGGAAGAAATGTGGGGCTGTTAAAGGAGATTTCTGAATCTTCGGGGGTTCAGATTATAACCAATACCGGGTATTATGCAGCGGCTAATGACAGGTATGTACCACAATCCGCCTATGAGTCAAGCATTGAAGAAATTGCCCAGATCTGGATTGATGAGTTTGAAAACGGAATTGATGATACGGGTATAAAACCCGGTTTTATTAAGCTGGCTTTTGACAAGGGAGCTTCGGAAATTGACACAAAGTTGTTCACTGCCGGGATTCTTACCCATTTAAGTACCGGATTGTCCATGGCCGTGCACACCGAGAATAACCTGGAAGCCGCTGCAAAAATGCTTCAGTTGCTTGACAAGTATGAGGTGGACCCATCAGTCTGTGTCTGGGTGCATGCCAGCAAGGTGGAGGATCTTGATTTTCTGACAGAAGCTGCAACCAAAGGTATCTGGTTATCCCTGGATAAGTTCAAGGCACCCGAGGCGGAAGAGTATGTTTCAAAACTTACATTATTAAGGGAAAAGGGGCTCCTGGACAGGGTGCTGCTCTCACATGACGGAAATTCCTACAACCGGGACCGGAACCTTAAGGAATACGATGCTGTGCTCACTTCCCTGGTACCAGCACTGAAAGAGAATGGATTTTCAGAGGAAGAGATAAATCAAATCCTTGTAATCAACCCTCAGAATGCATTTAAGATTGGAGTAAGGTACTTAACTAAATCATAAAAAAACCAACGAATGAAACGAAGATCATTTATTCAAAAAACATCAGTTGGGACTGGGAGGTAGCTTTGTTTCACCTGCACTTGTTGAGTTGTGTTCAAAAGTCAGTTCTCCAGTGAAGACGGATTTCCTGATTTCACGGTTCGCAAACTGACCAGTGGTCCCAAACACCATTTTTTCGGATATTACGGGATACTCCCTGGAATAAAAGTCAGACCCACCTTCTGAGCCTGGAATCGGACTTCCAGGATCACATGCCAGGTAAGGATGATTCTGCCGGCATTGGCCTTGTTGATGCCATAACAGGCCGGTATGAAAGAATAACTGAAACAATGGCCTGGAATTTTCAGCAGGGTGCCTTTATGCACTGGAATCCGTTGAAACCCGATTCGGAAATTCTCTACAATGACAGAATTGATAATGAAATTGTTTCCATTTTTCTTGATATCAACACAGGGAAGAAACGAATTTTGCCCCGCCCGGTAAATGGCATCAGTCATGACGGGAAACATGCCCTGAGTCTCACCTACGGCAGGTCTTGGCCGGATGAGAAAGGTGGTAAGCTATGCCAATGTGGTGGATCCTTTTGAGGATGATCCGCATCCGGACAAAGACGGAGTATTTGTTATGGATCTGGAAACAGGTGAGTATAAACTTGCAGTTTCCATTAAACAGGTATATGAAATGCTGAAGGATGCTCATCCCGATTTGGAACACAAACATCTATGGTTTAATCATACGGTTTTCAATAAAAACGATACCCGTTTTTTCCTGCTGGCAAGAGCCAGACCGACGGTAAGGCGGTCTATGGAAACCGGAATGTTCACGGTAGGTATAGATGGATCAGATTTAAGAGAAGTCATTCCCTACGGGACCAGTGTGTCCCATTTTGACTGGCGAAACAATAAGGAAATCATTGCCACTTTTAACCTGGATTCCAATGGCAGGAGCCATTATCATTTTGTGGACGGAGTGAATGAATATAGAAGACTTGGCAATGGATCGCTTGATTTTGACGGTCACTGCACCTTCTCTCCTGATCAGAAATGGATTGCCACGGACCACAAAGTGAAAGAAACCCTTGAGCAGTCCATACTACTCTATAACTTCGAAACAGATCAGACCAAAACACTGGCAATTCATAACATGACAGAGAGAAAGTTCATTACAGGGGACCTGCGATGCGATTTTCATCCCCGGTGGAACCGGGACGGATCAGCTATCTGTTTTGATGCCATTGATAGCAAATCCGGGTTAAGACAAATGCACCTGGTCGAACTCTCAGACACCTGACAATAACAAAATGAAGATCAGCCCCAACTTATTCAGCATAGCAATATTCATTTTTCTGTCTGGCTGCAATACCGGTGAACCGAATCCCAGGATTACAGGTAAAGTAAATTCAAACTGGACATTTAATTACAGCCCCGAACTACAGGTCAACAGTGAGTACCTTTCGGTGGATTTTAATGATTCTGCATGGCCGGTGGTTGGTCTGCCGCATACCTGGCAAACCTACGAAACAACAGGAGACCTTGCACCCTTTCATTAAGAATGCCAGTGAACGCGACGACCCTTACTGGTGGAAGGGGTGGGGATATTACAGGAAACATTTTATAGTATCTGAAGACTGTCGGATAGAAAGGTGACCGTAGAATTTGATGGTGTGCAGAAATATTGCCGCGTCTACCTTAACGGCAAATATGTTGGAGATCACAAGGGCGGATTCACTTCGTTTTATTTCGATCTTACTCCATTCATCCGGTTCGGTCAGGATAACCTGCTTGTTTTGGCGGCTAACAATCGCCGCGACGATAAATACAGAATTCCGCCAATGACCGCCGGTAACTGGAATGTTTACGGTGGCATATACCGGGATGCCCGGCTGGTTATAAAAGATAAAGTTCACATTCCTTACCAGGGTAGCTACAAACACGAAGGGGGAACTTTTATTACAACTCCCCGGGTAAATGAAGATGAAGCACTGGTAACATATTAAAACCTATGTAAAAAATGATTCTGAAAATCCGGAAGAGGTATCCCTGAAAACAATCCTGTTCTCACCCGGCGGGAAGCTGATTGAGGTAATTAGAATCAGGGTAACCATTTCACCGGGAACACTCTTCGAATTTGAACAGACTTCGTCACTAGTGGAAAATCCGGCTCTGTGGCATCCCGATTCGCCCAATCTCTACCATGTAACATCAGAACTGTATGTAAATGGAGAGCTGACCGATAAAATGGTGAGCCCCCTTGGTTTTCGCTGGTTTCACTGGGATTTTGAAAAAAATGACCTGTGGTTGAACGGTAGCAAAATGTTTATTAAGGGATTTAACCGGCACCAGGAATACCCCTGGGTAGGTGACGCTATTCCAAAATGGCTCAATGAGCAGGATTTTCTGGACATGAAAGAAAACCTGGGAATTAATTTTTTCAGAGCGGCTCATTACCCCAACGATAAACAGGTCTATCAGCTTGCCGATAACCTGGGAATGGTTGCAGTAGAGGAGGTACCTAATATAAAATCCATCGATTTTGATGAAGAGGTCCAAAAGCAAAATGTGCAAGAGATGATACGGCGCGACCGTAACCATCCCAGCATCCTGTTCTGGAGTGTTGGTAACGAAACCAATGATGCCGCCGATTCAAAATGGGTGATTGAGGAGGACACCACAAGACTGGTGCACGCTCGTAAAGCGGAAGATGCTGGAGACTATGTGGATCATGACCATACCAACCTGGATATGGAGAACCTGCTCAGGGTCACCGTTCGGGGATATTTTGATAGTGATAATTCCCCTTCCGACCGGCAACTGAATCCGGAGAACGGCCAGTTATGCGGTACAGAGGAGTGGCAACACCAACGGGCAATGATAGAGGGGGGAAGCGTACGCGGCTCATTGAAAAAAAATACGGTTCACTGGTTATATGAAGATCATGGTGCTGACCGGGAGTATAGAAACAGTCCGCTTAAACACGTTAATTACAAAGGATGGGTTGACCTCTACCGGATCCCCAAATACACCTACTACCTTACACAGGCTCTCTATACACCAGGCCAATGGTATTTATTCACCCGCACAACTGGACACCGAAATACCTTGGAAGCAGCAAAGATTTTATTGTGAACTCCAACTGCGACAACGTGGAGCTTTTTATAATAACCGTGAGAAAGTGGGAGAAGCACGTCCCGTTTACGAAAATTACTACACGGTCAGTTTCAGCAATATCCCGAGTTAAAGCTGGAATCTTTAAAAGCAGTTGGTCATAAAGAGGGGGAATAAGGTTGACATACTATCGTTCCATGAGTGCTGAACCGGCACAACTTGAGCTTACTGTTTCTCATGAAAAATTGCAGCAGGCAAAAGCGGGATGGCTATTGTCACGGCAGATATTGTTGATGAGAACGGGAATAGGGTAATTCATGCAACCAATCAGATTGGCTGGAGCGTTGAAGGTGCAGCCACTCTGATAGGACCCGAACTCTACAAAACCGACTATAACCTTTTTGAATCCATGGAGGGGACCGGTTATATTCATCCCCCGGTAAGTAATATTATCCGATCGGCCAATCGGCCCGGGAAGGCAAAAATTACGGTAAGCTCCCCTGGACTAAAACCTGCTTCGGTTGAAATCGATGTAATCCCCATGGAGGTGGGTGCTCCGGAAATTATTCAGCCTGTGCTGTCTGAAGATGGCCGGAAAAAGGTTTACCGCGACGACAATATTATTTTTGAATTGAAGGAGGTAAACGAGCTGCTCCCCATCAGCGGGAATAGAACATTTGCAATTTCTAATGAGAAAAAACTCCTGCAGGATATAATTGATTTCCTGGAGGAGAATAATCCCGGTTTCGATAAGGATCTGAAAGAGTCAAAAGTGTTGCTGGACTATTTTGTAAACTATCTTATTCGCATGAATGGAGAGCTGATAGGTGATGATTACAATTTTATGGCTCTTAAGTACAACGATCTTCGGCTAATTTCCAATGCCATCGACCAGAGTAATCTATGGTACAACCTGGCAACCATGCTTATTCAAAGTTATGCTGAAAAGATAATTATAAGTGGAGAGTCTGTGGATGCCAGAAAGGAGGCAAATCTTTTTGTCAGCCTGACTGAGAACACGGTTTGTTTTTAAACGAAATGAAAGGTCGGGTAACGGAGATCCCTGGATGTCGGAAGGCTGGCAAATGGAACCGATTGGTTGTTTCTTCAACGATCTTGAAGATCTGGTATCTCTTGTCTTTCCGGCATACATTAATTACACAGAAGATCAAAAAGCCAGTTATCGAAGCTACATTGATATCATTAATCCGGAACTGGAATTAAGAGGCAGTAGATTTCACTATTCCGACAGGGTGGTTTTTTGCCTGCCCGACCCGGACAAAACAATAAAATAGATGACAACAATCAAAATGATTCCAAGGGGTGCCGTGGCACTCTTCCTGACATTATTTACAATTAATGGATGCAAATCAACCCAGGAAGGCCTGCAGGTAAACTTCCCGGATGTTTCCGACCCGGTTGCCATTACATCGGGCCCAAAAGAGCATCTGTTTGCCAGTTATTACGGTATCAACTCCTGGAGTGCGGACCAGCGATATGTCACCGTTCTTCAAACACCCATCAAATACAGGTTGCCAACCGAAAATGATCCGGCTACACTGGGCCTGGTCGATCTGGAAACCAATGAATTTATTCCCCTGGCCCAAACCCGCGCCTGGAATTTCCAGCAGGGATGCATGGCTCACTGGCTTGGAACTCATCCAAATTCACATATTATATATAATGATATGGTGGATGGTAAATACGTTTCCATAATTTTTGATATACACACTAAGGAAAAAATCAGGACCATCCCCTACCCGGTCGCGGCTGTTTCTCCAAACGGCAAAGAAGCCATCAGTATCAATTTTTCGCGCCTTCGCACCACCCGCGAGTCATACGGATACGGAGGAGATGGTCAGGATGCCCGGCTATCGGTACAGTTTCCCGAAGATGACGGCCTGTTTCTCATGGACCTTGAAACCGGGAGGGAAACTGCTTGTTTCCATCAACGACATCAAAGAACTGGTACCCGAAGTACCTGAAGGTGGAATTGAATACTTTAATCACATTCTTTTCAGCCGCGAAGGAGGCAGGATATTCTGGCTTGCCCGGGCCATACCTGAAAGGAATACAACCTCATTTACAGTTAGCCGAACCGGAGAAGATCTCCGGCGCTGCTTCCCCGACCAATGGGGTGGATCCCATTTTGACTGGCTCAACGAAGATGAACTTATGATCACCGGCAAATACAAAGGAATAAGCAATGCCCATATCCTCTTTTCTATTGGTCAGGATAACTACCGGCGCCTGGGTAACGGATTGCTCGACTACGACGGTCACGGCACTTTTTCTCCCGATGGCAAATGGATGGTGACCGACACCTATCCCGGAAGTGGCTCTTTAAATGAGCAAAAACTCTACCTTATGGATATGAAGTCGGAGGCTGTGTTGCCCATGGGCCGGTATGTCCATCCTTCTGCTTTCAGGGATAACGGGAAGGATGCCCAGTGCGATCTGCATCCCCGGTGGAGCCCCAACGGCGATATGATCGGTTTTAATTCTGTAACCACCGGATCAAGGCAGGTATATGTAATCAATCTAAATCAGGCGCAATGAAATTAAAAAAAGATCTACTAGTCGCTCTTGCAATCCTATTTTCGGTCACACTTCATTCCCAAAGTACCGAAACTCTTTATCTCTCCGGAACCGATGCAGCCAATACGGTTGAATGGGATTTTTTCTGTACCGACGGACAGAACAGTGGTAAATGGTCAAAGATCCCGGTACCCTCCAACTGGGAACTGGAAGGATTTGGCACCTACAACTACGGGCACGACTGGCGCAACAAGGAGATCAAACTTGGAAGGGAACATGGACTCTATAAATACGAATTCGATGTGCCATCCCAATGGAAGGGAAGAACGGTAAATATTGTATTCGACGGATCCATGACCGATACGAAAGTGAAAATAAATGGAAAATCTGCCGGAGAAATGCACCAGGGAGCCTTTTACCGGTTTAAATACGATATCTCAAAACTGCTGAAATACGGACGGACAAATACCCTGGAAGTGGATGTGGATAAACATTCTTCAAATGAATCTGTCGTTCGTGCGGAGCGACAGGCCGACTTCTGGATCTTTGGAGGGATTTTCAGACCTGTATTCCTGGAAGCTCTGCCGGTAATTCACATGAACCGCACCGCCATTGATGCCAGGGCCGATGGTTCTTTCAACTCTCTCATAGTCCTGAACAGATCAAAAGCGGACTATACAGTAAGGATTGAACTCTTTGATTTGAAAGGAAATAAAATTGGAGATCCTGTTGAGGCCGGGATTGAAAAGGGAGTATTAGAAACCACTATTTCGGGGAAATTTGAAAATATTAAATCATGGAATCCTGAATGGCCTTCCTTATACAATATGAAATTCACCCTGAGAAACGGGACCGAGGTTTTGCATGAAGTAACCGAACGGATTGGTTTCCGGACTGTTGAATTACGTGCTCACGATGGGTTTTATATAAATGGTGAAAAAGTCATCTTCAAAGGTGTTAACCGTCACTCATTCTGGCCCGAAACCGGTCGCTGCCTGAGTGAAGAAAATCACATAACCGATATTCGTCTAATGAAGGAGATGAATATGAACACTGTTCGTTGTTCACACTATGTTCCCGATAAACGATTTCTTGAACTATGCGATTCACTGGGTCTCTTTGTCCTGGACGAAGTAACGGGATGGCAGCAGGGATATGATACAGTTGTTGGTCCGAAGCTCATTAAAGAAACCATTTTGAAAGATGAAAACCATCCATGCGTGGTCATATGGAACCATGGAAATGAAGGTGGTTGGGATTTTGCCAACGAAAAAGAATTTCATCGCTGGGATATTCAGAAAAGACCGGTTATTTACCCCTGGTTGCTCAGGAATGGGGTTGAAACCCATCACTATCCCGAATTTAATTATGGTATCGGGCGAAATGTCTTTGGCAACGACCCGTTCATGGCCACAGAATTATTGCATGGATTATATGACGGCGGACATGGTGCAGGGCTGGAGGCTTTCTGGAGAAGTTATGAAGCAACGCCGTTGCTGGCCGGTGGATTTCTGTGGGTATTGGCCGATGAGGCAGTCCTGCGTAAAGATAAAGAAGGAACGGTATTTGATTCCAATGGAAATAATGCGCCCGACGGAATCCTGGGACCCCACCGGGAGAAAGAGGGTAGTTTCTATACAGTGAAAGAGATCTGGTCTCCGGTACAAATAGAACCGGTAACCATAAACAAACAATGGAATGGTAGGCTGTTGCTGAAAAACAAATTTATCTATACAGATTTGACAGACTGCATCTTTCAGCTGGAAAGCCTACAGAACTGAAATTGGTGCAACGAATAAAATAGTAACCGGATCGGGGAAATTACCAGCCCCAAAGCCCGGCCGGGAGAAACAGCAATGATAAATATAGATTTTGGCAGTGCACTTCAGAATGCCGATGTTTTCCAGTTCACAGCGGTCGATCACCGGGGAGAGGAGCTTTATACCTGGAGCTGGCCGGTTATTCAACCAGATGAAAAAGCAGCTGAACTAAATTCAACAAATCCAACTATTTCAGAAATTGATGTTGTGAAAACGGAAATCTGGTGACTGCTACTGTGAATGATTTGAAATTTTCATTCAAAAAGGAAAATGGTGAAATTCAGTCCATAGAGAACAGTAATGGCGCAATCTCATTTTCCGGGGGCCCTTTCCTGTTGGAGTAGTATCGGAAGTCACGGGCACCAGATGGGCGATGGATGCTGATGGTTATTTTGAGTTTGAAATTACATACTCTGAATATCCTGGCAAAGCGATATGGACACTGAGCAGGGATGGACTGCTTGGATTGGAAGCAGGTGCCCTCACCGGCGGGTTAAAGGATATTGATTATGTTGGAATTTCCTTCAGCTACCCCGAAGAAAAGTGCAACTCTGTAAGCTGGATGGGGCGGGGACCTTACCGTGTGTGGAAAAACCGTATCAAGGGGAGCAGTATGGGAGTCTGGGAGAAGGAGTATAACAATACAATTACCGGCGAAAGTTTTAACCGGTTGATCTATCCTGAATTTAAGGGATATCACGCCAACCTTTACTGGGCAAGGCTCGAAACAACCGAATCGCCGTTTACCATTATCTCGGCTACTCCAAATCTGTACTTTCAGCTTTTCACCCCGGCAAATCCAGCTGACCTGCGAAGGGGCGATATTGCACCTGCCTTTCCCGGGGGCGACTTATCCTTCCTGTATGACATTCCCGGTATTGGAACAAAATTCAAAAAAGCAGCACAGTTAGGCCCTCAAAGTCAGAAAGGTATATAT
Organism: uncultured Bacteroidaceae bacterium; assembly: GCA_963777115.1. Taxonomy (GTDB): domain Bacteria; phylum Bacteroidota; class Bacteroidia; order Bacteroidales; family SM23-62; genus SM23-62. The sequence continues at coordinate 54,978 of CAVZPP010000004.1, read as the reverse complement.
AAAGGTCATAGAGGCGATGATGGTTATCCCATAAAACTATGGTTTGATTTCAGAATTCAGAATTAGGGTAACCAGCGATAAAATATTCAAATAATTCTATTGTTTTTGTTGGTTTTTATGAGTTTTTATTACATTTATGTGCCAACTATTGAAGAATTTTGGTGAATTTATATCACCAACTATAAGAAACTAAACTAACTAGCTAAACTGACCTGCCTATGTAATATTCGCCTTTCTGATTTCTTCTATGGAGAGCTCTCTCCATGGATGTTTTACTATTCCATTAAAAACCAACTTGTTTAATAGCAAATACTAAATCTATTTTAGCAATCAACTAAAACTAAATCTTATGAAAAGAAAACAAAGACTTCTAAAATCAACATTCTTGTCTCTTTTCCTGGTTTTGTTTGCTTTTGTTGCATATGCGCAAGCAAAGGAGCATTACAGGAACAGTGACAGATGAGGCAGGAGAGGCAATACCTGGAGTGTCTATAGTAGTTTCAGGTACCTCAACCGGTACTATCACAAGTGTTGATGGCACCTATTCTATATCAGTTCCGGCATAATGCCACCAATTTAATGTTTTCATTTGTGGGTATGGCTACCCAGCAAGTAGAAATCGGAGATCAAACCACAATAGATGCTACAATGGCAAGCGATGCCATTGGTCTGGACGAGGTGGTTGTGATTGGTTATGGTACTGCCAGAAAGGAAGACCTGACCGGTGCCATTGTCAATGTTCAGGCCGAAGAGTTCGAAAAGTACCAGCCGTCGAATGTTTCTGAAATGTTAAGATCGGCAGTTCCCGGATTACAGGTGGGCTACAGCACAAGTGCTAAAAATACCCCGGATTTTGAGGTACGCGGAGACATCACCATTAAAGCAGATGATGATGACGAAAGTAGCTGCCAACAGGCCTCTTATTGTACTCGACGGAGTGATTTTTAACGGAGACATGGCTGAAATCAATGTGAACGATGTGGAGAGTGTGGACGTATTAAAGGATGCCAGTGCTGCATCTATTTACGGTTCACGTGCATCAAACGGTGTAATTGTATTTACCACCAAAAAAGGATCCCTAGGCAAACCTGTCATCCGGGTGAGTGCAAAAACCAGGTCTTGTAACCGGTGCCAGAAGACTAGAAACCTTTAAAGCAGGAGATGAAGTAATGGGCTGGCTGACAGACATGAATGAAGCAATATCCAGTCTCAGTCTATGGAGAACCTGATGGGACACTGGGCGAATATTCCCGCTTTGATAAATACGAAGATGTGCCTGATAATTATCAATCCAGATGGTTGGAAATAAATGGTATTCCCGGCGAAACGAATCCTGACGTAATTACAGGCACCTGGCTTGATGGTTTTGGTTTTGAAGCGAACGAAAAAGAAAATTACCTGAATGGTATAGAGTTATGACTGGCAGGATTTTCTTATTCAAGACAGGAGTAAGACAGGACTATGACGTGAGTGTTTCAGGCCGGACCGATAAAGTATCATATTACTGGTCTCTGGGATATATCGACAGTGAGTCGGTTCAGGTGGGAGAATCATATTCAACCATTACTTCCCGCTTAAACCTCGATGTGGCTGCAACAGACTGGCTGAATGTGGGTATCAATACCAATTTCGCCTATCAGAATGAAGGGCAGTGAACCAGTCGATAATGGTGGTTATCGTACAGCTTCACCCTATGATATGCCCTGGGTGAATGGGACCGAGGGTATCGTACATGGTGAACTCAATCGCGATCTAAGGGATCAGTTAAAAGATGCAGGTGCCGGTTCAAACAGGGGCAATCCATTTCTGGATCCGGCATATACCACCAGACATTACGACAGGTACAGCCTGTTTCCTACCATGTATGCCAAATTGAAGCTTCCTTTTGGAATTACTTTTACTTCAAACTTTACACAGCGAATAGATTTGAGAAAAAGATTTGAATATGAGGATAGTGCAAACCCGGAATGGGGACATGGAGGTTATGCACGAAGAAGGCATAATGAGAACCTACGAGTGGCAATCGGATAATATTCTAAACTGGAACAAAAGTTTGGCGAACACACGTTTTGCCGTAACCGGTCTGGTGAACGCAGAGAGCAACCAGAGCTGGTTTACTAGATTCAGAAACTTCGAATTTTTCACCCACTGAAGCACTCGGATACCATGGGATGGCCTTTGGGCTTATACCTCACAGCAGATTCAGACGATCAGGCTACTTCAAGAACTGCCCTTATGGGACGTATTAATTACGCATTCGGCAATCGTTATAATTTGTCGGCATCCATCCGCCGCGATGGTTACTCCCGCTTTGGTGTAGATAATGTGTATGCTACTTTCCCATCTGTTTCAGGAGCCTGGAACATTACCAATGAGAATTTTATGGCAAATGCCCCTGCCTGGCTTACCTTCCTGAAATTCGCGTCAGCTGGGGTGTAAACGGGAACTAGTAGTGGTCTTGGATCATATCAGGCTTATGCCCGCTTAAGTGACAATAAATACCTCAACTGGGATAATGGTTATTTTATTGCACCTTACCTGTATATCAACAGGATGGCCAACCAGTCACTTTCATGGGAGAAAAACCAGGCCTGGAACTTGGCCCTTGATTACGGATTATGGGATGGCCGTGTAAGGGGTTCACTGGATGTTTATACTTCAGAGACGACAGATTTGCTTCTGGATAAAAAATTACCCATTGTTACCGGCTTTGAAGATATTACAACCAACGTTGGTAACCTGAAGAATACCGGTTTCGATCTGTCCATTAACACCATTAATGTTCAATCGTCAAATTTCATCTGGACAAGCAGCTTAAATGTTCATTATAACAAGAACGAGATTGTTTCCTTAACCGGAGAATTAGTCGCGGATACCGATGTAAACGGGAATCCGGTCCTTGACAGCAACGGAAACCCTGTCATGGTAGAACCTGATGATATTGATAACGGATGGTTTATTGGTCAGAGCAAAGATGTGATCTGGGATTATGAAATAGATGGTGTTTATCAGCTGGGAGATGAAGCTGAGGCCGCCGTTTTTAATAAGTATCCCGGCGATTTCAGGTTCATTGATCAGAACGGTGATGGAGTTCTTAATATTGATGATAAAATATTCCAGGGATTAGATACCAATCCGTGGTATATTACCTTCAGGAATGATGTTGAATTTAAAGGCTTCGATCTTGGGTGTTATCTTTCTGGGTAAATTAGGTTACAAAGGCGGATCGGACTACCCGTTTAACGAAGATCAGACCTACATTAAAAACCATAACTGGTTTAAACTGCCATACTGGACTCCATCTAATCCGATTAACACTGCATGCAAGGATCAATTCCTTAATGCTGTCGGATGAAGAGTATTACCAGAACCGTTCATACCTGCGTATCCAGAATATCTCTTTGGGTTATAATTTGTCCTGCAAGTCTTTTGAGAAGATGAAGTTAAGCCATGCACGCATTGCATTTAACATCGACAATGCTGCCGTATTTACAAAATGGATAGAAGGCGACCCGGAATCAATGAGAGAGATGCCCAGAACATATTCTTTTAGTGTGGACTTCTCTTTCTAAAGCAGTGATAACTCATTGAAGAAATAAAAATATGTAACTAAAAAATATATTAGATATGAAAAAAATAAAAGGAATAATCCTGGTGATCTTACTCACGCTTACCGTGTCGTGTAGTGAAGACTTCCTGGTGGAAGATCCGAAGTCCTTCCTTAGTCCTGAGAATACCTTTATTGATGCTGCCGGATTGCAAACAGCACTGGAAACTGCATTAAAAGGGGTTTTTAACCAGTGGAACGGAGACAACGAAGAGTTGATGTTCAATCACAACATGAGCGATGCCTCTGTGGTAAGCTGTACTGATAAACAGGATTCTTTTGTTGATCTGAGAAAATATGCAACTCCTCTGAACACCAGGGATAATGATGCCGGCCGTATGCAGTCATTTTACCAGGAGAATTATAACCAGCTAAAGAGCTGTAATACGGTGATCGATTATATCGATATCCCTGAATGGGCCGACGGAGAAGCTGATGCTGATAGAAATCATCTTCTGGGAAGTGCCTATTTTATACGTGCATTCTTTTATATGCAATTAACCATGCAATTTGGAAATGTTGCTTTTCCTTTAAATGTTGTATCTGACAGCAAGGCAGGATTTTAAAGTCTTTCACATGCAGGGTATCTGGGACCAGATGATCACTGACCTGGAATTTTCAGTACAGCATATGAAAGAAACAAGCGAGCTGCCAAAGGGACAGGCACCAAGAAATGCTGCAAGAATGTTGCTTGCCAAATACTACATGATGAATTTAAGATTTGCCGATGCAGAGGCACAGATGGACGCGCTTATTAATGGTTCTGAAAACAGGCTGTTTACGCTGCTGATGTGGATGTTGCGACAGTTCTGGTTGGAAATAACCTTAATCCATATGACGGAGAATTAATTCCCGGCTTTGACTGTGAACAACCTGCCGATGCCAATAAATCGTCTTCATGACAATGCAGGTGGACAAAAACTGACCAATCCGGAAGGTATCTGGTTGCAGCCAATGCACCTTTGATAGATGGATCACAGGGAAGGTCTGCAGCAGTTCGCGCATGGGGACCCAACATGGTAAGTACAAGTTTTGGAGTAAAAGCACCACCCAATGGTGCAGCTGCAGGAGCGGACATACGGCAAGGTCAGGATACCAAACAAATGCATAAGTGGGGACGCGGACAGGGTTTTGGCCGCCCCACCAACTATTCCCAGTTTGATGTCTGGAATTATAATGGTGTAGTTGACATGCAGGATTACCGCCACAAAAGAGGTAACTGGTTCTACATGGATATGGCCATCTATGACAATCCGGATTTGGAAACAACCGCACCTGAATTCTTCCATCAGCCATTCAGGCTCTGGCACGAATGGCACCCTGCTTTGTGAAGATTCCGTGCGGTGCTGGTATGGATATCCCTTTTACAAATTTTATGCTGCGAACGTGGAGGACCAGGTAAAACGACAGGATGGCGGAAAACAGGACATCTATATTATGAGAGCAGCTGAAGCCTACCTGGTAAGAGCAGAAGCCAGATTCTGGCAGGACGATCATGCCGGATGTGCGGATGATATCAATATTATCACGGCACGTGCAAATGCCATGACCATGTACACGGTTGGCGATGTGCAAGCTGATGGAATTGGTGCCGTACTGGATGAGCGTGTGCGTGAGTTATTCGGACAGGAGTATCGCCATGATGAGCTGGTTCGTATCTCTGTGATTCTTGCAAAAAGCGGAAAGCCCTGTTACAACGGTAAAACCTATTCAGTATCAGGAAATGACCTGGAAAAGTCGTTGTCTGCTGAATAGTTTCTATTACGACAGGGTTTTGGAGAAAAACAGTTTCTTACAGGGAAGAAACTCCATGGATACAGTATCCTGAAGTTACAATACACCATGGATCCCATGCATATTTTCTGGCCTGTTTATGAGCCTTATTTAGTGGGTAATGTGGGTAATATATTGAATCAGACCACGGGTTACGATGGTTCTGGGAAAAATGTGGAACCACTGATACACGTGGTACAACCTGCCGGTGTTCCCAATACCGATCCGATGGATGCCATTGGGGCAAGATAGTCATTGAATTCGAGGATCTTTATATATTTTTAACCTACTCATCCGGTGACTCTGTAGGTCATCGGGTGAGTTTTTTTTGTATATTGTGTATGTTACTAATTTATATTATTTTTTATGTGATTTACTTCTGATTTGATGTAAATTTAGAGAGTCAAATTAACTTAAAGCCATGAAGAAAACAGGCATCATTCTTTCTTTTCATCTTCGTTTCAATTTGTTCTTTATTCACAGGATCATGTGATACAGGGAATTGTTCACACTTTCGACAGAGATTCCTTTAATTGGTGCTGAAATTAAAGTAAAAAGCACCAAGCAATCAGTTTTCACTGATTCCACTGGGAAAATTTATTGCTTTCTGTAATCCGAAAGATAAATTGAAAATAATGGCACAGGGGGTTTTACACTCAAAATGTTAAGATCTCGGAGAATATAAAAATGGTTGCTGTTAATCTGAAATTAAAACCTGGTGAAAAGCAGCGGGAATATGCCATTGGATATGGCTATGTTTCGGAGTGAGGATATAACCAATGCGGTATCGGGCTGTAAACACAACGAATGCACTCTTTACGAAATATTCTGATATTTATGATCTGATCAGGGGCCAGCTTGCCGGGGCCCAGGTTACAAATGGGGAAATAATTTTCAGGGGTGACAAATCATTTCAGGGAAGCAGTGCTGCCCTCATTGTTGTTGATGGTGTTATATGGGATTCGGAAACTTTAAGTACATTGTCTCCCATTCAGGTTAAAAGCATTGATGCGATTAAGGATGGCGGTTCTGCGGTGTATGGTTCTCGTGGCGCAAATGGTGTCATACTTATCGAAACCATAAAGGGTGGTGAAGAAATCTAAGATAATTTAAATATAGAATATTAATAATATAAACCAAACACAATTGAATATGGAATCAAGAAGATCATTTATTAAGAAAACTGCAGCTGCCGGATCAGCTGTAATTGTTGCTCCTACCATTATTCCGGCCAGGGCATTTGGAGCCAATGACCGTATTAATGCTGCCGTACTAGGGCTTAATGGCCGGGGAAAAAGCCATATCCAGGGCTTTATGGCCCAGGATAATCTGCAGATTACCCACTTTTGCGATCCGGATATGAACATCCTGAAAAAGCGCCAGAAGGAATTTAAGGATAAATACAAGCAGGATGTGGCCCTTGAGCAGGATATTCGCAGGATAATGGACAATAAAGATATTGATGTGGTAAGCCATGCAACACCGAACCACTGGCATTCGCTTGGAGTCATCTGGGCATGCCAGGCCGGCAAGGACTCCTATGTGGAAAAACCGGGCTCGCATAATATCTGGGAAGGCCGCAAGATGGTTGAAGCTGCACAGAAGTACGACCGCATTGTACAGCACGGAGTTCAATTAAGAAGTTCCCCGGCTGTCAACGAGGCCATAGATTTAATGCGTGACGGATATATCGGCAGGGTTTACATGGCCCGTGGACTTGTTTTCCGCTGGAGAGCCGATATTGGCGATAAGGGATTCTCACCTGTTCCCGATGGTGTGGATTACGACCTGTGGACCGGTCCGGCACCAAAGCGTCCGTTCACAGAAAACCTGGTACATTACAACTGGCACTGGCACTGGGATTATGGAAATGGCGATGTGGGCAACCAGGGCATTCACGAAACCGATCTTTGCATGTGGGGACTGGATGTGGGCCTACCTACTAAGATCACATCCATGGGAGGTAAATTCCTCTGGGACGACTGCAAGGAGGTTCCTGAAGTACTTACATCAGTCTATAACTATCCCGAAGAGAATAAGATCATCCAGTTTGAAGTGCGCCCCTGGTGCACCAACACCGAAGAAGGAGCCACTGTGGGTAATATTTTCTATGGCGATAAGGGGATCATTGTTGTGGATGGCTATGATTCTTACAAGTCCTATTTAGGTCAGAAAAGAGAACCCGGAAAATCGGGAAAAGATGGTGAAGGATCAGGATCGGAGTATGACAGGGGTGCCGGCGGAACAGACGGGCACTTTACCAATTTCATTGAGGCTGTGCGCAAGCATGATGCATCCATATTTAATGGCCCGGTTGAAACGGCTCACCTCTCTTCCGGATTGGCACATCTTGGCAATATTGCTTACAGGTTAGACCGCGTATTAACACTTCAATCCCGAAGCTGAATCATTTGTGAACGATCCGGAAGCAGATAAGATGCTTACACGGAATTATCGTGAAGGTTTTGAGGTTCCTGAAAAAGTATAAGAAAATAAATACATACAAACAGCATTTAAATAAAATACTCCAATGAAATATAAAACGTTAATAGTATTTTGGCTGTTCTGAGCAGCAGCATGTTGCTCTTCAGTCAATGCAGCAACAGCAGTGAACAAGTGCAATTGATCTGAAGGTAAATGAAGCTGAGAAGAAAGTTGATGTTATGATCGACGGAAAGCTTTTTACCTCCTACATCTATCCTGACAATGTGAAAAAACCGGTATTGTGGCCGGTCATGTCTCCGGCAGGTAACATGCTCACCCGCAGTTTCCCGATGATCAATAAAGAGGGCGATCGCACCGATCACCCTCACCATGTTGGCATATGGTTAAACTATGGCGATGTGAACGGGCTTGATTTCTGGAATAATTCGGAAGCCATTGCTCCCGAAAAAAGAGAAGGGTATGGCACAATTTATCATAAGTCCGTTGAAAAAGCAGAGAGCGGTAAGGGGAGTGCGCTGCTGGAAACCACTGCTGTCTGGAAATCTCCGGACAATACAATGATGTTGGAGGAGCAGACCAGTTTTAAATTCATTGCATCGGAAAATTCCCGAATTATAGATCGTACCACTACCCTTAAAGCTGTTATCGATACAGTGAATTTCACAGACAATAAAGAGGGGATGTTTGCCATCCGTGTTGCCCGTGAACTGGAACTTCCTACTGAAAAACCAACCAATCTTATGGACTCACATGGCAATGTGACCAGGGTTGAAAAAATGGACAATACCCTTGTGAAAGGAAACTACAGAAGTGCAGAAGGAGTAGAGGGAGGTAAAGTATGGGGAACACGCTGCCGCTGGATGAAACTGTCAAGCGAAATCAATGGAGAGCAGGTATCTCTGGTAATCATTGATCATCCTTCAAATGTCGGATATCCAACCTACTGGCATGCAAGGGATTATGGTTTATTTGCCGCTAACACACTTGGTCAGAAAATATTTTCTGAAGGTGAAAATGAACTGAACTTCAGTTTGAAAAAAGGCGAGTCTGTTACATTTAAATACAGGCTTGTGGTTGCGGCTGAGGATCTAACTGATGATCAAATTAATCAACTGGCTGACGAATATGCTGCAGAGTAACTGATTCGTTAGTCTAAATTACATTATCATGGATATTAATCATTCACGTCGTAGTTTTCTACAGAAAAGCCTTGTTGCCGGTGTTGGTCTTTCACTGATTGACCCGGTTTCGGCACATGCCATGATGAAGAAATCAAGAATGAAACTTGGCCTGGTCACCTATCAGTGGGGCAAAGACTGGGATTTGCCAACCCTGATCGCAAACTGCGAAAAGGCTGGATTCCTGGGTGTTGAATTGCGCACTCAGCATGCTCACGGAGTTGAAACCAGCCTTTCCGCCAGTGAGCGCGTCTGATGTTAAAAAGCGCTTTGCCGACAGTCCGGTTACCTGTGTGGGTTATGGATCAAATTTCGAATATCACAGTCCCGATCAGGCTGAGGTCAAAAAGAATATTCAGGGAACCAAAGAGTATCTGAAATTATGCAAGGACATTGGGGCAACCGGGATCAAAGTAAAACCCAACGGTATTCCCAAGGAGGTGCCCTGGGAAAAAACCATTGCCCAGATTGCCTCCTCTCTAAATGAAGTTGGAAGGTATGCCAGTGATCTGGGGCAGGTGATCCGGGTGGAGGTTCACGGCAGCGTATCACAGGAAATACCTAATATGAAAGCCATTTTTGAACAGGTTACTGAAAAAAGTGTAACCATGTGCTGGAATTGCAATGACCAGGATTTGAACCCTCCCGGGCTGGAGGCAAATTTCAATTCGGTAAAAAAATGGTTTGGCGATACAGTTCATATTCGTGAATTGAATGTGGGTGAGTATCCCTACCAGCAGCTCATGAATTTGTTTGTAAAAATAAAATATGACGGCTGGATCTTACTTGAAGCCCGCACTAACCCCCGACAGACAGGGTTGCTAGCCATGAAGGAACAACTGGAGGTTTTCAATAAAATGATTGGCAACAAATAAGAATTGTTTCTATCGAATTAACTGACCAAGCTATCTGAATACCGGTACTGCTATAATGGCATTTATGGCAGTTTGCCGGTTTTACCTAAATTTCCTATATAATACTAACCAAATCAAATTATATAATGGATCGCCGAAAATTCGTCAAGAAAACCGGATATACTGCCGGTATGATGGCAGTTGCCCCGGCCGTAATCAAAGACTTGTAAGCAAGAAACCCAGCGAAACCCTCAATGTGGCTGTTGTGGGAGTCAGTGGAAGCGACAGGCCAAGGGTAAGGGGAATAATAGGTGGCCGTGGCATGGTGCATGTAAATAATTATGCCAAAATTCCCAATGTTAGGATTACCGCACTATGCGATGTGGATGAGAGATTGTTCCCGGCCGCCTCAGCTGAAGTGGAGAAGCTTTTCGGGAATAAACCCAGGACCGAAGTTGATTTTCGCAAACTCATCGAGGATAAGGATATTGATATCATATCTGTGGCTACCCCCGACCACTGGCATGGGCTTATACCGTATGGGCCTGCCAGGCAGGAAAAGATGTATACGTGGAAAAACCTGCTCACCAGTTAATTGCCGAGGGGGGAAAGATGATAGAAGCCGCCAGGAAATATGACCGGATTGTACAGAACGGGATCACCTGGAGAAGCAGCAAAGCCACAAAGGCCGCAGTTAAGTTTATTGCCGACGGAAAACTTGGGGAGGTTTATATGGCCAGGGGAATTGTTTACCGCCACCGTGTAGCATCGGACATAGTGGAAGACAGTCCCGTTCCAAAGGGTGTCCACTGGGATAAATTCCTTGGTCCCGCCCCCTACCGCCCCTTCAACGAGAACAGGTACATTTACAACTGGCACTGGTTCTGGGATACAGGTACAACCGAATTCGGCAATAACGGAATTTACCGGATGGACGGGGCCCGCTGGGCCCTGAATATTGATACCCATCCCGTAAAAGTTCATTGCACCGGGGGACTCTTCGGAAGAAATGATGACCAGGAGGTGCCCAATGTACTCTCGGCCATCTATGAATATGAGGATGGCAAGATCATTCAAAATGAGGTAAGAAGCCTTTGCACCAATCCCGAAGGAGTGGAAAAACATAATGGTACTTTCATCTACAGCGATGATGGCTGGATGGCCATGACGGGTGGTAGCTTTAAAACCTATTTTGGTAAAAACAATGAACCCGGTCCCAGCCATGTCCGACGATGATCTTCCGGAGGAAGAACAGACCAATGGCTGGAAAAACTTTGTGGAATGTGTGAGAAGCAGAAGGGTAGAGGATCTTGACTGTGATATTGCTGAAGGCCATTTGTCCGCTTCCATTGGTCACCTGGGAAATATTTCCTACCGGACAGGACGTAAACTGAGCTTTGACCCGAAAACTGAAAAATTCATCAATGATAAGGAGGCAGACAGTTACCTGACAAGGGACTACCGTGCCCCCTATCTCATGCCCGAAAAAATATAAACCATGAAAAATCTGTTTTCCAGAAGAAACTTTCTAAAAACCGCTGCAATTTCTGGTGCTGCCGCCGCATTACCGGGAAGTGCAGCTGCAGCACCCAGTATCTTAAGGGACCAATCCTTTAAATTAAATGCGAATCCCCTGAAACTGGGTATCATGACCTATACCATTGCCAAGGACTGGGATATTGATACCATTATCAAAGAATCTGAGTGAAGCTGAGTATCAGTCCGTCGAATTGCGCACCACCCATGCCCATGGGATTGAAGTTACCCTGAGTAAAAAGGAACGAAGTGAAGTGAAAAAACGTTTCGAGGACTCTCCCCTTGAAGCCATCAGCCTGGCCAGTGCATTTCAGTACCATTCCCCTGATCCGGCTGAACTTAAAAAGAACATTGAGGGAACCAGGGAATATACCCTGCTGGCACGTGATGTGGGAGCCATTGGCTTCAGGGTATTTCCCAATGCACTTCCTGAAGGGGTGCCCGTGGAACAAACCCTGGAACAGATCGGGAAAGCCCTTGCCGAAGTGGGTGAATTTGCCTATAACCATGGCGTGGAGATCAGGGTATGTGTTCACGGAAAAGGAACAAGCAATGTCCCGGTCATTAAAAAGATCATTGATTATTCGCAGAGCCCCCATGTATATGTAAACTGGAACTGTGACGCCAGCGACACTGAGGGGGAGGGACTTGAATACAATTTCAACCTGGTCAGGGACAGGATCCGGGGCGTGCATACTCATGAACTGTGGGATGGATATCCCTACCGGCAGCTTTTCAGTTTGCTTTCCGAAAATAACTATTCAGGCTACTGCAATGCTGAAATATCCGGTAATGAAGATCCTGTAAGGTTGCTGCACTATTACAGGGGACTCTTCCTGGCCCTGCAGAATGCCTTATAATTAACCAGATGAAAAGATTAAAAACGTTAGCACTCAGCTTATTGCTGTTCTCATTTTCAATAATCGGTTTTGGACAGGATTTTATAATCACAGACTATGGAGCCGTTCCCGATGGTAGTACGCTGAATACTCAGCCAATTCAGGCTGCCATTGACAAAGCCACCAGCACAGGGGGAGGGAAAGTCATTATTCCTGAAGGCATATTTCTTAGCGGAACTCTAAGTCTTAAGAGTAATGTAGAATTGCATCTCAAAAAGGGCGCCATACTCTTAGGTAGTATTAATATCAATGACTACTACAGGATAAAAGAGGATAACGCACTAATTATTGCAAGAGACCAGCACGATATTGTAATATCCGGGGAAGGAACAATTAATGGTCGTGGAGGTGAACTCGCCCTGGTCATAGACAGCCTTCACCACAGCGGCATTCTGATTGACAAGGGATATAATTACCGTCGCATGCGCCCGGGAGGCAGGCCCAACCTGCTGAAGATTAATAACTGTAAAAATGTAAAGATCACCGGGATCAATGCAATGAATGCAACAGATTGGGTGATAAGGCTGCAAAAATGCGACCAGCTCGAAATAGACCGAATTCATATTGAAAGCGATGCATTCTGGAATAATGATGGAATCGACGTCGAAGATTGCAAAAATGTCCGCATAACAAATTCCTATATCAACTCCGCCGACGATGGCATCTGTCTTAAGTCTTCCGATCCCGATTCCTATTGTGACCAGGTCTATATCGCTAATAATACTGTCAGGTCCAGTGCCAGCGCCATAAAGTTTGGGACAGCATCTGCGGGAGGGTTTAAAAACGTGACCATTGAAGACATCACCATATACGATACATTCCGGTCTGCCCTGGCCTTTGAAGCGGTCGATGGAGGAACCATTGAGAATGTATCAGCAACGAATATATTTGCAAGCAATACAGGAAATGCCATTTTTATTAAACTTGGACACAGGAACGTAGATGGAAAAATTGGGGCCATAAGAAACATAACTATAAAACAATTGCACGTTCATATTCCATTTGGAGCACCAGATTTGAAGTACCAGATACGCGGACCAGAACTGGCATTTTTTCACAATCCATTTCCATCTTCCATAACCGGACTACCCGGTCATCCCGTTGAAAATGTAACCATTGAAGATGTGAATATCTCTCATCCCGGAAGGGCAAATGAAAGATATGCGCATTTTCCCCTGCTGGCGACTGGATTCAATACCTGAGGCAGCATCAGAATATCCGGAGTTCCATATGTTTGGTGAACTCCCCTCCTGGGGATTTTATGTTCGGCACGTCTATGGTTTGGTTTTGAAGAATGTAAGGCTCAGTGTCCGGGATGATGATTTTCGCCCGGCCTTTGTTTTTGATGATGTAAGAAACCTTACAATGGAAGGAGGAAGTGTTACCTCTCTTTCAAATAACCACCAGGTGATCCTGAAGGATACTGAAAATGCCAGTATCAATAACCTTACAATTGATGGAGAAGAATTGAGGATGGTGCCATCATATGGTGAAAACAAGGATATAAAAGGAGTTGAGCTGCTGAAGTAAACTATTAAGGTTCAAATCAAACAGATATTACAGGGCTGGTACGTGATCTCCATGCCAGGGATGAGCCAGTGTTGGTGAATTAGCGTAGCGGTCAAGATATATCACCAGTTCTGAGCCGGCACCGGGGGCAAGCCGGACAAGGAAATTGCGGTTGTAGACCGGATAGGACCTGCCTTCCGATTCCACACGTACACACTGATGCTCTCCATATGCACCAGTTTGCACGATAACATCGTGACTGGTGGCCTGGTTGATATTGATGAGTATCACCTTAACATGATCGGGCCTGATCTCCGTCACCAGTGAGGCCACATCCCCGGGTATCCCTGTCCGGCGCAATTCGGGATCGTAAAACCACAGGTTGCAGTGGAGCAGGCTACCGGGACTACCCGGGTCATTTCCTCCGAGCATGAGATTAACCAGCGCACTGGTCAGTGCAGGGTTAAACCGCTGAGGATAATCCGAATCACGGGTATCCGGGGTCGTTTGATCCATCAGGATCCCCCTGATCCGCTCGTTCAAATTACGGAATGAACCAGTCAGTGCCTCTTCAGGATAATCCGGATTTTTCCCCTCAAGAAACTGAATCCACGGGTCATTCCGGACAGCCTCAAGATCGGACTGCTTCATTGACCTGAGATAGATATCGTGCTCGAATCCCTGGTAAGTCCGGGGTGTGTAGCCATACCAGCCATTGTCACCATACTTGTTCGGCAGAAGCTGCCGACCATTCTCGAATTTCGCAGCTGCCATGATATTGTCTTTCTGCATTCTTAGTACATCAACCCATTCCTGGTTACCTTTGGTTAGCATCAATGAGCTGCCAAACGCCATCAACGGGCCCCGACGGTAATAGTTGCGTGAGTTCGACTGGGGATAGAAATTCCATCCGAATGTGCCCCCGTACCATCTGCCATCCCATTCACCACCAATTGTTCCATCCAGTCCTATATTCGTCGGAATATTTCCATCATTGGAGATGATACGGTCCTTCCAGGCAGATGTATATTCGAGAATCCAGTCCCGGTATTTTTCTTCATGGTTCAACATATAGGCTTCCATTGCAAGGGTGGTTGCACACAGATTTAAAGGATGGTCGCCCCTGATATTCGCTGCGGTATTATACCGGTCGAGACGATCCGCGTCGCCAGGTACAGGATCCCCACCCCAGTCGTTTACTGTTGCCGGGGTTAGTTTGGGCCCCTTGCTCCCATTGTGGAGACTCCTGATAATCTTGTGTTTGGGATCGTAGTTCTGCGCTTCAGGATCCTCATTCATATAGAACCCGGCGTACCTCCTCAACCTCTTTTGCCATACTTGATCGGAGGGATTTGCAAGTCCGTAGAAAAGAAACGCCGACAACCCTTCCCCGTTATGCTCCCAGTCAAATGCAATAACAAATTCCTTATAATACATTCCGTCCCTGGTTGCGGGGACGGTTTCTGCCGTGGCCTCCGTATACTGGCGCAGGTGACCTTCCCAGGCTCTTTTATACTGTTTCAGCACACTTTCGGTTCCTCCAAGTGAATAGAGGAGTGTCCAGTTATAGAAATTCTCCATCGCGTCATCAGGGCCATCATTTCCACCCCAGTGTTCTGTCGATGGCAGATACCCACGATTATCCAGGAACCGTTCCGCAAAAAGTTCGCAGCCCCGGGAGCTTTCTTCCAGTAATTTCCTCTCCATCAGCGACCAGGAAGTGGGTGCCATGGGAGTTTTGATTTCGATTGGGACCTGGGCCAAAGCCGATTGTGACATCAACAAGACTGAGATGCAAAATCCAGGAATGTGTCTGTGTTCCATTGAGCTACTTTATTCATCGAATTCTGAAGGTCTAACAATATTATCAACTGATTTATCTTTTAAAATAATCATAGTTTGCCGGTAATTGGGGCCCTTAGTTGTCATGGTAGTGGTAACCGAACTGCTGGTCCTTTCCCAGTAGTAGAAAACACCGGTTTCTGTCCCAACCAACAGATCGGGAATACCATCCTTATTGAAGTCAGAAACTACAGGTCCGTCTGTATGGCCCATCAATGTTCTGGAAGCGACACGGCCCATATATTGCAGCACCATCTTATCACCTCGCATTCCTTTATTCTTCATCCAGTCAACAGCAGGTTTGGACGAAACAATTAGGTCCTTCAGACCATCTCCATCCCAGTCAGCAAAAGTTATTTTAAGTCTGCCGCTGCTGCTCCCGGTCAATTGATTCAGCAGAATTGGTTCTCCCGATTCGTATATAAACCTTCTCCCAGAGGTTGTGACAGCCCCAGTTCACCGGTTGACTCCCTGTACCTGGGATAAACCACCAGGTATCCTTCATAATCAAGCATGACCAGGTCATTCAGCCCATCCTCATCAAAATCCATAATAAGGGGTGAAGTCCTCCATGGCGCCAGCAGCTCATTCCCCTTTACTGATCCGGGAACCCATTCCGGTTTTTGAGGTTCTCCCGTCCAGCTGACTTCCACAGGTTTTGCCCCGGCCAGCTCCGGACTATCCCGCGTACCAAGGTTCTCATACCACAGTACATTACCGTGATGGTGGTTGACCAGTATATCCGGAAGGTCATCATGATTCCAATCTCCAACATCAATTGTTGTATAGCCCCAATTGGCACCTTCGGGTAAGATCCTGATTTCCTTTCCGTCGGCCTTCAGAAGTTGGGGGGCCGCCCATTTTGGAGGATATCCCCCCAGGTTCCTGATGAATCCAATGGATCCAACACCATTTCCATAAATGATATCCTCAAGTCCATCCCCGTCCCAGTCAAATACACGCGGGGCAACCAGTGCTCCCCCGTCCACATATTTTGCCTGTTGCTGAAAGAACCGGGGGGGAAGGAATTCAGGCAGTCCATTTGAAATATTTCCACTGTTTTCTAAATAAGAAATCCGGCCATCTTCATCTCCCGCAATAATGTCAACAAATCCATCCTTATTCCAATCCACAGCCGTTGAATGGATCGTTGCCCGGGAAACCATTATTATAGGTTTATCTTCGTGGACCAATACCCTACCATTTACAAAACTGTGTTTGGATTTTGTTCCTCTGTTTTCAAAATAGATAAAGTGGTCATCCCTGTTCCTGATACCGATGAAGTCAAGGTCACCATCATTATCGTAGTCAGCAAATAAAGGTTTCAGGGACAGGCCCAACGCCAATGATTCGCCATTCTCTTTTGTAATAATTTCCGGATCTCCATACATGGGATTTTCATCGTTTCCAATGTTTTTCAAAAACAAAAGCTGAGGATCCCTGGATGACGCATCGTATGCTTTATCTCTTATTTCGGAACCGGTTCCGCGCAATCCCGGTGGTCTTGAAGATTGGGCAGAACAGACCAGGTCCCTGTAAGCCATCTCCGTCAAAATCAATCATCTTCCACTGTGTGTATTTGAAATTATGCAAATACTCATACCCCTTGGCCGGTAAAGTGATTTCGTTTTGATCCCAGAAAACATTCTGGGGAATATTCTTATAGATCAGAAGTTTTTCTCCTACCCTGTCGGGCGTTAAAACATGAATGTGGCCATCCACGTCAGAAATCTCGAATAAACTTCCGTCGTATCCCAGCCGGAATCGCTCTGTAGAAACCTGCATTCCGAATTTAAAAACCGGCATATCCACATTTCCAGTAATGTTTTCAAAGTAAAACACTCCCGATTCTGTATAGCTACCCGACTCCGAGATCAGTAAATCATAGTCCCCGTCCCCGTCAAAATCCACAGGCAATGGAACAGCTTTAAATCCGGCATCCAGGTCAACCGTAAGATCCGGATTATTGTACTCCAGTTTTTCCAGGCCATACAGATATTTATTGTACTGGGTGCTATTGTTACCTGAATTACATGAGATTCCAATGAAAACAATGGAGATCAACAACAGGCTTTTTAATAGATGGTTTTTGAATTTCATAAAGCTGGATATCTTTTCTTCATAAAATTAAGGGATAGAATCATTGATTCAAAACAGTTATTACTTTCATCTAACTTTTGGTTACCAGTTGATGTTTTGGTGCATCCAGTTCTGTCTGGGCTCCCATATCTCCCTGGATCCTGATTATTTATTTTCCAATTGGATAAGAACAGGGTTTTCCGCTTCTGAGGCCAATTTAACTACCACTCTCTTCCATGACACCGTAACACGATACCTGCGAGGCTCCTCCTTTTAGATCAATGCCATGACAGGCAACACAATTTAATGTCGGATCTGATAGTCCGCTTTTATGCAAAACACCATCATTATTAATAGTATGGTCAGATGGAGGGTTATACTGGGGATACTCATCCTCGTCTGAGCAACATACAATAAAAGTAAGCGTAACCAGCAAGGTGACAGAAATCATGATCGTACCAACCCTGGGTATAATACTAAATTTGAATCCCTTCATATACAGTAATATTAAGACATTTATTCCAATATGTATTTGATTGATTATTAAAATATTTCATAAATTTACCTTAGTGGGTATTGCCCGATCAGGCTGATCGGGCTACATATTGACTTATGAAACGTTCATAGGGCCAATAAGATAAATTGAAAACTACCTATGATAATATATATCAAAAATATGGTATGTATTCGTTGCCAGATGGTAGTGAAAGCCGAGTTAGAAAAGCTTGGTGTACAATATGTTGATGTTAAAATTGGTGAGGCACATACCATTGGAGATATTCCCGGGGATAAACTGGATCAGTTGGACATAGCCCTCAAAAAAAGCGGATTGCTTTTGATGGATGATAAAAAAAGTATCCTGGTGGAGAAAATTAAAGCCGCCGTCATCGAATTGGTGCATTATACAGAGGACCAAATCAAGATAAACCTTTCAGATCACCTGAGCGAGAAGCTTAATTACGATTATACCTACCTGGCCAATTTATTTTCGGAAGTAAAGGGAATCACCATCGAAAAATTCTATCTGAAACATAAAATTGAAAAGGTTAAGGAACTCATCGTCTATGATGAACTTAATCTCTCCGAGATTGCCTACAAATTGCACTATAGCAGCGTTGCACACCTGTCGAATCAATTTAAGAAGATTACAGGGCTTACCCCTTCGCACTTCAAAATGCTGAAAAATAAGAGGCGGAGTACGCTTGAAGATGTGTGAATGATGTAAATCATATTTACTATAATGTAATTCCAATCCCAAAATTAATTTCGAATTTTACATCATTGTTTCACGTTTAAGAAACTACTTACTCCTTAATCAGAATGAGCAAGCGCTTTTTAAGCAATTTTGCCGAATACCAGTTAAGCAATTATAGAAAATACAAGCTTACTATTGACCTGGCTGAGATCTTACTTGTCAGCATCGCATTCCCATTTTCTATATGGGTCATGAAAGTTCTCTTCCTGCGGGATATTGAAATCAAGACGGGGATTGCACTATTATTCTTTGCACTTATTCTCATGTCCTGGTTTGTGCATTCAAAGGTGAGTACGTTGGCATTGATACCCAGTGCACCGAGATATCTGACCCTGATCCTCCACTATACGCGCTTCATATTTATCGTATTTATAGGGTTGGTCGCCATAACAACTCTATTCCAACTGACCTCAATTCCTGTTTTGCTCATCGTCATCTATATGCTCATTGTTTTATTAGTTACTCTGGTTTTCAGGCTCATTACATTCAAAGCCCAGCAAGGTAATGGACCGGTTTTTAAGATCACGCATGATCCAAGGATTACATGGATTGGAAAATTTCTCAGAAAGACCGGTCTTGATGAACTGCCCCAGCTTTATAACGTGATTAAAGGAGAAATGTCGCTCATCGGTCCCCGTCCCCCTCTTGAGGAGGAAGTAAAACAATATGAACGGTGGCAATTAAGGAAGCTCTCTGTCAAGCCCGGAATTACCTGTTCATGGCAAATTGTCCCCAACCGGCACGATGTTTCTTTCGAAGAATGGATGAAATTAGACCTGCATTACATCGATAACTGGAAACTAACCAAAGATCTTGCTCTGTTCATTAAGACCATCGGAACCTTTTTTAGAGCCGGGGGACATTAGGGTTCACTCGTAAATCTGGCCCTGGCACATGTGTGAATCATGTAAATCATACAGTCAATTGTGTAACACACATTCGGGCCTTTCAAGTTAAATTTGTATACATATAAATCAGACACATGAAACCAGCAGAAATTGAAAGCTCAAAGGCTCACATTGTGATCGATTTAATTGAATATGTTCCCAAATCCGTAGTGACCAGGACCATTATTCGAAGATTAACCGGGAACATCAATGCGATTGCCATTGATTCAGGAGAATCGTTGTCAGAGAAGATTTCTCCCTTCGATATTTATCTTCAAATCATTGAGGGTGAAGCTGAAATTGTAATTGACAATAGTTCAAATAACCTTGTAACCGGACAGGGGATACTGATTCCAGCACATACTGCCAATGTTATAAGAGCAGATAATCCGGCAAAAATGTTGAGAACGATTATTAAGAGCGGGTATGAAGGTATTATTATTTGAGATGATTAATCAGGTAAGCCTTCAGAAATATAATCATAATTACACTAAAGATGTCAAAAGAAAAAGAAAGTAAGAAAAACAGCAAAAAACCAGCTGCAAAAAACCTGAAAGAAAAGAGAGCAGCAAAAGCTGCCAAACGTGCAGATAAAAATAGCCAGAGTAAAATTAATTTTTAGGGAAAATACAGTTGCATAATGAAATATGCTTTTATTGGCACATACCCGCCCAGGGAATGTGGTATCGGTACATTTACTCATAACCTGTTTGATTCAGTTCTACACTCCAAAAAAGCAGAAAAGGGAAACTTTGAAGGGTTTGTGGTGGCAATGAACGATCATAACCTGACCTATGATTATCCTCAGGAAGTAAAGTTAACTATCAGGCAGGAACACCAGCAAGATTATTTAAAAGCTGCAAAATATATTAATTTAAGTGGTGCAGATATATGTATTCTTCAACATGAGTTTGGAATTTACGGAGGCCAGAATGGTGTGTATATTCTTCCCCTGCTGCACCGATTGGAAATCCCTCTGGTAGTGACCCTGCATACCATCCTTAAAACGCCTTCATACAATGAAAAGGCTGTTTTGCAGGAAATTGGGAAAATGGCCCAGAAGATCATTGTGATGAGTTTAAAAGCCATTGAATTTCTGGTTGACATTTACGATGTACCCCGGGAAAAAATTGCCTTAATAGAGCATGGGGTCCCGGATATTAAGTTTAGCCCGGAAAATCAAAGGAAGAATTCAAACTGGCAAGCAAAAAAGTATTGCTCACATTTGGGTTTATTGGCCGGAATAAAGGAATTGAAACAGTCATTAAAGCCTTGCCCGATGTGGTTCAAAGACACCCGGATGTGGTATATATCATATTGGGGAAAACCCATCCAAATGTATTAAGGCATTCAGGAGAAGAATACCGCATATTTTTAATGCGCCTGGTGAAAAACCTGCAACTGGAAAATCATGTGTTGTTTTTAAATCAATTCATAGATGTTCAGGATCTATTCAAATACCTGTCCGCCACAGATATTTATATCACACCCTATTTGAATGAATCGCAAATCACCAGCGGCACGCTTTCCTACGCTGTTGGGGTTGGAGCTGCTGTGCTCTCAACACCCTACTGGCATGCTGCAGAACTGCTGGCCGAAGGAAGAGGCAGGCTTTTTGATTTTGGTAATTCCAATCATCTCTCTTCCACCATCAATGAACTTCTGGATCATCCGGCAGAGCTGAATGGATTGAAAAAAAATGCGCTTGAGTACGGAAGAAATTTTACCTGGCCCAAAACCGGAGAGAAATATGCTGAACTTGTCAATACGATTCTTGAGAAAGAATATAAGCCAGAGAAAAGATTGATACGGTACTGGATTTTCTCATTCTGCCACCCTTTTCACTGGTTCATATTAATCGTCTAACAGACGACACGGGTATCATTCAACATGCAAAATATGGCATCCCGAACCTGAAGGAAGGGTACTGCCTGGATGATAATGCGAGAGCCCTGCTCATGGTGCTGATGGCTTACCGCCAGATGAAAGACACCAGGGCACTGGAATTATCCCCCATCTATCTGAGTTACATTCACTATATGCAGAATGCGAGACGGAACCTTCAGGAACTTCATGAGTTTTAACCGGAACTTTCTTGACGAAGTGGGTTCCGAAGACTCTTTTGGCAGGACCATCTGGGCACTGGGATATCTGCTTGGCAATGCTCCAAATGATGCCTATTTTCAGGCAGGTAGTGGGGTGTTCTTTAATGCTGCACCCAATTTTGAGAAGTTAAAATCTATCAGAAGCATTGCCAATACCATGATTGGAATTTGTTATTACCTGAAAACAAACCCTTCAGATGATTCAATGACCGAAAGGTTAAGAAACATGGCTTTCAAATTAATTAAACACTACCAGGAGAATGAATCGCCCGATTGGAAATGGTTTGAATCTTTGCTGGCTTACGATAACGGAATTTTACCGCTTGCACTTTTGCATGCAGCAGGCATACTGAATGATGATCGGGTTACCCAAGTGGCCTTTACTACCATGGATTTCCTGACAACCCATACCCTGAAGGATGATTACCTCTCGATCATCGGAAACGAAAAATGGTATAAGAAAGAAGGAGAGCGGTCTGTTTTTGCCCAGCAACCCATTGATGCCATGGCCATGGTGTTGATGTATCACCAGGCATATCATTTCACCAAAGACAAAGCATATCTCAATAAGCTATACACTTCATTTTTGTGGTTTTTGGGTGAAAATGACCTGAGAATGAGCTTATATGATTTTGAAACCAAAGGTTGTTGCGATGGATTTGAAAGCTATGGAGTGAACCGGAACCAGGGAGCTGAAAGCTCTTTGGCCTATTTAATCTCTCATTTCACCGTTTTGCAGGCGTATGAAGAATTACATAAATCAGACTGAAAGCATTGACAAGCCCTTTAAAGACATATTGAATATTAAAAAACACCATGAAAATCGCCATACTATCATCCATTGCCTGGCGAACACCCCCTAGAAAATATGGCCCCTGGGAACAGGTATCCTCAAATATCGCCGAAGGACTGATTGAGAGGGGTATTGATGTCACTTTGTTTGCATCTGGTGATTCGATTACCAATGGCAAACTGGCTTCGGTAATGTGAGCCATATGGAGAACATGCGGAGGTCGACCCTAAAGTAGCCGAATGCCTGCATATCAGTCGTTTGATGGAGCAGGCAGACCAGTTTGATATCATCCATAACAATTTTGATTTTCTTCCTCTCAGCTATTCCGGGCTGATCAAAACCCCGATGCTGACAACCATTCATGGATTTTCTTCTGCCAAAATTCTTCCCGTCTATAAAAAATACAACAACTCAAGTTATTATGTTTCCATCAGCAATTCCGATCGCAGCCCGGAACTGAGTTATACAGCAACCGTCTATAATGGCATCGACACAAGGGATTTTAGTTTCAATTCTGAATCTGCAATTACCTGCTCTTTTTTGGCAGGATCCATCCGGAAAAAGGTGTGTATGAAGCCATTGAAATTGCAAAGACCTCAAAAAGAAAGCTGATCATTTCCGGTCTTATTCAGGATCAGGAATACTTTAATAAGGTAAAACCATATATTGATGAAAAGGATATCATTTACGTGGGCAATTCCGGCCCGGTTGAGCGAAACAAATTGTTGGGTGATGCTTTTGCACTTTTACATCCCATCAGTTTTGAAGAGCCTTTTGGTCTGAGTGTGGTAGAAGCCATGATGTGCGGCACACCTGTCATCGCATTTAATCGGGGGTCTATGCCTGAACTCATTGTTGATAGAAAAACCGGTTTTCTGTGGATAATTGATGAGGCCGTGGAAGCAGTAAAAGATTGAATTTATCGACCGGAAAGACTGCAGGGAATGGGCTACATCATCGTTTAGCAAGGAGAAAATGGTGGAAGGTTATATGGAGGTTTATAATAAGATTCTCCGCTAAGATTACCTCATATTATTTTTCCAGGGGAAGTATTCCTGCCATATCGCCAATTACGTTGACCAGATCCGACCCTGTGGGAATAACTATTTTTGCATTCTTCTCCAGTGATGTTTCCAGGGCCTTCAGCTTTCTCAATAACTGTGCGTTTCCAATGAAATACTTATCTGCAGCTTCATTGACTAATTTGATAGCTTCTGCTTCTCCTTCTGCATGTAAAATTTTCGATTGCTTGAAGCCCTCTGCTTCCTTAATTTTGGCACGCTTGATGCCATCCGCCACAGTTTCCGCCGCAGTGGCAGAATCGATGGCTGCAATTTTTTCATTTTCGGCCTTCACCACTTTATTCATGGTTTCCTGAATGTCACTGGGGGGATCAATTTGCTTTAACTCTGTCCGGACGATTTCAATCCCCCAGCCCTGTGTTTCATTGTGCAGGGTTTTATACAGATCGGCATTGATTTTTCCACGTTCACTATTGGCGGATTTCAGCGTAAGTGTACCTATGATATTACGAAGGGTAGTTCGCGCCAGGTTTACTATCTGCCAGGTGTAGTTATTGACATTGTAAATGGCTCCCTTTACACTTTCGTCATCCGATTTCACACGGAAGTAGACCTGGGCATCAACACTTGCATTCAGATTATCGTTGGTAATGATCTCCTGGGGTTCGGCATCCACCATCTGCTCAGTAACATTCACCATATAGAGCCTGTCAACAATGGGTATGATCCAGTGAAATCCTGGTAAAGCCAGACTGTTATATTTTCCAAGCCGCTCCATGAGTCCCCGTCGGGTAGGCCTTACAATCCTGATCCCCGCTAGCAATATTACCAATACAGGAATAAAAATATATAAATAGATCATTTCAGTTTGATTTTTAATTTATTAAGCAACTTTTCATCATCGATTACCCTGATTACTACCGCAATAACTGCCATAACAAGAAGAATGTGGATAATATCTCCAATTTGGTACCGTAGAATCCTATGGCCCAGGCTATAACAAGGACAATGGCCAGAACATACAGTGAATTCTTCATTTTTGTAGAGTATTAGGTGAACCATTTAATTATGGTCCTGGTATATGCATAAAGATATACCACCGGGCATGAGAAATATTACACAATTCAGGGATAAGAGTTACATCTTTCACATGTTTCCTGCTATGCAGGATGATGAAACCGATTAAGGTAGTAGAAACCTCTGCTATTTTGATCTTTTCAGCTCATCCAGGAGCTCATTCAAATGAACTGTGGCATAGGTTGAAGCATAATCAGATTTAGCATATGGTATGATCAGATCCTCATTATGAATCATCGATCCGCAGGAATAAACCACATTGGGAACATATCCCTCCCGTTCTTCGTTATTGGGAACCAGCAAAGGTGATTTCAACCTTCCTATCTCTTTTTCAGGATGATCAAGATCGAACAAGGAAGCACCCAGCACATATTCCCGCATGGGTCCGACCCCATGGGTAATCACCAGCCAGCCCTCACTGGTTTCGATAGGTGAGCCGCAATTCCCGATTTGAATAAATTCCCAGGGGAATTTTGGTTGCTGCAATAATGTTGCCTCACGCCAGACATTAATGTTATCAGAATAGGCGATGTAGTTATTATAACCATCTAACCGGCAAAGCATGGCATATAATCCATTTATTTTTCTTGGAAACATGGCCATCCCCTTGTTCCGGGCAATTTCCCCATGAAGCGGCAATACCTTGAAATGATAGAAGTCCTTGGTATCCAGAAGTTTTGGCAATATCGTGGTTCCATCATATGCGGTATATGTGGCATAATAGGTCACTTCATCGTTATCATCAATAAATTTTACGAAACGGGCATCTTCAATCCCATTATTTTCGTTTGAGGATACAGGGAAAATAACCCTTTCAGATATATTGGTATCCAATGAAAATTCAAGTTCGTAATGAGATGAAGCCAACCACATGATCTGATTAAAAAACATCTCTTTATAGGCAGCAAGGTGCAGAGTCTTTTTATCTTCTTCAATGCATTTTCGAAGCTCGCCATAAGTAAATTTTTCGCCGAGTTTATCCAGTATTAGACCGGATGGAATAATTCCTTGAAAATCCTCCATTTCGTCCAGCTTAATTCGGAAGGATTCTTTATCATATACATGCCTTCGGATATGCTCAGCCTCCTCCAGAAGATTACCTACAGGTTCTAATTTCAGGTTATTCTCCTTATCGATCACCCCGGTCCGGAAGACAATCGAAGAAATGTGTCCTTCCCCTGTTGCCCTGAAACTGATGATCACTCTCTTTTGACCTTTACCTGTCTCGGACTGATCAGGGTGTTCGACCATCGAAGGATTAAAGAAGGCTGCCGATTCGATGGAATATTCCATTGTAAAATAGGAGCCTATCAATATTTTTCTGGAGTAATCGAGCAATTCAGGATCAATATTCACCTGCTTAAACAGGTATACAATTCTGTTAAAGTGCTTTTCAAAGACCTTTGAGATATTCCTGTGACGCATGGAATAATCCCTCAGCGTCTGTTTCAATGCAACTGAAGCATCCTCTTCAGACATTTCCATTACTGAACGAATGGTGTTTAAAGCCCTGTTATCGCCGGAAAACAGAAAACGAGCGATGACTCTGCTGGGGTCAGGTTTAAATATGATATCTTTCCTGTGTACAACAACCTTCATTTCATTTTTTTTCTCTGCCAAAGGTACTCGCTAAAGTCCAATAATATGAGTTGTTCTGATTTATTTATCATCCGGTTATACAGATTCCAGTCCATATATATAATATATGACATCTAATCCTTTAAATATCAAGGTATTTTAATGACCCCAAATAGGTGGAAGTTAAATATTAAAATGTTCCTCTTATCATTTAGCTAATCGGAGTCCGTACACTTTGATGACCTACAATCTATTGATTAACTACGGTTTAATCTCTAGTTAAGCCGGGATTGCTTTATGATCTCTGGCATTTGCTCATGTGCATATATACATTCCATTATGTATCTTGCAATAAATGAAAAGGAGATGCCAGAAAAAGAATTTGATGCAATAATTATTGGTTCCGGTATTGGCGGCCTGTCATGTGCTGCATCGCTTGCAATGTGTAATTACAAGGTATTGGTGCTGGAAAAGAACCGGGTCCTTGGGGGTTCATTGAGTACTTATACGGATTCGGAGAGGGGCAACTGGACCTGGTCTCCAGGAGTACAATGGGTGTGTGACTATTCTGAAACCAGCGTCGATTACATGCTGCTAAAAGCTATTACCGGCGGGAAAGGCATCCTTCTCTCCGCTGGATGATGAATGTCAAATTAAATATTTCCCCGGACTGGATTATCAATTTGCATTTATAAATGACAAAAGCAAATTGTTGGAAAAGTTGAAATCTGAGTTCCCCGATGAAAGTCAAAAAATTGATGTGTACTTCAAATGGCTGCACATTCTTGGGAAAAAATCAGAAATGTTTTCCCTTCCTAAAATGTATCCGCCTGCCATTTCCAAGATCATGTTCGGATTCTCCAAGGCATTGAAGATGCTGCCCCATATGGATAAATCTGTCACTGAAGTCGTCGACAATGTCCTGAAAATAGAGAACAAGAAACTTAGAGCCATCCTTTTGTCTTTCTCACACTACTTTGGAATTCCCCTTGCTGAGACACCTTTCCCATTCTATGCATATGCTCAGAATATGCAGTTCAACGGGATGTTTTACCCGGATGGAGGAGGTCAAGCGCTGGTAGATCACTTGTGGCTTCAGTTAACTTAAAAGGTGGAGAAGCCGGGACATCATCAGGGGTGAAAAGGATTTTTTTTAAAGATAGCAGGGCCATTGGAGTGGAGACTGAAGATGGGAACCAGGATATTTGCAGACAAGATTATTAGTTCCATTGGTATTAAAGAGACCCTGTTCGGGCTTGTGCCGGAGCAGGAACGACCCACCCGTCTGGTCAGGGCCCTGGAAAAGCATAGTTCTGTTCCCTCATTTCTGCTTTTACTGGTTGGATTTGAAGGTGATATTTCATCTTTTGAAATCAAGAGATCCGCCTACAAAACCATCATTGGCGATCCCTCCATCATGTCACGCAATCCAACAGAAAAAGGGTGGGTTTGTGATGATCTGACCATCTCATTCCCTTCCCTTCTGAACAAAGAACACCAGAATCCGGAGTATCAGACGGCAGAGATGCATCACGAAACCAGGTATGAGTACTTTGAAAAATATGAAGGAAAGCAGGATAGCGATGAATATAAACAGGTCTGCGAACAGATCACAAAGCTCTATCTCGATCGCCTGGAATGAGAAATTTCCTGGGATCAAAGAACATATCAGCTACTCCAAACTAATCACCCCACTGGATGTTAAAAACTTCACCCACCATGACCAGGGATCAATGTTTGGTCTTGATATTCAGAAAGCATTTAATCCTGAATTATCCCCCAGGTCGGGTATAAAAAACCTCTTCTTTACCGGTGAAGACATTTTTGCACATGGATTAACACCCCTGAACGGTGTAATCACTGCCAGTGTTGTTACGGGAAAAAACCTGATCCGGAGGTTCAAAAAAGAATACAAGAAGACTGGAGTAATCGGTTGATTATCAAGTCAGGCTATTCAGGTTTAAGGACCGCTTCTTCAAATTCCTTTACCAATGATTCCATTGTTTCTTTAACAGAAACTATTTTTGTCGCTTTGTATGCATTCGATCCGGCAAAAGCGTAGCCATTAAAGAAATTGCCCTTCCTTCCATTTATCAGGGCGGAAACAATACAATAAGGTGTGGTTTTGATGTCGCAGGTACTCAGACAATGATAAGGACATTTTACCGGACGTTTCTCCCCCGCTCTTATCTTTTCGATAAAATCATTTCGGATAGCCCGTCCCGGCATTCCGACGGGGCTGTTAATGATTTCCATATCCTCCTCTGTGGAATCAATATAGGTCTGCTTGAATTTCAATGAAGCATCACACTCTTCAGTGGTAACAAACCGCGTTCCCATCTGAACACCCGATGCACCCAAATCCATAATCTTTTTAATGTCTGCGCCTGTATATATTCCGCCTGCAGCAATTACCGGGATTTTGGTCTGATAAGTCTCTTCAAAATATCTCACCTGCTCCAATACATCGGGCAATAGTTTTTCCAGCGCAAAATCGGGATCGTCAAGCTGCTTTCTTTTAAATCCCAGATGTCCCCCGGCTTTTGGCCCTTCAACAACAATTGCATCAGGGAGATAATCATATTGGTCTTTCCACTTAGAGCATAATATTTTTGCCGCCCTTCCAGACGAAACAATCGGAACAAGCTTTGTTTTCGATCCTTTGGTCAGGTGTTGAGGTAAGCTTAAAGGAAGCCCGGCTCCTGCTATAATAATATCGATACCGGCCGAAATAGAAGCTTTTACCAGATCTTCAAAATTTGTAAGTGCAACCATAATGTTTACACCAAGTACACCCTTGGTCAATGCTCTTGCCTTTTGTACCTGGCTCTTTAAGGCCCTTATGTTTGCTTCCTTAAAATTTTTCCTGCCATCTGGCTCAAACATACCAAGTCCTGCCAGGGCGATAACTCCAACTCCACCTGCGTTAGCAACTGCCGCTGCTAATCCCGACATTGAAACACCAATGCCCATTCCTCCCTGTATAATTGGTAATTCAACTATCAGATCTCCTATGTGCAATCCCTTCATCTCTTATATTTTTTAAACCGAAGTGCAATATTACTCAAATATCTGAATTATCATATTTACATCGAACTTTTTAGCATTTATTTGTGATAATCCGAACTAGATGTGGGGCTATAGGAAAGCGGGATAAAGCTTCTCATGATCATTGGTTGAGCTCGCGGGGTTATTCAAATTGGTCTTAAGGATTAGAAGCTGTCAGGATTTGTATCGCATTCTTCATTCCAGCTCTGTATTTGAGTGTATCTATCTGAATATTAATTTGTTATCTCCGTGGAAAAATCCCGTAGGTAGAAGGCAGCCTCCTCGGTTGGCTCACCCGGACTGTTTTCATCAAATCCTGGTATGGACTGATCCCCTATCTTATATTCTTGAATTTCCCTGTTGAGGCGATATTCCCCTGTGCGGAAATCAATCCTTTCAGCCATCCCGGGTGCCGTAAATTGTTGTCCTTTGCTCACTTCCTCTCCATCCAAATAGAGGGAGTATTTTTCCTTTTTCGAGTCTATATCGATGTGGATCTCTACCCATCTATCCACAGGAACCTGCGCACTGACCAGGTTTCCCTTCTCCCCGTCGGATGTAAAGAGCTGCCCATCATTGTCAATGCTAGCCTTGATCAGTCGTGTTCCTTGCAGGTCTAGAATATCGAACTGGAACTGCTCGGGATTCGAGTCCACATAGAGTTTGAATTTAAGCCGATGATTGGATGCCTGTCCAAAGACCCTGGTGGCCCGGGCATAGTCGAAGGGGTCCTTATCTCTCAGCGACAATGACTTATGGCCGGAATCGAAACCATCAACCAGCTGTACCGGGCACCAACGGGGTGAATATAGGTTCCAGCCGGGTACATGACGGCCTGTTTCCATCAAGTCAAATTCATCCCTGACCGTGCCCTCCACTCTCCTTTCGATGGGGATAGGTATCCTCGAGATCCAGATATCCTCCTTACTGACTGAATAGACCACCCAGAGCTCATTGCCCGGAGGATTCCCGTTCCCCTCAACGATTCCTCTTACGTACTGCGGCCCCGGTCGCTTTTCAATCCCCCAGTACCTTTTTATGGGGAGCTCACCATGGACAACAGCAAGCTGATCATAATTAAGACCATCCTGACTGACCGCTACACCAAGAGGATGCCGTTCACTGTCATCGGTGGGATTATATACCACAGCGTAATTCCCGTCTTCCAGTTTCTGTCCCCAAATCTTTGCCCCGCTATATGTAAAGCCTTTTGTTTCGTATGGCTCTGCCCAGGATTGCCCACCATCCCTGGTATAAGTCATTAGTCGGGATTTAAACAAGCCAATTATCATTGAATCGGAGATGGTAAAAAAGCAAAATGCTTTCTCCCTTTCATATGGCATGTAAAAGCTATCGGCATCTGGGGCCAGATAATCCTCCTCCCACCACTGGATGCGTCTGACAGGGTCCGAAAGAAAGGAGTCACAGGCCCGGATAAAGCCCTTGTCCTCCGATTCGTGAAAGAGGGGATATTTGACCTCATCCTCCCATTGTTGATTCAGGCGTATAAAGTAGATAGGACCCATCGAAAAATCTTTATAGATTTCTCTTACCACCCGGCCTATGCCAATTCCATTGTTTCCACCATAGTGCCCCATTACCAGCAGTCTGCCGTCGGGAGCCACATAAAAACCCATTCTCTGATGCATGTAGTGATGCTCTATTTCAGAATATTTCCCCCCTGGCTTTGAGGTGTAGTAGACCGGGAAAACAAGTTCGGGTTTCTCCCATTCCATACCATCCCTGGAACGGGCCATCATGGTCACTCCGGGAGGAACATGCTCCCCCATGGTATTGGACAGATAATGAAGAAGGAAATGTCCGTTCCAGTAAGCCAGCATTGGAGCGTGATTGTAGGTCCAGCCCAGGCCATCAGCCCACTCTGGGTGATCCCTGTTTGCCCTGACAACCTGATAATTATGCACCCCAATGGCAGGTTTCATCTGCCCATCATGGTAAGAAATGTTGGCAATACTGTCAGCTCCTGTATATTGTAACCGGGGGCGAAGTTGACTCTGTCCCTGACTTAAACAAGTAAATCCGACCAATACAATTAATCCCGTTGCAACCAGGCACCTCATGCCCATGGTTCTGAAGGTCGATATGGCCAGAGGGAGATCAGATCGTCCATCCATTCTGATATTTGTGATTTATCCACTCATTGCACATTTCCAGTGCATTTTGCTCAACCCACTTTTTTGCATCACGCTCCACTTTTCTGGTTACCACATCACTTCCATAAGGCGCAAGTTGAGAAGTTCTGATTTTTTCATTGTCACCTATGTTGGTCACCTTCATAATTTCGCTGTCCCACATCAGGGTCTTTTTCAAAGATTGCAGTCTTACAGCCAGGTTACCCAGCACGACCATTTCATTGAAAGGACCGGCATATTCAAAACTGGATGCAGGTTTGCCACCGTTCTTGCAGCACTCGACGAAATGCATTTCGTGCCTGCCACCTCCAGTGGGATGATCGGGGATCCTTCCCAGATCCACTTTGGTCTCGGGTATAAACTCCTGGCCGTCTTTATAGACTTTCCAATCTTCCCCATAGGCTTCAGCAATCAGGATAGCCTCGGATCCGATAAACATAAAACCACCCCCGGGATCCATTGGCGCATCATTGGGCAGGTCAAAAGGACGGGCTGGCATCAATCCCCCGTCGTACCAAGTCATCTCCAGTTCGGGCAAAGCGAGATAAGGCAGGTTCTTCCTTGCGGGAAACTTATAGGTGACTTTTGCTGAAACCGGAGCACTCTCGGTATTTACCAGGGAGGAGCTGGCCTGGAAGGCAACAGGCTGTCCCAATTTCAGGGCATAGTTCGGAACATCCAGCAGGTGGCAACCCATGTCGCCCAGGGCCCCGGTCCCGAAATCCCACCAACCACGCCATATCCATGGATGATATTCAGGATTGTAGGCACGCATTTTTGCAGGACCAATAAACAGGTCCCAATCCAGGGTCTTGGGTATTTTCACCTCCTTTAAAGGTTTGGGCATTCCCTGTCTCCAGATGGGCCTGTTGGTCCACACATGGGCTTCTCTGATGGTTCCCAGGCATCCGCTCTGAACCACTTCCGCCACTTCATAACACATTATCTCGGGAGTGACCCTCGTTTCCCATCTGGGTCACCACCCCGGTTTTTTCGGCCAACTTTGTCAGGTAGCGCGATTCCCATACCGAATGCGTCAGAGGCTTCTGCACATATACATGCTTACCAAGCTCCATTGCAGCTGCAGCCTGAATGGCATGGGTATGATCAGGAGTGGCAATAACCACCGCATCAATATCCTTTTGCTCATCCAGCATTATACGGAAATCCTTGTATTTTTTTGCCTTTGGATAGGTCTCAAAAACAGGAGCAGCATAGTCGTAGTCCACATCGCACAGGGCCACGATGTTCTGGTCGACCATGTTTCTCCAGATTAACCTTTCCTTTTCCCCTCTCGCCGACCCCGATGCCGGCGATATTCAGTTTATCACTGGGGGGATATGCCCCAGGCCGGATACAGTAAAGCTTGGGACTACCGTCAGGGCCAGGCCGGTGGCACCCATGTTCTTTACAAAGTCTCTTCGTTTCATATGTAGTTTTAGTTAGATGGTTATAGTGTATTGAATTATACTTTCATATTTGACTTGAAATATCCGGCTACCCGATTTACTAAAGTTACGAGATGATTTCATTACTTATACCAGGTTGACCTGTGTTTTCCATCAATTTGTTCCAATTAATCCTTTTAGCAAGTTGTAAAAGCATTACTCTACACTCCATCTAGCATTGATATTTTAACGTATTAGATTTATATTTGCCTTGCTATTTAAATGCTTTATGCATATATTTGAATTGACTATTTAATATTTGTAATGAGAAGACAAATATTCAGCGCACTGTAGACTGGAAAAAGGATATGAATCGGAAAGTCTTGCTTTTGCGGGGAGCCCGTCAGGTAGGCAAGACTTATATAGTAAGGGAACTGGCAAAGGAATTCAAGTATTTTGTGGAGATAAACTTTGAAAAGAATTCGGAATTAAAGAGCTTTTTTGACCACAATCTCGACCCTGAAAGAATTTGCATAAGTCTTTCTGCTTATTACAGGATTCCTATAATTGAAGGAGAGACTCTTCTATTCTTTGACGAGATCCAAAGCTGTCCGAAAGCTATCCAGGCACTCCGCTTCTTTTACGAGTCAAAACCCGGATTGCATGTGATTGCAGCTGGCTCTTTGCTGGAGTTTGCACTTTCCGATCTAACATCCTGGGGTGTTGGCCGTATCCGCTCGATGTATATGTATCCCATGTCATTTGATGAATTTCTTTTGGCAAATAATGAGGATGCATTGATTGAATTAAAAAGAGAAGCATCATCTGAGAATCCGGTTACTCCACCATTCCATGAAAAACTCAAGGAATACTTAAGGTATTTCATGTTGATTGGAGGAATGCCAGAGACAGTGAAGACTTTCATTGCCAATCGTACCGATATGAAATCAGGTGCAAAATGTGTTATCGGACATTACCACTTCTTATTATGATGATTTTGCAAAGTATAAAAGAAGGATTCCGGTATTACGACTTCGCGAAGTACTGAACTCGGTTGTTAAACAGGCAGGAGGAAAATACATATATTCGAAAGCCGGAGCCCTATCGAATCCTGCACAAGCTAAAGAAGCACTGGATTTGCTTGAAATGGCAGGGCTGGTTTATAAAGTATTCCATTCTTCCGGCCAGGGGGTTCCATTGGGCTCAGATGTAAACTTTAAAAAGTTCAAATGCCTTTTACATGATAGCGGCATATTTCAACAAATTGCCGGATTAAGGATTACAGATTTAATGCTGGCTGAAAATATAGACACGCTGAATAAAGGAAGCATTGCAGAAGCATTTGTGGGTGTTGAATTGATCAAATACAGCCATAACTGAAAAAAAACAATTGTATTACTGGCACAGAGAAAAAAGAGGGAGTAATGCGGAGGTTGACTACCTGATAGAAGAAGGAACACAAATTGTACCCCTTGAAATTAAATCAGGCAGTACAGGGAAAATGCAGAGTCTGAACCTGTTTATCAATGAGAAGGAATCTTCTAAAGGTATACGTATATCCCTGGAAAACTTCTCGAAATATGGCAAAATAACCGTACTCCCTTTATATGCCGTTTCAAACCTTATTCAATAGCAGAAGGCCATAGCTATTCTATCTGCTCCTGAGAAAAGTACCTTGGCTTCGCTTTCGTCCAGATAATCAGACCTATACCTGCAAAAATAAACGGAAGGCTCAACAACTGCCCCATGTTGAAACTCATACCTGCCTCAAATGCGACCTGGTCATTCTTCACAAATTCGATTAAGAATCTGGCACTAAACAGAGCTATCATAAAGACACTAAAAATGAACCCATCCCGTACTTCCATGTTCCTTTTTCGATAAAAAATGAAATGATGCAATGAATATCAAAAGGTAACTCAGTGCTTCGTAGAATTGGGTTGGATGTCTTGCAACAGTTGGGAGTAAAGCACCAGTGGTACTGTCGTAAAGCCTGTCTCTGACAAATTCCACACCCCATGGCAAAGAGGTTGGAAGACCATAGATTTCCGAGTTGAAAAAATTTCCCAATACGGATGAATGCAGCAACCTAATGCCACGACAATAACAATCCTGTCCATAAGCCACAGGAAAGGAATCTTATACTTTCTATAATAGAGCCATAGTGCGAGAAGAATACCTATGGCCCAACCATGACTTGCCAGTCCCCCTTTCCAGATTTTCAGAATCTCCAAGGGATTCTTCAGAAAGTATTCAGGTTCATAAAAGAAACAATGACCGAGCCTGGCTCCAACAATAGAAGCAACTGCAATATGAATTAACAGACTATCGACCATCTCCAGGGTGAGTTTGTCACCACGGAGATATCGCTTGAAAATCAAATACCCTGCTAATAACGCCATGGCAATCATTAAGCCATACCATCTGACACCATGATTACCGATTGAAAAGATCTCCGGATTGAAATCCCAGGTTATAACGGTAAATACCATAGCACGGACTGTTGAGGTAAAAATATTAATAAAGGTAATTGAAAGAGTTAATACTTCACAAGCTGATTCTTAAATGTATAGATCAGGCTAATATTCCAGTCAAAGTCCTTGGTGGGTAAATTGGTTCGAAGTGCCTTATTTACCATTGTAGCGACCTCTACAGGAAACTTTTGATGCCCAAAAGATATTGATTGAGCAGTATAGAATCCATCACTTTCGTCAAGCCTCAAATAATAGATCTGGGGATTCCAGCTAAAATAGGTTTTTCCAATTAACCGTATCTGGCTGAAGCTGGCCTGTAAAGATATGAATTGTAGCCTTCTTGACTGATCCTCTTCCTTAAGTCCAAAGCCATACATTATATGAATACCCAGGCTGATCTTTTCTGAGAGGTTGTATTTAGGTATAAGCTCAGGGGTAATATACCGGGAGCTGAAAAAAATACTCTTTGGAAGATCCCTCCACTTCTATGGTTTGTTCACTGAATATAAGGGCAGGAAGATGTGTTCCCATCATTAATTGAAACCGCTCGGTTTGAATGGCCTTATACCTCCAGGCAAGAACAAATGACCAGGGCTTAAAACCTTCCAGGTCATAACGGATCTGTGGATCAAGGCTAAACCTTTCTCCCCCGATAGATGGATATTCGATCAGGGCTGGCTTCCCAAGTGAAAAAGAGGGAATAAAAGAGAATCCATTGTTCGTGATACTTACAGTGCCATTTACGTGATAGTTAGTCCCTTTTACATCCCCTTCCTGGGCACAGAGGAACTGAACGATAACCATAAAGGCTACTACTGAAATCAACTTCATGGGTTCTAGTTTTTCAGATGCAAAATATTGTATACTGCTTTTCGTCAGCCATTACCGGATAACCAATAGATTAAAGTTAAAAGATTCTCATGAAGAAGTAATCAAGAACACAGTAATTGTTAATGAGGACTACGTTGGGATTATTCCACAAACCAGTAAGCGGGAAGGATTCCATCAACCGTATAGTTCTGGGTGGCCTCAACTTCCCAGGTTTCCAGATCGTTTGCCCAGAGAAATAATTCTGAATTGATCAGCGTACCCCCCTCATTTCGGATATGGCAATTGGTTGTGCAAGAGGCTCCGTCATCCACATTGGTCCGGGAGGTCCACCTCAGAGTATTATGAGGTGTGGTGTAATTGAATGTAGGCAAGGTTTCAAAACTGCTATATTCCAGCTCTGCACCATAGCCAACCCAGTTTTCCGGGTGAGCAGGAGTACGAGAAACAAGGGCCAGTTGATTCCCCCTTATACCCGGAATGGTGTTTTTCGCAATCTTAAAGTCCTGGAATGCTGCAGTTTCGAGCTGACTGTCCTTGATGTGGCAGGTTCCGCAGCTGTTATAAGATTGGGAATGGCACACCTGGCATTGGAAATCATCATAGTGCATTGAATGGTAAGTGTTGGATGATGCTTGTCCCGTGTGGCAATCTTCACATTCCGGCAGTTCTGTGTAGGCGTATCGTTGTTCTATCTCTTGTCCATCACCATGTAACTCAAAACCGCTATGGCAGTCGAGGCATTCGAAGCTCAATTCCGTGAGGTGGACATCAGGTTGGGTCCCGGGACTCACTCCAAGATAATTATTCCCGGTACCGCCTGCATGACAAGAGAGGCAAACAATCAGCATATCAGGCTCCTTATTAAAGCTATGTCCACTAATCAATCCTCCTCCTCCGCTCGCGGGACGAACAATATGGCAATTACCGCAGGTTCCGTGGCAGGAGGAACATTTTGCATCATATGCAGCAACCTGATGGGCTGGTAGGTTGCCAAAATCTGTTGCCCCGGAATATCCGCTGCGCATGGCCACCGCCCTCTTCTGCCCCACACCATTGTGCAAACTGGTAATGTAATTATCACTGATCGTCTCGTGACAGGTAACACATTTTTCCTCATGGATCAGAGATGGAGAATTAATTCCAGTTCTCCAAATGAGCTTCATTTTTATCACCCGAATTCCCAATTCCGTTATGACATCCTGTACAACCAATCGTGTAATGGCCCGAGGCTTTGAATTCACCATATCCTGCTCCGCCCAGGTAGACGCGATCATAGGGCTCATAATGTGGAGCTCCAATACCAAAAAAAATTTCAGGTGGATCTGTATCGGGTGAATGAACTGCGATCAGCCTATCATAATCCGTATGACATCCTTCACAGGAATTTAACTGAATTCCACCCGGATCTTCCATTGTTATTTCCATGGATGAAGAACAAGC
The DNA here is from genome assembly GCA_963777115.1 of uncultured Bacteroidaceae bacterium. Lineage (GTDB taxonomy): Bacteria > Bacteroidota > Bacteroidia > Bacteroidales > SM23-62 > SM23-62. The sequence goes on along the minus strand of CAVZPP010000004.1, from coordinate 17,205 downwards.
CAGCGCGTCAGTCACCGTTACAGTATAACTACCCGGGTCCAACCCGCTTTGATCTTCAGAAGTACTTCCGTTGCTCCACAAGTACGAATATGGAGGCTTTCCTCCGGTCACTGTAATATCAATCGCCCCGGAGCTGAATGTAAGTTCATAGCTTATATCTATTTCCACAGCATCCAGCATATTAAAAAACCTGAGTGCGGTTATGCCATTGCTATCTTCCACATAAACCTGGTATGTTCCAGATCCGATATTTTCAAGATCTTCTGCCGTAGAACCATTATCCCATCCAAAATAATATGGGGGAGTCCCTCCACTAACAGTGAGATCTATTTTCCCATTCAAAGTCCCATAACAACTAATAGAATCTATTATTGCCTGTATACGCAAAGCTGTTTTGGTCATCTGCCTGTCCACATATGCTTTGGTCGCTACATCCTGATCGTCGGTAGGATCCGACACGTTTTTAATCTGACCGTCCACAACAATGGTTTCTGCCATCTTTGAATGAATTGCATAAGGGACACTAAAAATCTGAGTTGTTCCCATTTCTTCACTATTGACCCACAGGCTTAAAAAATGGGAGTCCTCGCCCCATTCAATGGCGGCAAAATCATCTGTTGTGGTTCCATTTCCTATTTCAAGAGTCACCAATCCAAAAATGTTCGTAATGGCAACATGGCTTTCGGAGTAGACTGTAACTCCGTCCACTGCTCCCCTTACAATATCTATCTTGAAATTCACGCTTTGCTTAATTAGCAAAGCTCCAGTGTTATCTCTAACTACAGCCTGGTATTTAAACGCCTGGGGCACCTGTGAAAACAGGGTTACGGATACTAAAACACTAGTAAGAACAAACAGAATCTTTCTCATAATGAATTCCTTTAATGCTTGATAATTTTGTGCGTCTTATATTTATATACCTGCAGGAAATATGTTCCTGCTGGAATAGTTAACAACAAGAATTGAAAAATTCGCATTTGATCAGATAGCTGAGATTTCCAATAAGTTACAACATTATCTGGACTATGAAAAATTCTCAATCAGTAAAATGATTCACAAATGGGCACTTAAATGGAGATTCCAGCCGCATTTATGAAAGCAGGCTTTCAGCTCACTCCCGAAATAGGTCTATTCAATGACCAGGTTTTGATTTTTCGGATACTTCAGGGTGTATTTCAGATCAATGGTGTGGCTTTCACCCGGATCCAGTTCAAGAGTCCACTTAATTTCACCGGTTTCTTTGTTTCTTTTACCCCTGGACAGCTCTTCAATATCCAGTTCAATTTCTTCAAGGGTTGGAACCGGAACCTGGTCCAGAAGAACCATATTGATTGCCTGGGATTTATTGTTTTTTATGGAAATTTTCCATGCTCTTGTATCTTCTTTCTTAGTCCCGATGAATTTCCACGAGGTGAGATCCTTCACCTTTTCACGATTCACAGTTACACTCTTATCCCGGCCTAAAGAAAGACTTAACGTATCGGAGATGAACCTCACATCCAGGATGGATTTTCCTATGTAGGTTTCTTCAAAGAATATATTTGCTTCACCTTCGAGCAGATTGTATTGTTCCCAATTGGTCACATATCCAATTAGAAATGCATCTTTATCAATTTTGGGAACACAATAGTATTCATAGGAGGCGGGCACATCATAGGCTGTCATATCCACCACATAATTCTTGCTGTTTGATTCAATGCTATAAGGCATTTCAATGCTGAACTCAACCGTTGTCTGGTTCTCCAGCTGTATGGTGGGAATTGATAGGCTGCCGGCGCCGCCGATCTTCATGGCATTTTTGGATTTATCTGGCTGCATTCGGGATAAAGATGGGGCTGTGGACTTCATATCCATTTCAGCCTCAGAAGCGTACCTGGCTACCGCAACTTCGTTCAGACTTGCAAGGCTCTCTTGCAGATATACGTTCTGGACAGCGTTTCGAATAGGAACTACCTGGTCCGTATATCCGATATAAGAAAAATGGAGGGAAGAGGCGTTGGAGGGAATGGAGATGGAATACTGTCCGTTCATGTTCGTGATGGTTCCAATAGTTGATTCGGAAACCACCACATTGGCACCGGGAAGAGGATTTCCACGAGAATCCAGAACAACGCCTGATACCTCGTTGATTTTTGATTTATATGCCGGTGGAACGGAATTATAGTTAAGATAGTAAGGTTGAAGGTCCGGGGCCGAGCTGGAAAGACTGGGATTACTGGATGAAAATGTAAGTTTCACATTCTTCCAATCTACTTTTGTATCCTGGTGTACATTAGCTTTATAGATAATTTGCAACGGGTCTTCGATACTTCTGGCCCTGATATCGTAACTCGGGAACCATCCTGCGTTATTAACCAGGTATGACAATTCGATGGAGGCAGTTGTACCTGATTTTGCATCAAGTGTTACCAGCACCTCTCCACTGGGAAATTCTTTTTTGGTAGAAAGGGAGTTGATCTGGATTCTGATTTTCTGAAGCTCCTCGCTCAAATTTTGAGTGGTTTTCTGTCTTTCAATTCTCCTGAGCTTCAGGGAGGTTATTTTGCTGCTGTAGAATTCAGAAGCCTCTTTAAGATTCGCAACAGTGGTTGCCTGATTTGCTCCCCCAATTTTCCTGTTCTCCTGAAGGAAGATCATCTCTTCATCGATCACCGAGAGCAGGGCCTGTTCAACGTCTATTTTACTCTGAATGGATTTATACCTGGACTCAAGCCCGATGAGTTCCTCAGATTTTGCAATGCTATCCAGGTAGTTTTGCTGATGATTCACCGAAAGCACTGTTACCTTGCCATTGACCTTTACCTGGACACTTTTAGAATGAATAAATGGCGAAAGGTTCACGAATCTCAAATTGGTCTTTCCGGAATTAACCGTAACAGATGCACTGCGCGTAATCTGTGCGTTCTTAAAAAACACTGTTACTTTCTCAATTTCTGATTTGATCTCTTTTTCAAAATTCACCTGTGCAAATGCATTCATTGTTTGCACGCAGGCAAAGATGATAAGTATCTTTTTCATGACTGTTTTATTATAGGATGCGGTAATATTGGAATTTCCATAAGGAACTATTTATCCAGATACCTTTTTATAGAAGTTTTCAAGAAAAAAGGTATTTTAAATCCATACGTATACATCATTCTGTTTCCGGAAAACTTTACTACAATCCAGGCAATTGGTAAAGCAGGGGAATGGAAATAAAAGGACTCCTGGTACGCTGATAGAAATTGAGAATGAATTATAATTGCAATTTGTCACATCAAGTATGAGTGGCAGTCGGAACAGTATTAGTGCAGAGCTGCTTGAGGTTCAACTCCTAAAAGTCTACAGGTCCTGCAAAAGAAATCACATCGACTTAAAAAGAAAGTTTGAATATGCAACTATATTTAGTTACCTCTGCCAATGAATAGAAAAGAAAAACTTATCGCCAGGTTCCTGAGCATTCCCTCAGATTTTCATTACAATGTAGGGGTTCACAAAACTAATTTATGAGATTTCAAGTTAAAAAATTTGGCACAAATGATTTCACAAATCTCATTTTATCCTGTTGCCCTGTCAGATATGCTGTCAGAGCTACCAATAAAACTGAAATATGAGCAATAGTAGCATGATTGCGATTAGCATTATAACCTCTGACTGTAGGATGTTGCATTGCAATGGCCAGCAGGCGTGAGAATACCCTCTCAACGGAGGTTCGTTTTTTATAAAGTTCTTTGAATTCCTGTGTATCATAGCCAATTTCTGATCGGATGCTTGGTTCCAGTCGAACACATACGTTGCAGCCCTTACCTTTGAAGAACTTTTCATGCATTATTGGGCAGGTGATGTGTTGATATATGGTTTGTTTGTCATAAACGATTGGACAGATGTATTGACAATAAAGGATTCCGGTTTTTTTAGGACGCATTTTCCCTTTGCGATGCATCTTAAGTCCTGCTTCACAAATCACTTTGCCATCTTTGATTTGATAACCTTGAGCTTGTTCATTTCTTGGATTGTGAGGGATAATAGCAGATGCATTTAGATCATTGATGATGAATTTCAGTAAGTCCTCGGAATCATAGGCGGCATCGCCCAATACCGATTGTATGTTTAAATTGAAAATGGAATATGCCTCATGGATGAGATTCTTTGCAACATTGATATCAGAGACATTTGCCGGTTTGGTAACTTCCCAGATTGGAAGTTCTGTAGCGGTATCACTGATCACGTGATTACGATACCCCCAGAAGTACCGGACTTCTTTTTTAAATGGAGATGGGAAATGAATCAAAACACCTAACCGGGCATCCCGGTCACCGGCAGGTTTTTTGGTTTTATCAAATCTGTCTGCAATGGAGGTTTTTAAGTTGTTTTCTTTTAATAATGCGACAATGGGACAAGAATCTATGGAAATAGAGTTACCGGACACTGCACCCAGGTTGATTAGTTTCTGCATCAATTGTTGCCGGATGGAGATGATCTCTTGATGATCGGTATCATGCAGAAATGAAGAAAAACGTTCCCTGGAAGGAGCTGGTTTCATTGGATTAAAACCCAACGCTTTTGATACACTTGGATTATTGTTAAGTTCAAAGCTTAGATCTGTCAGATATGGAAACCGCCTAAGTGACTTGTAGACAAGACTTCGAAACATGCAGTTTCTGCTTATTGGCCTTCTTCCGGTTTTTGGTATATTTTCCTTAAGCATTGGAAGGTTTTCGAAGAGTTTTTCATATTTAACAGCAGGTGGTAAATCTGCCGGGTCAAAGAGTAAATTTGAATAGGGCATAACTGGTATCCTTGAGTTTTGTGCAAGTCTATGAAATTTTTCATGAGATGGATACCAATAAATATTGAGTTAGAAAATTAAATATCAAATACACAAAATATTACAGCCATGCAGTCATAGGGTTTCACAAAACAAAATCTTTCTAACCCAGTGAATTTTTAGGCTGAAAACAGGTAAAAAATAGCTAAATTTGATAAAAACAACGGCTGTATGTTCTTAAAAATCAGTAAGTTACAAAAAGTTAGAAAGTATCGTTTTTGGAAGGCATGTAACCTACTGTAGATGAATTAGTTACTAGTTTTGTGAACCCATATTACAATGAGGTGGCTAGATTACTTGTGTACTTTGAATTTGAGGAAGTATTGGGCTTATGAAAAACTTAGAATATAAGGGCTATACAGGTACCATTGAGTACAGCAAGGAAGATGGTCTTCTGTATGGAAAGGTTATGGGAATACAGGGGCTTATCTCCTATGAGGGAACCACCGGAAAGGAGTTGGAAGCTGATTTTATTGCCGCCATTGACTCATATTTAGCCGACTGCAAACAGGAAAGTGTTGCACCGGAGAAACCCTTTAAAGGAAGCTTCAATGTGCGTATCTCACCCAAGCTTCACCAGAAGGCTGCTTTGTTGGCTATGGAGGATAAATTGTCATTGAACAGTTTTGTTGCGGAATCCATCCGCCAAAGAATCATAAAAGAAACCGGTAGTCAAATCTAAGCAATTATGGAAACCGCTCACAAGGCCGGAAAGCTTACTGTGGGCGCATGCGGGTGGCTGCAGGATGGTAAAAAAAAAGGACTCCCATCGAAAATTGAAGAATGTCCTATTTTATCGGGATAGCGGATCACGAGCCCACAGGGCGAGTAATCCGCTACCCCGACAAATCGACAGAGCACATAGAGTTCCGGATCTTGAGCTTTACCAGTCAAAAAGTGTGAATCATGTAACTTATTCTTATAATTTTTAAACAATTTGCAAAATAGGTGGATATACTTTTGTAAGGTGAGATATTTCACAATACTAATACAACCATTAGTGGGTACTAAAAATTAAAAATCAGTGGGTTTTAGTGTCCACTAGTGAAGAATTGTATAACTATTTTTTAGTTACTAATTTGTAATTTGTACCGCTAATAATTCTCCTTGTAAAAAACAATTTTCTGAATATGAAAGAATTAGGGAGGCAGGAAAATAAAAGGCAAATATTAGATATTTTATGTGAAAATTATATTTTACAATAAATTTAAATGGACACCAGAAAAAAAGAACCGGTAAAACCTTCAAAAGCAAAATTGTCCAACAAATCTGCCAACCGATTTCCGATAGTGGGTATCGGAGCATCAGCCGGAGGTCTTGAAGCTTTAGAACAATTTTTTAACAATGTGCCTGTAAACAGCGGAATGGCATACGTTGTAATCCAGCATCTAGATCCAACCCAAAAAGGTATGTTGCCTGAACTACTCCAGCGAACTACCAAAATGAAAGTTTTTCAGATTGAAGACGCTAGTCCTGTTAAACCAAATTGTGTTTATGTAATTCCACCAAACAAGAGCTTGTCTATATTAAAAGGAGTGCTTTATCTTTTTGAACCAAAAGAAACTAGAGGACTGCGCCTTCCAATTGATATGTTTTTACGCTCTCTTGCCGATGATCAACAAGAATTAAGTATTGGTCTCATCCTTTCGGGAATGGGTTCCGATGGAAGTATAGGTCTACGTGCTATCAAGGAAAAAAATGGAATAGTTATGGTTCAGGATCCGGCTACAGCAAAATTTGACAGCATGCCACGTAATGCAATTGATAATGTAGTAGCAGATATTATTGCTCCAGCCAATGAATTGCCAGTCAGGCTTATCGATTTCATTAAAGTTACTCCGACAGTACTCCGGTCAGATCAGGAGATTGAGATTAAAAACAAGAGCGCTCTCGAAAAAATTATTATTCTGCTGAAAAGGCATACCGGGAATGACTTTTCGCTTTATAAAAAAAATACGTTATACCGCCGTATTGAAAGGCGTATGGGAATCCATAAGATTGATAAAATAGCTGACTATATTCCATTTTTGCAATAAAATAACCAGGAGATGGACATCCTTTTCAAGGAATTAATGATTGGAGTAACCAATTTCTTTCGCGATAATTTAGTATGGGAGAAGTTGCATGAAATAATCATTTCCGGAATTATTTCCAGGGATCTTGATCCAGGAACAATATTACGAGCCTGGGTTGCAGGGTGTTCTACCGGTGAGGAGGCATATTCATTAGCGATAATATTTAAAGAAGCGCTTAAAAAAATGAATTTGCATAGAGGCCTTTCATTACAAATATTTGCTACTGATCTTGACAATGAAGCTATTGAATCAGCCCGAAAAGGTATATTTCCTGCTAATATTATAAACGATGTATCACCAGAGCGTCTTAATCGGTTTTTCATCAAAACAGAGGAAGGATATCGCGTTAAAAGTGAGATCAGGGAAATGGTTGTGTTTGCACAGCACAATATTATTATGCACCCTCCATTCACCAAAATAGATATCTTGTGTTGTCGTAATTTGCTGATATATATGGAAAACGAATTGCAAAAAAAATTACTTGGACTCTTCTACTATAGCCTTAATAATGATGGGCTTCTTGTACTTGGCAGCTCTGAAACACTTGGGTCGCAAAGTAATCTATTTATTGCTGAGCATTCTAAATTAAAAATTTTTAAGCGCTCCTTAACGAACGAGCTACCTGAATTATATGATTTTCCATCCTCCTTTTCAAGAAACAAACGACAAAGTATTGAAAAACATGTGTCCGATAAATCAATTCCTAATATTAAGGCTCTTGCCGATCAAATATTAGTAGAGCATTACTCACCAATTGGAGTTTTGGTGAACGAGAATGGTGATATCTTATACATAAGTGGACGTGCCAGTAAATATCTTGAACCGGCTGTCGGTAAAGCAAACCTGAATATTTTTGCAATGTTGCGTGAAGGTTTGAGCAATGAATTTCCTTCTGCTTTCCATAAAGCGGTTAAACAGCGGGAAATTGTTAACCTGTCTAATGTTATAGTTAGCACAAATGGTGATTCACAAACTGTAAATGTTAAAATTCAGAGGATAGATAAACCTGTTGCTTTAAGCGGTACACTAATGATAATTTTTACAGATGTACCTACAATTGCTGAAATTAAGGAGCCCGCAACCAAAGGAAAGAAGATGGTGAACAGCCAAAGGCAAATGGAGATAGAGAAAGAGTTGCAGGACATTCGTGAAGAGATGCAGAGCACACACGAAGAGATGCAGACTTCGCAGGAAGAATTGAAATCTACAAATGAAGAATTGCAATCTTCAAATGAAGAGCTGCAATCTACAAATGAGGAACTCACAAGTTCCAAAGAAGAAATGCAAAGTCTGAATGAGGAGCTTCAGACTGTTAACGCCGAATTGCAATCGAAAGTAGATGAATTTTCAAGGGTTAACAATGATATGAAAAACCTTCTCAACAGCACCGATATTGCTACATTATTTCTTGACAAAGAATTAAATATCAGACGATATACTAACCAGGCTACCAAAATTTTTAAACTCATAAAAAGCGATATAGGCCGACCATTTACCGATCAGGTTTCTGACCTTATTTACCCTGATTTAACCACCGATGCTCTTGAAGTACTACAGACTCTCGTATTTATACAAAAACCTATTCCTGCTAAAGACGGACGATGGTTTTCCGTTCGCATTATGCCCTACCGCACTTCCGATGACAGAATTGATGGACTGGTCATCACTTTTATCAATCTAACTGATCTGAAACAGTTTGAATTGAAATTGCATGAAACAGAACAGGTAAGTAATTTGCTCTTAAATTCCAGTCCAGATGTAATAATCATATTATCACCCGAATTCGAAATAATTAATTTTAATCCTGAAGCAGAAAAATTTTTCAATAAAAAGCGTAAAGAAGTAGTGGGCCATCATTATTTTCAAATGTTTGTCCCCGAAAGTATTCGTATTGAAGCAGAAAAAAATATGAATAAAATAGTCAATAATTTAGATGACGGTAAGTTAAAAATGCAAGTGATTGCATCTGACGGAAAAAAACCGGTTATTGAATGGTCAGTAAACACAATTATCAATAAGCTGGAAGTAGCTGTTGGTATTATTTTAACAAGTAATAAAATGATAATATCATGAGTAAAAAAGAACAACATCTTACAGATTCCCAAATACTAAGGATGAAGGCTGAAGAAAAACTGAAAGAGATTGGGAAAAAATCGGAAGCCACTTCTAAGGAAGCTGATGTGACAAGGCTATTGCATGAACTGCAGGTGCACCAGATAGAATTGGAAATGCAAAATGAAGAGTTGCGTCAGGCAAATCAAAGCGCAGAGGCAGCGCTTAAAAAATACACGATGTTGTATGATTTCGCCCCTATGGGTTATTTTACACTAGACTCTGACGGCAATATCTGCGATTTAAATTTTACAGGAGCTGAAATGCTTGGAGATAAACGGATTAGCCTCATTGATAGCAACTTTAAAATTTTCATTATTGATGATTCCAAGTCTGTGTTTAACGATTTTATAAGTAAAATTTATAGCAATAGTACCAAAGCATCATGTTCTATTGTGCTTGGTTATGAAAAAGATCACTTGCTCCCTGTATATATAGAAGGCCTGATTATAGGTGATGAACAAAAATGTCTTTTATCGGTCGTGGACATCTCAAACTTTAGTAAACATGACTGACCTTAAAGAACACTGAATATCATTTGAAAATTTTTTGCTTGTGTTTACTTCTGTAACTTTTCTCCTTTTTCAATCATTAACAGTCTTAATTACTCTTTATCCTCATAAACATTCATTAGTCTTGTATTAACAGAAAATAGCCAGTTAAAAACCAGCTATTTTCAATCATAATAATGCTCGGTAGGACGCTTGCTAACTATTGCCTTTTAATTGACCACCCGCCCTTTAGTCCAAACACAAACCAGCCCAGGAACAAGGCACCAATAGCAAAAATTGTGTCGCCGATTACCCTCAGCCATCGGACTGTTTCAAGTGCAGGTGTTTCAAGAAATTCTGCTGATCTGGCATACCACAAGCCGTGTTTTACGCTGGCTACAGTTTGTGCCAGACCCACTGGTAATACGCTGATTAATACCATCAGCAACAGTCCAATATTGATGGACCAGAAGGCATTTTTAATGGGTCGCTCTTTCCATACGGCTTCAAGGTCCATATCCCTCAAAACAAAAAGCATCAATCCAATCCCCAGCATTCCATATACTCCAAATAAAGCGGTATGTCCGTGTACCGGTGTGGTATTTAGTCCCTGCATATAATAAAGTGCAATTGGTGGATTGATCAGAAATCCGAATATTCCGGCACCAAGGAAGTTCCAGAATGCAACGGAAATAAAGAAGTAAATTGGCCATTTATAGGCACTTACCCATTCCTTTGCCCGGCTCAGTTTAATGTTATGATATGCCTCAAATCCCATCAAGACCAGGGGCACAACTTCCAGTGCACTGAAAGTTGCACCCAAGGGCAAGTACTGCTGTCGGTGTTCCTGTAAAATAAAGGTGATGGAAGGTTCCGATTATCCCGCCCGAAAGGAAAATAATTGTTGAAAAGAGCACACTGGATGTTGCTATTGAAGCCCTGATCAGTTGCATGCGCACAAAAAGGAAGGCCATGGCAACGGTGGCAAATACCTCAAAAAATCCTTCTACCCAGAAATGAACCACCCACCATCTCCAGTATTCTGCAATAGCAAGGTGGGTTTGTCTGTCCCCACATCAATCCCGCACCATAGAAGGAAGCAATGGCAATGGAAGAAATAAGAAACATGATCAGCAGATGCCTGTTTTCGATCTTTTTTGAATGGCTGGCCAAATGGCCCTTGCCCATGAGAAACAACCAAAGAAACAAGCCAATAAACAAGAAATGCCTGCCAGAATCTGCCCAAGTCCACATATTCATATCCCTGGTGTCCGAAATAGAAATTTTCACCAGTCCAAGTTTCTGCATTACCCCCATCCATTGCCCTACCAGAGATCCAACAACGATGACTAAGCAAGGCAATAAATAAGAAATTAACCCCGGCTTTCTGGTATTTTGGTTCCTTGCCGGAAACTGCAGGAGCAATAAATAATCCTGTTGCCAACCAGGAGGTAGCAATCCAGAAAATGGCCAGTTGGATGTGCCAGGTTCTTGAAATGGAATAGGGAAGAAAGTCAGCCAATGGTAAGCCATAAAATCCAAGTCCTTCAACTCCATAGTGGGCAGTAACAACACCCATTAGTATCTGAACCAGGATCAATGCTGTGACCACCCAGAAATATTTTAAGGTTGCCTTCATGGATGGGGTCATGCTTGTACCGGATAAGGGATTAACAGATGGTGCCACGGAGTTCTCCTGATCTTCCCTGTTGGTGGCATAATACCACCCCAGCAAGCCAATGCCAAAAGTAGCATAATCACACTGAAACCTGTCCATAACAAAAGGGATCCGGTAGGTTCATTACCTACCAGCTTCTCTGGCGGCCAGTTGTTGGTATAGGTAATATCCTTGCCGGGACGTTCAGTTACTGTCGACCAGCTAGCCCAGAAGAAAAAGGCATTCATCTTGTCCATCCGGTCTAGCCTCTTTGATACTGTTTGGAGGAATACTGTATGCCTCCCGAAGATCTGCCTGTTCCGGACCATCCATAAACAGTCCTTTATAATGTCTGCTGTTTGACTGGAATGCTCTGGTACGTACTTCGGAAATGGTCAGCGAGTTGAATTCTTCATCATAGCGATTTTTCCTCAATTCTTCCTGAAGTCGCTGCTCCAGCATGGCCTGTTTCTCTGCAGCCAAGATTCTCATATGACACTGAAAATTCATCCTGTGCCCAGCTATTCAGGATAAATATTGCCTCACGGTGTAACCAGTCGGCCGTCCAGTCAGGGGCTTTATAGGCACCATGACCCCATATGGATCCTACTTCCTGGCCACCCATTGATTGCCATATGTTTTGACCATCCTTAATGTCCTGTGCAGTGAAAAGTACTGTTCCGTCAGCTGTGATCACCTTCTCAGGAATGGGAGGTGCCTCCCGATATATTTCACGTCCAAAATAGCCGAGTATTCCAAAGGAAACAACCATCACAACAACGAATCCGATCCATAGTTTTTTTGTCTTCATTTCAAGTATGAGTTTTAGTTTAATGAGCCAAATATAATAATTAATTATATAATGACCTTTTTATCATTTATATAAATATTTTATATCTTTGCTGAAACATTAAAACCACAAAATGATGGAGATTAAAACGAATACAAAAGTTGGAGAAATTGTCAGACACAATTTTTCAACAGCCCGGATCTTTGAGGCAAACAACATTGATTTTTGTTGTGGTGGGAATATTTCACTGGATGAAGCCGCTGAAAAAGAAGGGATCGACACCAGCAATCTATTGATCCGAACTAAATGCTGCAATGCAAAAGGAAGACCAGGATTCCGATTTTATTGAATCTCTTTCGTTGGCTGGATTGTGTGATTATATTGTTAAAACCCATCATACATACGTCAATGAAGCAATGCCCTTCCTTCTACAAAAACTTCAAAAATTAGTGGATGTGCATGGTGAAAACCATCCTGAATTGCTGGAGGTAATGACCTCGTTTACGGATGCTGCCGCAAACCTTTCAGCACATATGAAAAAGGAAGAACTTATCCTTTTCCCCAATATTCGTCAGATGGAGAAATATCGCATTGAAGGAGGTGTCCGGCCTGACAATATGGGATTGGCCTCTTCAGCCATCAATCAAATGGAAGCAGAACACCAGGTGGAAGGAGAAAGGTTTATGAAATTATCTGAAATTACAAATAGCTATGAGGTTCCGCCGGATGGATGTAATACCTTTGAGGTAACGTACAAGACCCTGGAAGAATTCGAAAAGGATTTACACAGGCACATACACCTTGAGAATAACGTGCTTTTTCCCAAGGCCATTAAACTTGAAAAAACAATAGTCGATAATTCATAATTACTATGCTTACGAAAAGCACGGAATATGCCATCAGAGCAATGGTATATATACAACTTCAGAACTGGAATAGAGATGCGTCCCGGGGTTACTGAAATTGCCCGGGAAATAGAGGCACCAACAGCATTTACTGCCAAGATCTTACACATCCTCACATCCCGGAGCCTCCTGGAATCTATGAAAGGTCGTGGAGGAGGTTTCTTTTTTACAGACAATCATTCTGATGTATCCCTTTATCAGATAATCATTGTAATGGAGGGCGACAAGCTGTTTACCCAATGTGGATTCGGCCTAAAAAACTGTAATGATGACAATCCTTGTCCTTTACATGAACGGCATGTAGCTCTTAGGGCAGAATTATTGGATATGGCACATTCCGAAACGATAGGTTCATTGGCCCAAAAAATAAGCCAGGGTCATGCCGTACTCAACCGTGTAGTATCAGGTGATTTAATTTAGTTGATATTGTCATATTAACCATCATAATATTGATCAAAATGGCTATAAAAAAAGTAATCATTGAGGAGGGTTGTACCTCATGCGGAATGTGTGAAGAAATTTGCCCTGAAGTTTTTGAAATGCCTGATGAAGCACAGGTAAAAGAAGGAGTGGATTTAAGCGCTCATGAAGAAGGCATTATTGAGGCAGCAGATAGTTGCCCGGTTGAAATCATAAAATACGAAGAAGATTAATTATGAGTGAATTAATAGACAATTCCAGGTTCCGTAAAAAGCGCCTGAAAGAATTGATACTAAAGCTGCATGACGGAGAATCGCCTGAAAAAGTCAGGCAGGAACTCATCGAAACCCTTCAGTCCATACCCTATGGTGAGGTAGTAGAGGTGGAACAGGAACTCATCAGTGAAGGACTTCCCGAATCCGAGGTGCTAAAACTATGCGATATCCATGGTGAGGTACTGGAAGGTCACGTGGACCAGAGCGGGGCAAAGGAAATCCCGCCAGGGCACCCGGTGGATGTATTTATTACATGAAAACAAAGCGGTAAGGAAAACGATTGAAAAAGCTAGCAATCTGCTTCACTCCCTGGAAAAGGTACCCAGGGATAATTTCAGGAATTTTATCCTTGTGCTGCAGACCAGCTTTAATGAATTGATGGACATTGATAAGCATTATCAAAGAAAAGAGTACCTGGTTTTTCCTTATTTAGAAAAAAATGAGATCACAGGACCTCCGAAAGTGATGTGGGGCAAGCACGATGAGATTCGTGACCAGCTTAAAGGGTGCATCGCCCTGTTGAGAGAAGAGGATCTGTCAAAACAGGATCTGTCTGAAGCTTTGGATCTGTTGTATTTTCCTGCATTGAAAGCGCTATCAGACATGATTCAGAAAGAAGAGGAGATCCTGTTTCCCATGAGTATGGATTTACTCACTGCTGATGATTGGTGGAATATACACAAGCAAACCCTTGAATTTGGATTTACGCTCTATGATCCGGAAGTCGAATGGAAGCCTGAAGGATTACTGGATGAACACAGAGATGAAGTGATTGCCGGGGAGAAGGATGGAATGGTAAGTCTTCCATCTGGTAATTTTACTGTGGCTGAATTAAAAGCAATTTTAAATACAGTTCCTGTGGATATGACCTTTGTGGACAAAAACGACAAAGTGAAGTTCTTTACCCAGGGTAAGCACAGGATATTTCCCCGCAGCCGTTCCATAATTAACCGGGATGTGCGCTTGTGTCATCCCCCGGGAAGTGTAGATATCGTTGAAAAAATCATTGAAGATTTTCGATCCGGCAAAGAATCTCATGCTCCGTTCTGGATTCAGATGAAGGGGAAATTCATTCTTATAGAATACTATGCATTGAGAGACGACAATGGAGAATACCTTGGAACACTGGAGGTGTCGCAGGACCTGACCAATGCCCGGGAGCTTAAGGGAGAAAGACGCATTTTATCCTATGGAGAAAATAACAAGGAATAGTATGAACAAAATCATTATCACGCCAAAAACAAAGATTTCCGACTTGCTTGATGCATATCCTCAGCTGGAGGAGGTGCTGATTGCACAGGCACCACAATTTACGAAGCTCCGGAATCCCCTCCTGAGAAAAACCATAGCAAAAGTTACAACACTCAGTCAGGCAGCAACGGTAGGTGGACTAAAGGTTGAGGATCTGGTAAACGCATTAAGGAAGGAAACAGGACAAACTGAATTATCGGATTACACCCAAACTCAGACTACATATATTACCCAAAAACCTTCCTGGTTCAGTAAAAGAAAAGTAGTTGAAACCATCGATGTCCGGGATATGCTTCATGAAGGAGAGCAACCTCTACACATTGTTTTGTCTGCTATAAAAAAGCTGAATAAGAAAGAGATACTGGAAATCATTGCTCCCTTCCTTCCCGCCCCTCTCCTGGATAAAGCCATAGGATTAGGTTATAAACACTGGATCAATGAAATATCTGAAGAGGAGATCTACGTGTACTTTAAAATCATTTGACTTCCCCATTGGCAGATTTTTATTCTCCCTCTCAATGTCAGCTCATTAAGGAAGTCTTTTCTAGGGGTAGCGGATTACTAGAAGCATGCTCAGATACTTTGTTTGCAAGCAAGAACATGGAGTTTTTGGCAGAACAATCTATTACTCATGTTCGGGGAAAGCCACCTCATCCTCAAACCCGGGGAAAGATACCACATGACAATGACGAACATCATAAAACTTTCGCAGGAGGCACCAAAAGGAAAAAAAATTACAATTATCTAAATCTTCGCTGCTTGCGCTTAATAGTTTACCTTTATTGTATGATCGAGTGTGAGATTATTTATCGGTCCCTTAATGATATCAGTTATTATTACCACGTCCAAAAATGAAAAAATTGTCAGTTTTGCACATGGTATTTGGTGACGCTGGAAAACAAAATTAACCATGAAAAAATTTGGAACATTTGGAGGTGTATTTATTCCTTCTATTCTTACAATTCTGGGTGTTATCATGTATCTGCGATTGGGGTGGGTTGTTGGAAATTCAGGTACTCTGGTTATAGTCATTGGCATTATTCTAATGGCGCATGTTGTATCTGTATCTACCGGTTTAAGTATATCGTCCATAGCCACAGATAAGAAAATTAAATCGGGTGGCATCTATTATATACTCTCCAGAAGTTTAGGTTTTCCAATTGGCGGAGCCATAGGATTGACTCTATATTTAGCGACAGCTCTAAGTATCTCCCTGTACCTTATCGGCTTTGCTGAGAGTGTTTTAATTGTTGTCCAGGATTGGCTGCATATAGAAGAAATAACCATAAACCACTTGCGCATTGCTGGCACAATTGCACTGCTTTTGATTGTTACGATTGCATATATAAGTACAAGTTTTGCAATAAAAATCCAATACTTCATTCTTGCAGCTATAGCACTTTCATTGATATCAGTTTTTTTAGGAAGCTCTGAAGGAAAAGGGTTTGATTTTTCAGCTGTTAATCTTGAAGACGCGCCCAGCTTTGCCATTATTTTTGGAGTTTTCTTCCCTGCAGTAACCGGTTTTACTGCAGGTGTTGCCATGTCTGGTGATTTAAAAGATCCCAAGAAATCTATTCCTGTGGGTACTATGCTTGCCATTTTTGTTGGACTGATAATCTACGCCGGACTGGCAGTTTTTATCTATTACTCTATCCCTGGAGCTGAACTTCAGAACAACTACAATGTGTTGGTTGAATTTAGCTGGATCCCACAACTGGTGGTAGCAGGAATCTGGGGAGCAACATTGTCTTCGGCTTTAGGCGGAATTTTAGGCGGACCAAGGATCCTTCAATCCATGTCACTGGATAAAATTACTCCACGACTATTTGGAAAGGGGGTTGGCCAGGGAAATGAACCAAGGAATGCTCTTCTTCTCACCTTTGTCATAGCAGAAGCTGGTATATTAATTGGAGAATTAAACGTTATTGCAGGAATAGTGGCCATGTTTTATATGGCAGCCTATCTGGTTATAAATTTATCCTGTTTCCTTGAAAAGTGGGCAAGTCCGGACTTTAGACCCACATTTAGAATTAACCTGTTTATCCCTCTGATAGGAGTGGTTGCCATCTTTTTATTAATGGTGCAACTTAACCTGGTCGCAACTTTAGCTTCAATTATTATCATGGGGGGCATTTTTATTCTTCTAACCCGAAGGCAATTAGAGTTAAGCTCTGGCGATGTGTGGTCAAGTGTTTGGTCCTCTGTGGTAAAATTGGGACTTAGAAATCTTGGCCAAAAACCTAAAAACCTGAGAAATTGGGAGCCAAATATTTTGCTGTTTAGTGGAGGAACAGATGCGCGTCCTCATTTAATAAATTTTTCAAAGCAATATCTGGCAGAGGCGGGATGGTCTCAAATTTCGATTTAATTGAAGCTCCAAGTGCCAAAACTCTATTTCCCAAGTATGAACAGGCACAGA
>CAVZPP010000003.1:0-848884 GCA_963777115.1 uncultured Bacteroidaceae bacterium | reverse complement strand
TCGCAGAAGATTTTCTTGGTAATACCTGTAATCAGTGGGAGCAGAGTGCAGACAGATTTAGTGATTTTGGGACAAGAGTAGTTAAAGTCAGAACAGGAATTGTCTTGTCAAAAAAAGGAGGAGTATTATCCAGATTCAGTATCCTGGCAAAGACTGGCCTGGGATCTGCAATTGGTGATGGGAAACAATATTTACCGTGGATACATATAGAAGACCTTTGCAATATCTATATGTGTGCTATTCAGAATTCAAATATGAAAGGTGCTTACAACGCAGTAGCACCTGAGCATATTACTAACAATGAATTTGTCAGAAAGATTTCAGAGAGATTGAAAAGGCCTTTTTGGCTCCCGAATATTCCATCAATAGTAATAAAATTGATGTTTGGAGAGATGTCTGTAATGCTTCTAAATGGCAGCAGGGTTTCATCTGAACGTATAATTGCTGCAGGCTATAAATTCTATTTTCCAACTATCGATGGTGCCCTGCAAAACCTATTTGAATAATTAAATATGAGACTTTGGTCCATACATCCTGTTTATGTTGATAGCAAAGGCCTTGTTGCTGTATTTAGAGAAGCTCTACTGGCAAAAACTGTACTGAAAGGTAAAACCAAGGGGTATAAAAACCATCCACAGCTTACAAGATTCAGAGATTCAGAGTATACAATTGATTGCATCAACCAGTATTTATCACATATTTATGATGAATCGGTTAAAAGGGGCTATAATTTTGACAGAAGAAAGATTGATCCAATCTTACATTCTATGATGCTTACAGTAACAAAGAAACAAATCTTAGTATATTTGGTTATCCTCTCAAAAGGATATTGTTCCTCATCCCCTTTTTAGTATTATTAAGGGTGAGATTGAAGATTGGGAAATATTATAGCAAGAGTTACTAGTAATAATTTTCGAATATGAGAAAAGGTATATATTTCTTCTTAAGTGTTTTTAGTTTTGCGATAATAGGAATAGCAAGTACAAATGCTCAAAATCAGGAGACTATGATTGATAAAAAAGTTGTTAAGGAGCTTGATCTTCAAAAGTATTTAGGAACATGGTACGAGCTAGCCCGCTATAATCACAGATTTGAGCGAGGTCTTGTAGGTGTTACTGCAAACTATTCCATACGTGAGGATGGTAAAATTAAGGTGCTAAACAGTGGATACAAAAAAAGTCTTGATGGAAGATTCAAACAAGCTGAGGGAAAGGCATATTTACCTGATCCGAAATTGGAACCAGGCAAACTGAAAGTTTCATTTTTTTGGAACTTCTATGGCGATTACTTTGTGTTAGATCTTGATGAGAACTATCAATGGGCAATTGTAGGAAGTAGTTCTGATAAATATTTATGGATATTAAGCCGTACTGCTCAACCGAACCAGGATTTATATAATAAGCTCTTGGATAAAATCAAGTTACGTGGATATGATGTTTCACAACTAATAAAAGTTGAGCAGAAGCCTCTTTGATAGATTATGAATGAATGATAAGAAGGGCTGGAAATAAGTCAGTCTATTTATGATTTTCGGATTGATAAAATTAGAAATTGGGATCAAAGATTAAAGAATATACTGATTGATCTCCTGACTTGTTGAGAAAGGTGAAGATTCCCACCAACCTTTTCAATCAAATCCTGGCACCAAACTGGCGCCAAAGAAAAAACCACCTGCAAAATAAATTGTAAGTAATTGATTATTAAGTGGGCCCAGCTGGGCTCGAACCAGCGACCCCCTGATTATGAGTCTCCATTATTCGATATATTATCTGCTTCGAAAAAGTCGGGCTATTTGAGTTATCTTCAACATTTACAAGGTTTTATGTGTTTTAGTTAGTATAATTAACTGTTCTTTTTTTGTTGTAAAATATTACACTGATTTGTATAAATACTGGCGAAAAAAATGGCACATAAATCCCTGGTCTTAATTTGGATATATAATCTGTTAATCTGTTTTGAGTTCTTCGGTCAGCGATTAAAGGGGCTAGTACAAGCAGCATGCTGACAAAAGTTCACCGAACGCTGAACCGGAGCGAAGCGGAGCTCGACGAAGTCAATGTGCCTGAACGGTTTGTGTATGTGTAGTGCGGGATTAAAAGTACAAAACTTTCAATAACGCACGGAGCCAATTCGTTTATCCGATATTTCATATTTTCCGTCAATCGTCAAAGACGAATTGGCGGTGTAGCAACAACGTGCCGCAGCGCAATTAACCGCTGAAACCCGCATTACATATGACACTTTGTTTGGCAATTTACTTTATTCTAATATCCAATTTAAATATCCATCAAGTTTCGTTGAAAAGTCCTTTGCAAATTGATGACCAAGTCCTTCGTTTACGCATATTTTACTATTTCCGTCCAAACTATCAACTTTATTTATCAAGTCCTGCTGCTTTTTTAATGCCCAGTCGTTTTCACCTGTAATTATGGCTATTTTTTTGTTTTCAGCAACGAATGTATTGATTGAACTATCGCTTATCGTTGGTATCACGGGGCAGTTTAAAACTAAACCAGAGACCTGTACAAATTGATTAAATGCATAATCTATTGCAATACTACCCCCCATCGACATGGCTGAAAAAATAACTTTGCTTTTTTTTACAGGGTATTGTTTTATAATTTGCTCATATATTTCTTTGAATTCCTTGTTTGTTTTTTCATCATCTAACTTCCATTGGTATGCAGATTTACTCATATAGATGTAGGATTGTAAATAGACAGCTATAAATTTATCCTTTACTACATCAGAAGTCCAAATCGGTTTTGATTGTAGAAGATTCCCGGGGTTTCCATGAAAAACAAATAATAATGGATACTCTTTATGGGGCGAATAATTTGTGGGCAGAACAACTTCATATTCCACATGAGCAAGATTACTTAAGCTATCTCCAATTTGTTTATCAATTTTTGCAAGCCTGTTGAATTCAGGATTATCTTTAAATCGATTTTTATTCCAATTAAGCGATAATCCAAAGAAATACCTTTTTTTTAATCCATAATCCCAATTATCCAGGCTCAATGAATCTTGTTTAGTTATTAAGAATAAATAATCAAGTATATAAGTTGCATCCATATCATGTTCCTGAAATTTACTCCTTGCATACTTTCTTACAATAATTGCAGAATCTAAATTATTTGATTGAAAGTATTCCCTTGCTATTGAATCAAGTTCTTCGTAAGAATTAAAACTATCTATTTGGCAAAAGGCTGTTGTATTAGAAACACACATAATAGTAATTGCAATAACTGATGTCGTTTTAATTTTCATTGGAGCGTCCTTTTTGTATTATTAAATCTTGCATTTGCCATTTAAAAACTGTGATTTCGGGTAACATATTTTCATTTTCCTTAATGGTTTTCTCAATTGTTTCCCATTCACCTTGTTTATTATTATCTGAAAAATGTGTCAATATAATATGTTTTGGTTTCATTTGTTTTTTAATAATTTGTAATCCAGGTGAGTTAGAATTCCATAAACTACCACGGTTTAAAATTGCTACATCAACTTCCATTGTCTCAATTCCAATGGAATCATATTCTTGAATCCTTTTAACTGCCATGCTTTGCATAACCTCGCCCCCAGCATCTCCTTGATGAAAAACTTTAATGCCATCCATATCTATTAAGAATCCTAAATTATCATTTTGATCATCTCTGCCGCTATGCCTTAATCTCAAAATTTTTACCTGAATATTATTTACTAAAGTGTCGGTTGAAGTAAACAAATCGGGAGTAATCCCAACTATACGAGTAGCGTCAACACCAGAGTCAGTTTTTTTTCTTAATGCTGATGAAGTATTATTATTACATACAAGCTTTACGGATTTATTTACAGCTAAATAATCAGCAATCACAGGGGCTGAAAAGTGGTCGCCATCACTGTGAGTAACTAATATAAGATCTATTGAATTAAATGGAGGCTCAAAATTATTAATCTTAGATACTATTTTCTCTGGAGGGGTAGAATACAGGTTATAACTTTTATTAAAAAGACCATCTATTAATACAGTTTTTGAAGCAGAGGAAATCAAAACACCCATATTAGCAATATAAGTGACTTTTATTTCCGATTGCTGATTCCCTTCTCCAGAAATTTTAATAATCTCCGGCTCTGAAAGCACACCACCTTTACTTTTCAAGAAATCAACAATTTGAACATGTCCTAAACCTTGAGCTATATTGAGGGGTGTGCGGTTGGTGCAATCAATACTATTAATTTCTGCACTCTGCTGTACTAATGATTTTGTAATATCAAGTTGGTTTAGCTCTACTGAATAATGTAGAGGTGTTCGTTTAAAAATATCAAACTTGTTTATATTTATATTTTCTGCAAGTAGTAAGTCAATCCACTTTAAATTATTTCCAATTACAGCATTATGCAACAGGCTACGCCTAAAATTGTCAACGCCTGATAGCGAAGCTCCATTTTCTATAAGCTTTTCAGCAATATCCTGTAAGTTGTATAGCACAGCAGAATGAAGACAGAGATTCATCATTTCTTGTTCCTCTGGAAATTTTGTATTGGCTTTAAGCAAAAGATCAATAATTTCTCTGTTATTGGACTCAATGGCATAAACTAAAGCTGTTTTATTTTTTCCATCCTTAACATTTACGTCTATGCCATAAGCAATTAAAACACCAACAACAGCTGGGTGATTTCGTATTGTGGCAAAATGTAATGATAGCAATCCGCTCTCATTTTTTACCTTATACATGTCGGCTTCATTTTTGAGAAGAAGCTCAACAATAGAATCTTGTCCCCAGATGGAGGCAAACATTATTGGCGTGAAATCCATTTTAACAATAGAATCGATTAGTTCTGGTTCTTCCTGGATAAACTGTTCTACTTGTTTATACTCTCCATTTCTAATAGATTGGAAAAAATCCTGAGCATTTATTGTAATACTTGAAACAAATAGGACAAAGGTCAGTAAAATTTTTAGTGAGGTTTTCATATAGGTTTTTCATTTTTTAATACCATAAATATCTGTATATTTTAATCTAGATCTCTTTCTCTGTATTTTGCCTAACGCCGGTAAATATGCCAGTTCGATCTTTATATTTTGATATAGCTGTGTTGCCTATACTCCTCCAATATAGCTAGAATTAAGATCGTTTAAATAGGATTGTTAGTTTTATAGTGCTACTTGGGAGTGGTATGTACTGGTTTTGATAGATGGGTTGAGATGGAATTGCAAGACAAGGAAGAGGAGTCCCTGCTGTTCCTCTTATCATTATTGGAATAGAACCATGATAAGTGGCAATTCCCACCGACCTTCTCAATCAAATCCTGGCAACAAACTGGCACGAAAGAAAAAACCACCTACAAAATAAATTGTAAGTGGTTGATTTTTAAGTGGGCCCAGCTGGGCTCGAACCAGCGATCCCCTGATTATGAGTATCCTTTATCCAACATAATATCGGCCTCGAAAAGTCGGGTTATTTGAGTTATCTTCCACACTTACAGGGGTTTATGCATTTATGCCAGTATAATTAACTGTTCATTTTATGTAAAATATTACACTGCTTCACATGGATTTGCAGGAATACTGGCGAAAAAACTGGCGCCTTTTTATATTTTCCTTCTGCAAGGAAGTAACTAAAAACAATCAATTTTATAATTTAGTAAATAAAGCCTTTGTTACAGGATATGGGGAGTATTACAAAGTGCAGAGTTTTCGGGAAATAAGAGTGCAGAGAAAATGGTAACAATAGCACACAACTCTTGCTTGGTTTAAACTTACTTGGACTGAACTATGATTTGTATATTAATAGCAATGATGGTGCTGGTTTTTCACAAATAACTTTCCATCCAGGCTGGAAAAGGATACTCACTAGCACCGGAATTTCCATACAGCTCCCAAAAACACATCTGGAGCGTCTATACTACTCACAAATTGTTTAATAAATACAATTTAGATTAGACGCTCTAAATTTCACCTAAAGGTTTATATATCATTAGTTTACATGCTGATGCTTATTTTTTATTTATCATATAATGTTTAATGTTAACATTAAATTATTAAACAAAAATCAAACAACATTGTCTTAAAGTCATTATTTAACATTAAAAATTATCAAAAAATAGAAACCATGAAATTAATCGGAAAAAAGAAACTTAGCTTTTTAGCAATCGCCTTGGTTGCAGTATTTACCTTTTCGTCATGTGAAGATGATGACCCTATGATTGAGCCAATGGATAAAGATAATATCGTTACCATTGCTCAGGCAACGCCCTCTTTAAGTATTTTGGTTGATGCATTAACAATGTATCCTGACCTTGTAGGTGCCTTGAGCGCTGATGGCAGTTATACAGTATTTGCACCAACAAATGATGCTTTCGCTGCTCTTTTGGAAGTTATTGGACAAACTGATTTAGAAAATATTCCTGAAGGTGTACTTGAAAGACTATTGAAATATCACGTCATTTCAGGTGCAGCTCTTTTGTCAAGTGACCTAAGCGACGGACAAGAGGCGGCTACTCTTTTAAACGCAGACGATATGATTACTGTAGGAATAAATGGCATGGATGTTACAATTAATGGTGCCGTGGTTTCATCTGCAGATGTGGAAGCTTCAAACGGAGTAGTTCATATTGTAGATGCTGTTTTGGTTCCAGCACAGGAATTAAGTATTGTCAACACTATCATTGAACCTGCATACTTCAATAAAGACTTTTCTATTTTAACTGCAGCAGTTGTAAAAGCTGAATTATTGGAGACTTTAATTAATAAGGAAGCGAATTATTCTTTATTTGCACCTAATAATGCTGCCTTTGCCAAAGCAGGTATAAACAGCCTGGACAATTTAAGCAAAGAGGATTTGACTCCTATCTTGACATATCATGTAATTGACGGTGAAGTTTTTGGAGATGGTCTTCCCGCTACTGGTTCTGCAGTTACAACGCTTGGTGGAGATTTTTACCTGAGCATTAACAATTCTGGAGCTTACATTAACGGAACTTCAATGGTTACAGCAGCTACTTTAGCTGGTGAAGCATTGGATTATGATAATGGTGTTGTTCATACCATCGACATGACGCTGGTTCCGGCAACGGATAATATTGTAAGCATTGCAGTAGCAGCATCACAAGCATCAGAAGGAGCAGAATTTGGACAATTGGTAGCAGCGCTGACAGCTGTGGAAAATGATGAAACTACAGATGCACTTGTTTCAATTCTAAGCGGAGAGGGATCATTTACAGTGTTTGCTCCAACCGACGCTGCTTTTGCTTCTCTTTACAGCCTTGCCCAGGTTGCTGATTTTGCAGCTTTGGTTGATGCAGTAGGAATCGGAACAATTGAAGTTGTCTTGAAGTATCATGTTCTGGGATCAAAAGTATTTTCAAGTGATATCCCAAATGCACTTGACGGAAACGCAAATGTTGCATTGTCTCCGCTTGCTGAAGGCAACTTTACCTTGAACAGCGATCTGACAATTACTGATACAGATGCTGCCCTGCAATTGGGAACTGTTAATGCATCTATCATTGACACCGATATTTTTGGAACCAATGGGGTTATCCATGTAATCGATCAGGTTATACTTCCCTAATCATAAAATCTTGCTTTGACAAAACAAAGCATTCAGAAGCGGCCACTCATTGCGAGTGAGCCGCTTTTTTTTGAAATAAGCATTTTATATCCACATGTCAGCTATTCTTGGAGAGCTGTTGGATTTTCCTGAACGGTTTTGGAGACTTTCCAGTTCTGAGGTAACAGATCTGCCAGATCCAGATCGTAATTGTTGTTATATGCCGGGTTTCGGGTAAGGACATCAGTTGGCCACTCTTGCGGATTCACATCACTGGCTTTACTGTAATACTCCCTGAATCCTAGACCAGAGGTTTAGTTAAAATTATTACAATAAAATTACTAAACCTATTGTAGGCTTCCCTTAATCAGCTACGCTTGTTTTACGAATTTATCTAAAATTTGAGCTCCTTTGGACTACTCCCATTTCTCCGAGACACTCATAATTAGAGATTCCGGGCTTTTACTTTATTCTTTGTGAACCTCATTTGGGGTCAGATCTTCGATTAGAACTATGAGGTCTGAACCCATTGTAATCTCTTCTCCAAGACTTCAATTTTTTCTCTGGCATCATCCAAAGATAAAAACCAATTTACATTTAAACACTCATCCCGAAAACTTCCATTGAAAGATTCAATATACGGATTATCCGTTGGTTTTCCTGGCCTTGAGTAATCCAGGGTAACATTATTTTCGTAAGCCCACAGATCCAATTCCTTTGAAATGAACTCACTACCGTTATCTACTTGAATTCTTTGTGGGATTGCATTTCCTTTCAGTTTTTAAGTTGTTCAGTATGTTCACAACATTCTGGCCCTTAATAGACTTCATCTGGATGGATTGCCATGCACTTGCGACTAAAATTATCGACTATAGTTAAGGCCCTAAATCTGCTACCTTGAAACAGCTGATCGGAGACAAAATCCATGCTCCAACACTGATTTATAGTCGAGATCTCAGGTCGTTCCATCCTATGTGCTGCTGCTTTTCTCCTCCTAGGTCTTTTGGTCCTTAAATTCAATCCTTCTTCTTTGTATATCCGGTATACACGGCTTATGATTATCTTTCCATCCCTCTCTTCTAAGCAACATAAACACCCTCCAGAACCCATAACGTATACGGACCTCTGCAATCTCACGAATCCTTCTTCTGAATACACCATCATCCCGCGAATGTGGCTTATAGTAATATACAGATGTACTTAATCATGACAATGCAGCAAGCCTTTCGAATTGATACCCTGTAATCCATGATCATCTCATTGGCCAAGTTCTCCTCTGAGAGGCCATCTAAAGCTTTTTTTTTAGAATGTCCTGCAACATCTGTTTGTCCAGGCTAAGATCAGCGACTAATCTGTTTAAGCTTGAAATTTTCCTCCTCTAATTGCTTTAAACGCCTAAGCTCGGATATGCCTAAACCGCCATACTTCTTCTTCCAGTTGTAAAATGTAGCCTCATGGATACCCATCTTTCGGCAAACCTCAGCAACCCCTGACACCATTTTCTGCCTGGCGAAGTGCAAAAACAATCTGCTGCTCTGTAAATTTTGACTTTTTCATTGCAATTTCCTTAATGTTAATATTACGAAAATTGTCCGTTTTCTCTAATTTTAAACGACTCGGTTTTTCGGGAGGACGTCGGGAGGACATCATTACTACCTTAACCTTGAATTGTATCGAATACTCTCGGAATAGAATCAAGATAAGTGGCAGTTTTTAGTTGTTGTAATGTGTTGTTATTCCGTAACTAATTGGTTTTTATAGATACTGAATAAATTCACAATCACCGAATCCGTATAATTTTTGTTGTTTCGCTAAAATTATCTGCATCCAGACGGGCAAAGAAGATTCCCTCGCAAAGTCCTTTTCCGTCATTTGGAATACCGTCCCAATGATACGAATAATCACCCGGCAAAAGATGTTTGTTAATAACCCTTGCTACTTCTCTTCCGGTGAAATCGTATACAACCAGGGAAACCTGAGTTGGTACAGGTATTGTGAAGCTGAATGTCGTTGAATGATTAAATGGCTCCGGATAATTCCTGAATAAATAAAGTCCTTCTGTATGGTTCTCAGCCAGATTGGGATCAGAAGTTGCCCCGGCCCCAATCGAATCCAGTATAACGACAAGGGAGGCCGACGGACATCCGATAAAATAATGCTCGGAAGCTGCCAGGGTAATAATAACCTCTTCACTACTTTCATTGTAATCTTCATCGGCAACAGGGTCAATGATCAGTGGCGCCTTAGACTTACCGGCAGGTATTTCAATCTGTCCAGACAGGGTCTGAAAGTCAATGCCTTGAATGGCCGATCCGCTTACTTCATAATCCACTTTTAGAGAGGATGAGGTGCTTCCTGATCTGTAAACATAAAATTGCCCGCTTTCCTGTTGTGTTTCATAAGACCTGGAGTCATAGGCTGCTATATAGACCACCGGACCCGTTTCACCATGGGGATGTGTGTTGTTCAGATAATGCTCAATGTTCTTGTATCCACCTGCACCGGTGGTTACATTGTCACCGGGATCATTTAGATCAAGCCCGAATTGATCTTCCCAGTAATCGGGCATGCCATCCTTGTCCTTGTCAGCCGGTTTCTCGATAGAATATAATTTTGTATTATAGTAAGCTTCGTGAAGATCCGTTTCATATTCAATGACAGAACCGGTTCCCTCCCTTACATCATTTACTATCCTTCTATCATTTATACTCCTGGAAGGGAGAAGGGCACCGGATGATTCCAGCACTTTTTCAAAAGCAAGTTCGGGAGGGTCCGTCAGCACCTCGGGAGCATTGAACGGAGCATCAACCCTGATCTCACTTTCATAATTTATGCCATCTCCATCCCAGATAATGGATGACCAGTTATTGTCTGTGAAAGAAGGGTTTCCCCAGATATAGTTATTTTCAAGATACATCCTTATATGATTCTCCTGCGGTTGATAGATTGAATATTTCAACCATTCCGGCGTTGACGGACCATATTTCAGGTAACATCCTGTAAAATTGATATTTGCTTTTACCTTATCATTGTTGTTCCCTGTATGTTCAACACAATTATAGGTTACATTATTGCGATAATCGATCATGCATGTGGTCACACCCTTTTTATCTCCAGAAAACCTTGGGCATCTTCTGCTGAAATGAGACCAGAGCAAATGGTGCATGGTAATAGTACCCCCACTCTCACTCCCTATGATACCACCAAATCCATGCAATGGCGGAGTATTGACCGGGTCAAAAAAATTCAGTCCCTCTGCCATCAGGCAATACTGAACGGTTATACTATCAATTTTGTCAAAAGGGGAGACTGTTTCATCCGTACCCCAAAATGCCGAGATATGATCCAGGATGACATGGTTCACTTTACTAAAGTTTATTACATCACCGTGTGCCGACTGCCCCCAATAACCGTGACTGAACCTGAGATTTCGCATAATAATTTCGCTTCCAGAGATTTTAACCTCGGTATTTTTTACCCATATCCCGTCACCGGGAGCAGTCTGCCCGGCAATCGTTAAATTGCTTCCTGTAACATCCAAATCGGTCCGGTTCATATCAATAACCCCTGATACATCAAATACAATGATGCGGTTTGATTTACTGACTGCATCAGCCAGACTTCCGGGACCAGTTTTGTTCAGATTGCTTACATGGTAAATGCTGCCATTCCTTCCACCGACAGTATAAGCTCCGGCCCCTTCCGCTTCAGGAAATGCTTTTTGCGAAAACAATTGGTTCGGCAAACTAAGCAGTAAGGAAAATAAACAGGTGATAAAACTAATCTTTCTCATAAAATTTGGTAATAGTTAATTATCTAATTCCGCAATGTTAAGTTAAACATTAATTTTTCATCTTTGATCAGGAGATACTCAGGATTGAGTTTGGGACAAAAAAGATGAGATATGTTGCGACGGCACAAATCAAACATCTTTCTGATCATAGATACAGCCTACGTCGATAACATTTCTCCAGAGGAAAAAGAATTGTATATCCAGGGTAGGAATCCGCAATATTGGGACAGTCTGAAACCCTCGTCCAAGGATTACTCTTTGCTATCACAGTATCCTTCTTATATATAAAAGACAGGAAGAAGTATCATAGAGAGCCGGGTAAATTTGAACGCTTGATTTTAAAATTATAATATCATTACTCGCAAGGCTCTCAGCTATTGTCAATATAATTCATTCAGGCTGTGTTGTTTAGAAAAAAAAACACTAGCTTAGGTTAGGTTTTTCAAATCTCAACTCTTATGACAAGAACAGTATATCTTCAAGTCGTGACACAAAAAAAGATTCACAAACAAAAATCTGAGAACCAGTAATCCATGAGCCAAAATTAATAAGCAAAACAAGAATCATTTTTAATGATTAATTCTAAACCTATGAAACAAACTGAATTTTTAAAAAAGAGTCAGAAACTACAAATGAAAGTTCCGGCGTTAATCTTACCTGCCCTCCTGATGCTATCATTCAGCATGGCATCCTTTGCGCAGGTAACAGTCAGCGGAACGGTTACAGGAAAATCAGGAGAATCGATCCCAGGAGTCACCATTATTGAAAAGGAGCCCCCCGGTGGAGAAATGAATGGCACCATTAGCGATCTGGATGGTAATTATAACTTAAACGTTACTAATGGTAACGCTATCCTGGTGTTCTCTTTTGTAGGAATGAGAACACAGGAAATCCCTGTCAATAACCAGACCACCATAGATTGTGCTCTTGAACAGGAAATAATCGGGCTGGATGAAGTCATTGTTGTAGGTTACGGATCACAGAAAAAGAGTGATATTACCGGGGCTGTGGTTTCGATTGGCCAGGATATAATGGAAAGCAGGCCCAGCCACAACCTTGAACAAATGTTACAGGGCAGTATGGCCGGACTTACGGTATCACACAGTGAATCCAATGCCGAAGGTAATTCCAACAACATATTAATCAGGGGACAAAATTCAATTTCCGCTTCAAACAATCCCCTGGTTATTGTTGATGGTATTGAATATGTCGGCAATATGTCTGAGTTGAATCCAGAGGATATTTCATCCATGGAAATATTAAAGGATGCTTCAGCAGCCGCGATCTATGGATCAAGGGGCGCCAATGGAGTTATACTGATTTCTACCAAGAGAGGAGAGGCAGGCAAGATGACCGTCACCTACAATGGCAGTTTTGGATTGGATAAAATGATAAGTGTACCTGAATATTATGATGCAAAAACATTCTATGAGTTGAAACAAGAACGAGGGGAAACCACGACACCCATTGAAGACGAAGGATATGCAACAGGCCGTGACACAGATTGGCTTGGCATGGCCACACAGACCGGAAAAAGACAACTTCACAACCTGTCGATCAGCGGGGGACTGAAAGAACCCAGTATTACATAAACGCTTCCTACACAGCCATTCAGGGCATTTCTGTTAACGATATTTTTGATCGATATCTTTTCCGTATCAACCTGGATCATAAAATGAACAAATGGATAACATTTGGAACGAGCACCCAGTATGGTTATTATGACAGAAGCGGCAACCGTGCAGATTTCGATGATGCCCATAGCTCGAATCCACTTGGAATTCCTTATAATGATGACGGAACCTACAGAATTCAGACCTGGGAAGACAGTTACG
This sequence comes from uncultured Bacteroidaceae bacterium, assembly GCA_963777115.1. Classification (GTDB taxonomy): domain Bacteria; phylum Bacteroidota; class Bacteroidia; order Bacteroidales; family SM23-62; genus SM23-62. Next base: position 835,721 of record CAVZPP010000003.1, on the reverse strand, counting down.
GCAAAAACCCAATGCGAAAGACCCTTTATATTCAAAGCGATATAAACAGACGTATCATAACAAATAATTATCTTCTGTTTGAATTTCCCTTCTTAAAAGGACTTACTTATAAATTGAATACGGGTTATAATTTTAATTCTGGTTTGTTCGAGGAATACATAGGAAGGGATACTTATGAGGGACTAATGGCAAATGGAGAACTGACAGTAGAAAATGATTACGACGAAGACTGGCTGATTGAAAATATTATCAGTTACTCAAGGGAATTTGGACGACATAAAATCTTTATAACTGCACTTTACAGCGCACAGAAAGAATGGAATGAGGGCCATGATATTTTTGGAAATGGTTATCCCAATGATGTGATGACTTATTATCAGGCCGCACAGGGGACTTTAATTGAACCAAGTACCAGCTTTTCTGAAGCACAGCATCTCTCCCAGATGTTCCGGGCTAATTACTCATTTGACAGCCGCTACCTGGCTACATTTACCGTTCGAAGAGATGGATTCTCAGCCTTTGGTGACGACACTAAATTCGGAGTATTTCCTTCTTTTGCTGTAGGCTGGAACATTGCAAACGAGAGTTTTATGGAAAACATTGACCCCATATCTGTTTTAAAACTCAGACTCTCCTATGGCGTTAATGGTAATGAAGCCGTATCGCCCTACTCGACCCTTCCAAATATGTCTAAGAATTTTTATGTGAATTATAACAAAGTTCCCCTGGTCGGTTTTTATCCCAATAAAATAGGCGATCCAACCCTGGGATGGGAACCAACAACATCTTTTAATGCTGGACTCGATTTTAATATGTTCAGGAACAGGCTCAGGGGATTGGTTGATGTTTACCAGTCGGAAACAACGGACCTTTTGCTGGATAAATCAATCTCTGACATTAACGGGGCTACCGAGATCACCCAGAACATAGGTGCAACCCAGAACAAGGGAATTGAAATACAATTAACGTCCATCAATGTTTCCAGGGGAGGCTTTACCTGGAGAACTGACTTTAACTTATCTCATTACAAAAATAAAATTCTCAATGTTGGACTGACCGATGAGAATGGCGAGTATATAGATGATGTAGATAATAAATGGTTCATTGGGCAACCCATTGATGTTGACTTTGATTATGCATTTGATGGCATCTGGCAGACAGATAGCATCGGTACTCCCCAGGGTAGGGTAAGGGCCGGGGATATTCGTGTTCTGGATGCAAACGGAGATTCGATTATTTCTGCCGATGACAGGATCATACAAGGTCAGGAAATACCAGATTTTGTTGCCGGCCTGACCAATACCTTTACTTATAAGGGGTTTAAGTTCAGTTTCTTTCTTTACTCAGTGGTTGGAATTAATAAAAAAAATGAATTACTTAAGACGGGAGACAGCGATTTCAGGAGAAACAGGTACCCTGTTCCTTACTGGACTCCTGAGAATAAGAGTAACGAATATCCAAGAAGTGCCCCTTCCAGTGAAGATGTTAACTACCTGGGCATTGATTTCTACAGGAATGCCAGTTTCCTAAGGCTGCAGGACGTGAACCTTAGTTACAGACTCTCTGACAAGACTCTTGGAAACATGGGAATTGGTCTAAAACAACTGGAGTTTTACGTCAACATTAAAAACCTGTACACGTTCACCAAATGGGAGGGACTGGATCCTGAATTCAAGGATCAACTGAGCGTACCACAAACACTCCAGGTTTTGCTGGGACTGAAGGTTAGTTTCTAATCAACAAAAAATATATATCATGAAAAAAATAATATTCATTCTTGGAATCTTTCTATTTATTGCTTCCTGCAACGAAGATAAGTTTTTAAAAGAATTTCCGAGAGATGACATCTTTGCTGAGAACCTTTATATATCATATGAAGGCTTTACCAATGGTATCTATGGACTGATGGACCGGGTAAGGCTTGAAACAACCAATGATCACGAATGCCATGCTGCCATCTGGAAAATTGGTACGGACATGGGTTTTGGTAATAACACTGCCGGCGTTCATAATTGTTTTAATGACTATGGCCTGTTGAATCCTGAGACCAAAGTCCTGGAGAATAGTTTCTCCTGGCTATACGAGGTTATCAATACTGCCAATATGATCATCAACAGGGCCAACGCGGATGATATTGACTGGCAGGGAAACGAAGAAGGAGCGGCAAGGAATAAAGGTTATATTATTGGAACGGCCAGGCTAATCAGGGCATGGGCATATCGGCATCTGACCAATTCATGGGGGCCGGTGCCCCTGAACAAGGAAGAGGTAAACGGTTCGAATTACCGAAATGACTGGGATAGAGCCCCTGTTGCGGATATTCATAAACTCATGGAAGAGGATTGGATTTTTGCACGTGACAACCTGGCGATGGTGGAGGAAACAGGGTTTCCGAATTCAGCAGTTGCCAGCCATTACCTGGCAGAACTGTACCTGCTTCAGGGAAGGTTTGCAGAATCAGAGACTGAAGCAAAAAGAGTGATAGAAAGTGGTGAATATCAACTGATGACCACACGATTCGGCAAAAATGCCTCAAACCCTGGGGTGCCTTTTATGGACCTGTTTTCAAATGACAGCCGTGAAGACGGTAACCTGGAAGTTCTGTGGACATTCAACAATGCTCATGAATCCATTGTCGGGTCACGTGATGGGGGTCTGAAAAATATGTGGCAGGCCTATAGTTCCAAGGGACCCGTATTGAAAAAACTTGATGCCGACACAGTGTATTTCTATAATGGTGGCAGGGGCCGCTGCAGGGCTGCAATTACAGATTCCGCCTTTGGCTGGTATGAATCCTTCGACGACCGGTATTCAGAGTATGCAGTCAAAAAGTTTTACCTGTACCCCAGACCTGGACAGCCAAGTGTCCTTGACACGGTTGAATGGACCAACATGAACTACAGTAAGGATTCTGATCTGGAAGACAACTTTACCTGGCCATGGGTGCGCAAATGGGAATATATTGATCCTGAGATCTTCGAGAATGCTGATCGACCTATATCCTGGGAATCTGAGATGTATCTCAGGCTTGCCAATACATATCTTATTCTGGCAGAAGCATTGTTTAAGGATGGAAAAAGTGATGAAGCAGTCCCCTATCTGAACGCCATAAGGAGCAGGTCAAATGCATCCACCATTACGGCAGCAGATGTAAACATTGAATTCATCCTGAAGGAAAGATCAAGGGAATTGGCCAGCGAAGAGCACAGAAAGTATCATCTTAACCGGAATGGAGTCTTTGTGGAATGGACTGTGAAATATAATCCAAGAATAGAAGGCGTTGGAATTGACATTTTTGAACACAATGATCTTTTCCCGATTCCCCAGGGGGTTATCGATGCCAATACCGGGGCGGTTATGGAACAGAATCCTGGTTACTACTAGGCCTTTTAAGTACATTTACACTGCAAGATTGAATTGTAAAGATATCCATTTTGAGGAATGGTAAATACTCATTAATGGCTTGTAAATCTGACAACTAAGATAGAAATAGAATAGAATTACGCTGGTTAATTTTGAAAGTTAAGATTTTTTACCTATTATAAGGTTATAACATTCTTATTCTCAAATTATTCACCAAAAATATGAAAAATATGAAAACTACTATTACTCTTTTAATTACAGCATTCATATTGCTGGGTAGTACAATTCTACTTGGACAAACTCCTCACCAATTACAAAAAGTAACTGAGGGATCAGTGGACTACTGGGATATTGACACCCCGGAGGACCTTATCTGGCTGGGAGATACAGTTAGTCTGGACGCTGATAACGACGGTACACCGGATTTTGGAGGTATCGGAGATAAAATGCTGGGGAATTATCGCCTTGCTGCAGATATTACCTTTGATCCTGATTCATCCAAAGTAGACTGGAATAATGATGGTATAGTTGACTTTGCCAATTCGGCTGACAGTTACGGATGGTACCCAATAGGGACCTGGTCTGACGCCATGGGTGACGACCAGAGATTCGGAGGAACTTTCGACGGACAGTACCATACCATATCGAATATGTACTGTAGCTTTCATGAGAACAAGACGGCTATGTTTGCAAATCTTGAAGGTGCAACAATCGAAAACCTGCGAATCTTGAATTACCGTGCACTTCAACAGGGAGCGATTGCTTCCGCCCTGGTTGGCCGTGCCACCTATACAACAGAAGATAACAGGGACGTTATCAGACGAGTTTGGGTGGAAGCTACATTTTATGGCCTCTCCACTTTAATGGATGGCGATGCTCTCGAGAATAATCTTTATGTAGGAGGTATTGCCGGAAGAGCTGGATTTGCAGACATTTCTGAATGTGTATCCTTTGTTACTGCACATGCAGCAACCGAGGTACAGAGAAGGGTAGGCGGCATAGTTGGCCAGCACGAAACATCAACCACAATAAAAAACTGCTATACGGTATCCAAAATTACTGCTTATGAAGAAGCAGGCGGAATATTAGGCAGGACAAATGGCGAAACTGCTGAAGCAGCAATTGAAAATTGTTATACAGTCGGATTGGTTGATGGAACGGAAGTTGGCAACTTTGCCGGCAGTACAGGAGCTATAGCCATTACATCCTCTTACTGGGATAACGAAAAATACGGAGATGACGTCGGTGTTTTCTCGGGCGACAATGCTGCGAATGTTGTTGGTTTGACTACTGCTGATTTTGCAGTAGAGGCTAAATTTGTCGGTTGGGATTTCACCAGTACCTGGAAAATGGGTACTGTTGATGGTGAAACACGTCCCTACCTACAATGGCAGGACCTTGTAGGCGGTGGCAGCGGAACAAATGTTAAAAATCCCGTCAGCATTGGATTTACAGCTTATCCAAATCCTGTATCCGGAAAGTTGACCATTGAAAATGCTCCTCTTAATGCGGAGTACAGGATGATGAACATGATTGGACAGACAGTGGAATCAGGGGTTGTTAAAAGCCACAGAATGATGCTGAATGTTGAGAATTATGAGAAGGGGATTTACCTGCTAAAAGTTGGTGATAATGTAAATAAGATCCTGGTCAAGTAAATTACTCTACAGGTATTCAATAATATAAATCTTATAATTTTAAATGGGACTGTCGCACATGCAGGCAGTCCCATTTTTATACGAAGCAATATTCCCGACTCACTCAGGTATATTAAAGAAGGCTACGTCGATTATTCTCTTAGGTTTGCTTAATGAGCACCGGCATATAAATTATTCAGCTACCTCACACAATGTTTATTCATTGGTTTATACCAACAAAAAAACCAACCAGCTGGAAATTACTCCAAGTGGTTGGTTATCAACTGTGGGCCCAGCTGGGCTCGAACCAGCGACCCCCTGATTATGAGTCTCCTTTTTTCGATATATTATTCGGTCCGAAAAAATCGGATTATTTGAGGTTATCTTCAACATTTACAGGGATTTATGTGTTTTTATCAATAAAATTAACTGTTCATTTTATGTAAAATTTTACACTGGTTTACATGGATTTGCAGGAATACTGGCGAAAAAACTGGCACCTTTTTTATTATCCTTCTGTAAAAAAGCAACTCAAAACAATCAATTGTTTAACTTAGCAAATGTGGCCTTTGTTAAAGGAAATGGGGAGTATTATAGAAGCCTGTAAATATACTTTTATCTTGTGAACGGAAATTCTGATCAAAACCTGGTCCAAATAGTAAAAGTTGTCACATGGAAAAATTAAAAATTGAAGTGCATCCTCCGCATGAAGCCATTACGAATCATGTAAGAAGCATACTGATTACTACTGCCTCTGGCCTAAATAACGAAATCATCCCAATTGTACCAACAGGTTTTTCATATTTTTACCTACAGCCGTTTCCCGATCAGGATAAATTACAGCAATTTGATAATTGAATCCGATGAGCAATTATATCTTGTCGGCCAGCTTGATAAAGAATTTCCCTATTTCACCCTCAACGGAGATTACTTACATGTGGGACTGGAAATGCTTCCTACCAGTATGAGTTATTTCTTTAATACTAATGGTAGAGAGATTACGGATAGTGGTATCTTTCTGAAAGTAAAAAATCCCTGTGATAGCCAAACAATTACGTCAACGTTTGTCATCCGTCGATGATCCCCTTAAACTGGCCGAATTAATGCAGGAAGTTTTGATTGAGCGTCTTCCTGATATAAATCCTAATAATGTACTCGATGATGCCCTGGATATTATTTTGAGAAAGAATGGCAATATTCGGATGAGTGAACTGGCTTCAAGCGTTAATGTTAGTGAAAGACAGCTCCGAAGGGTATTCAGTCAGGTAATTGGCATCAGTCCTAAAAAATATTGTAAAATCATTCAGTTTAATTCGGTTTTCGAAGCCATACGAAGTGGGAATAAGACCGCTTATTAGAACCTGATGCTTGAAAACGGATACTACGACCAGCCCCATTTTATTAACGATTTTAAAAACTACCTGGGACAATCTCCAACAGAGTTCCTTGAAAGTGGTCATTCCTTTCTAAAAAGTTATCTTGGCTCTGTCAGGTCCTGATATATTTAACTCTCTCCCCTGTATAATTAAACCAGGTTTTTGAAGCAGAATCAGGCAAAAAAATAAGAAATCGCACGTACCAGGAAGCTATTTAAGAGTTTTGAGTCTTTTTGTCCGTTTTTTCCAATTTTACCTTCTAGCATGATGTTATATTTGCGTCTAAAACAAATTTTTATCCAAAATGAATTTCAAAAAATATTTAGCGATAGCGGGACTTTTGTCATTTTTAGTTCATTCCTACGGCAACGGACTTGAAATAACAAATGTTACTCCCAATGAAGATTACTCGCAACTTAGCTTTGACATTTCCTGGGAAAACTCGTGGCGCCAGACCGAACGGTTTCATGATGCAGTATGGGTGTTTATCAAATACCGGCCCGACAATGGAATACGATGGGAACATGCACACTTGACCGGCGGTGCAACAAATGGTAATCTCGAAGTGATCTCCCAGCAAGACAGTGTGGGCATATTCCTGCGGAACGCGGCAGATTTCACAGGAGATGTGACTGCAACCAATGTCACGGTGGATGTTTCACTGGATCGGGCAATTGCCATTCACCCCGACTTCAAGGTATTCGGAATTGAAATGGTATATGTTCCTGAAGAAGGTTTTTACTATGGAGACAACAGTGCAATCAACAGAAAAATTGTGGATAAAAATAATGAATACTTCTCCCTTTTCCGCGACTCGTCGCATATAAGTCAGTTTATAGACAGTGAAAAGGTGACCTTGGAATTTTTCAATGATCAAGGCATGCATGAGGAAGATTTTGTAATCCCTTCCTCTGCAATGTCAACAGGATATTCTGATTTCTACTGTATGAAATATCCGATTACCCAGGGTCAGTTTGTAGATTTTCTGAATTGTCTGACGGAGCAGGATCAAAGAACAGCCCTGGGCAGAGATATTTTCAATCATTATAATCAAAACCAATTTATTCATGATACCTCACGTAATTACCGTCAGGGAGTGTACATTACAACGGATGATACGACCACAAACAGCCCGGTTCTGTTTGTTAATGACCTGAATCGCAATGGAATTTTCAATGAACCAAATGATGGTAAGGATATTGTGTTAAATTTCAATTTTGCATCCCCTGCATATGATTCGGCATTCATCTACCCAATGCTTTCATTTCTGTTCTGGTCCGGATTGGCGCCGATGAATGAAATGCAGTATGAAAAAGCTTGCAGGGGACCGATGAAACCCGTAAAAAATGAATATGCGTGGGGACATTCACATTCTATTCAACCTCCGTCTCTGATTGATGCAGGTACTACCGATGAGAGATTTTCAGTCACTACAGAACTGCCACCCAGATTCTGGCACAAAATAGGTGAACAGCATCCACTATACTATCGTGCAGGAATATCAGCTGACCCGGGGGATAATCGTTCCTCCTCCGGAAAATCCTTCTGGGGCATTTCTGACCTGAGTGGAAATGGAAAAGAATTGGTCTTGTCCATTGAATCGATATCTTATTATAGTTCGGGACATCATCTCTATCTGGGGAACGGGGATCCGGTCATCCCATACCTTCTCACCGAGAGAGCTTTAACATATAAGAATGGGCCCCGAATTACATTGCATCACCTCTGGTTGCTTAAAACGAATGTATCCGAAATTAAAGCACTTCTTTTTTACAGGGACATTCAACACCCTAGTTATGGGAAAACAAGAGTCGACATGTACGTATCCGGCAGAGGCATACGCTAATGAAGTTAGTCAGAATTCTTTTCATATTGATTTGGTTCTCCGGCATAACTCCCATATATGCCCAGCTTGATGGCATTTGGAGTACTGAATTTATGATGCCGGGCATCAGCCAGGGAGATATCACTGCCATGGTGGCGGATGAGAATTACCTCTACATCATTAACAATTCCTGGGCCGGTGAGTTTGGGGGCGATCCGGGGAAAAGACAATTTGTCCGCTGGGACGGTGTACGGTATGAAAAACTTGGAGGTAACTTTCATTGCCCTTCCTGCGGACGGGGTTACCTGGAAACCATGATCATGGGAAATGACGGTATGTTATACATTGCCGGGTTTTTTAAAGGTGCATACAATTCAGATGGATCATATGTTCCTTCTGAAAATCTAATTCGCTGGAATATAAGCACGGAATCCTTTGAATCCATCTCGAACGGTATCAATGCTTTTCGGATTTTGGCCCTGGAGATGATCGGGGATACCCTCTATGCCGGAGGCAGGGGTTTAGACCGCGTGACACAACCCGACTCTTCCACACTGGATGTTTACAAAGTAGCAGCCCTGAATATTAATACACTGGAATGGTCGGATGTCGGCGGAGGCGTAGGAAGTATTTTTAACACTGAAAGTATTGTATATGCATTGGAAAGTAATGCAGATGATGAGTTGTTTGTGGGTGGATCTATCAATATTTACGATGTCAAATCCGACAGCGTAAATATAAACAGTGTCGCCATCTGGGACCCATCCATCGGAGAATGGAAAGAAGCCGGAGGAGGACTCATATACAAGCCCTGGCCATCAGCAGATGCCCAATCCTCCACGGTTCAATCACTTTACTACGATGCCGCAGGCGACCGGATGTATGCCGGAGGAAAATTTGGGACCAATAGCACCATGCCCTCAGAAGTAAATCGTGGTTTTGCTGTCTTTGACGGCATATCCTGGACCATCATTGGCGGGATTGGCCAGCGGGGAGGCCATAGTTTTGATGTAAATACTATTACCAAAGACACTGTTAACAATAAGCTCTATGTAGGAGGTAATTTCAATCATCAGGAGACTTATTATTCTGCAGATACTTTTGCCACCGTTGGAAACGGGATCGGGATTTATGATCCTGTAGCAGATAAATGGCTTGGCGATACCCTCAACGGGGGCTTGCGGGGGGATCACTTGAGCGTGAATGCCATTCAGCGCTTTCAGAACAGTATTTATACAGGGGGTGTTTTTGATGAGGCTGGTACCGGTCTGGCCAATAATCTGGCGGCATGGGACGGCCAGCAATGGGACGCATTGGGCAAAGGCATATGGAGTGATAATTCCATTATTTATGATGCGGTGAAATGGAATGATAAACTGATTGTAGGTGGTTCATTTTCCGGATTTGACGGCGGGCCCGCCAAAGGTCTTGCCATCTTCGATCCGCTTACCAGGGAATGGTCTGATCTGGCCGGAGGTTTGTCAAGAGGATACTCCTGGGTTACAGTTTATGCCCTGCATCTTCAGGGGGATACCCTCTACGTTGGAGGAAGATTCACCCAGGCTGGTGATGTCACAGCTATTAATCTGGCCATGTTGGATCTCAGCACGGGACAGTGGCAGGGATTTGGAAGCGGCGTCACAAGAACGCCCGGTTCTTCCTCTTGGGTGAGAGACATTGACCTTTACCAGGGAAACCCTGTCATCACGGGTTATTTCAACCAGGTAGACGGCACCAGTGCAACAAACATGGCATTGTATAATGGCAGTACCTGGCAGTCATTGGGGGATGCAGGAGCGAGTGAAATTCCTGTTGTCTTTAACGATGGGGATTCAGCTATATACGTGGGTGGAAATTTCTCATCCATCGATGGGAATACAGCCTGCAGAGCAATAGCAAAATATGTGGATGGAAACTGGTTCAGTGTTGGGAACGGGATACAAGGTCAGGTAATGGACATTGACAGGGATCCCCATACAGGAAACATAATTGTTGCCGGTCGATTTCAGAATCTCTATAATGGAGATGGATCAAGGGTGGAAAGTGCCGGTATGGGATCATGGAACGGTGAAAGATGGTTCCCATTTGCCGAATTTGAACAGGGTGCAAGCGGCAAACAACGCGAGATACATTCCATCCATGTCATGAATGACAGCATTGTTTACCTGGGAGGGCAATTCACCTCTGTTAACGGCGTTGATATACTGAATCTTGCAATGTACGATGGTTGCGAAATCTGGCCCGTAGGAGGGGGTATTGATGGAGCAGCGAGTCCAGCCTCCACCTACCATACTGAAATAAATGGTCTTGTGTTGCTAGCTAATGAATTATTTATTGTGGGAGGATTTACACATGCCGGGAACTCGGTAAGCTACGGCATCGCCGCTTTTGAATTCGATTCTCTGCCCCGGATATGTGAGTTTGATCCCATTGCTTTACCGAATACATTGTATGATTGTAAGGAAGATACCACTATACTTACTGTACCTTCGGGTTTTATGGAATATCAATGGAATACCGGGAGTACCAATGATACCCTGATGGTAACAACTTCCGGCACGTATTCTCTTCATGCCCTTACAAAATTCGGAGGATCTATGACAGACTCCGTCTCCGTGATCTTTGAAGAGCCACTGAATTTTTCACTTGGCAATGATACCAGCCTGATTGGCGGTATATCCCTTATTGCACCAGCTGATCCTTATTACACTTATGATTGGAGCACCGGAGACAGCCTCGGTAGCATCAATGTTTATAGCAGCGGATATTACACACTGGATCTTATCACCCGGGGAGGTTGTGCGTCTTTTGATGATATCAATGTTACCATCACCGCTTTGTCTGGTTACAGCGGAGGTGCCGGAGATGGTTATAATATTGACAAATACACTAATTCAAATTCATTTGAAATATATTCCGGAGGTAGGGGTGATGGTTACTCGTATGTTAATCATTTGAATACCAATGTATTTAATATATACTCAGGGGGCAGGGACGATGGATATGCCAGGAGGAATTTTGTGAATCCTGCCGAATTCAGCATTTACCCCGGCGGTTCCGGAGATGGCTATGTAAATCAAGGCTTTACCAATGCTGAAACCTTTTCCATCTATGAAGGCGGAAGCGGAGATGGTTACAGCCTGGAACATTTGGTTAACCAGAACACATTTAATATTTACGGTGGCGGAATGGGAGACGGATACTCAAACGCTGAGTACCTGAATCCAAAGGTCGTTTCAGAAGTTAAGGAGATAAATCGCCTGAGCGATCTGCAGCTTTACCCGAATCCTGTTACCGGTGGTCCTCTGAATATTACATTTCCTGAAAGAGTCAAACAAGGCCGTCTGAAATTCATAGACATGAATGGAAGAACAACATATGAACTCAATGTAAGAGATGAAGAAAGAATAACAGTTCAACTGGCCGGAAGGCTTGACCCCGGCGTATATGTTGTGCGGTTCAGGGAAACCGGTAGTGAAAAAATACATCAAAGTAAAATCATCGTGCACTATTGATTAAAACCCATCCAAATGCATAATAAATTCAAGAATCCAATGAAAACAATCGTACCACTGATCCTTTTATTATCCCTCCCATGCTCCAGCCTTCTGGGCAACGGATTAGAAATCACAAATGTGACACCAAATGCTGATTATACCCAGGTCTCGTTCGATGTTTCCTGGAAAAATTCCTGGCGCCAGACCGAACGATTTCATGATGCGGTCTGGGTATTTGTGAAATACCGTCCTGACAATGGAATAGCCTGGGAACCTGCTTCAATCACAGGAGGAATAGCTGAAGGGGATCTGGAAATCATTACCGAAGAAGACAGTGTGGGCATTTTCATTAGAAATGAAAATGATTTTACTGGAAATGTACCGGTGACGAATATTACTTTGAACGTAACGCTAAATCCGGAAATTATAATCCATCCGGATTTTAAGGTGTTTGGGATTGAAATGGTATATGTTCCTGAAGGACCATTCAAGTTTGGCGATGGAACAATTATTTCTGATCCGGATCTGCCGGATACTGAATCCAGAAGTCTTAGAGATGAAAATAAAGTAGTTCAGGGTTCAATTGATTCTTCAGGGTACCAGTACCTATATTTTGAGGGAGGTGGATTGGGTTATGCTTGTTTAAAGTCTAATACTCCTGGACAAATTGTTACCTAAAGTTAAGAGATAGTTTTCACTTTTTCAAATTACTTGATTTTGATGTGATTATGAACTGTTGGATTGTTGTAAACTCAGCAGAGTTTTCAATAATTCAATAGTATCAAGCTAACATTTTTTTGTTGATCTTCCTCCTTTCTTTTAGGGTTTTCATTTTGATGTGATGTCTGTACGATTTAATCTGCTTTGCCCTGCCAAAGTATACATCAGCAGGAGTCATATTTTCAAGAGATTCATGGTATCGCTCATTATTGTAGTAATGAACAAAAGATTCAAGGGCTGCCCTTAATTGGTCAGGGAAAAAGTAATTTTCCAGCTTCACCACATTCTTCATTGTTCGATGATAGCGCTCAATTTTTCCCTGAGTTTGAGGATGATAAGGAGCTCCCTGTACATGCCCAAGATCTACTTCATCAATGAACTTCTTAAACTCACCTGAGATATAACAAGATCCATTATCAGTTAGCAACCTGGGGCGTTGGTCCTTGTTAATACCAGATTCCAGAATAGCTTCTCCAACAACACGTTTTGCATCATCGGTTTCCATATTACTGCACAACTCCCAGGTAATGATATATCGGGAGTAATCATCCATGATAGTAGCCAGATAATACCATCCCCAGCCAATGATCTTAAAGTAGGTGAAATCAGTCTGCCATTGCTGATGGATATGACTGGTTTTGTCTTTAAACTCATCAGCCGCTGCCATGACGATCCAGGCAGGACTTGTAATCAGTCCTCGCTGTTTCAGTATCCGATATACACTGGATTCACTAATGAACCAGCCCTTATTATCGGTAATATGACAGGCCAGTTCCCTGGGTGATAATTCAGGCCTCTCAAGAGCAAATTCAACAACCTTGTTGCGCTCTTTCTCAGGGATCTTGTTCCAAAAAGTCTTCCTGACAGGAACCTTTGGTTTTAAGCCTTCTAAACCATGATTCAAGGTAATTACGATACCACTCGTAGAATGTACTTCGATTGATGCCCAGTTCTTCCAGGGTACGTTTGACTCCCAGTTCTGAGCCTTCAACGATCCGTATGATCTCAAGTTTCTCACTTGCACTGCGTCTCATATACCTGTAGTTTACTCGGAACCAGTGGTGTTTTTTTTATTCTTGCGCAGCTCAAGACTTAATTCTGCAACAAGCTGCTTGAGTTCATTGTTCTCGTTTTTCAGGTAATGTACCTCCGATGTGGTGGCTTCCCGTTTGATATCACCAGCTAATCGTCTTCTTGCCAGCTTCCAGAAAGTCCTTGCTCCAGTTGTAATACAAGTTGGCATTGATTCCCTCCCTGCGACATAACTCTGCAATACTGACTTCACCTCTAAGTCCTTCAATAACGATTCTGATTTTCTCTTCTGCTGAGTACTTTTTCCTGGTGTGTCTGCGGATCTCTTTGACCTTGGATTCTGCGGTCTGTTTCTTTTGATTCATTTTCTGTACTTTTAATGGTTAGAAATTTAAGAATTCTATCTCTTAATTTTTAAACCAATCTGTCCAGATTAGGCTGAAGATTTACACTACATTCATCCGGAAAGTTGACTTTTCGGATAAGAGGTTTTTGGTTTATGACTGCACTTTCCTCCAATATCTTTTGAAACTGCTGCTGATCCCTCTGTCTTCTAAGACCATCGACGACCCATACTAATTTGGGGTAAAATGTATTCCGCGAAAGGCGTTCTTCCGGGTTTAGAAATGAGTGTTGAAATTCCAGGACCCAACCCTGTTCAGTTTTTACATCGGCGATATGTTTTTCGCCTGTATCTGATTTATGAACCACTTCTTGCCAATCAGTGGGGAAATGTCCTTTCCACTCTCGATGCCATTCCGTTTCATTTTCCCACCAAGGATCACAATTCCGAGTTCCCTTATGTGCCCAATGATTCACCTTTACTTGACCACATTTGGCAATTAATTCAGATCCACAACTAGGACAAACACCTTTGGCTCCTTTTGAGGCCTCTGTTTTTTTACCACATACAAGTGCGTATTTCATTTCCGGTAAGTTTCCCGATGATTCACTGTTATTCTCCCGCAAGTGGGGTCCATAAAAATACGGATTATCGGGAAGATCATGACTTGTAGAATGGTCTTTTCTACCACCAAACTCTCCGATTGAGTAAGGAATTCATTGGAAGGATTCAGTATCAGAATTTGACATTATTCTAAAACATCCTAGCTTTATAGTGTTAAAAACCAGTCTGATGATGTTTCTTGTATTGAATTAACAAGTATAACAGAATGAAAAAAAGATCTTGCAATGTATGTGGTACGACTATGATTCAACATCAGGAAAAAGTACCTGACTCAAAAAAAACTCAAATTGTCTGGAGATGTCCTAATGGCTGCGATGTACATTATGATGCACCATTTGATGATAATGATGATGTAACGCAACTGTAATCCTCTTCTGGGCCTATGACATGATAAATGGTGTCAATTCCCACCTATCTCATACTTAAATCCTGGCACCAAACTGGCGAAAAAAAAGGAGTCACAATTTTTACGTTGTAACTCCTTGATTATTAAGTGGGCCCAGCTGGGCTCGAACCAGCGACCCCCTGATTATGAGTTAGCAATAATTCCTAAATGCCTGTTTTTTAGCCATTTGCGCAATTAATCCGATTATCTGTATTCACTGGGACTCTATCCTGTCTTGTATCGATTAACCCTTGCAAAATGCTGAGGGTAATCACCCCATAGTATGTAACCAGAGATCTTTTATATAAATAGTGATTTCTGTATTCGCTTGTTATACTATAAGTTAAACAAATTGTTTTTAAATAAGGCCGTGTAAAATAGTGATAATCAATTGATTTATAATATATTGTTTATTATATTTGTACTGTTAATACGTATTTAGTACTATTAGTACATATTAAAAATATGACTCATGATACAGATTAAGAACGAGCTAAAGATTAATAAATCAATTGAAGATACATTCAAGTTTATCGAGCAATTTGAAAACGTACCCTTGTGGAATTATTATGTGAAGAGTGTAAAGAAGGTCTCTGCAAATATTGATGGACCAGGAACAATCTACCATCAAATTCGAAAAAATGATCAGCAGAAGTTTAAAGTTATTGAATATAATCCTCCGGGTCTTATTGCTATTGAAACCATAGATAATTCAAGTCCTAAATTTAGGAGGACATTCAAATTGAATCAGGTAAACGATCAGACACATCTTGATGACACATTTGAAGTTGATACAGGTTCACCTGTAATACTTGAAAGATTGCTTAAAAACAAGATGAAAACAGCGGTATCCAATAACCTGCATAATCTAAAGGATTTATTAGAAAACGGGAAGACGATTCTGCCAGATGGAAGGTCTGTTCATATTTAATAGCGCTATTCAACATGAAAAAGAGTGAAGACCAAAACCAAAGGATACTGGCTGTAGCTAGAAGCAAATTTCTCAGGTATGGATTTAATCGGATGTCCATTGATAGTATCGTCAAGGATTTGCGAACCAGCAAGAGCACAATTTACAAGTATTATCAAACCAAGGAAGATCTTATTAAAGCTGTCATCGATCAACTTAACAATGAAATTAATAACCGTCTTGAAGATATTATCAATGATAATGATTTATCCTTTTGTGGAAAATTGAATTCTGTAGTTGAATTTACCAAAAACACCCTGACTGAGATCAATGAGGAGTTTCTTCAAGATTTAAAACTCTACACTCCGGAAATCTGGGAATATTATGAAAAAGGAAGAGAATATCGTATTGATACCTACTACAGAAAACTATTCAATGATGGCGTGATTGAAGGAGCAGTAAGAAAAGACATTGATCTTGAAATCTTAATGAAAGTGTATTTCAACCTTACGGAAATGACTGTCGATGCGGATCAGTTTAACAAGGTCAATTATACAAATCAAGATCTGTATGCAGAAATATCAAAGATCTTTCTTGAAGGAGCCTTAGTTAGAAATAAGAAGAATTAATCATCAATAAATTAAAGTGATATGAAAATTCATAGAATAAAAACAGGAAGAGTCAAAGTAAAACTGAATCAAATTAGCAAGGCGAATGGAATGGCCCCAAAACTAACCAAAGTCTTTTTTGATAAACAATGGTCAGATTGGTTGCCAATCTATGCCTGGTTAATTGAACACGATGAAGGCTATATTTGTAGTGGATACCGGAGAAACGCATAAAACAGGCACTAAAGGCTATCTGCCCAAATGGCACCCATATTATTCCATGGCCGTACAATTCGATGTAAAACCCGAAGAGGAAATTGGCCCACAACTTTCAAAGATGGGGATTGATCCTGAGAAAGATGTAGGAAAAGTAATAATGACCCATTTACATACAGATCATGCGGGCGGAATGCATCACTTTCCAAATTCTGAATTTCTTATTGAGAAAGATGAGTTTAATTCAGCCAGCGGTTTAACAGGTATCATGGGTGGTTACCTACCTCATAGATGGCCAAAATGGCTAAAACCAACATTGATAAGTTTAAAAAACCAACCATTTGGCCCATTTGAAAAGTCGCTATCGTTAACAAATGATGGTTCGATTATGATAGTGGCTACCCCAGGTCATGTAGCTACACATATGTCAGTGATCGTGAAAATGGACGGTATTTATTATTTCCTGGCCGGGGACGCCTCCTATTCAGAGAGACAATATGATAAATGGGATACCAGATGGAGTGGGTACCGATGATTCTGAGGATACACTTGTAAAGATCCAGGAATTCACCAAGAAATTCCCTACTGTCTACCTTCCATCTCATGATCCTGAATCGGCTAATAGGATGGATAATCAAATTATTGTACCTCTTTATGAAAAGGAATATGAATCTGTCTAAATTATGCAGTTCATTACGGTTTTATTATTGAATCGTTCCTGCTCCATTGGTGCAATTCCAGACTGTGCATAATCAAAGTTATATACTGTACTTTCGATATTGATAATGAATTTAATTCCAACAAAGATGAAAAAGTCAATAAATGAAAATTCGCCTGTTGTTGAGAAGCAACAAGTTTTTATCCCTGCCAGACCAGAAATAGTATGGCAAATTATCAGCAATATTAACCAATGGCCAGAATGGCAATTAGATGTTTCTCAAGCAGAATTACTGGGTGAATTGGAAGAAGGAACAACATTTAAATGGAAAGCGGGAGGTATAGGATTTATCTCAGAGCTTCATACAGTTAATGAGCATCAAGCCATAGGGTGGACTGGAAAAACATTTGGAGCCAAAGCCATACATAACTGGCAGTTTGAAGGAAAAGACGGAGGAACAATGGTATATGTGGAGGAATCGTTGCAGGGCTTGTTTCCTAGGTTATTGAAGAAGAAGTTTTCTACTAACCTTCACGAAGGGATGAAAAAAAATCTTAATGAGTTATCTTCTGCGTGTTCTAAGTTATTAGGTCCACAACACTAACCTCATCACCCAAATCCTGGCAAGAAACTGGCGCCAAAGAAAAAACCACCTACAAAATGAATTGTAAGTGGTTGATTATTAAGTGGGCCCAGCTGGGCTCGAACCAGCGACCCCCTGATTATGAGTCAGATGCTCTAACCAACTGAGCTATGGGCCCGAGAATGCATGTGTGTAGGTTTCACCATTATGGGGTAAAGGGAGTGTGTGTGTGCCCGGAATGATTTTGGACGTGGGCGCAAAAATAGCTATTTGGGTGTTAATTTTCAAGGGTTTCGTGATTTTCTTTGTTGATAAGGATTTAGGGCATTATTTTTGAGACACAAAGGATGGGTCAAAATAAATACATCTGGATATGAAAATCTTTTCACTACCTGTATTGTTGTTGCTTATTTCTCTCTCAACTTACTCTCAGCCAGCCAAAAGCCCAATCGAAGTCTATTCTGGTCCGGAGCTGAATATGGCTAACAATATCCAGGTACCTGAGATTTTCGGACATGACGAAACCGGCTATTATGTATATTCTTATGACTACAGGCCTGCTGTTGAATTCCTTGACACCAAATTCAGAACTGTTCGCCGGAAGCATCTTGACCTGCAGATGGGATTAAGGGGAAGGAAACTTATTGGATTGTATCATTTTCATGATTCGATCTACATGTTTTCTACAGAGGAAAGGATGAAACGTATGCTGCTTTTCGTAGAAACCATAGATAAGAAAACCCTACTCCAGAACAATGACGACCGCCTCCTGATGAATGTGCCAAATCTGGCCGGATGGGGATCAGATTTTGGACTGAAATTGTCGAGAAAGGAAAATAAGCTATTGGTTTTCAGTAGGCTTGACGTACTGAGTAAAAATATTCAGGATGTGCATTTTTTACTGTTCGGGGAGGGTTTAACACTTGAGTGGGAAGCAGAGCAAAGAATCATCTATCCCGGTCGACCGCCCAGGCAGTCCATTATTAAAGTCAGTGACGATGGTGATGTGTATTTTATAAGTCTGCTCGATGACCAGAATTTAAGAAGTATCTGGGATGACACTAAAAACCGCTATCATATGGTGGCTGTCACCGAAAACGGGAAATACGTTAACACCTACTCCCTGGAACTACCAGAACTATATATTCGTGGAGTTCAGATCGAGCCCGACATTAATCATCGGCTTGTTTGTGTGGGTTTTTACTCACCGACTCACTTTCGTAGCATGGTTGACGGTATTTTTTACTTTGAGCTGGATAATAAATTGGGGGTATTTCAAAACCAGAGAATGTATGAATTTGAACCCTGGTTTCTAACCGAAGCCCTTGCCAAGGATCCCAAAAAAGAACCTAAGGAGTTATTTGATTTCAGAATACGGCAATTGATTCGAAGAAATAATGGAGACTTCATCATGCTGGCGGAAAATCAATTTGACCAGAATTATGATACTTATCAGAATATCATTGCAGCAAATTTTAGTGTGGGCGGTAGACTTAACTGGGTCCGGGTAATCCCAAAACGACAGAACATTGAGCCCTCATCCCATTTCAATCATTCCTCGTACAGCGTTCATGCCCCCTGGTATACCGACAGAATTTACATGATATTCAACGATAGTTACAAAAATGAATTTATATCTCCTGAAGACCGCCTGAAACCATTTCATCCCAATGACAAGGCCATACTAAGAGTTGTTGGGCTCGGTCCCATGGGAGAGATGACAGGCAGCATTGTTTACCGGAAGACAAAAAAAAGAATGAAGACTCCTCTGCCCCGTCAGAACTATGACATGCTGAATAATGAGATGATCATTCCCCTTTTACGAATGAAATCTTACAATTATTTTAAGTTGACTTTTAATGAATGATGAGTGTTCTCAGGTTTTCAATCTTATCCGAGATCTCTTCCATCTGATCAGGAGTAATATTAATGTAGTAACCGCCGGCTGAAATGGTTTTGCTGCTGGTGTCTACCTGAACATCTCCTTGCTTATAGTACAACTGGAATTTATCATAGGTTCTTCTCAGGTTTTTCAGCATAAGTAAATATTCGGCCAAATCAAGATCGGCGTGATAATTATTCATGAGTGCAATCAGGCTGTTAAGGGAATACTTCTGCTCGGCAATTTTGTCCTGTAATGCCAGGTTACCACGATCCATTTCCCATATCCGGGTGGCTATATACATGGACTCAATCCATCCACCCATGGCAACAAGTGAAGCAGCTCCCTCCTGTCCATCCTTTCTTAAATATTCATCAGTAGTCTGATACAGGTCCATTGCCACCATGGAAAGGCTGTCTTTGTTGGTCACAAAAAACTCCATGTTTTCAAGAACATCCCCATAAATTTCCCTGGGGATTCCCATGTCCCCTGCCAGTCGATGGATTGCGTTCAAATATGCTACGGATCGTTGGTGCTGGCTGAACATTTTTACATAACTGAGATCAACCCCGAAAACACCAAGGTTTAATGCAATCTTAACGGACTTGTTGTATTTGCCAAACTGATCAGCCGGGTTCAGAAATTCCGGGAAAAAATCAGCACCCACATGGTCAAACAGTCCGGCCATCTTAACAGGCAGGGTCATTTCATAGGAAATGGACCTGGACTCGGCAATGCTGGTTTCTTTGAATTCAGCCAGGTCAACAGGATCTTTCCCAGTTGAATCTGTCTTTGTCTCAGACTTGCATCCTGCTAGAATAAATACAATGCTGCACAGAGATAATACAACTCTCAATCCGTTTTTGTTCATAATATGGTCCGGCGATCAGGAATGAAAAACAAATAAAAATAAGGAATTTTAAATCAAATTGCGGACTTGCATCAGGCTGATAATGCTTTCAGCAATTTCATCCTGACTCAGTGTCATTACGTTGTATGTTATATCAAATCGGGTATAATCAGTCTCTTTGCCATGAAAGTATTCCCTGAATTCCCTTCTTTTGTTATCAATATTGATGGCAAATTTTGCAGCTTCTTTTTCTGTCATGCAATACTTCTGGGCTACTCTGGCAGCCCTCCACTCAAGGGGGGCCTCAAGCATAACATGAAGGGATCTTTCCACCTCCCGGGTTAGGGCAACCCCTCCCCTTCCAATAATGATTACATTTCCCTCTGAAGAAATATTTCGGATAACCTTTGCTATGGTACTGCGGATTTTTCGATCACTCTTATAATATTTGTTGGACTGCGAAGACAATATATCATCAAAAAAATTCTTTTTCTCATACTTGAAAACATAGTCAATATCAGCTGGATCAAGATTTAATTCTTTGGCAGATTCAGAAAGAATTTCCTTGTTTATCCATCTCCATGGGATGCTTTTCGCTTTGGAGCTCTTAATGCTGTTTAGGCGGGTAGTAAGTCTGGATGCGATTTTTTTCGCCGGACAGCTGAATTCCCGGGCTATTGTAATTACCGGACCTTCAAAATCCTGGTTTTCCAGGGATTCAATGTATCGCTGGGTTAGATATTTTGAAATATCTATTTTCATCTTGGTCGGAGAGTTGGCTTCCAGATAAAGTTACGCTTTTCTCTATCAGATGTCAAGAGCTAAAGTCGGCCACAACCATTTCCTGAAAACGTACAATCTCCGAAAAGGCTTTTTGGATCAGTGTCTGTTCCATTGGGGTAAGTTCACCCAATTCGACAATATTGTCCGGCGCCCTGTTTGAAAGAATCGCATTCACCTGAGTGCGAAACCGAACCTCCATCAGTCTGCAATATATGTTTTCCAATTCCTGGCACTCATTTTCCGGTAATATATTCATGCGTAGTAGTTTTTCCAAGCGTTGTAAACTGTTGCCCTCGGACATTTTATTCTGAAGTGAATAAATTCGCAAAAAACCAACAACGGGGGAAATTGCATTCTTAATATTTATTGATTCTGTGAGATTGTTCACAGAATCATTAAAAATATTGAGCGGGATTTTATACTCTGATACCTCTTTTGCCAGGAAAGAAAAAATCATTTCATTGCCTGATATAGTTTTCTGGATATGTTGACGTAATTCTTTTGCAAACTGTTTGTCACCATATACAATCCTGAAATCAAAAAATACAGCAACTCCCAGTACTCCATCTTCAGATTTTTCCTCAATCCAGTTTGTAAAATAATTCTGCCACCTGGATAATGGTTGACACCATTGGGGATTACCCGCCATTATTTCACCTTTACAATACTGGTATCCTATCTTATCAAGCCAGAGGTTAATTTTTTTACCGAAATAAAGAAAATACTTATTTGCTTCAGAAAATTTATCATTCGGAACATCTTCAAAAACAATCGCATTGTCCTGATCGGTGACCAGTGTCTGCTCGCGTCTTCCTTCGCTTCCGAGGGCCATAAAGGCAAATTTGGCTGGTGGCTCACCCATCTCCTCAATAGCAAATTCAACCAATCTATGTGTAATTGCGTCGGCAATGGTGCTAATCATATATGTCACATTCTGAATTCGGGCACCGCTTTCCATCAGTATTTTCACCAGTACGGGAATCCTGTTATGAATCCCTTTCAGTGACTCAACAGATTCTGCTGATTCAACAGCTTTAATTAGGTAGGAAATAGAGTTATGCTGCACCTCCAGCATGTCTTTTCTGCTGAATATCCCTATAATATTGCCGTTTTTATCCTCGACAACCAAATGGGAAATAGCGTTTTCCTTTACCTGTAGAATTCCCTCATATATAAGGGCCTGGTCAGAAATTCGTACCAGTGGAGAGCTCATAATTTCGAAAACCGGCTGTTTTATATCCATTTCCTGGGAGACAACCCTGCTTCGAAGATCTTTGTCGGTCATTATTCCAACAGGAACATTTTCATTCTTTGTTATGATGATGGCATTATGTCCCTTCCTATGCATAAGTGAAGCGGCCTGATGAATGCTAGTGTCCATGTCACAGGAAATGTATTCCTTTGTAAATGAGGAGATAGGCAAGTTCATCATCAAAATGGAAGAATGCAGTTCATTTTTGAGGTGCATAGATTCCTGCTCAATCCTTTCTCTCCCCGACATATCCTTTGAGATTAAAATACAGCCCTCCTTTTTGTTGATCTCGATCCTGGACAAGAGCAGGACTACATCCCTCAAATCTCCGCGTTTACAAAAGATTCTTGCTTCAATAGTCAGGGTTCGTCCAGCTTCTCCCATGTCATGCAAGAGATTATCCAGTTTCAGACTGGACTCATGCATTCCGATTATCAGGTCTTCGAATCTCATACCCTTGAGCTCTTTTTGTGTATACCCACTCATAGCCAGGAATACGATATTTGCATATTCGATTTTATGATTCAGAATCATAAGAACCCCCTCTGCTGATGTTTCAAGGAGTGATTTGTATTTTTCATCTGCTGTTTCAAGGCGCTCTGCAGCTGTCTGTCGCAGAGCCTCATCGGCCAAAACCTGCCTGAGTAAGATGAACAGTAAAAATGTAATCAAGGCCAAAACAAATACTAATACATAAAACCGCCATGTGCCGGGTGATATATCTGTCATGACCGCAGAAATAATGGTTGTAAGAAATACTACCACCATGAACGATACAGGAAGCAGATACTTTCTAATGAATGGTTTTGTTATTCGCATGATTGGAATATTAGTCTAAAGGTATAGCTTCAAAAGAATATTTTTCAGTGTCCAGGATCAAGTAGCCATTCCTTGATTTTGGGCTGCGGGTGATCGCTGGAACGATAATTACCTGGGGGCGCTTAATAAGTTTTGCCGGCCTGAAATAATTCAGCCCGAACGCCTTTTTAGAAACCTGGGCATAGCCCTCAGGATGCGCATGTCCGGCCAGCCCAACAAGGCATTTGTTTCTTTTTACCAGGTCAATATGTTCCTTGAAATCTTCCAGTTTAGCCGGAAAACTTTTCATGTGCCCGGTTATATCAGGCGAAACAAAATGGGTGGCCAGGATTTTGAATTTTTTATCCTCTATCACCAATTGTTCAGGTAATTGCATTAAGAAGGCCTTTGATGTTTCGTTAAGTGTTTCATCCAGCTCATCCTCATACAGCCAGAAGCGGTTATCTGAGATCATAATACGTTCCCCCAGATCCAATTCATACCAGTTTGTCGGTATATTAAAATCCTCGTGATTGGATTGGAGTTTCCGGACGGCATGAAGATCATGGTTCCCACAGATGACATAGCTGCAGTTTTCCTGAACTAATTTGATACAATCATTCGGGTCCCTTCCTTCAAGGTAATCCGCATAGTGATAGCTGTAGCCAACAATATCTCCAAGGCATAATATCTGGTCAATCCCGGAGTTTTTAATTTTCCTTATAGCCTTTTCAAGGCTTGGGAAATCTGAATGAATATCCGAGATAACTGCCAGTTTCATACTTTATTTTTCTGGGAATAGCTTAAGAATTTCTTTCTCTTCCGCCCTGCAAATTCCTCTTTCTGTTATCAGTCCGGTTACAAGCCTCGCAGGAGTAATATCGAATCCAAAGTTTGAAACGGGACTGAAATCAGGTATTATTTTTATCTCACTAATTCTTCCTTCGCTCATTCCTTCCATGCTTCTGACCTCGGATTCATCTCTTTCCTCTACAGGGATTTCATCAATTCCATTATGAATAGAAAAATCAATGCTTGAGGAAGGTAGTGCTACATAAAAAGGAATATCATTATCATTTGCAGCAAGAGCCTTCAGGTAGGTTCCTATCTTATTCGCTACATCCCCTTGCCGGGTAGTTCGATCGCTGCCCACAATGACGATGTCTACATCTCCTTTTTGCATCAGATATCCTCCCGCATTGTCAACCACAACGGTATGTGGAACTCCATGTTGTCCTAATTCCCAGGCAGTAAGCCTGGCCCCCTGGTTCCTTGGTCTTGTCTCATCTACCCATACATGTACGGGAATTCCTTCGTCGTGGGACAGGTAAATTGGAGCCGTTGCAGTTCCATAATCCACACATGCCAGCCAGCCAGCATTACAATGAGTAAGAATGTTCACCGGGGCACCGTTCTTTTTCCTGCTGATATCCCTTATAAGATCTAGCCCATGTTGCCCTATACTCAGGCATGATTCGGTTTCTTCCTCCATTATTCCGGCTGCTTCCTGAAAAGCTACTTCAACAATGTCTTCATGATCGGTTCTTCCTTCCAGGTTTTCCATTATCCTGTCAACTGCCCAGGCCAGGTTCACTGCCGTCGGTCGTGCAGCGCGAATAATCCCGGCTTGCTCCAAAATATATTTCTCCCGATCTCCCGCTTCCTTTGATTCCAGGCAGGCCAGATATATTCCAAATGCCCCGGCAACACCGATCAGCGGAGCCCCCCGAACCTTCATTGTTCGGATGGCATCTACAACCTGTCCGGAGGAGGTAAGTTCCTCAATCCTGAATTCAAATGGCAAATGGTTCTGATCAATTATTTTAATAAGACCAGGAATCAAAGGATCCGGCCATATGGCCTGGTATGGTTTTCCTTCAACAATCATAATATATCCGTAATACGTTCCGGCGGCTTCAGATGATAAGCATGAATGCCAAGTGATTGGGCAGATTCGATATGTACAAGGGTGTCATCAATATAAAGACATTCTTCTGCCTTCAGATCAGCATCCCTTAAAACATAGCTGAAAATTTCTGCATCCGGTTTCCGCATTTTAAGATCATGAGAATAATATACTGTCTCAAAAATCTTATCCAGGTTTTCAATTCCGTGTTCCTTTTTCAGCTGAGAGTTGTAGCAAATCTCGTGAATAGCGTTGGTATTACTCAGGAGGAACAGGCGGTATTTTTTTCGAAGATTCTTCAAGAGCTGGATGCTTTCCGGTCTGAATCCCCTGATCATTGCATTCCAGGCATCCAATACCTGTTCTTCTGATACTTGATCATTGGAGGTTTCGAGTACCTTCTCTACAAATTCTTCGGAAGTAAGCCTCCCTGTTTCAAACTCGAGGAAGAAGGGATATTTGGAAAGAATAATATCTGCATCTTGCAGGGTCGGGAATCCCAATTTCTGAAACTCACGAATTGTGCTTTCGACATCCAGTTCCAGGATTACGCCCCCAAGGTCAAGGATAATATTTTTAATGCCTTTGGTTTCAATCATACCAATCTCCGTTCTCCTTAATCAAATCCGTTAATTCCTTCACCGCATCCTTTTCATCAATGTTTTTCTTCACTATATCCTTTTGACGATAGAGGCTTACCTTCCCTTTAGCAGATCCTACGTACCCGTAATCCGCATCTGCCATTTCTCCCGGACCATTAACAATGCATCCCATTACAGCAATTTTTAGATGTTTAAGGTGGGAAGTAGCTGTCCGCACCCTGGCCAGGGTATCCTTGATGTCGAAAAGTGTTCTGCCGCAAGATGGACATGCAATGTATTCTGTTTCCGTCATTCGGGAACGGCTTGCCTGAAGTATCTTGAAGGCCGTTATCGAGGGAACAGGCATTCCGGAAAATGCATTATCCAGCCAGATGCCATCCGCATAACCATCCAGAAAGTACCAGGCCAGTTCGGAAGCCGCAGAAAGTTGGAACATTTCCCTGTCGTGTTCTTTGAAGGTGGACTGAATGATCAGCGGATATTTGAATCCCGGTTCATTTATCCATTCAAGAAATGCCTCCGATGAGTCTGTATCATGCATATAAACCAGGCAACATGGATTGTTTTCCTTTTCCAAAAGCTCCTTTGCTTCTTCAATTTCTCCGGCCCTGATCAGGACAAAATTCAAGGCTTCAGATGTCTTTCCGATTGTCCTGATTCCCCTCAGATCAAAAAGCGGAAAAAACCGGTCTGAAGGATAATTATCCAATATCCAGGCTTCTGCATTTAAAATAAATTGCTTCCCTCCAGGCAGATCATCCAGGAGATGGTGATCGGGAACAAAATAAAAATCAGGCTCCGGTGAGCCAGTCTGAGAGACTTTCTCTATATCCTCCAGGTCAAGTCCCGCAATAACTACAGGCGCCTGGTTTCCTCCTATAGTCTCACATTGGACTGTCTCCCTTCGATTATAGTCAGTTACATTTGTTCTCCTTTTTGCCTTTCTGTATTCCGTGGCTTGCAGTAGTTTTCTGGCAACCGGTACTTCCAGTTCCGGGTCTTCCGTCAGGGATACGCGGATGGTATCTCCAAGTCCCTCTCCCAGAAGGGTCCCAATTCCAACAGCCGAGCGAATACGTCCATCTTCTCCATCCCCAGCCTCGGTTACCCCCAGGTGCAGGGGATAAACCAGTTTTTCCTCCTTCATCTTTTCTGCCATCAGTCGGTTGGAATAAACCATAATGCGGGTGTTGCTGGATTTCAGGGAAACAACCACATTGTTAAATTTTTCCCTTTTACAAATTCTTAAGTATTCCAGGGCTGACTCAACCATCCCTTCGGGAGTGTCTCCGTATTTTTCAAGAATCCTGTCTGAAAGAGAACCATGGTTAACCCCTATCCGGATGGCAGTGTTGTGTTCCCTGCAAATATTGAGAAAGGGGATGAAATGGGACTCGATTTCGCTGCTGGCAAAATTTCCTGGATTAATCCTGACTTTCTCAACAAGCCTGGCTGCTTCAATGGCGATGGATGGATTAAAATGGACATCTGCGGAAATGGGTTGCTGGTATCCTTTAAGGGAAAGTTCCCGGCGGATATTTCCAAGATTTTTGGCCTCTTTAATGTTTCTTGCTGTTATTCGTGCCAGTCCAGCTCCAGCCTCAAAAATCCGTATGCATTGATCAACGCATGCTTCTGTATCAAGGGTGGAAACACTGCACATGGATTGAATAAGAACAGGATGGCCGTGGCCAAGACTTGTCTTTCCAACAGTGACAGTCATTTTGTGAGTTTCCATTCAAAACCGTCCTTTGTGTCTTTTACCTCTATGCCCAACTGGATCATTTCATCACGAATCCTGTCAGCCAGTTCAAAATCCTTGTTTTGCCTTGCATCGATTCTCATCTGCAGAAGTAATTTTATAAGGCTGTCATTCAAAGAATTTTTACCGCTTGTTGCTTCAGGCGGTTTCAATCCAAGAATATCATTAACAGCCAGCCTGTAGAATGATTTCCATTTCTTAAGATCCGTTTCGGAGAAGGAGCCATTGCCAGCAAGAACACCGTTTATGATTTTTATCCCGTCAAAAAGATGGGCAATGGCAACAGGAGAATTAAAATCGTCGTTCATGGCCTTCATAAATCCACCTTCTGTTTTTCCCACATCTATTCCGCTCTCCCTCATTGGAGATATTTTATCCAGATTTATAACTCCTTCGAACAGTCGTTCAAGTCCCTTTTCAGCCGCCACCAATGCCTCGTTAGAAAAATCAAGTGTAGAGCGGTAGTGTGCCTGAAGCATAAAGAATCTGATGCACATTGGAGAGTATCCCTTCTCGAGCAATTCGTGTTCTCCTGTAAAGAACTCCTCAAGATTAATTGCATTTCCAAGAGATTTTCCCATTTTTTGTCCATTCAGGGTAATCATATTATTATGCATCCAGTACTGTACTGATTCTTTGCCATAGCCTGCAACTGTCTGGGCTATTTCACATTCATGGTGAGGAAACAACAGATCCAGTCCACCTCCATGAATATCAAATACCTCTCCCAGATATCTTGAGCTCATTACCGAGCATTCCAGGTGCCACCCTGGGAATCCTTCTCCCCAGGGAGATTTCCATCTCATCAGGTGCTCGGGATCAGCATTCTTCCATATGGCAAAATCGAGGGGGGATTTCTTTTCATCCTGTTTTTCCAGATCCCGTGTATTGGAAAGAAGGTCTTCAATTTTTCGCCCCGACAATTTTCCATAATGGTGGTCCCTGCTGTATTTTTCAACATCAAAATAGACGGATCCCCCTTTTTGATACGCATATCCCTTTTCAAGTATTCTTTCAACCAGATCCTGTTGCTCAGGTATATGGCCGGAAGCAGAAGGTTCAATACTGGGAGGAAGCACATTCAGTTGCATCATTCTCATGCGGTACTCATTGGTGTACTGCTGTACTACCTCCATGGGCTCCAGCTGTTCCAGCCTGGCTTTTTTTGAAATTTTATCTTCTCCGAAGTCCTGGTCCTGCTCCAGGTGTCCCACATCAGTAATATTCCTAACATACCTCACTTTATATCCAAGGTATTTAAGGTACCTGAAAACCACATCAAAGGTAATTGCCGGGCGTGCATGTCCCAGGTGAGGGGGACCGTAAACAGTGGGACCACAAACATACATTCCCACCATGGGGGGATGAAGTGGGGTAAAGTCTTCCTTTTTCCTGCTCAGTGTATTATAGATCTGAAGAACCTTGTCCATAGTGTATTTAAATGTGGTATTCAGATAGTAAAGTTAACAATAAGACCTTAAATAATTCTTAACTTTCCTGAATCAGATAATATCTATATGGCCAGAAAAAGCAACAAGCAGAAAGGGCGGGATGCCCTGGTTAATTCCGTACTGGATGTATTCACCAATTTCCCCAGCCAGACCTTCAATTACAAACAGCTGGCCAAAAAGCTGAAAATCAACGATGTATCCACCAAACGGCAAATTATCCCAATCCTTGAACACCTATCGGGAAAAGAGGAACTTATAGAAGTATATCCCGGTAAATTCAAACTCAAATCCAAGGGTGGTTATATTTTTGGAACTGTCGATATGACCCAGTTCGGATACGCCTTTATCCTTTCGGATGCTATTGAAGAAGATGTATTTATCTCAAGAAATAACCTGAATCATGCACTGAACGGGGATTATGTCAAGGTATATATGTATGCCAGGCGAAAAGGAAAGAGAATCGAGGGGGAAGTGGTAGAGGTTATAGAGAGGGCCCGTAAAACTTTTGTAGGTATTGTGGAGGTTTCCAAACACTGGGCATTCCTGAACCCAGACAGCAAGGAAATGCCCTTCGATCTTTTTATTCCACCCGATAAGCTCAATGGGGTCAGGAACGGACAGAAAGCCATTGGGAAGATTACCGAGTGGCAAAAGGATTCAAAAAACCCTGTCGGGGAAATTATTGAAGTTCTGGGAGATCCGGGAGAAAACGATGTGGAAATGCACGCCATTCTCGCTGAATTCGAATTGGCTTCCAAATTCCCACAAGAAGTAGAGGATGCCGCCGCAACTCTTCCGGTGGAGATAACTGAAAAAGATTATGCTGAACGAAGGGACTTCCGAAATATTCTGACTTTTACCATAGACCCGGCAGATGCAAAAGATTTTGATGATGCCCTTTCCCTGCAACAGCTGAAAAATGGAAACTGGGAGGTTGGTGTACACATTGCAGATGTCAGCCATTATGTTCAGCCCAAAGGCTTGTTGGACCAGGAAGCTTATGATAGGGCTACTTCTGTTTACCTGGTTGACAGGGTGGTTCCCATGCTACCTGAAAAGTTATCAAATCTTGTTTGCTCTTTGCGTCCCAGGGAGGAAAAACTTTGCTATTCGGCTGTTTTTGAATTAAATGCTGAAGCTTCTGTTGTAAAACAATGGTTCGGACGAACGGTAATTTTTTCTGACAGGAGGTTTACTTACGAAGAGGCACAGGAGGTTATTGAATCCAAAGAAGGTGATCTAAAAGATGAAATACTTCAGTTACATGCCCTGGCACAATTACTACGCAAGAAAAGGTTCCGGGAAGGATCATTTTCCTTTGATCGTGTGGAGGTGAAATTTCATATTGATGAAACGGGGTATCCCACAGGAGTATACTACAAGGAAAATAAAGAGTCCAACCAGCTCATCGAGGAATTCATGCTGCTTGCCAATAAACGTGTGGCGGAATTTATAGGCAAACCTGCAGGCACACATGTAAATGCTGATACCAAGTCAAATGATGCCCCTAAGACTAAGCCCAAAACCTTTATCTACAGGATCCATGATAAGCCGAACAGTCAAAAGCTGGAGGCCTTTGCCTATTTTATCAAGAGGCTGGGGTACAGCATTCAGACAAGCGGACAGAAAAGGATTTCCGGTTCCATTAACCGCCTGATGGAAGAGGTTAGGGGTAAAAAAGAGCAGAATATGGTCGAGGGACTGGCGATACGGACTATGGCCAAGGCTGAATACTCAACTTCGAACATTGGTCACTATGGACTGTCATTCCCTTATTATTCCCATTTTACTTCCCCTATCCGTCGCTACCCAGACATCATGGTGCATCGTCTGCTTGACCACTACCTGAAAGGAGGGGAATCAAAAAGCCAGCAGAAATATGAGGCCAGGTGCAAACATTCATCCGAGAGGGAAAGAAAAGCGATGAAAGCTGAATGGGCATCCATTAAATACAAACAGGTTGAGTTCCTAAGCGATAAGATTGGAGAAATCTTTGACGGCGTTATCTCCGGGGTTACAGAATGGGGAGTATACGTAGAGCTGGTTGGGTGCAAATGCGAAGGAATGGTTCCGATGCGTGACCTGACAGATGATTTCTACGATTATGATGAAGACAACTTCCGCCTTGTGGGCAAGAAAACAGGAAAGCAATTTCAGTTGGGTGATGAAGTCAGGGTTGAAGTTGCGCGTGCCAACCTGGCCCGCAGACAGCTTGACTTCCGACTGGTTTAAGAAGCCGCTGTTTCTGGAGTGCTGGTATTGTCTGTTGCCTCAGCTTCATTTTCAGATTTTTTCCCTGGAAAGATCTCTTCTGAGAAAAATGTCTTTTGCCATATAAGGATTAAGGAAACCCCAATTGTAATAGATGAGTCTGCGATATTGAATACGGGACGGAAAAAAATTAGGCTGCTTCCTCCCCACCATGGAAACCAGTCCGGCCATACACCCCTGATGACAGGAAAGTAAAACAAATCAACCACCTTGCCTTGCAGGAAAGTTGCATAACCCCCTCCTTCCGGCAGGAAAGTTGCCACCCTGCCCCAGCTGTCATTGAACAGGATTCCGTAAAAAAGAGAGTCGATAATATTTCCGGCCGCTCCCGCCAGTATCAACGCAACTGAGTATATGAGTCCTTTGTGCGCTTTCAGCTTAATGAGGTATCGTAGATAAAAACCTATGGCGGTAATGGCAATCAGCCTGAAAATGGAAAGGATGGTTTTTCCATGATTCCCTGGCAGATCCATTCCAAAAGCCATTCCGTTATTCTCGGTAAAATGAAGGATGAACCAATTGCCAATTACATGGATCTCTTCTCCAATAGTCATATTTGTCTTAACCAGAATCTTAACGATCTGATCAATCACCAGGATAATAATGATAAGAAATATGGCTTTTTTGGTAATTGACATGAAGTAATAAATAGACCGGGCGAATCCGATCTGATTGGCTGCTTATTGATTTTGTTTGGCTTCTATGCTCAGGGTGGCGTGAGGGACAGCCCTCAAGCGTTCAGGCTTGATTAGTACTCCGGTTGCCCTGCAGATCCCGTAAGTTTTATTCTCAATCCTCACCAAAGCACCCTGTAAGTGTTGTATGAATTTTTGTTGTCTCTGAGCAAGTTTTCCTGCTTCCTCTTTTGACAGTGTTGCAGCACCTTCTTCAAGAACCTTAAAGGTCGGGGAAGTATCCTCCGTGTCATTGCTTTCTCCGTGGGTAATAGCTTCCTTTAGAAGTTCGTAGTCGTTTCTAGCCTTTTCGAGCTTATCCAGTATTATCTGTTTAAATTCTCCCAGCTCCGCATCTGAATATCTTGTCTTTTCTCCCATGACTCGTAAATTTTGCCAAATATAAGAAAAATAAATATACGTAAATATGTTATTAAATTTCAGGGACTTTGTCGATTTTTAACCAGGTCTGAACATCTTCTTCCAATTCAATTTTTTTGGCAGTTTTTGTGTCCAGTTCTTCCACAAGATTTACCTCCCTGGCAAGGGTCTGAGTGCCGATATATTCCTTATGTTTTATGATCGCCTCATTCAGGGAATCCTCTTTCACTATAAGGACATTTATCTTGTCAGTGACTTCAAACCCGCTCTCTTTCCGGTAATTTTGAATCCGGTTAATAAATTCCCGGGCAATCCCTTCTTGCCGCAACTCTTCCGTGATGGTAACGTCCAGGGCAACAGTCAGGCTGGAATCACTCGAGACCAACCATCCCGGAATGTCCTCGGTGGTGATTTCAACATCTTCAGGTTGTAGAAGGACTTCCTCACCGGAAATATCAAGTTTCCATTTTTCTTCTTTCTCAAATAGGGCAATATCTTCCTGGGTCATTTCCTGAACCTCCCTGGCAATTTGTTTCATTAGTTTTCCAAACCTGGGACCCAGAGATTTAAAATTTGCTTTAATCTTTTTAACAAGGATTCCGCTGGTATCTGTAAGAAACTCTATCTCTTTTACGTTTATTTCCGTCAGAATAAGGTCTTTTACTGCTTCAACCTTATGCTGAAATCCATTGTTAAGTACGGGAATCATTAATTTATTCAAAGGTTGCCTTACCTTAATGTTAACTTTTCTTCTTAAGCCCAGAACCATGGATGAAATTCTTTGTGCAATATCCATCCTTTCCTCAAGGTCTTTGTCAATAAAATCAGGGTTATGGGATGGGAAGTCGCAAAGGTGTACAGATCCTATGGTATGTTTCTGAGTAGCCTGGTTAAGGTCTGCGAAAAGCCGTTCTGAATAAAACGGTGCCAGCGGTGCCATTAATTGGGAAACCGTTTCAAGGCAGGTATACAATGTCTGATAGGCGGCTCTTTTATCAGTTGTAAATTCGCCCCCCCAGAATCTTTTTCTGTTAAGTCTGACATACCAATTGCTCAGGTGTTCCACAACAAACTCCTGGATGGCCCTGCCTGCCCTGGTGGGCTCATAATCATCCATTTGCATATCCACTTCCCTGATAAGGGAGTTGAGCAGGGAAATTATCCAGCGGTCGATTTCCGGTCTTTCGTTTACCGGAACTTCTCCTTTAGTATATGTAAAACCATCAACATTCGCGTAAAGTGCAAAAAATGAATAGGTATTATATAGCGTTGCGAAGAATTTCCGTTTTACCTCATCCACCCCATCAATATCGAATTTAAGGTTATCCCAGGGCTGTGAATTGGTCATCATATACCACCTCAGGGGGTCGGCACCGAATTTTTCAATAGTCTCAAAGGGATCAACCGTATTACCGAGTCGTTTTGACATTTTATTTCCCCTTTTGTCCAGTACCAAACCATGGGAAATAATGTTTTTAAAAGAAACTGAATCGGATATCATAGTGGCAATTGCATGAAGAGTGAAAAACCATCCTCTTGTCTGGTCAACACCCTCAGAAATAAAATCAGCCGGAAATAATTTGTCGAATTCATTTTTTCTTTCGAAAGGATAATGCCACTGGGCATAAGGCATGGCCCCGGAATCAAACCATACATCAATCAGGTCTGCTTCCCGGTGCAGAATTTTTCCTGTATCAGAAACAAGCTTAATATCGTCAACAAAAGGTCGGTGCAGATCAAAATTCTCGTAGTTCTCTGCAGAATTATCGCCGGGGATGAAGTTTTCCAGGGGATTGCTGTCCATAATACCTGAGGCAACCGCTTTTTCAATTTCCAATTTAAGCTCCTCAACAGAACCTATGCATTTTAATTCTTGCCTGTCTTCGCTCATCCAAATTGGCAGGGGGGTGCCCCAGAATCTTGTACGCGATAGGTTCCAGTCCACCAGATTCTCTAACCATTTTCCAAATCTTCCGACTCCAGTCGATGTGGGTTTCCAGTTAATTGTATTATTCAATTCAATGAGCCTGTCTTTTACCCTTGTGGTCCTGATAAACCAGGAAGACATTGGATAATACAGAACCGGTTTGTCCGTCCTCCAGCAATGGGGATAGCTATGTGTATATTTGGCTATCTGGAAAGCTTTCTTGTTCTGTTTCAGGCTGACTGCTATTTTAACATCAGTAGATTCGCTCCCCTCGGGAATAGTTTCATCATATTCGTTTTTAACGAATTTTCCTGCAAAATCACCATAACTATCCTGGTTAACAAAATCCCCTATAAATTCTTCATCAAGATCTCCCAACCTGTAGAATCTTCCGCGCTTATCAACAAGGGGCTGTGTCTCTCCTTCATTGTCCACCACAACCAACGAGGGAATGTTATACTTTTGGGCAATGCGATAGTCATCCGCACCAAATGTTGGGGCTATGTGTACTATTCCGGTTCCCTCTTCTGTTGTAACAAAATCACCCATTAGAACTCTGAATGCTGGCTTGCGTGGTTTCACCCAGTTAATGAGTTGTTCGTATTCAAGACCCTCAAACTGATTTCCCTTGTACTCGGACAATATTTTATACGGAATATTTTTATTCCCCTGTTTGTATTCTTCCCAATCCAAATTTTCATTTTCCTGTGGGAAAAAAGTATGTAGTAATGCCTTGGCCAGAATAACGCATATGGGATCTCCTGTATAGGGATTAAATGTTTTAACAGAAACATATTCCATTTTGGGTCCCATCGCCAGGGCCGTATTCGATGGAAGTGTCCATGGTGTAGTGGTCCATGCCAGAATAAAAACATCCGTGTCTGTTTTAGCAAAAAGAAATTCTGAACTCTTTTCCCTGTTTAGTTTAAAAAGAGCAACAATGGTCGTGTCTTTAACATCTCTGTAGCAACCTGGCTGATTAAGTTCATGGCTGGACAGCCCAGTGCCGGCAGCAGGAGAATAGGGCTGGATGGTATATCCTTTATAGAGAAGATCCTTTTCATGAAGCCGTTTCAGAAGGTGCCAGAGAGTTTCTATGTATTTATTTTCATAGGTGATGTAGGGTTCCCTCAAATTGACCCAGTATCCCATGCGGTCTGTAACTTCCTCCCATTCCCGGGTATATTTCATCACTTCCTCCCGGCATATCCTATTATATTCAGCTACTGAAATCTTTTTCCCGATATCTTCCTTGGTAATTCCTCTGGCCTTTTCTACAGCAAGCTCAATGGGCAGTCCATGAGTGTCCCATCCGGCTTTACGATTAACGAGGAAACCTTTCTGGGTTTTATACCTGCAGAATGCATCTTTTATGGTCCGGGAAATAACATGGTGGATGCCGGGCATCCCATTTGCTGATGGTGGTCCCTCAAAAAAAATAAATTCCGGTGCATTTTTCCGTATTTCAATGCTTTGCTCGAAAGTCTTATTGTCCTTCCAGATTTGAACAATTTCCCTGTTTATCTTCGAAAGATCAAGTCCCTTATATTCAGGAAATTTCGTGCTCATGTAGACTTGTTTTTTACCTCGTTTTCAGAAAGCGACAAAGATAATAATTATTTCGGATAGACAGGGTGGTGGTTGGCCTGTAGAAAGAAATGAAGGAATCTCTCCCGAAAAAAAGATTTAATACTAATTTCGTATAAAATTAATACATCAAATTATGTTTTCAGGAATTGTTGAAGAAACAGCAACCGTAACACGGATAGAAAAAGATCAGGAAAACATTCATTTCAGTCTGAATTGTTCATTCCTGTCTGAACTTGACATAGACCAGAGCGTTGCTCATGATGGCGTTTGCCTTACTGTTGTTAAAGTAGATAAGGGGGACTATACTGTCACGGCCATACAGGAAACACTTCTGAAAACAAACCTTGGTAGCTGGCTGCCCGGCACTAAAGTAAACCTCGAAAGAAGTGTAAGAGCTGACGGAAGGCTCGATGGACATATGGTGCAGGGGCACGTAGATCTTACAGCAGTATGCACTGAGGTTAAGGAATCAGAAGGAAGCTGGTATTACACCTTTGAATATGAGCCCCTTATGGAAGAACACCTTACTGTTGAAAAGGGGTCTGTTTCAGTAAACGGTGTCAGCCTGACAGTCGTTAACTCACGTGCAAATACTTTCCAGGTTGCCATCATTCCCTATACACACGAGGTGACAAATTTTCACGAGTTTAAGCCAGGTACAGTTGTCAATATTGAGTTTGATATTATTGGAAAGTATATTGCAAAAATACTAAAGCAGCTCGGCAAAATTTAAGATCAATGAAAAAAGCCTGGGCTAAGCCTCCCCTGTCAGGTGTTTAATATATTTTAGGATCAGGATTTTCAGACTTCTTATTTTGTCATGAATTCTTTCCTGGGACATCATTTCCTGGGAGGCTCCTGTAATTCGGATTTCTTTATCTACGTTTTCAAGATGTTCGAGGGCCAAAAACAAAAAATGAATTTGCTGTCCGGCTCCTTCTGCCCGATTGCTGTAATTCAGGTTCAGTAAAAAATGGTTCAATTCGCGCCGTATCATAAGAAAGCGGGGGAAATCAGTAGTGTCAGCAGTTTCTTCCACTGTTGCACCCAGTCCAGCTACCATTGAGATGGAAAAGTCATAGATGTTGTCTGTTTTCATATCTTGCCTTGGATTAGTTTTTACTTAATCCATAAAAACCTTAAAAATCAGTTCCCCCTGATCTATTTTTTTATAATTTAACTGGCTCTTCAAAAAGATTGCTAATGATACTTGTAACAGGAGGTACTGGTTTGGTAGGAAGTCATCTCCTTCTTGAGCTTACAGGTAAACACAACCTGGTCAGAGCCATCCATCGTCCTGAGTCAAACCTTCGGCAGGTTTATGACATCTTTTCCCTGTATCTTGAAAATCCTGAAGAACGGTATAACAGGATAGAATGGGTTGCTGGCGATATAACAGATATTGATTCGATTTTTGAGGTCCTGAATGATATAGAATATGTATATCATACTGCTGCAGATGTTTCCTTTATACCCGGAGAGCGAATCCGGCTGATGGATAATAATGTTGGGGGAACAGCCAATGTAGTAAATGCTTGTCTTGAAAAGAATATTAAAAAGCTTTGTTTTGTCAGCTCAACCTCAGCACTTGGGGATTCCCCGAAGGAAGAAAATATCACTGAGGATATTTTATGGACATATTCTAAAGAACGTTCCCTGTATTCCATAAGTAAATTCAACTCCGAAATGGAGGTCTGGAGGGGAATTGCGGAAGGCTTAAATGCAGTCATTGTCAATCCCTCGATTATAATCGGGCCAGGGGACTGGAACAGGAGTTCTTCGTATTTGTTCACTGCTGTTTGGAGGGGGATGAAGTTTTATACAAAAGGAATTACCGGTTATGTAGACATTCGTGATGTAATCCAGGCCATGACGCTACTCATGGAGGGGGATTTTCAGGGAGAGCGATATACGGTTTCAGCTGAAAACCTTTCCTTTCAAGCGGTCTTGAGTATGATGGCTTCCTGTCTTGGAAAAAAACCGCCTGGAATTCATGCCACTCCTTTTCTGACTTCTCTGGGGTGGAGAGCAGATTGGCTGCTTAGCAAAATCAGCGGCAAAAAGCGCATGATAACACGTGACACGGCTATATCAGCCAGAAGGAAGGCCCGGTTTTCAAATCAGAAAATCAGCGAGGCTACGGGTATGAAATTTAAACCTGTACAAAAATCCATTGAGGAAACAGCGAAATTTTTCATGGACATGCATGCTTAAAATTTTTAGAGACTCTTATTTCTTTTTCTGCCTACTCCAGGTAAAAGGGACAATAAGGTTGCCGTCAACAATAATATTCCCAAAAGGACCCGCTCTCCCAGTTCCTGAAATACGACTACAATAATTATTATCACCAGGTTTATTCCCACCAATATACCTGTGGCCTGTATGTGCGTCAGTCCCATGTCAACCAGGTGGTAGTGGATATGCATCCGGTCCGGTCGTAAGGGGGAATGTCCCTTCAATATCCTGATAATAATTATTCTCATCGTATCAAACAATGGAATGAAAAAAACAGAAATAACAAGAGCCAAAGGCGTCTGTATTTGCATAAAAAGACCCTGGGGTTTATCAATATTCAGGAACCGCACGGCCATTATGGATAATAAAAATCCTATGAGTAAAGATCCTGTGTCTCCCATGTAGATTTTTCTCCGGCGGCTGATAACATTATACCATGCAAATCCGGCCAGGCTTCCCGTAATTGCAGCAGACATAAGGGCCCAGGACTGTAATCCGGCACGCCAGAATGTTATCCCCAATATCAAGGAAGATAGAATACCTATCCCAGCTGCCAGTCCATCAATACCATCAATTAGGTTATAGCTGTTCATGATGGTAATAATAACAAAAACAGTTATCAGAATTTCTACCGTTTTACCGGAGGGGTAGAGTCCTATTAAACTTCCTGTATCCGGTATTATTAATTTGCCTGGTATGCAAATAACCAGGGCAACGAGTATCTGTCCCAGTAATTTCCACCAGGGGGCAGTTACCAGAATATCATCCTTGAGTCCAATGAAAAATAGTCCAATAGCAGCAGCGGTTATGTATGGAAGTTCTGGAAAGACAGAAACATCTGCAAAAAGATTCAGCGAAACCATTACCCCTGCAAATATTGCCAATCCCCCAAGTGTTGGCACTTTCTTTCCTTTCTCTCTGTTTTTCCGGTCTATGCCATAAAGGCCTTTTCCTATAGCAACCTTTACAATGCTGGGGATAGCAATAAGGCTAATGGCAAGGGAGGTAATTAGTCCAGCGAAGAGGCTAATATCCTGCATGCTGTAATGTTCAATTTTGCAAACTAAAAATCCAAATCTGAATTCTCTGGATTATTTGTATAGATAGCGCTTGATTTTTTTTGTTGCAGTCTTTTGGAAAGGGAGGCTTTGAAGAACTACTGAATTTATCTGTGAGAATTTATTGACTCTCTCATTCACATATTTCTTTACATCCTTGAGGATCTCCTCTGTTTTCTCCTCAACGAGATTATGTACTTCTTCTTTCAGGTGCTGATAGGCCTGCTCAATTTCCTCCAGGTTTACATGCACCAGGGCAACCAGTTTTCCTTTCTTTTCGACAACCAGTGATTCCTCAACATGTTTGAAATTATTTATTACAAATTCTATCTCTTCGGGATATACATTTTCACCGCTTGATCCCACGATCATGTTTTTCAGCCTTCCCTTAATAAAAATCATGTGATTGTCATCAATAATACCAAGGTCTCCGGTACGGAACCATCCGTCTTCGGTTAACACCTCCTTTGTTAGTTCCGGCTCCTGGTAATATCCTTTCATAATGTTCGGTCCTTTTGCCCATATTTCTCCTTCCCCTGTATTTGGATCAGGATCATTGATCTTAAGTTCCACTCCATCAGCGACCAGTCCCGTAGACCCTAGCTTAGTTTTACCGGGCACTGCACCTGCAAGTAATGGCGCTGTTTCTGTCAAACCGTATCCAATGGCATATGGAAAGCCTGCTTCAATGAGAAATTGTTCAACGGTTGAATTTAATTTAGCCCCGCCTATGCCGAAAAACTCAATTTCCCCACCGAAAGTGTCCATTAATTTCTTTCCTGCTACGCGGTGAAGGACCTTTCTCATGAAAGGAACCTTCAATAGATTGCGAGTGATTGTTTTCTGCTGAAGTGTTGGCAATATTTTTTGAAAATATATCTTCTCAATAATCATTGGAACCGACAACATGACAGTGGGTTTTATTTCTTTGAGTGCAGGCATAAGAACAGAAGGAGAAGGTGGCTTCTGCATATAGTAAATACATGCCCCGTGCATGATAGGGAAAACAAAACCTACCGTATTTTCCAGCGAGTGGGAAAGGGGTAATATGGAAATAAACCGGTCCGTTGCCCCAACCGGATGCAGAAGCCGGCATCCTACTACATTTGAACATATATTTTTATGGGTCAACATTACTCCCTTGGAGGATCCTGTTGTGCCTGAAGTAT
This sequence comes from uncultured Bacteroidaceae bacterium, assembly GCA_963777115.1. Lineage (GTDB taxonomy): Bacteria > Bacteroidota > Bacteroidia > Bacteroidales > SM23-62 > SM23-62. The sequence goes on along the minus strand of CAVZPP010000003.1, from coordinate 795,353 downwards.
ATATTATTGCAGCAAGATCTTCTTCATTTACTTCATATGTTTTGACTGGACTGGAAGAAACATCATATACTGTTTTACCAGGACCTTCAGACAATAACATAAAATCCTCAATCTGGATTTTATGTTTTAATTCCCCAGCAGAAATGTCATTTAACTTTTGCTGAAGTCCAGAAGACACAAAAATTGCTTTGCTGCCTGAATGTTCCAGGATGTTCCCTATCTCTCCGGGCATAAAATCTGGCAGCAGAGGAACGACAACAGAACCCATAAAACTTATTGCAAAATATGCAATTCCCCAGTTGGGCATATTGGTACTCAGAATGGCCACCTTATCTCCCGGCTGTATCCCCAGACTTTCAAGTAAAGCAATAACCGATGCGATCTGTTTTTGAACTTCCTTGTAGCTCAGTGGTTTTTCTCCTACAAAGGACATAGCATTCGAATCACCGTGCTTTTCTACAATCTTTCCGAACATCGAAGGAAAGGTCAATATTTCCTGTTTATTCATAATTTTTATTGTTGTGGGTCAAAAATACTAGAATTTTATCAGCTGGGTATATTTTTTCTACCTTTAATTGCCATGTCCAAACATAAAGACTATCATAAAGTCCTGGAAATCAGCAGAGACGCAGGTGAGGCGGAAATTAAACGGGCCTATCGTAACATGGCAAAAAAATTTCACCCTGATATTAATGGTTCCCCTGATGCACATCTGCGGTTTATTGAGATCACTGAAGCTTATGAAATCCTGATGAACAAGGATTTGCATGAGTATAATATTCACCGTAAAAGAGGAACCGATTCGGCCTATATGCGTGCCCAGTATGCAAAGGCCCGGAGAGAAGCAAAGGAAAGTGCAGAACATTTTGCCAGGATGAAATATGAGAATTTCAGGAAGGAACAGGAAGCATTTAAAAAAAGCGGATGGCATGATCTTATTTTAATTCTCCGGTACATAATGCGTGTCCTTGCTTTTCCAGTAATCGGATTCTTTATTGCTCTGCCTCTTATCAACGAGGAGTTTGCTGTTCCTTCTGGTTATGTTATGTTCTGGCTTTTTGCCCTGATTATATTGATTTTTATTGTGTATAACTGGAAGAATTATTTCCGGATTGATACTTTCTATTATCACCTGTACGATCTTGGAAAGATCTGGCAAGAATCTTCAAAAAAGACGAAGACTGAATGTTTTTACTGCGAGGGGCAAAAGGCTATGATTTATCCATATAAAATACATCTTTTTCGAATCCTGAGCATGCAGACCCAAACCTTCGGGGCCATATACGGAAGGCAAGCAGGATCCAGAAGGGAACAACAGATCATCCGGATCCCAAGGAGTCGTAAGGCTTTTATTATTCACTCCATGGCATCCATTATAAAAATTATTGTGCTTGTGCTTAGCCTGATCTTTATCTCCTATGGATCATTTGCCCGGTTTAGTCTGCCCATAGGTTTGATTCTTGGGGGTACTGCCTCTGCTCTATTGCTTTTGGTAAGCGGTACCCGGCCAAAAGTATCTTATCTTATTTCATATGGTATGCTCATTAAATTCTTCGTCTGGGTTTTGATAATTGGATTTTTCGGATCCTATGCTTTCATTTTTCTTTTTTTCGATCCCATGCTGGAAGCCTTACTGCGCTTCATATCCAAAGACAAATTATTTGTTCCTGTTACCCGGCAATACCCCCCTCTTGATAAGCTCTTTTATAAACAATACCAGCTATACATGGAACTCCCTGTACTTTCAGTCATCAGTCCCTTATTAAGATGGATATTTTGAACGATAAAAAAAAACATGAGACTGTAATCCTGGAATTATTCCGGGACCTGTACCCCGATTTCCCTAAAGGTGTGTTGAAAGCATCTGAATCACCAGACTTCATACTAAGTCTTGGTCCCAGGCACAAAATCGGTATTGAGCTTACTCGTCTGAATCTCAACCAGCCATATTCAGATCTATTTTCTTTTGAAAATATTTCTGCTTGTCTGTCATCAAAAGATGAAAAACTTGGATTATATAAACGAAAAAGATTACAGGAATACTGGTTGATCCTATATGTTTGGGATATAACCATTAAGCCCCGGTATAACCTTCACAATAAGCTAATAAATTGGTGTTTCGGGACTGGATTTAACAGGGTTTTCCTGTTTTATATGGCTGAGGGACATCTTTTTGAACTGAATACCTCCTGAGTACCAGTCCATCTACACCATATAGCACATAAAGGCAGGTCAGACAACCCGAAGGTGTTAACCCAGCCTTTCATGTTTCTTCAAACAGTTCAGGTATTGTGGGGCTGGTGGGGGTATTACTGTTCCCGTGGAGGTCTGGCCTGGTTTACACGTAGCTCCCTGCCTTTAACTTCTGTGCCATTGAGTTCATCGATGGCTTTCTGTGCAGCAGCATCATCAGCCATTTCTATGAAACCAAAACCTTTGCTTTGGTCTGTGTACTTGTCTCTGATGATTTTTACGGAAGTTACTTCTCCGTATTCTCCGAATACTTTTTCTAGATCTTCTTCCGAAAGGTTGTAATTGAGATTTCCTGCGTAAATGTTCATTTTAAAAAAATTTGTTCAAACGTCAAATATATAATATAAATCCAGTAAATATCAAATCTGACGGGTTTTTTACTGTTTATTGGTCGCCTGATAATAAATATCCACTATTCAAACGTTCTATACCAAAGATTTGTACATTTGTCCTTTAAACATAAACCAATCAATAACTTATGGATCAAAAAACAGAGATTTTTCATGAAAAGCCAAGGAAAAAAAAGCCTGTATTTCTTATTATACTTGTTATTGCACTGGTTTGTACGGTTGGGTATCTAGGGTATACCTATTATGAATTAAAGGTTGAATCAGAAGAAGAAAAGACCGAACTGAACCGGCAAAAAGATAATCTGGAAACAGAATTAATGGAAATTTTTGTCGAATATGATTCCCTTAAATCTGAAAATGACACTATGAACGTAAAGCTTCAGGCAGAACAGGAACGTATTGAAAGACTGCTTAAGGTAAACGCAAATAATGTTTATAAGATACGTATGTACGAAAAGGAATTGCAAACAATACGTAAGGTTTTAAGGTCCTACGTCGTACAAATCGATTCCCTGAATACGGCTAACCAGGAACTCCGGGCTGAAAACCTGCAGGCCCGTCAACAACTCAGAAGAGCAGAGAGTGAAAGGAAGGAGCTAACTCAGGCCAAAGATGAGCTTAGCAGCAAAGTGGAAATGGCTTCTGTTTTGAATGCAACAAATATCGTGGTGGTAGCACTAAGAAATGAAAAAGGCCGTGAAACTGATCGATATGATAAGGCTATCAGGCTACGAACATGCTTTACCTTAAGAGAGAATCCCATCCTTGAAGCTGGTCCCAAAATCATTTATATGCGTATTTCAAGGCCTGATGATGTGATTCTTACAGCCGGGGTTAATTACTTCGAATTTGAGGGGGAGCAAACTCTATATACTGCCAGCCGGCAGGTAAGTTATGAGAATGTTGATGTTGACATGTGCATTTTCTGGCAAAATGATGGCAATCAATTGGTGCCCGGTCAATACAGCCTTGTGCTTTATGCAGATGGTAACGAAATTGGGTCTAGCAGTTTCGCTCTAAAATAAAAAAATCATAATTTATAACTATGAGGATTGGTATTATTATCGGACGTATAGGCGGGGTTGACGGAGTTGCTCTTGAAACTGAAAAATGGATTGATGTTATGCAGCGCATGGGTCATGAAATTTTTATTCTTTCCGGTCAATATGAGGAGAGGCCAATGGAAGGCAACAGCGAAACACTTGTTCCGGAAATGTCATTTTTTTCACCCGAAAGTTTCTGGAGCCAGAAAAAGGCATTTTTCTACCCGGAAACTAATCCCTCTGAGCTGATTGACCATATTGATCTTTACAGTAAAATTATTTACAAAAAGATCCTTTCCTGGATGCAGGAAAAAAAGATAGAATTGATTATATCTGAAAATGCCTCCTGCTTGCCTTCACATCTTGAAATGGGATTGGCAATAAAAAATGCTGTGAATAAAACGGGTATTCCTGCCATTACTCATGATCACGACTTTGCCTGGGAAAGGGGTGATCGTTATCAATCTCCTCATAATGAAATTAATGAATATGTAGAATCTCATTTTCCTATGAGGTTGCATAATGTTCATGCAGTTATTAATTCTCATGCACAGGATACTTTAAGAGAACGATTCGGCAGGGAGTCTGTTAATGTGCCCAATGTTATGGATTTCGATATTCCCTACGGTGTTAAGAATGAGCACAATAAAAATATCAATAGAGTACTCGGTTACCAAGAAGATGATATTCTGCTATTCCAGATTACCCGTGTAGTAAGGCGCAAGGGAATTGAAGCCGCAATAAATCTTGTTCACCAGCTTGAGGATGAAAAGATCAAGCTGATCATTACAGGCAATTATGCCGATGACGAGGGAAGCAAATATTATAACGAACTTGTTCACCATATCCATGACCTGAAGCTGGGAGAAAGGGTGCGTTTTTCATATCATTGTTTTCACAACAAGGGCAAAAAGACCCCTGGGAACGAGGAATGTGGTTATTCTCTTTCGGATGCCTATGCAAGGGCCAGGGCATGTACTTATTTCAGCACATATGAGGGATTTGGAAATGCCTTTGTTGAAGCAGTACTTGCAAAAAGGCCGATTTTTGTCAATAATTACAAGCCCGTTTACTGGCCGGATATTGGAAGCAAAGGTTTTCGTGCTGTAATGCTCGAGGACAATGTAATAACTCCGGATGCCCTGGAAGAAATGAAAAAAGTTATTTATGATGAGCAATTAAACCGTGAAACAGCAGAGTATAATTTCAATCTTGGTAAAAAGCTCTTCTCCTACGATACGCTTCAGGAAAAACTGGATGAGCTGATTGAAAAAGCCTTGAATTCTGTCTGATCACAGGAATAGTTCCGATATAATATGGTCTGCAATAAACATTCCTTCACTGGTAAGCATTAACTTTCCCTCAATATTTAAAACCTTGCCAGTTTGAATATAGGATTGAGCCTTTTGTAAAACATGGTCATAATATTCCGCACCCCACTTATGCTTTAAGTATAATAAATCGGCACCCCACATGGTTCTCAGCGAGGTCAGGAGATAATCATGCAGATGGCTTACTTCATCAAGAATTTCCTCATCATACACCTTTTGTTCATTCATTATACCCCTTATGTAACTTGTGTTTTTGGATATGTTCCACCTCCTGGATTGTCCGTTATATGAATGTGCAGAGGGACCGACACCCAAATATTTTTCTCCTTTCCAGTATGCGGAATTGTGCTTTGAAATAGCTCCCGGTAGTGCAAAATTTGAGATTTCATAATGTTCATATCCCTTGTTTTCCATCAACTCAGTAAGGATATTATAATGATCCAGGCTTTTATTCTCATTTACAGGTGTTATCTTTTTTTTCTTTCTTAGATAGTCCAGTACTGTCCCGGGTTCATAACTAAGATGATAGGCGGCCAGGTGTGGAGGATTTAAATTCATCGCTATTTCCAGGTTTTTCTCCCATTTATCATTGCTCATTTCCGGCATGCCATATATTAGATCCAGGCTAAAATTGTCAATTCCTGCGTTTACAGCTAATTCAACGCAGGCGATAGCTTGCATGGAATTGTGCTTTCGATTCATCAATACGAGATCTTCATCATGAAAGGACTGGACCCCTATGCTAAGTCTGTTAATCCCATGGTTTTTCAGCGCAGTAAGGTAATCCGTAGTAAGGTCGTCTGGATTTGCTTCGAGGGTAATTTCGGGGTTTATATCAACAGAATAATTCTGCCGTATTGTTTCAAGCAAAAGAGCGATATCTTCAGGGGCCAGAACTGAAGGGGTTCCTCCCCCAAAGTATATGGTTGCAAGGCTTTCTCCTTCAAGAAAATCCTTTTCTGTGATTATTTCTTTTTTTATTGCCTCCTGCATTGGAGCAATATTTTCCATTGAAACACTGAAGTGAAAATCACAATAACTACAGGCGGCCCGGCAGAAGGGAATATGGACATACAGGCCTGCCATATTATTATCTTTTAGCAAGGTATCCAATCACAGCATTGGAAACGGCCCTTGGTTCCGGAGGAAGGGAATATATATTTTTCTCGTATTCATGATTATAGGGCGAAATGTTTTTAGTTTCCCCCCCGACCACAAGCGTGCTACTTCCCCCTGGGTCAAAACCCATAGCATCAACCATTTCAAATTTTTGTAAAATCTCTGCCATATCCTGGTGGGTTGCGCCAACGGATTCTCTCAATCTACCGTTAATGGTTAATACCGAAAGATTTCCATCACGGTTGATTCCAACGGCGATCTTGGGACCTCTCATGTCGGTATAATCAAGTCTCGCAGCCTGGGTAATTATTGAGTTTCTGGTTTTCCAGCCCTCGGTTTTCATATTAATGTTTAGTTTTCCACCGGATAGCAACATGGGCCCCGCCTCTACGGCATGTTCGATATCCTCCAGTCCATTGAGAGTAAATCCCAAATCCCTTCCGGGGATGATCAGTCCCTCTGGAAACATATCTCTCCTGAAAGACAATGTCAACCCGACAGGAATCACCCTGACATTCTCAACATCGTCTATCACCTCTTTTACTCTTGCTCCGGCCAATCTAACAATTACCCTTCCCTTTGTTGGAACTTCTTTCAAATCACCTAATAGATCGAAGTATGCCAGGGGAATATCAGTATTCAAATTGTTATAAGATTCCGGAGGAAAAGGAATCCGGAAATCCTTGTCAAAAATCTCAAAACCTCCGGAACTATTTACCCTTTGAATTTTTATTGATCCGTCAGAATTTATGAGCATTGCCGCTTTATTAAATAGCGGAGGAGACAACACCCTGTGGTCTGAAATAATCATCCCCAGGGGTGAACCTATATATGTTTCGGGCAGACCCAGTTTACCCACCAGTTCGGGATTCAGGATATATCCCCCATTCCATGCAATCGCGGGTGATATTTTATAGTCATTTTCGAATTCATTACAAAATGTTGTTACTTTCTTGGGCTTACCGTTTGCGGAAACAGCGACAAACTTCCATGTTTTTCCTTGTCCGGCGTTCCCCGTGTTTGCAATTACTCCGCTCCACGGTTCCTCATCCCTGTAAACCCCGCTTACATTCCTTGATTCGATCCCTGTTAGAGCATCTCCTTCTCCACCGAGTTTTTCAAGGACCTGTTTGACCGGGGATCCTCCTGCTTCGGCATCTTTCTGTATTTCCTCCAGCACTTTCTTTTCACCCATGCGTTTGCAAAGACTTTTGTAAAGGTCGCTTTTCAGTGTTTCGCTAAGCTCCCTGGCTGTCTGGGTGGGTGTCGGAAAGTTAAGTGTCGCGCGAACTCCTGCTGGTACAAACTGAATAAATCCACTATCTATGGGAATTCCAAGAATGCTGGCGGTAATCATGCTTGATACCTTGCCTATATGAAATCTGTCTATTGAAATAATGTCTGTCATGACAGTGGCATTCCTTCGATTGCTGATAATGTAACCTCCCTGTTTCTGTATTCTGAGCAATGTTTTTAATGCTTTGGCCCCAAGTTGCGGAAAATGAATCCCTACACTTAGCTGTTCTGTCGACACAATCCTGATGATCCGTTTGGTATAGAGCAGTTTTAATTCGTCATTTCTGCCTTTTTGTATGTAGTCTACAATTTCCACCTTATTCAGTTGCCGGACAATGGGTCTGTTTTGAGCAAACACAAAAACAGGAGCAACTTTGACTCCGGCTTCCTCAAGAGCTTTTTCAGTTAATTCTTCTTCTATCTTTAATCCCAACCTTGAGCGAATCGATTGCAGGGCAAAAAATTCAAGTTCATATTTCAGATATGCACCCGGGAAATATGCTATTGGCAGATTTTGATGCATTTTCTCAATCAGCTTATAGCGATCGTCAATGGCCAGTATTGGGGATGCAGTTAGCTGGGAAAGCGCTAGGTTCCAGTCCGTGAAAAAATGCGGACTTTCTTCAATATGTATACTTATGCGGGGTTTTAATATTTTATTATACAACAGGTTGATCACTCCTGTAAGTTCCTGGATAGTATAATCCTGGTAGGGATAATAGTTTTTGTTCCGGTGCCTGTAGGACATGGAATGGTCGTGCCTGATGGTGGTTTCTCCGTTCCGATAGTGAAATATATTATCTACAGCATTATAAAAAGCCGTTGTTTTCTTTTCTGGAATGTTTTTATGATGAGGATCTCTTGTGATAATTTCCCTGGCAAAATTTAGTGCCATTCCTTTGAATATCTGTTGTTCAACTCTGAAAAAACTTGGATCAATCAGAGATTTGATCAGCAACATGTAGGAAAGTTTGCCATAACCGGGCAAATAATTTCTGTTTTTTGTTTTTATCAGGGAATCCAGATCTTCATTTTGAAAATTTACTAATTTATCAAACTCATCCATTGCTTCTTTGGTTAGATTCATTGAGTCACGGTTCGGAAGAAGCTGTGAATAAAGCTGGTGACAAATCTGTGACAAATTGCCATCAAGGGAATACAGGCTATACCTTTTCAAAACTGCCTTGTGGTTGTGCAGAATTTCGTCAACATATTTATTTGGAAAAAAGATTCTGTCGATAATTTCTCGGATGTGTTTAGTTTTAATGTTTTTTCCGTCAAATTCTGTCACCTTAAGTCGGTCCTGCTCATCAAGATGCTCCCCTATAACCTCTTTATAAACATTCATCGGTTCATATCTCCGGCAAATGATTGGCGTTCCACAGGCCGTTGCTTCAATTATTGGTAGTCCCCTGCCCTCCGTTTTACTTGGCAAAAGAACGAGAGAGGCTATATTATACAGCTCGGGTATACCAACAGGATTTTCAAATCGTTTCTTAAATGATTTTCTGTCCAGTTCGCTGAAAATACAAGCAAGAAAGATCCGGTCCCTGTATTCGGGGTTTAGCTTATCGACTAATTCATCAAATCGATTTATCAGTCTTTCAAAATATTCATATTGCCCTTTTGCAATGGGACCTGTAATGAGTAAAGACAATTTTAAATTTTCGTTTTTCTCCAGATGATCAATGAATATAGGGTTCGTAAAAAACATTTGAATTAGGTTGAAGCCTACCTCTATTCGTTTTCTGGAAATTATCCTGGTGGGTTGCAAAAAAATTATGTTTTCTGCAGAATAATAATTGAGGACCCTGGTTTTGTTTCCTATTAAAATCGGGCGTGGATTCTTTTTATCAACCAGCTTATTTTCAATAACATCCTTTACTGAATATCCAACCAGTGTGTTTTTATACCTGCTTAATATTTTCTCAAATTGAATATATGCATTGATTTTTTCCCGCTTTGTAATGTTGGTGTAAACATCTGTATCAACCGCAGTACCTATTTCGCATACATTTGCCGGATTATGGCCATTTTGTTTAATGATGTGATCGGATTGTCCTGTATTTATGTTTACGTTTATCCATGTTCTTGATTCCCATGGGTATAACATCTCAATTATGGAGAAAAACTCACCAATGTCTGAATTTTTAAAAAAGAAGTCCCTCGGACCCTTCGGAGCCCCATTATACTTAATATCTACCGGCCGGTTTCCTCCCTCCCAATAAAAGTCATGATTATTGTTAATTACAGGAATACCAAGGTACTCGGAGATTAGTACAATAGCTAGGCCATATGCCACATTTCCAGGATTGGAACAAACATTAAGTACATAAAGCAGGCTGATATCATTTCTCTCAACGTAGTCACCAAGTTTTTTACATATCCTTTTTACCTGTTTCCATAATCTCAGTATCAGTGAATTATATTCCGCGCTGCCTCTTTTAAGTTTGGTTATATAAAAATCTTCATACAGATCCCAATCATCAAATCCCTTCATTTCCTTCATTTCAAACTTCCTGTCCCCGGCCTGTAATATGTTTTCTGCCTCAGGAAGAAATTCGCCTGAAACAAAATGAATATCTATTCCTGGAAGTCTTCTTTTGAATATTTTTGAGTATTTCTCAACTTCAATGGTGACGCCATCAACTGAATAATGAAACGTGGCAAAGGCCATTGCACGTTTGTTCAAATATCCTTTGAAATCTTCATAACTTCCATGAAATTCATTACCGGGAACAGGATTGTTTTCTCTTAGCCGGTCAAGGTATAAACCAAGATCAAACCAGGTAAGGATTTTTTCCCGGTTGAGATTGTTCATCATTTCAGCTACATTCATTCTCTTTCTCATAAAATAATATCAATAAAGCAGCTATTTTTGTCCCATCGTTCCCACGAATAGGTAATTTAGTGTTTTTTATGTGCAGGTACAACAAGCTTTTTAATAATAGATTTATAATGTTCTGGAAATCAGCATTTTGGGCGATCCTTATGGTTATTGTTTTTCTTATGCCTTCTAATAATTTGTCTAATGCCCCATCCATACCCTGCCTTTCCGAAGCTGTCCATATATTCATGTTCGCGGTTTTGGCCTGGTTTCTTGTCCGTAATCAGCAAAAAAGCAATGCTTCCAAAAAACCGGTTAAACGATTTTACTTTGTGGCAATTATGCTCAGCTTTTTCTTTGGAATATTGATTGAGATCCTGCAAGAAATAACAGGTCTGGGCAGAAAAGCTGAACTCAAAGATGTATTATTCGATCTCCTTGGGATTTTAATTTCTATTGGGACAGTGTTAATACTGTCCCGGATAAAGGAAAAATCAGTAGTTAAAGATTAATCTTATTGTTTCCTTCCTTGATTTCATCTACAAAATCAGAAATTTTTTCTTTCTGAAATAGTGTAAGCAGGCTTTGTCGTATTTCGCCGTATTTATTATGTGCTGAGCAAGGTTCTTTTTCATTACAGTCTTCCAGTCTGATCATGCATTTTTTAAAAAGATCCTGTCCGTCAATTATGTCAACAATTTCAATAAGAGCTATCCCTTCAGCTGGTTTGCCTAAACCAAAACCTCCGTGAGGACCTTTTGTAGACGACAATAATTTATGTTTTGCAAGGGTTTGTAATATTTTACCAAGAAAAGGGGTTGGAATATCCAGTTCTTTAGATATTTGTTTGATTCCAATCTTTTTTTCTTCTCCGGCATATAAGGCTAGATAAATAACAGCCCTGATGGCGTACTTTGAGGTGTTGGAAAGCATTATTCGGTTATTTGTTGATTTGTTTCCAAATTTATACAAATTATTTATTTAATACCTAAAAGTATTAAACTTCCATTATCCTCTATTTAATATGCATACTAACAATATAATAGGTTTGCCTGTTTAATTCTTGTTAATTAATCGTGATTTATTTTAATAAAAATGCTTGCAAAATGTAAATTTACCTGTATTTGTTCAAATGATTATCAATTCAAAATTTTAAGCGAGCATTTTTCCATCAAAAGCCAAACAGGCTATTAACAATTATTACGCTACTCGATTATTAAGAGTTATTTTTAATAAATTAATAAACAACTGTTAATTTTGTCATAATTATCTATCATAAAATTATTTAGCCGGATAATAAGTTGTTAATTTCCTGTAGATGAAATTTTGTAAAATTTTATTTATTTAAATTATAGGAGTTAGTAACAATATTAACAGCCTATTACCATTATCATATATATTTTAAATATTACTATATAATAATATAATGAATGTTAACTGGGAAGAAATAAGGAATAAGGGTTATATAAATAGGGAAATAGATTCAGGAATTGATATTATTGCTGAAGTGAACAGGATGAGAAAGGAAAAGAATGCAATAATACTTGCTCACTATTACCAGGAAGGTGCTATTCAGGATATTGCTGATTTTGTTGGTGACAGCCTGGCACTTTCTCAACAGGCAGAAAATACTGATGCAGATATTATTTTATTTGCAGGAGTTCACTTTATGGCAGAGACTGCAAAAATACTTTCTCCAGAAAAGAAGGTGCTACTTCCAGATCTTAACGCAGGTTGCTCCCTTGCAGATTCCTGTCCCCCTGATGAGTTTAAAAATTTCATTGAGAAATATCCCGGGCACACAGTTATATCTTATGTTAATACAAGCGCAGAAATTAAAGCCTTAACCGACATTGTTTGCACTTCTTCGAATGCAATGCAAATAGTTGATAGCTTACCTGAAAAAGAGAAAATTATTTTTGCTCCTGATAGAAATCTGGGCAATTATATACAGAGTGTAACTGGTCGTGACATGGTTATCTGGCAGGGTGCTTGTCATGTACATGAAGAATTTTCACTCGAAAGAATTCTTGAAATAAAAAATAAAGAACCGGATGCTGTAATCATTGCTCATCCTGAATGCGAAAAGCCTATTTTGCTTGTTGCAGAACATATAGGCTCTACTAAATCCTTGCTTAATTTCACAAAGAAGGATAAATCAGAAAAGTATATAGTCGCAACAGAATCTGGAATAATTCATCAGATGAAAAAAGCAAATCCGAAAAAAACATTTATTCCTGCTCCTCCGAAAGACTCAACATGCGCATGCAATGATTGTAATTTCATGAAACTAATAACAATAAAGAAGATTTATAATTGTTTGAAATATGAAATGCCCGAGGTTTTAGTATCAAAGGATATTCAAGCTAAAGCAATACATTCGATTAAAAGAATGCTTGAAATCTCTAAAAAACTTGGAATTTAATCTACTAAAAAAGAAAAGATTGAATAGAATAGCCGGGAAGTTGGTTTTATTGTTGTTAGTTTCTGTTATGGGTATACAGGTCTATGCACAGAAAGATATACCCAACAATGGACATGTAGAATTTTATTATCCAAGCGGCCAGCTGTCAAGCGTCGGTGAAATGAGGGAAGGAAAACCAGATGGTTATTGGACCACCTATTATGCTACCGGAATAAAAAAATCAGAAGGTAAAAGAACTAATTTTTTATTGGACAGTATATGGACCTTTTATAATAATAAGGGAGACACTTTACAGCAAATAAGCTACATGTTTGGAAAAAAGAACGGTTACCATGTAGTTTATAGCTATGATAATCAGAAAGAAGGAAGGGATAAGGCGATGATTAAATCCCGGGAACTGTATGTTAATGATAAAAGAGAAGGCATTTCATACTATTATTACGAAGACGGAAGCCTAAAAAATGAAACTTCATATGTAAACGGAAATCGCCAGGGCCTCAGTAAAGAATATGGCCAGGATGGGGTGGTACGCTCACTTATTTATTACCATAACGGATATCTAACGGACAAAGAAGAAATAAACAGGATCGATGATAAAGGAAACAAACAGGGAATATGGAAAGAATTTTACCCTGACGGAAAGGTAAGAAAAGAAGAAGATTACAGGGATGGAATGCTGGACGGACTTTACAAGGAGTTTAATGAAAAAGGTAACCTGGTAATGGTTCTTAAGTATATTGGTGGACAAGTAGTTGCAGAAGATATTGACGAGGAGGAGAGCATTGAAATACGCAATGAATATGACGAGCAGAATCGCCTTGTAAAAAGTGGTCCATACAGACAGAACACCCCCATTGGTATACACCGATCTTATAATTCAGAAGGAAGGGTGATCCAATCACAGACCTATGAAAACAATGGAAAAATTTCGGCTGAGGGAGTTGTGGATGAGGAAGGAAAAAAACAGGGAATATGGAAAGATTTTTACCCTGGTGGAGAAACGAAATCAAGTGGACAGTATAAAGATAATTATCGAACAGGCAAGTGGACCTTTTATAGAAGGAATGGAAAAATAGAACAAACGGGCACCTACAATCTTGGCCGGCCTCACGGACTTTGGCTCTGGTATTATGAAGATGGCAGTACCCTTCGTGAAGAAGATTTTTTCAACGGAAGAGAGGATGGCCGCCTGATTGAATATTCCCCGGAGGGATTAATAATTACCGAGGGAGATTATATTGAGGGAGAAAAGGAAGGAGAATGGTACTACCGGGTGGGAAACCATGTTGAAGTTGGAAAATACATCACTGGCTTGCGAGACGGAAAGTGGAGATATTTCTACAATGAAAGCACACTGAAATTCGAGGGATTTTATATACAGGGAAATCCGGATGGAAGACAAAGACTTTATTATGAAAACGGGAATCTTAAAGAAGAACGGTTTTATGTAATGGGAATCAGGGAAAAAACCTGGAAAAAATATGATGAACTGGGCAATCTGCTTCTGACCATTACATTTAAGAACGATATTGAAACAAGGGTAAACGGAGTAAAAGTTGATCTTCCGGAAGGCTCAAGAATTTTGATCCAATAGGAAAAACCAGATATGGAAGATAATTTTGAGGTACACAGCGAGGGACTAAACGACCAGGACCGGGAGTATGAGAAAAGGTTAAGGCCTTTGAGCTTTTCGGATTTCAGGGGACAGGTTAAAACGGTCGAAAACCTTAAGGTATTTGTCCAGGCAGCACGCCAGAGAGATGAAGCCCTCGATCATGTTCTGCTCCACGGACCACCGGGCCTGGGAAAAACCACACTTGCACACATTATTACCAATGAGATGGGAGTTAATCTCAAGATTACCTCCGGGCCAGTGCTTGACAAACCTGGAGATCTTGCCGGGATATTAACCGGACTCGAAGAATCTGATGTTTTGTTTATAGATGAAATACATCGGCTTTCCCCGGTGGTTGAAGAATATTTGTATTCAGCCATGGAAGACTATCGCATTGACCTGATGATTGACAAAGGTCCTAGCGCCAGGTCCATTCAGCTGAGCCTGAATCCATTTACTCTGATAGGTGCTACCACCAGGTCCGGATTGCTTACAAGTCCTCTCAGGGCCCGTTTCGGCATTAAATTTTTACTCGAATACTATGACGCAGAAGTTTTGAAGAAGATTATTAAAAGATCCTCTGAAATACTTCAGATAGAAATTAAGGACAAAGCTGCCAGCGAACTTGCATTCAGAAGTAGAGGCACGCCTAGAATAGCCAATGCTTTATTGCGAAGAGTGAGGGATTTTGCCCAGGTCAAAGGAAACGGAAAAATAGACCTGGAGATTACAAAGTATTCCCTGGAGGCAATGAATATTGATAAACACGGGCTGGATGAAATGGATAATAAAATACTGTCTACAATAATTGAAAAATTCAAAGGTGGCCCTGTAGGAATTTCAACGATTGCTACTGCCGTCGGAGAAGACGGAGGAACCATCGAAGAAGTTTACGAACCATTTCTGATAAAGGAGGGATATATTAAAAGGACACCCAGGGGCAGAGAGGTTACGGAAAGAGCCTTCAAACACCTTGGAAAACCCTTGTTCGGAGATATGGAAATACAATTTTAAGTTTATTCGTAAAGATTTCCTATCCTGATCAAACCAGGCTCATCGAGTAATCTAATCTTTCTTCCATTCAATTCAATTAACTGGTCCTGCTTGAACTCTGAAAGAAGCCGGATAACTGATTCCGTTGCAGTTCCGACTATATTAGCCAGCTCTTCCCGGGTTAATGAAATTTGTAGAATATTATTGTCATCAAGGCCGAAATCATTTTTCAGATGAATCAGAATTTCCGCAAGTCGTTCTCTGACGGTTTTCTGTGCAATGTCAGTGATGTAGGCATTGGCTTCCCCCAGCTCCCTGCAGGTAATCTGCATAAGTTCCATGGAAAAATTACCATTATTCTTGACTAAAAAAACAAGGGTTTCTGAAGGAATGTAGCAAGTAACAGCATCATCAAGAATCTCAGCAGTCGTGCAGGCAAGCTCATTGCTAAGCACAGAACGAAACCCAATTAAATCTCCCGGCTGAGCAAAACGAATGATTTGTTCTTTGCCGTCAATGCCAGTTTTAAAAACTTTAACAATACCCTGCTGAAGACAATAACAGCCATTGATGCGGCTGCTCTCCCGATAGATTACAGTGCCTCGTTTATATTGCTCCAGGGTCTTTTCTTGCTTAACAAGGTCGAGCTCTTCCTGGGTCAGGTGTTTGAATATGGAGTTTGGCCTGACCAGGCATCCGTCATCACATGATAGTGTTTGAAGGTTTTTCATGCGCCTCTAATCAACCTGTAACAATGAGTGGAATAATTGGCTGTACAATATACAATTTATCCCTAACTTTGAGAATAAATAATATTTGAAAATGAAGAAGGAAACAATCAACGTACAATGGAAAGACGGGATGTCTTTTGAAGCCGATATTGCGGGATTTAAGATAGCTATAGACGCCGATGCTGAATTCGGGGGAAAAGACCAGGGTCCTAAGCCAAAACCTTTGATGATGGTCGCCCTGGCTGGCTGCACCGGGATGGATCTGGTTTCACTAATGAACAAAATGCGTGTGAAGTACGATAGCCTGAATATTCTAATTGAGGGGGACCTTACAGAAGAACACCCCAAACATTTCACAAGGATGAAGATAATCTATGAGATTGGAGGGAAAGATATCGATCTGAAAAAGGTGGAAAAAGCAGTGCAAATGAGTCAGGATAAATATTGCGGGGTGAGCTACTCATATAAGCAGGCCATGGACATTGATTATGAAATAAGAATACTGTAAATAGACCTACCAGGCAGAGCGGAATTGATCTAGAAACCTTTTGTCGTTTTCAAAATATAGACGTAAATCATTTACCTGGTATTTTAACATGGCGATACGTTCTATTCCCATGCCAAATGCATAACCTGTATATTTTTCAGAGTCAATTTTACAATTCTCAAGTACATTAGGGTCAACCATTCCACAGCCCATTATTTCGACCCAACCGGTGTATTTGCAAACGTTGCAGCCCTCGCCACCACAGATACTGCAGGAAATATCCATTTCGGCAGATGGCTCTGTAAAGGGAAAAAATGAAGGACGTAATCTTATCTCGGTTTTTTGTCCGAACATCTCACGGGCAAAATATAATAGCACCTGACGCAGATCCGCAAATGATACCCCCTCATCTATATACAATCCCTCAACCTGGTGGAAAATACAATGAGCGCGTGCAGAAATCGCTTCATTCCGGAAAACCCTTCCGGGGGAAATAGTCCGTATGGGGGGTTGTTGTTTTTCCATCACCCTTACCTGAACCGAAGAGGTATGGGTGCGTAGAAGGATATCGGGATTCTTTCGTATAAAGAAAGTATCCTGCATGTCTCTGGCAGGGTGATCATGCGGGAAGTTAAGGGCAGAAAAAACATGCCAGTCATCCTCAATTTCCGGACCTTCAGATATTACAAAACCTACCCTGGAGAAAATGTCTATTATTTCGCGTCTGACGATTGATACAGGATGCCTGGCGCCCAGGTCAATCTGCATGCCAGGTCGTGTAAGATCGGCTTTGACATGTCTTTGATCAGATACCTCTGCGGCAGCTTTTAGCTCGTCCATTTTTTTCTGTGCCATCTGCTTGAGGTCATTGATCTTCTGGCCAATAACTTTCTTTTGTTCAGAAGGAAGAGATTTAAATGTCCCAAACATCTCTGAGATAATGCCTTTTTTACTGAGATAGCGCAGCCTGAATTCATCTGCAGCATCAGGAGATACAGAAAGGAAAGAATGAATTTCGGTTTTTATTTTTTCAATTTGATCGAGCATGCTGTGAAATGATGGACAAAAATAGATAAATTACTTCAACTCGGTAATACGGATGATTTTGACATCTTCTAGTGGCCTATTGCGTTCGTCGGTCGCCATAGAGGCAATGGCATCAATGACCTCGAGTCCTTCTACAACCTCTCCAAAGACTGTATAGGCATAATCAAGGTGAGGGGCACCGCCCAGCGTAGTGTAGTACATTTTTTGTTCCTGGGTGAACGGTATGTGTCCTCCGCTAGCCTCCATCCCATTCAATTCCAGCTCAGTTATTTTACTTCCCTGAATGATATAAAATTGAGATCCATTTGATTCACGACCAGGATTTACCTGATCTCCCTGTCTTGCAGCAGCCAGGACCCCCTTTCGGTGGTATAGATCGGGATTAAATTCACCAGGGATCGTGTAACCGGAATCACCGAAACCTAACATAGAACCTTTTTTTGCATCACGGGAGTCTGGATCTCCGGTCTGAATCATGAAGCCTTCAATTACCCTGTGAAATAAAAGTCCATCGTAAAAACCCTTATTGCACAGTTCTACAAAGTTGTCAGCATGCATAGGGGTTTCTTTATAAAGAATACATTTCATGTTTCCCTTGCTTGTTTCAATGAGAACCGTATATGCCGCCTGTTGCGAAAACAGGTTGACTGGCAATATCAAAAGGAAAAGAAAAAATAAATAGTATTGTAATCTGTTTATCATCTTCATGTAAATTGTTGTCACAAAACTATATTATTTAGCTTGAATATGAAAACGATTCTGATAGCAGATAATAGACCATGGGTTTCTGGCAATCGGAAGATAAGATCGGTCAGTGAAGGATTCGTGTTTATGTACCCGTAATTACCGGAGGCACTTGAAGATATTGTTAATTAAAAAAAAGGGGTAATATTCTTTAATATGTGGACGCCGCATATCTTTGAGGATAATCTACCCAGACAAGTGAATCCCATAAAACAACTATTTGGACAAACAGCAGTATATGGTTTTGGGACCGTCGTTCCGAGACTTTTAAACTATGTTGTACTTACTCCCTTTTTTACGAGGGTATTTAATCTGGGAGAATATGGAATTGTAACAGAACTTTATGCCTATGTAGTATTCCTGATAATTATACTTACCTACGGCATGGAGACTGGTTTTTTTCGATATGCACAGCTCAACAAGGATGGGGAAAAGGTATTTAGCACCAGCGTTATTTCCTTGTTTTTTACCTCCCTTGGGTTTATCTTACTCACAGGATTATTCTCAGGAAAGATTGCCTCCCTTATTGATTATGGAGATCATCCAGAATATGTGCTCTGGATCGGAATAATCGTTGGAATAGATGCTTTTACTTCAATCCCTTTTGCGAAACTCAGATGGGAGAACAAAGCCATCAAATTTGCCACTATTCGCATCATTAGCGTTACTATCAATATTGGTCTCAATTTTTCCTTTCTGTATTTTATCCCGAATCTTTATGAAGGAGGTATTGTCCCTGCCTGGCTTGAGGCAGTTTACGATCCGGAAATCGGAGTGGGATATGTGTTTGTTTCAAATCTTTTGTCCAGCCTTGTTTCTTTGTTGTTGTTATCAACAACAATTTTTAAAGCGAGGCTTAAATTTCATTTTGGATTATGGAAAAAAATGATGGCCTATTCATATCCCTTGCTTATTGCCGGTCTTGCCGGAACTGTAAATGAAGCACTTGACAGGGTTTTATTAAAGCATTTGCTGCCAGATGCCAGCAATGCACTGGCTCAGCTTGGCGTTTATGGAGCTAATTACAAAATCGCTGTATTAATGACCCTGTTTATTCAAATGTTCAGGTATGCAAGCGAACCGTTTTTTTTCGCACAGGCAGATCAAAAGAATTCAAAACAACTTTTCGCCGAAGTAATGAAGTTCTTTGTTATATTCGGAATGATCATATTCCTGGTTGTAAATTTGTACCTGGACGTATTCAAGCATTTTATAGGATCATCATTTCATGCTGGACTTCATATAGTTCCAGTCGTGTTATTTGCAAATCTTTTACTGGGAGTGTTTTTTAATCTTTCAGTATGGTACAAACTGAATAACCTAACAAAATATGGTGCAATAATTACTATTATGGGAGCCGTGATAACGTTTATTGTGAACTGGGTCTTTGTTCCAGTTTATGGGTATACTGCCTCAGCCTGGGCGCATGTAGCATGTTACAGCTCCATGGTAATAGTTTCCTGGTTGCTGGGAAGGAAATACTACAGAATTCAATATCCACTGAAAAGGATTGGAATGTATATGGCGATTGGATTAATAGTTTATCTGCTTTCCGGGCTTACGGATAACCTGGAAATGATGCCGAAGATGATGGTGAATACAACTATATTAGCAGGATTTATTATAATTGTCGTTTTTAATGAAAGAAAAAGCATTCAAAGCCTTAGTAAATAGGAAATTATAATGAGAGCGAAAATTGTAAACAAGTCAAAGCACCCATTGCCGGAATATAGCACAGCATTTTCTGCCGGAATGGACCTGAGAGCAAACCTTGATGATGCTGTGGTGCTTAAACCAGGAAAAAGAATACTCATTCCAACAGGATTATTTATGGAACTTCCTCCGCAATATGAGGCGCAAATACGCCCAAGAAGCGGACTTGCCTTAAAAAAGGGTGTTACAGTGCTGAATACTCCAGGGACAATTGATGCTGATTACAGGGGGGAGGTGGGTATTATTTTAATTAATCTATCAGATCAACCATTTATTATTAATGATGGAGAAAGAATATGCCAGATGATTATTGCCAGGCATGAACTAGTAGAGTGGACGGAGGTAGATAACCTGAATGATACAAAAAGAGGAATCGGTGGCTTTGGGCATACCGGACAATAAGTTCGTGCATTGAAACGTAGATTAATTGTTGTTGAAATAACGATGAAAACCAGAAATTACGTGAGTTGGAAAATATTCATTTTAGTAACATTGACCATTCTCTCACTGACAGGCTGCCAGGGAGGGAAAAAATTAGTTGATGCTACCCCCCCTCTCCCCGTGCTTACAGAAAGCCAGATGAGGGAATATACTTACGCTTTAACAGAAGCGACAAAGCAAAAATTATTCGGAAACTTTAAGCAGGCTGCTTCCTTATATTCAAAATGCATTGAGGTAAATCCTGGAAGCGATGTAGCATATTTTCAGTTGTCAGGGATCTATATGATCGGGAGACAACTGGAAAATGCAAAAAAATTGAATGTTCAGGCAACCAAACTTAATCCTGATAATTATTGGTATAAAATACAACTGGCCCAGTTGTATATTATGACTCAAGCTCCGGATAGTGCCGCCATGGTTTATGAAGAAATACTTGTTAAGTGGCCTGATAAAATTGAAATAAAATATGAGTTGAGCTTGCTATACTCCGAAAATGGAAAAGAGGCAAAAGCCTTAAAAATTCTGAATGGTATTGAAGCAGAAAAAGGCATATCAGAGCCCGTATCAATGCTGAAGGAGCAAATATATGTAAAACAGGAAAATTACGATCATGCTATTATTGAATTGAAAAAGCTTGTTGAGGTCGCACCTGATGACATACGCTACCTGGGCATACTTGCAGAACTTTATACAACGCTGGATAGAAAACAGGAAGCAAGGGAAGCTTACAAAAAAATATTTGACATTGAGCCGGAAAATGGAATTGCTCAATTGTCAATGGCTGAGTTTTATCGACTTGAAAATAACAAGGAAAAACAATTCGAATACATTGAAATGGCTTTCAGGAATAATTCTCTTCAGGTTGAAAGCAAAATGGGGGTTTTAATAGAATATCTCTCAGATGAAGAAATGTTCAGGGAAAATGAATCCAGAGTTGATTCAATGATCCTTATTTTATCTGAATTGTATCCAGATGATTTCAGGATAAAAACAGCAGAAGCAGATTTTCTGTCTAAGCAGGAGAAATTTGAAGAGGCGGCAGACATCTATAATGAAATACTGGATGAGCAAAAGGGAAACTATTTTATCTGGGAACAGGCAATTTTTATTGAAAACATTTTAGGCAACACAGAAAACGTGTATAAGAAGTGTTCAGAAGCCCTGGAGTATTTTCCTGATAAACCATTCCTGTATATGTTTTCCGGAAATTCTGCCATGCAACTGGATAAAAACAAAGAAGCCATTGAGTCCCTTGAGAAAGGATTAACCTACGTGGTGAATAATATTCCTCTTACAGTGCAATTTTATTCATTTTTAGCAGAAGCCTGGAGGAATCTTGAGAATTTTGAAAAGTCGGATGAATATTTTGAAAAAGCCCTGGATATGGATCCTGAAAATATCCTGATCCTTAATAACTACGGATATTATCTTTCCCTCCGGGAAGAGAAACTTGACATGGCTGAAAAAATGAGCCGTAAAACCATCCGAATGGAACCTGATAATGCTACCTACCTTGACACATATGCATGGATTCTGTTTAAATCAGGAAAGCTCGGACTGGCGAAAGAATACATTGAAAAAGCGATCAATTCTGGTGGCGGAGAGGATCCTGATATTCTTGAACATTATGGAGACATACTTAATGAACTTGGGAAGAAAGAAGATGCCCAAAAACAATGGCTAAAGGCCCGGGAAAATGGATCTAATAGCAAGGAACTTGAAAAAAAGATTTCTGAATAAAAGCATTGTAAGAAGTTTGAATAATATTGCCCTGGCAACAATGATGTTATTATTATTTGTTGGTTGTAGGGCAAACAAATCAATTATCTCCGAACCCACAAAGAAAAACTTTGCTGGAAATCATAGCATAGTTTCATTACTGGAAGAAAGATCTCAAAAATTCCAGACTCTGAAAATCAGAAAAGCGGATATAGATATTACCCTAAACAGCGTACGCAACAATGTAAAAGGTAATATTGCCATATACAGAGATAGCCTAATTGCTGTATCTATTCTTCCGGCCCTGGGTTATGAAGCTTTCCGAATTTTATGTACAGAAGACAGCGCTATTATAATCAATAGATTGTCAAAATCATATTATGCTTCATCACTCGATAAATACAGGAAAAAGTATAATATACCCCTTGGTTTCGAAGAAATACTTGCCATGTTTTCTAATGAAGTGTTTTACTATAAGGCTAATTATTATGATAGAAATTATAGAAGTAAATTTGAAGAGCAAAACGGAAAAATTTTATACGTAATTGATGCCTTACGAAATGGCAATAAAGTTTCTAGCCAAAAATTCATGTTTGATGTTGAGGGACCAATACTTGAGCACGTTACTATAGTCGATTATGAAGCAAGAACAAATATTTCTATTGATTATAAGGACTTTACTGTTGATGAAACTTGGGCGTTTCCTAAAACAATTTCTTTGGATTTATCTGATGGGAATAATACTATTTTAATGGATATTAAATACGGACAGATTGTGTTTAATGATTCCCTGAATCTGGAATTTGCAATTCCCGAAAACTATAAAGTGGAGGATATTAATTGAAGGTGGGGAAATTACATAAAGGAGTAAAGCAAAAGATATGTTTGCTTTTAATGGTAATTATTGTGGGTCTGAATATCAACGGACAGGATAAAAAAGTTCTTGAAGAGCAGAAAAGCCTTACTCAAAAAGAAATAGAGCAGACAAATATGCTTCTGCTTGAAACTCAAAAAAGCCGAAAAAACACATTACAAAGAGTACGAATTCTTAATACAAGAATTAAGTTACGGAATGATATAATACGCAACATAAACCAGGAAATATTTTTAATTGAGAATGAGATTATACAGAAAGAACAGTTAATCTCAGAGCTTGAAACAGATCTATCAGAAGTTAAAGAACACTATGCTGAACTGATCGTTCATGCTTACTGGAATAAAAGCCGAAGGGACTGGATGCTATTTATAATGTCTGCTGAAAACTTTAATCAGGCGTATAGAAGAATGAAGTATCTGCAACAATTTTCAAAATTCAGAAAGCAACAGGCTCAATTGATAATGCAAATGAAAATAAACATTGCAGAGGAAATTGATAAGATTGAAGAGGTGAAAATACAGAAAGAAGGCCTGGTCCTTGAAAAGACGAATGAAAACAGAACCCTTGTTAGGGAGAAAAGTGGCAAGAACCAGTTGGTTACAGAACTATCAAAAAAGGAAAAGGCTCTTAAGAATGAGATAAATGAAAAAAAGAGGATTGCGGATAAGCTTGAAAAAGCTATAGCAGATATTATCGCCGAGGAAGCTAGAAAAGCATCAAAGGCTTCTAATATGTACCGCCTGACTCCGGAGGATAAATTAATTTCTGATAATTTTCAAGGAAATAAAGGGAAATTACCATGGCCAGTTGAACGAGGTGTTATTACAGGAAGGTATGGAGTTCACCCACATCCGGTTTTAAAGCAGGTTACGGTTAAAAATGATGGCATTGATATCTCGACAGTTAAAGGAGCAGAAGCTCGCGCTTTGTTTGAAGGGGAAGTAAGGAAGGTGGTTGCCATTCTCGGTGCAAATTATACGGTGATTTTACGGCATGGAAATTTTTTAACAGTGTATCAAAATATTGTTGATCTGAAAGTAAAGCAGGGGGATAGGGTAAGCGTGAAACAGGTGTTGGGCACGGTATATACTGATAATGAGTCTAATAGCACTGTTTTGCATGTTGAGATATGGAAAGAAAGGAGTATTCAAAATCCTGAGACATGGATTAGCAGGAACTAGTAGTTAGACAGTTACAGGTTGTCTAAAAAAATAATCATAAAATGGTAACCTAAAGAGGTGATATTAAGTATAAGGGAGTACTTGAATTTCCAGATATGGAGAAAGTATTGAATATTGCCTCAAGGGTTGATAGCTTAAGGGAGGTTGAAAAGATTGTTGATGAGGTATCTTCAGCATGCAGCATGAGTTCTGAAGTGTATGGTAATGTGTTAATTGCGACGATGGAGGCCGCAAATAATGCAATCTTACATGGAAATAAACTTGACGAAGATAAGGATGTGAGTCTTCAGTTCAAATGGGACAGAGATACTCTTGAGCTAGAGGTTACAGACCAGGGAAAAGGTTTTGATTTTGATCATGTGCCAGATCCGACAGCACCCGGGAATGTTGAAAAAGTCAACGGCAGAGGTGTTTTTTTAATGCAAAAACTTTCCGATAAATTATCCTTCCTTGAAAATGGCCGAAAAGTAAGTTTAACTTTTAAGTTATAAAAATTGGCTATTTTTTTTCATGACGACTCCTTCAATTCCGGATTAAAAAGAAAACCGAAAATTAAATCATGGATAGATTCTGTGATAAAGGAGTCTGGCTTCAGCTCCGGACAAATCAACATAATTTTCACAAGTGATGAAGATTTGCGCAGAATTAATATTGAATACCTGGAACATGATTATTATACAGATATTATTTCTTTCGATTATTCAGAGGCAAAAGTATTAAGCGGAGATATATATATTAGCATTGAGAGGGTAGAAGAGAATGCTAAAAAGTATAGTGTCGAAAAAGAAAATGAACTTCTTAGGGTCATTATTCATGGCATTCTTCATTTGATTGGCTATAAAGATTCTAATGATTCTGAAAAGAATAAGATGAGAATCATGGAGGAGAAATCACTTCAACTGTATTATTCAAGTTAGTAAAGGACCTATCAGTCTTTTAACTTTCATTTTTGATTAACTTTGCATTGAAATTCAAATCGTTTTATGGTTGATAAATATGATGTAATTGTTGTCGGAGCTGGACATGCCGGAAGCGAGGCCGCGGCAGCCGCAGCAAATTTGGGCGGAAAGGTTCTTCTGATAACTATGGACATGACCAAAATTGCCCAAATGTCATGTAATCCTGCCATGGGGGGCGTGGCTAAAGGGCAGATAGTCAGGGAGATAGACGCGATTGGTGGCTATAGTGGAATAGTTACTGATCATTCGATGATACAGTTTAGAATGCTAAACAAATCCAAGGGTCCTGCAATGTGGAGTCCTAGGGCCCAATGTGACAGAACGCAGTTTACCATTAAGTGGAGAGAAATGCTTGAAAGCACAAATGGTTTGGATTTCTGGCAGGATATGGTTACCGAACTGAAGATAGAAGACGGTAAAATTTGTGGAGTGAAGACAGGAATGGGCGTAGAGTTTAATTCAAAAACGGTAATCCTGACCAATGGCACGTTTATAAATGGACTGATGCATATTGGAAAAACCCGGCAAAAGGGGGGAAGAGCAGGAGAACCTTCTTCTTATGGAATTAGTGAGCAACTTGAGAAATATGGTTTCGAGGTAGGACGAATGAAGACGGGTACCCCCGCAAGATTGGATGGAAGAACAATTGATTTTGATGCCATGACTGAACAGGCTGGGGATAATGAAGGCAAGAAGTTTTCTTTTCTCACACATAATGTTGATTATTCTAAACACCGAAGTTGTTATATCGCATATACAAACGAGAATACCCATAGGGTTCTTGAAAAAGGGTTTGTTGATTCCCCTCTTTATAATGGAACAATTGAAGGTATTGGACCACGTTATTGTCCGAGCATAGAGGATAAAATAGTAACATTTGCAGATAAGAAATCCCACATGTTATTTTTGGAGCCAGAGGGATTAAATACTTTTGAATATTATATCAATGGATTTTCAAGTTCTCTGCCCTGGGATGTTCAGCTGGAAGGATTAAGAAAAATTAAAGGACTGGAGAATGTTAAAATTTTTAGACCCGGATATGCGATTGAATATGATTATTATCCTCCAACCCAGCTAAACCAATCACTGGAAACAAAAAGCATAAAAGGGCTGTATTTCGCAGGTCAGATAAATGGTACAACGGGTTATGAGGAAGCAGCCGCACAGGGATTGATGGCAGGGATTAATGCGACGAGGAATGTGTATGAAAAGGATCCTCTTGTTCTTGAAAGGGATAATTCATATATCGGTGTTTTGATAGACGACCTTGTTACAAAAGGAGTAGATGAGCCTTACAGAATGTTTACTTCTCGAGCTGAATATCGAATATTGCTTCGACAGGATAATGCCGACGAAAGACTAACCCCGATTTCATATGAAATAGGTTTAGCTGGAGAGGAAAGAATGATAGAATTAGTTAAAAAGTTAGGTAAAAGGGATAAGGTAATATCCTTTCTGAAAAGCACATCGGTGTCTCCGGATAAAATTAATCCTGTACTTGCAAAGTTGGGGACAAGTCCAATTAGACAAAAGGTGAAAGCAATTAGCCTTGTTGACAGGCCCCAGGTAAGTGTGAAAGATTTATGGGGACATGTAGAGGGACTAAAAGAAGAATTTGAGAAGCTTGAATTAGGAATAAAGAGTGAAACGGTTGAAGATGCAGAAATCCTAATAAAGTATTCTGGATATATTGACCGGGAAAAAAATCTTGCAGAAAAGATAAGGAGATTGGAAAAGATAAAGATAGACCCTGCTATTGATTATGATAGTTTAAGGTCTATTTCAACGGAAGCCAGACAGAAGTTAAATAAAATTAGACCGGATACAATTGGGCAGGCTACAAGGATAAGTGGTGTTTCTCCTTCGGATGTGTCAGTTTTGTTGGTACGGTTGGGACGGTAATTGTTCCACGTGGAACAATTGGAAGGCTTAAGAATAAAAATACGGATTATTGCATTATTAAAAATATACAATTCATGGATAATGTTTCAATTATAAAAGGGGCAATACGCTCAATTCCTGATTTTCCTGCAAAAGGTATTTTGTTTCGGGATATTACAACGCTTATAAAAGATCCTGGTGCATTCAGGTTGTCGTGCGATATGATGGTTGATGGAGCCGGTGGATTTCCTGCATTTGATTTCCTTGCTGGTATAGAGTCTCGTGGATTTATCTATGGGTCTGTGCTTTCCAATATGTTACGTAAAGGATTAGTGTTGGTGAGGAAACCTGGAAAATTGCCTGCCAGGGTTTTGTCAATGGGATATGAATTGGAATATGGCAGAGACACTATTGAAATTCATGAGGATGCAATAATTAAAGGAAATAAATATTTGGTTGTGGATGACCTGTTGGCTACAGGCGGTACCGCCGAAGCAACAAGTAAGCTTATTGAATCAGGCGGTGGGATTGTAGCCGGGTGTTTGTTTCTGGTTGAGCTCTCAGAGCTTGGTGGACGAAAAATGTTGAATAATAGAAAGGTTGTTTCAATAGTACAATTTGAAGGAAAATGACCCACATATTTATCTAAAATCTCTTGTTGATGTACTGCCCAATAAGCCCGGTGTATACCAGTACTTTGACAAGGATGGGAAACTTCTGTATATTGGCAAGGCCCTGGACCTGAAAAAAAGGGTTTCTTCGTATTTTAGTAAATCTGCAAAGGACTCTTTTAAAACACATATTCTTGTTGGGAAAATCAGAGATATAAGACATATTATTGTTTCAACAGAGTCAGATGCCTTATTGCTTGAAAACAACCTGATAAAGAAATTCCAGCCTAGGTATAATGTCTTGTTAAAAGATGATAAAACGTTTCCCTGGATATGTGTTAAAAATGAAAGATTCCCAAGGATCTTTTATACACGAAATAGGATAAAGGACGGGTCGGTGTATTTTGGGCCCTATACTTCAGTTCTGGTTGTCAAAAATGTGCTGGACCTTGCGAGGCAGCTTTTCCCAATTAGAAATTGCCGATTAAATCTAACAGAAGAAAATATAGAGAACGATAAGTTTAAAGTTTGTCTTGAGTATCATCTTGGGAATTGTCTGGCTCCTTGTGTTGGATTTCAAGATGAAGAGGACTACTTGAATTCTATAGGGCAGGTGAAGCAAATTCTTAAAGGAAACATTAAACAAGTTTCCAGGCACCTGAAGGACCTGATGAAAAAGTATGCGGATGATTACAAGTACGAAGAAGCTCAGGCAATAAAGGATAAATTGGAACTATTGAACAGGTATAAAAGCAAATCAACAATTGTAAATCCCAGAATTAATAATGTTGATGTTTTCTCAATTGTTGATGAGAAATCTCATGCATTTGTAAATTATCTTAAAGTAATTGATGGAGCTGTTGTACAGGCGCATACCGTTGAATTAAAGAAAAGGCTGGAAGAAAGTAAAGAAGACTTATTGTCCTTTGCTATTGTAGATATACGACAAAAAACTAATAGTGATTCGAGGGAAGTAATCGTGCCGTTCAGACCAGATATTTCCTTGGATAATATTCGTTTTATTGTTCCCGTGAAGGGGGATAAAAAAATGCTATTGGATCTGTCCTCGAGAAATGCAAATCATTATCGAATTGATAAATTAAAAAAATCTGAAAACCTCGGTAAAAATCAACGGACCGACCGGGTTCTGGGAACATTACAAAAGGATCTACGACTTAAACATTCCCCGCTGCATATTGAATGTTTTGATAATTCGAATTTAATGGGAGAGAATCCGGTTGCTGCCTGCGTGGTATTTAAAAATGCAAAACCCAGCAAATCGGACTACAGACACTATCATGTAAAAACAGTGAAAGGAGCAGATGATTTTGCATCCATGCGGGAAATTGTTTTCAGAAGGTATAAAAGGTTAATTGAAGAAAAAAAGCCATTGCCTCAGCTGGTAGTTATTGATGGAGGAAAGGGACAATTAAATGCGGCAGTAAAAGGTCTGGATTCGCTTGGGCTCAGAGGAAAAATGGCTGTAATTGGGGTAGCAAAGAAGCTTGAGGAAATTTATTTTCCCGGGGACAAAGTTCCTTTATATATTGATAAGAATTCGGAGTCTCTAAAGGTTATCCAGCACTTGAGAAATGAGGCTCACCGTTTTGGTATTAGTTTTCACCGCACGCAACGGGAAAAAACTATGACAAGATCCGAGCTTGATCTGATTAAGGGAATCGGGGAGAAAACCAGAGAAACTTTATGGAAGAGGTTCGGGTCAATAACAGAGATAAAATCGGCTGATATAGAGGTACTTGCAGGGGTCGTCGGCCGCAAAAAGGCAGAGATTTTAAAGGATCACTTTTTGCGATCCACAACATAATTCACCAATTGCTTTAAAGCGATATTGTGTTCATTTTCAGGAAATTGCGCTAGTATTTCGAGGGCCTCATCCCGGTATTTCAACATCTGTTGCCTTGAATATTCGAGTCCCTTATAATTTATTGCAAACTCAATCACTTCCTGCACCTTTTGTGTGTTGTTGTTATGTTTCCTGATGGTGCGAATAATGTGCTTCCTTTCAGAATCCCGGCAATTTTCAAGAGCATAAATCAAGGGAAGAGTGAATTTTTTCTCCTTAATGTCATTACCTGTAGGTTTGCCAATAAGGCCTTTTTTCTGATAGTCAAACAAATCGTCTTTGATTTGAAACGCCATGCCAACTTTTTCACCGAAAAGCCTGAACTTCTCAGTGAGATCTGGGTCTTTAGAGGAAGACCATGCCCCACATGCTGTACATGCTGCAATCAGGGTGGCTGTTTTCATGCGGATGATGTTGAAATACTCCTCCTTTGTAATGTTCAGTTTCCTTGATTTTTGCATTTGCAAAAGTTCTCCTTCACTCATTTCCTTAACGGCGACTGATACAAGCCTTAATAATTCATGCTCATTTTGTTCCACGGATAATAAAAGTCCTCTTGAAAACAGATAATCTCCAAGAAGAACAGACACTTTTGACTTCCATAGGGCATTGATCGAGAAAAAGCCTCTTCGTTCGAACGATTCGTCTACAACATCATCATGAATCAGGGTTGCGGTATGCAGCAATTCAATCAGGCTCGCAGCATTGTAGGTGGACTCTGTGATTCCCCCGGCCAGTCCAGCTGTCAGAAAAACAAACAAGGGACGGATTTGCTTGCCTTTTCTTCTAAGAACATAGTTTGTAATAATGTTAAGCAAGGAGATATCGCTTTTCATCGCTTCACGAAAATGTTTTTCGAAAAGGAGCATTTCCTTATTTACGGGATTCCGGATAGCTTCCAGATGAGACATCTGCAGGAGATCGTTTAGTGCAGGGATAAAAGTATAAATAAATTATCCAAGGATACTAATTGTCTTGAGTAGAAACGTTAATTATCTCTGATATTTATAAAGGTGAAGTTAAATTTTCAATAAAGCTAATATATTTAAGAATAGATATTCATATATTTGTATTTGTAAATAAAAGCGGTTCTGTCTGCAACTATCTTAAAATCAATTGAAAACACAAATAATTCCCATTGAAATGAAGTTTGATAAACTAAGTCCGGAGGAATTGGAAAAAGCCGCAAGCATGCTCAAGGCTATTGCACACCCAATGAGAATTGCCATCCTAAATTACCTTGATGACGGTAAAAGACTGACGGTGACAGAGATACATGAACTTCTGCAAATTGAACAATCTACTACTTCTCATCATCTTGGCATATTGAAAGACAAGGGAGTCCTTTCTTCAAAGCGAGACGGAAAAAACACGTACTATTTTCTAAGGCATGACAATCTGAGCAATATTGTGGATTGCATAAGTCAATGTGCCTGTATTTAACTGAAATGTCAATAATCAGGGTTACAAAAAGTTTTAGTTTTGAAATGGCTCATGCTCTGTGGAACTATGATGGTCCCTGTAGAAACATTCATGGTCATTCATACCAGCTTTTCGTATCGGTAATTGGAGAAACAAGCACGGACCAGGAAAGCTCCAAGCTGGGTATGGTTGTCGATTTTTCCGATTTGAAAAAATTAGTTAAAGAGAAAATTGTTGATGTGTTTGACCATTCTGTAGTTATTAGCACAAAGGCCAGTCAACCAGAAATTAAAAGGGTTGAACAAATGTTTGAAAAATTCTATGTTGTTGATTACCAGCCAACTTGCGAAAACTTGGTAACAAATATGGCCTCTCGGTTAATAAATAATTTACCGAAAAACATTTCACTTTACAGCCTGAAGCTTGTAGAAACAGCAACATCCTGGGCTGAGTGGTATGCTTCCGATAACTAATTGTACCACCAGAATTTTATATCTTGCTGAATGGAACAGAAAAAGCTGTTTTTACTGGACGCGTATGCGTTAATATTTCGGGCCTATTATGCCTTTATCCGGTCCCAAATGATTAATTCAAAGGGATTAAACACCTCTGCTGTTTATGGATTTACTGCCACCCTTGAAGAAATTCTTCGCGTCGAATCACCGACTCATATAGGAGTAGTATTTGATCCCCCCGGACCAAACTTCAGACATGAGAAATTCCCTGCTTATAAGGCCAATAGAGACGCCACACCGGAAGAGATAAAACTCTCAATCCCCTGGATAAAGAAAATCCTGGAAGCATTTAATATTCCAATTCTTGAAGTTAAAGGATATGAGGCAGATGATGTAATTGGTACTTTAGCCACGAGGGCAGGAAAAGAAGGATTCAATGTATTTATGATGACTCCTGATAAAGATTTTGCCCAACTTGTCAGCGAAAATGTATTTATGTATAAACCCAGAAGATCCGGCAATTCAGCGGAAGTAGTTGGGGTGAAGGAAGTGCAGGAGCTATTTAAAATAGAAGATCCCAAACAGGTAATTGATGTGCTGGCACTATGGGGAGATAGCTCGGATAATGTTCCCGGAGCTCCGGGAATCGGTGAAAAGACTTCCAAGAAACTTATATCTGAATACAAATCAGTCGAAAACCTGATTCAAAATAAAGATTCCTTAAAGGGAAAGCTGCAAGAAAGCCTGACAGAAAACCAGGAACAGATACTTCTATCGAAAGATCTGGTAACCATAAGATTGAATGTTCCTGTAAAATTTGAAGAAGCTGAACTGAAATACGGAGGAGCCAATAAAGAAAAGCTTATAGCTTTGTTTCAGGAACTTGAGTTTAAAACTTTGTCTGACAGGATTATAAACTTGATTAACGGTGGTTTAACAAATGCTGATGAATCCCTTCAAATGAGTCCCTCGCAAACAGTTGCTTCCCCAGGGCAGGGAAATTTATTCAGCGGAACAGATATTTCAGTCACTCCGGTTTCCCACCTGAAGACAATAGATGATACTGATCATGAATATCATTGCATCGATGTCATTGAAAAAGCTCGTGAGCTGTCAGAAACACTTAAAGGAAGAAAAACATTTTGTGTTGACACGGAAACTACTGATATCAATGCCATCAATGCGGAGCTTGTTGGAATATCATTTTCCTGGGAATCGCATGTAGCCTGGTATGTAAGTATCCCTGCAGACAGGAAAAAAGCAAAGGAGTTCCTGGAATTATTTAAACCAGTATTGGAGGATAATGATTCATTAAAGGTTGGGCAAAATCTTAAATATGACATTCAGGTATTAAAAAACTATGGAATTAAGCTCGGGGGTAAGGTGTTTGATACAATGATAGCGCATTATTTATTGCTACCAGAGCAAAAACACGGATTGGATTTTCTCTCTGAGGCCTATCTTGGTTACCGCAATATTAAAACGGAGGAGTTAATAGGAAAAAAGGGATTAAAACAGGGAAGCATGAGGGATGTGCCTCTTGAAAAAATCTCTGATTATGCATGTGAGGATGCAGATATTACCTGGCAGCTATACCTTATCCTGAAAGAGGACATTGAACAAAAAGGATTGAGAAACCTTGCCGAAAATATTGAATTTCCTCTCGTTAATGTACTCTGCAACATGGAGAGGGCAGGAATAAAACTGGATGGAGAATTCCTGAATAATTATGCCAGGGTGCTTGAATCTGAATTATTGGAGCTTAGGGATGAAATCTATAAGCTTGCCGGTGAGGAGTTTAATATTTCTTCTCCTAAACAACTTGGAGAGATTCTGTTCGACAAACTAAAAATTGTTGCAGACGCCAAGAAAACAAAAACAAACAGTATTCAACAGGGGAGGACATTCTTGTCAGGCTTGCCGATAAACATCCGGTCATTAATCATGTGCTGGATTTCAGGACTTTAAAAAAGTTGTTTCAACCTATGTGGAGGCTTTGCCACGAATGATTAATCCTGGAACCGGATTAATACATACATCATATAATCAAGCTGTTACTGCAACTGGAAGATTGAGTTCTAATAATCCAAACTTGCAGAATATTCCAATACGTGAAGAAAGAGGAAGAGAAATAAGAAAGGCCTTTATTCCGAGAACTGATGAAAATATTTTCTTTTCTGCTGATTACAGCCAGATTGAATTAAGATTAATGGCACATATGAGTGGAGATCCCTTGATGCGGGAGGCATTCAAAAAAGGGGAAGATATTCATACTGCCACAGCAGCCAAAATTTTTAACCGTAGCCTGGATGAAGTGGACCGGGAACAAAGGGGGAAAGCAAAAACAGCAAACTTTGGCATCATCTACGGTATATCTGCCTTTGGATTATCACAGCGGCTAAATATCCCGAGAAAGGAAGCAAAAGAGTTGATTGACAACTATTTTACTACATACTCCCGGGTAAAAGAATATATGGATGAATGCATTGCATCTGCACGTGAAAACGGATATGTTGAAACCATGCTGGGACGGAAAAGGTATCTCAGGGATATTCTTTCAAGAAATGCTGTTGTAAGGGGATTTGCAGAACGTAACGCGGTAAATGCACCCATCCAGGGATCTGCTGCAGATATTATTAAAATAGCAATGATCAGGATCCAGAAATTATTGGAAGAAACGAGTATGAAAAGCAAAATGATTCTTCAGGTACATGACGAACTTGTATTTGATGTATACGAACCAGAGTTGGAGGATCTCAAGGAATTGGTCATAGAAGAGATGGAAGGAGCTTATGAGTTATCCGTACCACTGTTGGTCGATTATGGATCGGGAAATAATTGGCTGGAGGCGCATTAATAAACAAAAAGACATATATGGGAGTCAATATTCATTATCAGGGTTTTCTGGTTGAAAACACAGGGGTTGAAACAGAAATTATTTCTGAAACAGCTTCCACAAAAATTGTAATAGAAGCCGTCGTAAAAAAGTATCCAGCGTTAAAGAATCTGAATTTTGTGATTGCAGTTAATGGGCTTATATCTCACCAGGATGTAAAACTAAAAGAAGGTGACAGTGTCACCCTGATTCCGCCTGCACCCGGAGGGTAATCTACATTATTATTCCTCCAGGCTCAGTCTTGCGTGTATCCGGGCAGGGGACTCATGAAGAGTACTCAGGTATAATTCAGGCTGAAGAAGCACCTCTATGGCTTTGTGGACTTCAGGGTCCTCGGAAATTGTTGCTTTAACTCTTCCTTTCTGGAAATAATAACGTACTGCAATTTCCTCTTTTAAGAGCTGAATGATCTCCTCTCTGAAATTCTCAAGATCTTTTTCATCATTATGTGCCAGTTTGCTTTCAAGTGCACTAAATTCTTCTTCAGCTAATTCAAAATATTTTTCGCGTTTTGCTGATTCAATAAGCTTTTTCAGGGATTCTTCGCTTTTAGTTTCGTAAGTAAAATCCCTGGTAGAAACAATTTTCTTAAAAGCTGCGAAATCCTCCTTTGTGAGGTTAAATTCTTCCAGTGCTCCAATACTTTCATGCTGAGCAGAATACAATGTCGCGAAATCAAAAATCACATTCCTTGTAAGCAAGGCTATACTTATTTGGCTGAGTAACTCCGGCTCAATTTTAAAATCGGGCTGAATACCACCTCCGTCATATACGGTTCTTCCGTTTCGGGTCTGGTATTCTGAAATCAGGGAGTCAGGAATTGTACCCACACTACCATC
Source organism: uncultured Bacteroidaceae bacterium (assembly GCA_963777115.1). GTDB lineage: Bacteria > Bacteroidota > Bacteroidia > Bacteroidales > SM23-62 > SM23-62. The sequence continues at coordinate 760,234 of CAVZPP010000003.1, read as the reverse complement.
TTCATTTCGCTTGGAATAATCCAGGGCCTGAATGCATCGTCCGGAGGGAATATAATATTTTGCAGTAGTAACCTTTAACCTGCTGTTATAGCTTAGCTCACGAGTGGTTTGTACCAGACCTTTCCCAAAAGTCCTTTGTCCGATAATTACAGCACGGTCCAGATCCTGAAGGGCTCCGGCAACAATCTCTGATGCTGAAGCAGAACCGCGGCTGACAAGAACAGCGATAAATACGGATGTATCAACTGGCATATGGCGGGTACGATAATTCTGGTCCCATTGTTTGACACGACCCTTTGTGGCTACAATTTCCTGTCCCTGAGGCACAAAAAGATTTGCTATATCCACAGCCTCAATTAACAATCCTCCAGGATTACCACGCAAATCAAGTACTACAGCTTCAAAACTGGGATTTTTCTTGAGTTCCACCAGGGCGGATTTGGTTTCCTGGGCAGCACCAGTGGTGAAATTTGATAGGCGGATATACCCAATGCGTTCATTTAACATACCATAATAAGGTACATTAGATATGGTGATCTTTTCCCTGATCAGTGAAATTTCTAAGGGTTTGGGTTGTCCGTATCTGCGAATAATTAATGATAGGGGGGTATTGGGCCTTCCTTTCAGATTTTCGCTAATCTCACGGATCTCCATCCCCTTCATCAATTTTCCATCAATTGAAATAATGGTGTCTCCAGCCCTAAGTCCGGATTTTGCAGCAGGAAAACCTTCGTAAGGCTCTGCAATAATGGCATAATCACCAGTTCGTCTGATAAGTGAGCCAATTCCGCCATATTCCCCGGTTGTCATGAAATTAAAGTTTTCACGATCCGATTCGGGTATAAAAGTAGTATAAGGGTCAAGTTCCTTCAGCATCCCATTAATACTGTTTTCGACCAGTTTCTCGGGATTAGTTTCATCAACATAAAATAGATTAAGCTCACGGAACAGAGAATAATAAATCTCAAGACTTTTTACAAGTTTAAAGTCATCATTGGAAGAAGAAATAAAGACGACTGAACTTCCCAGAAGAAATACAATAATTGCCAGGACTCCGATTCTCTTTGAAAACACTTTTCTGCTCATAGGAAATGGTTCTGAATAATGGAAACACAAATATATGTGATAATAACGGATAAAGGGATCAAAAGGTTTGAAACACAGGGTTTTTTAACTTTTTTTTACATTTTAAGGGACAGGCAGGATTTATCGAAGGCGAAATTCGATAGGTACACTTACCTGTATTGGGGAGGGATTTCCATCCACTTCTCCGGGAATCCAATTGGGGAATTTTTCAACTACACGAATCGCCTCCCTGTCAAAATATTCCCTATCGCCATTTACAACCCTGGGGTCCTTAACAATACCCTTCTCATCGACAGTAAAAAGGATCAGAACAGCACCCTCAATATTTCTCTTTTTGGCTTCTGCCGGATATTTCAATTCTTTCTTTACAAAACTTCGCAAACTTCCTGGTCCGCCTGGAAATCTTGGCATTAAAACATAAGGAAAATATTCTATTTCCTTCCCGTCTTTTGAAAAACATTTACCTTCCTGAAGTTGCCCGTTCTCATAGTAATCATCCCGGACCTTCTGTCCATTCTGGTAAAAGGACTGAAAATTCCCATGTTTGTCGCCCTTTCGATAACGAGCGTTCAACTTAATTTTGCCATTTTCATCCCAGGATTTAAAATCCCCATCAAGGGCTCCATTAATAAATTCCTGATGAGATTCCTGAATTCCTGAAGCATACCATTCCTGAAGAGTTCCCTGAAGGTAATTGTCCTGGTAAGTGCACTCCATTTGTTTTTTTCCGTCTTCGTACCAGTAAATGAAATGACCGTCTTTATTATCAGGACGAATAGATTTATATGTTCCGGACATCTGAATCTGTCCATCGGGATAAAAATCCTCTACGAGAAACCGAAATTCACCTGAAGTATCAATGGATACAAAACGAAAGTAATGGGCGTTTTCCTTATCGGCCTGTTCCCAGTTAGAATCAAAATACATGGTGTCAAGCACCTGGGAGCTAAGATGCAGGGGAAGGCTTATGAGAAATATTATAATAATCCGGGTAACCATAATGTTAAGAAATATTTTCGGCCAGTTTGCCCAGTAGATCACGAATACCGGAGTTCAGCCTTTCGAAAGATATGAATTCATCAGAAAGGAACAAAATGACTAAAACAATCTTCAGGTTCTTCTCCTGCAGGGGATGATAAATCAGGTTTTTATTCTGACGATAAGCCTCAATGATCCTTCTTCTCATTAGATTCCTGTCCACCGCCTTACGGAACTTTTTTTTTGGGACCAAAACAGCTGTTTTGGCAGGGTATTTTTGCTCCAGGTCTTCTGTCTGATGCCAGTATATTTTAAAGGGAAACCCGGAGATTGTCTGGCCTTCTTTTAACAATTTCTGAATAGCCAGACTGCTTTTTAGCCGTTCCTGCTTGCCAAATGTATGTTTAGTGGTCATATTCTTCCCCGGGAGTGAACCACTAATTTACATAAAGATTATTTCCTGGAATTCTTATTATGTATTTTAATGAATTGATCCAGGGCCATGGTCATGGAAGGAGCTTCCGGCATTGGCGCTTTAATATCAAGCCTGAATCCGGCCTGTTCCACTGCAGATGCAGTAGTAGTTCCAAAGGATGCAATTTTAATACCATCCTGTTTAAATTTCGGAAAATTCTGTTGTAGAGATTTAATTCCTGAAGGACTGAAAAATACCAGCATATCATAATCGCTAACAGGAATATCTGATAAATCACTGCAAACTGTACGATAAATAATTGCTTTGGTATGTTTAATTTTTTGATCTTTCAGTGTTTTGGGAATCTCTGCCTTGTGAAGATCAGAGAGTGGCACCAGAAAGGCTTCTTCTTTATGTTTATTTATCAGATCCATCAAGTCTGAAAACATACCGTTTCCATAAAAGATCTTCCTTTTTCTGTATACAATATATTTTTGAAGATAGTAAGCAGTTGACTCAGAAATACAGAAGTATTTCATTGTGTCAGGAACCGTAATACGCAGCTCTTCACAGATCCTGAAAAAATGATCAATGGAGGTCTTGCTTGTAAAAATTACTGCCGTATGTTCCAGAATATCAATGCGATCTTGACGAAATTCCTTTCCAGGGATTCCTTCCACATGTATAAATGGCCTGAAATCTATTTGTAGATTATTTTGCTCGGCCAATTCAAAGTAAGGGGATTTTCCGTTATCCGGATTTGGTTGGGAAACAAGTATTTTCTTTATCCTCATTTATCTATTTTTAATTCCTATCCTGCTTGGACCGATGAAGAAAAAAACCTGTAAAAAATCAACAGGGGTAAAATTTCAAGGGTACAAAGGTATAAAATCAAATAAAACATTGAAACATCTTTATTATTAAATATGATTTTTAATCCTTTACCCACCCGTAGTATAAGCGCTGCAATCCCTATAAGCACTGATATATAGACTAAATAAATACGCAAATCATCCCGTATATAAGAAATGCCGAAAACAAGGATTAATAAATAAATTCCAAGGTTTTTATGAATCAGGAGGAGCTGATGTAGATATTCCCTGAACTCATTGTGCTTGTTAAAAACATGCCCAACTAAATGAGTAACAATAAGCCTGAGTAGCAAAAAGCCTGTAAGTATTCCCGCATATACCAGATAGGACATGAAATCATTAACATGGAAAAACCTGATACGGAAAAATCCAAGCATGAGATAAATAAAAGCTGCTCCGGTTAGGATAAAATTAATATTCAGGAAGAAAGCAACCCGCCGGGAGAACATATTCTGGTCCCTGAGCAGCTTGTTTGATAGCTGATAATTGGCAACAGACTGAATGGTCTGATCAAGAAATTTATTATAAAATAATTTGAGCCAGGCAAGCAAGACAAGGCTAACAATAATTATGCCCATCAACCAGTCAGGCCGAAGATTGTGTGAATGTTCTGAAAGGGACTTCCGAATAGGAGAAACCTCAGCCAGGGTTTGAAAACTTGTTTCATCACTCGTTTCACGGTAAAGGGGCTTTGCGGTATCTTTTGAAGAATAAAAACTTTCTTTAAAATTATTCAGGGGATTTTGACCTGGCAGAAAAGTATCTTTTGCAAAGTTGTATGGAACAGCGGAGGTGTCAAAACCTTCTGGCTCCTTTTTCTCAATAGACTGAAGATAAGCCCTGTATGCCTTTACCCGTGAGACGGAATCCCTTTCTTTTTCTCTTCTCTCCATTGCCATAAAAATATCCTCCACCTCAACAGTGCTGAATTTCTTAAGACTGGTTGTGGAATCTGAACGAGTTCCAACAATGGTATCCTGAGCGAAAAAGAATGTAGAATTCACAAGGGACAAAGATAATAATTCTGGGGCGAACCAGTGAATCAGAAATAATTGATATCAGGGGATTTACCCGACTCTATATGCATGATCTCGGTAAGCAGGTGATTTGCCAGGCGGCTGGCCCCAATTCTGAATAATCCTGGATTCAGCCACTGTTCACCCAGAACTGCATGAACGATGCTGGCATACTCCAGGGCCTGACTTGGGGTGCTGATTCCCCCAGCAGGTTTAATCCCGGCCATTTTACCTGTTTTTTGGTAGTTCTCCTTTATTGCATGGCACATGACCAGAACAGCTTCCGGGCTTGCAGCAGGCTGGATCTTACCTGTAGAAGTTTTAATAAAATCTGCCCCAGCTTCAAGGCAGGCTATAGATGCCCGGAAAATATCCTCATTTCCGGGAAGAAGACCTGTTTCCAGGATCACCTTTAGTTTTGCCGGAGAAATTACTTCTTTAATGCGCCTTATTTCAGTTTGAACGTATTCAAGGTTACTTTCAAGGTATTTCCCAACAGAAATCACAATATCAATCTCTGTTGCTCCCGCCTCAACAGCCATTTTACTTTCAAGCTCTTTAACCTGAAGAAAAGTCTGGGAAGAGGGAAATCCAGCAGAAACAGAAGCGATACCAATATCTTTGACATTTAGATTTTTTCTGACTACGGGCACCAGGGCGGGATAGACACATATAGCCCCAACATTTTTCATGCCTGGAAAATGTTTTGAGAACTCATTAACCTTTAAACACATTGTTTCAATTTGCCTGTCCGTATCCTGGGTATTCAGGCTTGTAAGATCAATGAGGCTGAACATTAACTTAAGGTTTTCTTCTGAAGCTGGCATGGATTCATCTGACCTGATTCTGTCAAGCTGTGAATTAATGCTATCTGTACTTATATTGTTTGGAATATTCATCATTGGGTTTGAACATTGGATATCGTAACTTGTTGGCAGAAGCTCAAAATTACCAAACCTTACCGAATTATGAGAACAAGAAAGTACTTCTTTTATTTTGCTCTGTTTTTTTCGACCTGGATTATACCATGACTGCAAAGAACCACAATAGGATTACTCCCTGTTTTTTGAATCAATAATAATGGTTACAGGCCCATCGTTTACCAGCTCAACCTGCATATAAGCTCCGAATTCACCGGTTTTAATTTCCCGGCCGCTGTCAGATTTCAGTTGTGATATGAATTTTTCATACAGGGGGATAGCCGTTTCGGGTCTGGCCGCCCGGATATATGAAGGGCGGTTTCCCTTTTTTGTGCTGGCATGAAGGGTAAACTGGCTGATTACCAGAGCCTGTCCCATGACATCCTGAATGGATAAATTCATGATCCCTTCATCATCTTTAAAAATACGGAGTCTGGCAATTTTCCCGCTAAGCCATTCCAGGTCTTCTGCCTGATCGTTTTCCTCAATTCCGAGAAAGATTAGAAGTCCAGCATCAATGGAGGTAACATTCTCTCCGACAGATACAGAAGCATTAATTACTTTCTGAATAACTGCCCGCATACCGCTTATTTAAATACAGAATCCTCAATCCCTGTATTGATTTTTGCAGATTCAACCGTTGCGGAAATAATCTGAGGACCGGCAACAATTGTCATTTTATGGGGATAAAGCACCCCTTCCACATCCTGGTATTCGCTAAAAGTAGTAGCCTGAACTATTGGGCCTTCAGGCGTTTCCTCCGTTTTTTCTTCCTTTATTTTTAATCCCGAGATGCCATTAAACCAGGCATAGCTAGTTTGTCCGGAAGGATCTGTGATCTCGATTTTATAAGCATCAGTATCATCAATTTTCTCAAGGGATAAGAGTTTAATCGAGTACCCGTTTCCCGAATAGTCCAACTCGGGCATAAAATCTGCCTGCATTTTCAGGTTTTCAAGTTCCTTACCCTCAAGTGTGTTTTCTCCCTGCATTCCAGAAGTTCTTCCTGATTCCCCGTCAAACAATATTTTATTTATAAGCATATCTCCCATTTTCATGCTCATAATGAATTTGTCAGGAGTCTTACGAATCATCTTGGCATCGATTTTCATTCCCTGTACTTCCATTGTCATTGTGGTGGTCACATCGTATATGGCCTCAAGTTTTGATCTTCCCCCTGTAGCTTCCAGGGATTTCTCAATAACCTTCTCTGCTGTAAGTCCCTCTGGTATCGCCCTCACCAGATCAGCCGGATCGATCAGGTTCCCCTCTATATCATAGTAATCGACTTTTTTAGAGGGACTAAATTGTGCCAGTTTATCGGATACACTGTCTCCTTTACCAACGATAAGTACATGGCAATTCTCGGGGCGAAGGTATTTTTGTGCAGCAGCCTGCACATCCTCGGGTGTCACTTCTGCAATATATTTCAGGTAATTTGCGTAGTAGTCTATCGGTAGGCCGTATCTTACAATATTCAATGCAAAACGTGCCACCGTATTCGGCTGTTCCAGGGCAAGGGCAAATGTGCCCGACATGTAATTTTTGATTTTCTCAACCTCCTCAACAGGAGCCAGCTCCTGCTGTATTCTCTCCATTTCATAAAGGATCTGAAAGACAGCAGAATCAGTAACTTCATTTCTTACGTCCGTCGAGACGGAAAAACTTCCTATCCACTTATCCTGGTTTAATGAAGAGCGAACACCGTAAGTATAGGCATGATCTTCTCTAAGATTCTGGTCCAGTCGTGCAATAGAACCCCCCAATATGAGGTTCATCACCCGGGCATGAACATAATCTTCCATCCCAACCGTATAGATTGCGGGGTGTGTTACTTTTATAACTGACTGAACTGAATGCGGACGGTCAACAATAGCAACTTTTCTCTCTTCAGGAGCACGCGGTGTTTCATAGCTGTGTTCGGGTACATCACCTGGTTCCCAGCTTCCAAAATATTTTTTTATGAGTTTTTTTGCCTCTTTCATGTTTATGTCCCCAACAATGGCCAGGCAGGCAATATTGGGCTTGAAATATGTATGGTAAAAATCTTCACACATTTTTAGAGAAACCGATTCTATTGTTTTTTCAGTAGTTACTTCACCGTAGGGATGTGATTTCCCATATAAAAGGACATTACTTACCACAGCGGAAATAGAAGAGGGATCTGTTTTACTGAATGCAAGTCCGGAAATAGTCTGTTTTTTGATTTTATCGAGCTCTTCCTGGCTAAACAAGGGATTCAGGAGAACATCAGACATAAGATCCAATAGTTTTTCGTTATGTTTTTTCAGTGCCGCACCATACATGGATCCGGAAGAAGTGCTGAGAGAAGCACCGATAAAATCGACTTCTTCATCCAGTTGATCTTTTGTACGGCTGCTTGTTGCCGTTCCGAGAAGATCTCCGGTAATTGAGGCATAACCCATGCTATCGCCCTCTGTGAAAGGGTCCATGTCGAGCACAAGGGAATAGGCAACCCGGGGGATTTTATGGTTTTCAACTACAAAAACCCGGAGTCCGTTTTTTAATTCAAACGAATTGTATTCTCCTATTTTAATAACAGGGGCCGGTCCTGGTTCAGGTGCATTGCTTCTGTCAATCTGAGCTGACAGGACTGCAGGAAACAGCAGGATAAGGATAAATTGAAAAGATTTGTATTTCATAATATTTTTTATTGTTCCTGGTCTTTTGGAAGATAATAAAGAACCACCCGGTTTTCTGGGACAAGGTATCTTTTTGCTACATCGACAATATCCTCAGGAGTGACTGCGAGATATTTATCAATCTCCGTATTTATCAGTCCGGGCTCCCTGAAAAAAGTATAATAACTGGCAAGGTTTTCGCTAATTCCCGCCATGGTAGTATTCTGGCTTATAAAATCATTTTCAGTCTGGTTTAATAACTTTTGAAATTCCCTGTCGGTCAGTCCCTCTTCAACTACCTTTCGGATCTCATCCTCCATGGCAGCTTCAATGTCTTCAAGCGAGACACCCATATTTGCAATGCCATAGACAATAAACAATCCGGCATCCTCAAGGGCAAGCGGGACTGCACTGGATTGAATGGCCAGTTGCTGATTGTCTACCAATGATTTATAAAGTCTTGAGCTCTGCCCTCCCGCTAGCAAGGTCTGTAACATACCCAGGGCATATGCATCCGGATCTCCCATGCCGGGCATGCGATATGCCGTGAACACCGCGGGCAGCTGGATGTTGTCGTATACGACTTCCCGGATCTCTTCGGTTGAAACAGGCTCTTCTGCATCAGGTCTGTATATCTTGTGACCACCTTTAGGGATATCTCCAAAGTAATCTTTCACAATCCCCTTTGTTTTCTCATATTCAATGTCCCCTGAAATTACCAGAACTGCATTCTCCGGAACATAGAAATGCTTATAAAATTCAATAAACTCCTCCAGCTTTGCTTCATCAATATACTGAATGTTCCCAATCGGGACCCAATGATAAGGATGCTCCTTAAAGGAATTTGAAAACACTTTCTCCATGAATGACATATAGGGCTGGTTATCATAATTTTCCCGGCGCTCCTCCTTAACTATGCTCCTCTGGGTTTCAACTCCGGTGCTGTCTATCTGCAGATGCATCAGGCGCTCGGATTCCAGCCATAAACCCAGTTCAAGCTGGTTGGAAGGGAGAATCTCATAATACGTGGTATTGTCAAATGAAGTGAATGCATTGTTTACCCCCCCGGCATTTTGCACATAGTTGAAAAATTCACCCCTTTCGATGTACTTAGATCCTTCAAACATCAGATGTTCGAAAAAATGAGCAAATCCGGTTCTGTCAGGTTGTTCATTTTTAGATCCGACATGGTAGGTAAGGTTAACGGCTACAATGGGACTGCTGTTATCTCTATGCAGGATAACATGCAAACCGTTCTCAAGGTCAAATTCCTCAAATTCAATTTTATTTAATTGTCCGCTCAGTGCATTTCCAACTCCCCAAAGTAGCAGAGTACACACGATAAAGATTTTTATTCGCATATCTGGCATATATTAATGTTTTATCAAAAGTATATTTTTCTGGCTTATTTTAAATATTTAGGGCCTAAAGTAAGATATGATTTTATGTAAATCTGTTTATCTTCAAACTGAAAAAAACTATTATTCTGAATAATTCTACCAATCTTGAGTATGCAACTATTTCATAAAACAAAAAAAGTGATATCTCTGACCGTATTGCTGGCTATATCAACTACCCTGTTTGCCATTGAAAACGCTCATGCAAAGGCCCGAGAATCCTTTATCATAGCCGGATCTGAATCTTGCAAGGCCTCAGAGCTCCTCCAAATTACTGAAACTGACAGTTCCGGGATTTATGTAATTCAAGCCTACAAAGGGGCAGCATATACATTGATGGCTGATTGTGTTAGATCACCAACCAAAAAAATGAAAAACTTCAACCTTGGAAAAGAAATACTGGATAATGCAGTAACAAAAGCCCCCACAAACCCGGAAATTAGGTTTATCCGTATCATGGTTCAGAATGGTGCCCCGGCTTTTCTGAATTATAATAACCTGCAAGAGGACATGGATGCTTTTATAAAATACATTTTAGTGAAAATTGAACAAAGAGAAATTGATGATTTTGACAAAAAAATGGCAAAAATTTTATCCGCCACCGATCTGCCCGATAATGAACAAATAAGGAGTCTGAATGAAACACTAAATTAACGTATTCATGGAGTCCTGCAGTCGTTACTGAACTTAAGTCTTATTAAGTTCGGATTGTCAAGCATAGAGTAGAATTCTTCAATATAATTACGAACTTTTTCACTCTCTTTCTCATTCAGGGGCACAGAATCAATGGTTTGAAAAATCTTTTCCTTTTTATCCCGAAACTCTTGACATGCCGCCCTATAATCCTCTTCCTCCCTGCAGAGTCCCCTATATGAACGGATTTTAACATCAGAAATACCGAGGTTTTCGGCAGGGACAGCATAAGGAGCATCCACAAGTCCGCACCAGTCAAAATCAAAAGGAACTGCAATGGGAACCGATCCGGGCTTATCCTGAATAAGATCAATATTATGAGGCACCGGGACCGACCAGTCTGTGTTGCCAACCATATATTGAAAAACCGAGAGGAGGGTAGTTTTTACCGGATTACATTGCTCCTGTTGAACATTTTTTATTTCAATAAGATTTTTATTATTCCTGGACGCCATTTGTTCCGGAGGTTCCAGCAAAAACGCCATTTTATAAACCGTATCCCTCCTGGCCCTGGAATCCGCATAGCTCATTTCCACCAGGCGGACACGGTAACTCTCATCCGTAAATAAATTATAAAGTTTGTAAACAAGATATTCTTTCAGGACGTTTTGTTCATATTGAGTGCCCTTTGATCGGCAATGGGTTACAAGTTTTAACTTGTCCTGTCCTTCAAACAAGGTGTTCACAACTTCTGATTTAACAAAATTCAGGCGAAGGGGCGGGAAATTGCAATTCATTGGATTCTTTCTGAAATGCCCTCTGGTCCGGATTTTTAGTGGTAAGGATATCAACTCCCCTTCCGGGGAAAAATAGGATAGTTCTGCCGGATGCTGCTCTGGGTCATCACCGACATCATTAAGGACCTTTCGGTGGTCCATGCTTAAACTAATATTCAGGACATCCTCTGATTGAAAAAGTGGAACAACGACTGGAGAATTTTCCTGGGAAAAGGTGAACTCAAGACCATACAACAACAGCAACAAAAAGAGCAATAGCAATCGATAAGGCGAAAAATCCAGGGATCTCATATCAATTAATTTTGCATGATTTGATAAACCAAAGTAAAAAAATTATTTGAGTCGGATTTTATCTGCTGATGAGTTTAACACAAATATGTCCTCTCTCTCAAGTAATAAACCCTGGATTGGATTGCCGTATGAATAAAAAGGAACATCAAGTGCAAATAACCTGTTGCCGTATAATGGGGTGATTTCTTTTACGTTTGTGTGGCCAACAAAAATATATTTTGCACCAAAGTAAGCAAGTACTTTTTCAAATTCAGATTCAGGAAGGTGATCATAATCATGATTTCCTTTAATGTAGCCCCGATACCAGAAAGGGCCATAATGTCCCATTAATTTATTTCGACTGATATTTTTATATTCCTGTCTTTCGGGATGATTAAGGAAAAACCTAACGGTATTATTGATCTCATGAATAGTCAGGCCACATTCCACAATTTCAGGAGACAAACCCGCATGAACAAAGAGATGTCCATTGATACGGATAATGGTGTTTTTAGTTCTCAGCCACTGGCCAAGCACACTTTGTTTACTGAAATGGTGGGAATAATTAATATTTAACTTGGATGACATCAGACTGTATTTATCTGAGACGTAATTCAGGTTTCCAGAAAGGACCAGGGCTTCGTGGTTCCCCAGTATCAAATGAACAGCTCCACCGGCAAATTCTGCCTGGTCTTCCAGGTGATAAATAAGCCATAGCGCTTCTGTGACCTTTTCTCCACGGTCGAAAATATCTCCCACAAAAACCAGGTGGCCTTCGCCCCATGTCCACTTCAAAGAACCGTTAATGACACCATTGTTTTGCAGAAAAAGAACAAGACTGTCATACCCACCGTGGATATCCCCAATAACCATGACTCTTTCAGCCTCTTCCACCAGGTCTGCCCGAACCTCTTTCCTTGAATGAATCAGGTATTCCAGGGTATCACCAGCAAATCCCACCAGGCTAAAGGGATCGGAGTCTGCTTTATAGTTGGCATTAATTTTCCTGGTAATCTGGGATTTTGAATCATGTACAATATACCTGGCTTTGATACGATGTTTTCTCTTCCATTTTACATAGGGACCATCCCGATAATCCGGAAGGTTTTTTTCGAATTGTAAACGCAGATAAGCAGCTACTTCATGATTACTGCTTTTGACAGCCCAGTCATAGGCTGTATGCCAGGACTCATTCTTGTGTAGAACATTTGCATTTCCGCGTTTAACCAGGTGCTTGATTATTCTTGTGTTTGGATTCGTTGCAGCATAGAACAGGGCCGTATTGTCATCAGGGTCAAGGGCCTCAATATTTGCCCCAGCCTCCAGAAGTTTATGAATTTTTCTGACATCATTTGTCCCTGCGGCGTACATAAGGGGACTAAGATTCCCGACCTGGAGGTTCACGTCGGCGCCTTTTTCAATCAGCCATGAAGTTGTTGATGGGGATGCATTGAGAATTGAATATACCAGAACTGTAGTCCCTTGTTCGCCAAGAAGGGAATTGATATCGTGATCCGAGAGCCATTCCTCGATTTTTTCAATGTTTCCTTCTTTAATTGATAAAAATACCGGATCTGTTGACTGGGAAAATCCAGCCTGGAAAGTCCCGGCTAAAACCAGAGCTACAGTTGGAAGTATTTTTAATAATCCTTTCATATTCAGGCAAAAACGGAGGCTAAGATAATAAAAAATAGCCTACTCGTATTTCAAGGATTCGGCCGGATTAATATTCGCGGCCCGGACTGTTTGAATGGCAACAGCGATCAATGCAAAAAGGATGACCAGGAATGCTGTGATAACAAAAACGGTCCATTGTATGCCTGCCTGGTATGGAAATCTTTGCATCCATTTGCTGACGATCCACCAGGTTAGAGGTGTGGCAATGACAATCGCCAAAAGGATGAGATCAAGAAACTCCCTTGAAAGTAGCAACAGGATTCGGTTAACAGAGGCACCGTTTACTTTGCGTATGCCTATTTCTTTTGTTCTTTGCAGGGTAGTATATGAAGATAGACCAAACAGACCAAGGGCAGCAATTATTATTGCCACCAACGAAAAAACTCCGATGGCAATAAAAATTTGTTTTTCAATACGGTATTGCCGGTCATAAAATTCATCCAGGAAAAAATAATTAAAAGGATTGCCAGGGAAGAACTCGTCAAATTTGATTTTAAGATCTCCCAGGGTCCGTTCCACCCTTTCCGGACTGATTTTCATAGCAAAGAAAGTATCATCTGCAGGGATGTACCGGTATAATAAGGGAATTGGTTCCTGTTTTAGTGACATCTGGTGGTAATCTCCTATTACCCCGACGATATGCCTTTCCTCTCCGTCAATCCTGACCTTCTGCCCAATTGCAACCTCAGGGGAATCATATCCCAGGAAACTGACGGTTTTATTGTTAATTATTACTGCAAGGTCTTCTGTACCATACTCTGGTGAGAAGTTACGGCCTGCAAGGATCTCAATGTCGAATGCAGGAATATAATCTTCATCCATTCCAATCTTATACATCACTCCCCTTCCCTGGTCTTCATCTACTCGCCTGATTCCACTGGCCCAGAATATTTCATCGCCTGGAACATTGGTGGAAGAACTCAGATGATCTATTCCTGCAATTGAATTAATCTCATATTTGAAGGAGGCAAAAACCTCATCAAATGTTGTATCGATTCCAACCCCGGGGCCCTGTAAAACAAGTGTCTGGTCAATGTCTACACCCAAATCCTGGTTTCTCATAAACCGTAATTGGGAGTAAATCAGAAAAGTGCCGGCAATGAATGCAACGGAGGCAGTGAATTGAAACACAACAAGAATTTTTCTTAGTAGATACCCTTTCCCGGAGTTAGAAAACTTACCTTTTATAACTTCCACGGGCTTGAAAGAAGATAGAATGAATGCAGGATAGAGTCCGGAGAGCAAGGCGCCGATAAGAAAAAGGATAGACAAGCCCGCCCAAAAAAATGATTCACCGAATAATGACATTGTCAGGTTTCTTCCGGTCAGTTGATTAAAGGAAGGTAACACAAGGGCTACAATTAAAATGGATATTCCGGCAGCCACAAGGTTCACAAGCATGGCTTCACTGAGAAATAGCCGGACCAATTGCTGACGGTGGGCACCCACTACTTTTCGTATTCCGACCTCCCTTGCTCTTTCAAGCGCCCGGCTGCTGCTAAGGTTAATATAATTGACCCAGGCGATGATTAAAACAGCAAGAGCGATTATGGAAAGCATTAATACCGAATCAGCATCTCCGTTTTCATCCGGCTCAGATTCCTGTAGAAGATCAGAATATAGATGAATGTCTTCTAAGGGCTGTAGGATAAATTCCTGGTGGCCGTTATATTCTTCCCACTCTTCCTTTTTTTCTTCGGCCAGCCATTCGGCAAATTTATTCTGGAATTCCAGAGGATCTGCTCCTTTATCAAGGAGAACGTAGGTATTGAAATCGTACCATCCCCAGGCAGTCCGGCTTTGATTGTCTGAAAGCTGGTGCAGTGTTTCAGCAGAGACAAGTATGGAAAATTTAATATGGGAGTTATCCGGCACATCACGTATTACCCCCCTGATTTCAAGGCTGTGTTCTCCCCAGAATGTTATGTTCTCCCCAATGGGATCAGCATCCCCGAAGAATTTTTTTGCTGTAGACTCGGTAATTACGGCTGAATATGGTTTAGAAAGCGCTGAAGTATCCCCCAATATTATGTTCCAGTTGAACATTTTTAGAAAAGAAGGAGTGGCGATCTGGATTTTTCTTTCCCTGAAGGAAATATTTTCATCTGTTGTTACAATACCGTCGCTGGGGAAGGCCCAGGAATATTCAAGTACTTCAGGGAAATTAATTTTCATAGCTGGTCCAACTGCGGGAACAGCAGCAGCACAAGCAAACATAAGTTCACCGTTCCGATAACCATCATAACGGACCCGGTATATGTTTTCACTATTCTCATGGAACTCATCAAAACTATTTTCATAGTATACGTATTGAAATAGTAAGAGGCAGGAAGCAATTCCGACCGAAAGACCCAATAAATTAAGGATGGAAAAGACTTTGTTTTTGAAAATATTGCGGAAAGCAGAAAGCAGGAATTTGAACAGGATCTGCAACATTCTAATACACTTAAGTTAGGAATCAGTCAATCATTTATGAATCAATTATTAAAAGGTTACAACCTTCTTGCCGGACTTAATAAAATCTGTAAGGTAGGTCCCGGTATACTTTACCTCAACACCCAGATCTTCAAGCTTCTGGCTTATTCCGTACTGATCTGCACAACCCTTGCAGGCAATCAGCTCGACTCCCTCTTCCTTCATTTTTTTGAGGGTTTCCTGAATTCCCGGATCTTCACTGCTGAGTTTTGATGAGGGCCCCCATATCAGTAAGGTAACCTGGTCCCACCACCCATTCTTTTGTGCATTATATGCATACATAAAGACCATCTTATGAGCTACCTCGGGATCACCGCTTGTCCATACAATTAATAAATGCTCTTCAGCTTTTAATGAATGATTTTCAGCATTTTTATGGCTCGTTTCTTCATTGGACTCTTTCATATTTCCGGTAGGATTGATGGCAAATAAAGTTACAGAATTCATTACCAGAATTACTAAAACCATTAAAAGAAAACTTCTTTGTTTCATTTCAGACTTATTTTATTGGGTTTGGAAAGAAACAAAGGTTTAAAATCGGGAGATCAATTCCAATTAGAAATCCAATCTCGAGCAGAGAAACATAAAACGGATACTGATAGAAATATTATTTCGGGCTAAGTAATGATATCGGAAATAATTTAGAAACTCCATTTCAGGCGAAGGAAGAGAAAGCTGATCTGTTGACGGAATTTATTGCCGTTGATCGGGTCTGTTGCTTCGGCGTTAAAATACTGGACAAAAAATCCAAGGTCTACATTGTTTAATACATTATAGCTGAGACTGGGACCGAAAAAGTATCCTTTCATTTCCGGAAAATACATGCCGCCAAGGGTGCCTGTAAACAGAGGGGTAATAGGATAGGATGCCGAGGCAAACAGGCTATGTTCTGTAAACGCCAGTTGTTTAACCGTCAGGGGACCCGAATAAAAATCAACAAATCCAAGTGCTGAAGAATACGGTTTGCTGGAATAGAGATATTCTGCCTGCAACATCAGGCTGTTTGAAAAGGTATAATCCAGTCCCACTGAAAACAGAAACATTCCTGATGTATCTTTAGGATTGTCCATGGGGTGAAAATAGCTCCCCTCACCCCTGAATCCAGCCCCTCCGATATTACCGGCCCATCCCAATCCTCCAAAATAATCCTCTTCTTCCAGGATTCCTCCAAGAATCTGAATATCATAAGATAATACATTTAACCGGTATAAGGCAGCTGCGGTGATCTTGTTAGAGCTATCTATTTTTGCTGCAATCTCAATCGTAGAAGTGTAGTTGGGATAGATCTGAAAACGGACAGCATCTGATCCTGGTCGTTCTTCGTAGTCAAAATCAAAATACGAATAGGCATTAAACACATCATTTGCATTCCACACAAATGTTTGTCCCCAGTTTATTCTTTGCCTTCCTGCTGTGGCAACAAATCCCTCAGTTGAGTATTGCAGCCATACCCGGTCTATGCTTGTGTTTAAGACATATGAATTCCCGCTTAGCAGGTTAAATGAAAGATCCATCCATCCTATGTCACCGGCGATTGCATCTGCGTATCCCGGAACTGCTTTAATGGTTTCCCCGTACATTAGGCGGTTTCTCAGCTGGACACTCCCTGTAAAATGTTCCCCTCCGTACCAGTAAAAATTCAAACGATTATGAAAAAGGTTATCCATGATCCAGTCCTCCGAAGGATCGTAAAACATAACGGACTGCATATTTGAAAGGTATCCGTTCAATACCAACGGGGAGTCCTGGCCCCGGGCTGGTATTACGGAAAACAGCAGGAATGCCAGGATAATGTATTTGTGAAACCTCCTCATAAAAACTATTTTACCTCATCTCTCAGTATTTTACCGTCTTCAAGATGAATTACTCGTTTGGCTTTTTTCATTACCCTGGCATCATGAGTGGCAAAAATAAAGGTGATTTTTTCTTCACGGTTCAGCTTTTCCATAATGTCCAGAAGATTCTCCGTTGCTTTTGAATCAAGGTTTGCTGTTGGTTCATCTGCAAGGATGAACTTGGGTTTCGATGCAAGGGCCCTTGCTACAGCAACTCGTTGCTGTTGTCCGCCGGAGAGTTTGGACGGTCTGCTGTCAAGCCTGTCTCCCAGTCCCACAGCCTCCAGCAACTCCCTTGTCCTTTCATCCCGTTCGGCTTTTGGCCTGCCCTGGAGATGCATGATGAATTCAACGTTTTCCTTTGCCGTAAGAACGGGGATCAGGTTATATGCCTGGAAAACAAAACCAATATTATTAAGCCTGAAATTGATTCGTTCGGTTGATTTCAGTTCGTTAACATTGGTGCCTCCAATATTGATCGTTCCGCTACTCGGGTCATCCAGTCCCCCAAGCATATTAAGCAAAGTCGTTTTTCCGCATCCAGAGGGACCGGCAATTGCTGCAAATTCCCCTTCCTCGAATGACAGGTCAATGCCCCGAACAGCATGTACTAGATGTTCGGAATCATTATAGATCTTCTGCAGGTCTTTGATTTCAATTACTTTCATGATCGTATTATTATGTTTGTTTTTATTATTGTTTACATGTCCACCCGCAAGGCCTCGGCAGGATTTAATTTTAATGCCTTCCTGGCCGGATAAATAGATGCCAGTATTCCTGTAAGAATAACCAGGAAAATGATCTGTAAAAACGAATCCCAACCAATTATTGGATAAACCATTGCTGAAAAACCCATTGCCTCAAGTCCTTCCTTGTAGAGGGAGGACAGGTCCACCCCTGTGGTACCGGTCCACCAGGTCAGCAGGTAAGCAAGAACAGTCCCAACCATAGCCCCGGTTATCGCCAGGAAAATGGTCTCAAGCATGATCATCAGGAATACTCTTTTTTTATTCATGCCCACAGCCATTAACATACCCAGCTCTTTGACCCGCTCAAGGACAGCCATTAACATGGTATTGACGATGCCGAAACCGAGCGCCAGGAGTATGATTACAAGAAAAATGAACAGGTAATAATTCATTGCGCCGGAATACATGGCCGCCTCCGGCATGATTTCATCCCAGGTCTGGACCGTGGTGCCTGGCAGAATATCAGACACTTCGGCTGCAACTTTTTTATCGTCATCCACAGTATGGAGAAGTATGGCTATCTGGTTGGCCTGGTCAGGACCAAGGGCCGCAACCGATGCTATGTCAGTATCCCGCACATACAGGTTCATACCGTCAAATGAGGAATTCCCGGTTTTATAAACTCCCACAACACGAAAAGCGTCGTAGGCAATATTGCCATCAAGGGACTGGAAACTTAACACAATCTTTCTTTTCAGACGATATTTAATAGCTGCCTCCTTGACCCTGAATGACACTCTTTCTGCTTCCTTTTCTCCAAGTAAAGCAATAAGGGCATGGTCAAATTCAGTTTCAGTCCGAAAGGATTTATCTTTAAGTGGGTCAAGGATGGGGAGAACGGTACGGTATTTCTTGGATTCCCCAAGTTTCTCCATATCGTCCTCATGAAGTTCGTAATATGCAAGCTTCAGTGTCCTGGCAAGTTTTTCACCGATGACTATAGGTTTTCTTCCATTTTCTCCGAAGAAGGATCCCCCGTTCCTGACTATGGATTCTGCGATACCGGTAACCTGCCGCTCCCGTTCAATGTCTATTCCGTTAATCATAATACCCGAGGCGTTACCGGATGTACTGGCCATGCCCATCACTTTAATACGGGGACTTATGGATTTAATTTCAGGGATTTTTTCAAGCTCTGACAACACAAAAGGTATATCATCAATGGTATATTTCAGCTCATTATTATCGAGGTACAGGGGATTATGCACCTGTATATGGGAAGATTCATTTCCGATGGCAAGCTTAATACGAGAATCCATCATGCCGAAGAAAAAGGCAACCATATAAACCCCGCCAAAGATTCCCAGGGTGAATGCGACAATCACCACAAGTGAGCGGATTTTATTGCGCCACACATTTTTCCATGATATTGACCAGATCATTAGTATAGTTTTTTAAAGTTGAATTAAGATCTTAATGCTTTTATTTCGTTTAGCTTGATAACCGAATTAACCGGGTAGATTATTGCCAGGATAAAGATTATCAGAACTATGGAAGATTGTCCAATGAAATAGGAAAGTTCGAACTTGGCAGGCATTATGGGTTCAAATCCGTATATCTCAAAAAGTTCAGCATATTCACCCGTAAAACGGATAGGATTCTTAACCAGGTAGCCAATTACCGGTAAGCTTCCAATCATTCCGGCAAGGGCTCCGACAATACCCATCATTAACATTTCAATAGATAGGATCAGTCCCAGTTTCTTTTTTTGCATTCCAACTGCAATCATAACCCCGAACTCCTTCCTTCTTTCTGTGGTCATCATAATAAGGGTGCCCAGCACTCCGAAACCTACTATCATATACAACACACCAAGCATTATATAACCCCCGGCCTGGTCGCTCTGGATCTGTTGTACAAGCTCCGGATTCATTTCTTTCCAGTCCATTATCTCAAAAAGCTCTTTGTCGAGCAGGGCCACAAGCTCTTTATTCGTTTTGGCTAACTGATCGGAATTATCCACATTAATTACCAGGGAGCTGAGCATATTATATGCTCCATAAAACTCCTGTGCATTTGGAAGTGTCATGTAAACAATGCGGCGGTCCAGTTCAGGATTGGGCATTTTAATTATTCCGATTACCGGGTAAATACCAGCAGCACTGGCTCCCTGGTATCCAGAGCTAAGCATGGTGAGAGTGTCGTTAAGTGATAAGTTCAGGAATTCTGCCAATCTGCTAGAAACAAGCACGCCATCCGGAGAACCATCAAAATATTCTCCCTCCACCAGTTTCCTGTCCGGGTGCGTAAGCTCAAGTTCTTTTTCAGGGTCTATTCCTACGACAAGTATTCCTTTTGTCTGCTCCCCGGTTGAGGCAAGGGCAAAAGACTCCAGGCGGGGGATAACAGATTTGACATTGTCAACGGATTCTATTTTAGAGATCATGGATGTGCTGCTTTCAAAAATTTTATCAAGCGTACGATCTTCCCAGTATCCCTTTCCGTGGATCTGCAGGGAGCCAGTATATGCTTCAACAATACCATTCGCCATATGACCATAGCTACCGACCTGCATAGACCGCATGATTAACGATAGCCAGAGGGCGAAAAATACTGACGCAATGGTGATCAGGGTCCTTCGCTTATTCCTCCAGATATTCCTCCAGGCCAGTTTTAGATATTCTTTCATCTTTTTATTTTTTAAAGAATCAGTTTATTGTTTGTTTGCCAGGCTTATCGAACTTTTTTCATGTTCTGCTGTGAAAAAAAACCATCAGATATGGGTTTGTTAAACTGGATTTCATCCATGACAACCACGGTTTTATGTCCCTCTTCCTCTTCCGGGATGAGCTCAAATTTTGAAGGAATCACCCTTCCCCCCATGGTTTTTATATCATAGGCAAGCTCTGTCTTAATAAGGTAATCATCTTCATCATAGTACTCTGTTTTCATCTGAAGGAACTCTTTCCTGGATACCCATTTATATATTTTGCCCCAGACAACTGCGGCATCTTCCAGTGGAATCAGCTCTATTTTATAACATTCCCAGCCATCGATATCTTCTTCTCCGATTATCGAGTGCACGTAATCAACAACGATTGACGATTCCTTCAGCAGGTCATCGTTGGAAAAATCCGAACCCATCCATCCCTGCGACATCATGGAAGGAGGTAGTTTTATAAGTCGGTTTATCGTTGGATTCCAGTTCCACATTTCATTTTCCCTTTTCAGAAAAGTCTGTCCTTTTTCACGAGCAGGGGCAGTAATCAGGGCCAGGGTATGCTCCCTTCCCTTTGTCCAATTCTTAAAAGTAATAACCCGCTCCCATGTCGGCCTGACAATCGTCATGGTCATTATGCTCTGGCTGGTTTCCTCTCCCTGCATTTTTTCATCAGCCTTTTTGATTATTTCGCGGGCATCCTGTGCATTCGAGGGAATGATAAAGGCCAGCAGGCAGAGGGCTGAAATAATTATTGTTCTTTTCATTGGATTGATATTTAACTATATAATTTTAAAAGTTTTGCTTTCATTTTATCCAGTGGAAAATGATCAGGAGCCAACATAAAATGAAATCCGATACCATCGAGGAGAGCGCCAAAAAATATGGCATCAGTTTCCGGATCATCTGACCCGGTCGATTCAAAATACTGGGAAAGCATTTTCATGAAATTATGAACCACAACAGACAACCTCTTTTCAACCAGTTTCATTACATGGGGCTGAAAAAAGAGATTAAAATATAATCGCCAGTAAAGGGGTTCATCCCGAACAGCATTAAACATTTCATCCAGGAAGAATTTCATTTCGTCCTTTGTCAGAATACCATCTTTGTTAGGATCCAAAAAAATGGTAAGATTATCAATGCCATTGAAGATGATGCTCTTAATGAGATCTTCTTTGCCGTCAAAATAATTGTATATCAGGCCTTTTGAAATCCCGGCCTTTTCGGCAATCTTGCTGATTGAAGTAACATCGAAACCTTCTGTGGCAAAAAGCTCAAGGGCGGCATGCATGATTTCTTTCTTTCTGGACCCTCTGATTTCTTCAAATTGCTGTTCGGTTCTTGGTGCCATGGGCTGTGTTTTTCGGTTGAACGTTCAGTCAATAAAACAACAAAATATTAACTGCCGGAGGGCAGTTTATGACTGAACGTTTGGTCAAAGATACTGTCTGAATAATATAATGTCAAGGATTTACCCAATTATTTTTTTAATAATAATTAATCATTTCCGTATATTAGCCTGATATTCAGGGAAAAACGCTCGTGAAAAATGATTCAGGTAACTTTTCAGGTACTTATACGTCATAAATTATATAAAACAGGGAATGACTGTAGAGGAATATAACAGTTGTGTTGAGGACCATTCTGACGGATTGTATCGCTTTATTCTGAAAAATATTCGGGATTCAGAAAAGGCCAGCGATATCATACAGGATAGTTTTGAGAAACTATGGCGGAAGCGGGGAGAAGTTTCTTACATTAAGTCAAAGTCCTATCTTTTCTCAACTGCTTACCATACAATGATTGATGGTATCCGGAAGGATAAACGGATGGATGAATTCAGCAAGGTAAAAGTAGAGACATATTCGCATGATCAGCATTACACAGATTTGCAGGAAATACTTCATGCGGCCCTGGAAAGGCTACCGGAAATTCAGAAGGTGGTTATCCTGCTAAGGGATTACGAAGGATATTCATATTCCGAGATCGGTGAAATAACCGGATTAAGCGAGCCACAGGTCAAAGTATATATATACAGAGGAAGGCTATACCTGAAAGAATATATTGGAAGCCTGCAAGCGGTAATTTAAGAAGGCATGAATATTAACAGAGATAACTACGAGTCCTGGTTTCTGGATTATCTTGACGGCACACTGGATGCCGGACAACAGGAGAAACTCATGTCATTTCTCGATTTCAATCCCGACCTGAAGGAAGAACTTGAGGGTATGGAAAGGGTGAGTCTTGAGGCTGAAATGGTAAATTTCCAGGGGAAAGAGACGCTTAAGAAATCAGTTCATTCAGAGAATATTAATTTAATTACCGATGATTTTGATTCCTTATGTATTTCAGGAATTGAAAAGCAGCTTTCCCCTGCCGAGGAGAATCTGCTGCAGGAATTATTGAAAAAAGATCCTGAAAAGAAGAAAACGTATGGACTTTTTGAATCCACTCTGCTCAAAGCGGACAAGAATATTACTTACCCAAAAAAATCATTGCTCAGGAAAAGGTTTGTTGATATTCCCAGGGTACGCATTGCGTTTTCAGTAGCTGCTGCCTCAGCTGTGATTCTCCTTGCCGTCTCTGGCTTGTTTAGGAATCCGGAGGGACCGGAGGTGCTGACAGGTAATCCGGAAATTAATGTATATGTTGATGAGGGCAATGAAAAAGCTACAGCAGAAGAGACAGCTCAACACCAACCGGCAAAGGTTCAACGGGAGCCAGAGAAAATCCTTCCGCCCGAAACAACAGATAACCAGGTAATTCTGACGGATCAGTTACTTAGTTTACGGGACACATTGATAAAACTAAAGCCAAAAAAAGCTGAATTTCTGTCCCATACTGAGAACATTGAACAGAGAATGATGGCTTACCAGTTGCATGATAATTCACGGTCCAGTACTGATCTTCCCATAGAGATGGAGACGAAGAAAAACAGACTTAATTTTTGGAAACTAGCCGATGCTGGTCTGCAAAAGATAAATGAATTGTCAGATGAGGAGGATTATTCCCTCGTTAGAGAAATTGATGAGCAGGGGCAAACCAGGAGATTTACATTTGAAACCCCTGTTTTTGGGATTTCAACGCCATTGGGAACTCCAAACCCATCTAGATAAAAATTTACCTCAGTCGGTAACTTTTAAATACCCTTCCCCGTCTTACCTGAAAAAGCGATTATCATGAAAATTTTTTTAACCTTATTACTGGCCACTGCTATCCTTCTTCCCGTGAAGGCACAGGAAGGCGACACCACAAATATCGGGATTGGTGAAAAAAGCATTGTAAAAGTGACTGAAAATGATGAAGGCACCAATGTGAATGTAAGTGAAGATCTGGTTATCGTCAACGAAACAGACGATACTGTCAAGGTGAAATTTGGAAACAAAGCAATCAGTGTATATGAAGACGGTAACGAGACGCATGTGGAAATTATCCAAAAAGAAGATTTTCACAAACATGGCTGGAAAAATAAGCCACCAAAGTTTAAAGGACACTGGGCAGGATTTGAGCTAGGATTGAATAACTGGCTGGATGTAAATGGACAATTAGCTGGAACCGATCCTGCTCATAGCTTCATGGATCTGAATACCAGCAAATCCTGGGAATTTGACCTGAACTTTATGCAATTCAGCCTTCCTTTTGGGAAGTCACTTGGAATGGTTACGGGCATGGGCTTCAAGTGTAATAATTACTGGTTTGATAATAATAACAACATTACGAAGGACCCCTTAAGCAATGTAATTATTCCAAGTTATCCTCCCAATGGAAACACCTATACAAAATCAAAGATGAACACATATTTTCTTACCGTACCATTGATTTTTGAAGTACAATTTGGTCCGAAGAAAAAAGGTTTTATTGGAGTTGGAGTCATAGGTGACCTAAAGCTCTGGGCCAACACAAAAACCCAATATTATGAAGGAGGATCCAAACAGAAGATAAAGGAAAAATCAGACTTCAACCTTTCTCCTCTCCGGTATCATCTGACCGCAAGGCTTGGATACCGTTTCATAAAACTATTTGCGAATTACAGTATGGTGCCAATGTTTAAGAAAAATTTGGGCCCCGAGCTTTATCCCCTGACCATTGGATTAACACTGATTAGTTTCCGATAAGAAATTCGAATTGAAGCGGTCGCGGGCAGTCATTCCCTGATCGGTCCGTACGCTTTTCTCTTTGAAACGAGGGAGCCTGATTATCGGGCTCCCTTATTTTATATCCGGCATCTCAAATATATCCGGAACTACTACACAGAAGTTAACGGGGAAAATTTTATATTTAGACTAAATTTAGAAAATTGACTTCCATTCAATTATCAGATAAAGAATTACGCCGTTACCAGAGGCAGATTATATTGCCGGAAATTGGGGAAGAAGGCCAGCGGAAACTGAAAGGATCACGGATTCTGGTGATTGGTGTTGGGGGACTGGGAACACCCATTCTGCAGTATCTTAGTGCCGGGGGAGTTGGACATATCGGGATTGTGGATTATGATATGGTAGCCGAGAGCAATCTTCAAAGACAAATCCTTTTCGGGGTAAAGGATCTGGGCAAACTAAAAGCCATTATTGCAAAAAAGAGGCTCTCTGTGTTGAATCCGGAAGTAGATTTTAAAATCTACAATCTCCGGATTAATCCGGATAATATCATGAATATCATGAAGGATTACGACCTGGTTTTCGATGCCACCGATAACTTTTCAACCCGTTATTTGATCAATGATGCATGTGTCATTTCAGGCAAACCCTGGGTTTATGGTGCTATATCCAGTTTTGAAGGCCAGGTTTCCGTTTTTAATTATAAAGATGGACCCACATTGCGTTGCATCTATCCTGAATTCCCCCAGGAGGGAAGTTATCGTCGAGCTGAGGATAGTGGATTACTGGGTGTATTGCCGGGAATGATTGGCTGCTACCAGGCTTCTGAGGCAATCAAGATCCTTACAGGTTATGGAGATTCACTTTCGGGGAAGATGCTGATCGTGAACATTAAAACAAATACCTTCAGAACTTTTGAAATACCTGTTGTTCCTGAAAATAAAAAAATAAAAAATCTCAGGAACGATTACTCAGCCTAAGCCTGCTTTTCCCGGCATTTAATATACCACACCTGCCGCCAGCTAACCTGTTAAGATCTTTGTGTCACCGGGTATCCCGGTTTTACTAATTTTGAGGAAAACTATACCATGCGATTATTACTGATAAGCAACAGTACAAATGCCGGAGAGGAGTATCTGGAGCATCCCCTAAAACAAATAAAAGATTTTATGGGAGAGAGCAAATTGAATGCTGTATTTATTCCATATGCCGGGGTGACAATTTCATTTGATGATTACACCGGGCGGGTTCGTTCCCGTTTCCGGGAGATCGGTCATGACATCACATCGGTTCACGAAACTTCAGATCCGCTTGAAGGCGATTAATAATGCTGATGCTATTGTGGTGGGAGGAGGAAATACATTTCAGCTGGTTAAAATGATGCAGGAGCAGGGATTGATAGAAGCCATACGAGGCAGGGTGCTCTCCGGGATTCCTTACATTGGCTGGAGTGCCGGAAGTAATGTTAGTTGTCCATCGATACGAACAACCAACGACATGCCTATCGTCGAACCCCAGAGTTTTAATACAATGAACCTGGTTCCTTTCCAGATCAATCCCCATTACATGGATGCGAATCCGGAAGGCCATGCAGGCGAGACACGTGAAATGCGAATTGAGGAATTCATTGAGGCTAATCCCGGTATGTTTGTTGTAGGATTAAGAGAAGGAACAATGTTTCTCATAGAGGATCGTTCTATTCAGCTTATCGGTCCGAGACCGGCCAGGATATTTAAAAAGGGAATGAGTCCCTCAGAAATTGATCCCGGTGATGATTTCTCATTTTTATGGTAGTTGATTTGTAAGTAGCTGTAAGTTTACCTGATGCGGGTATTTAAGAAAATAGTCGTAATAGTTATTATCCTGCTTAGTATCCTCCTGGTTACTACGCTTGTCCTTGTCAGGATTTTTGAGGATGAATTGACTCAATATGCGGTGGAGGAAATAAACCAGCAACTTCGTACTGAAATCAAAGTAGAGAATATTAACCTTTCATTTCTTAAAAAATTCCCTGACGCCTCGCTTGAATTTAAAAATGTTTTCATTGGTTCGGTACCAGATTTTGATCAATCCGATTTTAGTGAAATGAATACTGATACCCTTCTGGTAGCTAATAAACTGTTCCTAAGATTTAATGTGTTGAAGCTTTTAAGAAGGCAGTATTTAATCAGGGAGGTACAGGTTCAATCTGGCAAACTGAATGTTTTCATTGATCGAAGCGGAAACGGGAATTATGTTTTCTGGCAAACAAGCGAAAAAGAAGAGGAAAAAAGTTTCCTGCTTGCGCTGGATAATGTAAAATTATCAGATATGCTTATAGGATTTGATAACCGTGCCCTGGCCATAAATGTCCGGGGAATATTACGCCGCAGTTATTTCAAAGGTCAATTTTCAAGGGAATCCTATAGTATGAGCGCAGGAATTGATGGCATGCTACATGAATACATCAATGAAGGAACGATTTTGTTACAGCGACAAAACATTTCTTCAAATGCTGCATTGTCTGTGAATCCCCAATCCATAGAGATTTCGGAAGGTAACCTGAAGCTGGCGGGACAGCAAATGTTGGTGTCAGGGACCATACTTCGTCCCAGGCCATTGGACCTTGACCTAAGAATCGAAGGAAGGCAACTTGACCTTAATCAGGCACTTAAACATGTGGTCCTGTTGAACGAATCTTATCCTGAAGACCTGAGGGCAGGGGGAAAATTGGACTTCAGTTGTATTTTGGGCGGTACAGTAAGCAACACCAGGATGCCTGAAATCAAGGCTGATTTTAGTTTGCAAGAAGGTTGGATTCAGACTTCAAGTCTTCCCTGGGAAATCAGGGAGATCAATACCGGAGGCAGCTATTCAAATGGCCGGGAACATTGTTTAAGAACAACTGTGCTGGGATTAAAAGACATGAGTATGAGGTTTGGAAATTCCCGGATAGGCGGTGATTACTCAGTATCAAACCTGATAAGTCCAACCTTCAACTATAAGATTAAAACAGATCTGGATCTTATAGATATTCAAAAGATTAAATCGGTCGATTCATTGTTTAGTTATATGCAGGGAAGAGTTCTTGCTGAAATCCAGATGGAAGGAAATCAGGCTCTGCTGGAAAACCTCAGGAAAGAAGATCTACTAAATTATAAATACAAGGCAAACATCCACCTGGAAAATGTTGCTTTGAAATCCAACCGAATACCATTTGAGCTTAAAGATTTTACCGGGGATGCTGTATTTACGGATCATCTTAAGATTCAAAGCCTGAGTGGGGAGCTGGAAGACAGCCGGATCAGTATCAGCGGGAGGATGGATAATTTTTTAGAATACTTGTTCACATCCAGTGGCAATCTGTGGATGGACGTAGATCTATACTCAGAGAGACTGGATCTTAACCATTTAATTTCTCTCAATAGCAATCAAAAAGCCGAAAGGGACAGCTTTTTTCTGCCGGAGAGACTTTACCTGAAAACAAGATACTGGTTTGATGAATTTGAGCTCAAGGATTTCAGCGCCTCCAATGTTACCGGAAACCTGATCTACAAACCCAGGAGACTGAGCATAAACCAAATTGAATTGAACTCCATGGAGGGCAGGATAAAATCTGAGGGAATTCTTGAACAACGAAAAGACATGAGTTTTCTTGTAAAAGCCTTATCGGGGATTAACTCTGTAAATATTACACAGGCATTTACTTCTTTCAATAATTTCGGGCAGGAATTCATTGTTGATCATCATCTGAAAGGATCCCTTTCAGGAGATGTTAATTTTTCGGCAATTATGACACCACATCTGAGAATAAAAAAAGAAAGCATACTTGTGGATTGTGATATAATTATTAAAGATGGGGAATTATCGGGTTTTGAACCCATGTTATCATTGTCTAAATACATTGATGTTGAAGAACTTGAAAATATAAGTTTTTCAACCCTCAGTAATGAAATATTTATCAGAAATGAAGAAGTCCTGATACCCAAAATGGATATTCATTCCTCAGCTGTGGATATTACTGCTTCAGGTATCCACGGCTTTAATAAAGAATTTTCCTATAAGATAAAACTGGCCCTTTCTGACCTGCTGGCAAAAAAATCACGTAAGCCGGACAAACAAGATTCAGAATTCGGAGTAATTGAGGAGGATGGATTGGGAGGAATCAATCTTTATCTCATCATTGAGGGATCTCCTGATGAGGGCACATCGGTCAGGTATGATCGCAGGGGAGCACTTCAAAATATAAAGGAACAGATGAATGAAGAAAAGCAGGAACTTAAGCAGATTCTGAATGATGAATTCGGTCTGTTTAAGAAAGATTCTACTTTGCTTGATGAACAAAACAAGGAAGATGCCCCGGATTTCATTATTGAATGGGAAGAAGAAAAAGAAAGTAACTCAGGCCCAGTTAAGAAACCAGGCAATAAATCCAATGAGCAGAAGTTTACCATTGTGTGGGATGAGGATGAAACAGAGGCAGAAGATTCCATTCCTGATGAGAGAAAAAAACGCAGAAAAAAGAATAAATAAGCATTCATGGATATTTATTATCGAAAACAACGCTGGAAGCTATACCTTTTCCTTTTTGCCGGAATAATAGGAATAGGATCCCTTTTATACACGAACAGGCTGGTCAAGCTGCTGGCTGATGAGGAAATGAAAAAGGTTGAATTATGGGCGGATGCTACCCGGCAGCTGGCAGATATTACCCTGACCAGTCAGGATTTTGGATTTCCCTTGCAGGTAGTTCAGTATAATACCACTATTCCTGTAATCCTGGTGGACCAGGATGAAAATATTATTGAAAAAAGAAATCTTGATTCTCTGAAAATGGAGAATCCGGAATATGTAAGGCGACAGCTTCAGAAAATGAAGGATGAAAACCCGCCAATTGAAGTGGACCTGGGAGAAGGACTGGTGAATTATGTCTATTTCAGAAATTCGACATTGTTAACCAAGCTGACCTATTATCCTTACATACAGCTAGGAGTAATACTCCTGTTCATACTGGTTGCCTATCTTGCTTTCAGTGCATCACGCAAAGCCGAGCAAAACCAGGTATGGGTAGGAATGTCAAAAGAAACAGCTCATCAGCTTGGCACCCCAACATCTTCTTTGATGGGATGGGTTGAGTTGCTCAAGGAAAAACATCCGGACAAAAAGCTGGTCGATGAATTGGAAAAAGATGCCGGACGTCTTGAAGAGATTACCGAAAGATTTTCCAAAATCGGCTCCAAACCCGTTCTTAAAAATCAGAATATATATGATATACTAAGGGATTCTTTTGATTATATGCAGTCCCGTACATCCAGGCAAATTACCATGAAACTGGAATCGGATGATGAAAGTATTTCTATTCCCCTCAACAAAGCTCTGTTCCAATGGGTAGTTGAAAATCTTTGCAAAAATGCCGTGGATGCGATGGAGGGTATTGGCAGGCTGGATATTATTGTTGCGAATCAGGGGAAACAGGTATTTATCGACTTTAATGATACGGGCAAGGGAATTCCCAAGAACAGGCAAAAGACAATATTCAAACCAGGTTATACTACAAAACAAAGGGGCTGGGGACTCGGACTTTCCCTTGCGAGCCGGATCATTGAGATTTATCACAGAGGGAAAATATTTGTTTTGCAGTCTGAACCCGGAAAGGGAACAAGCATACGTATCATTCTTAATAAATCAAAATAGATAATTTTCAATGCCAGGGGGAAGAAGTGATATAGAGATAATGTCACCTGCAGGATCATATGAATCACTGCAGGCCGCCATCCAGGGAGGAGCGGATGCAATTTACTTTGGGGTTGAAAAGCTTAATATGAGATCCAGGTCTTCTCAGAATTTCAGGACGGGAGACATGGAGCGGATCTCCGGAATTGCCAGGGACAATAATATATCGACTTACCTGACTCTAAATTCTGTTATTTATAATAATGAAATTCCCCTGGTAAGGGAAATATTAAAAGTCGCGAAAAAAGCCAATATTACTGCGATCATTGCAGCAGACCCTTCGGTGATTCAGATAGCCCGACAGGAAGACCTGGAGGTTCACCTTTCAACACAGCTCAATATCAGTAACCTTGAGTCGCTTAAATTCTATTCGGAATTTGCAGATGTCGTTGTGCTGGCCAGGGAACTCGATCTCACACAAATAAAAGCAATTGCAGATGGTATCAGGAATGAAGAACTTCGAGGGCCTTCCGGTAATCTGATTAAGATTGAATTATTTGTACATGGTGCCCTATGCATGGCTATCTCCGGGAAATGTTATCTAAGTCTACATCAGTATGGTCATTCAGCCAATCGGGGGGAATGCCTTCAGGCCTGCCGAAGATCATATATTGTCAAAGAAAAGGAAACAGGAAAGGAACTGGAAATTGACCAGGAATATATTATGTCACCTAAAGATCTTTGCACAATTTCCTACCTGGACAGGATTCTGGATGCAGGAGTGACTGTACTTAAGATTGAAGGCAGGGCCCGTTCACCCGAATATGTAAAGACCGTAACAGGGTGTTATAGGGAAGCAGTTACTGCTCACCTTGCAGGGAATTTTACCCCGGAAAAGGTAAAAAATTGGGAAACCAGACTAGGCACGGTATTTAACCGGGGATTTTGGGATGGTAATTACCTTGGGCAGGAGCAGGGGGAATGGACCCGGGGTTATGGTTCTTCGGCAACTAAACGTAAGATCTATATCGGGAAAGGCATGAATTATTTTAGCAAACTGGGTGTTGCCGAATTTCTGGTTGAGTCAGGAAATCTTGAAACCGGGGATAATATATTAATCACCGGTCCGACAACCGGCGTGGTGGAATGGACAATTGACGAGATGCAGGTGGATTATAAGAAAGTTGATCGGGCAGAAAAAGGGGATCATTTTTCCATTGCCCTGTCGGATACAATCAGGCGTTCAGATAAACTTTATAAGGTTGTGGATTCCAGCGAAATAAAGAAGCAGTAATTAATACTTTCGCAATTCTTCCAGGTACCTCTCACGAATTTTCTGCAAATCCTCCCTGCTCATATTCCCGGCAAAGATTCGAACTACTTCGGTAATTTCCTTCATGTAAATTGCACCCAGGGCACCGTCAAAACTGAGATCGTCCAGATTATGTTTAATAGATGTTGTGATCTCAGAGAAAATAGACCAGTTTAAATGTTTTGGAATTTGAAGGTAATACATTAACGGATCTTCGAGATCCTTGTACATTCCATCTGCCAGCTTCTCAAGTTCAAAATGCTTTTTTATTTCGATAATACCGGCTCCGGCAATATTTTTCTTTTTCATGAACTTCAGGCCTTCATGCATGTAAGCTTTCTGCAGGTCAGGAAGAATTTCGTATTCGTTAAAGTTCCTGAGACGAACGCAATTAAAAACATCGTTATTGATACAGATTTCAGCCGCTGTACCGTCAAATTTATGTTTAAAATACTTTTGAATATTCTGTGTGACTCTCATTATCCGGACCGTTGAAACCTTTTTCTTAAGTATAAGATAAACAGCCGTGGGGTTGTATCCAGTAGGAAGATTGGCACCATGATATCCGGGAAAAGGAGCGATTTCCTCAAGTACAAGTGTATTTTCCAGGATATTACGAGACAGGGTTTCAAGTTTTTCAACTTTTGCAATAGACCCCATGGTTTCAATTATTCGTTGCATATTTAGTAGTGTTGGAGATGAAGTTTTACAAATATAATAATTTAACTATTTAAATCTTTGTCAAAGTAATTGGTTTTGTTCTGCGAATTTTCTAATCTGATCCGCTGCAGTTTTAATATCTGCTGAGCTCTCAATGTTGATATGATGGACCAAATCCTCTTCTCTGTTCTGTAAACCAAACCTGTAAGTCTTATCGTAATAATGAAGCACCAGCCTGGCTGTTATTTTGTAATTACCTTCCCTGATTCCCTTAATGGCGTCACCTGCCGCCCTGTCTCCCAGTTTAGGACGGATTCTGTCCACTGAAGCACATAAATCTTCCTCGGGGAACCTGGCATAATCATTTACCAGCCTTTCTACCCTGCCTTCGAGCGGAACATCAAGAAAAATTAGTGATGAGCTCCGAATATTTCTGTATATGCCCAGGGGAAGCGTGTTTCTGCCAATATTTCTGCTTTCGTCTTCAATCCAGATGGACTGATTCATATCCATTTTATTGAGTTCCCAGAATATATCATTTTCGAATTGTTCATTGGTTTTCTGAGTTTTTTCGCCGAGCGACCCAAAAGCTGATCCCTTATGATGGGCCAGTTTTTCAAGATCAAGAACCTGCTCCCCCATTATTACAAGTTCGTGAAGAATGTCTGTTTTTCCGGAACCCGTTAAACCGCCAATAACGACAAAGGGAAATTTCTTTTCACAAAACCCGAGAACATGCCGGCGAAAGGATTTATATCCCCCTTCCAGGGTCTCGCTTTCCAGTCCCGCTGTTTTAAACAACCAGGCCATACTTGCACTCCTCATACCTCCCCTCCAGCAGTGAACCAGAAGCTTATTGTTTTTTGCTTTTTTTGATGCCTGAAGGGCAAGGTCTTTCATTTTTGGACCGGCATATTCCAATCCCATGATAACCGCTTCGTTTTTCCCGGTCTGCTTATAGGTTTTACCAACACTGGCTCTTTCCTGGTTCGAGAAAAGCGGAATATTATAAGCTGTAGGGATATGGCCCTGCCTGAATTCCGCGGGAGTTCTAACATCCACAACCGGAATCTCTTCTGCTTTCCTGAGAAAAGCCAGTATGTCCAATCCCTCATCCATTTGTTTCGGGTAAGATTTCTAGTCGGATTTTGAACGGCTCCGAAGAATTATTTTGCGAAGACTCTCTTCGCTTGCCGGCTTGATTAAATAGTCATCAAAACCAGCGTTAATTGCATTCTGACGACTTTCCTGATCTTCAACTGCAGTCAAAGCAATGATGGGAATTTTTAAACCTGACTTACGTATCTCCATTACCGCCTGCAGTCCATCCATCTCAGGCATTAAAAGATCCATGAAAATAATATCATATTTCTTCTTCCCGACCATTTCTACCGCTTCCCGGCCGTTTTTCGCCTGATCGATTTCACATCCAAGCCTTTTAAAAAGACCCTGAATAACTTTTCGGTTAAAGACATTGTCCTCGGCAAGCAGAACTTCAAGACCCTTGTCAATTTTAGTTGCTCCAGGGACTTTATTCCATAATTCAGGGTTTAATCCAGGAAAATGATTTTTCAGGATTTCCACCAGTCTATAAGGTTCATACGGTTCCTCAATATAATATTCTATGCCCGTATTCCTGCTAAGGGCAAAATTGTCATGACGGGGATCAGAACTTAGGAGAATCAATATCTGATTTTCAGTGATCCCTCGCTTTTTCAACTCCTCTGCGACCAGAAATCCATCTTCTTTTGGAGAATGGACTATGAAGACCATATGAAGATCAGATGATTTTTCTTTTACCAGTTCAAAAAGAGAATCAAGGTTTTCTCGGCGGTAAATAAGTTGTTTAAATGTCACCCCGAGATCTCTAAGGGCTGCAAATAATTTTTCTTCCGGAATTTTAGCTTGAGAGAGCAGCAGGCAGGAAATCTTTTCAGGATTATGGACATCTTTAAAAACCAGGTTTTCGGAAATGCTGGATCCGGAAAATATTTCCAGGGTGAAAGTATATTTCATGCCCGGTTGATCCGGACTTGTTGAGATGCTTGAAGGAGAAGTTAGCCATAACTGGCCCTTCATTATTTCAATATGTTGTTTTGCAAGGGATAATCTTAATTTGTATGCATCTGATTCAGTATTTGTATTCCATTCTCCCAGGTCGAGATCTTTCATAATTTCGGCGATCTTTTGCTCAGGGAAACCGTTCCCGGTATCTTCGACCTGGAATTTAATTTTAAGAATACCTGCATGAAGCTCCATTATCTCGGAACTGATCAGAATCCTGCCTTCCGAAGTTAATTCCAGCGCATTATTAACAAGATTGTAAAATACCTGACGGAGCCTGAATGGATCCCCCACCAGATCATCAGGAACTTCATTACGGATCTTGGTAATAATACTGATGTTGGAGTTTTTTCCGCGAAAATTCTCCAAAGCAAGGTCAATTTCTCCCCGAAGACTGAATGGAATCTCTTCGGTGACTGCATTACTGGCATTCTGACTGGCAAAGTCCATTGTTGCATTAATCAGGTTCGCCAGAAGGGAGCAAGATTTATGTAAATTTTCGACAGAAGAAGAAACGTCTTCTGAAGCATTATTTTTTCCTAGTTCAATTATGGTTTCCTTCAATTTATTCAGAGGAACAGATATTTCCTGACCCATGCTTTTCAGTAATTCGGTCCTGCTGATATGTGCAATTTTGTCAAGATTCTTTGAAGTTTCAAACAAACTAACATCGAGAAGCATCACCATCCTTGTATTAGTTTCTCCCAGTTCCACTTCCTGTTCTGTTTGATAAACATGTTTAAGGTTTGTTTCCTTGCGTATAAGTAACAGTGAACCTTTTCCAAAGGTTCTGTTATAGACAGAGTCATATACAGAAACTGTAGCCTTATCCAGGTTAAGTTTGTCATATGAAAGGGATTGTACATTTTCAGTAATAT
This sequence comes from uncultured Bacteroidaceae bacterium, assembly GCA_963777115.1. Lineage (GTDB taxonomy): Bacteria > Bacteroidota > Bacteroidia > Bacteroidales > SM23-62 > SM23-62. Next base: position 725,147 of record CAVZPP010000003.1, on the reverse strand, counting down.
CCAGGATATTTAATGCTGCCCTGTTAATGAGATAAATTTCCCCGTCCTGCCGGATAAATATTAATCCCACAGGAAGAATCTCAAGGGTTTTCTTCAGAGCATTCTCTGATAAAATCCCGGTTTCAAGTAAAGGTCCCTTTGATTTAATAACCCTGAAATAGATATAGAGAAGGAGAATGATCAGAATCAGGCTACAAATTGAAATCAAAATTATCTTACTAATAATTGATCGCAGGAACAGGTCTGTTTTCATTGAAAAAATGATACCCAGATTACGTTTTACAAGGCGAACCGGATAATAAACTGAAACGACACGGGTAGGAATACTGTCAATGGTAATTGTATGGACCAAGGATCCTTCTGTTTCCTCCAGGATATCAGCCCCTATGCGGACAAGATCAGTTCCGGGTATCTCAAACTGGTCTTCGGAGGTAGTGATTACTTTGCCGTCGTCGGAAACAAGTGTTTGCCATAAAGTTTGTTCAAGAGCGTATCTTTCAAATATGGATTTGACAAAGCGGTTAAAATTCAAATCGACCAATATATTGGAAAGCACCTCCCCGGTCTCGTTAAATCCAGGGATGGTTAAAATAAACTTTTCGTTATTCTGAATCAGTTCATCCCGCTCATTGAGGTCAACCTGGCGCTGGGATTCATAATAGTCTGAGACGAAATTATCCTTATGGTCAAGGATCAGGCTGTAAACATTGGACTGGTTGTCATAGACTGTAATTTTATTGATCAGTTGATCAAATCCTGTATACAACTGCTGGAGATGTATGGATCCCTGCTGCTTAATTTCTTCATCTGTAAAAAGCCTGGTAAAATTATTCTGATAGGGAACCGAGTTGAGTTCATTTTCGAATAAATAGCCTTCCTGCTCGATCGTGTTTCCACAGACCTTTATTTGCCGGCTGATAAGTTCTGTTTGGAATTCCAGTTGCTGATTAAAGATGGTAAAATAAAATACCGTGTTGATGGCAACAAAAACCAAGACGCTGACCAATATGAGAATAGGTGTCCTGTTCATTCAGCTGAAAATTACCACAAACATTATTATTAACCAAATCAGGAGTCACCTGTATTTACTGGTACTTTTCTGCTCCGAAAGCAGGTTCAGATAGCTGTTATATCTAGAGGGACTGATTTCTCCGGATTCAATTGCTTGGATCACAGCACAATTTGGCTCGTTTACGTGAATGCAATTATGATATTTACAACCCGAAGATTTACCAAAGATTTCAGGGAAGTAATGAAACAATGGCTCATCTTCCATATCGGTTATCCCAAAGCCCCTGATTCCCGGGGTGTCTATGATGTATCCGCCCTGGCTGAGCTCGAACATCTCTGCAAAGGTAGTTGTATGTTTTCCGGATTTGTGATAGGCCGATATTTCATTTGTTTTTAATTTCAGGCCCGGCTCAATCCTGTTGACAAGGGTTGTTTTTCCAACTCCGGAATTGCCCGCAATCAAACTTACTTTGCCCTTTAAACGGTCTTTAATATTTTGGATGTTAATGTTTTTTTCCAAGGAACACTCAACACAGGGATAGCCTATTTTTTCATAGATTTCTTTCCATTCTTCAACTTTCTGTTTTTCCTCATCGTTGTACAGGTCGGTTTTATTGATCAGTAAAATGGCAGGGATGTTATATGCTTCCGCTGAAATAAGATAGCGGTCTATGAATTCGGGATAGGTAACCGGACTTTTCACCGTTACCATTAGCATTAGCTGATCGATGTTCGAGGCAATGATCTGGTGTGCTTTTGAAAGATTTGTTGCTTTACGAAGAATATAGTTTTTCCTAGATTCAACCCCGGTGATCCGCCCAAGTTTCTCGTCTTTTTCAAGTTTGAATTCCACCCAGTCGCCGACTACAACCGGATTTGTACTGCGGAGCTCTTCCAGGCGGTATTTGCCTACCAGCTTGCATTCGACCGAAAGCGAACCAGGAGCACGGACAGTATAAGTACTTCCGGCAGATTTTATGACGAGGCCTTTTCCTTGCATATAAAGGGACTACAAAAGTAAATATTCTCGCTATCTTTGGCTTAATAGCAATCATCTTTTAAATGAAAAGAATAATATCATACAATCTGAACGGCATTCGTTCAGCCCTGAACAAAGGCATGTTTGAGTGGTTTAAGGAAATTCAGGGAGATGTCTTATGCATTCAGGAAACAAAGGCACAACCGGATCAGGTTGATCTTGGGGAATTTCATAAAATCGGGTACCATGATTACTGGCATTCAGCTGTAAAGAAGGGGTATTCCGGTGTGTTAATCTTAACAAAACAGGAGCCCGACCATGTTGAAATTGGAATGGGTCATGAAGGATATGATTCAGAAGGCAGAGTTATACGTGTGGACTACGGAGATTTTTCAGTCCTGGATGTTTACATCCCCTCCGGGACCACCGGTGATATAAGGCAGGAAATAAAAATGACCTTTCTGGATGATTTTCTGAATTACCTGGCTGAATTGCGTAAGACAAGGCCAAAGCTTCTGGTTTGTGGAGATTTTAATATTGCTCATAATGAAATTGACATTCACAACCCAAAGGGGAATAAAAAAAGTTCCGGATTCCTGCCTGAAGAAAGAGCGTGGTTGGACAGGTTCCTTGCCAGTGGATTCGTGGATTCATTCAGGCAATTGAATCCAGATACTGTTAAATACAGCTGGTGGAGTTTTCGTTCAAATGCCAGGGAGAAAAACCTCGGATGGCGCCTGGATTATCAAATGCTTACAGATGTTCTTGCAGAATCCTTAAGTGGAGCCGGCATTATGAATGAAGCCAGACATTCCGATCATTGTCCGGTTTGGGTAGACCTTGATATCTGATTGCCCTTCCCATCCCCAGGGCACTTACCGAATCAGGGTTTTTATTAGCCGCACTTTCTTTGCGTATGGCGGGTACCTGAGAGGTATATCAATCCAGGTGGCCTTGTTCAGGAAAGACCGTTTATAAGAGAAGGTCTGATAGCTGTATTTTCCATGATATCTTCCCATCCCGCTTTTTCCAACACCACCAAAAGGCAGGTAAGGGTTAATAAAATGAACAACGGTTTCGTTTATTCCTCCGGATCCGGATTGGGTACTCTTGGATTATCTTTTGCTGGATCTTTTTTGAACGGGTAAAAATATACAGGGCCAGGGGCCTTGGTTTGTTTCTTACGATTTCAAGGGCATCATCCAGGTTTTCATATTCAACCATTGGCAAAATAGGTCCGAATACTTCTTCCTGCATCAGTACATCATCCATATCCGTGATCTTCACCACCGTAGGAGAAATATATCTATTTTCCGGATCACAATCTCCTCCCAGTAAAACATTTTTATTTTTCAACCAAGTGCTTAAACGTTCAGCCGTTTCCCTATTTATAATTCTTGCATAATCAGGATTGGACTTAATGTCCTCCCCGTAGGTTTTTGTAAGATATTTTTTCATTTCCTGAACCAGGCATTCGCTGATATCCTTGTGTACTAAAAGGTAGTCAGGGGCAACACAGGATTGACCGGCATTGAGTAGTTTTCCCCACATAATCCTTTTTGCAGCCAGGGAAGGAGAGGTATCGGGCTCAACAAAAACAGGGGATTTGCCTCCCAGCTCAAGGGATACCGGTGTAAGGTTCCTGGAAGCAGCCTCCATTACTTTCTTGCCCACATTTGTGCTACCGGTAAAAAAGATATATTCAAAATGTTGCTCAAGGATAATCCGGTTTATTTCACTACCCCCGTCAATTAAACAAATATGTTCAGGAGCAAAATTTTCTGAAATCAGTTTTTGCATCAGACGGGTCGTGTTGATGGCATGCCTGGATGGCTTTGCAAGCACACAATTTCCGGCAGCAACGGCCCCGATAAGTGGCATGAATAACAACTGCAATGGGTAATTCCACGGAGAAATGATCAGGACCTTGCCGTATGGCTGATTCAGAAAATAGCTCCTGCCAAACCAGTGGGCCATCGGGGTATAGGCTTTTTGGGGACGGGACCAGCGTTTCAGGTTCCTGATCATGATTCCGATTTCCTGGATGGCAAGTCCGTGTTCACTTGCATAAGACTCAAAAGGATGTTTCCCTAAATCCAGCCTTAATGCCTCATTAATTTCCTGATCGTATTCCTTTAACAGGCCTCTGAGTTTAGTCAGGGCTTTAATTCTGAAGCCGATATCCAGGGTGGCTCCAGACCGGAAAAACGTTTCCTGATTATTTATAATATTTTGTAATTCAGCAAGATTCATATGTTATATAAAGTTATTCTTAGTTTATATTTGATTTTAATGTTTCAGAAAGAATTTTATACCCCTTTTCGTTCAAATGCAGGCGATCCTCAACAAACAGGTCTTCTATAGGTTCACCGTATTCATTCAGTAAACCGACGGAAATATCAATGTAGTGGACATTTTCATACCGCTCAGTTAACTCCTCTAGCAAACGATTGGCTGTTTGCATATCCTCCCAGTTTTTTATTCGGGAGGGACTGGGCTTTATTGATAAAAAGTATAATTCGGCTGAAGGAATTCGGTCCCTGCATGCATCAATAAATTCAACACAACCCTCAATGAACTGTGAGGGACTGGTCCCCCTGGCAATGTCGTTATCACCTTCGTAAATAAATACTCCTGAAGGATCATTCGGGAAAACTATGCGGTCTGCATAGTAGTTGAGGTCTTCCATAGTAGATCCACCAAATCCCCTGTTAATAAAATCAAATCCGGGCAGATCACTGTTTAAATTATTCCATCTCCGAATTGTCGAACTACCTGTGATAATTAGTGATTTGGGTGGAGGTGGATTAAAATGGTCAAGAATCTCAAAAATTCTTATTTCTTTTTCAAAACGATTGGGTTCAGAAATGTCCTCGTAAACCCTGTGAAGGAGGCAAAGGTTGATTTCGAAAAATAGACTATCATGTTGGAAAAACCGAAGGACGTCTTTTTCTGAAGCCAATTTACGGAAGGGCAGATTCCATTCATAAACGAAAAGGTCAGGGTTTTCCTGGTTCAGGCTAAAACGTCTGTTAAGGTTACCTGCCTGAATACTCATATCCCTGTTGCTATATGGTTCCTCGGACAGAAGCTTGATCTGGAGGGATTGATCGTCCTTAATTATTGCCCTGACCTCGCAGGGTCGGGAAGGAACCTGGGATTGAGAGAAGCGAATTTTTTGGAAGGCATAGGGATTTCTGTAAGAATCTCGTACCGGGAACCAGGGGAGGCTGAAATTCGAAGTATCTCCACTGAAGTCTGCATCATTTATGTATAGCTGTATAGCCATTTCCATGGTTTCAGCCGCTGCGGATAAGCCAAGCATATCCAGTGGGATCAGACCCTCCAGGCAATAAGCGGAAGAGGATTTGGAACCGAAAAACATAGATTCAGGGGATATGGTTTTTAATGAATCAGACCTTCGGTGATCGAAAATATTCATGAATACCAGTGAATCTTTCAGATCAAAAGAGGGTCGCAGGGACATCTGAATGATATCAAAAGAACCTATACCTGGACTTAAAAAAATTTCTATACCATCTCCATTCCAGAACTTTTTCGGGTCTTCAAAGATGACATCGTCCTCTACCTCTGCCAGGATTAAAAGTCCGTTTTCACTCCAGGCAAGTCTGAAATAGGCTTTCAGGTCACCAGGAGCAGGTGACTCTCCCTGGATATCCGAGAGTAGACGGATAGGAGGGTAAGAGTCCGGCCAATCAGAGGGATCCCCGTCAATGATGATGTCTTTTAAATGGGGAATGGATTGAAAATCATCAAATACTGATTCCTTCTCTAAACCTTTACTGCAGGCATAAAGGGTCGGCAATAGCAGAATAATAAAAATTGACAATTTCCGGAATATGTAAGATATGAATGTCATGAAATTATTTCCAGTTGCTTTTCAAGTGGTTTCAGCGTATTACCTTCTTTTTCGGGGATGCAATCCATTGCATATTCTGCCATGGCAAGTATGGAAAAGCTTGGATTTACCCCTATGTTGCCCTGCACAACAGATCCGTCAACTACATACATGTTTTTATAGCCATGAACTCTGAGCTGAGGATCTACAACTCCCTCACTTATGTTTTCTGACATTGGACAACCACCGAGTATATGTGCAGTTGTCGATCGGTTGAACAAAACTTCCAGGATTATATTTTGTGCAATACCCCCGGATTTTTCAGCATATTTTTCCATTGCTTTTTGTCCCACATCAATATAGGCAGGAACTTTCTTATTCCCCTTGTTTTCAAGAGTCATCCTGCCTCCCAATATGGATTTTTTCCATTTCATTGACATGGCATTTTCAATGTGCTGCATGACCAGGAAAATAACAAGGTTAGTAGACCAGTTCATATCAAAAGCCATTTTCAGAAATTTCCCGGGTTGTTTAATCATATTCAGTAAAAGCTTAAGAAACCGGATGGCATTGTACCTGGACCCACTGGCCGATAGCCAGAAAAATGCTTTGAGAGCATTTGATCCGTCCGGATACTTAACTACCTCAATATGTGTATTATCATCCGGATTGAAAACTGATGATATGGCTAAACCATTATTCATTTTGGCCGGAATGGAAGAAACAGCACAGAGAGTTTCGGAATTTGTAAGGATGCCGGTTCCCAGTTTATCAGATAGACCGGGAAGGGATTTATATTTTTGTTTTTGCTCAAGGAGTAATTCCATAGTGCCTAAAGTGCCCCCTGCAATGATTAATCCATCAGACTCATAGATTGTATTTCTTCGCCTGAATATTGAAGTAGAAGACCTGCATGTAATCTTGTATTTATCTTTTTTGTATTCAATTTTCAGCACCCTGGTCTCAGCTAGAATATTCGTTCCCATCTTTTCTGCGAAATACAGGTAGTTCTTATCCAGAGAGTTTTTTGCATTTTCCCGGCATCCTGCCATGCATCCGGCGCACTCCGTGCAGGGGGACCTCTGGGGTCCCTTTCCCTTAAAATAGGGATCTCTTTCCGTTTTATCATCATTAAGATATACCCCTACCTGAACATTATCAAAGGAATCACTTCTGTTCATTTCCGCAGCGACTTCTTTTAAAAAATGATCTTCGGGATTTAGTTTATCGTATTTTGTTCTTCCCATCATAAAAGCCGCTTTTTCATAGAATGGCTGGAGAATATCCTTCCAGTTATTCAGTTTATTCCATGATGGATGGTTGAAAAATTCATCCGGAGGATAAAACAGGGTGTTGGCATATACCAGGCTTCCTCCCCCGACTCCAACTCCGGAGAGTATACTGGCCTGGCGTTTAAATGTAAGTTTTTGGAAGCCAAATAATCGGAAAGCTGGAATCCAGAGATATTTTCTGAGATTCCAATTCGTTTTTGGAAAATCTTTCTGGGTATATCGCTTACCCTTTTCAATAACAAGAACAGAATAGCCTTTTTCAGCCAGTCGCATTGCGGAGACACTTCCGCCGAAGCCGGATCCAATTACAATGAAATCATACACGTTCTAAAAATAGAAAAAACGCGGGAACTTCCAGAGTTAAAAGTTCCCGCGCAATAATCACACTATGTCTATGGAAATAAGAAACTGTTTTAGAACCAACCAAATTTAAAGGTTAGCAAGGCCCCGGGTCCCGACAGATCAGAATTTGACAGGCTGCTGATTTCCGGATTGGCCCCGGTAACAATCCTGTAATGGACTCCCACCCCGAGACGGAAGAATTTTGTAAAGTTCATTTCAAGTTCAACGGCCGGGTTAAAAACAAAAACATTGTCGGGAGTACCCCAATAGCTATAATCAGGGTCATGCTCGGAAACTGATCCCCAGCCAATCTGGGCTGAAACTGTTGGATGAAGAGGGCGGGCTGCCATAAATGAATAACCTGTCCAGAACCCACCATGTCCAAAGTTCAGGCGATTGCCGTTTACGGGAATGCCATTGGTTAATCCTTCACCATAGCCTCCGAGGAAGAAATCTCCAAGAAGTACACCACCGCCGCCACCCATCATATGGGCAAACTCACCGTTCAATGTAGTAAAACTCATTATTGGTCCCCCGAAACCACTAATCCGTGTTGAGCCGGAAAACAGGGTCTGTATATCACTATCTTGTGCCTTCAGTCCCGCGACAGACAGCATAATCAGGATGGCAGTAATTATTTTTTTCATTGCATATAGATTAGTTTGTGATCTGTTTTAACTGGAAAGACAGGAGAAAGCAATAAGGGTTGCATGTCCGGGGATCAAATACGAATTCCTATGATCACCATATCATCGATTTGATCGACATTTCCCTGCCATTCCGCCATAGTCTGCTCAAGGATATCTATTTGCTCAGCCATCGTTTTATCGGAGATTTCTGTAAGAAGGTTTTTAAATGCTTTGTATAAAAACTTCTTTCCCCTGGGTCCACCAAACTGATCAGGATAGCCATCAGAAAAAATATAAACAGCGTCTCCAGCTTCAAGTGAAATACTGTGACTGGTAAAGGGATGCATTGTCTCATGTATGGCCACCGGCATTTTATCTCCCTTGGTCTCGGTCAATTCTTTATTCCTGATAACATAAAGGGGGTTATTGGCTCCAGCGAACTGAAGGGTTTTATTTACCTGGTCTACTATTATAAGAGACATATCCATTCCGTCTTTTGACTCTCCTTCAGCCCCTTTCTGACCAAGTGCCTGGATTATTTCATTGCGTAACTGGTTGAGAATAATGCTGGCATCAATTTGCTCCTGTTTGTTTACAATCTCATTTAAAAAAGCAATTCCAAGCATGCTCATGAATGCCCCAGGTACTCCATGTCCGGTACAATCCGCAGCAGTAATTATGAGTTTATCCCGGATGTAATTAGCCCAGTAAAAATCCCCGCTTACAATATCTCTTGGCTTGAAAAATATGAAATGTTCGGGAAGTAACTGATCAAGGAGAGCTGTTGCCGGCAACAGGGATTTTTGTATCCTCTGGGCATACAATATACTGTCTTCGATTTCCTTTTTCTGCTGGGAGATTTTATCACGTTGCGAGGTGGCCAGGTCCCTCTGTGCCTCAATTTCAATATTTGCAACTTCAAGTTCATGGGTACGTTCCCTAACTAATTGTTCCAGCCTTTTTTTCTGAGCCTCAATGGCACGAACACGGATTTTGTAGAATGACCAGGCACCTCCAATGACAATCATGATCATCGTGATACGGAACAACCATGTTTGATACCAGGCCTTTTTTATAGTAAACACATACTTCTGGGCATATCCCCAGACATTGTTTTTGCCCTTGGCTTTATAAATAAACTCATATTTGCCCGGGGGCAGATTACTATAGTAGGCTTTGAATTCGGGACCCTTATTATAGGAAGAATATTCATTTTCAATCCCCCTCAGGTAAAATTCATATTCAATCGATCGTTCGTCAGAGTAGGACAATCCTGATATTTCAAAAACAAAATTGTTCTCAAAATGACTGAAAACCTTTCCGCTTTCCTTATCGATGGATTCTCCGTTCATCAGGATTTCCTCGATATAGCATAGGGGGGTGAAAGTACGTGTGGCTTTTGCCCGGAGGTTAAAATTGGACAAACCATGATAAGTTCCGATCCACAAAAGATCGTTGGCATCAATGAATAGGTTGCCAACCGTTATTTCATTTCCAGGGAGACCGTCTTTCGAGTCAATGGTAAATTCAATTTCGTTATTTGAGGTATTATAATAGGAAAACCCACTGTTTGTGCCCAGCCATAGGTAGTTTTTATTTTTTGCAGGAACGATGGCCTTAACAACGGTATTATTGTCTGGAACCTCCAGTTTCTTATACTCCCCTTCCTCAAATTTCCAAAGCCCGCAATCACTGCCAATCCATAATGCATTGTCCGCATTGCACATGCTCCAGATATTGCAGGATATGCTTTCGATTGTCCTGAAATTCCCATCATGAAAATCAACGATTTCGTTTTTGTTTCCGCCGATAATGATCCCGTTAAGATCAATTAACTGGTAAATATTTGTGGTTTGTTTGTTCTCAATAATGGTGGGTTCCGAATTAAAATTATCAAGATGATAAACAACACCATTCAGTCCCGTTAGCAAGAAAATCTCACCTGTGGAAGAAACCGTTATGTTTTCAATGCTAAGAAGATAATTTGAAAACTTTTTCCGCCGGACAACCTCCAGGGTATTTACATTGATCTCATAGAGGCCTTCCGAGGAGGAGGCCAAAATATTACCGGATGGGAGAGTGGTGGCGCAATATTTATCTGTTCTGGAGGACAGGTTCTGTGTGTAATTTACCAGCTTATCAATGAAATAATATATGCCATTGTTGGATGCGATCCAGATTCGTCCAAACTTATCTTCAAATGAAGAATAGATATAGGAATTCAGGGTATTGGGGTAAAAGTTTCGCAATCCTCTTTTGTTGGTAAGTCTTTGAAGTCCCCCGGAAAATCCTATCCAGATATTATCTTCAAGGTCCACCCAGAAAGAAAGAATACTATTGTTTTTCAGGCCTATTTCCTTTTCATATTTTATAGCCTTCTGATCGGTTGATAATACCTGTAGGATTTCGGAGTCAGAGATCAACCATACGGAGCCATAACTATTCTGGTAAATCCCCTTAATAATCTTGTCTGATAAATTCAGACTTTTATTCAGACTTCTGTTTTTCTCCGGCTGTGATCCGGAACGAAAATCCATAAGACTTGAAATGATGATGCCTTCAGGGGTTGATATCCAGATACTGTCATTCACATCAATAAAAATCGAATAACAATATTCATCAAATACTTTTACCAGGGTATTATCTGAAAGGGAAAAACGATAGACCCCTTCCGATGTGGCAATATATTTATCCCGGGTAACCGGATCTTCACTAACATCATAAATATTATCCGGCAGATCAGGGAAGGATTCATTTATATGGGTCAGGTTGTGTTGCTTATCGAGCAGGTAAACACCGTCATCACCCAGCATCCATTTATTATCCTCATCATCGATAAAGATAGAAGTGAAAGAAATCTCTTCAAGCAGATTTTCAACGATGCTGTCCTCCTTAAAGACTGCTACCCCTTTTGAGGTTGCAAAATAAATTGCTCCGGATGTATCCTGTTTTATATCAAGCACAGTATTGTCGGAAAGTCCATTGTCGGTATCCCAGAGTTTCATCTCTCTGCCATTGTATCGGACAACACCGGAGTTTGTCCCAAACCACATATATCCTTTACGGTCCTGGTAGATGGAAAAAATATCCTCCTGGGGAAGGCCGTCTTCCATTCCATAGAGTACATATGGAAGCTGGCCCGTTTGAAAACGCTCATAATAGCTGCTGATGAAATCTTCTGTTGTTTGCAGGGTCTGTCCTCTCATGGCTTTGAGTAGAATACTGATCAATCCTTTTTCTTCAGATCTTTTAATAAATTCCTCAAGCGCCCATTTTAATTCCGGCTGATCCTTTCTCAATGCCCAGCATACTTCCAGTTCTCCGAGATTTAGCTTTAATTCAAGTCCAGGGTACTCGGATAACTCAAAGAATGCATTATAAATAATAGTGTAATCAGCTTTACCATCCCGGATATCTCCAAGAAAGCTATTCACGTTTGTATAATAAAAACTATCCACTCCGTTTTCAAGAAGGATTTCTTCGTATACTGTTTGTTTCGCAGTTACACCATACAGATTTTTAAGATCTTCAATACTTTCCACCGGAGTGTCTTTTCTGCCAATGACGGCATATTCTGATGGATAGATTCCGACCAGGTCTACCTTGTCAGTCCTCCAGTCAAGCGGAGCAATTACTTCACAGGCTACATCGAAATAATTAAACCATTCAGGAGTATAGGAACTATCCCTGAAGACCTGTCCATCTGCCGTTTCCCAATATTTGCCGAAGTAAGGAGTGACAACAAATTCCATTTGTACACCCAGAAAATCTGCGAATTCTTCAGCCAGGGCATGCATAAGCTGCTTAGGTCCGTCTTCTCTGTAAATAAAACTTCTTTCTCTCAGGGCTACTACCAGTTTTTTTGATTCGAGAATATCGCCAAGGTCCCGGTTAATATATTCCAGGCGTGAACTTTTGGATATCTGTTGAAAGTAGGCTGAGTAGGTGAGACCGAACATTTCTTCAAAAATCCGGTCCAGTTCCCCATTATTGGCTATGGTTTCAAAGAAATTCTCAATTTCTCGACGAAGAGAATTCCCTTTCTCGACAGCATATGCAGTTTTGCTTACGGTGCTGATTGGAATGCCAATTTTAAAGGCATTGTCGTTGTTTGCCCTGAAATTCAACGCTTCGTCTGCATCCAGAACAATTCCCCAAACCTCACCTTTTATAAGAAGATCTTTTGCATCGTCAGAACTTTCAGTAAGCAGAGTAGTAATGCCACCCCCGATAGACTCATTAATTTCCGAGATCCGGCTTTCGAAGCTTGTGCCTCTCATCATAGCAATACTCTTGCCCTTCAATTCTTCATAATTTTCAGGAGAGTCTTCCTTTTCGCTTATCATAATTAACTCAGCAGAAAAAAGGGTCTCAGAAAAGTCGAATAAGCGCCTCCTCCAATCGAGTATAGTGAAAGTGCTGAAAATGGCATCAACCTCTGTGAAAATATCAGGAGTATAAGATACATCGGGGTTGGACTGGACGTCTTCCGGGATTATGCCATCGATTTGAAATGCCTGATCCCATTCAATGGTAACCTCTTCCAGACTTACATTCAGGTATTTGGCAAACTCAACGGCCAGGGGATAGTTAATTGTGTTGTAGTCGGTCTCGGTAAAAGCAATCCTTATTTCCCCGCTTTTCTTTATTTCATCCAGGTCCCGCGCATTTAAGCGAGGTGACAGGAAAATGATGCAAAGTATTGCATATCCGATAAACAGGATTCGGAATCTCATTTATGGTCAGCTGGGTTTCAGCTTTAAAGATACAAATCTGTAAGAATAATTGGTTCTCCGACCTAGATGCTATAAGACCTAATTTTCAAGATAGGATTTCATGGCTTCCAGGAAATAGTGTTTCCATCCGGTTTCAATATTTTCAAAAACATCGTCTGGAATATTGGTATGATTAACTTCAAGCCTGGTCTTTCCGGAATCTTCAAAAAGTTCGATACGAACTAAAGACTCCTCCTCTTGTTCTCCAAAATCCCAGATCTGTTCTACAAGGTTTGGAGATTTAATGGATTTGATCTTTCCTGAAATGTCACCCTCAAACATGGAGAATTCACCGCCAGGAGTTGGTTCCATTCTGGCTTCAAAGCCTGACCAAAGCTCTATGGTTAGTGGATTGGTAATAGCATTGAAAACTTCTTCGAGAGGGACTTTAATGTGAATAGTTTTTCGTAGGTTCTTCATGGCTCTTTTTTATTTCGTTGGGATTATCAGCTTTAAATGCGACGAGAAAGAGAATTACAGACAGGACTGCATTGATCAACGCGATAGCTATATATTTACCAGTAATGTTCATTGACAGGCTGAAAAGATATGGGCCAAGGGCTGAAGCGATAACTGCCCAGCTGAGAGAAAAGCCGGATATTGCACCCAAATTTTTGAGTCCAAAGAACCTGGGCCAGGTAACTGCAATAAGCACGGTGTACATTCCCCAGACAATTCCATTTCCTGAAATTATCATCCAGTATGCAATACTTACCTGTCCAAGGAAGGCCAGTCCGGCCGTAGTTACCATCATTCCGAACATAAACAGCATCATTAAGTATTTCAAACGGATAAAGTCAGAGATATAACCACAGGAAAACTGCACAACAATGGCAATAATGGAGGTAGGAACAAAAATCCCCAGGGCCATCTCCTTGTCTAATCCTGCGCTTTTAAAGACCGAAACAACATGAAAAATAAGTCCGCTGATATACATTGCAGATAGGGCTATTCCAAGAGTAAATGCCCAGAAAGCCCTGGTTTTTCTAGCTTCAGAAAGGTTATATTCACGATCCGGAAGACTTGGAGGTCGTTTACTTTTTTTGTTGGAAATTCTTGTTCCATCGGCTACACAGCCGCTATCTACTGGATTATCCCTGTAAAAAATCAGCAGAAAACCTACAAACCCAATTCCAATAATTATTGCTAGAAGCAACCAAGCCCCCTGCCATTGCAACCTTTCAATGATCTGGTTAAAGATTTTAGGGGCCAGCGAGAAACCAAAAGCTGAAAAAATACCCAGTACTGCATTTGCAAACCCCCGTCTTTTATTAAACCATTTCATGACCATATTTCTTGAAACCATGGTCAGCAAACCCTGTCCGAAAAACCGTATTCCCCAGAATCCGATTGCCAGAAGAATAAAGGTTGATACGACCGTCGAAATTCGACTGTTATCGTCAAAAAAATGAATAAAGGACTCAATCCGGGTTAGGAAAAAGAGCATTATTCCTAGCATCAACGCTGCGATAAAGGCCATTACCCGGGCTCCAAACCGGTCATAAAATTTACCCGCTCGGGTTATAAGCAATCCAGAACCTACGGTTCCAACCAAGTATGCAAGGCTCAGGTTATTACGGTTTATATTCAGGTCTTCCAGAAGATTTTCAGTAAAAATTGAAACCCCGATGGTTTGTCCGGGGATGCTCATTATTATTCCAATTGTACCAACTAAAAGAATGATCCACCCATAGAATATCGGGAATTTTGCAGGGGCAAAAGGTATATTGGAGTACTTCTTCATGAAAGTATAAAGATAGTAAAAGGGTACACGCTGATAACGAAGCTTGAGGAACTTAATTCATGGCGGGATCAATCTTCTCCGTCACATACCTGGCAACTGGACCGGGAAGAGTATCAATTATAACCGCGCTTTCGGGCTGCCTGGGATCATAAACCAAGGTTTGAAAATGCTCCTCTGAAAGGTTACGGATTAAATGAGACCGGGTTGAAAACTGCTGGGATTTATTATTGCCCGTAGAATATTCAAATATTAGTTTATATACGGTTTGTTCGTTTATTGATAGATTGGTTGGCTCAGCATGGATTAGTTTTCCCCTGGCTGGTCTGCCGGCGATAAGGATTTTTCTCTCTTTTCTGGTTTTCCGTATAGAAGGGACCAGGAAAATGATTCCAATCAGGGATCCGCCCACACCGGCCAGGAACATGATCTTATCAAAATTACGCCGGTCTTTTCCGGAAAAACGTGATATTTCGGGGGAATTGCTCAGGTATTCAACCTGTATACTTTGATCCATTCGGTAGACACCTTCATATTCCAGAAATGAACCCGTATTCTCCTTTATTTCATCAAGGGAATAACTGTAATAATATTCAAAAAGAAAATTATCATTAACGGAGTATTTGGTTGGCTGAATTTCGGTAATAATTGCATTTGCCCTTGAAAAGTCCTCTTCATCAGCAAAAAGCAGTTTCCAGTTTAAAATTGAGCTGAAATATGCAACAAAAATAAGTCCTATTAGGGCAAACAGAAAACCGATGTTAAAGGAACTTCTGCCAAAATTATGTAACAACCTTATCCTGAGCGGGATAAACATAGTTCGTTGTCTGATGACAAGAATCTAATATATGAAATATTTATAAATGGGTGCCCTCCTATTCCGGAGGGCACCCAGGTATTATGGTTTTGACAGTCCGTCTCTTTTCAATAGCGGCTGAATAGATGGTTCCCTGCCACGGAATTTTTTGTATAATTCCAATGGATCATCGGTACCTCCTTTTGCGAGAATATTCTCACGGTAAGACCGGGCTGTTTCTGCGTCGAAAAGGGATGTTTCCTTAAATGCTTCAAAAGCGTCAGCATCCAGTACCTCAGACCATTTATAAGCATAATATCCAGCGGAATAACCTCCGGCAAAAATATGGTTGAAGTAGGTACTGCGGTAACGGACAACAATTTCCGGGATAAGTCCAAGTTCAGTCAATGCCTCCTTTTCAAATTCCCCCACATCCACTTCCTGGGTCTCTTTAAAAGTATGCCAATTCATATCAAGGAAGGCAGCGGACAGGTATTCTAGATTCGTGAAACCCTGATTAAAATGACCGGCTTTTTGTATTTTTTCGATCAACTCATCAGGTATGGATTCCCCCGTCTCATAATGTTTTCCGTACATTTTCATTACTTCCGGCTCTGCACACCAGTTTTCCATAATTGATGAAGGAAGCTCCACAAAATCCCTTGAAACAGATGTTCCTGAGAGAGTGTAATAATCGCAATCAGAAAGCATCCCATGCAAAGCATGGCCAAACTCATGGAAAATAGTACTTGCTTCATCATAACTGATCAGGGCAGGCATGTCTCCGGTAGGTTTGGTGAAATTGAAGACGTTGGTTATAACAGGTGTTACCATTTCGCCATT
The DNA here is from genome assembly GCA_963777115.1 of uncultured Bacteroidaceae bacterium. Taxonomy (GTDB): domain Bacteria; phylum Bacteroidota; class Bacteroidia; order Bacteroidales; family SM23-62; genus SM23-62. The sequence continues at coordinate 708,880 of CAVZPP010000003.1, read as the reverse complement.
GATGCGTTGTTGCTTTCGGTAAGAACTCATCCATGCTCCCCCTCGCTTACTGGCTCTCGGGAAAAAATCCATATAGAGCACAGCAATATGGGAACCATCAGCTTCCTTAACTTCAAATGCCTGAGCATCCGGATGTGGTTTTGGTATGTCAGCAATAGGAGTAAAGGTTAGTCCCCAGAGGTTATTAGCAACCTGGAATACAGCATCACGGACGTTTTCGAGCTTGAAATACTGACGGATCTCTTCTTCATCCAAATCGTATTTTGCTTTCCTTACCTTTTCGGAGTAATACCACCAGTCCCAATTTTCAAGTTTAAAGTTTCCACCTTCTTTGTCAATTATGGCCTGCATTTCCTTCACTTCCTCTTGTGCAAGAGGCAATGCAGCATCCCATACAGGCTGAAGAAGCTTGTAAACATTTTCGGGGGTTTTAGCCATATTTTTCTCGAGAATATAATGAGCGTGTGTTTCGTATCCAAGTAAATGTGCTCTTTCTACTCTGAGGTTAACAATGTCATTAATGATTTGATTATTGTCCTTGTCATTACCGTTATTTCCCCTGTTGTAATATGCTTTATGCAATTTTTCACGAAGTTCACGCTTGCCAGAGTAGGTGAGGAAAGGATACATACTGGGTCTTTGGGTTGTAAACAACCATTTACCTTCCTGTCCATCTGCTTTGGCAGCATCAGCTGCACCGGCAATGACTCCTTCAGGGAGACCGGCAAGGTCCTCTTCATTATCAATATACATCTTATATGAATTCGTTTCGTCCAACACGTTGTTACCGAATTTCAGAGTAAGTACTGATAACTTTGTATTTATTTCCCTGAATTTTGCCTTGTCTTCATCATTCAGATTTGCACCACCGCGAACAAAGTTTTTGTAAATTTTCTCCAGGAGGTAAGATTGCTCGGTGCTTAATTCCAGATCATCCTTCTTTGCATATACTGCCTTTACTCTTGCAAAAAGATCCGGATTTAGATTGATATCGTCCCTGTGAGCTGAGAGCATGGGCTCAACCACTTCGGCAATGGCATTTCAGTTCATCGCTGGTATTTGCTCCCTGAAGATTACCGAAAACTTTTCAACCTTGGTCAGTAAAGCACCTGTTCTGTCAAGTGCTTCAATGGTATTTTCAAAACTCGGGTTCATCAGTATTATTGACAATATCAGAAATCTCCTGCTTTTCGACTTCTATTCCTTTCTCAAAAGCCGGCAGGAAATGCTCTTCTTCAATCAGGTCAAATGGAGGAACCTGAAAGGGAGTATCGTATTCACTAAAAAATGGATTTTCTGAATCTTTCATTTTGTTTTCTGTTTGGGTACATCCAGCTGCCAATAATAATATTGCAACCAGCACCGTCATAAATGATCTCATATTAGTTGGATTAGTTAATGGTAAAAATTGATGCCCCAAAAATATAATTCTGTTTCGATAATCAAGCTATTAAATACCTGTTTTACAATACATAACTTGAAATCGATAAATAGCACATACAAAAGAGGCTGCCCTTTTGAGACAGCCCCAGAACTTGGGTGAATTAGATGGACTCAGTTTCCACTACCTTGGCGAGAACATCGGCATAAGGGAGAATAAGATACTTCCTGCCCTCAAACTCTGTTTCAGTTCCTGAATATTCCTTAAAAAGAACAACGTCTCCGACGGAGATTTCGGCATTGTCAATATTACTCAGGCCAACAACTTTTGCTGTTTTGGGTTTTTCCTTTGCAGAATCCGGGATGATGATCCCTGAGGCAGTTGTTTGTTCTTTTGAATCTTCAGTTACATCCAGAAGTACATTCTGGTTTATGGGTTGTAATTCTTTCATAATAAGTAAATATAATATGTTGTGAATAGTTGAATATTTCGGCTGACAAATTTAATAAACTTTCTTATCCCTGTATCTCAAGCAATCGGTTGATTTTTGGTTTATCGAAACCAATAACCATTTCTCCTCCAATAAGGGTCTGTGGAACTCCCTGCTGACCACTCCTGCGCACCATTTCCCGGGCGGCATTTTCATTTTTTGAAACATCTACCTCCGAATAGCGGATGCCACTTTTATTAAGATAGGACTTCAGGGTTGTGCACCAGGAACAGCTTGGCGTGGAATATACGGTAACCTGTTTAATTTTCCGGCCTTCTTTTTCAGCTTTGGCTACATATACGGCATTATCAATCAGGCCTTTGTAATAACCTGAGTCATGGGCACCCTTGTATGTATTCCTGAACTCATTTCCGGAAAACTCCAGCAATGCAGGAGCAGAGCTGATTGAATATTCAGGATGTATGTCTCTGACCATATTTACATCAGCAGCAAAAAGTCCAATTTCACTGGAATCTTTAGAGGCATAACTAAAATTTTGAAATGCTTTATCGCTTTGCTCAGATCCCTTTTTATATATCAGGAGAAAGGAACGCTTTTCATTTTCAATCTTTGATTTAAGATCCTCAAGGGAATTAACTTCTATTGTATTCATGTAAATTATGATTTAAATATGCAAACATGCAGATACGTTTACATTTACTGTGCCAAAAGAGATGCAGGGAAATTTTGTCAGTCAATTGTGCAAAATTGTCAGTCTTAAGGAAGTACTCTCTTTTTAAATATTCTTATTCCCAGAAGGAGGAATAGAAAAAGGTAGAGAATGGCTATTGTATAAACAAGGCAGAAAGAGAGGCTGGAAAATCCGGAATCAAATAGTTTAAAAATCCAGTAAACTGGCAGAACGCCCAAAAAGTATTCATATGAACCCTGGACAAAATAGCTCAGGATGGGAAGAAACATAATGAAATTCAATCCTTTCAACCAGGTAGCGCCCTCAATTTTATTCCTGGCAAAACCGGCTATAAAAAGACTTGATACAGGCGCAATCAGGCAAACCGGGAGGGAAACCACCAGGATTTTAAAAATGGACCAGTCAAGTATCCCGGTAAATGCAATAATCAGAACGATAAAGAAATAGGAAAATACAGTTATAAACAAAAGACGGAAGAGGATGAAATCCATTGAAGAAATAGGAAGTACTCTTATGACAGCCAGAACCTCCTGGTCTTTCTCGTCAAGCATGATAAAGGAATAAATAAATGCAGGAAACATTCCGGTTACCAGGCAAAACATTCCCAAAATAAGGGCGTGATAAGGTCCAAGGTCGGGAAAAACAGCTGTAATTGCCGGAAGGCCAAAACGCAAAAGAAGAATAATTATAATAGGGACAAAAAGCATAACAAAGAGAATAGGATCCCTGAATATTAACTTCATGTCATTACGGGAGTATATTAGGATATTGTTCATGCTTTACTCGAAACAATGATATTTTTACGGAATGAAAAGGCAGCAAAGAAATAACTAAGGACAAGCCATAACGGAAGGTATAACAGGGAATATACCATATCGATTGTTTGGATCGAGTGAAAAGATGCCCATAATAAATTAAGAGTCGCCTGGGTTGGAAGAATGTAAAGAAGCCAGCTATCAGTCAGCTTGTAAAAATTCAGCAGGGGTAATGCCAGGGGTGCCAGGAACTGAGGGATTATTATAATATACTGGTTAAAACTACGAATACGTGATGCGCCTGCGAATCCCAAAAGGGTTACAATCGCAGAAGTCATAAAAACGGAATAGATGTAAAGAGGATAATTAAACAACAGGCCATGGCCGGCAATAGCCATTACCAGTGCACAGACAGTGGCTATTAATCCCAATGAAATAACCTTGGCAAATAAATATTCAGGTATCCTCAAGGGCGTAACTACCAGGGCATCGATGGTATTCGATCCTTTTTCGAAAAGAACCAGTGCACCAATAAACATGAAACCAAACATGACGGGATCAGTAAAAATCAGAAGAACCAGGATTTCATCAAACTCTTCTTTTACAAGCAATTTGAATACCAGGGTATACAGGACAGTTACAATCACCGCGATGGTAAGTATTTGGTACTTGACCTGCAATTTCAGATCCCAGCCTGTTGCTGACAGGAGTCTTCGTATATTCATCTTAAACCAGATTTTTTCCGGTTACCTTAATGAAAACTTCATCAAGGCTTGCTTCCTGAGAATGGATTGAAACAATTTCCCGGGTCCTTATAAGGTCAGTAAACCGTTTCTCTCCCGACAGATTTTTTAGGGGAAAGTCTTCTGTCCTGATCTGGTCCTCCTCCTCATATTCGACTTTGACCCTGGGTTTTCCATGTTCAAATTTCAGGATTTTAGGCGTTTCAGTAATAACAAGTTCTCCGTCAACAATAAAAGCTATCCTGTCGCAGAGCTCATCGGCATCATACATATTATGGGTGGTGATGAATATGGTTTTACCTCTGGCTTTCTGCTCCAGAATAATATCCTTAATGGTTCTGGCATTTACCGGATCAAGTCCGGATGTTGGTTCATCAAGAAAAAGGATTTCCGGATCATGCAGCAGGGCCCGGATAAAATTCAACCTCACCTTCATTCCTTTTGAAAAATTCTCCACCTTCTTTTCGGAATCCTTTAGTAGTCCGACTCTTTCAAGCAGGACTTTATAATCCTGTCTGTTTTTATAAAAACTACCAAAAAACTGTAGGTTTTCAATAGCGCTTAGTTTGAGGTAATGATTGGGGAGTTCGAAACCAATTCCCACATGATTATAAAAATCCGGATTCCAGTCCCCCAGCTTTTTCCCCATAATTGATATATCCCCGGAATATCCTTTTAATAGTCCAATAAGAATCTTCTGGGTTGTGCTTTTTCCGGCTCCACTGGGACCAAGAAAACCGAATATTTCTCCGGATTTAATTTGGAAATTTAATCCCCTGGCAGCAGGAACTTCGTTACCGGGGTAATGAAATGTCAGGTCTTTTGCTTGTATCATTTGCTTTTATTAGCCAGGTAATCAAAAACCGATTTGCGGTAAGTTTTACCCACCGGGATCTCCTTTTCTCCCACAGAAACCGAATGGGTTGTCCATCCCGAGAGTTGTTTATAAGGGACGATCCATGAACGGTGGACTCTTATAAAATCATACGATGATAAACTTTCTTCGAAAACCTTCATGGTCTGCCTGGTTACCAATCTCCCCTTTTGAGTATAGACCATTGCGTAATCTTTTAGTCCTTCAATGTAAAGAATATCTGAGGTGTTTATAATATGGTTTTTCTTGTCTGAGTAGATAGTGATAATTCCATCTGCAGAATTATCCCATACCTCTAAACCTTTGTCATTTCCGGACATTCGATCATGATAGCGATTGATGGCCTTTAAAAGTCTTTCCAGGGATATTGGTTTAACCAGATAATCAATTACATCCAGCTCAAAAGCCTGAACGGCATATTCACGGTATGCTGTTGTAAGTATTATTGGCGGTGGATTTGAAAGAGAGCCAAGCATTTCAAGTCCGCTTAGTTCGGGCATCTCAATGTCAAGAAAAACAAGGTCAATTTTTTCACTATGCAGCAGCTGGAGTGCAATTATTGCATCCTGACATTTTTCCACAATTTCAACATTCGGGACCTTTCCCAGAAGCGAAACCAATGCCTCGAGTGCGAGTGGTTCATCATCAACAATTAGACATCTGATACTCATATCTTATAGAATCAGGTTTTCAGTTTTAAAAAAACAATGTACCTGCTATCTTCATCCAGGATTTTTAATGAGCCCTGTTCTTTATAAATCAATTCAAGCCTTTTTCTCAGGTTATGCAAACCTGTTCCTCCCCCGGTTTCCTCCCCCGGTTTTTTTTCGGGCCTGGTGTTCTCAATGTAAAAATCAACAATTCTACCGCTTATTACCAGATTAATTTTTAACTGCTGATTATTCCTGGACTTGCTAATCCCGTGTTTAAATGCGTTTTCAACCAGGGGCATAAACAATAGTGGTGCCACCTGGATGCTTTCAGGGTCGCCTGAAATCTGAAAATCAAGGTCCAGCCGCTCACCATAACGCAGATTTTCAAGTTCAATATAATTCCGGATCAGGTCCGTTTCTTTGGAGAGAGGGACTTTATCGTTTTCTCCATGATAGATAAGGAAGTCAAGCAATTCTGATAATTTAAGAATAGCCTCAGGAGCCTGGTCAGATTTCGCTAGAGCCAGGGAATAGATATTATTCAGGGTGTTGAAAAGGAAATGTGGGTGGATCTGGGATTTAAGAAGTTTTAATTCTGCCTGTACCTTTTCGCTAATGGCTTCCTGTCTCTGTACTTGTTCATTATACCAGAACTCTACCAGCTTGATGGCCACAGCAAGGAATACAATAAAGTAGGTACCGCTTATCAGGGAATATATATCCCGGGTACTATGAAAAAATTCCATAACCTGGAATTTTTCGTACAAAAGGACAAACAGTATGGTTGTGAGCAACTCAAGATCAAAGGATATAATAATTGTAAATATCAGGGCAGCCAGGAACAAAGCATATTTTCTCTTCACCAGGAAACGCGGGATCAGAATGTACACTATAAAGTAACTTACTCCAGCGGCCAGAAGCAGAATGATGGAGCTGTAAAGTATACTAAATGGATTCACCAGGTTCCCATACCCAAAGAGCAGGTTGGTGAAAGCCCAGGCAAGAACCCAGTACCCCAGGTGTAGAAATACTCTGAACCACAGAGATCGCCTATATATTTTATTCCACTTACTCATACATATATTACTCAGGAAATTTAAAATTAAGATATTCAAACCAAACCTGGCAGTTACCCCGGGTTTTTTCGAAGAACGCCGGTTAAACAGCGACGAAGAACCGGATTTCCCAATAAAAGTCCATTGAAGACAGCATAAGAACATTGGTCACAGCTTTGTATACATTCGTATCATTTTCTGGCTATTCCCTTGAGGTTGTAATACATTCGATCCTGATAATTTACTTTCCTTAACTTTATAAAAATAATATCATGAAAACATTAGAAGAGGCAATGCAAATGATGGGTGGGATTTTTCTCCTGATTCAAATCTTACTAATCGGTATGATCCTGATTCTTTCCATTCAAAAAATCATTCTATATTTTGGAAAAAAAGAAATTACCAGGACAGGATTCATCCGATCACACCATACTATACTTTACCTGGGAATTGTTGGCTTTGTATGGGGGATGTTTACCCAGCTGGTGGGATTTGTCCAGGCATTAAATGCCATAATAGAGGCAGCTGATGTTTCGTCTGAACTAATTATTATGGGTTTGAAAAATTCTTTTATCAATCCAGTTTTTGGGTTGGCAACCCTACTTCTGTCTGCATTGCTCTGGGGCATTCTTCATGCAAAGTATACAAGCACATTAAAATAAACACCTAAACTCTGTAACACTTCAGGGCAAACCAGGGAATAAACAGCAAAGCAAACAGGACTAATCCCACAGTAACCAACAGGTCTGCCCCTGGCAGGTTTAACTGACGGAAGAGCAATCCTCCCATAGGCAAGAGGCAAAATACGGCTCCTGCGATATACATGTAATGCTTATCAATACTATGAAAAACAATCAATGATGCCGCAAGCAGGGAAAGGCTGAGGGCCAGAATATAATAACTGTAAGGCAGGTCATATAGCAGAAAAATCATCCCAATGATCAGGGACATAATGGAAAGAGCAGCTGAGACAAAGGCAGTTTTCTTCATGGAATGAAAGGCTTGTTTTTCTTATAAAAATAACATGTTTTTTTAAAGAAACAGATGTTGAACATCATGAACCCTTATGCGTCTTTTTTAAAAATCCGTGGTATTTTTAATTGGGTATTTAAAACATGCAATTTATGGAAAGCCCCTCCATTGCCATTGAGATCAGAAACCTGGTCCTCCGCTATGGATCATTGACAGCTGTGGATGATTTGTCCTTGCAGGTGCACAAAGGTGAAATATTTGGATTTCTGGGACCCAACGGGGCAGGGAAAACCACTTCCATCCGCATGATGTGTGGCTTACTTAGGCCCAGTTCCGGGAAGGTTTTCATCAATGGCAAAAATATCAGGGTGGAGCAGGCCCACAACCTTGTCGGTATTTGTCCCCAGCATAACGTGTTATGGAATAAACTCAGCTGTTTTGAACAACTGATTTTTATGGCCCGGATGTATGATGTACCCGGGAATAAAGCCCGGATCAGGGCAGGCATGCTTATTGACAAAATCGGGCTGAGCGATAAGCGGAATAAAATGGCTTCCACCCTTTCCGGGGGAATGAAAAGGAGGATGAATGTGATTATGGCCCTGGTTCATGACCCGGAGATCGTTGTGTTTGATGAGCCTGAAGCGGGTCTAGATCCCCAGAGCCGCATCCTTGTGAGGGAATTTATAAAAGAAACTGCCAAAGAAAAAACGGTGATTTTCACTACCCATAACATGGATGAAGCCGAACGGGTCTCTGACCGTGTGGCAATAATTGACCAGGGAAAATTGTTGAAACTCGACACTCCAGAAAACCTGAAAAAATCTATTGGGGAAGGAGATATCCTGGAGCTTGTTTTTGCGGAAGATCAGCTTGCATTAGAGTATCAGTCAGAACAGAGTGAACAAATAAAAATGGAAGATCAGCGAAAAATCAAGGTGATAGAAAAACTGAAAAATCAAGGATTCAGTATAATGTCACAGGATTCCGGATTAACTCTGAAATCAAGGGATATGGTCAGCAGAATTCCGGAAATATATTCCATTCTTGGTTCGGCTGGCATTGAGATCAAACAAATGCGTATGCGTGAAAATAGCCTTGAGGACGTTTTTATTTTTTTAACAGGAAGAGGACTGAGGCAATGAAGTGGTATTATGTATTCATAAAAAGCCTCCGTGAGCAAGTAAGGGATTATTGGATCCTTGTTCTCACACTTGTATTTGCCCCCTTGTTTGTTTTCATGTATTATTTAATGTCAGAAACGGGAATTCCGACATACCATGTGATATTAATCAACCAGGATAAGACCATTGTTTATCATGAGCGAGAACATAACATGGGAGATACCCTGGTTCACTATCTCAGGTTATTTGCAGGGAATGAGAAAAACATAATGCTGAACTATTCGGTATCGGAAAGCAGGGAAGCAGGACTAAGTATGCTGGCAGAGGGGGATGCAGATGTAATGGTTGTCCTGCCCCCCAGCCTGTCATCAATACTGCTTGAAAAGAGTGGTGCAAGAAGCCAGAGTAATGCAAACAGAAGAACAGCCATACTTGAGTTGGCCGGCGATATAACTGATTTGAATTACATCGTAGGAGCAGTCTGGACTGAGGAACTTGTAAACAGGTTCATCCTGGAATCCGCCGGTGTGCATTTACCCTTTGAATGGAAAGAAACGACCCTGGGTCATTCCGGAAAGAGGTCAGAATTTGAGTTGTATGTACCCGGACTCATGATTTTCTCCATTATCATGATGATGTTTACAGCCTCCGCATCCCTTGTCAGGGAACCTGAAGCCGGAACCCTTGAAAGGCTGAAAATATCCAATCTAACAGCCCTGCAGTACCTTGCAGGAATCTCATTGATTCAGGTTTTAATCGGAATAGTTTCATTGCTTCTGACCATTTCCACTGCCGTTTTACTTGGATACAGGATCATCCCGGGAAGTTTCTGGTTTATCATGGGGATTGGTTTTCTGACAAGTCTGTCCATGATCAGCTTCAGCCTGATTGTTGCAGCAATGTGCCGGTCAATCAAAGACGTTGCAGTTATTGGAACTTTCCCATTGATGCTTCTTATGTTTTTCTCGGGAGCTTTCTTTCCACTTAATGGGGGAAGAATATTATCAACCTCTTCATTTACATTGCATCTGAATGATTTTCTCTCGCCGACATGGGCAGTTGATGCCTTGAATAAAGTTCTTATAAAGGGACTGGATGTTTCTTCCACCCTGCCAGATATCCTGGCCATTTTGACCTTATCGATTATCTATTTTATTATCGGAGTTTGGGCATTTAAGCTACGACACATGAAAGTTGCCTGATATAACCATGATTTTTTGATGAACGACAGGTTATTAACAATAAACAGATTTTCCTTCAGTCCATTATTTTTTATATTTACAGAAATCCCAACCTATGAAAAAAAGTTTACTTAAAGCTCTTGCCATTACCTTCATGATGTCACTGGCTTTCTCGTCATGTGAATTGCTTGATTGTAAAACCTGTGAACTGGTAACCACAAGTGGCGGCGTTGAAACCGCAAGGGGGCCGGGGCTAATTGCTTGCGGAGATGAACTTGCAGAAAAGGAAAGTTATTCAGAAAGCATTGGCGGGGTGTACACCTATTATGATTGTCAATAGAAGGATTAAACCCTGACACCTATCACAGTCACATCATCAATCTGCTCAACATCCTTTCTCCAGTCTTCAAAGATCTTATCCAGCTCAGCACCCTGGGTAAGCATTGATTTTTGTTGGAGTTCGCAAAGCACTTTTCTGAAATTCTTACTGAGAAATTTTTTCTGATTTGGGCCACCAAACTGATCTACAAATCCATCGGAGAAAATGTAAAAGGTATCTCCTTTATTCAGGTCCACCCAGTGATTGGTATAAGGATCCATTTTTTCATGGACTGCTACGGGCATTTTATCTCCCTTAATCTCAGTAAGCTCTCCCTTGCTTATCATCCAGATGGGATTATTTGCCCCTGCAAACTGAAGGTTTTTATTTTCGAGGTCCAGTAAACAGACACACATATCCATACCATCTTTTACGCCGTCATCTCCCTTGGTTTGTTTCAGTGAACGCATAACGTCTTCCCGGAGGTGGTTCAGGATCTGGTCTGGCTGAATAATGCCCTTACTTAGTACGATCTCATTGAGGAAACTAACTCCCAACATGCTCATAAAGGCGCCAGGAACTCCGTGTCCGGTGCAGTCTGCTGCAATGATGACCTGTTTATTTTCACTTACCTCAGACACCCAATAGAAATCTCCGCTAACAATATCCCTGGGTTTATAGAGAACAAAATGATCAACCTTATCAGTGAACAGTTCGAGTCCGGGTAAAAGAGCAGATTGTATCCTGAGGGCATATTCGATACTATCGGTAATATGCTTTTTCTGGTATGTAATCTGATCACGTTGAGATTCTGCAATTTCTTTTTGTTGCTGGATTTCATCTTTTTGCTCAGAGATCAACCTGTTTTTTTCCTCAAGTTTAATGTTTGCTTCTCTTTTGATTTTATAACCCCTGTAGATAAAGTATCCGAGTCCCGTTACAAGAATTAAGGCCACAACAAAAAACCAGATCAGCATCTTTTGTTTTTCGATTGCACGAAGCTGTGAAATCAATACTGTTTCCTGCTCGGATATGCGGGCAGACTGTTCGGTGATTCGTGATTCCTTTGTGGATATTTCCTCCAATTGTTCCCGAAGAACGGAATTTTGTTTTTCCACTTCTGACTCCTGAACAGCGATGGTGCTTTTTTGTTTTGTTATTTCTTTCACCTGCTGGTTGAGTACAATGGATTTCTGTTCAATAGTTTTTTGTTTTACCTCGATCTCTGTATTCAGGTTCTGCAGCAATTCCTGCTGTTCAATAATTTTCTTTTCCTGCTCTTCGATTTCTACTTTCTGAGAGTCAATCACAACTTTTTGTTCTTGAGTTACCACCTTTTCTTCCTCAAGGGCAACCTCAGTTACTTTGAATAATTCTTCCCAATCCTCTCTTGTCTTCACAGATGCAAACAGAAAGGCTTCACTGACACGGAGGCCTTCTTCATTCAGCTTTTCCTCATTTACTTCCCACCTTGGTTGTTCCTCAAATACGACAAAGTTCAGCATGCCTTCATTGAAATCATATCCTTCACCTATGACCAGGGTATTGTTTCCCCGGGTCCGGCTCAAAACAGATTTCATGTTGAATTCTTCTTTTTTGTTCACGTATAGAATATGACATTTTTCAATGTTTTCAAGGTCCGGGTACTGGAATACTTTTATAGGTTTTTGTTGTATGAATTTCCTCGTTTTGGCCATTTCATACAGATCCATGATGAATTCGCTGTCCTTTCCAAGGACTGCAATTTTGAAATCGGCATGGCTCTGGACATTATCATCATATTCAACGTATTTGGCAATATCGAGAATATATAAAGCCCTGGTGGAATTATCCCATACCTCTTGTCCCTTTAAAGAGTTTAGGGAGCTTAGTGAAAGAAGAACAAAGAGTAAAAATGAGATCGATTTCATATCAGAAAGAATTGTGAATATTTATAGTCAGCATAATTGTCATTTATCAGCCGGGTTTTTTGCACAGCGAAATCCCACATTCATGTCCACCCAATAAGGCCTGAGGCTTTGACGGAACCAGCATGTATTACAGCTTTTTCCGGATCTCCAGCCACCTCCCCGGATCACTCTACGTTTTCCATAGACTGCACCTCCTGGATTATCTACCGGCGATTCCAGGAAATAATCCTTCGCATAGAAATCACTCACCCACTCCGTTACATTTCCTGCCATATCATACAATCCAAATCCATTGGAAGGAAGAGATCCGACGGGCAATGCATGTCCATAGGTTCCGTTGTAATTTACAAGGGAGGAATCCACTTCATTCCCGTTCGGAAAATTCTTTTGTATCAGTCCCCCTCTCGCCGCAAATTCCCACTCGGCTTCTGTCGGGAGCCTTTTCCCTGCCCATTCAGCATATCTAACAGCATCCGACCAGCTCACTCCAACCACTGGATAATTGGGAAATTTTGAACCGCTGTAAAATTCATCCATCCCCCAGAATTCAGGAAGGGAATGACCGGTTTCCTCGCAAAACTCCTGGTACATAGAATTGCTTACTTCATACTTATCGAGGAAAAATCCATCAACATTGACCTCGTGTGCCATATTGTCGATGTATCCGGCTTGTGAGTCCTGTTCCTTACCCATTATAAATGATCCCCCTGAAATATAGATCATCTCCTGTTGGATTTTAGCATCGGTTTTTTCTGCTTTATTATGGGTTCCGGCTGGAGAACAGCTTGAGAAAACAAGTGCCATAAAGATCATTTGAATGGCATATCGTTTCATAGGTAACTATGGATTATGTATTGAAACATTAATTGAATTCTTTAAAATTTATCCTGGCTCTGAATGCTGATGTTCCGTCCTTCGTCCGAATTCCCTCAAAATAGTCATACGGATCATCATCAGAAAGGTTTTTCATTCGGATGTTAACATCCTCTGCAAACCTTGTTTCAAGCTGGTAATTGATCTGAAACTCCCTGATATTTTGCGATTTATACACATCCTCATTGTAGCAATCCTGAATCCATTCGATATATTTTACGGCGTTGACATGTTTATTTATATCGAGATCAGAATAAAGGGCAGTAACTTTTCTTTCCCGCACCGGTTCAGTTACACGTGGAAGCTTTCCTGGCAATGGTTCTATGCCATGCCGGTCCTTTATGGTTAAATTATTCAGTTTGTCATCCTCGATTTTTTTTGGTCTGCCTGTCTTTCCGTCCAGAATGAGCCAGGCTGTTGTAGCGTGGGCAAGGAGTCTGTTATCTTCGGTGAGCATGCGATAATCGCGCATGAAAAACAATTTATTTGCTCCTTTGGGCCAGGTTTCAATAATTACAGATTGATCCATGCGGGGATATTCATGCATGATAACATGAAACCGGGAAAGCACCCAGTATACCTGGTCCCTCATCATATCATGATATCCATATCCAAGTTTAGATGCGTGAACGGCAGCAGCTTCAAGAAACATGCTGGACAGGGTATAGAATTTTGGCTGTCCGTTAAGGCTTACATAATATGCAGGAATCCTGTTCTCAAGTTTAATTAGCAGATCTGATTCACTTAGTTTCATGGGGGAATAAATATTTACCCTATGAAATTACTATTCTTTTCCGAAAAAATGCAGGGATGCATACGGCTATGTATTTTGCACCAGTTTAATCATCCAATGGTTTAATTCAAAAATTGTTAAAAAATGATGAGGTTGTTTATCTTTATCTCTGTATGAAGGTATATTTCATCCTTGTTGAGCCTGCTGTGCCAGGAAACATTGGCTCTGCAGCACGAGCTATTAAAACTATGGGATTCAGCGAATTAAGGCTCGTTAATCCATGTGATTATTTAAGTCTTGATGCCAGAAAAATGGCCCATGCTTCAGGAGAGATTCTGGAAAGAGCTGAGGTGTTTTACGGACTCAAGGAGGCCCTTGCGGATATTGATTTCAGCATCGCGACCACTGCCAAGCAACGGGATGCAAGACTGGAGTTCCATCCCAACACAGATATTCCTGATATTCTCAGAGCAAAGGGAAATACAATTAAGAATGCAGCAATAGTATTTGGAAAGGAAGAATCCGGCCTCAGCAATGATGATATACGCATATGTGATATGGCTTCAACTATTCCCCTGGTGCAGAACTATCCTTCCTTAAATCTTGGACAGGCGGTAATGTTGTTTGCTTACACCCTGGGTTTATCCTTCCCCGAAAGGGAAAATGTTTTGGAAAGCAAGGACATCAACCCGAATGAATTCAGAACCATGATGGATAAATCAAAGCGCTTTTTGAAGGACATTGAGGTGGATCGTAATCCTGCGCTGTACAACAGGGTTCTGGAAAGGATTGCCCTTCTTAATGAAGATGATATCCACCTTCTGCTTTCCATACTGGGAAGGTTGAAATGACGGGCTGATTTCCGCCTTGATCCTGTATCAGAGAATAAACGGGATAAGCGCTTTCCTTTCTGCGGGGTATTCATCAAAATGACTTTTGTACCATTTATGATGATCGAGTGCCCTTGGTAAAAGGTTTACGAGGGTCCATATGAAAAAAGCAAGGGCTGCGGGACTCCAGGTCATAATTACAAAACCTCCCCATTCCAGGATCTCCCCGAAAAAATTCGGACAGGATATATATTTGAATAATCCGCCTGTTGGTATTGAATATCCTTTTTTGTTTGACTTGCGCAAGGCCAAAAGTTTGGTATCGGTCCGCACGTTTATTGTCATCCCAATAATAAACATAGCTCCCCCGAGAATGAATCGAATATCGTACAGCCACTCAACCGGATAACCCTGGGTTATGGATCCAAAATAATACCCGTTCAGAAACCCATTAATAAGGTTGAAAAATACTGCCAGTCCAGCGATAAGTAATGGCATGAATTTTTGGGAGGTATGTGTGCGGAGGGGAAAAATGAGGGAACGGTGTGTGTAGTGGATGGTATATAGAAGGAAGAATATCAGGAGGGGAATATTTAATTTATTGGGTCCGAAAAGGAAGAATGTTGTGAACATAAGCAGGGAGGGCAACTCCATCAGGATCCAGGCAACACGATTAGGAATCATGGGGCCCCAATCTTTACTTGAATGTCTTCCGTAAGGAGCTGTTACATTTAAAAGAATTGGAAGCATAATCACTGCCATTCCAATCCAAATCCAATTAAAAAGGTAAAAGTGTTCTTGGCTCATAGGAGCCTAAAGATAATGGTTCTCCTTGAACCATTTGATGGTATCACGAAGAGTTTCTTCAAATGCTCTGGAGGTATATCCGAATTCTTTTGCAGCTCTTTCACTGCTGATGTTTTTGTGTGCTGTTCTAAGGATCTCAACTGACTCTCTGGTATAGAGTGGCTTGCTTCGTGTTATCCCGGCCCATATTTTAAGAAACGGAACACCGGTTTTTGCCAGCCAGAATGGGATCAATGGAAGTTTTTTCCCACCTCCCTTTATCTCGAGAAGCATCTTATACAAATCTGCCAGGCTTACGTAATGTCCTGAAAGAAGATAGCTTTCCCCGCATCGGCCTTTCTCTATGGCCTTTATCGTTCCGGCCACTACATCTCGGACATCAACCCAATCATATCCACCGGGTATAAGTGCGGGTATTTTTCCATTGTATAACTGGAGGATTGCCTGTCCAATGAGAGAAGGTTTGAAATCGTTGGGTCCCATTACAGAAGTTGGGTTAATGATAACCACATCCAATCCACTTGCCGCTGCCTGCCGAATTGCCTGTTCTGCCAGGGCCTTTGAACGGTTATAAATAATGTGATCTTTTGTCGCAAGAGGTCTCGTTTCATCCAGTACCTCATCCAGGGGATCATGGACCAGGGCATGAATGGAACTGAAATGTATCAGGCGCTTTACTCCTGCATCACGGCAGGCATTAATTACGTTCTGTGTTCCTTTAACATTGGTGTTAAAAATCTCCTGGTTACCGTTTATAGAAATGCTGGCGGCAAGATGAATAAAGATTTCGGCTTCTTCGGCCAGCTCTTTCAGAGAATCCGGATCAAGCAGGTCACCCTGTACTTTTATAAGGTCGAGTGAATCAATGCTGTCTTTGAATTGTTTCACCAGGACCTTTAAAGTATGTCCCTTTTCCAGGAGAGTCCTGCAGAGGTTTGCCCCAACATGGCCGCTGGCCCCGGTAATTGAAATTTTCATAGGGAGAGATTATGGATTGGTTTATTTACCCTTTCAGTTTCCGTAGTTCATTATGGTGCTTAACTACCAGTTGTTCCTGGCGAATTCGGGAGTCTTTACGGTAGGTTTCGAATTCTTCACGGATTTCTTCCAGATCCTTCTTAGTACGAATGGTGGCTATAATATTCCTTTTTGAAGTAAGAAACAATATTACGGTAAGAAGTACCAGGCCGGCAATAACAATCCACAATATTGAATTATAGAGTGATTTATGGACCGGGATACCGAAAAAGCTCATCCTGTCCCTGTTTTTGATGGCTTCTTCCAGGTTATTATTTGTTGTCTGGAGGTCTGACTGAAGAGAATCGATCTGGATTCCATACGTACGCAACTGATTTTCAAGTTTGAGAATTTCAGACTTGCCCTCATTCAGGGAATCAAGTGAGTTTCGTTTGATCTTCTGGAACATATCTTCCCGGATAGCTCTGAAATCCTGGTAGATCCGGGTTTTTTCCTGTAAGTAATCAAGTTGTTCCTGGAGAGTTCCTTCATTCATCACTTCAGGCATGGTAGTCTGGGCCTGGACAGGAATAATGGTTAGACCAAGTGCTAAGGTCAAAATTAATAGGGAAGCTGTATAAGTGGTTTTCATAACAACACAAATATAAGGGTTTCTGTATTCATGCAATAAACGAGTAAATACTTGGCAAATTATAATTTTATTATATTGTAATCACCATTTTGTAAGAAATCACTATTGATTAATTAAACTGAAATTATGAAAAAAGCGTATTTTATTGTGATACTATTGGCAATTGCCGTTCTGGTAAATGCCCAGAAAAAACCCAATATCCTGGTTATATGGGGAGATGATATTGGATGGAGCAATATCAGTGTGTATAATCATGGAATGATGGGCTATAAAACCCCGAACATCGACCGAATAGCCAAGGAAGGGGCTATGTTTACAGACTGGTATGCACAGCAGTCATGTACAGCAGGACGTGCTGCTTTTATACTTGGACAACATCCATTCAGAACTGGTTTGCTGACAATTGGAATGCCGGGATCAGCACAGGGCGTTAAGGAAAATCAGCCAACCATTGCAGAATTACTTAAGCCACTGGGGTATACTTCGGGACAGTTTGGGAAAAATCATCTCGGAGACCGTGATGAGCATCTTCCAACCAATCATGGATTTGATGAATTCTACGGGAACCTGTATCACCTGAATGCTGAAGAGGAACCTGAAACCTACTATTATCCCAAGGATGCAGAATTCCACAAAAAGTATGGTCCACGGGGAGTTATTCATTCATATTCTGACGGAAAAATTGAGGATACCGGTCCACTTACCCGAAAGCGCATGGAAACTGTTGATGAGGATTTCACAGAGGCTGCAATTAAGTTTATTGAGAAGGCAAATAAAGACGGGAAGCCATTTTTTGTATGGCTAAGTGCAACCCGCATGCATGTCTGGACCCGGCTCAAAGAAGAGAGTCAGGGAACAACAGGAATTGGACTATATGCAGATGGAATGGTCGAACATGATGCAATGATTGGAGTAGTCCTGAAGAAACTTGAGGACATGGGAATTATTGACAATACCATAATCATGTATTCAACAGACAATGGAGCCGAGAAATTTACCTGGCCTGACGGAGGAACAACCCCTTTTGCAGGGGAAAAAGGAACCACCTGGGAAGGGGGTTTCCGTGTACCTTGCGCAATCCGCTGGCCGGGGGTTATCGAACCAGGAACCATTTCCAACGATATATTTTCACATGAAGATATGATGCCTACTCTTTTAGCTGCAGCAGGAGTTCCGGATGTTAAAGAAAAGCTGCTTAAGGGATATAAAGCAGGAGATAAAACATTCAAAGTACATTTAGATGGTTATAATATGTTGCCATTATTACAGGGGAAAGTTGAGGAATCACCCCGCCATGAGATATTTTATTTTGATCAGGGTGGAAATTTGAATGCTCTTCGCTATAATAACTGGAAACTCCATTTCACCATTATGGAGGGGGCAATTAACACAGCTTATAGGAAAACTCCTGCATGGCCACTTTTATTTAATCTGCGGGCAGATCCATTTGAGGTTTCTCATGAATCTGCAATGTATATACGGTGGTTTGCCGACAATATGTGGACCTTTGTCCCGGCACAGAACATTACAGGTGAATTTCTTTCCTCCTTTGTTGAATTTCCACCTGTAATGGGATCATCTTTATCTGTCGATAGGGTGATGCAGCAATTGCTTACCGCACCTGCCCCAGGACAATAGGCTGAATAGATTTAACTCTTACTAAGAGCATCCGGGTAAATCACCCGGGTGTTTTTCTTATCATGTCTTTTTGTTTAGTCTCTGATGATTTTTCGAACAGATCTGTAATTACCGTTTTCCAATGTCAAAAGGTATACTCCTCTATCGATAAATGAGAGATCTAAATATGCCGATCCATTGATGTCTTGTTTAAGAACCAACTTACCTGAAAGGTCTGTAAGTTCAATATGGATCTCCTGCGAATGTGGTGAACTGATATATAACTTTTCCCTGGAGGGATTGGGATAAACAGATATTTCATTGAGATTGTAAGGGAGATTTTCAATGGTATTTTCGGATGCCAGCTTTCCCACTCCAGAGAACTGTATAACAATGTTTTTGACTTCGTCCACATTGGAAGTAAGAACATGATCATAGGTATATCCAAGAGAGGCAGTACAATTACCCGGATATGGTTTCGTGTAATTGCAATTCACTTCTTTGTTGTCAATGCGTTCAGCATATCCACTGTCACTTGTCATAACAGGATTTTTTACATTTTCAAAATAATTTTTTTCTACCCGAACACAGGCTCCAAGGCGGGAATTAACACCGCTGGACAATCCCTTATTAATATAGTTGTTAAATACATGTCCCACTGCACCACGATAATATGGTAATCTGGAACCTACATTTTCATATCTGTTATGATGAAAAGTCATTTTGCGATCCTCATAAAGATCGGTATCATTTGACCCAACCAGATGAGTTTTATAATGGTCATGGAAGTAACACCAGGAAATGCAGATAAATCCTGTCTGGTTCTTAGTGTCAATTAATCCATCGTATAGGTCAATGTTTGTTTGAACAGCCGGGTCTTCTGAATATAATTCGCAATGGTCTATCCAGATATTTTTACTTTCACCCCTGATAGAAATAAGATCCCCGCCGTTGACAAGAATCTGAGCCCTGCCTTCATCTCCAAACTCACTGTAGATTCCTGGAATGTCCTTGGATCCCTCAGGAATAGCCTCGGCAATGCTTAAGAAAGACATTTTAATATTTTGGACGATAATATTATTTCCACCAGACATGGTCAGTCCAACTCCATCAAAAAATGCAGTACTGCCAAGACCGATAATACTTTTGTTTGACCGGACCTTTATCGAACCCTCGTAGGTACCTTCAGCCACAGAGCCTATGCCATGAATTGTTCCGTCCACATATATAATATATGGAATATCTGAAGATTGTTCAGCGTATTGCTTTAATTCCGCATAATTTGAGGCTGTAACTTCTATACCACCTTCTCCACCGATTGTTCCTCCGTTGAGGGTGGCAAATCCCACAAGTGAAAAATCCGGGACCTGGCACCAGGAACAAAATGTCATTAATAGCAAAGATGTCAGAAGAGAAATATTTTTCATTTATTAGTCATAATATTCGACAGAAATATCGTCAATACGAAATCTTGAATTGCCAATATTCCATAAATATATGTTTATACCCTCATTTGGCTTTAACTGGTAAAAGTTTCGGATATAGAAAATATCATTCCATTGATTCAAGGTTTCGATTTGGGTTTCGATTTTTGAACCATGCCATCCAATTGCCTGCTCATATCCTGATATTTGACTAACAATTAGTGCATTACTATATGTTTCTGGAAGGATTTTTGCTCTGACAACCAATGTACCGTTCTTAAGTTTTTCATCCTCATTTACTATTGTTGCGATAGGCTGGAACATCCTATCTTCATCAACAAGAATGCTTTTTTCCCCTGAGAGCTCATTCTCACTGTATGGTTGAAAACTAAAAATGGGATCTTTCTTCAGCCATGGTTGGGTGTTAGCTTCATAAGTTTTTACATAGGTATCTTCGGCTGTCAGGCTCCTGAGGCTGAGCGTGAGAATGACAGCCAGCAGGAATAGAGGAATAAAAAGAAACGACTTGCTTTCGGGATTTTCCTTATAAATCCAGCGTCCGAGAAGAAACAATACACAAACAATAAAAAGTATGTTTGAAAAGAAGTAGAGGACAAGAATTTTGTTGTTTTGGTATTCAAATCTGACTACATGTTTTCCCTGGGGCAAAAGAATCGTTCTGTAATTGAAATTTGAAGTATAAATGGGAGTGGGTTGATTATCGATAAATGCATTCCAGCCCTTAAAATTTGTTTGAAGCAATGTAAGAAACTGCGGGTTTAATGTTTTGGTTTCAAGGCTTACCCTGTTTGGCGAAAATTCAACAATCTCCACCTCATCAAGACTATCAGTTGAGAGCTGTTCGTCTTTGTTATCACTTCTCATAAAGTGATCAGATAAAAAAGTATAGTCTTGTTCCGAGAGATATAATGACCTGGAATCTTTTTGAGGGTTAATATTGCTGTCGGAGAATTGATTCAATGGCAATATATTATCCGAAAAGTAAGTCAAATGATTGTTTAATACCGCCTCTCTAAGATTTGGATAGTGATCATCGAGCAGACTATAGGAATTTAACTCAAACGATGAGAATGCCTTAAAACCTACCTGTTTAGTGAAGATATTTGTATTCCTCCAGAAAGGATGAAAAAAGGCGTGATGCCTTGTTTTGAAAATAACTTTATTATTGGTTGGAATTGGAAACTTATCAGGGCATAAGGAGATGTCTTTTTGCATCCTGGAGGGTTTAGAGCTGTAATCTGCAACTGTTGTGGGGATATTTAATTGAGTTGCGATAAATAGCTCAATTATAAACAGGATCATTATCGCATGTGAAAATCGCCTGATTTTTTGATGATACAGGACAAGCAGCAGAAAGAGTGAAATTATGACAATCTGGAATAATCCCTGTGCCAGAATGATTTGGTGAAAAGACAAACCCTCAAACCAGGCAGGGAAGTTGCTAAAATCCAACTGCTGCCAGAGTTCGTTAAAAGTAGTTTTATGGAGTGTATTAAGGATTAAAAAAATCAGGAAGCACAGAAGCAGGAGACCGGCTAATATAACTTTGCCCTTTTTGCGTTTTGGATTCTTTAAAAATTGATCAATGGAGCTTGCAGAAAACAGAATAAATGCGAACAATCCGAATACTCTCAGGTAGGATGCATATAGAAAAAGGTCCATTAAGGGGATATGTTTGAACATAAACTCCCGAACAGGCAGAGCACTGAATGACAAGGCCATTATTATCAGGCCAAATGCCAGAATCAGGTACTCGGGTATTGTTCTTTTCTGGAACAGGGAGGCCATAAAAAAGATCAAAGGAATTACACCGAAATAGTGGTTTCTCATGGACATATCTACCCCTCCAAAAAACGCGTCGTTTCTCAGGGTCGAAAAAGGTATCACTAAGGAAATGAATGACTTTAAGGATTGACCGGTAGAAACAGCTTTGTCCAGGGTTAATCCTTCTGAAAATCGGCTCACATGATCCAGAATATCAAGGGTGGATATCAGCAGTGGAATGGATAAAGCTATTACGAATAGCAGAAGCAGAAGATTTGCTTTAAGTATACCTATTATTCTTCCAGGATCTTTTTGTATTATGGCCTGAATAATGTAATACAGGAATAGCAGAATGATCAAATAGAGCAATGCCATCGACATGGCCTGATATGCTCCCGCAATCATTAAAAAAAGGAACATACCCTCTTTTAATATGCTAACAGGTTTGAAATCCTGGTTCATCTTAATATAATTCAGCACAACGAAGGGAATCCAGGCAGAACCTACTAACAAAAAGAAATGCTGTCCGTGTCCCACCATAAATCCACTAAAAGAATACGCCAGGCCGGCAATCAATGATGCAATTTGATTACCATTAAAATAGAGTGAAAGTTTGTACATACCGGATGCTGCAATAAACAGGTACAATACAAACAGAATGTGCATGCTGCCCACTCCATATCCGCCTAAAAGGCTAACAATCAGAAGTTCAGGATAATATGTTGGTGCCTGTAAATCTGAAAAGAATGGTGTTCCTGTCTGCAGATATGGATTCCAGAATGGAAAATGCCCTGCCTGTATGCATTCAGAGAAATAATAACGAAAAGGGAGCACGACATCGATCAGGTCCCATTTTAACGAAAATACGTAAAATGAAATTTGCCAATAACCAATGATAATTAGTACTAGTAAAACAAGATAGGGCTTGTTCTTTTTCAATAAGTTGGAGAAATACGATACCGTCATCATTGATTTTCTCAATGACTGTTAAACTACAATATTTAATGGAAATTGCCATGGTGGATTATAAATATCCCCAATTCATACTCCATATTTACGAAAGATTAATATTGCCTTCTTGGGGAGTGTAAGCCGAATAGCGAATTATGCAGTGAGTTTTAAATCATGCTTAAATTACTTCAAGTCAAGATTATCCTAATTGTATTTCGGTATTAGTACGGGTAAAAGCTTATCTTGTAAAGTTATACCTTACAATAACTAGAGATACTTCGTATAACATGATCACCATTGGAAGGAGAGACCGTATAGATTTGCCTGAACTTAGTTATAGTAATTTAAAGGTAAAGATTGATACCGGAGCCTATGGAAATGTTCTGCGTAGTACCAATATTGAGATCATTGAAAAGGCTACCGGATTAGACATTGCCGGGAAGATTAATAAATACATTGAAGTAATCATATGAAGGACCTAATTGAAAGCAGGTTAGGAATACCACCTGAAATACTTTTTAAAATTGCCATTTCATTTCTGATACTTGTGGTGTTGTGGTTAATCCGTTTTCTTATGCTGAAGATGGTCTGGAAGTTTACTGAAGAACCACGTCTGCGATATCTCTGGAAGAGATCTCTTTCCTTTCTGGTAAGCCTGCTATCCATTCTGTTTATTGGAGGTGTCTGGATTCAATCACTGGGACGGTTCAGTGCATTTCTAGGCTTATTCGCTGCCGGACTAGCCATAGCTATGAAGGAACCACTAACCAACATAGCAGGATGGATTTTTCTCATTACCCGTAAACCGCTGGCAGTAGGAGATAGGATTGCCATTGGAGATCATATTGGCGATGTAATTGACATTCGGGTATTTCAGTTCACCTTGATGGAGATTGGAAATTGGGTAGATGCAGATCAAAGTACAGGCCGGATCATCCATATTCCCAATGGAGTAGTTTTTTCAAAACCCCAGATAAATTACAGTCGCGGATTTCAGTATATCTGGAACGAAATACCTGTATTGATCACATTTGAGAGTAACTGGAAACAAGCCAAAAAATCTCTGTTGAAAATTGTCAATGTGCACGCAGAACATTTAACCAAGGCTGCAGAAAAAAGAGTCAAAGAGGCTAGTAAAAAATATATGATCACCTACACCCACCTTACACCAATAGTATATACCTCTGTACGCGACTCTGGGGTCCTGCTTACTTTACGATATTTGTGTGATCCCAAGAAGAGGCGTTCAAGCGAACATGAAATCTGGGAAGAAATTTTAGCGGAATTTGAAAAACACAAGGATATAGAATTTGCATATCCTACCCAGAGATTTTATAATAATTTGCTTGAGGGACCGGAAAGCTAAAGTTAAAATATAAGGGATAACAGTATTAAATGGTTGAATTTCCGACAAATGAATTGAAGGAATCCCCTACCATAATTCAACTAGCCCCCCATACGCCTATTATACAAATTCATGTGAATGATTATCTTTGTTTTCCCCCAATGGGGACAATCCCGAAAGGAATAAGGGGTTTTAGCTCAGTTTATTAAGAGCGAATATTCGACATAATTTTCAAAATTATATGGACGTATCAGAATATCTTGCATTCTTACCCATGTTGCTCTATGGGATTGCCCTGGCAGATTTGTTCAGTCAATGGAAGCGCTTGTTTAATCCCAGGCAATTGTTCATTCCTTATCTTTTGCTTACCATAATTTTAACGGAGACAGCTCTATATAATGTTTTTGTATATGCAGAATTGATAGATGAGCTAAAAGAACTGAATTATTTTGGCTACCTCCTATACCTAATTCCTCCATTCCTGTTTATGCTTACTGTCAATATTTTTACTCCTGATCAGAACTCTGATACCAAGGAATACTTTCTGAAACAAATGCCAGTATTTTTTACCTTAATGGCCCTTTTTGCTGGGTCTCATTTTCTATATGATTTTGATGAAAATACTGCCACCCTGGTAATACGAATCGCTGCTATAGCAATCATCTTTCTTGCTGGAGTAACCCGGAAAATATGGTTGTTTTATCTCATATGCCTAATGTGGTTGGTAATGTTATTTGCTAAGGGAGGTGTGATACCTACTTAACCTCAAGTTAAACCCTGTCTTAGGGGAACTCTTGCCAAATTCCAATGGATAATTATCTCTGCTTACCCATTTGGGAAAAGGGGTGTTAGCTCATTTGGTTCAGAGCGCATGCTTGACAGGTGTTATAGTCCTTTTCTCCTTCCTTAATTAAAAACCAGCTCCGCATCGCATTGATCTGAAGAAATTTCTATACTTTCATAAAAAGCAAAACTATCTAAATGAATACGCGACGAAGTTTTATCCAAAAATGCTGTTTAGCCGGAAGCACTCTCATTTTTCCTGGCTGGAAAGTTTTGGAGGAGGAGTCATATAACGAGAATGATATTTCGGATTTTTCCCAACGACTAAACCCTCTTGGTCGGATTCTTGAGACGGATGGCTATTACGTATGGGGCTGTAGTCCGATCGTTGCCCCGGATGGTAAAATTCACGTGTTTTTTTCACGCTGGGACTCAGCGAAGGGAATGGGAGGCTGGATCAACAGCTCAGAGATAGCTCATGCTATTGCTGATCAGCCGGAGGGCCCTTACTATGACATTAAGACAATACTTAAACCACGAGGGGAGGATTATTTTGATGCTACCACCTGTCATAATCCACATATTCAGTTTGTAGATGGTAAATATTGTCTGTTTTATATTGGCAATTCAAACCGAAAAACAGATACCAAGCGTGTTGCTATGGCGATAGCTGACTCGCTTGAAGGTCCCTGGAAATTACCTGAAAAACCTTTGATAGAGGTTGGTGCTGCCAATTCATGGGACAACCATTGTACCTCCAATCCTTCTTTCATCAAACACCCCAATGGCCAATATTGGTTATACTACAAATCATGGAACTCAGATGAATATTATAATTCAGACAATCCTACTGTCCGTGGAAACCGGAAATACGGGCTGGCAATCTCTGAAAAACTGGAAGGACCTTATATTAAATATGAAGGAAACCCGATTGTCGATTATTCAGCCCTTGGAAATAACCGGCAACTGGAAGATGGTAATGTGTTTATTGAAGACGGCAAATTTTATATGATATGTCGGGATATGGGTCGTTTTGACCATAAGGTTGGAATCATTTTGGAATCAGGTGATGGAATCAAATGGTCGGAACCGAAGATCAGTTATTTTGGCTGCGATAAATACATGAAGCAACCCGCGGCCCCCAAACATCTGAGAAAATATGGTCGTTTCGAAAGACCACAGGTGTTAATTCAAAACGGCAAACTGACACATTTGTTTGTAACATCGCAAGGCGGCGAATTTGAGACAGCGTCACCCTTTGTATTTGAAATTAGTAACCAATAAATGATTCTCGCACTTTCCGAAGCTATTCTTGACAATGAGTTCTGGCATTAAAAGCTGGTTCAATATTTGAAAATCTTCCTTTGGTCCGTCCTGTTAGCGGGATCGGTCAGTCTCAAAAAGTAAATACCGGGTGGAAGAGTCCCCAGGTAAAGCCCAGAGTTGCTTATCACACCCAGGTTTGATGAGATCAGGATACGCCCATTCATATCAAGTACCTTGATCAGACCTGCAGGACATGTTCCAGCCATCTCAATAATAAGATAATCAAAGGCAGGATTAGGGTAGCACTTCCATTGTGATTCAGCTGATGCTTGAGTTATGGATGGCAAAAATTCACCCCTGTCTCCCATATTCAGGAACTCTTCGAGATTGGTATATCCACTACCATCTCGGTCAGCATTCCGGTCATCTGGATTTCCCGGATCAAGTCCGGCCATGATTTCCCATTCGTCGCTCATACCGTCCTGGTCTTCATCCGGATATTCCTTCCCGTCAAGGTAATCCGGCCAGCCGCCCACCTGAGATGGATCGTCGATCAGACCGTAGTAGGATTTCCCATTCCCAAGTTCCCGGCTGATAAAAGGTCCTCGATTTTTCACATCCAGGATAAGCCTTTCATCTACCGCATCACGATTGTATGCCGGCTTACCGGCGCTGTCCACCCGGGTTGAGGCACCGGCCTGTGTCAGAACCGAATCATAGGCCTGGGAAGCAGTCAGCAAGGGGATTTCAGGCTGGATAAAAGGGATGGACGCACGGTAATCGGTGGGTGCGGGGGCAGTCATGTCTACCCCGGCAATGTCCCATTCGGTTGATGGGTCATCATCGGTCAACCGATGATGACCTATGTTCCCGCTCACATAAACCTGGGTATTCTGGGGTGTTCCCTGAACAAGCATTTCATAGCGGTTTGTGCGTGTATCTGGACCTGCCTTCAGATAATTACCGCTAAAATTCACCTTTGTAAGCCCCCCGTCATTCTTCCCGAACTTGGAACCGAAATAAATCCAGTTATAGACCACATTGTTTACCACCTGAAAATTGGCTATAAATCCCGGATGGCCTGAATTGGCATAGGGATTCCTATCTGCATTATGGACCATCAGGTTTCGGTAGAGCGTCACCTCCGTTGAATAGTCCCCAAGCAAGGGCCCCATGGAATGTGGTTCCAGTTCCCCATCCGGCATGCCTTCGTCCTGGTGTGAACTATGGTAAAGTGCCTCGGAGAGTATGCAGGACTGGAAGGTTATGTTGTGTGATTTGTACCATGTACCGGTAATTTCATCCGTTGACCAGCTCATTGAGCAATGATCTATGATCACATTATACACATCCTCTGTCGGATGTGATAAGCCCAGGCAGTCCCCACAACACTCACCTTCCATGCTGGGTCCCCTTCGAAGCCGAATATAGCGGATAATCACATCATGGGTGGATACATTGATCAGTGCATCGCCAAAACCGCTGTTACCCGCATGTCGGATGCAAATGCCGTCACCCGGTGCGGTTTGTCCGGCGATGGTAATATATGGAGATATAATCCTGATCGAACTGCTCAACTCGATGGTGCCAGCAACCCTGAAAATAATAGTTCGTGGTCCAGTGGCCATGCATGCTTCTCTAAGACTGCCTGCTCCGCTATCATCCAGGTTTGTAACCTGATAGACTTCTCCTCCACGGCCCCCTGTACTGAATTTACCATAACCCTGAGCAGAAGGAAAGGCTGGAACCTGTGAGCTGAGTTCGGGCATTTTTAGTGCATATCCCCCGACAAAGAGAATAAACATGATCAACAATTTATGCTGGAATCCAATACTGAGCATTTCTTAAAAATGTAAATGATCCTAAGATTTCCTTTTGTTCCACAAGGTACTTTTTAATGATGAAGAATCCCCTATCTCCCTTGCTGATAAAAATTTGGGGAATAAGTTTTGTCACCGGATTAGATTTCAGTAATGACCTGATGATCTTTTCCTCCAACAAGCTGGCCGGCATGGGTGGTTATGACCTGTATTATGTAAGGATCGATTTATTAAAACAATAAATGAAAGAGAATTAATCAGAAAGATTCCTGTGATATGATTAAAAGGTTAATCCCCAATAGATAATTTTCCTTATTTTTGCTGGTGAAAGGGGTGTTAGCTCAGTTGGTTCAGAGCGCATGCTTGACAGGCATGAGGTCACTGGTTCGATTCCAGTACATCCCACAGCTTGAAAACCAGCAAGTTGCAATATTTATTGACGCTCGCTGGGTTTTTCATTTGATACACGATTTGAGTCACAATTCCAATTATTCGCCATTTTTGACTTCATTCCCCTTGTGAGTAACATGCTTAATGACTAAATGTTATAGGCTGGATTTGTATTAACTATTTTATTATCAATTTTTTAATACAAGTATCTCTTAGAAATATAAAGTATCTTTACAACTGGTTTATACCATTTTTGATTTCAATCAGTTATTATTCCATTTTGCTGCTTCAAGAATATAATCTTTCACTCCAGCTAATGATTTCTCATTGAATTACTGATAGTCGGGCCGATATTAATTTGTTTTATAACAAAACTAACAGAGGTGAACTTATGAAAAAACTAATCCTAGGAGTTATTGGAACTTCAAAAAAAGAAGATGAAAAACGTGTGCCAATTCATCCAGATCACCTGGCACGTTTACCAGAGGATATTAGGAAACAATTAGTTTTTGAAAAAGGTTACGGTGGACCTTTTGGTTTAGAAGATGATTTTTTTGTTTCTCAAGCTGGAGGAGTCTCGTCTCGTCATGAATTATTAGCTGAACTTGGTTCAGTAATTATTGCGAAACCAGTATTAGCAGATTTACAAGAAATACGTGAGGGAGGATTCATCTGGGGTTATCCACATTGCGCTCAGCAAGGAGACATTACACAAACTGCAATAGAACGAAAATTAACACTGATTGCATTTGAGGATATGTTTGTTTGGTCTCCAAGTGGTCAAATAGGCAGACATACGTTTTATAAGAATAATGAAATGGCAGGCTATTGTGCAGTTATTCATGCCTTACAATTAAGGGGCATTGATGGTCATTATGGTAACCAGCGTAAAGTAATTATTTTTAGTTTTGGAGCAGTTAGTCGTGGAGCTATTTATGCCCTAAAAGCCCATGGTTTCAGAGATATTACAATTTGCATACAAAGACCTGATTATGAAGTACGGGAAGAAATTTTAGATGTTCATTATGTTCGTATTCGTGAAGGTAATAAGGGAGAGGCCAGAATGGTAACTATAGAACATGATGGAACAGTTCGACCTTTATCCGACTTAATTAGTGAATCTGAGATCATTATTAATGGCACATATCAGGATACAAACAATCCTATCAATTTTGTAACAGAAGATGAAAAAGACACTTTAAAATCAGGAAGCTTAATTATTGATGTTAGTTGCGATGAAGGTATGGGATTCTATTTTGCTAAACCTACAACTTTTAAAAATCCAATTCTAAATATCAATAAAATAGACTATTATGCAGTTGATCATACGCCAAGTTACTTCTGGGAAAGTGCTTCAAGGTCAATATCTGCTGCACTAATTGAATATTTACCAACAATTTTAGAAGGTCATAAAAGTTGGATGAAGAATACTACAATTCAAAAGGCTATTAATATCGATAACGGAGTGATTAAAAAAGAATCTGTTTTAACTTTTCAGAATCGTTTGCCTAATTATCCTCATGATTTTATAAAAAGTTGACAGTCAGAACGTATCAATTTCGTGCTGGATTTTCGTACCAGATGACACCGAGCTCTTTCAGTTTCTCTCCTCTGGCAATGTAGGGTCCTTTTTCTTCAACAGTAACCACGTCCAAGTCGCCATCCCCATCCAGGTCAGTCAATTGAATCAGATCATTGATATAACCTTCCGGACCACTGATTGAGGTTGGCGTCCATTTCGTCTCGGTCGGGCTTTGGTCATATGACATCCAGTAGGTACCGATTTTGCCGTCAATGGCATGTTCGCAGGAAACCGCGATGTCCAATTGTCCGTCAAGGTTTATATCGCCCACCTTAACCGCTTTTCCTCCGCCCCCATTTGATGGAATTTCAATACTATAGGTTTCCCATACCAGGGGAGATTGTGACACTCGTCGATGAAATTTTATAGGTCCACCTTTTACTGAATTTAGAACATCCTCCAGTCCGTCTCCATCCAGGTCGGCGACAGTGTTATGCATGGCTTCATATTCGTTGTTCGGACCTATGCGATGTTCGTTCCAGATAGAGCTGGCTTCATCGGCTCCGGGATTTTCCAGCCATAAAACACCTCGATTTGAACCACGGCGTTCAGTTGCTACCACATCCATATCACCGTCCTGATCAATGTCGCTGGGACTCAAGGTCATAGTCCATCGGGTGGGTAACATTGGATGTACTTTCCAACTATTAAGGTCTCGTGGATTCTCTGGAGATTCGAACCAACTGATGTAACCGTCTTTGCATCCGGCCACCAAATCAATGCCATACTTGTTATCCACTTGCATGGCGATTCCATACATCCACCTTCCTAGTCCGGAAGCGACCGAGAGCTCCTCAGTTTCCCAGGCTGTTGGATCGAGTAGTCGGTTTTTATCCTTAGGAGACCAGTGTACAAAGATGGCTTTTGTTTTTCCTTCGCAATTACTTACGACGTCAATAAATCCATCTCCATCCAGATCTACAAAAAATGAGTCTTCTGGATCACCCACTTGTCCAACTGTGACCTTCGGCCATGGTTTGTGTATGTCGGTTTCGTCCGGATGGATGTACACCCGAATCTCACCCCCCTGTTCCCAGGGGGTAGTTATGTCCAGCAATCCGTCTCCATTGATATCGGCAAATCGAGTCCCATCTGCGCCCTGCGAGGAGTCGTCGATGGTATGTCGCTTCCATTCTCCGTTGGGCCAAGTAACTGCAGGCTCTTTTTTCGAAGTACACCCGCAAAAAATGACGACTAATAGTGCTGTGGTATAATATTTCATCAGGTGATTTTTTTCGTTTAAACGCTGTTATTTTTTAATATTTTATTTGTAGTGATTTTTCTAATATTATTACTGATCGTTATGAAATATATTCCCTACACTCTTAGAAAGATCTTATTCTTGAAAAGATAATAGAGGAATAACCATTCTATCAAAATTAGCCCGGAAATAATAACCACACGCCCAAAATCGCCTGAAGAATTTGCTAACCAGCCAAAGAGGAATTCAGATGTGTATTGAAAATCAAGAATCCTCTTTCCCAGATAAATTGTTATAGAATTTAATCCTATAATTCTGAAAAAGAAAGTCCATTTTCTCCACTCTTTGACATCGATAATATAGTAGAAGAGCGCCAGGAGAAGGAAGCTGATTCCTGCGGTAAGCATGGTAAAAGGTACCGTCCAGATATTTTTTATAATAGGATATCCAATTGATAATACCAGTGCTGCAATTACAAGACATACTCCGGTCATCAACATGTACATTGTCTTCTTATTTGGGTTTATTTTTTGATTTCGCAGAATGGAACCTGCAAATGTCCCCATTAATGTAACAGTTGTTGCAGAGACAATGCATAAAATACCTTCAGGATCGTACATTTTGAAATGAAATCTGCCTGGAAGAAAATGCTGATCAATCCAGGCATTAATGCTACCTTCTGGGGTAAATACCCCTGCGCCATAGCCAGGTACAGGGATAAATAATTGCAGGACTGCAATGAAGCTCCAGATTCCAAGCAACCAGAATATTCTTTGTTTCACAGACGATGTGTTTAGCACAATGAATGCAGCAAAGGCATATGAAATACCGATCTGTGCAAGTACACTGGCAGCCCTCATATCCGAAAATCCCTTCTGAAGAGCTCCATTATAAGCAAACCCGAATACTACAAGCAGAAGCATCCGGATTAGCACTTTTTTAGTCAAATCAATTTTTGCCACTCCTTTCTCAAGTTTAGAAGTAAGTGCAAATGGTATAGCGACACCTGAAATGAACATAAACAAGGGGAATATCAGATCGTAAAAATGAAATCCATTCCATGGTACGTGATGCATTTGGATAGCAAGCTTGTCTAACCAGCTCCAACCGGATGCCTTTGTAATCGAAATTATGAGAGCCTCAGCTCCCATTATCCAGAACATATCAAATCCACGAAGTGTATCCAAAGAATATAATCTTTCCTTGGGTTCGGCCTTAACTGATAGTGCTTTCATTGTTATTCTGATTTGTATTAAAAGGATTGTGTACTATTTAATATCGCATTCTAAAATACAAAATATTAACCGAGATTGAGACCATCATTTGAGTGAGATAGTTTGAGAACTAGAAATTGAGCACAACATATTTTTAAATTTCTAATAAGGTGGTGCTGAAAAAGGAATACATAGAAAAATTTTCCTGGTCTGTATATTTATTTCTACACTGACTCTTGTATGTTGTTCAAACCAAGTACTGGAGGAAATCCCTGCCCCCACAGGATTGCTTTGCGAACTACTCAGGCAACCTGAAAACGCTGTTATTATTGACAGTATTCCTGAATTTGGATGGATGTTTCCTGGGAAGGAAAGATTCAGAAATCATACCGTATCCTTGTCGCTTCCTCTCTCGAATTACTTGAGGAAGGAAAAGCTGATTTATGGGACAGCAAAGTTGTTCGCTCAAGCCAATCCATTGATTTGCCTTACCAGGCGAAGCCCCTGGATCCTAATAGAAGTTATTACTGGAAGGTAAAAACCGAAAGAAGTTCACACTGAAAAGCGGAATGCATACCATTTCTGCAAAATGAATGGCTAGACCCTCATATTGATTATCAGGTTCATTACCCTGGTATCATTCTGCCGAGTGTTTCTCCTTTTTAACTTTGATCTTAAGGTAAGGTTCTAATTTATTCTTATTTTACATACCTAAACATATTGCACAAATGAAACGCAGATCCCTTTATTTTACTTTTGCAGCAGTACTATTTTTTAATCTGATTATATTCTCTGCATATGGAGAATCGGGTCTTGACACCAGTGGCTTTGCTGAGGATGTCGGTGGAAAAGGAGGGAAGATTATCAGGGTAACCAACCTGGATGAACAGGGTCCGGGTTCCTTGAGGGAAGCCCTTGAAACTAAGGGTGCAAGGATTATCGTGTTTGAAGTGGGAGGGGTAATTGATCTGAATAAAAACTCACTAAGGATATCTGAACCCTTTGTAACAGTTGCGGGACAGACAGCCCCTTCACCAGGGATTACCATAATCAAAGGCTCTCTGGGTATTGGAACGCACGATGTTAAGGTACAGCATATACGTGTACGTCCAGGAGATGCAGGAGAGCCCAAAAAAAGTGGATGGGAGGCAGACGGGATCGCCACAAGTGGAAAAGATGCCTATAATATTATCGTTGATCATTGCTCCCTCTCATGGGCCACAGATGAAAACCTTAGTGCCTCCGGAGCAAGGCTGGAAGGCCCATTGGCAACTTCCCGAAAAATTACATTCAGCAATTGCATTATTGCAGAGGGCCTCAGCAATTCTACACATGGAAAAGGAGAACACTCAAAAGGATCGCTGATTCATGATTATTGCAGTGACATTGCCATCATTGGAAATCTTTATGCACACAACGTCGCCCGCAATCCGTATTTTAAAGCACATACTACAGGGGTAGTTGTAAATAATCTGATATACAATCCAGGTAAAAGAATAATCCAGGTAGATTTTCCTGTAAGTGAGTGGAAAGACACAGAGCGTAAGCCTGAAAATTGCCGCATCAGTGTTGTGGGGAATGTTCTTTATCATGGGATCGATACAAGAGAAGGACTTGCACTTGTTGCACCCAAAGGAGACGCCTACATGGAGGATAACCTGGCTTTTACCAGAGATGGAAAACCAGGTCCACTT
Organism: uncultured Bacteroidaceae bacterium; assembly: GCA_963777115.1. Classification (GTDB taxonomy): domain Bacteria; phylum Bacteroidota; class Bacteroidia; order Bacteroidales; family SM23-62; genus SM23-62. The sequence goes on along the minus strand of CAVZPP010000003.1, from coordinate 674,847 downwards.
GTTTCAGGGGCAGTTAATATACTTCCTGAAAAGCCGGTATGGCCCGAGGGACTAATTCCCCTTCCTGCCGATCAGGTGGCCGATTACGTCATGAAGCATGCTGGCGCAAGACCCGTTGAAAGGGATGAAACGGATTTGCGGATTATTAGAGATTTCAAGGCAAAGACTGGCAGAATAATTGACTCACAGGATGAAGTGGGAGGTTACCCTGATCATGCAATGACCAGGAGAAAACTGCTCGTACCTAATTCAGGTATTGAGGAATGGCTTGCAAAAATGGCGAAAGAGGTTGAAGAATAAGGAATGTAAAACACTTATTATAATGAAAAAACCAATTATTTTCTTTGGAATCTTGCTGATCACCTGCACGATAAATTCTTTCGCACAGAATTCTGATTACCGGCCGGAATTGTTTTTCCGTGAGGACTGGAAAGAAATACCCGCTGAAATTCCCCTTAATCAGAAGCATGTCAGCAATCCTGATTTACGGGTACAGCTTTACGGTCCCGGGGCAGACAGCATTAAGAAAAGCAATCATGAAAAACCTGTTGATGATCCCTACTACATTTGGTCCGGTTTATGTATTGGAAATTGGGCGGTTACGCTTAAAAAAAAGGATTCCTATGCCGATCTTACAGGATTTGCAAAAATTAAATGGAGGTCCAAGCAGGTCGGTTTCAGAGAGCTTAGAATAATATTAAAACTAGGCGATGGAACCTGGCTTGTAGGAGACCTTTCAGATGGAGCCTCAAGTGATTGGCGTATAAAAGAGTTTAATTTAAGTGATATTCAATGGTATGCCCTGGATATAAAGACCGTTGTTGAACAGAAACCTGTCAAAGATCCGGATTTGTCCAAAGTGGATGAGATTGGTTTTACAGACCTTATGCCAGGAGGGAAGAGTGTGGCCTGTTCACGGCTGGACTGGATTGAAGTTTATGCTTCGCCAGTCAAAAGATAAAATATATTATAAATCACTATATAAAATAAGAACAATGAAGAAAAATATCACTCGAAGAAAGTTCGTCAAAACTACCCTGGCCGGAACAGCAGCCATATCTGTAGCTCCGGCTTTTGCCGGTAGTATGGGCAAAAATCCCTATGATGCCAAGGGCTTGCCAACCCGAATATTAGGAAATACCGGTGTTGAAGTTCCGATTATTGGATTTGGACTGGGAAGCCGGTGGATGTCTGTTGAAGATGACGATAAGGCACTGGAAATTCTTGAATACGCCCTTGACAATGGACTGTATTACTGGGATACATCTGCTTCCTACGGTAATAGGAAAATATCAAGCGAGGAGAGGGTCGGGAAACTTCTGAAAAACAGGAGAAAGGAAGTGTTTATGGTTACTAAGCTGGGAGATCGAGGAGGGGAAGAGGCAAAGATCACCATCGAAAGAAGCCTGAAACGTTTGCAAACAGATCATATCGATCTTTTGCATTGTCATAACCTGCTCTCCGTTGAGGAAGCTGAGCTGCTGGGCAAGAAGGGTAATGTGCTGGAGGTAATGCATGATTATAAAAACCAGGGCATTGTAAAGCACATTGGATTTACCGGACATACGAATGCAGAAGCTATGAAAAGGGCCGCAGAATTGTATGATTTTGAGGTCATGATGATAGCCCTTAACCACCATGTTGTGAATAATACTCCCCAGAAATTCGAGGAGCAGGCAGTTCCCTTTGCTTATAATAAGGGGATGGGGGTTATAGCCATGAAGGTAATACGACCCCGTGAAACCATTGAAGGATTAACAGGCGAAGAGCTGGTTCGTTATGCACTTACTGCAGACCATTTCTCCCTAGCAAATATTGGAATGGATAACATGGATGTGCTTAAGGAAAACCTTGCAATTGCGAAGGATTTCAAACCTATGAGCAAGGATGAGATGAAGAAGATGCAAACTGCCCTGGATCCCTTTTTCAAGCACCAGAATGTTCCCTGGATGCATCCTTCCTATGTGGACGGATTTGATGGGGATTTGCTGATGGCCTGATAGCATATTCTCTGGCCTGGATAATCACATGGAATATAAATTTCACTCAGCTTTTTTGTTTATCTAGTGGAAGACCCTGCTTAAGGGAAGGTTATGATGTTATTAAGGCAAAAACTGTGGGTGAAAATTATAATGCACGGCAAACTTTGGTAGTGTTCCAAACTTTCGATCATGATCCCAGGGGACTGGGAGCTATGCTCACAGCCGGAACTGAAGTTGCTCTCTTGCTTCAATCTTCATCTGAATCCGGTTCTGACTGATCAGGATTCAGGGCATCCTGCTTCAGCTTCCGGATCAATTTACGAACATCTTTAGCTCCGCCAAAAATAACCAGTACAGCAAGAACTGCAAATAGGGATACCCCGGTAAAAAATACAATTTTCCAGACTAAGGCCCAGGCTTCAATTGACATGATCAGCTGTTTTTAGTTCAACATTCTTGTTTCGGTCAGGAAAGATCAGGGATCCAAAGATCATTAATATCAGGGTTCCGATTACGGATGCTAGTCCCACTCTGGCACTTGACATTTCAATCCCCAGGAGAGCCTGGACCGGAGTTAATCCTGCCAGTGCACCTATTCCCCCGATAAGGGCCAGAAAGGCACCGGTTGAACTCGCTCTTTTCCAATAAAGTCCCCCTATAAGCAAAGCAAAAGCCCCGGTAAAATAAATGGCTCCAGTCACTGCCATATAATCCCAGATGTCTTCACTTCCCTTATAAAATAATCCCCAGTATAAAACAAACCCACCGATCAGTACTATGAAGATTCGGGAAAGTCTGACTTTTTTCTTTGAACTCAAGGGGCGGCCCATAGTCCTGGCAATAGGAGCTACGACATCCTGGGTCAGGGAGGAGCTCCAGCAAAGCAGGTAACTGTCATGGGTTGACATGAAGGCTGCCAGCATACCTGCAGTGACAAGGCCAATTAGGCCGGTGGGTAGAATTTTACCCAGGAAAAACGGCATCCCGTAAAGATTATTTACTGCTTCCACCCCGGCTGGCATGGTTTCCGGAGGTGGGTAACCGGCGGGAAAGAAAAGGTTTTTAAAAGAAGGATCATTCATGATAAACACAAAGGCGGAAATTCCCCAGAAATAGGGAATGAGGAAGCGGATAAGGTAGGAGACTGAGGTAAACATGTATTGCCTCTTAACTATTTTGGGACTTTCCATTGACAATGCCCTGGCCACAGCTGTTGGCCATATCGCACAGGATACCAGTCCCAGAAAAAACATCCATATTATATACTCCCATCCAAATCCATTTTCAGCTATTGTGGGATCAAATCCGGCATTACCCATTATATTCTGAACGCTATCAAAAATATTATTGAATCCAAGCTTAAAAATGGCGATGCCGGTAATTGCAAGCAGGCTGATTGAGAGTACAACGAACTGAACATAATCTGCGATTACCACCGAGATCATTCCCCCAAGAACTGTATAGATCAGTACAAGAACGATCAGGAATATCATTACTGCGGGAAGAGCCCAGCTGGCTGCTGAAAGTCCCGTAATTCCCACAATAAAAATGGACCCTACCTTTAGAAATAAACCCATATTAAGTATCCCCCCAAGTACCATCATAATTCCTCCAAGCACCCTGGTTTTGCGATCGAAACGCTTTTCATAAAATTCCGGAATGGTCAGAACCTTCATCTCCCTGAGCCGGTAAACAATAAATCCTGTTAGTCCCACCATAAAAGTTGCTACCATGGCGGCCACTGCGATATGAAAGGCAGCAAATCCCCCGGTAAAACCTTTCTGGGCACTGTACATGACAGTAATCAGTCCCAGTTCAGTTCCGGTCATGGTGGCAATCCCCAGCCAGAGTCCAAGGTTCCGGCCGGCAGTTACAAAATCCTTCATATTTTTAATGAAGCGTGCTACATAAATTCCAATGCCCACGGAGATAAGCGGATAAATAATCACAATCACCCAATCTAAGGCCTTAAAATTAGTGTCTGATAAGAGGTTGTTCATTGTATTGATTAATAGTGTCCGTATTGTTCAACTACTTCGTAAAGTACGTCTAAATTTTCAGGTGGAGTGGCCGGTGATATGGAACAGGCGGTACTCAAAATAAATCCTTTCGCTTTCATTCCTGCTTCCAGGGTACGGATTGCATTTTCCCTGACTTTAGAGGGACTTCCATTCAGCAATATATTCACCGGGTCAATGTTTCCTTTAATAAATGCCCTGTCTCCAATTCGCCGTACTGCATCTTCCAGTTCCACATTTCCCAGGGGTGGTGGATCCAGGCATTCAAGTCCATTGAAACCAAGGTCAATAATCAATTCCAGCCTGTCATTGATTGACCCACATGTATGGCAATAACAGGGTATGTTCTTTTCCCGGCAGACATCCACAATAATCTTATGAGCCGGAGCGATAACAGATTCAAACATTTCCAGGGAAATGAAATTCTGGCCGGTCCATGGAGCAGAAAAATTCACAGCATCCACACCTGCATCAATTTGCTCCCTGACATGTTTCGAGGTTGCTGTGGCGTATCGAATCAGAATTTCCCTGCATTTATAGGGGTGTGTTATCATGGCCATGAAGGTCCCTTCGACCCCAAGCCGGTCTATCAGGTAATCTTCTGGTGCATAGGTAGAACCATGAATGGAAAGTTTTTCCTCTGTATAATCCTGAGCCTGCTTAATCTCCTTAACGCGGCCATAGGGATCTTCATTCATCCACATTCTTAATTGATTGGATGGGGGATGAAAAGAGATGGTTTCGGGAACATCCTCTGGACTTAATTCCTCAATAGTAATTTCGGGGGAATTTTTATAAAAGTACCTGGGAAGATCATCCCGGCAGTATATGCATTGATCACCGTTTTCAAAAAAGATAGAGGGACCTTCCGGAAAAACCAGGTCCTCTATTACTACATCCTCTGACCTCAGGGGAGCGAGTCCAACTGCCGGAATAAGTACCCCGTCAAAATTAAATTTCAGGCTGATATCTGTGAAAGATTTTGGATATATACCCTGCTTATTATGCCATAGGTCCAGGGGACTAACATCCGGAAGCTGGGTAAGAACAAATCCCCATGATGGCTGGCACATCAGAGGCACCCTGTCAGGCGAAGAAAGGTTCATTGCTTTTTTTATACGTTCGGATGATGTCATTAAATGAAATGGCTAGTCATGGTAAAGATAAAAATGTATTGGAAATTTCTGTTGGCATTTAGTACCTTGAAAAAAAATTGAGATGGCGAAAATCTATTACATAGGGGACTGGGCCGTTTTAACCGGACCGGTTTTTGCAGAATCTCCCTTCAATTATTCTCATAAGGGACTGGACATTTTTAATTATGGGAAGTGGCTAAAGACTGCACTTGAGTCCACCGGCAAACACCAGGTAGACTCTGTCCCTACCTGGGAATTTTATAAACTCCCTCCCGGGGAATGGGAGAAGATACTGGAGGATTATGATGTGCTGATATTCAGTGACGTCGAGGCAAAAAATTTCCAGCTATCCCCTGATTTTTTCTCACGGGAAAAATTCGGATCAAATCCATTAACATATCCCGATAGGGTCCGGCTCACTGTTGAAGCCATAAAGAATGGCAAGCATGCAATTTTCTGCGGAGGCTGGCTCTCCTTCAATGGAGAGATGGGCAAAGGTGGTTGGGGGCGGACAGGTTTGAAAGAAGCCTTACCCGTTTATTGCCAGCCCTTTGAAGACCTGGTAGAAAGTACGGAAGGATTTACTCCTTCGGTTAAAGCTAAAGGGCATCCGGTCGGGGGCATGGATTTTTCTGAATTTCCCCCCATACTTGGATATAACATGACTTTTCCAAAGCCGGAATCAGAGAGAATCCTAAATGTAAAACAGACTGGAGATCCCCTCCTTGTCAGGGGAACCTGTGGCAAGGGGAATGTACTCGCCTATATGTCTGATCCGGCACCTCACTGGGGATGTAACTTTGTCTACTGGAAAAACTATAACGAATTCTGGATTAAATGCCTGGAGAGTCTTTTGTGACAGCCATTGTAAATCTAAAGGACAGAACCCGAAGATAAGCACTTCTAAATTGTCATCCCTAGTATTCAATCACAATGATCCTGTCAGGATTTGGATTCAGTTTTTTTGGCAGGTGTAATACAAGAGCTCCATGATACTTTTCGGTCTTAATTTCCTTATTTCCTGAGGGATCAAGCATGTATATTTTTTTATGGTCATGAAAGTATCCTTCAAGTGTGATGGTTTCTTTTCCGATCTCTTTGAAAAAATGAAGGTAAATTTTATCATCTCCCTGGGTAGCAATTCCTTCTCTGAATCGAAGCTGATCTCTAATTGCACCTGCATTGTAAACGGATTCTCCATATTCATCCAACCATTTTCCTACCTGTGGCAATATTTCGGTTGCAGGGGTGGGTAATGATCCATCTGGTTTTGGACCAATCCCAAGCAGGTAATTGCCTCCCTTGCTGGTAATATCCACCAGGTTGAAGATTACCTGAGCCGGTGTTTTCCAATCCACATCATACTTGCTCCAGCTCCATTTACGCCCCAGTGTCATGCAAACCTCAAAAGGTTTTGCCTGTACACCTTCCGGGATGTGCTGTTCCGGTGTACCATAGTCAGTTCCGGGTCCGGCCAGCCGGTCGTTTATGAGACATCCGGGTTGCATTTCGCGGATCATCTTAATGATGGATTCTGTATCCAATAGCTTTGCCATATCGTCTCCCCTGAAAGCACCCCCGGCATCATACCAGATGATACCTACATCTCCGTAATTGCTTAGTAACTCTTGAGTCTGATTTTTCATATATTCAGCATATTTTCGGATATCAGCGTTTGGATTTGGGTTCCCATGAAAGCCCGCAGGATGAAACTTTCTCTGGTTGTATTTTTGATGCAATTCCGGGTGATGCCAGTCAGCGATAGAATAGTAAAAGCAGAGTTTAATTCCGCCTTCCCTGCAGGCTTTAGCAAGTTCCTTCATGGGGTCTTTGCCGTAAGGAGTTGCATCGAGGATATCGTACTCAGTATATTTGGAATCGTACATGCAAAACCCGTCGTGATGTTTTGCTGTGATTACTATATACCTCATCCCAGCAGCTTTAGCAACCCTTACCCATTCCCTGGCATTAAAATCAACAGGGTTGAATTTCTTAGCGAGTTTTTCATATTCAGATGAGGGAATATCCGCCTTGATCATTAACCATTCTGCCAGGGTTGTATCTCCACCCCACTCTCCTTCAGAAATAGAATACAAGCCCCAGTGTAGGAAAAGTCCGAATTTTGCTTCCCTGAACCATTCCATTCTTTCAAGCTCAACTTCATCACTAGCACTCTGAAGCTGGTTTCCGGAATCTGTCCTTCCGGTGCATTGGGAGATCATGATAAGGAATATAATTAGGATCAGATTCTGTGGTAGATTAATATGTATTTTCTTCATAGGGGAGAGATGATTTGTTGAGATTTAGGTGGTAAATGAACAATTTAAATATAATAGATATCAGATAGTAATACTAATATTTAGAAATCTGACTGAGAAAGTCAGATGGACTGGTCCTGAATATGCCATACAGATTATTGAATAGAAAAACCGTTCCGGAATGCACCGGAACGGTTTCAAAAGGGCAGAAATAATTCCTTATTTTTTTATGAATTTAGATGTACTTACCTCGTTCCTTGTATTCATGCGAACGATGTACATTCCTGTTTCAAGCATTTCTCCGTTCCAGCTCACTGTATTTTCACCTGCAGGATAACTTGTATTAACAATAGTTGCAACATGCTTACCTACAACGCTGTACACTGAAATGCTTACGTCTGCATCCGTTTTAAGGGTGAAGTGTATGTTGGCATTATTGTCAACAGGCACCGGAAAGACTGATAGTCCGGAATCATTATAGCTTAAATCTCTGACACTGGTACCTTCCAGGACGCCTTCCCAGTTTCGATCTCCCAGATATTTCCCGTCAGCTGCGCCTGTTACAGTGGCTGTACCATTATAGTCAAAGTCATAATACATCACTGTATGCATTTGTCGGGAGGTCTATCCGGTATTTTCCAGTAAGGAGCTTCGTTGCGATCCACACCGAGTGGAATTATAATACAGCAACTATTCGGGGAACGGAGGACCCTTCAAAATCCACTTTCATCAGTATTGTAGCTTCCGTACCTGCTTTAGTGACAAAATCCAACGCAGTTTCATTGAATACTGGAGAAATAAGCGCCCTGTCTCCCAGGTAAGGTTGCAATTGCGCAGTATCCCGCCAGAAACTTTTGTGACTGATATTTACTTTGTGTGATCCCCATATTTTCAATTGTTCTCCGATGGGTTCAATCACCAATAATATAATAGGGGTCACCTTTCTCTTTCTCGGGTCATCAGGAAAGAAAGCAGCATTCATGAAAAGGTTATCCTTGAAATCCAGAAACCCTACTTCACCGAATGTTATTCCTCGCTGGGCAATATTGAAAACGGTATTGTTGGTGAAACTGCATGTTTGATGTACCCGCCAGCATCACGAATAATCCTGCTTGTGATATTGAAAAATGTACAATTTTCGATGATCACCGTATCGATATTGTTTCCCCTGTCATCAAGGCCACGGCCGTTATTGGGACCCAGATTGGACCGATATGGCCGATTGTAGTGTTGGTGACGAAGAAACTCGAATTTTCCCTTTCAACACGGATACCGGCCTGACCATCATGCTCCAGCCAACAGGATTCAAGTTCAACACGAATGTTATCTGCCTTGGCAGAAATATCCTTTCTGGTAATCCACCAAGATCGTCCATTCCTGTAATATGCAGACCCTTCAGGGTTATATCTCCTTTGACCTGAAAGGTCTTCCAGACTCTCCCCCATTAGGTAATGGCCGCAGTAATGGTATGGCGCCATCGCCGTCGGCAGCCACAATGGTCAAATGGAATCCATTGTTTTCAATGGATCCCGTAACAAGTATAGGCCTGGTCGCCCCGCTTAAGGCGGTAATTACTATCAGTACCTGGATCTGTATCATTTGCTATGGCGTTATTAAGTGTTCCAACTCCCGGTTCAACGTCCATATCGGTTGTGCATTGGTGTCAAGGAAACAATAGGAATGCGAGGCATGCCGATAAAAGTAAGAAGTAATATCTTTTCATAATTCTAATGTTTTAACTAATATTATTGATAATATATTAGAATTTGATAGGATAATCCAATATCAGCCGTCATTCCATAAACAAAAGCGCTGGTTAACAGAGCATTTACTGAACCTGACAAATACGAAGTTTCCTTGGTATTGGTCAGGTTGTTGATATTCAGGTATACCTGGAAATTTTTTGTAATATGCTGGCTTACCGACATATCCCAGCGGATAGAGGAGCCGGTACTATTGTCCAGCTCAGCGATGACACCGACGGATTTAACAAGGCTGCCAATTTCCGCCTCCTCACCGGATGCATCCAGACTGGCTCCCTGGTAAACCATAGAAATCCTGGCCGTGAATCCTTTTTTCTCATAACCCAGGCTCAGATTCACCAGGTCATTCACCTGTCCCGGCATAACACCACTGCGAATAGTATCATTCACTGTTGATGTATATGGGAACACATCAAGGGTTTCAATGAGGGAGATGGGGAAAAACGTTTCGGACTTCAGGTGAGTATAGTTCGCGGAAATGACGATACCGTCAAAGGGGGAGGGCAGAAACCGGAAGTTGCTCTGCAGGTCAATTTCAAATCCCAACATGGTTGAAGGCAGGTCGGAATTAACCGGACGCGTAAGGCTCATGCCATTGATAGGCGATTCCGCATCAAAAATTCGGGAGGTAAGGGTATAGTCTATATTATTGATTTCCTTATAAAACCCCCCAACTGTAAATAATCCAAAATTTCCATAGAAGGAAAGGATAGCATCGTAATTCCATGCAGTCATTTGTTGCAGGTTGGGCTCTCCCCTCTCTGCTATTCCATCTCCCGGATTGATCCTTTCCCAGGGCACCAGGTTGAAGAAGTTGGGTCTGGACAATGACTTTGTTGCTGCCAGCCTGATATCAGCCCATTCGAACATATTCACTTTCAAATGGAACATGGGTAACCATTGTTTATGTGTCTTTGTCCCGACCGTGTCGACCAGGCCAGTCTTGTTAATAACATTGCCGTCTTCATCTATCTGGGGTGTGCCGAAGATACTGTTATAGCTGTTAACGGTTTGTTCATACCTCAGACCTCCCAGCAGGTTGACCCGGTCTGAAAGGTTTATATCAGCCATGAAATACCCGGCATAAACTTTCTCTCCTGCTTTATAATCCGATGCATCAACAATTGGATAAATGACATAATAGTCTTGATATCTATTGCGAAACTCCTCTATTTTGCCAGGATCTAAATGAGGTCCGTTAACATCATTACCTCCAGGCCCTATGAAATATGGTTTATCAAAAGATCGCCCGAAGTCATTTGCATAATAATCTCCGGTAAAGTTATTCATCAGGATCCATTGCTGTTCCCGGTTTATGTCCCATGAAGGATCTTCTGTACTGTCATTAAGTATGGCCTGTCCCACGAAATGCTCGGTCCAGATCCTGTTAACATCGTAATCACGCTGTTTATCCCTGTATTTTCCACCCCCCTTAACCTGAACAGATATCTGATCTGACAGGCGAAAATTATGGGAGACATTTGCCTGGACTGTGAAATTATTATCCTTTACATCATAGGTATCAAAGTATACATCTTTCAGCCAGGTTTCGTCAAGGTTGTTCTTGGCTGCATCGATTATGTCATCGTAGGTTCTTTCCGGATTGGCCACGTAAGCTCCGATTTCACGGAATCGAAAAGTATGAACAAAGGGTCTCTGGTTACTTGTACTGGAGAGAGAGGTAGCCCAGTCTATAGTAGTATTAGTAGGCAATTTATGGGTTCCGCTTAAGCGATTAGAGACTACGCGATTGTTCATTTCTCTTTCTCTGAAGTCATATTCCTGATAGGAGGCATCCGCCCGGTATCTTCTTCTTCTGCGCACATCTGAGCGGTTGGTTTGGCCAAAGCTGCTTGTGAACATAATTTCCCCATTTTTCAGCTGGTAGTCCAACGCTGCATTGGCGTTGTATCGGTACCTGGTTTCAATCTGGTCTGTAACATTTAGCTTGCTTACGGAGAAAATTGTGGTTCCTGAAGTATCCAGGCCAAGCTCATTGCTCCAGCCACCTGTATAACCCTCTGAGCTTCTGTTTGCTTTCTGGATGCCTCCACCAATTATTACCCCCAGCTTATCCTGAAAAAAACGATTTTCGAGAGACAGGCTGGCCTTGTACTGGCCCAAATCCTTTTTCAGGCTATTATACCCGGTTTGAGCCCTCATGTTACCATGAAAACCACCCCGGGCTTTTCGTGTAGTAAAATTAATCTGACCGCCAATAGCGTCCCCATCCATGTCAGGACGTAATGCTTTATAGAATTCTATTCCGGACAGGGCATCGGTTGAGAACATGCTTAGATCAACAGATCTGTCCTGATTATCTGTGGAAGGAATACGCTCCCCGTCGATGGTAATGGAGTTTAGTCTAGGAGCCATGCCTCGCAGTATAACCTTCGAACCTTCGCCGGCATCTCTGACAAGCGCTACACCCGGGAGGCGACCAACTGTTTCAGCAGCATTCTGGTCGGGCAATTCCATAATTTTATCCTTGGATACTACGTTAACAATTGTATTGGCCTTGATCTGTTGATTGATTGCTGCAGACTGTCCCCGAAGCATTCCTGTAACAATAATTTCTTCACCCATGATGGATTCCATTTTCAGGCTTCCGTTCAGTATTATTTCCTGTCCCTCCAGAATGGTAATGTTGTTCGGTTGGGTCTCATAGCTCAGGTAACTGAAAATAATTACATGATCTCCCGCATCAAGATTTGTCAGGCGGTAATCTCCCTTATCGTCGGTTACAGTTCCAATGGCAGTTCCCTCAATCGAAACATTGGCGAACATGAGGGGCTCCCCATTTCCGGCATCTGTCAGTTTACCGGCGATGCTGCCCTTGGATTGTGCATGGACCTGGAAACCGATAATTAAAAGTCCTATCAATAATATAAATCTCCTGCCTGGTTTTCTCATGATAATAGGTCTTAATTAGAAAATAAAATCAGTTTCGGGGATTGACCAAATTATAAAAAATTTTGTTGATTATTCATCACGTAAATCATAAACTCATTTTCCAAAATGCCGGTCATAATAGTCGACAAGAAAGCGAATACCGAATGATGTTCCGATGTCACGATTCACCAGCCAGAGCTTTTCGTTTTTATATCTCAGGCGGGTATTGATCACCGCACCGGCAAGATTTGGGTCGGGATGATTTGAGGCGAAACGGTTTTTCAGAATCCAGTCCAGTGACAACTCAATATTCTCCTTAAAATCATCTATTCCGTGTGCTTCTAGTCTCAGCCAGAGGATCCCGGCAAATGCAACCGCAGAACCTGTAACTGAATTTCTATTTTCCCCTCCCTGGACAAAGTTTCTGTAATAAATAGTGCCATCCCCTTTCTGAAACTTGGCAAATATTTTAGCTGTTTCCCGGGCCGCATCAAGATATTTTTTCTCTCCAGTCAGATCATAGGCATCGAGCAAAGATTCTGCATACCAGAGGTTAAAGCGGGGGTGAACTGCCCCCGATTCTTTATCATTGGGCATAAAATCCATCCATAATCCAAAACTGTCCTGTGTTGCAACGAGGCTTTCGCTGAGTGCCAGGAAAGCATCCTTATATTCCTCTTTGCCGGTATACCTGTACATGTCAAGAAAAAGTGATCCTTCATTATTCGGTCGGGCCACATCCCAGAGGACCTGGTTTTCCTTGTCCGGCCAAAAGGGACTTCTTTCGCTGAGGATTTCACCGCTTTCCGGGTCTACGTTGTCATAACAAACACCCTCATCCAACAGGCACATATTTTCAAGCATCCATTGCCCGGCCTGGGTTGGAATATCCGCATACCGGCTTTCCCCTGTGAGTCCATGAAGCTTATAAAGTCCCGCCGTTCCGTCAGAAACCGTCGCAAATACAATCACGTCCCCTGCATGATCGGCATGTACTGCCCTGACCATTCCTTTAAGCTTAGGATGGTCGGTAATTTCCAGACTGCACCACCAATCGCCTGATCTTTTGGCAGTTTCAAGGTAGTCCTCATTTCCTGTAATCCTGTATGCTTCACAGAGCGCATAGATGGCCTGTCCGGTATGCCAGGGCGGCTCATAAGGGTACCAGGTACCCTCAATCATATTATAGTCACATTTAGAAATACCCTCTTCATTGATCACAGATTTTGAAAGATAATCAGCAGTCTGGGTAATGGCTGTTACAATCTTATCTTCCTGTGAATCTTCTTTTGTCCGTTCAATACAAAAGGTGATGACAGGAATGATTGATAGCAGAAGGATAATTTGAATGATTCTTTTCATGGTATATTATTTTAATTGATTGAATATTTCTGTTTATGGTTTCTTACATCCTCATCTAAAAGTTTGAACGTGAATTTCCTTTCGGGATGTGTACGATCAAACTTCAGCAAGATATGATTTCTACCTTCAACCAATGGAAGGTTAAATTCCTTTGTGACAGATTCTCTCTGGGAATGCTCCTCAAAGATTTTCTCCCCATTGCAGAATAGTGTGGCCCCTTCTTCAAAAACCAGGCTGGCGGGTGTTAATTTATCTGCTGGTGCATCCAGGGAACAGTAAGCATAGGTGATTGATTTTTCTGTAGAGGGACAAGCATCGTTAAGATCTACCATATGCCTGAAGGGGGAATCGTATTTATGCCATCTGATTTTCTCGGTATCATGGTAAGAAATTTCCATTCCTGGATATGGCCTTGCCTCTCCTTCTCCACCCATGGAAAGAAGAAAATCTTCTGAGGGACCGGAGGTTTCTGAAATTGGTATGGGACCACAGGTGAGCCAGAACTGAAATGGCTGACCATTGTGATTGTCTATACCAAGACAAACATCTTTAGCCAGGGGAAGGGTGATTTCCGGATTTGAAAGTGGAAATGGCTTCATCAAGCAGGGAAAGCTGGACAGCAAATGCATTCATACGCCTTTCATATACAACGGTTGATTCCTTCCACCAATGAGGCCGACTCTCCAGGCTCCAGAGATGCTCAAATTCTGCAAACAGCTTTTCGAATGAATTCGCCTGTTCAATTACAAGGTCTCTTGCAGAATGAAGATAGGTTAGAGTTTTTTCCATATTAGTTTTTTCACTATCCAGGGCATTCTGGTATTGCTGAGCGGACTTAAATAGTGCAATTCTGCTATCAGCAAGAAACAAATATTGATGACATACAAATTCAAGAGAAGCCATATCATCCTGATAGCGGCTTAATTTTCCACCTTCAAAAATCATCAAAGCTTTTTCTGCGATCTCCCTGACCTTCTGCCATTCTTCAAGATTGTATGAGAGGGTTTTTCCGGGTTCAGGGATCAGGTATTTATTGAATATCCACTCATTCATTTCGTAAGTGGGACCCAGTTCGGCGAGTTTATTCAAAACAAGGATGCCTTGAGGCACTGAATTTTGAGTATCCCCATAAAATGCCTGGCTGAATTTCTGGTCGAATTGCTCCCTTGCCTCCCGGTTGGGTTTCCATGATTGATCAGCAGCGTAGACAACTCCATACCAGTCATGATTAAAAAAATGGGGTCCACCATCATCCCAGATGGTACAATAAACACCCCTGGTTCCTTTCTCATGCCCCTCATTGATGAAATTACGGATGTTGATAAATGCCTGGTTAAAGTCCGGAAACAGGCGGGTTGAATTCAGAACACCGGGGGACACGGTAAAATCAAATCCTGCATTTTTAAGTGGATCTATAAATTCCCCAAAGGATTCGGAAGCATCATAATTCCAAGCACCAAGTAGAATATGCGGAGGCAGTAGATCCAGGATTTCAGGAAATTCCATGATGATATCACCCCATATAAGTGTTCGCTTACCAAGCGCGAGCAGTGTAGTATCTATTCTTTTAATATGATCTGCATATATCCTGGCTACTCCAATACTGGCTGCTTCTCCTGTTAGTTCGGCACGGGAAAGATCCCAGGCCTCATCGCAATTGGGTGTAAACCATTCCGAACTGAAAACCGGTGCCATTTCCCGGTAAACATCTCTCAGAAATTCCACTGCTTTCGGGTTGAGGGGATCCAGCATGCGGTCTGTTGCCCCAAGGTGCCTGAACTCTGGGACGGAGAGGATTTTCTCAAAATGCCCAAGGCTCTGAAAACTACCGATCAATTCTATATGGTAGTCCTTTGCATATGCTGACAATTCCCTAAATTCATCAATGGAGATGGCACCGTCATCAGGAGAAAACCCGGGATGTTTTTGGGTTTTTACAACATGTTCAATATAAAATGAGATCTGGTTGATTTTCAGCTCAGAATACCTTCTTATCTGATCCTTTATATAAGCATTACTTGGTATTTGTCCCCTGCTGATATCATCCATAATCCCCCTCTTTGGGATGGCAGGCCAATCAGTTATCAGCATGAATGGAATTCCTGCTGAGTTTTTAAATTGTCTCAGCAGTTGCCTTATTGTTTGCACTCCATAAAATAGACCCTGCTTAGTATTGGCAGCCAGCAGGATATTGCCTTCAGCAATTTTGAGCAGGTAGCCCTGCTCTCCAATCCTGTCATCAGGCCATGTGAAAGCTTTCTCCACGTATTCCTTAAAATCCGAATTGATCCTGGCAGTCCAATCCATATATCCGGTATTCCCTTATTTTCACCTTCTGTGAAGCTGCGTCCCTTTAATTTTTCTCCAAGCAATCTGCCTCCCGCCAAGGTTATGGCTTCATTTAGTTGTTCAAAAAGGACAGGATCACTCGATTCACTAATTCCGACATAGTTAAATTCCAGATCTCCAGTTGGATCAAAATGGCCCTTGTGCAGTACGATTTCCTGGGGGTAGGGGACCAGGGATAGGTTTTCGGATCCCTTAGGTTCGCCCGGGGAGCATCCGCTCAGGATGATAATCCCTGCAAGCAGGATATTATATACCAGCTTCATCATATTGGCTAATTGTATTTTAGTCCATTTACATCTTCTGAAACAACAGGCTTCCTTACATCTTTCTCCAGAACCATAAACCGGGCATCTGAAATAGAAATATTCTCAGCATGTCTTATGAAAAAAGCATATGCCGGAAGTTTCCCAAACATGGTTCCTTCCGGATATTTCTCTTCCAGCTCCGGGATACCTGAAGCTGGAATGGATTCATTGACCCCTCCCGGAAACTCAAACATAAGGTTAGAGACCTGTACGTTTCGGACAGGGTGTCCCGGAATTCCCATAATGGAACAACCTGTCTTACCGATATTTCGGGCAATAATATTGCTTATGATTATGTTTTTGACCTCTCCAACTCCTGGCTGGGGTGCTTCATCAATATGTTTTCTTGCCCTGTTACCAAGCCGAATAAACAAAGGAACCTCGGGTCCATTCATGGAAATATTTGAGATTGCAATTCCATCCATGATTCCACCGTCAACAATTTCCAAAGAAATTCCACTGCTCCCCGCAGGGTATCCAAAAATGGGAACTGTATCCCTGGAGGGTCTAATAACGCAATTAGAGATGGTAATATTTTTAAATCCACCGGTAGATTCTGTTCCGCATTTTATGGCATTACAGTGGCTGCTCAGCACACAATTTGTAACGGTAATATTCTCACAGGGCCTGGGCGAGGTACTCTTAAAAGTCATCCCGTCATCGTCAGTATCTCCACGGCAATCTGAAATAATAACATTTTTGCAACCATCAATATCAATCATATCATTGTTCTGATTACAATGATTATATACTGAAATACCACTTATACGAAGATCTTCACAGGCGAGATAATGCTGCATCCACATGGCAGAATTCTGGAGTCTGACATCCTTTACAATGACTTCTTTGCATCCGATCATCCGGATAACAAAGGGACGGTTGAAGTAGCGATCAGGTTTTTGTTTGGTAGTCACCTTGAAGGCTTCCCCCTGTCCATCGATAGTTCCCCGACCACTGATACCTGTTTCATGAATGTTTTCAGCAAAGATCAAACTCTGGGTTTCATAAATTTCACCATAATGTCGATAGTCCGATTTTATTTTTGGATAATCTTCAAGGTTTGTACTGCCAAGCAAGGTTGCCTCCTTTCCAATATTGAGTATTACCTTATTTTTTAGGATTAGGGTTCCTGACAGGTATCTTCCGGGTGGGAAAAAGACAACTCCTCCTCCGTTTTCCGCACATGCATCAATTGCATCCTGAATGGCAGAGGTATTGATAGTTTCCCCATCCCCAACCGCTCCAAAACTCTTGATAGAATATCTTCCGGAGGGATTATCACATCCATAATAACTAAGTGAGAAACTGAGGATTAACAGAAAAGATAATTTCAGTGTTCTATTAGTTGAGGAAAGGGTTTTGTTTGGAGAGGTCAGTGTTTTCATTATTCTCTGTGTTTAAACCAGCGGTCATTTATAAAGTTGGCAGACCGGGTATATGCTTCTTCATAATTATCAACATCGGATTCTGCTCCTCCCACGTCAATTCCAAACCATCCTCTGTAGTTTATCCTGTCGAGCATCTCAAAAAACCGGTCCCAGTCTATCGAGCCGTCTCCTGGGACAAGATGTTCCACCCGGTGACCCCGATTATCTGAAACATGGATATAATCTATATGATCGGCAAGCCGGAGAAGGGAAAGGGCGAGATTGTCTTTCAGGAAGAATTGATTGGCCGTGTCAAGATTGAAACGAAGGTTATCCCGTTTTACTGCATCGTGGAATCGCAGATATGCATCGGTTGTAGCTACGAGTGCTCCATGGCAGGGATGCAGATGATAGGTCAGGTCAAATTTTTTCGCAATATCACAAACAATACCAAATGTTGAGGCCAGGTCTGCATAATAAGAAGACCACTGAATTCCTTTCGGTAAACTGGCATTCGCCAGTATTTCTTCATCGTAATGTCGGGTGATCGGAATTTCTTCTGGAAACTGCCACGGGGGAATAGGGGCATTGTCAAGTACCGCTTTTGATCCAAGGACTCTTGCCAGTTCACATCCTCTTTCAAAGAGAGCCAGGTTTCTTTCCCGTTCTGCTGAATCGGGTGAGCTTAATCCAGGCAGGACAATACAAAACACCGGGATCTCCAGGTTTAATGAATCTGCCTTGGCTTTAAGCTGATCCCGCATCTCAAATACGGCGTTCAGGTGTTTTTCCCTGATGCCTTCCAGTTCAATGCTTTTAAAGTTCAGGGCGGCAAATTCCTCCAAATGTTCCAGTCCATTTTCTGCCGAGGGAGGATAGCCGTATTTTCCTATTATGTACAGATAAGCGGCGATGATATCAGGATGATGGTAATTCACATCTACAAGATTTTATCGGATTAAATCGAATATTCCGATGAGGCCGGCAACGGCCATTGTTATAGTAAATATTGTAATCAAACCTAGAATGATATTGGTTATCGGTTTTGCTGTATATTGACCCATTAACTCTCGTTTATTATACAGCCATATTAACAAGATCAGTGCAAATGGTGATACGACAGTGCCCAGCACCTGGGACAGAATCATGACTAATACAGGTCTTCCTCCGAAGATGGGTACAACCAATCCAAAACTAATCCCCATCAAAACCAGCAGCCTTGTGCTGGTCGATCTCATGTTACGGGGCTTATTCATATAATCGGCAAATAACCAGGGGGCCAGCAGAACAATTGGGAACAAGGAGGACAGGGCCGCACAGACGATGCCCACGACAAAAACTGAAATAGCAAACCTTCCGGCCAGTGGTTCCAGGAGTTTTACCATATCGATGGCATTATCGACACGCAGGCCAAGAGGATGCAATGTACCGGCTGCCGCCGCCATAATAGAAACACTCAGGATAAACATCAGGGATGCTGATATCAGGGCATCCCTTCTTTCCTGTTTAAGATCATCCTTTGTCCACCCTTTTTCGTGGACAAGAATTGACCTTGCCACAAAGATGATCACCCCCATGGTTGTTCCGACCATACTTGACATCAGCAACATTGCGTCCGGAGCATCCGGCATTCTGGGAATGAGTCCGTTAATCACTTCCCCGGCATCGGGTTTGACCATGAACATGGTAAGCACAAAACTAATGCCCATGAGTCCAACAAACACCGCTAATACCCTTTCAAAAATCCGGTGTTTACCGTTCCAGAATATATAGTACAATATGGCACCGAAAAAGAGAGAGGTATAGAGTGGATCGAATCCATTGCCGGATTTTGTAAAGGGCCTGGACCATTCCTCAACTACCTGGGCAGCGACAGACATAACTCCCATAACGGCTACCAGTTCCCCGATTAGCAAGGAAAGAAGTACAAACAATGCGATGCCCGAGCCGAAATTTATCCGGAAACTATGCAGTATGGTATTACCGGTAATAGAGGTATACCTTCCGAACATAAGCATCAGGTAAAAGGTGAAAACGCATGAAAGAAATAAGGGCCAGACAAGGGTCATTCCGTAAGCGGCACCCGAAGAAGCAATGGTAGTGATACTTCCGGTACCGATATTATAACCCACCATGAAAATGCCAGGGGCGATGGCTGCGAGAAATAGTCCAATTTTTTTAAGCAAGATTGAAAGATTTAATGTTTAATAATCTGGTATTGTAAATATATCAATATGAGTCCGGAAATAGTCCAGACTTAGCAAATTAACTACAATTTACTTGGGTTTTAGAAAGGAATATATTCTAATTCAGAAAATCAACTGTACGCTTGAAGAAATCGCTGAACAAATCATTCTTGGTTGTTCTGAAGTATGATTGGGGGTTGAGACTGCTGTTCAGGATTACATCTCCGCCAGCCTGGTTGAATGCCCTGATCAGTACCGGGGTCATATTATCTCCTTCAATGGTCAATTGATAATCAGGTGCAGAAGAGGGTTGAAATCCGTCTTCAAAAGCAGAGCTTCGTTTCTGGGATATCCCGCTCAGGTATTGGGCCACTGAGGCAGAGTCAGCAGACAGACCGGCAACCATCCATCCGGTCTCTGATCGCTGGGCAATAAATCCGCTGTCAGAAGGATAATCGAAGACCAGTTTTGAGACCTGGGACTGGTTGAGGCTGGAAATGGACTGCAACCTCCAGGTATTAAAGCTTTGATTGAAGCTAAGTCCTAAAAACCCTTCAACTGCATATACTTCTGATTCAGAATATAATCTAATATAACTTACTCCTGAAAACTGATTTTGCTGGTAACCCTGATATCCCTGACCTCCTGGAGGTGGTTGGTAATCGAAGCGACCAATTACCAGGTCAAGTGTCTTTTTCTTCCCTTCACTGATAACAAGCCGGGTACTGAGAGAATCAGAAACCTGGAATTCTCCCCATTTATCCTTTGAACGTGCAACAAGTCGCTCGGTTTTAAGATTCACCAATTCACTTAAAGAACGAATCAGGGAGTTCGCATCAGCCGAAGCAGATACACCATTACTGGAAACGGTCCACTTAGATCCACTTCGCTCAAACAAAATTTCTTCACCGGTTTCTGATCTTGGGTATAATAATATGCTTGTTATACGACTGGTATCAATATCGATGAGTTCGGTATCCAGTGTTCGGACTGATTTTTCCGAGGTGACCAGTTTTGTTATTAGGAGGATTCCTATGAGTCCTGCGAAAACAATCAGGAGGGTTCTATTATTAATTTTTCCACTCATTTTTCAGGCAATATTTAATTTTACGAAAAATCTGCTTCCATGCGGATAATGCGCTGGTTTTTACGGTACTGGAAACGGATAAAACCGTAGATCAGCACCAGCAATATGGGGAGAAGAAAATTGAGCCATTTAATAATGGTACGGGTTCCGTCTTCCATCTGTTTAATAGGTCTTGAGCTTACACCTTTGGTGCGTAAGGCGATCAATCCGGTATCATCGCTAAGCCAGTCAATACTGTTCACCATCAGGCTGATATTGTCCGGATTAATTTGCTGCTGGCCAGTTCCGACAGGAAAATCACCATCTGCAAGGACCACCATTTTGCTGATTGCAGCTCCAGAAAGGTTTCCTTCCAATACGGCTCCCAGGACAAGGTTTTGCATGGGGAAATCAGCCTGGGTCCATTGTTTGGTAAAATTAAAATACTGGGGCGATGGTTGGGTCCCTGACTGTTCAGAGCTGAATATCAGGGGGGTATAGGTGATAGATGAATCACCCATGAAATCCATTGTACTGGTAAATTGGAATATTACCTCTTCAAGACCGGAAGTAACTGGATGGTCGGCAAATTCATTAATGCGCGGAACATGAGGAATGGAAATGCTGGATATCTGGATAGCATTACCCACCTGTTGTTGCATGGTAGCTGACACACAATTTGCATCGACCAGGAAATTTTCATTGACGATCAATCCCTTGCCCTGCAGCCATGATTCGAGTCCCGTGTACATTGCTGATCCATACCCGTTTTGCAGGTCACCGCTTACCCTGTTCATGGCAATGAACAGCCTTCCTTCCCGGGAGAGAAATGTATCCAGCTGCCTGAATACCACGTCGGGAATGGTATCTGTTGGCCTGACGATGGCCAGAGTTTTAATGTATGATGGAATTAAGGTAGTATCCGTAATGTATACATTTTCTATTTTGTACAGGATGCTCATTTCCTGGTTAACATGCATCAGTTCATTTAGGCTGGCTTCACCGTGTCCCTGAAGTATACCGATGGTAGGTTTTTCATCAACGGAAAGTTTTTTGATGGAAGTCGCAAGCGTGTATTCCATGGCAAGTCCAGGTTGAATAACGGGAATAATTTCCTTGCCGTCTCCCAGGTTAAGTACTGCTCCCATATAGGCTCTTTGCTGAACCATCTGATCTTTTTCCCTCACGTTGATCATAACAGGCTGGATCCCGTTTTGCATGGCTTCCTGTTCGGTTTCTTCGTTTTCATTGGGACTGATGAATTCGTAAACCAGCATTTGTCCGGAGAGTCTGCCAAATTCCACAAGCATTTCGCGGAAATCATTTTTGGTTTTAATCAACTGGGGAGGAAGGTCTTTACTGAAATATGCTTTTACTGTAATGGGTTCATCCAATTCACGAAGGATTTCCTTGGTTGCCTTGCTGAGTGTATATTGATTTTGTTCGGTCAGATCAATCCTGAAATACAGATTTTCAGAGAGGATATTTACCACAATGACTATGGCAACAAACAGAACAATGCTGATGGTATATTTATTAATGTTCATTGCAAAAGGGGTATTAACTGGTAAGATTTCTTTTGGCAAGGGAAATTTCTGAAAGGAATATCCCAAGTATGATTATCGATAAAAAATAAATAAGATCACCGCTGTCCAGCACCCCTCTCGAAATGCTGTCAAAATGCGTTCTCATGCTCAAAAAGCTGAACACCTGTCCGAACAGGCCGGTAAAACTGGAAGCCAGCATATCAAAGATGAGATGAAAGAACAATCCGGCGAAAAGAGATATCAGGTAGGCAACGATCTGGTTCCTTGTAATACTGCTTGCCCATAGTCCAATGCTAATATAGGTTCCGCTCATAAGCAGGAGTCCGAGGTAGCCGCAGAGAACCGCGCCGATATCAAGATTCCCAATGCTGGCGATGGTAATCACATAGGGAATGGTAAATACGAGAGCAACAAGGATTAGTAATAAGGTTGATAAAAACTTACCCAGGACAATTTGCCGGTCAGTGATGGCACGGGTAAGCAGGAGTTCAATTGTACCTGATCGGATTTCTTCGGCCAGCAACCTCATCGTCAGGGCGGGAATAAAGAAAAACAGGGTCCAGTAAGCAATGGAGAAAAAAGACCCCAGGCTTGCCTGTCCCACTAAAAAAATATCCCTGCCAAAAAGCCAGGTAAAAAACCCGCTGATTCCCAGGAATAATATAAGTAAAATATAGGCGATCAGGGAATCAAAAAAGGATCGGAATTCTCTTTTGGTTAATATCCAGATTGTGTTCATTGAACTAGAATTTTTTGATCAATTAGTTGTGAGTTCTCTGAAAATGTCTTCGAGTTTGGTTTCAAACGGAATCAGCTCGGTAAGGCTCCATTTATTGTCCACGCAAAGCTTAAAGATGGCCTTTGCGGTTCCATCTCCATGCTGGGCCTGGATTTCGAAGCGGTTTTGCTTACGATCTGCAAAATCAACCAGGGTAACCGAGGGAATGGTTTGCAGTGCTTCAATAATTTGGTTGGGATCCCCATCTTCGATCCGTGTTTTCAGGATTTCCTGTCCCCTTGCCTGCTTCCTCAGCGTATCAGCAGTGCCGTCGGCGACGATTTTTCCCTTATTTATAATCAGGATACGGTCACAGGTTGCTTCCACTTCGGGAAGGATATGTGTACTCAGGATAACGGTCTTTTCACGACCCAGTTCCCTGATCAGTTTTCGGATCTCCACGATCTGGTTAGGGTCGAGTCCCGATGTAGGTTCATCCAGGATCAGAATCTCCGGATCATGTATCAACGCCTGTGCGAGTCCCACTCTCTGCCGGTAACCCTTTGAAAGTTCTCCAATCTTTTTGTGTTTTTCAGCATTCAGGCCTGTAACACGTATCATTTCCACCACCCTGTATTGGAGGTCCTCTTTTGGGAGCCCCTGTAATCCCCCTACAAACTCAAGGTAATCCATTACTGGCATATCCAGGTACAAAGGATTGTTCTCCGGCAGGTAACCGATGTGATTCTTTATCTCATCAGGGTTATCTGCAAGGGTTTTGCCTCCTACAGTTATGTCTCCTTCCGAGGGATTAATAAAATTGGTGATCATGCGCATGGTGGTTGTCTTACCGGCCCCGTTGGGTCCCAGAAATCCCAGGATCTCTCCGGTTTTAACTTCAAAGGAGATACTGTCAACAGCTCTTTGACCACCAAACTTTTTTGTTAGGTTCTCAATTCTGATGTCCATGTAATTTCGAGTAAATTATGTTTTTTATGTCTACCGATCCTGGCAAGCCTGACTGGCATCCGATCACTTTAAAAATCAACCACGAATATGCAAAATCCTGAATAAAATTTCAAAATTGAAACTCCTTTTAACTTTTTTTAAGATTCAGGATTTCCGGAAGCGATTGGGTTGGCCGGATCATTGCTCCATTCAAACCATCCCCCGTCGAATAAGGCTACCCGGGGCCATCCTATCAGCCAGGCATTAAAGAATGCCTCGCTTCCCCGCCAGCCCGTGCCACAATAGAAGGCCAGGTGTTTATCCGGAGTAACTCCGACCTCATTCCATATATCGACAATTTCCATGTATTCCCTGGTGGTATGATCCAGGTTCCTGTAATTTTCCATATGGTAGGCATCACTGCCGCAATTCCCAAATACAGCTCCGGGAATCCTGCCGGTTTTTTCGATATAATTATACCCGCTTACCTCCCCGATAAATTCCGGCCAGCTTCTGACACTTACCAGTTCTGCTTCCCGGGATGCCAGCATTTCCTTTGCTTCCGGCACATCCACTACCAGGCTTGGATTCGCCGGAATCTGCAGGCCAAATTGTTTTGCCGGAACAGGCAAAGATTCTTCTGCAGTTATTTTAAAACCTGCATTTTCCCAGGATAAAATCCCCCCGTTCAATACACGAACATCTTTCACCCCGGCATACATCATGATTAAGGCTGAACGAATGGCACCCAGATGACCGGCACTGCTTCCGGGGAAGGGATCATTATTATCCGGGAAGGAGAACCTACCGTAAAGAATAACCGTTGTGTCGCTGGTAATGCCCTTTGCCAGCAGGGCTTTTTCGAGTTCATCAGGGGAGCGTCTATTCCAGGTTACCGGTGATTCCAGTTCAAGGGTATCCAGGGAAATGGCTCCCGGAATATGTCCCTTGAAATAATCATCCGGATTCCTGTAATGAGAATGGCAAATAACAAACTTTTCATTGTCATATTCCGGTGGTGAACCTCCTGTGATCAATGTTTGTAACCATTCCGGGTAGACCAGCTGCCGGTACCTGCTTAAGTTTTCAAGAGGCAGGTCTGGATTTCCCGCCCAGTCCCTTACAAACTGGTGAAACAATCCTTTGATTGTATACCCTGCCTTCAGGAAGACTTTGGCGACTTCTTCGGTTTCCTGCTCTTCGTAACCGTAAATAATAATATCCTTTTCGACGTTAATGTTTTTAGACCTCACGATTTCTATCCAGTCCATGTACTTCGCCCATGCAGCTGGCAGGCTCCTGGCTCCGGGTATATGTCCCCCACGTTTTTCATTCTTCAGACACCATCCATTATAGGCATCAACGGGACGAACATCAATGATAAGGTATTGATCATCATCGATGGCCTTAAATAACTCTGAGGCTGAAAAGATATTCATATAATTATGGTTTAAACAAAATGTTTTAGTAGTTCATTTCTCATTTCTGGATTCTCAGTCCATAGTATTGGTGGTTATATTCTCCTCCCTCAATTTCGGCAACCCGGGGTACATTACCCCATAATTCAAATCCGAATTTCTTTAACAGAACAATGCTGGCAGTATTTGGTTCAAGCAGAATGGCAATAAGGGTTTTGAATCCAAGCAGGGGGGCTTTTGTAAGGGTATATTTCATGAGTCCGGTTCCAATTCCCCGGTGATGGTGTTTGTTGTGGACGTAGTAGCTGATCTCGGCAGTGGACTGTAACGCCGCTCTGCCTTTACGGTAGGGACTGAGGGATAGCCAGCCGATTACCTGTTCACTTTCCTGCCAAACAAAAACAGGATAATTATTGGTATCATGCTCCCGAAACCATTCATGCCTTTCTTTCATAGAAATGGGTTCCGTATGCGCGGTTGAAAATTTCAGGGCAACTGCCTGGTTATAGATCTCATTGATAGCCGGCAGGTCTGCTTCTTTCATGAGCCTGATATTATTCATCTTTGCAGAATTTATAGATTATCTGGTATGCGGATTGAATGCCCAATTCACCTGCCTTGCTGAGGTCCTGGCATCCTGCGGAGGGATTATTCATAAAGACTTTGAGTAGTCCCATGTTATAGTACGCTTCTCCAAAATCAGGTTCATTTTCAGTACACCAGGAATAATCTTCTATGGCTTTGTCCAGCTCTTCTGTGAGACTGTATACAATGGCCCTGTTAAAACGGGAGAAGATGAAGTCTGAATTCCGGGCGATCGAAGTGTTGTAATCTTTGAGAGCCTCCAGGTGGTATCTTTCCAGGGTACTGTTGTCATCACTTGAATAGATGTCCTGGATTTCAATGGAGGAAATAATCTCGGCGATGGACAGGTTGTAATTGCCCCTGTTAAAGGCTGCCAGGTAATTGCCGGATAGTTCTGCATGTGAGCTATCCAGTAACTCAATGGCATTCCGGTATTTCATTTGCCAACCCAGCACCAGGCTTTTAATCAGGATATCATTAGGGTCTTCGGGATCCTCCGGAAGGAGGCGGATCAGTCCCTCTATATACCGGTTGGTATTTTCATCCGGCATATTGTTTTCAAAGTTTTTGAATTCAAGCATATGCCTGCTCATATATTCCGGCCAGGGTAACTGAAGGTCTTTAACACGGTGATAGGACTGGTCATACTGGTCCGGTCTCAGGCTAATGTGAAACATGGCCAGCATGCTTACGCCTTCGTCCGAATACTGAACTTTGGATTTTTGTACCCTCTCAACCGGGGTAAAATCGGCGTTGAAATCCGTGATGGTCTTCAGGTAAGAGATTTCACTCAGGTCAAATCCGGGGACCTTGATATTTAACAAACTGTCTACAGTATTTTTATCTTCTGTATATCCCTTCAGGTCATTTTGTGCCATGCGGGTAATGGATCTGTCGCGGTAGGCATGGATTAAATTTGGGTAAAGATCTATGGCAGCGGAAAAATCCTCCTCGGCACCCGAAAAATCTTCCATCCGCGTTTTAATGATCCCTCTTAAGTAGTAGGCGTAAATATTTTTGGGACTCAGGATAACCACCTGGTCAAAATCAGCAAGGGCTTCCCTGTTTTTACCATTTTCAAGCTGAAGTAATCCCCTGTTATAATATCCCAGGGCATTATTCTTGTTCAGTTCAATGGTTCTGTTATAGGCTTCCATGGCAGGTTCATAGGCCCCAAGTCCCTGATGACAGATGGCAGTCAGGAACCAGGCATGGACACTCATTGAATCTTCCCTGAGGACTATTTGGTATTGTATGATGGCGTCGGCATATTTTTTCTGGCGCTGGAAGATCTTTCCACGTGTGAGATGGCTTGCCGGATTATACGGATTAATTGATTCTGCTGTATCACAATGGTTCAGTGCGAGTTCATATTTCCCCTGCTGCAAATAAATTGTGCTCAGGTTCAGGTGAGCATTATCAAGTGCCGGGTCAAGTTCTATGGCTTTTTTATAATCTGATATTGCACCTGTGGTGTCACTGTATTCCAAATGCAGCCAACCCCTTGTTATAAAATATTCCGGATGACGGTCATCGAGTTCTATTGCTTTTTGCACATCCCGGAACGCGTCCAGATACTGGCTTCTTTCAAGTTTCATTAATGCCCGGTAGTAGAGCGCTTCCGTTTTATAGGGTTTGATATCAATACTTCTGGTAAAATCTGCCTCAGCCCCTGAGTAATCCGAAAGCTGGTATTTTGCCAGTCCCCTGTAAAAAAGAGCCTCTGCATGTTCCGGGCTATACTGCAGAATAGTATTGAAGTACTGTATGGCCTGGGTGAATTCATGGCTGGCAAGATGCTGTCTCCCCCTGAGATAATAAGTACGGATGTTGATCTGGGAATACAGGGAAATGGTTCCGAGAATAACCAGCAGAATAATTGATAGTAGCCTTTTAAGGGAACCTTGTTTTTTTCCCGGATCCATTGCTTGAAGATACAGGTTTTTGCAAAAAAGGCCGGTCTGTGATTGACCGGCCCTTGAATTTCGTGTAAGAATTGTTTGTTACCTGCTTGCCACCTTATCAGCCCCGGGAACAGCAGATCTCCACTGGTCTGTGCGGAATTGAAAACAAACGGCAATATAATGCATCTTAATTGATCCGTAGTCTGCAAAGCTGACACTCGAGTTTCCAAGATCAGTTCCGGTAAAATCGGGATTAATAAAATCTCCGATGTATTGTTTGTATTTAACGTTTAAACCGCCTGGCAGCTGAACACCTACAAACCATGAGGGTACAAACCTGTTGGTTTTGGCAGAGAACCATTCACTGTCCTTGTATTTTGTCCCGTTCCTGTCATTTGAATCCCAGCGTTTTCCTTTATAATGGAAAAGAAGCTCATATTCTGCTCCTCCAAAGACATATAAATGCTTATCAAAAACACCCAGTTTGAGGGAAAGTGGAATGCCCAGGTTATAGGATCTTCGAATTGTCTTTGTGGGTTCATCGGTATCATAGATAAAACCAACGTTACGAATAGCGAGTCCCGAATAAAGTCCGATGTTATCACTGAAATCAACATGCAGATACTGTCCAACATTCAGGAAGAGGGTATACCTGAGCCTTTCATTAATGTTCTGTGAAGTCTGGGGTGTTGATGGAACATCCGCCCATTGAAACAGATTCTCCCAGCTGGAAACGGCGTAAACATCCTGGGATTTAACGTTCTGGCTGAGTAAAATCGGAGCCAGGAACAGAGCAATTATTATTATTTTCTTCATGGTAAAGGTTTTTTACGAATATTTTGTAGGTTTTACGAATATATTAAATATGACGAATAAGTCCATCAAAAGTTATAAAAATCTTGCAAGAGCCTTCTCTGCAACCGTGTCTCCTATTGAAAGGCAGGCTGTAGCTGCCGGGGAGGGAGCATTTAAAACATTGACTGCCCATTCGTTTTCTGCAAATACGAAATCGTCAAGTAATTCACCGTTGCGGCCCACTGCCAGTGCCCTGACTCCTGCATCTCCGGGTACCAGATCTTCCTTTCGGATCTCGGGCACTAATTTCTGCAGTCCCTTTGTAAAGGCCGCTTTATTCATTGAACGGTAATATTCCCCGATACCGAATCCCATGAACTTAAGCATGGCTTTCTGAAATCCCGGGAAACTGAGTGATTTGCCAATATCCCTGAGGGAAATATCCGACATTTTATATCCTTCTTTCTTGAAGGCCCAGACTGAATTGGGTCCGGCTTCAACTCCCCCTTTGGCCATTCTGGTGAAGTGAACTCCCAGCCAGGGAAAGTCAGGATCAGGAGTTGGATATATCAGGTTTTTGCAGAGGTACTCTTTTTCCTTGATGAGTTTTTGGTATTCTCCCCGGAAGGGCACAATGCGGAGATCGAGTTTTGGTGTAGTCAGGGCTCCGATCTCATCCGAATAGAGTCCGGCTGTATTTATCACCAGCTTTGTTGTAAAGACTTCCTTATCAGTAATCACCTCTGAGTACCCGGAATGTGTATATATATTATGTACTTTCTGGTTCAACAGGATTTTCCCGCTCTGTCTTTCAGTAACTATTTCAGCAAGTTTATTGGCAACGTTTTTGAACTCAATTATGCCTGCATAAGGAACATCAATGGCTTCAACCCCGGCAACATGAGGTTCTTTCTCCTTCATTTCTTCAGCTGTGATCATCCTGATTTTATCCAGTCCATTATTAATTCCCCTGTCATAAATAGTTTTAAGAACGGCCTGCTCATTGGAATCGGTAGCGACAATGATCTTCCCGCAAAGCTCATAAGGGATACCCTCCTTATCTGAAAAATCAAGAAGTTGCCTGTAACCGCTAATGCAGTTAATGGCACGAAGGCTTCCCGGGCGGTAATATATACCTGAATGTATTACTCCGCTGTTATTTCCGGTCTGGTGCATACCAACACCGGGTTCTTTTTCCAGGATAATAAGCTTGATATCGGGTTTTTGTTTAAGAATCTTATAGGCAGTGGCTAGTCCCACTATACCTCCGCCAATAATCGTAATATCATAGTTCATAAATGTGGTTGATTTATCTTAAATAAGATTGGATTATTATGTCAAATTGTTGAATGATTTTTTCAGTGATGGCATTCCGGTGCGGAAGTATAATCTCATCCACCTGCCTGACCGGTAAAACCTGCAGGGATGTACTTGTAATAAAGAGGGCATCAAGCTCCTTGATTTCATCCAGATAAATCATTCTTAACTCTACAGGGATTTCGAGATCCATACATGCTTTAAGAACATATTTCCGTGTAATACCTGTAAGGATAAATTCATCTGGAGGGGTGATGACCCTCCCTTTACTTATACCAAAAATGTTGGAACGGCTTGCTTCCGGAATGCACCTGTTCGAATCGAGAAGAAGGGCTTCCCAGACATTGTTTTGCCTTATTGCACTCGCTACTTTAGCCCGAAATTCGGGCCTCCATATTTTTTTATTGGGCTCGATCCGTTCATAGGGATAGGAGAGGACTTTTACTCCGTTCAGGTAATCCGCTTGGGCGGGATACCGGTGTGCTGTGAAGTAGGCCAGGAAATGGTGAGTATCTGAAGAACTGAAATTCATTACAAATTTCACATTTCCTTCCCTGGCTGAGTTTTTCAGGATAAGCTCTTCCAGTTGTTTTTGGATCTCTTCCCTGCTTAGCCATGAACTGTATCCCTCAAGTGCAAGAGATGTGAAAAGGCGGTCGATATGGTCCTCCATAAAGAGCAGCCTGGTACCGGCAAGTCTTGCAACCTCGTATATAGTCCTGCCTTCGTTAATGAGGCTGATATTAAATGAGCCACACTCGCGGACCTGTCCGTCTATTGTAAAATATTGCTGTACACATTCTCTCATGATCGCTCGCAAAAGTAGAAATTTTGAATAAGAAGCCGCATGATATTCTGCAGTTATTAGGAAAGGAGTTCCCTCCCCGGAAGATGCTGTACATGTTGTCAGTGCTAAGAGAAAGTTGTGTAAATAATTGATTTTATTTATATTGTAGCTGCATAAACAGCCCAAAATGGAGAACAAGCTGGTATTTTTTGTGGATGATGACAAAATGATCCTGAACCTTCTTGAATACACTTTCAAAAGTCGTGCAGGGATTCATGTCAAAACTTTTTTTTCCGGGGAGGAATGTCTTGAAAACCTTCATTTAAAGCCGGACCTGGTTGTTCTGGACCATTTATTTCCTGAGGATACCGGGCAAATGAGCGGATTGGATGTCATCAGGGAGATGAGAAAGGCCGACAAGGATGTATCCATCATTGTTCTTTCCAGCCAGCAGGATGAAAAGCTGATCCCCGAATTTCTGAAAGTCGGGGCTAAACAATACATATCCAAGGACGATTATTTCATTGATGCCCTCATTGAATCAATCGAAGCGGAAGTAGGAAGCTGATTCTTTTTAATAAGCACCTTAACTTACCCACTTACAAAGTGTTCCTGATTTAGGGCTGCTTTTGTACGTCTTCTGTGGGATAGACGTAAAAACTTTTGTAAATTGATTATTAAATTATACTTTTGCACGACAAATTTTCAGTGCTGTGGGAGGATTGAGACAACATACGATCCCATTCAGGGGTCTGAAAGAAGGAAGGCACAATTTTGAATTTGTTGCAGACAACTCGTTCTTTGAGCAATTTGAAACATCTGAGGTAAGCAAGGGACTGGTAAAGGTTGAGGTAGAACTTATCAAACACGCCCAGTTTCTGGAGCTTCATTTCGAATTAAGAGGAAAGGTTACAGTTACTTGTGACCGCTGCCTGGAACCCTTTGTTTTGGGAATTGAGAACCAGGCCGTTCTTTATATACGATTCGGGGAGAAATCGTTCGAGCAGACAGAGGAAGTGATTATCCTGGCAGATTCTACCAATGAAATCA
Source organism: uncultured Bacteroidaceae bacterium (assembly GCA_963777115.1). Classification (GTDB taxonomy): domain Bacteria; phylum Bacteroidota; class Bacteroidia; order Bacteroidales; family SM23-62; genus SM23-62. Next base: position 643,094 of record CAVZPP010000003.1, on the reverse strand, counting down.
GGATTGATCAGTATATATACGAATATATTCATCTGGCACTTCCTTACCAGCGTATTCATCCTGAGATTGACGGTCATTCCGGCTGCGATCCGGAGATGATGAAGAAACTGGAAGACCATACCCCGGATGATAAATCAAATGGCGAAGACCCGAGATGGGATAAACTAAAAGGATTAATTAATAAAATAAACTAAAATGGCTCATCCGAAAAGAAAGATTTCTAAGACGAGAAGGGATAAAAGACGGACCCATTATAAGGCCGAAACACCGACCCTGGCTACCTGTCCGACTACCGGCACAGTACACCAGTATCACCGGGCTTATTATGTTGATGGGAACTTATATTACAAAGGGAAGATCGTTATTGAGGAAGAAGCATAAATTTGCATGCGGATAGGTGTCGATATCATGGGAGGGGATTTTGCCCCTGAGGCTACCCTGTTAGGCGCTGTTTTGGCACGTAAGGACCTTCCTGATGATTCTGAACTGGTCCTTTTTGGTGACCAAAAGCAGATAGAAGAAGTTGCAACCCGCGAAGGCTATGATCTTAGCGGGTTTACTGTTTTTCATACCCCACATTCCGTTGACATGGCAGACAATCCCGCCAGGGTTTTTACAGAAAAACCTGAGTCGGGAATTGCTATGGGGATGCGAATGCTGAAGTCCGGAGAGCTGGATGGTTTTGCCTCTGCAGGCAATACCGGTGCAATGCTTGTCGGGGGCATTCAAATAATTAATGCCATCCCCGGTGTTATTCGTCCCTGCCTTGGGGCCTCCATACCCAATGAAAGAGGAACCCCCACTGTCTTACTTGATATTGGATTAAATGCGGATGCCCGACCGGATGTCATTTATCAGTACGGTATAATCGGGTCTATTTATGCAGAACTGGTTCATAATATTGAAGATCCTAAAGTCGGACTCCTGAATATTGGCAAGGAGGAGGAAAAGGGAAATCTGGTTACCCGGGCTGCCTATCAGGCCATGAAGAATACACGGGACTTTAATTTTATCGGAAATGTTGAAGGGAATGATTTTTTCTCAGACAATGGGATAGATGTTATAGTTTGTGATGGATTTGTAGGGAATATTCTTGTGAAGGAGCTGGAGGCATTTTATGACTTGCTGAAGAGAAGGAATATCCAGGATGATTTTGCGGAACAGTTTAATTTTGAGAATTACGGAGGCACACCTATTCTTGGGATACTTTCACCGGTAAGTATAGGACATGGAATATCAAATGGTACGGCTATTAAAAATATGATCCTTCATAATGCAAGTGTGATCGAGTCGAACCTGATTGGAAAAATAAAAGAGAAATTTCAGTAATGAAAAAGATTAGAGCGGCCATCACAGGAGTCGGTGGATATGTCCCGGAATACCGGCTTACAAACGATGAACTGAGCACCATGGTTGATACCAGTGATGAATGGATCATGCAGCGAATAGGTATCAAGGAGAGAAGGATACAAAAGGGAGAAGGAAAAGCAACATCCGATCTCGGGGCAAAAGCCGTAATGGACCTTCTTGAAAGAACAGGAACTGATCCCAAAGATATCGAACTGTTGATTGTTGCAACTATAACCCCTGACATGTTTTTCCCCAATGTTTCAAATCTGGTGGCACATAAAACCGGATTAAAGAATGCATGGACCTTTGATTTGTCTGCCGCTTGTTCAGGGTTTCTTTTTGCCCTTGAAACAGGCCGGAATTTCGTGGAAAATGGGCGTTATAAGAAGGTAATTATTCTGGGGGCTGATAAAATGTCCTCCATTGTGGATTATACTGACCGGACCACCTGTCCTCTTTTCGGCGATGCAGCTGCCTGTGTTTTGCTGGAGCCCACAGATGAAGACACGGGCATTATTGACAGTATGCTTCATGTGGATGGATCAGGAGGACCGAATCTTCACATGAAAGCCGGCGGTTCTCTTCGTCCTGCCACTCATGAGACAGTTGATCGAAAAGAGCATTTTCTTTTCCAGGAGGGTCAGACTGTATTTAAGTTTGCAGTTTCAAAAATGGCTGATATCTCTGTTGAAATGATGGAGAAACATAATATTGCTCCCGAAGATCTTGCCTGGCTGGTTCCTCACCAGGCGAATATGAGAATAATTGAAGCCACTGCCAGACGGATGGGCATATCGAAAGATCAGGTAATGATCAATATTCATAGATACGGAAATACTACAGCTGCAACCATCCCCTTATGCCTCTGGGAATGGCAGGAAAAGCTTAAGAAGGATGACGATATAATACTGGCAGCTTTTGGAGGAGGATTCACCTGGGGATCAATATATTTGAAATGGGCATATAATGGTTCATAGATTTTTTGACCAATCCAGACTATTTGTATAATTTTGGGCAAAATCTAATAAGATGGCTAAAGTTTATAATGAGAATGAAACCAATGGCATTAATATCATTGGCATTGGCACCAAGATAACAGGTGATGTTAATTCTAACGGTGATATACGGGTAGACGGAAGTCTCTCCGGGAAACTGATCACAAAGGGAAAGGTTGTTATTGGTGAGACGGGTAAGGTTAAAGGAGAAATCAATTGTAAAAATTCTGATGTGGAAGGATCCATAGAAGGAAAAATAATAGTCTCACAATTGCTATCTCTAAAAACAAAGGCCCGTATTAATGGAGATATCATTGCCGCCAAACTGGCCATTGAACCCGGCTGCCAGTTTACCGGAAACTGCGACATGAACGCCAGCAGTTCACTTAATGATGAAACAGTCCAAACCGAAAAATCCGAAAAGCAGCCACTCGCAGCTAAATAGTGCCGCCCGGTATTCAGGAATTGCTTTTCAAATGATCGCTATAATCCTGGTAGGTGTATTCGGCGGAATCAAGCTTGACGGTATAGTAAAATGGGAATTTCCGGTTTTCACGCTGGTACTGACATTGCTGTCAGTGATTGCCTCCATGTATTATGCAGTAAAGGATCTCATCCACTTTAAGGATTAAGCTATGACCGACAAAATCGGTAAACGCATTAATCTATAATGGTTTACAATCGCTGGATATTCGATTTTCATTCAAAATAAGCAATTTTCGGTGTTTTTGGTATTATTTTTCACCAGTTCTTTGACATTTTGATTCCAAAGATGATACTTTAACCAAAAGCATCCTTGGATGCTACACGGCTGAAAACAAGATTTGTACGTTTGGGCATGGCAAGAGGTGCTGTTTTCCAGCCACGGGAGCCTGTCCACCACGTGCAGGGTGCTGGTGGGCGAAATGTACCAGCGGATAAAAAAAGTGTTGTCAGATAAAAAGATATATGCAGATATCCGCTGCCAGGTTGAAGCCATCGAAAAACAAACGGGTGGACGGGAAGCAGCACGCAATCTGTTCTTCCGGTATGATAAATCTGAACAAGGCTCCTACGACCAGCTAACGGGAATGCTTTATGGTTTTTTGTTGGAACTGAAATCCTGGGAGAATAATGGGGATGGTTACGGGTTTCCTTTTGACAGGCCGAAGTTCGCATCTTACAAAAACCTGAAACTCATCTATGGGCAGATGACAGAAACTGAAAGACTCAGTTTTTTCGGGCAGGAGGTTTTGAAGAAATGCAAATTTCATAAAATAAAACAAGCTATTTATATTCCAAACACTAATGCAATATTATGAAAAAATATGGTTAATATTGAAGTCGAAAAGTAAATTGTCCGATTAATAGGGGGGCTTAACCACCTCTTCTTTTTAGGGTTTTCCCTAAATGAAACCAGAATTGCCCTGGGTAAGTTTGTAAGAACCAATGTATATGCTCCTCTGGACAAATAGTTGTCAATATTATTATTAAACAATGGCAAAAAATGTATTAATACTAACCGATTTTTCTGGAGGAACCTGGGATGCTGTATGTTTTGCCATGAAATATTTGAGAAACGGAGAAACAACCATAAATCTTTTACAAACCTATCAAAAGCCCGAGGTGGGACGGTCCATGATTCGGGACATTGTCCCACTATTAAAAAAGAATTCAATTGATGATCTTAAAGAATTAAAGAGAAAAATATTAAATCAGTTTAAAATTCCAAAAAAGAAGGTAAAGCCACTATCAATCGAGGGAAACCTAACTTCTCTCCTGCAAAATCAATTGAATCTCAATGACATTGACAGTGTTGTAGTTGGTCTGCAAAGTTCAATTCCCCATACCGGGCTTATAACCAAGCGTAAAATTTCCAGGGTAATTAAATGTTGTTCTCATTCTCTGTTTATTTTACCCTTCAGGTTTTCGGAATCAGAATTCCAAAAGATCGTTTTTGTTACAGATCCACATAACCAACCCTCAAAAAATGTGGTGGACAAATTAAGATTTCTTGAAAGCAAAGTAAGATCAGGAATACATATATTGGTTGTCGCCGGTGATGATAGCCTTGATATCCCAGAGAATATTAAATCCCATATTATTGAACACTTTCCAGGAATCAAAGTAACCACAGATTCTTTGCCTAATACATCCATGAATCCTACCCAAAATTTTCAGGATATGGCGAGCCGTAACCTGGTTGTTATTGAAAAATCTAATTATTTAAGATTCAGGAGATTTATTGCAGATAATCTGAGGTTAACTCTTGACTGCAAGATAGGACATCCAGCATTACTAATTGTAAACCAATAGTTTAACTAAGTGATTAAACCAAGGATAGATAAAATTTTGGTCCCAATTGCAATTAACAAGAATGGGAAAACTGCCATTAACCAGGCCATGTATTTCCATCAGGTGTTTTCGTCAAGAATTACTTTGCTTCATATCGTTCCTGAAACTCATATACTAAATCAGATATTTAAAAACAAGGAGTTTGAAATAAAGAAAAAAAGAAGTAAAAAGAAATTAATCAGGTATGTAAAAAAATTTTTCAAAGGAACTATTCCAGACTATATTGATTTGAAGATCATAACAGGAGAATTAGTCCCAACAATTCTTAAAATCGCAGATAATCAGAAATTTGACCTGATAATAATTAAAAAAAGCAAAAGAAATACAGGTTTTCTTTACAATCTCAGAAAGCACAATACAGATCGAATAATAGGATCATCCTCATGTCCGGTGTTAACCATTAAAGAGGACTGGACCAACATGGGGATAAGAGAAATTCTTTTGCCTCTTGATATTGGCAAGCAGATCAGAAACAAGGTCTTCTGGGCGATAGAACTTGCCCAGAAATTTAATGCTAAAATTCGTATAGTCTCCGTACTGAAGCTGGATATTGACGTCAAGGATAGTTACACTTTCAGGAAAGCTGAAGCTCTCGAAAGATGGATCAGGGACCGTGGTATTGAATGTGAAATAAAAATTCTGAAATCAAAAGAACATAAAATGCATGAGGCAGTTCAAATCTATTCCCTTGAAGGAGCGTCCCGACCTCATAATTATTATGACCCACCAGGAATCATCCATGAATGAAAAATATATTGGAAGGTTTGCCTCGGAAATTATACATAATTGTTCCATGCCAGTATTAAGCATCGTACCAAATCGTGAAAACGTATTTTCAGTTATGCTCGATTTCCTAAAAATCTAAAATGAATAATATCCAACTAAAGGCAAAATATAATGACATCAAAAATTCAGGAATTAACGGAAAAAATTTATCAAAGAAGGAGTGGATAAAGCCCAAAATCAGGCAACAACCCTTCTTAAAGAAGCAGAGGATAAGGCAGCTGAATTAATCAATGACGCACAGCTTAAAGCTGATAATATTATCAGGGAAGCAGAGGAGAAGTCTGTAGAGATCAACCGGGACTTAAAAGAAGAATTACAGTCAATCTCAAGCCAGACGATTGCTATAACGAAACAAAAAATCACGGACAGCATTGTGACAGACTCTTCAAAGAAAATCACGAAAGAATTATTTGATGATAAGCAATTCCTTGAGGCACTGGTTTTGGAACTTGTCAAAAAGTGGGATATGGAAAAAGGACCAGTCGATGATCTGTCACTTATACTTTCCGAGAAACAACTAAAAGATCTGGATAGACTTTTCAAATCAACTGCACTTCAGACTTTACAAAGCAATAACCAGATACTTTTTGATGAATCCATAAAAAATGGATTTCAGATTATTTCAAATAAGGAAGGATTCAAGGTTTCGTTTAGTGAGGAGGATCTGGAACAATTCTTTAAAAAATTTATGAAACCCAGAATCCAGGAATTCCTTTTTACCTCTTCGGAAAATGCATGAGTATCATTGTCAGATAGCGGCCTTACCTGAACTTGCATTTGATCCTCTAAATAAATCTGTCAGACCAGGGGACTTTCTGAATGAGATTTCGCCTTACCTGTATGAGGCTCATTTGAACTGGTTAAATATGCTGATGATGGCAGAAGGCCATAAATCCATATTGGAATATTTCAGAACCGGGACTGCGGAAGATGAAACAACAATCTACAACCTTGAATGGTTAGATCCGGAATCCGAACATTTCAGTTTGCTACCTGCCTACTTACAGAAGTTCTCTGCAAAATACTGGAAAAAAGAATCAGATCCGGGAATTCTGGAAATGAGTTTACTTGATGAATACTACTGGTATCTGAGACAATCAGGTAATGGATTCATTGAAAAATGGGCGGCTCTTGAATTGAATATTAGAAACTACCTCACAGCAAAAAAATGTGAAGAGTTCTCAATTAGCAAACAACCCCAATTGGTTGGCAGTAGTGAATCTGTGGAAAGACTTATTGAATTTCCAACTCTGCATAAAGAAGTACAGATAGAATGGCCTTTGGCTTCGGTTCTTGATAAAACTTTAGAAAATGACAATTTGTTAAAAAGAGAAATTGCCATTGATCAGCTAAAATGGGATTTAATTGATGAAATGAATCTTTTTAACTATTTCTCAATTGAGATAATCCTTGGATATACGATTAAACTGTTAATACTTAACAGATGGAATAAAGTTTACCTATCAGAGGAAACTACCTCATTTGAAAAAACATGTGATAAAATCTGGACAAGGGAATTAGAAAAAAATCCAATATAATAGTACAATGAGTGACAATTCATATACATGCACAGGAAAGGTTACAGCCATAATAGCAAATATGGTTATGGTCAAGGCAGACGGACCCATAAAACAAAATGAAATTTGCTATTATTCTCATGATGGCAAAAATATAATGGGCGAGGTAATCAGGACGGATGGTGATTATGCCTATACCCAGGTATTCGAGAGCACGCGTGGATTTAAGGTTGGAATGACAACCCATTTTACCGGCAACATGCTTGAGGTATATCTCGGACCCGGTTTGCTCGCTAAGAATTTTGATGGACTGCAAAATGACCTGAATAAGATGGAAGGGATTTTTCTGGAACGGGGTGCCAGGACATATCCCCTGGATCCGGAAAAGAAATGGTCATTTAAGCCCATTGCCAAATCGGGAGACCAGGTGTTGGCAGGCGACTGGCTTGGTGAGGTTGATGAGTATGGTTTTGCCCACAAGATTATGGTGCCCTTTAAACTTGAAGGGACATTCAAGGTAAAAGAGGTTGAAAAACCCGGTGATTATAAAGTAAATGATACAATTGCATCATTGTCCAATGATGCTGGTGAGCTTATTGAAGTTACCATGGTCCAGACCTGGCCGGTCAGATTACGAATTAAAAACTATCTTGAAAAACTGCGCCCATCCAATTTATTTGAAACCGGCATTCGTGTTATTGATACACTGAACCCTATCCTGGAGGGGGGACGGGATTTATTCCGGGACCCTTCGGAAGCGGAAAAACAGTTCTCCAGCACGCCCTGGCAAGACAGGCCTCCGCAGAAATTGTAATTATTGCTGCATGCGGGGAAAGAGCCAATGAAGTAGTCGAAATCTTTACGGAATTTCCTGAACTTGATGATCCAAGAACAGGTAAAAAGCTGATGGACAGAACCTGTATAGTTGCCAATACATCAAATATGCCTGTGGCGGCGCGTGAAGCTTCAGTTTATACAGCTATGACGATTGCTGAATATTACAGAGCTATGGGGCTGCGAACGCTGCTCCTTGCCGATTCTACTTCCAGATGGGCTCAGGCTCTGCGGGAAATGTCCAACAGACTGGAAGAATTGCCTGGTCCGGATGCCTATCCTATGGATTTGTCAGCGATAATTTCAAACTATTATTCAAGAGCAGGTCAAATAGTGCTCAGAAACGGATCAAAAGGATCGGTAACTTTTATTGGTACCGTATCTCCGGCAGGGGGTAACTTGCTGGAACCGGTAACAGAAGCCACCAAGAAAGTCGCCAGATGCTTTTTCGCTCTTTCCCAGGAAAGGGCCGATAGTAAAAGGTATCCTGCTATTGATCCGATTGACAGTTATTCGAAATACCTGGAATATTCTGAGTTTATCGATTACGCAACAATAAATATTGGTGAAAACTGGCTTAAGGATATTGAATTTAACCGGGATGTCCTTATCCGGGGCCGGGAGGTTTATGAGCAGATAAATATCCTGGGGGATGATGGTGTACCTTTAGATTATCACGTGATGTTCTGGAAATCGGAGCTGGTTGATTTTGTGATTCTGCAACAGGATGCATTTGACGAAATTGACTCAAACACATCGATTCCAAGACAAAAATTCATGCTTGAAAAAGTCAATGATATTCTAAAAACGAGCTTTGAATTCGACAATTTTGAAGAGGTACGTAACTTCTTTAAGAGAATCATTTACATTTTGAAACAAATGAATTATTCAGAATTTCAATCGGATGAATTTGTTGGTTTTGAAAAGGAATTACAACAAATCATTCATGAAAAAGTGAAGGCATAATGGAAACAAAATCTTTTCAGAAGATCTATTGCAGATTGTCTAATATAACCAAAGCTACCTGTACTTTGAAAGCTCCGGGTGTGGGATATGAGGAGATGGCTTTTGTTCAGGGACGCGCTGCCCAGGTTGTGAAAATAATCGGGGATATGGTTACAGTGCAGGTATTTTCAGGAACCGAAGGTTTGTCAACCGATTCCGAAGTGGTATTTACCGGTGAAGCCCCTGGCATGGCTATTGGTGATCACCTGGAAGGCAGGTTTTTAAATTCATTCGGAAAACCAATTGATGGCTATCCGATTATCGAAGGAATCCCGAATGAAGTCGGAGGGCCTTCGGTTAATCCCGTTAGAAGGATTCAGCCCAACCAGTTGATTACAACTGGAATTGCAGGTATAGACCTTAATAATACGCTGGTTTCTGGACAGAAAATACCATTTTTTGCTGATCCCGACCAACCATATAACCAGGTTCTTGCAATGATAGCCTTAAGGGCTAAAGTTGATAAAATTATTCTTGGCGGAATGGGACTAACCTGGGACGATTATTTGTTCTTTAAGAACTCATTTGAATCGGGTTACGGAAAATCCAAAATCATTGGTTTTATCAATACTACTGAAGATTCACCGGTAGAGCGATTGTTAGTCCCGGATATGGCACTTTCCACAGCCGAATATTTTGCCTACGAAAAAAATGAGAAAGTACTTGTGCTACTAACGGATATGACGCTCTATTCCAATGCATTGAGCATTGTTTCGAACCGGATGGATCAAATTCCTTCAAAGGATAGTATGCCCGGTTCATTATACAGCGATCTGGCAAGATTATATGAAAAGGCCGTGCAGTTTCCGGATGGCGGGAATATTACAATTTTAGCCGTTACTACACTTTCAGGAGGTGACATTACCCATTCAATCCCTGATAATACAGGGTACATAACAGAAGGTCAGTTATTTCTGCGCAGGGCCACTGAGATTAACAAGGTTATCGTTGACCCTTTCAGAAGCCTTTCAAGGCTAAAACAATTGGTGATTGGTAAAGTAACCCGGTCAGATCACCCCCAGGTCATGAATGCAGCAATCCGTTTGTACGCAGATGCAGCTAATGCCAGAACAAAACTTGAAAACGGATTCGAGTTATCCGATTACGATAATCGGGTCCTGAAGTTTGCAGAAAATTATTCGGAAAAGATTTTGGCTATCGATGTGAATCTTGAAATAGACCAGATGCTTGATCAGACCTGGGATTTATTCCAGGCCTATATGTCAAAAGACGAGGTAGGCATCAAACAGGAATTCATTGATGAGCATTGGAAGAAATAAGGATCAATGAAAATCCAGATAAAATATAATAAGACTGCATTACGGGAATTTCAGAAGAAATTACAGATTCGGGAAAGAGCTCTTCCTACCTTAAAAAATAAGGAAGCTGCCCTCAGGGCTATGGTTTTAGAAACCAAAAAGGAGTTAACCCAAATCAAGAATTCATTTAAATCAAAAGTAAAAGAAAATGAACCCTGGAATAACCTCTGGCAGGAATTCAATGAAAACCTGGTACTCATTGAGAAGGTTCACACAACAACCGTAAAAGTAGCGGGGATTAATATTCCGGAATTTAAAAGCCTGGATATCATAGAGCAGGATTTCAGCATTTTCAGTAATCCTAACTGGTTCAAGAATGGAGTTCAGGAGTTGAAGGAGATCCTGGAGATCCGTGTTTCTGAGCACTACCTTTCCATTAAACTATCCCTTTTGGAGAAGGCGCGAAAAAAGGCCACCCAAAAAGTAAACCTTTATGAAAAAGTTCAGATACCCACCCTGGATTCTGCCATCAGACAGATAAAAAGATACCTGGAGGATGAAGAGAATCTGGCAAAAGCCGGGCAAAAATTATTGAAGCGGAAATTGGAAAAAAACATATCCTCATGATTGCACCAATGGTAAAATTTTCTTTCGCGGTATTTCATGCAAATTATGAAGAATTTCTCCATGATATTCAGGAAATCGGAACGGTTCATATTCAAGGGCAAAAGCAGGAAAATATTATTGAGGAATTAACTGGTCTTCAGAAGGATTTCCAGGATATTTCAGATTCTTTGAAAGAAATGAAGAAACTGAGCCTCACTGACGAAACAGTTGAAACGGCAGAAACGGTTGAAACGGTTGAAAACTGGAAGGAGTTAGCCGAGGAATTTCAAAGTCTATCAACTGAGTCTAATCAGTACGAGCTGAAGAAGGAAGAGCTTCTTGATTTAATACGGGACCTGGAACCATGGGGAAATTATTCATCATTTTTTGCCGAAAAACTGGCAGGGTATGGTGTTATGACCCGGTTTTACAAGATCCAGGCAAAAAAATTCAACCTACAGTGGCTTAAGGAAAATCCATTGGAAATAATCAACCAGGTTGGTAAGGATGTTTTCCTCATTCTGTTTGGCCAGGATGATGCATTCCTTGAAAATGCTGATGAAATCGATCTGCAGGAATTTGATATAGATACCCTGAATGGTCGGCTTGCTGAAATAGACAAGAAAATCAAAGCAAACGAATTAAAGAATGAGAAACTGGCTTTAATGGCTATTCCGGTATTGGAAAAGAAGTTACTGGAGTTATCATCAGGCATTGATTTTTATGAAGTCCTCGGGATCCATACAATAACAGAAGGTCAGGGAAAAATTAAAGTACTCGAAGGTTGGGTACCGGAATCCGAACAGGCGGTTCTTATCGACTATCTGGATAAAAATGGTATTCTTTATTCTGATAAGTTATCGACTGCCGGGGAAGAACCCCCTGTTAAGTTAATAAATGGCAAATTTGCCAGATTGTTTGAACCCATCGGTAATCTTTTCTCACTGCCCAAATATGCAGAGCTGGACCTGACGGTTTATTTCGCGCCTTTCTTCATGTTGTTTTTCGGATTTTGTCTTGGTGATGCCGGTTATGGGATTGCTATGTTTTTAGCCGCAACGATTTACAAACGCTTTGCCTCTGAAAAACTGAAGGCCTATCTGACCCTGGGACAATACTTTGGGGCTGCAACATTCGTAATGGGAATACTATTCGGGAATTTTTTCGGGATAGAATTGGTTAAGGTTTCATTCCTGTCAGGATTAACTCCTCTTTTTCTCGACAGTTCCAAAATATTTATGCTATCTCTCATGATTGGAGGAGTCCAGATTTTGTTTGGCCTTGGTATAAAAGCTGCCAATCAAATAAGGCAAAATGGATTTCTGTTTGCTTTGGGTTCAATTGGTTGGATTCTGCTGTTTATAAATTTTGTACTGTTCACATTCATAATTGGAAAAAACAGCCCTGTTTCAGGATTGCTTGAATTGTTCAGGAATGGGGTTTACATTGCTGCAGCTCTACTGGTTCTTCTATTTTCAAATCCTGGAGCTAAGATCCATTTGCGTTTGGCAGGTGGCTTATGGAGTTTTTACAGCACCATAACCGGAATTTTCGGAGACTTACTTTCTTATATCAGGTTATTTGCCCTCGGTCTCTCAAGTTCCATCCTTGGCCTTGTGATTAATAAAATGGCTATAGCTTTCAGTGAGATAACCCTGATTGGGCCGGTCCTTTTTCTATTAATAATCGTTTTAGGCCATCTGGGAAACCTGGCCATCTCTTCACTAGGCTCATTTGTCCATCCAATGCGTCTAACCCTGGTCGAGTTTTATAAAAATGCCGGTTTTTCTGGCGGAGGAAAAAAATACAATCCATTTTCTAAATATCAAATGTCTAATTAATTAAAATCATTAATCATGGAATTATCGTACTTATTAGCTTATCTGGGAATGGCAATCATGGTAGTATTATCAGGCATTGGAAGCGCAATTGGTGTTTCAATGGGGGGTAATGCAACTATAGGTGCTCTAAAAAAGAATGAAGAGGCCTTTGGAAGTTACATGCTTTTGAGTGCACTTCCTGGTACCCAGGGACTTTATGGCTTTGCTGGGTTTTTTATTCTCAATAATATTTTAGTAGGCCTTGAAGAGGTAACCCTATCGTATGGGTTTGCCTATATGGCTGCTGGATTGTCTCTGGGTATCGTCTCCCTGTTTTCAGCAATTAAGCAAGGTTCAGTTACCGCAAACGGGATTGCCGGAATAGGATCCGGGTATGACGTATTTGGAAAAACAATGATATTGGCTGTATTTCCAGAACTATACGCTATCATTGCTTTTGCTGTCACTTTTATTATAAGCACATCCATTTTGTAATCGACGTATCGTAACAAAATTAAAATAATTCATATGTAAACAAATGCATTGGGAATAATTAGACAGTTAGAAAGTTGATTAATCCTTATTTGGCTTATTTGTGAAATTGCAAAGGCAGGAAAACAAAGAACTAACTTGAGCAACCGAATTTGGCGGTCATAGAGATTAACAGTATGCAGGAATCAGTCAGAAAATATGCATTTAATCTGTTTCTGCTGACATTAGTGTTAGGTGCTGCAGGGTATGGCCTGTTTTTATTTGTTATTCCCGCATCCTATTTCTCCCTTTTCCCGATTGTACCTCTTTTTCTGTTCGTGGTTACCCTGGTTGTTCATTTTTACCTGGTGAAGGCAAGTCAGAACGACTCTCGTAAATTCACCAGCAAGTATCTGGGTGCAATGGGTTTGAAATTATTCATCTATGTGATTTTCCTGGCCATTTTCCTGCTTGTTGACACGGAGCATGCCATACCTTTTCTGGTCAGTTTTCTTGTCTGCTATGCTGCTTTTACTCTGGTTGAGGTTATTGCCATATTAAAATACCAAAAAAGGACTTAATTATTAGTCTCCCATCCCTTGCCGGATAGACAGTTTTTCTTTATTTTTAGGCCTCTTAAAATTACCATTGAACCTTGAGCCGAAAAATAATATCATACCTGCTGGGCACACTGTTATTGCTCGTCCTTTTTAGTGCCGGTCCCACGCTACAGGATCACCCGGCTGAACAAACTACTTCTGCTCAGCAACTAGACTCCCAGGAAGGTGATGTACACCCTCAGAGTAGCGAAGTACATTCACAGGATGCCGTTCATTCCGAAGATGATTCTGAAGAGGGCTTTTCTCCCTCTGATTTTATTTTTGACCATATCCTTGATTCCTACGACTGGCATATCCTTAGCTATAATGATTTTCATCTCAGCATACCTCTTCCGGTAATTATTTACTCGGAATCAAAGGGACTGAATGTTTTTATGTTCAATAAGTTTCACCATGGGCATTCAGACTATAAGGGATTCAGGTATGAATTACAAGGAGAAAACAGGGGGAAGATTGTTGAGATCATGGAAGATGGAAGCATTATCATTCCTAAGCTGGACCTCTCATTTACCAAAAACGTCCTGGCCATCCTGATCAGTATTACCCTTTTATTGCTGGTTTTCCTTTCCGTTGCCAAAACCTATGCACGCAGGCCTGATAAAGCCCCGACGGGACTACAGAACCTGATGGAGCCTATTATTCTGTTTATTCGTGATGATATTGCCAAACCTTCTATCGGGGAGCAGAAGTACAAGAAATTCATGCCCTTCCTGTTAACAATTTTCTTTTTTATCTGGTTCAATAATATGCTTGGACTGATACCGATATTTCCAGGAGGGGCAAATGTGACAGGCAATATCACAGTTACTATGGTGCTGGCACTCTTTACCTTCGGGATAACAACGATCAATGGCAATAAGAATTACTGGCAGCATATTTTTAACATGCCGGGAGTACCCTGGTGGATCAAGTATCCCATACCCCTGATGCCGGTTATTGAACTTATCGGGATGATGACCAAACCCTTCGTACTTATGGTCCGGCTTTTTGCCAATATAACAGCGGGCCATATTATTGTACTCGGCTTTTTCAGCCTGATTTTCATATTCGGTGAAATGAGCCCGGGACTGGGATACGGAGTTTCAGTCCTGAGTCTTGCGTTTACGATTTTTATGTCCATGCTTGAATTGCTTGTAGCATTGATCCAGGCATATGTATTTACATTGCTCTCGGCTATCTATTTTGGAATGGCTACGGAAGAGCATCATTAGGAGAAGTTTTATTTCACTAAATAGTTTTAATTATGAGTTTAATGATGGTTATTTTGGATGCAGCAATCGGGAATCTGGGTGCTGCCCTTGGAGCAGGGATCGCTGTACTTGGTGCCGGATTCGGTATCGGTAGAATCGGTAGTACTGCTATGGAAGCCATTGCAAGACAGCCGGAAGCTGCCGGTGACATCCGGTCAAATATGATCGTTGCCGCCGCCCTTATTGAAGGGGCAGCTTTTTTTGCCATAGTAGTCTGTCTGCTGATCCTTTTTATGGCATAAAGGAAAATCACCTTTGGAGTCCTGCGATTGGCAGGACTCCAAAGGTTTTGTAAAAAAACAAATGAAATAGTTATGGCACTTGTAACTCCTGATATTGGAACGATTTTCTGGATGCTCCTGATGTTTATCATCTTGCTGGTTATCCTGAAAAAGTTTGCCTGGAAACCTATTCTGAATGCCCTGGATAACAGGGAAAAATCCATTGAAGACTCTCTTCGCTCAGCTGACAGGGCAAGAGAAGAAATGGAACAACTCAAGGCTGATAATGAAAAGATCATGGCTAAAGCCAGGCTCGAAAGAGATAATATGCTGAAGGAAACAAAGCAAACCAGCGATAGGATTCTAGGCGAAGCAAAGATTAAAGCCACCGAAGAGGCCAGGCTGCTTATCGAAGCAACCAGGGCGGTGATCGAAAATGAAAAATCCTCAGCGGTGGATGAAATTCGCAGGCAGGTGGCTGAATTATCTCTGGATATCGCAGAAATGATCTTGCGTGAAAAGCTAAAAGATGACAGTCAGCAGCAGGAGCTCGTGGAAAAACTTATGAAAGACATAAAACTGAATTAAAAGATGAGTGTCGGACAGGTAGCGGTAAGATATGCCAAGGCATTGTTCCTGAGTGCGAAGGACAATAATGTTCTTGATGATGTGCGGGAAGACATGGAGCTTATGCTGGAAACTCTTAAGGAGATCCCGGAGATCATACTAGTATTCGAAAGTCCCATCATTGATTCAGGTAAGAAAGCCAGTATACTTGCCGAAATTTTCAATTCCGGCATGAGCCCCCTTGGACTTAATTTCCTGGCTATGGTAACTTCCAATAAACGTGAAGATTATCTCCCTGGAATGGCGCAGTATTTTCTTCACCTGTACAAGCAGGAGAAGGGAATAAAGGCAGCAACGATATTATCTGCAGTTAGACTTGACAAAAAAAGCATAGAGTCTATCAAGCAAATGATAATGTCTTACTTTAAGTCCAAGATTGAATTAAATGAGGAAATAAAAGAAGACCTGATAGGCGGCTTTGTCCTTCGAGTTGAAGACAAACAGCTTGATGCCAGTGTAAAAGGGAAACTGGCAAGCATTAAAAAAGAATTACAGAATTAATAAAACAACAGATAATGGCTGGAATTAAACCTGCAGAAGTTTCTGAAGTATTGAGAAAACAACTTGAGGGAATTAAATCAATAGAAGAACTACAAGAGGTTGGAACGGTTCTTCAGGTGGGAGATGGTATTGCCAGAATTTACGGATTAAATAATGTTCAGTCCAATGAACTGATTGAATTCGAGAACGGAATATATGGCATGGTGCTGAACCTTGAAGAAGATAATGTGGGTGCCGTTCTGCTCGGATCTTCAGAAGAAATCAGGGAAGGAGATTCTGTCAAGCGTACAGGCAGAATTGCCTCTCTGGATGTCGGAGAAGGCATGCTGGGTCGGGTTATCAATACTCTTGGCGATCCTATTGACGGAAAGGGACCCATAAAGGGAGATACTATTGAGCTTCCGCTGGAAAGAAAAGCTCCCGGAGTTATTTACCGTCAACCCGTTAATGAACCACTACAAACGGGTATCAAGCCTATTGATGCAATGATCCCGATTGGCCGGGGCCAGAGGGAATTGATCATTGGCGACAGGCAGACGGGTAAAACAGCAATTGCTGTTGATACCATTATCAACCAGAAAGAGTTTTATGAAAAAGGAGAACCGGTATTTTGTATCTATGTAGCTATTGGTCAGAAAGGATCTACGGTTGCTAATATTGCGGCTACCCTGGAACAAAACGGTGCCATGAACTATACCGTGATTGTTTCTGCAACAGCTGCAGATCCTGCAGCGCTTCAGTTTTATGCTCCCTTTGCAGGATGCACTATTGGTGAATTTTTCAGAGATACCGGCCGTGCAGCACTGATCATTTATGATGATCTTTCAAAACAGGCCGTTTCCTATCGGGAAGTATCCCTCCTGCTCAGGAGACCACCCGGAAGGGAAGCCTATCCCGGTGATGTTTTCTACCTGCATTCAAGATTGCTTGAAAGAGCAGCCAAGGTGGTTGAATCAGATGAGATTGCGTCCCAGATGAACGATCTGCCTGCTGCCCTTAAGCCGCTGGTTAAGGGTGGGGGTTCCCTAACTGCCCTGCCAATTATTGAAACACAGGCAGGTGATGTTTCCGCTTATATCCCAACCAATGTAATCTCGATTACAGATGGTCAAATTTTCCTGGAATCAAACCTATTCAATTCAGGGATACGACCAGCTATTAATGTGGGTATTTCCGTATCGCGTGTGGGAGGGAATGCCCAGATCAAGGCAATGAAATCTGTTGCCGGGACTTTGAAACTGGATCAGGCTCAATACAGGGAACTGGAGGCTTTTGCCAAATTCGGATCAGACCTTGACAAAGCCACTCTTTCCACACTGGATAAGGGGGCGAAGAATGTTGAAATACTGAAACAGGGTCAGTATTCTCCTATGCCGGTTGAAAAACAGATTGCGATTATTTACTGCGGTACACACGGATTGCTTAGCAAGGTACCGGTGAATAAAGTAAAGGAATTTGAAACTGAATACCTGGATTTCCTTGAGCTCAAACATAAAGATCTGCTTGCTGAACTTAGAAAGGGAAAAATGACAAGCAAGGACGAAGATATCCTGGATAATTTAGCCAGGGAATTGGCTGTTAAGTATGAGGTGAAGGCATAAATGGCAAATCTAAAGGAAATACGGACCAGGATTGCTTCAATCAGCTCTACCCAGCAGATCACTTCTGCTATGAAAATGGTTTCGGCATCCAAGCTGAGGAGGGCTCAGCAGGCAATCCAACAGATGAGGCCATATGCCGAGCAATTGCAGATAATCCTCAGTTACCTGAGTGACGCTATCCGTGATGAAGAGGATGATCCATATGGTGTTCAGCGGGAAGTTGAAAAAGTACTAATCGTTTTAGTTACTTCTAACAGGGGACTCTGTGGGGGGTTTAATTCCAATGCTATTAAGCGTGCCATTCAGATTGTTAATCAGGATTATGCCCGGTTGAATCAACAAAATAAAATTGATTTCTATGCGATTGGCAAGAGAGGAGCTGAATATCTTCGCAAAAATCATTTCCAGATCGTTGGCGATAAAAGTGACCTGTTTGATCAACTGACATTCGATAATGTTATGCCGATAGCAGAGAACATAATGGACGATTATGTACTGCAGAAGTATGATAAAGTCTTGCTTGTGTACAATCAGTTTAAAAATGCCGCTGTACAGGAACTCACCGTTGAGCAATTTCTCCCGATTGTTCCCCCGGAGCATAAAGAGGAAAGGGAATATGTTACCGACTACATTTTTGAACCATCCAAGGAATATATTATTACTGAACTGATACCAAGATCCCTGAAAATACAATTTTACAAAGCCTTACTTGATTCACATGCCGCTGAACACGGGGCCAGGATGACTGCCATGCATAAGGCCACGGATAATGCCGGGGAAATCATTAGAGATCTCCGTCTAACCTACAATAAAGCCCGCCAGGCAACTATTACCAATGAGATCCTCGAAATTGTGTCGGGCGCAGAAGCTTTGAAGAAAGCCTGATCATTTCATGCCTTCCCGAAATACTCCATAGCTCTCTTCAAACGATCCGGGCTTCCGATATCAGTCCAGAAATCTTTATCGTGCCGGTAAACCATTAATCGATGTTCTTTTGCCAGCCTCAGAAATAATGGTGTCAGTGTAAACACACCTTTCTCTGTGATAAGGTCAAAAATGCGAGGATCCATTACCGAGATACCGGAATAACCTACACTTTCAGTTTTTCCCTTAATCCCAAAAGAATCAATTCTTTCTCCTGTATTCAAATTTTTCCAACCACAGAGACGATTATTCTGATCTGTAATGAAGTAGCGCTTTGTTTTTCTTTTTTTCCCAGCCAGGGTTACAAGGATATCCGAAGCCATGTGATATTTAACCATAGCTGAAATATCCAGGTCTGTCAGGATATCCACATTATAAGCAAGAAAGGGCTTTTTATCATCAAAAAATCCAGATGCCTTCATCAGTCCCCCACCAGTTTCAAGCAACTCCTCCCTTTCATTTGAGATCTCCAGGTGTAGATTGAAATTCCCTCTAGATCGGAGGAATTCCTCTATCTGATCTGCAAAATGATGAACATTGATAATGATTTCATTTATACCATGGTTTTTCAACTTCCGGATTGCATGTTCGAGTACGGTTATTCCGCCAATTTCAACGAGGGCTTTGGGTTTGGTTTCGGTAATGCTTCCCAGTCTTGATCCCCTACCGGCTGCAAAAATGATAGCTTTCATGTTTGATTTAAAGATGTGTGTTGCAATTCGACACGGACATTGTATTTTTCCTTTAAGTGTTTTGCCAGGTTTTCAGCAGAAAATACGGATCTGTGTCTCCCTCCTGTACATCCGAAATTAATTGCCAGGTGCGTGAAGCTTCTTTCCATATAATTCTCAACTGCCTGTTCAACCAGCCAGGTTGTATGATTAAGAAATTTCACCACTTCTGGTTTGCCTTCCAGGTACCGTATAATTTCTTCGTCTTTTCCTGTAAGTATTTTGTATTCTTCAAGCCTGCCTGGATTAGGAAGAGCTCTGCAATCAAATACAAAACCTCCACCATTACCTGAATCATCTCCAGGAATACCTTTCCTGTAAGAAAAACTGCTGATCGAAACCAAAAGTTCATTTTGGGGGATTTCAAGGCTTCTTAGTTTTTCAGAAACGATCATCTTTTCAAGTGCGTTAAGCAAGGATGGAATTTCAACCGGAAACCTGACTTTTTCCAATAGGATCTTCAGGTTACCGATTGCATATGGAATACTTTGCAGGAAATGTTTCTTTCTTTCATAAAAACCTCTGAATCCATACGCCCCAAGCGCCTGCATGATCCTGATAAGTACAAATCCGTAATAGTATTCCTTAAATTCCTGCTCATCACCGATTAAATTGCTTCCCGCACTGCTGATGTAATAATCGAGCAGCATTGAACGAATATCTTCAGGGATATCTGCCTTCGCATCGTAAAGCAAGGAAGCAAGATCATATTGTAATGCACCCTTTCTTCCACCTTGATAATCAATAAAATGAGGACTGCCGTCGAGAAGCATAATATTACGGGACTGAAAATCACGATATAGGAAGTATTCTGCAGGGGTTTGCAAAAGGTAATCTGAAAACCTGTTGAAATCATCTTCCAGGTTTTGCTCGTCAAACGGGACCTGCGCAAGTTTGAGGAAATAATATTTGAAGTAGTGCATATCCCATAACATGGATTGCTTATCAAACATTGCCCGGGGATAGCATACACTATAATCAATATCTTTTCCTCCTTCAAGCTGGAAACGGATCAGTTCTTCCAGCGCCTTTTTATAAATTTCTACAGCTTCAGCAGGAAACTCATCCGTTTTTCTGGTTTCAGACAGGAATGAATAAAGATTGATATCTCCCAGGTCCTGTTCAAGATAAAACTCCATTGTATCATCCACCAAGAAGAGTTCCGGAACGGCTAGCCCGAGAGACCCAAAATGCCTGGAAAAGCTTATAAAAGCCTCGTTTTCTTTTTTGTTCGGATTATATACACCAATGGCAGTACGGGTTTCTCCATTTATCCTGTAATACTCTCTATTTGAGCCTGATAACGGAAGCTGAAGGATCTTGCCAGCTGACTCACCCGACCAGTCTTCATAAAGCTTTTTCAGTTGTTCTTCTTTCTTAATCTGTTTCAAATCAATATTTTTTTAAAAAGTGATTTTCTGAAATACATAATCTCTTAATCTTAGGGAGGGTTTTTCAATAAGATAAGACATAAAAATTCCTAAAAATATTGCTAATAAAATATATGCAGCAGCCAAAAGGCGCAGGTCATACGAGAAATTATCATATAAAATCCTTTTCATGTTAATGTGCCATAAATAAATCGAATATGAGTTAATACCTATCAGACAAAGCATATTGACTGGAACTCTTACATATTTTGACAGATCGTTTTTTAAATACTTTTCAATATCCAGGGATAATAGAACGAATAAAGTGAATCCCAGATTTACGGTTGTTAATCCAAAAGTGTTCATGAAAAAGCTTCCACCCTTAAAGTAAAATCCCGGAGTAATCAGCAAACAACCCAGGATGAAAACTATCCATTTCCATTTAAGAATTTTATTTAATGATTGTGTAAAGTTGTATAAATATGATAAAAGTACACCTAAAATTATCCCGTCAGATCTGAGATGAGTCTTAACAAAACCATAGAATTCAGTTCTGTGGGGGTAGGAAACATAAAATCTCATAAGAAAGCTAACAATTAATAGGAGGATTAAGGAGCTAATCATCAGTTCCTTCTTTTGTAAGAAATTCTTCTGAGATAGTATTAATACTGTAATTGCAAAAAGTAAATAAAAATGCTCCTCAACAGCGAGTGACCAGGTATGAATCCAGATATTAGGAACATAACTTTGCAAATAAAAAAGTTCTGAAAATATTTCGGACCATTGGTAGGTTGTGGAATTATAAAAATAATGGAACAAAAGAGTTGAAAACAGAAAAAAATAAAATGGAGGGAAAATTTTAAAACCTCTTCTAATTAAGAACCTTTTAACGTTGATATGTCCGGTTTTTTTATACTCTATAAATAATATATTGGAGATTAAAAATCCACTTAATACGAAAAACAAATCAACGCCAAGCCACCCAAAATTCCGGACTACATTGTCTAAATCACTATGTCTGATTAGTACTAAAATGACAGCTATCGCTCTTAGAATATCTAGTCCCTTCTTTCTCATTTTGTCATTAAGGAGTATGCCATATTAAATATATGATTATTTCACTGAAAAGTAGTCTGGTCTACCAACCAGGATAGAAGAGCTGGAACATCACCGAACCAGTTAGGAATTTAATATTCTGCCCAGTGCTTGATGGCAATCTCGTCTTCGGAAATTTTACAGAATGCATAGATGAAAGCTGATGCAAGACGGGCATTTGTGATCAGAGGTATATTGAAATCGACTGATGCACGTCTGATTTCGTAATCATTACTCAGTTCACCGGAACTCAGGTCCTTGGGAATATTGATTACCAGATCGATCATTTTATTCTTCAGGTAATCAATGGTATTAGGTTTTTTATTCTCATCCGGCCAGTGCAATACTGTAGCTTCGATGTTATTCATCCTGAGAAAGTCCGCTGTTCCTTTAGTAGCAAACAGATTATACTCTTTTTCGATGAGCATACGGCAGGAATTTATCAGTTCAACTTTGGAGCGCATAGGTCCGGTTGAAAGCAGAATGTTCTTTTTAGGAATGGTGTAACCAACCGAAAGCATGGCTTTAAGAATCGCTTCATAGTAGGTATCTCCGATGCAGCCTACTTCTCCGGTGGAGGACATATCAACTCCCAGTACAGGATCAGCTTTTTTCAGACGCGAGAAGGAAAATTGAGGAGCCTTGATACCGATATAATCCAGGTCGAAGATAGACCTGTCGGGTACTGTATAAGGAAGATCCAGCATTACCTTGGTAGCTGTATCAATCAGGTTTGCCTTGAGGACCTTTGAAACAAAAGGCATGCTGCGGGATGCCCTGAGGTTGCATTCGATTACCTTAATATCATTATCCTTGGCAAGGAACTGCATGTTAAAGGGACCGGTGATTTCGAGAGCGGCGGCAATTTCTCTTGATATCTTTTTAATTCTCCGGACAGTCTCAAAGTATATTTTCTGCGGCGGGAATACCATTGTGGCATCACCTGAATGTACACCTGCAAATTCAACATGTTCGGAAAGGGCATAAACCAAAAGCTCTCCATTTTTGGCAACGGCATCGATTTCTATTTCCTTTGCCTGCTGGATAAATTCAGAAACAACCACAGGATATTGCTTTGACACCTTTGCCGCAAGTTTGAGAAAATACTTCAGTTCTTCCTTGTTGGATACCACATTCATGGCGGCCCCAGAAAGAACGTAAGAAGGACGGATAAGAACCGGGAATCCGACATCATCTACGAAACTATAAATATCATCAATACTGGATAGCTCCTTCCACCTTGGCTGATCGATATGCAATTTATCAAGCATGGAGGAAA
This sequence comes from uncultured Bacteroidaceae bacterium, assembly GCA_963777115.1. Classification (GTDB taxonomy): domain Bacteria; phylum Bacteroidota; class Bacteroidia; order Bacteroidales; family SM23-62; genus SM23-62. The sequence continues at coordinate 619,898 of CAVZPP010000003.1, read as the reverse complement.
ACTTATGCCTGTTTTCTGCATTGTCAATGTTTAATGCGGAAGTCCCAAGAATAGGCACCTCCTGCTTATGCAAACGCATGGCAAGGTTATTGGGTATTTGTCCCCCCATAGAAACCACCACCCCTTTCGGGGTTTCGAGATCAATTATATCCATCACCCTTTCAAAAGAAAGTTCATCAAAATATAGCCGGTCACAGACATCGTAATCAGTACTTACAGTTTCCGGATTATAATTGATCATGATAGATCGGAAGCCCTGTTCATTCAGGGTATAAAGTGTATTTACACTGCACCAGTCAAATTCAACACTACTACCAATCCGGTAAGCTCCGGATCCCAGCACAATGACTGATTTACCATCATCAACGAAATCAATATCATGCTCCTCCCCGCTGTAGGTCAGGTAAAGATAATTGGTCTGGGCAGGGTATTCAGCAGCCAGGGTATCAATTTGTTTTACCGAGGGCAGGATGTTCCGGCTTTTCCTCCAGTTCCTTACTTCCAGTCCCTTTTCAGCCATGGAAGCAGATTCTGAATGATAGATATGTCGTGCAATCTGAAAATCAGAAAACCCCAGAATTTTAGCTTTTTTAAGTTTTTCATCCGGGAATTCTTCAAGAGCATCGTAGCCTTCAATAGTATTTTTCAGTTCGAAAATATTCCTGAGCTTGACCAAAAACCATCTGTCAATTTTAGTCAGTTCAAAGATCTGGTCGACGGTATATCCCTTTTCAAAAGCAGCGGCGATCACCATAATACGCATATCCGTAGGCTCGGAAAGTTCTTTATCAATATCCTCAAATACCAGTTCACGGTTGGCAGTAAAACCATGCAATCCCTGTCCCACCATACGGATCCCTTTCTGGATGGCCTCTTCAAATGTTCTTCCAATGGACATTATCTCCCCCACAGATTTCATCGAACTGTCAATCAGCTTACTTACTCCGACAAATTTGTTCAGGTCCCATCGTGGAATCTTACAAACGATATAGTCCAGTGCCGGTTCAAAAAAGGCAGAGGTTGTTTTGGTCACCGAATTTTTCAACTCATGAAGTCCGTATCCAAGTCCCAGTTTAGCTGCCACAAAAGCAAGCGGATAGCCGGTGGCTTTAGATGCAAGGGCACTGGATCGGGACAACCTGGCATTCACTTCAATCACCCGGTAATCCTCTGAATTTGGATCCAGGGCATATTGAATATTGCATTCCCCAATGATCCCGATATGACGGATCACATCGATAGAGAGGCGGCGGAGTTTATGATATTCGCTGTTGGTAAGGGTCTGGGAGGGAGCCACTACGATGCTTTCCCCTGTATGGATTCCGAGGGGATCAAAGTTCTCCATATTACAGACCGTGATGCAGTTGTTGAAACGGTCGCGGACCACCTCGTATTCAACCTCTTTCCATCCTTTGAGTGATTCTTCGACCAGGATCTGGGGTGAATAAGAAAAGGCCTTGGCTGCCAATTTTACCAGTTCATCCTCGTTTGAACAAAACCCGGATCCCTGTCCCCCTAAAGTATAAGCCGCCCTTATAATAATAGGAAACCCAAGGTCATCAGCCGCTTTCTTGGCATCTTCAATGGTTTCAACGGCATGGCTCCTCGGGGTCCTTATGTCAATTTCAAGAAGTTTATTGATAAATATTTCCCGGTCTTCCGTGTCAATAATTGCCTGGACGGGAGTTCCAAGAACTTCCACATTATATTTCTCTAGAATACCTTTTTCATATAGTTCAATTCCGCAATTAAGGGCTGTTTGTCCCCCGAAAGAAAGTAAAATCCCATCCGGATTTTCCTTTGCAATGATTTTTTCGACAAATGCAGGAGTTACGGGCAGAAAATAGATCTTGTCAGCAATTTTCTCTGAAGTCTGAACTGTTGCAATGTTAGGATTAATAAGGATAGTGGAGATTTTTTCCTCCTTGAGAGCTTTCAGTGCCTGTGACCCGGAATAATCAAATTCACCGGCCTCGCCGATTTTGAGTGCTCCCGATCCGAGTACAATTACCTTCCGGATATTTTTATTCATTGGGCACAAAAATAGAAATATTTTACCGAAACATGTTGTAAAGTATAAAAAATGTATAAATTTGCAAAACATATGTATAAATATACAATATGAAAACCCGGACACAGCGTTTGTTGACCATACGGAAGATCATTGAGGGGGAGGCCATTTCAAACCAGGAGGAATTGCTCATAAAGCTTGCCCAGGCTGGATTTGAACTTACCCAGGCTACCCTTTCCCGTGATCTGAAATTCTTACAGGCCGGTAAACGACCGGACAAGGTAAGGGGTTATGTATATACGCTTCCGAGGAATAATACTGAACCTGTTCCCCCCAAGGGAACAGTGCAGGTGAACGGATCTTTCCCACTTAACGGTTTTGTGTCTATGGATTTTGCCAATCACATGGCAGTGATCAGGACCCTGCCAGGATATGCAAACAGCATCGCTTATATGATCGACGAATTGGATGCCTTTGAGATCCTGGGGACCATCGCGGGGGATGACACTATATTGCTTATCCCCCGCGAAGGGGTATACAATGAGGATGTAAAAAATGTCCTGGCAGTATTATTTTAAGTTGAATAATTGAAATCAGATTTATGGAGAAATTTATCATATCAGTAGCCGGAGAGAAACATCTTTTGCATGTACCGGAGGTGGAAAAAGCCCTTCAGGATGCTTCTAAGGTGAAGGGAACTGGACTGGCCAAAAGGTCGCAGAAGTACCTTACAGATAAGATTGTGGAGGGGAAGGCCATTATAGCCCTGACAAAAGCAGGTGAATTTGCCGGGTTCTGTTATATAGAATCCTGGGGCCATGAGAAGTTTGTGGCAAACTCTGGACTGATTGTCCTGGATAAATTTCGGGGTAATGGTTTGGCCATGAAGATCAAGGAGGAGGCTTTCAGGCTTTCAAGAAAAATATTCCCGGGGGCTAAGATGTTCGGACTGACCACCAGCCTGGCTGTCATGAAGATAAATTCAGCCATTGGTTATAAACCGGTGACCTTCAGCGAACTTACTGATGACAAACAGTTCTGGAAGGGTTGCCAGAGCTGTGCTTATTACGATATTCTGTTTCGGACCAACCAAACTCATTGTCTTTGTACAGCTATGTTGTATGATCCCGAAAAGGAAGAGAACGCCAGCAAGGGGAAGAAAAAACAGGCGAAGGCAAAAAACGGAAAGAAAATACAGACAAAGAGAAAAATTGAAATCCCTTTTCTTTCAGGAAACGGGAAAAAGAAATCTTAATTAAACTAAATATGAAGAAGAAAGTAGCATTGGCTTTTAGCGGGGGACTCGATACCTCTTTTTGTGTAAAATACCTGGGGCAGGAGAAAGATCTTGAGGTACATTCAGTATTTATCAATACCGGAGGGTTCAGTCCCTCAGAAGAAGAAGAAGTCCGACAGAAAGCAATGGACCTGGGAGTAGCGAAGCATGAAAACATAGATGTATCCGCACAATACTATAAGGATTGTATCAGGTATATGGTATACGGGAATATGATGAGGAACCGGCATTATCCCATGTCGGTAAGTTCCGAACGAACATTTCAGGCCATGGCGGTTGCCGAATATGCCCGGAAAAACGATATTGGAATTCTGGCTCATGGAAGTACCGGGGCCGGGAATGACCAGGTACGTTTTGAAATGATCTTCCAGGTACTGGTTCCTGATATGGAGGTTCTTGCCCCCATCCGTGAACTCAGCCTGTCCCGTGAGGCGGAAGTGGATTACCTCCGGAAGGCCGGTGTTAACGATTCTTTCGAAAAGCATGAATACAGTATTAACCAGGGATTATGGGGAACCTCTGTCGGGGGAAAGGAAACCCTGACTTCATCCGAGGGATTGCCTGAAAAAGCATTTCCCTCTCAACTTACCAAACAAGAACCTGAAAAGATCAGCATTGAGTTTCAGGCCGGAGAGATTGTCGGGGGAATAAAAGCCATTCAGGAATTAAACCAGAAAGCCTCTGCTTATGCCATTGGACGAGGCATGCATGTGGGTGAAACCATTATCGGGATCAAAGGCAGAGTAGGTTTTGAAGCTGCTGCCCCGGCCATAATAATACGTGCACACCAGGAGCTGGAAAAGCATACTCTTGGGAAATGGCAGGCATACTGGAAAGACCAGATCTCCGAATGGTACGGTATGATGCTGCACGAAGGACACTACCTTGATCCTGTCATGCGGAATATGGAGAAGTTCCTGGAAGACACACAGAAGTTCGTATCAGGGAAGGTTTTTATTACCTTGCGGCCTTATACGTTTGACGTTACGGGAGTTGAATCAAAACATGATCTGATGAAAGCCTCCGGGGCAACATACGGAGAGATGCATGAAGGATGGAGCGGAGACGATGTCAAAGGATTTACAAAAATCCTTGGAAATCCGGCAATGCTTTATCACTCCATTCATCCATTTTCATCTTAAATAAGTATTATAATGAAGGAGAAAATTGCAATCCTCGGAGGTGGGAACATTGGCAAAGCTATTGCAGATGGACTTCTGGCTTCAGGAAAAACAGCGGCATCGGATATCATAGTTACCCGCCGCAATCTCAGGCTCCTGGATAGCCTGAAGGAGAAAGGGATATCCGTGACTTCAGATAATGTTGAGGCCGTAAAGGCTGCTTCAATTATTATCCTCTGTGTGCAACCCACGCAGGTTAAAGATCTTCTTGCTGAGATACGGGACACACTCGATCCTCAACAACATGTATTTTCATTTGTTGTCGCCGCTTACGAAGTGGAGGATATACGAAATCTGATTGGAGAACAGGTTCCGGTAGTGAGAATCATGCCAAACACCGCTATTGCCATACGTGAATCCATGACCTGCCTGTCTACTCACGAGGGCGGTGACGAGGCCCTTGAAAAAGTACAGGGGATCTTTGATCAACTTGGCAGTACCATGGTGATTCGTGAAAGGCTTATGGGAGCGGCCACTATTTTGGGCGCCTGTGGGATAGCCTATTTTATGCGATTTATACGAGCTGCTTCCCAGGGAGGAATACAGGTAGGCTTTCACGCCGACGAGGCCCAGGCTATAGCTGCACAGACAGCACGCGGGGCTGCGTCTTTGTTATTGCAAACAGGTACCCATCCCGAAGATGAGATCGATAAGGTGACCACACCCAGGGGATGTACCATAGCGGGACTAAACGAAATGGAGCATTTTGGACTTAGTTCGGCAGTGATTAAGGGGATTATTACTTCCTATAATGAAATCGAAAAACTGAAGTAAGAGCCAACATCTCAGTGGCCTGATACGGAGATTTGGGCCTTTCATTACTTAACAAAAACAGTAAAACAGAAATTTCTTTCGGTAAAATGGAAGCGGATAAATATATTGACCTTGCAATTCAGCTTCTCGGTGAGCTAATCTCAATTCCTTCGGTCAGCAGGGATGAGAAGAGGGTTGCGGATTACCTGGAAGACTTTTTTCGCAGAGAGGGATTGGATTGTGTTCGCAGGGACAATAACATTTGGATACGGCATCATATTTCAGATGAACTGCCCACCATACTTTTGAATTCACATATTGATACCGTGAAACCGGTGGAGGGTTGGAACAAAGATCCATTTGCTGCGCTGCTGGAAGAGGGAAATATCTATGGACTGGGAAGCAATGATGCCGGTGCAGCTTTGGTCTGCCTGTTTGCGACCTTCCTTCATTATTCAAAATATGATGAGCTTCCTTTTAACCTGGTTTTTGCAGCCACTGCAGAGGAAGAGGTTTCTGGGAAAAACGGGGTTTCTGGTATCCTGGATGAACTGGGAAAGATTGATCTGGGAATTGTGGGTGAACCTACCCAATGCAATATGGCGATTGCTGAAAAAGGATTAATGGTCCTTGATTGCCTGGTAAGCGGGAAAAGTGCCCATGCTGCCAGCGGGGAGGGGGATAATGCTATTTATGGGGCTATGAGGGACCTGGACTGGTTCAGGAATTTCAACTTTGAAAAAAGTTCCGAATGGTTGGGTAAAGTCAGTATGCAGGTAACCCTGATTGAAGCAGGGACACAGCATAATGTGGTGCCCGACTCCTGCCGATTCGTGGTGGATGTACGTACCAATGAAATGTATAATAACAAAGCAGTATTTGATATCATTAAAGAAAATGCTTCCTGCCAGGTTCAGGCCCGTTCATTCAGGTTAAATCCTTCTTCGATTCCGGAAACTCATCCACTGGTTCAAAAGGGTTTTGAAATGGGACTGGAGGCATATGGTTCTGCCACCCTTTCGGATCAATCCCTTATGCCATTTACAACGATCAAGATTGGACCGGGAGATTCCAGCCGCTCACATACAGCGGATGAGTATATTAAAATTGATGAATTAAAACAGGGAATCATTACCTACATTCAGTTGTTAGATGGACTGAAAATATGACCGAGTAATCGAAAAAAGATATACCATGAAAAAACTCTGGGAAAAAGGAGTATCTGTTAACAAAGAAATTGAGGATTTCACGATCGGGAAGGACCGGGAACTGGACCTGTCCCTTGCCCGGTATGATGCCATTGGAACGATTGCACATGCAGAAATGCTGCATTCGACAGGAATTCTTACGGAGTTAGAGAAAAATGATCTCAGAACTGGTTTGCTTGAGATTCTGACCCTGATCGATGAGGACAAGTTTTCCATTGAGTCCGGTGTTGAAGATGTTCACTCACAAATAGAAAAAACTCTCACTGAACAGCTGGGCGATACGGGAAAGAAAGTACATACAGGCCGTTCAAGAAATGACCAGGTAGCCGTAGATCTGCATATGTTCATCCGGGATGAAATACGCAGGATTGCTGCCTCAGCCCGGGACCTGTTCAATGCCCTGATGCTGCTCGCAGAAGAGCATAAGGATGTTTATTTACCAGGCTTTACCCATTTTCAGGTGGCCATGCCCTCAAGTTTTGGGATGTGGTTCAGTTCATTTGCGGAGGATCTTACTGATGATATGATTATCATGCTTGGAGCTTACCGAATGGCAAATCAGAATCCCCTGGGAGCCGGCGCAGGTTTTGGGACCTCCATCCCCCTAAACCGTACAATGACAACAGAATTGCTGGGATTCAATTCACTCCGTTACAATCCCATGCACTCCATGATGGCAAGAGGGAAGCTTGAAAAAATTACTTCTCAGGCACTTTCCGTACTGGCCGGGACTCTTTCAAGAATGGCGATGGATATAACCTTATACCTGGGACAAAACCATAATTTTATCTCATTCCCCGAAGAGTATACTACCGGATCAAGCATTATGCCTCATAAAAAGAATCCTGATGTATTCGAGCTGATCCGTGCGAAGTGTAATAAAATTAAATCCCTGGCTTTTGAGACAGACCTGGTGACCACCAACCTTCCAAGTGGATATCACAGGGATTACCAGGTACTAAAGGAAAACCTGATACCCGCCTTTGAAGAAATACAGACCTGTTTGTACCTGGCCGAGAAAGTCATTCTCCAGGTCCAGGTTCGCAAAGATATCCTGGAAGATCCGGCGTATAAATACATAACAAGTGTTGACAAGGTAAATAAGATGGTGGGTAGTGGAGTTCCTTTCCGGGATGCTTACCAGGCCGTCGCCCAGCAGATAAGGAACAAGACATTTTCAGGGGAGCTGAAATTTGATCATACACATGAAGGTAGCCTGGGGAATCTTTGTCTGGACAAGATCAGCAGTAAAATGAATGAGAGAATGAATGCTTTTGAATTTGAAAAGCCAGAAGCTGCTTTTAAGGCATTATTGGAGAGTAAAAAGTAAATCGCAATGGTAATGAGTGAACAGAGACAAAAACTGAAATCCAAGGAAAGAATTGTAGTAAAGGTAGGAACCTCTTCCCTGACTTTTGAGAACGGAAAAACAAATTATTCACGCCTCGATAAATTATCCATGGTTCTGGCGGACCTGATGAGTTTGGGTAAAGAAGTCGTTTTGGTTTCCTCGGGAGCTATCGGGGTAGGTGCAGGTCAGCTAAAAATGGATGAGCCTCCTGATAACCTGGTGGCAAGACAGGCCCTTGCAGCTATCGGACAGGTTGAGTTAATAAGAATCTACCAGCGGTTTTTTCACGAGTACAACCAGATGGTTGCCCAGGTGCTATTGACTCCTGAAGGTCTGGATGACGATACAAGATTCATGAATGCTCAAAATACACTGAATCAGCTCATCAGCATGAAGGTCATTCCCGTAATTAATGAGAATGATACTGTTTCAACTTTTGAGATACAGTTTGGCGATAATGACCAGCTTTCTGCCCGGGTTGCGGCAATGATAGATGCAGACCTTCTGATAATATTATCGGATATAGATGGATTATATTCTTCTGATCCCAAACAGGATCTGGATGCAAAAATTCTTTCTGAGGTTTATGAGATATCGGAGGAAATTGAAAAATCGGCCAGTGGAGTCGGTTCTTCATTTGCCAAAGGAGGGATGGCGTCAAAAATTGCCGCAGTAAAGATCTGCAGGGAGAAATCTATAGACACCGTCATAATGAATGGCAGCAATCCTAAAAACATTCTAAAAGTGCTGTCAGGCGAGTCCATTGGCACCCTGTTTACCATATAATGCGCAAAAGAAAATCAAATCAGAAATATAACAGATGAAGGAATTAATTGAAAAAGGGAAGAAGGCACGCGAGGCAGCACTTTTCCTGGCCCAGGCTTCCACATCCTCAAAAGACCGGGTGTTAAATGGAGTTGCAGATGCATTGAATGCTTCAGCCTCAGACATTTTATCGGCCAATAAGGTGGATATGGAGGATGCAAAGAAAGCCGGACTAAAAGGAGCCATAATGGACCGTTTACTGCTGACACAGGATAGAATTGCATCGATGGCTGAGGGTCTGAAACAAATTGCCATGTTGGAAGATCCTGTAGGTGAGGTTTTGTCCATGAAAAAGAGACCTAATGGACTTAGTATTGGACAAAAACGGGTACCTATGGGGGTTATCGGGATCATCTATGAATCCCGGCCCAATGTTACTGCCGATGTATTCGGACTCTGCCTGAAAACCGGAAACGCTGCGATTCTCAGGGGAGGGAAAGAAGCTTTTAATTCAAACCATGCAATCACGATTGTAATCCAAAAGGTACTGGCAGAAAATGAATTTCCCCCAGAGTGTCTTCAGCTTGTCCAAAATACAACCAGAGAATCCTCCCTTGCTCTTATGAAACTGGAAGAATACCTTGACCTGCTGATTCCCCGGGGAGGCGCGGGACTCATACGTGCCGTGGTGGAGAATTCTCATGTACCTGTTATTGAAACAGGGGTTGGGAACTGTCATGTTTATGTTGACGATACTGCAGATATTGATAAAGCCGTTGCCATCACTGTGAATGCCAAAACTCACAGACCGGGTGTATGCAATGCAGCGGAAAGCCTTTTAGTACATGAATCGGTAGCTGCAAAGTTTTTGCCCAGGGCTGGAGCGGAACTATTAAAACATGGGGTGGAGATCAGGGGGGATAAAAAAGTATGTGAGATCATCCCGGAAGCCGTCCCGGCCAACGAAGAGGACTGGTCCACCGAGTACCTTGATCTAATCCTATCTGCCAGGGTAGTATCTTCCATGGATGAGGCCATCGGACATATTCGAAAATACGGATCCGGACACTCTGAAGCAATTCTGACAGAAAACTACAGCAATGCCCAGGAGTTTTTAAATAAGGTTGATTCTGCAGCAGTGTATGTAAATGCATCTACCCGGTTTACTGACGGAATGGAATTTGGTTTTGGTGCAGAAATCGGGATCAGTACCCAAAAGCTTCATGCCCGTGGTCCCATGGGACTCAAAGAACTTACTTCCACCAAATATATCATCTACGGCAACGGGCAGATTAGGGAGTGAACCCAATTCAGGAATAATCAATTATAAGAGTGACAAATATCCAAATACCCAGTTGACCATAAACTTGAATAAGGTCTGACCTTATGAAAACTTCAGAAAAACAGCAACACTGGGATAAGGTTTACAGGACCAAAAACATTGAAGAAGTAAGCTGGTACCAGCCGGTCCCAACAACATCACTGGATTTCCTGAAAGAATTTAACCTGCCCAAATCTGCCAAAATTATTGATGTTGGAGGAGGAGATAGTTTTCTGGTTGACCAGTTACTTGACATGGGTTATGAAAATATTACAGTCCTTGATATTTCAGCGGAGGCGATAGAAAAGGCTAAACGCAGACTTGGAATTGATTCAGAAAAGGTATCATGGATCATTGCAGATGCTGCTGATTTTCATCCTGCTGAAAAGTACGATTTCTGGCATGACAGGGCAGTTCTTCATTTTTTAATTGATGAAAGCGAGATAAAAAGCTATTTCAATACCTTGAAATCAAGTTTGAATACTGGAGGATATTTATTGATTGGCACATTTTCAGAAAACGGACCGGATAAATGCAGTGGTTTAAGGATTCGAAAATATTCAGAAGAAACCTTAAGTAGCTGGCTATATGAAGATTTCGAAAAGATCAAATGCCAGACACTTGATCACGAAACCCCTTCCGGTAGTAAACAAAATTTTCTTTTCTGTGGTTTTAGTTACATTAAGTAATACAACCCCCACCCCATTTAGTTTTCGTTACGATTCTATCAGCCTGTAAGCCTATAATGATCCGGGGATGTTTCTACCACCCTGATTATTAGGGAATAACTTTCCGGATTGTTAATAAAGTTTCGGCGATCAAGCTATTGTTTTGGGTAAATTGCTATTTGGCTATTTAAAACATATACAAATTGCATTAACCAGAAACCTATTTTCTAGCCCAGGCGTATTAATCCCTATAACCTCTAAGCCATGAAATTGATGAACGCTTTTTTGATTGCGCAGAAAAGGATGCTTTTCGTATTTATTCTGTTTTTAGCATCATCTGCCATTTTTTCCCAAACATATATTTTGAATGAGGATTTTTCCTCGGCAACTGAAACCACGGCACCGGATGGCTGGAGCAATATTACAGTTACCGGTGAGGCCACTGATCTCTGGAATTTTAATAATCCAGGTGGGAGGATTGTAAATTATCCTGCCATTGGAAATGTTGCCATTTTTGATGCTACAGCCTATTCCGATGATTCATCGCCAGAGGAGGTTACCCTTGAATCCAAATATGTGGATTGTTCGGGGAGTGCGAATATATTACTTATGTTTCATCACTGGCTTGTACCAACCGGTGTTGGTATTGTTGAAGTATGGGATGGTGTCTATTGGAACCAGGTCGCAGAATTTACTGATAGCACAAGTAATGTTGAGTACCAGGTTATTAATGTTTCTTCCTATGTTGGTGGAATTTCTGATGCGAAAGTTAGGTTTCGATGGACCGGTGACGGAGAAGGATGGTGGGCCATAGATAATTTCAAGGTTTATGCACCTCTGGCATTGGATGCTGCTTTGCAAAACATCAGTAATCCAAAGATGCCTTTCCAGGCAGGCATCCAGAATATCGACGTAGATGTATCCAACCTGGGTATTACTACTATAACCTCCCTCAATCTTAACTGGGAAATTAATGGGGTAGTCCAAACCCCGTTTAACTGGACCGGCACACTCGCCCTGGGAGAAGTGGCAGAAGGTGTTACAATAGGATCCCATTCTTTTGCTGACGGGGAGAAAGTGAATTTGCGTGTTTGGCTATCTGATCCCAATGGGCAGGCAGATATGAATGCCCAGAACGATGAACTTCTAATTGCTCTTTATGGCTCCCTTTCTGGCGTCTATACAATCGGTGGAGTCTCCCCTGATTTTATAGATTTCACTGAAGCGGTGACGGTATTGAATACAGCGGGCATTGTTGGGCCGGTAGATTTCATGGTACGCGATGGCTATTATGATGAGCAGATCGTGATCGGCAAGATCAATGGCTCAGGGCCGACGAATCCTATTCGTTTTATAGGCGAGAGCGGTGATAGCAGCGCGGCAATGTTACGCTATAATACAGCCAATTCCATATTGGATTATGCCTTGAAGCTAGATGGGGCGGAATACATATCGTTTGAGACTATGGGTTTTGAACGTCAGTCGAATGATTATATTATTTGGTTTTCATCCGGGAGTCACAATATTTCCTTTAACCGTTGTCTTTTTCTGGGGGATTGGCGCAATATCTTTTCAGATGGGGCTGTCAGGTTCAATGACATTAGTTTTACAGGATCTCTCATTCAAGCAAGGTTTAATTTTTCGAATATCACCGACTTTGTATTGAGTGACAACCGATGTACGCGACCTGTCTCTCTAGGAGATATTGATACCTGTCTGGTACAGGGGAATTATATGCAATATCAATTCGATTGTAGCGGGGTCCGAGATTTACTTTATACAGAGAATAATTGTAAGAGCATTAACCTTACTGGACAATCGGGAGATGTAAGGATCAACAAGAATATTATACAGGGTAAGGTTTACCTATATTTACGGACTGGGAGTAAAAGCGAGTTGATTAGTAATGAGATCAATGCGTTAGGGCTGGATTATGGAGTTTATATTAGAAACAGGGACACATATGAACCGATTGAAGTTTCCCGGAATAAGATATACAATGTAAGCAATCAAACAGGGATCATATCTCTTGCCCTGAATGCTATCATCAGCAATAATTTCATACAAACCGATGGCCTGGCTCAGGCAATAGGTATTCAGGTTAATGCCCAGGATAACCTGGTGGTCTTTAACTCGATCAATAATTTGTCCACCAACCAGAGTTCACAGGGTATAGTGATCAATAATGGAACGGGACAGACGGTTAAGAATAATATTGTTTCCACCCCCAACGGAGGTATCCCCATTGAGATCACGGTTCCCTTGAGTGGATGTGATATAGATTACAATAATTACCATACCACAGGAACAACTTTGGGCAGGTTCAGTGGTATACCCTATAGCAATCTTGATGACTGGGGAGCAGCTATTGGTGGAGATGCAAATAGTATAGCTGTCAATCCTTTTTATAGTTCTGATACTGAGTTAACGATTAACCATACCAAGCTATGGGAAGCTGGAGATCCAATAACAGGAATTGAGGTTGATATTGATTCCTTAATAAGGGATGCTGCAACACCTGATATAGGAGCGAGAAGCTATCTTCCATGTTCAGATGATGCGGGGATAGATGTCATTGCCGGGATTGGCCATTCTGTTCAACCAGGGGTCCAGGATATCCGTGCTGCCTTACGTAATCATGGGACCAACACCCTTACAACAGTAACTATCCAATGGTCGGTAAACGGACAAGCCCAGGCTTTGTTTGACTGGACCGGGAGTTTAACAACCAAGCAGGTGGATACTATTTCTATTGGTTTGTTTGATTTCAAACCAGGGGAACTATATACCATTGGAGTGTGGACAGAAAATCCCAACGGGGTGTCTGACTGCAATCCAGTAAACAACCAGACATTGCTGGAAAATATTGCGACACCCCTTTCTGGCGTCTATACAATCGGTGGAGTCTCCCCTGATTTTATAGATTTCACTGAAGCGGTGACGGTATTGAATACAGCGGGCATTGTTGGGCCGGTAGATTTCATGGTACGCGATGGCTATTATGATGAGCAGATCGTGATCGGCAAGATCAATGGCTCAGGGCCGACGAATCCTATTCGTTTTATAGGCGAGAGCGGTGATAGCAGCGCGGCAATGTTACGCTATAATACAGCCAATTCCATATTGGATTATGCCTTGAAGCTAGATGGGGCGGAATACATATCGTTTGAGACTATGGGTTTTGAACGTCAGTCGAATGATTATATTATTTGGTTTTCATCCGGGAGTCACAATATTTCCTTTAACCGTTGTCTTTTTCTGGGGGATTGGCGCAATATCTTTTCAGATGGGGCTGTCAGGTTCAATGACATTAGTTTTACAGGATCTCTCATTCAAGCAAGGTTTAATTTTTCGAATATCACCGACTTTGTATTGAGTGACAACCGATGTACGCGACCTGTCTCTCTAGGAGATATTGATACCTGTCTGGTACAGGGGAATTATATGCAATATCAATTCGATTGTAGCGGGGTCCGAGATTTACTTTATACAGAGAATAATTGTAAGAGCATTAACCTTACTGGACAATCGGGAGATGTAAGGATCAACAAGAATATTATACAGGGTAAGGTTTACCTATATTTACGGACTGGGAGTAAAAGCGAGTTGATTAGTAATGAGATCAATGCGTTAGGGCTGGATTATGGAGTTTATATTAGAAACAGGGACACATATGAACCGATTGAAGTTTCCCGGAATAAGATATACAATGTAAGCAATCAAACAGGGATCATATCTCTTGCCCTGAATGCTATCATCAGCAATAATTTCATACAAACCGATGGCCTGGCTCAGGCAATAGGTATTCAGATTAATGCCCAGGATAACCTGGTAGCGTTTAACTCGATTAATAACCTGTCCACCAACCAGAGTTCACAGGGTATAGTGATCAATAATGGAACGGGACAGACGATAAAGAATAATATTGTTTCCACCCCCAACGGAGGTATTCCGATTGAGATCAATACTGCATTAAGTGGATGTGATATAGATTACAATAATTACCATACTACAGGAACTACTTTGGGTCGATTCAGTGGTACCCCATACAGCAGCCTTCCTGCCTGGGGTGCAGCAATTGGAGGAGATGCAAATAGTACAACAAATGATCCGCTCTATGAGACAGATACTGAGCTAAGACCATTTCAGAGGTATATAAATGGAGCAGGTGTTCCGGTAGGAAATGTACTTCTTGATATTGATGGGGAGATTCGTAACGATGCAGCTCCTGATATGGGAGCTGATGAATTTATTGCTGACTTTGGAATTACCCGATTGATCAGTCCAACTCTGCAATGCGATCTATCTTCGGATGAGCCGGTAACGGTAAATATCCGCCAGTTTGGTGATATACCATTCCAGGATCTGATAGTGGCCTATCAAATTAACGGCGGATTTATTTATTATGACACCATTCCGGGAAGTATAAATAATGATATCGAGCATAGTTTCCCGGACACGGAAGACCTATCTTCTGATGGTGTTTATTCCTTTAAGATCTGGCTTGCCAATGCCAATGATGATAATAATCTGAATGATACCCTGCATGTTGAGCGCTATAAAAAGCCAAGTCCTGTAGTGGATTTTACTTTTATAACAGCCTGTGCTCTTCAAAATGTACAGTTTTATGGTACAGCCAATGTTAGTCCGGGTAGCATAGATCATTACGAATGGGATTTCGGTGATGAGATGCTTTCAGATCTTCAAAACCCCACCCATATTTATGAGCTTTCAGAAACATATACTGTAAACTTTAAGGCATACTCAAACGAGGGCTGTTACAGTGAGGCGATCAAGGATGTTACCATAACCACCACTCCAGTAGTTGAGTTTTCAGCTGAATCTGTGTGTTTTGGTGATGAAGTGGAATTTCTCAATACAACAACTGTTCAGGAAGGGACTTTAACCTACGAGTGGAACTTTGGTGATGGAAGCAATACTGATGTGGAATCTCCCATGCATCTTTATTCAAATTCCGGTAAATATATAGTTGAATTACAAGCCACAGCTGAGTCCGGATGTTCTGTTTCCAGGCAGGATACAGTTGAAGTTTACGAAACCATTGAAATTGATCTGACTGCCTCCCTGGATACAGTATGGGTAGAAATTTCAGGTGGCGTCGAACCTTATAGTATCCTGTGGGAGGATGGTTCAACAAGTACAATGAATACAGATCTGAACCGGGGATGGCATTCTGTTACAGTAAGCGATTCAAAGAATTGCTCTGCTATTGATAGTATTGAAGTGACCATTCCATACCTTTTGACCAATACTGTTGGTACGGATGCTTCCTGCATGAGCTGTGCAGATGGGACAGCTACAGTGACTGTGATACAAGGGGTGGCTCCGTTCTACTATTTATGGTCAAATGGAGCAACCACTCCAGGTGTATCCGGTTTATTACCGGGTAAGTATTTCGTTACTGTCCGGGATGCCTACCTGGATGCCTGGGAGGATAGTGTAGTTATTGATGGACTGACTTCTTTCACAATCTCTTCACAGCCAACTCATGTAACGTGTTATAATGGCAGCGATGGTGCAATAGATTTAACACTTACCGACGGCCTGCCACCATATGATATCCTTTGGTCGAATGGATCCACTGATGAAGACCTTAATTACTTATCAGCCGGCACTTATTCCGTAATCGTGACTGATGCAAACAGCCAGACGAATTGGGATACGATCAATATTAATCAGCCGGAAGCCTGGGGAATCGCCCTTGAGACTTACGATGTTAGTTGCCATAGTAATTGCAATGGTGTAGCTATGGCTTCGGTCCTTGGGGGACAGGCACCTTATACCTATGAATGGAGCAATGGTGAGACAGAAGTTTTCCAGTTGAACCTTTGTCCTGGTAATTATGGATTAACCGTTACAGATGCAGTAGGATGTAAAGTGGATACACTGTTCACGCTAAATGAACCTGATCCGATAACCCTGGCACTCACTCCCCAGGATGTAACCTGTGGAGGGGCAGCAGATGGGACTGTAACATCAGTGATCTCAGGGGGTACTCTTCCCTATTCGTTTAATTGGGATAATGGGGATACTACCCAGAACCTAACCGATATACCCGGAGGATTATATTCCTTAACTGCAACAGATGCAAATGGTTGTATGGAGTTTGATATTGTACCGGTTCAGGAACCCGATTCGATCCTGGTATATCCTCTTATTACAAGTACATCTTGTTCTGGAGACAGCGATGGTTCGATTGACCTGACTGTTTTTGGGGGAGAAGCACCTTTTGAATATATGTGGAGTACCGGGGTCACAAGCAAGGATATTTCCGGATTATCTGCAGGGGTTTATTCCGTTACTGCTACCGATATCACTGGTTGTTCTGCTATTCTAGGGGTCCACCTGACTGAACCATTGCCATTAGGAATTGGCATCTCGGTTTCCAATCCTTTATGTGCCGGGGAAGCAAATGGTACGGCAAACGCCGAAATATCCGGGGGTACAATACCCTATTCCTATAATTGGTCAAATGGAGCGACAACTGCGTTGGCTGAAAATCTGACAGAAGGAACTTATAACTTAACCGCCACCGATGCTAATGGATGTCAAATTATAGGATCGGCCGAATTAATTGACCCGGAGGCCTTATCACTGCAACTCACTTTCGTGGATCCTACATGTGAAGGAATATGTGATGGCACGCTGATTTCTGAGGTTACTGGTGGAATAGCTCCGTATTCTTATTCATGGAATACAGGAGCAAGCACACCAAGTTTGGAAAACTTATGTGAAGGGTTTTACGAGTTAACCGTTACGGATGCTAATGGATGCACTGCTGTTCTTTCATCTGAATTGCATTGGATTACCCAGGTAACCGGAACTATTGATGTTTCAGATGTGAGCTGTGAAGGCATGTGTAATGGATATGCCATAGCCATTGGTTCGGGAGGTGATGGATCTTTCACCTATGAATGGAGTGATGGACAATCAGGATCGTTTCTCAATAACCTTTGCACGGGTTCATACAGTGTCTCAATAAAAGATGGAAAGGGATGTGAGCTTATTCTGGTTGATACAATTAAATCCCCTGAACAAATTCTTGTATCAGGCAATGCCTCGGATTCAAAGTGTAAGGATAAGCCATCAGGAAGCATAATCCTGGAAGTCTCAGGCGGGAAACCAGAATATACCTACCAATGGAATAACGGTGAGACAACAAAAGACCTTTCTGGTATTTCTTCTGGCCATTATATAGTGACTGTAAATGATGCTAACGGGTGTAATGCCGTTGAAGATTTCACCATATCGGAACCGGCATCAGCAATTTCGGTTTCCGGAATTGTAACGGATATAATCTGCCATGGTACATCGACCGGTAGTATTGTGTTGACGGTTGCAGGAGGAACTGAGCCATATACTTATAGCTGGACCAATGGATTTGTGGAGAAAGATCAGATGGACCTGTTGGCGGGAAGCTATGAGGTAACCGTAACAGATGCTAATGGCTGTGCTTCAGTTGAAGAGTATATAATATCAGAGACTACATCTGCTATTTCTATTTTAGAAAATGTCACCGATATTAATTGTTATGGTACCTCGACCGGTAGCATTACCTTAACTGTTGCAGGAGGAACTGAGCCTTATGGTTATAACTGGACAAATGGATCCACTGAAAAAGACCAGGCAGGCTTGTCCGCTGGCAGCTATGCATTAACACTGACAGATGCCAATGCTTGTACAAAGGTTGAAGAATATACCCTGTCGGAACCTGCTTCAGCCCTGATAATCTCGGCTGCAGTTACAGATGCATCATGCCATGGTTCAGCCACCGGCAGCATTGTTTTAACTGTTACGGGAGGAACTTCAGCATATAGTTATAGCTGGTCAAATGGATCAGTTGAGAAAAACCAGTCCGGTTTAACGACTGGGACATATGAAGTGACAGTAACCGATGCTAATGCTTGCACTGTTGTTGAAGAGTTTGCCATTGCTGAGCCTGCCTCTGATTTAATAGTCACGGGGACTGTTTATGATTCAGATTGTCTGGGTTCAGCTAACGGCAACATCATGTTATTGGTGGAAGGTGGGACCCATCCTTATGGTTACAGCTGGTCGAATGGATCAACTGAAAAAAATCAGCTAGGCGTTAAGGCCGGCTTGTATGAGGTGCTTGTAAGTGATTCAAAAGGTTGCCAGGATACATGGTCAGGTGAGGTTTATGAAAAAGCAAAAGCAAGCTTAAGTGGAACCGTACAGTTTAGCGGAGGATTTGTAGCTGCGGAAGAGGCGGATGTTGTTTTATATGATGCCTCTTCACATCCTTACGGGATAGTGTCAACTGTAAGGGTACAACCTGAAGGAGTGTTCGAATTTAGTCAGATTCCAGCAGGGCAATATATCGTTTATGTAAAACTTGATAATCATGCACATCAAAAATATAAGGGCGTTATGCATACCTATTACAAGGAGGCACATATATGGAAAGACGCAAAGGCTTTTAATATATCCTGCGAAGAATCTTATTCTCTGACCGTAGACATGTTTGAGAATCCAGCCGCTACAAATGGAAAAGGCAAGGTTTCAGGAATGTGCACTTATGACAATGGCGGTGTAAAGGCAGAGGCTCCTCCGGTAACCGGAGTAGTGGTAATTCTGATTGATGCAGATTCGGGCCTGCCTGTTGATTATGTTGAAACTGATGCGGAAGGATATTATGAGTTCACTGAAATTGCGGATGGTAACTATTTAATCTCTGTTGATATTCCCGGGATAGACCAGAATTCGAGTCATAAGTTTTCCATTGATGCTACATCGTTATTTCACCAGGGACTGGACTATGAAGTTGATATTATTACAAAACTTATTATTTCAGCAATAGATAATTCGCCAAACGATGTTAACTCATTAACAGATGGATTAACAGTGGATCTTTTCCCAAATCCGGCCAGAGATTACATTACGTTAAAATCAGCTGCATTTGAAGATAAAAACGTTAAAATTTCAATTTATACCGAGAAGGGACAATTATTAAGATTTATTGAAACTCGTCCTATGGCTAACCGAATTGGTCAGATTGAACTCGAATTGGGAAGTATTGAGTCAGGTAACTATTTGATTAGAATAGAACTGGATGAAAAAATTATAATAAAAAGATTTATTGTAGTCAAATAGCATTTTC
This sequence comes from uncultured Bacteroidaceae bacterium, assembly GCA_963777115.1. Lineage (GTDB taxonomy): Bacteria > Bacteroidota > Bacteroidia > Bacteroidales > SM23-62 > SM23-62. The sequence goes on along the minus strand of CAVZPP010000003.1, from coordinate 600,201 downwards.
TCCTGAGTAGCTCTATTGCTTTGATTTTTCTATCAGGTCAATAAACTGATCAAAGAGAAAGTCAGTGTCCATGGGCCCCCCTGATGCTTCCGGGTGGAACTGGGTTGAAAAGAAAGGTTTTGACTGGTGGATCATTCCCTCATTGGTTTGGTCATTGAGGTTAGTGAAATAAGGTTTCCACTCCTTTTTCAGGCTATCGTTATCGATGGCAAAACCATGGTTCTGTGAGGTAATATATGCATTATCGGTACCCACAAGAAGAACCGGTTGATTATGGCTTCGGTGTCCGTACTTTAGCTTATACGTATCTGCTCCGGAGGCAAGGGCCATTAGCTGATTCCCCAGGCAAATTCCCATGATTGGGAGATTCTGCTCAAATGCCTTGCTGAGATTCTGGACAGTTTCCCTGCATTGCTTGGGATCCCCAGGTCCGTTCGAAATGAATAGTCCATCGTATTCTTCCCCGAGGAAATCATAATCCCAAGGAACACGAATAACCGTAGTATCACGTTGCAGAAGGTAACGGATAATGTTATATTTCACTCCACAGTCAATCAGCAGAATGCGGTATTTTCCACTGCCGTAAACCTCTTTTTCCCCTATACTTACCTGGGCAACCAGGTTATCTTCATTCGGATCGTAGAGTTCGACATCTTCCCCTTCAATAATTATCTTTCCAATCATTGTGCCCTTCTCACGAAGGATTTTGGTAAGTTGACGGGTATCAATGCCATAGATGCCAGGGATTTTATGTTGCTTTAGCCATTCCCCCAAGCTCCGGTTTGCGTTCCAGTGGGAATATTCAACTGAATAATCCGAAACGATCAATCCTGAAATATGAAGGCGGTCAGATTCAAAATGCATTAACATTTTATCCTCAACACGTTCATCAGGCACCCCGTAATTTCCTATAAGCGGATAGGTAAGAACAAGAATCTGTCCTTTGTAGGACGGGTCCGTCAGGCTCTCGGGGTATCCTGTCATTGCCGTGTTGAATACTACCTCTCCAGATATGGAGCGGTGGCTGCCAAAGGATGTCCCTGTAAATTCCGTTCCGTCTTCAAGTACCAGCTTCATTTTCTTTCCGTCCGTCATGTTTAATTTGCTTCGTTCTTCAGTATTGATTCAATGATTTTTTCAGCCTGCTCGGGGCTTATTCGCTTAGCGATTATTTTTCTTTCCTCATCCAGTATGAATAGCTGGGGAGTACTTGGAATATCATAAATTGTTTTATAGGTGAAGTCATAGGGATTCCAGGCGTTGATCCAGTCATAGAAACCATTTTCATTGATGTAGTTAACCCACTTAACTTTTCCTTCTTCACCTCCGAGTGTGCTTACCGCAACAACCTCGACACCTTTTGGTTTAAGTCTTCCATAGGCTTCATACAATATCGGTGTAGCTGTTTTGCAGTGACCGCAATCAGATTCCCAGAAATAAAGGATTATAAATTTAGCTTTTATGTCCAGCAATTGGAAGAATGAACCTACATAGGGATCTTTTTTCAGTTCCTCATTATCTGCAGCATTTATGAAATGATCGGCATCCACGCTTACAAGCTGGATATCTGTTGCCGGAGTCCCTATCAGTGTTGGTTTTGCAATATCTACTCTTTCCTGTAGCTTGGTAATAAAATCAGCATCACTCCAGTCAGCTTCAGGTATATAATACTTGTCAGCAATGTGGATATACACCTTGTCCATTCCCATAATCTGGCTTTTCGCAAAATGATTGAATAGGGTAATCAGCATGTACCTGAACAGGGCGGGATCAGACCTGGATCCTTCAATCAGCATGTCACAATCCTTAACCAGGGAGTCCGGATGCTGATAAGCCACCTTCTCGATATAGGTCATTATCTTCTGTTCGTAAAAAGGGGTCCGGAGAAGCCTTACATCTGTAAAATCGAAATTGTCAAAATAATGTGACTTATAATACTTGTATTGAAATGCCGGATCCAAAGGCTTACCGTCCTCGCCCAGTGGAGGATCAGGTACCTTAATGTCTTGCAGGGCCAGAACAAAGGTGCCAAAAAAATTATCCTTGTTGTCCTTGATTTGCTTATCAATGTACTCCTGAACACTTTTATTCAACTGATCCAGTTCCTGTCTTTTTGCTAATGAATCTTCCGGGCTTGATGCATTGGAAATATCATTCTGCAGAGACATTGCCCTTTTCCGGCTTGTACCAAGGAACAATTGATATGAGTAAAAGGCTTCATTTTCCCTGGAATCGTGGACCTTCATATTGGCAACAAAATCAGAAGTATCATTTTCAAAGGAAAAAAACTGATCCTCACTGATCAGCAGATCAAAAAATGATTTATCAGGAAGATAAACCAGGTACATACCGTGGGGGAGTTCTTCTTCTCCCGAAAATACTCCTTTGCCCTTACTATCAAGAATGGCTGTATCCTTGGGAATGAAACTTGCATTGAAACGATGTCCCAGGACAATTGTGTCATTACTGAAGGCCGGAATCCTTAAGTCGATCTTGTACTCTTCAGCCTTCCCGCTGAAAGTCAGTAATGTAAGTATACTAATCAATAATAACTGAATACGCATAATGCCCGTTTTTTCTTGATTCCTGCAAAGATAAGGCCAGATATCGGGCGTAAAAATAGGAAAAATTGAGATAATAGGATTTTATCCTAATTTTATAAATTATGATGGATTTTGAAACTGCCAGGAAGATCGTTGAGTCAGGAACTGGAAAAGTATCCCTTTGACAGTTCTCCTGCTGAACTTTATGAGCCTGTAAAATACATTTTTTCCCTTGGCGGAAAACGAATGAGACCTACCATTACGCTAATGGCATGCAGTATTTTCACGCGAAGCTGTACATGCTGCTGTAAAACCTGCGCTGGCCTATGAAATATTCCATAATTTCACTCTTCTGCATGATGACCTGATGGATAATTCCGCAGTCCGCAGAGGGAAAGAAACCGTTCATATAAAATGGAATCCCAACACTGCAATTCTTTCGGGTGATGTTATGTCCATACTTGCCTATCAAATACTTTGTGAGTCAGCTCCGGATATTCTGCCTGATCTTCTGCAGTTGTTCAATACCACTGCACTTCAGGTATGCGAAGGACAACAATGGGATATGAACTTTGAATCTCGAACAGATGTTTCCGTGGATGAGTATTTACATATGATAGAATTGAAGACAGCTGTTCTTATAGCCGCCTGCATGAAATCAGGTGCCATGGCCGGAGGAGCTAAGCAGCTGGAATCGGATCTCTTATATGAATTTGGCCGTAACCTTGGCGTCGCATTTCAGATCAGGGATGATTACCTTGATGTGTATGGTGATCCGGAAAAATTTGGAAAGAGAATCGGGAACGACATCCTTACTGACAAAAAAACTTTTCTGCTCATAAAGGCTCTGGAAATGTCAGAGGGGAATACTCAGGAGGAACTGAAAGGCTGGATGCAAAAACAGGATCATGATCCAAAAGAAAAAATCAAAAACGTCACAGATATATTTTCCTCATTAGAACTTGACAGGATTTCAGATGAACTGGCCTCCAGCCATTATGAACGGGCTATACATTACCTTGACAGAGTCGATGCCCCGGCTGAACGAAAAAGACCCCTGGCAAATATGGCAGAATCTCTTATGGCGAGAGAAAATTAATTCCTTATTCCTAACCTCTTTCCTGGAGATAGCGCTGGTAATAATTATTAAACTTTTCGTTTATTTCCTGCACCATTTCTTCCACATTAAATTCATTGGCTATGCCATTATATTCCTGCAGTAATTGTAGAGAAATACGTATCTCATAATCAAGTGATTGCCGCTGTTCAGGGGAAAGATCATAATAGTAGTCAAGATCTTCCAGAAGTAGATCCACATGCTGACGCATAACTGCCTTGGCTTTGTCCGGTGATCCACAGCGGAAATAGGCCTGAGAAACAGGGGGAATAAAAGCATCATAGGGCACCTTGGGATGTGGCATTAGTTCCAGGCAACGGTCAAGTGCCAGGGCTGCAGAATCCATCTTGTTTACCTGGATAAGCTCATTCGCCAAACGGGTAAATTTATTCCTGAGTTTAATAACCGAGAGGGTTCGGATATTATAATAATCAAGATGGACATCCGGTTGCTCCATTCTTCCATAGCGGAAAGTATTCATCAGACGATTATACAGGGTATCTACATCTACTCTTCCATAGGTCATATAATTCCTGCCCGGTGTGGAAATAGGCACCAGGCGATAAGCCAATCCTTCCATTTGAAAGTAAGGTTCAAGCTTTAAAGCTCCGTCATTACCGGCAGCAACAAAACAAATTGGCCTCTCCCAATCATTGGAAGCGAGTATGTCCAGCTGCATTAGTTCATTTTTCAGGAGACTGCTCTTGGAAATTGTCCATTCAATCTTGTCAAGAATGAGGGCAGAATCTTTCAGGGGTAATATCCCGCTGCTAAGAATCTTTTCCTTATCAACATCAATGGAAAACTTTTTTGACGGTATATAATCAAGGCTAACACCGGGTTGTGGAGTCAACTTGGTCCTTGGATCTTCGTTTGCCACAAACCCAATAATTTCCTTAAGGTCAATATGCTCATTTACCCTTTCCACCATGTAAATAATGTTATTAGTCCCGTCTTTGTACTTTTCAGGTGGGAGGCTCATGGGAACGGGAGCGGAGTTGTAGGCCCTCCGTGTCATCTGGTCAACGTACCATTCTGTATTAAACAGCATCAGATTAATTATCCTTACATCGGTGCGGATTCCTTCAACTTCCTGTGCATACCAGAGAGGGAAAGTGTCATTGTCCCCGTTGGTATAAAGGATGGCGTTCGGGGGACAGGAATTAAGGTAATTGTATGCCAGGTCACGGGCTGTATATCTGCCTGAGCGGTCATGATCACCCCAGTTCTCCTTGGCCATTATGCCCGGAACAAGAATCAGGCTGATCAAAGTCGCAATTCCAGCACTGGCTTTGCCAGGTATTTTCTGTTTAAAGAATTCGTATATAGACATTACGCCCAACCCGATCCACATAGCAAAGGCATAGAATGATGCCACGTAGGCATAGTCCCTTTCCCTGGGCTCCATGGGTTTCTGGTTTAGGTATACCACGATGGCGAATCCGGTCATAATGAAGAGTATCATGATGACGGAAAAATCCTTTTTATTCTTTTTATAATGGTAGAACAGTCCAACCATCCCCAGCAGCAGAGGCAGCATAAAATAAGTATTTCGGGCCGGATGGTTCTGAAATTTTTCCGGTAGTTTATCCAGGTTACCGAGCTTTGCCTCATCAAGGAATTTGATCCCTGATATCCAGTTTCCATGCAGCATACCTCCATGTCCCTGTATATCGTTCTGTCTTCCTGCAAAGTTCCACATGAAGTACCGAAGGTACATATGACCCACCTGGTATTTAAAGAAAAATGCCAGATTTGTACCAAAGGAGGGCTTAATTACCGTTTTTGGTTCCCCGCTATTCCGGTCCTGTATCTGAACACGTGTTCCTTTAATATTCACCCATCTCTCATATTCAGAAATATGATTGGGGTCATTGCTGTGCATCCTGGGGAAGAGAGTTAACATTTGCTCATCCCAGATGTACTCAATCTTATGATCCTTTACTTCATACTTGCCATTTTTCCTGTAGTAATTGGGGCGGGTTTCTTTGGTTCCGGTGATCGGTGCATTATAATACTGACCCTTGAACAGGGGACGCTGCCCATATTGTTCCCTGTTTAGGTAGGGAAGCAGGTCAAAAACGGTCTCCGGGTTATTCATGTCCATTGGAGGGTTAACAGTGGAACGGATAATTATCAGGGCATAGGAAGAATAACCAATCATGATCACCGCAAAAGAAAGAATAACGGTGTTCAGAACCACCTTTCTGTGTTTATGTGTGTAATGAACTCCGTATATAATTCCGCCGAGAACAACCGCCACAAAGAAAAATACACCGGTATTATAAGGTAATCCAAATCCATTAACAAACATCAGTTCAAACAAACCGGCAAACCGAACAAACCATTGGATCACAGCATACTGAAGGAATCCAAGTATACCAACAGAAATAGCCAGGGAGTATATAATTCCCTTGGGAGTAACCTTGTATTTTTTGAAATAATAAACAAGAACGATCACCGGTACAGAGAGCAGGTTCAGAAGGTGAACCCCGATCGATACTCCCATTAAATAGGCTATTAGTATTATCCAGCGGTTGGAGTTTTTCTCATGTGCAACGTTTTCCCATTTCAGGATGGCCCAGAATGTAACTGCCGTGAAAAAGGATGATACAGCATAAACCTCACCTTCAACAGCTGAAAACCAGAAGGAATCAGAAAAAGTATAGGCCAGGGCTCCGACTAAACCAGCTCCTAATACAGCCATCAGATTTCCGCCAGAAATCTTTTCAGGATCCGGAACCAGTTTTTTTGCCAGGTGGGTTATGGTCCAGAAAAGGAATAAAATGGTAAAACTACTGGCAAGTGCCGACATGGCATTGATCATCTTGGCTGCAGTTTCAGGACCGGAAGCAAAAATGGAGAAAAATCTTGCCATGATCATAAAAAGTGGTGCTCCCGGGGGGTGCATAACTTCAAGTTTGTATGCAGTGGCAATAAATTCACCACAGTCCCACAAACTGGTTGTGGGTTCCATAGTGAGAAGATATACGGCAGATGCAAGAACAAAAGTTAGCCAGCCGATCGAATTATTCCAGAATTGAAATGATTTTTTCACAGGGAGATATTTGAGTTTAAAGCCCGGATTCACAATTTCTTCGCGAATTTAGTGTTTTTTTATCATACCGGGAATTTATATTTTGCGGGAATTATTATGGGAAGATTTTCATTATCAGCCAGGCTTCACAGTTTAATAGGTATACTATTATTCTCCGCCGCAGGTTCTTTTGCCCAGTTTTACAACCAGGGACAGGATCCGGGAGGATTAAAATGGGAAAATATACGTACGGATCATTTTCAGGTAATATTCCCTGAAGATTTTCAGGATGAGGGCCAGCGGATGGCTCATATCCTGGAGTTTTATTACCAACCCAACTCAGACTACCTTAATCACAGACCGGCTCCCATACCTGTTGTACTTCACAATCATTCTGTACGTTCCAATGGATTTGCCGTATGGGCTCCCAAACGGATTGAGATGGTAACTACTCCATCCCCCTGGGCTTATTCCCAGGATAATCTCGAACAACTCGCCCTTCATGAATTCAGGCATGTTGTCCAGGTGGACAAACTCAGGCAGGGTTTTACAAAGGGTCTTTCATATGTTATTGGTGAGGCAGGCACCGGTGTTGTTGCAGGATTTATGCCTTTCTGGTTTCTGGAAGGAGATGCAACAGATGCAGAAACCAGGCTCTCAAATGCCGGACGTGGAAGGCTTCCATCATTTGAAATGGAAATAAAGGCCATTCTTGCAGATGAACCGAAAATGTATTCTTATGAGAAAGCAATTTTTGGGTCTTTTCGTGACTATATTCCCAATCACTATAAGTATGGTTACCAGATCGTTTCCCACGCAAGGAATAAGTACGGTAATGAACTATGGGAAAATGTCCTCAATTATACGGGCCGGAAACCCTTTACCCTATATCCAAATTATTTCAGTATAAAGAAACATACCGGACTTTCAAAAACCGGGCTTTACAAAGAGACTTATGAGACTCTGCAAGCTCACTGGAAAGACCAGGCCGGGAAAAGAATCCTGACTGATTTGACCAGAATCAACAACCCTGAAAGGAAACATTACACCTCTTACAGGTTCCCGAGGTATATCAATGATTCCCTGATCTTTGCAGAAAAAACCGGGATTGACCAGATAAGTGAATTCGTAAGTATTGATCCAGCGGGAAAGGAAACAGAGGATTCATCGCCCGGGTTATTATAGTGCGGCCAATATTAGTGTTTCCTCTGGGAAGATAGTCTGGACCGAGATTTTATCAGATCCTCGATGGGAGCGCAGGAGTTATTCTGTGATCAAAATCTATGATCTGAATAAAAACATGGAGAGAATTCTGCGTTTGAAAACAAGGTATTTTGCCCCAGACCTGTCAGAGGACGGTTTGTTTGTTACAGCTGTTGAAGCAGATGAAAAAAATCAGTACTTCCTTGTTGTGATGATGGAAAGTAATGGAGAAATTGTAAGGAAAATACCTTCCCCTGGAAATGAATACCTGCAATTCCCTGTGTGGGATGATGAAAACAAAAATATCTATATGACATCCCTGAATGAAAAAGGGAAAAGAATTGTTCAGTTTAATATTGATTCCGAAGAATGGAAAACCCTTTTCGATGTCGAATTTGAAGATATTTCAGAACTAAATTGCAAGGGAGAATACCTGGTATTCAGAGGGGGATTTTCAGGGATCGATAATATTTACGCCCTTAATATCAAGTCCACTCAATGTCAGCAAGTTACATCATCTGAGTTTGGAGCATATACTCCCTCTTTTTCTGCGAATGGTGACACATTAATTTATTCAAATTACACTTCGCAAGGGTTTGATATAGTGAAAACCATTTTTAATCCTTCAGAGTTTAAACCATTAGAAGAAGTCAGGGACCATACGGAGCAACTGAACCTACCCTCCCCCGAAGAAGAATCGAATGTACCGGTACCCGGACTTCCGACCCAGGTATATGAATCTAAAAAGTATCGAAAATCGACAAATTTATTCAAGTTCCACAGCTGGGCCCCATTGTATGTTGACCTGGATGATCCCAGCATTGAGGAACTGGAAGTCAATCCCGGACTAATGCTGATGTCTCAAAATTTACTGAGTACTGCAACGACGGTTCTGGGATATGAATATAACCTGGAACAGAAAAATCATTTTCTGCATGCTGCCTTTACTTATTCAGGATGGTACCCGGTTATTAAAGTTTCCGCCGACTACGGAGGTCTGCCTTATGTGGGACCAGCACCGGATTCCAATTCAATGCTTTCAACAGTACAAACGGACTTAAGTGTGAACACCGAGGTCTATTTGCCACTGAACCTGACTTATAACCGGTATGCCATGGGAATGAGACCCTCAGTTAAGGTTAGATTCAGCAGATCATATTTTTATTACATGGAACCGGAAGAGTACAGGAGCGGGATGACGTTTTTGGACTACCGACTGTATTTTTATTCCTACCTGAAACGCAGCCCCAGGGATATATTACCACGATTTGGCGGATCCGTTGATCTAAGGTATGTTGATACTCCTTTCGAAAACGAACAGCTGGGTTCCCAATTTTATGGATCAGCGATTTTATATATTCCTGGTTTGTTAAGGCATCAGACTTTAAGAGTTTTTGCCGGCGCACAGAAGCAAAATCCAGGCAACTTCCTGATGGGAAATCTTATGAGTTTGCCAAGGGGGATACACTATTATACTGCAACTGAGATGAAGAAGATCACATTGGATTATGTGTTTCCCATTGCGCACCCAGACTGGCAGATTTGGAGAGCTGCATATTTTAAAAGATTCAGGGGCTCTGTATTTTATGATTATGCAGTTGGCAAGGATGTTTATATGGGGAATGGGGGACCAGTAGATAAAAATTTTCAGTCCCTTGGCATGGAGCTCACCACAGATGTCCACATTGCCCAGATTTTTGTCCCTTTTAATCTTGGCGGACGTTTAATCTGGATTCCTGAGACAGGGAGCACCCAGGCGGAGTTCATTTTTTCTGTTGATCTCAGCGGATATTAGGCATTGGTCTTTTTTATTTATCCCCTGATGAAAAGTCATATTTCACTGTAAAATATCCAGGATAGGCAATTTCCACCGCTCCAATGAGAATGGTAGGTTTAACCTTTAGGCTAACCCTGGTTGGCCTGTTCCCGGCATCTGCAAGGTTTAATCCAAAGTTAATAAGAGTCTGCCGGGAGTCCTTTTCAAGTAGATCCAGCAGATCGGTATGTAAACGAAGAGGAATTGTTGAAACGCCTCCGTTTGCCGGAATTTCAATGCGATCATTCATCTCGCCGGTAGCGACTTCAACATCATCAATAAAAGCGATGTACTCCAGCTTGTTCATGGCTGCTGGAACAGGATTCGGATTTTTGGCCTCAATGTTCAGGGTAAACTCCAGAGGAAGTTCACCTTTCATAAGTGCGGCTGTAAGGATGGCCATTTCACCGAAACCAATATCACTAAAGGAATGGACGTGACTTACATCCACTCCGGCAAGTTCAGGATTTTCCAGTGTTGTGGTCCGGAATTCACACTTACTGAATGTGGTTATTTCCTTTAAAAAACTGCAGGAATTGAACATCAGGGAGATTAAAACAGAGAAACATAAAATTTTTATTGGCTTGTGCATCATTTTCCGGTATTATTGATCGTTCATTAATTGCTAAATTTACCAAAGATTTAATGAATCACGACTATTGATGGTCGGTTTAATAAGTAAAGGCGATGCCGGGATTCTGGGACAGGTTGGATGATAATATGCAGGAGAATGCAGCGGGTATTCTGGGGACCATTGCCTTCCACCTGGTACTGGTATCAATATTCCTTGCGGCTAAAATTTCTAATGAGAAAAAGCTGAGGAGGGATATGATCCTGATAGATTTCCAGGAAGAGGCAGTGGAGGATATGGTTGATACTGAGACAATCGATCCGGAATTCGAAGAGTTGCTTGCAGATTACCTGGAAGAGAACCGGTCCAATGTACCGGTGAACCTGGCAAGACAGGTTGACCAGGAAATCAGCACGGACAAATATGTGCAGGAATTGGAAAATGACCTGAATGCAAACCGACCGGAGGAATACGATGAAACACAGGAGCGAATAAAAGAACTGGAAGAACTGGCAAATGAGGAGATAAGTATGGAAGCGGAAGAATCTGAACAAAAACCTCCTGAACCTTTTGATGGACCGACAAATATCCTCTATAAATTAGAATACCGGTATCACCTGAGATTGCCTGTACCTGTATATAAATGCCTGGGATCGGGAACGGTTACAGTGAATATTGTTGTCGATCAGAAGGGCAGGGTGGTTCAGGCAGAAACGAAAAAGTCCGGAGAGACTGCGAATGAGATCTGCCTGGCTGATGCTGCCCTGACAGCTGCAAGGGTAACCCGTTTTAATTCTGATTATGATGCCCCGGTAAGGCAGACAGGTAGCATAACCTACCATTTCATCGCCCAATAGCCCTCCTTCAAATTAATACTCCGCCATTGCTAAAACGCTGTTGCAAATTTTGAATTAAACCGAATGTATTGTCAAAAAAGGCGATTTCTCCGCGTCAGCGGAGTCAAGCCGTTTTGATAATACTGAGGATTCAAAAATTGCCAGACAGCTTTTTTAGCAATACCATCCGTATTATTAATAATTTGAAGGAGGACTATTGAGGCTTGATCAATACAATTGAGAGGCTGTACTTACGAGGGCATCATTATCGATGTCATTCATGCAGCGGAAATGCCCTTTAGGACATTTTTTCTTGCCGATTTTTGTACAGGGCCGGCATGACAATCCTTTGACTTCGAATATTTGGGAAGCCTTGTCCGGCTCATAAGGATACATCCCAAATTCGGGAATGGTATGACCCCAGACGGAAAGGATTTTCTTTTTGAAAGCCGCCGCGATATGCATTAAGCCTGTATCAGGAGTGATCACCAGACGGCTTTGCCGGATCAGTGAGGCAGATTGGTTGATATTATATTTACCAACCGCATTAAACACGTTACTACTGGTTTGTTCATCAATCTTTCGCCCTACGGTTTGTTCAAGTTTTCCTCCCAGAAGAACGATCGGCTGATCAAGTTTTTTGCAAATATCTGTCATTTTTTCGAGAGGCATCTGCTTTGTTGCATGCATAGCTCCGGTAACCAGGGCAATGAAGCCTTTATGGAAATTTTCGGGAAGATCGGTAATAGGAATTTCATCCTCAGCGGGAATAAAATAGTCAAGACCCTTTCCATCATTGCTGACATCGAACAAGCGGACTGTCTCAAGATACCTGTCCACAATATGTAAATCCGGCAACCGGTTTATCTTGAATCGTATCATCAGAAACTTGAGAAAGTTGATCTTGTTCACTGTAAATGACATGATCTTCAACCGGGATTTAATACGTTGGCTTCTCAGGCTTCTGTGCAGGTCAATAATGTGATCAAATTCTTCTATTTTCAATTGCCGGATAAGGCCATCCAGGTTATCCTCCAGTATATGGATTTTATCTATATATGGATTTGCCCTAAGAACAGGGAGAAAGGCCTTTTTGGTGACATAATGAATTTCAGCATTCTCGACCTGTTCTTTCAGGCCCCGGATGACGGGTGTTGTCAGAACAATATCCCCGATCGAACTAAATCGTATGATAAGAAATTTTGCCAGGAGCTTATTGATTGAGGTTGTTAATGAACAGAAGCAGGGCCAGCCAGTATTCATCTTTGGAAACATTTTCTTCCCACAATGACTTGGCTCCATGTACGCCGGGTTTTTCTGGTGTAAAAAGAGTGTAAACGTCCTCAGGAATATTGCTCATCATTTGTTTGACATATGGAACCTCCCTTTGGGTGGCGGCAATAAACAATGGTTTGTCCAGAGAATCAATGGATTCTTCCATTCTCAGGTCATCACCAAAATATTCACCCGGACTGAAAGAAATGATTGCCTTTACATGTTGATTGGCAATACCCTCAAGCATCACCAGGGAAGCTGAATATGAACTGCCAAGCAGAATAAGCTCTTTTGGATTTTGTTCCCATGCATATTCCATCGCCGCCTGTATATCCTGGGAAGCATCCAGGAATTTAACAGATGCTTCATTTTCCTGTGCATTCTGCGCCGTCTCATTCCGAACATAGTTTGCATTATCTCCTGATCTGAGATCAACTGCAAGGCAGTTATATCGCAGTTTCAGAAACCGCTCAGCAATCTCGTTGAATTCTCCCCGGCTTGATCCTGCCTGGTGGAAGAGAAGGATATACGGGAATTCCTCATTGATTACATATTTATCAGCAATAACCTGAATTCCATCTTTGGAGGCGAAACTTACTTTTTCTTTTTGAACCTGGGAAAACGATTGTGAAAAACCCAGGAATATTATCAGGAAGGTATATAGTATTTTCATACATCTGAGAGTTTGTTTGATGTACAAGGTACAAAAAACAGGCCATTAAGCAGATTCTGCGAGGATAATGATATTGTTGTTTTTTACTTCTATTACACCTCCGCCAATTGATAAGTGAGATGTTTTCCCTGAACTGTCAATAATCTTTACCTCACCTGCTTCCAGGGTGGATATAATTGGTGCGTGGTTCACCAGCACCTGGAATGATCCTTTGCTACCCGGGACCTGCACCAGTGTTACCTCACCAGCAAATACTTCCTTATCAGGGGTTATGATCTGAAGTTTCATAGATTATTTAGCTTCTTTTTCAGCTTTTTTCTTTTTTGGTCCTTCATCATTACCTTCAGACTCTGCCATCATCTTGTCTCCTTTTTCAATGGCATCTTCAATAGTTCCCACAAGGTTGAAAGCAGATTCAGGGTATTTGTCCACTTCCCCGTCCATAATCATGTTGAATCCCTTGATAGTATCTTCGATAGATACCAGGCAGCCAGGAATATTTGTAAACTGCTCAGCAACATGGAAAGGTTGTGAAAGAAAGCGTTGAACCCTCCTTGCACGGTGCACTACCAGTTTATCTTCATCGGAGAGTTCATCCATTCCAAGAATGGCAATAATATCCTGTAATTCATTATATCTCTGAAGAAGCATTTTGACCTTTTGGGCTGTATTATAATGTTTCTCACCGACAACTTCAGGGGTCAGAATCCTTGAAGTGGAATCCAGGGGATCGACGGCGGGATATATTCCCAGTTCCGAGATCTTCCTGCTCAAAACTGTGGTGGCATCAAGGTGAGCAAATGTTGTTGCCGGAGCTGGGTCAGTAAGGTCATCCGCAGGAACATAAATGGCCTGTACAGAAGTGATTGAACCATTCTTGGTTGAGGTAATCCGCTCCTGCATTACACCCATTTCAGTTGCAAGTGTGGGCTGGTAACCAACGGCTGATGGCATTCTTCCCAGCAAAGCTGAAACCTCGGATCCCGCCTGAGTAAATCGGAATATGTTATCAACGAAGAAGAGAATATCCTTGCCGCCGCTCTTTCCATCCCCATCTCGGAAAGATTCTGCAACGGTCAGACCGGAAAGGGCGACTGTTGCACGGGCACCTGGAGGTTCATTCATCTGTCCGAATACCAGGGTTGCCTGTGAATCGGCCAGGGCTTTTTTGTCTACTTTGCTTAGGTCCCAACCCCCTTCATTCATGCTTTTTTCAAAGGCCTCACCATATTTGATAACTCCTGATTCAATCATTTCCCTGAGCAGATCATTTCCTTCACGAGTTCGTTCACCAACTCCGGCAAATACGGATAATCCTGAATATTGCTTGGCAATATTGTTGATCAGCTCCATAATAATGACTGTTTTGCCAACGCCGGCGCCTCCAAATAATCCGATTTTCCCCCCTTTTGAATAGGGCTCAAGTAGGTCAATAACCTTAATTCCCGTGAAAAACACCTCAGATTCAGTGGAAAGGTCTTCATATTTGGGTGGCTTGTTATGAATTTCATAACCCCCCTCTTTATCCAGTTGCTCCATTCCGTCAATGGCATCTCCGATGACATTTAAAAGCCGGCCTTTAATCTGGTCTCCCGCTGGCATTTTGATTGCTGATCCGGTAGCAATTACTTCCAAACCTCTTCTCAGTCCATCTGTAGAATCCATCGCAATCGTACGAATGGTATTTTCGCCAATATGTTGTTGGCATTCAACGACTAATGTAGAACCATCAGGTCGTTTTATTTCAAGTGCATCGTGAATCTGCGGCAGATCATCTCCATATTTTTCAAAGCTTACGTCGACAACTGGACCGATTACTGCGATAATTTCTCCTTTAATCTGAGCCATTTAAGTAAATTTAGGGTAAAAATCAGCGATGACAAAGTTAGCATTTTTCATGTAAAAGAACAGGAAAAATGTCCTCAGGATAGTAGGAAACTGTTAGTCTTTTATATTTTTGAGATGGATTAATAAAGAACAATACGACTATGAAGAAACTTATTCTCGCCACCCTGGTGGTTTTAATATTACCCTTGGCCGGATTCAGCCAGTTTACCCATATTGGGATTGAAGCAGGTTATTCTTCCCAGGTTAAGGAACCCGGATTTGGAGCTTATGGTGTTTTCAGGGTAAATGATCAGATAAAGCTCACACCCAATTTTGTGTATTACTTGCCCCATAAGATTAGCACCGATGATGGAACCCAGGAATTTCAATGGTATACCATTAACCTTGATGGAAATTTTATTATTGTCGACCAGGGAATTTTTGAGGGATATGGACTGATGGGACTAAATTTCTCAATTATTCAGGGAATGCAGGATGAGATAATTCTCGGACTACCCTTCACGGATAAGCGCACCTTGCAGAAGGCCGGATTGAACATTGGTGCAGGCATGAGGTTTAATGTATCTGAAAAGGTAACTCCCTTTGCAGAACTCAGATATACCATAGGAAGCAAGGCTGATTTTACATTTAACGAAGTCTCCACTTCCCAGTTTGGTATATTTGCTGGCATTCTTATTAGAATAGCAGAAGATATAGACAGAACGGTATCTGAGGATTATTAAACCTGGACAAGCGATAACATCATGATGCGAAATACCATAAGACTGACCCTACTTGCTTTTGTACTTCTTCTTTCCTATTCATCCGCATATTGTGTTGATTTTACCAGGGTGGGTGGGGGACTCACATTCAGCTCAGGGATTGAAAACGCTGATCATAAAACCGGAAATCCTGCTTTATCTGGCAGAGGGGTCCTTGAATTGGGAAAGAAACTCTGGCTGACTCCTTCGCTGAGCCTGTATCTCCCAGGCAAACGCCAGGGATCCACCACTTTTTTCTACTCCTTTGATACTGACTTTACTTATTCCCTGGCTAAAGAAAAAACTATCCTGTTTTATGCCCTTGCGGGATTTAACCTTTCCTATGTTAGTACAAAATTTGATACAAGGCCAAAGGAGAGTAAATTATTGCCAGGTCTCAATATTGGGACAGGTGTTGAAGCGAAAATTGATAAAGATTGGACAGTCTTTGCGCAGATTAAAGCTGTTGTTGGTTCTTATGACCAGGAGGCCTCTGCATCTGTTGCCATAAACATCGGGGTACACCGTTACATATCAGGCCGGCGTTTTAAGAATTGGTAATCAAAGCGATATTCTATATTTTTTATATCTTTAACTACTTTGTAATAACTGCATTAAAAATCAATTAATATGGGTATTCCAGCCACCGCAAAGATTGAATCGGATGAAGCTGCTCTGATTAAGGATCATAAAGAATTCAAAGCATATTCGAAATCCGAAGAGCTGGCCAGGTTTGAAGAACTTGAAAAGTCTGTTAGTACCAGCGAATTTGCCAGCAAGGTAAAGCTCATTAAATCCCAGAAATTTAAGGATACAGAAGAGTATAAAAAGGAGAAGGAATATGTATCCCTGAAAAAGTCCAAGGACATAAAAACCTATTTTAAGGTAAAGGAATCCCGGGACCTGGAAGAATACAAGCAAACAGACAAATCCGATGATCTAAAAAAATACCAGGAATTGTCGGAATACATTAATTCGGTGGAGTTTACCAATACTAAACAATCTGCCGGAAAAGAATTTAAGGGATCTGAAGCACATCAGAAAGAGCAGGAATTCCTAAGGATGAAAAAATCTTCAGCAATGAAGAAATATTTTAAGTTTAAATCCTCCTCAAAGCTCCAGACCTATAGCCAGGTTAAGGGATCTGACCGATTGAATCGACTGAAAGAACTCGAAGAGGCCATTGGTACCGAAGATTTTAAAAAAGTAAAGAATTACATGGCCCTTAAACCACAGGCAAAATATGAACAGTCGGAAGAATATAAACTTGAAAAAGAATACCTGGAACTAAAGAAATCCGAAAAAATAGTGTGGTATCAGCAGCTTCAAAAGAAAAACGAATTTGATAAGCTGAAAGAATGGGAACTGACCTTTGAGGATGACTTTTTAGAAGAATCACTGGATAAGGATAAGTGGATGACAAACTATTACTGGGGGGATAAACTATTGAAAGACACTTATGCGCTTCCGGGTGATAAGCATATGTACACCAAAGGAAAAAACCTTGAGATTTCTGGTTCAGTACTTAAAATCATTACCAAAAAAGAATCAGGCAGCGGGAAGGCATGGGACCCGGTTATGGGATTTAAAAAGGTTGATTTTGATTATACCAGTGGACTTGTTTCAACCGGGAAAAGTTTTCGTCAGAAATACGGTAAGGTACGGGCCAAGATAAGAATGACGGGTGCTCCGGTGCGGCAGTCTATGCATATGGTCGCTGACAAAATCCTGCCTCATATTGATGTGGCTAAAGTTGAAAAGGGCAAAATCTTTTATGGAAATTTCTGGGGGAACATTGCTGAAAAAGGCGGTGTCCAAAAGAAAATTGTGAAAAAGAGTGCAGGGAAATTCACCTCCGACTTTTTCATTTATTCGGTAGAATGGTCTCCCGAAAAAATCGTCTGGAAGATTAACGAAAAAGTAGTACTTACCCGGACTCAGGGAGTTCCTCAGGATCCGATGTATCTGGTATTAAGTGCAGGTGTAACCGATGGTGCAACGGATCACCAGCTACCTGCGGTGATGGAAATTGATTGGGTCAGGGCTTATAAGAAGGCAGAATAAGCTGAAGATATTTTGTTGGGAAGCCGCCTGAAAATATCTCAGGCGGTTTTTCTGTATAAGGGTCTATCCTTCTATTATTCGTCTCTTAATGACTCGGCAGGATTTACATTAGCAGATCTTAGGGTATGATAGCTGACAGTCAAAAGTGTAATGATCATCGTCAGCATTCCTGCAAGCACAAATGAAATCCATCGGATCTGTGTGCGGAAAACAAATCCCTCAAGCCAGCTATTTGCAAAATACCAGGAAGCCAACGAGGCCAGTACTACTGATATGGCGATTAAAACAAGGTAATCCCTGAGCATCAGTCCAACAATACCCCCAATGCTAGATCCATGGACTTTCCTGATACCCACTTCCTTGGTCCTCAGTTCAGTTACAAAGGAGGAAAGTCCGAACAAACCAAGACATGCAATCAGAACTGTGAGTATTGAAAAAATCGTATAGACAATACCCCTTTTTTCATCGGCCTCGAATTGTTCTGAGAAACTCTCATCAAGGAATTCATATTCGAATGGGAATTCCGGGTACAGCTCCTTCCATTGTTCTTCGATAAAATCAAGGGTAGAAGGCAGGTTTTTGCCGGATGACTTAACATAAACGACAAATCCTCGGGGGTAGTACATAAACAACTGGTCTTCCATTACATTATACATCCCGAACTGATGGTAATCAGCTATCAGTCCCACTACAGTCGCTACATTAACTGTGTCATTGGGCAACATGACCTTCTTGCCCAGGGGCTTATCCCAGTTAAGCCTGTCTGCCAGAGTCTGATTAATGATCACAGAATGGGCGGTATCTCCAGGGAAATTTTCAGAAAAACCTCTTCCATCAATAATTTTTATGCCAGCGGCATCAATAAAATCATGGTCAATCCGGAAAAAGTTTATGCCTCGTTCTACCATACCATCGGCTGATTCTACACGCATAATCACTTTGGAGGTCCCATTTCCTATAATATTATCAGCTGATCCGACAGTAATTACATCCGGATTGGATTTAATTTTTTCCTTCAGGATTGGGACTTTATTAACCATTTCGTTAGTCGTCATGGTCATGGTAATGACATTTTCCCTGTCAAAACCCAGATCCTTATTTTTCAGATAATTCAATTGATCATAAACGATCCAAGTAGTGATTACAAGGACTGTGGATAGGGTGAATTGACCAATAACCAACACTTTCCGAACACTCAAATTTGAGCGCCCGATATTCATATGCCCTTTGAGAACATTTACAGGATTAAATGAAGACAGGAAAAAGGCAGGGTAGGAGCCGGCCAGAAGTCCGGTTACCACAACAACCCCCAACAGAATCAGCAAAATAACCGGATTAAGGATATATGAAAACCCGATATGCTTTCCGGCCAGATTGTTAAAGGCCGGAAGCAGGAGGTACAGAAGTCCAATGCTTATAAAAAGGGACAGGATCGTGAGTACCAGGGATTCGGAAAGAAATTGCCGGATCAGTGAACTCCTGGCAGATCCTGCAACTTTTCTTATCCCAATCTCTTTTGAGCGTTTGGTGGCCCTGGCCGTTGCCAGGTTCATATAATTCATGCTGGCGATCAGGATCATAAGAATGATGATCACGATAAAAATATGCAGGTAATTTATATTGCCAACAGCAACAGGTTCTCCATCGAAGTCCGAATGAAGATGAATATAGGTGATTGGAAGGACCTCATACCGGATTTGTATTCCCATTCGCTCAAAGATTTCCGCCATATGATTGGTGTACATAAGGGGTAATTTTTCCTCAAATTCCTTGAAGTCATAACCCTCCTGTAACAACACATAGGTATAAATATGAAAAGAACCCCAGCTGCCAAATTGTACGGGCAGGGTATTGCGGGATATCAGGGCAGAAAACTGAAAGTTCGTGTTATGAGGTGTGTCCTCGATGAGACCGGTTACATTATGGGAACGTCCGTCTTCACGAACAATTTCTTTGCCAATTGGATCAACATCCCCAAAATATCTTTCCGAAAAGGAACGAGTTAGCACTATGCTATTTGGCTCGACCAGTGCAGTTTCGGGATCCCCCTCAATCCATTGGAAAGAAAAAACCCTGAAAACATTTGAGTCCGCATAGAATACATTTTCCTCAAAAAACTCCTTATCCTCATAATGATACAAATGCCTGGGAGATCCAATAACCCTGACTGCTTCCTCCACCTCAGGATAGTCTGTTTTGAGTTGTGGGGCTAAGGGAACCTGGGTGACAGCCCAGCTGAAGGCATCATCCGGCTCAGTAAACCGGGAAGAGATTCGATAAATACGATCAGATTTTTCATGGTATCGATCAAAACTAAGATCGTCATAAACATAGAGGATCATGAATAAACTGCCCGTAATTCCAATTGTTAGCCCAATAATATTGATCAGGCTATAGGTTACATCCCTCCGAATATTTCGGATGGTAACCTTGAAAAAGCTCCGTAGCATGTTGAATCTGTTTTGCAATTATTTTTTGACTGCCCTGATATTGCTATCTTTCAGCTGCCATTTTCAAATATCAGGAATATTCTTCAGCAGTCCATTAGCGATTACTTAATAAATGTTACACAACATGAAAGCTTCAATAACAATTCTACTATCCTTACTTGCTATAATTCATTTAGCAGCACAAGACCGGGTAACAGGGCATAATTTTGCTACCCGTTCTGAAGTGATTGCAGTACATGGAATGGCTGCCACAAGTCAGCCTCTTGCCACCCAGGTCTGCCTGGATATTCTGAAGTCCGGTGGTAATGCCATTGATGCAGCTATTGCCGGAAATGCTGTACTCGGACTTGTAGAACCTACCGGGAATGGTATAGGCGGGGATCTTTTTGCAATTATATGGCATGCTGAATCGGGACAGCTATATGGACTGAACGCTTCCGGTCGATCCCCTAAATCACTAACGCTGGACTACTTCCTGGACAATGGGTATACTTCCATTCCCGCCTACGGTCCCCTTCCGGTTTCCGTCCCAGGCTGCGTGGATGGCTGGTTTGAAATGCATAAAAAATTCGGCAGCCTTGACATGGAGAAAATTCTTGCCCCGGCTATTCAATATGCCCGCGAAGGATTCCCCCTTACAGAGTTGATAGCCTATTATATGGAATTGAGTGCAGTGCGGCTGCAGAAGTATCCCGGCTTTTCCGAAACCTATATGCCCGGCGGAAAAACACCTGCCAAGGGAGAGATATTCAGGAATCCGAACCTGGCCAATACCCTTGAAAAAATCGCAAAAGGTGGGCGTGATGCATTCTACAAGGGAGAAATCGCAAAAACAATAGATAAATATATGAAGGCGCAGAGCGGGTTCCTGAGCTATGATGATTTGTCCAGTCATAAATCCGAGTGGGTTGAACCGCTTTCTGCCAATTACCGGGGTTATGATCTCTGGGAGCTGCCTCCTAATGGACAGGGCACGGCTGCCCTTCAGATTATGAATCTCCTTGAGGGATATGATATTTCTTCCATGGGATTTGGCAGCGAGGATTACATTCATACTTTCGTGGAGGCAAAAAAACTGGCCTATGAGGACAGGGCCAAATACTATTCGGATCCTGATTTCAACCTGCTGCCCATCGATCAGCTGATCTCTAAAGAATATGCAGCTGAGCGCCGGAAACTGATAGATCCGGATAGGGCTGCCAGGACTTACCCTGCCGGGGAACTGGAACAGGGAAACACGATATACATGACAGTGGCTGACGGCCAGGGTAACATGGTTTCCCTGATCCAGAGCAATTACCGGGGAATGGGAAGCGGGATGACACCAGATGGACTCGGTTTCATATTGCAGGACAGGGGAGAGCTTTTCAGCCTGGAGGAAGGACATTTCAATTGCTATGCTCCCGGAAAAAGGCCTTTCCATACAATCATTCCTGCATTTATTACCAAAGACGGCAAACCCTTGATGAGCTTTGGAGTTATGGGAGGAGGCATGCAGCCCCAGGGACATGCGCAGATCATGGTTAATATGATTGATTTTGGCATGAACCTTCAGGAAGCAGGTGATGCACCTCGCATTCATCATATTGGATCTTCAGAACCTACAGGTACCAAAATGAAGGATGGAGGAAGGGTTCTTCTTGAAACGGGTTTTGATTATGAAGTGATACGAGAGTTAATCAAAAAAGGGCATACGATTCAGTTCGATGTCGGAGGATACGGGGGATACCAGGCCATCCTTTATGACGAAAAAAACGGTGTTTATTACGGAGCTTCTGAGAGCCGGAAAGACGGTCAGGCGGCCGGGTATTAATCAACCTTATCTGGTTTAGGAGCGTATTTACTTCTTTATGATTTTTCGTGTCAGGATAAGCTGCTGCTTGTGGTCCTTAACCATCAGGTAATAGACTCCCTTATCCAGGGCTTCGACATTCAACTCCTCAGAAAGATTCAGCCTGAGACTCAATTTTCCAAGCAGGCTGTAAAATTCCACATGACCCTGGGTGTCTGAAAGTCCACTGATATAGAGAGTATTCACCACCGGATTAGGGTAGATATTAACAGGAAGGGAGCCAGGAAAGAGACTGGATACCCTGAGGAATTCTGTCTCCAGGTAAACGGTATCTCCCATGCATCCGTTTTCATTCATCTCGATGACTTTAACCTTTCCGGATTGGGTAGATCTCCATTCAATGGCCACGGAAACAGTTCCCTGCCCGGACCAGATTTCTCCTCCTTCGACGGACCAGGTATAGGTACTTCCCCGGGATGCATCGCTCACTGAATAAAGGTAGTTTGAATCATGGATGAACTCTGTATCCCCATCAATTGAACCGGTCTCGACACGATCCGGTTGCAGAAGAGTGATGTCTTGTTCTCCTGAGCAACCAAGCGGATGTGAGATGGTGATATGGTAGTCACCTCCTTTGACCCCATTCATAAAACGGAAAGGAGAAGAATATCCATCCGGTCCTGTTGTATAAAAACTAAAACCACTGACATCATCATACCCGGGGATACTCACAATTTTCAGGATTCCATCACTGGACCCGTAACAGCTGACATTGTAGTCCCCGTACTCAGAAACTCCCAGGACCATATCGATATTATCAATCTGTTTGAGGCTTGTATCAGAAGCAGAATTACATCCCTTGTTATCGGTAATGGAAATGTAATATTTCCCCTTTGACAATCCTGTAATATCCTGCGTTGTACTTTCAAACCCATCCGGACCGCTCCATTGATAAACCAGGGGTTCAAATCCGTTGATCGGGGTAATGTATATGGCAGAGTTATTATCCTCAACGCAGGGATTCGAAATGAGGGAATCATATTTTATATATATGGCAGGTGGCTGGATCAGAGATACAGTAATATTGCTGCGGCAATTGGCGGAATCGAATACGTTTAAATGATAGTTGCCTGCCTCCAGGTTGTCAATTTCATGGGTATAGGCTTTAAATCCATCGGGACCGGTCCATATATAAACGTAGCTTTTCCAATCCAATCCATTTCCTTCAACCGTATCAACCTGTATGCTCCCGCTTGCATCTCCATGACAGATAAGATTATAATCATCATACCGGGAAACAGAATGTGTGACATGAATTGGATCACCATCCACAATGGAAGTGTCCTTTTCATAAATACAGCCCCTTGCATCGGTAAGGTCAAGGCAGTACATTCCCTCAATCAGGCCGGTTATATCCTGCTGTTGACTGGAGAAGCCCGGGGGACCGGTCCATGAATAAGAATAGGGTTCGATTCCCCCGGAAGGGCTAACATAGATCTCCCCTTTCTCCTGCCCGAGGCAAGGGTTCGGAAATACCGAATCGATCTCAATTTCGACCTTATCCGCTTCGCTGAGAGTCAGGCTGTCATTTGTTGTGCAGTTCAGTGAATCTGTAATCAGAAAATAATATTTTCCGGCTGTCAGATCATAAATGGAATCTGAATTTGAAACAATCTCCCCGGTCCATTGATACGCGTGAGGTCCCGATCCTCCGGAGGAAGAAATTTTGATATATCCTTCTGCAGGACCGTAACACTGAATAGTTTTTAATCCCTCCAGTCCATAGACAATTTCCTCCGGCTGGGTTAATTTGACACTATCCCGGGATTCGTCCATGGCAGCATCAGTCACTGTGACCCTGTACCATCGGTTGGCTGCAAGATCAGTGGCTGTGGCAGTGGTGGTCAGGGAGTCATCATTCCATAGTATCTCATAAGGTGCTGTTCCGCCACTGATGCTTACTGTGGCAGTACCATTCTGGATTCCGTGGCAGGTCAGGTTGCTACTGTCACTTATAAGGACATTGAGCTGGGCCGACAGGCTGCTAAAGGGTAGTAAAAGGCAGGAGATGAGATAGATAAAATTTTTCATTTCAGGGGATTTCTGATCATTCTACACGGTTTTACGTAATATTTATGGATAGGTTCTTTAATCTGCTTAGAATGTGTATAAATTGATTGTGAAGACATTCAGATATTGAATGAATGGGTAAAAATTGGTTTCTTTGAATACACTGATTATGAAGCGTTTCTTTTCTTTCAGAAAACCAGGGATCTTATTCTGGACCGGCCTTTTACTTGGCATCCTGCTGGTATTTGCCGGGAACACGGTAGTTGAAAAAACTTCGACTGATGCCTTTTGTGCTTCCTGTCATATACATCCCCATTCCACCCAGACCTGGAAGAGATCGACACACAGCGACAACAAACATGGCATACAGGTTCATTGTGTGGAATGCCACCTTCCCCCGAAAGGGGAGGGATACCTGGGAGCAAAAATCAGAACCGGACTACGGGACGTCTGGGGGAAATTATTTAAGGACCCTGAATCCTTAAACTGGGAGGCGAAATCACAACCAGCACATGCAGCGAAACACGTTTATAAGGCTTCCTGCATAAAATGTCACATGAATAATTTTCCTTTGGGACTTTCATCTGATGGTAAAGAAGCGCATTTGTATTATGAAGGAAAGAAGGAAGAGCTTCACTGTATCAATTGTCATATTGCAGTGGGACATTATACTGAGGGCCTGAGCCACGCAAAAAATGTTGATTTTGGCAAAGATGCCCGGATTTCGGGAGAGGTATTTGCAGAGGCTGCTATTGTTGAGGAGTTTAAAGATTTTACTGAATATATTCCGGGAACCCGGATCAGTTTTGAAATGATCGCCATTCCGGAAGGGAAATTTCTAATGGGAAGTCCGGCCGACGAACCTCTGCGTTCAGAGGATGAAGGTCCACAGAGGGAAGTATCTATGGGTTCATTTTTCATGGGAAAAGTTGAAGTCAGCTGGGATGAATACCAGGCCTTTTTCAGTGCTACAGGTGCAGAGGGAAAAACTGCAGATTCCTATTTGAATGTACGGGAAGATGTGGATGCCATTTCTGGTCCAACTCCCCCCTGGGGAGCCCCGGATCAGGGATGGGGTGCAGGAAGATTACCGGCCATTACGATGACCCATCATGCCGCCGAAGTATATTGTCAATGGCTTTCAAAGGTGACAGGAAAATCTTATCGTTTGCCCACTGAGGCAGAATGGGAATATGCCGCGAGGGGCGGAACTACGGGTCCGTATTATTTTGAAGGAAACCCTGTGAAGTACTCAGATAAGGGATTTTTCAGGAAGATCCTTGGGGCGGATACCAGCATAATAGCCTCCAATGCCATTTACTCAAAAAATAGTCTGGGCAGAACGGTAAAACCGGGAAGTACGCGTGAAAATCCATTCGGACTGCTAAATATACTGGGAAATGTAGCAGAAATGTGCAGCGATTGGTATTCACAGGACACCTATGCCAGGTACCCATCGGGTCCTTTGCAGAATCCAGAGGGACCCTCTACCGGGGAGGAACATGTTGTTCGTGGTGGATCCTATAAGGATGCAGCTAGTATGCTCAGATGTGCTGCAAGGGATAAGACAAACACCGAGCTCTGGCTAAAAACTGATCCTCAGATTCCGAAAAGCATATGGTGGTATTCGGATTGCAACCATGTTGGATTCCGGGTTGTATGCGAAATGGAATAATTATTAATACATTTATACTAACTAATTAATACTTAATCATGGAAAAGTCTGATCAACAAAGTCGAAGACGGTTTTTGGGAAATTCTGCTGTCCTGGGTGCCCTGGGTGTAGTAGGGGCCAGCCAGCTGATTTCAGCCTGTAGTTCTGAAAACAAACCTGTCAAGATTGATATGAAACCCTTTCTGGACAAGGCTCCGGAGGGACAACCTTTAAAGGCAGGGGTTATCGGCTGCGGCGGCAGGGGCTCGGGTGCATCCTTTAATTTTCTGGATGCAGGAGATGGTCTTTCCATTGTTGCTCTTGCTGATGTTTTCAAGGATAAAACAGATGATTTACGAAGGAAGCTTAAAAAGAATAAGGGAGTTGAAATAGCTGATGAGAATGTATTTCATGGGTTTGATGGATATAAGCGCTTGCTTGAAACAGATGTGGATATAGTCATCCTGGCAACTCCTCCCTATTTCAGACCTGTCCAGTTCCAGGCTGCTGTTGAGGCACGCAAGCATATTTTCATGGAGAAACCTGTAGCGGTTGATCCTCCGGGTGCCCGTCTTGTAATGGCTGCTTCCAAGCAGGCTGAAGCTGCAGGGATTTCGGTTGTAACAGGGACCCAAAGAAGGCATGCCAGGAATTATACGGATATCTATGCCCATATTAAGGGAGGAACCATGGGAGATCTTGTAAGTGCTAATGTTTACTGGAACCAACATAAGCTCTGGCACTGGAACCAGAAACCGGAATGGACCGAGATGGAATATATGATACGGGACTGGGTAAACTGGATCTGGTTGTCGGGAGACCATATAGTTGAACAGCATATTCATAACGTGGACGTTGCCAACTGGTTCTTTGGCAAACACCCCGTAAGTGCTAATGGTGTGGGTTCAAGACAGCAAAGACCAACAGGGGATTGCTATGATAATTTCAGTGTTGATTTCATTTATGATGACGAGGTACATGTGAATTCCATGTGCAGGCAGATTAATGACTGTACCCGGTATGTGGGACAATCAATCAGGGGAACCAAGGGATATACGAATACTGAAGATACTATTTGGAATCCGGATGGTACTGAACTTTACAAGTATGCTTATCCTTTAGATGAAAACGGGGAACCATCAAAAAAATTGATGCTTGCCGCCATGGTCCAGGAACATATTGACCTGATTGAAGCAATCAGGACTGGAAACCAGATAGTACAGGCTGAGGAAACAGCCAACACAACCATGACTATGATCATGGGGAGACAGGCGGCATATACCGGGAAAAAAGTTACCTGGGAAGAGATGATGAGCTCAGACCTGAAACTGGGTCCTGATGTTATTGAACTGGGTCCGGTTGACATGGAATACATGGTTCCAAAACCCGGAACAGCTCCCGCCGCTGACTCGGCCCGTAACTGATAGAAATTCAAAAGGCCTCTCGTGCGATAGGTTTATTGTACGATAGGTTTAGCGTGCAAAAGCGTATCGCAATGCCTAGAAATTGTCAACTGTTGCGTAGGCTTTGATTAATGCCAACTCACCCTCTTTTCCCTTTTGGGAAAGTCCGTGTTCCATGCCAATTATGCCGGTATATCCTTTTTTGTGGATATGCTTGAATACATTGTTATAGTTTATTTCTCCTGTGGTGGGTTCCTTACGTCCGGGATTGTCCCCTACCTGGAAGTAAGCAATCTCATCCCAGGCAAGGTCGATGTTCGGGATTAGGTTTCCTTCCTGAATCTGCTGATGGTACAGGTCGTCCAGAATTTTACAAGAGGGACTGTTAACTGCCTGGCAGACCTGGTAAGCCTGGGGTATTTCTTTAAGGAATTGCCCGGGATGATTCTTGAAATTAAGGGGTTCAAGTACCATGGTCAGTCCATGAGGTTCCAGGATCTCAGATGCTCTCCTCAGCGCTTCAACCACGTTCCGGGTCTGGTAACCCATATCAATTCTGAGGTCCACATGTCCGGTTACCACAGTCATCCATTTCGCATTCACCCTTTTGGCCACTTCTACAGAACCTTTAATTTCATCGAGAAATTCTTTGAGTTTATCCGGGTCGGCATTGGTAAGGTTCGGTTCCTTCCAGTAAATGGTGTGGGCAACAAAGACACCCATTTCCATACCGAGGTTGGCCATTTTTGAGGCGATTTTTTCCTGCAACTGGAGATCCTTCTTTTTCATTCCATTGTCTTCCATTGCCCTGAATCCTGCATCGTACATAAATTGTATCTGGTCCAGCGGATCATTCCCTGCATGGTTTTTAAACATTCCCAGATGAGGTGCATACTTTAATTTAAAATTATTCTTTGCTGGGAGCTCATATGAATTTCCCATGATGCTGGAGGCAGCCATGGTTGCTGAACCTGTAAATACGGCAAGGGCAGCTGCCGTACCGTTTTTGAGAAATGATCTTCTTTGCATGTTACTTTCAGTTGGTTTGTTTAAAAATAGTCATTTACCTAGAAGCCACCATGGCCGGTCGATACTTATTTGTATTTTCGCATATGCCGGAATTCTTAGCATCCTATGAACTAAGCCTCTTACAATGGGCATTGGTCCTTGTTTGTGCCATGGTAATAGGGATGGCAAAAACCGGGTTGTCAGGGTTCGGACTCATGGTGGTTCCAATACTGGCTTCCGTATTTGGAGGAAGGCCATCTGTGGGACTGTTGCTTCCCATCCTCATCTTTGCAGATATTTTTGCAGTTTCATATTATAGTCGTCATGCGGAATGGAAACATGTACTCCGATTGCTGCCATGGGCAATTGTAGGAGTTATCGCAGGAACATGGGCCGGGAAAATCTTGTCGGATGATTTGTTTAGCAGGGTACTCGCTGGACTGGTGATTTTTGGGATTGGATTGATGGTGTGGCAGGATATAAGGAAAAAAATCGAAATCCCTGATTTTTGGTGGTTCTCTATGTTGCTAGGAACCCTGGGAGGCTTTTCTTCTATGATTGGTAATGCAGCCGGACCGGTAATGGCATTGTATTTATTATCCATGCGCTTACCCAAGAATCAGTATATCGGAACCGCCGCATGGTTTTTCTTTATTCTTAATCTGAGTAAGGTTCCTTTTCATGTAGCTGTATGGAAAACCATAACCTGGTCATCTTTGACTGTTTGATCTTCTTATGATTCCCGCCGTGGCAATGGGTGCTTTCCTGGGGATCTGGCTGGTCAAGCTTTTCCCCGAAAGGGCCTACAGGATATTTATTATAGCCTCTACTCTGCTGGCTGCAATATTTCTTTTATAAACTGCTCAGGAGGCAATAAGTTCCTTCACTGCAGAAACCAGTTCTTTCTGCCTGAAAGGCTTCTGAAACACTTTTTCGGCTCCAAAATGCGTGGCACATTCCAGGTAGCTGTCCGGTGAAATACGACCCCCTCCGGACATGGCAATAATTTTAAGCTTGGGCCTTTGCTTTTTCATTTCAATGATAAGTTCAAGTCCCTCTCGATCCGGCATGATTATATCCGTAATCACAAGGTCAGTTGTCTCCTTCTCAAATAAATCCATCCCCTCCTTTCCGTTGGATGCGAGATCTACTTCATAGCCTGCTCTCTCAAGCATTTTTTTCAACATGAGGAGAATGTAAGGTTCGTCGTCAATGATTAGAATTTTTTTCATGATTTTACCTCCATAACTTTTTGCTCATCAAGAACTTTCCTGATTAGCTTGCTAAAATCGCTGATTATTAATGGTTTGGAAATTATTTCTGATACTCCCTGTTCATCTTGGAAGTTTTTTGGGATTGCATCTTCAAATCCTGTAATAATAATAACTTTCAGGTCCTCCCGTATTTTTCTCGCTTCCGTCACAAGTTCTGTTCCCAGCATTTTTGGCATGGCCTGATCGGTAACGAGAAGGTCATATTTCCCGGGATCACTAAGTATTTCCTGAAGGGCAGATGATCCGTCTGTCCTGATTTCAACCGAATAGCCGAGACTTTCCAGCATTTTCTTTCCCATGTATGTGATCTCTTTTTCATCATCCACGAAAAGTATCTTTTCCTGGCCTTTTATAACAGCTTCTCTCGCGTCTTGGATATCTGCACTCATTCTTGAATGCTGTGGAAGGTAAATTCTAAACCTGGATCCCTTTCCCAGTTTGCTGTCAACCTCAATGGTACCGGCATAGCTGCTTACTATTCCATGAACTACCGATAAACCAAGTCCCGATCCCGAGCCCACTTCCTTCTTTGTAAAAAATGGTTCATAGATTCTGTCAATGGTTTGCTTATCCATCCCATGGCCTGTATCTGAAATACTCAGTCTAACATAGCTGCCGGATTTAATTTTCACAGAAGATTTAAACTTTCTGGAATTAACTTCCTCAACTCCCAGCTCAACATCCAGAATTCCACCCTTATTCATCATGGCATGATAAGCATTCGTGCAGATATTCATTATAATCTGATGCATCTGGGTTGCATCTGCCAGTACAGTTCCACAATTTTCTTTTAGATTCTGACGGATTTCAATATTTGAGGGAAAGGATGCCCGTATAAGGTTTAGTACTTCTGTTACAACTGTATGAAGCTCCAGAGGCTTTTTGTCTACGTCTACCTGCCGGCTGAAAGTAAGGATCTGTTGCACCAGGTCCTTTCCCCGGGTTGCAGCATTACTTATTTGTTCTACATCATATTTTAAAGTGCTTTCATCAGCAAGTTCCTCCAGGGCCATCTCGGTATATCCCAGAATGGGAGTAAGGATGTTATTGAAATCATGGGCAATTCCACCCGCAAGGGTACCAATAGTTTCCATTTTCTGAAGTTGAAGTAACTGGGCTTCAAGCTTTGCCTTTTCTTGCTGGTGGTGTTTTCTGGCTTCGATCTCTTTCAACAGTTCCTTGTTGGCATTTGTAAGCTGGTGAGTCCGCTCCTCAACTCGTTTTTCGAGGGTATTATTGGCCTTCTGCACTTTCTCCTGCTCGGCTTGAAGTAGCTTACGCATGTAGAAGTCCCTTCTTGCCGAATTCTCCATGAAATAGGCGATAAACATCCCGATCACATTTGCGGATATGAAGAAATAGTTACTGTTGATAAAGACCTCAATGGGTGTTTCTGTTAACCATAGGGCAGCAATTTCATAGGAAAGCACGATGGTCCATCCAGCAATTGTAGCATATATAAACCTTGCCCGGATAAAAGTATACCCGAACATAAGGATAAGGAAGAGTCCTGCATAATATGAATAGTCTCCTGCCAGGTTGGAAGCATAGATATTCATAACAACAATCCCCAATCCTGTGAGATACATGATGCCTGCTATTACGGGCTGCATTAGTTTTTTGAAAAGTTGGGAATAGGAGAAGAAAATTACTGCAACCAATACCGGTGTTACCATTCCGAACCTAATGAGCCAGAAAAGGTTCTTCAGCTCAGGGAACATGATCATATCGAGAAAAGCGAATATGCCGTAGAAGAAAATGGCAAGGACTATTGAAAAACGGAATGGAATGATGGACCGTTTATAAAAATCATTATTGAACTCTCCTTCCAGATGCTTAATCTCTCCTTTGAATTTGAGAGTAAAACCATTAAGCTGGTACTCCTTATAGGTTGAGGTAGGGAGTCCGAGTAAATTGGCAGGTATGTTCCTATTTAATTTCATTATGCCCGTTTACAGAGTTTTTAATCCTCAGGAATAAATTGATTCCCAGTTCCTCCATATCTACTTTAACTTGCTCTTCTTTGGCTTCTGCTTCAACTGCCATTCGGATCAGGTCGTATTTTGACCTATGGTTCAGATACCAGTCGGAAAGAACCTCCATTAACCTTTTGGTAGGATTGAGATGGGAGAAATTACCCACAACATATTCTCCATCCTTCGCCAGGTACTTGATATACTTGTTGATCAGGTAAACAAAATGCTTCTCCTTAAAATAATCAAACAGTCCGGCGCTCCAGATAAGGTCATACATTTTGAATGGTTTGAACCGAAGCACATTAATCTTGAAATATTGAATATTTCCGTTGATTATTTTGTTCTGTTTCCTGGCAAAATCGATGGCGTTCTGGTCAAAATCAATCAGGTGAAATCTGATTCTGCTATCGGGATATAGGCTGTAAAATTCCTGTACATCGGTTGCAGGTCCACATCCAAGAACCAGGATATTGATTTCCTTCCTCCCACTTTCTTCAAGTCTTTTGCAACATCTCAGGAAGTACTCTTTTCGGTTCCGTACTGCCTGTGCTCCTGGTTGGTTTTGAAAAAAACTATCCCAATTCCGGTATTTTGGATCAGGATTAATGTTTTGTTTGTAAATGGAATGAATGATTGTAAAGTCCCCTGGGTAACCATAGGGTTTTACAAATCCATGTCCAATCAGGGTATTTTCATCCAGGGAATTTTTGATAATTTGCCTGAAGGAATCTACCTGATGGTCCTTTAGATGATTTACAATATCGGTAAAAACCTGATATTCATGTGGGGAGGGTCCTCCTTTCTCAACGAGGTTCCTAAGGAAATTTACTGTTTCCTTTTGAAGTGGGGGTTTAGTGTTTAGTGAGAGCATTTTTGTAAAGGGATGAGATTAATAACACAATCAAGCCGGGTATCAATTGATAATCTGTCATTACTACACACATAACAAAAAGCCCGGGATTAAATGTACGGCAACATTATCCCGAAGTTGGCAGGATTAGGATGGTATAAATTACCTGTAAGTGGTGATATATCTCACTTTTGGAGATAAAAAAAGACCGTCTGAATAACGGTCTTTCCTCTATCTGTGAATGCTTTCGGGACTTTTTGTCCTTATTTTGAGTCTTTGTCCTTAGCTGTTTTCGCTGCGGGTTTTTTTGCTGCCGGCTTTGCAGCAGGTTTCTTTTCAGCCTTCGGTTTTTCAGCAGTTTTGGCAGCTGTTTCTTTTTTCTCTTTCGCAGGTTCCTTTTTCGCAACAGGAGCCTTTTTGGCTGCAGGTGTCTTTTTGGCTGCAGGAGTTTTCTTTTTCGCCGGAGCTTCTGTTTTCTCTTCTTTAGCGGATACCGGCTTCTCTTCCTTAGGGGTTTCGCTTTCCTTTTTGGCTTTTGGTGCAGCTTTCTTTTCGGGTTTAGCTTCTTCTTTTGGCTCTTCTTTTGTTACTTCCTTAGCTGCAGGTGTTGATTCGACCTTAGCTTCAGGAGCTTTATCAGTTGTCACTTCTGCCTGGACCTTGGGTGCATCAGGAGTAGAAACTACTTCTTGTGTTACCTCTTCAACCGGCGGTACAATTTCTTCCTTCTTTGAGACTTTAGCCTTAGGATCGGCTGCTACTTTTGGAGCTTCCTTTATTTTGGTCATTTCAGGTCCGGGGACACCTCTTATTTTTCGCTTACGTTGTCGTGTAATCCCATAAGATCCTCTGAATAATTTTCCCCTCCTGGTTTTGATGTCGCCTTTTCCCATTGCTAGTGTGTCTTTAGATTTGGTAATCCTACTGATTCATATTGAGTTGACAAAAATAAAAAAACTTTGACAGGAATGAAACATATGGCTATATTTGTCATCCGAAAAATATAGCCTACACACCCACATCTAGCAAACTCACCCTGTACCACACCCATCCAGACTCAATTACAGGCTTTCATGGCTCCATAGTTCAATGGATAGAATAGCGGTTTCCTAAACCGTAGATCCAGGTTCGATTCCTGGTGGAGCTACGATAGATAACAACAAACCCGCTGATTATCAGCGGGCTTTTTGTTTAGAAGTGTTTTATTCAGTGTCTTTCCATAGAAAATCTTTTTCTTTTTGTTTATTTGAAAAGGGTATATTTAAAAGCAGCAAAAAAGATAGAAATGAAATTAAGAGGTGGCAAGTACCTTTTCAAATTAGTGATTTTAACAGGATTCTTTCTGTTTGCAAATCAAGTATCATCCGGCCAGTTGTATATCAATGAAATAATGGCAAGTCCCATAGACACAGAATCTGATTGGATCGAGATCTATAATGCCGGGAATACAAATATTGATTTACAGGGTAAATATCTGTCAGATGACCCTGATGATCCAAGGAAATGGCAATATTTGAAAAGTACGATCATTCAGGCAAATTCATTCAATGTTGTAATAGCAGATGGCTCCGGTTCGGGCGATCTGCATACGAATTTCAAGTTGAACTCCGAAAGCGGATCTGTGATCCTTACGGATATTGACGGGATTAAGCTTATCCATAAAATTGAATATGACAAACAATATTTTGCTGTCTCCTATGGTCAGTTCCCGGACGGATCCGGACCTTATAAATATTTTGAAACGGCCAGTCCGGGCAAATCAAACAGCAATCCATTCGATGGGATAATCAGGGGCCCATTTTTTGGACATAAACATGGTTTTTATTCCAGTCCGATACAGGTCCCAATAATAACAAATGTACCAGGAGCAACAATATACTATACCACTGATGGAAGTACACCGCTCACACAGGTACAGGGTAGTACAAAGGAATATACTGCCGCTGTCCCCGTTTCAACAACAACTTCCATAAGGGCTGTGGCCACATTTCCCGGATGGAAAACATCAGAGGTAAAAACCTGTTCCTATATATTCTTAGACGACGTTATCAAACAACCGGTGTTGCCGTCCGGCTTTCCTGCAAACTGGGGACACACTGGCAAGGGCGATTATGAAATGGATCCTGATATCGTAAATAAATCGCCTTATAATTCCACCATTATTGATGACATGAAATCCATACCCACATTATCGCTTGTAATGGACCGTAATGATTGGTTTGGCAGTGGCGGCATGGGAATCTATATTGAAGGTGAGCTAGATGAACGTGCAGTTTCCGCAGAATGGATATCACCTGATGGAGAAGAGGGTTTTCAGGTAAATTGTGGCGTAATGGTTGTCGGCGGAAGCAGCACCAACAGGTGGAAATCGGATAAATTATCCCTCAGGCTCAAATTCAAGAATGAATATGAAACTTCAGAATTAAGATACCCGGTTTTTGGTGAAGATCACATTGATGAATTCAATACCCTGGTAATTGATGCCAGGCTGAACCAGGCATGGCATTACGGTGGAGGATCGGAAGAACAAAGGTTATTTGCACAATACGCAAGGGACCAGTTTGCCTGTGATGTTCAGAACAAGATGGGTGGACTAGCTCCCCAGGGGCGCCACGTCCATTTGTACATAAATGGTTTATACTGGGGCATGTATCACGTTCATGAACGCCCGGATGAACATTTTGCGAGCTCCTACCTTGGTGGACTTCCGGAACATTATGATGTATTAAAACATGAATACGATGTTGTGGTAAGCGGCTCGAACCAGAGTTATCTTGATATGTTTGCCATTGCTGACAGCCCTTTGCCTCCCGCTGATCAATTTGAACAGATCTCGAAGTACCTCGATATTGAAGATTTTATTGATTATATGTTAATGAACTTCTATGTTGGCAATACTGACTGGGCACGTCATAACTGGTATGCAACCCATAACAATACATCTGAAGATGGCAGGTGGAGATATCATTCCTGGGATGCTGAACATATTATGAAAGACCATAATGAAAACGTGACCGACAGAGATGATAACGGTGGACCGACACAGCTTCACCAGTTATTGATAAAAAACCCACTGTACAAGGATGTTTTTGCCAATCGTGTGCAGAAACATTTTTTCGGGAATGGTGTGTTCGTACCGGATAACATAAAAGAAATTTATCAGAACCGTTTAGATGATGTTTATCGGGCAGTAGTCGCTGAATCGGCCCGCTGGGGAGACAACCGAAGGGAAGTCCCCTATTCGCGAGACATTGAATGGGTTACTCATAGTAATTATCAGTTAAACGAATATTTACCTTCACGAAGAGATATCGTATTAAATCAGCTGATCCAGCAGGGATGGTATCCCGATGGCAGCGCACCCTATTTTCAGGTAAATAATGTGAATTTTCAAGGTGGCGAGATCGAAGCTGATGATGCCCTTGAGATTAAGACTGACTGGGGACAGATATATTATACCCTGAATGGAGAAGACCCAATGGTCATAAATACAGGTAACAATAATACACCAGCCTATGATTTTGTTGATTATTCAAAATTAAAAAAGGTGATTGTACCAATATCAGATATTGGTGGAGATTGGAAAAAGGCTGAAGGATATGATGATTCTTCCTGGGAAACCCTCGATGGCTCCCCGGGAGGGATTGGTTATGAAAAACGTTCCGGGTATGAAGATTATATTGGTCTGGATGTCTCTTCAGGAATGTATGGGGGTGATGGTGGCACAAACACATCCTGTTACATAAGGATCCCCTTCAACATTGATTCAATAACCCTGTCAAAATTGAAATCACTGAAGCTTGAAATGATGTTCGACGATGGGTTTGTTGCATTTATTAACGAAACTAAAATAGCTGAAGTAAATGCCCCCGCCACGTTAACCTGGAATTCGGCAACAACCAGCTCAACTGAAGCGAGTGCTGCAATGACAATTGATGTAAGCAGTAATATACAAAACCTTGCTGCCGGTGACAATTTACTTGCTATACATGGTTTGAACAAAAATCTGACCAGTTCTGATTTTTTGATAATGGCAAAGTTATACGGTGACAGCAGTGTTACTGATCCGGGGAGCATAAATCAAAATGCTTTTGAATATTCAGTCCCGCTAACCATTAACCAGTACTCAGTGATCAAAACCAGGGCATTTAGTAATAACGAATGGAGTGCCTTGAACGAAATAACGGTTTATAATCCTACTGATTTGATAATCAGCGAACTTAATTACCATCCGATGACATCAGGGGGAGAATTGGAATTTATTGAATTGAAGAATATTGGCGGGGAAGTCATTGATCTTGGAGCCTGTTCATTCACCGAAGGTATCTCATACAGTTTCCCGCAAGGGACAACGATCGAACCTGGGAAGTTCATAATTCTGTCATCAGACAGCATAACATTTTATAATGAGTACAGGTTTAAACCTTTTGATGAATTTCAAGGTTCACTGGACAATCAAGGTGAAAGATTAACACTTTCCAGGGATAGCATAGAGGTCATTTACGATCTGCGATATGATGACGAAGCTCCCTGGCCGGAATGTGCTGATGGTAAAGGGGGGACACTGGTGCCGGTCAATCCTGCGACTAAAGCAAATTACCAGCAACCCGGTTATTGGCGATGCTCTGCACAATTCAATGGATCGCCCGGGGAAGAGGATCCGGATATAACAAATATTCCTGAAGAAAATGAACTGCATGGATTGTATCAGGTAGGACAAAACTACCCGAACCCATTTTCAGACTATACATATATAGATTATACAATTCCATTTAAGTCGAAAGTCAGGGTTGAGGTTTACTCTGTTTTAGGACAAAAAATTACTATCCTTTCAGATGAAACACAGGTGGCCGGAAAACACACAATTGGATGGAACGGGACCGGAAAGGACGGCAGGTTGGTTCCTGATGGATTTTATTATTTCCGGTTTTGTTTTGATGGCTATACAAGAACCATCTCGGTAGTTTTATTTAAGTGAATGCAGAATGACAGGTAAGGGTAACTATTCTAAAGACCCTCTATGGTTGGTGCTTAGTACTTATTCTGTCTTCTGTCCTTTTTATAATTCTTAACCATTTTTCCGAAATCCTTGTCCTTCTTTCGCTTTTCTGCAACAGTTGAATCGTAATGATTTTTCTCTCTTTCCATTCTTTGATAGTTATCATAAGAAGCTTGATCAAGTTCTCCTAATTCAATGGCTTCAATGATAGCACAACCACTTTCATGAATATGCGTGCAATCCATAAATTTGCATTTTCGAGATAATTCTATGATTGTTTCAAATGTAATTTCTAATCCATCGCTAGCATCTGCAATGCCTACTTCTCTCATGCCGGGATTATCTATTAATATTCCACCATTCTCCAGAATAACTAATTCACGATGACTTGTTACATGTTTTCCTTTATTAGTACTCAGACTTATTGAATCTGTTTCCATGAGAGATTTGCCTGAGATATTGTTTATAAGTGTTGATTTGCCAACACCTGAGGAACCGAGCAAACAATAAGTAATTCCCTTTAAGATGTACTTGAGAAGCTCATCATATCCAACATGAGTTTCATTACTGATGGCAACTAAAGGCACTTGTTTAATTCTAACTTTTATTGCATCCAGAATGCCAGTTAATTGGGATTCACTTATCAGGTCGATTTTGTTAAGGATTATAATTGGATCAACACGGGAAGTATTACAAATGGTCAAATATCTCTCTATTCTGTTTATATTAAAGTCTCTGTCAACCGCCTGAATAATGAAAGCATAATCAATATTTGCAGCAATAATCTGTTTCTCTCCAACTTTCCCCACAGCTTGCCTTTCAATAATTGTCTTCCTTGGGAATATGGCATGAATAAGCACCTTTTTTTCATCATATTCAGAAATGGCAACCCAATCTCCAACGGCTGGATAATCAGACCTGCTCCTGGCAGAGAATCTTAAATTTCCGATTATCTCCGCTTCAAACTCATCCTTAACTGTTTTTACCCGGTACCTTTCCTTATGTTCTGAGATAACACGTCCAACACCAAAGGAGTCAAGAACTTGTTCTCTGCGATAATCTTCCAGTTGGACATTATATCCTAAATCTTCCAGCGTCATTTTTTTGGTTAAAACTATTTGTAAAATTTATTATAGAGTATTTTAATAACTATGTAGTTAACAGGATCCCTTAGCTGGTATTATTACAGCTTGGAAAAAGTATTAATTTTAGAATGTAATCGTCTAATCAAATCAGATATAAATGTTAATCATAGCCATATCCTTTATTTTCGCTGCGTTCATTTTTTATACGCTTGGCGTGTGGTCCGAAAAAATTCAGAAAAGACTAATGGCCTGGCATGTTATATTTTTCTGGCTTGGATTTATATGTGATACTATTGGTACAGGAGCAATGGGTAAATTGGCCGGCTCTATTATCCAGCTAAATTTTCACGGTTTAACTGGTTTAGTAGCCATCCTTCTAATGCTTTTTCATGCAATCTGGGCAACGATAGTTATTGTCAGAAAGAATGAGAGACTGATACTGCAATTTCATAAATTCAGCTTAGTAGTCTGGATTATCTGGCTTATTCCGATGGTTACCGGCATGATTATCGGTTCAGAGGTTTAATTACTTTTTATTTACTTTCCCGGACCACTAAGGTAATACAAAGGGCTCCCTATAAATCTTTGTCAGTAGAGAATTTGCTTCCTTGCTCCCTTTGAATTTTTCATTCACAGGATCCCACTTCAATTTCTTATTCACTTGATAGGCAATATTGGCAAGATTGCAAACGGAGGCGGAGCGGTGGCCGGTCTCTACATCTGCAATGGGTTTGGTCCTTTTCTTTATAGCATCAATCCAGTCCTGGTAATGATTCTCGCTGTGATATAGTCTTCTGTCAGTTGTTTTGATTTCGGTTTCAGCAATAATTTCAGGTTTCGAATCAATAAATTTTCTGCTTACATCCAGGGATCCTTCAGAGCCGATAAAACGGACTCCCCAACCACGGTCAAAGTCTTCGTGGATCATTTCTACCCCATTGGCATAAATCATTTTCAGCCCTCTCTTCGCATCAGGATCTTTTGGTGGGATGAATTGTACCGGTCCGGTTCTATCCATTCCCAGTCCCCATTGTGCAATATCAAACATATGAGCACCCCAGTCCGACAATATTCCTCCTCCATATTCGCGAAACCGGCGCCATTGGGGCCATAATTTTATTTTCAATGAGGGTGAGAGAATAGTATTGAATGGATTGACCGGTCCGGGACCACACCATCTATCCCAATCCATATCTTCGGGTACGGGCTCTGAAGGCAAGTTGTATGCAATTGCAGGATCACCCACATTCACAATCACTTTTGAAATTTCACCCAGGTATCCGTTACGAACAAGTTCACAGGCCTGCCGGAATTTTTCCCACGACCGTTGCATGCTCCCGGTTTGAACAACACTACCATACATTTCTGCAGCCTTTACCATTGACCTCCCTTCAAAAATCGTATGGGCAAGCGGTTTTTCACAGTAAACATCTTTCCCCGCCTTCATTGCTTCAATCGATTGAATGGCGTGCCAATGATCCGGAGTTGCTACGATTACAGCATCGATGTCTTTGTTAGCAATTAAATCCCGGTACTCAGAATAGGTTACACAAGCATTGCTGCCTGGATTTGATTTCTCCTCCGCATAAAATGCATCAACCTGTGACTTAAAATATTCAAGTTTAGCACTGTAGACATCACATGCTGCAATAACTTGTGCTTCAGGAAGTTTTGTAAAATTTTTAAAATATCCATTGGCCAGTTTTCCGGTACCAATAAAACCGATATTGATTTTTTCACTGGGCGGGTAATATCCTTTTCCGCCTAAAACATGCCTGGGGATTATTGTAAGGGCTACAGCCGCCGCTGATGATTTTTTAAGAAATGCTCTTCTGGATTGCTTTGAGTGTGACATTTATATGTTCTTGTTGGTTAGTTTAGTCAAGATATCCAGTCCTAAAATAAGAATTTTCCGTTGATATTTTTACCTAACTTTACGAGCAGTGTTTATTCCGAACCCGATTAACAACAATCTGAATTGAATATGAATTCTTTTGACAATCTTAAAATGTTTTTTGAGAGGATCAAAACAGCCGGATTCTGGCAACGGCTGTTTGGCTGGAAAGGTCTAAGGGCCTTAAGCTATGAGGCTTACGAAGAATTTAGCAATATTTCCGGCAAAATAGGAGAACTTGATAAATTGGCAGAATCAAAAAATCAAAAAATTAGTGACCTTGAAAAAAACAGTGAAATTCAAGGAAACAGATTGGAAGATTCGAGGGTTTCAATTCAGAAACTGGAAGAAAAAATTCGGTTTCTTGAGCAGGATTTGCAACGCCTGAACAAAGAGAAATCAGAATTGAGTAACCGGGTAACAAAACATGAGCAATCAGAGGAAAACCGGAAATCATCCTATGAAAAAAATGTTACTGCCGTCAATACGATCAGGGAAAGCCTGGAGAATGAGAGACAGCTGCTGAAGGATAGTCAGATCAGGGAAAAGGAGGACGCATTTGAAAGAATGAGAGAAACATGGAAAGATCATGAAAATCTTGTAGAGTCAACCATACGGGGAATCTGTAACAGGAATATCATAGAATATCTGGAGGAAGTCCCATTCAGGGGCAAGCCTGATAATACCATAATGATCGCCGGAGAATTTGTGATATTTGATGCTAAGAGTCCGGCCTCTGATAACCTGAATAATTTTCCGGCCTATCTGAAAGCCCAGACTGAACAGGTAAGAAAATATATCAAGCATGAGAATGTGAAGAAAGATCTTTACCTGGTAATTCCTTCCAATACTGTGGGAGAGGTTGATCAGTACGTTTATAATTTGGGGGACTATAATGTATACATAGTTACTCTTGATTCCCTAGAACCAATAATTCTTTCTCTAAAGAAGATAGAGGAATATGAGTTTGCCGAGCAGCTGGCCCCGGAAGAGAGGGATAATATTTGTAGGATTATCGGGAAATTCGCTCATACTACAAAAAGGAGGATACAACTGGACAGCTTTTTTACTTACCAGTTCCTGGAGATACTAACCAAGGTAAAATCGGATTTACCCAGAGATGTACTGGAGATGGTCATTGAATTTGAAAAGGCCGAGAAACTAAATCCACCCCAGGAAAAGAGATCCAAACAGATCCTGACGGATGATTTGATTGCTGAAAGCGAGAAACTGGGTATTGAAGCAAAAGCCAGGATTGAAGAACATAATCCGGGTGATACAACCTAAAAAACCCGCCCCCGAAATCGGGAGCGGGTCGTCTTCATCTCTATTATTAATATTAATTCTCAGCTCTCATATCGATGAGTGTTCCAGCCGTTTTTACTAACTGTAGAAACTCTCCACGGTATCCCTCAGGATCATCTCCCCGGCTGAGTTGAGCCATTTCAATGACATCCTCGATACTGGCCCCACCTTTGAATTCAGAATCTCTGAGAATTAGTCCGAACTCAGCTACTGCTGCAGAGAACCTGAAAGATTTGGAAGTTGAATTATGGTCCAGGACTTTTCCTTTAACAACTTCTTCAAACTTTGTGCTCGTCACACCATCTGGCTGCTTATAACGAAGCTTTACTGTCAGAAGTTCTGATCTTAGATCAGTTCTGATCTTTTCCGAGTTGCTCTGGTATTTGAGCGGATCGATACTTGAGATGTTCTCATCGGATTCTGCCGGGATCAGTTCGTAAAGCGCTGTAACATTATGTCCCGAACCCATTTCTCCTGCATCTTTTTTATCATCATTGAAATCCTCGTCATTCAGAAGCCTGTTCTCATAACCAATCAGGCGGTATGCTTTCACTCGTGCGGGATTAAATTCAAGCTGGAATTTGACATCCTTGGCGATGGTAAACAGGGTTCCCCCGAATTCACTTACCATAACTTTACGGGCTTCCACGACATTATCGATATAGGCATAGTTGCCATTCCCTTTATCTGCAATGATTTCCATTTTATCATCTTTATAATTACCCATTCCAAATCCGAGTACTGTCATAAAGACTCCGTTATCACGCTTTTTCTCCACCATTCTCTCCATCTCTGCATTACTTGAGACTCCGACATTAAAATCTCCATCCGTTGCAAGGATAATCCGGTTGTTACCTTCCTTTATGAAATTTTCCTCAGCCACTTTATAGGCAAGCAACAGACCCTGCCCACCAGCGGTAGATCCACCTGCTGAGAGATGGTTTATGGCAGCCAGAATCTTCTGCTTTTCATCACCCGGAGTGGATTCCAGTACGAGTCCAGCTGCTCCAGCATAGACAACAATTGCCACCCTGTCTTCCGGACGTAATTCGTTTACCAGCATATGAAAGGCATTTTTCAGAAGGGGAAGCTTATTGGGAGAATTCATGGATCCGGATACATCCAACAGGAATACAAGGTTTGATGCTGGTAACTCCTCCTTATCTATGCTTTTACCTTTTAGTCCAACATGCAATAACTGGTGATCTGGATTCCAGGGACAGGTGGAAAGTTCTGTATAAACAGAGAAAGGATGTTTTCCTTTTGGTTCCTCGTAATCATACCTAAAGTAATTGATCATTTCTTCTATCCTTACAGCATCTATATTAGGCAGTTGTCCCTGATTAATAAACCTGCGAACATTAGAATAGGACGCTTTATCTACATCGATTGAAAAAGTTGAAAGAGGCTGTTTTAATACATCTTTGTATCCGTTCTCATGAATTGTTGAATATCCCTCAGTATTATGTTGGGGATTATAGGAGTTATAGTACCCCCCTGAACCATCAGTCACTGACATTTTTGCATAAGATTTGACTGGTAGACCTGGCCTTATTGTTCCCCTGATCCGTTCCTCTGCCTCATAGAGCATCTGATCATGAGCTGTTGGCTGTATGGGTTCCAATTTTACATTGATCACCTTACTTTCCTTAATACTGATCGTTTTATTTTTAAATCCTATAAATGAATATACCAGGACCTTGTCCTGTGGTAAGAGCGAAATATGGTAATTTCCGTTTAGATCCGTCATGGTACCACGGTTGGTATTTTCGACGGTGATACTTACACCCGAAAGGGGTGATCCCTGGTCGTCCGTTACTTTTCCCGTAATAACCCGGGGTTCTACGGCTGCTATCAGCAATGCTGAAATGACCAGGATAGCGAAAGATGAAATGATTGTTCTCATGACTGTTTGTTTTTGTTTAACTTCACTATCAGGATGCAAGTAGATTAGGGATTCCATAAAATATATTAAGTTTTTTTAATAATCTCTTGATTAGAATGACGTTATAATCTTACATTGCAAAAAAGGAATTGTTAAAAATCTCCCATAGGAACAGAAATAGTCTTGAGGATAAAGCCTTGTTGGAAATGTACAGGTCTACTGGAGATCTGGATATTCTTGGTGAACTTTATTCAAGGTATATGTCCCTTGTCTATGGTCTAAGCCTGAAATATTTACAGAATCGTGAGGATGCCCGGGATGCAGTAATGCAGATTTTTGAAAAGCTGATCACAGAGATTGAAAGGCATGAAATTCAAAATTTTAAGAGCTGGCTGTATGTGCTCTCAAAGAATTTCTGCCTGATGCTAATACGTTCAGAAAAGTCGAAGGATAGAAGAATGGATCTCTGGGTAAAGGAACAGGAAGATTCTGTGGAATTTTCTGCTCAATTGCATCCTATTGATGAAGAGAGGATGGAAGATAACTCTGCTCTTGCAGATTGTATTGAAAAGCTGAAGGCAGAGCAGAAGGAATGCGTACAATTGTTTTATTTTCAAAATTGGAGTTATCGGCAAATATCCGAAATCCTGCACATTGAAGAGAAAAAGATTAAAAGCTATTTGCAAAATGCAAAAAGAAATCTGAAAATTTGCCTGGAGGGACAAGAATGAAAAAGAAAGATAAATACGGCAATGTTGATTACAATGATTTGTTGCGATATGTTCATGGTGATATGTCTGAGGAGGAAAGGCATACTATTGAAAGAGAGCTGCAGAAGGACCTATTTGCCTCTGATGCACTCGAAGGACTGTCCACCCAACGAATTGAAGAAGTCAGGGAGGATCTTGACAGATTGGAGAATCAGCTGCAATTAAGGATCAAAGGCCGGAGATCCTTTAAGTGGATCAGGATCGCTGCTTCCATTGCGGTCATTCTTACTATTGGCACGGTATATTTCACGGTTTTTAAGGATATGATTAACCCGGTGGACAGGTTGGCGGTTGAAACGGAATCACCAGATCAGTTCCGGGAAAAAAGTGCAGAAGATTTACCTGAGGTAGCAGTACAATCCGAAGCCTCTGAAGAGGATAAGGATGA
Source organism: uncultured Bacteroidaceae bacterium (assembly GCA_963777115.1). GTDB lineage: Bacteria > Bacteroidota > Bacteroidia > Bacteroidales > SM23-62 > SM23-62. Next base: position 555,675 of record CAVZPP010000003.1, on the reverse strand, counting down.
TCAATCGGTTGAGCCCTTAGTCAGAGAAGAAATTACAAAAAGCAGTCCCGTCCCTACAAATCCCGAACCACAGCCAATAAAGTCTGCTGAAGAAGCAGGCAAGCAAGGTACTGGAAAAGGATCTGAGAGTATAATCCTGGAAGAAATAGCTGTGACGGACGCAGCCTCCGAAAACAGTAATATGCATATTGTAGCCGATGAAGCAGTATTGGATGAGCAGATAGAAATTGTTGTGGAACCTGAAGAAGAACAGGCAATGGCTGCTGCTGAATTTGCTTTTGAAACGGAGTCAGTTCAGTCAAGAGCAAGGTCCTCAGATATTGCAATGCCGCCCGCAATGGCGGAAGCTCCTGCGCGGGATTTATCCCGCGAAAATGAATCTGCCAATACAGCCAAGAAGCTGTCCGGCTCAGTCGAAAGTGCGGGAATTATGTCTGCTGTTATTCTGAACGACAGCATTCAATCAAGTCCTGTCGGCGGAATAGTATCATTCAGGAAATATATAACTGAAAATATGATTTACCCGGTTGGTGAACCGGGGGATGGCGTGGCAAAGGTGACACTGAGTTTTACTGTCGGTTCATCGGGTAGACCCCAGGATGTTGAAATTATTGATTCTGCCGGCGAAGCTTTCAGCAGAGAGGCTGTTCGGCTGGTTCAAGAGGGACCGGCATGGAGTCCTGTTATGGATAAAATTCAGTTGCGGATAAACTTTATTCTTGATTAGTCCAATCCGCTGACTAATCTTTATGATAGAGCCTTCTCAATGGTGTCGGAAACTTTCCCTATTAGTCCATGATCTATTATCAGGGGAGGCATGAATCGTATGGATCCCAGCTTGTATCCGCTGATAATCCTTTGATCATAAAGATATTTGTGAACTTCTTTGGCCTTATTCTCTTCATGGAATTCCATTGCAATCATTAATCCACGGCCTCGTATCTCCTTAATTTCATTACTCTTAATACATATACTCTTAAGTAATGATTTAAATAAAATTCCTTCTTCTTCGGTACGCCGGACAAGGTCAGTTCTGTCGATTTCTTTTATTACTCCAAGAGCAATGGCGCATCCAAGTGGGTCATTCTGATGCGACTGAGCATACCTGAAAGGATTCTTTTCAAACGCATTGGCAATTTCTTTTTTTACGGAAACTGAGCTTATGGGGTATCCGTTCCCCAGCCCTTTCCCACAGGCCACAATATCCGGGATCATTCTGTAATGCTCAAAGCCGAACCATTTGCCGGTGCGTCCCATACCTGTTGTCACCTCATCAACTACCACCAGGCTTCCTGCTGATTTTACCTTTTTAATAACTGTATCAATAAATTCTTCTGAAGGGAAGGAGATCATGCCCCATGCACATCCCGGTTCAAAAACAAATGCTGCTATTTTACTGAAATCTGTTGAAGCCAGTTTTTCAAAATCATTATTTCGGATACTGACCAGTTCCATGTTAACTTTTGAACTAAAACCTTGTCCATAAGCACTAAGATAGCTTCCATTCAGGGTGCAAATTTTATTTCGTCCCGTTAGATGCTTTGCCATTTTAATGGAAAGATCAACTGCTTCAGAACCGCTGCTAAGGAACACAGACCTGCCATTGTAAAATTTAAGCTTTTCTAGAAGTGCCCCAGAAAGTTTTTCTGAGATACCGTTTTTGACCTGGTATCCAAGGTGAGTGGTTTTTTCAAGCTGCCGCTGGATTATTCGGTTGATCCTTTTATTATTATGACCCAGATTTACACACCACACACCAGATTCAAGATCAATGTATACATTGTCTTTACTGTCAAATAAAAAACAACCCTCGCTTTTTATAATTTCAATTTCCCCGGATTCAACAAGAGGAAGGATGTGATCCATTATACTTGGTTTGATTTTGATTGTTTCGCATTTCAAGTTAAGCATTAATGGTATGAAATGAATATTTGAGACAGAGTTTATTCAAGAAGGATTTGGTTAATCAGCCTGCTTATTTCCTTGTCCCTTATGTGAACCATCATGTGGGTTCCTCCCGGGACAAGATAATTATATTGAATATTTCTTATGGGAAGTGTATTATCCTTCTCCCCATGTATATGCACCAAATTATCAGGGCAACTAATTTTATCCCAATTGATTATCATATTTACAGTACGTTTCAGGTAAACCGGATCTTTCTCCTGCAGCATTATTCTAAAAATACTGTCCTGCAGTCTCTCGGGCTCAACCCTCGGCGCCAGCTTAAGGGCCCCCCAATGAATCGTTTTTGCCGGGAATATTTTATTTACCGGGATATATCTCTGAAATTTATACTTGCCGGGTAGTTCTTTACGGCATTTGGCACTTGAAATAATAATGACCCTTTCGGGGGAAAGCAGATCAGTAAGTTCTGAACAGATCATCCCACCCATAGAAACTCCAATTAGAATGTAGGGGTGAAGGGTATCTATCCGTGGAATGAAGCTTCTGGCATATTCCCGAAGATTGGTTTCTTTTTCCGGGATCGGGAATTCGATATGAACGGTATCAAAGGGGAATTGAATTTTCTCGAACAACCTGCAGTCGGCGCCCTGACCGGGGAAGAGGTAAATCAACGGACTTTCTTTCATTTTCCCTTGTGCCGGACAGGAATCCGGGTGGAGCAGTAGAAAAAGAAAGAGCAGTGAACGCATGGATAATTTTGTGCCTATAAAAAAACCGGGTCATAGAACCCGGTTTTTTCACAGTTAAATGGTTCTATTTTGTCTCAATCAATGGAATTTCCAGTGCAAGATTAGCATTGATCATTGTTTCTATTTTGTTTTCAGTCTGAAAGAAACGGGCAGCTTTCCCTGCAGGCAGGATCTTCTTGAATTTTTTGTAATATGTTTTTTTAAGCTTATGAATTTCTGCCACATAGGCCTGTGATCCGAGCCAGAGCTCATCTGCTTTCTCATCAGTAAGGGTCTCATAATTTTCCGCAAAATCCTTAATAATGGCAATGCGCTTGTTTTGCACAAGGTAAAGCTTACCCTGGTATTCATTATACATCTCCCAGAAAGGCAGACTTTCTTCTTCTGTAAGCTGCATTACGTCAGCAATGGTAGCTTTCTTTTCAGTATTCAGAACATCTCGAGCTATTTCCAGGTAATCGTTATCAACCTGTGCATAAGCAGTTATGGATATAACAGCAACAATAACAAATGACAATAGTGATTTCATAATTATTTATTTTTTAGAATTTGGAGTACAAATATAACTAAATCATCAATATCTGAGTGTTTTCGGCAAATATCAATGTGTATATTTGAGACCTATTATTGTACTATGAGTTTTCAGGCTATTAAAATATTAATACTATTCATTCTTATTTTCTTTGCTGAATTATCAGGAGGGATACTTGAGGCTTCTCCGGGCTTTTTGCCGCACCAGGAAGAAAAGGACTCTTCCATTTATATTGTCGATAAAACAGATTTAATAACGGTCAGGTTTTATCCTCTTTTCAAAACAAATTCTCTTGAACTAAAACTGTCTGGTGAGAATTTATCTATGAAGCCTCACGGTACTACGAATCTCGGAGTTGGATTTAATTATAAATTCCTGGGACTTGGAATTTCGGTTGGTTTGCCAACCTCAGACGAGAGCAACAAAATATTCGGTCGTACAAAGAGGTTTGATTTTCAGGCAAGCTATTACGGAAAGAAATTTGCAGCTGATGGATTTTTCCAAAATTATAAGGGATATTATGTAGAAAACCCAACAACCATAATGGCGTGGGAGGAACCCTATTACCCCCAGACTGAAGATTTAAGGGTGTTTTCTATTGGAGGGACTGTCTTTTACATTTTTAACTCCGAAACGTTTTCCTATAAGGCTGCCTACCTGAGAAATGAAATTCAGAAAAAAAGTGCGGGAAGTTTTACTGCCGGGATTTTTGCTTTTCGGGATGAGTTAACATCATATGATGGTTTTATCCCGGATGAATTCCCTGATTCAATAAAAAATGAAATTGATATCAAGGCATTTGATGCAAGCTCAATTGGAATTGCCGGAGGGTACATGCACACATTTGTTATACGGGGCAACTTCTTTATTAACCTGGCATTAGTTCCCGGAATAGGATACCGGAGATTTAAAGTTGTTGACCTGGATAATAATTCCTTATACCTCAATACACCAGGTATCCAGCTCCAGACTAAGATTGCGATGGGTTACGAATTCAAACAGTTTTACCTTGGTCTGATATCAGCTACCATTTTGAGAAATTTCAAACACGAGGATTCAGAAATGAACCTGGGAACCGGTCAATTCCGTTTGGTTATCGGGAAACGTTTTAATGTTTCCAGGGGAAAATAAAGATTCTGGCTATGCCAATATTACTTCGGTGTAACTGGAAACTTTGACATAATTGCCTTCACAGCTTTGGGGATTGTCACTTCCCTTTTTGCCGGATCTTCGGTAATGGTTTGTGTTCCGATTCCTTCCCAGATCAGGACTTCTTTTTCTAGGTCAAATACATCACAAACCAGGGTGCCTACCTGATAATCATACTCATTGATGGTAGTGGTAGAATGTCCGCCTCCCCAGCCATATCCTGGACCATAGCCATAATATCCACCATAATACCCGCCATAGCTGCCTCCCATACTTGTTGTAGTGGCAGTTTTACTGGTCTGTTGTTCTATAAGAATAAACAGGGATACAATCATATCACCTCCGCTTTCAACGTATTTCATTCCTCTTTTTGTAAATTCCTCCCCAAAAGCTTTTTCAATTCTTTCCTTATCAAAGCGGGTAAGAACCTGATCGCTTTCTTCCGCCCAACCATAATATTGATATGTGGTATAGTCTGACCAGTTTACTGTAGGATCCCCGTCAGAAATGACTTTAATACCGGAACAGGAATTCAGCAGTAATAAGCCTGCAAATCCAAGCGAAATAAATACTGTTTTCTTCATTAGCTTAATATCTTTAAATAGTAGTTATCAATTGTTAAATATACTATAAATGATGGGAGTAATGCCAGGATTTAATATTTGGAATTTTCTGAGCCTGAATACAAAACCCGATGTTTTAATTCAGGGAGTCCTGAAATATTTCATTGCTATCACCCTGTCCCTGTTATGAGAGGAGGGATCAATATATGTTTTACTGATATCTATACGACTTATTAATATTCCTGTCCGGTTCCGTTTAAGTTTATGCATGATTTTTCCATCAGGCTGTACAACAAAGGCAGGGAAACTGCTTTCTTTTTTACATGTATTACTGGCACTTATCCAGAGGTGATTGTTGGCCGCATTCCCCCTGACTGTTCCCGGTATAAGATCACCAAGTTCTTTTCCTTCATTTTGGTAATCCTTAAAAGACAGATTTCCGTCGTACCAGGATTGAAAAATTACATGGACCCCCAACTTGTAATATTCCCGGTATAATTCCGGGTACCTCCATTCATGACAAATAAGCAATCCGCACTTCACCCCGTTTCTTTCAAATACTGCATACCGGCTACCCGGAGAATAATATTTTAATTCCTGTTCACCTTGCGGACCGGTAAGATACCGCTTATCATAGCGGTCTTCAATCTCCCCCTTTTGATCGATTATATACAGGCTGTTATAAGGTCTTTTTAGGTTCTTATCAAAATAATGGCTGCCCAGGATCACGGAAATTTCAAGGGTCCTGGCAAGTTCAAGTATCTTGTTAATAGAATGTTGTAATTTGCTATAGTCCTGATCATTAGCATTTTTCAGATCAATTCCTGTATATGCGCTGAGACTGCATTCGCAAAAGTGGATTATGTCTGCATTGGCAGATTTGGCAGCTCTCATTTGTTTCTCGATATAAGCGAAATTGGTATGAATATCCGCAGAAACCGGAAACTGACTGGTTGCTATGATTAAAATTCCTTTCATGTGGAAATTTCTAATGCATAATTATTATTCCTTTATTTTTCAGTTTTATTATCTGGTCAGTGTGGATATTATTTCCGATAAGATTTACAAATTCTAGCCTGGGCAATTCTAACAAAGCCAAGATATCATCTATTTCGTTAAATGAAATATCAAGGACTCTTAAATTCCTGAGGTTGATCAAGGTATCGATAATCCCAATTTGGTTATCGGCAAGATAGAGCTCTTCAATCCTGTCAAGAGCCCATAAACCTGATATATCTGAAATATTATTCCCTGTCAGATTTAGCTCAGTAACATGTTTGCAATATTCAATTCCATCCAGAGAATCAATCTGACTCTCAGCAAACTCCACATCCTCAAAATCCTCCAGGTAATGTGATGGCATCTCAATATCCAGGGTACCGTACATTCTGATTTTAACGATATTGTAGAAGGAATTTTCAAATTCGGGTTCCTGTTGCATGAATACATCTTCGTCATTACCCGATTCACTGAAATATTGGTATCCGGACTGAGCATCCTCCCATTTATATTCTGGATCGTATCCAATGTCTTCATCAACCCTGGATACGGACAATACCTCCAGGTCATGCAGGAGAAGGATATGTGAGAATGTTTCGAGTTCTACAATGTTATTTTCCTTACTTAACCGTGACAAAGCCTGGCGATAATACTCGCTCTTATCAGGATGATAAAGCATAATGAGTCCGGAGAAACATTTGGAGGCATTTTCAGTATCAACTATAACATAGCTTGAAATTTTATTAGCCAATCCAAAGAGTTGACCATAGTTTCTGGTTTTATACAGCTCGATTAATTGAATAGTAATACGATTCAAATTCTCATTTGAATAGGCTTTCCTTAGATTTGTATATAGATCTTTCAGATTGCTCATTCCTTGCCCTTGCTGCAAACAGCGATAAATTCTTTTGAATCTGTTTTAAGATCATTTCCCTGGTAGTCGCCAAGGATATCATATTCTTCGAAGGATGATCTTTCAATTAAATGTTCCAGTTCGTAACGGAAAAAGAAACGCAAAGGGAGTGTCCAGTTTTCTTCCTTCATTCCGCTTTCCTCTTCCCACTCCAGGTGAAAAGTCACAATAATCTGTTGATTAATCAGATCCGGACGGGTCGAGACGATTCTTTTCAAATTTAAGCCGGGTGCATATTCCCCTTCGAAATCTGTAACATTGTTGAGTCCATTGTTCAATTTTTTTAGATCCGGCACAAAACAGTCAAAAATGAATATTCCACCAGGTTTTAGGTGATTGTAAACATTATTCAGGGCCTTAAGTTGCACCTCTTTTTCATTCAGGTGCATGATTACCCGAAATGGAGCGATGATCAGATCGAAGTGAAAATCATATTGAAAATCAACAATGTTTTGCAGACTGATCCTGCCTTGATATTCCGGATCCAGCTTGTTTTTAAGGATACCGAGCATAGATTCTGAAAGATCAAATCCATAAATGTCAGCATTTTGCTTTAAGGCTTCAATGAAAAACCGACCAGTACCGACTCCGGCCTCCAGGATTTTTCCCCTGGTGTTATTGATCTTATCCAGAAAAAATGCCATGTCCTCACCATCCCGAAGCCGATGGTAGATCAAGTCATAAAAACGGGCAAATTGCGGAGGATAGATATGGCTCATGCACTGTAAATTTCTGATTAATAAACTTAGCTAAAAAATATTTTCTCACAGAGCCTTTGTTGGTAACTTGCCGGTATAATTCCTTAGATTATCAATATTTTTATGCCTGCCGCCTTAGTTTATTAATGATCAATGAAAGAGCTGGGATTAAATTATTTCGACCTTGTTATAGCCATACTTCTCTTATGGAGCGCCTATAAAGGTTTCACGAAGGGATTCCTGATTATGGCTGCCTCCCTTGCTGCCCTGGTTCTCGGAGTCTGGGGTGCCATTAAATTTTCTGATCTGACTGCTTCATTTCTTATCCAGAATCTTGATCTTCAGGGAAAATATATTGCGCTCATTGCATTTGCCATTACTTTTATTGGTATAGTGATAGGTGTTCACCTGCTGGCCCGGGCCATGGATAAGCTGGTTAAGGCTGTTGCACTGGGGATAGTGAACCGGATCGCGGGACTGGCATTTGCAGTATTAAGAACGGCTTTTCTGGTTAGTATAATCCTTGTAATTATTAATTCAATTGACCAGAGGGCTCCATTTATTCCGGATGAGCATAAAGAGAATTCTCTGCTTTATAAACCCCTGTCAAGATTCTCCCCATCAATCTTTCCATACCTGAACTTTGGGGATATCAGGGGACGCTTTAACAAGCCTCAAATCCAGGAGATCGAGACATAATTCATTACGGCCAGTAAAATCGTAATTCTTATTACCTAAAAGAGAGAACTTTACTATCTTTGGGCAAAATTTTTCAAATGAATTTTGTAGAGGAGCTACAGTGGAGGGGAATGATCCACGACATCATGCCTGGTTTGGAGGATCATCTGGAGAAGGAGATGACTACAGCCTATGTAGGGATTGATCCAACTGCAGATTCCTTGCATATAGGGCACCTTGTCTCTGTCATGCTTCTGAAACATTTTCAGCTCGCGGGGCATCGTCCTGTTGTATTAGTTGGTGGTGCCACTGGTATGATTGGAGATCCATCTGGTAAGTCCCAGGAAAGAAATCTGCTTGATGAAGAAACCCTAAGGAAAAATCAGGAAGGTTTAAAGAAACAACTGATAAAATTTCTTGATTTTGGTCATAACAAGCCCAATGACGCACTGATGGTGAATAATTATGACTGGATGAAGGATTTCTCTTTTCTGAATTTCATCCGTGATATTGGGAAACATATTACCGTCAATTACATGATGGCCAAGGATTCTGTAAAAAAAAGGATCGGTGCCGAGAGTAAGGAAGGAATGTCTTTTACCGAATTCACCTATCAGTTGGTCCAGGGATATGATTTCTTGTACCTGTATGAGAACATTGGCTGTAAATTGCAGATGGGTGGCTCAGATCAGTGGGGGAATATTGTGACAGGAACTGAATTAATACGAAGAAAAAGATCTGGCGAGGCATTTGCCCTTACCTGTCCCCTGATCACCAAAGCGGACGGTGGAAAATTCGGCAAAACGGAAGAAGGCAATGTTTGGCTGGATCCAGCATATACTTCCCCCTATAAATTCTTTCAATTCTGGATTAATGTCAGTGATGAGGATGCTGAAAAATATATAAAAATATTTACCCTTTTGTCTGAGGATGAGATAAGCAATTTAGTCCAGGAACACAGCATTGCACCCCATGAGCGACTGCTGCAGAAAACCCTTGCAAGGGAAGTAACAACGATGGTTCACTCAAAAGAAGATTATGAGGCTGCTATGGAAGCTTCTGCCATACTTTTTGGCAAATCCACCAGAGAGGCTCTCGAGACCATACATGAAGATATGTTCCTATCGGTTTTTGAGGGTGTGCCAAGGTTCACGATTGGTGAAAAAGAATCCGGATCCAGCATCATGGAGCTTTTGTCCGATCATACATCGGTTTTCACTTCGAAGGGGGAATTAAGAAGAATGGTAAAGGGTGGGGGACTGATGATCAACAAGCAGAAAGTTAAGGATCCGGAAGCAATGCTGGATTTTTCAGATTTTATTAAAGAAAAGTATCTTCTCATTCAGAAAGGCAAAAAAAATTATTTTCTAATAACACTTGAATAAGTATATTACCGGTTAAACAAGTTTTTATTATGACTGAAGAAAAATCCAATTACAGTTTCGAAACTACAGATCTGATTGTTTATCTCTGGAAAAAGAGGATACCACTGATTATCATTACGGTGGCAGCAGCCATTATTTCAACTCTGGTATCATTTACCATTACTCCGCTGTTCAAATCAAGCGTGGTTCTTTTTCCTGCCTCGGAATCTCCCGTTTCAAAGTCATTGCTGCAGGCAAATTTCCAGGACCGTATAGGAATCCTGGGTTTTGGTGAGGAAGAACAACTGGAAAGGATACTCCAGGTATTGCATTCGGATGATATCCGTAACCATATCCTTGACAAGTATGAATTGATGGCGCATTATGAAATTGATTCGTTGGAAAAATTTCCACTAACAAATCTTTACAGCCAGTATGAATCCAATATTAAATTCAAGCGGACGGAATTCAACTCCATCGTAATTGAGGTAATGGATTCTGATCCACAGATGGCTGCTGATATTGCGAATGATATAGCCTTCCAGGTTGATTCTACGATGAACAAAATGAAGTACAACCGTGCCTTGAAAGCTTTTGAACTGGTCGAGCGGGAATATAATTCCACTGGTAATCGTGTTAAGGAGTTGAATGATATAGTTTCTGATTACAATAGTAAGGGAGTTATTTCCTATGACAGGCAGATTGATAGATACACAGAAGCATATGGGGTGGCAATTAATGAAGGAAATACCAATGCGGCAAACAGGATTAAGAAGGAGATGGACGAATTCAGGGAAATGGTCGGTCCTTTTATTTATTACTGGGAACTTAGAACCAGTGAAACACTTCGGCTCAGGGAGTTGTCCCAAAAATATGTTGAAGCCAAGGCAGAAACAGAACTAACTCTTTCCCACATATTTATTCTGGATGAAGCCTATAAAGCTGAGAAAAAAGCATATCCAAAGAAGTCCCTGATTGTCATGGTATCCACATTTATGACTTTTATACTTTCAGTTATCCTGTTCCTTTTCTTTGAAAACTTTCAGAAAAAGATTCGTTCTGCTGAATGAGACTGAGCCTAAGTAATAAGCAGGAGACTTTCTGGGTCTACCTGGTCTCTTTTCTATTCATTGCGATAAATGCTATTTTTATCGCAAAGGAATTTTATTATTTCAGTCTGATCCCCCTTTTTCTGGCAATTGCCTTGATTGCTTTTTACTCTCTTGATAAACTAGTTTATATCGCCGTATTTGTTACCCCTTTATCTGTGCAGTTATCCGATGTGATTCAGGGACTCGAATTCGATCTTTCTCTTCCCTCGGAGCCGATTATTATCGGGATCATGTTGGTTTTCCTTGTGAAATACCTTTTCGAAGGGAAATTCGACCGAAGGGTTATGCGTCATCCGGTATCAATAGCTATCTGGTTGAATCTTGCCTGGATATTTATAACCTCTTTTACAAGCACGATGCCTCTGGTTTCATTTAAATTCATGGTCTCCCGGATATGGTTCATTATAGCATTCTACCTTATTGCAAGCCAGATATTCAAATCACGCGAAAACATTCAGAAATATGTCTGGGTATACATAATTTCTTTTATCATTGTAATTGGGTACAGCTGGACAAGACTGTTTACCTTCGGGTTTCTTAACCAGAATGCAGCCCATCATGTTGTCCAGCCATTTTATAACGATCACACTTCCTACGGTGCCATTCTGGCAATGCTTATTCCTTTTGTTGTAGGATATATTGTTACTATGAAAAACAGCAGCCTTTTTCAGAGTGTATCATCATGGCTGGTTCTGGCCATACTGCTTGCAGCAACAATCTTTTCCTATACTCGGGCAGCATGGGTGAGTGTAATTGGTGCACTTGGAGTATTTATTATCTTCTGGCTGCGAATAAAATTTTCATACATCCTGTTAATAGGGGTCGTTGTACTCGCTTTATTGTTTAGTCAGTGGTCACAGATACAGATCCAGCTAGAACAGAACCGGCAGGACTCGTCAGAGGATTTGATGGAACATGTAAAATCTATCTCAAATGTAGCAACGGATGCATCAAATCTTGAAAGAATGAACCGCTGGAGCTGCGCTATGAGGATGTTTAAGGAAAAACCTTTATTCGGCTGGGGCCCTGGCACCTATATGTTCAATTATGCGCCTTTCCAGCTGGAAAGGGAAAAAACCATTATCAGCACAAATGCAGCCACTATGGGAAATGCGCATAGTGAATACATTGGTCCACTAGCTGAATCAGGCGTTTTTGGAACAATATCCTTCCTGGCTGTAGTAATTGCCACTATTATTACCGGGATAAGAAACTGGACCAGTAAGGGGAGCAGGAGAACAAGGATTTTGTCACTTTCTTTATTATTAGGGCTGATAACCTATTACCTGCATGGATTGTTAAATAACTTTCTTGATACAGATAAGGCGTCTGTACTGTTCTGGGGTTTCACAGCCGCTATCGTTGCCATAGATTTGTTCCACAAAGAGGAACCTGAACAAGTATAATCGGGTTATTTTTGTGGAGTGAAATCTATTCCCAGGATAGTGATATCATCAAAAATAGCCTGGTTTCCGGTAAGGATTCCCTGACCCTCAATAATTTCTTGTATGTTACTTTGAATCGGTCTGTTGTTTGACAGGTGCTTTTCAATTTTCTCAGTACCAAATTCAATGCCCAGATCATCAACAAGTTCAACCAATCCATCTGTATAACAAAGTAGTTTCGAGGATTCCTCAATTATATGGATGCCACTTTCAATTTTTGGGATCTCGTCAAGCATACCCATTCCAACACAGCCTTCCTTAAGCATGCTCAGTTTAGCCTTCTTTTTTTCATAAAGAATGGGAGGATTGTGACCGGCATTAATGTAGGTGAGCTCCTTTTTACTGACTTTATACTTCCCGATAAAGAGGGTCAGAAACTTCTCCCCCTTGGCGCTTGCCATTACCCGGTCATTTAACTTTGTAATCAGGATTTCAAGAGGAATTTCGTCGGTAAATAAAGCCCTAAGGTTTGCCTGGAAATTTGACATCAGGATAGCCGCCGATATACCTTTTCCTGATACATCAGCAATACAAAAGCCAAACTCATCCTTATTCAGGGCAATGCAATCGTAATAATCACCGCCTACGGAAAAGTGCGGGTGATAGAAAGCGTTGAAATGTATATGCTTATCCTGGGGAAGGGATGCATTTTCAGGGATTAGCATATTCTGCATCCTCGAGGCAAGTTCTAGCTCCTTTTTCATGGCCTCCTGTCTCAGGCTTTCATTGAACAGGCGGATGTTTTCAATGGCAACAATAATGACGTTCGAAATGGTCTGGATAAAGTGGAGGTGTTTTATAGTTGGACTAATACCCTCGGCTTCTTCGTCGATATCTCCGATTAAAACGTATGCAAGAGGAGTGTCCTGGGTAATTACCGGTATGATTATATCAAAGTTTTTCAGTCTCTCATTAGGAGAGGAGGTGACAAAGGTAATATTTTCAATATGCAGCAAATCCTGTTCAACATCAATAGATGCTACTTCATCTTTGTCTAATCCGGTTGTAAGAATGGTATCCCAGCCATTATTCCTTTTTAGTAAGGCAATTCGGCCAATATTGAGCTCATCCTTAAGAATGGACTCATAACGTTTCAGAAGGTGGGAAATGGAAAGATTGTCATTAATGGCCTGGGTGATCTCAAGCAGGGCATTCAGCTTAAAGGAATAGAGCTTTAATCTTTTAAAAGATGCTTTATCTGCCATTGGGTAAAAATTAATTCTTCACTCGTTCGACGTATTCCTTGGTTCTTGTGTCGACTTTAATTTTCTCTCCCTGGTTGATGAAAATAGGGACATTAACGATAATACCTGTTTCAAGTGTTGCTGGCTTGAGAGCAGTGCTGGATGATGTGTCTCCCTTTACCCCGGGCTCTGCATAGGTTACTTCCATTACAACAAATGGTGGAAGATCACAGGTTAATGGAGTTTCAGTATCTGCATGCCATACGATCTCAACATTTTGTCCCTCCATGAGAAATTCACGACCTTCAATCAATTCAGGTTCCAAAGAGATTTGCTCAAAGTTTTCCAGATGCATGAAATGATAGCCTGTATCATCCTGGTAAAGAAACTGGTAAGGTCTTCTCTCAACTCTGGCGACAGTTATTTTATGTCCGGCTGAGAAGGTGTTTTCAATAACCTTGCCGGAAGTCAGGCTTTTAAGTTTTGTGCGGACAAATGCCGGACCTTTACCGGGTTTTACATGCTGGAATTGGACAATGGTAAAAAGGTCATTGTTATATTCAAGGCATAGACCATTTCTGAAGTCTGATAATGAAGCCATAGAAAGGTAAATTTTGTGTGTTGCTCAAAGATAGTAAAACCCTCAATATTTGAGGCCTTCCCATTCGATGAGATCACATTTTATAGATCCGACAATTAATTCAAACTTTCCACGGATGGGAGCACAGTTACCATCATCTGAGAACCAGAGGGTCATATCATCTTCCTTCCTGAAAATTCTTCCGGGTTCAACAAAAGGCACCAGTTTTATACATGCAAATGTCCCTCCCCGCGTGGTAATACTTTCTCTTCCCCTGAATCTCATATTGAATGGGAATAACTCATCATCGAAAAATGTATTTATATCGATGATGTCGTCATATTTCATTGTGTCGAAATTTATAGTTCTGACGTAGTAAAAGACAGAAACCATATCCCTTATGTTCGCCGGTATTTCATGATCACCGGATTCGGAACTGACTGCCTTAAGACTATCATGGTAGTATTCCACGATATTGAATTTTGTATAATTGCCTTCTTTGATATCACGAACGGACTTGATGGGTAGAAGGCTTACAGGGTCAAAATATCCTCCATACATATCCCTGATCTGGTATAGTTTATTGGCAATTCCTGTAGATCGGGCTACAGCTTCGGCGTAATAGACCTCCCTGCCGCGGATTGTATCGAGTTTTAGATGAGTATCAACCCGGCCGGCATTAAGTGGGCCGTAATAGACCTGGAATACCATCTTTTCGCCTGGAACGAAATTATTCTTTTCCAGTCCGGGACCAGGTAAATTCTGAGCGAAAGCACCGGAAAGGCTGAAAAATAGAAATATTATGGTGGCCCAAAGTAATCTCATTGCTTCTTTTCTCCAATCCATTCAATTTCCATGCCTGTCGTTATTTTTCTCTTACAGTCATCGTTTCCGACCATCACTTCAGGTCGCTATTACCCGGGGATAATTTTGATTTCGGGGTGGTAGCAATAAAGTCCTTCAGGTAAAATGGCTCAAAGTAAGCAACGTTTTCAAATGTCCTTTGTTGCCATAACTTGTTTGAAAGAGGAATCATAAATTCAGCAGAGACCTCGATTTCCTTAATAAATTCGGCATTGGGATGAGAAATGACATCCCGGCATTTTTCTGCACCATTTCCGAAAAACACCACTGGTCCGGATTCCAGTTTTTCAAGGTAACTTTTTTCATCTATGATCTTAGCGGATACATTTTCAATGATTTTCCCTGATGAATCATACAATGCTGTATACACCTCCATTCTTCTGGCATCGATCATTGGACAAAGATGTGAAAGCTGATTCCTGTCCAGGATTGTCTTTATTTCGGGTTGCTTTCTTCCCCCGGAAACCAGTATATCCAGGGTTCCAATTCCAATAAGAGGAATCCTGCTTCCGTAAGCAATTCCCTTGGCCGTAGATACTCCAATACGCAAGCCGGTATAGGAACCTGGACCGGCACTAACTGCAACTGCATCAAGTTCAGCAGGCTTAAGCTTATTCTCAACCAGGAGTTCCTGAATAAAAACACTCAAGAGTTTTGAATGGGACTTCTCTTCATGACTTTCCCGTTTCCCCAGAAGGGTAGAACCGGATGAGAGGGCCACAGAACAGACCTGCGTTGATGTATCAAGATTAAGTATTGTTGGCATTTGATTTCTAAGGGAGAAGATTATTTCTTCTTCTTTTTCTTGTCATCTTTAAAGAGATCTTCTTTTTTTACTACATCAATAAGGGATCCAGGTTTTAGTTTTTTAGAGACCGCATTGTAGGGCGCAACAATTATTTCTTCTCCTTCTGCAAGTCCTTCCAGAATCTCGATATAGTTATTATCCTGTATTCCGGTTCTGACTTTTCTGGCCTCAGCCTTTTCTTCATTAACTACAAATACTATTTCGATCAGGTCCTCAGGTGAACTGCTTTCCTGGATGCTATCAACCACAGATGTATCTGCAGCTGCCAATATTGAATCAGATCTTGTGGTGACCGCCTGGATGGGGGATGCAAGCACCTGATTAACAGATTTAGTCTGAATATCGACCGTTGCTGACATTCCGGGACGGAAAGGATTATTATAACCCTGGTCGTAGAGAGTTTGGTAGGATTCACGGATTAACAAAACCTTGACTTCAAAATTAGTCACCTGGTCAGTTGAAAGCCCAAGTGTCTTTGCTGAGTTGGCAATTTCAGTCACCGTTCCCTTGAATTTTTCCCCTAAAAATGCATCGACCTCAATCAGGGCAGTATCAAGAAAATTTACCCGGACAATATCATTCTCGTTTACTTCCACCATAACTTCCATCCTGTTAAGATCAGCGATTCTCATCATTTCTGTACCCGTCATCATTTGCGCACCGATCACACGCTCACCTTTTTCAACAAGCAGCATGGATACGGTTCCAGACATTGGGGCATAGATAGAGGTTTTGGTAAGATTTTCTTCAGCTTCATCCAGGGCAGCTTCAGCGCTTTTAACAGAGTACTTTGCAGCATCTAATTCAGCCTCTGCTATCTGGTAAGCTGAGTGAGCAGTTTCATAAACCGCCTGGGAAATCGCCTTTTCATCCCATAGTTTTTTATTCCGGTTGTAATCAAGTTCTTTCTGGATAAACTGGGCCTTTGCCTGGGCCTGGCGGGCTTTGGAAGAGTTAACAGCAGCAAGGGACCGGTCTCTTGCCGACTCATAAACTTCCGGCTTGATCCGGGCGAGAAGTTGTCCGTTTTTCACCATGTCTCCTTCTTTCACATGGAGCTCCACGATCTCTCCTGAGACATCCGGACTAATTTTTATTTCAGTTTCGGGTTGTACTTTCCCGTTTGCGGTAATGGTCTCAATTATATTTCTTCTTTCAATTTTTTCAATTGCCACCTCTATTGCTTCCTCCTTGCCAAACCAGCCTTGTTTCTTGCCTACAACTGCCAGGATTATTAAAACAACCGCAGCAACAAGGATATAAATTAATAGTTTATTGGTTTTCATTATTCCTCTGATATTAGTTGGTTTTTAACATTGGAAATCGTTTATAAATTAATTGGAATACCCCTGTAAAAATCAAGGACCTTCATCTTAAAAATATAATCGTATTTTGTTTGCAGCAGATCTGATTGTGTAGTCGTCAGACGGGTTTTCTCGGTATTGTAATCAACTGTATTGACAAGTCCGACTGTAAATTTCTCTTCGGTATATTTAAAGGATTCCTCCATGGAAGCCAGCGCTTCTTCTGTGGCAAGGTATCTTTTACGAGCCGCAGTTGCATCTGCATAGGCCTGCTGGATGTTCTTGTAAAGATCCATCTTCGTGGATTCAAGGGACAGTTCAGAATTCAATACTCCTAATTTTGCATTGCTGATTTCGGTATTTACCATCCATCGATTGAATATGGGTACATTGAGTCCAAAGAATAACCTCATATTCTGGTTGCCGTTTATCTGTTCCCCCAATGGCATATCGATTAAATTTGGATTAAGGAGATCACCAGGGTTATCAGGATCAAGCTTTAGACGGGCATCTGAATACCCGGTTCCCCATTGAGCATTAAGGGAAAGACTGGGACTCCTTCTTCCCTGGGCAATGCTCAGGCCTTCGTAAGCACTCAGAAGCTGGTATTCCGCACCCTCAATCTGAGGCAGAACATTCAGAGCATCTTTGTAAACTGATCCAACAGTAATAAGAATGGGTTCCCTGGCAACATCTCCGAATTCAGGCAATTCAATTTCAAAGTCGCCTACAGAATCAAGGTCAAGCATCTGGGTCAGGTTCAAATAAGAAATATCCAGCTGGTTTTGGGCGGTGATTACATTGAGTTCTTCCGTGGCAGCCTGAGCCTTGATCTCGAGAAGGGATCCTCGTGCCAGGCTCCCTGCATTTACCAGTTTGGAGGTGCGGTCAACCTGCTGAAGTGTGAGATCATGTTGGTTGATAGCTACCTGAAGAAGTTCGCGGTTGAATAAAATCTGTAGATAACCTGAAGCCAGAAAGAGCGAAATATCATTTTTCAGCTTATCAAGATCCTTCTGGCTGGAAAGCAGGTTAAACTTATTCTGATCGATACTGTTTTTCTGCTGCAGGCCATTGAACAATGTAACGGAGGAATTGACATTGACATTTCCTGACATTGACTGGTTATTCTTATAGATATAGGTGGTCTCGTCGAGAGATCTCCCCCATGACCACCCTTGATTAGCTCCTGCATTAAGATTGGGAGCAAGGGAAATTTTGGATTGATTGAGAATATTCTCATTATAGTTGGTCGTCAGAACCTGTTGTTTAATTGTAATATTATTTTCGAATGCATACAAGATGCAATCTTCCAGGGTCCAGATTTTTTGTGCCCTGGCTGAGGTTAATAACATCAAAAAAATAATAGGGATCAACAGGATAAATTTCTTACTTTGCTTCATGCCGAACATGATTTATTGATTGTAGTTAAATAGCTCCGAATAAGAATAGTAAAGATAATTATTTCAGCACATAAATCCGGGTATATAAAATGCCTTTCTCAGAGAAAATCATTGACCATAAAGAATTTGGTAAAATTAGCATCATCAAAAGTACAAGGGCTACCAGGATAAGTATTTCCATAAAGCCCTTCGAACCTGTTAAACTTACTGTCCCGGTATTTGTATCCCAAAAACGTGCTGAAGAATTTCTTTGGGTTAAAGAGAAATGGATTAATAAAAACCTTGAGAAAATCAGGAGTTTTGAAGATCAATACACAGTATTTTCGGAGGATACGGATTTCAGAACACATGAGCATGTACTGTCCATTTCGAGGATTCAGGAAGTAAATCCCTCAGTAAGCCTGAAAAATAAGAATATACTGGTCCAGCTTCCAGAAGCGGCAGACATTAAAGATCCTAAAATCCAGGAAATGATTCGCTGGGGCATACAGGCAGCCTGGAGAAAAGAGGCGAAAAGATATCTTCCACCGAGGTTGGGTGAACTTTCACGAAAGCATCATTTGCCATTCAATAAAGTCATAATCAAAAATAACCGAAGTCGATGGGGATCCTGTTCTGCCAGGAATAATATTAACCTCAGTCTTCATCTTATGCGGCTTCCGGAGCACCTTATTGATTACATCCTGCTGCACGAGTTGGTACATACAGTACACAAAAATCATGGCAAACAATTCTGGAGGGAATTTGAAAAGATACATCCGGGTGCCAGAGCAGCTGACCGGGAATTAAAAGAATTCAGAATTGATATTTATTAGCAGTGGAGGGATCTAATTGTCATGAATTCTACGTTCAAGAATCCTGTCCAGGCTGCCGACATATTCCATCGCTTTCTTTTTACCGAATATTTTGGTGAATTCCTCAATTACAAATTCCTTTATATCCGTGGTCCAGTCAAGGTAAGAAAGAGTTGAGATCTTTCCGTCCTCCTGCTTGTCCATAAACCTTTTGACGATATTGACTTTGGAGTGATAAGCCATATAGGCTTTAATGGATGTTAAAAGGGACTGGTCAACACGATTTTCAATATACTTGAGTTCAGAAGGAATAACTTCATAAGTTATCTCGTAGAAATTGCTGAAAGGGAAATTCCAGTTAATATAATGAATGAAGAAATTGGCAATGTTAAAGGTCTTCCTTTTATCATCCTTGTCCACCGCATCCAGGAAAAGATTGTTCAGGCTTTTTCGGTAAGAGGTCTTAATGCTGTCATCAAGAATTTCAGTGATTTCTGATACATGCTTCTTGTATTCGACGGAAAAATTATTCAGAGTAAAGTGCTTATTATCAAATGGTTTTTGAAGGCTGATAATTTTAGTGATCACAGCGACTTCATCTTCCAAAAGTTGTGCAACAGGAAACCGATTTTCATCTAAAATAGTTTCGAAAAGTTTTTCGGTAAAATAACCTGAAAGCAATAACCTGTCAAGTTGGGAATCTCTTCTGGTAAACTGCTCTATCTCGCTGTGGTAAATTTCAAGATACTGGCTAAGCCGGCTCTTTATCTGAGCTTTTTTGGCATCAACAATCAGTTGGATATACAGGGGATAATACTCCTCCTTCTTGTATAACTTTGGCTTGGCCCTCTTGTTCAGATAATGCTTTACCGTGATTTTTTTATTGTGCATAAAAGGGAAATTTCATTTTCAAGCAAAACCGGGATATAGCTAACCATATCAAAGTAAATTTAACAAAAAATTGGAATATGGAGTATATTGAATAATTACCATGCTGATTCAGTAGTCCATAACAATAGTCTTTGATAATACCTAAATTATCTTTCAGCTTTTACTTTCAATGCCAGGTTCATTAACTCAAATCATGCCAGGGTATTGAAAAGGTTTGGAACTATTAGTCCCAACCCGATAGTTCCAAACCTTTGCGGAGATTTAAGAAAATTTTGTATTTTTGCACCGCTATAATCGGATTGACCCATGGTGTAACTGGCAACACATCTGATTTTGGTTCAGAAGAGTCTAGGTTCGAGCCCTAGTGGGTCAACAAAAAGCCCTGCAAATCAATCATTTGCAGGGCTTTTTCGCATCATGGCATCAAATGTGTTTTCAAATTGGAGGATTGCAGGAAAGTTCACTTTCAGAAACCGTGTAAGTCTTCAGTTGAGTTTTAAAACGCAAATCGCATTTTAACTCCATCTATCTCCTCTTCGTATTCCATGACACCTGGCCATAATGGAGCAATCAATTCACTCTCCCAATCTGATAAGCTTGAAAGCATTTGTTGAATTATTCCGGAATGCGCAGCTTTCAGGTCGTATCTTTCTTGTTTGTCAGCTTCCAGATCATATAACAGGAGAAAATTATCCCGTGAATTCAATATAAGTTTCCACTTGTCGTAACGAACTGATTTGCTGAAATCCGTTCGCCAGAACAAATATTCATGAGGGGAATTGGAATTCTTCCCTGTTAAATAGGGCATCAGATCTACACCATCCAAAGGTAGAAATGTGGGCGAAGGAATATAACAGGTAGAAAAGGCTGTGGCATAAATATCCATTAAGGACACAGGTTTAGTGTATTTTCCACCTTCTGTCAATGTTCCTTTCCATTTCATTATAAAGGGAACATTCAATCCCCCTTCAAATTGAGTCATCTTACCACCCTTCAGATCACCATTATCTGTTGCACCCGTATAAGTTGCTCCTCCATTATCACTGGAAAAAAATATCAATGTGTTTTCTTCAATTCCAGATTCTTTAATCTGCTCCATAATCTTACCAATAGCGTCATCCAGCGCCAGGATCATAGCAAAATACACTTGTTTGTTTTCTTCCTTAATATCCTCAAATTTGTCGATATAGGATCTGGGTGCCTGAAAAGGAGTATGAGGAGCACTAAATGGGACATACAATAAGAAAGGGTTCTCTTTATTTTCTGTAATGAACCGGCAAGCTTCCTGGGCAATTCTTGAAGTCAGATATTCATCTTCCTCTATTTCTTCTCCATTCCGAACAATCGCAGATGCTCCTTTTCTTTCCTGACGCCATATTAATTTATCCTGGAAACTCCTGAGTTGATAATTTATCATGTTTTTGTTCGTCAACGGTGCATACAGGCTGAAAGCTTCGTAAAATCCATAGAAATCATTTACGCTTTTATCGTTTGGAAGAAAGGGTTCATTATAACCCAGGTGCCATTTACCCATACAGCCGGTATTGTACCCGATGGAATGCATAAGTTCAAATAAAGTTAATTCAGACTCGGGCAATCCCTGTTTCCTGATTTCATCCCTGGCAGGGGAATACCAGGGTTCCATCTGATATAGAGGGCGTGTATTAAAGAAAATTTTAAATGCAAAATTTTCTAAACCATTCCTGGCATACCTTCCCATTATCTGGCGCTCGTTACCAAAACGCTGCTGGTATCGCCCGGTAATCATGCCGGTCCGGGAGGGATTACATACCGCAGATGTGGCATAAGCCTCGGTAAACAGGACTCCCTCGCTGGCCAGTTTATTAATCCATGGAGTTTGGACGCCCATACTGTCGTAAAGGCATAAATCATTCTTTCCCAGGTCATCCGCCAGTAAAATGATGATATTGGGACCTGCTTTGTTTTTTTTTAATTTACTTAAATTTTGCAGATATTGGATTTTTCCTGCAATAGTATTTGAATCTATTAATATTGGTGGGTAAACTGATTGGGCTGGGGAGTTATCACAATAGAAAATTACCAGAAGGCCCAGAAACAGATTGTTGAGAATTGCAAACCTCATATTATTGCATACATGATACCGGGCAAGTCCCTCTCAACAGATAAAAGGATTCAGGCCCGGTAATAGAATAAAATAGCTATTTTTTTAAATTAGGGAACCTTGGTAAAGGTTACATCTACAGAAGCTGTCTGGTAATTGACAAGACCTCCCGGCAATGAACCTCCCAATTCAACTCCGGCATCTAACGGGAGGGGAAAATTCTCAACTGTTCCCGAGAAAGAGCTGGCAGTTACCTGCAATTCTATAATGCTCAGTGAAAATGTTTGTGGATTGCTGATGTTAAGGGTTAATATGGTTCTGGCCGAATTGATGGACCAAGTGCCCATCTGAGCCTGGTTCGTCTCACCCATGCAAATGTAATAGGTAGTTCCATCAGCCTTGAGTTCAATGGCAGCATTCTGAAGATTATCACAAGGAGCAGCTCCCACTATTCCAGGACCAACAAATGCAGATGCATCACTGCCCTGTGGAAATTCGACTTCAGCTTGCTGGATCAAAATGGAAACGGATTCATTAAAAGTTGCAGAAGTAAAGACATAGTTGCCAACAAGGGCATCAATCTCCTCCTTTTTTTCTTCACATGAAAACAGCAATAATGTTGTTGCTGCCATGATTAATCCCATAGAAAAATTAATACGTCTCATAATTAAAACATTTTTGGATTGGGTTTCAAATATTCGACTAAAGTAGAGTAAAAAACAGAATATTAAACAACTTTAGAATTGTATGCTCGGATTTTTCAAATGATCATCAATTATGAACGTATTGATATTTATTTCTTTATCTATAAATCGTACTCTGTAAAATTTATTACTTTGGAGGCAGGAAAATGTAAACTCAAATCCATGGAAACATGAAAAAAGCACTATGGGTTCTGATAGTAGCCTGGTTTGCCACCTCTCTGTCTGGCCAGGTGACGAAGGTAGGGGGCTCCATCATGGAAAAGAGTTCAGGCTTACCATTAGTTGGAGTAAATGTATTCATCCACAATACATTGGAAGGCACAATTTCAGGGCATCACGGTTCATTTGAGCTTGAAACTTCAGTTCCATTACCATTCCGCCTGGTCATTTCAATGATTGGCTATCAATCCCAGGAGATTGATATTATCAGCGATGGTACAGAACTTGAAGTACTTCTTGATGATCAAATCTACCTTGGACAGGAGGTAGTAGTTTCTGCTTCCAGAATTCCGGAAAATATTATGAAATCACCGGTTTCAATCGAAAAAATGACCGCACTCGATATTCAGCAGACCTCCACAGCGAATTTCTTTGATGGACTCCACCAGCTTAAGGGGGTTGATATGAATGTACACAGTCTTACTTTCAGATATCCAAATACGAGAGGATTTACCGGTGAAGCCAATCTTCGAATGAATCAGATTATTGATGGTATAGAAAATATTCCTCCAGGTCTAAGTTTCAGTGCCGGTAATATATTCGGGGTAAACCAGTTGGACATAAACAGTGTAGAGTTGCTTGTAGGTGCCTCCTCCGCACTTTACGGTCCGGGGGGTATTAACGGGACTCTGATTATGACTTCCAAAAATCCTTATGATTTCCAGGGAATTAGCGTTTCCATGCAGGGAGGGATGATGAACCTGGGTGCTAAGCATCCTTTTGGGTCGAATCCGATGGGGGACTTGAATTTCAGATATGCTAAGGCCTTTAAGAACAAGTTGGCCATCAAAGTTACCGGAGGATATCTTCGGGCGACTGACTGGCATGCCTATGATCTTCGTGATCGTTATAATCTGGAGAACCCCAATAGTACACGCGAAAATAATCCTGCCTATGATGGCGTGAATGTATATGGGGATGATATCATTGTACCGGTTAACCTGAAGGAAATTGCTCCACAGGTTGGAGCGGGTATAGCTGAGACAATAGGACTGACACCAGGAACACCTGAATATAATGCTGAAGTACAACGGATTGTGGATCTTTTTCCAGACCAGGTAGTCAGCCGTACGGGCTGGCAGGAGAAAGACCTTGTGGATTATAATACAAGGAATATGCGCCTCGGGGGATCTTTGCATTATCGTTTCAATAATGAGTATGAGGCTTATGTTCAGGGGAATTTTGCCCGGGGAAGCAGCGTTTATACTGCTCAAAACCGGTTTTCTCTGAGAAATTTTGACATTACCAATGTCAGGGCTGAAATTAAAAATCCCAATTTCTACCTCAGGGCCTATCACACCATTGATAATTCCGGAGACACCTATGATGCAGGTGGCGCTGCCCTACAACTGAATGAATCCTGGAAGCCAAGTGAACAATGGTATGAAGAATATATCGCCTCCTTCACTCAACAACTCCTTACGGGTGGTAGCGAGGAATCCTCTCACCAGTTTGCAAGGCTGGTAGCCGATAACCGCGATTTACGAGGAAATATATTCGATCCCTCAAAACCTGCGCTCCCTTTACCTGGTACTGAGGAATTTAATACAGCTTTCGAACAAATCATTAATACACCAATAAAACAAGGAGGAGCAAAAGTAATAGACAAGAGCAGGCTTGTCCATATTGAAGGCATGTATAATTTTACCCGGCTCGTAAAAGTGGTTGAACTGATAGCGGGAGCCAGTGCCCGATATTATGCTATAAACAGCGAAGGCACTGTGTTTATTGATGAACCTGGGAATCCGGTAAAAATTAGCCAGTATGGTGCCTTTACACAGGTAGCTAAACCATTTTTCAATAATCACTTAAAAATAACAGGCTCAGCCAGGTATGATAAAAATCAATACTTTGAAGGCAGGTTTACTCCCAGGGCATCAATAGTATACTCATTTGGCAGGGGACAAAGCCATAATATCAGGACCTCGGCCCAGACAGCTTTCAGGTTTCCATCCATTGCAGATCAGATGGTCAATCTCAATATCGGACCTTATACCATTTTGGGAGGTCTTCCAGAAGTTCATGGCCTGTATAATATTCCTGATAATCCGGTTTACCCACTCTCTGGAAGGAATCCAATAACAGATGAACCTGTGACCGAAAATGGCCCCTATAATGTACCTGCATTCGGACCGGAACACGTCACTGCACTAGAGGTAGGATATAAAGGACTATTGTTTAACAAACTGTTGCTTCTGGATACATATCTTTTCGGAAACAAGTATAATGGATTTACCGCAACTCAAATGCTTGCCCAAAATCCCAATACTGAGGATGAAATCCGTTTCCAGACAACGGTCAGTACAGATTTTCCGGTAATCTCATATGGATATGCAGTTGGAGCTGAGGTCAGAATTGGGAGGACTGCCCTTCTCAAAGGAAATATTTCTTTTAATGAAATGGTGGAGATTAATGATCCTCCTCCAGGTTTCTCCCCCCAATTTAATACCCCCAGGTTCAAATTTAATCTTGGCTATGGCACTCCGTATTTGACCCGATCAATAGGATTTAATATCAATTGGAGGTGGCAGGAAAGCTT
This sequence comes from uncultured Bacteroidaceae bacterium, assembly GCA_963777115.1. Lineage (GTDB taxonomy): Bacteria > Bacteroidota > Bacteroidia > Bacteroidales > SM23-62 > SM23-62. Next base: position 530,192 of record CAVZPP010000003.1, on the reverse strand, counting down.
TTTTTGGGAATCTCCATTTGGCACTGCCATTATTCCAGCGTTTTCAATGGTTGATGCTCATGTTAATGTGAATCTTGAAAATCTGAAATCTCACATCAAAATCGGTGGTTCTAACCTATTAAATAATTACTACACAACCAGTTTCGGTTCTGCCCAGATTGGGGCCCTGTATTATGTCTCCTGGACTTACGATAATTTGTTTAACTGATCTTTCAGGTAAGTATCAGTCCACCACCACCAATCCCTCATCAGTCATTCTCCACACTTCTCCGGCGATCTCATGCTTCCAGAGTTCATCTTCTGTTTTCACCCGGTTCAGGAAATACCGGGTGTTTTTGTGAAATCGTATGTATTTTCCGACGGGAACAATAAGTGATACCGTTGTGGAGGGGGCTCTCCACTTATTGGGTTTTTCAAGGCTGAAATATGGATCCAATACCAGTGTGGAATTTGATTGATTCCAGCTGTAATCAAGTTTTGTAGCATTCCTGACAGCTTCAGCATTATTTCGGCCCTGGGAATTTCTTCTAATTGTAAGCTCCCAGTTATCAATATCCCCTGGAAGGATATTCAGTTCCATCCTTCCATAGACCCGATCTTCCGTAGAAAGCAGGTGCCAATCATCGTCATAGCTCGAATACCATTCATCAGAGAATCCTTCGATATCCGGATTTTCATTCATTCCTACAAGTAATGTATCAGATGGAAAGGCCTGCAATTCATGAGTCTTGTTGGATCTGCCTGTTTCTGTGAAATGAGATCCTTCAAATGCCGCCATAGAAATAAGAAATATGAGGCTGATTATCCAGAGCACAAACCCCGTCAGTCCAATTACCTTATCATTAGCCTTAAATCGGAACATCATTTTTAAACCCCAGTAAATTAGAGCGATGACAGGGACGGCAATGGTGAAAAACAAGGCAATTGAAATCAGTGTAAGGTTGGTTGGGTCTCCGAATATCCCAAATACTTCAGGAAAGGAATGAATATCTGGCACCGAAAAATGTTATGGGAAAAATAGCACTGCTGAAGAAAAATCCAATAGAAAGTGCACTCAGCGTTGCCAAGCCTCCAATAATCAGACTAAAACCAATAATGAATAATATAATTTTAGCAAAAATCAGGATAACACGTCCGATAAAATGCAGGATTTCATCCAACACATTTCTGGTCTTTTCTAATCCACCAGAATCCTTAACCTTCTGGTATCCTTCTTTTACGTTTTCTTTTACATTCTCATATTCTTCCTTTACGGTTTTTTCGATATTTGAAACCGTCACCCTTTCACCCCGCATTTCCAGCTTTTCAGCTGCAGTTTCTGCCTTTGGCACTACGATCCAAAGAACAATGTATACGATGAATAATACACCAGTTGCAAAAAAGAATATAACCCAAAGCAGTCTCATAAGCCAGATTTCAATTCCAAAATATGCAGCTAAGCCGGCACATACTCCTCCGATTGCTGAATTTTCCGGATCTCTGTATAAGCGTCTTGAATTCCGTCCATTGGTGTAGGTTTTTCTGTCTCCGCTGCCATCGGGTTCCTCATCCTCCAGAATATCCTCAGGTTGTCCCATTCTTCCTATTACCTCCTTTACATCTTCAATGGTAATTACCTGTTTCTTATCACTGATTTTTTCCTGGAAAAGTTCAGCAATCCTGGATTCAATATCCCCAATGATTTCTACGCCTTCTTCTGAATCTCTGAAACGCCTACTGATAGAATCCAGGTATTCTTTTAATTCCTGGTATGCATCGTCATCCAGGTTGAATATCTGTCCGCTGAGGTTTATCTTTATTGTCGTTTTCATGATTATTTAGTTGCTTTTGTCTTGATGTTTAACATATTTACTGCATCTACCAGTTCATTCCATGACTGGTGCATCTCACCGAGGAATTTATTTCCGGTGTCAGTAATTGTATAATATTTTCGTGGTGGGCCCTGGGTTGATTCTTCCCATCGGTAACCCAGCAATCCAGCATTTTTTTGCCGGGTCAGAAGCGGATACAATGTTCCTTCAACAACGATCAATTTCGATTCCTTAAGCTCTTTAATGATATCTGAAGCGTAGGCATCGTTTTTTGACAGGATGGAAAGAATGCAATATTCCAGGATCCCCTTCCTCATTTGTGCTTTTGCATTTTCTACATTCATGTGATTTATTATTCTCAATGTTTATAATTCTATATATAGCCGCAGATCACTCAGGCTGTTTTTATCCGGACAAACCTGGACTATTTGCTCAGAGTGTTCTGTTTGTATTGCAGGAACAGTGATTTTATTATCAATGACCTGTAGCGGGATCGGCGTATAATCCAGGCCTTCAGAAACATTTCCCATTCCCGAGGTAAGGAAAAGAAGGATTAATGTTAACTTTAATACTAGTAATATTTTAAAAATACTATACATAACAAGTAAATATCCTATACAAAGATATGAAAAAAATATAGTACTATGCAATACAAAGTACTATAATTATTATAATATTTCTTTATAATATTAGATAAATATCAGAAATTCAGTATTTTAGATATGAAATATTTTTTTCTGATTTTGTATAAAAATTTATGAAAAAAGGAATTTTACTGAAAATGCCAGCCAAATTAGGTGAGGAGGTAAGCTATTTTCTCTCTCTTGGGACTGATGATATTGCCATGAATGACCTGCTTGGGATGAGGGTGGCTTTTGAGTTTCTTGATACCATTTATTGTGTCAAATGCGGAAAGGTTACCAGGAAATCATTTGCCCAGGGATTTTGTTATCCCTGTTTCACCACAGCCCCGGAAACAAGTGAATGTGTGTTAAGGCCCGAGCTTTGTCAGGCACATGAGGGGATTTCCCGTGATATGAAATGGTCCGAACAGCATTGTCTCCAGGATCATATAGTATACCTTGCTCTATCGAGTGGACTGAAGGTTGGGATTACCCGTGCCACCCAGATTCCAACCCGATGGATCGACCAGGGCGCATGGAAGGCCATCCCCCTGGCAAAAACCCCAAACCGCCATATGGCAGGCAGGATTGAAGTAGCATTAAAGGAACATATGAGTGACAAAACCAACTGGAGGAATATGTTGACCAATAAGGTCGACAGGAATAAAGATCTGGTGGAGGAAAAAGAAAAGGCATCGGAATTACTAGGCAATCAGTTTTCAGAATATATTATACCAGAAAGCCAGGTTACTGAGATCAGGTATCCTGTCAGGGAATATCCGGAAAAAGTAAAAAGTGTTGGTTTTGATAAGAACCGTCACATTGAGGGGGAATTAATGGGAATCAAAGGACAGTACCTGATATTTAAAGATGGTTTTGTTTTAAACATCAGAAAACATGGTGGTTATCTGGTTGCAATGGATTTTTCTTAAATTTGAGATGCATACAAACTGAATACCACATGAAAACCTACCAATTCCCAACCCTGACAGTCCTTATTGCTGTGATTCTATTCTCTGGTTTTACCGGTAATTGTTTTTGCCAGAAGGATCCTGATCAGATGCTTGATTGGTACCTCGAAACAGGTTTATTGGAATATGCTGAAAACATAGGTAATGATTTCAAGGACTCTCCTCATGCAAAGTTTTGCGATGCCTGGGAATATCTTGGGGCCAACAATGAGAAATCAAGGGAGCTGGCCGGAATCCTGGTTGAGGACTATCCTGATTTTGCCCCTGGTTATTTAGTGCTGGGCACAGTTCTCTCATCTGGATTTAAGGAATATGCCGAGGCTGTAAGCCATTTTGACCGGGGCATCGATCTGGACCCCCAAATGGCATTAATCTATCTCAACAGGGGAGTATCCAGATTAGGACTTGGGGAGAATGAAGCCGCCAAGGAAGATTTTGACAGGGTGTTGGAACTCAAACGGGGGAATGCTATGGGATTTCTTCTCAGAGGGGTGGCAGACCACAGGCTTGGCAATGAGGAGGCTATGAAGGCGGACTTCGAGATTGGATTACAGCTTGATTACAGGGCCCTATCAGCAATTCCTGATAACCTTGCAGAAGAGGCTATGAATAAAGCGATTGAATCTGCACCGGAAAATGCGATTTATTATTATGCTCGTGGATATTCATATTTTGTCAACGGGAATTACAGGAGTTCAAGAGCGGATTTCAGTAAATGCATCGAACTCGTACCCGGAAGTTCTGATTTCTACAAATTTTCTGGTGCCAGTAAAATGCATATGGATGATTTTGAAGGCAGTCAAAAAGATCTGAATTATGCTTTGAGTGTTAATCCTGATGATCCTGAAAATTATTACTACCTGGGAATTCTCATGAATGATTTTCTGAAACAACCGGCCATGGCTCAGGAATATATGAATCATGCAATAAACCTGGATGACAGTCATGCCAAATATTATTATGAGCGATCCAAGGCCGCCTTTAAGATGATGAATTACCAGGAAGCCCGTGACGATGTAAACCGGGCCATGCAAAAAGACCATACAAAAGGAGATTACTATGCCCTTCGCGGGAACATCAAGATGAAGACAAACAGACCAGCTGAGGACTATTGTCCGGATTATAAGAAAGCGATGGAATGGGGGACCAGTTATAATCTGAAAAGGATTATGAAGAAGACCTGCCAGTAAACAAACCTTATAAGTCTCTCAGGAAACCCCTGATTAAACCATATCATACAGGTTCTCGTCAAAAAGATTTGCTACAGATGCATGTACGGTGTATCTTATTGGAGCAAAATTTAGATAATTAATTCAAACATAACAGATTAAAAGATGCTGATATGTGATTTTAATTTATATCTTAGCTATCCCTGAAAATGAGATAACCAATCAAATAATACAAAAAAACGAAAATCATGAAAAAAGTAATTTTTACCCTGACTTTAATTTGCATTATGGCAGTCAGCGTGCATGCTACTGTCCGGACTGTAAGTAACGATCCTAAAGCTCCGGCACAGCACACCTCGATTCAAACGGCCATTAACAACTCTCTTGACGGTGATACTATTATGGTTTACGGTTCTGCAACCAGCTATGGGGATGTAACAGTGGACAGGGAAATAATCCTGATTGGCGCGGGTTATAGAAACCCTTACGGTTACAATTCAACTATTCGCTACCTGTATCTTGACGGTAAGGCTGTTGTAGGATTCACTGCAAGTGATTCGAAAATATCCGGATTTAGAATTACCAATATATATTTTTATGGTCAAACCAACTCTTCGAAGATTATGGAAGGAGTGTTAATAGAGAGATGTTGGGTCAATTATGTTGATTTTAACCAGGCAAGCGTTACCTATAGGAATGATACCGTCCGTAATTGTTATGTAACAAATTCTGGTTTATATGTTTCGGAAGGTACTATCGAGAATATCCAGTTTCATAATAACATATTTGACAAATCTCTGGTTGGCGATTCTTATTATTACAACCCCATATCCCAGGATAGCGTATATGTTAGAAATTGTGTTTTCTTGAATAAGTCAGGGGTCAATGTTTTTACTTACGCACGCGATCTTACGATTGAAAATTGCATATTCTACGCTGCTGAACCCCAGGGTTGTACTGATTGTGCATTTAATAATAATATAACATACCTTAATACGAACAATGTGTTGGTAGGTAGTCCAGGGAATCCCGGAAGCGTAGGAAGTGGAAACGTTGAGAACGAGAATCCCCTGTTTGTCAACTATCCACTTGAAGGTGGTGCTTACTCATTCAGTTATGATCTGAATGTAGGAAATACAAATGCTGTTAATGGAGGAACAGACGCATCAGATATGGGCATTCATGGAGGGATGTTACCTTACACCCCGGGTGCAAATCCAAGTATACCGCAGATGACAGAAATTTCCTTCCCGGCTGATGCAAGTTCTGTTAAAGCCGGAGGAACTTTGGAAGTAACTTTCAAAGCAAAAAAACAGGATTAATTTTCATGACGCTCAAATAAATGAGCTGTTATTAATAAATAAGTCATGAAAAGAACATTAATCTTCTTAATAATTAGCATTACGGCATTCGGACAGGTCTGGACTCAGAACCTTATGGATGCTGAGTACTACTTCGATTCCGATCCTGGAGTTGGAAAAGGAATTCCGATTACAATAACTTCCGGAGTTGACATCACTGAAACATATAACTTCCCTGTTTCTCCATTGGGACCGGGATTTCATAATCTTTTTATACGGGTCAGGGATGACCTCGGCAGATGGAGTCTTGTTAAGCGCCATCTATTTTATGTATATGATGATACTCCGATGGATATTTCAAAAATTCCGCCTGATCTGACCGGATTTGAATATTTCTTTGACAGAGATTTGGGTGTCGGCACAGGAACATGGGTTCCTGACTCACCCGAAGCCGATCTTGAAAAATTGGTAAATTTTTCAACCAGTAGCATAGGTCCCGGTATGCATCAACTTTTAGTAAGAGCAAAAGATGCATCTGGTAGGTGGGGCCATATTTCAAGGCATTTGTTTCATGTATTTGATGATGCTCTCCTGGATCTAAGCAGAATCAGTTCCAGGATTGTTGCTGCCGAATACTTTTTTAATAAGGATTCGGTACCACAAGGTCAGGGTGTTAGCATTCCTATTACTCCCGGCAATGAAATTGAATGGGCAGGTGGTATACTGGTTGAAGGCCTGGAAGCAGGAGAGCATACCCTGTTTATCAGAGTACAGGATTCCATTGGTGTTTGGAGCATCGTGGCAAAAGAGAAATTCAATGTGATTAATCTGGGATCCGGGACAAATTCACCCATTTGTCAAGGGGCATCCGATGGTATAGCAACTGTTACTATGGAAGGCGGGAAGCCTCCGTTTACATATCTCTGGGATGATCCGCAGCAGCAGACTGATTCCACTGCGGTTGGACTAGCAGCGGGTTCTTATACTGTGACTGTAACTGATTCTGAGGGATCTGTTATCAAGGAAACTCTGACAATAACGGAATATGATGTCATTCAGATAGATATATCAACCGCGGACACTCCGTGTGGAAAGAATGAGGGAAGTGCAACAGCTACGGTCACCGGCAATAATCCTCCTTATAATTATTTATGGACAAGTGGCTCTTCGAATTCTTCAGCTACTGATCTTGAATCAGGATTTTATACGGTTACGGTCTCTGATAATATTGGTTGTATCAATACCGGTGTCGCAGAAATTAATGATATTGGCGGACCTCAAATCAGTTTAACCGGTATTCAACATTTGGATTGCAGTGGAGATGAAAATGGTATCATTGACATTAATGTAGAAGGAGGCAAAAAGCCTTACGATTACTCATGGTCTAATGGAGAGATAACAGAGGATGTGTTGAATCTGGCCGGCGGCCCTTACGAGGTAAGTGTAACCGATGCCGACGGGTGTAAAGCTGTAAAGAGTATTTCGGTAGAGGAACCCGCTCCGATTACAGTTGCTTCATCCTTAACTCCAACTGATTGTGGGGTTGCTAACGGAGTCATTGAGTTAAACATTTCGGGAGGGACTCCAATTCCAGGTGCAACTCCTTTTTCAGTTGCCTGGGAAGGACTGCCTGCGCCTCATATGAGTACGATGACTAATGTAGGAGCAGGGTCCTATAAGGCCACCATAATGGATCAGAATAACTGTATGGCAAATTATATTGTTGCTGTAAGTGCAAAGGGTGCTCCCGTTGTAAATGTATCATCAGTGATTCCCAGCGAATGTGGGGTGGAAAATGGTTCAATAATTATCACTGTTGGGGGCGGAAGCGGCAGTTATACTTATAAATGGACGAAAAATGGCAGTACAGTTGGAACTTCAAAGGACCTGACTGGTGTTGGACCGGGAGAATATACGGTTGAAGTAAATGATGGTTCAGGTTGTCTGGGGTACGCCAATGCGACTATTTCTGCTGAGCTTCCACCCAGACCTTCCATCTGCCTTGTTACCGTAGATTCCTTAACGGGGAAGAATATGATTGTATGGAATAAGGAATCCGGACAGGGTATTACATCCTACAACATATACCGGGAAACCACCTCAGCAGGTGTATTCAATTTCATTGGTAATGTATCATTTGATAGCCTCAGCTCCTATGTCGATGAACATGCAGACCCCGTAAATCGTTCCTGGAGATATAAAATCTCTGCCGTTGGGGAATGTGGGGAATCGGTGCTTAGTTTACCTCATAAAACCATTCATCTTACTCTTAACCTTGGACTTTTGAATTCAGTGAATCTTATTTGGAGCCACTATGAAGGATTCTTACCTAAGGAAAATTCCTATACAATATGGAGATGGGCAGCTTCGTCTGGGGTGACTGAACTTACCCAGATACCAAGCACGGAGAAGCAATACTCTGACTATGCGGTTCCAGATGAGGATGTATGGTATTATGTTGAGTCGGAACATCCTACAGGATGTACACCGCTGAAGGCTGCTACTCTTAATTCTGCTAGATCAAACAGAAAAGATAAATTGAAATCAGAGGTAGGAGTTGGGTTTGAAACTCCTGGGGAAGAATACACAGTTAAAATATGGCCTAATCCAAGTTCCGGTATTTTCAATCTATCCGTAGATTGTAGGAAGACAGGAGACCTGAAGGTTAAAGTCTTTAGCATAAGTGGGAAGCTGGTTTATGTAAACGAGTTAACAAATGTATTCAACAGGGTAGATATCCCTCTGGATTTGACTGGTCAGGAGAAAGGGAACTATCAGATACATATAGAAACTGATACGGGTATTTACAGCAGTGTGCTTATTATCCAATAGATAAAAATGAATATAGAATTCAACATCCCGTAAGGGGTTTTGAATTCTTAAATTCTGACACCGATAACGATTATATCATCGATTTGTTCCGTACCATAGGGTTCAGTCCAGTCCCGGAATGTCTTCAGAAGTGCCTTTTTCTGCTCATCCATAGTTTTAGTATGGATGCTTAGCAATAGATCCTTCATTTTTTTAGCCATGAATTTTTTATTCTTCTGTCCCCCGAACTGGTCCGGGTAGCCATCGGAGAAAATATACAGGCAATCCCCCTTTTGAATATCTATAATATGATTTGTAAAGGGTGTACTGATCTTAGTATGGATTCCGATCGGCATCCGATCGGCTTTCACCTGGATGATTTCATTGTTCCTTATTATAATGAGAGGGTTGTTGGCACCAGCATATTCAATTTTCATGTTTTTCTTATCGATAATATGCAATGCGACATCCATCCCGTCCTTTTGTTCTCCTGCATGTCCCTTCTGTTTTAATGCAGAAATCACCTCGGTCCTTAATTCATCAAGGATATTTGAGGCTTTCGTGATATTTCTTTCCTCAATAATTTTATTCAGAAAGGCAACCCCCAGCATGCTCATAAATGCTCCCGGTACCCCATGACCTGTACAATCAGCTGCAACTGTAATAATCTTACCGTCTTTGTTTGTCAGCCAGTAAAAGTCCCCGCTTACCACATCCCTTGGCAGGAAAAGGATAAAGCCATCCAGTTCCATCTTTTTTAGATCATCTTCTGGTGGAAGCATTGCCCGCTGTATTTTTTCGGCATATAGAATACTGGACATTATATCCTTGTTTTTTCCTTCAATAACCTCTTTCTGTTCCACCACTTCTGCTGTTCGTTCACGTATTATTTCTCTAAGTTGTCTTGTGTATAATATCACAATCATATATACAACCATCGAGGCTAATATCACATATATCAAATAAGCCCACCACTTTCTGTACCATGGTGCAAGGATTGAAAATTCATAACTGCTTATGCTGCTTTCCTGACCATGGATGTTTTTAGCTTTTACCTGAAATGCATACTTGCCTTCATGAAGGTTCGTATATCTGATAAATGATTCCTTTGTCCATTCACTCCAGTTCTTATCATTACCATCAAGGAAGTAGGAAAAACGCATAAATGATTCATTTTCACCATCTAAAGCTGCAAAATTGAAAACCAGTGAATTATTTTGATAAAGCAGCAAAGGTTTAGATCGCTCCGGTTGATTAAGGACAGCTACATTGATTTCATTCCTGTTTGACCCTCCAAAAACCAGTCCTCCTTCACTGTATTCAATTGTTCTCACATAGGCATTAAAGCTTTTATCATAATTTTTTGAATTATCCAGGTTGTACCTGAAAAGCCCTTCCATACCTGCCAGCCAAACAATGGAATTCCTGTCGAGGTAAATATTAAACATCAAACCCTCAGCCAATCCTGCAAAAGGTGCGGAGATCCACTCATATTCCCCTTCAGGGGATAGTTTGAAATACCCGGTAAAATATTGATACTCTTTTGCATGTTTATCCCAGGCAACCATCCAGAATTCAGGATTCGGAGATTCAATGATTCGGTGTATCCAGAGGCTGCCATCATAAAAGTCTTCTCTGAAAGCAGAATCCGGGACGAAATTATCGGTTCGAAGATGATACTTGTAAAGACCTTTTGATGTACCAACCAAAATGGGAGCCTTAAGGGATGATACAATGGATTCTCCATCAGGGAGACCATGATCTTTATTGTATCTGGTAACAGAAGTTTTCCCAATTCTACCATCTTCGATATACTGGATATGCATTTTCAATACACCTCCCTCCAAAGTACCCATCCACAGATTACCCAGATGATCTTCAGCTATGGAGTTAATCCATTCTGTTACTCCTTCAATTTTTTCTTCCAGTATCCAGGTTCCATTTTTCCGGTAAATGCTTGTAAGTCCTTCTTCAAGGCCAATATAAACACGATTTGGATCAAGTTTTGATTGAAAAAGGCTGTAGACATAATCATAAAGGAGAACATTTGATTCATTATTCCGGTTTATTTCATAAACGCCACTATTATTAACAACCAGTAATATTTCCTCAGATCCATTGATATAAGTAAGTAGATTCCAGCATTCAAAATCGAATCTTTTCACCTGCCTGAAAATGGGTTGGGAAAAATCGGACAATCCCTTGCTGAAGTATTGCTGGTCGAGATAAAATAATCCTTGATTATTTGTTACGTAAATTTTATTGTTGAATCGTGTTACTGCCTGGATTGTTCCGGAAAGCCCCTGAATATCGGAAAAATGTGTAATTGGAGAATTGATTTCAATTCTGCTGACACCGCTGCCAAGGGTAAGCCAAAGATTATCGTACTTATCGGCATATTGTCCCCATACCACTTCATCCTGGAGTCCGGCTTCTTCATTAATAATGGCAAGTAAGTTAAATGATGTATCAACGATTATGGCTCCATTTCCAAATGTGCCGAAGGAGATTTTTTCTTCATCAATTCGAATAGCGTTATAGATTTCTGCATTCTCAAATAATCTGTAATTTGGAGTATGTAATTTTTGAATTTTAACATTCTCAAGATTGCCATTTAATATGGATAATTTAAATAAACCGGAACGTCTGGTAGCAATCAGGATATCAGAATGATTTAAGGAGACCATTCCAAAAATCTCTTTATCAGCAAACAGATTACTACCAGATATGGGAACAAAATTATCACCTTGCAGCCAGAAAAGGCCGGAGTCGGATAACTGAATGAATAAAATGGTATCAACTAAAAATGATTCATGAATATCATTTTCAGTTGAAATCATTGAAAGGGAATCATTTGTCCATTCAAAAAGATGATTGTCTGCCCTGAATGCAACTCTACGATCGATAACATGAGTTCTTCTTATGTTTCCAAAGTCTTGGTGCTCTTCAGGAAGTCGATCAGAAAGAGACTGATAAACCATTGTGCCAAGGGAATCAACTTTGAGGTAACCAAAATCATTAACTGATCCGACAAATATTCTGCCTTCGGAGTTTATGTCCATCGAAAGGGACCTGGAGCCATTACCAATACTGATCAGATTCCAGTTAACTCCGTCATATTCCATTACACCATTATTGTTCCCAAAATACATGATTCCCCGATGATCCTGAATTGCACAAAAATTTTGAGCGAGACCGTTGTAATCCCTGGGCGAGAAGTTATAAATTGGATAAAGGCCGATCTCCTTAGAAGCTTGCGCCGTACTTAAACCACAAGAAATCTTGCAGATAAAAAGCAGAAGGGTTAAATAATATATAATCTGTCTGAATCTCATAATATGAATAAGCAGACACTTATGCCGATTGGTGCAGCTAAACAAAAATAAGAAAACATTCTTTATTATATTCTTACCCCGATGATAATGACATCATCGACCTGTTCGGTGTCATAGGGGACGATCCAATCGTTGAATTCCTTAAGCAGGATCTCTTTTTGTTTTTCCATGGGTTCCTGGTGTATTTTTAGAAACAGCTCCTTCAGCCTTTTGATCATGTACTTTTTGTTTTTCTCACCACCGAACTGATCCTGGAATCCATCAGAAAAGGTATACAGAACATCTCCGCTGACTGCATCTATCTCGTGGTTTGTAAATGGTTGATCAGCGCGCTCATGTATGCCAATTGGCATCCGGTCTGCCTTAAACTGGATGAGCTCATTATCGCGAATTATGATCAAAGAATTATTCGCACCGGCAAATTCGATTTTCATATTCTCCTGGTCAATAATGTGAAGGGCAAGGTCCATTCCGTCCTTCTGTTCACCTTCATGTCCTTTTTGTTTTAAAGCAGCAATAACTTCAGCCCGAAGTTCATCAAGGATCTCGCCTGCATTCAATGTGCTGCCTTCGCTGACAATGTTATTCAGGAATGCCACCCCCAGCATGCTCATAAATGCCCCGGGAACCCCATGCCCTGTAGAGTCAGCAGCCACGGTAATTATTTTCCCGTCCCGCCTGTGCAGCCAGTAGAAATCACCACTCACCACATCCCTTGGAAGGAACAGGATAAATCCATCCAGGTCAAGTTTTCCCATATCATCTTCGGGTGGAAGCAGGGCACGTTGGATCTTCTTAGCATACTGGATGCTGTCCATTATGTCCTTGTTTTTTTCTTCAATCACTTCCTTCTGTTCAACAACCTCTGCAGTCCTTTCACGAATGATTTCACGAAGCTGACGTGTATAGACTTTTACGATGATATATACAATTGCACTTGCAATCAGCACATAAAGCATATAAGCCCACCATTTCCTGTACCATGGAGCCAGGATGGTGAATTCATAATTAGCCTCAATGCTTTCCTGGTCATAGATATTGCGGGCCTTAACCCGGAAAAGGTATTTTCTTTCGTGGAGATTGGTGTATTCCTTTTTTGTCTCGGGAGTCCATTCACTCCAGTCCTTGTCATTTCCTTCCAGGAAATAACTGTATCTCATAAAGGATTCATCTTCACCGGGCTGGGCGGCATAGTGAAACACCATGGAGTTTTTTGAATAAGGGAGGATGGGTTTCAAGGCAAAGACCTGTTCAAGGGATGGGATATTCTCCTGGTCAAAGTAGGTTCCGCCAAAAACATTTCCGCCTTCACTGAATTCGATTCGGCGGATGTATGCCTTGTATTCACGTTGATAATCCTTTTGCACATTAGGATCAAAACGTGACACACCGGCAGCTCCCCCAAACCATACAATGCCATCATCGTCCTGGAAAATGGCATGAGTGGCCTCTTCTCCTAGAAGCTTAAAGGGTTCATTGACCCAATCATATGTATATGGTTCTCGCTCATGCAGGTATCCGACTCCGAATTTATATTCTGCCTGTTCATTATATGTAACCATCCAGATCTCGGGTTTTGAATATTCCGTGATCCGGTGAATATAATAAGTACCATCTGCAAATTCGGTCCCATAGCTTGAGTCAGGCTCGAAGCGTTCTTCCTGCATAATGTATTTATACAATCCCGTATTGGTTGCTACGGTAACCGGACCCCTGAATTGGGAAATAATAAATGGTCCCTTTGGCAATCCCTGTTCTTCTCCAAACCTGGAGACGGAATATTCACCCAGGAGGCCATCCGCTTTGAAATTTTGAATGTGTAAGCGAAGAATACCCTCATCCTGGGTACCGGCCCAGAGATTTCCCATATGGTCTTCCGATAGATTATCGATCCATTCATCGATCCCTTCGATGTAGCCTTCATTGATCCATTTTCCCGCCTTGCGGTAGATACTCATCAATCCGCTTTCGAGGCCCACAAACACCCTGTTGGGATCAAGTTTCGACTGATGAATGGTATTTGCATATTCATTGAAAAGGAATTGCGTTTTATTATTCTTCCCAACTTCCATGATGTAATCATTTGTGATTACCAGAAGGATCTCTTCATCATTGTGCCTGTATGTGATCATGTCCCAGCATTCGAAATCAATGCGGTCAACCGGTGTGAAATAAGACCTTGCAAAATCTGTCAGATCTTTGTTATAATGCTTTTTATCAATATTATACAGACCGGTATTTGTTGCGGCATATAGGGTATTGTCAAAGCGTGTGATTGACTTGACCGAACCGGTGAGCCCACGATAATCGGAAAACCTGGTCAGTGCTGCACCGGTTTCTACACGGCTGATCCCGTTGCTGAGGGCCAGCCATAGATTACCCGAAGGATCTGCATATTGTCCCTGGACAATCTCGTCCTGCAGGCCTGTTCCCTTGTCAATGATGCTCAGGATCTGGAAGGATGTATCAATGATAATGGCACCCAGTCCCCAGGTCCCGATAGAGATTCTTGAAGAATCAAGCCTGATTATATTATAGATCTCAGCTGCAGCAAATAATTCATCCTCTGATGTTTTGATTTTACTGATCCTACCACGATCTGTAAAAGATCCCTTTGATTCTAGAAGGTAGAATCCGTCTGTTTCGGTTGCAATTATTACCCTGCCAGGCGATAACTCCAGCATACCGTATATATATTTCTCACTGAAAATTCCACCTTCCGGCAGGGCTATAAACTTGTCACCAACCAGCCTGTGCAGTCCGGATTCCGAAAAATTCAGGTAAAGATCACCTGAAGTGTAAAACGATTCATGTATTTCCTGCTCTGAAGGTATGGTGATAATGGAACCATCCTGGTAAATAAAGAGGTAATGCTGGGTTTGAAAGATTATCCCTCGTTTGGAGACAAATGTTTTCCAGACATCACCGAAATCCCCCTGCAGGGAATCAAGCTCATCGGCCAGGGAGGCATACCCCATCTGTCCGATCGAATCAGGAACCAGGTAGCCGAAGTCATTGACCGATCCAATGTATATCCTGCCTTCCCGGTCAATGTCTATCGACCTGATCCTGTCATCGTACCTTGGTTTAATGATGTTCCAGTCCGCACCATCATATTCCAGCACTCCCTGGTTATTCCCAAAGTACATGATGCCACGATGATCCTCAAGTATGCACCAGTTTTGTTGAAGCGCATTGTAGGCCTTGGGAGAAAAGTTAAATACCGGGTACTCTCCGGCCTGTTCCCATTGAGCATTGACAAGGGCAGGGAACAGTACCAGACAGAGGATTATCCATATACGGAATTGAAACCTCATATTATAGGTAGCGGGAGTGCTTATAAACAAAAATAGTAAACTATCCAATACTGTGAAATAAAAACCCCCTCCCGCAAAGGGAGGGGGTCATATTAAGCAGGAAACTTCTTATTCAAGAATCAGGGTCCTGTGTAACAAGAGCCCACTGGTTTTTACAAGAACCTGGTAGACACCGCTTTCATAACCCGACAGGTCAAGCTGTGTATTAAGCTGGCCCTGGACATTACTGATTTTCCGCTCAATCAATAATCGACCGCTGATATCAATCACCATTACCCGGATATCTTCCCTTCCCTCCACTTCCATCTCAATATTCACCAATCCGGCACTTGGATTCGGATAGATATTGAAGCTTGCGAGACCCAGGATATTTTCGACGTAGGTGGTCTTTAGCTTGGACTTCCTGTTCGACTTTGATTCATTAAGAGTGGATGCCTTCTTGAAAGTGAGCTGGCATCCGGTTGGATGCTGGACCTCTATATAGTATACCGGTTCTCCTCCAGGAGCGTTTTTATCAGTATAGGTGAAACGGTCACTGGCGGAAATACTGTCAATCTGTGAAAATACATCAGCCGTGGGGGCTCTGAAAACCCTGTATGTATTAAAATCGAATCCTACATAGGGATCCCAGATAAGGTTTGCCTCGGCTGCGACAGTGGATACATTCATTGTGAGGTGCATGGTCTTATGGTAGGGACTCAGTTCTGATTCATTGCCGCATGCATCCACCACTGAAAGCCTGTATCTCCAGGACCTGACACTTGGATCTGCGATCGAGTCAACCAGCACTCCCGCACTGTCTGCCGGGACGCTCCCAACAAGCTCGTAATTTCCCTTTATGTAGCTTTCCCTGTAGACATTGTAATGGTCCACATCTTCGGTCACCTGTTTTTCCCAGACGATCTTATTCATTCCCAGATCCGGATCTACCGTTACCAGGCAGATTGGATTCATGGCAGGCGGTTCCTGTACAACCTCAGCCTGTACAACTCCTTTGCATCCATTATCATCCTCTACAGTGAGGGTGTAAACACCGGCTTCGAGATCACTGATGCTGGGTGTGGTCTGGCCATTTGACCATTTATAATCGTAGAATGGATTGAATGGATTTGCCACAGCTGAGATAGAACCATTGTTATTGATCTTGCAGCCAACTCCCTGGACATCCGTAATGGAAATATTGGGAGCCCCATCGTCCTGTACGATGACGGGCGCAACATTCTTGCAACCCCTTGCATCTGTGACGGTAACTGAATACAGCCCGGCTGAGAGTCCCTCTTCAATCTGGTAATTACCTCCGCTGGACCATTGGTATGTATAGGGTTTCGTCCCACCGCTTGGGATGGCTGTTGCAATTCCATCTGCACCTACACATGATGATGTATTTTTAACTTCGGATGAAATATCGATTCGTGCCGGCTGAGTGACCTGGAAACTTCCGGCTCCCTGGCATCCATCCTCACCAATTACGGTGACGTTGTAAATACCTGCGGCAAGGCTGTCGACATCCTCTGTTTCTGCTCCATTCGACCACTGGATCGTATATTGTCCGGAAACATTTGAAACATCTATATCAATCGCACCGCTTCGGTCACCATAGCATTTGACGTGGGTAATATTGTTATAATCAACCTGAGGACCCGAGCCATCGTTTGGCATTACAACGGAGATATTCGATGCACAGCCGTTCTTATCAGTAACATTGACGAAATGTGTTCCAGGCCTCATTGTGTTGTTGGTGTCATTGAGGGTGCCGTCATTCCAGACATAGTCGTATGGTTCCACACCTCCCGTTGCCGAAACGACGGCTTGACCGTCCGGCACCCCGCAGGAGGATTCTTTCAGCACCTCTACGGTTAGCTGTAAGGCCTCAGCAATGGTGATCGTGGAATCCTTTGTACATCCCCTGGCATCGGTTACGGCAACTGTATAATTACCCAGTGCTAATCCGGAAAGCTTATTGACATCCTCTTTCGTATGCTGCCAGTTATAGGTAAAAGGCCCGGGAATATTCGTCACTGTTACCTCGGCCTCTCCGTCATCAGTATCACAATATGCTCCCTGTAAAACGAATTCTAATTCCGGTAGTTCAGGAACTTCGATCGGGATTTGTTCATAATCGTTACAACCTGCAATTTGTCTGACACTGTATCCGATATTATTCACACCCGGGGTTGGAAAAGTCCATAAAATTGTATCATAATCATTATACGTACTTAGATCAGGAGTTACTCCACCACTTAAATACCATTCGCGTTTTGATCCCGGCGCAATATTCTTTGGAGCTGTCGATGATCATAGTCGGTTCCCCAAAACATCCTGTTAGAACATATACATTAAATTCAGCCGGTCGCATGTAAACTGATAGGCTCCCAGATCCGGTGTTGTCGCATGGCGAGGCACACTGTCAATGTCAACAGGTACTTCAGCAATCAAATCTGTGCCCGCCTTGAAAAGCTCCCCCTGTTTTGACCGGAGATCTGAACGGGAATAAAAATCCGAGTCAAAGGACCGGGAATTGAGATCCATACTGCTTATTCCCTGCAGCTCTGTGAGAGTTAGCGGATATTGCCCCCCCCACCTAACAAATCGGTCCTCGGCCACGGTATAGATATTATTGAAGTCCGAAGCAATTATATCGCTTGCATCATCAACGCGTACTGCACGTCCTGTACCGTTATTGGCAATATTATTATTGATGAATTTGATCCCCACATTATTGGATGAGGTGTAGAGGCCGAAACCATTGTCTTTGTTGGTCCCGGTGATGTTTATGCTGTTATGATAAATATTTGTGTATTCACTTGAGGCCAGGCTTATGCCCTGGGCCGTATAGGTACCTCCTACACTGACAACATTGTTTGAAACTATGCCATTAAAGAATTCAAGTCCATGGCAGTCACTCATATAGATGCCCCATCCGGAATTGGCATTATCGATCTTGTTGCCACTAACCAGGAAATCTTCATGGCAAAAATAAAGGCCCATGCCGGTGAAGTTGGCATTGTTCAGATTTGAAATTGTATTGTTCAATATTACGGGTGCTGTATGATACCTGAATTCCATTCCCGTAATTGGGGCAAGGTTGGCTGTATTTCCGATAATATAGGTTTTCGTTGATGGTTGCTGGCTGTCACCAAAGAATTCAATCGCTTTTTTCCCTTTTGAAAATATGTTATCCCGGATCACCACACTGTCGGTTACGCAATTTCCCAGATACAGGACAGATTCCTGATTGCCTGAGGATGCCAGCCGGTTATTCAAAATGTTAATGTTGGTTGAGGTACCGGTGAATGCCAGGGGCCTGCCGGTTGTAGGACTCGTGCAGGAGATTGTGAGATCCTTGATGGTCAGGTATTCCACGCTTCTGCACCAGAATAGGTTTTGTGGTTCAGTCGAATAGATTTTTACAAGTTCATTATCACCGGACTCCGACCTGATGGTAATTGTATTATCGGGACTGGCCCCGGTGATTTTGTACAGGCTTCCGACATACTCCTGATGGTTACCGTCGCGTATGGCAAGGTCAACCGGACCCGAAACGCCTTTGAAATTAAGACTGTCTACGGCCTGCCTGATGCTGGTGAAATCCGGATTGGTCCCATAGACCGTATAAACTCCGGACATAGGTGTAAAAGGTGATGTAAATTCTAGGGCTCCAATATCCGGTGGATCATTACGAACAATATTGTCAAAATCTGCATCAAGCTCTTCAATTTTTATCCCGGCTCCATCAAGAAAGGAACTCTGGGATTTCAGATTATCAGTATCTGTAAATGCAGGATTTGCCACCAGTGAATTGTTGTCCATATCGCTGGCAGTCTGCCAATCTGCAAGTGTAGCTTTATCAGCTGTTCCCCATTTGGCAATGAAATTACCACCCGTAAAAAAGACATTATTGTCACTGGCTGTTATAGCATTCGTTTGTTCATTATAATATGCCCTTCCGTATCCGAAATTGCAGAAAATGTTGTTTTGGACACAGATGTTGGCTCCATTGGTATTAGAGAACGCATTGGAGCCTGCATCCAGGTTCACTGCTCCGATCTTGACGGTGTTGAAGTAAACATTTACCCATTCCGAATTTGTAATTTCAATTCCGTATGCTACAGATCCCCCTGCCCTGAAATCAACAATATTATTGGCGACCAGTCCTTCATTGCCTGTGGAGCTTTTACTATTGTGGACGCGGATACTATGATTGGCTGTGTTGCAGATAACCTTATTCCCAGTGATCTCAAATCCGTTGCCACTGGAATTGACATAAATTCCATAATAATCATAGGTTGTGTTATCACTGTTCATGTAGTTACCCGAAACTATTGGTTTATACGGATATTCAAGATAGATAGCTGCCGCATACTGGCTCTCTAGTATATTGTCCCTTATCTGAATGTCCGTGGAACGATTAGAACTGGAAATACCCCAGATTCCGATGCCGCCGCCGCAGTCCGTTATGGTATTCCCGATTAGACTGAGATTATGTACCTCGTCCTGATAAGCCCATACTGCATAATGGCCGGTTACCCTGCCCTGGCTGTTAATATTGCAGTTAAGAATACTGTCCCCTGTACAATAGCCCTGGAAATACATTACACCAGTATAGGTTGAATTGGTTGTGGTAAAGGTCAGGTCTCTGAGTGTAATGTAACTGGCCCGCTGCAGGCTTACTACCCATGGCTGCAAGTCGGTCTGGCCTCCATACTGGATTATAACATCCTTTGTGTTGGCCGGATGCGGCTGAAAAGTAACGCGGTTAGCATCATCAGCACCTGCAATGTAATTAATAAATACACTCTCCTCGTATGCGGCACCTCCATTATCCATGATGTTGAATGTAACCGGTCCCCCGCTAATCCCATATTTGTTTAATGAGTCCACTGCCTGGGAAATACTTGTATAGGTCTGCCCGCTGCCAATGGATATGGTTCCTGACAGGGCTGCGCCTGTTGGGTTTATGAATTCATCCGCGCCGATACAGGGTGTAGCTGAGCGGCCCTGTCCGTCAATATCCTCAGGCACAACGGAGCTGAGATCGGCGCCGGCATTTTTTAAATGGAAGGTGCTTGTATGCAGGTTTGACGGTGTGGTTGACACAAACACAGGATGGACAGAAAGGGATGCGTCGTCGTAGGGAGTCCTCATGGCCTTAAAGTCGGCAAGATCCTTAATGTTGGAGGATCCCCAGATGGCAAGATAGTTCCCGTTAGTATAATAATCATTGTTATTTGTATTGGAAAAGCTGCCACTGGCGTTGCTGAGTGCATATCCTCCTGAATGATTGGCAAATATATTGTTCCGGGCGTCAATGTTTGAGCTGCTGCCCAGCTGGTGATAACACTTGCTGGTTGTTTTCCATCCGCTGTAGATCCTGACGCTGTTATGGTATATCTGTGTATGATGGGTGTTATCCAGCCTGATTCCTTCGTTAATATAACCCGTTTTCCACATATCAATAAAATTATTTGCAATCCTCCCTTCCAAACTGGCCTTACCATCACAATCGGTTAGACTGATGGCATATCTTGGATTCTCGATCTCAATTATATTGTTTATTACCCTGAAGGCATTGTCACAAGCCCGAAGTTCAATTGCACCTCTGTCATGAAGATCGACATCAAAATAGTTATCGGATATAATGGGAGCATCATTACCAACCAGGTTTATGCCTCTGGACTGCGGGTTAAAGAAATTGTTATACCTGATTATGTTTCCGGGAGATTGACTGCTCTGGTCTGCCACAATTTTCACTGCATTTTCGCCATTATAAAATGTATTGTGTTCGATTAGGATATGCTGTCTGTGATTATAGTTTGACGTTGACTGAATGAGATCCATCCTGCCCCCATTAGCAGCAGCTTTACCGTAAAATACATTGTTCAGGAATTTTACACCGCTGACCCAGCCCTGCATGATAAATACCCTTCCAAGTCCAGAGCTGCCTGATGTGGCATTAAAGGACAAATTCCTGAAGGTAATAAAGTCCGTGCCGTTCAGGATGATCATCCAGTTTACATCCGATGAAGTATAATTGTAGTCAATGATGACATCGGTGGAATCACCGGTAGATGACTGGAAAACAATCTGGTTATTCCCATCCGCTCCGACGATGTCGTTGAGCTGGATATGAACCTGGTACCTGCCTGGAAGTATATTAAAGATAACAGAATCTGATATGCCTGATGTATTGAGCGAATCCGCTACTGCAGCGAAGCTGTTAAAATCCGCTCTGGCGGAATCCGCCGGACCGATGTAGTAGGTTCCGGCAAGCTGGGCAAAACCGGTCAATGAAAGAATTGACAATGTAGTTACCAGGCATAGCCTGAACAGGGTACTGGAGAAACTGTGCCTAAGTGGTCTCATGGTATACGGATTTTAAGTTGCTATTATTCCAATTCTGGGCTCTGAATTACAAAGGGTAAATGACATATCACCCGGATGTTATACCGTTCAAGTTATGAAAACAATAAAAGAATAAAAAATCTTAAACTATTAAAAATGCGGAAATTGCGAGATCCTTCTGTCAGTAGTTAAAAAAATAAGTTACCGTCTTCTCCATGAATCTGCAATTTATTTTGATGAGTGGACTAAAATCTTCAACAAAACAAACTTATACAGTGTTTGGAGTGGGGGAGATGGGAGGAGAGAAACTGGTAGATAAAAAGGAATTGTCAGAAAGATTACTTCCCCGGAGTCAGAATTAGCTTTTTATTTTTCTGCAGATTAATGGATACTTCAGTTGAATCAAATGCATAGAGACTGAACATGGAGGATTTTGTTATTTCAGCTTCAATGAAATACTTGCCTTCAGTTAATTCCGCAAAAAATACCTCACCGAATTCATCTGTCCGTTGGATTTCAAGGAATTCGTAAGCATACCATGCATCGTATGAATCATATAATGTGACTTCTACATTTTCTTCAGGGATCCCTTCATATTCAACTACTACCAAAAGGTCACCGGTTTCAACAATCGGGTCTTTTTTACATGCTGTAAGGGAAAGGACGATCAGGAGAAGAGTTGCTATACGTTTCATAATGTTTGAATCTTAAGGTTATGTTGGGTACCAAGTTATTGAAAAATCGGTTCAACTATTGTACCAGTAATTAACAAGGGATGATTTGGAGAGGTTGCGGAAGCCAATATTCAGGTTATATCCGCCATTACTTGCCGGAAAGGATTGTTTTATTTGTTATGACACAAAAAAGCCCCAACCGAAAAAGGTCAAGGCTATGAGAGCTCCCCAGGCTGTTTCACTGTCGAACCAATTCACTCAGGATTTGGAGCAGAACCATAATACTAGAATGCATCCTGCGGGGGTTTAAAAATTATTCTCGTATTTCCTAGCTACAACTTTAAAATTTTCTCCGTCCTCACAAAATCCCTGGATCTTACTGTGATGAAGTATAATCCTTTCTGGAAGGATGATAGATCGATTTGGAGGGTAGGGCCTTCAATTTTATCGCTGTATAACAATTGGCCGTTTAGAGTATGGATTTCTATGGCGTGTGGTTCGGGATTATATGTTTCGATGGTTATTTGGTCTTTGACAGGGTTAGGGTAGATCGTGAATTTTGGATATTCTGAACTTGTATGAATCTGGGTTGTTAATTCTGACCAATATGCGACAAATTTTGAGTCGTTTATCCATCCATTCGATTCTGAGTCCCAATTATAGAAAAGTCTCTCAGTTAGATTCCCATTAGCATCAAATGTATATATATGACGGGTTCCCCTTTTCCAGTCATTGATGCCTGAGTCCCAGGAAGAATGAAGTCTCTCAGTTAGATTCCCACAGGCATCATATGTGTCAACATAACGCCAAGAAATCACCCAGTCATTGAGGTCTGAGTCCCAATAAGAGTAAATGTACTCAGTTTGATTTCCATTAGCATCATAAGTATAAACATAACGCTGAGAAATTTGCCAGTCATTGAGGCCTGAGACCAATCTATAGGAAAGTCTCTCAGTTAGATTCCCATTGGCATCATAAGTATCAACACTACGCCAACCCTCCAAAGAATTATTTGGGTTCCACCTATAGCTAATATGTTCAGTTCGATTCCCATTGGCATCATAAGTATCAACACTACGGTGTCTCCCTTTGAGGTCTTTGTATTCCTCTGTTGTTAGATTCCCTTCAGCATCATAAGAATAAACTCTAAAATAAAACTCATCTTCTTCCCATTCACCAATATCTGATTTCCAATAATAACGAGACGTGGAATCAAGAATGGCTGGAAGAAATGAAGGATCAGGCTCAATAATGGGGCTATACGAAAACAATGGACAAACTCCCAAAACAAAGACTAAAACAAGTAATACAATTCGTTTCATGGTATTCAGGTTTAGGTTTGAATGGTTAAGTCATGATCTAAAGAAATCTCATACGTTTAGGTCATATGATACTATTATAGCTTTATTATCTTCTCCGTCCTCACTTGATCCCTGGACCTTACCGTAATGAAGTATAATCCCTTATGGAAAGATGAAAGATCAACCTGAGAGGTAGTTCCTTCAATTCTACTTCTGTGTATCAACTGGCCATTCAAGGAGTGAATTTCAATTGAATACTGACCAATTTTACCAGTTTCAATGGTCAATGAAGTACGGACAGGATTAGGGGAAAATGAAAATCCTGGTTGACTTTGTTCGTCAATATTTGTAATACAACTACTATCTACCATCCGCTCTGCATATCCAACTCCAGATACTTCTCCATTGCCTCCTGTAAACCACATCTTATACTTGATACCTGCACTGTCCATTATCGCAGGTAATGAAACACCTCTCTCATCCCAACTCCCTGATGAGCCAGGTGATAAAACAGGATTATTATCGGACTTGTTCCATTCGCTTCCATCTTTCGATGTGGCATAACCAATCTGGTATTCAAGATATTTACCACCTGAATACCACATATGATAATTACATCCGTCAAAGATCACTTCCGGAAAATCCATTCTAGGGTAGTCCCATTCTCCGGAAGCCCCATAACTTAAGACTGGTTGGGGATCTTTTGTCCAGGTTGTTCCATCAGGAGAAGTGGCATGACCAATTTGAGTCGTTTCTCCTATTCCATCCGAGGCCATATACCACATGTGAAATTGATGGCCATCATGAAGGACTGAAGGTCCAGCTATCCAGCTATCATCCCAGGTACCATCGGGTCCTATATCCAGGACCGGATTGTTTACCGTATCCTTAGTCCACTTTTCTCCATCATGTGATGTAGCGTGGCCCATACGGATCACTTCTTTATGGTTTTCGATAGCATGACCCGCATACCACATGTGAAAGATAGTATCATGGTACAATACACTGGGTTCATTAACCCATGTCTCCTCCCATGTACCATCGGCTCCAGGTTCGAGGATGGGATTATTAACCGTATCCCTATTCCAGGTGATTCCATCATCCGAAGTTGCATGACCGATCTGGCAGCCTTTATTAATATTATAATCGCCTGCCCAATACCACATATGGTAATTTTCATGGAATACAACGGAACCGGCAGAAATAGTCATTTTTTCGTCCCATCCTGCATAGGATCCCGGTACCATGACCGGGTTGTCAGTGTGCTTAGTCCATTCAGTGTGCTTAGTCCATTGAACCTGGCAAAACAGATTCAATGAAAAGATTAAAAGCAGGGTTAAAAAGTAAATCTTTTTCATGATTGATACATTTAGCTAAGGTTTTTACATCTACAGTCAGATAGAGCATTGGGAAGTAATAAAGGTATCACCTGAGGGAGGGCGTAATCAATTGGAATTGTAACATTCAGTATTGAATATGTAACATTTAGGGGAAGGGATTTGAAAAGCCCGTAAATTAATTCTTGGGCGGTGTTTGTTTCTTAATGTACTCGGAAGGATTTATACCAAACAATTCACGGAAGTATTGTGCGAAATGAACTGATGTGTCGAATCCCACCGACAACATAACCCTTGTAACATTTTTGTGTCCTTCAACAAACATCCGGGCAGCCATTTTTAAACGGGTGTTCCGAATCAGTTCGCTGGGTGTATGATCTGTCATGGCGAGAATTTTTCTGTACAATTGCATGCGGCTCAAACTCAGCTCCTTTCCCATTTGCTCAACATTAAATTCTGATTTTGTCATATGTTGTTCCATGCAATCCAGAACCCTGATCATGAATTCATCCTCCGGGGCAGGCAATTTATAACCTGCCTGATCAGTCAGGAATTCTTTCCGGAAACGTTCTCTCAGCTTCTTTCTTTGCTCAATCAGATTCCTGACCCGGACCTGCAATTCTTCTGCATCAAAGGGTTTGATCAGGTAATCATCGGCCCCGGTTTTCAGTCCCTCTAGCATACTGCTCCTGTCCGCCTTAGCTGTTAGCATAATAACTGGAATATGATCCGTTCGCGGATCGTTTTTGAGGTGCTGGCACAACTCCGTTCCATCCATTTCCGGCATCATAAGATCTGTAATCACCAGGTCCGGAATATTTTCTATTGCCATGTTCCTCCCTTGCTTTCCATTCTCTGCCTCCAGAATCTGATACATATCCGAAAGGTTACGGGAGATATAATTTCTTAGGTCATTGTTGTCTTCAACTATCAAAAGAACCGGAGTGTTTTTGTCTTTTACCCTGGTATAAGAATCAGTAAGTCCTCTCTTATCCGGTTCAGCTGGTTCGAATATTGGTTTTACAGGTATATGTTCTTCCCCGGATGCAACTTTCGCAATTTCATCCTCTTTGAATAATACTTTTGAAATTGGGAGTTTTACCGTGAACGTACTGCCTACTCCAATTTCGCTTTCGACATGGGCCTCACCTCTATATAGCTCAACCATTTCCTTTGTAAGAGCCAGTCCTATCCCGGTTCCTTCCTGTTCCCTGGTGTCGGAATCACTTACCTGGAAAAAACGGTCAAATATCCTGGCCAATTTCTCAGCAGGAATTCCTCTTCCGGTATCCTGTACTGATATTTCAGCAAACAGAGGAGCGTCATTGCCATCCTCTGATATGTATTTCAGGGTGATTTTAATGTCGTTTCCGCTGGGAGTAAATTTGAATGCATTGGAAACCAGGTTGGTAAGGATCTTTTCCAGCTTATCACCATCGAAGTAGACCTGCCATGGGATTTCAGGAAGATCAAATTCGTATCTGATATTTTTACTCTCTGCCAGTGATAGGAAAGACAATATAATCGTACGGATAAATTCAGTTAGATTACCTTCCGATACCTGTATTTTAACTTTACCCGTTTCCAGTTTGGAGATGTCCAGCAACTGGCTCACCAAATGCTGAAGCCGTTGGGAATTTCTTTTCATAGTTTGCAGCAGGCCTTTGTTTGTTGCTGATAGAGCCGGTAAATTCTTTGTTAGCTCCTCGATCGGGCCTAATAGTAATGTAAGTGGGGTGCGAAACTCATGGGATATATTTGCGAAGAAACGGGATCTCATATGATCGAGTTCCTCCACCTTCTCCTTTTCCATTCTTTCAATTTCAACAGCAGTACGGAGTTTTGTCCTGCTTAAAAGGTAACGCCTGTATAGAAGGATGATTCCGATCAAAATAAATCCATATACTACGTATGCCCACCAGGTAAGCCAGGGAGGAGGATTTATGGTGATTCCAAGCGAAGTGCCGGAAGGATTCCAGATGCCATCATTATTGGATCCAGTGACCCGGAATGTGTAATTTCCCGGCTTCAGATTGGAGTATATAGCGAAGTTTCTGGATCCCGAGTAAATCCAATCCTTATCCAAACCTTCCAGAATGTATTTGTATTGGTTCAATTCAGGATCAAGGTAATTAAGAATTGCAAATTCAAAAGACAAATGGTCCTGATTGTGTTTAAGCTCCAATTTATCCATGTATGTAATGGATTTCTGTAATACTGACTTATCTCCCGGAAGAACAGTCCGATTTTGAATTTTGAAGTCGGTTATCTTAATGGGGGCAACATACTGATTTAACCGAATACTATCCGGGTAAAAGGATATCATACCATTATCTGTACCGAGAAAAATTTCTCCATCTTTACTTATTGTTGCAGCTCTGGTAAATATATTACTGAGACAAACCATGCCGTGCATAATAATTTGTGAATGTTTCTGATTGCAGGTTAAATTTTGATAATCCATTTACTGTTCCCAACCATAGGTTTCCCCTTCCATCATCAATAATACTTACTACCTTGTTGCTAGGAAGACCATGATCAGCAGTAAAAACCTTCTTTTCAAACTCATACCCTTTCATTTCCGGCTTCTCTTGTTTTGTTAATCTTACGAGGCCAGAATTTTCGGTGCCCAGCCAGATGTTACCTGTGCTGTCCATATACGAGGTAATGGATTGGGGTGTGTCTATTATCGTTCCCGCACTATTAATGGCCTTGCAATGTATGACCTCAGATGCCATTATAGCATTTTCATCTATTTTTGTAAAAGGAGGAAGGATTTTATATACACCGGCCCTTCCTGTCGCCCAGAGCATGCCTGAAGCAGTTTCATGCCATACCTGAATTTTTCGTCCCGGGGGAAGTTTATCTTCGGAAGATGGATTATCGATAAGCCGGATAAACCTGCTTTTTTTCTTGTCATAGTAGCAGATTTCCCTTGCGTTAGTCATCCATAATCTTCCCTGACTATCTTCAAAAGGATGTCCTTGCCATAGGTTAAATCGATTCTCATACCGACCTGTGCTGTCAATTAGATCTGGAAGATGTTTCTCATATTTAATAACTGTATCATCTGACCGTTCCATGCTCTAGCAATCCTTGATATGACTGAACCTATCCAGAAAGATCCATTCCATGATCCATGTAAATCCTATTAATCGCATATGGGTAGGAACCATGGGAAGGACCCCCAAAATGTTTTGTAACTGTATTCGTTTTCCGGTCTAAACAGAATAAGACCATTACTTAGTTCCAAACCAGATTAAATCATTGTTTTCAACAAGAAGACACACGATAGGATCTTGTAAGCCCGGATCAAAATCATATTTCCTGAAATTCCCTGGTTTTTTAATGATTTGATGAATTCCATCCGGGGAATAAAACCAGATGGTACCCGTATTGTCTTCCATGAGTGGGCGTAACAGAAACTTATATGGATACGAATCAGTAAATGTATGTGAGTGTTCCCAATGAAATTTCAGTTCCAGTTCCTGATCGTAACAATAGACACCGTCGTAAGTTCTTATCCAGAAATTTCCGGATTCATCTTCCAGGAACGCATGGATAAATTGATCATGCAGGGTATTGATATTTCCGGGATCATTTAAATGTCGCTTAAATGTCCGGAGTTTTCTGTCAAACAAGTATAGTCCTTTGCTGCCTGCGATCCAGACCCTGCCTGATCTATCCTCCCAGAATCCACATGTTTGAAACTCATCTGAAATAATTTCCAGTGGACTCTGATTCAATATTAAATCTTCGTAATTCGTCATTTCCGCAAATCCATAAATTGTCCTCTCGGTCGTAGATAAATATCATTGACATAGTAAGGTATTTCATATGGGGTCGAACGCTCCCAATCGGATTGAGTATTTTTTAGTTGCCCCGGTTGTTTTATCAAACCTAATGAATCCAAAACCAGTGGAAAACCATAAATATCCATCCTTATCTTCAACAAAATCATGTATTTCATATGATGCTTTCGGATATTTTCTGAAGGTCTCCGTGATATTCTATCATAACCTGTATAATCCACCACCCGTTCCAATCCAAATATCCCCATCGCTGTCTTCAAACAGTTCAAACACTTTGAACTCCTTCAAAGAGTTAGGATTCTGAAAGTCCACCCGAAATTTTTTCAAACCGGATACCATGGTATCGGTAGAGGCCATCTTCTGAACCAAACCAGATGAATCCAACGCGATCCTGCATAATGCTAAGGCCGGCGAAATTGATCAATTCACCTTTCAGGGGGATGGTGTTGATTTCATAGGTGAAATCCTGGGCACAGATCGTTAATCTGGCGGTGCCAAAGAATAGGATAATTATGAAAAGTGAGAATATCCAGGCAGTTGATTTGGTTTTAGGAGGAATCACTTATTAGCCCGATTTCCAACTGAAATTAAAACAAATCGGTCAGAAAGTCAATGATTTCTAAAGAATTATAAAAGGCCAAGGGAAAATTGAGAAGGCACAAAAAAAGCCCCGACCGAAAACGGTCAAGGCTATGAGAGCTCCCCAGGCTGTATCATTGTCGAACCAATTCACAAAGGATTTGGAGCAATTGTATAAACTTCAGCAACTTATAAGTAGGCCAGAGTTTTACAGCACCGGAGCAAGAAAGTAAGGAACTAACTCATATCATGCTTCTTAATTTGCCACATTTGAATAGAACCATATTACTAGAATGCATCCTGCGGGGGTCTAAAAATTATTCTTGTATTTTTTAGTTACAACTTTAAAATTTTCTCCGTCCTCACAAAATCCCTGGACCTTACTGTGATGAAGTATAAACCCTTCTCGAAGGAGGAGAGATCGATTTGGAGGGTAGGGTCCTTCAATTTTATCGCTGTATAACAATTGGCCGTTCAGGGTGGTTAATTTAATCATATGAGTCCCTTGTTTATTAAACTCGAGAGTGATTAAATCACTCGCAGGATTTGGATATAACTTAAAACCTGTGGCTTCAGCATTATTTATACTAACGAGAACAATATCAACAAGGCACGAATCTATAAAATTTCCATCCGTTGTTGTGGCATAAATATATGCCTGTCCCTTAGCTACTCCTGTTACGACTCCATCGGCAACAGTTGCAACGGAGGGATCAGCAGAAGACCATATTACTGAAGTATCAGATGCACCTTCTGGGGAAACTGTAGCTTTAAGTGTCTTAGTTTTGCCATCTTCAATCTCCAGCGAATGCGTATCAAGGCTAACTCCCGTAACATATATAATAAATGGTTTTAGGGATCTAAGGTTAAATCTCCAGACCTCCGACAAGGGTTCGTCCAGATCCCTGGAATTCAGGTATCCTCCGATCAGATACACATAATTACCAACTTTTTCACCAGTCATAGATGCTCGTTTAAAGGGCATGCCTTCCATAAGTCTCCATGAATCGGTAGCCGGATCATATTCCTGGATAATATTTGTACCGATGCTGTTACCATATTCCTGGATGTCCACATGCTATCCCCTCCAAATACAAGGATTTTTTGATCATGGACCATACTTATATGATTTATGACAGGTACCGGCATATCTGACTAATTCTGTCCATACTTTAGATTCCGGATCATACATTTCTGACTTTCCGGTTGGATTTTCAAATCCTGATTCAAAGGTCACCTCCAATCACATATATTTTATTATCAAGTACGACAGCACTGAACCAAATGGCCGTTCATATTTCATATCAGGTAGAGAATCCCAACTGTCCGTTCCGGGAGCATAATACCAATGCCTTCCTTTCCCGGGAACTCCCGGGAATTGCCCTCCCATGATATATATGGTATCATTCTGTACACATGATGCACATGCCACCTTTTGGAACTGGACTGCCTGTTTTTTCCTGCCAGACATCCCCTTCAGGATCATATTCACATGGTTTATTTGTAGGAATCCAATTTCCATTGCATTGCGCCATCCCACCAATCATATAGATTTTATCTATTAACGACCTCTGCATTACAACCAAATAAATCTTCCGGCATGGTTGCCAGATCTGACCATTCGTTTGTTGTTCGTATTGTATGCCTGGGCTGAAGATAAAGTAGCTAAATTTTTATCAATCCCTCCAAACACATAAATCATGCTATCAATTACAGTGGATGCAGGTGCTCCCTCGTTGCGATGTCCATTGATTTCATCTGTTTCCATGCAGGACTCGTAGGATTCTGCATAGCCAAATTTTACATTCCAACCCGCACTTTTACTCTTACCGTTGTACCACATTTTGTATTTGATACCTGCGCTATCAATAACATTAGGCGTAAAAACGGACCCGGCATCCCAATCGTCGGGTCCTCTTTCCATTACGGGGTTTCCATCGTATTTGGTCCAGTCGCTCCCATCTGTTGAAGTGGCATAGCCTATATCATAGTTATGTCCGACATTGGTTCCTCCGCAGTACCACATATGAAAATTGGTGCCATCGAATACTACACCCGGGAAGGCAACACAGGGGTAATCCCAGTCTTCGGAGGCTCCTGGTTCTAAAACTGGGTTTGAAGGATCCCGTGTCCAGACAACGCCATCGGGGGAGGTTGCATGTCCAATGGCTACCTCTTTACCGGGCTCACTCCCACCTTCATACCACATGTGGAATATATTACCGTCGAATACTACCTCGTCGATCCAAATCCATAAATATTCCCAGGTTCCTTCCGGCTCAACAGTCAGGACAGGATTATTGGTATCCCTTTCCCAATTAATTCCATCTGTCGAGAATGCGTGACCGATACCTATATTGTCCCAAACTCCTCTGTGCCCGGTATACCACATGTGAAAGGTGTCATCGACCAGTGTAACATCGCCACAGGATACATAGTCCTGGTCCCAGCTTCCTTCAGGACCTTTTTCAAATACCGGATTATTCGCATCCCTTGTCCATGTGGTCCCATCCGGGGAAGTAGCGAGTCCAACACTTTCTATACCAGAATCAGTGATACCGGAGTACCACATCATGTAGGTGTCGTCATGGAGGATAATAGAACCGATATAATCCAGGGTCTTGTCCCATTCCCCGGAAGTTCCAGGTACCATTACAGGGTTTTCAGAATGCTTGGTCCATTGAACCTGACATAACAGATTCAATGAAAAGATTGAAAGCAGTGATAGCAAGTAAATCTTTTTCATGGCATAGATGTTTAGGGTTGAAAGGTTATTACATTGTCTTACAGTCTAATCGCCTTAAGAACATTGGAAGATGAAATTGGCAATGCCGAAGACCTTATCAATAAATTTACAACCTGGAATATGCCCTTGTCTATCACTTTTGTCCCAAAATAGGTAAGAAATGGCCCATAAATTGGGTGGATCAATTATTTGCAGGTCAAATGCCTGGGTTATACGGGAAGGGAGCTTGGGATTATTGTTAAGTCAGCTAAGCCAGGGATTTTTTATATTCGGTCGGATTCACACCGAAATATTCCCTGAATGAACTCGCAAAGTAGGAAGGGGTTTGAAATCCCACCTCATACATGACCTGGGTAATGTTCATCTTTCCGGTGAGGATGAGTTCTGCAGCTTTTTTCAGCCGCATGATCCGGAGCAGATCCTTGGGACCGCCACCAGTCAATGCAGTAATCTTTCTGAACATTTGCGTACGGCTCATATTCAAATCCCCTGGCAGACTGTCTACCTTAAACTGAGGATTGCCTATGTTCTGGCGCAGGATGGCCAGGATTTTTTGCAGGAGTTTGTCCCCCGGAACCCGGACGGTCTCCTCCAGTGGTTTGACTTTGAATTCTTCCAGGAATTTCTCCCTTAGTTTCTGTCTCTGCTCAATAAGGTTATGAGTTCGTACGCGAAGCTCTTCTGCATCAAAGGGTTTTATGAGGTAATCATCAGCCCCGGTTTTCAAACCCTCCAGTTTGCTTTCCCTGTCGGCTTTGGCAGTGAGCATGATGACCGGAATATGATCCGTTCTCGGGTCGTTTTTAAGTATGCTGGCACATCTCCATTCCGTCCATTACCGGCATCATTAGATCTGTAATCACCAGATCCGGTATACTTTCGGTGGCTTTGGCGAATCCTTCCCTGCCATTTTCTGCCTCCAGGACATGGATACTCATTGACCAGGTTCTGTGATATATAATTTCTAAGGTCAGTATTGTCTTCAACGATCAGGACAACAGGTTCTGCTTTGTCTATTCCCCCGGTATGAGCTTTAGGAAAATCTGTCTTTTTCAGTTCGGCTGAGTCGACCATTGGCTCAGCAGGTTTTTTCTCTTCCCCGGAAGGGAGTTTCAATATCTCATCTTCTTTAAAAAATTCCTTTGAAACAGGGATTTTTACAGTAAATATGCTGCCTGTTCCTGGTTCACTTTCGACATGGATCTCTCCCTTGTAAAGATCAACCAGTTCATTAGTAAGGGCAAGCCCGATTCCGGTTCCCTCCTGATCCCTGGTGTCGGAATCACTTACCTGGTAAAAGCGGTCAAAGATTTTTCCTAATTTTTCCGCAGGAATTCCTTTTCCGGTATCCCGAACTGATATTTCTGCAAAAGAAGGAGCATCACTTTCTTTCGTTGATATGTATCTCAGGGTAATCCTGATACTACCTCCATTGGGAGTGAATTTGAATGCATTGGAAACCAGGTTGATAAAGATTTTTTCGAGTTTGTCAGGATCGAAGTACACCAGGTCAGGGAGCTCAGGAAGGTCATATTCATATCTGATATTGTTGCTCTCAGCAAGTGAAAGGAAAGACAGTACAATCCTGCTTATAAATTCAGTAAGATCGCCTTCAGACACCTGTAGTTTGACTTTCCCCGTTTCCAGTTTGGAAATATCCAGTAACTGGTTAACCAGGTGCTGAAGCCGTTGACCATTTCTTTTCATGGTTTGCAGCAGGCCTTGGTTTTTCGATGATAATTCCGGCAGATTCTTTTTTAAATCCTCTATCGGTCCGAGCAATAATGTGAGTGGTGTACGGAATTCATGGGAAATATTAGCGAAGAAACGGGACCTCATATGATCTATTTCCTCCACCTTCTCCTTCTCCATTCTTTCAATTTCAACAGCTGTCCGTAGCTTGGCCCGGTTCAATAGGTATCTCCTGTATAAAAGGATAATTCCCAATAGGATGAATCCATATACTGTATAAGCCCACCAGGTTCTCCAGGGGGGTGGATGTATGATGATCTGCAGAGAAGCTCCGGCCTCATTCCATATTCCGTCATTATTTGCACCTGAGACCAAGAGGGTATAGTGACCTGGACTCAGGTTTGTGAAATCAACACTGGTCCTGTTTCCTGTGTATATCCAATCATCTTTAAAGCCTTCCAGTTTATATCTATACTGATTCAATTCAGTATCCAAGTAATTCAGTATAGCGAATTCAAAAGATAAATTGTCCTGATTATGCTTAAGCTCTATTTTGTCCGTATATGTTATGGATTTCTGAAGTGTGGAATTATCACCCGGATATACTGCCTGGTTGTTGATTTTAAAGTCCGTAATCATTACGGGAGCTATTTCCTGGTTGATCTGAATACTATCCGGGAAGAAGGATATCAGACCCTCCCTGGTGCCAAAAAACAATTCTCCGTCTTTATTCTTAAAAGCACTCTCAGGTTGGAAATTGTTTGTAGGTAAACCATGCCGTACAAAATAGTTTGTGAAAGTCTCTGACAGAAGGTTAAATTTCGACAATCCTCTATCGGTACCCACCCAGAGGTTACCCTTGCCATCCTCAACAATACTTTTAATGCTGTTGCTGGGGGAACCCTGAGTTGTCGTAAAGGATTTTATTTTCATAATAGCCCCATCCATAACTGGTATGCTGTCTTCCATTAGTTTAATAAGCCCATTGTTATATGTACCAAGCCATATAGCACCCATGCTATCTATATATGATGTTCTAATTTGAGGAATACTTTGTAATATCCCATTATTGTCAATAGCTTGACATTTAATGACCTCAGAGGGCATAATTGAGTTTCTGGTTATCCTGTTAAATGGAGGCAGGATTTTAAATACACCTGTTTTTCCGATTGTCCATAAAACTCCGGTCCCTGTTTCATGCCTGATCTGGGCTTCCCGGGGAAGTTTGTCTTGTGCTTCGGGATTATCTAACAATTGGATTAACAGGTCTTCTTCTCTATCATAATAGTAGAGTGGCCCACTGGTAATAACCCCAATCCATAATCTTCCATGGCTGTCTTCAAAAATGTATTTTATCTTGTATAGATCCATTTTATCTTGGGATTTAATGTCAGGGGTTGCGGGCAAGTTTTTAGAAAATTGCATCATAGAATCCCCAGGTTTGACCATGCAGAATAATCCCTCATAATCCATTCCTACCCAGAGCATTCCCTCCTTATCCATGTACATCGTTCTTGCAGAATGAGCATGCCCAGGACCATCAAAGGATTCCCCATAATGCTGGGTAAATGTATTATTCCTCCGGTCAAAACTAAATATACCTCTTAGCGTACCCAGCCAGATTAGGTTCTTATTTTCGACATATAGGCAGTTTACAAAATTCTGCTGTGCCGGATCGGGATCATATACCCTGAAATTCCTGTCTTTCTTTATGATTTGATTTATTCCATCCCTGGTGTAATACCAGATAGTACCGGTATTATCTTGCATTAATGCATATGCAAAATTGTAGTCTGCCGTGTTGGGATATACAAAATTATGTTTCCGGTAAAAAATAAGATCCAGATCCTGATTGTAACAATAGATACCATCATTTGTCCTTAGCCAGAAATTTCTTGATTTATCTTCCAGCATGGCCAGGATTCCCTGGGTTTGCAACCTGTTTGGATTATCAGGTTCGTATAAATACCGCTCAAATCTGTGATTCTTCCTATCATATGAGTACAATCCCCCTCCGGCAAACCAGAGCCTGCCTGATCTATCCTCAAATCGAGGTTTCTTCCATCCATCTTCAATATACTCGATGGATTCTGTTTCAATATCCATTCTGTATAACCTTGTTTCAGCGAGTAGCCATAAATAGCCATACCCGTCAGGATACAAAGAAAAAATTCTATATTCCTCCCTGTTGGGGGAACTTTCCTTCCGAGGAATACTATAGTTGTTAAATGATTCAGTTTGCCTGTTAAACTTGCTGAATCCGGTATATGTAGCAATCCATAGATATCCTTCTTTATCCTCGACTATCTGATCAATACGATGGTTTTTTATAGAGACTGGATTCCCCTTTTCATGCAGATACCTTTGAAATGTTTCTGTATATTTATCAAACCGGTTCAATCCACTATAGGTTCCTACCCAAATTATTCCCTCACTATCCTCGATGAGTGCATGCACCTGGTTATTGGAAATTGATGTCGGATCATCCGGTATATTTCGAAAAATAGTATAACTGGAACCATTGTATCGATAGAGTCCATCTTCTGACCCAAACCAGATAAATCCATCATTATCCTGCAAAAAACATCTGCCGAAGAGGTTTACTAATTCTCCTTTAAGGGGGATGGTGTTGATTTCATAGGTGAAATCCTGGGCATAGCTTGTAAGTTTTGGGACACCCAGTAAAAGGATTGTAAAGAATGTTGAGAAAATCCAGCTAGCTGTTTTGGATTTGCCCGAAATCACTTTATTTAAATGTATTTCCGATTGAAATTATAACAAATCGGTCAGAAAGTCAATGATTTCTAAAGAATTATAAAAGGCCAAGGGAAAATTGAGAAGGCACAAAAAAAGCCCCGACCGAAAACGGTCAAGGCTATGAGAGCTCCCCAGGCTGGACTCGAACCAGCGACCCTCTGATTAACAGTCAGATGCTCTAACCAACTGAGCTACTGAGGAAGGTCTTGAAATTTGCCCTGCGAAAATAATAGGTTAAAATGAATTATCCAATATATTTGTGTAATAAATTAATAAAGGGATTTCAATGAGCAAGGTAATCGGAATGGGTAATGCGCTGGTCGATGTAATGACCATTCTCAAATCAGATAAAACACTAAATGAATTTGCCCTTCCGAAGGGAAGTATGCAACTGGTAACCAAAGAGTTCTCAAACCGATTGCTTGCAGGGACCCTGGGATTGCAGAAGATTCAATCATCAGGGGGGTCAGCTGCAAACACAATCCATGGACTGGCAAATCTGGGGACTGAAACCGGGTTTGTCGGTAAGATTGGTAAGGATAATCTGGGTAAATTTTTCGAAAAGGACCTTAAAGAGAATAAGATCAAGCCCATTTTATTCCATGATCTTGAAGAAACAGGACGGTCAATCGCACTTATCAGTAAGGATTCGGAACGTACGATGGCCACCTACCTGGGAGCAGCTGTTGATCTGCAGGAGGAAGATATTACATCGGATATTTTTAAGGGATACCAGTTTTTTCATATTGAGGGATACCTTGTACAAAACAGGGAGCTGATTACTAAAGCCATGCGCCTTGCAAAAGCCCGGAAACTCACTGTATCAATTGACATGGCCAGTTTCAATGTAGTAGATGAAAACAGGGATTTCTTCGAGACCCTTATTCGGGAATATGTGGATATAGTTATGGCTAATGAACTGGAGGCGGAATCCTTAACCGGAGCTAAGCCAGAAAAGGCCGTATCTATAATCTCAGAAATGGCAAATATTTCAGTTGTAAAACTGGGCAAGCAGGGATCACTTG
Organism: uncultured Bacteroidaceae bacterium; assembly: GCA_963777115.1. Lineage (GTDB taxonomy): Bacteria > Bacteroidota > Bacteroidia > Bacteroidales > SM23-62 > SM23-62. The sequence goes on along the minus strand of CAVZPP010000003.1, from coordinate 492,589 downwards.
TGAAAAGCGGTACTGAAGAGCACCGTATTGGCATTGAAAAAATTCAAAGTGTTGATTCAACAGGCGCAGGTGATCTGTATGCCGCCGGATTTCTCCATGGCCTGGTTATGGAACAATCCCTTGATGTTTGTGGTAAAGTAGGTGCCATCCTTGGTGCCCATGTCACCGAAGTAATAGGTGCAAAAATGAATGAGGAATCCTGGGCAATGGTAAAAGAAAAAGTAAAGGAAGTCTGCTGCGGATAACCCCCGGAATTATTTTCTATGATCTTGAAAATCAGGTATTAAAAAGCCCGTGGAGTTCGGCATTGATCTTATCAATGACCGTGCTCAGGTCTTCAGGATTATCAGGAAAATTGTAGTTATCAGCATCCACAATCAGTAGTTTGCCAAGGTTATAGGATTCAACCCAGGCTTCATATCTTTCATTCAGCCTTTTCAGGTAATCCAGGCGTATGCTATTCTCATATTTTCTTCCCCTTTTCTGAATCTGGTTGACCAGGGTAGGAATGGATGCCCTGAGGTAGATTAGCAAATCGGGAGGTTCGATCAGGGATGAAATGAGGTTGAATAGGGTAAAGTAATTTTCAAAATCACGGGTGGTCATTAAACCCATGGAATGGAGGTTGGGGGCAAAGATGTAAGCATCCTCGTAAATGGTCCTGTCCTGTATCACTTCCTTACCGGATTTCCGGATGTCAAGGATCTGGTTAAAGCGGCTGTTCAGGAAATATATCTGGAGATTAAATGACCACCGTTGCATGTCCTGGTAGAAATCATTCAAATAGGGATTGTCATCCACATCTTCATAATGCGGATCCCATTTATAATGCTTAGATAATAAAGAAGTTAGGGTAGTTTTTCCAGATCCGATATTCCCGGCAACAGCAATGTGCATACGAAGGTTTTTTTTAGGTAGCTAACTATACGAAAGTACAAAATAAATCCGAAGAAAAAATCAAGGATTGACCAGGTATTTTATTTGTTTAGATCTCTTCCCCTCAGCTTAACCTGTCTTGAAAACCTGGTATCCCTTGCCGGTGAAAATGAATAACAACCCAGGTTGGAGTTCTGCACCCAAAATTCTGTTTTTGGGAACAGATTTTTCGGAATCAAGGGTTCCGGACTCTCCCGATTTAATACCACTGGATTCAGAACCACCGGATTCAGAACTCCCAGACTTAGAACTCCCAGACTTAGAACTCCCGGACTTAGAACTCCCGGACTTAGAATTCCCGGACTCAGAACTCCCGTATCCAGATGCCGGTAATTCCAGGGTTGAGGTTTCCGCTGTGCGGAGATCATAACTGTATAGATCACCTTCTTTCAAATAATACAGGAACTGATCGGTAACCTGAAAAGAAGCTGGTACTTCCACGGGAAGGGTTTTGGAATAATTGCCGAAGCGGTCAAATACCAGGACTCCAATGCCGGGAACATTAAGATATAAGGTCCTTGTTTTTTCGATCATGAAAGTGGGACTGATACCCGGACCGGTGAGGATATTTAGAGAGGGACTTTCATGGATGAGTTTCAGATTGACATCAAAGTATTGCAATTGCATATTCAGACTGTTAAAAACCCAAAATCCTCCCTGGCTGGAAGAACAAACCAGCTCTACCTGGTCGATTCCAATATCATCAAGCCAAATGGGACTTCGGATTTCAGATAGAAAGTTGTCCACCCAGACAATCTGGTTGTAATCCTTATAGAAAACCAGGATTCTCAAAGGATCAGAGACATCAATCGAATGAATATTACCCAGGAATGTATTCGTATAATGGGAGGCCTGGATATGCTGATTGCTAAATTTTTTCAGGCTGTTGTCCTTGACGACGTAAACATTTCCCATAGGATCGGAACCATACATGTCTCCTTCAACATCAACCGTTTTGACCAATTGAAAATCTCCCAGGAATGCTGTCCTGAGCAGAATTGATATGAGCAGGAGAAACTGCATTAATTTGCAGGTTGTTTATTATTTGGCTGTTCCCAGGGAAAGGATCTCTTCAACGTATTTTCTTTCGTTGGATAAACGAGGAACTTTATTTTGACCACCCAGCTTGCCCTTAGAGCTTAACCATTGATAGAACGTCCCATGAGGTAGTTTTCGTACAACTGGCATCTCAAGGGTGATACTTTTATAGCGCTTGGCTTCATAATCCGAGTTCATTGAGCAAAGGGCATTATCAAGAACAGAAGTGAAATAGTCAAGGTTTGGGGGTGATTTTTCAAATTCGATAAGCCATTCATGTGATCCCTTATGGTCATCATCCATATAGATTGGTGCAGCCGTAAATTCATGAATTACTGCCCCTGTCTTAGAACAGGCAACTTTGAGGGCATTTTCGGCATTTTCAATTATGATCTCCTCTCCAAAGGCGTTCATGAAATGCTTGGTCCTTCCGGATATCTTGATTTTATGTGGGAATGTAGAAGTGAAAATTACAGTATCGCCGATCATGTATCGCCATAATCCGCTGTTGGTGGAGATTATTATTGCATAGTTTTCGCCCGTAACAACATTTTCAATAGTAAGGGCTTTTGCGCCCGGATCATTGACCTGGCTGACAGGAATAAATTCAAAGAAAATCCCGTAATCAAGCATTAGCAGCATATCATCCTTCTCAGGTTCATCCTGGATGGCAAAATGTCCTTCCGAGGCATTATAGACTTCCAGATAATGCATCTGTTCAGAGGGGATCAGTTTCTGGAATTGCTCGCGATAGGGAGTAAAACTAACCCCACCATGCATAAATACCTCAAGGTTCGGCCAGATTTCCAGCAGATTGTTTTTCCCGGTAAACTCAAGAATGTATTTGATAAGTACCAGGTTCCATGAGGGAACACCTGCCAGGCTTGTGACATTATCGCGAATGGTTTCACGGGTGATTACTTCCAGCTTTTCTTCCCATTCAGACATCAGGGCCACTTCCTGACTGGGGGTGCGGATGAAGTGTGCCCAGAAAGGCATGTTTTCGATAAGTATTGCTGAAAGATCTCCGTAAAAGGATTTATTGGAGTATGTGCTAATCTGATGGCTGCCACCAAGTGTAAGACCCTTGCCTGTAAGAAATTTATTATCCGGATAATTCTGAGAATATATGGCTACAACGTCCTTGCCTCCCCGAAAATGACAATCCTCAAGTGATTCCCAGGTGACAGGTAAGAATTTACTTTTTTCAGATGTTGTCCCTGAAGATTTTGCGAACCATTTTACCTCACTTGGCCAGAGGAGATTTTGTTCCCCCAACATCAGCCTTTCGATCAGGGGTTGAAGTTCTTCGTAAGAGCTTAAGGGTACACGTTCCTGAAATTGTTCAATTGTTTTGATCTCGGAGAACCCATATTTTTCCCCATACCAGGTATCTTTTGCCTCCCCGAGTAATTTTAAAAGTCCCTCTCTCTGTACATCAACAGGATATTTCCTGAAAAGGTCAATCTGGTGAAGCCGTTTGGTGTTTACCCAGTTAACTATGGAACTCAGGATCGGCATGGAATATCAGAGCTTAGTTTAATCAGTCCGGAAATGATTACCGTTCTGACTCCTGTTTGAATATATTGCTGCTTTTAAATAATAAGCATTGCATCGCCGTAGGTGCCAAAACGATATTTTTCCTTAATGGCGATCTGGTAACAATCCATCAGGAAGTCATAACCGGCAAAGGCCGATACCATCATCAGAAGTGTTGAAACCGGCAGATGGAAATTAGAGATCATCATATCGGCTATACTGAACTCATAGGGAGGAAAAATGAATTTGTTGGTCCATCCATCGTAGGGCTTAAGATAACCTTGAGTCGATACAGAACTTTCAAGTGTCCTCATCACTGTCGTACCAACTGCACACACCTTGTTTTTACGATCCTTTGCTGAATTTACCACCTTGGTAGATTTATCTGTAATAATAATCCGCTCGGAATCCATTTTATGCTTTGTGAGGTCTTCAACATCAACTGTTCTGAAGTTCCCTAATCCCACATGCAGGGTAATAAATGAAAACTCACAACCCTTTATCTCCAGTCGTTTCAACAGTTGTTTGCTGAAGTGCATACCCGCAGTAGGTGCGGCTACAGCGCCTTCATGTTCTGCATAGACAGTCTGATACCTTTCACGGTCTTCCGGCTCTACATTCCGCTGGATAAATTTTGGAAGAGGGGTCTCGCCAAGTTGGTAAAGGGTTTTCTTGAAATCTTCGTAGTCACCATCATAAAGAAACCGAAGCGTACGTCCACGGGAAGTAGTATTATCTATTACCTCAGCCACCAGCAAATCATCTTCTCCGAAATATAATTTATTTCCGATCCGGATTTTTCTGGCCGGGTCTACAAGTACATCCCATAACCTTTGTTCACGATTCAATTCCCTGAGAAGGAAAACCTCTATTTCAGCACCGGTTTTTTCCTTGTTCCCGTAAAGCCTTGCAGGAAATACTTTCGTATTATTGAACACCAGGACATCCTGATCACTGAAGTATTTCAACACATCTTTAAAGACCTTGTGTTGCACCTTTCCGGTTTTTCGGTCCAGTATCATGAGACGTGATTCATCACGATTTCCAGATGGATATTTAGCGATAAGATCTTCAGGTAAGTTATACTTGTATTGCGATAATTTCATGCGATTAATATAGTTTTCGGATTGAGTAAGCGAGTCCCCTTATACGTAAGAAACCCCAGTTAGTTACATATTGTTTAATATTTCTTCAAATTTTTTAGGATCAAGGGCCTCATTTACCGAGTAATCTCCGATGGCAGTCCTTCTAAGTTTGGCCATATAAGCCCCACTGTCAAGGGCTTTGCCCAGATCCCTGGCCAGGGATCGAATATAAGTACCCTTACTGCAGTGAACACGAAGTTTTAATTCTTTTTCAGAAAAGTCCAGTAGTTCTATATTATAAATGGTGATTTGTACCGGTGTCATTTTCCTTTCTTCCCCCTTTCGGGCATATTCATAGGCACGTTTCCCGTCGATTTTTTTCGCAGAGAACAGGGGCGGGATTTGCTCAATAACACCAATGAAATTTTGAATGGTTTCAAGGATCAGCTCTTTCGTAATATGAGCCGTAGGATATTCATGGTCAATTTCTGTTTCCAGGTCAAAAGAGGGAGTTGTTTGTCCAACACGGAAAGTTGTCTCGTATTCTTTTGGCATCCCCTGGTAAGATTCAATCTCCTTGGTGGATTTCCCTGTACAGATGATCATTAGTCCAGTGGCAAGCGGATCCAGGGTCCCGGCATGTCCGACTTTGATTTTTTTAACATCGAGTTTATTACACAGCAGGTTACGGATTTTCTTCACCACATCGAACGATGACCAGTTCACCGGCTTATCAATCAGCAGAACCGCACCCTTAAGAAAATCCGTATGAAGATCGATAGCTGTCAATTGATTATGTATGTTAAGAGACGTAATCTGATATTGATATGTATGTTAGGAGAACTAATCTGATATTTATGTTATTTGATTTAATCTGATATGAATGTTAAGAGCCGTTATCAATTTAAAAATTTAGGAAAGTCATTAAATGAGTCCAACGAAAATGGCAATACCTCCAACCACCACGCAGTAAATACCGAAATACAGAAGTTTACCTTTACGGACGATTGATAGCATCCACCTGCACGCAACCAGTCCAGAGATAAATGCAGCCAGGAATCCAACAATCATTGGAAGCAAGCCTATTGAACCCTGGGCGGCAGGTTCCATATCTTTCAGGTCGAGAAAATTTGCCGCAAGTATGGGTAGGATGACCATAAGGAAAGAAAACCGGGCCGCTTCCTCGCGCTTATTTCCCAGTAACAGGGCCGTACTTATGGTTGCCCCTGAACGGGAAATACCTGGCATCACTGCCAGTGCCTGTGAAATACCTATGATAAAGGCATCCAGGTATTTAATTTTACGATCACCCGAAGGTACAAAATGTGTAATCGTCAACAGGAGGGCAGTAATGAGAAGCATGCCTCCAACAAGAACGAGATTGCCGGTAAAAAATGATTCCACTTCTTCCTTGAAAAAAACTCCAACTATACCCACCGGCACCATTGAAAGGAGCAGTTTTAGCAGATAGGAGCTGGATTCATTATACTTAAATTTCAAGGCATTTACGAGAAGATCACGAATGTCACGCCAGAACACGAATAGGATACTCAGGACCGTAGCACCGTGCACCACGATTGAGAATGTCAGGTTTTCCTTCGCTTCTACACCCAGGATAGCCTTACCAATTTCCAGGTGACCGCTGCTGCTTACCGGAAGGAATTCTGTCAGTCCCTGGATCAACCCAAGGATCAGAGCTTCAAGCCAGTTCATTTACTCGGATTTCGCTTCTTTGGGTTTCTTCATAATAGCCCAGATCTCGAAAACAAATCCAAAGAGGACCAGTATGGGGGCAAGGGTAATTCTTCTGAAGTTGAATATTTCTTCATTAAAAATATTGGGGTCATCTGATTTTCCTCCCATCATGAGGAGGAAACCTAGCATTATGACTGCAAATCCTATTATCAGAAGTATATAATTCTCTTTCTGCAGAGGGAAATCCAGGCTTTCCTGTTCGACATTCTTTTTGGCCATAGTATAAAAATATTAATAGTAAAGATCATCAGATTTCATCCGAAGATATTTATTAATTGCAAAATAGGTAGATATCCAGTTCAACACAATCCCGAGTATAATCACAATAATGAACAGAATACCCAGAATTTCAATGTCTTTAAAACTGATCACTTCCATAAATTCCTGCTGGATAAGATAGATCACACCATTCAGCAGAATGATGGCAATAATCGCCGCATAAATTCCGTGACCCGCGCTCTTCATCAGGAAAGGTCTACGAATAAAGGATCGTGTTGCCCCAACCAGCTGCATGGTATTGATCAGAAAACGCCGGGCATACACACTCAAACGAATGGTATTATTCACCAGGGCGACAGCTATAAAAAACATCACTGCACTGAAAGCCAGAATAATCAAACTGATTTTTCGTACATTCTCATTGACCAGGTGGATCAGGGATTCCTGGTACATAACCTCATCAACTTCTTCAAATCTCTGTAATTCCTTTTCAATGGATGCTACGCTGTCCGTGTTTGCGTAATCTGCATAGAACTTAACAACGATGGAAGCCGGCAGTGGGTTGTACCCGAGGAATTCAATAAAATCCTCCCCCAGTTCCTCAGAGGTTTCCCGGGCCGCCTCATCCTTTGTAATGTAGTCTGTAGATTTTACGTAGGCTTTGGTATCCAGGTTTTTCTGCAGGCGAATAATATCAACATCCTTTGCATCAGCCTTCAGAACAATTGAAAAACCGATATTCTCCAGAACATGAGTTCTCAGTCGCTGAGCATTCAGCATAAGTAGTCCCACCAGTCCCAATAAAAAAAGCACCAGCGATATGCTGATGATGGAAGTGGCATAGGAACTTCTGAGTTTCCTTTGTGTAGTGCTGTTTTCTTTCTTTTTCATCCTCCTGCCTAGGAATGCACAAAATTATAAAAAACCATGTAATTACCTCCAATTGAGGCATTTTTAATGTACAGATCCATGAGCTCCCTATGATTTTAATACAGAAGCTCTTCAGGTTTTAGATGATTTTCCTTCCGGGATTTAATAAATTTCCTTCCGGGGAATAAAGAGTTTCCCTTCCGGGGAATCAGTCAATGATCTCGATCCAGTCAAACAAATCGGGTTCATCACCGTATTGAATGGCTACTAGCTTATTATACAGTTTAACGGAGATGGGCCCCGGGTTCCCGTCCTTGCAGTATTCGTATGTGATTCCGTTATCCGGATCAACGATGTTCTTAATTGGAGATATTACGGCCGCAGTACCACAGGCCCCCACCTCGTCAAATTCGGAAATCTCTTCCAGGGGAACAGGACGCTTCTCGACTTCCATACCAATCTCTTTTGCCAGGGCCTGAAGGCTTGAATTGGTGATGGACGGCAGGATGGTATGGGATTCCGGTGTGATATAAGTGTTTCCGCGGATCCCGAAGAAATTCGCCGGACCGCATTCGTCGATGTATTTTTTTTCTTTGGCATCGAGGTAAATAACCGAGGCAAATCCCTTTTCATGTCCTTTTTCCATTGAAAGAAGGCTGGCTGCGTAGTTTCCTCCAACCTTAATATGGCCGGTTCCGAGAGGAGCCGCCCGGTCAAAGTCCCTGCAAACCATCATGTTCATGGGCCTGAATCCTTCCTTAAAATACGGACCGACAGGGGTAACAAACACCATGAACAGGTATTCATCAGAAGGCTTGACTCCCACTTCGGCACCGCTTCCGATCAGCAGGGGACGTATGTACAGGGATGCACCCGTTCCGTATGGAGGGATGAAACGTTTGTTTAACTGGACTGCCTTAACGATGGCCTCATGAAACAGTTCCTCCGGTACCACAGCAAGTTTTATTCCCTCGGCAGATCTCTGCATACGCCGGGCATTTTCCTGCCAGCGGAAAATCCTGATCTGACCGTCCTGGCCCATATAGGCCTTCATTCCCTCAAAGGATTCCTGTCCGTAATGAAGACAGGTGGCGGCCATATGCAATGAAATATATTCATCTGATGTTACCTCAAGTTCGCCCCATTGCCCTTTACGGTAGTAGCAGCGGACGTTATGATCAGTAGGCATATAGCCAAACGGTAGATTTTGCCAGTCAATATTCATGTTTTCAGCGCGTATTTATGAGAGCCTATAAAATTAGATATAATACCAGAGATAGCCAACCATCACCGTCTGTTATTAAATATTGAAGATAATACAGGCCTTTGAAATTATTTGATCATTGGAAGGATGATAAATATTTGCCCTGGCTTCATCATTATGCTGGCAGAGATAGAAGGGTTGGTATCAGGAGAACTGCCTGATGTTCTCGATCTGTTGATCTTTTGGGACTTCCCTCATCCGGTTGGCTATTTTTGTATAGAATTCATGTGATTTCAGAAAGTTGATCTGGTACTGGTTCCAATCCTTTTTAGATCTGATTTTATGTTTTATTCTGTATTCCTGGAATAGTTTGTCGGACTGGATCAGGAAATCCACCCGCCCCAGGTGATCAAGGTTCGCATCGCAGATTATCTGTTCAAGCAGGTTTTCAGGTTTGGGAGGCATTCCGGTTGCTTTGATCAGCTTGCATATTTGATCAACCTGTTCATCACTATATCGGTAGAGGGGTAATATTTCCCTGGCGAATTCAACGGAACGGTCCTCGTGATCCTCCATGCCCTGGATATATCCTATATCATGCAAAAGGGCAGCAGTTTGAAGCAATAACAAATCTTCCTCACTGACCTGTTCTCCTCTTCCCAGGAGTTCAACCTGGGAATATACATGGGAAGTATGCTCAACATTATGAAAGAACAGGTCTTCGGGGAGCTCGGTTTTAAGTTTTTCCAGTATCACCTCTTCAAGGTCAAGCAGTCTGAGCAGCTGGATCTGAATATTGAATTTTGCATTGGGCGTGATTTTATCTGACTCAGAAAAGATCGGATTTAATCCGTTTACAAAAAACATGGCAATGTCTCCTTTATATTTTACAGGCATTTTGCCACGGAATTCACATTGGAAGAAATCTTTAATAAGCTTATACGTTGTGGCGGAAATATTCACTCTGCCGATTTCCCCGGAGGATTCCATTCTGCTTGCAGTATTCACTGTGTCACCCCATATATCGTAACTGTATTTTTTCTGACCCACAACCCCTGCAATTACCGATCCGGTATGTATCCCGATCCGCAGATCCCAGATATCCGATTGTGATTCTTTTAGTCCCTTCATAAACTGCTGCATTTCCAGGGCTGCCAGTACAACATCGACAGGGTTTGTCCGGTTTTTTATTGGAATGCCTCCGGCAGCCATATATGCATCCCCGATGGTTTTTATTTTCTCGATGTTGTATTTTTCCACCACAGAATCAAATTTGTAATAAAACCTGTCCAGCTGATCGATCAGCTTATCGGGATTCATTTCTTCAGCGATCTTTGTAAATCCCTGTATGTCAGCAAAAAGGACAGAACACATTTTAAATTTACTGGAAGTTGCTTTACCTCCTGCCTTGAGTTCATCGGCCGTTGTTTTAGGAAGGATATTTGCCAGCAAATCTTCCGCCTTATCTTTTTCTTTTATCAGGGATTCTGTTCTTTCCTGAACGACTTCCTCCAGGTGAAATTGTCCTTTTATCCGTTGCAGGTTTAACCACTTTTGTAAAAAGTATAGCAGGACCAGGATCAGGAGAAAATAAAAAAGTAAAGCGTACCAGGAGGCTAATAGGGGGGATTTGATCCGAAAATGGAATGTATCGCTTTCGGCAATGGATCCAAATATATCCTGGCTTTGAACGCGGAATTCATATTTCCCGGTTTTAAGCCTGTTAAATTCAACAAAATCATTATCCGTCCATTCCGTCCAGCCTTCAGTCAACCCGGTCATACTGTACCGGTACAGGGGGGATGATTCACAGTTATATGCAGTTGAAAAAAATTCAAGACGAATTTGCTTTTTCGCAAAAGGAATCCTTAGCCTTTCAGGGATTTCGCTACGCTGAATTCCGTTTAACCGGACAATTTCCTTATCTCCGGATCGGCCTGAAAATACTCCGGAAACATAGCTGTGAAAAGTAGTTTCTGCATGGGCTACAGCTGGGGAATTATATCCTGTATTGTAGTTATAGCGTAAAGCACCCTGATCTGTTCCGATCCAGAGTATACCGTTTTCCTCCGCATACATACAGTTGATGATCCTATCATTCAGCTGCCGGTATTGGAGGGGGTGAAAAGCGGAACCTCGTCCGGGAGCATATTCTGCAAACCAGATATTTTGACGCGTATTTCCGGAATGTACAATATTCATCCACTGGTTTTTTTCTTCGTCTTCTTCGATCAGGGATACCCGGTATGTACCTGAATTAAGAGGAAGGTTCAGTATCGTATCCGGGAAAAATAATCCTGAAGAAGGATCAAATTCAAGCAATCCATTTACAGTTGAAAAAAACAGTTTTTCTGAAGTTCTGATTAAGCCTGTAAATGATCCCGGGGGAGCATTTAACTGATCCGACCGGTAACTCTCGCAAACCAGATTCCCCGGATTGCTAAGGGGTTTATTGGATCGGTACAATGTTCCCGACCTGGAGGAAAGCCAGAGGAAATTACCGGGTGAAAGTTCAATATTATCGATACTTATTTTTGGGAGGGCAAAATTTTTGATCTCTGTCCAGTTTTCAAGGTTAAAGATTTTTATTCCCATATCCGTCCCTAAAAGCAATACATCCTGATCAGCTAAATATTTAAGACAATTTATTTCTCCCGGGAATACCAGCCTGACTTTTTTGCCCTTAACCTCAAATAATCCCTCACTGCTTCCCACAAGGAGTCCTTCCGGAGTGGATTCCATGCATCTACATTCAGAATTTATTCCATCGACTTTTTCAAAAAATGCATTTAGAGAGGAGGGAAGCCGGGGTTCTGTTGCTGCATGAAGTCTGAATAATCCATGACTGCTTGCAGCATATAGAATCCCATCATGGCGCAATAGATTTTTCGTGTTTCCCCCTGGTCCGTTTGCATCTCTGAAAAAGCTGAATGGAGAGGGTATTTCAACCCGGCTGACTGCATTCTCATGGAGTACCCAGAGGTTGTTTACATGATCCTTCAGAACTTGAATGACTTCATTATTATGGAGTCCGTTCTGCATACTAATTCTACCAGTTACCTGTCCTTTTGTATTGGCAAAAACGACTCCTCCCTGCCGGGTCCCTATGGCCAATTCTCCATTGTTCAACCAGGTTGAGGAGCGATACCCGAATTCACTTAAGAATCGGGCTGGCTGCAGAAGAGGTGTCGGACTTTCTCCTTCTATGTCAATAATAAGTTTACTGCCAGATTCGTTTATATACAGGACTTTGTCGGAATGAGGAATAAAATCGCTCAGGCTGTCCAATTCCCCGGGTAACCCGAGGATAATTAATTTTTCACCATCATGCGTGAAATAATGGTTTCCTTCGGTTTGTATGATGACTCCTTCCCCGGAAGGGAAAATCCGGAGAATCCTGGATTCCTCCTTAATTTTTATAAGAGAATTGAAACCTTTTAGAAAAAGTCCGGTAGAAGTCAGAATATAAAGATTCTCATCATGAGATAGTACCTGTAGAATATTGCCTGAAAGTTTAATTTCCCCGGAAGGGAAAAGACTATCGGGAGATTCGAACTCATTGGTCAGGGATGGTGGGATTTTGAAGAGCTGGTTCTTTGAATAAGCAATTATATTATCCAGATGCCTGATTAGGTGTATATTACCTTCGGCGGGGATGTGTTTCCAGCTTTGGGAGTTATAGCGGAGAATCCCGTTCCTGGCCCCGATATAAATGAAACCGTCTTTGCCCTGTACGATGGAGTTGAAATGATTTAAATTGATATAGGAGCCGGGATGATAGGTCTGAATATTGGGTGTTCCCGATTCCTGAAAATGAGAAGCTAACAAATCAACGCCCCAAGAAATCCAGCAGAGAAAAGCTAAAAAAATGAAAACAAATCTTCTCAGAATGTGAAGAAAATTCATAACTTGTGAATCTGAACATTTGGGTATTTGGCTCAAAATAAACAAATTTATAAATTAATATCCTTAATTAAGAATATATCATAATTATGGAAGATAAAACAAAAAAACCCATTCTTGTTACCTGGGATTTCACAGAGAAATCGCGATTTGCTTTGGAACACGGAGTGAATCTGGCAAAACATTTAAAAACGGATGTGACCCTTATCCACATTGTTAAAAAGGATAAAGAGATTGATGCTGCGCAGGTTAAAATGGATGCTCTGGCTGACGAGACATCCAAAAAATACAATGTAAAAACAAGTACAGTTGTTCCTGTTGGCAACATTTTTACCACCATTTCAGAAATAGCCACAGACATTCATGCCGAGATGGTCATCATGGGTACCCACGGAATGAAGGGTATGCAGAAACTGATCGGAAGCTGGGCCCTTAAAGTGATAGCCGGGTCAAAGGTACCCTTCATCGTGGTTCAGGCAGCACCCACGTCTCATGGTTTCGCGAAGATTGTCTTCCCGATTGATTTCAAGAAAGAAAACAAGGAGAAAATCAACTGGATCTATTACATTGGCCGTTTGTATAATTCCACCTTCTATATAATGAAGGACAAGGTAACCGATAAGCGGTTCAAAAAGGGGGTGAATTCAAATCTTGTTTTTACGGAGAAGTTTCTCAAGAGTAATGAGATCCATTATGAAATTCATACATCCCCCGGGAAAAAGGACTTTACACATGAGACAATTGATTTTGCCAATGAAATCAAAGCAGATCTACTGCTGATCATGACCACCAAGGACATCACTGCTGCTGATTATATTCTGGGTGCGAATGAACAGCAAATTATTTCAAATAAGTACGAGATCCCTGTTATGTGCATTAATCCCCGTCCCGGAAAGATTGGGGGAGGATTTAGTGCAACCGGAGGATAATCTGTTTTAAAAATCTAATTCAGCCGCAAGGACCTAAGGGATACTTTGCGGCTTTTTTTATTATGTTGCAGAATGATTAGGAACTTATATGCTTATTGTTGATGAAGGAGATCATTTTTGCCACCCATAATGAGCACAAGGCTATTGAGATTCAGGCTATACTGGGAGATAATTTTCGCATCCTGAGTCTTGATCAGGCGGGACTGAAAGAGGAAGTCCCTGAGGATCAGGATACCCTTGAGGGAAATGCTCTGCAGAAAGCCAGGTATGTTCAGGAAAGGTTGGGAGTAGATTGTTTTGCGGATGATACGGGATTGGAGGTGGATGCCCTTGGAGGAGAACCCGGTGTATATTCAGCACGTTATGCTGAGCTAAGCAATGAAAAGAGGGAGGGGGAGGAAGCTTCAGAGGCCAATATTCGCAAATTGCTGAAACGAATGGAGGGAGTGGGTGAAAGGCATGCCAGGTTCAGAACCATCATATCCCTGGTTATTGACGGAGATCAATATTCATTTGAAGGTATTGTTGAAGGGAAAATCCTTGAGGAGAACCGGGGAAAGGGAGGATTTGGCTATGACCCGGTTTTTATGCCGGAAGGATACGAGGAATCCTTTGCAGAAATGCCGCTCTCGGAAAAAAACAGGATCAGTCACAGGGCCAGGGCTGTTGAGCAACTTGCAGAATTTCTGAAGAATTACTGCTAATAATAAAGAATTCCCCCTTTTTATAAAATAAGTACGATTTTTCTGCGTATTAATATCCTAACGAAAGAATGCTTAGATCCAGGTTCATACAGAGAGGCCTTCAGCCGGTAGTGATGTTGTTTTGGCTTAGTGCCGGGATGATATCCCTTAGTGCTCAAGAGGGACTGGGGGAATGGAAGACTCACCTCCCATATGTTGAAAGCATGCAAATCACAGAGGCCGGGAGTCGGATTTACTGTGGGACCATGAGTGGATTGTTTTATTATGACAGGGAATTCAATACCGTCAATGTTATTACCAAAATCGATGGACTGTCTGATCTTGAAATCAATGCCCTCAATTATTCCCCGGGGAGGGAAAGCCTGATTATCGGGTATTCAAATACTAATGTAGATATTCTTGAGGGAGGTGAAATTTTCAATATTCCGGATATCAAAAGGAAGCAGATCGCCGGAAACAAAAGCATTAATAATATCCTGATTCTCGATGACCTGGCTTATCTGTCCTGTGGATTTGGAATTGTCGTACTGAACCTGGAGAAAAAGGAAGTGTGGGAATCATACCTGATAGGTGAGAATGGAGGGTATACAAATGTTTTTGATATGACTGCTGACGAAGAAAACCTTTACGCAGCTACTGAGTCGGGAATATATGTTGCGGATAAGAACAATCCCAACCTGGTGGACTTCAATAACTGGTCAAAGATTACCGATGTACCCAATGCTAATAAGAAATTCAGTACGGTTTGCTGGGATGGGAAAAGGTTGTATGCTGGGCAGAGCAATGACGATGGCAGTGGTGATACCCTATATTATAAGGAAAACGGAGTATGGGAGGCTTTCCGCACATTAGAAAATTCAGGTATTCGACATGTCAGAGAGAATTCAGATTTCCTTATAGTTACGTCTGCAAATTTTTCCACGGTTTATAATCCCCAGGATTACCAGATCAGAGGTGAGTGGACCCTGGCTCCAAATCATGCCCTGTATGATGAGTCGGGTGTTCTTTGGATAGCGGACAGATTGAAAGGCTTGTACAGAAGTCCAGTTGTGGATGAAAAAGAGCAGATTTCTCCCAACGGTCCCCTGAGCCGTCCTGTTTATTCCATTGCAATCGCTAACGACAGGTTATATACGACTCGGGGAAATGTTACTCCCTCTTGGAGCAATACATACAAAAATGCAGAATTGAATGTAATGTTTGAGAATTATTGGGAGGGAAGCAGATCACCGGATTACAAAGACCTTTTAGTTGCAGCTGTCGATCCGGCTGATAATACCCATGTTTTCGGAGCCACCTGGGGGTATGGATTATTAGAATATAGAAATGGTGAACTGGTAGAGGCGTATGATGAATCAAATAGTTCCTTACAGCGACTTCCTAATTGGGATTATTCATATCTTCTCGGCGGATGTGTTTATGACAATGACAACAATCTCTGGATAACCAATTCAGATGTTCCGGAACCCGTTTCAGTCAGGAAGGCGGATGGGAAATGGAAAAGTTTCGCCCTGGATGGTGAACTCAAAGTGGGTGTCCTGGGAAGGATAATCAATACCCAATATGATCATAAATGGATTATTTGTCCAAGGGGATCCGGATTATTTGCCTTTGATGTCAACAGGACAATCGATGATATTTCGGACGACCGCTATGAAAAATTCAATATCGTTGATGTTAATGGGAGAATAATTACCAATGAAGTGTTTTCAATGGCGGAAGATCGTGAGGGAAATATTTGGATTGGTACCGATAAAGGTATTGTCGTCTATTACAGTCCCTCTCGTGTTTTCGATGATGGATTATTCTATGGTCAGCAAATCATCGTTCCCAGGAATGATGGAACCGGTCTTGCGGACATTCTGCTGGGAACAGAAAAAGTAACGGCCATTGCGATTGACGGAGCCAACAGGAAATGGCTTGGTACGGAGAAGTCGGGTGTTTACCTGGTATCTGAAGATGGTCTCGAAGAAGTCCATCACTTCACGATTGATAACAGTCCCTTGCTATCAAACTCCATCACCGACATCTCCATAAACGGGGAAAACGGGATAGTATATATAGGGTCAACTGCGGGACTAATATCCTTTAAGGGAGATGCCATTGAAGGTCGTGATAATTACAGCGGGGTCTATGTATATCCCAATCCCGTCCGGCATGACTATGAGGGCGATATCGTAATCACCGGTTTGGTAGGTAACGTCAATGTTAAAATCACCGACATTGGGGGCAACATTGTCTTTGAAACCACTTCACTGGGAGGACAGGCGATCTGGGACGGGCGCAGCTTTTCCGGAAACCGGGTCCATACCGGAGTTTATATGGTGTTCTGCACGGATGAGGATGGTTCCAATACTCATGTGACGAAGCTGCTTGTCATTAATTGAGGCTTCAAGATTTTATTTCATTCAGGCATTGCTATTTCGTCGCTGCTTTTAGCGCATTAACGCTAAAAAGGCTCCTCAATTAGCAATGCCTTCATTAAAAAACATTCTACTTTGAAGCTGCTTTTGCTTTCAGCAAAATGAGGCTCCTCAAATAGCAATGCCTTCATTAACAGGGATATATTGAAAGTCTAATGTTAATAACCCAATTTCGAACACATTCAATAATTATTTACATTGTGATACCGGAGTAATTGTCTATTGATCGCGCATTTCAGTAATGATACAAAAGGTAAAAGGGATCGTACTTCATCACATAAAATACAAGGAAAGCAGTGCGATTGTTCATGTGTATACAGATTTGTACGGTAGGCAGGCATACCTTATAAATAACATCCGGGGAAGAAGGTCAAAATATCCCGGGAACCTCCTACAATCACTTACCTTGCTGGAAATTGAGGCCTATCATAAAGAAGGGAAGGACCTGCAGCGGGTAAAAGAAATCAGTAATTATATTCCGTTCCGTACCATTCCCTTTGATATGCATAAGAACAGCCAGACCCTGTTTCTGGCAGAGGTTCTTTATAAGACTTTGCGGGAAGAAGACCCGAACGTGGAATTATTCAATTTTCTTGAAAACAGTTTGCAATTACTTGACGTTTCGGAGGAAGGCATGGCAAACTTTCATCTTTTCTTCCTGGTTCAGCTTACCAAATATCTTGGATTCTTACCGGAAAACAATTTTGGGGAAGAAAGGACCGGATTTGATATGAGAAATGGACAATTCAGCGCTGGTTCCGGCCTTCACCCGGAATATTTTGACAAATCCAGCGGGGTATTGTTAAATAATTTATTGAAAGGAAGCTTCGCAAAACTCCCTGAAATGTCAGTTAAACAGGAAGACAGGCAAAAATTTCTTGAGAATATTATGGATTATTACAGGCTTCACATTCAGGGATTTGGCAAGGTGAAATCATTGGCTGTGCTGCATGAAATTTACCGGGATGAGAAAAATGAATAACTGAAAATATATTTTATGTAATTGTTAGATAACCTTTTTTTGTATCTCTCGTTAAACAAAGATAATTTCAAGATTTTAAAAGCATTCATTATCAACTAAATATAAGAAAGTATTCCAGGGTGATTGAAAATCTCCTGAATATGATCATGATATTGTACCTCGAAGTGCAACCTGAAGGTCAATTTTATGGTCATACTATTGGTTTGCAATTAAATAAGGTCCATTAACTCTTTCGGGAGGTTTTGGCCTTCGAAAATATTTCAAAAGTTCCGCTGATCTAAAAAAAAAATAACAATAGATCGGATGGGAATTTTACGTGTATATAACAAGACTAAAAATTACATTAACCTGGATTATTGAGAGACAAGGTCCAAATAGAACCTATTATTCTGGCTAAGATCCACAGGATTAATTCGGTAAAAACTTTTCGGTTTTTGCTTGTGATGGGAATTTTTCTGCTGCTGGGTTTTCAAAGTGTGAATGCCCAGATTGTAGCTACTCCGGCTGAGATATGCGAGGGAGGCAGTATCTCTTTTACTGGGAGATTTGGGTTCATTCATTCCTGGACTTTTCAAAACGGTAATCCGGCGACTTCATCGGTTGCAAATCCTGTTGTAGTTTTTAACAGCGCAGGAACACAAACAATAACTCATAGTGCATGGTTTTTCGGATGGAGTTCTGATCCGGATATAACTGTTACAGTTGTTGCAGATCCGGTGGCACCTTTAATCTCAAAAAGTCCTGATGTTGCAGAAGTCTGTGAAGGGGCAGCATTAACCATATCCGTTGATGCAGCCGGGAGTGGCGGAGTCACAGGATGTTCAGATGAATACCGGTACTCCACTGACGGAGGTGGTTCGTGGACCGCCTGGTCCGGCTCACCGCCAAGCTTCAATGCCGTTACCGGTACAAATCTGGTACAGAGCCACCGAAGTTGCGGAGGAAGTGATGGATGCGATGATAATATTAATGAGGTAAGCTGGATAGTAATGGCTGATCCAACCATTGATACTCAACCAGTTGGTGCTTTTATTTGTTCTGGGGGGTCACATTCAATGAGCGTTGCTGTCAGTGGAGGCACTCCATCACTTACCTATCAATGGGAGGAAAGTGATGATGATGGTGCAGGGGATTCTTGGGCTAATGCTGTAGGAGGTAGCGGAGCAAATTCTGCAAATTATTCCTCTCCAACCTTAACGTCAACCATATATTATCGGGTTATTATTAATGCTGCTGGTCTTGACTGTGGAACCGCTACATCTTCTTCAGTAGCGGTATCGGTAGTCCCCGATCACTCTATCGATACCCATCCTTCAGGTGCTACTATTTGCAATGGCGGCACCCACTCAATGAGTGTTGTTGTCAGCGATGGTACTCCCTCGCTTGCTTACCAGTGGGAAGAAAGTGACGATGATGGTGCCGGAGATCCCTGGGCAAATGTTACAGGAGGAAGTGGGGCTACTTCCGCTAATTTTACCACACCTGCTCTCACTACAACAACATATTACCGCGTAGTCGTTAATGATCTGGGAAGCGGATGTGGATCAGTTAATTCATCATCAGCCACTGTGGTTGTAGTTCCTGATCCTGTAGCCCCTGTCATTTCCAAAAACCCCGATGTTGCTGTAACTATCATGCCTGACACGATAATTTGTGATGCTGAAATAGTTTCATTTACATTCACGACACCAAGTTATACAACAGGCATAGTACGATATAATTTAACTACTGTTTCAACTGGAAATTTGAATGGAATTAGTGCGGATGGAGATTTTGATTTAATCAATTTATCAAATACACTTGATAATACATCTAATACTGTTCAATTTGTCACTTATACATTTACACCATTTATTGAGAATGCTAGATCGGGGAAAAACTGCTACAATGGTGTACCTGTTGATATAACGGTCTATGTTAATCCTACTACACCAGTTCCTTCATGACATTCATCGATACAGTCTATTGTGATAGCAGCAGCTATGTAATCAATATGACAGATTTAATACTTGGAGTGGAGGGAATAAAGATATATGAATTAATCACTGAAGCCTCAGATTCCAGAGTTACAGGTTATCAACCCAGCAGCGAATATACTGCCGGATTGTCAATTTCTGACACATTAATTAACAACACATATGAATACCAAACTGTAGAATATAGGTTTATTGCACGAATTAAGGATGATCGTCCTGGAATGGAAGGAAATTATTGTGAGAATGGTACAGATACGACAATAGTTATTTATCTAAATCCAACACCAAGAATTGCAGTCAATACAATTGACGATGACACCCTATATTGTAATGAAGAGGCTGTAAGATTCTTTATTACCACATTAACGCCAAGTTCAAACGTTATTGGAACAACGGCTTATGATTTGGATCCAATATATGATGCTGGAAATATATCCGGCGTGAGTTCTGGTCCCGACAATCCAATTGAAGACTTTATCGACATTATTGTAAATAACCACAATGATAGTGTGAAGGTTATTGAATACACTTTTAAACCGAGAATTCTTGATATCAGGCCAGATGGGAAAGATTGCGATTACGGTATAAATACAACAATCAGAATCTATGTAGCCGCTACATTAAATGATTCCCTTGAGAGTGCAAAGGTTTGGATTGGAGGTCATGATTTACGCTGTAATTATGCACAGAATTCGGTGAAAGGAGGCCATTATGCTGGAGCGGATAGTGCAGGGATAAATCTTTACAGATGGGGTGGTTTTGGGGAATATCTTGGTAATGATTATGAATATTATTGGAAAGATTCTCTTGGATCAATTCAGGGAGACACAATTGCAGATTCCTTAAGTGCAGGATGGTATTTTGTAACTATAGAGGATTCTGAGGAATGCAGAATTAGTGATTCGCTTCAGTTAACCGAGCCCCCATTATTTGATGGTGCAATTGACAGTGTTTCAAGGGATCTTTGCGGAGGAACCGATGCTACCATTTACACCAGTGTCGGTGGTGGAGTGCCAGTATATGATTTTACCTGGACAAAGTTCTTGGATCCCGGCTTTGAGAGAAAAGATCAGAGTCCGGGTGGATTATCCCCAGGTGCTTATAACTTGGTTACTCTTGATGCAAACGGATGTGATTTTTCGGAGGACACTGCATTTTATAATCCAGTAGGTATTGCTGCAATTATTGATGATTCTGACTTTGGATATTATGACATTGCATGTAACGGAGATTCAAATGGATTTATTGAAGTAGTATTTGCAATAGGGGGATTTGGGAATTGGGAGGATTATAGGTATGAATGGCGTACAGCTCCAGAAGATTTAGATCCATTTGTCACCAATATCAGAATTGATAATGTCCCAGCCGGATCATATTATCTAACTATTTATGATTCTCTGGATTGTGTGACCCAAATATCACAACCTTACATTTTAAAACAACCGGATTCATTAATCATTGATGAAACTATATCCCTTTATGGGGGGAGATATAATGTTCAATGTTTTGATAGTTTAAATGGCTACATATTAATTGACGATAATGAGGGACCTATAGGTAGAGAGGACCGTATACATAACTACACTTGGTCTACTAAGGACGGAATAATTACAAATCCGAATAACATGAACCAGGAGTACCTTCCTGCTGGAACCTATTATCTCTATATCCATGACAGCTTACCTGGAAGTAATTATAAATGTGAATTACGTGATACTTTTACCCTAGTTCCACCTGAACCTCTTATCCTTCAGGACACAAGCTTCTCAGATTACAGAGGGGTAAATATTTCCTGTTTTGATGCTTTGGACGGTTGGATTGATGTAACCGCAGGTGGAGGATTCTATCATGCCCCTGACTACTATACTTATAATTGGATACACCTGGATGGATTAATTCCTCCTCAGACGGATAATTTAATAACTGAATTGCCTGCAGGAGAGTACCAATTAACTATTGGGGATTCACTTGGTTGTACTAGAATTGATATTCTACTTAGAACCGCCAGATACGCTTGAAATAAGCTGGCAGTCACTTGAATACAATGGAAACGTAAATATTTCTTGCTTCGGACTAAGTGATGGATCAATTAATACTGTCGATATAAGTGGTGGAATACCAGGATTTGAATATTCGTGGACCAGGGATAGTGATGGATGGACGAGTTCAGACCTTCAGCCTGATAGCCTATTGCCTGACATATACCACCTGGAAGTAAAAGATACAAACGAATGCATCGCCGGCTTCAGTGATACATTATTTGAGCCTATAGCACCACTATTAATTGGAGACGATTCCATTAAACTTCCATCCTGCGCGAATGTGAGCGATGGGTTTATCAGATTGGAACCAATAACCGGAGGCACCCCCGACTACAAATACTTATGGCATCCATCAGGGGATACGACCAGAGATGCTGACAGTATAGTGTCTGGAACCTGGACCCTTAGGGTTGAGGATACCAATCAATGCTTTGACACTGCAACATATTTCGTTGATCAGCCAGATCCTGTTGAGGGTCAGATAATTTTAGATACTCTTTATAATAATCAGATGATAAGCTGTTATGGGGCAAACAACGCCATTCTTACAGTGGTTGATTCTGGAGGAATTCCTCCTTTCAAATACCAATGGTTTTTTGGCTCTGATTCACTAAGTACGAACAGTATAATATATAATCGTCCACCAGGTTACCACAGAGTTGAAGTTACGGATAAAAATGATTGTGCAATTTTTGCCGAAATCATAGTAACCCAACCAGACAGTCTTCATTTAGGAACCTTAGTAGACCAAGTTGAATGCAATGGAGATGCTTCAGGAAAAATTGAAACTGTCATGGCTGGAGGCACCTCACCATATCTATACGAATGGTCAAATGGTGAATCTAAATCAATTATTAGTGATCTGCCGGCAGGTGAATATTTCGTATATGTACTGGATGCAAATGCGTGTGACCACACGAAGTATTTTGAAATTCAAGAGCTTCCTCCACTGCTCTTGAATCCGGACTACAAATGATCCGGTTTGTGTGATTCTCATGATGGATATATTACGCTTTCACCAACAGGTGGGAAACCTCCTTATCACACATTCATAAATAATATTCCAACGGATGTATTGACAGACCTGGGTCCTTATCCAATTCCCATTAAGGTAATTGATGCTACTAAAAACTGCAGAACTCTAGATACCATATTCCTTAATTCCTGTTGCAGAAAGTTGCCTTGATATTCCAACAGCTTTTACACCCAATGCGGACGGAGCTAATGATCGTTGGGAGATTGCAGGTATGATATATTACCCGGATGCTACCATGCATATCTTTAACCGCTGGGGAGAACTTATTTATCAGGCTCAGGATTATTATGATAAGCCATGGGATGGAACCTATAAGGGCAAAAAAGTTCCCGTAGATTCCTATCATTTTGTTATAAGCTTTACCAACGGTAATCAGGAAATAACTGGATATGTGACAGTGATAAAATAACTTTTTAATAAATGAACCGTACAACTTTGAACTGATTTATTGATTTTGAGATATATAGCCTTCGTCATATTATTTGTTTTATTGCCCCTTAGCGGGAAGACGCAGCAGATGCCATTATACAGCCAGTATGTCCTCAACGGGTACATGCTAAATCCTGCGATCACGGGGCATGATGGCTTTACATCCTTTAACCTGACAGCCAGGCAACAATGGCTCGGCATGAAGAATGCGCCGGCTACAAGATCTTTCAGTGGACAAACCAGACTGTTGAGGAAAAGCCATGTGATTAAAAAGCGAAATGTAAATAACCGAACACTTAAACCTAGTACGAATGGGAGAGTGGGACTGGGAGGATTTATTTACAATGACCGCAATGGAGCTATTGACCGGACTGGCCTTCAGGGCTCATACGCTTATCATATTTTTGTACAGGAAACCCAATTTTCTTTTGGTCTTTCTGTGGGTGTATTTCAGTTTAAAATAGCTGACGACCTAACATTCGCGGATCAGGATGATTTTGGAGAGAGCATAAAGAAAGTTTCCTACGTACCCGATGCCAACCTTGGATTTTATGTCTCTGATCCAAGATTTTACGGGGGTGTTTCAATAAACCAGCTATTCCAGTCCTACCTGAGGATTGGGAACAGGCAGTTTGAGGAGTATAAAATGGTAAGGCATTATTATGTCATGGGTGGATACCGGTTTGAATTGAACCATGGCTTTACCGTTGAACCTAATTTCCTGTTTAAAGCAACCGAGCGAAAGGTTTTTCAGCTGGATGCAGGAGCCAAGCTGTTTTATAATAATGATTATTGGCTGGGACTTGCATACCGCACAGGAAGTAGCCTGATTGCCCAGGCAGGAGTGAGAGTTAAACAACTCATTATTGGTTATGCTTTTGATTATTCTCTTTCCGCGATCCAGAAACATACATATGGATCCCATGAGCTAGTCATCGCTCTGAAACTGGGTGATAGTGCAAGACGATACCGCTGGTTGATCAGATACTAGGATTCTTCAATTTCTTCAGGTTGCTTTCTTTGCCTGATTTCCCAGCCAATGGCTCCGATAAGAAGCAAAAACAGGATGTAAGAGCTTGCCGATGCAATTTTGTTTCCTTTGAAATAGGAATCCGGTTCAAACCTGAATTCAATGGTATGCTCCCCGGATGGTAGTACCATTCCCCTGAGAATGTAGTTTACTCTGAAATGAGGTACTTCCTCGCCATCAATAAATGCTTTCCAACCCTTATCATAATACATTTCTGAAAAAACCGCCAGTTGTTCAGACCTGGCCATATAAATATATGAAAGACGGTTGGGATGGTAGGATTCAAGCAGGATTGCCTTGGCGGTATCAGCCGAGAAATTTTTCCCTGAAACAAAGGACTCAAAACGTTTATCTATTATGGCCTCGGTAGAGGGATCAAAATCACCCAGTGCATCGATCTCTTCATTGGCATTTTCAACAATCCTGTAGGAGTCCACAAACCAGGCATTTCCAAGGGCGCCGGGATTTTGGCGAACCTGTGGTTCACTGTCCTGAACATTCACGATAAAATACTTCGTGTTCAGCATATTAATAACATCCATATTGTTCTGGGCTATGTGATGGCTGATGATTTCCTGGTAGCGTTGCATTTTGGCACCGTGATATCCGCCGAGTGTTTTATGGAAGTAGGCAGCCCTTGCGCTGTTGAAGGGATCCGTTGACACATCAAATACCCTGTAATGTGGATCCGGGTCCTGAAGGATTTGCTGGTCAGCTGCCAGGGGCTGGTGTGTGGCCGGTTGATTTCTGGCCGAACTGAAAGAATCATTATTTAAATACCGCTTATCCACGGGCCACATGTCAGCTAAAACGAGTAATGCAAGTATTGCAAAGAATGCATTGAGTTTGATTTTTTTCAAGTAGAAAGCATATAATAAGCCTGCTGTCAGTAGAACAAAAACCAGCGATCGGAAGGCATCCTTTCTGAAAATGGATTCCCTGTCAGCGATGAGAGCATCCATAAATGGATTAGGTCCCTGGGCAAGATATCTTTGATCACCCGGACCGGAAAAACTGAACATTCCGGCAAATAACAGAAAGAAGAGGGATAAACCTCCGACAATATATAGACTCAGTTTCAGTCCTTTTAGGAAATCCTTCTTGCTGGGTTGCTCTTTAAGGAATCTCTCAAGTGAAATAAAGGCAAGGAGGGGAATGGCAAATTCTGCGATCACCAGGATCATTGTTACCGTGCGGAACTTGCTGTAACCAGGAAAATAATCAATGAAAAATTCAGTCAGGACCATAAAATTTCTGCCCCAGGACAACATAATTGAAAGGATGGTAATGGTAAGAAGCCACCACCTCAATCTTGACCTTATCATTATGAATCCGAAAACAAAGAGAAACAGCACTACAGCACCAACGTATACCGGTCCGGCCGTACTGGACTGATTTCCCCAGTATAGGGGTAGAAATTTGATTACCCTGTCGGGCATACTGAGTTCCCTGGGCCTGGCTGAAATATTTATAGGTTTCCGAATCTTCAGAGAGAGGTCCGGCCGAGGATCCCCCTTTGAAATTCGGGATAAGAAAAGTGAATGTTTCATCCACCCCATAGCTCCAGCCTGTTATATAACTTTTGTCTAGTCCGGCGGTCTGGTCATTTTTATCAACGACAAGTTCGGATCCCCCGCGTGTGGAATATTTTCCATATTCATAGGTCGTCCAAAGGACTGTTGCATTGGCTCCAATTGCAAGCATCACAGCAATCATCAGGGTCCCGACGGATAAGAAATAGGGCTTGAGTCTTTTTTCCTGGTATGCGGAAACCAGCTCAAAAATTCCCAGGACCAGGATTGATAGCAAGGTGTAGTAGGTAATCTGCAGATGATTGTTGACAAGTTGTAAGGCAAGGAAGAGTCCGGCAATTATAGCTCCGAGAAGGACCTTTCCCCGAAGGGAAAGATAGACCCCGCCAATTATTGCGGGCATATACCCGATGGTAATGGCCTTGGTGGCATGCCCTGCGGTTATTATTACGAAAAAATAACTACTGAAAGCGAAGGCTATTGCCCCGATAATGCCAAGAAGGGGTCGGACTCCGAAAGCAATAAGGGCAATATAAAAGCCAATCAGGTATAACATTATGAAACTCAGTGGTCGGAGTTTTCCACCCATCAGGAAAATGCGGTTCAGGTACTTCAGCAACCAGTGTGGCGGAGGAGCTCCAATCAGGTAGGTTGGCATACCACCGAACATAGAGTTCGTCCACAATATGGCCTCATCAGATTTTTTTTCATAAGCTGTCTTTTCACTGGCCATTCCCTGGTGTTGCCTTATATCACCCGGGGTGTTCATTTTTTTGCCTTCAAGCATGGGACTAAAATATGCAAAGCCTATGAGCAGGAAGATGCCAATGGCAATGGCATGCCAGGTGATTGGGGACAGGTTGTTTTTCATTTTGGAGATATTATAGCCTATAAAGTAAATTCATATTTACTGAAAGGCAAAATTATTAATTAATCTCTCCTAGTAATTAGGGGTAAATTCCTGAATTTCTTTGGATTTTTCTAACTTCACGAACCTAAGAAGAAGGTCAGCAGAAATCATGAAAAAAATTGTACATATTGTTGGTGCAAGGCCACAATTCATAAAATGTGCCGTAATAAGCAGGGAAATAAGGGATCATTCAGATTTCAATGAAATTATTATTCATACCGGGCAACATTATGATCCTAATATGTCTGAAATCTTTTTTAAAGAGTTGGACATTCCCGAGCCAGATATTAATCATGGGATCGGATCCGGTACTCATGCAGCTCAGACTGCCCAGATGCTATCTGCCCTTGAGAAATCTCTTCAGGAAATTAAGCCAGACTGGGTGTTGGTTTACGGGGATACCAATTCTACCCTGGCAGGAGCGATTGCTGCTGCAAAGCTAAACATGAAGATCGCGCATGTTGAAGCTGGATTGAGAAGTTTTAACCGAAGGATGCCAGAAGAAATAAACAGAATAGTTACTGATCATGTTGCAGATCTTCTGCTGGCCCCAACCCAGACCGCGATGAATCTTTTGTCTCAAGAGGGACTTGGAAAATCAAGCAGGCTGGTTGGCGATGTTATGTATGATTCGGTATTGTTTTACTCGAAGCTTGCTGAAACGACTGTTGGGGATAAACCTCTTGTACCGTTTGATAAATTTTATCTTGCCACTGTACACAGGCAGGAAAATACTGACGACAGTGAACGGTTTAGGAGTATCCTGGATGCATTTTCAAAAATGGAATTGCCTGTTGTTCTACCTGCTCACCCCAGAATAAAAGGAATCTTAGATAAGGTAACATTTGGTGAAAATATTAAAGTTATTGCTCCAGTCGGGTATCTGGAGATGCTCATGTTAATAAGACAATCTGAAAAAGTTTTAACAGATTCAGGAGGATTGCAAAAAGAGGCATATTTCTGTCAGAAGCAGTGCATTACCTTACGGGATGAAACGGAATGGACAGAAACCCTGAATAACGATTGGAATATCCTTGCCGGGACTGATGAAAAATTAATTCTGGAATGTATTAGTCGGGATGTTAAAGGTCCCCAGGGGAGTTATTTCGGGAATGGTGATGCAGGAAAAATGATACTTAATTCACTGAATCAATAACCTGCAAATGGTAACTGTTTCATTTATAGGAGATATCAGTCTGAATGATGATTATGTAAATCTTAAACGTAAAGATGTTCAGCCTTTTAATGACCTTGCGGGAGAGCTCATGGCAAGTGATCTTGTTGTCGGCAATCTGGAATGCCTTTCTGCCGGATCGGAGGGTGAAAATACTGAGAAGAAGCCAAGGCTGAAGACGAACCCGGAAACCCTGGAGTACCTTAAACAGGTTAACCTTGGACTGGCCTGCCTGGCAAATAATCATGTGTATGATAATCTGGATGATGGATTTCGTCAGACAACGACATTTCTGAAAAAGAACAATATACCTTATGTTGGGGCAGACCTTGACAATTCTGCCCAGGTATCGTCCAATCAAATCGAAATAAAGGGATTGCGGTTTGCTTTCCTTAATTATGTGAGTAAAGATACTAACCCGGGACTTCCCCCTGATGCAGGTGTTAACCTGAGTATTCTTGAAGAACAGAAAGTAGTCGATGATCTTAGGGGGGCAAAGGATATGGATTATAGAATCCTGATTCTTCATTGGGGAGGCCGGTACGAAAATAGTTATTATCCGGGTCCGGCTCAAATACGGATGGCCCGATCGTTTATTAAAGCTGGCGCCGATCTGATAATCGGACACCATTCCCATACCTTGCAACCGTCCTATGTTTACAGAAACAAATCAGTTTTTTTCAGTATTGGGAACTTTTGCTTTTCTGATATTCAATCTGATGACAGGGTTAAGGAAATTAAGTATAAACGATGGAAAGAGTCAGCAGTAGTAAAGGTTCATTTTACCAGGGAGAATTATCGTTCCAGCCTTTTGCATTTCCGCCTGGAAAATCTACAGACATTAAAGGATCAAACCCTTGCCCGGGGACACAGAATGAGAGGAAAATATTTTAAGCTGATCCTATTTTCACGGGTATTCTGGTTAATTTACTATTTTGGATACAAATATCTCCGACCTGTTGCCTGGGAATTTAGAAGAACAGACCCGGATAGGAGTATACTTAAACGTATATTTGGATTAAACAGGGGAAAGATCAGGGGTATGTTTAAATAAACTTATGAGGAAAATATTTCTTATCACTGATTATAAGGGAAATTTCGGTTCAAAGCAAAAAGCGGAGTCCTATATGGGAGGATTTAACAAGGTCCTGCTTACCGAAAGATTTAATGATTTAGGATACCAGGCTGAGTATATTCAGTTTGCTGATGTAGATTTTAAATCTGACCGATTTGACGGTCAACTGGTGAATTATACCTCTTCCGAGGATAAAGGATTTCATTATAAGGACTTCATTGAGGATATTGTTCTTGGATTGCAGCTAAAAGGAGCTATTGTTATTCCTGATCATCGTTTTCTCAGGGCAAACAACAATAAGGTGTTTATGGAAATCCTTCGGGATCAGTCGGATTACCAGGATATGCACAGTATTGAATCGAAAAAATTCGGGAATCTCAGGGAATTAAAAGAAAGGGCAGAAGAAGGAAAGTTTGTCATAAAACAAGCTGCCGGAGCAATGAGCAAGGGTGTCATGCTTGCAGAGAATAAAAAGGAACTGATTGGGAATGCAAGAAAAATAACAAGGACAAGATACTGCTGGGCTGAATTATGGGACCTGAAGAATAAAATTAAGCACAAGGGATATCGTATGGATTCCCGGCATAGAAAAAAATTTATTATTCAGAATTTTATTGAGGGACTGGACCGGGACTGGAAGGTGTTGATTTATGGAAACCGGTACTATATTCTTGAAAGAAAGACAAGAAAAAATGATTTCAGGGCTAGTGGAAGTGGAATGTTTTCCTATACCAAAGAACTTCCTGAGGGAATCCTGGATTTTGCTTCAGCGGTATATGAATCGATGAATGTTCCCCACCTTTCAATGGATATAGCCTTCGATGGATCGACCTTTTATCTACTTGAATTCCAGGCAGTCTTTTTTGGGTCGAAAACGCTAGAATGGTCGGAGTTCTACTTTATGCCTGGCGAAAAAGAGTGGGAGATTGTTGAAGAAAGATCAGAACTTGAAAAGGTGTACGCTGAAAGTATTGATATGCACGTGAGGATAAATAAGATCTAGCTTAATGAAGATTGTCTATGTAAAAAATGGGGATTCTTCCTTTCTTCGATTGGATCAGGAGATATTGGTTGATAATTTTGATGTCCGGGTTATTCAACTGGACAATTCCGAAAGGTATTCTTATTTTCTTCAACTACTGAAACTCATACTTGTTCTTGCAGTTTGTCTGCCTTTCAGATCAATAGCTTTTACACGATTTGCTGACTGGCATTCAGCAATAATGGCTTTTTTTTGCCGTCTTTATCGCAAGAAACTCGTAATCGTTATTGGTGGCTATGATGCCTCATGGTTCCCGGAATTCGATTATGGTGTATATAACAGGAAAACCAGGGGAAGATGGGCTAAATATGCACTTCGAAATGCAAGTTTGTTGTTGCCAAATAATCCTAGCCTGATCAAAAATACCAATAAATACATGCCAAACATTACCAGACAGGGAGGAGTTGATTTTTTTGTACCAATGAGAAAGGGTAAAGTTAAGGTAGTATTTAATGGATACCATACTGATTTCTGGGTCCCAGACCCGGAATCAAGACAAAACAAATTGGTCATTATGGTTGCTTATATAGGCAACTTGCGTAGTTTTCAAATGAAGGGAGTAGGTGATTTTATCGATGCTGCATCAAAAATTCCAGATCTCAATTTCAAATTGATTGGTGCAACAAGAAAAATGCTTGAGACATGGTACGGTAATCTACCTGAGAACCTGGAAGTTATTCATTCAGTAGACCGGGATGATCTCCTGAAGGAATATCAGAAGGCTAAAGTTTTTTGTTTATTGTCTTTAAGTGAGGGAATGCCAAATGTCCTGTGTGAAGCAATGCTTTGCGGGTGTATCCCCGTTGTTTCGAATGTTAATTTTAATTCTGAACTAATTGGGGAGACTGGATATATTGTAGAGACCAGGGATGCTTCTCGGATTGAAAATGCTATACAAAAGGCTGTTGATTCGCCGGATGAAAAAAGCCTTATGGCCCGGACCAGAATTAATGATAATTATTACCTAAAGAGACGTGGGGAAGAAATCACCAAGTTATTAAAGGATCTGTGTATCTAATATAATTTCTTTATAACAGATATATGACAAGGGCATTCATTTTATTGTTTGGGATGGCCAGTATTGGAATCCTGAAGGCGGGAGATGCAAAGGTGTCACTGATGCTTGACCTTCAGCCTTTAATCTCGCAGGAAATCAATATTGATTCAACAATATTGATCTTGTTTGATGCAGATCATCATCCAGTGCAATCTGCGAAAGCACAGGATGAAAAAATAATATATGAATTTGATAGCCTGGAAGCAGGAGAATATTCATTAACAGTCCAGTTGTATTACAATGATGTAATTATTGCTGAAAATTCAACAGGAGGACATTTAGACGTTCTGGAAACAAAAAATGTGTCAGCTTACCTGGTCTTTTCATGTGCATATCCCATACTGCACATGGACTGGGATACTGGAAATTGGAACAATGTAAATAACTTCTATAATTACTCTATTAATCCTGATTCAAATTTTTTGAAACGCGTGCAATTGGAAAATCTGGATTCACTTTCCTCTGCATTTCGTGCTTCCGGAGTGCGCTATTACCGTCGATATACCGTGAATTGGGGCCTGCTGGATTCAAACATGGTACCGATTGTGCCATATTCTTTTGGTGATTTCAGGAATCCTGTAACCACATGCCACACAGTTTTTGCATTTTACGAAGATTATATAGAGTACGAAGACTCCCTTTACTTGCAAGGTCTGATAAATAATGCCGACTGGCTCGTGGAGAACTGTGATTCAAATTATTATTTGCATTATGAGTTCCAATTCTCACATAATGGTACAGTACTTCCGAAGGGATGGGTGACGGGAATGGCCCAGGGTCTTGCACTGGCTGCATTATCGATAGCCTACGATGTGACAGGTGAAAGTAAATACCTGGACGCAGCACATGGAGTATTTCGGACAATGTATGAGAATATGGGGCCTTATTATTGTTTTGGTATTGATAAGGAGGATTATTATTGGCTGGAGGAATACCCATCTGAGAAATTTTGTCATGTATTAAATGGGAAAGTATCCGGTTTATGGGGTTTTTGGTGTTACTATACCATTACAGGAGATGAATTTGCCAGGATTTTACTCGAGGCAGGGATTAAAACAATAGTAGATAATTATCCGATCTGGAATGTTCCAGACCAGAATAATTCATATTACTGTCTTCATAATGGGACAAATGTTCATTATCATAGTGCTCATCTGGTTCAGCTAAGGTATTTTGGAGATTACTTTAATGTTAGGGAATTGAATCAAGGAGCTGATTGTTTTGCCAACGAATATTTTAGAGCACTTCCTTTGGATATCCATTTCTCCAAGAATGAAGATACTTCTGAAGTACTGGTATTCTCTCCGCTAAACTGGACAGCCAGTACTGAAGCTGATTGGCTAACAATTAAAAAGAACGAAAACAAGCTTAGTGTTACCTGCGATGAAAATTTCACACATAATAGCAGAACAGCGAATATAATTTTCTCAGGGAGTGACACAAATCAACTTCAGGTTATGGCCATTGTGCAGGATTCCGGCAAATTCTGCATACTGGATGAATATGATACTCTGCATGTTTCTTATTCAGCCGATGAATTATGGATAAAAGTTCATTTCGATACTAATTGGACGGTTTCAGCCAATGAAGAATGGATTGAGTTTAATAAATTAAATGATACCATTATTGTAATTGAATATCATGAAAATCTATATCATAAAATAAGAAGAGCTGACCTAAGGTTAGAGGCATCAGATAGTTCATGGAAAAAGTATATCCATATTGTGCAGGACCCAGGTGAGCCATCATTAATTATTACTCCAGAATCTATACATGTATCAAGCGATTCCGGGACGATGGAAGTCCGAGTCATTGCAAATGATACATGGAATTTAATATACGATACTGCCTGGCTGCAGGCCACTGCAATAACAGATTCTTCAATCATGGTCCATTGGATGAATAATCCTGACTACCTGCAATCCAGGACTGGTTTCATTACCATTTGCCTTCGAGATAGCCTGATAGTCAAGCAGATAAAAATTGATCAAAAATCTGTCCCTCTCTATTTGAATGTTTATGCCGACAGCCTGACTGTTGCGGGAGATACAGGAAGCTTTAGTATTAGGATAGAAGCCCTAGTGAATTGGGATTTCAGCACTTCTGACCCCTGGTTAGTTGGGTATCATCCAAATGATACGGTTTTATTTGTCAGGTATGAAGCAAATAGTACATATGAAAACCGGAATGCAACCATAATGGTTATCTTGAATGACACTTTATCAAAAGAAATAGAAATAATTCAGTTGGCGAGTACTGTCGGAATGGATGTTATCCCAGGTACAGCGGAGATTGAAATATATCCCAATCCCGCTTACTCCAAGATCATAATCAGAATGAACACCCTCGAAACGGTTTCCTTTGGTGTAGAGATATTTAATCTGTATGGTGAAAAGATTGGAAGTAAGAGAATACTTAATCATTACGGGTTGGTCGAACTGGATGTTAGCTCATATCCATCCGGGATATATTTTCTTAGAATTACAAACTCGGATAAAACATTCATCCAAAGTGTAATTATTGAATAAGTATAATTTCACGATTTTGTGATCTTAGCAATTTTTTAAGCAGTTTAGTGTTTTTTTGTAGGGGCTATGGGAAGTTTGATTAATAAAATTATTATTTCTTCAGGGAAGAGACGGGTTAAGCAGGTTGGATCACTTTACCTTTCCATGGTTCTCTCCCTGATCATTGGAATCGGTGTCAGTGTATTAAATACAAGGTTTTTAGGGAAAGAGATTTACGGAGATCTGAAATTCATACAAAACCTGTTTTCATTTGCGCTGACCTTTGTTACGTTAGGACTTTTCTACTCTGGAGGAAGGTTGATAGCCAAAAAGGAGCATACGGAAATTAAAAGTAAGCTATTTGGCTCCCTGATCCTGCTTGCCCTTTCAATGTTTGCAGTCTTATTTGTTTTCTTTATTGTGTTTTCTTTTCCGCAGGAAAAACTTTTTGATAATAATCTTGGGTACACCATCCGTCTGTTTGCACCTTTCCTGTTTATTTTTCCATTACAAATGTGTTTTGAAAACATATTGCAGGGAGATAACAGGATCTATACCCTGTCTATTTTCAGGATTGGCCCCAAGCTGTTTTACCTGTTATCAGTTTTAGTCTTTACATATTTTTTTACGTTCAACCTGACCTCAGCCCTGTCTTTTCATTTTGTGTCCATTTTTGTAATAATTGTACTGGTGGGTTCACGCCTGAAGCCAAATTTTAAAAAATTCCGTAGTGTTTTTAATGTCATTTGGAATGAGAACCGGACTTATGGTTTTCCCGTCTATACAGGTGCTATCGCCAGTGTTGCAAGTACCCAGATCGCCGGATTAACAATCAGTTATTTTATTGATAATACAAATGTGGGTTTCTTTTACCTGGCAGTAACTGCCACCATGCCCCTGGCCATGATCCCCAACACTGCCGGAATTACCTTTTTTAAGGATTTTGTGAACATGAACGATATCCCCAGGCGGGTATTTCTTGCCACCTTATTCATAACCTTAGTGGCTTTAACCGGATTTCTTCTGCTTATTAAACCACTGGTTTTGTTTCTATATACGGAAGAATATATGGCAGTTGTACCTTTGGCTCGGTATTTAGCAATTGCTGCAACATTCCAGGGAATCGGAGACTTTTTTAACAGGTACGTGAGTGCCCATGGACTTGGGAATAAACTCAGAAACAGTAGTTTCATTATAGGCGCTTTCAACATTCTGGGATATACCCTGCTCGTTTATAAGTTCGGGGTTGAGGGTGCAGCATGGACCAGGCTATTTGCAGGGATCTTATATTTGGGACTGATGATAAATATTTACAGGAATTTCAGGAAGAGTAATGGATGATAAGAATCAAATAAAATGCCCGTGTTGTTATTCTGAAGATTATTATACCCAGTATACAGTGGATGCTGATGTTGCAGCCAGGGAATTATCCAGCTCTGATGATGAAGGGATTATAAGCAGGATAGAGGAGATTATCCATTCTACATGGGAAAAGAGCACTGCCAACTGGAACTTATGCAGGGCTTGCGGAAATGGATTTGCAGAACCCTTTGTAGCAATCGATGCCGAATATTACACAATTACCTATACAGGGGAAGTATTCTATACTCCGTGGAAGTGGGAATATGAACAGGTATACCGGTTAATACAAAGCTTCCACAATATGGATTCACAACTCCTTGAGATAGGAGCGGGCAATGGAGCTTTTGTGGGCAGAATGTCAGAATCTCTATTGGAAAAACAAAACATCCTGTGTACCGAGTATTCTGAATATGGCATAAATGAAATTTCTTCGAGGGGGATACGGTGCGAGCCAAAGAATATATTTGAACTCAAGACCGGGGAAAACCTCAACCGGTTTGATTATATCTGTATGTTCCAGGTTTTTGAACATATGGATGACCTGGATGAAGTATTTCAAACAATTAACCGTTTGTCAAAACCGGGATCGAACTTATTTATTGCCGTCCCAAGTCACAAGCACCGCGAGTTTTATTCTTCCCATGGCAAGAACCTTGATTTCCCCCCAGGTCATATCAGCTGTTTTACTCCCAAGAGTATTACTAAATTATCAGGAAGGCATGGATGGAAACTGGTCAGCAATGATTATCAGAGAACCAGGAAAAGGTTTCAGACTTACACGTTCTTGACGGACCGGCTTGGCAGGCATGAAAAACTGGATAAAAAATTAAGTAATTTGAGCAATGATTTCATACGAAGGATTATTACAAATTTTATTCTGGCCATGATTAGTATCTTTAATGTCAGGGCATTATTGAAACTTAACCTCGGGAGATATGGGGTGGCTCAATTATTTCACCTGCAGAGAGAATTAAAATAACCTGAAAATGAAGATCAGTAAAGCTTGCATATTACTGACCGGCTCTATAAAGCCGGAAAATGTATTTTCATTAAAAAGGTCGGATACTGCCATCCGGGAAAATGATTATTACCTGGCAATAACAAAATGGCTCAGATTTGGGATACCGGTTGTATTTTGCGAAAACAGTAATTATAATTCCGGAAGGATTAGTAGTATTTCTGATGAAAATTTTGAATTTCTCCAATATAAAGAATCCTCTGATCTGTCTAAAAGAGGAAAAGGATATGGAGAATATCAGATAATGAAATATGCCCACAACCATTCAAGATTCATTAATGAGAGGGAGTATATTATTAAAGTAACAGGCAGGCTATTCATTAAAAATTTCCGGAAATTATTAAACCATACTGAGCTACTGGATTTTGATATTATGGCCCCTCTTGAGAATAATCTGAAATGGAGCGATAGCAGGATTATATTTTATCACAAGGATTTTTTCAAGGATTATTTTATGAGGTTCGCTGAGAAAATTGATGATTCCTCAGGGATTCCGTTTGAGAGGGCCCTGGCCTTTGGGATCCATTCCCTGCTTTCAGATAACGGAAAGTGGTTTATGCCCCCAGTATATCCGAAATATGCCGGGTATTCCGGAACTCACGACAAGCGGTATTCCGGTTTGTACAAACTGTCGTTTTTGAAACAAATCCGGTTTCCAATATTAAGCCGTTTAATAAAGAAGTAAAGAAGAACACATGTTGAAAAGGTTTTACCTTAAATATATTCAGAAAATATACAGGGGGATTGTCTCTCACCGAACTAGAAAGAAAGTCGAATCTTTTCTTTTCGATGTTAATAAGCCGAAACTTCGAAGGAAAATTATAAGGCATCTCTCACGGTTGCCCAAGGGAATAATAACTGAAGAGCAATCAGAGGTTCTAGACTTTCTGAGGAAAAATCCGGTCCAGGTTTTCCCCTATGAATTTACCAATCAGTATATCCCGGACAATGTTGAGGTCAATTTTGATGATCAGTTCAAATTGAATTATGTGCTGTTTGAAGGCAAAAAATTGTTCTTTAAAAGAAGCTGGACGAAGGAGAGAATACAAACCATATACAACAACCTCTTAATCGAGCAGCATCCTAAGTCCCCCCACCGCTATCTAAGCAAGGATTTTGATGTCATGGATAACAGCATTGTTGCAGACATTGGCGTTGCTGATGGGAATTTCGCTTTAAGTGTTATTGAAAAGGTCAGCAAGGTTTATTTATTTGAGCCCGATGAAGAATGGGGCGAAGCATTACGGGCCACATTTCATCCATGGAAAGAAAAGGTTGTAATTGAGAATAAATGGGTGTCTGACAGGGATGATGATGTATTTATTACAATGGATACCTATTTTGAGGGAATGAATCCGGATTTTATCAAGATAGATGTAGATGGATTTGAAAGGAAACTCTTGGATGGCAGCAAAAGAATAATGACGGAGAATGATAAATTGAGGATTGCCCTATGCACCTATCATAATCAGGACGACCAGGATCAATTCAAGGCCTTTTTTAATGAAAATGGTTTTAGCACCTCGTACTCACATGGCTATATGATTTTCCACTGGGGAAAACAAAAAGCTCCGTATTTGAGAAGGGGACTCATCAGGGCCCGAAAAACAGATGCATAATATTGTTATCATAACAAATAAACCCTTCCCGGAATCTTACGCTTCTACCATAAGATTCACCAGTTATTCCGAGGGATTGATTGCTTCCGGTTTTGGTGTTATGGTTCATTGCATCAATCCGACCGAATATAGGGATGATATCAAAAACAGGGCTGTTAAGGGGACACATAATAAAATTGAATACAGGTATACAAGTGGATCAACCATTAAATCAGGAAACAAACTTGTAAGGTTTCTTGTGAAAATCTACGCCCTGATTGTCAGTCTTGTTTTGATCCTAAAATCACGAAAAAAACGCCGTATTTCAGGCATTTTACTAATTGGTCCATTTGGGATACTAAAAGAGCTTTCCTATTATATTCTATCCAGGATTCTGGGCATTAAATTTATTCAGGAAAGGACTGAAAGTCCGGATATAAGTCAAGTTAAAAACCTCGCTTTCAACATTAATCTGTGGGTTTACAAGAACCTGTCCTGCAAGCTCTATGATGCCATGATCGTTATTTCTGATGCTCTATCGGATTACTTTAAAAAATATGTATCAGGAAGGGCCAGGTTATTTGTAATGCCAATTGTAGTTGACCTGGAGAGATTTGAGAATGCTGATACTGGAAAGGGGAAGGAACAGTATATAGGATATTGCGGCTCGATGCAACAAGGAAAGGATGGAGTGGAGATCCTTATTGAGGCTTTTGAACTAATTTCATCTGACTACCCAGGCATCTCTCTGAAACTTATTGGCAGAAAGGATTTTCCTGGATTTGATAAATTATCAGAACATGTTACCCGTTTGAAATGTGGGAAAAAGATTGAATTTACCGGCCGGGTTACTAATGAAGAAATGGTTGAATTCTTGAAGGAGGCAAAATTACTAGCATTGGCAAGGCCTGAATCAGAGCAGGCAAAATATAATTTTCCAACAAAAATTGGTGAATATCTAGCTACTGGTAAACCCGTTGTGACCACCAAGGTCGGGGTTATCCCAGCATTCCTCCATCATGGCGTAAATGCATATCTTGCTCAGCCGGGTGACGTCAGGGATTTTGCTGAGAAGATGAGACATATTCTTGATAATTATCAGGATGCACTGATTGTTGGATCAGAGGGACAAAAACTCGCATATAGGGAGTTTAATCACATATACCAGGGCCAGAGGCTGGCAGATTTTTTTACCAGCCTTTGACAATTTTGCGGTTTTGTTTTGGACTAGCCTATTTTTGGGATGCTCTAATGTGGTTTATGTTAATTTGTTAAATACCTCAACAATTTTGCCTGTAAGGATTTTTCTTGAGTAATTCTCCAGGTTTTTGGGTTTTGTATTTAGATCGTTCTTCTTAAATAAATTATAATATTCAAGTATCTGCTTCTTCAGGTTCTCCTCATCATCAAATTCGATAAGCTGTCCCGTTTGAGTTTCCTTAATTACCTGATCAACTTCCCCGCCAACCGGACCAATGGCAAGTATTGGACGCCCCGAATTCATGTATTCGAAGAATTTACCGGTAAGAATACCTTTTGCATTGGGTGTATTGTTTATCAATAATAATAAAACCTGGGAGCTTTTTAATATTGAGATAACATCTTTATGCGGCAGATAATCAATAACTTTCACCCATTCCCCCAGTTTGTTCTCATTAATTGATCTTGTAACAGAGAAATCACTGGCCCCGATCAGTTTGATCTCCAAGTCAGATGCAAAATCCTTATTTTCCCCCACAAGGGAGGAAAGAACGGTCCAGAGAGATTCCGGATTCCTTGATGGTACGATCGTCCCGATATGGCATAGTGTGAATTTTTCACCATTCTTAACAGGTTCTGCTCCATCATATCCTGAAGCATTTTTATAAGTATGGGTAAAATCCTCCGGATCAAATCCATTTGAAATTAAGTGGATATTCCCGGCTCCCATCTCCTCAAACTGTTCTTTCATATCCCGGTTGATAACAGTAATGGCATCGGCCGAGTTGATTACCTGTTTCTCAAGCCTGTGGTGTTTGCGATCGGATCTCTTGCTCAACCTCAGGTCCTGGTAAAAATCGATTTTTGTCCATGGATCCCTGAAATCAGCCATCCAGGGCAGCTTGAACTTTCCGGCAACTTTTAATGCAATAAGATGGAGGCTGTGTGGTGGTCCGGTACTGACAATAACATCCACAGGATTGTTTTTTAAATACCGGCTCAGGTATCGAACGGAAGGTTTAATCCAGAATTTCCGGGCATCTGGAATAAACCAGTTGCCTCTTATCCATACTGAAATTTTTTCAGCCAGTCCCTTCTTTTTATCCTCATTCAGAAATCCGGTATTAATCCGGTATCCTTTTTTCTGAAATGTAAACCACTTGTACAGTTTGTAAGGTTCCCATACCCTTGTACGCAGAACTGTAAGATTTTCCGGGATATCTTTGTAGAGGGACTCATCAAAAGAAGGATATTCCGGATTTTCCGCGGTGTAGATCACGGGTTCGTAATTGAATTCACGGAGGTATTTTGTGAATTTCAGCCAGCGCTGCACCCCTGCACCGCCGCTGGGCGGCCAGTAATAGGTTATGACCAGAACTTTCTTTCGCTGAGGAGCACCCATAGCAAATAAGAATTACTAATAACAGGTTCTATTGAAAAAGCTTTTTAAGCTGCTGTTTAAAACTAACCTTTTCCTGAACAATGTCATTTACCTGCTTGATTGGAATTCTTTCCTGTTCCATGGTGTCACGGTAACGGATAGTTACCGATTCGTCTTCAGGAGTTTGATGATCAACGGTGATGCAATAGGGAGTCCCTATAGCATCCTGTCTCCGGTATCTTCTTCCGATTGAATCTTTTTCTTCATACTGGCAGTTAAATTCGAGTTTCAGTTCGTCCATGATTTTGCGTGCCATTGCCGGGAGACCGTCTTTACGTGTAAGGGGCAATACTGCTACCTTAACCGGGGCAAGGCTTGGTGGTATTCTCAGGACAACTCTTTCTTCATCTCCTCCCTCTTTTTGGATTTTTTCCTCCCTGTAGGATCCTGATAGTATGGTCAGGAACATACGGTCCAGTCCAATGGAAGTTTCAACTACAAATGGAATATAACTTTCATTCAGGTCATTGTCAAAATACTGCATTTTCTTGCCCGAGAATTTCTGGTGTTGTGAGAGGTCAAAGTCCGTTCTCGAATGAATTCCTTCTACTTCCTTGAATCCGATGGGGAAATTATATTCAATGTCCGTAGCCGCATTTGCATAATGAGCTAGCTTGTCATGATCATGGAAACGGTAGTTTTCTTCGCCCATACCAAGGGACTGATGCCATTTCATCCGGGTTTCCTTCCAGTATTCAAACCATTTGAGTTCTTCTCCAGGGGGCACGAAAAATTGCATTTCCATCTGTTCAAACTCACGCATGCGCATAATGAATTGTCTGGCCACGATCTCGTTCCGAAAAGCTTTTCCGGTTTGTGCAATTCCAAAAGGAATCTTCATCCTTCCGGATTTCTGTACGTTCAGAAAATTGACAAATATTCCCTGGGCAGTTTCTGGGCGCAAATAGATTTTACTTGCAGAATCGCTCACGGACCCGATACTTGTGTCAAACATCAGGTTAAACTGCCTTACATCTGTCCAGTTCCTGGATCCGGATTCCGGATCTGCAATCTCGCAGTCCAGTATGATCTGTTTCAACTCCACCAGGTTATCTTCTTCAAGGGCTTTTACAAAGCGACGATGGACCGTATTTATCTTTTCCTGGTTGGCAAGAACCCTTGGGTTTGTGGAGATAAATTGCTCTTTATCAAATGAATCTCCAAATCTTTTAGCAGCCTTAACCACTTCTTTTTCAATTTTCCCGTTTAGCTTATCAATATAATCTTCAATAAGCTGGTCTGCTCTGTACCTCTTTTTCGAATCCTTATTATCGATAAGGGGGTCATTGAAAGCATCCACATGTCCGGAGGCTTTCCAGATTTCCGGGTGCATGAAAATGGCAGAATCGAGTCCCACTACATTCTCATTCATGGTTACCATAGCATCCCACCAGTATCTCCGTATGTTGTTTTTCAATTCAACACCATTCTGACCGTAATCATATACGGCACTCATACCATCGTAAATTTCACTAGATGGAAATACAAAGCCGTACTCCTTGGCGTGTGCAATAATTTTCTTAAAGAGGTCTTCCTGAGCCATAATCGTAAATCAAATATTTTTAACTAATAATGGCACAAAAGTAAAGAAAATTATTACTTCCGTACAGATTTACCGGAGCTTCTGATAAGGATCATGTGGATTTGCAATCAGCCTTCTTATATTTGCAATCAGTTTACTCTTTACTCATGAAGAAAAAGGTTGATTTCTTAGTGATCGGATCCGGACTAGCCGGACTTAGTTTTGCCCTGAAAGTTGCAGAACATGGTCAAGTTTGTATTGTCACCAAAACTCATATTGAGGAAACGAACACCCAGTATGCCCAGGGAGGCATTGCGGCCGTGACATATGAACCGGACACCTACGAGAAGCATATCAGTGATACCCTGGTTGCAGGTGATGGACTCTGTGATGAGCAAGTTGTTCGCGAGCTTGTCAGGGATGCTCCAAAGCAAATTGATGAATTAATCCGTTGGGGAGCAAGTTTCGATAAGAAATCCAATGGAGAATACGACCTTGCCAGGGAAGGAGGGCATTCCGAAAACCGGATACTTCATCATAAAGACAATACAGGGGCGGAGATCCAAAGAAAACTAAGTGAACAGGTAAGGAAACATCATAATATCGAGATCCTGGAAGAGCATTTTGCAGTTGATCTTATCACCCAGCATCATATGGGAATGCTGGTCAAAAGATATAATCATGATATTTTATGTTTCGGGGCGTATGTACTGGATCTGAAAACACAAAAGGTTGTCACCATCCTGGCTAAATCAACCATGATAGCTTCCGGAGGAGTGGGCAATCTGTATAATACCACTACAAATCCGCCGATTGCAACCGGAGATGGTATAGCTATGGTATATCGTGCAAAGGGAATTATTGAGAATATGGAGTTTGTGCAGTTTCATCCTACTTCCTTATATAATCCGGGAGATAGTCCCTCTTTTCTTATTTCAGAAGCATTAAGGGGATTTGGTGGAATCCTGAAAACACAGGATGGAAAAGAATTCATGGATAAGTACGATAAGAGGAAAAGTCTTGCTCCAAGAGACATTGTTGCCAGGGCCATCGATAATGAAATGAAGGTTCGCGGGGATGAATTTGTCTACCTGGATGCAACGCACCTGGATGAGAAAGAACTTAAATCCCATTTCCCGAATATCAGCGAGAAATGCCTCAGTATAGGTATCGATATAAGCAAGGATATGATACCTGTGGTTCCGGCGGCCCATTATATGTGTGGGGGCATTAAGGTGAATAGCGAGGGACAAACATGGATAAATCATCTTTATGCTGCCGGTGAAACTTCCAGCACCGGACTTCATGGAGCAAACAGGCTGGCATCCAATTCCCTGATTGAAGCTATAGTTTATGCTGATAGGGCTTCCCGTGCAGCTATTAAAGAAATTGAAACTATTAAGTTGCATGAGAACATTCCAGATTGGAATATCGAAGGGACTACACATCCTGAGGAGATGGTTCTTATTACTCAGAGTTTTAAGGAAATGCAGCAGATCATGAGTAATTATGTCGGGATTGTCCGTTCTGATCTTAGATTAACTCGTGCACTTAACCGGCTTGAGATCATTTACCGGGAAACAGAAGCTTTATATAAGAAATCAACTCTGTCGAAATCACTCTGTGAACTCAGGAACATGATTAATGCAGGTTACCTGATAATTAAAATGGCTCAGGACAGGAAGGAGAGCAGGGGACTGCATTACACTACTGATTATCCGGAAAAATCCAAATTCACCAATCTCTTATAACCTGATCACACTTATAACCTGATCACCTATATTGGGTATACGAATTCAGGATTATTTCTGAGCTACATATCTCTCTTCAATGGAATCAAGAATTTCTTCGATCTCTGCAACATCAAGGGAGGTTACCAGCTTTAGCCGGGTTTCCTTAAAATCAGGCAATCCTTTAAAATAGTTACTGAAATGTCTGCGCATTTCAAATATCCCCCGGGGTTCCCCTTTCCATTCCAGTGATTTATTAAAATGCAACCTGGCGATACGTAATTTTTCCGCAAGATCCGGCGGAGGCAATAATTCTCCGGTTTTGAGATAATGGCTGATATCCCTGAATATCCAGGGGCGGCCCACGGTGGCCCTGCCAATCATAATTGCATCAACGCCGTAATCTTTAAAACGGGATGAAGCTATTTCCGGACCTGTAATGTCTCCGTTTCCTATAATCGGGATTTCAATCCCCGGATGGTTTTTAACTTCACCGATCAGCGTCCAGTCCGCCGAACCCTTGTAAAGTTGTGCACCGGTCCGTCCATGTATTGTAAGGGCTTTAATTCCGACATCCTGCAACTTAAGAGCCACCTCTACAATGTTTTTATTCTCATTCTCCCAACCAAGTCTGGTTTTCACAGTCACAGGCAGATGAGTGGCCTCCACAATGGCCTTGGTCATTTCAACCATCAGGGGGACATCCCGTAGCATGCCTGCCCCAGCTCCACGCCGGGCAATCTTTCGAACCGGGCAGCCGAAATTTATGTCGATCAACTCCGGGTTGGCTTGTTCAGCCATGCGGGTTGCTTCCACCATAGGCTCAATGAGATGACCGTACAGTTGGATGCCAATTGGTCTCTCGTAATCAAATATCTCTAGCTTTTTAACCGATTTTGCTCCATTTCTTATGAGTCCATCTGAGGAAATGAATTCAGTATACATCAGGTCGGCACCATACTGTTTACATATATAACGAAAGGGTGGATCTGTCAGGTCCTCCATGGGAGCCAGTAACAGGGGATGGCCTTCTATTTCAAGGTTTCCGATCTTAAGCAAAACAGAATGATTATGGATTAATTACCAGTATAAAAGATTATTTTTGTCCCAAGTGCAAATTTACATATTCGCCGAAATCTCGCCCTCAAAAATATGAATTTCAGCCGGATGGCCTACGGATTTTTTCATACTGCCCGACCTTTTACCAAGATTTTGCTGGTTCTTTTCCTGATGCTGACTTCATACCTCATCCTTTTTGGATTGGGGATATTATTTGCCTGGCCAATTTTCAAAGTCTCTCCCGCAGAGGTATTAACTATTATTGAGGAACGTAACGCTCAGGATCATATTGAGTTGATGAAATTTCTGCAGGTTCTTTATTCTATTGGACTATTTCTAATTCCTGCATTGCTCG
This sequence comes from uncultured Bacteroidaceae bacterium, assembly GCA_963777115.1. Lineage (GTDB taxonomy): Bacteria > Bacteroidota > Bacteroidia > Bacteroidales > SM23-62 > SM23-62. The sequence continues at coordinate 447,907 of CAVZPP010000003.1, read as the reverse complement.
CTGGTTTTCTGATACAAAAGGATGCATGGAATTTCCTGGCAGCAAACCGCTCTCCGAATATTGCTGTTACAATCATTGTTATCCTGCTCATCGTCTTTTCCATACCCTGGATAAATTATCTTGGATATCTGAACGAACAACTTTCTTTGCCTTATCGATGGACTGATCTGATGGATAGGATTAGACAAAGTGATGAAGATTCCTGGGAATTAATGAAATCATATCTCTCAGCAAATAATATCTGGGGACTATTGTTCAATCTGTTCATGATTGCCCTGATCCCTGCTATAGGAGAGGAATTCCTTTTCAGGGGAATCCTTCAGAGGATATTCAGGGAATGGTTCAATAATCCTCATATTGCCGTCTGGCTGGCAGCCATCCTTTTCAGTCTTGCACATTACCAGTTCCTGGGATTTATGCCGAGGATAATCCTGGGGGCCCTTTTTGGTTATATATTTCTATGGACACATAACATATGGCTACCCGTCGTGGCTCATTTTATCAACAATACCGTTGGTGTGGTCTATTATTATTTGTTCCTGCAGGGAAAGATCGGATTAGATCCTCAGCAACTGGGGATGCAGCAAAATCCGGTACCCTTTATAACCGGTAGTATTTTACTGACAATTATCGGATTAATTGTTATCTGGCAGTTACGGAACTATTCAGCTGATTCCAAGCCTTCTTGAGCTGAACAGGTTCTGGTCACCTAATTCATTTTTTCTGTAGACGTAGACCAGTCCGTATTCCATTGCTTTTTCTCTGCGAAGATCATCCGGAAGGTCTTTGAAGGATTCTTCAACTTCATTCCAAATTTGTACAATAATATCATCAGCGACCGGACGAAGGTCAGCCAGTTCCTTGAGGGATCGGTTATTGGAGAGTTGCAGGTTTTTATGGTTTCGATATGCTTCCAGGAATTTCTCGTATCGTACCTTAACAACAGCGATGGTTGGATTTGTAATTGGACTCATGCCCTTTCGTACCCTCTGTGTTTCTCCATCAATCAATTTTTCACCCCAGGTAATAATTTCCTCTTCCGTATTCAGGGGAGGTAGTTTTTTTGAATAACCATTCAGATTGTAATAGTCAAGTATGGTACTGGAAATCTCTCCCCTCTGGATGGCCATATTAACTACCTGCACAAAATGAGAAATATATAATTTGGCTTTTTTCTGCAGCAAATGGTAATCCTTGTTTCGTTCAATCTGATGCGAGAGAGCAGATTTCTGAAAAAGTATTTTCTTTTCAAATCCGGGCAAGAATGAAACGACCTTTTGATAAGTACTTTGTGAAAATGCAAGTTTGAATGGTGGAGTTTCTTTTCCCTTCTGGTAAGCTTTTAATAATGCTTTATGTCTTGCATTGTCAGTGTTAGGCAGTCTTCTGTAAGGCATTTTGTTGAAAAGCAGTTAGAGAGTTGTTAATAATTCTGAGTCAATTGCGAAGGTACTAAATTATTAACATGGTGCAAGGGTATTCGTACTTTTTTGATGAATGCATTTTTGGGAGTCCAAATTAATGACGAGCAGGCCTTTAAGAAATATCTGGATTCTGCTATGAATGAAGTTTGATGAGTTATTGTTAATAACCCAAAAGCAAGGGGCATTTTTGTTTTACTGATTATCGAGCAAATTTATCTGCCTTGTCAGCTGGACTCGTGTTGAATGACATTTGGAGATCCGTTTATTCCTTTTAAATTCACGATATAATAAAATTCAAATCTGAAATGTTTAAAGCAGAAGTATACTCCAATAGAAGAAATGAGCTACGGAATCATTTAAATGATGGACTTGCATTGTTCCTTTCCAATAATGAGAGTCCAATGAATTACCCACACAATACTTATCATTACCGGCAGGATAGTAATTTCCTGTATTTTTTCGGACTGGACCAACCCGGTCCGGTAGGATTGATTGATTTTGATTCCGGGGAGGATTACCTTTTCGGAGACGATCTGAGTCTTGATGACATTATTTGGATGGGGCATCTGCCATCTATGACCAAGCTTGGGGAACAGGTCGGCATCAAAAATATTCTATCTAAATCCCAACTCCAGGTTTATGTTCAGGAGGCCATTCAGAAAGGCAGAAAGATACATTACCTTCCCCCGTACCGGCATGACACATTGCTGGAAATTGCGGAAATGACTGGCATGTCATATAAAGATGTTGAACCAGGGATGTCCATGGAGCTGATTAAAGCGGTTGTCGCCCTGAGATCCATAAAGGAACAGGGAGAGGTTGAAGAAATTTCTAAAGCAGTTGATATTAGCTGGGAGATGCATACCACTGCGATGAAAATGGCGCATCCCGGTATCTACGAACGGGAAATCGCCGGGCGGATTGAAGGAATTGCCTTAAGCCATGGTACATCCGCTTCATTTCCTATTATTTTGAGTATGGATGGACAAACCCTTCATAATCATCGACATATCAATCTGCTGAAGGAGGGACGGATGATGGTCACAGATGCCGGAGCTGAAACTGTAAACCATTACGCCGGAGACATCACTCGCACTGTACCGGTCGGAGGTAAATTCAGCCAGCGTCAAAAAGAGATTTACGAAATCGTATTAAAAGCAGAAAACTGGTCCATTGAAAACATTAAACCGGGAATCCCCAACAGGGATCTTCATATGGGAGCTGCAAGAATTATAGCCGGAGGTTTAAAAGATCTGGGATTAATGAAGGGAGATATTGATGAAGCCGTTCAGGCTGGAGCACATGCCATGTTCTTTCCTCATGGACTCGGACATATGATGGGTCTGGATGTTCATGATATGGAAGGATTGGGTGAAGATAATGTTGGCTATTCTGATACTATTAAACGAAGTGATCAATTCGGAACAGCCTATCTGAGGCTTGGGAAGGAACTTGAAACCGGGTTTGTTATTACCGTTGAGCCGGGTATTTATTTTATTCCCTCACTAATCGACAAATGGAAATCAGAAAGCAAATTCGCTGATTTTATCAATTTTGAAAAAGCTGAAACCTATAAAGACTTCGGTGGCATTCGCATCGAGGATGATGTCCTTGTTACAGAAAAAGGATACCAGGTTTTGGGAAAACCTATACCCAAAACCATTGATGAGATTGAATCTATAATGAAAAAATGAGGTATTAAATTTGCCATAAAGCTGAGTGGCAATGCTAAACAAGGAGCCTATCTTTTAGCGTTATTGCGCTAAAAGCAGCGACGGTTTAGCATTGGCTCCAGCGGGCAAATTTGATTAGCAGATTTTAGCTGCAAAGAATTCCCGGTTCAGCCTGGCAATATTGGTCAGGTTTATCTCTTTCGGGCATTCGACTTCGCATGCTCCGGTATTGGTGCAGTTCCCGAATCCCAGCCGGTCCATTTCAGCAACCATGGCTTTGACCCTTTCCTTTGCCTCGGGACGGCCCTGGGGCAAGAGTCCAAGGTGGGAAATTTTAGCAGATACGAATAGCATAGCAGAGGCGTTTTTACAGGCCGCAACGCATGCCCCGCATCCTATGCATGCAGCTGCATCCATGGAAAGATCAGCTTTTTCTTTAGATACTATGATCGTATTTGCTTCTGGAACTGAACCGGTATTAACGGAAATATATCCCCCGGCCTGGATGATCAGGTCAAAGGCTGAGCGGTCTACAATGAGATCCTTAATTACTGGAAATGGTTTGGCTCTCCAGGGTTCAATCACAATGGTATCCCCGTCCTTGAATTTGCGCATATGCAGCTGGCAGGTAGTAATTGCTGAATCAGGACCATGTGGATGTCCGTTGATATATAGTCCGCATGCACCACAGATCCCTTCCCTGCAGTCATGGTCAAATGCCACCGGTTCCTGGTCAGAGGACACAAGCTGTTCATTCAGCAAATCCAACATCTCCAGGAAGGAACTGTCCGATGAAATATCACTGATCTGATATGTCACAAACTTGCCTTTTGCAAGAGCAGACTTCTGCCTCCAGATTTTTAATGTAAAGTCCATTGCTATAAATTTATTGTTGTTTCATTTTTTAAGTCCGGTTTCTCAATTCGGATATTTGTTGGGGCCTATATATTACACGGGCTATAGTTCAGGATTTACTTCTTATAGTCCCTCTGCTTAACCTCGATATTCTCAAATACCAGGGGTTCCTTATGTAATTCATGAGTTGCGCCTTCGCCCTTATATTCCCAGGCTGCCACATAGGTGAAGTCCTTATCGTTGCGAAGTGCTTCTCCTTCTCCAGTCTGATATTCCTCACGGAAATGTCCCCCGCAGGATTCATCCCGATGCAGGGCATCTCTAGCCATGAGTTCTCCGATCTCAATGAAATCTGCGACCCGGTTCGCCTTTTCCAGTTCCTGGTTTAGCTCTTCCTGCTCGCCAGGTATTAGCAGGTCCTTCCAGAATTCTACTTTCAAATCCTGCAGGAGTCCAATGGCCTTCTCAAGTCGTTCTTTGGTACGGGCCATTCCCACATTTTCCCACATAATCTTTCCGAGCTCCTTATGGAAAGAATCGGCAGAACGTTTTCCCTTGATGTTCATCAGTGTGTCAAAACGCTCTTTGATGCTATTAAAGGCCTCATCAAATTCAGGAGCATCCGTATTAAACCGGGGAACATTGATCTGGTCTGACAGGTAATTCTGGATTGTGTAGGGAAGGACAAAATACCCATCTGCCAGTCCCTGCATAAGAGCAGAAGCTCCAAGTCGATTCGCACCATGATCCGAGAAATTACATTCCCCAATGGCAAACAATCCGGGGATGGTGGTCATTAATTCATAATCAACCCAGATACCCCCCATGGTATAATGGATGGCAGGATAGATCATCATGGGAGTTTCATATGGATTATCATCGGTGATCTTTTCGTACATCTGGAAGAGGTTTCCATACTTGGCTTCGATCACATCTTTGCCCAATCTCTTAATTGAATCAGCGAAGTCAAGGTATACGGCAAGTCCTGTTTCCTTCTCCACTCCGCATCCGGCGTCGCAGCGTTCCTTGGCTGCCCGGCTTGCAACGTCGCGAGGGACCAGGTTCCCGAAGGCCGGGTAGCGGCGTTCCAGGTAATAATCCCTGTCTTCCTCGGCAATTTCAGTTGGTTTAAGTTCCCCGTTACGTATCTTCTCAGCGTCCTCCTTCTTTGCCGGCACCCATATCCTTCCATCGTTCCTGAGGCTTTCACTCATGAGTGTGAGCTTGCTCTGAAAATCCCCGTGCTGAGGAATACAGGTCGGATGGATCTGGACGAAACATGGATTTCCAAAAAGGGCGCCTTTCTTATGGGCTTCCCAGGCAGCGTTTACATTTGCTCCCATGGCCATGGTGGACAGGAAGAAAGTATTTCCGTAACCCCCCGTGGCGAGAACTACAGCATGAGCGGCATAACGCTTAAGTTCACCGGTGATCAGGTCACGGCTTATTATTCCCCGGGCACGGCCGTCAATCATAACGAGGTCGACCATTTCTTCGCGGGGGATGGATTTTACCTTGCCGAGTTTCACCTGGCGGCTGAGAGCGGAATAGGCACCGAGCAGTAATTGTTGTCCGGTTTGCCCGCGTGCATAGAATGTTCTTGAGACCAGTGCACCTCCGAAGGAGCGGTTGTCGAGCATCCCTCCGTATTCACGCGCAAAGGGGACCCCCTGTCCCACGCATTGGTCAATAATATTATTCGAAACTTCGGCTAAGCGGTAGACATTCGCTTCCCGGGAACGGTAATCCCCTCCCTTGACAGTATCATAGAAAAGCCGGTATACGCTGTCCCCGTCTCCCTGGTAATTCTTTGCGGCATTGATCCCGCCCTGAGCTGCAATACTATGGGCGCGGCGTGGGGAATCCTGGTAGCAGAAATTGATGACATTGAACCCGAGTTCAGCCATCGAAGCGGCCGCAGAGGCACCTGCCAGTCCCGTGCCAACAACGATGATATCGAGCTTCCGTTTATTGGCAGGATTAACCAGGTTCTGGTTGGATTTGAAATTGGACCATTTCTTATCGATGGGTCCTTCTGGTATCCTGGAGTTTAGCTTGGTCATGATGTATGTATTTGCTTGATTATCGGGTGAAATAAACAACGAGTGGGATGATGGAAAAACCTGCAACCACGATAAAGGTATAGATGTAACCGATCGCCTTGATCCAGGGGGTATAAACCTTGTGGGTGAGTCCCAGGGTCTGAAAAGCGGACTGGAATCCGTGCAGGAGGTGGAATCCCAGGAAGAGGAAACAGGCAATATAGAATATGTCCACCCAGAGGTTCCCGAACTTTACAATGACCATGGTCCCCAGGTCATGGTAATGCTTCCCGTTGTATACGACTTCCTCCACATGTCCCTGTCCGAATTTGGCCTTGATGTAAAAATCAAAAAGGTGGATCACCAGGAAAACCAGGATAATCAGGGCCGTATGTATCATAAACTTGGAAAAGAAGGAGGTCTGGGCATTATTGTAGACCTTATACCTTTGGCCCCGGGCTATCCAGTTTATTGTCTGGACGATCAGTCCATAAATAATATGAAGGAATATACCTCCGAAAAGGACGATCTCAAATATTTTGATCAGGATATTTGTGGCCATAAAATGGGCCGCGATGTTGAAGATTCTGGGATCCTCAAACAGGATAATGCACAGGTTGATACCCAGGTGAACCAGAAGGAATACGGCAAGGAACAACCCGGCCAGTGCCATCATCAGTTTCTTACCGATGCTGGAATTAAAGATGTTGCTCATTTTCGAATGATTTTCGGATATTGTAAGTAATGGCTTGTTAAGTATCTTTACTGTATACAAATTTAAGTTTTACGCTGAGGTAGCAAATGTTTCTCAACACAAACTGGAGTAATTTATAGGGTTTCTTAGTAATGCGCTATTCTAAAATCGGATCGGATTTATTCAAACGTAATCGTCAGAAGCTGATCGGGCGGATGGAAATTGATTCTGTAGCAATCTTTCAATCCAATGATCAGATGCACCGGAATGGGGACCAGTACTACCCATACCGGCAAAGCTCGGACCTGTTTTACCTTTCGGGGATCGAACAGGAGATGAGTGTATTGATAATTTGTCCCGGGGCAGATAATCCTGAATTATTATTTATTCGCAAGTCCGATCCCAAACTGGAAACCTGGGAGGGAAGGAAACTTGACCTGGATACAGCCTCGGAGATTTCGGGCATTAAAACCGTCCGTTGGCTGGATGATCTCGAAAAACAAATAAATGAGCTTTTCGGCAATGTGCAAAAAATCTATACTAATGTCCAGGAACTTGAGAAGTTCAAGCCGGAGTATCCATTGAGGGATGAGAGAATGACTGCTGATCTGAAAAGGAAATTTCCCAAACATGGATTTAAAGGACTGTCTCCTGTTATGACTGAGCTGAGGATGATAAAAGAGACTGAGGAACTGGACCTTATCCGGGAAGCCATTCGAATTACACGGGCGGGATTTGACAGGGTACTTGGATTGGTAAGTCCAGGGAAATACGAATATGAGATTGAGGCTGAACTAAGCTATGAGTTTATCAGGCAGGGTGCAGAGGGACATGCATATCCTCCGATCATTGCCTCGGGTGCTAATGCCTGTTTCCTCCATTATATAAGTAACGACCAGATTTGCCGGGAGGGTGATCTCCTGCTGATGGATTTTGGAGCCGAGTATGCCAATTATGCGGCGGATTGCTCCAGAACAATTCCGGTAAACGGCAGGTTTACCGTGCGTCAGAAGGATTTGTACGAAGCTACCCACAGAGTATTTACCGGGGCAAGATCAATGATGAATCCTGGAATATGCATTGATGATCTGAACAGAGAGGTCGGGAAGTTATGGGAGAAGGAACATTTCCGACTTGGTTTGTATTCGCTTGAGGATCTTAAAAAACAGGCAAAGGATGATCCTCTTTACAGGAAATATTATCCGCATGGGACTTCCCATTTCATGGGATTGGATGTGCATGATCTGGGGAGTAAGCAAGCGGTTTTACAACCGGGAATGGTTCTTACCTGTGAACCTGGAATATATATCCCGGAGGAGGGGACAGGCATCAGACTGGAAAATGATATACTGATTACAGCTGATGGGAACCTGGACCTGATGGAGGATTTCCCAATGAGCGCTGAAGAAATCGAGGATTTAATGAATTAATATGACGAGATTGACGGGTGTAATTATTAGATATTCTTGTCCGGGATTAGAAGAATATTGGAAAGTAATTCAGGAATTGCTGAAATTGTTTTAATTTAATGGTATGATTTCAACCGTTGAATACAAGGATACCTTCATTCGTTATTCCGATGAAGGGTACGGTGATCCCGTAGTCTTTCTGCATGGATACCTGGAATCCCTGGAGATCTGGGATGGATTTGCAGGAGAGCTCTCGGCCGATTACAGGGTGATATGCGTCGATTTGCCCGGGCATGGTCGCTCAGGTATGTTTTCGACAGTCGATACCATGGCAATCATGGCCGACTCAGTAAAACATGTTCTTGAATTCCTTGGCATTGGCCGGGCTGTTATTATTGGTCATTCAATGGGTGGGTATGCAGCACTTGCCTTTGAGGATTTTTATCCTGAAATAACCATTGGCTTTGGACTTTTCCATTCTCACTCCCTGCCTGACCCCGAGGATAAAAAGATAAATCGCGATAGGGAAATTGAGCTGGTTAAGGCCGGAAAAAAGCAGCAATTCATCAATATTAACATCCCGAATGCTTTTGCAACGGACAATCATCAACAGTTTGCTGAACAGGTTGACCGGGCAAGGCAAATTGCCCTGGCAACATCGGATGAGGGAATTATCCTTGCCCTCGAAGGCATGAAGGCCAGACCCGACAGGCGCGATGTCATGAAGGCTTCGACAGACCCGGTCCTTATAATAGCAGGCCGTAAGGATAACTACATACCTTTTGAAGTCTACGAGCAGCATTTTGACCTGGCGCCGCATACAGATGTGGTTATTCTTGAAAATTCCGGGCATATGGGATTCATCGAGGAAAAGGAAAAATCTCTGGAGGGCATCCGCAATTTTCTGAAGAAAATTTATTCCTGAATCTTCTCAGCAATCTTTACCAGAATTCACATTACTGTTTTCGGTGTGATTTTTGCGATTGACTGGTAAATCCCAGCCATGAAAAAATTTCTTTTTATACTGGTATGCCTTTTCCTCACATTATCACCTGGGAGAGCCCAGAAAGTTTTCAAAGTCGAATATGAATCACAGTCTGATCTGAAGGTTTATATAGTTGATTACGAATCCCAATGCGATTTGAAGGTCTTTTATGTTGACTATGAATCCAGGGCCGACAGGGACGGACTCTGGTATGCGGTCAATTATGAAAGCCAGGCGGATAAAATGATTTTCTTTGTTGATTATGAGTCCCAGGCCGACCTGAAAATTTATATAGTTGAATATGAATCACAGGCAGGGTGGAGGAATAAGAAAAAAATGCATTTGCTTAAGCATTAAAAAACCGGGCTGCAAGGCCCGGTTTTAAAATTTACATTAAGTAGTAGTATGTCTACCCTTTAATATCCTTAGCGGGGGAATAATCCATTTTTACCGGATAATACTGATAATCTGTCTGGCCCTGCCGTATCCTGTTTCAAGAATCAGGTAATAGTTACCTTCTTCCAGACCAGAACTATTCAAATTAAAGTTATGAGTCCCTGCTGTTCGGTTTTCTTTTGCAATAGTTCTCACCTTTCTTCCAACAAGGTCATAAACTGAAAGGTCAATGTCTGAATTTGTGAGGAGATGGACTTCGACCTCGGCTGTTTCGCTGAATGGATTCGGCCAGGATTTTAGTCCAACTTTATCAGCAAATACCTTTTCCCTGGATGTTTGTCCCACTGTTATCCATTCGCAGCTGGTAGCAGTATCTCCATTAGAACCGTTGGTGATTGTAAGGCATACCTCATAAGTTCCTGGATCCTGGTATTGATGCACAGGATTAATAGAGGTCGAGTCATAGGTCCCGTCTCCAAAGCTCCACTTAAGCTTTCCTGCATCTCCCAGGGATACCCCGATGAAATCGATTGGATATGTATCAGCCTTATTATTGTCGCTTCGTATTACATAACCAAATTCGGCTTTAAGCATGGACTCAGCTCCAATATTTACCAGAGCAAAAGCATTGTCCACACAACCGTTTTTTGAATTAGTAATAGTCTGCCTGATTTTAACAAATCCGGGACCACTTGCTGACCAGTCAGGATTTGGAATAGTCAAGGCTGGAACCTGGTCATTATAGATCCAGGCCCAGGTATCCGGTTCTCCGGAGGAACGATCCATGCAGTATATTTTCAGGTCGTCTTCTTCGCTAAGGGTATATTCAAAATTTGCCAGGCAATGATCTTTACTTTCCTCACCAGCAAAGATTTTCTGACAATATGTATTCTGCTGTCCATCTTTTGTCATAACTGTCAGGCATACATCGTAGTAGCCAGGTAATACAAATTTATGGACAGGATCTTCTTCTGTTGAGGTTTCGCTGTCATTGAAGTCCCAGTGGTATCTAAGCTCTGATCCAATGGATTTATTGGTGAATGCTACTGTACTTTTTTCACCCCCTCCATAGATATACATGGCCTGTCCTCCCGGACTCATTCTACCAACCAGGAAGGATTCCTTTCTTGACTCCACACAGCCGTTAAGTGCATTTGAAACGGTAAGCGAGGCCGAATAATTACCCGGGTGACTGAAAGTGTGATTCAGGTTTGCCCCAAACCCAACCGTTCCGTCTCCAAGGGTCCAGCGGTATTGGTTCTGTGGGTTTTTCTTTTTAGCTCTGAGTACTACTGTATTACTGCTGGAATCTATGAAACCAACAAATTCTGCATTACAGGGATTGCTTCCGACCTTAATATTTATTGTCAACATATCCATACACTTAGTAGCATCATCAGTGACACTTAACCAGATTGGATACGAACCGGGAAATTCATAGGTATGAACAGGATTCTCATCCTTTGACATCGAGCCGTCCCCAAAGCTCCAGAAATATTTCAGATTATTTCCCGAGGATATATTTGTCAGTGAGACAACTTGTTTTACAGTATCAACCAGGGCAGTAAATTCAGCTTTGCATAAGGGAATACCAGCCATCACATTTTTTACTATGGTATTACTGCAGAATCCATGCTCATCAATAGTTGTCAGGACAACTCTGTAATTACCCGGTTTCTTATAGATATGTGTCGGATTTTCTTTTGTGCTGGACACCCCATCTCCAAACATCCAATACCAGGCAACTACCGCCTGATCCGATGAGTTAATAAAATTCACATCCATCAGGGTTTTTCCCAGGGTCCATTCAAAATCAGCTTTGCAGTTTTCTTCGTTAACCGGGGTATCGAACAGCTTAGAATAGTATAGAGTGTCTGTTTCGAATGCCTCCCATTGTTTGAAATCTGAATTCCAAAAATATTCAATTACCGAAACAACCTTATTTTGAAATGCATCATTCATTTCTACAAAATCCATGAATTCGGAGGTCCAATAATATGGCATGGCAACATCCTCCATTTTCAGCTGGGTATCATAAAACCAGTTAGTTTTCTCATTTGCATAATAGTCCTGAATGATTGTGTCATACAAAGAATATATTTCTTCGATAATATTGCCAATGGGATCCCAATTTTTTTCTGTTTTATCATAGATGTACCAGTTTCTTAAAAACTGGTCCCATTCATAGCCAATAGATTCGGCTAGACGTTCATTTGCATCAAAAATATATTCGTTTTTATAGCTGCCATCCCACCATCTCATTTCACCATTCCAGTAGAATGAAGCATCCTCGATCACCCTGTTTTTTGAATCGTATTTTTTTACCTGCCGGTAACTATCCTCCCATCCCTCACCCATCCAATAATATCCATAAAGAGCAGTATCCCTTCTGAGTTCGTCATAATAGTATTCTGTCAAACCGTTCTCTTCCCACCATCCAGCAGTGTCACCAGACCAGTAGTAATTAGCCATTTGTTTAGGCAGTCCATCTGGATTATAGGAATATTCAGACATGGTTTCAGGTGTCCAGAACTTATAAATATTGTCCCATCTATATGAGATCATTTTGGAGACAAGTCCATCTACATTATATTCCGTGGTATCTGAGGAATAATCTACCCATTCTGAATACGCCTCGTCATAACCACTATTAGTTGTATGAATTAATCGGCCATCCATATCATAACCGTAGTTGGTTTGACTCTGAGGTACCCAATATTCAAAGTTCCAGTATAATTGCTGGACACCTGTAATCTGATAATTAGTATTCCAGTCCACCAATGTCTTACTGTCCGGAATAATCATGCCATATTCTCCATCAAACTGGGTATCCCAAAATGAATAATTTCTACCCAGGGCATCGAACAGGTAGTACTCGGAGCCGATGGCTTTCCATAAGCCTATCGAATCATAGTACCAGGAATATTCGTTCATGCTGTCTAGCTTTTCAATATAATTGTTGTTGACCAGAGCAGATTTTAGCCGGGTGAGGGCTTCATCACTTAATTCCCAGTCTGGATTATCTTCGAATATTTGTAAAGGATTTCCAGAATTCAGATTTTTTATCTCCTCAACACTGGGAGGAATATAATCTGATTTAAGAGAGGGGGTCTGTTGTTGTGCGAATCCACCAATACTGAATATAACCAGTATAGATAGCGCAAAAGCAGTTTTTGCTTTCATTATTGCCATGATTTAGAGTTTGTATTATAAAGATACGCGATATTATACGGTCAAATTGATGGATAGTTGGATTTTTTCCACAAAAAAACCTGCCGTCATCTCTGGCGGCAGGTTTCTGTAGATTAAATATATTTATTCCGATGGAATGCCTTTATCTAACAATGCTCAGAACCGATCTGGATTTTCCGTAACTGGTTTCCAGGATCAGGAAATAGTTGCCTGCATCCAGGTCGGATCCATCTAATTCAAGAATGTGAGATCCGGCTGGTCTATGTTCTCTTGCAACTGTTTTTAGCTTTCTTCCCATCAGGTCATAGACTGAAAGGTCAATTCGGCTCTCCTCCGTAAGCTGGATTTCTATTTTGGTACTTTCTCTAAACGGATTCGGGTAGGATTTTAGTCCCACGTTCAACCAGGAAAGATCATTAGTGGATGAAATGGATCCGACCGTCACCATTTCACAACTCTTATCTTCCTCCCCTGTTGTGGTATTTATAACAGTTAGGCAAACCTCATAAGTACCCGGATTTGCATAGTTGTGAATAGGATTAATTGTGGTGGAATCATAAGTTCCATCTCCAAAGCTCCACTTCAGCTTACCGGCATCTCCCAGAGATACGCCTATAAAATCAATTGGATAGGTATCTGCCTTGTTATTATTGGTATCAATGACATAACCGAATCCAGCTTTCAGGGCAGCATCAGCTCCCATATTAATGATTGCCACAGCATCATCCCGGCAACCCGTTGTAGTATTACGGATGGTTTGCTGAAGCTTCAGGTACCGTGGACCGCCGGTAGACCAGCTGGGATTCTGTTGGGTTGTGGACCAGCCATCATCATACGTCCATTTCCACTGATCAGGATCACCTAGTGAGCGGTCAAGGCAGGTAATCCCCCTTTGATTGTCAGTCAGCCTGTATTCAAACCTGGCCAGGCATTCATCCTGTGTATCCTCCCCTGCAAAAATTTTCTCGCAATGGGTATTCCTTTCACCATCAGGGGTTACAACTGTGAGACAAACAGAATAATACCCTGGCAATACAAAATCATGCATCGGATTCTGCATTGTAGAGGTATCAGTACCACCAAAGTTCCAGTAATACTTTAATTTCTCTCCAAGAGAGCGGTCGCTAAAACGGACTTTATTACCATTTCCTGACATGGAAATAAAACCGGCTTTTCCACCGGGACTCTTTTCACCGATCAGGACAGTAGCTGTTTGGGTGTTCACACAATTCGCCTGGGTATTTGAAACCTTAAGTGTCGCTGTATAATACCCCTGGTGAGTAAAGGTTTTATTAACATTTGCTGTCTTTTCAAAGGACCCGTCTCCGAATTCCCATCGGTATAGATTATCAGGGTTCTGATTCACTGCTCTGAATTTTGCAGTATTTGTGTTTGGGTCTACGAACACGGCGAAATCAGCCTTGCACAATCCGGTTCCAACCCTGGTAATCAGGCTATATCGATCCATACAGGTACCCAGTGCATTTTGTACAGTCAGGCTGATAGTATAGTTTCCAGGATAGCTGTACGTATGTGTTGGACTCATAAGTTTTGAGCCTTCTCCATCACCAAAACTCCAGAAATAATTCAGATTGGCACCCTGTGATGAATTTACAAGATCAACGGTCATTGCAACTGTATCGACAGTCATTCGAAACTCTGCATTACACAGAGAATTTCCAACAGCTATCTGCTGAAGAACTGTGTTTGTGCATTCCCCGGTTTCATCGATAGTTGATAGACTAACCTTGTAGGTGCCTGGACTTGCATATAAATGTTCGGGATGCTGTTGTGTGCTGGAGGTACCGTCTCCAAAACTCCAGTACCATGAACTTGCATCCTCTCCCGATGCATCGGAAAAATATAAAAGTAAGGGATTCTGATCCACTGCAAAACCAAAGTTTGCTTTGCAGTTTGCCGGAGCCTTGTATCCGAAGGGAGAGTACTTAAATACTTCTTGGTACGTCGTATCCCATCTTAATAATTCACCATCGTACCTTAGATCCGTATATTTTTCAATCTTATGATTTATGTGGAATTCAGGAGGACCGGTTATTTCCTCTTCAAGCTCTAAGGGAATCGCAATTGCCATTAAGGCAATGGTCAGATCATATTCATAAACCTCTTTCCAGTCAGGGAAAAACTCCAACGTCGCCGTATCATGGAGAAAAAGGGCTTCCTCAATTATATTGCCGTTTCCATCATAGGCGAAGGTTGTTTTTTCAACGATGAACCATTTCATTAATGAAAAATCCCAGTAATTATATAGCTCTTCCTTCACCCGATTTGCCCCATCATAGGTCATTTCAGATTTATTGTTTCCAATCCATTGAGAATCACCATCCCAATAATATAACGCATCCAGGGTAATATTGCCCATGGCATCATATGTATAAATTCGTTTTTGGTTTTCCTGCCACCAGCTACCATTAAAATAATAGTCAATTATCGATGTGTCCCTTCCCATTTCATCAGTAAAGAAATCTGTGTAATAGGCCAACTCCCATGCCGTTGTATTCCATGTGTATTGATTATGCCGGGTTCGTATGCCTGTTGAATCGAATTCATTGGTGGATTTTTGTCCCGGAACATAGACCCCGGAGGTATCAATGCCCCAGGCAACAAATTCCAGGAACACGTCACCTGTCCCCCAGGTTATAGTATCTGTATAATCTGGGTCCCATCTGCTAAAATTCATATTCCACCTTTCGGAATTAATGATGTGTAAACGACCGTTACCGTCATAGGAGTAATTGGTCCTGGAAGTGGGTTCGAAAATACCATACCAATCGTAATCTGTTTCCTCGATCAGTCGGCCGTTTGCATCCCATACAGCTTCCCATTTTCCACCATAATCAGGAAAGACAGGACCATCAGCACCTAACCATCCATCCACGGTATTATTGCCAAGGCTGTCATATTTCAACCATTCCCTGAGAGCGACTTCCCATTGGAGGGTTTGGGCGTTCCAGCGGGTGTCAATGATACTGTCCATTTGATGAGTCGGTAATGCGAGTCCGGCTTTTAGATTCCCGGGTTTTTTATATTCCATTCTCCTGGTTTTTCGGTCATACTTTTCATGCCGGTCTGTTGCTTTCTGTTTTTTAGCAAGAAAATTCTCGCGAGGACTGCTTTTTCGAAATTGTAAGTTGTTATGAATTAGCTCAGGGCTATTCTGCGGTTTTTGTGCCAGTGCACCCAGACTGATAAAAACCATTAATACAATCGTCAGATATGTTTTCATTATTGTATATAAAAGAAATTAAGATCTATATATACGTAAATATATTAAATTTTGTTTCAGAAACAATATTCTGGAATCAGAATTTTGACGAAATGACTTGATTGATAGGATAAAAGGCAAAAAAACCTGCCACCTAATTAAGGTGACAGGTTCTCAAAACTAACCTAGTAAACTGTGACTGTCCTGCTATTTCTATTATATTGAATTACAAATTTCCGGCAGGGCAGTCCATTACGAAACCTACTGTCTGCTTCTTCCCTGTTTGCTGTTTTGAGGCCTTTGGTGGGCCATCATATTTCTTTGTTGCATTTTCCTGTATTGAGAATCAAAAATCACTTTCTGTTCATCATTCAGGAGGGTGCGAATATTTATTTTGTTCTCAATATTCTTAACCTGGATTTCAGTGAGGATTTTGCCATTTGCTTCGACCAGTCCAACGATCTCCTTCATATTCGGGTCATCTTTCTTGATCAGGGCATTGAGTTTAGCCTTATTTATAGACATCTCATCCTTAAGAGGCATAACAGCCTTTATCTGGGCAAGATGAATTTCTTTTATCGATGCTTCTTGTTCATCGCTCAGGTTTAATAAGCCAAATCCGCTTTTATTCTTTTGTTGATTCTGGCGATGTCCTGATTGTGGTTGAGCTAATATACTTAGGGAGAGTCCGAGCAATAAAATGATTGCCATTAAAACCTTCATGTTTACATCTGCTTTTTTCATAATTTTTGTATATAACGTTGAATTTCTGATTACTGATCCTTAGATGTAATCCGGAAACGAAGGTTTAACTCAAATTACAAGTCATTTTGTAAGGAGCTTAAAGACAGAGGATTGCAGGATGCTCTAAAGCACAGAAGGAAATGAAATGAGAAGGAAATGAATTATGAAGGAAATGAAATGAAATGGAAAAAAAATTAGCTGTTTGCAAATATTTCCAGACTCTTCTGAATGTTGGGATCTAGCTCATGAATTATGGGAAAATATCCCTTATTATCCAGTATGAACCTGGCGATATAAGCATTAATATAGGTGGAAATTATATGCTTGGATAGAATTATTTCTTCCGTGGATACCTTAACGCCATTTTCTTCAGAGAAATTGATGAATTTATTGTATAGATCCTGTTTTTGCAGATATTGAACCAGTTCGTGGTGATCATTGACTCCATTCATTTTATTTCTGTTACCATCAGCATATTGATAAGCGAACCGGTAGATAAGTCCCCTGCTGCTTACTTTTGCATAATATTGGGTATATAGGGAGGTGTCGACAGGGACAAAAATATCAGGCATAATTCCTCCTCCTCCATATACTGTTTTCCCTCCAGGGGTAGTATATTTCAGTGAGTCAGCAAATTTGATACTATCGGCATAGATAAATTCTCCCCGTTCGTATCTGCCCTGGACCTCGTGGATATAATCGTCAAGACCGTTTTCATAGGGCTTCTGAATGGACCTTCCGGTGGGTGTGTAATAACGTGCTATCGTCAGTCTCAATGCTGAACCATCAGAAAACATAGTTTGCTGTTGCACCAATCCTTTTCCAAATGACCTACGACCAATTATTAGTCCCCTGTCATTATCCTGAATTGCTCCGGCTAAAATTTCACTGGCAGATGCTGAGCCTTCATCTATCAAAATGATAAGATCATGTTCAAGCAGTTTGCCTTTTGCAGTTGCAACAACATCCTGCCTGGGCTGTGCATACCCTTCTGTATATACAATCGGAGTTCCGGCTTCCAGGAATTGATCGGCAATCTGGGTTGCGGCATTCATAAAACCACCACCGTTCCATCTTAAATCCAGGATAAGTTTTTTCATACCCTGATCATTCAGTGTATCGACTGCTTTGCGGAATTCATCAGAGGTACTTTTAGAAAACTGACTGATTTTAATAAATCCAATATCATCAGTAAGCATATAGGCAAGATCAATGCTTGCTATAGGTATCCTGTCTCTTGTTATTTCAAACTCCAGTAATTCTTCGACCCCTCTTCTTGCTATGGAAACATTTACTTTGGTTCCTCTTTTTCCTTTAAGCATTTTAACAATATCAGAGGATGGCATGCCTGCACCTGCAACCAGGGAATCATTAACTCTTACAATCCGGTCTCCCGGCAAAATTCCCATTTTTTCAGACGGACCGTTCAATGTTGTGTTAATGATGAATACTGTATCATCCTGCATATTAAACAATACCCCAATTCCACTGAAATTTCCTTCAAGAGGTTCATTGACTGCTGCAACGTCTCTTGCAGGTATGTAAACTGAATGTGGATCGAGCTGTTTCAGAATATCAGGAATTGTGTTCTCAATAATTTCATTCCTGTCCACCGAATCTACATACTCCTGGGTAATATAGTCAATGATTCCACTGATCTTGTTGACCTTCGGGTAAACGGCAAATCGATCTTGCTCAGTTATCCTGTTCAAGCGATTGCCGATAAACATTCCTCCAATAAGGAAGAGGGCCAACAGAAGTGGAAGGATTATATTTATTTTTTTTCTATTCATGTTCCGGGTACATCACTTATTTTCACTATTTCAATTCCGGCTTTTTCGAGGAGTTTGATACCATCGGTTATCCTATATTCATCTCCGTAAACAACCCTTATAATCCCTGCCTGTATGATCAATTTTGCGCAATCCATACAGGGTGAATCTGTAATGTATAATGTTGCTCCATTACTGCTGTTGTTTGATTTAGCGACCTTGGTAATGGCATTGGCCTCTGCATGCAAAACATAGGGTTTGCTTTGATTGGCCTCATCTTCACAATCATTCTCAAAACCCGAGGGAGTCCCATTATATCCATCCGAAATGATCATATGGTCTTTGACCAGAAGGGCACCTACCTGTCTTCTCTTACAGTAGGAATTTTTCGCCCAAACCCTCGCCATCTGAATATAGCGCAGATCAAACTGCTGCTGCTTTTCCTTACGAATTTTCATATTGGCTGGCAAAGTTAATATAATTCACCGGATGGTGTATCAAAGGAACTAAAGACCTCTTTTTTTCTGTTCAGCTCTATAAAGTTCTATCATCTTCTGCCTGTCGAACCCAGATTTCTTAGAAGTATTATATTGTATCTCCAGGAATTGCCATTCATAACCATAATCATCTGTCCATGGAATTGATTGGGCTAAAATTTCGTCGTTAATATAAAGGTTAACAGAAGTTCCGGTGGTTATTGCAAAAAATACAAATTCATCCACCCTGATTTCATTGAAGTATTCCCAGTTAATCAGAATTAACTCATATCTGAGGCTGTCAGGGTAATTGGGGTCGGTAAAAATAACCATATTCCCATCCGGATTGGTTCCTGTTGCCTTGTAGGTAAATTCATCGTACTCAAAATATACTGTATCGTGAACAATAACCTCCGTTGGTTCACATTTTTCACATCCCCAGAACACCAGTGCCAAAATTGGTACTGCAACCAGTATAATCAAAAATTTTCTCATTCTTATAAGATTTTGTACTCCTGATTCAGGAGGTGAAGATATATAAAACTTGAAATATGGCTGATTATTATAATCTCTATTCCTTTTTGGGGAAGGAATTATTGCATTTTCTCTATTGCTGACCTATATCATCTGTAAAATGATAAAAAAGAATGCAAGGATTATTACCGCAGCTCCCAAAGTGATAAATAGAAAATACCGGTACAGCCATCTGTAAGAGCTGCTACTGTCCTTTATTGATGTTTTTTCAGAAGATCGCTCTGCCATTAGATATCAATGATTTGTGAGGATTTAAAATTCACTGATCTTTATTTTTTTTAAAAATTCAATCAGATTCGGGATTAGAATGAAAAGGATAATACCATGGTCGGATCCGGAAATTTCATAGAAATATTATGACCGTGATCCCATGGTCGGTTAGTAACCAATCGGAAAAGACTTTCCGGGTTAGAGTTTAATTGATCCTGAAACGTATTCCATTTTCTATATACACACATCATTGTAACCGGACAAACCTCCAATTCTTGCTCAAGAAATAAATTCGTCTCCTCACCGGTAACTTGTGATGAGAGAGATAACTTAATTACCTCATATGCACAAAGGATTCTGTTTCTGGGGGTGTCTGGTTGGTAGCTGAGTTTTAAATGAGACAGAGTGGATGACCAACTCATAGTTATCAAGAGGTTAGGGGTGAAAATTGAAATTATGCTTTTTTAAAGTTAGTCGAATATGGAACACTTGCAAGCCATTTTTAGACAAATCTGAGCAAAAATTCAAATAATCAACTTGTTAGACAGACTGAATCTGTCTGGTGTAACTATGATGGAATAGGAAATCACTTTCAAAACGCATAAATTCCACAAAGTGGATAAAAAAATACCCCCTTGAATCATTTTTGGCTCAAGAAGGTATCTAAATCCGTTGCTGTACCCGGAGCCGGACTGTTTTACGAACCATTACTAAAGGATTTGGAATTGATCTGGCGAGTAGATTTATGCCAAAGTTAGGAGTGAAGGAGTGCCAATAATAGGAGTAAAATAATGCCAAAAATAGGAATCCATTTTTTATTTAGTTAAATATCAATATCTTTGATGATGTTTAAGATTTACTGGTGAAGACGCCGAAATACATATCACGTATTAGTGATAAACTACTCGAAAGTTTACTGGAATCCACAGGGGCAGTGCTTATTGAAGGAGCAAAGTGGTGTGGCAAAACACAATCATCATTACAAAAAGCAAATAGTGTTGTGTATATGCAGGATCCTGATGAAGGGCCCGGGTATTTGGCTATGGCAGATACCAAACCATCACTGCTTTTAGAAGGAAATCCCCCCTTGCTTATTGATGAGTGGCAGATGGCTCCGGTTATTTGGGATGCTGTAAGATTTGCTGTCGATAAACGAGGCTTGATGAGTCAGTTTATTCTTACCGGTTCAGCAACTCCCACTGTTGATGAAACTGCTCATTCTGGAACAGGAAGAATTGCAAGAATGCTTATACGGCCTATGAGCTTATTTGAATCAAATGAATCAAATGGGAAGGTGTCTCTAAGAGATTTGTTTCATGGTGAAACAGATATTGGAGCAAAGAGTACTTTAACAATAGAACAAATAGCAAATGCATTATGCAGGGGAGGATGGCCCGCTGCAGTAGTCTCCGGGAAAGAGTCTACAAGAACAGCAATGAATTATGTAGATGCAATAATTAACATGGATATTCAGCGTGTTGATGGGATTGAAAAAGACCCTGAAAGAGCTCGTGTATTGTTACAATCTTTGGCCAGAAATGTTTCCACTCTTGCAACAGCGAAGACTATTATGGGTGATATGCAAGTTAATGAGGCATCAATAACAAATAAGACTTTGAGTTCTTATCTTAACGCTCTTCGCCGACTATTTGTTATTGAAGATGTACCTGCCTGGCAACCTTCACTTCGATCAAAGACAGCAATACGCACTTCACATAAACGCCAGTTTGTTGATCCATCTATTGCAACAGCTGCTTTACGCACAAATGCTCAGGGGATTCTGCGGGATTTCGAAACATTTGGATTTTTGTTTGAGTCATTGTGTACACGAGATTTGAGAGTATATGTACAAGCTAATGATGGAGGAGTATTTCATTATCGGGATAAATCAGAACTTGAATGTGATCTCATCATTAAACTTCATGATGGTCGTTGGGCTCCTGTTGAAGTAAAATTGGGAAATAAGCAAATTGAAGAAGCTGCATCCAACCTGATTAAACTCAGCAATAAGATTGATGCTGAGAAAATGAATCAGCCATCTTTTCTTATGGTTTTAACAGGAGGTCAGGTTGCATACAAGCGATCTGACGGCGTACTGGTAGTACCAATAGGCTGTTTGAAGGACTAGTGTTCCCTGAAAACAACAAAGCCCCTCATATTTGCATGAGAGGCTTTGTACCCCGAACCGGACTGTTTTCCGAACCTTTTTTGAGGGATATAGAGTTAATCTGTCGGGTTAACTTGAAAATTATCTCTTTAGGAAATTAATAGAAAAATTGTTTATATTTGTTTATTATTAAAAGAGAATTATTCTCATTAAAGAAATATTCTTATGAATTTATCAATAGAACAAATAAGAGAAAAATTAACCGATGAGGGATTAAAGATAACACCACAGCGTATGAGCATTCTCGAAGCAATTTATACCTTAAATAATCATCCAACTGCTGATAATATCATAGAATACATCCGTGAATCTCATCCTAATATAGCAACTGGTACCGTTTACAAAGTGCTGGATACACTTGCTGAAAATAAGATTATTAAGAAAGTAAAAACGGACAAAGACATAATGAGATATGATGGGGTAATTGAGAATCACCATCATATATATTGCTCTGAATGTGATTTAATAGAAGATTATATGGATGAAGAATTAGACGAGGTATTAAAAGAATATTTTAAAAAGAAAAAATTCAATGGATTTAAATTAGAAGACATTGTAGTTCAAATCAGAGGAACATTTGATAAATGTTAAATATTAACTTTTAAAATTAAATATTATGGAACAAAATCAAGAACAAGAGGTATTTAGTATGCCAAGAATTGGTGATGCTGCACCAGAATTTAAAGCAGTAACAACGCAAGGGGATATTAATTTCCCTGCGGATTATAAAGGAGATTGGGTAATTCTTTTTAGTCACCCTGCTGACTTTACACCTGTTTGCACATCGGAATTTATGACTTTCGCAACAATGGAAGATAAATTTGCAGAAGCAAATTGTAAACTTGTAGGTCTTTCTATTGATGGCTTGTATAGTCATATTGCATGGTTGCGCACTATCAAAGAGAAAATTGAGTACAAAGGTATGAAGGATGTGGAAGTGAATTTTCCACTAATTGAAGACATTAAAATGGATGTTGCTAAGAAATATGGAATGATTCAACCAAATGAAGATTCGACAAAAGCTGTCAGAGCTGTTTTCTTCATTGACCCCAAAGGAATAATTAGAACCATCATTTATTATCCACTAAGCTTAGGTCGCAATTTTGATGAATTATATAGAGTAATAATTGCTTTGCAGGTAGCTGATGAGTTTGGTGTTGCCACTCCTGCCGATTGGTACCCTGGAGATGATGTTATTATTGGCCCGGCAGGTTCATGTGGTAAAGCTAAAGACAGAATGGAAGATAGTGAATTAGACTGCAAGGACTGGTTTTTCTGCACTAAAAAACTTGATAAAGATACAGTATTAAACAAAGTGTTAAAGAAGAAATAGAAAGCACGAAACGTTATCAAAGTATATATATAAAATAGACGGGTTTCAGGTTTATTATAGCTTGAAGCCCGCTTTTATCTTAGTGCAGTTTGACGATGTAAAATATCGAACCAATTACTCACGATCAGCCACTGGCTGATCCATCATGAGCACATCGTCGTTCCTCTTCCTCGGTTCTTACCAGAAATTCTGAATGTATATCCCAATATTCCAATGAGCTAGGACATAAAAAACGGAAGAAAAAGATCAAAAATCTCTTTCTTCCGTTTCTGTACCCGGGGCCGGTCTGTTTTACGAACCATTTATGAGGGATCTGGATTTGATCTGGAGTGTTGGTTCAAAAATTAACAAAAATATTATCGGTAAATAAGAATATTTGCCATTTAAGAATGCTCATTTTTTTGAATGAATAATGATTCTCCGGTAAGATGTGAGTGCTGGTTCTCCATTGTCTGTTACTTCGCAGATTACATGAAAATTCTTCCCGGCTGAATCTGAAGGTAGCTTGATCCTGATTTTATCCGAAGTATTATTGGGAATGGCTATTTCTTTCTCATAGCTTCCTGCTTCAGGCAATATCCACCAATTAAATTGCAATGTGTCATTTTCAGGATCGAAGGACCCGGAGGCATCAACCGAAAGATGTTTTCCCTCTTTCTTTTCAATGTGAATGGGAAGATATCCTTTATCGCCATTGAGAACCAGCACCGGATTTCGATTTCCCTTTCCTTCCTTTGCCCAGTCCATCCGGGCGGCGAAATTGTTAAACGTTGCAGGATAGAAATAAGTCTCGTAGTAGTTACAAATTTCGTTGGCAGAACCTTCAAAATTCGTATAGGCATAAGTTGAGTCGTCCTCGCATATTCCCCATTCGAAATAACCACCCCAGCTAACCTGGTTGGGAATTTCAGGATCATTAAGCCCGTTTGGCAATACATGCAGAAATGATGGGGTATCACCTTCAACTCCGTACTTGTACTTTGGATAGACCTTTCCAAGGTCTCCATGGTCCTGGATATGTGTTGCATATTCCTCCCAGTTTTTGCGGCCGGTTCCATTCTGGAATTTCCAGGCGCATTCATCCCAGATGAAGAACAGGTCTTTTTCAAATTCGCCTCGCATCCATTGATGCGAGCTGATGGCAAAATCGGTTCGCTGGTCCCTGTCCTGGTCTGTAATGGTGTACAACCTGAGCTTCTGAAGGAAGGTTTTCAGTTGTTCCGTAGATCGATCCTGCTGAACACGCCAGATTGCCTGGGCCAGAGTGTTTCCGCCACCCCAGATTGTCACCCAGAGCGGACGGTCGTCGTCTTCATCGGCAAGTTCAATAATCAGTTCACTGCCGGGAGAATCATTCTCTTCACCGATAAATTTGAATCCACGGTTTTTGCTGCCAAAAACTGTGTGCTCTCTTAAATAATCCGGACTCGGCCAATATCCTGTTTCCTGCCGATTTTCATCCATGAGAAAATCTTGCTGGTTCGAGCGTTTCATAAGATTTGGCACATCTTTTTCGTATGCATTTACCGCATCGTGAATCAACTCAAAAAAATCATCCCGGGTTTTATCCAGGCTCCAGCCGGTTGTGTAGATCAGCGCTTCTATCTCAAAAAGGTCGGCATGTACAAGCAACCTTACCAGTGATTCACTGTCGTCGGTTTCCCAGGTGGATACATCAGTCAATACGATCATCCGAGGTTTTAGTTCCCTATCCGAAAAACAATTTTTAACTGTTTGTGCTTGTATTGAAAGGGATAAAACGAGAAAGAGTCCCAGCATCGATTTCCTGCAATTCATAGGTATGATTGAAGTGCGTTAAAAATACAAACTTTTCCCTCTTGATGGTCCAATATCAATACAACAGCAGAAGATTATTTCTAAAGATATTCTTTGTAAAGTTTAATATCGAACCATTGATACAATGAATTCTTATGTCAGATGTTTAAGATTAGCAATGACTTACAAAATAAAAAACGGAAGAACAAGATCAAAAATCTCTTTCTTCCGTTTCTGTACCCGGAGCCGGGATCGAACCGGCATGGGCAAAGCCCACTGGTGTTTGAGACCAGCGCGTCTACCAATTCCGCCATCCGGGCAAGAAAGCATGAGTTTGGGTGTGAAGTGTGAGGGTGTGAAATTTAGCCTTGCGAATATAATAGATTTGTAGATGTGGTGCAAATCCTGGTCCCGAGCCTGAAATGCTATTTAACATCCTGTCATTGTATCTTCATGGCTGAGGAAATGAATATTTTTACAGACCTGAAATTGAAAACCTAAATTCAGAAAACTAAAACCAAACAAATAACAACTATGGATCTTTCGAAATATGATGTCAAAGGAGTTCTCTCCAGGCTGGGGATTAAGGAAATAAATCGAGGAGCTACTACAGGAACAACCTGGCTTAACACCAGCGGTGATGTTACAGAATCTGTTTCCCCTATTGATGGAAATGGGATAGCCAAAATTACCAATGCGAATGCGGAGGAGTATGAGCAGGTAATCCAGGTTGCCCAGGCTGGATTTGAAGAATGGAAGACATGGCCGGCACCGGCGAGGGGAGAGGTAGTCCGGCAAATTGGACTGGCCCTTCGTGAGGCAAAGGATGATCTGGGGTTCCTGGTGTCACTCGAGATGGGGAAGATTTACCAGGAGGGACTCGGAGAGGTGCAGGAGATGATCGATATCTGTGATTTTGCAGTGGGACAAGCAAGGCAGCTTTACGGATTTACCATGCAGTCAGAGCGTCCAAAGCACCGTATGTACGACCAGTACCATCCTCTTGGGATTGTAGGTGTGGTGAGTGCTTTCAATTTTCCTGTGGCTGTCTGGTCCTGGAATACTATGCTTGCTGCCATCGCAGGTGATGCCGTTGTCTGGAAGCCCAGTTCAAAAACACCGCTTACAGCCATTGCATGCCAGAATATTATTCTGAAAGTGCTGAAGGAAAACAATGTACCGGAAGGAATTTTTAGTCTCGTTATTGCCAGGTCTTCGGTAATGGGAGACAATTTTGCAGCCGATCCGAGGGTCCGGTTAATGTCTGTTACAGGATCCACTGCCGTGGGAAAAAGAATTTCTGCCATCTGTGGAAAGCGTCTGGCATATACAATCATGGAACTGGGAGGGAATAATGCTATCATTATTTCAGATAAGGCCGATCTTGATATAGCTATCCCGGCCATTGTTTTTGGGTCGGTGGGTACAACGGGACAAAGATGTACATCTACCCGGAGACTGATAATTCATGAGGACGTATATGACATCGTGAAGGATCGACTTGTAAGCGCATACAAACAGGTTGCAAAAAAGATCGGCAATCCGTTGGATGAAAACGTTCTGGTGGGACCAATGATCGACACAGGTGCAGTTACCATGTATACGGAAGCTATTGAACAGGTGAATAAGCATGGTGGAAAAATTCTATTCGGCGGTGAGGTATTGGAAGGCGGGAATTTTGCTGCAGGAACCTATGTGGTGCCTGCCCTTGCAGAGGCTGAAAATCATTGGGAAATAGTCCAGGAAGAAACATTTGCTCCACTTTTATATCTCCTGAAGTACAAAAAATTCGAAGATGCCCTTGCTTTAAATAATGGTGTCCCACAAGGACTTTCATCGGCAATTTTCACACTGAATATGAGAGAAGCTGAGCTATTCCTGTCAAATGTTGGTTCAGATTGTGGCATAGCGAATGTTAATATCGGGACCTCTGGTGCTGAGATTGGTGGAGCTTTTGGTGGAGAAAAAGATACCGGAGGCGGTAGAGAATCCGGATCGGATGCATGGAAAGCTTACATGAGGCGGCAAACAAATACCATCAATTATTCAACTGAACTACCCCTGGCCCAGGGAATCAAATTTGACCTTGACTAATCCTCCAGGTCTGAGAAGATTTGCAGGATCTTATTATCGTGAGGACAAAGATTAAATAGCTGAAAGGATTACTAATGAGGAACATTCTTTTTGGGTTATTTGCCCAAAAAGTCGAGACGAATTAGTAATCCTGAAAGTAATTAATTTTTATAAGGAGGCTTAAACTACTTTTGAAAAAACCTTCGGCTTAACCATGGATTTGACTGTACGGGCTATTCCCTCAGCATCAAATCCACAATCCCGGTAAAGTTCTTCCTGTGTACCCTGCTCAATGAAGCGATCAGGTACACCCATGCGCTTAAGCTGACAATGGTAGTTATGATCTGCCATAAATTCAAGGATTGCAGATCCGAAACCGCCGGCAATGGTTCCGTCTTCAACAGTAATGACCTGGTTGAAATTTTTGAATACCCTGTGCAGGAGATCTTCATCCAGGGGTTTAACAAACCGCAGGTCAAAATGGGCCACACTGATATGTGATTCTTTGAGTAAATCAATGGCATGGGAAGCAAGATTTCCTGCTGTCCCAATAGAAAGGATCGCCAGGTCAGTTCCTTCTTGAAGTTCACGTCCCTTGCCGACCTGAATCTCCTTGAATGGTTTTTTCCAATCAGCACTGATCCCTCGTCCCCTGGGGTAACGAATGGAAAATGGACCGTGGTTTTTCAGTTGAGCAGTATACATCAGGTTTCTCAGCTCTTCCTCATTCATGGGTGCTGAAACGATCATATTGGGAATAGAACGCATATAACTGAGATCGAAAACTCCATGGTGGGTTGGACCGTCATCACCTACCAGTCCCCCTCGATCAAGGCAAAATACAACCGGAAGATTCTGCAAGGCAACATCATGTATAGCCTGATCGTAAGATCGCTGCATGAAAGAGGAATATATATTGCAGAAAGGGACCATGCCTTCTATGGCCAGTCCCGCTGAAAATGTAACTGCGTGCTGTTCGGCAATACCAACATCATAAGTTCTTTCCGGAATTTCTTCCATCATTATTTTCAGGGAAGATCCCGTGGGCATAGCTGGCGTGATACCAATTATATTTTCGTTTTTCCTGGCAAGTTCAAGAAGTGTGTGCCCAAATACATCCTGGTATCTTGGGGCTTGTTTTTCTTCCCTGGAAAGGGTAAATATTTTCCCGGTTTCCTTATCGAATTTCCCGGGAGAATGGAAGGCAGTCTGATTCAATTCCGCCTGGGCAAAACCTTTGCCTTTTTTGGTTTTTACATGAAGAAGCTTGGGGCCTTTAATATGTTTCATATCCCTCAAAATTTCAGTGAGGTGAAGGATATCATGTCCATCGACCGGACCGAAATACCGGAAATTCAGTGATTCGAACATATTGCTTTGCTGCAGGAACATGGATTTTACACCGGTCTCTATCTGCTGTGCATATTTTTGTGCATTGGGACCGAGTTTACTGAGGGCTCCAAGGATATTCCAGATATCATTCCGGAAGCGGTTATAGGTTTTTGAAGTGGTAATATCAATTAGATACTCTTTAATAGCACCCACATTAGGATCAATGGCAATGTCATTATCGTTTAGAATAACCAGAAGATTTGAATTCTCACTACCGGTATTGTTCAATCCCTCGAAAGCCAATCCCCCGGTTAGGGCGCCATCACCAATCACTGCGACTACCTGGCGCTCATCATGTTTCTGATGTCTGGATGCGAGGGCAATTCCCAGGGCAGCAGAGATAGAGGTTGAGGCATGGCCAACACCGAAAGAATCATAAGGGCTTTCGCTAGTTTTGGGAAAGCCACTGATGCCTCTATATTTTCGGTTTGTATGGAACTTTTTTTTGCGTCCGGTAAGGATTTTGTGTCCGTATGCCTGGTGTCCGACGTCCCAGATGATCCTGTCTTCAGGAGTATTAAAAACATAATGAAGGGCAATGGTAAGTTCAACAACCCCAAGGCTGGCACCGAAATGGCCCGGATTGGTTGAAACAATATCAATGATGAAATCCCTTAATTCCGAAGATAACTGGATGAGTTCATCCGGTCCCAATTGCCTCAGGTCCTCCGGAGAATCAATTTTATCAAGTATGGCGTAATCTTTCTTCAACAACCCCTCTTTATAGTGCACAAAGATACATAATTATTGACGGTTAATAACTTCTAATACTAGAGGTTTAGTCCAATCCGTTTTATTTATAATTTGGCAAGTTAAGGTGTATAAAAGTTTACGGCTATGATTAATAACGTTAGAATATTTATTTCAGTTCTTACAACCCTGATTTTAATTTCCTCCTGTGTTCCAACATCGAAATACCGGGAGATGGAATCGAAAAAGATAGAACTGGAGGAAGAGAGGAATGAACTCTTTGGGAGTAATGAAAGGTTGACGGTTAGTAACCTGGAAATGGAATCACGTATTGCAGCCCTGGAAGCCGATATGGAGGAAATTGCAGATCAGCAGTCTGAGGTGCAGAAAGAATATGAGGAACTATTGAAGGTACATAATGAATTGAGCCGTAGGTATGATGATTTGAGTAAGTCTCAGGATGCACTTTCAAAAGGACATAACCGGGAGACCAGGCGTCTTTTAACTGAATTGCAGAAAACTCAGCAGGACCTGATAACCAAGGAAAATCTCCTGAAGGAGCTGGAAAATAATACTGCCAGGAAAATGGTTGAGGTTGAAAAACTACGGGCAGAACTGGAAGCAAGAAATCAGCGCCTAGTTGAGCTGGAACAGATCCTGTATGCCAAAGAAATCCAGATGAAGGGACTAAAGGACGCCATCACTGCGGCTCTGTTCGGATTTGAACAAGAGGGACTTTCAGTTTATACCAAAGACGGAATGTTGTATGTTTCCATGGATGAAAAACTATTATTTCAAACTGGAAGTATTCAGGTAGATCCAAGAGGAGTAGAGGCACTGAAGACCCTGGCAGGAGTGTTGGAAAAGAATCAGGATATCAATATTACAGTCGAAGGCCATACTGATAATGTCCCGGTCAGGCCCAATGCTTCTTTCGCTGATAACTGGGACCTCAGCGTGAAACGGGCAACCTCCATTGTGCGGATTCTCCTGGATAATTCTTCCATTGATCCGAAACGACTGGTCGCATCAGGAAGGGGAGAACACCTTCCTTTGGATCCCAGTAATTCAACCGAAGGCAGGCGGAAGAATCGCCGGACCGAAATCATTCTAACTCCCAGGCTGGATGAGTTGTATGAATTACTGGAGTCCAATTAATAAATAATGCTGCCGGATATTTTCAATTTATTAAGGAAGCTTTCTTTCCGCAAAGTATTGAATATCCTGCTGGTTCAATTTTCATTTCATCTTTCGAATATTTTTAAGAGTCCCATTGTATGGGGGAAACCATGGTTTGTGAGCGTAGAACCTTCCTCTGTTTGCAATCTTTCATGTCCCCAATGCCCTGTCGGGGAAGGAGATATTTCCAGGGACAAAAAATTTCTCACTGTAGAGGAGTATACCAGGCTTCTGACCGGGATTGCTTCCACAACTGTCATGCTGAGCCTCTATTTCCAGGGAGAACCATTAATGCATAAACAATTCCCGGAATTTATCAGGCTGGCTTCAGAGCAAGGGATTTATACCCAGACTTCAACTAATGGACAATTACTCAGTCCCTCGGTCTGCAGGGGAATGGTTCTCGCTGGACTCGATCGTATTATTATTTCGGTTGATGGACTCGACCAGGAGTCTTATAAAGTGTACCGCAAAGGCGGAGACCTTCAGAAAGCTAAAGAGGGCATAAGGAACCTTGTTAATATTCGGAATGAGCTTAAGTCCAATTCACCCCTGATCATTCTCCAGTTCCTGGTTTTTAAACATAACCAGAACCAGGTGGCAGAAGTGAGCAAAATGGCAAAACACCTGGGTGCAGACAGGTTCTGGATAAAAACTGCCCAGATCGAGTACCCGGAATCAGCAGATCATTGGATTCCGGATGTCCCTGATTATGCACGCTATGAAAAAGATAGGGGACCAGGGAACAATGAGGGAGAATGGAAAGTGAAAGGTAAATTAATGAACTCTTGTAAGCGCCTCTGGCAGACTACAGTTGTTTGCAGCGATGGACTGATAGTGCCTTGTTGTTTTGATAAGCGGGCCCGGTATTCAATGGGCAATGCAGGGGAAATTACTCTGGGGGAAACCTGGAAAAGTAAATCCTACCAGGATTTTAGAAAGCAGGTTTTGCGGGATAGGAAAAGCATTGATATTTGCAGGAATTGTACAGAAGGAATCGGCCGGGTTTACAATTAAACCGTCATAATATCCTTTTCTTTGGCATCCACATCTTTATCTACTTTTTCAATATAAGAGTCCGTGAGTTTCTGGATTTCAGCCTCACCATTCTTTTCTTCATCCTCGGGAAGACCATCTTTTTGGAGTGATTTAAGTTCTTCTTTGCCCTCCCGGCGGGCATTCCGTATACCAATCTTGGTGTCTTCCCCTTCGGCCTTGACCTGTCTAACCAGGTCACGTCTTCGGTCTTCCGTCAGCGGAGGTACATTGAGGCGGATAACTTCTCCGTTATCTTCAGGGGTAATACCTATATTTGCCGCCATGATTGCCTTCTCAATAGGATCTATCATACTCCTGTCCCAGGGCTGAATCGCCACAGTTTTAACATCCGGGGTTCCGATGTTTGCTACCTGGGTAATCGGTGTCATCGTACCGTAATAATCCACCATTATGCCGTCAACAATACTGCTGGAAGCTTTGCCGGCACGAATTTTCATAAGTTGGATTTCAAGGTGTGAAATGGATTTCTCCATCTTACTTTTGGTTTCATCAAGAACCATTTTAACAAGTTCGTCCATGGTTGAAAGGTTTAGACAATGATGCCGAAATATAATCAGATTTTCACTAAAGTACCAATACTTTCACCTAAAATGACCCGTTTCAGATTCCCTGTTTTATTCATATCAAAGACAATAACAGGTAAATTGTTTTCCAGGCACATTGAAAAGGCTGTCTGGTCCATCACTCTTAGATTCAGAGATATAGCTTCCTGGAATGAAATTTCATCATACTTCAGGGCTGAGGGATCCTTTTCCGGATCAGCATTATAGACCCCATCCACACGGGTTCCTTTAAGCAAAGCATCAGCTTCTATCTCAACAGCTCGTAAGGACGCGGCTGTATCTGTTGTAAAATATGGATTCCCGGTTCCGAAGGTAAAAATAGCCACCCCACCCCCGGACAGGCAATCCAGCACCTTAGCTTTACTGTACCTCAAACCGACAGGTTCCATTGGAATGGCAGTGAAAAGGGTGGATGGTTTACCGGACTTTTCGAAGGCGGATTGAAGGGCCAGTCCATTGATAACTGTGGCCAGCATCCCCATGTAATCCCCCTTGACACGGTCGAATCCCTGGTTTTCACCCGATAGGCCGCGAAAGATATTTCCCCCACCTATGACTATTCCCACGTCAACACCCATTTCCACAATTTCATTCACCTGGCTGATATATTCGGCAAGCCTTTTGGGATTGATCCCTTCTCCGGATTCCCCCGCAAGGGATTCCCCGCTTAACTTTAATAATACCCGTTTGTATTTGACCATAAGCTTTGAATTGGGAAATAAAAGTAATAAAAAAACCGCCACCAACATTACGTTGATCGCGGTTCACTCGGCTATTTTAATAACATCAGTCCTTCAGACCGTAGCGGACAAATCCGGTACAGGTAAGGCCGTTTTCAACCTCTGAAAGATATTGTTGTACAGATTTCTTATTGTCTTTCACAAACGCCTGGTTTAACAGGGTGTTTTCCTTGAAGAATTTGTTCAGTTTCCCCTGGGCAATTTTGTCGAGCATTTCCTCGGGCTTACCTTCCTTGCGTGCAATCTCTCTTCCAATTTCGAGTTCCTTCTCAATAATCTCCTGAGAAACCTCTTCCTTGGTTACAGCAGCTGGATTCATTGCGGCTACCTGCATGGCAATATCTTTTCCTGTCTGAGGATCAGAAACTACTTTATTGAGTCCAACCATACTGGAAAGCATATTTCCCGGATGGATATAAGCAGTAACATGCTCTGCTTCAATCTTGCCATAGAAGGGAATATCAAGTTTTTCCCCGATTACACCGATCTGCTCGGTAACTGCATCAGATACAGTGTTTCCGTCGAGATCAAGTGCTTTAAGTGCATCCAGGTCTGCAGGTTGCTTTTCAACCGCCAGGTCGAGAATGCTTTCTGCGAATTTTACAAAGTTTTCATTTTTTGCGACAAAGTCGGTTTCACAATTCAGTACGATCATTACGCCATTCTTTCCATCAGCGGAGGCCTTAGAGAGAACAACACCTTCGGTGGCGTCACGGTCTGCCCTTTTACTGGCAACAGCCTGTCCTTTTTTCCTTATAATCTCTGTAGCTTTTTCAAAATCACCGTTTGATTCCTGAAGTGCTTTTTTGCAGTCCATCATACCTGCACCGGTCATTTTCCTGAGTTTGGAAACATCCGCAGCTTTAATATCAGCCATTTTCGTAAGTTTTAAATATTTTGGGTTTTCTTAATCTTGTTTACCTTCTGCTTTCGCATCGGTACTCTCTTTGGCGGGAGTAGCGGAGGCTTCAGTAACTATGCGTTGTCTGGCAATCTTTTCAACCTTCTCAACAACGGCATCTCCCTCTTTAGGAGCATCAGCTTTCTCGGCTTTCTCAGCCTTCTTAGCTTTCTCAGCTTCATCCTTTTTATTACTCTCTTTTTCCTTGCTTGATGCCTCCTTTTCCCTCTCCATTTTCCTTTCACTGAGACCTTCCTCAATTGCCTGGCAAATTTCACCAACGATCAGGGAAATGGACTTTGAAGCATCATCGTTTGAAGGGATGGGGAATTCAACGTCAGTAGGATCTGAATTGGTATCCACCATTGCAAAAACGGGGATGTTCAGCCTTTTCGCTTCACGAACGGCAATATATTCTTTGGCGATATCAACAATGAACAATGCAGCCGGGAGCCTGGTAAGGTCAGATATGCTACCAAGGTTTTTCTCAAGTTTGGCACGCTGGCGTGTAATCTGAAGTTTCTCACGCTTCGACAGTGCAGTAAAAGTTCCATCAGTCGCCATGTTATCAATGGATGTCATTTTTTTCACGGCCTTCCGAATGGTAGGGAAATTGGTCAGCATACCTCCTGGCCAACGTTCTGTTACATAAGGCATATTCACCTTTTCCACATATTCAGAAACAATATCCTTGGCCTGCTTCTTTGTGGCAACAAAAAGGATTTTACGTCCTGATTTTGCAATTTGCTTAATGGCTGCCTGAGCCGTCTCGAGCATATTGGCAGTTTTTTGGAGATCGATAATATGGATCCCGTTCTTCTCCATGAAGATATAGGGAGCCATGTTAGGATTCCACTTCCTTTTGAGGTGGCCAAAATGCACACCTGCATCTAATAATTCATTAAAACTTTTCTGTGACATTATATTTGAATTTACGTTTACTTTCTAATTTATCAACCGGTAAGTAGTCCCGCAATACGAGAGTCTTACTGATTTAGATACTAAACAAAGTCCGGATCCTAGCGCTTGGAGAATTGGAATCTCTTGCGTGCTTTTGGTTGACCGGGCTTCTTCCGCTCCACTTCGCGTGGATCACGGGTAACAAGTCCATGGGACTTAAGAAGAGGCTTTACATCAGGATCAATCTCGATAAGAGCCCTAGTAATTGCCAGGCGAAGTGCTTCAGCCTGTCCTTTAAAACCACCCCCATCTAGGTTGGCCTTGATATCGTATTTACCCATGGCCTCGGCAAGAATGATTGGTTGCTCTACTACGTATTGAAGTGTTTCCTTTGGGAAATATTCTTTGTAATCTTTATGATTGATGGTGATCTGTCCTTTTCCATCATTCAAATAAATCCTAGCTACAGCTGCTTTCCTTCTTCCTATGGTATTGACCGTCTCCATGTTTTCTACTTAATATCGGTTAAATTGATTTTTTTTGGTTGCTGTGCCTCATGGGGATGCTCAGATCCTACATAGACATTCAGATTACGGAATAATTGACTTCCCAATCTGTTTTTAGGAAGCATCCCTTTTACAGCCTTTTCAACAACGGCACCGGGTTTGCGGGCAAAAAGTTTCTCAGGAGTATCAATTACCTGTCCCCCTGGATAACCGGTATGTCTGAAGTATTGCTTATCCGTTCTTTTCTTTCCGGTAAGCTTAACTTTTTCAGCATTTATAATAATAACATAATCGCCACAGTCAACGTGTGGGGTAAAGTTTGGCTTATTTTTTCCCCTCAGAATGATGGCAACTTTGCTGGCCAGTCTTCCAAGAATCTCATCATTTGCGTCAATAAGGACCCATTCCTTCTTCACACTTTCCTTATTCGCCGACTTTGTTTTATAACTCAATGTATCCACTGTCCTTGATTTATTAGTCTGTTAATGAAATATCAAACCCTGTTTTTGTGGTTCGCAAAAATACAAATCTTTTTCTGAATTCAATAATAATACAGTCAAATATTTTTTGCTTTTCCTAAGGATCAAAAAACCAATAAGTTAAAAGGTGTTTTCCGGGGGTATTGAATAGATTATGATCGGGTTTGAAATAATATATTTTAAATTGCATACATGTTTGGCAAGGAAGTACATTCCAGAATATTTTTTATCAGTCTGGCCTGCCTTGCAGCGAGCCTGCCCCTGTCTGTTTTTACAACAAGTCTTTTCCAGATCGTTCTGGCCGGGAACTGGCTTATTGAAGGAAGGTTCATGGAGAAGTGGAAACTATTCAGGAACCGGAAATCTATCTGGTTTATCCTGTCTATTTATATTATATTTCTTCTGGGCTTATTGTATTCCCATGATTTTCAATATGCAATTCATGATCTGCGGATCAAACTTCCCTTGTTGCTATTGGTGGTGATAATGGGCACATCATCCACGATCAGCAAGATAGAGTTAAAATGGATATTACTTGCTCTGGTTGCCGGGGTATTTATCGGATCTGTTTCCAGCATGTCAGTTTTACTCGGAGTTATTGATATTCCTTTCAAGGATATGAGGGAGATATCCCTGTTTGTAAGTCATATCAGATTTTCATTATTAATTAATGTGTCGGTTTTTTCCCTGGCGTATATGATATTTGACCGTGAATACTCCGCCCGGAAATGGGAGCCCGCTGTTTATTCAGCAATAATGGTATGGTTCATCATATTCCTGCTGATTCTCCAGTCCATCACAGGAATTATGATTTTTCTGGTCGTTTCCTTTGTCATATTCTGGATCTACCTTCACAAGTTATGGAGCCTTATGCTTCGCTGGACCCTGGCAGTATTTATGCTTACCTCCCTTCTTGTAGGATTAACCTTTCTTACAAGGTCCGTTGGCAGGTTTTACAAGGTTGAATACATCGAACCTGAAACTGTGGAGAAAACCACTGTCGGAGGCAGGCCATATGCACATAATTTTGACAGTCCATTTATTGAGAACGGCCACTATACCTGGATATATATATGTGAACCGGAGCTGGAAAAAGAATGGAACCGGGTGAGTGATCTGGATTATCAGGGTAAGGACCTTAACGGAAATGATATTAAATACACACTGATCAGGTATATGACTTCTAAGGGATTGAAAAAGGATTCTGTAGGAGTGGGTCAGCTGAACACTGAAGATATCCGCTTTATTGAAGAAGGCAAAGCCAATTACCTCTTTGGAAGGAGGTGGAGTTTATATGCAAAGATTTATGAAGTTCTCTGGCAAATTGATGTTTATCGAAAGGGAGGCAATTCATCCGGGCATTCCGTTACCCAGAGAATCTTTTATATCAAGGCTGCCCTTGGCATTATCAGAGAAAATCCCCTGATTGGGGTCGGCACGGGAGATGTTATGAATGCCTATAAGGAGTATTATAACAGAATCGACAGTCCCCTTGCAAAAGAGTGGAGGTTAAGGGCCCATAACCAGTTTCTCACTTTCATGGTAACCTATGGGATCATTGGCTTCATTTGGATTATGTTTAGTTTATTATATCCTGTTTACCTGGAAGGCAAAAGCAATGATTATTTTATGTTGATGTTTATGATGGTGGGACTCCTATCCATGCTGAACGAAGATACTCTTGAAACACATACAGGAATATCCTTTTTTGCGTTCTTTTATTCCCTGTTTTTGTTTGCAACCGTTTATGATAAGAAGAACTGAAAGATGAAACATGAAGAGATTATGAGGCATGCCATTCGGCTGTCCATCGAAAATGTAGAGCGGGGTGGGGGTCCTTTCGCGGCTATTGTGGCCCGGGATGGCAAAATCATTGCTGAAGGAGTGAATACAGTAGCAGATGACAATGACCCGACTGCACATGCTGAGGTCAATGCAATTCGCGCGGCTGGAGTCAAATTAGAGCAATTCCACCTGGAGGAATGTATTCTTTATACCACATGTGAACCATGTCCCATGTGCCTGGGTGCCATTTATTGGGCAGGTATCCGAACCATCCATTACGGGAATACACGCGATGATGCCGCCCGGTACGGATTCCAGGACGACCATATTTACAATGAAATTGGCAAATCTATGGAAGAGCGGCATATCAACTTTGTACCCCTGCTCGGCCATGAAGCTGTTGAGGCATTTAATCTTTGGGATCAGAAACCCGATAAGATTCTATATTAGTACCCAACTATATTCTGAAATGTCAAACCCGAGGATTCCTTCTGATTTTTTCAGGCGTGATGTTCTTGAAGTTGCCCCTGCCCTTCCGGGGAAGCTGCTGGTTCGTCAATTTGAGGACGGCCGCAGGTTGGTAAGCAGGATCATTGAGGTTGAGGCTTATCGGGGAAGCGATGACCTTGCATGCCATGCATCCAGGGGACGGACTCCCCGAACAGAAATTATGTTTGCACCCGGGGGCTTCATCTATGTGTACCTGATCTACGGTATGTACTGGATGCTGAATTTCGTAACCGGGGAAGAGGGCATCCCACAGGCGGTTCTGATCAGGGGACTCGAATCGGTTAGCGGACCCGGGAGACTTGCCAGGGATTATGGGATTACTAAGGATTTTTATGGTGAGGATCTGGGAAATTCAACCCGCTTATGGCTGGAAGATTCTACGGAACCTGTAGAGTTAATTACCAGTTCCAGGATAGGAATTGAATATGCCGGAGATTACTGGGCCTCCCGTCCATGGAGATATGTAGCGGTAAGGGACAAGCGTTAAATTTTATTAAAATACAGGAGTATATCAACAAAAATAGCTTTATTTGTCAGGATTACTGAATACCTCGAAACTATTGTCTATGAACAACTTCAGACGGGCCAATATCATAACTGGCTGGATCGTTTTCTTAATTTCTGCAATTGTATATCTGATCACAAGAGAACCGACGGCAAGTTTTTGGGATTGTGGTGAATTTATTGCTGCTGCTTATAAGCTTGAAGTAGGTCATCCACCAGGGGCACCATTTTTCATGCTTATGTCAAGGTTCTTTTCCTTGTTTGCCTCCGGTCCCGAGCAGGTGGCTAAATGGATCAACAACATGTCTGCCCTGGCCAGTGCGATGACCATTGCATTTTTGTTCTGGACCATTACTCACCTGGCCAGGAAAATTGTAAGCAAGGATGGGGAGCTTTCTGGCGCGGGACTGGCATCCGTGATTGGTGCCGGATTAGTAGGAGCGCTGGCATATACATTTTCAGATACCTTCTGGTTTTCTGCTGTTGAGGCTGAAGTGTATGCTACCTCAAGCCTTTTTACAGCCATGGTTTTCTGGGCCATTCTGAAATGGGAGAATGTGGCAGACTCCCCCGGGGCCAATCGCTGGATTATTCTGATTGCTTATTTAATGGGACTATCCATCGGGGTTCACCTGCTTAACCTGCTGGCTATTCCGGCCATTGTCATGGTATATTATTTCCGTAAATACAAGCCTACCCGAAAGGGAGTACTCATAAGTCTTGGTATATCCGGTCTGCTGTTGCTGGTTTTGTTATACCTTATTATACCGGGCATTGTTCAGGTAGCTGGGGTGTTTGAACTGATTGCCGTAAACGGAATTGGCCTGCCCTATAATGCCGGCACGGTCATATTTGTTTTTGTAACTGCCGGGGTGCTGGCCTACCTGATCTTTTATTCTCACCAAAAAAAGAAGGCCCTGCTCAATACCATACTTGTATCTTTTACCGTCATAGTCATCGGGTATTTTTCCTATGGTGTAATCCTGATCCGTTCAGCAGCAAATACCCCAATGGAACAAAATGATCCGGAAACGGTTTTTGCCCTTTTGGATTACCTGAACAGAGAACAATACGGATCCAGTCCCTTAATCCGCGGCCACTATTATAATGCTCCCATCGTAAAGGCAGAAACGGGGAGTCCCATTCGAGCAAAAATTGATGGTAAATACGAAACAACCAGTTATCGGCAAAAACTGGTTTATGATGATAGATTTATCACCCTCTTTCCACGAATGTGGAGTTCCCAGCAAAGGCATATCGGAGCCTATGAACAATGGGGGAATATTGAGGGAAAGGCGATAACTGTCAACAACCCGAACGGTGAACCCCAGGTTTTGCGCAAGCCTACTTTTAGTGAGAATCTTCGATTTTTCTTTAGTTACCAGGTTGGACATATGTACCTGCGATATTTTATGTGGAATTTTTCGGGACGACAAAATGATCTGCAGGGAAATGGTGAAAAGTATAAGGGGAACTGGATCAGCGGTCTAAACTTCATCGATGAAGCAAGGCTGGGTCCACAGGAAAACCTCCCTTCATTTATGGAGAACAACCGGGCAAGGAACCGGTATTTTATGCTGCCTCTTCTGCTGGGTATAGTGGGACTAATATTTCAATACCAGAGAAATAATAAAGATTTCTGGGTGGTTTTCCTTTTGTTTTTTATGACAGGATTAGCTATTGTGGTCTACCTGAACCAATACCCTTTCCAGCCAAGGGAAAGGGATTATGCCTATTCAGGATCATTTTATTCTTTTGCTATTTGGATTGGACTGGGTGTACTTGGACTTTCGGAAATCCTGAGAAAAAGGCTGCCTGGCATCCTGGCTCCAGGCCTGGTCACCCTTGCCTGCCTTGTGCTGGTTCCCGGAATTATGGCCCGTGAGAACTGGGATGACCATGACCGCTCGTCTCTCTATACCACAAGGGATTTTGCCTGGAACTATCTGAATTCCTGTGCACCGAATGCTATATTGTTCACCAATGGTGATAACGATACTTTTCCTCTCTGGTACCTTCAGGAGGTAGAAGGCGTAAGGACAGACATTAAGGTCGTTAACCTTAGTTACCTGGGAGCTGATTGGTATATCCAGCAGGTTAGCCGAAAATCTTACGATGCCGAAGGAGTTCCTTTCCAAATGACATTGGACCAGTACAGAACGGGTACCAGGGATTATATTTATATGATCGAAAGGATAGACGACTATGTGGACCTGGGTGAAGCCATGGCATTCCTTAGGAGCGACGATCCAAGGACCAAATCATTCGGGAATAACCGGGAGAAAATCGATTATATACCTGCAAGAAAATTTAGGATTCCAATTGATTCGGCTCATATAGTGGAAACCGGCACTGTCAGGCCGGAGCTGGCAAGTCTGATCGAAGAAGAAGTACAGTGGCAGATATCTTCATCTAGTATACAGAAAAACAAAATGATGGTGCTTGATATGCTAGACAATAACAACTGGGTCCGGCCCGTTTATTATGCAGTAACAGTCTCCCGGGATCTGTACCTGGATCTGCAAAATTATTTTCAGCTTCAGGGATTAGCCTACAGGGTTGTCCCTATTAATCATGCACCGGTGCAGGGACAACTTGGAAGTGTCGATACAGATATTCTGTACGATAATATGGTGAACAAGTTCAGATGGGGAGGTGTTAATGATAGTACGGTATACCTAAATGAAAACATCCGAAGGATGCTCATAAATTTCAGGAACAATTTTGGCCGGCTGGCAAATGCCTGTATTGCAGAGGGTGATACCATCAGGGCCAGGGCATCACTGGATAAGTGTATGGAGGTGATTCCTGCCGAAGCAGCCCCCTTTGATTATTTCATGGTTCCCATCATCGAAGCATATTACAAGATTGGAGAAACAGAACTTGCCAATAAGTACCTTGCTGCTCTTTCCCGGAACCTTGATGAAGAATTAAGATTTTTTCTTTCCCTTGACAAGAAATCCTCAGACGAAATGGATTACGACATGCAGATCAGGATGCATGGTATACAGGAGCTGGTACGTCTGAGTTCACAATACGAACAACAGGAATTATTTGAAAAACAACAGGGACTCTTTCAGGAACTTGTATTGTTATATCAATCAAATACTTAACTTTGCGACCAAATGCTATTTGTTAAAACACCGGTACTTGTCATGAGGCTCTTTCCGGAGCTTATCTGGCATTTCTCTTCCAGGGAGAGGGAGCAGGAGGATAATATCTACCTGACTTTCGATGACGGTCCAACGCCAGAAGTTACCCCATGGGTACTGTCCTGCCTGAAGGAATACAATGCCAAGGCTACGTTTTTCTGTCTTGGACGAAACGTCGACAAATATCCCGATCTGTACAAACAAATACTTGATGAGGGGCATGCAGTAGGAAATCATACCTACAGCCACCTCAAGGGTTCAAAAACCACCAATTCAGAATATTACGAAGACATTCAGCTGGCAAGTCATACTATAGACAGCCAATTGTTCCGACCTCCTTATGGAAGGTTCCGCAAGACCCAGATAAATGAGATAAGAAAAGATTACAGCATTGTGATGTGGGATGTTCTCAGCCAGGACTATGATCCTAATATCAGTCCCAAGAAATGCCTTGACAACGTTAACTCCAATATCCGTCCGGGCTCAATAGTAGTTTTCCATGATTCAATGAAAGCCAAAAAGAACCTCTATTATGCGTTGCCACAAATCCTGGAAAAATACAGTGAGAAATACGAATTCATGCCCATCGTAAAAGCTCCTGTACCCTCCCTGCAGAAAATTGCTGTTTAGGGAACCAGTCTTCGGAACAAGTCCTCGTATTTTCGAACAATATCATTCCATTGAAAATCTTCTTTTATCCGTTGATGATTATTGGCAATTTTAGCCTCATTGTCAAATTCATCCATCCCGGCATCTTTCAGATCATTATCAATAAAAAGCAGTTTCTTTATTTCATCGGCTGAACTAAAGTAGCTTGCATTATTCCCAAGCACCCATTTGTTATAAGAATTGTCATGGGCAATGATGGATGCCCCCGCAGCCATAGCTTCCAGCAGGGAAGGATTGGTTCCTCCGACGGAATGCCCGTGAAACTCAGCTTTCGCAATAATGCCTCAGGTTATTAAGTTTCGCTTTGTCATACACTCCTCCCAAAAAACGCAGTCTCTGATCTTTTCCGAACTCTCTGTAAATCGTCTTTCCATAACCCCGGTCATGGTTTCCGATAATTACAAGGGGTCCAGAAACTTTAAAATCCCTGGAGGCCTCCGGTTTCTCTGAAATCTCAGACTCCGAATTCTCAGAATCTCCTGACTTCTCAGAACCGTGAGACTTTTCATCGGCTTTAGTAGCCAGAAATCCTTCAATAATCATTTGGATCTTGTTCTCAGGCTCCAGCCGGGCAACAAGCAAATAATATTCCCCGGATTTCAGCTGAACATCATCCAGAACTGCAGAATCCCAATTATTTTCAGCTTCGGCATCATGATCAGGATCATCACCAAACTCAAAATCAGCCCCATAGGTGATCATAGCTGCTTCAATAGAATACCTCTCCTGGTAATACCTTGCGATCTCAGGATGATCACAAACCAATGCATTCGAATAACGTACGGCCATTTTTTCAGCCAATAGAAATAATTTTCTTGTAATCATTCCCCATTTCTCCCTTTGCCTTTCCATCCCATCCATATGGGTGATCAGCCGGGTCTCACCGAATCTCAGTAAGGGATACCAGGGCGCCGCACTTGCATAGCCGCATTCCAGGATGATATCTACATCCCTTTTAATGGCATCCCTGATACAGACCAGGTCATACAGGTAGTTCCCTGCCGATCCAAGGAGCTTTTCCGGAAATCTTTTTCGGACTATCTCAACGCCCTTAAAACTATGCTCGGCATAGGAATGAAAATGAGGATTATAGACCCACACCTGGTGTCCCAGCTCCAACAACCCAATCGATATAAATTCGGCAAACTGTTCGAAACCCCCGTATTGGTTCGGAATTCCCCTGGTACCGGTAATGGCAATCCTCATTCTGTCCAAGACTTAATTATTTCTAAATTTGAAGATACTTAATTTATTCTCTTGAAAGAGCAAATACCAGGTATGCGAATTCTTCTCGTTGTTCCATTCACAAAACCTGATTATTCAGGAAGCGGGATCAATGCCTTTAATTTTGCCAGGTTTCTGAACAACAATGGTCAAAAAGCAAGCATCCTGACCTTCAACAGGAACCTCCGCCTAAAACGCAAGGAAATCCTCGACCAGGTACCCATCCACAGAATTTCCTACTTCAATAGAAATCTACTGCTTAAACTCCTGTCTCTTTTTATGATCCTGCCAGTCTATCTGTTCAGTATTATCCGAAGCGATACAATTATCATTTACGGGGCCCATATAATCGGCTATCAATTAATAATTAGCCTTTCCAGAATATTTAATAAAACCGTCATTTTCCGGTCCCTTTTGCTGGGAGCAGATGATCTCGATACCCTTCTCGATGGAAAAACCGGCCTCAGCTCAAAAATCACATTATCCCTCTTTAAAAAGATTGATTATTA
This sequence comes from uncultured Bacteroidaceae bacterium, assembly GCA_963777115.1. Taxonomy (GTDB): domain Bacteria; phylum Bacteroidota; class Bacteroidia; order Bacteroidales; family SM23-62; genus SM23-62. Next base: position 404,167 of record CAVZPP010000003.1, on the reverse strand, counting down.
TTTTGCCATCAATCCGGTTTTTGCAGAAAGCTTCGAAAAACACACAGGTCAATCCAGGAAAATCATTTTAACACCACAGGGAGTTGACTCATCCCAATTTGTTCCCGCATCACCTGACCAGGTAAGTATTCTCCGGCAAAAACTTGGAATACAGGAGCATGATTTTGTCATTCTTTCAGTCGGATTTCTGTTAAACCGGAAAGGATTCTCGAAAGCATTCGAGGTGCTCCGGGATCTTCCATTCGATTTTAAATACATAATTGCCGGGGAGTATGATTTCGGCAGAAACCATTTTATGTATCCTCTTGCTAAGCAGGCAATTGATATTAGAAATTCCGGTATTGAGATACTTGGAGATAAACTGATGTTTGCCGGTCCCGTTGAAAATGTAAGAGATTACTACCAGAGCTCAGACCTTGTGTTGATCAACAGCGTTACGGAAGGATTACCCAATATTTTACTGGAAGCCATGGCCTGTGGAAGAACTGTGTTAGCAAAGGATATTCCAGGAATCAGATACCTGATCGATCATCTTCAAACTGGGATAGTTTTCGGAAATAATGAGGAGATGTATGAATGGATCACCAGGCTTTATAATGAACCGGATCTTCGGAAAACCTTAGGAGAGAATGCCATGAAATTTATCCAATCCCAGGCTTCTTTTGAACAAACCTGGGAAAAAATCTCCAGGCAATTGAGCAGTTAAAATCACGAATGGAACCAAAACAAACAAAAATACTATACCTGATCCAGCTTCCTCCACCGGTCCACGGTGTATCCACCATAAATTCAATTATTTACAACAGTCCAATTATAAATTCCGGCATCCGAAAACTCCTTTTAGAATTAAAATTCAGCGATTCCCTCTCTCAGCTGAGAAGGTTCAATTTTTCAAAAATCTCCAGGTTTTTATCCCTTGCGGGAAAACTGCGCAAAGTACTCAGCACCGAGCAGCCAGATTTTGTCTATTTCTCAGCGATCCTGGTTGGTAAAGGTTTCTGGAGGGACCTGTTGCTGGTTAGGATTATTAAACGATCAGGATCTACTCCCATCTATCATCTCCATAACCGGGGAATAAGCCGTAATTCCAATCGACCCTTGTTCAGGGCACTTTATCGATATGTCCTAAATGAATCAGTTGTAATCCATCTTTCAGATAAGTTGTTGAAACTGGAGATTAATCCTCTTCTGAATCAAACTTCAAGAGCGTTTGCTGTACCAAACGGAATACCAGATATGCACCTTCATCAACAAAACGACAGTACAACAACAAAACCGCCGATTTCATTGCTATTTATCTCAAATCTGTTTGAAGAAAAGGGGATATTCGATTTGCTAAAAATCATGTCCCGTATTAAGAAGAATACAAAAAACGAATCTGATATTCGGCTTATAATCAGCGGAGAATTTCTAAGGGTGGGGGTCAGGAAGAAACTGCAAAGGGCGATCGAAGATGAGGGACTCCAAGCGATTGTAGAATTGCAAGATCCTGTTTATGAAGAGGCCAAAGCAAAAGCTTTCCAGGAATCAGATATTTTCATATTTCCAAGCTATTTCCGAATGGAATGTTTCCCCCTTGTTCTGCTTGAGGCAATGAGTTACAGCTTACCAATAGTATCCTCTGACATTGGAGCCATAACTGAGATGATCGAAAATGGCAAAGAAGGATTTATTATTAAAGAGAGGGATATTGATGGATTTGCCGATGCGATAATTCAGCTGGCCGATGATCCTGCCTTGAGAAATGAAATGGGTTCAGCCGGAAGAACAAAATTTCTTGAAAAATATACATCTTCACACCTGGAGAATAATATCAGGGAAGTATTTGAAACCTGCAAAAAGGAAAATGCATGAATGTCCTTTTTCTGACATATGTGAACCGTTCCGGCTCCACTTACCTGGCGAATATACTAAGCAGTTCGGCAGATATATGTGTTTGTCCGGAAGGAGATAGACTGGTCAGTATATTTCTGGAAGATCCCGGCAGTAAATTTACCCTGACATATGCCATCAGAGAGAAATTATCTAAAGTTTTCCTGGAAGATCACAAGTTGAAACTCTGGAATCTTAGAACTGAAGTTTTCACATATCTGGAAAAGGCGGAAACAAACCTGGATGCCTTCCGGTCAACTCTGGAGTACTATAAACAATCCAATAAACCGGGAGCCAGCCATGTCTTATTCAAGGCTGAACGAATCGCGGCACTGATGGGTAAATTGGCTAATGCCTACAGTACACTAGAAGTAATTAAGAATTCCCGCGAAAGCGATAAGATCCTTTTTCTGTCCCTTGTCCGTGATCCCCGCGCTGTTTTCGCCTCACAGAAATCCACCAGGCTACCCGGATCTGAGAAATATATGGCCAAAAGCCCGGTAATTGCAGCCTGGAAATGGAAACAATATATTCATTGGGTCCTGAAGGCGAAGGATAATAACCTTACGCAAATCCTCATCAAATACGAATCATTGATTAAGGAGCCGGAACAAACACTTTCTGGTATCTCCGGTTTTTTATCACTGGACCTTTCGGGATGCAATCCAGAAAAAGGGGATCTGGATCCCCGTTTATCAGATGAGGAAAAGAGAATACACAAACGTATTACCAAACCCCCTGACACAATAAGACTGAATGACTGGGAAAACAGGCTTTCAGCAAAAGAGATTTACCTGATCGATAGAACTGGTAAGATTGCTATGAGAAAACTGGGATATATCTCTAAGAGTAAAAAACTTAAATTTGCTTTGGAGGCAATTAGAATATGTTCAATTTTTGGAATCCATCTGAACATGCTTTATCAGAATATTAAATTCAGGTTTCTTCAAAAGGAAATTTGAATCCCGTTAAATGAATGAGTTAAATCCAGAAGAGTGAAAAAAGTTGAGTCTAAGTAAATGAATATTGTTAAACGAGCTATAAGGAAAACCCGATTTCTCTGGTCCTATTCAAGATCACTTGTTTGTGGATTCAGGAACAGGGGGAAATTCAGAGATGTTAAGCGTTTCCTGGTATTCGTTGGATACCCACGCAGCGGACACAGTCTCATAGCCTCCCTTATTGATGCGCACCCCAACACTTTAATAAGTATGGAATGGGGGGCGTTGTCATATTTCAAGATGGGGTACAGTAAGCTTCAGATATATTCTACCATTGAGAGATTTTCAAGAATCTTCACGGAGAGACTTAATAATAAATGGACGGGATATTCTTACCGGGTAGAGGGACAATTTCAGGGGAGGTCTGATCATCCCATAGTGATGGGGGATAAACTAGGGGGACAAACAAGCCTGGTTCTTAGAAAGGAGCCTGAATTAATGGACCAGCTCAAAAATGAAGTTGGAGAATTGAGGATAATTCATGTTATAAGGAATCCCTATGATACTATTTCTACAATGAGAAAACGATCCATGGAAAATCCCGATTCTCCTGGTAATTCAGAGAGACTTGATTATTTCACTCATCGCTATTTTGAACGTGTTGAGGTAGTGGACAAATTGAAGAAATCTGGCAAGTACCAGATTCTGGATGTATATCATGAGGCTTTTATTGATGATCCCGCAAATGGACTGAAAACAATCATGAATTTTCTCAAACTGGATGTCTCCGAAGAATACATTAAAGATTGCTCAGAGATTGTATTTGAAAATCCTCACCAGAGCCGGCTGGAGGCAAACTGGAGTGAGGACCAGATAGCCACAGTTCAGTCAAGAATGGATTCTGTCGATTTCCTATCAGGATACAGCTTCGAATCCTAATAATGCCGTATACCTTCAGCTGTAATGGAAAACGAACCGGGTTCACTCATTGGATCAATGTTAAATCCCTGCCTGTTTTTTCCTTCCAGAAAATGGAAATGAAGAAGTTCCTGGCCGCTAGAAGCATCCGATAATTGTCCATTATCCCATTTTACCTTCCATTCCCTAATGTTCTGTTTTTCATACCATTTGTCAGACCTCACCATATTTTTACGGTATACTTTCAGCCTGAGGGCATCTGATTCCTGGTTGACGATTGAGTTAATATCCCGGGGTTCTCCGGGGATTCCTAACCGGACTTTCTTTTTGAACCTATGCCAGTTATATTCAACACCAGAACAGATCTTCTGTCTCCTATTAGGCAGTTCATTTTCATATAGCCTTCTACCATAGAGATTACTTCTTTCATCAAAGGCAAAATGCCTTGAGTTGTCCTGAAATATTTCCTGGTAGAGAGGAGATAATTTATAAAGCTCATTCACTATTTTATCATTGCGATACAGGGTAAAATGACCGGCAAGATATTCCTTGCGGGAAGTAATAATATCATGGTTCTCAAATATTTCCTGGCTTAGGAAGCGATCAATATTTCCATAAACCAGGTCAAGATCTGAGTAAGCCCAAAAATCAGCATCCTTCAGAAATTTGCTGAATATAACCCCGAATGCTGGCCTCAGATCACATATTTTATAGGGATTCCGGATATGGATATCCAATCCGAGTTCAGTACTGGCCATCTTGTTAAATTCACTCAGGCTAAAGGATTCAATAACAACATTGTCCGGGGTATTGGCCGGATTCGGGTTATCGGAAAAAATGATCCAGTTATAGGAAGGATTCTTTTCACAGGAAACAAGGAAGTAATCCATCCATGCTGGCCAATTGCCGAAATAAGGTATGAGTATTACCACCTTCATAGCTCTATTTTTCCCTCAGGTGGAGTATTAATTTCCCGGAGATTAATCCCCTTTGGACTAATCCTGAATTTACTCAATTCCGCATGGTAATCCCCCATTTTAAATGATTTCATATTCTTTGAAAGGATAAAATGAAAATAAAGAAGGGATTTTCCATCCCTTTAGTTTAAGTGCACCATCCCTCCATCTGACCTCCCAATTTTTTTCTCCTGATTTGTCTAGCATCAGGTCTGACTCAAATTTTTTAGTATACACTGATCTTAATTTTCCCCAAATGTTCAGCATTCCTGACTATTGAAGTGAATCATCCAGGTTCCCTGTTCCAATCTTTTTTTCCTGGTTATTGGATCATTCCCTTTGGTATAATCTCCCTCATCTTTTTACTGGATTGAGGAAACAACCTCTGTATTCTTTTTCTCAGAGTGATCCTAAAGTGAGCCTTTCCGATCAAAATTTTGCTCATTCTCGAGGAATTTCGGGTTCGGATTAATACCTGTCTTCTTTAGTTGTTCATCAAATCCGGTATAGTTTTTTGCAGTAAACGCAGCCATTATATGCATCCCCGGTTTGGAATAGTTCACTGATTTTCGATCGGTATTTCCGGAAAACAGAAATGCCCGGTAATAAATTCCGGTGATTGGAAATTATATCATACTCATCCAAATATTTATCCGTAATAAACTCCCTGATATTCCCATAAACCAGGTCCAGATCCCCGTATCCCCAGAAATCATATCCTTCAATGCTTCCTTAAATATCTCGCCATAGGCAGGTTTCAGATCACATATCTTATAAGGATGTTTATATCCGGATTTCTAATCCAAGTTTCCTCACTTGATAACTCATTGAATTCCTGCAGGGAAAATGGCAACAAACTTCAGGTTAATCCGACTTTGATACCGGGTTCACTGGACAATCTGTTGGGAATAATCCAGTCGATGGTCGGATTTGCTATACAGCTGTGTAGAAAATAGTCTATCCATTCAGGCCATTGCCGAAGTAGGGGATAATTACTGCTATTTTCTTTTCCTGACTCATATATGGAATCCCTGTGGATCAATATGAAATTCATCTGGTATTTCATCCACCGTGATCTGACCATACTTCTCCAACTTGTTTTTGAGATCCATAAAATGGAAAACAGGAATTTCATCATTTTCTTCAAGATCCATTAATTTCCCATTTTTCCAGGTAATCTTCCAATTCCTTCTTCCCTGCCCTCAGACATGACCTGTCAGATCTGATATCGATTTGAAATGAAACGGATATTTTTCCCTCTGAAGACTCTCTCCATACTACATCTGTCATATCATTGGGCGGATGCAAATTGGAAACCTGCTTCTTTAAAAACCACTGGTATCTGTACCTGGTTTCTGCAAAACTTCTGTCTGAAAATATCTAAGATTAAAATCCTGGGCAGCAAGGTAGCCAATCCTCAACTCTCAAGCCCGAATAGTGCCGATAATTCCTGCATCCTGTTGTTTATTATTCTCATCCAGGGCATAATGCTCCGGATCACCCAATATTTCTTTGATAATTCTGTATCTCTTGAAAAAGATTTCTGGTATTATCAGAATTTCTAAAAAGACAAAGGGGACCGGAAATATAATCTTTGTAAAATGAGATTATGTCAATACCCTCTTCAATCCTCGATATAACTTTAGATTCCAGGTCCCCAAAAATTAAATCAAGATCACAGTAACCCCAGTAATCATATTCCCGTAGAAAACTATGAAAAATAAAACCATAGGCAGGCTTGAAATCACAGAGTTTTCTGGGATCAGTTATTTTAACAGGAAATTCCAGTTTCTCTGATGTCAAAAAATTAAGATCATCAGTGGAATATTGTTGAAAATCAAATATTTTCCGGTAAATCTGCAGGTCTTGAACTGATCAGAAACTAATAGCCAGTTTATACTTAAAAGTTGACTTGCAGTTTTAGTGAAATACGGCAGATATGCAGGCCAGGAACCGATCCAGACACAAATAATCAGGGCTTTTTTGGTGTTTGAATGTGTACCAGTCATATACTGCAACCATTATGAAGCAAAACAAGTCTTATTAATTGAAGTTAATTATTTTTCTTAACTTTGATTTTCCGGCGGATTTATGAGACAATTCGCTGATTTATAGGCACAAAAAATAATGGATGTTTTTGTCCGTTTTTAACTGCTTATGATAGTAAAGGTACAGTAAGGAAATAAATCATAAAATTTAAACATAATGAAAAAGTTCTACCTCCTTCTAATTCTTCTTTCAGCCAGTTATTTTACTCAGGCCCAGGATTGGGTTTTTGCCAAGCAGTTTGCCAGTACCGGCGATGTAACTCCTACTGATATCAGAGTTGATGCAAGCGGTGATGTATTTGTTGTTGGGAACTATATTAATGCTTTAACAATCGGAGGTACAAGTCTTCCCTACAGTGATCTTAACGGGAAGGAAGATATCTATGTATGCAAGTTCGATAATAATGGCAATGTCCTTTGGGCAAAGCAGATAGCCAGTAGTACCAGAGAACTTGTCGGGGGAATTGCCATTGACCTGGCCGATAATATATATGTTGTCGGCGCATTCCAGGGGGACACTCTGAGGTTTCAGGGGGAGACAACGGAATTGATTAATACTGAATCCCCGGGTGGAGGCAAATACGATGCTTTTGTTGCCAAATACAGCACCGACGGAGTCCTCCTTGCAGCCGACCGTGTGTTTTACGGGACCAATGTAGAAAGGCTGCTCGATGCAACCTATGATAAAACCAATGATTATGTAGTTGTGGTTGGCCAGTTCCAGGGAGAACTTCAGTACGACAGTGCCGGTGTTCAAACCTTACCGGCTGTCGGCTCAAAGGACCATCTACTTGCCAGGATTAATACGGATCTGAGCTTTGTTGATAAGGTTGTTTTAAACGGAAGCGTGAAACAGTCCACTATCAAAAACGTGAACAATTGTATAATTGCAGATACTGTGAACAGCTATTTTGTGACAGGAGACCTTTTGGGTGATCTCTTTGATGCATCCTCCACGCTTTTGCTGGCTTCCTCAGATGTATCAAATTCAGATATCATGGTGCTGAAATTTGACAATACGCTCGGATTCGATTGGGGAAGAAAGGGAGGCAGTGATTCCTATGAGCATATAAATTCTTCAGGTTCAGATGCCTTTGGGAACATTTATTTCACAGGTAAGGCCCAATCTCTCTCTATCGTAATTGATTCAACTGCAACTTTAAGTTCTGCTGCCAGACCAAGTCTTGGGGGACAGGATTACCTGATTGGTAAATACAATCGTACCGGGAATTTGCAGTGGTTCAATCGTGCAGGTGGTGCCGGCACTGATAATGCTTACGGACTTTCAGTACGAGGGCGCAGGCTGCTTTATTCCGGTAATATTGACAGTTCCGGGAATGTCTCCTCTGGTTTTGCGGTTTATGACCTGAATGGGAAACTGATCGCCGATAATATAATTACCGGTGATGGAGAGGAATCGGGATTAAATGTGATTTTTGATAAGAGTGGTGACTCCACCATTGTTATCGGGACCTTCGACGGGGATTCATTAAAAGCCGGACCGTACAGACTTGATAATACAACATCCGGGGTGACTGACGGATTCCTGGTAAAATATGGGTATGAATTCAGGGTCTATGAGGTTAGTTCGACAGACATTTTATGTAATGGGGGTACTACCGGTTCCATTGAAGTTGATCAGGATTTTGGGACCCCACCTATCACTTATGAGTGGACTCCGAACGTATCTACAACCAACATAGCCACAGATCTTCCTGCCGGAGCATACAAGATTGTTGCCACTGGAGGAGGGGGTAGAAAGGACTCCATCACAATTACCCTGACTGAACCGGATGACCTGGCCACATCCCTGGTTTCTATGACCCCAACTAGTTGTAATGTGCTGGCAACAAGCGGAAATAAAAATGATGGAGCGGTTGATATTGATGTCACCGGTGGGGTGGAGGCATATACCTTTCTTTGGTCACCAGGGGGACAAACCACCGTGGATCTGACCAATGTAAGCGCGGGAGAACATATTGTAACTGTAACCGATGCCAATTCCTGCGTGGAAGTGGATACCTTTATAATTGACGAACCTTCTAAAGTTTCTCATGGTGGATCCGTTGTCGATTCAATTAATGTACCTCTGGCTAATGGGGCCGTACATCTGAATACTTATGGAGGGACTCCTGGTTATAGCTTCAGCTGGACCGGTCCTCCAGGGTATATTCCATCCACAGATGATACTATTAAAAATTTAGAATACGGTGGAAATTATCCTCTGCAGGTAACCGATGCAAATTCCTGTGTTTTTGATACGACCTTTAATGTGCCTGCTGATACCGGGCTCATTATTGCCATTCTTGAGAGTGATTATAGGCATGTTTCCTGTAAAGACGACGAAGACGGTTATGCAAAAGTAACTGTGACGGCCAACGGATCAGGAAGTTATAGTTATGCATGGAGAACATCCGGCGGCACATCGGTCGGTACTAATAATGCTGAGTTGACAAATGTTTCAGCAGGCACTTATATTGTAAAGGTTACCGATCTTGTTAGTCTATCCGTTGACGAAGTATCAATAACCATAGAGGAACCAGTTACCTTCCTTACACTTGGAATAGACAGTATCTGGGATGCAAGTTGTAATGGCGTTTGTGATGGTGCAATTTTTATTTCTGTCACCGGGGGATGGGGTGGTTATTCCTACGAATGGACACCGACCGGAAAAGTTACACAGGACATTTATGATCTTTGTGCCGGAAACTATTCAGTTCAGGTCGCTGACACTGGACTGAACACTGGTACTTGTGTAAAACAGATTGCAAATACTCTGTTATAGAACCAGAGCAGTTGTTGCAATTATATCAGTAGAAAATGAGGTATCCTGCTTTGATGGAAGCGATGGCAGCCTTACCTGTGATGTTTCTGGAGGAACCGAGCCATACCGTTATGTTTGGGATGATCTTGGTGCCCAGACCACCCAGACAGCCACAAACCTTCCGGCCGGAACATTTACATGTGATGTCCTTAGATGCCAATGATTGTCCGGCAACAGATCAGGAAACCCTCATCGAACCAGATCAGCTTATGATAGATAGTGTAACTCAGGATGATGTGGCCCTGACGGTTACCATATATGTCTCTGGGTGGTACATCTCCTTACACCTATTCACTAACTGGTGTGACCCAATTGAACAATTCCGAGTAATTCTTACACATCTAGCTCTTTGTCTGGTGGAGAATACTCTGTTTTGGTTAGGATGCCAATATGTGCGGACCTACCATGGATACTGTAATTGCTCTCAATATTGGTAATCTTGTCTATGGGGTGAATGTTAAGCTTTATCCCAATCCATCCAATGGTCAGTTTACCATTGAACTGGAAAACGAGAGAGGAGAGGATATGGTAATTGAGATCATGAATCTAACCGGACAGCTGGTGTATAAGAAGCTTCATCCCTACAACGGTAATTCGAGGCACGTTGAAACCCTCGATCTTGGTTCACAGTCCAAGGGAGTTTACATGGTTCGTGTAAATGGTATGCCTGTTAAGAATAAACTATTGATACAGTAAGAATTAAATAAACAAGATGAAGGGGCCGTATCAAAAATAATTGATTCGGCCCTTTTTCTTTTTCTGATATCATTATATCGCATCTCATTAAAATGAGTATTCCTCATTTTTCATTAGCTTTACGGGAACAAAAAATTAGCTCATGAAAGTCCTGATCCTTGGCTCCGGCGGGAGGGAGCATGCCATTGCATGGAAGATCTCGCAAAGTCCTTTACTTAATGAATTATTTATTGCTCCCGGGAATGCCGGGACGGGTGAACTGGGGACGAATGTGGACCTTTCAGCCACAGATTTCCCGGCCGTTGAGAAATTTGTATTGGAGACAGGGATTGAGATGGTAATAGTGGGACCCGAAGTGCCTTTGGTCGCCGGGATCTATGATTATTTTCAGGAAAGTAAACAATTGCAGAATATTCCACTCATCGGACCTTCAAAACTTGGTGCGGCCCTGGAAGGGAGCAAGAAGTTTGCCAATGAATTCATGGTCCGGCATGAGATACCGACGGCCCGTTATCTGAATGTTACAATTGATAATTACCAGGAAGGAGTTGATTACCTAAAGTCAATGGAACCTCCCTATGTTTTGAAGGCAGATGGACTGGCAGCCGGCAAGGGCGTGTTGATAATGGATAGCCTGGATGAAGCAGCCCGGGAGTTAAAAGAAATGCTGGAAGGAAAGTTCGGGGATGCCAGTTCAAATGTGGTGATCGAAGAATTTCTGCCAGGGATCGAAGTCTCCGTTTTCGTGCTCACAGATGGTAAGTCCTATATGATCTTCCCGGAGGCAAAAGATTATAAAAGGATTGGGGAAGCAGATTCTGGACTGAATACGGGTGGAATGGGGGCCATTTCACCGGTGCCGTTTGCAGATAAGATGTTCATGAAAAAGGTTGAGGAAAGGGTGGTTAAGCCTTCTGTAGAGGGACTCATTAAAGATGGCATTGATTATAAAGGGTTTCTATATATTGGATTAATGAATGTATTGGACAACCCATATGTGGTTGAATACAATGTTCGTATGGGAGATCCGGAAGGGGAGGTTGTGCTTCCACGAATCAAATCTGATTTGCTGGATCTTTTTATGGCAGTGGGCGAACAGAAACTGGACAGTAAGAGCCTTGAAATTGATCCCCAGACTGCATGCACGGTAATGATGGTTTCCGGTGGATACCCAGGGTCATATGAAAAGGGAAAAGAAATAACCGGACTGGATAAAGAATCTAAATCTATTGTATTTCATGCCGGCACGAAACTGGCAGATGGAAAAGTGGTAACCAACGGTGGAAGGGTTCTCTCCATAACCTCATTTGGGGATGATATGACGGATGCACTTGCCAGGTCTTACAGAACTGCGGAGCAAATTGAATTTGAAGGAAAGTATTTCCGCAGGGATATAGGATTTGATCTATAAGGACAAAGAAATGGTTTTAAAGTTTTTTAAGAGCGGACAGCCAACACTTATATTTTTTATCCCTATCCTTTCGGTATTGATATGGCTGAAGTATTTTATTGTTCCTCAGCCTGTCAGCATGAGTTTTGAACCGAATTCAATGCCTCTCTATCATTGGATCAGTACCCTCCTGGAAAACCAATTAATCTTAAGTAAGATCATTGCTCTTTGCCTGTTAGTATTCACAGCGCTTTGGATCTCAAGGTTGAACACCAAGTTTATGCTTATTCAGCAACGAACTTATCTGCCAGGCATAATATATATCCTTATTGTCAGTAGTTACCTGCCATTGCAACAACTGAATCCTGTAGTTTTTGCCAGTGTTTTCTTGATATTAAGCATTGAGATAATGTTTGATACCTTCAAGAAGGAGGGACTGGCATTGGAATTCTTTATGGCTGCATTTCTGATCTCTATGGCATCCCTTTTTTATGCCAGATCAGCCTTTTTGATGTTGGTTGTATGGACGGCCCTTTCCATTTTAAGACCTGTCCGGTGGAGAGAATGGGTATTTACATTTCTTGGATTTCTCACCCCCTATATTTTCCTGTTCTCCTGGTATTACCTCAGTGGACAAGATCTTGCTGAAAATTGGGAGAAGATTCGCTACAATTTTGTTCACGATAGGGACTGGGGGTATTTGAATATTTATTACATGGTTTTCTACTTCTACGTACTACTGGTTGTGGCGCTTGCCAGCAGAAAAATGCTGGGTGTATTCCAGCAATTGAAAATCTATATCCGGAAATTTTTCAGACTTAACTTCTGGATCTTTGCTTTCGTCTTCACTGTATTCCTGGTAATTTACAGCAGAGCAATTGAAATGATTTACTTCATGGCTATCCCGGTCTCTTACATTATTTCGTATTATTTCTTCAATATACGATCAAAACTTGCCGGGGAAATTATCTTCGGACTCCTCCTTGCCGGATACGGCATGCTCCTCTTTTTCAACTAACCAAATGCACCTTCATTGATGATGTAATGATCGAGGAGGTTGGGTAAAAGATTTTATCTCTTAATAGAGAATAGAAGAATGTAAAAGCGATAGGCATTAATAAAAAGGCTCCTCTCTTTTAGCATTACTGTGCTAAAAGCAGCGCCGTTTTATTAATGCCTGAGCGTATTACTTCTTAACGTAGGAAAGTATCCCAACCGCCTCCCCGGGTTTTCCATCGAGGAAGGAAATGAACACATGATAAATCCCGGTCTTTCGACACATGAAGTTGAAAGGATTGAATTCTTCTTGAGTGTCCTCGGCATAGGAGCTGAAGATAAGGCGGTTATTGTCGTAGAGTTTGATGACGGCCTTGCCTTCTGATTCGGGAAGATCACAAACCGAGAATCGGTAAATGTTATTGCTGCTGAGTACCAGGGGATACCTGGCTACCTGGGAGCGCCCGTCTGCAGGAGGACCAAGTTTTACCTGGAAGTCTTTCAGATAAGTAGCGTCATCACCGGCTTTGTTGGCACAGATGTCAACCATTTCCCCGGCAGTCTGGGCAAACAGGTTGCCACTGGCCCCAATAAGAATACTTAGGAATAAAAATGTTGCTATTCGTGCCATTATAGTTCGATTAACTTGGTTCTGACTTCTTCAGTTATCTTAATGATGCTTTTCATCTGTTCATCAGTAATATGAACAATACTCTTTTCATTCTGAACGATCATGACCATACCATCCTGTTCTACGGTTTCTGGTTCACCCATCTCGTAGGTAATCTCCACCTTATCAAATTCTATCTTGATCTGATTCAGGGTTTCTACGAACTCCTGAATCTGTGGTTGGCTCTGATATGCATTCAAAATGAGGAAAAGATTATTCATATTAAGTTTCTGCTCCCCTATCCTGGTTTGAAGAGCCGGGGCGGGATTTTCTTTTGCTACCTGTGTTGCCAGGTACATTCCCTCAACCCATATACCGGCAATCATTAATGCACTCAGGTGACCTCTTTTGGTTTCACGCAAATATGAGTCCATATTATTGAAACTGCTTACAGAGATATACATCAGGGAATCAATATTTTCCCTGCTGGTTGCCAATCGCTTTAGGGATGCAAAGTCAAAGAACTGTCCCACTTTTACCCCATCCGCCAGTTTACTAATAGATGTGAGATAATCAACAATCTGGGTATTCTTATCATAGATGTTAAGATACCCGAGGTCAGCCCCGAATACACCTAGCATATAGGCCATCTGGAAACTGGTGTTATATCTTTCGACAAAATCTGTTGTTGCCAGGTAGTCGATTGAAAAAGGAGTACCGATTTCCTTTATCAGGGCCGCCATTTCAATGGGGGAGGATACATTCTGGACAATCTCTTCCAGCGCCTCCTCCGAAATCTGGAGGTCGGCAGCGATTTCAATGGAGTCAGGCACATCAAAGGCGGTGTCGGAAAATTTTCCCTTTTTAGACTGGCAGCCGGAAACCAGCGTCAGTATTAGCAAAAGCAGTGATAAGTTTCGGATCATTGTCTTGTGTTATTAATGGGGACCAAAAACAAAAATAGAAATTTATACAGTTGGACGGCAATTTTTACGATCTGATTTTCAACAGTTCAGGAAGATGTATCAATTTATACAAGAGGTTGTAGTACAAAATGATATAAAAGAGGAGGGATAGGAACCAGATGAATCCTATGTTAAACCAGAATGTATCAATGTACCTGCCTGCAAAATATTTTCTGGGGGCAAAGAAGTGGGACCTGAATGAAAACCACCCGGAGGGATAGGGATCCAGGTAGACAGGATCTATTTGCTGGACCAGCCCGTTTCGGTATTCAACCATTTTATTTTTTTCAAATACTTTCCTTACCCGGTCCTCTACACTTTCGTTATGGTAATCGTCCTTATACCTGTTGTACATTCCGGGTTGTTTGTCCATGAAATAAAGTATCAGGTTTTCCCGCTCGGTGTTTGCCATTATGAATTCCTTAGCATAGTATTCATCCAGGATCTTAAGGTGTAAGGATACTTTTCCCAGCAGTTTTACCGCCAAATCCTGAGTCAGTTCCCCCGTGAGATATTCCGGATTCAGGTACTCAGTTTCTGAGAATGATTTCCCGGGAACCAGGTAATTGAACTTTGAAATCTCATTCTTAAGCAACAGTAGATCCCCTTCGGTTTCCTGGATCTTCCCAACTTGAGTAAACTCTTCGATTACATTTTCAAGCCGGCGGTTAAGTTCGGGAAGCAGGTAAACCTGCTTGAAATCGGCGACGGATTCCGCCTTTTTAATTTCGTAAAACCGTTTATTGAATTGATTATCCTTGAATTGTCGTACCATCAATGCTTCATATGACCATTTGGGAATCATGATCTCGGCGATACGCGGCACCTTATCAACCGATCCGATCTTTCGGTTTAGCTTATCAAAACTAAACATTGCCCCGCTGAGGACCATCATGGGGATCATTAAGATTGGGATGATGATATAGATGGTAACGGCTGAATTAAATGAGGCAGACACTACCAGTCCCAGGATATTCGCACTGACAGCAGTAGAGAAAAAAGCGAGCCAGTAGGCAAAAGTCATTCCCTTAATTCCGAGGATGGGATTCCCGATCATTACAAAAAGGAATGCCTGGATGGCTGAAATCAGCATCAGGATTACAACTTTAGAGGACAGGTAACCCGATCGGCTGAGGTTCAGGAATGATTCCCTTTTCAGCATTTTCCGGTCCCTGAAAATTTCTTCCGCACTGACTATTAGTCCCAGGAAAAGCGCAACAATCAGGCTCATGAAAATGTAAATAGGAATGTTTTCATTTTCCCTGAAAATATAATCCCTGGAAGTCGGATCTGCAATGTACCGGATAATGTATGAGAGAATGAGTCCCAGTAGAGGAGCCACAAGAAGGGAAAGAATCGCATATTGCCGGTTACTTACCTTGGAAAGGAAATCCCGTATAAGGTAAATGCTGAATTGTCTGAACCATCCTGGAATACGCAGGTTTGTCGGAGCTTTTTTCTCAGGGGAGACAGATGATTCCTCCGGATGGTTTTTACGGTACATTTCCTCCCAGATTTCCGGCAGTACTTTCCGGGCATCGGTAGGATTGCCATATTCATCGACAACCCTGGCTTCAATAATATTAAAAATCAATTCCGGATTTACATTTCCACATACCTGGCATTCCCCTATCCCCGCATTGATCTGTTGGTCCATTCTCTTGAAATACATGACCGCTTCCACCGGATTCCCGTAGTATACCATATGCCCGCCCAGATCCATGAAGACAATTTTGTCGAACATTTTATAAATCTCTGAAGAAGGCTGGTGGATCACAACAAACACAAGCTTCCCCTTAAGGGCAAGCTCCCTCAACAGGTCCATTACATTTTCGGAATCCCTGCTGGACAGTCCGGAAGTTGGTTCATCTACAAAAAGCACCGAAGGTTCCCGGATCAGTTCAAGAGCAATATTCAAGCGCTTCCTTTGTCCCCCGCTTATCAGTTTATTGAACGGATTCCCTACTTTAAGGTCAACAATATCCAGCAATCCCAGATTTGTCAGTGTTTTATTCACCTTCTCTCGAATCTCTTCATCACTGTTGTCCCGGAATACTAATTTTGCATTATAATACAGGTTCTGAAAAACAGTAAGTTCTTCAATCAGCAGATCATCCTGTGGTATAAGTCCGATCACCCCCTGCAGTTTTTCTTTTTCTTTGTGCAGGTCGATGCCATTGATTTTAACGGAACCACTCTCGGGGGAATAGATACCTGAAAGATTATTCAGCAGGGTGGTCTTTCCTGAACCACTGGCGCCCATGATCCCGATCAGGCTGCCCTGATTCTCCGAGAATTCAATATTCTTTAAACCCAGCGTACCGGATGAAAAACGGTATTGCAATCCTTTAACATCAAAAGAAATAGCTTCATGTCTCTCTTCATGCAGAAACTGACTGGCTATATCACTGTAATAAAGCGGTTTGCCTTTTGGTAGCTTAAGGGTGCTTCCATTTGCGAAAAGATAGATCCTGCTTGGATTTAACGGAAGTCCATTCAGGAAAAGTTCCCCGGTTCCGGCATATCGTATAAAATACAATCCAACCGAGCTAATTTTCAGAAAAAACAGGTTCCCGTCAAGTTTTTCTGATTGGATATGCAGGGTGTTATTATAACTTATATTCTGGTCATTAACCACCAGGATACCGGGATCAGAAAATTTAGCTGGAGAATCAACGGTCACATATTTTTCAATACCCCCGGCTTCAGGCTTTTTAATTTTAAAGACATCCGCCACTGTAGAAAGAATAGCCATGCGCTGTTTGGTGAACTTCCTGTCTGAATTGACCAGTTCATACAAGCGGAGAAGGACAATTACTTTTTGATCCTGGTGGAGAGTTTTGCTGATTTTTCTGCAAACGCTAAGGACCCTGACAGAGTCCAGTACGGAGGTTAATTTTTCTGCAGATCCTTTGCCGGAAGAATCCTCCACTTTTCCGGCATGTTCTTCAAACAGTGAATAGTAATGAGAGACATTTGAACTGTCGAGCTGCTGGCTCAGGAAATTACGCACATAGTTCTTCTCCTTTTCCTCAACACCCCCATCCTGTTTGATTATCAGGGCAAACAGCTGCATCAGGGCCTTCAGGATCTCTTCACTCATAGCTTACCGGTTAGGTTTAGGTACCAGGCTAATAGGACACCATTTCAAAAGGAACATCTACCATGTCGGCATACTCTTCACCAGCTTCCTGCATGTCTTCATCTTCGTCAGGAAAATACCAGCGGACAAGTACCTTATGCCCTTCCTCGATCATTTCTTCAAATTGTGTAAGGATATCAAGTATAACCTTTGAACTTGCTGTATTGAAATACGTAAGTTTAAAATTAAAGGTTGTACTTGGCAATGGATTCTTGGAGTAATCCTCTATCCAACTCAGTACTGGCTCATAAAAGGTGTTCACATCCTCTGGGAGGGACCGGCCTGATATTTCTAAAATATTCCCATTCAGATCCAGGGTAATCTCTGGACTGTCTTCCGTACCTTCAATTTTTAATTCTTCCATAATGAACTGTGTTTGGTTGTTCTGGGAACAATGTTATAGTGTTCTTGGTATTAAAGTGGTTAAAAGGAAAAATGAAACTGTATCGCTGATAGGGAGAAAATGATAATCAAGCTGTTCCCCGGTTTTTCGCCGGATATCAATGAATCCTAATCCGGCACCTCCTTTTTCGGATAACCTTCCTTCTTTCATCTGTTTTTTATACAGATCTTTCAGGTCATCGTTTTGCATCTCATTGACCTGCTCAAGCATTTCTTTTACGTCCGGGATTTTATCATTATTTATAGCGTTGCCCGTGGTAATACAATAGGCTTCATCTGTATTTGATACCATAAAAATCCCTTTACCTGAAAAGGCAGATTCACCAGTCTCAAATTCATCAGCATGCCGGCTAATATTCTGGAGGCATTCAACCATAACATGAAAAACTGTTCGCTGAACCCTGGAGGCTTCATCATCTTCCTCCATCTGTGCCTCTGCAAGGGCGATAAAAGCTTTGGTGATCTGGTGTGTTACCTTTCCCTCGTATACCAGTTTGATCTCCTGGGCCTTCATGGAGGCATAGAAATCATATACAAAATCCAGAAAACCCTTTCCGGGAATATTTTTCAAATCAGTCATCATGGTAGGATCTCATTATCCTAACTAAAATAATAAAAATCAAACCAAAGTAAACAAAGAATAGGAAAAAGGGGGGAATCAATTTGATAAAGGGCTAAAATTCGATGCCAATAAGCAAAACATCGTCAATCTGTTTGGCATTTTTCATCCAGGTTTCAAAGTCCTGTATAAAAAAGTTCCTGTACTGGTTCATAGTGAATCCTGGCTGATCGCTTATGGCTTCCCGGATTCGTTTTGGTGAATATTTTTTATTCTCGGGTCCTCCTAACTGATCAGGCATTCCGTCGGTAAAGAAGAAGAATTTATCACCGCTGTGATAGGGAATAATATGATTGGTAAATGGTTGCTCTGCTCGTTTTCTGCTGGGAATTCCGCCAATGGCTTTCCGGTCGCCTTTGAATTCGATCAGTTCCCCGTTTCTCAGCAAATACAGTGGGCGGTGAGCCCCGGCGTATTGAATTTCCTTTGCCAGGGTATCAATCCTGCAAAAAGCAATGTCCATACCATCCCTGGCATCCGCATCATCGCTCTCCTGTTTCAAGGTTCGTCTAACCCCTTCATGCAATCTGTCACAAACTTCTCCGGCGGGTAATATCCTGTCATGGTCAACAATATTATTCAAAAGGAAATAACCCACAAATGAGAGGAGCGCTCCGGGTACCCCATGTCCTGTGCAGTCTACAGCGGCAATATACACAAGGTCCCTGCTTTTAGGGAAAAACCATGGGAAATCTCCGGAAATCACATCCCTGGGTTTATAATAAATGAAACATTTAGGGAAATATTCCTGTATTTGCTTTATTCCGGGTAGGATACTGGACTGTATACGTTCAGCATAATTAATACTGTCTTCTATTTTACGGTTTTTTACCTGTATCTCTTTCTCAATCCGTTTGGCCTCTGTAATATCATGTCCCACAATCAGGATGGTTTCAAGTTCCTGCTCATTAAATTCCGGGATGGCGACCATTTTCATTATTCTTTCCAGCGTCCGGTTGCCAGTCCGAACCGGTATTGTGAGTTCCGTATTGGTTTTACTCGGATGCTCCTTCACACTTAAAATCGTCATCCCGAAAAACTCATTGAGTACCTGAGGAAGCTCAACCTCAGATAGTTTTTTGTTCATCAACTCTCCCGGATTTTTCATAAAATAATCCTCTACAACGGGATTGGCATAATAGAAATGTCCGTCCAGGCTCAATCGGATGATCAGGTCAAGTGAATTTTCGGAAAGGGACTGCATACGGGTTTTGATGCGTTCTTCTTTCTCACGTCGCCGCCTTTCTGTTATATCACTGGTGTTTAAAATTATTCCATTGACCGATGGATCATCCAACAGATTCCTGGCTTTCGACTCAAGTGAAACCTGCTGTCCGTCTTTTCTGACATAGGTATATTCTATGGTAGGTGTAAGAGAAGGATCCTTAACTATGGCTTCGAATACAGCATTTAATTGTTTTTGTCCATCCAGGGTTAACCGTTCAAAATCCTTTCCCTTCATCAATTCTTCAGGGGTGTATCCGAGTATCCTGGTGACAGATGGACTTGTATAAGTATTTCGGAGCTCCTTATCATAAATACTTATAATCTCAGAAGCATTCTCAAGCAACCAGTGGAGTCGTTTCTGAGCATTTTCCACCTCCTGAACCTGGGACTCAAGTTGTTCATTTGAAAGTTTAAGTTCTTCCTGGGTGACCCGCATTTCTTCTGCATTCTCCTTCAGTTTCTCCTCGTTACGCTGAAGCTCAATTGTCATTTTCTGTGATTCCTCAAGCAATCGTTCGGTTTTCTGGTTTACTCTGAGGTTAAATACAGTTCGTGCAATAATGCTGCCCAGCTCCTGGACCAGGATTATGGTTTCTTTAGGGATGGATGGGTTCAGGGAAGCAATCTCCACGACACCCTGAAGCATATCCTCAGAGATCAGCGGAACAATCAGCAGGCTGGCCGGTCTGTTCTCTCCCAGAAGTCCCGATGAAATTGTAAAATAATCATCCGGTATTTCAGTGCGGTAGATATAATCTTTTTCATATGCACACTGACCAATCAATCCATAGCCCACGCTGAATTCCTGGGTAATATGCTTTTTTCGGTTATAGGCATAGGTCGAAAGATTAACCAATGTCTCATTCTCCTCATTATACAGGTAGACCGCCCCCTGAATGGCATCAATATATTTCACCAGGTGCTCCAGTACATGATCCCCTAACTCCTCCAGCTTATTATACATCCGGAGAATATTTGACACGAGATTTTTTCCCTCGGCAATCCAGTTCTGAGTTGACTCCTTCTCATGATTGGCAACCAGGTTTTCCTTCATTACAAGGAGTGATTTTCCAAGAATGTCCGTTTCCCCGGAAGGGCTGATATCAACAGAGTAATTGCCCTCACCAATCTCTTTTGCGAACAGGGCATTCCTGTTTATGGTATCATCACGGTTGTCAATGATCCTGTTGTAATACTTCCTTTCCTTTTCCTTTTGCTTAAAATAAATATGAACCAGTGCGGCCGAAATAAACGGAAGCAGGTATAGAAGAAAAATCTCATAGTGGGTTTTATGGATTAGTTGCAAGTTCTTGCCGCTTATCTGAAGTCCCTGGCCAATACTGATAATTGTAATGGCTAACAGAATGAAAAATAATCCTCCCAGAACAGCCAGAACATAGGTCCATTGTTTGGAGATCTTTCTCATTTTTCCCCTGAGAATTTAAGTTTTGTAACAAGGGCATTCCCAATGATCTTGGCCAGGTTTTTAAAGATCCATTCTGTTTCCTTATCGAGGGAATGAAAGGATGCCAGCTCAATGATCCCGATAGTTTCTTTGTTCAGTAACAGGGGAATAATCAGCAGGTTGTCAGGCGAAGAACTGCCGAGTCCGGACTGAACCTGAAGGTACCCCTCCGGAATGGTCGTGATATTCAGCATTGTTTTGTTCTTGGCCACCTGTCCGGGGATACCTTCTCCGGCTTTAAATGGTGCAGGATCCTTATCCGAAGTGTAGGCATAGGTGCTGATTGCTCGGAACTCCTTGGTTTTGTCGTCTTTCAGGTATATTATTCCCTGGACAAATTCAAAATATTTGACCAGATTCTGTAGAATACTCTCAGCATATAATTCAATGGATTCCTTTTTATTTAATCGTGGGACTATACTTTCTGCGATTTCATCGATATCAACTTCAAAAGGAGCTTCATAAGGTTCTATAGAAGAAACAGCAGGTGGTTCTTTAATAAGAATATCGTCCCGTTCAGGCTCGTGGGGGAACAGGATCTCCCTTTCTTCAAAGAGGTGCAGAACGAAAATTACCGTTGCCAGCAAAAGAATGAAAAAAACAAGTAGATACAAGCCAGTACCGGAATGAATACCCGGCAGGGTGCTTAATTTGTTCCATATGCTGATTAGCAGGACAAGGGAACAGATAACCAGTAAAATAAATGATATTATTATAACAATCCTGTATCGGTCTTCTTTCCCCATCTTATAGCAAAGATACGAATTCAATAATCTTTGATACTGTTAATATCTGGTCGGGCTTTGTTAATTTAATTGCAGACTCGCACATGGTACTGATCTCGCAATCCTCCGGATCCTGAATTACCACGGATCCGCCGTTTCGTTTCACAGCTGCCACACCCTGGGCACCATCCTGGTTAGCTCCGGACAATAGCAAAGCCAGGAGACCGGGACCATAAGCATCGGCAGCGGAAGAAAAAAACACATCGATTGAAGGCCTTGAATGGTGTACAGGGGATTCTGTTGAGAGGGCAATGGTAAGGTCCTTTTCAATTAACATGTGATAGTTGGAAGGAGCCAGGTATATTTTTCCCGTACGGATATTTTCCTTGTCGAGAGGCTCTTTTACCGGTAGAGAGGCATTATAGTTCAGGGTTTCTTCAAAACCTTTACGAACCTGCTTCAGTCGGTGAAGGCAGAGGAAAACAGGAATGGGAAGATTAGGCCGGAACAATTCCAGGATACGAACGACTATCTGGAAACTTCCGGCGGAACCTCCGATTATGATTGCCTTAGTTGACATCTTTCTTAATGTAGATTTTATGATCTGAAGACAGATCAGAATAGTATTGTTCCAATCCGAATCCCTGAATTGATTCCCCTATCCCAATGATGAAGCAGGTTCCCTTATCCATATCACCAAGTAATTTCTGTAGTGTCCGGTATTGCATTTCGGTGTTTTGATAGAGCATACGGTTCCGGTATAATACCAGGGCAGTATTATCGGAACAGAAAGGCTCAGTATCCTTCTGCACTTTGATTTCAATGCCCTCCAGCAATTCCGGTTTAAGAAATTTTATTCCCTGCCTGGTTTCGGTATATTCCTCGAAAGACAATTCCGGATTATAGACTTCGAAATTATCCTTGCTGTTCTTATACCTTGGATTTGGAAGCTCTCCCCTAAGAATTTGTTCCTTTATTCTGTTGTCACGACAGGTGGCTACTATATCAACCCGATAGTCCAATCCCGTTTCCTTTAAAAAAATAGCAAGGGTATACAGCTCGTCTCCTGTCACGCAATGTGGAATAACAACCTCGGGGTAGCGTCTGGAAGCGAATATAATTGGAAGGAGATTTTCCCTTATATGGATCCAGAGATCAGGATCCCTGAACATGTCCGGTGAGCCTGCAGAAATATCACTGATAAATGTGTCAAGGAAATCTATGTCATTTTGAAATTTAGCAATCAAGGATTCGGTGTTTTCCAGCTTATATGATTTCAGGATACCGGATATGCGATATCTGAGAGATGCCATGGCGAGTCCGGACAAATCTGTCCCATTCGCTTTTTTAAGGGCACGGACAAGGGTTTTTACTTCATTGACACTGACAGTGAACATAGTTTTCAACGCAGATCCATTTCTTTTCTAAGCCGGTCAATTTCCTTATTGGCTTCTTCCAGTAACTGGTATTTTAACTTCCGCTCCGTAATATCCTGTGCGAGCAGGAATACCTTGAAAATGTTTCCGTTCTCATCCTTTACCGGGGTGAAAGTAGACATTAACCAGACTTCTTCTCCGGTCGGTTTAGTGCGGCGGATAACCCCGCTGTAGGGTTTGTCCTTCAGGATATCCTCCCATATCTTATCGAATTGTTCTTTTTCTACCCTCTGTAGGAAAACACGGTTATTCTTACCCAGCATTTCCTTCTCCGTATATCCGGTGATATGCTCAAAATTTCCATTAAGCTCAAGGATCTGGCCGGCAGGCGAGAAGACGCATTTAATGAGAGCTTTATCGACGGCAATACTGAAGGACTTCATTTCAATATTTGCCCGGCTAATCTCGTTGGACTGCTTCTCGAGTGATTCTTTTTGTTCGACAGTTTCTGTAATATCGGAGGCTATGTTCAGCACTTTAATCAGGATCCCCTCTGAATCAACAATGGGAGTAAAGGTCTGCCGTAACCAGATGTCATGTCCGGTTAGTAAGGAAACCTTATCAATCCTGGTTATCGTTTTTCCATTCTTAATATCTTGCCAGAATTCCTTAAAAGAGTCTGTATGCCTGCTGATCCCTATGATCTCATGGTATTTCTTTCCCAGAAGCTGAGTCCGTTGAGATTCCAACAGGTTCAGGAATCTGTCATTGATACTGATAAGTTCTTCATTGATATTAAATTCAGCAACATAAGCGGAATTATGGATTCCATTAAGGATGCCCGAAATTTCTGATTCCCGGCGGGCAGATTCTTCCTGTGTTGTTTGCAATTCTTCCATGTTCTGGCGCATAATTTCTTCCTGCTTAGCCATCTCTCGGGCTTGTTCCTGCGATTGTGCCAGAAGTTGGGAGGTTCGCATATTCATCTGTACAGTTGATACAGCTGAGGCTATACTTTCTGCAAGATTATTGACAAATTCAATTTCAAAAGGGGCGAATCTTTTAAGGGAAGCAATTTCCAAAACCCCCAGGGTTACATCTTCAAGTAACAGGGGTACAAGCAGAAGACAATTGGGTTTGCTTTCTCCGAATCCCGAGGCAATGTTAATATAATCCTCCGGTATTTCAGTTAGAAAAATCTCTTCCTGTTCAATTGCGCAGGTACCTACAAGTCCCTCTCCCGGCCAATAGCTCTTATGCAGATATTTTTTGCGGTCAAAAGCAAAAGTGGAGATCATTTCAAACCGTGGTTCTCCGTTTTCGTTATTCATGAGGAAAAGTCCTCCTGCACTTGCTTCCAGGTAATTAACCAGTTCCCTGATAACATTCTCACACAGAGAGGAGATATCCTTATTATAGATCCTGAGAATTTCACCGAATTTAGCCACACCTTCATTGGTCCATCGTCTCTGCTCTCTTGATTTCTGATGCTTTGCCTCCTCTATTTTAGCAGCCAGAAGGCTCTGCTTCAGGTTGATAAGAGAGTTTGCAAGACTGTCATCCTGGCTAAGTACTTCCAGGGGCTGTGTTTCCTTTCCCTCAGCAAGCCGGGCAGCAAAAATTGTTTTGTTTTTCAGGCTTGTAACGAACCTGTTCAGCTGGGAGGAGATCTCCGAAAATTCGGTACTCCCTTTAAATAAAATAACTTCCGGAAATCGTCCCTCTGTAAGTTCAAGGGTCGACTCCCTCAGGTTGGTCAAATACTTTCTTATAGATTTGCTAAAAAGGGAAAATATGATTCCAAAAATAACAGCACTGATCAGGATCATGGCAATAATACTCCACATGGTTTGTCTAATTTTGGTCTCTCGCTTGAGATCCCAAAGTCCCCTTAATCCATCTGCTTCCTGGTTCAGAACGCTAATTGTACTGTAGATCTGGTTTTGCAATCCCTCATGTTGAGTAAGTCCCAATTCAAGGTCCAGGCTCATTAGTGTCCGGACACCAACTAAGAAACCCCGAATATCCTGGATACTGGAACCCGGATCTGCCTGTTCCGGAGGAGGCAGTCGGGATTCGATTATAGCTACATTATTCATCAGGGAATTTACACCTGCGCTTTCCGGGCTAATCAGGTATAATCTGAGCTCCCGGATTAAATCCTGGTTTAGCTGGTTTAATTCTGTGGGAATCCCTGAATCTGTCTCATCCAATTGCTCCTGAAGGTTACCGCAAAGGCCATAGTTGCCCCATCCCCTGGCACGTGATTTTTCTCTGATGTCCTCCTTATAGCCATTGGCATTGCCAAGATACTCGGCAAGGTGATCCAATTTTTGCCGGATAAAAATATCCTCCGAGAAAACGGGGGATTCCATCATATCTTTAAGAAGGGAATAGGTTTCCAAATAAATACTGTTAAACCTGCTTATGCCTTCAGAATTGCCTGATTCATGGTAAGAAGCAGATTTCATATCATTATTATAGAATTCATGGATTGAGTTTTCAAGTCCAAGAATATTATGCGGCAGAGAGGATACAGAAATTGATGTACTCTGATAATTACTTAATTTTTCAATCTGGCTAATAATGATAAACCCGGCAATAAGCCAGAATGAAATGGAGCAAACCAGCAGCAGAAAAAATCTGGATCGTATGGATGTATTGTTCAGGTTCATTTTTTAAAATAGGCCTGAAATTTTTTATCGAATCTTGATGCAAAAGGCCCGAGTATTGACTCATGAACTCCAAGAACCAGGCAGCTCACCGGGTTCATATTATCCAGGAACAATTTAAATACTTTGTTCTGTAAATCATAATTAAAGTAGATAATAACATTCCTGCATACGATCAGGTCGAACTCATCATTGAATGGATTCTCGTCCCTTACCAAATCATGTTTAACAAACTCAGCTTTATTCAGCAATTGATGATTCATCCGGATTTTATCCCGGGTCTTGTCAATATGAAAATATTTGGAATAGGGTACATCAAAATAGATGTTATTATCCCTTGGGTTCTCCCGTATTACAGAATCAAAATTATCGAGATAGCTTTCATTGAAACGGTATTTATATATCCCTTGCTTTGCCACCTCCAGAACATCCTGGTTAATATCGGAACCGTATATCCTCGATTTTTGCAAGAGTCCGAGTTCATTCAGGAGAATCATCATAGAATATACTTCCTGGCCGGTTGAACAGCCGGGATGCCAGATTTTGATTGTGGAATGATCCTCGAGCCGCGGAAGGATATCAAATCGCAGGGAATGCCAGATGGCCGGATCACGGAACATTTCGGTGGTGTTCACGGTTATGTCCTTTACAATATTCTCCAGAAGATCTTCATCTGCACGGATCATTTCCAGAAGTGATTCCAGCGTCAGCTTGCGGTCGAGTAAAATTTTTGAGAGCCGCCTTTTCAAGGACTTATCGGAATAATCTGAGAAATCATAATTAGACAGGGACCTTACTGTATCTATAAATGCCCGTATATCCAGATTTTCAATATCCATATATGGATTTCAAGAGTATCAGTAAGATTTGGTAGTAGTCAAATATAGCTTTTTTATCTATCTTTAGCCGCGTTGATTTACCTACATTTTTTTGAAATATGAAATTTGGAGTTGTAATATATCCGGGTTCAAACTGTGACCATGATATGGTCTATGTATTAAGCGACCTGATGGATCAGGAAGTGGTTGAATTATGGCATAAAGACACAGATCTTCAAGGAGTTGAAGCTGTTATCCTGCCCGGTGGATTTTCCTATGGAGATTATCTTCGTTCGGGA
The DNA here is from genome assembly GCA_963777115.1 of uncultured Bacteroidaceae bacterium. Classification (GTDB taxonomy): domain Bacteria; phylum Bacteroidota; class Bacteroidia; order Bacteroidales; family SM23-62; genus SM23-62. The sequence continues at coordinate 377,206 of CAVZPP010000003.1, read as the reverse complement.
GCCATCGCAAGGTATTCACCCATTATGGATAATGTTATCCGCTTTGCGCGGGAAGGCGGCTTTGTATTCGGAGTATGTAACGGGTTTCAAATTCTTTGTGAAGCGGGACTTTTGCCGGGAGCACTCCTTCACAACGACAATCAGAAATTTATTTGTAAAAACATCTTTTTGAAACCGGATAATGATAATACCATTGTCACCAACCTTCTGGATAAAAATACGGCCTATAAAATCCCGATTGCCCACGGCGAAGGCAGGTACTATGCCGATGATGAGACCTTAAAAAAAATGAGGCTGAATGACCAAATACTGTTCAGGTATTGCGATGAGAAAGGAACCATCACCGAAGAAGCCAATCCCAACGGAAGTATTGAAAACATTGCCGGGGTATGTAATAAGAGTAAAAATGTATTCGGAATGATGCCTCATCCTGAAAGGGCAGCCGATATGGAACTTGGAAATATTGATGGAAGGGCCATCTTTGATTCCATTCTTTCAACCATCAAGGTATAGTTTTGAATGTACAGGCAAAGGCGCATATAGCACTTGTTGGTGCCAACCTTATTTACGGTGTAACCTATGCCGTTGCCAAACAAATTATTCCCGTCCATATGCCTCCTTTCGCTCTGGTATTCACCAGGATTGGAGGTGCCTGCCTTTTATTTTGGGTGACAGGATTGTTATTACCCCGGGAGAGGATAGAACGTAAAGACCTGCTGCTTCTTATCTTAGCTTCAGTCTTTGGGGTTGCTGTAAACCAATCACTATTTCTCAATGGATTAAGTCTTACCAGTCCCATTGATGCCGCCATAATAATGACTGGGGTACCCATCATTGTAATGATAATTGCCAGGATAATTCTAAAGGAACCCATCACCTCGTTTAAGATTGTTGGCATAGCAGCTGGAGCCACGGGGGCTATTCTCCTGATTTCATACAGCGGTCGGGTGAGTTTCGGAAATGACAATATCATAGGAAATCTACTAATCGTTGGAAATGCCACCTCGTATGCCATTTACCTGGCCATTATTAAGCCCATGCTGACAAAGTATCACCCGGTAACTGTGATGAAGTGGATTTTTCTATTCGGACTGATCATAGTCAGTGGACCGGGGATCCCGGGTTTTTTGGAGGTGGACTGGCAACTCTTGCCACGAGACATTTTTCTGTCAGTGATTTTTGTTGTTATAGCCACAACATTTTTTGCCTATCTGTTGAATAATTACAGTCTGAGATATGTTAAACCCATAACCGTCAGCATATATATTTATTCTCAGCCGGTAATTGCATCCCTGGTAGCCCTTTTCCTCGGACAGGACACAATCTCCCTGGTAAAAGTAATATCGGCTCTGCTGGTATTCGCCGGAGTATATTTTGTGAGTTATTCAAGCAGCCGGACCGGGACCCGGTAATTACATTAGTACATATTCCATTCCCCTATTCCAGAGTTGTATTTTTTTTGTATTTTCAGACAACCTTGTCAAAACAATTAATATTCACGGAATAATTAAAACCACAATGATGAAAAAATTATTATTACTGTTCGCCCTATTCACTCTTCTGATAATTTCTCCCCTAAAGGCCCAGGATTGTACCTATTTCTATCCCATGGAAAAAGGGACCGTAGTTGTATTAAAACATTATGACAAGAAGGCAAAGTCATCCGGTACCACAAGGCAGGAGGTTGTCGATAAACAAACCGGGGGAGGAGCTGTAAGTATTACTATTAAAAGTACTTTTTTCGATGAGAAAGATGAGGAAATAATGACAGCAGACCTGACTATGGAATGCAAGGACGGCATTTTTACATTTAGCATGGATAATTATCTAAATGATGAAATGCTTGCTGCAGTTGGGGATTATGAATTTACCATTGAGGGCGAAAACCTTGAATTTCCTTCAGATATGAAAGCCGGTGATGTTTTAAAGGACGGAAAGATTAGTCTTACCGTTGAAGGTATGGCCATGATGAATATGGTTACTACCGTTCATAACCGTAAAGTTGAGGCTGTAGAAAAAATCACCACCGAAGCAGGTACATTCGAATGTTTTAAGGTGAGCTACGATGTTTTGACAGATGCTATGATCGATATGCGTACCAAGGGCATTGAGTGGATTGCAAAAGATGTTGGTGCAGTACGCACAGAGACCTATAACAAGAACGGTAAACTTACTGGCTATTCGGAATTGATCAAGATCGAAAAATAAGGAGTTCAGTGATAAATATTTCCTGGCTCCTCAGTCAATAAGGCTGTAAACTGCCCCTTTCTCACTTATCCTGATTTCTAGAATTTCAAGACTGATCAGTTTAGCCAGGACTTCTTCGGCCTGCTGTCTGGAAATTTTGCATATCCTGCAAAATTTTGACAGACTGATATCTTCATTATCCTCAAGGTAATCCAGTAATATTTCCTCTGTTCGGGTATATTTAATAAGAATCCCCTTTTTTCTTTTTTCCTGCCGCCATACCTTTAAAAGGACAGAGTTTGCCTTTATGTTCTGGTCTTCTACCCTCACATAAGCTATCCATTTGCCATCATCTGAAAGAGCCATACATGGACGCTGATCAATGATCCCAATGCTTATTTCAAGGATAGTTTTCCCAAGAATATTCCATTTGTTTGATTTAAAAATGGGTTCCGGTTTGCAATACATCTGGGCGGCAGCCTCTACCATATGATACTCTTCTTCAGACCTTACCCCTGCTATCTTTCCGTTATCCTTAACTCCTATCAGAAGTTTCCCACCGTCTGTATTAGCAAAAGCAGATAAAGAGCGGGCAATTTTCCTGGCATTATTTATTTCAAATTTGAAGTCAAGCTGCTGGTTCTCACCCTGAGCAATCAGATCGTTTATATAAGTATTAGCGGGGAGTACCATCATACCGGGAATGAGATACTAAAAATAAAAAATTCTAAAGGAGATTTAGTATATTGGGATGATTTCTGATAATTTCTAAAATTATTTACCTATCAAATAACTCGATAAATTATGAAAAAGGAAGCCCCGAATGAAAAATCTTCAAAGGTGTCACGAAGGAAGTTTATTGCAACTACTGCTGCTGCCACAGCAGGATTTACAATTCTCCCCAGTAAGGTAATAGCAGGAATGGGACATAAAGCTCCCAGTGATAAATTGAATGTTGCAGGAATCGGAATCGGAGGCCGAGGTGGCTCCGTAATAAAGGAGGTCAGAAGCGAGAATATTGTGGCGCTTTGTGATGTGGATTGGAAGTATTCAGCCTCTATGTTTAAACAGTTTCCGGATGCCCAAAAGTTTTGGGATTGGCGGGTAATGTTTGATAAGATTGGTGACAATATCGATGCAGTGGTCGTTGGGACACCAGACCATTCCCATGCCATTGTTTCCATCAATGCCATGAAAATGGGAAAACATGTTTATTGTGAAAAACCACTGACACATTCCGTCTGGGAATCCCGAGAAATGACCCGGATTGCCAATGAATATAAAGTTGCAACCCAGATGGGCAACCAGGGGAACTCCGGGGAAGGCATCCGCCAGATGTGCGAATGGATTTGGGATGGAGCCATTGGAGAGATCAAAGAGGTTCATGCCTGGACAAACCGACCCATATGGCCCCAGGGACTTGAACGTCCGGCAAAAGGAGAATGGCCTCCCGAAACTCTGAACTGGGACCTGTTTATCGGTCCGGCGAAGATGAAACCCTACCATAGCATCTTACATCCATGGAACTGGAGGGGATGGTGGGATTATGGAACCGGGGCGCTGGGCGATATGGCATGCCATATCCTGGATCCGATTTTTAAAGCTCTGAACCTGGGATCCCCTACCAAGGTACAGGGAAGCTCCACTCAGTTCAATACGGAATGTGCTCCGACAGCGGAAGTGGTTAAGTATACCTTCCCTGAAAGGCCAAAATACAAAAAAGTCAAGATGCCCGAGGTTGAAGTATCCTGGTGGGATGGAGGACTCCTTCCTCCACGTCCGGAAGGACATCCTGAAGGAGAAATTCTTGGAAGGGACAAAGGCGGTGGATGTATGTTCAAAGGCACCAAGGGAACCATCATGTGTGGGGTCTATGGAAAGGATCCTTACCTCCTTCCCGAGTCATTGGAAGCATCTTATAAAAAGCCGGCTCCTTATTTGAAGCGAATTGAACCGGGACATCAAATGGACTGGGTAAGGGCATGCAAGGAAAGTCCCGAAAACCGCATGGAAGCCAGCTCAAACTTCAACTATTCGGGTCCCTTAAACGAAATGGTTGTCATGGGTGTGGTAGCCGTCAGGCTCCAGGATTTGAAAAAAGAACTGGAATGGGATGGTAAGAATATGAAGTTTACCAATATCGGAGATAACGAAACCCTCAGGATTGTAAAATCAGATACATTCGAGGTTATTGAAGGTCATCCGCATTTTGATACCCAGTACACCGACCCGATCAATGCAAAAGCATTTGCTGAAGAGCTGATCAAGCATAATTACCGCGAAGGCTGGTCTCTGTAAATCAACAGTTAAGACCTGAGTAGTTGCGTAAAGTGAAACATTAATCTCAATCAGGAACTGAGAGATCTTATAAGCTTAACCGCTGGTCCTAAAAGGCCAGCGGTTTTTTTATTCGTAATGCAGGATGTCGGCCGGATTTTTATTGGCTGTGCGTATTGCATGGAAACTTACAGTCAGGAAAGCAATTGCCAGGGCCAACAATCCTGAAACAATAAATATCCAGAAGGGAATGTTACAGCGGTAAGCAAAATTATTCAGCCATTTGCTAAACGCCCAGTACGAGAGAGGAACAGAGATAAGGATCGACAGCAGAATAAGTTTGTTAAAGCCGGCGGATATCAGAAATATGATTCGGTTGATGGAAGCACCGTTTACTTTTCGTATGCCAATCTCCTTGGTTTTCTGCTCAGCTATATAGGCTGCCAGTCCAAATAGTCCCACACATGCAATAAGAATAGCCAGAATGGTAAAAATACTGAAAAGCGTTCCCGAAGTCTTGTCATTGGAGTACATTTCACCAATATTATCATCCAGGAAATAGTATTTAAATGGCCTTTCCGGGAAGAATTCCTCCCATTTTGTCTGGAGTCCTTCAATAGCAAGGGACAGGTTTTCTGTATTTAGTTTGACATACAGCAGCCGGGTGAATGGTCCGTTCGGTCCACTGGTACTTTGGAGGACAAAAGAATTCATCCTGTCATGGAGGGAGGTATAGTGAAAATCGTTAACAACACCGATCACATTCCATTCCCTTATTTCTGTGCCCTCATCCATCAGGATCGGATCTATGATCTTTGCACCTATGGGTTCTGTCAGATTGAAATCTCTTACCGCAGTTTCATTGATCAACACATTTAGACTGTCATTAAATTCCCTTGAAAAGCCCCTGCCTTGTAATACTCTGATATTCATGGTGCTGAGAAAATCTTCGTCAATCGTTAGCAAACGGCTTGTAATTACCTCTGATCCGTAATTTTCGATTTGTACCATAAATCCGGGATAGAATCCTCCGGTTATCTCAGAACCAGCTGCTCCAATGCCTGTGACCCAGGAGAATTGTTGAAGCTCCTGCTTAAATGTTTCACGTTGCTCCGGAGGGATTGCACCATCAATAACCAGGACATTTTCCCGGTCAAAACCCATGTCTGTCCTGAAAAGGTAAACCAGTTGTTTGTATACCAGGAAGGTGAAAGAAATCAGAAAAACAGATACTGTAAACTGTACTACAACGAGTATATTCCGGATGACTTTTCCACGAGCAGAGGTAGTAAACTTTCCTTTGAGAACCTGTGTTGGAATAAACGATGAAAGAACAAATGCCGGAAATGAACCTGAGAACAATCCTACCAGCAGGGCAAATCCCACTAGTACAGGAAGTGTAAATGAGTCAAGATAATTAATTGAAAGGTTTCTTCCTGCAAGGTTATTAAAGGATGGAAGCATCAATTCGGCGATCAGAACAGCCAGAAAAAGACCGAACAGAGTGATAATGGTTGATTCTGAAAGGAACTGCCTGATCAGAAGACTTCGACTGGATCCAACAACCTTTCTTATTCCAACCTCCCTGGCCCTTTCCGTAGAACGGGCAGTGGAGAGATTGATAAAATTAATACAGGCCAGTATCAGGATAAAAATGGCAATCGATATGCTGATCATGACATAATTATAATTCCCGTTATTCTTCAGTTCACCCTCCATATTGGAATGCAGGTGGATATCCCTGAGAGGTTGGAAGAAATAATCATATCCGTTACCTGCGGCAATATAATCATCATAGGATACCCCCATGCTGGCCTGTATCTGTCCGGCTCCATAAGTCCGGATGAGTTCCGGAAGCCTTCCTTCAATTTCATCTGCCAGGTCCGCATCGGTAAGCCGGATATATGTTAGGGCCGAAAAGGTGACATAACTAGGCTGGTCAATAAACCCCATAACCTTTATGGAAGACATAATGTCAAATTCCAGGTGAGTATTTTCCGGTAGGTCCTCAAAAATTCCAGATACCACAACCTCCTGAAAACCAATAGCATTCATAGTTTTACCTATCGCTTCATCTTCACCAAAATACTTTCTGGCAGTAGATTCAGAAAGAAGTATCTCGTTTACATCTTTCAATATATTTTCCGGATCCCCTTTTAGGAGTTTGATGGAAAAGAGGTCGAAGATATTGCTATCTACCGCTACTACATTGGACTCATTAAATGTCTTATCTCCAAACTGCAAGGCAATCTCTCCTCCAAATCTCATAATCCGTGTACAGGCCTCAACCTCGGGGTATTCTTCCAGCATTGTTGGTCCCATACTATGTGGAGATATAGGGTAACTAACCCTGGCATCCGGATAGATCCGATTCAGGGCCAGCCTGAAAATCCGGTCACCATCCTTATGGTAGCGGTCGTATGAAAATTCGTTCCTGACATAAAGCAGGATCACAAAAACGCAGGCCAATCCAATGGCCAGTCCGAAAATGTTTATAAAGGAGAATAAACGATTTCTATTAATATTGCGCAAAGCAATAAGTAAAAAGCTCCGAAACATGTTGAACCTGACTGGTTAAGTCTTTGCAATATACAAAAATCACAAAAGATTTGTTTCACAGATTCTTAACAATGCTTCATATCCGGATGAACTATATTTTTAGGCTGAAGAATTAAATAATACTTGTAGATTAAACCTTTATTGCCGTATGAAGTCTATACATAATATCTATCTTTATGCTGCATAACAGAGGATTATAATATCGACAAACTCATATTCCGAATTGTTTCCAGTTAACCAATAGCAATGAGAAAAATTGACCGAAGGATCGTCATTGTGGCGACTTTTTTATTTATAGTGGGACTAGCATATGGTCTGATGAGGTTCCTGGCTTCTCAGAAGGAGGATCTCAGCAGGCGTCCGCCTGTCGAAGCTAAAAGATATGTTAAATCCGCTATAGTAGAATACACAAAAATAATTTCACCTGTTGCAGCTGAAGGAAGGCTTACATCTGTTGCAGAAATAGATATAATAGCCGAAGCTTCTGGGAGAATTCTTCAGGGGGACGTATCATTAAAAAAGGGAGCTCGGTTTTCAAAGGGGGATGTATTGTTTATAATTTACCCTGATGAGGCTGCTCTGGCTCTGAAGGCCAGCAAGAGCCAGTTTTTGAATACCCTCGCAAATTTACTTCCGGACATTAAAATAGATTACCCGCAGGCAGAAGAAGGACTGATGGAGTTTTTCTCTTCAATTACTCTGGATGATCCATTACCCCCTTTTCCCGAGATCCAGGATGAAAAACTAAAGATATTTTTAACCAGCCGTAATGTTCTGAGTCAATACTATACCTTAAGAAAGGATGAACTACAATTGAGCCGACGGACTGTTAATGCTCCATTCGCAGGCACCTTTACCCAGGTGAATATGGAAGTCGGATCCTATGCCAATACTGGAGGAAGAGTGGCCAGGGCAATTAAAACGGATGAGCTGGAACTCGAAGTGCCTGTTGAACGCTTTGATGCTGAATGGGTAAAGATCGGGGATAAAGTAAATGTAGTTTCGGATGAAAGAGGGTTTAAATGGATTGGTTCGGTGATCCGAAAAAATGAGTTTGTTGACCCTAATACTCAATCTCAGGGAATTTTCATCCTTCTTAAGAACCACAATTCCCCAAGGCTTCTTGCCGGGGAATACTACCGGGCTGAATTTCCGGGACATCCTATTGACGGAGTAATGGAAGTGCCACGAAATGTCGTCTTCAATTCGGATGAGGTCTTTGTGATAGTAGATGACAGGTTGGAAAGAAGACATATCAACATCATCAAGGAAAACGAAAAAACTTTGATTTTTAATGGAATTGATGAAGGAGAAATTCTGGTAATGCAACCACTGATCAACGTGCTTGAGGGTACATTGGTTGAAAGATTGGAGGATCAGGAGGCTGGCCCTGCGAGAGAGAAAAGACCTGATCTTCAATCTGCCGACGAAGGAGAGGGTAAGAAAACTGAAAAAGGGGATAAAAAATCCCGAAAAAGATCTGAAAGTAAAAACTAAGCTGGAGATCAGGGGTAATGAGAAAACTAGTCGAAAAATTTGTCCAGTATCCTATTTATGCCAACCTGGCCATTTTGTTTGTAATCCTTGCCGGGGTATATTCCTATGCCTCGATGAAGAAAGCATTTTTCCCGGAAACAGAAAGCAGGTATATTTCTATCTCTGTGTACTACCCCGGGGCTTCACCAGTGGAAATGGAGGAAGGGGTTACCGCTCGCATTGAGGAGGCAATAAGGGGACTCATAGGAATCAAGGAGATCAACTCCACTTCGGTTGAAAACAGGTCATCTGTAATGCTTGAAACTACCGGTGAATATGATATCGATGAGGTTCTAATGGAGGTAAAAAATGCGGTTGACGGGGTATCTTCTCTTCCATCAGCTGCAGAGAGGCCCATTGTCGCAAAAAGACGTTCAAGGGCCTCCGCCCTCTACATGAACCTCCGTCCGGTCGAAGGTGCCGACGTCGACCTGATGGCTTTGAAAGAGTACGGCCAGAGAATTGAGGAGGATTTTTTCAACTCGGGTGTTATGAGCCAGATAGACCTATCGGGTTTTCCCCAACCTGAAATTTCTGTGGAGATAACAGAGGAACAATTATTGAGGTATAACCTGACATTTGATGATATCATCAGAGCCATTCAGGCAAATAACAGGGATGTTTCAGGCGGACAGATTAAATCCGACGAGGAAGAATTACTTATCCGTTTAAGGTCTCGTTCCACAGACCCTAACAAAATAGGTAACATTATTGTTAAAGCACAGGAAGACGGAGGTTATCTGCGTATCAGGGATGTTGCAGAGGTTAAGAAAAAATTTGCTGATACATCAAACAAGTCATGGATTAATGGAGAACTTACCGTTACTATCCGGGTAGAGAAATTGCCTGAAGAAGATCTTGAAGCCATAACCGTTTTTGCCAGGGAGTATATGGATGATTTCAATAAGAAAAATTCCGGCGTTCAACTTTCCGTTTCAAGGGCCTACCTGGATCGGCTTAACAGCAGGCTGGACCTTCTTACTTCTAATGGTATTCTGGGTATTATCCTGGTGATCCTTACCCTATCTATGTTCCTCAGTACCCGGCTTTCTCTCTGGGTTTCCTGGGGAATCCCTTTCAGCTTCCTGGGTATGTTTATCTTTGCTTTCTTTTACGGGATAACCATTAATATTTTATCCCTTATGGGGATGATACTCGTGATTGGAATTTTAGTGGATGACGGAATTGTTGTCGCTGAAAACATATACCTGCACTTCGAACAGGGTAAAAGTCCATCACAAGCTGCCATAGACGGTACTATGGAAGTGTTTCCTGCCGTACTGACTTCTGTAACCACCACTATTATTGCATTTTCCCCGCTTTTATTTTTGGCAGGAACCTCTATGGAAATGATGCTTCATTTAGCAGTGGTGGTAATTGCCAGCCTCTTCTTTTCACTTTTTGAAGCTTTCTTTGTACTTCCTGCCCACCTCGCAAATCCCAAGGTTCTGAGCCGTCGCAGCCTCGAAGCAAAAACAAAAGGTATTAAAAAATATTTTGAAGGATTCATTGTATGGCTGCGTGAAAGAATCTACCATCATATGCTCATCTGGCTGATCAAGTGGAGACATGCAGTAATTGCAGTACCGATAGCACTGGTTCTAATAACACTTGGACTTGTAATGGGAGGATATATAAAGAACACCTATTTCCCCAGGGTAGATTTTGACCGGTTTGTAGTGAATGTTGCATTTACCCCGGGTGACGGAGAGAAGCAGACCCTCGAAATGCTCAAAAGATTCGAGAAGGCTGTCTGGGAGGTTAATGAAGATTTAATAGAAGAACTGGAATTAGAAGGAGATATTATCGAGCGTGTTCAGACCGATCTTGGTGAAGCATTCGACCATCAGGAAAACGGTGCACATGCGGGAAGTGTCAGAGTGTATCCAATTGACCTGGAGGGAATCCCGATTGCCGGTTTTGACATTGCAAACAGGGTTCGGGAAAAGATTGGACCCGTGCCAGAAGCATTGAAATTTACCGTGGGAGGAAGGAATCGCTGGGGATCACCGGTAAGCATTGGATTGATGTCAAAAAACCTCGTCGAGCTTGAGGAAGCAAAAAACTATATGATATCAAGGCTTAATGAAATGCCACAGTTGAAAGACATTACCGAGAATGTTGCCCTGGGTAAGCAGGAAATCCGACTTGACCTGAAACCAAAGGCATATTTTCTGGGACTTGATGAAGAATCAATTGCCAGACAGGTTAGACAGGCCTTTTATGGGGGACAGGCACAAAGACTTCAGGAAGGCAGGGATGAGCTCCGGATCTGGGTGAGGTATCCTAAGGAAAGCCGCCTGACAATAGGTCAGATGGAAAAGATGAAGATTAAAACCCCTTCCGGGGAATATCCTCTGATGGAGCTTGCCGATTACCATATGGAGCGGGGCCCAGTTGCTATAAAGCGCTACAATGGGAACAGGGAAATCCGGGTCGAAGCAGAAACAGTTGATCCCTATGCATCTGTGCCTGAAATCCTGGAAGAAATAACACTAGATATCATGCCGGATATACTGTCTCAGTATGCGGGTATCCGGTATATGTACCATGGTCAGCAAAGATTTAGCAGTGAAGCAATTGCAAAGGTGTTTAAGTATTTCGGCGTGGCTTTTATAGTCATCATACTAATCCTGATTCTTCATTTTCGCAGCGTTAACCAGACAATAATAATAATCGCCATGATTCCGCTTTCTATGCTCGGGGTTTTCTGGGGTCATGGGATTCACGGGAAACCCTTGTCCCTGATGAGCCTCTGGGGGATGGTTGCATTAACCGGGGTGATCATCAACGATGCCATTGTATTCCTGACTAAATATGATGGTCTACTTGTGCAGGGCAAAAAAGTCCATGAGGCTGTTATTGAAGCCGGTAAAATCAGGCTTAGACCGATTATTCTGACCTCGATAACCACAACTGTGGGACTATTCCCGATCATTCTTGAAAAGAGTATCCAGGCACAATTTATCATTCCCATGGCAATAAGCCTGGCATACGGAGTAGCTATCGGTACAGTTTTCATTCTTATCTTTTTTCCTGTCCTGATTATGCTACTTAATGATTTCAAGGTTTATACCCGGAAACTATGGACAGGAGTGAAACCGGAGCGTGAAGATGTTGAGATAGCGAATATCCATCACCGCCGAAAACTGGAACTGCAAGCAAACGGCAAAAAGTCTGAGCAGAATGATGCATATTAGGCAGGTGAATAATATCAAAAAAATGAAGCGGATAAGGCTGAAACATATCATAGATCAAACTCTTTTTCTTACACCAGGTTGCATGCTGGTCCTCGTATTGTTTTTATTCTTTGTGTTTCCCCATTCTCTTATAGCACAAACGGAATCACTTACAATGTCCGCTGCTATTGAGAAGACACTGGAGTATAATTACGGGATTCGTATCTCCCGGTCTGATGTCCAGATCTCAGAAATAAATAATAACTGGGGAACCGCCGGCAGATATCCGAATATCGGATTTGATGCCAGTTCAAACAATAGCTATAATATCACCGATGCTACTTCAGCCAATCGGCTCTATGCTGGAATTGGACTGAACTGGACGATTTTTGACGGTTTCAGTGTGAACATTACCAAAGATAAACTGGAAGGTCTGGAGGAGCTTTCTCAGGGACGGCTGGGAGTGGTTGTGGAAAGCACCATTGAAGATGTGATAATGGCCTATTATAATGTTCTGCTTCAACGTGAGAACCTGGATGTAGTTGAAACAGTTATGAAACTGTCAAAAGACAGGTATGATTATGAAACTGCAAGGCATGAACTTGGCGGAACGGTTACCTACAATGTGCTTCTAGCGAAAAACGTGTATCTGAATGATAAGGCACTGTTCATGACCCAGGAAGTAAGGGTACGAAATTCGGTGCGGGACCTGAATTTTCTGATGGGTGCGGATCCGGCCATAATGTGGGATTTCTCTGATCCCTTCGAGCCCGACACAACAGGATATGTTTTAGGAGACCTGACCGGGAAGATGCTGAGCAATAACCAGACATTAAGCAACCAGTACACCAATCTACAGCTTAAAAAGAAAGATTATAGTTTGAGCAAAAGCGCCCTGTATCCCTCACTCAGCCTTGCAGCTGGACTGGATGAAAATATCGGGGATGTGCAGTTTCTCGGTAATACGGATGCCCTATCAACCTACGGAAACCTCCGCCTGTCATGGGATATTTATTCCGGAGGAAACCGGAAAAGAGCCATGGAAGTGGCCCGGATAAATGAGGAAATTGCCTCGGTGGAGATTGACCAGATGGAGCATGCCCTGATGAATGAACTTTTGAACCTCTTTGATTTTTACAGCATCCGGATTGCCCTCTTGGAAGTCGCCGATGAAAGCCTGGAAGCTTCCGAACTGAATATGTCAATTGCTGATGAAAAATTCCGTTCAGGAGCCATCAATTCATTTCAGTACCGGGATATTCAGCTGATCTATCTGAACTCAGCCCTGCAACGCCTGCAGGCCATTTATAACCTTATCGGTTCCCGAACCTCCCTAACAAGACTTACAGGCGGTTTCCTCATGGAAGGAGAGAACCCTGAAACAAATGAATAGAACAATGGCATTGTCTGTTTTCGGAGATTTTTAATATATTTGCACCGCCTTTAATTAATCATCACAGCCACTCCCACACAGACACCCAATCTTTTACGGGGATATAGCTCAGTTGGCTAGAGCGCGTGACTGGCAGTCACGAGGTCAGGGGTTCGACTCCCCTTATCTCCACACTTTTTTTTACCGCTTCGTTCAATTGAATGGAGCGGTTTTTTTGTCTGGTTCAGATTAACTATCAAATGATCTGATTCCTCTTCCTGATAAAAAATGCTTCACAACACAAACTTTGTTGTTATAACATAAATATCACGAATCCTAAGAGATTCCGGGATAATATTATCGTGTATAATAGTGCAGAAAATCAATGTGTTAAAAAACTAAGTTGCTATTGCAATAATAGATTATTGAAGTCTATAGTGAAGAATAAGCTTGCTTTGAGAATCCCTGTTTTTTCACTAATTTGGGATTATTCTTATTAACGTCTTAACCCTTAACCATCCATGTTACATTCAAAAATGATTCGAATAGTCGGGCGAATCTTAATAGCCCTTTTAACAGTTTCCCTATTTAGTGCAAATCTAATAGCTCAAAATGCAGTTACTTTTAAAGTTGCTGTTGATGGAATTCCTGTCACAGGCCTGACCATAGAGGTAAATGGAATGCTAAGAAAATCAACTAATCCTGCAGGACAGGCAGTTGTTTACCTTCCTGACGGTGATTATACTTATTCGATATTTACGGAAGGTTCCCCAGAGTATATTGTAATAGGTTCCAATACTATTACCTATAAAGATGATGGTGGACAAGACAAACCGGATAGCTATGACAATATCTTTGTTTTAAATGATACCATGAAAGTATCAGGAGAGATTGTTAAGAATGTTTCACTTACCACAACAACATTTAAAACTACTTCGGGAGGAGTAAAAGCTCCGGTTAAGTTCAGTGTTATGGCTGATTATTCTGGCGGAGGTGGCAAGGTAAAAACCTTGACGGAGGTAACAAGCAATGATACTGGATCAATAAGTCTACCTATTCCCAGGTATCGTGACAGAAGAAGTGGAGATGATATTATGGAGTTTGAGAATTATGAATTTTCAGCAGTTGGGGGACTGGTTACAGGAGCATTCGAGCCGGACATTGGCCCGGTAAAAATTGATCTACCTGCATTCCATGATGTAACATTTTCAATAAATGCGGGAGATACTGCTGTACAGGGTATTACCATACAGATAGGAGGAATTTCAGGTAAAACCGATGCATTCGGCAAGGTAATTCTCAACATACCTGAAGGAAATTCATACTATTCCGTGTATACAAAAGGTACACCGGAATCCATAATCATTGGTACGAATACAATTACTTATCATGATGATGGAGGACAGGACAACCCGGACAGCTATGACAACATATTTGTATTCAATGATACAGTTCTTGTGTCTGGAGAAAGAACAAAAAATATTACACTTGCTACTACTTCCTTTAATACAACAGATAATGGAATTGCAGCTCCGATAGAATTTGATATTACAGCAGACTATTCCGGTGGTGGTGGTAAGGTTAAAACCCTGACAACCGTCAGCAGTAATGATTCCGGTAGCATAACGCTTCCATTGCCAACTCATAGGGACAGAAGAACCAGTGACGAGATTATGGAATTTGAAAATTTTGAATTTTCAGCACATGAGGGGCAGATTACCGGAGCATTCGAGCCGGACAACAGCCCGATAGAAATTGATATACCTGCATTCTATGATGTAACTTTTACTGTAAAGGCAGGAGGATATGGTGTTGAGGGGATAACGGTTGATGCAGGCGGTGTTACTGCGAAAACAAACTTATCAGGCCAGGTCATTCTTAATCTTCCGGGCGACACAACAATTTTTTCAGTCTATACCGCAGGATCACCTGAGTTTATTACAATAGGCTCCAATACTTTTACCTATAAAGATGATGGGGGGCGTGATGACAAGACGGACAGTTATGATAACATTTTTGTATATAATGACACAGTTATTGTTGCAGGGACAATGACGAAGGATGTTGCACTTACTACGACAATTTTTAATACAACTGATAAAGGCAGCGTCGCTTCAGTAGCTTTTGATATTACGGCAGACTATTACGGTGGAGGCAGCAAGGTTAAAACTTTAACTTCCGTATTAAGTAACGCTTCGGGTACAATAAGCCTGCCTTTGCCAACTCATCGTGATAGAAGAGAAGATGACGATATCTTTGAATTTATAGATTATGAATACTCCATATTAGAGGGTCGGGTCACTGATGGATTCGACCCTGAAGTAAGCCCGGTAAATATTAATGTACCTGCCCTTAATGATGTAAGCATTACAGTAACCGCCGGAGACACTGCTGTTGAAGGTATTACAGTTAATGCTGCGGGTAGTATTGGCAGGACCAATGCCACCGGGCAGGTAACTTTCAGTCTTCCTGATGGTGATTATACTTATTCAGTCTATACCGAAGGTTCACCAGAAGAAATTACTATCGGTTCTAATACGTTTACCTATTTGGATGATGGAGGACGTGACAATCCTGACAGTTATGACAATATATTTGTTCTAAACGATACCATGAAAGTATCGGGTGCGACTGCTAAGAATGTGGTTCTTCTTACGACACTCTTTAAAACTACTGTAGGAGGTGGTGCACATCCGGCAGAGTTTGATATTACAGCTGATTATTACGGTGGAGGCAGCAAGGTCAAAACTTTAGTCAACCTGACCAGTAATGATTCAGGAATAGTAAGCCTGCCCCTTCCTATGTATCGGGACAGAAGAACCAGTGATGAGATTATGAAATTTGTAGATTACAGATATTCCTTAATGGAGGGCTTGACCACAGGAGGATTCGACCCTGAAAACAGCCCTGTAAGCGTAGATCTGCCTTCCTTCCATGATGTAACATTCGAGGTTTCATCAGGCGATACTACCGTGGAAGGAATCACGGTAGATGTGGGGGGTATAACTGGCATAACCAATGCCTCGGGTATTGTCATTCTCAATGTTCCTGAGGGTAATATTAACTATTCGGTATATACAAAAGGTACACCCGAAGTACTTATAATTGGTTCTGATACTATCTCTTATAATGATATAGGAGGAGATGATAAGGTGGACAGCTATGACAATATTTTTATATACAAAGACACAGTAATCATTTCTGGAATAAGGACCAAGAATGTTGCACTTACCACTACATTATTTAATACTTCGAAAGAAGGTAGTGCTGGTCCGGTTGAATTTGATATTACTGCAGACTACTCAGGCGGAGGGAGCAAGGTAAAAACCCTGGTTACTGTAAGCAGCAATGATTCAGGAAAAGTAAGTATTCCATTGCCAACCCACCGTGACAGACAACAAGACGACGATATCTTTGAATTTTTTGACTATATGTACACAACCATGGAAGGTCTGATTGGAGAATTCAACCCTGAAAACAGTCCTGTAAACATTGATGTACCATCCTTCTATGATGTAACATTTACAGTAAAAGCAGGAGGATACGGTGTACAGGGCATAACAGTTGATGCGGAAGGTGTTACAGGTATAACCGATGCATCGGGACAGGTAATTCTCAACCTTCCCAAGGGAACCACAGACTATTCGGTATATACCGAGAATTCACCTGAAACTATTACAATTGGCACGAATACGATTACCTATAAAGATGATGGGGGACGTGATGACAGGACGGATAGATATGATAACATTTTTGTTCTTAATGACACGGTGATTGTATCAGGAGTAAGGACAAAAGAAGTAGCACTTACCACTACCATTTTTAATACTACTGCAGGAGGAAACAATGTTTCCCTGAAGTTTAATATTATGGCTGATTATTCAGGTGGTGGGGAAGACGTAAAAACCATAACAATTGTGACAAGCAATGCTGGGGGATCGATCAGTCTGCCCTTGCCCACACACCGCGACAGCAGGCAGGACGATATCCATGAATTCAGGACTTATAGCTTTTCAGATATTTATGGTAGCACAGTTGGAATTTTTGATCCTGAGGTAAGTCCGGTTAATATTACTGTGCCTTCTCTGGGAACTGTAAGTTTCAACGTAAAAGCGGGTGGAATAGCCGTTGAAGGTATTACGGTTGGTTTAAGTAGTTTTTCTGAAAAAACCGATGTTTCAGGAAAGGCAGTTTTTAATGATGTCCCGAATGATTTTTATAAATACTCAGTTTATACTGAAGGTATGCCGGAATACATTACGATAGGAACAAACACCTTTATTTACAATGATATGGGAGGTCGTGACAAACCGGACAGCTATGATAATTTCTTTTTACTCAATGATACAGTTATGGTATCAGGAACAACAGTAAAAGATATAGCGCTTACCACCACCACCTTCAATACCACGGTTGCGGGTAATACAGCCTCAGCAGAATTCGATGTTACAGCAGACTATTTCGGGGGAGGGAGCAAGGTTAAAACCTTAACTACAGTAACAAGCAATGCCTCCGGAACCATTAGCCTTCCATTGCCAACTCATCGAGATCACAGGGATGATGATGCTATTTATAAATTTATCGATTATAAGTATTCTGTAGCATCAGGTTTGATTACCGGTGCATTTGATCCGGAAATCAGTCCGGTGGACGTTGTTTTACCTGCTTTCAATGATGTAACATTTACAGTAACAGCAGGAGGTACTGCTGTGGAGGGTATAACGGTAGATGTAGGAGGGGTATATGGAAGAACTAACGCTTCCGGGAATGTCATTCTGAGCCTTCCTGATGGAAATTTAAACTATTCAGTTTATACAGCAGGCACACCAGAGGTGATAACAGTTGGTGGGAATACTTTTATCTATAATGATGATGGGGGAAGGGATAAGCCTGACAGTTATGAGAACTTCTTTGTTTTCGATGAGCCAGTTGTCGTTTCAGGATCAACATCTAAGCATGTTGCTCTTACTACAACTTTGTTTAATACTACAGTGGGAGGTATTGCTGCTTCAGCAGAGTTCGATATTACCGCAGAGCATTCCAGTGGCGGCAATAAGGTAAAAACCTTAACCAAAGTTACAAGTGATGCTACCGGATCAATAAGCCTTCCATTGCCAACTCACCGTGATAGAAGAGAAAGCGATGACATTATGGAATTTATTAATTACATGTATTCGGCACTGGGAGGTATAGTTACCGGAGAATTTAACCCGGAAAGCAGCCCTGTAAAATTAAATATTCCTGCTTTGCATGAAGTGACATTTAATGTAGCAGCAGGTGGCACAGCTGTAGAAGGGATAACTGTAAATTCATTCGGTGTTTCAGACAAAACCGATGCCTCAGGAACTGCAGTCCTTCATCTTCCGGCCGGCCAATTTGATTATTCGGTTTTAACCCGGGGCATACCTGAAACTATTATAATAGGCACGAATACTTTTATCTATAATGATGATGGAGGGAGGGATAAGCCGGACAGTTATGACAATATTTTTGTCCTGGATGAAACGATTGCGGTATCCGGACCAACAGTGGAGGGTGTAGAACTTTCCCTCACAACATTTAATACAACAATGGGAGGTAATGCAGCAGCTGTTGAGTTTGATATTACAGCAGACTATGACGGCGGCGGCAGCAAGGTTAAAACTCTAACTTCGCTCACAAGCAAAGCTAATGGTACAATTAGCCTGCCACTTCCAAAATACAGGGACAGGAAAACAGATGACGATATTTTTGAATTTATTGATTACATGTACTCAGCAGCTGGGGGACAGGTTAAGGGAGAATTTGATCCAGAGACCAGCCCTGTAAACATAGCCATTCCAGAATTATATGATGTAACATTTAAAGTTACTGCAGGAGGTCTTGCCGTGGAAGGTATGACAGTAAGTGCCGGCGGATCTGTGAACATAACCGATGCTTCAGGAATGACAACTTTAAGACTAACTGAGGGGGAAAATAGCTATTCGGTATTTACTGATTATTCACCAGAGATTATAACTGTTGGTGAGAATACCTTTACCTACAACGATATTGGAGGAGATGGCAGATTAGACAGCTATGACAATATCTTTGTTTATAATGAAAAGGTTACCGTAAAGGATGCAACTACTGAAGATGTTGTTCTTCTCATGACTACTTTTAATACTACAGTTGCTGGTAGTGCGGCTCCATTGCAGTTCAGTGTAACAGCTGACTATGCAGGGGGTGGAAGCAAGGCCAAAACCTTAACTTCTGTCACAAGTAATGCTGAAGGTATAATTAGCCTGCCATTACCAACACACCGCAACAGGAGAGAAGATGACGACATTTTTGAATTTATTGATTACATGTACTCCATTCCCGGTGGTTTGATTCAAGGAAGTTTCGACCCGAAAAATAGTCCGGTAAATATTGCAGTCGAGAATTCCTATGGAGTAACCTTCAATGTAAGAAATGAGTATACATCAAATCCGATTTTGGGGGCAATTGTGAGTATTAACGAAAATGCTCTTTCAGCTACGGATGCAAAAGGTCAAATTACCGCCTATATGTCGGAGGGCACTTATCTATACAAGGTAACAAGAAGTGGGTATGAAGATTTATCATATTCACCGTTTACTGTAAGTGGTGTTAATTTATCAGTGTCAGCAAGTATGATTCCTTCAATATTATCACAGCTGGTCACTTTTAGTGTAACAGATAATGCAACATCGAATCCCATCCAGGGAGCAATAATTAGCATTGATGGTGAGGCTCCGGTTGTCACGGATGCTGCGGGGAAGGCATCTGTCTATATGCAAAATGGTTCTTACGATTACACCATTACAAAAGAAGATTATCGTGATATTTCACCCACATCGTTTACAGTGAGTAGCACCGATTTAACATTGCCGGTAAGTATGACTTCAACAGTAGGTTTAGATAAACACCATTCAAACATTTTTACCTGTTATCCAAATCCGGCAAGTGAATCCGTAACTATCAAATTTGCTGAAAGCTATACTGGTATTGTAGAGCTTTGGTCGATAAGGGGTAAACTGATTTTACAGCAAGAGCTTCATTCTGAATTCTCCAGAACCATAGATGTTTCGTCAATTCAACGCGGCATATATATTCTGAGGACAGGTAGTGATCGAATGAAAATCGTTATTGAATAATCGGAAGTCAAATTTTTGTGAAATAGATATTTGTCGGTTTTAAGATGAAAAGGGACTTTAAAAATGTCCCTTTTCATCTTTTGCAATGGCAATATCATCCAGGGTCCATTGATAGATTTGTTCCCAGTTGACATATCCTACCCGGTTTGTCCATAGTGGATTCTTGTATTGTTTTTGTGCGCTGTCAATATATAATCTCCAGTATTCCGATGCGGAGGTAAGTTCCTGGATTGCATTTCCCCGGTAAGCATCTGAACCTTCATCGACTTTTCTGGAAAGGTCCAGTTCAGCAGCTCCTCTTATTTTATGGGCGTAGTATTTTCCCAGATAAGCAACAGTCCTTATGTCCGTCAGGGTCTTTTTTAATTCTTTGTTCTCCTTGGGATCCAATTTGTCGAGGAGTTCAAGAGCTTTGTCAGAATGGGCATGCAATTGATCAGAAACTTGAATCGGGGTTTCAAGGTCCGTTTGTCCACCTGTCTTTATCATTTCTGTATGATCTGGTATGGATTGAAAATCACGACCCGGATGTGGAGGGAGAGTAATGAACCGGTTCACATCATGAAATCCTGTTTTTGTGCCAGATGCCACCGGAGCACTCTTACAGCCTTCAATATACCATTTGTAATCCACAGATCCCCAATGAAATCCTGTAGTAACCGGGTAGATCATGGAGGCTTCCTGCCAGGCAGTGAAAAGGTCTGATCCATCTGTTTCTGGGAAACGAGTATCCAGAATAGCTGTGAATCGTTCATCCCTTATCTCCGGATCGTATCCAAGCCTACCCCAGATGGTCCAGTTGTACCAGTGCTTAAGGATTTCTAACTGCCGGGGTTCATCAGGATCAAGGCTGAGGAATTCCCGTCCCCAGATCCACTGATCTGATCCATAATAAAAGCCTTCCGAAACCTCATAGGGAATGTTTTTAATAAATTCCCTTACGAATTCCGGTGCTCCCCATCGAAAGACGTAACTGTCGTCATTTCGTAGGGTCCAGATGGTTTTCATGCCCTTTATTTCCTCTACAAAATCATTGCAGAAGGGCTGAATGGTTGAACTGAAAACATGTGCCTGGGCATATTTGAAGCTGAACAGGAAATCAATGTTCTCAACGACGATCAAATCTTTGAATTTATCTGCAATTTCCAGGGCTCCTGTCTGATGTTGTCTGTGGATGAATTTAAACTGCCTGTCCGGCTGTTCCTTTGCCACATCCATCAATCCCCTTGCATAAGCATCAAATGCCCAATCTTCTTTCTGGTCTTTTGTAGCACCTTTCATGTTCTCCCCGGTTGTCAATCCTATTCCGGCCAGTTCAGGATAGGTGATAAACATTTGCCTGACTGATTTCCGGAAATAATCCCTGGTAATCTCATTGTCTATCTCATCCGTAATACCGTACTTTCCGTTTGTACCATTTACGAAAATATTCCATGTAACAACATAAAAATCAATATTCCTTGATTTGCCATAGTCCATTACTTTCTGCCAGAATTCAATCTTTTCGTCGATGGTCATTTGTTTCAACACCTCCACATTGTTAATGATCTCATCCGCGTCGAATCCGATGCCTTGCCGGCTGTAGTATTCCTTCCATTCGCCGGTGGACTTCTGAACATCATCAAGAGCCACATCCGGGTATTCAGGAACTTTCACCATGGATGGAAAGGGATGAAGACTCCAGAGTGAAACATAATTATACCTGTACCGGGCAAGATTGTCGAGGTACTCTTTCCAAAAATTAAAACTCCACATCTCAGCGATATTATTCTGGGCCGCATCACAGGGATCTGTATAGGAAGGAGTTCTTACATCCAGAGGGATATTAAATTTGGTGCCACGCATTTTCATGTATGGATTCCTATTCATCTCTATTACTCCCTCCAAACCATACAGGTTTATCTGCTCAGCCAATTCGAGTCCACCATACATAGCTCCGGCCCTATCTCCTCCGGCGACCCATATTGTATTTCTGCCCTTCGTTTTCTCGTTTCGAATAATAAACCCCTCTCCGGAAATATCATCCAAAATGGCTTTGTCGCCAGGTATTCCTTCCAAAATGGTCTGGTTGGAATGTTCTCCAATGATGATAAGATTGGCATCATTTTCTCCGATTGCAGCATCCAGGCTTTTTGTCTTGATAGTATGATTTTTTGCCTCAAGAGATTGAATGACTTCCCCCACGGCAAATTCAATTTGGGGGATATCAGCGTCATATAAGATTGTTATTTTCGGTCCACTGTTTGGTACACAGGACCAGAGTAAAAACAGTGCAGAAAGAATAGATAATTTTAACTTACTGGCTGGTTTCGAAATCATTATTTCATTGGTTTAGGTGTATTTTTCCATCACGGTGATCTATTATTATATTCAGGATAATCGGTGTGACAACTTAAATTCTTCCGTCGAAATCATTTCCGGATTCTGGATGCAGGGGCCATTTGACAGGCAATCCGTCGCGAGTGGACCGGTAAATGGCAGTAAAGATCTCCACAGTAACCCGGCCTTCCCGACCTGTGAGAAGGTGTTCCCGGCCTTCCCTGACGTCTTTCAGAAAATCTTCAATCTGCCTCTCGATGAAATATTCCATCTGGTTTTCAAGTCCCATGAAAAAATCACTATCCTCTTTTACCCATTTTTCCAACATCTGTTCTTCCCCCGGAACGGTCCATATATCATTGACAGGAGGTTCAACATAGCCGGGCACCCCTGCGATAAACATTGCCCCTCCGTCGGTCTGAACCCCGACTGATGCTCCGTTTTCTCCGTGGACATGGACTTTCCCGTATATCCCGGGTTTCTGCGCATTGGATACGATAATATTTGCTATACCTCCCCCTTTGAATTTAATGATGGCATTTGCCGTGTCTTCAACTTCGATGTACGGATGGTTAAAGTTAGACCAGTGACCGTATAATTCTTCGGGTTCCCCCATATACCACTGAAGAATGTCTAGCTGATGTGGGGCCTGGTTGACAAGTACTCCTCCTCCTTCTTCTTTCCATTTCCCCCTCCAGGGATCACTCTCGTAATAGGTTTTATCTCTCCATCCCAGCATATTTACTGTTCCGAAAACGGGCTTGCCGATCTTACCGGAATCAATGGCATCCTTTACTCTTTTAACAGGAGACAACCACCTTCGCTGTCCGATCATCCCAATCTTTTTACCAGTTTTCTCAGAAACTTCAATCATGGCGTCGCAATCTTCTAAGGTTGAAGCGAGTGGTTTTTCGATCAGGACATGGGCACCAGCCTCCATAGCTTCAATGGCTGGAATTCGGTGATTGGGGTGGGGAGTACAGATATTGACTACATCGATCTTTTCCTTAGTAACCATTTCCGAGACATCTGTATAGGCTTTTACACCGTATTTTGCGGCATATTGCTCGGTTTTCTCCTGAAACCTGCCACAGACTGCAGTAAACTCTGATTCTTCCAGGTTGATAAATGATTCGGCATGCAGGTCCCCAACCTTTCCACATCCGACGATTGCTGTTTTAAGTTCTTTGGCCATATGCTGATATTTAAAATGTGAAGATCCCCAAGGCTGTGGTTAAGAAGGTAGCTGAGGAAACTCAATTAGTGGCAATGCCAGATTCCTGATTAGTCTTTCGAATAAACTTTTACATTCCTCATCAGGCAGGAAGCACTGTGATGTCCTGTGCCCCTTGCCCTGAATACAAACTTACCCCCGGGAAGGCTATTGGAATCTACTGTATCAAGGACTATCTGTCCATCTACAGAAAGAACTATCCGATCACCTTCACGACCCACTTCAATATGGTAATATATTCCCGGATGCATGAAAGTTTTTTCTGCTTCCTGAAGTAAACTTTTCCCTTCATTTGGATATCTGTTTACAAAAGGGAACCTGTTGTGTGGAGCATTGTGGTAGGCGATCATATAAAAGCCAACTTCATCTCTAAGAGTCCCAAGAGCACCGTCATAATCACTGGCGATTTCAAGGCCAAGGGATTCATTATTGCTGGATGAAAGCATCATAACAAGGACACTTGCAGGAGTGAGGGTCATCACATCATAGGAGATGAGGACATTTTTTCCATAGGAGGATGGACTTACAAGTATAACTCCTTTTGAACCTTCTGATTCTGAAAGTATGAGCTGGCTGCCCTGTGTTACCACTGTACCTGTTCCATGAAATTCCCAATCCACCATATCTGATGCCTTGAATTCCTCCACTTTATAGCTATCATCTATCTGGATACCCTGGGAGGCTTGACCGGTTTCAGCCTGTGGGTTGGAGGACTTATTCTCAGAGGTAGTGGCTTGTGAACAGCCAATAAATAAAATAGCGGGTAGAAAAAACAGGATCCATTTCATGGTTCAGATTTTTAGATTATTTATTCAGTTCATGAGATTATTAATTCAAATCTGAAGATAACTTTTTTTTCAATATACTTAATCAAGCAACATTGAGAATTCAGATCGAATCGGAAGCATATTAATCAAGCAACATTAAGGATTCAGATCGAATCAGAAGGTTATTAATCAACCCAGAGTACTGGTTGCCGGAAGGGAAAGTTTCGGATCACTTCCTCAACAGTAGGATCAGGATCAAGTGTTTTCCACAATTCAATGTACTCGGGTTTATTCAGTGCGAGTCCCCCAAAAAGCAAGAGTGGATGCCTTACCGGCCACTCATCGTAATACATTACATCGGGTTCAAGGGGCCAGGTTGATTTATCCATCATGTAAGGATACATGTAAGCGATTCCAAGTCCAATGTTACGACCATCCTCAAGCGTGTAATCCCAGAGCATATCTTCCGGTACAGACAGTATTTCACAAACCATGGTCATGGCCTCCAGGTTAAAAAGGGAATATCCGTAGGGTTTAGTCCGTCCCAGTTCACGCGGAAAGCTACCGTCCTCGGCCATTTGATTTGGGAGAAGAGTGTTTTTATAAAAATTCCTGCAAAATTGAAGTTGTTCCTCATCGTCCACCAGGTTGGCAAAGGCTCCTACCTGGACCGCCCAGCATGTGCTGTGGTTGTTACCATTGTCCCTCTCGGCGATGCCGAATTCATGGGTGCACATCCACTCGAGGTATTGTACGAACCAGTTCTTAATCCCTGCGAGATCCTGGCCCTTAAGAAATCCGAGTTCTTCAAGAACTTCCGCTGCTTTGGCAACCTCCGCCAGGTGCAGGGTATCAATGATGCCTATTCCACGGCCGGTAACCCTACCCCAGATGGCCTGTGAATAGAGAAGGTTGGGATTCATCATGGTTTCAGGAATAGCAAACCATGCCATAAGGTGTTTGATGGCATGTTCGGCATATTTTTCATCTCCTGTGATCTTATAGGCTGCAACCAGTGTCGGCACCCAGATACTCAGGTTTCTCATGGCAAGCCGGTGAGCAATAAAGTTTCCAGGGTTGGTTTGTCCATCTTTCCGAATAAAGGGTCCTTCAGGATTCTCAGGATCTGGCCACCAATAATCACCTTCGGAATAGAAGTCATGCAGTCCCCCTGTACTTCTTTCGCATTGAGCAGCAGTCACAGTTACCGGTTCTTCTAGCAGATATTGGTCTGCCGCAATAATTACTCTTTCCCTGTCAAATGCAGCCACATCTATTATTTTATCACTGCTGGTGCATGATACGCTGAGCATCATAAGTGTAATTAATAGAACACCGGATTCCAATCCGATTTGATTTTTCATAGTTTGGTTTATTATTACTTTTTGACTTTAGATTTATAAATACCCGAACGGTCTCCCATTTTTGGATTAACAGGGAGGGTTGCCGGGTCATATTCAGGATTTTTCTCAAGGGGATAGGGAACCTCCAGGTCGTTACGCCAGGTCATCATTTCTTCCATTAGTTCCTTTGCCTTCTCAGGATATTTATCGACCAGGTTGTACTGTTCGCCCAGGTCATTTCTGAGATCATAGAGCTCCAGGTGACCGTCTTCAAAAAACTCGAGCAATTTATAATCGCCTTTTCTAACCACACCCACAGGAGTGGTTCTCCAAACCTGGTTCATCCCGTATTCCCCCTGCAGGTAAACAGGGAAATGCCAGAAAAGTGCATCTCTTTCAATGTTTCCTTTTCCTTCCAGAATAGGCATAAGGCTTGTACCATCAAGAGGATAATTCTTTGGGGCTGAAAGTTCGGCGAGTTCAAGTAAAGTGGGATACAGATCCGTGCCGATTACCGGAACCTGGCTGGTGATACCTCCCGGATTTCCGGGGGACCTGATGATCAGGGGTACCCGTATTCCTCCTTCGTATAGCATGCCCTTAAAACCACGCAGGGGGTTATCAGCTGCCACCGCCGGCATTGCTCCATTGTCCGAGAAAAAGACCACTATGGTATTATCAGCTAAGTCCAATTTCTCCAGGCTTTCCATGATCCTTCCAACATTGGAATCGAGGGTTTCAATCATTGCTGCATAATAGGGATCATGCTGTCCATTGTCATGGGGTCTTGGAATGTATTTGTGAACCAGTGAATCCTTTGCCTGAAGGGGAGTATGTACAGAATAATAAGCCATGTATACAAAGAATGGATCCTTCTTATTCTGCTCAATAAAGTTTATTGCTTCTGTGGTGAGCCGGTCGGTTAGGTATTCTCCAGAGGGACCGTCCTCCAGGTTGGGTAAATTATAGGGACTGAAATATGTATTTGGCTTTCCTGCTTTATGTCCAGCTACATTTACATCAAACCCATGATGTTCCGGATAATATTCAGGTGTATCCCCCAAATGCCATTTCCCCAGGTGGATGGTCTTATAACCGTGTGCTTTCAAAGCTTCAGCAAGAGAGATTTTGTCAAAATCCAACTGGTGATGATTCTCCGTTGGAAAAACCGCCATCCAGGATGGCTCTCCTCTGGCCGAAAGATGATTGGTATAGAAACCTGTCCTAGGGGCGTATTGACCAGACATAAGAGCAGCCCGGCTGGGGGCACAATTCGGGGCATTGGAATAGGCATTCGAGAAAAACATCCCCTGGGTAGCCAGCCTGTCAATATTGGGGGTCTCGTAAAAATTTGATCCGTTAAATGAAACATCTTTCCAGCCCAGGTCATCAGCCAGAATAAGAACAATATTAGGAGGATCCTTTGACTGTCCGGAAAAGGGGCATAAAATGATAAGTCCCAGTATAAGTATGAGGATCTTAAAAATGGTTCTGGATTGCATTAATCGCCGGGCATTTTTAAATGACCAATTTTATCCGGGAACATGGCAACTGCCTCGTATTCAGTTTCCATACCTTTATCTCCGACTTCCAGGTTCCAGGCTTCAAGTCTATTATGCATATCTTCCATTATCGAAGCATACTGTTCATTCCCATAAAGATTTACTTCTTCCTTTGGATCATTTACAAGGTCATATAATCCCCATTCGGGGGCTAATCCAACGTTGCTTCCTTTGGGTGGATCAACCTCATGATTCAGGTAATGGATAAGCTTATACTGGTCATTTACAACTGCCCTGATAGGATACGGTACATAAACATCATTTACACCAAGACAGGTAAAGCTGAGATAAAGATCCTCACGTACGGACAGATTTTTTCCTTTCATCAGGGGAACCAGGCTTTTGCCGTCCATATCGGGGGCTGGAGTTCCTCCAACCAGATCGATCAGGGTTGGCATCACATCGGTAAAGTCAGCAAGTGCATCAGTTTCGGTACCTGGAACAACATGATTTGGCCAGCTAATGATCATTGGTACGTGAACACCGGGATCATACAGTGTGTATTTGGAACTATCCGTATTGGAACCATTATCGCTCACAAAAATCACGACAGTATTCTCTTCCTCACCGGTTTCCTTTATTACGTCCAGGTACCATCCTAGTTGATTGTCTGTAACCCAGTTATTGGCAGGATAACCCTCAAGGCCGTTTTCAATCTGAGTCAAATACGGTCCGTGTGGAAGTGAAGACGCAACAAAAAGGCAATACGGAAGAGAGTCTGGTTGCATAAATTCCTTGATGGCATCATAATTCATTTTACGATGTTTTCCCATAGCTTTTTCACTCCATTCTGTTCCTTCAATTGATTCCTTGGTCAGTGGGAATTCATCATCCCAGATAAATGTATTGGTGGGTCTTGTTGGGCACTCATGCACTCCTGTTTTTCCAACGAGTGCCGATCTATAACCCAGCTCACGCATTAAACCCGGCATGGTTGGAATATCGGCCTTCAATCCAGAATGATTGGGATGTGATCCGTTTTTTATGGGATACATTCCTGTGTACAGGGCTGCTCTTGCCGGGGTGCATATGGAAGATGTGCTGTAGGCCCTGGTAAATTTCAATCCCTCCGCAGCCAGCCTGTCAATATTGGGTGTATGGCTTGGGTCTGCGCCATAACAACCCACTGATTCCAGGTACTGGTCATCAGCAACCCAGATGATGAAATTAGGTGTTTCACCTTCCCAGGATATTTCTTTTTCAGTCGGCACACTTGCCTGACAGGCCCCCATCAGGAGAGTGATCATGGGAATAGCCAGCCAGAGTAAAAATTTGTTTATTGCTTTCATATATTTAATAATTGTAAGGCATTCTATCGCCTATCGGTTGTTTTATTTTGATTTTCTGTGATCCAGACTTCCTTATTTCCCAAGCATGATTCTTGCATTGTGTACCTGGTTTTCGTAGCGTACCCTGACAAAAAATAATCCTTTCAGATTGCCGGTGTGAATTTCAATATTCTCTGTGACATTCGAAAACAATCTGGTCAAAACCTTTTTGCCGGAGTAGTCATATATTTCGACAAATATGGACATGTCCCACATCAATTCATCAATTGAAATAGTAAATCTATCGATGGCAGGATTGGGATAAATATTCAGACTCAGCTGGCGCATTTGCGGAGCACTCGCAGGAGGGGGTGTATACCAATCCGTTCCAACATCTTCTGCCCATACCGGAAGGCTTTCGCGCGGTCCATCTGAGAATTCATCTGCACCAATATCCGGGAATTCGTCTCTTAATTGCAATTCAAAGTCCGTCAGTACAGTATCTATCAATTGAGAGGCACTGCCTATCGCCGGACTTGCAGCAGCGATTCTCCATATCCCATCGGCTGCAAGTTCCAGCATAGGATCGACATCAACAAAGCCGGTATCCAGGTCTATTCCAAGGTTTGCTCCAAATCCGATATTACTCAACCATGTGGTGTTTATCGAAGGTCTCAGATCCTGCTTAATAAGAGGTGCAGAACTGCTCCAAATAATATTATTGGCAATGCTGCAGTTTTCAGGAGGAGTTAGGTCCCCCCGGGGATCGCCCAGGTCATCGTCATCCCAGTATCCTATGTTCAAGGATTCTTTACTATTTACTATAGTATTATGAACAATGATGGCGTTCTTGGTCTGTCCGTGTCCTCCATCTCCACCTTCAGTATCCGGGATTCCGGACATGACAGAGATGGCTGCCCGGGCATCTGTTCCCGTGATATTTTCAAGATAATTATTAACGATCACATGGTCCTGGTCTGTAATCCTTATTCCACCGGTATTACTGCGTCCTTTACCAATGAAGTAATTCCCCTCTACAAGACATTCCCTTCCCCAGCGAAGCGTAAGGGTACCCTGACAATCATAAAAAGTATTCTGCCTGTAGGTATTATTCCATGATTTATTTGAGATCAGCTCTACCTCACCGTCGCACTGGTAAAAGAAATTCTTTTCGACGATGGTATACAGGGGGAACATGGAGTAATCCCCTCCACCCATTTTTATAGATTCATAACCATTTCCGTCGCCTTCTGGCTTGGGACCGAAATAATTATGATCGATCCGGTGATGCCCCGGTTGATCTGCCCCTGCCCTTACAGAGAGGGTGACTCCGGAATGATTCATATTGCTGAACCGGCAATGATCCACCCGGTTATATGAACCCCGAACTTGTACCCAGTGAAATTTTGTTGAAGTATTTGTGGGATGCCAGTTATCGATCAGGCAATTTGTTACGCGGCAATAATTTGCATCTCTTCCTCCCGAGTTAAATGAGATGGGACTTTCCGTGGTATAACCCTTGACGAATTTTAGTCCCTCTACCACAATGTAATCTCCCCCGATCTCCAGGGTGGATCCACTTACAAGAGTGGCACCTCCGGGCGTTTCGGACCGGAGAACAATGGGTTGTTCAGCGGTACCCTTGAATTCTAGTTTTATGTCGATTCCTACCCAGGTTTGATTTTTCAGGATCAGGGTATCTCCGGGCTGGGCTGCGTTCAGGGCATTGTCAAGCTCAGTTTTGTTTGTGATATAAATAGAGTTTCCCAGAACAGGGGATACTGCGGCTGCAATTAGTATGAGTAAACTGCCGATTATGCTCTTATGAAAAAAGTTCATCTTAAATTCCGGGATTTTAATTCCATGAAAAATCAAATACTTTCCGGATACCAGGACTTTTCTGATACCCGGAAAGCAAAGATTTATGAAAATTAGTCGTTCTTATCTAACAATAAAGGATTCGCTTATAACTTTTTCACCGGAAATTATTTTTACGAAATACATTCCGGAATTGAAAGTGGAAACATCAACCTGGTTAATCTGCTTATTGAACAAACCTCTTTGTACAACTTTACCTGTGATATTAACCAGTTCATATTGTGAATTTACCATATCGTTTCCGATGGATATCGTCAGGAGGTTGCTTGCCGGGTTAGGATATACGTTTAGAAGGACGGATGCGTTTTGATCTTCAATGGAAGTCCCGGGAACATACTCAAAGATGCCTGCCGGAAGAGGCATAACTGTCGGGGAACTGGCCTCACCCTCGAGATAGCCCATCCAGTCTATCATTATCCCTGATTTTCCATTCTCGGCAAAGGCGCTGAAAAGAGCAAGGTGCTTGCCGGTTGTTTTTCCCTGAACTCCGCTCGCAAATTCAGTGGGATTCTCATCAAGATAAACACTCCATAAATTACCATTTGAGGTAAGTCTGAGGACGTGCCATTCGGTTGGATCGAAAGATTCATACAGACTGTATGAGCTGTCGGCTGCCCAGTCCTTAACCCGGATAAAGAACAGACCGTTTTTCTTGACAACTTTAGCCTGTACCTTATATTGCTCACGTATCTCCAGATCGGGACCAAAGTCGGTATTGGCAGTATCGATCCACTTAAATTTGCAAGCAATGGTCGAGGGAGCAGGTATGGGGGTATTTTCCGCAGCATTCTGGTCCCAGTACGAAGGATACCAGCTGTACTTGAGCTCATCTGCTGCATCCAAATCAACATTATACTTCCATAAATTGTTTGTTGCATCATCCGGATCAACAATAATTTCACTGCTGCCGCCAAGAAGTGATGCTCCTTCATTGATATTTACTGTGGCATCTGCTTCGGGAAGAGCGTCAGCATTGTACTGGGCCCACTGGGCCAGGATAGCATTTCCGCCTGCCATTAAGGCAAGCATTGTCAAAATAGTAAGTAAATTCTTTTTCATAATAGATTAATTTAAGTTAGAAATAGTATTGTTTTAAGTTTTATATGGAAATGATAGTTTAATATTTTACATACCCTTATTGTGAAAGGGTTTTCATATTATATTCTCTCGGTTCATGTCATCAATAACCATTATTCTGATCCATTACCCCTCTCAGGATATCGTTGTGCGGGATGGGTAATACCAGTCGGTCCTTGTCAATAAAGCCCTGACCTATTACTGCTTTCATGTCATTGTACAGATCCTCATTTGTTTCAAGCTCAGGCCATTGTGGGTTATCAGGATCATTGGTGTATTCAGGATCATTGATGCTGGTATAGAAATCATACAATCTGTCGGCTGCATAATCTTTCCCCATTCTTAAAAGATCAAAAAAGCGGTCATCTTCAAAGGCCAATTCGAGCCTTCTCTCATTCAGGACAGCTTCCTGGAAGTTCTCAAACATCAGTCCGGGTCCAATGAGGGAATCTTTTAATTCAAATGTTCCTGCCCGGGTTCTTACCTGGTTGAGCAGGGGCATTCCATCGGTCTGGCCTTTAACCTCAGCCAGCATAAGGACAACATCAGCAAAGCGGATAAATGGAAAATCTATACCATCATCGTCACGAACCGGTACATCTGCCGGGACGAACTTTTCACAGAAATAGTCCCCTGTTACATCCCAGATCCCTATTGTATTCATGTATCTTACATCAGTTGCCGAATCGGAGGTGTTCTTGTAGATCTGTTCCAGGTCGCCGGTTGGCCAGTTATGCCCAAGGGATTGAGAGGACAGATATCCTTTGGGGGCGAAGTAACTTGCAAGGGCTGATCCTAAACCTAAGCCACCCGTTGTAAATCGTACAGAAAACATGATCTCATTCTGTGTCAGTTCCGCATCATCATTAAATAGATCCGGGTAAGAGCTGTGAAGTCCATATCCACTATTTGCATAGACATCCTCCAGCAGGGGAGATGCCTCTGCCAGATCTCCTCTTGTCAGGTATACCTTTGCCAGGAGGGCTTTTGCTGCCCAGTGTCCGGTTTGCCCATATTCAGGTTTTGCATCGGCAAGCAATAAATTGGACGCATCTGCCAGATCCTGTTCGATCTGGTTGTAAACTTCGGCGATACTGTTACGCTCAATGGCTGCTGCTTCTGCCCCGGTTACCGGAACAGTGATCAGGGGCACTCCTTCAAATAATCTGACAAGGTTGAAATACACCAGGGCACGGATAAATTTTACCTCTCCTTCAAGTCGCTCTTTTACAGCCGCATCAATTACGGCATCCATATTGGCCAATACCAGGTTACATCTTGCAATACTATGGTAGCTTGCAGCCCAATAAGCAGTAACATAAGTATTCGTTGGCATTACGGAGATAATGGAGAAACTTCTCTCGTCCGGCTTGGATCCTGCTGAGCGTGTAGGTTCATATTTGGCGTTATCGCTTCGGTTATCGCAGAGGAAAAAATGTCCGCTGTTGATTATTTCATGCAGGCTGTTATAACAGCCAATGACAGCCCCTTCGATATCGGACTGCGTTTTATAGAACTCTTCGGCTCCAATGTAATCATAGGGTTGCCTGTTCAGAAAATCCTCACATCCTGTTAATACCAGGATAAAGAGTGATGATACTATGATAATCAGCTTTTTCATGATTTTTTCTTTCATTGTTTACTAAAATGAGATGTCCAACCCGAACTGAAAGGTCCTTGCCAGTGGCTTAGTTTGCAATTGCTCACCATAAAGGATGGTACCACTCACACCATCTACAGGGTTGTTTTTCACGTATTCGGGATTTATCCCGTTGTAATCCCGGTACCACCAGTAGAACAAATTATGGATTGAAAAGTAGATCCGCATATTCCGGGTAAATTTCCAGTTAACCGGATTATAGCCCAGGATAAAATCACGCAAGGCCATGTAGGATCCATCCTCCACATAGTAATCCGATTCGATGATGGAACCGGTCTTAATGGGTTTACTACCATGAAATTCATCTACATACAGATCATCCAGGTAATATTTTCCGAGTTTCTGACCATACCAGAAACTCTGCTGCATCACGTCAAAACCATGAGAACCCTGGAAGTTTAGAGTTAGATCAAACTGCTTATAGACAAACTTATTAAGTAATCCCCAGTCGAAATCAGGGTAAGGATTTCCAATCGTGGTCTGGTCTTCCGTATTTACCACCCCATCTTTGTTGTAATCAATGATCTTCACACCACCTACCACATCAGAGGACTGTGCCATTCCGGCGTTCTGTGCATCAATTAATTCCTGGGCAGTCTTCCATATCCCGTCGGTGACATAGCCATAGTACTGGCAGACCGGCTCATTAACTCTCAAAACATACTGGTGTTTATACCCGGTAAAGAACTGTTCTTCGACATCCCCATAGGAGACCAGGTGATTTCGGTTCACAGTTACATTTATGCCCATATTCCAGGAGAAGTTATTTTTTGCAACATTGACTGTATTGATCATCAGTTCTATTCCTTTATTGCGAATCTCTCCGACATTGGCCCATTGGGAATCAAATCCTGTAATGGTAACTACCGGATCCTGGAGCAGCAAAGAGGTTGTGAGGTTGCTGTATGCATCCACCGAAAACATGATCCTGTTTCTGAACAGTCCGAAGTCGAGTCCCAGGTTAACCTCATTCGTCTGCTCCCAGCCGAGATCCGGATTTCCAAGCACCCTGGGATCACCTATTGAAAGGGGTACCGGAGCGAATCCGCTAAGTACGTTACCTCCCATCTGGTATTGCCTCATGTTGATCGGGGTTACATAGGAATACCGGTCAATTCGATTGTTACCTGAAATTCCCCATGTGGCCCTAAGTTTCAGAGTGGACAACCATTCTGCAGACTGCATGAAACCTTCTTCAGACAATCTCCAACCGGCTGATACAGATGGAAAATATCCCACCCTTTTATTGGGACCGAATTGCGAACTCGCATCTGCTCTCATAACAGCAGAAATCAGGTATTTCTCCATATAATTGTACTGGGCCCTGGCGAAACCGGACATAAGTCCCTCATCAGACTTGCCTGAATAAGTCTCTTCCTTAGTGATCTCCCCGGCCTGGGACATAGACCTTACATAGTCATTTGGAAATAGATTTCCCTGGATTTTAGAATTTTCATCCACATAGTTTTCGACGGAAAATCCTGCCAACAGATCCAAATTATGTGATCCAAACTGCTTTTTATAGCTAAGGGTATTTTCATTTACCACTGAGTATCTCAGAGTATTCCATAGAGTTCCGCTTCCATTACCTGCATTATTGTTTCCCTTTGAAACATTATATGATTCAATATACTGGTCCCGAATTGAATATCTGAAGTTAGTACCAAAAGAGGTTCTGAAAACCAGGTCCTCCGCCAGCTCCCATTTCAGGTAGGCATTTCCTGTAAGTTTATAGAAGGTTGTCCAGTCGTGCCTGGTCAATGCTTCTGAAAGTGGGGTTATGGCTGCAGTATTAAACTGGGTTTTAATAAAGGTATTTTTGCCTGTATCATCTACCAGCAGATTGCCGTCAGTATCTGTTCCATACATCGTTTTAAAATCTCCCGCTTGCACATAATCACCAACATTCTTCCAACCAATAGTTGGTCCAAGTCCAATACTGAGACTGAATTCATCATGATAGGTGGGATATTCAATCTGTTTGATAGCGTTTGCCATGGCTGCATTACTGTTTCTTCTTTTCTGGTACTGTGGCCTGAGGCTTATTCCAACAGTAATTTTATTAGATAACTTTATATCAAGGTTGGAATTGAATGAAAATGTTTTATACTCATTATCAACCAGGACACCCTGATCATCCCTGAAGGATCCGCTGATATAGTACTGAACATTTTTATTTCCGCCAGTAGCACTTAATGAAATATTTTTATTCCAGCCTGTCTGTGTAATGCCTTCCTGCCAGTTTGTGGCTCCTGAGATACTGCTTAAGACACTATGCTGATAAAAGTAGGAACCATCAGCGTCATCACTGGTTGGTGAGAACCACTCATCCCAGATCGGATAAGGATTCCCATCAGGATTAAGAACCGGGTTTCCATCCGAATCAATAGGATTTTCGGGTACAGGTTCTCCCAGGCTCAGAAAGGGAGTTTCCCATTTCTGTCTGTCCTGGTTGAAATAATACTGGGCCAGTCCCGCTCCATCATAGGCATCAAAATATTTATAAACATGAGAGAACCCTGTAGCCACCTTCAGGTTAAAAACCGTTTTATCACTTGAGCCCTTTTTAGTCGTGATCATAATCACACCATTCGCACCGCGGGAACCGTAGATGGCCGTTGAAGCAGCGTCTTTGAGGACTTCGAGGGACTTAACATCGGTCATGTCAACATCACTGAGATCGCCCCCCACCATCGGAAAGCCATCTATAACAATCAAAGGCTGATTGGAGGCATTAAACGATGCTGACCCCCTGATCTTGATATCAGGAGCTTCTCCAACCTCGGCTGTCTGATCCCTGATCTGAACTCCGGCCAGTTTACCCTGCAGTGCATGATCAAGCCTTGATACCGGGATTTGGTCCAGTTTTTCTTTATCCGCGCTTATTCCCGCGACAGCACCAGTGAAATGAGATCGTTTCTGGGTTCCATATCCAATTACTACAATTTCATCAAGGTCCGTCGCTGCAGAAACCAGTGTTACATTGATTTCTGTCCGGTTGCCAACATTGACATCCTGGGTCTCAAATCCAACAAAGCTGAAACTTAATACTGAATTTGCATCAACACGTATATTGTAATCTCCATCGGGATTGGTGATCACACCGCGAGTGGTTCCCTGAACCAGCACATTTGCACCAGGTAAAGGACTTCCGTCTTCCCCGGTAACCTTTCCGCTTACCCTTTGATCCTGGGCGTGAATTCCAGGAATGGCAAGGAGGAGCAGAAATGCTAATAGGCTTAGTTTTCTTTTCATATTGTTTAATTATTTTGATGCTTCCATTTTTTGTCTGTGCAAATGATTGTGATCGGTAGCCTGTTTTCTTTCAATACACATGGCTTCCAGCTTTATAATATCATCCGCATATTCGGGTTCCGCAATTACATTCTTTGTTTCCATGGGGTCTGTCTGGTGATCATACAATTCCCTTTCCAGTATCTCACCGGATTCCAGTTTTATCCATTCCACATAATTATATCTTTCAGTTTTTATAGAATACCCCATAACAACCCTGTCATACTCAGTGCGGTAATGTGGCCATACACAGGTAACATACTCCCGCCAGTCCATTCCCGGATCATTGAGCAGAGGCACAAGGCTGCGGCCTTCCACATGCTCGGGTATTTCCAATCCGCATAAATCAGCCAGGGTTGGATACATATCGAGGAGCTCCACGAGTGCATCGCTCTCAACGTTTTTCTTGCCCCCCGGAACATTAATTATTAGCGGTACCCTTGTATCAATATCCATGTTTGACCACTTGCACCAGTAACCATAATCACCGAGTTTCCATCCATGGTCTCCCCATAGAATAATGATGGTATTATCAGCCAGCTCCAGGCTTTCCAATTCGTCCAGCAATTTCCCAATTAGTGCATCTACATAGGATATGCAGGCATAATATCCCTGGCGCAGGATCAGGGTAGTATCAGGACCCATCCTTTGTCCTTTAATTTTTGGCATACCATAATAGTTCCGCAATTCACCCCAATCCCTCAAGGTATATTCAGAAGACCCTTCAGGAAGCTCATTTACCTCCGGAGGGAGGATGGATTCTATGGGATACATATCCCAGTATTTTTTAGGAGCACAGAAGGGAAGGTGGGGTTTATGAAATCCCATGGCCATGAAAAACGGTTTGCCTTCCTGCTTATATTGCCTCAATTTCTTAAGGGCATACTCAGTATTATATCCGTCGATATATCCACTGTCAGGTACATCGGCTGCCTCAAATGCAGGTCCCCTATCAGGATGATTCCGTCCTTTAAGCGGATGAGCCTCATTATATTTCATTTGTTCAATGGCCTCATCGGTATAATATCCCCTACCTGCCCATTTTTTTGTAGGATCCATGAATTCATCTCCGAATTGTTCCACCTGGTCATGTCCGAAATGATATATCTTCCCAAATCCAGAGACTGAATAGCCATTTTGTTCAAACAACTTATTCATCGTAAGTACTCCGGGTACAAGGTCCTGTACGGATTCTCCCGTATATATCCCATGCCTTTCCGGCCTGTATCCGGTCATCAGAGATGCCCTGGAGGCCATGCATATGGATTGCTGCACATGGGCCTGGGTAAATTGGACTCCATTAGCGGCAAGACGGTCAAAATTCGGAGAATGGATTTGGTCTGCACCGTAACAATTCAACTCGGGTCTCAGGTCATCCACTGCCAGGAACAGTACATTGTAAGGAGTTTTCTCGGTTTCTCCAGAGGTGCATGAGCTCAGCCCAAAAGCAAATGAGGTCAGAACAAATGCAATTGAGGCCAGTTCAATGAAAAGAATTCTAAAGTGTTTTTTCGTGTAGTTCATTATTTAAATCTTGGTTAGTATCAATCGATCGGTGCTAGTTAGTTTTTCCTGGAGATGTAATAGGCATTCCTGGTATTCCGGGTCCTCATAAATACGTTCTGCTTCAATAACAACCGGAATCAGGTTTGTCCACTTTACACGGGTAATCTGCTGGTGGGGCCAATCTTCTATGCTATCCACATAAGGGAGTAGATAATCCAGTGCCAGCTTAATATTTCCATCACAGGGACTGTCATACTTCCAGAGGTCAACACCGGTCATTTCCCCAATCTTACCCAGGAATACCAGTGCCTCAATATTAAATACTGAATATCCGTAGGCACGTGTTCTGGACAATTCCAAATCCTGTCTTCCCAGAGAATCAATCTGGGTATCGATCCTTTTTTTTCCTGGCCTCCTTTACAATCTCCCTGGCATGCTCTGGCTTCCCGATGTACAAGGCATAATACGCTGTCTGGACATCATACCATGTTCCATGATTATTTTGCCTGCTCTTTTCGTATTTTCCATTTTCACTGTTCTCCAGCCAATGGAGATATTCAGAAAACCAGTGCTTCAGTTTTTTTGAATCACTTCTGCTCCAGGATTTACTTTTCTCCAGGATTTTAACAGATTCAATTACCTCTATGAAATTTCTTGAATCAATTATGCCTATTCCTCTTCCCTCGGTGATGCCCGGAATTGATTGTGCATACTTAAGATTTGGATTCATTGCTGTACCAGCATCCAAAAACCAGGTACTTATTATTTGACTTGCCCTGTCCGAGTATTCCTGATTTCCTGAAAAGAACCATGCGAGAGTCAGGGTAGTAACATCTTCCGATAAAGATCCAAGCCTGTTTCTGTCAAAATTATTATCACTGACTTCAGGGTTTCTCTCTCCGTCTTTACGAATGTAGGGGAGCCCATCTGGCTTTTCAGGATCGGGCCACCAGTATGGCCCCTGGCTCATATAGTCCTGCTTGTCCCCGCTTGGCGGTACCAGATCCTTATGCGTGACGGAATATTCAGGATGGTTCAGGGCAGATTCCGCCTCCCTGCACAGACGCTGGTATGCAGCAAGATAGATAGGTGATTTTTCGGCAATACTACTACGTATCTCCAGCAAATGTTCATACTCCATCGTAAGCAATTCAGGTTCCGGATTAAAAATTCTGTTGCAACCCGGCAGAAGGAGGATGAATAAAAGAATATATGCTCTGGAAATCATTTAACATGTAAATTGTTCAAATCAAAATTATTGCTTGATAGGAAACCATGCTATAAGAGTTGTCCCAAAAACTGTCAATTATGTTACCTGTTTGCACATATGTTCCGTCTTTGGAACAATTGTTTCTATCATTTAGAAATTCGGTTCACTTATTAGCTTATCAGCCAAACAATCTTGATCAAATCCTCATATTCCAGTATATTTGGGCGAATCCAGGTTCAGTCATAGAATTGGATGGATAGGAATTATTATGAGAGCAGCTCCTTCTATATTGAGTTTTATTATTCTTTTAAGTACTACCCTTACAATACTAAAAGGAGCTGAAAATGCTGATGTAATATTTCGAACAATCTCTCCGCAGGGAGGATTTACTGACCGGGGGGTAGAACAAATCGAGCAGGATCAACAGGGATTAGTATGGATTGCGACCTATGCAGGACTTTATAAATACGATGCATATTCATTTACTAAATATGTACACTCCGGGTCTGATACCACCTCTCTTTCGAATGACAGGATAAATGATGTGTTGATTGATTCAGATAACAGGATATGGATTGCAACCGAAGAAGGTCTGAATATTTATAACCGGACAATTGATGCTTTTGAACTGATACACTTAGACATACTGGATCCCTACGCCAATATCCAGGACCTGGAAGAAGACCTGGATGGTTATATTTATATAGCCAGTGGATTCTCAATTGTGAAATTCAATCCAAAAACAG
This sequence comes from uncultured Bacteroidaceae bacterium, assembly GCA_963777115.1. Taxonomy (GTDB): domain Bacteria; phylum Bacteroidota; class Bacteroidia; order Bacteroidales; family SM23-62; genus SM23-62. The sequence goes on along the minus strand of CAVZPP010000003.1, from coordinate 337,096 downwards.
GGTCTGCTACAGAGATCCCACTACCTCATAATGGTATTCGAAAGATCCAGGTCCTTAATAATCGACAGATCATTGTAGCCTTTGTTGAAAACGGTATATATCAGCAGTCCCCTTCAGGCGAATTCAATCAGATAATACCCGCGCAGGAACAATCCTTAAGATCAGCTTTCATATCTGACAGCATAATTCTCCTTGGGTATGAGATGGCAGGATTACATATTCACAATCCCTCTGGAAAACTAATATCAAAGTTCACCCAGGAAAATAATGATATCAGTCATAATAAGGTAAACTCAATTTTGCAGGACTCCAGGGGGAATATTTGGGTAGGGACTTACCTGGGACTTGACATCATTGACAGATCTGGGGCAATCAAACATTATAAACATGATATACTGGATCCTTATTCCCTTCCATATAGTTCTGTTTATGCCATATATGAAGATTCACGGAATGATTTCTGGATAGGAACATGGTCTGGTGGACTGGCATACTTTAACCGATATGATAATAGGTTTGAACATGTGAAACAGGTCCCGGGCGTCAATTCAATTACCAACGACTACATCAGTTCTTTTACCATGGATACTCGAGGAGATTTGTGGATCGGTACTGAACGAGGTGGACTGAACAGGTGGGACAATGCGAGTAAGCAATTCAGTCAGTTTCTCGTAAATACAAATCCGGCAGAACCGCTGAATATTAAATCTCTTCTTACATCAGAAAAAGGACAGATCTATATTGGCACATATAAAGAGGGCTTTTATATGCTGGACAGGGACAAAAACCCCCGGCGCATATTATTGGATCCTATCCTTCCGGGGAATGAAAAGGTATACGCTCTTGCAGAATCATCTTCTGGCATCTGGGTGGGAGACTTCTCCGGTGGATTATTTCATCTCTCAAAAGAGAATCATAAAATCCTGGAACATTATTTCCAGGCGGAGGATTCACTTGGACTCACATCTTATCATGTGAATTCACTTTTCATGGATGATGGGGATTTGTGGATTGGGACAAGCATGGGACTGAACCTGAAACGTTCCGGAGAATCATACTTCCACAGGTTCCTGTTTGACAAAAATGATAGGAGATCCATTAGTGGGAATGTCATTACTATGATAAGCTCTGACCTCGATGGGAACATATGGATAGGAACCCGTCGTGGGGGATTGAACATGTACCAGGAAAGGGATCAGTCATTTATTCAATATGACATGGATGATGGATTATCCGGTAATGATGTGAATGGAATCCTTTGCGATGAATCCGGTTACCTCTGGATCAGCACGGAAAACGGGATATCCCGTTTTGACCCCGACAATGGTTCAGTAAATAACTACAATGAGTCAGATGGATTACAGGGGAGACAATTTATACAGGCATCCGCATTCAAGAGCAGACAGGGGAAATTGTATTTTGGAGGTACGAATGGATATACAGTCATTGATCCTGCAGATATTAAAGTCAATCCTGTTGCGCCGATTCCCATTATTACAAGTCTGAATATCAATAATGAAAAGATTCTGGCCTCCTCTGAAGGTTCACCCCTAAAGGAACATATTTCCGCAAGTAAACACCTGAAACTAAAATACGGACAGTCTTCCCTCACATTTGAATTTACCTCCAATAATTACCTGAATCCTTCCAAGAACCGTTATGCGTATCGTATGGTGGGACTGGATGATATCTGGAAGGAGAGTTATGACAATCATGTGAACTATTCCAAGCTTGAACCCGGGAAATACATATTTGAACTCCGTGCGGCAAATAATGATGGGGAGTGGAGCAGAACCCCGGTTCAGCTAAGCATCAATATAGCACCTCCATGGTGGAGGCATTACCTTGCATTTATTGCATATGTCCTCATTGGAACCATCAGTATGTTTCTGATTAGAAATATGATCCTTTACAGGGAAAGGATGAAGTCTGCCATGGAAATGGAAACCATAAAACAGGAAAACAAGGAAAAAATCCATCAGTTAAAACTGCAGTTTTTTACCAATATTTCACATGAATTCAAGACCCCCTTAACCCTGATTCTTTCGCCCATCCAGAGGCTGGTCAGAGAACGTGAGTTGGAACCGGATATCAAGGAAGATCTTCAGCTCGCCGAAAAGAATGCAATTCGCTTAAAAAAACTTGTGAACCAGTTTATTGAATTCAGGAAAATCGACCAGGCAAAATTGAAATTATATATCTCTGAAATTGATATTGTTTCCTTATCGGAAGAGATTTACACCTGTTTCAAGGAACTCGCTGAGAAATTAAAAATCGACTACTCATTAAACCCCCAAATTGAGCCTGAAAATGTATGGGTGGACAATGAAAAAATGGAGAATGCAGTATTCAATATTCTGTCCAATGCATTTAAATATACCCCTGAAGGGGGACAGATCCAATTTAGTATCAGGAAAGGTCCGATTCAGGTTCCGGATTCCTGGCATAATGTAAAACTTGGAGATTCTGCTGGAAAAGAGTTCGTTTTCCTTGAAATTTCCGATACGGGCTCTGGCATTCCGGAAAAAGACATGAAGAAGATCTTTGAACGGTTTTACCGCTCAGATGAAAGTCTTCAGAAAACGGGCTCTGGCATTGGACTGTCGCTCGCTAAAGATTATATTCTTCTTCAAAACGGAACTCTTGAACTGGCAAGCAAAATTGGAGAAGGGAGTGTATTTGTATTGGGAATCCCTGTCGGGAAAGAACATTTCCCCGAAGGGACGGACCTGGAATTTACGGATCAGCGAACAAGTTCCGTTAAGGAGAGGGAGGTCATGTTACCCGATGAGGAGATTTCAGAAGGAAGAGAGCCTCAGGACGAAAAAGAAAAAGCACTACTGCTCCTGATCGAAGATAACCGGGAATTAAACCGCTACCTCTCCAAAACGCTCTCAGAAAAATATCGTATTGCCCATACCCTTAACGCCGAGGAAGGATTATCCCTCGCATCCCGATTATTACCGGAAATAATAGTCAGCGATATCATGCTGCCTGGTATGGATGGACTGACATTATGCAGCCGTGTAAAATCAGATCCGCTTACCAGCCATATCCCGGTGATTCTCATCACAGCCCTTTCTGAGGATAAGCAAAAAATTGAAGGAATTGAGCAGGGGGCAGACGCCTACCTGACCAAACCCCTGGATATGCAGCTTTTGTCTTCCACCATTAACAACCTGATAGAGGCCCGAAAAAAATTGCGTCTCGCCTTCGGAGGAATGCAGGCAGCTACAGATCGTCAAGAAGGTCTTTCGGCATTTGATGCTACCATGGTTAAAAGAGCACAGAAATATATTCTTGATAACCTTGCAAATCCTGATATTTCAACTACTGAACTGGCTGAGGAATTAAAAATGAGCCGAACAAACCTTCATCGTAAATTAAAATCCCTGATGGACCAGTCCTCCACTGAATTTATCCGGAACATACGAATAAATAAAGCCATGGAAATGATGGAGCAGGACGGGATCTCCATATCCGAGGTTTGTTATGCGGTTGGATTCACCTCAGCTTCCTATTTCAGCAAATGCTTCCGGGAAATCTATGGCATTAATCCCAGTGAATACATAAAGAATCTGGGACATGCCAGAAAATAAACGACACATAATTCTATAATACATGACTCACAGACATTTTATTAGATTAATAACCATATTCCTGTTAACCGGAATACTTTCTATTCAAACCTCGTGTCAGGCTAAAACACCGGTCCTCCTATCTGAGGTCATTTACAAAAGGATAGATACAGTTGAGCTCACTTTACAATTAAATTATCCCCCGGAGATGTTAGAAGGTAAAGAATATCCGGCCATTATTTTTTTCTATGGGGGAGGTTTCAAAGGAGGTACGACGACGCAATTTGAACCTCATGCCAGGTTTTTTGCAGATCGGGGGATGATTGGAGTTCGGGTGGATTACAGAGTTTCATCCAGGCATGGAACAACTCCATTTGAGGCAGCAAGGGATGCGAAATCTGCAGTTCGGTTTATCCGGCAGCATGCAGCGGAATTTCATATCGATCCCAACCGGATTGTTGCTTCTGGAGGGTCGGCAGGCGGACACCTGGCTGCGGCAACCGGAACCCTGCCCGGGTATGATGAAGAAAATGAAGACCTGATGATCAGTTCACGTCCCAATGCGCTGGTTCTTTTTAATCCAGTTTTTGATAACGGTCCGGAAGGGTACGGTTACGACCGGATAGGAGAATTATATAAGGAATTTTCGCCCGCACATAATATCAGGCCCGGCGCCCCGCCGACCATTATTTTCCTGGGAACAGAGGACAGGCTTATTCCTGTATCCACTGCTGAGCGGTACAAGAAAACTATGGAAGATGCAGGCAATCGTTGTGAACTCTTTGTTTACGAGGGACAGGAACATGGTTTTTTTAACTATAAGCATCCAGAATATTACAGGAAGACCATTACCGAAGCCGCCCGCTTCCTGGAGTCGCTCGGGTATATTGAACCTCTGGCCATCCATGATATTAATAGGATACTTCTTGCAAAAGATCTTTACTCACAGGGAAAGGAACCTTACAAATCTGAAGTTGAAATGCTTCAAGAGAAAGCCGATAATCTACTCAAGACAGTATCGTTTTCTGTAATGGATAAGAAAATGATGCCCCCAAGCGGGGATAAGCACGATTACTACAGTCTCGGCATTTACTGGTGGCCGGATCCGGATAAGAAAGACGGATTGCCATATATCAGGCATGATGGGAAAAAAAACCCGGAATATGGAGATTATGACGGACCTGCCATTCATAAAATGTCAGAAGCTGTTTCACTCCTGGCCCTGGCCTGGTATTATACAGGGGAGATGTCCTATGCCACAAAGGCTGCGGAATTTCTCCGTACCTGGTTCCTTGATCCGGACACAAAAATGAATCCCCATCTTGAATACGGACAGGCAATACCGGGCAGAACAGAAGGAAGAGGGATAGGTATTATAGAAACCGGAAACCTTATCGATGTAGTCGAGGCTGTGGGTTTACTGAGTGGTTCCGGAGCTCTAAAACCAGGGGAAGAAGAGGACCTGAAGAAATGGTTTAAAGCCTATAACCGCTGGTTACTAACGAGCCAGAAGGGTTGGGACGAGAGGATGTGGCGTAATAACCATGGGTCATCATATGATTCCCAGGTGGCGACTTTCTCAATTTTTACAGGAGAAGATGAGACAGCCCGTATGATCCTTGATTCCGTAAAAATTAAACGAATTGACCGGCAATTTGAGGCAGATGGTTCCCAGCCCTTTGAGCTGGAGAGAACAAAAGCTATGGGTTATTCAATTTATAACCTGAAACATTTATACCATAATGCCATTTTAGCAGAGCATTTTAATATTGATCTCTGGACCTATGAAAATCCGAAAGGAGCATCCATCCTTACGGGAACAAAATACCTTATACCTTTCCTTACCGGGGAAAAGGAATTTCCCTTTCAGCAATATGGGGGACTGGAATCCCAAAAATCAAATTTCCTTTCTCTACTCCGAATTGCAGGAGACAGGTTTCAAGATCCAGAAATCTTAAAATTTCTTGAAACATATACAGAAACAGAGAAGTCTTCATCCTTTCAAAATTTACTCTTTCCAAACTTTTAACAATACAAATAATGAAAACCCCCTTACTTACTGTCCTGCTTTTTTCAATTTGCAGCAGCCTTTTTGCCTCCAATATATTTTCGGTTAAAGGAGAGAAAACTTTCCTGAATAATAAGGAGTTCCAGGTCATCGGTCTTCGTTGTTCAAACGCATTGATATCAGATGAATCCACAGATGAACTCATCAATCATCTTGATCTGTATAAAACATACGGGGTAAATACCATTTCAGTGTTCTTTATGGGATCACGCTTTGGTGATGTGAAAGGTTATAATGAGGATGCCAGCTTGAATCCTGTATATACCAAACGAATGGAGAAGATCATCCGGGAATGTGATAAACGTGATATGGTAGTTCTTGTGGGATGCCTCTACTGGGGAGGATCAAAAGCAAAATGGGAAAGCTGGAAGCAGGAAGATGCAGAAAGGGCTGTGGCCAATACGGTACAATGGCTCTCGGAAAATAATTTCAGAAATGTTTTTGTGGATCCGGATAATGAGGGAATGGCTCAAAAAAATGCCGGTTTTAAAATCCAGGGAATGATCGCTGCAGGAAAAAGTGTTGATCCAACTATTTTGATCGGTTATAACGCGAAGGGGAAACCCGCAAAGAATGCAGACATTGCCCTTCATTTTAGTGATAAGGCGGAAGGAATCCCCTATATTGAATCCGAAGGGACAATGACGGATTATTGGGGAGCATACAGCAAGGAAAAGGGCCTTTATGAATACATCAATGTGGGCATTTATACCAGGGGTAAAAAGGCAGACCAACTGAAGAGAACAGAAACCTTTCTGAATCAAGGGGACGGCTATATGTTTGCATCCACCTGGCTTCAGAATGTTCCTCCAAATTATTCCCCGGGTGGAGATGGTTCACCCTGTAACCCTGGTATCCAATGGTGGTTTGACTTCATAAAGAAGAACTATCCAAGACAGTATTAGGAATTTGAATCCCTTTGAAACAACTGCGAATATAAAACCATTCGAGGATTAACAGCCTTTTCTCATTTTGATGAGAGTTTCATTTTCCTGAGGTTGGCCTCCATAAAATAATAGTCCGCGTAGGATAAAGGAACATCCACCTGGCTACCACGCGGGTGATTCCCAACACTGTGCATTAACAGAAAATGATTATTTGTACCGGGTTCAGCAAGGTAATCTGGAGATGAAAGGCTTTTGAGAATGTGGTCTGCAGCCTCGAGGAATCTGGCGGACTCTGCTTCACCAACAAACGTACTCAATTCATACAGGGCAGATGCAATGATGGCAGCGGCAGATGCATCCCTGTCTGTATCTGGTATGCCAGGAGCATCAAAGTCCCAGTAAGGAACCATATCTTCGGGCAGGTTGGGATGATTCAAAATAAAATCAGCAATTTTTTCCGCCAGCTTAAGAAATCTTTCATCCCTTGTTTCCCGGTAGGTCATGGTAAATCCATAAAGTCCCCAGGCCTGTCCCCTTGCCCATGCAGATTCATGAGCATGACCCTGGTGGGTATTCTTTTTCACTACCTCTCCGGTTAAAGTATCATATGAAACCACATGATATGAACTGCCGTCCTCGCGAAAATGATTTTTCAATGTGGTCTCAGCATGTTTCAGGGCAACGTCGTAGTAGACGGGGTCGCCTGTTTCCTTTGTCGCCCAGAAAAGGAGTTCAAGGTTCATCATATTATCTACAATCACAGGGTAATCCCATTTATCGGTATTATGGTCCCATGACCGGATGCATCCCACTGTTGGATTGAAACGGGTGATCAGGGTGCTGGCACTTTGAATAAGAATATCACTGTATTCCTTATTTCCCTTGAGGCGATATCCATTTCCAAAACTGCAAAACATCTTGAAGCCCATATCATGGGTACCCCCATTAAACTTCTCCTGTTCAACATTCATCGTAAAATGAATGGCAGGCGCCAGCCATTTTTCATCTCCGCTATATTCATACATGTACCATAATGATCCGGGGAAAAATCCGCTGATCCAGCTACTGGAACGTACAAGTGACAAGGATCCGTCTCTGGTGGATCCCGGGTTTCTGCTGGTATCCCCAATTTGATCAAGCATCCCCTGAAACTGGGCTGCTGCAATCTCCATTGTCTTTTCGACTGGTGATTGGTTTTCAGGTATAGAAGTACAGGCTGCCAGTCCGGCCATAATAACTACTAATAATAAAAATTTTGTTCTCATTTTATCTGGATTAAATTATTATAATTTCTGCAGTTTTATTACAGAGTATTTTTCTCCTTTGCTTTGTAGGCGGAGAAGGAATAAACCTGGTTTCAAAGCGGAAAGATCAGCCTCAAAATGGTGGTTACCTGAATTTATATTTCCCTTGAAGATATTGTACAACTGTCTTCCTGACAGGTCAAATATGCTGATATCAATCCATTCGGCATCAACCATATCTAAAGAAACCGACAGTTTGCTGCCAACCGGATTTGGGAAAACTTCCAGGCTGTATCCTTCAAAATCAGTGTTATGTATATAGTCCGGAATATAATCAGGGTCAACAGCGAAGTTGGCAGTTCCTTTCAGCTCACCTGTGACCACCATGTCAAGTGGATTTTCTCCCCCGGCAAAGGCCCCTCCCCAATAGCTGAATTTATAACCGGAATCTGCTACAGGTGTAAGTGTGATCTGGGTTCCAAAAGGGTGAAGCCATCCGGGAGGATCGATTTCAACGCTTCCATGATCATTGGTATAAACAGTTATCCTGTATCCTTCAATCGGGTCAAAAGCAGCAGTAATTTGCTTACTCGAGCTCATCAAAACGGTATCCGGGTTGGTACTGCCTGAAAGATCCCCCGTCCATTCCCGGAAGTAGAAAGAACTATCCGGAACTGCTGTAACAAGGACTTTAGTTCCAGGCGAATAGATCATGCCGGGAGGGTCGACTATTATACTTCCACTACCGGAAACCGTCGTACTCAGAAATAGTGATTCATCATTATGCATATAGTCAGGTCCCGTGTTATCTTCCCATACATGGGGTTTAATAATGCTATCCAGGGGGTATTCACTGCAGCCGATGTCCTTTAAATTGATCTCTCCTGGTCGGATCTGCTGCATCAGGTCTAGCAGGATCTCATGGTCAATTCCCATGTCAGGGTAGTTGGGCAGAGGAGGGTAGCCTGATTTTGCAGAATCTATTGCAGGACTTCCAGTAGAAATTCCATAATATCCTTCACTGTTCTCGACCAGCAAGGGATCTAAATCGACCATTCCCTCGGGCCTGGTTATCCCCAGAGTGCCTTTCGAAATATTTCCAATCCATTTTTCGGTTCCGGTGGCATTGGTGAATAAAGATCCTGTAGGGTCTGCAAATATATTATTGGCAAAACACACATTTTTTGGAGGATAGGAGCCCGAAGAACCAAGATCCACCTTAGCGCTATTGACAATAGTATTAAAGGCAATGGTGATGCTGTCCAGGGGATCAACATCATAGTTTTGCAGGTTGATAGCCCTGGAGGTTAATCCGCTGAAATAATTATTAAAAATCACATGGTGTTGTCCTTCTTTCACCCTGATTCCACCCATTCCATTGAGAAAGAAATTTCCGTAAACAACACCCTCGTCACCATGCCTCAGCACCAGCTCGCCCTTGGGATTGTCATAAAAAGTATTATATCTGAATACATTCTGCCGGGCCTTATTTGAGATGATCTCCCCGTCCCCGTTGCACTGCTCAAAATAGCAATACTCCACTATCGTCCTGCTGATATATTCACCCTGGGAGCTTAAGCCGATGCGAATAGGTTCTACCCCCATATCACCTCCTGTGCCGGGGAAGTCTTTAAAGGAGCAATATCGGATTGTATGGTACCCCGGTGCATTTTCCTCAACCAGCACGGAGAGGATATTTTTATCACCATCGTAGGTTCTATGTTCAAAATTGCAGTGGGAAATAATATTGTGGCTGCAACCGTCCTCTATCACCAGGTACTTCTGGCAATAGTAATCCTTAATGTTAAGCTGGCTTAAGAGATTTCGGCTGCCTTCAATTTCTATTACGATGCTGCTCCCACAATTCCCTCCCAGGTATTGAAAACCGGAGAATACATTATCACTGCCTTTTATTAATACCCTGGAGTTCCCGGTGAAAATTGTTTTTCCGGGAGTCCTGGCGATTATGGTTAGATTACTTTTACTGAAAGTGAAGCGCACATCATTATATACTCCCTCTGTCCATACAATTGAATCACCGGAGGCTGCTGAATTATACGCAGAATTAAAATTTTCAAATGAACTTACAACCCAGGTCTTGGCATTAACTTGATTTCCGATTCCGGAAATACCGGCTAAAACGATAAGGGAGACAAATAGTTTATTAAGAATAGAGTTTTTGAGAATCAAGTTCATGCTGAAATTGTAAATATGTATATGGTATATAATAAGTATGGTTGTTGTGGTTGATCAGTTCAATTATTACATAGGTTTAATACTGGTTATTGCACAGGCTTTTCATTCAGACTCTTCCCGTGTTCAAGCTCATAATGCTCTTCCAGTCTCTGATTCAGAATCGGAACGATATCTTTATAATGATCCATGGCTGCCAGGTTAATCATTTCAGGAAGGGGAGTTGAGTGATCATAAAATTCCATATCAAGAGTTTCACGGGTCTCGATATTAATCCAGCGGGTAAGTCGGTATTCCGAAGTTCGCATGCTGTAACCCATTATCCGGATTTTTTCACCGTCGATCACAGCAGATCTGGGGTACTGGCTGAAGGCCACATCCTCCCAGTTCTTTACAGTGTCCTTTAGGGCCTCATTAAAGCTTGAACCCTGGAGATGCTCCGGTAATTCCAGTCCCGCCAGCTCACAAAGAGTGGGATAGATGTCAACCGTTTCGACAATGGCATCCGTTGACCAACCTTTCCGGTATTCCTCTCCGGGTACCCTGACCATCAAAGGGATTCGGGTGTCGAGTTCATAGTTGGTATGCTTGCACCAATCCCCGTATTCACCAAGTTTCCAGCCGTGATCTCCCCAGAGGACAATAATGGTATTATCGTAGAGGTCCAGTTCCTTTAACTTTTCGATCATCCTTCCCACCTGGGCATCAATAAAGCTGACACAGGCATAGTAGCCATGGATCATGCTTTTCGTGTCTTCGTCCCTGAGACGTCCTTCTGCGGGGATACCATGGTATTTCCGGAGTTCTCCCCATCCCGAAAATGCATAAGGGGGGTAATGATCTGGCTTATCCGGTACAGGTACACTGATCTTGGAAGCATCATAAAGATCCCAGTATTTAGCCGGAGCAACAAAGGGTAAATGTGGTTTTACCAGTCCCACTGCCAGAAAGAAAGAGGTGTCCTTCAGTGCCTCCATCCTCTCAATGGCATGACTTGTAACCAGGGCGTCAGTATGCTTTTGTTCCGACATTTGAGATCTCAGCCATGGGATTTTTTTACCATTGATCAAAGGGATACTGGTATGCAGCCGGGTTGTATCTCCCGAGCTTATGGGATCCCTTTCATTAACTATCCTGCTGGATTTCCAATGAGGGATACTCCAGGAAAGTGTGTCATTCTGGTTTCCATGTCCGGTATGATAAACTTTTCCCATACCCTCGGATTGGTACCCGTTCTGAAGAAAATGTTGGGAAAGAGTGACAACATCGGGTGCCTTAGTCCTGAAAAAAGTGGCAAGGTCAGTAATCCCGAGTTCATCAGGCCTCAATCCGGTCATTAGCGTATTCCTTGATGGAGCACAAACCGCCTGTTGGGTATATGCTCTTGTAAAAAGCACGGATTCCCTGGCCAGAGCATCTATGCTGGGGGATATAATATGATCGGCCCCGTAGCAGTTAAGTTCGGGCCTTAGGTCATCGACCAATATGAGTAAAACATTAGGAATTCCGGGTGTGTCAGCTTCAGGTTCTACACCGGTTCCGCAACCGGACAGCATTCCGAACAGGATGCAAAATGCCGGTATTAGCCTAATTAAAACATTCTTTCTCATGCCTTCAAGGTTTAAAACACAAATTAACCATTTTTTAGGCATACTTAATTCTAGTATTATTCTAAATAGACCTGAATATTTAAAGTTGGAGAATCATTTTCGATATATTTGCTTCACTAAACCATAGAAAATGAAAGCAATAATATCCAGCCTTGTTTTAGCTGTTTTTGTCCTTGGATTTATAGCCGGCTGCTCCCCGGCTGAACAGGAAGCATCCTCTCAGCCCAATATCCTTTTGATCCTTTGCGATGATATGGGATGGTCTGACATCGGCTGTTACGGTGGTGAAATCAAAACTCCCAACCTCGATGCACTCGCCGAAAATGGAATTCGGTTCACTCAGTTCCACAATACCTCCAAATGCTTCCCCTCAAGGGCATGCCTGATAACAGGGGTTTACGCACAGCAATGCGGGTTTGGAACCAGCTATAAGAATCCAATAACGAATGCAGTAACACTCGGGGAAGTTTTGCAGACCGCAGGGTACCGCACCCTCTGGTCAGGGAAACATCATGGTGTGGAGAATCCTTTCGATCGGGGTTATGACCGGTATTACGGCTTGCGTGACGGGGCCTGCAATCATTTCAACCCGGGATTACAAAGGGAAGGGGAAGGCATTCCTGCCCAGAAAAACTGGAAAAATCAAAAATTTCGCACATTCGCCATCGACGACAGCCTTTATTCACCTTATACACCTCCCAAAGATTTTTACACGACAGATTATTTTACCAATTATGCACTTCAGTGGCTTGATGAGTACAAGAATGAGGACAAACCCTTCTTCCTTTACCTGGCCTATACAGCGCCCCATGACCCCCTGATGGCATGGCCGGAAGACATTGCAAAATATGAAGATTACTATAAGGTGGGCTACGAGAAAATCCGGAAGGACAGGATGGAGAAGCAGAAAAGCATGGGACTGCTGGATGAGAGATATCCAATTTCTGATGCCACACACAAGCCCTGGGATGAGCTCACCGAGGCCGAAAAGGAAAGCGAAGCCCGTGTAATGGCTGTTTATGCAGCCATGGTTGATCGGGTGGATCAGAACATTGGGAGGATCCTGGAAAAACTTTCCGAATTGGATAAGGATAAGAACACCCTGATCCTGTTCATGTCTGACAATGGAAGTTCTTCAGAGAGTGTTACCCTTCCGGGGGAAGGAGATATAGGGACAGTGACGCGATGGACTTCCCTTTTGGGGGATTGGGCCAATGTGAGCAATGCACCTTTCCGGTATTTTAAGAACTACAGTCATGAGGGAGGAATTAACACCCCACTGATTGCCAGCTGGGCAGATGGAATAGTTGAGCCGGGAAGGATTAGCGAGTACCTCGGACATTTTATTGATATCATGCCTACACTAATAGACATAAGCGGGGCGGAATATCCCACTACTTTTAACGGACAGGATATTACCCCTTACCAGGGGAACAGCTTACTCCCGGTTCTGAAAGACGAATCAGTCCCACGCGCCGAACCCCTCTTCTGGCATTGGCGTAATGGCAAAGCCCTGAGGCAGGGAAAATGGAAACTTGTCTCATTCGGGAAGAATACCTCCTGGGAATTGTATGATATGGATGTAGACAGAACGGAAACAAATGATCTCGCAGAAACTCATCCCGAGGTCCTGGAAGAATTAGCCGGGGTTTGGAAAGCCTGGGCCATTGAAAACAAAATCATTGAACCGGAATCGGGACAATAAGATACTGCGACTTATCAGGCTTCAAAGTTAGGCCCTTAAGGATTTAATTTCCGACTGACCGGTCCAGCAGGTTATCTAGTTTTGCCTCCATTGATTCCATCACCTCCCTGTAATCTTCAATGCCGGCGAGGTTTACATTTTCTTCCGGGTCTGATTGCAGATCGTACAACATGTACTCTGTCTTTCCCTCAAGGGAATACCTGGTAAAATTATACTGGTCTGTGACAACGGCATCCCCGGTCTTATATCTTGGGAATACTGCTTCTTTCCATTTCCTGTCCGGATCTGATAGAAGTGGGACAAGACTGGTCCCATCAAGGTGTTCCGGAAGGGGAATCCCTGCAAGATCACATAAAGTCGGATAAATATCTATAAACTCCACCAATCCCTCCGAAGTCTGGCCGGCATCGAATCCTGGAGCACTTAAGATTAATGGTGAGTTAAGAGAGTTGTGCATGGTATTATGCTTACTCCAGAAATTATGTTCACCCAGGTTCCAACCATGGTCTCCCCAGAGAATGATTACTGTATTTTCACGTAGGCCAAGGCTGTCCAGTGTGGAAATCACTTCTCCCACCAATGCATCTATATAGCTTACACATGCATAATATCCATGCCTGGCAACCCGGTGGAATTCATCGCTGTTGTATTCAATGTTTTTTCCATGATAGAAAAGCACCTCCTGCGAACTCCTCAACGCCCCGGGGGCATTCACAGGTCTATCCCTGTTACTGGCAATTTCAATTTCATCCTGCACATAAAGATCCCAGTATTTTTTTGGTGCATAAAAGGGAAGATGAGGCTTGATAAAACCGGCAGCAAGAAAGAATGGTTCATCTTTTTGGCTGAGCCGTCTCAGGTCATCCATCGTCTTTTCTGCAATTTGGCCATCGATATATGCATTATCCGGAACATCGGGGGATTCGAAAAATGGTCCCCTTTCCCTTTGTCCCCCTATAAAATTTGCTGATTCCGGATCCAAAAATTGCCTTCCTCCCGCTTCGGGCATCCATGCCGATTCCGACCAGCTTCGTTCATTGGCATCTTTTGTTCCATGAAAAATCTTGCCATTGGAAACAGTATAGTAACCGCTTTCACGGAAGATTTGCGGCAGGGTTGTAACTCCCACGGCATCCTCATCCACCTGGGCGTCGAAATCCCAAAATCTATCGTTGGTGGGCCGAAGTCCTGACAACAAACTTGCACGGGAGGCTCCACAAACGGGAACCTGGCAATATGCACGCATGAAAGTTAGTCCTTCCCTGGCAAGGGCATCTATATTGGGGGACTGAATATGTTTTGATCCGTAGCAGTTTAGCTCGGTTCTCAGATCATCAACGGCTATAAACAAAACATTCAGCCGGTCAGATTGTTGCATATCAGATTTATCCTTTTTGCTTATACAAGCCTGAAAGGATAATAGTTGAACAATCAGTAAATAAAGGACCAATCTATTTTTCATCAATTTTCACAAATTTGGATTTTACCGGGTTATTAAATTCCTCCCTGGTTTTCTTCACATATGAGGAAAAATCATCGTAATTATTATATACCGCTCCTTCGCTCCAGGCTGAGAATATCATGTATTCAAACTGATTGTTTTTTGGTTTTGTTACTTTAAGGGCATGATTCCCATCCCTGGAAGGGATATACTGATACTCAGGCTTATACTTATCTTTTACAATCACTGCAGATCCAATGAAGTCCACCCGGTACTCGTCTCTATCATCAATTTTCTCCGGGTCCCTGATCTGTTCAGCACCTGCACTGATCACCATGTTGTTTTCAGTTACCACCCATTCCTCTTCGGGCTTCTTCCGTATACCACATCCCATTAAAACACCTTTTTTCGTGGGAGCGAATAACTTGTAATTAACCTTGCAGGTGGAATAACTCTGGTGTGCATAAGCAGTATAGTATTGCTCAACTTCGTAGCTGCCCGAACCAGAGTTCCAATTCATGGTTTTTATTTTGATGATGGAACGCATCGGACCGTTTACGATTACTTCGTATGCATAGCGGGTATCTGAAATGGGGCCTGCATTCCATAATTTTCCCGGGCGTTGTTCAGCCTGTACAGGGGTAAACCTGGGTGTTGAAACTGAGTCGGGTGCATCGGGATGTTCAAAAAGACATATGGCTCCTCCTCCAAATGATCCTGCAACAGATTGAATGTCTGAGCCATAATCCGGGTTTGTTACACTGACTGCATAACCGTCGCGGTTTTCCATATATAAATACTGGGACATAAGGATGGGGTTGCGTTTTGCATACACATCCACACAGTTTGCAAACCAAATTTTCCATCCCACATTTTCGGATTCCCAGAAAGGCATCTGGTGGCGGCAATAGCTTCCTACATTAGCATGGGTATAGTGTTTGTTCCATCCCCGGATATTGGAGCCCACATAGATGTATATGGTTCGCTTTTCCTTTGGTGCAAGGTTGGTTTGAAAAAATAACTCATCCCAGATCCCATCCTTATCAAGATCATCCATCTGGTGGAACACTGCATGTCCATTAGTCTCCTTTCTCATCTGGTGACCACCCTGCAGGTTCAGCAATTCCGGGGATGGTTCATCTGCAGCTGGAAGTTCAGGATCAACTACAGTCACCCACATATCATGCAGGTCTGGCATGGGAAATTCTGATCTTGGAATGATAATGGGACAATTAAGCCTTTCAATATCAAGATCATTGACTAAGGTAAACTCAATTCTGATTTTGGGTCTAAAATTACCCTGGGTATACCATTCTCCCTGGGCATTGGCAATACCCGGGATTATCAAGGTCATGGCTAACAGTACGAGAAGGACTTTTTTCATTTTATTAAAATTTTAATGGATATGTATATTTTTTATTGTCGTGATCAACTTTTTCAGTTTGTTATTCGGGTCAGGATGATCTTTCTGAATTTTAGATCTGCGCTCTTTTCATCCCTGATCCCAAAATTAATAATTTGATACTCACCCTCCGCAAAGAACATTTTCCCGGCATTAAAAACCTTGAATTCATTGCCAGTAGCTTCGATTGTACCGTTTATCTCCCGGTTTTGGGATTCGTTATCCCTGTTTCTTTTCTTTATGTAATATGGACTACCCGCAATATCATCAGGACAGGAATATTCAATGCTGATATTAAAAGTGTCACTATCATGAGGATAATGGTACCACCAGAGCTCATTAGGCAGGCCGGAAACAGGAATAAATCCGCCAACGGTGCGGGAATTCCAGTCATAGCGTGCTTCCTCGCCCCGAATTCGGGCGTCTCTCGACCATAAAACAATTTCATCCTGTGGATCATTAAATCTCATTCCAGGGGTAATTATGGGTATTTTATGTTCAATTTCTGCTACAATAACAGTGTTGTACTTGTCCAGCGGATTTTCCGGGAGATTGAATGTCAGAAGGTCCCCTGATTGTTTATAGTCAACTTCAGATCCGTCCTTCAGGAAATGAGCCGATTTAACCTTGCTCATAAGTCCCGGAATTTCGAGGGTTTCCCCCGGCCAGTTAAGTATATGGAAATACAATTTACCTGGTTTAGTGGTACATTTCCAGGTAATTCCAGTATTGAAAAAGGGGGTATGTCCTGTTCCATAAATTGCCTCCCCGTTTACTTCCAGCCATTTTCCCATGGTCCGGAGTATTTCCTGGCTTTCTTCAGGGATCACTCCTTCGGCAGTTGGACCAACATTGAGCAGGTAATTCCCTCCTTTTCGGACTATATCACTTAATTTATATAGCAGGTCTTTGGGATCCTTCCAATTATGATCCATGCTCTTATAGCCCCAGGTATCATTGAGGGTGGCGGGGATCTCCCAGGGCTTCCAATCAAAAACCAGGGTTGGGATGGCATTGTCCCCCATCTGGTAATAGTCCCCAAGACTAAATCCAAGACGGTCGTTGACAAGGCAGGAGGGTTGCTTATCCTTGACCATCTGTCTTAATGACATAGCCTGCTCTTCCGTAAGAAGCCTTGGTGTATCAAACCATATCAATGCCAGGTCTCCATAGTTTTCAAGCAGCTCCTGGACCTGTGGAATTGCCTTCCCTTCCACATATGGTGCAGGTTCCCTTTCGGCAGGAAAATCCCAGTTATTCCCGGATGCATTGGGTTCATGCCAGTCCTGTGCCTGGGAATAGTAAAACCCAAAGCCGATATCCCTCTTTGCATTAGCTTCTGCAAGCTCCTTCAAGGGATCTCTACCGAATGGTGTTCGGTCGATAATATTGTAATCGCTGGCCCTGGAATGATACATGGCAAATCCATCATGGTGCTTGGATGTGATTACCATATATTTCATCCCGGCATCTTCAGCCAATTGGGACCATTCCTCTGCGTCGAACTTTATGGGATTAAATTCTTCAGCCAGCTTTTCATATTCAGCGATTGGGATCTCCTTCCGCTTCTGAATCCATTCCCCAATTCCCCTGACATAATCTCCTTTCCATTCCCCGGCAGGGACAGCATAGAGACCCCAGTGAATAAATAAACCGAATTTCATGTCCTGGAACTGTTCGAGCGGGGTCTGTTCTGAAGTGGATTCTGAAGCCTCCCGGGATGAATTTCCTGAGTTCTGGCAGCCCAATAAACCTGGCATAAGGATAATTACCAGTAATAGTGCAGCACTATGAAAATCTGAAAGTAGATTTACCGTTTTTTTGGAGGGCATAGTTTTAAGGTTTAGATTGATTTTATGATATAAAATAAGCATTGGAGGTTTTGGATAAGCATACTCTAAAGATCAATAATTAAATCGTCAAGGGAGCGCTTGGGGACGTGATGAACTCCTTCATCGTCTCTCCAGTATTTGATATCTCCATCCTTACCTAACTCTTCGATCACTACTTTTTCCTTTGGCTTACCAAGAGCCAGTACCAGCAGGATTTCATATTGTTCCGGAATGGACAAGGCATCCCTTAAGGAGTTTTTCTTTATCGATCCGATCATACAACCTCCCAGTCCCTTTTCAGTCGCACCGAGAAGAATACTCTGGGCTGCAATCCCGTGATCGCAGCCAAAGGATTCCCGTATGGTTTTGTCCCCAAGGATAAAAATGTAGGCCGAAGGCCGCTCGCCTGCAACCGGACCGTCCCAGTCCTTCAGATACCCTGCCCAGGCAAGATGAGGAAAGATGGCCTCATTCCTTAAGGGGTCAACACTGAGAATAAACTTCAGGGCCTGCATATTGGCTCCGGATCCTGATAGTCGTGCAAGGTCGACAAGTTGTTTTAAGGTTTCCGGTACAATTGGTTCTTCCTGGTGAAACCGGCGATAACTGCGGTTATTTAGAACAAGTTCACGGAGGTTCATTTTAATAGTTGGTTTTTAATAAAGGGTATAGCTTTCTCCTTTTTTGGTTTCAAGTTGATATACAACACAAGCATTTTTCTCATCAATTTCAGGGGATTCTCCAGGGCTTTTCCCGGGCGTAACATTCAGTTCCGATCTCACCATACAGTGATTCCCAAGCAGGGAAGTAATCTTAACCTTTTCAATTTTTCCGGCGCTCCATTTGATGTCCACTTCAAAACCTCCCCTGGCGCGGAGGCCAGTGATTTCTCCATCGGGCAGGGCAGATGGAAGGGCCGGGAGTATATCCAGGTAATAGTCACCGTTCTCATCCCGGAGATGGGATTGAAGGAACATCTCAGAAATACCGGAGGTAGCTCCAAAATTACCATCGATCTGGAAGGGGGGATGGGCATCAAAAAGATTCCGGTAAAGTCCCCCTCCTCCTCTCCAGTTATCCAGGTTTTCAAAATTAACGGGTACAATCAGGTTATTCAGAATTAAAAAGGCATGATCGCCGTCCATCAGCCTGGCCCAGAAGTTGATTTTCCATGCCCTGGACCAGCCTGTACCTTCATCCCCCCGGTGGGCAAGTGTAACTCTGCAGGCTTCTGCCAGTGCAGGTGTGGTCAGGGGGTGGATCTCATTCCCCGGGTGCAGTCCCCATAAATGAGAAACATGCCTGTGCTGATTTTCCGGATCATCCTTATCCTCCATCCATTCCTGGAGCTGGCCGTGCTGTCCGATCTGGTTGGGAGCAATTTTTGGATAGATTTGTTTTAATTCTACGGCAAAGTCTTCATCTAAACCGAGGATCTCTGAGGCCTCAACGGTATTACGAAATAAATTTCTGATGATCTGGTGATCCATTGTGGGTCCCATTACCAGTCCCCCGTTCTCCGGACTATTACTCGGTCCACTGATCAACCATTCAGGATTATTCCTGTCGGGAGTCAGGTATTCCATGAAAAAGACCGATGCTTCCTTCAAAATGGGATAGGCTGTTTCCCTGAGGAATTCAACATCTCCGGTGAACTGATATCTCCACCAGAGGTTCTGGGATAACCAGGCTCCACCGGTAGGCCAGATACCATGATTGGAATTGTTAATGGGGGCGGCACCCCTCCATATGTCTGTGTTGTGATGTGTAACCCAGCCATTCATATCATAATGATCCCGGGCAACCTTTTGACCGGTTTGGCTGAGATCATTAACCAGGGCAATAACCGGATCTGCACATTCAGAAAGATTACAAGCCTCGGCAGGCCAGTAATTCATTTCGGTGTTGATATTAATAGTGTATTTGCTGTCCCATGAGGGATTAAGCCGATCATTCCAGATACCCTGGAGGTTGGCAGGTTGGGTTCCCGGCCTCGAAGAAGAAATCAATAGATAGCGACCATACTGGTAAACCAGGGTGACCAGATCCGGATCATTATCCTTTGCAAAGGTTTGGATTCGGTCATCCGTAGTACGTTTGGACAGTTCGGACTTTCCAAGATCCAGTCCTACCCGGTTAAAGAGTTCCTGGTAATCCTTCACATGATCCCTTTTAATAATTTCGTAATCCCTTGATGAAATTTTGCCTATTGCTTCCTGGCACCTGAGGGCTGGATCTGCGCTGATATCCTTATAGTTTTTGAAGTTGGTTGCTGCCACCAGGGCAAGGGTAACCTCTGAAGCAGAGCTGATCACCAGGCTGTCACCGATGGCTGTCACCTTTCCATTGCAGTTTAATATTTTGAGCCTGGATTCAAACCTTAATTCACTAACAGGGTAATCACTGTTATCTGGAAAACTTCTTGTTCTCTTATTAGGTACCGGGTAATCATTGGACTTGCCCTGCATATAAATAATATCCTTGTCTGCCTTTGTAGAGCATTCTGAATGGGGTGAGCTAAGAGAGATTGAAAAGTTCAAAGCCTCTTTTTTATCAGCACGCAGGTTAACAATAATGGACTGATCCGGATTTGAGGAAAAAATCTCCCGGCTGAACCCAACCCCATTTACCTCATAGCTTACCCTGGAAATGGCATTGTTTAAATCAAGTTCTCTCTGATAATTATCTGTCTTTTCGTGACCCGGAAAGACCAGGTGCAGATCCCCGGTTGGCTGGTAGCTTAATTGGCCAATGGGATTTGACATAAAATGCTTATTACCCAGCTCATGGGCTTCCGATTGTTTTCCTTCGAATAGGAGATCCCGAAGGGACTGTAAATACTCATGAGCTCCTTCGTTTGAATAATCATGAGGTTGGCCGGTCCACATGGTCTCTTCATTGAACTGTATCAGTTCGGAGGCAGTTTTTCCATAAACCATAGCCCCCAGTCTTCCATTCCCGACTGGCAGGGCATCTGTCCATGCTTCCCCGGGTTCATCATACCAAAGTTTTAATTCATTTTCCTGAGCATCTGAGATACATGAACTCATGAGAAACACTAAACTTGCACTAAGTATCCACTTCATATTGAGTAATTTATTTAGAGTTTGGAGTA
This sequence comes from uncultured Bacteroidaceae bacterium, assembly GCA_963777115.1. Classification (GTDB taxonomy): domain Bacteria; phylum Bacteroidota; class Bacteroidia; order Bacteroidales; family SM23-62; genus SM23-62. Next base: position 316,021 of record CAVZPP010000003.1, on the reverse strand, counting down.
TTTTATTACGACTGATAATTCCATTTTTAGAATTCATTCATTTACAAACTTCGTGAATATTTTTATATGCTTTTTTTTGTTCTTCAGGGGACTGAGAATAGGTAACTGCCAACAATTTCATTCCGGGTTTCCAGAGTGATTGAGTTGTTTCCTTTACGACCTCCGGATTGCCAACCATTCTTGCATTAAGTACAATTCCCGTTTGATCCAGAGCCTCCACGAATGGCTGGGCTGGATTTGGAGCAGGATCGGTTTCGACTGTAAATGCAGCATCCACCATTTTTAATCCCTCTATTTTCTGAAACATCCCTGTTTTATCAGAATAATTACCACAGGAATGGAAAACCGCACCCCCAAAAGCATTACCCACCTTTTCGAAAGATGGGGTGATTATATCCATGTAGCTTTGTTCATCGATCATTACCACATTGTCATCACTCATACCATATCCTTCAAATACATTGGAGGAGGCGAAACCATGTCCGGGCCGTACTAGTGCTTCTCCGATTAGTTTCTCCTGCTCCCTGAAAAAGTCTATTTGCAGGTCGGCAAGTATATCCAAAAATTTCCTGACCTTTTCGGGTTCCGTGATCATTGAGATCAGGAAATTGCTGGTATCCACTATCATGGTGGCATTGTTAAAGGGCGACTGGATATCACCCATTGACATGGGAATTTCTCCCCTGGTCTGCTCCAGGAAATACTCGATCATTCTAAGTGAGTATTTCCCAACCTCTGTATCCTTTACCGGCATGGCATCATAGGACAGTACTTCATCAATTGTGTTGAATGCGGGTTTTACGGCTGGAGCCTGTCCCGGATTCCAGATATATTCCAGTCCAAATGCAGTTCCAATAACCCCAATCCCGTACCAGGGTTCCAGAAAATTTGGAACATCAGCTTCGTAGTCCATGCTTTTTTGTAAAGCGCCTAATTGCCATTCCAGTGATTGTTTCATATCCCGGCAGCCATAGGAGAAAACTTCGGCAACACGCATTCGACGGTAGACCAATGCCCCTGAGGCTGCTTCCATGAATTTCTCGCACCTTGTTGTCAGTTTTTGGTTGTAATGCCGATAAGCATCAAAATCAAAATCGGAAACCTTGAGCGGATCGACCTTTGTTGCCTGAGCATCGCTTGAACCGGTATCAAATTTATTTTTTACCATTAAATTATTTTTAGCCATCAATAATAAAAGAAAGAATATTCTGTCTTGATTATATCAAAGATCATTCAAATTTGATCGGCTTAATCTCCTTGATAAATATCTTTATTATAAGCCAATTCATCACATAAACTGAAGATGCTATCAGAAAGATCAAAAAATAACTTCCCGTGGCTTCAAGGAACAAGCCTACAAATGATGCAGAGAGAGCACCCCCAATTGCAGCAGTAAAACCGCTAAGGCCCATCATGGATCCAACTGCCTTTTTCGGATACATATCGGAAACGATGGTGAAAATATTGGCAGCCCATCCCTGGTGGCCTGCTGCTGCCATGGCGATCAACAAAACTGCTATCCAGAGGTTCTGAACCTGGGAAACCAACATGACTGGCAATACGATCAGGGCAGAAATAATAATAGTCGTTTTTCTTGCATAGTCAACACTTTTTCCCATCCTGATAAATTTGGATGATAACCATCCTCCGCCTATCCCTCCAATACTTGATATTCCATAAATAGCAATTAGGGGAAGGACCACTTCTTTTAAATCAATTCCATGCGTTTTACTTAGAAAATCAGGAATCCAGAAGAGGAAAAACCACCATACCCAATCCGAAATGAACCGGGTTGTGCAAATGGCATAAGTTTCTTTATGCCTGAAAAGTTGTACCCACTTAACTCCCTTCTCAGAATCTGTCTCATCTTGATCCTCCAGAATATATTGTAATTCTTCTTTGCTTACTTTTGGATGTTTTTCAGGGACCTGGTAATATGCCAGCCAGAAAATGATCCAGATAAAACCCAGTGCACCGGTAATAATAAATGCCCATCTCCAACCCAGGGAAAGAGTAATCCCGGAAACAATTATTGGGGCAGTAATGGCACCGACGGTTGATCCGGAATTAAATAAACCAGCTGCAAAAGCTCGTTCCTTTTTAGGGAACCATTCGGCCACAGATTTTACCGCTGCCGGAAAATTGGCAGATTCTCCGATTCCAAGGGCAAAACGTGCAACAGCAAAACTGGATACCCCACGTGCGGCGGCATGAGCCATTCCTGCAAGGCTCCAGATAATAATTGCCCACAGGTACCCGATACGAGTTCCTAATTTATCCAGGATGCGACCGGTTGAGAGGAGTCCAATCCCATAGGCAATCTGAAAGGCGGTCACGATATACCCGTAGTCAGCCTCACTCCATCCCAGGTCACTGGCGATAAATGGTTTCAGTATCCCGATAACCTGTCTGTCTATGTAATTGATTGTAGTTGCGAAGAATAAAAGGGCAAGAATTCTCCAACGATAGTTTCCGGTTTTAGAGGCTGAGTTATTCATATTTTAAGGATGTTGAGGTCAGAGAAGAAGATCCTGATGTTTGATTATTTTTTTTACTGCAATCTCATTATTAGCATTAATAACATGAATGATATAAATCCCATTTGAAAGACTCCTTACATTGATCGACAATTCTTTTTCATTCTTTCCAGGTTTATGTTTTACTACTCGGCCAATGCCATCATATAAAACAATCTTTTCCATTGGAAAGGAGGATTTCACCACGAGAAGATCAATAAATGGATTTGGAAACACATTGATTTCATGATTATCCTCAAATGGGGTTATTCCAACAGTTAATAGATCGACATATAGAAGATTGGACCAGGCTGATGAGCCTACATCATTTACAGCTTTTAAACGATAAAAATAGTTTTGGCGTGAAACATTGGTATCCCTGTAAGATTCAATATTTTCCCCAAGGGTATCTAATATTTCAAAAGATTTATCATCGCCTTCTGATCTTTCGAGTACATAATGGATTTCATCAAGCGCAATATCAAACCATTCCAGATCCACGAACGCGGAGGTATCAGAAAGAGAAAGTTCCTTGGTCTTCAAGCGCCCCGGAGCATCCGGTGAAATTCCATGAGTCATACGTTCTGAAAGTTGCGCCTCGTAAAGAGATTCGATCAAAGGATTCTGGCCGGTTCCTTCAATATATCCCACCGGATTTGAAAAAGGACCTTTATTATCAACTCTTGCATCACAGCCTATAGCAAAATTCTGCCCGATGGGCGGTTTCTGAATAACAATTTGATTGTTTGGAGCCGATATATTCCAGGCGACCTGGTTGGTTCCTGTCCATCCATGCCCGGTACCATAATCGCCCCGGTTATACAATCCCAGTACCCTTGTTGTATTTTTCGAATTAAGGGAGGTATTGTCCCATAAAAATCCTGATCCCCATCTGCGATGACCTTCTGAACCCGTATGGTCATCAACCGAACTACAAGCCGTAAAAACCATTCCTGCTACCGTGCTGGTTCCATTGGAAACAAAAGCATGACGGGCTTCGGAAGATTGACAGCCTTTGAACAAGATATTATTGCAAGCGGTTCCCAGGTGAAAATTATACCTGTCCGGAGGTTCTACTACGCTATGTGGTTCAATGGCTGAACAATCTAAAATACTGGTACGCGTTGCACCTTTCAGGTAAAATCCGGATTTTCCGAAATGCAGGACAGAAACATTTTTCGCCCATGAATCTTCCACACCTTCGAATTCAATACCATCCCAGGGATGGTTTTCATCTGTGGGACCGGCTGTTTCGATATCAATCCGAAGATTCTCTATACCCGTTTCAGTGATGAGTCCATCTCTTGTATAGATCCAGACATATGACTGGGACAAAGAGCGGTCAAGTTCGTGATAAATGGGAGCGTTCACTTTGATTTTATTACCTTCAATCCGGGTAATAAACAGGTTGAAATACATATCGATCTCGCCCGGTTTCCAGAGTACATCTCCCGCAGTACCACCGTAATCGACAGCTGCCAGCCATTTAGATGTACTGGGATGCCGGATGACAATATTATCACCCACCGAATATTTGGAGGCATCAGCCACTTCAAAGGTACGGCTACCGGCAGGGATGTACAAACTCGAAATATTCTGTCGCGATCCTGAAACTTCAGCCCTCCACTTGGATACATCCTTGCCTCCAATTTCAATTAGCGTACGCCTGTCTGTTCCTTTTCCCAGGACAATGGTGCTGGTTGAATCTCCACCTTCCCCGGATCCCCTTAGTACAACTCCACTTTGTTTAATTTTAAGTACTCCATGAAGGGGATACAGTCCGGCTTTCAGGAGAAGGGCTCCCCTGTGGCCATTGGAATCCAGGGGAAGGGAGGATACGGAATCGATTGCTGCCTGGATATGAGCAGTATTGTCACCCGGAATGGCCCCGATTTCTAAAACAACCGGCAGTACCGGTAATTCAGCTTCCCCATTTTTATACCCTGCATGACTGAAGTCCGGTATACGGTTTCCGTCCTCGTCTGAATGGTACACAAGTCGATTACTGTCATTGTAGTGTAAAATGGATGACTGCCACTGGGCTGGTGCCAGGATTGAAATGAAGAGAAATATGACAAGGAATAGTAGGCCAGATCGTTTGATATGGTTCATAAATGTTTATTCAGGGGAATAATTTTCTTTTGTCGGACTAAATTAGTTGGAATTTTCCAGAACAAGACCTCCTTTTCGGTTTTCAAAGCTAAAAGAATATGTCTCTCCATCTTTGGAGAATGAAACAGTAACATTACCGGAACCGTCCATTGATATCTTTTTGGAAGCATCGATTTGCTTTGCTTCTTCGAGTTTATCAATAGGTAGTATAAATGTGGCGATGATTGATTTATAATCCTTTGTTTTTATCTCAGTATCAAAATAATCTATCCAGTAAAAACTGTTGGTTTTATTAATAAACTGACAGGCGTGTTTCCCGGGTTGCAGGTTATATTTTTCTTTTGATAGTGGGATCAGGGCCATTTTGCCCCTATTCCCTTTCAGAAAAACGAAATTGTCCTGAACCTCAAAATCAACTCCCGGGTGAAAACGGACTTCAACTCCAGAGCCTGGTTCAGCATCAATCTCATCAAGAACTATTGTTATTTCAGGTTTCACATGAACTACATGTCTTTTCCATTGTTTAAGCTCTTTATTTGGATATGCTTTGGTAGGGTTCATACGAACATAATCTTGCTTATCGGAAGTTCTGAATTCTTCAACATCTCCTCCAACATCGGGTATCCAATCCTGTTTTCTGAGTTTCGCGGAGATTTGTTTTTCTCCATTAACAAAAACAACATTGTGCCCGATACTTGATGCTGCAGGATAATCGAAGCGCATATCGTCAAAATACTTTTCGTCGTATCCCCTTCTGCCTATATCCTTGATGAAATATTCTTTCTGCCAGTGTACCACAAAATGGCCAATATCCAGGTGTCCATGATGTGGATCGTCATTCATTCCGGCTTTCCCGGCTACCAAAACCTTCTCAGGACTTTTAAAATCACTTCGCATTATCCACCAGTCGATAGTTTTAAAATGTTTGCTTGACTCTTTAGGAGGTTCAGCTTTAATATCAGTACGGGGCCAGATAATATCAAAGATATCATGACCTGTTCCTAAAAATTCATTACGATACCAGGCTGCTTGATTGCTCTTGGTTTCGGTTGCAATTTTATTAATCAGGTGTGGACTTCCCAGCAATCCACCGCCATGTGCATCTTCAAAATTCAATGATCTTCCTTCCGGAGTTGAAAGGTAAATGGGGAAGTTAACTGGATTGTTTGAGAGTTTTTTATTTTCAAAAAGATTGAACTTGGAGTCGGATAATCTTTTTAAAGCATCAGCGAAGAAGCTTGAGGTATGCAAGGCATAACGCCAATAACTACCACCTTCCTGCCAGCCGCCATCTTCTCCAAGTTCGTTCAACATACTATTGATCCGGTTGTAAGATTCCGCAACGATATCTGTGAGTTGGGGATTTTCTGTGAGAAGTGCCAAACCTGTTAATCCAATTCCGGAATTACATACCCCGCACCAGTTGCATCGGTAAGCAGTTGCCCACCAATGGAACTCATAATTACCCCGAACCCGGGTAACCACCTTTTCAATCAAGGCTCCGCGGATTCTGTCTCGCTGAGCTTCATTCAATGCCGGATACAGCCAGTCGTAAACAGCCGCCATGACACGGCCTGCATCTCCGTTGTAATGATCGAAATTGAAATTTACCTGGTCGTCTGAAACATTCCAGGGCATTATACGTGAATATATTATAGGGAATTCGTGGGCACGACGGGTCCAGGTTGTAAGGTCACAAAATGCATCAGCAAACTCAAATGCTTTATCGGCATATTTTTGTTCGCCGGTCATCTGGTATAAAAAGGCAAGATGAAGGGCATAGTGTTGGGTGGTAGTGTAATACTTTTCATATTTCCCATCAGTATCATATTCTGTCCATCCAGCACGGGTATTTTTCCCCTGGATTGGAATGTTCTTATCAACTGGCATGAAAAGCCACATCTGAGCTTTCGCCAGTAATTGTTCGTAGATGTCATTGCATTCCTGATCGTCTTGAATGCGGGATAATAGCTCAGGTTTTTCATCCTCTGTAAAATAGAGATAGGGATGGGTTAAGGAAGGAATGTCAATAGATATATCAATGTCGGTCTTTGTTATCTGCGCGAAGGAAATACCAGGTACCCATAAGGTAATCAGGATGACTGAGAGAAGCTGGTTTAGATGTTTCATATTATTGATTTGGATGTTTCTTAAGTCATAGAGGACATATAAAAATATTGTCATTGACCGGACTCTAAGGAAGTGAAAAAGATCATCAACAAAATTGGTATGAATCTGGTTTCAGGTAGATTAGATAGTTTAGAAATTAGTAGCTGAAGTATCAAATATTTGAGTATTGGTATTCCAAATATACTAATGGTGATTTTAAGGCACAATTAAGTGGGAGAATAACTCTGAATCTGATACAGGATTTTATTCCAGCATTCATTTAATCTAACATGTGAAAATCAAACTGTATTCTTTCAATCTGGAATTTAGAATTGTTCTACGTCAATTAAGTAATATATTATGCCCCGGAAAAATTATGATTTGTTACAGAACTAACCTTAACACTTAGAAAATGATACAATGGGTAAAAAACAATGATGCACTTGGAACAATAAACAGGGGAGTACCCTGCGAATCCGGACTTTGCACACTTTGTGATTCAGCATGCAAGGGAAAATGTGAAACCTGGCTTTCTTCGCTGAAGGGCAGGAAACTGCTTTATCCCAGGAACTTCGGACAGACAACCTCCGGTGCCTGGCTGGTTTCTTCCGAGGGAATCGGATACCATGCGCTCAGGATCAACGGATATGCTTACGGGGTAAGTGGATTAAAGGCCCCGCTTACGAATAATGCGGATGATTGCCTGTTTACTAATGTGGATGTTTCTACAGAGTTTGGTAACAAAGTAAAAACCAAATGCAGTATTCCTATTATGACAGGCGCTCTTGGTTCAACATTTATTGCCAGGAATTACTGGGAATCCTTTGCGGTTGGTGCTGCACTTTGCGGAATTCCCATTGTTGTGGGAGAAAATGTAGTTGGTGTGGATCCTAAATCCGTTATAGAAAAAGGAAAAATCAAGGAAGCCCCCGAACTGGATCGCCGAATAGAAACCTTTTTCAGGTATTACGATGGTAATGGCGCCATGATCGTACAAATGAACGTAGAAGACACCCGAAACGGTGTTGCAGAATATATAATTGATAAATATGGCAACAAGGTCATCATTGAATTGAAATGGGGACAGGGAGCAAAAAACATTGGAGGAGAGATCCAGGTTGTCGAAATTGAATATGCCAAGTTCCTTAAAGATCGTGGTTACCTGGTTGATCCTGATCCATATGATCCCGTAGTAGAATCGGCATTTAAATCCCGTGCAATCAGTTCTTTTGCACGTCACAGCAGGCTGGGAGCTACAGAAATAGACGGACCGGAGGAACTGAGGGATGCTTTCATGACCCAGGTAGCCTACCTGAGAAAGCTTGGATTCGAGAGGATCACCCTTAAAACAGGCGCTTATGATATGGAAGGTCTCGCCATGGCAATTAAATTTGCCGCCGAAGCAGAACTTGATCTCTTAACCATTGATGGTTCTGGAGGTGGAACCGGAATGAGTCCCTGGAATATGATGCAGCACTGGGGAATCCCATCCATTGCACTGCATGCCAAAACACATGAATATTGTGAAATCCTGAAAGCAAAAGGAATCAGGGTCCCGGATATCTCTTTCGCAGGGGGATTTGCCAGAGAGGATCATATATTCAAGGCCCTTGCCCTTGGTGCTCCATTTTCAAAACTGGTATGCATGGGTCGTGCACCTATGATACCGGGATTCCTTGGAAGCAATATTGAGGGTGTATTCAAACCAGAGAAAAGAGCAAAACTCTACGGACACTGGGAAAGTTTACCACCCGCTGTTAAAGATTTCGGTAAATACCCGGAAGAGATTTTTGCTGGCTGGGAACCTGTTAAGGAGAAAGTTGGAAGCGATGAAATGGAAAACATTCCCTATGGGGCCATTGCCATGTATGCCTTTGCCGATAAGCTGGCATGCGGACTTCAGCAGTTTATGGCGGGTGCCCGTAAATTCAAGCTTGATGAAATTACAAGAACCGATCTGATCTCCGCAAACAGGGAGACCGAGGAGGTTACCGGCATAACATTTATGACGGAAGTAAGGGATGATGAAGCGCTAAAAATTCTTAATGCATAAGGATCCGTCTTTAGGAACGATTTTTGTAGTAATCTTTATGGAATTTATTTAGGATCTGCATCTTAAAATAAAAGAGTTACATAATTCGTTCTAAATTTGAGGATATATTGAATTTCTTTAAATTATTCCTTATTTTTAGACGCTCAAAAAAACCAATCATGGAATTAAAGAAGTCAGAAAAAGCAAATCTTGAAGGAAAGAGAACCATCTTTCTGGAGATTGGACTGGTAGTTGTTCTTGCTATTATACTTGCTGCATTCGAATATGCGCAGCAAGCCAAATATGGAGAATACACTGGGTGAACTTGCAGATATGGATCTGGAAGAAGAAATTATTCCTATCACACGTCAGCAGGAAGTTAAGCCACCACCACCACCTCCTCCGCCAAAGGTTACCGAAGTTTTGAACATTGTTGAAGACGATGTTGAAATTGAAGATGAATTGATCATTGAAGATGCCGAGGCCGATCAGAATATGGAGATCGAAATTGTTGAATTCGATGAAGAGGAAGAAGTGGCAGAAGAAGAAGTCTTCTTTATAGTTGAAGATATGCCGAGTTTTCAGGGCAAGGGCCAGGAAGGATTCCGTACATGGATTGGACAGAATCTTCGTTATCCTGAAATTGCTGCTGAAAACGGTATTAGTGGAAAGGTATATGTTCAGTTTGCTGTTAATTCCGTTGGTAAGGTTGTTGACGCTGTCGTTGTTAGGGGTGTTGATCCTGCTCTTGATAAGGAAGCCGTACGTGTTGTAATGTCTTCACCTAAATGGGCTCCCGGAAAGCAAAGGGGTAAATCAGTTAAAGTGCAGTTTACTTTCCCGATTAATTTCGTGTTGCAGTAAAACCTGCTTTTGATATAATAAGACCCTGGCAAATTTTTTGCCAGGGTTTTTTTGTGCTTTTTCTTTGCCATGTTCTTTATTTGTTTTCTATAGTTTCTGACTACAAAGGGAGAGCAAAGAAATAGAATGATTGAAAAATGGCATAATTTGTGGTTGTTAATTAGTTATGAAATTGGTATTGCCTTTTTTTTTAAATTAGTCAACAATTAACAACCATGAAGATATGAGACGTATAGTTTACTTTCTTGTTATGGCCCTTATCCTTTCATCCTGCGGTTCTTCAAAGAAGATGCTGGAAAAAGGAAATTATGATGCAGCCATAAACTCTGCGGTTAAAAAGCTCCGTAAAGATCCTGATAATGAAAAAAATATTGAGGCACTGGACAAGGCATATAAAATCGCGAATCAGCAGGACCAGGAACGGGTTACTTTCCTTGAGAGGGAAGACAACCCCAATAATTATGAGGAAGTTTTTTCCATATACAACCGAATGAAGAACCGTCAGTCACAGGTTCGTACCGTCACTCCCCTTAACCTCAACGGCAGGACCATTGAGTATCCTTATGTGGATTATGATGCCAAAATCATCTCTGCAAAGAGGAAGGCAGCTGAGTATTTCTATCACAGTGGTAAAGGCCTGATGAATACCGGCACCAAGGAAGCTTACCGGCAAGCCTGGGCTGAAATGACCAGGGCACAGGAGTATTCCGGAGGGATGTATCCTGACCTTGAACCATTGATTGAAGAGGCCAGGTTCAAAGGGATCAGCAGGGTGCATGTGCTCGTTAATAATATGACCCATGTAAATCTTGATCCTGTATGGGAAGCTGATCTACTCGAAATTGATACCAGGGGATTTGAAAACCAGTGGGTGGAGTATCATTTTAAACACCTGAATGAAAATATTGCCTATGATTATACGATTTTCGTCAATCTTGAATCAATAATGATCTCTCCTGATGAAGTCAAGGAGAAGGATAATTTATATAAGAAAAAGGTTGAGGACGGATTCGATTATGTTCTGGATGCCAGTGGCAATGTAATGAAGGATACAGCAGGCAACGACATCAAGCTTCCACGTTATAAGGAGCTTCAGTGCAGCCTTATAGAAACCCACCAGTTCAAGTCCGTCGTTATCAACGGGAATGTGGAGATCCAGTCAAACAACCCGAAAAAACTCATCCGAAAAGAGCCCATCGGTGCGGAGCATATTTTTGAGCATCATTCTGCAAGAGCAATAGGAGACGTTAATGCTCTCGATGCAGAGGCAAAGAAGATGATCGAACGCGAAGCCGCCCCATTTCCCACTGATTTTGAAATGCTGCATATGTGTACGGAAACACTGAAACCGGCTATTCGGGAAGGCATTTCAAAAAACCGGCAGTTTATTTACTAGGTTCATACCGGGCGTACAAGAAAAAGGCCGTTTCATCATGTATGAAGCGGTCTTTTTCTTTGCCATCTCTATATGAAATACTATTTTTGTTGCCCTTTAGAGAAGCAGGCATGCCAGAACCCATCATAACGAAGCAGAAACAGGAGACCGCAATTCTTATTGGTATTAGGACACAATACCAGGATGTGGCTGAGGTGGAGGATTACCTCCAGGAGCTGGCTTTCCTGACTGAAACAGCAGGTGCCATTCCCGAAAAGACTTTTACACAGCGGCTTGATGTGCCTGATCCCCGCACTTTCGTGGGAAGCGGTAAACTGAATGAAATAAGGGAGTATGTGCATAAAAATGAGATAGACCTTGTCATATTTGATGACGAGCTCAGTCCCTCGCAACTTAGAAATATCGAGGGGGAATTAAAATGCAGGATTCTGGATCGCACCAACCTAATACTGGATATATTCGCCAAAAGGGCACAAACAGCCCATGCTAAGACCCAGGTCGAACTGGCACAATATGAATATCTTCTTCCCCGATTGACCAGGATGTGGACCCACCTTGAAAGACAACGTGGGGGAATTGGAATGAGGGGACCGGGGGAAACTGAGATTGAAACGGACCGAAGGATCATCCGTGATAAAATCGCTAAGCTTAAGGACGATCTGAAACGGATTGATAAGCAAAAAGCAGTTCAGCGGAAGAACCGGGGAAAAATGGTGAGGGTTGCCCTGGTAGGATATACCAATGTCGGTAAATCCACCTTAATGAATGTGCTGAGCAAATCAGATATCTTCGCCGAGAACAAACTTTTTGCCACACTTGATACCACAGTCCGTAAAGTGGTAATTGGAAACCTTCCTTTCCTGCTATCAGACACTGTTGGTTTTATAAGGAAACTCCCCCATACACTTGTCGAATCTTTCAAATCCACTCTTGACGAAGTCAGGGAATCGGATATACTTCTACATATTGTGGATATCTCCCATCCCAGTTTTGAAGAGCAGCTTGAGATAGTCAACCAGACCTTAGTGGAGATTGGGGCAAGGGACAAACCCACTTATATCGTATTTAATAAAACAGACGCCTTTCGATATACCCAAAAGGAAGAAGATGATCTGAGTCCCCCAGTCTGGGAAAACCTGAGCCTTGACGACCTTAAAAAAACCTGGATGGCCCAAAGCAACGGCCAATGTGTTTTTATCTCTGCAAAGAAACTGGATAATATTAAGGAAATGCGCGAACTCCTCTACCAGAAGGTAAAGGAGATTCACACAAAGCGTTATCCCTACAACGATTATTTATATTGATTTTCGGAGCTCAGGCTCCCTTAACCAATCCTTTATTAATCATGAACTCGGCGACCTGAATGGCATTGGTAGCCGCTCCCTTGCGAAGATTGTCAGCAACAATCCAGAGGTTCAGACATTTTTCTTTAGACTCATCCCTGCGGATTCTGCCTACAAAGACATCATCCTTGCCTTCGGCAAAACGGGGCATTGGATAGACATTATTCACTACATCATCCTCAACGATTACACCCGGTGTTTCAGAAAGAAGTTGATGGATATCAGCGAGCTCAAAATCCTTTTCAAATTCCAGGTTTACAGATTCAGAGTGCCCTCCCACTACAGGTACCCTGACAGCGGTAGCTGTACACTGGATGCTGTCATCCTGTAGGATCTTTCGGGTTTCATTAACCATTTTCATTTCTTCCTTGGTATAACCGTTCTCCAGGAACACATCACAATGAGGAAGACAATTACGATCAATGGGATGAGGATAAGCTCGTTCACCTTCCACTCCGGCACGCTCATCTTTCATCTGTTGAACGGCATTGACACCAGTTCCGGTAACGGATTGGTATGTGGAAACCACGATTCTTTTAATGGTATAGGCTTTATGCAGTGGTGCCAGCGCCATGACCAACTGAATGGTTGAGCAATTCGGATTGGCAATGATTTTATCCTCAGTTCCGATAACATTTGCATTTATTTCAGGAACAATAAGACGTTTGGTAGGGTCCATTCTCCAGGCTGAGGAATTATCAATCACAACTGTGCCAACCTCTGCAAATTTCGGTGCCCATTCGGTGGAAGTCCCTCCTCCGGCAGAAAATATTGCAAAATCAGGTTTATTGTCGATGGCTTCCTGCATACTGATAACCTTATGTTTCTTTCCCTTGAACGTAATTTCTTTACCAGCCTTGACCGATTTATCAGAGGCAACGGCATAAAGGGTAGAAACGGGGAAGTTCCTTTCCTCCAAAACTTCCAGCATAACAGTACCGACAAGACCGGTAGAACCAACAACAGCAACTTTCATAAATTTTACAATTTAAAAGAATTTGACAATGAAAAATTTCGATTTATAAGATCTGCAAAATTTGGAATAATATTTTGAAATGAAAAGGCTCATATTACTTTTTTTGCATTTTCCTGTAATAATCTGTGCACAAATTTCATTTGATTTTGAATCCGGTTCACTGGAAACCTGGGTGCAAAGCCGTGATTCATCATGGATAGCAACAGAAACCGGGGTGCTTTCAGGTACATTTTCCCTACGGCACAACCTGGATGATTCCATTTCAGGCGAGGACAGGATTTCCTTTGCATATGACAGCCTGGTGCTGGATGCTTCGAAAACCACCTGGCAATTCATGCTGAAGCATTCATACCTGCCCTCTTCTTCAAATAAATGGGCTCTATTTCTTATTAGCGACCAGGACCAGGAGCAGATGAGACCAGGTGGACTGGCAAATGCAGTTATTCTTGGAGTCAATTTTAAAGGTTCTGATGATTTTCTACAATTATGGAGGATGAGCAAGGGTATAACAGAGGTCCTTGCCCTTACCAGCCTTAACTGGCAGGATGAGATCGGGACGGATGCGGCAACTATAAAGGTGGAAAGAAGCGATGCAGGAGACTGGAACATATTTATTGCTGGCATCAATAATCAGACCTGGCAGTTGATCGGGCAGGGGAGGGAGACCCAGTTATCTTATCCGGGTTATTTTGGGGTATATTACCGCTTCAGTTCAAAGCAGGACAGGAAACTGTGGATTGACGACATTTCTGTTCAAGGATCTTTTGTCACAGACAATGTCCCTCCCGGGATTGTTGAACTGAAAATCCTGGATGAAAATATGCTCCGTTTAATTTTCTCGGAACCTCTGGATCCGGAAACTGCCCTGATCAGTGAAAAGTATTCATTATTGGCAAGTGGGATGAATCCGGATTCTGTATTTTTTCACAGCCAGAACAGCCTTGACCTGGTTTTCGGTGAAGCCTTCGAATCTGGAATGGCCAATAAACTGCGAATTGAAAAGATAGCTGACCAGAAGGGGAATGTTTCAGATATTTTGGAAAAGGAATTTACATGGTTCAAGGCGACACAGGGGGATATAATATTTAGCGAGATATTGTTCGACCCGGCACCAGTGATCGGCTTACCAGAAAATGAATTTCTGGAAGTACATAACCGAAGTGGGTTTCCACTAGATATTGGAGGATGGAGGATCACTACGGGAACGAAAAGCATTACCATTCCTGAATATAACCTTGCTTCCGGGGCATATCTGTTATTATGTTATAAAGATTCGGAGAATAAGTATCCGGGTACAGATAATATCCTGGATGCACTGACCTCCAGGACTATGTTTTCGAATGAGGGAGCAGCTATTTTTTTATATGACAGGGATTCCTTATTGATTGACTGGATGAAATACTCAGCCGGAATGCATGAAAATGAGTATTATGCCACAGGTGGCTGGTCCCTTGAAAAAATAGACATTTCCAGGGATTGTTTCGGGGAGGATAACTGGACCAGCAGCAGGGATAAAAATGGAGGTACTCCTGGAAAAGAGAACTCGGTTACTCGCCTCAATCCTGACCTTGAATCACCTGAGATCCTCTCGGTTTATGTAAACGACCCTTACAACCTTGTTGTCGAATTCAGCGAAACCATGAGTATCCAGTCCCTGTGCTCTAAAGAATCCGGCTTACCAGATACTGGTGAGTCTCATTCCATATGGGGTGAATTTTATTCCTTTTCGGGAGGCGAGGTATGGAGGATTGAACCGGGACCCGGATCACCGGATTCTATAATTGTAAATTATCCATTCATCAATGAGGTAAGGCTGGTCTATGGAGAGAGGTTTGACCCTGGAAAAGATTACTACCTTGAACCGGACCCGGGGATTGTGGATTGTTCCGGGAATTCAATTGCTGACGGGACCAGGTACCGATTTGCCATACCAATTCAACCAGGGAGATCGGAAATCCTGCTGTCTGAGATCTTATTTAATCCAATGCCATTCTGCCCCGATTTCGTCGAGTTTTACAATCCGGGTACTGCCACTTTTGATATTGCAGATTTACTGGTTGGCAACCGGGATACTGAAACCGACGAGATATCATCCGTCATCAGGATCATGACAGCACACCGGCTTTTCTTTCCCGAAGATTACCTTGTACTTACAGAGGATGCAGAAGCTCTCTGTGGCTGCTATACAGTATATAGTCGGGATGCAATTATCGAAGTTGGAGATCTGCCGACCCTGGGTGATGACAATGGATCAGTTCTTCTGCTCGATAAATACCTGGAGGTGATTGATGAATTTTGCTATGACAAGCATATGCATCACCCGGGGCTCTCATCCGGGGAAGGTGTGTCGCTTGAAAGGATCAGTTATTTATCTCCGGCAGAGAATCGGGCGAACTGGCATTCTGCATCTTCGAATGAGGGCTTCGGGACACCCGGGCGACAAAATTCACAATACGGAGAAATCAATATATCAGAGGAAGGCTTCGAATTGGATCCCGAAATTTTCACACCGGACCTGGATGGGGTTAATGATAAACTATTCATCAAGTATCGCTTTAACTCACCTGGTTTAACTGCCAGAATATTAATATTTGATCCCAGGGGAAGACTTATAAAGGATATTGCCGGAACACAGCTGCTTGGGACCCAGGGATTTTTCACATGGGACGGAACAAACAGGAATGGAGAAATGGCCAGGGCAGGGATATACCTGGTCTACGCAGAAGTTTACGGTACAGCTTCGGGAAATCAAAAATTCAGAAAAACCTGCGTGCTATCCCGTAGATTATAACTTAATAATCCTTTCTGTATATATTTTTTCGCCAACCTGGACTCTGAGTGTGTACATACCCTGGCTGTTAACCAGAATCTCGGACTCGGTAATGCCGGGTTTTCCTTCTAAAAGGATTGTTTTGATGATTTGTCCTGTTTGATTAATTAAATCCACCCTGACCCTGCTGTTTTTTTGCAGGTTTAATCGCATTGTAAACAAGCCATTAGAGGGATTAGGATAAACTGATAATTCAAGATCACTCCCAATATTGTCCATTCCATTAATCAGGGTTGTAATGCTTTTCTCAGCGGACCATTCCGAACCACAGAATGCATGGTCGATAGCCTGGATGGAATAATAATAGGTTGTGTTTTGTTCAAGATTCTCTACTTCATATGAAAATCCCTGGGATGCATTACCTGTCCTTACAATCTTCCTGGTTCCATCTGGATGGGATAAGGGGGACATGATTTCATTTCCTCCTGCTGTGGTACCTACCCTCAAATTGTAACTCAGTCCATTGACAGGAGTTTCAATATCATTGGCAACACTCCATTCCAGCTTTAAATTATCAAGTCCTGCTGTGGCAGTAGGCGCGGATGTCATTGAAGGTGGGGTATTTTCCTGGTATCCATTATTTGTATATAGTAGCGCACCGGTTTCCCCTGGAAAAGCACCGCCCCCCATAAAAAGGTCCAGTTTTCCATCCTTGTTATAATCACCGTAAGCAAGAACAGGAAGTTTGAATTTCGCCAGATCTCCTGACTTCACAAATCTTCCATCTTCGTATATATACAGGTTAGAAATCAGGTTCTCCGGATTGTCGTCAGGTATAGTGGACTTCATGCCACTGATAATAAGATCCAGGTAGCCATCGTTATTGAAATCAGCAAACCTGGTTTTACCATAGGATACCCTGTCAATGCTGTCAATGACAATAAAATTGCCTTCATTGTTTTGACATATATAGGTTTTGTTGTAAGGATAAATATTTGATATTCCCGAGTAGACCATATCAGGATCCCCGTCATTATCGAAGTCCCCGAAATCAACATCAGAATTGTGAAGGGCGGGCAGGGATAATTCCCTTTTAGCGAATGCACCTCCATTGTTTATATTCAGCCTCACCTTGTAATCCTCGGGTTGCACATTCAATACCCTGGTGATCCCGCAGGTAAAAAGATCAAGATCCCCATCACTGTCAACGTCCACCCACCTGATACTTCCGCTATGCATACCGGGGATCAGGTTGTCAAGACTTTCAAATTCCAGTCCCATGTTATCATAAATATAGGTCAACAGGTTTGTATCTGTCTGGTCTGTACCCATGATGAAATAATCCTCCAGTCCATTATTATTCAAATCGCCCCAGGCTGACATACTGTTATTCAAACCCGGGATGAGGACTGCAGACGGCTCATATGTTCCATTATTATTAGCGTAAATGGATACATTTTTGGCGGGATCAGATTCAGGTATAGAGAAATCAGGAGAATTATCCCGATTGAAATCATTGAGTTGGGGTAGCTTTGTCAATCCAAATGAATGCTGGGTAATTAGAATAAAGTTGGTGTCAATGGTGCTCCCGTTATTAGGGTAGATTCCGGTTATATTGTTAAGCCCCTCCAGGTAAGTTACCATGAGGTCCAGATCGGCGTCATCATCATAATCTACCCAATCGGCTGAGAGGTAATTTTTATCCCTGAAGGTAATATCCTCTTTTATAAGGGTGGAGGTATTAGAATTGAATTTTGTTTCGGTGGTAAATACAGAATGGTAGAAAGATTCATCAATTGTTTGCATGGCAAAGAAATAATCTTCGCCCGGCTCAAGTCCATGAATGGTTAATTCGCTGTTCATTCCAAGGTTTCCTTTTTCTATCACCTTTCGGAATCCTCTTCCCCCCGCTTTTGCTGACATGATTTCTGATCCACCGGGTGTTGTTCCAACCCTGAGGTTATGGGTCATTCCCTGTCCAACTGTTTCAATGTCAAATCCCAGTTCCCACGTGATCCTGGCACTGTCACCGTATGAAAATACATTGATTATTTCCGGTGGGTTCGGCCAATGGTTATAGTCTTCTCCAATATTTTTATAAAGCAAGATATTAGATGACAGGTTGGTATATTCCCCGGCAATCAGAAGGTCTGTTTTGGCATCCCGGTTATAATCTCCCACTGAAATGCATGCTTCTGAGAACCCTTCCATTGTCATTGCATCAGTGTATACCGAATTATCCTTATCCCAGAGGTATATTTTTGTGATGTAATTTCCGTTTCTCCAGTAGATATCATTATTTCCTGTCAGCACTATATCAAGGTATCCGTCATGGTTTAGATCAACCCACTTGCAATCACCATCGATAACAGGTAATAATTCGATCCGCATGCGTGTAAATACACCGTTATCGTTCCTGTAAATATTGGTATAAATTTCACTGCTATCGGTAATACCACAAATGAGCAAATCCAGGTCTCCGTCATTATCGTAATCACCAAAATCCATGCTTGACAGGGAGAGTTCCTGCAGGTCCATTTCTGTATTAGTAAATACACCCTGATGGTTTTGATAAATCCTGGTAACAGGAATCAGGTCCAGGGGGGTGTCGCCGATAATTCTTCCTGAAATGGCGATATCCATATCATTGTCATTATCATAATCCACCCATTCAATATCACCATCAAAAACTCCAGGTAACAGGATGCTGTATTCTTCCAGCAAACCTTTGTTGTTCTTGTAAATCCTACTGATTCGGTTTTGATTGGGACTGATACCTGTCATTACAAGATCCTCGTCACCATCTCCGTCAAAATCACCCCAGTCAAAAACACCCTGGGTAATTCCCGGGTATAATACTGTATCCCTTCCACCTGGAATATGGATACTAAATGAAGAATCCAATGAAAACCCATAAGAATAATCAAGGATATTATCATTGTTCATATCCATTATCATTGCCTTCTGGTCTGCATGTCCCTGGTGTATAATTGTATACCCTGTGTCAATTTCCCCATTAATGAGAGGATAAGTCCGAGCGAAGGATCCTTCATCATTCGCCCCTGCAATAAATAATTCCAGGCTGTCATTATCATCAGAATCAATCCATTCTGCATTAATACTAAACCGTGTACTAATTGAGAAATCCATTTCCTGAAATAGATCTGATTCTGTATTAAACTCCTTCTCTGACCATTCAGAGACCGCGAATCCTGCATCGACGGTTTGGATCCTGCAGGTATAAAGAGCGCCCTCTTCCAAACCATTGATGATAACCGAATTATTAAATGCATTGCCGTACCCGCTTATCTTAAGATATCCATCTTTGTCGGTTAGGGGATGAAGAACCGGCTTGTATGACTTTTTACGTTGGAGCCAGATATTATAGGTAAGGGACCGGGAGGGAGTTTCATTATCTACTGCTTCGGACCAGCTTATTGTTACCTGGTTCTTGTCTTCTTTAATATCGATTGAAGAGGTACTGGCAGGTGCCTGATTAAGTACTTCAGAGTTATTCCTGTAGATAGCTGTGATTCTGTTGGGCGAGCTGCTGATATAGCCAGACATGAGAAGGTCAAGGTCGCCGTCTGAATCATAATCTCCCCAATTAACTGTCCCCTGCGCCATTCCGGGAAATTGCTTTCCTGAATTAACTAATGTGCCGTTATAGTTTTTGTACAAGATGGTAACATTTGCCAGCTGATCATTCTTCCCGCAAAGGATAAGATCATAATCACCATCATGGTCATAATCGCCCCAATCGGCTGAGCTCAGGTACACATTTTCAAGGTCAGTAGCAATTTCAGTAATACCGGTTTCATCAAATTCCCAGAGCCGGGTTGCCGGATCAATACCAAAAAAGGAAGTATCACCCGTGGTCAGAACTTCAACTTTTCCATCTGCATCGAAATCAGCATAAGCAATGGATCCATTGCAGGATTTGCCCATTTTGCCCAAACCATACATCCCCTTGTCATTGGTATAGTAATATCCGACAATGTCATGATTGGGATCAATTCCTGTGGTAATTACATCCAGATAATCATCCTGGTTAAAGTCTACGAATTTTGCAGTACTCTCCTTCAAGAGTATGAAATCCGTAAACACGGCCTGGAATTCCCATTTTAAAGGACCCGATTCTCCCTTATTTCGGTAGATCTTACAATGATAGTTTCCATCATCCATTCGTCCTGAGAGCAAAAGATCCGGATCTCCATCCCGGTCATAATCACCCCAGTCCACTGAACCCTCCATCACCCCTGGTAAATCTGTTTTGTATTCAATATACCCCAGACCAGATTCATAAATATAGACTCCGGTAAAGGCATTTCCACTGTTGTCTTCACCGGTAATGATAACATCCAGGTGACCGTCTGTGTCTAGATCTGTGAAAGCAATGGACTGGTCGTTTTTTGGACTGACACCTTCCAGTTGCTTATTAGATTTTTCAAATACCCCCTCATTGTTAAAATAGACGGAGGTCACCTTTGAACCATCTGATTTTTCTCCGCAAACCAGGATGTCATAATCTGAGTCGTTGTCAATATCTCCCCAGATGGCGTTTCCAAAGGCAACTGAATCAAAATTCACCAGGATCTGTTCGAATCCGGGCTCTGTTTCGTCCGGGCTTACTGTAATGAAGACCGTGGCTGAATCATACTCTCCCTTCTGGTCCGTCAACACATACCTGATACTGTCCTCACCGGTAAAACCAATATCAGGAATATAAACCATTGAATTACTTCCAAAAGCAAGCATTACGTCTCCATGATCTCCTTCCACATAGGATTGGACCCTCAATTCATCTCCATCGATATCATAGTCATTGTAGAGTACAAAAATCCGGACAGAAGAATCCTGCTGCACAATGGCAGAATCGCTGATTGCCACCGGTGGATCATTGACATTATAAAACACAGTAATAAATGTATCTCTAGCTACCAATCCGGCATTATCCGTTGCAGACAGAATGATTTCAACAGATCCATAGTAATTGCTTATTGGATTAAGCATCAGGCTGTCATGGGCAAGGCTGAGCATAATTTCAGGATTGTCCCCTGTAGCCTGGAATTCAAGGGTATCGCCCGGATTCGGATCGGTGAATATATTATTGAGAAGGACAGCCAGGACTATCCCGGTATCTTCCGGAAAGTACAAATCCGGCACAGGAGATACCAGTATAGGCGGGTAATTATCGGAAGGGGCAAATTCATCCGCCCCGATATCCGGGGTATACGGATTCCTGTTTTCCCCGTCAATATCTGTATTCACTTCCTTAAGTGGCCTTGCATGTGCCACTACCGAGGTTGAGTTCAGGTGCAGGTCCGAATTACTGACAAATACAGGGTCAACTGATAAGGAGTGGGTTTCGTTACCTGTCCCTGTTTTTAGGGATTCAAGATCTGCATAGATTGTCCCTCCAATATTGGCGAGGTTGCTCCCTGCCGAATGCAGATCATTATAATCGGATGAGTCTATGAGGCCGCTTACGGTTTGAAAAGCATATCCGCCTCCGCTGTTATTGAATATGTTATTATAGATACTTAAATGATCGGAGTAGTTGGAATAAAATGCAATAGCCGTAATCAGGGGACTCATAATATTCACGCTGTTGTGAAGCACATTATGGTAGTCGGAAGACTGGAAATATATACCTTTTGCTTTATTGGTTCCCGTCATGGAAATCATATTATTGGCGATCAGTCCCATTTCTTCCTCAGACGCCACTGATATGCTTATGGATAATCCCTCACCGTTTTCTGCAATAATTGTATTGTTGGTGATTTGTAATTCATTATTGCACCTACTCAGGTCGATTCCCTTTGACTTCGCAGAAATATTATTTTTAGTAATAACAGGTGAGTTTGTTCTCTGCAAAAAAATCCCGGAATACCCGATATTGGAGAATGAATTGCCTTCCAGCTGAATTCCAGAGGGACTCTCCCACTCGGCTTTGGAAAATGCAAAATACAGTCCATATGCACAGCTGTCAAATACATTTCCAGAGATTACAAAATCCCTGTAATAGTTTTCAGCGGAATAAAGCTGTGTAAGATGGGTAAGAGCATTTGTATTGAAGCTGGACTTGAATTTATTATCCTGGATTTTTAGGGATTCTGATCCTCCCTTGAAAACGATACTCCTCCCATAAGTAATATCGATGTCCGCTTCGAACCCCAGATCTTTAATAGTGAGGAAATCAGCTCCGTCAATCCAGAGTATATAGTTGTTATTTTCATCCGGATTGTCATGAACCAGGGTGACCTTTGAAGCATCCTGGCTCTGTGATGTCAGGGTTATTGTATTTGTTGATGAGGCTCCCGGGAAGGAGGGTATTCTTGACTTAATGGGATACTCTCCATCGAGAAACTCCAGGGAAACCGGTGCGGATACTCCTTTAAGTTTAAGATTTTCTACAGCATCATCAAGGTCCGGGAAATGACCCCCGGAGCCGATAGAGTAGCTGCCAGAGTATGGAGGAAGAACCCCGGGATCCGGAGTGAATTCATCCGCCCCAATATCCGGACTTGAACCATCGCGAGGATCCCCGTCGATATCCAATGTAACCTCTGCAACAGGGGTCCCTTTTCCGTCAAACCAGGCAGTTCTGGCATGCAGGTTAGTGTCAGAAACAAAATCAGGGTAGGCAACATAGGAATGGGTGTCGAATCCCGTCTTGGACTGAAAATCCTCGAGGCTGAAAATGAGGGGCTCAAACATAATCCAAGCCATGAAATTGCCTGCAGTATAATAGCAGTTATAGTCCAGTTCTGCAATGTCCGATGGACTCTGAATATATATCGGTACCCCATCGTTTCTGCAGGCCACGATGTTATTCTTTACCCGGAATCTTGGGAAACCATACGAACCACCAAGGAAGAACCCGTAATTTATGAAATAATCCTCATTGGTAATTATCGTATTATGGAATATATCATAGCTGCCGTTCCCACCGCTGATATGTAGCCCATAATTTGACGACTCACCCATGTAAATGAAATTGTTGGCAATCAGGGCAGGTGGAGATAATACGGTTGCGGCACCAAAATCAATACCATAATCCCCGGCATAAATTTTATTATTTATAATTCGGGCAGAAATATAGCAGACTCCAATATCAATTCCAGCTTCATAGGATTGGATGGTATTGTTTGATATTTCCGGGTAGACAGGATTATGCAGCAGGATTCCCTGGTATCCGAGTCCCTTCATAATATTATTCCGAATGCTTATGCCCTGTATATAACCGGTCCCGTTATTATTTCCATGCAGGTAAAGGGCGGTCGAACCATATTCAAAGAGGTTATTTTCAAAGCTCAGGTAATCCATATAGGAGCTGGAAGAGTATACAAGGGTTCGTTCCGAGTAGCCGGAACCAGGTGAGCTGTATATTCCCGTAAAAACACAATTTGAGAAACTGATATGCTGAGGCGGGGTTCCGAGATGAACTACACGGCCATAAATTGTGCCAAGGGATCGCAGGGTAATGCCTTTGAAATTTACCCAGCTGCAGGCTTCAGTGATGAACACAATATAATTTGAATCAATGAAACAGCTGTCCGTCAGGATTACCCCGGAGGAATCCCCATCGTATGATTCAAAACTTACCTGATTGATTTCGCTGGTTCCCGGAATACCCTTCAATTCAATACGCTCATTATAAATTCCCGGCAAAACTTTAAAGATCACCGCATCGGAGACACCCAGGGCTTGCAGGTCGGATGCCGCCTGTTTAAATGACTTATAGCTGCTCGTATCACTAATAAAATAGGTGCCCGAGAGCTGAGCTTGCAGTTTGTTGTTTAGGTTGGAGGATGCAAGAATGGCAAAACATAAACAGAAGTGCCATAACGTTCTGGAAATTTTGAAATCCATTGGTTTTAGGGTTTTCTGAAAAAAATGGTTGAGACAGGGTTGAGAAGGCTGATCAGGTTTCCCCGAAAAGCTAATTATAAAATTAAGGATATATCAGATATGAGTCAATTCCCAGGAAGGTGGATTTACCTATTTAAGAGCATCTTTTTAGGATAACAGTCTCAGGCAGGCATTTACCTGGTATACGCAGAAGTTTAGGGTACAGCTTGGGGAAATCAAAAATTCAGAGAAACCTGTGTGCTTTCTAAAGACCGCTGATCAGATCTTTCATAATATGGGTCATTTGTGGCTCAGCTTTTTCAGCCACGCCGGCGACATCCTGATGTGTTACCTTGACTATTTTACCCGGTACACCGAGGTCCGTTATGATGGAGATGGCAAAACAAATCAAACCCATCTGGTGGGCGACAATGATTTCGGGGACGGTCGACATGCCAACTGCATCTCCTCCGATAATCCTGAAATATTGGTATTCCTTGGGTGTTTCTAGCGTTGGACCGGTAACCCCCACATAGCAGCCCAGGCATAGGGGATAATTATTATCCTTTCCGATCCGGAGAGCTTTTTCAATCAAGCCCCTGTCGTAAGTCTCACTCATATCCGGAAATCGAACTCCGAAATCAGGTTCATGTTTTCCTATCAGGGGATTCGGTATCAGGTTAATATGATCATCAAGGATCATCAGGTCACCAATCTCCTGCTCGGGGTTTATTCCCCCGCTGGCATTGGAGACGAAGAGATGAGAGATTCCCAGGTATTTCATTACCCTTACAGGGAAGGTAATTTCCTGTGGAGAATAACCTTCGTAAAAATGAAAACGTCCCTGCATGGCGACTATCCTTTTCCCGCCAAGGGTTCCGAAAATGAGTTTGCCATGGTGGCTTTCAACCGTGGAAACGGGAAAATTCGGAATGTCTTCATATTCAAGGGTGTTGTGTATCTCTATTTCATTCACCATGCCGCCCAGACCGGTGCCAAGAATAATACCAACCTCAGGTATGATTTCAGTCTTGCTGTTTATGAAGGATACTGTCTCTTTTATTGTCTCTAACATAGCTTCGAATCTGGTTATTGAAATTTTCGCCATCCTCGTTGAGGATTTCAATGCTGACCGGGATATAGAACATCCTGTCACGGATGGTGGCTTCAATATTAGTAAATTTTCTCAACCTCGTAGCATCTTTTTCAGTGGTAAATATCAACTTTTCCTTTTCCTGCATTTCCCTGAATGATTGCAGGATGTTGGAGATGTCCTTCTCGGTAAATGAATGATGATCGGGGTATGTCATTTCAGTTATGTTGATTGAAATGCCACGTAAATGTCTTTTGAAATGGCGGGGACCCGCAATTCCTGTTACCATAAGAATGCCAGGTTTTGCTGCCTTCATATCAGCAAGGGTAGTTGTAATTTTAGTTTTATTAAATACGGGAACCGGCTCACCATAAGTAAGTTTTGAAAAATATAGATTTTGAAAAGGGTATAATTTCAGGTCTTTTACGATGATCCTTCTTTCGATAGGTTTGAGCCTGTCCGGACATTTGGTAATAAGGATGATATTGGCCCTTCTTTTTTCGTACGTCTGTTCCCTGAGTCTTCCGGCAGGAAGGAGGCGATCCTCTGAAATGGGACGGTTGAAATCAATCAGCAATAGGGAGAGACCGGGTTTGACATATCGATGCTGGTATGCATCGTCCAGAAGGATAACATCCAGATCTTTTATTCGGTTCATTAATTCCTTAATACCATTCACACGTTTCCGGTCCACCGCCACATGAATTTCAGGAAATTTTTGTTTGATCTGCAAAGGTTCATCTCCAATATCATGTACATCTGAATCAGTTGTTGAAAGGATGAAACTCCGGGTTTTTCTTTTGTATCCCCGGCTAAGGGTGGCCACATTGAATTCATCTTTTAACAGACCTGCAAGAAATTCTATATGAGGTGTTTTCCCTGTACCACCTACAGTAATATTCCCAACTGAAATTACCGGGATTGGAAATTCTTTTGATTTAATTATATCTAGGTCAAAAAGGGAATTCCGGGCCCAGATTATAAAACCATAGATCAGGGAGAATGGATATAGCAATATGCTATAGTTATTTTTTGTTGGTAGAGGCATGTAATCTTGCCCTGTTAGGCGGTTTAGTGCAATTCAAATTTGAATGGCAGGCGAGCCTGAATTCCGTATAATCCTTCCAGTTCCTGAATGGTTTCAAAATAGTGATAAAATTGTCCGAGTTCACGACTGACCATTCTGGTTTTAGCATTTTCAGTAAGTTGCCTGATAAACTGGTCAAGTGGATCTTCAAGTTTTGGAAGGTCGAGAACACGATATTTTTCGAGTCCAGCCATACTTGCAGCAATTTCAATGGCATCATGCAGTCCGCCATAGGCATCAATCAAACCGTTATCCAGTGCATTTTCCCCGCTCCATACACGGCCTTGACCAATGGTATTTACCTCTTCGATGGTCATCCCGCGGCCCCTGGAAACTTCTTCCACAAAATCATTATAGGTATCTTCAATCATCAACTTGATAATAGACTTTTCTTCTGCTGTCATGGGTCTGAAGGGACTACCAATATCCGCCATGGGATTAGTTTTTGCGACATCAACTGTCAATCCCAGTTTATTATTCATAAATGGTTTAAGATTGGGCAGAATTGCAAATACACCGATTGATCCGGTAATCGTATTTGGTTGAGCCAATATTGTATCGGCAGGGGCAAGAATATAATAGGCTCCTGATGCAGCTACATCCCCCATTGAAGCTATGAATGGTTTTGTCTGGCTGGCAAGTTCTACCTCACGAAATATGATATCCGATGCAAGTACTCCACCGCCGCCGGAGTTTACTCTTAGTACTATGGCTTTTACAGTACTGTCCCTTCTTGCCTTACGGATAGCCTTTGAAATACGCTCTGAAGCGATGGTGCCCTCTCCATTGTTTCCCAACTGGACACTGCCATGGGCATAGATTACTGCTATTTTATCTTTTGCAATTCCTTTATAATCCCTCTTGGCAGTGACCTTGGTATATTTTCTCAGGGTGATTACTTTAAGATCTTTCTTCTCATCAGTTTCTGTAATATTTTTAAGGTTATTGATTAATTCATCCTTGAATATGAGTCCATCGACCAATCCATATTCAAGTGCTGACTCTGCTGTACGAATATCAATATTGTCTGCCAGCCGGTCAAGAGTTTCCGGCTGTATATTGCGTTGTTCACCAATATCATTCAGCATATTTTGCCATATTGAGCCCACCCAATGCATGATCTGTTCCCTGTTTTCAGGACTCATTTTATCGGAAATGTAAGGTTCTACGAAAGATTTGTACTCACCGTGCCGGATAACCTGGGCTTCTATCCCCAATTTATCCAGGGCCCCCTTGTAAAACATTATCTGTGAGGCCAGTCCCGTTAGGAAAAAATTCCCTTTTGGATTCAGGTAAATAGTATCAGCCACGGAAGCCAGGTAATAGGATTTTTGGGTATAAACATCTGCGAAGGTAATGATGAATTTCCCACTCTCCTTGAAATCCAGCAGTGCGTTACGGATCTCCTGGGTTGTGCCAATGCCTGCAGTTATGGCTGAAAGTTCAAGATAGATACCATTAATGTTGTCGTCTTTTTTTGCCTTACTGATATTATTCAGGATATCATTTAGTCCCATTTCACGAAGGGAGGACATATTGCCTGGCAGAAAATCAAAAGGATTATCCACGGCCCTTTCCACGATCCTGTCATTCAGGGTCATATAAAGAATGGTGTTGGGTTTAACTTCAACGGGCTTTTCAGATGATGAAGCCGCAATGATAATAATGATCAGGAAAACGAAAACCATTGTGGTAAGCATAATCCCGGTGAGGGTGGCAAGTGTGTATTTCAGGAAACTTTTCATGGTGTTATTTATTGCTAGGAATCAAAGATATATAAAAAAATATTCTGAAATTGGGAGACGCTTATAGATTGAGATGCATACACTTGTTTTATCAACTGGAAGTAACCTGGGAAACCGGCAGAAAAATCTTGAGTCTGCTATGCAGAATATCATAGATAAACTGGGAGAGATCATGAAATGTTCTGCCATATATGAATCCCGTTCCTGGGGTTATAAAAGTGAAAACCTTTTCTACAATCAATGTATTGAAATAAGAACGGATCAGGGATTAGGGGATTGCCTTGACCTGATACAGGAAATTGAATGTTTTTTTGGCAGAGAGAGGGAAGGTGCTGAATATCAGGATAGAAAGCTGGATATAGATATCCTGTTTTATAATGAAATAATTGCTGATACGGAGTTGTTAAAGGTTCCTCACCCGAGATTGCATCAACGAAAATTCGTTCTCATCCCCCTGGTTGAAATCCTGCCGGATCTTGTTCATCCCGTCTTTCACAAGACGATTAGTGAGCTGCTTTTACGGTGTGAGGACCCACTTGAGGTGATCCCCATTATTTAAAGTTCAGGCTTTTTAAGCAGGGGAAATTTGATATACCCGAACCACAGCATTTCATGATATCCATGAGCTTCCTTTCAGCCGGATTGTCAACACATAGCACCAGGTTTTTTTCGGCATTGGATTCAATAAACCGGTCCAAAATAAATTCAATCGCCCCTGATGCAAGTCCCTCATTACTCGCAGCAGCATGAAGAATGCTTGACCTTCCCCTGAAAGTAAGGAAAACAATCGTAGCGCATAGGTTATTGTGTGCATCATAAGCTGCTCCTATCCGGCCCATGCGGAACCGGATCGAGTTGCTGAGGATCAGTCTCATGACAGAAATATCCCTGGGTTTTAACCTATGACTGTGAAACTTGTCAAGTTTATAAGCAAACATCAGCATATCGTGTACGGAGATATTACTGATGAAGCTTAAGGAGTTATCCTTTGCAAGCCGGAGTTGTTTCTGCATGGAAGGACCGTATTTGGAACGGATATGCTTGTAAGGTTGAATAAGATCCAGCTCAGAAGAATTCAGGAATCTTGTGGCTGCAGACTCAACAATATTGAGTTTACTGAGGCAAAGCTTACGGAGACGGTAAGAATGAGGGATGGAACGGATAAAATGCCTTATTATCTCGGGGGAAGGAACCCTGGTTGAAAAAATACCGAGCTGCCATGCAAAATCAGGTTGACGGATGAGTTTCCGGCCCAGTGACCTTGTCAGGGGCAGGGGCATTACTGTGGAATGGTCCTCCGTTGTTAGTATCTCCCAATCCGGACTAATAATATTCAGATACCAGGATAAGGCATAAATAAGTCCATTGGGAGAATTTTTTATGCATTCATCATAAAACCCGGATGCTTCTTCCGGATTCTGTATATGTAGCAGTGGTTTCAAATCATTCCTTCATCAGAAAAGCTAAAGTATGAATTATCCGCTACAATAATATGATCAAGTAACTGGATATCCATTGACCGGCTTGCTTCAGATATTTTTGTGGTGATCTTAATATCCGCATCACTGGGTTTCAGGTTTCCAGAAGGGTGATTATGACAAAGGATAATAGAAGTTGCCAGCCTGTCCAGCGCATTCTTCAGGATTAACCTAACATCGATGACCGTGCCGGATATCCCACCCTGTGAAATCCGGACATTGTCGATTACCTTGTTCGATCGGTTCATAAACAGGACCCAGAATTCTTCATGGGCAAGGTCAGCTATTAAAGGATGAAAATGCTGGAATACATCCTGGCTTCCGGATATACGAATCTTTTCCCGGATCTCTGTTTTTTTTCTTCTCCGACCTAGTTCAAGTGCCGCCACTATTGAAATGGCTTTTACGGGTCCCATTCCATTATGTTTAACAAGGTCATTGACCGATTTTTTGCCCAGTTCCTGAAGATTATTGTCTGACTGTTTGAGGATTTGCCTGGCCAATTCAACAGCGGATGCCTCGGGGCCTCCGCTCCGGATCAGGATTGCCAGCAGTTCTGCATTGCTGAGACTTGTAATTCCCTTGGATAACAGTTTTTCTCTCGGCCGGTCTTCGAGTGCCCAGTCCTTGATTCCCGTAGTCTTGTAAGATTGCATATCAGGTGTTTATCCTTAATGGCAAACTTGGCAGGAAATCGGTTCCAAAAAGGCATAAAAAAAACCCCCTTCGTTCTGAAGAGGGTTGTTCCACAAGTGGATATATATTTATAAACTATTGACGTGCTGTGCAAGTTTGGACTTGAGGTTGTTTGCCTTGTTGCTGTGAATGATATTCTTTTTTGCTAGTTTGTCAAGCATGGATGATACCTTCGGCAG
This sequence comes from uncultured Bacteroidaceae bacterium, assembly GCA_963777115.1. Classification (GTDB taxonomy): domain Bacteria; phylum Bacteroidota; class Bacteroidia; order Bacteroidales; family SM23-62; genus SM23-62. The sequence continues at coordinate 285,771 of CAVZPP010000003.1, read as the reverse complement.
CATTTCTGTGGCAACTTCTTTTTCTTTAGTGCTACGAAGTTCCTTAATAGCATTACGGGTAGTTCTTGCAAAATACCTGTTATGTACCTTGCGGTTCTCGCTTTTTCTGATCCTTTTCTTTGCTGATAAATGATGAGCCATGCTATAATTTTATTAAATGGGCATGCAAAAATACATATAATTTTGAATTAAAAAAATAATTGTATAAGCTCTATTATGGCTCGACCTGTACATTTGCAAGAAGCCCCTGCATTATCTTCATTAACTCATAGGTATTCAGTGGTTTACTAAGGAAAGCATCACATCCTGCATTTTTCCAGTTTTCTGATTCAGATGAACTGCCAAAAGCCGATATGGCGACCACCGGTAACCAGGGTTTATTCCGTTTGATTCTTCTGGTGGCTTCATATCCGTCAAGTACCGGCATTCTGACATCCATAAGTACGATATCGATTGATTTTTCCTTTTTCACGGCATTCACCGCTTTTAGTCCATTGTCAACGCTGATTACATTGGCCCGGGTTGGGGTAAGTATCTTTTCAAGCAACATCAGGTTGGTATGGACATCATCTACAATGAGTATGGTCTTATCCAACCAGTCTGATGCTGGAAAGGGATCCTTATCAGCCTGTCCAGGATTTCCATTTAATCCGGGTGGGTGAATATCCATTGAAAACCAGAATGTTTTCGGATTTTCAGTTGTTTTTTCAATCCAGATATTACCCCCCATTCCTTCAAGAATGTTCGTTATACCGGATATTAATGAAGCTTCCGTTTCAAACCTGTTTTCAAACCTGGCCTGGCTGTAAACCGGCATGGGTGGTTCTTTAACATAACAGGAGATTTTATCTTCTTTTCCTAGTTTATAACCAATTTCTATACTTCCCTTTGATATGGTATTGATCACATGGTCAAGTACGGTCTCGAAAATTTGCTGAAGTTTTTCCGGGTTGGTATGGACCATGAAATGTTCCAGTGAGCCTGGAGTATTGAGGATCAGAATGATACCATTGTGACCATCCCCAAGAAGCTGCATTTGCTTTTGCCTGTGTATCTCACGAAGACATTTAAATATGTAAAAGTCCTTTTTCAAGATTCCGTATACTGCTTTAATAAGCAAGTTACAAAACCGGAAGAACCTTCGTGATCAACAGCAGTGATTTGAATTATTGGAACAGGTGATTTGAATCACCCGAGAAGATTCAGAATATAAAGAAAGTATTACGAGATCAACTGATGAGGCTTTTTGGCAAATACGGTTACACTATAAATTCCGACTCCCATCTCCCCTTTAAAATCATCGCTTACACCATATTTATCCAAAAGGGATATAGGCAGGTCAATTTTCCTTTTTTTCATGATGGTTACATCGGAAAAGCCGGTTTCCTTTACAATATTTATATAATGATTTTCCTCCAGTGCCCCGGCAATGCATCCGGCGTACATTTCAGCTTCCTTAAGCAGGGATTCAGGAAGACTGCCATCTGTTACAATGTCGGATATGCTCAGATGTCCCCCCGGTCTCAGAATCCTGAATGTTTCCTTGAAAGCAGCAGTTTTATCCGGGGCAAGGTTGAACACGCAATTACTCACCACAATGTCTGTCGAGTTATCATCAAGTGGAGTGTTCTCAATCTCTCCAAGGTGAAATTCAACATTCTTATATCCCAGTTTCTCAGCATTGATCTTTGCTTTACTGACCATTACCCCGGTCATGTCAATTCCGATGACCTTACCATGTTCACCCGTCTCCCTGGCTGCAATGAAACAATCATTTCCTGCTCCCGATCCCATATCAACGACGGTATCACCGGGACGGATATATGCAAATTGTGTTGGTAATCCACAACCCAGTCCAAGATCAGCCTCGGGGGCATAGCCTTTGACCTTGCTGTAATCCTCGGACATGATGGAATAATCTATGCCATCCCCATTGCAACATCCGCAGGAGCCCTTAGTTTTTTCACTCTCGATAGCAATGCCGGCATACTTGTCCCGCACCATTTTTTTTATTTCTTCAGGAGTTTCCATAATCTATTCATTTTGTATTTCGTAAAAATACGAAATATATCTTAAAATAATATCAGGTATCAAGAAAATCTGAAAAATATTTTCTTGTTTTTTCCCATGCTTCCTGGTTCAGGCAATACATTATTTTGGGTGGATGCGTGGTCCCTTTTATCAGGCCTGCTCTTTTCAGTTCCTTTAAATGCTGGGAGAGAGTAGACCTGGCGATGGGAAGTACCTCTGCCAGGTCTCCACTGTAACAACAGGCCTCCCTGGAAAGAAGCTTAAGAATATAGATCCGGATGGGGTGGCTGAGGGCCTTTGCATATCTGGCCAGTTCTATCTGTTCCTGGGTTATATGTTCATCGGACTGATAATCTTCCATTATTGAATTAATGAATTCAAAATTAGTAAACATAAGGCAGAAGCCGCCATGTTCTGTCTGAATATTCGGAATATTCTACAAACTTATCCCTGAGTCGCCCCTCCTCGAAATTGAGCTTTAGTACAAGGTTCAGGGTAAGTACAAGCAGCACGGCAAAACGAATGTTGGATACGGTTGTCAGGGTCAATGGAGTAAAGACCAGGAAAACTGCAGCATACATCGGATGACGGATAAGTTTATATGGACCCGTAACTGACGAGGCGGGCTCCCGGCAATAATATCCGGTCCGGCGTTCACATTACCACTTCCCATCGCAATAATTGCCCAGAGTCCCAGCACCCAACCCGCGAGATAGGGTATCCAGGTATACCATTCAGAAGGGTAGAGGGAACCGCTGAAGATCAGGTATACCAGCGATATATACTGGATGAAAAACAGAGTTCCTCCCTTAAAAGTTTTAATATGAACAATGCGCATATACCGTAATTCTAAATAACCTCTAAATAGGATAAAGAGCCCCTTTCGGTGGAAGTAAAAACATATTTTACAAAGCCTAAAAATAGCAGATTATGATCAATAAAATAATTACCTCAATAATGTTAGTCATGGCCCTTCTTTCAGGCCATGCCCAAAACACATCCCAGAGATTGCTTGAGAACGAAAGGGACAGGAACCTGGTTATCGGGGGATATGGACAGATTGATTATAACCAGCCTTTTGGTGAAAATCAGCTGAATAACGGTAACCTGGATGTTCATCGGATGGTTCTTCTGGTAGGTTATCACTTTACTGACCGCCTGCAGATGATTACCGAGATCGAATTCGAACATGTAAAAGAGGTGTATGTTGAGCAGGCCTTTATTAATTACCGTCTGAATGATTTTATGAATTTGAGAGGGGGACTCCTGCTAATTCCAATGGGGATTGTGAATGAGTATCATGAACCTCCGACTTTTAATGGTGTGGAAAGACCAAATGTCGATAAATACATTGTCCCAACCACATGGCGAGAAATTGGGGCCGGGATCTCAGGAACACTTTCCGGCACCCTCGCTCAAATACCAGGCATATATTGTGAACGGATTCAAGGGATACGATAATGCTGCTGGTTTCAACGGCAAGAACGGTCTTAGGGGAGGAAGACAAAAAGGGGCTGAATCCATTATTTCAAATCCCAATTTCTCCATGAAGCTCGAGTATTTCGGGCTTCCCGGTTTGAATATTGGACTGTCGGGATATTTTGGGAAATCACAATCTACCCTTTACCAGGGACTGGACAAAAATGACAGCCAGGGAATCGCCACAGCAGATTCATCGGTTGTGGGAACGGCTATGGTTGGGATTGATTTCAGGTATACCTTAAAGGGACTTCATTTAAGGGGTCAGCTGATTTTCAATAGCCTCAGCAATACCCTCCAGTATAACCAATTTACAGGCTCAGACCTTGGATCCTCCATGCTTGGATATTACATGGAAGCAGGATATAATGTGCTTCATGGATCAGGGAAAGGAGACCAGAAACTCGTTCCCTTTGCCAGGTACGAAAAATATAATACCCATGCAGGCGTGGAAGGACCACTTACTGTTAATGATGCCTTTAACCGGACTGATATCACCCTTGGATTAGGTTATTGGTTCACACAGGGTGTGGCTGTAAAAATGGACTATCAAAGGTTCCTGAATGCAAGCGGCACAGGCAAAAACCAGATGAATATGGGAATCGCATTTATGTTTTAAAGATTTAGAAGTTTAAAGGTTATAGAAGTATAAAGGTTGTAGAATTATTTAGAACGTGGAAGTATGAAGGAAGTATTAGTATTAAGGTTTTGTAAGATTTCTTGATGAAACGATTATTTATTGGATTTGCCATTTTTCTGATCCTTTTATTACCGGGAAAAGCAACAGGAGGTAGCTATTCTGAAAAGACAATTAATAAAGCACTGAAACTGGCAACGAAAGTCATGAGCGATCACCTGGGGGAATCCCTTGATGAAACCGGACTCGAAACACTGCCTATCAATATGGGCTTGAAGAATTACTCTGGCCAGGACACTCTTTTTCTTCTCTTGAATGGATCCTCTGAATCCAAGGCTTATCTTGTGATTTCATCCGCCAAGGGCAGATATGAGCGATTCGACTTTATGGTGCTTTACCAAATGGACAAGAAACTTGTTGAGATCAGAATACTGACCTACCGGTCAGAACACGGCAGCCAGGTTTCATCAAAGAAATGGCTCAATAAATTTACCGAACTGGATCCACGGAAAGGACATAGAATACGGGGTAGATATTGATGCCCTTTCCGGTGCAACATTCTCTGGAAAATCCCTTACCGCAGAAATTGACCGCCTGAATAAGCTTATTCTTGAAATTCAGTGATAAAGCTATAATAGAAAAGGCCATCCCTCTCGGAACAGCCTTCTCAATTCACACAAACCTATGGTTTTTTACTTGATTGCAACCTGCCTTGCAGGTTTTGCCTTGGCTTCTTCTTTCTTTGGAATGCTCACATTCAGGATTCCGTTTTTGTGCGCAGCCGATATGTTTTCAGCATCTACCGTGTCCGGCAGGTTGAAAGAACGGCTGAAGTTACAGTAACCGAATTCCTTACGGGTGTAGTTCTCCTGGATTTCTTCCTTATTGTCTTCCCTAACAGAAGCAATAGTAAGAACATCATTCTCGAGATTAATCTTGAAATCCTTCTTCTCCAGTCCAGGTGCAGCTACCTCGATGGTGAATTCATTTTCGCCTTCTGAAATATTTACAGCTGGAAGGCTCTTGAAGCCACTGTTGTTGTAACGAACCGGATAGCGGTCCAATCCTAAAAAATCATCCATAAAACTTGGGTACGTTTTGTTAATTCTTGCTAACATGATTTTATCCTCCATTATTTTAATTAAACATTGTTATCGTTTGTCAGGACACCCCATTCAAACCATATGCCACTACCAGAATTATGACAAAACTAATGGAGTCAATGACATAATGACATGATTTATTTCAAATGGACTGACATAAAGGCAGTATCGTTTGTTTTTTCTGGTTTATTTATCTTTATAGAAGTTGAAAATTTTACATAGAAAGAGAAACAATGCCATGAAATCAGATCCTGAAGTAATTGATTATATAGAACAGTTCCCGCCTGAATTTAGGGAGGTCATGTTCTTTTTAAGGGATTGCATCCAGCAGATTGTGCCGGAAGTTTCTGAAGGTATAAAGTGGAAGGCGGCTACTTTCAGCCTGGGAAGCAAACCTATCTGCTATGTAGCCGGATTTAAGAATCATGTTTCTCTAGCTTTTCACAATGGACTGATGTTAAGGGATCCGGATGGATTATTATCCGGATCAGGAAAATTTTTAAGGTCTATTAAATACAGGAATCTGCAGGAAATCGATAAGGAGCAGGTAAGGTTCTGGATCCTTGAAGCATTTTATACCTGAGCCAGGCTTGAAAACTTCTTTGGCGGGACTTGATAGTACCTAGTCTGGACTTGATAATACCTGAAGCGGGTTAGATAGTACTACTGCCTGGGATCTTCAGATTTTAATTTTTCGAATGATGGCCCGGTTGAACAGGATGAACAGGGTAAGCACCAGGGCGAACTGTGCCAGGCAAGTCATAACACTGTAAGGATTGAAGGGATTATACCATTCATCAGGGGCAAAGACTGTGGCCGAGAGGAACATCCACCAGGCCAGTAGAGCCAGGGCAGCGACTGGAATGAAGAATCGGATAATAAGGGACCAGGTTTTACCTACTTTCCAATCATTAGGGATGCTGTTAATTTCGGAGGAGATAAGAGGGATCTTATTTCTAATGATGGCGAAAGCAATAAAGGCACCTGAGATCATCAATGCGATTCCCCAGACGAAATCCTGGTTACTCAACAGTTCCAGGTTACGGGCAGATGGGAGTCCCATTAGATAAACCACAATTACGACCACTCCAATGGCCTGTGCTCTTTTTAGTCCCCTGTCAAGCAGCACCCTTGTCGAAAGTTCAAACATAGAAATGATGGATGAAAAACCGGCAAAGCTGAGTCCGAGGAAGAACAGGATTGCCAGGGGTTTTCCCATAACCATCCTGGCGAAGAGCTGGGGCATCCAGATGAATGTTAGTCCCGTGCTGGCCGGACCGCTGGTCCGCATGATATTGAGAGTTTCGGCCTGGTTCATACCCATCTCATTCTGAAGAACTGAGAAAACAGTGCCGAAGATCATGATGGCTGCAAGAATTGAAACGGTGTTATTTCCAATTCCTGTAATAAATGCATTTTTGACCACCTGGTGTTTGGACTTCATATAGGCGGCGTAGGTAAGGAAGAGTCCCCAGCCGGCACCTGTATCCCAGGCATTCTGGGTCAAAGCTGCAAGCCAGGTACCTGGTTCTTTGAGCTGACTCCATTGAGGTGTGAAAAGGTAACGGATTCCTTCACCTGATCCAGGCAGGGTGACTGCTCTGATTACTGAGATTAGGACAATGACCAGGAGAACGGGGATCAGGATCTTGTTTACTTTCTCGATAGAGCGGATTCCTTTCCAGATTGCCAGTGCTCCTAATACCACTGCCAGGGAGTGAAAAAGAAATGGCCAGTTCCCTTCCTGGTATTGATTCCATACCATCATGGCATCCGGTGTGGTCTCCGGAAGTGAGTGGGTGAGGGTATAGATAAAATAATAAATGCACCAGCCTACCACAACGGTATAGAAAAATGCAATGGCGGTGGATACGAAGGCAACAAATGTACCCATCCAGGCAAGTTTTTTCCCAACGGCCTGGAGAAAAATCCCGATGACACCGGACCTGAATTTTCTGCCCAGTGCATACTCAGCGATGATTAGCGGAATGCTCCAGAGCAAGAGGAAGACCAGCCAGGCCAATAGGAAGGCACCGGCTCCCTCATCCCCGCCGGTTTGAGCGGCGATTCTCGGGAATCTCCAGATATTTCCCGTTCCTACGGCTATGCCCAATGCCGATAGCAGGAGTCCCATTCGCGATGAGAACCTTTGATTTACGGATTGGTCGAGCTGTTTCGACATGCAAAGGCGGAATATGTATTTACCATCCTGAATAAGGATTGTCTACACGGACCCTCTCAGGCATGGTAGCCAATTTATAGCCGACCAGGAATGAGAGCTCGCATACCTTTTTCAGTTTTTTGTAATCTATCCTTTCTGTATCATCCGTCACCCTGTGATAATCCAAATGGATACCTGTGGAATAAAAGAGGACAGGGATATCATTTTTGGCAAAATTAAAATGGTCACTCCGGTAATAATAGCGGTATGGATGATCCGGATTATTCAGACTGGTATCGGTGGACAGTCCCACTTTTTTCGTAACCCGTTCATGGATTTCCATCAGGTCTGAGCTCTGATGCCCACCTATCAGTCCAATGGTATCCATCCCATGTATACTTACATATTCACCAAAAGTCTTTCCTTTATCTCTTTCCGTTCTGACCCTCCCGATCATGTCAAGGTTGATGTTTGCCACTGTGTTTTCAAGGGGCATCAGGGGGTATTTTGTATAATACTTAGATCCGTACAGGCCGATCTCTTCACCTGATACCCATAAGATCATGACGGATCTTTTCAGGTTTGTCTGCTCGGCTTTAAATGCTTCGGCGAGTTCGATGAGGGCTGCAGTACCCGAGGCATTATCATCCGCCCCGTTATAGACTTCTCCCTTGTTGTTTGTTCCCAGGTGGTCAAAATGTGCGGAGTAAACGATCACTTCCTTTTTAAGTTCCGGATCAGATCCTTCAATAATTCCAACAACATTAGGAATGGGTCTTTCATTGATTATATAGTTTGCTGAAATGGTAATCTTTGTGTCCGGAACTTCGAATGAATTTGGTTTGGGAACTGAATCAATGGAATTTTGCAGATCCATAAGTGTATTGCCTGATGATTTTAGTATTTCTTCGGCAACTTCACGATGAATGAAAATATATTTTGTGTCCGTCTCCTCTCCCTTCGTTGTTTGTTCCGTACTCAATTCCCTGACATACCTTGAGGAATTCCAATACCTGGCCATACGGCTTGATATTTCTTCCATGGATTTGTACCCGGATTTTGGATCAAGAACGATAAGAACCGCCTTGGGTCTTTTCAGGGACAGGGCCGGCATTTTGTACTGGAAAGACCGGAAGTATTTCCAGTTGCGATTAAACAGGAGATTCTCCTCCCCGGTTTCGCTGAGTGGTCCCCTGTTCATTATCAGTAATATCTTTCCGGCAATATCAATTCCTTCGAGATCATTATAATCATCCTCGGCTGAAATTATCCCATATCCTCCAAATACGACTTCCCCACTAAGTTCCATTTTATTTGTGTCGGCATTCATAACATAGTATGGAAGGTTCATGGGACTGCCCGGAATGTTATTATGAGACACTGTAATGGTGGATTTTTCGGTGTCCATTTCTTTTCGGACCAGGGTGTAGTTCTGATAATAATCCCTGTTCGTATCTATTGCTTTCAGGCCGGCTTCACTTGCTTGTTCGGCGAGGTACTTTGCTGCTTTGTCCAGTCCCCTTTCACCCGTTGCACGCCCTTCCATATCATCTGCTGCCAGGATGGTAATATGAGATTCCAGGTCCGGTTTATCAATTTTTTTTAATCCGGATTTCTGGGCATTGAGCTGCAGGGTAACAGCCAGACTGGCCAGAAAAAGTAGTAAAAACGAGATTTGGAGTTTATTCATCAGGTGTTTAACGCGGGGTGAAAAGCCAATTAAAAATAATGGAAATAATTGAAAAATATGCCATAACTTAAATGAGTTAAAAAAATTCAAAGCAATGAACAGAACTATTATTATAACAGGATCAGCTGGAAACCTTGGTGGTGCCGTCCTTCAAAAGTTCGCAAATGAGGGTTTCCGGATCGCCGCTGTTGACAGTCCCAGGAGTGCCTCAAAGATCATTGAAACAGATATGGTTAAATCATTCCCGATAGATTTGCTGGATGAGCTTGCTGTGGAGGAAATGGTCTCCTCGGTGTTTGCTGAATTCGGGCAGATAGATATGGGAGTATTTACTGTTGGTGGCTTTGCCATGGGAAATATTAGTGAAACAGGTGTAGGCGATCTCGAGAAAATGTATCGTCTTAATTTTATTACTGCTTATAATATTACCAGGCCATTGTTTTTAAAAATGAGTGAACAGGAGGGAGGGGGTGAAATAGTATTTATCGGTTCCAGGCCTTCTTTGCATGCGGATATGGGGAAAGACCTGCTGGCCTATTCCCTGAGTAAATCCTTACTATTCAGATTGGCCGAAGTGATTAATGAAGAGGGGAGATCTAAGAATATTACGGCTACTGTAGTTATCCCAAGTATTATTGATACAGCTCAGAACCGTGCAGCCATGCCGGATTCGGACTTTTCAAAATGGGTAGATCCTATGGAAATTGCAGGAAAAATCTACAGCCTCATTTCCCCGGAAGGGAAAGAATTAAGGGGAAGCATTATAAAAATCTACGGGGAATCTTAGAACCAGTATCTGACTCCGATACCTCCACCCATATCGAACTTTGTATCCGGAGTGATCAGGATTCCTGGGACCACCTCGAGGAAAATGTCGATTGGATAGTCTTCAAACAGGTAGTTGATACCCAGGGGAATTCTCGCGCCAATCACAAAATCGGTTCCAAATCCAAGTCTTACCCCGATACCGGCGTAAAGTGGCAGTTGCCCAACCTCAACCGGGATGACATCGAAAAAATGCCGAAGGTAATCGGCGTGTACATGGAACCAATTATTCGTCATGGACCAGGCAACACCTCCGTCAAGTGCATCATTGGAGCTTAACCAGTATTTGGCACTGAATCCGGTAGGTTCTCCGATGATTAATCCTGCCCCGATACCACTATCCTGGGCGTATATGCCAATGGAAAATACTGCCAGCAATGCAATTATTATTGTCTTTTTCATCAATTTATTTTTTTAGAGATATGCGTATTCAGGCAGCGAAAGTATAAAAAATCTCTGATCCTGAAAAGCGATGAATTAAAGCCTTACCCCGCCGGTAATTCCGAACCATACTTTAACGTGGGTCATAGAAACATTATTGTAGGTTTTTTGCAGGAAAGCCCAGTTTGGACCGATCTCATACCAGGGATAATACCCGATATCGGGATTGGTTTCTGCCACGGTTACGTTGAGAGATGGACCGAAAAACAGTTCCATTTTATCATGCGGACGGAAGGCAAACAAAACCCTTACCTGGTTGAGGAGGTTAAGGCGGTCAATAAGGAAGAGGCTGTTTGATCTTTGATCAGCGATCCAGAATTCCTGGTTAACAATGGCTTCAATGTTGAGTGACCAATTCTCACGCAGATCTGTTTGTCCCCCTATGCCGAATCCAAACAACCAGCGGTTTCCGGGTCCGGCTGGTTTCCCCAGGCTGTAGATATTGTATAGATGCCTAACCCCCATTTTATAGGCAAAGTTGAAATACTGGGTTTCGCTGATTGAGAAATCAAGATGTCTGTACCCATTCTTTTTTACTACGTTAATGAAGCCAATGGGAACACCATCTATGGAATCACATACATTCAGGAAACCTCCAATCTGAACTCCTTTTACTTTTCCGGCGGTATTTACAAAAGCGGACAGTTGTGCCCCGTTTATTTCATTGGCATAATTGAAAAATCCGGCTAATTGGGTATTGACTACCCCTGTGGCTGCTACATTCACAAATCCAGCCAGCTGAGCACCCCGGGTATATTCTGTGGCAACATTCACAAATCCCGTAACCTGGGCTCCCTGGGTTTTTCTGCCGGAAACATTTACAAAGCCAGAGGCCTGGCATCCCCGGGTATCCCGGCCTGCTACATTGACAAATCCGGCACCCTGGAAACCGGAAACATCAGATCCGGTCACATTCACAAAACCTGCCAGCTGTGCTCCATCCATGGAACCTCCTACGACATTCCCAATTCCGGCGCCCTGGAAGCCTTTTGCATAATAATTAACTGTGTTTACAAGTCCCCCTAATTCGAAACCATCAACAGCTCCGGCATTTCCGACCAGGAGGTTAAGGGATACTTTATTTACGGTTTTGGAATTTTCCACCCAGTTGGTGCTGAAGGGAGGGAAGAAAAAAGTAAACTGGAAGTCTTTCTGTTGCAGCTCAGGGATCCCTTTTTTTTGTGTTGCAGTTTCATTTTCCTGGGCAGGTAATGTTGTGTACAAAAAAAATGAGAAAATGGATAGAAAGTATAGCGTTTTTTTCATGGTGCTGAAGGTGATCGGAGTAGATATTTACATCTAAAGACATGAAAAAGTCCAGGGGGTTGTATGGGACAGGAAATTAATTATCAAGTTGGTTCTGAACGTCTTCCTTACCGACCCCGATGGGGATGCCTACCTGTACATGAAAACCGGTATTATATTCAGCCGGAAGGCTGCTGTCTTTAAGGGTATTTATAAATCCACGGGAATATCTAAGGCTGAGGTTGACTCCCTCACCTTTCCCGAATTTAAATCCGAGTCCAACATCTACTCCTACATCAATGGGTGATAGTTCAGGCCGTATAAATTCTTTGTGGTACAATTCAGTATTATCACTTGGTTTTATAAGCAGAATATCATCTGCCGAAAGAGAAGGCTTCCATGAATTCCTGCCTCAAAATACAGATGGTTGGTTAGCTTATATCTTGGAAGAAAGACAAAAGTTCCATAGTTAGTACTCCTCTCAGTTTCAAGGGTTTCATTGTTTTCCCATTCCTGACCCGAAGGAAGATCCCGGTTATCTATGCCCCTGCTACCCATCTGGTTCATAAACATGAGTTCAGGGTGAAGGTAAAAATGGTCACTTAGTTTGAAATTGAAATAAAGTCCAAGGTTAATCCCGGTTGTATATTTGGCATCCGGATGGTTAACCAGGGTAGTAAAATTTGCACCAACATTCAGACCGAATTCAATGTTAGGGGTGTTGAGCTTGTCTCCAAAAACAAGGGCAATCAGGACCTGTGATTTTGCCGTTCCTATAGAGAAGCCGGCTAAAAGTAAAAGGATAATTGCTTTTTTCATTGCAGGGTAGCATTAGGATAATTTCGTCCGAAGATATTTAATTCTCAGCGAAATGAAAAGCCTGTCTAATGATTGAAAAGCCTGCCCAATAATTGAAAGGACTAATTGGCAGAACTCCTGATGGCCTGGATAAGTTGCTGGTAATTCTGGTCGGCAGGGTAATATTCCACCAGGTTCAGGGCATAGCCAATGGCTGCTTCCCTGTTGCCTAATTCAAAATTGAATGTGGACAGGGAGTACAGGAGATCTCTGTTGTATTGATTTTCCCTGAGAGCTTCTTCCAGGTAATCGACTGCTTCCTGCTTTTTCCCGGTTGAATTCAATCCAACTCCAAAAACATAGGCATAACGGGCGTTCCCGGGTTCCATCCTCGATGCCTGTTCCAGGTATTTCATAGCTTCATCATGTGCCCCACGCCGCACCAGGTTCAGTCCCAGCGCATAATTCACGGCTGCCATATCCGGTCCTCTTTCGATGGCATCTCTCAGGATCTGTTCACCTTCTCCATCACGATTCAGTACCCGGTACAGGTCTGCCAGGTTTATGTAGGATGTGGTCATACCGGGTTCAATTTCAATAGCTTTTTTGTAGGAAGATTCAGCAGCAGCATAATCTCCCCGGTTTAGGGCCAGAATCCCCAGATTCATATGGGCTGAAGGATGGTCCGCATTGATCATCTGGGTGGCAATGTATTCTTTGAGAACTTTATCTCGTTGTTGGAGTCCAACTTTACCAAAAAAGTTTTCCGGAACCCGGGCAAGTTGAAAAGCGGCAGTAATGCGTATAAGCTTTATAGAATCATTCAGCCTCGGGAGTGCCAGTTCAAACAATGTATTATCATCCGCTGCAAATAAGGCTGACACAGCCGCATAGCGGATCAGGGGATCGGGATCGCTAAGGCTTTCCCGGAGTACTGAAATTACAGATGCATCCCCATAATTCTGAAGTAAGGATATCGCTGTGGCTCTTACCATGGGTGCGGATTCCGGGTCTCTTGTCAGTCGTACCAGGTCGGGCAAAGCTTCGGGATAGGCCTGTCTTCCTGCCCAGAAGACTTCCCCGTAATGAAGACCATTCTTATTGGGATCCCCATACCAGGTTTTGCACCAGTCCGCCGACCACTGGTTACTCTTATCCGAATGGCATTTATTGCAGGCGTTAGGGGACTTCAATTTATCGGAAAGATCAGGACGTGGTATCCGGATGCTGTGGTCCCTTCGGGGGTCTACCACCATATAGGTCCGTTCCGGCATATGGCATTCAAGGCAGCTGGATCCTTCCTGTTCCGGATCGTGGAAATGGTGGTCACGGCTGCCATATTTCTCCGCCAGGTGGCAGCGGTAGCAAAGGGCATTGCTGTGGACGAAAACCTTTCCGCTGTGTGATTCATGACAGTCCTTGCAGACCACTCCTTTATGGGCCATTTTGCTCTGAAGGAAAGAAGCATAAACATACACCTCTTCGAGTATTTGTCCATCTGCAAAATAGAGTCCCTCGTCCAGTAAGGAAGGAATGTGGGTATCCAGGAAAGACCGGCCATAGATATAATCTTCACTCATAATGGCCCGACGGGCATGGCAACGGGCACACATATCAACCAGTGTGCGGTCTGTTCGGGGAACGGATCTTTCGGCGGTACCGGTTTCCATATTGAATACCCAGGAAGCATTGTCCTGGTCCATCAACCGCACTGCCAGTCCCATGTCAGCATACGCCTCCGGATTACCTCCCTGTTCCACCACCCGGGCCCATTCCACATGTTCCGACCCCGGACCGTGGCATGCCTCACAGGATACATCGATCTCGTCCCAGGTAGTATGATAGGTTTTTGTTTCGGCATTGTATTGTTTGCGGACATTGGTGGAGTGACATTCGGAACACATATAGTTCCAGTTCTGCGCAATATGGGTCCAGTACAGAATATCATCAGAAGGAATCCTCTCCTGGTCATAAATATGGAACCATCGTTGTCCCCCTTCCTCAACCGGACGGGTATCCCAGCAAAAGGGTAACATCTGGAAGGCTCCATTTGGGAATTCCACCAGGTATTGTTGAAGAGGGCGTACCCCGAATACATACTTTATAGTAAAATCCTTAAACTCACCTCCATCGCCTTCAGTATGGACCATAAACTTACCGTCCTGCCTGAAAAACCGGGTCTCAAAATCCAGGTGGGTTATTGTCAGGTCATTAAAATTCCCCAGCACTGTAACATCCGTAGCATCATCCATGGCCAGGTCATGATCGGATCCCTGGAAAAGTTCATATTCCCTTTCATGACATTCCTTGCAGGATTCCCTGCCGATAAATCCGGCACCTGCTTCATCTCCGCTGGATCCGGTAGACTGCCTTTCCTGCCGGTCTCCACATGTGCTGACAATTACAGCGAGAATGAGCAATACAGGAGGTATGATCAGGAAAAAAAGGGGTTTATGAAATTTCTGCATTGGGTGGAATTTAGATCCAAAGTTATTTTAAAACTATCAAAATAGCGTTCATAGTCCTTCATATTAGGGTAATTCAGATTAAAACTATATAAATTTACCTTTTCATACCACCTATTAAGTGAAAGAGCAAAATGATTCCGGGCAGTCCCGCAGAGATTTCATTAAACGTTTTTCAGTATGGGCAGCCGTCTCTGCTGGAGTACTTGCATCTATTAGCCTCCTAAGGCAATTCGTGCCCCGTCTTTCCAGGCACCAGAAAAGGTTTAAAATTGGAAGGAAGAACAATTACCCGGTCAATACTTTTACCTACCTCACCGACAGGCAGCTTTTTGTTTACCGCGACCATGAAGGGATACGCGCCGTTTCTGCGGTATGTACCCACCTGGGATGCATTATTGAAAAAAGTGATGAGGGGTTCCAGTGTCCCTGTCATGGTTCCTGCTATAATGAAGATGGAGAGGTGCTTTCGGGGGCGGCTTCAAAGGACCTGCCATGGTTTGAACTGGAGAAGGATGTAGACGGACAGATTGTGGTGGACCAGGGGAGATTGGTAGATCCTGAACGAAAATTATACATCTGATGGCAGCCACTGTCACCGAAGATAATAAGCGAAGGCTGGGAAGGATCAACAAAAATTTCTTCCTGCACATCCATGCAAACAAGGTTCATCCCCATGCATTAAAGCCGGCCTATACATTCGGACTCGGGGTAATTCTGGGTTTCCTTTTTGTCATTATGATACTGACAGGGGTGATGCTTCTTATGAATTATACCCCATCGGTTGAAAGAGCCTATAATTCTGTAAAGGATATAATGTTTGTCGTTCCGGGCGGAAGATATATACGGAACATTCATCGATGGGCAGCTCATGGGATGGTTCTTGTCTCTTTCCTGCATCTCATCCGGATCTTCTTCACCGGCGGATACCTCAAAGGCAGGCGACTGAACTGGGTTTTCGGAGTAGTGATTCTGTTCCTTGTTATGTTCATGAACTTCAGCGGTTATTTATTGCCATGGGACCAGCTGGCATACTGGGCGGTAACCATAGGATCAAATATCGCAGCTTCATTCAGGGAGCTGACAGATATACTTGGAATTACCCAGGTTGTGGATATCGGGGGATTTATTAAAAGGCTTTTAATTGGGGATGATAATGTTGGACAGGCAGCACTGTCCCGGTTCTTCATGTTCCATGTGGTATTACTGCCTGTTACCCTGATGGTTTTCACGGGACTCCACTTCTGGAGGATCCGCAAAGACGGGGGAATAAGCCGTCCGGAAACCACCATCGATACTCCGTCAAATGCCATCTCCACAGAAGACAATGCTCAAAACAGAACTGAGAACAGAACTGCAGCATCCAGAGGCTCAGCTAAACTTTACAGTTGGCCTGTTGTGATGTGGGCCGAATTGGGCATACTGTTACTGACGGTAGCTACCCTGCTGGTGATGGCCTTTCTCTTTGACGCTCCTTTACTGGAAGAAGCCAATCCTGCTTTTCCCGAGAATCCCGCGAAATCTCCCTGGTATTTCCTTGGAATACAGGAACTTGTTTCTTATTCTGCCTTTTCCGGGGGGATTATTATCCCGGTTCTTTTCCTGGTATTCCTGATATCCATTCCTTATAGGGATAAGGAGGACAAATACATTGGCATCTGGTTCAGCAGTCCCACTGGCAAAAAGATTACCTGGCAATCCCTTGCATTCACCCTGCTCGTAACCCTTAGCCTGGTATTTATACATATCCGGATCGGATGGCTGAGTAACTGGTTCCCGGAGATTCCCCGCATCCTTGTTATGATGTTTAATCCAGCAACACTATCAGCACTGTTTTATGTATTATGGGCAAGATGGATCAGGCATCGCACAGGCTCCAGCAGGATGGAATCAACAGCTCTTTTCACATGTGCCATAACGGCATTTATAATATTTACGGTCATCGGGATATGGTTCAGGGGACCGAACTGGGATTTTTACTGGTCAGCTTCCCAATGGCCTGTTTTTTAACTTATGGATGAAGGCAGACATATACAAAGGTTCAGGATCATAACCCTGGTCTCAGGCTCAATACTGGTGTTCCTGCTGATAACTGCCTGGATAAGGGAGACTTTTTTACCGGACTGGAAAGTATACCAGAAGGAATACGTGGAGATGGCGCTTGAAAAAGCACAGGATAAATCGGTTTCTATTGAAACCAGACAAAGCATCCAGGAGGTTAGTCCCACTGGACTAAACCGTACAGATCGTTGCATAACCTGTCACCTGGGAATGGAAAACCAGTCCATGGCTGATGTTCCCCAACCACACAAGCTTCATTCCGGGGATCATATATTACATCATCCCATAGAAAAATTTGGGTGTACTGTTTGTCATGGGGGACAGGGAAGGGCCATTGACCGGATCCAGGCATTCGGCGAGAATCCCTCTACCCACTGGAACTTTCCTCTGCTACACCCACCATACATAGAATCTTCCTGTGGTAAATGCCACCTGGGTATCTTCTCTGACCAGTTTCTGCTTGAGGGCACTGAAACCTTTGTTCATGGCAAGGAAGTATTCATCCGGGAAGGTTGCCTGGGTTGTCACCGTGCAAGGGGTGTTGGTGGAATCATCGGTCCTGATCTCACAGAACAGGGAGAAAAGACAAAGCATGAATACAGCTTCACTAATATCCAGGGCGAGCAGAGCATTTCCAACTGGCTGAAGGAACACTTCCAGGATCCTGAAATGGTATCTCCGGGTTCGGATATGCTGCAGATGAACCTTCCCGAAGAGGAGCTGGAGGCCCTGGTAACTTTCACTATGGGACTTGCAAAACCGGATATTTCCTATGAGTACCTGGGGGTAGAAGCTTTGCAGGAATTCCGTGGAATGAGGGCCGAATTATCCCCCGAAAGGGCCTATGCAATGATATGCTCCTCATGCCACGGGAAGAAAGGTGAAGGGAAAGATTACGAAATATATAATACGGGTGTACCCTCGCTGGGGAATTATGATTTTATCCGGGTGGCCAGTGAAGAAATGATCGCATTCACCATTCTGCATGGGAGGGGTGGCCGGCAAATGGCTTCCTGGCTTCCCCTGTATTCCGGACTGACCCAAAATGAGATTGATTCCATTGTTGCAGTGCTGGATGCTCAATATAATCCCGGGGTATCTTTCGAGGTTCTTTCCAGGATGGCTGGTAATCCAAATCAGGGGGAGGAGATCTATTTACGGGATTGCTCCATCTGCCATGCCAAAGATGGGAAAGGAGATATCGGTCTTCCCCTGAATAACCCGGACTTCCTGGCGACTGCCTCCGACAGGTTCCTTTATAATACCCTTGTCAGGGGAAGGAATACGGCCGGTATGCCCGGATGGACCAAATATTCAGCCCGTGAATTAGCGGGACTTCTGGCCTATATCCGGACATGGGGTAGGGGTCCCCTGGATGAAATTTCCATTGATTTGCCGGAGGGGGATCCTGTCAAGGGAGATCTCCAGTACCATTACCTCTGTTCTCGATGTCACGGCGAATTCGGTGAAGGGGACACCGGTCCCGCTATACTCACCAAAGATTTTCAGTTCCTTGCCGGCGATCGCTACCTTTATGAAACCATATCAGGCGGTAGAACCCACACCGCCATGTTCGGTTGGACAACCGACGTTCAGGGAGCTGGCAGGCTTGACCGCCAGGGAGTATCTGATATAATTGAATACATGAGACAGACTGCCGAAACTCCCCGTGATTATATTTACCAGGGCAGTAATCCGGGCAATACTTCTAATGGAAGATCCCTTTATACAGATAACTGTGCTGAGTGCCACGGTGAGAATGGAGAGGGACTTAAAGCTCCCGCCCTGAATAACCAGGAGTTCCTGAGTGCCGCCAGTAACGGTTACCTCCTTGCCACCATTAGTATCGGAAGAGAAGGTAGCAGAATGCCCTCCTGGGGGAAGGGGTCAGATGCACATCCCGCACTGAGTGCTGCCGCGCGAAAAGACCTGGCTGCTTATATCCGTTCCTGGCAAAGATTCAGGATCCGGAAGTAATCCTAAGAGTACATCCCATATTGATTTCAGCATTATAGATTTAGTATGTTGCAAGAAATCCATAAATTGCAATCAATGCATGCAGCATGAAAAGAATCTCCGCCATAACCGTATTATTGGTACTCCTGGTAAATGGTATTTTTTCTCAACCCACCCAGACAATTAGGGGAAAGGTAGTTGATCAGGAATCCAAAATGCCTCTTTTCAGTACTAATGTGATGATCCTGGAGACAGGTCCCATTACCGGGGTGATTACAGATGAATCGGGTTTTTTTAAAATCGAAGACGTTCCCGTTGGCCGTTATAATCTCATGATCAGCCGTGTGGGTTATGAATCATTTATTATGCGGGAAGTAATTGTAGATGTTGCAAAGGAGGTATTTCTTGACGTAGGAATGAAAGAAATGGTCACCGATATGGAAGGAGTAACGGTGGTTGCCAATGTTAGTAAGGATCAAACTATCAATCCAATGGCTGGAATATCTGCCCGTTCTTTCACGGTTGAAGAGACAGAAAGGTTTGCCGGCAGTTGGGGTGATCCTTCCAGGATGGCTGCAAATTATGCCGGTGTTTTTGAAAACGGGGATATTTATAATTATATCGTAATCAGGGGAAACTCACCCACTGGATTAATCTGGAGGATGGAAGGCATTCCCATTCCCAATCCCAATCACTTTAGCCTACCGGGAGCGACAGGTGGACCAATCAGTATGATCAATAATAAGCTGCTATCCCAGTCTGACTTCTTAACCTCCGCCTTTCCTGCAGAATATTCAGATGGTGTATCAGGGGTTTTTGACCTTCACATGCGCAATGGCAATAACCAGGAAAGGGAGTATGTGGCAGAGGTTGGTTTAATGGGACTTGAATTCGGTACGGAAGGACCTTTATCGAAAAAAAGCGGGGCATCTTATATGGTTAATATGAGGGTTTCATTACTCGGATTGGTGGATGAACTTTTATGGGTGGATGCTTTGCCACGCTATCAGGACCTCTCCTTTAAATTGAATTTCCCCTATAAAAAAGGTAAGATTTCTGTTTTTGGTTTAGGAGGATCCAGCAATATAATCGGAATCCAGGATGATTCCGCATCCTCCACACCCATGTATAAGGTTCAGATGACTAATGAATCCGGTGCGCAAACGGCTGTTGCCGGACTCAAACATGTGCATTTTATCAGCCCACAAACCCGCATCATGAGCGATATTGCGTATTCCATGAGCCGCACATCCCAGCAATATGATTCACTTGTTAACGATATCGCCACCCGTACAGTCGCTAAAAATCATTTTAAGGAGGACAGGGTCCTGGTCTCCACACGTCTGCTAACAAAATTGAACGCAAAAAACAGCCTGAATGTTGGATTATCTCTCGAGAATAATTTCGTGAACTACAATTTCCACGAGGAATCAATTATGTACCCTGTATCTAACGGGGACAGCCTGGTGATGCTGCCGCCCACGGTTTTGAAAGATAACAACATGGCCGTGTTACGAACTCATATTGAATGGAAGCACAGGTTCAGCAATACAATTACCCTGTATACCGGCCTGAATTACCTGCAATTTTTCTCGAATAACTCCAGGTCTCTTGAACCACGAGCAAATCTAAGATGGAACTTTACTGATAAGCAAGCACTCAGCCTGGGGTATGGTTTGCATAGCCAGCTGCATCCCTTCTTCCATTATCTGATCCAGACAAATATTACGGATGATTTATGGGACAGGGAAAATTACATTGAAACCAACAGGGCCCTGGGATTTACAAAAAGTCATCACCTGGCACTCGGTTATGATTTTTACATCTCAAGAGATCTTCGCTTTAAATCGGAAGTTTACAGGCAGCAACTATACGATGTGCCTGTGGAACAAAGACCTTCTCATTTCTCATTGATCAATAGTGGAGCAGGATTAGAAGAGATTCTTGCCGACAGCCTGGTAAATAAGGGTTCTGGGAGGAACTACGGAATCGAATTCACCCTGGAGAAATTCTTAAGTGACCAGTATTACTTCCTGTTAACTGCCTCCATGCTTGATTCCAAATACAAAGGGAGTGATGGCAAACTCAGGAATACTGCTTTTAACAGCAATTTCAATGTGAATGCTTTAATTGGATATGAAATGCCTGTCAGGGAAAATGGAGTGATTGAATTTAATTTGCGATTTGTTGCAGCCGGAGGAAGGCGGATTATTCCCCTCGACGAGGAGGGGACATTGCTGGAGGAGGAAAATGTTTATAACTATGACATGGCTTATGAGCCCAGTATGGCAAGGTATTTCAGATTGGATGTCAGGGCTGGTTATAAATATAATGGACAAAAACTAAGACATGAGCTGGGAATGGATGTCATCAATATTACCAACCGGCCAAATGAATGGGAATACCGTTATAACCTTATTTCCAAGCAGATAGAAACCATCTATCAGCAGGGTATATTCTTCTATGTATTTTACAGGATAAATTTCTGATCAGGTCCCTGCTTCAGGAGATCATTTTGAGAAGCTTCAGCTTTATGAATAAGAGGGGGAGAAGGAATACTGCTGAAAAGGAGATAAGGTAAAAACCCAAAAATCTCCAGCCGGCATGTAATAATGAATGGGTTTTATCAGGAGAGAAAACCTGTGTTCCAATAAACAGGCTTGCAATGCAGACCAGTCCAATGAGAACCCTCAGCAGCCTGATCCACCACACCGCCTTAACCTGGAAAATTCCAATGCGATGCATCAGTATTGCTCCCATTGCAACTCCCAGGAATCCTCCGGCATTCCCTGTCACCGAACTCAATCCATAGGATTTCAGTCCCTCGTGATCCAGCTCCAAATTTGCGGATGCGATTTGTATCCACTCCTCCGGCAATTCCCAGTAGTTTAAGATAGCAATGAACACCGAACCCAGCAGGATGATCAAAACCGAACAGCCAAGTGTAAAAGCTAACTGATAAAACAAACTCAATTTTTTCAACCAATTAATCACCGGTTCTTCAAACCGGATAAACAGGATAATCAGTAAAATACCAATCAACCAGCCAAGTAAGATCTGGCTGGGGAAATGGACCCCCAGGTAGGCACGGGAAATCCCTACTCCAAATACAAGGATGACAGACAGGGTCCAGAACCACCTATTCTTCAGATACTTTGCTGCAAGTAGCCAGACGGTTGCTGATTGGGCGTGCCCGGAAGGCATTCCGAATCCACTGTCCGCATGAAAAGCATGGATATTTGCATTTGTCCAATAAGGCCTGGGAGCATGAATGGCCTGCTTCAGAATACTGTTTACGGATGCTGCAAGGGGAAGGAAAATGGCCAGTCTCAGTCCAAGTTTCCTGTCAAAGGTCCAGTAGATAACTGCAATAATAATCATGTATGCCTGGGGATAACCCAGCCAGGTGAATACCTCCATCAGTGTGGTTAGTCCCTCGCATTCCTGAAACTGCCTGATCAATCCAATTTCCCATGATTCTGCAATCATTAAAACAAGATAGAGATTTATTTCGTACTTTAATTACCTTAATTATTTCTGTCATGATCTCAGTTTCACCATCCCGAAAATTTATTAATCGCGACATCAGCTGGTTGTCATTCAATGGCAGGGTCCTTGATGAGGCCAAAGAGCGAAGCCTTCCTTTGTTTGAGCGTTTAAAATTTCTTGCCATTTATTCTTCGAATCTTGATGAATTTTATAAGGTCAGGGTAGCTGCCTACAGGAGGACGCTTATTGACCCGGAGGATGATATTACTGACTCCGGGAAAGAAATAAAAACAGTGCTGGATAAGATCCTGGGAATTGTAGATAAACAGCAAAACGATTTTGGCAGCGTATTCTGGAATGAACTTGTGCCTGCACTTCAGGAAAATGGTATTCAGCTTCATCAAGTAAAGAATCTTACCAAATCCCGCAAAGAATTTATTACCTCCTATTTTTACCGTGAGGTATTACCCAACCTGCAACCACTGTTACTATTAAAAGGGAAAGTACTTCCCTTCCTTCAGGATGATGCAATTTACCTTGCGGTTAAACTCCTGAAGAAATCGTTATCGGATGACGCGAATAAAATCAAGCGCAAAGCCAGGTATGCCATCGTAAATATTCCCAGCTCAAACATTTCCAGGTTTGTCCAACTTCCTGAAACCGATGGTAATCACTGCATCATGTTCCTGGATGATATTATCCGACTGAACCTGGATGTCCTGTTCCCCGGATATGATATTGATTCATCCTACAGTATTAAGATGTCCCGTGATGCTGATCTGGGTATTGATGATGAATTTACAGGAGATCTTTCCGAGAAAATAAGTAATTCACTAATTAAACGAAAGACAGGGGTGCCATCAAGATTCCTGTATGATAATGAAATGCCTTTACCCTTTCTGGATTTTCTAAGGAAGAGTTTACAATTGTCAAAGGAGGATCTTGTACCCGGTGGCAGGTATCATAATTTTTCTGACCTGTTCTCATTCCCCAATCCCCTGTCCCCTAAACTTGAAATTAAATCACTTACACCACTGAAAAATAAGGATCTTGAGTCCTATCCATCCATGATGGAAGCTATTGGGGAAAGGGACTGGATGCTTCATTTTCCATATCATTCTTATGATCCGGTCATCCGCTTTCTGAATGAAGCAGCATTGGATCCCCAGGTAAAAGAAATTAAAACCACACAGTATCGGGTTGCTTCGGGTTCTGCTGTGGTAAATGCGTTATTGAATGCCAGGAACAATGGTAAAAAAGTAACCGTATTTGTTGAGATTAAGGCCAGGTTTGATGAGCATTCAAATCTTCATTTTGCCAGGATAATGAAGAAGGCAGGCATTCGGATCATCTATAGTATACCCGGTTTGAAAGTACATGCGAAAGTTGCACTTGTCATTAGGAAATCAGGCGGTCAGAATCAAAAAGCCTTTGCCTTTTTAAGTACAGGGAATTTTAATGAAAAGACCGCAAGGATTTATGCAGACCACGGATTATTTACCAGTGATGAGAGGCTAACATCCGAATTAAAAACTCTTTTTAAGTTTCTCGAGAAGCCCTCTGTAAAGCCTGAATTTAAACATTTGCTTGTTGCCCAGGTCAATATTAAAAAGGGTTTTACCAGGATGATTGACCGGGAGATCAGTAATGCCAAGGCAGGAAAAGAAGCGGGGATGATATTAAAAATGAATGGGCTTGATCATAAAAAAATGATCCGGAAACTATACCAGGCCAGCAGGAAGGGTGTGAAAATTGACTTACTTGTTCGTGGAATCTGTTGCCTGGTGCCCGGGGAAGAGTTCAGCAAAAACATAAGGGTTAGCAGGTTAGTTGACAGGTACCTGGAGCATGCAAGGATTTTCGTGTTCCATAATGACGGGAATCCGGAGATGTATATGGCATCGGCGGACTGGATGAACAGGAACCTGAACCGGAGAATTGAGCTGGGATTCCCTGTGTATGATGAAAATATTAAATCCGAAGTCATGGAGATACTTAAACTTCAGCTTGAGGATAATACTAAGGCGAGATTGCTGGACAGTGAACATAATAACCTACCCAAAACCCTGCAAGGAGGAAAGAAGATCAGAGCCCAGATGGATACCTATAAACTTCTTAAAGACAGGTAAATAATTTATCACAAGATTTTACGGCTACAATACTTGTTGGTATTTACCTCAGGAAAACTTACTTCATCCCCAGAACCTCATAAACAAGGATTTTCTCTTTTTTCCCTTTAACAAAAATCGGTCCCCATGTTTTAGCCTCTATCAGGTCTTTTGTTTTTTGATAAATTCCATCACTGATAAGAATGGAATTGGGATGATCCTTGGTAAGGGATTCTATTCGTTTCCCCGTGTTAACTGTATCACCGGTTAAGGAGTAACGTATCCTGTCTTCGGAACCTACATTTCCTGCCACCACTTCTCCGTAATTTATACCAATCCCCATATGAATCTCCCGCTTAAATTTTTCATGGTATTTCTCATTTAGAGCTGACAGTTTTTCCATCATTTTTATTCCGCAGACTACAGCGTTTAATTCATTATCAGGGTAAGAATCAAGTGCGCCGAACGCTGCAAATATTTCATCTCCGACAAACTGGTTAACCATACCCTTATGCTGCTTAACGATCACTGTCATCAGGGCGTAATAATCATTGAGGAAAGTTACAACCTCATTAGGGGCAAGTTCCTCGCTCATGGGAGTAAAACCCCTGATGTCACAAAATAAAACAGCAACACTCCTGAGCTCTCCTTCAAAAATAGATTTTTCAGTATGATCCAATGCTTTTTTAACGACCTGTTCCGGAACATACCTGATAAAAAGTTTCAGTGTTTGTTCCTGCTCCTCCACTTTTTGTGTTAATGATTCCATCAATTCCCTGTTACTGGTCTGCAGGCCGTAAACCTGCTTTGCATTTTCAATGGTCATCCTCAATTCATTCTCATCCCATGGTTTAGTAATATAGCGAAATACCCTGCCGCTGTTAATGGCTTCAATAATTACCCCTACATCACTAAATCCTGTTAGTATCATTCTTATGGCGTTGGGAAACTCCGGTATGATTTTCTCAAGAAATTCAATCCCTGTCATCTCGGGCATTCGCTGATCCGTAATGACCAATTTGATCTCATTACTTCGCATAATATTCAGTCCCTCTTCACCCGTCTTTGCGGTGAATACCTTGTATTCTTTCCTGAACGTAGCCGCAAAGGAAATCAGGTTATGTTCCTCGTCATCTACATACAAAAGTGGAAATTTTTCTACCGCCATAATCTATTTTATAAATCAGGAATCAACCTGTGTAATTGGGAGAGAGATAATGAATTCTGTGCCCTTACCCGGTTCTGAGATGACATCAATATTTCCCTTATGTTGTTCAATAATACCGTAGCTGATTGAAAGTCCAAGACCGGTACCGCTGCCTACTTCCTTTGTCGTAAAAAAAGGTTCAAAAATATGTTTTTTTACCTCTGCTGTCATCCCAACACCTGTATCCCTTATAATGATTTTCACTCCAATGCCACTACTAATTGTTTCTATATAAATGTCGCCTTTATCTTCTATAGCCTGGATACTATTCGTGAGGATATTCATGAAAACCTGGTTAATCTTGCTGGGAAAACATTCAATCGGAGGAAGATCACCATAATCTTTGTGGACATTAATCCTGTTTTTCGTCTTGTTATACAATAGGATCAGGGTGGAATCAATCCCATCATGCAGTTCAGCAATTTTAAAATTATCATCATCCAGCCTGGAGAAACTTCTAAGTCCTTTTACAATATCGCTGGATCTGTGAGCTCCCTCAATAATTCCTTCCATCAGACTCTTTATTTCATCTGTAAGGAATTGGAAATCCAGGTTTTCCTTAAGCTCATCAACCTCCTTAAAGGTTTCAGTAAGATTGTTCTTATCAATGATTTTTTCATACAGACCCATTAACTGGAAAATATCTTCAAGATCCCTTTTGAGGGGTTTTACATTTCCGCTGATAAAGTTCACAGGGTTATTTAGCTCATGTGCAATCCCTGCTGTCAGCTGTCCGACTGAAGCGAGCTTTTCAGACTGTACCAGCTGGTCCTGCGTTAATTTTAAATTTTCAAGGGTAAACTGTACTTCTGCTTTCTGATGCTGCAATGCTTCATTCGTTGAAAGGATCTCTTCATTGGCCTGTCTCAGCTCCTCTGACTGGGTAACAATCTCCTCGTTTTTGGCTTGTAATTCCCTGTTTTTACCCTCGATTTCATGCTTTTGATTGGTAATTTCGGAGTTCATAAGCTCCAATTCCCTGTTGGCATTCTTTTTTACTTTGTAACTCCGGTACAGAAGGGTGATCATTCCGAGGATAAGGGCACAGAAAATTATAAAAGCATACAATACATATTTTTGCCGTTCAACAAGAGAGGCCATGGCTGTTAGCTGTGATTTTTGTTCCTCAATTTTATATTGTTGGTTGTCTATTTCATTTTGAATCAGATCCAGGGTGGAATTTCGGTTTTGAATTTCCTTTTCCTGTACTGCAATACTCTCCAGCTGTCGACCAATAAGATCATTTTTACTGTTTAAGGTTTTCTGGCTTTGTTGAACCTCAGCAATAACTTTGTTTAACTCTTCTTCTCTTGATTGGATCGCTGCTTCTTTAATTCCTATTTCCTTAGTTTGTTCATCAATAAGTGTTTTCTGCTTCTGTAATTCTGCATTCCTGGTCTGGATTTCTTCACTTTGCCGGTTTAAGGAATCATAAAGCTGGGAAACCTGTTGTACCACATTCTCCAGTGCATCCTGAGATTCCTGGTATAGCTCGGCTACATCAACTTCAGTCCCTCCCAGCAGCAGGAGATCAGGCAGCACAGTCAGATTTTCATTGATGATATTAGCTTTATTTACCTCGAATTGGATTTTGTTATCCGACATGGGAAGGAAGTTGATCATAGTATGATTCTGATCCGGGCAGCGGTCGGTAATTAAAAGCGTGTTATCTCTTTCGATATATTGATGGATTCTCACAATTTCAGAATTATTATCTGAAGTGAGAAACAATACATGTGTGCTTTCTAGTTCACGGAACCTGGTATATTGATGGATTGATATAGGTTTCCCTTTCAGTGGAACGGATTCAAGCAATAACATTTCCCTCAACAAGTCGGGATCTTTTCCGTATATCCCAAAACGGAAGGTATCAATTTCTTCCTCGTTCTCCCATTGGATTTGCTGGGCGAATTTAAAGATCATGACCATTTTCATTCCCGGATTAATTTCCTCCTGTGACCAGATTCTTGTCCCCGAAAGGGAGATGATCAGGATCATCAGGATCATTTTTCCGAGAATTGTAGATCTGAGTTTGTATTTCAAGGACATAGGGATTGGATTATCGCGTCTTAGTATATAAAAATAGGAAAGAATTTTGGTATGAGGATAAAATCATTTAATAAACAACTCTTGCAGTTCTTTGATTAGATTGTGAAATTGCATATTTTAGTTCAGAAAGAAGTTTTTGGATTTGCAGAAATTTCTCGGCAAATTTTCAATCGCCATTAATGAAAAATCTATTTCTTGTCTTCCTGTTCAGCACTGTTTTCTCATTTCATCCCTTAAGTAAGTATTCAAGCATTAATGCGCAGATCGATTCGTCCCGGATTTCCTTCCTGGAAATGTCGCTGGAGGAATTAATGGACCTTGAGGTGGTCTCCGCATCCAGAATCGCTGAGAAGACATCTGAAGCTCCGGCCACAATTCATCTTATCACTGAAGATCAAATAAAAACCCGGGGATATTTAAACCTGGAGGACGTACTTGAGGATATTCCTGGCATAGAGATTCAGAAGAAATCCTCAGTGGAGTATTCTAATTATTTCACTTTGAGGGGAATTGATGGATCTGAGAAGTTTATTATCATGATGGATGGAATGCGAGTTAATTCCCCAACGGGAACCCCACTGGCCATAGTGTATAATTACCCGGTATTTGATGCCAGGCAAATTGAGATTATCCTGGGACCGGCTTCGGCGCTGTATGGGGTTGATGCTTTTACGGGAGTTATCAATATTATTACCAAGCGTGGATCAGAGGCAAACGGTCTGGCAGTTAAGGGATCTTATGGTAATTATAATTCCTCCAATAATTCATTTATGGCAGGTGTTGGAAATGAGGAAATTTCCTTTCTCTTTTCAGGGAATTTTTATTATTCTGATGAACCCTATTTTCCGGATTTATACAAGGAGGAGTATTCATGGTATAACGAACATTATAAAACCAATGGTGAAATGTTGGTTTCTCCCTGGAATAATTCAATCATAAACCTTCCAATAGAGCCATATGAGACCCCAACCCTATCCTATGCCTTTCATTCCAAGTTAAATATCAAAGATTTTGAAGTTGGTTATTTCAGGAGTTTTGAATCTCATGGATCATCTTTTGCCACTCAGCCAGAATTCACGGTCTATTCAAAAGAGGCTACCTTTAAGTTCCTGGTTGAATCATTTTATACTTCCTATAACTATGAATCAAAGAATGAGAAATGGAGAATGCTCACTACACTTTCTCACAGCCGGGATGAGGTCGATCCAAGGAGTTTATACATTAATACTTATACCTCATATAATAAAGGATATAAGTATGCATTTAACCGCTCATTAAAAATTGAGGAGCAGGTAACCTTTTTAATATCAGAGGCAAGTTCACTGATTGCCGGTATATCCTATGAAGATATTACGGCCCTGGCAAAAACAGGCGATATGCCTTTTGCATTCGACAAGAACCTGGCAGCTGATTTTCAGGGTATTTATTATCTTGGGACTAACATACAGGATCAGGATGGTAATGATCTGACCATTCCCCAGGACTTTTATTCTCTCCAATATCAAAACCTTGGAGCCTATATTCAATGGCGGGGGGTAGTTGCCAAAAAACTGAGCTTAACACTGGGAGGAAGATTTGACTTCAATACAAGGTATAAATCAACTTTGAATCCCAGGGCAGGAATGGTTTACTCACCTACAGGTAAACTCAAGATAAAAGTTCTTTTCGGCAGGGCATTTTTAGCTCCATCCCCATACCGGCAATACCAGCATTATGGTAGTTTCCGTCCGGTCATTGATACTTTAAGTGGTGGAATAAGCGGATTGACATCCGATTTCTGGCGTTTGCCAGGAGAGAAGCTTGAATCCCAGAAAATAACTACCCTTGAAACCGGTTTCTCTTACATTATTAAGAGCAACCTGATTTTTTCGATCAATGGATTTTACAATAAAGTGAATGATATTATTTCCTCAGAAGGTAAGGCTGGACAAACATTTAAGGGTATTCCGGTGACGACCATCGAGAGGCCGGTAAACAGGGGACAGGCGTATTCTTACGGAGGTACTGCCAGGATGGACCTGAAGAGAAGTTGGAATACTCTAACACTGAATGCCTACCTGGCCTACACCTTCACCGATGGTGAAATTGACGGCAATCAAATCCCGCTTACGGCACAGAATACGGTAAAGGCCGTTGTCGATTTAAACCTTAACCGATTTAGTGCCTCCACACGATTCATATATCGCTCAGAAAGCTATCACCGCTCACTAAAGGATGATTCCGGCAACCTGCTCTCAAGTGATCCCTTTGGCATTGTAAATCTTTCCGCAGGGTATACGGTAGTTGACAGAGATAGGGTGGGAACGGATGTATTTCTGAAGGTCAATAATCTGCTAAACTCCAAATATTATAATGTGCCCATTGGTGGAACAGAATCGATCAGGATGGCCCCCCAGGATCCCATCCGGATTCTTTTGGGCTTCGAGTTGAATTTTCTTTAATTCCACTGTCCCTGGGTGAGAGGCAAAACAATATTGAATTCAGTTCCTTTGGAGGGCTGGCTTGAAACGGATATTTTTCCCTTATGCTGCTCCACGATTGAATAACTTATAGAAAGACCAAGACCAGTTCCCTTCCCCATTTTTTTTGTGGTGTAAAAGGGTTCGAATATTTTCAGCCGGACTTCCTCACTCATTCCTGCACCTGTATCCCGGATACTGATGTTGATGTTTGCATCATCCGATACGGTCTTTATATAGATATCCCCTTTACCTTCAATGGACTGGATCGCATTCGAAAGGATATTCATGAAAACCTGGTTAAGCTTTTCCGGCTGGCATTCGATGCCTGGGAATTTCCCATATTCCTTATGAATTGTAAGCCGGTTTTTTATCTTATTCCCAAGCAGGATCAATGTTGAATCAAGGCCCTCATGGATATCATACTGCACAAATTCATCATCTCCTGTTCGGGTAAAACTGCCAAGGCTTTTGACAATCTCTTTCATGCGGGCGGAGCCCTCGGTAAATCCGTCCATTAGCTTTTGTATTTCCCCGGAAAGTATATCAAAATCCATTTCTGATTTTATTGATTCCATACTCTCCATCACTTCCCCGAGTTGCCTGTCTTTTACAATTTTTTCATATTTGTTCAGGATTTCAAGTACATCTGAAATATCTCTCTTTAGTGGTTCAATATTGCCTGAAATGAAATTCAGGGGATTTTTAATTTCATGTGCCACACCGGCAGTAATCTCTCCCAGGGAGGCCATTTTCTCAGCCAACACCAGCTGGGTATTTATTTCGTTGATCTTCTCCAGGGTTTCCTCAAGCTCCCTGTTTTTAGCTATGAGATCATGTTCCATCTTTTTTCTTTCCGTGATATTCTCAAATGAAATCCCAAGTTGATTATTAGGCAATGGGAAGGCGTTGACAGAATACGCAGCATCCACAACACGGTCATCACCATAATAAAGATCTTCAATTTCCATAGGTTTCTGGGATCTGACAACCTCGGCATATTTCTGGGGGATTCCTTTTTCACGCAGGCCTGGAAAATTCTCATCCAGGGATTTACCCACTATATCAGAAATGGCCACCCCGGTAAGTTTCTCGGATGCCGGATTTGCAGCAACCATCCTGAATGTTGAATCGTCATCAAGGTCTTCAAGCTGGTAAATATAGATACCCAGTTGAGTGTTGCTCACAATATCTGCTGCCTGCTGTAATGCCTGCTCAGCAAGAAATTGTTCGGAAGTATCCATGATAATGCCTTCCACGCCAACATGTTCACCTTTATCATTATAAATGTAGTAGGATGTTGTTTTCCCGTGAAACATTTTACCATCCTTCCTTTTCAGGTCCAGAGGATAATTAACAAGTTTTTTTTGTCTGGCGAGCTTATCAAGAAAGACCTTCCTGTCGGAAGGATTAAAATAAAAGGTATCTGCAATGTTCTTCCCAATGAATTCATTCACTGATTTATAGCCAAACATTCCTGCGGCAGAGGGGGATATTAAGGTTATTTTACCCTCATTATCAGCCCTGTACAGAACTTCAACCATATTTTCAAAGATATGGCGGTAGACCCTTTTATCTTTCTTTATGGCATCGAAAAATTTATTCTTTTTTTTCATAACCATACCCGGAACTAATTAAGAAAGACCGGAATAAGATGATAAGTTAGTCAAATATTCTTTAAAGATCTAGAAATTCAGGGTCATTGCAAAGCCTGAATAGCTTCCTGTAACCGGGACAAATACCATATTTGGATTTTTCTTTTTATGCAGGTGGGGAACAAGGATCCCGGTTGCTGCCCCGACTGTCATTCCAGTTAGCACATCTGTTGGGAAGTGTTTCAATCCCCGATACCTGTTAATTCCGGTAAACACCGGGAGAATTGCAGCAAGTCCGTAGAAGATGAACTTTTTGGCACCGAGTTCCGGATGATAATCGCAATAGACTTTGGCAACAAAGAAAGAGGCAGCCGCAGAGGATGAAGTATGACCACTGAAAAATGAATTTTTATTCCGGTAAAAAGTTCTCTCTTCGTATTCTGCTTCATCGTAATAGGCCACTGGTCTTATCCTGTCAATATGCATTGCAGCTCCCCAGGAAAATAAATTTCCATTGATGGCCTGGGATTCAAGATAAAGTAACAATACGGGAGCCCAGTCATTTCTTATTTCCTTGTCCAGCAACAAAATGACAGGAGCAAAAAAGCTTACGCGCATGCCAATATCTGACAAATCCCTTGCTGACTGCATCTTTGAAATATCAAGGTATAATGCGGATCTGTCGAAAGAATTTACATTCATGGGATCAAGTCCGGCAAGATCGAGAGAGTCCAATGGTGTTTTCTTGTCCACAATCTCCAATCCCAGCCAATTGGTTAAAAATGCACCAACTGTAATGGGACCGTCAACCCAGGGATTCACATTATATACATCAGAATCAAATAACTGTCCCTTTATATTTGGAAAGACAGTAAGGGCAATAAGGATATAAATAATCTTTCTGCTCATGCTCGTGAAAGTGAGATTTTTCAAATGCAAACTAATCAAATTATTATTTAATTCATAGATATGTACCTGGATTGCTCAGAACAGGAATTTGAATCTGAATGTAAACAGACCGGCAGGTTCATCTTTTGACCACTCATAAGTAGCTGACAGTACAGCCAGGTTGAAAGGAGACATCCAGAGTCCACCTCCATATCCATGATGCCAGACATTTGAATCTTCTCCACCCAACCAGATCCGTCCAAAATCATTAAACCCAATGATTCCGAATTCGCCTTTGGCAATATAGGTTGAGAAATTGAACAGTCTGAACCTGAATTCCGTATTCTGGTAAAGGCTGGCATCCCCGGCATAACGGTCCGAGCGGTGTCCCCTGAGATTGCTCTTCCCTCCAATGCTGGCAGCCTGGAAAAAGTGGTAATTGCCGGCATTTACGGCGCCTCCTACCCTGAAGGCCAGCACCGTCCGCTGAGGTTGTCTGAAACTCAGGAAAAAACTAAAGTCTGAGGTAAGCTTATTGTAGGTTCGGGCGGACTCTGACAGGCTTTTATTGAAGATGGTTCTGGTGTTCCAGTATACACCCCGGGTAGGTAACACTTTGTCATTCCTGGAATCCAGTTCATAACGAAGGCTAATGCCTGCAAATCTCTGGAGATCAAATATCTCTGGACTAAGTCCATTAGCAGGAATATCTGAAATATAGCGCCCCTCTGTATTTTCTACATTGAACTGCTGAAAGAATACACCGGCCCCAAATGTACTTCGATTGAAGGTCCTGGTTATTTCCGGAAAAAAATGGAGTTGTCCGATACGGACACGGTTATAGTCCTTATCGTTTTCCGGTTTAGGGGTCTCATTTCCCAATCCAAAATAATTATGAGTATACCTGGGATCCCTTATAATAAAGTGCAGATTAAGGTCGAATCTGCCCAACACGGATTTGAAAAGTCCATCGTAAGCAAGTTCAAGGGCAGATGTTGCCGTAGCATACCTGGCTCCAAGTGAATGGTGACTGGAGTAGGGAAGTTTCTGAAATCCATAGGTGGTATACAGGAAGCCTGCGCCCAGAACAAGGGACTCATCAGTATTGAATCCAAAATAGCCCAGGGGAATGAACTTGTTATAGTTAAAGGCTGTATAGTTATAACTGTTTTTCTCCGGCAGGTCTGATGTGCGGTTTCTTGCCTCGCTTCCAAATTCTATGTCATTCTTTTTCTTAGTATCCAGTATTATGGTACGTTTGCGGAGTCCTCTAACTTCTGATTTGTCTTTGATATCATCCTTGCCTGCACCTCCGATTATCCTGACTTTCAGTCCTTTATTCACCTTTCCTTCCACATCGAATTCATCCTTGCCATCCAGGCCATAAACCCTTATTTCACGGGTTTCATCATGTTTAAATGTGCGGTCGTAGATTTTATCTTTTTTCTTTCCATCTTTATTGAGTGACCATACCTTGACCTCGGTTTCATTATCATTCAGTCTGTCGATAAGGAATTGTTCCCTTTTATTGCTTCCAATGATATCTACTTTTTTGGAAATGATTGAATAATGTTCTTCTGCAAAGGCTGGCAGCTGATCCCTTCGTGATTTAAGTTTCGCCGCGGTTTTCTCCCCATTAATCTTGGCTATCTGTGGGGGCATATCATTGACTGCTGCATTGAGCAGGTCATCGGTAAAGGAGGATTGCATTTTTTCTGCGGCTTCGATCCAGTCCTTTTTAGAAAGTTCATTCAGAAATCTACGGTCAAGCCATTTACCCTGGGATATGAGTCCCCCCATATCCTTAATCTCATGATCAAAACCCTGGTTCATCCTGAGAGCAAATTTCCGGCTGGATATCCAGGGAAAAAATCCTTCATTCAGGAAGAAAGTCTGGTCACGGTCCCTTGGCACTGCCCGGTAGAGGGTTTTACCATTCTTCTTATCGAATGTGGCCCACCTCCACTGATCCTCATGCCTGTCCCAGTCCCCTATATAACTATCAAACAAGCGACATCTCAGAAAATGTTCCTGGTCCATCAAGTTATCGTGATCATCTTCGAGCTCATCAAACATATCCGGAGAACTAACGATGTCCCTTGATTTTCCAAAACTGGCTACATCTTTCCGGTCCCCGTTCGGCCTTTCTTCAAAAAGATACATGCCTTCCCAGACATCATCCTTATAGGCCCCCAGTCGGGGATCTTTGGTCAGGTACACAATTTTTGGGTTTGTATGGTAGATTTCTGCGGCATCGGCTAGTCGAGGGACTGAAAGTGCGGCCCATGGGAGGGAGGCAGACATCTGGTCCTGCGCCAGGTCAATTGCCAGCTGGATTTTTACAACCTCGGGGATAACTTTTGAAGGATCCTTATCTACGGATCTTAATACCCATTGTTGTTCCTTGCTGTTTTCAAGCCTGAGGGATTTGGTTTGTCCATTGCCTCCTTTTTGTACGATTTCCAGCCCTCCTTTTTCCTTATTGAAATCGAAGACAGGTATCTCAACAGGGATCAACCATTCGTCCCTGTAATTATCTCCGAAGAAGATTCTTTTCAGTTTTCCTGCCACGTACTTTTCCCCGTTTGGATAGGTTGTTATGGTACTGTCAGAATAATCTATGTCACCGAGATATTGTTCAATCCGTTTCTTTTCGTAAACAGGTTTATTAAACAGGAAAGTACGGAAGGCAGGTTCCTGGGATGTCGTAAAAAATTCCAGCCAAACATCTCCGTTTGCATAAAACTCAAGCCTGGCAAATCCTTCCTGCATCTGCGAATAATCAGTCTTTTTACTGGGTGCAGCATAGGTCGACATACCTGCTGCTCCACTGACGATATGATGAATTTCTCCTTTTTTTGCGTACTGAAGGTTATGTTCATGTCCAGCTGCAAAAATAATATCGGTTTGTTCCTCGAATGTTTCCAGCAATGCCTCATTAAGCATTTTATAGTGAGGATTGGAAAGATCCTGCTCTGCCCCCAGGAACTTTCTGTACCCGGTGTAAAGAAAGCCCGGTAGAGGAACCCAGAGTGCCGGGTGGATATCCACCAGGGGAAACAGGAAACTTGAACCGGGAAAATATCCCCCATGGTTTCCTACACTGTACATAGGGTGATGGGTTGCAATAATGATTTTCTTGTCCCTGTTCCTGCTGACTGCATCTTCTATCTGGACGAAAATATCTGCTTCATCCAAAATGCCTGCATAACTTTTTTCATGCTCATGGAACCACCATTGAGAGTCGAAAATAATCAGAACAATATCCTTTGTCAGCTTTATTTCCTCGGGACCAGGACGGCCTTTTTTGGGAAGGAATACATCTTTTTTATCCAGGTTTTTTTCTATATATTTTCTCTGGTTCTTAACATGTTCAAGTCCATCTCTTCCTCCCTTCGCCCAGTCATGGTTTCCGGGAATAAAAAATATTTCTCCCTTGAAGTCCATTAACAGGTCCAAGTGGGCATCCAGACTTTTCTTTGCTACTTCCCAATGCCTGTCGGTTGAATCCGGTAAACCCCCTGGTTGAACATTATCTCCAAGAAATACCACTGCAGAGTTTTCTCCTGTCTGGCTGATTTGCGAATTCAGAAGT
Organism: uncultured Bacteroidaceae bacterium; assembly: GCA_963777115.1. Lineage (GTDB taxonomy): Bacteria > Bacteroidota > Bacteroidia > Bacteroidales > SM23-62 > SM23-62. Next base: position 249,489 of record CAVZPP010000003.1, on the reverse strand, counting down.
TCCATCAGGGATTCATTTTCATAAGCCTTTCTTGAATCACCAACCAGGAAAACCTCGTATACAAGTTCTGAATCAGTATCTGGAACAGCATTTTGCCAGTCCCTTGCCGATTCATTATAGAATGGTTCCTGGGTGGCGCAGGAGACCAGCACCATGCCAATCAATAGGCAAATGAATTTACCGGATTTAGTCATTGGCTATGGGGTTAAATTTCAATATGTATCCCTTACCTCCCTGTCCCTCATTTGAAATATACAGGTCACCGGAAGGGGAAAAACAGATTCCTTCAGGCTGACGGAACAGATTGGGATCCAGATCATGTATATCGAGTATCTTGCCTTTTCTGTCCAGTACTAACAATAATTTCCCAATGTTGGAGATCAAATAGATATTCCCACTTTCCGGGTGAATCGCTATCCCGGAAGGCATAAAGCTGGTTTCGCTTTCGACCATCCGGAATTTTTTTGCCAGCTTTCTTGAGAAATTTTTAAAACTGGACTCGTCCTTATAATTGTCCAGCTTATCCAGGTTTACAAGAAAGCGGGGTTCATGATCTAATGCATGACTCTCAAGGTCAAACTGATATATCGCCCTGTTGCCGGAGTGTGAGTCTTCATCTTTAATGCTTGGGGATCCTTTGCAGGCAATAAGCAGGGAATGGGTCAATGGATCATATGCAATCCCCTCCGTATCATTTTTCTCACTAAGGGCTGTATTATATTTTTTAACCTTTAGATCCTTTTTATTAAAATCCCTGACCCTGAAAATTCGCCCATCATTTCTCAAAACGTAGGCGGTTTTGTCAACCATAGTGATGTCTTCATAATCTCCGTCTTTTCCGAAATCATGTTTGGATATCTCTAATTTCCCTTTAAGATCGAGAAAATATATATTGGCCTTTTCATCCTGAACACAGGCAATCCTGTTATTGAGTGAGAATGTAATTCCAGATATTTCTTCAAGGTAGGATGGAAGTTTAATCTCATCGACCGGGTTGTCCAGTGAGTAAGGAAATGAATACTTATCTGGTGCATATGAAATGGACATACTCTCGACTCCAGATTGAGATTTTGTGGAAGTGTTACAGAACGATACAGATATGATGATTACCGTAAATATTATAAGTCTTTTTAGCATCGACAGAAGAGGAATATAAAAATTCCGTATTTTTATAGGTAGTGGCACAGCTTGAGACAATGAGATCTTTTGTTAAAAAGACAAACGGTATCCAATTTAAGGAAAAAATAGATTCTGGCATAATCCCAAAAATTAACTTCGATGGCAGCAATTGACACAGCAGCAGTCAAATCATATATTGAAAACCTGTTCCGGGAAAAGATACCAGAACATTTAACTTATCATGAGTTTGAACATACAGATTATGTTGCCAGACAGGCTGAGGTAATTGGAATTGAATCGGGATTAAGCCCGGAAGAACTAAGCATTGCTGTTACTGCTGCCTGGTTTCATGATAGCGGATTCACTGTATCTACTCAGGAACATGAGAAAGAGAGCCAGGAAATAGCAAAGAATTTCCTGGCCTCAATTGAGGTGGACAGGCAAATTATTGAAAGGGTTCTTAATTGCATTCAGGCCACCAAAATGCCTCAAAACCCGGGAGATGATTTGCCATCCATGGTTCTATGTGATGCTGATATGTCTTATTTGTCTGAGGATTTCTATATGGAGCGGACGGCCCTGTTAAGAAAGGAATGGAATAATACCTCCGAAGAAAAAACGAGCCGGAGGGCCTATTGGAAAGAAACCGTTGACCTGTTCAACAATCATGTTTATTTCACAGAATATGGTCGTAAGCTGCTTTCCCCGGGGAAACAGAAAAATCTGGGAATGATTCTGGATATTCTGAATAAAATGCAGGAAAAAAGAAATAAAAAACTGAAGAAATTAAAAATGGAAAACCAAAAACTTTCAGAAAAGGTTAAGCAGGAAAAATTACCCGGACGGGGCGTGGAATCCATGTTTCGCCTGACTGCACGGAATCAGATAAACCTGAGTTCTATTGCGGATAATAAAGCAAATATTCTGATTTCCATAAATTCAATTGTACTTACTGTGCTGGTTTCCCTTGGAGTTGGGAAAATATCCGATTATCCTGTTATTACTTTACCTGCGATTGTTTTTATTGCTACATGCCTGATTACTATAATTTTTGCCATTCTTTCCACGAGGCCGAAAATTTCATCCGGTAAATTTACCAAAGACGATATTCATCAACAGAAAGTCAATCTTTTGTTTTTTGGCAATTTCTATAATATGGATGCAGAAGAATATGAATGGGCTGTAAAAGAAATGATGAAAGACAGCAATTATCTCTATTCAAGTATGATAAGGGATCAGTACAGCCTTGGTAGGGTTATTGGAAAAAAATATAAACTACTTAGAATTGCTTACACTGTTTTTATGGTGGGCATAATCCTTTCCAGTGTTTTATTCGCGATTGTTATATTGGCCAATCCCTCTTAATGAAAATGAAATCCGAGGAGGTTCCAGTAATTCAGGAAGCAGTAAAAAACAAATGAGCATACAATTAGGGCAAGGTATTGGATCCTGCCGGAGAGCTTCCATCGGCCTTCACGATTTTTAGTACCTGAGTAAATCAGCATCAACCAGAACAGGATTGAGAATATTGGAATCACCGGAAACATTTTAATAAACCATGGAACACTGACGGCTAATTTTTGTCCAGCGACCATCATGGCAGTCGGTAATCCTATCAGGAACAACAGGTTCAGGAAGGAGACGAGGATAGCAAACCTGCGGGTATCTCTATCGGGAATACTTCTTTGAACCTCCTTTTTCCTGATTCGCCGGATCAGTCCCATTAGTCCCCATCCGGGAACAATCATTAAAAACACCAGGAAAAAAGCGATGAGGAGAACCAGGTGAAGTCTCCCTTTTGCATACCAGGGCATTTTTTCAAAATTGGAAGGAGGACCCATTGACATATTCATATGGTTGATCCTTCCTTTTTCCTCCTCAAAGGACATATAGCTCCCTTCCTCAGAGTTAAAAAACAACAGAGAATCAACCTGTTTCCAATTGCTGGTTGGGATGCCCAATACCTTCATAAACTCCAGGGTCAGTGAATTCTCTTCATTGGTTTTCAGTTGAACCTCCATTACTATGCTCATCAGTTTCTCAGGGCTTAACCTGGCATAACGATTCATTCGGTAGGATCCTGTAAATCTATTTAGATCTACTTTTGTTGCATCAAATCCCGGCAAATATCCCTGCTGTTTTTCGCCAGGAAAATAATGTTTAATAAACTGCTCGATCACTTTCTCACGGAACCCGATAATTATTCTGTCACCCCCGTTATAAACCATGTACAGTCCAATGTCCCTTTCCGGAGCCAATGAGAGCAGGCTGGAATACCCGTTTATATCACCGGCATGTTCAATGATCCTTTCATCATTGACAAATCGTTCATAAAATCCATGGCAAAACCCGGGCTGAAGGGGATGGACTTCAAATAACCTGCTGTGCATCAGATCAGCTGTTTCGGGTTGGAGGATCCTGTTCCCCCTGAAATTGCCCTGGTTCAAATGGGCAATCATAAAATTTGAAATATCTTCAGCCGTGCACATCAGTGATCCGGCAGGGGTGACATTAAGATAAACTACCGGCAGTTCAGTGTATTCCCCCTTATTGTATGCCCAGGCTGCAGCAAGTTCAGGTAGGAGATTCTCACGGTAACCAGAGCTGCTGTTTGTCATATTCAGGGGCGAGAGGATATATTTCTCCACATACTCAGGGTACGGTATTCCGGAAACATTTTCCACGATATATCCCAGCAGGGTATAACCGTAATTGGAATAAGAGATGTATCTACCTGTAGGAAGTACCCTTGGCTGATTTCCCAATGCTATAAATTCTTCAAGCGACAGCATTTCTTCCCTGGAAAGGACAGCCATGCCAATGTTCCTTTCCTCAAAACCACCTGTGTGGGTTAAAAGGTTTTTAATGGTAACCGGCCGGGTAAAATTCTGATCAATCTGAAAATTATGGAGATATTGGTTAATGTCTTTATCCAGGTCCAGTTTGCCCTGTTCGTAAAGTTGCATAATAGAGGTGGCCGTAAACAATTTGGACACTGAACCTGTAAAAAATATAGTTTTCTCCGGGGAAACCGGAATCATTTTCTTGACATCGGCATACCCGTATCCCTTTGAAAACAGGATGGAACTATCCTTTACAATTACCAGACTTAATCCCGGAATATGGTATTTCTCCATTTCCGGGATAATCAGTGAATCAAAAAAACCGGCCATATCTTTCGAATCCGGGGTAACTTCATTTGCGGATACGACGTAATGAGATAGGAGGAATAGAAGAACAATCAGCAGCTTATGGAGGGATTTCTCCATGATAAATCAGGATTGGTTTTTAATGCTTTCCCTGATCCCATCAAGGAGATCAACGGAAGGTTCGAAACCCAGTTCGTCCTTTGCCTTCTGAATAGAATAATCGTATTGCTTTCCAACTAACCTGACGGCATACCGGCTCAGCTTCGGGGGTTTATTGCGAAAGATTGAAAGAAGCTCCATTAAGCCGGCTATGCGGTAGGCGAGTTTATAGGAAATAATTCGCTGCTTATACGGAATATCCAGTTCTTTGCTGACAGTCTTCAGGAATTCATTCCATGAGGGATTATTTTCATTGGCAATATTGTATACCTGTCCAATACTCTCAGGCCTGAGTAAGGTTAGGTATACTGCTTCAGCAACATCTTTGACATTGACCAGGTCGACGGATTGCGTGCCATCTCCCATAATTCTGAACTTCCCGCTTTTGATGTTTTCAGTCAGTTGAGGGAGGAATTTATTGTCCCCTTCCCCATAGACTGCTGTTGGTCTGAGGATGGTAAGATCGATCCTGTTTTTTTCTGCATATTTGCGAACCAGCTGCTCAGCTTCAAGTTTTGTATCCCCGTAAGGGTCACGAATTTTCTTGTAGGGCTGTTCCTCAGTGATCTTTAAATCCGGAATTCTGCCATAAACAGATACCGAACTCATGTAAATGAAGCGGATCACACCAGCCCTGACGGCTTTCTTGATTACATTCCGTGTCCCGTCAACATTCGTACTCAGAGTATTCCTCCAGCTCTGGTATCCAACTGCACCTGCCATGTGGATCACTGTATCATGACCCTCGATAAGGCCAGAAAGACTGTTCGGCCGGGTAATATCTCCACGGACGATGTTCAGGTCGCCAAAACCTGTGGAGGGCTCATCCGGTAATAAAAGGAGGGTAAGTTCGTATTTGTCCTTCAGTCTCTTTACTACATTTCTGCCAATAAATCCGGAGCCGCCGGTGATGAAAATTTTCTTTATCATAACTCGGAAAGTTGGGGTTTCGAAGTTATTAAAAATACCTAACTTATGCTGAAAATCCACAAACATGGCCAGAGAAGTAAAAATTAACCAGGATTATAAAAGTAAATTACTGAAACTCATTCCATCAGAGATTGTTGCAGCCTATCTGGTGATCGAAGGAATTATTCCCGAAGAGAGAAAATACCTGGGAACACTTGCCGTTTCCATTGTCCTGCTGATACTGGTACCACTGTACCTGAGGAGGGTATACAGGGTTAAGAGATTCGGGCAGCATGTTTTTGTCATGATAGCCTTTGTGATCTGGATTTACTCACTCGGAGGACCGTTTAAATACTGGAATCTCTGGGAGGCATGGATAGGGTCCTCTCTATTAATTTTATACACCCTGTGCATTCCCCTGTTTTACAGACCGGGTGAAAATACAGCATGGTAATCCCTGTGGATAAATTGAATAATATGGGAAAATATATTCTTTCGCTTGATTCAGGAACTACCAGCAACCGTGCCATACTCTTTGATCACAGGGGACGGCTCGCAGGCATTTCCCAGAAGGAATTCGGGCAGATATTCCCATCCCCGGGATGGGTGGAACATAACGCGGAAATAATATGGGAATCCCAGCTTGAAGTGGTCACTGATCTGTTCAAAAATACCGGAGTCCAGCCAAAGGAAGTTTCAGGTATTGGGATCACCAATCAGAGGGAAACGACTGTGGTATGGGACAGGAGAACAGGGAAGCCATTGCATAATGCAATCGTATGGCAGGACAGAAGAACTGCTGATTATTGTAATGCGCTTATTCGAGAGGGACTTGAAAGTACAGTCAGGGAAAAGACGGGTCTTGTTATTGATCCTTATTTTTCTGCAAGCAAGATCCGATGGATACTGGAAAATGTAGAGGGTGCCAGGGAAAAGGCCGGGGAGGGTGATCTGGCCTTTGGGACCATTGATACCTGGCTGGTATGGAATCTTACTGCTGGCAGGATACATATAACGGATGTCAGCAATGCCAGCCGTACCATGCTTTATAATATACATGAGATGGAATGGGACAAAGACCTGCTCGAGTTGTTCGGGATTCCTGAAAGCATGTTACCAGAGGTAGGTTCAAGCAGCGAGATTTACGGTATGACAGATCCGGATCTTTTCGGTGTGCAGATCCCTATTGCAGGAATAGCAGGTGACCAGCAAGCTGCTCTTTTCGGGCAGACCTGCCTGGAAAAGGGCATGGCCAAGAATACTTACGGAACGGGATGTTTTGTGGTCATGAATACCGGGGATGTGGCTATATCCTCAGAACACAGGCTTCTGACCACCATTGCCTGGAAAATTAATGGACAGGTCAGTTATGCCCTTGAAGGGAGTATTTTTATTGGAGGTACCGTGGTCCAATGGCTCCGCGATAACCTGAAGATTATTAAAACTTCGGGTGAGATTGAAGAGCTGGCAGGAAAGGTTGATGATAATGGAGGGGTGTTTTTTGTTCCGGCTTTCGTGGGACTCGGGGCTCCTCACTGGGATCCTACTGCAACCGGAACTATTTTTGGAATCAACCGGGATACATCAGATGCCCATATTGCCCGTGCAGCCCTGGAGGCAATTGCCCTAAGATCGCTGGAAGTGATACGTACGATGGAGCAGGATTCGGGAATAACCCTAAGGGAGCTCAGGGTAGATGGAGGAGCCGCAGTAAATAACCTCCTGATGCAAATCCAGGCAGACCTCTTACAAAAAAAAGTAATCCGTCCGGCCATTACAGAAACAACGGCACTAGGGGTGGCATATCTGGCGGGACTGGCGACTGGTTTTTGGGATGGAATCGAAGAAATCCGAAAGCAGTGGAAGGAAGATGCTACATTTATCCCCATTGTGGAAACAGAAAGCATAAAGAAACTTATCAATAACTGGGCACTTGCCCTTAAAAGGAGCCGGAACTGGAATCCGGAAGAATAAATAATGGACAGGAATGAAATATTAGGTGAAATTAAGGCCTGCAAACAATGGGATGTACTCGTTATCGGGGGTGGAGCAACCGGAATGGGGACGGCCCTGGATTCAGCATCAAGGGGGTATAAAACCCTTCTACTGGAACAGCATGATTTTGGCAAAGGTACCTCCAGCCGCAGCACCAAGCTGGTTCATGGAGGAGTTCGTTACCTTCAACAGGGGGATGTATCCATGGTTTTTGAGGCATTGAAGGAAAGGGGACTTATGCTTCAGAATGCTCCCCACCTGGTGAGAAACCAGTCCTTTGTCATTCCGGCCTATGACTGGTGGGAGGGACCGTTTTATACTGTGGGATTGAAGGTGTATGATTTGATGGCAGGGAGAATGGGAATTGGACCTTCAAACCATTTAAGCAAGGAAGAAACCCTGGAGGCTTTACCCAATATTGAGAAGAAAGGTTTGAAGGGAGGCATAATTTATCACGACGGACAGTTTGATGATACCCGAATGCTGATAAGTATGGCAGAGACCTGTCTGAAATTTGGAGGATCTGTGATAAATTACTTGAAAGTAACCGGACTATTGAAGGAAAACAACCTTGTTTCCGGAGTTCGGGCCATTGATGAAGAAACCGGGGAAGAATTTCAGATCAACAGCAAGGTGGTTATCAATGCCACAGGTGTTTTTGCGGATGAAATTCTCAAAATGGATACCCCCGGAGCGAGGAATATGATCCGTCCAAGCCAGGGGATACACCTTGTACTCGGACAGGAATTTCTGAAGGGGAATCATGCCATTATGGTGCCTCATACAAGCGACGGGCGTGTCATGTTTGCTGTTCCATGGTACAACCGTGTGGTACTTGGGACTACGGATACCCTGATAGAAAAATCTTCCCTGGAACCCCGGGCCCTTGAAGAGGAGATTGATTTCGTTCTAAACACCGCCGGAGAATACCTCGTCAGAAAACCAGAAAGGAATGATGTTCTTTCTTCTTTTGCCGGACTGCGCCCCCTGGCAGCACCGGAGAGTGAAGGAAAGGCCACCCGGGAGATCTCCCGTCACCATAAAGTTATGGTTTCTGTCAGTGGACTGATCTCGGTGATCGGTGGGAAATGGACCACCTATCGAAAGATGGCAGAGGATGCTGTCGACTATGCAATTATGGTCGGGGAGTTACCGGAAAAAAATTGTCTTACCCCTGATATCAAGATCCACGGGTTTATCGATAACTCAGAAGGAAACTTAACTCCCTCAGCGGTTTATGGAAGTGACCGGAGCAGTATGGAGGAACTGGGTTCCTCCCTGGAAGAACCCTGGTTAAGCGAATCCCTGCAGATTCTCAAGGCACAGGTAATTTGGGCTGTACGGTACGAAATGGCCAGAACCCTTGAGGATGTCCTTGCCCGTAGAACCCGCGCCCTGTTCCTGGATGCCAGGGAAAGTCTGGAGATGGCTTCGGAAACAGCCCGGATTATGGCAGATGAGCTGGGAAGGGATGAGAAATGGAGGGTTGAGGAACAAGCTAAATTCCTGGAGATTGCAAAAAACTATATACTTTAATTCCCGCAACCTTTCAGGCTAAATATGGTCTTTTAATTCAGTCCAATTAACCAGGTCCTATGAGTCGCTGCCATTTTCTCATTATTTCACTTTTACTGGGCATCTCCTGGCCGTTTTCCAGCCTTTGGGCTCAGAAAACTGTGATCTATGGTACCGTGACAGACGAGAATGAGAAACCCCTTGCTTTCGTTAATGTGGCATTTAGGCATAGTACGGTTGGGACCATCACTGATATGGAAGGCAACTTTTTCATTGAAACACTTCAGGCAACGGATTCACTGATCGCCTCAAGTCTTGGCTACCAGAGAATATCTCTTCCTGTTCAGAAATTACGGGAGCAGAAAATTGATTTCAGTCTTGAGCAAATATCACTTGAGATCGAGGAAGTGACTGTACGTCCAGGTGAAAATCCTGCTTTTGCAATCCTGAGAAATATCTGGGATCGTAAGAAGTTCAATAATCCTGAGAGGTTTGATTCTTACCAGTGTAAATCCTATAATAAGTTGCGCCTTGACCTGAATAACATTGAGGATGATTTTAAAAAACGTATGCTGATCAAGCAGTTCGATTTTGTATTTGAAAACATGGACTCCTCCGAGATGTTTGGAAAAAATTACCTGCCCATTCTCATTGCCGAATCGGTTACAAAGTATTATTTCCAGAAATCCCCCAATGTTAACAAGGAGGTTATTGAAGCCTTTCAGATCTCGGGGGATATGAATGCCACGATATCACAATTCTCAGGAAAAATGTACCAGCGCCTGAATGTGTATGATAATTTCATCACTCTTTTCGAATCGGGTTTCGTTAGTCCCATTGCCGATTTCGGCAAATTCTACTATAAATATCACCTGGAAGACAGTGCGAGCATAGATGGCTCCTGGTGTTACCAGGTTGCTTTTCAGCCAAAACGGAAAATGGAACGAACTTTTTATGGATACTTCTGGGTGGCAGATACCTCCTTTGCCATTAAGAAGGTGCAGCTTCGGGTATCCTCTGACGTGAATATTAATTACATGAACGACCTCGTGGCAATCAATGAATTCCAAAAGATCAATGACTCGATATGGTTCCTGAAAAATGAAGAGATACTGGTAGATTTCAACCTCACGGATAAATCCTATGGTTTTTTCGGGCGGAAGTTTTCGAGTTATGAGGATATTAAAATTAACGTCCCTGTACCTGAACATATCCGGAAAGAGCTGAGCAATACTATTGTCAAGGAAGACAGCCTGGAAAGGGATGAGGTTTACTGGGAGGAGAACCGGACCAGCACTCTCACGGCTGAAGATAAGAAAGTATACCAGATGGTTGATTCGGTAAAAAAGGTGCCGATCTTCAATACGATTTATGGCATTGGGGAGCTCCTGGTAGATTATTACTATGTGGTCGGTCCCTTTGAATTCGGCCCCTATTATACCTTTTACAGCTATAATCCTATTGAAGGCCACCGCTTTCGGCTCGGGGGACAAACAAGTCAGAATTTCAGTAAAAGGCTCAGGATTGGGGGACATGTGGCTTATGGAACTACGGATAATAGATGGAAGTACGGGGTCCTGGGTGAATACATGTTTGACAGGAATCCCAGGATCAGAGGGGGACTTTCCTATTATCATGACATGAGACAACTCGGGAAAAGCGAAAATGCCTTTCTGGATGATAATATCCTGTCCACCCTGCTTAGAAGAAGGCCCAATTACAAGCTAACCATGGTTAACCAGTATAATATTTATTATGAAAGGGAATGGTTCCAGGGATTTTCCAACGCCCTTCGGTTTACCCACCAGATTATTTATCCGACGTCCTATGTACCCTTTGAGGTGACAGATGGTATAGATACCACCTCACTCGGACCATTGGTATCATCCGAAATCACCCTGAATTTTCATTTTGCTCATAATGAGAAATTCCTTCTGGGAACATTTGAACGTCAGAGCCTGGGTTCAATTTATCCTATGCTGGATCTGGACCTGAGCTGGGGACCCAAGGGAATGTTTGGAAGCCAGTACGAATATTATAAGATAAAAGCCAGGATATATGATAATGTGGAAACCGATCCTGTGGGGTACCTGAGATATTGGATTACTGCAGGAAAAATATTCAGAGATCTGCCTTACCCATTATTGGAACTCCATGAAGGGAATGAAACATATGCCTACGATGTATACGCTTTCAACATGATGAATTATTATGAATTTGTTTCCGATGAATGGATCAGCCTGACTGTAGAACATCATTTCCAGGGCTTCTTTTTGAACCGGATCCCGGGACTGAGATGGTTTGAGATGAGGGAGGTTGTAACGGGGAAAATGATAGCAGGCCGTTTAAGTGAGGCAAATAAAAGTGTGATGATTTTCCCCCCCGAATTAAACTACCTGCAAAAACCCTATTTTGAAGGTAGCATCGGAATTGAAAATATCCTGAAGCTCATTCGGATCGATGCAACCTGGCGCTTTTCATACAGGGACCATCCGGGAATACAAAAATTCGGGTTAAGAGCAGGTCTTACTCTGCAGTTTTAACTTACATCCCGGAAAACTTTACGGAAATGATACCCGTAGATACTGTAAGTAATGGCCAGTGAAAAGGTAGCCGGCCTGTTGAAAAGGCTCCAGAAAAATAGTTTCCAATACCAGATCCTGCTATGATTCAGAATGCCAAGGTAGATCACTGATCTTAACAGGGCCATAAGCTTCCCCGCAGTAATTTTTGAATGCTTCTTTACTTTTGGCTGATACATTTTAAGAAAGCTGATAACCCGGTCAGTGTATTGTTTGCTGGAATATATTGTTTTCACAATGTTCTGATAACCCTCCTGCAGAAGTTCTTTCTTCATTTTGGGAATAAAATTCATGGAATAATCAGTATTATCCCCGCTGTATCCATCCAGAAGTCTTCCTTCCTCCAACATCCTTTTGTGTAAACGGGTATTTACAGGGGCATTCAGCAGTCCCACCATGGCAGTTATAATACCGCTATTCTGAATGAAATCGATCTGACGCTGGAATATACCCGGTGAATCATTATCGAACCCGACAATGAAACCGGCAGTAACCTCCATCCCATTGGATTGGATCTGATTTACGCTTTCTACCAGGTTTCTATCCCTGTTATGTTTTTTATTACATTCTTCAAGAGAGGCATCATCAGGAGTTTCAATGCCTACAAAAACCTTGACAAACCCGGCCCTCACCATCAGTTGCATCAACTCCTGGTCATCCGCAAGGTTGATTGAAGCTTCCGTTGTATATATAAACGGATGTTTTCTTTCCTTGGACCAGTTGATTATTGCTGGCAGGAGATCATTCTTAAGTCTGTTCCGGTTGCCAATAAAATTATCATCGACGAAAAATACATTTCCTCTGTAGCCTGTATGATAAATGTTTGTGAGTTCATCCAGGATCTGCTCTGTAGATTTGGTGCGGAAGCGATGGCCCAGCATGGCAGTAATTTCACAAAACTCACAATCGTAGGGACAACCCCTTGAGAACTGAAGACTGAGCTGGGCATATTTAGAAATGTCTATCAGGGAATAATCCGGGATGGGGGACGAGCTCAATTCAGGGTGTTCTTTGGTTCGGTAGATCCGGTCCGGAAATCCATTCCTGAAGTCTTTCAGGAACCTGGGCAGGGTAATTTCAGCCTCATCCAGGACCATGTGTTCCATTAGGTCCTTATATCTGTCCGGGTCACTTGAGAAAAGAGGTCCTCCACCAATTGTTATGGCCTTTAAATTCCTGCACCTCTCGATTACCTGGAGAGCTGATTCTGATTGTATTGACATCGCACTGATAAATACCAGATCTGAGCAGGTAATATCCTCATCACAGAGTGTATCCACATTCAGATCGACCAGTTTTTTATTCCAGTCCCTCGGCAACATCGAAGCGATTGTCAATAATCCAAGAGGGGGATTGGCTGCTTTTTTGGAGATAAACTTAAGTGCATGTTTGAAACTCCAGTAGGTGTCAGGGTACAAGGGACTTATAAGCAGTATGTTCATGGTTGGAATGATTTTATACAAAAATATCCTGAGATAAAATCACAAAAAAAAAATTGGGAGGAAGTGGCTCTTTCAGGGGGCTGTTCAGTGTGTTTTGTGGTAAATGCAAGTGGGCTGTGACGAATGCAATTCGTCACACAGTCCCTCAATCCTGGCTCAGAGAAGCATTTTTTAGACCGGGAAATTTGAATAACTGAATTTTCTCAATAGCGTTAATGGCCTTGTAGATCTCGTACTGGCAAATGAGAGAATCATGTTTTCCATAACAGGTTTCCCCTTTCGGGTCATCCTTGTACATAGCCTTTAATATGGGCAGGGCTTTCTCTGATTTTATTTGTCCAAGTGTCCATACAGCTGTATGCGTTTTCTTAGTCATGGGAGCATTTTCATCCTGAAGCATGGCAATAAGAGCATCTTCAGCTGTCCCTTCGTAAAATTCTACGGCCTCCGATATATGTTCAATTACACTTTTCCGTATCTGTATCCGTACAACAAGCAGAAATGCAAAGAAAAGAACCAATACTGCTGCTGAGATGATAATTATTTTCCTTTTCATGACCATGGGATTTAGGTATTTTATTTCTCAGCTTCCGGATCCTTGAGTATGGTTTCACCCTTAATTAGCCAGGATGCACCGAAACACCACATTGCCAATGCTTCAAGCCAGAATATCGGGTCATATTTCTGAAGGGGAGGAAATCTGTCTTCCATGTAAAAATAGTACAGTATCATTAAGGCCAGGCAGAACAGTATCCCGCCCCCAAATGCGCAATAGAACCTGTTCCGTATTATTTTTCTTTTTGTGACCGGAGGCTTTTTCCTGGTAAAAAGGAATAGAGAAAAGTAAGATAGAACGATAAAAAAAAGTCCGGCAGAAATGAAATGAATTGTGTGAATTATTCCATTATCAATAGGACCTGGAATGCAGACTGTAAAGGGTGCTGAAACGGAGGCGGGAAAAAATGCAACACAAAGGGCGAAGATTCCACCAAGGCTGCCTGCAATGCCATCCTTCCTGTCATAACCCTTATATGCAAAAAGGAAGAGGGCAATGGCAGAGATGATCCCAACAAACATATTTCTCATGTTCGTATGGTAATATGCGCTGATGGATTTCTGGATCTCTCTGCAGTCCCCTAAAATAAACGAACCTGCAATCATGATCAATGGAAGCAATATCCCCTGTATCCCAACTGTCTTTCTTAAGGTTAAATAAGAGATTAGTTCAGGCCTGGTTTTTTCGGAGGCAGACGAGAACGACTTCATAACGGAATATATTGGATTATTTAATCAAGTCAGTTGATTGCCTCAAAAAACATATCCAGCTTGTCTTTATCCAGTGATCCATTGGTTCGTACACCACTGCAAATGTCTACTCCCCAGGGTTGCACCTCTTCAATGGCCTTTTCGACATTATCTGAATTTAATCCCCCGGCCAGAAAAACTGGCACGAGTGATTCATCCACAATCCTTTTACTAAGTGACCAGTCATGCGTTCTGCCTGTTCCGCCAAGCTCCTTAATCTTCAAATCAGGATTTCCACTGTCCAAAAGCAAGGCATCAACCTGTTCTGAGATATTGACCGCTTCCTTAACGGAAAGTTCATCAATGACGTGGATAACCTGGACTAAACGAACCCAGGGCATCGCATTTCTCAATTCACTGTAGGATCCCTCAACCAGCTTATCGACAATCTGAATGGTATTTGTCCTCGTGATCTCATGATGCCTGATAATTTTTTCAGCGGAGGTTTCGCTGGTCAATAGAAATGTTGCTATATGGGGAGAAACCAGGTTTGCAATTTCACGAATCTGAGCATTGGAAATCATCCCAGGTCCGCTGGGCATTGGACCAACCAATCCAATTGCTGTTGCGCCTTGCTCAATTGCTATCCATGCTTCCTCAATGCTGCCAATACAGCATATCTTCACCTTTGGAGTCATAGTATTCTTCGTCAGGATATTCCCTGACAAAATAGTAAATCGGATTGGATATTTGATGATTCCGGAAGGGTTTGAATCAACAGCTTGCTGTTAGCGGGCTATTTTGTTCTGATGAGGTGGTAATTAAAGCGGTCACAGCAGGGAGCATTAAGGTCAAGGGTATCTGTGCCGGTCAGGGATACAAACTTTTCTGAATCATACATGAATACTTCGGAGCCAGGATCAGCTTCAAGGGAGATACGCAATCTTTCAGAGTTTTGTTCTTCAATGATAATTTTGCCCTGTTCAATTGTTGTACCGTCCTTAATGAATCGATACTGCCCAATTTTGCTGATCTCCAGGGTTTCGAAATTCAATTCATGTCCCCCTCCATGTATTCCACCCGATACTGACTTTAGTTCCCATTCCCCGTATATATCCGTGTAATCCTCTTCAAAGATTTCAGAAAAGTAGTACCTGTTCTCATATCTATATTCCACATTTAACTGGATAATCTCAAGTCGTGAATCATCCAGGGTGACAATTTTCCATTCATAATCAACTGTACCTCCCCAGTACCCAACGGAAATATAGACCATGGAGTCCTCCCGGGTCCAGCTGCCTTCAAAATCTGCGTGGTAGACGGGAGGTGTTCCACACCAGCCAGCATTTTTACGTTCCATGAAGGACTGGTCTGCATTTAATGTGAATCCGTATTCCTGGTTTATAAGGCTGTCGGAACTGGTAAAGGAAATTATTGAATCGCTTGTCACTGGATTTATCCAGCTACCTATTAAAAGATCCTGTTTGGGGGCCAGTTCCTGATTGTTTACTTCACATGCGAGTATTGTAATTATAAGGACCAGGAAAAGGGGAGTTATTTTAATGCTCATAATTTATCCGTTTTAATAAGGATGTATAAGACCTAAAATTAGTTGCGTCGGAACCTGAATATTTCAAACTCAGTTCTCAATTTTAAACCTTATCAGCTTTTTTATATCTTCCAGGTGGCCGGAGCCACCAACCTTGATATACAGTCCCCTTCCCTCGGAATACTTCCTCGCACCCTCCAGTTCGGATTTTAGTTCAGCAGATAAATCCGAATCCATAATGGCCTGGAATGCTTTTTCCCCGAAGACAAAAGCAATCCTGAAATATCCCTGGTAAATACCGATAAAATACAGGTTCCGTTTCTTGAGAAATGTTTTCAGGCTCCATCCATTTTTTAAACCGTAGTACTTCCATTCCTCCCTGGTTTCGCCAATAGATTCCCGGTTTTGCCTGCGAATTGCTTCAAGCTCAGCATAAACCGAACCCAGGGCCTCAGAGATCATATCCTCGTTGGGAACAAGGTCTTTGTCAAAAAATACTTTTTCATCTATCATTTGATTTTAAGGGTATAATTATTCTTTTTCTATAAAGCTAAATTAAGAATTACCCTAATACGGGATGTAATTCCAGGATATAATAAGTACGTGCTTTATGTGCCACAATTGTCACATAATTGTATTTTAGAGTATATTAGATATTATTTCGATTAATAAAATCTTAGTTAAAAACACAAAAAATGGACAAAATCTCGACAATTATCCTGGCCTCATCTCTTATTATTATCATGCTTGGAATGGGACTTTCATTGGTTGTTGATGACTTTAAACGGATAATAGTATACCCGAAGGCAATTCTGATTGGTTTAACAAATCAATTGATCATTTTACCCCTGATCGGTTTTGGCATCGCCTCGCTTTTCCCTATAAAACCTGAAATTGCCATAGGAATCATGATCCTGGCTGCCTGTCCAGGGGGACCGACATCCAATCTTATTGCGCACCTGGCGAAGGCGGATACTGCCCTCTCAGTCACCCTTACTTCATTAAGCAGTTTCATTACCATCCTGACAATTCCCTTTATAATAAATTTCGCACTTCTCTATTTTATGGAAGAGGGAAAGATTATCCAGCTGCCTGTATTTAAAACGATCATTCAGATCTTTATGATCATAATTATACCGGTTAGCATTGGCATGCTAATTCGGAGGTACAAAGAAGGATTTGCTTTGCGAATGGCCAAACCTGTACGGACTGCTTCAGGGATTGTCCTGGCACTTATTATCATTGGAATTGTTCTCAAGGAAAAGGCAAATTTTGTTTCCTATTTCCAACAGGCTGGCATCGTGGCCCTGGTTCTTAATGTTAGTACCATGGTAGTTGGTTATTACTCGGCTAAACTCTTTGGGATCGTCGATAAGCGGGCCATTTCTATCTCCATCGAGTCCGGTATCCAAAACGGAACCCTGGCAATGACCATTGCTATTGTCCTTCTGGGCAGCACTTCCCTGGCAATTGCCCCGGCAGTTTACAGCCTGATCATGTTTGGAACCGGGGGTATTGTGATTTACCTCGGACTCCGAAAAAGAAAATTAGATACTGCCTGATTTATCCGGAGATCCCCCAATATCTGCATACCGGTTTACCGGTACTGCAACCTTTGGTTGAAAACAAAAGTATAAATAAGAATAAAACATTCTTATTTCTGCATAAGAAATGGTAACTTTATAATTGAAACATACTTTAATTTATTAAGCCATGAGAATAATGTTAAAACCCCTGAGTATTATAGTATTGATTGCAATTTCCTTTACATCCTGTAAAAAGGAAAACACCGGAGACGAACCTTTCAGTATGAAAACTGTTGAAGAGAACAAACAGCTTGTTGAGGATGCGGCCATCAGCCTTGCCAAATCGATGGATAAAATGAAAGACCTCGAAAGCGCAGATGCTGCTGTAAGTCTTGGAAATTTACTTGACATGTCGGATCCAATGGCCAATAAGGCAAAAAAGAGTTCCAAGGTTTCGGCCACCATTGCTGTGATAGCTGGTGTCAGTAAAGGAGATAATAGTCTCCATGACATTCTAACCGTCATGAAATCAGCCGGAGAGCTGGAAGAAGATCCGGAAACCATCCAGGAAATCTGGGATGAACTTGCAGGTACTTATACCTGGGATCCCTTGATGGAGGAATGGAACTATCAGGCGGGTTCCGATAAGGTAATATTTATGTTCCCCTCCACAGATGGAGGCTCATCTAACGATGCAAGCCTGACGATCTCTAATTATGCAGGTGTAACCATAAGCACACCCATTGATGAGGAATACACGGGTGATTTTCCGACGGCTTTGAACATGGACCTGGTAGTAGGAACGAAATCCCTCATTTCATATGTTTTCTCCGCCCAGTACAATGATGAAGGAGTTCCATCAATGGTAGCCTCTGACCTGACACTTGAATCATTTAAGTTCACTGTTGATATGACCAATAACAGTACGGAAGTATCCGCTAATTACAAAATTACTGATGATGGTGTTACCATGATTGAGGTTAGTGGAAGTATTAAGGGAGATTTCAGCAATGAGAACATCGATGCAAATACAGTCACCTATACGGATACATGGACCTATACTGACTATGTCTGGAATGATATAACTCAGCAGTATGAAGAGGTTCTGGTAACCGAAACCAGTGAATGGCAGGAGGTAGAGGCCCAGGAAATTTTCCATTCTGCAAATGCTAAATTCCAGGTTGTTGATATTGCCCTGAAAGGTGAGGTTAACATTAAAGATCTTGTGAATGAGATCGATGCTTTATACCCGGACGATTATTATAATAATCCGAATTTTGATGAAAAGGCTGCGGCTGAAAAAGAAGCTGAAGCCATGAATAATCATGTGAACTTGAGTGCGGTTAATGAAACCACCGGAGAAAAGATTGCCGAGGCTGAAGCCTATATGGTTCAGGAAAATTTTGATGGTTACCTGGACTACTGGGTTGATATACGCCTGAAGTTTGGTGATGGTTCACTCATTGATCTGGAAACTTATTTTGAAGAGGGATTTGAAGATTTCATTGATGAGATAAATGCCATGATCGCTGAATTGAATGGAGAATATGACTGGGGACTTGAACAATTAGAATATTAGAGCAGAAATATCTCACCCCATAAAGCCGGTCCGGAAGGTCCGGCTTTTATTCTGGAACAAAAGTAAAGACCGTATCAGTTTGGGTTCCATAACCTCCCCAAATTCCCAGTCCATCTCCCTGGATATTTGATCTGACTTCGTACAGGGAAGAGGCAAAGGGATTGGTGGAATTCAGTATCTCATCCTGGTAGGAACTCCAGAACTCAAAACTTGCCTTATCCATTGTACTCAGTTTGACAAGAATGGTTTCTCCGGGTCGAAAGAAATTATCGTCTTTGGTGGAGAGGTAGGACTCCGGAGCCCGGAATAGAGTAAACTGTATCTGTTTTCCGCTGAAATACTGGTCATTGATGGCCATAATAAAGGAGGGAATAAACTTTTTGTCCAGTCCAATTCTCTGGGTGAATATCCGGTAATAATTTTTCTCATCCGGCGGGTCGGTGAACTCAATGACTACAAAACCAAGAGAATCCTGATCCTCCAGCAATTCAAACCAGGTTGTATCTATTTCCACCGGCTCAGGGATACTGGTTTCAGAAACAATAGATTTCCCTCCGTATTCGGCAGTCAGGGTATATGTTTTTCCCGCCTCCCCAATGATAAGGTTTCCCGCATAATAATAAGGGGGAAAATATTTTTCATCCTTTCGGAGGATAAGGATCTCTGAATTCACTCCGTCATCCAGTGTTACCTTGGCACGGGTCAGGACCAGGTCTCTTAAGGAAGCCGAGTCAACGGAACTGAAATAGGGGGAATTGGCCGTAAGAAGAACCTTTGCCTGTTCCTTATTTTCGATCCAGCCATCCACTACGATTTTCGCATCCGGAACAGGAAGGTCAATATTCAGGTCAGCATTACAGGCAAATATACCCAGCAGGAACACTAACTGGAATAATCTCATAATCAGATAATTATATGTCATTTTAACCTTCATGTATTAAAATTCAAACCTCCAGCTAAGGGAAGGGACTATTGGGAAGAGGGATACCATTTTCGGTTGAATTTCCAGGCTGTACTCGTCCAGATTTCCCGTCGCCTCAAAATAAATATAGAATGGATTTGCCCGGTTGTATACATTGTAAATGGAGAAATTCCAGGAAGAAATGTTCCCTTTCCTGGTGATCCTTGAGCGGGTTGCGGCCAGGTCCAACCGATGATAGGGAGGCATCCTGAAATTGTTTACCTCATCGTATTCATTAACCAGGTTCTCCTGGATAATGTATCGACCGACCGGTAGTGTAAATGCATTCCCGCTCACATATATGAATACGGCCGACAGATTCCAGAGTTTATTCAACCGGTATATGCCAGCGAGTGAGAGGTCATGACGACGGTCAAATTTCGACGGGTAGATTTTTCCGTCGTTGATCTTTTCAAATAGTCTCTCTGCCCTTGACAGGCTGTATCCCACCCATCCGGTAAAAGTCCCGGTTTTTTTCCTCAGGAATATTTCCGCTCCATACGATCGTCCGTCTCCCACTGCCAGGTTTTCTTCCAGGGTCTGGTTTAGGCTGTTGTTGATCACACCCCGGATAAATTCAATCTGGTTTTTTGAAGATTTATAATAAGCCTCTATGGATGATTCAAACCGGTTTCCGAAGAAATTTCTGAAATACCCAAGGCTCAACTGATCCCCTGTCTGAGGACGAATATTCCGGGAGCTTGGCAGCCATATATCTGTGGGAAGGGATACCGTAGCTGATGTGGCCAGATGTACATACTGGGCCATATGCATATAGGATGCTTTGAATGAGGAGACCTCATTTACCTGGAATTTCAGGGAGGCCCTGGGTTCTAGCTGATGATAGAAGGCAAGAGATTCTCCCTTGGGATAAATAACTGAATCCTTTACCTGTGAGAATTCATCGTAGATATATTCCTTGTAGGGACCTACATGGTGAAAGAATGAATAACGAATTCCCAGGGACATGCTCCAGCGTGCCGACAAGGAAAATTCATCCTCGGCGAATAGGCCACCTTCATACGCATATAGTTTATTAAAGTCCATAAAATCAACAATGAGATTTCCGGCTTCAACATCGATTTTATTCGGTGTAAACGCGTGTCTAGTAAGTTCAAACCCGGTAACGATCCTGTGATTGTCAGAGATGTGATTGAGATGTGATTTAAAAGTATAATCCCTTACGGAGGAAATGATACTGAATAGATAATCCGCCTGAGCTCCCTTGAGATCAAAATCATAGCTGGTGTGGGAAATGGAAGTTGCGAGTGAAAGCCGGTCTGAGAACAGATGGTTCCATTTCAGGGAGGCCATGGCATTTCCCCAGTTAAGGTTGCTTGCTCCTCCTATGGAAGAACGTGTGATCTGGTATTTGTCCTTCCCGTAATATGCGGAAAGACTGAGGTAATCTTTCTTTCCTATCCGGTGACTTATGCTTCCGTTCAGGTCATAAAAATTATAAGTGCTTTCATGAAAATAGGAAGAGGAATTTTTTACCAGGGGAATGATCAGGGGTTTAACAAATATGTCTATGGAAGCCCGTCTCGCTGACACAACAAAGCTTCCCCTGTCCTTGTTGAAGGATCGGTTCAGAGAAATCCTTGAGGATACCAGTCCAATTTGTCCCTTTACCCTCAATGAATCGGATCTGCCACGGTCGGCATTTACATTCACTACCGATGATAACTTACCTCCATACCTGGCCGGAATCCCGGATTTGACCAGGCTAACATCTGAGATAATATCAGGATTGAAAACCGAAAGGAAACCAAGCAGGTGCCCCGGATTATAGATAAGGGTATTATCAAAAAGTACCAGATTCTGGTCGACTCCGCCACCCCTTACAAAAAACCCGATTCCCCCTTCAGTACTCGATTGCACCCCGGGGGTCAATTGCAGGAATCGTATAGGATCTGATTCACCCAGGATGGCTGGGAGGGAGCTTATTTCTTCCTGCTTAATCTGGATTTCACTCATCTGAACAGAGCTGATGTAGTCCTTTGCTGCATCTGCAGTAATTCTTACCTCTTCATATTCGATCTGAGTAGGAAATAGGAAAAAATCGACAATTTTTTCGGATGTAATGCTAAGCAGTGTATCAATTCGTGCATAACCGAGGTAGGCAACCTGTATGTGGACCTGGCCTCTGCTTACCGGTATTCGGTAATAACCCAGGGTATCACTGCTTGCACCCCGACCCGTGCCCTGAACCATTACGGAGGCACCGGTCAAAGAAGATCCGGTGATGGCATCCGAGATCCTGCCTGATAGCAACACATTATCCTGGGCTATTGAATCAGGGAAGAAAACCAGAAATAAAGCGATCAGGATAAAATGGATTTTCGTAAATTGCATTGACAAACTCACAGTTACTGGAAAAATAATTAATTGTTAGGTCAATTCAGCCATAATTTTTGCAAAACTGGCTCAACCATATTAAGATTACCCTGAAGGATGAACTCACCTGGCTGTTAATGATCAGTATAGCCGCATTTCTTTTCATTCTTTTTTTTCAGCCATTCCCGGTTGAACTGGATGATTTCAATAACCGTTTATTATTTGTAACCGGATTTGGGGTGATCACTTTTGTACTGGGAGGTATTATTTTGGTCCTGCTGCCCTCTGCCATGCCCGGACAGTTTAAAACAAAAGAATGGGAGGACGGTCCCCCTTTCATGCTAGGGTTCATATATTTTGCCCTATCCTCAACTGCATTTACTTTTTACATACGGTATGTGGGTAATGCCCACCTCTCTTTTTTTATTGTATTCAAGGTAGTCCTTGTTTCTGCCTTTTCCCTCTCTGCACTGATAGTACTTTATAAAAACCGTACCCTTCAACGGGAAGTCAATACCCTCCAGGATAGTAATAAATATTATCTGACGAAGGTTGTTGAACTTGGAAGCACAGGCGAAAAGGAGGAGATTGAGATATTTGCAGATGGTAAAACTGGAGTATTAAAATTGAAATCAGCCCAAATCGTTTTCATCAAATCCGCCGAGAATTACATTGAAATATATTACCGAGAAGAGGATAAAATCTCCAAAAAACTGATTCGTAGCACCCTGAAGAAAATGGAAGCCCAGCTGGCCTCCAGAAAGCAGTTTATCCGATGTCACCGAACCTGTATTGTGAATTCAAAACATATAGAAAAACTTCAGCGCAGCTACAGTGGATACAGCCTGAAGCTCTATTCCCATGAGGAAATGATACCGGTTTCCAGGCAGTATTTAATTCTGGTCAAGGATTCCCTTTCCCCGGAAGGGTAGAATCAGGCAAAATACATGTCATTCACCACAGATGAGGTGTATTTAGCCCGGAAAATGTCGCTTCCATCACAATTTTTCCTGATATTTCAATGAAAAATCTATTATTGCAGATGTTAATATTGAGGTTATGGTGAGGCAGAAAATAGAATTTCCACAGACAGATAAGTTGGAATTTATTACTGAACTGAGGAAACAGGTAAAGGATTATTTTGAAACAAATAATATTTCTAAATATGGGAATTGGGAACTTTACATAAAAACCATCTTTATGTTTTCAGTTCTACTTGTTCCTTATTTTTTGATGATTTTTGGAGTAGTGAATTCAATCGGAGGAGCTTTTGCCTGCTGGGTTGTTATGGGCATTGGTACAGCGGGAATGGGTATGTCCGTCATGCATGATGCAAATCACCGGTCCTATTCAAAAAACCAGGCCGTCAACCGCTGGCTTGGAAAAACTCTTTACCTGCTGGGTGGATTTCCTTCCAACTGGCAGCATCAGCACAATACCATGCATCATGGTTTTACTAATATTGATGGATACGATGAGGATATTGATCCGGGACCCTATCTTCGGTTTTCTCCCCATAAGCCCCTGTATAAGATGCATAAGTACCAGCATATCTATGCCTGGTTCATGTACGGACTGATGACCCTGTCCTGGGTAATAAATAAGGATATCTCCCAGTTGAACCGGTATCGTAAGGAAGGTGCAAAGCTTGGTTCGCGATGGACCTACGGACAGTTGTTTTTCTTTCTTGTTGCATCGAAGATTGTCTACTATGGAGCTATCATTGTGCTTCCTATTCTGGTCCTTCCGTTTAAGTGGTACTGGACCCCCCTATTTTTTGTGGTTATGCATTTCATCAGCGGTTTTATACTGACAGTCATATTCCAGACGGCACATGTGGTTCCCGATGCAGAATTCCCGATGCCGGATGAAAAGGGTACGATGGAAAACAACTGGGCAGTACACCAGCTGATTACAACTTCAGATTTTGCTCCAAAGAGCAGAATTTTTTCCTGGTACATTGGGGGATTGAATTTTCAGGTTGAGCATCATCTCTTCCCGAATATCAGCCATGTTCATTACCGTAAGATTTCGGAAATAGTTCAATCAATTGCAGCAAAATACGGATTACCATATCATGTACAGCCTGGATTTGTCAAGGCTGTAGGAGAACATGCCCGGATGCTGAAAAAATTGGGGAGGGATTAGATCTAGCGAACAACCCTAACCTGTGTAGCTGTAAGTCCCTTTAGACCCTTTTCTACCTCAAAGCTAACCTTGTTGCCTTCTCTGATATCTTCGAGTACATTATTGATATGTACGAATACATTTTCCTTGGTCTCTTTATCCCTGATAAATCCATAACCCTTCGAATCATTAAAGAAGGTAACTACGCCCTCTCTGATATTATCAGGAGCATCATTCGGATCTCGGGCCGGTATAGCAATTTCTATATCCTCGGCCTTTATTATCTTTTTCTTTCTTGTAGGATCAGGTGGCTCGGAAGTGATATTTCCATTTTCATCGACATAGGCGAGCATATCATCGAGTCCGCCTTTTATGTCACTGTCTTTTTTGGCTAGCCTCTTCTGTTCCTTATCTTTTCTTTTCTTCTCTTTTTTCTTTCTGACTTCTTTCTTGTTGTATGTTTCTTGTGACCTACCCATATAAAGCTATTCGTGTTTACTTATTAAATTTAATAATCGTTTCTTTTCGGCCTTGCTTCATTGACGGTCATTTCCCTGTCCTGAAGTGTTGTACCATTAAGCCCTTCAATTGCTTTATTGGCTTCTTCGTTATCATCCATAGATACAAAGCCAAAGCCTTTGCTTCTGCCGCTGTATTTGTCTGAAATAATTTTAACGGAACCAATTGTTCCATACTCTTTGAATAATCCCTCAAGGTCTGATTCAGTCACCTTGAAATTAAGATTTCCTACATAAATGTCCATTAACTCTAGTTTTAATTAATATTTAACCCGGTTCATTAATTGTAAAGATTCAAAAAACTGGGCATATAAACCTGTGCTCAAATTTTCAAATCCGGATTTTTGTAAATGTACGCATTTATTTTCATCACCCATAATCAATTACCATACACATAGGCTCCCAGCCATAGAAGATTTGCCAAGTTGATGATTTCGCTTGAATTTTACGAAAAAATAAAAAAAGATCTGATAGTCCGATATATATTAAAATATGTATATTTGTCCATATCATTAAAAAATGCATTATGAAAAATTTAATTTCTATCGTAGTAATCTTTCTTCTTTTTTCTGTGAATTCCAGAGCTTCAGATCCTCCCGGAGAAGAAAGATCAATTGGTTTCGCCACTGCATTACCGGACCATAAATTCCACCTTGGCACAGAAGCTGCTGTTCAGGTTGTAAAAGACCTGGATAAGGCCTGGGCAAAAAAAGATTTTAAAGCCATGCAGAAATTTTTTGTCGATACAGCAAAATGTTACTTTGCAGATGGCAGGGTCGCAAAATCATCCAGTGAATTTATTGAGATTGAAAAGGCCAGCATGGAAGGTTATGATGTGTCCTGGACTTTTGATTATGTATATTCCGTTGATCTTGACCCTACACGGGGAGGGGAGCATGTGCAGGCTGGATTTACTGGTACATCAGTTAAAGACGGTGTGACTGCCAAGAAGAGCTATCACGAATCGTATTATGTCATTGAGGGCAAGATTGTAATGTGGAGTCAATTTACCATGGACGTTAAGGAGAAGTAAAAAATCCAACTTCAGGAATTAGGAGCTGCATTAACATGTGGCTCTAATCCCAGGATCCCCTGCTTTTCCTTACGAAAGTAAAAGTCAGGGTTGATACAACCAGGATCAGGTAGAGAAACAGATCCAGTCGAAGTGCACCAACATGGTCCGGCACAACACCAAGTACTGAAAGCAGGTACGTAATGAATGCGAGAAAGGAAACCAGGATAATTTCTTTTCCGGGTTTTGTTTTTCTTATCACTGCTGATAAAACTATCGGTGCCATCATGGCTGTTCCGGTAAAACTTACCCTGGCCAGCAGGGCCAGTTCATCGCTCATGAGGGTGGAAAATACCATCACCACAGCAGCGAAAAAGAAAAGGGATATACGGGTAATGCGCATAACCTTCTTTTCTTCACCACTCATAAGGGACCTCAATTCATTGCCCAGGGCAAATATCTGTGCATTGGTGGTAGATAGGCAGGCTGCAAACAGACCTACAATGGCGAGTGCTGCCACAGGTGCTGCCTGGTCAAAGAGTAATGCTTTTGATAAAAACTCAGAGGCGGGAACGCCGGGATATTTCACAGCTCCGTACATTCCGATAAAAATGGTGGGAGTAATGACGAGGATTGCAAAAATACCCACTGCGTAAGCCATTTTTTTCATGGATGCAAGATTCTTCACTACCACCAGCCGGGTTGTTAGTTGGGGCTGAGTGACCGGGATCATGACAACGGCAATCATGGAGCCCAGCAGGAATTGCCATGAAAACAGTCCTTTAGGACCGGGAGTTGATAGCAGGGAGGAATTGACTTCCTCAACGGCTTTAAACAGATTTGGTACATTTCCGAAGGCGGCAATGCATGTACCTCCAATTAACCAAATCACCATAAGCAAAAGAAGTCCCTGTATGGCATCACTATAGACAATAGCTTTCAGTCCCCCTATTTCAGCATAAACCAGCATCATGACTACCATTATCAATGCCCATACCCAGGAAGGTAACATCCCCGGGAATGCAGCCTCCAGGAATATGGAGATACCCCGGATCTGAATGGCTACATATGGTATCAGGAAAACAAATGCGCTGGTAAACATGGCTACTCCGGCCCATTTTGTTTCATATGTGGAAACCATTAATCCCGCTACCCCCTGAAAACTATGTTTTTTGGCTTTTCTTCTTAAATGATACCCAAACCAGAGGATAAAGAAGACCATTACCCCATCTGAAAAGGCCAGGAATGTCCATGCCCCGATGCCATGATTTCTGAAAAAGTCGGGCATACCCATAAAAGTAAAGGCGCTGAACAAAGCCGCGGAGAAGGTTAAAAATCCCAGAATGGGACCAATACTTTTACCGGCAAGCATAAACTCCTCTGCGGTGCGGTTCTTCCGGTATGATTTCCAGGATGCAAATGCCAGAAGGGCGAAAAATATTCCAAAGAAAATATATATCCAGATCTTCATGATGCGTCCTCCTCTTCATCTCTGCCGGGATGGTATTTTGAACCCAGGTAGGTTAGGGTCACCAATGCAGCAGTTATTAAAAAACTTACCCAAAGAGAGTAGGGGATTCCTAAAATCATTGGTTTATAAACTCCCTTAGGGATCATCAAAGGGGTATAGCCTATCACAGTAAGCAGTATAACTGCTACGATACAGGCTGTCCAGTACTTGTTTTTTTTCATCATAATCTTGGAATTGTTAGTCCCCCATCAACCATAATAACTTCTCCGGTTGAATAAGGCAATAAACCTTTGACAAGGGCAAGGACTGTTTTACCAACATCGGCGGGTTGTCCCCACCTGGGCTGAACACTCAGTCCCTCTCCAAAAAGTTTATCATATTTTTCTTTTACACCTGCCGTCATGTCCGTCTCAATGACTCCGGGGCGTACCTCGTACACAGGAATATCATATTCACCCAGGCGGGTTGCGAAGAGGAGGGACATCATGCCCATTCCTGCTTTGCTTATGCAGTATTCTCCCCGGTTTACCGATGCAACAGTCGCAGAGATTGAGGAGATATTAATGATGGATGCGAAGAAATTTTCATCCTTTTTTTTCTGTTCCACCAGCCAATTGGCCACAGCCTGACTTAGAAAATAAGGTCCCTGCAGGTTTGTTTTCAAAACATATTCAAAACTCTCTTCAGAGGCTTCAAGAATGTCTTTTCTTTCCTTCGGGGCAACCCCGGCATTATTGATAAGGAAATTTATCTGTCCGAACTCTTTGCGGATCTTTTCCAGGATGGAATCCCTGTCCCCTGCCCGGGTCACATTACCCTGGCAGTAGATTACTTTAATACCAGTTTCGCGAAGTTCCTCCAGGACGTCCAATACCTGTTCTTCGGGACGTACCCCGTTGATGGCCAGATTGATTCCTTCTTCGGCCAACTGCCTGGCAATCCCCAGTCCAATTCCCCGGGATCCCCCGGTAATTAATGCAAGCTGTTTTTCTTTTTTCATTATTGAATATTCTCCAGCAATTAGTATTCTCCAGTTTTAAGTCATCTCTAGATTTCTGGAATGTCCACCCAGGCTCTTTTGGCCCAGCTTTCAAGTCCTTTTTCTGCAAGCTGGACTCCCTTGGCGCCTTCTTTTAGATCCCAGCGAAATGGTTCATCCTTTACTACGTGTTTCAGGAAGAGTTCCCATTGGGCCTTGAATGCATTATCGAAATTTTCCTGTTCAGGGACAAGGGACCAGCCATCATAGAATTTAATAGGCTGGTCAATATCGGGATTCCATACCGGTTTTGGGGTATTTCCATAATGCTGGGTATAGCATTGGCGTAATCCAGCCACTGCAGATCCCTTGGTACCGTCAACCTGAATGGTCAGCAGGTCATCTCGCCGGACCCTTACACACCAGGATGAATTAAAGTGGGCAATGATTCCTCCTTCCAGCTCAAAAGTAGCATAGGCTGCATCATCAGCAGTAGCTTTATAGGCCTTCCCCTGCTCATCCACCCTCTCCTTTATATGATTGGCTCCTATGCATGAAACGGCTTGGACTTTGCCGAAGACATTGTCAAGAACATACCTCCAGTGGCAGAGCATATCAACAATAATTCCCCCATCATCTTCTTTACGGTAATTCCAGGATGGCCTTTGTGCCGGAACTGTATGTCCCTCGAACACCCAGTATCCAAACTCGCCCCTTACGGATAGTATCTCACCGAAGAAGTCGTTTTGTATAAGCCTTTGTAGTTTCAGTATTCCTGGCAGCCAGAGCTTATCCTGGACAACTCCATGTTTTACCCCTGCTTTTTCGCAAAAATCATAAAGATCTATGGCGGTCTGGTAATCCGAAGCAGTTGGTTTTTCGCAATAAACATGTTTCCCGTTGGATGCCGCCAGCTTCACAGCATCCGCCCGTCTGCCGGTAGTTTGTGCATCAAAGTATATCGTATAGGCTGGGTCTTTGATAACAGATTCCAGGTCCGTCGTGTATTTCTCAACACCTGACAGTTCACTCAGTTCCTTTAGTTTGGCTTCGTTTCTTCCAACAAGGATTGGATCGGGTATAATAAACTCGCTGTCCGAGACCCGCACACCTCCCTGTTTGATAATTTCAACAATTGAACGGAGCAGGTGCTGGTTCTTACCCATTCTACCGGTGACGCCGTTCATTATTATTCCAATTTTGTGTATCATATCGTTTAAAGTTAAATGTTCAAAATTCTTACTTAAATCCTACCTGGGGGGAGTTATAATAGCCCATGGTGGCATCCGCAACCGCCATTCTGTACAAATGATTTTGCATGCGGCAAACCTCTTTTTTATCGGATAAAATATTTGTGGAATAAATCCGGACCTCTCCCGGAAGGCTTGTTACAATTTCTTCCCGCCAGTCCCCTATAATATCAGCTACAATTAAAACCTTTCCTTCAATTTCAAGTTTTGTTTCTCCATTGTAATCAAATACTTTTCCGGCATGGCAGATTTCTTTCAGCTCATCCTCGTCCCACCATACTGCACGAGGGGCCAGTCCCCATAAATTTTGATCAGAAAGTCGTTTCCCATCTCCTGTGTATAAAAAGAACTTGTCTCCCCCTTTTGCTTCCCCGGCATAGCATTCTATACCTGGGTATTCATCGGTAATATCCCCAATCATTGCCTGACCATGAACATGGTAGGTACTGCCTTCATATCCCCAGATTATTTCGCCGGTTTTGGCATCCACCACACAAACACCGTTTTTGGGTGATCTCGATTCAACTCCAAAGAAAATTTCATATCCAGGACGGTCCGGGATTATATCAGCAATATAGCCGGCGTCATTATGTCCCAGTCCAGTGTGCCACATGGGTTTTCCATTGTCATCCAGAGCAGAAGTTCCAAAAACCAGCTCATCTTTTCCATCTTCATCAATGTCTCCGGTCATTAAGGCATGCCCTCCCTGACTTCTATATTTTTTATCCTCACCCAGACTTTTCCAGCTCCAGATGGACTCAAGATTTTTGTCCAGGGCTTCTGTTTTAATGACCGTATAGGTTCCACGCTGCATGATCAGTGATGGATTTTTTCCATCCAGGTAGGCAATGCTCAGAAAATTCCTGCTCCAGTAGTTATACTTCTCAAAACCTTCTTTTGATATCCAGTCCCTTTTTTTAATTATTTTACCCGTCTCAGGATCAATTTTTACCAGGTACTCAGGTCCATCTAAAACATGTCCATCTATTTCACGGGGATCACCTTCTCCTGCTTTTGCATAGACTTCGGCAATTCCATCCTGGTCAACATCAAAAACCATATAAGGCGAGTACCATGTTCCGGTCTCTATAGACCATCCCATATCGTATTCCCATAGATGCTTTCCTCTTGAGGAGTAAGCATTTAACTTATATGGTTCCGGACTGCGTTTCCAGTACCCGGGGCGGTAGTAGGGATCAACATTAAAATCCGGACTCTGCATCACAAAATCGTAAGCACCATCACCATTCAAATCTCCAAATCCAATTCGTTTGAGGGTAACATCATCTTTAAGTTTTATTGAAAAGTATGGAACATTTCCTGTCAGGGTATAGACATAGCCAATTCCCGGTTGTACTACTTCCTTTCCTTTATCAATGGTTTTTACCTTATAGTTGTACCCATGGCCTGGTTTGGTTGATGTATCAACAAAATTGGTAGAATTGCTAATCGGTTTCCTGTTTACTTTAATGAAATCACCAAAGCCAATATCTTCTCTGTAAATGTTAAATGAGATGTCTTTCGGATCATCCTTAAGTAACCTCCAGCCAATATATACTGAGTCGACGCTGATAGCCAGGGCGACAACACCACGGTCGATCTTTTCCTGAACCTGTGCGAATGTAAGATTGGAGAGAAAGACTAGAATTGACAAAAGCAGATTTCGTTTCACACTTGTTGGTTTAGTTTCAGGTAAAATTTAAGTATGCATTTTTAATTTTTTCCAGGTACTTATCTTGATCTGTAGCCCAGAACTTATCCGAAAAAATTTCAACCTCGTTATAACCTGCGAATCCAGTTTCTTCCACCCATCCCCTGATCTGTTTTAAAGGGATGCATCCTTCACCCATTAATCCGCGGTCTAACAGCATATCAACTGTCGGTACATTCCAGTCACATACATGATAAGCAAAAAGGTTATTGTTTTTACCGCATCTTTTTATCTGGTTTTCGAGGTTACTATCAAACCAAAGATGGTAAACATCCACGGCAATACCTACATAGTCATGATGAAAATATTCCGCCAGATCATTGGCCTGCTCCAGTGAGGTAATGGCAGAGCGGGTATCTGCGTACATGGGATGCAGGGGTTCTATAGCCAGTTTTACATTTAACTTTTGGGCCCTGGGCAGAATGGATTCAATACCTTCCTTTATCTGTTCCCTTGAAACCTGCAATGATTGACCGGGTTCAGCCCCGCAAACCAGAACCAGCATGGGGATCTCCATTTCGGAAGCTTCTTCCAGCATTTTATGGTTATCTTCAATTGAAGCAATTCTTTTTTCCTGCTCCAGGGCGGGGAAGAACCCACCTCTTACATAGGAAACTGCGGTCAGATCATTTTCTTTAAGGCAGTTTTTTACCCGTGAATAATCCATTCCTTCCACAGCATCCCTCCAGATAGAGATTCCCTTAGCACCCAGGGCTGCATATTTTGCGCAGGCCACTTCGAATTCAAGGGGTTTAGTAGTAATGGTATGTATACACAAGCGATCCAGATCCTTAATCTCTGATGCCATCTACTAATTATTTTAGGAGTGAAGAATCAACACATGAGAAAAAGGTATAATACTTCTCACCGGCTAATAAGCGGGTCAGGTACAAGGCTGCTTCACGCATGTGATAATCGCCCCACATACTTGATTCACCGTAGGCAGCACGTCCCTGATCGGGTTTGTGATCCCATGGCATTGGGTTCATGATAAATCGTATGCAGCAAAATCCCCTGATGGTTTTCATCCGTACTCAGGTAGGGTTCATCCAGGAGAGTATTCATCACGGTCAATCCGGCTTGCCAGTACTTTTTACTGATTTTCGGATCCGTTTTCTCCAGGTATCTGCCCAAACGCATCAGTCCCTGTGCCCCTATAGCAGCAGCTGAGCTGTCCACCGGTTCATACTCATTAAACGGATCGGCTTTTTGCTCAAGAAGTTTATCTATTTTATGAATGGAGGGTCCTCCTGTATCCCAGTAGGGTACACCGTCAAGTGGAGTATTCTCGATAAAAAAATCGCAGGTGGCCATGGCAGCTTCAAGCATAAAAGCTTCAATTTCCTGTTTGCCACCATAATTTTTCAGGGAGTCATGCGGCAGCAGGCTCATTAACTCCAGTTCCTCTGCAAATCCACACATGGCCCAGGCCAATCCCCTGGTCCATGTAGTATAACCACTGAATCCCTGCTGGGCATTAGGACAACGGTAATTTCCATCATTCACATTAAATATGCTCTCATGGGCTGTTCTTCCCCTGACATCATATCCATCCCTGCCTTTACCATAATACACAGAGAAATCCGCAGTAGCCTTTGCATGCTGAATGGCCCTTTCAAGAAGGTCAATTTTAACATCTCCCTCACCCTGGAAAACATGTCCCAGTAGATGACTCACCATCAGAACACGGATGGTACGAATGGTGTCGACGAATAGTGAGTGGGGACCGTTAAAAGAGTAGATGAATCCGCCTTCTTTGGTATTTGTCCATCTACTCGCCTGTACGGCTCCGCTGATTTTCAGGGCCAGTTCATAAAAATTCTTTTCCCATGGATCATATGGGATTTTGGATTCCTGTATCAGTCGAAGCAGGTTACCATAGGTGCTCAGGTTATTAAATCCATGGTCATGTACACCAATATGACTTACATGTGGGGCCATTAATTTCAGGGTATGAACCCTGCCGTAATTCAGAAAATAATCTTCCCCGGTAGCATCGTACTGTAAAATAGAAGAACCATACTGGAATCCCTGAGTCCATTCCGTCCATCCACGGGTGGAATATTTCCCCTCAACCGTGAAGACCGGTGAGCCTTTACTGAGGTCATATTCTTTATCGATCAGCTTGATCTTTTCACCTGAAAGGGACCAGAACTTTTCCAGCTTTTCAGTGAAATTGTCGGGGTGCAAATCAGAGTTAATTTTCATACTCGTAAGATATTATCTTTCTTTTAAATTTCCATATCCTTTAACCTGTAAGAAAAAAATGGGTATTAATAAGTTATATTTGTTTTAGATGAAACCATTGGTGCACAGGATTTATATCGGGTCCATGGCAGTTGCCGTATTGGCTGCCCTGGTTTACCTGGCATATAGCGGATTTGAATTTTACAGAACCGGACTTGAAGAGAGGTTCTATCACCCGGACTATGAGTTTTTGAAACCCAGTGGTGCAATGGGACATGGATTGGGGATTCTCGGATCCCTGCTGATGCTGATCGGGGTTTCATTTTACATGATGAGGAAAAGGATACGGGCCCTTGCCCGGCTCGGGACGTTGAAGCACTGGTTGGAATTGCATATTTTTCTTTGTGTACTGGGACCGGTACTGGTTCTTTTTCATACCTCATTTAAATTCGGAGGATTGGTTTCGATTAGTTTCTGGAGCATGGTGGCGGTTTTTCTGAGCGGAATTGCCGGG
The DNA here is from genome assembly GCA_963777115.1 of uncultured Bacteroidaceae bacterium. GTDB lineage: Bacteria > Bacteroidota > Bacteroidia > Bacteroidales > SM23-62 > SM23-62. The sequence continues at coordinate 215,653 of CAVZPP010000003.1, read as the reverse complement.
CGATTCATTTATATCCGCATTCCCAGGACCATTGAAGGACGGGAGCTGAGCCTGGATGAAATCAGGGAAATGAAAACCGATGTTCAAGGTGTCCTGGAAGCATTACCTGACCTTGATACCGAAAGTATTGAAACCATTCTTGAATCAACCCGTACAAACGATTACCCCGATAATGCAAATCCAATTTCTCAATTTTTCCGGAAAAACCAGGAAGATCGTCGGAAAGTCCGCAGCCTCAGAAAGGCCCTGAAAAAAACCAAACTCTCAGGAGGAAAGCGATCCGAAGTAATGAAATTGGTTAAGAATGAAATCTCCCTGAACCGAAGAATTGACAGGCTGAAAACCATGCAAAATCTGTTTAAATACTGGCATGTTGCTCATTTGCCATTTGCTTTGATTATGCTGATTATCATGGTCATTCACGTTGCTGTCACCATTGTTTTTGGTTATAAATGGATTCTCTAGTAGAAAATATTATTGTTTACGGATCTGTCATTCTTCTTTGTGTTGCTGTCGTCGCTCTCTATCTGAGAAAACAGGTAAGAAATTCAAAAAAGGTTGAGGGCAAAATAGAACAGGCAAAGAAAGATGGATTACATGAACCGGTGTCATTGCATCCCGTTGTGGATCCTAATTCATGCATCAAGACAGGTGCATGCATTATGGCCTGTCCCGAGAAAGATATCCTGGGGATTCTGAAAGGGAAGGCCACCACCATAAATGCCTCACGCTGCATCGGACACGGAGCCTGTTTTCATGCCTGTCCCACTGAAGCCATATCCCTCTGCATCGGTTCCGAAAAACGGGGAGTAGAATTACCCCATGTAAACCAGCAATTTGAAACCAATGTTCCCGGTGTTTATATCGCCGGTGAGCTGGGTGGAATGGGACTTATTAAGAATGCCATTGAACAGGGAAAACAGGCGGTTGAGAATATTGTCCGCGCGAAAGGAGAGGCCGGTTCTGTCAAGTCGGAAACGAATAAGGGTGGAGGCGATTTAAGGGGCTCTGAACTTTATGACCTCTTAATAGTGGGTGCCGGTCCCGCTGGAATCGCAGCCTCCCTCACGGCTAAAAAGCAGGGATTGAAATTCCTTACCCTGGAGCAGGATACCCTGGGCGGTACGGTTTTTACTTTTCCCCGGCAGAAAATTGTGATGACCTCGCCCATGGATTTGCCCCTTTTCGGGAAGGTAAAGCTTTTTGAAACAGGAAAGCCTGAATTGCTTGAACTCTGGGGGAAGGTGCTGGACAAGAATGATATCACTATAAAAGAAAATTCTAAGGTGGAATCAATATCAGGCAATTCAGGGAACTTCAAAATTACCACCCTGAAAGGAGATGAATATACCTCAAAGAATGTGCTTCTTGCCATCGGCCGCCGGGGTAGTCCAAGAAAACTCAATATCCCGGGTGAAACGATGGAGAAGGTGGCCTACCGTCTCCTGGAGCCTGAGGATATAAGGGAAAAGAATATTGTTGTTGTGGGAGGTGGTGATTCCGCCATTGAATCCGCTTTATTACTGGCTGATAATAACAGGGTAACACTTTCCTACCGTAAGGATGTATTTCAGCGTATTAAACCCAGGAATAATGAACGAATACAAGAGGCCATTACCAGGGGAAAAGTTGATGTTCGCTTTAACTCAAACCTTTTGTCCATTGATAAAGATGAGGTTATTATTTCGGAAAAAATGGAAGCTGGGAAGGATGAATCAGAAAAGATTTCTCTGAAAAACGACATGGTTTTCATCCTGGCCGGAGGAGAGTTGCCCACACAATTTTTGGAGAAAACAGGTATTAAGATCACTAAAAAGTTCGGTGAAGCCGTTTTAAAACATAAATGATACTGCTTAAAGCAGTGTGTTGAGTGTTATTTTAGAGCATGGATAATTGGATAGAAATGAGATGTAGTGGCATATTGGATTTACCCGGGCAGGTATCCCGAGTGGTATCCATGATGGTCTTACTGTCGGCCTTTTTACTGCTTCCGATTAACCCGGTGTCAGCACAGTTATCTCCCGGAAAACTGGCTGAATCGCATGCTCACCTGGAGGGATTGTCGAACTGTACAAAATGCCATGTGCTGGGAGAGAAAGTATCCAATGACAAATGCCTGGATTGTCACAAAGAGATAGATATCAGGATCAAAGAGCAGAGAGGTTATCACAGTTCTGTCCCTGTGAAGGGAAGGGAATGCGTAAAATGTCACAGCGACCATCATGGGAGGAATTTTAATATGATCCACTTTGAGACAGAAAAATTTGATCATTCCCTGACCGGCTACAATCTGGAGGGAGCCCATGCTGAAAAGAGCTGTGCTGACTGTCATAAATCGGAGTTTATTAAGGAACCGAAGATCAGGCAGAGGAAATTTACTTACATGGGACTTGACTCTGAATGTCTTACATGCCATACGGATGAACACCAGGGTACTCTTTCTCCGGATTGTGCTTCCTGCCACGATTCCAGGGCATTTAAACCAGCTTCAAAATTCGATCATAGCAAAACCAGGTTCAGGTTACGAGGACAGCATGCTTCCAAAGATTGCCAAAAATGTCACAAAGTTAAGGTCAGTAAGGGAGTGGAGATGCAGGAATTTGCAGGTATCCCGTTTGAAAACTGCACCAGCTGCCATGAGGATGTTCACCAGAATAAATTCGGGCAAAATTGCGTTCAATGCCATTCCGAAGAATCCTTCAAAAGGATCAAGCAATTAAATGACTTCAACCATTCCCTCACCAGCTATCCCCTGGAAGGGAAACACCAGTATGTTTCCTGCAGAAAATGCCATAAATCACAGTATACCAAGGCCATCAAGTACAATTATTGTTCGGATTGCCATACTGATTTCCATGAAAACCAGTTTTCCCGCAAAGGAGGATCTCCGGATTGTTCAGCCTGTCATTCAACAACCGGCTTTGAGCGATCTGATTATACGGTTGAAAGACATAATGAGTCGGCATTTGAGCTAAACGGAGCCCACCTTGCAACTCCCTGCTTTGCCTGTCATAAGAAAAGCGGTAAATGGAAATTCAGAGAGATCGGGAATACCTGTGCGGATTGCCATGCTGATACCCATGAGCACTTTATGGATAAAAAGTATTATGGACAGGAAAGCTGTGCAAGCTGTCATAACAATGAAAAGTGGAGCCGGGTTGATTTTGATCATTCACTCACCAATTATAGGTTGGAGGGGGCACACCTGGAACAATCATGCAGATCCTGTCATTACAGGAAGGGGATGGATGGAATTCTTCACCAGGAATTTTCTCAGTTAACCTCAGATTGTGTGAATTGTCACCGGGATGTGCATGCCGGACAATTTGGGAAGCCTGATGAGTCCCTTTGCCTGCAGTGCCATGATTATAATAACTGGACAGCAAGCCGGTTTGATCATAATCAGGCTGCATTTAAACTGGATGGGAAGCATAAGGAGGTGGCCTGCATCAAGTGCCATAAACCCACCCTGAAATCAGTTGAGGGAATAAATGCAGAGACTGGAGAGGGCAGAGATTCTCAGGTGGTTTCTTATGTGCTGTTTAAATTAAAAGATTATTCATGCGAGGCCTGCCATTAACCATACGAATACTGTCAGTCACAACATCGTTGCTGCTAATACTTGTAGCCATGTCGCTCCGTGAGGAGGATTCACCTCACGGGGAGGAAATGAAAATTACTTGCAGCGTTTGTCATAGTCCAATGGGGTGGGAGCTGGACCGGGAAATATATTCCTTCGATCATAATACAACGAATTTACCCCTGGAGGGACAACATGTTTTTGTGGATTGTAAACTCTGTCATCCCAGCCTGGTATTCTCCGATGCGGGAACGGATTGCATGAGTTGCCATACAGACATGCATTACCAGACTGTGGGCTTTGATTGTGCCCGCTGTCACACATCTGAGTCATGGATCGTTCATAATATTACAGAGATCCACCAGTTGGGTCGCTTCCCGCTTGTGGGTCCCCATCTCCTGGCAGAATGTATGGATTGTCATCCATCGGCCTCACTTCTCAGGTTTGAGCCTTTGAGGATTGAATGTATCGACTGCCACCAGGAAGATTATGCTTCAGCCAGCAATCCCAACCATGTTCTGGGAAATTTTTCCACTCATTGCGAGGAATGCCATTCGATAAGTGCATTTTCATGGATATCCGGTGCTTATGATCATTCCTTCTTTCCTCTGAGCGATGGTCATGAAATTTATGATTGCCAGAGCTGCCATACGGGGAATGATTATTCAAACATTTCTGCCGATTGCATTTCCTGCCACCAGGCAGATTTCAGCAATTCCGCCAATCCCAATCATAACACCGAGGGTATTTCGACCGATTGCATGGAATGCCATACCACAGTCCCGGGATGGATACCGGCTGAATACCCCCAGCATGATATCATCTTCCCATTGACAGAGGGACATGCAACAAATGACTGTAACAGCTGTCACTCCGGCAGTTACATAAATACGTCCCCGGTATGTTATGCCTGTCACCAGGCCGATTACGATAATACAGGCAATCCCAATCATACAGCAGCTAATATATCGACGGATTGTATGGAATGTCATACCACAAAACCTGGGTGGAAGCCAGCTGAATATGCAATGCATGATGCAATTTTTCCACTCACCCAGGGACATGCAATAAATGATTGCAACAGCTGCCATTCCGGTGACTATACCAATACCTCACCCGGTATGCAATACCTGTCACCAGGCAGATTATAATAATACCACCAACCCCAATCATACCACGGCTAATCTTTCGTACGATTGCCTGGAATGCCATACCACAGTCTCCGGGATGGAAACCTGCAGATTTTCCGGTACATGATGCCCAATATTTCCCGATCAACTCCGGAAAGCACCAGGGGGAATGGAATACCTGTGCGGATTGCCATACCAATGAATCCAACTGGGCCATTTTCTCCTGCCTCAACTGCCATGAACACAGCCGTGAAAAGATGGATGATAAACATTCCGAGACAGCAGGTTACCAGTACAACAGCGTAGCCTGCCTGGAATGCCATCCAAGGGGAGAAAAGGTGGAAGATTAATATGAGATATTTGTTGGATGACTCATGAATAAAAACGAATGTTGAGATACTTATTACCTGTTCTGATTCTTTTTGCCACCGGGCTGTCGCTTATGGGACAGGAGCAGTCTGGGTTCATGGAAGGGAAGGTATCCTATATTACTTCTCAAAGCGTTTATGTAAGGTTTAATACAACAGAGGGTCTTTCGGAAGGAGACACGCTGTATGATAAGCAGGGTGGACAATCTGCAGCTGTTCTACGGATCAAAAGTCTTTCTTCGATATCCTGTGTTTGTATTCCCCTGGGAACGAATACTATAAAGGTGTTGGACCCGGTCTATGCCAGGATGGGGCCGGAGCCCGTCAAGGAGGAGGACCGGGAGATGGCTGCTGTGATTGCCTCGGGAGCTGTACCTCCTTTTCCGCAAGGGGATACATTACTTGAAGAATCCGCAAGGGCACTTAAATGGAAACAGGATATCCATGGAAGGATCTCGGTATCCTCCTATACGAATTTTTCCAACAATGATGCGGCGAAACGGCAGAGGATGCGATACACCTTTTCAATGGATGCGAACCACCTGGGGAATTCGGGTTTTTCGGTTGAAAGCTACTTCTCGTTTGCGCATTCGAACAGCAATTGGGACGAGGTGAAGGAAAATATTTTCAATGGATTGAAAATTTATAAGCTCGCCCTGAAGTATGATTTCAATGAGAGCATGCATGTATCCCTGGGGAGAAAGATTAATCCCATGCTGTCATCGGTGGGTGCTATTGATGGCCTGCAATTTGAGAAGAAGTTTAAGTCAATGACCATGGGGGCGTTTGTGGGTTCAAGGCCCGATTACAAGGATTACAGCATCAATCCCGGACTGTTTCAGTATGGTGCTTACCTGGGACATGATCTAAAGGGTGGGAAACTGAGTATGCAAAATTCCCTGGCGTTTGTCGAGCAGACCAATAATTCCCATACCGATAGAAGGTTTGTCTATCTACAGCACAACAGCTGGCTGATGAAAAACATTTCCCTTTTTGGATCTGCAGAGATGGATCTGTATAAAAGAGTCAATGAGGTAGAGGAAAATACCTTTACCCTTTCGAATGTATATCTGTCCCTTAGGTACCGGATTATCCGGCAGTTGTCAGTGGGACTTTCATATAGTTCCAGGCAGAATGTGATTTACTACGAGACCTATAAGGATTTTGTGGAACGCTTACTTGATAATGAGGCCCTGCAGGGCTGGAGGTTCAGGGTCACTGCCCGCCCGGTGAAATCCTTGTCGATAGGTGTAAATGCGGGGTATCGTTACCGGAAAGAGGACCTGCAGCCTTCCCGGAATATTAACGGGTATGCCACCTATAGTCGCATCCCCTGGATCCGGGCTTCTGTCACACTTTCTGCGACCTGGCTGGAAACAAACTATGTAAACGGGAATATCTACAGCCTGGGATTAAGCAAAGATATCATCCCCCGCAAGTTAAGCGGAGGATTGAAATACCGGTATGTGGATTACCTCTACCTTAATTCTGAAACCGGACAGGCACAAAATGTTTTCGAAGCCAACCTATCCTGGAATATCTACAAAAAACTGTCCCTTTCAGTCTATTATGAGGGCACATTCGAATCGGAGGTCAACTACAACAGGCTGTATATAAACCTTAGCCAGCGGTTTTAGAATAATCAGAGACTTATGATTTCAGAGATCCCGGGTTGTTGCTTCTCCAGCTTCCGTAATTCTTTTTCCAACCCAGGAGAAAGAATCCCATGGTATAGATACCGATGTTAAAAATCCCGAGGGAAAATATTCCGATAGAAAAGATTCCAATCGAGAAAATCCCACAGGAAAATTTCCCGGCTGCAAATACGCCAAGAGCAAAGTCCCCTACCGCAAAGTAGTTAAAGACAAAATCTCCTGCACTGAACTGGTTGCCTATTGTAAAATTTAATATTAGTCCAATGACAACAAGAAGGGCGGCTGTTAAAAGAATCCATAATTTTTTCATAATGCAATGTTTTAATTTGAATTAATTGACACTGCAATTTTTGATTTTCCCCCGAGGATATTGGCAAATCAGGGACAGAATGCATCCGTATGTGACGGCATGCATACCCGGGGGATAAAATGAATGATTGTCAGGGATGAACTGCTTCCCTGAATGATTTCGAGTAATTACGGGAAACAGGGATTTCTTTGTCAAGATAATTTACCTCCAGCCTGTATCCCTGGGAATTTCCTTTTACTTTTTTGATATGGGAGAGATTTACAATATATGCCCGGTGGCATTTGAAGAGATTGTCCGCCTTCTCAATCTGCGATTCAACGTTTTTGATGGTATTTCGGATCATCATTCGAATGATTTTACCTTCTTCAATATACCAGGCATTCACATAATTGCCTTCAGATTCTATACAGATAAGATTGGAACCAGGGATTTCTATTTTTTGATTATTGTTCTCTGAGGCGATTACAAGGGAATGATCATGTCCACTTTCATTTTCAGCCTTTCCTCCGATTAATTTGTTGAGTTCCTGTGAGGCCCTTAGATTCTTTTTCAGCAGGCGGTTATAGGATAATACTGTAACCCCGACAATCGGGATGATTGCTATGGTAAAAGTGAAAACAATGAAATACAGGTAGCCTTTGATTCCGACCCAGTGGACAATTGATAAAACATCTGAATACACATAATTTCCAAAAGATATGGTAATGACAATCCAGGCCAACCAGGCAGTTTCCCGGAAGATTGTCCATTTCTCTTCTTTAAAGACACCGGGGAATACAATCGGCAGGAAGATCATATCCAAGACTAATACTACAAATGTTACCAGGCCATAGCCGGTAAGTAATAATGATTTTTGTCCGGATTCAAGGTTTTGTAATCCGAAGGGCTGAAAGACCACCATGAACAGTGAAACAAACAGACTGATACTTATAATGATCCCCCATTTATTTAGTCCAAGCGGGTAAGGCTTTCTCGCGAAATCGATGATACTCATTACGGATGTCCAGGATAATTCAGCCTAAAAATAGCTAAATTGTCTTAGATGGCATCTCTTATTCGTACTCAGGCTTGCCGACGGTTCCCATAAACATTATGGCTCCGGTGGAGTTTTCCTTGATGACATAAAGGAATGGCTTGTCCGCCCGAAATCTGGGTATTGGGTCAATGGCTGACAATTCCCTAATTTCAACAATAGTTGCTGCAGCGGCTTCTGTACCTTCTTCCTGAACATCAATGAATGTCTGGTGGATCACGCGGGAAATATATAGACCACCATCCGGGAGGATCCTTGAGAAATCTGCCCCGTCTGAAAATGCCACTCCCAATCCAAGGTTTACCAGGGGATCATTCAGGAGGTCCTTCCATTCGTATTTAAATTTTGGGATTTCCACCTGGATCTTTGTCACCATCGAAGCTTCGAACCAGTTCCCCCATTGGGTAACATCCATTTTGCTGATCAGATCAGCCGGTGTTTTTTCCCCGGAAGGGAGCATAACAACCATGCTGAAAGTACTGTCACCATAGGGTAATTCCACGGCTGAGAAATCATTCGTCCGGGTATAATTGAAAGTCCCGTTGACCTTCATGAAGTCGGAGGTCTGGTTGCTGCCGTCTTCCATTCGAAAGGAGCCCTGGTAGGTCTCAGACTTGTCAAATTCATACTTCCACGTTGCATTGAAATAGATTGCATTGACCAGGTACATCACTGCGTCTGACGGAATCTGGTCCAGCATATCCTTAATCTTATCGTTGGTCTTATCCTCTATCCATCCATTTATGATTTTAACTGATTCAGGATCTGAGAAATCCAATTCCCTGATGGCAGCATCAAAATATGTCTGGTTAGTGCTTATAAACTCGTCCAGGACATGGTACCCGAGCTTATACCAGATACTGTTGGCAATGGAAAACACCACCTTCTCATCCAGGTGGATCAGCTGTTCCATCAGGTCCTTATAACTCTCATTGACCTCTGCATTGCTTAGTTCGTTGAAATGCAGTACCTCGTTAAAGGCATCCAGGGTGGTTCCGGAAGCCCCGTTCAGGGTCATGCCCAGGGCATAGGATACACTCAGGGGAGAGATCATTATGTTCTCTGCATCGCTGAGGGAATAAACCTCTTTTAAGAGTTCAAATGCAAAAGCCTGATCGGCTTCTATGATTTCGACGGACTTCTTATTGAGTGTAATTTTGCCGGGTTCCTTTTGAACAGGGTCAGAAACCTCACAGGAGGGCGATAGTCCCATTACAAAAAAAACTACTGCCAGGCGGATAATATTTGTTTTCATAATCAATTGTTAAGATACAATTAAATGATGCAAATGAGAAGGGACAGGTTGCGTGGATCTTATAGTGGATATTAGGCAGATTTGAGTTTTTCAGATATCCAGAATTTAATAATGGACTGACGGGTAACCCCAAGTTTTGAAGCCTCCTTATCAAGCATTAGTATCATCCATTCAGGAAAATCAACACTGACACGCCTGGTTTCCAGGCTATGACGTTTGGCTGTTTTCATATCAAGGATTTTAGTTACATCCTTTTCCTTTTCAAACAGCTCATCAAATTCCTCTGTTGTAATAGATTTCTTTTTCATCTTCTCTGGATTTTCTGACGGATATTATTCTTATTGATTTGTTTCTGTAGGTAAAAATTGCTGACCATATTCAAAGACCATAATTGCTTAATCTATAAAGCAAATTTAAATAAAATATCAATAAAGATGCCTAAAACACTTAGAAAAGGCACAAAATATACTTAATAACGGCTTAGTTTTGTGAAATCATGAGATTCATAGTTCCTGTTACTTCATATGTCAGTAGATGGCCAATATGGAAATTGAACAATTGGTGGAATGATAAAAGAATGATAATTTGCAACGACTATTACAGATGAAAATTCTTTAAAGTACAAAGCACAATGAAAATCTCAAGCCCTATCCTGAATATTATTGCAATTGCTTTCCTATTTATCCTGGGTGCAAATGCCCAGAACAGTAAACTGATTGAAGAAGCAGAAAAGGCTATGCTTCAGTCCAGCAAGTACATGGTCGAGGAGGTCAGTACCAACGGAGGTTATGTCTGGTTTTACCTGCCGGATTTTTCAAGACGATGGGGTGAGATGGAAGCATACAAAACCATGATCTGGGTTCAGAGTCCGGGTACCATCAGCATGGGACATCTATTCCTGGATGCTTACCAGGCTACGGGAGAGGAATATTATTACCAGGCTGCCGAAAAGGCTGCTGCTGCGATTATCTGGGGACAAAATTCCGAGGGTGGGTGGAATTATATAATCGATTTTGCAGGGGACAGGTCCTTAAAGCAATGGTATAATACCATCGGGAAAAACGGATGGCGCCTGGAAGAGTTTCAACATTATTACGGAAATTCCACCTTTGATGATGATGTCAGTTCCAATGCCGCACTTTTTCTACTGAGGATATATGTTGAAAAACTTGATCCTGTATGGAAACCTGCACTTGATAAGGCCATAAATTTCGTTTTGGAAAGTCAGTATCCCATGGGAGGCTGGCCACAACGTTACCCACTGAAATATGATTTTGGTAAAAAAGGAAACCCCGATTACACGTCCTATTATACGTTTAATGATGGTGTGGTATGGGAAAATGTAAATTTTCTAATCCAGTGCTATGTGACCCTGGGACAGGAAAAATTTCTCGATCCTATCCAGAGGGGAATGAATTTTTACCTGATCTCCCAGCATGGATCCGGTGGCTGGGCCCAGCAGCTGACATTGGATATGGAGCCGGCTGGTGCCCGAACCTATGAACCCAAGGCCCTGTTACCTTCCACAACCTATGGGAATGCCATGCTCCTTATGAAATTCTACCAGTATACCGGTGACAGAAAATTTCTGACCGGGGTTCCGCACGCCATTGAGTGGCTGAAACAGTCTGTATTGCCGGAGGACATGACCCGAGGAGGCAGATACACCCATCCGACCTTTGTGGAAGCAGGTACAAACAAGCCCATTTTTGTGCACAGAAAGGGATCGAATTCAAAATACGGGTATTATTATGTTGATTACGATGATGAAAAGCTCCTGTCACATTACGGGGGCAAGACAAGGATAAGAGTAGAGGGACTGGAAAAGGAATATGAAAGGATTGCTGCACTTTCTCCTGAAGATGCTGTTAAGGATTCTCCTCTCAATGTCGGTGTGTTCCAGGGAGAGGGTACTCCCCAACAGTTTTTTAACCCGGATAGAGGGGGCTTTTCTGTTCCCTCCGAACAAGAGATTAAAAATATCCTGGGAGCCCTGGATGAGAAAGACCGCTGGCTGGTAAAAGGTGGAAAAACCAGTAATCCCTATGTGGGAGATGGAGAGAAACAGGATTTAACCGATGAATTTGCCTCAAGGAATGTGGGAGATGAAACAGATACATCGCCCTTTACTGATCAAACTGAGCAGGAATATATATCCACGTCAGCCTTCATCAGGAACATGAACCAATTAATCAATTTTATACTGTCTGAAGAAAAACAGTGATTTTATTCGGTTCTTATTCTATGCAGTAAAGTGCCTTCACTCCCCGGAAGATATAGCCATTCTTTGTGATGGCTAAGCTTGCCCAGAATTTATCATCGATGGTTTGAGTGGACAGAACTTCAAATTCAGATCCGGCTTTTACAACATGAACGGTTCCGGCTTCATCCTGGCACCAGACCTTACCGTCATAAATCCAGGGGGATGACCAGAATGGTTTTGCATCCGGTATACGGGTCTTTGGATAAACATCATTTCCGGTGGCTGCATCATAACAGTATATAGTACCCCTTCGGTCAAGAAGGTAGATCATCCCATCATACAGCAATGGAGATGGCATCGAAATTCCGGTATTCTCCCTTATCCACTTCACACCATTGCTGGTGGAATCCCCTTCCGCCGGGGTAATATCCCCTTCAGAACCCGCCTTAATGGCAAAAAGGAAGCCTCCGCCATCACTTCGTTTCTCATTTCCGGTATAAAGAAAATCCTTATCTGCAACGGGAGATGCAATACTCCGCCCTCCTCTCAGATCACATTGCCAGATGAGATCTCCACTTTCAGGATCATAGGAACGGGCAGTTTTCCCAATGGTAACAAGTTCTGTGCGAACCTTGTTTTTCCAGATAATTGGCGTGCTGTAAGTGGTTATCTCTTCCCTGCGATTCCTCCATAATTCTTCCCCGGTTATTTTGTCAAAGGCCACCAGGAATGATTCAACATCATTGTCAACCAGCAGGTATAGCTTATCCTTGTAAAGCACTGGAGAGCTTGCTGTTCCCCAGTCACCACGGGTCTCATAAGCACCAAGGTCTTTTTCCCAGAGCAGGTTGCCATCCATATCATAGGTGTATAGTCCCAGCATTCCAAAATAGACATAGACCCTTTTACCATCAGTTACAGGAGTTTCTGATGCAAAGGTGTTGTCACGATGTGTGGGAATCCTTGGTTTTCCCTCGTAAGCAAGTTTTTCCCATATCAGGTCCCCTGTATTCAGATCCAGGCAATACACCATCCAGCGATAGGTTCCGTCCGGGGGGTTAGTCTGCTCCCTGCCCCGTCTTGAGGTAGTATCCGGAGCATAGGAACCCTCTTCCAGGATTGCTTCTGTAATATATATCCTGTCGCCCCATATAATTGGACTGCACCATCCCTTGCCATTGAGAGGAACTTCCCATTTAATGTTTTTATCATTACCCCATTCCAGGGGATGCTTATTCCCTTCCACTATCATGTTATTATCCGGACCCAGGAACCGGGGCCAGTTGTTTGTGCATGAAAAAGATACGAGGGCTAGAATTGTAATTAAGAAGAAACTTTTTACTGCAGTTGGAGTTCTCATGGGAATAATTAGTTGGTTACGGATTTTAAAGATAGATTTTTTCATGAAAATGCACTGTTCTGGACAGAATAATCAAAACTCTCTTGTAACTTTAAGTAGAAATAAATGATATGAAAACTTATACCATACGGATCCTCCCGATAATGCTTTCAGTATTTCTGATTTCGGGAACGGGTAAAGCACAACTATATCCTCAACCAGAGAAGGGTTTGCTGGCCGGACAGGCAGTCAGTCCCCAGACAACTGGTGAAAAGGGATTACTGTTTTATTTATCCGGTGAAAATGAATTCAGGGCTGATTTTGCAGCCGGGGGCCAGGATAAACCGAATTTTCTGAAATCCGTCAAAATTATTGAGGATGGAGCTATTGGCAAAGCCTTTGAAGCAGATGACGACCAACTGATGACCTACTGGGCTCCTGGAAATATTTATGCCCAGCGAGGGACGCTTGCCTTCTTCTGGCGATCGAGGTATGCAGTGGGACCCACACCGTTCCCTGTGTTTCGGGTGGCTTTTGCCGACCATACAAGCTGGGATATGGCCTGGCTTCGAATGGATTATAATGGTTCCGGCTTTGATGCTTTTGTAACGGATGTGGGATTAACCCAAACGCGTGTCTCGCACTATATGGATAAGTTCCCTGCTCCCGATGAATGGACCCATATTGCATTTTCATGGGATGAGACAGAAGGGGTAAGGCTGTATATAAACGGGAAAAGGGTTGAGGAGAAAACAGTTGTAGGGAAAATTTTTGACACGGGACTGGACCAGTTTGGTCCGCATTCAAGGATCATTAGTCCCTACCAGGTTCAAAGCTTATACTGCTTTAAGAGAGGCGGGGACCTGGATGAACTGAGAATATATGATCGTATGCTTTCGGATGAGAATATAGTAGATATTTCCATGGGAGATATACCGGAAAACATTCCGGAGCTTAATACAGATCTGGATGAACGCCGGTGGAGGGATGCCTGGTGGGACCGTCATGGATGGAATCTGCCTAATGATCCGCCGCCAATCCTGCCGTCTGAATATACCTCGGTAAAAAAAGTTGGTATACACGAGGCATATGATGTCCGTCGCTGGATATGGAAAGCCAATGACGGCATTCGCGAGACCACCTGGCCGGGAGTCTATAATATGTCCCGTTTACCCGGGCGATATGATTATTTTGTGTACCCGGACTGGGACTGCTATTCCATGTCCGGGCAATCCATTGAGTTTCAGATTCCGGATGAACCATGGAACCATGTCGAAGTATGGGGTAAGGCATGGGGACAGCTGACCTATGAGAAGGAACATGCCTACGATCTTACCTTCGGGGTAAAAACCAGGGAGCAGGTAAAATCTTATCATCGCCTTGAAGAAGCTGCCCAGGGGGGAAGACTGCGTTTTGACAATGCCCTCATTGAAGAACCCATTGGGGAATTGGGAGTATACCATGTAAAGGAGGGCCGGGCACCTGTCAACCAGACTGATGATACCTACTTCCTTCATCCGGTTACAGGAAAATTACAGGAAAGATCACTGTCATCATTGGCAGCATTTATTCAGGGAAGGCACCCTGAAGCTGAGCGAGCTTTGATGATTGGTTCAAAGCAATCAAAAGCTTCCTCTGCCAGATCCCGAAACGGATCTGATTCCGACGTAAGTTCACTTCCGCTCATACATTTGCTTATCCCTTATGAAAATCATTCTGGTCTGGGACTTGAGGGGATTGAGATCAGCCTTCCCGCAATGAATTTAAATCCCACACATGGGGATTTATATGCAATGAATATAAGGGTCAAAGATCCTCTCTGGGCTATGCGGGACCTGGCTGATTTTAGTTTCTCGATAAAGCCGGTTACTCCACAAACTCTCTGGATAGATTTACGGGACCGACTGCTGCCGGATGAAAGGGCGCTGTATATCACCCTGGCAGGTTCGGGAAAAGGACTTACCGCTGAGGCTATGGCAGGTGCAGAGATCAGACTGGTTTATAAACCAGAGAATGAGGCCAGGGCTCAGCACGAGCTGGATCGCCTCACACAAATCCGTGATCTCTATGGATTTACCGTTGAGGAACGCCCACTGAATCCAAGACTGAATCTCTACAACCGATTTGTCGCAGATCAAACGGACCTGATGAAAGCCAATCCGGATCACTGGCTGGGGCAGGCATATCAGTACGCCAATACAAGGAAAAAAAATGACCGGCCGGAGTACAAGGTTCCTGAAGCACCGGAAGGGATTCCGCAATGGGCCTTCAAGCAGAAACAATACATGCAGCACCTGGCGAATATTGTCAATTTCTATATTGATGAGCGGCAGGTAAGTAACGGGGAGTATGGAGGTGGACTCTCCGATGACGATGACTTCAGCAATTTGTTGGTGGGTGCAGCATTGATGGGAATCGAACCTGAAAAGATCAGAACATCTTTGCGATTGTTTCTCGAAAGCTATTATGACCAGGACCGTGATCCCATATGATGCCGGCCAACGACAGAGAAGCCTGCCGCTTTTCACTAATGGACTGGCGACCATAACGACCGATCAGCTGCATGCATACGAAGAAGGTATGGAGGCAGTGGGACAGCTAATGCTGATGGATTATGGGAACCCATTGTATATGGCAAGGGGTATGGAGATTGCCAAAAGAATACTTGAAGATGTTACACAGATCGCTCCCGACGGTCACCGTCATTTTCGTTCCCGTCTTTATGGCGGAACAAGCATGTCAACGGAAGATCCCTGGCAATGGTCAGGGTACCATTCCTACAATGTTCTGCATACCGCGTATATGGTGGCCCGATACAATGGCAATCCCTCCCTTAAAAAGATGATTATTGAGATTGCAGATGGACTGCTCGCTCATAGGGATGAGGATGGTAAAATCAATACGGATGTTCATTTTACCACCGGTGAGGTGAGGGATAATCCAGGAATGGTTTCCACATGGCAGGTTCTACTGGCCGCTTATGATTTTAGCGGGGATAAAAAATACCTGGATCCCATTGAAAGACCATTAGGAAGGGCTGTAAAATTTAAGCCCGAAGAGATTTCTGATCGGTACAATGAAATTATCACCGAACTGGCAGTCCGGGAATACATTAATACCGAGGGCAGTATATGGATAGACAGGATCAGTGCCAACAGCAATGATTTGCAGGCGGATCGATTAGGTGGTATCGCACTTGCCCGGATCCGTCATATCTACCAGCAAAATTATTTAAGCTGGGAGATTAATAAGCCTGCCGGTTTTGAGAGCCTGGCCGTATTTACGGAGGAGGGGAGTCCCTCTAAAATCAAGGCGGTCGTATACAACATGAATCCGGATAAAGTCAGTGCGAATATATCCCTATGGGGAATAAAACCCGGTCAGTGGAAGATACAATATCGTACGGAAAGTATTTCTGATCGGGATGCAAGTGCAGTGACAACTGTACAAAAAATCTACCTGGAAAGGGGCAGTGTAGTAAAACTGGAATTTGACCCCGGGAAGTATTCCTATATCAGCCTGGAACTTCTGGAAGCGGATCCGAATGGGTATGACAAACGTGCAGACCTCGCCATAAGTCCCTCGAATATCCGTATTGAAGAAAACCGGGTTAGGGTTCGGGTATACAGCCAGGGAGCTACAGGGAGTCCCGAAACTACCATCGTATTACGAGATGCTAGTGGGGAGAAAATCTCAGCTGCAAAGGTTCCCCCTATGGACGCTCCCCTGGATTTAATCCCCAGGTGGGTGGATATTGTACTGGAAGTGCCAGCTGGTTCCAACCTGGACAAAGGAAGCCTGGAAGTGGATCCTGCAAATCAAATTAAACAGATTACAAGGCTTAATACACTCTATGAATGGTAAAAGAAATGAGAAAAAACAATTTTCTGGAAGCTGTCACTCTAATTGCACTTACAATAATCTTCCTGCAACCTGTTGAGGGACAGAATAATGTACCCAGCCAGAAGCCTGTGAACATCCTGATGATCCTCTCAGATGATCACAGTGTTCCTTTCCTTGGATGTTATGGGAACAAGGACATGAATACCCCAAACCTGGACCGGCTCGCTGCCGAAGGGGTACGCTTTAACCATGCATACACCTGTGCACCGCAGTGCGTGTTATCAAGGGCTTCAATCATGAGCGGCAGAAATGTGCTGGATGTGCAGATGCTGAGATTTTCAGCTCCCCTGGATAAGGATGTCGTTACCTTCCCGGAACTCCTGAGGGATGCAGGGTACTTTACCGGAATCTGCGGCCGTAGGTACCATCTTGATGGTTCAGGAACCCAGGCAGAAGAGACTGTGGCAACCTTCGAGGAATTTGGGATGGTAACTTTCAAGGACCGGGTGGACTATCTCAACATGGGATACAGGGAACAGGTAAATATTCAGATAAAGGAATTCCTGGGACTGATCCCAGGTGACAAACCCTTCTTCCTCTGGGCCAATTATGATGATCCTCATCGTGCCTTCACCGCTCCTGACTTTGAGCCTGATCCTTCCAGCCTGACGGTGCCGGAAGGAATGCCTGATACCGAATTGCTCAGGGAGGACCTGGCAGCCCATATAGGGGAAATCAACAGGGTGGATAATTATATTGGGGAAATCATAGCTGAGTTGAAGGAGATGGGAGTATATGACAATACACTCATTATTTTTATGGGGGATAACGGAGCAGCCCTTCTCCGGGGAAAAGGTACATTATATGACCTGGGATTGCATGTCCCATTAGTGGCAAGATATCCCAAAATGATAAAGCCAGGTACGGTTTCGGATATTCTTTTATCAGGATCCGATATGGCATTAACCATTCTTGATGTAGCCGGGGTGGAACCGGATCCGAAAATGACCGGGAAAAGTTTCAGGCATGCCATGGAAGGGGATGAAACAGAAAACCATAAATACCTTTTCGCAGTCCGCGGTCCCCATGGACAATTACTACCCGGCAA
Source organism: uncultured Bacteroidaceae bacterium (assembly GCA_963777115.1). Lineage (GTDB taxonomy): Bacteria > Bacteroidota > Bacteroidia > Bacteroidales > SM23-62 > SM23-62. The sequence goes on along the minus strand of CAVZPP010000003.1, from coordinate 197,829 downwards.
TTCTGCTGATTTTGACCTGGCAAGGACCTGCTTCAACAGGGATTACCGATTTATCTATAACCCAATGTTCCACCTACCCTTCCATCCGGTTGATTTTGCCGGTAGTGAAATGTGGGCCGAATTACAGAAGCTTTATTCCAAGGGCAAACTGGACAAAAAGTTTTCTGACACATATATTTTTACGGAAGAGCGCCCCATGTTTGAGTTCTACGATCTTCAGAAAGATCCTTATGAGATGGTTGACCTGTATGGGAATCCGGAATATGCTGAGCAGGAACATGAATTAATGGCCCAGCTTCATCGTTGGATGATTATTTACAGGGATGTGGTTCCACTACCCATTCTTCCCCCAAGCAAAAGAAAATAATCAGCATATTTGTATTAAATAATGTATCCCCGCAAAATATAATCATCATGAAACACAGAATCTTACTTCTGAACCTTTTAATTATCCTGGTAATATTTCCGGGACTGAATTGTCAAAGTGCTAATAAAAAAGATGCATCCCCGAACTTCATCGTAATCCTCACGGATGACCAAAGCTGGGTTGGGACCTCTTACCTGACAGATCCAAATGACCCCCGCAGCAAATCCGATTATTACCAGACTCCAAATATGGAGAGGCTGGCAGAAATGGGCATGCGTTTTACCAATGGCTATTCCCCAGCCCCCTTTTGTTGTCCAACGAGAAAAAGTATCACCATCGGACAGACCCCTGCCAAGCATGAATATCAGGCGGACAGGGAGAACTGGACCGCGAATTTCAGGAAGCAGCTAAGCATCCCTCAGATGCTGAAAAAAGCAGATCCTGAATACATGACAGCCCACTTTGGGAAATGGGATGCCAGGTATGATCTAGGTCCCCCTGAAGAAATGGGATATGATGTAAGCGATGGAATGACAGGCAATGGTACAGGTGGCGGGAAGACCGGCATAGAATGGCCTGCTGCCCTGGAGGATCCGAAACTGATTTTTAGCCTTACAGAGAGGGCTGAGAATTTTATGGAAGAACAGGTGAAAAATGGAAAACCTTTCTATATGCAGGTATCCCATTATGCAGTCCATCTCGGCATCACTTACACCCAGGAATCCCTCGACAAATACAATGAAATAACACCGGGAGAGAAACATTTTATTCCTGAGTTTGCAGCTATGACGGAAGACCTTGATGTGGGAGTTGGTATTCTTTTAGATAAGGTGAAAGAACTGGGATTATTGGACAATACCTATATTATTTTCCTTTCGGATAATGGAGGAAGGACTTCCCAGCCCATAGGAGGAGACCAGGTCGTACCAAGGAATTTCCCGCTTCGCCAGGGTAAAGGTTCCATGTATGAAGGAGGTATACGGGTGCCATTCGTGGTTGTCGGTCCCGGTGTTAAAGAGAATACCTACAGTGATGTGCCTGTAACGGGACTCGACATCCTGCCAACCCTGGCAGACCTTGCCGGATACCCGGAAGAGCTTCCCGATGTTCTCGACGGTGGAAGCATGACTGAAGTAATTAAAAACAACGGCAAGGGTGAGGTTGATAGAATCAGGGATTTCTTAATCTTTCATCATGCAGTGAACCGGAATCCACAGTCCGCTATCCGCGAAGGCAACTATAAGCTGGTGAAAACATGGTACAGGGACGAGGTTGAACTTTTTGATCTCTCGACCGATGTAAGCGAGGAAAATGACCTCTCGGAAAAGATGCCAGAGAAGACAAAGGAATTGGAGGAGAAACTGGTTTCCTTCCTCGAGGAAGTAGGTGCCGAAACTAAAAAAACAAAGTGAAAGAGGTAGAGTATAAAAACTCATAACCTAAAAGATAATTCCATTATGAATAAGGTAATCTTGTTTTCTCTTCTTGCTGTGATGATCCTGCCAATTTCCTGCACACAGGAATCTGAAGTGCCTGGTTATGAAATGTTTACCTTTGGTGAAGGCGGACAGATCAAAATGCTCTACGACCGGAGGCAGAGGCCCCAGTCCATCATTCTGAACGGGATGGTATACATCGTCTTTAATGCGGGCGGCAAGGAAGGTGATGTTGGAAGGTCCCCCACCAAACCCATGATTGTACAGTATAATCCCATCACCAGGGTATTTTCGGATATTGTGACGCTGGGACCTGCCAAGAGCGACCATCATTACGCACCGATTATCTGGGCAGACACCAGGGATTTCCTCCATGTACTCTACGGATGCCATTCTTCTCCGGGTACCCATCTTGTCTCCAAAGAAAAGGCTAGCATAGGAAGCAGCCTGGAGGACTGGGAAGAAGGACCCGAGATTGCTCCCAATCTTTCTTATCCTACGACTTACAGGGTGGGAGGAAATAAGCAGATGATGTACTACAGGACAATGGGACATATTTCATCCTGGACCTATCGCATCTCTGGTGACAACAGTAAAACCTGGAAGGGACCGGAAAATGATGTAACGGACCTGGACAGTAAAGACAGGTTTGAGTGGTCATCCTACCAGTGTAAGTTGCCCAGCAAGGATGGAAAATACCTGCATGTGGCATACACTGCCTATGACGATAACAGGTCAAGGGATTCGGCCAGGTACTACAATCCACGTTACAAGAAAAATGTAAGCAATGAATACAAGTACAACCTCTACTATGTTAAGGTTGACCTGGAAACAGACGAGGTATTTAATTTCGAAGGGGAATTAATGGATACGCCCATTGATCTTGACCAGGCTAACGAGCGTTGCAGGATATGGGATACCGATTGGCGTGGAGCAGGAGTTCCTCCGGATATTGTCATTGATGAAAACGGAGATCCTGCATTTCTTCATGTCCTTTCGGAAGAGACAACAGAAGAGATTAACTATTATTTTGTACACCGGAAAAAGGGGGAATGGAAAACGACTGTCATCGCCCCATCCAACCACCAGTGGAACAGCTGCCATATCAACCTGGACAGGGAAGGTGTTTACCATGCCTACCTGGTTATGGGAGATACCTACATTGACACCCAGTACGCGGAAGGCATGTCCCCTTCAGAAAACTTTCAAAAAGGAGAAACAAACTACAACAATATCGGCGGTTATATGGATAAACACGGCGGAGGAAGTGTTGTAGAATGGGTATCAATGGACAATGGTAATACATGGAAGATGAAAAGGGATCTGACCCCGGACACCACCCTGTACCCGGGTTGGAGATTCAATAATATCCAACCTGTCACAAATGCTTATGGATGGCCGGTTGAAGGTATGCTGATGTTTTACGGTTGGAAAGACCCTGAAGCTCCTGCCGCGAAGGCATTTTTACTACATGAAAGCGCTTCCGAGCGATACCTTGACAGGGTATTTAATGATGTTGAGATCCAGGAGGATATCAAATTCGGGGAATCGGTCGACGTAAATGGTGAAAAGATGGAACTGCTGCTGGATATCTACTCCCCGGCCAATGATGAGGTAAAAGACCGTCCTGCCATGCTTTTGATTCATGGAGGTGGATTCGGACTGACACAGGACAAAACCCAGACATATATTGTCAAAATGGCTAATCAGTTCGCGCAACGTGGGTATGTCTGCATATCCATAAATTACAGGGTGCGTGCCAATCCAAAAGATGATCCGGAAGGGACTATGAAGGATGCGCTTGAAGATGCTATGAAGGGACTCCAATGGATAAGAGAGAATAGTAAGGATCTGGGTGTAGACAAATCCAAAATCGTTATCGGTGGAGGTTCTGCCGGAGGGATGATTGCTGTGAATTTTTGTTACAAAAATGAAGAGGGATGGGATAAATCAGGCATTGTTGCACTGGTCGATCTATGGGGGAGTCCAAAACCGGAATGGAGATCACATGACATGCTGGCAAAAGATCCTCCTGCAATTATTGTTCATGGAACAGAGGATGCCTCTGTATCCTATGAAAATACATTAGATCTTGTAGGGGAACTGGATTCTAAGGGAGTTCCCTACCAACTCATACCTGTTGAGGGAGCAGGACATACACCGCAGCGGCGAATGGATATTTTTGTGGTGGATATTTCCCGGTTCCTGTTTGAATTGATACAGTAAAATCCAGATTCCCAATAATACTCTTCATATGAAACCTAAAACGATCCTTGTCCTGGTGATAATCACTTTTGGAATGGGAACTTACGCCCAAACATCTTATAATTTTAAGACTTTTAATGAACTCAGGAAAAGGCAGCATGGTTTGCCGGATCCCTTTCTGAAACCTGATGGAGAAAGGGTTGCCAGCAAAGCTGAATGGGAGGGACAAAAAGAATATATCAAGGCTATGCTGGCACATTACCAGTACGGTGAGATGCCTCCTGTCCCTGAGAATATCAAGGTAGTGGAAACTCTGTCAGAGGAAGTTTTCGACGGGACCGCCGTCAGGAAATTATACACCTTCAGCTTTGATCGCAATGGGAAATCCCTGGATCTTCATGTGGGACTCATTAAACCTGAAGGCCAGGGGCCTTTCCCTGTTATAATTAAAAATGACAGGTCCATTAATGCCATACCTGAAGAGATTAACCTGGAGGCTTTGAAAAGGGGCTATATCATGTGCCAGTATATGCGGGAAGACCTGGGAAAGGATGTCAAAAATCTGGAAGAGGCCAGAAACAGTGGAGTTTTTCCCCTGTATCCTGAGTATGATTGGGGGACCATTGCAGCCTGGGCGTGGGGATATCAGCTGATCATCGATTATTTTGAGACACTGGATTTTATTGATATTGAAAAGATTGTTGTTACCGGGCATTCACGAGGCGGCAAAACGGCATATTGCGGCGGTATTTACGATGAGAGGATTGCCATTACTGCACCCAACTCATCAGGATTAGGAGGAACCGCCAGCCACAGGTATTTTGAACTGGGACAGGATGAGCAGACTATAGGTCATGCCTCTCTGGCAAATCCTCACTGGTGGACTCCCGAATTTTTTACCCTGGCAGGTCATGAATCCAAAATCCCTTACGATGCCCATTTTGGGAAATCAATCATCGCCCCCAGGGCATTTTTCAATGCACATGCTCTTCAGGATTACTGGGCAAATCCATTCGGCACTTTCCTTACTCTCGAAGCAGCAAAGAAAGTTTATGCCTGGATGGGAGTAGAGGACAATATCAAAATGCATTGGAGAACAGGGGGACATGCCCAGGGTGTAATAGACTGGCTGGCTCTCCTGGATTTTTCCGATCAATATTTCTTCGATAAGAAAGTAGAAAGCAATCTTGACATCAACCCTTATCCAACGGTAAAAGTCCCTGTATTCTGGGATGTCCCAGGTGAATAAATCCTTCTGGCTTACCTAAATAGCATTCTGAAGTGCCAGGAATAATCCCCTGTAATACTTAAGGAACCTTACCGGATCATCATTCGGAGGTATTTCCGCATTGCAGTATCCTGTAAAATTATTCTCGGATAAGAGGCGGAAGAGCTCCCTGTATGGATAATCCGTCCATAGTTCATGAGTGTGCAGGCTGCGAATCCGATCCTTTATGGAGTTAAAGTTGTACTCCAGTCCCTCTCCCTCCGTATCAGAGTCGGAACAATTCCAGTTTACATAGACATGGGGACTCTCAGAATAGTCGATGATTTTTTTAATAATCGGGACCTTGCTTGTTCCTTTTCCATGAACACATACCCGGATTTCAACCCCTTCGTTATAGGCAAATTCTCCCACCTCGGCAAGGGACTTGCCAATTTGTTCCAGGGTCTGTTCAACCGGCACTTCTGCAGGCAATTCATTTGGGAATACCCGGAAACCAAGAGCTCCTACATCTCTGGCCAGCAGAGTATATTCCTTGGTTCCTTCGATACTCTTTTTCAATTCATCCTGGTCGACATAATGGTATTTGAAAGCGCTTGCCAGGCTTATGGCCTCCAGCGGGGAGTCCTCGAAGCGTTTTTTAACCTCTGCACGCTCCGCTGCACTCATAGTAACTTCAATTCCGTGGGCATGGGTGGTCCTTAATTCGACGGACTGAAAACCTGCTTCGCTTAAATTCTTTATGACGGTATCGATATCCCATTTTTTACCCATATTGTAAGTCATCAGACCCAGCTTCAATGGGTTTTCATTCAGTTTGATCGTTCCCACCTCAGAGTCCGGTGAAGCCGCACTTACACATCCTGGTATCGCTGCGGCTGTTCCGGTAATTGCAGCCGTTTTTAAAAAATTTCTTCTGGAAAAATTATTGTTCATGGTTGTTATGATTTGGTTTATTATTGGAGATTTAAAAATCTATACATTGTCTGGCATTACATAAGGTTTGCGGTAATCCCTGGTCAGAAGTTTATCCGCTTCAGGATCGTTGAGAAATTTTTCAGTTTTCGGATCAAAGTCCAGCTTGCGTCCTGTACGATAGGAAATATTTCCCAGGTGTCCAATGGAAGCGGATAGGTGTCCCTCAGCAATATCACAGTCCAGATCCTCCACCTTCCGGCTTCGGACGCAGTCTACGAAATTCTTCCATCCATTGGATTTTTCTTCATCCGGCAGGTCACTGTCATTCATTGAAGGACCGGGTTCATTATTCTTGCCGAAATAGGTCTTGAAGCCACCACCATTCAGGGCCATCCATCCCTCGTCGCTGTAGATAAAAGTACCACTCTCCTTCACAACTCCCTCGGGATTAGTATACACGCTACGTACCTCATTCTGAATGATTTTCCCATCCTCATATTCATAAATTGCTGAAAGGACATTTGGCACCTCCTGGTCGTCATCCCGGGCAAATTTTCCCCCACTGCAATGAACCTTAACCGGGTGTGTATCGATGCCCAATGCCCAGCGGGCCCCGTCCATCCTGTAAATGCCATTGTTGCCGAATTCGGTTGTGCCTGTATCCCAGAACCAGTGCCAGTTATAGATGTACCTGTTCAGGTTAAAAGGACGGTAGGGTGCGGGTCCCAGGAATTTATCCCAGTGGACACCTTCGGGAATGGGACCGTCTTCAGTGTGTCCAATGCTGACCCGGTGACGGTAAACAATTCCCCTGGCCATATATACCTCGCCGAGTTTACCATCGGCAATAAACTTTACTCCCTCCTTAGTGGACTTGCTGCTCCTCCAGGTGATTCCATTTTGAACAATTCGATCATATTTCCTGGCTGCCTCAACCATCTTTTTTCCTTCAGCGACAAGCTGATGGGCAGGTTTCTCCACATAGACATCTTTGCCTGCCTGGCAGGCCCAAACCGTTTGCAGGGCATGCCAGTGGTCCGGAGTAGCCACTGAAATTATATCAATATCCTTGTCCTCTATTAATTTCTGAAAATCAACTTCAGTCCTTGGCTTTTTTCCGAATAACCTTTCCACCTCAGCGGCTGCACCCGGCAATAACCTCTCATCAACATCGCAGATGGCGGTGATCCTGACGTTAGGAATTTCAGCATAATTATTGACATGCACCATCCCGCGGCCACCAATCAACCCTCTTTCCCTTGGCCTGTCCTTTCCACTTATTCCGACAACTGCAACATTCAGGGTGTCATTGGGACTTTTACCTACGTAATCTTTAATAACTGCAGGGGCAACTGCCATCATACCGGTAGTATACCCGGATTTTTTAATAAATTTTCTACGATCCATTGGTGCTGGTTTATTGGTTAGTTCTGCTCCGCTTGGTGGTATAATGAAAAGATAAAAAGCAAGATACCTAAAATATTTCATAAATTTATGATGACCTAAACCGAATAGAAACCGAATTCATTCCCATGTTTAAAGGACATTTATTCCGGTGGATTTTCCTTACTGTTCTAATAATTACTCCCTTAAAGAGTTTTACTCAGAAAATTGAAAATGTTGAATCTGATGTTTCAGACAACACAATAAACATCTATTATGATTTATTAGGCATTGCAGATGATCAGCCGGTAATTATCAGGGTCTTTGTATCCACGGATGGAGGGAATTCTTATGGCGAACCCCTAAAAAGTGTTAGTGGAGATGTTGGTTTAGTACTTGGTGCTGGGAAAAGGAAACACATCATTTGGGATGTATTTGCCGAGGTCGATGAGCTGGTTGGTGAGTCCGTGAAATTTAAGGTGAAAGCGGATCTGCTTCAATCAGATCAGCAGAATCGAATCATTGATCCTCGATTTTTTTCAAGTATAAATGCGAACCTGGGTTCAAAGGTTGATTTGAAATCATACGGATTGAATCTGAAGGTTATCATGTATCTAAAGCAGGTGGGTTTAGGAGTAAGGGGTGGATATTATAAGACTTATGGCGAGCACGCAGATTTAGGAGATATTGGATATTATGTGGGATTCAGCGGTGGGGCAGTTATTGAATATGACTTTATCCCAGATCCCAGGTATTCTATCTATCCTTTCTTCTACATCGGACAAATAAAAGTTCAACATAAGAGTGAATCCATAAGCAGTAACCTTACGGGATATAGTATTTTTTACAGTCCGGGCCTGGGACTGGATATTAAAATCGCAAAATTTATTTCCATCGGGACTGAGCTCGAGTATTATATGGCTCCTGTTGTTGATATCAATGATCAGGGAGGCAATACAGTTGCAGAAAGAATTGTTCTGGATGGATTTTGTATTGGTTTTACATTAAAATTTGCCTTAAATGCGGTAAATTAGTGATCATGGGATTAAAACTTTTTAATATATCATTCTTGTTTCTTGTCCTTATAACAAGAAGTTTTTTCCTGTTATCCCAGGTAGAGGGAGAAAGTGAAGCAACCAGCATTAATTTATCCCAGGTAGAGGGAGAAAGTGAAGCAACCAGCATTAATTTAAGAAAGCCGGCAGTTTTTAAAACCGGCACTGTAAATACAGCCGAGAGAAATTTTAAAGATGTTACACCCCCGAGGATAACTATTATTTCACCCCAGATTGATTCTACATCCACTTCTCATATTTCTGAATCAAACATCTACTTGATCGGAAGACTTACTGACGAGACAGGCGTCCAATCCTTCTTTATCAATGATAGTATTGCTTCAACAGATAACAATGGTTTCTTCCAGCGATCATTTATTCTGGATGCGGGATTGAATGTTATTAAAATAGAAGTATCCGATGAATTGTCAAACACTACTACCAAATATATTCAATTGATAAATGACGGCAGAAAAGAATCTGTCGTCAATGGCGATGAGCTTGAGTTTAAAGGGGATTATTATGGGTTAATTATTGGAATTGATAATTACAGTGACCCGGACCTGATTGATCTGGATCACCCAATTACTGATGCTACATTGCTTTACAGTACCTTGATTGGCAATTATATGTTTGAACCGGAAAACCTTACACTTCTTAAAGATCCAACCCGGGCAGATATAATTAAAAGCCTGGATATCCTGAGCAATCAATTAACTCCCAATGATAATTTAATATTATTCTACGCTGGTCATGGATATTGGGATGAACAGAAAGAGACAGGCTATTGGCTGCCATCAGATGCTGAGCAATTTTCAAGTGTTAATTGGATCCGTAATAGTACAATTCAGGATTTTGTTGATGACATAAATACCCGACATACATTATTGATTTCAGATGCTTGCTTTGCTGGTTCCATCTTTAAAACCCGTGGTGCTTTTCAGGATGCCTCCATCGCCGTCAATAAATTATATTCCTTATCCAGCCGAAAGGCTATGACCAGCGGTACCTTAAAAGAAGTACCTGACAAAAGTGTATTTATCGAGTACTTCTTAAAAAGGCTGCATGAGAATAATAAGAAATACATTTCAAGCGGAGAATTGTATAGTAGTTTCAGAGAGGCAGTATTGAATAATAGTCCCAATATACCTCAATACGGGGTAATTCAGGATGCAGGAGATGAGGGGGGAGAATTCATTTTTATCAGGAGGCAGTAAATATTACCCAAAATTTCAAACAAATTCATAAACCATGTTTATCGTTGAGAATTATTATCTCGCAGTCACCTTCTGTGTGATTACAATGTTTTGCTGGGGCTCCTGGGCTAATACCCAGAAACTTGCAAGTAAAAACTGGAGTTTCCCCCTATTCTATTGGGATTATACTCTGGGTGTAATGTTAGTTTCCCTTGTCTTTGGACTGACCATGGGGAGTTTTGGCGATTCCGGTGAGGGATTTATTCAAAACATGTTACAAGCATCACCCAGAGCATATATGTATGCCCTTCTGGGAGGCATAGTATTTAACATTGCCAACCTATTAATTGTTGCTGCAATTGATATTGCAGGTATGGCAATCGCCTTTCCTATCGGTATTGGTATTGCATTGGTCTTAGGGGTTATCATCAATTATATCGCCGTGCCGGTCGGAAACCCGGTGATTCTGTTTACAGGTGTTGCACTTGTTGTCCTGGGCATTATACTTGATGCCCTGGCTTATAAGAGTATATCAAAAGGTTCATCATCCACAAAGGGTATTTTGATATCCATTGCAGGGGGGATCCTTATGGGATTTTTCTACCGGTTTGTGGCAGCCTCCATGTCTGAAGATTTCATTAATCCGGAAAAAGGATTATTTACACCTTATGCAGCCGTCTTTATTTTTTCCTATGGAATTTTCCTTTCCAATTTCGTCTTTAATACCTTTTTCATGCGAAGGCCCCTTTCGGGGGAAAAGGTAAGCTACCGTGACTATTTCAAAAAGGGAACTCCAAGGCTTCACCTTATTGGGATGGCAGGAGGAATTATCTGGGGAATCGGAATGCTTTTCAATATGATCGCAGCCGGGGATGCCGGATTTGCGATATCCTACGGACTGGGCCAGGGGGCTACCATGATTGCAGCGATATGGGGTGTTTTCATCTGGAAAGAGTTCAAAAATGCACCTCCGAAAACCAATATCCTTATTGCCCTGATGTTCCTGTTTTTTATTTCCGGCATCATCCTGATCATTCTTGCAAAAACCATATAATTTAAGAAGATGGCAAAGATTGTAGTGGTCGGCAGCAGCAACACCGACATGGTTGTAACTACTCCCAGGATTCCTGTCCCGGGAGAAACCATTATGGGGAATGATTTCTCAATTCATCCCGGAGGCAAAGGCGCCAACCAGGCAGTGGCTGCTGCAAGAGCAAGCGCGTCAGTAACCTTTATCGCCAGGGTAGGTGACGATGACTTCGGCCGTCGGGCGGTAGAAGGATATAAGGCAGACAAGATAAATATTGAAAATATATTCACAGACCCACATTACCCTACAGGTGTAGCTGTGATAACTGTGGAGGAGTCAGGGCAAAATTCTATAGTGGTAGCCGGGGGCGCAAATGAAAGACTCTCTGTAGAGGATATTAAGAAGGCTACATCAAGTATTTCTGAGGCTGACGTGATGCTTGTGCAGCTTGAAGTCCCACTCGAAACCATTGCGTTTTCGCTTAAAATGGCCAAAGAATTTGGCATAAAGACCATTCTTGATCCGGCTCCTGCAAAGCCCCTTTCAGACGAGATTTTTCAAATGGTGGATATCATCACACCAAATGAAACTGAAGCGGAAATACTTACTGGTATAAATCCATCTGGTGATAAGGAAATTGAGATGGTTGCTGCTCATCTGATAGAAAAAGTAAATGAAGCAGTAATTATAACATTGGGATCAAGAGGAGTATTTTTTCTTTCCAGGGAAGGGGACAAAGGTTTCATTTCGGCGGAGAAGGTAAAAAACGTCGATTCAACGGCTGCGGGAGATGTCTTCAGCGGATATCTGGCTGCTGCACTGGGGAATGGGGATGATTACAGAAAGGCTATCACTCTGGCTAACAAGGCCGCTTCAGTATCCGTTACCAAAAACGGAGCCCAACCATCCATCCCTCATTTACGAGAAATTAATTAACCAAGCATCAATAACTCCAAATCAAATCAATCATGAAACCGGTAAAATCCATTCGTTCGGCAGCAATATTCCTTTTAGTGATCGGCCTCAGCGCATGCCAGCCAAAAACTGAATACAGAAAACTATCTGTTGAAGAATACCAGAGTAAAATGAAAGCCGGCTGGTTGGGCCAGATGGCTGGTGTTGGTTGGGGTGCCCCCACCGAATTTAAGTTCAAAGGGGAGTACGTACCTGATGACAAGGTGCCGGCATGGGATCCGGAAATGATCAATCAGCAATTCCAGGATGATATTTATGTTGAAATGACTTTTCTGAAAACACTTGAGGATTATGGTTTTGATGTTTCTATTCGGCAGGCGGGAATAGATTTTGCCAACAGCCAGTACAGATTATGGCATGCAAACCGGGCCGGAAGGGATAATCTGCGTTCCGGTATCGCGCCCCCGTACTCCGGACATCCGAAGTATAATGATCATGCGGATGATATTGATTATCAGATTGAAGCAGATTTTTCCGGATTGATTGCACCGGGTATGCCACAAACAGTAATTGACCTGGGAGAAAAGTTTGGAAGGATCATGAATTATGGTGATGGTTTGTATGGAGGGCAGTTTATTGGGGGAATGTATGCGGAGGCATTTTTTGAAACAGACATTCATAAAATCATAGAGGCCGGGTTGGAATGTATTCCAGCTGAGAGTCAATATGCTGAAGCCATCAGGGATGTTATCAAATGGCATGGCGAGTCCCCTGACGACTGGATAGCCACCTGGCAGCTAATTGAAGATAAATACAATCTTAATCCGGAATACCGGAAATTCAATTGTAAGGGAACAGAGGATAAATTTAATATAGATGCAAAAATAAACGGGGCCTTCATTGTTATGGGCCTACTCTATGGAGAGGGTGATATGGATCAGACTATCATTATCTCCATGCGATGCGGGCAGGATTCAGATTGTAATCCCTCCAATGCTGCCGGTGTACTGGCCGCCTCATTGGGAATGGAAAATCTGCCTGAGAAGTATACAATAGGAATTGATGACACAACTAAATTTTCCTATACAGCTTATGATTTTCCTTCACTTCTAGGTGTTTGTGAATCATTATCCAGGCAGGCTGTTGAGAGGGCAGGAGGCCGGATTGAAATGAATGATAATGGCATTGAGGAATATCATATTCCTGTCCAGGTACCCGGTTTAAAACCCCTGGAACAATGCTGGGAAGCATCAGAAGTAGTTGCTGATGTGCATCTTACTAAGGAAGAAATGAAAAAGATTAATATCCCCGAACCAAAATAGAAGTGAATATTCCACAATTGCACTACATTAGCAGGGCACAAAACTGATCAGAGGGACTGATTTTTATGGAAGGTAAAGGAAAAAATGTACTGATCATTGGGGGAACAGGATTCCTGGGATACCATGCCGGTTTAGTATTATTAGATAGGGGTTACAAGGTATCTGCCCTTGCTCTGCCCGACATCAAACTCGAGGAGTGGTATCCGGATCAGATTCCTGTGATTCACGAAGACATATTTTCAATTGGCAATGAGGAACTGGCTGCACATATGGCCGGCTTTGATATGCTGGTATATGCCATGGGACCGGATGACAGGAATGCTCCTGATGCTCCTGCAGATTTATTCTTTCAGGAAAAACTGGTTCAGGCCTCCGCAAACGTATTTGCGGTTGCACGAAAGGCAGGGATAAAGCGGGCAGTGCTGCTTGGTTCCTATTTCTGTTTTTTCCACCGGAAATGGCCTCACCTGAAACTGGATACCAGGCACCCATACATTAGGGCCAGGATCCATCAGGCTGAAGCTGTCATGGATGCCTCCGGATCAGAAATGGAAACCATGATTCTTGAACTTCCCTACATATTTGGTACAGCACCGGGTCAGATGCCCCTGTGGAAAGAAGTTTTTTTTGAGAGGCTTCTGAAAATGAATCCTGTTTTTTATCCTGATGGTGGATCCGCCATGATCTGTGTTGAGAATGTAGCTGAAGCAATTGCCGGCGCCCTGGAAAAAGGCGAAGCAGGTGCCAGGTACCCCATAGGGGACCTGGACATTCGATGGAAAGAAATGTTTAAGATTATGTTTACAGCCATTGGTGTCAGAAGAATGTTTTTTCATGTTCCACACTGGATGGCCGCACTTGCAGGAATAGTAATGATGCAGCGATACCGGATGAATGGAAAAGAACCAGGCCTTCACCTACGACGCATCTTCAAAGATATCATCAGCAAGGATTTCTTCTTTGAATCAGAACATTCCGCCGAAATACTGGGCTATGGTTCATGCGACGTAAGAGCTGCAATTGCAAGAACTGCGAAGGCCTGTTATCCATCCGGGTACAGCAAGAAAACTTCCCACTAATATTTCACATCAGAAACCTTGCTTCAGAAAGTTCCTTTCCTATCTGCTGAACCCCGGTAAAATTCGCTTTGTCTGGGCGGGCGAAGGATTTTTAATACCCTTGATATACTGGGCTAAAAGGCTTTGGTTCATGCCAATACGTTCTGAGAGTGCCTTTGCATTAATAACCCTGTAAAAAGTGAAAAAACTATCAAGGTCATATTCAAATCGCAGGTCTTCAACTTCATAAATCAAATTATCATCTTCAAATGCCAGGTTTAAAGCCTCCAATATCATTGATTTCAATTCATCGTAATTTTCTGATTGTGTCCCAATAAAATTATTTTCCACTACAGCTGTTGCACTATATCCCTGATCCTCTTTTATTATCCTAACATTAATCATTTTCTTTTTCATCGTAACTTAATATTTGCCTGCTTCAATATGGATTTGAGTAATCCCTGCTTGACCTCTTTCCCAGGATGGTTCGGGATGGTCAGCTGTCCTAAAGGTAATAAATATATTACTTTTGCCAATAAGCGTGTATAATTTTCTAATTGTCCTACTGACAGGAATCATTTATCATCCCTGGAGTACCCAGATCACCAGTGCTGTAAACGGAGGTTGACAAACACCATGAGCTTCCTGAAACTGCATCGACAGCATTTACCAAGTTTGGATTCAGACTTGTAGATATACCAGAACCAAACGGGAAACCTGCTGCACCATAATCTAACGAAAAGATAATAGCACCGGGACCTGATCCGGTATCTTCATTAAGAATCGATAGTACAGCCCCGGTATTTGGTAGAAGAATACCAGAACCATAATTATACCCGGAAAAATCAGTAGCCCCATCAGTCCGCTCGAAAACATAATACTCACCGGGTAATAAATCTATAGAATTCGAAATGGTATGAAGGTTGATATCGTCTCTTTGCAATATCAGGTCCTGGAGATTGATCACACGGTTTGAATTATTATATATCTCAAACCATTCACCCTCTGTATCAGAAAGAATCGCAGGATTTGACATGATCTCGGTAATCAGTAATTCTCCATAAGCAATACTGCCAGTTGGTGGGGGACTAGTATGGTTACCCAGATCGACTGTTTCCACCTGGACCTCTGATGAATCCATTAGAATCTGAAAACTTGCCATTCCCTCATCAATGGATGCATCCACATTGATTTCATAATGCCTGTTCGGCAATGGGTCAGGGATCTGGCCAGACATTATTTTAGTAGTGTCAAAACCATCAGGTTTCAGGTAGGTAAGTTCAACCAGTATGTCTAATGGGAGAGGCTGAAAATAACCCTTCCTTGTTTCGTTGCTCTGGAATACCAGGGCATCCAGTGCTGATGAAACCGTTGCTGAATAATCAGAGAAACTGCTGATAACATTATCCGACCAGATTACTGTGACAATGGTGTTTGCCAATTCACAATTTACCTGGACTGACTGTTGAACGTTGCTATTAATAGTAAATACATCCGATTCCCCAGCATAGTAGGGATTCTCAAAAGCAGCCGGAAGATTATTGTCAGAATGTGCTTCAACATAATAATTGCCGATCTCAAGCTCGATGGTATCAGGCATGACTGCAACACTTGCAAACGACATTGCCTCTGAACCATCTGCCCTGTAAACAGTCACAGCGAAATCGTCGATCAGGGGGATTGATTTTAAGGGACTGTCAACTTCATTTACACGAATTGATAATCCGACGTTTAGGCTCAGACTTCCTGTTTCCAGCCCTGGTTTTACCTCATCTTTCTGACAAGAATTTAAAATGATGAACAGTAAAGCAATCGCAAAAGAAAAAAGGTTTTTCATAACTAAAAGTTTTTGGTTAATAATTGAAGGACTTTTTGGCTTAATGTTGCTCCAGGCCAAAAATCAGCGTCGCCCTTCGAAAAATTTTTCCAAAAAACTTTCAAAACAGAAGTAAGTGTAGAAAAGGAATCAGGAAGCGGATTAAATCTACCGATCTGATGCAATATTAACGGGATGGGTCAGGCGTCCATACAGTGCCATGCGTTGTCCGCAAATACTTGATGGTCCGCACTCCTTAAGTGAACGCAACATCGCAGGATGTTGATAATGGTGATATGCCATATATAGGGCATTCATCCGGTCCTTTGTGAAACAATGCGATTTAATAGGATTGTCAATTACAAAAAGGTATGCCTGCAGAAGTGATCCGGATCCATCCTCTTCAACATGCTTATAGAGTGAGCTATCCCCATGGTTAGCTAAGAATTCCGTGTGGGCCGTGAGGTGTTCAATATACGTCATCGTGTAATGAGTCCCGCTCCCTTCCGACGGAAGGTGGTCCCCATCAATCGGATCATTTCCCCTGCGAATCTCTTCAGGAATAGCACCATTTGGTAAAATACCCCAGATCTCACGCTTGGCATCCATCTTCCACTCATCGGATGTGCTCAGTCTTCTAATCTGGGAAAGATTATGGGATTTAAAAGCCTCTGCCGGGGATAACTTCTGACGCGATGGACTGATCTCTACCAGTTTCCAGTCCGGGTGGTCCATTAGATAAAAAGAGATAGCAGCTGCTGAGAATGAACCCGCCACTCCCCAGTTGTTCTTTCTGTACCTGCTGGCCCAGGAAACCTTACTGTACATAATATCACGCAGCCAGACCTGGTATGTCAGTTTATCTTTTTTAGTCCAATGCTTATATCCTTCCAAAAGATCAGCAGCATAGATATAGGGTGTTCCGCCTCTCGCAAGGTTCAAAATCCCCTGGGCACCCCAGTGAAACTCTTCGAGCTCGGCGTTTCTGTAACCGTAGGTGTCAGTCAAATCAAGTATAAGTTCCCGGGACCGGCTGGCATACTTTTCCTTGCCGGTTAAATGCCAGGCAAGGGCTGTACCATAGGCAAGTTTACCACCGTTTGAGCTAATTTGCACGGGATCTCCTGAGCTCCTGTTGGCAATAAGGATTTCACCTGATAGCTCGGGCCAATTCTTGGAGACCAGCATCATGCTGTCTATGTAGCTAAGAAAAATGGCAACATTAGAACTATGAGGTTCTATGCCTGATTTTGCCAGATTCCTGATCTCATTCAGCTCATTAACGGAAACCAGGAATCCTTTTGGGGAATCCATCCGGGTTTTCTGAATTTTCGATTCCAGTCCATCGTCTGACTGCAGAAAAATCTGCGCTAAGGAGATTAATACAAGGGTGATATAATTCAGCATTGGTTTCGGGTCTGATGATGGCCTTTTGAATTGTGAAATTTCTTGCCAGAATAAAATTAACAAAACCCTGGATTGAACAAGAAATCTTTATAAGCAAATATTTGTCATTTAATAATACCTGAATATGTTTTATATTTACTGTTATACCACTTTTGGCAATTATTAATACACCACCAACCATGTCAATTACAAGTAATTCAGGCCTTAAAAACGACCAAAATCAACAAAAACTCCTTTTGTGGCCAGGGGTACTCATCGTTGCACTGCAGTGGCTGTTCCGATTTGGATTTCCTGCAGCTTTGCCCGGAATTGCTGAAATCGGGGTCCTTGGTGGACTTTTCTTTGGACTGGTCCTGATTGTATGGTGGGCATTTTTTAGCAAGGCTTCCCGCCTGGATCGCTGGGGTGCAGTTGTCATCATGATTCTCGCATTGTTGCTTGCATTTTTTGTTGTGCATGATTCCATTCAGACTGGGATGATGGGGATGATGTATGCCACTTATGCTCTGCCGGTTGTATGTCTCGCATTTGTCATTTGGGCAGTGTTCAGCCGTAAGTTATCCCTTAAGCTTCAGCGTGTGACAATGATTGCAACTATTGTATTCGCAAGTGGATTAATGAGTCTGTTAAAGTGCGATGGGATTACCGGTTATGGAGGCGCAAATTTCTCCTGGCGCTGGGCAGAAACACCGGAAGAAAGGTTACTTGCACAAAATGAGAAGGAATCAATGAAGCTCCCTCTGCTGACTGAAGTGGGGGAAAATATAGCTGAATGGCCCGGCTTCAGGGGTGCAGAACGAGACGGTATTGTTCACAATGTTCGCATCGAAACGGACTGGTCCAACCGACCCCCGGTTGAGGTTTGGCGGCGTCCAATCGGACCGGGTTGTTCTTCATGTTCGGTCCGTGGTGACCTTCTCTACACCCAGGAGCAAAGGGGTGAAGACGAGGTTGTCGCATGTTATAACCTGGATAATGGTAAGCTGGTGTGGCAACATCAGGATGCAGCAAGATTCTATGACTCTCATGCCGGTGCCGGACCACGTTCAACCCCTACACTTAGTGGGGAAAGGGTATATACTTTAGGGGCGACCGGAATACTGAATGTGCTTGATGGAACTGATGGATCAACTGTATGGTCCCGTAATGCAGCCACCGATACAGAAGCAGAGATTGCAGCCTGGGGTGTCACCAGTTCCCCATTGGTGGTTGAGGATGTTGTTGTTGTTGCTGTAGCCGGTGCAATAATTGCTTATGATCTTGCCAACGGTGATATACGCTGGGTTGGAACTGACGGCGGATCCGGATATAGTTCCCCCCATTTGTTGACAATAGATGCTATTCCTCAAATCCTGTTCATGAGTGAATTTGGAGCGGTCAGTTTTTCCCCTGCTGATGGTAAGCAGCTATGGGAGCATCCATGGCCCCAGGTTGATCGCATCCTACAACCTGCAATGACCGAAGACGGGGATGTACTTCTCCCCACAGGTGGGGAAGAAGGAATACGTAGAATCACGGTTAGAAATTCCCCGGATGGATGGACTCAAGAAGAACAATGGACCTCGACCCAGCTGAAATCTTACTTTAATGATATTGTGGTTCATAAAGGCCATGCGTATGGCTTTACCGGTCCCAGTCTCGCCTGCATGGATCTTGAGGACGGCCAGCGCAAATGGAGGGGTGGACGTTATGGGGGACAGATAATTTTACTAGCCGAACAGGACCTATTGCTGGTTTTGACAGAGAAAGGTGAAGTTGCACTGGTTGAAGCTGTCCCTGAAGGATACAATGAACTCGCAAAGATCCCGGCAATCGAGGGCAAAACCTGGAACCACCCGATTCTGGTTGACGATCTGCTGATAGTTCGCAATACCCAGGAGATGGTAGCATTCCGTTTATCCCTTGCGGGAAGTTAATGAATGGCAATCTTGTTGCGAAGCTTCCAGTTTTGGAATCGGTTCCTGGTTCCCTGTTACTCAGCTAAATTCTGCAGATCAAGGCAGACCATTTTTTCGAGATCACGGATAATTAATTTTCCCTGACTGAAAGCCAGAGGAGCCCAAGCCTGTGATTTTTCAGCACTGAAAAATGAAGCTTTTCCCAGTTCCTTATATCCGGCCGGATCGGGCTGAACCAGGTAGATATCTCCATTCTTTCCATTTTGATTCAGGATCAGTCCATCTACCATAATCAGGGCTCCCAGTTCAAAATCCGGAGCAGACTTTTCCTCCCACAGCACTTTGCCATCCATGGTCAGGCATTGCATCTGCCTTGGATTTCCGGTATTATTCAGGTAAAGGTGATCCTCAAATTGCACGGCTGTATGCATTTTACATCCGGCTTCCTCCGTAAGGAATAATTCATTTACCTGGAATTTATCGTCCACCCGGTTTATTTCCAGCATTATTGATACCGGGTTATAATTCCCGTTATATGAGCCATCGGTGAGAAACAACCTTTTTTCGTCAATGACAAGAGCCGGAGTTATCGTTGCAAAAGACTTTAAGCCATGATAAGACCATAATTCCTCACCGGAATCGGCATTAAAAGCAACCACTTCATTGGTTTCAGTGGAGTCTTTTTTGTTATAGGGACTGATCATTATGACCTGGGAAATCCCTCCAAAATTTGCCAGGGTAGGAGAGGCATGGAAATTAAAACCAGTTAACCGCCTGCTTTTCCAGACTATTTCTCCGGAGGTTTTATTAAACGCTACCACACCGGCTTTGTCCCCGTGCGGGGCAACAATAAGCAGGTCCTTATGAATCAAAGGAGATTGAGAAATTCCCCAGGGGGATGGTTCTGTATTAAACTCTTCCTGCAGGTTATGGTTCCAAACAGGTTTTTGAGTATTCCTGTCGATGCAATATAAATCTCCATGAGGACCGACACTCCATACATGATTTTTATCAACGGTAGGAACAGCCCTTGATCCGGGATATGATAATTCTCCTTCTGCCATATATTCAAAATTCCATTTTTCCTCTCCCGTTTCAAGATCAATGCATCTCAGCAAGTCTGATTCTCCCTTTTTACGGTCAAGGATAAAAACCTCATCATCAAAAATACTTGCTCCACCAAAACCTTCACCCAACGGTAAAGACCACAGCTCTTTCGGTCCGGCATCTCCCCAGGATCTCAGGATCTTTGTTCCGGAATGGATAGCATTTCTGTCCGGTCCCAGGTACTGATTCCAGTTAGATGGCTGCCCACAGCCTTGAAGTAAAATTACAATGGCAAGTCCAATGAGGAGATTTTTCATACAGGTTGAATTTGCCGGCTAAAATACAAAAATGTACAGGGAACCAAAGCAACCCTATTACTTTCATATTCATCTATCAATAAAACACTACCTTATATGAAACTTATTAGAATTTCTAAACTCGCCCAATGCATTCCATTAATGTTTCGAAACACAAAGCTCTATATTGCGGGAATTTGAATAATATTTAACTTTAGTATAGTCCTGACCAGAGCATAATTATGACCTCTAAACCAACCAATCATGTGCAAAAGAGTCTTTTTCTTCATTTTCGCCCTGCTATTTTCTTCCAGTATCTCATTTGCCCAGATATTATTTGAAAAGTCCGAAGAAGGCTGGCTGTATATTTATGAGGGAGACGTCAATAATTACACGCCTGGGAACAAGATTGATATTGTGGCTACTCACCTTGATGGCACCTGGGAGGATGGTGATGATTGGGATTTGTCAGGAATTGGACCTGCTGATGGAATTCTTGGCGGAGTTGATTTATTGGAGAATGAGGATGTTTCTTTTCTGAGAATTCAGGATCCTGGTGATCCCCGGGACTTTCCAGATTTGGTGCCGTATGATGAACACACCAACCGAAAAATACAGTTTTATCATGCCCTCACCCAGGAAGGAGTACCTGAAGACGGTCGGATACTTGACGAAGGAATTACACTTGCTTTTCGAATTAAGGTTCCTGTCAGGGAAGGAATTGGAGAGATAGATTCCATATTCCGGGCCGGAAAATTTTTTGATGATGGAAGGGAAGGTGAGATATGGGCATATCCGGAGGAAGGGAACGGGTATCTTCCCTATCTGGGTCACGGAATGGTCAGTATTCATCAAACTGATGGCATGAATCCCGATGATCCAAGATCGATTGGTTTTAGTTTGATGACAACTTTTGATCACGATACAATAGCCACAACAGGGGAAGGATTATATATGAACAGTAATTATGGGCATGTACCCCTGAGCAGGCCCAATCCATTTTGGGATAATGAACCTTACCCTGAATTAGCGGTAAATCATATCAATTGCAATCCTAGGGAATGGAATGAATTCTGGGTTCAGATTGTAAAAGATTCTACTTCTGCAGCTACCCATTTCGTCAAAATTTGGATGAATGGGGATATTGATTCTCCGTATGAGTTTCTGGTAACAGCCTCTGTAAGATCCTGGAGAGATATGCCACATATGTATATGGGATTCATTACCAACCAGTATAGTGGAGCTGTGGATATTGATTATTATGGTGTTCAACTGGGACTGATTGATCCGATTGTCCCATGTAAAGGCGCATGTTATGAGGATGCCCTCTGCCTGGGTGATACATTGGATGTGTTTTATACATATGAAATTTCAGAAAATACAAAGCTGGAATGGGACTTTGAAGGAGCTTCATTCGTTGATACTACAGATACTCGAAATGCCAAAGTTTCCTGGGAGGAGAATGGGTACAAAACAATTTCTTTAATAGTCCGGGAAGGTGAAGGAATTACTTATAGCAAGACAGATTCAGTATTGGTTAATAATACATATCCAACCGCCTCAATTTTAACGGATGATCCACAGCAATGCGGCAAAGAGGAAATCCAAATATCATATACTGGTAGCGCATTGCCGGATGCCTCCTATATATGGAATTTTGATGGTGGAAATATTATCTCCGGAAAAAAGGCGGGTCCCTATAAAATTTCCTGGGCTAATGCCGGCCAAAAATCAATTTCCCTTACTGTACAGGATAAAGGTTGTTCCACCGACACAAGTATGATCCTGGAAGTGAACTCTCCTCCCCAGCCCATACCTTTATGCATGGTCAGTGTTGATTCTGCAAATCACAATTCGGTTATTTGGGATCAACCGACTGGGAATAATTATGTCGCAGCCAATATTTACAGGCAGACCTCCCAGGCTGATGTCTATGAAAAAATTGGAACCCAGCCAGTCGATAAGCCTTCGGTGTTTATCGATACACTCTCGAATCCTGTACAGAGCTCCGACAGGTATAAAATTGCTGCTGTTGATACGAATGGATGTGAGTCTGCCTTAAGCGATTTTCATAAGACACTTCATCTTACGATAAATACCGGAATACATGGTTCCTGGAATCTGATATGGGATGATTATAAAGGATTTAATTACGGAACATACAGCATATATCGAGGCAGCACGAAGGATAATCTTTTAAAGATTGCCGAACAGGCAAGTAATACGTTTTCATATACTGATCAGTTTCCACCTGTTGGCACAGTATATTACCAGCTCGGAATAATCAGTCCCTCACCCTGTAAACCAGGAAATCTCAAATCCTCAGAGGGTGACTATTCTACTGTAATGTCAAATATGGTTAGTTCTGATCAGGTTAATTCCACAGAAAGTATTTCAACGAATCAATTCATAATCTGGCCCAATCCAGCCAATGATCTGCTGCACATTTATTTAAAGGTTAATATGGGGGAAGCAGAAATCTCAATTTTATCCATGGATGGGAAATTACTTCAAAAGATACAGACGGACGAAATGAATCCTGAAGTTGATATTAGTTATCTGAAAAGTGGAATGTATTTGATACGAGTGAACACACAAGATCAGACTTTCAATAAAGCTTTCCTGAAGAGATAAAACTGCACATAAATTTACCCAGCATCATATAAAAGAGATAAGATTTGATGTAATTTATGTTATTGAGTCTGATTTAAATCTTCTTTCCCAGTGCTGCTTTACCCATGATCTTAAGAGATCCCAGCAGGCCGTACCTCTCCATGATCATTTTTTTGTACATCTCCATGCTGTTTTTTGGGGGGACAATTTCTTTTTCGGTTTTCAGAAGGGATATTGCGTCAGTCTGGCAGGCGTTCAGGCAAACCCCACAACCAATGCAATGACTGCGTAAAACTTCAGTATGATTATTTACGGATACCATGGCATCCATCTGGCATAATTCCATGCAATCCCCGCAGCCGGTACAATTATCAGCATCAATCTCTGCATAAAAATTGCTTTGCAATAGTTCGGCAGGTTCAGGGAATTTTTTGGCCGCCGTTAATACCCCGCAGCAACACCCGCAGCAACAACAAATGAACCCGGGTTCCTGGGTATTTGAAGGCTGCAGGACCATTCCTTCCTGTTCCGCACGGGTAATAAGGCTTATGATTTCATCCCTGCTGAGATCTCTTGCTACACCTCTTTTCATCATATAATCGGCAGCATTTCCCAGGGTAAAGCAAGTCTCCATAATGTCGGTCTGCTTGCAGGACTCGCCCATCTTTTCTCTCGCCTGCCGGCAGACACAGTTCATCACAGCAAATGGTCCCGGGGATTTTTCAATCAGGGCCCTTGCATTATCATAGCTTCCCACCTTAAATTCAGGATCAATAGTGACATTTATCGGGATGGTCCTCATCTGCTTGGTCTTACTCGTAAGCAGTGCTTCTCCGAAACCCTCATCCTCGTATTTAAAGAAATCCTCAGCCAGCTCCCTGGTAACCTGGTTAACCTGGTATTCAAAAATGCCAATGGCAAGTGGGATCTTGCTGTACATAGAACCTTTTTTAGGATCTTCAATTGACATTATAGCTCCTTTATCATGGAGTCCATCCAGTTTCGATTTCAGCAATTCTTTTGATATCTCTCCCTTTTTGAACCGGCTATGGATTTTATCAATTGAATCAGGCAGAGCACTAAGCTTTAGGGCAATACCAGCCTCTTCCTCATCGAACAAATGTTTAAGCAGGTCAATTTCAACACCGGACTCGGTCTCAGGAAATGGCACCGGCATATTATCCAGGTGACGCTGTAGTTGACGATAGATATTTGCCTTCATGATCCGGATTACTTGAATAGGTATACCTATATTTACCTGTTGAAGATAATTTTAATTCCTGCATTATGAAAAAATTCCACCCCAGCCTGAATACAATCACCCTGGTTATTGCCATTCCGCTTCTTATCTCCTGCCAGCCACAGTCAGAAAACCAGGAATATTTTGACAGCGCTCTTGACAACGGAGTCCTTGCCAATGAGGGCTACAGGCGCTGTAATGCATATGTTCAGGCCTGGCTGGAATATTCCGATCCTGTAACCGGACTCTTCCCCGAGAATCTAAACAAGGGACTGGATTTATGGACTCCCAAAAATTCAGCTGCAGATAACTACCCTTTCATGGTACTTGTAGCTGCACTTACCGATTCTGCCATGTTTCACGGAAGGATGTCCGATATGCTCAGAACGGAAACAAAACTGACCTCCCGGATTGGAAGCATGCCCGATAGTTATTCCTTTTCCAAAGGGGATTTTAAGGATGAGGAACCTGATATGGAGTCCATTATTTTCGGGGCATCCGAATATGTGAAAGATGGACTCCTCCCACTGACCGAATGGCTGGGCCACTCCCCCTGGTCGGAAAGAATGATAGCTATTACGGATGATGTCTGGGCAAACGCCCCTGTCTCAACAGAATTTGGCAGCATCCCATCCACCAATGTGGAAGTAAACGGTGAGCAGTTGCAGATCCTGTCCAGGTTATACTGGATGACAGGGGAGCAAAAGTACCTGGAATGGGCCATTCGATTGGGTGATTATTACCTCCTGGGTGAAAACCATCCCACCCGTGATTTTGAATCCCTCCGCCTCAACGACCATGGATGTGAAATCGTTTCGGGTCTCTGTGAGCTGTATGCATGTGTAAATTTTGCCCTTCCGGGGAAGAAAGAGGAGTACCGGGAACCTGTACATGAAATGCTTGACCGCATCCTGGAAGTTGGCAGAAATGAACATGGTTTATTTTATGTTTCAATCAATCCGATAACGGGTGAAATCCGGGACACACTGGTCCGCGATAACTGGGGATATAATTTTAATGGTTACTATACAGTATACCTGATTGATCAGACAGAAGCTTATCGTGATGCCCTGCTGTTTGCTTTCAGCAATCTTGAACATTACCGAGATTATGACTGGGAAAGCGGATCTGCAGATGGATTTGCCGATGCCATAGAAGGAGCACTGAACCTTTATAATCGGGAACCCCAACCGGGAGTGGAAGAGTGGCTTGATGGTGAAACCCGGGTTATGTGGTCACTTCAGGATTCCAGCTACCGGGAAAATGCCAGGCAGTACCAGGACCAGGGGATCATCGAGGGATGGCACGGGGACGGGAATTTTGCCCGTACAACCATCATGTATTGCCTCTGGAAAAGCCAGGGAACAAACCTGTATCCATGGAGAGAAGATCTAATCTCAGGAGCCGTTTTTAAAAACAATACCCTGTACGTTTCCATCCGTTCCGATGAGGAATGGAAGGGAAAGATTGTATTTGATACGGAGAGGTCTAAAGTAAACCTGAATCTGCCAATGGACTGGCCTAGAATTAACCAGTTCCCGGAATGGTTCACAGTGAGTCCGGAAAAAAACTACCAGCTAAAAAATTCCGGATCCAATTCCACCGGGATGTATACCGGAGAGGAACTGGCCGCTGGAATCAGCATTAAAACTTCCCCCGAAAGGGTTATCCAACTTGAAATTACGGTACAGTAAAAAATGTATCCCGGAGCTTAAATCCCCGGGATGTGCATTCTGATTGTTCTGCTATATTCTCTCTTCCCGGGGTTGCATATCGGTCAGGGCGCCAATTTTGATCGGGTTGCCAGATTCAATGCTTTTGCGGGCAGCAATACCAATCAATACCGACATCACACCATCCCTGATACCGGCAGATCGGCCATAGGGATCGGCCATGTCCGGATTCCTGAAGATTTTGTCATGCAGCCTTTTGTCTCCTCCGCCATGACCGCCTCTTTCCATGGGTACATTGACAGTCTCGAATTTGCTCCAGAGTTTGTGAACAACAATGGGTTCAGTTTCTACCACATCCTTGCTGGTCTGATCCATTTCCTTTGCATGCATCTCTGCCTGGTCAACGGTGATATCCTTCTGGTAGGGGATGTCAAGCCATGCCTCAATCCTGCCTTCTGTGCCGTTGAGTGCAACCCTCCAGCCCTCGTAGGGGGAATAGGTGGTGAGGGAATAATTCAGGGTCACATTATTTTTGTACTTCACCTGGGCAGACATCTTGTCGTAAATATTGATCTCTTTGCGGAAGAGACAGCTGTCACGAACATATCCATCGTATTTTTCATTCTCCACGTAGAGCTTCATCGAGCGTTTGTCCCTGGTTATATCCCAGTAATATTCGCATTCCTTTTTATGATCACAGCTCCGGCAGCTTTTTCCACTGAAGGGACCGTTGGCTCCGTAATGTTCCAGGTCACCGTAGGCAAAAACTTCTTCGGGATCGGAATTGATCCACCAGTTAAGAAGGTCAAAATGATGGCTGGCTTTGTGCACCCAGAGAGTTCCGCCGGCCTGGCGAAGGCCATGCCATCTCCTGAAATAGGAAGCACCATGATAGGTGTTCAGGTACCAGTGAAAATCGACTGAGGTAAGCTTGCCGATTGAATTTTTTGCCAGCAGTTCCTTGATCTTCGTCGCATAGGGACTCCAGCGGTAATTAAAACCAACGATCAGTTTTTTACTCGATCTTCTTTCTGCATCGATAATTTCCTGGGCTTTTCTTTCATCTGTCGTAAGCGGCTTCTCGGTCAACACATCACAACCATAGTCCAGTCCCTTGACAATATACTCATGATGGTAGGAGTCCTTGGTAGTCACAATGACAAGGTCAGGCTTTGTCTCAACTATCATTTTATCAAAATCGGTATAGGTTGGACACTTGACCCCCATGTAATCAAGGGCGAGTTCAAGCCTGCCCGGATTGATGTCCGACAGTCCCACGAATTCCAGGAGATCCGGATATTCATCTACCAGTCTCTTACCCCAGAAACTGGTCCCCCTGGTCCCTGTTCCTACGAGGACCACTTTTAGTTTCCGGTCCATTCCAAAACTGAATGCCGATGCAGGCATGGCCATCCCGGCCGCGAGCATACTTACTGAAGTGATAAATTTTCTTCTTGTTGTTTTCATTGGTTTGATCTGTATTTAGTTATGGTTGTTTGTTCTGATTTTTATCTCTTTTGGCAGATGCTATTTCATAAGTCAGGATGGCCAGCGCCGAACCCAGTCCACTTGCAAAAATATCAAATATATCGTAGTGTTCACTAGCCCCCCACATGGGTTTGATCTCTTCCAGGGCTAAAACAGCAAATATCAGGAAAGAGATAGAGTAAACGAGAAGGCGGGAATACCTAGGCTTCTTGACAAATACTCCTGCGGCGACTGCCAGGCTTATGATATACGCTGCGATAAAATTTGGGAAGCAACCTGTTATAAGCAGACAAAAGGCATGATCCTGGGCGACAGGCCTGAGGTATTCCTTATTTATGGTAATCAGCATAAAAAGGGAGGCAAATAAAAGCGCATTGAAGACAAGAACTTTTTTCCGGTTACTACGATTCATTGGTTGGGGTATTACGAAATATTACTCAATGAAAATACGGATTTTTAAATTGTTCTTGGATGCCTGGTTTATAAATAAATCATGATCTGGGAAAAGTAGGCTCAGGATTTCATATACAAAGAAGTTTAGCTCAATAGATATCTAAGGCAGAGGGATTTGTATGTTTTAATTGTTTTTCCTACTTTTGTAGTAACAGTACTCGCCACGCTACCCATAAGAACAGCGTCCCAGGGCGAGTCTTTTGCTTTATAGACCCCAACCAATTTGATTTATTCCAAAGTTCCATTAAGAATAGATGAGCAAATCGCGCAACTTGAGGAAAGAGGTTTACTAATAAGCGATAAAGAATCTGCCACTCATCATCTTCAGACAATAAGTTACTATAGACTAGCTGGTTATTGGTGGCCTATGCAAAAAAATAAGCAGAGTCATCAATTTAAACCTAATAGTAAATTTGAGGATGTAATATCATTGTATAATTTTGATAGGGAACTGCGAATGCTTCTTTTCGATGTAATTGAAAGAATTGAGATTGGATTAAGAACAAAGATGATTTATCATCTTTCTCATGAAATTGATCCTTGGTGGTTCCAAAATCCCGAAATATTTGTTGATACTGAGCAACTTATAAAAACTTTAACTGTAATACAAGGGGAAGTAGAGCGCAGTAAGGATGTTTTCATTAAGGAACATAAGAAGAAGTATAATGATGATAAACGATTCCCGCCTGCATGGAAAACAATTGAACTAACAAGTTTTGGTAATCTTTCCAAACTCTATGGTAACCTTAAATCATCAATCAAATCGAAGGACGTCATCGCATCTGAACTGAATGCAGTTAACCATTCATATTTACCAAGTTGGTTGCAAACAATTACTCAAATCAGGAATGTATGTGCTCACCATGGCAGACTGTGGAATAAAAATTTGCCTGGCCGCCCCAAATTATTGAAAAAGCCTCCGGCATTATGGATTTCAGAGGTCCCCAAGGAAAGTGAGTTTCACAAGTTATATATCCATATCTGCATAATGAAGTATATGCTAGATGCAGTAAATGGCGGACATAATTTCAGTGAGAGACTTAAAACTTTATTCCAGGATTATTCAAATATTGATGAAAATGCTCTAGGATTCACAATTAATTGGAGGAAGGACGAATTCTGGAAGTAATATGCTAGTTTAAACTTAATCAAACCAATCATTATGAGACGATCTTTTGTTTACCTGTTTTTCTTGACTCTCATCCTGGGAATGACTGGTTGTGGTCCGGCCCCGGAGGCTGAATCAAAACTTCCGAATATAATTCTCTGCATGGCTGATGACCAGGGCTGGGGGGATATGGCATACAATGGGCATCCGGTTCTTCAGACCCCTAATTTTGATGCCCTTGCAGCTGAGGCTCTCAGGTTCGATCATTTTTATGCTGCTCATCCGGTTTGTTCTCCCACCCGGGGCAGTGTCATGACCGGTAGAAATCCCAATCGTTTTGGATGTTTCAGGTGGGGAAGAATTCTCAGGCCACAGGAAAATTCCATCGCAGAAGTCTTGAAGGAAGCGGGTTATGTAACAGGTCATTTCGGGAAATGGCACCTGGGATCTGTCCGGATCGGAAGTCCCGTGAACCCGGGGAACAACGGATTCGACGAATGGCTATCAGCCCCCAATTTTTTTGATAACGACCCCATACTCAGCAGGGAGGGGATTGCCGTCCAGACTGAAGGAGAAAGTTCAATGGTTACTGTTGATGCTGCACTGGAGTTTATTCACAAGCATGAAGGCAAGGACAAACCCTACCTGGCGGTGGTTTGGTTTGGTTCCCCGCACGGACCTCACCAGGCTATTGAAGAGGACGGTAATCTTTATGCTGACCAGACTGAAAAGCTGAAAAATTTCTACGGGGAAGTTACCGGAATGGACAGGGCTGTAGGGAAGCTCAGGGCGGAGATTAAAAGCCTGCCGAGCTATGAGAATACCTTGCTATGGTATTGTAGTGATAATGGGGGACTGAAAGGAGTGGGTTCCACAGGCGGAAGAGGTAATAAGGGAATGATCTACGAAGGTGGATTAAGGGTCCCTGCAATGATTGAATGGCCGGCAAAGATAAAGGAACCGAGGGTAACTAAAATTCCTGCTGTCACCTCGGATATTTTTCCAACCCTGTTGGAAATTACAGGTATTGACGCGGATCCGGAACGACCCCTGGATGGAATCAGTCTGCTTGGGGTGATTGATGATGAGATTGAATCCCGGGAAGAACCCATAGGTTTTTGGAACTATCCCGGCAGTGGATTTAGTACCCCGAGTGCGGTCTGGATGCAAGAATTGCTCGAGGCCCAGAAAAAGGGAGATATGGTGGGTGATTCTGCACTTCTACGTATTGAGGAGGCCACGACCATTCCTCAATACTCCGTTGATACCCTGCCCGGGCATGCGGCGTGGCTGGACTGGCCATGGAAACTGCACCGGATTTATAATAAGGACGGTAACATAACCTGGGAACTTTACAATCTGGAAGAAGATTTCATGGAAAGTAAGGATCTGCTCCTGGCTGAAGGTGCAAGAGTTCAAACTATGAAATCTGACCTGGAGGAATGGCAGCGCTCCGTTGTCAGGAGTTTGAATGGGGAGGATTATTAAAGTAAGATATTCTCGTTTTTACAATGATTATGAATCTCAGGTTGAATATTAATTGATATAATATGAATATTATTTTATCGAATTTCATATTGGCTTTCTTGATAGTTTTTACTTCTTGTGATAAAGCTGTAGTACCAGTAAATGATCAATTGCCAGCACAAAATGATTCCTCAATTATTCTTCCGGATGAAACCGGGTATGATAGTCCCGATAACTGGCAATTTGGAAGTGACAATTATTGGGTCTGCGCACAATTAAAAAATGGCAGAGCAAAAACCCGGTATGCTGATGGTTCTCCTGTAGCTACATTCTACAGCCTATGATGTCACCAGTAGTTTGAATTCTGATCAATGTGGATTGGGTTGGATTCGATTAGACCATCGTGAAATACTAGAAGTGCGTGATTCCGACGGAACCGTAAAACAAAAATTGGTGTGGCATAAAGGCGGTCAGGACTACCCTAGCCCACAACCGGCTTATGGTTGGATTGATATGGAGGATATAAGTTTATATGATGGTACTCTGGATGTTCAAACAGCGGACAACGTTCCTCATAGAAGCGATCCACAGCCTGATGTAGCAGGAATGGCCCCTATTGGGGAACCTTTGGTTTCTGAGGGAGCTCCCTTAGAAAATGGCGCACCATTTTGGAACAATTCTGCTGATATATGGGACTCTTCTAATAAGCTTGGAAAAGGTTGTGAAGCTGAAGAAAGTGTAAAGTTTAACTATAAAATGGTTCCAACAAGTGATCCAAACGGGATTCCAAGAACCTGGCAATACAAAAAAAACAAAACATCATCCAGATATAATAAGTATGCAGATGGGGGAGCGGATTATGGTGATGGTACCGCACAATACGGATGGTTAATGTGGTGTTTCTTAACTACCAGTGACGGAGAAACAACTCAGGAGGAGGAGGAATGATGAGAGGATTAATAAAGGATGGGCAGGAGTTTTATCGCTGTAAGGTAAAGTCAATAAAGGCAAAGGCATGGGAGTATGATGGAACTGCACAGGTAGGAGAAATCACTGCCTGGTATATCAAAACCCGGGGAAACCAATATTCTCCCTGGATGTATGGATGGATTATTGCTGAGCACCGTGTGAAAACCACCGGGGATACTTTCGGTTCAGACATATTACACTATAACATTATGTCAGCAGACTAGATTCATTTGTGAATTTATCAATTCTGATCTGATATTAAACTATTCACTAAAACTTATGTCTAAGAGATATTATTAATTCCACTAAACCAACAACACCATGAAATTCAAAAGAAATTTTCAACTCTTTGCTGCTGCTATGATGCTATTCTTACTGGCTTTCCCGGCCATTTCTATGTCCGGAGCAAAGACCGATTTTTCAGGTACATGGGTCTATAATGAAAGTCAAAGCGAAGTTGGGGAAAGCAGGTACGGAGGCCCTTCTGCTGAAATGATTGCCACCCAGGAGGGGATGAATCTCACCATAGAAACCACAAGAAGGAACAGGGACGGAGAGGAACGAAAGATTACGCGTAAAGTGAGCCTGGATGGCAAAGAAACTACGGATGAGAGTGAAAGGCGGACAGTAACTGCCAAAGCCACCTGGTCTGATGATGGTAAATCACTGACCATCAAATCGCATACGAAGATGACGAGACAGGATCAGACCTATGAAATTGGACACTCAAGAAATCTGGACACTGGATAAGTCCGGTAAAGTACTGACCATTGCATCTAAAAGCTCCTCCTCAAGAGGAGAGCGAGAAGCAACCCTGGTATATGATTTAAAATAGCTCCGGGCCATTCTGAACAAAAGCTACTGTCGTTATCCGGTGGATGGATTATTATTCAGTCTGATCAATTAAGATCAAGATTAGATTTTTTAATTGCCGGACCTGACCATTTCAGGAGGGTATTGGCATCGTCGTCTCTTATCTCGAGGCGGTGCATGCCCTTTTTCAATGCAATGACTCCGTATCGTTCATTATTCCTGTCATTTCCACCCGGCCTGGATTCTATGAGAAGCTGATCATTGACATGGAGGCTGCCCTTCCCCTCAATGTAAAATGTATAGTAGCCCTTGACAGGCACTTCCAGGTTGAAGGACGCTGAGGCATCATGGAAATCGGAAGTTGAAGGTTCCAGAAATTCGTCGATCAGGTAAATCCCGTCAGCCTTGAACCTGTTCATTCGTTCGAATGACATAAGCTCGGTTGCCATCCCCTCGTCCCCAGAATACTCCATCCATTTTGTCAGCTCTCTGGCCAATTTTTTCTCAATTTTCCGGTAGGCATGCTGTCCGGCGAGATTAACCTGGTTATATGGATCTTCCATGGTCATTGTACAACTCAATGGCAGGTCTGTACTTATGTTTCCGTACAAGCTCAGCCGCTTCGGGATCGGTTTCTGCAGCTTCTTCCCAACCCGGCATTGCCGCCACATCACTGAACTCTATTTCAGGAGACAGGTTTAGCACATACCTGTATATCCCATTCGAGACCGTCCGTATCGGGTAATATTCCGATCCGTTATTAATCCCACGGGTTGTCATCATCCCATGGCTGTATTTTTTATGGGAGTTTTTCTCCCCCTTTAGCAGGGGAAGAAGACTGCTTCCGTCCAGACCTTTTACGGGATCCCCCCCGGCAAGATCAATCAGGGTCGGGGTAATGTCGGAATACTCCACCAGTGCATCCGAGATGCTTCCCGGTTCAACCACTCCCGGCCATTTTACAATCAATAGCAGATCCCAGTCCCGTATTATAACAGGTCCACTTGGCAAAGGGAAAAGAATTTCCCTGTTCACTGGCAAAGATAAATACCGTATTCTCTGTCATCCCGTGTTTTTCAAGCAGGTCAAGGGCCTGCTTTACCTGTCCATCGAGATAATTAACCTCGGCCAGGTACCGGCAGAAATCCTCCCGGGTCTCATCATTATCAACGAAATATGGTGGGAGGATTACTTTGTCTTTATCGAACTGGGAAATGTCCCCTTTATCCCATGGTGTATGGGGCTCATTGGATGTGAGAAAGAGACAGAAGGGCTCATTATTCTCTTTTACTTCCAGAAGGAAACTATCCACCAACTCAAACTCGGGATTCTTCTTTTTGCCCAGGTATTCAAAGGGGAATACTTCCACGGGGGCAATATGTGTTTTCCCCGAAAGGGCAATCCTGTACCCAAGCGGTTTTAAATAGTGAACGATTGATTTTGTGCCCGGGTTTGCGAAGGTATGATTGGGATAGGCTCCTGTGCGGGTGGGGTAGATACCCGTATAAATATTATGACGGGTAGGGGAGCACATGGGGGCTGCCTGGTAGCAGCGGGTGAACTTCATTCCTGATTCCGCGAGTTTGTCCAATGTCGGAGTCTTTGAATCCAGACTTCCATAGCATCCTATGTCAAAGCGGGTCAAATCATCAGCCAGCATGAATACCATGTTGGGCCTGTCCTGGCAGAACAGGATGCAGGCAAGGCCATCAGAACGAAAAACAATATTCTCCTTCATGATCTTTTTTACCCTCATAATTTGATTTTTTGGCAATCCATAAAAATACCTGTTTATTTTCTAAATTTACCGGATACCTTATTAATTGAGGATCATTATGAAATCCTTGATTTTATTACGATACTGCGACTTATTGTTTATTTCATGCAGTGCTGGACAGGAATACGAAGGATCAACCGATTTGGGCGGATGAATTTAATTACAGCGGATTACCGGATTCTTCAAAATGGGATTATGAGGAAGGTTTTGTAAGAAACAGGGAATTGCAGTTTTACACTGCTGATCGTGAAAAAAATGCCCGGGTGGAAGGTGGGATGCTTATCCTTGAGGCCCATAAGGAGGACTACATTTTTGATAAAAACCTCAGCAGGAACCCCAATCCCCTTGGTTCCGATACTGCATCCTATACCTCCGCTGCTTTGATCACCAGGGGGAAGGCGAGCTGGACCTATGGGCGGATTGAAGTCAGAGCGAAATTACCTACCGGGTATGGGATGTGGCCTGCCATATGGATGCTGGGAGTTAACAGAACAGAGGTAGGATGGCCCATGTGTGGAGAGATCGACATAATGGAAAATGTTGGTTTTGATCCCCATACAATTCATGCCAATGTGCATACAAAGAGCTATAATCACGTGAATAAAACCAATAAAGGTGCCAGCATTGAGATACCAAAACCGTATGAAGATTTTCACGTGTATGCTATTGACTGGACAAAGGACAGCATCGTATTCTATGTTGATGAAGAAAGGTATTTTTCATTTGAGAATGAAGGGACAGGATTGAAGGAATGGCCCTTTGAGAACCCTCAGTACTTGCTTCTTAATATTGCCATTGGAGGTGGATGGGGAGGCCAAAAGGGAATCGATGACAGCATCTTCCCCCAGAAAATGTACATCGATTATGTGCGTATTTACCAGCATTCCGACAAATAGAAATTTATTCGGAATGACCTGATAGTCAATTAAGAATAGTAATTAAATAAATTTCAATTAATGAAAGCAAGAAGATTCTCTCCCGGCCTGGCTCTAACTTTTTCCGTTTTAGTTTTCTCTGCATCGGGAATTCAGGGATGCAGCCAGAAGGCAGCCTCCGAGACAGCTGAAAAACCCAATATCCTGATCATCATGACTGATGATATGGGTTATTCCGACCTGGGTTGTTACGGCAGCGAGATCAATACTGCGAACATTGACGAATTGGCCTCGCAGGGACTACGTTTCACCCAGTTTTACAATACCTCCCGTTGTTGTCCCACCCGAGCCTCCCTGCTTACGGGTTTGTATCCCCATCAAACCGGGATAGGATGGATGGTAAGTCGTGATGATGACCTGAGAGGATACCAGGCAGATCTGAATAATGAGTGTGTAACCATAGCTGAGGTGATGAAGCCTGCCGGTTATACGAACTATATGGTTGGGAAATGGCATGTATCCTACGAACTGGATGAGAAAGGATCTCTTCATAACTGGCCCCTGCAGAGAGGATTTGATAAATACTACGGAAATATTCGCGGGGCCACCAGTTTATGGGATCCTGCTACCCTTACCCGGGGGAATAAATTCATCACCCCTGAAAATGATCCGGAGTACAAGCCCGAATCCTATTATTATACCGATGCCATTGCCGACAATGCAGTGAAATATATCAGTGAACACTCTTCTTCAGATCCCTTCTTTATGTATGTCGCCTTTACGGCTCCTCACTGGCCCATGCATGCTCCGGAAGAAAACATTGAGCATTATGCGGGAAGGTATGATGCCGGCTGGGACAAGATCCGGGAGGAGAGATACCAGAAAATGCTTGACCTGAAACTTATCGACCCTAAATGGGGTTTGTCACATCCGGATAACGGTGGATGGGAGAATGAGCCTATGCGGGACTGGTCCGTTGCCCGTATGGAGGTTTTTGCAGCCATGGTCGAGAGAATGGACCAGGGGGTCGGTCAAATTGTTGATGAGCTGAAACGCAGAGGGATGTTTGAAAATACACTGATTATGTATCTCCAGGATAACGGTGGTTGCGCGGAGGAAAAAGAAACCAAAAAGATGTATAATCCGGAAGATTATGAATCCGTTGCATTGAAACCCATGGCAGCAGATGAGCTCCAACCTGATATGGTTCCCAAAACTACCCGCGACGGACGCCCTGTCAGAACCGGTCGGGGAATGATGCCGGGTCCGGATAACACTTTTATTGCATACGGAAAGGAATGGGCCAATGTATCCAATACCCCTTTCAGGGAATACAAACACTGGGTTCATGAGGGCGGGATTTCCACCCCCCTGATAGTTAGCTGGCCTTCCCAAATTAATGCTAATGGTGAATTCATCAACCAGCCCGGGCACCTCATTGACCTGATGGCTACCTGTGTGGATGTTGGGGGTGCTGAATATCCAAAACAGTTTAAGGGACAGGATATCATTCCCATGGAAGGGAAAAGTCTTGTACCCGTATTTAACAAACAGCCGCTTGAGCGGGAAGCCCTTTACTGGGAACATGAAAACAACCGGGCCGTCAGGGTAGGCAAATGGAAACTCGTTTCTAAGGGGAATAAACAATCCGGAAAAAGAGATCCCTGGGAATTATACGACCTGGAAGTGGACCGAAGCGAAATGCATAACCTGGCAGAATCACAACCAGAAAGGGTTAAGGAAATGTCTGAAATGTGGGAAGCTTATGCTGTAAGAACCCATGTGTATCCCATGCCCTGGGGAAACAAGTAAAGTGCCTGCCTGGATAATTGCTGTTGTTATTCAAAACGCAGCCTGACATTTTCCAGACTTTCAGTTGAACCAACAAGGGTTACAATATCCTTTTTCCTTAAGCGTGTATACCCATGCGAGATTATCATCTGGCCCCTGCGGGTCACAGAAAGTACGATAATATCATGAGGCAGGTGCAAATTCCTTAAGGCCATCTTATGCAGGTTCGGGTTTTTTACCTCAAGCATAATGGTATCCTGGTTTTCTTCCATACCCAGCAATAGGGAAGTAGCCTGGGGTGAACGTATAAAATGGTCTAACAGGCTGACAATGGCAGTCGCCGGTTCAACTATCAGTGCCCCAAGTTCATGAAAACGATCAAAATTTTTCCGGTCATGCAATCTTCACAATAATATCTTTTGTTCCAAATTTTTCATATGCCTGCTCACAAATCAGGTAATTTTCCTTATCGGAAAGCATGGTAACGATAGTTTCTGCCTTCGAGGCTTCAAGCTCCTCCATTGCATCAGGGGAAAGACTGGATATCTTCTGAATACTGAGGCCGGAAGTTTTCATATCGCTGATATCAGATTTCAGGGTTGCAATCTTTACATCCCAGTTTTTATCTTGCAATTGGCGGGCCAGGGCAAGAGACTGGCTTTCAAGTCCAAATATAAGCGCACTTCGTTTACCTGCCAGTTCAGGCTTGGTGACCCGCATATGCCCTTCGCCTGCAAGGATTATGGACCATTTAAATAGCGGGGGACCAATTATCTGATTCAGTACAATAACAGCAACTATAATTGTTCCAAACTCCGTTCCCCATTCAGTAAATTCTCCCGCCACTACAGCCGTGAGTCCAATGCTCACACCAGCCTGGGTTACATAAGGCATCCAGGAGATCCATTTGAAACGAGCAGGGTCTCCACCCAATGACACCCCCACATAGCCTGATATTACCAAAGCTATAAGCCGAAGCACAAAAAATACTATGGCAATTGACCAAACCGTAGCCAAAACCTCTATTGAGATGGATGCACCGATAAGGGTAAAAAATACTACATAAACTGCATTTCTGGATTCCAGCAATATTTTAAGAAACTCAGGCCGGTGTTTGCTGTAATTGGTCACAATAAAGCTTCCAATAATGCATATCAGTAATGGCTCGATATAAATCTCAAAATTGAAATCATGAAGACTCCATTCACGGATGAAGTGGGAAAGGGCGAACATGAAAAATCCTGTTAGCAGGATCAAACTGGTCTTTACAACCGGCTTGATAAGTAAGGAAATAATGAAACTCAGTATTTTTGAGAGGAGCATATCCAAGAATTAAAGCTAATAATAGTTCAAATACAAGCAGAATAATATATCTCAGGTTAAACTCTGTGCCTGCTGTCAGAGTTTCTCCAATGTTTAAGATCACAGCAAACAGTATAATAACAAGAAAATCTTTCAAAACGGTAACTCCGATTGATGTTTTAGTGAACGGAC
This sequence comes from uncultured Bacteroidaceae bacterium, assembly GCA_963777115.1. GTDB lineage: Bacteria > Bacteroidota > Bacteroidia > Bacteroidales > SM23-62 > SM23-62. The sequence continues at coordinate 159,494 of CAVZPP010000003.1, read as the reverse complement.
CCTTGGCCCGCATTTCATGTACTACGGCTAATATGGATGCAGGAGAACGCGCAACAAATATGGTCCCGGTCAACAGAGATACAGTAATCTTTGATTCCATATTCATTCCCTGCATAAATGGAATATATTCTGAAATCAGAAATACACCCAGGCTGACAAAAATGAAGGTAATAACCAACTGAGCAATCGTCATTCCGATAATGCTCTTGTAGCGACTTCTTAATTCCCGAAGGTACAGCTCTGAACCTACCATGAAAGCAATGAATGCAAGGGCAAAGTCATTAACAAAGCCAAGGTTGGATATGGCCCCCTGCGGGATCAGATCCAGAATCTCAGGTCCGGCTATAATTCCCATAATAATAAGGCCCGTAACCAGCGGAAGCTTTGCCCTTATGAAAAGTCTGGATATCTGGTTTGAGGCAACAGCTATGATGATAAAACCGGCTAAAAAAAACAGAACCTGTAGGTGACTCTCCATAGTGTTATGCTATCCTTAAATATATGGAGATTAATTTTAATCCATTCAGGATGCATTTTCAAAGTACCTGGAGTGAAAGAATATTCTGCTGGTATCTGATTTTTATTTAACTTAACATAAAAATCATGGACACGTTAAAAATTGAAGAGTTGAAGAATTCTCTTGCAGAAATCAGGGAGACTGCAGAGGTCGTCGAACGTAAACTCGAGAAGTTTCTAGTTGAGAAGGATCCTGAAAAAAGAATAGCCATGCAAAAACTAATTGAATCTGCAATTAATTTATTGCAGTTTGAATTTAAAAGGACTATTCTATTGGATACAGTCGACTTAAAAGATTATTTTTCTGATATATAATATCTTCAAAGGACTTTAGTCTTCAATATGGTTAACCCATGTAGGTCTTTAATACCCGCCCTTTCGAGATATGCCTCAGTTTGTTGATACCCTTTTCCTTGAGTTGCCTGATCCGTTCTCTTGTAATATTAAATTCTTCACTTATCTCCTCGAGTGTTTGAGCGTTTTTGCCATTCAACCCATAATATAACCTGATAATTTCAGCTTCTCTCATGGGAAGTGTATTCAGGGCCCTTTCAATTTCTTTACATAGTGAGTCCGTCAGTAAATGCTGATCGGGACTAATAGTGTCTTTGTTTAATAAAACATCATACATACTGCCTCCCTCATCATTAGAGAGAGGTGCATCCAATGATAAATCGCGACCGGAGTTTTTCATGGCCGTTTTTATATCTGTTGGAGTCATTTCTAAAGCCTGTGCAATTTCATTGGTAGTTGGTTCTCTTTCATGCTTTTGTTCCAATACACTTATGATCTTTTTTAACTTATTTACATGAACGATTCTGTTCAATGGCAGGCGCACATTTCTTGCCTGTTCCGCGAGGGCCTGCAGTATGGCCTGTCTGATCCACCAAACGGCGTAGGATATAAATTTAAAGCCTCTGGTTTCGTCAAATCGTTCTGCAGCCTTTATCAAACCGACATTCCCCTCATTGATCATATCAGGAAGGCTTAAGCCCTGGTGCTGATACTGCTTTGAGACGGATACAACAAACCTGAGATTGGCGTTTACCAAGCGGTCCCTTGCAATCATGTCTCCCTCGTGGATTTTCTTGGCGAGTTCAACTTCTTCTTCTGCCGAAATAAGTTCAATCTTGCCTATCTCCTGGAGATATTTATCAAGAGATGGAATATCTCTGGTCGTAACCTGTTTAATGATTTTCAGTTGACGCATTTAATGTAGGATCTGGACTTATTATGGAGAGGATAATTTCTAAAGGTATCAATTTCCGGATGGAGTCTCCTATAATACTTATACTATTCATTTTTATCTTTGAATTGATAAAAGTCTCGCTTAACTTTAAACGAGCGAAAAAACTGTATCATGAGAGAAGTTTATTAACATTCTAAAACTAAAGATCATGTCAAAAGAGAAGGATATTAAGCAGAAGCAAAACAAAAAAGAACCGGCTAAAAGCCTGAAAGAAAAAAGAGCTGCGAAAGCTGCCAAGAGGGCAGAAAAGGCGAGAAATTAAATATAAATTCCTACATCCCGGTATGCCAACATTGAATTGCTGGCCAGAGAACAGGTGCCTCACATCTGATACTTTAGTCAGAATAGAACCAAGGTTTTTTCGTTTTACGAGATTGCATTATGGTTCCGTTAAATAGTATTGGCAAGTAAATTATTTTAATTAATTTTCCCTGTCCTCATTCATTAAAAAATTCGAACATGAAAAGAAACATCATTTTACCATTGGCCATAGCAATTGCCATCATGGTTGCGCTGCCTGCCTGTGGTCAGACTGTAAATAAACTCAGTAAAAAAGAGAAGAAAGAAGGCTGGGTCCTGTTATTTAATGGAAACGATTTTGATGGGTGGAGGCAGTGTAATGGGACTGAAATGCCTGTTAACTGGACGATTGAAGATGATGCCATGAAGGTATTACTGGGTGAAGGTAAAGACCCCGGCAGAGGTTCAAATGGAGATATCCTTTACAGCGAAAAGAAATTTAAGAACTTCGAACTCGCCATTGACTGGAAAGCCAGTCCCGCCGCCAACTCCGGTATCTTTTTCAACGTGAGGGAAGTGCCTGGTGAAAAAATCTATTATGCTGCTCCCGAGATCCAGATACTGGATAATGAGGGTGCATCCGATAATGTGATTGACAGTCACCTGGCCGGTTCACTGTATGATATGATCCCGGCCGATCCTGCAACTGCCAATCCGGCGGGTGAATGGAATACCATGGTCGTTCGCATGAAGGACGGAAAGGTAACTCACACCCAGAACGGGGTAGTAGTAGTTGAGTATGAAATGTGGACACCTGAATGGGATGAGATGGTAGCCAACAGCAAATTCAAAAGATTTCAGGGATGGACAGAGGGTATAGCCAAGGAAGGTTATATCGGCCTCCAGGATCATGGATACCCAGTATGGTTCAGGAACATCAAGATACGGGAATTGTAATTCCATGCCAGCTATCCTGAAATTCCCTGTAAAAGGCACCTTCTTCTTATTTGTCCTGAGTATTCTTGTTTCCTGTCCCGCGATTGCGGTAAATTATTATGTTGCCACAACCGGAAGCGATGCCGGGACCGGCTCATTAGAGCAACCTTTTGCAACGATTATCAGAGCAGTCGGTATTGTTGTGCCGGGTGATTCCATCCTTGTCAGGGGAGGAACATATCAATCCACCATTACTATAGTTATCGATAAAAACGGCTCAGCGGACAATTACTGTTCTTTGATGTCGATGCAGGGAGAGAAGGTCATTCTTGATTTTTCCGGACAGTCCCTTTCCGGTTCAAACAGAGGAATGGTTTTGAAGGCTGACTATTGGCATATCGAGGGGATAAGTATCACGGGGGCAGGGGACAATGGACTCAAGATCGATGGAGGAATCCGTAACCGTATTGTGAATTGTGCATTCTACAGAAACAGGGATTCGGGAGTGCAGATGGGAGGTGGAGCCTCTTATAACCAGGTGATCAATTGTGATTCCTATTATAACGCAGATCCTCCCGATTATGGAGATGCAGACGGGTTTGCTGCTAAACTTGATGTAGGCAGTGAAAACTATTTCTATGGCTGCAGGGCATGGCTAAACTGTGATGATGGCTGGGATGGCTACCTAAGGGGAGCAGATAATGTATCAACCATTATCGAGAACTCCTGGGCCTTCGAAAACGGATACCTTGAGAATGGCAGCGATCCGGGACCCAAGGCCAATGGAAATGGATTTAAAATGGGTGGATCGGATACTAAAGACCTTAGTCATGATTATACGCTGACAAATTGCCTTGCATTTAATAATAAGGCCAAGGGATTTGATCAAAATAGTAATGTTGGAACCATGATCCTATTAAATTGCACAGGACATAATAATCATGGAGGAAACTATGTGATTACAAAAGATCTGGCAGCAGGAAAAAAACTAGAAATTAAAAACTCGGCTGTTCTTGGGCCTGTTGGAAGTATCGCCGATTTCGCGGTACAGGAGAAAAACAGCTGGACGGAATCCTTCACGGTTACGGAACAGGATTTTGTTTCCATTGATGACCAATCTGCCTATGGACCAAGACAGGAGGATGGAAGCCTTCCGGACATACCCTATATGTACCTTTCCGAAACAAGTGTATTGGTTGATGCCGGGGTTGATCTCGGTCTCCCTTATAATGGTGCAGCTCCTGATATTGGATGTTTCGAACGGGGGCATCTATCCGGTTTAAATTCCTGGCAAGACCCTGTCCTTAGCCTGAAAATATTTCCCAACCCGGCCTCAGGTTTTACCCACCTCATACCAGGGAAGGATTATTCCGGCCCTTTAGTGGTTCAAATTGTAGATATGTACGGCCGGCAGGTTGAGAGCTTTGATTTTGAAAATATCGAACAGGAGCAGGAACTTTTCCTGGACCTCTCCGGTATTCAGCAGGGAATATATGTCTTGCAGGTTTACAGGGCCAGGCGAATGGATTCTTTTTTGCTGCAGATTGATTAGATGCTGCAGAGCCTTAAATGGTTGAAATGTTCGGGCATTTGATTCCCCGGAAGGGTATTTGATTCCCCGGAAGGGTATTAAATCCGAATGAAAATTTTCTTTTTGTAGAACAGGTAGCAAATATACCAGAGGAAGAAAAGCACGATAATGCTTAAAATGATATTCGCCCCGAGCTCTCCTGTCCATCCAAACACTGCGTTTGAGAAGGGGAGCATTATCTCCCTTATCAGATCTGCCCCGCCGACATGTGCAAAGAGGTATATAAACAGCGGATTCATACCTACAATCGCAAAGAATAAGACACCCTTCTGGTATTTTCTGACATCAATCAGCCAGTAGCAAAGGGCCAGGGCCAGGATTGCCCATCCACCGGAGGCAAATACAAAGGTACTTGTGGATATTCGTTTGATGATGGGGGTAATGGGACTTAGTCCGTATCCGATGATTAAGCCAGGCAGCTCCGGCAATAACAAGGATGAGCAATTTTTTATTGGATGAACGGGAACTCAGATAGTATTTGTCCAGCGAGCACCCCCCAGATGGTATGGGCAGCTGTCGGGATAGCATTGAACATGGCCCAGTGGCCACTTCCTTCTCTGCCTGAAATGAGAATATTCAGCCATGCCCCGAAATTCTGACCGGGTTCAAAAGGCATATTAAAACCTTCAAGTGGAAAAAACCTGTACAGGGCTTCAGAGATCAGGATAAGTACCACTGAAAAAGCAATCTGGATAAGCGGACGTTTGCGAATGACCAGGAATGCAAGTATGTAAGTTACTGCGAGCTGGGCGAGAACATTCTGGAACTTGAAGACGATCATTCCCGGCCGGATGCAATACAGTCCCCATCCCAAAACCAGCATTAGTAACGCTCTTTTAAGGGCATGTTTGGTGAGCTGTTTGTAAGAATCCCCGCGGGCCATCCTTTTGGAGAAGGAAAAGGGCATTGCCACCCCGACAATGAACATAAAGAAGGGCTGGATCAAATCCCAGAAATGCATTCCTTCCCACTTCATGTGGTGAAACTGCTCTCCTATAGTATGGATAATTGTTCCTTCAAGTTCGGAGGATACCATGTAGGTAAAAAGATGAGAGAATTCTGCAATCAGAAGGAACATTGTGAGTCCCCTGTAAAAATCGAGCGAAAGTAGTCGGTTGTCCGCCTTTGGTGAGATGTCCGTCATGGGAGTTAAAAATAGTAAAATATCCTATTCCTCCTGAAGCAACCAATCAGTAGTTATATTCATCTTGAGATTGTGGGTCTGATATTCCTGCTGAGAAACAAGTCAGATTTATTGACAAAGGCTCGAAAATAGACTATTTTAATAAGAATACTGAAAACCCCTGAAATATGAAAAAACTATACTTTCTTTTTCTGAGTTCCATACTTAGCCTGGCTCTTTTTGGAAACGGAGTTGTAATCCCGGATTCAGCCAGTGTAAAATATCTTCCCCTAATCAGTTCCAGTGTGGATGTCAGGGTTGATGGACAGGTAGCCATCACCCGGTGCACACAGGTTTTTGAGAATGTAAACAGCGATAGTGTAAAGGTACAGTATGCATTCCCGATGCCGCTGGAAGCAAGTGCACTTTCCCTTAAGTATAATCTGCATGATCAATGGTACCAGGCAAGTTTTGCCGCCAGTGAGCAGGACAGTCTGAGCGGGGGGGGAGGTTCAGGTGGACTGGATTATACACTTGTCCAGTACCTGGGAGAGAATCCACTGATTTATACCCCTGCTGAAACACTTTTTACAGATTCCCTTCTGACGGTTGAGCTTATCTATGTGGAATTGCTTGAATACAAATTCGGGAAGGTGAATTATTATTATCCGAATGATTATCAAATAATTGCTGACAGTATTCCGGGTGTTATTGATTTCCAGGAGATGGTATTCACACTTGTCTCAGAACGTACCATAGATGCTGTTAATTTGCTAAGCCATACAGCTGATTCCACCCAGAACGACGGAAAAGAGGCGGCCGTTTATTTTAAGGTCTATGAGGAGAAAGCGGGACAGGACTATCATGTACAGTTCTCGCTCAGCCAGGATGAACTCGGACTCTTCAGTTATAGTACATTCCTGCCTGATTCATTGGTGCCGGATACTGAAGGGGGAGGCTTTTTCCTATTTGTAGCCGAACCGGATCCCTCCGGTAACCAGGAGGTCATTGACAAGGTCTTCACCCTGATCATCGACCGTTCCGGCAGCATGTCCGGCGACAAGATCGTCCAGGCCCGGAATGCGGCAAAATTTATTATCCAGAACCTGAACCTGGGAGATAAATTCAATATCGTTGATTTTTCAAGTGGGATTATGAGTTTCAGGCAGGAGCATGTACCTTTTAATGCCGAGAATGAAGCTGCTGCCCTCACTTACATAGACGCTTTGAATGCGACCGGATCAACCAATATCTCCGGAGCCTTTGGTGAAGCGGTTCCACAGTTTTCCGCAGCCTCCCAGAATACGGCCAACATCATTATCTTCTTTACAGACGGAAGACAAACTGCCGGTATTACCGATGTCAATGAGCTGATCACTTATGTGGATAACCTTGTGGTGCAAAACGAGGCTCCCCTTAATATTTTCACCTTCGGTATCGGTTCTTCAACCAATGAACAACTTTTAACTGCAATTGCTGCCCATAACAATGGACTGGCAGATTTTCTGGGGAATGAGGAGCTGGAAGAAAAGATCACCGAGTTTTACCTGCTCATCAGGAATCCTGTTCTCATCAATACGGAAATATTTACAGATCCTGACCTCCTGTCTGAAATCTATCCCGTTCAGCTACCGAATCTATACAAAGGACAGCAGATGATATTTGCAGGTCGATACCAGGAAGTTGCACCTTTTACAGTGAACCTGGAAGGGGAAGCTTTTGGCAACCCCGTGAATTACCAGTATTCCCCTGAATTATCAGACAGCAGTATTGAGAAATATGCCTTCATCCCAAAAATTTGGGCCAAGAAGAAAATCGAGAAACTGCTGACTGATTATTACCTCAATTCTTCCACTGAACAGGCAGACAGTATCAAGCAAGACATTATTGATGTCAGTCTCGCTTACCGGGTTATCAGTCCCTTTACAAGCTTCCAGGGAAGTATTGTTTCTGAAAAGGATGACGACTGGCGAAATTACTACGTAGATCCGGGTGGATCCGGTGCTCTCGTTTCAATCATGGATCCCCTTGAATTTGACCAGGGGGAGGACCGGCCAAACCAGGTACTCCTGCTTGTTGAGAATTACCCCAATCCTTTTGCGCGTTCTACCACCATCTCTTTCAAGGTTGCAGACGGCATTTATGAGCCGGCCATCATCCGTATATTCGATGCCACGGGACGCCTTGTTGGGAAGTACATTATAAACGTAGAGGGTGCAGGGGAATATGAGCTATTCTGGAATCCTGCCGAATCAGCTCCGGAATTACCCCCGGGAATGTATGCCTTTAGCATCAGTCTGCATGGGGAAATCCTTAGCGGGAGGATGGTTTATCAAAGCCGATAGGAGCACATAATATTCCGTACATAATTCAGCGTAATTATTCCTTATGATAGTCCTGCAGGGATTTAACCTTATAGGCTCCATTCCGCCTGTCCTTAATACCCATGGAAGCTGCCAGGGCTGCTGAGGTGGTGGTTATGTACGGAACCTTATGCTTGATGGCGTTCTTCCGGATATAGGAATCATCGAATTCACTCTGTTTCCCTGCCGGTGTATTTATGACCAGGGTAATCACCCCGTTCTTTATTGCATCTACGATATTGGGTCTACCCTCATGGACTTTTTTCACCGCTTCACATTTGATGCCATTCTCCTCGAGGAATAGTTTTGTCCCTGAGGTAGCCATGATATTGAACTTCATATCTGCCAGGTTCCTGGCAAATTCCAGTGCTTTATCCTTATCCCTGTCGGCAATGGTGATCAATGCAGTGCCTTCGAGTGGCAGGCTGGTCTGGGTGGCTTCCTGTGATTTAAAGAAGGCCAGTCCATAACTGTCCGCCAGTCCCAGTACCTCTCCTGTTGATCGCATCTCGGGACCCAGGAGGGGATCGACATCCGGAAACATATTAAATGGGAATACTGCTTCCTTAACCCCGAAATGTTTGATCACAGGGTATTTGAAGTTAAAATCTGCTATTTTTTGTCCCAGTAACACCTGGGTGGCGATTTTGGCCATGGATATATTGCAAACCTTGGATACCAGGGGTACTGTTCGGGATGCCCTGGGATTTGCCTCCAGGATGTATACGACATCTTCATAGATGGCGTACTGTATATTCATCAGTCCAACGACTTTTAATTCAATGGCAATCCTGCGTGTGTAATCCCGGATGGTTTCCTGGTGCTTTTCGGGAATGATTACCGGGGGAATAACACAGGCTGAATCCCCTGAATGTATCCCGGCATATTCAATATGCTGCATTACGGCAGGGACAAATGCTTCTGTTCCGTCGGCAATGGCATCTGCTTCAGCCTCTATGGCATCTTCCAGGAACATATCGATGAGCAGGGGTCTTTCCGGGGAAACATCCACCGCTTCAGAAACGTACTGCTCCAGCATACCTGCATCAAGAACAATCTTCATGGCCCTTCCCCCAAGTACGTAAGAGGGCCTTACCATCAATGGATAACCTATTCGTTCCGCAATGGCTTTGGCTTCTTCAAGGGTGCTTGCCATTCCCGATTCAGGCTGGGGGATTCCCAGTTTTGTCATCACATGGCGAAAACGGTCACGGTCTTCTGCCAGGTCAATTGTATCCGGTGTAGTACCCAGGATTTTCACACCGGCATCTTCCAGTTCCTTGGCAAGATTCAGAGGTGTTTGTCCCCCGAACTGAACAATAACCCCTTCCGGTTTCTCCTTTTCATAAATACTTAATACATCTTCAGCAGTCAGGGGTTCAAAGTAAAGCTTATCGGAGGTATCATAATCGGTCGAGACGGTCTCCGGGTTACAGTTCACCATGATGGATTCATAACCTGCAGCCCGAATGGCAAATGCTGCATGAACACAGCAATAATCAAATTCAATTCCCTGTCCAATTCGGTTCGGTCCCCCGCCAACCACCATAATTTTCTTCCGATCACTCACCTCAACCTTATCCGGAGCATTATAGGTGGAGAAGTAATACGCGGCATCTTTGACTCCGCTGACAGGAACTGGTTCCCAGGCCTCTTTCATGCCCAGTGAGATTCGTTTTTCCCTGATTTCCTTTTCAGGAACATTTAATATTTTGGCTAAATATTTATCCGCAAATCCATCTCTCTTTGCCTGCAGGAAAAGATCTTCCGGCAGGGCATTCCAGCCATGTTTCAGTATTTCCTCCTCCAGCTCAACCAGTTCCTTCATCTGTGTCAGGAACCAGGTTTTGATATATGTCTTTTCGAAAAGAGCATCTACATCGGCACCTTTTCTCAATGCTTCATACAGGATGAATTGTCGTTCGCTGGAAGCATGTTTGAGCATTGCCATCAATTCATCGAGGGACTTTTCATTAAAGTCCTTAGCAAATCCCAATCCGTATCTACCAATTTCCAGGGAGCGGATAGCTTTTTGCATGGCTTCCTTATAGTTCTTGCCGATGCTCATTACTTCGCCAACGGCCTGCATCTGCGTGCCCAGCTTATCTTCCAGTCCCTCGAACTTCTCAAACGCCCATCGAGCAAACTTCACCACAACATAATCCCCGGAAGGGGTATATTTATCAAGTGTCCCATCCCTCCAGTAAGGAATCTCATCCATTGTTAGTCCCCCTGCCAGCAAGGAAGAAACTAAAGCAATGGGGAATCCTGTAGCTTTAGACGCAAGGGCGGAAGAGCGGGATGTGCGGGGATTGATCTCGATCACCACCACCCGGTCGGTTTTGGGATCATGGGCAAATTGCACGTTTGTTCCTCCGATAACCTCGATTGCTTCGACGATAGCGTAAGAATACTTCTGCAATCGTTCCTGTAGCTCTTTGGATATGGTCAGCATGGGAGCGGTGCAGTATGAATCGCCGGTATGGACCCCCATGGCATCCACATTTTCAATAAAGCATACCGTGATCATCTGGTTTTTCGCATCCCGGACCACTTCCAGTTCCAGTTCTTCCCAGCCAAGTACGGACTCCTCCACCAGCACCTGGTTTACGATACTTGCTGCCAGTCCACGGTTAACAATAGTGCGAAATTCTTCCCAATTATATACCAGTCCCCCTCCGGTACCCCCCATCGTATAGGCAGGTCTGATAACTATCGGAAATCCCAGTTCTTCGGCTACTTTTTCGGCATCCTCAAGGGTATTCACTGCCTTGCTTTTTGGCATCTCGATACCCAGGCGGTTCATTGTTTCCTTAAAGGCCGTCCGGTCTTCACCTCTTTCAATGGCATCGATATTGACGCCAATTATCTTCACCCCGTAAAAATCCAGGATACCCTTTTTTGCCAGCTGCAGGGATAAATTTAATCCTGTTTGTCCCCCTAGATTCGGCAAAAGCGCATCGGGCTTTTCCTTTTTAATGATTTCAGTAAGGGCATATACATTCAGGGGCTCAATATAGGTCACGTCTGCCATCTCCGGATCTGTCATAATGGTGGCAGGATTCGAATTGACCAGTACGATTTTATAACCCAGGGATCGCAAAGCTTTACAGGCCTGTGTGCCGGAATAATCAAATTCACAAGCCTGTCCAATGATAATTGGTCCCGATCCTATAATCAGTACTTTGTCAATGTCTTTGCGCTTTCCCATAATGTTATTTTGGTTTTTGGTTTATGTGAGAGGGGTACATCAATATGCTTTAAAGATGTGAATTATATCCCTAATTCATGGCCGATTTTGGCCAAATAGTTATTAAGAAATTATTGACAAAAAATATTCATCTGTGATTTTTCTGCCAGTGATGGGTGCCAAAATACCGGCAGGAGTCAGTAGCAATTTTCGAAGCATTTTCAAGGGCAGTTATTCCAGCCTGGCCCAGGGAGAGGTAATAGCAGAATGCTCCGTGAAGGACATCCCCGGCACCAAGTGTATCTACCGCATCGATTTTTTCCACCGGGATCTGTTTTTCTATTCCCTTTTCTGAAACCAGTATCGGATTGTTATTATCAGTGAATGCCACGAAGTCTATTCCGGCGTTATGAAGGTGACTGATGGTCTCTTTCCGGCTGTAACCAGGCTTAATGAATTTTGTGCTGCAAATGATGTAATCAATTAAATCCAGATAATCATCTGAATCTGATTTCCAGCTTCCCCCGTCCTTTACTATTGTAGCCCCATTCGTACGGGCCTCGATGATCTTATCCCGCAAGCCGGAATGCCAGTAATGTCCATCCAGCAAAACAATTGAGCTGTCTTTCAATTGAGCATTTGAATAATCCAGGTTCAGGGAATCCGAAGCTTTTGGCGGATTGACTATAGTTCTTGAACCTGATTTGGGGTTTATCATTACGGATGAAGCAGGGAATGTATGATTTATACCTTCCATAATGTCATGAATGCTTACGGAATAATTTTCCTTCATCGCACCCAATGCCTGCGCAGCCAGGCTGCTGTTCCCAAAGCAGCTAATTAACTGGGAAGATCCTCCAAGAATATGATAGGTGATGGAAGCGTTCAGTGCCGGTCCTCCGCACTGGAACAGGTAATTCCTGGAAAACATTTTGGAATTTTCCGCAGGGAATTCCTCCAGCAAATAGGTGTGATCTACAGTGGACAGTCCAATAAAAACAGCTTTCTTATTATTCATAAATTATTCGTTGCAATTCTTTCCAGGGGGGCAAATTTAGAACAAATTCTTTATGATTATGACATATCCCATAGCGGCTGATAGAGTTAATATATTCCCGATGTTGCCAAAAATGGAAACAAATCAATATGTTGCCTAATTGAGCAACAATAGTTCCTTTATCATATCTTAATGCGAATACGGGAAAACAGGCTATTGTTTCTGATACCGTAATTGAATCAAACCTGAATCATACGCCTGGGGTGGGAGAGCTTTTAAATTGATGAAGGGTGTGTTTCCCAGGAACAGCCGTTTGCCGTTCCCAAGGATCACTGGGATAACAGAAATAATATACTCATCAATGAGATCCTTTTCCATCAGGAGTTGAACAATTTGTCCCCCTCCATCGCAGTAGATGTTTTTTCCTTCGGTAGCTTTCAAATTGCTTATCAGGGTTTCAATATCCCCGTTGTAAAAAGTCACCCCATTTTCGGGTTCTCGTTTTTCACGTGTAAGAACGTAACAATTGAACATCTCTGCCTGTGGGAATACACCGCCTGTGAGTTTCATGACGACATCGTAGGTTTTCCTTCCGACGATGTAGGTATCTACCGTTTCCATGAAACTGATATATCCGTAGTCCTCGCCTTCTTTCTCCACTGCAGAAAGCCAGGAAAGGTCATCATCCTCGGTTGCAATGAATCCGTCAAGACTCATGCTAATGTATAGAACCAGCTTTCTTTTATCCATAATGATTTCACTTGCTTTCACAAATAAAGCAAATAATCGTCAAGCGGGAATTTTCTTGCAGTAGATTCAGGATAATGAAACGGCGTACTCGGTTATCTCATTGATTACCTTGGCTGTTGGCGGAGTCTTGCCTTTCACATATGACATATCTGTCAATCTTAAATGGTGAAAGTCAGTCAATCCATTTTTCTCCATAGTTAGTCTGCCACAGTCCAGGTTACATCCATCAATGACCAGCATGTTTGAATCTTTAACAGAATTGATCATGTCCTGAATTCCTGCACCAATAAAGGCAAGACATTTCATTTGTCTGGCACCATCACTCTGTAGTTTACGGGCAACCAGGTCAGAGACTTCGCCCAGGTCGGCTGCTCCGGAACAGGCGAAAACTGTTTTTGCAACGACATCTTTGCATGAACATGTTTTGTTTTCCATAATCTTAAAATTAGATGAATACTATGTAGTTGAATATCAAACCGACGATTACAATTCCCAGGGCAACGACTCCGATAAAGATTCCTATCAGCTGCCATTTTAGAACCTTTTTCAGGATAATGATTTCCGGAAGGGACAGGCCGATTACCGACATCATAAAAGCCAGGGCGGTCCCCAGGGTTACACCCTTTTCGATAAGGACAGATACAATGGGAATGATCCCTGCCGCATTGGAATAAAGTGGAATGCCGACCAGGATGGCGAGAGGGACCGAGTACCAGTTCTGGTTTCCGAGTGCCCCTGCCAGGTATTCATCCGGCACAAAACCATGGGCTCCCGCACCGACAGCAATACCAATGATAATGTATATCCAGATTTTACCGACGATTTCCTTCACAACATCAGCGCCTGCAGAAATCCTTTGATTAAATGTCATCGGAATCTCTTCTTCAAGTCCTTGCTTTGCTTGGGTCTTATATACCCAGTCTGCAACATATTTTGTCAGGTTTAATTTCTCCAGTATGTATCCCGCCAGAATGGCAATGGATAGTCCCGTTAGCACATAAATCAAAGCCACCTTCCAGCCGAACAATCCAATGAGCAATACCAGCGCCACTTCATTGATCATGGGAGCAGCAATCAGGAATGAGAAAGTAACTCCCAGGGGTATTCCCGCCTCAACAAATCCCAGGAACAGTGGAATGGCTGAACAGGAACAAAATGGGGTTACAATTCCAAGGAGGGAAGCCATAATATTTCCCACGAAAAGTGGTTTCCCCTCCAGGGATTTACGGGTCTTTTCAGGAGAGAAGTATGTCCGGATAATTCCCACAAGAAAAATAATCAGGACCAGTAGCATAAGCACCTTGGGAACCTCGTAAATGAAAAATCGCAGGGTCTCGGTAAGATGTTTTTCGGGCTCCATTTGAAATATCCCGAAGATGATAAAATCAGAGATTTCCTGAAGGTATTTGTAGGTAATGATCCAAACTGGTATCAGAACCAGGGCAAGTATTTTTTTATTTTTAATTCTGTTCATTTTTTAAAACCAGGTGGCAATAATATAATAAATACCTATTCCAATAAATGCTAGGGCAACTAGCTTTCTGAACCAGAATTCGAAGGATTTGATGCTTTTGTAGAGATTCCCGACACCTGAGATGGTATAGGCGATCAACCATGCAAACAGGATCACCGGGATACCCGTTGCGATGGCAAACAACACCGGCAGATGGAGTCCCGATGTAGAAACCGTCAAGGGGATCAACATCCCGAAATAAAGCACCCCGCTGTAGGGACAAAACGCAAGTGCGAAAAGGACACCCAGGAGGAAAACGTCCCAGTAGTTGAACCTGCCTCGTTTTTGGACGCGATCACCGATCCGGCTGAATGCCGGAAAATTAAGTTTGATAACACCGAGCATAAATACCCCGATAACCAGGAGCAAGGGTCCGATGATTTTTTCTCCGTATTGCTGGAATATCCCGGAGATTTTGAATTGGTCTGCTCCGAAATATAGAATGATCGCCAGCAGGGCATAAGAGAATGTTCTGCCCAGGGTATATATCAAACCGTTGTAGAAGACCCTGTTTTTATTGCCAAGGTCTTTCCCGATGAAACCTATTGCCGTGATGTTGGTGGCCATGGGACAGGGACTAATTGCGGTTAATAATCCCAGTACAAGGGCAGACAGGACAGGTACGGAAGTATTTGAATACAGATTATTAAGAAACTCCTCCATGCACTATAGAAGCTTATCGATCTGTGTTTTCAGTATTTCATGAAACTTGTCCGGCTTAGTGCGTGCATTCATGAACCCCTCAGTGGTAAGGTTCACTTTATTATCTCCTTTTACCAGCATCAAAGTCTGTCCGGATACCTGAAGGTTCTGCGCCATTTCTTTGCCATCCTCTTCTTCAAGATTTAAGGCTATAAAACCGATGCTTCCCTTCTTTAACTGCTCGGAATAAAACATTTCCAGGGCAATCTTGGTTTCACTTTCCACTGCATTGCAGGTGACACATCGCTTTGTAAAGTGGAAATAATATACCTGAAGGTCTTGAGTGTCGGTTTGAGCATTACAGGCGAGAGATGCAAAAACGAATAAGATTATCAGGCTTGAGGATTTTAAGGTTTTCATGGCATTAACTATTATTCGTTAGTAATTCTTTTAATTCAGATACCCTGGGAACCTGTCCGCTGAGAACAACTTTCTCATTGATAACAAGCGCAGGGGTACGCATTACAGCATATTCCATTATTTTCTGAATGTCTTCGACTTTTTCGACCGTGGCATCCAGATTCAATTCTTCCACTGCCTTACGTGTAACCTTATCCAGGGATTTACACCGGGCGCAACCTGTACCTAAAACTTTAATTTCCATTTTTTAATTTGTTATTCGTTATTCGCAAAACTACGAACTGATGTTTCAAATTTTTTTATTTGATAAGTAATCCTTTAAACAGTCCCTGTGCCAGTTTCCAATTCTCCTGGTTCAGGCAGTACTTTATTTTCGGTGCTTCAATCTCCCCCTGTATCAATCCCGCGTCCTTCAACTCTTTCAGATGCTGGGAAAGGGTGGATTTTGCAATGGGAAGAACTTCCGTAAGATCCCCGCTATAGCAGCAGGTCTGCTTTGACAGTAATTCCAGCACATACATTCGAATAGGATGTCCCATTGCTTTTGCAAAGCGGGCCATCATTCTCTGTTCTTCAGAAATTACAACTTCTTTTTTCATTACGTTCGTAAAATACCGAACAAAGGTAACTGAACTTTTTATTCTTCACAATATCTTAACGTTTTAATTCGATGAAATCTGCATCGGACGTATTATATTTACCTAATGAAAATACTGATCCTTTGTACAGGTAACAGCTGCCGCAGTCAGATGGCGGAAGGATTTTTAAATACCTATGATCAGGTTACAGCTCAGAGCGCAGGAACATTTCCTGCTGAGAGGGTACATCCAAAAGCTGTGATTGTTATGAAGGAGGCCGGGATTGACCTCAGCTCTCATACACCCAAGATGGTTGATGAGTTTATTAGTGAAACATTTGACTACGTCATCACTGTCTGTGACAATGCGAAAGAAAATTGCCCGGTCTTCCTGGGTGATGTAAAGCAACAATTACATATAGGGTTTGAGGACCCTGCAGAAGCTACAGGAACGGAAGAGGAAATCCTTGAGGTATTCAGGACCATACGGGAGCAGATAAAAAAAAGGTTTCATGAATTTTATCTTGATAATATTAAAAGTTAAGACATGGCTGAAAATCGCAAAAGGCTTTCATTTTTAGACAGATACCTGACAATCTGGATCTTCGCCGCCATGGCTATTGGTGTATTATCCGGGCATTTTTTTCCCGCAATAGCGGAATTCTGGAACGGAATGAGCAGGGGTACAACCAACATCCCCATTGCCATTGGATTGATTGTCATGATGTACCCTCCACTTGCTAAGGTGAGGTATGAAGAGCTGAAAGATGTCTTTTCCAACCGAAAGGTACTGATCCTCTCGCTGGTGCAGAACTGGTTGATCGGTCCGGTGTTAATGTTCATACTGGCCATTGTTTTTTTACGGGACTATCCCCATTATATGGCCGGATTGATTCTCATTGGACTGGCAAGATGTATTGCCATGGTCCTTGTCTGGAATGATCTTGCGAAAGGGGACAATGATTATGCAGCCGGATTGGTGGCATTCAATTCCATATTCCAGGTGCTTTTCTTTTCCCTTTATGCCTATGTCTTTATTACCGTGTTGCCGAAATGGTTTGGATTGGAATCATTCGTAGTTGACATCACCATAGGAGAGATTGCCAAAAGTGTTTTCATCTACCTGGGCATACCTTTCATTGCAGGATTCCTTACAAGGTATATCCTGACCCGGGTAAAGACCAAGGAATGGTATCACAGCAAATTCATCCCGAAGATCAGTCCCTTGACCCTCATAGCCCTGCTTTTTACAATTATGGTAATGTTTTCCCTCAAGGGGGAATACATAGTAAAAATTCCAATGGATGTGGTACGAATTGCCATCCCCCTGATCATCTATTTTGTGATCATGTTTATGGTTTCCTTTTTCATGGGAAAGCGAATAGGGGCAGATTACCCAAAAACCATCACCATCGCATTTACGGCAGCCAGCAATAATTTTGAACTGGCCATTGCCGTGGCTGTAGCCGTATTCGGGATCAGTTCGGGTGAAGCCTTCGCCGCTGTTATCGGTCCACTGGTTGAAGTCCCAGTACTCATCCTCCTGGTTGGGGTGGCATTGAGATTTAAACAAAAGTATTTTGCTACTTCAGAAGCTTAAAATTCATCGTCTTCAAGAAACCTGGGAGCCCTGCGGTGGTTCGTGCCAGTTTCATAGGCATAGCAGATTTCGATGAGTAGTGGTTCGCTCCAGGCTCGTCCGAAAAAGGAAATACCAACCGGCAGTCCCTCTACAAAACCCATGGGAACAGTAATATTCGGGTAACCCGACCGGGCAGCAGGGGAGGAACTTCCCAACCCAAAGCTGTCACCGTTGATCAGATCTGTTTTCCATGCTGGTCCCCCGGTAGGAGCAATGATGGCATCCAGGTCATGCTCATCCATCACCCTGTCGATACCTTCATCACGGGCTCCCTTCAATAAATCCGCAAGGGCGATCTGGTATTCTTCAGAATCAAGACTTCCTTTAGCCTGGGCCATCTCCAGGTATTTCTGGTCATAGTGCCTGAGCTCAATCGAATTTGATTTATTAAAAGCGATAAGTTCTTCAATGTTTTTGATAGGGGCCTCCTTACCCAAAGATTGAAAATAGGTATTCAATCCCTCTTTGTATTCGTAAAGCATAACCTCAAAGGAATTTGCACCTGTTCCTTCGGCGCTGATCTGATCCAGTTCAATAATTTCGGCACCCTGGCTTTTGATAAAATCTACTGCCCTGAACATCAGGATGTCTACCTTGTCGTTATTTCCAAGTGGAGCTTTATACAGTCCAATTCGCTTGTTTTTCAATCCGTCTTCATCCAGAAATTGAGTGTAATCTGTATAGAAATGCCCTTCACTGTCCATTGTTTTTAAATCGGATGGATCTATACCCGTAAGAGCACCGAGACAGTAAGCTGCATCGGAAACTGTTCTTGCCATGGGACCGGGAGTATCCTGTGTAAAAGATATGGGGACAATACCCGTACGGCTTATTAGTCCAACCGTAGGCTTAATCCCCACAATCCCATTATTATGAGAGGGACAAACAATGGAACCGTTGGTCTCAGTTCCAATGGCGACCATGCATAGGTTGGCTGATACAGCAACTCCCGATCCGGCGCTTGAACCGCAAGGATTCCGATTGAGCACATAGGGATTTTTTGTTTGTCCCCCTACTCCGCTCCATCCACTCGATGAGGGTTCTCCCCGAAAATTAGCCCATTCACTCAGGTTAGATTTGGCAAGGATGACCGCCCCGGCTTCCCGGAGTTTCATGGCAACATAACTGTCCTTCAGTGGATAGGAATCTTTCAATGCCAATGATCCCGCAGTGCAGGGCATCTTATCATGGGTATCAATGTTATCTTTTAATACTACGGGAATTCCATGCATAGGTCCCCTGATCTTTCCTGCTTTCATCTCTTCATCAAGCTCTCGGGCAATTTCCATTGCATCCGGATTTACTAGCAGTAAAGAATTCAATTTGGGTCCATTTCGGTCAATTTCCTCTATCCGGTCGATATATGCCTGTACCAGTTCTTCTATCGTAAAACTACCATCCTTGTACCCCTGCTGTATTTGAGAGATATCTAATTCCAGGTATTTGAAGTTTTCGATCCTTGTCCCAATACTTTTTTCGTTTGGCTGCTGACAGGATAAATTCAGGAATACAAGGAGGGCAATTCCTGTTATTTTTTTTTGTCCAATATTTTTCATCTTGATGACTTGTCTGGTCTGATGCTCGATTATTGCATCAAGTTATAAAACAATTGAATCAATGAGAAATACTTAATTTTGGGATATGAATAAAAGGACACATGGTATTTCTTGCTTATTGGTACTGTTTATCTCAATTGCAGCTCAGGATAATACCGCATTGCCTTTAAAAATTGACAATCCTTATCCTGATCCCTCTCCGCCAGGTCTTTTTCCTAAAAAATTTGCAGCTGCCAGGATTTCTTTATCTGAGTCCATTGAGTTTTCACCTGTCTTAAGTCCCGATGGAAAGGAATTCTATTTCACCCGGTTTTCACCCATGGAAAATGCGATGGATATTATGGTTATGAGGAAGGTCAATGGGGAATGGTCCGATCCTGAGCCTGTCTCTTTTTCAGGCGAATTCCATGAAGGTGAACCATTTATTACCATGGATGGAAACAGCTTGTATTTTTCTTCCAACAGACCCCTGGCCGAGGGAGGAGACATGCAGAATGGAAATATCTGGTATGTGGAGAGAAAAGATGATAGATGGACTGAACCTGAAATATTGGGCCCTGCGATTAATTCTGAGGCAAGGGAAGGGCATCCCTCAATCACCGATGATGGAACAATGTATTTCCATGTTGTTTCTGGTGAGGGATATGATATTTACAGATCTGTCTTAGAAAATGGGAAATACCTGAAAAGAGAAAAACTTGGCAATACAATAAATTCAAATGAATTTATCGAGGGTGAACCGGCCATTGCTCCTGATGAGAGTTATTTGGTTTTTATTTCAGCTGGACGCAAAGACAGGGTTGCGGTAAATGACCAGGTGTGTGATCTTTACATCAGTTTTCGAGATGAAGCCGGCTCATGGACCCCCGCGAAATGTATGGGGGATAAGGTTCTGTCGGACAGGGAAGAAAACTGGCCCTGGATATCCCAGGATGGCAGCTATATATTTTTTTCCAGTAACAGGGATGCTGAAAACTACTTTCCTGATATTTATTGGGTGGATTCAAAGATCATTGAAGATCTGAAACCGGATCATTTAGAATAAATGGAATTCTCCGGAGCCCTCTTCTGCTAACCGGAATAACATCACTCGATACGTTCTCCCGAGTCTAAAATTCCTTCCAAAGCTCGGTCACGATGTCTATGGCTGGCATCATAGTATTCATCAGAAAGATCTACGGTAGAAATGAGTACCCCGTCAACATTTGTCGGCAATTTGTTCTGGATTAAACCGTCGGGGGTTATAAAATGGCAGGGCCAGCTTTCAGGTGCAGAGGAATTGGTAAGGGACATGTAAAAATAATTGGTAGCAGCCCTTGTCTGGGAAGTAATTGGCATTATGACCGGGTGGATTTTCCCCTTACTTTGCCTGGCATTGTGAAAGGATTGAAAAATCATGTCCGTATCCAGTTTTTTGTATTCCCTGTAGAGTTCCGGGAACCTTACATCATAACAAATCAGTAAACCACAGTTGACACCATTCAGGTCAAAATTTACAAAATGGTCACCGGCAGTAAAATACTTCAGGTCTCCGTTGGTACAGAATCGTTTATCATAGCGGTCCACAATCTCACCCTCAGGATTAATTAAATAGAGACAGTTGGTTGGTTTCTTCCCATCATCCAGGGGGTGAATGGATCCCAGGAGTACCCAGATCTTCAATTGTCTGGCCAGGCTCAAAATTGAATCTGTCTTTTCCTCCAGAACATCCCACTTAAACCCTTCCATGTTCTCAAAATCAACTCCCGGGTATCCCGATAATGCACATTCGGAGAAATGGATAATATCAGCCTTCTTCAACTTTGATTCAATCATCTGATCCTCGATCCAGTTGTAGTTCTCTGTAATACTTTGAGAAACCGGGAACTGGCAGGAGGCTAAAACAAATTTACCTTTCCTTGCAGCTGATCTTTCCTGTGCCTGGATGGGTATTAAAAATCCAGTGATGAGAATCAATAATATTATTTGCCTGGTCATTTGGATATGCCTTAAAATTAATAATTGAAACTAAAGTAGAAATTCTTTAGCACATCTCAATTTTTCGCACAAATAGATACTATTATTCAAGCAGCATTTTCTATTTCAATAAAATCATTTTATCGAAATACTGGTTTCGGCCTTCTTTAATACTGTAGTAATATATCCCCGAGGGTAATGTTTCAGCCTCGAAAACCACATTATGTTGACCGGGAGACATTTCTTCATCTAATAAGGTTTTGATGTTTCTACCCCATAAGTCGTATACTTCAATTCGAATATGATCCGGATTGTTCAATACAAATGAAATGGTTGTTGAGGAATGGAATGGATTGGGATAATTACTGAAAACCTCAATGCCTGAAGATGTTTCCAGCGGATCAACTCCTATTGAAGAACTGAATGTACCGGGACCGCCAATATCTGTAATAAAAGCATTTTCGGACAGATCATCATCTCCCTTTACACCATCGATGAAGTGCAATACGATTCTGTTGGACTGAAATTCTGCCCCTGATGCATCATCATATACAAACTCATACCACCATGGATCAGAATAAACATATTCTTTGCCGAATTTATAATACGTGTCGGGAATAAAATCCTCTGGTACGTAAAGACTCACAGAGGCAGAGCCGGCAATGCCCATCCCTGCAATTGAAAAGTCAAAAAACCCGAGCGGAAACTCAATATCCACGGGTTGGTCATCCGGAGAGGGATTGTCAGCAGCGGTAACATTCATCAGATGTATGCCCGGGTCTGTGGACATGGTAACATAGGCCGAACTGTCAAAATTGTGGAAGGAAGCAGCATTGTCCTGTTCAAGATCCGGAATTTCATCATTATTACCATCGTAGAGGAAATTCTGGCCATCAGGTCCTGACTCTTCCGTATTGCTTACCCCGTCGTAATCTGCATCAAGGGCAATACCGTTGCAATATTCCTGCCCCAGAGCATTAGCTGAAGCAACCGTAAATGTTTCGTCAATAAAAGCTACATCGTCGACCCTGTGACGAGGATTCACATCATTAAACTGCATGGGTTCCTCATCAATCGTTATGTTTGGAATATTCCACCGACCTGTTGCACATCCTTCCAGCTTCCCATCCGGACTGATCAGTGAAAGCCACCCTTTATAATCGTAAGTAGTTATTTTTATACTACCTGTAATGGCAATAATGCCTGATGAATGTTCCCGGATATCAGCACCATAATGGTCTTTGGTGGTCATAAATTGTTTTTTCCAGATAATATCCCCTGTTTTTGTTAACCTCATTGCTGTCATATTTGATGGGCCTAGGGCTGTGTTGCAATTGCCGACCAGAACAATATCTCCTGTTTTGGTTATGGTCAAATCAGATATCTCTGCCCAGGGGAAACCCATTATGGGATAGGCTTTTTGCCACAGGCTTTCATCACCGGGACTAAAATAGGTAAGCCTGAAACCAGTTCTGGGGGTTTGGATAATTTGCTTTTGCCAGATACCACTACCATCTGCTTTGAACTTCCACAAGTGACCCAACTGCCCGGCATACAGATAACCTCCATCAGGGTGCTGATGCAAATGATTTTTGCCTGTACCTGAAACAATATAATCACCTCCATTAGTCTCCAAAACCCTATTCCCCCTTTCATTACTCATAATATCATTTTCGCCGCACAATTTTTGCCAGATGACAGTTCCCAGTGAGTCAAATTTTCCAATCCACATATCGCTTGCGGAAGGTCCGTGTGGGTAAGTGGATCCTACAGCAATAATTGCACTATCGGAGGTAATCTTCAGATCATTGATACTTCCCCAATAATCTTCCTCTGCTCTCTTCTGCCAGATGATCTCTCCTTCCTGATCCAGCCGGCAAATCCATCGGTAATCGTGGGATGCTGACCCGGAAATGATAAATCCTCCATCCCAGAATTCTCTCACACAACTTATTGATCCTCCTGAATATTCTTTGGTATATACCTTTTGCCAGACAATCATTCCCTCGCTGGATACTTGAGCCAGGTATGCCGCTGTTCCAAGTTCGCCCCCGACGATAAAATTCCCATTGGACAGGGTATCCATGCAAGTGAACATGATTGCCTCCTCTGCTTCAAAAATATAGGACATGGGCTGAATTTCACCGCCAGTACCCCGGAGAGAGATGACTGCTGTTGGTTGGCCGGGATCATTCGAGGCAATGGAAAGGCTTGCAGTTTTGAGCCCTGTAGACTTAGGAAAGAAACTTATTTTAAGGGTACAGGATCCTCCGGGTGAAATTGCCCCACAATTATTGGCTAACCTAAATAATGATGAATTTGTACCCGAAAGAGAGACAGATGAAATATTTAGCTGTTTCTGTCCTGAATTATGCAGTGTCACACTTTCAAATGCAAGATTTCCGACAGGAACATTCCCAAAATCGATTACGTTGTTTTCAATCTCCAGGATTGCAGCGGGTGTGCTTGCGCTTAAAGGGATATCATATACAGGACTTTGTAAATCGTTTGAGAAGATTTTCAGGGTAGCATTTTTTACTCCAATTGTTATGGGGATAAAAACCACTGCAATTTTGCATTCATTTAGTGGAGGTACGAAGGCACATGGATACAGGATTTCAAATTCGGTGGATGCCTCACCTGCCAATCGGAGTGAATCCAGCAGCAGGGCCCGGTCTCCACTGTTCCCAATGGTAAGTACAAGGGTGTCAGTCTCACCTACTTCGGTTAAATCGAAATCCAACCTGTCCGGATCGGTATAGATTACAGGATAGGGTGTTCGTCCTGTGATGGCGGCAGTTTTAACCGGGGTATCAGGATCATTTGAAATGACATACAGGACGGTTTGTTTATCCCCCCTGAGGTCCGGACTAAAAGTGATTGGTACCAGGCATGAATCACCCGGGATGATAGAATCGCAGAGTTGTACCACGCTAAATTCAATTGAGTCTCCCCCGGATATGTATATATCAAATATATGCAGGTCGAGGACACCCTCATTTTTTATATAGAGCGGTTTGGTAGGGGACTGGCTGGTATCAACAGTACCAAAATCCAGAATTGCAGGAGATAGTACAATATTTGGTGCAGGAATCTCGGCCAGGTTTGTGGCATAAAAGATATCCTTGCTATCTTCATAACACAGGTGGACAAATCCATACTGGTCTGTCTCCATATCCACACGCCGGCCATAATCAGCCCCAGGTGTATCAAGGGTTTCATGGGGCCATGATCCCGAGTAATTCATCGTGTATCGCAGCTCCCCGGTCTCCCAGTGATAATACGCAATATGTATTACTCCATCCGGGTCAGTTGCTATCGCCTGTCCCGAACTTATCAGTGCCCCGTCATCAACATGCTCTGAGGTCCATGCAGCGAAAGGTTTTTCAGCATAGCGGTGATTTTGAAGAATTCCATCATCCGAACCAACATAACAAATATGTGGTTTGTAGTCCGGATCAAGGGCTATATCAATGATCAAACCTTCAAGTTGTCCTCCATTCCAGTTACTCTGGATAGAATTGGGGCCACTCCATTGACCATCAGGTGAATTGGTAAGATAGCAAGGGGCACTCAGCCATAGAAAATAAGAAGCTATATGGGCATAACCACCCGAATCAATTACCATAGAAATATCATCATAGGCCGGCATATTAAACCAGGATGTTACCTCGGATATAAACCAGTCCCCTGGTGCATTATTAATATAATATATACTTCCATTTGAGGCCAGTCCGGGTCCTTCCAGGTAAGCGATATGGATGGTGCTGTCACTGTCAGTTTTTATCACTAGGGACCAAAATCCACGTTCATTGGAAAGAATGGTTTCCGGTGTTGACCATCCCTCCTCCTGACTGTGTATATATTTCAGCCAGAAAGTATTAGCCATACTGTTAACTTCAGAATAGATGATATGTATTGTGCCTGAAGAATCTACTGTAATAGCCACCTGATCGGCTTTTTCGTTGGAGGTAAGTGTATCCTTCAACCACTGGTCATCTTTTAGCAATGAATATATTACATCTGCTTCCCTCGATTTTGTCAGGTAGCAAAGATGTATACTATCATTCGCATCTATTGCCACTGATGGTAATTTTCCTTTACCAACAGTCATCTTTTCCCATTGACCATAGATGGAAGAAGAAGTAATAAGAGTTTGCAGGATCAATGTCCAGAAAATCAATGAAGTAATGTTAATGTTTTTCATCGTTGAAACCTTTGAGTAATTATAATAGAGCCTGTTGAAAGTATATTCTGGAACAATAGATTGAAAGGATTTATAAGTTACACAAAAAAATAAATGGTTAAGGAAACCTGAATATGCTCATCAGCATATCCCTGCGCTTGACATTAATTTTCAATATGCTTAACTTCTATCGCTTACAGAAACCCTTAAATCGCAGGAGACATGAAACCACTTCTCATTTCCCTCGCAATCTGTATCTCACTTCCAGTATTATCACAATCCGGATGGACATGGCAAAATCCTTTGCCAACGGGGAACCTTCTTTATGAGATACAATTTACAGACAAAACCCATGGTTGGGCTGTGGGTTACTATGGAACCATCCTTTACACAGATGATCAGGGGGTAACCTGGCAGAAACAGGAAAATCCCAATAAAAACATACTCTTTGACGTATATTTCCTTTCGTCCACCAAAGGATGGGCCGTGGGAGAGAAGGGAACAATTCTACACTGGAACGGGACGGTCTGGACTGAACAAAACAGCGAATTCGAGGGTCAACTAAAGGGCGTTCATTTTGTCAACTCCAATACCGGTTGGGCGGTGGGACAGGGAGAAGCTGTCCTGAAGACCACAAACGGGGGAGAGAAATGGACAAGGATGACCTTTGAAGGATCCCAGGCTTATTTCTCAGTTCATTTTCTCGATGAAAAGAAAGGTTACCTCTGCGGAGCTGCAGGATCCAATGGGGTAATTAAATCCTCAATAGACGGAGGAGATACCTGGCAACTGGAAATTGTTCCTGCCCACCGTATGAATGATATATTCATGGCTGACACCTATATTGGCTGGGCAGTAGGTGACGATGGAGCAGTTTTTCATAAAGCAGATGCTGATAGTGACTGGAAGATTCAGATGCAGGACTCAACCCAAAATGACCTTACCTCTGTATCTGCCATCAACCCCCACCAGGCCTGGATTGCCGGAGACGGGGGTAGCATCTACCATACCAATGACGACGGAGCTAACTGGTATGAGCAGGAAAGTCCCGATACACGGGACCTGAATTCAATTCAGATTTTTGATGGTGAAACCGGGTTTGCTGCCGGAGATGGTGGTGCCCTGTTTACCACAGGAAATGCCGGGGGGAAATGGGAATCAATGGGTATACTTGGACCGTATGGACGACTTCACGACATTGCTTTTATGTATCCGGAATGGGGACTGGTAACAGGGTCAGATGGATTGATATATTCCACCCTCGACCAGGGAGAGACATGGACCTATGACACCTCACATACAAGCAATTCCCTTTATGCAGTAGATATCTCACCACATGGAATTTCCTATGACCGCGCCATAGCTGTAGGTCGTTCAGGCACTGTACTTCGAAGGTGGTGGGAATCGTACCTCACCGATTTACCCTGGGAAGAACAGACTTTTAATCATAATGAGGATTTGTTCGACGTTGATGTCAGGGGAAGGACTGTCTGGGCAACAGGCCACTGGGCTACCGTTGCACGATCTTTAAATTCAGGAATCGACTGGAAAATAGTTCATCATAGCAATCAATATCACCTTGAAGGAATTCAATTTCCTTCACCTAATTATGGCTGGGCAGTGGGCATGTCTTCAAAAATTATACACACCAAGGATAAAGGCATTACCTGGGACGAACAAACCAGTCCCGTGAGCACCAATTTCAAATCCGTCTGTTTTTGCGACATCTATTCTGGATGGGCAGTAGGTCTAAATGGAAAAGTTATCCATACCAGTGATGGTGGCAGAAACTGGGTTGAACAACAAAGCGGAATCTGGGAATCATTATTTTCGGTTCATTTCACTGACTGCAATAACGGCTGGATCGTTGGTGATGGAGGTACAATCCTGCATACCAGCGACGGGGGTGAGTATTGGGGAGCACAGGAAAGTGGTACTCAAAATACACTATTTACAGTGTATTTTGCCGACCCTCTCCACGGTTGGATCTGCGGTGATAATGGAACCATCCTGTATACTGAGGACGGCGGTGGCCCCTATTATCATGTGACCACCTCTCGAATGAACATCAATAAAGCCATCCTTGACGATTTGGAAACAGTTGACACCCTGGTTTTTGTAAAAGAATCCCGGGTTAAAAGTAGTCTGGAGACCGATAAATTCACCTACATTGAAGTGATAATTGATAGCCTCGTCCATCCCCAGGTATCTGACCTGGAACTTGTTCTCAGCCATGCAGGTATAAGCGACACACTGGTATGCCGTAACGCAGAAGGAGAAAATTTCATCGATTTGAAACTAACAGATGCGGGTGAAATGCCTGTTGACAGCGGGGCGGCTCCATACAGCAGTACCTACCTTCCCTGCCAGTCCCTTTCGGCTTTCCTTGACACAGATCCTGAGGGACCATGGATACTGAGTATTTACGATGCTGCAACCGGAAATACCGGTATCCTTGAAGGATGGAGCCTGAATTTCTATTTTGAAGAAGCCGATATAGGATCTTTCGTTGATCCTATTAAAGCACCGGAACCGACAGGCGTTGTACTGGAGCAGAATTACCCTAATCCTTTCCGGGATCAGACCTACATCAAATACCATTTGCCGGAAAGGGTAGCCATAGAAATAGACATCTACAACTTCCTGGGACAACATGTTGCCACACTTCTTAAACAGGAACAGGCAGCAGGAGATTACCAGATCAGCTGGAAAGCCTCAGCGTTCGAGAGCGGGATATACTTTCTCCAACTCAGGACCGGTAATACCCTCCAAATCCAAAAGATGGTACTGATGAGATAATCTAATATTTTAATATTTTCCTATTTTCCGTTTGGGTTTTGCTACCCAGCTCGAGGAAATACATTCCGTTTGGAAGGAAATCAAGATCTATCCGGGTCCTGTTTTCAGTGGACTGGGAAGTATAGACCAGTTCTCCATCAAGGGTATAGATTGCAATTCGAGGATTGGAAGATTCCTCAAAGTTTGATTCAATCCAGATATGGTCATGGACTGGATTGGGGTATATGTTGAGACCTGCATTGTTTTCATTCACGAAATTACTACCGTAACTAATACTGGACAAAGCATCAGCAGATTTTATCCTGTAAACTTTGCCGCTGTTTAGTCCAGCGATAAACAACTCCCCGGTATAATTCTCCCCGAAAGTGCTGAAACCTTCATTCGGATATTCATCATACTCGGATCCTACCCAATTACCGGCACTGTCATGCAGAGATACTAACCTGTTGGTACAGTAATCGGTAAAGAAGTAATACCCTGTCAGGGAAGGAAAATCATTTCCCCTGTAAACATATCCACCCGTCACCGAGCAGCCTCCGGTGGGACCATGGTCATATGCATAAACCGGGAGTACAAAACTGTTAGCATCAGGACAATCGGTGAGATTATAGGATTCAGTTCCCTCATAGCATCGCCAACCATAGTTTTCCCCTCCCTTACTGTCTGCTACCTGGAAATTAATCTCCTCCCATTCTCCCTGTCCCACATCACCTATCCAAAGATCTCCGGTTTCCCGGTCAAAGCTGAACCTCCAGGGATTCCTCAATCCCATTGCCCAGATTTCATCCAGTACGGTGGCACTGTCAGTAAATGGGTTACTTTCCGGGATGGCATAGGGACTCCCTCCATCCACATCAATGCGTAGCATCTTTCCCAGCAGTTCATCGGGATTTTGTGCCCTGTTTTCGGGATCCCCCCGGTTTCCTCCATCCCCTGAAGCAATGTAGAGATATCCGTCAGGCCCGAATTTCAGATCTCCTCCGTTATGGTTGGAATAAGGCTGGTCGAAACTGAGAATCGTAAATTCGCTGTCACTCAGTGCAGAATCCGGATTGCTCCAGTGGCACGCAAACCGTGAAATGACAGTACTCCCGCTGAGATTGGTGTAATTCACATAGAATAATCCGTTGCTTTTATATTCAGGGTGAAAGGCAAGACCCAGAAGACCCTGTTCGTTGCCAGTGGACTTAATTTTGTCCCGGATGTCCAGGAATGGTTGTTCATTAGTTTTCCCGGTGGAATCAACGATACTTATCCTGCCTGCCTGCTCCACAATGAAAAGTCGGTTATCTCCTGCATTGGCAATAGCAACCGGCCGCGTAAATCCATCAGTGAATAGCTCAAGTTCAACCTGGGTAAAAGAATTGAGGGTCAGTGCGGATAATGCCGCGGAGAAAACACCAATAAGAAATGCATTTTTCCTGCTTATAATTGTATAGTATCTTTTCATTCCTGACAAATAAGGAATTAAAGATACGTAATACTTTTAATATTATTCTTTTATTTCTTTCGGGATATTCCACATGCCCTTCAGGCTCAAATCCCTCAATGGATTATTTTCCACTGATATCATAGGCGAACAACTTGTCCTGATGACGGATATAGAGCCTTGCGCCGCATACAACGGGATGTGCCCAGTACATGCCTTCTCCACCGCTGGGCACCTCAAATGTGCTCACCGCTTCATATTTTTCAGGGGAAGCCTTCACCAGTGTCATGATCCCTCTTTCATCAAGGCAATACAGCATGTCATCCGCATAGGTCAGCGATCCCTTTCCCCCTGCCTTCCACTTCTGTGTACCTGTGAGGAAATCAAGGCAGAACCATCCCCGGTTATTGTGCCCGGCCCCATAAAGGTATCCCTTATGCAGGATCACCCCACCATGATGATTGTCCATCAGCTCTGTTTGCCATACTTCTTCCGGAGAAATTCCTTTTCCTGAAGAATGGAGCTTTAGAAGGATACTGCCTTTCCCGTAACCGCTGGAGGCAACAATGTACCCATTGTGATAAATGGGATCTGCTACATTATTTGACCGACTGTTCTCATATTCTGTTTTCCAGAGAAGTTTACCTGTAGTTAAGTCCACTCCGAAAACATAGTTTGAACTCATTCCAGTGATCTGGTGCAAGCCCCCATGATCAAAAATTACCAGGGAACTAAATCCAACAGTTCCGGGTATTTCCGTATTTGCCCATAGCAGATCACCTGTATGTTTATCCAGGCATACCAGGTAAGCCTTCTTCCCTGCAGGGCAGCAATACAATCTGTCTCCTTCGATTAAAACGGATTCAGAATACCCGTATTCCGGGATTTCTGCATCAAATTGCTCCCTTAATTCGATGCTCCAAACCTCGTCTCCGGATTTTGAATCAAAGGCCGCCAGCCGGCCAAGTTCACCCAAATGATATATTATCCCATCGCTGTAAGTCGGGGTACATCTGGAACCGCCATATGACCTGGCATGTGATCTTTCTGTTGCCCAGGCTTCGCCGTTGGACTTTTTCCATACCAGGTTTCCTTCCAGATCAAATGCAAAAACAAAGGTCTGTTGATTTTCAACCCCGGAGATGAAAAGATACCCCTCGGCCAGAGATACTGAACTGTATCCTTTTCCCAGTCCGGAAATCTCCCAGAGCAAGCCAGGGCCTTCCTGTGGCCATTCAGTTAATAATCCTGTCTCTGCTGATTTATTAGTTCTATCCGTACCGTGGAAACTATGCCATGCGGGTAACTCCTGAGCTTTAATGTTCCCGCCAAGGAGGGAGAACATTAAAATAAATGAGAAACCGAACTTATAAACTTTTCTGATTGTTGGGGGTTGATTCATGAATATTAATGTTTGTTATTTACCAAACTCCGGAACCGCTACCTCATATGCAATACCCCCGGTAGTTTTGCGGTAGAAAGATATGAGCTTTTTATCAATAAACGAGAATAATGAAGGAATGACGATGCTTCGACCAAAAGCTGTAGCAAGCTCAGGAATACCTTTGACCATCTGCCATTTCATGATTGCCTCAATTCCATCCTGCTTCAGTCTTTTCTGAACACTGTCCTTCACTTCCCGCCTGCTTTCATAGGAATTGTCCAATTCCTGACGAAAGGATAACAGCGCTGCTTCCTCTCCAAGCATTTCTTCATCATGCTCATCTGTTGAGAAATAAAGGTTGATGTCCGGTTCGACCAGATTATAATTATGCTCCAGTATGTGATAAAAGAGACTGAGTTCCTTTTGAGCAGAAATTTCAAGCAGGGGTACAATAAACTGAAAAGAAAGGACTAACACCAGGTACATGTCCAATTCCAGATGCCCGTGCTTTGCCTCCAACAGTAAAGTATTCAGGTAGTGGAGATAATTTTTTACAAACTTCTCCCTCCTGTTGGGTGAGAAATAGTGCTCCAGGGGAGGCTGATTCCTTTCCAAACCTACCCCCAGCGATAGAATCTCCTCAATGGAAAGGGAATGCATGCGCTGTTTAGGGATCATTTGCGGAAACAGGGACATTGCCATGGGTTGGGCTATTTATTCGGTCGTTACAATTTAAACGTTAACCAGTGAATATTGGAATCGTAAAATGGAATTCGGTCCCGGAACCTTCTTCGGTTTTGCACCAGATTTCACCCCCGTTTTTATCGACGAATTCCTTGCATAGAACCAATCCTAAACCTGTTCCTGATTCACCTGCAGTTCCTACTGATTTATACTTTTCGTCAATGCGGAATAATTTCTTTACATCCCCGGTGGGTATCCCGACTCCCTGGTCACTGACAATAACTTCAAATAATGTGTCTTTTTTTAGAATCTCTACTTCCACAGTTCCGCCCTTATTGCTGAATTTAACTGCATTATTAATTAAATTTCTTATCACTGTATTTATCATTTCCCTATCGCCATAAGCTGGCAGATCATCAGCAATATTAGATGTAAGCCCCACGCCCTTTTTTTCGGCAGGGAGTTTATGCAAATTCATATTCACCTGGATCAACATGGAGATATTAAATTTCCCCGGTGAATAATCGATACGCCCCCTTTGTGAGCTTGACCAGGTTAACAGGTTTTCAAGTAAATTGAATATTAGTTCAGCTGATTTATGCATATTTTTTAGCATCATCAACTTTTCCGTTTCTTCCAGATTTTGATAGTTCTGTATCATTATTTCACTCATTGAGTGAAGGCTTGAAAAGGGATTTTTAAGGTCATGAGCCAGAATCGAAAAGAACCTATCCTTTGTGGTGTTTAATTCCTTGAGTTGTTCCTCTGACTGTTTCCTCCCGGTTATATCTCGTGCAACAATGGTTATCCCTAATAATTCACCCATTACATTTCTTCTCAGTGACATTTTAGCATTAAACCAGAATATTTCATTCTCCCTTTCAATGGAATAATCAAATTCCTCCAAACTGCCCCTATGCATTAATTCGCTAAAAACATTGTTAAGTTTTTGTACAACCAAATCGGGAAATCCTACATTTTCAAAGTGCTTGTCAATATATGATTCCGCTACAGAATAAACCATTTTATCTTTCCCCGGATTATAAAACTCCTGAATTATCCCAGCTCTATTCAATACAAAAACCAGGTCATCGATGGAGCTGATAGTAGAACTTAATTTTGCTTCACTTTCTTCCGCCCTTTCTTTCTGCTGTCCAATTTCAGCAGTACGTTCCCTGATTTTAACTTCAAGTATTTTTTTCTCCCGAACAAGGCTTATTTCTCTCATCCTTATTACAGTAATGATAGTTGCAATGGTAAACACAATGTAGAAAATGTAGGCATATTTGCTTCTCCACCAGGGAGGTAAAATGGTAATACCTATGCTGGCACCCTTATTATTCCATACACCGTCATTATTGGACCCCTTCACATTAAATGTATATTCTCCGGGCGGTAATTTGGTAAATTGCACAGACCGTCTGTTACCGATTTCAATCCAATTTTCGGATATGCCTTCCATTTGGTATGAATACCTGTTTTTGGAAGGATTTGTGAATTCAAGGGCTGAGAACTCAATGGAAAATGAATAATCTTCATAAGAAAGGGAAATGCGATCCGAGTATTGATTTAATTTCTGCCTTATCCCATTGGTTTCTTTTTCCACCGAAGTAATTCGAATGGGAGGAATATGGTTGTTATCTATTAGTGAATCAGGATAAAAGAAGACCAATCCCTCCATTCCACCAAAAAACATTTCTCCATCCTCTGCTTTGAATACTGCTTTTATGTTAAATTCATATCCCAGCAGTTCGTCTTCGACCTGGAAGGGTTCCAATGCATTCTCATCAGGATTCTTCATCGCCAGACCACCTCCTGTTGAAAACCAGAGGTTACCCTTACCATCTTTGATTATATCATAGATAATATTGCTGGGTAGGCCATCTTCCTGGGTATAATGTAGAAATTCAGATTTAGCTTTGTCAAATCTATTAATCCCCGTACTGGTCCCTATCCAAATATTGCCACTTATGTCCTCACACAGTGATATGACGTAATTATCACACAGGGTATTTGATGAGTCAGGATGGTTATAATAATAGGAAATACTGTTTTCCGAAGGATCATACCTGTTCAAACCATTTGATGTTGCTATCCAGATATTTTGATCTTTGTCTTCAAGCAGGGAATAAACCAGGTTACTGCTTATGGTAAGAGAAGATTCGTTACCCATCTGAAGGACTGTTGAACCTTTTGTTTCTAAATTCAGAATAATAATACCATTTCCGGTCCCAATCCAGATTTTGCCCTCCGAATCTTCAATAATACAATACACCCTATTATTATTGAAATAATTGAATTCGGGCGCATTAAAGTAGTCCTGAACAGGTATAAATTGGTTTCTGTCTTTATCTAAAATACTGACTCCGTTTCTTGTTCCCAGCCATCTTCTTGATTTACTGTCGGAAAATATTACATGAACGTGATTTTGAGGAATATGCCTTTTCCCGGACAACTCAGAAGAATAATGAATTACTTCATTCGTGCCTCTGTTCAATATATTTAAACCCTTACCCCAATTTCCTATCCATAATTTACCATCCTTATCCTGGTATACAGAAGCTATTACATTATCCAGTAAATCGATTGAATTTGGATTATCTGATTTCATATAAGTGCTTATGCTTTTCTTTTTCAGATCTGTCTTATTAATACCCGAAATAGTTCCTATCCAAAGATTATTGGACTTGTCCTCATATAAGGAGTGGACAATATCATTGCTAATGAAATTGATTTTGTCAGATCCGCTTCTGAAATGAATAAAATCAGAATATTCCGTGGGTCCTCTATATGGCAATTTATATAAGCCATCACCATCCGTTCCAATCCAAATGGCACCTGTGTGATCCTGTGTGATTGTGCGGATAAATTTTTTATCCAGGCTACCCTGCTGCTTATTGTTCTGATAAGGCCTGTTGACTTTTTTTGTTTTTTTGTCGTAAATGTTCAGTCCATTTTCAGTGCCAATCAGAATATTGCCATGTTTATCTTCGAATAAAGCAGTTATGTGATTATCACTGAGAGTCCCAGGATCAGATTCACTATATGTATAATGATTGAATAGTTTTGTCTCTTGATCAAAACTTGAGAGACCATTAGACGATCCCATCCAAATGATTCCTTCCTGGTCTTTAATGATAGGAAATCCAACATCATACATGGCCTCATCCCGCTCAAACGCATTTACATAAGATTCAAGTGAACCTGTATGGAAATTTACAACTGAAAGGATGGGTGGCTGATTTAAATAAATATTTATGGAATCAGAGGTAATTCCGTAAATGAAATTGAAATTATCTTCAGCATTGACATCGCTGATACTGTGATATGTAAAGAGGCCGGTATTTTTGTCAAACTTGTTTAATCCTCCTTTAGTCCCAATCCAAATAATCCCATTATCATCTTCCGTGATATCAAATATCCAGCTGTTTGAAATAGTGCATGTATCCGAAGGATTGTTAAAATATTTCTCGAAGGAATAGCCATCAAATTTATTTAATCCGTTTTGAGTCCCAAACCACATGTATCCTTCGGAATCCTGAAAAATGCACAATATCTCACTCTGTGAAATCCCGTCATCCACTCCATAGTGATCAAACTGAACTCCCTGTCCCATTAGTATATTGATATTCAAAAGCAGGCCAATACCTATCAGGATATATTTATTATGGAATGTTTTCATTTTTAAAATAGGAAGATACATTGTTCAAATATTGTGTGTACTAAGGTACAAAAAGTCTTACCGTTCAATCCAAATAATTTTTTCACTATCACCCAGTATTGTTATGTACATTTGGCTTATTCGAAATGAACCTTTACTACGAGGTAAATTTTACATATCTTGAGTCCATATACGAAACATAAAAACCATGAAAATAGGATTAGTAGCACATGATCAACGCAAAAAAGGATTTATTGGAATGGGTTAAATTCAATACCCTCATTCTTGCCAATCATCAACTTATTTGCACTGGAAGAACGGGTTCTTTGATCGAAAAAGAAATAAAAAGTTTGAGTAAAAAAGTGATCAAGCTAAAAAGCGGGCCCCTGGGTGGTGATCAGGAAATGGGTGCAAAAATAACGACAGATGAAATTGATGTTCTTATTTTCTTTTGGGATCCTATGTCCTCCCAACCTCATGATCCTGATGTAAAGGCACTTTTAAGGATGACGGTTATTTATAACATTCCTACAGCCTGTAACAGAGCTTCAGCAGATCATATAATCTCATCGCCGCTGTTTGAGGATAAAGACTACACCCGAATAATAAAAGATTATACCCCTTATATTAACAGGGCTTTTTGATACTATTTCCCAATACAATACAGGTGCTGATCTCCTCGCAAATATATTTTTCCATTGCTTATGGCAGGTGAAGCATTCATTCTTTCTCCAAGGCGATTTACTGCAACCGTTTGGAAAGTCGAACCTGGTTTTATCACTGTTATCACACCTTCGTCGTTTGGCATATACACCAGTCCATTTGCAATAACAGGAGAAGAATATTGTTTGCCTAAGATTTCTTTCCATAGAGTATTACCTGTGACAATATCAATGCAGTGAACTGTACCATTGGTCATGGTTGTAAAAAGATAATCGTCGGTACAAACCGGGGAGGGCACATAATGACCCCCTTCACTCTGTTGCCAGGCCACATGACTCTCAGTAACATCTCCCGAACCATCAGGTTTAATGGCTATCAGTATACGCTTGCGCCATGCACTGCTGGTAAGGACTAATCCTGATTTTTCATTATAGACCGGAGTAGCACAAAAATCTTCATCCGGACCATTAACGAACCAGTATTTTGTGCCATCATCAGGATTATATGATGCAATTTGCTTTTCAGCACCTAAAATCATCTGCATTTTTCCTGCCATTTCCCGGAAAATTGGGGTGCTGAAACTATGGGCGGGAATTTCATGAAGATTTTTCCAGATGATTTTTCCGTCGGTTTTGTTTAGCGCCGCCGTGAAGGGTTCTCCTTTACCACTACCATTGATAATAACTTTATCTTCAAATAATGCCGGTGAACAACTGAAACCATGGGGACTGGCATATTTGCCAATACTGTGCAGCCAGATCTTCTTTCCCGTAAAATCGTAAGCTGCGACAACTATTTCGTCCACGTCAAGAAATGACACATATATCAGCTTGCCATCAGTAGCCGGTGTGCCGGATGCATAACTATTGTCATTGTGTTTCTTTTCTAATGCTGATTTGACCACGGTCTTCTGCCATAATTTCTGACCTGTCTCACAATCATAACATAGCAATATTTTCTCCTGGGTTTCCTGTAAAGCTGTGGTCATAAAAAGCCTGTCTTCCCATACAATGGGCGAGGAAAGACCAGTGCCAGGTACAGGACTTTTCCAAACTACATTTGTAATTGAATCCCACTCAGTGGGAAGGTTGGTTTCTATACTTGATCCGTCTCCATCGGGTCCACGCCAGTTTGGCCAGTTCTGTGCCTGGGTTACTGAGATGGAAGTTGCAATCAACAATGTGAGTATTAAAGATTTGAAATTGGTCATTGGTCGAAGTTATTGGTTGAAATATTAATATTAATTCTGTTCTAAAAATAGGAATTTATCTGAAGGGGAAAACATATCGCCGGAGAATCAATGATCACTCCCATAGCTTTTACTAATTTAGAGAGATCGAATTACATTAATTGAGAGCACTATGGGTATTCAACATCAGAAAAAAAATAAACCTCAACCAGATCTTTCCAGGCGGAAATTTGTTAAAAATTCGATGATATTCGGATCCGTCGCCCCCTTCCTTCCTCATGCAGGTTTTTCGGCATTGAGAGACAAGGACGATACCGAACCATGGTTTGATATACCTATGAGATGGGCACAGTTAACCCTTGTTGAAAATGATCCCGGGCAGTATGATCCTGATTTCTGGCTGGATTATTTTAAGCGAACACATTCAGATGCAGCATGTTTGAGCGCCGGTGGTATAGTGGCCTATTATCCAACTAAAATTGAATTTCATCATCGAAGCCTGTGGATGGAAGACAGCGACCCGTTTGGCTACCTGGTCAAGGGATGCCGTAAACTGGATATGCATGTTATCGCCCGGACCGACCCTCATGCGATTTGGCCTGATGCATTTGCAGCACATCCTGAATGGGCAGCGGTTGATAAGGAAGGAAACAAAAGAAAGCACTGGTCCAATCCGGAACTTCATGTTACCTGTGCATTAGGGCCTTATAACTTTGAGTTTATGACCGAGGTTCATAAGGAAGTCATGTCAGAATATGCTATTGATGGAATATTCGCCAATCGCTGGGGTGGGCACGGTGTATGTCATTGCGATAGTTGCCAGCGGAATTTTTATGAATATTCCGGCATGAAAATTCCACAATCAACTCAGCGTCTGGATCCTGCTTATCAGAAATGGAATGAATGGCGAAGAAAAAGGCTGTACGATTTATGGCAGTTATGGGATTCGGAAATCCGGAAGATTCATCCCCATGCGAGGTTTATCCCCAATGGATTTCCGGATAAAAAAATTGCAGGAGAGCAATCGGATATCCTTTTCACTGATCACCAGGCCAGGAGGGGTATGATTCCCCCCTGGTCGAATGGAAAAGTAGCCAAGGAGTACCGGGCGATCATGGGTAAAAAGCCTGTTGGTGGGATATTTAGCGT
Organism: uncultured Bacteroidaceae bacterium; assembly: GCA_963777115.1. Classification (GTDB taxonomy): domain Bacteria; phylum Bacteroidota; class Bacteroidia; order Bacteroidales; family SM23-62; genus SM23-62. Next base: position 121,089 of record CAVZPP010000003.1, on the reverse strand, counting down.
TGGACTGGAAGAGCCTTATCGCTGGAAGGATTCCGTACAGAGTGAAGCTGAAGTACGCATCTGGGTGGCTGACGGAATTGCCAATGGAATGCGCCCATGGTTCACAAAATTCTCAGGCACATTGTACGATAAACGCTGGCTTTCAATTGTTGAAAATATCTATAAATGGCATTATAACGCAGGAGATTATTTAAGAAATGATATACCATTGGCAAATGTGGGAATGGTATATTCTGAACAGACACAACGCTTTTACGGAGGGGAAGATCACCAGGAAAGTTCCGGCGATCATAATTTGGGTATGTATCATGCTTTGATTGAAGCAAGGGTCCCTTTCGAAATGGTTCATGATCAATATCTGGATGCCGGGCATATAGACCAATTCAATTTATTGGTGCTCCCCAATATTGCAGCTTTTTCGGATAAACAATGCCAGCAAATCAGGGATTATGTTACAAGGGGAGGAAATCTCCTGGCAACATTTGAAACATCCCTTTTTGATGAGAAGGGAGAAAAACGAAATGACTTTGGAATTGGAGATCTTCTGGGCGTATCCTTCAACGGTGAAGTTGAAGGCCCGATGAAGAATTCTTACCTGAGGCTGGCCAAGGAAAACGGTGAATATCACCCGGTATTAGAGGGATTGGAAGATGCCTCCCGTATCATCAATGGAGTTTATCGCCTGGACGTCACGACTGATAATCAATTCCCTTCGCCTGTTACATTGATCCCTTCTTATCCGGATTTACCTATGGAGCATGTATATCCGCGTCAACCGGTAACGGATATTCGGGAGGTTTACCTGCGTGAACTGGGTGGTAGCCGGATTGTTTATTTTCCTTGGGATATTGACCGAACCTTCTGGAAGATCTTAAATGTTGACCATGGAAAACTGATCCGGAACGCGGTGCATTGGGCAATGAATAAGGAGCCTGCAGTAAAGGTAACCGGACAGGGAATACTTGATATTACTGTTTGGAAGCAAAAAGAATCGATGACCGTACACCTGGTGAATTTGACCAATCCGATGATGATGAAAGGCCCTTATCGGGAATTAATCCCCCTGCCGGATCAGCATGTGAAAATTCAGATACCAGCCGGCAAGAAGGTTGCTAAAGTGCAACTCCTGGTGGCCGGATTGAAACCTGATTATGAAACCATCAATTCAAGCATTGAACTTATTGTACCTGAAATATTAGATCATGAAGTAATTGCTCTGGATCTGGAATAACTTATTACTCAAATACCTTGCCGTCTGAGTACAATATTCCTCCTGGGTTTTTTGATTTAGCCAGGCTTATCATGGAAGCTGCAATATTATCAGCCTCGATGGCTCTGTATTTTTTTAATCTACCAAGCAGAACAGCATTTGTAAATTTAAATAAGAAAGCTCCAATACTTTCTGCCATTCGTCTCTCACCTCTGTCTCCCAGAATCAGGGAAGGACGGAGGATATAGGTGTTTGGAATTTTTTGATCCAGAACGGCCTGCTCCATTTCTCCTTTTGTCCGGTTATAAAATATTCTGCTTTTAGCATTTGCTCCTATAGCTGAAACAACCAGAAAGGTGGGTATGTTGTTTTCTTTAGCCAGTTTGGCAGCGGTAAAAGGAATCCCGAAATCAATGGCCTTATAAATGGCTCTGTCTTTGGTTTTGGCAGAGGTAGTTCCAATACAACAAAACACTTCATCGGCAGTAAAATCATTTTTAAATTGTTCCAGCTGTAGCATATCGCCTGCAAACTCTTTTATTTTTGGCGATTTGATCCCGGATTCTCTTCTGGAAAACAATTTTATGGTCGAATAATTGTCATCAGCTATTAATCTGTTTAACAGCAAATTTCCTGTTAACCCGGTACCTCCTAATAATATCGCTGTTTTTTGATTCATAATATGTGTAAGGTTTATATAATTTTCCCAACCGGTGCTGCATAGATAACAAATTCCTCGGTTCCGTCTACCCCCAGGATGGCATCCATCTTGTCCTGGTCGTAGGCAGCAATGGCACAGGTACCTGCACCGATTGATTCAGACGCAAGGTAGAGGTTCTGGCAAACATGACCGGCATCAAGGGCGATCATCTTATGTGCTACAAGGCTGAATCGCCATTCGGCACGGTAGGGGATGGCAGTCCAGATAAACACCACGGCTCCCTGTCCCACAAACGCCTGTCCCCTTGCGGCTTCGCTTACTTTGGAAGAAAGATCCGGATCTTTTTTAACCAGGTATACTTTATGATCCAATGGAAGGTAGCGATATAGTCCCGGTTCAATTTCACTTACCCTATTCACAATTAGGTAGGTTTCGAATGGGTGCCTACCACCTGCTGAGGGCACCGTCCTTCTGGACGGGTTTTCCTTGTTGAACGGATCACGAATCCCCTGGGTTGACCACAGCAGGAAAGAAAATTCTTCAAGTGTCAGCGGATCCTGTGTATATCTTCTTCTGCTCTGCCGGCGCTGTATGGTTTCGATGAGTGATGTGGATCCAGATTCCAAATCTTCTAGTGGAACCAGGTCGATCAGGGTAATATCGGGGGGAATGGATTTCTGAGACAGGGGAGGAGGTACCTTTTTTGTCATATCGGTGCCCATTCTGGCTCTTTCATCCCATCCGTAGGCTTTAAGGAAGTCCCTTTTTGCTTTCATATTAGTCGGGAATTTATTGGTTTTTTTCTGAGGGAAGAAAGATACTCTTTTTTGCATTTTCTTCGGTTTATATCCGGGGTTATCCTGTCCAAACCGTCCCTGATCTAAGGGAATAGTAAAGGTGTTCCAAAAAAATCAGTAATTTAATCTCGCATAAACCCCCAAACAATGAGAATACAGAAATTGAATCTTAGGTTGCGATTGTTGCTTTCAATCATAATGCTATCGCTGGTCACGACTTCCCTCACAAATGCCCAGTCCCTCAGATGTGACATGACTAAGTACGAATATGTAAAAGGACTAACGGCAGAGCTTGAGAAGAACCTTTTGGTAGTCACATGGACGGGTCAGGAAGACGCTGAACTACGGGCACGATTTGCCATTGATTTGGGTCAGCCAGTAGTGCGGGATCTGGCAATCCGGAAAAAGGATGGACTATGGGCCGTTCTTGGAAAGGATCTGAGACCAGAGTATAACGTTGTGACTGGCATACGCAGAGGAGATGGGGGTGCGAAACTCGAACGCAGTACTGAAATGAAATTCTCCCAGGAGGTCATTACCAACCAGAGGTGGCTGGAATTCCATGACGCACCGCTGGATATTCCAGGGGCAAGAGAGAAAATACCCCGCAGTCCGGATGAGATCCGCCGCATGGATGCGAAATTCAACGCTACGGGTTGTAGTGTAAAGACTGACGGCGCACGCCTGGAGGTTACATTCCCGGGTCTTTCGATGGGGATTTTTCAGGGTAGTCTGCAGTTCACCGTCTATCGCAGTACGAATTTGATACGTATGGATGCGGTTGCCAAAACAGAAGAGGAGTGGGTTGCCTATAAATTTGATGCCGGTTTGAATGGTTTCTCAAATTCCTTAATGCAACGGGTCGTCTGGAGAGATACCGGAGGAAATCCCCAGCAATACCAGTTCGGAGGTGTAAAGAACGATACACGGGTGAGGGTGAAAGCCGATAACCGGGTACTGGTAGCAGAAGGCAGCCAGGGATCAATTGCAACCTTCCCAATGCCGCACAAGTTTTTCTGGGCACGCGAGATCCATATAAACAATGGCTATGTCTGGTATAGAAAAGATTCCGATAAAGAGTTTGGAATGGGCGTCCGGCAATCCGAGAACGAAGGATCAACGGTTCCATTATACCAGGATTGTTATGCGCTGTACAGTGCTCATCCGGGTACCTGGCAGCGGATGGGGATGTATTTCTATTTGAGTCCGGATGCGGCAGAACCGACCCGGCAGGCAGTGCTGGACTTTACCCACGGGGATGTATACAAACCTTTACCAGGATTTAAGACATTTACAAACCACTGGCATCTGCGGGAAGATAATGTCACTACAGCTTTTACCGAGCGTGTGATGAAAACCGGGTCTTTTGACACTCCCCTGCAGGATATTGTAGCTATGAAAGGGCTTGGCCTGAATATCGTCGGGATCAGTGATTTTCATGGTGATATGAATGCCAAGGATCCCGGCCAGCTTCGGTTCCAGGACCAGAAAAACTACGGAGAAGCATGCCGACGGGCGTCGGACAAAGATTTTCTTGTGTTGCCCTGGGAGGAGCCAAATTTTTATGTTGGCGGTCATATCAACATCATGTTTCCAAAGAATGTCTATTTCTCGAGAGTCCGGGAGGAAGGACAACCATTCACTGAAATAGACCCGGAATTTGGCAGGGTTTACCACATAGGAGGCCTTGAGGATCTGCAGAAACTTCTGGATGCTGAGGATGGGTACTGGAACACCGCCCATCCAAGGACCAAAAGCTCGGTAGGGTATCCGGACCTCTCCTGGGATTTGCCCATTTCCAAAAATGACCGATACCTGGGGATGGACTTCACCCAGGCAATGGATGTGGATCTGTTCAAAAAAGCGGATGAGTGAATGGAGGACCTTCGACGCAGTAGACAGGATGAATAATATGTATGCGAATACGGGATTGATGACAAAGGGTTTTCTTACCGACATCGATACCTATAAGCAGGGACCGGAAGACGATCTGTATCCCGGGTACCAGGTTGCATATTTGAAGATGGACAAGGTCCCGGGTCCGGATGATGACTGGAGTCCCATTTTAAAGACCATAAGGGCAGGGGACTATTTCATGACAACCGGGGAGATACTGATAAGCAACTACGAGGTTGAGGGCTCGGGGGATCAGCGAAGGATAGTCGCTGAGGTGGAATGGACCTTTCCACTCGAGTTTGTCGAGGTTGTCTGGGGAGATGGTAAGAACATTGACCGTCAGGTCATATCAACCACTGATCTGCCCGCCTTTGGCAGTAAGCGGTTCTCGATTCCCTTCGATGCATCTGGTAAAGTTTGGGTACGATTTGCAGTTTGGGATTCTGCCGGTAATCCCGCTTTTGTTAATGCTGTCTGGTTAAATTAAACGCCAGGATCCCCTCATGTCAATGTAATCTGGTCTGATCAACCTCCGAAATCATCCGGCCTCCCCGGACAGTTGCTCCGATTACTAATCCGGAGCTTATGACGACAAGATTTTTAATGATATACTGCCCCTCCAGCGTCAGGCCATAAGGAAATTGGGTAAAAACCTGATCAGGTAAAAGAAAGATTGGAGTTAGGGTTCCCAGCATCTGGGCAAACATTAAAAGCAGGGTCTCTCGTAAATAAAAATTAAAAATCAGTCCGATGCCGATCATTACTTCCCAGGTTGCCAAACCGTATCGAACAAGATTAGGTCCTATTAATCCAAACGTGAGAATATCAATGGTCTGGGTTGCCAGTTTTTCCGCTGGACTTAAGCCCTCGAAGAATTTCAGCATGCCGAACCAAAAAAAGATAATGCCCAGACTGATCCTTAACAGGGTTAATCCACGTGAGGCCATCCATTTTGTGAGGGATAAATCCAGACGTTCAAATTTTTCTCCTTTATATATCATGAATTTATTTTAGTTTTAATAAACCGACGTCTATTTATTCGCCCGCTTCCATCTTTTTAGTATATGTTGTCAAAGGGTGGCAAGTTATTGAATTTTAATAATCAATAATATCTTTTATTTTTAGGCTGAATCAAATTCCAGATGTTCAATGAATTGTAGAATAGCTCTCATAGCAGGTATAATTCTTACGATGGTTTCATGCACCAAAAGAAATGAACTCTCTCAATGGCGTGGTCCGGATAGAGATGGCAAATACCCTCAGACAGGTTTATTGAAAGAATGGCCGGATGCTGGTCCACCTATGCTCTGGTCTTTTGAGGGACTGGGTGCCGGGCATGGGAGTGTCAGCATAGCAGGAGATCGCTTATTTGTTCTGGGAATGCCGGATACTATGGGCGTCATATATTCCTTTGATCTGCAGGGCAATCTAATATGGCAAAAGGAATACGGATTGGAGTGGTATCGTAATTATACGGGTCCGCGTTCCACTCCCACCATCATTGACGGATTACTTTATTTTGTAAGCGGTCAGGGTGTGGCATTTTGCATGGAAACGAAAACCGGCGAGATCCGATGGAGTGTAGATATGTTTGAGCAATTCGGCGCTCAGGAAACCAAATGGGGCATAGCCGAATCTCCGTTACTTGATGGGAACCGGATTATTCTCACTCCGGGTGGAAAGGAACATAATGTGTTGGCTCTAGACCGTTTTACCGGGGAGACTATCTGGTCCAGTAAGGGAAATGGGGATCAATCCTCCTACTGTTCACCCATCCTGGCCGAGCATAACAATACACGTTTAGTCATTACCATGACATCAGAATCTGTCCTGGGTATTGATGCCGAAAACGGGAATACACTCTGGAGATTTGAACAGAGACAGGGGAACGATATCCATGCAAACAGTCCATTATTCCAGGAGGGCAAGGTATTCTGTGCCAGTGCAAAGGCGGATACATTATCCGGGCACCTTATGATAGAGCTTTCGGAAGATGGAAAACGGCCCAGGCCGGATGGCGAAACGAGAAAATATTTAACCTGATGGGAGGGATCGTACTCCATGAGGCGATGTCTGTTCAGCTCACGGAATAAAAAGAAAGAGTTTTATTGCATTGATACAGAAACAGGTGATTTAAATTATGTATCGGATCAAGTATCCGGTGGGGTAATGATTTTTGCAGAGGGACTCTTCTACTGTTATGGAACCGATGGTATTATGGCTCTTGTTGAAGCTGATGAAAAGGATTGCAGGGTGATCAGCAGTTTCAAAATAGAACTTGGTACCGACCAGCACTGGTCCCACCCAAGCAATTCATGATAAACGCCTGTATGTCCATCACGGAAATGCACTGATGTGTTATGATATAGCTGCAAAAAACTAAAATATTCAGTCGGATGAATACTTCTCACAAAACAATTCAATCGATCATTATACTGTCTCAGTTCTTATTGCAGGATTTCTCTTTATTATCTGCCAACTCATTCCGGCACAACCCACACCGTCACAATCCAGTCCCCAGTGGGGAGAAAAACATACCCGTAACATGGTATCGGATGCAACCGGACTGCCAACAAATTTTAATCCCGAAACGGGTGAAAATATCAAATGGATTGCCTCCCTGGGAAGCCATGGTTATTCTACGCCTGTTGTCTCTGACGGAAAGGTGTTAATAGGGGCGAATAATGCAGATCCATACGACCCCCGCCATGTAGGGGACAGGGGTACCCTGTTATGCTTTAATGAATCAGATGGTAGCCTGATCTGGCAACTTGTTGTTCCCAGGTATGAAGGCGACCGGCACAATGACTGGCCTATGGTCAGCATATGTTCCCCGCCGAGCATTGAAGGAAATCGTGTATATATACTTACGAATCGTTCAGAAGTACTTTGTCTTGATTTAAACGGACAGGCAGATGGAAACGACGGGACTTTCCAGGGTGAGGGTTGGTATATGGCTCCAAGGGGTGAGTTTGCCTATGAAGTAACACTAAAAGATGCAGATATTATCTGGATGTATGACCTGAGGCTTGAACTGGGACTGAGTCCCCATGATTCACCCCATGCTTCCATTTTAATCGATGGGGACTATCTATACCTGAATACCTGTAACGGAGTAAATTACCGGCACCAGGAATCTCCTGCCCTGGATGCACCAAGCCTGATCGCACTTGATAAGAATACAGGCAGGCTGGTTGCCAAAGACAATGAGCATTTTGGTCCGAGAATTTTTCACTCCTCCTGGTCTTCACCCTCACTTGGGAAGGTCAATGGGAAGAGGCTTGTATTTTATCCGGGACCGGATGGGATTTTATATGCATTCGAGGCACTGTCCCAATCGGATTCTCGTGAACAGGTGCAATTATTTAAAACGGTATGGAAATTTGACTGCGGTCCCGATGCACCCAAAGAAAACATTCAAGATTATCTGAAAAACCGTGAAGAAAGTCCAGTTAATTTTATGGGCATGCCGGTATTTTATAAAAACCGAATTTATGTCACCGGAGGTGGGGATATCTGGTGGGGGAAAGAGGAAGCATGGCTTAAATGTATTGATGCAACAAAAACCGGTGATATTACCGAAACCGGTGAAATCTGGACGGCTCCACTGGTAAAACATTCCGCTTCTACTCCCGCAATCTCAGATGGAAGGGTCTATGTAACCGATTGCGGTAAAAACCTGCATTGCATTGATTCAGAAAATGGCAATTCCATATGGACCCATAAACTCCTGAGAGATTCCTGGAGTTCTGCACTGGTGGCAGACCAGAAAGTATATGTTGGTTCCCGGGGAATGGACTTCTGGATCCTCGAAGAGGGCAGAAAATTGAATGTCCTGGATTCTGTTCAATTAGACAGCCGCATTCACTCCACCCCTGTCGCAGCAAATGGTGTACTCTATATTTCCACCATGAACAAGCTGTACGCGATAGAACTTCAATAAATTAGATATTATCAATAAAGACGACAATATCAATAAATCACGATCTTTCTCATAATTACCCTGTCCTCTGTTTTGGCCTGTATGATATACATCCCGGCCGGAACCCCGGACATGTTGAAGGTCTGTTCCTTTTCACCTGTCCAGTTCCGTTGCATAATCACCTTTCCGGAGAAATCGAATATCCATACCGATTCAATGTTTGCACCGGAGGCAGAGATAGTAAACCTTCCCTCTGTCGGGTTCGGCCAGATACTTATACTTATATCCTGCAGATCGCCTGTCCCAGAAATCTTCTGCAGATATGCAGTTACCCTGTCCGTCGAGTAAGTATATCCGTCACTTACCGAAAGTAAAAACGTAAATTCAGTGGTGTCGGCATTATCTACTGCAAAGAAGGAGGGTGTTGCGCTGAACCTGTCATCCAGGACTATCCCCGCTGGCGGGAACCATTCATATACCAGATTATCATTATCCGCATCGGAGGAGGCGGAAGCGTTCAGCCAGTATTGCTTTCCGGGCAGCATGCTGAAATTTTCACCGGCATTTGCTACCGGTGGAGAGTTGGTATTCAGAATCGTCCATTGGGCTTCAGCTGAATAGGATCCTTTCAGTCCACTGATATACTTCTCCACCCGGGTAAGGTCCACTCCCAGGGTATAGTCCCCTGCCACCCTTAGAGGTAAATCAATCCCGCTGATGGTAAACACGGTATCCGATATCTGCTTCAATAGATATTACCGGGACTCATACCCTGTCCCTTGAAGCTGACAAAGAAATCAGAAGCTTTCAGTGTGGATGCCAGGATCTTATCGGAAAATACGAGACTGACCTGTACAGGGTGATCACTTACAGGTTTCTCCGGAATCTCCCTGAAAAATGCCCGGAAGGCCGCTTCATCCACGATAATCTGTTGCTGGGCAATACTGAAGTTGCCGATTGTGTCAATGCAATGGACCTCGAGCAGGATGTTCCCTGGAGAGGTAACCTTAATGGGAATCTCAAATTCCCCTGCCATTACACCGGCACTGCCGGCCAGGTAGGTGAGAGTGCCGAAATCGTTTTTATAAACCTCCACCGTGACATTGTCCTCTACAACATCCATTAATAATGTCAGCAGCCTTGTTGATGTGATACCATCCGTTGGGGAGTATCCGAGGTCCGGACTGATACGGAGATTTTCGACCCTTCCCGGTGGCAACCGGTCCACGCTCCAGCGAAATTCTTCAATTCCCTCACCACGAATTCCTGCCCTGTCATATAATGTATTCATATGTAGCTTCAGGGTATATTTCCCGGTATAGTAGGTAAGCAGCCTGAACTGGGATAATTCACGGCTAACAATTCCTGTGGAATCAAAATGAACCTGTGAAAGGGGCAGCCGCGTAGTATCGTTTTTCCAGAGTTCAATCGAGCTAAGACCGAAACCGCTCACAGCTTCATTGAACAGGATCTGCATACCGGTGACATGGAGTTCATCAAACCCTCCTTCCCTGATATCAGAGATTGAAAGAAGGGTTGGGGGAGTCCTGTCTATGGTCCATCCCACCTCCTGCTGCAGGAGTCCCTGTTCACCATCTATCGTAGCGATATTAGGCAGGTCAACCGTAAGGATGTAATCCCCATCCGAAGTCATCATAGCCTCGAGTCCGGACAGCTTGAACAGTTTCGCTTCCGTGTCCATCTGGATAATGGTCACCGATCCTTCCACCGGAAGGCCGGCCTTCGAGATCAGGAAGCGCTCCGGTACCAGTGTATTTATATCAATTGGAAGATTGAACTGTACCAGCAGATAATTGAAAGGATCGCCTGCTTCACCTTCCGGCAGTCCTATAAACTCTTCCACGACCGGCACATTCAGGAACTGGGTCCACATAGCCTGTTTCCCGACCTTGCCTTTTGTTCCGTCCAGGTCCTGGATTTCGGCAGCCTGTACGGTGAGTACATAGAACCCGTTGCCCGTTGTGAGCGTGGACATATCGATGCTGTAGTTAACCGAATCAATCCGGGTAATGACAATTGATGAATCCATTATGTCATCTCCCCCCTGCAGCCTGAGTATCATATCCTGCCAGGTGAAGGTAGCCGGGTCGATCTCCTTGTTGAACTTTATATTGAAGGTGGTTACCGGCTGGCTCACGAAGGCAGAAGGAGCACCGTCAATTCGAAGTATGGCAGGAGGATCCGGGTCTTTCAGTTTCCAGGTAATGGTATATTCCTGCTCGCCAAGGTCCTCGAATATATCCACCATATGGAATTTATTCTCATACACCGGTTCATCCCCGTCCGGCAGGGTAACATGCGTCAGCCATGCATTGTCAAGCGGGATCTCCTGCATGTCCGAATTCCTCGTGACGGAGATAATTTCATATCTTCCATTGCCGGGATCCGGCAGTCTTGTGTAATTCCAGCCAAGCCTGGATGAAACAACCTTCAGGGTATTTTGAAATTCCGGTGTGCGGATGGAACCTTCAAAGAGTCCTATATCCGAATCAAATACATCAAGGAGTTGCTCTCCCTGGGAAAGGAATATCAGGTCAGGCCTTTCTTCGGCATCCTGGTAGTCATTTACAAGGAAATCATTGATGCCGTCATCGGTCGGTCCATACACACGAATGCTTCGTATCAGTTCATGCAGCTCCGCACCGCTTACCAGGCTCAGATCCGGGTTCCCCCGGCTGTCCAGGTGAGTTACACTGGCTTCATAATTCACAAAATGTCCGAGGAGATCAGAGGTAAACCACCATTGTCCCACTGTAGAAGACTTTGGCGGAATATTACCAAAATCAATGTCTATCAACCCGAGCTGCCTGGGCTGTCCGTTGAGATTGGACCCAATCAGTTCAAAATGGATAGCCAGGCCTTTCTCGTTTTCGATAATCTCCGGTTGGGCGGATTCTATGCGAACGTTTTTAGCAACGCCATAACCATTGTTTTCTATCATCACGGCCAGTTCAGCAGGGATGATGGGTTCTATGGGATCAGTCAGGGGATCATCGCCCAGGATATCACGCTGCATAAAGTAATGCAGAAATAGATCGGGACTTGGATTTACATCCAGTGTCACAGGGAACAGGGGTTTTTCAACGGTAACCCCGGTAAATGGGTCCAGGTATGAGAAGGAACCTCCAAAGGAATAACTCTCCGGTACTTCGGGAGCGGCGCCTTTCTCAGGAATGAAGAGAATGGTAGCACTGCCTGTTTCCTCAGCCCCGAGAGAACCTGTGCCATCGATACCGGTAAGGATATCAAGGGCCTTTGTTTCTATTTCAAACAGGTCATTGGATAATTCACCGTTGGAATTCCGGATCTCGATATTCAGCTTAACCTCTTCCATGGCAGTTGTTTCATTCCCGTTAAATATGGTAAGGGTTCCTTCAAAGGCTTCCCTTGTCATCACCAGTTTCTGGGAGATCTTGATGGAAACGGATGCGCAGATGGACGAACGATTGTCCTCGAGCTCCTCCTTCAGGGTATTGAATGCCTTGAACCTCATTTCTCCCACCGAGGTATAGCCGAGAGAAATGGCATAATCGTGGGCTTCTGCAATTCTCTGCCTGAAGATTTCCAGGGAGTCCTGATCAACGATATCCGGATACAGGGGAGTGGGAGTCCCTATACCTTTTCCCCAGGCTTCCATTGTACTGTTCCAGCGGTTCACATAAACATCGATTTCAGTCGGTGATATGTCTGTTCCCTGCATTTCCAGCTTAATCTTATTGATGGTGGCCTCGTCGAAAATAGTCTCGTCCCTGACAACAGAATCAATCATTCGGGCAAAATCTATGAAGTTTTCCTTGGATTCCCAGTCCAGGCTACCCATGTACTCAGAGTAATAAGCCCTCTGAGCCTCATCATTATACACAGCATATTCCAATTCTCTTCCTGCCTGTTCCATGATGGGAGGAATGGTGGGTCCGGCTTTCTTACCCCCAAGTCCCCCTGGAGGATTATTATAACAGGTCCATAGAGTACCAATAACCCCAATTACACAACCGGGAGGTCCGGGGATGCAACCCAGTGCATCGCTGGGAGAAATACCATCTGCCGCACCAAGCGCACAGGCCACTGCTCCTCCTATATTGCCACCTAAACATCCCAGTATGGTTGTCAATACTGATATGGCACATGGATCGCAGCCGGTGGAGGGTGATACCGTCGAGGGGGTTCCTCCATATGGATCGTAGGAGCCACCGCCACCACCTCCTCCGTAGCCGGGACCAGAACCGCCTCCTCCTCCTCCGGGAAGTGATCCACCACCACCACCATCACCACTGCATACCCTTCCTGAAATAGTAAATCCTGATGTGGTTCGACGCCACTGACGATCGGGACCGCATTCAAATCCATAAATGGTAAAGGCATAATCAGAACAGTTCCCTCCTCCGCTCTTGAGACCGGATTTCCTTCGCATGGTCACAGGCACCTGTATTGCCTGCTGAGCCAGCAGGTCCATCTTAGAGAATTGGGTCACCCATTCATACTCGGGATCTCCTGTTGGAAAGGTCAGCTCCACGTCCTCAGCAGTAATGAGTCCTTTGTTCGTAATTGTAAGAAGGAAGGTATAGGTGTCATCCCCAAACAGCTGGGGCATCACCTTGGGCATTTCCATAATCACGACCGGGGCAGGAACATTGGTCTCAAACTCCATGATCAGTTCCACCTCGTATTCATCCTCAATCTCGGTCGGTACCACCTCCCATGTGTAGGTAATGGCCTGGAAACCCAGGAATACAGATTGTTCATTGACCCGGCCGGGATCAATGATAATAACATTCTGGTATCCTTCATGTTTAGCCGCCTCAACGGTCATCCGGTAAGATCCCTCGGGCAGGCTGTCCGCTTCAAATATCCCGTCCGGATCCGTGAATCCCTCGGCGACGATCCTGCCGCTGTAGGGATGACGTACTACCACATGTGCATTCTGAATGTGAGGTGCTTCCTCTGTAAAGTAGGTATACTCATCCACCACATCCACCTTCAGTCCCCCTGTCTCCTCAGATACCATTTCAACCTGGTAGGGTATGGCCAGGTCGTCGCCATTGGTATTATGTGCCACGATCCTGCCCTTCAGCGGGGTATTCAGCGGGATATCGTCATTCGGTGTGAACAGCAGGGTCACCGTGATCGTATCACCTGAAGCCATAGTTTCAATGGTGTCCCTGCTGGCAAGCGACATCCAGTCCAGTGAAGGAAGGTCAATTACAACGGGACCGGTTTCTCCGGCTCCGTCATTAATGATTTTCATGTCGTAATACCGGATCTTTCCCTTGGTGATGGTGGTATTGATACTGGCAGGCCGGCTCACCAGATGGCTTCCAAGAGCCTGACAATAATAGTAAGCTGTAAATTCAAAAGAGATCCCTTCGGCAGAACTGACCTTTACGGGAACTTCAATATAGTTCCTTCCTTCGGTAATGATCTCCCCGGTAATTGTAAAATTGAAATCCACTATATCACTGCCCGGGAGCAGGTCTATCGTGTCAATCTCCAGGTTCATTCCTTCGGGTACTTCCTGCGGTTCGAAGATAATTTCCGTCAGGGGTACATGGCTCCTGTTCCGAATACCAATGGTACCGGAAGTGGGAACGTTCTTTTTAATATTCCATGTAAGGTATCCTTCCGAAGCCCGTTCCATGCCCAGAATGTCAAATGCATCCTGCTCAATCTCCAGTCCCTGTCCAGGGAAGCATGCTCCGACTAAATAATGCCCCGATTCATAAGCTGTAAGGTTCGAAAATGGCGGTAAATTTCCCTGTCTCATCAGTTGTAACTTCAAGGATACGCTTCACCCCGTCAACGATCACGTATACATCCAGGTCCACATTCGGCGCGGGATCCCCGTTGATCTTTGTTGCCTCACCACTAATACTGACCGGTTCGGGAGACATAAAGAAGTCCTCTGCAACCGTCGCATTTCCAGTATAGCTCGGACGGATAAATACCGGTACAGGGGTCGATTCATTATTGATATAAAGTAATTCTGTGGCTGTGGCATCCGGATTGACTTTTCCCAGGAGGAAATAATCCCCTGTCATGGGGGGAACGGGAATTAAATCAAGGAATTGATAGGAATCCCCGACCGGTATAGGTTCCGGCAGATAGCCTTCGAAAACCAGGGAATCTTTATCATCTATCCGCTGGTCTTTCGAGAGGTAAAACCGTATTTCTATGCCTGAAGGAGCCTTGCCGAAACCATTGTTCTGGATGAGGGCCTGGACCTCCATTACCCTTCCTGTTACGAGGGTATCCTCCGCAAGTTCAAGGTCGCTGATCTCCAGGTCGGGCCGGTTAATATCGGTTACACTCACCCAGGCGAAACCCGGTGAAAAGCCTGCGGCTCCGGCCTGCAGGGTAACCATCTGGCTCCCGTCATCAATCCCGTCATCAAGGGTGCTGATGCTGACAGTGACAGATTTTTCACCGTCGGGAATAGTAGCTTCTGCCGGCAGTATTACCTCGCTGTCATCACCGGATGAAAGAGAGAGGGTTAATGTCCCGGTGGGGACTGTATTCCGGAAAATGGTCATGGTCCCTGCATCCGTCAGACCCTCTTTCAGGGTAACCGGGTTTATGGTTACTGTAAGTGAGGGACCGTCATTATCGGCCACCGTCAGTTTTTCCGTCACGACGCCCCCGTTCGAGGCAGTGGTGTTGCAGTTGCAGGAGGAAATATAGATGCTCCCGGTAATAGTTACTGTCCGGTTGCCGTCCACTTCCCCATTATCTACTGCACCAATGTTAAATTGCTTTTCGACCACATTCGCATCGAGTGTGATGGATCCCGGGAAGTAGAGGGTGTTGGACAGGTCCGCTGAGAGGTTCACCCGTATGCGGTTGCCTGCCGGGCCAAGACGCCGGATAAGCCCGATAGTGGCATAAGGTCCGGCCCCTTCGGAAACTGTATCGGCAAAAATTGCAAGTTCAATTTCCGGTATGTCGTCATCAATGATGGTTGCTGAAACGGATCCTGAACTTACACCATCAGCACGGCCTGTAATACTTACTTCCTCATCGAGTTCCGGTTCTTCATTCTCGGCGACCTTTACCTCAACTTCTGCCGATGGCATATTGGCGAAAATGGTAAGCTGATCGGGGAAATCCCACTGGGCACTCTTGTCGGTGGACAAAAGCACTACGACAGAATCTGCCGTTACCAGGTCCCTGCTTACGGTAAGGACAAGTGTCTCGCCTTCATTCGCCAGAATTTTATCCAGCGAAAGGCTCAAAGTGGGTTTCTCATTATCGAGAACCTCCATGTTGGTGGACTGGCTGTCAAAGCCCGAAGCTGATGCCTGGACCGTGACATTACGGCTGCCATCCAGCTCATCATTGTCGATCATTGTAATGTTGAAGACGGCAGTTGAGCTTCTTTCAGGGATGCTTACCGAAGCGGGGAGATTCAGCTGGTTGGCCGGGGAAGCTGTGAGGTTAACGGTGAGGGTTTGGTTATAATTCCCGCTCCTGCTGACATAACAGCGTACCAATCCCGTGTAATCCTCGCTTGCCGAGGCCGGAACATTCAGGACCAGCTTGCTCTGAAGCGTGATCCTGTTTACCGAGGTGGCTTTGTTATTGGCCAGCTTGTCCGGGTATTCGAGAAGCTCAGCCGATGGGAAGAGGGCCACCTCAACGTATGCTTCGCCCGAAAAGTTGACAATCTGGGGAATAATAAAACTATGGGTCCTGTTGAGCTCTCCGCCCTGTTCAAGCAAGCCGTTAAATGATGGTGTACCACTCAGGTCCAGGCGAATGCCCGAAAGCGAAACAATCGATACTTTTTCGGTCCATCTCCCGCTTGCATCTGCATCACCGGGATTCCTGACCATCCAGGAAACCTCAATGGTATCGCCTGGCTGATAGTTTATCCTGTCTGCTGCAATACCAGTAACCTGCACATCCGGCAGGGGTTTGGCAATAACATGAATCGCAGGTGCAGGTGAAAAGTTATTATTGGCATTGTCCTCTTCCGGGATCCTGTTCCCCCGGTCAGTTGTGCCAATCAGGTAGAAATTCCCGGCATAGTCGGTGGGAATTGTCAGGGTAATGCTGCTTTCATAGCTGCTGTCCGCTTTTAGTACCTGGCTTCTTTCGAGCTGGCCAAGGAGCCTGTCTTCCCCCGAAAGGGTATTATCAGAAGACAGGTAAAAAGCATCGTACCAGGAACCGCCCGAAACGGATCCGGGACCCTGGTTAAGTACGGTGAAATCCACCTCAAAATCAGTAGCGGAAAAGACGGTATCCGGTCCCGTGACACCCGTCATCAGGAGGTCGGGGAGCTCACGGATGGAAAGGGACTGAGTGGGGGAATTTACCTGCTTGCACTGGTTAAGGGACTGAATAAACCAGTGGTAGGTAGAACTGTATTCCAGGTTGTATATACGAGCAGAGCTACCGTAGATATTTGAGCGGTAGGGGGTGCCAGGTACAGACTCGCCGTCCTTCCAGAGGAAGAGGTTGTAATGCAGGGTGTTCCCCGAGGGCTCCCAGAAAAAATCAACCGTTGCCTCGAGTCCAGTGCTACCATCACCGGGCAGCAAGCCGGTAGCCTGGCCGGGATCACCGCAATAGGCATTAAGTGTAGTTGGCGAATAATAATCGGGCACATTATCGGCTGTGAAATACTCCTTCTCCTCTATTTCATAGACCTTTCCGTTGAAGACATCGTAGTATTTGAAACTTACCGAATCACCCGAGGAAGAATTGCTGAAAACCCGGACCTTGTACTCGAAAAGGCCGGTAGGAGGGAAGAGCAGGGAGGCGGATTGGGCCCCCCGCAGTTCGCCGTCAACATAGGCAATGATGGTTCCGTCTTCAAGCCATCCACCGCTAAGGTTGATCCTGTAGATATATTCTGAGCTGTATTCGTACTGGTTTGAAAGCTGGGTATTGGAAGGAATGGCAGGGACCTGGAGCTGAGCATTTGCTGTAAACGGTCCGATGGCAAGGGCCAGGGCAGAAATCAGAATAACTCCCTTAAACCTGTTGATTATATTATATATCCTGTGATTCATTTCCTTATTCAGATTTAATGGGATGTTATAACAATCTTTCGAATAATGACTCTGTCACCAGTCACTGCTTCCAGGGTATATATTCCCGGGGCGAAATGACGCACCGGAATGCGAAGGCTGTTTTCCGTACTCATCAGATGCCCAATCTTTTCTCCGGTAAGGGTATAAATATTTATTTCCCTCAGGGGGAAGGAAGACCAGATCATTAATTCATCCGATGCGGGATTAGGGTAGAGGGAAAGGGTATTGCCTTCAAGTCTGTCGACATCCAGGCTCAGGTCTTTGACCATGATATGGTGCGGCAGGTAGGCTTCGCCGTATATCCCGTCTGCCTGGAATGGGAGCAGGAGATCCGGAACATATTCGATACCTGCCTTTTCAAACCTGATCCGGAAGGAGATATCCTGCATATCTTCGCCGGAATAGTAAGTCAGGATGAAGATATGCCTGTTTAGATCAGGGACAAACACCGCTTCCGATACACCCCTGATCTCCTCCCCGTGGAAGGCCATAATCAGGTCCCCTGCCCGCAGGAGATCCTGCCCGTTTTGGGAGGAAACCTCTGCGATCAGAGTGGCAGAGTGCTCGAATATCAAGGGACTGAGGCCGTGTTCACGGAGCAATCCGGCATGGTCTGTTTTCGTGCGGGTCCCGCTCTTCATGCTTTCAGCAGATGGGTTGTACCGCAGGTTGCCCGTGTTCTGCACATTCATCTTGTACCCGTGAAGCACCTTCAGGGAATCCAGCTCGCCTGTCCATCCCGAACCGGAATACCAGACAGCGGAACCCCCGATTCCTTTCAGCAGGATGTCTCCTGCCGGAACAGAGGAAGGTTCGATGGCTTCACCCAACGGCTCATCCGAACGAAGCAGGTAAGCCAGGTCGTTCCAGCCTTTAACAAGTGGGATGGAGGTAATGGTAGGATTTATCTCCTGACCGCTTACTTCCATGTTCTCTGCAAGGGTTTTGCGGAATTTCAGCATACGGTTCTGGGGAAATGCGCTGAGGTTTCCGAACCAGCCGGTAGCGGTATACCAGGTGGAGGAATACTCGGTTGATTTCAGGTAATCCAGGTCATTTAAGGTTAGTCCCGCTAAAACCGCCCCTATATCCACATCCGGGGGCTGAATGTTCAGGGAGACCCAGTTCCAACCGGCATTCAATGCCCGTTCTACTGTTTTTTCCGGCCGCACTACTTCCAGCTTCCACAGTCTGGAGGTAATCCCGTCTTCTGCGGTCACCGTATAATAAACCGGCATGGAAAAATCATGGGTAGTCCCGCTGCCCGGGTTTATACTGGCCGATTCGGAAGGCTGCAGTCCCGGGTTAAGCGCCCGCACATCCAGTCCATATGGAACATGCAGCAGCACGCTGGAATTGTTCGTATCGATGGTATATGAATCCAGGTCCGTCATGAAGACACTGTCGATAAGGGCCTCCATGCTCAGGGAATCCAGGTTAACGATGGTAACCTGCACTATGTCCGGATCGGAATCCCTTCCCCCGTCGTTCACCACCAGGCTGAACCTCAGGACAGAATCGCGGATTACCGCGGGGGCAGTAAAAGTAGGTTTTGGGTCTGTCAGGGAGGAAAGCGTCACCTGGGGGGGAGCCGTCCATAGATACGTCAGGGGATCGTTGTCCCCGTCCTGGGACAGCGAACCGTCGAGTTCTCCTGCCTCATTTTCGTCCAGGCTGAAGTCCCCTCCCGCATAAGCGACAGGTTTCTTGTTTACCTGTATGGAAGTCACGGTAACCGTGTCTGTTCCCGAATTCAGGGCGCCGTCGTTGACCACCAGGGTAAAGCGGTAGCTTGTATTCACAGTTACCTGGGGCAGGATTAGGGAAGGATTGACGCTTGCCGTATTGAAGAGTACGATTGCGTCGAGGGACTTCCAGCTGTACGACAGGGCGTCGCCGTCAGGGTCGAAGGAAGCACTTCCGTCAAGGGAAACAGAACTCCCCTCCACAAAATTCAAATCGGGTCCGGCGTTAACTTCAGGTGCAATATTCACCTGGAGCACGGTAACACTCACCTCCGCTGGATCCGAGTCATCGACTCCGTCGTTCACTATCAGCCGGATGTTATAGATGGTATTATCCGAAACGTAGGGAGCTGTAAATTCCGGTGTTGGGGATGTAGTATCGCTCAGGAGTATCCCCTCGGGTGCTTTCCAGCGGTAGGTCAGGGGATCCCCGTCCAGGTCGAAAGAGGCTGTCCCATCCAGTTCACCGCTGCTTCCTTCCTGCAACGAGAAATTTAGTCCCGCTACAGCCACCGGCCGGTAGCTCACCTGTTCAACCCGGTGGATGCTCCCGTTCTCAAGGGTGGAGACAAGGCTGTTCTCGTTAGCTGTAAATGAATTCAGGTTGATCGAGGTGCTTGCATCCAGGGCAAGGTTGGTGTTAATCCGGAACAGCAGGTATCCAATGACCCCGGAATTTATTCCCTGGCTCATGGCCCCGGCCACCTGGACCGTATTACCGGATCCGGAAGATTGTATTAATCCCCCGCTCACCGATTCCGCCCCTTTAAATTCAAGGTATGTGGGGTCGAAGCTAAGGGATGCGGAGAAACCGAAAATGGCCTTTCCGGGTGGGAGCGATGAGGAAACGATGGGTACCCGGGTATCTGTATCGAGATTCCCGTCCGATGGGTAGAGCGAAACATGGTTATCAGCAATGGTAAAGACTCCACTTGTCTTTGTGGCACCATTATCATCCGTCGCCGTCACCTGCACCTCACCCCCGCTTATTGCAGTCAGGTTCCCCTGGATATCAATCGTTGCCAGGGCCGGGTTCGAAACGGTCCATTTATAGGGGGCGGTTCCGTTAGAGGCATTTATCTTCAGCAGCTCCCCCCACATCATGGTCCCTGAATTGGGCACCAGGTACAGGTTGGGGAGGGAAAGGATATTCATGTAATAGTACGATTTGGTAGTCCATGCAAGCAGGGTCTCGTTGAATCGCATGTTTTCAAAGCGGACCCAGTGGCTGCCGCTGGAATTTGCCCTGAAGGAAAGATAGCAGAGTACGCCGTTGCCTGTTATTCCCGAGGAAGATGCAAAGGAGACTGACATGGAGCCATTTCGGGCATTGTTTTCAATATATACCGGGAAATCCCCCGGGATGATATCACCGGGCAGTCCGGAGATCCCGCCGGTGTGGGCGAGGTCAAACCGGCCGGAATAAATCATCGTACCGGGTGCAATCTCCAGTTTCACTGGGATCAGGAAAGTGTCTGCGGGCCATGCGGATACTTCCTGGATATCCAGACGTACGGCCCGGACATCAAAGATTCCGGTGGTAGTGGATACCTCTCCATTATTGTCAGTTACACTGATACGGGTAGTCCCGGGTCCCACTGCCCTTACTGTGTCCCCGTTACTTACCTGGGCAACCAGAGTATTTCCTGCGGTATAGGTATAGGGGGCTTCCCCGCCGGACACGGTCATCTTCACTTCGTCCCCGATAAACATATTTCGGGAATCCGGGTAGATATTCGGATAGGAGCGGGCTGCTATGGAAATGAAACCATTGACGTAGGTGGAGGATGGGTTCCCTTCATTCAGATAACATTCGGATGTATTGAATGAAATGTATGCGCTGCCTGAGCGAAGGGACCTGAATTTCAGGTAGACCATTTCGCCGCTGCCTTCAAGGGCTGAGCTTCCGGCACCTGCCATGATAAGTGTACCTGCATTACTGCTGTTCAGACTGGGTGCTCCCCAATCTGTGAGTACCGCACCTGTTCCGTTCATACTTAAAAATTCAAAATACGATGGAGAGTAATTCAGGTAGAGCCTGTAGGAGAAAACGGACCTTCCTGTCAGGAGGGAATCAGCATTAAGGGCAACAATAAAGGTGTCCTTTTCCGTGATTGAGGCCGCGGATATCCGGAACCCTATGGGTGTGGTCTGTGCTGCAAGGCTGCCCACCCATCCCAGGAGGAGGGCAAGGGCAATCCCGGCAACTAACTTTTTATGGTGCATATATTCACTCATGTTTGTGAGTTATCAGAGCTGTTATGCACCTTTATTGTAAAACAAGTTTTCGGGTCACTACGAAATCATCACCCCGTATGGTAAGCAGGCAGAATTTGAGTTTCCCGACTCCCCCGTTCACATCGACGCCATTACTTGCATTCGGCGGGAATGTGAATCGGTAGGAACCCGCCTGCAGGTCATCGTGAGATATTGTTTGGATCAGCCTGCCTGTCATGTCATGTACTTTGATAACCAGATGTGATTGTCTTTCCACAAGATCCAGTTCGGCAACCAGGAGATTGTTTGCATAGTAAACCAGGAGGGAGGCAACTCCGGGTGCATCCTGCAATCCGGTTGCCCCGGCCTCACTTTCAATCCGGGTTTTAAACAGGTTCTCACGGATCTCCGTTTCATTGGCAACCAGGTTGGTAAGTCCAATTTCGGAAGTTCCCTGTGAGGGATCCACAAGCTCGAATACCAGTCCCACTACATCCACATTCAGTCCCATGTCCATTGCAGATGCAAGGGATAATTTCAGCAATCCGTTTTGCTCATTATATCCGGATGCAGCCATGATATCTGCCGGAAGGTTTTTCGTATTCAGTGAGACAAACCTGATATGCTGTGAATTGCTGCTGATCTGGAGGTCGAGGGACTTAATACCCGCAGGAGTAGTAAGTGATACCGGGATCTCAAACCGGGTTCCTGCTTCAGCCTTGAAGTCCATTGGGGCAATAATTGCCAGGTCACCGAAAATGGGACCTGATTTCGTTGGGGGTGGCTGGTCAAAGTTTGTGATCAGTCCAATGCTAAACTGCAATATCAGCGATGCATCAAGGCTGGTTACGGTCCCGTTCCCCGACACATCCGCGACACTCAGCTGTTTGGCATCCAGTGTGATATTCCCCACGGTATGTTGCAGTACCAGTGATGCATCGTAGGGCATCACTTCCCCGTTAAGGCTGATATCCCCCTGTATGGGTTTTGCAGTCTGGGTTATCCAGGGATCGAAATCCACATTATTGGAAACCCGCTCTCCGAGTCCGGTTGGATTCAGAGTAGCATGATAGGGTCCACTGGCATCATTCCACCAGCAGTTTTCGGCCACCACCGTGACCACCCCGTTCTCGTTCCATACCCCGTATCCGTTGGTGGGATTAGTTTCCACAAAATCACAATTGGAAATCGTGGGCAGGGAGGTATTCCGGACAATTATCGACCAGTAATCTTCTTCGAACAGGCAATTTGTGATTGAGGGTGAAGAATTGTCAAGGGTAATCCCGCCCCGGTTATTTACGTTTACCCCGCTGGTGTAATAACGGGATGCATTCTTAATGATACAGTTGTCCATTGAACAGGATACATCGATTGATTCCTCCGGAAAGGCTATTCCCCACCACCAGTTGAAGGTCGCCTGGCTCGCTTCACCGTCCCCATAGGTATCACCCCCGTAAAAATCATCCCGGTCCGCTGTAAACACAATGGCCGAATCGGGTGAGCTGCCCCCTTCTGCAATAAGGCCGTTCCTGACATTCATGTAACCGTTCTGCCTGAACTTGCATACAACACCCGGAGAAATGGTCAGCACGGCGCTTGTTCCAACAGTATACCTGTTGAATATATAAGGGATGTTCTCTATCCCGGCAAAATCTTTTTTCCCCAGGGTGTAGTTCTGGGTCAGGGTTTCATTGTCAATGATCAGGATCCCGCTGGCGGTCGAGCCGGATAGTATATTGTCCTTGTAACTTCCCGGGAATGTCATAAGGGAAGTGGTGATCGGGAACTCCAGCTCATCGAAGACACAGGTATCTACGGTCGGTGTGCTTGTTCCGACAAGGTATAATCCGCTGTTGACCGCATTATGGAAAGTGATATTGGAAAACCTCGGGGATACGCTGGCCATATAAACCGCGTATGTGTAGGAATACCGGAAAATTGCATGCCTGATCAGGCTGTTGTCATCCGCGGGGTCCCTGAACAAGATTCGGTTACCGTTATTACTTACAGAGGTGACACCGTTCTGCTGGGTATCCTTGGGGTTCCCATAAGCATCGTCCTGAAGGGTTGTGAAAATAACCGGGTCTGCGGCCGTTCCCAGCACGTTCAGAAGACCGTTAATGTTGAAATAGGCAGACCCTGACCCCTTGAAGGTCAGTCCCGCCGGAATCGTCAGCTCATCAGCCACCTCCATGGTCTCGGGGATAAGGTAGGTGATGCTGTCATACCCGGCAAAGCTCCTTATAGGCACCGTTCCGCTGATGGTCCCTCCCCGGATTGTGATCCCCACCCGGTCAACATTTGCTATTGTATTGCCGGAGAAAACGGGACTGGCGAACATATCCATTTTGACGGGTGCTGCGGCCAGGTTATTAAATTCACAATTGGTAATCACCGGATTGGCAGTTCCGTAAACAGCGACTGCATGTCCCCCTGAAAAATTCAACAGGACAGAGTCCATCACCACCTTGCAATCACTCATCCTTATGGCATTGTCCACATACCTCACTTCGGTATTCCTGAGTTCATTCAGGGCATCGTTTGAGCTGTTGTAAAACTCTATCCCGTTCCATTTATATCCTGTCGCGTCAGCCCCGTTATTAAAATTCGTATTCCCGGATGCTGAATTATCATAGATCGATGTAAAAATGACCTTTTTATTTTTTAAGCCACCAGATTTCAATCCTCCGCTGACCGAAAGCTTCCCGTAGTAACTTGCGAATTTGAAGACGGTGCCCGGCTGTATGGTGACATTGGCAGCGGCAGGAATTGTAATATTGTTATCAATGATATAAGCCACATTCGGTTCACTCCCTATATCCATTCCCTCTACAGAATAAGTCCCATCCATAAAATCATGCACAAATATTCCGAAATGCCCGCTGTTCACAACCGAATTTCCTATCAATACAGGTGCCCCTTCATTCATGCGGCGGGACAGGGGATAGGTCGCAATATTTTCCAGCGTATTATTGATGACCTGGGCATTCCCGGAGAAGAGAATCCCGCGATGGCTGTACATGATTTCACAGTTTTTAACTATGTTGTCATTATATGCGTATACCGCATAATAGGAGCTGTTCAATCCACCGTAATGAATCTTCCAGTATTCCAGGTGCGAGACCGCCTGGCCGTTTAGAATAATCCTGCCCGAAGTGCTGGTCCCAATAGAAGAGGCGGTTCCATCACTATAGGTATCCTTGGGGTTCCCGAATTCATCGTCATTAACATGGGTAAATACAATGGGTTTATCGGGAGTGCCTACGGCATCCAGTGTCCCTAATGCATTAATATAATAATCATTGTCCCAGCACTTAATTACAATACCCGGATCAATAACAAGGGATGCTGTATCATGAATAATTTCATTCCCGTGAAGGATATAAGAAATACTGTCAAGTCCCACGAATGAATGATGCTTCATATGGGAATCATGATATACGGTTGCACCTATTATCCCGATTCCATTGCCTTCGGAACCATTAAATGCCACCGAACAATTATTGAATTCAGGCATGGCATTCAGATCTATATTAATATTCAGGGTTTGCCTGGCCACATAGGTGGATTCCAGGAAATCACAGTCCGTAAAGACAGGGGAAGAAGCACCGGTAACCACCAGGTTATAGCGGTTATTCGAAAACTCACAGTCATTTAGTTCAGGAGAGCTCTTTTCAATCTGTACAGCTGCGCCGTTGATTTCGTTATTCCGGTCATTATACCAGGTATAATTGGCCCCGGTAAATGAACAATGGCTGAGGATGCAGGCCGTGTCTATGGCAGCATCGTAAAAGTTCATCCCGGACCAGTAAGCAATTGAGGGTTCATTGGAGAAAACAACAGGGTCAGAAACTGTTCCATTGGCCTTTAATTTCCCGTAAACCGTTATGTATGCCGCTGTATTTCCGAGCAAACTTACACCCGGTCCCATCCAAATTGTCCCGCCTGCAGTTACCCTCAATTCTGAGTCGTAGTAATATGGGATCCCCAGGTCCGTCATCAAGAATTCACTATTTACATCCCGGAAGTTGATATAGACATAATCCGTTGTATTTCCCGTCAGGTCCACCTGGTCACCTGCCGTTAACTCTCCGTCCCCCCTGAAATAAATCGGGTAACTGCAATTCTGGATATTGGTTGAGTCCATCGTTACCGTTCCCGCGGTATAGATATCCAGGCCGCTGGCGTTGAAATCCCTGACCTGGCAATTGCCGGTCATAACCAGTTCTCCTTTGCGGACATACAGTGAACTTGCATACTCGATGATACAATTATCCAGCTCCACCAGTCCGTAATCAGCACTATGCTCGTACGAGACATAGATACCCGGCCAAAACCCGGGCGAAGTACTTTCATTGGCTGTAAAAGTGGCATTATTGGCCTGCAGGGTGCCAAATACCTGGATATACTTTCCGGAATTGAACCGCAGCTCAACACCTGATTCCACGGTAAGTGTAACACCCGCATTTACATTTATGTGATTCGTTACGATGTAAGGGCTGCCGGCCGCTGTCCATGTAGTGTTATTACTGATTGTTCCCTCGACGGTTGTTTGGGCGGAAATGGCAAATGGCATGACAACAAGGGCAAGGAAGGAGAGTAAATGCTTCTTCATTATAGTAGGGTTTTTAATAAAAAAAGACTTAAGAGTATGAAATATACAATTTTGTACGCAAAAATCAAATTTTTTTTGACCTGTAGTCCGAAGAATTATGTGAACGATGACTTTAATGAGCAGAATGCAAATCAGTGCATGTCCCGGAATCCCGGTTTGAAATTACCAGCCAAAAATATTTTATGACTTTTTATTAAATTGTGGATAGAAATGTAGACGGATATTACCGTATTCGGAATAGATAAATTAATTTGGTCGAAGATTAATATACCGGGGTATTCATTTACCTCACAAATCAGGCTCCATTATGAAAAAGACACTGTTCTATATCACCATGTTTATAGTGGGATCTCTACTTGCAGTTTCCTGCGAAACCCTGGAACCCTCCTTCGATGAAGCCTTTCTGATTGGGAAATGGCAATCAGGGACTGAATTTTATAAGTATCTGGATGATGGTACAGGCGGCACATGGGATACAGCCGATGATGTCACCGAAGAGGAAGCCCAGGCTTTTACATGGACCCTGGTCAATGCGGAACTCACACATATTCATATCCTGGAAATTGGCGGATCTGTACCCAAGGTTTATACGGTAACCGAATTAACTTCTTCCTCATTAAAATATCATGATGATTTCGGGGTTGAATTCTCCTATACTAAAGTGACGATTTAATTGAGGCTTAATAACCTTCATATTATGAGTCCAATGAATATACGATGAAAAAATTCATTAAGGTTTTTCTTATTGCATTTTTATCCTTACTCGCTGTTCTGATTCTTACCATCGGCATTGCATGGTGGATCATTTTTACACCCGAACGAATTACCCCCATCGTACGCAAACAGGCTGATAAGTACCTCACCTGCCAATCAGAAATCGGCGAAGTTGAATTAACATTTTTCAGCAGCTATCCGAATTTCGGACTAAAGATCAAGCAGTTTACCCTAATCAATCCGATGAGGGGTGCGTACAGCGATACCCTACTTATGGTGGAAGAGCTCACAGGTATAATTGATGCGGTGGCATGGTGGGATACAAAAGAAATTGTACTGGTAGGATTAGAACTCAGCGGCGGATCAATTAATGTTTTTTCTGACAGCCTGGGAAATACCAACTATGACGTCTTTTCCACTGATACTGCTTCTTCCCCGGAAACGGGTACAAAAACCATATTGCCAGTAATTGATATTCAGGATGTTGTACTTGATCATGTCAACCTTCACTATAATGATCTTTCAACAAACCTAAATGCACTGATTCAAAACCTTGATGCTAAACTTACGGGCACCGTTACATCGGATAATATCAGCGGAAACCTGGAGGTGAGCAGGTCAATGATCTCGCTTGAATTCGCGGGGGAGAAATACCTTGAGCAGGCATCAATAAATTTCAATGTCCCTGTAGATCTTATCCCATCCCGGCAGTTTATAAACCTGAAAAATGCAAGATTTTCAATCAATGACCTGGAATTGTGGCTAAACGGAAGCCTTGAAAATGACACAGTCCACCAGTCCCTTTCTACCGATATCGGATATACCTTTTCTTCATGGCAGGTTTCAACTATTCTTGCCCTGGTCCCAACATCCTTTCATTCTTACCTCGATGGGATAGAGCTTGATGGTTTCCTGACTTCGGAAGGGAGCATAAAGGGTCAGCTGAATGATTCCCTCATGCCCTTGATGGACATACATCTCACTCTGGAAAACGGAGTCATGGAGTATGATGATTTCCCGCTACCATTGCATGATATCCAGGGTGATATCAATTTTTATTCCGATTTGAAATCTGACGATCTTTCCTATCTGCGTATTAACCGGTTTAATGCCAGCACGCCCCAGTCAAACGTAAAGGTCCGGGGTATGGTGAATCACCTCTTTTCAGATATTGCCTGTGATCTGACGATGCAGCCGAGCCTGAGACTGGATGAATTTGCCCCGATGATCCCGGACAGCATGAATGTAGATATCAGTGGCAGGGCTAATGGACAGATCAGATCAAAATTTACCTTATCCCAGTTAAAGAAAATGCAATTGGAAAGAATGAAGTTCTCCGGCAACATCACCCTTTCAGATCTTGATGCCGCCTACGATAGCCTGTCACTACAAACCAATCATACCAGCATTGATTTTGCATTGCCCAACCGGAAGGCATCCACCCCAAATACGAAATTTGCTTTTGCAAGCATCTCCTCGCAGAAGCTCTCCGCAAGCAAACTCGAAAGCTATAATGCATACCTGAACAATTCATCCATTACTCTGGAAACCTCAGATGTCAGGGATACAACCCGGATACCGGATATAATTTGCTCATTTGCGATGGATAGCCTGTATGCCGGGATGGATACCCTTAGCATTGCCATTGCAAAACCGGATGGAAAAATATCCTTGTTTCCCAGGTATAAGCGGCCTGATCAGCCCAGGATTTTGTTGTCATACAACAGTGGACAATTCATTTCTGCCATGGGTGAAAATTCAGCTAGCCTAAAAGATATCAGCCTGGATGCCGATATCCAGAATGACAATACCCAGAAAGATATCTTCCTGCAATGGATGGTTAAGGGATTTATTGACATGAACCAGGGTAGCATTGCCCTCTCAGGCAGTCCTCATCCCATTGAGATCCCTGCGGTAAAAATGGATTTTGAGCCCGAGACATTCAATATTGAGGAAGCCAGCATAAAATTTGACAAGTCTGATTTTCAATTATCAGGTGAAGCAAGTAATATACTGTCCTATTTCAGGGGAGATTCAATACTTCGAGGCAACTTCAGTTTTGTTTCGAATACAACTGATATTACTCAAATGATGGCCTTTACCAGTGGACTGGGAAGCGAGGATACAACCTCTGTAGAGCAGGCTGAAGCATCCAGTGATGATTCAACCTATACCGGACCCTATATGGTTCCCGAGGGAATAGATTTGTTACTTAACACCAATATTAAAACAGCTACCCTGGGGATTGATACGATAAGCGATATTATTGGTGATGTGCGGGTAAAAGATGGAGTTTTAGTGCTCGATGGACTGACCCTTCAAACCCCTGGTGCGCGGATTCAGTTAACCTCCATGTACAGGACTCCGAGGAAGAATCATATTTACATGGGACTGGATTATCATATGCTCGATATTGAGATCGGAGAATTGTTAAACATGATCCCTGACATTGATACATTGATGCCCATGCTCAGATCGTTTGCCGGAGAGGCGGAGTTCCACATAGCTATTGAGACTTACGTGGACTCACTCTACAATATTAAACTATCAACTCTGCGTGGAGCTTCTTCCATCCGGGGAAGTAACCTGGTATTAATGGACGGGGAAACCTTCAGTGACATTGCCAACAAGCTTAAATTCAATAAAAAAACTGAAAACAAGGTAGATTCCTTATCTGCCGAATTCACCATCTTCCGTAATGAGATTGATATTTACCCCTTCCTTATTGTGATGGATAAATACAAAGCCGTAGTCGCCGGGCGGCACAATACTGACATGAGCTTCAAATACCATGTATCCCTGGTAGAATCACCTGTCCCGGTAAAACTGGGAGTGGATCTGAATGGCAACATTGAAGATCTGAACGTTGACCTGGCAAAGTGCAAATACGCAGAGTTCTATCGGCCGGCGCACAGGGGTGTCGTTGAAAACAAGCAACTGGAACTGATGCAAATGATCCGGGATATTCTTATGCAGAAGGTAAAATTATAAATCATAATTTCAGAGATTCGTAATTCTGCATAATTGCCGCAGAATCCTCTCTTTTTGATTTCCTGGCTGATGTCATTTTCAAAACTATACCCGGGAACCATTACCCAAATCAATTACTGGGGGGAGGAATTTTAATCAGAATGTGAACTTATTATTATTAGGATAATTATACTAAAATTGTAAAAAAGAATAAAAGACCTTAAAACCCTAAAAAGGAAATTGGTCTTTTAATCTGCATTATTAGAACTCAAAAAATAAAATATTATAACCAAAATTTTTCTAAAATGAAAAAGCTCAGTTTGTCCTTTATTATAGTCTTATTATCCATGGTATCAGGGAAACTGTTCTTAGAATAATACAGACTGGGTTTAATACCCGGAGCAGAATTGAAGAGGGGGCCGAATGGCCCCCTTTTCATTTACCGGTATTTTTCTTATTCCAGGATATGCGAGGCTTGGAACTGTCATGAAACTATCATAACTTAATATGTTCTTAGGTTCTTTCTAAATTCTGCGTCTTGCACAAGTTGACTACAAAATTATTTTGATGCCCTGAATAGCTAAAACAGAATGATTATGGTACGCTCACCTCTGGCAACGATATTATCGAATATCCTTTTTCTATGTGTTACCACAGCAGTTTTACTCATTGAGTTATGAATACGTAAAATATAATTTCCTTATGAAAACAAAAACATCTTTATGGCTGATCATTTTCGCACTATCCTTTGCCGGCTGCAGTAAATACGGATACGTGAGCCTGAACTACCCAACGGAGCCGGTGGTATTCCTTCCGGAAGGAATTGACGAGATCGCTGTCGTAAACCGGTCTCTGACCGAAGAAGAGGATAAAAGCAGGAAGATTGCTGAGTCAATCGCCACAGGCGAGATTGCCGGCTCAGATCGCCTGGCATCGGATGACTGCATCAAGGCCGTGTATGCTGCCGCCCAGAATTGGGGGGATGCCATGGTGGTGATCCCGGAGACCCTGAGACTCTATGGAACCGGAACAAGGGAAATGCCCGAATTGCTGGATTGGGAACACGTTGCAGAAATATGTGAAAAAGAAAAAACGGATGCACTGCTCGTTCTTGAGAACTTTGATTCAAATACCGACCTTCTCCTGCAGGCAGCAGGGGAACAGGTCATGGCGCTTATTTCAACGGGTGAACCGGTTGCCAAGGTACCGGACCGGGTGAATATGACTGTTTCATGTTACTGGCGTTTATATGAACCCTCAAACAGGACGGTGATCGACCAGTACCAGCAAAACAGTTATATGCAATTCGAACTCGTCAATGGAATCCCGCCCTCTGGAGCGCTTCAGGAGGTTGCCTATGATGCCGGTTGGTCTTATGTGAAGCGTTTCCTGCCCAGCTATTATACCGTGAAAAGAAAATTATACAAGAGAACCAGCGGATCTGCCAAAAACCAGTTCAAGGCAGCTTTCCGGCGTACCGAGGTAGGCAACTGGCAGGGAGGCATCGAGATCTGGCAGGAGTTATCAGACCATCAAAAACAAAAAACAGCCGGACGGGCATGCCTGAATGTTGCAGTAGGCAACGAAGTCCTTGGAAACACCAATGAAGCACTCAAATGGGCCCAGCAATCTTACGAATTCCATAACGATAAACTGGGAAGAGACTACGCAAAGATCTTGCTGCGACGCAAAACCATCGAAGGAGAGTAAAAGGATTCGTGAGACCCAGCTATATCAAGCATTTTTCCCAAATTGTTGTGAACGCTGAATTCCAGGATTGTGTGCCATTATTTGGCTTGCCAGAAGCATCGTTTAGGGGAAATGACAGGACCTTGGGCCATACGGATATATCCCGTTGAACGACATAGTATCCTACAACTACAATTACAGGCCAGCCATGGTGGAGATTCCAACACTGCTCCCGGAATCCATTCTTTATAAAGGTCCTTGATCTTCCAGGTTCACCCCTTACTTCTTCATGGTACGCATATAGCTTACTATGCTCCAGATATCTTCGTCCGTTATTTTATTCTCAAATTTTGGCATTTCATCCCTGCCGAATTTTGACTTATAGAAAAGCTCCCCGTCAGTCTGTCCCTGGAAAGCTGGTCCGGAAAAATCACCCGGGTGGGTATCCAGGCCACGTGCTTTCACTCCATCGCCAAGTCCGGTTTTACCGTGGCAGTAGGAACAGTTCTTATTAAACAACATACTCCCTGTCTTAACTGCAGCATCACCTGTTGATGGATTTTTCATCGCTTTATATTTGGACGGAACTTCCCATGGCTCACCCATGTAGTGAAATGAAAGTGTTAAAAATGCCAGGGCCGAAATGGAAAGAATCATCATGAACATTGAAACTGATTTTTTTATAATTTTAAATATTGATTAAAAATTGAATGAACTAATATTATACAAATTTTATATTAAATCCTGCCATATAAATATGTCGCTGCTCCCGGTATACAGGAACCAAGAATCTCTGAAAGTTTAAAATTTAAATTCAAATTCCAAACAACATACTTAATTTATTTACCTTGAAGTAATTTTTCGTTTATCAATAATTGCATTAGCTATGTTTAATCATCTGTTTGCATCGTTCAGAATCCCATTGATTACCCTTTTTATATCCCTGGGTTCCATTTATTCATATTCTCAGATCAGCCAACCCCGGGATATTAATCAAAAAGAAGTTAAGCCTTTAGATATAATGCAGATCCCTGATTTTGGGCGAGATACAAGGAGTTTAATTTCAGATATTCAGAACATCGTAAATGACACGGAAAAACTCAATGCGATATTACCCGGGCTAAACGACGTTTTAGTGGTTCTAAGTAAAAAGGATTCCGCGCTTATGGATACTCTTAACTTATTTCGCCTGGATGCTCTGGATAAGGAAGAACGGGAATTAGAACTCTTTAACCAGAGGGTTACTCAATGGAAGGAAGTCATCCTGGATTACAGCAATCTCGGCCAAAATAAGGATTCTGTTGCCACATCAATGATAAACATCTGGCAATCAACGCTTGATTCAATTCGCCTTTCCGAAAAACAAACACCTGCTACAAGGAGTAACACTCAAAACTCAAACGATTTTAAAGACGAGATTCTCAATTTTATTTCTAATCTGGAGGAATCTCAAAAAATCTTACATACTTATTTAAAACAAATATCAAATGTACAGACTGAAATAACCCGGGCAGAAAATAAAATTGGGAATATCTCGGATTTGATTGCATCACGCAGATCCCAATTAAAAACGAGTATTTGGATGGCTGATTATCCTGCTGTTTGGAAAGTTAAAAGGGACACCGCTGAGACAGACAGGATGCAGAGAATCGAAGACATAATTCAAGCCGATTCGAGTATAATCAGGGCTTTCCTGAAGAATAATCCAATGCTGCCTTATTATTTTGCAATTTTCATTCTTTTAGTTTTTGCTTTGCTTATGTATTTAAGGCCCCGGGCAGCAAGCTTGTATAAGGATTATCAGAAAGAATTCAAAGAGGCAGTAATACTGTTAAAATACCCATTGCTCTCGGCACTCATTATTACCTGGTTGTGCTCAGTTCTTTTCACATTTTTCCCCAGAGAGCTTCGGGATTTAATAGCACTGATAATGTTTCTGCCACTAGTAATTCTCCTTAAAAAGCTAAATCATAAATGGAGATGGCATACGGTATTATGGTTTTCATTTTCTTATATAATGTTTTTGGTAGTAAAAGAAATTGATTACACTCATCTGCCTCAGCGAATATTTCTTATTCTCCTTAACACACTGACCACATTTCTTTTCATCCAATACAAGAAATTCCAGATGCAGAGGGATAAATCCGATGGTTTTTGGTTCGGTACTTTGCCTTACATTTTAAATGTTTTTATTGTTTTAGGAATAATTTCATTAATTGCCAGTATCTCTGGCAACGTTCAATTAGCTCTTTTACTTGTTTATGTATCACTCGGAATGTTTGTAGTCATCCATGCTTTAAGAACAGCTATCTTATTGGTCCAGAGTTTAATTTTTCTTGTTTTAATGGGACCCCTGTTGAAGTATTCATTTATACTCAAGGAAGATGGACAGCTGGTTCTTATGAAAATGGGCAAGCTGTTTAAATTTATCGGGAACCTCTTTCTAATCTATCTTGTGCTTCAATTTTTGAATATTAGAGAGGTGACTTTTAAGGCAGTTGGGGACGTTTTGAATTACCAGATACATGCAGGCGAGTTGAGTATTTCACTGGGAAACATCCTGGCATTTTTTATTACTCTTCAGATAGCAATCTGGATATCTTCTTTTACACGATATATTTTAGAAAAAGAAGTTTTTCCCAGAACAAGTATGAAACAGGGAGTTCCAAACACCATATTGATCTTGATTAAGTTTACCCTGACCATACTGGGTGTTTTGTTTGCTTTTTCTGCTGCTGGTTTACATATGGATAAGCTAAGCATTGCTTTGGGAGCACTTGGAGTAGGTATAGGATTTGGATTGCAAAATATCATCAGTAATTTTATATCCGGAATAATCCTGGCCGTAGAAAGACCAATAACGATTGGCGATCTCATAGAGATAACCGATGTATCTGGTGTTGTTAAAGACATTGGAATACGTGCCAGTACCGTACGTACCTGGGATGGTTCGGATGTTATCGTACCCAATGCAGAATTAATTTCAAATAAACTCACGAACTGGACTTTCTTTGACAGGCTCAGACGAGTGAAAACAGAAGTGAGAGTGCCTTTTGACACCGATATTGAATCGGTCTCTCAATTATTACTTTCCACGGCAAGCAAAATCCCTGAAGTGGTGAAAACCCCCAAACCCTATTTGAACTTTAAAGGGATTGGAACATCTGCCATGGAGATAACACTGTATTGCTGGATTGACGATTCAGATAAGATCTTTAGCTACGGCACCGCTATTCGGAAGGCCGTATTTAAAGCACTGCAGGATGCGGGTTACGACATCCCGGTTCCGGTGCAGGATTTGAATATCACCTCCAAATAGATAACTCCACAATCCATTTCATGCTTCCCCTGGATTTCAGGAGACTATTCTTTCAGGAACTAAAAGGTATGATCACGGTCCTCAGATATTTTTGCCTACATTCGCAGTCTTTTTCATAAAAGATAAGCTAAACATGATTACTGTTGAAGGATTAAAAATTCAATTTGGGAAAAGGGTATTGTTCCAGGATGTAAATATGAAATTTACAGCCGGAAATTGCTACGGTGTTATTGGAGCAAACGGTGCCGGGAAATCAACGTTTTTAAAGGCAATATCAAATGATATTGATACTTCTTTGGGGCATATTTCCCTGGGACCCGGCGAAAGATTATCTGTTTTAAGCCAGGATCACTTTGCTTTTAATGAAGCTACTGTTCTTAATGCCGTTATGATGGGGCACTCACAAATGTGGGAAGTAATGCAGGAGAAAGACAGGATCTATTCCAAACCCGACTTCTCTGAGGAAGATGGAATAAAATCAGCAGAGTTGGAAGAGAAATTTGCTGATATGGATGGCTGGAATGCTGAAAGCAATGCAGCATCGCTGTTGAGCAACCTGGGAATAAAAGATGAATTTCACAATACCCTGATGAAGGATATGAGCGGGAAGCAGAAAGTAAGAGTCTTGCTTGCCCAGGCTCTTTTTGGTAACCCTGATAACCTGTTGCTCGATGAGCCTACAAACGATCTCGATCTGGATACCGTTAGCTGGCTTGAGCATTATCTTTCCAATTACGAGAATACCGTACTGGTTGTCTCACATGACAGGCATTTTCTGGACGCAATAAGTACTCACACCGTTGATATTGATTTCGGGGAGATAAATATGTTCGCCGGTAATTACAGTTATTGGTATGAAAGCAGCCAGCTGGCCTTAAGGCAACAGCAAATGCAGAACAAAAAAGCCGAAGAAAAGAAAAAGGAATTGCAGGAATTTATCAGACGCTTCAGTGCAAATGTTGCTAAATCGAAACAGGCGACCAGCCGTAAAAAAATGATTGAAAAACTTAATATTGAGGATATTAAGCCTTCAACAAGAAAATACCCGGGCATTATTTTTAAGCCTGAACGTGAAGCTGGTGATAAAATTTTGGATGTCAGCGGATTAAGTGCAAGTATCGATGGTAAGGTTTTATTTAAGAATGTTGACTTTATTGCCGATAAGGGAGATAAAATTGTATTCTTATCGAAAGATCCCAGGGCAATGACTGCTTTTTTTGAGATAATAAACGGTAACCAGGCTCCGGATTCAGGTAAGTTTAAGTGGGGGCAGACTATTACATACGGATACCTGCCATTGGATAATTCCGGATTCTTCAATAATGAATTAAGTCTTTTCGACTGGCTCTGCCAGTATACTACCGACACATCAGAGATATATATTCGGGGCCAGTTAGGGCAAATGTTATTTAGCGGAGATGATATCCACAAACGGGTCGATGTATTGTCCGGAGGAGAGAGAATGCGTTGTATGATATCAAAGATGATGATTACCAATAGCAACGCTCTCGTGTTGGATACACCTACAAATCATCTCGATCTTGAGTCTATACAGGCATTCAATAATAACTTGCTTAAGTTCCCGGGGAATATGTTCTTTTCCTCTCACGACCATGCATTCATTCAATCCGTTAGTAACAGGATTATCGAGCTTACTCCGAACGGTATAATTGATAAGCTAATGGAATATGATGATTATATAGGAGATGAAAAGATTCAGGCCTTAAAGGATAAAATGTACCTGGAGAAAAGCAAATAGGTCTGTATTAATAATCATTCACAGAGATTGAATTGGGACACGGCACAGGATACGGTCAACCAAGGTAGGATATTAATACCCTGCTTTTCGTAAAGTGCTTCAGTCTCTTCGTTGCTTTTTCCTTAATCTGCCTGACCCTTTCCCTTGTCAGATTGTAAACCTCACCAATTTCTTCGAGAGTATGTACCTGTTTGCCGTTTAATCCGAATGAAAGTCTGATAATGTTGGCTTCTCTCGTAGGCAATGTATTAATAACCCTGTCAATTTCTGATCTGAGTGAATCTCTTATCAACATTTCATCGGGAAGGACAGAATCAGTGTTGGATAAAATGGAATACAGGTTCCTGTCCTGATCCTGAGCAATGGGGGCATCAAATGAAACATGCCGCATTGAATTTTTGAAAGCCTCTGTTACATCGAGTGAGGCAAACTCCATTACCTGCGAAATCTCAAAGACCGTCGGTTCTCTTTCATACTCTTGTTCCAGGGCCGAAACAGCCCTGTGTAATTTACTTATCTGTGACGTTCTGTTTACCGGCAGGCGGACAATCCTGCTTTGCTCTGAAAGGGCTTTCAGAATGGATTGTCTGATCCACCAGACGGCATAGGATATGAACTTAAATCCCCTTGTCTCATCAAATTTTTGGGCCGCTTTGATCAATCCTAAGTTGCCTTCATTGATCAAATCCTGAAGTCCCATTCCCTTGTTTTGATATTGTTTTGATACGGAAACCACAAAGCGCAGATTTGCCTTTATCAGCCTATCCCTTGCATCCATATCCCCGGTATGAATTCTCCGGGCCAGTTCAACCTCCTCCTCTGCAGAGATAAGTTCAATATTGCCAATTTCCTGAAAATAACTATTGAGTGAAGACTCCTCCCTGTTGGTAACCTGTTTGGTAATTACTAACTGTCGCATATAGTAAAAAGTATTTTAGGGAAGTATTTTAAGTTTTCAAGTCTTGATGTTTCAGCTCATTCAGCAATTCCCTTAAATTGACGGTAGCATAGGTTGAAGAATAATCGGACATGGCATATGGTATTATCAGATCATTGTTGTGAATTATAGAACCGCAGGAATATACAACATTGGGGACGTACCCTTCTCTTTCTTCTGCATTTGGTATTATTAATGGGGTATTCAATCTACCAATCTCTTTCCTGGGATCCTGAAGATCAAATAAGGAAGCTCCCAGGACATATTCCCGTACTGGTCCCACTCCATGCGTTAATACCAGCCAGCCCTCTTCGGTTTCTATTGGTGAACCGCAATTTCCTATCTGGATTAATTCCCAAGGGAACCTGGGTTCCTGTAATAATTTGGCTTCACGCCAAACGGAAATATTCTCAGAAAAGGCAATGTAGTTTTTAAACCCATCCAGGCGGCAGAGCATAGCGTATTTGCCATTGACTTTACGGGGAAACATGGCCATGCCTTTGTTCCTGGCTATTTCACCGTGCAACGGCAATATTCTGAAGTGATAAAAATCACTCGTGTCAAGCATCTTTGGCAGTATCGTTGTTCCGTCATATGCCGTGTAGGTGGCATAATAGATTGCTTGTTCGCTACCGTCATTAAACTTTACAAAACGAGCATCTTCAATGCCGTTTTTCTCGTTTCTCGATACTGGAAATATAACCCTTTCAGAAATGTGGGTATCCAAAGAAAATTCAAGCTCATAATGGGATGAAGCCAACCAGATGATTTGATTAAAAAGGACCTCTTTATCTGCTGCCAGATGAAGTGCTTCCCTTGCTGATTCAATGCATTCGTGCAACTCACCATAGGTAAACTCATCGTTCAATTTATCCATGATCAATCCGGGTGGAATAATCCCCCGGAAATCCTGCATTTGGTCTAGTTTTTGGCTGAACGATTTCTTGTTGTAAACATGCCGCCTTATGTGCTCAGCCTCCTCAAGCATGCTGCCGACAGGTTCAATTGATAGATTATTCTTATTATCAAGCACACCCTGGCGGAACACGATCGATGAAATATGTC
Source organism: uncultured Bacteroidaceae bacterium (assembly GCA_963777115.1). Classification (GTDB taxonomy): domain Bacteria; phylum Bacteroidota; class Bacteroidia; order Bacteroidales; family SM23-62; genus SM23-62. The sequence goes on along the minus strand of CAVZPP010000003.1, from coordinate 82,520 downwards.
CTTCACCTGTTGCCCTGAAACTCAGAATAACTCTTTTTTCACCGGGGCCAGTTTCAGTCTGATCCGGATGTTCAACAATTGAAGGATTAAAGAAGGCTGTTGATTCAATCGAGTATTCCATTGTAAAATAGGCACCGATGAGTATTTTACGGGAATAGTCGATCGATTCCGACTCCATGTTCATCCGCGGGATCAAATAGGCAACCTGATCATAATGCTTTTCAAAGATCTTAGAAATGTTTCTGTGACGCATGGAATACCCCCTGAGGGTCTGACTCAATGCAGATGAGACTTCGCTGTCAGATAAACCGAGTACTGACCTTATAGTATTTGCAGCCCTGTCATCACCGGTATACAGAAGCCTGGCAATTACCCTGGTAGAATCGGGGTAGAATTTAAGATTATTCCTGTTTACTGTAACTTTCATAGATCATTTTTCGTGGATTCCGGTAAAGGTAATCGCATTGCCGAGTATAAATGTTTTTTCCGAATTATAATTCCAAGGCGTTTCATCGGGGACCTCGAATCCGGACAGTAGGTCCTCATCAATCCGACAGGTGAAACTCTTCATGAGCCTGCAATACGGTTAAATGAGAAATTAAATAGGCCAGGGAGCTTTCTGCACCCTGGTTCCGGTTTACACCATAACTTTCAAATCCATCGCAACATCCTTTGGTCTCAAAATCATACAGGCTCATTCTCAGGTCATTCTCACCCAAAAACCATAGGAAGGAAGTGTATAGCTTATTGAGGTAATCTTTCTCACTGGTTAAGTGATAGGCCTGGTGATACATTAAGATCATTGCCATGGCATCGATGGGTTGCTGGGCAAAAACAGAGCGTTCCCCATCTTTTAAATACCATTTCTCATTCCCAATGATCGACAGATAATCATCCTTAAAGGTGTGTTCAGTAAGAAAGCGCATGGAACTGATGGCTGTTTCTTTTATTATTTCATCGTTCAGTATTTCGGCAGAATGCAAAAGTGCCAGGGGCAGTATGCCATTGTCGTAGGCGAGCAGGGATTCAAACCATTTCCAGTCAGGCGTCTCATTATCCTTGTAATGTCTGACCAGGTTCAGTGCCATATTCCGCAGCCTCTCAGTCATTGAATCGTCAGAAGGATTGCTAATAAGGTAATAGCTGACTCCGATCATGGCATTTGCGATGCCGCGGATTGATTTTAATTTTTCAAAATTGGGTGCTGCATTAAAAAACATCAGTCTGCCCGTCTGGTAGTAGGCATCATTGGGTGCATTCCCCAAAAGGTATCCCAGAGCCCAGATGGTTCTGCCAAAAGAATCTTCAGACCCAACTTCATCCAGGTAATTTCTATTGAAACTAAGGAAATTCCTGAAAGTCCCATTGGCATTTTGCATATAATGTATATAGCTTAAATAGATAGGAGATAGTTCAAGCGCTTTGGTGTCTTTTATCTGTCTGTAGGCCATTAACACCAAAAGTAAAGCCCTGGCATTATCATCAAGGCAATATCCTTCTTTTAAGTTGGGAATTCCATATTTTGCATGCTGAATGATGCCTGTATCGTCTGTCAAACGCAGGATATGATTAAGAGAGAATTGTGGCAGAATGAGGACATCCAGAACGGTATCTTTTTTTACAATTTTCTCATGTCCTGTGCTTACAACATTTTTCGCAAGAGTAACATACTTTTCTCCCGTTTTTGGCCAGGTAATATCCCGGCCATAATCGTAAGCTTTTCTTTTAAGCTCAACCAATTTTTCAGGATTGTCCAAGAGTTCCGAAATGATGGAACCAAGGCTGGTTGAATCGTTGAAATTGAAAAGTCTTCCCCTTCCTTCTGCCAGCAATTCTGAAGCATGCCAGTAAGGCGTTGAAATACAGGCTGAGCCAACACCCACGGCGTATGAGAGGGTCCCGCTGGTAATCTGTGCTTCGTTCAGATACGGTGTTATGTAGATATCAGCAGCGGACAGGTATTTGAACAAATCCTGTGTGTCAATGAATTCATTCAGAAACAGAACATGTTTTTCAAGTTGCAGGCTTTTCACCAGGCGCAACAGAAAAATACGGTATTCTTCTCCGGAATGGCGCAGCACATTCGGATGGGTTTTTCCCAGAACGATATACAGAATACTGGGATTTTTTTCAATAACCGCAGGCAACGCCCTGATAACCGTTTCAATTCCTTTGTTGCGTCCAACAAAACCAAAAGTGAGCAGGACCTTTCTGTTCTCAAGATTAAACTCCGTTTTTGATATTTCCTGGCTGAAATGAATATCTGGCACCCCGTGTTCAATAAAAGCAATTTTTTCCTCCGGTACACCGTAGATGTCTACCAGGAATTCAATGGCTTTATGGCTCATAACCACCAGTTTGCTGGCCATCTTACATATCTCTTTTAAAACTGCTTTTTCATTATAGGAAGGCGTTTTAAGTATGGTATGCAGGGTTACAATCAGTGGAACCTCCAGCCGGTGAAGCAAGGGGAGGATATAAACCCCGCTCTGTCCACCCAGGATCCCAAATTCATGTTCAAGAATGCAAAGGTCAGAGCCACTCAGATTAATGAATTTAGCAGCTTTCTGGTAATCTTCCTGGTGTTCCTGCCTGATGGTCAGTTTTACTTCTTCCGGGTAATCATAGGTCAGATCATGGTCGTTTAATGCGACAACATAACCCTCATGAACAGATTCCTTGCCTTCCTGTTTGCCCAGCAAAGAGGTAAAAAGGTTATTAGTAAAAGTCCCAATGCCGCATTCCCGGGGCGGATATGTACCAATCAATACCAGTTTCATTGTGATTTCTTTGTACGTTTTGCCGCTCTCTTTTCTTTCAGGTTTTTAAGCGGGGATTTTCTATTCGATTGTTTTTTAGATTCATTCTCTTTTACCATGATTTTAATTTATAGGATAATTACATTAAGACTCAGATACTGTTTCCTTCGTACCCGCTTTTTATGACTGTTGAGATCATTTTAAAACGTTCATTGGCTTTTACCATATTGGATGAATGAGCAGGTATTATTATGGCCTGGCCTGTTTGGAGGACATTTATGATTCCATCAATTACTACTTCAGCCACCCCGTCAATAACCTGTATATATGTATCGAAGGGCGAGATCTTCTCAGCCAGCGCTTCCCCGGTATCAATGGCCACAACACTTATGTTTCCGGTTGTTTTCCGGATAATGGTTTTGCTGACCACTGAATTGGGAATATACTCAATGATTTCTATGAGGATATGTGATAAGGACTTCTCCATCTCTGTAGTCTGCATTTTTTTCATTTTGTGGGTTCTGGCTATGAATTCTTATTACTCAGGCCGTAAACATTCCGGTAATGGTAACCATAGACAGAAAGTGTAATGGCCTCGGCAAAAAGTTGTGGCCGATTGGATAATGTCCATATCAACAACTTCCAGTATTCCCTTCGCCCTTTCTTAAACATGCCAATGATTAATACGGATTTAAAGAAAGCTCCCATTTGTGTAAAATTGATCCTTGCTTTCCTGGCATATTTCCTGTTGTAATTCAGAAGCAACTGCCGTATTCTTTTGTAATATGGTTTTATGCCATAGATATTGCTAATGATATTCTTATATCCTGCCAGAAGGTCAATCTGATCCATTTTTGGTTTGAAATTCATAAAAAGATCGGTGTTGTTACCAGTGCCTTCATCTGTAATCCTGTTTTCAGCCTCCAGCCTTTCATACAAACGGGTATTTTTTGGCGCATTCAAAAGACCGACCATGGCAATTACAATCCCGCTCTTCTGTATGAAATCAATCTGACGTTGAAAGACGCCAGGACTGTCGCTGTCAAAACCTACAATAAAACCACCCGATACCTTCATCCCCGCCTTTTGTATTTTCACCACGCTTTCAATCATATCGCGGTTTTTATTCTGAGTTTTATTACAGGCCTGAAGGGATTGTTCTTCCGGCGTTTCTATGCCAATGAAAGTGCCATCAAATCCTGTCTCAACCATCGAAGACATCAGTTCCGGATCATCGGCAAGATTTATGGTAGTTTCGGTATTGAAGGTAAATGGGAATTTATGCCTTTGCATCCAATCTTTCATTTCGGGGAGAAGATGATTTTTTACCTCCTTTTTGTTTCCGATGAAATTGTCATCAACGATAAATACAGGTCCTCCCCACTTCAAACTGTAAAGTGTTTCAAGTTCTTCCAGGATCTGCGCAGGCTCTTTCATCCTTACCCTGCGGCCAAGCAGGGCAGTTATTTCACAGAAATCACATGCAAACGGGCATCCCCGTGAGACCTGAATATTCATGGAAGCGTACCTGTCGATGTCCAGTAAATGATAATCGGGAACAGGGGTTTTGGCCATATCGGCGTATTCGTTTGTACTGTATAGTCTCTGTAGCCGGCCGGCATGAAAATCCGCTAAAAAATGGGGCAATGTGATCTCCGCCTCATTCAGAATAAAATGATCAATTTCCGGATAACTTTCATATTCCCTGGTAAACAGGGGTCCGCCTGCCACAATTTTTTTATTCAGTTTTTTGCATTCAGTAATCACATGGGATACAGAGTCTTTTTGAATGTACATGGCACTGATAAACACGAAATCGGCCCATTCAATGTCATGCGGCCGGAGCGTCGTGATATTCAGGTCCACCAGTTTTTTCTTCCATTCAGCCGGAAGCATGGCAGAAACGGTGATCAATCCCAGGGGTGGAAGAACGGCTTTCTTGGAAATAAACTTCAGTGCATGCTTGAAACTCCAGAAGGAATCAGGACAGCGCGGATATACCAGCAATACATTCATGGATGCGGATATTAATTATACTTTTGGAAACTATCTGGGTACAGTAAATGGGAGGATGTACCAAAAAAGCGGAGAGTGGAGAATAATTAAGTAAAATTCGGAAAAAAAACCGGAGCGATATTACATAATTCCTGAAAAAACTTGCATAATTCACACTTCTTCCAGGGTGTCCCGCCTTTTGATTTTAAGCTTTTTAAAGTGTGAAGGAGTCAGCCCGGTAAATTGTTTAAATTGATTTGAGAGGTGGGCCGGACTGCTGTAATGCATCTTATCGGCAATTTCAGAAAGATTAAGCTCATCATAGACAATCAGTTCCTTAACTCTCTCGATTTTATGGGTCAGGAAATATCTTTCGATAGTAATCCCTTTAACCTCGGTAAAAAGATTGGCGAGGTAGGTGTAATTGTAACCGAGTTTTTCGCTTAGATAATCCGAAAGGTTGACTTTGATCTGGTCCTCGGCATAATGCACTATTTCAATAATTACACCCTGAATCTTTTCCACCAGGATGCTTTTTTGGTCATCCATGAGCTGCAATCCGGATTTCCGCAAAGCAAGATCCAGCTGCTCCAGCTGCTCGGGTTTAATTTTCCCAGTTATACTGGCTTCTCCTATCTTAACATGGTAATATTTCAGACCTAGTTTTTCAAGTTCTTGTTTCACCACCATCTGGCATCGGATACAAACCATGTTTTTGATATACAGTTTCAATCGAACTCTAAAAATTTAGGTTGGGAGTATTACAGATTATAAAGCTATGAATAATCTGGGGAATGACATGTAATATTTGATGTAAATGTACGCTTCCCTTCATCAGCTCCTCTAGTCAGAAAATTATATCACCTATTCTCTGATATCATAGGCCATCAATGCATTGCCATGACGGACATATAGTACTCCATTGTGGATAACAGGTTGAGTCCAGTGAGGACCAATACCTTCTGTTATTTGAAAAGAACTAATGATATTAAAATCATCAGGTGATGGATCCACAAGTGCAAAATTCCCCCGTTTTTCTTCGTAACAATAAAGCATGTAATCCGCCGAAATAATTGAACCTTTGGTATGCCACTCTTTCTCATACATAGTTTCACCTGTTGTCCAATCAATACAGCACCAATTCCCATTTTGATTGTTTATCCAATTTGCCCCATAGATGTATTGACCGACACGTACAACCTGCCCATGATGACAATCCAGAGTTGAGTTCACCCACTCCTGTTCTATATCATTACCTTCATTTGTGAGTTTAAACATGACACCAACGTGATCATACCCACTGGTTATAAAAAGATTCCCATCGTGGTACAGGGGTGTAATGGTATTATTTCTTGGAGCCCAGAGATGCCAGGTAGGTGTTTCAATATCCGAATACCTGACATCCCAGAGGATTCGGCCATCAGAGGCATCCACACCAAGAACATAATTTATCGTTATGTTGACTATGATTTGTTTTTCGCCGATGTGTATAAGAATTGGTGATACAAAAGACGAGGTATCATTCAGGCTTTGAGTTTCCCAAACAGTTTTACCTGTAAATTTGTCCAGGGCTATCATAGTAGTCTGGTGACCCGCAGGTGTAAAAATCACTTTATCGTTTACCAGCAAGGGTGATTCAGCAATTCCCCATATCCAGTGTTTACCCTGATATTTTTCAAAGGCCGGAACTTCCCACTGAATCTTCTTTTCAATGCTGTTTACACAAACCACCTTGCCACGTCCGCTTACGAGATAAATATAGTCCCCTTCTATAGTTGGCGTGCATCTGCTCTGGGGATAGGAGGATTTTCCACTGAGTCCATAGCTGATCCTCCAAAGTTGATTGCCATCAAAATCCAGTGCGGTAATATATTCCGTCGAATCTTCCAGTCCTGTTACAAAAATCTCCCTGTCCGTTACACTTACGGACGACAAGCCATTATCTATAGTATTATTTACCCAAAGTAACTCAGGACCATTTTCCGGCCAGGATTTTAATAGGTCTGATTCCTGAAATACTCCGTTCCTGTCAGGACCTCTCCATTGCGATATTGATTGTGCTACAACTTGCTGAGATAGTACAAGTATAATTTGTATAATAAAATAATAAGGTTTCATGATTTTATTGTTGCAATTAAGTCTCTAAAATTAAATGTTCCTTAATTATACAGAGAATCAAGATACAATAATATATCATCCAATCGAATGGAAATGGATATTGTTCAAGAATCTAAAACTACATTACACCACTCAATTTTTCGTATAATTGAAACGGTACAACTCCTGTCATTGGAGGAAGCCGTCAACATACGATACTATAAGGATACCCTCATTGTAGAAAGGAGAAGTCACTCTTAATTCATTCAAGTCCCGGGATATGAAATCAGTCTGGTAATAAGAATGCGATGAAGGATTGCTTAGCAAAAAGATAACCAGGAACTCGACTCCTGATAGGATTCTATGGGTGAAACTTTTGTTTGAAATTTATAGGAGCTTACACATTGAAATCTCATGCTTAATTTTTGAGATGGATAATAATAACTCTGCTCAGAATGTTTTATGAATTACCCTTCCGGTTCACTTATAGATATCATTAACGATTTGGAGGGGATATATTTAAAACCAGCTTTGATATGTGCAAACTATCTCTTATTTTGGGTTGCCAAAATGAGGTTAACCCTAAAGGGGGAGTAGATCCGGAATGAAGATCAGCACCTCGGAAAAAAATCATTACCTTCTTTTTGATGCCTGGTTTAAGGTGATAATTGAGGAGATAAGGATTTTGTATTGTCAGGTTATTATTTTTGAATTTTAAAAACGATTTATATGGCTGAAGGCCGTTTCACAAATCCGGTGGTTGCTTCGCTTGCCGGGGTAAAAGATTTTTTTGCAAAACAGGAACTTGCTTCCAGGTTTGGTGATGATGACAGGGCCGACGGGAAAACCGTATTGGTTACAGGTGCTAACTCGGGATTGGGATATGCGCTCGCAGTGGACTTCGCAAAACGTGGCGGGAAAGTAATTATGGCCGGAAGAAGCAAGATTCCTGAAGCGGGCGAAAAAGTAAAAAAGAAATCAGGTTCTGAAAATGTTGAGATGAGGTACCTCGATCTCAGTAGGATTGAAACCATTCACCGTTTCGTCGAATCCCTGGTAAGCGATGAGGTCAAACTGGATATATGTATCCTGAACGCTGCCGTAGCATTGCCCGGGTCCCGCATGACAGAATCGGGACAGGATGAATTGTTCCTGGTCAATTATCTTTCCAATGTGATACTGACCCAGCTCCTGATAAAGCAAAAGATACTTCATCTCCAGGACAGGTCCACCCGTTCCAAACTGATCTTTATTTCCAGCGATTCTCACCAGGGAGCCACTTATATTGATTACGATGAATTCGGGAAGTATTTTGAATATGGAGTTTCCAAAGCAATATCCAATTACAGCTACTTCAAGCTGGTTTTAAACACTTATGCCACAGAACTATCAAGCCGGATTAACCAGGATTCCATCAGGCTGAGCATTAATTTAATCTGTCCTGGACCGGTACACTCAAATATCGTAAAGGAAGCTCCCTGGTTACTCAGGGTGATTCTAAAAGGGATTTTCCGCATCGTTTTCAAATCCCCAGGAAAGGCAGCCAGACCTGTGGTATACATGGCCCTATCCCCGGATTATGAGAACACTACCAATGAATACCTCCATATGTTTAATCCGAAAAAAATGGACCCAAAGGTGTATGAAAATGCGGAAAGAATAAAACTTTGGGAACGTTCCATGGACCTGCTGAAGTCCATTGATCCGGAATGGAATTAAGTCAGGCGAGCCCGCAATACATTCTCATGGTTATTTTGGAATTCTAATTATCTTGGGCAGGTAAAACAATTTAATTTCTCATCTCATTGCTATGTGGAAAACTGCCCTCCTTCTCATCCTGACCATCCTTGTCCTGCCTGTTATTGCATTTATGATAGACACTCCTCCCGACATGATGCAAAAATCTGTCCTCCATGGACTTATTATCATCTACCTGGTTGCAGCCCTGAGTTGTTTTCTGGTCAGCACTCTTGCCAAAAACTATAGCCAGGTGGATAAGCTCTGGAGCATTATGCCCCTGGTGTATGCCTGGTTCATCGCATGGAGATCCGGATTTGAAGCCAGGCCTTTGCTGATGGCTATCCTGGTTTCAATATGGGGAATTCGCTTAAGCTATAACTTTGCCCGCCGGGGAGGATACTCTCTGAAATTTTGGGAAGGAGATGAAGACTACCGCTGGCCGGTACTCAGAAGCCGACCTGAACTTTCCGCTCCCTGGAAATGGATGATCTTCAACCTTCTTTTTATTTCCCTCTACCAGATGGGGCTGATTCTGCTGTTCACCCTCCCTTCCCTGAAGAGTGTTGGAGGAAGTCCATTGTCCTGGCCGGATTATCTGCTTTCAGCATTATTCCTGGCATTTGTGATCATTGAAACCATTGCAGACCAGCAGCAATGGAAATATCAAAAGGAAAAGCATCAACTTATCGCCCTGGGTAAAGATCTTCCGGACAAGTATGCGAAGGGATTCTTACATACAGGTCTGTGGAGTATTGTGCGCCATCCCAATTACGCTTCAGAGCAGGCCATTTGGATTATTTTCTATTTATTCAGTGTCACGGCCACTGGCATGGTTCTTAACTGGTCCATTATTGGCTGCCTGCTACTGATCCTGCTATTTCTGGGAAGCTCTGATTTCAGCGAGACGATTTCGTCTGAAAAGTACCAGGCCTATGAGGAATATAAAAAGAAAGTGCCTCGTTTCCTGCCTTACAAATTTAAGGGAACCCTCTGAAAGAATTGTCTAAAACTTCACTGTCCGAAAAAGGGTAAGTCTTCAGTTCAAGAAATAGGGCCAGATTAATACCAAAGCCGGAAAACCTCTTTTCTGAATAAATTTTTCTATGTCGTCTCTTTCGTAAAAAACGCTTTTTAGTATTATCTCTGGTTTGAGCCAGCTAACTCCTGTTTTACGTTGCCAAAATAAGGTTAACCCCAGGTGAATAAAAAACAAATTTTAAAATAGGAGCAGAATCCATCGCGACAAGAATACTATATAAATAGTCAATAAACTATAAAAATAGTAGAAAAACTATAAAAATAGTTATATATTTGCTCTGATATCGAAATCCATCCAAGCGCATACAATATGTTTAAATACAATATCAGGGCAGCACTAAAAAATCTACTTCGCTTCAGAAGTCACATCATTATAAGTCTTGTTGGACTGATAATTGGATTAGCCAGCACATTTGTAATAGCGGCATGGACAATACAGGAACTGCAATATGACAAGTTTCACAGGGAAAGTGAGTCAATTTATATGGTAACTACTGAGATTATGGATAATAATGAAGTTGCTAATATATATCCGGAGACTCCACCTCCATTGGCTGATGCACTAAAAGATAATATTCCTGGAATTGAAAACAGCTGTCACTTTGTTTATTTATACGGCGGGCGATTACTCAAAACCGATGAATCTCTCTTTAAGGAGACAGGAATTGCTGCAGATGCAAGGTTTTTTGAAATTTTAAATTTTCCGATCCTCAGGGGAAGTTTTACATCCCTGGCTGAGCCAAATAACATAATCCTGACTGAAAAATTAGCAAAAAGGATTTTTCCTTCTCTTGATCCTGTTGGACAGAGAATTAACTATAATGAGAGCATAGATCTCATTGTAAGCGGAATAATCAAGGATGTTCCTGAAAATTCAACCCTGAAATTTGAGTATGTCATTCCTTATCAAATAGAAAGTACTAAGCCTGATAAGTGGTGGCAGCTTGCAGATGCCACATTCATAAAAATCAGGCCTGGAAATAAACTCGAAGAAATTAAACAATTATCTCAGAATGTATTTAGAAATGGCATTTCAGATGAACAATACAATCTGAATATGATCCCATTTACTGAGTTAAGGTATGGCGCAAAATTTAGTTTTTTCAATGCCGAACATGCCAATCCTCAACAACTTATTGTTTTTATCAGCATTGCCTGCCTGATCCTGATATTATCCTGCCTGAACTATTCTAATCTTATATCAGCCTATACCACTAAACGCAGAAAAGAAGTTGGCATACGCAAAGCCAATGGGGCAAGTGCAAAAAACCTTCGTACCCTCTTTCTAACTGAATCCGTTTTACTGTCTTTAGTAGCATGGTTAGGGGCGATTATTCTCAGCCTATTCATGATACGGTTTTTTCAATCTATAATTGATATTGAAATCTCAAAGTATTATCTGAATCTCAGTTCTTTTATTGGCTTATTCATGTCAATAATTGTTGTTGGATTTATTTCCGGTATTTATCCTGCTATTATTTTAAGTTCATTCAATCCATTCAAGCCGGGCATAACAATTTCCAATCATTCCCAATCAAGGGGGAAGTTAAAAAATGCTTTTGTCCTGTTTCAGTTTGTCCTGTCGATAACTCTTCTAATTACCAGCTTTGTCGTCATAAAGCAAACGAAATTCATGAAGAATTTTAAGGTTGGTTACAATAAGGAATCAATAATAGAAATTGATATACCTTACAAAAATGCTAAGGATTTTCAGATCATTGCAGATGAGCTAAGAACAAATCCCGATGTAGAGTATGTAAGTATTTCCGGAAGATCACCTGTCAATCTTCAAAACCTTAATTTGACGCAGAGATGGAATTGGGAAGGACTAAGACAGGATAGACATACTGCAATTTATGGTCTGGGTGTTGACCAGAATTATTTAAATGTCTTTCAAATTCCCCTGGTCAGTGGAAGGTTTTTTTCCAACTCAGGATCAAATGTCGACAAAGTTTTAATCAATGAAAAGTTGGCAGCGCTGACAGGATTTGACAATCCAATAGGACAAATTATCCGGCAGGGAGATGAGAAATTTCAAATTATTGGCATCCTGAAGGACTTTCACTATCAGCATCTGTCACAGGAAATACATCCCTTGATAATGTTTTACAGCGACCGTATTCGCAACTTGTTCATAAAAACACATAATTTCGAGCCGGTCATTAAAGAAGTTCAGGATCGGTTTACCGGCCTGTCTAATGAACCCTTTGTATATCGTTTTGTAGATGAAGAGTTTGATGATCTATACTTAAGTGAGACTAAACTGACCAAGGCAATAATTGCCTTAACCTTCCTGACTATCTTTCTTTCATGTATAGGATTAATTGGATTGGTTACTTTTAATACTGAAACAAGAACCAAAGAAATTGGAATCAGAAAAGTGCATGGAGCAAGAATAGGGCAGATCATGGTTTTATTAAATACTGGAATCTTAAAGTGGCTGATTATTGGTTCATCTCTAAGCTGTGTGATATCCTGGATAGTCATGAATAAATGGCTTGAGAGCTTTCATAATCGAATTGCGATAAATTTCTGGATTTATTTACTGGGAGTTAGCATTATAACAGTTATTACTATATTAACTGTAAGCTGGCAATCATGGAAGGCTGCCATTCAGAAACCCGTGTCAACTTTAAAATACGAATAGCATTTACTCCTTAAATGTTATCACTTTGGATGGAAGTATTAAAGAATAATCTTCTTTTCAATCACATAGGGAGCCAGATTGGAGGTAATATATTTGGCTGAGATGGTAACTTCACCATGAGAATCAGGATAAAAACCAATTTCCCCTTTGCCATCACGAATCCCACAGGGTGAAACAGAGCGGTCAAAATATTTTCCTTCGACAAGTTGGCCTTCATAGAAAGAAACATTTTTATTAATATCCGGGAAATAGAAAATCAATATTTTTTGTCTTTCATAATCACGATTATTAATTATTTCATAGGTAAATTCAGGATATTCTGTGACTTTGGTACCATCCGGATGATATTCTATCAACCCGGTACCTGGCATATCGTTTTTATAGGATAGCAGAGTTTTTAATTGACCATTTCTGTAATATCGTTTCTCCAATCCATTTATTTTACCCTCAGAGTATTCCCTGGTTCTATAAAGGGAACCCTCCGTATAATATTTTTCTTCAACACCATTTTTAAGTCCATTCGTATAGTTACATACCGATGATAGCCTTCCATCCAAATAGTAGATTTTTCCCATCCCATTCTTCATACTGTCTTTTATTGTAAACTCAGATTGCAATTTGCCTTCATGGTAGTTTTTGACAATATGTATTCCATCCCCGCTAATTTCGGTTTCGGTTTCAGTTGTGATTTCAGTGTTCGTTTTATTTTGTTGATTGCAGGATACTAACAATAGGATAAGAACAATTGATGGGAATAAGTATTTACTAATTCCAAAAAATATTCCAGAAGTATTTATCACTCTCATTATAGGTTCTGTCTCATTTGTTCAATAATGTACTAAAATATTCAATTAAGTTAAATTGTTAATTCTGTAATATTTAAATTCTTATGAATTAATATATTTGAAATTATGAGCACAGTATATAATGATCACTATCAAACGATGGACTACTTTGGGAAACCAATACCAGAGTTGATCGAGTATTTCTCTTCCCGAAAAAATAAGGGAAAGCTTTTGGATGTGGGTTGTGGACAGGGAAGGAATCTTATACCACTAGCGATTGATGGATATGAAACTACCGGTATTGATATTTCCCAGCTTGGTCTATCCCAGATCAATGAAATTGCCCGGGAGCGGAATCTGGCAATAGAAGTAATTCGGATTGATCAATTTGAATATAAACACTATGGTATCTACGATTATATTCTGCTCGACAGTATGTTTCATTTTGCAAAGCCTGATCGTGTAAAGGAGGAAAACTTTATCATCAGAATCTTAGAAGAAGCCAGGTCAGGATGTAAGATCATATTTAGTTTGCAGGACACTGGTAAAAAGGTTAATATTTTAAAAGGTATAATCCAGGATCGCCACGACTTGAAAATAGAGACCGAACAAAAAGTCAGATATGTTTTCAAGGATAAAATGACAGATCATGAATCTCACTCCCCTTACCGGATTGTCGTTGTGGATAAGAAGTAGGGTGATATCCCAATGTGCAACTATGATCCAAAAAATGAGTAATTTTACGGGAGAATTAGCAGGATCAAATAGTAGAAAAAAAGGTGGCCTATAAAACTTCAAAATTTAAGTCTTTAGATCCAATCGCTCCCTCGTGTACAAAGACCATGTACAATTCACTTGCGGATGCCCAGGATATGATACGGTATATTCAAGAAAACCGAACGGCAAGGGACTTGAAGGCATATCAATGCACCACCTGTGGTATGTGGCATTTAACGAGTAAATCAAAGTAGAATCAAATTCTACCTTGGGCATTTGGCAACCAATTCATCGTATCTTCAGTTTTTCTTCCCACATACCTGGTGATTTGTCAAGCATTTCTTGTTGTCCCACAATTTAAACAATTGGGTCTATGTACAGAAATCAGATCTCCACAAACAGGGCAGGCCCATCGGCTACTCTCATTCCTGACGAATTGCCTGATGCCGATTTCCTCAATCTGTATAAGATTCTCCATCATGCTCATGCCACATGGTGCAATCTCAGATATTTTGACAGCTGTTTTCATATGCTTGCGGACAATTCGGGCGTCCGGTATAGCGATTTGTTTGGCCTGATTAAAAACAAGCCAGAATTAGACTACTGATGCTGAGATTCACTAGTAGGCCACTTCCATGCGCTCCAGACGATTAGCACAAGGAAAAGGGCTTCCAGTAGCTCATAAAACCTCCAATAAAACCATGTCTCGCCCTCACCCACAAACTGTGTACCGAGAAGGACGAAGACATGGAATATGCCTACGACGATGTTCACAATTCGATTCACCCTGGCCTTCAGGATTAGAGATAGCAGGACCATGAAACTTGGGAATGCCATTAGTATTGCCGCTCCAATAAGAAGTGTTTGAGTGAACTCCACGCCTTCTAAGTGTCCCTCAAACAGATCTGCCACATGACCCGGTTGATACATTGATAAAATATCATTATACAAATAAAGGAACATCAAGGCTACCCACAACAAAGCGAGCTTAACCTTCACATTCACTTTTCTATCCTCTAGCATACCTATGATCTTTTTTGTTTTCATATTGTATTTCTCCATTTAAATTCGCCTAAGCAATTTTCTTTGACCTTATCCACGCCAATGAGCCTGTCACCAAACCTATGAGTAGCAATACAAAACTAAGATATATAAACACCCACTTCGCCATTGTAAAAACCGTAGCTATCCCATCCAGCACTCCTGTTTGAGCTGGATAGCGCACCATCACCACTGATGTTGAGACATTCTCCAGATAATCAAAGATTGCCCCGGGTATCGGCACCAGGTTTGCCCGCAGCCAAAGACTTCCTACTGCAAACGCTCTTCTCGTCACCCAACTGATCCCCGTGATGAGAAAAATGGTATACACCAGGGGCCATACCAGGTCAAAGGTGTACCTTGCCCTAACATATGACTGTCTGCCTTCCTCACCGTATGCCTCAGCCATCCGATAGAGATCGTCCGCATTGTAATAGAATGACAAATCAGGTGAACCAATATCCCCAAAATCTGTTTCTGATTTCCCAGCCTGATTAGGTAGCACCAGCACAATGAAAAGAAAAAAGACCATCAAGGCCATAAGAACTACCCACCCGGTCGAAAACCAGTGTATTATCTCAGAGAACTTTTTACACATTGGCTGTTGTCTTTATAATTAATTGTTGGGCCATCAATCTAGTGATTCTTCATTTCATCTTTGAATCAAATAAAAGTCCTATCGTTTTGATTAAGTCCATGTGGTTAAATGAAAAGTCATTCTCTGTATCAACCCGGTGTACAAAAACCAATTTTGAATCTGGATATACTCCTAGCATGTGAATTCCAAGACCTGTGTGATAGATTGAATTTCTCACAGTGTTCTCATCGGGAATCCTAACATACCAAAGCATTCCATACGAATTACCATATTTGGGGTCATATTTTGAGTATGGTTTAGAACTAGTATTTATCCACTGTTCTGAGATGATCTGGTGATTGTTCCATCTACCATAGTTGGAATACAATTGACCGTATAACGCCAGATCACGAGCTGACATTCTGAAATGATAAGCAGGATATTTTGATCGACTTCTTTCGTATTGATAATATCCATCAGCATCAGGCCTCTCAATATCTGGGGCCTCTCCGTCTATGGAAGAATACTCGCCCTTATAATCCAACATTCCTATGGGGATAGCGATCTCGTTTAGAAACATTTCATAAATGCTTCTGCCTGTTTCTTGCTCAAGAATGGCCCCAAGCACATTGAAATCCCAGTTGTTATAGTAATAATGCTCCCCAGGTGAATATGTTCCACGTTCGGGTTGACTGGCTCGCATGCCACTGCTGACTGCAGCTGCGTCATGATAAATGCCTGAACGTGATTTCAACAGGTCAGCTACCCTGGCATCCAATTCTATTTCACTTAGAGCAGGTTCAATATCATCTATACGAAGTTCTCTTAAGGTCATTGATGTATCGATCTGGCCCCGATCTACCGCAATGCCGTATAAGGAATTTAACATGGCTTTGCGCATAGAGTGAATTACATGTTTCTTTTTGGTCTTTCCCCATTCTAGAATGATCTCACCATCCACCATAATGATCATCCCGGAAGATCCACTGCTTTCAAGGTGGTCTTTCAGCTTTTCAAGTTTTTCGCTGGAAAACCCTTTCGATTCGGGAGTTGAATATGTAAACGTCTGCTTCTTAGAACAGCTATTACCTGTGAGAATAAGCAATATTAGCAAAGAGAATCTGAGAATAGTCCTGATTCTGAATTTGTTCATTCTTAGTATAAATATGTTTCAGTATCTGTAATTGTATGTAGAGCGGAAAAAAGTACCATACTCCTCCCGTTTTGTCGCTTTAGTGATATATAGATTATCCCCAAAAAAATCCATACGGATCAGCCCTCATCCAATACAAACGCCATACATTTTTGGTCTGATTCAGCTTGCGGCAAAGCCCCCCAATAACAATGTCAATTAGTTCTAATTCTGGTTTATTGAATGCCATATATCAATTTTGCTAATCTATATTATAAATTCCCAACTTTTACGGTATAGTACTCAATTGGCCTCGCACAGCTTCTCCACCTTACTCCCGATACGAATAATCTTTTTCAATAAAAAGTAAAAGGAAATTACTAAGAATTGTAATCTTATACAAGACTACACTCATTGTACATGCCTGGGAATTACAGGTGTTCTACTCGGAGCTCCAGGCTGCGTATGGGATATGTTCATAAACCAAAATGAGTCATATTCAATTAATTCATAATTTGTTTAGGAATTAATTATGCATCCCTAAAATCTATAATTATGAAAACAACATTAGTTTTCTTGGTATTGGCTACTTTAACAATGGGCATTTTTGCCCAGGCGAACGAAGAGGTCTTAACTACAAAAAAAGGTGTACCGATAAAACCGGTAGTTGGGGATTTTGCAATAGGTATTGATGCTACACCATTTTTTAGATATGCTGGTAACCTCTTCGCAGGTAATAACCCCTATTATCCCTCCTTTGGGTTTACAGCCCAGGCACCGGGTTCCATTTTCGGTAAGTACAAGGCCTCGGCTACTACTACTTACCGTGCCGCTGTATTAATAGGTTATTCCAGTGAGAATGAGAAGACTCAAAACTTCACAGATCCGGAGCAGGTGGACAAGGCAACATCATCTGCTTTGACTATAGGTCTGACTGGGGGAATTGAAAAACACCGTAATTTTGTCGGACGCCTGTCTGGTTATTACGGTGGCCAGGCTGGTTTCAGAGTTGATCCCTGGTATGATGCCGCCAATGATTATTATGGGAAACTGACTTATAGTGATGGGAATGACAGTAGTAATGATTACAAAGAGGTCGGTGGAACTACTTTTACCATTTTGGCTGGAGGTTTTGCCGGAATTGAATTTTATATCGCCCCACGAATTGCAATTAGTGGAGAGTTCGGATATAATCTAAACTTCCATTCCCAGGGAAAACGGACAGCTAAACCTGCCACTGGTACGGAAACCATTATTGATTATGGATGTGGCGGATTCGATTTTATGCCTGTTGCCAGTGGCAACCTGGTAATATTGTTTTACTTATAGGAAAACTACTCACGGATTTGTTCCCGGAGGTTAAAAATTTCCCTTCCGGGGAACACTAAGCTGACCGATCCTGCCGGGACAGCAATGCAAGTTATTTTTTTACATTGCTTTTTCGGAACCCATCCATCTGAAGTTCAGGATCCAGGTTGGGATTATATTCTTCCTGGTCTGTATAGATCACGTTTCCCAGGTCATCCACCCATCGGTAATCCCACTGGTTTGTTCCTGTCTCGACCTCGCTGGTATAGGGATTTATGTAGTCTTCCTGACTTGTAAGGTTCAGGTAGGCCTGATGATGGATTTCTGCATTGGTATTGGCGTGGCCCTTTTGGATTTCCTCACCGATACGAGCGACATCCTGCATTGTTTTGATCATGGTATTCCCCCGCTGGATCTGTCCCTGTAATTCACCTTTGATCCAGTCTGGATTCAAAACCACCGACGAACCGATTTCATGAAATACGGCTTCCCAGAAGTCAAAGGATCCTTCAGGGGTACGGATAATTATTGTGCTCCTGTTTTTCCACATGCCCGCAGTGTAGGGTCCCATATCCTGCAGAATGCAAAAGGCACGCTCTTTAAACCGTACGCCATTTTCATTATATGTATATTCCAGCAAAGCAGATGAATACTGACAGCCCATCTGCTTCATCATATCCATATCGTAACATAACTTCTCAACGTCGGGAAGTTCTTTTAATAAGAGGATTGATAAGTTGTCAGGATTCGGGTGTATATATGGCAACAGGTGATTCCTTAAATAATCCCCGGCATTCAATTTATGAAGAACCGGCATACCGTTATATGTGCTTCCTTCGGGGAACATCCCTGCAACAGGTGATCCTGTGAGATCCACAAAATAAATATCCGGCAGCCAGTGGATTTTGACACTGCCTTTATCATTCATCTTCAGTGAAAAATCAATCTTCGCTTCAATGGCATTAGCCGCCCCGCCGGAAGATACAGGATCCCACCTGACGATTCCCCCTTCCACCAACCAGCCTGATGGTTTAAGAATAGTGAATGCTTTTTCATTGGGTTCCTGGATCTTTTCAAGGACCAGCCTGTCCGGTTGCTGGGCAGGGAGCCTGGGTATATTCAGCATCAGGGCACACAGCACGAAGAAACATGATGTTGTGGGATAATTAGTCCTCAAGGATCTCCCGCAGCATATCTTTTTCTTTCGAAAGGGCCATGCGTTTAATAAAGACATAATCATCGATTTTCATACTGTCAAACCATGCTTTCCAGAGATCATTAACCCGGTCCCATTCCAGATCCTTATCCCGCGGAGCAGCTTCAATCAGTACAATTTTCAGATCAGGGAAATCCTGGTTGACTGCCTGTAGTTTTGTGAGATCTTTTCCCACAATGGGGTATCCGTCAGTCAACAAAAACAGGTAGTTCTGAGTCAGGGTATCATTAACATAATCAACTTTCAGATCTTCATAAAAGTATCTCCAGATATCAGCCCCGTAAAAATCCTTGGGATCATCACTGAAGACTGCCTGATCGTAAAGTTTATCAAGGTTATTGAAAAAAGTCAGGCGTCGCTCTTCTTCTTTTTTCCTGCGTAGAACAGCAGGTACATTTTCAATGTTTATGTATAAACTGTCTTCATATATTTCAGATTTAAGATCGGCACCACGCTGGTGAGCAATGACTACCCTGACCTCGTCACGCGAACGCAGGTAGAGTTGGTTCCTGACGCGTTCTTCGAAAAGCGTATATATATATGTGATCAGTTCTTTATCGCGTTCGGGCTGATTATCCTGGATAATCAGTCGATCAGAAAGGTCAAGCAGAATGATGTAATTATGTTTGACAGGGATTGTGATTTCTTTTTCCTCCTGGACTGGCATACATGATGCAAGAAGCAGCATAACTATGGCAACAGGAATAAATTGAATAAGCTTTCTCATTTTTTCAGATGTTATTAGTTTGGCAGGTGATAATTTGCTTGGGCCGATGATTTCTATCGACGTTTAATAACCTTAACCGTGCCTGATTTAATAGCATGTTTTTCTTCAAATTCTTTCTTGATATTCAGGCATTTAACCTTGACTTCTTTCAGGTTTTGAGGAGCGAGATAGGAAATCCATCCAGTGGTAAACTGGTCGATATAGGATTTTAAATTGCCGAGGATCACGGTTCCTATATCTTCTCTGAGATTACTGATATCGAACCTGATCGGTTCTTCAGGGGTCAGCTTATCCTGGAGGACTTTAATATCCTTCCGGAGATGATTAATGATCTTCTTAAGATTCGATATAATCTGGCGCTTTGCCCATTCACGAAATATGGAATCAAGAAGAACACTCCAGAGGATGTATACAATAAATCCCAGGAAGAGAATCATATAAAACGCAGGATTAGCAGCCCATGATTTGGTCGCCAGTCCCATTAATTCTTTGGCGTATTCAGTATTATTATGAATCAGCAAGGCAAGCAGAAAATCAACAATAAATGTTACCCCAATCAATGAACCCAGAAGCACAAACTTATATTTATGTTTCATCTCAAGGATGATGTGAAATGCCCAACCAAAGGCAAAAAACACAAAGGGTACCAGGAACAGAAGGAAATTATATTGCAATGCCTCAGACAGTTCAGCCGGTTTTGGCATAATGCTACCCGTTCCCAGTCCATCAGCTAAACGTGCGGCTATCGCTTCAAAATCGGTATACAGGGCCTTGTAAGCTGCTGAAACATAAAAGAAAAATAAATAGCCTGTAAGCATAAGAAGCAAAAACATGTTTAATCCAAACTTAAATGGTGAAAAAGTCTCCCTCTTCATAGCTTCCGGATCTTTTTCATATTTTTTATGAATATCCAGCATCTCTTCCCGCCTTGTATCAATTTTATCCTGCTTTTCCTTAATGTCAGCGTTGATTTCCTCGTTATTCTTGCTTACTTCCCCGAGCTTTACTTCAAGTGTTTTAAGCTGGTTGCGTTTTTCAGGTTTTTCATCTTCATTTAGTCCACTAAATTTTTCATCAACCAGGTCACCATTTAATATTCTGTTGAGATAAGAGGTATAGATTTCCGGATCACCCTTTACATTGCCGGACTTCTCATAACCGAATTCCTGGAGATTGACATATTCAACCTGGTGGATGGCTTTTTCAGTTTGAGTTTTTGTTGAAGCTTTAGTCTTTTCCATAGAAGTTAGTGTTGATTTATCATTGAGAATTGAGTCATTCTACGTGCGGGGAAAGCAGAAGGTTTTCTTTTTAACAATGTCACCAACTTTTATGCACTCTCATGTTGATTGAGAATTCTGTAAATCCGGCTCTCTGTAAATAGTGATTTCTTCAAGATAATTGAAAAGTTAGAATTAGAATAATCCTCCAATTTTTACATGCCGATACAAAGGAATACAAGATAGCGCAGCAATTGGCTTTCTTATACCAGGGTGTTAATAACATCTGAGATGCGTGGTACAGAATCAGTTATCTTTAAAAAGGCAATTTAAAACAACTAATCATGAAGACAATATCCCTAGCCACTGCTTGCAGGGGGCTTGCATTATTTTTCCCCCTCATTCTGTTTATGCACGTTTCCGCTACTGATTACCAGACATTTTATGTGGAGGATATCAACAATGAGGATACCACTATTTATTGTTCAGGAACCGACTCTCTCAGGTTCATTCCACCTGCAGGATTAGATGTTTATGCCTGGTTGATCAACAGTCATGCAGATACTTTTTTTGTTGACACTCTGATCATACCTCATGGTTATGAGGGTTTGGTTGCATGCCAGGGGAATTTCGATTCCCGTCAATCCTATTTTTTCCCCTTAAGCACTGAAACAGGAGGCAGCATAGAGATTATTTGTGGAGGAACGGGTATGCTAGGGGTAAGCATAAATTCCGGCGATGTCCTGTCTTATAAATGGTCACCTTCGTCCGGGTTAAATAATGATGCAGTCCAGGAACCAGAAGCAGAAGTCACTGAAGAAACAACATATTATGTTACCATTACGATGGAAGGTGGTTGTGTAGAAAAAGATTCGATGACCGTTTCAGTAAATCCCTTGACAGTTAATGCCGGTCAGGACAAATCCCTGGTATGCGGCGGCAGTGTCCAATTCGATCAACCTGTCAGTAATTATACGGGATCAGGATCGCTTACATACGCCTGGCTGCCAACGGAAGGACTGAATAATGCCGGTATTGCCCGTCCATCTGCAGAAATTACAGAAGATCGGACTTACGTGCTTTCAATCTCAACTTCGAACGGTTGTATGGCTGAAAATTCAATAAGTGTTACCGTAAACCCATTGACTGCTACAGTAAATCATTCAGATGTGTTTTGCGGTACTGAAACGCAACTAAACGTAGTAAGTAACTACACCGGTACAGAAACCCTGTCATATTCCTGGACTCCGACTGGTGGCTTAAGTGCTTCCAATATTGCCAACCCCAAAGTATCACTGATAGGTAATATGAGTTATTCGGTGGATGTACAAACTCATAACGGATGTATTGCTACTGCAACTACCAACCTGGAACCAGGTTCGGTCAATTATAACGCTTCAATATGTGTTGTTTCCGTTGATGAAAACGATTATAATATTGTTGTTTGGGGCAGGTCAGAAAATACGGCAATTGCATCCTTCAACGTGTATCGGGAATCTTCCTATATGGCTGGCAGTTATGATTTGGTTGGTATCGTTCCGAGAACTGAACCAGGAGTTTTTATTGACAGTACATCTGATGCAAGTGTTCATTCGAATAAATATAAGATTGCTGCGAAAGATATATGTGGTTTTGTTACCGATATGAGTCCGGAACATAAGACTATGCACCTTACAGTTAATAAAGGCCAAAGCAATACATGGAACCTGATATGGGAACCATATGAAGGAATTTCTGTTTCGAATTATAAGATTTACAGGGGATCAAAAATTTCAAATATGGCTGAAATAGGAGTGACCTCCGGCAGCAACACAACATATACAGACGAAAATGTGACCGGTACCCATTCCTATTACCAGATCGAAATGACTCTACCATTTATATGCAATAACCTGAAATCAACTCAATACACGAGTTCAAGGTCAAATATTATCAGTACGGGAGATATCACTGGTATCATAAATTTAAAAGAAGAGTCTGTCCAGGTTTTCCCCAATCCTTTGGTTGACATGGCTACTGTCCGGTTCTCAAATCCACGTAATGATATATATCAGCTCGTTTTACTTGACCTGACAGGAAAAATTCTGATGGTTATGGATGGGATTTCAGAAGATCAGGTCCATTTTAATAGAAACGGATTTCCGGCCGGACTTTATCTGTTGGAATTAAGGGGACCGGTTATCTACAGAACGAAGATTCTGATCAAATAAATGATAATGGAAAAACCAGTCAAAAAGAACTACCTTTTCCGGACTGATCTGACCCACTGGTTCCGTTATAACAACCCATAGGCATGTAATCAGGGCTTCAATAAACCGGCGGAGATGATTCAATTGCTCCGGGTTTTATAAAATGGTTATGGCATTTAGTCATTGTAACTGTTCGAGAAGATAAGTGTAAATCAAGGTGAGGATATTAACTTTAACGTATGCATGGAACAACAATCCTGGGGCAGAAGGTTTTAGAGAGAAGTTCGATTAAGCAAAAACAATTTAATATTCAGTTAGGTGATTTCGCTAAGGGTCTATATTTATTTAATGTATGGGATCAATTGGGGAATAAAGCCAGTCTTAAGGTGCTTGTTGATTAAACAGGATGAGATCTTGAGATAAACTATTTAAAGTCCAAAATAGAAATTATGGTTGGAAAAACCGGTCACAAAGAACCACCTTTCCCGGACTCAATTGCTCCAGATTCTCCATACGGGAAGAATCAAAAGATACTCAGATATGCATTGGTTGGAATAGCCTTATTACTCTGCCTTGTAATTTGCCTGAGTTGCAGTAAAGAAGCCCCTGCCGTTTTGGATTTTAGTGTTTTCTACAGCCATGCAGAAATGGATGCCATTTATCCCTCAGCAAAGCAGATTAAAATGCTCAAATCAGTTGTGCCGAATCATTCCTTTCAGCCTGCTCCTCCTATCAGTAACAGGGATTATTGGAATAAAATTGCTAACGGTGAATCGGGAAAGGAATATTTAAATAAAGCAATATCTGAACTTGAGGAGGAACCGGAAGTACCTATAACTGACGAAATCTACAGAAGAGCCAACCTGGAGGGTAATCGTGGTATCTATAAACCCAGGTATTATAGAACCATGGAGCGTTTGGAAAACTTTATATTGGCTGAATGCTTAGAAGACGAGGGCCGATTCCTGCCTCAAATAGCAGTTTACCTGCAGGCTATAATGGATATGAAATCATGGCTGCATCCCAACCACGATAACAGGGAGAATGATGTACTTGAGGGCCGGAGTATGGCAATCGATCTGGGTGCCCGGAAATTCGGTACAGATTTAGCATTTGCAGAAGTACTCCTGGGGGATAAATTGCCGGATGATCTTCGGGAGGATATGTCTCATGAACTTCAGAGGCGGATTATAGACTGCTATTTGAAAAGCTCCAGTGGTGAACAGAAATCACACCTGGGCTGGATCAGGAGTACCAGCAACTGGAACACCGTCTGTACCAGCGGCTCAATGTTTGTAACTATCTCGGCTTCAAAAGATGCTGATGAGAGACTTGCAGCTGTTGGCTGCGCACTGAACAGCATGAAATTTTACCTGAAAGGCTTCGGAGATGATGGATATTGTTCTGAAGGTGTGGGTTACTGGGACTATGGTTTTGGTCATTATCTATACCTGGCTCAGATCTTATATGATTATACTGAAGGCAGGATAAACTTATTTGATGCCGGTAATCCGGAAAAAATAATTAACGTAGGGAACTTTCCTGAAAGGTATGAAATACAGAATGGAACCTGTGCACCCTTTTCAGACGGCAGTTCACGCGTTTCAACCAGGGCAGGATTTGCCTCAATTATGTCTGCAAAACATCTGGGTGCAAGGATGCCTGTAAGGACAAGGGATCCGGAGAGAAGAAGGGGATCAGAAGCTAGAAGGTCTTCCAAAATAATATCGGATGAGGCTGCATATCAGTTAATTGCATGGGAAGATCCTGAATCTTTCATTGCTGATACCAATGTTGATGGATCAAGACAAGAGTTGCCCGATTATACTTATTTCGATGATGTTGGAATGGTAATTTCCCGTGGCAAGCAGGAAGTTCCATTCTCAATAGCAGTAAAAGCGGGACATAATGCTGAGAACCATAATCATATGGATGTTGGTACCTACACAATTGTATTGGACAGGGATTTTCCTTCAGGAGACATCGGGGCACCCTCTTATATTGCCGGTGCATTTTCTGATGATAACCCGGCCCGCAGTTCATGGGGGCACCCGGTTCCTAGAATAGACAACAAACTTCAATCTAAAGGAAGAGATTTTTCAGGTAAAATTACAGCAACGGAATTTACTGCTGACCGTGATAAAGTGGTGATGGATATTTTAGCAGCCTATGATATCCCTTCCCTGACAAAGCTGATAAGAACGATGGAAAACGATAAGACCGGACAAGGCAGCATTACCATTGTGGATGAGTTTTCCTCTTCCGAACCCATTGCCTTTGGTACTGCTATAATGACCCTTGCTGAATATGAGATTATCGATGCCAATACGATCATTCTGACTTCGGAAAGTCAAAAACTTAAAGCAGAAATTTTGGCTGAAGGCGCATCCATAAAAATTATTGATGAGCTGGTACCTGTTGAACATCTAAGAGAAGGTGCTCCGGCTTACAGAATAGGAATTGATTTTACAGAACCGATCAGCAAGGGTAAGATTACGGTGAGATATACACCAGTGTTTTCAAGATAAAAACTAAACAGATACCGATTGCCCTGACAATTACCAGACCCTCCAATCTCTGTTCAACACTTCTGCCCGGGTTGTTGGGTTTTGCTTACCATTGGTCAGCTCTTTTACTTTATTTCTCACAAAGGAATTTATTTCACTCATCATGATTTCATTATCCTTATTCAGGTCAGCATCAAAATTCTCTAAACCATTGAGCAAGCAATAGGTAAATACGCCATTGCTCCATTTATCTCCTTCCATTGCAAATTCAGTTCCTCCGGCAGCTGAAATAATCATTGTTCCACTGCTTTTTCTGATATCAGTAAACAATTCCTTCATTAGCTCAAAACTATTGTTCAATCCTACTTGCTTTACACTTGTTCCGGGCATTGCTCGAAATGTAATATTCTCATCAATCTCTACTTTTGCAGCAAGCATTATTTCCTCCTTGTCAATTTCCCCGCTATGACAGGCATCTATTAGTATAAATTTATTCCTTGGAGGAATGGCATCCATAACCTCCTCAACAACATCATAGGAAATACCACCCTTTGAAGGATCTTCAAATTCTATGTTAAATGCACCTAAATAATAATTTAAATCACTGTCTAATAAACCATGTCCTGCATAAAATATACATACCACATCATCAACATTTGCACTCCCGAGTTTTTCTCTGAACCTGGCAATTGCTTCTTCTGTCACTTCTTCATCAGTGATAAACTGTGCATGAATATTTCCAAAATGAGTCTTTTTTTCAGTGTAAAACGTATAGAGATCGTTTGCATCTTTGGCCGCGTAATTTAGATTGAATTTTTCATCATTATATTTGCCAACACCCATCGCAAGCAGGTACAAATCAGGCTTTTGTTCATCAAGTGGATTATACCTGATATCTAAATGATCTGCTATTGATTCGACACCTTTTTCGTTGAGAACACTGATGGATATGTCATTTGCTCCTGAAGAAAGTTCAATATCAAGCTCTTTGTCTAAGGTTTGACTATTGTATTTCCTTAAATCGATTCCATTTTTACCATGAATGGGAACATCATTCATTTTAACAATTACCCGGTCCAGTAAATATTTACTGTCATTGGCATTGATTTTTATTTTTATATCAGCCTTATCAGCACCTAAAGGAAAATTGTTTTTATTGATAATTTGAGTTTCCGGAAGATGAAATTCCCCACTTAACATGTCTTCAGTAAACCCCATCCTTTTAAGTCTTTTCTTGTAAGCCAGATTATATGACCGAATTAGACTTGTATTATCTGACAATAAACGCCTGGCAATAATATCGGGTCTGTTGTATTTTAAATCAAATTGTTGAAAGGGATATATTTCTATTCCTTTAACATAATGTATGCTTTTATGTGCTCCTTTGGTGCAGTAATAATATTGATCAGGTGTAACAATTGCATAATCGTTTTTCCCTGTACTAATTAATGAGACGATTTCTTCTCCTGTTTCCAGATTCCACAACTTCCTTGTGCCATCAAGTGAACTGGAAATGAGTCTTTTATTGTCCTGGCTGAATGCCATATTCAGCACCATATTTGAGTGACCTTTTAATTTATGAATAAGGCTCCTGGTTTTAATATCATATACATATATATTATTTTCATCGGATCCATTGTAAAATGCAAAATATTGGTCATCTGCACTCATTTGATATCCCATGGTCAATGATCCATCTATTTTGACATCAAAATGTATTTTCCCGGTTTGGCCATCCCATATTCTGACAAAATTATTCGTCACATTAGTATTTTCATCCATTGTTATGGTATAGCCCATTAGATATTTACCGCTATTTGAAAGGCTGGCTGTATAATTCACGATACCTTTGCCTTCAATTGGGAAGTTTTCAAGTTTTCCGGTAGTAGCATCAAACTTTTTCATCGCTACATTCATGGAGTCAATCAACAGGGTTTTTCCATCTTCCAGCAGAAATACATTAGTTGCTGATCCTAATTCTTTAATAATTTCACCCGATTTATTGTCAACAAGATCACAGGAATAATCAACTTTCATTGGATCTTTTGGATCCTTTTTCATCATCCATGTAGCATAAAATTCAGCATTGGTGGATACTCCTTTGATATAACTTGAAACTTTAGTGCTTTCATGAACAAATACATTCTTTAAATCAGCCAGGTCGATTGTAATAAATTCCTTCGTTTCTCCTGTAAATCCAGATGTAGAACAAACCAGGTAATTGTAACCAGGAGAAGCATAAAAATCACCCACATCTTTAACAGGAATTTCATATACATTAGGGAAATCCCATACAATCATATGATCCAGGCCACATGTTATTGGGATATGAGTACCCGGGAGAAATGCAACCGCAGTTCCTACAGGAGGTACAACAAAGAATTCGCTAACTATTTTGGTTGATGAAAGGTCGTAAATTTTATCATAGGCATACAGATGTTTGGAGTCCTGACTGAAAGCAAAACTTGCGAAATAAGATGTATCTCCTGTCGGAATTTCATTCTCACCCTGTTTTATCACTAAATGATAATAATATGGCATGAGGCTGACGTTTACTTTAATAGGATTGTTGACCTTTTCAAAAACAGCCTGTGTTTTTCCATCAGGGCTGTCAAAGATTAATGGCTTTGTAGATGGTGTTGCCAAATATGTAGATGCTTTGAGATTATTTGACATTACATATTTATAATTCGCATAATCAAAGGCTTTTTCGCTTTTGACAAACTCTACCTTTCCTGTTTCAACTTCTATGATGTATTTGTCGTTAGAGAAAACCAAAGGAACATGCAATGTATTATTGTCATCAGAAAAATACATAGTATCTCCATAATGCATTTCATTATCCGAATAAACAATGGTCCTGATTTCTCTTCCTGTTTTAACATCCCAAAGCCTGATATTTCTATTTAGCATTGTTGCCAGCATGCTTTTATCATGGCTGAAGCAAACACTTCCCCCACCATCATAACCAGATGAAATTACCAGTTCAACCTTCTGTGAAAAACAAATGGATAGAGAAATAAAACAGAAATTGAACAGGACTAGATTTGTTATTCTTTTCATTTGCTGAAACCACTTGAATTAGTGGTATCTATGTTATGACTTCTTCAGGTAAATTTATTTTTTAAAGATTGTTCTATGGTATATTCCATCCGCAGTAATTACCCTTACCAGATAACTTCCAGTACTAAGTTTACTCAGGTTAATGGTTCTGACATCCGCATCTGCACTTTTTACCCTTGCACCTTTGAGGTTATAAATTTCAATTCTTTCTATTGGCACACTGGAAGAGATGGATAAATTTTCACCTGTCGGAATGGGATACAAAATAATTTCATCTGCTTCGATAAATTGCTGGGACCTGATATCATTGACCACATCACCATAATCCAGGATCATATAGTATATGTTTGCAACATCCGTTTTGGTTATTTCTGTTAAACCTGCAGGAATGGTTAATTCAAGTATTCCAGCAGTTGCATTATAGCTGGTTCCGTTTACCTTGATTCTTCCTGAATAATCGGCATTGAATACGAGGGTTAGGGTAGCTTCTTTTTCTGCTGTAAATGAAATGATCGTACTCGACTCTATTTTCAGACATTGCGTTAATGTTAACCCGGCATAGCTTACCGTTCCCTTTGAATCTGACAGGTTCCCGGTAATGCTGTAGAATGTGCTTGTTTTGCCAGCCACTGTAAAGTTATGTACCATATCAGCCGGATCAACTTCGGTGCTGTCAGGAGGTTCCGGGATCTCGGGAGGGGCATCTCCCTGTATTGAAACCAAAAGGGTCTGATAAGCATGCAGTGAATCCTTCAATCCTGCTATTACTTCATATGAAGCATCATCTACTTCATTATTGAATGTCCATTGAAAATCGCCACCCTCCATTCTCCCGGCATAGTTCATTACTCTTTCCTTCGCATCTTCAGGGCTGTCAGGTGTATATGCATACATTACTGACTGCATCGTATCGAAGTTATTATAGCTGTTTCCTCCCTGGTAGGATACAACCGTGCCGCTTATGGTGTCATCCCTGCTTGCGGCTACAAAGGCATCAAAATCGACTGTGGAATTCGGATATCCGGGATCTCCATAACGGCACAAAACGTTCCTGGCCATCCATATAATTGTTAAATGCCTTAATCATTCCGCCGTCTTCCTTTGAAAAGGTTGGCATATCAGAATAATCGTTTGTTTGTGTGGATTCATTAAAAACGTCGGAACCCTGCATGGAAATTAGTATAGGATACTTACAATTCCGAAAATAATTAGCTTCCACAAACACCGAAGATGCATTTGTAGCCCCTACACCATACTTTGCAATTCCATCGTAATAATTGTTAAAAACATGAACGCTGTGGCTCCTTACGCGTGGATGACGGCTGTCTGAATGGTCATACCAGTTATGATGATAGGAAAGGTATCGGGGTGCTTCGATTCCATTGCCCAAAAGATTCGATTTCCCTGTATCCCAGAAATGGTTATACGAAATGCTTACATACCCCGAATTTTTACTATCCAACGCGCCGTCCCCCTTTGCCTGATCAGGATCAGAGCCTGCATCGCCATAAAAGAAATCACAGTGATGTACCCAGATGTATTCATTATCTTGCTGCAGGCCTATATTATCACCTTCATCACTATTGCAATTCATCGACCCAATGTTACGAATTTCAATATTCGAGGCGTTTTTTACCCGGATTCCCCAGCCATCGGCAACCGCATCATTTCCTATCCCCTCAAGTGTAATATGGCCGGAAACATTGTTTCCGTTTTCAATTACGATATCTCCCTTTAACATATAATCCAGGTCGGTGATTTGACCAACCAAACGAACAATCAGGGGACGTGAATCATCTCCTTTTTTGAATCCTTCTAAAATAGATTGCAAACCAACACAAGGATTCTCGTTGGCACCGTTTACTTCAAGAGAAACTGTATTCTTAGTGTTTTCGGTTATGTATAAAATAACTGCAGCATCCATAACTGTTCCGTTCATATTATATGCACCCGGAATGCGTCCGTTCGAAAATGCAAACCCCGATCGCTCATAAGCTTCTACAGTTATGAGGTCTGTTTCAGTAGTATCTATTTCAACACCTGAGATTACCGACACAATTTTGAAGGTATAAGATCCTTTTTTCAGACCTAATATATCGGCTCGAAAGTAGGTTCCATAGTTGCGTATAAGCTGAGTATCGATTTTCTTGTTGATCAATCCCTCCCCACTGTAATAAACATTGTAGCTATCAGCACTGTCAAGGACCTGCCATTTTACATATGCAGATTCAAGCCATCCTGCAGATTCAAAAATATTAACTGATTGCGCCCGGGAATGCAGAGATAGCATCAGGAAGATTAAAAATATCAGAATTCTTTTCATGTAATTATAATTTGGTTACTCATCATTCTTACTTTTATGGACCTACCACTTTTTCGAATGGCAAATTTTTAGGCAATTACAAATCAGAGAATTCCTCTTTGAATTTTTCTAATATGAAATCACGAATTACGCCGGAGGTAACATCATATTTTGGATTAAGTAGTTTAAAATTCTCTTCCTTTTTAAATTTTTCATGATTTGATAATATGCTGAGAATAGTTTTTAATGTCAACCTGTTTCCTGAATATTTAATAGCAATATCAATTAGTTCAGTAATTTTAAAACCCTCTTTTAAGATTGCATAAATATCATAATAATCACGAAAAAGATTTCTCCTACTTTGTAACTCTAACTTCATTGCACCAATAGATTCAACATCAGCTGACTTAATATTGTTAATTAGATTTTGAGTACGAATTTGTTTTGAATTGACATCCTGTCTCACAAAAAAAGTTAGTTGTACTCCAGCAACCAGATAATTCACTTGTTGTAGATCCAGTAGGTCCATCTTGACACTTGTAAACTTACTTCGAAGAAATTTTTCTATACTGGACCATCTGATCTCATATAGTTTGCCCTCTCTACGATCCTGCCATATACAAAAATCCAAATCCTCACTAATTCTTGAATTAATTTCAATGGAGAGAGCTGTTCCTCCTATAAGAGTATAATCCTCAAAAAGATCACTTTCTGAAAGGGTTAATAAAACCATTTCAGTTTGTTTATTAATTCCTTGCATTATTAAGACACTGATTTAAGATATTCTCTTTGCGCATTCATAATGTACGATTCAGGATTTTTAATACCGAAAAATAGTTTTGCGAGTAGTAGATTTAAGCTTCTATAATATGGATCTTGTAAAACCAATTCCTTTTTCCAAACTCTTCGAATCTGGTTTTTCTTATATATAGAGAATAACTTTTTTATATCAGGTATATCCAGGTTTTCCATCACTTTCTGAATTAATAAACTATCTGATACTTCTTCAACCTTAACATTTGAATAGGACCAAAATGCTTTAGAAACAAATAGTTTTTCAATCAATTCATCCTTTATGCTATCCTTGGAGATCATGTTATTCGACAATTGATTACGGAATTCTTTTATCGCAACTAATTTCTCATCATTATAATTCAAATATCTGTACAAAGTTGTCTTTCCAATATTAAGTTGCAGAGCGATATCTTTTACTTTGATTCTATCATTCTCATAGAGTTGTTTTGCTTTTTTAGCTTTGACTAGTGCTGAATTTGATAATCCCATTGGTCTCCCTCCCTTCTTACCTCTTTTTTTTGCGATTTCCAGGCCTGAGATACTTCTTTCACTATTAATTTCTTTTTGAAAGTTAGATATTATAGAGACAATTCTACAGATTGAGTTTTCTAAACTTCTTGTATCAAGGTTTTCCTGTATACTTACTAAATTGATCTCTCTCTGATTAAAATCTTTCAAGAGACCATTAAGTTCATATAAGGATTTTGCTATCCTATCTAATCTGTAAACTATAACGATATCACCCTTCTTTAATTGACTATACATTAATTCTTGCTTGGGCCTGGTTTCGAAAGAACCTACAGAGTCTTTGTATATTTTTTTACATCCAAATTTTCTTAATGCATCAGTCTGAATCATCATTTCTTGATCATTATTTGACACACGAGCATATCCGATCTTCATGATTTCAAAGATATATTATATAATGGTACTAATTTACGGAACTTATTTGAAAAATGAAATTATTGCGAATAAGTTCAATATAACATATATATAATGGTGCTTATTTGCATAATCAATTGTTATGCCAAACATTTCAAATTGGCTAAAAGTTATGTGAGCAGAAGACTTTTCATAAGTTTTCTTTTTTGAGAGAATGATGGAAAATCCGTGGCTCAAATGAGTCCGGGAAAGTTGGTTCTTGGAGACCGGTTTTTCCACCTGGTAATGCCCGATGATAAGCTGTTTTGTCCATTGCTGTCTTTGCCATCAGGACAATCCCAGACTCTTCACTGGGCATGGGATCCACGCATCCTGGGGTGATGGTTCAGATACGTGAAATAGTATTTGTAATAGGGATCATTGCCCATTCTCTTTTGGGGCAGTGGTTTCATCCCAAAGATCATCCTGGTGATGTTCAAGCGTCTGACCAGGAACCAGTAAATACTGACTGAAATCACAAAGCTCGAGATCATTATAATCAGGAATTTTGGCCAAACGGAGATGTCCCAGCGAACTACATAGAATCCGATAACTACAATAATGGGTTGATGCAGGAGGTAGAAGGGGTAGATGGCTTCATTGGCCAGTTTTCTGAACCTGGAATCATGGTTAAGGTATTTCCTGGCAAATCCGATGGCAGCCAGTCCGCAGCTCCAGGCAAGTATATGCGCTGATATCCTCCAGACAGATCGGCTGTGACTTTCATCCCTAATAAATTCAGTAACAACAAACATAACAAATGCGGCGAGGATCC
This sequence comes from uncultured Bacteroidaceae bacterium, assembly GCA_963777115.1. Lineage (GTDB taxonomy): Bacteria > Bacteroidota > Bacteroidia > Bacteroidales > SM23-62 > SM23-62. The sequence continues at coordinate 48,969 of CAVZPP010000003.1, read as the reverse complement.
CTTCAACCAGGTACCAGTATCTCTGATCGCGAATGGAATCGGGTATTTTTGGATTGGAAAGCAAAAGGATGCCGCAAAGGAAAAAGATAATGTAATAGGCCATGGCTGCCCAGTCGTTAAAAAGCGCATTAGTATTTTCCGGGAAATATGGTCGAAGCAGAACCTGAGATACATACAGAGGCACCAGTATCAAATTCAAGCTAAGCGGAACGGAAGCAAATCTTGCAAGCCTGGCAGAAAACCGCAGAAAGCCATTCCCGCGAAGCGCCTTAACGAACGGAGAAATCACAAGGGATATGAAAAACAGGTAGACGATGAACCAGAGGTGGTGCCAGCTGAAATTTCCCCTGGGATAGATCCCTTCAAACATGTGCGGGTAGTAGCTGAGTAACGAGTCATACTGTGAGAAATTTTCGATGTAAACCTGTACTGGTACCAGAATGAATATTCCCGCGAGAAGCGGAATCATCAATCGCTTGAACCGTTCCCCAAGGTATTGCCCGGTTGTTCGTTTACCAAGTGCAAAATAGGTTCCGGCTCCTGAGATCAGGAATAACAGGGGCATCCTCCAGTAGGAAGCAAATACCATGATGTACCAGATGGCTCCTTCATACTGGACCTCGTTCTTGACATGCCATGGCCAGATACTGAATATCATGCCTACATGGAAAAGGAATACGCTCAGGATAAGGATAATCCGTAACCAGTCAATGTAATATTGTCTCTCGGTGTTTGATGTTGTTTTCATGATCTGCGATTTTGTTTTCGAAACAAACATAGATCATAAGGGGGGTTCGCAACGACGCACCCTATCGGGAGGGTGTATCACCCGGTCGGATGCAACGGTGGCCATGCCAGGATAGATTGTGTAATGATCAGAAAATCAAGCTAATTCTGGGAGTCCCTGAATTCAGAGGGAGTCAGCCCGGTTTGGTTTTTAAAGGTCCGGTTCAGTGAGGATTTTGAGTTGTAACCCACGCGGTCAGCCAGGTCTTCGATGGTAATCCGGTTGCCGGTATCTTCTCCAAGAATTCGTTTGGCTTCATCTACCCGTTGGCGGGCGAGGAGTTCATAGAAGCTTTCACCGAATTTCTCATTTATAACCTGGGAGACATGGTGTGTGGTTTCATGGAGCTTGCCTGCAAGATCGGCAAGTGAGGCCATGTTGTTTTTGAAATATCCCGCATCCATCTGGGCCTTGATCCCGGTCATGATGACATCTTTTTTTTCCTCAGAAAGGGATGACTTCAGGTACTTGGCCGTCGGGAATTCCATGAATGAATGAGGGCGGTTAAAGAATCTTGACTGCGACAATACCTGGTATGAGGTAGCAAAGATCATGAAACTGATGTAGGAGGAAATGAAATAGTCGCCGATGTCTCCTTCGAAGCTGATCTTTACGATCAGGAAGATGATGATGATCACGCTGAAGTGATAGATGGAATTCCGGATCACCTTCAGGTTCTCGTCTTTAACTTTAAAAAATCGCTCACCTGTTGATTGCAATTGACGGCGGAATATTACCATTGCAGCAACAATATAAGCTATGAAATGGACGCCGGTTAAGTGGTTTGTCCATGTTCGGATCCCCAGTGGATTATCGCTAAATATCGGCTCAGCCATGATCATCGGCCAATCTGGGTGCTTCACATCCACATACGAGTTGTACTTGAACTCAGGCGATTGCATGAAATAAAAACTCAAATAAAGGAGCCAGAATCCAGCAATCACGAAATGCATCCAGTCCCTGCGTCCCCCTGCCTGTTTCAGATTGTATTTGACGTAAAGAAAAAACAGAGGCCCGAACGCGAAATTCAGCCACTCGGCATAATTCGAAATCGGAAGCACCCGCACGATCAGCCCGGTATTATTCAGCCATTCCTCTGACATCGCCATTACCAGTGCCAGGAGAAGGATCCCCTGGAAAAGATTCGCACGATGTTCCCGAACCCCATTCTTTATGAAGAACCATGAAATAAATAATCCCTGGAATACCCCAAGAAATATAATAACATCAAAAATACCGATGGATATCTCAGTTCTCATACCTCATTAAACATCAGAGTATATAAATATACTGAAAATTCAAACCACAAAGAACCACCTTTCCCGGACTCAACTGAACCGCTGGTTCCGGAATAACAACAAATAGGCATGTAGTTGAATATGTGCTGTTTAATCAACAAGCACCTTAAGACTGGCTTTATTCCCCAATTGATCCCTTACATTAAATAAATATAGACCCTTAGCGAAATCACCTAACTGAATATTTAATTGTTTTTGCTTAATCGAACTTCTCTCTAAAATCTTCTGTCCCAGGATTGTTATTGCCTCAACATATTCAATATTGTTTACCGCTGTCAGATTCAAAAAGTCATGTGCAGGATTTGGATAACCGGAGAATAATGACACAGGGATTTTCGCCCCGGGAGCTATGGCATCAGGAATACTTACTTTATCAATCACTAATTGGGGATAATTATCAGCGGCCTCTTTACTGCTAAATCTGATGTTGCTTTTATTGCTTGATAAATCAGCCAGAAAAAAGCTTGCAAAATTGTCCCCAACCATCTCTTCCGATATAAAATTGGTGACATCCCATTCATAATACTTTCCTGTACTGGTAACTGACTGTCTGCCAATTTCACTTCCTGTCGATGGAGCATTGTTATAGTTAATCGATCCTTCTGACCAGTTGTCTGTGGTTTTATAAAGTGCTATCAGGCTGGCACCTGCTGATGTGGCATATAGCTTTAGCACCGCCTTGGCTACTGTATCTATATCGTAGATATCAAACTGAAGATAAGTCTTGCGATGAAATTCTAAATTGGAAGTTTCTTTAATATCAAGTTCAACTTCACTTCCAAAATTTTCTTCTGCATATGTTCCTCCACGGATATAGGCATCCTGGGTTGGAGTTAAAACAAGCCTCAAAGAATCATAATTCTCATCCGGTACTTCAACCATGAATAATTGTGACGAATCAGCAGCAGCATTATAGTTATCATTTCCCGGCTGGGAAACCGTAATGGTTGAAGTACCTACACCAACAATTTTGAGTCTGTCATCTTCAAAAGAAGCCACCTGTGTGTCAGAACTGTTGTATGTCAACTTCAATCCGGAACTGGCAGTAGCTTCGGGGATGAAACTCGGATCGCCTAATTTCTTAACAGGTAACTCAGGAAAAGAAATTTGTTGATCGGCCTTGTTTACAATCAGCGTTTGGGATACTTCCGGTGCAGCGTTGTAGGTGGCAGATTCGGGCCTTGAAGCCGTTAAAATAGAGGTTCCTACTCCGGTAATGGTTATTTCCCTGTTGACCACAATAGCTACATCCTGGTTTGAACTTGAATACTCCACCGCTAAACCAGAGCTTGCCGTTGCGCCGGGCATGTATGGGTCTAAGCTGTACTTTAAGGGTTCTATGTCGGGGAAATTAATGCTTTGATCAAGCTTCTCAAAAATATTCCCTTCAAACACCTGTACTTCAGCTAATGAAAGTGAGTTACTACCTGTAAGTTGTATTTTGACAAGTTTCCCAATAACACCTTCATTATCAACGCTTATGGAGGGATTTGGGGCAGTAGTATAAGTTTGTGAGAAAGTAGTGTTATTGGCGGAATCAATAACCGAAACTGTAAAATCCGATAAGTTGTCGACACAACATTCATCTGTTCTGTTAAAAATATTAATGACTCCTATCGTTTCATCTGCTCCCAAATCAACCTGCCACCATGCACTTTCCTCAGCAGTAGTTTGTGTAACCGATCCGTTAACAAATACTCCATCCGTATTACCATCGATCGCTAAAGCGGCAAGGGCGTCTGATTCAGTAGAGGATTGGGTAGCTGATCCATTACGTGCTAAATTGTCCGGTTCATCTTTTACATTGAAAATATAGCAACTCATACTTTCACCGGCAATGCTTGTTTCAAAAACATTAGCATTGGCATATAAGGTGGTGCCCGATCCTTCAACGGGAGTGTAGTCGGTCCAGTAATGTACGTTTATTGCCCCATTTATTTCATAAGCATCTGGGGTAATTGAAACCAATGGATATTCCGTTGTACTTTTATTTATGACCCATAAAACCACTTCATCATCTTTTCTAAACGATATGGTATATACATTACTTAATGAATTAATTGTTGAAGGAATATAGCGGCTGTCTAATATGTTATTAGAAAAATGTTTCATCATGTAATAACCTCTTAAACGAGTGCCCGTGCCGCCTGAGGGGAAATAAATTGAACGTGTTTCGGTATTAATACCACGCGACCAAATTTCAAAAAAGACTTCACCACTTAAACCAGCCTCATATCTTTCGGATTTTTTAATATACTCTCCTATCTGCTTGTACATGGCACGTTCCACTCCGGAAGTAGGAGAACCACTACCGGTGCTTGTTTCATCATCGTATACCGGTTTACCCAGGGCGGCCGCTTTTTCTATAAAAGCAAGCCATTGTGATGGCTCTTCATTGGCATAATTATGACTGCAGAAAGAATGATAAAGATCTTTTGTCCCCAGACTTTCCACATCCTTTAAATAAGTCATACCCGCCGATAAGCTCCAGAAACCCTGATCGCAAATAATGGGTCTGGCAATGCCACGGCTCTCCAGTTCGCTGTACATGCTGGTGAGAATATCTTCTACTTTTTCAGCTCTTACAAACCACATCCATTCTTTAGTAGTGGAAAGAATGGAAATAGGCACACCTTGCTGACTCATATATTCAAGGTAATCTGCCAGAAATATTCCATATTTCTCGCGATCCATCACCTTGGTATTGTAGTTTATTATCCAATCAGGGAGGTTGTTTTCATCTCCAAAGCCATCATAGTCGGAACGCATGGTTGCAAAAAACTTAATGTTGGGATTAATTTGAATTATGGCCTGCATGGTAGCTACCTGCTTGTCGTAAAAAGCCATGTTTTTTGTTCCCTCAACCAACTCCTGGTTTTTATCGTATTGTACCCTGCATACGTTAAAGTTAATATCCTCAAAGCTCCATTCTAAAATCTCTTGTTTGTTTTGGGCACTTTGTATTGCTTTTGAACTTCGTTCCATATCCCCGCCAATCATATCAATCGTTTGCCTGTAGTCTCGGGTATGCACATCAATAGATTGTGCCCATGCATTTACATAGAGACCAGCCAACAAAACTGCCAGCGTAAAGATTTTTCTATTATAAATTTTCATGACGATTAAAATCTATGTCCATAATGATATGGACCCAAAGATAATTATTCGTTTAGGTAAACTCCTGCTTGTCTGGGAAATCTGATTGATTTTTGTAAGCTTTCCGGACTCAATTGCTCCTGATTTTTCCAGTTTTGGGAATTTTTGAGTTACTTTAAAACAGGCAGGGCCTTCACCAAATAAATTATGAGAAATACTGAATATCCATTAAAAAAAGTCAGGCAGGGAATTTCATTTTTAATCCTGCTATTACTGCTGCCTCCGACAATATTTTCTCAAAAGAAATCTGAACCTGTATCATTTATTCAACTCACGGATACACATATTTGTAATCTTGAAGGGTATGATTCGACTTTTGTTCGAAAGCGGCAGCATTACGGGCAGGGAGTTGAACCATTGATGAATTTTTTCGCTACAGTTCCTGGAAAATTTCAATCCGATTTTGTGGTTATAACCGGAGACATGGTTGATTTTTTTGAAGCAGAAACCGCTTCTGGTGAACTGGAAGGCACACAGATCGAACAGTTTATTGATATTTTGAGATTAAGCGAAATCCCCTGTTATCTGAGCCTGGGAAATCATGATATTGGAAGCTATCCTGTTACAAAAGCTTCATATAATCAGTATAATGCAGTTAAGGCACGTGCTAACTGGACCCGAAATACAGATTGCTTCGAAGAGGGTACTTATTACAGCAAGACAATGCAGGTTGAGAACACCACATATCGTTTGATCTTTCTCGACAATGCGTATTACAGACCTGATCGCAATAGAAATGAAACTCCATATATCATTGACCAGATGCAGTTATTGTGGCTGGACAATGAAATGAAAAAGTCGGAAGATGATGTTGAGATCCTATTTATGCATATGCCACTTACAGGTGGTGTTAAGGTCGGTGAAGCCAAATCAGAATCCCCGGATCAGGTTATGGCAGATACAAGTTGTGCTCTGTATAAGGTCCTGAAACAAAATTCTTCTGCCAGCCTGATTTTTGCCGGGCACCGGCATCAGAATGCAATCCACGAATTTGAAATATCAGATGATTATACCCTGACCCAGGTTCAGACAGGAGCTTTTGCCAGGGATCCCGGGAACTGGAGACATATTCAATTGTCTGCTGAGCAGATTGTAATCTCCCTTGCGGGCGAAGAAAATCCAGAGGTGGTCATACCTCTGGATTGAAGGTCTGTGCTATCTTCCTCATTTACCATCAGGTAGGGAATTGAACCTATTGTTACATTCCACCAATAATCTGCAAATTACATCCTGTATAACTGTAAGCTTCCCAGAATCAGCTACACTCTAAAATCGAGATTTCCGGCTTGAAAAAGAAATATGGAATTGGTCCCTGCAGTAAAACGCTGTTTCGACTTGGCCGGTTGTGTAAAAATTCAACAAAACTGTAGATTCCTTACTCGGTTCAAGCAGGTTTCCCCGTTGCGGGAAGGGCTCATCCCGTGCGATATGAAAGAAATAGAACTCATGGCATGGTTTTTTTAATTTCCATATGTAATATCAAGAACAACTATCAATATGGATATTACTATGGAAAAAGAAGCAATCAGATTATATGCAATGGATGCAATTATACTTATGCTGAGGAATCTGGTCCCAGATCAGAACTCAATGAGTGAATGGAAAAGGCAAAGGATCAGAACGGGTTTTCTACAACATCTCACTAAATTTGAACCAGGAAGAGAGGGGAATATCCAGCTTCAAAGAAAGGTGGAGGGAATGCTGGATAAACTGGATGCATCACCACCTAAAACGGTTCTCCTCACTGATGACCCACACTACCTTCATAAGGCAAAGAGGCTGAAACTGGCCATGAAAATTGCTGTTGCTCCCAACAGGACAAAAAAGCGATATTATCAGAATGGAGCCGATCTGGTAATTAATTCCCTTGATGAGATATCCTTATTTGGAGGAGGGAAGACAGAACCCAGGTTCTCGCAGAGTCTGCCTAATATTTTTTCAGATCTGTCCAAGTTCCAATCTTTTCTGGGTGGACGCAAGCCGGTATTTTTCTTCGATTACGACGGAACCCTGGCGCCTATTGTTAAAAATCCGGTAAAAGCGGTGATTGATGATAAAATGCGTGAATTGCTGAAAAACCTTGCAGAATTGTATCCGGTGGCTGTGGTGAGCGGTAGAGACATGAATGATGTCCGTTCATTTATTGGACTGGAAAACATTATTTATGCGGGGAGTCATGGATTCAGAATATCAGGTCCGGGTAATATGCACATGGAGAACAAGGATGCCATGGCGCTACTTGGGGGACTGGATTCAATGGAAGAGATTTTAAGGAAGGATTTGGGCAGCACCCTCGAAGGAGTGGAGGTGGAAAGAAAACTTTATGCTATCGCTGTACATTACCGAAATGCAGCCCCGGGATCCTATAAAACAGTAAAGAAGAATATTACACATTTACTCCGTCAGTATCCGGACTATAAAATCGGAAGAGGAAAAAAAATTTATGAGATCAGGCCAGCTCTTGACTGGCACAAGGGGAAAGCCATCGAATGGATACTGAATGAACTCCATCTGAATTCAGGCAGTGAATATTGTCCGCTTTATTTGGGCGACGATTTGACGGACGAGGATGCCTTCAAATACCTGGTCGATGACGGCATGGGAATCCTTATTGGTGACCATGGTCATCCCACCGCTGCACAATATCATTTGAAAAACGTCGAACAGGTAAGACAATTTCTTCACCATATTCTCATATCTGCCACACATTTTGCCTGAAAAATCATAGATAGGTAATTGAAATACGCGGACAAAGTTAATTTGCCCGCGTATATTTTGTGAAGTGATCTGCCGGTTCTATCGAAAGCGATCATGGTTATCCACAGGAGTCATGCATTTTCCCCATACGTGTAGTATTCGAGGGGTGGAAAGAAAACGTCAAATTATGGAAGTTGCTTTGAATTTAAGCTATCATCCATCTGTTTTGATCCCGTATTGCTTGATCTTGTTATAAAGGGTCTTGCGATCTATATTCAGGAGTTTAGCCGCCTTGGATTTGTTGTTGTTCGCCTTCATCAATGCATTGATGATAACCTCCTGTTCCGTGATAAGAGTGGCCTCTTTTAGGTCGGGTATTCCCTTATGTGGTATATTTCTTTGCTTCCGAGCTGATTCCCTGATATGGCTGAAGCGAATCTCCTCCGGGAGGACATCGGAAACGATCTCATCGGATTTCGTTAGCAGGACTGCCCTGTTCACGACATTTTGGAGCTCCCGGATATTTCCGTGCCAGGGGTAAGTCAGGAACAGGTTATTCGCATCCGTATCGAGTCCCCTGATATTCCGGTTAAATTCCTTATTGGCCTGATGGATGAAATATTCAGTGAAAACCAGGATGTCTTCCTTTCGTTCCCTCAGGGGGGGCACCTGGATCCGGAAGCCGTTGATCCTGTGGTAGAGGTCTTCCCGGAATCCTCCACTGGTCACCTGTTTTATGAGGTCCTCGTTAGTGGCAGTGATCAGTCGCACATCCACCTTGATTGCCTTGTTATCACCGACCCTGGTGATGATCCTTTCCTGAAGAGCCCGAAGCAATTTAACCTGGTTCTCATGCGAAAGGTTTCCAACCTCGTCAAGGAAAATGGTGCCTTTGTTAGCCTGCTCGAACAGCCCTGTTTTATCCTTGATGGCCCCGGTAAAGGATCCCTTGATATGCCCGAAAAGCTCGCTATTGGCCAGGTCCTTGGGGATGGCGCCGCAATCGATGGGAATGAATGGTTGATCGCGCCTGGAGCTTTTATAATGAATGGCTCTGGCAAGGTATTCCTTTCCCGAGCCCGTTTCCCCTTCGAGCAAGACAGAGATATCCGTTTCGGCCACCACCAGGACGTGCTTCATCACTTTCTCGATCGATGGACTGCTTCCGGTGATGAAGCCTTCCCTGAATCCGTCGGAGTTGAGTTTGGATCCTGTTCTGGAGTTGATTGCCTTTTCGATCATCTTCAGTATTTCCTCCGTCTGGATCGGTTTGGTTATATAATCGCAGGCACCTGATTTGATCGTACTAACTGCAGTTTTAATGTCCGCATAGGCGGTCATGATGATAACGGGTATGGAAGGTTTCATGGATTTGAGCTTCCCCAGCATTTTCAGTCCATCGCTATCCGGCAACCGGAAGTCGCAGAGCACGAGGTCAAAGTTATCCTTCCCGAAAAGCTTCATCCCGGTCGACCCGCTCAGTGTCCCCACCGCCTCATACCCGTTGTTTTTGAGGTAATTGACCAGGAGATCGCAGATATAATTGTCATCGTCTATGATTAGGATTTTTCTCATGGGGGGTAAAGTTAATGAAATCAACCATTCTGAATCTCCTTTTTCAGATCGGCGATGAGGTCTTTCATCTCGGAAATGATCGCTTCCACCAGTCGGGGCACTGATTCAAAATCGGGATTGATGATTGTTCGGGTCTTCAGTACCACCAGCTTGTCCAACACCGATCTGACTACCAGGTGCCGGTATGAGGGAAGAATCTTGTGTGCCGTCTCCCCAAGCTGTTTCCAGTTCCTCTCCTCCAGAAATTTCTCCAAAAGAACGATAGAGTTTTCAGTATTACTAATAAAGGTCAGGAGCATTTGGTTGACAAAATTTCGGTCACCCCCCGCCATACTCTTCAGTTCGCTGAGGTCGAATGCCTGGGGTTCCTGGTATTCCCGGAGGATAATCTTGGTTTCCTGCCTGGATTCAGAATCGACATGATATCCCAGTACTTTGCAGATCTTGTTATAGAGCATGACCTCTTTGAAGGGTTTCAGCAGCACATCATCTATGCCTTCCTGGAAAAAGACCTTGATGTCCTTTTGAACAACAGCTGCCGTTACTGCAATGATCCTGCTTGTGGAATTATTCTTCTTTTTGCGAAGGTACTTTGCCACTTCTATCCCGTTGATGTCAGGCAGGTGGATATCGAGCAAGACCACGTCAAAATCCTCCCTGTCCAGGTTATCTATCGCTTCCTGGCCATTGCTGACGATTTCAAAATCGCAGCCCAGCTTTTCAAGAATGGTTTTGCCCAGTAAGCGGTTCACGCTGTCATCATCTACGAGCAGCACCGAACGACCCTTCAGCCGGTCTGATTCAATCGATCCCAGGTCATGGGGAATGATATCGCTGGACTTCCCTTTCACGAATGGAAGGGTGATAGTAAAGGTGGTACCCGATCCTTCTCTGCTGGTTACGGCCAGGCTCCCGTTCTGCATCTCGATGAGCTTCTTGCAGATCGTCAATCCCAGTCCAGTCCCCCCGTACCGTTTGGCTATATTCGAATCCGCCTGCTTGAACTCCTCGAAGATCACTTCCAGGTTCTTAGGGTTGATCCCGATTCCCGTATCGGAGACCTCGAACCTGATTTGTACCTTGTTTTCTGTTTCCGCCTGAAGCATGCATTTCAGGCTCACCTTTCCCTGGTTCGTAAATTTAATCGCATTGTTCAAGAAATTAATCAGGATCTGCCGGAGGCGCAGGGTATCCCCAATCAGAACCATGTTGAGCTGTTCATCCATCTCAAACTTCAGGCTGAGCTTTTTGTCCCTTGCCCTCTGACTCAGCGACTCTTCCAGGTATTTCAGGGTATAGTCCAGCTTGAAGGGCGATTCATCGAAATTCATTCCTCCGGCCTCTACCTTCGAAAGTACAAGTACGTCATTGATCAGCGACAGCAGGTGTTCGGCGGACTTGTCGATGATGTTCAGGTATTCCGCCTGTCGTTCGTCCAGGTTGGTTTGTGAGAGTTGTTCAGTGAATCCCATGATGGCGTTCAGGGGAGTTCGTACCTCGTGCGCCACCCTGGCCAGGAACTCGCTCTTGGCGAGGTTGTTCTCCTCGGCCTCATTCCTCGAATCGCTTAGCTGTTGCGATTCTTCCTTTTCAGCTGTCAGGTCTGTTCCCGTCAGGATGATCCCAAGAGTGTTCCCATTCACATCGTGGATATTCCGAATGCCCGCGCGCAGCACCCGGTCCAGCCCATCCGGCGTTTTCAGCTCAAATTCCTTACTGACCTCCTGCGATTCCCTGCTGCCGAGCAGTTCATCGAAAAGAATGTTCATGTTGCCCCGACTTTTACCAGCTGTGAAACAGTTGATGAAATGCTCGCCCAGGACCTCCCCCTCCTCGATCCCCAAAACCCGTAGCCCTTCCCGGTTGATGAACACGATGGTTCCTGCGAGATCAATGCCCGCGATAAAAGCCATCACCGGGTCGAAGTATTTCCTGCAGACCTGGTTAATTTGCTCTCTTTCCCTTCCGGGGAAAAATAGACAACCCGGCCAATCTTTTGTTGATTCAGATCCCATAAAATCTCCTGTTAAATTACCATTATCTGAAACAATACCCATACCATCCAGGATTAATTGTGTAAATATTCCACACAATATCCGCACGATTCTACACCTCCGCCTATATATGCCGGGCAAATGTCAAACGTCCGGAATGTCCTATCTTCCTTGCCAGATCTAAGTTTCAAGCCCCTACAGAGATTAATGTGCTAGTGGTGGAGAATCAGGAATGGTGGTTGCAGCCGTAAATAGGAAAGACAAATCAATCACATCATCATGAAAAATTTACTTGCTATAGTGCGCAATCTTAACCAGATGGAAAGCCATCTGAAATTCCTGAAAAGTATGGGAAATAACCTCACTGCCAAAGTACACCTTCTGTATGTCGAAAATCCAGCAGATTACTATCTGGGGGCGCCGAATATCACCGGGGTGGCTACGGCGACCGCACAGATGAGTCTTAAGCGGCGGACCCAAAAAGCCATTGAAAATCTCGGCCACCTGGTTGGTAAGACGAATAACGGGGCCGACGATGGAACCACCATAGAGTTTTCCAGTGAGATCGGCGAGACGATTGAAGTACTGGAGAAACACAATTCAGAAATGAGCGAAGACATGATCGTATTGAAAAGCGACGGGAATGGCAGCCTGTGGGACAGGTCCGATTATGAAATGCGGATCATCCGGCACTTCGACTGTCCGGTGTGGATCATCCCGGAGGACACCGAATTTCAGCCAATCGATGAGATCGTTTATGCCACGGATTATCACAAGGAAGACCTTCAGACAATGCTGAAGCTGATCCGGCTTACCAGCAAGTTCTCGCCGAATATTACAGCCCTGCATGTCAATACGGACGATGATTTCATGGCCAGGGTAGAGCAGTCCGGTTTTCAAGAAATGATCCGAGAAAAAACATCCTATGATCGCATCCGGGTGAAGGTTCTGCAAGAGAAGGAATCCCATGACATGGGACTCCTTATCAATGATTTTTCAACCCTGGTGGGCGCGAAGTTGATCGTTGTCCTGAAGGAAAACAAGCATTTCCTGGAACGGATATTCAATCCGGACACCTCCCGGAGGATCATTCGCCAGGCCAGCATTCCTGTACTCGTTTACCATGAGCAGAAATGAACCCCAAAAGTTAGTAATAAATCACAAAACCCATCATGGCATCCCGCCGGATGATCTGATTGATACTGCTGGACTAAATTAAGGAAATACTTGACTGAGTGACCTGAACAGAGAATTGAATAACCTGATAAAATTAATTTACTATCTTTTAGGGGAATGAATACCAGGAACCAGCACTATCTCTCAACTCGTTAATAAAAAGAATGTTATGGTAAAACTAGGTACCCTATTCCGTTCGCGTCGAAAGTATGAAACTGGACTTATCCTCAGTGGGGGAGGGGCCAAGGGTTTTGCACATGCAGGTATGCTGAAGGCCCTCAATGAGGCAGATATTCACCCCGGGATTCTGTCCTGTGTGAGTGCAGGCGCCATTGTAGGGGCCTTTTATGCGGAAGGCTATAGGCCAGATGAAATCTATGAGATCTTCAGCGACGGATCGAGTTTTTTCGATTACGTGAAGATTACGATGCCCAAAACCGGATTGTTCCGAACGGTTGGATTGAAAGAAAATCTTTCCAAACATCTTAAGTCTGAGAAATTTGAGGACCTGAAACTGCCCATGTATGTGGCAGCAGTCAATCTTAATAAGGGAAAAGTAGTTTATTTCAACAAGGGGAGCCTTCTTGATAAGATCCAGGCTTCGGCGGCGATACCGGTTCTTTTCGAGCCGGTAGAGATCGACGGTGATGTGTACATTGACGGTGGCTTGCTAGACAATTTTCCCCTTGAACCGATTAAGGACCAATGTAGGAAGCTGATCGGCATTTCCCTGAATCCGATCGCAGAGGAAAAAGATTTCAACAACCTGATCCGGATTGCAGAGAGGACCTTCCGCCTCAGTGCATCGTCGGATATCGGGCACAAAATGTCGCATTGTGATATCGTGATCGAACCAGAGGAGCTTGCGGAATACGGGATGCTTGATGTTTCGAAGGGGAAGGAAATGTTCGACCTGGGGTACCGGGCGGCAAAGAAGAAACTGGAATAATATGGTGATTGAGAAACCGACATTGCATGATGAAAAAACGGAAATCTCCGGGAGGAGATCATCAAAGCAGTAATAAGTTGGGTAGGAACGATCAGGCAGGAAGCACCCAGGGTAGGTTCGGGACCTTCGGGGGAGTCTTCGTTCCGAATATCCTGACCATCCTGGGGGTGATCATGTACCTCCGCCTGGGATGGGTCGTGGGGAATGCGGGACTTTTCCGCACGCTTCTGATCCTGGGCATCGCCAACCTGATCACCCTTGTGACCTCGTTTTCGATGAGTGCAATTGCTACCAACATGAAAGTAAGGGGCGGTGGCGCGTATTACATGATCTCCAGGTCACTGGGAGCAGAAGCCGGAGGCAGCATCGGGTTCCCGCTGTACCTAGCCCAGGCGCTTGGGATCAGCCTGTATATCGTTGGTTTTGCCGAATCGGTGAATCATCTCTTCCCAGGGATCAATACATTGCTCATCACCCTGCTGACCATCACCCTGCTGACCATACTGGCACTTATAAGCTCGCGGCTGGTGATCAAGATTCAGTACATTATCCTTAGCATTATAGCTCTGTCGCTGGTATCTTTTTTCCTGGGCAAGGCCCCATCTTTCTCTGATATCAACCTGCAGGCGAATTATACCGGTGAGTATAATTTCTGGGGGGTGTTTGCAGTGTTTTTTCCTGCTGTAACGGGAATCCTCTCGGGTGTGAGCTTGAGCGGAGACCTGAAGGACCCGGCGAAGAGCATCCCGAAGGGGACATTACTTTCCGTGCTGGCCGGGGCAGTAATTTATGTAGGACTCGCCATATGGTTGTCGCTGGTTTCCTCTCCCGATGAACTGACAGGAAATAACGAAGTCATGATCACACTGTCCCGTTATGCCCCACTGGTGTATGCAGGGATCTGGGGGGCCACCCTTTCTTCGGCCCTGGCCAACATCCTGGCCGCACCGCGAACCCTGCAGGCCATGGCAGAAGACGGTCTGTTCCTGAGGATTTTTCAAAGAGGAAGAGGAGAGGAGAACGAGCCAGTATTCGCCACCATATTCACTTTTGTGCTGGTTTGCGGGGTCCTATCGGTGGGAGACCTGAATTCCATAGCGCCAGTGCTGACAGTGTTCTTCCTGATCACCTATGGATCGATCAATTTTATCTCATTTGTCGAAGGACTCTTGCGACGGCCGGGGTACCGGCCTTCCTTCCACGTACACTGGTCGGTTTCACTCGCTGGAGCCGCTGCCTGCATATGGGTAATGTTTATCATCAACCCCCTGGCATGTATAGCCGGTTTTGCTTTCGTCGTGGTGATCTACCTGATCCTGACACGCATCCGGATCCAGAAGAATTGGGGGGATGTGCGAAGAGGACTATGGAGTGCGATCATACAATTCTCGGTATACAACCTGGAGAGGCTGAGAGACCACCCCGCCACCTGGCGGCCACAGGTTTTACTGATAGGGAAAGATGTGAGCTCACGATCCAGGCTGGTGCAGATCGCATTCGGACTGACCCGGCAGAGCGGATTTATGACCTGTATCGATCTTTTCCTCAGGGATGAAACCGTTGATGAAAAGATGCAAGAGACCACTTCAAGGTTCCGGGGCCTGCAGGAAGTACACGGCAGCCGTACTTTCTATAAGAACATCCTGGTGGACGATTATCCTTCCGGACAGCTGGTGGCTCCTCAGGTACACGGGATCGGGGAATTCAGGCATAATACGATACTGATGGACTGGAAAGAAACACTAGGTGGGATGAAGGAGAAAAAACTAGGAACCAGGGAGAATGCTTTCGATCTGATCAGGCACTACAGCGAGATGCATAACAGCTTGCTGCTGCTCAATGCAAAAGAGATTGAAGATTTTACAGGATACCGGAAGGTCGATATCTGGTGGGATCCGGCACAACGTAATGGGAGTTTCATGTTTCTGCTTTCTTACCTGCTGACAACGAGCCGGCTCTTCAAGGATGCGGACCTGACGATCAAAACAGTCGTATTGAGGGAAAAGAAGAAGGTGACTCGCGATCTGCTGAAGGAGATGGTAGAGAAATCCCGTATCAAGGCGGATATCCAGGTGATCCATCCTGAGTATATTGAGGAATTACTGCTGGGCAAAGAATATGAAAAGGAACAGTCGAAAATTGAAAAGCAGAGCCGGAGGCGCACCATGATAAGGAGTCTTGCCGGGTTTCGGAAACTATGGGATTTCCTGCCCGATACTTCCGCGGAAAGCCGGCAGGAACCTGAGGACGCTTCACTTCCCAGAGACCATGAGGAACCCGGCGAGGACGAGGTATTGAGGGAAAAGCTATCGGAGCAGGTGCAGGAGAAAGACCGGTTCATTATCGACCGGAACATCCGGGAACTTATCATCCGGAATTCGAGGAAAGCGGACCTCGTTATGCTTGGGTTCAATCTTCCCGAAACGGGTCAGGATAAGAAATACATAGGAAAAATGGGGGCCCTGCTGGAGGACCTCCCGGATACTTTATTGGTCAATTGCCCTTTCGACATTAAACTGTTCGATTAGGTTGTGTACTTTTTTAGGGTTGGTTTCTCAACAAATCATTCACGGAGTCTTCTTTGTTGAGTTCTGGCTCATTTCCGCGATCATGCGGATGATATCCTTGATTTTATTGCGGATTTCGTTAAGCCCCAGTTTCTCGGAAAGGACCGTCAGGGTCTTATCGTCGAAGAGAAGTTCTCTGAACTGTTTGTCGAGGATCTTGTCTTTCAGCTTCCCGATCTCAGCCCCCTGTTCCAGGCCTCGGATGAGTTTTCGCAGCCGGAGATTGTAGTTGATCCAGCTCAGGATAGCAATCAGGATGAAACCGGCCAGAAACAACATGAGAATGGGTGGAAATTTAAGAACTGCGAATCCCATGTTCACGTTGAGCTGAACGGAGAAGATTTTCCAGTTGAATAACGCAAAGTACAGGTTGACCAGGGTATACAAGAGGAGGATAATGCTACTTTTTAAAATTATCTTTTTCATTTCTTCTATTTACTTATGGCATAAAATATCTTATGATAATCCGTTAAAAACGAGATTATTTTTCCTCGTCAAACCGTTTTCCGATCTTGATGATCTGTTTATCCAACTCCTTCATCTGTTTCATAAGGTCGCGGAATTCTTTTGTCTTCTGGAACTCCTGCCGGATCCGGTAGCGGCCGTTATACTCCAGGTAGCACATATTCCCCAGCTGGGCAGCGATCTCATCCCGGAGCTTTTTCAGGCTTGACATCTCGGACCGGTCCCTGTAATGCTCTACGTATCCCTGTGCGGTGAGGGTGACGGTTTCCACGATCTCGGTGCCCTTATTGTAGGCTGCATCGGCTGTTTCCTTCACGCCTTCCAGAAAACGGTTGAAAATGTTGGAGGCAGTTTCAGCGAACACCTTTGCACCCGCAAGGATGTTCTCTTTGGATTCTTCAATGAATTCAGTGTTGCTGTCTTGTTTGATTTTTGTGTCTTCCATAACGATAGTTTTAATATAATTCTCAGTTTAATAATTTATTTGTTTCAGGACTTCCTGTTTGTTAAAAAGATTATCCTTATGTGAAAGGCATGTTTTAGTGAGCCTTACGGATCCTCTTCCCAAGGAAATAAAATAGGGTAGAGATGGCCAGTCCCCCAATTACGATGATCAGTATCATGGTCCCTGCCGCACGTCCTAATGTAGCTCTCTTCCTGGCTACCTCGGCATTGCGCTCAGCCAGTTCCATACGGGTCTGCAGGATCTCCTGCTTTTCCTCATCGATGGAGGCTTTGAGTGAATCGAGCTCCTTGCCCAGGAAGATGAGGTCGCGGAGTTCCTCATTTTCACTCATGGCAGGTTTTTCCATGTCGGGCATGCTCTCAGACTCCATGCTGCGGATTTGTTCTTGGGTAAGACTGGCGTCTGACTGCTGGATCTCTGCCTGCGCCTCGAGGATGTCTCTCATCTTCCGGTTCCGGATAAGCTCCATCTTTTTGTCCAGTGATGCGCTCTCCTGTTCGACCCTGGATCTCTCATTAGCGATCAGTTCCTGTTCGCTAATGAGATTTTCCCTGGATGACTGGAGTGATGCCAGCTCTTTTTCCAGCCGCTCTTTTTCCGACTGTATGTAGGATTCCATGATCTCTTTGCGGTCATACTGGTTCTGGATCCGGGATTTGAGTCCCGTAATCATTTCCTCTGTATCCGAGATCCAGCCGTTCAACTGTGATAGTTCAGCCTCAATAAGCTTCTTATTGCTGCGCTGTTCCTTGAGTACACTTTCAAGGTGGCTGATCCTCTCTACATAGGGAGCAAGTGTTTCATCAGATGCGTTCGACCGGAGCAGCTTGTCCTTCTCATTTACATAGAGGCTGCGCTCCATTTCATAGGCTTCGATCTTTTTATTAAAGATGGATATTCGCTTCCGCATGATCTCAGCCCTTTCTTCATAGTCTGCCTTGCTTTTTTCCAGTTTATGGATCCGCTGGTCGATTTCACTGATACCGGTCTGTATGGCCTCTTCCACATTCCCTTCCTGTATCCCGTAGAATTCCATGCTCTGTTCCAGGGAATCAATATTTGTACCTATGTTGGCCAGGACAGCTTTCAGATTCATAATGGAATCTTCATAGGCCGTGATTTGCTCCTGCATTTTCTCTATTTCAGAAGCCACACGGGTTTGTTCTTTGGAGTTCAGCTGGTCGACCAGCACCTTCTGGTTTTGCATCATTCTTTCGACCTCGCTGTCCTTGTGATCACGCTCCTCCAGCAGGGATTTCTTTGCGAGCTTAAGGGAGTCCTGTATCTGCAGTATGCGATCGACGGATTCCTCCTGGCGGTCTTTCAGCGCCGCCTGGCGATCCAGGAGCTTCTGCACTTCCTGTTCCTGCGACCCCCCCGATTTACATCCGGTCAGGACGATCAGCATGATGAATAAGGATTGAAAAAGATATTTCATTGTACTCAAATTTTATGGATTAAACAATTATGAGTCCCGGAAGAAATCTGTTCCCCAGGATTACCATGTAAAGGGAAAATATCATTCCATTCTTCCGGAATACCTGTAATTCCCTGGAAATCAGACATCCCGTTCGGGAGTTAGCGGAGCCGGGCATGGAGTTTGTGTATATTTTTCCCCAGTCGTATCCCTGAAAATCCCCAAATATGAAACTTTATAAATATTCATGGACGATGGCCCAGCCGAAAAAGTACCTGCCTGCTGCTTGAATACCAGCCGTCACGGGAAAAACGATACGCGTTCAATCGGGATCATCACCGTTTTGGCATGGTTTTTTAACTGTCATTAGCATTAAATAAACTATCATGGACTTTTTGTTGCTAATCTTTCTTTTCCTTGTCTCCATCCTGCTGACGATCACAATTACCATTGTGTTACGAAACAGGGGGCCATGGGAGAACCCGGTTCTGTTCTTCCTCACGCTGTTCCTGACATCGTGGACCATACTGGTATGGACAAAGCCCGTAGAGATGAGCAGCGGGTTGTATCCTTATATCTCTGTGGCCTCGCTGGCCTTGCTCATTTCCATACTACTGGCGGCCACCCGAACCACGACCTCGGGGAAGGAAAGCATGCGGACCATAAATGAAGAGAAAGTGGTGGGCGTCATTACCCAACCTGAAAGCAGGGCACCACAGAAGATTCCGGGTGTCTGGTTCTGGGGACTTGTCACAACCGAAACGGTTTTAATCTTATTCGCTTATTACATTATATATTAAATACTATTATCATTCTAAATAATTATAATACTATGGAAAACAAAACAGTAGAAACAGCAAGAAAGCAGCCTATCGCACAGGCCCTGGTCGGACAGATTCAGGAGAAGAACGAGAAAAGCCGGATCAAAACCAATATTCTGGAAGGATTCCGGCAACCTGAGGAGATCGCCGTGGAAAGCGACCATCAAAAAGTATACGTTCCAGATGTGGTTTCCGAGACGGACGACCGGCTAGACCTTTATGAGATTGAATTATACGCGCAGAATTACACCCTGGATAAATGGAGAAAATTCTCGGATTATTCCGCTCACACAAATGGAAGTTTCAGTATCGTCGTACCGAAATCGCATATGGATACCTTGAAAGACCTGCTCGATCTGAACAAGATACATGCAAACATCATTTATTATACCTGATTGATCGGGATAACCTTAAAAAAAGCAAAGGGCTGAATTAGATTGATCTGATTCGGCCCTTATTCGTATGGTAACTTTTGTTCGGGTTGGATCCGGAGGGATCTCCTGTTTTCAGTTTTTTAGTTATTTCAACCAGGAGAGTAGACTGCGGTGGTCTTTTTCCATTTCGTAAAGCAGACTCTTGATCATCGCTTCCGTACCGCCGTCATCAATGTTTCTTGCCGCCTTCATGCCGTCTTTCATGATGGAAATGAGGACCAGAATGTCTCTCAGCAGATCCTTAACCATTTCGAATCCTTCGAGGTTTTGTTTCTTTTCCTTGATACGGCTCAGCTTGATAACATCCTGGAGGAGGGTGACGGGTGGATGGTTAAATATCCTTATCCTTTCGGCGATCTCATCCGAATTACGGAAAGCCTTGCGATAAAGCTCATGGAATTTTCGCCGAAGGTTGAAATAATCCTGGCCGACAATGTTCCAGTGGTACACTCTGAGCTTGTGCAGAAATACCTCATAGCTGGCCATTAGGATATTTAGGTTTCTGATCACGGGTGCCTGGTCGAGTTTGTTGTATTCTAATTCAAATAAGTTCTGTATTGCTTCATTTGCCATGATTTTTCTTTTTTAATCGGGTGAATATATTAATGGGATTTAATCTTTTTATTATTCCTTGAAGATCATCACAGGAAGCCTCGATTCTGCCGCAACAATATTGATAGTTTCCGGTTGCAGGATGTGTTCGATGAGGTTTTGCTTCTCCATCAGGATCACGATTAAATCCGCATCCCTATCAAAAGCATAGGATTGAAGTCCATCGCCAATAACTGACTTATCCTTGACCACCAGGGTGCTGATGTCAATGTTGGGGTTGATGGTCTGTGTTCGGACCACCTGCAGATAGCCTGCCTGTTTGATCTTTGCCTCAAAATCCAGGTCATCTGTAACATGCAGGGCCTCAATCATTGTATCCTCCCTGACGAAGATATGGGAAAGCTTTTTTAAGACTTCAATATCGTATGGATGGTAATTCGTGCCATAAAGTATTTTTCGGATCGGGGAATATATACTGGCTTTCGGATGAACAAGTATAGGGATGTCATCGAAGTCATATTCCTCCGTCTCTATCTGTCTCCTCTTGAAGATTGAGGAGGAAAGGATAGTTTTCCGCGGAATAAGCACAAAGCTAGCTCCGTTTTCTTCATCTTCACTGGCCAGATGTTCAGCATATCTATTCCGGAATATATGGATGTCAACAGATGGAGGGGCTTCCTTCAATTGTCTGATTTCCAGCTGATAACCCTTCAGCGTTTTCTTGATCAGATCATCCCGCTCCTGAAGCAGTTCTGTCGGATCATGCCTGGGGTAGCCCTCAACCATGCTTGTCCCGTAGGCAAAATCTGTATGTATGGTGCGGTAGTTATGCGTCAGTGTGATTCCCATTCCGAGATCTCTGGCCATTTTTGCCCCGTACAGGGCAGTCTTCCGTTCCTCTTCGGTATTATGCAATTCCAATGGAATGATGATTTTTTTCATAGCTCTGCTTCTTTGATAGAATTAACACATCATGTCAAATGTATTCAGGCAATTCTCATACCATCCTGCAGTCCTTGCTTGTTAAATAGCTATAAATCAGCAATTTATTTTTTCGCCAGCATTACCTAGCACAAACAGAAAGGATTTTATGACACGATTACCGTAGAAAACCACAGTTTTTTGGGGAAGAATCTCCACATATTTTCATACTGGTAGCCACCTAAATCGTCAGAAAAGCTTACTTTTTAGAGGCACGCATATAACTTACCATGGCAGGAGGCACAGTGCTTATTACGCAACATACCTCCTGTCTTAACTGCAGCATCACCTTTTGAAGGATTAAAAATTCAATTTGGGAAAAGAGTATTGTTCCAGGATGTAAATATGAAATTTACAGCCGGAAATTGCTACGGTGTTATTGGGGCAAACGGTGCCGGCAAATCATCTCGATCTTGAGTCAATACAGGCTTTTAATAATAACCTGATGAAGTTTCCTGGAAATATCTTCTTTTCCTCCCACGATCATGCATTTATTCAATCCGTTTCAAACAGGATTATTGAGCTCATTCGCGGGAAAGGATTATTCATGATTATTTGTGTAATCGGTAATAATCTCGTTACGCAATTCTAAAAACATATTTGTTACATCCCTCATCAGATTATTGGAATATTCTGTCAGGTATTCCTGTGCTTTCAGGGGATCCTTTTTATGCATTTTCAAAGCAATGTCCTCAATTTCATCTTGTTCAGAAAAGATTGCTTCCTCAAAAGGATATCTTTTCACTCTTACATCTTCTGCAATGTTCTGGAATTTCAGATTGGCTAAATTATCAACGAAATCAATGGCCCAGCGTGCAGACTTTTCTTCATACTTATCAGGATTATAGATTTTATATGATTCATCTACTGATAGGTTTCCTGTATAAATGGGTACATAGGGACTGAAATATGGATTGTCCAGGTAAACCCAGTAGACACCACCAATCTCATCCGGCAACCAATCTCTTAGCTGGAGGACCATGCCGTAATGACCCCTGTGCCGGGCAACAGGCCTACGATAGGTGATTTTCATCAGTTTTCTTAAATCACTTCCGGGGAAAGGAGTTGCCAGTGGACTTTTCACGAAATTTCCTTCCCCATCCGGCACCAGCCATTCCGGTCCCGACGTCATGTCATAAATGGTTCCTTCGAAAGTAGATCGCTGAAATGCAATGACATCCTGGAAGGATATTTTTTCCTCCGGCTTAATTGAAAATGGATAGAAGGAGAGGGGTTCTACAGTCTGAAAATACTGATTGATGCCCTTATACGGATCATCCTTCATAAACCGGTCAGGCCAATCTTTGTAGTTTGGTGCAAATGTTTGATGAAACAACCAGAACCTTCCGGTAGCAAATTCTACCGGCAGCGGTGTGTAAGCTTCCTGCCAGATGAATGGTTTCCCTGAATTCGGGTCATACCAGCCCCTGTCAATTGCCTCCTGCTTATAATTTTCGGAAACCATGAAATTCACCGAATCATTTTCATCAATCTCCTTAATAATACTCCAGTTTGGAACCATGGTGGCTTCATCTTCAGGTAATTTTTGTGCAGCCCAGATAGCTCCTGGCTTCCCGCTTTCCCTGGTCCAGCCCGCACCAACTCCAAATATCTCCAGCACCCATATTTGTTCAGTATCGGCAACAAAAAGAGTTTCTGACCCATCCCCGCTTGACGGAAGGAAACCATATGTTTCCATCAATTCGCCGATAAACTTTACTGCATCTTTGGCGAGTTTATATCTCTGCAAAGCAAATATTTGTGCCTGCTCTATTGTCATAATCTGTTCCCCATTATCCCTGGTACAAATCAATTCATCTCTTTGCACCGTTGTGCTTTCAGCAAAGCCCAGCTGGAATTCATTCACATGAGAATAAGCGGATTGAAAATATTTATACGTTTTCTCAACCTGGGGAATATATCCAAGTATTATTCCATCATCCAGCAATGGCCGCGAAGCATCCTGTATACCCCAGTACACCGGAGCCTTATCCCCTGGCTTGAATGTTTTTGCAGGCACAACAAAAATGCGTGAATCTGGTCCGGTATCAGTATGAGATATGATAACCGAGCCGCAGAGTGATGCGAGTTTGCCAACTGCAATTATGGTACAGGCAGTAGAGCTAAAATAATTTCCTAAAATCAGGAGTCCGATAATTACTAATCTGGATTTCATATTTGTATAATTTGTCTTCACGTGCGCAAAACCCCTTCGCTTCAGGGAGGGGATATAAGCACAAACTTACTGATTTTGGATATATTCTTTAACTGTTACCATAGGTATGAAACAAAAGGTATAATACCAAAAGTAAAATATAAGCTTTCAAACCAGCAGTGCTTCAATAAGCCGGTGGTGATATCTCAATTGCTACGAATTTTCCATGCAATCCCATAGACTCCGGTTTATTTATTATATGACCTTATCAGCTTATCAATTTCATCAAATGGCAAACTGGAATTCACTTCTTTTAATGATTCCAGTAGCTTAATTCCTTTCGTTTTATCGATTAAACCATTTTCAACAAGACTCCTAATAATCCATATCGATCCGTGCACTTCTACACCTTGATTTTCTGCTTCTATTCTTATTTTTCTATCACCTGTTAATAGAGGACATTCAAGCTGAAGAGATTTCCAAAGGACTGATTTCCGTAATACCTTTGAAATTCTTTTTTGTTCTAAAGCCGTAAATCTCACCAATTTCTTCAGCAGAAAAGTCTATAACATTAATCTCTTTTGCCCTTATGAAAACTTCTATTTCTTCTCTCTGATCTGATCTTATTACTTCTTCAATAACAAATACTGTTGTACATATTTTATAGTCCAGACTAAAGAACTCTGGCAATGCTCCGATACTGATAATATCGAAAAATATGTTAGTATCTGTAATTATCAGTTTCATGCCAGTTGTTTCATCGATTTTCGAAATTCCCAAACACTATTCCCGGTATAATATGCTGCTTCATTGACAGAAATTAATCCTTTTCCAAGAGCAAAGTAGACCAAGCGTAAGAAACGCACTGGCTTTTCCTGACTCAAATACCTACCGGGCTCATTATTGTCTTTGTGATATCCACGCGAACGATAATTGATGTTTATATTTCTGAAGACATAATTATTAATGATGTCTAACCTAAGCGCAGTTTGAAAAATTGCTGAAATAGAAATTCCCCATCTTTCTTTGATAAGAATTAGTTCATTCTCGTAGAAATTAAATCGTTCAAAGTGTAGTTCCTTTTCCGCCATTACGGAGGGATACAAGACAGTGCTGGCAAAAACATGACATAATTTTTCTTCAACCTTGTGTTCCATACCTTCTGGAAACTGTAGAGAATGATGTGCAAGCTCATGAAGTGCAGTAAACCGTTTCCGACAATTATTCCCTTCGTATAAGTTGCCGTTAAGAACGATTACTTTTAATCCATCAACTTCAGCAGATAATCCATCGAATTTTTCCGGGGCGTCAATCTCAACAACCTTAAAACCCTTGTCTTCCAACATGGCAATTACATCAGGAATAGGATCATATCCTAATTCCCAATCTTCACGCAGTTTTTTAGCAGCTTTCTCAGCGTCATTAGGAGTAATAATTTCTTCATCGTATTTGAAGTAGGAAGGCTTCTCATCCAAATTGAGTAGGTTTTCAAGTTCCAAATATCTCTCAAGAAGAGTTCTGGATTTCTCTTCAATAGCTGCTTTTTGGGTAGCTGAGATTCTGGAGGAATGCTTTCGATAGTTGGGATTGGTTAGTTCAACAGACACAGTTGGTTCAGCGTAGAAATAATCCACCGAGACATTTAATACGCTTGACAACTTTACCAGCAAAGTGCTATCTGGTTTCATTACTCCCTGCTCATACTTGTTTAGAGATTGCTTGGTCACAACATTCCCTAAAGCATCAGCAAGTTTCTGAAGCGACATACCAGCCATTTTGCGGGCGGATAATAATCGTATAGCAAAGGTGTTCTCCATTTGTATGTGTATATGGTTGCTTGTTGACAAATATACATAAAGTATGCCAAATGTCAACAATGCTTGATTGAAAACTGTTATTCCAAAAGTTAAAAATCTATGCGATAGCTGACTACAGGGAAAAATGGAAGCTGGTAACTGTCTTCAATAATACCCTTTCGTTCATTGTAATACTGTGTAACCAATCCCTGGTTATTGGTGAAATTCTGGATTTCAATTTTAAATTCCCGTGTGGTCATCTTCTTATTTTTTATCAGGCTAACCGAAAAATCTGCCTTAAAGATGTCACTTCCCTTAATAGAATAGGGCTTGTCATCATACCTTACTTCTGTTCCCTTTTCAATTGACTCTTCCAGGTTAATCGGAGTATAGCGGGCACCACCGATGAGAGCTACTTTTGTGTTTAAACTCAGGGTTCTTCCCCTTGAGGGTTTTCCAATCCTGAATTCCTTTCCCGCAAGGAAATTTCCTGCATAATTCCCATTAAACCTGGTATCTCTGTTGATTCCGTCCAATGCCTTGTATTTAGAATCGTACAGGGAGGCGGTAACAAGGAAATAATAGCTATTGTCGAAATATTTCTCCAGGGTTAATTCGGCTCCATAGTTAGTTCCCTCGCCCATGTTTACCATGGTTTTGGAAGACCATCCATAGACTGAATTTAAAGAAGAATAAGTACTGTTAATATCATCTTCTACAGGTATATCATATAAGTCCTGGTAGTAAAGCTCCGCTTTGAAATACAGGTTGCGGGTAATAATATTATCGTATCCCAATACATAATGTCTTGCTTTTGGTAATTCCAGGTTCTTATTCGGAATAGTGACGGTACCATCCTCATGGTTTTGCTGTGCCATATAGCTTGAAATTGTGCCTGTTTTACTATGGATACCAAATCCGGCTGTGAGCGATTGCTTTTTATTCAATTGCCATTTAAGACTGGCCCTGGGTTCAAGTGATACATTATTGTTATACAGAAAATGGTTATAATGTAATCCTGAGATCAGGGTCAGATCTTCATTTATCCTATGCTTCCAGCTGGCAAATGCCTGCATATATCCCGCATTACCTTTTGCATCTAATTCCACTACCAGCCTGTCCCATGAATTATAATGATCCAGAGAGAGCATATCGTAAGAAAGAATGGAATATTTTATTCCGGTTTGTAGTTTGTTTTTGGAATTCAATTTATTGTTGAGGGTAAATGAAATCCTTTTGGTTGATTTGGAGAGATCATTTGAGTTTGAGAGAAAGAAATTTTCTTCCTCATCCCTTTCCAGCTTAGTGTTTGTTCCCCCTGCTCTTGTGTACGATATGGAACTTACCAGGTAGCTTTTATCATTTATTAAATAAGTGTTCTTCAGTCCAACTACCGCAAGATCCCCGGCAAATTCGTTTGTCTGGTAAACGTAATCCATCATCTCTTCATTCTCATCTTCAACATCTTCCTGGTAGATATTACTTTTACCGAATAGTCCAAAACTCGAGAATACCCCGGCATTTTCTGTAGAAACAACAACTTTGTAAGATAAATCCTGGTATTTGGGGACTCCCATAAAATCAACTACACCCAGGTCATCAAGTATGGAAAGGGTAGAGTACCTGTAATTCACAAGATAGGAAGATGAATTCCCCTTTTTAAAGGGCCCTTCAGCCGTGAAATCAGTCCCAAGAATACCGGCAGAAAATGAATATTCTCTTTTTTCATTATTCCCGTTCCTTAGCCTCATATCAAATACACCTGAGAAGGCATTTCCATATTCAGGTGCAAATGCTCCGGAATAGAAATCAGAATTGGCCAGCATATTGCTGTTCAGAGCATTTATCGGTCCCCCAGTTGAACCTTCCTCGGCAAAGTGGTTGGGATTAGGTATTTCTTCACCTTCCAGCCTCCACTGAATTCCTGTTGGAGAATTTCCCCTAACAACAATGTCATTAGAACCTTCTTGATTTCCGGTGACACCTGCAAAACTGGAAACCATCCTGGCGGGATCATTTATAGAACCCGCGTAGCGTTTGGTTTCTTCGACGGTAAAAGCTTTAGCGCTAACGGTTGCCATATCATTACTAAATTCCGATTTGGTCTTTTTGTAGAAAACCTTTACTTCATCAAGCTCTTCGATTGATTCAGTAAGTTCTACATTCAATACTGTCTCTTTCCCTGAACTCAATAATAGGTTGGATATATATTTCTCCTCATATCCAACATAGGATACCTTGATGTCTACCCTGCCGACCGGGATATTTTCCAACCTGAACATACCGTCCAGATTGGTTATTGCACCGGTAAGATCTGCGGAGGAAACTAATATTACGGTGGCTCCGAGCAATGTTTCCCTGGTATCCTGGTCAATTACCGTTCCGCGTAAAGTCTGGGTCAGGTCAGTTGCATAACTATTAATGTTAATCCCTGCTAATAAGGCCGCTAATAGAAATAATCTTCCTGATTTCATGATTTTTGAGTTTATAATTTGCATTGTTTCGTTTTCAATTATGCTCAAGTGTACGGCAGTATTTTCTTCCGTCTGATAATCTGAAGCGCATGGAATAATAATTGTAACAGATGGTGAAATGAAAGGGATGAATGGAAGTATCAGGGATGAATGGTATAGAGGGGGGAGCGCTTTTAATATGTATATTTAGTTGTCATACAAATTTCTTATCTCCAAAAATTCAGTTATGAAAAGAAATCTCTTATGCATTTTATTTACTGGTATCACGCTTACATCTGGGGCTCAACTTTCAACCTCACCGGTGTATATGAATCAACCATGGAAAATGCACCACATTGACCGGCAGTCCTGGAACCACAATTCATTAAGTCCAGGCGATGTTAATAAGGATGGATTTGATGACTATATGGTAATCCATGAAGGACCAAATATCGCATCCATTGTATTTCATCCGGGAAACCTGAATGATATATATGCAGAATGGGAAAAAGTAGTTATTGCAGAAGGGGGGAACGTTGAATATGGTTTTTTTGGTGATTTAGATGGTGACGGTAATCTGGACATAGCTTTTGCAAATGGAGTTTTTGGCAGAACCAGGCAAACAGGCATTACGGTTGTTTGGGGACCCGATAAAACTGAGGTCAAGGATGCATCGGCCTGGAAGAATGCCGGGATATTAGATGAATCAACAGATGTGGGGCATTATCTCTATCTGGAGGTTCATGATATTAATGAAGATGGTGCACCTGATATTGTTGCGGGAGGCAGAAAACACAGTATAAATGAGAAATATTCAGGAATAGTATGGTTTGAAGCACCCACAGACCGAAAGGACAGAAGGAATCTTGAAAAATGGAAAATCCATTATATTGACCCTGATTGCAAAAGCGGGCATGGCTTTGTATTTGTGGATATAGATGGTGATGGCCGTAAGGATGTATTAGTTGCAAATGCAGATTGGGATACTCCGGATAACGAAGAAACAGTTGTCTGGTATAAAAATCCCGGGACAAACGATAATAAGGTTTACGAACCATGGGAATTGATCCTTGTCGATAAGAGCAACCAGTTTTTTGCTAAACCACAGCTCGGAGCAGGTGACTTAAATAATGATGGAAAGATTGATATTTGTGTTCAGACAGACAATTATGTATTTTATTATCAGCAGCTTAATCCCATAAACTGGGAAAAGATTATTATTAATAAACCTGATCTTACACGTTGGGTTACAAGACCCACAAAAATGGTTGATCTCAATGGAGACGGTAAACTTGATATTGTTGGTATGACCATTCATAATTTTGGCTATACACCCTTTGGAAAAGCGTCGGTTTTCTGGATGGAATTCAAAGGAGAAAGTCCCCAAGCTGATAATTGGGATACACATGTAATTAAATGGTCGGATGGGATTTTTTCAGGCAAACCTTATCGGGGAGAGAAATGGGATCATATGAGATTTGTAGATATGGACAAGGATGGAGATTTGGACATTATTGGCAATTGTGAGGAATATTACAAGGTGGAAAATGGCAAACGTTCAACATTGCTAGGAGTTGTCTGGTTTGAAAACCCGGCCATTTCAAAATAGACCTGACAAATACTGTATAAATCTCCTGATATAGTTGCACAGGATAAACCAACACAAATTAGGAGTTGAAATGAAATTCACAATACTGAGAATACTTTTAGTCCAACTGTCGAAAAGTATAATATGTTATATATATACTGTACTTCTGGTATTCACTGCTACAGTAGCTCAGGGGGCCGAACCCGGGGGACTGAAGGTGATGAAAGTCACCAGGAGCAAAGTGGATACCGCCCTTACGATCGAAGGCAGATGGGGAAGGTTTATCAACGGTAAAAGCTACCAGCAGATGCCGCTTGATACCTACAAGGGCTGGCAATATGTGACCTACTACGATCAACATCGCCGGCTCAGCATAGGGAGGCGCAAGCTGCCCGACGGTGCCTGGGAGAACATTTCATTTGAAGATTATCTTTTCGAAGGCAACGATAACCACAATGTGACGGTGTTGGGAATCAGTCATAGTGACGGAACAATCCACCTGGCATTTGACCACCACGGAGAGCCACTAAATTACCGTGTTTCACAGCCCGGCACCGCCACCGATCCGGACAATGTAAAATGGAATGCATCTCTTTTCAGTGATGTGCGCGATTGGTTGAAGCAAGGAGAGCGTTTGTCAAATGTTACCTACCCCAGGTTCGTGCCTACCCCCCGGGGCGGCTTGCTTTTTGTATCGCGCAAGGGAGGGGCCAGAGACGGAAAAGCTACCCTGGCGGAATATGATCCGGAGCGGGGAGGCTGGAGCAGCCGCTGGGAAGTGACCAGCAATGAAGGCAAGTACATATTCGGAGATAAGGAAAGCGACCGCCGCAATGCATACCTGAACGGTGTCCATTACGGGGAAGTGAGCGAACGATTGCATATGTCCTGGGGTTGGCGTGAGGAAGGTTTGGATAAAATGCACGATGTGAATTATTCCTACAGTGACGACAACGGCCGAAACTGGTTTAACAGCGCCGGTCAGCAGATCGGAAGCCCGGGACAATTAATCTCCATTAATTCTCCGGGACTGGTTGTATGGGAAATCACACCTGAACAGGGACTTGATAACCAGGAAGGCCAGTATGTCGATGCGCTGGACAGGCCCCATATATGTGTATGGCACTTACTTAACGGTGAGACAAATAGCTTAAGGGACCCCCAAAACAGCGCTTATTACCACTACTGGCGTGATACTGCGGGCATATGGAAACAAAATCAAATTTTCAGTCCCGTTGGCGATGGGGAGGATAAACAGCGAAATCGTCCTAAAATTCTCTCCACCATCGATAATGACCTGATCGCAATGTTCAATAACAAGGCGAATATTGTACTCATGAGCGCTACAGCAGAGAACCTGTATCGCGACTGGAAGGTGATTCATATAGAAGAGGGTCCCTGGGACGGCGAACCGTTGCCCGATTTGAGTCGCTGGCGGGAGGAAGGCATACTTTCAATCTTCTTGCAGAAGAATCCATCTAAAGACGGAGAACCAACCGATCTGTATATTGTCGACTTCAGTGTTTCTACAACTGAAGAAATTTTCCAACCTTGATTCTTTGAGGAATTATATGGGATTTCCAATGGTGTTAGTTTTCTACTATTGTTATCGAAAACTATGTATTCTTATTTACCGATTGTCCGAATTACAGGGGACTAATCCAAAAATCATTATCTTCCAACTAATAAACCTGGGGAAGATCCATGCTGAGAAAAACTTTATTTGAAATGATATTTAGAATTTTATTATCTACTGTTTTAGTCTTATTAACTAATCCCCTTTGGGCTGGAAAAATCATCTATCCATGGAGAGCTACCACCGCTATTGTCAAGGCGGGTGAAAATTTTGACATCTGGTTTGAGGCCGATGAGGGCCAGAACGTCAGGTCTGTTGAACTGCAGGGGCCCTATAATAATATTAACACGGAAGTTGAGGTTATGACCGGGGATTGGGTCTATGATCAAATGTCAGGCAATAAATACAATACCAGAATTACAGTTACTGTTCCCGTTGACGCCCCGGCAGACCGTTACGATATCGTCCTCAATACTTCAACGCAACAAGAAAAATCAGCAGCTGCCGTAAAAGTGATTACAACGTTTAAAACCAATTACTATATCCTGCACTTTTCCGATACCCATACCTTTAAGGATTCAGACGATTCCTTATGGAGCTTAAATAAAATTTCAGCCTTCGCAGACATCGCCAATATCATTGATCCCCCAATTGTTATTGTTACAGGAGACAACCTCTACAATACAAGTGATGAAACCGTTGACAAGTATCTTAATGGTATTGAAAATGAAGGCATTAAAGGTCTGCACGGCTTTCATGCTGCTACATTTATGGCGGTTGGCAATCATGACGCTCCAGGTAATAACTATAGAGACAAATCACCTTTGGACCTGGCTAAATTCTGGAACCATTATTTTGGTCTTCAAGACTATCATTTCACTTATGGTGAGGCTCGCTTTATGGTAATCAATGATAGTTGGGTGCTTGACCACAGCTATCAGGTAAATAGCCACCTTGCCTGGCTGGAAAAAACGGGCATGGGCAATCTCAGGGTGGGCGCCTGCCATAAAGTTCTTGAGGAAAAACTTATTAAAAGCTGGCAGAATGATGCCGACATCGATATTATACTGGGGGGGCACAATCATCACAAGGGACATATAAATCCCCACCCCGTAAATAACAAACTGCTTGCTTATATCGCCCCCTCCAGAGAATATTTTATGTTCAATCTCTACAAAGTAAACGGCACTGAAGGAACGATAACTCCGATGGGATTAGTCAATGCGGACACTCTCACCCCGGGCTTTGGTATGGCAACGGGTTTGCTGGATGCCACCGAAAACCCGACAGAGAACCCTTCCATGTGGCGTCCTAATCTCATTCTCAATTATGCAGAAGACAATAATGGTTCAGCTTCACAGAATACCGCGACACTGGTCAATAAATTTGATTTTGAAATCACCGGGGCCCGGGTACGTTTT
This sequence comes from uncultured Bacteroidaceae bacterium, assembly GCA_963777115.1. Classification (GTDB taxonomy): domain Bacteria; phylum Bacteroidota; class Bacteroidia; order Bacteroidales; family SM23-62; genus SM23-62. The sequence continues at coordinate 16,645 of CAVZPP010000003.1, read as the reverse complement.
GTGATGCCAAAGGGATCCGCCTATGATGTATCAACGGGTACCGTCTCTCAGGCTTTTGACGGCGATTCGGTCCACATTGTTGATGTTCGTGTTGATCTCAGGGCAAACAGCAGCACAACCGTGATTATTTCTCGTAGGGGAACCTGAATCCCTGTTACCAGGATGAAAACCTGGGGTCCTAATCCCAAGACTTTGAGCTGATTCAAAATTCTACACTTAGATATGTTTCAGCGCGCAATCAAAGTTTTTCTTCAGCAAAACCTGAATAGAAGCTCCATGATTTATATTCAGGGGTTTCCACAACGGGCTGACTGCTGGTCACCTCAATGAGGGTTTCACCTTCACGTTCCAGGATAAAGGTTTGTTCTCCCAGGCCAAGAGATCCACGCCAGTGATTGATCCCTGCGGGAACATCGTATTCGGTAATTTCTGAACCGCTCTGGATGGTCAGTTTTGCAGGACCGGTCAGCATAGTTGTTACATATGCATAGTCTGGCCTGTTCAGGCTGCAGTCCATTGGACAGGACTCTTTAAGGGGGATTGCATCTCCGAACTGATTGCGATGGAAAAAGAAGATCTTATCTTTTTCGATCTCTGGTTCCACCCCATTCTTCCACCATTGTATATAATACTTGTTCAGCTCAGCAAATCCGGCATGGGAGTACATGGGTGCAAGGGTAGGTTTATTTGGACAAAGATGGCTGAAAGGATTGGGGCTCCAGTGTGTATCCTCTCCCATATCATTCCATGTAACCAGATTGACCCATCGTGCTTCCTGGTTATTGATGATCGACTTCCACTGACTTTCAATCCCTGCACCACCATGATGTTCGGTGTATTTACATGAGTTCCAGCACCCTGCCCAAAAGGACGGTGTAACCGGTGACATGAAAGGCATATTGCGCTCTTTTAAGGCATCTGAAAGCAATTCGTTCGATTCAGGGACACTGGTTTTTTCTCCAGTAATGTAGCCATAGTCAGGATCCTGTTTATTCTCGTTCATACCCTCGTCTGCCTGTGGATCCCAGGATCTTGGTGCTCCATTAAATGCCGGTGTATATAACTCTGAATCTGTTCGGAATACGGGGGCTGATCCTCCCCAGGACCAGTATCCGTCAATGATACTGTCCCATTTGTCCAGGTAAGTTTCGATCTCTTCTGCCGTCTGTCCGCGGGCAAGTCCGTGAAAAGGCACATAGAAGATGTCAATGCCGTATTCCGACTTCAGCCTTTCTTTTGTTTCAGTCCAGAATTCTGTTCCCAGATGATGACCACTCCAATCGGTTAAAAGAGGTCGGCCGTCAACCTTCAGTTGATTAGGGTGGTCTCCATAAAGCTGCATGTAGTCAAGAACCTCTTCAAACGTCCACCCTGGATGATTCACATGATTATCAGTACTCAGGAATAAAAAGAAAGGGAAATTTACTTCAGATGCCGCCTGGAATAGTTTCGCGGTAATATTTTTTGCACTTTCCCGCTTCCATCTTACAATGTTGATCTGAAAAGCATCAACCCCCTGATCATGGGCATCCAGGATTTCTTTCTTCATATCTGTCACGGAAATGTCAGGATAAATTCCGTACATGGGCTGGTATTCCATGTAATGGGCAACCACCATTTTTTCGGCTTGCATGGCCTTTTCAAGTTCATTCTTATCCGGTTGACAGGAAAGAACGGAAAACACCAAAGGGATGGTGAATAACAAGTGTATCAGGTATTTCAATCTCATAGCGGTATTTGTTTTAATTCTGCTTTATTGAAAGATACATAAGATAAATCAATAATTCAACCAAAAGCGGTTAAGTGGAAAATCCAGACTCACTGAGCGCCTGGTTCCGGGATAGTCTGAGCAGATCATTCAGGAAATGGTTCTCCATTAAGCATCGAGAAAAAATTACCTTTGCGTCATGTCTGAATCTCCGGCGAATAGAAAAACGGGCATATGGCTGAAAAGTAGAACTTTCTTTGCAGAAACAGTTGTCATCATTATATTGGCCATTTTTTTACTGTTTTTGCAGCACGGTAGTATTAAATACACAGTTTTGCGAAGCTCTCATGCTTTTCTTACAATTATAGCAAGCTTGAGCGTATGGTTTGTGAACAGAATTACTTTGGAACATATACTACAATCCAGAATTGAGTCGAACAAGATAACTCGACATTTGCCTTTTGAATTGTTGGCGGCTTCTGTCATTGTGACATCCATCATATATGCAATCACCTATTTTATTTTTAGCTACCTGGAAAAATTGAGTTTTGACCTATCTAATTTTCTTCAAGGATTTCTTCTCACGATTGGTCTCAGTTTACTAATTGTGATGATATATGTAGGTAGTCAGGTTTGGAAATCCTGGTGGAGCGATGGCGAATTCTTATTCCGTATGAAAGGTATGGGGCAAGCTGAAAGCGAATCGAAAGATTTTATCACAATAAAAAACTCCAGAGGATTCGTAAATCTTAACCTCCACGAAGTGAGCTACTTCATTAGTGAATCTAAGATTGTATTTCTGGTCGATACATCCGGAAAAAAGTGGATAACCCAATACAATCTTTCTGAACTGGAAAAGAGCCTGGATGACAGGTTCTTTAGATTGAACCGAAGAATTCTGGTTAGTCGCCAGATTATCTCCAATATTAAGAAACTCCCAAATCATCGACTTCTCGTAACCATTGGCCAATTAGATGAAGGTCACAAAGAGACAATCAGCAGATATAAGTCCACGAGATTTAAACAATGGTTCCACAGTGCATAGCAATTCGTGACCATTCAGTATGAAATCAATGACCATTCAGGAAATGAATCGTCCCTGCGTGAAGAATTAACATGACAGTGTAGGATATTTGCACCTATGAACAAAATATTTACACTAATGAAAAAAGATATCAAATCACTTATTGGATTACTTGTATTTCTGGTTTACCCTTTTCTTTTGAAGCTTTTGCCCCTTGACTTAAAGTTACACGAAGTTTGTATGTGGCTTCTTCTTTTATTCATCGTATTATGGATCTATTTTGTAGAGAAGCGAACGATTGCCTCCATCGGATGGAAAAAAATGACAATAAAATCGGCCTTTTTGGGATTAGGGCTCGGAGTAGTGCTTTTCATTCTTTTTGGGGTTATAACCATGGCTATTCAGGCAATAGGTCTTGAACTCAATCAGGAAACGGCAAAATTAATTGCAAGCCAACCCTTTCCTTTCCTTTTGCTAATCGCACTAAGGGCTGGTGTGGTTGAAGAAGTGCTCTATCGAGGATATGCTTTTGAGCGGATATTCGACCTTACGAAGTCTAAATACCTTGCCGCACTTGTGCCGGTGATCATTTTTACGCTGGCGCACTTGTCCTGGGGTGTCGGACATCTCGTGTTCGTATTCATTGCTGGCGGATTATTCATGCTCGTGTATATTAAAAAAAGAAACCTGGCATTGATAATGATTGCCCATTTTGTAACAGATGTTATTGCTTTACTTGTATTGCCTATGCTGCTGGGTTCTTAACTAAACATAGTTATTTCAACTACTTGCAACTATGCATAAAAAAATAGCCGTGATAGTTGTTAATTCAAGCGCCTCCATACCGGTATAGCAGACCTATCTTTTCATACAAGCCCAGGATGTTGTAGTTTTATCTGAAAAGGATTGAAAATACCTTCCAAGTTATAACCCATACCCGCTAATGAAACGCTTCCTTTGACCTTGTATTCTACACCACTGATCCGTAAGGGAATCCGAACTCTTTTCTAACAGTCTAAAATAAAGGGTATTATGAAGTTCACCTGATTGAGGTGAAACAAAAGTGAGGCGGTGAAAAGGGTATCGAACCCTGGTAAATGAATGCTAAAAATAATAGTTCCCTTAAGAACTATGTATAATGCTCGTTTCGACGAAATTCAATTATTGGTGTATTCGAACTTTAAGCCGAGTTCTCCTGATTCAGCAGGCTTAATAAATGTTTCACCTGGAAAATTATTTGTTTCACTTTAAATTTTCGGGTTCTGGTGTAAGTTGGAAAAAACGGAAGCAGAAACCACCTTGTGGCAGAATAATACAACTAATGAATAACCGAGAGCACTAAGGTATTGGGATGGTCCATTGAAATTGGCCTGGAGTGGTCATCTTATCCAGTTTTTCCACTTACCCGTGCCAAACTAAATTCTATTAAATCCTTCGTATTTTATGCGAATAATACTCCCCCAAACAATTAAGGCAGGTAAATATCAATCATTCTACTAAGTATCCTCCCCTAAATTCTAACAGGTAAAAAACCGGACATTAAAAGAAAACTCGATGTTATTAAATATGCCAAGCAAATCGGTAATGTATAAAAGGCATGCAGTTATTATGGAATGTTAATATCCTGCCTGATACCTGTCCAAAAGCCATGAGACTTCTCATGGTATGTATTCATCCCTGATGCATCTAACTGACAAGTCCTGGGGATAAGAACCTCCCAATTTAGATTCATCGAGATGATTATTCCCTACATGTAAATGTAACTGTGTATAATTCTTGTCCTGAATATTTTCAGATTCCTTACCCCACCAAACTGCATCTTTTCCCACATTTTGGAATGCGGCAATCATATTCTCCCCAGCCAACATATTCGATATGTAACCTCCTGGCAAAGCCCTGAAATTAAAATCGTCAATGCCATTATTTGACTCCCAGCCCCAGTCAGCCTTTAAATGTGGACCGAGGTTATTTCCGATGAAGCTGCCGTCCTCATTCATTGTAATATCAGCGGAAATGTAATCAGCTAACTCATACCAGTCTTCATGGGTGGGTAAATGCCAGCCAGATGGACAAACATCCTGAGCGGCAATATAATTATAGAGCACCCCATATAAATCATAGTTTTCTGTCCCTTTGGCTTCTGATAAAATGGTATCCCTGTATCCCTGCACCAGATACAGGGCCTGGTCAGGTGAAAGAGAGTCCGCCGGACTAAGCCTGGGCAGCCACTTCATGTTTTCAGTCATCCAGACCTGCTGGCCTATTCTGACCTGCTGGTAAACATTCCCATCACGTGGATCAATGTAGGGATCTGTCAGTAAACCGTCCTTCCATCCATTTTCATGTAAGAGTCCCCTGATTTCCGATGGGAACAAAGCTCTCTTGTAGAACCGGATGTCATCAACTGATCCCTTAAGCGGATTTGACTTATCGAAAGAATTGCCAATATGTATATCACAGTTCCTGAAAAGTTCCCCCGGTTCAAAAAGGCTTCCGATATGCTGTTCATCAATATAAAGGCTGATGCTGTCCATTTTTCTGACAATGGTATACTGGTGCCAGTCCATCTCATAATTATCAAAATCTACCTCACTGGATACAGTTGAATTTTCATCGGCAGTATACAGTTTCCTGTACATCCATCCATCTGACGGTTTGAAGGTAAAATGCAGGCCATTGGTATCTATCCCTTCTTTCCCGATAGATAATGAGAAAAAATCCTGATAATCATAACTCACAAGGTCGGTATAGGCCCATAAAACTATAGAGAAATCACCCGGGCAGACAAAATCCTCATCGTAAGGTATGGTAACTATATCAGCAGTATCAAATGAATAAGCAGCTTTTTCCTTCCCAAACCTGTCCGCCACCAGCTCAGCTCCATTTACCACCCCGTGAGGAAGCCTTCTGTATACTTCATTGGCATTCCCGTTAAATGGATAAAAGGCAATAAGGTCCTTTGTCTCTTCAATTATTATGGAAAAGTCCTGACTGCTGATACAACCAGACTTATCTATAACAGAAATCTTATGGATCCCGGGGGCAAGGTTTTGGAATTCGTTCTGGCTTGAATACATGGAAGTTGTGTCCTGTGAATATGGATCCAGTGCATACCGGTAAGGAGGATTACCCGACATGCCTTCGGCAAATGCCATGGTCCCTTCCAGACTCACCCCTAAAGATAATTCAGAATACAAACAGGTATCAATAGCAGATATTGTATTTGATGCAATGCAATTATCAGCATCCTTCACATATATTAATGAATCGATAACATCGTAGATACTCTGGTTTTGAGGAGCATCCCAATTTTGTCCGTCCAATGAATAATTATAAGGCTTCTTTCCCATTACACCGGAGAGCTGGACTGTTTTGTCTTCGAGAAACTTAAAAGATAGCTGCAGGGATGAATTTTTGCAACCTGAATTCACTTCCAAAAACAGTTCTTCTGCTCCATCAAGCGGGTCAAAATCACAATTAAATGCTTCTACCTTGATACGATTATAACCGCCCGGGTCGCCAAGCAAAATATTATTGTACACATAACCATCCCAATCTGAAATGACTTTCCAATTATCAAGCGTTCCGGTCCCATACCCTGGATCAATACTGAAATATACCGGAATGCCAGGGGCTTTACCCCCAAGGTTGTTTTTAACCTGTAATTTAAAAGGTTCCGTCAGGGAATTTATTACCGGGCTGGGGGACTGGTTATCGCCTGAAATTAAACTAAGGGAATAAGGATGCTTAAATTCCGGTTTGAAGATATTATGCGAAATGGATTTGTCAAAAACTACTTTTTTAAACATTTTCATTCTACAGCCAATTTTAGCATCAATAGAGAGTGGAACATTTAATCCCCAGGCGTCCTGCCAGTCATCCAGATCCTGATTCTGCCGGATGCTGTAGCAGGCTGTAGGATCAAGGCTGACTGGTAATGAGAGATAAGGCCCTATGGTTCCATAAAGCAACATTTCCACCCCGGTCTCCACTACCACTTTTATCCCCGCAGAGCCCTTAAGCGTAAGCTCGTAAGATGTACTTTTTGAGGAATTACCTTTGTTAATTACTGCTTTTGTCCCACTCCCTTTCTCATACACCATATAAGCAGAAAAACTTGAGGATCTTTTCAGACTATAATATCCACTCAGTTCCGCATTCAGGTGAGGGATAATCGATAAATCACTGTACAGTGATGTGGTAACAAGGATAGGGGTGGTTCCGGCAATGATTACTTTTCTGCTTGTCTTTCTAAAAAGCTCTTTACTTTTAGAGTCATTTAATCCAACCTCCTTCTTTTTCCCATTTAAATCAAGTGAATCGCCTCCTTCCCATTCCAGTCCAATGCTCAGGGACATACTATCTTCCAGTATTGCATTCTCCATCCCGGCTTTAAGGTTTCGCAAACGGAACCTTTTAAACCGGTAACTGAATACAAAATTTGGATCAAAATAAATATGCCCGTTCAACCCAACCGTGAAAGTGAACCCTTTATCTTTATCTTCAAATTCCAGGGATCCACCAAGGGGAATTCTAAAGCCATTTTCATCAGAACTCGCCGATTTAACAATCGGGGTAAAAGAATACTCATCGGGGTAATGGTAAACAAATATCCCATTTCTATATTTCGAATCGTTCTTCAATTCATTACGGGTAGGTAAATGATTAAGGACACGTGGATCCGTTGATGATTTCTTAGTATCCCCCAGGTAAGCCAAATCATCGCCTAAACTTAATACACCATCCAGAATCAGGTCGTCGATCGTGGCAGCACTTGTATAAAACTGGTATATGGTATCCTCAAGGATAATTCTGAAACTGTCAATTTTTCTAAGAAAACCATTGCCCCAATAACCGACGAGGATGGTAGAGTCATTTACTGTGGATTCATCAAAAGCGCTTGTATCAGAGAAATAAATACAATAAATCCCTTCGGTAGTATCGGTAAGTTCAAAAACAATGCTGTCGGTTGAATCTACCAAGATCCGGTTAAAATTATATGTATTTGATATAAAAGTGATTAGCATGGTGTCACTGGATGATCCACATTCATTTTCAAGAGACCAGACTAATTCATGGAGGGAACTTTCTCCTGCACTCATCATATCATTTGTCTCAAAGTCTATAATGGCATTATCTGTCGAGATCGAATTATTAAAGTTTCCGCTTAATATCTTCCAATTACCTGTTGCACCTTCAATAGAATTACCCCGTAAGGTGACGCTGCTACCCATCACTTCCTTATCCATTCCTGCAAAGGCATCAGGTATTTGCCTGATCAAAGCAGGGGTTGAAAAAACCTGCTCACAATCAGAAGTGGTTATACAACTCCGGATAAATTTCTCATCAGGGGTATAATACAACAATACTGTATCGTGTTCATTCTTAATATTAATCCAGTTAATTCCATCTTCCGATTCCTGCCAGTTAACCTTCCCAAAATGGTAATTATCAAGGCAAAGTTTTATAGTATCTGTGCCACAGACTGTCTGAACATCAATATCCTGGCAGGGGAGGGACATCCAGATACCTGAAAGTACAATCCACAATGCTAAAGGCCTGTATATATATTTCATGATTAAAATTCTTAAGGTTGGGGATTAATAGAGAATGAGCTTTTTTGGGGTAAGTACCAAACTGCTTCTTAAGGTCACAAAATATACACCAGACGACACGGTGGAGAGATCAATTGAATGGAAATTGGTATAAACAGGAATTGACTCAAAGTAGACAATTCCACCCTGCATATTATAAATGACCAGATCAGCAGGTTTATCACGAACTATATCAGCAAATTGCAGTTGAAAAATTCCATCATTTGGATTTGGCATGATCATTACCCAGTCATCAATTTCCACAACCGGATCTGTACTGGAATTTATATCCAGGCAGGGAGTGGGTAGATGTAAGCGAATAGTTTCGTAATCTTTTGAACACAGGGGGGCAGCAATGCCCACCAGGACAAAGAATGTAATTAAATATTTCATTGGTTCAGGGTATTATGTGGGTTTAATCTAAATAAAGTTAAATATTATCTCCATGATTTTCAAGTTAATACAAGTGTTAATCAACATACTAAGCAATTGTTCAATTTTCGAGAAATATTACTTGTAGTCAACATGAAAATTCCAAAACTGAAGGGAACGAACTGTAGCCTTTTACATTTGTCCCTGTAATTAGCATATAAAAACGTCCCGTATTTTGAAATTCAAAGTGAACCGCATTGAATCCCAATCAGAGTTAAAATTCTGAATTTTCAGGCGAGGATTGTTTGGGTACATAAATATTACAATCAGCCCATCAGAATAAGGTGACTGTTTACTTTTCCTATAATCAGTGGAAACGTTTTATATCGATTATAATCGCTTAATAACGATAATGAATGATTCGGATATGATACCAACTAACTCGACGTAGGGGAATTTGAACCATTTTATTCAGGTCTGATTTTCAGGATATTGTGAAAAATGAGTTGTTCAGGGTGAAACAAAAGTGAGGCGATGAAAAAGGAATCGAACCCTGATGATTAAACAAATTGGTTTGTTAATTGACCTGGATAAGTGACGTATAACAAGGATGTATCTCAATCCCTAATGAAAAAGTATCTAATATTCTGGGTAAAGTATTCTGAGAGCCTGAGACCAATAGAAAAGTGCCTCACCCTTTTCAACAAATTTCAAGCGTTTGTTTAAATAATTGAAATCCGGATTATATATCAAATACTCTTTAAGTGGGAGATCCGGATCGAATTTTGGAATTTCACCCTTATAATCCTATAAAATGATGGCTGCGAGTAAGGCAACTTTGGAACTTTCCACCTTAGCTTCCAATAAGCCGAAAGTTCCTTCAAAAAGATAATGTTTGAATTGGTTGATGCCGGTATTGATTTCTCTAAGTGCAGGTTCCGTTTCTTTCCTGGAAAGATTTGTGATCCCGGCAATCGTTAATGAAGTATCGATAATATCTTGAAGTACCTGGTCGTTAGATTCGATCTTCCTTTCAGGCCGGTATTTAATTTCAGATTTGACGATGCTTTCAAATGACTGTTTTACTACCTCGATATCAGATATTTCATCAAATAAACACCCCACATCGAACAGTTGCTTCATAATCTCTTTCTCCTTCCCGGTGCCATAAGGCACTCCTGTTGTATTTGGCGCAAAAGCAGTCAACTTATCAGCTGATATTGAGTTTATGCTCGGCATTGTTACTCTTATAATTTCACCTTCCTGATAACTTCTTCTTTTATCTAACTCCATCCCGGTAAAGGCACTTGATGTAGATATTTTTGATAAATGAGATTCTAAAATTTCTTTAGTCACGGAAGGCTTGAGGATAATATCTATATCAACAGAAAATCTCTTAGGCTGGTCCAATAACAAAACAAGGCTCGTCCCACCCTTAAAAATAAATTCCAGGTCCGTTATTTTAAGGTTCTCTAAGAGATAAAATGCATAAATCATGGCTTCCATTATGGCCGGATCCTTGCTGTATTTCTTTCGTCTTGCAGATATCCAATCAGATGATAGTGATTCACTTATTATCATTGAAAATGATTTTTGGAATGTCTGTTTTATCCTTAAGAAACTGCTTTAAATCCACTTCCTTACCTCGTCTTCTGGCATAGTGAAACACGGTCGTGAAATTTATGGAATATCGTTCGTAAGCAGTTTTAATTATATGGACCAATTCGCTTCCCTGAAATGAGATAAACAGTTCTTTTTCGCAAAAAAGATCGACTATCATTTTCTCCAGTGTGATCGTAACAATATTCCCTATTTTCTGGATTGGCGCTTTTGAGATTAGAGATTGAAGGATTATTGACCTTTCTGATTCGAATATGTATCGTTCTATTTCTTTTTCACCAGGTTGGAAATACACTGTACCCAAATTCTGGTTCCTGAGAAATGCATAAACCGGCTCCATGGCATCTAACTCAACTTGAAGGATAATGATGAATCTGGCAGACAGGTGAAGTGAAAACTCAGCAGCTGATTTGGTGGACCAGATGGAATATCTCATATCCGGGAACTGCTTATTAATTCTATTAGCAATTCTTTTTTCAAACTCACTGAGTACAGGTTTGAACGCTGGCTTATTGCCAAGTGTAAAGAGGTCTTGAGTTACGGACGTAATAATTCCTTTCACCTTTAACTGATGTATTCTCCACCGAAATGTTGAATCATTTAAATCCGGATCAAATTGCCGATAAAAAGCTAAAAGCGATTCCCTATTAAAGATTTTTTCTTCTTTAAATTCCTTCTTCAGTTGTTCAACGATGAAATTTTTAGACAAGTTGTTTAAATTCTTAATTATTACAAATATAAGAATATATCAAACAAAAGACAATAAACGCACTTTGTAGGCAAATATTTGAAATCAAACAAGGGACAGTAAATACGCTTTATTGTCTACTGTTAGAAATCAAAAATAAGCCATTATAATGAAATATTGGTAAAAGTTGGGATCTATAAGGTTCTTATGAATGCGTCTTCTTTTGTATATTGTTAAAATGATAATACGAGCTACAAAAAAGCTATTAAATACCTCGGGAATAAAGCCGGAGTCAAACCTTCAGGTTACTGATCAGGATTACCTGAGCAGATATCATTTCCGGTAATCCTTATATTTAACATTTGTAATAGACTTGACCTAAACATGAAATCATCAAAGAACGAAAAGGAGCCGGGTCTGAACTATGAGTATTATGACGGACTCGATGCCTACGATCAGCACTGTTTTCTTATTGAAAAGTTGAAAGCTGGGCCTGATCCGGAAATTCCCTGGATGGAATTGGTGGATGAACTAACCGAAGATTTAATTCTGCTGGATGATCCCGGAAGTGCCGAGGAACTTATCAGGGAGTTTACAGCAGTCTTCCCGGAGCAGTATAAAAAAGAATATGAGTTTACTGAAAAGAAACTGTTAACATATTACCTTTTCAGGGGAAATCTGGGAAAAATTGAGGAACGCTTGCAGATTGTGCGAAAAAGCCCTGCTGCGGGAATTGATCTGGTAACCATCCCGGTCCTGATCCAGTTAATCTATCATGGCCACTATGAAACAGCGCTGAACTTTGCCATGGATGTATGGAAACCGATTGCAGAATCCAAAAAAGTTATAGGAACAGCACATCAACCGTTTTGTTCGATAATATATCTCCATGCACTTGATATGGCTTATAGGGAAATAGCCGGAGGAAAGACAGTTGACTGGGGGAAGTTTACAAAAGAAATGGAGAAATACAATATTGCGGAAGATCCGAAAGAGTTCCAGATAATCTTCAGGTCGCTTGAAACATCCCTCGATACAGGAAAAGTGTGGGACCTGGTGAAGAGGAAAAAGCACAGGGAAGTCAACCTGGAATTGAATATTCATTTCTTGAAGTATTTCAGGGATAATTTCGATATTCCCTTTATGCTGAGTGACTTCTGGTGGAATATGCTTACACCAGTGGGATTATACAAATCAAGAGGCACAACAGATTATTTTCACCTTGATTATGAACTGCTGGATAACCATTTCGCAAAGAATTTCGACGGAATTTTTCTTTCCAATCAGATTGAGATGTTCGGGAAGTGCTGGGGACTTCATTATCCATTTTACTATCTAAAACAGGCCGGCCTGTTAACTGAGGAACAGTACACTGGCATGTGTGAAAACATTGAGGGAATTAAGTACTTCTTCCTGAAAAGTACTTTTGAAGATCTCTGGAAAACGGACTTTGTTTTCAAATGGCCGGAAGTCTGTCCTGTGAGCAAATCCACCAGGCAGGTTTTTCATTCAACCTTCAGCAATGACATGAGCACATTCGAATCTGGAGTTGATGCCTTTATCGAGGATCATTTTGATAAATTACCTTCCAGGATCATGGAATTTCTGGCTGAATCAAAACCGGAAGGTTTGGTATTCCCGGACCTGGAAGAATGGATATATGGGTTGAATGATTTCGAAGAAGACGATGATATTTGGTAGTCCTGTCAGAACGCATTCCAGAGATTGTGGTTTTTTGCCCCACAGATCAAGCTGGGAAGATTGGGATTTTATATCAGATTTCTTTCCTGATGGCATATACTTATTCCCCCCTGTAATGCTTCCAGAAGCTGCTTTTCTTACCATGAGCCAGATCCACCCAGCCAAGGTATTTCTCATGGTTGCCAAGATCCTGCCAATCCTCGACCCCGTAGGCCAGTGTATCGAGCTTTCTTAGGTATCTTGCTGCGTGGGGGTAGGCTTTATAATACTTCCTTTCGAGGATTGATTCGAGCAGAGCCCTGTAGATCATGCTGGCTGCCAGGTTCCTGCCTTCTGCTTCCATTGCCTTGGCCATAGGTAGAAGGCTGCTGTAATGATCACCATTCAGGGTTCTGGTCCCTGCCATCACAAGGATACATATCTCCGCTTCTTCAAACCTTTTTACATCGATAAGGAACTGTACATCGGAATCATTGGTTTTTTCATCATCGATAATATTGCCGGCCTCCTCTTCAATAACCAGGTCCCTTTTTTCCTCCCCGATTATTTCAAGGAGCCTGTCAAGAGAATTCAGGCTTCTGAAAGTCCTGAAATTAATCCATGCCATTTCTGCCTGTTTCCCTGTATCACCTAATTCCCCGTAAATCTTCGTCAGGAGATCAATCCTATCGTAAAACATAAATGACTCATTATCGGGAATCCTTTCAACCCATTTAAGAGATGTATCAGGATCACCGCTTTCCAGGTACACCCTGGCAATATCAAGGCATGTATTTGCTCCTGGATCGGGTTGACGCTGAAGGCGGATTTTTTCAAAAAACCCTGCATCTCCGATTTGCCTGGCCAGCGACTCGATGGCGAGTTGATAGTGGTATTTACGGTACTCATCCTTTTCCTCATCTGCCATAACCTCAAACAGATGAATCGCATTTTTCGTTTCCTCCTCTCCCAGTAAATCAGCTGCGTTATCCAGGAGTCCGTCCCTTGTGCCGAACTTATCATTTGAATAAGTTTTAATAAGCAGGTCCAGGGTCTTTTTGGTATTACAGCACCGGGAGGCATAATCTGCGAAAAGACTGCCGGCTCCATACCTGTAAACATCACTGATATAGCCGCTTGAATCGTCACAGTTGTTGTAAATTACATGATCCGTCTCCAAAAAGGCTGCCACGAGCTCCATTCCCAGGCAGGGTTCTGGATCAGCAGATTCAAGTCCGTCCAGAAGATCAGCAAGTTCCTCTGCAAACTGCCTGGATTCTCTTCGATGGATAAATCTTTTTCTTCGCTTTAATCCGTTGATCCTGCTTCTGAAATTACGGATGATATGTTCGGGATCGCTTGTCAGGCGTTCCACCAGGCGTTCCGCTTTGTCGTCATAATCCGCAAGCTTCATCAGGGCATCAGCCAACACCTCCGGTTCCAGACCGATAAGTTTCTCTCTTCTGTCTTCGTTCATGTTTGAATCCATTCTCAGCCTCACGCTGTATCATAAAGAAAAATACAAATATGGAATCAAATTCCCCAAATTTAAGATTTAAATAGTAGCTTTTTCCTGAACATCTGGTCGCGCAAAAACAGAGAAATACTCCTGACCCTGGTACGCCGTGATTGGGAACGGATTTCCCTTTCATATTACCAATGGCATGAAACTAAAGGTATAATACCAAAAGTTTAATAGCTTGGAGCGTAGGGGAATTTGAACTTTTTTGTAAGGAGCTAATATGCAGGGCGTTAATTTGTTTCACCTCAAATAGGTGAAACAAAAGTGAGGCGGTGAAAAGGGAATCAAACACTGGTTACTAACTGTTCAATTTTTCAATAATGTTCTTTACTTTAGTGGCAATTTGGTTTGCATCAGGGAATTCTCCATGGACAAGTAACTTAAAATCGGAATTGTAGGTTCCTTTAAGATTATCCCAAATTTCATCAAATGAACTAAAGATCGGGGAATCTTTATAATTTGATTCCAGCCACTCTTTAGGATCATCGAACTTAGTTTTATCCTCTTCAAACATTTCATCGAATCTTTCTTTGAATTTTTCTGAGGCAATCAATTCCTTACAGGTATCGGATATTGATAAAAAGTAAATATCATAAAAATGTCTAACCTTGCTCTTTAACTTATCCAATCCATCCTCAAAAAATGACAACCTTATTAAGGAAAGTAGCTTTTCAATAAGCGTAGACTCAAGTGCAAGTACATTAAGAGTAAATGGTTCAAGGTTGTATTTATCAATTAGAACACTATTATTAGTCTCCTTAAAATATTGGGCAATTAATGAATCAACTGGCATTTGTTCGAAAGGTACAGGGTTGGCAAAAGAGTTGATTTCTATTATAAGTTTTTCCTGGATTCCGGATTCAATTCCAGTTTCGATCAGTTTATTATAATTATATGCGGTTTTTCTATAATTCGTTTTCTTGCTAGATATTCCTTTTAAATTAACTTCCTCGAAATTAGCGGTTATCTCTTTTTCAATCATTCTTATTAGATTTCTCACTTGAGTTTCTGTCAGACTATCTGATTTTAATATTGCTAGATCAACATCCTCTGAAAATCGCGCAATTAGTTTGTGCACTTTTGACAAAGATGTACCTCCTTTGAAAACGACACTTCCTGAATAATCAGATTCTGAAAGTCTCTTTAAAATAGACGTAACCCAATAATCTTTTTCAACAAAAACATCCCTAATGCCAAGCTGGTCACTGGCCGCTCTGATTGCATCACGAAAGCTGTCTGAATTTTCATGCAGGATCATGATATTCTCCATTTATATTTATTCACTAATAAATCACTACTAATATTGAAATCAAATATTGTAGCCGGATTGAGAGAAATGAATAATGAGTCAGTGATATTCTCATCATACACTTGTTCAAGTATTGCACCTGTTAAAGCTCTGGTACCAGGATTATATTTGAGGGCATATTTAGCAATAGACCGTATTTCAACCTCAGTAAATTCATTTAATATCGCTAATATTCTTTTGCAGGATTCTGTAATATCTCCATCCGGTATTCTTTTGATAAACCTTATTGAATCAAGAATCTGTAACATATAAATATTTTCCTTTACTATGGTGTTCTTCTGTCGTATAAAACGGATGTTATATTTCCCACGCTTTTTAGGTTTTCTTTCAATGTTGGTTCCTATTTGAATAGTATTTGATACTTGTGTAGTTAACCCCAGTTTATTAAAAACACTTACTCCAGTAAGGTAACCGATAATTCTATTCTCTTCTTCAAGCAGGTCCTTTACAATTTGATATTCCGGAGGACGTAAGACTCCAAATTCAGTTTTTTCAGGTTTATAAAACTGTCCTTTGGAGAGTCTTATTATTTTACCTGAATCGACTAATCGACTAAGCGTTTTTTTTAATGCTTCTACTTTGTTCACCGGCAGATCAAAATCTTCATAGGTGAAAACATATCCTGTCTTTAGTCTATTTATTTTATTTCTAACTATATCAGCAACATTCATTAGTTATCCAATTTTCATCAAATATAAGAAATGTCACGTTTTTACCGGCAAAAACGTGACATTTAACTCTTTCTAAGTTCAATTAATGTTTGAAGGTAATTAGAGAACTTAAAACGTTGAGTATGTGTTTCTGAATCCAAACTGGAGCATACTTGATGTTCTCCCTGATCTTCTTTAATTCATTGGATTTCTCGATGATCTCTGGAATCTGTTTCAAGTGATATAATTCTACATTTTCCTCAGTTTGTCTTTTATTCTAATTTTGAACTGACTCTGACACTTTTATCGATTATTTATGTCACAAAAACAGTAAATATTTGTGACAAAACAGTATAATACAATCCCCAATAATATCTCCCTAATTTTGCCGGCATCAAATATCATTCCTGGTACACTTTTAGGTATCATTAACACAAAAGCTTTGATGAGGAATTGAGGTTAGGGAAAATAGTAATGG
>CAVZPP010000002.1:0-1514523 GCA_963777115.1 uncultured Bacteroidaceae bacterium | reverse complement strand
TAGCAGTAAGCTTATGATTTCTAGTCCAATTTCAAGTTTTATTTTGTAATTTGACGTCTATACTCCTAAATATGAAAATTTTCAGAATATTATTGCCAGCCTTCATTTTATTATTATCCTGTGAAAGAGAAGATTCCTTCAGTGATCAATTTAATTTTATGTATGGGGATTGGAAACCTAATAAAATTGGCTCCCTAACCATTCACAGTCCTAGTGACTTTTGCGATATAATGAGATTAACCTATCCAAATAAGTACATTAATTTCTGATGGGTCAATAATAGACAATGGAATAATGAATATTGGAGAGCAATCGGATCAGAAACTAAAAATGGTGTTCAAATCTTTATCAGATGTCGATAATTTTCCTCACCGAGAAGGTTTCCATTATATAGATCTTCAGGTTACAATATTTAGTGAAGATTCCATTAAAATGCATAATTCCGGTAGTGACTTTCTCTCCCTGTCCGTATGGTTTACTAAGTTATGAAACCATACTGCTAACAAAGTGTCATATGAAACGTTTCATTCATTGCCCCGACTCAGAAATGCACCGGTAACAGTCTGAAAATCAATCACTGCTTATGAAATACGGATCTAAACGATATCACGCTTCACATACACTTGACCGTTAGACCACATTGCATATTTAAATAATGACACGAGCGGTAGTTGTTATTTAATATGAATAGTTGTGTGAGGCTAGGGTATAGTTTGTCGTGTGGGCATGGGCCAACCCGCTCGTGTGGGTAAAGCAATCTTGTCCAGGGCATGTAATCGCGTGTGATAGTTTGGCCGCAACGTGGTCTAACAACGTGTCATATGAAACGTTTCATCATTGCTCCAACTCAGACAATCACTGGTAACAGTCTGAAATGCAAACACTGCTTATGAAATACAGCTTTAACCGATACCACGCTTCACATACACTGGACCGTTAGGTAAGCAAGCTTTACTTGATATACCGAACATGAATACCAAAATAATTGATAAATGAAATTAAAAATTTTCTATTTCTTATAGGGTTCCTGTCGGTATTTTGGCATTGTAGTGAAAAGGATGAATTATTTACAACGCTTTAAACCATGAAGTTACACACATGTGAGGTCTGATGATCCTTGAAATACATTTAGCATGGTTCAATGAGATTGTCAATCGAGCTTAATAACATAGATTTAATATAGAGTGGGACAATATGGTTAACTTCACATGAGAGTCAAGAATTTATTCTAAACCAATGATGTCAATGGGATCAGGAGGTATTCATATTATGTAATTTAGATTGCAGCGGGGACTGGTAGCTCAATTAGATTATTAGAGTTTCAGACTCAATATAAGCGATGAAGATAACAATATATTCCAATATGCACTGATTTATAAATATTGATAACCACACTAACAACGTGTCATATGAAACGTTTCATAATTGCTCACGACTCAGAAATGCACTGGTAACAGTCTGAAATGCACAACTGCTTATGAAATACAACAGTAAACGATAACACGCTTCACATACACTGGACCGTTAGCACACATAGATTCGTATCTAATTAAGATAGTTTAAAACTTGCATGGCACCTCTTTTGTACTTAAATTTGTACATGAATGCGTACAAATAATTTTGTTATGATAACAACAACTATTTCTGACTTTAGAAAAGATATTAAGAGATATCTTGATAGTGTTACTAAAAACTTTGAAACCTTAATCATAAATCGAGGAAAGGACAACGGAGTTGTGATTATGTCACTTGATGAGTATAACTCCCTGACTGCTACTCAGCATGAACTATCTTCAAAGATCAATGAGCAAAGGCTGGATTCTGCAATTGAGAAATTGAAGTTAGGGAAGTCATTTGAGAAAAACATCCTTGACAAATGAAGCTCATATTTGTGGACGAATCTTGGGAGGACTATCTGTACTGGCAGAAAACTGATAAAAAGATTCTCAAGAAAATTAATGAATTATTGAAGGATATCTCGAGAACTCCTTTTTCAGGAAAGGGAAAACCTGAACCCTTAAAATACAAATACAAAGGTTATTGGTCGCGTAGAATAGATCATGAACATAGATTAATTTATCAGGTGAAAGATGATGAAATTCGAATAGTAAAGTGCAGATTTCATTATGAGTGAGGATCTACGTGTGCTAACAACGTGTATATGAAACGTTTCGGCCATTGTTATGCAACTCAGAAAGTCACTGGCGACAGTCAGAAATGCACAACTACTTATGAAATATATTACTAAACGATATCACGCTTCACATACACTTGACCGTTAGAGGACATAAATTTGCATTACCCGAATAAATGTAATAACTTTGTAATTACATTATGAATCAGTTATGGAATTATCAATTATCAAAATAGGGAATTCAAAAGGTATCAGATTGAAAAAATCCATTCTAGAGCGATACAATATCAAAGATAAGGTTGAATTAATTTTTGAGCGAGGACGGATCATTCTCAAACCTGTTTCAAAACCACGGCAAGGTTGGGAAGATGCTTTTAGAGCAATGCATGAAAACCAGGATGATGGTTTACTAATGCCAGATGTTTTTCACGAAGATCCTGACGAAGAATGGAACTAGAGCAATATCAAATCGTCCTTGTTAATTTAGATCCTACAATCGGTAGTGAAATTAAAAAAACGAGACCATGTGTGATAATTTCTCCACATGAGATGAATAAGTTTCTTCGAACTGTGATGATTGCTCCTATGACCTCCAAATCTAAATCCTATCCTACCAGGGTCAAAGTAAAACATCAGAGAAAGACAGGTTGGATTGTTATTGATCAAATCAGAACCATTGATAAACAAAGAATTATTAGGATTCTTGGTAAATTATCAACGGGAGAAATTCAAACTACAAAAAAGGTCATTCAGGAAACTCTAGTAGATTGAAAGGTTATTATTTACGCCCTCTAACAAAGTGTAATATGAAACGTTCCATACATAGCCCTGACTCTGACAAACACTGGTAACAGTCAGAAATGCATAACAGCTTATGAAAACCGGATCTAAACGATATCACGCTTCACATACACTTGACCGTTAGTGGTCATTTAATTCCTAAACCATGAAAACTGCATTTATCCTCTTATTGGTCTTTGCTGCAACAATTCTTACATATTCACAAGATTACATTTCATTCCCAATTGAGAATGCTCACTGGAATGTATATTTAGAAACTACTTGTGAGAATGATAGTCCTCCCGACACGCTTTTATTGAGTTACACTTTGAATGGTGATACCACAATTAATGAGACAGCATATAAAAAAGTATATCTTGAAAAATTCTATGGTGGAGATTCATTGCTGGAATATGCTGGTGCATTGCGTGAAGATGGTAAGAAAATTTATTTCATTGGTATAGGATATCTTGGAAGCGATTCAAGTGAAGAATATCTACTTTACGATTTTACGAAACAAATCGGTGAATTTATTCATCATGATTCTAAAGCAACCTTTACGTCCAAGATCCTTGAGATAGATTCCATCCAAGTTGGAGATCAATTTCGCAAGAGATATGAAGTAGAAAGCGGATGGGGTTATCATAATCCTGATTACATCATTGAGGGGATAGGAAGTGTTAATAATGGATTATTAGGACATGTTTCAGACATTCCAACCTGCGGAACTCATTTTTGGGAACATATATGCTTTGAAGATCAAGACCAAAAAATTGAACTAATTAATCCTAATTTCATTTCTTGCTATTCAAAAGTCAGATTGAAAAGTGTTCTTGAATTTGCTCCTATTGGTGCAAAATGGTACTACTCTAACGCGAAAGTCCTTTTGGTGGCCCTCAACAAGGTTATCTTCTAAAGGAATCTATCTCTGATACAAATGTTTTGGGTAAATCGGCTCGTCTTTTAAGGAACACATATTTTTCATCGGAAGGTGATACTATAAGTGAAGATTATGATATTGTGTATTCCGAGAACAACCACGTATTCTATGTCAAATTTGATAGTCTTTTCTACTTTACGATTTTAATGCTAAGGCAGGGGATACTCTTAGTTTTCAAATCCCTTTCCTTTTTGGATATCCTATTGACAGTACTTTTCAAATGGTTGTTGAGTCAGTTGATTCATTGATGGTTGGGTCAAAATATTTGAAACAAATTCATTTGCAAGATGTCACTGTGGAATTTGACTACTATACAACTCATGTTGAAAAAATTGGGAATATCCCTTATATGTACCCGCAAATAGCCTTTATTGTGATGCAGCATGTTATGATCCCATTAGATGTTATATTGATGATGAAATCATACTTATTCGAGTTCAGGATGGAGCAATAATTGTGATTTGCTTATTACGAATATTCAGGACCAAACTTTATACGATGAGATTAGAATCTTCCCAAATCCAACGGGTAGGATACGTTACAATTGAAATGCCAAAAGGTATAGGATCTATCCAGTCAATTGAAATCTTTAATCTTATTGGTCAAAAAGTTATTACTCAATCAACCGACCCCGGATTAAATGAAATTATACTGGATTTAAACTCCCTAAATGCTGGTTATTATATAATAATCATAAATCAATTTTATAATTCATAAATTAGTAATTGAGTGAACGACCACTAACAAAGTGTATATGAAACGTTTCATTCATCGTTCACAACTCAGAAATGCACTGGTAACAGTCTGAAAATCAATCACTGCTTATGAAATACAGATTTAAACGATATCACGCTTCACATACACTTGACCGTTAGCGCTAATTTATGTTTTAACTTGCAATAGCCGATTTAAATGAATGAAAGTCCCTGATAAATATATTAGCATCAGCCTAGTGTTATTATTCATTGGTTCAAGTCTTGATGCTCAAAAAATCAAATATGGATTGCAAGGGGGTATTGTCCGCGCAAATACACATCTAATCTTTGAACCTGAGGTTGAAGATTCCAAACGAACCTCTATTCCCATCATTTCATATAGTTTTAATATATATGCTGGATATTTTAGTGATGGAATATGGGCAATAGGAATTGAACCTGGTTTTATTCAAAAGGGAGAATTATTAAAATACAAGCCTGATGATCCTAGCCATGATGTACGGATAAATCTAAATTATATTCAGTTTCCAATTAGTGCTAGAATCCACTTTTTCAAAAGCGCTTTCTTTTCAGTTGGCCCTGAGATTGCTTATTTGATAAATGTTAAAACTAGATCTAATAATGACAATACAGATATTAGTGAACACTATGATAGAAAATATGAAATATCTGGATTTGTTGGATTAGGTTATACTTTTTTTGATAATATCGAAATTGAATTTCGGTACGCTCACGGAATCACATATAAGATAAAAATGCCCTATTTGTTATCAGCATCTAATAATGAACCAGGTGGTGAAGTAAAAATGTATAACGAGTATATTCAGTTTATAGCAAGATTTAAATTATAAACTAGCGCTAACAACGTGTATTTGAAACGTTTCGATTATTGCTCACAACTCAGAAAAGCACTGGCAACAGTCTGAAATGCATCACTGCTTATGAAATACAGATCTAAACGATATCACGCTTCACATACACTGGACCGTTAGACCAAATATTTGTGCCTTTAATCTCTGAATACAATGTTAAATATTAAAGTTGCTATCATTTTTTCAATTGTATTTCTGAGTAGCTGCAGTAAATCTCCTTTATGTTGGGGAGATGATAAAAACAAAGGACTAATATTGTCCGAAGTCATAATAAATCAACCCAGTTGTCATGACCAAGATAAAATCACAGAAAACAAACATATTATTAACTCCGAGGAGGATTACTATAACTTATTTGCTGACATAATGTATTGTGATACTTCGGAACTACCTCAGGTTGATTTTATGAAATATACCCTACTTGGTCAATATGCCTCAGGTGGATGTGAAGTTAAATTCATTAGAGAGGTAATTGATAACCCTGAAAGTGATGAATACTTGTATTCAATTATTGTTCGAGACTGTGGATCTTGCCAAAAACTTAGGTATGATATGAATTGGGTACTTGTGCCAAAACTTCCTGAAAACTACACAGTGAGGTTTAGTGTAGAATATTGATAATACTTGGTCTAACAACGTGTATTTGAAACGTTTCGATTATTGGCTAACTTACACATGCATTGGTAACAGTCAGAAATACAAAACTGCTTATGAAATACAGTAAGCATTCGGCCAGGTACAGGTCTTGATTTTGGGGGTGATTCCATTCAAATTTTTGCCGATTCCGGACAGTTTTGGCCAGTTTAGGATTTCTGCAGGTTTTCTCCGGAAAACTCCAGATTTTTCCCCAACTCAGTTGTAATTGTTAGAGTTTTCCGGAGGGTTTCCAATTATGGGGGAGTAGATCTGCCAGGTCCAGGCTGTAATTGTTATTGTATTCCGGGATTCTTGACAGCACATAGGTGAGCCATTCCCTGGGATTGACATCACTGGCCTTACAGCAGCCCAGCAATGAATACATGATAGCAGCATTCTCTGCCGCATCATGGTTTCCACAGAACATAAAATTCTTTCTCCCCAAAGCCAGGGGACGAAGGGCATTTTCGACGAGATTGTTGTCCATCTGGTATCTACCGTCCAGATGATAACGAGATAAACGATGGAAGATGCCGTATGTGTAACTTAATGCTTTACCCATTTTTCCTTTTGGCAATACCTTAGGATAGTGCTTTACGATCCACTTCTCAAAAGCACACATGATTGGATATGCAAGTCTTTTACGAAGCGCAGCCCTTTCCTGGGCACTCATACCCTTGTCAGTGGCCATGGCCTCGACAGTATAGAGCATGCCGATCTGTTCCAGTGCATACTCAGCTCCGGATTTATCTTCCTTAAGTGCCTCGGTGAACTTCCTTCTTGCATGTGCCCAGCAGCCCAGGAGCAAAACACCTTTCTTCTGCTCATAGATTGAGTAGGCTTCATAACCATCCGTCTGGACAGCACCCTGGTAATCTTTTAATAGTTCAATCACTACCTTCTGGGCCCGGGAGCCCTGGTCATAATGGAAGAACATCAGGTTCTTCATCACCGAACGTACCACCCACAGATATGCCTTGACAGCACGGTGCTTCTTACTATCAATCACCGGCACCGTGCTTTCATCTACCTGGATATAATCCGTGGCCAGCACGATTTCTTTCAACTTCTCATATAAAGCACGCAGCAGATCAGAACTGCCCATGAACCAACCATTGACCGTTGAGGCAGGAAGCGATACTCCTATTTGCTTAAACATGGCAAGCTGCCTATGGAAAGGCAGGTGATGCATATACTTATCTATTATTAGTTCTGCCAACAGACTGGGGCCGGCATTGCTGCGAGGCAGTGGCAACAGAGGCAGGGAGCCTATCTTTACACTCTCTCCTGACTCTTCAATATCCTCATGTTGTGGTTTTGAAGTTTTCTTCAAGGCATATTTGGGGCGAACAATGCGACGAACATACAGCTCACCCGGTTTGTGTTCCAGTATCTCTGTAACCTCTTCGCCTATGCGCACCCAGTTTTCATCAATGCCTTCCGGTTCGATGATTTCTTCTTCCCGGCGAAGATGATCTGGCAGGGGCAAACGAACAGGTTGTTTCTTTGGTTTTTCAGGTTTCTGGCGCTCATAAGAGACGACTTCCTTTTCGGCCTCCCTGATCGCTTCCTCCTCTTGTGGCAAAACATCCAGACCTTCAAAATCAATCTTGCGCTGATCTGGATCCGATGGAATATACTTCTCACTGCTGGGCTTCCAGAACTTGCGACGGTACCAGGACAGTTGGTCGGTCAGTTCTCTGATCTTCTCGTCCTTTTCTTGGATTACAGCCTCGTATTTTTCATTTTTTCTCTCTGCCTTCTCTAAAGCTCCGTTGTCAATTTCACGCAATTTTGACAACTCCAGATAAAGATCATCCCGCTCCTGCAGAAGGGCTTCAACCAAGGTATCTTTATCAGTGCTATTATCCATGTAAATGCCTGTTAATACTATAGTTAAATATAGTAAATCACCCCCGCAATACCAGGAAAATATCGCTGAGGTTATCAACAATTACAGGCAAATATCAGGTTTTTCTCTTAAGTTTTCCAGGACGGATTTTTACACTCTCAACCATCATCATCAGATCGCTCCAATGGATGCTCAATGAGGTGGTGTTTTCATCAAAAGCAGGCAACTTGAACCGGCCAGATTCAAGCTTCTTGTGATAAATTACCAAACCGGCATACTCCATGTGCAGGATCTTCATGATGTTGCCACGCCGGTTGATGAAAATGAAAACACCGCCACTGCGAACATCCTGGCTCATGGAGCCAGAAACAATACCACTCAGGGAATAAAAACCACTGCGCATATCAACCGGCATCGGATAAAGATAGTATGTCAGGGATTTGTGAAGATGAAACATAAATGTCAGTCAAGAAGGCCAACAAGGGCACGAATGTGAGTAAGATCCAGATCCTTCCTAATCCGCAACATAGTTCCATTGGGATAGACCAACTCAAGCAGAGCATCGTCGTTGCCATTATGACCTTGTATCGGTGGGGATTCCCCAGATTGACTCAAGTTGGATGAAGAGGGTGCCCGATTTACAACCAACGGGATGAAATCCGGCCTGGAATTTTTTCTTCGGATTTTCTTAGACCAGTAATAAAACGTGGAATCTGCAATACCCTCATTAACACAAAAAGCTTTTACTGATAATCCGGATTCTTGTTGACGCCGATAGATCTCCCGGAATTTGGATTCACTTAACATGGAAAAGTTTTTCCGAAAGATAGCCTGGAGAAATTTCCGTCACAAGATGTACCTGGCCGAATGCTTACGAAATACATTACTAAACGATACCACGCTTCACATACACTGGACCGTTAGACCACATTGCATTTATAAATTGAGACACGAGCAGTTCGTACAATAAATAATGAATAGTTATGCAAGGGCAGGGGTATAGTTTGATGTGTGGGCATGGCGCCAACCCGCTCGTGTGGGTAAAGCAATCTTGTCCTGGGCATGTAATCGCGTGTGATGGTTTGGCCGCAACGTGGTCTAACAACGTGTCATATGAAACGTTCCATTCATCGTTCACAACTTAGAAAGTCACTGGTAACAGTCAGAAATGCATAACAGCTTATGAAATACATTACTAAACGATATCACGCTTCACATACACTTGACCGTTAGAGAACATTGCATATTTATAATAATGACACGAGCAGTTTTTCGTACCTTTAATATTATGTCGTGTGGGGCAGGGGTATAGTTTGATGAGTGGGCATGGGCCAACCCGCTCGTGTGAGTAAAGCAATCTTGGCCAGGGCATGTAATCGTGTGTGATGGTTTGGCCGCAACGTTCTCTAACAACGTGTCATATGAAACGCTCCATACATTGTTCGCAACTCAGAAATGCACTGGCAACAGTCTGAAATACAAAACTGCTTATGAAATACAACTTTAACCGATACCACGCTTCATATACACTCGACCGTTAGAGAACATTGCATATTTATAATAATGACACGAGCAGTTTTTCGCTGCGTAACTTTGTTTCTGTAAAATTGGATAAATGATGTAAAAAAAAGAAAGTCACGGTTGATTTAATAGTTTTAAAGTGCAAACAATAAAAACTTACAACCATGACTTTCAAAGAACAGGAACAATTTACAAAGAAGAATTCAGATGATCTGCTTTCAGAGCTGATCAATTATCAGGGCGAGAACCTTATTAGTGAGATCGTCCGCTTAGGGATACAGAACCTAATGGAATTGGAGCGAGATGAACATATAGGAGTTGGGAACTACGAACGTGGAGAAGACCGACGTAGTCAGCGCAATGGGTTTAAATCCAGGACGTTGTATACGCGTGTTGGGCCACTGGTTTTGCAGGTGCCTCAGACACGCGATGGTGCTTTCTATCCTTCGATTTTGGAGCGTTATCAGCGCAGCGAGAAGGCTTTGGTTCTGGCCCTGGCAGAGGCATATCTGCAGGGAGTGTCGACGCGCAAGATGAAGATGGTCACCGAGCAGTTAATGGGTAAAGAGTTTTCCTCGGCATCGATAAGCCGGTTTTCTGCCACCCTGGATGCTGAACTGGACGCATGGAGGGAAAGATCCTTTACCAAAGAATACCCATACGTTGTCGTTGATGCCCGTTACGAGAGTTGCCGGGTTGATGGCAAGATCATCGATATCGCTTGTCTGGTTGCTCTGGGGGTTGATTCTGAGGGCTATCGACATGTTCTGGGCATGGATACCGCCTGGTCAGAGACCGGTGATTCATGGGACCGTTTTATTGGTGGAATAAAAGAGCGCGGACTACGAGGTGTTAGGCTGGTTACCAGCGATGATCACCCTGGGATCCACCCAGCCATCAAGAAGCATTACCCAGGGGCCGTCTGGCAGCGTTGCCAACGTCACTTCACAGTCAATGTCATGGATCATGCCCCAAAGAGCAAACGTGATGATCTATACCAACGGCTGAAAATAGCTTGGGATTGTAAGAAGCATGAGGATGCCAAGGCTGTACTAGACCAAATTGCTGAGGATTATCAGGAAAAATATCCTGACCTGGCTGAATTTGTATCGGAGCATAGCTGGGAGACTTTGGGTGTATATCATGCGGCACCGGCAGAGCATCATAAAAGGCTAAGGACCACTAATATGATCGAGCGCGTGAACCAGGAACTGAAGCGAAGAAGTAGAGTAGTGCGTATCTTCCCTAACCCGGCCAGTTGTCGGCGGCTGTTCACTGCTCTATTGAAGGAATGGCATGAGGACTGGGCTTATGGGAGGATATATTTAAGAATGGAATTATTAAAAGAATTTGAGGCTGAGAAGCGGGCTCAACAGCAGGAGCGCGCTCCTGCTGTTGAATCAAACTCTATGAAAGAGAAAACAATAACCGTGGCTTGATAATTTTACAGACAAAAAGTTGCACAACTCAGTTTTTTGTATCTTTAATTTAATGTCGTGTGGGGCAGGGGTATAGTTTGACGAGTGGGCATGGGCCACCCCGCTCGTGTGAGGAAAGCAATCTTGTCCAGGGCATGTAATCGAGTGTGATGGTTTGGCCGCAACGTTCTCTAACAACGTGTCATATGAAACGTTCCATTCATTGTTCCAACTCAGAAAGTCACTGGCAACAGTCTGAAATTCAATTACTGCTTATGAAATACAGATTTAACAGATATCACGCTTCACATACACTGGAACGTTAACGCCAATAAAAATTAGAACAAATGAAAACTCTCATATCACTGATATTTGCTTTTTCATTAATAGGAAATATTCAATCTCAATATCCAGGAGACCCTCTTATTGATATAATGATTGATTTTAACCAAAACGATACCTTACTCAAAATAGACACCTCCTTGGTGAATAATATATGGGAAATTGGAGAGCCTGGAAAACCAATTTTTAATAGTGCATTTTCAATACCAAATGCAATTTGTACTAACCTTGAGAATAATTACTCTGCGAATAATTATTCTTCCTTTCAATTGAATATTGTCAGTAATGTTTTTGGCAGGGGGATATTGGAATTTAATCATAAATACCAAACAGACTTAGGTAATGCCGGAGGATATATTGAACTCTCATACGATAATGGAAAAAATTGGTCAAATCTTGTTTTTGAGAATATTCAGAAAATCAATTTCTATGATTTCAATGATACGATTTTTCAAAATACTCCTGCATTTAGTGGTAGCTTAAATGAATGGGGAGAAGTAAGGTGTGATTTTCTATGGTATGCGCTTGTAAAATCGTCTCACTCTTGGCCGGTTGGTTGGGGTTTAGGTATGTATGAAAATCCTGACACATTAATGCTCAAATTCATCTTTAAAAGTAATGATATAGCAAATGAAAATGAAGGATGGATGATAGATGATATTCACTTCCTAGTATGGGATATTTCCAATTCTATGAATGAATACCAAACAAATGAATTCAATCTTAATTACCAACCGAATAAGAGAATAGTTCATATTTCTTTAAATAAGATTTTCCAATCAACCTATAGTGTTATTGTTTATGATTTATCAGGACGGATTTTTATTAATGAAACTTGTTCACCAGAAGTTATAAACTTTTCCAATCTAGAAAATGGTATTTACATCTTTAGTTTAACAATTGATAGCAAATTTCAATCAAAAAAGATTATGATATATTAATTACTGGCGCTAACAACGTGTATATGAAACGTTTCGGTCATTGTTATGAACTCAGAAATGCACTGGTAACAGTCTGAAAATGCAATCACTGCTTATGAAATACAATACTAAACGATACCACGCTTCACATACACTGGACCGTTAGACCACATTGCATTTTATAATATATGACACGAGCAGATAGTTCGTATATTTAATTGAATAATCTGTGTGAGCATGGGTATAGTTTGACGAGTGGGCATGGGCCAACCCGCTCGTGTGGGTAAAGCAATCTTGTCCAGGGCATGTAATCGAGTGTGATAGTTTGGCCGCAACGTGGTCTAACAACGTGTCATATGAAACGTTTCATGTCATCGTTCGCAACTCAGAAATGCACTGGTAACAGTCAGAAAATCAATCACTGCTTATGAAATACGGATTTAAACGATACCACGCTTCACATACACTTGACCGTTAGACCACATTGCATATTTTAATAATGACACGAGCAGATAGTTGTATATTTAATATGAATAATCGTGTGCGGCATGGGTATAGTTTGACGAGTGGGCATGGTGCCACCCCGCTCGTGTGGGTAAGGCAATCTTGTCCAGGGCATGTAATCGAGTGTGATGGTTTGGCCGCAACGTGGTCTAACAACGTGTCATATGAAACGTTTCAGGCAACGTTTCAACTCAGAAATGCACTGGTAACAGTCAGAAATGCAATTACTGCTTATGAAATACAGATTTAACCGATATCACGCTTCACATACACTTGACCGTTAGCGATCATTTGTAAAACACGCTGGATAATGATAAAGGCATTTGTTTCAATACTTATTTTGTTCATGCAATTCCCTTTAGAAGTCTATAGTCAGAAGTACAATCCGACTATCGGAAACAGTAACAAATGGAATATTGTAGAAACATTTGAAGCCACAGGCACAAAAACATATATTGCGGACAGAGATACTATAATATCAGGATTTACTTATAAAATATACGAATTGACCTCTGACATTCGTGATATAGCTTACATAAGAGAGGATACTGTAAGTCGGAAAATTTTTGTACGTCCAGGGGAATTTGTACAAGATACAAATGAATATGTGCTTTATGATTTCTCCTTGAGTGAACTAGACAGCTTACCTCTATATGCTTTTTCCTATTGGGGAATTGATAATCTGGGTTATTTTCAAATCGACAGCATTAGAGAAATAGAAATACTTGAAGGTATCACTAGAGTTTTTCATTTACACGAAAATGAAAATACATCACCGGTATGGCATCGCCTCCCAGTATGGATAGAGGGTTGTGGTTCAATAGGTGATTTCATTCATCCAGGCGTCTCAGCAATTGATCATATGTGGGGAGAGCTAAGTTGCTTTTTCAGAAATGAAATTCAGGTATATCAATCACCAAAATATGATTCATGCATGATTTTCGTTGATGGTATTCAAAGTCCTGAAAGAACTGATTTTTTAGGTGCATATCCTAATCCATTCCAAAACTCTATTCATCTTTATTCAGAAATACCTCAAAATGTAGGCATTAGGATCATAAATAGTTCAGGTCAAATAGTATATCTTAATCCTCTTATTGAAATAACCGAAAATGAGGTTGATTTGAGCACTGTTCCAGATGGAGTCTTAATACTTCAGATTTTTGGAGAAAAACTGAGAATGAATACAATATTGATTAAACAAACAGATCGCTAACAACGTGTATATGAAACGTTTCATTCATCGCTCACAACTCAGATAATCATTGGTAACAGTCAGAAAATCAACCAATGCTTATGAAATACGGATCTAAACGATATCACGCTTCACATACACTGGACCGTTGGCAGCAATTAATATTATAACTCATGAAGGCTAGTTTAATAATAATCTTCATCGCCATAAGTTTTCTTTCAAATGCTCAACCATATCAGAGTTATCTTGAAAATGTTGATACTTGGCATTTATTAATGGATGCAGGTATGTATGAAGGAACCACTGTTATAGTTCAAAAAGGAAGAGATACATTATTAAATGAAAAGGAATATATCAAGTTATTATTTGAATCTGAATACTCAGAATTGTTTTATGAGCAATTATGTAATCCAGAGTGCTCTGGACACCTGCACAACGATATGTACATCAGAGAAGATTCTTTACATGAAAAGCTTTATCTCTATTCAGGAATAACATCAAGAGAATACATTATCTCAGATTTAAGCCTAACACTAAATGATACTATAATATTGAGAAATGAAAATACAATCCAATCATTTACCTTAATTCCAAAGAGAATATTCTTTGAAGGCGGACGGAAAATTATTGAGTTTGAAAATATTAATAAATATGAATTACATAGTAATATCAAGCTTCAGTACATCGAGGGTATTGGTTCCAATTGGGGGTTTTTACATAGGTTTAATACTCTCAACAATTTATTATTGTGTAGTTCAAAAGGTGATGAATTGACATTCAAAATAACTGAAAATACCGAATGTTATTATCAATGGGTCGGAGATGACTGTTTGGATCCCTGTACCTGTATGGGTATATGCACCTCAATTCAACATCATTTACAACCATGTGGTTTTGAAAATATTAGAGTCCAACAAAATCATCATTATATCACTTTTGAATTTCTCGATGAGAACTTCATATATTTAGAATTGTATAATCTTCATGGTCAGCTAATATGGGTATCAGAGATCCATGATACGAATATAAATATTCCTAAAGAATCCTTGAATAATGGTTTATTAATATATAGATGCCTCTCTCATAAGAACATTGAATCTGGTAAAGTTCTTTTGTCCTATTAACTGCTGCCAACAACGTGTATATGAAACGTTTCAGTCATCGTTATGCAACTCAGAAATGCATTGGCAACAGTCAGAAAATCAATTACTGCTTATGAAAATCAATCGTAAACGATATCACGCTTCACATACACTGGACCGTTATAGGCAATCAAATCTAAATCAAACAGAAATGAAAAAACTAATTTTTATTTTCTTAGCCCTTTTTGTTTATACTCAAATTCATGCACAGAAAGGAAGCTATGCTGATGTGAATGGAGTAAAAATCTATTATGAGATTTATGGAGAAGGAGAGCCTCTAGTTTTGTTACACGGTTTTTTGATGAGTCATAAAATGTGGGAAGGGTGGATTGAAGACCTTTCCAAAGATTATAAGCTAATTATTCCAGATTTGAGAGGACATGGGAATTCGACAAATCCATTTAATAAATTTACACATAAAGAGTCGGCTATAGACATATATGCCTTACTTGACATATTGAATATTGATAAATTTAATGCAATGGGGTTTAGTTCAGGAGCCATGACATTGATCCATATGGCTACCATGGATACAACAAGAATACAGGCTATGGTGCTATTTAGTTCAACATCTTTCTTTCCAGAATCTTGTAGAGAAGATCAAAGGTCAACTAGTTATGAAAATGTGGATGAGGGATATATGAATTATCTAAAAGAACAGCATCCAAGAGGTGAACCCCAAATCAGAAATCTTCTTAATCAATTCAAGAATATGGCTGACTCCTATGATGATATGAATTTTACAAGTCCGTATTTGTCATCTATTAAAAGTACAACTTTAGTTATTCACGGAGATAGAGACCCATTATTTCCGGTTGAAATACCTGTTAATTCTTATGAATCAATACCAAATTCATATTTGTGGATTGTCCCAAACTATGGACATAGTTTTATTTACAGAAATTCTATTTGGGCTGATTCTTTTTTAGAAGTTATGAAGCGATTATTCTCTGGGAAATGGAAATAAGTATAAATAGGAATGCCTATAACAATGTGTATAGTGCATAACTACCCTGCGGGATAGCTACGACACCATACACTTGGCCGTTAGACCACATTGCATTTTTAATATATGACACGAGCGGTTATTGATATATTCGAATGGTTAATCTTGCAAGGGCAGGGGTATAGTTTGACGAGTGGGCATGGTGCCAACCCGCTCGTGTGGGTAAAGCAATCTTGTCCCGGGCATGTAATCGCGTGTGATGGTTTGGCCGCAACGTGGTCTAACAACGTAGTCATATGAAACGTTTCAGGCAACGTTTCAACTCAGAAATGCACTGGTAACAGTCAGAAATGCAATTACTGCTTATGAAATACAGATTTAACCGATATCACGCTTCACATACACTGGACCGTTAGACCACATTGCATTTATAAATTGAGACACGAGCAGTTCGTACAATAAATAATGAATAGTTATGCAAGGGCAGGGGTATAGTTTGATGTGTGGGCATGGCGCCAACCCGCTCGTGTGGGTAAAGCAATCTTGTCCTGGGCATGTAATCGCGTGTGATGGTTTGGCCGCAACGTTCTCTAACAACGTGTCATATGAAACGCTCCATACATTGTTCGCAACTCAGAAATGCACTGGCAACAGTCTGAAATACAAAACTGCTTATGAAATACAGATATAAACGATACCACGCTTCACATACACTGGACCGTTAGCCCTAATTGGTTAGTTGACTGCCAGATAAATGAAATAGGGAACAAACAAAAGGTTTTACTAAATTTGTATTAATAGAATTGTTCAGCAAAACGATGGTAAAGGGATTTGAAAATATTGATCTTGATTCATTCTTCAATAATCAACCAGTATTGAAGGCCTATCTATTTGGATCATATGCAAGAAATCAATCCTCGCCTGATAGCGATGTAGATTTTCTGCTTGAGATGGAAGACAATGCCAACCTTTTTCAGCTCATTTCCATTAAGCTTAATCTTGAAAAACTATTCAACCGTACTGTAGACATTGTCACTACCAATGGGATTTCTCCAAGATTGAAACCTTACATTGATAAGGATAAAATTCTAATCTATGAAAGGTAGAATATCTGATAAAGAGAGGATCTTGCATATTCTAGATGCAATAAAGAACATCGAAGATTTCACCAAAGACCTTTCATATGATGAATATTTGGATGATTTCAAGTTGAGGTTGGCTGTTGTAAAATTATTTGAGATCATTGGTGAGGCAGTGTCTGCAATATCCGCCGAAATCCAGGAAGAAAATCCTGATGTGGAGTGGGCTGTTGTAAAGAGTGTAAGGAATGTGCTGGTTCACGAGTATTTTGGAATTGATTATAAGGTAATCTGGAATAGTATTCAGGAAAATCTTCCCACACTTAAGAAACATCTTCAAGGTATTCTTCTAGAATTAGAGTGACCAACTAGTGCTAACAAGGTGTATATGAAACGTTTCATTCATCTTTTACAACTCAGAAAGGCACTGGTAACAGTCTGAAATGCAAACACTGCTTATGCAATACGGATCTAAACGATACCACGCTTCACATACACTGGACCGTTATGCCACATTGCGTTTATATGAATATAAAACACGAGCAGTAAGTTCAATAAATAATGAATGTATTGTGTGAGCAAGGGTATAGTATGACGTGTGGGCATGGGCCAACCCGCTCGTGTGGGTAAGGCAAGCATGCAGAGGGCATGTAGTCATGTGTGATGGTTTGGCCGCAACGTGGCCTAACAAAGTGTCATATGAAATGTTCCGGTTAATTGCATTAACAGAAAATAATCACAAACTTTAGATATGCACTGGTATTTTACTCAGGACAGATGAAAAGATATCACACTTCACATACACTGGACCGTTAGGCATCATTTAATAAATGAAAACATGAAAAAGAAAGATAGTTTTCCTTTAGTGACCAAGATTGTTGGGATTATCATCACAGCATGGATATTATTTTTAGTTGCGTATGATATAATTAAAGAACTTAAAGAAGGTATTGAGAGTTTCTTCAATAACCTTACAAACCTTTTTACTCATTCCTACCCGTACATTGATCCAAATATATTGATATGGATTTATTTAGTCGGATATGCCCTTGTATGGTGGAAAAAACTATGGGGAACAGTTATTATCATAATAGTAAGCATATTAGGAATTATAGTCAGCGACGCTGGTGATGTTAGATTTCATTTTATGTTAACATTTTTGGTTGGAATTCTCTATTTCGTGTATTGGAATGATGAAAGAAAGAGAAAAGACGCTGCCTAACAAAGTGTCATATGAAACGTTTCATACATCGCTCACAATTCAGAAATGCATTGGTAACAGTCTGAAATGCACAACTGCTTATGAAATACAGCTTTAATCGATACCACGCTTCACATACACTGGACCGTTAGGCTACATATGTTGATGGGACTATGGCATAATTCTTGGAAGTTATTAAATAAGTACGTATTTTTGTACTTATAAAATTACTTTAATTATGATTGCTGCAAATTTTACCGAATTTAGAACTGCTCTTAAAGGATATCTTGATAGTGTTGAGAATGATAAAGAAACACTTATAATCAAAAGAAAATCTGGAAAAGGAGCTGTCATCATTTCTCTCGAAGAATACAATTCAATTATGGAAACGTTGCATTTGTTGAGTTCAAAGAATAATGCAAAAAGACTATATGAATCTATCGATCAAATAAAAGCAGGAAATACATTTCAAAAGGATTTGATTGAAGAATGAGGAAAATTATCTTTTCGAAAAATGCCTGGGAAGAATATGTTTCATGGCAAGCCGAGGATAAAAAAATGCTTAGAAAGATTAATTCCCTTATCAAGGATATTCAATCCTCTCCATTTGATGGTATTGGCAAACCTGAACCCTTAAAATATGATCTTGCAGGATTATGGTCTAGGAGAATAGATCGAGAACATAGACTTGTTTACGGAGTTGAAAAGCAAGATGTATTCATATATAGCTGTAGGTACCATTATGATAATAAATAACATACGCAGCCTAACAACGTGTATATGAAACGTTTCAGTCGATATTCACAACTCAGATAGGCGATGGAAACAGTCTGAAATGCATAACTGCTTATGAAATGCACTAGTAAACGACCCCACGCTTCACATACACTTGACCGTTAGCCCTAATTGGATAAATCATCACATTAATAATGGATTTATTTAAAAACCATAACTTTGCGATATGTCACGAGAAGAAGTACAAAACATAATTGTAACGTACTTGAAGAACTACGATCCTGAGTTCGTGGGTATCTTCGGTTCATTTGCTCGTGCTCAATCAACAACAAAGAGTGACATAGACGTCTTGGTAAGCTTCAAACAAAGCCCTTCCCTTCTTCAATTGATTCATATGGAGAACGAACTTTCCGATAAACTAGGAATTAAGGTAGATCTTGTTACCAGGGGCTCTCTTAATAATGAAATAATTAGGAATAGTATAATGAAGGATCTTCAAACTCTTTATCAAACTTGAAAGATGATCGTCCATATATTGATCATATCCTAGAAGCTATTTCAAAAATCCAGAAGTATACTGAAGGAATCAACAGAGAGGAGTTCGAAAAGGATAGCCTTCTGCAGGATGCTGTGATGAGAAATATTGGCATCATTGGCGAAGCAACCAAGAAACTCTCAATGAAGTTCCGGGAGGACAGATCCGATATCCCATGGAGAGCCATGTCTGGTATGAGGGATAAACTTATCCATGATTATATAGGTATTGATCTTGGCGTTGTTTGGAGAACCATTACAGAAGACATTCCAAGTCTTCAAAAGGTTTTGAAGGATCTCTAATTAGGTCCAACTATGGCTAACAACGTGTATATGAAACGTTTCAGTCGATGCTCACAACTCAGAAATACACTGGTAACAGTCAGAAAATCAATCACTGCTTATGAAAAACAATCCTAGCCGATATCACGCTTCACATACACTTGACCGTTAGCTTCCATATTTGTGCGAAAGTGATTAACTTGTGTCTATTCAATTAAATATATTGAAGATGAACCCTAGAGTTGTGATTATCATAATACTTTTCGTTGGACTAAGTTCTTGCGAAACTGATAATTGCTGCACACTTGCTCCTCCCTTATCTGTTTATCAATTTAAGGAAGGGAAAGATTATTCCAGTAATGTTTATGTATTACTTGATCGTACCCGAGATCGAATTATTGGATACCCTTCATATGGAGATGTAAAGGATACTAACGAAAAAATAATTGATTACTACAAAGGTTATTATTATGGGCAAGGATTTTATGGAATGTATACGGCCTTTCTAGATATTTTGATTGAAGATTTCCAATGGATAGATGATACGATTACTGAGAAGGGCTTCTATGGGCACCTCCTTGATAAAGATCCTTTTGAGGAGTATTATATTGATGAAGATAATTATTTGGCAAATGATTGTCCTGAATGTCCCTTAATGGATACTATCTGGCCGGCAATCGATACTTCAAAGTTTCATAGATTAGTTGATAGTCAAACCATCGGCCTTCATCTAAAAAGGCTGATTTAATAGTATGGACCTAACCCATTTTTTCATAAAATACGGAAGCTAACAACGTGTATATGAAACGTTTCAGTCGATGCTCACAACTCAGAAATACACTGGTAACAGTCAGAAAATCAATCACTGCTTATGAAAAACAATCCTAACCGATATCACGCTTCACATACACTGGACCGTTGGGGGCAATAAGTATCTTTGCTATCTATGGTAAATGGTATATCTTTGTAATTAGTAATGAATTGGCATAAGTATATAATACTCAATCCAGAGATTCAATCCGGAAAGCCTGTAATATCAGGCACCAGGATTACTGTGGAGTTAATAATTGAGAAACTAGCTGAAGGTGAATCTATTGATCAGATTTTAGAATCTCATCCTCACCTTGATCGAGATTCAATATTTGCCTGCCTCTCTTATGCAGCGGACTCTTTAAAGAATGAACTCTATTTTCCTAAAGCACAGTGACATTCCTTGCTGACGAAAGTGTTGATTTCCCAATAGTACAATCTCTTAGAGATCTAGACTTCGTAGTTGACTACATTTCTGAACTAAAACCCGGGATTTCTGATGACCAAGTATTAGAGTTAGCGAGCCAGAAATCTAGAATTTTGATAACTGCTGATAAGGATTTTGGTGACCTGACTTTTCGAAAGAAAAAGGTTTCCGAAGGCATTATTCTTTATAGACTTTCCGGCTTGAGTAATGCAGATAAGGCTGAACTTGTAACATCTATCATTAAAGATCATTTCGAAGACTTATCAGGATCCTTTACTGTTATCACCAAAGAGTCTATTAGAATAAAAAGGCTACCAAGTCCATAAATGCTTACTGCCCCCAACAACGTGTATTTGAAACGCTCCATACAAACCCCTGACTCAGAAATGCCTTGGTAACAGTCTGAAATGCATAACTGCTTATGAAATGCACTAGTAAACGATACCACGCTTCACATACACTGGACCGTTAGAGGACATAAATTTGCATTAACTGAAGAAATGTAATAACTTTGTAATTACATTGAAAATCAATTATGGAATTATCAATTATTAAAATAGGGAACTCAAAAGGTATCAGATTGAAAAAATCTATTCTTGAGCGATACAACATTAAGGATAAGGTTGAATTGATTCTTGAGAGAGGACGGATCATACTCAAGCCAGTTTCAAAACCACGGCAGGGTTGGGAGAATGCTTTTAGGGTAATGCATGAAAACCAGGACGATGGTTTACTAATGCCTGATGTTTTTCAGGAAGATGCCGACGAAGAATGGAACTAGTACAATATCAAATCGTCCTTGTAAATTTAGATCCTACAATCGGTAGTGAAATAAAAAAGGCGAGACCATGTGTGATAATTTCTCCAGATGAGATGAATAAGTTTCTTCGAACTGTGATGATTGCTCCTATGACTACCAAATCTAAATCCTATCCCACCAGAGTCAAGGTAAAACATCAGAGAAAAACAGGTTGGATTGTTATTGATCAGGTAAGGACCATTGATAAAAAAAGAATTATTAGGATTCTTGGTAAATTATCCTCGGGAGAAGTCGAAAATACAAAAAAGGTCATTCGGGAAACTCTAGTAGACTGAAAGGCTGTTGCTTACGCCCTCTAACAACGTGTATATGAAACGTTTCATTCATTGCTTGCAACTCAGAAAAGCACTAGTAACAGTCTGAAATGCAAAGGATACTTATGAAATTCAATACTAAACGATATCACGCTTCACATACACTGTACCGTTGTGTCACATAATTGTCGGTTACTGAGGTAAAATTTAATTGATTAACTTTGTTCATATAAAATTTGATCATGGAGGGAGCAATTCTTCATACAGACTCAGATAAAGATTTATCCTTAATTCTTCAGTTAGCCAAAAAGTTGGGAATCTCAGCGAGAAAGCTTTCTAAAACTGAAATTGAAGATTACGGATTATCAATTGCTATATCCGAAGGAAAAACTGGAGAATATGTTGATATGGATACATTTTTGACAGAACTTCGAGATGGAGATCAAGATTGATAAATCCTTCCAAAAAGACACCAGGAAAATTAAGGACAAATCTGTCCTTCAAAAAGTAGCTAACACAATTGCTAATGTCAAAAGAGCAGAGAAGCTTGAAGATGTTAGAAATCTCAAAAAGATCCAGGGTACTACTTCAATGTATCGAATCAGGATTGGTGATTATCGTCTTGGAATAATTGTAATAGAATCTTCAGTTGAATTTATAAGATGTCTTCATAGGAAGGATATTTATAAATATTTCCCTAAGTAATTACGTGACCTAACAACGTGTATATGAAACGTTTCATTCATCGCTCACGACTCAGAAAAACACTGGCAACAGTCTAAAACAGTCTGAAATGCACAACTGCTTATGAAATACGGAACTAAACGATATCACGCTTCACATACACTGGTCCGTTAGGGCCAATTTGTTCAAGATATCAATTTCTAGGAATGTCATATCTTTACAATAAATTATTTATGCTATGTCAAGAGAAGAATTGAAAGAGGAGATTGCAAAGGTTCTTGAAACCGTTCCAGAAGATATTCTTGAAGATGTTTTAGATTATCTCAAGCTTCTGATATCCAATCCAAAGGAAAAGCTCAGCATGACAACTAAACTCCGCCAAATTATCATTGAGGATGAAGAATTGCTTCAAAAACTTGCACAATGATTCAACTTGAGGATGTTCTGAACATTCATGAATTCTTAATAAATAAATTTGGTGGTTCTCACGGAATTCGAGACATAAACCTTCTGAAGTCTGCTATTAGCAGGCCATTCCAAACATTTGACCAGGAAGATCTTTATAAATCACACTTCGAAAAAGCAAGTGCCCTAATTGAGAGCATTGTCGCCAATCATCCATTTATTGATGGCAATAAAAGAACAGGTTATGTTCTAATGCGCCTGTATTTGATGGAAAATAGAATTGATATTACTGCATCACAGGAAGCAAAGTATTCATTTGTAATTGATATCGCTTCTGGCAAATTGTCGCACAAGGAGATAACTAAATGGATTGAACAACATTCATGAGAATTATTTCAAACTGGCCCTAACATAGGATGTGTATATGAAACGTTCCATACATTGCCCAGACTCAGAAATGCAATGGTAACAGTCTGAAATGCACAACAGCTTATGAAAAAAAGAACTAAACGATATCACGCTTCACATACACTGGACCGTTAGAAACAATACGAAGAAAAACTTGCGACTGATTCGATTATGGTGTATATTTACACCAAAAAGTTATGACTAGACAGAGTATTTCATTCACAGAACCCAATGATGAATGGTTAAAAGCACAATTGAGCAATAAAGAATACTCCAGTAAAAGTGAGCTAATTAATGATCTGATCAGACAAGCCAGACAACAGCAAGTTCAAATCGACTGGATTAGAGCAAAGCTTGATAGGGCAGAGAATAGCGGTTTTACAGATGACAGTAAAGATCAAATTCTCAACCAATCAAAGTCATTGCTCAATGGCTAAATATCGATTAAGTAATGAGGCCAAAGAAGATTTAATTCGAATTCATCATTACGGAGTAGAACGATTTGGCATGGCTCAAGCAGATAAGTATTTTGATTCGTTTTTCAAATACTTTGATATAATTGCGCAGCAACCATTCTCTTTTGAATCAGTTGATTATATTAAGAAAGGTTATAGGCGTTGTGCTTGCGGTTCTGACTCCATCTATTACAAGTTAAATAATGACACTGTTGAAATAATGGCGATTATAGGGAGACAAGATCTGAATAATATTCTATAATGATTTCGGGAAATAGTACTGTTGCTAACAAAGTGTATATGAAACGTTCCATTCATTGTTCCAACTCAGAAAGTCACTGGCAACAGTCTGAAATGCACAACTGCTTATGAAATACAGGTCTAAACGACATCACGCTTCACATACACTTGAACGTTAGAGGCAAGGCTTAGTGGTAAACTATGATCTTTACGGGCTTTTTTATAAATTTGAGAAAAAGGAATAACATGGATGCTTCAGAATTAAAAATTAAGATATTTCGTGAAATAGATTTATTAGAGAAAAATAAGTTAGAAGAGGTCTATGGCTATTTGCAAAATTTCATACGAGCAGAAAATAGTATTGATGATTGGAATGAACTTACGGAATCTCAAAGACAAGGATTGATTGATGCTATTAATCAAGTCAAACTTGGCAAGACTATCCCGCATGATCAAGTGATGGAAAAATTCCGTAACAAGTATTCTAATGGCTAAGAAAATTATCTGGTCATTAGATTCTGAAAATGACTTCTCTGATATTCTTGATTACCTAGAACGCAATTGGGACAGCACAGTTGCTCTTAGATTTATTGATTTAGTTGATTTGCTACTTCAACAAATTTCCATAAACCCAATTCAATATCCACTAATCAATAAAAAACTCAGAATTAGAAAGTGTGTTATTACCAAGCACAATTCCATTTATTATCGGAACCGAAGAAATCATATCGAAATATTGAGAATTTTTGATACTAGACAGAATCCTAATAAGTTGAACTTTTCGTAAGCCCAGCCTCTAACAACGTGTATTTGAAACGTTTCAATCATCGCTTACGACTCAGAAATACATTGGTAACAGTCTGAAATACACAACTGCTTATGAAATACTGAACTCAACGATACCACGCTTCACATACGCTGTACCGTTATGCACAAGAAATCAAATAACTGACTATACGATTTACAATATTAATGGGGATTAAATTAATTATTGCAAATTGAATTTTTATCCGATAATACTAATAGTATCATGATAAATACTTTCAAAATTCATTGTTTAACACTTATTGGATTTTTAATTATTTGTCAATCTATTTTTGCACAGATCGAAACTTTTGAAGATTCAGTAAACCTTAAAACTACACCCATTGTATCTGGAGTTCATACTCTATCAATTCATGTAAGAGATACAATTTCGCATGATTCAGTTTATCAATTTTTTATTCAAAAATTAATGCTCCCGATTTTCTATACACCAGTTAAGTATGGGCAGAGAAAATATGGCGGAATTTATGCAGGAAACATGGTATTAGAACCATGTGGACCATATCTATCTACAAACTACGCTACCGATAATTTTAGAGCCATTTTTTACGGAATGAATTTCGAGGTATATAATTCCCTTGCATCATGTGAGCAGGCTCTCAATAATCGTGGCATTATGCATCAAGTGAACAAAGGCTCCATCTATGTCAAAGATAGAATTCTATGCAATGAAAACATTTTTACAGCTCTATATGAAGTGAATGATAAAGAAAAAAGGGATTCTTTGCAAGAAACGTTGAATACTATAGTAGAAGCTAATCCTGGCATTGAATACATTAAAGAAATTTTTATTGGCTACAAAGAGGAAGTAAATTTCCTTAAATGGAAGGAATATCTTTATCCTCTGGAATTCGAGTTTAACAACATTTGTCACATTAATGATTCACTTCAAATACAATTTACCAGAGGGAATATCAACGAAGTAAATGGTATCACATTTAAAGTAAAATCTCTAGAAAAGACAAAACAATATTTGATGAAAAATCAGTTTTTAGTAACTACATCTAATGAAAAAATCAAATTAAACCAAACACAATCCTTTGGTTTGTTAATTTATTTTACGGATGTTAAATGAACGATTTATAATTTTTTGATGATTGTATAAATATGATATTCTAGATAATATGTAATTAGCAATGTCTATAATTATCAATGAAATATTTGGAAGAACATAGATTAATTCCTGTGCATAACAAAGTGTAAATGAAACGTTCCATGCATTGTTTCAACTCAGAAAATCACTGGCAACAGTCTGAAATGCAATCACAGCTCATGAAATACAGATCTAACCGATATCACGCTTCACATACACATGACCGTTAGGCTACATATATTTTATTCCTTCTCGAATCGAAATATTTCGTAAATTTGTAATATGACTGATTATCAGAAAATAATAACTATCAATCCTGAAAAACGATTTGGTAAGCCTTGTATTCGAAATACTCGTATAACTGTTTTTGATGTACTTGGTTGGTTGGCTTCTGGTATGACGAACTCAGACATCCTCCAAGACTTTCCTGAGTTATCAAAAGAAGATATTTCAGCATGCCTTTCATATGCGGCTGAAAGAGAGCGAAAAATACGAGTTGCTTCATGAAGCTCCTTTTTGATCAAAATATCTCCTTTAGAATTCTCAAACAAATCTCCGATGTCTATCCAGAGGCAAAACAAGTGAAAGACGTTGGGCTCGAAAATTCAAGCGATTCTGAAATTTGGGAATTTGCACGGAAGAACAACTATTGCATTGTAACGTTTGATTCTGACTTTTACGATCTTAGTGTTATTAAAGGTATCCCTCCCAAAATAATTTGGCTTCGAACTGGCAATACATCTACAATTAGTATTGCCAAAGTTTTAATTGATAATCAAGAATTAATTAGAGAGTTCATCCAAAGTCCAGATTATAAAGAGTTATCTTGTCTTGAGATAGATTAATATACGTGGCCTAACAACGTGTATATGAAACGTTCCATTCATCGTTTACAACTGAGAAATGCATTGGGAACAGTCAGAAAATCAATCACTGCTTATGAAATACGGATCTAAACGATCCCACGCTTCACATACACTTGACCGTTAGCCGACATACAGTTACTTACTTCAGGAAATTGTCGTAAATTTGAAAAAAAGAGTCATGGGATTAGAAGCAATCAAGTTAGAATTAATTGAGTGGTTGACTAAGTTAGATGACCAAGAAACAATTAGCTACTTAAAAGTGGTCAAGGATTCATCCTCCGAAGAAGGTGATTGGTGGAATTCCCTGTCAGATCATCATAAA
Source organism: uncultured Bacteroidaceae bacterium (assembly GCA_963777115.1). GTDB lineage: Bacteria > Bacteroidota > Bacteroidia > Bacteroidales > SM23-62 > SM23-62. The sequence goes on along the minus strand of CAVZPP010000002.1, from coordinate 1,487,165 downwards.
GCAGGAATCGAGAGAGGATTGAAGGATATTGAGGAAGGTAGAGTAACCAGTCATGATGATGTAAAAAGGAAATATGGTTTCTAAAATCATCTGGTCTTCTGAAGCTCTTACCAATCTCGAGTGTATAATTGATTATCTCAATTCAAACTGGACTGAAGCTGAGATTTCGAAATTCAAAACTCAACTTAACAGGAATCTGGAAATAATATCACAGTTTCCTTCCATCTTTCCAGAATCGCAGATCAAACCTGGTTTGCGAAGAGCAGTCTTAAGCAAACAGATATCAATCATTTATAAAATTCTTAATGATGCTATTTATCTAGCGTATTTAATAGATAATAGACAAGATATATCAAATATTTAGGTTTGTACGCAGGCTAACAACATGTATATGAAACGCTTCATAAATTGCTTACAACCCAGAAATGCACTGGCAACAGTCTGAAATGCAATACTACTCATGAAATACAGATCTAACCGATATCAGGCTTCACATACACTTGACCGTTAGCTACAAGCGGAAAGAACAGAGCTCCTACTTAGGAGTTTACGTATATACTTTCTAATAACATTACGTGATTCACAATTTATTTACGTACATTTGTGTTAAATATTATACGTAATTATGGATTCTAAACTAACATTGAACGTTGATAAGGATCTGGCCAGAAAAGCAAAAACTTATGCCAGAAGCCGCGGGAGAAGCCTTTCTGACCTGGTTGAAAGCTATTTTAAGATACTTACCAGCAAGTTAGATGACTCTGAATTTGATTTGACAACAAAGGTTAAGTCATTACTTGGTTCTATTAAGGTTCCCGAGGATTTTGACTATAAAGCAGACCTTTCAGATCAATTATCAAAAAAATACTTAAATGATTGACCTTTTTATTGATACTGACGTAATTATTGATTTTATCACTGATCGTCAACCATTCTCAAGAGAGGCAGCTCAGGTATTTACCCTTATTGATCAGAAAAAGGTAAGGGGTTATACCTCTGCTCTCTGCTATAGCAACTTGTATTATGTTCTTACAAAGCATGCACCTCACAAGAAAGTAATCACAATGTTAAATGAGCTTTCAGAATTGGTTGGCATACTTAAAGTAGATCATGATATAATAAAGGCTTCGCTAGCTTCTGACTTTAAAGATTTTGAGGATGCCATCCAACATTATACCGCCCAGGAACATAAGAGAATTGATGTTATTATAACCAGAAACATAAAAGATTATAAAAAGTCAGCACTGCCCGTAATGACACCAGAAACCTTTATGAAAACCTATGAACAAACCGCCAGTAGCTAACAACGTGTATTTGAAACGTTTCATACATAGCCGTGACTCAGAGATGCACTGGAAACAGTCTGAAAATCGATCACTGCTTATGAAATGCGGATCTAACCGATATACCCTTCACATACACTTGATCGTCATAAGCAATATTCAAAAAAAAAATTGACTAACTTTCAAATCGAACAACAAGAATAAATCTTTTGTATTGAAATAAATTGGGAAAAATTAAGAAAGTTCAAATAAATAGCATTAGTCGGCATTTTTTATCGGTTTTTTCACTGCAGGTATATTTTATCATGTTGTCAATGTTCAGCATGGCTCAAACTGCACCCGGAGATAGAGTATACAACTGGGATCTTGTAAACAATGGCGAACTCGTTGTTTCGTCAACGGAAGACACATATAATAATTTCGATATCAGTTTTCCCTGTGTGATCGAAGTACCTTCCTGGGCACCAAACAGGGCGGATCCTTCAGCCAATTATTATATATATTTTGCAGAACATCATGGGGAATATATCCGCATGAAATGGGCCGAAAAAATCACCGGTCCCTGGAACGATTATAACACTCCGGGGCAGGGCGGTAATAACATCAACCTCGAAGGAGTCCTGGACTTCCGGGCCGACTCATATCGCTTTCCAGAGAGCAATCCGGATGGGTGGAGAGAAGACTGGTCCATCGGGGGCGGACATGTAGCCGCTCCTGACATTTATCTCGATGAAGAGAATGAGATTTTTATCATGGCCTTTCATGGCAAAGTGGATATGGAACAAATCTTTATGGACGATGGTGATGATTCCAAATTCCGGCATACAAATTTTGTTGCTTTCAGTAAAGACGGTCTCAATTTTAACGATCCGGAAACGGGTGGCGGACAAAGTGGTGTTTGGGGTATGGATAGTATTCCATTTGGTCCACTTGAAATGCAAGGTCTGTATCAGGGCGAAATGATACAGCGCACAGTAAATATTGGGGAGACTTACGGACGTTTTTTCACTCTTAACGGAAAGTTGCATCTCTTATCAAGTCAAGCCATACTTTCACGGCCTGCTGATCCCAGTAAACCGTGGTCGTTTACTGGGGTCCAAAAAGATAAATTTGAGTCATGGTGGATTAAACAGGATGAACCGAGCGATATTTGGAAAAACGACCCGCTCTGTCAGGCAATTGAAGATGCTGGAGAAGAACGTTATCGTTCAATTATTTCCAGCTGGTTCGCTTCCACACATTTCAGAGATCATCCCAACAATCCCTACCCTGGCTATTCTGTGAAACAGGGCGAAGCAAAAGTCAACCACCCTGAAATAGTTAAACTATCTAAAGACCGGTTTGAGGTATACATTTATATACGGATGGATGGTCCCCCTGCATATCCGATTGAGGATCCTTTCAGGGCTCTAATGCGAGTTGAATTGGATGCTAGTGATCCAGATTGGAATAGCTGGGAAGTCGCCAAGAACAATGAAGGAGATTACATCATGGACATAGTGTGTACTCCCGAGGCTCTTAAGGCTGCGGTTGAAGCAGCAAACGGAGGTGACGTTGATGGAAGGTTCTACGCCGATCCGGTCAGCATGGGGGTTCCCGGAGTAATTACTGTCGAGGGCGAAAAGTACTGTTTCATTGGGTTCAAGTCTAGCGATGTCAATCCTGACTTCGAGCACTCTGAGGGACAGATCGCATGCATTAAGCTTTCAGAACAGCCTATCAATCCGGTTCAAATACTAGAACAAGATGATGAAACTCTATCAGGTCAACAATCAGTCAATATTTACCCAAATCCGTTTAACCAGGGACTGCTAACGATTCATCTTGATGGTTTTCATAATTTGAATAATGTTGATGTCAGAATTACTAATTTGCTAGGACAAACGGTTTATAGCAACACAACTCCCAGCAGTAGCAAAATTGTAATTAATGCCTATGGCTTATTCAAATCGTCAATCTATTTGGTTACAGTAAAATCAGGACAATCTATTGTCACTACTAAATTAGTTGTTGAATCTCAATAATAGGTATATTATTAGAATAGCAACATCTAAATGTGAAAACTTCTGCAGAAGTCTTAGTTACTTTTGGGATTGCTTCAGAAAGCATTAAGGATTCTAAATCGGTTTGGTGCGAAAAAGGTGACTGCCATGAATAACACAATTATAACCCGCAGAATACTGCTAAAAAGAGATGCCAAATGAAAAATATTTTTATTTACCTGTTATCCTTATTTTCCATTATTTATTTAACCGTGGTTAATTCGGCGGGCAGCCCGGTTGTCTCAAATGTCCAGATACAGAATCTGGAAAAATCAGACGGTAGCTGGACTGCCAATATTACCTACGATTTGTTCGATAACCGTACCAAATCCCTTTGGGTCTGGGCCTTTCTGTCTACTGACGGGGGAACCTCCTGGGGGACCTTTCAATCCAGCGGCGATACCGGATTTGTTGCTATCGGGCAGGGCCGCAACATCAGGTTCAGTTTTCCCCATGGCGAAGGGTCTAATTGCAAAGTGCGGGTTTACGCCAGCAGTGATCCTGTTGAATATCAGGAGTACAAATCCAGACCGGAGAAAAATATTCCGGCACCTGCACTGGTAGATGTGGACGGCAATTCCACTGTGGATTATTTACAGGCCGCAAAAAAATCAAATGGTGCCTATGGACCCCATGGGCAGACATATACGGACCTGTTCTGGAATTACGGGGCAGTGCACGCGTTAACTTTATTGGGGGTTGAGTTAAGTGATAAAAGCCGGATTTATAAAAATGGCAGCGTCAGCCTCGCGAGAGACAAACATGTAAACGCCTATCTGGATAACCTTCTGGCAGGACTTTTAGATCAACGATCCTGGGATGGCCAGTCAATGGCAGTGAACGAACCCTGTCTGGAGGATACCTGGTATACCGTATCCAGCATTATCTCTTTGGGGGGCAGGGTATCCAATATCTCCGAGGTCGTGAAAACCGTCACAGATCGGCAATACAGTACTGGTGGTTTTGCTGATGTTGATAAAGATGAGGATTTTTCCAAGGTAAATGAAGATGAGGTCCATATTATCTGGACCTATTTTGCTGTAATGACTCTGGCATATACCGAACAGGACTGCCCCGACAAGCAGAAAATCATTGAATGGATCCGCGCCTGCCAGACCAGTTCCGGCGGGTTTAAATACAATCCCGGGGACCAGGTTCCGGGAAATTATGCTGACATCTGGTATACCTGGGCAGCCGTACAGGCTTTACAAGCATTGGGAAGCGAACCCCTGGACAAACAGGCCTGTATTAATTGGATCAATTCACTGCAGAACTCAGACGGCGGGTTCGCGGACCAGCCCGGTTGGAACTCAGGGATAACAAGCACCTATCATGCCGTACACGCCCTGAAAGTTTTGACGGGAGATGCCATGACAGGGATCACCGCCAAGCAAGTGCCTGTTCCCAATTCTATTCTCATTCCCGACGGGCTTTACAATATTTACCACTCCCACCACAAAACCCCCGATCACGGATCTAACATGGTGGATATTACCTACCAGGATTTGAAATACAATTTTATAGGTGTAAAAACGGAAGATGGTGGTTGGATTGAAACATACAATGCCGCCTATAATGACACTAAAGATGCCATAGATCATGCAAAATCCAAGGGGTATGACCTAGAAATCGTACCCGTTGTGGAATTTCACCATCAGAAAATCACCTTTCCCGGCGGCAGGGTCGGGGACCACATCGCCAATTATGCATTTCCCCCCAATCTGACTTCCGATGAAATAAAGATTGTAGATGACGCTAATGAGGCCGGGGCAAAAGCGTTACGCTGGAAGGATTACCAGGAACAGGTCATAGAGCCGATACTGAAACTGGGAAATCTATTCTACCCAGAATGGACAAACGGTACCCAGAATAATAAAGCCTGGCTGTATGCCTACCAGAGATATGATGACGGCGTCTACGGTAAAAACGGTTATAATGCGATCCACGCGGCTCATCATAGCGGTCCGGACCGGGTGCGCCTCTATCCCCATCGTTACAAATGGATTGGGGAGCTTCCTTTTGTAGCAGACGTTGACGCACATGGGAGTATCGAAGACGAACGAGTGGAGCTCGATCATTACCGTGTGTTATATTTAGCGAAATCTTACAAATATTCCGATTATGTGCAGGCATCTGAATCCGGAATGTCTGTGTGTGTGATACGGTATGGAGATGATTTGACCTATTATGGCAGACCTGAACTTATTGAATATCTGAAAACCCGTAAGAATGACTGGAAATGGTGGTAAACAGCAGCTTTAAATTGTGACAGAGGAGTAAAAATGAAAAAAATATATGTAACAGCAGCTTTTCTTTAAATCGCTGCACAAAGTTTTCGCTGAGATAGGGTTTGGTGACAGTCCTCAATTCAATATGGGCTCTGCTGTGACTATGTTAAAACCTGATAAATAAGCAAATTTTAATTTGACAAGTGTCAACCCTAATCCATTTAGCTTGTCTCTCACGATTAATTGCAAAATTAACATGCCTCAAAATTTTAAAGATTGAGGTATATGATCTGCGAGGTATTATCGTCAGAACTTTGTTTCAAGGCAGGGTTGTCTCCGATATCGGAACGGTTACATGGTCGATTAGGTAATGGGGAATCTCACCCCTAAACCTCTCCCAGAACCGTACGTGATAGTCTCCCATCATACGGCTCTTTGGAATGAACTCTACGGGTGAAAACCATACGTCCAATGCACAAATAAATTGGGATAGCATTTGTAAATGTTACCCAACCAATTCCATGCAAGTTTGCGGACAGCACCTTTTGGTGGTTTGACCAATCTGCCTAATCATCTTAGCCGAAGCCCATAGTATGTAAAACATAATATTTCTTCATCTAATCTAAAGGTTATGTTACTCAATTATTTATAAATTGCATCCTTGAGTAACGCAGGACACACAACAGCTTACAACATCGTGTATAGCACAAGCCCTGCGGGACACGTGCCATACACACACCGTTAGCTTTAATTTGATTTTCCACTGAAGATACTTAAATAATAGCTAACACAATAGAACTATTGAATAGATATTTAATAGCCAGCTGTCCATCCTGAACCTTTCCAGAATCTTTCCAGATTCACTTTCTTACTTTGTCTCATAATAGATAACAAAACTATTATGAAAAAGACTATTTTTTTAAGCCTGCTCACCATTTTCGTACTTAGCATCGATAAATAATAGTTAACACAATTGAAACATTTGACGACCAAAAATTTTACATACATTCCACTTTTGTGGATCCATAAATAGTAATTAATTAAAAAATAAATCAAAATGAAAATTAGACATTTATTTAGTGCATTGGCATTTGTTTTATGGGTTGGCAACAGCACAGCTCAAAGTCAAAATCACGAAGTTTTTTACGAATCTCCTGATTATGAGGAAGAGTGGATGCAACCAAGCGTTCAGCCCGATCGCATAATGCTAAACTATGGTGCTGATCCCACCACTACTGCCAGCGTTACCTGGAGAACTAACACCGAGGAAAAAACCGCTTATGCCGAAATTGCAAAAGCAACCGCTGCTCCTAAGTTTTGGAGAACTGCTGAACGTTTTACTGCTAAAACCACATTGCTCGATGGCAGTCTGGTAGAAGATGCCGGCATAGTGGCTAATTATCATTCTGTCACTTTTAATGAGTTAGAACCCAACACTCTTTATGGCTACCGCGTTGGCGATGGCGACCACTGGAGTGAATGGATTCAGTTTAAAACCGCATCTGCAAGCAATGATAAATTCTCATTCATATACCTTGGCGATGCCCAGAACAATATTTTTGAGCTATGGTCCCGCTTAATCCGTCAGGGTTTTCAGAAAGCACCTGATGCACGTTTCATAGTTCACGCAGGAGACTTAGTTAGCCCTGCTAATAGTGAAGAAAACTGGGAAGAATGGTTTAAAGCCGGTAGTTTTATCCACAGTATGATACCAGGTTTCCCTACACCGGGTAACCACGATTATGGGACTCTTTATGAAGGACAAGATGATTCTCTGGAGCAATTGAGTATTCAATGGCGTCCACAATTCACCTTACCCGAAAATGGTCCGAAGGGTATTGATGAACTAAAAGAAACCACCTATTATATGGATTTTCAGGGAGTACGAATGATTAGTGTGAATTCCAACATATACCGAGAAGAACAAGCGGAATGGTTAAAAGAAATATTGGCCAATAATCCTAACAAATGGACTGTTGTCACCTTCCATCACCCACTTTTCAATGCTAAAGATGGACGCTCAAGTGACGAATGGAAAGACTTGCTAAAACCAATCTTCGACGAATTCCATGTTGACCTCGTGCTTCAAGGGCACGACCACACTTATGCTCGTGGTCATGTAGCTCCAAAAGAGTATAATCTTACTTCGGGAATTAACAAACGCGATCAGACAGGTACGATGTATGTCGTATCGGTAAGTGGAGGAAAAATGTATCGCTCAGAAAAAGACTGGCAACAGTGGGGGGCCGAATTAGATCGTGATGCTGAAAATACGCAACTGGCGCAAGTCATTACAGTTGATCACGATACTATCCGCTATCAATCCTATACTGCTACCGGCGATTTATACGATGCCTTTGACCTGATTAAAAATAAAAAAGGGCCAAATACCCTTGTCGATCGCAAAAGTGAATGTATAGCCGCTCGCAATCATAACAATACCATCGACTATTTTGATAAACTTCCTTTGGATATTTAAAACGTCGTTTTAGCGAAATACAAAGGTTTTGAGATTGAGATTGATAAAGTAAGAAAAGGTTTCGATTCAGAGAATGGAATTTACTATGACATTGATTTGGAAAATGATAGTACCGATGTCGAAATTGAATTAAAAATAAATGAGGCAGGAGTCATCTTTGAAGAAGAGATAGCCGACTAATCTGATGTAAAAATCTTTATAAATTTAAACATAGAGAATTTTGCAAAGAAGAAAACTAAAGCTAACATAGGAGGTGTATACTCAACAAGTCTTACTGCTAATCCACTTGATCATTGGGCATAATTAAAGACAGAAACTATGAAAACTGCAGTTACATCAGCAAGTGGACAATTAGGTTCATCAGTAGTAAAACAACTGATAAATGAAATTGGGAATGACAATGTAATTGGAATTGCACGGACTCCTGAAAAAGCAAATCATCTTGGAATTGAAATAAGAAAAGGGGACTATAATAGTCGTCATGAATTAGATCTTGCTTTGAAAAACATTGATGCTGTTCTTCTTGTATCAGGTATGGACGAACCTCAAAAAAGAATCCAACAACATAGAAATGTTATTGAGGCTGCAAAAATCAACGGAGTTAAAAAGATTGTTTATACAAGCATTATCGGAGATAAAGAAAAAACCGCTTTTAGCCCTATTGTACAAAGTAACCGCCTGACAGAAATAGATATCCAGAATTCAGGACTTGATTGGGTAATCGGTAGAAATGGATTATATATTGAACCCGATTTGGAATATATCGACAATTATGTTAGAAATGGAGGGATTTGGAATTGTGCAGGTGATGGGGAATGCGCTTATACTAGTAGAAAAGAATTAGGGTATGCATACACAAAAATACTTATTGATGTAAAGCATAATGGACAGATATACAATTTGATTGGAGAACCAATTTCGCAAAAAAAACTAGCAGAATATATCAATCAAGTATACAATACTGAACTTGTATATAATCCAGTATCAGTTAAAGATTATACCATTGAAAGAAAAGAAGAATTAGGTGAATTTATGGGAACAATAATAGCTGGAATATATGAAGGGATATATAATGGAGCTTTTAATGCTCAATCTGATTTTGAAAAGGCTGCAGGGAGACCTCATAAATCAGCAATCGAAATCATAAGAGAGTTGAAAAACGAACAAGATTAACCATACCCAACAATGTGCATATGAAACATGTAATCATAAATATTTTTTGTATACTATGTTTCATAAATATGGTTTTCCCACAACAATCTCCTTATCCCCAAAGTCCAATAATTAAAAAAGTTGAATTTACTTGGTCATCTCACATCAGGTTGGCTCCAGGCAGTGATAATTGGCCTATTACATGGGCAGATGATGACCATCAGTATACTGTATGGGGTGATGGAGGGGGCTTTGGGGGCAATAATAAGGTAGGCCGTTCAAGTATAGGAGTAGCAAAGATTGAAGGTGAATGGGACAATATAAAACCTACAAATATCTGGGGGGGATATAAGGCAGTGTATAATCACAAAGTAATCGGGAAAAGCTATGGGATTCTTTGTGTTAACAGTATATTATTTATGTGGGTCGGCATGTTTGACACTAAGGTTGATCCATTTAAGGAAGTAAAAATTGCTTACTCGGAAGACCATGGTCTTACCTGGGAATTTACTGACTGGTCGTTTGATAATGAAGATGGAATAATGATGCCAACCTTATGCAATTATGGAAAAAATTACCAGGGTGCAAAAGATGAGTATGTTTATAGTTATCTTATACGTTTTCAGTCTAATGATGGACCTGATGATTATGAGGATAAAGTTGATTGGCTGAATTGTCAAAAACCGGGATTGATAGATTTGGCACGTGTTCACATAGATGAAATTTTAGATCGAGATGCATATACATTTTTTGCAGGGATGAAAAATAACACACCTACCTGGACAAAAGAAATCAATGATCGAAAACCAGTATTTGTTAATCTGGATGGTGTCGGTTGGTGTATTAATGTGAGCTATAATGAAGGTCTTAGTCGCTACCTTCTTACAACCGAGCATACTGAGACCCACCGAGGAAATTTTGGCATTTTTGATGCGGCCGAACCTTGGGGGCCCTGGACTACAGTTTACTATGAGAAAGCATGGGGAGAGGGTCGTATTCCAGTAAACACATTTTATTGGAATTTCTCAAATAAATGGATGAGCAAGGACGGGAAGTCGTTTTCTCTGATATTTACCGGACGTAAAGAAAATGACTCATTTAATGTGATTAGAGGCAAATTTATAACCGAAGATGAAAAATAGAAGAGCCTATTTAATTGGAGAGCTAGTGTTACTTTTTGTGCTAATCCCTTGCATTTTAGTTTTTGAAATTTCTATGGTTATTAAGGCAGGAGTTGTGCTATCAGGAATAATATTTGTCGCCTGGACAGCTCTTAAGAATAGATTGATCACTGGAAGATCATTATATAGCTTACCCTCCAAGCCATATTGGAAATATATTCTTTTCAGATTCATAGTGTTGATCATCTGCACAACAATTCTAATGTACTTTTCAGACAGTGAAAAATTGTTTTTGGTTGTAAGAAAAAAACCAATGTTGTGGTTATCCATAAGCATTTTTTATACTGTTATATCAGTCTATCCACAGGAATTTCTATATCGTAGTTTTTTCTTTAGCCGATATGGTTTGTTGTTTAAGAATCATTATTTATTGATCAGTGTTAATGCCTTGGTATTTTGCTTTGCCCATATTGGTTTCAAAAACCTTTTAGTTTTGTGCTTAACACTTGCTGGAGGGCTTATCTTTGCAATCACCTATTTAAAAACCAAATCGTTACTATTAACAACTATTGAGCATGCCCTGTATGGGAGTTGGCTGTTCACAGTTGGTATGGGCGAAATGTTAGCCTTTCCCATGCCTGATTAATATGACCGGATAAATCAAAAATTAATTTACTATAAATAATAAATATTGACTATGAAAATCACCTACAGAAATTTACTAACTATTATCATAATGACTCTTATTTATCAGTTCTCATCGGCTCAAACACGATACTGGTCATATGAGTTTGCCAATGCCATTATGGAACGTCATGCAAATATTAATGATTTAACTAAGAAAGGATGGGAGTACAGCAATAGTATTGTCCTGATTGGCATTGAAAAAATGTATTACGAAACAGGCGATGTAAAATACCTGGATTATATAAAGAAATATATTGACGGCTATGTAGATGCTTCTGGCAATATTAATTTTGACGCATCGGCCAATAATCTTGATCATTTGCATCCCGGATGGCTGTGTATTACACTGTATGAAGAGTTAGGAATTGAAAAATACAAATTGGCCGCTGAGAAAATAAGGGCCGAATTTAATAATCAACCAACTAATGCTTCGGGAGGTTTCTGGCATAAACAAAAGTATCCCAACCAAATGTGGGCCGATGGTATATATATGGCAGAACCATTTTTAATGCGCTATGGAGCTACATTTGATGAATTGGAATATGTATCCAATGAGGCAACAAAACAAACTATATTAGTCGCTGAAAATGCTTATGATAGTGTTAAGAATTTGCTTTATCATGGTTGGGATGAAACAAAACAAGCATCATGGGCGGATAAAACCACCGGAGTTTCTCCAGAAGTTTGGTCCAGAGGAATGGGATGGTATTGTATGGCTCTGGTTGATATCCTGGATTATTTACCGGTAGAACATGAAAAATATAATGCATTGCTCGAAATTCTGCAAAACCTGGCTTTAGGAATAAAAAATTACCAGGATTCTGGAACTGGACTATGGTATCAGGTAGTTGATAAAGGTAACTTAAGTGATAACTGGCATGAGATATCCGGTTCAGCGATGTTTGTTTATTCATTAAAGAAAGCAGTGGATAAAGGATATCTTGATCCAGAAACCTATACGCCAGTTATTGAAGCTGGATGGACAGGTGTACAATCTAAATTTATTTTCGACACGAAAGATCGTCCCGGCATTTCTGAGTTTGTATTAGGCATGGGAATTAAAAATTCATATTCCGAGTATATTTCACAGAGCCGTGTTTCAACTCCCTCATCCAAATATCCCCATGGCTATTGCGCTGTATTACTAGCCGCTTCGGCTATGGAATTTCCGCTTCCCACTTATTCCTTATCAACATCAATCTCAGGCGACGGCAGCATACAGGTTAAAGATGATATTCTTGAAGGAAAAATTGGAACAGAAGTTGAAGTTTTAGGAATTCCCAATGATGGATTTCAGTTTTCCGGATGGACCGGAGATTTGGAGTCTACGGAAAATCCACTAATGCTTACCCTCAGCCAAGATATCGCAATACAAGCAAACTTTGTGCAATCAACAGCTATTAGAAACCCCGAATCTCAAGATGTTGAGATCAATTTATCTAAAGGTCTAAATGAAATTCATGTGAAAACTAATAGTTCCAATCCGGCAATTTCCTTACAAATTTTCAACATTAAGGGAGTAGAGCTAATAAATATTTCTAATTATCCAACGAATCACTTTAATGTTGATATTGCTCAATTTAAAACTGGAGTTTATATCGCAGTGGTTAAATCTGAAAATGGTATTTGTCGAAAGAAATTTGTTCTTTAATTTCATGTATTTTTTGGAATTATTAAATCCAAAATTCGAAGGACAAAGGAAATTGTATTCGTGGATCCACCTATTCCTTAAACAATAGATCTAATGAAAATATTTATTAGTACAGGCTTGATACTGCTGTTTCATATAGTTGGACAAGCACAATCCACAACAATTTCAGGCATGGGGATTTTGCAGTGGGAGAAGGTAATGCCAGGTGTATGGAAAGCCAACTTCGGAGAGGAAGGTTTAAACTCCCTGGATTATGCAGCTCCTCCAAAAACCAAAGCAATTGAAGACCTGGGAGACAAATCCTTCCCATTTGACAAGGATGCCACTCGCTACCTTCTCACTCAATCTCATGCAAGTATAAGACTTCCTCTGGATGAAACTGAAAGAATCTACGGATTGGGATTGGAGTTTTCAGGAATAAACAGGCGTGGGGGTGTTTATACCTTAAAGGTGGATCATTATGGCAGGGTAAAGGGTAATACCCATGCTCCTGTTCCATTGTATATATCCAGTAAAGGTTATGGGGTATTAATCAATTCGTCCCAAAGAGTAAAAATTCACGTGGGAGTAGGGAACAGAAAAGATAGTAAGCTGCCAACTCCAGTGGATAGAACAAGCGATAAATCTAATTGGACAAGCCGACCCTTATCTGATGCCATTGAAGCAAGCATTCAGGGTAAGGGGCTCGAGATAATTGTGTTTTGTGGCAATTCTCCGCTTGAAGCAATCCAAAGATATAATCTGTTCTGTGGGGGAGGTGTTTTACCTCCCAAATGGGGATTAGGCTTTTGGCACAGAATGAATACCGTTAGTAACGCTAATGATGTTTTAAAGGAGATTGAAGATTTCAATAAATACGATTTTCCCTTAGATGTAATCGGTCTTGAGCCAGGCTGGCAGGATTTTGCCTATCCATGTTCCTTCGATTGGGATAAATCCCGCTTTCCTGATCCTAAAGGATTTGTAGCCGATCTCAATAAAATGGACATTAAAGTAAACCTATGGGAAAATCCATATGTAGCGCCAAGTTCAACAATGTACAATGACATAAAAAAATACACAGGCAGTCATACGGTTTGGCTGGGTGAAGTACCCGATTACACAATTCCGGAAGCCCGGGGGATATATCTGAAACATCATCAGGAAAATCAAATTGAATTAGGAATCAGTGGATTTAAAATAGATGAAGTTGATGGTTATGACCATTGGCTTTGGCCGGACCATGCAACTTTTCCATCTGGCTGTAACGCCGTACAACTAAGACAGCTTTATGGCCTCATCATGCAGGATATGATACATAATCACTATAAGGATCAAAATATGCGAACCTATGGTTTGGTAAGATCTTCTTATTCAGGCAGCAGCAGTAAAGGTTTTGTACTATATAGCGATTATTATGACCATAAAGGTTATATAACTGCACTCGTAAATAGTTCCCTGGCTGGACTATTATGGACACCTGAGATACGTAATGCAGGTTCTGCAGAAGAATGGATAAGACGATTTCAGTCCGTTTGTTTCTCACCTCTTGTGATGCTGAACGCATGGTCATCAAGTAAAAAACCATGGAGTTTCCCAGAGGTTACGGATGCAATAAGAGATGTTATTATACTTAGAAAAAGACTATTGCCATATATTTATACTGCCTTCTATAGCTACAATCAAAAAGGAATTCCTCCCTTTAGAGCAATGGTTCTGGAAGACGGTTACAGGGTGGAAGAAACGATTACTGCAAGTGAGGTGCATGAAGTTAATAATCCATATGGAGAACAAAAAAGAATTGAAGTAACAGATCAATATATGATGGGCCCTCATATTCTTGTTGCCCCTGTATTTTCAGGGCAAATGGAACGTAAAGTTGTCCTGCCCCAGGGAAACTGGTATGATTTTTATTCAGGGGATTATGTAGGAAAAGAAGGAACTATCACAGTGAAGACCGAATTGGATAAGATACCATTATTTGTAAAGGATGGGGCAATAATACCCATGTTGCTTCCTTCTGACTTAAAAAATATGCCGAGCAATATGGGTTTAGAAGTAAGACATTATGGTAGTATGGAAAATACCTACCTTCTGTACAATGATGATGGAGAAAGTTTTGATTATGAAAAAGGAGATTTTTCGATTGTGGAATTGAAAGTAAAAAAAGATGAAAATGGGAAATTAAAAGGCTCCTCAAAACGAATAGGTAAAAATAATGACTTCAATTATGGTGAAATTTCTTGGCGTTACATGACAGATGCTTTGGACCACTAACCATACCACAGTCTGAAGAACAATCAATGCTTATGAAATATAATCCTGATCGATAATGGCAATTTTCTCAATAATTCCGGGTTTTAATTATTGAGGAATAAAATGACATGCAGCTCTTTACAAATAAAAGTTAAAAATAATGAGAAGCAAAGTCGGCCAAAAGGATTTACCCGGTTATTTAAAAGTATTATTACTCCTGGCCATATGTATATTATATGCCCTGGTTTTATTTTCGATGGACGAAGGAAGAAATAGTTTGAAGGGAATTTTTGAAACTGGAAATCTAGCCGGATTAGGTTTTTACTATTTTTCAATGATTGGTTTTACAATAGCAATCTATCAACTTCTAAAAATTTTTATTAAAAATATCCCGGCAGGAATAATCTCATTGTTAATCGGACCTGTTGCAGGCATATCAGTGATGTGGGGGTTATTTATGCTGATCAGTAGAATATTTTGATCTAAAGTCTCTAATTAAAAAATATACAAATAAATCCATTGAATTTGTTCCTGGGGTTGCCGAGGGAGATCTGCTGGCTCTCCATACTCACAAGATTTAGCCTGGAGATGAGGAATATGTAACAATGGATTTTTCCAGATTTGATGAATCCGGAAAGATTGTGGAGCACTGGGACTCTATGCAACAAATACCTGGCAGTTCAGCACACAACAATACAATGTATTAGAAATCCTGCAAATCAAGATCAAACAGCAGCACTTAAAAAACAAATCATGGCAAAGACAGCGGCAATTGTAATAATGATTATTCTGGTGATATCCTGTACAAAGGAAACTTTCAAGAATGAGGATACGACCCTTTTTAACAAATCAATTGCTGGCAAGATGGACATAAAGAATGCTCAGGAACTCATGGAGTTATATTACAATTATCCAGAGGAAGAAGGTGCAGCAGAGTTAAGCATTGTATCAAAAAAGATGAGAAAGAATAGGATAGAGGTAATGTTATTACACGACCGACTTGCAGACGATTCCATGAGAGCAATAAAAATTATTATGATTGCCAAGAAATCCGGAAATCATTGGATTGCTCTTGAAATTAAGAAAAACTGGAAATGCTATGACGGTCGGGGTCATACGACCTGGGGAGTAGAGCCATGCAGGTAAACGGGAATACCTAATCAGAAATCTTGATAGTTTCTGTTTCACCCGATACAGGGTAATAATTCAATTCCATTAAAACTCCTCCCTTATTTTGATCTGGACCAATATTAATAATTCCAGACCACTTATCGTCACCAAAACTTCCGGATAAATAAACCAAATCTTCAAGGACTTTTACATCACATACCGGATATTCTCCGTTTTCCTTAATCAGCATGATTGCGGCTATTCTCTGCCGTTTTACTTTATTACGTGTGCTTGCGGAGAAGTGCCACTCCTTTGCGGGTGGTTCTGCAGTTACCATCGGGTAATCCTGTTTCGGATCAATCGGCCATTCATTGGTCATAGAAAAATCAAACTTACCGGGAGTCAGGATATGAGTTTTCATAGCCTCTTCAAAACGTGTGGATTCGATAAGCTGATTGTCAGAATCCAGCAACATTTTTTCTCGTCCATGCATCAACCAGTTCACTGAAAAAGGCTCCGGCCCCGACAGGTCATCGATAATCAGAATAACTGAAGGACGAATCATTACCACATGTCTCTCATAGAAATCCAATTGGTTTCCATAACATTTTTGAGCATCACCGGCTACATATCCAAAGTGAGTAGTGCTTTTGAAATTCACCAGCTGTCCACCTGCAGAAGCATCCCGATCGATCTGTCCCTCTCCATTAATCAACAATGCATTGTGCGCCAGGGTTAAATTCGTGTATTTAAAATGAAAGGGTGACTGATGTTGAGGGTAGCGTGCACCACTTGGATTTGCCAGTGCCTTGCCGCCTTTCATAATGGCAAATCCATTTTGATCCGCATGACTGTGACTCACCGGACCATAGGGCGAGCTCTTAAATAATAACATCAGGTCGTTTTCCGGGTTCAGTATGTCTGAATGCAAAGCAGCCCAGCCTATGCCCTTAAATGCCCGGTCCGGCACAAGTGTTTCAGGCTTAACTGGTTCCAGGTTATCTTCGAAGATGATTCTATGCATTGCCCCAAAACGATCTGTATTTTCCCTGTCTTCATCGAGTAGTTCTATCCACCAACGAGCTGCAGGATCCCCGTAACGCAGAGAATGGAACTGCAGAATGGAATAAATATCGCCAGCTCGACCTTTTATGGGGTTGTGCTCAGAATCGCCAAAGGGAGTGATCTCTCCTAAAGGGGAAATACAATACATCAGAAAGTAGCGCATATTCCGGAAATACGGCTTTTTCCATAAATCGTATCCCGTAGCCTCATACAGTGACTGAAGGGGAGTGATGAATCGTTCATTATAGGAAAGCACATAATTGACACCTTCAGCCCAGCCACCATCTTTTCCTCCCCAGTGTGGAAACACAGTTAACAAAGTCCGCATAGCATAATCCATCCAGACCTGGGCCCTTTCCTCTTCCGCCAGCACGATTGAAAACTCAAGTAAATACCCCGGTAGCCGCCCATCGTGACTGTAAGCTGATTTATTTAAAAAATCCCGTCTCTCAAGCCTGGCCAGCATCTGATCACCTCTTGCAAGAAGCATCTCCGTTACAGCTTTACGTTCGTCCTCCGTTAGAAGATCGTACAACCAGTCATATCCTTGTGCAGCAGTGCGGGCGATACGTAGTCCAACTTCATCAAAACCTTCTTCCAGGGAAGCAACACCATCCAGTTCCCAATCCAGAATATTTAGTAAATGCTTCTTTGCCGACAAACCGTATTTTTCTTCTCCACTGAGTTGATACATCAATGCCAATGGTACCATGCCCTGGTTATAAATCCGGGTAAATTCATGGTAGGATGCACGATAAGCTGTTCGTCGAGCAGGGTATTCTGTTTTTTTATCAAACCTGTCGAAATCAGGCTTGGCCATCAGTTCAAGTTCCAGGGCCTGATCCGCCACCTTAATTAAATCCGCATAGGCCTCAGATCTTGATCCATCCAACGAAGCACGAATCTCCGGTAATTTGGCTGCTGGAAACAAAAGCCTGGGATGATCCTCCGGCACCCGGCTTAACAATTCCTTCGCATCGACCCATGGGAGTTCAAATGCATTTTCAGCAATGGAGAAATTCTGTGCTGTACGGGTGGCAACTACCTGTCCCTTGTCACCCAAGGCGTCGACAATCCATCGGTAATCACCAGGGGGTAATATTCTGTCTGGAACATGAACCGGATCATTAAGCAGGCTTGATTGATACACCATTTCGCCTGATACGCTTTCAATGCGCAGGCGATAACTGATTTCATCACGTGGGGCAGCACGCCACCAGCAAAAACCCGGGGGGGAGATATCAAGAACATCTTCCGGTAACGGGCGATTGAAATTTCCGTTTTCGGGCTGCTCAACAGGGAATGAAACCTGAGCTTCTGTTGTCTTAACTACCAAAAGAAAGACCAACATAAATTGAATCGACAGCACTGAAAGTTTATAACTCCTCATTGAATATTTATATTTGTGAACATTAAAGCATATTTGGTATTACAAATATGGCATTTCTACTAAAGTACAATTCATTTTCTTCTTGAAAACAAAGCTATATATTATTTATGCTTGAAGTGGTGATATAAACATGATATTTATATCTTGTCCATTATTCAATCAAAACTATAACATGTAATATTATTTTACCTGTTGTTTTGATGTTCTGTAAAAATCAAACTATGAGAAATATTATTATTTGCGTTCTCCTTGCCACTATTACAATAACAGGATTGAATGCACAGACACCAGGAGAACTCACTGTTTCCGTTACTACTTCAGAAGCAGGAGGGAAATACTCCCCTAGAAATGTACTGGCAATCTGGGTATCGAAGGAGGACGGCCAATTTGTTAAAACCCTTCTTGCTTATGCAGATAAAAGGATCACACACCTGAATACATGGCAGTTAGCAACCGCTTCCGCTGGAAGTGAATACAATAGAGTAGATGCAATAACGGGAGCTACTCAATCAGGTCATGCAACCAGGACTTGTAAGTGGAATGGGACTGATCACAACGGAGCGGCTGTTCCGGATGGGAAATACCTTGTTCAGATGGAATTGACTGACAAAAATTCTACCGGTAACATTACTTCTTTCCAGTTTACGAAGAGCGAGAGCCAGGAAGAGCTTAGCCCTGAAAATAAACCGAGTTTTTCTTCAGTAGCCATTAACTGGACCCCGGAATCAAACGTAAACGTCGATGTTAACCTTGCAGATATAAATTATGTAGTATTCCCAAATCCAGGAAATGGTGTTTATCAGGTAAGCGGCCATAATATCAAAGAATTGGAAATCAGAAGTATCACCGGAAAGCTAATTGATCAAAGCCATACTTCAGAAATTGACATTAGCAGCCGGGAAAATGGCGTGTATTTGCTTTACATTACCAGTGATCAAGGGACTGTAGTTCAAAAAATAATTAAGCGTTGATCCAATGATGGGGAAAGCAACATCATTCTTCATCAAATTCTTTTTTATACTTTCCTCTGAGGAACCCTCATGGCAAAAAATGAAAACCTTAAAAGAGAAATAGGTTTATTGGGACTCAGTACTAATATTGTTAGAAATATATCACCAAAGACATGATGATAGATAGTTCCAACAGGAACCATAAGCCTTCGAGATGACAGGATCAAGCATTCATGGAGGGTGGAAATTTCTTCATTCCTATTAGCGAAATACCCGGTCACCCAGGATCTGTTTTATTCTCAAGCCGGAAAATCTCCATCTACGTTTAAAGGTGATCGAAATCCCGTAGAGAATGTATCCTGGTATGATGTCATATCTTTTTGCAATTTCCTGTCGGGACAGGAAGGAATATCAGAATATTATTCAGTAAGAGGGGAGGGAGAAGTTTATATCCCTGATCCGGAATCAAAGGGATACAGATTGCCCACAGACGCTGAATGGCAATACGCCTGCCAGGCAGGATCAAAGGGAGTCAGGTATGGAGAACTTGATAAGATTGCCTGGTACAGGGAAAACTCCAATGGAAGAACCCGGCAAGTAGGGGGTAGGGAACCCAATGCATGGGGATTATACGATATGTTAGGTAACGTCTGGGAATGGTGCTGGGATATGTATGATGAAAAAGCTTATGGTAGCTACCGTATTTTCCGGGGCGGGGGATGGAGTGATGATGAAAGAGGTTGCCTGGCTTCAAACAGACGAAGGGGACATCCGGATTTTAAAATCGACGACCTGGGATTCAGGCTTGCCAGGAATACTTAATCGCCAGACTTAGCCAGACATCGCCAGGCATCGTAAGCCGCATTGCAAAGCCCTCCCCACAATCGTCCGTTTTCTCAGGACCGGCTATTCTGAAACTATCACCCGAATCATAAACATCTGCCGGGTTCCGTTACTGTCAATTCCAGGAACCAGGATGGCATCGTTTGTACGATTCCAGCGTGGAGCCGGATCTATCCGAATATCACCGCTATAGGATCCCTTGTCAATTCCCTCGCTTAGAGCGAAGCCATCATCACTCCTCCTTAAAACAGCGTAATGATTCTTCCCCGATTTACTATATCCGTTCACAAACCACTTCCCGTCATTTGAGAGTGAGATATCCCCTTCGGGTTTTGGAAACATCTCAGAATTTCCCATTTCTCCAACGATCTCTTTCGTGTCAATATTGTAAAATATTTGACGATCCTTTTCTCCATCTCTGCCTTTCTGACTACCGATCATCAGGTTGCCTTCTGCCCATTCCGGATGACCGCCGATAAATTGTTCGTGCAGGGTTAGTCCAGTACCGTCCGCATTGATCGAACATGGGGTGTTAACTTTGTCCCCTTTATCGGTCATTCTTTTGCTCCATCCTCCACGTACGAAAAAGTAAACACGATCACTATCCCGGTTCCAGAGAGTATGATTAATAAAAAGACCGGTATGATTAAGGTCAGGTTTGCGTTCTTTTAATTTATCCTCCAGCTGAGAATAAGAGACCAGCAATCGCTTCTCCCCGGTTATAATATCAACAATAAAGATCCCGTCATTTTCCGGTGCAACTTCGTCTTTGGACCAGTCCAATGCCTCAGGATACCCGGTCACCAGGCGCAACCTTGCCAGGCGTCCATAATTCAGTCCCAGCCATGCAGATCCATCTGCCGCCACACCTCCATTGCCAATGGGTGTATCCTTGTACCGATATTCCTGTACACGCTTTTTCTTTTTGATGTCGTAGATGACAGTAAATACCTCGCCTGTCTCCACATCCCGGTCATTAAAGAAGAACTGGGTGTCAGGGGCATTGGGATTCCAATAAAACATAGTACCCTGCTGAGGGTTCCATGCATGCGTTTTATCTACTCGTATGATTTTGTTATCCTTCTTTGTATCAATCAGGAATATGGTGGCTGCCTCTTCTGGTTTAGGCAGACGGTCAATTCTCTCTATCTCCATACCGAGGATGTAACGTCCTGTACCGTTCCATGGAATAGTCCTGCATTGTCCTATATATCCGAAAAAATGATGCTTTTCTCCCGTCGTAAGCTGCTCTATTTCAAGATCAAAGCCAGGAGATTGAGCCTGTAAATCAGCCGAAAATACCGGCCATATTATTAAACAAGCTAGTATAAACAATTGATGAATCGCAGAAAACCGGCGGGAAGGAGTTTTTGTATTTTTCATTACTGACAGATAGTTTTAAGTATTGAAACTTGATCCCCTAAAATTATGAAAAGACTTCCGGAATCAAAATCTTTCTCAATATTCCGATCCGATAACCAAATCAAATGCCAGCAATCCAATCAAATCAAAAACACAGTAAAGCATTTCACCCTAAAACAATTAATCTTTATATTTATTCAAAATCCAAAAAATGAACCGGACAATCCTGTATTTATTAGTCATCACACTTCTTACAGCCTGCATAAATGGAAAGGGTAATAAAAACATCGAGCAATGGGATGTATTTGAAGTTGTGCTTAACGGTCCTTCGAAAGGCAATCCCTATATGGAGGTTGAGTTAAGTGCCCTGTTCAAAAACAGTGAAGAGCAGATAAGGGTTCCTGGATTCTATGATGGAAACGGTATTTACAGGATACGATTCTCCCCTCATATACAGGGCAGATGGACCTATATCACGGAAAGCAATTCAGGAGAACTTGCCAAGCGGAAAGGCGATCTTATCTGCGTCCGGCCAACAGGTGATAACCACGGTCCGATTAATATCGTAAATACATTCTACCTGCAATATTCCGATGGGACTCCTTTCTATTCTATTGGGACAACTGCTTATCAGTGGACCAGTGTGAAGCAGAGCATACAGGCCAAAACAATTGAAACCCTCAAAAATGCACCATTCAATAAAATAAGGATGTGTGTTTTTCCAAAATCATACAGGTATGGCAACGATACTGAACCCTGGATGTATCCCTATAAAAGAGAAGGCGAAGAGAATGATCTAACCCGGCCCGAATTCAAGTTTTTCCAGAATTTCGATCAGCGGGTTAAGGAGTTGATGGAGATGGGGATACAGGCTGATGTAATACTTTTCCATCCCTATGATTCCTGGGGTTACAGTAAGATGGGAAAGGAGATGAATGAAAGATATATACGATACCTGGTAGCACGCATTTCTGCCTATCGTAATGTGTGGTGGTCTCTTGCCAATGAATGGGATGTGCCGAGGATAAAAGATACTATTGATTGGGAAGGTATAGGAACTTTGCTTCAACAGGAAGATCCTCATCAGCGCCTGAGAGGTATACATAACTGGTATGGTTCGGAAGATCATTTTTATGATCATACCAGGCCATGGATTACCCATGTGAGTACACAAACCTCCCAATTCTATAATGTTATTAAGTGGAGAAATCAGTATAAAAAACCTCTTCTGCTTGATGAAATGCGTTATGAGGGCGATGTAAAAAGTGGTTGGGGGAATATGAGCGCAGAGAAGATGTCCAGTTATTTCTGGATGGCAGGTTTGAGTGGGGGATACCCTACCCACGGGGATACATACCGGAATGATTCGGATGATTCTACAGAAGTCCGATGGTGGGCCAAGGGGGGCAGCCTGGTTGGGGAAAGCCCGGAGCGAATTGAATATTTCAGAGGCCTGATGGACGAGGCCCCCGTTAAGGAGATGACCCCGGAATTAGTAAGCACTGAAGAACCCAAAAACCTGAATGCCAACATTTACATTTTTTCAAAAAAAGGAGAATACTACCTGGCCTATGTTGCGGAAGCAGGAAAGACCATTGAACTCAGACTGGAAGGAGAAAAAGAATTCAAAATGGAGGTCATCGATACCTGGAATATGCAGGTAACTGAACAAGCCAGAGTAAGCCCAGGTACTCTGAGTTTTACAACAACAATCCCCTATACCGCGTTAAGGATATATCATGATTAGATCTTTCCTGGGGGTACTTTTAATTATTCATGGTCTAACCCTGTCCGGGCAGTCTGATTATTACACCCGGCTGGCCGATTCTGCACTCACACTAACTTTGCAAGACGTTAGATATGATCCTGCATATTATTCCATTGATTATCCCAATGGGGATGTTCCGGATGATCGGGGAGTATGTACGGACGTAATTATCCGTACTTATCGGAAAGTTGGAATCGACCTCCAGAAGAGGGTGCATGAAGATATGGCGGAGAATTTTGATCTGTACCCGGATATATGGGGACTAAACAGACCCGATAAGAATATTGATCACCGGCGGGTGCCCAATCTCATGGTGTTTTTCAAACGTCAGGGCAAAACCAAAACCCTGTCAGATGCTCCAGATGATTATACCCCGGGAGATATAGTATGCTGGGAACTGAGCAGTGGAATTACCCATATTGGAATTGTTGCCAATAGAAAATCAAGAAATGGAGACCGGAATTTAATCATTCATAATATTGGAGGGGGACAGGTATTGGAGGATTGTCTCTTTAGTTTTAAAATCATCGGACATTATAAATACGGAAACTAAATGAACCCAAAAATAATACGAAAGACCCATCGCTATCTCGGGTTAATCATTGGAATACAATTTATTTTCTGGACCGTCAGTGGATTGTATTTTAGCTGGACCAACCTCGACAGAATCCATGGAGACCATTTCAAGGAGCTGGAGTATAAGGGAGAGCATTACAGGGATCTGATACCCCTCTCAGACATTGATGTTCCGGATGGAATACAAAGCCTGGAGCTCAGGGATATTGCCCAGGTACCTCATTACTGGGTCAACGAACAGAGCCTGTTTAATGCAGAGACCGGAGAAGCACGACAGGGGATAACTGAGAATGAAGCAATAGTCATTACCCGAAGCCACACAATAGCAGATCTTGAGATTGAATCCGTTAACCTTATAACGCATACAGGTAATCATCACGAATACAGGGGAAAATCACTGCCGGCGTATGTGATTAGCTTTGACAATAATAACAAAGTCAAAGCCTATGTATCAAAAACAGATGGAAAATTCCAGTCCCTTCGCCATCGAAGCTGGAGGTGGTTTGATTTTCTATGGATGACACATATAATGGATTATGAGACCAGGGATAATTTCAATAAAACCCTGCTCAGGGCTTTTTCACTGTTTGGCCTGTTGACGGTCGTAAGTGGTTTTACCCTCTGGCTGACTACCTCCTCATTTACCAGAAAAGCCTGATATCCAAGCCGGAAAACCAAGCCTGATATGAGTCCTATAAATATCCAATACATTAAAACTCCGCTGGGAGAGATGATACTGGGATCCTTTGAGGAGAGATTATGTCTCTGCGACTGGAGGTATCGAAAAAGAAGGGAAAGCGTTGACAGAAGAATCAGAGAAGGTCTTAATGCTGAATTCCTTGAAAAGGAAACCTCCATTACCGAAAAAACTCATCAGCAGATAAGGGAATACCTGGATGGGGACAGAAAGATATTTGAAATTCCCCTCCTCATGGTTGGAACGGATTTTCAAAAAAATGTCTGGGAGGAATTATTAAAAATCCCTTTCGGGGGAAGGGAGACCTATGCTGGATTGTCAAGGAAACTAACAAATGAGAAAGCTATTCGCGCTGTAGCGGCAGCCAATGGAGCCAATGCCATAGCCTTATTGATTCCATGCCATCGTATCGTCGGTTCCGGGGGAAAACTGCTTGGCTACGCAGGAGGTTTACAGGCTAAGAAGAAACTGCTTCAGCTGGAGACTGATGAAAATAGTCCCAGACAAATGGAATTGTTCGACTAAAAAAAACCGCCCCGCTTCAGGCAGGACGGTTTTCGCAATCCATAGGTTTTGGTTTGTGAAATTTGTTAAAAGATATGAAGCCCTAAAGCCAGATCTGTTTTAAATAGGCTCAACCCCCAGAATCCTACTTCCCTGATTTATCAGGATCAGCCGGTTTGGGTGGAGGAGGAGCATACTGATCCAGTTGTCCCATGATCACCTCAATGGCTTTATTAAGCTGCTCATCCTCACCATCGTATTCCTTTGCCGGATCATTGTCCAGTACAATGTCAGGTTCTACCCCGTGATTCTCAACTATCCACTCACTCTCAGTTGCTGAATAGGATCCAGATTCAGGACGCCTCAAGTCTCCCCCGTCAATAAATGGTAAAGAGCCGCGGATACCCACGACACCTCCCCAGGTACGAGTACCAATAGTGGTACCCAGCTTATGCTTTTTAAACTGGTAGGGAAAGAGGTCTCCATCGGATGCAGAAGCAAAGTTTATCAGGAGTACTTTGGGACCGTAAACGGTTCCGCCAGGAACCGGATCCCCGTCCTCAACTCCCCTGCGGGATGAGAATACAAAGGAAAGTTCTCTTTGAAGTTTTTCCACAACGATGCGAGAAACAAAACCACCTCCATTGCCACGGTCATCAATGATAAGTCCTTTTTTATTTTTCAACTGGGGATAGTAATAACGGTTAAAGATGTTTAGTCCCCCGACCCCCATATCCGGAATATGCAGGTAACCTATCTGTCCATCTGTCGCTTCATTAACTTTGTCAATATTTCCATGCACCCAGTTATAATAGTACAGTTGTGATTCGTCTGCAATGGGCTTGACCAGTTCATGACGAGCTCCGTCCCATGAGGCTTGAGAGTTAATAGTTAGCTTGACGGTCTTACCTGCCGTGTTTACCAGGGAGGCATATATGTCATCCATGTCCTCCGTGGATTGTCCATTGACAGCAATGATGTAATCACCGGCCCTCACATCGAGACCTACTTCGGTTAATGGTGATCTTAGCTCTTCACTCCAATTGGCACCTTCAAGGATTTCATTGATTCTAAAAAACCCGTTTTCTTCTTTAGATATCTTCGCACCCAGCAAACCGGTGGGTATTCGTTCAGGTCCCTTCATACCAGCAGGAGAATTCACATATGAATGACCCACAGATAATTCACCGATCAGTTCTCCTATTACATAGGTAAGATCATTCCTGTGATTTACATAGGGAACAAGGGCATCGTATTTTTCATGCATGGCTTTCCAGTCCACTCCATGCATATTTTCTACATAAAAAAAGTCCCTCATCTGTCTCCAGCTTTCATCGTATATCTGTTTCCATTCCTTTTTATACTCAGTCAGTACCTGCATATTTGAAAGATCAATGGTTTCACTCAGGGTTACGGCAGCGCCTGGAAGATCAATCACTCCATACTTACCATTCTGGCGGACAATCATTTTTTTACCGTTTGCAGAGATAGTAAAAATCAGGTTCTTACCAAGATCCGTCTCCTTCTTTGACTTAAGATCAAACACCTTGGCAGTAAAACCCGGTTCAGCCTGGCTTCCTGCAATATAATATACCTTGCCCTCAGCGGCATGGAGGTTTCCGTAGTTCATGGCAGTAAGGGGCAATGCCAAAATCCTCGAGTTGAGTCCCTCTACATCAATCTTTATGTCCTTGTCCTCTTTCTCATCCCCGGCTTCTTCCTTACCCTTACTCTTTCCCTTATCCTTATCCTTATCCTTGTCTTTTTCATCTGCATCTCCAGTCTCATCGATTTTCACCTCATCATTTTCGGGAGCAAAGGGAGAAGGAGTATCCTTGTCCAGTGTGACCATATAGACTTTGGTCATATCTGTATAGGCAATATTCAACTCAAGATTAGAAAATGTAGGATTGAAATCCCTTGCCGAAGTAAAATAGAGATATTTCCCGTCGGGTGAAAATCTTGGATCTGCGGATTCATACCAGTTGTCAGTTACCGGATGGAATTCTTTGTCCTTCAGGTTATAGAGATGTATCACTCCCAATCCATTTTTATCATTTTCGGTAAAAGCAAGCCATTTACTATCCGGCGACCAGTCAAAATCATTCAGTTCCGTACTGACGGATTTCTTCACTACCTGGGTCTTTTTGGCTGCAACATCTACCACCTGCAAAGTCATAAAGTGGTCTGAGAATGCTATCATTTTGCTGTCAGGTGACCACTTGAGTTCATAAGGATAATTTTTATAGCCTTTGGTAAGGGAAACAGCTTCTTTTGTTCCATCCTGTCTCTGTATGTATAATTCATATTCGCCGGATTTATCAGAAAACCAGGCTATGTTTTTGCCGTCAGGAGACCAGCTGGCAACACGGTCGTGGGCACCGGGACTCTGGCTAAGGTTTCTCGTGACCCCGTGTTTGGCAGGGACTGTAAAAATCTCACCCCGGGCAGAAAACAATGCGCGTTCACCATTGGGTGAGATGTCGATACTGGTGATGTTCTTGCTGGCATCTACTAACTCTGTACGGCTGTATGCATTGTCATTGGCTATCTGAACCTCAACCTTCTCATATTTTTGGGTATTCACATCAAGCTTATAAATATATCCACCATTCTCAAAAACGATCTGCTCTTTTCCAAGGGAGGGGAACTTGATATCATATTCCTTGAAATCGGTCACTTTGGAGGTTTGCTTTGTGCTGGTATTATAAACAAACATATTCATGCACCGGTCCCTGTCGGACAGGTAAAAGATCTGATCTCCAACCCACATAGGAATAATATCCTGTTCAACATTATCCGTCACTTTTTCAGTAGTCCTTGACTCAAAATCATGGATCCATATCTCATCCGCCATTCCACCCCGATAATATTTCCAGGTACGAAATTCCCTGAATATCCGGTTGTAGGCTATTTTGTTTCCATCATCGGACCAGGAATGAAATCCGCCGTAGGGCAGGGGAAGCTCCTCAGGGATTCCCCCATCAACGGAAACCTTAAACAATTGTCCAATAAAAGAATTAAAAGACTGCTTCCGGGAACGGAAAGTAATGTACTTACCATCCGGTGTCCAGTCCATTACCAAATTATTCGGTCCCATTCTGTCAGAGACGTTATCACGGTCCAGGGTGGCAGTATAGGTCAGGCGTTTGGGTGCACCGCCTTCAGAAGGTATGGTGAATACCTCGGTATTCCCGTCATACTGACCGGTGAATGCGATCTGGCTTCCGTCCGGAGAGAAACGGGGAAATATTTCATACCCGTTATGACTTGTAAGCTTTCTTGCGATCCCTCCATCCGAATCAACGGTGAAGAGATCACCTGCATAGGAAAAAACGATCTGCTTGCCATAAATGGCCGGAAAGCGAAGAAGCCTTGCCTCTTCTGCAGCCTGCAGCGAAACCAGAGAGATCCCTGCAAGTAAAAGGAAAATGGAAAAAAACTTTTTCATAGTAATGTAAATTATTGAGTGTATTTGACTAGGTATAATAATCTCAGTACCGCTGGTACGGCATAAATGAAAAACAGTCTTGTATGGGGCAGATCCCCGGGTTTTCTAATACTCTTAAACAAAACTTGCGATCTTGACCAAAGCAAAAATAGGATTTCCTGTCATATCTAATAATGATATATAGCAGTTTTTGATGGGTTTTATTAATCCTGTGTTGAAAATTGTGTTTTCTGGAGTGGACAGAAGCAGTATATTTGTTGACGAACAGAAGAATATCACAGCGAATGGATTTCCCGGGAAAGATTTTAATCAGTGCTCTGGCGATAGCTTGCCTCCTATTAACTTCCAGTTATCATTTAAAGCCCTTCACCGGGCAGGAAGAGAATGTACCTCCTTTTCTTTCAGCCCTGACAGCAGACAGTACAGCCAAAATATGGGTTGACTCCGTGTACGAGTCCCTTTCCCGCGATGAACGCATCGCCCAGCTTTTTATGATAGGGACTTACCCTACATTAAAAGAGGGACATACAGAAGCAATCCTGAGGATGATACGGAAATATAATATCGGTGGGGTATGCTTCTTCAAGGGGGAACCAATGCGACAGGCACTCATGGTCAACCAGTACCAGTCCGCCGCCAAAACCCCACTCCTCGTTTCCCTGGATGCAGAATGGGGATTATCCATGCGACTTGACAGCACCCTGAGCTATCCCAGGCAAATGACCCTGGGTTCTCTTGAAGACGAGGAACTTATCCGGCAGATGGGCAGGGAAATAGGAGTCCAGCTCAAAATGGTGGGCGTTAACATGAATCTTGCCCCGGTACTGGATATCAATAATAATTCCATGAATCCAGTCATCGGATCCCGATCCTTCGGAGAAGACAAACATAATGTCAGCCGGAAAGGTATTGCCTATTTCCTGGGAATGCAGGATGAAGGCGTACTATGCTCAGCCAAGCACTGGCCAGGTCACGGGGATACGGATAAGGACAGCCACTATACCCTCCCAAAGATCAAACATTCCAGGGAAAGGCTTAGAAATACTGAAATGTATCCCTTCATCCAGGCCATAGAGCATGGGGTTTCAGGAATCATGCCGGCCCACCTGGAAATCCCTGCACTGGATTCAAGCTCCGGACTGGCATCTTCCCTTTCAAAAAAGATTACAACCGGTATACTGAAGGAGGATCTTGGTTTCAAGGGACTCATCATTAGTGATGCACTAACAATGGCAGGAGCGGATGAAAACATTGCTCCCGGTGAACTTGAAGCCATGGCATTCAAAGCAGGAAATGATATTTTGCTTATCCCATCCTCAGTACCCAAGGGCATCTCGACAATCAAAAGAGAAATCCGCCGCGGAAATCTTAGCTGGGAGAGGGTGGAGGAAAGCTGCAAAAAAATCCTTGCCGCCAAATACTGGGCTGCCATAGAGCATCCTCTTCAAACGGAAGGTCTTCAGCAGAAACTAAATGATAATCGCTTCCTGGCCACCCGCTCGGAACTCTACAAGGGTTCACTGATCCTGCTTGAAAACAGAAATGATATTATTCCCCTGAAACGGTTGGATACTCTGAAAATAGCAAGCGTTGTCATTGGCAGCCCAAACAGAAATGAGCTCCAGGACCAGGTAGATCTTTACCTCCCCTCAGATCATTTTAATATTTCCAGGGAAGCAAATGCCGATGAATACCTCGCACTTCTCGAAAAACTTAAACCCTATAACCTGGTAATCGTCGGGGTACACAATACGGATATGAGGGTATCCAGAAATTTCGGAATACGTGAGAATTCCATTCTTTTTCTTAACCGGTTGACCATGCAAAAACCAAGCCTGGTCTCCCTGTTCGCAAGTCCTTACAGTCTCACTAAATTTGACTTCGGGGAAAACCTCATGGCCCTGATCATGGCACATGAAGATAAGCCAGTAGTTCAGCAACTCAGTGTCCAGCTTATGTTCGGGGGGATTCCCGCATCCGGCAGACTGCCGGTTTCAGCCGGCAGCGCTTACAATTTGGGAGATGGACTATCAACAGAAATCAGTCACAGGCTGCGCTACGGACTACCGGAAGAGGCAGGCATTGATTCCAGGCTCCTCTATAAAATAGATTCACTGGCCCTGGATGCCATTAATGCCAAGGCCACACCTGGCTGCCAGATTCTTGCTGCCCGGAATGGAACAGTTTTCTACCATAAATCCTTCGGGCACCATACCTATGGCCGCAGGGATACAGTAAAATGGAACGACCTGTATGATGTGGCATCCATCACCAAGATTGCCGCAAGCCTTCCGGTTCTCATGCAGTTGACCCAGGAAGGGAGATTCAGCGTAAATGACTCTCTTGGAAAATATCTTCCCTACCTTGATACCTGTGATAAAGGGGGACTGCTAATTAAAGATATCCTCTCGCATCATGCCGGATTACATCCCTGGATTCCTTTTTATTATTCAACCATCGAACCCATGGATCCGGATGAGCCATTGATCAGTAAAAAGCTTTCCAGCACCCATCCATTCCGTTTTGCCGGACATATATTTCTAAACCGAAACCTGAGATATGTAGACGGAGCATATGAGGATAAATTTTCGGTACGGTATCCCAACCAGGTGGCCGATCATCTCTTTCTGAACCATAGCTACACCGACAGCATTCTCCATAGCATCATTAATTCTCCCATTCGCGAGAAGAAAGAGTACCTGTATTCAGACCTGGGTTACTATTTCCTGCATCCCATATTAGAGTCCCTTACGGGAAAAGCCCTGGATAACTACACCATGAAAAACTTCTATCGTCCCCTGGGCGCAATGTATATGGGATATCTTCCGCTGGAAAGGTTCCCGCTGGAACAGATCATCCCCACCGAAAACGATCTTGTTTTCAGGCGACAGCTAGTGCATGGATATGTCCATGACCCGGGAGCTGCCATGCTGGGCGGGGTAGCCGGACATGCGGGGATCTTTTCCAATGCCAATGACCTGGCCAAAATCATGCAGATGTACCTGAACGGGGGACATTATGGAGGAATGGAATTTATGGCAGATTCCATCATCCAGCAGTTCAATACCTGCATTCATTGTGAAGAGGGAAACCGGAGGGGGATAGGCTTTGATAAGCCGGAAATGGATTATGAAAAGGATGGTCCGACCTGCCAGTGTGTTTCACCTTCAAGCTTTGGACATTCAGGATTTACAGGAACCCTTGTATGGGCAGACCCGGATACAGGAATACTCTATGTTTTCCTTTCTAATAAGATCCATCCCAACCAGGACAATCCAAAGCTGGTCGAGCTGAATGTCCGAACCAAAATCCAGGAGGTCCTCCACGAAGCATTGATCCGTTAAAAACAATATCTTTGTGCCGGATCCACCGCAGGTGGCCATTCCCAGGATAAAAATTTATTTACCCGGAAGGGTAATTTAAACCAGATTAAAGCCATGAAACCCAGTCATATTGAACATATCGGTATCGCAGTAAACGATCTGAAGCAAGCTATTTCTTACTATGAGGATGTACTTGGACTCGAATGTTATGCTGTCGAAGAAGTGGCGGATCAGAAGGTGAGAACCGCTTTTTTTAAGGTCGGTGAGACCAAGATAGAGTTGCTGGAATCGATGGATCCAGAGGGACCAGTAGGTAAATTCATTGAAAAAAGAGGGCAGGGGATACACCATCTCGCTTTTGCCATGGATAACGCTTCCGAGGCGCTTAAAGAGGCTGAACAAAAGGGAGTGCAGCTGATCGACAGGACTTCCAGGAAGGGGGCAGAGGGACTTGACATAGGTTTTCTTCATCCAAAATCAACCTTTGGGGTTCTGACGGAATTCTGCAGTAAAGGGGACTAACAAGACAAACCTGTTAGTTAAATCCTGAAAACTGCCCGAAAATCTTTGGGCAAAATAGCCTAACTTAGTAGTTGGTAAACAATATGAAAGAAAAATCTAATAAGCTGCTAATCCTTCCCTTGTTAGCAGTATTTTTACTTCAGGGATGTATCAAACAAAAGGAACCTGAAGTAAGCCTGCTAAACGGGCGTTTTATGACAACAAATGTGAACATAGAACCTGGAGGAATACTGAGATTTAAGTGGATAGCCGAGAAGGGAGAGGCAGATATGGAATCATTTACGATACGGGTGAATGGGACCGATATGATTGGGTATCCTGTGAACCCGATTAAACCGGATCTCTATTTCGACTCAACCTATATGGAAGGTCCAATTACCAGGGGAGAATACACCTATGCTTTTATTGCTACGGATGTGGATGGGAATTTTGGAGAAAAAGCAATCGTAGTGAGTGTGTATTGATTTATATCCTTCTGCAAAGTATATTCTTTAGCATAAAAACTACCCCCATTTTTCACTCAAACTCTTCCTATCTTTATGCCAGCAGGATTCGCAGCCTACCAGCGGGATTCGCAGCCTGCGTATAATGCCTGCAAATGACTTAAACACTATTAAGAAATGGGTACAACTGGCAGAGCCGGAAACCATGGTGGAAGAATACGTTCAGATTGCCTGGTCGAAGTAAATCTGAAATCCTCAGGGGGCCTTAAGCTTGAACTGGAAAGCAAGGTTGAAACACTCTACGGAAGGTCAAACCGGGATCTAATTCATAAAATCCTCAATCATTTTGAGATAAAACACGCTGAAATCACTGTAAAGGACAGCGGTGCACTGGAGTTCGTTATTGCCGCCCGACTCGAAGCTGCGATAAGGCAAGCCAGGGGCAGTAAGAAGGAATACCTGCTGTCAGTGCAGAAAGATAAAACCCTCAGGATCCCCGAAGGATCTGAAGAATCCCAGCAAGAGGGCCGGGAACGATTCCGCTTTACCCGCCTTTACCTCCCGGGCAACAGTCCCAGTATGATGCTCAATGCCGGAATTCATAATCCGGATGGAGTAATCCTGGACCTGGAAGATTCAGTTGCTCTTTCTGTAAAGCCCGCTGCCCGGGTCCTTGTAAGAAATGCCCTATCTGCAGTCGATTTCTATGGAGCTGAAAAAATGGTCAGGATCAATCCACTCCCTGAAGGATTGAAAGACCTGGAGGCCATAGCATCCTGCTGGCCGGACCTGGTACTAATTCCCAAGGTTGAAGACCCGAACGAAATTCTGGAAGTGGAAAAGGAAATCATACGTTTATCCGGAGATAGAAGTCAATCCAAAGACGGCTCAAAGATTGATGCTTCAGCTGTAAATCTGCTGTTTATGCCCATCCTGGAATCAGCCCTGGGCATAGAAAAAGCCTTTGAAATTGCCTCAGCAAGTAAAAATGTGGTGGCTATGGCAATAGGATTGGAAGATTATACTGCCGATATGGGTGTGCAGCGTACAGAAGCAGGGAAGGAATCCTTTTATGCCCGGTCCAGAATGGTTAATGCCTGCAAAGCTGCCGGGATTCAGGCTATTGATTCAGTGTATTCAGATGTGGACAATGAGAAGGGATTGAGAGAAAATGTCATGAAATCGAGAGCCATGGGATTTGAAGGTATGGGTTGTATTCATCCAAGACAGATCCCGATTGTCAGAGATGCTTTCAAACCCTCATCGGAGGAAATTGAAAGGGCTCGTGCCATTGTCCTCGCATTTGAAGAAGCTGAAAAATCCGGACAGGGTGTTGTTAGTCTTGGTTCAAAAATGATTGATCCCCCTGTTGTTAAGCGGGCGCTGCGGAGCATTGACCTTGCTCTACAAATGGGATTACTGAGAGAGAATTGGAGGGAAGAAGCCGAAAACAACCTGGAGGATCCTGAAAATCGAAGCGAAAAGTCTAAAAACCGGAAGAAGTAAAATGAAACAAACCGAATTCACTATAAATGCTGCCGGACGTGAAGTTCCCCTGAACTTCAATGGAAAATCACATGTTCCCTTCCAGGGAGTCAATAAGTATTCTCCTGGGGGAAATAAATACGCAGCCCCTATACCCAGCTGTAAAGATTATCCGGGAGATGGTGACAAGCGGGTGACTTCCCTAATGGAGGCCCTGGCAAAAAGTGGATTAAAGAATGGGATGTGCATCTCCACTCACCACCATTTTCGAAACGGTGACCTGCTGGCAAACCAGGTATTCGATGCCGCCCATGAAATGGGTATTAAAGACCTGGTCTGGTTCCCTTCCGCTTCCTTTCCATGCCATGAACACCTCATACAATACCTCGAAGACGGTACCATTCATCATATTGAAGGAAGTATGAACGGTCCCTTAGGAAGGTATACCTCTGAAGGCAAAATGAAAGGTTTGGGTGTACTGAGGTCTCACGGGGGACGATACCAGGCATTACAGGATGGTGAAGTACATATTGACATTGCTGTGATTGGGGCAGGATGCTCCGATCCCTTTGGGAATGCAAACGGACTTTCCGGTCCCTCTGCAAGCGGACTGCTGGGTTTTGCCCTGGCAGATTCCCAGTTTGCCGACAGGGTAATAATAGCCACTGATAATATGGTGGAATTTCCCTGTATACCCTGGCAGATCCATGGGAATTATGTGGATTTTACCCTTGAGATGGAAAGAATTGGGGACCCTGAAAAAATCATTTCCGGAACCACCAGGATCACCCGTAGTCCGGATCGCTTATTTCTTGCGGAACTTACGGCCAAATTCTGTGAGGCAGCAGGCATTATCAGAGAGGGATTTTCTTTCCAGAGCGGAGCAGGAGGAACATCCCTGGCAGTTGGTGAATATTTCCGCAAAATAATGAGGGGAAAGAATATAAAAGCAAGGTTTGCCAGGGGAGGAAGCAATACCTACCTGGTATCAATGCTGGAGGAAGGGTTGGTGGAGTATATTTTAGATGGACAAACCTTTGACCTGGAGGGAGTGCGTTCCATGCGTGAAAATCCTGCGCATGTTTGGACAAGTCCATTTACCTCATATAACTATCACAGCAAAGGAAATTTTGCGGGTATGGTTGATGTGGTTATACTCGGAGCTACTGAGATTGATATTGAATTTAATGCCAATGTAGTAACCCATTCAGACGGATACCTTCTTCACGGGATCGGAGGCTGGCAGAATTGCCTTTTCTCCAAGACTGTCATATTGCCTGTACCTCTTTTCCGGGACAGGATCCCGGTAATCCGTGAGAGGGTGACGACTCTCTGTGGTCCCGGGGAACTGATTGATGTGATCGTTACGGAAAGAGGAATTGCCATAAATCCCCTGCGAAAAGATTTGATTGATAAGGTAAAGGGATCGGGACTACCCATTCGAAGTATAAGGGAATTGAAGGAGGAAGCTGAAAAGATATGCGGAAAGCCTGATCAGCCTGAGTTTACCAAAAACCCGGTGGCTGTGGTTAAATGGGTGGACGGTACGGTCCTGGACACAATTTGGCAGGTAGGTTGATTATTCCAGTCCATCATCATCAGCACTATAAACCTCAATCCCATCTTCTTCATAGGAATCATCATGAAAATATATTTTCAATCTGACGGTATCCCGGGTATAATTGATCCTTCCAATTTCGATTTTTGTAATATCCAGCTTTGTTCTTGCCTTCAGATCTTTGATTAATTCAGTTCTTCTTTCCGGCTGGACCAATTCTACGTTTTCGTATTCAATGGTCTTTTTCACCTCGTTTTTCATCAGCCAAACCTTCTCCAGCAGATACACCACCATGATTGTGATAACATTGGTGAATACCAGTTCCAGGTAACTGATTTGCACATTTGAAAGACCGTTAATAACTGAAATCCCGATGACTACAAATAGATAGGTCATCTCCTTTATGGGTATGGGATTCGTCCGGTAGCGGATAATGCCGAAAATGGCGAATAATCCAAGAGCGAATCCCAGCTGCAATCCTATATTATCAAGCAGGAAACAGATCAGGAATACCACAACGCTTATCAGGGTAAAGGCAAACAGGTAATTTTTTTTCCTGGCTACAGAAAAGTAAAGTCCTCGTACGATAATACCAACAACCAGGAGATTGAAGCTAAATCGTATTACAAGTGCTACAAATGCGGATGGATCAAAAAAGCCGGTGCCCAGTAGCTCATGCTGGCTGGCTTGCAGAAAGGGATACGCTGTTAGCATTTTCCAATTTTTTAATATAGAGCATCACTCTTTTAAAGCGATTGTACTTAATTCCAGGCTTAAGCAAGACATTCCCCAGGCAGTATTTACTGCTTGATCCCCGGTATATACGATTTGTCTTGAGTATCTTCATGAAATCTGTGGTCCCTCCGGCCTGATCCCTTTTTACCTCACAAATGCACAGGAAGGGTAGAGCTGCCTCCTTTTCTCCATGACGGAACAATAGGTCCATATCGATGGTTATTCTTTCCGGGGCACCACTTCCGACAAGCGTCAACCTCCGAAAGATGGTCCAAATAGACGGTTTGAGCTGCCCGGGGTCAAGTGGGGAGCTTTCAGAAATAAAAGCGGCTGATTCTGCAGATAGGGCCTCTTCGAAAGAATCTACACAAATCCTGGATTTTCTTGTCCGGTCGTTAGCTATTTTTCTTTTGACTTCAAGAAATATTGTATTGGTATCTCTATATTCACGGAACCTTACCTTATACCTGGGCCTGATCCCGTTATGGTGATCAAGGTATGTCCGGAGATCTTCGGTATCAAAATAAAGTGAGTTATAAGTAAAAATCTTGTGATCTTCAATGGACAATACCCTGTAAAGGTCTTTTGCCTGGTCAAGTATTGCTTCTAATTGACTGATATGGAATACATGTTTTGTATCCATCCGGTTCATCAGTTTGACAGTATCCATCTCTTCCAGAGAAATGGTTGAAAACTTCCCTATCGTATCCTCTATATTCTGAAAATCATTTCCCATAATTGTAAAGATAATTTTTTTTATCATGAAAAAGTATCGCTGTATTATTTGCGGGTATGTTTATGATCCGGTTGAGGGTGATCCGGATGGTGGTATCCCACCCGGGACGAAATTTGAGGATATACCAGAAGATTGGGAATGTCCGGTCTGCGGAGTGAGAAAATCTGACTTCGTAGAAGATGATTGGTGATATCATTCCTGTCCAGAGGGGATTCTTCTGAGCACCTCCATTAATAAATTCCAGAATTTCCCTGTACTTTCGATATCAATTCGCTCGGTAGGCGTATGGGCACCCCTGATTGTAGGTCCAAAAGAGATCATATCAAGCCCGGGGTATTTTTCGAGTATCAACCCACATTCAAGTCCCGCATGAATCGCCCTGACCACCGGCTTATTTCCAAAAAGTTCCTCATAAACCAAAGCTGATATCTTCAGTATCTCCGAATCGGTATTTGGTGTCCATCCCGGATAACCATCTGTATGCTCAACCATAGCACCATTATCAGCCATACAATTGTAGATATGGTTTGCAATCTCATTTTTTGCAGATTCTACAGAACTTCTCTGGCTTGTAGTCAGAATTGCGGTGTCCTTTTCAGGAAACTTTACCGAAGCGAGGTTGGATGATGTTTCTACAAGTCCTTCCAATGAGGAACTCCAGCTAATGACACCATGGGGACAATTATCGATGGTTCGCAGGAATTTGAGCTGTGAGGTTTTCGGAAGGACCCATTCAGGAGGATTTGTCTTCTTAAGTGTAAGCTGTAAGTCGGGTTCGTATTCCCTGAGTTCAGCTATAACAGAATCGGTATACCTGCCGAAAAATTGTTCGAGTTCCTCGCTTTTAGCTCCAGGTATAGTAAAGACAGCATAAGCATCCCGTGGAATTGCATTCCTCATATTACCTCCGTCAAAGAAGGAGAGCTTCAGCCCGTACTTTTCTGTTCCATCCAGAAGAAATCTGTTCAGGACCTTAATTGCCTGTCCCGGACTCTTATGTATCTCGTCCCCGGAATGTCCCCCTTTGAGTCCCTCTACAACAGCCTTATACGATACCTCACCAGGATCCATGGTTTCCATCTTAAATCTGAAGCTGCCAATGGTATCGATTCCTCCGGCACATCCAATAAACAATTCTCCCTCGTCTTCTGAATCAAGGTTTAGAAGAATACTGCCTTTCATAAATCCCGGCTGTAATTGCTTGGCCCCGGTCATTCCTGATTCTTCGTCTACCGTGAACAGGCATTCCAGGGGTCCATGGACCAGGTCCTTGCTCTCCAGGATAACTAACTGAACGGCAATACCGATCCCGTCATCCGCCCCGAGAGTGGTTCCCTCAGCACGGATCCATCCCCCGTCTTCAATAGGGATTATGGGATCTCTCGAAAAATCATGGCTTGAGGAAGTTTCTTTTTCACCCACCATATCCAGATGGCTCTGGAGAATAACTGTTTTGCGGTCTTCCATTCCAGGAGAAGCCGGTTTGCAGATTAATACATTCCCTATTTCATCCTTTTTCGCTTTCAGGTTGTGCTGTTTAGCAAAAGCCAGTACATACCCTATTATTTTGTCCTCGGACTTTGAAGGTCTCGGAATTCTGCAAATCTCTTCAAAATGTTTCCATATACTGGGAAGAAAGTGATTTTCTGATTCTGTCATGGATTGGATTGGGCCATATAAAGTGTTATACAAAATAAATGATTAATAACACATAAACATTAAAAAGGGAATGCTTTTTTTTCTTCTATTTTTGGGACTTATCAACTAAAACAAGCTTTATCAACAATGAGTAAAAGAACTATTGTATCAATGCCCGGTGATGGTATTGGCAGAAATGTACTTGAGGAAACCATCAGGGTCCTTGATGCGGCAGGATTTGCAGCGGATTATATTGAAGCAGATATAGGCTGGGAATTTTGGAAAAAGGAGGGGAATCCCCTTCCGGAAAGAACGCTGAAGCTTCTGGATGAACATAAAATCGGACTCTTCGGGGCCATTACATCCAAGCCAAAAGAAGAGGCTGCAGAAGAACTGGATGATTCACTGAAGGGAAAGGGACTGATATATTCCAGTCCCATTGTAGGTCTCAGACAACATTTTAACCTGGATGTATGCATTCGTCCCTGCCATACCTATCCCGGGAATCCACTGAATTTTGTGCGTCGGGGTGCAGGAGATTCCATCGATGAACCCGAAGTGGATGTTGTTATTTTCAGACAGAATACCGAAGGTCTCTATGGTGGGGTGGAATGGACCGATCCACCGGCTAAAGTTTATGAAGCCCTTATGAGCCATCCCAGGTTTGTAAAGAATTTCTCTGATGTGCCCAAGGAGGAACTCTCGGTATCCACCAGGATATTCAGCAGAAAAGCCACACTCAGGATCCTTCGGGCCGCGTTCAGGTATGCTGACAAATATGGGTACCGCTCTGTAACTGTTTGTGAAAAGCCCAATGTCATCAGGGAAACATCCGGATTGATGTTCAGACTGGCCAGGGAAATACAGAAAAATGAATTTCCAGGCATAGAACTCTGGAATACTAATATCGATGCACAAATGATGTGGCTTACCAAAAATCCTGAAAATTACGGAGTGATCGTGGCCGGCAATATGTTTGGAGATATTGTGTCAGATGGTTTTGCCGGATTGATCGGGGGATTGGGATTTGCCTGCAGTGCGAATATAGGTGATCAGATCGCTGTATTTGAGCCTACGCACGGATCAGCTCCCAAATATGCAGGGTATAAAACTTCCATTGTGAATCCGATCGCCATGGTTGAATCTGCCTGCATGATGCTGGATCATATCGGAGAAGATGAAACCGCAACCCGCATCCGTTCAGCCATTGCAAGTGTTGTGGAGGAAGGAAAGATTAGAACCTATGATATGATGAAACTACCCGGAAATGAAAAAGTCCTTAGCCAGGGAGCCGCATCAACTAGAGAAATGGCCGATGCAATAATCTCAGCTCTCTGACAGAAAACATATTGACAAAATTCTACCTGTATGAAAAACAAAGTATATGAACTCTGGCCTGAACTGGAATGGATTGAGGATACTATTCTCAGGGATCAGACTGCAAAAACCTGGGAACTGGCTCTTGAAAAATCAGTCCTGACACCTGAAGACCTGAATGTAATACCCTTCACCCTGCTGGTTCCTGACCTGGAGGTAAGCTTTATGGAGCATAAGCGCTGTGTGGTCCATATTGCAAGGGACAGTGGAGAACAGATTACCAATCACCTGGGAAAGGGACTTTCAGTGAATATGGATGTACTCATTGCCGGGGCCATACTGGCTGATGTTGGTAAATTGCTGGAATACGAGAAAAAGGATGGAAAATGCGTTCAGGGTAATTATGGGAAATACCTGAGGCATCCATTTTCCGGTGTAAGCCTGGCTGAAGCCTGCGGGGTCCCTCCCGAAGTCTGCCATATCATTGCTGCACATGCCGGGGAAGGGGACATGGTAAAGCGATCCGTAGAAGCCTATATTGTACACCATGCAGATTTTATGACTTTTCTGCCGTTTAAAAGCCGGCTGGAAACTTAAAATTTTTATCTGATAATATATTTTCTTTACTTTATGCCTGCCCTTAAACAGCAGGTATATACTATGCTGAGCTTTGATCAGATACTTGTCTTTATTGTTCTCCTGTTCATCTTAATATCCCTTTACCGGGAGATTCTCGGACCTGCCTTTACTTTTCTCGTGGGTGTCATTGTATTAGGATTATTCGGTGTGCTTACTCCATCCGAGATTCTCAAGGGATTTGGGAATGAACAAATTGCCGTCATCCTTCTGCTGCTGCTTATCGGAGATGTAATCCGTAGAACCGCCGTTGTGGAGGTCATTTTTGACAGGTTTTTCCGATCAGCTAAATCCTACCGTGGGTTCCTCAGTCGAATGACCCTGCTGATTTCAGGATTTTCGGCCTTCCTTAACAATACACCCCTGGTGGCAGTCATGATCCCCTATGTGCACTCATGGTGTAAGAAAAACGATATTTCTCCATCCAAATTCCTTATCCCGCTTTCATATGCTGCCATTCTGGGAGGATCTGCCACACTGATAGGGACATCCACCAACTTAATTGTCAATGGATTGGTGGTGGATCAGGACATTATACCCAACCTTCAGCCTCTCAAGATTTTCGACTTTGTTGCAGTCGGAGCTCCCATGATCATTATTGGCTGGCTTTACCTGATGTTTTTCAGTGATAAACTACTTCCTTCCAGACCTGATGCCCTGACACAGTTTTCCATGGGCAACCGTGAATACCTCCTGGAAGCCAAGGTTAGTGATAAATCACAGCTTATAGGAAAGACTATCGAAGAAGCTGGCATGAGACACAAACCGGGATTTTATATCGTTGAAATCTGGAGGCGTGGATATAAGATTACTGTTTTTGGTGCAGATTTTTTATTGGACAAGGGGGATATGTTGATTTTTGCAGGTGAGACCGAGGCCATAGCGGATATGATAAGTTCTAGCTCGGGACTGGTAATTCCTGAAGTGGGACAGCTGAGTCATAAATCCCGTGCTGAAGTGGTGGAAGTTGTAGTTTCACAAAATTCAACCATTGCTAACAAAACGGTAAGATCTGCCAATTTCAGGAGTAAATACGATGCCGCCATCGTATCTGTCCACCGAAACGGTGAACTGATTAAAGAGAAGGTGGGTGAAGTGGTGTTGAAATCGGGAGATGTGCTCCTGTTATTCACTGGAGAAAACTTCGTGGCAAGAACTATAGCTACCAAGGATTTTTACTTTATTTCCAAGGTTAAGGAAATGGTGAAACTGGAATGGTACAAGTCCGCTGTTCTTCTCGGTGGACTAATGGTTGCCATTTTCCTGGCGGCAATGGACTGGTTTCCACTCTTTTTAAGCCTGCTCCTTATCGTCGTGTTATCCCTTGCCCTGAAAATTACCCAGCCTAGGGAACTTCCAAGAGCCGTTGATTATAATCTTGCACTTATCATAGTCCTTGCCCTGGCCCTTGGGACAGCTATGATAAAGACTGGCACTGCAGACCTTGTAGCCGACGGGGTTATCCGATTATTTGCTCCCCTGGGACAAATAGGTATCCTGGCCGGAATATACCTGATAACTACCATACTTGCCGCCTATATTACCAGTAAGGCCGCAGCTGCGATTATCTTTCCCATTGCACTCCAGGCAGCCGTAAACCTGCAGATTGATCCCATGCCATTCATCCTGGTAACAGCTTTTGCTTCATCAGCCAACTTCATGACCCCGGTAGGATTTCAGACCAACCTTATGGTCTACGGTCCGGGCGGATATTC
Organism: uncultured Bacteroidaceae bacterium; assembly: GCA_963777115.1. Taxonomy (GTDB): domain Bacteria; phylum Bacteroidota; class Bacteroidia; order Bacteroidales; family SM23-62; genus SM23-62. The sequence continues at coordinate 1,444,463 of CAVZPP010000002.1, read as the reverse complement.
CTTCAATGATTTTTTCAGGATAGGGGCCCCCCTGACCCTCCTGTATATGATTGTAACTATAACTATTCTTTCAATTATCTATTTTTAGTCCAATGAACCCCCCGTCGATGAAAGATTACTCTCCGGAAACAGCTCTTAAAGCAGCCCTTGAAGCGGCTCATGCCGCCGGAAATGTCATACTGGAAGTGTACCATAAGCCTGATTTTAAGACAGAACTCAAGGATGATGCTTCCCCGGTAACCGAAGCAGATCATGCGGCACATGCAATAATATCAGATCTTTTGCGGAAAACAGGAATCCCTGTGTTGTCTGAGGAAGGAAAGGAGATTCAATTCGATGAAAGGAAATCCTGGAGCCTATTCTGGCTGGTTGATCCCCTGGATGGGACCAAGGAATTTATCCGGAGAAATGGGGAATTTACCGTAAACATCGCCCTTATTCATAAGCATAGTGCTATCCTGGGTGTACTGTATGCTCCTTTCCTTGATGTGATGTATTACTCGGAAACCAGCAGGGGTGCTTTCCGCATAGAACAATTTTCTAAAATTTGGGAAGACCTGGTATCCTCGGGAAAACTGAATGAACCTTCAAAGGCCCTTTATAATATATCAAAGGCCCTGTATGATATTTCAGAGTCACTTCCCCTTGAACCAGCAGATGATACATACAGGGTGGTTGCCAGCCGCTCACATATTAATAAGCCTACAAAACATTATATAAAATCACTGAAGAATAAGCATCCGGACCTGGAGCTGGTATCCCGGGGATCGGCACTGAAATTCTGCCTGATTGCTGAAGGCTCGGCAAATATATATCCCCGTTTTGGACCCACCTGGGAATGGGATACAGGAGCGGGACAGGCCATTGCTGAAGCGGCCGGTTGCAAGGTCACGCTGCTCGATGAAAAAAATCCCCTTACCTACAATAAAGAAAACCTGCTGAATCCCGGGTTTATAGTGAAGCGGGACTAATCCTCCTCAAAGACAACAACCTCCCATTCTCCCTTCGAATCTGCCCATGCCCGCAACATTCCCCTTGTGTTGAATTCCATGGATATTCCCCCGTATTTATCCACGCAGATCACTCCCCCTGAACCTCCTGCAGGTTTTAGTTTTTCCTGGATTACTACTCGCGCAGCATCGGCTACTGAAAGTCCCTTATACTGCATAAGTGCAGAGATGTCATGTGCAACAGTATACCGGATAAAGTATTCTCCGTGTCCGGTTGCAGAAACTGCACAGCTGTTATTATTCGCATAGGTACCCGCCCCGATGATGGGCGAGTCCCCAATCCTTCCCCAGCGCTTGTTGGTCATTCCACCGGTGGAAGTTCCCGCTGCCAGGTTACCGGCCTTATCCAGTGCAACGCAGCCTACTGTTCCATATTTCTCAACCTGATCTTTTTCCAATTGCTTTTGCAGGTCATTCCAGCGCCGTTCCGTATGAAAATATCCTGAATCAACGATTTCAATCCCCTGGGATTCAGCAAACGCCGAGGCACCTGCACCCATCATCAGTACATGCAGGGATTTTTCCATGACCACCCGGGCAGCAGATATAGGATTCTTAATATCACCCACCCCGGTAATTCCACCTGCATCCAGAGTCCTCCCGTCCATTATGGAAGCATCCATCTCATTCTTCCCGGCATGGTTAAAAACAGCACCTTTCCCGGCATTGAACAGGGGTGAGTCCTCCAGAATCCTAATCACTGCCTCAACAGCATCCATGCTACTTTCTCCTGAGTTCAATACCAGAACGCCAGCATCCAGTGCTTCCCCAAGTTTTTTTTCAATAGCCTTTTCCCTTTCGGGGGAAATGAACGCGGGACTAATATTTCCGGCTCCTCCGTGGATGACGATGGCATATTCAGGCCTTTCCTGGCCGTATACAGTCAATGAAACAATAAGGATCAGCAGGAGGGATACCAGGTTTTTCATGGGGGAACAGTTTACCCCAAATATAAAAAAAAAGACCGCCATAATTGATCATGGCGGTCTCTGTGTCTCTCCCTGCTCAGGAGTAAATGATCAGAATTATTCATTCAGCTTTATATTCCCGTAACTGGTCTTGATTTTTACAATTGCAGTGGGATTTGAATTGCTCCCAACTGTTCCGGATACATTCATGGAATTATTTTCCTGAATTCTGCTAACCCTTCCGCCTTCATGATAATAGATTTTAGCATATGATGCATCCCCTTCAAGGTTGTAGGAAGCATCCTCATCCATGCCAATGCGGTAGGTGCCATATGATGAGCTAATATTTATCCCTTCAAAATCCGCAGGCATACTCCCAATTGTAACATTGGTGTATTTCGTATCTGCTTCCAGCTTTTTACTCAATTCTTCAGCTTTTACACTGGAATAACGGGTATTGATGACAAGGTTGGATAGGGTACCGAAAGTATATCCATCATATTTTCCTTCAATAACGACTGAGCTTACCTCATCAATACTTAGCTTCATGTAGGAGGTATAGCCTACAAAAGCCTTGGCTTTTTCAATGTCAAGACTGGAATATTTAACATTGGCTTTCAGCCAGTTACATTCCGTAATACTGCTTCCGCTGGCATAGGCCAGGTCAACCGTATTCAAAGGTTTTTCATTGCCTCTGGATAACTTGTTAACAGTAAGTTTTCCGTAATTCAGTACCAGTTTAGCATGGCCTGCAACCTCTTCAATTAAAACATGTCCGTATTTATTGGAGAGGTCAAGATTGATCTCTGCCGGCATCTGTACAGTATAGTTTATTTCAAAATCATTATCGTTCTTCCAGTTGCTTGAACGGCTGAACTTATCATCGATCTCCGTTACAGCTGAAACAGAATTTTCGCCGGAGCTAAAATTGACATTAATGTATTCAAGTGCTTTCTCAGCTTTTTCGGCGCTGGAATGATTGACCTTGACTATTACATCTATTTTGATACCGGGTTTATCCCAGTTCCTTATATCGATATTACCGTACCTGTTTTTTAATGTGAGTTCGGTATTTTTGTTCGCCTCGAATTCTTCATGGAATTCTTTCGTAAATTCAGCAGCATAGGCCTGTGCTCCGAACAGGCTGAGAAATATGCCAAGAAAATAGACTACTCTAAACTTCTTTGTTTTCATGATTTTTAAATGTTGAATTTATCTGATTTGCTTTTTCTAACTGTTCGATTATTTGTCCCATGACATCCAGCTTCATCTGGTAATGAGATATCATGGCAGAGAGTACCCGCTCGTCTGAAGGGTTGGCCTGAAGGTCTGCAAGTAATGACTGTAACATCCTGTCCATTTCCTTAAGTTCGGTAAACAGAATCTTATTTCTTTCAGGATCTAATGTATTCAGACGATCTATCTCAGAGTATTTTTCTTTAATCTCTGATGTGTAATAAACCTGTGCCTCGAAATATTCCCCTGGCAGTATTTCTCTGAGTGGCTCCTGCTGTTTTGCATAATACTTCTGGGCCTGCTCAAATACAAGAATACTGCTAACGGCAACAAATATCAGAACTGCTGCCACCTTCAGCCAGTCCGGTATATGGGAATAGAATGGGTGAGGAGCTGGAGATAGTTTGCTGCGAAATTTCTCAAAATGCTCCCCGGAAGGTTCAAAATCATCTATTTTGTTCCTGTTATCTCTGATATATTTTTCAAGTTTATTCATTGCTTCTTAACATTTCTGCCAGTTTTTTCCTGGCACGTGCATATTGAGACCTGGATGTAGAGCTCGAAATATTTAGGATCTCTGCGATTTCTTCATGGTCATATCCCTCCAGCAGGAAAAGTGTGAGAACGATCCTGAATCCGTCGGGAAGTGCTAATATTGCCCTTCGGATCCTATCTATATCAATCAGGCATTCTTCCGGAATATCCTCACTTAAATCCCCTGTAACCTTCTCATCCAGTGTTTCAAAGTACAATTTCTGTTTCTTAATACTGTCCAGCGAACGGTTTATCACAATCCTCTTAAGCCATGCTCCAAAACTCACCGTACCACTGTAGGTATTAATCTTCTCGAATGCTGATAAAAATGATTCCTGCATGAGGTCCTCTGCCTCTGTTTCATCCTTTACAATCCGAAGGCTTGTATTATACATCGCCTTATAATACAGTTCATAAATTTTGAACTGTGCAGCCCGGTCTTCCTTTCGGCACCGGTCAATCAGATCCTGATGGATATTGGAATAAGCAGGTTTTTTTACCATTCATTCCGAGTTAAAGACGATGATAATACATGGGTGCTGCAAATTACGAAAAAATAATGCAGTCCCTTGAAATTCCCGGATTGAATTCCCGTAAGTTGTTTACTCGGAATAATTTCGGGATGAAGCAGCTAAATCCTGATCTTGAGCTGATTATAGCATCATGATCATTCCCGTCACCACTTCCCCGGATTCGTAATTCAGCTCAGAGCCGAACATACTATGCGGGATCATATTGATAAGGAAGAAAACAATAGAGGCTATCAGTACCAGTTTTGGCCTGTCTTTTTTAATATTCAAAACCACGGCAACTATCCAGAATATCAGTGCAAATAGGACCTTGTTGTCAGTCAGATCCATTCCGAATGGGAAGCCAGTCCAAAAAGCGCCGAAGGCATATTTCTGGATAATGGGACCAAGTACAAAACCTCCCAGTAGAAGAGATATTACGGTTAGCATACTGTACAGCTTGTATCGGTTTATCTTGAAGATGACGAAAAGGCCGGCGATTAGTGACAGAAGTTCAGCAGTGAAAATAAACAGGATATGCGGAATCAGTACCCCTGCAGGCACAGCTCCCTTAAATCTGACCACTATAGGATTTTCATTTAGGGGGTAGGGGATATCGTCATAAATAAGTTCTACACGGTATTCAAGCTTTCCGGCAGGAGGCTGGTGGGGAAGAAAGCCAACAAGTTCTGTTCCCTGCCTCTGCATAGGCAAAGTATCCAGAGCTTCTGATACTTTAAATCTTTTGTAGATGAGTCTGCCATCAATTTCATTGCCTGCAATAATTCTTATTTCACGGTCCCCGTCACCTCCATGGCTGCGCGGGAGACTTGCCTCAATGGTTTGTCCACTGATTTCAACAGATGAGTTTACAGGATATGTTGGTCCGGTTTTACGCTGGTAGATAACTGTGGCAACTGTAACAACAACTGCGAGTATCCAGATCAGAATCTTTTTCATTCGTATAGTATATTATTTGTATATATTTTGATAATTTAAGCAGGAGCTTCAATTCATTCCTATTTTTTAGAGCTGCACCAGGAGATCCAGGGTTGCATCCTCCCGTTTAACTGTAACTACGATTATCTGGCCCTTGCTGAATTTTGAAAGCCGGTACATGTAATCATAAATACCATTGATATCTTTCCCGTCAATGGCCAGAATATAATCACCTTTTTTCATTCCTCCGATAAATGCCGGTTGTCCGGGATTCACATTATCCACACGCATTCCGGGCTCTTCGTCATTATCGGTAAAATCGGGCATTATCCCAAGAACAATTCGGCGGCCACGTCTTCCGGAGTACCTGACCTTGGGACCGGCCTCCTGGAATACCAGGGTATCTTCAAGTTCATCGAAATATTCTGCCAGTCCATAAACATAGTTTGATACACTGACCATGCCAGGCATATTAAGACTTTCCACATCATCATCCGGGGTATGGTATTCTGTATGTGCCCCCGTGGTGATGAAGAGCACTGGAATATCTTTTCCATAAAAGCTGGAATGGTCCGATGCCCCATATCCCTCACTGCTTGTACTTATTAGGAGGCTGTCATGGGCTACCTGCTGGGTTACGATATCTTCACTCCGGGGGGTGGTTCCTACTCCGCCAACCTGTAACTGCTGGTCCCTCAGCCTTCCCACCATATCCATATTCATCATCATTCTTACATTCTCCAATGGTAGCAGGGGATTCTCCACATAATACTTAGATCCCAGCAATCCCATTTCTTCTGCCCCAAATGCAATGAATACAAAGGAGTTCGCAGGCTTCTTTTCAGCTCCTGAAAGTTTTTCAGCAATCTCAATCATGGCAGCTACACCCGATGCATTGTCGTCTGCACCATTGTGTGTGGCAGTGGTATCCTGTCTCCGGGAAGAACTTCCCTCTCCTCCCATACCCAGGTGGTCATAATGGGCTCCCATGACAATTATTTCATTTTTTCTTACCGGATCACTTCCTTCCAGGAACCCAACAACATTATAAGTTGTTGTCGTGCTTGGTTTAACATCTGCAGAGGCCTTTAGTGTCTGGCCGCTTGACAGGGAAGCGGGCTTTCTTTGTTGTATTATTTGCTTCTCCAGAGACTCAACACTCATACCGGTTTTTTCAAGTATCCGGTCTGCTGTCTTTCGGCTGATATGTATAGCAGGAATTCCAACTTTACCTTCCCGTTTTCCCAGATCCGTTAACTGGTCGTCCTGGCTGAAAGAGGGACCGGCAACGAATAATATTCCGCCGGCACCCTGGTCTGCTGCCACCATTGCCTTATCCCTTTCATTACTGTATGCATGGAATACCGAAGTTGTGCTGTCTATTTCAGGATTACCCCTTAATACAAGAACCCACTTACCACTGATATCCAGTCCCTCGTAATCATTCCATTGCATGTCCTCATTATCAAATTCGAACCCGTATCCGGCAAATACCACCTCAGACTCAAGGGAGCTGTTTGCTGTGAAAGAAAATGGACTGTAGTCCGTTTCGTATTCATAAACCACTGATCCGAGTTCAAGGGAATTCATTTCTCCGGCTTCCAGGGAGGTAATTACATCAAATAACTGGAACCCGCCTTCTGTAATAAACTCAAGACCGGCTTTTTTGAATTCGGATGCAATATACTCAGCGGCTAGCTTGTCCCCCAAAGTTCCCGGCAACCTGCCTTCCAGGGAATCTGAAGCAAGGTAGGACACATGCTGAAGCAATTCAGCTTCCGTTATATCGGGGTTTTCCCGCGGACCTGCACAGGATATAAGCAGGATTGCAGCAAAGAGTTGTATGATTATCTGTTTCATTTTTTTTTTATAAGAGGGCCTAAAGTTAGATAAATTCCGTTTCCCGGAAATAGGGATGCAAAAATCCTTTGAATTTTTTTAAAGAATTGTTGACATGAATTAAAATATTATATATATTTACAAGGTTGTTTAACATAAATGTCAAACACAGTAGTTAAACCTAAAAGTAAAACCATGGATGAAATAAACCAGACCCGGGAGCCTGATACCGAAATCCGGATACTGGCAGCGGCAGGCAAGGTATTCATGTTGAAAGGTAAACTGGGAGCAAGCATGCAGGATATTGCTGACGAAGCAGGTATCAACAGGACTTTACTCCACTATTATTTCAGAAGCAAAGACAAACTTTTTAATACAATATTTGAAAAAACGTTTGCCCGGATATTTCCCGCGATGCTAGGTATTGTTTCCTCAGACAGGCCCTTCCAGGAGAGAATTGAGGATTTTGTAAATACATACAGCAATATATTAAGGGAAAATCCATACCTGCCGATATTTATCTTCCAGGAAATTTCCCTGAATCCTGACAGGATTCTTGATGTTTTTAAAGGCACCGGATTCCATCCCAATGACACTCTAAAAGAATTCAAGGCTGAACTTACAGGGAGTGGAATGGAAGATGTTGACCCCCGGCATTTCTTCGCCAGTCTCATGGGCATGATTTTATTTCCCTTTATGGGCAGGCCAATTTACCAGGCAGTGGCATTCGAAGATAATCCTGAGGCATACGAGCAGTTTATTTCTGAAAGAACAAAGCATATTCCTGAATTCATTAAGATGGCGTTTAATGGTGCCCGCACCCAACAAGATAAAAAATGAAAAAAATAAGCTCTTACTTCGGAAAATACATCCTTGTAATGGGACTCGTACTATCGGTCCTGAATACAGGTTTGATTTACAGCCAGTTCATGGATACCATCTACCTTGATGAATGCCACAGGCTGGCTATGGAAACCCACCCAATAAATGTCCAGAAAGATCTCTACCTGCAATCAAAGGAACTGAACCAGAAAAATCATTCTGCAAACTGGTATCCTTCCATGGATATGAACGGTAAATATACCTGGCAGAACGAGGTCGTAGAGCTTCCTTTCGCCAGCAGCATTCCGGGATTTGAAGCACCCCTCATGCCTCACTATAATTACAAACTTACGCTGGATGTACAGCAAACACTTTACGATGGAGGCATAAGCAAGAAAGGAAAGGAGCTGGAAGAATCCATTTATGAGGTGAACAGGCAGAAGGTAGAGGTAAACCTGAATCATCTAAAAGGGCAGGTCAATGCAGTGTATTTCTATATACTTGTTCTTCAGCAGCAGGAAAGCACCATCCGACTGAAACAGGAAGAACTGAAGGAGAGAATGAAATATATGGAGTCCCTTGTTCGGAATGAAACATTGATACCAGCTGACCTGACAGTACTGAAAGCTGAGAGTCTGAAAGTAGACCAGCAGCTGGCAGAAATAGAAATTGCCAGGAATTCGGCCATAGTAATACTAAGGGAACTTACTACCCTGGAGATTAATGAAAATACCCTGCTTGCCCTTCCCACGGAAGAGATAGAACCAGCCATTGAACCCATGCTTCCGGAACAGGAATTGTTTGATCTACAGATCAGTAACCTGGATGCAAGTATACAATTAACAGGGAGGCAGAGATACCCAAAGGCATTTGTATTTGGACAATTGGGTTACGGGAATCCCGGTCTGAACTTCTTCAGGGATGAATTCAGGGGATATTATATTGTAGGAGCCGGTGTTCAATGGAATATATGGGACTGGAGCAAGACCAGCCGGGAGAAAGAAAATCTTGCAGTGAAACAGGAGCTCATTCGATCAGAAAAATCTGCATTTAACAAGAACCTGGGTATACACCTGGAAGAACTGCTGGCAGATATTATCAAGTACGAGGAAGCGGTGAACAGGGATAAGGAAATTCTGGAGCTACGCAGGGAAATTACACTGGCGGCCATAAGCAGGCTTGAAAACGGGGTTATTACCTCTACCGACTATATTACTGAACTTAATGCCGAGGTACAGGCCAGGATACAACTGGACCTTCACCGTATTCAACTGGAGCAGGCCAGGGTAAATTACCTGACAAGTAAAGGAATCATATAAACCGCATAAATCATTACCCATGCAAAAGCTAATCATACCATTATTGATGCTGGCCATTATGGCCGGATGTTCAGGCAAAGATGAACTTTCTGATGCCTATGGAAACTTTGAAGCAAAGGAGTACCTGATCTCTGCAGAGGGACAGGGAAAGATTCTTGGACTGGACCTGGAAGAAGGTATTCTTCTTGGAAAGGGAGAGGTTGTTGGCTGTATAGATACTATGACACTGGATCTACAGCGTAAACAACTGGAAGCAAATATCCTTGCAGTGGATTCAAGGCGCTCAGGTATTAGGGCCCAGATTCAGGTGCAGCAATCCCAGCAGGAAACCCTTCTTAAAGAGAAATCACGTCTTGAAAAACTTCTCAAAGATGGGGCTGCTACAGGAAAACAAATGGATGATCTCGAGGGACAACTGGCTGTTCTGGATAAACAGATTCTTTCGACAAAATCTCAGTTTGAAACCATAGGAGCCGAAATTTCAGCTCTGAGGGCACGGATAAGTATTACTGAAGAACAGTTAAGAAAGCATATTATCGTTAATCCGGTAGAGGGTACCGTGCTTGAAAAATATACTGAATCCTTTGAAATGGCCATGCCTGGAAAAACCCTATACAAAATAGCTGATCTTCAAACCATGATCCTCCGGGTATATATAAGCGGCGACCAGCTTGCTTCAGTGAAAATAGGGCAGGAGGTTGATGTCATCATTGATGATCAATCCAGTGCAGAAACACCCCTTAAAGGACGGATCACCTGGGTATCTGGAAAATCAGAATTTACACCCAAAATTATCCAGACCAGGGAGGAAAGAGTGAACCTGGTTTATGCTGTTAAGGTAGAAGTTGCCAATGACGGAAGACTTAAAATAGGTATGCCTGGGGAGATCAAATTATGAAAGCACATTGCATAATGCATGTTTCTTTCGAGGGACCAGGATACATAGATGACTGGTTCAACGAAAAGGGCATACCTCTGAAAATCTGGAGGATGTATGAGAAGACTGAATTGCCTGAACCAGAGGAGGTAGATTTTCTCCTTATTATGGGCGGACCCATGAATATTTATGAATATGAGAAATATCCCTACTTAAAGGCTGAAAAGCATCTCATTAAAACATGTATCGAACAGGATAAAAAAGTACTTGGAATCTGCCTTGGTGCCCAACTTGTAGCAGATGTTCTCGGGGAAAAAACTTATCCAGGGAAAGAAAAGGAAATCGGATGGTTTCCGGTGGCAGGGGACAGGAATATCCTGCCTGGATCATTTGTCCCTTTTCACTGGCATGGTGAAACATTTAACCTGCCGGAAGGCTCAGAACATCTTGCATCAAGCCTTGTCACGAGAAACCAGGCTTTTTCTTATAATAAAAATGTACTCGCAATACAATTTCACCTGGAGGTAAATCATGAATTGATTGAAGGACTCCTTGAACATGCTTCCGGAGATCTTACACCCGGTGAATGGGTTCAGTCCCACGAAGAAATCAGAAAAGGATTATCAAATGAGGAGCTTAACCGGAAAGCCCTGTTCAGGATGCTGGAAGAATTTACAGGTTTAAATAGCTGATATGGAAGAATTCTCGGTCGATATACGGAATATTTCAAAATCCTATGGGGATGTCAATGCCCTTCTGGATATCAACCTGGGCATTGGACAGGGGGAGGTATTCGGACTAATTGGACCGGATGGTGCAGGTAAGACCAGTCTTTTCCGTATCCTGTGTACACTGTTGTTGCCAGGCAGCGGTACTGCTACCATTCACGGCATGGATGTGGTGAAAGATTACAAAGCTATCCGCAGGATAACTGGATATATGGCCGGGAGATTTTCACTTTACCAGGATCTTACCGTAGAGGAAAACCTCAATTTCTATGCTACAGTTTTTGGAAGCAGCGTGGAGGAGAATTATGATTTGATCAAGGATATTTATTCACATATTGAGCCATTCAAAAATCGGAGAGCTGGAAAACTTTCCGGGGGTATGAAACAGAAATTGGCCCTGTCCTGCGCCCTTATCCATAGACCAAGGATACTTGTGCTGGATGAACCCACAACAGGTGTTGATGCAGTTTCGAGGAAGGAGTTCTGGGATATGCTTATCCAATTGAAATCACATGATATTACCATCCTTGTTTCCACTCCTTATATGGATGAAGCTGAATTATGTGACCGGGTTGCGCTGATCCAGGATGGCAGCATTTTAACCTTGGATACACCGGATAAAATTACCGGAAACTTCCGGAAACGGCTGCTTTCTATAAAGGCTGAGGATTTATACCAGCTGAAGAATGAATTGGAGGACTACCCCAATACCGATTCAGTTTTCTTATTCGGACAGCATCTTCATTTAACCCTGAAAGATGAGTCAGATGATAAAGAACTGGCCGCCTACCTTAATGCCAATGGGCATGCCGGTCTGATAATGGAAGAAATAAAACCCGGGATTGAAGATTGTTTCCTGGACCTTATGCTAAAGTCCTGATATATTAAATTATGAATACTGAAGCTCCAGTAATACGGGTAAGGAACATGGTTAAAAAGTTCGGAGATTTCACTGCGAACGACAACCTGAGTTTTGATGTATACAAGGGAGAGATTTTTGGATTTCTTGGGGCAAACGGTGCCGGCAAAACAACTGCACTGAGGATTTTATGTGGACTTTCCTTGCCGACCAGCGGGGAGATATATGTTGCCGGATACAATGTATTTACCGACAGGGAAATGATAAAGCGTCGTATCGGATACATGAGTCAGAGATTTTCTTTGTATGAGGACCTAAAAGTATTTGAGAATATTCGTTTGTATGCCGGGATATACGGAATGAGCCGGAAAAGGATCAGTGAGCGTACGGATGAATTACTGGAAACACTGGAACTTGAGGGAATGCGGAACAAACTGATCAAAGACCTTCCCCTTGGCTGGCGGCAAAAGCTGGCTTTCTCCGTGGCCATCATTCATCAGCCCAGCATAGTTTTTCTGGATGAACCTACCGGGGGAGTGGATCCCATCACCCGGCGTCAGTTCTGGGACATGATCTACAAGGCATCCCGGGAGGGTATAACCATATTTGTTACCACTCATTACATGGATGAAGCTGAGTATTGTGACCGGGTCAGCATAATGGATGCCGGAAGGATTGAAGCCATTGGAACCCCGGCTGAATTGATGAAAGAATACAGTTCTGCTAATATTGACGAGGTTTTTATAAAGATAGCCCGATAGACTATGAAGAGGTTTAAAGGTTTTATGAGAAAAGAATTCAACCATATCCTGCGGGATTTCAGGACCCTCCTGATATTGTTCGGAATGCCTGTAGTACAACTTCTAATATTCGGATTTGTAGTCTCAAATGAGTTGAAAGACATTAGGATAGCCGTTCTTGATCAGTCCCAGGACCAATACACACACGACATTACCAATAAAATAATTTCCTCCGGATATTTCATCTTTGATGGCTACCTTGATAATACAGAGCAGATTGAAGAAAAATTCAAGGAAGGGAATATTAAAGAGGTAATCATTTTTGAACCAGGTTTCGGGCAGAAGCTGGTAAAGGAAAAATCAGCTGATATTCAGCTCCTGGCAGATGCTTCCGATGCCAATACGGCAAACCTGGTTGTCAACTATACCTCCGCTATAATCCAGGATTACCTGATCGGAAATGAGGCAGGATGCAGGAGTGAAAATGCTGATCGTCCCGGAAATCAGGATGTTGTATAATGAAAATATGGCGGGTGCCTATATGTTTGTTCCAGGTGTTATGGCACTGATACTAATGATTGTCTCTGCTCTAATGACCTCTATCACCATCACCAGGGAAAAAGAAACCGGTACCATGGAAACCCTTCTGGTCTCCCCACTAAATCCCGTCCAGATCGTAATCGGAAAGGTTACTCCCTATGTGATCCTTTCTTTTGTAAATGCCCTGACCATTGTTGCTATGGGGTACTTTGTGTTCGGCTTACCTGTGCAGGGCAGCCTTTTACTGCTATTGCTGGAATGTCTTCTCTTTATCAGTGTTGCGCTTGCACTGGGAATCTTTGTTTCAACCCTGGTAGATACCCAGCAGATGGCCATGTTTTTTTCAATGATCATCCTGCTGTTGCCAACCATACTTCTGTCGGGATTTATATTTCCTGTAGAGAACATGCCGGAAGTACTTCAGTGGATCAGTTATATAGTCCCTGCCAAATACTTTATTGTTATTGTAAAAAGTATAATGCTTAAGGGAACAGGAATAGCCTTTATCTGGAAGGAAACCCTTGTACTGGTATTTATGCTGGTCTTTTTCATGGGAAATTCCGTCAGAAGATTTAAAACCCGGTTAGAATAGTATTATGAGAACCATTCTTTTCTTATTGCAGAAAGAGTTTATTCAGATTTTCAGGAACCGGATCATGCTTCCCATAATCTTTGCTATGCCATTATTCCAGATGGTTGTACTGGTTTTTGCTGCCACTCTTGAAATGAAGAATATTGAGATGGTTGTGGTAGATAAAGACCTATCCAATGTCTCAAGAAGACTGTATGGAAAATTTGAAAGTTCCCCGTTTTTTACTGTTAAAGAGTTCACATTCTCGATTGATGAGGCTGAGGATATGCTGAGATCCAATGATGCGGATATTATTCTACATATACCTGTTGGATTTGAAAGGAATCTGATCAGGGAAGAAGGGGGCCAGATTCAACTCCTTGTTGATGCTGTGAATGCGACTACAGCGGGACTCTCTAATGCCTATGCTACAAGTGTATTGAGAGATTTCAATGAGAGGATTATTATAGAAACTATGGGGGCTGCTGCAGGGGATATGGGACAGGTAAGCATCAGGCATGCATTCTGGTATAATCCGGATCTGAATTACAAAATATTTATGCTTCCGGGGATACTGGTCATCCTTATAACCATGATAGGTATGATGCTGACGGCCCTGAATGTAGTAAGGGAAAAGGAACTGGGTACAGCTGAACAGATCAACGTGACACCCATTCGGAAATACCAGTTTATTACAGGCAAGTTATTACCCTTCTGGATCATTGCATTGTTCGAATTATCTTTTGGACTGACGGTGGGAAAAATTTTCTTCCATCTGCCTATGGAAGGAAGCATTGCACTGCTTTTTCTTTTTGCATCGGTTTATCTCCTGGTTGCCCTGGCTATTGGACTTTTCCTCGCTGCCATTTCCAATTCCCAGATCCAGGTAATGTTTCTGATGTTCTTTTTCTTCCTGACGTTTATGCTTATGTCAGGAATATTCACTCCGGTGGAAAGCATGCCGGACTGGGCAATTAAGGTTAATACAGTAAATCCGATTGCCTATTTTATCAGGGTTATTCGTATGATTCTGCTTAAAGGCTCAGGTTTTGCAGATATTGCCCGGGAATTCTGGTCCCTTTTGATATATGGCATAGTAATGATGCTGCTTGCCACCTGGAGGTACAGGAAAGCTGCCTGAAAGCTGCCAGAAAGATTCCTCAAAGGACTCTTATTCACAAACGACCTACTCAGCCAACAGCCTGTCGATATATCCTGTAAAGAAATCCCCGTCCCATTTCGCTGCCCCGGTTTTCTTAACAGCTATCTTTCCTTCCCTGTTGATCAGGAAGGTCGTTGGTATGGAGGAGGACTGTAAAGTTTCAGGCAGGTTGCGAACCAGGCGGTAAAAAGGCATGGTATATCCCTGCTCTTCCATGAAGCTTTTGATTGTAGCGGGATCTTCCTGACTTGCCAGAACCATGGTGATTTTTTCACCATATTGGTCATATAGTCTTTGGATATTCGGCATTTCTGCACGACAGGGAGGACACCAGGTAGCCCAGATGCTGAGAAAAATGATATCTCCCCTGAAATCACTGAATGTAACGGGATTTCCGCTCATATCCGCCAGTCCCCATTCAAAATCCTCATCACTCAGCTGTACCTGCATGGATTCAGCAATTACACCAGGCCTATGCATCATAAGCTTATTTATTCCCGTTGATACATACTTCCTGGTAACCGGCAGGAGCATGGCCAGGATCAGCAGGTAAAAAAAGATATCGGTAGTAATCCTAAAAGTGGATTTTTCCTTAAAATATTTCTGAATACGTTCTTTAATTTCCATTTCTAATTTTTTTAAGTGAGAGGACTCCCGGTGCTATGGGATCTGCCCTGAGAATAAAATCAAACCTGTTAATATCAAGGCAGAGATAAAAATCAGTTGAAGGAGCATGTCCCTGGTTTTCTGCAATAAAAAAACGCTTACCGCTAGTATTTCGGATCCTTTCAGCCATAGCATCAAAATCAGGATTTTCTTCTTTTAATTTTGCCCGTATGTATTCCGCACAGAATGTGTCTTCCTCTATTGGACGCTCTGCAGCATAGCCCATGCAAACCAGTGATACGGTTTCCGGATTTTTCTCCCTGATGTAATTCACTATTGCATCCACATTTACAAAACTGCCGGTAATGATCTCTTCAGCCCCGGTAGCACTAACCATTCCCCGGGTACCTGCGCTGGTCGTCTGGATGAAAGTTTTTCCTTTGCAATCTGTATGTTCCACCTGAAAAGGTGAATTCCCATATAGAAATCCTTCAACCATTCGTTCATTCCTTTCCCCCATGAGGATTCTTTCCTGATTTTCTTTTTTCAGGCGGAAGGCAGTATCCACTTCCCCTGTGCAAAGGATCTCTGCGGCATCATTGCCAAATACATAACAGGCAGTGGAAAAGGCACGGAAAACATCAATAATTACCGTTAGTCCCTTTGCCTGTCGGGCCCCCTCAATTAGCTGGAGAATCTGAATTTTCATATGCGTTTTTAGAATCGCTCAAAATTACAAAGATTAATGAGGGAGTAAAATTATTTATACTTTTGGATCAGGATAAGCAAGAAGCATGAGATTTAAAGATAAAGTGATATGGATTACGGGAGCCGCATCCGGAATAGGAGAGGCCCTGGCATATAAATCCGCCGAGTACGGAGGCAAACTGATACTGAGTGACATTAATGAAACGGGATTAGAAAAGGTTGCCGGGAGATGCCGGGAGATGAAGGTGGAAGCACTCGCACTTCCTTTGGATCTCTCCAATCGTGAATCCATTGAAGCAGCCGTGAAGGATGCTTTGTCGCATTACGGCAGGGTAGACGTTCTGATTAATAATGGAGGCATCAGCCAGCGATCCCTTACCGTGGAAACTTCACTGGATGTGGATTACAAGATAATGAATATCAATTTTTTCGGAGCTGTGATCCTTACCAAGGCTGGTATTGCCATCCATGCTGAAGCAAGGGAGTGGGGCCATTGCAGTTACCAGCAGTATTACCGGAAAATTCGGATTTCCTCTGCGCTCTGCATATGCTGCATCCAAACATGCGGTCCAGGGATTTTTTGAGACCCTGGGAATAGAATTGGCAGGCGAAAATATCTCTGTCACCATAGCCATGCCCGGAAGGGTGAGGACTTCGATATCCTTAAGTTCTCTTTTGGGAGACGGAAAGCCCTCAAGGGGAGATGGATCCGGGGCTGGCTTCCGGAATCCCTGCTGATGTTTGCGCCAGAAAGTACTTGAATGCTATCCATAAGCGAAAACGTGAAGTTTTAATCGGAAGGAAGGAACTGACTTATGGTTCATATCCGACAGGTTCTTACCGAGATTGTTTTTCCGGATTGCAGCAAAAGTAAAACCCAAATGATCCAAGGCCTATTATCACTATATTGCATTAAACAAACAACCATTAACTAATATAAGACCAATGAAAAGAAGGAATTTCATCAAAAGTACAGCTGCCACAGCTGCAGGAGCCAGCTTAATTCCGTTTTTACCCTCAACATCCTCTGCTGCTGCCAGGATGTTTGGAGCCAATGACAGTATCAAGGTAGGGGTTATTGGAGTAAAGGGACAGGGCTTCAATAATGTCAAAGGAATGCTTGGTAATGAAGGTGTTGAATGTGTCGCTCTTTGTGATGTGGACAGGAATGTGCTTGAAAAGAGGGGGGGAGATGTGGCCAAATTGCAGGGAGATAAGAAACCCAAGCTCTACGATGATTACCGGAAACTTCTGGAGAAAAAAGATATCGATGCAGTAATTATAGCCACCCCCGATCACTGGCATTGCCTTCTGTTGACGGATGCTATTGATGCCGGAAAAGATGTTTGGGTGGAAAAACCCATCGCTAACTCCATTGAGGAAATCAATATAATGGAGAAAGCCGTTCATAAATCCGACCGGGTTGTTACGGTAGGTCAATGGCAGAGGTCTGATCCTCATTTCCAGGATGCCGTAGATTTTGTCCGTTCCGGGCAGCTGGGTGATATACGTACTGTAAAGGCCTGGGCCTACATGCCATGGGATGGAAATTTTCCCATTGTACCTGATGAGCCCGCTCCTGAAGGAGTGAATTACGATATGTGGCTGGGGCCTGCACCTTCCAGACCATTCAATCAGCACCGTTTTCACTGGAACTGGAGATGGTTCTGGGATTATGCCGGTGGGTTGATGACGGACTGGGGAGTACATTTGCTTGATTTTGCATTGTACGGGATGGACCAATACGTGCCGAATACCGTAATCTCATCGGGAGGTAAATTTGCCTGGCCGGATGATGCCAAGGAAACACCTGACACACAGTATACCATCTATGAATTTGATGGTTTTGGATTGGTATGGGAATCTGCCATTGGAATTGGTGGTGGCTGCTACGGAAGAACACATGGGATCTCCTATATCGGGAATAAGGGTACATTGGTACTGGACCGTGGAGGTTGGGAAGTGATTCCTGAGAAGATCAAAGGGGAACTACAGATGGAAGCTGTGCCAATGCAAAAGAGAACCGGTCCAAGGGGTGTGAACCTGCATGCAACAAACTTCGTGGAATGTATGAGATCAAGGGAAACCCCAAATGCTCCAATTGAGATTGGGGCACATATTGCAAGG
This sequence comes from uncultured Bacteroidaceae bacterium, assembly GCA_963777115.1. GTDB lineage: Bacteria > Bacteroidota > Bacteroidia > Bacteroidales > SM23-62 > SM23-62. The sequence goes on along the minus strand of CAVZPP010000002.1, from coordinate 1,426,429 downwards.
GTGGCTCAGCTTGGAAACATTGCCTATCGTACCGGCAGCAAAGTATTCTGGGATAATGATACTCAGCAATTTATCAAAAATGACAAGGCGAATGAGCTGGTGAAGGCCAGCTACCGGGAGCCCTGGAAGCTTCCCTCATTTTAGCATTCCTTTTTCCCATTTTTCCACTCCCGGGGAAGATTTCCCCTGAAGCAGTGCAACAAAGCTGAGCATGGTTTTACGGGCTTCGCCAATAGGGTAATAAAATAATTCCCAGTTATCGCTGTCCTCACCATCATGGTTAGGTATGACATAGTCAAACTGCCAGGCCATTTTCATTTCCCTGTAAGCACTTGAGGCGCGTATTTCTATATCGTCAAGATCGGTTAATGAGAGTTCGATTTTCTGATGTGTTTTACGGCGAAGTTGTTTCCGCCTCATAATCTCCGTAATGAAGTCCGGAAGCCTGACATTCCTGCTGGGTGCCTGGAAATACTTTATTTCTTCTTTTGAGAGTGGGGACAGGAATACGCTCAGTTTCGGATAATCATTCAGTTGGGGGTGTGTCTGCAGGATCTCAGAAACATAGGGATTTCCTTCATAAAAAACATCCCCTTTTTTAAGCTTTGCAGCAAGTTCCTTCACATTCAATGCCTGCAGGTCTCCACGTACACCCATTACGATATATCGTCCATCCAGTCTGAAAGCTTCAATTTCCTGACGCTTTCGGAAATAATAGTCCACTCCCTCATTTTCGCCCGGCCTGGGAGCACGGTCATTGTAAAGCACTAGTTTCTGCAGGTTTTCCCTGAGACCGGGGTAGAATCGCTTCAATGCTCGGTCAAGGGGACTTTTACCTATGCACGAGGGGCCTGTCAGTAATATCAGTCTGTTCATAATGAGTTTGTTTTTAAGGCATTCAAATTATATAAAATTCATAAGATTCTTCTATGGTTTGAAATATTATATTTAGGAAATTTTAATACTGGAGATATGCGACAGATAATACTCCTCCTGGTGGCAATTTTTATGTTGCCGGCAAGCGGATTTACACAGAATGAAAAACAGATACGTGATATAATCTCTGAAAATATTGAAAATCATAAATCAGTTTACGAACACTTTCATCGTCATCCTGAATTATCTTTTGAGGAGTTTAAGACCTCGGAAAAACTATCCTCCGAACTGGTAAGCCTTGGATTTGAGGTCAGCAGGAATGTAGGGGGTAATGGATTCGTTGGACTTCTAAGGAATGGTAAAGGACCTGTTATCATGTTGCGAACGGACCTGGATGCCCTTCCGCTTGAAGAGAAAACCGGCCTGTCTTTTACTTCTGAGAATCCGGGAGTTATGCATGCCTGTGGACACGATATGCATATGACGGTCTGGCTCGGCACAGCCAGGGTGCTTTCTGAATTGAAGGGATCCTGGAAGGGAACCCTGATAATGATTGCCCAGCAGGCAGAAGAGAAAAGCGGGGGTGCAAATGCAATGATTGAAGATGGATTATTTAAGCGTTTTCCTGTACCGGACTATGCCCTGGCCTATCATGTAAGTGCAGAAATGCAGGCAGGAACAATCGGATACCGGCCAGGTCCGTTTATGGCTGGGGTGAATTCTGTAGACATAATCGTTCATGGGGTAGGAGGGCATGGAGCTATGCCTCATTCAGCAGTTGATCCGGTGGTTCTGGCTTCACGCATGGTCCTTGCTTTCCAGACCATAACAAGCCGTGAGATCAGTCCCTTGAAACCCGCAGTAGTTACAGTCGGATCCATTCATGGTGGAACGGTTCACAATATTATTCCAGACGAAGTAAAAATGCAGTTAACCGTCAGGTATTATGAGGATGAGGTTTATGATGGGATTATAGAGGGACTTAAAAGAATCTCTTCCGGAATAGCGCAATCGGCTGGACTTCCTGAATCTCTCTATCCTGTTGTTACCCCTCTTAACCAGGTAACCCCTCCGGTAGTAAATGATGAAGGTCTTACTGAGGATGCTGTCAAATCCTTTACTTCCGTTCTGGGTGAGGAAAATGTTATCCTGGTCGACCCGGTAACTGCCGGAGAGGATTTCTCTAAATATGGAAGAACCGAAGAAAATATTCCCATAGCCATGTTCTGGCTTGGAACAGTCAATCCTTCAAAATTCCAGGTTCATCTGAACCAGGGTGTTTCTTTGCCAGGTCTTCACAATCCTGAATTTTATCCTGATTTTGCACTCACCTACACAACGGGAGTACTGGGCATGAGTAAGGCAGTTCTTGATCTGTTCAGTAGATAGTCAGTTTATTGAATCACTGTAGGGCATGGAAAGTTCCTTATATAATTTTTTCAGGAGTATCCTTGACCTTGCAATGATGGCACCTGATTCATCGTCCTGTTGTGATTCAAACAGGGCAACTAATTCGGGTTTAAGATCGGGTTCTTTCTTTGAGATATTGTAAAGTATGGTCATGGCATATGCCTTATGAGCGATTTCTGCTGATGGGGATTCCAATAGTTCAAAGCAAAAGTCAAAAAGAAAACCTGCCTGTTTTTCCGGTAAATCAGCATGGGTAAGAAGACTTAGCAGGCATCGCCTGACACTGGGGGACTCAACCTTCTTAAGGGCATGGATTATCTCATCAGCCCTGGGTTCAATAAAATATGGATGCCGTTTGGCAAATATGGTCAGGGCCCAGGCTGCCCTCATGGATACCGGGTGTTCCGTCTCCAACATGATCTCCCAGACCCTGTCATAAACATCAGGATCTTCTTCTATCTTGTCTGCCAGGATATCTGCATGCAGCCTGGATGAGTGAAGTTCTAAGAATTCTCTGATATCCATTGAAAAGTAAGTTTATAGGTGACTATTTGAACAAATCAGCTACAGCATTGTTGCATTGATGAGATTTTAATCAGTGTCTGGAATGAAAATATAGAAAATATTTTTTAGTTTAGAACCGTTTTAAATAAAAATAATGAAGAGATTTGTATTTATTGGTTTGGTCTTGGTACTAATTGGATTGGAATCTTTTAATGTAATTATGGAATCAGAGAAAAAAGATAATGTAGCCACTTTAGCTTCCGGTTGTTTCTGGTGCACTGAAGCCGTTTTTGAAGGACTGGAAGGAGTTGAAAAGGTTGTCAGCGGATTCTCAGGAGGTAATGTAAAGAATCCATCTTATAAGGAGATTTCGGGAGGAAGGACAGGACATGCTGAAGTTTGCCAGATATATTATGATCCTGCCATTATCAGTTTTGAGGAAATACTGGATGTATTCTGGCATACCCATGACCCAACGACGCTAAACAGACAGGGAAACGATGTTGGACCCATGTACCGGTCGGCGGTATTCTATCATAGTCAGGAACAAAAGGAAACTGCCGAAAGATCCAAGGCAGCCATGAGTGTTTCTGGAACCTTCTCAGATCCCATTGTTACTGAAATCACTGAATTCAGTGGGTTTTATAAGGCTGAAGAATACCACCAGGACTATTTTAAAAATAATCCGGATCAACCTTATTGCACATTTGTTGTAAAACCAAAGGTGGATAAGTTTAAGGCGAAATACCCGGATAAACTGAAATAGATTGCTGCTTACCTGCTTAGTAGTACTCCGGCCCGATAACAAACTTCGCAATCCAGGTCAGGATGATGAGTCCGGCGAGGGGAATTATCAATTTTCCGGGAATAATGGACTGCCTGCCTTTTATGACCGAAACAATTCCAATATAGACAAGTGTGAGCTGGAGAACTACCCAGAAAATCCATCCGGGATTATGCATAAAACTGTGGCCCACATCACCTGAAAGCATGCATCCGATCGCTGTGGAATAACCACAACTGGGACATGGGAGTCCAGTGATACTTTTAAAAAGACAATCAAAATTTATTATTCCACCCGCATCCAGGAATGGATATGTAAGTGTACCCAGACAACTGAGTGCTATCAGACTGTTGACAAGATATCCGAAAGTGCTTAAACGTCCGTTTCTCTCAATGGCAGAGATATTACCCAAGCCTGCTCCCACAATTTGCACATTTCCTGATTTCCTCTTTTGTGCCTTCGGTTACAAATGGGATCCAGCAAAGTGGGAGACAGAAAATCACCAGAAGAACAAAGATCACCCAGCCGGTTTCAGACATCTTTTTTTCGACAATGGGCATGCCTTCGTGATCGCAAAAGGGACATTTCAGGGCCATGTGGGGTTGATTTATGGTTTGCATACGGCTAAAATAATAAATTTCCGAGGCAGAAACAACCGAATTACAGGGGAAGATTGTAAGCCAGGCGAAGACTGATTATAGGACCGGGATTGAACTCTGTATTTTTAGCTACCCTCTCATCACCGAATTTAAGAATCGTAATCCTTAGTGGTACTGTCTGGTCGGCTGAATATTGAGCATATGATCTCCCTAAGGCATACCCAAACCTGCCTTCCAGGTGAAGGTTTCCTGCCAGCCTGATTCTGCCAAAAAGGGAGAGGTCAATACTTGTGCGTTCAATGTAATCACCCTCATAATTGGGATTCCCCAGCCGATAGGATGTAAGAAGTCCGAAGTGGCTGATACCGGCTGTAAAGTTCTCATTAACATGGTAGTTAAATTTCCCATAGATCGGCCACATACCATTCAGGCTGAACTTACTGTTAATCTGCCATTCTGTGTGAACTATGGGTACCAGGTAGGTTCCTCCGAGTTCATCATGGTACATAAGGCCGAAACGTAGCAAAAGGTCGTCATGGTATTTCTTTTCATACATGGCAAGACCTCCGAACTGGAAACCCTTGCCGGCATCATCTTCAAAATCTGTCATAAACCTTGGCGCGACCAGAAGCAGTAATCCACGACCATTATCAAATTTCTGATATAAGCCGGTTTGCAGTATAAATGAATGCAGGTGAATGGGATTGGCAACTTCTGCCGGCATCTGGGCATCATTATTTACGTGAAAGGCAGTATAAGTAAGACTGTTAAACCATTTCGTATCACTGGTAGCCGGAAGTGCAAACTTAATATTGATCAGAGCGCCGGTCTCATTTGCTTTAACGCTTTCATACGGATTTTCATAATTCGTTGGGAAAGCATACCTGCCGGAGAGAGTCAGTAGATCCAGACTTTTTTGAGAAAAACAACCGAATGAAATAACTGATAATGTGAGGATTAAACTTAAGCTTTTCATGGTATTAGTATTGGGTTCGGAATTGAATATAGGGAAAACTTATATATTTACCTTCGAAAATATTAAGATTGTAGACATGTCCAATAAAAAACCAGGATTTACAACAAGGATGCTTACAGCACCTTATATAAAAAAGGACCCCTTTAATGCCCTGCATCTTCCGGTTTATGAAAATACTGCATTTGAGTTTGACAGTGCCGAGGACATTGCCGGGGCATTTCAGGACAAAAAACCTGCACATGCCTATTCAAGGTCATCAAATCCCTCAGTCGAATACCTGGAGTCCAAAGTAATTGCAGCAAGTGGGGGGCGAGCCGCGATTGCCATGGCTTCCGGTATGGCCGCCATATCCAGCACCCTGCTTGCCCTTGTAAAGCCTGGTGAAAACATACTTGCTTCGCCAAAACTGTTTGGTCATACCTATGGACTATTCAGTAAAACTTTACCGGGATTGGGAATTGAGGTAAGGTTTTGCAATCTTCTTGATCCTGCCAGTCTATCAAAAAACATTGATAATAAAACCCGTCTCCTGTTCTTTGAGACAGTTACTAATCCACAGCTGGAGGTAGTAAACATTCCTGAACTGGTTCGGCATGCAAAAAAACATGGGATACTTGTTATGGCTGACTCTACATTAACCCCTTTCAATGTATTTGATGCTAAATCGTTTGGTATTGATCTGGAGGTTATGTCCAGCACCAAGTTTATTTCAGGAGGTGCAACCTCGGTGGGGGGCATTATTGTAGACACGGGGGTTAATGACTGGAGCAGCCAGGAAATTCTTTCTTCCTTTTATGAAAAGAAGAAATCCATGGCCCTGATCGCCAAGCTTAGAAAAGAAGTGTTTCGTCATCTTGGTCCCTGTATGTCACCAAGGACTGCCCAGCTTCAGAGCATGGGAATGGATATCCTGGCATTAAGGGTAGAACGATCCTATACTAATTGCATGAAACTTTCTGAGCGTTTGGGGAATCACCCGGATATAAAAAGTGTTAATTATCCTGGAATGCCTGGCTCTGAATATTACGAATTAAGTAAAAAGCAATTCAATGGTATTCCGGGTACAATTTTAACTTTTGAGCTTTCATCTGAAGAGGCCTGTTTTACTTTTATGAATAAGCTCAGGGTGATCCGCAGGGCTACGAATATGAATGACAATAAGAGCCTGATTATACATCCCTGGTCCACTATCTACTTTGAGTATCCTGAAGCCAAGCGTATTGAGCTTGGAGTAAGTGAAACCTTGTTGAGACTATCTGTGGGCATTGAAGACATTGAAGACCTGCTCGAGGATATTGAGCTGGCTATTCAATAATCCTTTATATTTTTTACCCTTTTATCAATTTCTTCCTGGGTCCGGATCATTGAATCATAGATTCCATCGACCATGAACATATTTACCAACCATGCCGGTACATAGCCACCGGGATTTGCAAATCCTTCAGCTCTGAATTTCGTATGATGGGAATCTATTTCTTCAAGAAATACGTGTTCCTTATAAAGAGGCATTCTCACCATTCCGCTTTCCAATGGATATTCCAGGTCCGTATGCCTGGTGTTAAGTTCTGCTCTTCGGTTTACTTTATCATAGGAGAGATCTGCACGAACAAGCAGGTCCCTGTCTGCCAATGGCCAGGGTATATCATAACTTGTCTGATACCGTATGCTTCCACCGTCAAGGGTATCGATTATTTGAAGTCCCTTGCACCGAATAACCCATGCCGGTCTGTATTCCAGATCTGTAAGAAAACTATACACCTCTGAAAGGGGACTGTTAAGAATCACTGTTGCTTTATATTCCTTCAGTGGATTTTCATCGGACTCCCGGGTATAGATTACGATATCATCCCTGTCTTTTTTAAGCTCCCAACCATCCTGGGCGGCAGAATTCACATAGAAAAGTAGTCCAGTTACAAGTAAAATAAACCGATTCATTGCATAAAAATACCAATGAATTCCAGATTTTTCTACATTTGGGAATGGTAAAGCGAAAACCATACATGAATCCCTACCTTGCCGGTGTCTTACTGGGACTGGTACTGTTATCTGCTATGTATCTGTCAGGCAGGGGACTGGGAGCAAGTGGAGGGATAAAATACTGTGTTGTTTCCATAGTGGGGGCAGGCAGCCAGGAACATGTTCAGAATTCATCCTATTACAGCAAGTATTTTGCAGATGGTAATTCACCATTGAAAAACTGGCTTGTGCTGGAGATACTTGGTATGCTGGCAGGAGGTTTTATTTCCGGATCAGTATCCGGCAGGTTGACATGGAAGGTTGAAAAATCGCCTAAAATTTCCAGCAGGAAGCGCCTGATAATGGCTTTTCTCGGAGGTGTATTCTTTGTTTATGGAGCTCAGCTTGCCAGGGGTTGTACAAGCGGGGCAGCTCTTTCGGGAATGGCCGTCCTGACCACTGCCGGGTTTGTCACTATGATGGCAATATTCGGATCAGGTTATCTTTTTGCATGGTTTTTCAGAAAAAACTGGATATAGGAATATGGGACCTTTGGCATTAGAATCGGGGCAGTTCATTAATCTTTTGATTGCATTTGCAATCGGGATAGGTTTTGGTTTTGCTCTGGAGCAGGCAGGATTTTCATCCAGCAGAAAACTTGCCGGGATGTTTTACGGTTATGACGCTACTGTTCTCAAGGTTTTCTTTACCGCTGCAATTGTTGCCATGATAGGGGCAAGGATACTGTCCTCCCTGGGAATGCTGGATATGAACCTTGTTTTTCATAATTATTTTTATCCTGGTCCAGCTCTCATCGGTGGAATTATTATGGGAGCGGGTTTTATCATGGGAGGTTTTTGTCCAGGTACAGGCATAAGTGCTGCTGCCATTGGCAAAATTGATGCATTCATCTTTCTATTTGGTGGTGGGATAGGTGCCTTTCTGTTCGCAGAAACTTATCCCCTTATAGAAAACTTTCATATTTCCGGGTCCAAAGGGGCAATCAAACTCTCTGAATCCATGGGAATAAGTGATTCATTGTTTATTCTGCTTGTCGTTATTGCGGCTGTTTTTATGTTCTGGCTGGCAGAAAAAGCTGAAAAAAGATTTGCCAGACCTGATATAAGCGGCGATTATTAAATGAGCATGGATTTTCATAAAAATATATCCTTCCGGATTCAGGTATCCGCTGTGCTGGTCCTTTTTGCCACCCTGGCATTCATCATGCCTGACCGGCATAGATCAGCAAATGAACTGAAACCTTCGGAAATGATTGTTCTGCTAAATGATCCCGGTAGATTTCTCAGCTGCGACCAGGTTGCAAAATTTGTTGTTTATGAGGATACTGGAGTACAACTGATAGATATACGGGAGCCGGAGGAATATCTTGATGAAAACATTCCGGGGGCTATAAACATTCCATTTAAGGATATTTTAAACCCTGACTGGTCAGGATATCTTGATGATCCAGAGAAAATGGTGATTCTATATTCCAAGAATGATATTCTCTCCTCAGAAGCCTGGATGCTTGGCACACAGCTGGGATACCCCAGGATAAAAATTATGAAAGGTGGATTGGAGTTGTGGAATGAGCTGATTATGGAATCCGAGTTCACCGGTGAACATATAAGTCCCTCTGAAAATGCCCTATTTGAAACCCGGTACAGGGCCAGGGGATTTTATACCAGTATGAACCAGCTCCCGGATAGTCTTAAAAAGGTTTATCTGTCAGTAAAGAGGAAAAAGGAAGCTGACCTTGTGGGAGGATGTGATTAATGAAAAAATACCTTTTATATGTTATATCAGCCATCCTGGTTCTACTAATAGTTCTGGCTCTTCCGGGCAAGGACTCTTTTATACTCGATGCTGATGAGATTGTAGAAATCATTGGGGAAAATGAATATATCATTTCCATGCAACAGCTTGAATTGTTGCAGGATAAGGGTGAGTTGAAACTTATTGATCTGAGTTCCAATGAAGAATTTTTGAATTCGGCAATTCCAGGCGCGATTAATCTACCCCTGGAAGAATTGGACATACCATCCATCAATGAATTCCTGTCAAAGCAGGAAATGGCTGTACTCTATGCAAGGGAAACATCCACAGCCTCCACTGCCTGGATATTACTGACACAGATGGGTTACGAGAATCTACTTATACTCGACAGGAACTAATTTCCCTTTACATAGGAGTATCCGCCCGGGATATCATCGGTAAATGGCTGCCAGGAAAGAGCCTCCTTTTCATCCAGCATTTTCTGATACATAAAGCTGTTTGTTCCGTAAGAAAGCGACCTGGCATTGTACCCGAAGAGCCTTAAGTAGGCTGCTGCAAATGCTGAAGACATCCCTGTTCCGCAGTATAATACAATCGTCTTATCGGTCGGTAGTGTGCCCATTACCGAAGGGATCCCAAGTGTGCCCTGCTGCTTATAACGGTGAGCACCAGGGATATGACCTGATTCATACTTATCCTTGCGCTCAAAGTTAATCAGGAAATATTTATCCGGATTCTCGAAAAGTTCCGGTGTTTTTATGAATATTTCGCTGGGAGGGGTAGAGAGAAGTTCAGCTACCCTTTCCCTCAGAATTTCTTCTCCGGTGGTTGCATTGGACTCAAGTTGAGGCTGGTTAATCGATGCAGGTCTTTCGGGACTTTCAGATACCAGTATGTCCTGGTATTCACTGGAGAGGTACTTTTCACCCAGATAGCCTGAAAAGTCAGAGTGCCAGCCTGCCATACCCCAGCGCATGGAATAAACATTTCCGTAACCTAAAAGTCTCAGGAGATTTGTTGAATATGACGACCTTTGTCCCCCATTACATGCAATGATAATTTTATTGTATTTAAATGGAATGATATCATTTTCAAAAAAATACAAAAGATCGGTCATTCCAACATTCACAGCTCCCTTGATATGTCCCTTCCCGAATGATTCAGCATTTCTGATATCAATTACCAGGTTATTTAGATCCAGTTCCTCATAAACCGTTGCAGGTTTGATCATACTGGGATACTGCCTGCTATTCACATAATCTCCCTGATCCTGTAATTGCTGAAGAAGTAAGGCTGCCTTACCTTCAAATGAAGTAATAGCAGGAGCTACGGAGATTTCCTGATTTTTTGGGCTTGTCCCTGATTTCTTTTCCCCGGAAGGGGTACAGGAAATCAGAAACAGAAGAGATAGAAAAGTAATTGTTCTCATTAAATCTCTACCATTTGAGCATTAAAATTCAGGGTATCCTTTGGATGTCCCAGTTCATCATACACATATTTTGAAGCAGCGATGCCGTTGCGGGGATGATCCATAAGATTCCTGCCTGGATCTAAATTCCTTCTTTCTAAAAGTGATCCATGCTCATCATATACCATCTGGGTAACAGGAACGGACATTCCTCCAAGAGGTTCATCATCCTGGTCATACATGGCTCTTTCCAGAACGTTCCCGTTCTCATCATACTTATTTTCAAACTTTGCCCATCCCCAGTAAAGATTGGAGAGTTGTCCCGTTAAACTGGAAACTGTAAATTGAGTTAAGTCACCGGCATCATTGTATTCGAAAGCAAAATAGGAAACCCCGATGTCACCGCAATTTTCAACTGTGCAATTATACATGCTGTCACCCTGGTAGTTTGCCATATTCGTTACAAATCCTTCCTCATCATATGTAAACCTTAGTTCGTAGAAGGGACAGAATTCATTCAGAACGGTTTCTTCACCTTCCAGGTTGAACCTTTTTTCCTGCAGTTGTCCATTCGCCAAAATATCCCATTTATACCATGCAATTCCATTCCTGTTTTCTACAGGATTACCCTCCTTATCCAAAAACCTCAGTCCCGTACGTACATCATTATCATCCAATTCATACTCAGATGTAAAAACCTTTCTGTATTGTTTCGGTTCACCATTCTTATCGAAATAATTATGTATCTCTTTATTGCCTTCATACCTGATGACAATCTTTGATGACCCGGTCTGTGAGCCGTCAAGCAATTCATCCCCCCGTCTATATTCAACAGAAACCAATTGTCCCTCTTCATTATAATTGAACATATAATGGTTTATGGCGCTGGTTTCATTTGCAGTTATCTCATGCAATCCACTCATTTGGTCGTATGGGGTTTCAGAGAATTTCAGTTGACGGTAGTACTTCTCTCCTGACTCAGCTGATTTATCTCCTGACTGGCATGAAACAACAGCAATAAGTATGAGAACGTATAAAATATTAATAACTCTTTTCATCATGTTTATAAATTAATTATGGTTTTTTCTGGCATGCAATATCTAAAGGAATTTACATATATCCAAGTAAAGCAAAAACCCCTGCAGAAAATACCTTCTTGGTATTCACTGTAGGGGTTGGTATAATTGGTATGTTTCTTTGCTTTATTGTCCGAGTCCTCCCTGCATCACATACCTGAATTCTGAAAGGAAATCAATCTTTTCAGTAACTTTTTCTTCCAGGTATCCTGTAGCGGTAAAAATGAAACTATCCTCATTCATGTAATCAGACAAATCATCCTTGTTAAGTTTCAATTCTATCATTGTAACTCCGCGTGGAATAGTATCCAGCCAGGCGATTTTTGTTTTTCCAAGGTTAGGTGAGTCCATAAACAGTTCAATCTTCGTTACCGGATCAAAGGTATATCCTTTAGTCAGAACCGTTACTTTTGCATCAGACATGCGCACGGATCGTAAGTTTTCCTGGGTTATACCGTTGGCTTCCAAAGCTGAATCGACATTGGCACTGATCTCATCAGTAATGAAAAGAACATCACCAACCTCGTCAGAAGGGTAGATACTGAACTCATTCGGGTACCATTGAGAATTAAATTTAAGCAGGTTCGAAAGAAGTTCATCACAGGCCGTGCCGAAAAGCACAGCTGAAACTAATAATATGAGAACAATGCGGGTAGTTTTCATTTCCTAAGAATTTAAGATATTAATGTATTTTAATTCAAATTAACGACTAATTTTTGACTTATCAAGTTCGGGAATATATATTAATAAAAAAATGTTCTATAATCTAACCTTAATCTGGAATTTTACCTTTACCAAGAGCTTCAGGTTTTCATTGATCCGGTTTTTAAGAAATCCCTGAGAAGTAAGCATAAAATTACTTTCGCTGAAATAAGGATAAATGTTTTCTTCCGACAAATCTAATTTGAGAGTTTCGCTGCTCTGCTGGAACAGGATTCATCCAGGCAACCTTCATTTCTCCGAGATCATCAGTATAAACTGTCAATTCAATGTATTTCAGAATGTTAAAGTCAAAATTACTATCTGACTCAACAAAGCTGATTTCAGCTTCCTTAATTATAACCTCCTCAATCTGCTCTTCGTTCAGTCCGATTTGCGAGAGTAACTCCGATGTATTATCAGTAAATGTTTCCTCTGCAAATATTTGAAATCCAACGCGATCCTGTGGTTCAACAACAAATTCCATTTCATAATAATCTGTATCAAATACATTGACCGGATCATTAAATATTTCACCACCCTTTTCACAGGATGAAAGATAAAAGCTGCCCAGGATAAGTAATAATAGTATGTGTAATTGAGTTTTTGTACAGTGCATATAATACGTTTTCATTCCAGATTCAAAAATCATAAAACTCAGGGGTAATAAAAAATGATACGAGAGGAATATCTCCAGGGTATACAGGTTTTTGACCAATCCCGGGAATAAGCAGATGAAATAAACTTAAATTTATGTCATTGAGAAGTTAGATAATTCTCTGCTCTCTGAAGAGATATACTGTATATTGATTTTTCTGAACAGACATTTGGAATTGAAATATTACATGGCACGGTATTTGGATTTTATACCCTCAGAATGAAGTTTTTCAATAAATTTACAGTCATGAAAACACTAAAAGCAATAACAGTCATATTCCTGATCCTTGCCGGATCAGTTCTGCAGGCAGCAACTGCTGCAGCAGATAAGCAGGAACCGGAATGGCCGAAAAAACTTAGTAATGATGAGGCCCAGATATCCATATACCAGCCTCAGATAAATTCCCTTGAAGGAGATTTACTCGATGCAAGGGCAGCACTTTCTGTCAAAAGAAAAGGCGAGAAGCTTGTTTTTGGGGCCATGTGGTTTACGAGCAAACTTGAGACGGACTTTGATACCAGGCTTGTTAGTCTCAATGATATAAATATTGAGTCCGTTAAGTTTCCTGATGCAGAAGAGGGGGATGAATCTGCTTTGATCAGTCTTCTGGAATCCGAGTATACCGGAAATGGATCTTACATTCTCTCTGGATCGATTGTTAACAAGTCTCAAAGTGACGGAGCAAACTGACCATGCAAACTGAAAAACTCAATCATGCTCGCACCCAAAGTGTTTATTGAGAATGAAGCAGCGGTTCTGGTTCTGATTGACGGGGAACCCATACTGGAAGATATTGAAAACACCCAGATACAGTACGTCGTGAATACTCCCTATTTCATTCTGTACAATAAGTCTGATGGATTCTTTTACCTGAAAGGAGGGGACTGGTGGTACAGGGCAGGCAGGGTTGAAAATACCTGGAGAAATGTTGATACTCCCCCGGAATCCATTCTAGAATATCCAGTCCGGTAATGAAGACTATCAGACAGATGTAGACTCCATTGCCCGGACCCTGGATTATCCACCAAAAGTTATACTCAGTAAAGAACCTGCTGAACTCATTATAACTGACGGCGAACCTGATTTTGCAACTCTTGAGGGTACAGATCTATTATATGTTAGAAATACAGAGAGCGAGGTTCTGATGGATATAAACAGCCAGGAATACTATGCATTGCTTGCAGGACGCTGGTATAAATCAGGATCCTTTGACCAGTATGACTGGGTTTTCGTAAATCCGGATGCTCTTCCTGAGTATTTTGCCAATATCGATACGGAATCAGAAATGGGCAGCGTGCGTTCTTCGGTTCCGAATACACAGGAAGCCAGGGAAGCGGTACTGGAAACCCAGATTCCCCAAACTGCTGAAATCGACAGAAAATCAGCTAAAGTGGAGGTTACATACGACGGAAATCCACAATTTGAAAGGATTCAGGGAACGGAAATGGCTTATGCCACTAATACAGACAAATCGGTCATTCTGATTGATAACAGGTATTATGCAGTAGATAATGCGGTATGGTTCGTCTCCAATAATGCAACCGGACCATGGGAGGTCTGTGTTTCAGTTCCCGATGATGTACAGTCCATTCCACCGGAATACCCGGTATACAATGTCAAGTACGTTTATGTTTATGACTATACACCTGAGGTAGTATATGTAGGGTATACACCCGGTTATGTATATTCTTACTCCTATCGTGGTACCGTGGTGTATGGGACAGGGTATTACTACAAGCCCTGGTACAGGAGCTATTATTACCCAAGGCCTGTTACCTATGGTTACGGTGTACATTATAATCCATATACCGGTTGGGGTTTCTCTGTAGGTGTCAGTTATGGCTGGATAGGTTATTCGTACCACAGAAGCCCGTATTATTACACATCATGGTGGGGACCTGCAGGATACAGCTACGGATACAGGCATGGTTATTATCATGGCTACAGCCGTGCTTATCACAGAGGATATTATCATGGCTACAACTACGGGGTATATACCAGCAGTCGCTCCGGGTACCGGTGCAGGATATTCATCCGGATACCACCAGGCCCATAACCATAATGTATATAAGAGCAGGAGCAGCGGAGTAGTTCATACAGGGACCCGGGCATCTACCTATGGGTCAAGGACCGGTTCAGCAGCATCACGTTCCTCCTATAACAAGCCTGCCACCACGGATAAAAAGAATAATGTTTATACTGACAGAAACGGGAAAGTTTACAGGCAAAAAGGTGATAACTGGCAATCAAGGGAAGACGGTTCATGGAAGAAAAGTGACACGCCCGTCAGGAGCAGAGAAGCTACTTCCAGTCCAAGGACCACTGAACGTACCTCTACGAGTCCAGCTACAAGAACCAGGACGGAATCCAGCACTTCCACTTCGCGTTCTTCTTCTACTCAATCCGGAGCGACAAACAGGAGCAGCACAGGGAGCAGTTCTACCAGCCGTTCTTCAGCAACACAATCAGGGGCCACCACCAGGAGCAGCACAGGGAGCAGCTCGCAGATATCCAGGTCCAACAAAGGTACAGCAGGTCAGAATTTAAATCGGGAATCACAGGCTCGCAGCCAGGGAAGCCAGCGCAGTTATAACTATCAGAAGAGTCAGCAACCGAAGAGTTCATCATCAACTTCCAGGTCCAGCAGCAGTTCCAGAAGTTCCGCTTCTCCTTCCAGGTCCAGTAGTCCTCAGCCAAGAAGCTCTGATCCCAAAAAAAGATAGATAGGTAGATATTCAGAAATAAATCAGGAGAACAGGCTGAGTTGATTTTCAACTTGCACTGTTCTCTTTTTTTTGTTTGCTCTCTTAGCAGATACTGCCGTCATGCCACCAAAATTTGGGGATTCTCTTACTTCCTTGTCGATGTATTTCTGAAATTGATCTTTGTTTGGCTTAAAATTCCTTTCCAGCTTATACAGAAGTGGTACCAGTCCTCTGACCGCTCTTTGCCTGTCATGAATTCCAAGCTTTGCGCGGTCAATTGCAGTTCTTAAAAACTGGTAGGTTTCATCATAAGCTGAGGTCTGGACAGGGAAGGGGTGGCCATCTTTGCCTCCATTAGCAAATGAGAACCTTGCCGGATCTTTAAACCTGGAGGGCGTGCCATGTATCACCTCGCTAACCAGAGTCAACGATCTCAGAGTCTTTGGTCCAAGTCCCTCTAAAAGCAACAAATCCTCAAATTCAGTGAATTTCCGGTCATATGCTATAGCCAGTACGGAACCTAGTTTCCTGAGATCCACATCCCGGTAGCTTACATCATGATGAGAAGGTAAAACCATCAGCCGTATCTCGTCAATCATCTTAACTGGTTTTTCTTTTGTTATGGCCAGGATTCCATCCCTGGTTTTTCCAGCCTTCCTGTCCGTCAGGTTCAGTATTTCTCCGATATTATCGCCGACAATGGAAGTATGGGGATCAATCATAAAAGATTTTAAATCCGGGGAATGCCAATGATACCTGCGGGCCATTCCTGCGGGACCGTTCATCCCCTGTTGCACGACCGACCAGTTTCCTGATGCTGAAACAATAAAGGAATGCAGGTATATCTGAAATCCATCCTGAATGGCTGTATTATCAATTTTGGCAGAGAGCCTGCTGCAGCGAACCAGGGATTCTCCGTCCAGACCGGTTTGTCCTGCATAATCAAGTAGTTCAAATGGGGTACGCCTGGAATATGCCCCTCTGCCTCCACATACATATAATCCTAATGATTTGGAAATGGGATTAATGGCCTGTTTTAATGCTCCCATTACGGAGGTTGTAATTCCAGAGGAATGCCAATCCATTCCAAGAACAGATCCAAGGGCTTGAAACCAGTAGGGATCACTGATACGTCTGATCAATTCATCACTGCCATAGTCAGCTATAATGGCTTCCGTAATGGCCCTGGCCATCTTGGTCATTCGTTCATAAAGCCAGGGAGGTACTTTTCCCGGATGTAGTGGAAGGTCTGCCAGACCGCTTCGTTTCATCATAATGATTATATTCTAATCAATTTAATTGACTATATTATAATCATTTATTTTGAAACAACAAATTATATCCGGAAAAAACTAAACATTAAGATTGAGTAAATCGCTCAGACAGATTTCTTTTTCATCCTGGAAGCCCTGCCGCTTCCACTAAAAATGATACCGGCACCGATAACAAAGCCGAAGTTATACCAGCCGCCGTTATTATGTACTTCATAGAAGTGAATATCAGTAAAAAGAGAGACAAAAAAGGTAAAAGGAGCAATGACTCCATGCCACAACCCCCTGAGGAAGCCTGCGGTATTCCCGAATTCATCAACCACTCCTTCAGTGGGGTTTCCTCCCGCAAAGCAGGCGGTGACCATGATCATAATTACTATCAGAACAATTGGCAGAACAAATTTATTTTTCATAATGTAGGATTAAACGGATTTTGAGAAATGGTTTCTATTGGAGCATTAAATTAATAATTTCCCGCGAAAGCGGCACATTACTTAGAATTGGTTTTAACAAATATTTAATAGACATTGTCAAAGTTTCTATTAACTTTGCCGCAATTATTAATTTATTTATCAAGTACTATTGAAATGAAAAATGGAAGTGTAAAATTCTTTAACGACGCCAAAGGTTATGGCTTTATTAAAGATAATGATTCGGAAAATGAGTATTTTACCCATGTATCCGGGTTAATTGACGAAATCAAGGAAGATGATCAGGTAACTTTCGAGCTTAAAGAAGGTAAGAAAGGATTGAATGCAGTGGATGTTAAGTTAGCATAAGATATTATCCGATTGATTTAAAAAAAGCTCAGTGGTTCAAACCGCTGAGCTTTTTTTATTGTCCTTTATTTACTTCTCAGAAAAGAAATCCTATCCTGAATCCTGCTTTTCCCGCAAGGGGAACATCTTCTCCGACAATGAAATAATAGGGAGTGGTGTCTATTCCTCCATTATTGGTGTAACCATATCCAAATCCAGCAAAAATGTCTACCAGGAATACATCCGAATAAATCCACTGTTTACCAAGAGTCAGCAATACAGCGAAATTGGTAACACTGAGATTATCATCCCTTAATTCATAGCTGGCGAAGTTAATCTCAGGTCTTACATAGCCTCCCTTAAGGATATGCGCATATCGCATACCTTCCAGGTAATGATCCGGACTACGTATGAACTTATACCCGGCAGAAAAACCCACACCTGCACCATTTCCCCTGGAATCGTTATTAAAAGCAAGGCCAATAATGCCAATTTCTGCCTCAATGGACTGCCCCGGCTTGATGGCCCTTTCATATCCGAAAGTGGTTGTGCCGAAAACCGGACCCAGGAAACTGATCTTCACGGCATTCTTGTTCTGAACCAGAAACAGATCTCTGGAATTGTATTCGGTGGACTTCATAGCTTCTGCTGCATGGTCAATGTGCAGTTCCTTCCCGTTTTCAAAGATTACCCTGTCCACCTGGGATTTCTCAATGTTGAATTGTACCTGGAAATCATACTCAGCAAGGCTGTATTTGATCTCCTTGGATCCAATCTCAAGTACTTTGCAAACAATGGTTTCACCGTCACGTTTGACGATCCTGTCCTGTGCCTCCAGGCTGAACAGGCTTCCTGTAAAAAGAAATATAACTGTTAAAATAAGGGTTGTTTTCATGATTTTAAGTTTTAATTAATACCCTAATAATCAATAATCAGGGCGGAGCTTTTGAGAATACACCTGAACTCTTTCTCTAATCCAATTACCATGCCAGAATGTTAGATAATTGTTAATTGTCATCCAGCCCAAATCGACTTAGCTCTCTTTTACAATATTTTCAAAGATTTCGGATGAACCTGCTCCGCAGCTGATAATACTTCTCATGCCATTGTCAACCGCGGCAGTTGTCCGGTAAACCTTGTCCTTTCTGACATGGTAGATATTTCCTGATGTGGGATTGGGACCTGTAGGAACAAATACCGTGAAAATTTCTTTCTGAGTATCTGTTATAAATCCGGTCATTAGTGCGCCGGAGTTGAAAATATCTACCAGTACCACTTCCGAAAAAAAGGATTTGTTCTTCCCGAAAAACTGCATTACCGTTTCCCTTGCTATCCGGTAACCGGGTATCTTCATCATGTATTTCTTTTCCAGTACATGGGTAAAGAACCTTCCTATCCTTGTTTCAACGATAATACCCAAGAAGAAGAAGGAGACTATTATAGCCGTTACCAAAATTGCATAGATGGCAAGGGAAAGGAATTTGGAATCGGTAATGAACATTTCAACGATGGGTCCAAGGTACTTCTCAATCAGGTTGAAAATCCAGCGGAAAACAATAATTACCAGTGCCAGCGGTAGGACAGCTGCAATGCCACCAAGTAATGTAACTCTGATATACCTTCTCATAATATTTTGTTTTTAGGGTTATTTTTTTTCTATATTCAGTGTTTAAAATTAACATCTAAAATTCGATACTTACCTGTTTCTCCATGAAATATGAAAAGATAATTTTTCTTGCCGCATTGGTACTCTATACAGTGGCAGCCTGGTTCAGCTCAGGATTCCTGCATGGAGATGAACATTACCAGATCATTGAGTTTGCTGCATATAAGCTTGGGACTGTTTCGGTAGAGGGACTGGCATGGGAGTATGAAGCTATGATCAGACCTGGCCTTCAGCCCCTGATAGCCTATGCTTTTATCTCGCTTATGAATATATTGTCGATTCCGGATCCCTATTTTCAGGCATTCGTGCTTCGCCTGGTAACCGCATTCCTTGCACTCTACAGCATCAGGTATTTCACAAATACCATCCGGGAGATGATCTCACCTGAATTCTGGAAGGTTTTTCTCTTCCTGTCTTACTTCCTGTGGTTCATTCCTTTTGTAAATGTTAGGTTCAGCTCTGAAACCTGGTCAGGGATAATGTTTTTAAATGCACTATCCCTGGTGCTGAGCAGCAAGGAAAGGGCAAACAGGTTTTATTTGATCGGGGGACTACTGGGACTGAGTTTCCTGTTCAGGTATCAGAATGCTTTCCTTGCAATGGGTTTGTTTTTCTGGCTTATTTTCATCGGGAAGGAGAAGCTGGCAAACCTGGTGAAACTGGCAGGGGCCGTCATATTTCTGGTACTGATAGGAGTAGGGATCGACTTCTGGTTATACGATAAACTGACCCTCTCGGCATGGAATTATTTTTATGTCAACCTTGTGGAAGATGTTGCCTCGGGTTTCGGTACAGAACGCTGGTGGAATTATTTTTACAGTATTTTCCGGTTTAGCTTTTTCCCCATCGGGATACCTATCATTTTCGCCCTTTTTATTTTCATCTACAAACAACCTAAAAGTATTTTTACCTGGTGCATCCTGCCTTTTTTTATTATTCATTCCATCATTCCCCATAAGGAGTTAAGGTTTCTGTTCCCGGTTATCAATTTAGTCCCTCTAATGCTGGTAATGGCCTACCAGGAATTGAACTGGAATCCGGATAAATGGAATCGATTCAAGGTTCTTACCGTAAAAGTCCTTGCCATTCTGCTGTTAAGCATCAATATCATTGGAGCCCTTACGGTAAGCGTTAAACCATGTGATGGGGGACTCACAGTAATCATGAAACATATCCGCAGGAATTACGGGGATAAGCCCATCCGGCTGATATCCTACGACTACAGCAATCCGTATGGCCCATGGAACCTGATTGCAAGTTTTTACGCAGAGAAAGACTTGCAGGATATCCGTATGAAATCATTATCCGAGTTCAACGATTCCATTTTCGAGAAAAACAGGGTGAACCTGCTTTCGATTAAAAGACAGGAGGTTGAAAAAGAACATGTACAGGAACTCATTAGCAGATACAAGCTCCAAAAGAAAACCCAGGCCATGCCCGAATGGATGGAGATCCTTTATAACCCTCTACGGTGGATACCATATCAATGAGATTCTCGAATTATATGAAATACCTCCTAATCTACCCCAACAATGAAATTATCCAGATCCTCCATCCCCTTATTCCTGCTACTGGTACTGATATCAAATACAGCAAATTGCCAGCAGGAACTTTTCGAAGTTTTCCAGTACCGCAATTTTAGTCCCACTCAAGTCTCCGCCTGGATCAGCGACATTGCCGCCCCGGAAAATCCTGACTCCGCCAACCAGCACGTATTTTACGCAGCTGCCCGCCACGGGGGTGTCTGGAAAACCTCAAATAAGGGGGTGACATTTGAATGCATTACCGACAGCCTGCCCACCACCTCCATGGGAGCCGTTGAAGTAGCCCCTTCGAATCCATACACCCTCTGGGTTGGCACAGGTGAAGCCTCCAATGCCCGCTCCACCCACCGGGGATACGGGGTCTACAAATCAGAGGATGCAGGGAAGAGCTTTCGGTTTATGGGACTAAAAAACACCCAGCATATACCCCGGATAGTGATCCACCCCAAAGACGAGAATACCGTCTATGTGGCCTCCATGGGAAGCCTGTTTACTCCGAATGAGGACAGGGGAGTGTACCGCACACAGGACGGCGGTGAGACCTGGGAAAAAGTTCTCTATATCAATGAAAATACAGGGGCTATTGACCTGGTAATAAATCGCAGCAACCCCAACATCCTGTATGCAGCCGTTTACGAGAAATACCGGTATCCCTGGCACTTCGAGGCAGGCGGGGAGAACAGCGGGATCTATAAAACAAGCGATGCAGGCGAGAACTGGGAGAGGCTTGAGGGAGGACTCCCAAAAGGTAATGTAGGCCGTATCGGGGTGGACATTTACCGGAGTAACCCGGATGTCCTGTATGCCGTAGTTGAGAATCTGAATCCCAAACCCGGGTACGAAATCAGCGAGGAGGATGAAGCATTTGACCATATGCGCGACCCATATTTCGACCGGCTGATAGGAGGGGAGGTCTACCGCAGCGGGGATGCCGGCGCGAATTGGCAGAAAATGAACCACGATACGGTTGATGTCGGGAGCAAGGCCGCCTATTCCTTCAACCAGATCATGGTCGATCCGAATAATGAAATGAATCTTTACATCAATAATATTGCTCTTCAGTCCTCCCTTGACGGGGGAAGAACATGGGACGGCACCATCTGGGGAACAGCCCAGCGATTTAATACCATGTTCGGCGATGTGCGCTGTCTCTGGATCAATCCCGAGGATTCCAGGCATATAATGGCAGGTTCTGACGGGGGAATAAATGTCAGCTTCGACCAGGGTGTAAGCACCCAGTGCCATCACCATATCCCCCTGGGGGAGATCTATAATATTGAAGTGGATGATGCAGTCCCATACAACATTTACGCAGGTCTCCAGGATCATGAGGGATGGAAGGTCCCTTCCAACGGCTGGCGTGGATCCCTGGGAGAATCGGACTGGAGCCTTGTGGGTATGTGGGACGGGATGTACCTGAAGGTAGACCATGAGAACAACCGCTGGTTCTATACTACGACCCAGTTCGGTGCTCATCAGCGGGTGGACCAGCTCAAAGGTGAAAGGGTGAACATACAGCCAGAGGCAGAGGAAGGAAAACCACCTTACCGGTATACCTGGAATACCCCGCTGATCATTTCTCCGCATAACAGCAGTATTCTTTATACTGGGGGACAAATGCTCCTGCGTTCTGTGGATAGGGGAAATACCTGGCAGGAGATCAGTCCCGATCTGACCCGGAATGATGCAGATAAAATTGCCGGAAGGGGACATATCATGTATTGCACGGTATCCAGCATTTCCGAATCACCCCTGGTTCCGGGTATTATCTGGGTGGGTACAGATGACGGCAAAGTCTGGATCACACCTGATCATGGAAAAACCTGGTCCGAGCTTACAAAAAATATTCACTCCAGGGATATTCCGGAAGAACGATACGTAAGCAGGATATTTGCTTCCCATCATAAGAAGGGCAGGGCATACCTCGTAAAAACCGGTTTCCGAAATGATGATTTCAATCCCTATATCTACCGAACGGATGATTTCGGTAAGACATGGACCGATATCTCTTCGAATCTCCCTGAGCAGTCCATTTCCGCCTTCTATGAAGACGATTCAAATCCGGAGCTTCTTTTCCTCGGGAATGACGGGGGAGTGTATTTTACCCTTAGCGGGGGAAGCCAATGGCTGGCCATGAAAAATAATATGCCCAATGTTCCCGTGAAGGATATTCTAATCCACCCCCTGGAGAGGGATCTTATCGTCGGAACCTATGGCAGGGGAGTTTTTGTGACTGATATTTATCCCTTTCAGGAATTAACAGAGGATTTGCTAAAGGAAGACATCCATCTTTTTGATATAGAAGCCAAACCTGCCTGGAATTATTCAGAGCAAGCCTGGTGGGGAAACCACGGTCCTTTCCAGAATAATGAGTTTCGTACGCCGAATGAAGAAAACGGCTTACATATATACTATTACCTGGGTAAGGACAGTCAGAATGATGTACTGCTGGAAATAACTGATGGGGAAGGAAAGCTCATGGAGGAAATGGAAGGAAACAGTTTTCAAGGCATACATAAACTCGTCTGGAACACATCGGATGCAAATCCGGGAACCTATAAAGTAAGCCTGAAAGAAGGCAAAAATGAAATCAGCAAAAATGCTGTTGTAAAAGATAAACTGCTCTGGCCTGCCGGTAACAGACCCATCCAGAATATAAAATAAAAAACTCGGTTTCAGAATGTCTGAAGTCTGATCATAGCAAGAAAGGTCTGATCCTGGATTTGAAGGACCGGATCAGGAATTAAGGACTTCCTTCATAAACTCCACGCTTTTGGCAACCCAGCTCTCCTCCAGTTTGACCGTAGAGCTAATGTCTCCCTGCCATGGAGGCCAGAGTTCAATGATGGTGCTATGTTCAACACCGTACCCTTTAAGCTGTTCAATTGCCCACTTTAAGGGTATTTGTCCTTCTCCCAGAGGCCTTCCTTCCACACTGAAGCCCATAGAGGTTTGTGATCTCAATACCATCACATCCTTGAAGATGAAATTTCCACACCAGGGACCCAATTTCTCCATCACATATTCCGGTCCCTCCATAGCCCCCAGTGCATTTGAGAGATCCAGGCAAACCCTCAGGTTTGGATGATTTATATCTTCCATTAGGGCAGCAATCTCTGAAGCCTTATAGCTCTCGTGGTTATTCAGCACAATCGTAATTCCGGCTTTTTTAAATTCAGGCAGAACCTTCCTGAGATTAGCGCTAATTTCTTTAATGTCCATCCGCATGCCCGAGTTGGATGGCAGGGTCCTGAGGATGGGTGAATGCATGAAATGGGCAATTTCAAGGAACTTCATTAAATGCTCAGGATCCAATCCACTGGTTCCCACTTCCATGTGTATATTTTTTTCAATGGCGAAACGTTTGCATTGTACAAGCGTCTCCCAGGGAAGTTCTTCCAGGGGGAGATTATCGGCAAATTGAACTCTACCGACTTCCAGTTTAGCCGCCTTTTCAAGGAGTTCATTGGCAGTCAGTCTTCTTTTCAGCCTGGGACCTTTGGAAACACCAACTGCCCATGGGAATGCCCATGAACTGATCCCCAGTTTACTATTGAGATTATCTTCCATGCTTTAAAATTCTATACCCCGGATTCATAACTGGTGACATCCGCCAGAAACTGATGAACATAACCGGCTATTAATCCTTCTGTGACGTAGGAAGGTTCAATGGTCACAATATGTTTTCTCAGCTGACTGGAGATCTGAAGGCCTTCCCAGAAGGGGTAATCGAACCATACATTTATTTTCCCTGAGATCATCTGGGAGAACCCAAGCTTGGCACCTATTTTAATGAACTGCTTTGTCTTTCCGTCTTCCGATACTTCACTGACGCCGCTTGGAGTATCTTTAATCTTAATATGGATAATTTCCAGGTTTTTTTTCTCGTCTGAAATTTCAATCTCCCAATCTATCCTTTTAAAATTCTTTTGTACCGATTCAAGAGTTGCCTTAATCTTGTCCTTGACAACAGATGACCATAGTTCTCTTCTGCGATTCATATTTTTAAGGTGGGTTTCGTATATGAATGCATTCTCCTGGATGGTGGTAAGTTCAAAATTCAATATTTCCATTTCTCAGAGTATTAATTTCGCTGTGTGGTGAATTGTGCTGTATATAAAATTATGAAAATCTTTCGAAAAAAGAGTTTACTCAAAGATCATTTTAGGAATATTATTAAAAAATGTAACTTGGATGTTGTCAAAAACAAACAATCATGGAACGCAGAAAATTTTTAAAGATTAGTGCGGCTGGTAGTATGGCTATGCCGTTTGCGGATGTACTCAGCATGTATGAGAGACTTGGACCGGATTCCATACCCAGGAGGGCCCTGGGCAATACCGGAGAGAATATCTCCGTCATCGGATTTGGAAGCATTGCCCTTCGTAACAATGGACAGGAGTTTGCCAACAAACTGGTTCCTAAAGCCTTCGAAGCAGGTATAACTTATTTCGATGTGGCACCAGGTTACGGAGACGCCCAGGATTTATTGGGTGCACCATTGAGTCCTTTCCGCAAGAAAGTATTCCTGGCATGCAAGACAGGAAAAAGAGACAGGAAAGGTTCTGAGGAGGAACTCAATGAATCACTGAAGTTGCTAAAAACTGACCATTTCGATCTTTACCAGCTTCATGGAATGACTAAAATGGAAGATGTTGAGAAGGTATTCGGTCCCGACGGGCGCTATGGAGACATTCCTTAAAGCCAGGCAGGCCGGTAAGGTTAGATATCTGGGATT
The DNA here is from genome assembly GCA_963777115.1 of uncultured Bacteroidaceae bacterium. GTDB lineage: Bacteria > Bacteroidota > Bacteroidia > Bacteroidales > SM23-62 > SM23-62. The sequence continues at coordinate 1,401,025 of CAVZPP010000002.1, read as the reverse complement.
CTCAGCTCACAATGAGGAAGTAGCACTGGCTCTAATGGATAGGTTTGACTTTAATACCATCCTATATCCTATTAATTGTGTCTGCTGGAATAATGGGAATTTTGGTCCCTCTGTATTTGAAACAGCCCACAAAAAAAATATGGGCATACTGGCTCTTAAGGCTGTTGCAAAAACACGGGTTCCAAAGGAGGAGAGACCCTATCCTAATATGTGGTACGAACCATTTTCTGAAGATTCCGAAATTGAACATGCATTACGGTTCACGCTTTCAAAAGACATCACGGCTACTGTTCATGCCGGTGATAGTCTGTATATGCAAAAGACCCTTGATTTCGTATCCGGAAACAGCGTCATCTCTGCTCCTGATGAGAATGTGGTCAACCGGATGATTGATGGCATAAAGCCAATTTTCAGTCATCCGCCTGCCTGAATTCCCAATGTTAAGTCAAGATTTTGAAAAGTCTTTTCGAATCTTCAGGCTGATTTTCCGAACTTGGATAAAGTCCCAGAATTACTATTTTTGGGACATAAATCTCACCCGTATCTAATGAATTCAGTCACAACACGATTTTCCGCCTCTGAAGAGCTTGCCAACACCATTTCTCATCTGGCTGGAGCCTTATTTGCCAGCGCGGGACTGATCCTCATGATAGTTTTTTCAGCTCTTCGTGGAGATGCCTGGCATATTGTGTCAACTTCCATATTCGGCACAACTATGGTACTTCTCTATTTATCATCTGCTGCTAATCATGGATTGAAACCAGGAAGGAGGAAAGAGTTCTTTTTCAATTTTGACCAGGTGGCAATTTTTTTGCTGATTGCCGGATCCTATACACCCATAACACTTGTTTTGATAAGAGGGGAACTGGGATGGACGATTTTTGGGATTGAATGGGGATTGGCGATTCTGGGAATTATCATTAAAATAGTCAAACCGACACAGTTTGAATCCGGAGTAAATTATTTCTTTATAGCTATGTATGCGGTTATGGGCTGGATGCTGCTTTTGGCTATCGGTCCCATCGCCCGTTCAACGTCGACATGGGGCCTTGCATGGATCCTTATTGGAGGAGCATGTTATACACTTGGAATATTATTTTATAAAAAGATCCAATTCCCTTATCACCACCTGGTCTGGCATTTGTTTGTCATCGCCGGTAGCTTATCTCATTTCTTTGCTGTGTTTTTTCATATTATACCGAATTCTTAAATTCATCATAGACCTTCATCCTTAATTAAACCATGAAGCGGACCCTGTCCATCTTGATTTTACTGTTTGCGATGACTTCTGTTGCACTGACTCAGCATGATACCATCATGAGTTCAGGTGGTGACATGCTGGTAGGTGAAATAAAATCGATGTCAAAGGGAGTACTTATTGTCAAAACGCAATATAGTGATAAGGATTTTCATATTGAATGGGACGAAATCAAAGAAGTGAAATCTCAAAATACCTTCCTGATCTACCTCTCCGATGGAAGGCGAATGAACGGCAGTGTAAACAGTCAATCCGGCGATCCGGGTTTCGTATTGATTAATACCCTGAGCGGTAATATGATTATCGATAATCTCCTTCAAATTACCTATTTGAAGCCAGTTGAAGCGTCTTTTCTCGGAAGGCTTGATGCCTCTATTGAACTGGGATACAGTTTTACCAAGGCAAAGAATCATCATCAATTTAACTTTAATAGCAATATCGGGTACCTGGCAGATTCATGGGGTGCTGATGCTTCCCTTGATGCCATTCGCAGTTCCCAGGATTCTGTTGCGGATACCAGACGGACCGAAGGCAGTATTGGGTACAGAAAGTTTTTAAATAATTCATGGTTCGTCGCATTGTCCAATAACTTCCTTCAGGACGATGAGCAAAAGCTGAGGCTGCGAAGCATAACCAACCTTCAGGCCGGACATATGTTCGTGAATTCATACCGGACCTATTGGGCAGTTGGGGTTGGGGCTGCATTTAACTATGAAAGCTTTACCACTGACCAGGCCGATGACCAGAGTCTGGAAGGACTCATAACCACGGAGTTAAATATGTTTGCTTTCGAAGATATCAGCGTACTCACCTCACTTAAAATTTATCCGAGTGTTACGGTGAAAGGACGTGTACGTGCTGATTATAAGTTTGACCTGAAATATGACCTTCCCCTCGATTTCTTTATAAAATTTGGAGTTTCCTATAACTTTGATAATAAGCCTGTTGAAAATGCTCCAAAACATAATTATGTCATTCAGACCACTTTTGGCTGGGAGTTATAATCCGGCCATTAATACTTTGTGCCATGGGCACCTGGAATTTGAATAAGGTTGTACTTGGATTGGAATTTCTGATCCTTTTCTTCGGCATCCCCCTCCTGATGTTTTTCGATACCGGTTTTACCCTTCCCAGCATGGTACTTATTCCCTGCCTGGTTTTTATTTTTCTTATTCTCAGGTACCGGACCGCGTTTCGTTGGAAAGAGCTTGTTTCCTTCAAGGTGGATAGATCCCGCATAATGCGCGACGGGGTAATTATTGTAATAATCGGTATCCTGCTTTTGCTTACGGTCCTTATCTGGATCCCTGACAAGCTGTTCAACCTTCCCCGTGGGAATCCTCTGATCTGGCTGGCACTTTCTTTGTTCTACCCCATTTTTTCAGCCTATCCCCAGGAGATCATTTTCAGAATATATATTTTTCACCGCTATGAAAAGATCTTTTCTTCAAAATGGCTTATGATTGCAGCAAGCGGCATTACATTCAGTTTTGTGCATATCCTGTATTATCATCCCATCTCCATGATACTAACGCTTTTCGGGGGACTCTACCTGGCCGGTGTTTATATGCAAACCCGGAGTGTTCTGTATACAGCCATTCTTCACGGGATACTGGGGATGCTTGTCTATACCCTGGGCCTGGGCGAATTCTTCTGGCTGGAGATGGGTGAATATCTTTAGGAGTGATCCTCAAATTAAAAGGAGTGGTAAACATTAACTCCGAAAAGTTGTTTATTTGAGATGATTAAGCAAATATTTGCAGACTGATCGATTTTTTAATTAAGCACTTATAGACAATGATGAAATTACTTGAAACCGTTCCAATGGGATCCATGCAATTACCTAACCGGGTGATAATGGCCCCAATGACCCGATGCCGTGCAGAGAATCCTGGCCGTATCCCTAATGACCTCATGGCTGAATACTACCGGCAGAGAGCTGGAGCGGGACTAATTATTTCGGAAGGAGTGGTGGTTTCCAAAAAGGGGATTGGGTATATAAATACCCCGGGACTTTACTCGGATGAGCAGGTGCCGGGATGGAAGAAAGTGACATCCGCTGTGCATGAAGCAGGAGGGAGGATATTCGCACAGATCTGGCATGTGGGGAGTATCTCGCATCCGGATTATCATGGAGGAGAACTGCCACATTCGGCATCAGCAGTGGACCCCAGGTTGCCTGTCAGGACTCCTGATGGGAGAAAGATGTCGGTGGCCCCAAAGGCTATGACGGAGGAGGATATCAGGCAGACCGTGTCTGATTTCGCCTCGGCAGCATTTCGGGCAATAGAAGCCGGGTTTGACGGAATTGAGATACATTCCTCAAACGGCTACCTGTTTCACCAGTTTTTCAGTACCACTGCTAATTTGAGGAACGATCAGTATGGAGGAGGGGTTGAAAACCGGACCCGCTTCCTTTTTGAGGTACTGGATGCTATTATGGAAAAGCTTCCGCCGGAAAAGGTGGCTGCCAGGTTGAATCCCATGTATCACGGTAGAGCCGGGATCATGATGGATGAAGAAACACTTCCGACATTTGATTACATAGTAGAGCGCCTGAATGATTACAAGCTTGCTTATCTTCATATATCCAGACCCTTCTTTCCGGTTGAGTCACCCTATCTGATTGATAATGTGCCTGCACATTTTCGCGGGATCTACCGTGGCCACCTGATGGTAAACGGGGGGTATGACAGGGATTTAGGAGAGGTTGAATTATTGGCCGGGAATGCCGATTCCATTTGCTACGGAATCCCATTTATTTCCAATCCTGATCTTCCTGTACGATTTGAAAAGGGATACCCCCTGGCCGAAGCCGATAAAGCTACCTTCTATAATTCGGGTCCGGAAGGATATACCACCTACCCGGCTTATGGGGTGGGGGAATGATCTTTATTTGATTGGGACTTGTCCTTAATTGATTGAGGTAGTCCTTATTTAATGCCCATCTTTTTCTGGATTGCTTCCAGGCTTATTCCCTTAGTTTCAGGCATAACTAACAGAACCCATAGTAGTTGTCCCACCATACAAACAGCGTAAAAAGCGAATGTATGTCCCCCTGAAATATCAGCAATCACCGGGAAGGTCCAGGATATCAATGCGGCCATAAACCAGTGGGTAAAGCTACCCAATGCCTGTCCCTTGGCCCTGACTCGGTTGGGGAAAACCTCGCTGATGAATACCCAGATTACTGTTCCCTGTCCGAATGCATGAGCGGCTATAAACACCATAATACTTATCAGTACGACCGTATTTCCAGCCTGACTGAAATTATCCCCATAGGTATAAAATGCCCAGGCTGTTACTCCAAGACTTATGATATAACCAATGGATCCGTATATCATCAGCTGCTTCCTGCCAAAGCGATCAATAATGCTCATGGCAATCATCGTAAAGAGGACCATGGTGCCGCCGGTAACGACGGACTGTAGAAATGCCGCATTGCCGGCACCTGCCATTTCAAAAATATCCTTCAGATAGTATAATACCCCGTTGATCCCTGAGAGCTGGTTAAAAATGGCTATGGTCATGGCCAGGAATATCGGCCGTGCATACTTACGGCTGAAAAACCTTTCTTTTTGAATTCCCGTTTCAAGCTCAATTGAAGCCTTGATTTCAGCAATCTCATCTTCTACATTGCCATTATCGGTGCCGCATTTTTCCAGTACCCTGGTCGCTTCCTTAATTCTGTTTTTACCCACCAGCCACCTGGGACTAAAGGGGATAAAAAACAGGAGAATGAAGAACAAAAATGCGGGTACAGATTCCACTCCGAACATCCATCGCCATTCAATATCCCCAAGATTGTAGGAAGCTATCAGGTAATTTGAAAAGTAGGCGATCAGCATGCCCATTACTACATTCATCTGAACGACAGCAACCATTCTGCCCCGCTTTACGGGCAGGAGTGATTTCTGCTATGTACATGGGAGCTACCACGGATGATCCTCCTACACCAATACCACCCAAAAACCTGAAAACCAAAAACATGATCCAGTTATGGGAAAGTGCAGATCCAAGGGCTGAGACCAGGTAGAGTAATGCGAGTACGAACAATACATTGCGTCTCCCGAATCTATCGGATGGCTTACTGACAATAATCGATCCTGCAATAGTACCTATGATTGCACTTGCAACCGTAAAGCCCAGGGCAAATTTACTCAGGTCAAAATAGCTCTGAAGCCAGTCCGTTGTGCCGGAAATCACGGCCGTATCAAATCCGAAAAGGAGTCCCCCTAACGAAGCAACGACAGCGGCCAGGAGCAGGGTAGGTTTAATGCGCATTAGATGAAAATGTTTTTATTAGGATAGAATGTTTAAAAAACAAATGTTTTAAATACAGTGTGAATATAGCTAATCCTTAATAAAATTCCAGAATGAAATTTGGATGGGAATATATATTTGTTTATTATATAATCGCTAATAATGACTATATTCTAATCAAACTATATTATTATGGGAACATATGACAGGTTTTGCCAGAGTTGCGGAATGCCTATGAATAAAGACCCCAATCACGGGGGAACAAACGAAGACGGGACAAAGACACATAAGTTTTGCAGTCTTTGCTATGTTAACGGGAAGTTTGAGGACAATTTCTCATCTGCAGAGGAAATGATCGGATTGGTCAAAGACAAATTAAAGGAAATGGGTTACAGCTCATTGAAACGCTGGTTCTTCACTTCACATATTCACAGTCTCGAACGCTGGAAGGTCTGACTCCCGTGACTGGAGCGCTTGATTCCTATGACCGGAGCGCTCGATTCCTGAATCTAAGCGTACTATTCACCGAATTTATTCAAATTTAAATGAGACTTTAACTTTGGCCCTGTAGGCTTCAATTTTACCGTCCTTAATCTGAAGGTCAAGGGTTTCCACTTCTGCAATCCGGAGATCTCTAAGGGATTTGGATGCCCGTTCAACGGCATTGGTGGCAGCTTTTTCCCAGGATTCGGTACTGGTACCTACCAGTTCGATAATTTTGTAGACCGAGTTTGTCATGGCTTTAAGGATTTTGGTTATTATCTCAAGTTACGCTAACAATGACCCAATGTCAAGAAATATAGACTGTTTGACAATATCATTTCAATTAAAATGATTCAATTGACACCTGCGGAATACGACTAAATGTATATATAAGCATTATTGGATATTTTTATCTATTATTGTTGCGAACAATTCCTTAATGATAGACCATGGCTGGAAGGACTGTTGAGGCTGATATTCCAAAGAAGAAGATTACGATTGGGGGACTAAAAAATGCCTATAAGCTATACAGGTACATACGTCCTTTTGCATTTTCCTTTGGTCTGGGAATGTTCTTCCTGTTTGGAGGTTCACTGGCAAGCCTGGCCTTTCCAAAATTACTGGGAGACCTTGTAAGTGCAGGTAATGAGGGAACCCTGACTGAATCTCTTAATGACATAGGAAAGCTCCTGGTTCTTATCCTGGTTATACAGTCCACTTTTTCCTATTTCCGAACCATACTTTTTGTAAATGTTACCGAGAAGTCCCTTGCCAACCTTAGGCAGGATACCTATAATCACCTGATCCGCCTGCCTCTGAAATTCTTTGAACAGAAACGGGTAGGGGAGCTGAACTCACGGATCTCTGCCGATATTGCCCTGCTTCAGGACACCATGACATCAACCCTGGCAGATTTCCTTCGACAGATGATCATCATTTTTGGAGGGGTTGGATATTTGCTTTTTATGTCACCCGGACTAACCCTTTTTATGCTTTCCATTTTGCCAGCAGTGGTATTGATGGTATTCTTTTTTGGCCGCTTTATCCGGAAATACTCCAGGGATATGCAGAAAGAGGTGGCTGAATCCAATACGATTGTAGAAGAAACCCTGCAAGGGATACGCAGTGTTAAGGCCTTTACCAATGAGTATCTTGAGATGGCACGTTACCGGGAAAGAACCCTGGAGATTGCCCAGCTTGGAATAAAAGGTGGAAAGTACCGTGCTGCCTTTTTCTCCTTCATGATACTGGGATTATTCGGTGCCCTGGTAGCAGTTATATGGAGGGGCTCTGCCCTGCTGGCTGCCGGCGAAATGGATGCCGGCGAATTGTTCTCCTTCGTACTTTATTCAGGATTTATTGGAGGGAATATCGGGGGTGTGGCAAGTGTTATCACAAGAATACAGAGGTTTATCGGTGCTACTGAGGATCTTTTTGAGATTTTCAATATTGATGAGGAACCCATTGAAGAAGTAAAAGAGATTTCGCATGAAGATGTACTTACGGGTGAAATCCGCTTCCGTGATGTCAGTTTCGCTTATCCCTCCCGATCGGAGGCAGAAGTTATCCGGAATCTTGATTTTCAGATCGATGAAAATCAGCTCATAGCCATTGTTGGTCCCAGTGGAGCAGGCAAATCCACCCTAACTTCCCTCTTGCTGAGACTTCATGATCCGGTGGAAGGAGAAATATGGTTTGACGGAAAGAAAGGGACAGATATCCCTGTCTCCATCCTTCGCAGGCAGATTTCCCTGGTGCCCCAGGATATATTTTTATTTGGTGGCAGTATACGGGAAAACATTGCCTACGGAAGGCCCGGTGCCAGCGAGGAGGAGATCAGGGGAGCAGCTCTTCAGGCCAATGCCCTCGAGTTTATCGACCGTTTCCCGGAAGGAATGGATACGGTTGTTGGAGAGAGGGGGACACAGTTGAGCGGGGGACAAAGACAAAGGGTTGCTATAGCCCGGGCTGTGTTGAAGAATCCGAAGATACTGATCCTAGATGAAGCGACTTCTTCACTTGACTCAGAGTCCGAATCCCTGGTACAGGATGCCCTGGAGAAATTGATGAAAGGAAGGACATCCCTGGTAATTGCCCATCGCCTGGCCACTGTCAGAAAGGCGGATCGCATACTGGTACTTGACCAGGGAAGTCTGGTTGAGCAGGGAACCCATGAGGAATTAATGAAACTTAAGTCCGGAATTTACCGGAATTTAAGCGAACTTCAGTTTGCTGTTTAGTATATTTAGGCCTTATCAACCAATAATTCTATTTAAACTACTGATTTCATCATGAGAACAACATTGAGTATTATTATGCTGCTGGCCATGCTGAGCATTGTCTCGGCACAGGAAAACTATCAGCCTTCTGAATCCAATCTTGAATCCAGGGAATGGTTCCAGGATGCAAAATTCGGACTATTTGTTCACTGGGGTGTCTATTCGCTTATGGGCGGAGGAGGAGATATGGGTATTGCGGAATGGATCATGGAAAGGAAGCAAATTCCTATTAATCAGTATGAATACCTGCCCGAGTTTTTTAATCCCATTGATTTTGATGCGGCAGAATGGGTTTCCATGGTCAAGAATGCCGGGATGAAATACATCACAATTACTTCCAAACATCACGATGGATTTGCCATGTATGACTCGGAAGTATCTGATTATAATATTGTAGACAGGACTCCTTACGGGAAAGATGTACTGGGCCAGTTGAAGAAGGAATGTGATAAGCAGGGAATAAAGTTATTTTTCTATTATTCCCAACTGGACTGGCATCATCCGGATTATTATCCCAGGGGAAGGACCGGGAACCGGACAGGCAGGGAAGAAAGCGGTGACTGGAATAATTATATTGATTACATGAATACCCAGCTTACTGAATTACTTACCAACTACGGAGAGATAGGAGGGATCTGGTTTGACGGGATGTGGGATAAAAAAGGAGAAAACTGGCAACTTGATGAAACCTATTCCCTGATCCATAAGCTTCAGCCCCAGGCACTGATCGGAAGCAACCACCATCTTATGCCCATCCCTGGTGAGGATTTCCAGATGTTTGAGAAAGATCTGCCCGGACAGAATACAGCTGGATTCAACCAGACAGGTATCGGTGATCTTCCACTTGAAACCTGCGAGACCATGAATGGATCCTGGGGTTTTAATATCAAGGATACAAGGTTTAAAAGCACAAAACGGCTCATTCACTTCCTGGTCAGGGCAGCCGGACAAAATTCCAACCTGCTGCTAAATACCGGTCCAATGCCAAACGGGAAAATTCAGCCAGATAATATCCGGACACTCAGGGAAATGGGTGCATGGCTGGATAAGTATGGGGAAACTATCTACGGTACCCGTGGTGGTCCCGCCGGAGCAAAAACATGGGGTGTAACTACTACCAAAGGGAACAAAACATTTGTACATGTTCTTGAAGCTGAAGAAAATGTGATTTACGTTCCTATGGGGGGACAAAAAATTAAAAAAGCTTACGGCTTTGATTCTGGAGAAAAAGTCAAATTCCAGAAACACGAAGAAGGCATCATTCTTACTCTTCCCGAGATTGATCCGGAAAAATTGGATGAGATTATTGTACTAGAAATATAATATCAAAAAAGCAAAACCAATGAAAAAGCTGATTCTAACCCTACTTGTAAGCGCTCTGCTTGCAAACCTGTCAAATGCCCAGAACAAGATCTGGGATGAAACGGAAGAACAAAAAACTGAACGACTGTCCTGGTGGACCGATGCCCGCTTTGGTATGTTTATTCACTGGGGATTGTACGCCCAGGCCGGCAGGCATGAATGGGTAAAAAACCGGGAAAGGATGAATGATTCTGATTACCAGAAGTACTTTGATGTTTTTAACCCGGATTTATTTGCCCCTGCTGATTGGGCTAAGAAGGCAAAGGCTGCAGGCATGAAATATGCAGTCATTACCTCCAAACACCATGAGGGTTTCTGCATGTTCGAATCAGAGTATACGGATTACAATGTTACCAATACTCCCTATAAAAAGGATATCATAAAGGAATGGGTTGAGGCCTTCCGTGCCGAAGGCCTGGGTGTTGGTTTTTATTATTCCCTTATTGACTGGCATCACCCGGACTATACCATTGACAGCAGGCATCCCCAGCGAGTCAGCACAAAGAAAGAGTATGATAAATTGAATAAGGACAGGGATATGGCAGTATACCGTGAATACCTGAAAAACCAGGTTAAGGAGATACTGACTAAATACGGCAAAATTGATATACTCTGGCTGGATTATTCTTTTCCTGGTGAAAATGGGAAAGGCATGGATGACTGGGGATCCGTTGAGCTATTGAAGATGGTCAGAGAGATTCAACCTGAAATAATCATTAATGACAGGGCGGACTTGAAAGATTACCAGGGAGGATGGGATTTTACGACTCCAGAGCAATTTAAAGTTAACAACTGGCCCGAGGTAGACGGTAAAAAAATTCCATGGGAAACCTGCCAGACTTTTTCCGGATCCTGGGGGTATTACCGGGATGAATTTACCTGGAAAGATAATAAGCAATTACTGGTACTGCTCATTGAATCCGTTTCCAAAGGAGGGAATCTTCTGTTGAATGTGGGTCCCACTGCCCGTGGAACATTTGATAAAAGAGCAGATAATGCGCTTGCGGGAATGGGGGAGTGGATGAAGTTAAATGACCGTTCCATCTACAACTGCACACAGGCTCCGGAGGACTTCCAGGTCCCTGCCAATACCCTCCTTACCTACAATCCTGAATCGAACAGGCTGTATATCCATCTGCTGGATTATCCCTTGCAAAACTTTCTTTTAAAAGATTACAAGGATAAAGTTAAATATGCACAATTCCTTCATGATGCTTCCGAAATCAGGATCACCAGACCACGTGGACACAGGTCATCGGATAAAATGGGAGATAATGACATCAACCTGAACATGCCTGTAAACAAGCCTGATGTTGAGGTACCTGTTATTGAGATTTTTCTGAAGTAAGAACTTCTATACATATGGGTGTATGCATCCCTCCGCCGGATTCATACCAGGTTTCAAGCATATGCTCTCCATAGTGGAATTGTACTTCTATGCCCACTTCGTCCCAGAACCAGAAAAAACAAATATTCCTATATTAGTATTCAATTAATACCTAAATCATGAAAGAACATAAAATAACCAGAAGATCCTTTGTTAAGAAAACCTCTCTTGCTACTGCCGGAGCTACTGTAGGAATGAGTGCCCTCGCCAATTCTTCAATCCTGGGTGCCAATGAAAAAATCCGGGTTGGATTTATTGGAATAGGAAACCGTGGGTCCCAGCTCCTGGGTTGGTTCATGGAAAATCCAGATATGGAAGTGGCGGCTCTATGTGATGCCTATGATCCGTATATGAACCGGGACCGCTCTGCTGTAAATCAGCGTTATATCGATTCGGGGAAAGTCCCTCGTATGGGTGAAAAATTCCCGAATAAAATCCAGTATTACAAAGATTTCAGAAAACTCCTGGAGCAAAAAGATATCGATGCAGTCTGCATTGCCACACCGGATCACTGGCATGCAGTTCAGGCCATACAGGCGATGGAGGCCGGGAAAGATGTTTATGTTGAAAAACCTCTTACAATAACAATTAAGGAAGGTCGCGCACTGGTCGATGCCCAGAAAAGGACAGGCAAGGTAGTAGCGGTTGGCTTAAACAGAAGAGGATCCTCCGTTTATCAGAAACTGGCGCCTGAAGTATCAAACGGACTCATTGGAAAGGTGAGTTTTGCAAGAGCGATCAGACAGAGTAATATGTACCCGGATGGAATTGGACTTCTAAAAGCTGAAAAACCACCGGCAGATTTTGACTGGGACATGTGGCTTGGACCAAGGGCCTACAGACCCTACCAGTATAATATTGCTCCCTATTATTTCAGATGGTGGAAAGATTATTCCTCGCAAATGGGCAACTGGGGTGTTCATTACATGGACGTTATCCGTTGGATGATAGGAGAGAAGGCACCCTCTTCTATATCAGCACATGGAGGAAAATACAGTGTAAAGGACGACAGGGACATACCAGATACCATGGAAGTTTTGTTTGAATTTGACTCAGGTTCCGTAGTTCAGTTTAGTATTCATGAAGCTACCAGTGGAGGCAGAATCGAAGGAGGAGAAGTGGAACTTGGAGGCAGCAAAGCAAGACTGGTTGCAAACCAGGATGGATACAGGGTAGAACCTTCCAAAGCAGGACAATTCCAGGACTGGAAATCTCTTACAGAAAAGAAAGAATATACATTGGAAGGGGATTCAAAAATTGGGGACCTAGGTATTAAAGAGAATTCAACCGGTAACCTTATCAGGAATTTTCTTGATTGCATAAAATCCGGAGGTACTCCTCTCTGTACACTCGAAGACGGTCACCGGTCCACCAGCTTTGCCCATCTTGCAAATATTGCACTGGAGACAGGAACGCGTATTGAGTGGGATGCCGAGAAGGAAATAATCACAAACTCGGAGAAGGCCAACGAACTACTTCATTACGAGTACCGTAAGCCCTGGAAACTTTAAAATAAAAACATAAGAGCTTTGAAAATTTCATCAAAATTTATCGGACTCTTCCTGGGAATCATCGTATTTCTTTTTATTCTGCTTTTTACCGACCTGAAACCAGGGCATCCGGAAGTCACACGGGCATTTGCAGTAACCATGTTGATGGCTATTTGGTGGGTTTCAGAGGCAATTCCGCTTTCCGTCACCGCTCTTTTGCCGTTGGTGCTTTTTCCAATGCTTGGAGTCCTGAACGGAAAGGAAGTTTCAAGCACTTACATTAACCATATCATCTTTATTTTTCTGGGTGGTTTTATCATGGCCCTGGCTATGGAGAAATGGAATCTGCATAAAAGGATAGCATTAAAAATCCTAATGGTAATAGGGGTGAGTCCGGGTAGGATATTGTTTGGTTTTATGCTGGCAACAGCATTTCTGTCCATGTGGATATCGAATACCGCCACTACAATGATGATGATCCCGATTGTCATGTCAATCATTGTAAGCCTGGAAGAAACCGTCGAAAGGAAAGAATATGTCAAAATATGCCACAGGACTTTTCCTTGCCATTGCATATAGTGCATCTGTCGGCGGGATGTCTACCCTTGTGGGTACACCGACTAACCTGGTTTTTCCTAAAATCCTGACATTGTTGTATCCCAATGCTCCGGAGGTATCCTTTGCAGACTGGTTCTTTTTTGCGCTGCCTATTACACTGATAATGTTTGCGGCCATCTGGCTGGTGGTATATTTCATGTACCGCCCCAAGGAGAAATGGACTGGTATTGATAAGGAACACTTCAGAAACGAGTACCAGGCGCTTGGTAAGGCAAGTTTCGAGGAAAAAATTGTTTTCTTATTATTTGCAAGTCTTGCCCTCCTATGGATATTCAGAGCTGGCATACAATTCGAAAATTTCCGATTGCCCGGCTGGTCTACCCTGTTTGGATATCCGGAATATATTAATGATGGGACAGTGGCAATGCTTATTGCAATTATTCTGTTTATTATACCAACAAAATCAGAAAAATCCGGCAGGATTATGGATTGGAAAACAGCCCAGAAATTGCCCTGGAATATTGTGTTGCTGTTCGGCGGGGGATTTGCACTCGCCCAAGGATTTCAGTCCAGTGGCCTCGCCCTCTGGTTTGGAGAACAACTTTCATGGACCCAGTCCATCCATCCTTTATTCATCCTCCTGGCCATTGTAACACTAATGTCATTCCTGACCGAGTTAACCTCCAATGTTGCCTCCACCCAAATGTTGCTGCCCGTATTTGCAGCACTTGCAGTATCCAGCGGGAATAATCCAATATTGTTTATGATTCCAGCCACCCTGGCATCATCACTTGCCTTCATGCTGCCAACGGCTACCCCTCCAAATGCCATAGTATTCGGCACAAACAAAATCCGGATTGCTACCATGATCAGAACCGGGTTCCTGTTGAATATGATTGGCATTCTTGTGGTAGTAATAATGATGTGGCTGTTCGGGGGGAAATATTTTGATATTGTTCCAGGTGTTATGCCTGAATGGTTATAATTAAAGAGGAACTACATGAAGGAATATAAAATTTCAGTGATCCCGGGGGATGGAATCGGAAAAGAGGTAATTCCCGAAGGAATCAAAATCCTGGAAACCATAGGTTCAAGGTTTGATATCTCCTTTTCCTGGGAGGAGTTTGACTGGAGCTGTGAACATTATGCCAGAACAGGAAAAATGATGCCTGATGATGGATTGGAGCAACTTGCAGCCAAAAGATGCGATCTTTTTGGGGGCCGTTAGGTTTCCCAGGAGTCCCTGATCATATTTCTTTGTGGGGTTTGTTAATTCCCAATCCGCAGGGCATTTCATCAATATATCAATTTACGCCCGGTGCGATTATTTGAGGGCATTCCCTGTCCCCTGGCCGGAAGAAAAGCAGAAGATATCGACCTGATGATTGTCAGGGAAAATAATGAAGGTGAGTATTCAGAAATCGGGGGGAGGATCTTCCAGGGGACAGAAAATGAAGTGGTCAGCCAGCAGAGTATTTTTACCCGAAAAGGAGTTGACAGGGTATTGCGGTATGCATTTGAACTGGCCGGAACACGCCCTGACAAGCATGTTACCTCCGCCACCAAATCCAATGGAATTGTTCATACCATGCCCTTCTGGGATGAACGTTTTGCAGAAATTAAGAAGGAATATCCGGATATACGAACAGACCAGTACCACATTGATATTTTAACAGCCTATTTTGTGCTTCACCCCGATTGGTATGATGTGGTGGTTGGTTCAAATCTTTTCGGGGATATTTTATCCGACCTGGCACCGGCCATTGCAGGCACCATCGGAATTGCAGCTTCAGCCAATATTAATCCTGAACGGGAATATCCTTCAATGTTTGAACCGGTCCATGGTTCAGCTCCGGATATTGCCGGAAAAAAGATTGCCAATCCCATTGCAACCATCTGGTCAGCCGCCATGATGATGGAGCACCTGGGACACCCGGAAGCGGCTGATTCAATCATGAAGGCAATTGAAATAGTCCTGAAAGAAAGGATAGCCCATACCCCGGATATGGGAGGCAAAGCAAATACCAGGGAATGCGGTGATGCGGTGGTGGATGTATTAAAAGATCTGCAATCATAAGAGTTTCATCCAAGATAAACATTAGTATCACCCATGATAAAATGAATTCAATGATGAAAACAATACTACCTTTTCTGTTGCTTTTCGTTTTTTCCTGTACACCGGATAAGTCACAGAAACATAATTCTGCCGGATCGGATACAATTCAATTGCTTCCGGAAGAGTTTATCGGAAAACTTGAAAAGACAAATGGGACAGATTATTTTTCTGAAAATACCTGGTATAAGGCCCAGGAAAAAGGAGATGGACTTATATATCGTTTCCCAAAAGGATTGCTGGCTGATTATAATTATCTGAGCTTTGATCTTCTTTTTGAAGGATTGCACATGGCAAAGCATACATTTCATTTGCGATTAATTGAAGAGGGAGGATCCCCGGTTTTTTACTATACCTATGGATTGTTGCCATCCGTTACAGCCCGACTTCGGATACCCCTGGAAGCTGTTAATCAGAACCGATTATTCTTCACCCGGGAAGGTGGTTTGATAAAACCTTCAGCCCGGGGCGACAGGGTGGATCTATCTAAAGTGGATCGTATGGAAATTCTTGTTATTCGAATAGGCGAGCCAATCTCTCCCCTCAGATGGTGCCAGACTCCTGTGAATGTTTCCGTATCGGAACCACCGATATTGGAAAATCCTTCTTATCCAAAAGGCGTCCTAATAGACTCTCTGGGTCAGTTTACATTGCATTCCTTTGCCAATAAATTATCCAGTAATGAGGATTCAAGAAATCATTTATTGGTACAACTCAGGGAATCAGAAAACTCGACCTTACCGGAAAATTATTCAAAATGGGGAGGCTGGAAAAATATAAAATTTAATAGCACAGGATTTTTCAGAACTCAATTTGATGGAAAAAGATGGTGGTTGGTGGATCCTGATGGTTATGGATATTGGTCATCGGGGATCAACTGTGTTGGAGAACCACCTCCCTCTCCGGTTGATTATCTTGAAAAGGCTTATGCCTGGCTACCGGAGAAAACAGGTGAGTATGCAGATGCCTGGGATGGAATTTATTATCATAGAGAGAACTCAATTAATTTTCTGATTGCAAATTTTATTCGTGCTTTTGGAGCTGAGTCATGGAGAGATAATTGGGATAAAATAGCCATGGGATCCTTAAAAAAGGCAGGATTTAACAGCTTTGGCAACAGCTCTGACTGGGATCTTGCTGAAAGAAATCAATTTCCATACACCAAGCGAATACGGATTTCCCTGGACAATACACCCTCTATTTTCAGGGATTTCCCGGATGTATATCATCCCAATTTCCGTAAAGATGTAATACAAAGTGTTCAGGAATTAGCTGTTACGGCAAATTCCAAAGCGATGATTGGATATTTTATACAAAATGAAGCTACCTGGGCTCGCTCAAGCCTGAATATGACTCCTGCGGAAGGGATGCTCTACAATACTGAAACATGTTATACACGTGAGGAACTGGCGGAATTTCTAAAGAGTAAATACAATAATCAAACGATTTTTTCTGAAGCCTGGAAAACGGATAAAACATTTGAAGATATAACAACGGGAATCTGGACAGAGAAACTATCCGAACAAGCCAGACAAGATTTAAAAGATTTCTCAATTCTGCTTGCAGATTATCTATACAGTACCATCACTTCTGAATGTAAAAAAGTCGATAAAAATCATATCAATCTGGGGACCCGCTTTGCAGGAACTCCAAAAGAATGGGCATTAAAAAGCATGAAGTATATGGATGTTATTAGTTTCAATGTTTATTCGAGGAAAGTTGGAGATAAATATGGAAAAATAGCAGAGAACCTGGACAAACCTCTCCTAATCGGTGAATGGCATTTTGGAGCATTGGATGCCGGACTGCCAGGATTAGCCAACCAACAGGTCAGAACTCAGGAGGAGCGCGGGAAAGCATTCAGGGTTTATCAGGAATGGGCTGCTGCACAAACATATTGCGTTGGGTCCCATTATTATCGTTTCTATGATAATCCTGCGATGGGCCGTAATGACGGGGAAAATTACAATATCGGGTTTTACAATGTATGCCATAAGGGTTACCAACCTCTCATCGAAGCAGCCCGAGAGACACATGAGAGACTCTATGAGGTAGTAAGCGGTGAAATTGAGCCTTACGACCAGGAACCCCATTATTTGGGATTATAAAATATGAATGACCTCTTCTAATACATAAAAATATGTCAAGATCGAATTCTCTTTTTTCAGGTCCAGGTTCAGGTTCAGATTCATTTCGATGGTTTCTGATTTTGAGCTTTTCATTTCTTATGCTCAATTCATCCGGGCAGTCGGAGAAAGACAATGTATGGTACTCAAATAATTTGCTTCGGATTTACCATCCCAATATGAGAAACTGGGAGGTTGAAGGCTTCGATGCTGCTAAATTTATTGAAAATTGTGTGGCTATCAATGCAGAAGCCATTGTTGTTAATGCAGGAGGAATTTACTCTTACTACCCCTCAAAAATTAAATATCATAATCCAAATCCGCTTTTGGATGGTCGTGATCTCTTTGGAGAAATCTGTAAAGAAGCAAAGAAGCAGAATCTGAAAATTATCGCCCGCTTTGATTTTGCAGGTGCATCCACAGAATTATCAGAACTCTATCCAGGATGGTTTCACATGAACAAAGATGGTTCATTTAAAAATCACAGAGGGTCCCAGTCACGTTATGCCACAACACCTACAGGAGGTTATCAAAACGCAGATTTTGCCCATAAGGTTCTGCAGGAGCTGATTGATAATTATGAGATTGCCGGCATTCACCTGAATGCCAGTGGTTTTGAAGGCATAAGTTATGACAAAGTCTCAATGGATAAATTTGGGTCCTTATTGCAGGGAGATATTTACTCTGATCCGGATAAGGTATATGAATTTAACTCCTGGAGACAAAGTGTTGTTGAAGAAATGATCCTTAATTATAGAAAGATCCTTCATGAAAAAAATGAGAACATCCTTCTAATGGCTGAAATAGCTGGAGCTGAATCACCGGGATGGGCTTATCGCAAGGCATTTGATAATTATCGGTTATCCGATGCATTTACAAATCTTCTGCTTACAACAGGTAGAATGAGTGAGGACTTATACAGTTTTCGTTACTGGATAGGTCTTTCAGCTGAAATGGCACATGCAACCATGCCTGATTTTTACCCGATAATAAATATGAAGGTACAGTCCGCCGGATTAAATTATTCCGACTTCCAGAAACCTTCTGAAGAATTTAAGTTTTATTGTTATCAGGCGATCGCTCATAACGCCGGACTCAAAATTCCTACTTACGGAATTATACAAAATGTTCAGGATACACGTTCAAAAGAGATGGTTTCTTCAATATATTCATTGATGAAAACCCGGGAAGAATATGCCCTTAATCCTGAAAAAATGAACCAGGTAGCCCTGGTATATCCCAAAATGGGGATTGAAGATGTAATAATGATGGGTGAGGAAGCCAACCTGGGATTGAGAAATGAATTTCTTGGCTTATATCGGGCAATGGCCGGTAAACACATACAGTTTAATGTATTGTATGATCATATTTTGGAGGACTATGATTTAAGGAAATATAATGTGATTGTGATTCCTTCCATGGTTTATTTTAAGGACCAGGAAATAGAGAAATTATATCATTTTATGGAACAAGGCGGACGTTTGGTGATGATGGACAATTCATTCAATGCAACTGGATTTACCAGAATACCGGATTTGTTTCAATCAATGTGCGGGGAAACCTGGACAACTGAAAATGGAAGAGGCAACTATGCAGTCCCTTCCACCGATTCCTATGCCGAGCAGGATATTTTAAAGGGTCCACTGGGATTAGCGACCCGTAATTCTTCCCTGAATTACAGGCTGACAGAAATTACGGATGATTGCAAAGTTTGGTTGAATGCCTGTCTGGATAATGTTTACAGGGCGACTCCGGAAGATCTTGGTAAAATTGTTAAAGGAGACAATGCAGTTCTATGGTCCAAACCAATAGGAAAAGGGGATCTGGTATACTTTGGCAATGGACTGGGTGAGATGATGTTTCGTTACGACCATCCGGATTATACTGAATTATTGTATAAGATGATTTTCAATGAAAGCTCAAACTCTCCAATTTTGACGACAAACGCACCCTCCACAGTTGAGATTACCCTTCATGAAACTGAAAAAGGTATTTTAATCCAGTTCGTCAACGGAACCGGGAAAATTCCCCTGGATCAGATAATTTCTCTCCCGGACATATCAGTTTCCGTTGCGAAACAACTTCCCGCAAAGGGAATGGTATACCAGCCAGGAAAAGATGGATATGAAATTAAAGGGATCAGGGAGGAGGGTAAAACTTCTTTTACCATCAAACAGCTGGATGGTTTTGCTGAGATATATATAGCGTTGTAAAAGTAAGTATAGCAGGTCGATATGTTCCGATTATTTAGTCATCCCCATTGAGAATGTATATACTTCCATTATTATTTTTCCGATAATGAAAAAATGATGAAATTAAGGGTCTAATTCTAGCCCTATGGAAATACGTAAAGCAGTGATTACAGCTGCTGGCCCAAATCAGCGTAAACTCGCCTTGCAAACACTGGTCGACCGAAACGGTGATAAAAGATCATTTCTTGAACTCCTTGTTGAAGAAGTACTTGCCGCAGGCATCCAGGATATTTGCATTATTGTGCAGCCGGGAGATGAAGATCCTTATGGACAGGTAATAGGAAACCATTCCCATGTAGTTACTTTTTTACCCCAGGCTGAACCCCTTGGATACGGTCACGCTCTTCACTGTGCACATCCCTTTACAGGAAAAGATCCTTTTCTCCACCTGGTGGGAGACCATCTCTATGTTAACCGTTCCGGTGAATCCAGTGCAAAGCACCTGGTAGATTTTGCGGAAAAGCATGAATGCGCAGTTTCCACTGTTCAGCCGACACGGGAAAGCCTGATTCCTAATTTCGGGGTAGTTGGCGGAAAACGATTCCAGGGGATTAAGAATGCCTACCAGATTGAGAGGGTGATTGAGAAGCCCACACCGACAGAAGCTGAGCAAAAACTTATTGTACCCGGACTCCGAGCCGGCCATTATCTCTGTTTCTTCGGCATGCATGTACTGACACATACGGTAATGAAGACTCTTGACCAGAGATTGAAGGCTGCCAAAGGAGGAAAGGTGGATTTATCAGGTGCTTTAAACTTACTGGCAAAAAAAGAACAATACCTTGCTCTTGAGCGGAATGATCTGCGGTATGATATGGGAGAGAAGTACGGTTTGCTTAAGGCGCAGTTGGCTTTGGCCCTTCACGGGAAGGAGAGGGACCGGGTACTGAGTGAACTGGTTGAGTTTTTTGCAATGAAAGATGAATAAGAAGGACAGGCCGGAAATGGGAAAACTCATAGAAATCATTACATCAGAAAAACCAGGGATTAAGGATCAGTCCCTTGACAATTTCTGCAAAACAGCCAGCACAGAAGAACTTCTTGCCGCATGCGAAGAGCTTGACGAATTCAGAAAAACCAATAAAAACCTTTATCACCGGGTCCGGGCGCTGTTTTTCCTATATGCCATCCACCGTTTCTATCTTTCGTTCCGTCCAGGGATCAGTTTAGAGGGATGGATACCCTTTGAGGCATATGATCATATGCTGAAGAGGCGGTTTGAACAGGCCATTGATATTTTTACCCGGATCCAGAAAGAAAAGGGACCCAATGAAGGTGTCTCCAGCGGCCTGGCAGAAGCCTATCACAGATTAGCATTCCAGACCCTTGCAGACCAGGTCCGGTACAGCGTCCGCAATACCCTGGGAAACCAGTGGATGTTCCGCTGCGGACATCCCTTTGACCATCCGCTTCAGATCAGGAAGGAATTACTCGTGCATGATGCCGATAGCGGGCTAACACCAGTCCTTTTTGAATCCACTCCTGTCCGGATGGACATCACCCATAGCGGCTGGAGCGATATTTTCTTTCTGGGAATGGATTTCCCGGAAGGTGCACAGGTACTCAATATTTCCGTCAATCTGGAAATCCGAAAGGAGGGAAGCTCACCCAGGCCAGAACCTCCCATCAGGACTTATTTCAGGGTTATCGATGAACCTGTACTGAAGCTCTGCAGTGTAGATCTTGGCGCCAGCACCAGCATTTCCAGCCTGGATGATGTCTTTGATTTTGCCAAAGATTACCTTGGACTGCTAAAAGCTGCGGTCATTGCAAGCGGTATTATTCCCCCGGGAATGGAGGGATCGGGTGTCCCACTTTCAGATCTGCTATCGAAAATACTTGGACCAGGCAAAGGAATTGAGCTGGTCAGCCATGTAAATAATATCCCTAAGGGGTCAAGACTGGCTGTATCAACCAACCTGCTCGCTTCCCTGATATCAGTTTGCATGAGGGCAACCGGACAGACCGTTTCCCTCTCAGGACCCTTAGAAAGTGAGGAAAGACGGCTGGTGGCTGCCCGGAGTATACTGGGTGAATGGCTTGGTGGATCCGGAGGAGGATGGCAGGATAGCGGTGGACTCTGGCCCGGGGTGAAGTTGATCAGGGGTGTGCAGGCCAAGGAAGGTGACCCTGAATACGGTAAAAGCAAGGGAAGGCTGTTGCCTGACCATACTATCCTTGAGGAAGATGAGGTAAGCAAAGCTACCCGGCAAAAACTGCATGACAGCCTGGTTATAGTACATGGAGGCATGGCCCAGGATGTAGGTCCTGTTCTTGAGATGGTAACCGAAAAATACCTGCTTCGCTCTGATACGGAATGGAAGGCCAGGAAGAAAGCCATTAAGTTCTTTGATGAAGTTGTCGATAAACTGAAAGAAGGAGATATTTCCGCCATCGGAGGCTTGACTGACCGGAATTTTACCGGTCCAATTCGTGATATAATACCATGGACTACAAATATATACACTGAATCACTTATACAAAAGGTTAAGAAAGAGTTCAAAGACCGGTTCTGGGGTTTCTGGATGATGGGAGGAATGTCAGGAGGTGGAATGGGATTCATCTTCGATCCGCTTGTAAAAGTCCAGGCACAGAGCAGACTACAGGAAATCCTGACTGAAACTAAAAGGGTTTTCGAAAAGGCCATTCCATTTGCCATGGAGCCGGTAGTATATGATTTCAGTATCAATGGAAAAGGATCTGTTTGCCAGGTTCTTGAGGGCAGTGAGGCCATGATGCCACAGGGATATTATATTCTCATGTCCCCTGCCATGCTGAAGAAAGAAATCCAGAGCCTAACAGCTGGGACAACGAAGTGAATTGCAGAACCTGGGCCGTCAAACCCGAGAGAATAAGGCCTACGGCAGTTTCGTTTCAGGTTTGTATGAACGTATGATTCCTGCTGCAGACAAAGAATCTGAGAGTGATCTCTCCCTCGATGACCTTCTCTCTAGCTATGGATTCGATCACGGAAATACATCAGCAGGTTAAATCGGATCTGAAATCAGGTCGAATTGGCCTTTCCCAAAACAGGTTACCTGTCAGCAGTATCATAAAGGATGTATCTGTGCAGGAAATTGATGATCTGCTTGAGCAGCCTTCAAAGTCCAACCACCAGGCTGGCCTGAAGGCCCTTCAAAGTGGAAAGCTTGGCATTGTAACTCTTGCAGGGGGAGCAGGCAGTAGATGGACCCAGGGAGCAGGCGTGGTAAAGGCATTGCATCCCTTTGCCAGGTTTTCAGGAAAACACAGGAGCTTTCTGGAATTGCACCTGGCCAAAAACAGGGCCATTTCTAAAATGGCCGGTCGGGAAATTCCCCATGTGATTACTACAAGTTTTCTGACCCATGATGCAATTGGGGAATTCCTCTCATATTCAAAAAACTTCGGACATACTGGTCCCCTTTACCTTTCCCAGGGTAAATCCATCGGTCTCCGCCTTATTCCTACCGAGAGAGAGCTTCGTTATCTCTGGGAAGTACTTCCACAACAAATACTGGATGAACAGGAACAGAAGGTGAAAGACAGTCTTCATAATGCCCTTATCAACTGGGCAAAAGAGACGGGAGAAGCGGAAGACTACCGGGATAATATTCCACAGCAATGCATCCATCCGGTTGGACATTGGTACGAGATACCCAATATGTTGCTGAACGGTACGCTGGAAAAGATGCTTAAAGAACATCCGGACCTGGAACATCTGCTGGTTCATAATGTCGATACCCTTGGAGCTAATGCGGATCCGGAAGTATTCGGATACCATCTCGGCACAAAAGCGGCATTGTCCGCCGAGGTCATTGGCCGGAAGCTGAATGATCGGGGAGGGGGACTGGCAAAAATTGATGGGAGGGTGAGGATTATAGAGGGACTCGCATTGCCGGATGAGAAGATTGAATTTGATCTGACCTACTATAATTCAAATACTTTCTGGCTGGATATTCAGCAGATACTGGATTGTTTCGGAATCACACGGGATGAACTTGCGCAGCCGGAAAAAGTAATCAATGCCATCCGGGATATGTCCCGGCGAATGCCTACATACATCACCGTTAAGGATGTGAAAAAAAGATGGGGCAAAGGGCAGGAGGATATTTTTCCGGTGATCCAGTTTGAAAAACTATGGGGAGACATGACAGGCCTGCCGGATCTTAACTGCCGATACCTGAAAATCCCTCGCATGAGAGGACAACAATTGAAAGAGGTAGCAGAACTAGATGGCTGGCTGAGGGACGGATCTGCTGAATACATTGAGAAAATATCTGACTTGTAATTGAACCTGTTACTGGTAATAAACTAATAATCTGGAATATAAACCCAAATAAACAATGATGAAATCAAAACGAATCAAACCCGGTACTAGAATTTTGTTTGCAATAGCTTGTACTATTCCACTAATAATTGGAACTTCATGTAAAACCAATGTCGAATCTTCTGATTGCCAAGAGCCTTCCCCTAAGGTCAATAGTAAATTTGCCTTAAATGCCTATTCTTTCAATGCCAATTTGAGGGAAGGAAGCATGGACGTTTTTGATCTATTGGAGTATTGCTCTGAAATTGGAATTAAGGCGGTAGACATCACGGGATACTACTTCCCCGGATATCCTGAACCTCCAAGTGATGAATACATTAACAGCGTCAAAAAGCGAGCATTTGAGCTGGGAATCCATATTTGTGGGACCGGGATAAGAAATGATTTTTGCAATCCGGATCCTGCCGTACGTGAACAGGACCAGGAATTTATCCGTGAGTGGCTTATAGTGGCTCAGAAACTTGGAGCGCCTGCAATAAGGATACTTCAGGGACCAAAAATTTCAACAGACTATACCTGGGATGAAATTGCTGGCTGGGCAGCTGAAGAAATTAAGAAAAGTGCCGATGTTGCCAAAAGTTATGGAGTGGTTCTTGAGATCCAGAATCATAATAATTTTCTGAAAACAGCGGAAGAGGTAAATAAGTTTATGGCCATGGTTAATCATGAATGGGTAGGCCTCATGCTGGATGTGGGATCTTACCGTACCCCTGATCCATATGTGGATATTGAAGAAACGATTAAACACGCGATCAGCTGGCAGGTAAAGGAGGATGTCTTTATTAACCAGGAGAGAACACCCCTTGATATCCCCAGACTGAAGAATATAGTTGCCGGCTCAGATTATAAGGGCTACCTGCCCATTGAATCACTCGGAAAAGGTGATCCCTATGTCAAGGTGGATAGTTTTCACCAGGAGCTGATAGCTGTTTTCAGATAATGAGAATCCATTGAATAGATAGACACTAAACTAAAACTAAACTAATTAATCACAGGCATGAAGTATTTAAATAATCTCTTATTATTATTACTATTAGCCAGCCTGGCAGCCTGCACCGGGAAATCAACCAACCAGAAAAAATCTGCACAGGACAATCCTGATCAACCCAATATTGTTTTCATCCTGGTGGATGACCTGAGCTACGGGGATATCGGTTGCTACGGACAGGAAAAAATTAAAACACCAAACATCGATCTCCTGGCTACAGAGGGAATAAAATTTACCCAGGCCTATGCAGGCAATGCAGTTTGTGCTCCTGCCCGGTCTACACTCATGCAGGGTTTGCATCCCGGACATGCAAGGGTAAGGGATAATATGATCAACGGCTTCCGTGAAACCCTGAGAGAAGGGGACTATACCGTTGCCATGCTGCTGAAGGAAGCCGGGTATAAAACAGGTTTGTTTGGTAAATGGGGACTCGCCAACCATGATCAGTACGGAATACCGCCGGTAATGGGCTTCGACGAATCTTATGGTTACCTGAACCAGAGGCATGCACATTGCCATTATCCAGAATTTTTATACCATAACGGGGAAAGGGTATATTATCCTGAGAACGGGACTCACCACCTCCCTGAGAATTACAAGGAAGATCAGCCCTATGATGAAAATGGGATCTGTCACCCTCTGGGAATTGAAGATCATACAAAGGCTAAATATGCCTTTGATGAATACTGTGAAAAATCTCTTGAATTCGTTCGTAATAATTCTGAGGATCCCTTCTTCCTGTATCTGGCCTATACACCCCCTCACGGTTCCTATATCGCACCGGACCTGAATATTTATAAGGACCTGGACTGGCCTCTCTCTCATAAGATCTATGCATCCATGGTTACCCGTGTGGATGATGAGGTCGGCAAGCTGCTTAATCTACTGAAGGAGCTGAAAATAGATAATAATACACTCGTAATATTTGCCTCTGATAACGGGAATACCGGTGGAAATGCCAAGGAGGATGAAACGCCCAATGAAATCTTCTTTAACAGCTTTTCACCAACCCGTGGCGGTAAGGGCGACATTTATGACGGAGCATTTAATGTTCCTGCCATGGCTCGCTGGCCAGGTGTTATTGAGGCAGGCACAGTCAGTGATCATATATGGGCATTCTGGGATTTCCTTCCTACTGCTGCCGACCTGGCTGGAGTTGAAACGCCGGGAAATACAGACGGGATTTCCTTTCTGCCTACTTTGTTGGGACAAATTGAGGAGCAGAAAGAACATGAATTTCTTTACTGGGAATATAAGGCCGAACAGGCTGTTCGAATGGGCAAATGGTATGGGTTTAAAAACAAAAAGGGAAAACTGGAAATATATGATCTGGAAAATAATCCGGAACAGGATACGGATCTCTCTGAAAAGTATCCTGAGATATACAGCAAAATTGACGAGATTATGCAATCCGAACACACACCCAGTGACGTTTTCCTTCTTCCAGGAGAATCTAATGATGAATATAAGATAAGAATGAAATCCCTGGGTGTAACTGAAGAAAACAGACCGGACAACGCTGGAAATTTTTAATCTATCCAAAACATGGAAGAATCAGGAGATACTATTCGCCTGGGTTATGAGGAAATTAAGGTAACCCTGATCAAAGTATTGTTGCACCATGGTTTTTCAGAAGCCAGGGCTGATCTATGTGCAACTCTTTTTACCGAGACTACTCTTGACGGGGTTTATTCCCATGGATTAAACCGCTTTCCCCTGTTTATCCAGTATATTCACAAACGCCTGGTGTGGCCAGATGCATCGCCCTCCCTGATTCAATCCTTCGGTAATTTTGAGCGCTGGGAAGGGAATCTCGGTCCCGGAAATCTTAATGCCTGGTTCTGTATGGAAAGGGCCATCTCCCTGGCTAAGGAACACGGAACAGGAATGATCGCTATACGCAATACCAACCACTGGATGAGAGGGGGATCCTATGGGATACAGGCAGCTAAAAATGATTGCATTGGCATTTGTATGACAAATACCAAACCCAATATGCCACCCTGGGGGGGACAGGAACCAAAAGTTGGAAACAATCCTTTTATAGTTGCGGTACCTGATTCTCCTAATCCCGTTTTATTGGATATGGCGATGTCACAGTTTTCCTATGGTAAATTTGAAATACTCAAACAGGCAGGTAAGAATCTTCCTTTTGACGGGGGATTTGACAAAGATCTAAAACTCACCAATGATCCATCCAAAATCCTGGAGACCGAACTGGCCCTTCCCATGGGATACTGGAAAGGCTCCGGAATGTCGATGATGATGGATTTGATGGTGACTTTGTTGTCAGATGGATTGAGTACCAATGACATAGGTAAGCTGGATGATGAGCGATCCCTGTCCCAGTTTTTCATGGCCTTTGACCTTGAACAGCTTACGGATAAGGAGAGCAGGAAGGAAAAAGTAAGTGAAATAATACAGTCAGTTACAGGATGTAATCCGATGGAAGAAGGCCAGTCCGTTCGTTATCCCGGCCAGGAAACCTGGAAGAGAAGAGAAGAAAATGAGAAGGAGGGTATCCCGGTAAACAGAGAAACCTGGGAAAACATTTTGAAATTGGTCTGATTTGCTGATTGAACGAAATTAAAATACTCAATCAATACTATGAAAAGAAGAGATTTTCTAAATACCAGCCTGGCAGCTGGTACAGGAATGATTTTATTCCCCGGATGTGCTGCCGGATCGCGTGGGAAAGCCCCTGCATTTCTGCAAGACCATGAAGACACCTGGATGGAGAATCCCCGGAAGGCTAATCTTGAATGGTTTAAAAATGCCCGTTATGGATTATTCATGCATTACGGTTTATATTCCCTGCTGGGAAGACATGAATGGGTGCAGCTGAGGGAAAAGATCCCGGTGCAGGAATATGCCAGGCTAACCGAGCAATTTACTGCCTCCGAGTTTGACGCGGATTTTATTACGGACATGGCCCTGGAGGCGGAAATGAAATAT
The DNA here is from genome assembly GCA_963777115.1 of uncultured Bacteroidaceae bacterium. Lineage (GTDB taxonomy): Bacteria > Bacteroidota > Bacteroidia > Bacteroidales > SM23-62 > SM23-62. The sequence goes on along the minus strand of CAVZPP010000002.1, from coordinate 1,373,202 downwards.
ATTAATATTACTACCAAGCACCACGACAGTTTCTGTTTATGGGATACAAAATATTCAGATTTTAAATCCACTAACACACCTGCAAAAAGAGACCTGCTGGCAGAGCTATCGGAGCAATGTAACAAAAAGGGACTGGGACTGTTTTTTTATTATTCACACGGGCGGGACTGGAAGCATCCGCATGCCCCGAATAATGATAAATGGAAAAGGGGACGTCCGGATTACGATCCGCCCGATCCTTCCTATAAATACGGGGAGGAGCATGACCTGGAAATTTATATTGAATTCGTGAGTAATCAGGTCAGGGAATTACTTGAGATGTTTTCTCCCCTTGCGGGAATATGGCTGGATGGGATATCTACCCCGAAATCCGGTGATTTCTCCCTGTTCAGATGCCAGGAGCTGTACGATATGATCCATGAACAGCAATCACAGGTACTGGTATCCTATAAGCAGGGTTTGATCGGTACTGAAGATTTTAATGCACCTGAAAGGCACTATAAGGGAGCTGTGGATAAACCCCTTGAATTATGCAATACCATGCAGCCCAAGGGATGGGGCTATATGAAGGCGGATGATGGCAGGCATAGAAGCAAGGAGGATGTTCTTGAAATGCTGAGAAATGCCAGGGAGCTACCTGCAAACGTCTTATTGAATACGGGTCCTCTTCCATCAGGAAAAATCCATCCTCATGATGTCAAAGTATTTAAGGAAGTGGGAGAGGAGATACGGACAAGGGGATGGGAGGATATTACTGGCCCCTGATTTCTGGCAGAAATAATATAAGTACAGAATTAACGAGAACTTTATGATATGAAAAAGACCTTCTTCATTTCATCATTTCTGGTATTTATCTCGGTCACATCCTTCGGACTCAAACCTGATGCAAAAGTCTTGATCATTGATGGATTCAGCAATCATGACTGGTCCTATACAACCGAAGTAATTACCAGCATGCTCGAAAACTCCGGATCCTTTGAAGTGGATATAAGCACAGCACCACTGGAAGATGCTCCGGGATTTGAACAATGGCGACCTGACTTTAAAAAGTACGATGTTATCGTTCAGAATTGTAACAGTCTTGGGAATGGTAATTACTGGCCGGAAAAGGTCCAGGCAGATTTTGAGAAGTACATGAAAGGAGGGGGAGGCCTTTATGTTTTTCATTCCGGCAATAACTCTTTTGAAAAATGGGAAGAATATAATAAGATGATCGGACTGGGATGGAGGAAGCCTGACCAGGGTGTTGCCATTGAAATAATCGACGGTCAGATGCATAGAATTCCTGCGGGACAGGGAGCAAAACAAGCCATGGGAAAGCGCAGGGATATCCTGGTTGAAAAACTAAAGGACCATCCCATTAACCAGGGATATCCTGACAAGATGGATGAGTCCGGATATGGAACTTTATGTGTATGCAAGAGGACCGGCAGAAAATCTACAGGTACTGTCATATACCTATGATTCCATTACGGATAAGAACTGGCCGGTGGACTGGATCGTGGAATATGGAAAGGGCAGAGTATATAATGCAACTACCGGTCATCTATGGCATGATATGCGTATGCCTCCAAGCATTCAGTGTGTGGCATTCCAGACCACATTTATCAGGACTGTTCAGTGGTTGGCTGGAAGTAAAGTTTCAGCAATGGTTCCGGATAATTTCCCGACAGCTACTGAAATATCCCTTCAGGAATTTGGCATGGTTTACAGGGATGTTGATGGATGGAAAAACCTTTATAATGGAGAAAACCTGGATGGCTGGCATTTTGAATGCCTTCCGGAGGACAGAGATAAGGTTTACTGGACAGCAGAGGATGGATTCATTGAATGCAATTCACTGGGAAAACCCGGTCATAATTATTACTGGCTGGTAAGCGATGGGGAATATGGAGATTTCCAGTTAAGACTGGAATTCCAGGCATTCAAAAATTCAACAGGAAATAGTGGGATACAGTTCCGAAGCAGGTTTAATGAATCTGACGAGAAATCTTCCGGAGGCTGGCTGAATGGTCCCCAAATTGATATTCACCCTCCCTGGCCGGTACGATGCGGATTGATATACGATGAGACCCGGGGAGTTCAGCGATGGATATATCCCTCCCTTCCAAACTCAAAAATTCTAGAGGAACAAGCCCCGAAAACTGCCCTTGGGACTAAGCTGGTTTACGCTGATGAGGATCCGGATGCATGGAACAGCCTTGAATTGATATGCCAGGGGATGCAGATCCGGACATTTGTGAATGGTAAGCGTGTCAGTAAATTTGATGCTGCCGGAATCCTTGATGATGAAATCCATAAGGCATTGAATGTCGGATTAAAAGGTCATATCGCTCTTCAACTTCACTCGAAAGATGAATTACTGATCCGATATAGAAATCTGTATATTAGACCCCTTAAACAAGCCCTCAGCAACAAATAGAAAAGAATTCCCTGATGAAATCCTTTTTTATATACGGTACTGCAGTGCTACTGAGCTTACTGTTCCGAATTTCTGATGCACAGCAGGATCAGGGTGGTTTTTTCGAACATATCTCAAGCTCGGAAGGCTTGTCCCATATCGGAGTGAACTCAATTTACCAGGATTCAAAAGGGTTCTTATGGATTGGCACCTATGACGGTTTAAACCGTTACGACGGACTCAGTTTCAGGATTTTCAACCATAAGCCTGATGATTCAACAAGCCTTATAAACAATCGTGTTAAAACCATTCTGGAATCCCATGATGGTATACTCTGGATTGGAACTGAGGAGGGATTATGCTCTTATGACCCCCTCACCGAGAAATTCAACAGCCTTCAACTGGAAGGATTTGTGAATAAAGGTTTACATGTTGCAAAGCTATTTGAGGACAGCAGGCAAAGATTATGGGTGCTTAGTAATAATAACAATATCTATATTATTCATAAAGACCGGAGCTCATGCAGGAATATCTATTATCAGAATAGCCGGAATGGCCAGACACAGTTTTATGATGTTGACTCTGACCAGAGTGGTAACTATTATCTTGCCTCAAGCGCGGGTCTGCTCATTGTAGATGCCGATCTTACCCTTGAGACAAATATTCACAATGAAAATTTCAGGGGTCATAATTACCGGTCCATCACCATCCAGAATGATTCCCTGGTATGGCTTGGATTCAGAAAATGGTATAATTCTGGCCCGTTTAATCAGGTCTGATCCTAATACAATAATAACTCATCTTCAAACATTTTACCCGGGAAAAGAAGTCAGAAGTATTCTGATTGATCGTGAATCAAATATCTGGGCTGCAATGAATGATGATGGTCTGAAAAAGATCGTGTATGAGAACGGTGAATATAAAGTTCAGTCCTTCCACAGCAACGCAGGGGACAATAATTCCCTTTCAAGCGATCGCTTAAGGTGCCTGTTTGAAGACCGGCAGGGTATTTTATGGATTGGCTCTACGGTGATGGGGATGAATAAATATAACCTGGCATCTCATGTTTTCAATAACCTTGGTATTCATAATTCCGGAACCTATGGTCTGAACTCCGATATTATATTGTCCTTCCTTCAACTGGAAAAGGAGAAGATACTCGTTGGCACCAGGGAGAAAGGGGTTTACCTGCTGAATAGTACAGCCGGACAGTTTATCAAACCGGAGAATTATTTCAATCCACTCAGGGATAAATCCGTTTCCACTATGTTCATTGATTCCAGGGATATACTTTGGATCAGGACCTGGGATGCTCTCTATTACCTGATCCCACAAAGCAATGAATTGCTAGAGATTAAAGAAATAGAAGAGGATATAGACGGGATTTGCGAGGATGATTTTGGTTCTATCTGGCTGGGAACCCGCTCCGGTCTGAAGAAACTCAATATCGGGAAAGATAACTATATATCCGGCATTGAAAATTATTCACTGGAGATCAAGGCTGATGATTCCCCTATAATTGCCAAGGTACTTTATAATGATCCCTTTGATCATACACTATGGCTTGGAACTTTTCACAAGGGACTGATCAATATTGATGTGAGCAATACATATAAGGAGAGTGGGACAGTCCACTTCCGGCAATACACATCAGGAATGGAAGCAGAAGAAAACCTTCAGAGCAATTTTGTTTCCTCAATACTCCGGACCTCAGAGGATGATATTTGGGTGGGTACTGAAGGAGGGGGGATCAGCCATGGAAAATTTACTTCTGAAGGGATCAGGTTTTCAACCTATAATGAAGAGTCAGGATTGTCCAATAATGCCGTGAAAGCTATCCTGGAAGATGAATCAGGGAACCTATGGATCAGCACCAACAAAGGATTGAATAAATTCCTGAAAGATTCAGGACAGTTCGTTGTTTATGACAGGTACGATGGTTTGCCAAGCGATTATTTCACTTCTGCGGCTCTTCTTATGTCAGATAAGAGAATGATTATGGGAGGAAATCAGGGACTTACCCTATTCAATCCGGCTGAGATAAAAGATAACCCCATACCTCCGATCCCCGAATTTGGAAGTTTCCAACTATTCTACCAAACGGTGCTTCCGCTTGAAACGATCAATAATAAAATATTACTTCCGAAATCCATTGCAGAAACAGATCATCTCAAGCTTGCTCATAATCAAAATACATTTTCATTCGAACTCCTTGCACTGCATTTATCAAATCCCCGCACCAATCGCTTAAAATACAAGCTACACGGATTTGATGAGGATTGGATTTATTACAATAAGGGAAACACATTTGCCAATTATGCAAAAGTTAAACCGGGCAGGTATACTTTCGAATTCTTTGCTGCAAACAGCCATGGGCAGTGGTCTTCAGAATCGAAGAGAATTGAGTTGTCGATAAAACCTCCCATCTGGTGGAATAAGTATGTCATTGTATTTTATGCTGCCCTTGTTATTGCTGTTTTCCTGCTTCTCCTGAGAAACAGCAGAAGGATCCTGGATCTTAAACATAAGGTTGAGATTGAAGAAATTGAATCATTGAAAACGAGTGAGTTAAATGAATCTAAGTTAAAGTTCTTTATGAATGTTTCCCATGAATTCAAAACACCCATCTCATTGATTACCGGTCCGGTTCAATATCTCCAGAAATACACTGATGGCGACAGCCGCTTCAAAAGTTATCTTTCCCTGATCCGAAACCAGACCGATTACCTTTTAAACCTGCTTGACCAGCTGGTGTATTTCCGCAAAGCAGAATCAGAAACACTGGAGCTGAAATGCCAGTATCTTGATATCATTCCATTTATTGATAACATTAAGAAATCCTACGAATGGCAGTCCACCGAACAACGGATTGATTTGAACTATGTACACCCCGATACTGAAATCATGCTCTGGATTGATCCCAAGAGCATGGACAAGATAATACATAACCTGATATCCAATGCCTTTAAGTATTCCAGACAGGGTTCCAGGATCACCCTGGCAGTATATCCGGATATGCAGGAGGACCGGATTCATATTTCTGTAAAGGATACCGGTATTGGCATTGCTGCTGAAAAAATACCCCAAATTTTTGAAAGGTTTTACCAGGAAAATTCTTCCATCGGAGGTTACGGCATTGGACTTTCACTTGTAAAAACCCTTGTTGAACTTCATAAGGGAACAATATCCGTAAGCAGTATACCGGGACAGGGAACGGATTTTATTGTGACATTATTGATTGGAAAGGATCACCTGGAAGATGATCAAATAAGCAATCCGGTGGAGCTGGAGGACCCGGTATCTTCTTCCCCCGAAAGGGAAAATATGGTAAACAGGATTATCGCTGAACAACCTGGTATCAATGATACCGGCTATAAGTCACTGGTAATGATAGTTGAGGATAATGTCAGGATGCTGAAGTTCCTTAAAGATGTACTGAGCGATGATTTCAGGTTAGTTACCGCTTTCAATGGACTGGAAGCTGTTGAATTGATGAAATCAGATTTTCCTGACCTGATCCTCAGCGATGTAATGATGCCAGAGATGGATGGTATAGAATTATGTGACAGGGTGAAAACGGATGTACTCACATGTCATATACCCGTGGTCCTTCTGAGTGCTAAGAGTGATATTGAGAGCCGGATCAATGGATTGGAGCATGGAGCGGATTATTATATCCCCAAACCCGTAGATATTGATTTGTTGCAGGCGGAATTAAAATCTGTCCTCTATAATCGCAATAAAATCAAGGAAAGGATAGGTCTGAAATTGCCCTTTGATATATCCTCGGAAGATCTGCATCCTATGGATAAGGACCTGCTAATGAAAGTGAAAGCTGTTGCCGAGGATAATTTCAGCGATCCCGGGTTTGACAGCAATCAGTTCAGTAAAAAGGTATTCATCAACCGATCCCTTTTTTACAAAAAAATGAAGGCTCTTACCAACCAGACACCATCGGAGTTTCTGAGGGCATTCAGGATGAATAAGGCTGTCGAACTGATGGTAAAAGAAAAGGTCCCGGTCTCTGAAGTCAATTTAAGCGTGGGCATTCAAAGCCGATCACATTTCACAAAATGCTTCAAGGAAACATTCGGCACGCTTCCCAGCCAGTTCCTCAAGAACACGCGTGGAAATAAAGAAATCAATTTGTAATTCTTACGATTCCGAACAAGAAAATTACGATACAGAACATTCCCCATCCCGTCTTTCTTTAGATTTGTTGCACCTGATTACTATAAGCTATGCACAAACTAAACCCTCGGTGGCTCCTGCTACTGGCTGTAATTTTATATTTTAGCAGCTGCACCCAATCCGGGAGCAATCAGATTTTGCGTTCAAAAGATTTCGGATTTGGGGAATCTCATGATTGCACACCTGCTGCACTTGAAATGCTTAAAGCTGCCGGAAAGCAGTCCAACTCCAAAATAATCATCGAACGCGGGATCTACCATTTTTACCCTGAAAAAGCTTTCGAGAAATTCTGTTATGTTACCAACCACGACGATGGTTTACGGAGTACTCCATTCCCCATTTTAGGGTTTGAAGGTTTGGAAATCGAGGCTGACAGCGCAGAGTTTATTTTTCACGGTATTATTCTGCCGTTTATTATTGAAAACTCGAGCGATATTAAACTCAGCGGATTCTCCATTGACTGGGAGATCCCCCTGCACAGTGAAGTAAAGGTTCTTGCCGTGGATGAGTCAAATCATACATTTGATATTGCAGTCGACCGGAAAAATCCCTATGAAATCAGGAACGGAGAACTGATCTTTCTAAAGGAAGGATATGAACATAACCTGGAGAGGGCTATATGCTGGGATCCTGAATCCATGGCCATTGCATATAATACCTGGGCTTCCACACCTTTAACGCTCAGGAAACCTTCCACAGTCAGGAACCTGGATGTTATTGATTATTTCTATAAACCGGAGAAGGGACAGAGATTTACATACCGGGGTGAGCAAAACAGCCTTCTGGCAGAAGAACTGGAACCGGGCTTAATCAGAATCTCCGGGCATCGGAAAGGATTACCAAAACCGGGCAATATTATTGTCGCCAAGGGAAGAAACGCCTACAATCGTTTTGCCCCTGGAATTCATATACACAGCAGCCGGGATATTTTAATCCAGAATGTGTCGCTGCATCATGCCGGGGGAATGGGACTTGTAGCTGAACGCAGCGAAAACATTACGCTGGATCAGTTCAATGTAATGCTTAAGCCGGGCAGCGGCAGGATGCTGACAACTACTGCAGATGCTACTCATTTTAATAATTGCAAGGGACTTGTACGCATGTCGAACTGCTTATTTGAGAACATGCTGGACGATGGTACAAATATTCACGGAGTGTATGCCATTGTTGAAGATATAATAGATAAGTATACCCTGGGAATTAAAATGGGGCATTTTCAGCAACTGGGATTTGAATTTGCAACCCCCGGTGACAGGGTCGGATTCGTGGAAACAGGCGGGTCCCTGCACCCATATTATGAATCAAAAGTTGCTTCGCTTGAGAAAATTAACAAGGTCTATTATATTATACAATTTGACGAAGAAATTGATCCTGATGTGAAAGCAGGAGACCTTCTGGACAACCTGGACTGGTATCCGGAGGTGGAGCTGGTAAATAATACTGTCAGAAATAACAGGGCAAGGGGCTTTCTTATCAGTACTCCGGAAAATAGCCTCCTCGAAGGCAATTATTTCAGTTCAATGGACCAGGCCATTTCCGTCCATGGAGGATTTGGGGGATACTGGTATGAATCTGGTTTTGCAGGAGAATTAATCATACGAAATAATTATTTTGCCGATAATGTTTACTCTGGCAGGGAGAGGGCAGTTATTGATTTTCATGCAGAAAAATCAAATGATCCTTTTCTGTTTAAAAAGATAATTGTCGAGGATAATGAGTTCAGGACCTTTGATCCTTTACTCATGAATCCGGAGGGGATCGACAGCCTCATTATCCGCAATAATACAATTTCAAAGTCCGGCACCTATCCACCATTGTTCGGGGATAATCCTATGATCCGGATCACCAAAGTCAATTATACTGAATTCTCCGGGAATAAGATTAAGGATTTCATTGAGAAGGATATCAATATGGACAATCACAGTATGCCAGGATTTATAACAAAAAACAATGAATGGCTGGACGAATGAAAGGAAAAAACTCATAACTTATGACTCTTAAGATTGATCATACTCTGAAATATTCCCAAGACCAATGAACCTGAACCTTTTTAAGTCCGGTCTTTTGAAGATCTTCATTGCGATAATGCTGGGACTCCTCGGTCACCAATTAAGTATGGGGCAGATAGTTGTTTCCGGATCTGTAAGCGATGCTGAGTCCGGTGTTTCTCTCCCAGGGGCAAATGTCCTAGAGAGAGGAACCCTGAACGGTACTGTCACAGATATTGATGGCAATTTCACAATATCGGTTGCTGAATCTTCTGCCACCCTTGTATTTTCCTTTATTGGGTATGAGTCCCTTGAAAAACAGGTCGGGACGAGAACTATTATTAATGTATCCTTATCCTCAGGGATAAATCTGGACGAAGTACTAGTGGTGGGTTACGGAACCCAAAAAAAAGAAAGTGTGGTTGGGGCAATAAGCCAGGTAGAAGGGGATGTTCTGGTTTCCTCGGGTACAAATAATGTTTCTACCGCTATTGCGGGAAAATTATCAGGTGTTGTCACGCTTCAGACCGATGGCAAACCCGGTGAGGAGGAACCTAAAATATTTATCCGGGGTGCAGCAACCTGGAATAATACGGATCCTCTGGTTATGGTTGACGGCATTGAAAGATCAAGCTGGTCGGAAATTGATCCAAACGCAATAAAGTCTATTACCGTTCTGAAGGATGCCTCAGCAACAGCTGTATATGGTGCCAAGGGGGGGAATGGAGTTATACTTATTACTACGAAAAGGGGACTGGAAGGAAAACCGGAATTCAGTTTTTCTTATTCCCATGGATTCAAACAGATTTCGGATCAAATGAGCATGCTGGATGCCTCCACTACTATTCCTGCCTATAATGATGCTCTCAGGAATGATAATCTATGGGACCTTCTCTATTCTCAAGATGCTATAAATCACTACCGGACACAGGATGATCCAATATCTTATCCTTCAGTGAACTGGATAGATGAGATGTTTAAGATCGGTCATACGGATAATTTGAACTTAAGCGTGACGGGAGGTACAGAAAAAGTCAATTATTTTGTCTCACTTGGATATCTTCATGATGGTGATATTATTAATGTAGAGAAACAGGGAGATTTTGATCCCAGGAACTATTATAACCGGTATAATATGCGTTCCAATCTGGATTTTAAATTAACGAAATCCACAACCCTCTCAACCAATATTTCAGGAAGTGTCCAGAACCGGAACCGTCCTTCTGAAATGAACAGGGGAGGTCATTCGCTGGTCTGGGTAGGCATTTATACTTCTGCTGTTAATTCATCTCCCCTTTATTATCCTCCCTCTGTGCTTGAAGAATATCCTGATCCTAATGAACCGGATGCCAATGGCGTCAGGTATCCCTTCTTCAATAACGGGCATCTACATGACAATCCTTACTCCATGCTTTATACCGTCGGGTTCGAAAACCAGGACCAGTTCATATTGAACAGCGACCTGGTACTTAAACAGGATCTGAGCAGTATAACCAAAGGATTGTCAGCACAGGCATCCATTTCCTACGGAACAAACAGTGAATACCATCGTTATATTGGGGAAGGATCAGGCAATGAAATTGCTCCCAGGTATCGCCTGACTATCTATGATGATGAATCGTATCTCTGGCAGCGTCGTCCGGATTATCACGAGGACCTTCCAAATCTTGCCTTTACCGAAGAATCACAGAACTTCTATATAAGAAACCTGTATTATGATGTACAGGCCAATTATAACCGGACATTTGCAAGCGATCACTACTTAACTGCCCTGGGAATTTTCAGGCGTAAACAGGTAAACAGAAACACACAGGAACCCTACAAGGAAGAAGCGTGGTCAGGGCGTCTGACCTATGCCTATAAGCTAAAATATCTTTTTGAAACAAATCTTGGATATAACGGGTCAGAGTCATTTGCTCCCGGTAATAGATTTGGATTCTTTCCGGCCTTTGCCGTCGGATGGAATATTGCAGAAGAATCCTATATAAAAGATAATCTCACATTTATTAACAGGCTGAAGATTCGTTACTCCTATGGGAAGGTGGGAGTTGATAATGTAAGCCGCTGGTTATATTACCAGAATTACTCCGAAGGAACCTTTGGAAGCTCCATTGCAGCCGGAAATGGTCTGGGAGCTTACGGAGCCTGGTATTCTACCAATACAGGGTACATAGAAGGACCGGTGGCAAACACCCTGGCTCAATGGGAAACGGCCGTGAAGCAGAACATTGGGATTGAACTTGGAGTCTTTAAAAAGGTAAGTCTGAGTGTTGATTTATTTAAGGAGGATAGGGATAATATCCTTCAGACTCCTAATACTGTACCTGAATTGGCAGCGCTGGAATTCAAAGAGCTGAACATGGGAATCACAAAAAGCCATGGATTTGAGATTGAAGCCTCATATATCGATACATACGGATCGGATTTCCATATTAATCTTAATGCGAAATACAGCTTTTCAGAAAATCGTGTTGTTTTCCGGGATGATCCTCCCGGTTTACCTCTTCATCAAAGATCGGCAGGATACCCGATCGGACAACCCCGTGTTATGCTATCAGATGGTAGATATACTTCCGTGGATGATATAAACAATTACACACAGCCCGGGACCAATGCATCTGCCATAGGTTCCGATGGTTATCCAGTGTTGTATTTTTATGGTACCGGGGATGAAAAATACATAGACTATAATGGAGATGGCATTGTTGACGGCAATGATGCCGCGGCTGATCTTTATCCTTCTTATCCACTAAGTCATTTCTCATTCTCAGGATTATTTCGCTATAAAGGACTGAGCTTCAGAATGCTTTTAATGGGACAATTGAAGAAAACATCAATCCTTGAGGATGAATTAATGATGCCTTTCACAACCCCATTCCCTGTATTGTATGCACATGAAACGGATTACTATTCCAGCAGCAATCCAAATGCATTCTTCCCCGCTCCCCATACCGGTGCATACGGAACCTATAATTTATTAAACCCGGTATATGCCAGACCTGTTTCCTCCTTCCTGAGAATTAAGGAACTGGAATTATCCTATGATTTTAAAATGCCCCGAAAACAACATCTTAAGAACCTGAAGATATTTATCAATACCAATAACCTGTTTACTTACTCGCCTAATACATATTTTGGCGACCCCGAAAAAGCACAGATCAGGCCGGGAGCTGACGGGTCCTATCCATTACTGAGAAGATATAATATGGGTATTAAAATAGCTTTTAACTAGTCACATAATGAGAGTTAAATCCAATATATTATTGTTTGTTCTACTTGGACTTCTCATGGTTTCCTGCGAGGAATATCTGGATGTGCCACGCGATACCACTGAAATATCAGAAGAGGACATTTTCACCTCTTACCTGGAAACCAAAAAATATCTTAACCAGGTTTATGCCAAAATCTACATTTTTGCTTATTCGCCGGACCAGAATTATGCACATGTAGGGTGGTGGTCCATGTACCCCATGGCTGCCTGTGATGAATATCTTCATCCCGGATCAAGAGATGGGGCTCCTCGAATGGGTGAGGAATGGTGGTTTGATGTGGATCAGTTTAATGAAAGATTCTGCCATCCGACAAGACTGGATCATAACCGCTGGCCATTCTGGGTTTCCACATGGGATGCCATAAGGGCAGCATCCAATATTATTAAGAAAGCTCCCAATATTAAGGATGGCAGCACACAACAAATCAATGAGCTCGTTGGACAGGGTTATTATGGAAGGGCATTTACCTATTATTACTTATTGTCTATGCACGGGGGAATGCCCTATTTCAAAGAACCCATATCAGCTGAAGATAAACCCGATTTTACACGCTTGTCCTACCATGAAACTGTTCAAAACATTGTATCTGATCTTGATTCCGCAATCAAATACCTGCCTGCAAGCTGGGAGATACCGGGAATCGATCCTTATGCAACCGAAGATTACGGAAGATATACTTCCGCAGCTGCAAAGGGACTTAAAGCCAGGGTCCTGCTATACGATGCTTCTCCCCTGAGCTATTTTGCGGATGGAAGTATGGGATATGAGGTTGAAAACAACCCACAGGAAAGATGGGAAAAGGCTGCCGAGGCAAGCTGGGAAGCCATAGAATTTGCTGAGGCCAAGGGTTATGAGCTGCTTCCGGGAGACAGTGTAAGCTATAAAAAAATCTTCAGGGGAGAATGGGCCGGCCGTGAATATTTGCATACCATTACCAGGATTTCCAGATCCAGTGGATTTTATATCAATGACAGGGAACTGACGAGTATGTTTTTTCCGGGAATCCTCGTCGGTGCTTATTATGACAAAAACAGGGGAGTGGATGTTTGCCAGGAAATGGTCGACCGGTTTGAAGTGGTCGAAAAGGATGGAAGCGGAAATATTACAAAGGCACTCCCGATAGAAGAGGCAAGATCAGAAGGATTGTATAATGACCAGAATCCATTTATTAACAGGGATCCGAGATTCAGCTATAATATTATCTATCATGGAAGTCTCAAACCAGGGTATGGTGCCGGGGGCGGTGATACAACCTGGAATTTTTCCCGTGAAAGCATTCAACCAGGGTATTTCAACGATGATTTTGACAAAAATTCTCCTTTCCCTGTAAACCGTACCAGCTATTATACCCGCAAGTACTGGCTTGGAGAATCTGAAGTATTGTATCAGATCAGGGAACCCTGGACATGGATCCTGATGAGAATGGCTGAATTGTATCTCAATTACGCTGAGGCAGCCAACCAGGCCTACGGTCCCTCCGGATCAGCTCCGGGTGCAAACCTGACTTCACTTGAGGCCCTTAATGTAATCAGAAACAGGGTTGGAATGCCGAATGTAGATGCCCGCTATACAGGAAGCAAGGATGAGCTTCATGAAAGAATTCTTAATGAAAGATCCGTCGAGTTATGCTTTGAATGGATTCACAGGTACATGGACGTCCGAAGGTGGAGACTCATTGAAACCAAGGAGTACCAGGACTCTCCAAGCATTATGTACATTACTGAATCGGATGACCTGGTAAATTATCCGACTGGATATAAATATGAAACTCAACCCTATGTTTTAAATAATGTCCTTTATCGCCGGACCTATAAGCTGAAACACTATTTCCTGCCGGTCAGCAAAGATGATATACAAAAAGCTCCGGAATTCAGGCAGAATCCGGGATATTAATAATTAATGTTGAATAGAAATAAACCTAAATGAAGATCGCTAACAAATACCTGAGAAGAATTGTCCTATTATCAGGATTAACAGGGTTTATTATTGGCGCATCTGCTCAGTCCGATTCCAGCTGGATTGATTCTTTTCTTATCCCATCTTACAACTCTTCAACTTCTTCCACAACAGCACCTGTGACCATTATTAAAGGTGCGACACTTGAAAAAACACCCTCCTTTGACCTGGAGGAAGCTTTATGCGGCTGGATTCCTAATGGAGAGTTTCAATGGATGTCAAGCAGACCGGGATCAGATAAGATGAGTATGGAAATCAGGGGTTCAAATTACCTGGTACTGGTAGACGGGGTACCCAGACCACTATCAGAAGTATCCGCATTTGAAATTGAATCAGTGAATGTATTAAGGGGACTGTCTTCAACAGCTATGTTCGGTACTGAAGCGAGAAATGGGATTGTGTATATTCAGACTAAAAGAGGAAATGAAGGGGAGAGTTATATTGATTTTGATCTTGAATACGGGATTAGCAGCGTTAATAAGAAGTTTTTGCCAGATTGGCTTAATTCCTACAATTATGCCAGCCTCTATAATGAGGCAAGCCTGAACGATGGACTTTCGGCATATTATTCTGGAGATGCCCTCTCATATTATCAAAGCGGTGAGGGTCCTCTTCGCTATCCCGATGAAGATATCTATGAGCAGGTATTTAATAAGAATATGGCTTACAGAAGGGTAAACCTGAGACATGGGGGAGGAACGGAGAAAGTGCAATATTTCATCAACATGAATTACCAGGGAGAAGGAAATCGTCTGTATAAAATAAATTCTCTAAGTGCAGACATGATTGGATTAAGGTCGAACCTTGATGTTAAAATTTCAGAATTCCTGAGTTTGAACGCCGGTGTCTTTGGTAACCTGGATATCCTTAAATCTCCCAACCCGGAAGACCAGGTATGGCCGGTATTGGGAACTTACCCCTCCAATGCATATCCTGTTTTAATAGCCGCAGATACATTCGGGACCAGTGAAAATTACCGGGTAAACCCGGTAGGTGACCTTACCAATCATTTGAAAACCACCGAGTATGATATGAGCGGAAGGTTTGATGTGGGACTGGATTTTGATTTTTCAACCTGGGTTGAGGGACTCAACGCAAGTATCAAACTGGCCTATGATATCAACACCATTGCCGGATTCATAGAAAGGCCTGATCTTACCTATGCTCAATTCGAACCGATTTTTTATGGAGATAATGTAATCCCGGACAGCCTGAAACAATATGGGCTCAATAATCCGAGTGCAGGAATCTCGCAAAACCAGAGAAACTATCAGAATCAGTTTTTCAATGTCATCAAACTGGGTTATAAAAAACAAATTGGCAGGAACAGGATTGAAACGGGACTGGTTAACAGCATTAATAACCGGAGTTATTATTGGAAGGATACCCGAAGCCAGGATTATAAGAAGCAGGACCTGAGTCTCAGCCTCTTTTATTCGTTTGCCAATCGTTATCAGCTTGATTTTATAATGAGTTATTCCGGATTGATGAATCTGCCTGCAGATAAACGATTCAGGTTGTTCCCAACGATCGGGGCAGGTTGGGTTCTGAGTGAAGAGGCATTTCTGAGCGACAGTAAGATGGTGGACTTCCTGAAATTGAGAGCCTCATACGGAACCATGGGATATTACAATTCAGACAATGCATTTCTGTACCAGACTTTCTGGGGCGAAGGGCCCTGGACCGTGTTTAATAACAGAACAGAATCATCCCGGGCAAATCGCCGTGGAACGCTACTTCTTCAATATGGAAATGAGAATATTGACTGGGCTGTACAAAAGGAATTAAACCTGGGATTGGATTCCCGCATGCTTAATAACAAGCTTGCAGTCAGCCTGGATTATTATACCATTACCCGGGAGGGTATTATCCTGATGTCACCCATACCATCTATTATTGGAACGCAGGAGTACCAGGAGAATATTGGATCCAACAGGTATTCCGGATTTGATATTGCAATTGAATACAGGAGTTCTTCAGACAGGGATTTTACCTATTCCGTTGGACTTAACTCAGGATATAATAAATCTGAAGTTATCAAGTCCAACGACCTGGATTATCCTTATGAATGGATGAAAAGAGAGGGCAATCCCGGGGATGCTATTTATGGACTGGTTGCTGATGGTTTGTTATCCGAAAACGATATCCAGAATCCTCCCCAGCAAAGCTTTGGACTCGTTTACCCCGGAAACATCAAGTATAAGGACCTTAACCAGGATGGAGTAGTCCAGGGTACCATCGATGAACAAATGATCGGACATTCAAGTCCCAGGTTCAATTACGGAATCAATATAAATCTGAGGTACAGGAATATCGGATTCTATCTAATGGGTTACGGGCTTGCTGATTATGATATCAATACCCGTAATAATCCATATTATTATGCTTATGGAAGCAATAAATATTCCGGATTCATTCAGGATAACAGATGGACCCCTGGTAATCCGGATCCACTGGCCAAACACCCAAGATTGACTACAGGCAACAGTGATAATGACAACCGAAATTCTTCTTACTGGTTGGTTGACGGAAGCTATTTTAGTATTAAGAGTGCAGAGATCGTATTATGATTTCACACAGGCAGATATCTCTTTATTCGTAAGGGCCTCAAACCTGTTTACTTTCTCGAAGGTAGAGGGACTTAACCCGGGTAATATTAATTTCGGGGTGAGTTCATATCCTTCTATGCGATCGTTTGTCATAGGAATATCCTTATCATTATAAGAAGAAATAATACATGAAAAGAATTGTCCAAATATTGATTTTGTTTCTTGGGGTGATAGCATTCGATTCCTGTGTTGATTTTCTGGAACCCCATCCCTTTGAAGAAACGGTTGATGAGGAGTACGTCTGGAATACACCGTCCTATGCAGAGGGTGTATTGATGCAGGCATTTCAGGATTTGCATCCGGGATCATGGAGAGTCCAGAGCAATGAATTAATGGCCGTCCTTACGGATGATGCTGTATCCAGTAATCTGTCAAGCAGTCCCGGTAATTTTGCACAGGGACTACAATCTCCCTATTATAATCTGAGTTATCTGGATACATGGGAGGTTGATTACAGCAATATTTTCAATATCAATAGGTTCCTGGACAATATCGGGAGCACTAAATATGATCCGGATTCCCTTACAAATGAGAGATTTATCCGAAAATACAAGGGAGATGCTTTCTACCTCAGGGCATACTATCACTGGAAACTATTAAAACGATACGGGGGTATATCAGGCGGAGAGGTATTGGGCATACCTGTAGTTAAGAAAAACCTTAGTCTGCAGGAATCTTATGATATACAAAGATCTACATACCTGGAAACAGTCGAAGCCATAATAATTGATTGTGATTCTGCCTTACAATATGTACCTGACCAATACGAAGGGGATGATCTGGTTACTGGTATTCAGTACTATGGTTCTCCCAACAAGGGAATTGTAAAATCTCTTATGGGAATAGTTTACACCTTCGCTGCCAGTCCCGCTTACAACCTCAATAATGATCCGGTATTATGGGATAGTGCAGCATCAAAACTATCCCAGGCTCTAACATGGTTTGATGGTCCGTTGAATACGAATGCATTACCTGCGAAAAATTTCCATGAACCAGAAAATCCCGATGTAATCTGGAGGCCGAGGTACACAGAGTCAAACTATAATAATGAAATCTATAATTACCCACCTTCCCTGAGGGGAAATGGTTTAACAAACCCAAGCCAGGACCTGGTTGAGGCATTTCCCGATTCACTCGGTTTTCCCATTACCGAGTCCACCCTGTATGATCCCGATAATCCATACCTTAACCGTGACAAACGGTTTTACGAGAATATATTGTACAATGGATCAATCATAGGAGCAGACAGTACCCTGATCGAAACCTTTATTGGAGGAAGTGACTCCAGGGAGACTTTTAAGGAATCGGGGACACGTACCGGTTATTATCTTAAAAAACTATTATCCCCCCATGTTACCTTATACCCGGAACAAAAGGGTGTTCAACCAACATTTTATATTGCAATCAGTAAAACAAACCTGTATCTTCTGTTTGCTGAAGCCATGAATGAGCTTGCCGGGCCCTATGACTCCCGGTATGGTAGTTCGGCCAGGAATACCTTGCTGAAGATCCGGAAAAGAGCAGGAATTGAAACGGATACCTATTTGTTCAATACGGCCATTGAAGGAAAAGATGCCCTGAGTAAGTTAATCCGGAATGAAAGACGGGTCGAACTTTGTTTTGAAGATCAAAGATATTGGGACCTTCGCAGGTGGGGGGAACTTGAAAATATCAACCTGGAGGTAACTGGTGTGGAGATCACCAAAGTCAACGATTCAACTTTCACATATGAAAATAAAGTAGTTGAAACAAGAGAGTTTAAAAGTATCTATAATCCATTACCCTATGAAGAATTGTTGAAAATGAATTATATTCCACAGAATGAAGGATGGTAGCATGAGCATATTGAAACACATAGAAGTAAATAAGAAAGAGATGCTTGTTAGGCTGTGTGGAACCATTATCCTGCTGTGCATTTCTTTCAGTTGCGCATACGATGATTTCAAGGAAGATTATGAATATTCCACAGTATATTTTGCCAACCAGATAAATAAAAGGAATTTTGTAGAAGATGAAGTTAATACAATAAAAATTGGCGTCGTACTAGGCGGTAAACGAGTCAATACAAAAAACGAATGGGTGGAATTCATTATCAGGGATGAGTCAGGAATGTCCGGTACAGGATACACATTGATGCCTGAGAAGTATTATAACCTGAGCAGCACTGAAGAATTCACAATAGGAGAGAGCACTTTTCAGGGGGAGATTGACATGACTGTTGATCCATCATTCTTTGATGATCCTCAGGCAGTTAATGATCATTATGCTCTCCTTTTTAAGCTAAGAGAAACCTCTGCCGGGTCAATAAATCCCGTCAAGGATTCCCTGATTCTCATCCTTGGATTTGAATCAAGGTTTTTTGGTAATTATTACCATAATGGATTGGTAATCAGGACAGATACAGCAGATGGATCAACCGTTGACACAATCCAGTATCACCAGGAAGAGCCTGTAACGAACAGGGTAAATAACTGGAGCCTGAAAAGCAGGGCAAGTAATACAGTGTCAACCGACGGTATAGCAAATTATGCACCCAGCGATATTACCGGTTTTATGATCCGTGTTGATGATTCATACAATATTGAAATCATGGAAGATACTTCACTGGTATCGGCAGGATATGACTGGAAGGTGAAACAATTGGATGGCAATAATACCTATGACCCTGAATCCAGGATGTTTTACCTTAATTATGAATTCACAGATTTTTCTACCGGCTATCGTTGTTTTGTTACGGATACCCTACTATTCCGAAACAGAATTCTTGATGGAGTAAACCAATGGGATTTTTAACTAATATCCAGAAAATTAAATACTAAATATTAACTAAAATTAGCAGCCATGAAAAAAAGTCTACTTCTATCTATCATTCTCAGCCTCTTTTGCGGAGGATTACTATTTTCGCAGGCATACCTTGATACTGTTGCATTTGGTGCCCTGAATACAGAGGCAAAATTGAAAACAGTGCCTGAATACCCGTTTTCACTTGTCAACGGGAGTGAATTTCCTGTTCCCCATGATTTTAAATTTACTGCTGGAGAAGCAAACTCAACAGTTACTGTTGATGTTGATGTAAAAGTATCCTTTGATGGAGCAAAGTTAGATGATGATACCCGGGAACCCATTGATAGTATGGTATATCTTAACTGGAGAGATGATAAGTATATTTCAATATCCCCATGGCCCTCCGAGGATTCTCCGGGAAGAAGCAATGGCGATTACAGGCAGATTAACTATGATGAAATGCTGACCATCATTTTTGATTCTGTTAACAATACGCCCCCCAATGACTTGTACCCACCGGTTCAGATGAGTCTGGCCGGAATTGGCGCATGGGGAAGCACTGATTGCTATACTGAAGTCTTGTTAAATGGGGATGTAGTGGGCTGCCTGGATTCCAGATCCAAGTAAAGTAAGACTGGTTACACCTATTATAACCGATGAAATTACCAGGGATACTACCAGGATTGTCATAAAAGAGGGGGATACCCTTCAGGTGAAAGGATCGATGGCCAGGCGAAATTATTCAAGGCACCTATTACAGGCTGGTAGGATTCATGATGATTATGGAAAATACCCTGGCTCCAACATCCCTGACTCTTTCTGCCGAGGGTGGCACTGCAGAAATTGCAGAACTAAATGGAAGTCTTCGGATCCTGGGGGAAGTTCTTCCCGCTGATGCTTCTGATAAGCGGATTAATATGGACTATAGCAGACAAAGGTACTGGAGCTACTGTTAATTCAGGAGGAGTATTACAGGCTTATCCCCGAAATTCAGGAAATGGTACCGTAACAGTGACTGCAACCTTGCTGCCGATCCGGGTATATCCAAGACCATCGATGTGAGTTATCAGCGGACAGGTGGATGTACTGGTGGACTCCATTTTTGTCTCCGCATCCAGTTACCTGATAGAGGAGAATGGAGGCACCCGGCAGATGAATGCTGATGTATTCCCGGATTATGCTGCAAATACCGATGTGGATTGGACAGTTGAAGATAATGGAACCGGCACCACCATTGATTCAACAGGATTACTTCAGGCTAATCCCACCGCAGCAGGAGATGGTACAGTAAGGGTGAAAGCTACGGCCAAAGACGGCTCCGGTGTATTTGATACCGTTGATGTTGTCATTACCAATCAGAATGCTGCTTTTGTTGAATTTATTAATATCAGTCATGATGGAGATTTCCCGGAAATCATAGAAAACAAAGGAACTCTTCAGTTTTACGCGGAAGTTCTTCCGGGCAACGCGTCAAATAAAACTGTCAACTGGACAGTAAAGGACAATGGGACGGGAGCCTCAATCGATCAGACAGGATTACTTGCTGCTTATGGTTCAACTAATGGCAATGGGACAGTCACTGTTTATGCCACAGCTACTGATGGATCCGGAATAGTAGATTCTATGGATGTGGTGATAATGGGTCAGGTTGCATCTATAAATGATGTCAGAGCATCAAAAGCTGTCTCCGTTTATCCAAACCCGGTTAATGAGGGACATACACTCAATATTGTAATAAGCGACAATGCTTATTCAATTGAAGCCATTGGTATTTATCAATACACCGGTAAAAAAATAGCCAGCTATGATGGATTTTCAGTTGGAACCAGGCAGGCTGATATATCGATTGAAGGGATGGCCGGAATATACCTTCTGAGGATAGAAACCAATAAGGGAACCGTGATTAAGCGAATCATGAAAACAAGGTAGAAAGCTTTAACCACCTGATAATCTATATTTTTGCGAGGTGTCAGTTCAAAATGGACTGGCACCTCGTATAATTAATCAAAGGGTAAATCTCTGAAAAAACCGGAGATTGTATTTCATTAAAATTGTCATTAGAAATGACAGCTCTATATTCGAAAACCATTGTCTTAATAAGCCTGTTAATAATTCCCCTTGCTCAGATTTCAGCCCAGAAATCAGTCCACTGGGATGTAACAGCATTGTTTAATGTAAGGGTTGATGATGCAAAGCCTGGTACTGATCGGGCATTGGACTCTGCATTACAATACTTTGCTGTCCATCCCCAGGATACAATTGTTTTGAATTATCCTGCCGGGACATATAATTTTCTTGGAGAGGAACCTTCAATAGATTTCGGAGAACCCTATATCCCGGGTACAAAAGGCAGACTTGAAATAACAGGAGGTGGATATGAGAATACCGTCTTTATTTCCAAAGATCCGAGAGCGGATGCAATTTATGGCAGAGAAGTATTCCGTATTCTCTTTAAGGGAATACATTTTACCAGGGATTATTGTACGGTTACCCAGGGTACTGTTGTTTCAGTCTCCCAGGGCAATGTGGTTATGGATCTGCATACCGGTTTCCCCACACCTGATTCTTTAATACAATTTGGCAGAAGAAATGAAAGCGGACTTTACCTTAAAAAGTATACAGATGATCCGGATGATCCACATATTATTCCCGAGGATGAGGATAATGAACAGGTAGCCTGGGATACTGCCAATACCTATCAGATCAATGGAAGAAGATGGAATTTCGGAACAAGAAATCCTTCCACATTACCGACCTATAAGGAAGGGGATATTCTGGGGGTGAAACTAAAGCATGGGGGACAAACATACTGGTTTTCGGGGGGCGATAATATTGTTTTTGAAGATTGTAAATGGACCCGGAAAACCCGGGGTGTACTGAGAGGCGGGATCAGTAACATCCGGTTTAGTGGATGTATGATTGACCGGGGACCGAAAATAGGAGGTAGAACCCCCTGTCTTGCCAGTCCCGGTGGAGGCCCCCAATGCGGCCAGCCCAATGATCCGAGAGTTTCCAATGTGATTATTGAGGATTGCAGAATTGAATCAACAGGTGACGATAACTGTGCATTGTTCAATGTGGATGGAGGAATTGTCAGAGATTGCTATTTCAGTGATGGATTTGCCGAATCCACCAGGTTAACACAATGCACAAAGATATGTCTCGACAATAACACCACTATAAGGTGTTCTCCAAGCTGGGTCGTTGGAAGCGGGGGAGATACAGCCAGCGATTGCTCCAATCTTGATCCTTATCCTCCCACTAAACCAGAGAACCTTCGTGCCATTGATCTTACACATAATAGTGCATCCCTCGCATGGAGCCCTTCCTTCGATGATTTTGGAATTAGTCATTATGACCTGTACCAGGGCAGTAAGAAAATTGGAACAACGATTGACACCCTGTACACTGTAACAGGTTTATCCCCGTCGGTTTTTTACATATTCAGGGTCAGAGCTGTTGATTCAACCGGAAATCTATCTGCTTACAGTGATAACCTGGAAATTACCACACCTGACAATCCGGTGACATTATTATATCCTGGCTCTGGCCATAATGCAGAAATAGCCTGGTCGATGTACCCAAATCCTTCCAATGGTTATATATTTGTTGAGACAGACCATAATTTATTGAACGCAAGGATCAGGATTCATAACCTTCATGGGAAGGAGATGATTGATATTCCTGTAAATCAATCCATAACCAAACTTGATATCTCAAATATATTGCCCGGGCTTTGTTATATTGAATTGAAAAGCAGGAGTAGCAAAAGTGTCAAAAAAATAATCATATTATAATCAAAATGCGAAGATACACTCTCATCATACTACTAATTATTGGATTCTTATCTGATTCTTATTCGAAAATAGATATATATCCAGTAATGCCCGGAGTTCAGATAAATCAGGATTTTGCAGTAAGGGTCAATGACGGGACTGGCTTTGAGAATGTTCCGGTTCAGGATATCGTGGATGTCTGTTTTGTCCAATTCTCCACAACAGGGAGTATCGATATTGAGATAACAGTAAATCAGCCTATTACCTCGTACAGAATAGGTCCAGAAAGACTGGGGATTTCACCGGTGATTGATGACAGTATTATGACCTTTACCATTGCGGATACAGCCAAAATTATCGTCCTGATAAACGAAAATGCTGGAAACCATACATTGGGACTTGATGGACTTTGTATTTTTGCTGATGCACCCGAGGGGGATGTTCCAAAGTTGACAGATCCGGATGTAGTTAACATTATGGATTATGGTGTGGATTCGACCGGAAATACCCTGGGAAGAATCCTGATTCAAAAAGCTCTCGATGAGCATAATGGAAAAAACAAGATTATATATTTTCCTCCGGGTATTTATAAAACCGGCATGCTTCATATGCGAAGTAAACAGTCCCTCTACCTTGCACCAGGAGCAGTATTGATGGGATCATCAAACTACGATGATTATGATCAGATTCCGGGTGAAGGTAGTTCCAGTGAGGAATACCTCCTGGGTTCCTGGAGGTCTGATAGCATAAGGGTTTTTGGAAGGGGTATTATTAATGGTAACGGAACAGCTCTGAGGATGCAGGACCCTGAAGGAGCCGGTTTTAAAACTCATAATATACAATTCCAGGGCAGTAATAATATCTCTATTGAGGGAATCGTTTGCCTGAATGCAGGATCATGGTCAATTGAACCTATCTATTGCGATAATATATTGATCAGGAATGTAAAGGTTCTCAGTGATCTCAGATATTATGATTCAAAGAATAATACGGATGGGATAGATCCGAATAATTGCAAGCATGTTCTTGTGAAGGACTGCCTGATCTGGTCAGGTGACGATGCCATTACCCCAAAACAGGATCGTACATATGGGGGAGTTTTTCCAAGAAGGAATATTAGTGACCATGTTTATGAAGATATTGTCGCATATACCCGGAAATCTGCGGTTAAAATTGGATCCGAAACCCTGGACCAGGATCATGAATTTTTCAATATGACTTTTCGGAATTTTGATGTGGTTCATGCTGATCGTTCCATTTGCATATGGTCAGACCTGGGTGCTCTCATACATTATATGACTTTCAAAAATTTCTATATTGAAAAAACCGGCACTGAGATTAAAAATAAGAATTCTCATATACACTGCAGGATTGATGGTGAAGGAAATACCATTAAAAATATTGATTTTATCAACATTATAGCAAAGGAAGCTGCTCTCAATGGCAGCACCTTTAACGGGGATAATCTGAACAGTACAATTAATGGCAAACTAGTGCAATATTATTCAATTCATTTTTCAGACTATATAATAGGAGGGAAGCCTGTGCTTTCATTACAGGACACAAATGCAAATTTCAATCTGGAAGATAACCTAGCAAGTGCGGATTCCACTGCTTTCTCGTTTTCAAGTACTACTTCCACAAGGTACCAGGCAAATGCCAGAATCTGAATTCTCAGTATATCCTAACCCGGTAGAAGGATACTGCAATATTAATTTCTCCCTTCAAAAACCAGAAACTGTTAAAATTACCATTAGTGACCTTAGTGGAAAATTCCGGGATAATCTGATCCATGAACTATTATCTGAAGGAAAACATTCATTTATCTGGAATACTGGTAAAGGGAAAAGGGTATATTCCTGATCTCCTTATTCAACGGAAGATACTCATAAGACCCTCAGGATAATTAAAATGTAAAAATTATTTATAATAGTTCAGAAAACTGAAATGATGAAAAAATTTCTCTTTACACTGTTATTGCTGACATGTTTTTTATTCAGTCCAATCATTTTCGCTCAGCATAAACCCAATATTATTCTTATTGTAGCCGATGACCACGGCAAGGATGCTCTTGGAGCCTATGGAAATCCAGTAATTCAAACTCCGGCCCTGGATGCACTTGGCTAAAGATGGAATCCGGTTTAATAATGCATTCTGCACATCGGCCAGCTGCTCTGCCAGCCGTTCCGTAATAATGACAGGCAGGTTCAACCATGCCACTGGTCATTACGGGCATGCTCACGCCTACAATCACTTCAGCACTTTCGATGATGAGGTATGTATGACGGAATACCTTGAAAAGGGAGGATACCGAACGGCAATAGTAGGGAAGTACCATCTGGCTCCGGAGGAAGTATATCATTTCCAGAATTTCTCTGCAAGCCAACCAGCGTAATCCTGTTCAGATGGCGAATGTTTCGAAAGATTTCATTGAAGACTCATCCTCACCATTCTTTCTCTATTACTGTACAGGAGACCCACATAGGGCAAAAGTAAGGGAAGACCTGCCTTTGAAGCCAAATTCTTTCGGCAACCTCAGTGAGGGTGAATATCCCGGAGTTGAAGAGGTGTATTATACTGCAGAAGAGGTGCTTGTACCTGATTTTCTTCCAGACACAAAAGAATGCAGGGCGGAGCTGGCTCAGTATTATCAATCGGTTTCTAGAGTAGACCAGGGGGTTCAAAGATTAGTTGAAATTTGAAACATCGGCGACAAGTATGATAATACGATCATTATTTATATTTCAGATAACGGAATTGCATTCCCCGGAGCAAAAACAACCCTGTATGATCCTGGGCATGGAGCTTACCCTGCATAGTTAAAATGCCAAGTCAGGAAAATGCTTCAACCATAACAGACAACCTGGTCAGTTGGGTAGATCTGACTCCCACCATACTTGACCTGGCGGATGCATATCCGAAAAAAAACAACTTCCATGGTGTATCTTTTAAGGATGTTTTAGATGAGCCAAAAAGCAATGGAGCAAAAGAAATCTATGCCTCCCATACTTTTCATGAGATTACCATGTATTATCCCATGCGTGTGGTCCGTGACCATAAATACAAGCTGATCTACAACATCGCCTATAAGCTGGATTATCCCGTTTGCTTCCGATCTATGGGCCTCACCAACCTGGCAGTCGGTTTCCAGAAATGGGGAAGATGCACTTTACGGAAAAAGATCCATTGATAAATATCTGCACCGTCCCATGTTTGAATTCTTTGATATAGAAAACGATCCTCATGAAACGATCAACCTTTCTGATAATCCGGAATACAAGGATTTGCTTGAGCAATACATCAGTAAGATCAAGGATTTTCAATCGAAACAGGTGATCCCTGGATTTAAATGGGATCATGAATAATTGAGGATATTCGCATGAACGTACTGCTGGGTATATTCTATCATACACTTGGGAGCTTTTCCTCAGGGAGTTTTATGGCTCCTTATGTTAAAATCAAAAAATGGAATTTTGAGAATTACTGGATCCTTATGGGACTTTTTGCCTGGATCCTTGCACCAGCTCTTGTTGCCTGGTTTACTGTTCCCCATATAATTGATGTAATTTTCTCATCTCCCAGTCCCGCTATAATTGGAGCTTTCTCCTTTGGTTTTTTCTGGGGAATCGGGGCAGTAACATTCGGACTTGCAGTCAGATACCTGGGTTACTCCCTGGGTTATGCACTTACCCTTGGCCTCTCATCCATAATCGGCACCCTGCTTCCTCCAATTTATGAGAGAGAGCTTCTTCCATTGTTTTTTGAAACTTCCGGACAGATATTATTAATTGGACTGGCTGTAAACTTCACAGGAATAATTTTTTGCATAAAAGCGGGGAGGAGTAAAGACAAAGAAATAGGGGAGGAGTTAAAAAATAAACAGAATTCTGAATATAATTATAGACTGGGTGTTATTGTGGCTTTGATTTGTGGGCTATTTGCTTCATTTACCGGGTTCGGAATTACTGCTGGAAAGGGAATATCAGAGACGGCAATTGCTCATGGAACATCATCAGTAATGAGCAATAATGCTACTCTTGTAGTCCTTTTATGGGGGGGCTTTCTTTTTAACCTTCTGTATTACCTGGTTAAAACCAGAAAAAATAACATAGCTTCTGAATTTATCCGTGGAGAAAAAAATATTCAGTACAAGAATTATTTCTTCTCGGGACTTTCAGGTATACTATGGTACCTACAATACATGTTCTATGGAATGGGAACAACCCAGATGGGGAGGTATGATTTTGTCAGTTGGACCATTCATATGACCCTGATTATTGCCTTCAGCACGCTCTGGGGTTTGCTATTTAAGGAATGGAAATCCTGCAGTAAAAAGACCCGGATGAATGCAATTATGGGCATCCTGATAATAATATTTTCTACGATGATCATTGGTTTCAGTACCTATCTCTCAAATCAGGCCATTCAATAAAATTTCATTTATGAAACACAGAGACAGGGTTATGCAGGCTTTGCAATTCGAGGAAACCGATCGGGTACCCTTTCAGGCCACATTTTGCCCTGAATTTGCGAATCGCCTGAGAGAGGAATTCGGAATTGCGGATACTCATTTTCATGATCCGCATTCCGGTAGATGGAATGGTAACGATTTGGAGATATTAACCGGACAGGATGCCCTTCAGTGTGGTATAGGCTGGTTTACCAATTATTATCTTGATGATAAGCCCTATACAGACGAATGGGGAGTAGAATGGAGAATAGACGAATATGACACTCCTTTTGGTAAAGGTAAGTTCACTAATCTGGTGAAGGGACCGCTGATTGAAGAGGCCGCTATTGAGAAATATAAAGTTCCGGATCCCAACGAACCTGCCCTTTATCAAAACCTTGATAGGCTCATCAGGGAGTACAAACATGAATACTATATTATCGGGCGCCTGCATTGTACCGTTTTCGAGACTGCATGGGCTCTTCGTGGGTTTGAAAATTTGTTGATGGACTTCTACATGAATCCTTAACTCGCCTTCGTATTCTGGATATAGCAAAGAACTACCACATCGTTGTTGCAAGGAACATGGCTGAGAAAGGAGTAGACATGATCTGGCTGGGAGATGATATCGGGGCGCAGGATGCCTTGCTGATCCCACCTGAAATGTGGCGGGAATTCCTTAAACCAAGAATGATTGAGGTGATTAATACAATCAGAAATGTAAATCCCGACATTAAAATTGCTTACCATACTGATGGCAATAACTATGAAATATTACCTGAACTGATTGAGATCGGTGTGGATGTTCTGAATCCCGTACAGGCAGAAAGTATGGATCCCGCATTACTGAAAGATAAATATGGGAGCGAGCTTTGCTTTTTCGGAGCCATCTCAGTTCAGTCTACCTTACCATTTGGAACACCCGAAGATGTAAAAAAAGAATTCCAGGAAAGAAAAAGCACTATTGGAAAAAACGGTGGATGGATCTGTGCACCTACACATCACATACAGCAGGATACTCCCATGGAAAACTTTTTTGCCTTACTTGATGAAATAGGAACGGATTACAAATCAGCTGGAATTTCAGGCATACCTTAAGAGTTTGATAAGACAATTGCCTATCTTGTAGGATCAAATTCCCTCTATGACTGAACTTTTATTCATTGGCATTCTTGTATATACCATAAACATTCCTTTCGGATACTGGAGGTCTAATGTCAAAGCTTATTCACTCCAGTGGTTTCTTGCCATCCACATTCCTGTTCCGATTATCATCGGATTAAGGATTGTATCCGGAATTGGTTTTGCCTGGTACACCTATGTTTTTTTGGTAACCGCATTTTTTCTTGGACAAAAAACCGGATCGCTGATTATTAACAGAATTAAAAGGATTTGCGAGGCTACTTCTTCCTGCCTGGTGATGGATATTTTTCGCTGTATCAGGTCATAGAATGAGACCCTCTACCGCTTAGTAAGTTTCTTTATCTCAGACTTGAAATACAAAAGATCCTGAGATTCAGGCTCAGCATATTCATAGATTACAAGCAAGTTATTGAGTTCCCTGCTCAGTACATTATTTTGAAGGAGAGTATTGATCCTGGAATAGAGAACTATCCCGATAAAGCCCTGGACGCGGTAAAAGAAATCTTCCTGAACCTGGTCCGAGCAGGATAAAATATTCTGATTTAAACTATTGATCTCATTTTTCCACCAGGCCGTATCCGGATCTGCAAGTTTACTGGCATAAGCCTGTTTCAGCTTCAACTCTTTCTGAAGGTAACTCTGGAATTTTTTATTATAGTCAATCCATTCGGGTGTGTTTCTGAAATGTTCTATCTCCCGGGATATGCGAGACATATTTTTTGGTCGGTTTGTGAAAGCCAGGGCCTTCTCCAAAGCCTTACCGGCAAAAAACAGGTCATCCGACTGCAGAAGGCTATCATATTCCTGCATCAATCTCTCAGAGATCGCAGCCAGAGAATTTGATGAATAGTTTAATTCATCCTTCAGAGTATATGCAACAGATTCATAAATATACTTTGAGGGGGGCCATTCATGCTTTCCCCTAAAAAAATCAGCGGTATAAGCCAGGTCCTCGCCAAGGAGTGAAAAAGGAGGGAGGTATTGTTCCATAAAATTATAATCCCTTGTACCGGAAACCGCATAGATCCTTTTACTCATCATTTGATCCTTAAGAGAACCGGGACCTGCTCCGAACATAATGATTCCCATAACCCTGTGTCTCATTCCGAAAGCAAAGGCCATCCTGGCGCCTCCGGAAAAACCAGCCACGATAATCATATCGGGACTCACCGGGTATTTTACCAGAACATCATTATACAGATGTGAAAGGGATAACTCGAAACCTGCATTATTGTTCTTTAGTTTCGCTGAACCTATTATGACAGCAGGGATATCAACCAGCGCCCGGGTAAATTGTTCCAGTGCAAATTTTCCATCACCATGCGGATCAATAACAATGATCAGTGGAATTTTTTGCTCTGCAAGAACAATTTCAGGCTTTGATATGAAGTACTTGTGGTCCTGCTCATTTTCGCAGGAATCCAGGACCGGGATAGAATACCTTACAGGACTTAGATCCGGTTGTTTATCCTGACATCCTCCGAATATCAGGAGGATAATCAGAATAATCAATAAAGTGTTTTTTGAAGTCAGGGCACTCATTATAATCACTAAAGATACAATTATAATGAGTGCTGCCCGGTCTCTAAAACCGGTAAAAGCTTATGCTACGAATGTATAAGCTTTACCCATTTTTCCGGCCCGACCGGTTCTTCCGATACGGTGTATGTAGCTATCATGGGTAAGTGGCACCTGGTAATTGATCACATGGGTTACATCTGATATGTCTAGTCCCCTTGAAGCAACATCAGTTGCAACGAGAACCCTGATCTTACCCTGTTTAAAGTCGTTAAGTGCATTCTGACGGGCATTCTGGCTTTTATCGCCATGGATTTGATCTGCCTTAATTCCAACCTTATTTAATTGTTGGCACAATCTCTTTACCCTGTGTTTGGTTTCTTCAAACAATAATACTTTACTGAAACCCTGATCTGAAAGTAAATTATAGAGTAAATCAAATTTTTCCTCGCCGGGTTTCACACGGATGATATCCTGATTAATGCTTTCAACCGGTCGATCACCAGTGCTTACTTTAACCGTTACCGGGTTTCTGAGAATGCTGTCAATAAGGGATTGTTGCTTCTTATCGAGAGTTGCTGAAAACAGCATTGTCTGATTGCGTCGACGCATTGCGTCAAGAATTCGTTGTACATCCTTTATAAATCCCATATCAAGCATGCGGTCAAACTCGTCCAATACCAGGGTCTCAAAATTATTCAGGCTGATTGCTCTGCGGTTTACCAGGTCAAGCAGTCTTCCAGGGGTTGCAATGACAACATGGCTTTCCCTTCTGAGAATGTTAAAATCCCTGTTAATGTTTGTTCCTCCAATAAAACATGCACTATGCAGTCCCATGCCTTTAGTCATGCTTTTAAACTCTTCTAACACCTGAGTGGCCAGTTCCCTTGTTGGTACAACGATCAATGCATAAGAGTTGACTCTTCTCTGAAGTAATTGTTCAATAATGGGAATTAAAAATGCACCCGTCTTGCCTGTTCCTGTTTGTGCAATTCCCAGCAGATCTCTGCCTGCCAATAAATCCTTTAAAGTCTTGTCCTGTATTTCAGTAGGCCTTTCGTAGCCTTTTTTATCCAGACATTGCTTCAATTGCGAACTGATGGGTAAGTCACTAATAAGCCGTTCTGAACGATAAATACTTTCTTCCGTCTGGATAGCATCCTTAACGAGAAGGTTGGGATCCAGGGTAGAGGGTTTAAAACCACCACCTGACCTTGAGGGTCTCCTGTTGTTGTTAAATGAACCGGCAGGCCTTTTTTTTCCTGTCGTGGTTCTTTTTCTTTTATTCTGATTGTATGATGTATTATTCATTAAAATAGTTTTAACAGCCGATACTAATCGGCATATTGTTTTTACTCAGCACATACAATACCCATCATCAGGTTTTGATGTGCCAATTCTAATTTCCAGCGAGATAATTTTCCTTCGCTGTCCTTAGCTGAGTCGTAAATTAAGAGAGGGGTCCCGATATAATGGGAAATCTGCCTTGATAGAAAGTCGGCTAAGAAATTTTGACAAAAGTAATCAAATATATGAGAAAACTACTAAATAATACTAATTGTCTGGTTTACAGAAGTTTTCCGGGCTACTAATATGGGAATTATCTCAATTTTACACCGGAATACAAACCTTGTTGACAGGATTGAAATATGTCCCTAATGATTTTGACAGGACAATTGCAACAGGTATTCCAATGATGGAAAAAAACAATCCGACAATCTGGCATATGGTTATTATAGCCAGGATCAAACCAAATGGGAAGTATAAAATACGGATGAATATTCCAAAAGACCTCCAGAGTACATTTTGTTTTATGTTCAAATCACTTTTGCTGACCATTTCCATTGAAAAAGGTGTAATCAGGAATCTGGAAAGCTGAATTAGACCCAATCCAATCGGAGATCCTACAACAGTCAGCACAAGTATTCCTCCAATAATAAATGCCCAGAATGCTGATAAAAATCCCATAAATGGAAAATGCCAGATAATGTTAGCCAATGTTCTCATCCTATGAAGATAATTAAAATATTCCTTGGTCAGTAAATATTTGGGGGCGGCATTAGATATGATACAACATGGACTATATAGGTGGATTCACCTATTGACATTATGGATTTGATATCTTACCTTTATATTAGAAAGGAATAATTGAGCTTTCAATAATCAGGACGTATCTATTCATTGAACTCTTCCTCCCAAGGTACGAAAAATCGGAATCACTCATTATTAGTCAATTAATATCCCGTTGCCTTTTTGCCGGACAAGTATTATTATTTTTTTTGACTTTAAAACGTGTTAATATTCACAATCTAAATAACACCTGATTAGATACTCAATGAATTGATCTTAAACAAACCCCCTATTTATGAAAACCCCTAAATCTACCTGGCTGCCAGCCATAAAATCATTACGAGCTATAGTTATTGGATTAAGCCTCTTCGCTGGCGTACAAAATTGCCTGCAAGCGGCTACTGCTAACCTTTCCATAGTATCTGAAGATGTGGGTTCGGTGAAAATGAAAATTACAGCATCAGCAAATTGGTATATACTTCCACGTGGCGAAAATGTGTATGTGTATATAGATGGTGTAAAACAGGAACACTACTATAAGACCGAGGATAATACCCTGGACATAACTTTTAATCCTGACGTTTTTACGCCCGGGAAATATACAATCTACGCAGAGGTAGTGTATTGTTACGAATTGTTCTGGACAAGAATTGAAAATGCTCGAATAAAGTCCAATACTGTATCCGTGACTGTAAAAAATATCACCCTGGATGCTTCAGAAAACATACCGGATGTAGTTGAATTATCCTGGGATAAACCGACGAAGGAGTCTGGGGTAACAGGCTATGAAATTACAAGATTCCGTGATGACGGGAAGTTTGTCAGCATTAAATCAATAAATACAAGAGATATTGTCTATGCCGAAGATCCTTCAGGTACCAAGGGGTACAATTATACCTATCAGATAGTTGCCACCGGAAATACTCAGTTAAATGATACCGATGTAGGCTGGAGCAAACCCATTGGAAAAATATCTGGTTTGA
Organism: uncultured Bacteroidaceae bacterium; assembly: GCA_963777115.1. Lineage (GTDB taxonomy): Bacteria > Bacteroidota > Bacteroidia > Bacteroidales > SM23-62 > SM23-62. Next base: position 1,340,061 of record CAVZPP010000002.1, on the reverse strand, counting down.
TAACCTCTCCAATTGGTACCGGGGTAGGTGGTATTAAAGTTACTGCCACCCGAATCGGATCGGTGGAGGGAGGCACTACCAGTGAGTATGAGACGTATACAAGCAGGGAATCCGGACACGAGGGAGAATATACCATTCGCGATATCTATTATCATACTTCATCTTCCTTCACGGTTGAACCGATGGCTGTGGGTCATTACTTTGATCCCATAAGTGAGACAGCTCTATTGGAATCGGGATCAAATCATATACAAAACATCAATTTTTCTGATACAGCTGGGTTTACCATATTCGGAACCGTCACCCAACATGACAGCAATGGGGTAATATGTCCAATGCCAGGAGTAGAACTCATACTGGATGAAGATACGGTTGGAATATTTACGGATGAAAATGGTGAGTATGCCCTGTATGCCGGAATAGCGAATACTTATTCCCTTACTCCCAAACTAATGAATCATTCCTTTGACCCCACTTCTATGGAGATTGTTCTCTCTAATGATTCATATGATATTGATTTTATCGATACCACCTGGTATTCTGTTCAAGGGCGCTTCCTGGCAAGTTGCGATACTTATGTGGGTAAGGCAACATTACGTTTCACTGATACCCTGGGATGTTTTGTAGATTCTGTTATTAGTGATGAATATGGAAATTATTACATTGATCTACCCGCTAGAGCCTATAAGATTGAGGTGGTGGATTTTGTTTCAGCTGATGAAAACATACTCACCAAAGCATTGGTAATGGAATATTTTGCCAATCCTATTCCTGTTAATGTGAGTGATGGATCTATTAGATATGATCTTATTTATCGTGAAAAGCCTGCATTGACTATCTATGGACTGGATACATATAAAACTACCTGTGAAGGAGATCACATTTTATACCAGGGTCAGCCATACGAACTTGTTTTTGAAATACTTGAAAACTTCAATGATGTCTCATGTCCTGTGGATACAGGATATATTCTTATTTATCAGGATATTACGGAAAGTGGAGTTATGAAAATCGACACTTTGTACTTTGCAGATGGTTACGACACCCTGAATTTTATCCCCGGAGATCCAAATATATTCGCTTTTGAAGATTATCTGCGTAGCATGAGTGTTGTTGCCCACGTTGGAAATCTTCAAGACAGTCTCTGGTTTGATATTATTGTTGAAGGTGAAAAACCCAGAGAAAGTACATTCATAACCGTAACCCCCGAGGTGCCATTTTTGATTTTGCATGATCCTCCTGGTGATGCCAGCTACAGTTATTTAGAAGAAAATACTACCCTGGAATCAACCCTGAGTTTAAGCGCCAAGGTAGGTGCAAGTGTTAATATTTGGGAAAAGGCTAAGGTTGGTGCGGAGTACGAAGCCGGACAATTTATTTATACCAAATTCAAAGCCTGGGCGGAAGTCTCCAAATCCATTGAAATAGGAGCCTCCGTATCATCTGAAACAGAGTTGGGATTAAAGGTTTCTAGCACTCGTTCGTACAAAACATCAGGTAACGAGGATGTTATCGGTGAAGACGGTGATGTATATGTTGGAGGTGCTCTTAACATAATTTATGCATTGACCGATGTGGTACATTATGATTTAAAAACCTGCCAGGTAAATCCATCCGTTGGATTAATTATGGCCCCGGCCGGGTTTGAAACTACATTTATGTATACCGAGAACCATATTGAAAACTCCTTAATTCCACAATTGGAAAATATTAAGGAATATTATGAGGTACTTGAGGATAAACAGGAAATTCAATCCTATTCAAATCAGATTAATACATGGAAGCAAATAATTGCGAATAATAAAAAGAATATTGAAAACGCTGTACCCACCGAGGATGAAAATATATCCTTCAGTTCGGGTGCTGAATTTGAATCCTGGCTGGAAACAACTTGCAGTGCCAAAACATCCCTGGAGGTTATGTTAACTATCGATATTCAGGTAGGGCTTGAATTAGGTCTGGAAGTTGGAGGTGTGGGTGCCTCCGGCGGAGTTAATGTTAAATTCAATATGGAATTTGGTGCAGGCTCAAGCTTTTCAGCATCAAAAACGCATAAAACAGGATATGTACTGGACGATAACGATCCGCTTGACAACTTTACAGTAGATGTACTTAAAGACCAGGTGTATGGTGTGCCTGCGTTCAAAACTGTTTCTGGCAGATCCAGTTGTCCCCGCGAAGCCAATACTCAATCCAGAGAAGGTGTTTATTTTACATCTGACACCTATCAGCAGAATATGGAGAACGTGGATGATAAAGCCATATTCAGATTGCAACTTGCAAATACCAGTCAAAGTGGGGAAGACAGAACCTATGATCTTGTATTTGATCAGACAAGTAATCCAGGAGGAGCTACCATACTCGTGGGTGGAAGCCCGGTAGTAGGAGGTGTGCCAACCCCATACGATATTCCTGCCGGGGGAGCAGTTTATGCTACTGTAAGCGTTGAAAAAGGTCCACAGGCATCAGTCTATAACGATCTTAAGTTCACATTGAAATCTCAATGCGACGGGCAGTTCAAGGAAGATGTGCTGGTTAGCGTCATCTATCCAATTGAATGTAGCGGAATACAATTGAGTTCTGATCAAACCATACTTAATATTGATTCCGATAATAAATTCACTGCTAAACTTTCAGGCTATGATAAGAGTATTTTGGACGGGGTTAATATTCAAATTGGGGAGAGCGGTTTTTGGAAAGATATGGTGAACATTGAACCTGCTGATCTTGATTCAGATGGTGAAACTAATATCATGATTGAATTTGATTCAATTAGTGATGGTTATTATCCCATAAGGGCAGTAGTTGAATGTGGCGTTGATCAAATCCTGTCTGAGGCTCATTACCTAAAATCAGATCGAATTAAACCTTCGCTAAGGCGAACTCCGGAACCTCTTATGGGAAGTTATCAGCCCGGCGAAAACATCCTGGCAGATTTTACCGAGCCTATTGATTGCAGTGAATTAAATGTGCAGTTAATGAACTTAAACACCGGAACTGCATTGCAATTTCAACATTCCTGTTTTGAAGATCAGGTAATTATTATACCCTCCTTAACCGGGATTAATAATGAAGATACCTTGCAGGTGGAGCTTAATAATGTGACAGATTTATTTGGGAATAGTAATACAGAGCCCTTTACATGGTCATTTATAGTGCCTGATGTTTCTGCTTTCAGCAACGATACCCTGACAGATAGCGACAGTGATGGAATATTGGATAGCGAGGATAATTGCATTTTTATCTCGAATTCGGGACAAGAAGATTTAAATTCGGATGGGGAAGGTGATGCTTGTGATAATGATATCGATGGGGATATTGTTGCTAATACAGAGGATAATTGTCCATTAACAGCTAATAAAGTCCAATTGGATTTTGATAAGGATGGAATTGGAGATGCATGTGACGATGATCTGGATAATGACAATATCATGGATGTTCTTGATAACTGTCCATATACAGTCAATACCAGTCAGGATGACATTGACCTGGATAATGAAGGGGATGCTTGTGATGACGATATGGATGGCGATGGAATAGCCAATGCTTCAGATAATTGTCAGGCGGTTGCAAATGCAGATCAGGCGGATGCCAATGGGGATGGAATTGGAGATGCTTGCGAGCCTACCTCCGTTATGGATTACGATGCAAATACATATTCTTTCTCATGTTATCCAAATCCATTTTCAACCATAACAACCTTTTCCTTTAGATTAGATGTTCCGGAATTTGTACAGATTGACATTGTCAATTTGATGGGACAGAAGGTAGCCAATGCAGTACATAGTAATTATGATCAGGGATCTTATACCGTTGAATTTTCCGGTGATAATTTAGCTTCCGGAGTCTACCTGCTTCATGTTAGTATTGGCCAAAACAGGTTCATAACTAAAATTACAAAGTCGGAATAAGTGGAATTGAATATTTCTAATGAGAGAATAGGAGGGAGCAGAGATGCTCCCTTTTATTTGGATTATAGCTTTTTTAATACATAGCTGAAATAATCATACCTTCCTGTGGTAAAATTGTTAAATGTTTCTGAACCAATTGTCCCACCAAAATTCAGAGCAATCTTACGAAGATATTTCGGAACCAATTTTTCAACAAGTTTGCGCTTACGTTCATCATCTAATTCAAGTGCAGCAATAACTTCTTCATTAATACGTCTTTCTTTTAACACTTTCATGCCACTTATATCCAGCTTCTTTTTCATTTCCTCAAATTCATTATGATATCTAAAATCAGTAAATAAAAAATATCCATCGGGACGTAAAATTCTGTATACTTCTCTCAGAAATGCTTCCATATCACTATACCGGTGCGATGATTCAACATTAATCAGAACATCACAGCTGTTATCCTCAAGTTTTAAATTCAGGGCATCGCCTTGGGTAAAAGATAAATTTTCCGAAGTATAATGAGAATTACAAAACGAGACAGCCAGCTTATCCAGGTCTATTCCTTTAGAAGAAGCAGGTGAAAAATTGTTTGTGATATATGACAATCCTCCTCCTCGACCACAACCTATCTCTACAATATCTTTGTTTGTTATCTCTACCTCAGATGCCAAATGGTGATATAACTGAATTGAATATCGATTTAATTCGTTATTCTCACTCAATTGGAGCTCCATATCTTTATCATAGTATCCAAAGTTCATAAATAAAATATCAGCGTTTTTGTCAATTTTATTTACATACCAATACCAAATTCTGAACATGCTCTCGCGTAAATTGAATTTCATAGATTATTATAAGAATTTGTTTTTTGAATCATTAAGTCCTAGCTCATATACAATTAAACGTACCTTTTGTGCCCACTCCAAATGGGAAAAAGATTTATTAAACATTTGGTATGAAATGGGTTTCCCAATCTTAACTTTTATAGTTTTATTTCTCTTTTTAAACATCTCATGCGGTAGCATAATTAGTTCAATAACAGTCTTGATTCCAAGCCATTTCCGTATTAAATATATCATATAAAACAACCGGGAATTTCTGCCATAGAAATATAATGGAACTATATCTCTTTGGCTTGAAATAGCTTTTGTGATAAAACTTTTTTTCCAGGGTATATCAAGCACTTTTCCCTTAGAAAGTCTTGATACTTTGCCTGCCGGAAAGTGTGTTATTGGAATATCCATATTATAGGTGTCTTCCAACGCTTTCAAATACTCTTTTGATGAGCGTCCAAACACATTTACCGCGGCAATTAATGGTCGCAATTGAGGTACTAATATAAAAGCATCGTTGGCTATAGCCTTCAGGATTCCATATTTCTGGGAAACTGTATGGGTCAATACCAAGCCATCTATGACCCCAAAAGGATGATTTGCGACAAAGAAGCACTTACCATTTTCAGGCAGGTTCTCTAATCCTTCAATTTCAACCTTTAAATTAAACTCTTTGATTATTTCAGGATGAAAATTTACTCCTGTAAAATCAGAATATTTGCCAAGAATACGGTTTAATTCATCCTGTCTGGTGATCCTTGCAATCAATTTTACAATAAAATCAGGCAGATTAGCAAATACTTTCGAATCACTTTCACGAATAATTTTTGCTATGTCGATATACTTGATCTCTCCTCCTGACTTTACCATTAATTCCTATACCTTACCTAATTTTTGATACTTTGCTAATGTATTGCCTGGTATCACTATACACTATACAAGTGTAAAATCCTTCTGGTATATTGCTCAATCCTTCAATCGTGATCTGGGAAGATTTGTTATCAATAATATTTGAATATATCAATTTACCTGATAAATCAATAATATTTACTGTAAATGATTCTTGCGATCTCATCTGGAGTATTAATTACTAAAATGTTTGTGAAAGGATTAGGATACACATGCAACGCTAAGGGATTAGCACTGGCTTGAAATACCGAAGCAGGTGTATTGTTATAAAGGTAAGTTACTTCATCATCGGATAATGCATCATTATATATTTCAAGTTCATCCAAGCTTCCCAGGAATGGGTTGTTAAAGTTGAAATTATTATTCCCCAAAACTAATTCCGCAATCTCAGTAATATCTCCCGTATTATCTGTTTTTTCACCGATCTTCACCCCATCGATATAAACCTTGAGTAAATCGTTTGACACATCTCTCATGCCAACAAAATGATGCCATTCACCGTCAAAATATTGATCGGGACTGGTAATATTCAGGTCTGTTTTTGTTGAATTATCATCAATTGCAAATGTCAACCGATTGCCAGCTACATACTGAATACCAATCCATTTCCCGGTTCCCGTAGGTCCATGATCAACACTGTGTGTACCTTTGTGAAATAAATAGGAATCCGGTATATCACCAACTGATGACTTGTACCAAAGTGATATGGTAAATGGAGATGTGCCCATTTCAATCTCACTGTAACTTGGTACAACCATACTGCCAAATTCAACAAATGCATCAAAATACAGACAGTTCCCCTTTATTCCAGGTTCCCATGAAGGTGTCATGTCGAATGCATTGGCATCATTGGGTCCAGCCAGGTTTTGAGCAAAATATCCACTTGTTTCATCGAATGGGATGTATAATACCCTGTCCTTGCTTTCCGAAGCTGTTGTGAAGCTCCAGGTATCTCCGGCAGTACTGCCAAGATCATTGCTTACTGATACTCTCCAATAGTATGTTTGAGAAACATCTAAGGCGCCCACGAAATGTGATTTTTTGGTTTGATGAGTTGCAACCTGGATCATGGTTTCCAACGACTTTCCAAAATAAACATCGTAGTACAGAGTACCTCCCAGATCAGTTGTGGTGTTATCCCAGGTTAATATCGCATCATCTAAGAAACTGAATGTGCCTGCATTGGCAGGGGAGGGGGAGGAACATGCCACAGGGGGAATGGCAACAGCTTCAGTCTGGACTGAAACAACTTCGGAATAGGCTGATTCAAGACTGGAATTAACTGCCATAATTCGGAAATGATACGTTGTTCCGCTTTGAAGCCCGGTAATTGTTGTGGATATTGCATCTCCGGCGATCGTGATAGTATCAGTAAAATCCGTTACTGTGACTCCGTATTCTATAATCAGTTGGTCCGCACTGTCTTCCACATTCGTCCATTCAAGCAAAATCTCGCTTGGAGAAATGGCGGATCCAGAAATATTTACCGGATACTTCAGGAAGGGAAGAGCCTCATTGATTGAATTGACATAATTTTCAATATTGGCATATCCATTTACACTGATAGTCATTGCATCATCCACACTTTTGTTTGTTCCATTTGAATCTTCCCAGGCATCTGGCATTCCATCGCCATCTGTGTCAAGTGGTTTAGTGCCGTTATTAACAATGCCGACACCTCCGCTAATACCGTTATCATCCTCTGTATCAATAATCCCTCCCAGGGTTCCAAAAGAACTGAGCTGTTCAATCAACATTTTATCGACCGCATCACGTGAAAGGGATGCACCAGCATGCGAAATGATATGATCTACGGCATCGCTGGCAGATAAAAGTGTGTTGACCCCGTAATAGCCAAACGGGGTGCTCTTTATGGTAGCAGTTTTGTAGCCTCCACCAGCTGCTGACAATTCTGTTCCATTCAGAGTGCCATCTTTATTGTCATCCAACCAGTTGTCTGATGGATATAAAGCAAAGCTCGGGGTAGTTCCAGTAATGTAACTGTCGGCAGCACTCTCGGGTCCCGATATAAAATAGTTCCCGATAAGGTTACATTCCGAGACACCTTCAGTGTCGCCCATAATGAATCCATGCTCCCTCCAGCTGTAGAGCACAGAATTGATGAATTCAATTGGTCCCCTGCCTTTCGGATTCCGGGTTTTATTATCAATCCACAATGTCCGTATGACTGAAAATTTTCCTGATTGCATCAATCCACCAGTCGAATGATTGGAATTATTAATACCCTGTGAGATGATACAATCCTGAATACTTATATCGTCAATTCCGGAACCGTTAATGTCGAAAGTACCATCCCTGCCCCAGGAAACAGAAACATGGTCAAACATATAATTCGTTCCGGCTGATATACCTACAGCATCTTTACCACTATCTCCGTTTTTACCCATCCGGATCCGAATGTATCGAATTATGGAATTACCTGAATCATCGTTTAATGCAATTCCATTACCATATATCACTATTCCATCACCGGGTGCTGTTTGTCCCGCAACCGTTACATTTTTATGTATAACAATACGGTCGGTAATATTTATCACTCCACCAACATCAAATACCACAATACGATCCGGTGCGCTTACCGCATCCCTTAAAGATCCCGGACCAGTATCATTCAGGTTTGTAACATGATAAACAGTCCCGTTTCTTCCTCCGGATGCGTATTTCCCGAAACCCTCGGCAGATGGAAAAGCAAGTTGTTGGGCATTTAGCTCATAGGTCGTGAAAATCATTATAACCAGCAGGATCTTATTAAAGTTCTTCATATCGGTATTACTGAATAAAAGTTATTTATACACTTATTGATTGTCAAGCAAATATACATGAAATATTTCCTGAAACTATTTTTAATCACTACTGTCCGACTAAAATAATATAAAGAAGGGTACTCCCCTGAGGTTTCCCCTTCATGTTGTACATTTGTTTTTACCACAAAACATATTACAACATGAGTAAAAATACTGAAATAAAATTTGTCGGACAGCCGATTTTCAAACAGATAGTGAATTTGACAGATGCAGTTAACATACAGGGATTAATAAGGAAGCACAACAGCGACTATTATTACAAGGCATTCAAGACCAGGACACACCTGATCACAATGCTGTTTGGTATTCTCAGCCGGTGTGACTCAATGACCGAGATATGTGAAGGGATGCGGGCTCTGGGAGGAAAGCTTAATCATCTGGGATTGAAAAATGCCCCGGCAAAGAGTACAGCCTGTGATGGATTACGCAACCGGGATAGCAGGTTCTTTGAAGATTTGTATTTCAGTCTGGTTAAAAAATACCAATCATTTTTGTCGGACAGCCGAACGTTTGGATTGACCTTTAAAGAAGTTCTTTTGATTGATTCTACCACCATTCGCTTGTTCAGTGATATCCTTAAAGGTGTTGGACGTAACCCAAAGGGTGACGGGAAGAAAAAAGGTGGTTTGAAAGTTCATATGCTGATCGATGCAGTTCAATCGGTTGGACGGTTTATTAAAATCACGGAAGCCAAAGTACATGACAAGAACTTTCTTAAAAGCCTGGAATTAATATCCCACAGTATGATTGTTTTCGACAAGGCATATAACTATTACCACCAGTTTGCTGTTTGGACTCAAAAGCAGGTATATTTTGTCACTCGCCTTAAAAAGAATGCAGTATATACCGTTATAGAAGTAAACCGTGTCATTACCGCAAGAAAGGAAAAGCAAAGGTACTAAGAGATGAGATCATAGAACTGGAATACCATCCTGAAGACTCAAATGGCAAGAGACAAATGAAGATCACTAAGAAACTTCGTTTAAGAAAAGTATGTTACCAGGATGAGAAAAACCGGTACTATGAATTTTTGACCAATAACTTTGAGATTACGGCTGAGGAAGTGGCTTTCCTGTATAAAAAACGATGGGGTATAGAATTGTTGTTTAAGAAAATGAAGCAGAACTTCCAGTTGCACTATTTCTATGGTGAAAACGAGAATGCCATAAGAACCCAGGTCTGGTGTACATTGATAGCCCAGTTGCTATTGACGGTCATCCAGAAGATAGCACAGACCAAGAAAGCATTTTCAGTGGTAGCATCCCTTGTAAGGATGCATCTGATCAGTATGCTGGATGTGAGTGAACTGCTCAGAAGCACTAACCGTAGCTATCAAATAGCCAGAGGATCACCACGATGACACAATGCAGTTGAACTTAGTATTTAAAGAAGAAAAAGGAGGGAGGTCAATCTGGAAATTAAGAAATAAATGCCCTGTTTATGGGCAATACAGAAGAATAAATTACCGACTTGAGAATTTAGTGTATACATAACTTTTATTTAAATCTAATCCAAGGAGGTTGCCGAATCCGTATTATATATTAATCTTTGGTGTGACTAAAGCAAGTCTGAATAGGTAGTAGGTAGTTCAATCAAAAGAAATTGACAGAAATAATTACAATTGCAATTACTGGAATGGTTTTCGGACTCACCGCTGGAATATCTCCTGGTCCGCTGTTAACGGTTGTAATCACCGAGACTCTAATTCATGGTAGGAGAGAGGGAATAAAAGTTGCAATTACTCCCCTGATATCTGATATACCGATTCTTCTTGCATGCATTTTCTTATTATCAAAATTGAATGATTATGATTCAATTCTTGGTATAATTTCATTTTTAGGTGCACTTTTTATTGTTTACCTGGGAGTAGTAAGCCTTAGAGCAAAGGACATTGAGATTGATACCAAAATAGTTAAACCAAAATCTATCAGGAAAGGAATTATTGTAAATACTTTGAATCCTCATCCATATTTATTTTGGATAACTGTAGGTGTTCCCCTATTGTTAAAGTCATTCAACATTAGTTTAGGCACTTCTTTAGCTTTTTTAATATCATTTTATACTTTCCTTATTGGATCAAAAGTTTTCATTGCCATTCTGGTCCACAAATCAAAAAACTACCTCAATAACAAGAATTATAAAAGGATAATGAGAATATTGGGGGCTATACTCCTGGTATTTGCAGTCCTATTTATCCGGGAGGGATTGAAACTCTTTAGCATCCTATAATTATCCCATTTTTCCTATAATTAACATTATTCTTTGGTGATCCATTTAAATAATTACCTTGTTAGTCCATTTTTGTTTCTCACGTCGAAATTGATATATTTCGTATATGCATATTGATAAAAACTTCGAGATTTTCATTCTCGGATAATCAATTGAGTATTTACTGGATATCCCTACAAATCCAAAGTATTATACTGCATTTTGCAGAAATGGGCAAAACTCATAGCAATTATTTATTGCTGAGAACCTAAACTTTTCCCTGCTCATTTTAATAAACTTCCTCTTAATACAAAAGTTCAGTTAACCTTGGTAATCTTTCTTATGAATTGAGAAAGCCAAAACAATAAATCTATTCCTTAATGTAGTATGCTTTCAATTATCTGCTATAATTCAACAGTTTTTTATCTAATTGAATATAAATAACATGCCCCGTGTTCTACTTAACTATTTCAGATGATCTAAATTCGATACGAAGTCGTAGATTTAGAGATATTCATATGCATTTCTTAGATATTTAAATTATGATTTCACTGTTGGTAAAGAGGATAATTTTTAATAATTTTCTTTTACATTCTATTGAAGAAAACAATTTTTGATGGGAGTGAGGTGGCGAAGCTATATGATGCCAAAAGGAAAGATCAATAGAGTGCTATACCGGAATAGGCAGTAGAATATATGTTCTATTCTCAAAATGGTTATGAATACAATATCGCCGATTAGTGCAGATTCTATCCTGCATGCTGAGGATAAGGGCAGGGGCCGGTTCCCTGGCTCAAATCGGGGTAGTATGGTGATATGCTATTGGAACGATAGGCGAATAAAAACTTCGTCTTACAGACTGGTATATGACAAGAAACGACATTTTGCATAAGCATATACCAGATCAGTGCGGTTCTGCCCCGATCTCAGTGCTAATTCCGGTGGCAATGAATGAGGGCATGCAGGATCAGGTTTTGAAGGATTCAAAAGTATGCTGAATAAATTAGTGAGAATTCGAATAGAACAAGACGCTGAAACCGACCAGCTGACTGTCATGCTTTTTGCAGACGAATGGTTTATGGTACAGGTAAAGTGAAAATCGGTTGGCAAAAAGGCACGCCAGCTTACGCAGGCAGCTTAGCTCCACCGTTCTGTGGAGTATGAGAATCTAGCATTTGATAATTATACCAATTTTGGGTACCTTTGTAAAAAGCCGATTTGTCATGAGCAAGAACACATCAGTTACACTAGGAAATCATTTCGAAAATTTCGTTCAAAACCGCATCTCGGTTGGCAGGTATAAGAATGCTAGTGAGGTAATTCGTGCTGGTCTTAGGTTACTTGAGGAAGAAGAAGATAAGGTCACTGCTTTGAGGCAAGCAATTCAGGAAGGTATCGACAGTGGAATTGATGAAGATTTTGAACCAGAGCAATTCCTTAAGAATCTGAAAGCTCAAAGATCTACAAATGGCTAAATACAAGCTAACTAAAAAGGCCACAAAGGATCTAACGAAAATCTGGAATTATACCGTCGATACTTGGTCTGAGGATCAAGCAGACCAATACTACAATATGCTTCTTGACAGCTGTCGAGAAATTTCAGTCGGTAAGTTAAAAGGCAAACAATACATAGGCATTTATTCTGGCTTATTAGGGATGAAGGCTGGAAAGCACATATATCTTTTATCGGCACATGGCTAATGATCACGTTGAGATTGCCAGAATCCTGCATGAGAGTATGGACATGAAAAGGCGCATCAGGGAATAAATGCCCACAGAACAATTCACTAAAGCCGACCTACTGGCTGTCACGCTTTTTGAAGATAGGGGAGAAGATACAAATCAAAAAGACGTGCCAGCTTAGATAGGAGGCTTAGTTCCACCGTTATATGGAAATGAAACTGTAATAAAGAATGGAATACAACAAGGACAAAGTGGATGAAGCGACCTTAGCCTTAATGTGGCTGGTTACCCAAACTGACAAATATGGAAGTCGTGCATGGAAATCATTTGATTGGGCTACCTTGGACAGGCTACATGAAAAGGGGCTCATATCTGATCCAAAGCGGAAAACCAAATCTGTCGTTCTCTCTGAAGAGGCTGTGGAGCTTTCTGAAACATTGTTCAAAAAGATGTTTGGCAAAGTCGATTAACAATCATAGGATTATGGCATTCAGTAAGCTTGAGTTAGAATTGATCGATAAGGAGGTCGGAGGGCTTTGTAGTGAAATGAATAGGCCGGAATTCAAAGATGAACTTAGTATTATATATCGGGTAGAAAAACAGGATGTAATTATCTTCGAAAAGCGACCAGCCTTTCAACGACCAAAAGAGTACATAGAAACTCCTGCCGCCAAACTGAAATACTTAAGGACAAAGAATGAATGGCGGTTGTTATGGATGCGGGGTGATCTTAAATGGCATGGATATAATCCCAAGAAGAAATCTGTAAAGCTTAGTGGTCTTGTGGCTGAAATAAAGTCAGATCCATATGGGTGCTTTTGGGGGTAGTCCATATAACAATTCATTAAAGCCGACCGCTCACGCGAGTCACGCGATTCGCGAAAAAAACAGAATTGAAAGATCCTGACAATACCAGACAAATCCCGCGCCACGCTACGGCGGCTTAATTCCACCGTTATATGTACAATAGGAAAAGTCAGGATGCTACAAATTTAGACATTAGTGTTTATAACTAAGGCATAGTATTATATGAACACTTAATACACACATGCATTGTGGCCAAGCATAATTCTGAATCGAAACCAAATAAATTATTAGTAGCATGAAAAAACTATTAATATATATCATTTTTGGATTTACAATTAATAGCTATTCTCAATCAGATTTTGTGTCAATATTAAATATTGAGATTTACGACTTCGCAATAGAAAAAGATACTGTGTGGATTTGCACTGGTGATAGTCTTCTTATAAAGCTCCAAACTGATGGTACCATTTTAGATTCTATAGTATTAATTCATGACACAGTAGATAATGTTTTATATTCAATAGCCATTGACACCAATGGAGTTAAATGGATTGCAACAGAAGGTAAAGGTGTTTTTAGCTATGATGGTAAAACGCTTATTAATTATACGACTGAAGATGGTCTTGCATTTGATTTTACGACAAGCATTGCAGTCGATAAACAAAATAGAATATGGATTGGAACAGAAGGACATGGTATATCTGTTTTTGATGGGAATAAGTGGGATACAATTAAAGTCTCTGACGATAAGAAGGAGGTAGTGTATTCCATCAAAATTGATTCTAGTGATACCAAATGGATCTCAACCTATTTTGGGATATATGAATACAAGGATTCAGTGATAAATATTTATATTTTAGACAGTTATGGTTATTTGTCCAATGGAACTTTAATAGATAGTAAAGGAAACAAATGGTTCGGTACTTCAGGAAAAGGTGTATACAAATTTGATGGTGTAAATTGGACTCAATATACAACCTCAGATGGCTTAATAGATAATTGGGTTTTAGCCTTATATGAGGATTATCAAGGTAATATATGGTATGGGAGTAAAATGTGGGGGATTTCAATATTTAATGGACAAAACTGGATTTCGATACCGAATAGTGAATTGCATGATATAGACATAACTTCTATTCTGGTCATTCCGGTTCCCATAAAAAGTTCAAATTATAGAAGAATTTGGATTGGCACAAAAAACGGACTTTATATCAACGAAAATATATCATTAAGTACTAATAATCCTGATTCATTTCAATATATCTCAGTATATCCTAATCCCACTGCGGACTATATAATAATTGATAAACAGGAAGTTAATGAATCTAAATATAGCATCTTCAATATTTCAGGACAAATAATTAAAAAAGGTACTATACCTACCAATGGGAAAATAAACCTATCTAAGTTATATAAAGGACTATATATATTGAAAATTGATAATGAGGTATTTAAGATAATAAAGCAATAAGACACATAACAATTCACTAAAGCCGACCGCTTACGCATGTTGCGAATAATAGTATGAAGACATCACCATTGAAAACTGTCTGTAGTATGTATGAGGCCAATGCAGACTCGTACTCTGAAATGATGGACAAGGAGATTGAACTCCCCATTTATAAAGAAATACTTGGGAGACTGCACGAGAATATTAAAAGTTTTCAAGGAGCGATACTTGATACCGCATGTGGTTCAGGGCATATGCTAGATTTGTTTCGGTCGTCTTTTGACTCAAGCCGTACGTTCATCGGAATGGATATATCACCGAGCATGGTCGCGATATCAAAAAAACGCATTGGTAAGGACTGTTTGGTATTTGTTGGAGATATGAGATCTCTTCCTGATCTAAAATCTGCAACTGTTGCTGCGGTAATAAACTTTTTTGTAATTCATCATCTGGACTTAGATGGAATTACCCAAGCAATGAAGGAATGGAGTCGTGTTCTAGTTCATAATGGCCGGTTGATCCTAGCAGCCTGGGAAGGCAGTGGAGCAATTGATTATGGGGAAGAATCGGATATAGTTGCTTCGAGATATACTAGGACTGAATTATCCAATGTTGCAGTGCAGGCAGGGCTTCATGTGACTCGATGCTCTGTGGAACCTGTAAAAGGATTTCATATGGATGCAATATATCTCGAATGCATAAAGGGATAGCAACATAACAATCAACTAAAGCTGACCTTAACGCATGTCACGTCCTTTGCAGAAGAGCAAAGTCCGCGCCACACTATGGCAGCTTAGTTCCACCGTTAGGTGGATATGAAAACCGAACATAAAATATCCTCTTTTCTCAATGGCACAACTGAACTCTAAGCAGCGCATATACGCAAGCCTGTTGTTTCTCGGTGCTTGCATACTCCTGTTTCGCACCATCACAATGGTTGCCCAGGGGAGCCTGGGGATACTGGTTCTCTGGGTTTCGGTACTGTTAATTGCAGAATTATTAGTAGACCTAGGTTGCGCAGTATTCTCTGTTGTTTGGTGGATACACAATGATTCCAAGAATGACAGAATACCCCTTCGTTTTGGAGCAGCGGCAGCTCTATTACATGCGTTCAGGGTTTTAATCTTTGTGATTGGAAGGATTGGCCCCTGGATAAATTTTGACGTTAGACCTGAACATCACGCTTTACATGATACCCACTGGAATATGGGTGAAGTGTACTTTGCCTCAATAATGTCCATTCTAGGGATATTCAGTGTCGTTTTTATTTGGCAATATAGACGCAGGATGAGAAAGACCACCTAACAATTCATTTAAGCCGACCATAACGTGCGTCACGACCTTTGCAAAGAAAGCAAAGCAGGTGCCACGCTATGGCGGCTTAGTTCCACCGTTCTGCTGTTCGTAAATATTACAAAAAAGCAGAAGGGTACAGTATTGAGTTCAGTGTTTACTTCTAGTCAAGAAGTAATATAACAGGGTTGCACTATAGTGAAACATTTCGTATCTTTGTCTAATGAGTTCAAAGCAGAAATATAGAACCATCGTTTTCTATAAAAACTACTTTGAGAAGTTCTTTGTAAAGCAAACAAGTAAGGTTAAGGAAAAAATTATCTGGACACTGGAACTCATTGAGGAGATTGAAAGGGTGCCAGAAACCTATTTGAAGCACATTGAGGCAACATCCGGACTTTATGAAATACGCGTAAAATTCGGACGTGATATATATCGAATCTTTTGCTTTTTTGATGCAGGTAGATTAGTTGTACTTGCTAACGGATTTCAAAAGAAGACGAAAAAAACACCAAAGCAAGAAATTGAGATTGCTTTAAGGATTATGAAGGAATATAAAGATGAAAACAAAAAAAAGTAGCATAACTCTTGATGAGTTTAAGGATAAGCATTACGGATCAAAGGGCACAAAAAAAAGAGATGCTCTTGATGCTGGATATGAAAACTTCAAACTTGGTACATTACTGCATGAGGCTAGGATCCAGAAAGGCATGACTCAGGCTGAGTTAGCTGAGAAAGCAGGCACGACTAAATCATACATCTCCAAAATTGAAAACAACATTAAGGAGGTGCGTCTTTCCACACTCAAGAAAATAGTTCAACTTGGCCTAGGTGGCGAAATTGATCTGTCAATAAAGCTTTGACTTTTGTCATCCACTTAATGCAATTTGTTATCTGACCGGGACTAAATTTTGCATTGAACATTCAATATAACAGCAGAACAAATCATTAAAGCCGACCGCATACGCATGTCACGGTTTTTGCAGAAAGGCAAAGCCAGCGCCATGCTACGGCGGCTTAGTTCCACCGTTCTGCTGGAAAAGTAAGTTAGTAGTATTCTATTCAATAGTTTATCTTTGTACATATGATCAAAAAAGTAATATCAAAACGCAAAAGAGACGAGAATTCTTCATTGGAGGATTTAGCTTATTGGCTGAATCGTTCACCCGAAGAGCGGATCTCTGCCGTTGAAATATTAAGACGCCAATTTTATGGAAGTTCAGAAAGACTTCAGAGAGTTTCTAGCATTGTTGAACGAACATGAAGTCAAATTCATAATCGTTGGAGGATACGCTCTGGCTTTTCATGGTGCTCCTCGCTTTACGGGCGATATTAATGTTTTTGTAAAGCCAGACAAAAAAAACGCAAAGCGCATTATCAATGTTTTGGCTGATTTTGGTTTCAGCTCTCTTGATATTACAATCGATGATTTTCAAAACCGAGATAACGTAATTCAACTCGGACTTCCCCCCGTGCGCATAGATTTATTTACATCAATAAGCGGTGTAACATGGGAGGAAGCTGATACCTCGAAAGAATCAGGGCTTTTTGGTAATGTACCTGTCTCATACATTGGCAAAGAACAATTCATTATCAACAAACGAGCATCCGGACGTAAGAAAGATTTGGCAGATTTAGAATCTCTTGGAGAAGAGTAACCAGCAGAACAAAACACTAAAGCGGACAAAAAGGGGAGGAGTATGGTGCTTTCTATATCGTCGGAGTCCTAATAGCAATTTTCAAAGTAAGGTGCTGCCTTTTGCCGCTTAGTTCCACCGTTCTACAAATAATTAGTATGAGTATTTATTGCTATAGTTATTGCGAATACTTATCTTTGACGTTAGTAACGTAAAGTGGCAGTATGATCAGGTCTTTCAAATCAAAGGAAACTGAAAAAGTCTGGAAAGGTGAACGATCAAGTAAGCTACCACTAGAGGTTCAGAAAGTTGGGCGGAGAAAGCTTAGAATGATAAATAATTCAATTGATATCAATGATTTACGAGTTCCACCTGCAAATAGGTTGGAAAAACTTTCAGGCAATTTGGCTGAATTTTACAGCATACGAATTAATGATCAATGGAGAATTATTTTCAAGTGGTCTGAGGGACTCGCTTTCGATGTACAAATAATTGATTACCATAAATAAAGCAAGATGGCACAACTCAAAAATATACACCCTGGTGAAATTCTCTCTGAAGAGTTCTTGAAACCTTTATCAATTAGTGGTTACAGATTATCTAAAGATATCGGTATACCACAAACAAGAATAAGCGCAATTCTTAAAGGCAAGAGACGCATTACTGCAGATACTGCTATTAGGTTAAGTAAATATTTTGGCAATAGTGCTAAGTTCTGGCTAGGTCTTCAAGATGACTTCGATCTTGAAGAAGAACTAAGTGCCAATGAGCAGGTTTTTAGCAATATCCAAAAGCGAGAAAACAACGCAGCTTAATTGTTGTAGAACAAATCACTAAAGCCGACCTACTGGCTGTCATGCTTTTTGAAAATAGGGGAGAAGTGATAAATCAAAAAGGCGTGCCAGCTTCCGCAGGCGGCTTAGTTCCACCGTTCCATGTGCGGAATTTGATTTGTTACCAATTTTTGGTAACTTTGTTAAAAATGATAAACAATGGGAAAAAACACTTCAATATCCTTAGGTGATCATTTCGAAAACTTCATTCAGGAGGAGTTATCCACAGGAAGGTATGGCTCAGCGAGCGAGGTTGTCAGAACGGCTTTGCGTTTATTGGAAACAGAAGAAAAAAAGATTCAGGCGTTAAGAGCTGCAATCGAGGAGGGAGAAAAATCTGGAATGGTTGAGAATTTTGATCCACAAGCACATCTAGCAGAATTACATCGTAAGCATTATGAAAAAGGCAAAATACCGAATAAGTGAAATTGCTATTGAAGACTTAGATGGTATTTGGGAATACACATTCGTCAACTGGTCGAAAGCACAGGCAGATAGATATCATGGCCTTATAATAAGTGAGATAGTATTTATTGCAGAGAATATCTCCTCTGGTAAGCCAATGAACCAAATTAAACAAGGATACTCGGTATCATATGTAAAATCACACATGATCCTCTTCAAGAGGAACGAAGGAGTAGTTGAAATCATGAGGATTCTCCATCAGAAGATGGATATTGAATCTAATCTTGACTAACGAATCTTGAATATGAATTGGCTGAATACCTTCCTTCTTTCACAGTGTTAACCATAATAGCATACTGCAAATACATAATGAAGGTATTATTTTATCTGTGTCACTAAATTGATAGCTCTCCGACATGGAACAATCCACTAAAGCCGACCGAAACACGTGTCACAACCTTTGCAGCAAAGGCAAAGCCCGCGCCACGCTACGGCCGCTTAGTTCCACCGTTATGTGTATGAAATGATTATTCAGGATACCATAAAAATTGATATTCCGTTTCTAGATTCGTATTTTTGAAAAAAACTAAGCTATGCAAACGATAAGACTAAGAGTAAATGATCGGGTTTATAATACTTTAATTAGGCTGCTTAGCAAGTTTAACAAGGATGATATTCAGGTAATTGAAGAAAATGACAACTACTTATCCATCCAACAATACCTAAAAAAGGAGCTATCTACAGTTGAGGATGGCAGCGCGGAGTATATTGATATTGAAGAACTTGAAAAAACTTTAGACGCCACCATACGGAAAAATGAAGCTTAGAATTCTCAAATCATTCCGTGATAAGCTAAACAATCAGGTCGAATATATCGCAAAAGACAAACCAGCAGCGGCCCGGAGATTCAAAACGGACGTTTTAAAGAGAATTAAAGAAATCCCTTCCATGCCATTTGCATGTAGGAGATCAATATTCTTTGACAGAGAGGAAATTCGCGATCTTGTTTTTAAAGGCTACATCATAGTCTATAAAGTAGATAAATCTGAAGGTGTTATAACTGTATTCGGATTTTCCAAGTATCAAAACCAAGTCTAGAACACATAACAATCACTAAAGCGAATAGAAAGGGGAGGAGTATGGTGCTGTCAATAACTTCAGCAACTTATTCCGATTTATCAAGCATGGTGCTGCTTTTTGCCGCTTAGTTCCACCATTATACTGATTTATAATTCAGGCTCAAATAATAAATCTATGGAAAAACAGAAAAAACTTTCACTTGGTATTAAGCTGATAATAGGCTTTTTTATTCTTAACCTCATCATGTTTGTATTCGGGCAGGGGGGAGCGGTGGTCTCCTATGACTATGTTGCCAAATTAGGATTACAGGAGGCTAGAGAAACAATCGATCCTGTAATAGTTGTAATAAACAGAGGAATTGGGCTCGCAGATGTTCTCATAGGGGTTCCCCTTTTTGTCTTAGCTATCATAGGTCTATGGCGCCTTAGGTTTTATGGTGTAGTGTTTTCCTGGATGGTTCTAGGGATAAGCTTTTACTGGACAACTGTTGCTTGGGCTAAACAATCCTTTTACATTCAGGCATCTGTGAAATGTGAGCCCTTTAATACTGGAGTACATGGCGTGCTTGCCCTCGTTTTTATTTTCTCAATATGGGCAAGTTGGCATCTGTTTAAGAATCGCAAATTATTCGATTAAAGCTTAGCGCTAATATGCAGTATAACAATGAACTAAAGCCAACCGTAACGCATGTCACCCTATTTGAAGAGAAAGCAAATCGCTCGCCACACTGCGGCCGCTTAGTTCAACCGTTAAATCAATATTTATGGAAATTCCGCTTTTAAAAGACCCAAATGTTTTTCCAACAGAAGAAGTGTTGGATAACGAGCTTGGAAAGACGTATTCCGTATTCAGGGCATTTATGAATGCCGTGGAATCGGAAGACTTTCAACTTAGCCCAGAATGGCGATATTATAAGGATGGTAAAGCCTGGCTATGCAAAATTACCTTCAAAAAGAAAACAGTTGTGTGGTTATCAGTGTGGCCAGACTGTTTCAAGCTTGGTTTTTATTTTACGGAAAAGAGCGGTGGAGGTATACCTGGATTAAAAATTGATGACTCTATCAAAGAGTTTTATTTAAATCACAATCCAATAGGTAAATTGAAACCCATTGTTGTTGAGGTAAGAATGAAGTCTCAACTAGATGACATTAATACCTTAATCAAGTATAAGATCGGCCAATTATGACCTAGCAAATCATTAGCGGGCGCTAGGGATCGCTGGTACGCAAAAGCAACACTAGTGTATGCGCCACTTAGTTCCACCATTCTGCATATAAATTGAATTCTCAATCTAAATGAATACAGCGACAAGAATATCTGACATTGCCCCATGTGGCATGAATTGTCGGCTTTGCATTGGATATGTGAGGACAAAGAATCAATGCGATGGTTGTTTAACGCCCAATACCAAATGTGTCAAGCGATGTATCTTGCGTTTCTGCACCAAACGTGAGGGGAAATACTGTGATCATACGTGTGAGTCTTTCCCTTGTCAACGATTGAATAACCTTGATAAGAGGTATCGAATAAAGTACGGTATGAGCATGATAGAGAATCTAGAGCAGATAGAGAAGGTAGGTATCAGGCAATTCGTCAGGAATGAGAATAGGCGTTGGACTTGCATTGCTTGTGGAGCCATTGTCTGTGTTCATAGACCCGATTGTTTAGAATGTGGAACAACAAGAAAATCAAATATCCAATGAATCCTGAAGTACAGGCAGTTTTTGACTCGTATCCTCAAGAAGTAAGATCTAAGTTGCTTTTTCTTAGACAGCTAATATTTATCACAGCTGCTGAATTGGAAAACATTGGTGAAATAGAAGAAACACTAAAATGGGGAGAGCCAAGCTATCTTACATCAGAATCAAAAAGTGGAAGTACAATAAGAATAGCCTGGAAGGAAACCCAGGAAGAACAATACTCAATATATTTCAAATGCACCGCAAATCTGGTACCAACATTCAAGGAAAAATATTCGCGATTATTTAGTTTTGGAGGAGACAGGAGCATTGATTTTAAACTAAGTGACAATATTCATGTTAGAGAGTTGAAGCAATGTATTGCACTTGCTTTAACTTACCATAACAATAAAAAGCTTGAAAGTTCAGCCCGGTGGAAGATGGTAGAAAAAATCACCAATCATGGTAATTAAAGAATCAATTTCGATTTCTCGAATTCCTGAATCCATTTGGAACTATTGGATGGATGTTAGAAATGATGTTCATTGGCGGAATGGCATTACCGAAGCAGTTTGGACTTCAAAGCCGCCTTATGGAAAAGGCTCAACAGGCAAACATACTCATAAAGATATGGGTGCCATGACCTGGGAAGTTACCAGGTTCAAAGATGGTTGCAGTTTTGAATTTATACATAAAACCGGGGCTCTTGAAGGTTCGATCGCAATCTTTCAAGTCGATCAGGAAACCAACGGTAGCCGAGTCAATGTTCAGGTGAGAATGACGGGACCTTTGTTCATGCGTGTAATGATGTTGTTTATGGGAAAGATGATGAGAAAAGGCATCCAGGGTGACTTGCTTAAGCTTAAAGAGATTATGGAAAAACAGGATACAAATGCCGAGCGAAATACTGAATAAATGAAACCTTCATCTATAAGAAATACTCGTAATATGTACGAGGCCACAGCGGACTCGTATGCTGAAATGATGGACAAGGAGATCAGTCTCCCCGTTTATATGGACAAACTTGGTCGACTTCAGGAGCATATCTCCGATACTCCGGGTAAGTTACTAGATACATCATGTGGTTCAGGACATATGATGGACATGTTTCGATCGCAATATGATCCCAACCGTTCACTGATCGGCATAGATATCTCACCTCGTATGGTAGAAATTACAAAAAAGCGGCTTGGTGAGGAGGTTTCCGTAATGGTTGGGGATATGCGCGCGCTCCCTGATATTGATTCAGGTTCCATCGCTGCTATTATAAACTTCTTTGCAATTCACCATCTGGATGTGGATGGTGTCCACGAATCAATGCTCGAATGGAATCGTGTCTTAGTTCATAATGGTCGGTTGCTCTTAGCAGCCTGGGAGGGCAGGGGATTAATCGACTATGGTGAAAATTCGGATATCTTGAATGCATGAAGAAAGAGTAACCTAATATTTGTCCTATAATTAATATTATGTTAAGTAGGATATTTAGATATATCCCCCATTAAAACATTTAAGGCAGCAGGAGATTATATTCAAAAAAAAAGAGAGACCGAAATTCAGTCCCTCTCCCTTCATAATATTATTGATTTACTTTTAAGCTTGACTCTTTGTCTTTACAGATCCCCGCCTAGTACCTTAAGTTTTGCCTTAACGGACTCCATTTTCTCAATCATCTGTAACCTGTAATAAATGGTTGACAGAGTTTCAAGACATGCTTTGTCCGTTGGATTTAGGCTATGAGCCTTTTCCAAAGGATCAATTGCCTTTTTTAGGACCTCATCAGCTTCAGCCTTGGCTGTATTATACTCTTTAAGGTCTTCAATTGTGTTTGCTTTTTCATACATGGTTACAGCATTATTGAAATATAATGCACCAATATTGAACCATGAATTGAAAAATTCAGGATCCACAGCAATGGATTGCTGGTAAGCTGCCATTGCACTTTCTGTGTCACCCAGCTTTTCAAACAAGGTACCTTTCGCAAAATATATAGACGGATTATCACCAGCAAGGGCTTCAGCCATACTCAGGTATTTCATTCCTTCTTCAGAATTACCAGATGAAAGATGGTAATTTACCAGTTCGAATATAAGTATCGTTGAATCCGGATAGATAGCGATTCCACGTTCGAGAGCGTCCAGTGCCTTGAGGGAGTCTTCTAAGCTGATGTATTCATTCTTAAGATGGAAATATGTATCGCTGCCACCATATTTGATTTCAGCTGACTTTTCGAAATAATAAGCTGATTTTTCATGGTCGCCTGCGTTTCTGGCTGCCAGGGCTGAATTGAAAATGATGGTTGAGTCCACAAAACCATTATAGACTTCGGTTTTACTGATTTCCTGGATAAGTTCAAAACTCCCAAGGGCTTTATCATAATCACTGTGGACATAATGACGAACGGCATCATTCTCAGCCTGCAGTTTCATGCGATCGAGATTCTCCTTAACTTTTACATCTAATTTTCCCTTATCATCGAGCCTTAGAGATTCCTGATAAGCTTTCAATGCTTCGGGAAGCGGATCTGGATGAATAACCTCAGTTTCAATCCAATCAGTAAGAACACCATTCTCAAAAATTAATGTAATACGCTCATATACAAATTCTTCGGTAACTACATTTCCTTCCTGCGAAGTTTTAACTTCTGAGGGTTCCTTTAAGAACACCTTTGCCTCTACATCTGCCATACCCAGGCGGATAAATTCTGTATTTACATCATGGGCATCCTGTAAAAGTTCGCCCCTTGTGAACCAGGTGGATGCCTTTAGTTTAGCTTTTTCATTGACTATGGCTTCATCGCTTTTTTCAATCTTCTTCTTGATGGTATTATAATTCATCGTTGGAACTGCTGGATCCTGAGCATTGGCAAGAGAAAAACCGACCAATAATAAGGCTGCAATGATTACTCGTTTCATTTTTAAAGTTATTTGGTTTACGTTATTAATATATCTGCATAAAATATATCTTCTCATTCTGCAAAGGTCAAATTCCTTGCCAAAGTCTGAAATGATTTTTCTCATATTTGTGCAAATGGCTACTATTCAATTGGAATCAAAGATAAAAGTTTTTTATTCGGAACCTTCTTCTACGACAGCATTTTCGCCATCTTCATCATTTTCGTATCCATGTACCTTGGTAACTGATGCAATTGAATCACCTTCTTTCAGATTGATCAATTTAACTCCCTGGGTAGCTCTTCCCATTACCCGCATATCGGTCACAGACATCCGTATGGCCAGGCCTGATTTATTAATAATCATCAGGTCGTCACTGTCTATAACTTCCTTAATAGCAATTAGTTTGCCCGTTTTATCAGTAATGTTTATGGTTTTTACTCCCTTACCTCCCCTGTTGGTAATCCGGTAATTATCCACATCGGATCTTTTACCAAATCCCTTCTGTGAGACTACCAGGATATCACTCTCATGATCTTCCAGACATACCATTCCGACAACTGCATCATCCTTGGCACCTGAAAGTGTAATTCCTTTTACACCTGCAGCATTTCTACCCATGGGTCTGACCTTTGATTCCGGGAAACGGATTGCCTTTCCTGAGCGAATTGCCAGAATTATCTCAGCATTACCGCTGGTTAGCCTTGCCTCAATTAATGAATCTCCCTCCCTTACATTTATGGCTATAATTCCATTCTGCCTTGGACGGGAATAAGCTTCAAGGGCAGTTTTCTTAATCACACCTTTAGAAGTACAGAGGGTAATATAATTGTTATTAATATACTCCTCATCGATGAGATTCTGCACATTAATATAGGCCTTTACTTTATCGCTTGGACCGATCATCAATATGTTCTGAATCGCTCTTCCCTTGGAGATCCTTGTACCTTCAGGGATCGCATAAACCTTGAGCCAGTGAACCTTACCCATCTCAGTAAATAGCAGAAGGGTGTTATGCATGGTGGCGGTAAACATATGTTCCACGAAGTCTTCGTCCCGGGTTACGGAACCTTTAGCTCCTATTCCACCCCTGGCCTGGGTCCTGTAATCTGTTAGTGGAGTACGTTTGATATAACCAAGGTGAGAAATGGTAATGACCATCTCATCATCCGAATAGAAATCCTCAGGATTAAACTCTTCAGCATTAGGTACAATCTCAGTCCGTCTTTCATCACCGTACTTCTCCTTTATCTCAAGAAGTTCATCTTTAATAATCTGCATCCTCAGAACTTCATCAGAGAGGATCTTATTGAAATACTCAATCATTTTCATAAGTTCTTCGTATTCCCCTTTGATCTTATCCCTTTCAAGTCCGGTCAGTCTCTGCAACCTCATATCCAGTATGGCCTTGGCCTGGACATCTGTGAGTCCGAACTGTTCCATCAATCCCTCCCTCGCAATATCGGGGGTCTGAGATCCGCGGATCAGTTTTATCACCGCATCCAGGTTATCCAATGCAATCAGTAATCCTTCCAGAATATGTGCACGCTTCTCGGCCTGGTCCAGGTCATACTGCGTACGACGTACTACTACGTCATGCCTGTGTTTTACAAAATAACTTATTATCTGCTTGAGATTCAGGGTCCTGGGTCTGCCATTGACGAGAGCAATGTTATTTACATTAAAACTTGTCTGCAATTGAGTATACTTCAGAAGTAGATTAAGAACAACGCCTGCGTTTGCGTCCTTTTTCAGGATGATTACTATCCTCATTCCTGTACGATCGGACTCATCATTGATAAAAGAAATGCCTTCTATCTTTTTCTCATTGATCAGGTCGGCAGTTTTTCGGATCATCTCAGCCTTATTCACCTGGTAAGGAATTTCGGTGACGATGATCTTTTCACGTCCGGATTCCGTCAGTTCAATTTCCGTCTTGGCCCGCATCATTATCCTTCCTCTTCCAGTCTCAAAAGCTTCCCTCACTCCCTGGTAGCCATAAATAATTCCCCCGGTGGGGAAATCCGGTGCCTTAACAATATCAATTAGCTCATCCATCTCGATGTCGTTATTGTCAATGTAGGCAACAATGGCGTCGATACTGTCGGTCAGGTTATGAGGAGCCATGTTTGTGGCCATACCCACAGCAATCCCCGAAGCACCGTTAACCAGCAATGTGGGAATCCGTGTCGGGAGAACGGTAGGTTCCTCCAGTGAATCATCGAAGTTCAGCTGGTAATCAACAGTGTTCTTATCAATATCCGAAAGGGTCTCTTCAGCAATCCTGCGAAGCCTGGCTTCGGTATAACGCATGGCAGCCGGACTGTCACCGTCAACGGAACCAAAGTTTCCCTGTCCGTCTACCAGCTGGTAACGCAGGGACCAATCCTGGGCCATTCTTACCATGGCCTCATATACGGATGAATCACCATGTGGATGGTACTTTCCAAGCACCTCTCCCACTATCCTGGCCGATTTCTTATATGAACTACCTGCCCTTACACCAAGTTCATACATGCCAAACAATACTCTTCGGTGGACCGGTTTCAAACCATCTCTGACATCGGGTAATGCCCTGGAAACGATAACCGACATCGAATAATCGATGTAGGCCGATTTCATTTCTTCCTCTATATTGATCTTTACTACCTTTTCTCCTTCAGCCATTGCATTATATTATTAAAAAACTGTTTAATTTTCATGGGATTTTCTCCGGGAATCCGGATAAAATACAGGTATAAATAAGGTCACTTTTTAGTCTTCTTCTTCATTCCAGATTTCAAACTCCGAAAATACTGAATTATTGCCTCTTTTTAGTCATTTTCCTGTGCAATTTTTCAACATTTTCCTGTTTATTTTGTTACTATTATTATTGTTATATTTGCAATCTGACTTTTTTATATTTACCCAATGGACGCAAGGTTTTCGCAGCGAATAAAGGATGTGTTATCCTACAGTAAGGAGGAGGCTATCCGACTGGGCAATGCCCACATAAGTACAGAGCATCTTTTTCTTGGAATTTTGAGGGATGGAGAGGGACTTGCAATTGATATTCTGATCCTCATGGGAGCAGAATTATATGACCTCAGGAGATCAATTGAAGAGTTGATCCGGCCGGAAAGCACAATTAAAATCCAGGATACTGATAATATACCCCTTCTGAAGTCTGCAGAAAAGGTACTTAAACTGGTATATCTTGAGGCTAAATCACTGCAGGATGATACTATTGATACAGGACATCTGCTCCTGGCCCTGATGAAGGATGAGAATTCCATCACCAACCAGGTCTTGTCAGAGCATAATATAGATTATGATTCTGTCAAGATGGAGCTGGAAAGCACAAAGAAAGGAACCACACGTTCTGAATTCCCCGGAGATGAGGATGACGATGATGAGGGAAAAGGACAATTTGAAAGTGGAAAAGGAGCTCCCCAGGGAGGCCCGCAGCAATCCGGCAAATCCAGTTCTGAAACTCCGGTATTGGATAATTTTGGAATAGATCTTACCAAGGCAGCCGAAGAAGACCGCCTGGATCCCATCGTCGGCCGGGAGAGAGAAATCGAGCGCCTTGCGCAGATCCTGAGCAGAAGAAAAAAGAATAATCCCATATTAATCGGAGAACCGGGTGTAGGTAAATCTGCTATTGCAGAGGGACTCGCAAACCGGATCATCCAGCGTAAGGTATCCCGTGTCTTATTTGACAAGCGGGTGGTAACCCTTGACCTTGCAAGCATTGTAGCCGGCACCAAGTACAGGGGACAGTTTGAGGAAAGGATGAAAGCCATCCTGAACGAACTCGGCAAAACCACAAGCATTATCCTTTTCATTGATGAAATCCATACCATAGTCGGAGCCGGCGGTGCAACGGGATCGCTCGATGCGGCCAATATGCTGAAACCAGCACTCGCAAGAGGTGAAATCCAGTGCATTGGTGCAACCACACTCGATGAATATCGTCAGCATATTGAAAAAGACGGAGCTCTGGAAAGAAGGTTTCAGAAGGTTATGATTGAACCTACCAATGCAGAAGAAACCTTTGATATCCTGAATAATATCAAAGCCCGGTATGAGGAACATCATAATGTAACCTATACAGAGGATGCCATTAAAGCCTGTGTCTCCCTCACCCAGCGTTATATCTCAGATCGTCACCTTCCCGATAAGGCCATCGATGCACTTGATGAATCAGGATCCAGGGTACATATTTCCAACATTGTAGTACCCGAAAGGATACTGAAACTGGAAGAAGAGATCGAGGAAACAAAACAGGAAAAAATTAAGGCTGTCAAAAATCAGAATTTCGAGAGGGCTGCCAGTTTCCGGGACCGTGAAAAAGAATACCTTGAAATGCTCGAACAGGAGAAATCCAAATGGGAAAAAGAGCTTTCAAAGAATCGCGAGGAAGTTAGCGAAGATAAGGTAGCTGAGGTTGTTGCCATGATGACCGGTGTTCCGGTTCAGCGTATCGCTCAGGCAGAAGGTACACGCCTGCTGGCTATGGGGGACGAAATGAAAGAATCCGTAATCGGACAGGATGAAGCCATAGGAAAGGTGGTTAAGTCCATTCAGCGTAACAGAGCGGGATTAAAAGATCCCAATAAACCCATCGGTACATTTATCTTCCTGGGCCCCACAGGTGTAGGTAAAACACAGCTCGCCAAGATACTTGCACAATACCTGTTTGAATCACATGACAACCTTATCCGCATCGATATGAGTGAGTATATGGAGAAATTCTCTGTCTCCAGGCTCGTTGGTGCGCCTCCGGGATATATTGGCTATGAAGAAGGGGGACAACTGACCGAGAAGGTGCGTAGAAAACCTTACTCCGTTGTCTTGCTGGATGAAATCGAAAAAGCACACCCGGATGTCTTCCATATCCTCCTCCAGGTTCTTGATGAAGGGCAGCTTACCGACAGCCTGGGCCGTAGGGTCGATTTTCGCAATACCATTGTGATCATGACTTCCAATATAGGAACCCGCCAGTTGAAAGATTTCGGTCAGGGCGTTGGGTTCAGTACAAAAGCCAAGCTGGATGCCAGCAATGAATACGCAAAAACCGTTATTCATAAAGCTCTTAAAAATGCTTTCGCTCCGGAATTTCTGAACCGTATAGATGATGTGGTGTTATTTAATGCCCTTACCAGGGATGATCTCCATAAAATTATCGATATTGAGCTGAAGGGATTGTATGACAGGATTCTTGGACTCGGATACCATGTCAAGATTGCTCCTGCCGCCAAGGATTTCATAACTGAAAAAGGCTATGATGTCCAGTACGGTGCAAGACCTCTTAAAAGAGCTATACAGAAGTATCTTGAAGATCCTATGGCAGAGGTAATTATCTCTGCAGATATTGCTGAAGGAGATACTTTAATTGTAGGCTTTGACTCGAAGAATGAAAAAATTACTATCAAGGTCCAGAAGCCCGGTGCCAAGGAGCTTCCAAAGGGTAAAAAAGCTTTACCTGCTCCAGCAAAAGAAGATAAGAAGACCGGAAAAGGAAAATAGAATTCTTCTGACAATCAATCACCTATTACATTGCAAAACCACAGAGATCAAACTCTCTGGCTTCCTTTATATGTACGTTTACAAAAGTACCGGGTGATAGAATGGATTTGGACTGAACAATAACTTCGTTGTCAACCTCCGGTGAGTCATACTGGGTCCGGCCTACAGCAAATTCGCCCTCCTGTCGATCAATCAGGACAGGAAGAATTTCACCAATCCTTTTTTCATTGATTTCCAGAGAGATAGATTGCTGTATATGCATTAATTCTTCAAGTCTAGACTCCTTGACCTCATCAGGTACAGAATCTTTGAGGTTTTTTGCCCCCCAGGTATCCTCTTCTTCTGAATATGAAAATACTCCAAGTCGCTCAAAACGTGCCTGTTGGACAAATTCTAGAAGTTCTTTGAACTCCTTCTCCCCTTCCCCTGGATGTCCCACCATCATAGTTGTCCGAAGAGCAAGATCAGGAACAATACTCCGGATCTTGTGAATAAGTTCCAGCGTGCCTTCCCGGTCTATTCCCCTGTGCATAGCAGACAGCACCGGATCTGATATATGCTGGAAGGGGATATCCAGGTAATTGCAGATATTGAGATAGTCCCGTATCTGCTTAAGTATCTCTTCCGGGAACGAAGCGGGATATGCGTAATGCAGCCTAATCCAGGACAGGTCCTTAATGCCTGCAAGGGATTCCAGTAAGCTGCTTAGCTCCCGCTTCCCGTTAAGGTCCGTTCCATAAGCCGTAAGGTCCTGGGCTATCAGGATAATTTCCTTTACACCATTTCCGACAAGTCCCTCAGCTTCAGATAATATCTCCTCATGTGTTTTAGAGATTTGCTTCCCGCGTATCAGCGGAATGGCACAAAATGAACACCTACGGTCGCAACCTTCAGATATTTTCAGATATGCATAATGTGAGGGGGTGGTAATCATCCTCTCTCCCAGCAGTTCTTTACGGTAATCGAATCCAAGCTTCCTGATAATTTCCTGAAGATCATTCACCCCAAAATACTGGTCCACTTCCGAAATCTCCTTTGCCAGATCCTTTTTATATCGTTGAGATAAACAACCCATAACATAAAGATTATCCAGCCTTCCCTCCTCTTTCTCCCGAACATAACTAAGTATGGTATCGATTGACTCCTGCTTGGCATCCTGAATAAATCCACAGGTATTAATAATGACAGTGCGGGCATCGGTGTCAGCTGAATCATGGACTACCTGAATTCCCTCTGCATCAATCTGCTTCATAAGGACTTCGGAATCGACCAGGTTTTTAGAACAACCCAGGGTGATCACGTTGATTTTATGGGACTTGGATTTCATTGGCTGCCGAACAGGGAATCTACAAATTCCTCGCGGTTAAAAACCAGGAGGTCTTCCATCCTTTCGCCAACGCCAATATATTTAACGGGGATCTTGAACTGATCGGATATACCAATAACAACACCGCCTTTGGCAGTACCGTCAAGCTTGGTGAGAGCGAGGGCATTCACCTCTGTGGCTGCAGTAAACTGTTTGGCCTGCTCAAAAGCGTTCTGGCCGGTTGAGCCATCCAGCACCAGTAATATTTCATGAGGAGCATCCGGCAGAAGCTTGGTCATGACCCGCTTGATCTTGGTCAGCTCGTTCATCAGGTTCAACTTGTTATGCAATCGGCCTGCAGTATCAATTATTACAACATCAACATCATTTGCCATTGCAGATGAAAGCGAATCATATGCCACAGATGCGGGATCAGATCCCATATCCTGTTTGATAATCTCAACACCTACCCTTTCGGCCCAGATACTCAGCTGGTCCACTGCAGCAGCACGAAAGGTATCTGCAGCACCCATGTATACTTTCTTTCCTGCCTGTTTGAAATGCCAGGCCAGTTTGCCAATGGTTGTGGTCTTCCCAACACCGTTCACACCTACCACCATTATTACATAAGGTTTTTTCTCAAGGGGATCAGAAAACGAAAACTCCCTGCCAGCATTTTCATGTTCCGCCAGTAAGCCTGCGATCTCTTCCTTCAGGATCACATTCAATTCTTCCGTCCCCATGTACCTGTCTTTGGAGACCCGTTCTTCTATACGATGGATGATTTTCAGGGTGGTGTCAACTCCGACATCGGATGTGATCAGAACCTCCTCCAGGTTATCAAGTACCTCTTCGTCAACCCGGGATTTTCCCACGACAGCCCTCGACAACTTCTTAAAAACACTTTCCTTGGTTTTCTCAAGTCCCTTGTTCAGCGACTCCTTTTTATCCCTGGAAAAGAATCCCATTCTTAAAAATATAGTGGTTATCGAACTTTGAATATACTAAAAAAGCTTTCTTGTAAAAAAGAAAGCTTCATCAGTTTTGTGAAGAAATATATTCTAGCTATCAGTCTTTTTAAAGAAATCCTTGATGTGATCGTTATGCACAACTTCTTCTTCGAAAAGGTAAGCACCCGAAGTGGATGATTTCACCATCTTAATACATTTGGTAAAATTTCTACCGACACCGCTCTGTAATGTTGCAACTACTTTCTTTGCCATAACTAATTATTTTATTTCCCGGTGAACAGTAACTTTCCTCAGGACGGGATTAAACTTTTTTACTTCTAGTCGGTCAGGAGTATTTTTCCTGTTCTTTGTGGTTATGTACCTGGAAGTCCCGGGCATACCACTATCCTTATGCTCTGTGCATTCTAGAATTACCTGTACTCTATTTCCTTTCTTAGCCATTTCGCTTCAGCTTAAATATTAATATGTCTTCAGAAAGCCTTTTTCCTTGGCCTCTTCAAGGGCTAGTTTTAACCCCTTTTTATTTATGAGCCGGATACCGGAAGCAGAAACTCTTAACTTAACCCAACGGTCTTCTTCGACCAGGAAAAATCTTTTATCAAAAAGATTCGGATAAAATTTTCTACGGGTACGCCTCTTTGAGTGTGATACATTATTCCCTGTAATCACTTTCTTCCCTGTAATCTGACAAACTCTCGCCATTGTTCTATAATTTAAAAATACCCTTGTGAAAAACGTGTGCAAATAACGCTAAAAATCTTTAAATAATCAAGCCTTTTATTAACTATTTGGTGTTGATAACTAAGTTCCTCAGCATATTGAGTCCCGTTAGTGCAGCTTTGCTTATATTCCTTCCCCTGTGATCTCCAAGCAGGTACATCTCTGATACCGTCGAATCGGCTGATGCCACTGCAATCCAGGTAGTACCTACTGGTTTTTCTTCAGAGCCTCCACCGGGTCCGGCAATACCTGATGTTGCAATCGAAAAATCAGCCCCAAATTTCAATCTTACCCCTTCCGCCATTTGTTCGACCACCTCCCTGCTTACAGCACCGTACCTTTCAATACTTTCCCTATCAACTCCCAATATATCATGCTTAATCTCATTTGAATATGCTACAACCCCTCCTTTAAAGTATTCCGAACTCCCGGGTATGGATGTTATTTGTTGGGCGATAGTCCCTCCGGTACAGCTCTCAGCAAGTGCCAGGGTGGCATTCTTTTCCTTTAACAACTGGCCGATCAGAATTTCCATCTGTTCGTCTCCGTATCCGTATATATGCCCTTGCGGGATTAACGGAATCAGGCGTTCCATTTCAGTGTCTACCTGGGATTCCACATCTGCCTTATCCTTTCCTGAGGCTGTTAACCTCATGCGTATGCGACCGGGAGACGGCAAATAAGCCAGCTTTATTCCCGGGGGAATAGTTTCCTCGTACTCCTCCAACAGGGTGGCCAGGTGGGATTCCGGGATTCCCTGGACCAGCAGGGTTTTATGAACGATGGCATCCAGTTCGAATTCTTCGTTCAGGGCAGGAAGGATATAGTCTGACATCATGGCCTTCATTTCATAAGGCACACCCGGAAGGGAGATATACTGGGTCCGGTCCTTATCAAACCACATTCCCGAAGCCGTTCCGTTATGATTGGGGATGGCCCTGCAATTATCCGGAAGCATGGCCTGGGCAATATTCAGTTCGTTCATCTGAACCCTACCCCTCAAAACATTCTGCACCCTTTCAAGGGCCATTTCATCCTGTACAAGCTTGCTTCCGAAATATTCAGCAAGAGTGGTTTTGGTGATGTCGTCTTTTGTCGGACCGATGCCTCCCGTCATGATCACCAGGTCAGCTCGATTACCTGCCTCTTCAAGAGCATTCAGAATCTCATTCCTGAGATCAGCGATCACCGTCATACGAACCACTTTGATCCCAATCCGGGTCAACTCCTCTCCCATCCAGGACGCGTTGGTATTCACCACCTGTCCGATCAGGATCTCATCTCCTATGCCAATCAGTTCTGCCTTCATTCCCTAAAAAGTTTCGCAAATATACAGATCAAAGGGAATAATCCAGTTTCGATGCTGAATAGTTATCAAGAAAAAGGATTGCATTGCTGTGTGTGCGAAGAATTGTGGCCGGACATTTTTCAGAAATCTCTGCGTTCAGAGTATTATAAACGGCCTCAGACTTCCTTTCATCCGGCACTACACAACTGATAACCTTACTGTTCATTATGGCGGGGATGGTCAGTGTCAATGCCTGGGTCGGAACCTCCTCCATGCTGTTGAACCAGCCTTCTCCTAATTGCTGTAGCCGGCAGGCCTTGTCCAATTCAACTATTTTTACCAGCCTGGAATCTTTGAAATCAGCCACAGGAGGATCATTAAACGCCAGATGTCCATTCTCTCCAATCCCAATGCAGGCTATGTCTATTTCATGGTTCTTTCAATAAATTTTCATACCTCTCAGTCTCCACAGAAGCATCTTCAGCATCGCCATTGAGGTAATGCACCTCTTTGGGATTAACCTTTTCAAGTATCCTTTCCCTCAGGTACTTTCTGAAGCTTGCCGGATGAGTATCGGACATTCCCAGGTATTCGTCAAGATGGAAGACAATAATCTTATCCCATTCAAGCTCCAGTTCCTGAAGGTGTTCCAGAAATGAAAACTGGGAAGCACCGGTAGCCAGGATCAGGTTGGCTGAGTTTTTTTTCTCAATGGCCCTTTTTAGATTTTCTGCCACAAAATCAGCAGCAGCTTTTCCCAAATGTTCGGTGGTCTCCAGAACCTTAATGGATAGTTTATCTTTTTCAAATTCTTTCATTATCCTCATTTATATTTTATGCTCACTGAACTACTTTGTACTCCAGAATTTACCTTCTACCCGGAAATCCATTTACTTCTGATATACTAATCTTCCCTGTACATAAGTCTTCTCAATAATCAGTTTGTTGTTTTCCATAGTAAATAATATCAGGTCTGCCCGCTTGCCAACTTCCAGGCTACCCCGGTCATTGAGCTTATAGAGCTCAGCCGGATTGGTACTGGCCATCTGAATAGCATCAGCCAGGGTGCAGCCTGTAACCTCCATAATATGTCCTACTCCCTTTGTAATTGGTGAAGCCGAGCCGTAAAGAACATTCTGGGCAGGTAAGCGTAACATTCCTTCAGGAGTTAATTCAATATCTACTCCTTCAAGTGTTTTATATTGCCCGGGAGGTAATGCTGCATAACTTGTAACATCGGATGTAATTATGGTTTTATCACTTCCTTTTACCTTGTAAAATGTATTTATCTCCTCGGGAAGCAGATGAAATCCGTCACAGATAATGCTAATCATCAATTTGTCGTTAGACAGCTGGGGCCATAATGGGTTTCTGTGCCGGTTTATCATATTGGCGCATCCGTTTCCAAGGTGAGTGGAAATCCTGGCCCCTTTATTTACCGCCTCGTCTACCTGATCAGCACTGGCATTATGATGCCCAATGGCGACAACAACACCTAACTTTGTAGATTTTTCAATGAAATCCATCGCCCCTTCAACATCAGGTGCAACTGTTACTGCAAGAATTTTATCACCCGATGCCTTGTACAGATTCATAAACTCATTCCAATCAGGTTTTCTTACATGTTCCAGGGGATGTGCCCCCCGGTAACCATCCACAGGAGAAATAAACGGACCTTCCAGGTGATATCCGGGAATTGAGCCCAGGAGGGATTCATTTCCCGAAGCCTGGCTTAATACAGTGAAATTCTTCATCAGCACCTCATGGCTATTGGTGGTTAATGTTGGAAGATAAGAAGTTACTCCTTGTTTCCAGAGTTCCTGTGTAGCTTTCAGGACGCCATCTTCAGTCAGCTCACCACCGCCAAAAGTAAATGACACACCTGCAAAGCCATTTACCTGGTTGTCAATAAGTCCCGGAGCAATAAAATATCCTTTACTGCCATCCGGAATCTCTTCCAGGGTCTCAATGCTTACAATCTTCCCATCATCGATCTCAACAGAAACAGGGTTCCCGTCAAGGTATGAGAGTCCTACTATTCTTTCCCCAAAACAGGATGTACTGACCATGATCAAGAATAATATTAATGTAATCCCTGGTGATTTAATAATAACAGTTTTTCGTAACATTTTATATCCATTATAATCCAGATGAAAAATATGAGCGGGAAAGGAGGTTCGAACTCCCGACCCTCAGCTTGGGAAGCTGATGCTCTACCCCTGAGCTACTCCCGCGTAACGGTGTGGGTTTGGGTGTGGTTGAAGTGTGAGTGTAGTGTGAGTATTTATGTGGTGAAATTAATAAAAATACAGTGATATGCTTGGCATGGTTGTTGAATTATTCAATATAACCAACCATCGCCAATATCATGATAAAAATAATACTAAACCGGATGGCTGCAATAGTACTTCTATCGTCCAGCCTTTTTATATATTCCTGTGAACCTCCCCTATGCGCATATTGCTATGATAGCGGTCCCCTTCTCAGAGTGTTTGATGACCGGGATATTGAGATCTGCGCAGACGACACCTATGAACTCGAAGAGTTAGTCTGGATGGCCGAAGAAATGGGATATCATTGCGAATATAAATAAGGTCTCTCCGCCTGAATCTATAGTTCCTCCAGCTTTGCCAGGGCTTTGTTCCTGTAAAGGGCTATCTGCATAGTATTCAGGTAATTCTCAGTACTTTTGAATAGTATTCCTTCGCTTTCGGAATATCGCCCAGGGCTTCATATGATTCTGCAAGCCTCATCCAGTACACTACATTATCTGAGGCTTTCTGATAGCTTTCAATAGCTTCCTGATAATTCCCTTCCAATTCCTTCAACCATCCGTAGGTTCCGTATACTGATTTATTCTCGGAAATCTGAGTACGTTCTTCTTCCATCTTTTTATAGATATTGTATTCATCCCAGGCTTTCTCAAAATCCCCCTCCTGTGCTAAAATAAATGCCTCCCAAAAATGGCTAATACGCAACATGTCCTTTCGGCGTGAATCATCAAGATTGGAACTTCCCATCAGCTCTATGCCTTTGCGGTAAAAGGATGCACCCTCTTCAATTCTGTCATTCATAACCAGGATATAGCCTTTATATGCATTTCCCCAGATTACATCTACCGGTTCATTATTCTCCTCAGCAAATGCTATATAATGATCAAATCCCCTGACAGCTCCATCAATATCATCCTCATACAAATAGGATGTTGCCATACTGAAAAGGGCTCCTGATTTTTCAGAATAAGCATCACCAATCTCATACCATTTCTGAAAGTAATTTCTACCTTCCTCGCACTCTCCCTTGAATAGGTGGCAATTCCCGATACCCGGGATTGCAACAAGGTGTTCCGGATTTATAGTAAGTGCCTTTTCATACATGTAATGGCCTTTCCATGTCTCCCTGTTCCCGTATATCCTTGCCATTGTCACAACAGGCATTGCCATCTCCGGAAGCAGGTTCTGCATATTTACTATAGGCCTGTTCAGCCGTATCCCAATCCTTCATAAAGGAATATTTAACCCCCATCGCCATATAAGCATGAGGAAAATCAGGATCAATTTCATGGACTTATTCATCAGGTCAAAAAACTTCTCGTCTTCGTTCCAATAAAAATTCCAACCCATTAAAAATGGTAAAACCGGATCCATCCGGGTACATTTCAAACAGCTTCTCAATGTTTGCTTTGGCTTGATCTCCTTTTCCTTCGCGGTCAAATTGAAATGTCCTCAACAGAAGGGCCTCTGCTTCACTGACCTGGTCTGCCAATTCTGCATATTTGCTCCGGTATTCATCCACCTCACTGGCGCTTGGATAAGACCAGATCAAGAAATAAATAGGCCAAGGCAAAGTTTTCATCTAATTTGATGGCTTTCTTTAATTCTTTAACTGCCGGATCAAATTCATTCAGGAAATAATGCTCTCTTCCCAGATAAAAAGCCTCCCTTGCCTCGTCTGAGTCTGTGGTTACCGGCATTTCGTTCTCTGGAGCAATCGAACAGGAAGCCAGCATTGCTATTAATAAAACTAGTAATGGAAAATGGAGATGAAGAAATTTCTTTTTCATGATAATTTAGATTTAAGGTTATACAAGTAAAACCGTGACCGGAGATCCAATAATGAAAATGAAATTCTAAATTTTGGGAAGGCTGCGAAGGACTCTTCTGATTGAGAAGTAAATCTTGCGAGTCGATTAGAATGAATCAAAGTTAATTCAAAGCAATCAAAAAATCAACAATCAAGTATTATGTTATTTAATCCATCAGATACGTGGTTTACATAATGAAATTGTCAGTATATCAATAGTATGATAAATATGAAAATATAGGCATTCAAGGCAGTTTTGTGTACCTTTGTTGGGTCTGGTTTTTGATTCATCTTTTTGGGTCTCAAATCAGACATATTGGGGGGTACGTGGCTGTGCCCCCTTTTATATTGAGCCTCCCATCGGATTTGAACCGACGACCTGCTCATTACGAATGAGCTGCTCTACCGCTGAGCTAAGGAGGCGATGCAAGGCCCGGAGGCAATGCGCAGCAAAATTACAATTTTTTAAATTATGGATCTGCTTTAGTATCTCAGAAATTCTAATTTTTGGATACAGTTAGTTCCATCAGTGCTTTGGCTCTCTGGTAAAGTGGCGGATGGGAATAGTGAAAAAATACATAGGCAGGGTGTGGGGTCAGGTTACTCAAGTTCTTGCGCGAGAGCCCCTTTAAAGCATTCACCAGGGCTTCAGGCTTGTGCATCTCACCTGCATAACGGTCGGCCTGGTATTCGTTTTTCCTTGACATAACATTTCCGCCTATTCCCAGGATCATACTTAAGGGACTGTAGAGTATCCCAAATGCAATAAGTCCAATATGGAAGCTTGGAACATCAACACCAAGTGCTTCAGATAAAGCCGGACTTCCGACAAAAAGTGAAAGAATGAAAAGCATAACTCCGGTTTGCAATATGGAAAGGATAACTCCCGTAAGGGTATGCTTTTTTTTGTAATGACCGATCTCATGTGCAAGAACGCTGACAATTTCATCCGTATCAAGATCATTAATCAGGGTATCATAAAGAACAATTCGCTTTTTCGCTCCCAATCCGCTGAAATATGCATTGGCCTTTGTGGACCTCTTGGACCCGTCAATAACAAAAATCTTATCAAGCTTAAATCCCGCCTTATCGCTAAACTCATTAATAGCATCCTTTAAATCCCCGTCTTCAAGAGGCGTCTGTTTATTAAAGAGAGGAACAATCAGGGTAGAATAGAACATATACATGAAAATGGTAAATCCGCTTACCAGCGCCCATGCATAGATCCAGAAGTTCTTGCCGGTGAGCATATAAAACCAGATAATGGCAGCAAGTATTCCCCCTCCGATAAGGGCTCCCAGCATCCACCCCTTCAGCTTATCGGTAATAAAAGTTTTGACGGTTGTTTTATTGAAACCGAATTTTTCTTCGATAACAAAAGTATCCCAGACAGAAAAAGGAGTATTTATAATATCCGAAAGGAACATGAGTCCCCCGAAAAACAAAAGGGCCACCAATATGGGGTGTTCTGTAACCCGCCGGACCAGTCCATCTGCATAAGCAAAACCATCCAGGAGAAACATAGCCAGAATCAGGACAAAGCTGAAAGTCCCGGTGAGAATGGCAAACCGGTAGTTTACCTTCTTGTAATCCATTGATTTCCTGTACTCCTCCTCGTCGTACACATCTTCCAATCCCTCGGGTACCGGATCCCCGTACTTCCTTGAATTGAGGTATTCCATCACCCTGGAAAACAAGAAGTTAAAGATCACAATGCTGATAATAATAATAAATATTGTTGATGGAGTCATAGTAAGCCGTTTTATGACCCACAAAAGTAAGGGTATAATTGAAAAAAACAACCCGGGTATACAGCTTTGACAACTGTTTACCCGGGTTACTTTGATACTTATGTTACCGGTTGAGCCGGGATATCTGTATCCTCTATCTCATAGAGGTATCAATTACCTCCCCTGCCTCGTCCACGACTGCGTTGTTCTCCATCGGAACCCTGTCCCCCCTGCTCCTCATACCGCTGTCTAGCCTGGGAGCGTCTGGCTTCTGAGATCTTGGTAAATTTTTCATACTGATCTTTTGTCAGAACCTCTTTATACTTCCCTTCACGCTCTATTCTAAGTTCTGTCATTCGCGCTCGCATCGCATCTCGATCACCTGTCTCCGGATCAAAATTCGCCCTTTCCTTTTGGAAAGTGTTGTAGAATTCCATGTCAACATCCAGAATTTGTTTTGTTTGTTTTTCAGTTAATTGCAATGTATCAGCAAGTACGTCTACATTTTTCTTTATATCCTCTTCGCTCATCTGCCTGCCTCCTCTTCCCTGGCTCTGGCCTCCTCCCTGGCCTCCTCCTTGTCCTCTTCCTTGTCCCCCACCCTGACCCTGGCCTGGCTGGGCAAAAACAGGAACTGCAGAAATTGCTAATATCACTAATAATGCTGCTGTTTTAAAACTGTTTTTCTTTTTCATTTTTACTGTCTCAATTAATAATTATACTTGAAAAATTATCCTTAGTTTCGGTATTTTTCTATACTGAACAGATATTTGGACTTCTGTAAATCAAAAAGGTTTAAAATCGATTTCTGAAAAATAAATCATTCCAGATTTTTTCCAGAATTGAGCCCTTATTTTATATAATCAACAGAAAAATTCACAGAATAGAAAAAAAAATTAAAATGTACTTTAAACCATTCATACATTAAACAGTCAAAGAGCGGTAATCCACGAGAGACATTTGATAAAGCGGGAAATTGGAAATACAAATAAACAATCTAAATAAGATCTACCCTGGGGGACATAAGGCCCTGGATGACATTAACCTCACCATTCGTGAAGGGATGTTCGGCTTACTCGGACCCAACGGGGCCGGGAAGTCGACCCTGATGCGTATCCTTGTTACAATGATGCAATCCACTTCGGGAGAGGTGCTGATCAATGGACAGGATATAAATAAAAACAGGCGGGAATTGCGTAAGATGCTGGGGTACCTCCCCCAGGATTTCAGATTCTTTGGCAAGTTCCGTTCCTGGGAATTCCTGGATTATGCTGCCCGTCTTGCAGGAATGACCTCTAAAAAAGAGCGCAATTTGAGGGTTGACAAGATGTTACAGGATGTTGGACTGGCCCATGTCAGGAACCGAATGGCCAATAAATTATCCGGGGGAATGAAACGCAGGCTTGGAATTGCTCAGGCCCTCATTGCTGAACCCTCTATCATTATTGTGGATGAACCTACAACCGGACTTGATCCTGAAGAACGGATCCGGTTCCGGAATATTTTGTCAGACCTCAGTCATACAGACACCTTAATAATATTATCTACACATATCGTGGGTGATATATCCAGTACCTGCAACCAGATGGCCCTGCTAAATGAGGGCGAACTGGTTTACAACGGGGCTCCTGAGCTCCTGGTTGAACAAACCAAAGGATTTGTCTGGCATGCTCTTGTAAGTCAGGATCAGTATGATGACCTGAAGGAGAAATATCCTGTTATTTCCACTATCCCTTCCGGCGATGGATGGGAGATCCAATTTGTTGGAGATAAACCCTCAAACATTGAAGCAACAGAGATTCATCCAAACCTTGAGCATGCATATGTTCATTTTATGGAAAATAAACTTAATCATTGGAACCTGTGATTAATTTTCAGAACATAATATCAGTCTCCATGTACGAGAGAAAGACCCTTTTTAGAAGCTGGTTCTTTCGTATATTTTCCATCATAGCCCTGGTGGTGCTGTTCGGAATGAATATGGGCACCTTTGGCTTTCACGGTGGGATAAAATGGACCACCAGGGCAATAGCTGCCAATCTACCCTATATAAATGTCCTGTTTATTAATGTAGCCCAGGCTGTAATAGCCGTTTTCCTTGCCTCTGATTTTCTTCGCCGTGATAAAAAACTGGATACCACAGAAGTTATCTATACACGGCCTGTTTCAAATGGTGAATATGTAATTGGGAAAACCTCAGGTGTATTAGCCCTTTTTGTGGGACTGGTACTTACCGGCTTGGTGATGGCCCTGGTGTTCAATCTGATCAGACAGGATGTTCCGGTAGTTTGGGAAGCTTACCTTTATTACCTGCTGCTTATCACCGTACCTACACTTGTTTTTATCCTTGGACTGTCCTTCGTCCTGATGATCCTTATCAAAAACCAGGCTGTAACATTTGTCGTTCTCTTGGGCTATATAGGGCTTACCTTATTCGTATTTAAGGATAAGATGCACGGATCCCTTGATTATATGGCTTTTAACTTTCCGATGGTGTACTCGGATTTTATTGGATTTGCTGACTCCTACCAGATCATCTTACACAGACTGGCCTACTTTTTATTAGGTGTCGGATTTATTTTTGCAACCATACGCCTTTTAAACAGGCTTCCCCAGGTTGGAAGATGGAATTCATTAAATACCATTGGTTTTCTGGTTTTTGCTGCTGCAGGTGGATTTGCCGGGTACCAGTATTATATGATCAATGAAAAGGTGGACAGGGACAGGGAAATATTCCTTACTCTTAATAATCAATATGCCTCCAGTCCCTCTGTTGATATAATTTCCAATAACATCCGGTTGGAACAGCGGGGAAGAAAACTTCTTATTTCATCGGATCTGCGGGTCAGAAACCGCAATGATGTGAAAATGGATACCCTGATTTTTTCTCTTAATCCGGGGTTCAAAATTGACAGCATTATATCGGATAATCAGCAGATTAATTATCAAAAGGAGCGGCAGATTCTGAAGATTATTCCTGAAAATGGACTTGCCCCCAGGAGAAGAATCGGTTTTACCATTCATTATTCGGGTATTCCTAATGATGCCATTGCCTATCTGGATATTCCCAAAGAAACCCTGCTTGAACTAAAACGGATAAATGTGGCAATCATTGATAAGAAACCCGGGATTGTATCCCGTGATTACCTCCTCCTTACACCTGAAATGATCTGGTATCCTGTTTCCGGAGTAAGATTCAATACGTTAACCTATATGCCGGGGAAACTGGATTTTGTCAGGTACGATCTAACTGTTGTTCCTAACAAGGGACTGATACCGGTTTCCCAGGGAAAAATTGATTCTACAGGGAATGAGTACATTTTCACGCCCG
This sequence comes from uncultured Bacteroidaceae bacterium, assembly GCA_963777115.1. Classification (GTDB taxonomy): domain Bacteria; phylum Bacteroidota; class Bacteroidia; order Bacteroidales; family SM23-62; genus SM23-62. The sequence goes on along the minus strand of CAVZPP010000002.1, from coordinate 1,296,689 downwards.
AATCCGACCTGAATGCCCTCTCCCTGGCAATCGGTCCTTTCGTTAAAAAAACACGAGTCGTTGAGGACGTTGAGTATAATTTGTTTCTGAAACCGGATCATGATTATTTCTCAAAATTCTTCACCAATCTCAGCGATAGCCTCATCGATGCTATAATCATAGAAGAAAAGACTGACTACGAGGTTGATGATCTTGATCTCTACTATCCTTTTAAAAGGGTAAACCTGGTCGAAGTCCCTGTTCAATTCCATGCCTATGAAAGGCCTCAGGTTCAAACTTTTGAAAATATCCAGCCGGAAATGATCCTTATGCCGGAAAAGGGAGCCGGACTGAATTCTCTTGATTTTGCCAGGTATAAGTTTTATGAAGAACGAAATAATCGAAGGAGACAAGAAGCAAACACAGCTGAACATATCGAGGAGCATCTTTTTGAGCGTTTTTTATCCTATACTTTCTTCAGAAGTACTCCAAGAACACGCCCTATCACAGATAGCAGGCAAGGAAACAGTGAAGAACTTATTGTTTATGAAGGCACAACATATGAGAAAAATCCCTATTGTGTATTTCCACTATATTACAGTTATATGACAGGTGTATCATCACCGGAATTCCCGCTCTTTAATTCAATGCTGGAGCTTTACCTGGGTCAGGGATTTTTCTCGGTCGTAAGACAAAGCTTCAGGGGAGGCATGAGTAATAGTGAGATAGCCAACAGGGCATTAAGGGATAATTCTGTTGAAGAAATTTTTGCAGACTGGGATAATACAGTAACATCAGCCCTAATTTCACAGATTGGGAGTTTCGTTTTCCTTGCCCTGAAGAACCAGGTCGGAGTAACAGAATTTGATGATTTCCTTTACTATTACCTGGAGGATAATGCCTTCCGGGAAATTACATTTAAGCAGTTTGCTGCCGATTTCTATAAGGAATTTAATGTTGAGATCGAACCCTACTTTGAAACCATAAATACAAAGGGAAAGATCCCGACTTTCCTGGTTAGCACTCCGGAATATATACTGACAAGGGATGCCGTAGGGGAAGTCTACCTCATTAAGTTCAGATTACGCAATACCGGGGAAATTAAAGGACTTGTCGATGTGACCATACGTGTAGGATCATATGGCGGCGGGGGTTCGAATGAAGAAAAACGCATCTATGAAATTGATCCTGGCATTACCAAGGATATCCAGATCGCTTTGTTTGATAAACCCCGGATGATGACCATTAATACACTTATTTCAGGAAATATACCCTCTACTTTCAGTACATTCCTGAGAACTCCTGTGGAAGTAAAGAAAACAGATCTTGATGAATATTATATTACTTCTGACAGGGAATTGACCCTGGCACTTCCGGATGAATATATTGTCGATAATGAAGATCCGGGGTTCAGCTATGTATCAGTTTCTAACGAAAGTAAGTTGAAACAATATTTTGACTCCCGGAAAGAATCAGATAATGAAATATTCTATGAAGCAATAAGCAGGGATAGGATACCTGCAAAATGGACACCCATTGCCCACTCAGCATTTTACGGCGAAACTGTGCGTTCAGCTTATATTACCAGGCGGGGAGAAGGAAATAATGTGGCGAGCTGGACCACCATCCTGCCTTCTGCAGGGTTTTACGATATCTATGTATATATTCCCATGTCAGCCATGATGGAACGCGGTGACAGGGGTCGTCGTGGCGGTGGAGGTGGACCGGGCCGTGGCAGTTCACACTTCTCAGAACAAGGCAGGATATACAGGTATGCGATCTCTTCCAATGAAGGAAGAGAGGACATAGAATTCAGGCTTAGTAACATTGAGGAAGGCTGGAATAAGGTAGGAGCCTTTCATTTCCCCGCTGATACCGCAATCATTGAACTTTCAAACCGCGGCAGTGCATACAGGATAGTAGCAGATGCGGTAAAGTGGGTAAGAAGATAAACGATCAATATTATAATATGAACTACATGAACCCATTAAAACTAAACAGGATAATTCTGCTGGCTCCTCTCCTTCTGCTTGGAATTATTGAGCTTGAGGCCCAGGAATTGCTGGATATGGATAAAGCCCTTGATATTGCCATTCTAAACAGTCCAACAATGCAGCAGGTGGAACTTGACCTGCTACGCAGCCAGGAAAAATTAAATGCACAGAGAGCCAGGCTGAAGTCTCAGTTCGCACTTGTACTGAATCCTTTTGAATATGAAAGATCCAACCGGTTTGACCGTCGGACAAGTGAATGGTTCCTGAATGAATCAGCCACATCGGCAGGAACATTTCAGATTAATCAGCGGATTTTACCTACAGACGGAACCGTTGCCCTGAGAAATACCTTCTCCTATGATTATAATAATTCAGAGTCAGCGGGGGCTGCTGATCCTATTTCCAGGACCTGGAATAATCGTTTGAGCCTGGATTTGACCCAGCCGATTTTTACCTACAACCGGACCAAAGTTGAACTGGAAACCGTTGAGTTAAGTTATGAATCTGCCCTGCTAAGATACCTTCTTCAGAAACTGAGTCTGGAACGTAATGTAGCAGCCAGCTTCTATTCTGTTTACTCGAGGCAGCTTCGCCTGGACATTGCCAATGAAGAACTGAGTAACAACCAGGAGAGTCATGAAATTATTTCAAATAAAGTGGAAGGTGGTTTGCTCGCCCTGGAAGAATTATACCAGTCCGAGGTTAACCTGGCAACCAGCTACTCATCGGTGTATAATGCCGAGTTAAATCTTCAGAATTCAATGGACGAGTTCAAAGTAATCATTGGTATGCCCCTGACAGATGCCTTTGAGCTGGTAACCGTAATCAAAGCAGATTCCGTGAACGTCGATCCTGATATGGCCATTAACCATGCCCTTGAAAACCGAATGGAGTTGCGTCAGAGGGAAATTAATATAGAGAACTCTATGTTCAGTCTTCTGGATGCCCAAACCGTTAATGAATTTGCAGGTTCTATAACTGCCTCCTTTGGAGTTACCGCCAATAACGAATCACTTGAACAATTGTTTGGAAATCCCACTACTACACCTGCAGTTGGACTAAGATTGAATATACCACTTTTCGATTGGGGGGAAAGAAAATCAGAAATCAAAGCAGCGGAAGCCTCTCTTCAAAGTGCTGAGATAGATCTTGAAATTGAAAAAACAGATATCCAGGTCAATATCAGATCCATAGTAAGGAGCTTGAAAAATCTTGAAAATCAAATTGTTATCCAGGAACGTACCGTAGAAAATGCTGAACTTACCTACGATATAAATCTTGAAAGGTACCGAAATGGAGATCTGACAAGTCTTGACCTTGGAATCTATCAAAACCAGCTATCCGACAGGAAAATGTCCCTGACAAACGCCATAATTAATTATAAGCTGGAACTACTTAACCTCAAAATACAAACTCTGTACGATTTTGAAATCAATAGTAATATAATACCGGAAGAACTTCTTGTAGAAGAAACGGAATAATCCAAAAATAAAGATGAAGAATACCAAACAATTAATCCCTTTCATGATCCTGGCGATGGTTTTCGCCAATTCATGCAAACAGCCCAACCTGGGAGTTGCATCCTCCATAGAAGTACCGGTGGATGTAATAGAGGCCAGCATATCCTCCATTGAGGAGTTTATTAATACTACTGGAACTGTCTACCCGGTACAGGAGGTAACCCTGAATTCCGAAATGTCCGGAAAGTATACCCTGCAAAAGAATCCTGAAACTGGCAAACCCTATGCTCTGGGCGACAGGGTGAAAAAAGGGGCCACCATTATTAAACTGGAAGATGAGGAATATGTGAACAATCTAAGGGTTGAGTCCAGGGCAGTAAACCTTGAAATATCAGCCCAGGAATATGAAAAGCAAAAATCTCTTCATGATAAGGGCGGAGCTACCCTGCGTGAACTGAAGAATTCTGAGATCAGTTATATCAACTCAGAATATGATGCAAAAAGCAGCCAGATCAACCTTGCAAAAATGTCAGTCAAAGCCCTGTTTACAGGTGTTATTTCTGACCTCCCCTATTTTACACAGGGCACAAAAGTAAACAGCAACACCCCAATGGTAACACTGGTTAACTACAGTCAGCTATATCTTGAAACTAATCTCCCGGAGAAATATTATTCAAATGTTTCTAAAGGATTCAAGGTCTATATTACAAGTTATACCAATCCCAATGATACTCTTATTGGTGAAATCACACAGATTTCTCCCTCGATTGACCCGGAAGCCCGAACATTCAAATGTTTTGTAAACGTTGATAACAGCGAAAAGAAAATCCTTCCGGGAATGTTTGTGAAGGCTGACATGGTCGTCAACAGCTCTGAGAATACCATTGTTCTCCCAAAAGATATTATAGTCTCCAGGAACAGGAATCGTATGGTCTTTGTAGTTGAACGCGGTGTTGCCAGGGAGAGATGGATTGAAACGGGACTTGAAAATGCTGAGAAAATCGAGGTTATCAGTGGACTCGAATCAGGAGAATCAGTTGTCAGCAAGGGCTTTGAAACATTGAGAAATGATTCAAGGGTCAAAGTCATTCGTTAATATAAGCAGATGTGAATAATCTCCGGTAATTATGTTAAAATCCATCACAAAATTCTCTGTAGAATTCCCGGTTTCGGTGAGTATGATCATTCTTGCCACCGTACTTCTGGGTTTCATTTCCTTCGGAAAGCTGGGGATAGATTTATTTCCCGACCTTAATAGTCCTCGCCTGTTCGTTGAACTAAAAGCCGGTGAGCGCCCCCCCGAAGAGATCGAGGAAAAATTCACGGAACGTGTGGAAGCCCTCGCCATCAGGCAAAGTGGAGTAAGCAATGTGTCTTCCGTTTCAAGGGTTGGGGTTGCACAGGTTGAAGTTGAATACAGCTGGGATCAGGATATGGATGAAGCATTCCTGGACCTGTCCAAAGCTCTTTCTTCCCTTGCACAAAACAATGACCTTGATGAACTGAATATAACCCAGCATGATCCGAATGCAGATCCGGTAATGCTGGTGGCTTTTCAGCATACCGAAACGGATGATCTGAATGAATTACGCAAAGTTGCTGAGAACTATGTAAGAAATGAACTCATAAGACTTGAGGGGATTGCAGATGTTGAGATCGATGGTTCTGAGGAACTGGAAGTTCTGGTTGAGACCAGTGAATACCTGCTGAAATCATATGATGTGGAACTCTCAACCATTTCAGCGCGGATTGAAAATTTTAACCAGAATGTCTCGGGTGGATCTATCGTAGAGACGGGAAGGAGATATATTGTAAGAGGATTGAGTGAGCTGGAGCAAATTCATGACCTGGAGAATATCATCATTAAAATGGGTCCCCCTGCCCCTTCCTCTGAACCAGGATCAGGAGAAAGGGTTCCTGTATTGCTGGGAGATCTTGCTACAATATCCCTTAATCCAAAAGAGCTAGACAATTCAGTCAGTCTGAATGGAGAATCCTGTGTTGGTCTGAGCATTTACAAGGAAATGCGGTTTAATACAGTCAAGGCAGTTGATCAACTAAAACTGGCCCTGGAAGATATGGAAAAAGCCCTGCCCGGATTTACCTTTACCATTGTACAGGACCAGGGTGCATTCGTCTCCGGGGCAATTGGAGAGGTGAGAGACAGTGCTATCTTAGGTATAATACTTGCCGTATTTATTCTCCTCTTGTTTCTCAGGCGTATTGGTCCCACTGCAATCGTTAGTGCAGCCATTCCAATATCCATTATTGCCACATTTACCCTGATGTATTTTGCGGACCTTACCCTGAATATAATGACGCTTGGGGGACTGGCTCTGGGGGCGGGTATGCTGGTGGATAATGCCATTGTGGTACTTGAAAACATATTCAGAATTCATGAATCGGGTAAATCAACCAAGGAAGCAGCCATAACAGGAACCTCTGAGGTGGGCGGTGCAATTATTGCTTCCACACTGACCACAATTGTTGTATTTATCCCTATCGTTTATATCCAGGGTGCTGCAGGCGAACTTTTCAGGGAACAAGCTTTTACCGTTGCTTTCTCACTTATTTGCTCCCTGATAGTGGCCATTCTGATTATCCCCATGCTGTATTCAAGAGTGTATAAAAAGAAAACTCCTTTTACAGAAAAGAAAAAAGCTTCCATCAAGTTTACAACCTATGGTAAAATTCTCGACAGAATACTGGATTTTAAGATATGGGTAGTCCTCGGAGCTCTTGCGCTGATTGGATCCGGATGGCTTATGATGCAGCAACTGGGAAGTGAATTCATGCCCAAAACCGTAATGAGGGAGTTCTTTATTGATCTGAAAATGCCCGAAGGGACACGGCTGGAAAGAACTGCAGGCGCTGTCAGAAGTATTGAGAGCCTGGTTCGTGAGCTCGCACCTGAAGAGGTGGAACTTGTATATGCTGAAGTTGGACCAACATCGGGACTGTCTACTGCAGGGGGAGGCATATTCGATGATCAGAATATGGCCACCCTGAAAGTAAAATTAAGCAGCGAAGGAAACATTCCAGCGTCCAGTATTATACAGGCTTTGACAGATTTCTATGAAGGAAATGAAAACGTTGAAATCGTCTGCAGGCTGGAGGAAACTGCCCTGCATTCAATTCTCGGTACAGAAGAAGCCCCAGTTGTCGTTGAATTGATTGGCGATGATATGCTCATCCTGGAAGAGTTAAGTCAGCCGGTAATTCTTGAACTTGAAAAAGTAGAGGGATTGCATAACATAATCTCCTCCATTGAAGGCGGTGCCCCGGAGTTAAATATTGAGATTGACAGGTATAGAGCGGGACTGATGAACCTTGATGTAAATACCCTGATCAACCGTACAAGTGAGAAATTACAGGGAACCTCAGCCGGACAAATGAATATTAAGGGGGAATTGAAGGATATTACCGTAAAACTTGAAGATATCAGCCTGAAAGAACTGGAAGCTCTCACTATACAAGTCAATAACAGCGAGGTTCTTCTTCGGGAGGTTGCAAAGATAAGTATAGGCAGCTCACCCCGCGAGATCCTTAGAAACAACCAGAATCGTATTATAAAAATTACAGCGGACCTCTCACAGGATATACCACTGGATAAAATTGCAGCATCAATCAGCCAGCAGTTAGGATCGGTAGTGTTTCCTCCTGATTACAAATACAGTATTACCGGGGAAGAGGCCTTACGTAAGGAATCAATGAGCAGTCTTGGATTTGCACTGTTACTCTCTCTCATTCTGGTCTATATGGTACTTGCCTCCCAATTTGAAAACCTGGTACACCCTTTCACCATCCTGCTTACCGTTCCCCTTGCCGTCGTCGGGGCAGTTGCGGTATTCTATATCCAGGGAAAAGCTCTTAATATAATGGCAGTAATAGGAATCATTATGCTTGTTGGAATAGCGGTGAACGATTCCATAATCCTGGTGGACGCTATAAACCAGTTTCGAAAGGCCGGAATGAAATTAAAAGAATCCATTGTGGCAGCCGGACAGAGACGAATAAGGCCCATTATAATGACCACTCTTACCACCATCCTTGCTCTTCTTCCCCTGACTTTTGGGTTCGGTGAGAGTGCTTCGCTTCGTTCACCCATGGCATGGGCGGTAATTGGGGGACTCATAACCTCTACCCTTCTGACCCTTGTGGTCATACCATGTTTTTACATGCTGTTTGGTGAATTGGAATTACGATTGATTAAAAAAGAGAAACCGGGGGAACAGGAATGAAATTTTTAATCAACAGGAGAACTCTCATTTCCATGCTGTTTATCTCCAGCACAATGCTGGGATATATTTCCTATCAACAGCTCAAGATGGAAATATTCCCAAATGCGGAGTTGCCCATGCTGTATGTCCAGGTCAACAGTCAGATCGATATTACCCCTGAATATATGGAGCAAAAGGCAGTTATTCCTGTTGAATCTGCCATTGCATCTCTCGAAAACATAGAACTAATAGAATCTACGGCTGGCCGTCGAAGAGGAATGGTCTATATATCCTATGAAAATAATACTGACCTCAAGTATGCATACCTGAAACTGGATGAAAGAATTGCAGCCCTGAACCAGGAACTCCCGGATGAATTCAGGCTTCAGGTTATAAAAATGGATATTGAACAAATTAGCAATGTCCTGATGAGCCTTCAGGTCAGGGGCACCGGAGGGGCTGACAGGGTAAGGAATTTTGTCGATCAGAATATAGGACCTGAGCTTGAAAACATTGACGGTGTAGCGGCGGTAAATATTTACGGGGGAAGACAGAAATCTGTGGATATTATTCTGGATAAGGCTGCCTGTGAAGCCTATGGTATAACACCGAGCAGGGTAAGAAGTATTCTATCCAGAAATATGAGTATCCGGCAATACGGGGGTATTATAAAGGAAGAGGGACAGCGATTTTTCGTTTACCTGGATGCAGAATACCAGGATATAACCCAAATTGAGACTCTTGTCGTTGGAAGGGCCAGAAATCCGGTTAAGCTTAAGGACATTGCAGAGGTCTTTTACGGGGAGAAAGAAGAAGAAACCATAAGCAGGGTAAATGGGAAGTCTGCTATTTCCATTATGATTGTCAATGATGGACAGTCAAATATTATTGACCTTTCACATAATATCCGCACTGAGATTGATGAGATCAATGCAAAAAATGCTGCCTATGATATTGAGATAGTAGTCCAGGAAGATACAGCAGAGATGATGGAGGACAATATCAATCAGATCATCAAATTGGCAATAACCGGCGGATTACTGGCCATCTTTATTCTATGGGTATTCCTGAGAAATATCAGCCTGGTTACAGTAGTGGCCCTTGCCATGCCCATCTCCATATATACTGCCTTCAATTTCTTTTTTGCCTTTGATGTCTCCATTAACAGTCTCACTCTTGTGGGGATTGCCCTGGCTGTGGGCATGCTGCTGGATACTTCTGTGGTGGTACTTGAAAATATCTATCGATTGCGAACCCTGGGCTATAAACCTGCAGAAGCTGTGATACAGGGAACCCGAGAAGTATGGAAGGCAGTACTTGCAGCCACCCTTACCACTATTGCAGTATTTATCCCATTCAGCTTTTCATCCAATTACATGGTCGAATTGCTTGGTAAACATATTGGTGTTTCCATTATTTCTACACTTGCTGTATCCCTGGTGGTATCCCTGCTGCTTATTCCTATGATAGTGCATGTTATCATTGCCAGGCGCCGCACAAAAGCCAAAGAAGTTTACCAGAAGGTGTCAATGGACAGTTACGGAATCAGAATGTACCTTTTCCTTCTGAAAACAGCACTCAGAAATCCTGCCGCAACCCTGATCATCGTGCTGGTCCTCTTCTTTGTAACAATTTTTACCTCCATGTCTGTTTCCGTAGATAAATTATCCACCCTGGAAACTGATCAGATCAAGGTGTATGTCACCATGATGACCGGATCTACCCTGGAAAGTACAGACGAATTTGTTACAGAGGTTGAAAACGTGGTCAAAGACATTGAAGAGATTAAAGACGTGGTTTCAAACATCCAGGAAGAAGAAGCCGTGGTAACATTGATACTTCATGAAGACTTCAAGGATATTAAAAAGAGAAGCTTCGCGGCCATACAGTCTGAAGTAGATGATCTTATTGATGATTTAGATGATGATGTTCCCGCCCATCTCAGCCTTACAGCCTCCAGGAGTGGAGGCGGAAGAAACAGCGGAGGCGGAAGATCCGGAGGCAGTGCAGGTTTCCAGAAAATGATGGGCATTGGCCAGGATGAGGAATACCTTCTCCTGAAAGGCCAGGATTTCGAGCTGATGGAAGAAATCGCTGAAGTTCTGGAATCTCATATTGATGATCTTGAAAATATTGATGATGTCGATCTTTCCATACAAGATAACCAGCCGGAAGTACACCTGGACTTTAACACCCGTCTCATGACAGATTATGATGTGACCCTGGGACAGGTTCTCGGAGAATTAGGTTCATTTCAGAATGAAGTGGGGTCTGGTGTTACCTTCAGACAGGGAAGAGAAGAATATGAGATAATGATCAAATACGATGAAAGTCTGGTAGACAACGCTGAAACAGATAAAACTCTTGATGAGCTAAAAATGCTTGAGGTGCCTGATGCCCAGGATGTAAACCAATATGAACTGGAAAGTTTTACGGATATATTCTATGCTCGCGGAAAGCGAGAAATCTCAAGGGTAAATCAGGAAAAACAAATTAAACTAACTTACGACTTCGAGGATGAAGTTTACGATTCAAAGGAATTACTCGAATATGCCAGGGAAGAAATCCAGGACATCATAGCCAATGCTAATATACCCAGCGGAGTTGCCGTTGAACTGGTACAGGAGGAATCCGTCATTGGAGAATTCAGAAACCTGTTTTTAATTGCTATCCTGCTGGTCTATATGATTCTTGCCATTGTCTTTGAATCCTTTATCACTCCTTTCGTGCTGCTGTTCTCCATTCCCCTTGCAGCCATTGGTTCATTCTTCTTCCTTAGCATTACTGGAAATTCCCTTTTTAATGCAAATACCCTTACGGGTTTCCTGATCCTGCTGGGAATTGTAGTGAACAATGGAATTATCCTGATTGACTTTGTCTCACTCCTTCGAAAGAAAGGCTACCGGCGAACCCGTGCATTGATGGTAGCCGGACTCTCAAGGGTAAGACCCATTATGATCACGGCGGTAACCACCTGCGTTGCCATGCTTCCCCTGGCGCTTGGCAAATCCGAATATGTTGAAGCCATAGGCCCTCCATTTGCAGTTACTGTAATCGGTGGATTAATTGTCAGTACACTTCTTACACTGGTCTTTATCCCCATGTTATACAATGGCATAGAGAATTCTCTCAATTGGATACGTGGATTGGGACTTCCCATGAAACTGATGATGGCTGCTCTTGAAATAGCCGGAATGGGTCTGGTTATCTTTTCCATTGAAAAATTTATCTGGCAGATGGCAGGAGCTATTCTCGTTATTGCAGGTATTCCTGCTGCTTTTTGGTTTGTAACCAGCAGTCTGAGAAAGGCAAAAGAAGAAATCATATCCAAAGAAGATACTCTGCATATCCAAATTTCAAACCTGGTCAAAGTTTATGGAAGGGAAAGTAAGGCTGGAAGGGATTATAAAACCGGACTCTTAATGGCAGGACAGGCGGCAAAAATGAAGTTGGATCCCGGGCCAAAATTCCAGGCCCTGGTCTGGCAGTTACCTCTGCTGGTATTCCTGGTATATTTTTCATGGTTTTACCTGGTAAGCGGATTCTGGAAATTGACTGCTATCGTTATATCCTGGTATTTTGTATTATCAGTAATCCAGGGATTCAGAAAATATTACCTACAGAAATGGCTGGGAATTTTCCAGAAGATCATTCGATATGCAGCGCCTGCCATAATAGTAGCCCTCATTTACCTGGAATGGAAAAACCTGGCCCTCACAATTATTACCGGATCTGTCTGGTACCTCCTTCTGCTGATAACATATACCGGAAGCGGAATACGCAAAGGCCGTTTTGAACCAAAACAGGTACGCAAATCATACCGTTGGTTTGTCTGGTTTGTAAGTATTCTTCCAGGTATAGGAAATTACAGGGACAAGTTCAAGGCACTCAGTGGAGTTTCCCTGGAAATCGGTACCGGTATGTTTGGATTACTGGGACCCAATGGTGCAGGAAAATCAACCATGATGAGAATTATATGTGGAGTTCTGGAGCAGAGCTATGGCAAGATCTGGATCAATGGTATCGATACCCAGGAAAAGAGGGAAGAATTACAGGGACTCATTGGATATCTACCCCAGGAATTCGGTATGTATGAAAACATGTCCGCTTATGCCTACCTCGATTACCAGGCTATACTGAAAGGAATTAACGATACCGAAAAACGTAATAAACGTATCAGGGAGGTTCTGGAGTCGGTGCATATGTGGGACAACCGTAATAAAAAGATTGGCTCTTACTCCGGGGGAATGAAACAGCGAATTGGTATAGCCCAGGTATTACTCCACCTTCCCAGAATATTGGTGGTGGATGAGCCTACAGCGGGACTGGATCCCAGGGAGAGAATTCGATTCAGGAACCTCCTGGTTGAACTGAGCCGGAACAGGATCGTTATATTCTCAACTCATATTATCGAAGACATATCCAGTTCCTGCAACACTATGGCGGTTATTAATGATGGCGAAGTACTGTATAACGGTACCCCAAAAGAAATGGCACACCTGGCTGCTGGCCGGGTTTGGAAAGCCATCCTGCCGGCTGATAAGTTTGAAGAACAGACCAAGAACCTGCTGGTAATGCATCATATGCGTGACAGGGAGCAGATCAGGATACGGTGCATCTCCGCTGAAAAACCATTTGATCATGCCGAGGAGGAACATCCCCTCCTGGAAGACGCCTACCTCTGGCTGCTCAAATCACATAAGGAAAAAGTTTAGAATCAGAATATGGCATCATTCAAGAACATACGAAACAATATTTTTAAGATGGCCCGGTACAATATGAGGATTGTATTTGGTGGTAAATTCGTCTACTTCATATTTGCCTCCCTGGGATTCTTTCTCCTCATTGGTACGATAATGGCTTTTGATGAAAGCTATATGGGAATTAATGATGTTTACGAACTTATGATTTTCCCAACCATCCTCCTGGTCTTCTATCCCTCGGCATTCGGGATACAGAACGATGCTGATCAGAGAACCCTTGAGATCATATTTGGTATACCGGATTACCGCTATAAAGTCTGGCTGGTACGTATGCTGATGGTACTAATAATAGTATTTGTGGTTCTTTTCCCCTTTGCCTATATCGCCAGTTATGCCTTGGTCAGTATACCGATTCTGGAAATGGTGCTTCAACTAATGGTGCTGGCTGTATTCACCTCAACACTCGGATTCTGTATTTCCACGCTGGTTAAAAACGGGAATGCCACCGCGGTTATAATGGTTGTACTTGGACTGGTATTTCTTATTCTCTCGGATGAGCTGGATGAATCCAAATGGAATATATTCCTGAATCCTTTCGATAACCATGGCGACATGAATGACATTGTATGGGCTGAAATCTTAAGGCAGAATCGATTTATCCTCGGAATCGCATCAGTGGTTTTCCTGCTATTAGGACTTCTGAACCTCCAGAACAGGGAAAAATTCCTGAGATAATTCTCTAGCTCTTTCGACTTTTCAGAATCAGATCATTGACTATTTTCCGTATCCGGCACCTGCTTTTCCAATTTATCAAACTGCTCTGTACGTTTGTTCAGAATTTTTATATAATCCCGGGTCAGGGTATCCGCTTGAAGGCTCATAGATTTATTGGCCCAGTCCATCGCAGGAACCATTAGATCTTCCATCTCACATACAAGGGCCATATTAAAACAGGCCTGAGCTGCTGTTTCTTGTTTTTCCTGATAAGCAAGCTTTTTCCATATTTCTGCCGCTCCATCCCAATCATTTTTGGCTGCCTTCCTTGCAGCCTTTCTCATTTTCCCCCCACCGTTTCTGTAATAATACCGTGGGACCTGAATCCAGGCGGGACTAATCCGGTTTCCATAAATTATTCCCCCATTGTAACTTTCTGTCCGTATGGCTCTGCCCAGAGATGTTAGCCTGGGTTCATCATCTGCGGTGTCGGCAGTTTTGTAATACCTCCAAACCGAGGTATCGGCATGTTTGTATTCATCCAGGACGGAACCATTGCTGACATCATAAATCCGCCAGAAGGCTTTTGTAACTAGGGTAGAATATACCACATATGATTCGGAAGTTTTGATGTCCTCAGCACTTGAACTGTCACTAAGGGTAAATTTTTCGAGTGAAATTAGAGCATCAGCAGGATGGATCTTATTCAGGTATGATATTTCTTTGTATGACAATGGTGCCTGAGTACTATCATTCTCATTTCGCCTAAAATTCAGGACTTTGATTGTATCAATCAGGTACATTGGAGAATTTACCAATGCTTCCCTCACACCCTCAAATGTCCACCGGCTAACTAATTTATTGAGCATTGTATGTTCCTCGCTTGTCCATTTCACTGTATCATTTTTCAGAATTGGCAAATCGATACCACGATTAATAAACGCAAGCTGTTGCACATGTACAGGAAAAGTGTATTCGGCCGGGTCAATGATTCCCAGGTCAATCTCTGCCATAGGGGCACAGGCAGCGATGAAAACAAAGAGTAATAAAAATGTCGGCCGCATATCTAAAAAATTCAGAATTCTCCTGCTTCCGCATAATTAAAAATACAAAAATTACATTACCTGGAGTTATTAATCGATTGCAGGAAGTTGATCCTTCAGCTTTTTTCTGTCTTCAAATCGCTGTTGTAGCAAGTCAATATATTCTTTTGTCAGGGATGCCTGCCGTATCGAATAGGACTTTATGGCCCAGTCAATCGCCGGAATCAATAAATCATCCATCTCATTGACAAGGGCCAGGTTAAAACAAGCTCTGGCAGCTAATTTTTCATTTTCCGAATCTTCGGATATCTCCTTCCAGGCCTCAGTTGCAGCTTGCCAGTCCCCTGAAACCGCCATCCTTGAAGCCATCCGCATTTCCTTACTGCCGACGCCATAATAGTAACGTGGTACCTCTATCCAACCGGGACTGATACGATAACCGTATTGTTCACCTACTTTGTACGCAGCATTTCTGAGGGCATTAACAGCAAGGGGTAAATCCCTTAGAGCATCCTCATCGCTTGCTCCATATCCATACCATGCAGAAGAATCCTGGAGAACATACTCATCAAATACAGTATCCCGGGTAAGATCATAAATCCTCCATACAGAAGTAGTATAAAACCCCAGGTAGGCTTGATAATAATAGCCCCCGTCATAATACAATTCGACATTAATGCTGTCCTCCAAATAATAATATTCAAGGCTTACCAGGGCATCTGCCTCATACTCCAATGTAAGATTCATCAAGTCTGCCCGGTGCAGCGGATAGAAGATTCCGGCAGTATCACTTCTCCTGGAATCGATTATATGGATGGAATCAATATCGAACAGGGGAGATTCATTCATAGAAGACCTAACTCCCTTAAATATCCATGAATTCATGATGGTATCCAGAATATAGAACTCCTCCCTTGACCATCTGGTAGATTCTAAATGAACCAGGTGGGGAAATACAGACCTATTCGTAAAAGCCAGCTGATGCACTTCAAGCGGCAGGGTTATCTCGGCAGGTTCCATGACCTGGATTCCAACCTCCGACATAGGAGCACATCCCGCAAAAAGCAGAAAAAGGAATATAACTATTTGTTTCCCAATCAGTCTAAGATTTTGATTTTGTATGCTCCCCACCCAGGCCCTTAAGTTTGCATTCCTCCGCAAACATTAATTACCTGTCCGCTTACATAGGAAGACAGGTCAGAGGCCAGGTATACACAGGAATTAGCAACATCTTCAGGGGTTCCCCCACGACGAAGTGGTATATTTTTTATCCATGCTGCCTTGACATCTTCGGGAAGTTTATCGGTCATCTCTGTCATGATAAATCCGGGTGCCAGTGCATTGCAGCGGATGTTACGGGAGCCGACTTCCTTGGCAATGGATTTGGTAAACCCGATGATCCCGGCTTTAGAGGCAGAATAATTTCCCTGACCGGCATTCCCGGATACCCCTACTACCGAACTGATATTGATGATGGACCCTGACCTTGCTTTGAGCATGGTGGGCTGGACAACTTTTGTAAAGTTAAAAACAGATTTCAGGTTGACGTTGATCACGGCATCCCATTGTTCCTCAGTCATACGCATCAACAGGGTATCCTTTGTGATCCCTGCATTATTCACGAGCACGTCAACGGTTCCGAAATCAGCAACTATATCTGCAACAACCTTTTCCGTTTCCCCATAATTGGCAGCATTGCTGGCATATCCTTTGCCCTTCACACCCAGCCCGGCAAGCTCAGCCTCTAATGATTTTGTATTTTCATCGACAGCAAGATCGGTAAATGCCACATTTGCACCCTCCTTTCCGAGTCCCAGGGCAATCGCCCTTCCTATTCCTCGATTCGCACCTGTCACCAATGCCACCTTTCCTTCAAGTAATTTCATATGTATTTGATTTTAATGATTTTCAGACTACAGCCCAAGGGCCTCCTTCATTTTCAGGCCGATATTAGCCGGGGATTCTACTACATGGATGCCGCATTCTCCCATAATCTTCATTTTGGCAGCTGCGGTATCATCCTTACCTCCGATAATTGCTCCTGCATGGCCCATACGACGTCCCTTAGGCGCTGTTTGTCCCGCTATAAACCCAACCACCGGTTTGCACCCATTCTCCTTAATCCAGTTCGCAGCGTCGGCTTCCATGGATCCCCCAATTTCACCGATCATAATAATACCTTCGGTTTCCGGATCCTCCATCAGTAGTTTAACAGCATCCAGGGTGGTCGTTCCGATAATGGGGTCCCCTCCTATTCCTATACAGGTTGATTGTCCCATTCCAAGTTTCGTCACCTGGTCCACCGCCTCATAAGTCAAAGTCCCTGAACGGGAAACTATTCCCACGCTGCCTTTCTTATGAATAAATCCGGGCATGATCCCAACCTTGCATTCCCCCGGGGTAATAACACCGGGACAATTGGGTCCAACCATCCGGCAATCCTTGTCAGACAGGTATTCCTGCACCCTGACCATATCCTGGGTAGGGATACCTTCAGTAATGGTTATGATCACCTTGATTCCCGCGTCAGCGGCTTCCATAATGGCATCCGCTGCGAAAGGAGGTGGCACGAAAATGACAGAAACATCTGCAGAAGTTCCTTTTACCGCATCCTCCACAGTATTGAAAACAGGCCTGTCCAGGTGCATGCTTCCACCCTTTCCGGGGGTCACACCGCCAACGACGTTGCTTCCGTATTCGATCATTTGTGTGGCATGAAAGGTACCTTCACTTCCCGTGAATCCCTGCACGATAACTTTTGAATTTTTATTGACCAGTACGCTCATGAAAATTGGTTTTCGATTTTAGATAAATTCAAAAGTAATGAATTATTCACTAACTTCGTTTCAGTACTAAGGGATTCTGTCCTACATCTATGATCGATACTGCCACCATATGCGCTATTGCAACCCCGCCGGGTAATGGAGCGATTTCCATACTGCGCCTATCGGGCGATAAGTCCCTTGAGATTGCGGCAAAAATTCTGCGTTTCCCTTCCGGGGAAAAGAAATTATCTGCACTCCCGGCGAACAGTATCAACTTCGCCAGGATCGTCTCGGGGGAAGAGTCAGTTGACGAAGTCCTTGTAAGCCTTTTCCGTGCACCCCACTCCTACACCGGTGAAGACCTGATAGAGATCTCCTGCCATGGAGCCTTTTATATCCAACAAAAGATACTGGAACTGCTGGTAAGTTCAGGTGCCCGGTTAGCTGATCCCGGGGAATTCACTCTAAGGGCCTTCCTGAATGGTAAAATGGATCTTTCCCAGGCCGAGGCAGTGGCGGACCTGATCGCAAGCAGCTCAGCGGCCTCCCATAAGGTGGCCTTGAACCAGATGCGGGGTGGATTTTCATCCGAGCTTGCCAAACTGCGTGAGCAGCTGTTGAACTTCATCTCACTGATCGAACTGGAACTTGATTTCAGCGAGGAAGATGTGGAATTTGCAGACCGCAAAGACCTTCAGGAACTGGTTGGAAAAATATCCTCCCTTATCCGGCAGCTTATCCGGTCCTTCAGTATGGGTAATGTTATCAAAAACGGGGTTCCGGTCGCCATTACGGGCAAAACCAATGTCGGGAAATCTACCCTGCTGAATGCCCTGCTGCATGATGAACGGGCCATTGTATCGGAGATTGCAGGGACCACCCGGGATGTCATTGAGGATGTTATTATTATGGATGGACTATCCTTTCGCTTCATTGATACAGCCGGACTCCGGAAAACCTCCGATACCATTGAAAGCATTGGCATCGAAAAAACCTTTGAAAAAATCGGACAGGCATACATAGTACTGTATGTGATTGACGGGACCCTGGAAATTTCCGAGATTGACCGCCTGATAGGCAAGATCAAAGTCCGTCTGGAAGAATCAGACCGGAAGCTGGTCCTTTTGATGAACAAGATTGATTTTCTCAGTGATAAGCAATTAGCTTCCCTCGGCGATATTTCAAATTTTAACAACCTCACAGAGAGCGATCATGTACTGAACATTTCAGCCTCCTACGGGGATAACATCGATACCCTTGCCACCCTCCTGCTTGAGCTGGTCCGTGAAGACCAGGTCGGCGAAGATGATGTAATCGTTACCAATGCCCGCCACTTCGAAGCCCTCTCACATGCCGGTGAAGCGATTGACAGGGTTGAAGAGGGACTAAAATCCGGTCTCCCCTCCGACCTCATCGCTCAGGACATCCGCCAGGTCCTTCACTACCTGGGCGAGATCACCGGCGAAGTCACCACCGACGAAATCCTGGGCAATATATTTTCCAAGTTCTGTATCGGAAAGTAAGTGTCGAAATTGGATTTTGAGGTGCAATTTCTATCTTTAATAAGAATAACTATTGTTAAGTTTATATTACTCTAATTGATAAGATAATAACTTTCTGAAAAACAGTTCATTGACGATAATATTCCTGGCATTTTTCCTGACATTTTTGCCCTAAACCAATTTACAATGAAGCACTTTCAATTTACTTTTATCGCACTTATATTTACGATTTCGATCGGACAGAGCTATGGGAGTACCCTTAGCGATACTTTGAATCCAGTTTCGGATGCTTATGTTCGTGCAGGCGACAATGCGAGTTCTAATTATGGTTCTGAGAATCTGATTTATTGCAAGACAGGTAATAACAGCAATTTTACACGGCATACTTATCTTCGATTCGACCTTTCCTCATTAGACGGGTTTCTGACAGGAGCAACACTTCGTTTGAAAGTTGCCGCAGTTGATAATCCTGCAGGTGATATCCATACAGCTTATTTTGTCAGCGATGATAGCTGGGCTGAGAATACCATTACATGGGACAATAAACCGGCCGGTAGCACAATGCTTGATTCAGGGGTGCAACCTGCCTTAGGTTCCTGGTTGGAATTGGACGTATTTAACCAGGTTAGAACCGAGCTTTCAGGAGATCTGACATTTTCTGTTGTACTTATTTCAAATGATGAGAGTACCGTTAAGTACCATTCAAGAGAAGCCTCTTTGGATGCGAATTTTCCCCAGCTTATTACCAGGACCAGTGATGATACTATTCCACCGGCAACTCCAGTAAATTTAAGTGCTTATGTCCTGAGTGATACAAAAATAGAATTGGAGTGGTCTGAAAATACAGAACCAGACTTTTCCCATTATAATGTTAAGCGATCCATGACAGAGGGCGGTCCCTATGTAGATATTACCAAGGATTTAACCGACACCTCCTATATAGATACTGACCTGTATCCCCTGACAAGCTATTATTATATTGTTACTGCCGTAGATAGCTTTAATAATGAATCCGATATCTCAAATGAAGCAGGGGACACAACACTGGAACCCCCACCCCCACCTGATGCTCCTACAAATCTTATCGCAACAGGAATATCCACTGCCAGTATTAAATTGACCTGGAGTGATCAAGCAAGTGAAGCAGGATACAAAATTGAGCGAAAAACAAGCGGTGATTTTTTAGAAATTTCTCAGGTAGGTGAAAACGTCGTTGCCTATTCAGATCGTAATTTATTGCCTTCAACAAATTATACCTATCGCATCCTGGCTTTTAATACAGGCGGCAGTTCTGATTATTCAGATGAAGTAACAGTTGCTACAGGAAATGCTTATGCATATTATGTTGACGCAACAGGCGGAAATGATGATAGTGTAGGATTAAGTCCAGCTACCGCATGGCAATCACTGGCGAAAGTCAGTTCTACCGTATTTCATCCCGGAGATACGATCCTGCTCAAGGCAGGGTCTGTGTGGAATGAACGACTATCTCTGCATGGCTCAGGAACAGAAAACAGTCCAATAATCCTGGATATGTATGGTACAGGTAACAAGCCGGTTATTAATGGCGGCGGAGGCAATGGCAACCCTACTGAAGCACCGGCAGTTCTTTTGCAGAACGAGGAGTACTGGGAGATCAATAACCTGTTTATTACGCATACGGATGGTTCTGCCGGATACCAGGGTGATCTCTGGGCCATACGTATTAATGTTACCAAGGCAGGTGAATTCAACCACATCTATATCCGCGACTGTATTATTGAAAAAGTCAACGGCGCAGTAGCAACAAAGACTACTGGAGGCATCTATGTCACCGTTAACAGCGCCTCTACGGCCCCGGCCTGGTACAATGATCTGAAGATACAGAACAACAGGATAGGTAATATTAATAACCTGGGGGACCCCGACGGCGTTGTCGGCGGTAATGGGATTGCTACTAGCTCTGATCATGGAAAATTCAGCAAAGGCTCCAGTCGCAAGCCGTATTTAAATGTGCTGATTAGTGGCAATATTGTTGGTCCAACGGGGCGTAACAATATGATTATTCGCGTAAGTGACGATGCCATTGTGGAACATAACAGGGTGATTAAATCAAGTATTTACGATAAAGGTCACAGTATTTTCAATTTTGATACGGATAACATTATGATGCAGTATAATGAGGCATACGGAAATGTCGGCCCTGCAAGTGAATCGGACCATGGCGCATACGATGCAGACTATAATGCAAAAAACACAAAAATCCAGTACAACTACAGTCATGACAATAATTGGGGTTTTGGCATTATGCGGAAGGCCTTTAATGAAAATGTGGTGATCCGTTACAATATATCTGAAAATGATAAGCTGGCGATCTATTTTTGGGGCTTCCCGAGTTTGTCAGGTTTGAAGGATGCTCATATTTATAACAATACCCATTATGTCTACTTCAAATCTTGCCGTTCAGGTGTTTTTACCTGGCCGTGCTCCCTTAAATACAGAATTTTTCAATAATATTTTCTATTTCGAAAAAAGTGGTGGATGGGGAGTGAGTAATTCAGAAATGGTTAATACCGTTTTTGAAAACAATGCCTTTTACAACATAAGTCCAAAAGGCAGTAATGCTGTGACACGAGATCCGCTCCTGGCAGATCCGGGTAGCGGGGGACAGGATATCGATTGGGATGATTATCCCAATGTATTGACAGGGTATCAGCTTAAAGAGGGCTCTCCCTGTATCAATGCAGGAAAAGTAGTGCCTGAGAATGGGGGACATGATTTCTGGGGGAATCCGCTATATATAAGTTTACCGGATATTGGCGCCTTTGAATCATCGGACAGCACCACAATTGCCGGGTATCAGGGTATTCAGATGCCAGAGTCTTTAAAACTGTTTCAGAACTATCCCAATCCATTCAATCCATGGACCCGCATAAGCTATGAATTGCCTGAATGGTCTCATGTCCACTTGTCCATTTTCAACCTGGAGGGACAAATTATTCGTAACCTTCTATCCAATGAACTCCAGCCAGCAGGCTTACATGACATTGTCTGGGATGGTTCAAATGAATACGGGCAGAAAGCCTCCGGCGGATTTTTTATATACCGCTTGAATGCTATCGGGATTAATTCAAAATCAGCTTATTCAGAAAACCGCAAAATGCTGTTTTTAAAGTGAAATTGCCTCTATATTCCTTATGGGAGGATTGTTGCTATTCAGCCTCCCCAATCAATCCTTCTCAGAAGAATCATCTTCATGGGAAGTGAATATTCCTGATGATTCAACCCTCCTTGTCATTAATGACATACAGGTTCCTGTTGAAGAATATCAGCTCTATCTGAACCGTAATATTGCCATAACACATAATTACTTCCATAACAAATATGGATCATATGACCCTGAAGGTTTCTGGGAGCATTCGTTCAATGGAGAGAATTCGGTTTATAGAGAGAATCCGGTTAATGGAGAGAATCCTTTGGAATATTTGAAAACGGTGACTCTTGAACAAGTTGTGCATATCAAATCAATCCAGAGATATGCAATGGATATACAACTGATACCGGAATTTGATTTTAATGATGTAAAAAAGTGGTGGAAAGAAGATAATCAAAGCAGAATAGAAAAACATAATAATGGAGAAGTTGTCTTTGGTCCGGTTGAAACATCCCTGAAAGAATATATGGATTATCTCTTTTCCAACCTGGTCATTCGCCTTAAAGATTACTTAAACAATCATGAGTTCAGGGCATCCGACAATGAATTAGAGTCATATTATCAGGAAATTAAGGGGCAGAATTTTAAGTATACACCTTCAATCACGGTAGAATACCTGGAGTTTTATAGGGATGGGGATACGGACAGGATAAAGATGCATGAGCAAGCCCTTTCCATCAATCAGAAAATTGAGGAAGGAGCATCCATGAAGGAGCTTACAGCCGGCTTAAAAGGGGTAAAATACAGGCAACAGTCCTTTTCTGATTCCCTGCCAATAATAGGAGAAGACAATCCCGATCATGATATTCTTGCATACAGCCTCCAATTGCAGTTGAACGAAAGCAAAATCTTTTTTTCGGAAACGAATTCCGCCATCTATTTAATGCACTGTACAGACCGGATGCCGGAACAGATCCATACCTTTCAGGAAGTGAAACAGGATGTACTCTGGTATTATCAGGAAGACCAATATAATAAGCTCATCCAAAAATTGATAGAGAAGGCTGAAGTTACAAAGAATGATTCCTTATATGAGCTAATTAAAGCTGAGTGATGATTCAGTCATGTTTTGCAAAGTTTAAATGTTT
Source organism: uncultured Bacteroidaceae bacterium (assembly GCA_963777115.1). GTDB lineage: Bacteria > Bacteroidota > Bacteroidia > Bacteroidales > SM23-62 > SM23-62. The sequence continues at coordinate 1,274,028 of CAVZPP010000002.1, read as the reverse complement.
ACCAGGTAAACAAGACTAATTCTCAATGCTGAATCATCATGGGATCATTTTTACTGCCTGGGACAATGGTACAGCTTTGAATAATCTCATTTTGAAGAGATTGTGGGTGCTCAATTATTCCAAAAAACTCATCGAGATATTTAAGCATCTCCTTCTTATGCTTTTTGTCAAGCAGCTCAAAATTTTCTATCACTGAGAATAAGGCTGTTTTGTGTTCAATGAAAATCCGGGCATATTCCTCGTAATCCTTGTCTGATTCAAGGCAGAATCCCTTGTAAACTCTTTCTTTAACAGACTCTATTTCAAGACGCTCATCCGGGATTGCATAGTAGGCATTCACCATACCACAATAATCAAAATCGTAAGGTATTGAAATGGGGTTTGGCACTTCATCATCGCCTGATTGATACAATCGTATATTATGGAGACTTGCAACTGCCCAATCAGGGTTCCCTATCATATACTGGAAAAATGCCATGAGGTTGGCCTGGTATGGATCAGTCATCCATGCGGGTATTCCTCTCCTTTCTAACCTCTTAACATCAAGCCTTTTAGCAAGGTGCCCGTGGCTTTCAATTAGGAAACCATATTTAAGCTCGCTTTTCATTCTATTTTCAGAATCCTTGTATTCAACTTCGAAGAGCCTGACCCGGTAACTGTTATCCGTAAGTATATTGAACATCCTGTACACCAGGTATTCCTTCAGAATGTATTGTTGATAAACTTCACTCGCCTTACAATGCGTAACAAGTTTCAATGAAGTAATATCGTTCATATATTCTTCCTCAAATTCAGTCTTCTTGAAACTCAGTTTGATAGGAGGAAAATTGCAATGCTTCCTTCTGAATTCGCCTCTTGCTTGAATTCTAATGGACTTCTCTACTACAGAATCATCAATCCGGGTGTATCTTAGCAATGCAGGATGGTATTTGTCTTCATATTTCTCACGAAGAAACTTTCTCATATTAAACTCCAGGTCGATACGGATTAACTCACTTGACTGAAAAGGATCAGCTTTGGGAAAGAGAGTGTAAATAATGAGATCGGAAGTATCCTGTTGTAATGTAGTGTCAGCCTGTGATGCAAAACAAAATGAATGCACCCCAGTTAACAGGAGAATGAAAAAATAACCATAGGCAAATTTCATGATCTGCTTTCTGATATTGTAATGCTAAGGCCTTTCATCTTTTTTGATATGGAGTAAAACGAAAATAGGCATTTAAACCTAAAAGGCATCAAATTCATCATACACAGTTAAAAATTTCCTGTTAACCGGTATGAAACATAAAATAATAATCACCAGTGCTGAACCAACTATTATGTAACATGTCAATAGGATCAAAACCACTTGACATTGTGTGAGCTATATAATACCTTTATAGGAATACCACACCTAAAATTTACAGCCATGAAATTCATCACTAATTTCCTGTCTATTTTTCTTATAGGCATCCTGGCCGTTTCATGCACATCTGAAACCAGTCTTGTTGTCGGTATCAGCATGGGGCCTTCACATGAAAGATGGACCAAAGATGTAATGTATCTCACCCAGCATCTTGAAATACAGGGTGCAGAAGTAATTGTCAGAAATGCAGAAGGCAGCGAAACAGAACAAGCCAGGCAGGCCCAGGAATTAATTGATGAAGGCAAACTGGATGTCCTTATCATTGTCCCTGTAAACAGTGAATCTGCCGGTATAATCGTAGACTATGCAAAAGCATTTGGAGTCAAAGTGATTGCCTATGACAGGATCATCAAAAATTGTGACCTGGATTGCTATCTTTCATTCGATAATGTCAGGATCGGAGAAATTCAGGCAGAATACCTGACCAAAATTAAACCTACAGGCAAATACGGAATCCTGGGGGGAGCACCTGAGGATAATAATTCCGGACAGCTCAGAATTGGTCAGATGAATGTTTTGCAACCCCTGATTGTCAAAGGTGATATTCAATTAGTATTTGACCATAGCATCGATGGATGGGATTCTGAAAATGCCTACCAGGCTGTTAAGAATTACCTTGAGGGGGATGGAAAGCTGGATGCCATTATCTCCTCCAGTGATGAACTTTCGCGTGGAGCCAGCCGCGCCCTGGCGGAAAAAGGCCTTGAAAAGGAAATACTCCTGTCCGGGCAGGATGCACAGACAGATGCCTGCCGGCGTATTGTACAGGGTACTCAGACCATGACCGTATACAAGATAATTGAATCTCTTGCCTCTTCCACTGCAAGGGCTGCCATAAACCTTGCAAGTGATCATGGAATTCCGAATACACTGACAACCGTCAATAATGGTTCCAAGATGGTGCCTTCTATCCTTTTATCTTCAATCATCCCTGTAGGTAAGGAGAACATCCGGATGACTGTTATTTCCGATGGATTCCTGGATGAACATGCAGTATTTGGAGACCAGTAATTTTTTTGTCAGAATATCAATCTGAAATTAAGAAGCGGGAAGATCAGATAGATTCCTGAACTTTCCCGCTTTGATATCAACGCACTTCGTGTTTGATGCTACTTCTTACGTAGGTATTCTTCTATACTTTCTTCAAACTCCTCCTTCTTAATAACAAGTTTAATAATCTCCCTGTAGATATACTTCAGTTTTTCCCTGGCCGAATCCAGCTCCTTTTGGTTACGGATTTTTTCCGTCATTATAATAGGATTTTGCATTATCATAGGTTTTCTTCAATCAACCATGCATGAATTGTTCCAATCTTTATATAATTCTGTAACACTGAAACTTAACTCAAATATGATCTGATATTCACAGGGGTATATTTGTCCGATTACAATCATTAAATGTACGTTATCGTACATGTGATAATTCATCCCGTACAGCTGTATGATGAAAAGTTTTTTTGTGTATGTTTATAGACCAATGAAAACATGTTTGTACTCCATATACATTGTGCTGCTATTCCTGGTTTGTTCTTCCGGATACAGCCAGGAAATCCGCCTGGAACATAAAACCAAACCTGATAAATTCAAAACGGTCCGTCTGGATAAACCCTTAATGGTTAAAACCTTTGAGGGAGAAAAAATTAAAGGGATGGCCAGCATTCCTGAAACGGGTAAACTACTGCTTGATGGAAAAGAGATTGAATTGGAAAATGTTATGACACTTTCAGGATTTGTTATTCGAAACTCAAAAGAAAAGGCTGTGGGACTTGGACTGTCCATTGGTGCCGGTGTGATTGCCATACCTGCCCTGTATTATATCCTTGGCGGAATTGCATGGGGAGTACCGAATGGCATATTTGTCGGTGCAACAATCCTTGTTTTCGATTTGTTCCTGGCTTATGTGGGGACAAGTCTGATGGGTATTTATCCCAAGAAGTTTTCCACGATGAACTGGAACATTGCTACCTCCCCGGAAAGTGAAATACTCCCTGAAACAATTCCCGCCCCTATAACATTACCCCTGCCCCAACCCCACGATTAAGCCATGTATGCAGTTGTTGACATAGAAACAACTGGTGGCAGCCCGAAAACGGAAAAGATCACTGAGATAGCCATTTATATCTTTAATAATGGTGAAATTGTGGACGAATTCATTTCTCTGGTTAATCCGGAGAAAAACATACCCTACTATATCACTGCATTGACAGGAATCAGCAATGAAATGGTCGCAAATGCCCCAAAATTCTTCGAGATTGCAAAACAGATTGTTGAGATTACCGAGGAAAAAATATTTGTGGCCCATAACGCAAGCTTTGATTATAAGTTCATTATGGCGGAATTTAAGGCGCTTGGCTATGACTTCACAAGAGAAAACTTATGCACTCTCAAGCTGAGCAGGAAACTACTCCCGGGGCACCGGTCCTACAGTCTTGGTAAACTTTGTGCAGATCTGGGCATTGAAATTCAGGACAGGCACCGGGCATCCGGAGATGCCCGGGCTACTGTTATGTTACTTGATAAGTTGCTGAACCGCTTAAATGATTCGGGGCAGGAAGATAAAATCCTGGATTCTGTCTCATCCAACCTGAAGAATCTTCACCCCAATCTTGATGAAAAGCTCATCAGCAATCTTCCTGAGGATACCGGTGTCTATTTTTTCCGAAATGATCAAAACCAGGTTATATACATTGGCAAGAGTAAAAATATCAGGAAACGGGTAATGAGTCATTTGAGCAATAACAGTTCCAGGCGTTCAATTGAGATGAAGGAAAGCATTGCTGATGTAGATTTTGAAATAACAGGCAGCGAACTTATTGCACTTCTTGTGGAATCAAGTGAAATAAAAAAGCATGGACCAAGATTCAACAGGGCACAGAAGAGGAAGACTATGCAATATGGACTTTACCTGAAGAAGAACAGCCGTGGTTATTATGAGCTTGCCATAGACAAAACTGCAAACCGCATAAATGAGTCCCCTGAAACCTGCTTTCGAAATAAAACTGAAGCAAAAGAAATCATGTCAAAACTAATAGAGAGGTTCTGGCTCTGTCAAAAGCTCTGTGGCATGTATGATACTGAGGGTGCTTGTTTTCATTACGAGATCCGTCAATGCAACGGGGCCTGTATTGAAAAGGAATCAGCAGATATATACAATAAGAGAGTAATGAAAGCAGTTTCCGGCTTTTATCAACAACATAATAATATGCTGATTATTGATAAGGGACGGAAAAATGATGAAAGGTCAGTGGTTCAGCTTGAAAATGGTAAGTACCTGGGCTTTGGGTTCCTGAATACAGAAGACAGCTATCTTCAGCTTGAAGATATTAAGGATTGTATAAGAATTTATGAGGATAACCGGGACGTTCAACAAATCATCAGGACCTACCTGAACAGGTTTGAGGTGGAAAAAGTTATCCGGTATTGACGGGAATATGAAATCAGGTTGTGAAGCATCGAATGGCTCTCAGGAGAGAACCTTGTCGATCATTTTTATCACTTTTTGCATATTGGCAACCGTTTCCACATCGAAATCATCTATGGTCAGTTGATTGTTCTGAACATCAAGGATAAAATCCGCTGCCAGTTTGGCCCTGGATAATTCATTCATTTCAATATACTCAGAATTAGATTCTGTAATCCCTACCCTTTTATGCAGAACAAAATTCTTGAAGTCAATGGTTGAGAAAATATCCTCAATACTTCCTATTGATTCCATTCTCAGAAGTTTGCGGGAGGCTGTTTCTTCATTGTTGCCAAAATGGTTTCTACGAAGTTCCCTGTACACCTTGCTCCCGTCAGGATCATCATCGAGCAGAACGATAAAATCCAGTTTCCATCCCATGAGTAAATTCACCAGGGTAGGTACATTATTAACTTCGGTTGCTGGCAGAAAATACAATTCCCTCTTATAATTTGCCAGGGTGAAAATTGTACTCAGGTAGTAATAAGTAGGGGTATCTTCTACGATCACATTATTTTTTTTCTTAACAAACTGGTGATCGCTCAGTTTGGTGCCCATCAAGGTATAGATGGGAGAAAGAGTATCCGTTGAAGCATCATTTAAGGACCTTGGATCGAAAATCACAGTTTCGCTTTTCATATCATCCTCAACGGCTCTTTGCACTGCAAGTAGTCGATATAGTTTATTAATATTGATCAAATGGGGTGAATGGGTGGAATATATAATCTGAATATCCTCTTTGATGTCTTCAAACACAGACAGAACATCTTCCTGGGCCCTTGCATGCAGACTTAAGCCTGGTTCATCAATGAGAAAAACCCTGGGTTGATTATTATTTTCAATGGCATTGGCCTTAAGTTCGAGATAAAATGAGAGGAACCACCTTACACCCCGGCTACGTTGTTTGGGATAAAGTCTCTCCTGCTCATCCTTAATCCAGAATTCAAGGTAGGGTCTACCCATTTTATCCGGATGCGTATTATCATAATGCTCGAGCTCAAAGTGAATCTTAATTTTATTGTCCTTCCCCAGGCTTTGCCTCCAGTAATCCTGGAAATTCAATGAGATCTCGTTATTGAGTTTCTCAATCTTCTGTTTCAGTATCCGGCTGTTACGTTCCTCAAAAAAAGTGGCTTTCAGGTCGGAAACTACCAGGAAATTCCTTGCCGCTTTAAAGCCTTCCGCAGTATTGTTAAGAGTAAAAATATCCTCCAGGTCTATCCTGTTTGGAAGAAGACTGCTAAAATCTTCGAAAAGTTCAAATATGGGAATATGTTTAAAGGATTCCTCGGCTAGCTCTGTTTCAGTGTAATACGATTCCAGCTTTTTGTTTTCCTTCTCAACAATATCCTCTGCTTCCGAGGGATCTGACCCCTTCAATATACGGGTTACCGTACCTAACCTGAAATCTGCTTTCTTCCTGGCCTTCTCCAGGTTTTTATCGTTCTCGAGATGCTTCGCATTTGTCATATCGAGTTTCCCCTTGATTCCCTTTATTTCCTGATGTGTCAGAAGACTATCGAAATAGTTTTGCAGATCTGCCAGCTCTCTGTATGAGACCTCCCATAATAACCTGGCATCCTCCAGCTTACTAAGGTCATCAAGGCATAATTGGGCAAACCTTGATTTATCCGAAAGTTCAGCCAGTTTGAGTGACTTTGATTCTACAGCAGTTACTTTCTTCTCCAAACGCTTTTTAAGGCGTTCATCTTCCAGGAGTAGTTTCTGAAACTGGTTCTGGGTTTCCTTTGTGGGATTCTTGTCATTAATCTTCCTGGCTCTTGTCAGAACAGGTCCCAGCGTAGAAAGTTCTTTCTGAGTCTCTTCTTTTTCAATTAAAGCCTGTCCTAATTGTTCTTCAGCCTTTTTTGCTTCTTCAATTACCTTTTTGAGTTCATTGAGAGTCTTTTCTTTCTGGATTTCAATCTTCTCTTCCTCCTCCTGGTAGTAAGCCCTTATTTCGTCCCCTCCAAAGCTCAGGTAACTTGTCTTATCCGCATTCCAGGTCCGCCTCAGGGTTAACTGGCCGGATTTATGGATAATTCCCTGAATTTTTTCCGGGATTTTCTTTTCAGAAAAAAAACCTGACAATTCCTTTTTTGAAATACTGAATGAGCAGGCTACTTCGGGCAAACTCATATCACTGCGTAAAATATCATCCGAGATAATCCCATTGTAGAAGCTGTTCAATGCTTCCAGAATGGACGTCTTACCTGATTCATTCTGACCAATTAGTCCAGTGATATTATCCGAAGCCAGCTCCTGCCACTTTGTATCAACAATGGAACGATAATTTTTTATTTTAAATCTCTTAAACCACACGGAATTATATTTTGATACCTATTATCAGAACGTCATCAACCTGCTCATAATCAGATTTCCAATTGATAAAACTTCGCTCAAGTTCTTGCTTTTGGACATCCGGGGACTTCTTATTGATTTTAAGCAGCAATTTCTTCAGATTGGCGTATTTGTATTTCTTATCATCCGGTCCACCGAACTGATCAGGATAACCATCTGAAAACATATAGATCCAGTCCCCTTCCTCCAAATCAATACAATGATTGGAAAAAGATTTTTCGGCTATTGCATTAACACCTATGGGCATCTTATCCCCCCTGGTCTCATGTAAAACCCCATCCCTTACCAGGTAAAGCGGATTGAAGGCTCCTGAAAATTCCAATCTCTTATCATGGAGATCAAAAACACACATGGATATGTCCATTCCATCCTTATTCTCTGTTGTACCTCCAGTTTGGTGCAGAGCCTTCATCACATTTTCTCTCAGCCGGTTAAGAATTGAATTTGCTGCAGGAATATATTTACTTACGATTTCATTCAGGTAGGAAATCCCAAGCATGCTCATAAATGCTCCAGGAACCCCATGCCCAGTGCAATCAGCGGCTGTTATGGCAACTCTGTTTCCTTTCCGGGCAAACCAATAAAAATCTCCACTTACGATATCACGAGGCTTAAAAAACACAAAGCTTTCCGGAAATATTTTCTTAAAATATCTCAGGTCAGGTAATAATGCCTTTTGAATTGAACTGGCGTACTCAAGGCTTTCTTCAAGAGCTTTCTGCTGTAGTTCTATCTTATCCTTCTGCTCCCTGATCTTTGCAATCAGTTCCTGTTCAAGAGCCAATTCCTTTATATAGTCCATATCCTCATTTTGCCTCAGACGTAAAATTATAAAAAATGTGAACAATACATAATCCCTGATAAATGGCGTAAATTATTAGATAAATGAATTTGGCAGAGATTTTGCATTTAAACTATCAGATAAACCGCAAAAATTAAGAGTCATGAAAAAGTTAGCAATTATTACAGCAATGATACTCTTGGCGGTTACTGTTTCAGGCCAGAGAAGTAAGACAGAACGTACAAAGGCAGGAACGCAGGATCACAAGAGTGAAGCAACCGTCAAACGGTCTGCAGATAGACATCCCTCCAGCAGAACTCAACAGACCCAGAGGGTCAGAAAAGAGCCAGCGCCCACCCGAAGTAATACTACATATATGAATCGAACTCAACCGGTTGCCAGTAGACAAAAGCCGGCAGGAACGGTTCGTACTTACAATGGTAATAATAAGGGAAAACCCAGTGGAACAGTCCGTACCGATAATGGTAGTGGTAAGCAAAAACCCACTGGTACAGTACGAACTAATAATGGGAACGGTAAAAATAAACCCACTGCTACTGTGCGAACTAATAATGGGAACGGTCAGGGTAAAGTTACCCATAAACCAACAGCCAGGGTTTATACGAACAATGGAAAAGGGAATGCCCATGCGGAAAAACGCAAGCATTATACCACTCCCAACAGGAAACCTGTACGAAAGGCTCATGCCGTACATGCAAAATACACTCCCGTTAAATACAGGAATATTCATCACCATTACAAGGTTCCAAACAGGGTGAATGTTGTATGGACTCATAGTATGTACAGGAATTACAGGGCCATGTACCCGGATTATCACTACTGGTACTATCCAACCGGATACAGAATTGTTACAGTTCCTTACTATAATGCATACTTCCATATGGGTGAGGTCAGGAATGTATACGGCAGAGTACACGAAGCCTGGTATTCCTGGTCAACCGATGAGTACTACCTGTATTTTGGTGCTGCCTATCCTTACCAGGACTTCACAGTGATAATAGAAGGAAGGGATGCCAGAAGGTTTAACAGGCATCCGGAAGCATACTTTGGAGGACGATATATTTGGGTAACCGGATTGGTCAGTAATTTCGAGGGAAAACCTGAGATCATGGTAAGAAGAAACAGTCAGATTCACCTGTATTAGACTAATTCAGCATTAAGATCTGGGTTAACAGAAATTTAAGCAGAATTATGACTTAGATGCAAGTCAATTCTCAAGGAACCCCGGTATCTGCCGGGGTTTTTTAATGATTCATAGTTTACTTGCTGCCGGTGCATCAAGGTACCATTTAAGGGTTCCGTTGGGGGGATCAATATGAGATGCCGGATACACCAGGTTGGGAGATACATTACCCAGGATTCCTTCAAGGACTTCAGCCTTATCATTACCGGTAACCAGGAAAAATATATTTTTAGCCTGGTTTATTACATTACCGGTAAGGGTAATTCTTGCCTGTTCGGTTTCGGGATGGTATCCCACAGCGCATAATTCTTCGGATTCGAGAAGATTCATCTGGTCAGGAAATATCGAAGCGGTATGTCCATCTGTACCCATCCCCAGAAGAATCAGGTCAAAAACCGGGAGTTCCTTTTGCAGGGGTAATTGTGAATAGAGCAACTTGCTGTAACGGATTACTTCTTTGTTTGGATCATCTTCACCCCTCATTCTGAAGACATTCCCGGAGGGTATCGGGAGATCCTGTAATAATGTATCATTCGTCATACGGTAGTTACTTTCCGGGTGGTCGGGAGGGACACATCTTTCATCGACCCAGTAGAAAAAGGCCTTTTCCCAGGTGGACCGGTCTTTGCTATCAGGGAGATTTGCCAGCTGTCTGAAAAGGATTTTGGGAGTACTTCCCCCGGAGAGGGCTATATTAAATTCTTCCCCCGAAAGGGAAGCTTTTTTAATCATGCCTAATACGGTTGAGGCAAGTTCCCTGGCAAGCTTTTCCTTTGTCTCAAAGGTGATGATATCCGGACTTCCGTGTTCCATAATCCTATAATTCACAATACTCACCATCATCGGTAAGATTCCTGCAGGGATACCTCCATGTCAGTCCCTCTGCAAACAACTCATCCGCTTCCTGAGGGCCCCAGGTACCGGCGGGATAACCATAGAGAGCCTTATCCGGGTTTTCTTTCCAGTACTTAAGTATGGGATCAACAAAGCGCCAGGCTGATTCCACTGCGTCTCCTCTTGCATACAGGGTAGAGTCGCCCAACATGCAATCAAGCAGTAGTCGTTCGTAGGCGGCCGGCAGGTATACTTCAGCAAGGCTGGAATAATGAAAATCCATATTTACATTCTGCACATCGTAGCCGGCACCAGGTGTTTTCATGCCGAATTTCAGCAAGAGTCCTTCGTCAGGCTGAATCCTGATAATCAATTGATTATTATCTGAAATACCATCCTTGTGTCGAAAGATATGATGGGGTGTGCTCTGGAAATGCACAACAATCTCTGTAACCCTTGTAGGAAGCCGTTTTCCGGTACGGGCAAAGAATGGCACATCCTTCCACCTCCAGTTATCAATAAAGAATTTCAATCCAAGGTATGTTTCAGTCCTGCTGTCAGAATCCACGCCCGTCTCTTCCCGGTATCCGGTTATTGACTCTCCCCTGACAAGAGATCCTGTATATTGTCCTCTGACTACATTCTTTTCAATATCCCCGGTTGTCAGCGGCCGTATTGAGTCCAGCACCTTTACCATCTCCCCACGAATGGATGCGGAGTCAGCCCAAACAGGTGGTTCCATGGCCACAAGAGCCACCAGCTGCAAAATATGATTCTGAAGCATGTCTCTCAGGGCTCCCGATCCATCATAGTAGCCTCCCCTCTCTCCCACTCCAAGGGACTCTGAGGCTGTAATTTCGACGTGGCTTACATAATTGCGATTCCACAGGGGCTCAAAAATCCCGTTTGAAAAACGGGAAACCAGGATATTCTGAACTGTTTCCTTACCCAGGTAATGGTCTATACGATAGATTTGTTCTTCATGGAAGACCTTCCTGAGCTGTTCATTTAGTTCCTTGCTGGTATCAAGGTCATAACCGAAGGGCTTTTCGACAATAATTCTACTCCATCCCTCCTTCTCACTTGTCAGATCCTGTTTCGCCAGGCTATGGGCAATGGGCGCATAGAGGCTTGGTGGTGTTGCCAGGTAAAAGATAAAATTACCTCTTGTACCCCTGTCCAGGTCCAGTTTTTCCAGCCTCTGCTTTAAAAGGGCATAGGAAAGGGGATCGGATGTATCAAGTGCTGTATAGAATAATTGCTGCACAAATTCATTCGTCTTTTTCTGGCTGTGGCCAGAGGGACTGGAGGAATGGGAATGGGACTGTAAAGCAGCGAGCATCTGTTCCCTGAAAATCTCATCCGTATAAGGTTTTCTGCCTACACCCACAACGGCAAACTTATCAGGTAGCAGATCCTGAAGATACAGATTATACAGGGCTGGAATTAATTTTCTCCGGGTCAGGTCACCCGAAGCGCCAAAAATGGTAAGAATGTGAGCCTCCGGTTTATGCATACCTAGAGACGGTCAAGCACATTTTGAACCTTTTCAGTAATGGCTTCAGCTATTTCCTTTATCCCATCGCCCAATAGTTTACTCATGGTTTCGGTTGGATTCATAGCGAATACCTCGCTCCCTTCATCTGTTTGCTGAACGATAAAATTACAGGGCAAAAGGGCCCCGATCTTATCGTCAAGCTCGAGAGCCTGGTGAGCATAATGCGGATTGCATGCCCCGAGAATTACATAGGGCCTGAAGTCCAGGTCCAGTTTCTTCTTTAGGGTTTCCTTAACATCGATCTCAGTGATAACACCAAAACCTTCTTTCTGAAGCTCTTCGGTTACTTTCGCAAGGGCCTCAGAATAGCTGAGACTGGTCTTCTTTGCAATGTAGTATGACATATTATAAAATTAATCTAATTATATAGATACGAATATACAAATACTTTGGCTTGGTTGCTAATCTATTATACCGCCGTCGATAACATCAGAAGTAGCTATTGTACTTGAGTAGCCGGTGGAATAAGCTACAAAAAAACCGATGGCGTTATTACTCAGATTGGTTCTTATGTTTGCAGGGGGGCCACTGAACAGGGGGGTTTGAGGAAAGATCTGGCTCTGGGCTTCAATGATATAATTATAATAATCCTCTGTAATCCCATTTATCTCAAAAGTTACCGTGTCCCCCAGCTCGACAACTTCGTCTGGTTTATCATTACTGAGGAACTGGGATGTAATTCCGTTGGTATATTGTCCATTAAAAAAATCGTCACTCTGAACGGTCACTTCAGTTAGGGAGTCAGTGAGTAGCACTCCATTTTTATGAACTTTAAATGAATACCAATCCTTTTCCGGGGAATCCCATGCCCAGAGCTGAACTTCATACCCACTGAATCCAAAGGTGTCGAAATACTTTAACTTAATTGAATCTATTGGGTTCACCGGATTCAATAATGAGGAAGCGGAGTACTCTTCTGCATTCCCATCCCTGTTTATATCCAGATCCCTGATATTAAGGGTATATGTTTTACCGGGAATTCCGTGGAAATCAGTTTGTGTGAAATACATGCCGGGCATGGTGTCAGCTTCCGTAAGGGTATGGGTCATTTCACCGTCATCAATAGTCACTGTGGCCTCAGATACTGCCGGTGCTACCTGGTTATAAAAATAATCACTGGTAGTACTGAGTCTTACCCAATGTGCCATAGTATCCGTAGTAACATACCCTTCCACTACCAACCTTGTATATGTGGAATCTACCTCTACATTTATTCTCTCTGTGCAATTCCAGAGTGAAACAGCCAGGAAGGAAACAATTGCTATGATGCTTATATGTTTTTTCATTTTCAGTATTTAAAAATGAAAGTTGAATGTGAGTGCGGGGATGATTGAGAACAGGTAAGTCATTTCCGCATGTGTAATGCTTGGATTTTTTTCATCCTGTACAAAATTAATGGTCCATGCATTCTTCCTCGCATAGGCATTATATGCTGACAAATTAAGATCCCATCCCCATTTGCTGTTTGGCTTGTCCTTTCCCGCAAGGGAGATGGAAAGATCAAGACGGTGATAATCTGGCATACGGTAAGCATTTCTGTTGGAATAAACCGGTGCAATATTACCCATATATTCAAATCGTCCTGTTGGAAAGGTGACGGGGAGTCCCGAGCTGTATACCCAGTTTGCAGACACCCATATTCTTTTTGTGATTTCGTAATTCAGAACAATGGCCAGGTCATGCGGCTTATCATAGGGAGCTGTATAGGCATTTCCGTTATTGATCTCAGGTACTATTCTCTCCGTCTTTGAGAGGGTATAGCTGATCCAGCCATTAAGATTTCCGGCGCTTTTCCTCAAGAGAAATTCCAATCCGTATGAAGTCCCTTCCCCCACCCGGATTTCTCCCTCCATGTAAGGATTCAGAAGCAATTGGGCATGATCTCTGAAATCAATGGCATTGTCCATTTTTTTATAGTAAGCTTCAATCGATCCTTCCAGGCGGTCACCCAGAAGGTTTCTGAAATATCCTACGGCTACCTGGTCAGAGATCTGGGGATTGACATTGGGACTTGAAGGAAACCATATATCAAGAGGTGTTCCGGCTGTGGAATTCTGTGCAAGATGCACATATTGGCGAGTTCTTGAATAGCTTGCCTTCAGGGAAGACCATTCATTCAGCATAAAGGATCCTGCAATCCTTGGTTCGAGTCCCCCGAAATGATTAAAGAAATTCCCCGATTTATACACAGTAGAATCAATTGGCTGGTAATTCTCATCATAATTATATACGGTTGCCGGTCCCGTGTTATGAAAACTACTGTACCGGAGTCCATATTTCAAACTTAATCTATCGCCAAGGGATGATTCAGCTGATACATATACACCATTTTCAAAAGCATAATTAGACGGGAGGATAAATTCGGTAAAAATAGCCTCTTCCCCCAGTCCCCTTGCACCCCCTGGTTCAAAATCATGAAAAGTTGAGATGAGGCCGAACTTTATTGTGTGTTCAGGCGAAAAATAATAGTTCAGGTCAGCTTTGGCAGAGTAATCTTTCATCCTCGACTTCCATGAAAATGAATTTACCTCTCCTTCAGGAGTACCTAATTCATAATCATACCGGCTGTGGATAAGAGTGAAATTGCTAAAAAGTTTGGCAGAAAAAAGGTGGTTCCATCTCAGGGAATAGGTCTGATTGCCGAAAGCCATTTTGGCAAAAACATTTCCGAAAACATCCCTTCCCATATAGGCAGAGGCAAACAGCCTGTTCTTCTCATTGAAGATATGATTTACCTTGGCATTCATATCGTAAAAATACATGCTGCTATTACGAACATCTTCATCTTTGGCAAATGGAAGAAACACCACGTCTGCATAGGTACGCCTGCCTGCGATAAGGAAAGAGGTCTGGTCTTTTACGATGGGCCCTTCAAGTGTCAACCTGCTTGAAATGGTACCTATCCCGCCGGATCCGGAAAACTTTTTCATGTTCCCATCTTTCATTCTTACATCCAGCAGGGAGGATAGTCTTCCTCCATACTCGGCTGGAATATCACCTTTGTATAGTTTTACATCTTTTACAGCATCGTTGTTAAAAACTGAAAAGAATCCCATAAGGTGGGAGGCATTGTATACAGTTGCCTCATCCAGCAGAATGAGATTCTGGTCTGGATTGCCTCCCCGGACAGAAAAACCGGACCCACCTTCACTGGAGGCCTGAACTCCGGGCAGCAATTGGATGGCTTTAATTACATCCACCTCTCCCATCAGGGTTGGGATTCGTTTGATGGATTTGATCTGTAACTTAGTAACACTCATATCAGGCTTTCTGACATTGGCCTGAGGGCCTTCAGCACTGATTGTAACTTCATCCAGTTCATGAATACTTTCCTGTAGTTCAATATTAATTACCTGGTCCTTATTCAAATTAATGGCCCTTACTGAAGGTTTATATCCTACGTAGGAAAACTTGAGCTGGTAGAATCCCGGAGGCATGCTGATTGAATAGTACCCATATACATTGGTTACGGAACCTTTGCCTATTTCCTCAAGAACTACAGCGGCTCCTATAAGCTCCTCACCCGTGGAAGCATCCTTAACATGTCCGCTTACCGAGTATCGCAAACCAGATTCTTCCTCTGTATCTATAAGTGTTCCCTCAGCCGAATATGCAGCCGACAAGGGGAATAAACAGATAAGAATGGTAAGAATATATGAAAGTGGTTTCATTAAATCAAAGCCTTATATAATCATAGACAAATAACGATCCAAAAAGTTGTAAATCAGCACAAAGTTTATGATAAATATTGTTTTAACTTATACTTAATAGATAAACACAGGAAATATGCCGGTAAAGCATAAAATATATGCCGTGAACCCCTAAGAGTCACGGCAGAAATATTATTCAGGTACAGGGGCCGGACATTTTGTCAAATGCTTCCGGCAGGATTTAAAGAGATTGTAACTGCTCACATACCCAGTCACCCACTTCAGAGGTTCCTTTCGGATTATCACGGTTAATGTCACCTGTAACCATACCGGATTCCAGGGCCTTTGTAACAATCGTTCTGATATTAACGGCGGATTCAACCAGACCGAAATGATCCATCATCATGGCAAGCGAGAGAATGGTTGCAAATGGATTCGCTATATTCTTACCTGCAATTTGGGGTGCAGAGCCATGAATGGGTTCAAACAGGGCAGTTCCCGATCCGATGGAAGAAGAGGGTAGCATTCCAATGGAACCTGTTATAACGGAAGCCTCGTCTGTAATTATGTCACCGAACATATTTTCGGTAAGAACAACATCAAAGAATGAAGGCTGAAGAATGATCTGCATGGCTGCATTATCTACAAACATAAAATCCAGTTCAATATCGGGATATTCCGGGGCCAGTTTTTGTACTGTCTCCCTCCAGAGTCTTGATGTCTCAAGTACATTGGCCTTATCAACCAGAGTTAGTTTCTTTCTCCTTTTCCCTGCTGTTTCAAAGGCCATTCTGGCAATGCGTTCGATCTCCATGGCGGAATAATTACAGTGATCCCATGCTTCAGTACCATCCTCGCTGCGTCCTTTCTCACCGAAATAAATACCTCCGGTCAACTCCCGGAAAACTATAAAGTCCACTCCCTTCAACAGGTGGTCTTTGAGGGGAGAAATGGGATCAAGCACCGGAAAGGTTTTTACAGGACGGATATTTGCAAACAATCCAAGACTTTTCCGGATCTTCAGGAGTCCCTGTTCCGGCCTTACTTTTGCTGTTGGGTCCATATCAAATTTTGGATGCCCAACTGCGCCCAATAATACGGCATCAGAATTTTTACACTTGTCAATCGTTTCATCAGGAAGGGGATTCCCGGTCTGATCGATTGAAGTTGCTCCAATCAATCCTTCGTCCAGTATAAATTCAACATTTTCCTTTTTGGAAATGATGGGTAATAATTTTAGTGCCTCTGCGGTCACTTCAGGTCCAATCCCGTCTCCGGGAAGTACTACAATCTTGAATGTCATGTTTTAATAGTCTATGAGAAATGATTTCTTTCTATAATGTTTAACATTTTTTCGGTAGCCTTAATGGCGGCTTCATTCTGGTCAGCTTCCACAGCTTTGGTCTTGAACTCCTTGCCACAGTATTCCCAGGTGATGACTGCTTCGGTCAAAGCATCCGTCTTACCACCCGGAGGAATGGTTACGATATAATCCCGCAAAATGGGCCTGTCCCTTTTTAGTTGCCTGGTATAGATCTTCCAGAGGGCTTTCATAAAAGCATCATACTGTCCATCTCCAATGCTGTTCTCCTCAAAAACCTTACCGTTAATATCCACCTTAATGTTGGCCATTGGTCGTAAACCATTGGAGAGGACAAGGGAATAACTGAGTATTTTAACGGGTTGAAGTACATCCTCCGCATCGAGTACATCGGATATGATATACGGAAGGTCTTCCGTTGTTACATTTTCCTTTTTATCACCCAGCTTAATTATCCTCTCGGTAACCTTTCTCATGGACTCAGGATCCAGATCTAGTCCCAGTTCCTCAAGGTTCTTCTTGATATTTGCCTTTCCTGAGGTTTTCCCCAGCGCATATTTTCTTGTACGACCAAACCGCTCAGGCATGAGGTCATTGAAATATAGATTATCCTTGCTGTCTCCATCAGCATGTACCCCACAAGTCTGGGTATACACATTTTCACCAATTAATGGTTTGTTTTCAGGAACACGAATTCCGGAGAATGATTCAACCAGGCGGCTGATCTTCGTGAGTTTCGTCTCATCAAGGTTGGTTTCAATCTTCATGTGATCCCTGAGGATTCCAACAACACTTGAAAGAGGAACGTTCCCTGCCCTTTCACCAAGTCCATTAACGGTGGTATGAATGCCATGAACACCAGCCTTGATCGATGAGTAGACATTGGCAGTAGCCAGATCATAATCATTATGAGCATGGAAATCCATATGCATATCAGGGTACCTTTCAAGCATCTTGCTGCAGAACTCGTAGACCTCTTCATGATTTAATATACCCAGGGTATCCGGCAGCATCAACCGCCTGATATTAAGGTCCTTCAGGGTATCCACAAGAAAGTAAACATAATCCGGGGAGTTGCGCATGCCATTGGACCAGTCCTCCAGGTAAAGATTGGACACAATACCTTTGGATGTTGCATATTCTACCGCAGAAACCAGGTCTGCCAGGTGTTCCTCTGGCGACTTCCGGAGCTGGACATTAACATGCTTAAGAGATCCCTTGGCCAGCAGGTTAACGACCTTTCCACCGGCTCTGTCAATCCAGTCAAGTGAAGCATTTTTATCAATGAAACCAAGAATCTCAATCCTGTCAATATAGCCATTCGCAGAGGCCCATTCAATGATCTTTTCAACTGCTTCATATTCCCCTTCTGAAACGCGTGCTGAGGCTACCTCCAACCTGTCAAGCTTCACCTCTTCCAAAAGTATTCTGGCAATGTTAAGCTTTTCCGGTGCATTAAAGGACACACCCGATGTTTGTTCCCCGTCCCTGAGGGTGGTATCCATGATCTCCAGTCTCATATTGCTCCCTTTTAATTCAACAATTCATTAATAAATTCAAGTTCTTAGTTTGTGTGTCCTTTTTCAAATTCGCCCACCTTGTCGAGTATGCTAACCAGATAATCTATGTCATCATATCCGTTTTGCATGCATTGCTTCTTATAAGGATTGATATCAAAGGATTCTTCCTCTCCGGTACTTACCAGTCGAATGACCTGGTTTTCAAGATCAATCTCTATCTTTTCGGAGGGATTAGATTCTACCTTATCAAGCAGAACTGCAAGAAATTTATCAGATACCTGTACAGGCAGTAGTCCATTATTCAGTGCATTGTTTTTAAATATATCTGCAAAGAAACTGGATACTACAACCCTGAAGCCGTAATCAAAAAGTGCCCAGGCGGCGTGTTCACGACTGGACCCGGATCCAAAATTCTTGCCGGCAAGAAAAATAGTACCACTGTAATCTTGATTATTCAATATGAAGCCCTCCTTAGGCTCATCATTCTCGTTATACCTCCAGTCCCGGAAAAGGTTATCTCCAAATCCTTCCCTGTCAGTTGCTTTCAGAAATCTCGCCGGTATGATCTGATCTGTATCAACATTTTCGGCCTTTAGGGGTACTGCCCTTGAAACTATGGTGGTGAATTTTTCCATGATATCTTATACTAATGATCTAACATCTGTAATTTTACCGGTAATTGCAGTGGCTGCGGCTGTAAGGGGACTGGCAAGTATAGTTCTTGATTTAGGACCCTGCCGGCCTTCAAAATTCCTGTTGGAAGTGGATACACAATATTCTCCTTTAGGAACTTTATCCTCATTCATTCCCAGACATGCCGAGCATCCCGGTTGTCTGATTTCAAATCCGGCTTCAGCCAGTACCTCTCTTATTCCTTCCTCATCAATCTGCTTTTCAACGAGCTTTGACCCGGGGATAAGGTATGCTTTGATGTTTGGGGCTTTTTTTCTCCCTTTCACAAGATTAGCGACAGCCCTGAAATCTTCAATCCTGGCATTGGTACAACTTCCAATAAATACATAATTAACTTCCATTCCCAAAAGCATATCACCCTGTTTGAGTCCCATATACTCTAGTGATTTTTCTTCTCCTGCATTCGTAGGAATCGGTTGATCCACTGCTATGCCCATACCCGGATTGGTGCCATAGGTAACCATGGGTGGAATTTCTGAGGCATTATATTTAATTTCCTGGTCAAATACAGCGTCTTCATCTGTGTAAAGTTCCTTCCAGTCAGCAATTTTCTGATCCAGTTCATTCCCTTCCGGGGAATACTTTCTGCCTTTCACATATTCAATGGTCTTATCATCAGGTGCAATCAGTCCCCCTCTCGCACCCATCTCGATGGCCATGTTACAAACAGTCATCCGGGCCTCCATTGACATATTTCTGAAGGTGGAACCAGCAAATTCCACGAAAAATCCAGTAGCTCCTCCGGCACCCAGTTGGGCTATAATATAAAGGATAACATCCTTTGAAGTTACCCCGGAATTCAGATCACCTTCTACTGTGATCCTCATTTTCTTTGGTTTGTACTGCATAAGGCACTGACTGGCAAATACCATTTCCACCTCGCTGGTACCGATTCCAAAAGCAATGCACCCAAATGCACCATGAGTTGCAGTATGGCTATCCCCGCATACAATAGTCTGGCCGGGCTGGGTTATTCCGAGTTCGGGACCGATTATGTGGACAATCCCATGATTTTCATGCTGGAGATGAAAATGCTGTATCCCATGTTTCTTACAGTTATCTGAGAGTTTCTCTACCTGGAGCCGGGAAAGCTTATCCCCTATGGTCAGGTGCTGGTCAATAGTGGGTACATTATGATCGGGTGTAGCAAAAACCCTTTCAGGTCTAAATACAGGTATGCCCCTTCTTTCGATACCGGTGAATGCCTGGGGACTTGTAACTTCATGGATGAAGTGCCTATCAATAAACAATACATCCGGTCCATCAGGTATCCGATCAACCACATGCTTATCCCATATTTTCTCAAATAACGTCTGTGCCATATGCTTTATGAATAATAGAATTACAAAATTAAACGATAAAAGGATATTCTGGTCTGAAAAGAAAAAATTAGTAAGAATTTAACTCATCCAGGTTCAGACGACCTGTGCCAGGGCATCAATAAATGCCTCAACGGATGCAGTAACTATATCCGTATTGGCTGAAAAGCCATAGTATGAACTTCCTTTATGCTGGATCTGAATATGTACTTTACCAAGATCATCGCTTCCCCTGGTTATTGCCTGTATCAGGAACTCTTCCAGTCTGACTTTCTTATTTACAATACTCTTAACTGCCGTGAAAGCCGCATCAACTGGACCATTCCCGGTGGCAGATTCGATATACTCCTTCCCTTGCATTTCAAGAGATACAGTAGCTGTTGGAATCGAACTGATTCCACAGGTAACCTGAAGGGCCGTAAGTTCAATACTACGGGGACCGCGTTTTTCCTTACCAACCAGGACCTTGAGATCCTCATCATTTACCTCTTTTTTCTTATCAGCAACTTCCAGGAACTCATGATAGAGATGATCAATCTTATCTTTACTAAGTTTATAACCCAGCTTCTCCACACGATGTTTTAGTGCTGCTCTTCCACTCCTGGCAGTTAAAACAATAGAAGATTCATTAATCCCGACTGCCCTGGGATCAATGATCTCATAATTTTCCCTCTTTTTCAACACACCGTCCTGGTGGATACCTGAAGAATGAGCGAATGCGTTTCTGCCGACAATTGCCTTATTCGGCTGTATGGGCATTCTCATAAGAGTTGAAACAAGACGTGAAGTTTTAAATATTCTTTTTGAATTTATATCAGTGTACAACTTCAGATGTTTTCGGCTTTTCAATATCATAACTACCTCTTCAAGTGAGGTATTTCCAGCCCTTTCACCAATACCATTCATTGTCACCTCAACCTGCCTGGCTCCATTTATAACCCCTGAAATGGTATTTGCCGTAGCCATTCCAAGATCATTATGGCAGTGAGTGGAAAGAATAGCCTTATCCACATTATCAACATGGTCCTTAAGGTATTTTATCTTGGCCCCAAATTCTTCCGGAAGTGTGTAACCGGTTGTATCGGGGATATTTACCACGGTGGCTCCGGCCTGAATGACAGCCTGGACTACCCTGGCAAGATATTTATTTTCTGTTCGCCCCGCATCTTCAGCATAAAACTCAACATCCTCTACAAATTTCTTTGCGTACTTCACTGCTGCTACTGCTCTTTCAACAATAGCATCCTGGTTTGAGTTCAACTTATAGTGAATATGGTAATAGGAAGTTCCGATCCCGGTATGAATTCTTGGGCGCTTGGCAAATTTCAAGGCATCCGCAGCTACTTCTATATCCTTTTCAACTGCCCGTGTAAGACCACATATAATGGGTTCCGACACTGCTTTTGATATCTCCACAACGGAGTTAAAATCTCCTGGACTGGAAATGGGGAAGCCGGCTTCAATCACATCAACTCCAAGGAGTTCCAGTTCCTTGGCAACTTCAATTTTTTCAATAGTATTCAACTGGCAACCTGGCACCTGTTCCCCATCTCTAAGAGTGGTATCAAAAACATATACTTTATCCTTCTCCATGAATCCTGCTTTTAGGGCTGTTATTAATCTACAAAAGAAGTAAATAAATATGAAATATGCCATACAACATATAAAAAACAGGCATGTTGACGGGTAGATTGAGAATAATAGGAAAAAACCGGGTCTCATAGTAGCAAAACTACCATGAAGTCAAGCTCCCCATTGTCACCTGAGTGAGAGAGGAGTGTTTAAAATGAGTGAAAACTCTACCTGAACTCAAGCTTGAGTTTTTCAACCCAGCCATTGACCCTCTCCTTGTTTTTACTTCCCTGGGATTCATAATCAATACCAAGTCCGCAAAACTCGTCACCTCGCTCTGCCCTTGATGATTCATAGGAATATCCTTCCGTGGAAGTAAAACCAACCAGGCGGGCACCTTGTTCTTCAAGAATTTCCCCAAGTATCCCCATTCCATCAAGAAAATTCTCAGGATATCCTTTCTGGTCTCCCAGTCCAAAAAGGGCAATTGATTTCCCTTTCAGGTCCATATCCTCCAGCTCCGGAACAAACTCATCCCAGTGATTGGGAAGTTCCCCATCGAACCAGGTAGCTGTTCCGCAGACAAGATTGTCAAATTGGGTGAACAGTTCAGGAGTGATTTCCTCTACATTGATCATTTCTGTTTTGACCGTACCTTCAAAAGCATCGGCAATTCTTTTTGCGATTTTGGAAGTCTTATGGGTATTGAAACTGTATACGATACCTATCTTTTTCACGGGAATATATTTTAGTATTAGTACTCCAGCAGCTCTATTGCTGCTGTCAGTATCTTGTCTGTATTGGGAAGAATAGCTACTTCAAGTATACGGTTAAAACCTACCGGGGTAAATTCTGAACCAACTCTTTTTATCGGTGCGTCAAGATATTCAAAGGCTTCCTCTGTAATTTCTGCGGCGATTTCAGCACCAAAGCCGGAAAAAACCTTATCCTCATGAACGACCAGGACTTTACCTGTCTTTTTAACCGAAGTAAGTATGGTTTCCTTATCAAGTGGGATCAGAGAACGAAGGTCAATAACCTCCACACTGGCGTCTTCCTTTTCTGCAATTTTGGCAGCTGCCTCCAGGCACATATGAGTGGTATTACCATAGGTGATTATAGTCATATCTTCACCTTCTCTGCGAATTCTTGCCTTACCGAAGGGTACTTCAAAATCATCCGGTATGGGTGTAGCTGCTTTTGGCGCATTATACAAAGCCTTAGGTTCCATAAAGAAATTCAGTCCCCTGCTCCTCATACAAGTCCTCAGCAATCCTGCAGCATCATCTGCGAATGAAGGATATACAACACGTACACCCGGGAATGTTGTGATGGATCCTTCTATTGTCTGGGAATGATAGAGTCCACCTCCAATATAACCACCCGAAGCCAGTCTGATGGTAATATTGGGTGAGAACTGACCTTTTGTGCGCCAGTATTCATGGGTAGTTTCAACAAAGGCCTCCATAGCTGGCCAGAAATAATCGGCAAATTCAGCTCCTTCGGCAACAATCCGGATTTTATCATTAAACCTGCTCATTCCATTGGCCGTACCCATAATAAAGTCCTCTGCGATGGGTGCATTGAAAACTCGTTCTATGCCGAACTCCTGTTGCATTCCCTTGGTAACATTGAAAATCCCTCCTTTTTCCTTATGTGCAACATCCTGTCCCCATATATAGGTATCCGGATTATGTCTGAATTCAGCTTTCAGTGTTTCATTAAGTCCCTGAATCAGCTTTTTTTGTTCTCCTTCGAAATTATGCGTTCCATCCAGATATTTCTCCGACACATAGGGTTCCGGGAGTACAAAATCGTGAATGGATTCGGGAGAGGGATCCGGTGCTGCCATGCCGGCCTTATGGGCCAGTTTGACAACTCCCTTCATTTCTTCCTCAATAGCCTGTAGTTCCTCTTCCGTGAAACGATCATAGCGTAACAGAAGACGTCTGAACTTTGCCAGGGGATCATATTCAAGTACGTAATTCAGCTCATAATCATCCCGATACAAATCATGTGCATCTGAGTTCGAATGGGAATGGATCCTCACACAGTTGGCATGAACAATGACCGGTTCTTCATTCTTTTCAATATGTTCCCTGGCCTTAACAAGGGCATTCATGGAATCAAATACATCCTTCCCATTGCAATGAATGATTTCAAGGTTCTTGAATCCTGTGAAATTATCCGCTACTTTCCGGCGAGCGGTCTGGTCCTTTTTAGGGACTGAAATTCCATATCCATTGTCCTGGAATACGAACATTACAGGAAGCTTCTCATTGGAAGCACCATTAATAGCCTCATAAACATAACCCTCCGATACTGAGGATTCGCCCTGTGAACTAATAGCAATTCCAGGGGTTTTATATCTTTTAATAGCTCTTGCTACTCCAACCGCATGCAGGGTATGATTTCCCGTACAGGAAGAAACATTATGAACATTCCATTCAGGTTTGGCAAAATGGTTGGACATATGCCTGCCTCCTCCGGCAACATCCAAATCCTTGGAAATACCATTATAAATGATCTCCTCTGCCGTCAGTCCCGCTGAAATAGAGGTAAGCATATCCCGGTAATAGGGAAATAAATGATCTGTTTCCCTGTTAAAAATCTGGCCTATTGCCAGCTGTATCCCATCATGTCCGGCATAAGGTGCGTGATAAGACCAGCCTATAGCCTGTTTCAGATAATTAGGTGCTCTGTCATCCAGAAGACGCCCCATGGTCATCATTCGGAACCACTGTTCCAGGGTTTCCTTGTCAGTTGTTTTAATATGATATGCTCTGTCTTTCTTCATGATATTATATTCTGCTCGTTGATCAAATGGTTCGCTTCACATCAAAGCTTTCCATGATATCTGCCATTCTTCTTAAAAATGCTCCTCCATAAGCACCGTCAATGATCCGGTGATCATATGTGAGAGAAAGAAACATCTTATGTCTGATACCTATTACATCACCCGTAGAGGTTTCTATTACAGCCGGTTTTTTCTCCACCGTTCCAATAGCCAATATAGCTACCTGTGGCTGATTAATAATGGGTGTACCCATAACATTCCTGAATGTCCCAAAATTCGAAATTGTAAAAGTGCCTCCCTGGATATCGTCGGGACTAAGTTTATTATTCCTGGCACTAACTGCCATTGAATTCAAAGCCTTGGTTATTCCAAGGAGATTGAGTGAATCTGACTTCTTGATAACGGGTACGATCAGGTTCCCGCTCGGGAGTGCGACGGCTATACCCAGGTTAATATCCTTCTTAATGATGATTTTGTCCCCGTCCACTGAGGAATTGATCATAGGAAATTCTTTTAATGCCTGAATAGTGGCTTCCAGAAATACGGGTAGAAAAGTGATCTTCTCGCCTTCCCTTTGCTGAAATTCATCTTTTATCCGGTTTCTCCAGAGTACAATATCCGTAACATCAACCTCCAGCATATTGGTGACATGAGCTGAGGTTTTTTTGGACATGATCATATGGTCTGCAATAAGCTTTCTCATCCGGTCCATTTCTATAATCTCATCTCCGGCGCTGACAGAGACCGAAACTTTTGGTTTTGGTGCTTCTGTAGCCTGGGTGGATGCTGCTGAAACGCTTGCTGAGGCTGGCACTGACGATCTTGTTTCCAGGTATTTCAATATATCCTTTTTCTGAACACGATCGTTTTTGCCACTACCTGGAATGCTGTCCAGTTCAGTCATGGAAATACCTTCTTCCCTGGCTATGGTAAGTACAAGAGGACTGTAAAAGCGTCCCTGCCCACCTGAGGTCACTAATTTTTGTGATTCAGGAGCATCTGATACAGGATCAACCGGGGCAGGCTCTGAAGGTGGCACTGGAGCTTCAGCTGCTTCCTGAACCTCCTCAACCTTAAGATCATCACCGCTGGTGTCAATTATGGCGATAACCGTTCCCACGGGTACTGTTTCATCCTGTTCATAATTCAGTTTCACTAAAGTCCCGGAAACCGGACTGGGAATCTCAGAATCAACTTTGTCGGTAGCAATTTCCAGCAATACATCATCGTCTTCGATCTTATCACCAGGTTTTACAAACCATTTTATGATAGTAGCTTCCTCAATACTCTCGCCCAGTTTGGGCATCACAATTTCAAAATTCGCCATTTTACGAAGTCTTAATTTAGAGCTGCAAATATAACAAACAAAAATTAATCTATACCGGTTCTAAATAGAGTCTGCAGGACATTTGTTAACAGATGTTCTATTCTTCGTCATTCCCATATTCCACCCGGTAGACAATTGGTTCCCCTTCAGGTAGACGGTCATATACTGATTCCAACTTACCCGCTCCCACTCTCCAGATTTCAATATCCGGGTAACGTGCACCGACCAGCATGCATATCAATGCAAAAGGTTTTGGTCCCAATGGAGCCAGAATAATCCTGTAATTCATTCGAAGATCCAGGCATAGATCTGTCAGGAGACTATCTGTTTTTTCCAAATCATCCAGTGGATATGTAATTACTTCAGTTTTGTGCAGGCTGTCTATCAGCTTAAAATTATTAATATATACTTTTTCAACAAAACGTTCATCATTGCAGGGATCAGCATATAGGCAGTATGTCTTAGCTGCATCCATTGACTTCCGGAGGAATTCTGCTCTATCCTTTTCATATCCTAAACCCATTACAAGAGCAAGAGGTTTCCCGGCCATTATCCCCTGAACTCCATATCCAAGTGATTCTGCTATGCGCAAAGGTTTAGGCTTTTTTGGTTCCACATAGACTGAATTCGTATAGGAGAATAGAACATTAACTTTCATATACGGCAACTGAACACGACTGAAATAATCAATAAAAGATGCATACCATGGTTTTGTCATGCAGGAATAATCCAACAATATTGTCAGTTCTGTCCTTTCCCGGGAGGGAAGATGGCCCAGCAGGGCTTCTACATCCAGTGGCTTGTTTCCAGAAACAATTATGGGATGGAAGCCCAGATCACTGAAAATTCGGTCATTTTCAGGTCGGTTCAATTCATCCAGTCTTTCCTCAAATCCTAGTACAAGTTTGGTCTCATTGCCCAGTTTAATCCTCTCCATAAGGTAGGGCGACCTCTTTTCATAACCAGAAACACCAATGACCAGGTCTATGTTATTAGAATACAAATAGTCAAATGAGACCTGTTGTCGGTGAAGCAAATCCATTGGATCGAGTTAGAACGTAAAATTAGTGATTTCACCGATGGAACAATACAAGCTTGAAAAGAAGTACAAAAGAAAAATCAATCGGTCCGGGTCAGGTACATGGAAGGGAGTTCCAGAGGTGCCTGGAAATCAAACAGATCATATTCGGGCCAGTTATTTACACTATATATTGCCCTGAACATTGTTTTCGAAGTCTCACTATGGATCCGGGATCTTTTCCATGTGGTGGTATTTGTTACGATTATCCAGTTGATTCCGTTATTCTGTCTCACAATAAGTGCTGAGGTACCGGTAAGTGTTCCAGTCCGCCACCAGGTCCCGCTGCCATCCGTTCCCTTCCATCCTATCATATCATACCGGTTATTTCTGCTATTTGTCATCGTTCCGATGGTTTCTGGCATCAGGATATCAGGACTGGAATTGTATCCGTCAATGGCAACAGCAAGTTTCAGTACATCAGCAGGTGATCCTATCCATCCACCGGCTGCTCCTAATAAACTAATATCATTTCCACCATATACTCTTGGAACATATTTTTCTTTACTGTCATAAGCCAGAACCTTTTGGTTTCCTGACACATCGTAATACTTAACCTCTCTTGGAGCCCGGTCCTCAAAATAACCATGTCCGATTTGCATCTCTTTGATTCCAAGAGGATGTAGCAGTGATACCTGGACATAATCCTCGTATCCCATTCCCGTGATCTCCTCTATTATTTTTCCAAGAACCGCATACCCCAGGTTCGAATAGCTATAACGTGCACCAGGAGAATAATTTAGTTTCCGGGTCAGGGCATACCTGATCACATCCGCTGTCTGAACAGGAAGCTCTGCTCCGGTCCTTCTTGCAACAATATGTGGCATGAACATCGGGTCTCCATAATACTTCGACCATCCGGCTTTATGCTTAAGTAAGTGACCAACTGTAATATTCTCCACCCTCTTATCTTTGTATCGTAGATACAGGGAGTCACTAAGAATTCCCTCAGGTCCGAAAACTTTATCCTCCAATGCAAGTTTTCCTTCTTCCTCAAGCCTCATAATGGCTACCGATGTAATAAGTTTAGATAGACTTGCCAGACGGAATACATGGTTGGGATCCACTTTCTCATTTTCTTCCTCGTTGGCAAATCCAAAGCCCTTTGCATAAACCAGCCTTCCATCTTTGGTCACAGCAACGGATGCTCCTTTAATTTTGTAGCGTTTTAAAAAATCAGAAATGGATTTGTCCATTCGCTCCGTTCCCTGAAAGGATGACATATCATTTCGGATCTTAACGGATTTATTATTGATTTCATTTGATTGAACAGGGTGTGAGCCTTTCCGGTCGGAAAATATGGAACCGATATCCCAGAAAAAAAGGACAAGCACAAGCACGATCTGTACAATAATGAATTTAGTTTTTTTCATTAATTAATTATAGGTTAACCAAACAGTTATCCAAAAACAGCCGGCAAATATAGCTGCTTTCGCAAAAATAGGAAACTAAGACTGTATAAACATAACTGTTAAAAACCAGTTAAATAGACATATCTATTTGACTACATGATGTTTAGGTATGTATTTGCGGGACTGCGAATATGTTGATATGATTGCTTATCACATTATCTTCGCATACGAAATTACAGGCTTGGTCGAAGAGTTAAATCCAAATACCTCTCATTATTGGCTGTTGGTCAAAATACCAGATGATGTTAATAACCTAATCTTTGCAGTTTTTAATAAATTCCTGCCTGATTAACTCCTTGTTACTAATTATTATGTAGAACATAGTGAGGTCGTGTAAACTACGAGATCGATGTTCCTTATCAATGTATGGAAATTCCCCGTACATATCTAAGAGTTCCTGACTCTTTGAAAGCATTGTAGAGAATATCTGTTGCATTTCCTTTCTTTTCATACAGGGCCCCTTGTACTGTCGTCCGGAATATTTGGTTTTACTCCCTGCGAAGGGAGACTCATAAGGAATATTTATAATACCTGACCAGTCAAAATCATAAGGTACCGGGATTGGTGGACTAAAATGATCATGCCTGATAAGTTCAATATTATGAACTATCGGAACTGAAAAATCTGAATTTAACATCATATAGTTGAACATCGACATCAGGATCAATTGGCTCTGGTTAAGTTCATGCACCGGAACTGATTCCAGTTCAAGTAAATAGCATTTATTTCTTTCGGCCATATGTTCAACGCTCTCAAGTATGAATGCATACCTGGTAATTGTATCCATCTGCCCGCTCAGGTCAAGGTATGAGATCTTTGCCAGGCGTACCTTAAAACTATAGTCAGTAAAAATATTATATGCCTTATAGATAAGAAACTCTTCAAGGACATATTGATCAAAATCAATAAAGCCAGTCTGGCAATGCGTAACGAGCTTCACATCCTTTAAATCTTCAAAAATGCTGCCCTGTTTTTCCTTTTTGCTGAACTTAATTTTCAAAGGTGGAAAATCACAATTCTCAGGTTTTCTGCGGAATTTGCCCCGGGCCCTGACCTCAATGTCCATTTCGATCTCCTGCTGATTCAGGGGATCCTTATAGACCAGCCTGGCATCCTGGTAGGAAGGTTCCTCAGTAGAATAGCTAAGTAATTTATCCATTTCAGTAACTAAAGTCAGCTCAAGAATTGAATCCGATGCAAACAGAGCTGATTCCGGAAATGGTTCCTGAGCCTGGCAGAAGCTACCAATGAGGCTGGAAATTATCGCCAATACTACGTTTCCAATGAAGAATTTCATACGACCCTAAATTAATAATTTGTAAAACATCTGCATAGAAATACATATTCATTTTATATTCAATCATATACCCCGGATATAATTAATATATTGCCGTAAATAACGCTCATTTTACTTTCGATTAAGATTTTTTTTTTAATCTTTGCCTAACTACTGTAACGGATATATATGATCAAGAAAGTTCTTATCGCCAACAGAGGCGAGATCGCTGTCCGGGTAATCAGATCATGCAGAGAGATGGGTATCCCGACAGTTGCAGTTTTCTCAGAGGCAGATAGATCTTCTCAACATGTTCGCTATGCCGATGAAGCCTATTTTATAGGTCCTTCACCCTCCAACGAAAGCTACCTTGTCATTGACAAAATCATTGAAGTAGCCAGGACTTCCAAAGCGGATGCAATACATCCGGGATATGGTTTTCTGTCCGAAAATGCGGAATTCTCCAATCGTTGTAAAAAGGAAGGAATTATATTTATTGGTCCCTCTGCCCATGCCATCTCAACGATGGGAGACAAAATCACCGCAAGAGAAACCATGATGGCAGCCGAAGTACCGGTTGTACCCGGAACAAAAGAAGCCATTAAGAATGAAAAAGAAGCTGTAAAGACAGCTGCCGGAATCGGATTACCGGTAATGATTAAAGCTTCAGCCGGAGGAGGAGGTAAAGGAATGAGGCTGGTCAAAGAAGAAATGGATCTGCTGGATGCTATCAGGGGAGCTAAATCAGAAGCATTGGCTTCCTTCGGAGATGATTCGGTATACATTGAAAAATACATTGAATCACCACACCATATCGAATTTCAGATCCTCGCAGACCGGCACGGAAATGTGATTCATCTGTGCGAAAGAGAATGTTCGGTACAGAGAAGGCACCAGAAGGTCATTGAAGAGACCCCATCTCCCCTGGTCACTCCTGAGATGAGGAAAAAAATGGGTGAAGCTGCTGTCATGGCAGCGAAGGCGGTTAATTATGAAGGTGCGGGCACCATTGAGTTCCTCGCTGATAATGACAGGAATTATTATTTCCTGGAGATGAATACCCGTCTTCAGGTCGAGCACCCGATTACCGAAGAGGTTGTAGGAATTGACCTGGTTAAGGAACAGATACGAATTGCATCAGGTGAAAAACTGAGACACAAACAGGAGGATATAAAACAAAACGGGCATGCTATTGAATGCAGGATATACGCAGAGGATCCGGATAATAATTTCATGCCCAGTCCAGGTCGGATTGGCTACATGACCGAACCCTCAGGTCCAGGTATAAGAACCGATGGATACGTCTATGAGGGATATAATATACCTATGTTCTATGACCCTATGATCTCAAAGCTTGTCACCTGGGCAGAAACACGTAAAGATGCTATTGGACGCATGAAGCGTGCCCTGTATGAATATAAAATAGGTGGGGTAAAAACATCCATCGGTTTCCTGGAAAAAGTCATGGACAATAAGACATTTGCAGAGGGAAATTACGATACCCATTTCATCAATGATAATTTAGATTCCCTGATGGAAAAAAGTGATATGGGAGGTAAAGAAGCTGAAGACCTTGCCATCATTACTGCCTTTATTGACTATCAGGATAAACTAATGAAATCCCAGGCCCTGAAGCCCTTCCAGAGCAACGGAGGAAAATCCCCATGGAAGGATTTTGGAAGAAAAAAGGGAATAACCAGACTATAAAATAGCTTTAATCCCACATTATGTCACTTGAAATCCGGCTAAATGACCGAGAGTCAAATGTTGAACTAATCAGCAGGGAAGGCAACCAGATCACCATAAAGGTGGATGAGGATCTTTATACACTTGATATCCTCAAGGTGAAAGAGGGTATGTATTCCTTGTTGCTCAATGGCAAATCTTATAATCTGGAGATTCTGGGGAAAGATACTGCCAAACAATACACTGTAAACTCCGGGAATAAATCATATGACCTGGAGATCATAGATTCCGAGACTCGCTACCTTATGAGCCGAATGGGAGATGATGATGAAGATAGTGGAAATACCATCTCCTCTCCTATGCCTGGCAAAATTGTCAAGATCCCTGTTAAAAAGGGTGAAAAAGTAGAAGCCGGCCAGACGGTAATTATTGTCTCCGCAATGAAAATGGAAAGCGAATATAAGTCCGGTCGTGAAGGTGTAATAAAGGAGATACTTGTTAAAGAAGGAGATACCATTGAGGGAAACCAGCCCCTGATAACCCTGGAATAAATTACAAAATACCAGCTATGAGTTCATCCCTGGATAAAAAATTCAAAGAATTTGAAGATCGCATGGAAGCCGCTGAAAAAGGCGGTGGCGACAAGAGAATTGAGAAACAGCATGCTGCTAATAAGATAACCGCAAGGGAAAGAATAGATGCTCTATTAGATCCTGGCAGTTTCGTGGAAATGGATAAACTTGTCATTCACAGGGCAAGGGATTTCAATATGGAAAAAAACCTTATCCCCGGAGATGGTGTTGTCTCCGGCCACGGGAAGATCGATGGCAGGCTTGTTTTTGTTTTTGCACAGGACTTTACTGTTTTTGGAGGAACACTGAGCAGAGCTAATGCCGATAAGGTAATAAAGGTGATGGAACTTGCCATGAAAATGGGGGCTCCTGTCATTGGACTGAATGATTCCGGAGGAGCAAGGATTCAGGAAGGTGTACAAAGCCTTGGGGGATACGCAGATATATTCCACCTCAATGTAAAATCGTCCGGAGTCGTTCCACAGATATCAGCAATTCTGGGTCCCTGTGCCGGCGGAGCTGTTTATTCCCCTGCCCTGACTGACTTTATTTTTATGGTAAAAAAGACCAGCTACATGTTTGTAACTGGTCCGGATGTGATCAAGGCGGTAACCCATGAGGACGTTACCAAAAATGAATTAGGTGGTGCCATGACCCATAACTCTAAAAGCGGGGTTGCACATTTTGCTGCCGAAGATGATGTGCAATGTATGATGATGGTTCGGGAACTGATGAGCTACCTGCCTTCTAACAACATGGAAGATCCGCCGTTTAAAGTCTGTACAGATGATATCAACCGG
The DNA here is from genome assembly GCA_963777115.1 of uncultured Bacteroidaceae bacterium. Lineage (GTDB taxonomy): Bacteria > Bacteroidota > Bacteroidia > Bacteroidales > SM23-62 > SM23-62. The sequence goes on along the minus strand of CAVZPP010000002.1, from coordinate 1,241,403 downwards.
GAGGAAGAAAAACTACAAACCCTTGTACCGGATGACCCGAACAAACCCTATGATATAACTGAACTTATCACCGCCGTTGTGGATGACGGCATCTTTCTTGAGGTCCAACCACATTATGCTAAAAACATAGTAATTGGTTTTGCCCGGTTAGGCGGAAAATCCGTTGGAATTGTGGCCAACCAGCCCGCGCATCTGGCAGGGGTCCTGGATATCACTTCCTCTGTCAAGGGAGCCCGTTTTGTCCGTTTCTGCGATGCATTCAATATACCGCTGATCACATTAGAAGATGTACCTGGTTTTCTTCCCGGAACCCTCCAGGAATTCGGGGGCATTATCAAACATGGAGCAAAGCTGCTATATGCCTTTTCAGAGGCAACTGTTCCAAAAATCACCCTGATAACAAGAAAAGCTTATGGGGGAGCCTATTGCGTAATGTCATCCAAACATATTGGCGCCGACATTAATTTTGCCTATCCCACTGGAGAAATAGCTGTCATGGGATCTGAGGGTGCGGTTAATATCCTGTACCGGAATAAAATTGATTCTGAAGAAGCCCGGAGTAAGGTGATTGACGAATACAAGGATACCTTTGCGAATCCCTATAAGGCCGCTGAACTTGGGTTTATTGATGAGATTATAATGCCAAGACAGACCCGGTCTAAACTGATACAGGCACTTGAGATGACCCAGAATAAAACGGAGTCCAAACCCGCAAAAAAGCACGGCAATATACCCCTGTAGCCCTCCCTTAATTACATTTTTCATTCCACCCGTATATCCTGAAGGTTTTGTCAGACAAGGCACCTATCAATTTTTCGGTACCTACGGAATTGCTAAACAGTCCTGACCCCGTTTCACGGGGAAGACGACTTTATTAGCAATACCTCAGGATTACACCGAAATATTGAAGTGCCGGTCTGATAATTCAGGGAGGGCTATAAAACAAGAATGGGAGCCTTTCCGTAAAGAAAAGTTCCCATTCCACTATTTGCAAACCATAGTCTACAAACAGCGCCTAGCTGCAGTTATTATGACCGTTTCATCAGTTCGTAACCCTAGAGCTACCTCTTTATGAAACCCGGACCTGTTTCCGTCAGGTTCTTTCAAACCTGCTTTCCCCAGACCTCTTCTAACCAGGTTGATCAGGTCGCAAATCCCGAAGGTTTTACAGTTTGATCAGGTCACGTCCGTTTTCCGCCCTTTCGGGTAGTTCCGGTTTCGCTTCCCCTGATAAGCCAGTCTTTTCAAAGATTGATTCTTTCGAATCTTACCTTGAAGAGATGGAGCAACTTGTTCTTTCTCCGAAGAGCTTTCCCTTGCTGCCAGTCCCGCCGGAGTTGATCTTTCAGAGGCAAAGCCTCACGGCTCTGTTCTTTTCCTGATCCGGTTCATTCTATTCTCACCGAAGCGAGATCAGCCTGAACTTTTTAACCCTGGTGAGAAGCCTTTTATCTCTCACTTGGTAGAACAAACATAATCTGAAATCGTTCAGTTGCCAAATATTTTTGGTTGATTATCTTAACACAGTATTCACACAGGTTATTAACAATTTGTTAATATCCCATCAGAGAAAAATTATTTCCAGGTATTTGTCCAAAAATGCCATCATTATTCTGCTGAGAAGTGTAAAGCAGCTGACTTTTTTAATATTACAGTCCCTTTATATTTGCTCCCCAGATCAAGATATCCAATCCGTGATTACTAATAACAATGAAATTCGTATTTTTGAGGAATTGACAGAGCAGGGTATGGATACAATTAAAAAGGCTAGCAAACAGATTTTGGGACAGCTCATTGGACTTGCTGAGAGTTTTTCTGATGAGGATTTTACAAAACCCCTGCCTGTTCTTCTCAATAATTCTATTGGGAAACATTACAGACATATTATTGAGTTTTACCAGGTGATGCTGGAAGGAATCAATTCAGGACGCATCAACTATGATGGAAGAAAACATGATCCCAAACTTGAACAGAGCCGCGTCAATTGCCTGGAAGCCTTAAAGAGTATGGAGAAGCGGTTCCATGAACCCTTCTGGTCTGATCCATTGGAGCTATGTGGGAGTTTTTCAGAGGATTCGGATGAGGAATTTTCTGTTGGCACCAATGCCGAACGTGAATTGGTGTATAATATTGAACACTCCGTTCATCACATGGCCATAATACGTATAGCCATTCAGCACGAATTCCCGCAGATCAAGCTGGACAAGGATTTCGGCTATGCCTTCTCAACCCTTAAACATCTACAGCAAAAATAAAATGTGTACGGTAACTTATTTACCTCTCACCGGGAAAGGATTTTTGCTTACATCCACGCGGGATGAAAAGATAGTGAGACAAGCAGCCATACCTCCCATGCAATATGAGGTAGAAAAAAGCAGCTTGTACTATCCGAGAGATCCGGATGCTCAAGGAACCTGGATTGCAAGCTCTGTTGCTGAGTACTCCCTATGCCTCCTGAATGGAGGTTTCGTACCACATCAAAGCAATCCCCCTTACAGAATGAGCAGGGGACATGTAATTCTTGATTTTTTCAAGTACAATAACCCTGGATTATTCAGGGATAAATACAATTTTGAGGGACTCGAGCCCTTTACCCTTCTGATAATTGGATATGAGAGCCGAAGCCTGGATGAAATTCGATGGGACGGTAAACAGGTGTATCATGAAGAACTTAATGCTGAAATTCCCGCCATCTGGTCCTCCGTAACCCTGTATTCAAAAGAAATTATCAGTAAGAGACAGGATTGGTTTAATGAATGGTTGTTAACAGATCCCGACTTCTGCATAGAAAATGCGGTCTATTTTCATAAAAATGCCGGTACCGGGAATCCGGATAACGATATTCTGATGAACCGTGATAATGTCAGGACCGTAAGTATTACCTCGGTCTTCAGAAGTAACTCTTTATTGTATGAAATGTATTATGAAGATACGATAGAGGAAAAAGTAAGCATCCTGAACAATTTGGGGAACAAAACGTTTTATAATATTATAATGAAACTGAAGTTATTTACATCTGTCATCCTTATTGTTTCAATTACTGCCTGTTCAATGGCACAAAAAGGAGAAGAAAAAGCTATGGAGGAAAAAGTAAAAAAAGTAGTGAAATCTGATGAGGAGTGGAAGAAGGAACTCACTCCGGCCCAATACCGTATTGCCAGGGAAAAGGGAACTGAGGCCCCGTTTACTGGGAAATACTGGGACTTCTACGAAAAAGGACATTATGATTGTGTGGCTTGCGGAAGCCGTTTGTTTGAATCAACTATGAAATTCAATTCCAGTTGTGGATGGCCGAGTTTTTTCGAAACGGGATCTGATTCAACTATACTTTATCATCGTGATACCAGCCATGGAATGATTCGCACCGAAGTAACCTGTGCTACCTGTGAATCTCACCTGGGACATGTTTTTGAGGACGGTCCCCCTCCCACCGGACTCCGGTTTTGCATTAATTCAGAATCCCTTCTATTTATTCCGCTGGAAATTAAAAAAGATTAACTCTCGTAGGTATTACGAAAAACCGGGGTGCCGCATTCGCGAACACCCCGGTACCCCTAAACCTATTTTAAATATCTTTATTACTTGATCGAGCAGCCTATTGCTTTGGTAAAACTCGGATCTGGTTTGCTACTTGCCAAGAGCGCGTCTACTGCGTTGGACAGGTAGGCTTCTTTGACCGCTGATGCATCCTGGTAGTTATCATCAAGTGCACCTATATAGGATACTGTCAGCTTATCACCATCACCCTTTGTCAGTACATAGGCATGAGGTGTACGCGTTGCTCCATACTCTTTGTAGACCTTATAATCTGCATCTTTCAGGTAGGGAAAAGTATATCCTTTCATTTCTGCCCTTTCCTTCATGGAGGAAAGATCGTCATCTGATTTAACATCAGTGTTGTTGGGATTAATGGCAATTACAGGATATCCCAGTGATTTGTATTTCTTATCAAGTTCTATTATCCTATCCTGGTAAGCCTTTGCATAGGGGCATCCATTACAGGTAAATACAACTATAAATCCTTTTGCATCCTCAAAATCGGAAAGGCTTACATACTTCCCATCAATATTTTCCAGTTTGAAATCAGAGGCATTATCTCCAACCTCATATCCCCCTCCGAGTGCGATTGAAGCAGTAAATAATGCAATGCTTAATAAAAATAAAATCTTCTTCATTTTATTGCAGATTTTGTTCAATTATTTTTTTTAATTCATCATAGGTATATACCCCTTCATGGAAAATCCTGTTCTTATTATTATACATAAGTGTAGCGGGTATAGATCCGGACCAATCAGGATTAACACTGTTGATCCATTTGTTTGCATCAGGATCATTCAACACCACAACTTCCGACTGGATATCATTCCTTTTAATAAATGGTATAAGCCTTGATTCAATTTGCTTCGGAAAATCCAGGCTGACAAGTAATACCTTTACCTTATCATCTTTGAACTCCTCAGCTATTTTTTCAAAGGCTGGCAATTCATCAACACAGGGAGTACACCAGCTAGCCCAAAAATTCACCAGGTAAGTTGTATCATTTGAAAAATATAAATGAGGTTCAAAATCATTAAAAGAAAGCACCCTTGGCTGATGCTCTACAGTAAAAGAACTTAGTAACCAAATAATAACTAAACCTGTTGATGTAATGATCCTGAACCTCATTGTACTCTTTCTGATTTGCTTTACAAAACTAATAGAATATTCAGATCTTAAAACCTTTTTAACAAAGATTTAACATATATGAGGTAATTTGATTTTTGGGAGGTCAATTCTTATGAAGAAATTTCTGCATTTGCTCCGGCATCTTAAAATAGGTATATCTGTGTGAATGCTCACCGGTAGCCATGACAGAAGAAGAATCTCCGGATACTTTGTAGGTACTTTGTTCACCTGCGACTCTGGAGAAATAAATATCATATTCCTTCTTATCCTTATCCACCATAATTAAATGAACAAGGTTTTTATCGAATTTGGATGCAAGACAGGATGAGCAAAGCGGACAGCAAAATTCCAGTATCTCACCCGCCTTAAAATTAAAAGATGGATGCTTGGTGCTGTCATAGTTCCCAATATTTGGATGTAGTAAAAGAAGACCTGACTCTTTCTTGCTGTTCCTGGCAGTAAAAATGATATGGTCTCCTACCATAAGATGTCCTTTGCATTCAGGACAGATGTAATATTTATGCATATTGATCCCTCCTTTCTTTGAAAGTTTTTTATAAGTTACTACCTGAATGATAAAAGTCAATAAACTCATTGATGTTTGACAACACCTGCCGGGAGAATGGGAGAATTACCAGAGCGTATCTTCCTTGTATGAAAAGGGTTTCACCAGCTCCGGGGTGTTTTTATCAACTCCCCTTTTTGAAATAAGCCTGGAGATTGTATGGGAGCCCATTAACTCTTCGTCAACCGGCTGAAGATTCACAAGCGCTTTTTCAGGGGAGAGATCAGGATCGATCCAGGCTTCCCGGTATTTCTCGGCCAGGATCACCGGCATTCGTTTTTTTGTATTATGGATCTTTTCCATCATTTTATTGGCAGCTGTTGTAATGATGGTAAAGGTATTGACCATCTCTCCGGTTTCTCTGTCAGTCCAGTTTTCATAAAGACCTGCCATTGCTATAGGCGGTTCGCCCTTTAGATAGATATAATGCGGGATTTTCTGGTTTTCCCTGGCTTCCCATTCATAAAAACCCTTGCAAAGAACCAGGCATCGGCGTGTTTTCAGGGCTCCCCTGAAGGATGGTTTATCCTTGAGAGTCTCACTCCTGGCGTTAAAAGTCTTTTTGCGGATCTCTTCGGATGATGCTGCATCCTTCACCCAGTAGGGTATCAATCCCCATTTTAGCATGCTAATTGATTCCGGGTCTTCTCCTGTTATTACTGGCAATTCAGGAAGGTCAAAGGCATTGAAATAATAACCCTGCTTAAATGAGGCCGGTTCACAAAACCTGGAAGCGAAATGCTTCTCCAGGGCATTCCTTGTAAGATTAATGTTAACCGTATAGCACATGGCTGATTATTTTTTCTCCCAGAGGGAATTGAGGAAATACTTCCTTTTATCAAAATAGTCCTTTTTTACAAAGAAGCCTGCCTGATCAGCGAATTGGCAGGTTTCTTCAAGACTGTATTTTTGGGATATCTCCATGAAGATGGACTCGTCCTCCTCAAAATAGACTTTGAGTGGAATGGCTCCAATACTTACTTCCTGGGCCTTTCTGCTGACAAGGTAACTTCTGGCGCACCCTGTATCCATTTCGTATTCGGGGGAATGATAAAATGCCCCCGGGTCAAAATCGGCTTTCAATTCCCGGTTAATCCTTCGCAGCAGGTTGAGGTTGAAATCCGCTGTGATCCCTGATGAATCATTATAAGCCTTACGAATGGTTTCCGGATCTTTCCTCAGGTCGAAACCGATCAGTGCCTGGTCGCCTGCTTTGAGTACGGACCCCAGGCGATTAAAAAATGCCTGGGCATCTTCCATAGAAAAATTCCCAATATTTGATCCCAGGAAGAGTATGACCTTCTTACAGGTATCCTGCTGGCTGATTTCCTCTACGGCGCTGAAATACTCCATGTTGATTGGGGCAAGCTTTAATTCGGGAAATTCCCGCCCCAGCTCCTGCTCAAGGTTCAAAACGCTGTTCTCAGAAATATCAATGGGATTGTATTCAAATCTTGCCTGCAGCTTAAGAAAGTATGATATAAGAACTTTCGTTTTATAAGCATCCCCGGCACCAAACTCAATCAGGTGGAATTTATCACATGTTCCTTTAAACTGATCTAGTAATTCCTTCCTGTAAGTGTATAAGATCTCATACTCGCAGTCAGTAAGATAGTAATCCTCCAGATCCATTATCTTTTGAAAAAGCCTATCCCCTTCCCTGTCGTAAAAGTATTTGGAAGAAAGGTACTTGGGACTGGAACTCAGTCCCTTTCTGACATCCTGACGAAATTGTTCATTCATATCCAGGCTAGGGAAAAACCATGTAGTTTATTAAAACCTGTAACTTATTGATAGTATCAGTTGCCGGGCCCTGTTGTCAAGATTTAATTGTTCACCTCCAACGACAATATAATCTCCAAGTTTCGTGAGACTACCCTCATACCTTAAGTCAAATCCAAACTTCCAGACATCCAGTCCAGCGCCCAACTGCCAGCCGAAAGTGGCTGATTTGAGTTTTGTTTCATAACCGGTTATATCGGTAAGGTCTGATTTCTCAGAGACTATAAAACTGGCTACCGGTCCGATCCCCAATCTCAGGGTACCCAGTTTGGCTCCCACCATCACAGGAACATCAACCCGGCCCACTCTTTGCTTGGCCAGACTTTCAAGTGTTGTATTCACGTCGGTAACTGTGTATTCCGTAGCAATGGAGGTATACAGAAGTTCAGGCTGAATGAATATACCAACCATGGAGGCTCTAAGAAACGCTCCAGCATGGTAACCTATCTCACTTCCGTTATTGGATTTAATCTGGTAGTCATCCGTCAGGATATCTGCCGAGATATTGGTAAGGTTCAGGCCTGCCTTAACACCAAAATCTACCTGGGCAAAAATGGTGAGGGAGAATAAACAAAATACACCTAGCAGTGTTATCTTTTTCATGATTTGGAATTGATCAATTATTATGGCTCTAAACTATAGCATAAATATGTTTTTATCAAGCCGGAATAAAAGTAATTTTTCAAAAGCTATATTTGCCACTTCAATAATTTCATTTTAAGTATATGAGATCTCAGATCCGCCAAATATTGATGTTTTTCGTAATATTCATTCTGATCGTTGACGGGATAAGCTTTGCCGGTCTCCTGCTCGATTTTTCAGCATTCAGAAATCCTTTTATATATTCCTTGTTCTGGAGTATATCGATTACCTACATCGCTATTTTGTACAGGTACGGAAAACTCTTCCTGGCAGAGAATCGACCTGGTTTTTTCGCAGGTTTTTATGTATTCTCCGGGTTTTTCCTGGCTCTCTATGTGCCCAAATTAATATACATTATTGCCATACTCCTGGAATTTCTGCTGAAATTGATGGCCTGGCCTGTTCTTCTGGTTTTTACCGAAACTCCTGGATTTCAAGAATTTATATTTCACGGGAAGCTGAATTTCATATCCTTTTCAGTACTGCCATTATCGGTCATTACATTATTTGTGATCCTGGGTGGAATGATATTCGGCAGATTCAGATTCAGGGTTCGTCCCATTGAAATAAACTCCCCTGATCTGCCTGCAGCATTCGATGGATTCAGGATTATCCATATCTCTGATCTGCACCTGGGAAGCCTCTTCGGACATCAGGATAAGTTTCGAAAAGCGGTGGAAATGATCAACAGGCAATCCCCGGACCTGGTGTTGTTTACCGGAGACCTTGTAAATAACCTGGCCGGGGAAGCAGATGGGTGGACAGATCTCCTCTCAGAAATTACTTCGAGCCAGGGCAATTTTTCCATACTTGGCAATCACGATTATGGAGAATATTATAACTGGCCTGATGAGGAATCCAGGATGGCAAATATGGAAAACCTTTTCAAAGCTCACGAGGACTCTGGATTTTCCCTCTTATTGAACCGCTCCTTAAAGATCAACAAAGGAGAACAGGAAATATATTTGGCAGGGGTTGAGAACTGGGGTCTTCCTCCTTTCAAGCAGTATGGGGATCTGGATAAAGCCCTGGAAAAGATTCCGAAGGATTCCTTCACCGTACTCCTATCCCATGATCCCTCTCACTGGGATGCCGAGATTCTCGAAAAAACCAGGGTCCAACTAACTCTTTCGGGACATACCCACGGAATGCAGTTTGGGATACGTACAAAAAGATTCAAGTGGAGTCCGGTCCAGTTAAAATATCCACGCTGGATTGGATTGTACAGGGAGGGAAAACAGTTTTTACATGTAAATCCGGGACTCGGCTATATAGGGTATGCGGGAAGAATATGGATACCCCCTGAAATTTCCCTGATTACCTTAAAAAGGACTGTTTAGAGCAGATGCAGGTCGAAGACACTGCCATCAGAAATCAAGATTACTCAGATCCGTGAGATTGTCGAGGTATCCCCCTTCAACGAGTTTGCTGAAGTATTCGAGTGAGATATTTCCTTTAAGGTCAATAACAAAAAAACTGTCTTCTGCATTCCATCATCAGGATTGCTTCTTTCACAAGTCCATCTTTTTCCCGAATACGAATAAAGATATCCTGTCCATCTGATTGGATTCTGATTAGATCCTGGAATTCGTTCTCTGAAGTAAATTCTAAAATCGTTTCCTTCATTTCCTCCACCTGTGTCAGATCGCCTGTTTCAGGTCCGGAAGATCCATCGTTAAGCGACAGCATCCGGAATGAGGAAAGCTCCTTCATCAGTTTTTTCAATTCTGCCTGCTCAGGATCTGAATCATCAAGAAAAATACTTACCAGTCCGGGTGGAAAACTTATGGCTTCCACATTATCCTGATCACGGTAATGGTCAAATACGGATTTAAATGATCCTGCCCCACCCGGGTCGTACATGCACGCTGGTACAGTATACATAACTACCAGGGCAAGGACCAGAAGAAAAATAACTGATGGACGGACTTCCAGGGGATTTCCCTGCCTGTGTAAAATCATTTTATTTTTCCAGGTTGTCAAGTTGGTCCATACCATCAATATCCATTGTTTTACCCAGTTTGGAAATAGTATTCAGATCAATTTCCCCGGTAATGGCTATCAGAGCATTATTGTCTCCATCCCCACCAACAATAAGCAGTAGCTCTATTATAACGCCACCCTCCTCACGTGCAAGGAATACCACATCCGACTCACTATCCTTTACAACCATCAACTCCTCGTACCGGCCCTTTGGCAAATCCTTCATGATCTCATCGTAAAAATTTACTCCTTCCCCAAGGACTGCGGCATCGTCAACAGCCAGGATCTTGATCCCATTCAGTTTTCCGAATACATCCTGTACCTCCTTCATGTCTTCATCCTCCACACCTTCCAGGTTAGAAAACATGCTGAACATATACTTGGAGATATAGACGGTGGTAAAGCCCTCCATCCCGGCATATTTATCAAACACCCGGTCAATGGATTTATTCTGAGCAAGGCTGAGCGCCGATATCCCGATAAAACAAATAACAAATAATAACTTTTTCATGATGTATATAATTTAATTTCGATTACTTAGATATTAACTTCCTGGTTTTCTCTATAGTCGACAACTGCTCCAGATGCTGGATGCTGGCTCCGAAAGAAAAAACCGGATGCATATAGTTTACTCCTGATTCCAGTTTCTCGAGATTCTGAAGAGGTTCTCTTCCAGTATTCAGTTTCTCTGAGACCAGGTATAAAACCTTTTTCGCTTCAATATAGGCCAGGTAAGGATCTTCATAGGTGTCTTGCCGGACTTCAAATGCAGGATTCTCCAGTATCTTTTTGTCCACGAAAATACCCAGCAGGATAAGTATAACAGCCGCCGCACCGGATATCCAGTAATATTTCAGTCCCATTCCCAAGGTAAGTTTCCGGGGCTTGGAACCATCGATCATGCGATCCAGTTTTGCCTCCATTTCCCCCGAAAGGGAATTCTCTTTCTTATTGGTATAATATCCAAATAGTCTGGCATCTGCACTCAAATGATCCGGAAAATCCCCGGCCTGAAAGAACGCGGACAGGGTATTCTCCTCAGCAATACTTGTCTCAGCCCGGTAATACTTTGCCAGCAGTTCTTCTATATGTTTCAGATTTTCCATGCTATCTTATATTTTGCATTGAATCGCGGAGTTTCTTTCTGGCCCTTGAAATATTCACCCGGATTGCATTAATTTCCATACCTGTTACTTCTGAGATTTCATCGTATTCCAAACCCTCAATATCCCTCAGTTGAATGATGGTCTGTTGCTGCTCGGGCAGGCGACTTATGATATGGTTCATGTGTTCCATTGTATCCTTCAGTTCCAGGCTATGCTGGGGATCAAGCCCTTCATCTGCTCCGTCGAATCGATATGCTGATTCCTCCCTGTCATCGTAATACTGTGGTTTTTTGAGTTTTATCTTATCCAGGCAAAGATTGCGGGTCATGCGGAAGGTAAAAGCCTCTATACTTTTCACCTGCCCAAGCTGATCCTTTCGATCCCATAATTTCATCCATATTTCCTGTACCACATCTTCTGCATCATGTGTGTTTCCAAGAAGGCGGCTGGCATACCGGTAAATCTTCTGGCTAAGGGGTAAAACTCTATCCTTAAAATCTTTGCTATCCATGGATTTCTTCCACTGTATCTACCAAAATTAGCCATCTTTATTTAATTAATTCAAAACATCGCCGAGAACATCCAGACCATCCAGGTCTGAAAGAGCCTCCAGGTCCTCCATGGTAAATTTACCCTCAACCGAAACCAATACATTTTCACTTCCCCCGACAAGTACGAGAAGTTCCTTCATGCGCCCATCTTCTTCCTTTACAAGTATCATTACTTCCTGGTCCGCTTCCTTCACAACAACAAGTTCTTTGTACTCATCAAAATTACTGCCCTTCAACTCATCCATGAAATTGACCTCTGCCATAGCAAGGCTGTCATCCTCCTGGGCAATTACTCTCACCCGATCAATCTTTTTAAAAAGTTCCTTCCCCTCAATCTCACCGGAAACATTATTCGTTTTTTTAATCATTTCGAACATGTCACTTGTAACAAGAACAGTTGTAAAGCCCTCTTTTCCATAGTACTTATCAAACAGCTTATCCACAGGAGATTTCTGCGCATTCATAAGGATAGGAATCAGGAACATTGGTAATAAAAATGCAATTTTCTTCATCATTAATTAATTTAGTTTAACACTCCGTTTTAATTTGATTCAAGTGTATGACGAGCAACATAGCAAATCATTACACAGGGATGCGAAAACTGAAATAATGGAAGTTCAGGAATTATTTCTACTGGCCCTCAGAATTGAGAATAGCATCAAGGAATTCCCTGGGTGCACGGGTTGGCCGGCCGGTTTCCCTGTTTATAAACACCAGGTCAAGGTTGCCCTTGCAGATCAGCAGATCATCCTGGTTATACACTTCATGAAAAAAACTGAGCCTTACAGCAGGTAAATCCTTCAGAATGGTTCTTACTGTCAGCAGGTCATCGTAATAAGCGGGAGAATGGTAGCGAATATGCATTTCCCTCACGGGAAGTATGAGCCCGCTGTCCTCCCATCCCTTATAGGTAAACCCCATGGATCGAAGCATTTCCGTTCGGGCTTCTTCGAAATAGGTAGCGTAATTACCATAGTAAACATACCCCATACGGTCAGCATCCTTATACCGAACCCTGATTTTAGTATCGTGTTGAAAATGCATGTCTAAAATTAATTATTTTGAGATGATTTCAATAAAGTTTATATTTCTTGGTAAGAAAATTTGGAAAACAAAGAATTGGTTATAATTTTGCATGCCGAAAAAGTAATGGAGGAACCAGTAGCTCAGCTGGTAGAGCACATCCCTTTTAAGGATGGGGTCCTCGGTTCGAGACCGAGCTGGTTCACTTCTAAACCCTGTAAACATTAAGTTTGCAGGGTTTTTTTATATTTATAGACTAATTCATCTTAATATTCTTATTGAAAAATAATCATTTCCATAAAAATGAACTATTATGAAAAAAGTTAAAGCGGAGGATATAAATCAGGAAATGTATGATTTGTATGATGATTATGTTCACAGCAGAATTAACAGGAAGAAATTCCTTAAGAAATTATCGGCTTATGCGGTAGGTGGACTAACGCTTCCATCCATTCTCAGTTTCATGCTTCCCAATTATAAAGATAAAATTCAGATTCATGCAGATGATCCCAGGCTGAAGTCTGAATTCATTGAGTATAAATCGCCTAAGGGAGGCGGAAAAATTCGTGGATTATTATCCAGTCCGGTCGATACGGATACCAAACTACCCGGGATTGTTGTGGTTCATGAGAACAGGGGACTAAATCCTCATATCGAGGATGTTGGGCGAAGGGCTGCGCTGGCAGGTTTCGTATCCCTGGCTCCGGATGCACTTACTCCCCTTGGTGGTTACCCTGGCAATGATGATGAAGGCCGAACCTTGCAGAGGCAGAGGGACCGGGATGAAATGCTGGAGGATTTTATTGCCGCTTATGAACATTTAAAATCACATCCTGGATGTGATGGAAAAGTAGGCGTGGTTGGATTTTGTTTCGGTGGCTGGATTTCAAATATGATGGCGGTAAGGATTCCGGACTTATCAGCAGCTGTTCCTTTTTACGGTGGACAACCATCCGCTGAAGAGGTGGCAGCAATACAGGCCCCTTTACTTCTTCAATATGCCGGTCTGGATACCCGGGTTAATGAAGGCTGGCCCGCCTATGAGGCGGCTTTGAAGGAAAATAAAAAGGAGTATACCGCATATATCTACCCGGATGTAAATCATGGCTTTCACAACGATACCACACCAAGGTACAATGAGGAAGCGGCAACCCTGGCCTGGCAGAGAACAATTGAATTCTTTAAAGAAAACCTAAAGTAGATTTCCTTAATAAGATGGGATCACATCCGATAAATCTTGCCCTTCGGTTTTTCCTTGAACTCGCAGCGCTGGTGGCTCTGGCTCTCTGGGGATGGAGACAACCGGAAGGGATCTGGAAGTATGCCTTAGCCATTGGGCTACCTCTTATAGCAGCAGTGATTTGGGGAACATTTGCAGTTCCAGGCGATCCTAGCCGCTCAGGCAAGGCCCCTGTATCAGTCCCGGGTATCATCCGACTGATACTTGAATTGATAATATTCGGATCCGGAACCTGGTCCCTCTTCGACCTGGGATATAAAGAGATAAGCTTTGTCATGGGACTTGTGGTACTTCTTCACTATGCAGTTTCGTATGACCGGATTAACTGGCTGTTCAATGCCCGATGAGCAATGACCGGTTTTTCTTATATTTGCCAAAATTTTCAAGATGTATAAGGCCATTATCCGTCCCCTTCTTTTTCTGCTTCAACCTGAAACTGTACATCATCTTGTTGTAGTCCTTATAAAGGCCGGCTTTATCATTCCCGGTGTAAAACCAATTATCAGGTCCATCTACAGGGTCCGCAGCGAAAAACTGGAAAGGGAGGTATTCGGACTGAAGTTTGATAATCCAGTGGGACTGGCGGCTGGATTCGATAAGAATGCTGGCTTCTTTGATCCCTTTTCTGCATTTGGTTTTTCCTTCATCGAAATAGGTACAGTAACCCCACTGGGACAACCAGGAAATCCAAAGCCCCGCTCCTTCCGCCTGAAAAAGGATAAAGCCCTGATTAACCGTATGGGATTCAATAACCTTGGTGCCGCAGAAGCAGCAAACCGGCTCAGAAATAGGCGAAGTAATATTGTAATAGGAGGAAACCTGGGAAAAAACACGGCTACATCCAATGAGAATGCAGTAAACGACTATGCAGCTGTTTTTGAGGAACTCTATGAAGTCGCAGATTATTTCGTGGTTAATGTAAGCTGTCCGAATATTACCGACCTGAGCCATTTACAGGATCGTGAGCAGCTTAAAGGCATTCTTTCAAGGCTCGCACAGATACGAATGGGTAAATCCCTTAGAAAGCCTGTACTCGTCAAAATATCCCCCGACCTCAACAATAATCAAATAGATGATGTAATCGAGCTGGTAGGTGAATTTGAAATGGATGGAATTATCGCAGTTAATACGAGCATCAGGAGAGAGGGACTCGTTACCTCGAGTCAAAAGGTAGAATCCATAGGGAATGGGGGACTGAGTGGAAGTCCCCTGCGGGAAAGATCTACTGAAATCATCCGGTATATCCACAAAAAAACCTCGGGAAAACTACCCATTATAGGAGTTGGAGGAATAATGTCTCCGGAAGAGGCAGTTGAAAAACTTGATGCAGGTGCCAGCCTGATCCAAATTTATACAGGATTTATTTACGAGGGACCTGCACTGGTTCGGAAGATCAACAAATTACTACTGAGTAATACTGATTAGTGAATTCTGTAATGCCTATTCATTCTGGTATTCCCTGAATGTTTTGTCAGTATAAAAGACAATTACCCGTTCAACCTGCTTCTTTTCGGGTATAGTACGTTTATCATCCTCCTTTCTCAAGCTTACGGTCTCAACTTTTGCAGATAACTTAGGCTCTTCAGGGGAGGGGGAGGTTTCTGAGAAAGGCCCTTCAAATAACTCCTCTACAGGTCGTCTCTGCTTGTACATTTCACCCAGACCGGTAATCAACCATTCAGCATTGATCCCCGGAAATGAATCAAGAATTTTATTGATGAAATCATAACCCGGCTTATTCCGCCCGGACAATACATGCGAAACTGAAGAACGCTGAACTCCGATCTTATCAGCAAACTGAGATGAACTTAAATCTTCTCTTCGTAATATCTCCTGTATTTGTTCCTGCATACCCTATTCACAAATGTAATACATTTACCATTTACTTTTGTAATCTTTATGTTGATCTGTAAATTTACAATTGTAATTTACATGGTGATGCCCCAGGCCTGATATATCTCTTTCATAAAACTTAGTTTACTGAGTCCTTCCATACAATAAAGTGATGTTATTAGCTACTATTACTGATCTATTCGAATTCCTGCTGCTTGCCTTTCAATCCTGGGAGGTCAATATATCGTAAATCTAAATTAATACTAGATATAAATCTTATAAAATACTGGTTATTAATCATATAACTATGCAAACATGTTATATTTTAGCAAGAATGTGACATTTGTAAACTGAAAGCTTACTTATTAATTCATATAATCGCTATTAATCACTGATATTTAATACAATATAGATATGTATTGTCACACTCTTTCTCCTGGATAGCTGAATACTAAAGGAAATTATCAAATACTATGATTTTGTTTAGATATGTAATATAGAAATGTGACATGTTGGCATATTGGGGTTACATTTGTAAATGCATCTTCTCTCCTATTTTCGGTTCCAGATCACATGAATAAAAATTCATCGATTCTATAAAATATCCTGATTTTCATTTTTTCTATTTTTTTGACTCAAATCCTGATTTTTGGATATTTTACCTCCCCCTGTCAGAATTTTCCAAATATTCGATTCTCACGAACTTTAGATTTTCCCCCTACCCTTGCAATTTTTCTCTCCTTCAGTATTTTTTTACTTTTATGGGATATTCCAATAAATTCCGGTTTTATGAAAAAAATCCAGCTGCACTGGCAGATTTTAATCGCTTTGATCCTTGCCATTGGATTTGGCATTCTTTTCCCTAGTTCATACATGATCCGGGAGAAATCCTACAAATCTCTTATCCGCGGCCAAACCGATCTGAAATTATTGTCGCCCTGGAGAACCTTGAAAATGTAGAATTTGTTACCCGTGCCAAGTTTGAGGAAGCACTGGAGGGTATTCTTTCCACTGAAATAATTAATAAACAGTCAGAAAAAATTGTCAATGCTGCTTATTATAATCCACAGGTTTCCGCTATTAGCTGGATGGGTGATATTTTCCTTAGGGCATTGAAGATGCTTATTATTCCATTGATATTGAGTTCCCTTATCTCAGGCGTCACCAATATCGGAACAGGCGGTAATCTTGGGCGGCTGGGACTCAAGACAATTTCGTATTATATACTTACCAGTACATTGGCCATTGTCACAGGCCTTTTCTTTGTTAACCTCATAAAACCGGGGATTGGGGCGGATCTGAATTTCAGCCAGCATGTAGAGGGACTCGTGGAAAATCAGCGAAGCCTGGGTGAAACACTGATTGATATTATTCCTACTAATATTTTTGAGTCACTGAACAGCAGCTCCATGCTATCCATTATCTTTTTTGCTATTCTCTTCGGGTTCTTTATAACCCGGATTGGGAATCCACACAGGGATAGTCCTGAAAAAAGCCTTTAATGCCATTTTCGAAGTCATGATGCAGATCACCCTGTTTGTCATCAAATTCACCCCCCTGGGGATCTTTGGAATTGTTGCAAAGGTTGTGGCTGATCAGGATGACCTGGGAAACCTGGTATTGAGAATGGGACTGTACATGGGAACTGTGATTCTGGCCCTGCTGATTCATTTCTTTATCACCCTTCCTCTCATCTTAAAATTTATTGGAAAATCAAATCCCTGGCAACATCTGAGAAACATGTCCACTCCTCTTCTTACTGCCTTCTCCACTTCCTCCTCCGGAGCCACCCTGCCCCTTACCCTTGAAGCAGTTGAGCATAAATCCGGGGTATCAAATAAAATCAGCAGTTTTACACTTCCCCTTGGAGCCACCATCAATATGGACGGAACTGCCCTTTATGAATGTGTGGCAGCCATGTTCATTGCACAGGCATACGGAGTGGATCTGACTATGGTCCAGCAACTGATAATTATTGTAACTGCCCTGCTGGCTTCCATCGGGGCTGCTGCCATTCCTATGGCGGGACTGGTGATGATAACTGTAATTCTTATCTGCAGTTGGATTTCCGCTGGAGGGAGTTGGACTGATCTTGGCAGTAGACCGTATCCTGGATATGTTCAGGACAGCCACCAATGTATGGAGTGACAGTTGCGGAGCTGTCCTGGTTGCCAGGTCAGAGGGTGAACAGCTTAATGTCTAAGGCTATTTCTTATAGAAATCAGTACTCTCAAATATTTTATCTGCAGACCCTGCAATAAAGCCACTGAAAAGATTTCCATCATCATGATATAAATCATACAATACCCACCTTAGAATTACATTTTTTTTAGTATTTTTATTTTGCAAAACCCATCACATTAAACAACTGATTATCAATGGATTTACTAGATAAAATTAAAGCCAGGGCAAAGTCACATAACAAGCGTATTGTTCTTCCAGAGGGACTCGAAGAGAGAACTCTGAAAGCTGCCGATGAATTGCTGAGAGATGGTATTGCAGAAATCATTTTGCTGGGCAACAAGGAGGCGATTAAAAAGGAGGCTGAAAATGCCGGACTTAAAAATATCAACAAAGCCACAATAATTGATCCCCTGTCGCATGAGAAAAAGGATGAATATATTGATCTGATGGTGGAGATCCGTAAGCATAAGGGACTAACCAGGGAAGAAGCTTCCAGTCTAATTGAAGATCCACTTTACCTGGCAACATTGATGATCAAGAACGGGGATGCTGACGGTGAAGTGGCCGGTGCCATGAATGCTACCGGGGATGTATTGCGTCCTGCCTTTCAGTATGTAAAAACATTACCGGGAATCAGCGTGGTTTCAGGAGCATTTATCATGATACTTAAGGATAAGGAATTTGGGGAGGATGGGATCATCGTTTTCGCAGATTGTGCAGTCCATCCCAATCCCACCGAAAAAGAACTTGCAGAAATTGCTGTTGCCACTGCTGCAACCACAAGGGCTATTGCAGGATTTGAACCCCGTGTGGCCATGCTGAGCTTCTCAACAATGGGTTCAGCCCGTCATGAAATGGTCGACAAAGTAGTAAATGCTACAAAACTTGCAAGAGAAATGGCCCCTGACCTGCAGATTGACGGAGAACTTCAGGCTGATGCCGCCATCATTGAAGCCATTGGCAGAAAAAAAGCACCCGGCAGCAGTATCGCAGGAAAAGCCAATGTACTGGTCTTCCCTTCGCTGGATGTTGGTAATATTGCTTACAAACTTGTACAGAGGCTGGCTCATGCTGAAGCCATTGGTCCGGTTCTCCAGGGAATGGCCGCACCTATCAATGACCTGTCCCGGGGATGCTCTGTATCAGATATCGTAAACCTTGCAGCCATTACAGCCAACCAGGCAGCCGGCTTATAAAATGAAATCCAATAATATTAAATAATATGCCAGAAAGATTAGAAGATTACGGCCTGAGCAAGCAAATCAGGCAGGGAAAAAATGGGGGACTGCAGAAAGTTGCAGTCATAGGAGCCGGTAATATGGGACAGGAAATCATCCGCACCATAAGCCAGCATGGGATTGAGGTTATCTACATGGATATATCTGAGAGCCGGATAAAGGAAATCAGAACCTCCCTCGAAACCAGCCTGGATGATATGATCAATAAATGGGGGCTTACAGAATCTGAGAAAAGGGCTATGATGTCCAGGATCGAGGGCACCACAGATTATAAAGATCTGGCTGATGCTGACCTGGTAATCGAATCGATAAATACCCGGAAAAGAGGAACATCCCTGGAAGCCCGAAAGGAAGTCTTTCGTCAAATTGAACCCTTTATTGGAGATGATATTAGTTATTGCATCCAACAATTCCACCCTGATGATATCAGATCTTGCCGATGCTCTGAAGCATCCTGAGAGAGCAGTTGGACTCAATTTCATTACGCCCTCT
This sequence comes from uncultured Bacteroidaceae bacterium, assembly GCA_963777115.1. Taxonomy (GTDB): domain Bacteria; phylum Bacteroidota; class Bacteroidia; order Bacteroidales; family SM23-62; genus SM23-62. The sequence goes on along the minus strand of CAVZPP010000002.1, from coordinate 1,222,099 downwards.
GCCCAGGTCAGAATTGTTGAAGTTATCAGGGGAAAGGATACCAATCGTGAATCTTTTGACTTTATGATTCGCTTTATCAAAATGCTGGATAAGCGGCCCATAACACTCAACGAATCATTGGGGAATGTAAGTACCCGGCTGATCGTCACGCTTATTAATGAAGCCTGTGAGGTCCTTATGGAAGGTGTAGCCTCTGTCAAATGTATTGATGAAACAATGAAACTTGGTTACGGACTTCAGCTTGGTCCATTTGAACTTGCCGACCGGGTGGGTGTGGATAAAGTACAGAAATGGATGGATAATCTATACTTCGAGTTCGGCCTGCAGAAATTTAAGGCCGCCCCCATCATTAAAAGAATGGTACGTCAGAATTACCTGGGAAGAAAAGTCGGAAAAGGATTCTACCTGCTATGAGGAAGGACAGATCAAAAAACACCTTGATTACAACAACAGAGTTTCATTAGAACCAGAATCAAAATATAAATATGAAAATCATAGTATTAAATTGTGGCAGCTCTTCCATTAAGTACCAGTTATTTGACATGGACACAGGAGAAGTGCTTGCCAAGGGAGCAGTGGAGAAAATTGGATTGCACGGATCTTTTATCAAGCACGAACGCAATGACGGGGATAAGGTTAAACTTGACAGGTGAAATCGTTGACCACCAGGCGGGAATTGAATATATGCTTGGAATACTCTCAGTGAAAAAAGGGGCAGCCTGAAAAGTTTTGATGAAATTGATGCTGTCGGACACAGGGTAGTGCATGGAGGAGAGAATTTCAAAAAATCGAGATTAATTACCAAGGAAGTTATTGAGGGTATTGAGGCCTGCATTGACCTTGCGCCCCTGCATAATCCACCCAATCTTAAGGGTATTAATGCCATGCAGGAGCTGTTGCCTAAAATTCCCCAGATCGCAACTTTTGACACGGCCTTCCATCAGACCATGCCTGATTATGCCTATATGTATGCCATACCCTACTCTCTCTATTCCAAATACGGTCTGAGGCGTTATGGCTTTCATGGTTCCAGCCACCGGTATGTTGCAAAAAGAGCCAGCTGAGATCCTGGATAAAAAGCCGGAGGATCTGAAACTTATTACCTGCCACCTTGGAAACGGTGCATCAATGACTGCAATTTCAGGAGGAAAATCGGTTGATACATCCATGGGACTAACTCCAGTAGAGGGACTGATCATGGGTACAAGGACCGGGGATCTGGATCTGGGTGTTCTCATGTACATTATGCACAAGGAAGAAATTGGACTGAATGCTGCCAATACCCTGATAAACAAGCAAAGCGGAATGCTTGGAATTACTGGTGTATCTTCGGATATGAGAGAAATTGAAACAGAAGCTCTGGAGAATAATAATGAGAGGGCTATACTGGGACTAAAAATGTATCATTACCGGATCCGGAAATACATTGGGTCCTATACAGCTGCAATGGGCGGAGTGGATGCAATTATATTTACCGGCGGAATTGGTGAGAATGCACCTGAGAGCAGGGAAGAGATTTGCAAGGGACTGGAATTTATGGGATTGGAATTTGATAAAGATAAAAACAAGTCAATCAGGGGAAAGGAAGCCATTATAAGCACTGACAATTCAAAAGTAAAGGCAATGATTATCCCAACCAATGAAGAATTGATTATTGCCCAGGACACAGCAAGAATAATTAAGGAGAACAAGCAATAATTTTCAGATGAGGCTCACACAGACTTTCAGAAATAGTAGAGAGGGCCCGTAAAAGGGAATCCCGCAGACTTGTCGTGGCAGCAGCCGAAGATCATATGGTTCTCTCGGCGGTTATCCGGGCAAAGGCTGAAAACCTGGTTGATCCCATCCTTGTGGGTGATACAGGTAAAATACTGGAATTAAGCAATAAATATGGAATAAACATTGAAGATATCCCCCTTCTGGAAGAAAAAGACCCTGTAAAGGCCTGTGTCCTTGCCATTGATCTGATACGGAACGCTGAGGCGGATATCCTTATGAAGGGACTTGTTTCATCAGCACCCTTACTTAAAGCGGTACTGGACAGGAAGAAAGGTCTGAGGAAAAACAATGTCCTCAGTCACGCAGCTCTGTTTGAGATCCCCTCCTATCATAAACTCCTTGCTGTCACTGATGCTGCCATGAATGTTAATCCGGGGGTAGATGATAAGAGAAACATTATTGAGAATGCTGTTGAGGTATATCAGAGACTGGGAATTGAAAATCCCAAAGTTGCTGTACTGGGACCGGTAGAAAAAGTAAATCCAAAAATCCAGTCCACCGTCGATGCAGAGCAACTCAGGGAGCTCAACCGTACAGGGAAAATTACTGGCTGCATCGTAGATGGCCCCCTTGCACTTGATATTGCGGTATCCCCTGAAGCTGCAAAGCACAAAGGAATAAAGGGTCCCGTTGCCGGCGATGCCGATATTTTGATAACCCCCGACCTGGACAGTGGAAATATTCTATACAAATCCCTCACTTTCCTGGGTAATTCTGTATCGGCCGCTATTATTATGGGAGCCCAGGTTCCTATCGTATTAACAAGCCGGGCTGACTCGGAACAGAGTAAACTAATGAGCATAGCCCTGGCATCAGCGCTTGATTAATCTGCTATATACCATGTCAGGAATAGGCAGTTTTTGAAATATTTCTGCTAATTTGGACGCAAAACCACAACATCATGGCCCTTCATCATATCCTTGCCATTAATCCCGGATCCACTTCTACTAAAGTGGCCATCTATGTTAATACAAAAGTTGTCTTTCTGAAAAGCATCCCTCACGACAGTAAAGATCTGAATGAATTTAAAAAGATATCAGACCAGTTTGAATACCGGAAAGAAATAATACTTGATGAATTAAAAAATGCCCATATCGAGCTGGATAAGATTGAAGCTGTAGTGGGTAGAGGGGGACTGTTGCAACCGATTAAGTCAGGGATCTATAAGATCAATGCTACGATGAAAAAAGATCTCCGGTCCGGAGTGCTGGGGGAACATGCCAGTAATTTAGGGGGACTCATAGCAGATGATATAGCCAGAGCTTTGCCCGGTGCAAAGGCCTACATTGCAGACCCCGTTGTAGTTGATGAACTTGAAGATGTCGCAAGAATCTCAGGGCACCCAAGATTTCAGAGAATTTCCATTTTTCATGCCCTGAACCAGAAAGCCACAGCCCGATCCTATGCCCGGCTTCTTAACAAGAGGTATGAGGATATGAACCTCATCATTGCCCATCTTGGTGGAGGAATCTCCGTAGGTGCCCATAAGGAAGGTCGGGTAATCGATGTGAACCAGGCCCTGGACGGGGAAGGTCCATTTTCTCCTGAACGATCAGGTACGCTGCCTGTAGGAGCCCTTGCCAGGCTTTGCTTTACGGAGGGAACTGACTTTGAAGAAGTGAAAAAAATGATCACTGGAAAGGGAGGTTTCGTTGCCTATTTTGATACCAATAATGCATACCAGATCGAACTTATGGCTGATGAGGGGGATGAAAAGGCCAAACTCATCCAGGATGCCATGTCATACCAGGTAGCCAAAGAAATCGGATCCATGGCAACAGTTCTTCATGGAGATGTAGACGGAATCATCCTTACCGGGGGTATAGCTAACAATCCCATGGTGGTGGAATACGTAAAGAAAATGGTCTCATTTATTGCCCCTGTAATCATCTACCCGGGTGAGGATGAAATGCATGCACTTGCCATGAATGGACTGAGAGTACTCAAAGGGGAGCTGGAAGCCAAGGAATACAACAAGGAAAACATGGTAAGAATCGAAATTCCTAACCAGGGAAATTAAGGGGTAAAGACGCTTACAGGCAAAATCTTTCCGTTATAGAATTGATGGCCCTGCCGGGCAAAGTCATACACATACCTTGCCATATCTGATGCTTCAACTGAAGCTTTCAGTCCCGGAAAAGCTTCTGCCAGCATTTCTGTTTGAACCGAGCCAAGTGCCAGGGCATTAAAAGATATTCCACTTTCCTTGTATTCCTCCGCCAGGCACTCTGTCAATACGTGAATAGCAGCTTTGGAGGCACTGTAGACAGACAGACCCGGAAATTTCTTTACTCCCTGTACACCAGCCATACTGCCAATATTCAGAACATGGGGTTTTGAAGCCTTCTCCAGCAGAGGCATAAGAGACCTGATCAGGGCCAGAGGGGCCAGCAAATTTACCTTTAGCATACGGTCTGCATCATCAAATTTTATGCTTGAAGCTGGACTGTTTACAAGAAATCCTGCATTGTTTATTAATATATCCAGTGAATTAATATTCATCTGTAAGCTATCCAGTAATTCCGTCCCAATTCCTGCCAGATTCTCCAGGTCAAAGGGAATTATGCGGATATCCGCATCCGAATACGACTTCAGGCATTCCTGTTTCAGTAAATTTAGTTTCCCCTCATTTCTGGAAATAGCAATTACGGTATTGCCTGTTTCCACAGCAAAGGATTTGGCCGTTTCATACCCTATTCCCCTGCTTGCACCTGTCACAATAATATTCATTTGTTCTGAGTTATAGTGAGGGACTAAAATTACAAAAATCAGCGGTTCAGAAAATTTTATAATTTTGAGCCTTCGTACTGAGATAATGCACAGAATAATACAGAAATATTTAATAGCAGGTTTGCTGGTACTCCTGGTAGCTCCCAATTCCCTGGCACAGAAGAAAAAAGAAGAACCCCCTCCCTTTAAGGAGAGAATTTTCTTTGGTGGGAATTTCGGCCTGACATTTGGGAATACCACCAGTATTATTATTTCCCCCATCGCCGGCTATCGTGTGTCACCACGCCTATCTGCCGGAATTGGACTCCGGTATGAGTATCTTAAAAGTAACTATCCGGGCTATGTTCCTTATGATACCCATATTTTCGGAGGTTCTATTTTCAGCAGGTTTATGATTATCCATAATATCAGTGAAGTGTTAGGATTAGGCGCTATGAATTCCGGAATCTTTCTCCAGGGTGAATATGAGATGCTCAGCCTCGAAAGTCAGTATTTTGATCTCATAAATCCTACTCCCGGCGAGAGGTTTTATCTGCATTCTATTCTTGTTGGAGGGGGTATTTACCAGCCTATCGGAAACCGTTCAGCGTTTCTGTTATCTGTATTATGGAATCTGAATGAATCCTATAATTCAATCTATGCAAACCCTATCATTCGAATCGGATTTAATTTCTGACCACAATTTATAAGTTATTTAACATTTTTCCATTTTGATTTTCCTTGGGGAAAAAGTTACTTTGCTAGTTATTCATGTAATCACCTATATTTCGCAAAGAAAATGATAGTAGCAAAAAATAAAGTTATCGGCCTTTCCTATGAACTGAAGGTAGACGGACAAATAGTTGAAACTGTTGGAGCTGATTCACCGCTGGTGTTTCTGTTTGGTGTTGGTAACCTTCTTCCAAAATTTGAGCAGAACCTGGATGGACTTAAGATAAAAGATGATTTCGATTTCGACTTAGTAGTTCAGGATGCATATGGAGAAATTAAAGAAGAAGCCATTGTTGATGTTCCCCTTAAGGCATTTGAGGTGGATGGAGAAATTGACCATGATCTCCTTAAGGAAGGCAATCAGGTACCTATGCTTGACCAGTCAGGAAACAGGATGAACGGAAAGATTGTAAAGTTTGATGAAGAGCTTGTAACAATGGATTTCAATCACCCTCTTGCCGGAGCAGATCTTCATTTTAACGGTCAGATTGTTGAAATACGGGAGGCCACTGAAGATGAAATTCATCATGGTCATGTACATTCTGAGGACAGCTGCAAAGATTGCTCTGACCCGGATTGTCACAGCAAATCCTGCTAATCATCAAGGGTAAAGGAATCTGCATCCTTCCAAACCGGAAATTTTTCACGAAAACGGATCAGCTCATCATTTGAAAGCCGGATCGTTACATGATCTTCTATATTCGGTTCGATGCAGGCAATCTCCTCCCCTTTTGGATTAATCACCTTGGAGTCACCACTATAGGCAATTCCCATACCGTCTTCTCCTACCCTGTTTACACCAATTACATAAGCCTGGTTTTCAAGAGCCCTGGCTATAAGTAATGATTTCCAGACATGACTTCTGATGGCAGGCCAGTTGGCAATATAGACAAGCACATCATAATCATTCCTGTTCCTACTCCAAACCGGAAAACGCAGATCATAGCAAACCAGGGGCTTAACCCGCATCCCTGAAGAAGACACAATAATTTGTCCCTTTCCCGCTGAATAATATTCATTTTCTCCCCCCATCCTGAACATGTGCCGCTTATCATAATAATGGTAAAGGCCATCCTTCTGCATCCAGATCAGCCGGTTGTAAAATTCCCCCTCTTCTTCAATGATTAAACTACCTGCAATGTCGCATTGAAGCTTAAGGGCCATATAGGACATCCATTCCATACTTTTTCCTTCCATAGGTTCAGCCAGCTCCCTGCTGCGCATGGTGAATCCGGTTGTAAACAATTCCGGCATAAAAATTATATCCCTTTCACCGGAAAGTTTAACAAGCATCTTTTCACAAACATCCAGGTTGGCTGAAATATCTTCCCAGATTATTTTTTGTTGAATTAGAGTAACTTTCATAACAATTCATAAAAAAGGCCCTCAGAGGGCCTTAAAATAGCAATATAAAGGATATGCCAGCTACTTCACCAGTCCAGCCTGGTAATCTGTCAGCACCTGTGAAATCAAAGGAACATAAAACTTCCAGTAAAATTTAGATACGTTATGCTCATTTTTGTTATATACAATATTTTTAAATGTGCCAATCCCCTGGATCTTTGCGTTCCATATCCGTACAGGGTAGTCTGAATAATTTCCGGCGAGGTAGAGAAACGGGGAGCTTCCGGAGGATTGTATTACAGCTGGAAATCTGGAAGGAAGTCCAAATTTGTCAAGCATGGCTTTCCCCTCCAGGTTAATATGTAATTTATATTCGGCAACCACGTTATTTGAAACTGGATCCATAATATCAAACCATTCCGGGTAATGCACAGTTTCCGGCAATTCATATTGTTCGAGTCCAAATTCTGTAGTTTGTATCTCAGGTACAGACTTCTCAAGGTGTTTTCCGCTTTCAAGAACTACCACCTGTTGTGCCAGTTCATTGACCAGAACAACTCCGGGACCGCTGAACGGCCAATCCCCGTTGTGTCTCTTCTTGTATATGCCCATAACCCACTCCGGGAGATCCTTGCTGGACTCAGGGTCCAGTTCTTTCACAGATCTGCCGGTCCAGGTCGACCAATGTATACCCAGTAAATCCTCAATCTTTTTTCGTACAAGTCCAATGGTAGGCGGAGCCATGAAATTATACTCAGCAATCAGCATTTTGTTGCGTGCCATCATTTCCTTCAGGAATACATAATCCGAATTATTTAAACCCCCTTCAATTAATGTACCTTTTCCCTTGCTTGATTCCCTTCTATACCATTCATTGAAAAACACTCCATAAGTATCTGCATAGTAAGCCATATCATAATTGGAGGCAAGTTGTTCAATTTCATTTAACCTGATTCTTCTAACTTCGTATTTGCGGGTTTTTAATGGTTTTACGGGATGGAAACCAAAATAATCCTTTTCCATACGATATGCTTTCCCGTCATTTTTTATGAACTTATCATTTAATAAAACCCAGAAAATTGCCCTGTGCTCTTTCTTTTCAAGGCCGAGAACAGTTTTATTCATTACAAGAACGTCGAGTGGTTTATCCGGTCTGAGGGACCACATTATCCAGCCTGCAACAGGAATGAGGATCAAAATTATAAGGATGATAACAATGGTCTTAACTGTTTTCATAGTTTCTGAAATTTAGTTCATTATTATCCGCTGCTCCAAAAGCACCCTTTGATTCCAAAAGGTGTATTCTATAAAAATAAAAAATATAATTAATAATCAATAATTAAACTACAACAGAACTCCTTATAACTAACACGCCCATGTGATAAAAATTTACCTAAAAGAGTAAAATTGGGCTGATTTTTGTAAGTGCATTAATATTGCAATGATATAATTTACTATTTTCGCGTTCTGTTATGATAACATCCAACAAATCAATGACAAAGAATATGAAGAATTTATTGATGCTTATAGTCCTAATCACAGTATTCGGAATCTCAAGTATAATGGCCCAACCTGTACAAATTCATGAGAACCCGAAATACGGACCCGACAGTATTGCCAGGATGGAATGTGCTAATAATCTGTCCACCATGAGCGAGTTTATGAAAATCGGTCTACTTTCCTTCGCCATGTCTTCCTGGCAAAAAGTATTCAATGATTGTCCGGAATCAAGTAAAAACATTTACCTGTATGGGATTAAAATCTACAGGGAAAGGATTGAAGAACTATCTGATCCTGAGATTAAAGCCCAGGCATTAGACACCCTGATGCTAATCTATGACAGACGGGCTCAGTATTTTGGACAGGAAGGCCTTGTCATGGGTAGAAAGGGACTTGATCTTCTGAATTATGATCGCAGCCAGATCAGGGAATCCTATGATCTACTAAAGAAATCCATTGAAATGAGCCAGGTTAGTTCTGAACCTGCCGTCATTCTAACCTTCATGAACTTGTCTAATAGTCTGTATAATTCCGGAGATATTGAAGGAAGGGAGCTGATTGACAATTACCTTATTACTACAGAGATTCTTGAGAAGAGGATTCAGGTGGGTGGAAAATACAAGCCACAGGCTGAACAGGCATTGGCAAGTGTTGAAGCCATTTTTGCAAACAGTGGAGCAGCTGATTGTGAGACTTTAATCGAAATATTCACACCGAAATTCGAAAAAACTCCCGAGGACCTGGAGTTTCTCAAAAAACTGACAGCTCTTCTCATCGACCAGCATTGCGAAGATTCTGAACTATTTGCCAGGGCATCTGAAAATCTTTACCAGATTGAACCCTCATCCCTAGCTGCCTATAACCTGGCAAAACTCTTTTTCAAAAAAGAAGACTATGAAAAATCTGTAGAGTATTATGAAGAATCCGTAAGCAGGGAAGAAGATCTTATAATGAAAGCAAAATTGCAGTATGAACTCGGACTAATCCAGTTTTCGAAGTATGATGATTATGTTAAGGCAAGAACATTCGCAAGAAATGCCATTTCAAACAACCCCAATGGGGGGAACCTTATATACTTATTGGGAACCTTTATGCATCCAGCAGCAGCCGTTGTGGAGAGAATGATTTTGAAAAGACAACAATTTTCTGGGTGGCAGTAGACAAATTTATTGAGGCAAAATCCGTTGATCCTGAAATGGGCAGTGAGGCATCAGAGCTGATCAGCAAATACACCCAGTATTTCCCGAATGCAGAGGATGCATTCTTTTATGGATTTAACGAGGGCCAGTCATATACTGTAAAATGCTGGATCAATGAAACCACCACCGTCCGAACCAGGAAGCAAAGACCATAAATCTATTCACATACAATTCAGACATTGACATTTTTATTTTTGATTGAGTTAATATAAATTTAATATTTATATTGATCCATTATTATCTGAAAAATTACCTTTGTTTTCAAATTATAAGTCCAACACATAATGGAAAATTTTTACCTGCTTCTCGTAGGAATCCTGATCCTGCTGGCAGTCTCAGACCTGGTCGTTGGAGTTAGCAACGATGCTGTAAATTTCCTCAACTCAGCAATTGGTTCCAAAGCCGCCTCATTTAAAGTAATTATGATCATTGCTGCCTTGGGCATATTGTTTGGAGCTACATTCTCAAGTGGTATGATGGACGTTGCACGAAAAGGAATATTTCATCCGGAGCACTTCTTCCTGAACGAGATCATGATCATCTTTCTGGCTGTTATGCTGACAGATATTATCCTGCTGGACCTGTTCAATACCTTTGGTTTGCCTACCTCAACTACCGTCTCCATTGTATTTGAATTGCTGGGTGCGGCTGTGGCTGTTTCAATTATTAAGATTACCGGTTCAGGCGATTCTATGTCCAGAATGAGTGAATACATCAACTCCAGTTCGGCCCTTCTGATTATTACCGGTATATTGTTATCTGTAGTAGTTGCATTTACTGTTGGAATGATCATTCAATACATTGTCCGGGCCTTTTTTACATTTAACTTCGAGAAAAATACAAAATATTTTGGAGCAATCTGGGGTGGCATTGCCATCACTGCCATTACTTTTTTCATCCTTATCAAAGGAGCCAAGGGTGCCTCCTTCATGTCAAAAGACATGGTGAGCTGGATCAAAGAAAACACTGGACTGATACTGGGATTAAGTTTTATAGGATGGACCATTCTCCTGCAGCTCCTTCAATGGATATTCCGCCTGAATATATTGAAACTTATTGTGCTGGTAGGTACTTTTGCCCTTGCAATGGCCTTTGCAGGGAATGACCTGGTAAACTTTATTGGTGTGCCTTTAGCGGGACTTGAATCCTTCAAGGCGTTTCTTGGAAGCGGAGTATCAGATTCTACCTCCTTCCTGATGACCTCACTTTCAGAGCCTGTCAAAACACCCACAACTTTTCTACTCATTGCAGGATTAATCATGGTTATTGCTTTATGGACATCGAAAAAGGCAAGATCTGTCACAGCTACCACTCTTGACCTTGGCCGGCAGGACGAAGGTCATGAAAGGTTTGAATCTTCAGGTGTTGCCAGGGGAATCGTTCGCGTCAGTATTGGTGTCGCCGGATTTTTTGAGAAAATCACGCCAGGCAGAGTGAGTAATTTTATGCAGAAAAGATTCGATCAGGAAAAGTACAAGGAAAACAAAACGGATGTAGGTGCATCTTTTGACCTGGTCAGGGCATCGGTGACCCTGGTGGTGGCATCTGCTCTGATATCTCTTGCTACCTCCCTGAAATTACCCCTGTCGACAACTTATGTTACCTTCATGGTTGCTATGGGGACTTCCCTCTCCGATGGTGCATGGGGAAGAGACAGCGCAGTTTTCAGGGTCTCAGGAGTGGTAACTGTAATCGGCGGATGGTTCTTTACCGCTTTTGTTGCATTTACAGCTGCCTTCATCGTTGCCTTCCTGATCCACTGGGGAGGGTTGGTAGCCATTCTTTTATTAGTTGCCTTAGCCGCATTCATCCTCTTCAGATCTTTCCGACTGCACCGGAAGCGGGATGCCGAAATGAAGTTGAAAATTGAGGTATCTGAATTTAAAGGAGAAGATTATAACGGGGAAAATATATTAAAAAGCTGTACGAAAAACGTATATCAATCACTGTCATCCGTCTCCCTGCTGTATTCAAATTCCGTAAATGCTTTAATTGATCTTAAACGAAAATCAATTAAACGAAACCTCAAAGAGATTCGGGATTTGAATACAAATACTAAAGTACTCAAAGACAATATCTATCAGACGATTTCAAAACTCCAGGAGGACGAGATTGAATCAGGACATTATTATGTCCAGGTACTTGACTACCTGAGAGAAACGGCTCACTGTCTTACGTTTATTGCTGAACCGGTATTTAAATACATTGACAATAATCACCCTCCCATGATTAAGGACCAGCAGAACGATCTTCTTGAGATGGCTGATATGGTGAATGCCCTGTTTTCGCAGGTAATACAATCAATAAAAAAACCCGATTACAGTAATCTTGATGTATTAGTGGAAAATCAGCAAGACCTGCTGAATGAGATAATGAAGCTTAAGAAACGTCAATTGAAGAGAATCAAGAATCGCGAAACCGGAACCAGAAACTCTGAACTTTTCCTGAATACACTGACCGAAACAAAGAACCTCTTATTATATGCGGTGAATCTGCTTAAAGCTCAGAGGGACTTTACCTTGTATGATGCTGAGAACGGAAGCTAGCCCTGATTCTGCTGGTCAGAAATCAGGCCTGGTGCTCGGGCCGCAGCAAATCGTTGATGGTTTTGACAGGGTTGAAGGTCTCGATAGGAACCTCCACAAACAAAGTATTCCAATCCGACATTGAACCATTCCACAAGCCTGGCAATTCCTGGGCTTTCAGCTTTCTTCCGTCACTGGACTTCGAAGAAATAAGTCCGGTTTCCGGATCAACAAACTTATCAAGATCAAAGGGCTTACCCAGGTAATCACGGGTAGAACATACCAGGTCAACCGGATTAAAATGGGTGGCAGTCCCGGCAATCTCTGCCTGCCCGGGATTATCTAAATCAATCTGGGCGGATTCCACGATCTGAAGCGATTCCGAGCCATCCCGGTTCCTTGTCCAGAAAGGACCCCCTCCAGGCTCTCCTTCGTTTTTAACCATTCCGCAGATTCGAATGGGCCGGTTTAATTTTTGTCTCAGTAAATCCTCCTTCTCTTTCCCATGCAGTTTCCTGTCTGCCTCGGAAAGCCTGAGGTTAAGCTGTTTCTCCATGAAAAATTCGATTCCTTCCAGGTCCTGGGTTTTACCTTCATCCAATGCCTTTAAAAACCTGAAAACCTGATCACGAACCTCGATCAGAATTCCGGCCAGTGCTTGTTTATAAAGAAAGGTGGATGGTTTCATCCGATCAGGACAAACATTATCAATATTTTTAATGAAAATCAGATCAGCGTCAAGCTCATTAAGGTTAGCCAGTAATGCCCCATGTCCCCCTGGTCTGAAAAGAATTTCACCCTCAGCATTCCTGAAGGGCATATTTTCGGGATCCACTGCAATGATATCTGTATAAGAACGTTGCCGGGAAAATTCTATTTTGAAACTGACAGCCAATTGTTTTTCATAATCAGACTGAACCTTACTGAGCAGTGCGGAGAAAGATTCCATATGTTCGGGTGAGATAGTGACATGAAGATGGACCTCATTCTCCTTCCCGCGGCAATACTCGGCTCCTTCAACCATGTGTTCCTCCAGGGCTGTCCGTATCTTCTCTTCATACTTATGAAAGGCAAGAAGTCCCTTGGGCAGCTGCCCGTAATTCAATCCCTCTTCCTCAAGCAAAGCCTTAATAATTTCCCTGTTCTCCCCCTCAGAGATCAATCTCCCCAGGTCAAGTCCCCTGTGCCATAAAACCTCTTCCAGGTCCTTCTCCAAAGCCATCCTGCTTAGTCCATTTATAAACGTATCAATCTCAGGATGGCTTTCGTCCTCGTCCTCAGTGTTCAGGTATTCGAACATATCCTTAAACATCCTGGATGCAGCACCTGAGGCAGGAATGAACTTAATGGTTTTTAGCTCGTTCTGAACAGACTGGTAGTTCTCTGCATAGCATTCACAGGCATCCTTCTTTAGCCGGATAATACCTTTGCCAACAGTAGCAGGGGCAACAAGGGATATTGGAGGAAATCCTTTGCGGAAATTCTCAAGCTGGAATTCAATGAGCTCTTCAGAGATTCCTGTATTCTTTAATCTTTCAAGATCGTCTTCAGTGAATTTAAGGGCCATGGGTGAAATATTTTTGAACTCTCAAGATAAGATATAGCATTTAATTTTGGGTAAACCCGGCCTTTTCTTTTCCCCTTTTAAGGGCTTCCAGATTTAATTTCACAATGTCCTCCCCTTTTCTTCCGAAAATTTTTCGGATTCCCATTTCAAAACTTTCATAAGGTATATCAATAAAGGGAGTAGCCGCACCAAGAATAACCATATTGGATACTTTTTTTGAGCCCAGCTCAGCTGCTATGGCATCGGCATCAATGGTAATATGGTTAGCTACCTTCTTCAGTGCAGAGGCAAGCGATTCCAGGTCGGGGTAATCCGGAATATTGATGAAAGGTCGGATATTTGTAATTAACCAGCCCTTTTCCGACAGCCATGGAAGGTATCTAAGGGATTCCATAGGTTCCACGGACAGAATCAGGTCAGCCTGTCCCCTGGGTATGAGATCCGAAGCAATGGCTTTGCTGGAAATCCTCATATTGGATTGCACGGCCCCTCCCCGCTGGCTCATTCCATGCACCTCTGCCTGTTTTATCTCAAGATTGTTTTCTAGGGCGGCCATTCCTATGGAAGCTGCAATAGACAGAATCCCCTGTCCCCCTACACCGGCAAGTATAATATCAGATTTCATTCTTATAGTCTTGTTTAATTATTAGCTTTTTTCAGTCTTTTTTTCCGGGTCAGTGTCTGTATGCATTCCCGTTCTGCAATAATTACCGAAACACCCGGATAGGCTACCTCTTCTTCAAGAATCCGGACATTTTCCTCATGGTATTTTTTGAGTGGATTCAGTTTAAGGATATGTTCTTTTGTAACCCCGATTCCCTCACAGATCGATTCCAGCCTCCCCGTCGCATGAGATTCTTGTCCCCCTGTCATCGCAGTTGTCGAATTATCAGAAATAATCACCGTGATGGGAGAATTCTCCCTTACTGCATCCAGCAATCCGGTCATGCCCGAGTGAATAAATGTAGAATCCCCGATAACGCACACCGAGGGTACTAATCCCGCGTCAGCAGCGCCCTTTGCCATGGTAATGGAAGCCCCCATGTCTACACAGGTATCGATTGAATTATAGGGAGGAAGAGCCCCCAGGGTATAGCAGCCGATGTCCGAAAATACCCTGCCTTCCCCGTAAGGGTTCATTGCCTCATTCAAAGCAAGATAGACATCCGAATGGCTGCATCCCTTGCATAAGGCAGGCGGCCTGTTTTTGACTATTTCAGGCACTTCCCGGAATATCCCTTTCGGGGGAAACAGGGCTTCCCTGACGATATCGGGACTGAGTTCTCCTGTCCGGGGAATAGTACCGTCCAGCCTCCCAAGGACCTTCTTCTTCAATCCCATGAACCCCTTAAGTAATTCCTCGATAAGGGGATATCCTTCCTCAAGGACCAGGAGAGTATCACATCTTTCATATAATTCTGAAATGAGTTTTACAGGGACCGGGTACTGGCATATTTTAAGGACAGGATGGGGTATCTTTAAATCCTCAAAGTTCTCTGCCAGGTAATTATATGCGAGTCCCGCTGCAATCACCCCGAGTGAAGTATCCTCCCCTGGCATCAGCTGATTGAACTTGCTGTCAAGAGATTCTGTTTCTAAGGTGGACTGTATTCCGATCAGCCTGTCATAACTCTTCCTGGCCATGCTTGGCAGCAGGATGAACTGTGTTTTACTTTCAGGGGTTCTAAGTTCATTCTGAGGCTTTTCGGCAGATCTCTTAACACCCGACCTGGAATGGGCCAGCCTGGTGGTAATCCGTATCATTACCGGAACCTGATATTTCTCGGATAAGTCAAAGGCCTTGTAGCTCATATCATAGGCCTCCTGCTGACTGGAGGGTTCCAGTATGGGAATCCCGGCAAACTTCCCGAAAAACCGGGAATCCTGTTCGTTCTGAGAAGAATGCATGGATGGATCGTCTGCAACGGTAACCACCATGCCTCCGTTGACCCCTGTGATGGCTGAATTCATAAACGGATCAGCAGCAACGTTTAATCCCACATGCTTCATACAAACCATTGAGCGCTTCCCTGCATAGGACATACCCAGTGCCGATTCCATGGCGGTCTTTTCATTGGCAGACCATTCACTTCTTACCTTTCCTTCAAGATCCCTTCTGCCCTGCACATATTCGGTGATCTCCGTCGAGGGTGTACCCGGATAAGCATAAATCCCTGACATACCAGCATCCAGTGCGCCCTGGGCAATGGCCTCATCACCTAATAACATTAATTTTTCCATAGATTGAGTGTATCTGATTTCCTTCAGCAAATTAGGAAATCCAAAAACACTCAAGAATAAGAAAAATCATGTTTTTTAAAAGGAGCTGATGCTTTATAACATCAGCTGCTGAGAGTTAAAACAAGCCTTCTCCTACCGCCTTGATTCCTGAATTCACAAAGGTAAATACCCTGCCAGGTTCCCAGATTCAGTCGTCCTCTTGTTATGGGAATTGTGAGGCTGGCCCCGAAAAGCGAGGACTTAATATGGGCCGGCATGTCATAGTTACACTATTTTAATATATAGAATGATATAAATCCAGTAAGATACAAATGGTACTCTGATTATAAACTTGTATTTTGGCAACAATAATTCAACTATGAATGAAACACAACTCCGAAATACTGCTATACCAAACCGAAGACGGACAAACCAAGATTGATGTCCGTTTAGAAGAAGAAACAGTTTGGCTTTCACAGGCTCAAATGGGTGAGCTATTTCAGAAAGAGCGCTCCGTGATAACCAAGCATATCAAAAATATTTTTGAGGAAGGTGAGTTGATGGAAGAAAGCAATGTGCAAATATTGCACATTAGTGGTTCTGACCGTCCTGTTAAGTTTTATAATCTTGATGTAATTATTTCTGTTGGTTACAGGGTAAAAAGTCATCAGGGGACAAAATTTCGCCAATGGGCAACAGCCAGGTTAAAAGAATACATCGTAAAAGGTTTTACCATGAACGATGATTTACTTAAGCAAGCCGGAGGAGGTAATTACTTCGATGAGTTATTGGCTCGTATCAGGGATATTCGCTCGTCCGAAAAAGTGTTTTGGAGAAAAGTCCTTGACATTTATGCCACAAGTATCGATTACGATCCTTCTCTTGAAATGTCGGTTATGTTTTTCAAAACAGTTCAGAATAAAATGCACTGGGCAGCACATGGGCATACAGCAGCCGAAATAATTTACCAAAGGGTAGATTCAGGAAAACCAGGTTTAGGATTGAGAAATTATAAAGGAAAGAAACCGAACAAACAAGAAACTGAGGTTGCTAAAAACTATCTTGCTGAGAACGAATTAAGCATTTTAAACCGTATTGTATCGGCTTATTTGGAGTTGGCGGAACTTCAGGCTCTCAACCAACAGCCAATGTACATGAAAGACTGGATTGAACAGCTGGATGCATTCCTGAAAATGACACGAAAGGATATTTTAAACAATGCAGGAACAATCAGTCATAAACAAGCTTTAGAAAAAGCTCATACTGAATATCAGAAATTTATGAAAATGAGGGAAAATGAGATTTCTGAAGTAGAAAAGCATTTTTTGGAACAAGTGAAGGAGACTGAGAAAAAACTGAAGGATAAAAAAAACAAATAAATCACTAACTGATAATTGTTAATACAATTTTTCTGCTTCCACCCTGATTTCTAAATTCACATAAATATATTCCTTGCCAGGTACCTAAATTCAAGCGGTGATTTGTAATGGGGATGGTCAGTTCAGCACCAAATAAAGAACTCTTTATGTGTGCCGGCATATCATCGGATCCTTCGAGGGTGTGGACGAAATAGGACTGGTTCTCCGGAACCATTCTGGAAATGAATGATTCAAAATCATCCCTGACCGTCGGATCTGCATTTTCATTAAGAGTAATTCCGGCCGAGGTATGCTTCAAAAGAATATTTAGTAAACCTGTCTCGGGCAGAGCTGGCAATTCCTGTTCTATATACCTGGTTATCAGATGGAATCCCCTGGGAATCGGCGGCAATGAAATCTCAAGCTGCTGTATCATAATTTGAATCTTTTTACAAAGGTATACAAAGCGGTAAAACCATAATCTCTTAATATTTGTTAATAATGAACATGTAGATTTTTTATATGGGGTATTTTTATCATTTTTAGGCCTTGAAAAAATTTCTATTAATACTGCTCTCGCTCTTTATCGTATCCCTTCCCTCCAAGGCACAGAAAGAGGAAAAACTGGTACAGTTTACGGGTGTGGTGAGAAATGAATTGTTACAGCCCCTGCAATTCGTACATATCCTTATCCAGAACAGGTCCCGCGGCACCATCAGCGATCAAAGGGGCATGTTCTCATTTGTCGTGGAACATAATGATACCATTGTATTTTCAGCCGTAGGTTATAAAAGAACCGGGATCGTGATCCCGGATACCCTTGATTCCTACCATTATCCAGCGGATGTGATCATGGAGTCGGATACCATAGAGATCAGGGAGGTAATCATCCTGCCCTGGAAGACCTACCAGGAATTCAAAACGGCTTTTATTTCCCTTGAGCTGCCGGATGATGATCTGGAAAGGGCATTCCACAACCTTGCCATGATTCATGCACAGATACATAATCCGGATGCACCGCCAGATCCTGATGTCAATTACCAGTACCACCTGAGAGAGCAGTTCAATGCAAGGTATGACATGGGACAAACACCCTATTATTCAATTTTTGATCCCCTGAGATGGGCAAAATTCTTTGAGTACCTGAAAGAGGGGAAGTTTAAGGATCCCAACTCGGACCGGTAGGACCGGAACTTGACATGGAAACCACACAATTTATCAGTCAATTATTAGTTTAAAGAGTATTATCAGCCCAGCACATTCCATGAAAACCCGCTTCCTCTATATTCTCCTGTTCTTCCTGCCGGTCATGGTTTATGGACAGGAGACCGCGACGGTTTACGGGAGGATAAGCAATGAAGCAAAAGAACCAGTATTCCCCGCCAGTGTTGCTGTCCCTGGTACATCTTATGGGACCGTAACCAACGAGGATGGGAGGTTTGAACTGGAAGTTCCTGCCGGGGAATCACTTACATTAATTGTCTCCTACCTGGGATATACCCAGGCAGAAATACCTTTAAATCTTGCTCCCGGGCAAAGGATGGAAATAAACAGGGTGCTCGAAGAAACTGCCCAGAACCTTGATGAGGTGACCGTTCGTGAACAATATGACAGGAATACCACCATTACCCGGATAGATATCAAGACCCTTGATATGCTTCCTACAGTATCAGGAAACATTGAAAGTATCCTTTCCACCCTACCCGGTGTATCCAGTAGGAATGAGCTAAGTTCCCAATACTCTGTCAGGGGGGGCAATTACGATGAAAACCTGGTGTATGTCAACGAAATTGAAATCCACAGACCCTTCCTGGTCCGGTCAGGCCAGCAGGAAGGCATGAGCTTCATCAATCCGGATATGGTTTCCTCCATTAAATTCTCAGCGGGTGGATATGATGCTACCTACGGAGATAAAATGTCATCAGTACTGGACATAGTTTATAGAAAGCCTTCTGAATTTGCAGGTTCTGCCAGCATAAGCCTGCTGGGAGGATCCCTTCACCTGGAGGGTGCTTCTAAGAATAAACGTTTCACACATATCTCCGGATTCCGGTACAGAACCACTCAGTATCTACTATCCTCACTCGAAACGACAGGTGAGTATAATCCTAATTTTCTTGATTTCCAGACCCTGCTGACTTACAGGCTGGCACCGAAATGGGAAATCAGTTTCCTGGGAAATATTGCCAACAACCGGTTTCATTTTATTCCTGAAACCCGAAGGACTGATTTCGGAACCTATAATAATCCACTGAACCTGGTGATTTATTATGAGGGACAGGAACAGGATCGTTTTAATGCATATACCGGTGCCATGACCATGCATTTCACACCCACCGAAGAAGTATCCCTGAAACTGATAGGATCTGCATTCGCTTCCATTGAACAGGAGAGCTATGATATCCTCGGGGAATACCTGATCAACGAACTTGACAATCGGTTGGACTCTGATACTTACGGAGATAGTATCCTTAACATCGGAGTAGGTGGCATGCATGATCATGCCAGGAATGACCTTAATGCCTATGTTTATTCCCTGTCCCACCTGGGAACCCATACCCGGGGCAGAAACACTCTCAGATGGGGTGTAAAATGGCAACAGGAAAGGATACATGACCGTATCTCCGAATGGGAAATGATTGACTCCGTCGGTTATTCAGTCCCTTATACCGGAGATGAAATCACCCTGTTCAATGTCGTTAAATCAAATAACCATCTCTACAGCAACCGGCTGAATTCACATATTCAAAATACTTATGTATTTGAAAAAGATAGTGTGAGATATTTTTTGAATGCCGGTGTCAGGGGTTCCTACTGGGATATGAACAATGAATTCCTCCTGAGTCCCCGTGTCACTTTCTCCGTTCATCCAAACTGGGATAAGGATGTGGTCTTCAGAATGGCTGGTGGATACTATTACCAGCCTCCATTTTACAAAGAGATGAGATACCCGGACGGGAGATTGAACCAGGCGGTGAAGGCTCAGAAATCCTTGCATTTTGTGCTGGGGGGAGACCTGGTCTTTTCGGCATGGGACAGGCCATTCAAGTTTACTACGGAGTTCTATTACAAGCATCTGAAAAACCTTATACCCTACAAACTTGATAATGTCAGGATTCAATATGCCGCCGAAAATATCGCCAATGGGTATGCAGTGGGACTTGACATGAAAATTTTCGGAGAATTTGTCCCTGGCGCCACTTCATGGGCAAGTTTCAGCCTTATGAAAACCGAAGAGGATATTATTGGTGATTTCTATTATGATGAGAACGGTGTAAGAGAAGAACCCGGGTATTATCCCAGGCCAACTGACCAGCGGTTTATGGCAGGTGTCTATTTCAGGGATTATTTTCCGAGGAACCCGGATTGGAAGGTGCACCTTAATCTTCTCTATGGATCCGGCCTCCCTTTTAGTCCCCCTACAATCGACCGCTACGACCAGGTCTTCCGCATGCCCGCCTATAAGCGTGTGGATATTGGCCTCTCAAAAGTCCTGAAAAAGGAAGAGACCATGCTGAAAGAAGGAAATCCATTCCGGTTTTTCAAGAGTATCTGGATTTCTGCAGAAGTATTCAACCTCCTGGATTCAAAGAATACAGCTTCCTATACATGGATTAAGACCGTATCAAGCCAGGCTTATGCACCGGCCGCTTTTGCCGTCCCGAATTACCTTACGGGCCGGCGTTTTAATGTAAAACTTACTTCCCACTTCTAAAAAGAAGAAAAATTAGCCTGTTGCCCTCCCGGTGAATCGGAACTTTAACTATTTTTGGAGAATATTTTAAACCTTATCAGATATGACGAACCAGGATTACATTACACGTGAAGACAAGTTTGGTGCTCACAATTATCATCCCCTGCCGGTTGTGCTCGACCGTGGTGAAGGAGTATACGTCTGGGATGTTGACGGAAAAAAATATTTTGATTTTCTTTCAGCCTACTCTGCTGTTAACCAGGGACATTGCCACCCCAAAATCATATCAGCCATGAAAGAACAGGCCGAAAAGCTATGCCTTGTTTCCAGGGCATTCTACACATCTGTCCTGGGCGAATATGAAGAGTTCGTTACCAGCTATTTCGGATACGACAAGGTATTACCTATGAATTCAGGAGCCGAAGGCGATGAAACAGCATTGAAGCTTTGCCGTAAATGGGCCTATGAGAAAAAAGGAATACCTGATAATGAGGCAAAGATAATTGTCTGTGAGGGAAATTTCCACGGTCGTACAATAACCATCATTTCTATGTCTACAGATCCTGATAGTTATAAGGGTTTCGGACCCTATACACCTGGGTTCGTTACCATTCCTTATAATGACCTGGATGCCCTTGAGAAAGAACTCAAAGACCCCAACGTAGCCGGTTTCCTTGTTGAACCTATACAGGGAGAAGCCGGGGTTTACGTTCCTGAAGACGGATACCTCTCAAAAGCATATGACCTGTGTAGGCAAAACAATGTACTGTTCATTGCTGATGAAGTACAGACAGGGATCGCACGTACTGGAAAACTCCTGGCCTGTGATCATGAAAATGTAAGACCTGATATCCTTATCCTGGGAAAAGCTCTCTCAGGCGGTGCCTATCCTGTATCTGCAGTGCTTGCAGATGACGAGATCATGCTTTGCATTAAACCCGGAGAACACGGATCTACCTACGGGGGTAATCCGGTTGCAGCAAAGGTTGCCATAGCAGCCCTCGAAGTCATTCGGGATGAAAAACTTGCCGAAAATGCTGAGAACCTGGGTGAATTCTTCAGGGAAGAACTGGGCAAGATCAAATCTGAAATGATTGAGACTGTCCGGGGAAAGGGACTTTTAAATGCAATCGTAATCAGGCCTAAGGGTGGTAAAACTGCCTGGGATGTTTGCGTGGCCATGAAGGAAAACGGGCTGCTTGCCAAACCTACACATGAACATATTATAAGGTTTGCTCCTCCCCTTGTTATCACTAAAGAACAGGTGAAAGAGTCCATTGAAATCATTTCAAGAACCCTGGCCCAGTTTGAATGATTCCCGGAGGGTTAAGAAATTAATGCCTTTGTTTCAAGATCCTGGTGACATCATCCAGGCTGTACCCCCTGTCGACTAATAATATCATTAGATGGAACAAAAGATCGGCAGCCTCATTTAGGAAGAGGTCATCATTCTGATCTTTAGCTTCAATAACTAACTCAACCGCCTCTTCTCCAACTTTCTGGGCGATTTTATTGACACCCGCCCGGAATAGTTTTGTGGTATAGGAATTCTCCGGCATTTCACTTTTTCTTGATTTGATAATATCCTGAAGAGTTTTCAGGAATTCAAGCTTACTATCAGCAACCTTTTCGTTTTCACCTTCGCCATCTCCTTCCCCGAAACAGGTTTTTTGCCCTGTATGACATACAGGACCTGCCGGATTCACCTTAATCAACAGGGTATCCTTGTCACAATCCTCAAGGATTTCCACGACATCCAGGAAATTTCCACTTTCCTCCCCTTTGGTCCATAATCTTTCCTTGGTCCTTGAATAAAAGCATACTCTTCCCTCCTTCCTGGTCTTATCATACGCTTCAGGATTCATGAATCCCAGCATAAGGACTTCCCTGCTCTGTGCATCCTGGATAACTGCAGGCAGTATTCCTCCCATTTTTTCAAAGTTCAGTGACATAATTTATGTTTTAAGGTATTGGATTATTATTCTTTATCGGATAGGAATATCATGTTTTCTGAGATGATCTTTTAAATCCCTGATCCCTATTTCCCTGAAATGGAATATTGAGGCTGCGAGGGCAGCATCTGCTTCTCCTTCACCGAATACATCCACAAAATGATTCATTTTGCCTGCTCCTCCAGAGGCAATAACCGGAATGCCCAAATTTCCTGAAATACGGGCCGTAGCCTCATTAGCGTAGCCATTCTTGGTGCCGTCATGGTTCATTGAGGTAAACAATATCTCTCCGGCTCCCCTGCTTTCAGCTTCCTTTGCCCAGTCAAAGAGTTTCTTTTCTGTTTTAATCCTCCCCCCGTTTACATAGACATACCAATCACCGTCTTCGAAATTGGCATCAATTGCTACCACTACAAACTGGCTTCCATAGGAACTGGCAATCTTGCTGACAAGATCAGGATCCTTCACCGCGGCAGAGTTAATGGTTACCTTGTCTGCTCCTGCAGACAGCAGGGGTTCCACATCCCGCAATTCCCGAATTCCCCCACCTACAGTGAAAGGTATATTTACGTTTAGCGCAATACGCTGCACCAGGTCTGCAAAGAGGTTTCTACCCTCATGAGTGGCAGTAATATCCAGGTAAACCAATTCATCAGCTCCTGCACTGGCGTATTCTGCGCCCATTTCAACTGGATCACCCACCTCACGAATGTCAAGGAAATTAACTCCCTTAACTGTTTGGCCATTCCTTATATCCAGGCATGGTATGATTCTTTTTGCCAACATCTCAGTCCCCTTTTAAATAATTCCTGATTTCACTTTCCGTAATCTTTCCTTCGTAAAATGCCTTGCCGAAAATGACTGCCTGTATTCCTGCTTTTTCAAGCTCTGTTATATCTTTCATTCCGGACACTCCTCCGCTTGCGATGATCTCCAGCTCCGGAAATGCATCCCTGAGTTTTTTATAGAGGTTGAGAGAGGGACCTGTAAGCATCCCGTCTACTGCAATGTCTGTACATACGGTCTTCATAATCCCGTGTTTTATCCAGGTCTCCAGGTAATCAAAAAGTTCATGCGAAGTTTCCACCTGCCATCCCTGGATAGCTATCATTCCCTTATTTACGTCAGCTCCCAGTATGATTTTTCCGGGACCATAAATCCCTATCCATTCCCTGACCAGGTCCGGATTCTTTACCGCTATGCTGCCTGCGGTAACCATCTCAGCACCGGCATTAAATACACTGCGAACATCCTCATCCGTTTTCAGTCCCCCTCCAAAATCAATGTACAGGGATGTCTTTTCTGATATTTTCTCCAGGACTGCAAGGTTTACTACATGACCCGCTTTGGCACCATCCAGGTCCACCAGATGCAGCCTTTGCACTCCCATTTCTTCAAACTGCCGGGCCACCTCCACAGGATTGGCTGAATACTCCTTCTTCAGATTATAATTACCCTGTTCAAGGCGAACACATTTCCCATCAATAATATCTATGGCCGGAATAAGCTCAATCATAGCTTCAGGAAGTTTTTCAGAATACTTTCACCAACAGATCCGCTTTTCTCAGGATGGAACTGTGTAGCAAAGAAATTATCCTTTTCAAGGGCTGCACTGAATGGGTTGATATAATCTGAAACGGCACTTGTTTCATCAGAAACCGGTGCATAGTAGCTGTGTACAAAATAGGTGTATCTGCCTTTGAGTTCAGGGGGTATCAACCTTCCCTGTATCTTGCTTAAACTATTCCAGCCCATATGTGGCACCTTCAGCCTGGGCTCAAACTTCCGGACTGTGAGATCAAATATTCCAATGCATTCTGTGGATCCTTCTTCCGAGGCAGCGCACATTAACTGGAGACCCAGGCAAATTCCCAGAACTGGTTGTTTCAAATCCCTTAGCAGGGAATCCAGTTCCCTTTCTCTCAGGTATTTCATCGTAGTACTTGCCTCTCCCACACCGGGGAATATTACCCTGTCTGCTGAACGCAATTCATCATGATCATCAGTTATCTCAGCTTCAACCCCAAGCCTCTTCAGCGCAAAATCAACTGAGCGGATGTTCCCGGCATTATATTTTACAATGGCTACTTTCATTTCAGCTGAATACGACTGTTTTGTTTTTATATACGATTAGTTTCCTGTTTAAATGGGCATGTATGGCCCTGGATAGCACTATTTTCTCAAGGTCCCTTCCGATCCGGACCATATCTTTGACAGAATCCCTGTGAGAAACCCTGGCTACATCCTGATCAATGATCGGTCCCTCGTCCAGTTCATTCGTCACATAGTGGCTGGTTGCCCCGATAATCTTCACTCCCCTTTCAAAGGCATGATGATAGGGTTTTGCACCCGGGAAAGCCGGCAGGAAGGAGTGATGAATATTTATGACCTTGTTTTTGTACTGTCCAACGAAATTAGGTGAAAGTACCTGCATATACCTGGCAAGCACAACGAAATTCACCTCGTGTTTGCGCAGCAACTCCAGTTCAACTCTTTCCTGGTCTTCCCGGGTATCTGCTGTTTTGGGAATCCATTGGAAATCAAGACCGTGCTTACGTACATTTTCCTCAAGGGCCATATGGTTACTTATTACTACGGGGATGTCCACGTTCCATTCGCCGGACTGTTGCCTGCCGAGGATATCGTCCAGGCAGTGAGATTGTTTGGATACGAAAACGGCCATCTTTGGTTTATATCCAGTGGTATAAAATCTCCAGGTCATATCAAATGACTCGGCCATGGTCTCAATATGTGACTCAAAATCTCTTGGTGTTATTTTAAAGCTGTCCAGATCCCACTCCAGTCGCATGAAAAAGACCTCATGTTCACGATCCACATGCTGGTCCAGATACAAAATATTCCCACCCCATTCACTCAGAAACCTGGTCACAGTAGCTACAATACCCGGTTTATCCGGACAATGCATAAGCAGTATTGCAGTATTATCAGTATTTTCGTCCTTTTTATTATTGCTCATTAATTTCATAGTTTTCCTTTTGTAGAGGGAATATCAATATTCCAGGGATCCCGGTGTACAGCTTGCATAAGGACTTTTGCAAAACCTTTGAAAACCGCTTCAGCCATATGATGTTCATTCTTCCCGCTTACTGAAATGTGTAGATTGCACCGGGCAGTGTCCGTAAAGGATTTAAAAAAATGCTCGATCATCTCCGTTGGCATATCCCCTATCATTTCCCGTGTGAAATCCGCTTCCCAGACAAGCCAGTTTCTACCTCCCATATCAATGGAGACTTTGGCTTCCGATTCATCCATAGGAAGTACAAAGCCATACCTTTCAATGCCTTTACGCAGGCCCAGGGCTTTGCTGAAGGCTTCTCCTAAAGCCAGTCCGGTATCCTCAATGGTATGATGCTCATCCACCTCCAGATCTCCATTTACCATTATGGACAGGTCCATATTCCCATGCCTGGAAATTTGTTCAAGCATATGATCGAAAAACCCGATTCCGGTGGATACCTCACAAATTCCGGTTCCATCCAATCCAAGATCAATACGAATACCTGTCTCAGAAGTCTTTCGTTCAACGCTTACTTTGCGCATATTCCCCAGGAGAAACCGGTAAATCTCCTCCCAGCCCCCTGTTATCAGTCCGCAATACTCTTCAAGTCCTTTTTCCACTATTACTGCCTTATCCCCCGGTTTTCCAATAAGAATCCCCTTGCATCCCAGGTTCTTTGCCAGTTCGATATCAGTATACCTGTCCCCTATAACCCATGAATTTTCCAGATCGTAATCCCCTTTCATGTACCCGGTAAGCATTCCGATTCCGGGTTTACGTGTAGGAAGATTATCTTCTGGCATGGAGGCATCAATATGGATATTGTCGAATTCAATCCCTTCATTCCGGAATGCTGTAAGGATTTTGTCCTGTACTAGCTGGAAGTCTGATTCCGGGTATTGTTCCCTGCCCATACCATCCTGGTTTGAAACCATTATCAGCTCATAATCAAGATTTTTACTAATAAAGTAGAGGTTCCGAAACACCCCGGGAAGATACTCCAGTTTTTCAAGAGAGTCGACCTGAAAATCCACAGGGGGCTCCTGTACCATAGTACCATCACGGTCTATAAATAAGGCTTTCTTCATTTCATTAATATGATTTAATCAATTCCAGCAGACGTTTGTTTTCCTCCCGGTTCCCTATGGTGATCCTGAGGCATCCATTGCAATGAGTAAGGCGGGAGCGGTTCCGGATAATGACTCCTCCCTTTACCAGGTGTTCATAAAGTGCATCGGGGTCCTCGACCCTTACCAAGAGAAAGTTGGCATCCGAATCATGGATTTTCCTGATTACCTCCAGTTTGTCCAGTTTCTTCACCAGCCATTCCCTTTCCTGGAGAATCCGGCTCACCCATTCATCCTTCTGCTCTACATTGTCAAGCAGTTCCAGGGCTTTTTCCTGGGTCAGCAAATTCACATTATAGGGATATTTCACCCTGTTCATCAGTCCCGTAACTTCCGGATGGGCAATTGCCATTCCCAGGCGTATGCTGGCTCCGGCCCATGCCTTTGAGAGGGTACGAAGGATTACCAGGTTTGAATACTCATCCAGTAGTGAAATTAATCCGGATCCCTCTGCAAAATCAATATAGGCCTCATCTACAACCACTATCCCCTTAAAGCGGTCAAGAATTTTTATAACCTCTTTAGTATCAAGCAGATTGGATGTAGGATTATTTGGGGAGCAGAGAAAAATCATTTTCGTAGACGGCCTGACGCTTCCAAGTATTCTTACGGCATTTAAGCTGAAGTCGGTCTCAAGCGCTACAAGATCTACCCCAACATCATTTATATCAGCACATACCTTGTACATTCCGTAGCTCGGATCCATAATAATGATCCTGTCACTTCCGGGCTTGCAGAAAACCCTGATAAGAAGGTCTATGGCCTCATCGCTTCCGTTTCCGATAAATAGTCTCTCAGAGGAAATTCCCAGCAACCCGGAAATTTTTTCCTTAAGCATATTCTGTCCCGGGTCAGGGTAACGGTTAAAGGGAGAATTAAAGGGACTCTCATTGGCATCCATAAGGATTGCATCCTTCCCGGTATATTCATCACGGGCTGAGGAATACGGAACCAGGTTCCATATATTATCTCTTACTATATCCTTTAAATCAATCATTTAATCAGAATTACCGGAAGTTTTTCTTAAACGAATATCCACAGCATTTGCATGACCTGCCAGTTCCTCTTCACTGGCCATGCGCATGATGGCAGGCCCCAGGTTTCTCAACCCCTCTTCAGTGATTTCCTGGAAGCTTATCCGCTTCTGAAAATCTGCCAGTCCGAGTCCACTATAAGCCTTTGCATATCCTCCTGTGGGCAGTGTATGATTGGTACCTGAGGCATAGTCCCCGGCACTTTCAGGTGTATACTTTCCCATGAACACAGAACCTGCATTCCTGATCCGGATTCCTGTCTCCCCATAATCCTTGCACATTATAATAAGGTGTTCAGGTGCATAGTCATTGATCATATCTATGACTTCATCCTTATTTTCAAGCACAATGATCCTGCTGTTTTCAAGGGATTTTGAGGCAATATCCCTTCTGGGAAGCACCTCTAGCTGTTTCATAAGTTCCTCTTGCACAGGCTCTACCAGTCCGGGATCTGAACTCACCAGCAAAACCTGGCTGTCCGTCCCATGTTCGGCCTGAGATATCAGGTCTGCGGCAATGAATGCCGGATCAGCTGTTTTATCTGCGATTACAGCAATTTCAGAGGGACCTGCAGGCATGTCAATGGCAACCTTATCCAGGCTTACCAGCTGTTTGGCTGTGGTAACATAGGGATTACCCGGACCGAAAATCTTATCTACAGGGAGAACAGTTTCAGTACCGTATGCCATAGCAGCTATGGCCTGGGCTCCGCCAACACGAAAAATCATAGAAATACCCAGGAGGTTGGCTGTATACAGGATGGCGGGATGGATCCTGCCTTCCGGACCCGGTGGGGTGCATAGTACAATGTCCCTGCATCCGGCAAGTATTGCTGGTATACCCAGCATTAACACGGTGGACAGAAGGGGGGCCGTCCCTCCCGGAACATATAAACCCACCCGGTCAACCGGAACAATCCGGGTCCAGCATTTTACCCCGGAAGAAGTATATATAAGCCTTTCTTCAATCCTCTGGCTCTCATGGAATTTCTCTATATTCTGTTTGGCCAGGGCAATGGACTGTTTCAGATCATCGGGAACCCTGGTAATGGCTTCACTAATCTCTTCCCAGGAAACCCTGAGGTTCTTCACTTCGATTCCGTCAAATTTCCTGGTAAGATTGATAAGGGCCTTATCTCCATCCTTTTTTACCTGCTCAAGTATTTCCGTTACACCGGCCCTTAAACCGGAATAATCAATAGGCGGTCTCTCCAGTATTTCCGGCCAGCGCTCTCTGCCTGGATTAATAAAAACTTCCATAAAGAATTCTTTATCAGGTTATTATTTTTTTAAAGCAATCATCTTTTCAGGTAATCATCTTTTCAATAGGGATCACCAGTATGCCCTGCGCACCCAGATCACGTAAACGATCAATGATCTCCCAGAATTCATTCTCGTTCAGTACTGAATGAACAGAGCTCCACCCCTCTTCGGCCAGGGGCATAACAGTTGGACTCTTCATTCCGGGTATTACATTAATTATCTCATCCAGCTTATCATTCGGGGCATTCAGCAGGATATATTTATTATCCCTGGATTTTCGGACAGCCCGGGTGCGAAACAAAAGCTTATCCAGGATTTCCTGTTTAGCGGGACTTAGTCCCTTTTTAGCCACCAGTACAGCTTCTGATTCCAGAACCACCTCTACTTCTTTGAGTCCATTGCTGATCAGTGTACTACCGGTGCTGACAATATCAAAAATAGCATCTGCCAGTCCAATTCCAGGTGCAATCTCCACCGAACCGCTGATCACATGTATTTCAGCATCAATATGGTTTTCTGCCAGGAAAGTACCAAGAACATTGGGATAGGAAGTAGCTATCTTTTTCCCGTCAAGGGATTCCGGACCTTTATATTCCATTTCCCTGGGAATGGCAATGGACATGCGACAACGGGCAAAGCCCAGCCGTTCGACGATCTCCAGGTCATGTCCCTTTTCCCTTACCTCATTCTCCCCAACTATTCCAATATCTGTCACACTGTCAAAAACATATTGGGGTATATCATCATCCCTCAGAAAAACCGCTTCAAGCGGGAAATTCGGTGAAGAAGACAACAACTTCCGACTTCCATTTGCCAGGCTTATTCCTGATTCCTTTAAAAGCTCAAGAGATTTTTCACTTAGCCTTCCTGATTTCTGTATTCCAACACTTAATTTTTCCATATCTGCACAAAAAAAAGGTTTGCAGCGTCTGCAAACCTTAGTTAAAAAGATTATTAGATTCCCTGCATAGCATGCCCTGTCATCTGTGATGATGGTGTGAATGATATGCAGTTGAATAGTTCATTCTCTGATAGATTGATACAATTTTGATAGATTGATGCAATATTAGTTAGAAATGTTTGAATTTTCAAATCTGGATGGGTAAAAAATTATAATCAGGAAGTAAATCATGCTCTACTAAATATCCCTCAGTAGCTTGTTTGAAGGACTATTACGCAGTGATTCCAACAGTCCCTTTTGAATCTCGGAGATAGTGTCAAGCTTTGGCCCCTCCTCTGCCATGAGCCTCTCATCCCCCCTGAGGTCCAGTTGTTCAATGACAAATGCCACAGTGATCTTGCTGATATCCATGGCAGGAACATAGGCGTTCTCCTTCGGGCTGTCAGTGGCTGCTTCAATCAGCAGGTTCCCGTCGTGGAGATTAAATATTATATCCCTGGCAAGCCGGATGGGAATACCTAGTCCATGAGCCAGCTCAGAAGATGTCTGGGGTTTTATACCCTTTTCAAAACTCTTAATTATGGTATGCATCACCAGGAATGTAAGCAGCCTCTTATTGTATGGGGTGATGTGCAGGGATTCCGCCTCCAATTCGTACTTCTCAATGTTCTGGTGGGCGAAGGATATTTCTGCCCCCAGGAGTACGATCAGCCAGGATAGCTGCATCCAGATCAGGAAGAGTGGAAAAGCAACAAAGCTACCATAGATGGCATTCAATCGGGTGGCTTCGCCCTGGAAATAGAAATATACATACTGGGTTAGCTGGAATATTATACCCGCTATAACACCGGCAGCAAGTCCGTACCTAAACTTCACCTTGGTATTGGGCATGACCACATATAGAATTGTGAACAGAAGAAATATCAGGGTGTAGGGAATCAGTCTCACCAAAAACATCAACAAGGGTCCCAGGTACTCAAAAACCGCAGAATCACTGTTATTTGCCAGGTTGCTGACAAAACCTGTTATGGTACTGCTGAGAAAAAACAAGATGGGTGCAACCAGCATCATGGAGATGTAATCAGCAAATTTCCTTGCAAAAGGCCTGCTCCTTCTGATCTGCCAGATCACATTAAAGGAATTCTCAATATTACCCAGCACCTTCATAACGGACCATAACAACATGACCACCCCGATTCCAGCGATAACCCCTCCATTGATGTTCTGAAGCATTGAGGTAGCAAACTCCAGGACATAGTCCACCACAGGAGCCAGTTCCTGCTGTTCAGCTGCGCTGCTCCTGATCGCGGTTTCCAGCTTTGTTTGAAACCCAAAACCCTTTGCTATCCCGAAAGCCATTGCGGCGATTGGCACAACAGACAGTAGTGAATAATAGGTAAGAGCAGAAGCTCTAAGCTGGATTTGATTCTCCTTGAACTCCTTTATGGCGAGTAGAATTATTCTGAGTTGCCTCAGGAAAAAACCAAGTACAGGGCGATATTCCTTGACATCCAGTTGCCAGACATCGTGGCTGATAAAGTGAATGGCTTTTTTAATCATACGTTTTCTGCTTTAATCACTCTTACAATATCCCCATTAGATACCCTTTTCAGCACTGTGGCATCTCCCAGGATTTTTCCAAATACGTTAACTGGACTGTAGGCTTTGGGAATATCCCCGCTGCTAACCGGAGTGGGACCGAAAAAAATACAAAAAGCATCCCCCTCAGGCCAAAAGGCCAGGTCCCCGACATCCACTTCCTGTTTTGCATCGATGGACTGACCCACATGAACGGGGATACTAAAGTAGATCTCATCACCCCATACATTCGCAGAACCTTCCAGCGGAAGCAAATCCAGAATAGCATCAGCCGTTTCTGTATCATTAAATTCAGCATCCAGCTTTATATCCCCCACTTCAATGCATACCTTAGTCATTACAGCTTTTTTTGGGTTTTTAATAATTTACTGAAACTTCCCTAAGTTAATTATTTATCCTAAATTAAATTTCTGATTAAATTTGTTTTAAATCAATAACTGCCATGAGCAAACTAATACATCTTCTGATTGTATTATTTTTTACTTGTCCCCTTGCCGCCCAAAAGGGGACCAAATCAAACACTCAAACAAATACAAAGACTGAAACCCAAATTGAAACCCGGAACGAAATCAGCAGCGATTCCATGAAGATCACGCCGGACTCAAAATCCCTCAAAAATCGCCCACCCCGGTATTCAGGGACTTTCTATAAGGCGGACCCCCAGTTGCTGAAGCGGGACCTGGAATTCTTATTCAGCGGAGCCCAGGCTTCAAAATCCGAGGGAACCCTACTTGCCCTGGTCTCCCCGCATGCAGGCTACGCATACTCCGGGGAAGTTGCAGCCACATCAATTAACATGGTCGATCCTAACAAACAGTACAAGAACATTTTTATCATAGGAAACAGCCACCGGGTATCTTTCCAGGGAGCTGCCATCTATACTTCCGGGAACTTTCAAACACCTCTGGGTGAGGTAAAAGTTAATACCGAACTCGCAGACAAACTGATCAGGGAAAGCCGCATGTTCATCAGGCATGATTATGCACATGAAGCCGAACACAGCCTGGAGGTACAACTTCCCCTCCTGCAGTACCATATGAAAAAAGATTTTCAGATCATACCCATCCTGATCGGGTTCCAGTCCGAATCTTTCGCCCGAAATCTTGCCAGGGCCCTCAAACCCTATCTAAATGAAGATAACCTATTTATAATCAGCGCAGATTTCTCCCATTACCCTGATTACAGTGATGCCAATGAGGTTGATATGAATACCGCCAGGGCTATCTGTTCCAATGATGCGGATAAATTTCTGACTGCATTGAAGCAAAATGAGGAGAAAAATATTCCTAACTTAGCTACTTCAGCCTGTGCCTGGCCCGCCCTGCTGACTCTTCTCTATATGACTCAGGAGAACCAGGATAAGGTGGATTACGAACTGGTTCAGTACCAGAACTCAGGAGATAAAAGCAGAGGAGACAAATCACGTGTTGTGGGATACTGTTCCATAGCAGTAAGAAAAAAGGATTCAAAGGAAATGCAAACAATGAGTGAGTTTAGCCTTAGCACAGAAGATAAAAAAGTCCTTTTAAAAATAGCCAGAACCACCATGGATTCCTATATCCGTGATGCCGCCATACATAAGGTAGACCATAACAACTATTCCAGGGCCCTGCAGACACATGCGGGGGCATTCGTCACCCTTCATAAAGAGGGTAAGCTCAGGGGCTGCATCGGTCGCTTTCAGCCTGATAAGCCATTATGTGAAGTCGTGCGGGATATGGCCATTTCAGCCTCCACCAAGGATTACAGGTTTTCCCCCGTGAAAGCCTCCGAATTGGATGAAATCGATCTCGAAATATCCGTTCTCACTCCGCTCAAACCCATTTCTGACCCCGAAGAAATCAAGCTGGGACAACATGGCATCTATATCAAAAAAGGCAGTAGTTCAGGTACCTTCCTCCCACAGGTAGCCACAGAAACCGGGTGGAACCTTGAGGAATTCCTGGGCCATTGTGCAAGGGACAAAGCCCATATCGGTTGGGAAGGCTGGAAGGAAGCGGACTTATTCACCTATGAAGCCCTGATTTTTACCGAGGAAGAATTCCACCACAAGTAAGATCAAGAAATGCCCTATGCCCTGATCCCCATAGGACTCACCGCTCTCCTTCTCTACGGCTTTACCTTTATCCTCAGCCGGGCGGGACTTCTGAGCTATGCGAATCATAAAAAGATCTGGAATACCGCCCTGCTTCTCACCTTCCTGGCCACAGCCATCCTGGGTCTTATCCTGGCCATTCAGGTAAATTACAAACTGGAATTGCCCCTGGTCGACCGCCTCATCATCTGGCATGTGGATTTCGGCACAGGCATGAGCTTCATCGCTATCTTCCATTTCAGCTGGCACTGGTCCTATTACCGGAAACTGATCGGGAAAGCGCGGGACTCAGAATCCACACAAAAAAAAACTGAAATCGAAATACCCAGAGGGTATGATACAGAGCCTCCCGATAGTACCAGGAAATATAATAAAATCCCTTCCGGGGAAAAAATACCCTTACTGACACTCGGAGCTACCGCCATGCTCACCCAGGTTATCTTCCTGAGGGAATACCTGGCTGTTTTTCATGGGAATGAGCTTGTCATTGGACTGATCCTTGCTGCCTGGTTGCTGCTGACTGGCTGCGGGGCACTGATTGGACGTAATATTCCCTCATCCGGATTAAAAAGCAATTTTACCTCAGCAGCCTTTTTCTTTCTCGGCCTGATTCCCATCCTCACCGTAACAGGAATCCGTTTTTTCAAAAATATTGTTTTCCCGGCGGGCAGTATCACGGGGATACCGGGGATACTACTCTATTCAATAAGCGGGATGTTCCTGTTCTGCATTCTTTCGGGATTCCTTTTTACCTGGCTCAGCGCGGAGATCTCCAAAAAACAGAGAGCTAATCTTGTGAACCTAAGTTATGGATTGGAATCAGCCGGAAGCATAGCCGCAGGAATTCTCTTCAGTTTCCTGCTGGTTTACATCCTTGATACCTACCAGATACTCTTTATCCTGCTTCTTTTAAACCTGCTTACAGCCATTATCAGCCGCCACCCTGACACCCGCCGGAATACACTTATCTATGCCGCCCTGATCACCGGGGTGGCCGGTATCCTGGTTTTTCCTTTGAAACTGGACAGCCTAACCCGGTCCTTCCTCTTCCCGAACCAGGAGCTGGTTGAAACCCGGGATACTCCCTACGGAAACATAGTGGTATGCAAATCCGGTGAACAGTATACATTATTTGAAAATTCTATTCCTATTTCTGTAAGCTCAGATATATCTTCCGTTGAAGAGGATGTGCATTATGCTATGCTGCAGCACCCTGATCCAAAGAATATTCTGGTTCTTTCCGGAAATCTCGCGGGACTCGTAAACGAAATTGCAAAATATTCCCCCGGACATGCAGATTTCCTCGAGCTGGATCCCTGGATTACCCGCATCCGCCATAAATATATACCCCACCCGGAAAATTCCTGGCTACAGGTGGTCCATATGGATGGAAGAAGATTTCTCAGGAGAACTGGCAGAAATTATGACAATGTCCTTGTTAACCTTCCCCCTCCCGGATCCGCCGGAGTAAACAGGTATTATACATCGGAGTTTTTCAGGGAAGTCAAAGCCAGGATGGAACCCTCGGGAATCCTCTCCATCCCCTTGCATGGCAGCGAAAACTACCTGAATGAGGAAGCCGGAAAACTGTATTCCATCCTCTACCATACAATGAAACTGCATTTTAATAATGTATTGCTGATCCCCGGAATGAAAACCTACTTTCTTGCCTCAGATGAGGCTCTGGATATTGATATTCCGGGCCTTGTGAAAGAAAGGGGTATTGAAACGGAGTATGTAAATGGATTTTACCTGGACAGGAATTCCCTTAACGAGAGAAACCTCCAACTGATGGATGCCATAGCTACCATCGCTGACAACACTAACAAGCATTCCACCACTCCCAACCCAGTCATTAACAGTGATTACAAGCCACTGGCCTTCCTGCACCAGATTTCATACTGGCTGAGTTATTTCCAGTCCCGTCTCTGGATCAGCATCGGTATTTTCCTGCTGCTGATATTTTTGACAGGATTACGTGCCTCCCCCTTGAGAACAGGTCTTTTTATTACAGGTTTCACAGGAATGGGAATCGAGCTGGTAGTACTCCTGGCAATCCAGGTGGTTTTTGGATATGTTTATCTCTATGTAGCCATTATCCTGACGGTATTTATGATGGGACTTGCCACCGGAGCTTTGTTGATAAGGTCTGTCCTGCCCGGACTGGGTAAAAGGCATTTCCCCATGTTGCAGATACTTCTCGCGGCTTGTGTATTACTTCTCCTCTGGTGGATCATGTTCATAGAAAACAGGTCCATCCCCGATGCCATCCTGCAAAGCGTTTTCCTGCTCCTGACATTTGCCACATCCTTTATCACCGGACTCCTTTTCGCTACTGCATCCCTGCTTTCCAAGGAGGGAATTGCAAAGACTGCCGGGGGACTCTACAGTGCTGATCTGGCAGGGTCCGCTGCCGGATCCCTGATCACAGCAATCGTCCTGATCCCCCTGCTTGGCATACATGGCTGCCTGTTGGCCCTGCTGGCGCTAAACCTGCTGGCATTCATCTATACCCTGATCCGCAGGTCTGCCATCTAGCAAACAGGCGCAAGAATCTAATACCGGATCCGGAGGAAGTCCTTGAAATTATTTCTTCATTTTCTTTAAATCAGCGGGACTGCGGTATTTTGGAGTTTCATTCAACATCAGTGCCCTGTGGATTTCACTGTTTACCGTTTCCCAGCCAATCCCTTCCTTCCATAAGGGCTGAACCAGTCCCTGCTCCCATTCAAGCAATAATTGCTCGAGTTTATTATAGGTCATGGTGTCGGTCTCTGACAAATTATGCTTTTCTCCAATATCATTATCCATATTGTACAAAACGGAGCCATGTTGCTGAACTCTGATAAGTTTAGAACCGGCACTTCTCACTGCAGCCTCATAGTCCTTGCGCCAATACAGGTATTCATGGGGTGGATTGTTCATCGCTTCACCCGAAATAAAAGGAATCAGGTTAACTCCATCCAGAGGTTTCCCCGGAGTTTTTTCGATGCCTGCCTCAGCTATACAAGTTGCAAAAATATCCAATGCTGATGTCAGTCCATCATAACTCCTGTTCCCCTTAATTTTACCCGAATATGTAATAAAGAAAGGCACACGATGTCCACCTTCAAACTTATTTCCTTTCTCACCTTTTAAGGGCGTATTGTCTGCACAGTTTTGCTTTCGAAACACTCCCCCATTATCACTTAGAAAAAAGAGTACTGTGTTATCCAGTAACTCTTCGGCTTCCAGTTTATCTGTGATACGTCCTATATTTTCGTCTATGGAATAGGTCATGGCTGCCAAAATCGGACGAGGCGAATCTTTAAATTTCTCAAGATGTTCAACTTTTGCATGCATGGGACCGTGAACCGCATTGGGCGCATAGTATATAAAAAACGGCCCGTCTTTGAATTTATCGATGTATTGCAAAGTACTGTCAGTTAAAACATCGGTGAGATACCCATCAAATTTCACCTGCTTTTGATTAAGTTGCATGGAATGAAAATCCCCAGGTTTGTCGTGTTTGAGAGGTTCATAGAAATAGCTTCGGCTCCCTTCAATAAAGCCATAAAACTCGTCGAATCCCCTGTTATTGGGGTGATGTGCTTCCCCTGCACCTAAATGCCATTTTCCAATGGCTACTGTTTTATATCCGGCTGTTTTTAAGGCATCAGCCAGGGTGGTTTCCGTTGTATCCATCCCAAAACCATGCCGGGGCGAATTACATTCATGTCCAAAACGCTGCTGATACCTTCCAGTCATTAATCCTGCTCGAGAGGGACTGCAAACGGTGGCCGATACGTGGGCATCGGTGAATACAACACCCATTCTTGCCAGGCGGTCTATGTTTGGTGTTTCCCACTCGGTACATCCATTAAAACTAAAATCAGCATAACCCGCATCATCTAACAAAATAATAATGAAATTGGGCTTTGCATTGCTGGAATTACTCTGGCAGCCAAAAACCAAAAGTGAAAGGAAAAAGAGTATACCAGGTATCGTTGTTCGGAATTTCAAATACATATTTTAATAATAACTAAGATAATGCAAAATAGGGATAAGTATCTGATAACCCGCCTGGCAGAACCTGCTCAAAGTCAACTCATACCTTATATAGATTGATTTCATGCTGATTTTTCGATAAATTTCACTTGTCAAATCATTAAGTATCGATGGACAAACGGCAATTCATACGCAGCAGCCTGCTTGGAACCGGATGCCTGCTCTGCCTGCCCGCAGAGAAGGTTCTGGCTGGCCTGGCAAAGGATGATCTGGACAGGTTCAGCAGGGAAGCCCTCTTCTACTCCGAAACTCCCAGGGGTGTAAAATGCCTGATCTGTCCGAATGAATGCACTCTCAAACCCGGTGAAGTCAGTGATTGCCATAACCGTACTAATAAGAATGGCAAGCTCTATACCATGGCCTATGGAAATCCCTGTGCCATCCACGTAGATCCCATCGAGAAGAAACCTCTTTACCATTTTCTTCCGACCACAAGCGCATTCTCGATCGCCACCGCCGGATGTAACCTGGCCTGTCTGAACTGCCAGAACTGGACCATCTCCCAGACCAGTCCCTCAGAAACACGAAACTACGATCTCATGCCCGATGCCCTGGTAAACCAGGCCATTAAAAATAAATGCCGCTCCATTGCCTACACTTATTCGGAACCCATAACCTTCTTTGAATACACCTGCGACTCGGCCAGACAGGCCAGAGAAGCGGGCATTCGCAACGTTATGGTCTCTGCCGGCTATATCAACCCCGATCCCCTCCGGCATATGCTTACCCATATAGACGCCGCCAACATCGATTTGAAATCATTCAGCGAGGAAATTTACCTGAAACTGAACGGGGGGAAACTTCAGCCGGTCCTGGATGGATTAAAAATATTCCTGGATGAAGGAGTCTGGTTGGAAATCACAAATCTCATTATACCGGGATGGACAGACGACATGGATATGATCTCCCGGATGTGTGACTGGCTGTATTCCAACGGTTTTGAAAATGTACCTCTCCACTTCAGCCGTTTCCACCCGCTTTACAAACTGACCCAATTACCCCCTACGCCCGTCGAAACACTCGAACAGGCGAGAAAAACAGCCATGGATGCCGGAATAAAATTTGTTTATATAGGCAATGTTCCAGGATCTGAAGCCTCCAATACCTATTGCCCGGGATGCGGGGAAATTGTTATAGAACGAAAGGGTTACCGCATTACCCAGAACAATCTGTCCGGGGGAAAATGCAGCAGTTGCCAGGAAGTAATTCCGGGTGTTTGGAATTAATTCAGCTAACTTTCTATTTCTTGATCAATTCCCTGGCGATATGCTCCCACTCTTCCTGCAATCCCATATCAGGTATTTTGCGACCTGCGTTTGAATACCAGTAGGAAGCATTGGAGAGGTCTCCTTCTACCCGATGAAGATAGGCATGTACCCATGATCCATCTTTAGTAAGTTCACCCTGGGCTAAAGCATGAGCACTGTCCCAATCCCCTGCTGCCTCAAGCAGCAGCGCCTGCAGTAAGGGTGCAATATCGTCAGGTATTTCACCTGAATCCTTGATTTTTTGAAATACCTCGTAATCCATAGTAGTCGGGTTTCTCCAAAATTACCCTTAGATTTGAAAGTTTCAAATTAAATAGTACCAGAAACATGAAAGCCGCAGTGATATATGAATATGGAGGTCCCGAGGTATTCAGGACAGAAGATATTCCTGAACCTGTACTGAGACGGAATGAGGTCCTTATCAGGGTTTATGCTGCATCGGTGAATCCGGTGGACTGGAAACAGAGGAAGGGAAACCATAAGCGTTTCCTTAAGGCTGAATTTCCTATTGTTCCAGGTTATGATGTTTCCGGGGTTGTGGAGCGCACAGAGAACGCTGAGAGCAGGTTTAAGCCCGGAGATGAGGTATATGCCCGCCTGAGACGGAAATTCGGAGGAGCCTTTGCTGAGTATGCCGCAGCCCCTGAATCTGCACTGGCACTGAAACCCAAGAATATTGACCATATCCATGCGGCAGGAATCCCGCTGGCCGGACAGACAGCCCTGCAGGCTTTGAGGGATAAGGTATCCATTCAGCCGGGCATGAAGGTCCTGATCATCGGGGCAGCAGGTGGAGTGGGACATTTTGCCCTGCAGATTGCCAGAGAATACAGCGCAGAAACAACCGCAATATGCAGTTCCAATCACAAGGAATTGCTAAAAGAAATTAATCCAGACCATCATATTGATTACAGCAAGACAGATTACCTTAATGGGAAGGAGAAATACGATGTAATTTTTGATGCTGCCGGAATAGAAACTTTTCTCTCCTGCCGGAAGATTCTAAATGCAGGAGGAACCTACATAACCAGCCTTCCACGTCCCAAAGTCCTTGTCCACAAGCTGGTTTCACTTTTTAC
This sequence comes from uncultured Bacteroidaceae bacterium, assembly GCA_963777115.1. Classification (GTDB taxonomy): domain Bacteria; phylum Bacteroidota; class Bacteroidia; order Bacteroidales; family SM23-62; genus SM23-62. The sequence continues at coordinate 1,182,089 of CAVZPP010000002.1, read as the reverse complement.
CCGCGGCAAGCGAGTGAAAACATTATTGCAGAGACCCAGATCAACTGATCTTGAAGTATTGGCCAGTCTTGTTGAAAAGGATAAGCTTCAGGTAATTATTGACTCTGTTCACACCCTGGAAAACGTTGCAGATGCACACCGGAGAGCTGAAGAATACAGTACCGGTGGAAAAATAATCATTAAGGTCCGATAGACTCAGTCAACATTATCCACACCACATGAATCAATTTAATAGCCTGCAAGGGAATATTTGCAGCTTCAGAAGCTATGTTAAAGGGATGGAGGCAATTTTACAGCTTACGAAGCCATATTCATGAACTGCCGGATCTTAAGCAGGGCTATCTGCTGGTAGGCGTTATCAATTTCATAGTGAATTTTTGATGGATCACCAGATCCTGTTCGAATGTATTCCTCCAGCCTGGCTATCTTCTCCTCGTAAACTTGTATTTGATTGTCAGGATTCACATGTATAATGGATTATTAATGTTAAGACGAATTAAAGGTTTATCCGTTACAGATATATATCGTTATTTTTCAAAACACGATAATTTAACTGAAAATATGGATCCCGGAAATATTACTATTTCCGCCTGAAGTAGAAACCGGCATGAACACCTCCGTTCACACCCCATGTTGCAGCATCTCTATGTCCCCAATCCCTTGTGGATTCAGCATAAGGTGCAAAAAAGAAGCGCTCAGAAATAAAAATATTAAGGCGAACTCCTCCTACCAGGTTTGCATTCCATGGATTTGCCGCTCCTCCATATCCCTCCTGAATATATTTTATTCGAAGAAGGCTGAAGTAGGGTGAGATCTCAAAATGACTGCTTACCGGTATATGAAAATTCATATTTTCAAATGCGGTACCAATCGCTGCTATCCAAATAAGAAATATTTCCGGATCTGAAACTTCCTCTGACATAGCTACTCCTAGCATCAAAAAAAGTGGTACACCTATCAACCCCGTCCCAAACTGAACGTATCCCTGTCCCGCTGCAAGATTTGCATTCAGGCTGACAAATTTCCCCAGAAACACCATAGAATTGATTCCGGCAACAACCCTGGGATATGCATCAGGATGATTTACATAATTAGGCGAAATCGAGAGTGTCCAATCCCTTGCCTCATGCATCACAGGTGTTGGAGGGGTTACAAAATCATCCTGGGCAATCGGATTCGTAAGGAATGATCGAAGCAAAAAAAAGAAATACCAAAACGATATGTATTGGCTTAGTATTACCTGACATCGTGATATTGCTGAACATTATTCAAGATAGCAAATCCCAGGCCAAATTGAAACCAAATTAAGAAGGAAATAGCTTTTTAAAGGGAATTGACCAATATCAGAAGCAATGCAAGCAAATCCAAAGGATCCGTAGTCTTAAGACTTCCCGCTCAGAATCCCATCATTGAGTTTACCCTGGCGATATCCTTCTGTATCAATGATAACCTCTTTGTATCCAATTGAATGAAGGTAGTTCTCGACTTTTGTTTTCGTACTTATCTCCATCAATTTTGAGACCTGGTCTGGATCTACTTCTATCTTCACGGAATCCTCCTTATGCCTTGCTCTAATATACCTGAATCCCAGATCGGTAAGATAATTTTCAGCTTCATCCACCATCTTAAGTTTCTGGCGGCTGATCCTTTCCCCGTAAGGGAACCGGGAGGAGAGACATGCCAAAGCATCTTTATCCCATGTTAGCAATCCCATTTCTTTTGAAAAATTTCGGATTTCTTCTTTGGTTAGTCCTGCTTCCTGAAGGGGACTGCGGACATTTCGTTCTTTAAGGGCCTTCATTCCAGGTCTGTGATCACCGAGATCATCCATATTTGAACCGTCAACAAAATTTCGGAACCTCTCCTCTTCTGCAATTTTGGCTATGCTGTCAAACAACTCACTTTTGCAGAAATAACAGCGGTTCACTGGGTTCTTAACAAAATTATCGTCTTCCAGCTCATGGGTATAAATAACCTGTACCAGGGCTCCCATGGACTTGGCTGTATTAATGGCCCGGTCATATTCCCTTGAAGGGAATGTGGGAGAAACGGCAAGTACTCCAAGGCTTTTCTCCCCGAGTGTTTCAGATGCCACTTTAAGCAGGAAGGTACTGTCCACACCTCCTGAATAGGCAACTGTTACCTCTCCCATATCCAGGAGAATTTCTTTTAGTTTTAAGAGTTTGGGATGCTTATTCATGGTTATTATGTCAGGGATTTTTTAATTTTTAGCATTTAAAGATCTTAATTTCTATTAATAATGCAAAATTCTGGAACATTTATCAAGGGAAAATGCAACTTCTTCATTTAAATTCTGACTATTATTAATAGATGGTTAGTCGTTCAAAATGAAAAAACAATCAATTAATAAATTAATGATCCGGACAATTAGCATCATACTTCTGGTTTTATTGCCCAGCCTGATTTACGGCATGAAAACGAGCGCACCCTTTCATACAATTAAACCAGAGCTGCCTGACAGCCTGAAAGGTTTAAAAATAACCCTTGAGATCAGCAGCCAAAAGTTACATATTAATGGTTCGGTGAAGGAGGTTTGTTTTCTTAGCGCAAACCTGATTAATAAAAGTCCAATTCCCATCCGTGTAAGCATTTCATATTACTTTCAGGAAAAGCAAATCACAAAAAAGATAGAAATTGCCGCAAAGCAGCAAAAGATATTTCTCCTGGATAAACGGCTTTTAACCCCTGCAGAAAATCAAGATGCCAAAGTAATTTACAGCCAGGTAAAGATTGATTTTCCAGGAACTTTAATGCCTCTGTCATCTGCGCTTACCGTCAAGGAAGATTCTCGCTAGCTCTAGTGAATAACAGTTCGACGGGATTCATTAACCTAACATTAACATTTTTTAACTCGTTTTTTTTTGCGTCTACGAAGAATTTCGTATATATTTGTTACGAAACAATTCGTAGATCAGGATATGACTCTCAAACCACCAATAAAACCAACTGATTCTGAGATTGAAATATTAAGGATAATCTGGGACAATGGTCCCTCTTCTGTACGCAACATCAATGATGAGTTGAACCTTAAGAAGAAAGTTGGGTATACCACTACCCTGAAAATCATGCAGATAATGATTGAAAAGGGCTTGCTGGACAGGAAAGAAAAGGGAAGGTTACATATTTACCGGGCTGCAATCAGGGAAGATGAGACAAAGAAACTATTAATAGACCGGTTTGTGGAAACTGCATTTGGCGGCTCTGCGATGCAGCTGGTTATGCAGGCACTGGGCAAACATAAGACCACACCGGAGGAACTTAAGGAGCTTAAAGAACTGATCAGTAAAATGGAAAATGAACAGCAATGAATCTCTTGGGCACATATATGCCTGATTCTCTATCTGAGGCACTGGGATGGACAATTCTGCATTCCACCTGGCAGGGGATTATCATTGGACTTATCACCTTGATTATTTTCAGAACCAGGAATCAGGCCACTCCTCAATTCAAATATCTCACAGGGATATTTTCTATGCTTGCCATTTTTGCGTCCTCTGCTTTCACCTTCCTGCTAAAGTACCAGCCGGAAAGCGGATTGGCCATGGCATCCATCATGACGGTACCGGATTCCTTACGGGAATCAATAATGAGCATTTCTGCAGCTGGAACCCGAATAACATTAACAGATATTTTTCCCTGGCTAACAGCCCTTTGGATGATTGGGGTACTTATTCTCTCTGCCCGTCTTGCCGGGGGAATAGCTCTTGTCAACCGCATAAGAAAAAATGATATTAGTCCCCTTCCATACTCATGGAATCAAAGAATTGATTTGCTTTTAGATAGATCCGGCATTACCCGAAGCATAGAATTTGTTTTATCAGGAAAAGTTCAGGTGCCGACAGTAATAGGTGTTTTTCGACCCGTGGTACTCATTCCGGCAGGAATAATAAGCCTTTTACCTGTAGAACAACTGGAAGCAGTACTTGCCCATGAAATTGCTCACATACGCCGACATGATTTTCTGATCAATATTGTTCAATCACTTATAGAAGCCCTGTTTTTCTACCATCCCGTCGTATGGATAATATCCCGGAGCGTTCGGCAGGAAAGAGAAAAATGTTGCGACGACTATGCTGTTTCCATGTGTGGAAAACTAACTGTCTATGCCAGGGCCCTTGCAGGATTGAGTGAGATACAGGTCAGGACTACTGTACCTTCTGTAGCCCTGTCAGGAAATAGAAATAAAATAATTATTAGAGTAGAACGATTATTAAAACAACAAAAGATGAAGAATAATGCAAGCGAAAAGATTGTTGCAGGACTCCTGATTCTGGGTTCAGCAATGATTATCACCTTCAGTACAGGAGCCAGTCCCATTTCAGGGCAAAGCACAATGGGTGCATCTCCCATATTTAATTTACAGGTATTTGAAAAAGAACCTGCACTTCAGCCCGAACCGGAGCAATCGGCAGAAGCAGCCTTACCCCAGGAAGCAGCTTTACCCCAGGAAGCAAGTCCATCAGCAGAGACTAGCATGGCAAATGAAGCAAGAACCACTGCTGAAGTAAGAATGGATGAAGAGGTAAGGATTGAGGTAAAGGATAACATTGTCAGCCGTGTATTCATTAACAAGGATGGAGAGGAGATAAATATGAAGTTTACCATCCGTAATGGTGAAGTAAAGGAACTTTATGTTAACGGTGAGAAAATACCTGAATCAGGTTATCGTAAATACAAGAAGGAAATTGACCGGACACTGGATGATCTGTCGGATATGGAAGTAGATCTTCGAGAGGCTAAGCAGGAACTTGAAGAGCTGGATTTTGAGGAGATACATGCTCATATTCAGGCAAATATGGAACGATTCAGGCAGGAAGACATGAAGAAAATGCAGGAAGAATTATCAATGCTGCAGGAACAGCATATGGATTTCCAGATCGATCATCAAGCCATGCAGAAAGAAATCGAAAAAGCCATGAAGGAAGCCAGGTTTGACAAAGAAGAAATCCAGAAGGAAATGACAAAGGCACAGGAGGAGGCAAAAAAGGTCAGAGAGGAATACAGGAATGCTGCGGAAAACTGGAGTGAGGAAGATATCCGGGTAATGGAAAGTGAGATTGCCGCGGCAATGGAGCAACTGGAAGCAATCAACATGGATGAACTAATGGGAAACCTGGAAAGGGAGCTATTTGAGCTCCGGAAAATAGATTCTGAAAAAATGCAGAAGGAGATTGAATCGGCTCTGAAAGATATTGATTTCGAAAAAATCGAAAGAGAGATGGCTGAAGCTATGGCATTAATGGAAAACGAATATCTTCAAATTGATAAAGAAAAACTCCACCTGGGCGGTGAATTAAAGAGCCTTGATGAATTGCTTGAAGAACTGGAGAAGCTGGAATTGAACGAGGATTAAGATACCTCGTGTTCAGTACGTCGAATTATCTCATCCTGAAGATCTTTACCCAGTTCATTGAAATAATCACTATAACCAGCCACCCGTACAATCAGATCCTTGTATTTCTCCGGTTCTGCCTGCGCCTTTCTCAGGGTATCAGCTGTGACAACATTGAATTGTATATGATGTCCGTTCATTTTAAAATAGCTCCTTATCAGACGGATAACCTTTTCCTTCCCGTCCTCTGTTTCAAGAAATGAGGGGGTAAATTTCTGATTTAAGAGTGTTCCACCTGTTCTCAGTTGATCAATCTTGGCGGCAGAGTTGAGAACGGCAGTAGGCCCCTGGCGGTCAGCTCCCTGTACGGGGGAAATACCTTCAGAAAGTGGTTCCCCGGACTTTCGACCATCCGGCATGGCACCTATCACTGATCCAAAATATATATGAGAGGTGGTTGGCAGAAGGTTGATCCTGTAATCTGCGCCTCTGGGACTCTTACGGCCTTCCACTGCATTAATGTAATATTCGAATACCTGTTTCAGCAAGCGATCGGCGTAATCATCATCATTCCCGTATTTGGGTGTATGATTCAGTAATTCATACCGGATATACTCCTGACCTTCAAAGTTTGCACTTAACAATTCCAGGAACTCCTGCATAGTTCTGGTTTTCAGGTCGAAAACATGATATTTCAGTGCAGTCAGGCTGTCCGTCAGGCTCGCGGTTCCGACGCCCTGTATATAATTGGTATTATACCTGGCACCTCCGGAATTATAGTCCCTTGCATTATCTATACAGTCATCGATCAGGATGGAAAGGAAGGGCACAGGCATTTCAGATGAAAAAACTTCTTCAATTATATTGCTGCCTTTTACTTTTATATCAATGAAATGTTCCAGTTGCTGCCTATAGGCTTCCATGAGGCTGTTAAAATCACTGAAATCAATTGGATTTCCGGTCTCCAGTCCAATTTTTTTGCCGGTTCCCGGATCAATTCCATTGTTTAAGGTAATCTCCAGTATCTTGGGAAGATTAAAGTAACCGGTCAGTATATAACATTCTGTTCCAAACGCCCCGGTCTCCACACAACCGCTGGCTCCTCCCCTACGCGCGTCCTGAACAGATTTACCCTGCATGCACAATTCTTCAATAATAGCATCCGTATTAAAACAGGAAGGTTGTCCGAATCCAGTTTTAATTATATCCAGAGCCTTCAATACAAAATCATCCGGATTTTTCTTACTAATCTGGACCATGGAGCTGGGCTGCAGTATTCTCATTTCTTTAATCACCTCAAGAATCAGGAAGGAGAGATCATTTACAGCATCCTCACCATCCTCGGTTAGTCCACCCAGATTAATAAGACTGAAATCTGTATATGTGCTGCTTTCCTGTGCGGTCACCCCCACCTTAGGAGGAGAAGGATGATTATTGAATTTAATCCAGAATGACTCCAGTATTTCACGAGCAGATTCCCTGTTTAAGCTATTATCCGCTAAACCCTTTTGATAAAATGGAAACAGATGCTGATCAAGGCGTCCGGGATTAAAACTATCCCATGGATTCAATTCAGTGATAACCCCCAGGTGAACAAACCAGTAATATTGAAGGGCCTCATGAAATGTATCCGGTCTCCGGGCTGGGACTTTCCTGCAGATCCGGGCTAATTCCAGTAATTCTGTTCTGTCTGAATCCTCAGTGCTGGAATCTTCTGAGCCAGAATCTTCTGAGCCCGACCCTTGAATTGATGTACTCAATTTTTCCGCCTTTTTCTCAAGAAAATCAGCATGTCGTTCTGCAAACATAATAATGGCCCTTGCAGTCACCTCCATTGCATCCAGCTCCTCTTTCTTTTGTTTTGCTTCATCAGTATCCAGGGATGCCAGTTTTTCCAATGCCCTGTGTATATCATCAATTATATCCAGCATACCCTTTCGGTAGATTTTGTCCCCTAATACCGTATGCCCGGGCGCCCTTTGTTCCTGGAATTCTGTAAACACGCCGGCTGCATAGGCATCCTTCCAATCTTTCGGAAGGAGTTCCATGATCTTTTCCCTGTTACTTCTTCCTTCCCAGAAAGGGATTATACTCTCCTGAAAGGCCTTACGGGTTTCAGTATCAACAGAAAATGACACTTTTTCCCTGGTATCTAGAATTTCCAGATCTTCCAGTGTGTGTATGCAAATTTCCGGATAAGTCGGAGTGGCCCTTGGCTGGGGCCCCCTTTCACCCACGATAAGTTCAGCTTCATTTATACAAACAACCTTGTGCCGAAATATGTATTCAAAACACCTGGCACGTTGCATGGGAACTGGCAAATCCTGGATTCCCTCCTGCTTATAGAATTCTGTAACAAGGATACCTCTTTCGGCGGAAACCCTGTTCACGGCTGATTGGCTTTGCTCTCTTAATTTTCTGATTCTTTCGGTCATTTCAATTCTTTTGGGCATTTTGATTATTGACAGGGTTGAAATAATTTGGGGCGATTGCCTTAGCCTCCAATTTTCACTGCGTATCCTGCATCGGCAAAGGTTTTCTCAATTTCAGCCAAACGTTTCTCTGAGGGTGGTTTAAAACCATTTTGCCGGTATTCCCTGTTAAACCTTTTATACTTATGGGAACCCAGCAGATGATAAGGAAGGAGATCAATGGCTTTTAATCGCTCATATTGGAGCAGGTATTCCACCATACCCTCAATATCCTCCCCAGAGTCATTAAAACCTGAAATTAAGGGTATTCTGACTACCACATCAGCTGTCCCCTTCATAACTGTTCCCAGGTTACCCAATATCTTCTGGTTTGAGACTCCTGTGTATTTCAGGTGTTTTTCATCATCAAGGGATTTCAGATCAAAAAGAATCAGATCGGCAAGCCTGGATAGTTTTTCCATGTTTTTCTCACTTGCAAAGCCGCTTGTATCCACTGTGCTATGAATATCTCTTTCCCTTGCCAACTCCAGCAACTGAAAAAGTGCATTTGCCTGTTGAAGGGGTTCTCCCCCGGAAATACTGATCCCTCCATTAGATTCCTCCATAAAAACCCTGTCCTTTTCCAGCTCATCCATTAAATCCGCCACAGATATCCATCGACCCACTTCCACCGATTTATCGATGCTTGCCCCATCGAGTACGACCTTCTCATTGTAATATTCAATATCCGGTGCAATCCCCTCGGGATTGTGGCACCACCAGCATTCAAGGGAACAACCCTTGAAGAATACCGTGGTCCGGATACCGGGTCCATCATGAATAGCAAATCGCTTTACATCAAAAATGCAGACTTTCATAAATAGAGTTAAAATTGGAAAGATAAATAGGAATGATGAGGGCACTACCTGCTTACTAGTAAATTAGGCAGGAAAACAGTCCGCGGCCTGAACGCGTATACATTTGGGTTAGAATGAATGGTCCTTTCACCTCAATTAATTTTTATAAAAATAAGCTTTGACCGGTGAAAAATCAAGCTAAGTTTTAAGTTTTAGAGTCTAAATCAGTAATTCTTAATTGACTCCTGTTTTAATTCCACCTGTAAAAGTATGTTGCTTTGAATTTCAATCTCTTCCCTTTTGCTCACCAGTTGTGCATTCATAGAAGGAATTTCAAGCAAGGCTTTGTCAATATCTGACTCATATCCCACAATCTTTTTCTTTTCTTTCTTCAGGTCCTTCTGCAATTTCTTTTTTCCATTTTCTGCCTTCTTTAATATTTCTTTTATAGCTGCTTCCTGAACCGGATCTCCGGCAGCACTCAGATTTACCTTTTCTCTGGCTATTTCTTCATTTTTGACAGCAATATCTGCAGAGAGAATATCTATCTTATCCTCAGACACTTCTACTTCGTGTTCGTTTTCAGAAATCCCCTTATTGATAGCTTCCTTTTCATTTTGAAGATTTTTGAGTTCTTTATTAAGATCCTTCAGAACATCTTCTTCTGCTTTGACTTGCTCAGATACCACATCAAGATAAATCTCTTTGGCAAATTCCTTCAGGTAATCACTGAACAGGTTAAATTCCGACTCGTACAGATCCTCCGTAAGAAAAACATTTCTCTTCAGTTCGATACATGAATTTAGTTTGACAGTGGAATCCGCTGGGATAATTTGACTGTAAATATTAACCGGATCCTCTCCCAGAGCTTTCAGATAGGCTCCAAAAATGGTATACTCCCCATCATGTGCTTCAGCCACATTAGATTTAGTTCCCTTTTCAAGAGCTTTAATCCACATTTTCTCAACCAGTTCATATTCAGCTTCAGGAATAAGCACCTGAATTCCCTTGTACTCATCATCTCCAAGGCTGAAGTCCACTCCTGAAGTTAATATTGCTTGTTGCGCCGAAACTGATAATGCGCTATTAAGAATCCTATAATTGCTATTGTACTTTTCATAAGATTAGGGTGTCTGGTTTTTACAAAAGGTCTTTATAAAAATAAACATTTTGTCTATATTGCTTCAAAAATTGTTTAATAGATGTTAAAAGAGAGATGTTTGTCAGCAGGGTGACATTGAGCAGTTTTGAGCTGAGGTAGCTTAGTCCCAACGTTTAATTTAAAATTTACATACCATGAAAAAAGTACTTTATCTTTTTGCTGCTATTGCCATTTTTGCGATGGCTCCCTCCAATGCAAATGCCCAATGCGGGGATGATGAAAAAAGTGAAACCAAATTACAGGCCTTTGTATTCACCTCCGATCATTGCGGTGCATGCAAAAAGCTTAAGCCTGAGGTTATGGCTCTTCAACCTAAACTTGAAGGAAAAAATGTTGAATGGGTAATGTTCGATTTTACTTCGGATGCTACGAAAACAGCATCAAAGGCCAAAGCTAAGGAGCTTGGAGTAAGTGATATCTATAATAAAAACCAGGCTACTGGTTTTGTTCTTCTGGTAGATGCTGATTCAAAAGAAACTCTTGCAACCCTGACCAGCAGGCAGACCAGCGATGAAATGTACAAGATCGTGGTTGACAAACTCTAAATTTTAGGAAATATTTTTGTGTTTTGTTTCGTAAGGGTTACTAAACCTCTGCTACAATGCTAACGCATCGTCAGGCAGTTGGTTTAGTAACCCTTACTTCACTTGTAGCAGGTAGCAGATTAGAGTAGTAATGAGTTGAAGAGGAGTTTGTAGGTAGCGTGGGTGGAGGCTCTGAAATTTGGGTTAAAACCAAAGAGCACAAACTGTCCCTCTCCTTTTTTCATCCAGATCATAAGGGATTTATTGCCCAGTAATTCTTCCTTTTCGATATATCCACTGACAAGAATATTTTTTTCGGGTGTTACGGCAATGACCCGCCGGTCCATGTCAAACGCTGGGACTGATGTTTTGAAGACAGGCCTTCCCCGGTAAAAAACACCAACACTACCGGGCATCCCCAATGTTAAAGGATGATCCTTTTTAAGGTTGATCTTAACAAGTGAACCCGGGCAGTACAGTCCGCTTTTCGATAGAGGTTCAGATATGTCCTGGAAAGGCAATCCGAAATCTTCCTTTTCTTTATCATGGCTTATTGTCAGTTTTCCTTCAAAAAGTGCCGTTGATTGTTCCCAGGATATAATGGTTCCTCCCTCATCAACAAAAGTCATTAACTTTTCCATACCTTCCTTTTCCATCCCCTTTGCAAACTGAGGAGGCAGACTCATCCGGTAATGTCCCTCGAAACTTCCATAGTTCCCTTCCATCAATATTGATTTACGGGTGCTGGGAAATACGACCACATCGAAATCAGCAGCAAAATCGGTGTTTTTGAAATCTCCTGGATTTATTGATATGAATGGTACACCGTAAGTATCCAGCACGTATCGGGTCCATCCGGCATCCATATCGTGGTAATTGGTCTCTACCAGGGCAATGCGGGGCATGGTAAGCATTTCTGATGATGCTGTTACTTCCCCGGCATAGAGTGGTTCAACACTTAAGTCTTTGGTAATTGTTTCAATTGACGTTGCTTTTTTCCCGGCTGATATAATAAAACTTCCTTTGCTAACAGGGACCTCACCGATCTTTGTAGATTCCAGAAGGCGTTCAACTTTCAGTCCCGCGTTTAGCGCCTGAAAAGCTGCCATGTAGCTTTCATTTCTGCTGGCCTGGAGTATGGCCATCTTGCCTGCTGTTCCATTGTTTCTCAGGCTGTAGTCTCCCTCTATCTCACGAATGGAAGACTCCAGTTCCTTATAGCGGCGGGTATTGATCTCCCAGCTTTTCACACCCATATGATTTGGAAGTGACCAGCTGGCAATATCATAAGGCCTGATAACTGCTCCGCCACTCGTATAATGGCGCACGGGGTATTCCTGGACTTCCATGACTTCTTTGATAAAGGCCCGGAAAGGCTGAGCCAGGGGAACTACAATGGAATTTTTCTCGATTATCTTGCTGCCAATTATTGTTTCCTTTTCAGTTTCATAGACCTTAACACCATGTTCTTTGAGAAGGTTAACCAGCTTTACCAGTTCTCCCTTATCATGCTGACTGGCCGGTAAGACATAGTAATAGGGAGCCATAGTTTCTCCCTTTAAAACTTCCTTTACTGCCATTTTATTCCTGAAATCGAGGACATCCCTGCGATGATTCGAAGCAGTTTTTAAAAGTGAAAACGTGGATGAGAGTTCATATTCTACAATATCTGAGAGCTTCCACCAGCCACCCTCCCAGGGATGCGGCAGGTTAATACTCTTTTTATGTTCTGCCAGTCCTTTTCCGCTAACCCATATTTCATTTGGCTCTATATATATGGGAGTGGCGGTCTTAACGCTGGCTGCCTCGGTCAACATGCCAATTACATTCTTCCAGATGCAGGTCTCTGTTGATCCGGGCCAGTAATCATCGAACAGGTAGTGGGTGGAAACACCAAACAGGCTGTCACTGGTCATATCCTTCAACATATTGGAACCGAAAACACCAGACCAGGTCCACAACTCTGCATCCACATTTTCAGCAATGGGATCATGGTTGGGAGGAACAAAATAGCGTGTACCTGTAGAACCCATCTGGTGCTTTTCAACCATTACCTGGGGAAACCATTCGAGGTTATAGATACTTGCGATGGCCTTTGTATCCGATTGGGAAAGGGTTACAAAATCCCGGTTATTATCGTGACCGACATATTTATGGTACACCCCCGGCATGGAGGATCCTTCGTATTTTGTCCCTTTAAACTCAAGGTAATTCTCAATGATCATATCCATACCGTCCGGATTATGGCAGGGTACCATCATGTAAACAACGTCATCCATCCATTTCAATTTTTCAGGATCCCTGGTAGTTACAATGTCATACGCAACCAGGGAGGCGGCCTGAGAGGGACCGACTTCACCGGAGTGCATGGACAGGGTACCCAGCAGAAATACTTTTCCACGCATAAGCATTTCTTCCTTTTCCCCGGAAGGGATATCAGGATCAAGGGCCAGTCTTTTATTAATTTCCTTAAGCTCATCTAGAGAAGAAATATTATCAGCGGAAGATAAAAATGCGATATACATGGTTCTACCCATGGGAGATTCCCCAATCTCAACCATTTTCAAGCCTGTCTGAGGCCTGTGTCAAGCTCCTGGAGGTATGCAATTAATTGCTCGTAGGTAAATAGGTTGCGGTCCGATCCGGGCTGAAATCCGAAATAATCGACCGGCTTTTTCTGGGCAGTTAACAGATTTGTTATCAAAATGATACATACCAAAAGTAAAGTTCTGAAGCGGTGTTTTAGGGATGCAAATTTCATACTGAAAGACATTTAATAGTTATTATTCTGGAGGACGAAAATTAGTGATTTTATTTATTTGATTTACAAGGAGTGATATATATCATATGGGGGACTACAAAAGGTCATTTTGATAATCAGTTTTTGTAATATTGTAAACACAAGTAAATTTTGGATCGAATCTCAAAATCTCATGGCAGACCCGAAAGAAGTACTCAAATACCTTAAACTCTCTGTTAAGGTTGAGGAAGAACCCGGTGAAGAAATCCGTAATCACCTCAAGAACACATTGCTTGGAACCCCTGGGAAACTGCGGTACAAGCATACCTCATTTGATACCAAGCTACCCTTCCTGGGAAGGATCTACTTTCTAATTCTCAGAAAATCCGAAAAACTGTTAGGCAGTGTTGCATTCAGTCTGCGGGAAACCCGACTTCCCGGTGATAAAATGGATGTATGGTATATACGATATTTTTCAATTCATGCCCCTCTGCGTGATTCCAGTTACCGGAGAAAACGCATGAAGAAATCTGAGAAGAAAAAACAGGCAGCCAAGAAAAAGCCACACGGGGACAGTCTGCTGAAGAATTTCTCACAGCCCTATTTTGATGAACCGGAAAACCTTCTCGCCGGAAATAAGCTTGAGAATCCTTCAAGTCTGATATATGCTTATGTTGAAAGGGAAAATCTACGTTCATGGAATTTCACTGAGACTGTTGGGTTTGAGACGGTGGGAAATATCGGCACAACAATATTCAGCCGTTACAATCCCGTTAAAAGTCCAAATGTTTCAGTTATTGAAGAGTCTGAGAAAGCAGTCCATCTGGAAAGACTGAGGGATTTTTACTCGGATTATACCTTGTTTACAGAGCAAAATATTTATTACGGGGACTATTACATGGTCTGGAAAGAGAACGATGAGATTGTGGCTGGATGCCAGGCAAATCCTGAAGTTTGGGAGCTGATCGATTATCCTGGTAGTCGTATGAACCAGATTCTTATGAAATATGGCACCCGTCTACCCATTGTAAGAAAGATTTTTGATCCGGGGTACCAGAAGTTTATGGCCATTGAGGGCATATGGTTCAAGGAGGGTTGCGAAAAATACCTCTTTGATATCTTCGAAACCGCCTGTGTCAGGCATGGTTATTTTGCAGCCGTCTTATGGCTTGATACGAAAAGTGACCTGCCAGAAAAAATCCGTTCGATTGGAAAACTTGGTATTATCAGCAAGTTACTGAAGCCTGCCGAAGGGGATATCCGCGTTAAATTCAATAATTATTCAGAAGCAGATAAGCAGGTGTACCATGACAAACCTGCTTATATTTCCTGCTTCGATATGACCTGACACAGAGGTTGGCGTACCTTCCGTACAGCTTAGTAGTTTTCTTCCCTCATCTGCATATATGCCTTGGGATGCTGGCAAACAGGACAATTTTCAAGTGCTTTTTCTGATTCGTAGACATATCCGCAGACCCTGCATTTCCACCAAACTTTTCCATCCTTAATAAATACCTTGTCTTCTGAAACGTTTTGAAGGAGCTTCAGGTAGCGGCGCTCATGTTCGGCTTCTGCCTTGGATATCATCTTAAATGCCGTTGCAATCTCAGGAAATCCTTCTTCTTTCGCTATTTCCGCAAAGGCCGGGTATAAATCTGTCCATTCTTCATTTTCACCCTCAGCAGCTGCCTTAAGGTTTTCTGCTGTTGTTCCAATAATCCCTGCAGGATATGCAGCAGTTATTTCAACAACACCACCCTCGAGGAATCTGAAAAATCTTTTGGCATGAGCCTGTTCCTCCTTTGCCGTTTCCATAAAAATGGCAGATATCTGCTCATATCCCTCTTTTTTAGCCTGTTTGGCAAAAAACTCATAGCGATTTTTGGCCTGTGATTCTCCTGCAAATGCTTTCAGCAGGTTTTGTTCTGTTCGTGATCCTTTCAAAGTACCCATGATAATGTTTATTTGTATATGTTAAACTTCAATAAAATCTTCCTTTTCGGTTCCGCAGATCGGACATACCCAGTCATCCGGGATGTCCTCGAATTTTGTACCAGGGGGAATTCCACTGTCCGGATCTCCCTCCTTTTCATCGTATATGTATCCGCAGGCAGTACATTTGTATTGTTTGCTGTCCCCTGATTTGGTTTCCTCGTGCCTGGGATCCGGTTTTGATTCCAACTTGGATTTATCAACGTAAGTCGGGGCATTTTTAGGGGCCACCGCCTTCTTGACATTCCGGTAATACAGGTAGGTGATGGGTTCAGCGGCATCATCAAGTACCTCACATTGGACAAGTTCCCCTATAAACATTACATGGGTTCCAAGGTCCTCTGTTTTAACAACCTTAAATTCCAGGAAAGCCATAGCTTCGTTCAAAACTATAGGTACTCCGGTCTCTCCATACCTGATATCCATTCCATCCATTTTATCCGAATCCCTCCCACTCTTATATCCAAACCTGCCGAATATTTCGCTTGAGGTTCCCTGATGCAGGACGGAGACAGCGAATGCCCCGCTGCTTTTAATCAGTTCAACCGTATGGTTATCCTTGCTGCAACAAGTTGCAAACTGGGGAGGCTGTGCTGTTACCTGGAAAACTGTATTGGAAATGTATCCATTACCGTTGGACTGATCGCCTGAACTGACGATGTACAGACCATAAGATACCTTAAACAAAGCATCAATATCTATCATTCTGATTTGGGTTAAGGGTTGTGATGATTAATCTGCTAATAAAATTACTAACAAATCTGCTCAGAATGAATCTAAAATAGAGAAGCTATCCGACCAGTGATACGGATCAACTACTTTTTGGCAGCATCTGCTTTTTTAACATAGCCATATCCTGCTGGAGGTTGGCGACAGATTTAATCAGGTCTTCCTCAGTACTGACTGGCTCCGGAATCTCCGAGCTGATGTAGTTCCTGAAACGCCAGACTTCCTTGATTTCGTTGACATGTACATCGAAGGGCTCATAAAGCGGGTTCAGGGAATACAGGGTCAGCTTATGTTCTTTCTCGATCAGGTTCTCGGCAATCTTGAATACAATCCCGTCATCCAGGGTAAGGATGACATAAGCATCTCCGGTGATGATCTGTTTCCAGTCCTGCAAAAATTCTCCGGTTACCCAGGAACGGTCAGGGATGGGAAGCATGGAATCACCTGCAAGCTGAAAGGTGCGGTATTTTTTGGCAGGGGACAGGAAGGGCAGCTGAAATGTGGGCAGGTTCTGGATGAATTCAGGGTCTGCAAAACCATTGGTATATCCTGCACTGGCCTTCTCATTCACCAGCTCAATGTTCTCTTCGTTTTCTTCGTCAACTGTGGTTGCAAGAACCCTCAGCTTACTTCCCCTGAGATAAACATCATTCCCCCGTTCCAGCTCCGAGAGCTGGCTTTCCGAAAGGCTGTTCAGGTCGATGCGTATCAGGGTATCCACAGCGACACCAAAATATTTTGAGAAGGACATCAGTGCCTGAATGCCGGGTTCGGCGACTTCGTTCTCGTATCCGCTCAGGGTGGATCGCTTCATTCCCAGTATATGGGCTAGTTCGTCCTGGGTACGGTTTCTCCGTTTCCGCAGGAGCTTTATGTTCTGGCTAAAGTGCATATGTTAAATTTTTGGATTTAGTGTTCGGGTTGATTATATTTTAATCGGATTGTTTGACTAATATCTAATCAAATTTACAACAAATAATTAAAAAACAAAACATACGGAGATTTTTTTATGGACATGCGGGAAAGAAACATTGTGCACCTGGACCTGGATACCTTTTTTGTGTCGGTCGAACGCCTGAAAGACAGCAGCCTCAAGGGCAAGCCGGTACTCATTGGGGGGATGTCGGACCGTGCCGTGGTATCGAGCTGCAGTTACGAGGCCAGGCAGTACGGGGTGCATTCAGCCATGCCCATGAAAATGGCCCGGAATCTCTGTGAGGATGCCATCATCATCCGGGGAGATATGGAGTCATACACGAAATACTCCCGAATGGTCACCGAGATCATTGGCGAAGAGGCTCCCCTGTATGAAAAGGCATCAATCGATGAGCATTACATTGATATTTCGGGAATGGACCGTTTTTTCGGCTGTATGAAGTGGACACATGAACTAAGGCATAAGATAATACATCATACGGGACTCCCGATTTCTTACGGTCTTTCGGTGAACAAAACCGTTTCAAAAATTGCTGCAGGGGAAGCCAAACCCAACGGGGAACTGGAGGTGGTCAAAAACCAGGTAATCCCTTTCCTCTCCCCGCTTTCCATAAAAAAGATCCCCATGATCGGTGACAAAACCTACCACCTGCTCCGCTCGATGGGCATACAGTACGTAAAGACCCTGCAGATAATGCCTCCGGAGATGATGGAGAAGGTACTGGGAAAGAACGGTCAGGAGGTCTGGAAAAAGGCCAACGGGATCGATACGGCACCTGTTAAACCCTACAGTGAGCAGAAATCTATCAGCACGGAACGAACCTTTGAAAAAGACAGCACCGACGTGGTGCACCTGCAGGAATTGCTGGTCAGCATGGTGGAAAAACTGGCTTACCTGCTCCGGAAAAAGCAGAAACTGACTGCCTGCATCACGGTGAAAATACGCTATTCCAATTTCGACACCCATACCCTGCAAAAAAGAATCCCCTACACCTCGCTTGACCATGTGTTGATAGCCACTTCCAAGGAGCTATTCGAACGGCTGTATAAGCGTCGCATCCTGATCCGCCTGATCGGGGTCAGATTCAGCCACCTGATCGGCGGTGTGCATCAACTGGACCTGTTCGAGGATACCCCGGAGATGATAAGGCTTTACCTTGCACTGGATAAGCTGAGGTTACGCTACGGGCGGAAATCTGTATTGCGAGCAGTGGGAATCAGCAACCGGGAAAAAATGATGGAGGAAGAAGAGGACCCGGCAGACAGGCCTTTGCCGGAAGAGGTTGAGCAGCGGGCCAGCTGGCAAATGGGGGGAAGTACCTTCAAGCGCCTGTGGAAGATTAACCGGCCGGACTACCTGACCGGAAACAAAACCTGAGTTCTGATCACTTAAAGTAATCGTCGAGATATTTGAGTCTATCCTTTATCCATCCGGAAGTGAATTGGTATCCATCATCCAGGTCGATCTGTATAGACTCCCAACGGGCATTTTCGCGCTCAATTGCTCCGCTGTTCTTCAACAGGGCATAATGTGCAGCCAATGGGTCCAGTAAAGCTTTCTCAGCCAGATCTCCTGTTCTTAATTCAGTCCATTTTTCTGCCAGCTTCCTGTTAAAATCATCCGCATCAGTATCTATCAGCCTTTTATAGAGTTGATAACTGGCAATACCTGAAGATTCAATCCTGGTACCGTCCCAGAACAGTCCGAAGGAAGCATCCATATCCCAGGGTATGATAAAAAACCGGGACTCATCCGTATACCTGGCCATGTAGGTATTTTTTCCTGCGTTATCATAGGCGAGCGTCAGGTTAAGAAACAGATAATATCGAATGAGGTTATCCATATCGATTCTTGCAGCAATCCCATTCCTGAATTCATCGTCATTGCTATTGACCACAAATTTCCGCAATTCTGACAGTGCTTCCCATGCTGAAAAATCATCCGGATAGATCAGTTCCCAGCCGTCCCACTTCGAGCCAAATGGAGGATCGGTATGGTAAGTATCAAAGGTGGTGGAGCCTGATCCCCATGAAATGGCTTTGTACAGTACCCCTCCTTTATCATTCTGATTCCGGGAAATATGAAGCAGTTTTTCATCCAGTTTTTCATTCAGGCAATACAGGCCATGGTACCTGTTATTAAGAAATAACTCAACATAACGGCTTTGAATACCGGGAATTACTTCAGTCTTCATATCCTCCTCGGGTGTATTGCCAATCTTTTCCCATAATTCAAAAGAGTACTTATTCCTCATACGGATATCATCCACGTACATGGCAT
Organism: uncultured Bacteroidaceae bacterium; assembly: GCA_963777115.1. GTDB lineage: Bacteria > Bacteroidota > Bacteroidia > Bacteroidales > SM23-62 > SM23-62. The sequence continues at coordinate 1,163,104 of CAVZPP010000002.1, read as the reverse complement.
CCAGTATCCAATCCTCACATGGTCGCATCCCGAGCAAAGAGGCACTGTAATCATCTCTTTCCCTGTTCCTCCATAATTCAAAACCGAAGGATTTCTTTTCAAAATTTTGTGAGGTGGCTCCCCTGTACTCAATTCCCGCAAAGGTGTTGAAGGATTTGATCTTCTCATCCGGATTGTTCTCTGCATAGTAATTCAATGATAAACTGGAGAGAATTTTTGGTTCATCCGAAATCTCCTCATCGGTCCGGATATGAATCAGGGGAAGGGAAGTAAAGATCAACTGGAAGGTATCAAGCAAATCATCCTTTGCGGCAATTACCTGGTAGGGATGGTTCACCCTTACCTCGCCAAAATCATTTACCCGGTCGTTGACCAGATCCCTGCCCTCAAACCGGATGGTTGTATAATTGAAAAAATGAATGTTTGCTGCAAAAGATTTCAGGGTCTCTGAAGGCAAGGGATACATTATGAACCTATTTACAACATCGACAAATCCATCCGCCTGGTTGATCTGCATTACCCCATAAGCTTCTTCAGTCGAACTTTCCTCTACAATGGTCTGCTCCTCATAACATCCCTGTATGATCAGAAGCAGAACCGCCGTGGCAAATATGTTTTTTGCAATTCTCAAAAACAGCCTCATTTAAAATGAATAGGTATAATTTGCCCTGAGTACATATCCCATATATGGATAGTTACTGTTAAGTTCTCTCTCAAAACCATAGGCAAATTTAAATTCTCCGAAACTCCCGGGTTCGTAGATAATTCCTCCAAACAGCCGAGCCGCTGCCCATTTAGGATACTGATATAATTCAAAAAGCTGGGCAAATTCAGTTGAAATATATGGTTTGATTTTCTTAAAATCATTGTACCGTATATTGAACCTGTGTCTCAGGTATTTTTCATACGGCTCTGTTCGATCAAACAAATTCATACTTTCCACACCTTTCTGGTATCTGAGTCTGTAGTAGACAGTAATGAATTCAATCTTTCCCTTGTAATTTATATCCAGGCTGTATCTGCTTTTGTTTTCATAAGTATCATCCTTTTTCTTATTCCGGGTGTACCTGTATTTAGCTTCGAAGGCAAAATTCTTGTTTACACTGTATTTTAATCCTCCCTGTGTAAAATAGCTATCCAATTCTGAAATGTCCGTTTTAAACCGGAACTCCTGCTTCAGGGATACAGTCCAGTCCTTCAGAAAAGTTTTCTCAACCTCAACGCCTGTCCATAGTTTCATATCCTGGACCACTTTTGTGTCCTGGCCTGAAACAGAACCAAAGAAGCTCATCGTCAGGACTGCAATTATAAATTTGACAGTGAGGATTCGTGTACTTGGCATAGGTTTAATCTTTTATCATTAGCTCGGGATACATTGGATTTTCTCTGGAAACGAAGACATTATTAAATTGCATCTTAAGAGTGTCAGCAGTCCAGTTTTCCCTGAGCATGTTCCAGATATCCCGGTCAACATTCAAAATGCTTTCACTATTGGAGACCGAGATAGTACCCTGGTGCTGGTCTTTATAATTATCCCCATACCTGATCCCTATTCCATTATTAGTGAAAAGGCAGGAATCAACAGACACATGGTGATTTGGACTGGAATAACCCAATTCCAGTCCCTGTCCGCAATTGGTAAAGTTGCAACGGGTAAATGAATGTGATTTTGTCAGGCTTCCTCCACTGGATAATGCAGCTCCTTCATGAAATATGAATTCAAAACGTGAGTCCGTAACCTTTACCGTACCTCCTCCACTTGCCCCACTGTCCAGTCCATCATCCTTGGCATACATAAACACAGATCCGCTTATTACAGCATCACTACTGTTTAAGTAGAGGCAATCGTTATCTTCATCCTGATAAGCCTGGGAATCATCCGGAAAGTCTGTGAAAATACAGTTATTTATCCGTAGATCAGACTCATTTATCTGTCCCCCTGTCATAGCCCTCTGCACCAGGGAATGCTCGATGTCCACCGAGGACGAAACAGGATAAAAAACCTGTCCCCCATGATCGAACATAAAGCAATGACTGATTGACAGAGTTCCGTTTTCGGAGTAGAACAATGCCTGTCTTTTTGCATGTCCATAATCATATCCGGGGCCTGTGTGATATCCGCTCTGGGAGAATATGGTATATGTTGCATCTACCCTATGACCGGAAGCCCTGGCAATTATACCTCCCCACAATCCATCCGGATTGCTGCAGGTTATAACAACAGGATTCAGTTGGGTTCCCTGAATCAGCAGGTTTCCTTTGATATATAGATTGACTCCCGGACCAACAGTAACAAAGGATCCCTCCCCGATACTCAGGGTCAGTCCCTCTCCCAGTGTCAGATCCGCCCGGATGCTGACAAAACTGTTCATGGGAATTTCCATGTCCTGGGACAATACTCCCTGTAATTGGACAGGAGCAGTTTCCATGGCTTTAATATTCAGATCAATACTCCTCTGGGAATTTGGGTCAACAATTATCAAGGCATTACCCTCCCTGTCTTCCGAGGGTATCTGAACGGATCCAATGCCACTCTTTATCAGAAATGTCTGTTCCCCAAGGGATGCTGAATAATTGGATGAGGATGTATTAATATCAGCTCCCACCATAACCAACAAGGGAATGTTAACATTTGCCGGTGCAGCAGCGGGATGAATCAGTGTAAAAATGTTCCCGTCAAATGCATCCAGGACAGGTTCGCCCGGCGTCCACTTCATCAATCCCCATTCAGCTTCTCCCCGTCTCCCCATCGATAACCACAATTCGTAATACTTCCGAACTGCCGGATCCCTGATCTGCAAAAAATACCTCTATACGGTAATAACCCGACCCTGTTAAATCCAGAATCTTTCCCCCTGTATGCTCCATCCCGTTCAGAAATACCTTATTGATTGCCTGGTTCTTATACATGGAACAATCTACCGTTACCCCGCCTGTAATTTCCTGTTTATCGTATAAGTCATCCAGGATTACATCACCGGTTAAAATTATGTCGGGCTCCCTGCAGCAAGCTGCATGCAATAGAAATAACAATATTACAGGAATAAGAATCTTCATGCTTAATTATTACCCAGTTTCAGTCTCATAGATTCGAGCCTGGTATGGAGGAATGAACTCTTTTCTTCCATATTCAGTTTCCATTGTTCCTTACTTGTGGGATCATCGTCATACCTGGACTGTTCTATCACGGTATAGGATTCGTAAAAAGAAAAAAGTTCATTTTTGGTTTCCTGAAATACCCTGTCAATCAGATCCGCGTCCAGGTATAAGAGCATTTCTTTTAAAACCTTTTCATATTGACTATACAAATACTCATCCTGAGATATGGTATAGTCAAAGTCATCCTCAATGGAATAAATGAGTTTATCCCCAATCTCATCGTAAATATCCTGTACGGTGTTATAAGTCCGGAAACCATAGATTGTTCCCTTTCCATAGTCTATTCCAACTTCATGGGGCCTTTCGCTGAAAATATCATCGTAATCCCAGGCAATGGGGTAAAACCGGGCTGTATCCTGTTCAACTCGAGCGTAGAGAAAAATTTCATCTGTGTAATCCCCATTCTTAAGCAGGTAGTCTATACCCATTTTCCGGAAATAACCATCTATGTCAAGCCTGGCAGCAATTTCCTGGTACAACCTGACTCCCTCATACTCAGGCAGCATTTCGTATATCTCGTTAAAGCGAGCCTTGTAATCTTCTTCCGGGATATAATACAGTGAAGGATCATAATCGAAATCTATAATAGTATGATCGTAATCCCTTCGAAGGATAAATTCACTGTCATTCTCTTTGTAATACTGCTCCGGGTCTTCAACAAGGAGATATATTCCCTGGGTATCATCATTGATCTTGACCTGAACGAATTTGAATAAGAGGGGCATAACGCCGGCTTCCTGCAGGAGACCAAATGCTACCCGGTTCTCAATGTATGTATAATCGTTTGCCAGAGCCAGCAGTTTGAACCTGCTTAACTCTTTTGTACCTGTTCCATACCGGTTAACCACAAGGATGGGTTCATTCAGAAATACAGCATAACTTTTCCGCTGGTATCTTAATGCTGTTCTGCCCCGGATTCGGATATCCTTGAGGTCCAGTAATTGTTCATTGAAAAAGAGCTGGGGAGAGGGATTCTGAACAGAAAAACTGGAATCCCTGCTGTTGTATATCTGATCCCGCTGTATGTTATCCACATATAGATCAAATACATCTGCTTCCGGTTCCACATTGGTTATTTCCTTATAGCAGGAAGTCATTGTGAACAAAAACAATATAATCGGGATAATCAGTCTCATCGTTAATTAATTCAAACGATCAAACATATAAAAAATTATACTCATGAGGGTACTATTCTTTCAACTGCATTTGGTGTTCTGATTCCATTTGATTACATTTTAATCATATTTTTGGTTATTTTCTAATCAAACAGGCGATACCTGCCTGATACACACCTTCCGGGGTGTTATCAATTAATTATTTCACTCAGGTTATAAATGTATTTGAATTGCCATTCATATTATAGTTTGCGCTACGGAACCATGTCCATTGAAACCCTGGTGGAACAGGCGGCAGAAAAATCTGTACCCGCCCTGGTCCTGACTGATATCAACAATTCCATGGGGACGATGGATTTCGTAAAAGCCTGCCGGGAGAACGGGATTCACCCCGTTGCAGGAATTGAGTTCCGGGACGGAAACAACTTACTTTACACCGGCATTGCCCGAAACAATGAGGGATTCCGGGAACTGAATGAATTTCTTTCATCATGCAACATCAGCAAAACACCGCTTCCCCCCGACCCTCCTCCATTCCGGAATGCCTACGTAGTATATCCCTTTGGGCGCAAGACCCCCACCCAGCTGCTCGACAATGAATACCTCGGAGTGCGGCCCACCGAGGTCCGCCAACTCCTGTCATCCTCTTTCAGGCACCGGCAGGAGAAGCTCCTGGTTAACCAGCCGGTAAGCTTCGGGGGGAAAGATGATTTTGCCATCCATACACATCTGAGGGCAGTGGACAATAATACCCTGCTCAGTAAGATCAACGGGGAACACCTTGCTTCTGCGGATGAGCAGTTTATGTCGATGGACAAGCTCCTGGAGACATACCAGGGGTATCCCGAGATTATACGGAATACAGAATCCCTTCTTGGAGATTGCCGGATCGGATTCGATTTCAGCAGCATCAAGAACAAAAGCTTTTTCACCAGCAGTCGTTACGACGACAAGCTCCTGCTGGAAAAGCTTGCGCTGGATGGACTGCTCTACCGGTACGGGAAAAATAACCCGGAGGCCAGGCGTCGGGTCAGGCATGAACTGGAGATCATTGACCGACTGGGATTTTCAGCCTATTTCCTGATCACATGGGATGTGATCCGCTATTCTATGTCCCGTGGATTCTACCACGTCGGCCGGGGAAGCGGAGCCAATTCCGTGGTAGCTTACTGCCTGAAGATCACGGATGTTGACCCCATTGAACTGGACCTTTACTTCGAACGTTTTATCAATCCCAAACGCAGCAGTCCCCCTGACTTCGACATCGACTATTCCTGGAAAGAGCGGGATGATGTACTGGACTATCTCTTCAAGCGTTACGGGGAAAAACATACAGCCCTGCTGGGAACCATTTCCACCTTCAGGGACCGTTCCATTATCCGGGAACTGGGCAAGGTTTACGGGCTCCCCAAATCCGAAATCGACCACCTGGTTCATTACCCCGACGATATGATGAACCGGAGCCATATCACCGAGAAGATCATGCATATAGGACATAAAATCATCGACTTCCCCAATCAAAGAAGCATTCATGCCGGTGGTGTCCTGATCTCAGAAGAGCCTATAACTGCCTACACGGCGCTGGATATGCCACCTAAGGGTTTTCAGACTACCCAGTGGGACATGTATGTGGCAGAGGCGATCGGTTTCGAAAAACTCGATATCCTGAGCCAGAGGGGCATTGGACATATCAGGGAATGCGTGGATATCGTTCTGGAGAACCAGAAAAAAAGGATCGATGTGCATGATGTGGAGGCCTTCAAAAAGGATCCGAAGGTGAAGGAGCAGCTCTGGAGGGGTGAAACCAACGGATGCTTTTATATTGAGAGTCCGGCTATGAGAGGACTCCTGAAAAAACTGCATTGCGACAATTACATCAGTCTTGTGGCGGCCAGTTCCATCATTCGCCCGGGAGTAGCCAAATCCGGCATGATGCGTGAGTATATCTGGAGATTCCACCACCCCGGCGAATTTAAATACATCCACCCGGTTATGGAAGAACAACTGAAGGAAACCTACGGGGTCATGGTCTACCAGGAGGATGTGATTAAGATCTGTCATCATTTCGCGGGACTCGACCTGGCCGATGCAGATGTGCTACGCAGGGCTATGAGCGGGAAGTTCCGTTCAAAAAAGGAATTCCAGCGTATCGAAGCCAGGTACTTCGAAAACTGCAGGCAGCGGGGCTATCCCGATGAGATGGCCCGGGAGGTCTGGAGGCAGATCGAGTCCTTCGCCGGCTATTCCTTTTCCAAAGCCCATTCAGCTTCCTATGCGGTGGAAAGCTTCCAGAGCCTTTACCTGAAGTCCTATTTTCCTAAAGAATTCATGGTGGCCGTGATCAATAATTTCGGGGGATTCTACCGGACCTGGGTATATGTTAACGAAGCCAGGCGTTGCGGTGCAGTTATCAATCTCCCTTGTGTTAACCTCGGCCAGTACAAGACATCCATCCGGGGAAAGGATATCTACCTTGGCTTTGTACATATTGCCAACCTGGAAAGTAAAACCGTATCCACCATCCTGGAGGAAAGGGAAGGGAACGGTCCCTTTAAAAGCCTGGAAGACTTCACCAGCCGGATCACCCTGGGGATTGAACAAATGGTAATACTGATTCGAACTTCTGCCTTCCGCTTCACAGGGAAAGGAAAAAAAACCCTGCTCTGGGAAGCCCATATGCAACTGGGAAAGAGCAAACCTGTCAGCAATGAAAAAAAACTGTTCCATTCTCCCGGGAAAAAATTCAAACTCCCCGACCTCGAAGAGGATTCCCTGGAAGATGCCTATGACGAGATCGAACTGCTCGGGTTCCCGGTCAGCATAACATCCTTTGACCTGCTCAAAACCTCATTCCGGGGTACAGTCATGGCAAGGGACCTGATGAAGCATGTGGGAAAGAAAGTAAGAATGCTGGGTAACCTGGTCACCATAAAGAATGTCAGGACCGTCAAAAAGGAATGGATGCATTTCGCTGCCTTCCTGGACAAGGAGGGAGAGTTTTTTGATACCGTTCATTTCCCAAATTCACTGAAAAATTATCCGTTTCGGGGTTACGGGGTCTACCTGATCCTGGGGGAGGTTACTGAGGAACTGAATTTTCCGGGCATTACCGTAGAAAAGATGGCAAAGTTACCCCTTCGTCCGGATCCGAGATATTAATTTTTTTGATATTTAAGGTGCTATCCGTAATTTTACAAAGGAACAAGATTAGAAACTTTTCTTTTGTACCTGGCATTCATCCGGATAACCAGGATTAAATAATGAAAGGATTCAGAATTTCAGAACAGGAAACTGTAAAGGAGACCATCCATCGCATTCTGAATGAACAGGTCGATGGTATCCTTGAAAACTGCGAAAACAAGCAGGGTGATATTCATAAATCCATTCACGAGATACGAAAGAGCATCAAGCGGATACGGGCTATACTTAGATTAATACGTGATGAGGTTGGGTACAGTACATATTACCGGGAAAATGCATTTTACAGGGACATCAACAGATTTACTTCTGACCTGAGAACCTGGAATGTTCTCATTATTTCGCTGGAAAATTTGCAGACAGAGCTTTCTGAGAATCTGGATCCTGAAATAACTGCTCCCCTGATTGCCGGAATTAACCTGAAAAGGGAAGAAATGCTTGCAGAAATCCTTTCTCCGGAACAGGAACTGAAAGATCTATCGCAGCAGTTTATCCAGGGAAGAACCCGGATACCTAACCTCCCTATCCATACGAACAGTTTCGAAGCCCTTTCGGGAGGCTTAGAAAGAATGTACAGGCAGGGAAGAAAATATCTCAGGAAATCCAGGAAGAACCCGGACCTTCACCTGCTGCATGATATGAGAAAACGAATGAAGTACCTCTGGTACCAGGTCGAGATCCTGAAACCGTTGTATCCAGGGCTCCTGAAGGCATTTGCGAGCTCATTGGAAAGCCTTAGTGAAAAACTGGGGACCTACCATGACATTGCCTTACTTGCTGATTATCTGTCGGAAAATGAAACCGGACTTACACAGGATATAAGGGAAACAATGGTAGAAGCTTGTGAATTCAAGAAATCTGCCATACTACCTTATGTTTTCAGGATGTCTGCTGCCCTGTACACAGAAAAACCGAAAGCCCTGATTCAACGCTTAGATGGATATTGGAAAATATATCACCGTCAGAATTTTTAAGCTCAAAAACCAGATACCCTATGAAAAACAAGAAAAAACTGGCTCTGATCTCCCAATTTGAAGAGGTAAATTCATATATGGAAATGAACCTGGAAAAATGGAATGGAATAGATGAGATTCGCCGGACCTATGATGAATTTGTAAATAAGCTCAAAAAAATCAAAGACATTCAGCCGGAGCTGAAACATGATATTTCAGCCCTCAAAAAAGAACTGGACGATAAACGAACTCACCTGCTTCTTAAAATATTCCCTGTTGGGAATATCCTTGAAGTGTATGCTGAGGATCACCCGATAGGAAAGAATTCCTACGGACTTGTGATGGGACAGAAATATATTGAATCTCTGAACAGGAAAGACCTGCTGGATCATGCACTATCGCTATATAAACGTTGTGATAAAATAGTTCTGCAGTATAGTGGTACAGCAGAATCTCTGGATCAGATCAGTCAGAAAAAGGATATCAGACGCTATGGACTGAACAGGCTGATGCTGGATGAATTATACTCCTCGGCCCAACAGTTTCAATCTTCGCTTGATCTCCGTAAAGACGTGAACACATACAGGAAGAGAACCCGGAAAAAAATGGAGGGATATATTCTCGACAACCGGAAGCTACTGAAAAACAGACTCAATAAACTGATGACCGTATTTTCGGGAACCCATCCATCTTTCTATAATGAATACAGGAAGATCAGTTCGAAAAACTGATCATCCCATGTCGATTACCTGATCTGTTTTTAGTATCTTCTTGCAAGTTTTAAATAGAAGTTTTAAATAGAAGCTTTAATAGCATGATCAATAAAAATACCCCCCCTGATAACTTCCTCTGGGTACTCAGGGCATTGACAACTGCCTTTCTTATTGGCTACCTGGCATCCATTTACCTGGCAGTAGTTGTTGCCGAATGGTTCCCAACTGAAAATACCCTGGAAAATCTTCTGGCTACCGGTTTACTGTTGGTTTTTGGATTAGCTTATTACCTGATGTGGATGAGGAGAGAAGGTTTTGCTGCCATCCTGTTTATTCTCTGGTTTGCATCGCTATGGCCAATGGAACTGTTTATTGGAGGAGAAAGATGGGAAGATGCCCCTGTCCCTGGTATCATGCTGTTTATCCTGGCCATCCTGCTTCTTGTCTACCGCCTGAAGAAAAAATGAGATATCAGCCTTTTTTTAAACCCTTCAAGAATATTATTTCGCCACGGCATAATTTGCTATGCAAATTACGCTAGTGTGGCGCAATTAATATCCTCTGACGGGTTTAATAAAAAAAGGCCATCTCATTTTTACATGAGACAGCCCATTTTCTAAGGTAATAAAGCTTTATCTTTTTCTATTGTGTTGCTCCGCCCAATTCGGGGACCAGCTCTCTCACTTCTTCTACCATTGTAGTATTTTCCCGCATAAACTCCATAGCCATTTCCCAGGAATCTTCTCCGTTCACCCTTTCAAAATCCTTAACCCATGTGCTTTCCTGGTCATACTCAGCCCATTTATCAAATCCAAATACTCCGGCAATATCCCTTCCGTTTCCTGTTTGAAATTGATTATAATAAAGGCTCCATGGATTCGGGTCTTTGGTGTCCTTGTATACATCAACGACCTGTTTCATGATTGCTTTGGTTTCATCCCATTTTCCGGGCTTTACATCCCAGACACGCACGTGAATCTTGTTACTTCCTTCGTAGCTCTCAGGTAAATATGAGAGTTCACTATCCATTCTCCAGTACTCAACTTCGGAGACTTCCTCAATAAATGGCATAACAGCACTCCAATCATCAGAATGAGAATCATCGTCAGGTCGGTCATCAAGATCTGTCCATGTTGTCGGTCCCATCGCCCAAACATATTCTCCTGCATGGGGACCATTTACGACATAACGGATAAATACCTGACTGGCCCCTTCCGAATGGAATTTCTTATTATGGGCCGCAAAAACTTTGTCAAATTCTTTTAGTTTATCAGCCTTTGGCTTAATATACATGGTCTCATACATTACATATGATTCCTGCGCTCCTACCAGTAGGAAAACGCTTAAAAGAAGAACTAGAGAAAAGATCCTTTTCATTGTTTTGTGTTTTGATTATTACGTTGAAATTTCTGGGTATCAAATATATACAAAAAGGATATTCAGATCTCATTCTTCTTACTTAAACTAATTCTAAATAATTTGACAGATTAAAGGCTATTATGACAGGGCTTTCAGGAGAGTGAATCCAATCCTGTGAAACATAAGAAGACAGTATTGGCTGATACAGGGTCTGCAGATGCAGATATCAGTTTTGGAATAGCACAGGTTATAGGCTATTTAGTAAGTCTTTGGAGTTAATTTAATTTACTTTTTACGGGAAAACACCCGGAAGATCGACCGGTCGGAAAGTTCTCTCATCCTCCGGAAACCAAAGATCCAGAGAAATACAAGAAAGGGGATAAAAACGAGGAGTAGATAAGGATGCTCGGTCATCAGTATGAAATCATAGATGCCATGCAGGAGTATAGGGAGGGCCAGGGCCAGGAAAAGCTTCTGCATTTTTTCCTTCGGATAAAACCTGGCCAATCCTACCTGGTACCCCATTACAATCCCGAAAAGTGCATGAGCAGGAACAGCCGTAAAGGCCCGAAGGATACCCACCCGGGTCCCTCCATCCAAAACATAGAGGATATTCTCCACGGCCGCGAAGCCCAGGGAAACAAAGACTGCATAAACGATACCATCAAATTTTTCATTAAAATTCCGGTTGCTCCAGAACAATAACATCAGGGCAAGGAACTTGAACACTTCCTCCGTGAAAGCCGCCACCACGAAAGCGGTCCATCCCGCAGCCGCGTAATCCTGCATTAACCGGGCCGGAACCGAAAGCCATCCTTCAACAAAACTTACCGGGAGGGTGATAAGGCATCCCCCGACAAGGGCGAGAGCTAACAGTGCAATGGGTTCCCTCTCATATTTATCCCTTATATAGATATACAGGGCTACGACAAGGACCGGGGCAAGTGCAATGATTATCAGGCTCATGAGATAATTAAATTTCCATTCGTGAAACACTTATAACTCCCTTAATTTTCCTGAGGCGCCGTATCAGTACATCCAGGTGGCTGGTATCTTTTACGAACAGGGTGAGGGTGCCTTCAAACATCCCGTCAAGGGAATCAATGGATACCGAACGAATATTTACCCTAAGATCCTTTGAAATCGTATCTGAGATTATACTCAGGATGCCTATATCGTCAACCCCTGTCACCCTGATGGTAGCCGGAAGATAAACTTCATCGCCCGTTTCTGCCCATTGGGCCTTTACGATCCGGTACCCATGACGGGAAATCAGCTGCCTGGCATTCGGACAGGAGACCCGATGAATGGTGATCCCGGCACTAACGGTTACAAATCCGAAAATCTCATCCCCGTAAATCGGGTTGCAGCATTTTCCCAGTCTGTATTCAACCCTATCCAGGCTCTTGTCAATGATCAGGTAATCATCATGCCTTACGGTGTCCGTGACCATCTTCTCAACGGCCTCCTCTCCTATCTCAGTGGCTTTATGCACAACAGATGGTTTATCCTTTTCCTGCAGCAGCTCCTTTACCTGCATCAGGTCAATCTTTTCTGTCGCCACCATGAAATAAAGGTCCGTTGCGGTTTTCAGCTTATAATGCCTGAGAAGTTTATTAATATTCTGATCCTCGAATTCAAGTTTCCAGTTACGAAACCTTCGTCTCAGTATTTCCCTGCCGTTATCGGCTTCTTTCAGTTTTACCTCCTGCAGGGCCTGCTTGATTTTGTTCCTGGCCCTGGATGTCTGCACGAAATTCAGCCAGTCCTGTTTTGGTTTTTGGTTCTTGGAGGTAATGATCTCCACCTTATCACCGTTCGACAGTTCATGCCGGATTGGGACTGTTCTGCCGTTTACCTTGGCTCCCATGCAGGTCTCCCCAACCTGGGAATGCACATCAAAGGCAAAATCCAGGACCGTGGCACCTGCCGAAAACTTTCTCAGGTCTCCCTTCGGCGTGAATACAAAAATTTCCTTATTGTAGATACTTTGCTTAAAATCGTCAATGACAGATCCTGCTTCGGGTTCCGGGCTCTCAAGCACTTCCCTTACCCGGTTCAGAACATCCTCCATCTCTGCGCGCACCGTTCCCCCCTTATACTTCCAATGCGCTGCCAATCCCTTTTCTGCCACCTCATTCATCCGGGATGTGCGTATCTGGACCTCCACCCATCTTCCGCCGGGTACAACCACGGTAGTGTGCAGGGATTCATATCCATTTGATTTGGGAACGGAGAGCCAATCGCGAAGACGGTTGGGATTTGGCTGATACTGGTCCGTCACGATGGAATAGACCTTCCAGCAATCTGATTTCTCACTTTCCGGATCTGATTCCAGAACAATCCGAATGGCGAAAAGATCATAGATCTCCTCGAAATCCACATTCTGGCTTGTCATTTTATTCCAGATAGAGTGAACAGATTTGGTCCTTCCCCTGATCTCAAATTTGATATTTTCTGTTTCAAGTTTTTCTTTCAGGGGAGTGATAAACTCAGCAATAAATTTTTCGCGTACGGATTTCGTTTCCTGAAGCCTGTCCACTATCTCTCTGTAAGCCTTTGTATTAGAGTACTTCAGATGAAGATCCTCCATCTCGGACTTCATATTGTAAAGTCCCATTCTATGCGCAAGCGGTGCATAGATATAAAAAGTTTCTGCGGAGATCCTGAGTTGTTCCGTACGCTCAAGTTTTTCGAGATTTCTCATCACATACAGGCGGTCTGCCAGCTTGATAAGGATCACCCGTATATCACTTGAAAGGGTAAGCAGGAGATTCCTCAGGTTTTCACCCTGGTTATCGGACTTATGGGTATCTATTCCGGAGATTTTCGCCACTCCCTCAACAATCTGAATAACATTATCATCCACTATCTTCTCTAGTTCTGTCCCGGGGATTCTTTCATCAATAAAAAAATCGAATAACAAACCTGCAAGTATGGAGGTGATACCCAGTCCCATTTCAGCAGCAACAATACGGGCAACACCCAGGGCATGGAATATGGCGAAGTCTCCCAACTTCAAAGGCATTCCCTCGCAGGCATCAAGGGCCAGGCTGGTGGCCTCCTTCAGCATCCTGAAATCCTCCTCATCCAGGTTTTTCTGACCCAGGGTAAGCAATTCCCGGTATTTTACCAGGATTCTTTTGTCGTTTCTGATATTTTTTTCAGCTGCCATTGTTTGAGGGGACAGAAGCAAAAATACTATTCTTTTTTTACTATTTTCGGAATGTGAAACGCCAGATCCCTAACACCTATGTCATTGTTTTCTCCATTATCCTGTTAGCAGCCATACTGACCTGGATTATACCGGGGGGTGAGTATATAGAACAAACAGTAAGGGTGGATGGGATTGAAAAAACGGAACTGGTTTATCAGAATGTTGAAGGACAACCGCAATCCTGGCAGGTTTTCTCTTCCATATACAAAGGATTTGTCCGGCAGTCCGGCATAATCGTCTTTATCCTTCTGATAGGGGGAGCTTTCTGGACCATGAATTCAAGTAAGGCCATTGATGTCGGGATCCTCTCATTCATTCGCTTTACCACCCGACTGGAAAAGTTTCGCTGGATCCGCTACCTGGGTATACATAACATTATCATAACCCTGGTTATGATCCTTTTCTCAGCCTTCGGGGCCATATTCGGGATGAGTGAAGAAACCATTGCATTCGTGATTATCATGGTCCCTCTCGCCATCTCCATGGGCTATGATTCCATTGTCGGGGTCAGTCTATGTTTTGTTGCAGCGGGACTCGGATTTGCGGGGGCTATTTTAAATCCCTTCACCATTGGGATTGCACAGGGCATTGCAGAGCTGCCGCTTTTCAGTGGACTCGAATACCGGATGTTTTGCTGGCTGGTGATTAATATTATCGGGATATCTGCAGTTCTGATCTATGCCAGGCGCGTTAAAAAAGATCCCAGGCATTCACCCGTATATGAGGAAGATGAATACTGGCGTGAAAAAGGTAAAGCGGACCTGGGATCGATGGAATATAGTACCCCGCTGGCGGCATGGGTGGTTTATGGGATAATTCTAGGTGGACTGATCCTTTTCGCTGTTTTTAATCCCACCACTACTATGACGATAGGAGATCCTGATTCTGGTTCGGGATCTTCCCTTACCTCCCCCATAATTCCTGTACTGGCAGGTTTATTCGCGATTTCAGGTATTCTCAGCCTTCGGAAGTCCGTGCATTTTTTCCAGCTCACACTTCTCAGCTTCACAATACTTTTTCTGATCGTTGGTGTGATGGGATACCAATGGTACATAATGAAGATTGCCAGCCTGTTTTTTGCCATGGGACTTTTCTCAGGGATTGCGATGAATTACTCCCCGAACAAAATCACAAAGCTCTTTATGGAGGGTGTAAAGGATATTTTGTCCGCCGCCTTTATAGTGGGATTTGCGGGCGGTATCATTGTAATCCTGGAAGATGGCAAAGTGATTGGATCCATCCTGCATGGATTGTCAGGCAGTATGAGTGAAATGGGAGAAACGGCATCGATAGGGATCATGTATGTTATCCAGACGGTCATCAACGTGGTTATACCCTCCGGTTCTGCGAAGGCAGCCCTTACCATGCCCATTATGGCCCCCTTTTCTGATCTTATCAATATTTCCAGGCAGGCCACTGTGATGGCATTTCAGCTGGGTGATGGATTCACCAATATGATCACCCCCACATCAGGAGTGCTTATCGGGGTGCTGGGTGTAGCCAGAATCCCCTATGAGAAATGGGTAAAATGGATCACTCCAATAATGATCATCCTGGTTATAGTGGGCTTTCTGCTGCTTATTCCCACGGTAAAAATGCCGCTCAACGGATTCTAAGTCCGGATTTTACGACAAAAAATTCCCCCTCCGGCTGAGCCGGAGAGGGAAAAATCTTTATAATCCGGTAACAACCTTTCTAACAGCTAGATTAACGGAAGGAGATTCCGAGTCCCGCTGTAGCAACCGAATAATTCGCGTAGGTATAGTCGAAGTGGATGGTGATAACGGTAAATTTAAAACGCATACCCACGTTAAACCGGGGCTTGGTGGTATTCCCATCCTGGTTTTTAATTTCAATATCAATGGGGTCCTTGCCCATCTCAGCCGAAGCATCGGTAACATGTAATGGATTATCTAATGGATTGATCGTATTTACCTCAGGTATAGGATAATATCCATTCAATTTCAGGTTGGTCTGGGTCATGGAGATACCAACACCTCCATAAAATCCCACAACCGGCAATTGTGCACCCACCAGAAAGTTCGCAGTATGACCCTGGGCCACCATACTGAACCGCTGGTCATCCCAGTTAACATCAGTTGTATTGTCAAGTACACCTATTGTTTCAGGGGTAATACCGTTCAGCTTGGCCTGAACATCAACATTGGTGTAGCCGTACATAAGAGTAAAATTCAGAACAGGTATCCTTTTTACAAATGGTATCCATTGTCCGATATCATGCTTAAATCCGACTCCCCATAATCCTGTTTCAGCTCCCTGTATCTTAACCCTGGGCATATACCTTCCAATTATCTCAAATCCTTTCGGCAGTCCCACTCCCGCATTGATCATAGGTGATGGTAGCATATCCACCCCGGTTCCTCCCGGGTGATTATAGGCGAAAGGTACCGTAACAGTACCTGTTGGATCTTCCAGGTAATACTCCATTTCAGGACCTATCCCTTTTGATCCCGCTGCCGTAGCTGCTGTTGGTTGGCTGGGAACAGCCAGAAGTCCCGACAGATTTGCAAATTCATAGATCTTTGCTTCATCAGGGACAAATGCCATACTGGTGGTAAAGGTTATATCAAAACCGAGTGTGCTGTGGACCTTTGCGGTGTTATACCAACCTCCGTTCAGGTTTGCTCCCAGTGAATTTGCAAGGGGCCTCAGATATTCGGTAAGGACCAGTTCAGCATCCTCCACACCACCGGAAAGGATGGTTCCAATGTCGCCAAATTGAGCCATACTGTGACCAAAGGTAAGGATGGTCAGGGCTGTACCTATTATCAGGGTTCTCATCTTTTGCTTCATCATATTTGTTTTAGGTTATTTGTGTCTGCGTATTTTCCTTTACGAAAATATAACAATATCGTTATACCTGAGACAGATTTTTTCCACAATCTGTTGCATGAGGTGTTTCGGAAATCTTTATCTATTTTTAAAAAGTTAAAAAAGAACAGATACAGATGGACATCCCAAACCAGCCTTTGGCGGACCGGATGAGACCGGTAACCCTGGATGATTACATGGGACAGGAACACCTGGTTGGGAAGGGTGCTGTGATCCGCAGGATGATTGAATCCGGATCGGTTTCCTCTTTTATTTTATGGGGACCGCCGGGTGTCGGAAAAACAACCCTGGCAAGGATCCTGGCCAACCAGCTGGAAAGGCCCTTTTACCAGCTCTCCGCTGTTCAGTCCGGTGTCAAAGACGTCAGGGAAACCATTGAGAAGGCACGCAGTCAGCAGTTTTTTAATAAGCCCAATCCCATCCTGTTTATCGATGAGATCCACCGTTTCAGTAAATCACAGCAGGATTCCTTGCTGGGGGCCGTCGAACAAGGGATCGTGGTGCTAATCGGGGCTACAACTGAAAATCCTTCCTTCGAGGTTATTTCCCCCCTGCTTTCAAGATGCCAGGTATATACCCTCAACCCCCTTACAAAGGAAGATTTGCTCCGCCTGGTGGAACAGGTCTTTGCAAAAGATGTGCTTCTTAAAAAATTCAAAATTGATATTAAAGAGGATGAAGCGTTTTTACGGCTTTCAGGAGGAGATGCGAGAAAACTCCTTAACATCCTTGAATTAATTGTTAATGCTGAGATAGCAGGAAGGGATGAATCCGGCAAAAATTCTTCCGGCAAAAATCCCAGGATCCTTATTACCAATAACATTGTGAAGGAAAAGATCCAGGAAAATATTGCTATTTATGATAAGAACGGGGAACAGCATTACGATATCATTTCTGCATTTATTAAAAGTATCCGTGGGAGTGATCCCAATGCTGCGGTTTACTGGCTTGCCCGGATGATCGAGGGAGGTGAGAAGCCGGAGTTCATTGCCAGAAGGCTGGTAATTCTTGCCGCAGAGGACATTGGACTGGCAAATCCAAATGCCCTGCTCCTGGCCACCAATTGTTTCCAGGCAGTACATATGGTTGGCTGGCCCGAATCCAGGATCATCCTTTCTGAAGCAGCTATTTACCTTGCCACCTCACCCAAAAGCAATGCTGCATACCAGGCCATAAATGAGGCACAGGAGCTTGTACAAAAAACCGGTGACCTGAGTGTGCCCTTACATATCCGGAACGCACCTACCCGACTGATGAAGGACCTGGGATATGGCAAGGATTATAAATATGCGCACAGCTATGATGGAAATTTTGTAGATGATAATTTTCTGCCGGAGGAGCTGGATGGCAAGAAATTATATGAACCCGGGGAAAATCCACGTGAAAGGGAACTTCGTGAGAGGCTTCGGAGCTGGTGGAAAAAGCGTTACAACTATTAATGAAGTATAGGAATACCCCAATCTGATAAATTATTTCTATTTTTAAAAATGCTTGAAAACCTTCCCTATTTAAAGAATAAAGATTCAGACCAGTTTTTTCTGATTGCAGGTCCCTGCGTTGTTGAAAACGAGGAACTTTGTTTTCAGGTGGCTGAATATGTATCGGGGATATGCAGCCGCTTGAGTATACCTTACATTTTCAAAGCATCTTACCGTAAAGCCAACAGGTCCAGAGCAGATTCCTTCACCGGAATCGGAGACCTGGCTGCCCTTGATATACTACGAAAGGTCAGGAACCATCTTAAACTCCCTGTCCTTACTGATATACATACAGCAGAGGAAGCAGCTCTTGCCGCTGAATATGTTGATATCCTGCAGATTCCTGCTTTCCTGAGCAGGCAGACAGACCTGCTGCATGCAGCTGCAGCAACAGGAAAGTACGTTAACATTAAAAAGGGACAGTTCATGGCCCCCGCTTCAATGAAATTTGCCGCCGAAAAGGTAAGCGGGAACGGGAATGAAAATATTCTCCTCTGCGACCGCGGCACTATGTTTGGTTACCAGGACCTGATTGTTGATTTCAGGGGCATTGTTGAGATGAAGAAACTTGGTTACCCGGTTATCCTGGATATTACACATTCCCTGCAGAAACCCAACCAGGAAGCTGGAGTGACAGGGGGACAGCCGGAAATGATTGAAACCCTTGCCCGGGCAGGAATAGCTGCGGGTATTGATGGGATATTCCTGGAAACTCATCCGGAACCCGGCAAAGCCCTTTCCGATGGCGCAAATATGCTTCCTTTGAATAGTTTGGAGAGATTATTGCAACAGCTTTCGGAACTGAAAAAAGTTATAAATAAAATAAATTCAATTTAATCATAGTCAAAAACCCTATCAAAATGAAAAGAAGATTGTTTTCCGTTATTATTACTGCAGTTATTGCTGTATCTACTATGTCCGCTCAGAATTTAAAAGAAATTCTGGATACTTACTTTGAGACGATCGGACAGGAAAAACTTATGGATGTAAATACCATTGTATCCACAGGTAAGGCTATTCAAATGGGACAGGAAATGCCCTTTAAGTTTATTGCCAAACGTCCCGGGAAGGCATACATCGAGATTGATATCATGGACACCAAGATGAAGCAGGGATATGACGGTGAGAATGGCTGGGCTATTCTGCCCTGGACAGGTTCCGCAGAACCTGTTGATATTACCGGTCCGGAGCTAAAGGGACTCGAGGAAATGGGTGATCTGGACGGTTCCCTCTGGGATTATGAAAAGAAGGGACATACATGCGAACTGATGGATTCTGAAGAGATCGATGGATCTGAAGTATTTGTACTGAAACTTACAAAGGAAGATGGGGATATTGAGTATTACTATATAGATGCGGAAAACTATGTTGTTCTTAAAGTTGTATCAAAAACCATTGTTGAGGGCTCAGAAGTTGAAATTGAAGCCCTGATGAGTAATTTCCAGGATTTTGATGGTTATATAATGCCATTGACAACTGAGCAGAGAGTTAACGGGCAGACTATGATGACCATGGTTATCGAGGAAGTCAGTCAGGGATGAAGAAGTAGATGACGCGATTTTTGCGAAACCTGTTGTACCTGCAAAACCCGCTGAATAGATATGAGAACCGTTAAGTACTTATTGTGTTTTTCATTTCTCAGCCTGAGCATAATTAGTTCAGTATCATCACAGGGGACAAGCCCGGTATCTTCCGCTACATTTGGTGACATTCAGGCCAGAAGCATCGGTCCCGCTACAATGAGCGGTAGGATTACTACCATCGACGCCCTTCAGTCCGATCCCCTGCTTGTTTATTTCGGAACAGCCAGCGGGGGACTCTGGAAAAGCACGAACGGAGGTGTAATCACCAAATCCGTATTTGATAAACATACAATGTCCATTGGGGCTGTATGCCTGGATCAGGACCGTCCTGATACAGTCTGGGTCGGTACCGGTGAACCATGGACCAGGAATTCAGTTTCTGTCGGCACCGGGGTATATAAAACTACGGATGGGGGCGATAAATGGAAGCTCATGGGACTGGAGAACACGGAAAGGATCTCCAGGATCATTATCCATCCCGAAAACCCGGATATTGTCTATGTTGCAGCCCAGGGACATTTATGGGGTGCAAACCAAGAGCGGGGCTTATATAAGACCGAAGACGGGGGACAAACATGGAACAGTATCCTTTACGTGGATGAAAATACCGGTTGTTCTGATTTTGATATGGATCCCTCCAACCCTGATATTCTCTATGCAGGAATGTGGCAACACAGGAGAACGGGATGGGACTTCTACTCAGGAGGGGAAGGAAGCGGACTGTATAAATCTGAAGACGGAGGTGACAGCTGGACAGAAATTACAGAGGGACTGCCACAGGGTGAAAAGGGAAGGATTGCTGTAAGGATTTCACCGGCAGATGCTAACAGGGTATACACATTGATAGAATCTGATAAAACCGCTTTGTATCGTTCTGATGATAAAGGAGGCAGCTGGTTGATGATGAACAGTTCACCTTCTATTCGGGAGAGACCGTTTTATTTTGCTTTGATCGTTCCGGACCCGGTGGATACAAATCTTCTATACAAACCTGGCACCTATCTTACCAAAAGCGAAGATGGAGGCGAGAAGTTCGGCAATGTTTCCTTTGCCGGGGGAGCCATCCATGCTGATATTCACGCCCTGTGGATCAGCAGGGAAAACAACCGCTTTATTTATGCAGGAACCGATGGCGGAGCATACACTTCCAATGACAGGGGAAGCTCCTGGCAACATATCAGGAATCTTCCTGTCTCCCAGTTTTACCATATCAGTGTCGATATGCAGAAACCCTATAATGTATATGGGGGACTGCAGGACAACTACCATTGGAAAGGTCCCTCCCGCGCTCCGGGTGGAATCAGGAATGCTCACTGGAGCCAGGTCAGCGATATGGGAGATGGCTTCTCTGTAATTGCTGACAAGGAAGATAATAATATCGTTTACTGGCAGATACAGGGAGGATTATTCGCACAGACCGATTTGACTGACCGCAGCATGAGGTTCATCGCTCCCCAGGAGGATGAAACAACCGGGGAACTCAGGTTCAACTGGGATGCGGCCATTTCCGTCAGTCCATCTAGCAACACCGTATATGTCGGGGCACAGTACCTGTTTAAATCATCCGACAGGGGGGAGACCTGGGAAAGGATCTCTCCGGACCTGACTACCAATGACCCCTTGAAACAACAGCAGGCAGAATCCGGTGGACTGACCGTAGATAATTCAACCGCTGAGAACCATACAACCATAAAATGCATAGCTGAATCTGCCCTGGATAACGAGCTTATCTGGGTGGGTACGGATGATGGTAACCTCCAGGTTACCCGGGATGGAGGTGCCGACTGGCTGAATGTTTCCGGAAATATACCAGGACTGCCATTAAATACCTGGTGTTCCAGCGTCTACCCCAGCAGGTTTGACAAGGGAACAGCCTATGCCACCTTTGATGGTCACAGGGGGGATGATATGAAACCCTATGTATTCAAAACAACAGATTACGGAAACACATGGACTGATCTTGGAAGCGATGAGATAAGCTCATACTGCTATAAGATACTGGAGGACATTGTAAATCCTGACCTGCTGTTTCTAGGAACCGAATTTGGATTGTTTATATCAGTGGATGGGGGAAATAACTGGGCACAGTTAAAAGAAAATCTTCCCAATGTATCCGTAATGGATATGGTGATACATTCCAGGGAACATGACCTGATTCTGGGTACACATGGAAGAGGAGTGTATATCATAGACGACATCAGCCCATTGAGGCAACTCAGTCCCGAGGTCCTGGCATCGGATTTCACTTTCCTTGAAAGCCGCCCGGCCTTCCCCATGGATGTGCCAGGAAACCAGTGGCCTGCGCTTGATGATGAATTCACAGGTAGAAATCCGATATCAGCTGTTCCTGTAACCTATTACATGAAAAAACGGCATATTTTCGGTAAAATGTCCATTGAGATCTTTGATAAAGATGATGTTAGAATAACTGAGTTAGCCTCGGTTTCAAGGAAAGGGATCAACCGGACCTACTGGTCACCCACCATGAAGCCTCCCAGAACCCCTAAAACGGAAGCCCTCGTGTTCCAGATGATGTTTACCAGGCTGGGACCCGATTATCCGGAAGGGGAATACACAGTTAAGATCACCAAGGGAAAAAATGTTTACGAATCCACTGTCAGAGTGTATGATAATCCTGAAAAGCGTTACAGCGATGAAGATCTTAAGTTGAGAAGAAAAACCATGATGCAGGGATATTACATGCTTGAAGATCTTGCCTATATGGACAGGAGGATGAATGAGGTTATTGCCCGGACGGGAAATCTGGCTGATTCACCTGGACTGAAATCTTCTCAGAAGAAAAAGATATCTGCCATGAATTCCGAGCTGGAAGCCATTAAGGACCGCCTTATGATCCGGAATTTCGGAGACCTAAGGGGAGATGCCGAACTCAGGGAGAAAATCGGTTGGCTTTATGGCACGGTAGTCCTGTACCCGGGTAAGCCTACTAATTCACAGATGAAGCGATTGAATGAGCTCGGGGAACAAGCAGAATCCATGAAAGCAGAGGTTGATGCTATTTTCAGTGAATACCTGGAAGGTCTCAACGCTCAACTTGAGAAGGCCGGACTTGAAACCGTGAAAATTACTACCCGGGAAGAATTTGACGCTGAGAAGTAATTACCCGGTTCGCTCAGGATTTTGACTCCTGTTGTGACGGACATGGCATGGCATATAATGGACAGGAGCCCGCTATTAACGGGCTCCTGTTGTGTTTTCAGCAGGTCTGTAAGCCGGATTCTGTATCCCGGTCGTCCCACATGGGGCCAATTCGGGAGCTCTATCATTTATCTGCTCGACCTACCCCCCGGCATCGGGCGAGCAACCCTTAACAGCCGGTATACATGGTCTTTCAGCCCAGAAGGCGGGCGGCAACCGGTGTCACCACCGGAACCGGTGAGCTCTTACCTCACCTTCTCACCCTTACCCCGAATAAATCGGGGCGGTTATTTTCTTCCCCGCTGTCTATGCCCTCACGAACATCTCCCTCACGGAAGTCTGGTGCTCTGTGCTGCCCGGACTTTCCTCTCCACGATCCCGGGTTAACGGTATCGCGGAACGATAGAACGTCCTGCTGGATTGCTGCAAAATTACGAAATTCCTGTTAAATGTGTAGAAGGTTTGGAACTATTAGTCCCAAACCTTTCATTAACTTTGGGGCCTCGAGATGAGAAATTCAATCAACATAGCCGATTATACATATGATCTACCGGCAGACAGAATTGCTAAATACCCGCTGAAGGCCAGGGATAGTTCCAAACTTTTAGTCTATAACCAGGGAAAAATATCCCAGCAGAACATTTCGACAGATCCCTGATCTTATTGAAGACGATACCCTGCTGGTATTTAATGATACCAGGGTTGTACAGGCCCGGTTGAAATTTGAAAAATCGACAGGCTCAAAAATCGAGATCTTTTGTCTCGAGCCTTTTGAACCAGGGGACTATAATCTGGCTTTTCAGGCAAGTTCCGAATCAGTATGGAAATGCCTGATAGGAAACGCAAAAAAATGGAAGACAGGTCCCATTCAATTGTACCTGTCTTCAGGAGATAAACAGATAAAGCTGGAGGCTGAGAAAACGGGAAGAGAAAAGGATGCCTTCCTGGTCCGTTTCTCCTGGGAAGCGGATATCTCCTTCGGTGAGATTTTGGAGGCAGCCGGCAAAACCCCTATCCCACCTTACCTGGACCGGGAAGCTGAGCTTAGTGATAAGCAGAGCTACCAGACGGTTTACTCCCGGATTGATGGCTCTGTGGCGGCACCTACAGCGGGACTGCACTTTACAGGCCCCCTGCTTGAGACGATAGCAGCCAGGAATATTCCCATGCTTAACCTGACCCTTCATGTGGGAGCAGGTACATTTCAACCGGTTTCTGCGGATAAGCTGGAGGACCATCCCATGCATGCAGAGCATTTTTACATAAACCGCCAATCCATTGAAAGTCTCCTGAACCATACAGGCCGGATTCTTGCAGTCGGAACAACCAGCACACGGATCCTTGAATCCCTTTACTGGCTGGGCAGCCGGCTGGAATCAGGAAAGGATTCTGAGGATTCAGGTAGAGGTTCCGATAATTCTTCTTTATTTATAGACCAGTGGGAGGCTTATAAGCTGCCCTCGATCGAAAGAAGAAAAAGTCTCGAGAATATCCTTCAGTATATGAACGACAAGGGATTGGAGTCCCTGGAAGGAATTACCCGTCTGATGATTGTGCCGGGGTACAGGTTCAGGATGGTGGACAGGCTGCTGACCAATTATCACCAGCCCAACAGTACATTGCTCTTGCTGGTCGCAGCATTTATCGGAGAAGATTGGAAAAAAGTTTATGATTTTGCCATGGAGAATGAGTTCCGCTTCCTGAGTTACGGTGACAGCTCCCTGCTTATTCCTTCAGAATAGCCTCATCAATAGGTTCCAGTGTATCTGGGTTGATCACCTTCATGGAAACCTTCTTCCCATCTACAGAAATAAGGACCAATGCATTCCGGGTTGTGAAACCATGTACCTGATCAGACCAGGGGGTTTCCT
The DNA here is from genome assembly GCA_963777115.1 of uncultured Bacteroidaceae bacterium. Taxonomy (GTDB): domain Bacteria; phylum Bacteroidota; class Bacteroidia; order Bacteroidales; family SM23-62; genus SM23-62. The sequence goes on along the minus strand of CAVZPP010000002.1, from coordinate 1,138,446 downwards.
CCTGTGCATAATAGGGAGCTCCTGCAGCCCCGTTATTGATCTGCCAGATCTGCCTGCTCAGGGTTACCCTTGCGGGGAAATAAGGCTCCGGATACCGGTGCATTTTTTCAGATATTTTTACCCGGTTATAATTATGCTCATCCCCTGTCATCAGGGCTACGACTTTGCTGCTTTCATTTACAACCAAATTGAGGAATTCATCTCTTCTTTCAATAATCCCCTTTTGAACGGGTCTCCCAGCCACATAAGGCCGCCAGTCATTATTCCCGCCGTACCACATATCATCCTTTACATGTCCCCCATTAGGAAAAGCAGGGGTATGCATGGTGACAAACACATGATCTATATTATTGTCCTTTTCGAACATCTCAAGAGTTTGCTTCAACCATTCCAACTGCATATCCATGATGTAGCCATGAAGGTTCCCACTTGTGAATCTGATGAATTGCTGTGTAGAGTTATACCAGTAATCAGAATTCAGGACGATTATACCAACATTATCGTAGGTATAATAGAATACAGATTCCTTGTAAGATGGAAAATCAGTTTTCCCGGGATCCGGGTCATATATTGAGCCATCCTCACTTTCAGGTCCGTTTTCAGGAAGGACAAAGTTTTCCCTGTAGGCGGCTTCCATCGATTCCGTGTCAAAGGGGAAGCGGTCAATCTTCATCTTTACCGGTACGTTCTCGAGGGTATCCCGGAACATGATCTCCAGGGCTTCATGATTACCAATACCCACATACAGAGGCATATGATGCCAGTAGGGCTCAACTGCCCTTTTCCAGTTGGCATATTGCAGGTTCATTGATTTTTTATCTGTATCATAACCTGTTATCAGGTCACCTGTAAATTGAAAGAACCTTGCCTCCTGTTGCCTGGTCAATGCAAGGATTTTCTTCATTATATAGGCATTAACTCCAAAAATATTACGTTCACCCCCACCCTGTCCGTCGCGTGAATCACTTGCATAGGCGAAAGTGAATGGAGTCCGGCTGCCGGGAGCGGGAGCTGTATGAAAACTGTAAGTACCAGAAAGTGTAACTCCCTCAAGGCTGTAGCTATAATCCTTATCCGGGCTGAGTCCACTGATCTCAATATTGTGCTCCTCCACCCGGCCCTTATCCCTGAACTTTTGTTCGTCTACCAAAACAGAAGCCCGGCAGGGGATACTGGTCTTGAAACTTATGGTTACCCTATCATGTTCGAGCAGGTTGACAAACGGACCTTCCAATAGTGTAATTCCGGTTTCAAAGGGTCCCTTGCCTTCAAAGGCTACTTTCCCGTCATAGATCATTTCCCCATACATAGATATTACCCTGTATCCCAGAATACCTTTGCCTGTGTCCTCCCAATCTATCATGTCATACCTTCCTGACATGCCATCCCTGATATTCACATGAGCCTGGCCATTCTGGATCATTTCAAAATCCCTGAAATATACCGGATACGGGTAGGCACCATCCGATTGGTGTATAAATCCGTAATAGAGGAAACCTGAAAATCCGGGGTCGCTGAAATCAAATAGTATTCCCGTTTCGGTTCCGGCTGGGTTGCCAATAATTTTTTCCAGAGAGAACCTTGCTGGTTCATCTACCTGGTAGGCTGTTCTTCCCTGCCAGTTAAGGGACAACCGCCCGTCTTCAGTCCATTGAATATTACTGTAAACATCGGGAATTGCTTCTTGAGCATTGAGTCCGGATGCCAGGAATGCGCAAAACATCATTGAAAGTAATAATCGATTTTTCATTTCCATCAAATTATATTGTTTTCAAATTATGTTATTATCATAAAATACTATTCTCATATATACTATTCTCATATATACTATTCTCATATATGCTATTCTCATAATTTATATGATGATTTCGCTCTGGTGATCAGGATAATTTTTTTCGAATAATGGCGGCAAATTTTGTAACATCATCTTCAGTTGTATCAAATGAACACATCCACCTTACCTCTCCTGTGGCTTCATTCCAAACATAGAAAAAATACTCCTTTTGAAGGTCTTGAATTATTTCTTTTGGGATGATGGCAAACACAGCATTTGATTGGACGGCTTGAGTAATTTTCACCCTCTTAATTTCATCAATTTCATTGGCAAGAATACCCGCCATCCGGTTTGCATGATTGGCATTTTTAAGCCAGATTTCTTCATCCAGAAAACGTTCAAACTGTGCGGATATAAATCTCATTTTGGAGGCTAGCTGCATGCCCTGCTTTCTGAGAAATTTAAAATCTTCCGCAAGGCTGGTATCAAAAAACAGTATTGCCTCTCCGTACATAAGACCGTTCTTGGTGCCCCCAAATGAGAGTACATCAACACCTGCATCCCTGGTAAATTCTTTAAATCCTACATCCAGAAATGCAGCCGCATTACTGATTCTGGCCCCATCCATATGCAGGTACATATTATTGCTGTGTGCGTATTCAGCTATCTCCCGTATCTCCTTGATACTGTAGACTGTACCCATTTCGGTGGACTGAGTAATTGAAATTACCCTGGGTTGCGAATGGTGCTCAAATCCAATCCCGTACACATACTTCGCAATTGCCTCTACGGTCAGTTTTCCGTCCGAAGTTTCAACAGAAAGAAGCTTGCAACCGGTCCATCGCTCCGGAGCCCCACACTCGTCTTCATGTATGTGGGAGGTCTCTGCACAGATGATAGAATGATAAGGTTTTGTCATTGCATCAAGTCCGAGTACATTAGCAGCGGTTCCGATAAAAACAAAATACGGATTCACATTTTCCCCGAAAACCTGTTTGATTTTTCTAAGCGCTGAGGCAGTATATGGATCGTCTCCATACGCAATGGTATGACCATCATTTACCGCAGTCATTGCTTTCATGATTTCCGGATGAACACCGGCATTATTATCACTCGCAAAACCTCTCTTATTCATGTCTGAAAATTTACTTTGAAATTATCAATTAATGCTTAGAATTAAAAAAGTTCATCGTATTTGGTCCATAAAAAATCTCCCAGGTCCCAGGCTTTATCTACAACTTTTATTCCCCATTCATTTGTATATCCCGTCAGGTATTCAATGGTCTTATCCGGATTGTTCTTTTTATACATTGAAAGTGCCTCAGCTTCGATGCTTTCCTGCTTAGCCAGCAACTCTTGCTGCCAGGGCAGCCAAACTGCATCCAGGTCATGCCTCATATCTCCCCATCTCTGGGCCGCCAGGGTTCCCAGGCGGTTAAATGCCCACCAGGCTGATTTGCTTGTAAACCCGTTTGGCCTTCCAGGTATTTTGTATGAATCAGGGAGATCAGTTACGGAACAATAAACAGGGATATAAATGGAGGAGGCCACATTGTCCATTGCCAGCCAGACTACTCCCCCTACCTCATCCGGTAACCACTCCCTTGACTGAATAATGGTTGCATACATGGTATACCAGCGGGCAATAGTCCTCTCTCCTCTCCAGCCCCAGCCCCCGTTTATCCGGAATACCTTGTTCATATCGTATGGCATAAAGGGATTTGCGAGCGGAGATATAACCATTCTGCCACTGTCATCTGCAACTGTAATATCCTTAACAAAATTAAATTCCGTGCCTTCATAATAATCTTTGAACATATAGATGATATCCTCTATGCTTAATTTTTTATCAACTTTCACCGAAAAGGGATAATTCTCAGCATTGGGATCGAGTCCCATTGAGGGAGCCGCCAGATCTAGCACCCTCCATTCCCTTCGTCGTCCTGCCAGAGAGGTTCTGCTATCAGGGGCATAGGCATAAGCAAACCGGAATGGTCCCTCACTCTCGTCCCACCATCCCATGTCTACTGCTACATTTATAACATTTTCAGACGCCAGGAAGTTATCCCTGTCTTCAATATCAATCTCCAGTATCCTGCTGGCATTTGCGTTAACAGAGATATGATCATCGGGAACCCTTTGCGCCACCCATACTGCACCGGTCTTCCCTTTTCCGGGTCCGACGATCTCAAGATGCCAGACCTCCCTGGTATCCGAAACGGTAAGGCATTCACCATAATCATTCCAACCGTATTTCCCCAGAAGTTCCCCGGATAGGGTGATTGCTTCCCTGGCGGTCTTACAGCGCTCCAGCATCAGCTGGCACAAGCGCTGGCAGTCTATTAGTCCATTGTCCGACTGAAGCTCCTCCCTTCCCCCAAAGGTTGACTCCCCTATACCCAACTGAAATTCGTTCATACAGGGGTATGCCGTATTGATAAATCCAAACGTTTCGGGCACCTGGGGGATACTCCCGATTTCCCGGTGGATGTAGGATGGCATGGCAAGAGAATCGAAAGGCATCCGCTTATACATTTTGCTCACAGAGCCAGCTGAGTGTTTTTCTCCCGGACGAATATCCATCCACGATCTTGTCCTGTGACTGTCGTCTGTATGGGAAGTAATGACAGAGCCATCTGTAGTGGCAAGTTTCCCGAGCGTAATACTTGTGCATCCATCCGGATATCCTCCCTCCCAGTCAGGTATATCCTGTGCATCACTGGTTTGTAAACCTGCATAAATACAAAGCGTAACCATAAGAATTTTAAAGGACTGCTCTTTCATATATGGGGATTTTTAAGTATTTTACGTCTTTATTCCATAAATACTATGCTAATATAACATTGTTCAAGCTTCTTTGAACGATGAAAAGCCGATAAAAACCTGTCACCTCTAAGCTGATGAATAAGGAAATACTGCATACCAAGCAAGAACTGGTCAAACTGTGCAGAGACACCCAGATGAGAATGGTTGAGAGTGCCAAGGCGGCTATGAAAGAAGCTCAGCAAGCCCTCAATGAATACGGTGCTAATAAGGACCGTTTTGACTCTTTCCGGGACCAGCTGACCAGCCGCCGGGATATGTTTGCCAGTCAATACCAGAAAGCCAGGTCTGACATGAATGTTCTGGAACAGATCAAGTGCCATGAGATAAAGGAAAAAGTTGAGTTCGGTGCTATAATTATCTCTGATATTTCAAAGTTTATAATTGCAATCAGCTCTGGTAAAATCGAACATAACGGTGATACCTATTACGCCATCTCTCCGGGAGTTCCCTTATACAAGGTGATGGAAGGACTCAAGGCGGGGGACAGCTTTGAATTCAATGGGAAAACCCAAAAAATCAAGGAACTGTTTTAAATGCTAGCCGATAAAAAACAAGGCCGCTATGATCGATTGCATAAGCAGCTTCTGGGCCTGTTGAAAGCTACTGATAATCCAATTTCCAGAATGGCAACCGTGGCCGCTGTTCTCCACCATAAAATGGATGGGTTTTTCTGGACAGGTTTTTACTTGCTTAAAGAAGGCAAATTATTGGTCGGCCCCTACCAGGGACCTGTCGCCTGCCAGGAGCTGGAAAAGGATAAAGGGGTATGCTGGACAGGTATCAATATGAAGAAATCCATAATCGTACCGGATGTTGAAAAATTCCCCGGCCATATTGCCTGCGATTCGAGATCACGATCGGAGATTGTAATTCCACTCAGTAATTCCAGGGGAGAGATAATCGGGGTTTTAGATATAGACAGTAAAGAACCTGGCCAGTTTAATGAGGTGGATGCAAAGGGACTGGAACGGATCGTAGACCTGATCTGATCTGATCTGACCTCAAATGACCTGATCTGATCTGACCTCAAATGACCTGATCTGATCTGACCTCAAATGACCTGATCTGACCTCAAATGACCTGATCTGACATGAAATAATCTGATCCATGCTGACCTGTTGTATTCTTTGAGTATCCTAGGTTTGACTTATCCCTTCAATCAGAGCAGAGATTTTATCCAGATTATAAGGTTTTGTAAGCAGCTGGTCAAATCCAACATCCTTAAAATCTTCAAAAAACAATTCAGGATTATGAGCTGTCAGCGCCACCACGCAAATCTTGTTTTTCGGATAGCTTAGTTTTTCCCTTATAAATCTGGTGGTTTCCAGTCCATTCATGACAGGCATCTCAATATCCATCAGTATGAGATCATAATTTTCCTGCTGAATTAATTCGATGGCTTCCTGTCCGTTTTCAACCTCGTCAAATTCAATTTCGAGATTCCTCAGGATCTCAGCCAATAAAAGCCTGTTGGTAAATATATCATCAACGATCAATACACGCATGGACTTGGCATTTCATATTTATACTTTTTATCCCAGTTCACTCAGGGTTTTAACAATGTCCATACTGATAATCTGCACACGGCTACCATCCAGACTGATAATCTTATCATTCTTAAATTCTGTGAGGGTTCTGATAAAGCTCTCCTTGGTTGTTCCTGCCAATTCAGCAAGTTCTCTCCGGGTCAATGGAAAATCAAAACGTTCTTTTCCATAAATATCTTCAGCAAAATAGAGAAGGACATCTGCAATCCTTCCCGGCAATTGCTTATGGGTTTGATTAATCAGACGGTTAAAAATAAATAGTCCGTCCTGGCTGATAAGATTCATCAACTGAAGGCTAAACTTCCCATTTTCCATCAATACATTGCGAAAGGCATTGATATCTACAAAACAAATATCTGCAGGTTCTACAGCTGTTGCAGAATACTGGTGAATCTGATCTCCCATCACAGATAACATACCGATATATTTACCCGGAGATGCTATTCTTAATAATACCATCCTTTCGTTCCTCCCCTCCTTGAATATTTTTACAAGTCCGGAAACCAAAAGCATAATATGCGAGGTTCGCGTTCCTTGCCGGAATACACTGTCCTTTTTATTATAGCTGACAACATTACTGTTGTTCTGCAATAGTTCCAGTTGTTCCGAAGAGAGCAACTGATAATACGGCAGCCATTCCCTGCAGGGATACTCAGATATGTTGTTTTCAGAAACCAAGGTTTATAAACGAGTTGACAATATATAGAAAATCGATGATATAAATCATCGCCATATGCCAATAACTAACAAGGTTTTGTAATATATTTGTTATGGGAATATAAGCCTGTATGAAAAAGATCCTGATCATCGACGATTCAAACACCAATGTGGTGCTTCTTGAAGCTATTCTTAACAGCAGGGGCTATGATATTCAAACTGCTTACAATGTAGATGAGGCTCAGAACATGATGACGAAGGACCGTCCGGAGCTGATCCTGCTTGACCTGCTGATGCCCAAGATCAGCGGATACCAGTTTCTGGATCAGCTAAAACAAAATGATGAAACCCGTGACATTCCGGTCATCATTGTCTCTGCTGTAACAGATACACCTAATATTCAAAAGACCTTTGACCTGGGTGCCATAGATTATATTGAAAAACCGGTTGATATAAAATTACTGCTGAGCAAAGTTGAAAAGACCCTGAATCTGAACTAAGATGACAACCCTGATAGTAAGCGATCCCACTCTGAATGTTGAAGCCCCGGTTCACTACTACATGGTAAGGCTTTGCATATTTTGTTACTATTAAGCCCTCCCTTTTCCGTTTCCCATTTCCGTTTCCCATTTTTTCGTTCATTAAATTTCCTGTTAAAATTCCTTCCTTTGGGAATAATAAGTATTTTTATTCTGACTTGAGAAGGATATGGAAAAACCGAATGATATAATTATCAGATTCACAATTTATGGGTTTCTCATCGGTGTTATCATTCCCCTTGCTTCACTTTTTATCCATACCATAAGCGGTGATATCAGTTTTTCCCTGCAGGGTTTCTGGCAACTGCATGCTTTGTTTCCCGGGCAGATACTAATTGATCTTATGCTGATTCTTTCCACCCTTGCAGGTACCCTGATCGGTTACTATCAATCTCTTCACCAGGCGGATCTTGATAAGCAAATCAGGGAAGAATCCCGGAAAGCAGATAAGATACTCGCATTCACTGAAAATCTTATTAATAATGAATTGGATGCGAAATTGGACCTTGAAGATGACGAAAATCCACTTGAAAAATCACTGATCAACCTGAGGGACAATCTAAAAGAGGGAATCGAAGAGCAGCAGCAGAGGAAAATGGAAGACGATCAGCGAAACTGGGTTTCAGAAGGCCTCGCCAAATTTGGAGATATTCTTCGTATTTCCTTTGATAGCATGGAGGATTTTTCCTATAGTATTATCAGTTATCTTGTTAAGTATCTGGATGCGAACCAGGGTGGCTTTTTTCTCATTGAACAAGAAGGTGATAAGGATAAGTATTTTGACCTTAAAGCCAGTTATGCATATGACCGGAGGAAATTTGCAGATAAACAGATTGAATGGGGAGAAGGAATTATCGGTACTGCTGCATTGGAAAAACAAAGTATTTATATGACTGATCTTCCGGACGGGTATCTTGAAATTACCTCCGGACTGGGTGAAGCGACTCCTGATAATCTTTTGATAGTTCCATTGCTGGTGCAGGACGAAGTCATGGGTATCATTGAACTGGCTTCTTTTAAAACTATTCGGAAATTTGAAATTGGATTTATTGAAAGTATTGCAGAAAGCACAGCAATTACCCTCTCCAGTCTGAGTAGCAACATCAGGACATCCCAATTGTTGAAAGAATCACAGAACCAGGCAGAAACACTTGCGCTACAGGAGGAAAAGATGCGGCAAAGTATGGAACAGCTAAGGAAAACACAGGAGCAGGCTGCAAAACAGGCCGAACAATTTATCAGTTTTACGAATTCAGTCAACCATACCCTCATCCGGGCAGAATATAGTACTGAAGGAATACTTATTTATGCCAATACCAAGTTCCTGCATAAGCTTGGTTACTTCAGTAATGCCGAAGCAGAGGGCCAGCATATTTCAAAATTTATTGACCAGAAGGACCAGGAATGGTTTGATCCTATCTGGGAAAGGCTGGCTGAGGGAGGCAAACATTACGAAGGATATATGAAGCATGTGACAAAACTGGGACAGGATCTATGGACCATGGCTACCTATACCTGTGTCAGGAAAGATGATGGCAATGTGGAAAAAATCCTGTTTCTGGCTATTGATAACACTGAACAACATAAGCAAAGCCTGGATTTCGAAGGACAGATAGAGTCTATTAACCAGTTAAATATTAAAATCGAATTCGCTCCGGATGGTAAATATATTTATTGCAATGATCTGTTCCTGGATACCTTGAAATTCTCAAGGACTGAAATGGAAAAATTATCCATTTTTGATTTTATTGAAAAAACAGAACTTGAAAGTTTCACTGAAACATGGGAAGGTGTGACAAGGGGAATCCCCTACCAGGGTCAGCTGAAAAGCCTGACGAAATATGATGATGAGAAATGGTTCAGGGTAAGTTTCACCGCGGTTAATGACATGTATGGAGAAGTCTCAAAGGTAATCTGCCTTGCGACAGACATCACCCATGAAAAGTTGATGGAACTGGAGGGCAGGAAACATACAGAACAGCTCAAGCTCCAGGAAGACAAGATCAAACTTGCCGGTGTGGAATTGAAGAAAAAACTGGAGCAAAGCAAGTCAGATCTGGAAAAACAGTATAAGGATATTACCAGGGAATGGGAGAGAAACCTGAAAACCTTACAGGAAGACATTAACATAATAATTACAATAAATCACTCCTCAAGAGTCCTGTTTATCAATAAAAGAGCTGAGGATTTTTTCGGTACCAGCACCGGAAAGGTACTGGGAAAAGATATCAGCACTTTATTCCCTGGAAATATATCAGAATTAGACTCCTTCCTGCTCAGCCTTTTTGATCCGAATGCAGTCAAAATAACCGGGGAGAGGAAAAGAGTCAGCATCCCTGATAAAACCGGAAAAATGCATTCTGCTGATATTCATCTGACCCTGGCAGAACTGAAGGATGAAGTTAGCTACACTGCATACATCTCCCTTATTTAATATTTATTAATGGATTTTTATAATATCCGCAAAATTTGGAATCCAGACTGGTTCCAGGGAAACCGAAAAAAGAAAAACTATTTCGAAGGATGGTATTTCAAAATCGTCTCTCCCTATGCCAGGGCATCCATGGCGATCATTCCGGGCATATCCCATGGCAGTAATGCATCTGATTCATATCCATTTATCCAGTACATTAACGGAAATACCGGAAATTCACATTTCATCAGATATTCCCCGGATGATTTTCATTACTCCCGGAACAGTTTTAATGTCTCCATTGCCGGAAACCATTTTTCGAATCAGGGAATGCTCATCGATATTGATGAGGAGGACCTTAAAATCTCTGGTAAGGTTTCATTCCTGAATCCTGTCAGCTACCCTGTCAACTTTCTTTCTCCGGGAGTTATGGGTTGGTACAGGTTCATTCCGACGATGGAATGTTATCATGGCATCCTCAGTATGCAACATTCCCTTGAGGGGAGCCTGAAAATTTCCGGCATCAGTTGTGATTTTAGCGGAGGAAAAGGATATATCGAAAAGGATTGGGGCAAATCAATGCCTCTTGCCTGGATATGGATCCAATCGAATCACTTTAAAAGGGAGGATCTTTCCATCAGTTTTTCCATTGCAAATATCCCATGGAGAAAAAGTGCGTTTACGGGTTTCCTGATTATCCTGAGTATGGGGGAAGAATTTTACACATTCACCACCTATAATCAAAGCAGGATTACCAAATTACTCGTTAAGGACGGCAAGGTTCTGTTTGAAGTAAAAAACCGGGATTATTCCCTTAGAGTTGAGGCCCATAGTAAGATAACTGCTGATCTGAAAGCTCCCCTTTCGGGGGAAATGAGCAGAACCATCCGCGAGAGTATTGGATCAAATGTAAGTATACGGCTAAGCAGCAGTAATGATACAGTTATTCTTGAAGATACAGGTCAACCTGCAGGCATGGAAATTGCCGGAGATGTAAGGATTCTTCAGAAGGATTTAAAAATCTAATTGCCTTCAATCCATTCAATTATACCGGGATCATACGGCTTTGTTTTGGGCGGAAGAGTCCCTTCAAGTCCCCCTTCCTCATTGATCATATACTTCTGAAAATTCCACTTTACGGAGGAATCCATTTCACCGTTCAGCTCCTTTAGGGTCAGCCATTGATACACCGGGTGAATATTTTTCCCTTTCACATGGATCTTTGTCATCATGGGAAAAGTTACTCCGTATTTTCTGGAACAGAAATTACTTATTTTTTCATCAGATCCCGGCTCCTGGTGCATGAAGTCATTGGCAGGGAATCCGATTATTGTAAAGCCCTTTTCCTTGTACTCCAAATAGAGTTTTTGCAGATCTTCATACTGAGAGGTATAGCCGCATCTCGAAGCTGTGTTTACCACGAGAATTTTTTTACCCTTGAATTCTGCAAAATCAATCTCCTCTCCTTCCAGGTTCTTAACCTTGAAATCGTAAAATGTATTTGTCTGAGCAGCAATATTCATATTAATAAGTATTATGGCCAAGCCTGAAATTATTAGTTTTTTCATGTGTTTGATTACCTTAATGTAATAACAAGAATCTGACTGTATTTGTTCAAAATTATTAATGAGTGATTTTAAATTCATGAAATCCCTGCATATTTGATTCTGCCTGGCTTACTTTATCCACCCGCCCATGACCCGGACCTCTTCTGCACCAGTCCATAAATAAATCCAGGCTCGTTTCGCTTCCTTCTGCTTCGATATATACTGAACCATCGGGTTCATTCCTGGCAAATCCTTTCAAATCAAATGAACGGGCTGCCCTAAGGGTGGAATACCGAAATCCGACTCCCTGGACATGTCCGGATACCCGAATATTTAAATGCTTCATGCATCTAGGTTTTAAGACTGAAATTTAGTAAAATTATATATGATATTCCTGGATATCTTCTTTACTGTTTTCCACACCCTGCTGGTACTATTCATCCTCTTTGGCTGGATATGGAAAAAGACCAGGCGAATTAACCTGGGATGTATTCTTCTGACTGTGGCATCCTGGTTGATTTTGGGGATCTTCTATGGAATTGGCTATTGTCCGTTTACAGACTGGCATTTTACTATCCTTGAAAAGCTCGGGCATACCAATCTACCCGCATCCTATATCAGTTTCCTTGTCATCCGTTTTAGCGGAATTCAACCGGAGCAGGGATTGGTGGATCTGTTTACTGCCATGGGATTGGTAGTTGCCATGATAGCCAGTGTTTACTTTAACTTCAGATCCTTTTTCAAAGGATTAATAAGCGGGGGAAAAAGGTAAGCATATCTCCCTATCAGCCTCTGCCTGTCTTACCCTGCTTCAACAAGGCAGCTATTCCCCCGTAGAGAAGCCATAGGGTCAGGACAAGTACAATAACAGACATAATGACGAGAACCAGGTCTTCCCTGGAAAGGAAATATAACAGGTTTTTAATCATGGCCCAGACCGTTACAAAAAGAACAAAGATCATAGGGATAAGTGTGATCAAGATATTTTTTCTCTTCTGGTAGAGGTAGATCGTGACGATTCCCAGGGCAAGAGCCGCCAGAAGCTGGTTTAGGGAACCGAATAAGGGCCATAGAATAAGAGCTCCGGTGGCTCCGGGCTTGATGAATGCCATAAACATTGCTGCTGCCACTACAAAGGCTGTTGCGACATACCTGTTGTCTACTGGCTTCCTGACCCGGCCATTAGCATCCCTGAATATTTCCTGAAGGGAGAGGCGTTGAATTCTTGCTGCTGAATCAAGGGTGGTGTTGGCGAAACTGACAATAAAAACAGCGATCATGCTTTTTCCTATAAGGGGAGGTATTCCAAAGCTTTTAAACAGATTGGCGCATCCTATCACAAAGGCTTCAAGTTTTGCATCAATCCCACTGAACGCAGTCCAGGATGCATATTGCTGCCTGAAAGCGTCTATTCCCGTGAAGACCTGACCATCCTTTTCCAATCCCAATCCCAATCCCCCTGCCACGGCCATTATCACCAGCACTGCAAGGAAACTCTCCCAGAGCATCCCTCCATATCCTATAGGAAGGGTATCCAGTTCGCGGTCAACCTGTTTGACAGTGGTTCCGGAACTGGCAAGGGAATGAAAACCACTGATCGCTCCACAGGCAATTGTAATGAACAATACAGGCATCAGGGCGGGAACATCAGACCCCTCTGCAAAGGCTGCCTTGTTAATCGCAGGAGCTGATATTACCGGATGCGCCACCACCAGTCCCACAATTATCAGCACAATAGCAACCAGTAATTGATGGGAATTTATATAATCCCTTGGCTGCAATAGTTTTTGTACTGGCAGGGTGGATGCAAAGAACACATATACAAAGAGAATCAGACACCAGGTCACCACCGAAGATCCGGCAATTGGGGGTACGTGGATGGGGAGGTACACACCGATAACAACCGTTACATACATAAGAATTACGGCAATTATGGAAAACAGGAGGTCATTTTTCCCTTTCCTGATCATCCAGCCCAGCCAGACGGCGATGGGGATCTGCATCCATACAGGAAAAACAGCTTCGGGGTATAGTTCAAAAAGAACACCTACAATCATTGCAAATACGGAAAGAACGATAAAGAGAAGGAATTGCATCAGAAACTGAAATGCATACCTGGTGCCAGGTCCGACCAGGTCACCTGTCAGATCTCCGATGGTCTTTCCTTTATTTCTGGCGGAAACGACCAGGGTTGAAAAATCATGAACGGCGCCCATAAAAATGGACCCCAGGAATACCCAGATAAATGCCGGCAGCCATCCCCAGATTATCCCGATGGCTGGACCAACGATCGGTCCCAGTCCTGCGATGGTAGTAAAATGATGCCCGAATATGATATGGGGTTTGGTAGGAACATAATCCACTCCATCTCTGAATTCATGCGATGGCATAAGGGTTTCAGACGAAATTCTGAACAATTTACGGGCCAGAAATCTACCGTAGATCCTGTAGGCCAGGAGATAGCCTGCAAATGCAAGAATTGTAAGTATCAGCGAATTCATGAACCGGCAATTTCAGCTTATTTCAAATATAAGGATAATTTCAAACAAGTATTTACCTTAAAAATTGTATGTATATTGTGTGAAATGGAAACCTACATTCAGAGCGGGAATATTATATTCGAATCACTTATTCAGGATTCCGGAAAATGATCGTAAAAGCTAAAAAATACGATGCCGTAATTCTGACGGATGCAAGGTATGTGAATCCTGAAATAATTGACGGGTATATTAAGAATGTATTGCAGGAAGAGGATATTCTCAAAACTGCACTGGAGAACAGGGGACAAAAAACAGGAAGGGTGAATTGGGACCATCCGCATTTTGACTGGTCTTCAACGAAGTATGTTATTTTCAGATCAACCTGGGATTATTTTCATCGTTTTGCCGAATTCTCAGAATGGTTGGAAAAAACCAGGGAACAGACATTAATGATCAATCCATACCAGATCATTAAATGGAACCTGGATAAGCATTACCTCCGCGACCTCCAAAACAAGGGAATTAATATCCCTCCTACCATTTTTATTGAACCGGGAGATCATCGTTCACTTTCTGAAATTGGAGATTCTACAGGCTGGGAAGAGATGATCCTGAAACCTGCCGTTTCAGGTGGGGCCAGGCATACCTACAGGCTTAATGCCGGAAACATTGAAGAACATGAATCCATATACCGGGAGCTTATCCTAGAAGAATCCATGCTTCTGCAGGAATTTCAGGATTCGGTAATCATGGAAGGAGAGCTTGCATTTATGGTATTTGGGGGAAGGTTCAGTCATGCCATCCTGAAATTGGCCAAGGAAGGAGACTTCAGGGTTCAGGATGATTTCGGGGGCACAGTACATGATTATACAGCCCTAACAAGCGAAATAGAATTTGCAGAACAGGTAGTCTCCGTTTGTGATCCTCTTCCGGTCTACTCGCGTGTGGATGTCATCAGGGATAATGCAGGGGAGCTTTGCCTTACCGAACTGGAACTGATTGAACCTGAACTCTGGTTCAGAAATTTTCTCAAGGCAGCGGATATGTTTGCGGAAGCATTTATTCAAGAAATATCTCAAGAATAATCTGGCAGGCCCTGGAAAATTCTCAGAGACGAATCAGGTCTGATTCTTTGAGCCAGCCCCGGTTTCCGTCACTAAGGACAACTTCTCTCCATTCACCCAGCTCATCATCGACGGTTACTTTGGTCCCTTCATGCAACAGGAAAAGATCTGTTCCGCTGTTTTCATCGGGAGAACTTTTAATGGCTACAGAAGGTGTAATAACAAGGGCCTGGTTATGACGGGTGGTCATTTTATTCTGATGAAAGGCAAACAGAAGAGTTGACAGGGAGATAAATACTAACAGAACTCCACTCCAGAATGACATCCGCCTGAGTCCAATTCTCCTTGAAAGAAAATAGACAAGAAGCATAGTCAGAGCAAGGATAAATGAGATGATGCTCAGAATTGCCCATATGTCCGCATCAAAAATCTTTACAAAGCCTACATATGCACTGGTCAGAAAAAATTCCGGAAGTACCTCGATTCGGTCAACAACAAATTCCCTGGCAACTCCCAGGTTATGCTGGATATCCTTATCCTTAGGATTCTGAATATAAGCCCTCTCATAATTATACAGGGCCATGGTGATATGATGGGATTTATAATAGGCATTACCCAGATTGTAGTACAATTCTCCGGAAGCATAGCCAGAGTCGACGATGGACTGATAAACTGCTGCTGCCATCTCATATTTACCTTCCAGGTATAATTCATTTCCTTCAAATAAGAGCTCATCAAAATCCACCGCTTCAGATCCCATCGGAAAGATGAATAATACCAGTAATATTGCCAATATGCGCTGCATCATCTCAGGTTTTGTTCAATTTTGCCAATGACCTTAATACTTCGTGAATATACCTCGCTGACCTGGGCTTCCGCAGAAGCCGGGGCATACCTTGCCATTTCACAGATATCAGCAAGTTCAAGATATTGGGTGATCAGGTTTTCTTCTATATTATATCTCTCCAGTCCCGCCCTGGCCTTATCCTTTGACATTTCAGAAACCGGAATACTAAGCTTATCCACCAGGTAGCCAACCAGGGCTTTCAGGACAGCCTCATAAAATGCTTCGGTTTCATTCCTGTTCATATGTGCTGAAGCTTCCTTAAGCCTCTTTCTGGCCTCCTTGCTGGCTCTCTGATTTTTCACCAGTGCAACATTCTGCATTCGACGGACTCGCTTCCTGCGGATAACAAGTACAAGAGAGAATATTACCAGTGCAGCCAGGTAGATCATTATAAACAGTGTAGAACCATAAAATGCCTTTCCAATCTTGTGCAATCGGAAAGATTCATCCTTAATATAGAGAATATCCTGGCCTATTATCTTGAGATCCTCCTTCGTTCGGCCCGCAATTACACTGACTGTTTCATCTTCATCTCCCTTACTGATTACAAGATTGAATTCAGGTGTCCTCTGGGTTTTGTACCCACCCGATGATAGGTCAAAATAGCTAAGGCTAACAGGTGCAATCCTGAAGTTGCCCGCATGACGGGGAATAAGAAGGTATTCAAAGGTCTTACTCCCCGTCTGTCCCCCTTCACCATTCTTAACATTTGTCTGAACCTTGGGATCATAGGCCTCGAAATCAGGTGGGAAATTTATTTGTGGAGATTCCAGTAACTGGATGTTACCACTCCCACTGATGGTAAGCTTGTAACTGATGGCATCATTCGTTTGTGATTCGGTCTTATCGACCTCAGCCTTCATTGCCAGTTTCCCAACAGCCCCTTTGAAACCAGCCGGTGCACCTGGAGGCAGGTTTTTAACGTTTATCTTTACCTGGTTTGACTTAAGTGGCTTTAATACATTCTGAGTAGAAGAACCGAAAAAATCATCAAAAGGACTGCTGCTCTGGCGCCGGACCTGTTGCCGGATATATGTTTCAATGGTAAACGGTGCAATGGTTATTTCACCGGACTTCTGCGGAAAGAGAATGACCTTTCGTATCATTCCCGTATTGTATATCTTACCTCCAACATTCTCCCTTACCAGGCTTAACTGGGAGGGTGATTCAATCTCCTGGGTCCAGAATCCTGCAAAATCAGGCATTTCACTTTCCCCGAATCCGGCCAGTTGAAGCCGGGTATAAAGCTTTATGGTTGCGATTATGGGCTCTCCCCTGTAAATACTTTTTTTATCGGTAATAATCCTGACAAACAAATCTTCGGAAGCATTAAGTTCTTGAGACTGGGAGCCGGATTGCTGAGATCCAGCGCCTGAAGATTGAGAACCGGAACCAGAAGATTGGGAACCCGAACCTCCCGAGCCGGTAGTTCCCTGGGACTCCCCTCCCACAACTTCTATTTCAACAGACCTGGACAAGTATTCCTTCTTATCAACAGTGACTTTTGCAGGGGGTATGGTAAATTTTCCTGCGTTGCTTGCCTGCAGGTAATAAGTATAGCTAATTGTAACGCTTGAGGTCCTGCGACCGTTTATTATCTGCAGACTGGTACTGCTACCCTGGTTAGGACCACTGATTACATAAAAATCAGTGATTTCGGGTGCTAAAAATGATGAAGGACGGGAATTTACACTATAGGTAAGCCGGAACTGTTCCCCTGACTGAACTACATTTGGGGCTTCAACAGTAATGCTAACTTCCTGGGCCTCCAGGGGGAGTCCAAAAAACAATATTGTCAGTATGATTACCTGTCTGATCATCTATAATTAACTACCAATCTTTCAGAACCTTAATCCTCTGAGCCTTCGCCTTTTCTTTCTGCAGTTTTTCCTGAAGATCCTGCTCATCCTCCTGAAGTGCCTGTAGCATTCTTTCGGCGTCTTCTTTTGATATCTGATTAGGCTGGGGTTGCTGTTGCTCGTTCTGGTCCTGCTGATCCTGGTTCTGGTCCTGCTGATCCTGGTTCTGTTGATCCTGATTCTGGTCCTGCTGATCCTGGTTCTGGTCCTGCTGATCCTGGTTCTGATCCTGCTGATCCTGGTTCTGATCCTGGTCCTGATCCTGCTGATCCTGGTCCTGATCCTCCTGCTCCTGCTGCTGTTGCAGCATTTTCTGGGCGAAGGCAAGATTATGCCTGGTCTCATCGTCCATTGGGTTATTCCTCAGCGCATTTTTATACGCTTCAATGGATTCCTCCAGTTTTTCGGCCTGAAGCAAAGAATTTCCAATATTATGGTAAAGGTGGCTGAGCATCTCAGTATCCTCCTCGTTTTCTGCCAGCTTATTAAAATTTTTGGCAGCATCCTCAAACTTTTCCTGTTTATACATGGCATCCCCCAGGTTGAATTCCCCTTCGAAAGATTCCTCATCCTTTTCCAGCGCCCTGCGGTAAAGTATCTCCGATTCATCATACTTGTCGGATTTGTACTCCTTGTTTCCCTGACGTATATATTTCCTTTCAGCCTGGGCAGACAGGGAAGCTGCAACGCAAACAAACAGGACAGAAAACAGTATATACTTCCTAATCATCATTAATCGAATAATTTAATTTTACTTAGCCAGCGGTTTTTCCTTTCCAGTATTATAAACTCAAGTAAAAGGAAAAACAGGCCGATACCAAATATATATTGAAACCTTTCATCGTAATCTGAATAAATCTTTGATTCCATCTCCTGCTTCTCCATCTTATTTATCTCATCGAACAGCTTGTCAAGTCCCACTCGAGTATCAGTAGACCGGATATAAACTCCTTCTCCAGCTGCTGAAATTCTTCTTAACATGGTCTCATCCAGCTTGGATACTACTGTTTCGCCCTCATTATCCTCAAGATAGGTTTTTTGTCCCCCGCTATAAACCGGTATGGGAGCACCCTGGGGTAGTCCAATCCCGATGGTATGCACAGTTATTCCTTTCTCCAGAGCGAGTTTTGCAGTCTCAATGGCATTGTCTTCATGGTTTTCCCCATCGGTAATAATTATCAGGGCTTTACTGGTTTCCTCCTGCTGGGTGAATGATTTCATAGCCAGTTCAATGGCAGATCCGATTGCGGTACCCTGCTTGGGTACAATGTCCGTGCTGATGGTATTCAGGAAAAGTTTTGCCGATACATAATCCGTGGTAATAGGAATCTGAATATAGGCATCCCCTGCAAAAACGATCAAACCGATTTTATCATTTACAAGTCGGTCAACCAGCCTGGCGATAGCTTGTTTTGCTCTTTCAAGCCGGTTGGGCTGAATGTCCTCTGCCATCATACTGTTTGAAACATCCAATGCGATTATAATTTCAACTCCTTCCCGCTTGATTTCCCTCAGTTTTGAACCGAACTGGGGCCGGGCTATACCAAATACCAGTGCGGCCAGCGCAAGAAGGATAAGTATAGATTTAAGTACGGGCCTTGAAAAAGAAAGTGCAGGCATTAATGATTCAAGCACCTCCATATTTCCAAAACGCTTAAGTGCTTTTTTCCTTTGGCTGAAAACAGCCAGGAAAACCAGTGCCAGCACGGGTATTAATATCAACAGATAAAGGTATTCTATATTTGCAAACCTGAACATCTACTTCGTTTCTATGGGATTTTCCTGAAAAATAAATACCTGAAAATGATCTCCGTTAAAAGCAGGATTGTTGCCAGTAGTCCAAAGCGCATATACTCCTCTTCCTGCTTACTGTATTCTTTTACATCAATTTTTGACTTCTCCATCGCGTCTATCTCCCGGTATATTTCCCGGAGTTTTTCATTGTCTGTGGCCCTGAAATACCTGCCATCAGTAGCATTTGCGATTTGGGTCAGGGTTTCCTCATCAATTTCAACCTTCGCATTCTGGTACTGGGTTCCGAAGGGAGTTTGCACCGGAACGGGTGCCATTCCCCGGGTACCGACCCCGATCGTATACACGCGAATGCCAAAAGTTTTGGCAATCTCGGCCGCTGTCAAGGGGGCAATTGCCCCACGGTTGTTCACTCCATCCGTCAGGAGGATGATAACCTTGCTTTGAGCTTTACTGTCCTTTAGCCTGTTGACAGCATTGGCCAGTCCCATGCCAATGGCAGTCCCATCTTCAATCATCCCGCTTTTAATGTCCTTAAAAAGGTTTATCAGTACTGCATGGTCGGATGTAAGGGGACACTGGGTAAAGCTTTCGCCGCTGTAAACCACCAGTCCCATTCTATCCGTCTCCCTTCCTGAAACAAATTCAATGGCTACATTTTTAGAGGCTTCCAGGCGATTTGGTCTAAGGTCCTGTGCCAGCATACTACTCGAAATATCAAGGGCGATCATAATATCTATCCCTTCGGTGCTGACGTTTTGCCAGCGGTTGGTACTCTGGGGACGTGCAAGCACCAGTATTACCAGGGCAATAACCATCATTCTCAGGGCGAAAATCAGGTGCCTCAGGATATGCCGAAACGTAGGAGTCTGTTTTTCAAATGCTTTCAGGCTGGAAAACTGGATATTTGCAAAGGCATCCCTTTCCTTCAATATGTACCATACAAGAATCGGTACCAGCATAAAGAGCAGGTATAACAGACCCGGATTTGCGAATGTATAGTCCCCTATCATTTTTCCTCAATTTCAGGTGCTTCCCACTTGGTTTGTTCCACAAATTCGTAGGCTCTCTCCATATTTTCTTCATTCTCGGAAGCTACCGGTTTTTGTTTGGCAAACTTCACAAGGTCAGCAAGGTCCAGCAAAGACCTCAGTTTACCTGTCAGATCTTCCCGGTGTTCTGCAGATTTCTTCCAGGATTCCAGGATATCATAGCTGGTCATTTCCATTGCCTGGATTTCGTATCGCCTTTCCATATATCTCCTGATAATTTCCGTCAAGCGGGAATAATAGGTTTTGAATTCAGATTGCTGCCATAGTTTTTCTTCCTTCAGATCACGAAGTTCCCGGAAGGCAATAATATGTGCAGGATCTTCCGGCTTGGCCGCACGAAAAAGTGGTTGGTTCTTTTTCCTTCTCCTCAGGTACCACCAAAGGAACCCGATGATTGCCAGCAGTACGAGTCCCCCAACAACATAGGGAAACACTTCAATGAAGCCCACAGGTACATGAATGGGTGATCTTATATCATAGATACTACTGTCCGTTTGCACTGTATGTACATAGAGGTATAGGGGATTAGACTCAATACTGTCTGTCCACACATCGGAATGAAAATGAAATTTCAGCGGTGGAATCACATACAAGCCTGAGTCAAACGAGGTAAGCCTGTACCTCTTGAAGATTTCCAGCATCCCGGCATTCTGAGTTGTATCAGCCGGGAAGGCTTCCGCTACTTCAATTTTATCAACCAGGGTGTCCTTGATGAAGGGGAAATCCACCAGAATTCCTTCGGGATGGTTTACCCTGATATCAAGGAAAACAGGCTCTCCAATGCGGATCTGGTTGGTGTCAAATTTTGCACCTACTTCAATATACTGAGCCATTGCTGTTTGCAGGAATAAAAATCCCGAAACGATCCCTAATAGTACATATTTGGCTCTACTTTCTATCATATCGTCTATCGCCTCTTGAAAAGATTCATCAATGGTTTTACATAATCTTCATCCGTTCGGATGCTAACTGAATCAATTCCTGTACGCAGCATCAGGTCCCTGAACAGGGTAGTTTCCTTTTGCATAAAGGATTTATAAGCCTCTCTTGTTTTGCGGTTGCTGGTATCGACCCAGGTAGATTTGCCGGTTTCTGCATCCTTCAGTCTTACCATCCCAATACCCGGCAGCTCTGTTTCACGCAGATCGTAAATATTCAAGGCAATCAGGTCATGTCGCTTATTGGCGATTCGCATAGCCTCTTCATAATCCTCATCAATAAAGTCTGAAATCAGGAAGGCCGTACTTCTTTTTTTAATGGCATTGGAGAAATAGCGTAATCCCTCGGAAATATCGGTGCCCTGGCTTTTGGGCTGGTAATCGATCAGTTCGTGGATAATGCGGAGGACATGCTGCCTCCCTTTTTTCGGGGGAATAAATTTCTCCACCTGGTCACTGAACATGATCAAACCTATCTTATCATTATTCTGGATAGCAGAAAAAGACAAAACCGCTGCAATTTCCGTGATCATATTCTTTTTCAGCTGGGTCTGGGTACCGAAATTCCTCGAACCGCTGATATCCACCAGGAGAATTACTGTCAATTCCCTTTCTTCCTCAAATATTTTGATATATGGATGATTGAACCTGGCTGTGACGTTCCAGTCTATGCTTCGGATATCATCTCCGTACTGGTATTCCCGTACTTCTGAAAATGCCATACCCCTTCCTTTAAAGGCAGAGTGGTATTCCCCGGCAAAAATATTTTTTGACAGTCCCCTTGTCTTGATCTCAATCTTCCTGACCCTCTTTAACAGTTCCGTTGCTTCCACCTTGATTTGATCTTATTCGTTGACTTCAGGTTTTGTTGTGATTGTAAAGAACCAGTCCCCCGCAGTTAGCGTAACCCGGTAGGGCAGTCCCTCATAAGTATAGTGCCAGCTGTCATCGCCGGACTGCTCATATTGCTCATTCAGTCCCGCTACCACTTTATTCAGCATGGAGTAATCACACATCCATTTTGAATAGGTGCAGGTATCCTGTTCTGAAAATACATAGATCAGGGTCTGGGCCCCATTGTTGTCAATGTATTTTATCATATTATACAGGGTATTCCTGGAGGACTTGTCCTCGTACAATTCCTTTTCGTTTTTCATCATCTCTTCCTTGACTTCAGTTTTATGCTTTCCTATATAATGCTGACTCTCTGCCCGATCCGGATAGATCAGGAAAACTGTCAACAATACGATGGTTAGCCATTTCATAGTCCGGGAATTTTTGATTAGGGTACTTCAACTGTATTCAGGATATCGGTAATGATATCTTCGCTGGTAATATTTTCTGCTTCAGCTTCATAGGTAAGTCCAATTCTATGCCTGAGAACATCCTGGCAAACCGCCCTCACATCTTCCGGAATTACATACCCCCTGCGCTTAATGAAGGCATAGGCCTTCGCTCCCATGGCAAGACTGATGCTAGCCCTGGGGGATCCTCCGTACTGGATCATATGGGTATACTTATCGAGTCCGTTATCACCGGGATACCTTGTTGAAAACACAATATCCAGGATATACCTTTCAATCTTTTCATCCATATATACCTCTTTCACTACATTACGTGCCCTTAAAATATCTGGAAGTTTGATCACTTTATTGGCTTTCGGAAATACCTCTGCGATATTTTCCCTGACGATCAACTGTTCCTCATCCCTGCTTGGATAATCGATCACTACCTTCAGCATAAACCTGTCCACCTGTGCTTCAGGCAATGGGTAAGTTCCCTCCTGCTCGATTGGATTCTGAGTTGCAAGAACCATAAAGGGTCTCTCCAATTCAAAAGTATTTGAACCGATGGTGACCTGCTTCTCCTGCATGGCTTCAAGCAAGGCTGATTGTACTTTCGCTGGGGAGCGATTGATTTCATCTGCAAGAATAAAATTAGCGAACAATGGACCTTTTTTTACCTGGAATTCTTCCTTCTTCTGGCTATAGATCATGGTACCAAGCAGGTCCGCCGGAAGAAGATCAGGAGTAAACTGTATCCTGCTGAATTTTGCATCAATTGCCTGCGCCAGAGTGTTAACTGCCAGAGTTTTAGCCAGGCCGGGAACACCTTCCAGAAGTACATGCCCCTCTGTCAGCAAGCCTATGAGTAAACTATCGATCAGATGCCTTTGTCCAATGATCACCTTATTTACCTCCAGGGTGATCATATCAACAAATGCAGATTCCTTTTCGATTTTTTCGTTCAGTTCTTTGATATTTACTGTTTCTGTCATTTTTTTGGAATTTTAAAAGCACCCAAAAATAGTATTTGATATGATTAATTCAAATACCATACCCTGTTCATAAGGACAAGCTGTAACCCAATACCAGAGCCAGCGCAGGCTACCCGCGAGGGTTAAAAAATGTTAAAGATTTTTACTACCACCAGGAAGGATCTTTTATTCCCTTGTTGACATCGTTTGCATCAAGGACCCATATCCCCCTTCCATGGGTAGCAATTACGATCATATTATCCCTTGGGTGGATTACCAGGTCATGCACATAGGTGGAAGGCAGGTCACCCAGAACGCTGTACGATTCTCCTCCGTCCAAACTCACATAAACTCCTATATCAGTACCGACATACAGGATGTTCTTATCGATGGGATCTTCGCGAATTACATTCACAGGCCCGATGGGAATATTCCCGGATATATCTTTCCATGTATCCCCATAATCGGTCGATTTCCAGATATACACCTGGAAATCATCATCCCTTTTTCCATTCTGGGAAATATATACAGTTCCCATATCAAATCTCGATGATTCTACCCGGGATACCCATTTATCCGGATGTACACCTTTCTTTATTTCGGTCCATGTCTTCCCTCCGTCTTTGCTGCGGTGAAGCCGACCGTCATCTGTTCCTGCATAAATAAGACCTGACTTCAAAGGAGATTCAGAGATACTGGTCAGAGTTTGGTAAGGAATATCCCCGGATTTTTTAGGATCGTTATGGCTTAGATCGGGACTGATGATTTCCCAGGTGCTGCCCTGATCTGATGATTTCAAAACATACTGCATACCATGGAATATTATATCCGGATTGTGGGGAGAGAGAATGAAGGGGGCTATCCATTGTCCTCTTAGTTTTGCCTCCTCGGGATAGGTTTTAGGCAGCAATTGATCCGTATTTGTCCACCAGTTACCTTTCTTACCCATATCAGTTCGCATAATTGTACCGTAAAATCCTGCAGAAAATACCATGTCCGTTTTATCGGGATGAATGGCATGGCTTGATCCTTCTCCTCCGGGTGCCCATTCAAACTCAACAGCTTCTACCTTGTCCCTTCCCCCACTCAGGTCTACTGTTCCGTACATGCTGCCATGATCCTGGATAGATCCATATACCCTGAAGGGTTCCTTCATATCATAGTTAACATTGAAGAACTGAACAACGGGGAGGTTATCAAGCCAGCAATTCCAGTTTTCTCCTCTGTCGTAGGATACGCATACTCCACCGTCATTGGCATTCAGTAAGTAATCAGTATTATCCGGATCGATCCAGAGTCCATGGTGGTCTCCATGCATGCCAGGAAGCTCCCGAAAGGTCTTTCCCCCATCATTGGAAACATTGAGTCCCAGTCCCATTGTATAAATCGTATTCTCATCCACCGGGTCCACCCTCATTTGTCCGAATACCCATCCATAGGTACCGGAATGCCTCTCCATGAATTCTGTCATTTCATTGCTCATTCCGCTGGTCTGAACCCAGCTCTCTCCCCCATTATCCGATCGGTACACAGTAGCCCCTTTGATAATTCCACTGGATGGTCTGCCGTAAGCATCGCTCATGGAAAAATCCTGTTCTTCGGCCAGTTCATAGTTATCAAGAAAAGCATAGATCACCTCAGGATTCGAAGCAGAGAGGTCAATTCCTATACGGCCCCTCATATTGGCTGCCGGAAGTCCCTCATTAATCTTATTCCAGGTTTTACCTGCATCTGTGCTTTTCCATATCCCGCTGTGAGAGTAGTTTTTCTCCGTTCGTGGATCGTTCCACTTCTTGCGTATCCTCTGCCAGGTAGCTGCATAAAGGGTGTTTGGATCTGATGGATCCATGAGCAGGTCTATGGCTCCTGTCCGTTCATTGATGTAGAGGATCTTATCCCAGGTTTGTCCTCCATCGCTTGTTTTATATACTCCCCTATCCTCATTATCGGTCCATTCTGCCCCTGATGCTGCCACATAAAGTACATCCGAATTATTCGGATCGATCAATATCCTTGCAATGGTAAAAGTGTTTTCCAGTCCCATATGAGTCCAGCTCTCCCCTCCGTCTTCCGTTTTATACATTCCGCAACCGGCCATTGAGCTTCTGAAAATATTAGCTTCTCCTGTGCCAACCCAAAGCACATCAGGATTGCCGGGGTCAACGGCAATATCACCTATATCTGTAGTAACCTCATCTTCAAAAACAGGTTTCCAGGTCACTCCTTCATTCTTGGTTTTCCACACTCCTCCCGAGGAGGTTGCCACGTAAATGGTATAGCTTTCTCCCCTGGGCCGGACCGCTTCTATATCGGTGCAGCGTCCGCTGATATTAGTGGGACCGATAAATTGCCAGTTCAGATCCGCCATGGAAGAAGTATCACGCAAAGCCTGATGTTTACTATACAATTCAAGCCTGTCCTTTCCATCACGAATGGGCTTATTAAGCTGTGAGAAAAGAGAAATTCCAAAAAATGTTAGAATGAAAAAAGTGAAAAGTATCTGACGCATGATTGGTAAGATTTGAGATGAATTTATGGGATACCAAAATTAGCAAAAAATGTACAATTTTATACTAACTTTGAATTCTTGAATTCAGCTATTATTCGTTTGATATACAGATACTTCATAAAACTATCTTACAAGGGCACAGGTTACCATGGCTGGCAGATTCAGCCTAATGCCGTAACCGTGCAGGAAGTGCTGAACCGTGATATGAGCATAGTACTGGCAGAAGAAATAATGCTGACAGGTTGCGGAAGGACGGATACCGGTGTTCATGCCAGGCTTTTTTACGCCTCTTTTGACTCGGTCCGCTCTGACCTTGCCGGGGATAAGGGATTCCTCTACAGTATCAACGGCAAACTACCCCATGATATCTCCATTCACGAAGTACTGGCAGTAAGGCCGGAAGCACATTCCCGGTTCTCGGCCACTTCCAGGACCTACCAATACTATATTCTAAGAAGCAAGGATGTCTTTCATAGAGAATTTGCACACTCTGTTTATGGTGAGCTGGATTCAGCAGCCATGCAAAAGGCTTCAAATATCCTGAAGGAGTATACAGATTTCACCAGTTTCAGCAAGGTGGATACCGATGTCAAAACAAATGACTGCAGAGATTGCAGAAGCAAGCTGGGAAATATCCCAAAACCAGTTGATCTTTACGATAACAGCGGACCGTTTCCTTCGCAACATGGTAAGAGCCATTGTCGGAACACTCCTGGATGTGGGTTTTGGGAAGATAGCTCCGGAGGATGTCCGAAAAATCATTGAAAGTAAAAACCGTTCAAATGCCGGGGCATCAGCTCCTGCCAAAGGCCTCTTCCTTACTAATGTGAATTACCCTCCTGAAATTTTTATATAGCCCTCCCCCATCTCAAAACAGATATTCAGTGTATCCTCAGGCGAACCTGCTATTTCTCCAGCGAAAACAGGAACTCAAGTCCTTTTTCCTTGCTTTGTTTGGCGGAGATGCTTCCTCCATGTAAGAGAATTGCATTCTTGACAATTGCCAGTCCCAGTCCCGTTCCCCCGGTCTTACGTGAACGGCCGTCATCAATCCGGTAGAAGCGCTCAAAAATTCTGGAAAGATGTTTTTCATCAACCTCATTCCCAGTATTTGAGAAGGAAAAGTAATGGAATTTCTTATCATCCAGGTAAGTGGACAAATTAATCTCAATCCCCTCCCCACCATATTTGATTACGTTATCAAACAGGTTGTAAAATACTGAGAAAAGAAGAGACTGATTGCCCTGCACCTTCAATTTGTCTGGCAGATCGATATTGACTTTGATATGATTCTTTACAAGCCTTTGATGCAGATGCTCCTCCACATCGGATGCAATCCTGCTGATATTCACCTCTTCAAAAGCATAGTGATCACCCGATTCTTCAATTTTACTCAAAGTGGAAATGTCTTCAATAA
Source organism: uncultured Bacteroidaceae bacterium (assembly GCA_963777115.1). Classification (GTDB taxonomy): domain Bacteria; phylum Bacteroidota; class Bacteroidia; order Bacteroidales; family SM23-62; genus SM23-62. The sequence continues at coordinate 1,110,968 of CAVZPP010000002.1, read as the reverse complement.
GATCAGCAAGCCGTTTGGCCTGTACATGTGCTTTATTAATAAAGTATTTCTGTTTTTCATCCGTAAGATTGTTATGATGAAGGGTTTCAAGGTACCCCATAACAGTTGCCACCGGCGTTTTTAATTCATGTGAGATATTGGAAGTCATCTGCTGTTTGATCAGCCTTCTCTTTTCCAGTTTTGTTGTATCCGTAATTACAATCTCAAAACTATTATCCTGGAAAAAGACACATTTTACTTTAAAATAACGGCTATCCTTCTGTATATCAATCTCTGCCTCTGACAATTCATCGGTTCCTGGATTGGCAGGAGTTGTAAGCTGCTGATCTATAAACTGAACAATGGGCTCAAGCTCAGGTATTTCAAAAATTCTATCTGCTGAAATGGTAGACCTCTCAGAAATAAGATTTAGATTCTGAATGAACTGATTATTTGTAAGCAACTTCTCCTTCTTTTCTGAGAAGATTGCAATCCCTTCATTTAATGCACTCAGATGGCTGAAGAGTTTGTTCTTTTCAACCAGTATCTCCTCCTTAGCATTACTCAGGTCCTCATAGATTGATGTTATTTGACTTCCTATGGCACCCAGCTCATCATCCGGAAAAGGGATGGATCCATTATATGATTCACCGCTGCCAAGCCTTATTGCAAAATCCTTTAGCCGGGTGATGGTATCCGAAAATCTCCGGGACATCCTCATCAGGATTATCGAGATTATAATGAAGAGAGCTAACAGGTAGATTATAAACAGCTTTTCAGCACGGAGAAAATCCTTCATCCTGATATCATAGAGTGCAGCGCAGCGGATAAAATAATCTGAGTAGAATTTAGTATAATAGTAGTAGCTGTTACCGGTAGTTGAGGACTCCCGGATGTTTGCACCAAAATCCGATGCCACCGATTCCCTTATTTCCGGACGTTGCAGATGATTTTCCATAGCATCAACATCAGCAACTTCACTATCGTACAAAACGGTCCCTTCCGGACTAATAACAGTAATGCGGATGTTTAATCCCTCAGTTATACCAGCCAGGGAATCAATACTTCCAAAATTTCCACCTTCGAGTATCGAGTTACCCAGGATATAATTATTCGTAAGTATGACAATATTGTCCAGTCTGCTTTCGAGCTGTCCCCTTCTGTAACTTTTCTCCCGATCATACTGGAATACCAGCACCAGCAAGGTGAATATGGCAAATATCACCGAGAATGATATAAACAGCCGCTTTCTAAAATTTAATTTTAAGAACATAAAAATCAATATATTAAATTCCTATTTTTTCAAATGCATATCCATATCCGGATTTATTCCTTAGATATTTTCCATAGGCCCCCAATTTCTTTCTTAACCTGGTGATATGCACATCTACGGTCCGATCATTAACAATGGTTTGATCCTCCCAAACCCGGTTTAGTATTTCCTCCCTGGAAATAACCATTCCCTCGCTATGGAGCAGCAGAGCCAGGATTTCAAATTCTTTTTTTGTCAGATCCACTTCCTTTTCCCGGATAAATAGTTTCCGTTTCTTAAAGCTTAGCTTAAGTTCATCCACCACGATTGAAGTTTTCCCTGAATTATCCGAATTAGGGACTCTTTTCAAAACAGCCTTTACCCTGACAATAATCTCCTTAACCGAGAAGGGTTTGGTGATATAATCATCACCTCCAAGATTAAATCCGGTAAGCAGATCATCCTGTGCAGTTTTGGCAGTAATAAATATTATTGGTGTGTTTAATCCATGCTCCTTACGAATTATTTTAGCAAGCTGATAGCCTGACTTTTCACCCATCATCACATCCAGGAGGAAGAGGTCAAATTTCCGTAAATCTTTTTTCAAAGCTTCCTCGGCAGAATAGGCAATATCTGTTTCGAATCCTTCTCCTTCCAGGTTAAACTCCAGAATTTCACAGAGGTCCTCCTCGTCATCAACGATAAGTATTTTATAGTTGGCTTGTTTCATAGTCTGGGGGTATTAGTTCTCCATATCCAAATTTTGGTGCCTGATATTTGATCCTGAGATGGCATATATGCTTGATTCAGCAATATTTGTAGCATGATCGCCGATTCGCTCAAGAGATGAGATAATGGACCTTACATCCAAAAGTCCGTTTAATACTCGCTGGGTATCTTTGGGCAATCCGGCTGATTTAATGCTCTTCTTCAACAACTTCTTATTCAAATCATCAAACTCCATGTCCTTATTAATCGTCCATGAGGCAAACTCCATGTCTTTATTGAGGAATGAAAGCAAGGCTTTGTTAACCATCCTGGAGGTAATTTTCAGCATGGATTGAAGTCTTGAGGTGGACTCTGCCTGTAATCCTTCATCTTTGATATCCAGATAGGTAATATTAATCTTCAATACCAGGTCACCCACCCTCTCAAGGTTGATGGTCATATGATAGATGGCAAACAGTCGCCTGAGATCTTTTGCCATGGGACTGAAAAGGACAATGGCCCGGATGATGTTTTCTTCGAGCAGAACCTCGAACTTATCAATCTTCCTTTCATTTTTTTCAAGCCTTTCAGAAATCTTGTCTCGCCTATCCTTCTCTTCCGTATTAAACAACTCATCAAGCAACTGCAGTTGTTCCAGGATCAGGTTTGAAAGATCCTCAAACTCCTTCTCAATTTTCTGAATGGCCAGGTTTTTATTTATTGTCATGGGACTCTATTTAACTACTAACTGTTTATTAACTAAACTTTCCTGTTAAGTATTCCTCCGTGCGCTTATCGATTGGATTGATGAACATGTCTTTTGTTTTGCCATACTCAATCAATTCTCCAAGGTACATAAACATTGAGAAATCTGAAATACGGGCTGCCTGGGACATATTATGAGTGACCAGCAGTATGGTATAATCCTCTTTCAGCTGTACCAGAAGCTCTTCAACTTTTTTGGTAGCAACCGGATCGAGGGCAGATGTAGGTTCGTCAAGCAGAATTACATCCGGGCGAAGAGCGAGTGCACGCGCAATACAAAGCCTTTGCTGCTGTCCCCCGGACAGAAATGTTCCTTTTTTTGTCAGGGAATCCTTGACCTCGTCCCATAGGGCCACATCCTGCAGGGATTTCTCTACAATATCGTTCTTTTCACTCTTCTTCAGCCTGAATCCATTCAGCTTATACCCGGCAATAACATTGTCGTGGATGCTCATGGTGGGAAATGGATTGGGACGCTGGAAAACCATGCCAATCCGGCGTCTTAGCAATATAGTGGACATATCAGAGGTATCCTCCCCGTTCAGCAGGATATCTCCGTCTATTTTTATATTGGGATAAAGGTCGTGCATCCTGTTGATCGCTCGTAAAAGGGTACTCTTTACCGCATCCGGACGGACCCATAATCGCGGTAACCTTGTTCCTTTTGATCCCGGCACTAACATCTGTAACAGCTGTCTTCTCCTGGTTGTAAGCCACCGACAAATTACGGATCTCAAGTACAGGGTTTTCTATATGTTCAATTAGATCACTCATAAATTAACTTCTTTTAGCTATTATCTGTTTGGATAATAAATTCAACAAGAGTACTATCATCATCAGGAGAAGTGAGGATGACCAGATCAGATCTACCATATTCGGGTCGTTATAAAAATCCCAGATAAGCAGAGGCACGGCGCTGGTGGGTTTGTCGATCTGGAAATTCACTTCCATGCTTCCGAGCGCTGTCAGCATCAACGGGGCAGTCTCTCCAATAATCCTGGATATGGCAAGCAGCACCCCCGTTGCCAATCCACTGAATCCTGATGGAATGAGTACTCTCAAAATAATTTTATGATAGGGCACTCCCAGTGCATATCCCGCTTCTTTGATTGTCTCAGGGATCATTTTAAGGGTTTCCTCGGTGGACCGGATAATCAGGGGTAGCATCATAATGGCAAGGGCAGTACTTCCCGCAAGGGCAGAAAATCCATTTGTAATATTCTTTACAACCCAGAAATAAGCAATCAATCCCAGTACAATGGAAGGAACACCCTGCAGGATATCCACAATATCCCTTAGAATCCCGGCATACCTTTTTGTACTCTGGTCATAGAGAAAAATGCCGATTAGAAGTCCCACCGGAATAGCCAGGACAGATGCAATAAATACCATATACAAGGTTCCTGTAATACCATTCAGGATGCCTCCCGGAATAACCTCTCCATTACCAACCGCAACCATGGCCTCATAGGTATCCGGAGCCTTCTGAGTAAAAAAGTCCGGATTGATCTGCCTGTAACCTTTCGCTACCAGTTTGTAAATAATCAGGACTATCGGTGAAATCGTAAGCATTGAAAAGAAGAATACCCCTCCTGCAAACACACGGTCTTTAGCAATGCGCCTTCTAAGGGCTCTATCTCCCTGGGTAGTTTTATTTCCCCTTATAATACGTCCTCTCCTCCTGCCCATCACGCGTTGTACTTTTTTATGATGAGTTTGCCAATGCCATTAATGATCCCGGTAATAACAAACAGCAGGAGACCTATGGCAATCAATGCACTCAGCTTGAGACCATCTGCCTCTCCAAACTGATTTGCTATGACACTGGCCATGGTGTTTCCGCTTTGAAATATTCCCGTAGGAATAACGTTAGAATTACCGATCAGCATGGTCACCGCCATGGTTTCACCAAGGGCCCTTCCAAAGGCCAGAACATAACTGGTGAAAATTCCAGATCTTGCGTTAGGTACAATTACGCTTAGAATTACATCCTTACGTGTTGCCCCAAGAGAATAGGATGCTTCCTTCAGGTCATTTGGGACCATCTTAATGATCTCGGTAGTAATGGAGGTGGCATAGGGAATGATCATGATGGCCAGGACAACTCCGGCTGTAAAAATACTGAATCCCTGTGCGCTCCATCCGAGTGAAACAATCAGGGGTCTCAGCACATAAAATCCCCAGAGTCCATATACAATTGATGGAATGCCCGCAAGCATGTCAACCATGGTACCGGTAATATTTGCAATCCTTGTTCCACGGTAATATTCTCCGATAAACAAGGAGGTAGAAAAGGCCAGAGGAAAACAGAGAATAATAGCAATCAGGGAGGTAAGAATTGTGCCGATAATGAAGGGAAGGGCACCATAGACTTCACGTCCCTCCGTGGGATTCCATTCCCCCGAAACAATAAATCCTAATCCCCACTCCTTAAACACAGGAATGGCGCCACTCATCAATGAGAACACCATCCCGGCCGAAATTAGTATAACAATTAAGGAAGCAAGAAACAATATTATTTTTACGATCCTTTCGCTATGAATCATTTATCCCTGATCTCTGTAAAACAAAATCTTTAACAATAAATCACAACCCTATTTTAAAACAGGCTGATCATTATAAACAACAGATCCCAGGATCTGATTTGCGTTTGCCACTATCTTTTCCGGCAAAGGTGCATAGTTCACCTGCTGGGCAAGGGCCTGTGCATTTTTCTCAATAATCCAGCGAACAAACTTCAGGGTTTCTTCAGCCTGTGACAGTGTGCGGTTGTCATAATTCTGCTCCTTATAGAGGATCAACCAGGTAAATCCACTGATGGGATATGCATCCGGGTCCGATGAGCAGGTAAGCATTGCCTTCGTGTCAACAGGTATATCTCCCTTTGCAGCAGCACTGATAGTTTCCAGATTGGGCATGATATACTTCCCAGCGCTGTTTTCAACCTGGGCGACTGGTATTTTCTGTGCGAATGCGAATTCTGAACCAATATAGCCTACTGCACCGGCGGTCTGCTTGATGGTCCCTGCAACTCCCGGGTTACCTTTGGCTCCTATACCTACGGGCCATTTAAGGGATTTTCCCCTACCTACTTCAGTTTCCCATGAGGGACTGATCTTACTCATAAAATCACTGAATATATAGGTTGTCCCGCTTCCGTCAGATCGCTGAACAACGGTCACAGCAAGATCGGGAAGAGACAGGCCGGGATTTGAGGCAATTATCCGGGAATCATTCCAGTTGTTGATTTTCCCCATAAAAATATCCTGGAGATTCTCATTGGAGAGTTTCAATCCATCCACACCGGGAAGGTTATAAGCAATCACCACCGCTCCTATGCAGGTTGGAATATGCACAATCTCAGCCGGCATTTCGCTTTCCTGAGATTCACTAAGGTAAGCATCAGTTGCTCCAAAATCCACCACCCTGTCTCTAAGGCTGCGGATTCCTCCACCTGAGCCTACTCCGCCATAATTGATCGATATACCCGTACTGTTTGAATAGTTCTTAATGGCAAGATTATAAAATGGCAAAGGGAAAGTAGCACCAGCTGCAGTAATGCTTACTGATTCGGAGCTTTTTTTGCCTGATTTACCTTCCTGGGTTCCGCTGCCGCAAGAAGAGAGCAGCAAGGCTAAGACTAATATACTGATTGAAGTTTTCATTGTTTTCTGTTATTTGTTTTATTAAAATTTTATTTCAAGACTCAGGTAGGGAGAATGCGACATCTTTCCACTTTCGGCCGATATCCATCCCTGGTAATTGGGTGTAACAATTATTCCCCTAACCGGTCTGAATTCAATCCCTGCTATAATCAGCTGCCCATCTCTTGCATAATTCCAGGGATCTGTTGCTGTGCCTATTTTCGCGGAAGAGAGTTGATCAAAACGTCCAAATACCCGGAACTTTTTCAGGTAGTATGAACCGAAAACAGAAATACCGGAAAGATCATTTTCATTTATCCTCCTATGATTTAGCTGTACCATGTATTCCGCCCCGGCAGAAAATTTTTCGGCCCTATAACCTATATACATTGCTAAGGTTTGCTGTGCGGAGTCCTGGCCCATATAGTCATATGAGGCACGAATATCCAGTCCACTGACAGGAGTAACAGTAGCTCCAACACTGTATTTCAGGACAGTATCTGCCTCTACTTTCTTATACCCTTCACCATTGGCAATAGTCAAATCGACACTGAGCACCTTATGTACCTGGTAAGCAAGAAATACCCCCAGGTCGGCACTTGGGCCGAACTTGTGCTCATCCATAAAGGATTTGTATAAATATCTACCTGCCCAGAGATCTTCCTGTAGTTTAAACTGATGAAGACCGATCATACCCAGCTTTGCCGTAAACCGGTCTTTTCTATACTGTGCATAGGCATGTTTAAGGTAGGCTGTCATCTCCAGGTTTCCGAAGCTGGGGTCACCTACATCAAGTGTCAGTCTTCCTGAAAAATACTCACTGAACTGTGCCTGGTAACCGAAATAAGCCCTTTGTATTTCAAAGACTTTATCACTTTCCCCATCAGTCCATGTACTGTGGTAATTAGTATAAATTTTCATAAATGCCTTACCACTCGGTTTAAAATCACCTGTGGTATTCTGTGATAAGGCATAACCTGCAAACAATGTTATTGCAAGGGTGCTTAGCAAGATTTTAGCTCTCATTTATTTGGTTTTAAATTCTGAAACAAATCAACCCTTAATTCATTACAAGGATATTAAGACACTGTTAAGATTTTGTTACAAAAGACTTTCATATAAATATAACAATTACCTTCCCCTTTGATGGAATTCTCTATGGGTAAATACACGCTACTATTGGATGCTGGAGAATAGAAGGAATGGCCCATCAGCTCGCATTGTTTGGGACTAGGCTGGATGTGAGTTTAGGAAGAATAAGTCAGGTGTCCGGCCGCAAAATCATTGAAAGTAAGAATCGTTCAAATGCCATTACATCAGCTTCTGCCATGGGCCTCTTTCTCACCAATGTCTCTTACCCTTCTGAAAATATCATCTAGTAAATTTGTATTCCTTGAACAGTATGCGACTCCGGGATGGACTCTAAATTGATATGACAATATACTGTCAAGGCACGTTCGGGACTTTCACCCTATAGTTATCGCCCATGCCGGGCGCACAAGAAAAAAGACCGAATCCTTTTTCAAGAAGACGGCCCTTTGGAAATTATTTGTTGTGACGTTTCCCAGTGATAATTAGTGTTGTACGATTATCTGGTAGCTATATATGAATCCATTATATTGGATTCTTGCTATATATGAGCCGTTAGCCAAATCTCCCATGAATATCTGTATTGAAGTGCCATTAGCCATTTCTTGTTTCAAGAGTATATTGCTCTGGTTGTAAATTTCAACCAAGAATCCATTTGCCTTCTCATCGTAATTTTCACTTAATAGGTTTAGACTTATGTCAACATAATTATTTGTTGGGTTTGGTTTTATAGTAAACAAGTCGGGACCCATTATTCTCTTACTGCCGCAATCCTCAATCCAAATACTCCTTGATCTATATTCTCCCCAATCACCACATTCATTTTTAGCACGAACCTTTAAAGTGTAGTAGCCTTCGGATGATGCTGAGGTTTCAACGAATCTGCTTCCATCTTCATCTATTGAAAGACCAGACCCCACAGTGGTTGCCCAATCATATTCGACCGCTCCCTCTAATGCAGCTACTTGGTACTCTTCATCGTCATCGACACAATGCTCGAATGGACCGAGAATTGGAGAAGTCCAAAGTAGTATGCATACCTCAATATCATCAATTGCAATCCCATCGGTGGGCATTACGTAATTATCATATTGCTGGAATTTTACAACAACATTACTTGTATGGTCCATTTCATTGTCTTCAAGATAATATGACAGATCAAGATTAACCTTTGTATATGTACTTGATCCTCCCGACAGGTTATAGATTTTCTCAAAGTTACCTCCACTATCATCTGAAATATATACACCATCAGCTGTATGAGTCTCATCTGCAGTTTCTTTCCACCAAAATTCAAGTTCCACATCTGACTCTCCATCTAAGTCCAGATGGAGCCAGGCTTCATTGGTTGCATAATTACCATTAAGAGAGGAATGCATAATCAAATGTGCGCTTCCACCATGAGGAGTTTGACTGCCTGTAACCCTTATTAAACCACATTCACTGCTACTACTTAGTTTCCAATGATTATCTGGACCAGATTCAAAACCTGTAGAGTATGGAGGAGCCACATGTGTAGTTTCATCAATGTAGCAATCCGAAACATTACTGTTGTATCCTAAAAGGGCCCAATGCATTTTACCAATCTGGCATTCAGTTAAAGAACGTTTTACACAATTATAATCCATGATGTTATTAGAACAGGTGTCATGGCACCAGCAATCATCATGATTTGGCGTGTCGTTACAGTCGTCACAACAATATGTATGGTGTAATTGCAGGTTGTGCCCAAGCTCATGAGCTAATAACCGGGCATCGGTATCATAATTGTTGTCGAGGTAATTTTCATAAGGTCCGCTAATAAAAACATATCGGCGATCCGATGAAGAAACACCATGACCTGGCCATGTCTCGCCCATAAATACGTGAATTGATGTTGTTTTATAGGTAACACTGGCGTTGTTCGTTACATATTCATCGTAAATAGAATCTTTGTAGAGTTGGCTATAAATCTCACGTGATCCTATTTCCCAACCATAATCGTCTTGGTGGAAAAAGATATCTTCCAACTCAAATGTTACTCGACTATCCTCAATATAGGGTGAAGTTGTGGTCAAGTTCATCTCTACCATGTCCCAATATCTCCATTTGGCCCAGGAAAAAAGTGTATCAGTTAGATAGTTGATTGAATTTTGGTTGTTTGGGAAGTTATCCGATCCATCACTTTTTTGAAACACATGGAATGTTATTCTAACTTTTTTAACTTGTGTTAGATCCTCTTCATTCTCTTGAGGTGAAAAATGTGTCCAACCACAAGTAGGGATGGTATGATCCCGGGTATATGGATTATGAACTGTATGACAATAATCAGTTTGTGCCTTAATAAAGAATGGAACGAAACAGATAATACAAAGACTGGTTGCTCTAGCCAGAATAAGATTTTTCATAATGATTGGTTTAGGTTTTCAATCAATCTTTAAAAATTAAAAATGCTTTTTGGTAATTGTTATGCGTGAGCTTTAAAAAATAACTACCCTTCTGAAGTTTGGAAGTATTGATTTCTCCCGAATCATATGGTAGGTGCTTCTGAAGCATCTTTTGTCCCGACACTGAAAAGATTTCTACAGTACAATTTGAATATTGGTTTTTAATTTGGAGGAGGTCGGTACAAGGATTTGGATAAACTAATGGGGAATTTGATTTAATAAGATTTACCTCATCACTAGTGAAAATCATTGTGTCACAAGGCATGTTTCCATATTGAGGTGATTGGTAGAATGTTTCAAAATCCGTGTAACAACGGACATCGCGTATCTCATCAACTTCTGCAGAATTCAAAATCGGTTGTGGAAGCAAGTATTCCATATTACCTATTCGTTCATTAATTTTACTAAAGTGAACTTGATAGTTGCTTTTGGCATCAATGGGACTTTGAAATATTGTTCTAAACTCCTTATTGTCAATCACTAAGAAACTTATTGAATCAATTTTCATTGAGACCGTTGAATCACCCACAAAATTGAAAGCATAATACGGTAAATCATATGTAATTGTGTCTCCAACATTTATATCAAAATCATATAGCAGTCCTTGTTTATTCCTCCAGAAATAGTATACCTTATTCATTTTATTGAAGATGTAAATTGTATCAACTGAAGTTCCCTGAGCCAGTTCGGGGTTCTCCGACACTTTAAAAATCTTAACAGTTTCGTCTGAGATAATCGAATCTCTCTCATATGTGATGTTGACAAATCCATAAACCGGGTATTCAATGGGGTGATAGACTTTTGTATAATGCCAGCTTGCTCCTTGGACTCCAAACTCTTGACAAAATGAATTGGAAAGGCAAGAGAAACTGAATACTACAATAAATATCAACAGGTATAGGTTTTTCATAATATGTTGATTACTATTAAAAAATGAGGTTCATTACTAATTAAAGGTATTAAATTGGATATTCTTTGTCAATCCTAAAATATTAGGATCATAGTTAAAAAATGTCCAGTTTGGAAGTGATATGGATAAGTTGAACAATGTTACAAGCACCACACTTCTTCTTCATTTTTTCAACATGCGTGACCACTGTTGAATGAGCAATCTTTAGAACCTCAGAGACATGTCTGACCCTCAGCCAGTAATTCAAGAACTTGGATTTCTCTATTAGTTAATTGGAATGAGTCTGAAGGTGAGATCATTACAATTGAGGTTTAGGGTATATATATGTTAATCAAAATAACCCGAATAAGTAGCCGACCTTTTCACATGTTCTTGAGCATGTTAATCTTGGATTCTTGTTAATAGAATGATATTCAAATGGTTAGAAATTAATGTTTTTGGACATTTTGACTGGATTCTTGACGGAAGAATCTATAACTTTAAAGATTACTACCAGTTAATTGATAGAACTAAATGTCGGTTCGAGTCCAAATCAGACCCAAGAATCTGAAGTAATCAACAAAAAATCAGAATATTATGAAAACTAAATGCTGGAATTGTTACTGCGGTTGTTCTGATTGAATAATTCCTTCTTCCTGAAAAAGTTTCTCAAAATAGTTGTAATCATTATTTTTCAGGTGCTCCAACTTGTTTGGTTTTAGTGAATAAGGTGAAATATCAGCCCCTTCACTTACTTTTCCAATTGTCCATCCGAATGCTATATACCAATTCTTTATTCGAATTGTATCAGCTTCGGTATCAGATAGTAATCCATGCTTATCGCAGACCAACCAGGCTTTAGCAAGTTTCATTTTTTGATCGGTTTTGTTAACCCAAATATTACTTTCAGAGATCAGGGATTTTTTTCGAAATTCTGACAATATTTCAGTCTGTTTTTTGCTTTTATACTTTCCTCAGTAAATAAGCTATCATAGGTTGCAGAGTCTTTCGTGTGCTCCTTCGTAGGTATTTTGTTTCGGGGTTTGATATTTGCTGGGGGCCTCAATCGATCCAGGAGCTTCTGATGAAGATCTTGATAGTATTCCCGGTTATCAAGTATCTCCTGAGCATAGTCACTTACCTCATAGGTATAATAGTGTCCTGATGCATAATCTTTCCAATATCTATTCGCGGCTTGTATTTCTTCAATAAATTCAGCTGCATTTATTTTGTTTGGGTTCTCAATGGTTCCAGTACGTAATGAACTATCAGCGATGGAGCGATGAAGAATAAATAATTCTGCATCCATAAATTCAATATTTTTATTTTTGCAGAATGTATCTAACCGTTCTGAGAGCTTATGAAAGTCTTTCTCTAGGATTGTAACATTCAGATACGTTTTAAATTTCAAGGCTCTTTCATCACCTAATTCGATGAAAAATCCTTTGATAATCTCCCATGGTTTCCTGTCTTGTTCGGAAAAATTGTTGGTGAATAGGAATAGATCTTCAATTACTTGACTCATTACTATACAGCTTTCATTTGTGATCCAGTGAAATAAGCATGACCGCTAAGGTTTGTAGCAGTCTCTTCCTTACTTACTTTTATATAACCCAGGAACTCCCTCTCTGTTTTATGACCGGAAATCTTCATGATATCCAGAGACGGGATCCCGGCCAGGTACATGAGCGTGCAGCCTGTCCTCCTGGCCGTGTGTGTCATTATCATATCATACTTAGGGACAAGGGATTTTGTTGTGAATCCATCCTTTTGTTTTGTCACCTGGACCTGCTCATTGATCTTCGCCTTTTTTCCAATCTTTTTGATCCTGGCATTTACTTTCTGCTCATATACCTTTGGCAGTGAGTAATCGTACTTTCTTAGGATCTCTTCCAGCTCAGGCCGAATTGGAATAATGCATTGTTCTCCAGTTTTCTCCTGAATAATATCAATCACCTTTCTACCATTCTCCAGGGTCCGGATATTATCACCTGAGATCCTGGAATAATCAGAGAATCTCTGAGCAGTATAAACTCCGACCAGGAATACATCCCGGACCTGGTCCCATGGCAGATTATCTGAAAGATCCATCTCCCGTATTCGATTTACTTCCGATTCTGTCAGGTAGATACTTTGCACCTCTGCCTTTATGGCCTTGAATTTCTTCCGGTCAATCTCAGTGTTATTGTGAAGCCTTTCTTCCCTGGCAGCCCTCATAATGACTTTAAGGGTTTTAATATGTCTGCCGGCAGTGTTTGGTCCGTAATTCTGCTTATTGAAAAACCTCATCAGTTCATCATACAGATCCACAGTCACATTTTCAAAGTTAATATTCTTCCTGGCAGCCTTCTGGAAATCATTGAATACTACCTGGAAGTTTTTGTAATTCTTGATTGTGGAGAATTTGTATCGGCCTGTTTTGTTGTTATGACTGTAAAGCCGGTCCCCTGATTCAATTTCCTTAATATATCGATCGATGTATTGATTAAGATCCTCATTCTGTTTGAGATCCTTTTTTTTGAACTTATCAATGGTCTTCCGGAGCCAGTCACGAGATAGGGGTTCTCCCTCTTTTTCCCTGCTGTTATATTCACGAAGGACAAAGGTTTTCAGCTCTCCCAAATCGTGATCGAGCTCAACCTTCATCTCCTCTGTGAAATCTTCGGTATAAATGTTATTTCCTTTACAGGCTCCTTTCTTATTACTCCAGTATTCCGGAAACACCTTCAATCCTGTGGAGATCAGACAATCAAAGTTTCTCCCTTCCCGGAATCTCAGAACGACATTTACAAGCCGGCCTTTCACACTGGATCTGATCTTATAATTTATCGTGGCCATGGTGGTGAATTTAATGTGACATTAAAGTTATGTCAAATTTGTATATTGTACCACAAATGTCCCACATATTTTTTATTCTATTTTGTCGTATTTATTCACATGATTACAAAAGCCTTGCTGTAAGCTACATTCAGAGATGGGTGCAAACAAAATATGTAATCAGGAGTAGTAATATTGGAGGTCCGCTACTGACCTCATGTGACGCAAAATCCCCCATGCAAAACAGGTAATTACGAGGGGGATTTACTTTTCGGGGCAGAATTTACATTCTAAGCCCTCGTTCCCAAAAATCCCAAAGAAAACATAGTAATAATTTGAGAATAATATTGAAAAACAGTATCTTTCTCGAAATATTACTAAAAATGACTGTTGCTGAATACATAAAACAGCTTTTATCCTTTGAGGAATATTCATTTTCATTGAATGAGCTCCAAAGAGAGCTTAGTAGAAGTAAAACATCTATTAGAAGTGAATTGTCAAGACTGGTTAATAAGAAGGAAGTCATAAACCTGAGAAAGGGATATTACTTGATTATTCCTCCCAGATATGCTGCTTCTGGAAAACTTCCCCTTCAGCTTTATGCTGAAAAACTATTCAGGTATTTGAACCAGAATTATTATTTGGGCTTTTACACAGCTGCAAAAATTCACGGGGCAAGTCACCAGCAAGTACAACGGGATTATATAATGACAGCTATTCCAAAGCTCAATGATATTAGTAAAAATAGTTATGACATTAGATTCCTTACCTCCAGCCATTGGCCTGATAAGAACATTGTAACTAAGAAGTCAGACGCTGGCATTTATAGAATCTCGAGCCCTGGCTTAACGGCTCTGGATCTTATACATCACCAAACTAAGTTGGGTGGCCTAAACAGGATGTTAGCAACCATAGAAGAATTGGCCGAAGAGATTAACAAGCATGACATAGCTGAACTGCTCAGCTGGTATCCAAACAGAAGCACTTTGCAGCGATTCGGCTTCTTATTAGAAGAAATTGGCGGATACGATGACCACCTGGAAGAAATTTTCGAACATCTAAAATCAATTAAGTGTTTCCCAGTTTTATTAAGTCCAAATTCTCAACAAAAACCCGGATCGGTAAATAACAGATGGAAGGTGGATGTGAACATCAAACTTGAAAGTGATTTATGATTCCCAAACCAAACATAGCAAAATGGCAAATCCAGGCGCCCTGGAAGGAATTTGCTCAGGTGGAGCAAGATTTAATCATCAGCAGGCTATTGGTTGAAATCTTCTCTGATGACTTTCTCCGAGAGCATCTTGCATTAAGAGGCGGCACGGCATTGCATAAATTATATCTCAAGCCAGCTCCCCGATACTCCGAAGACATCGATTTAGTGCAGATTAAAGCAGGACCTATTAAGCCAATAATGCAGCATTTAGAGAAAGTAATTGACTTTTTTGAAGAAGACCGAAAGACAGAGGCGAGAGGGCATGGAGCAAAGGTGCTTTATCGCTTTACTACTGAATATGAAGAGATAAGAATGCGTCTGAAAGTAGAAATCAACTGCAAAGAGCATTTCAATGTATTGGATTGGGTAGAATTTCCCTTTGAGGTAGTCAATGAATGGTACACTGGAGGGGTCAAAATCAGAACGTACAACCTTAATGAATTGCTTGGAACTAAAATGAGAGCCTTGTACCTACGCAGTAAAGGAAGAGACTTATTTGATCTGGACTTTGCCCGATTACATATGCCCCTTAATATAAATAAAATAATATATTGTTTTAAGGAGTATACTACCTTTGCAACAGGTAAAAAACCGCCAAGCAAAAAGGTGTTTCTGAAAAATATTGAAGAAAAGGAGAATGACCCGGGCTTCTCAGGAGACATGGAAGCCTTGCTAGGACAGGATACAGTGTACAATCAGATGGCTGCCTTTGAATGGCTGAAGTCAGAACTCATTGAAAAAATATGAGCATGAAAGTATGTAAATGTTTGGTAATCTCCGGCTATTCAGTAATAATCAGCTCGAATTCAGCAACTTCAGAAATTGCATTGCTTTCGTTTATCACTGTAAACTCATAGATATGTGAACCAAAAAATGGTTCAGGTACATAGCTGGGTGTGGCTACTTCCACAAATACATTCTGATACTTAGAATTCGATAAGCCTATCGAATTGTATTGCAACTCTTGATTTGCAGGATCAGATGCATAGACAGTTATCAGAGTTGTTTCTCCGTAATTCATAACCGGTTTTGTTGCTTTAATTGAGTCAATCACCGGTATCATGATTTTATTTCCTAAATCAACATATTCAGCGTCTCTCAGAATGTCATCATCTATTTTTTTTGCCAGGGTTTTTAATTCCTTATAACCGCCATGGGCACCCATAATGAATAATGCATTTTTTCTTGTAAAAATCAGATTAGTCAGGCTATTGGTATCGGCTGTATCAAACCACCAAAAATTATCTCCAACATATGTCCCCTGATGCGGCCCCTCATTTAGATACACACTGATCTCCCTGCATATCTCATTGGCAATCTCTTCAGCATCTTCCCTGGATTTAAATAATCCAACTCTGATATATAGACTTTCAGAAGTATTTTCCTTTATAAAATTATACTCCCTTCCCTCATTAAATTTTGGCCATGACCTGCGTAATTCAAATTCCGATATATACAGATGGCCCATTTCTTCAATACCGACATTTGTTATTACTGAATTTTCATTCTCAGGGCTTTCTTTAGCGCAGGAAAAGCATGAATATAAATATATGCCGGTGGTAATTATCAGAAATATTTTCCCTGTCCATGGATGTTTGCCAACGCTGAAATATTTCTTTCTTTTTTTCATATCAAATATCCTCCCCTGTCCATATCTCCCAGGACCTGTCTGCCTGCAGCTCCAGCATTTCGAGTCCGTTTTTCACGCTAGCCCCTTTTTGCTGTCCCAGACGGAGAAATTCAGTCAAAGGGGGGTTATATACCAGGTCATAGAGAAGGTGATCGGGTGTGAGAATATCATAGGGGATATCCGGGAATGTTGAAGTATCCGGATAAGTCCCAAGTGGAGTAGTATTTATTATGAGTTTATGGTTGCGTATTACCGAAAGGCATAGGTCTTTATATTCCAGATGACCGGGTTTGTATTTTCTTGATACATATTGATAATCTATCCCGAAATGTTTAAGTACATGGCAAATGGCTTTCGAGGCTCCTCCAGTCCCCAGCACCAGTGCCGCCTTATGATGCCCCTGCAATAAGGGGATAAGCGATTCCCGGAAGCCGTAAACATCGGTGTTATAACCTTTCAGGTGCATTTTGCCATCAATCCGGCAAATTTTTATGGTGTTAACAGCTGAGATTTCACCCGCCTCAGAATCGATTTCGTCTAAATAGGGAAGAACCTGTTCCTTATAGGGTATGGTAACATTGAGTCCAAGAAGTCCGGGTTCTCCACTGATAAGTCCCTTTAATGACCCTATCCCGGGGATTGGGAAATTCCTGTAATCATAGCCTTCAATTCCCTCTGAACTAAACTTTTCTGCGAAATATTTCTCAGAGAAAGAATGTGTCAGGGGATAACCTATCAATCCCAGCAACTTTATTGCATCGGATTTTTGATCCATAAATTTACTTGCTTCCCAGCCAAAAAAGACTGGATTTAAAACCTAATTAAACAGGACTACTTACTGCTCTTTTTTGAGACTGCCTCAAATGCGAATATAAGAAGAAATCCGGCCAGGGCAAGCAATACGGCCCAGAGCAGTTGTGATTCCATTCCCGTTAACTCTGTAAAGCGTCCGGGCAATATATTCTTCTGGATCAGGGGTTGTGTGAGGCCATGTGAATCAAGATACTCCTTAACCGTTTCTTTCCATGGCCAGATCTTGTTAAGGGAACCTATCATAAACCCTGATAGCAGGGCAATGGTCAGGTGATGATACTTTTTCAACAGCCAGGACAGCAAATGCGAAAACGAAATGATCCCGGTCAGTGCACCTACCAGGAGAACTGCTATTACCGAGATCCTACCCTCATTCAGGGCAGCCAGGATGAACTGGTATTTGCCCAGCAGGAGAAGGATGAAACTTCCGGATATCCCTGGAAGGATCATGGCGCAGATCGCAAGTGCCCCGGAGAGGAAGATAAACCAGTAGGCTTCTGTTGTTTCTGCCGGTGTTATGCTGGTAATTACCCAGGCTACTGCAATACCAACAACAAGGCTTATCACCGTTCCTGCATTCCATTTCTCAATACTGCGAGCAACAAATATGGCAGATCCGATAATTAATCCGAAGAAGAATGACCAAATCAGTACCGGGTGGTTCACCAGAAGGTATTCCAGAACCCTGGCGAGTGTCAGTACGGAAATCAGTATTCCTCCTACAAGTGATACCAGGAAATTGCCATTGACAGCCTTCCAGAAAGAGGGTATCCCCTCCTTCCACAAAGTACTGATGGTGGCATAATTGATATTCTTTATAGAATTTATCAGTTCTTCATAGATACCGGTGATAAATGCTATGGTACCTCCGGAGACACCGGGTACTACATCGGCTGCTCCCATACCCATTCCCTTGAGAACGATAAGACCGAAATCCTTCAGGCTTCTTTTACTCATAATTTTTTATCGTGGAAAGATTCTGGTAAAAAGTCAAAAAATGTGTCCCCTCTTAATCCCAATCGGAGGCTTTCCAGGGCTACTACCTCCCCGGGAGCAATATTACCCAGGCTGACATTGCAACCAAGGGTTTGGATAAACCAGGCCTGCTGACTTTTGATCGGTGCCTCCCAGAGAACATTATCCATATTTACCTGTTCAATGATTTCGTTAATTAATTCGATGTTGGCAGAGCCATCTTTCCGATAGATACCTATGGTACCGCTTTCCCGGGCTTCCCCGATTACTTTCCATGAACCTGCATCCAGTTCAGATTTCATCATTCCTACCCATTCGTCATTGGGTATTTCATGTCCTGCTACCTTGGAACCGACCTCCGAAATTACTGTGACCTCTGAAGCCAGTTTTCGTATATACTCCAGTTTGGCATCATGTGGAATGGCCATAGATCCGTCGGAAACTTCAACCATGTCTATTTTGTAAAAATCAACGAATTTTCTGAATTCTTCGAATTTGCCCCTGATCTCAAACAATTCAAAGAGAGTACCCCCGAAATAAGGGATCAGTCCGGCCTCTTTGTAAAGCTTGATTTTTTCTGACAAACCCTTGGTTATCAGCGCAGTACCAAATCCAAATTTAACCAGGTCTGTATAATCTGCGGAGGAACTGATAAAATTTTCTGCTTCCCGGATACTTAATCCTTTATCCATCATCATGGTTAATCCTGTCTGCCTCGGTTTGGCAGACCTTTCAGGAATATATGGAAGGTCTTGAATCATGGTATTTAAGGTATTAATTCACGTTGTATTATTAGTTTCGTTTCCCGGGATTTCTTGAGGGAAGATGCTTTTCGAGAAGGATCTGGAATTCAGGTTCGTCGGGCAGAGAGGGACTAACCTTCACTACTGCCCGGTAACCTGAATAATCAAGATTCAGTCCCTTTTCGAAAAATTTCAGTGACTGCTCCATATCCTCTGCCTGGTAAAAATAGGCTGCCAGGTAATAGTTCACGATCCCAATATCAAATGTATGTGGATAAGAATCCTTTAGGGTACTGATGGCCTTTTCTACTGAACCCTGCTTATAATGCAGATGGGCGAGATTGATCCAGGACTCATCATCGTAGGGATCCAGTTCACAGGTCCGGGAATACGCCTTTACAGCATCTGTATATGAATCCAGGTTGGTATGAATATTACCCAGGGTAAACCAGAAATCCGGGTTCTCCTCATCCAGGGAAATAGCCTTATTCACATGGAAAAGAGCATCCCTGTATAATTTCTGGAAAAGGTAGCAAACAGCCATTCCATACCAGCTTTCTGAAAATCCCGGATCCACTTTAGTGGCTTTCTGGTACCAGGCAATAGCCTCATCATATCTTTCAAGCTTTTCAAGTGATTCTCCGAGATAACAATGTGCCAGTACATTTTCCGGTTCCAGATCTATACAATCCTTATAGCTTACAATGGCTTCATCATATTCTCCAAGATTTGCCTGGGCATTCGCCTTATTGAAAACTGCGGAGGAATATTTATCATTGATTGCCAGTGAGAAGTCATAGCATTCCACTGCCTTTTTAAAGTTTTCCTTCTTGAAATACAGGAGTCCCAGGTTATACCAAACATTCTCTGAAAAGGGTTCCTTGTCCAGGTAAGCCTCATAATACATTATACTCTTGTCAAAATCATGAAGCCGGTCATAACAATAGGCAAGATCATACAGGATATTTAGCTTCCCCGGACTTCTTTTATTTGCTTTCTTGAGGTATTTGAGGGCTGTTTTATACTGGTTCACATACTGGAAGGAAAGAGAAATATCATACAGAATTTCACTAACATTTTCATAACTCATTTCAAGGGCCTTCTCGAAAGCTTTTTCAGCCTGGGTAACCTTACCGAGTTGGTTCAGTATCATCCCCTTAAGCATCAATATCTCATTATCTGACTCAGCGGTATGTTCCAGCCCTTCGACCATGGAAAGTGCCTTCAGGGATTCTCCCTTTTCCGCATAAACCTGGGCTTCTTTTACCCGCAGTGAGGTAGAACCAGGATGTTGCTTCTTTCCAAACCGGACTGCATCGATTGCTTTGTTGAAATGATTGGTATCCAGGTAATGATCAATGATTTTTTCAAATTCATGTACATCAAAAAAATATGCTCCAACATGGTTGAGCATATTCTCAAATCGGCCTAAAATTTCCTGTAATTCCCCGTCCTCCTGAAAATAATCTTTTTCCTTATCCATCCAGCAACTTCTTTATTTCGCTGCAAAAGTAGCAATTATCTTACATTCTTCTCAATGTAGCAATTATTTGACTCGCCACTGATTTTAGTTCATCATAATAGAGCCCGTCCAGGTTCTGTTTCACAGCTTTTAGCTCATTCAGCAATTTGGGTTCAGGTTCCAGCAAGAGGTTCAATCTTTGCAGGGATTTCTCCAGCCTTGCAATGTTGCTCATTTATCTGCTTTATCATGCGCTGCTGATCCTGGCTATTCCTCAGACTGATCACCGAAGCAAGCGCTGCATAATAGGAATCGCTGAAATCATACAGCTCATTTGTCAGGGTTTGCCCGAAGCGTGATACAAGAACCTTATATAATGAAAGATCAGGTTCATATCCATCAGTATTCCACATGAAATCGGCTGCAGTCGCAATCCGTATCTTCATAATTTCAGATGAGAGGGAAGCATTAACCAGCATCTTACCACTTCCTTCCTTCCACATGTAAGGCTCAGAATAATTGACTGAAAACGGGTCAAAAAGATTCAGGCTCCGCAATTTCATAGCATATCCTCTTATAGCAAGTGTATCGGATATTATCTCTTCCAGGCTGCCCATGGTATTATCCATCAGGATCAGTTCCCGACCGGTAAGTTCCCGGTACCGCTTTAGATCAACTGCATTGATATGGCTACTCCTGGCGGCTGGCCCTGTCCAGATAATTCTCATATCTTCCGGCAACTTCGGACCCAGGTCCAAAAGATACTGTTCTGCCTGTCCCCTGCTCGTTCCCAAAATATTATTCGAATACCAGGGCGGAATAAATTCCATTTTTACTTCCGAATCTATGCTCCTGCTCCATGAATATATAGAACGAATCATTTCCAGGTGGGCCTCCTGAAGATTTATGTATTTCTCCCTGTCCAGGTCCGAATACAGCATATAATTTCCCTCGGGGGAAAGGGGAAGGTAATCATCGGCACAAAGAACAAGTGTTTTGGCACCGGCTTTCATACCTGCAAGATATTGTTGTTTCAGTTTCCCCATACTGGCCGCACCGTAATGTGTCCATCTCTCCCTGGCTTCCTTGTCGAGGGAATCGACCATTGAATGCTTTGGAAGATAAGCGTAGGGATTGACCATCTGGGCAAGGGACAGCATTCCGGAGCTCCGGCCTTCGCGTCCAATAATTTTTAGTCCTTCCAGGTAAGCCCGACTTTCCTGCTGCCAGAGTGTTTTCGAGCGGTAATAATCCAGGTATGCCCAGTTTAGTTTCAGTCCCTCCATATCCTGGAGATAGGGCTTGTAATCAATTGCATTTGAGGCAGCAGCCACTGGCGAAATAAGGAAGGCCCTCTCCGGGATATCGGGGTAGTCAATTATATCTGCCCGGTAAAACAAAAACTTGCTGGCATCCAGCATCTGAATGGCAGTTGAAGCCGCATAATAATCTCCCTTTGCAGAAGTTCCTGATAAATGTATCAGGTTGTGATATAAAGTATCTGTACGGATAATATAAGCCTGTGGATCCGAAACATCAGCTAAATCAGCCCTTTCTCCAAGGCTAAATACAAGGCCACCTTTCTCAATTCGACCCAGATCCATCCTGTTTATAATCAGTACTTCCGGCAGGCTGTCCTTTCCAAAACGTCTTGCAAAAAGACTGTCCAGCGAAGCTTTCAGCAAAGTTGCTGCGACCATGGTCTGTTTTTCGCTCTGCCCGGGTATCATAATCAGGGGCATTGGAATTGTATCTGATCCTTCAGAATGAAATTTAAATGCTTCCTCTGCTTCCAGGTGTTGGGGAGTCGGGACAATAAGATCAAGTTGGGAAAATGATGTATCAGCCAGACTAAGGGTACGCTCGAGTGAGGTGAAATTATTCCTGCCATACCTGAAATCCACATCGTCAATCCACATTGTACCTGTCCCCTTCAATCCAAGAAAAAGCTTAACAAACCTTGTCTCATCAGGGATATCACCGTCCGTAAAATAATTATACCCTGTTCTTCCCTGAAGGGAAGTCCAACCCAGGCTGTCAATATGCCAGAAATCACTGAATGACAAGTACTTAGAGGCATGTCCTATCGATTCCTGGCCATTTTCAGAATTTGCACCCAGAAGGAGGCGGTTCTTATCATAGAAAAGAATACGAATATCAATACCTGCATTCATTCTTCTGCCTATACTAACCTTGTGTGGATTAATATCTGAAAGCCTGATCCAGAAGGAAAAATCGTAGGTTCCCGGAATGACACGAATAAAGTCCGAGATGATCCCCTCCGTCTTGATCTCCTTCTTTCTATAATGTTCCCGGTAAATTTTAATGGCATAGACACCGGATCGGACCTCTGCGCTTCCGGATTCGGTGCCACTGGAATCATATACCCATTTGACATTTTCACCTCTCACCTGCCAGGCAGTAATATTACTCGAATGAACTGTACTGTCCACATTGACCATTCTGCCGTATTCAAAGGAGGGATTCCTAACGAGGTTGCCCCGTTCAGCCTGCATAAAACGCTGGCGAACCGGTATAGAGGTAAAATCAGTACTGGTCCATCCCTGGCCCGCAGACAAGTTGGTGTCTTCCTCGACACAACAGGGAAATGCAATGCTTACCAGCAGGATGCCGGCAAACAGGAAAAATTTTCTGTTTCTGGAGTTAATAAACATGTTCCGGAAGTCTTATTGTAAAAATAGAGGAATTCCGGATTTAATCAAACATAAATCCAATACGAAAAGCAATTCGGTTGAGTCGTCTCTCCAAATTAAGCAAATCATTGTTCCAATTCTCTGTATAAACGGACTTCAGACTTTGATAACGATATACCAGAGATATTGCCATGGCACTAGAGGCACCGGTGCGGATAGAGGTTCCAACACCCAGAGCATAAAGAATTCCCCCCTTGTTCTCTGTTATAGCTCCAAATTGTTCCTGTGGATCGTCCATTGGGAAGGAATATCCGAAACTTGCCCTGAGAAAGGGACTGACCCTGTTTTCCGAAAGGGCATAGGTAAAATCTGCAAAAAGAGGGACTACAGCATGATCATAAAACTCAATACCGGTACCAATCCCAGGATAATACCTCCGACCCAGCTTATATCCATTAACCATCTGGAGGCTGAAAACCACATTATTTGAACTATTTCCAGATCCGACCAGCAATCCCATATCGGTACGGTTAAAATAACCATGAACTGATGATTCTCTTCCATAGCGAAAGGACTGGATACTAATTTTTTCCCTTTCTATCCGGCTGATCTCAGAGTTGGAAAATAACCTTGTATTCAGACAAAGTGTTTCAAGCCGGACTATATCCGGATCGAGACTCTCCTTTAACAGGCCTCTGAATACCTCTCCATTTTCCAGGTAGACAGCGTCAACCACATGTTTCTGGGCGATAATAATCCCGGGTGTCATTAAAATTATCAGGTACAGTGCGATAGGGTGTAAAGATTTCATATAATAAATAGATGATAACCGGATTGGATTGGTTGCGTTGCAGCTCTCCTGGTATAATTATTCGATCATAACGCAACCCATGAATGAGCAGCTGCATCTATTAGTTGAATTAAAAACCAAAGACCATGAAAGCAAAACTGGCACATGCACAGATATTCCTTACTTCGATTCTTTTTCTTATTGCATTCAGCGGATGCAATGACAGGATTCTGCAAACTTACGAACAGAACAATCCTGTATATATGAGTTATGAAGATCTTCGACAGGCAGTAAGTGATACAACACCCGAGGAAATAAATTATCCAGGAAAGATTTATCTGTATGGCGACTATATTTTTGTGAACGAGGTTAGAGAAGGTATACATGTAATTAATAATGCGGATCCATCCAATCCGGTTGCCATCAGTTTTATCAGCATTCCCGGGAATATTGACATGGCAATAAAGAATAATATACTGTATGCGGATTCTTATGTTGACATGATCGCCATAGATATCTCGGATTTGAATGATATAAAGGAACTGGCCAGGTTCGAGGATCTGTTTTCATGGGATATACCACCTGTTAAAGCCGGATCCCGTGTAGGGGAAGTCAATCCTAACCTGGGTGTGGTGGTGGACTGGACAACAGAGACGGTTACCGAAGAAATTGATGAGGCCCCAAACAATATCTGGCCTGAGCGTATGTGGATGTCCTCTATGTCAATGGATATGATGGCTCCAACCTCATTCTCCAAGGTTAGTAGCGCGGGAGCAGCCACAACTGGTACAGGGGGTTCCATGGCCAGGTTTATAATACACAGAAATTTCCTCTACACTATTGACCAGATGAGTCTGCATATGTTTGATATAAGCGAAGAGTTGAGTCCCATATTCGCCGGCAAGCAGAATATCGGATGGAATATTGAGACCGTATTTATTGCCAGGGAACACCTCTTCATTGGTTCTATGAACGGAATGTATATCTATGACCTGGTGGATCCTGCCCTGCCGGAGTATGTTTCTTCCTACTGGCATGTCACCAGCTGTGATCCGGTGGTTGTGGAAGGGAACTATGCTTACATCACATTGCGCACCGGCAACAGCTGTGAGACAGATGTAAACCGGCTTGATATCGTGGATATCCATGATCTGGCAGAACCGAACCTGTTAAAATCATATACCATGCATAATCCTCATGGACTGGGTATTGACCAGGGTACATTATTCATTTGTGACGGCGATGAGGGCTTGAAAATTTATGATGCAAAAGATCCCTATATGCTCAAATCCAATATGCTGGCCCACTTTGAAAACATAAACACATTCGATGTAATACCGGTAAATGATATTCTCATTATGATAGGGAGCGATGGTCTTTACCAGTATGACTATTCGGATCTGAACAATATTAATCTCCTGAGTAAAATTCCCATATACTTAAACTAACCCGAACACTAAACCTAACCAGAATATTAAAACTAACTGTATACTATAACCAATCAGGGAAACTCAATATACCCGGAGCCTGAGAGGACGCCTGCCATCCGGTTCACCTAGGCAGTTATTTCCGGTCGGCAAGGCACTCCGGGATACCAAAAGACCACTCTAAAACAGGGTGGTCTTTTTTTTAGTTCTAATTATTTCTGTGTGAACCATGGTAATCCCTGGCTGCTGCAGAAATGACAAAAACATTGAGGATCTCGGGGTCAAAATTGAAAAATAAAAGATGAGTGGATCGGGGGGAATGGTCTATTCTGGATGCAGCAGCTGGGATATACCTTATTGCCTCCGGAGATGGAATAAAATGCTTGTGCCCAGACCCAAAAAAGCAAATACTGAAAGTACCAGAAAAACATAGTGGTGGCCAGTGTTACCCGGGTATTTATCAAGCAGGTGACCCATCCAGGGACTCATAAAAACATCCGGGGTAAAACCCAGCAAAGATACTATACCAACAGCTGTTCCTGTAAATCCAAACGGTATCTTAGCTTCCTCCAGTATGGCAAAATACAAGGCTCGGACAGCAAATATCCCAATTGCGGTCAGGGACATATTCAACAATACAAGTCCGGTTACGGAATCTAAATATCCCGTTGCGGTTAATAAGCCACCTCCTGCAGTAATGGCAAAACAAACAGAAATCACCCGGGTATGGTTGAGCCTGTCGGCCAGGTAGCCAGCAATAATCGCAGTAATAGCCCGGATCCACAAGGCTGCTGCACCGATACCCGCCGAACCCAATTCTGTGAATCCCAGAACCTCCCGGGCATACAGGGAAAAGTCATCTGTTATCTTGTACCCCACATATGCGCATATTATCATTACCGAAAGCATCCATACTGTTGGTAATTTTGCAATGTAAAGCACCCTCCTGATATTAAAAACAGATCCCTTGGAAATATCAGATTCAGTGGAAATATCAGGTTCCCCTGGACCTGAGTTTGTTGAAGTGAGCGGTACCAGGTACCAGACCATTATCCCGCTTAGAAAAGTGAACATAGATATGGATAGGATTACTATCTGAAATGGATGTATCCCCTGGACAGCTTGGGTACGATTCGTAGTTTCAGGAGTAAACCAGTAAAATATCAGGAAAGCAATGCTTCCCACGATAGCAGCTGTTGCCCCCCTGCCCCCTTCAAGCCATCCGAAAGCCCTCCCCTGGAAACCGCTCCCTCCCCACTCACGGGTCGCCCTGATCATGGCTGCCCAGAAAAGAAATATGGAAGTGAAACCCCAGAATCCATAAATGGCAGTCATGATCCCTGCCCCGGGAATAGAGATCATTAAAAAGCCTCCGAGGGAAGTCATTATGAGAGCTGCCGTCATCAGGTTGCGTGCCGGAAACCGGTCTGCCAACACCCCGCCAAACAGGTAAGAGATCATGGCTACAACCCCGTAGGCAGAAAAATAGGCTCCTAATTCTGTATTACTGATCCCGAATACCTCAAGTAAGGTAGGACGGAAAATCCTGGCCATAACAAATGGCAGGAAGAAAACTGCTTCTCCTGCTATGATCAGGGATACAAGGGTGGTTATCCTCCTCTTTTCAGTAAGGGCTCCCGGCATACTGTTTTACCAGATCACAGCCCGCTGATCGACCGGAATAAACATTTCATTATCAGGTCCGATATCGGGAAACGCCGCATAAAACTCCGGCATATTAAAGACAATACCATTTATCCTGAACTTGGCAGGTGAATGAACATCGGTTTTAATCCTGGTTTTCATTGATTCATCCCTTGTCTTACTCCTCCATATCTGTGCATAGCTTAGAAAAAACCTCTGGTTACCAGTAAAACCATCTATTTTTTCCGGGATTTCTTCACCTTCCAGAGATATTTGGTAGGCATGGTAAGACATCGTAGCTCCCCCCATGTCTGCTATGTTCTCTCCAAGAGTAAGCTCACCGTCGATAAATACGGAATCAAGGACCTCATACCGATTGTATTGATCGACGAGCACAGATGTCCGTTTTTTGAATTCTTCGGCATCTTCCTCTGTCCACCAATCATTCAAATTACCATCCTTGTCAAAATTACGTCCCTGGTCATCAAATCCATGGGACATTTCATGGGCAATTACCATCCCGATCCCACCATAATTCATGGCATCATCGGCAAGCATATTGAAAAAGGGTGGTTGTAATATCCCTGCAGGGAAAACTATCTCATTCAACCCTGGGTGATAATACGCATTTACCTGCTGGGGACTCATTCCCCATTCATTTCTATCAACGGGTTTGCCACATTTCTCCATATGATATTTAAAATCCAACCGGGATATCCGGAACATATTCCCAAGGTATTCATCAGGCCGTATTACCAGACCAGAATAGTCCCTCCATTCATCCGGGTAACCCACCTTTACATTTATCCTTTCCAATTTAGCAAGGGCTTCCTTTTTCGTATCCGCCCCCATCCAGCTCAGGTTCTCAATTCTTACTTCGTATGACTTTCTCAGATTCTCCACCAGGATTATCATTTCCTCCTTGGCTTCCGGAGGAAAAAACCTCTCAACATACAGCTCTCCTATGGCCTCTCCCATGGATCTGCTTGTATTATCCAATATCCTCTTCCAGCGGGGTTCCATCGTTTCCATCCCTCCGAAAGTTTTAGCATAAAAATCAAAGTTTTGCTTTTCAAACCTGCTGCTCAGAAAAGGACTGTAGCTATTAACAAGTTTCCATTTCAGGAAAACCTTCCAATCCTCAATGGGTACTGAATTCATCATATCACCTAATTCCTCGAAGTATGGTGGCTGCATTACATTCAGAACGCTGAGATCCGAAAGTCCGATTTCAGCCAGAAACAATCTCCAGTTAAAATTCGGAGCCAGATTCTCCAGTTCTGAAAGGGTATGTTTGTTATTCATCTTATGCATGTCCCTGTTTTCCAGGTTACTGTATGAATGCTGCGCCATACGGGTTTCAATTTCCATTATTGTCCTGGCATTTGCCAATGTTGCATCTGGTCCTTCATTCAACATCTCAAATATTGTTTCTAAGTAATTTAAGTAGTCCTTTCGGATCTTTTCCGTCGCCTCATCGGTCAGCAGGTAATAATCCCTGTCCGGAAGCGAAATTCCAGCCTGTCCGATATAAGCAATGGTGTAGTCACTGTTATCAAAATCCGTAAATGGAGCCATAAAGAAAAAAGGATCAGCACCAATTAGTTGAAGTTCCGCGGCAATAACAAAAATGTCTTCAATGCTGGAAATACCTTCAATATCTGCGAATAGGTCTTCCAGGGGTTTTGTATCCAGTTGATCAATTAATACAGTGTCCATACCAGAATTATACATATCCCGTATCATCTGAGTAATGCTACCATCCTCTACATCCTTAACAGCAGTTACCTCTTTAATAATATTCTGAATATCCTCTCTGCTTTTCTCATATAAATCATCAAATATCCCCAACCCGGATTTATCATCCGGTATAGGAGTGTTTTCAATCCAGGTTCCGTTTACATAACTATAAAAGTCATCACCTGGATGAACCGCCAGATCCATGTTCTCAACAGAAAATATTTCGGCAGGTATAGATTTATCAGCCTGCTTTCCAATACATCCGGAAATAAAAAGAAGGATAACCAGGGCAATCGAAGTTTTCAAGGTAGTGTCTTTCATAATCCTGAGCTTAGAAGATTTTTACTTTATAGAAGAATCATTGAAGTTGATATCAAGAGGGTTTCTTGAATAAAAATAATCTATTGTCTGATGAAAACCAATTTGGCAAAAAGTTAAGGTTCATCATCGGTCCGAATTCAAAATAATCTCTTATAGGGTAAACCTCAAGCTATCAGGCATATCATAAAAAAACCACCCCGAAAAAGGGTGGCTTTTCAAATTCTATGTCTTATTTAGGACCAGTCAGAAGATTTAGTACTAGTAAGAAAAAATCAGACTAAACCATTAATATGCATATTCTTAGCCTGGTCTGCTTGTCTATTTGATCAGCAGTTGTTTCACATAGCTGTCCTGATCATTGGTTATCTTGACAAAATATAATCCACTTTTCAGATTGCTAATGTCAAGGGGTGACTCTTGCTGATAAACATCCCTGTAAACGGTTTTTCCAACGACATCAATTATTTGTAATTCACTGTTTGAAGCTTCTGCATCCAGATTGATGTAAATATAATCTTTAGCAGGAACAGGGTAAATAGTTAACTTGTTTGATTCTTTAGAAATACTTCTATTTGAACTAATAGTACCAGGAATGCCCCAAACATCAAGATTATGGAGTCTTGAATATTGAGAGGTTCCATCAGATTGTTTGAATCCCGAAGCGAATTTAATATAGACATCGGTTGCCATAATTTCAACTGAATTTACATCGCCTGCCTGACTATCATCACCATCCCAGAATTCATCTTCGGATGCACGTAACCAATTTTCTCCATCGCTGGAAAAGTAAACCCGTATCCCTCTGCTCCCACCGGTGGCTGAATGTGCAAATCTCATGCTGTCAATTTGAGAGACAGGTCCGAAGATAAATTCACCAATGGTGTCGGGACTAAACTCAATATCGTCAATGGTAGCATCAGAGATTTTAGCCAATGAAACCCAACCTGTTGTAACTCCCGGAAGATTTTCAACTGAACCTGGAGGATCAGCATCTTCTACCCTTCTTGCTTCACATTCGGGCGCAATTCCGGCTTTGTAAAGAGTAACCGGCAGGTCTACAGTATCTCCTGTGGTCACCAGCCTTAAATTTCTGGTAATATCATATTCATGCTGAACACCAGCCGAACATTTTGTATCATCAGTATCCAGTGTGGGCTCCCATCCCTGGAAATTTTCACTGATAATTAAAGTTGACTGTCCAAAAGCACTCATCATGCCAATGATAGTCAACATTGCAATAGATAGTAAAGTTTTTTTCATAAGAATAATATTAAAGTTAATACTGGTTCATCTTTTACGAGAAATTATTTTGTTATTATATTCAACTCTATCTGTAAAGTGTTAAAAATACACTTTTTTTTCAAAACAAGAAAGGCCAGACATTGACAAATTCAATAACTGGAATAAGTCTTCCTGTCCAAGTGAAGCATTATCGACACTGTTTTGAAAAATGGTACAATAGCCCATACCCAGGAATCGACAGGGTGGAGAAGACCGGAATATTTTGTATTTATTCTCCTTTTCCTGACCACAGGAATGACCCTGGCGCAAAAGGACTATTCTGAACAGTGGCCTGGATTTCGGGGACCCCATGGCAGTGGAATAATGGATAACGTGCATACTGCAGTGGACTGGAATATGGAAACCGGAGAAAATATCAAATGGAAAATCAGTATCCCCGGACTGGGTCATTCCTGTCCCATTATATGGGACGATTATGTATTTATCACGACAGCCATTAGTGGCTCGGGCAAGGATTCCCTGAAGGTTGGATTATATGGTGATATCGACATGGTGGAAGATGACTCAGAGCATGAGTTCAGAGTGTATTGTATTGACAAAAATTCAGGGAATATCATCTGGGAAAGACTTTCGCATAAGGGAATTCCTAAAACCCGCAGGCATACTAAATCCTCCCATGCGAACCCTACCCCCGTAACGGACGGGAAATACCTGCTTGCTTTTTTTGGGTCAGAGGGTCTCTTCTGCTATGATTTTCAGGGCAATCTGCTTTGGAAAAAAGATTTCGGAATAATCAATGCCGGACCCTATACCGACCCGGAGGTCGAATGGGGATTCTCAAGTTCACCTGTCATTTATAAGGATAAATTCATCATACAATGTGATGTGACGGATGAGGATTTTCTTGGGCTTTTTGATTTGAAAACAGGTAATGAAGTGTGGAGGGTAAAGCGGGATGAAGTTTCAACATGGAGTTCCCCTGCAGTATATGAGAAGGATGGAAAGGCGCAAATTATTGTGAATGGATACAATCATATGGGAGGATATGATCTGGAAACAGGAACAGAAATCTGGAAAATGAGTGGTGGAGGAGACGCCCCAACACCTACTCCGGTGATTGCGCATGACCTGATTTTTATAAATAATGCCCATGGAAGGTACTCGCCAATATACGTAGTGAAACCCGGGGCAAAAGGCGATATCACTCTGCACAAGGACAGCACCGTAAATGAGCATATTGTCTGGAGTATAAAAAGAGGAGGCGCTTATATGCAGACCCCTTTAATTTATGGGGATTATCTATATAATCTAAGGGGGAATGGCTCCCTGACCTGTTTTCATGCCACCACGGGCAGAGAAATGTATAAACAAAGCCTTGGAGCCAGGGGTGGGATTACCGCCTCCGGAATTGCCTCGGAAGGGAAACTCTATTTCACATCTGAAAATGGGGATGTTTTTGTGGTGGAGGCCGGACCTGAATTCAAACTTCTATCGAAAAATTCAATGGGAGATATCTGCATGGCTAGTCCCTCTATATCAGGAGACATCCTGTTCTTCAGAACCAGTCATTACCTGATCGCCATATCTGAATAATCCGAACGTGTTTAAATGCGATCACCTCAATTGAATCTTCTTGCATATGTCACATTAGCAGGGAATCACTGATTCGACTCCGCTACCGACCTCAATCTCAAAGCGTAACAGTTGATATACAAACTGTTACGCTTTTTTTAATTGGGACAAATCTCCAATATATTTTTTTTGATTTTTCCCCTACGTGTGTTTCCTTTCCCGCCTGTTTTATGTAAAATGACACGATACCGTTTGATTTTGACACGATACCGTTCTATTTTATCACGAAAACATTTGACTTTGTAGTTTCTATTGTCGTAACTTGCCTATAATCATAGTAATACCCAACAATCATGAAACAACTATCAATCATTTTTTCGATTATCATCTTGGGAAGCCTACCCATGTTTTCCCAGAATGTCAGTATTCCTGATGCTAACTTCTTAGCTGCCCTTATTGAAGAGGGTGTGGATACCAATGAGGATGGGCAGATTAGTTATGCAGAGGCAGAAGTGGTAACAAAATTAGAAATCTCTAATGAAGATATTTATGATTTAACAGGTATTGAAGCGTTTATAAATTTAGAGCAATTAATTTGCGGTTTTAGCCAACTATCCAGTTTGAATGTATCTAATAATGCTGCATTGACTAGGTTATATTGCGGCTATAATGACTTAACCAGTCTTGATGTTTCTAATAATACTGCTTTAATTGAATTGAGTTGCCCAGGTAACTACTTAACCAGTCTGGATGTATCTAATAATACTGCATTGACTAGTTTATTTTGCGTCTCTAACGGCTTAACCAGTATGGATGTTTCTGGTTGTAATGCCTTAACAGAATTAAACTGCTATAACAACCAACTAACCAGTCTGGATGTTTCTAATAATACCGCTTTAACAGAATTAAACTGCTATAACAACCAACTAACCAATCTGGATGTTTCAAATTGTACGGCTTTAAATAAATTGCATTGTGGTGGCAACCAATTAACCAGTCTGGATGTTTCTAAAAATACTGCTTTAACTTCTTTGAGTTGCTATTCTAACCAATTAACCAGTCTGGATGTTTCTAATAATAACGCTTTAACAGGATTAGATTGCGATGATAACCAACTAAACAGTCTGGATGTTTCTAATAATACTGCTTTAACTTATTTAACATGCAATGGTAACCAACTAACCAGTCTGGATGTTTCTGGTTGCGCCGCCCTAACTCTTTTACATTGTCAAAATAACCAATTAACGAGTCTGGATGTTACAAATGATACTGCTTTAGCAGTCTTGCATTGTTCAAATAACCAATTAACCAGTCTGGATGTTTCTAACAATATTCTTTTAAAGGGTATAGCAACTTGGGATTCTCCATTAATATTTGGGTTGGATTGTTCTAACAACCAATTAAGCAGTCTGGATGTTACAAATAATACTATCCTACAGAGTTTGGATTGCTCAAATAACAGATTAACCTGTCTGGATGTTGCTGGCATACATTTGGATGATTTAGATTGTTCATCAAATAAATTAAGCTGTCTTAATTTAAGTGATTGCACATTTTATAATAAGAGGGGTTGTTTGGGTATTCGTTGTGGATCCCTTAACCTATCAATTCTCGACCTGTCAGATATGACTGAACTGAATGAAGTATGTGTTAATTCTGACGTAATGGAATATATTGCCTCATCATTCCTGTCAATCGATACCAATGATAGTCCAAACGCTTATTTTGCATATAAAAACCGAACTTTCTGATAATAAAGGAGTTCTGTTTTTTAATTTACCACTTTTGGCGTACAGTTGGCATATTTTCTGAAAATTTTCTGATTTCACAGATTCGTGCTGGGTATTCATAGGGTGGAAGAACAGTAATAATATTCTTAGAAACACTATTTAATAAAAACAATTCTATTACAATAGTTGACAACACCAGTTGCACTAACACCAGTGAAAATATAGAAATATGTACCTGAAGCAACAGTATTTCCTGCATTGTTTGTACCGTCCCAAACAATAGATTGACTGCCTGAATGCTGCATTTTATTAGCAAAAAAGCTTTTAATCTTTATTCCATTCATATTATAAATACTTAAACTTCCTCGTGTAGCTGTTTTAAGGTTATAAGAAATGGTTATTTCACTACTAAATGGGTTCGGATAACTATTAATCAGTAAGTTATCATCATTTATTTTTTTTATCAAATTACCTAGATCTGTGGGATCGGTGGAATTATGGTCATGGCTAACTTCGAGCTCAGAGTAAATCACCGTAGCCGCGGCGCCTTCCCTATCATGCTGAAGGTAGTTTCCTGCTTTGAAATAATAGGTGTTGTCAATTGGCCAATACTGTAACACTTCTTCCCTATCGAAGGTCTCGATTGTTTCGCCATTAATCTTAATAGACAACGCTGCAGTATCTACATCAATGGTACAGGTAAACCAATCTTCGCCGACTGCAACATATTTACCATTGTCACCCTTCTTGTAATCAGTCAATCTTTCACCACTTTTCGTCAGAAGTCGAATCGTCCCCTTTTCCCAGATACATTTCAGCAGTGGCTTATCTGTAGGTTCTTTTCCATGTATCTGCATGAAAAATAGTTTTTCCGCATCTTCTTTAAAATCGGTGACTTTCAGTCTGCCATGCAGATGACCTCCAGTCTGAAGTGTCCAGTTGTGCTGTTCAGGTCCCACCATCTCTCTCAATTCTGTACGCCCGTAGTCTGAGTTTGGCGTGGTAGCACCCGTATATTCACAGTAGAAAGCCTGTCCCTCATCGGTCGTATAGAAATACTTTGCAAGTTCTGCAGGCCAGGCCATTTCTCCCGACACATAGGAGGAGAATTCAGGGTTCAGCACCTCAAGAGCATTCCCAGTTTGAGGGTTTTCCAGCGGAAATGTGATCTTCCAGAGATTCGGATCAAACACAATATTGGAATCTACAGAATTCACCTCAGGATAATCTATGTCAACAAGCTGAACTGGTACAACAGGAAATGTTGTTAAGTTTGGACCAGCAAAATCAAAACTTGAATTTTGTGCATTTATGGAAGTTATACATATGCAACCCAGTATAAGTAAACTTGCAATTATTCGAATTTTCAAATTCATCTAAATCAAGTATTAATTGTTGTTGTATTGTTTTTTATTGAAGTCTATAAAAATAAGAAGGCAGCCCTGCTATGGAAATACCGGATAAATTAGACCACTAAAACCGGTTGATGCTGAGTCACCAATTCCGGTGCAACCTGAACCACACTTCCCGGTTTTAAACTGAACCACCTGTTTTCTTCTCAAATTTAATCAAAAAAACAAAAATCGTTATACACGCTAATATCCTGTTCTTCAGAACCAGTTATTACCTGATCGCAGTATCAGAGAAATCCACTAACACATCCCCCAAATAATAAAAGCAGGAAAATATCGTATCACTACTCCACCAATCCTCCCCTGTTATCAGAATCAAATGAGGGGACGTTTTTAATATCGGCGGCCTCTTTCCGGAAAATCGAACACTATTGAAAAATAATAATTACTTTAGAATAGAATGTTGTTATTAATATTTAGTTGTTAATTTATTTTCCTGAAATCCATGTCTGAAAAATTTCCATGGAAGTTGATTATCATTCTTATTTTTTTATTTAACTGCTCAGGAATTCCCATTCATGCTCAATTTCTTCGTATTATGTCCGATTTGGATAAGCTCAATTCCCTTACTGTGAATGAGCAAGTGTATGTCCATACAGATCGTGAAGTTTATTCCACCGGAGATACAATCTGGTTGAAAGCATATATACGTAATAAATCATCACTTGATAATTCTGCTTTAAGCAAAGTTTTCTATGCGGATCTAATAAGTGATAGAGGAGAAATCGTGGTAGAAGAGAAATATGTAATTTCAAACTCACAATCTAATGGTTTCCTTGTTGTTAAGAGCGATCTGGCAGATGGGGATTATACCCTGTTATGCTATTCAAGCTGGATGAAAAATTTTGATGCGGACAGGGTATATCGGAGAAAAATATTAGTTGCAAACGATATTAAAGATGATATCAGGTTTGTACCCCATTTTAGTAAAAACAGTTACCTTCCTGGTGATACAGTTAAAGTTATTGTCAGGTATTACGATAATCTGAACAATCAGATTGAAGGAGAAAGGTTCAGATATACATTATCAGTAGGGGAGAAAGTTGCAAAAAGAGGTGCCAGTCATAGTAAAACCACAAAGCACACCCCCCTCTCTTTCATAATTCCGGATAATGTAGCAGAAATTCCTGTACTCAGCATTTGGGATAATACCCGCACAGCTGATTTTGATGTTCCGGTAAACGTTGAAATCCATGTAGATTTCTTTCCAGAAGGCGGTCAATGTTTAAATAATGAGGTTGGTACTGTGGCATTTAAGGCGGTATACTCATCAGGTAAACCTGTTACAATATCCGGAGACATTGTGGATGAACAGGGGATAATATTCTCTTCAGTAAGATCTGAACACGATGGTATGGGAAAATTTATTTTCACTCCTGAAAAGAATAAAAAATATTTTTTAAAAATAAACCTTCCAGCTGGCCATAAAGATATGTATCTCTTACCCGAAGGAAAAGAGAATGCCTGGTCTATACAAGCACAAAATTATGGTAATAAGATACATGTGAAGATCAGGAACAATACAGAAAAATTTGATACCTGCCTTTTTATGCTATCCATACGCGGGTACACGCATTACTTTAAACTGATACTTTCTGAATCACATACTACCTTTACAATTCCGGCTCTTAAATATCCAGTTTCCGGCATTGCCGTTTTAACATTGTTAAATAAGGACAGAATCCCGCTGGCCGAACGACTGGTCTTTGTGAACCATGATAGATTTGTTATTTCAGATTTAGCTACAGAATACCAAACATACATGTGCAGAGATTCTGTAAAACTTCATATTGATACGGGAGATGATGATATTCCCTATGAAAAAGGACAGTATTCATTATCAGTTTTTGATGCTGTATTTGGGAGTTCTGA
Organism: uncultured Bacteroidaceae bacterium; assembly: GCA_963777115.1. Lineage (GTDB taxonomy): Bacteria > Bacteroidota > Bacteroidia > Bacteroidales > SM23-62 > SM23-62. The sequence continues at coordinate 1,074,156 of CAVZPP010000002.1, read as the reverse complement.
GTTGATTGATGAGCCTAATATTATTAGTTCTACATATCTCTCGCCAGAAATAAAGGGTGTTATACATCATCCGGACTACTATTTTCAGTCAAGCAGCATGAAAATTGCATTTCATCTTGATCTCCTGTTAATGACACAGGGATGGCGAAGCTATAAATATAATCAGTATGTCTTTGAAGTTGATTCAGTAAAACCGCCCAAAAACCAGGATGTTATTCTGGGTAATATTATGAGAACCAGATTTGGAAGAAATCCTAAACCAACAGAAGGTAATATCCTGGTATATTTTGCCGGAAACTATCAAAAAATAAGTACCGATATGCAGGGAGATTTCTCTTTTATTCCCGAATATACCAGCGAACATACATCATCAATAATACTCTCTGCAAAAGATAAGAAGGGGTCAGATCAGGTTATCATGCAGTTAACTGATGAGGATTTTCAGAAAGAATTGATTAAATATCAGATGGCTTTAGGAGATAGTGTTGAAGGCTACTATTCACTACCCACATATATTTATGAAGATATCAATAAAACGCTTGCCGTAAATGCAGGCCAAAGTATTTGGATCGAAGAAGTTGAAATCATGCGCAATAAAGACAAGGAGTACGAGGATCCGGAATTAAGCCTGATTAAGAATTTTTCTAATGTAAGAACTCCGTCTGCATCATTGCTTGAAACCTCAAATGAAATTGACGAGGTTATTTTATACATGGGATATAATTGTAATGTTGATCCCCTAACTGGATATCTAATGTTTAATTACCGGGGAGAGGTGGTTCCAGGCATTTTTATAGTTGACGGTTTTAATTATGGTTTGTTATATCAAGATGTAAGTTCTGCTTACAAGCCATATGCAATTAAGAATCTATTTGTAGTAACAGGAGTTGAGGCAACTCTGCTATCTACTTCTAATATTTCAAATGAATCCCGAACCTACAATAGGATTGTTATTTATATTGAGACAGATAAAAATAACTTATATGTTAATCCTGATGAGGATATTATTCCAAGCTCTTTGGTTATTAAAGGATTGCAGGTAAGCAAGGAGTTTTATAGTCCGAAATACCGAACTGAAGAGGAAAGATCAGCTCCTATGCTGGATATGAGAAAAACCATTCATTGGAATCCGGATACTAAACTGGACCATGAAGGGAAAGCAGTTGTTTCATTCTATAATTCCGACAGATACACTAAGATTAAGTGTGTCCTGGAGGGGATTACGGAATCAGGAATTCCTGTTTATGGTGAAACCTATTACGATATCTCATATTTCAGGGAATAAGGACCAAAATACCATACCGGCGAAATCTCTGATTCTATTCAAGTATGCTGTTAGATCCATGTGAAGCTTTCCCTGGAAAGACGTGGTACCAGCTACACTATTTGATTCTTTAAGAAATTTTACTGAATTTTATCTTGAAAGCAAAAATTCAGTACAAAATACTCCGATTTTCTGCTCTCAGTTTCGCTAAAAGAGTAAAACGAGCAAAAAGCAGGAAACCAAAACAATTATGAGAAACTATCTGGCCTTAATTATTTTATGCTTATGCCTGACAAGCAATACTTCAGTGTTCGCTCAACAAAAAAACGTCCTTTTTCTGATTGTCGATGATCTAAATACCTGGCTCATATCAAATCCGAACAGATATACAGGTAAAGTCATAGCGCCAAATATTAAAAGTCTTGCAGAGAGTGGAGTGAACTTTACCCAGGCATTTACAGCTGCTCCAAAATGCTCCCCCTCCCGAGCAGCCTTTCTTTCAGGAGTTGCCCCCTGGGTATCCGGAATTTATGAAAACTCCCAGGACCAACAGGCAAGTCCAGCTCTTCAGAAAGTCACGAATTTAATTAAATACTTCAAAGACAATGGTTATTATACAGCGGGCGGAGGAAAGATTAATCATGGTTACAAATTAGGTGATGCCTGGACCGAATATATTGATGGGAAATATACAACCAGGGATAGGCCTTACCCCATGACACCTGAGGGCACTTCTTTGAATGGCTGGGATACCTATGGCAAGGAAGCAGACTGGGGGCCAATTGATGATCCCAACAATGTTAATTCCAGAACTGAGGAAGAAATGATGGATACCTATGCTGCGAACTTTGCAGTCAATCAGTTGAATAAAGCTTCAGGCAATCAGCCTTTCTTTATCGTGTGCGGTCTATTCCATCCTCATATGCCCTGGCATGTGCCCCAAAAATATTTGGATATGTATCCCCTGGAAGAGATTACTCCTCCTGAGATCATTCCAAATGATTTTGATGATATTCCAGAAATTGCCCATCAATATGGTCCTGTTGGGACTTGGAAGATGATACAAGAGGGTGGTATTAGCCTTTGGAAGGAAGCGATACAAGGATATTTAGCAAGTACAAGTTATGCCGATGCCCAGATGGGCAGAATTTTGAAAGCACTTAAGGATAATGGATTTGAAGATAATACTATTGTTGTGCTTCTTTCGGATCATGGATTTCACCTTGGTGAAAAGGAACATTGGCAAAAGAGCACCTTATGGGAAGAGGCCACGAATAGCCTCTTCATGTTCAGAGTACCGGGGGTTACAAATCCAGGAGGCAGCAGCAAACGTACAGTGTCATTCCTTGATTTGTATCCTACCCTGGTTGATTTGGCAGGTCTTCCGGACCCTGGTCATTTTAATCCGGCCTATCAACGGTCCTTGACTCCCTTGCTGAAAGATCCCTTAGCCAGTTGGCCTCACCCCGCAATATCTACATTTGACATGGAAATGAGCGTTCGAACAGAAAAATACCGATACATACGCTATACAGATGGCAGTGTGGAGCTTTACAACAGGGATGAGGATCCTCATGAATGGTCAAATCTGGCAGTTGATGCAGATTATATGGAAAGAGAGGGGCAGACCCTAATCAATACTTTGGAAGGCTACCTTCCAGCACTTGAGGACATGTCCCCACCGTATTGGGAGAAACCTCAGTACTTATTAACCATTAATTTGAAAATAAGTGATTCCGGCCCGAATGGCTTTTTACTTATCAGTCCTGTAGATAAGACAGGGACAGCAGGTAAATATCTAATACCAGAAGGCGAGACGAAACTCACACTAGTAACTGAGTACAGGGAAAAACGGTATGTTACCATCAAACCATTCGGGTTCGATGTTAAGTGGGATAGTGATGTCATCGAAGAAGATGGTTTTGCCAGAGTGGTAATGAAAAAGGAAGATAAAACAATCAGTGGTACATTATCGTATAATCCCAATCAAGTTGATCTGGATCAGATCAATGAAAACCGTGCAAATCAACGCCAATATATCCTTGAGATAGAGAGTCCTAAAGATTAATCCAGCTGCCCGAAAACCAACTACCTACCATTCTCCGAAACCGTCAACACTCCCGTCAACCGAACACAGAAAAGTCTCGCATATCATTGACCTACAAGGCTTTGCGGTATTAAAACGTGGTGCCAGCTACACCACCAATATTTTTACTGATATAAATAGATTTTAACTCGGAGCGTTAAATATTCGGCGCGTCAAGTTCAATCTACAGCTTTGAGTTTTACTCCTTGAGTAAAACCAGAAACATGGAAAAACCACAACCATCAACCTGGGTATCAACTAGTTTTAGGTAAATTACTGGTTTCGTGATAATAGATATTTATCTTGGCTGTGTCTGTTAACAAATCAATACCCCCAACTTCTATCTTGTTGATTTTAAGCCCGGTTCGCTCTTCCAAATCTTTTTTCAAAGCCTCACTGTTTTCGGGTTTTATCAGCTCAATTTTCTCGTATCTGATTACTTTTCGGGATTCACGCCCCAGCCTAAGGAGATTTTCGACAGTGTAAGTAACAGCCATCAGGGCGAAGTTGGTAAAAACCAGTTCGGCATAGCTTACCTTTGAATTTGCAAGCGCATTTATAACCGACATACCTATAACCAAAAACAGGTAGGTCATTTCTTTGATGGGAATCTGCCGAGTACGGTATCGGATGATCCCAAAAATAGCAAACAGGCCAAGTGCAAAACCAAGCTCCAGCTTCACATTATCAAGTAGGAAACACAATAAGAACACTGTGACGGAAATGAGAATATAGGTGAAGAAATACTCCTTCCTTTGTCGTACACTGTAATATAGATAACGAACGGTAATTGTAACTACGGCAAGATTAAAGAAGAACCTGACAATAAGTTCTATAAAATCTTGAAAATCAATAATGTCTATTCCAAATAATTCCATGATATATTAAATTAGTTTGTATTGTGGTATATTTTTAGTTTTATGAGGAAACGGAAAGTCTGCTATTTAAACTGGTACTCATAGGTAGTTTTTCTAATCAACCGTTCTTTTTTATCAAATTCTTCTCTCGATGTTTTTAGTCCATTGACGTATTTGTAAACAGTGCGGTCCTTAAATTTCTGTTTTGAGTCGTATTCAATCTCCTCAATCAACTTCCCGTCTTCGTTGTATTTGTATTGAAACCAGTCCTTGGCATATTTCCCAGTGCTGTTATATATCTTGAGGTCTACCAGTTCGCCTTTGGCGTTAAACGTTTCGATTTTGTCTATTTTTCTTGTCTTGTCACCATCTTCGATGTCCTGTTTATAGGTTGTTTTGACAACTATACCCTTCTCGATGATGGTTTCTTTCGATTGAGCAATTGTTAATTGGCAGGCAAACAAGAAACTTATTAATATCAGAACTTTACTAAAATTTTTCATCGCTGATGTTTTTGTATAGTTTATAAAATATGATTGCAGATTCTGAGACATTGGATAAAAATTAGGGCCTCTCCATATTGTGTCTGTTTCAGATGCCTTATAGTTTCAAAGGTAAAAATATTCAATTTCAATTATCTCAGGGTAATATAGTATGGTTAAAAGTAATCAAAAGAGAAATCACTTGTATATCATTTTGATGTAATATCCCCGTTTACATTACAATTACCAGATTTGGATAAGATTGGAAATAAAGGACAATGTCATCCCATACAGCCGATTTTCTATAACGTCAACGATTTCATTAACATTATTCCAGTTAATCGCCTGGTAGACTAGAACGTTCTTTCGAACAGCCTAGTAGCCCCTACCTGCTATGTTTAAATATTGTAACATAATATTCCAATTCTATCTTAGGATTTCTAGGGCTATGATCAGAATGGATCAGTGGTTATACCGCTACTGATCAGCAAAATCAATAACAACAAGAGCAATAAGAAAACAAAAACTATTAACTGAGTCATCAACTAATTTCCTCCAATAAAAGACAGATATGAAAAATATCCATAAATTGCTCCAATAAATTTTCACTTTCAATGGAGGATTATTAAAGAATCGAGAATATCATGAAAACTTCCAAAAAATCATTGCAAATATACCTTCTGGTCTGTTCCTTTTCGGCCCTGATTGTAATTCTCTTTGCTTTCATACAATATAGTTTTTTCCTTGGTGATACTTTTAACGTATCGAATTACATTATACCAATATTAGTGGGATTGATATTTGGTTTACTTATTTCAAGGAATATCATACTCAGAAGTAAGCTACAGGAGGAGAAAAATATTGTATTGGAGAAGAATAAACGGATAAGGTCCTTTACCGGCACCATTGTTGATGACCTGAAAAATCCAGTTTCCGCAATACACGGTCTTTCAGGTATCACCCTGGAAAGAGGAAATGGTCTTGATGACAAAGCAAAATAATTTCTCACTCTGATTCACCAAAGTGCCTCAGAAATACTGGAAAATATATCACTCATTCTTGATAAAACAAGATTGGAATTTATGAACTCAGGGATGCCTACGACGGGATGGCACATTCCTACGCTGAGATAGCAGATTACAAAAGCGCATTTTATAGTTTTGATCAATTACTAAGGATCAATGACACCATTTTCTCGGAATTAAGCCAGCAGCAGATAAACAAGCTCCGGATCCAGTACGAAACGGAAGCTATTGAACAGGAGAACAAGCTTCTGAAAAGTGACGCTGAACTGGGTGAGGCAAGGGAACAGAACCAGATGCTGGTAATTTATTTATTCATACTGGGATTTGTTTCCACACTCTTTCTCATCGGATTGCTATACAGATCGAACAAAATAAAACATAAGGCAAACATTGAACTCGAAAAAAAGGATGAAATAAAGAATGAGTATGTTCAGCGGATCACCCATGATATAAAAGGCCACCTAGCCGCCATTAAAAGTTCGCTGGATGTATTGTATAGCAAACCTGAAGGATCCATTCGACAGGATTGCATGGACTTCCTTGACATGGCTTCCCAGCGAACCATAATCCTGATCAGATTTGTGAAGGATCTGCTTTACATGACCAAATTGCAATTGAGAAATGAAATCAAGGCCACTCCATTCTCCCTCCGGGATTCCGTTGAAAAAACAGTATGTCATCTGGAACATCAGGCCGGGGAGAAATCAATCAGGATCAACGTTAATATTGATGATTCAATTGATCTAATATCAGGGATGCAGTTATCCATCGAGGAACTGATGACCAACCTGGTGGGCAATGCTATTAATTATTCTGATTCTGCCAGTGATATAAACCTGAGTGTGAAATCCCTGAAAGAGAAGGTCCGTGTTGAAATACAGGATCAGGGTAAGGGAATTCCGAAAGAGGAGCAGAAAAAGATTTTTGAAGAATTCTACAGGGGAAGTAAAACCCGTACTACGACAGAGGGAACCGGACTTGGTCTTGCAATATCAAAGAAAATCGTTCAGGCTCATGGAGGTGAAATCTGGGTTGAAAGTGGTGAAAGCAAGGGATCTAAATTCTGTTTTACCCTGCCGCTGGATCCTCCTTCAATGTCATAAAGAACCTCTTTCCTGATCATTAAGGAATGATAAAGCTGGATTTTTTCCTAAATTTCACCTCACCAGATTGATTCTACATATGTATGGATAGACAAAGAATGCTCCTGAGTTTATTTTTCATTGCCGTATCACTGAACCTCTCCTCACAGGGGAATAGTACGGATAGTCTTATCTCTGCTATTGAGAATGCAGTAGAAGACACCATAAAGGTCAATAACCTGATTTCCATCAGCAGTAATCTGTACAGGCAGTCCCCATCCGAGGCTATCCAATACGGAATTCAGGCCAGGGAATTAGGAGAGCGGCTTCAGTTTAATACGGGTGTTGCCTATGCCCTGAAAAATATCGGTTTAGGATATTATTTCCAGGGAGAATACCCGAAAGCCATTGGTTCATGGCAACAGGCCCTGGCAATTTTCGAACAGGAAAATCATAAACTAGGCGTGGCCAATATGCTGAATAATATAGGTGCCGTATACAATAATGTCGGGGATGACGCCATGGCACTGGATTTGTATTTGCAATCGCTGAAAGTCTCCGAGGAAATAGATGATTCACTCCGGATCCTCACGGCCATGATTAACATTGGACTGATATACCTGAAGAACCCCAGGACCTATGACAGGGCACTGGATTATTATTTGAAGGCATTGCCCCTCAGTGAAGCATTGGGAGATATGGATGCCATCGGAACAACGACTGTTAACCTGGGTGAATTGTATTTCAAGAAGGGGGACTATGAAACAGCTCTGTCCTATTTCGAGAGGTCACTTAAAGCATTTGAGAAGTCCACTTCAGGGAATATTTCTTTTGCACTGACCAACATAGGCAAAGTCTATGCAAAGCGTGGAGATTACCCCAAAGCAATCGACTACCAGCTACGAGCCTATGAAATTGCGACCCGTCTGGAGTCAAAACCGGATATGGTTCTCAACCTTCTGGGCCTGGCCGAAACCTACAGGGAAAAGGGTGATATAAGGTCCGCTCTCGATTACTTCAGCCGGGCAGAGGCCATTGCCAATGAAATCGGAGCCATTTATGAATTGGGAGATGCATACAACGGATTGGCACGTTCCTATGCTGAGATTTACGATTATAAAAATGCGTATAATAATCTTGATCAACTGATTAGGATCAATGACACCATTTTCTCAGAATTAAGCCAGCAGCAGATAAACAAGCTGCGGATTCAGTATGAAACGGAAGCTATAGAACAGGAGAACAAACTTCTGAAAAGTGACGTTGAGCTAAGTGAGGCAAGGGATAGGAACCAGATGCTGATTATTTATCTATTCATACTGGGATTCGTTTTTACAATCTTTTTCTTAGGAGTACTTATCCGATCAAATAATCTTAAACGAAAAGCAAATACTCAACTTTCAAAAAAAAATGCCCTCATTACTGAACAAAAAAAGGAAATCACAGATAGTATCCACTATGCTAAAAGAATTCAAAATGCGATGCTCACCCCTAATGATTATATTGAAACGCTGCTGCCTGAACGTTTCATACTCTTTAAGCCAAGGGATATTGTAAGTGGTGATTTTTATTGGTTAACTAAGAAGGATGAAAAAATCATATGTGCCATTGCGGATTGCACGGGACACGGAGTGCCGGGAGCATTCATGAGTATGCTGGGAATTTCTTCTCTGAATGAGATCATCAGTCAGCAAGGAAATCTCACAGCTGCAAAAATTCTTAATGAACTCAGTGAAAGGGTAATAAACTCTTTAAGACAGCACGATAGGCCAGGCGAACTGCTGGATGGAATGGATATGACGCTTTTAGTCCTTGATCAGAAGAATAACCTCCTTGAGTTTGCCGGTGCCATGAATTCCTTGATAATAATCAGCCATGGTGAATTGACTGAACATAAGGCAGATAAAATGCCAATAGGTTACCACCTTAATAAGAAACCAGTACCCTTTACAAATCATAAAATCCAAATCCAGAAAGGAGATGCTATCTATTCATACACTGATGGTTACGCTGATCAATTCGGCGGAGATAAGGGGAAAAAATTCATGATCAGGAAACTCAAGGACATGTTGATGCAAATACATAATAAACCAATGGAAGAACAAAAATCAATACTCGAAAATTCCATTGTTCAGTGGATGTCTCAATATAAACAGGTAGACGATATCCTTGTCATGGGGATCCGCATGTTGGAATAAACATAAAGTTCGTTTGCTCAATATTATTTGTATCAGGCGTAAATCTCTTTCTTCGCGGCCTTAAGTGTATTCAGAAGAAGGGATACCCGGGTCATGGGACCAACCCCACCGGGAACGGGGGTAATGTAGCTGCACTTGGGAGCAACACCCTGAAAATCAACATCACCTTTAAGTTTAAATCCGGATTTGGTCTGATCAGATTTGACCCTTGTTGTACCGACATCAATAACGACTGCCCCATCAGGAACCATATCCTCGGTGAGGAATTCGGGATATCCCATGGCGGCGATGATGATATCGGCCTGGAGGCATAATTCCTTAATATTTGGTGTGCGGGAATGGCAAACGGTTACTGTGCAGTTCCCCGGATCAGTTTTCTGTGCCAGGAGAGCTGCGATTGGTTTTCCAACGATATTGCTCCGGCCGATAATAACGCAATGCTTTCCGCTGGTTTCAATATTATAGCGCTTGATCAGTTCGACGATTCCGGCTGGGGTGGCGGACTGGAAACAGGGCATGCCGATAAGGAGCCTTCCGGCATTTACCGGGTGGAATCCATCCACATCCTTAGAAGGATCGATGGCCTCAATAACTTTTTCTTCGGCAATATGATCCGGCAGGGGAAGCTGGACAATAAAACCGTCAATATCCGGGTCCTCATTCAGTTCCTTAACCTTGTCCAGTAATTCCTGCTCGGTTATGTTATCATCGAAACGGACCAGGCTGGATGTGAATCCTACCTGCTCACAATCCTTTACCTTGTAATTCACATAGGTTTCAGAGGCTCCGTCAGATCCTACAAGAACCGCTGCAAGGTGAGGTTTCTTGCCACCGCCTGCAATGTATTCGGCGGACTTCTTCGGCAATTTCCATTTTAATTTTACTGGCTGTTTCCTTACCGTCGATTAGAATCATTAGTTTATATGTTTAAAGGTTAGTTGTGAAAGGTTTGGAACTATTAGTTTGGGACTAATAGTTCCAAACCTTATTTATCTCATCCCTCCTTTGGGCATATTTCCCATCATTCGGGCCATGTTTTTTCTTCCGCCTGCGGTCATTTGCTTCATCATCCTTCGGGTTTCATCAAATTGTTTGACCAGACGGTTGACTTCCTGAATGGAGGTGCCACTTCCCGTGGCGATCCGCTTTCTGCGGCTGCCATTCAGAATGGCAGGATTGGCTCTCTCATCCGCTGTCATGGAAGTTATAATGGCCTCAATTCCCTTGAAGGCATCATCATCCATGTCAAGATTTTTCAGAGCCTTCCCAACCCCGGGGATCATTCCCGCCAGGTCCTTCAGGTTACCCATTTTTTTGATCTGCTGTATCTGGGAAAGGAAATCATCAAAATTGAACTGGTTTTTGGCAATTTTCTTCTGAAGCTTCCTCGCCTCCTCCTGGTCAAACTGCTCCTGTGCTTTTTCCACCAGGGAAACAATATCCCCCATCCCAAGGATCCTGTCTGCCATCCTGCTGGGGTGAAAAATATCGAGAGATTCAAGTTTCTCGCCTGCACTGACAAATTTGATAGGCTTATCCACGACAGTACGAATGGAAAGGGCAGCTCCCCCCCTGGTATCCCCATCGAGTTTAGTCAGGACAACCCCGTCGAAATCAAGGCGGTCATTGAATTCCTTGGCAGTATTAACCGCATCCTGTCCTGTCATGGAATCAACCACGAACAGGATCTCATGTGGATCAAGTACTTTCTTGACAGATGAAATTTCATCCATCATCTGCTCATCGATGGCCAGTCTACCTGCTGTATCCACTACGACCACATCATATCCCATGGTTTTTGCGTGCTTCACCCCTGCTTTGGCGATTTTGACAGGATCTTTATTTCCGTCTTCCGTATAAACAGGCACATTGATCTGTTCCCCCAGTACTTTCAGCTGGTCGATAGCAGCAGGCCGGTAAACGTCACCCGCAATTAAAAGGGGATTCTTCCCCTTTTTTCCCTTAAGGTGATTGGCAAGTTTTCCTGAAAACGTTGTTTTACCTGAACCTTGTAATCCGGCGATAAGGATTACAGTTGGATTGCCCTTCAGGTTAATGTCTTCCATCTGGCCTCCCATAAGGGACGCAAGCTCATCATGGACGATCTTGACCATCATCTCATTAGGCTTGAGAGCGGTCAGTATTTTCTGCCCCAAGGGCCTTTTCCTTAACTGTATCCGTGAAACTCTTGGCAATCTTGAAATGCACATCAGCATCAAGCAATGCCCTTCTGACTTCCTTCAATGTCTCGGCTACATTGATCTCTGTGATCCTTCCCTGCCCTTTCAGCAGTTTGAAGGATTTCTCCAGCCGGTCTGATAAATTCTCAAACATATCTTAATTCAATTTACTCATTAACAATTTTTGCAGGTCCTTCAATCTTTAAGGTACCTGCATCTTTTCAAGGACCTACATCAATTTATGGACCTACATTCTTTCGGGTACTTCGATTCCCAGCATTTCCATGCCTGAAGCGATGGTACTGGCCACAATCCCGGAAAGCAGGAGCCTGAATTTTTTCAATTCTTCCGTTTCCGCGCTCATGATTGAAAAATCATGATAGAACTGGTTGAACTCACGGGCCAGCTCATAGCAATAGTTGGCTATGTGAGCGGGACTCCTTTCCTCACCTGCCTGTTGTACGGTTTCAGGATAAAAATACAACATCCTCATCAGTCCCAGTTCCTTGGCATTTAATTCCAGTCCCTTTCCAAGCGCAGGCAGCACTCCCTCTTCCTCTGCTCTTCTCATGATAGAACGGATCCGGGCGTGGGTATACTGTATAAAGGGACCGGTATTCCCGTTGAAATCGACAGACTCAAGCGGGTCAAATACCATATTCTTTTTAGGATCAACCTTTAGTATGAAATACTTCAAAGCGCCCAGTCCAATGACATTAAAAATATCTGATTTCTCCTCTTCTTCGAATCCCTCCAGTTTCCCCAGGTCCGTTGACATATCCTTTGCAGTGGTATACATCTCATCCATCAGGTCATCAGCATCCACCACTTTCCCTTCCCGGGATTTCATTTTTCCTTCCGGCAATTCAACCATTCCGTAAGAGAGATGATGGAGGCGGTCTGCCCAGTCGTATCCAAGCTTTTTCAGGATCAGTGCCAGTACCTGGAAGTGGTAATCCTGCTCATTTCCAACGACATAAATATGGGAATCAAAGTGGGATTCCTCATAGCGTTGATGAGCCGTCCCAAGATCCTGGGTCATATAAACAGAAGTCCCGTCAGATCTCAGCAAAAGTTTCTGGTCCAGTCCCTCTTCACTCAAATCAGCCCATATAGAACCGTCATCTTTCTGATATAGCACACCCTTTTTCAGTCCCTCGATAACAATCTCCCTCCCCAGTTTATAGGTCTCGGATTCGTAATAGATTTTATCGAAAGATACGCCCAGCCTGTCATAGGTAACGTCAAATCCATCATAAACCCATTGGTTCATTTTCTGCCAGAGACCAACCACATCGGGATCTTTCGCTTCCCACTGTCTGAGCATCTCCTGGGCTTCCCGGAGAAGGGCTGCTTCCTTTTCTGCCTTTTCCCTGGGCTCTCCCTTATCCATCAGCTCCCTCACCTGCTCCCTGTAGGCCTTATCAAACATGACATAGTATTCTCCGACCAGGTGATCGCCTTTCTTTCCAGTGGATTCGGGAGTGGCTCCATTTCCCCATTTCTGCCAGGCCAGCATGGACTTGCAAATATGTATGCCCCGGTCATTTACAAGGTTCACTTTTCTCACTCCGTACCCGTTTGCCTTCAGTATCCTGGATACTGAGCTCCCTATCAGGTTATTACGTATATGTCCAAGGTGAAGTGGTTTATTGGTATTGGGTGAAGAATACTCAATCATGTAAAGCGGAGTGTCTTTCCCGTTTGAGTGAGTCCCATGAGCCGGGTCCTTTGAAATCTCCTCGAGTTTGCCAGACCAGAAGGCTGTGCTAAAAACCAGGTTCAGAAATCCTTTGATCACATTAAATCCAGATACTTCGGGAATGTTTTCAACCAGGTACTCTCCCAGCTCCTGAGCAGTCTGTTCGGGTGATTTCTTTGTCAATTTTAGCAGGGGAAAAACCACCAGTGTTAAGTCCCCTTCAAACTCTTTACGCGTTTTCTGGACCTGCAGGATTTTTGAATCAGGTGCTGAATCATAGGTGCTCAGCAAATAATCCCTGACAGCATCCGTTATGAGTTTATATATTTCCATGAAATGAAGGCCTCGTAAAATTTGTGCAAAGATAATGTTTGGGACTGATTTTTTAATCATAAATTCTACCTTTGTTTTAAACCTGTCCATCGTCCATGATTTCGGTCTGTATCCCTGTATTTAATGAAGATATAAGAATTCTTGCAGATACCCTTTCCAAGGAGGCTGCTGAACTTTCATCCAGGGGCGTTGAAGTGGAGATCATATTGCTGGATGATGGGTCTCAGGAGGAATACAGAATAATTAACAGGTCTCTCAGGGAAACTGATAGGGATCAAGCGATTATCAAAAGCACCCAGCAAGAAAGTAGTACTAATGATCCAGGGCTCTTGATCTACCATGAACTGCCTGAAAACATTGGGAGGGCAAAGATCCGGAACCGCTTTCTGGAATATGCAAAATACCCTTACCTGCTTTTCCTGGATTGTGATCTGCGAATCTTTTCAGGCGATTTTCTTGAAAAATACATCGCTGCGATCCAAAAGTACCCGGACCGGGTGATTGTAGGCGGATGCAATTACGATCCCGGTAAACCGCCGCGAAAATATCGACTTCACTGGAAGTACGGGATACGTAAGGAAAGCAGGCCAGCAGAGTTGCGCAGCCTTGATCCCAACAGGTCCTTTATGACCAGCAACTTCATAATTCCGGAAGATTTACTTAAAGAGATCCGCTTCGATGAAAGGCTAAGCGGGTATGGGCATGAAGACTCCCTTTTCGGATACGAGCTAACCAAAAAGGGACATGAGATTATCCATATAGACAATCCTGTAATTCACGAAGGACTCGAAACCAACCAGGTATTTGTTAGAAAAACCGCAGAGGCAGTAAGAAACCTGGTCTACATCACCAGTATTACAGGTAACGAACAAGGATTCAAAGACTCTATAAGACTGATAAGATCAGCAGAACAGCTAAGGTTTCTCTGGATTGGGGGACTGCTAAGAATCATACTGATCCTCATCAATCCCCTCAATCGATGCTTGCTTAATAAGGGATGTACCAGCCTTAAGCTGCTGGACGCATTTAAGCTGGGTTGTTATTTGGCGGTTCATCGTCCTTGATCAGGACAGAGAAAATAAACAGTATCACGGCTGCAGCAGCAAAAACCACCATCAGGGATACGAACATTTTCTTAATGATATCTTCCAGAGAAATAATATCCCATATTCCCAGTAATGCTATTGCTGTAAATAACAGCACCAGTGCAATCAGGAAATAGGAGATTACTTTTTTAACCGTTTTGTTCATGATGAATGGATTTGGTTCTCTAAATTAATTAAAATTATATTCAGTACATTTTTCATTTTACTCAAATCGGTAAATAGATCCCATCCTTCAAGTCCTATCCATCAAGGCTTATTTTCCCTGTCTGGGGGTCCAGGCTTATTCCTCCCATGGAGGCATCTTTTAATAGAACCTCCCCTATCTGTCCACTGCGTAACAACTCCTCCGGTTCCCCTTCGACAACACCCTTTTCGCTCATAAGCCATAATTTATTGGCCTCCTGCAGGCTTAGTTCCAGGTCATGAGTTGAAAAAACAATAGTCTTTCCATGCTTCCGGGCCAGTTCCCCGAGCAAAAGGGTGATCTCATACTTATGCGTAAGATCCAGAAATGCTGTGGGTTCATCAAGAACCATTATATCAGTATCCTGTGCCAGGGTCCGGGCGATCATTGCTCTCTGCCTTTCTCCGTCACTCAGCTCATCCAGGTCTCTGTTCATCAATGATCCCAGAGATGTCAGCTCAATGGCCCTGTCAATTATCTCATGGTCCCTTGAGGACAAACTCCCGAACCAGCCCGTATGTGGATATCTTCCCATTGCTACCATATCCCTTACCCTGAGTCCCTCTACCCTGATCACCTCCGTAGACACAAACCCTAGCAATCTTGCCATTTCGAGCCGGTGATAATCCCCCACCGGTCTGCCTTTTATCAATATCTTCCCCCCCAGCGAATCCTGTAATCCTGCCATCGTTCTCAGCAGGGTACTCTTACCGCTTCCGTTTCTTCCCATAAGTGAGACGAGTTCACCCCCTGAAACATTACAATTTATTTTTCCGGATAAGGAAACAGCCTTTCGGCCTTTTCCATACCCGATTTCAAGATTTTCAATATGGATCAGTTGCTCTTCCATTAACTCAGATTTGCAAAACGCCTGTTCCTTACTACAATCCATACAACCACAGGGATACCAATCAGGGCCGTAACCGAGTTTATCGGAAGCAGCCTCTCCGTTCCCGGCAGCTGGGATATCATATCAGAGATCAGCAATACAATGGCACCCACCCCCATCACCGCGGGGATTAATATCCTGTGATCCGCTGTCTTCCAGATCAGGCGGGCAATATGCGGCACTGCGATCCCAATAAATCCAATGGGACCACAAAAGGCTGTAACCGTACCGGCCAATATGCTGGTGCTGATAAACAAAAGAATGCGTCCTGTCAGCACATTGATACCGATAGACCTTGCATAATTTTCACCTAATAGCATGGCATTCAATATCTTCATACTGATTATCGAAAGGATCACTCCAAAACCAAGGCTGCCCGAAAGTACTGGTAACTGATCCCGGGTAACATTACCAAGGCTGCCTAGTGTCCACACAATAAAAGTCTTAAGCAGGGCCTCATGCGTGAAATACTGAAGGATACTCACAAATGCAATCGTAATGCTCCCGAAAAGAATTCCCAGTATCAGGATGGTCATAATATCCTTAATCCTGAATGATACCAGCAGCAGCAACAGCATGATCATCCCCGATCCTATCCAGGCGGCTGTAATGATGCCACCGGTTTGAAAATGCAAATCCCTTCCGGGGAACAAAATGTAGGCGCCCATCACCAGCAGGGCAACGCCCAGACTGGCTCCGGAACTGATACCAAGGACATAGGGACCTGCCAGGGGATTACGAAATACAGTCTGCATCTGCAATCCGGCGAGGGAAAGGGACAATCCGGCAAAAACAGCAGTTACAGCCCTTGGGATGCGGAAATCCCGGACAATGGTGATCCATTCAGAAGTGGCTGGATTCACCCTTAAAAAGAATACTAATCAGTTCATTTACAGGAATTTTAACAGACCCTAGGAAAAGGTCTGCCACAAAACAGATAAGAAGCAGGACCCCAAGGATCCCGAACAGGAAGATATACCTCCCTTTACCCATCTTTACTCAGATCCTCCACCAGTTTAATCAGTTTACCCAGATCCACCTTGATCTTATCGAAAAAGGCCTTTAATTTCTTCGGATCTTCTTTGTCCTTCGGGTTATTTACCCTCTGAATCAAATCATTCCGACGTTTAATAATTTCATGTATAAGCTTATCAATTTCCTTATCCTTTTCCGGATGAAAAACTTTGAATGTGAAACATTCGTTGATCAGATCGTAAGTGACAAGGTTAATATCGTCTTTCAGTTCCTTTTTGCTGGCCATTAGAGAAGGGTTTTGATGTTTTCATAAAGATAAAAAAAAACACTGCATCAGGGTCATAAGCAGCTTAAGTTCTCGGGCTTCCTGTCAATGAAGCTGCTGGTAATACTTCAATTTATGTTCCGGTAATACTTCGGGATGGAGAATCCTGATAAGATCGGCCAGGATCAAATGGGGCTCCATCACCCCAGTTTCCCAGAAATCATTGCCACCTGTGGGATTAAGACGGGCTGTATTGTTAAACACCTGGTTTTTTTGAATGGGACCCAGTTTTTCAAGCCTGGATTCTGTTTGCCTTATATCATCCAGGCTGAGTGCATTCCCGGAGTTGATCCAGAAATCTGCATTCAGGGCGCGGGTAAACACCGACTCAAGGTTTACCGGAGAGGCTTCACGGCTCTCCATATCACTCCATAGATAATCCCCCCCTGCATCCCTGAAGAATGCAGCTGCAAAGGACCTTCCACCGGGGATGTACCAGGCATCTTTCCAGGGGAGTCCGGTTATTACTGTGGGCTGGCCCGTCATTACTGCGGGTTGCCCGGTGGAAATATCGATTGATCCGGTGGAGCTGTCCACTGCCAAACTCACCAGTTCTCTATACTTTTCATATTCCCCTCTTACCTCTTCAAATATAGAATCGGCTGCATTCTCCATCTCATAAAACTCAGCCATAAATTTCAGCCATTCGGTTTTTCCCAGTGGCTCGGTTTCCAGGTAATCAGCATTTACAATTACCGGTATACCCAGTTCTCCAAACCTTTTCACCATCCCGCTGATTTCGGCTGTGACCGCATACGATATAATAACATCCGGCCTGAGTGAAACAATACGCTCATAATTCAGGGCCTGATCCGCCCCTACATCCAGGGTTTCCCCGCTATTTATCCGGCTTCTCAAGAGTGGATTTGAAATGTAATCCGGACCAGAGATTCCAACAATTGTTTCCGTTTTGCCAAGGGAAGAAATCATAGCCACATGGGTAGTGGACATGCAGATTACACGTTTTACGGGAGTTGGGATTACCGGCATATGTTTCAGTGAATCAGGTACTTTAGCTGGACTGGAAGTGAGAATATAAGCCAGGTTTATACCGGAAGATCCCTGCCAGGGATCCTTGACATGAAGGATCCTGTAATCTGCAAACTTTTCTATGCTGAAACCCCTGGCATATTCGCAACCGGATTCTTCTGATTTTGTGGATACAATATTTTTATCCGGGAGAATAACATCCGGAAAGAAGCAACAGAAATAGTGCAGGAACTATAAGGAGAATTCGTAGGGAGTTTAATAACCGATATATGTGAAGATCGGTGAATCCTGACTTTTTGATCTTCAGGCGATCCATACTAGCGGCTGATAAGAAATCTCCGTGATTCCAGGCGGGAACCCTGCCTTATACTGAAAAGGTAGATACCTGGCTGAAGATCCTGGATGTTCAGGTTGCCGCGGGACTGGCCAATTCCATTGCCCGGTGAATGCAGAGTGTTTTGCAACCGAAGTTTGCCTGTGAGATCAAAAATGCTGATCTCTGCCGGTAAGCCGGGCTGTAACCGGGCAGTAAAATTGAATACTTCGCTGGCAGGATTGGGATATAGATTCAGATCGCTGAGTTCCGGGTTTTTGGATATGGAATTCAATCCGCCGTCCATCCCTTCAAGGGACATTACCCCGGTATTTTCCGGATCAAGCCAGTATTTAATCTGCTTGGAAGAGTCGGGGTAATAATCCCAGGCATAATCAAACTTTGTGAAGTAATCATTCTTCTGAAAACTACAGGTTGCCTGTCCCCCTGTCAGTGTCCCCACCAACAACTGATCCTGGTCAAAAAGCGGGCATCCGGATGATCCGGGTTCGGTGGTTGCCACATCCCATTCCAAGTATCCTCCAGTGGGAATAAAGCACCAGGTCGGGAAAATAATCCGGATCATGATAACTGGTTTCAGGGGCATCCAGATCCACTGCAATTTTCTTAACATCCCCGGAAGGATGGTGAATGGCTGTCGTATTCTGTGCAGGGTTCTTGCTCCGGTTCCATCCGGCATAATAGGGATTGTAGGATTTGGGAGGTGCTACGCTGAGTTCAAGCAGTGCAAAGTCCAGGCTATCCTCATCCCTGGGATTCTCCAGGGTATCCCCTGTGGCAATGAGTTTGGCTCCCGAGATGGTGTTGGGGACAGGTACCAGGCTATCATTGCAGGATTCATTCTCAAAATTGAAGTAAAATACGGTTGGCTGGTATTTATTGTTCTGGAAGACACAATGGGCAGCTGTATATACATATGCCTTCCCATCCTGTTTTACATTATTGATCAGCAAACCGCTGCATTTCTCAATATTGAGGAGTCTTACCACAGAATTTTTCACCACCTGCCATTCATCTCCGAGCTGGCAGTTAATATCGACATTACAATTCCCGGAACTCCCGTAATAGGGATCATCGAGGGCTGACTTTTTCTCGAAAACGGGAAGGTAGGCATACCGGACTGATCCGATTTGCAGTTCACCAAAACCTGTGGATCCGGGAGGCACTTCCATCTGGATGATCAGTTCATCCCCCTGGAGATAGGAGACCGGAAGGCTGCCGGAGGGTTTGTTATTTTGATCGGTGAAGGCCCCCAGCACATGTTTTCCGGAGGGATCGGAAATAAATATCCTTGTACCCGGCTCAAGCACATAGCGGTTGAAAACCAGTCCCAGTGCTTTTGCCCCCCGGCCACGGATTCCCAACTTCCAGATACGGGTTCCGTCAGGTGGACTGAGACCAATTCCCCCGTTGATCGGGCCGGATAGAAACCTGTATCTCCTTCGCGATGCGCTGGTTCTTCCTTCCCGTAAGGGCAGTCCATTCATCTTCCAGTAAAAGCTCATCTACACGAACCTCCTCGAGATCAATCCATTCCGTTTCGCTTACACGCAATTCAGGCTTTATGGGTCTGCCTCCCCGGCTGATCTGGGCAAGGCTGTGGGGAGGGACAAAAACAGAAAATGAAACTATCAGAATGAGATAGAGAAATTTTAATCGATGGACCGGAAAGACATCCGTTAATTGTATTTGATTTGCCGGGTTCATTTTGCGAGGCCACTAAATTAGCCATTTTAATTAAGACGTAATTGAGGGTCTATTAGTTGTCCGGGGGTGTGAAACAAAACCAGCAGGGATTCACTCCCACCCTGAAAGAATCAATTTCAGATCCTGAGGAGGTATAGCGATGGACCCAGCCATCCTGCTGATAATCAACTGCATTTCCTATATATATTGTTCCATCAGCGGGATCAATTCCCAGGCTGTAAATCTGCTTCCCGTCGGCCGCGATCAAAGGTTTGTCAAATCCTGTCATTTCCAGGGATACCTTGTAAACCCCATCTGCAATAAAATAAAGTGAATCACCGGTAGAGTTAACAGACAGGTCAGTGGGAGATACATTGATGTCATCCCAGGTTTTCATGGTTTCGGCTTCCAGGGATACTGTATTGATCCTTGAAAGAGAAGCTTTTTCATGTCCAAAGGGACTGCCGGCCCATCCTCCGTCTGAGAGTACCCAGAGGTCATTGTTTTTGTCCATCACAATACTGTTGGGCTGCTTGCCAACCTTTATGGAATCAATGATCCGGTCAGTATCCGTATCAATGACCATTACCTGGTCACTGTAGGACCAGCAGGCTACATAGAGCCTGTTCCCCTGCAGGATCATCTGTTCAGTGGACTGCCTGCTGCCGCCCCCGCTTATATCAATAGAATCGTTTACCTGTACATCGAGTGGATTGAATTGCAGGAGTTTACCGGAATAAAGGTCAGAGATATAGGCCTTTGCAGCCTCGGGGCCCTGAACTGCTGTCACAAAACGAGGGGAAGAAAGTCCTGTCAGCTTTCCTTCGAATTCCATGTTTCCCCGGTCAACCCTGTAGATCTTTCCTGAATTATTTACAATTATAAAGGCCTGGTCCTTCCAGAGATACATTGAATTTGCCACGTCTCCCAGGGGAACCTGGTTGGCGGCATAAAAGATATGGTTATAAACGGAATCTTTCTCCGGGTTATAAAAATGACAGGGATGCATTGCTGGCAAAAAACTGTCCCTCGTTCACAATGAAAACTCCATGTGAATATTCACCTGTTTCGATTTCGGGAGTATTTGTCTCACAGGCTGTCAGGAGAATGATAAATAGCAGGGCAATTGGAAGATTCAATTTCATATTTCAAGTCTTAGGGTCAGGGCATAGTTCCGCATGGGCATTGGCCTTGAGCGGATGGCCTGATACGTTACATTAAAAAGGTTATACACTGTTAATCTTAGTCCCCCTCCAAACCTTCCAAATCTCCAGGATTTACCCAGGTGAAGGTCTTGAAGTAAATAGGGGTCCAGTTCGCCTGCAAATACGGGATTTCCGTTTCCTGGCTGGGTATTGCGGCTTCCGGTATAATTCGCCGACCAGTTGAAATAATATCCCCTGGAAGTAACATTCAGGTATGCATTTGCAGAATGTACAGGGATATAGATCAACTGCCGGCTGTCACCTTCATTGGTAGACCTTGTAAAGGCATAGCTGGCCTTGATATTCATCATCCAATCTCCCAGGAATACATCTGATCCCAGCTGGATGTCCATTCCCCTTGAAAAGACCACAGCCAGGTTTTCAGGCTCCCAGTACCTGTACTGTGTTGGCTTCCAGAGTATCCAATCAACTACCCTTGCTGCATACCCGTTCAGGGTACCCTGGATAGCCAATCTTTCTCCTTTTTTTATGAATTCAAGGGAAAGGTCGGTATTGAGGCTGTTTTCCGGTCTCAGATCAGGATTACCTCCCGGTATCCAGTAAAGGTCATTCAATGAGGGCAGGTTATAGTTTTTGCTCAGGCTTCCCTTGAGGTAAAGGGATTCCTCCAGCTCGGTGGACTTAATTTTATCGTCGAAGATACGGTATCTGAAACCTGCCGAAGGCATTAAGGGCAGCCGGTTTCCTTCCGCCCACTCCTGCCTGAGCAGGGCATACAATATCCAGCGTTCACCAGTTCTCCGATGGACAGAGCCAAGAAGTCCGGTCTCATTCCTTGCATGGCTGTATCCTTCATCCCTGACCAGGTCTTTTATTCCGGCATCATGCCGGTTAAAATCGGCCCTGAGCTGGAATCTGCTGCGATTAGCCTGGATATCTGTCTGTACAGTATTATACAGGCTGTTCTCCCGGCTACGGGAATCAAACTGCAGGTAATCAAAATCTTCATGATAAAGATGGTACTTCATATCGGCACCGGAATATCCACTTCTGACTTTAATGGAACCAAATCCCGGGTACATTTTCCATTCAACTGAGGATCGCAGGTTACGATCCTCCTGCTTTTCATCCCTGGCTGCCCCTTCCTGGCTCATCATAGGAGGCAGTTCCCGCTCAGATTCCTGGTACCAGAGCCTGAGAGAAAGTTCCTGCCGCTGTCCTGGTCTCAGGTATATTTCCTGGAGCATCCCGGCTTTCTTATAGGCTCCATTGGTAAGCACCTGTTCCTCATTGGGAATGATATCTTTATTAATAAAGGGGTAATCATTCCGGGAACTGTTCCGGTACATCCTGGTCACGGACCGGATATTATCATCCCCCAGTCCCAGTTTTCCATATGTACCAAACGTTGAGAAGCTCCCGATCTCCTGGTTCAGTGAAACAGACAGGGGTTGATTCCAGTCCACTGAATTCTCCAAAACAATAGCCCCTCCCAGGGCACCACTGCCTTCCTGCATTGAGCTTCCTCCATATAAAAGGGAGAGATCATCAATGACCCATACGGGCACCTGGGAAAAATCCACCTGTCCCAGCATAGGTGAATTCAATTTTATCCCATTCCAGAATACCTTGGTATGGGACGCATCTGTTCCCCGGAAGGATGCTGTTGAAAGACTGCCCCTGCCGGCGGATTTAATGAATAACGCAGGCTGAAGTACCAGAAGTTCAGAGAGGTTTCTCCCGGACATGATTCCCATGGAAATGGTATCCGAAGAGGTGGAGATAAAAGCATCCAGGTTTATCGGCAAAGCGTGTGTTATTTCAACCTCCCGGATACGGATGGTATCGGTTGTGGAGGCCAAAGTACATTTTGCACTTAGCAGCAGGGCAAGCAATAGAAAGAAATATTTTGTCGGCTCCCTACTCATCCAGGGTTTATCTTGAATGTTGAATTCGTATAATAATTGATCAACAATCAACATTCAAAAGCTTAAGCGGATTTTGGCAGGAGGTTTGGTTACAGATCCTGTGCTTTTGTCCCGAAGCTGAGAATATTGATTCTCTGTTCTGGCAGGTCTTCTGACTTACTCCTCCTTGTAACGCCTTCCCATCCCCTTCTATTCGGGTACAGTGGCTGAGATTGTTACAGGACATTTAGAGCTCACAGCAGCGGGTACTGTCGCTGAATTACACAGCGTTCCCTTTTCATCCGACACAAGAAATTATGCCGGAAACCATAACTGAGACAAATTTATACATTATTTTTATACCGGGACATTCCCTTATGAACAAATTTCAGTTTTTATTCAATGAACGCATCAGACGCCAGAGATAGGATAGCAAAACTACGAGAGTCAATCGAGCATCACAACCACCAGTACTATGTTCTATCGGATCCGAAAATCAGTGATTTCGAATACGATATCCTGATGAATGAACTGCTCACCTTAGAGAAGAAATATCCGGACCTGAAGGATGATAATTCTCCCAGTCAGCGTGTGGGAAGTGACCTGAACAGGGAGTTTACCCAGGTGGAACATGTGTATCCCATGCTTTCTCTTGGAAATACATATTCTGAGGAGGAGATACGAGACTTTGATACGCGTGTAAGAAAGGCGATTGGCGATGACTTTGAGTATACGGCTGAATTGAAGTATGACGGGGTGGCAATTGGATTAAGGTATGAAAATGCTGAGCTTGTACAGGCCGTTACCCGTGGTGACGGGGTACGTGGAGATGTAGTAACAGACAACGTACGAACTATACAGAGCATCCCCCTGAAATTAAAGGGAACCGGCTTTCCTCCATCTTTCGAGATCCGGGGGGAGATTTTTATGACAAATGAAGGTTTCAGTGGCTTGAATAAGATGCGGCTGGAAGCCGGGGAAGACCTCTTTGCCAACCCCAGGAACGCGACATCGGGAACCTTAAAGATGCAGAATTCCTCCCTGGTGGCGAAGCGTCCGCTGGAATGTTTCCTGTATCATCTGCTGGGGGAAAATCTTCCTCATAATTCCCATTTTGAAAATCTTACCGAGGCTCGTGAATGGGGATTTAACATCCCTGAATACATAAAGAAGTTCGAGGGATTGGAAGACCTGTTTGAATATATCCGGTATTGGGATGAAGCCAGAAAGGATCTTCCCTTTGCCATTGACGGGATTGTGATTAAGGTGAATTCCTATGCATCAGCAGGAAGAATTGGGGTTCACTGCGAAATCACCCCGCTGGGCCATTTCTTATAAGTTTAAGGCCGAAGAGGCACAGACCCGTTTGCTGAGCATTGATTTCCAGGTGGGAAGAACCGGAGCCGTTACCCCCGTTGCAAACCTGGAGCCGGTGCAATTGGCAGGAACCATTGTTAAGCGTGCCTCCCTACATAATGCGGACCAGATTGAACTACATGATATAAGGCTGAATGATGAAGTATTTGTGGAAAAGGGCGGTGAGATCATACCCAAGATCACAGGTGTCAACAAGGAAGCCAGGGTTGAAGGCAGTAAAGCCTTCCGTTTTATTGAAAGCTGTCCCGAGTGTGGAACGGGACTTATACGGAGGGAAGGTGAAGCCGCCCATTACTGTCCCAATGAATACGGCTGTCCCCCTCAGATCAAAGGAAAAATAGAACATTTCATCAGCCGCAGGGCGATGGACATCGGGGCAGCTGAGGCCACCATTGATCAACTGTTTAGAGAGGGACTGATAAAGGATGCAGGGGACCTGTACAGTCTTACATTCGAGGAGATCGAAGGTCTTGAGCGATTTGCAGAGAAATCGGCAAGGAATCTGATTGAAAGCATCCAGGAATCCCTGAGTATCCCTTTTGAGAGGGTATTATATGCTATGGGCATCCGCTTTGTGGGTGAAACCGTTGCGAAAAAAATGGCCAGGCATTTCAGATCACTTGAACAAATCAGGAAGGCATCCTTTGAGGAGCTCGTTGAAGCTGACGAGGTGGGTGAAAAAATCGCAGAAAGTCTTATTGCATATTTTAAGGATCCTAATGTACAGGTTCTGATCGGGAAGCTCGAAAAAGCCGGTGTCCAATTTGAAGTTGAACATAGCGGGGAAGCTTCCGGGGATAGTCTGGAGGGACTAACCATAGTCATTTCAGGCTCTTTTGAAAAACACTCCAGGGATGAGTTGAAGGAACTGATCGAGGCCAATGGGGGCAAAAATGCAGGTTCCATTTCCTCCAAAACAAACTACCTTCTCGGCGGTGAAGGTATCGGTCCCAGTAAAATGAAAAAGGTGGAAGACCTTGGAATTCCGGTGATCAGCGAGGAGGATTTCCTGGATATGATTAACAGATGAGAAATGATCAAAATTCTTTACTTTAGATTGCTCTGATACGGAACTGATACTTTTTATACAATGAATAATCGAAGAGAATTTATTAAACAACTAGCTGGTGGAGCAGCTGTACTTTCGACGTATGGACTTTTAAGTTTTGCAAAAGATAGCAATTTACCTGTGCGTGCAATAACTAAAGGGCCAAACTACCATTGGTTTGGATATTACGACAAATTACAGTTTGATCCAGGTAATCGCTTTGTGCTCTGTATGCAGGTAGATTTTGAAATGCGATCACCAAAAAAAAACGATGTAATTAAATTGGGCTACATCGATCTTCAGGATAGTGACAAATGGGTTGAATTTGGAGAAAGCCGTTCGTGGGGCTGGCAACAGGGATGCATGTTGCAGTGGATTCCTGGCGCTGATTCAAAAGTGATTTGGAACGACAGGAGAGAGAACAATTTTATCAGCATCATAAAAGATTTAAAAACAGGTGAAGAAAGAATCATAGACAAAGCCATTTATGCATTAAGCCCTGATGGGGTACATGCTGTTGGGACAGACTTCTCGAGAATTCAGAATTACCGAAAAGGTTATGGGTATCCGGGCGGGATTGACCTGTACAAAAGCCAGAACGCTCCGGATAAATCAGGTATTTATAGAATCAATCTGAAAAACGGTAAAAGCAAATTGATTCTTTCTTACAAACAAATCTCAGAAATACCAAATGCTGGAAAAGACATTTCGGGAAAGTGGCACTATTTTAACCATTTGCTGGTAAACACCAATGGGGAGCGTTTTATCTTCCTGAACCGCTGGCGCGATGAACCAATACCTGACGATATACTTGCCAATCCTGAGATATACAATAAAATCAGAAACAAATATACTACCCGAATGTTCACCGCAGGAATTGATGGCAGTGACGTTTACCTGCTTGATCCATCGGGAAAAACTTCACACTTTATCTGGAAAGACCATGAACACGTTACCGCATGGACCAGGCCGCATGGAAAGGAAAACGGGTTTTGGGAATTTATGGATAAATCAACCAATATTCACCAGGTGGGAAAGGGGACTATGAATGTGAACGGACATAACACTTACCTGCCCGGAACCAGTAATGAATGGATTTTAAACGACACCTACCCACAAGGTACAGAACGCGAACAGGTACCGTATTTATACAATGAAAAAACTAATAAACGAATCGACCTGGGGCGCTTCCATGAACCGAAAGAATATGTTGGAGAATGGCGCTGCGACACCCACCCACGTGCCAGCAACGACGGCAAACTCATTTGTATTGACTCTACACATGGCGGAGATGGGAGACAGATGTACCTGATTGATATTAGTTCGTTAAGTATAGATTAACGCAAATCTAATTATTGATATTCATTTGCAATCCCTGCTTCCAGCTCCTTTAAAAATGCTGGTACCAGAACATAGGGTTCATTAGGTCTGAAAGGGAAATCTGGTTTTGGTTGTCCCTTGAATACCTTATCCCCAAGAGTTTCGATTGGCAAATACCCCCGGTAGCCACTATTATTGACAATTCTTAATAAACGGGACATATCGATCCGGACCCGGCTGAGAACACCAAAAGGGCTTTCCTTTACCTGGAAGTTAACTGCGTATGGCATGACTTTTTCGATATCAATATAGGGATCGTCGGAGACAAAATAACCGGTGTCGACAATTAATCCGAACCATTCGGAATCCACCATTTTAATCATTTTGATAGTTTCTTCAGCCGTACTCAGCATATCCCCGTGGTTTTGAACGCCAATGATAACACCAAATTTTGAGGCATGCTCGGTACATTCCTTAAAACATTCAACCATCCATTCAGCAACCTCATCCCATTTATCTTCATAACCCTCGGGTACATTTCCGGCAAAAACCCGTAAAACGGGAGCACCCATTTTTGCTGCAACTTCAATCCATTCTTTCACATGTTGCACATCCGCAGCTCTTTTTGCCGGATCCGGGGATGCGAAATTGTTTCTCACACCTGTCCCACTTATTTCAATACCCATCCTGTGAGCATGAAGTTTGAAGGAATTGATAAACTCATCTGAGGGAACTTCCGGATATCCCGGGAAAAAATATCCTGTCGGGTCCACTGCATCAAAACCATGTTCAGCACAGAAATCTACCAGATCGAATAGGGACATATTATCCCTGTTCAGGTCCCTTGTAAATGAGAAGGCATTCAAACTGGTTTTAACCTTCGAATTAGTCTCTTTTTTGCTTAAATCCTGATTAGGTTTATTGAGGCTTGGAAAGTTCACAGCGAGGTCCTGGATTTTTATGTTTTTCCAATAAACATGCATGGGAGTTTCTTCCTTGGTGGAATGTACCTGGAGTCCGATAAATCCGGAATCTGTCATATCATCCATAAGTTTTGTAGCCAGGACTCCATTCAGCCAGGTGTAAATCCTATAACCTGTTGCTTCGATTCTCAGATGATTCCATTCACCGGGTTTAAAGGCTTTTCTGGCCTCCTCATTTTCTGATAAGTTGAAAAGCCATCCTCTTCTTTTTTCATCATAAATCCCTCCTGTCCAACTCCTTGGCTCAGTTCCCGGGGGCACCAGCTCTCCATTTCCATGCTGGTTGGGGGGATTTCCTTTATACATTTTATTCTGAGCAGGATCTATCTCCACCTGGTAGCCATGAACGATCCCATTTTTGTAATTCTGATCGGTTTTACTTCGAAACTGGATACCGGAGTTTAATCCTTCATCTACTTTAAAATCAAGTTCCAGAATGAAATCCCCATAGGTTTTTTGAGTTGCAAGAAAACTATTGGGGGATTCCAGGACGGTTGTTCCCACAATCATTCCATCTTTAACTTCATACTTTGCATTTCCCTGTACCTGTTCCCATCCATTCAGTGTTTTACCGTCAAAAATATCTTCCCATACCTCTACGGGTTGGGAATAACTATTGGCAATAACAAGGGTGAATACTGTTATCAGCATCAGTCTGCAGGCCATTATTTCCTTTTTCATTATCTCATTATTATTAATCGGTACAATATATTGAACTTGTTTGGATAATAACTAAACCATCCTGGCTTTTCTCCTGAGGCTACAGGTGATAATCCTCGTACTATTGTTTCGAAATCCTGATATTGTACGGATGTTGTTTAGTCCTGACTATAGCTTATAACCTGTCCTTCTTCAATCAGTTCTGCTTTAACCAATGGGTAGATTACCGCATGAAGATCAATATCATTCCGGAGGGCCAATCCCGCAACAACAGCCGCACTCTGGCCAAGAATCATAAATACAGGTTCCATTCTTATTGAACCGAAAGCAATGTGTGAACTTGAAACAGCAAGGGGTACCAAAAGGTTATTGCACTCCTCCTTCCGGGGAAGTATTGAGCCTAAATCAATCTGGTAAGGCTGCTTCGGGTGCACTCCTATATCACCTTCGTTCTGAACGTATCCTTCAGGAGTGATGTACCGCTGGGTATTGTGTGAATCCATTGTATAGGATCCCATCCCGATTGGCTTCGGTACCGGGCTTTTTCCCTGTACCTCGTTTTCGGTCATTACGAAATCCCCAATCATCCTCCTGGCTTCTCTGACATATATCTGGTGTGGCCAGTGCCCGTTGTCTTTAAACTCATCTTTTGCCAGTCCCCATTCTTTCATTTTTTTCTGGATTTCCTCAGGTACCCGTGGATCATTTGCATAGAAATAGAGCAGCCCTTTCTGATAATTTTCATGTTCTTTTATAATCTCCTTTCTTTCCTCATAGGATCCTTCCGGATAATCGTAATTCATCCCGATATTGTCGAAACCAAAAGGACCATGGTTATTGACATCCGTTTTAAGGTTTGGGATCGGATCAAATTTGCGGAATGTTTGTCTCCAGCCATCATCCAGTATTCTCAGCAGTAATTCGTACTGTGCCGGATCGTAATTCTCAGGTTTTTCAAAAGCTACCTTATTGTCCTCTACTTTTGTGCAACATAATCTGAAACAATAGGCCTGAACACGATGGTCTCCCTCTCCTTTCACCCCTGGATCATCAGTTGAAATTTTGGGTAATACACCGCTTGAGGGATTATCCGGAATGATAAAGGGACTGATCTTTCTGTCTGCAAAGTGATGCCCGTGATGCAATACCCCCAGCTGTATACCATTCCATTCCTCATCGTAAACCGTATTTGCTTCCCTCCCGACATGGTAACTCACACCTGCTGCTGCCATAAGGTCGCCTTCATAGGTTGCATCAATAAAAACATTTCCCTCGAATTTTTTGCCATTCAGCATGCTGATGGATACAATCCTGCCATCCTTCATTTCAACTCCATTTTCCCTGTCCAGCCAGTTATCCCTGAATACTTGTATCTTATATTCACTGACAAAATCTTCAAACACCTGCTCAGCCACATGGGGTTCGAAATTCCACATTGTCCTCTTGTCACCTTCTATCGCAGCAGTTCCCTGGCCCTTGTTACCATATTCCTCCCTGGCCTGCCATTTCCAGGATTCCTCTTCCTGGTAATACTCATAGATCCGCTGGTAATATTCTCTTGAAAGTCCACCTATTACTTCTTTATTACCAATATCTGTATATCCCAGTCCCCCTGCTGACAAACCTCCCAGGTGTATATCCGGACAAACCAGCACCACAGTTCTGTCCATCCGTGCAAGTTGAACTGCGGCAATTACCGCTGAAGATGTACCTCCATATATAACTACATCAGAAATAGCTGATTTCTCAGTTTTGGTCTGATTACATCCTGGAAATATTACCAGGTGAAACAATAACAGTGTTGTTAAAATGATGATCCTTCTGCTCATATTCCCTTTTTTAAATCCTATTTATAATCCGCTCCTGTAAGGCTGTTTAGCACCGATTCCTGCCATTCACGAAGTTCAGCTTTCATTTCCTCTGCAATATCAGGATACTCATCAGCCAGGTTTTTGGTTTCTCCCGGATCGCTATGAATATTATACAATTCCAATCCCAGTTTATTGGGTGTATGTCCTTCTACAATAAGCTTATATTCATTTTTCATCATCGTTCGCATGCCCCCAAAATCATCTTCTGAAACCTGTTCATATTGAAGATTTCGGAAGGTACGGGTATATTTCCCTGCCATTTTTTTAACGAGAGGGGTTGTTCCTTCCTGGAGATCAGGATCAATGTAAGGTTCTGATGAATCATCGAAAACCTTACCGGTTTCAAAACTCCAGAAATACAGAGGTTTGCTTCTTAATTTTGAGGGATCATTGAAATAAGGAAGCAGACTTATTCCATCCAGGGGTCTTTCGGGAAGGGACTGCGCGGTAATCTCAGCCAGTGTCGGTAGTAAATCACGTGGTCACCGAAACGGCGGAAGTTGAGCTAGGTTTACTAATGACTGCCGGCCATTCCAGTACTCCGGGAACACGAATTCCGCCCTCATACTGGTTGCCTTTTTGTCCCCTGAGCGTCATACCCGTGCGCTTTGCGTCTGGGGGCGTGCCGTTATCGCCGCAATAAAAGACAAGTGTATTTTCCCTGAGTCCATTTTCCTCAAGAAAGGATCTCAAATTTCCTATCGCCCTGTCCATTGCTGTTATCTCGGCATATCGCTCCTGTAGAACATCCTTCAGCGGCCGGATCACCCTCTCACCAGTTTCATTTGAAGTCAGGCGGGTCTCTATTTCTCCCAGGCTGTCCGGAAGATTATTATACAGAGCCAGGTCCCCCGGCAATCCGCTGTAAGGTTCATGGGGAGACCCGAACCAGACCACTGCCATGAATGGTTTTTTTTGATTGACAGACTTTTGAATAAACTGAATGGCTTCATCAATCATAATTTCAGATCCTTCCCCTTCAATCATTTGGGGATCTTCCCCGTTCCTGGACATTTCAGGGTTGAGCTCAAAAAAGTTATCATGAGCCAGCCATTCATCAAATCCCATGGCTCCAGGGCTGGTAGGTGAATCTTTTTTGACCGGTCCCAAATGCCATTTCCCAAAATGTGCACTGGCATATCCTGCCTCTTTCAGAATGTGCGCAATGCTGATTTCTTCGGGACGGATGGACCAGTTCGGGGAAAATGTACCGTAACGGTTGGGGTGCCTTCCCGTCAAAAAACTTCCCCGGGTTGGGGAACAACTCGGATGCCCGGAATAAAAACGGTCAAAACGCAAGCCGCTGGCCGCCATTTCATCCAGCACAGGTGTTTTCACGAAGGGATGCCCGTTATAGCCTGTCTCATCCCAGCCGTGATCATCTCCCATTAACAGGACAATGTTTGGCAGTTCAGCCTGCATGTTTTCCTTTTTTGGACTGGAGCAGGAACATACCGTTAATAAAAAAAATAATGCGATTCCAATGGTCTGGCTTTTTGTTTTCATTTTGAATATATAATTAATACTTGCAATGATATTAATGACAAAATAATAGATGAGAGGTGTCAAAAAGTTAAAATAAGAATATTTCTCCAATATGTACTGGCTATTGTCCGGGAACCCTACAGAAAATTCAGCTATTCCTCAAGTTTTACCAATATTATTAAGATATTTATTACGGCCAAAAAAATAATAGAATGAATAGAGAAAATCTTACACAACTGGTAAAGAAATTGGTTCTAATACTGGTTATAATATTAGCAGTTAGAGTATCATTACCCGGACAGGTTGTAATTCAACGATGTGATGTAACTACAGGCTGGCAGGGAGGGCAAAGCATATCAGCAGATAATGCAGATAAAAAAGAAGGCTATGGATCATTGAAGACTGAAGCCCAGGCGGGTGAATCCTCCTGGTTTAATAAAACCTTTTCAAGTACCCAGACAGGTATTACCTCTGCAGGCTATCTTTCTTTCTGGTTATATGTGTCCGATACCTCAAAACTGGATGGCGGTGAGATTGAAATTTCCAGTTCCGGAGCTCCCGATGATCAGGAATATAACTGGGGTCTCACTAAAGACAATATAGTCAATGGCTGGAACCATATGCAGTTGCAAATTAGTTCTGCAGGTCAGACAGGTGGAGCTGCCAACCTGGATAGCATTAATTTCTTCCGTATTCATCAAACATTATCAGGACCTGTAACAGCTAAAATTGACTTTATTCGTTTTGTACCCTCATTGGACAAACCGGTCTGGCCGATCCTTGATGTACCGGTGGTGGATAACTCCTCCCTTGACGGAAAGGTCATGTTTGGATACCAGGGGTGGTTCAATCATCCGGATGATGGAGCCGGATTAGGTTGGATTCACTGGGGTAATTTTTACGAACCTATCAACTCTACAGTGGATATGTACCCCGATATGCGGGAATACGGATCTGATGAAAAATACAATGCACACCTTACATTTCCGGATGGTTCCATGGCGCCCGTGTTTTCATCGCATAACAGAAATACTGTAGTACGACATATGAAGTGGGTACGCGACTACAACCTGGATGGTGTATTCTTACAGCGCTTTATCTCCAACAACGACAATAAAACGGGAATGAATCATAAGGATACGGTGGCTACCCATATTATGGAAGGTTGTGAAAAGTATGGACGTGTGTTTGCCATGATGTATGATGGAGTGGGTAATCGTGTGGAGGATATGAAAAGTGACTGGATGCACCTGGTAGATGATATTGGGGTGACAAACAGTGATAGGTATCTGCATCACAGGGGACTACCCCTGGTGTCGCTCTGGGGCTATACAGTGAGGGATGAAGCGACGGCTGATCAACTCCTTCAAATGATTGATTTTTTCACAAATAACCCTGAACCAAGATACCGCGCCTCCATAAAACTGGGTGTTACCGCGAAATGGTACAATCAGAGTGAGTTTCTGGAAGCTTTTAAAAACGTTGAAGTTATCAGCCCATGGTTTTCCGGAACTACCGATTATAACTATGGACAGAGCTGGTGTGACCAGAATAATGTGGATTACGTTCCGGTCGTACATCCCGGCTTTTCCTGGCATAACCTGAAGTATCCGGAACCCAGTTCTAATCCAAATAGAACTCCCAGGGAAGGTGGACAATATATCTGGGATGAGGTGAACGATGTGATTCCTGTCAATGCTAAAACTCTATATATCGCCATGTATGACGAGATTGACGAAGGAACAGCCATGTTCAAACTGGCAGAGAATGACGATATGCAACCACGTGAAGGTTACTGGCTCCCACTGGATGAAGATGGATTTGTTTTGCCCAGTGACTGGTACTTACGAACAGCCAGCCTGGCCACCCAGGTGGTAAGAGGGTATGAAGATCTGGAAGCTACCCTGGGGACACCACCTGCAGGGATTATGTCCATCCGAATAACCGATGAGGCGAATGATAATAATCAGGGAGCCATGGAATTCCTGTTTCCAGATTTTCCCGGGGAATCGAGCATTGAAATAAGTATTGACGGGGGAGCAAACTTTGCATATTCCACGACAGATAATGCAGGAACTTACATTATATCCGGACTTTCCGAAGGAACATATCCTGTATTCGTAAGGCATGGAGCTGCTTCT
Source organism: uncultured Bacteroidaceae bacterium (assembly GCA_963777115.1). Classification (GTDB taxonomy): domain Bacteria; phylum Bacteroidota; class Bacteroidia; order Bacteroidales; family SM23-62; genus SM23-62. Next base: position 1,040,500 of record CAVZPP010000002.1, on the reverse strand, counting down.
CCGGCGGTTGATATGGGGGATGTTGTTATCAGCAATGTTTACGAAGGACTTCCTGAGCAGGCTAGCAATCCGTTTCCAGTTGATAATGCCATAGATATAAGATTAAATATTTCTCTGGGCTGGAAAGCCGGTGCAAATGCTGTATCACATCATATTCACTTTGGTCAGACACAAACACCAGACTCCCTTACCTTTCATTCAACCAATGCTTTCAATCCCGGAGAACTTCAAGAAAATACTACCTATTACTGGCGGATCGATGAAGCCAACGGTTCAGGTATAAAAGAGGGGCCACTCTGGAGCTTTACCACAGGAGCAGCCGGCGGGCCCTCCGACATAGTGGTACTGGATTACTGCGATGAAGTAACAGGATGGAAATCCTCAAACGGTATTGTGCTTGATTCTGAGAACAAAAAGGAAGGCTTTGCCAGTCTATCCTGTGAGGGTACATCAACAGATAAGTTCAAGAAAACATTTGAAAATCCGGTTAACACATTATGTGATGCCAATAGCTATATCAACCTTTGGCTGTACGTTTCAGATGTAAGCAAGTTTGATGGAGGCGGGCAGATTGAGATATCCAGTGCCGGTAAGAATGATGTTGATGAATACAACTGGAGTGTCGCTGAAATGAACCTTTCCAATGGATGGAACGAATTGCATCTTCAGATTAAAGATGCAGGCAAAATGGGTAATCCTGATTTGAGTGCGATTAACTTTTTCCGTTTTTATCAGAAAGTATCATCAGAGATAATTACCAAAATCGACTACATCTATTTTAGTGAATTAGCGTTTACCTCGGACGGACCATCTGTTGAACTTTCTGACAGATTGCAGGAATTTAAAATATATCCAAATCCTGCTTCTTCAGTTTGTAGCATTCAGTTTTCCTTGGAAAAATCGGCCGATGTAAGGGTGAGTATTTTCGATGTAAGTGGACGCGCACTGCACCATTTCATTGAGAATGAACATTGGATGGCAGGTGATCATACCCTCAGGCTTCCTCTGAACGGATTCAGCAAAGGAACCTATATTCTACAAGTAAAAGTTGACAATAACCTTATGACTGACCTGCTGGTTATTGATTAAGTGCTCGCCCGATTAATCGAATTAATTCAGGTTGGGATTCTGCAGATAATTTTGTAAGCCCCCAAAACTAAATAAAGAAAGTCTGGGGAAGTAGCTGTTTTTTTTACTATTTTCAACATCCTAATTATTAAGTATTTATTTATATGGGAATGTATAGAAGACTAAAATATTTTCTTTACATAATTCTATTATTTAAAATAACAGCCTGCACTAATAGTACACCGGAAGAATCAATTTATGTAAAAACTGAAACCCCGGAGATTATTGGTGTAAGTGTTTGGGATAGAATATCTACCCGAAGCCAACCCCTGAAAAACTCACCCAGAACCACCCTGCTAAGCCTGGGAGAAAGCTTTACATACCTGGATACAGTCGCCATTGATTCTACAGACAACAATACAACGTTTATAAAGGCCCGGTTATCGGATTCCACCGTGGTATGGGTATATGACTTTGCCAGTGTTTTAAATGCTAAACCAGCTGTTATTATTAAGGAGGTCCCTTTGTATATGCGACCTGACCTGCTGACTATTACTGCCAAAAGAATGAATACCATGGAGATCATTGCAGTAGTTGAAGAGTGGGACGATTGGATAAAGGTGGTAAATGAAAAAAAAGAAAATACCGGCTGGATAAAAAAGGAGAATATTTCCTATACTACCATTGATTTAGCATTTGCTTTATTGGTCAAACGTAATCTGGAAGAACGAGAACCGGAACAAAAGATAAATAATCTCGAAAATTTACTTGAAAACAATCCATATCCCAATACAATCTTTCTACCGGAACTCAGGAAACGACTGGAGGATGAGAAAGAACTTCTGAGGGAGAGCCAGAACGACAGAGACCGGGAAGATCAAGACCGAAGACAAAGAAAAAGATAAAAGGATAGACCTGGTAGAGAACTAGAACAAAACCTGGTAGAGAACTAGAAACAGTGTGTTAAAATCCAAGTACCCTTTCAAGATCAAAAAAAATAGGATTATCCGATATTTCCTACTATTTACAGGAAGTATATTTTTCCTGCTATGTCTGGTATTTGTTCTGGTTTTTACGGGTGTTTACGGGCATATCGCTTCAGTTAAGGAGTTGCAAAAAATTCAAAACTACCTCTCTTCCGAAGTTTACTCCAACGAAAAGGTCCTGTTGGGAAAGTATTATTTCCAGGATCGGACAAATGTCCGTTACCAGGACTTACCCGAACATTTGATTGAGGCATTGATCTCCACGGAGGACCAGAGGTTTTATGAGCATAATGGGATAGATGGAAAAAGTGCCATTAGAGTTTTAGTAAAATCGATAATTCTTCGTAACAGGAGTTCCGGAGGGGGTAGCACCATTCACCAACAACTGGCGAAAAATCTCTTTCCAAGGAAGAGCTATTTTATATTCTCGATGCCCGTGAATAAATTCAGGGAAATGATCATTGGTGTTCGCCTTCATGAAGCCTATACAAAACCTGAGATACTTGAATTATATCTGAATACAGTTTCGTTTGGAGAAAACTCTTATGGAATAGAAACTGCAGCTTACAGGTTTTTTAATAAATCTCCCCGGGAACTGAAAATTGAAGAATCGGCTCTTTTGGTGGGCATGTTAAAGGGTACCAATACATACAATCCCAGGTTGTACCCGGAAAGATCAATGTCAAGAAGAAACCAGGTACTCTCACGAATGCATGAGAATAATATTCTGAACAGGGAAACAACAGACTCACTATGTACACTACCCATTGAACTGGATTATGTCAATTTAACCCATAATGAGGGATTGGCTCCATACTTCAGGGAGCACTTACGATTGGTCCTGCTAGATTGGGTAAAGAATAATCCAAAAGAGGATGGTACAAAATATAATATCTATACAGACGGACTAAAAATATACACCACCATTAATGCAGATTTGCAGGAATATGCTGAACAGGCCATGAAAGCCCAGATGGCTCACCTTCAAAGCATTTTCGATCGTCAATGGAAGAACAGACATCCATTGGGTAATAACAGTTCTATAATAATCAAAAACCTCGAAAAAACTCAACAATACACAAGCCTGAAAAGAAAGAGGTTGTCAAGGGATGAACTAATCGATTCATTAAAGGTTCCGAAATGGATGGAGGTTTTTACCTGGCAGGGAATGAAGAAGGTGGAAATGTCTGTATATGATTCCGTGGCTCATTATGCAAAATTTTTGCATACGGGTTTGCTGTCTCTTGAGGCCAATACCGGTTATGTGAGAGCCTGGGTTGGCGGCATCAATTCCACTTATTTTAAGTATGATCATGTTACCTCAAGGAGACAAGCGGGCTCGACCTTTAAACCCATAGTCTACCTGGCAGCATTGAAAAATGGAATGAATCCCTGCACATACTATCCAAACGATTCTGTGGTTTACGAAGAATATAATAACTGGACGCCAAGAAATTCTAAAGGAGGATACGGAGGCTATTATTCAATGAAAGGAGCCTTAACGCATTCAGTAAATACAATTAGTGTCAAATTGCTGGAAGAGACGGGGATTGAGGAGGTGATAAAGCTAGCCGGACAGATGGGGATCACAGGGGACTTGCCCGAAGTGCTTTCATTGGCACTTGGGACAGGTGATGTTTCGCTTTTAGAAATGCTTAAGGCTTACAGCATTATTCTGAATGAAGGAAGAAGGGTTGAACCCATTTTTCTTAAAAGAATTGAAGATAAGACCGGAAATGTTCTATTTGAAGAGGAGGCTCTGGAATCAGATCAGGTAATCGATCCTCATCAGACCCAGATAATGACAGAAATATTAAAGGGTGTCGTCGACAGGGGTACTGCCTCATCGCTGCGAACAGTTTATGGATTTACCAACGAGATTGCCGGAAAAACCGGAACAACTCAGCAAAACACGGACGGCTGGTTTATTGGTTTTACGCCTGTTTTGATTACCGGTGTATGGGTTGGAGGAGATCATCCCAGGGTAAGATTCAGGTATGGGGGTTATGGACAGGGTGCCGCAGCGGCTTTACCCATGTGGGCCAGGTATATGCAGAAAATATACCGGGATCCTCTTTACAGATATTCGAAAGAGCTCTCTTTTAAAATACCGGACAATATTATAGAAGAATTGGATTGCGAGGACTACCTGGATTCTTATAAAGATGTTCGCAGGAACCGGCGTACTCGGGAGAAAAAACGAAGACGTCGTTGACCTGCTTTCCATTATATATATACCTCTTATCTTCAACAATTATTCCCCCAGGATGTTATTGTAGTATGAAAGCATCATATCTTGTATCATATGGACAGACCGGATCACTTCAATATGGAGATTTGCCCGAGCCTGAGCTTAAAAAGGATGGTTTACTAATTGAGGTTAAGGCAGTGTCGGTCAACCCGGTGGACTGGAAAATCAGGCAGGGTGTGCTCAAGCTATTGCTGGGATCCAAATTTCCCATGATCATCGGTTCGGACTTTGCGGGTATTGTTAAGGAAGTTGCTCCCGGCATAGATGATTTCAAAGCCGGGGACCGTGTCTATGGTGCCATATCAGCTTTTTCACGGATGCCCGGTGCACTTGCCGAGATCGCGCATGTCCATCGAAAAGACCTTCGGTTGATGCCCGAATGGCTCTCATTTGAAGAGGCTGCATCATTGCCCATTGCGGCACTGACGGCAACGAATGGTCTGCGTAGATGCGGTGTAAAGGAGGGTACAAAATTACTTATTAATGGTGCCACAGGCGGAGTGGGACATTTCGGGGTCCAGGCTGCCAGGGCAGCGGGTGCCTATGTTACTGCCACCTGCAGCGCGGCAAACAGTGACCTGGCCAGGGAACTGGGCGCAGATGAGGTTTTCGGGTACAGCGGGGAAAATATGATCAGTGATGGAACGCAGTTTGATGCCATCCTGGATGCCTGGGGAATGATGCCCGACAAAGAGATCCAACGCCTTCTTAAACCGGAAGGCATGTATGCCTCACCGTTATACATGCCCTGGACTGCCTTCAGGGCCTCCTGGGTAAGGATACGGTTCGGAAGAAAGATGACCTCATCCAACATGCGGAAGAAACCAGAAGATTATGATGAACTGGAGACTTTGATCGAACATAAAAAGCTGAAGCCGGTGATAGAGCAAACATTCCCATTAGAAAAGGCTTCCGAAGCGTTTGACAAGGCCGAATTCGGCAAGCCAAGGGGAAAAGTGATTATACAGATATGATCAATGCATTACCACCTTCTGACTGGCAATATACTTCCCGGAACATATACATATGTAATACATTCCCTTCCTGAAATCCGATACATCCAACTGGAAATCATTACAGGTAAATTGTTCATTATACACTATCTGACCGGACACTGCTTCAATAAATGTTATTAACGAATGGACTGCAAGGAATGAAGCCAAAGCAAGAATACTCAGTGGATATTCCTGGGCAAATAGTGGAGATTACAGTCTTGTGCCAACACTTCTAAAATACGCTAACCAATCTATTGCCATATGGCATAGATTGGACAATAAAAATGAAGAGTCAGTTGCCCCTGCTGATTTAGCCCTTGCCCTCTCAACCATGGGTGATAGCAAAAATGGTTTGAAATTGGCAGGGAAGGCAAAAGAACTGGCGGAGAAGCTTAATAATCTTACCGAGAGATTCCGTGGACACCATAATTACGGTGATTGTGCCGCAATATATAAGCGCTCAGGCTGGCGGGAGCTGATAAAAGATTACATATTCGGCGCCCGCGAGAAATTGGATTTTGAGAGGGATTAACAGTCCTGGCAAAGTGTTGCCCTTACTCCTATCTTCGGATGAGTGAGTCCCAGGGTTAATCCATATCATAAAATCTGAATTCCCGTGTTGATAAAATGCCCCCTCCTCATGAGCCAGATGGACTTATTTTTTTATATTATTGCAGGGTGAAAATGATCCGCAACATCCGAAGGTTTTTTGGTGCTTATGAACTCCGACAAAAGTCAAAGCAGGTCACTAGAAACAAAAGGATCCACAACTTTACAACCGCCGGTACAGCCGGCATTATTTTTAACTGCCGGAATGAGGAGGAATTCACTGCCGTCAAAGAATTCAGGGAATTTCTTGAATCTGAGTCTATTAAAACAGATGTAATAGGCTACATAAGTGATAAAGAAGTGCCGGATCACTACCTGATGAGAACAGGATATAATTTCTTTTGCCAGAAGGATCTGAGCTGGTATTATAAACCAAACATGCCTTTTGTTGATGAATTCCTCCACAAAAAATTTGATATTTTGTTTGACCTGAGCCTTAGGGACTTTTTTCCGCTGAACTACATTTTAAAAATATCTCCGTCTGCATATAAGATCGGGCGCTATCAGGAAACCGAGGATTATGATCTGATGATAGATATTAAGGAGGAAAAAACCGTTTCTTTCCTGATCAGCCAAATTAAACACTACCTCTCCATTCTACATACCCGCAACTCATAAAATTCCAGGGTATAGCCAAATTAAATTTACCTATATTTGTTGTAAGATTTTTGAATAATGATGGATTCTAGATTTACCGGTTTAGGAGTTGCTCTTGTTACTCCCTTTAAGAAAGATGACAGTATTGATTTCAGGGCACTTGCCGATGTCGTTGAACACACTATAAAAAACAAGATGGATTACCTGGTTGTCCTGGGAACAACCGGGGAAACGCCAGTTCTTTCATCTGAAGAACAAGTTGCTGTTTTACAAAAGGTTATAGAGGTTAATAATGGACAGCTACCCATTATTGCAGGTATCGGGGGAAACAATACAGCCGAACTGATTGAAAAGGTAAATTCATGGGATTTTAAGGGTGTCGATGCAATCTTAACAGCATCTCCCCAGTATAATAAGCCCTCTCAGAAGGGAATACATGCCCATTACATGGCCCTGGCAAAACATAGTCCACTTCCGATTATTATCTATAATGTTCCCGGAAGAACAGGATCTAATATTGAAGCAAAAACCACCCTGGCCCTGGCCTGCGAAAGTGAAAAATTTATTGGGATAAAGGAAGCTTCAGGAGATATGACACAAATGATGACCCTGGCTTCGAAAAAACCAAAACATTTCCACCTTATATCCGGTGATGATGCTCTGACTCTGCCCATGATCAGTCTTGGTGGTTCCGGTGCTATTTCTGTTATCGGGAATGCCTTCCCAAGACATTTCTCAGAAATGGTCCATTGTGCACTCGAAAACAAATGGGATGATGCCAGGCGAATACATTTCAGCCTGCTGGATATAATTGATCAGATATTCGTGGAAGGGAGTCCTTCAGGTATAAAGGCAGCCCTGCACATTCTTAATATCTGTGAGAACCATGTAAGGCTACCCCTGGTACCGATAAGCAGAAGCACCTATGTAAAGCTTTCGGATCTCATTAAGGCGATACCAATTTAACCTTCAGTAATTTTTTCCGGCGTTTGAATAAATCGTATGAATAGTATGCAGATATACATTTTAACGTTAAAACATTTTAATGTACCTTTGTTAGTATGGAAACTACATTAAAACGAGCAACAGTATACCTTGATCCAATGGTTCACAGGGCATTAAAAATTAAAGCTGCCCAGGTTTCCAGGTCCCTTTCTGACCTGGTGAATGATGCTGTACGACAATCTCTGGCCGAGGATTTCGAAGATTTGGAAGCATTTGAGAACCGACTGAATGAACCTAACCTGGATTTCGAATACGTACTGAAAGAACTCAAATCGAGTGGAAAAATATAGCCTTTACATCAAACCTTCAGCTGTAAAGGAGCTAAAAAAACTTCCAAAAAAAGACCTGAAGAATATTGTAAAAAAAATCAAGGATCTGGAGACTGATCCCAGGCCGACAGGCTGTGAAAAGTTGACTAGTGATGAAAAATACCGTATCCGTCAGGGCTCATACAGAATAGTTTATTCTATTGAAGATATAAAACTCATAGTCTGGATAATCAAGATCGGACATCGAAAAGATATCAATAAGAAACTCTGATCAGGTAGTCACCACGCAGGCTCCGCTGTTTATATCCAGCTCCACTTTTTTGTATTTGGCTTCAACAACCTCACCATTCTGGTAGCGGACCTTAACCATGTCATTACGTCCAAATTTCTTACCTGTCCGTACCGGCTCAACTCTCTTGGGTTGACGGTCTTGAGCCTCACCTTCCTGTCCTCCGCCCTCGTATGCTGACTGGGCATCTCTTTTTGTTTGCTTTAGAGCACTGGTATCCAGACGCTGGGGCCCTCTGGCCTGCTTCACCTGGCTGCTGTCCTGTATGGGTATATTTCCTTTCAGTAAGCTGGAAACTACATCCTTATTAATCTTGTCGACAGCTGTCTTAAATAATTCGAAAGATTCAAACTTGTAGATTAACAAGGGATCCTTTTGCTCATAAGTAGCATTTTGAACGGATTGTTTCAGATCATCGAGTTCCCTGAGGTGTTCCTTCCATGTTTCATCAATGGTTGCCAGGTTGGCTGTTTTCTCAAATCCCTTTATTACTTCATATCCCTCCGACTCATAGGCTTTTTCAAGATTCGTAAGGATTTGGAACATTTTACTTCCATCAGAAATAGGGACTACAATGTTTTCATATACTTTTCCCTGTTTTTCAAAAACATCTTTGATTACCGGCCAGGCTTGCTGGACCATGGACTGGTGTTTCCGCTGGTAAGTTTCCTTGACAGTATTAAACAGCCTTTCAGTAACCTCATTTGCATTCAGCTCCTTGTATTCCTCTTCATCAACAGGGGGTTCGACTGACAGGTATCTCAGTACCTCCAGTGAAAAATCTGAATAATCAACAATACCGTGAGAATCCAGCACTATGCTTTCACACATATCAAACATCATATTATTAATATCCAGGCTGAGTCTTTCACCCAGGAGTGCATGCTTTCGTTTGGTATAGATCACCTCCCGTTGTGAATTCATGACATCATCATACTCCAGCAGTCTTTTACGGATACCGAAGTTGTTTTCTTCAACCTTTCTCTGGGCTCTTTCGATGGACTTGCTTATCATTGAATGCTGGATTACTTCTCCTTCCTTCAGGCCCAGCTTATCCATTATCCCTGAAATACGATCAGATCCAAACAGACGCATCAGGTTGTCTTCCAGCGAAACATAGAACTGGGATGATCCGGGATCTCCCTGTCGACCCGCCCTGACCTCGAAGCTGCCGGTCCACCCGCCTGGATTCATGCCTTTCAGTACCGATAATTGCCAGTCCCCCTGCCTTTACGACCTCCGGGGTTAACTTGATATCAGTACCACGTCCAGCCATGTTGGTAGCAATGGTGACAGATCCTGGATTTACCTGCAGTAGCAACAATGTCTGCTTCCTTTGCATGCAACTTGGCATTCAGAACATTATGTTCGATCTTCCGGATCTTAAGCATCCTGCTGAGAAGCTCTGAAATTTCCACGGAAGTAGTACCCACCAGGACAGGCCTCCCTGCCTTGACCAGTTTAACAATCTCATCAATTACTGCATTGTATTTTTCCCTGACTGTCTTATAATACCATGTCCTCCCGGTCATCCCGGACAATGGGACGGTTGGTTGGAATCACAACCACATCAAGTTTATAAATATCCCAGAATTCTCCAGCTTCTGTTTCGGCAGTACCGGTCATACCGGAGAGCTTCTTATACATCCTGAAATAATTCTGGAGGGTAATAGTGGCAAAAGTCTGGGTAGCAGCTTCCACCTTTACATTTTCCTTTGCCTCGATAGCCTGGTGGAGTCCATCTGAATACCTCCTGCCATCCAAAGATACGCCCGGTTTGCTCATCTACGATTTTTACCTTGTTATCCATAACAACATACTCGACATCAATTTCAAACAGGGCATAAGCTTTTAACAACTGGTTGATGGTATGGACCCGCTCAGATTTAATGGCATAATCCTGTAAGAGCTTGTCCTTTTTCTCCAGTTTTTCCTCACTGGAAAGTTCAGACTTCTCCAGTTCTGCAATTTCAGAACCAATATCAGGCAGGACAAAAAAACCAGAGTCGTCAGAAGAGGTGGTAATCAGGTCCAGCCCTTTCTCCGTCAATTCGATGCTGTTGTTCTTTTCATCAATCACAAAATACAACTCATCCGTGACCTTGAACATATTCTTGCTGTTCTCCTGCATATAGAAGTTCTCAGTCTTCCGCATCAGGCTCTTATTTCCCTCCTCACTCAGCATCTTAATCATCGCCTTATTCCTTGGCAGACCTTTGAAGGCCCGAAGCATGTATAATCCTGCCTTATCATTATCATCTGCATTCAGGGCCTGCTTTGCCTCGGGAATAATCGTATTGATCAGCTTTCGCTGAGCATTCACGATCTTTTCGATTTTTGGTTTTAATTCCTGGAAAAGCTGGTCATCCCCCCTGGGAACGGGACCGGAAATAATAAGCGGAGTACGTGCATCATCAATAAGTACGGAGTCCACCTCATCCACAATAGCATAATTATGAACCCTCTGCACCAGATCGGCAGGCGAAATTGCCATATTATCGCGGAGGTAGTCAAATCCGAATTCATTGTTGGTCCCGAATGTCACATCTGCCAGGTAAGCTTTTCTCCTGTCATCGGAGTTGGGTTGATGTTTATCGATACAATCTACTGTCAATCCATGAAATTCATACAATGGCCCCATCCATTCGGAGTCCCTTTTTGCCAGGTAATCATTTACTGTTACAATATGTACTCCCCTGCCTGAAAGGGCATTCAGGAATACCGGCAGGGTTGCTACCAGGGTTTTTCCTTCCCCTGTTGCCATCTCAGCGATCCTGCCCTCATGAAGAACGACCCCTCCGATCAGCTGCACATCGTAGTGAACCATATCCCATTTGATCATGGTACCACCGGCCATCCACTCACTCATCCAGCGGGCTTTATCCCCCTTAATTTCTATACTTTCTCTTCCGGCAGCCAGATCCCTGTCATAATCATTGGCAATAACTTCAAGGAATTCATTTTCCTTGAATCGCCTGGCTGTCTCCTTAATTATGGCAAATCCAAGCGGAATGGCATCTTTCAGTACCTTCACCAATTTTTCATCAATCGCCTTTTCAAGCTTTTCAATCTTCTGATAGATATCCTCCTTCTGATCGACATCTACCTGTGGATCCTCCATTTGATGTTTCAGGCTTTCGATCTCGTTTCGTTCTTCCCCTACCGATCCCCGGATATCATCCTTTAACAATGCTGCAGCTTCCCTGAGCCCGTCATTGCTCATTTTTTCAACATTGGCCGTTTCTGCATTGATCGTTTCGACCCATGGATCTAACTCCTTGAGATCGCGATCCGACTTGGAACCAAATAGTTTACCGGCAACTTTATCTATAATACTCATTATAATCTCTTTTTCTCTTCGATATAAAACGCAGACAAAATTAGTTTATTTTACATAATAATTCCATGCTTCTAAGGGATTTGTTAACATCGAATTCCCCTGCAAGTTTGAATAATTTGTATATTGTCTCCAGTCGACAAAACTATCAGGAATGAAAAAGACAATTCTGCATCTTATATTCTTCTGTTTTCTGGTATCCACTGCCATTGCACAAACAGGAACATATCCATCAAATGGATTGAAAAGCAATTCCCCAAAGGGAAGTTCCGAATTCTCACTGGGGTACAAACCTGCCCCTTTTAAAATTAATTCAGTTAAGCGTCAGGACTCTGATATGAGGTATAAAAGTTCTGCTGCATTTCCGGCTCTTTTTGACCTTCGGACTTTGAACCGGGTAACCTCGGCAAAAAACCAGGGTGGAGGGACTTATGGAGGCAATTGTACCATGTTTTCAAGTCTTGGGGCAGTCGAATCAAGGTGGCTTACAATGGGACTCGGGGAGTTTGACCTGTCAGAACAGCACATGGCTGCCTGTGCTGGTTTTGAAGAAGAATGGGGATACGGCCAGGGAGGAAACCAGTTTACCTGTAGTTCCTACCTGACCCGTTTCAAAGGACCCGTACTGGAATCCCAGGATCAGTATAACCCTGAGGCTCCAACATGTAAATCTTTTCTTAAACCCCTTGCCTATGTTCCGGAGTCCAGATGGCTGCCGGCACGGGATTTTGAATTATTAAAGCGTACGGTGTATAATTATGGAGCTGTTTATGCAAGTATTTACTGGGATGCCAGCGGAGCAAGTTTTAACGATACTGAAAATACTTACCACTACAGCGGATCTCTTTCAGCCAACCATGCAGTACTGGTATGCGGTTGGGATGACAGTAAAATTACCGCAGGAGGAACCGGAGCCTGGATAGTTAAAAACTCATGGGGCACGGAGTGGGCTGATAGTGGATTCTTCTATATTTCTTACCAGGATACAAAGTTTGGGGCTGATGAATTGGCCTATTACCCGACCCGATGGGAAAAAGAGGAGGTGGATGTAAGCTATGTGCATGACGAGCTGGGATTCACGGGACAAATATTTAATAATACAAATAAGGTATATGAGTTGGCCAAGTTTATATCCAATGAATCTCAATTAATTACACATGTGGGTGTAGTGGTACCGGACCCGGAAACGGTATTGGATTTCCATATTTATGAGGATTTTAACGGGGAAGAACCGAGCAATCTTATTGGCAGCAGGGAAGATATCTATATAGAGATTCCTGGAGTTTATACTTTTGAACTTCCTGCGGTGGTGAATGGAGACTTTTTCATACAGGTCACCCGGGAAGTGGGTGGAGATACTGTCAATCATGCAGTTGAATCCTTCAATGAAGGATTCAGCAATCCGGTAATAGAACCGGATGTTAACTGGGTCCGTCGCGAAGGGGCGGATGCCTGGCTAAATACGAATGAAGCCGACATGGCACTGGATTTTAACCTTACCATCCGGGCCTATGCAAGGACCTCTTCTGCACCGGTGGGACTCTTCCAATCAGATAAGAAGGAAGCCTGCCTGAACTCTGAGGTTACCTATACTTATCTGGAGAACAATCCGGCTGATAGCTGGACATGGGACTTCGGCTCTGATGCCAGTCCATCGACAGCCAACACCAAGGGTCCCCACAAGGTGACCTATTCCACAGAAGGCACAAAAACCATCTCCCTGATTGTCTCTGGAGCCGGTGGTAAGGATACGGTAATCCGGCATGACTACATTGATGTTGTTCCTGCAATCAGGGTTAATATCCTTCAGGAAAACCTTGCATTTCCCCAGGGTCAGTCCCGCGAGGTAGCAGCATACGGCGCTGACACATATTCCTGGTCCCCTGCCGCAATTGTAGACAATGCCAGCTCACAGACCGTTATGGCTACCCCCCCTGCTGAAGGGACTCATTGGCTTTACGTTACAGGCACCCAGGGATCATGCAGCGGCACAGACTCTGTGGTATTATCAACAACCAACAAACTTCCCCATGATGATATGTGTAATGCCATGCTGATAGAGCCGATTGGATGGATAGGATCATGGACCAATGAGTTTGCTACGGCTGAAGTGGATGAACCCGCACCTGAGGATACCGATTGCTACGCAGCCCTTAAATGGTGCACCGATACATGGGGGGAAACCGTTACCAATTCACTCTGGTATTATTTCATTGGACCCGAGAATGGTTTTGCAACTATTAAGACTGAGGGATTTGACAACCAGATTGCCATATACAGGGCAGATACCTGTACGGATATTAAAATCGAAAATCTTGTTGCGGCAAATGATGATCCTGACCAAACGAAACCCAGTATTCTTGCTGCCAGGATTGATCACCTAAGTGTGGAATCCGGCAAAAGGTATTACCTGCAGCTGGATGGCAGCCATGGCGGCGATGTAGGCACATTTGATTTGTATTTTAATAGCAATCCGGTAGGGATTGATGAGCAGAGAATTTATCAGAAGTCCCCTGCCCTGTCGATTTTCCCGAATCCTGGGATGGATATTTTCAACGTTCGTCTGAATAATACAGAATCTTCCAAAATTGATATTATTCTGTATAATCTCAATGGACAGATCCTGAAGCAGAAGCATTTTGAAGGAATATCCGGAAGCGTCTTTACCCGGTTCGATCTGAGCGAACATACAGGCGGAGTCTACCATATCCGGGTCCTTGACGGGGATCGGATCATTAACGGAAAGCTGGTTAAACGTTAATTACCTGCTCAGAATAACTTTCTTCATGATGGACTGCTGTCCTGAAGACAGTTTCATCAGGTAAACACCATTAGGAAGATAATCCAGGTTGAAATACTGGTTAAAATCCCTTTCGGGGGAATTAAATGATTCCCGGAATATCTGCTGTCCTGTCAAATTATAAAGAGTTATATCAAGCGCATCCACCTCATTCAGTAGCTGCATTCTAACCGTAACAAAGCCGTTGGTAGGATTCGGGTAGATATCTATAGCATCAGGAACAATGGAATGGTTTTCAATTGAAACAACCGGACCGATTTCCAGGTTATCAATTGCCCAGCCCCAACCAGCATAATAAGGATCTGAAAATAAACGGAAACGTATCAGGACAATATCCCCCCCATTAAATTCTTCAGGAGCCAGCATATCAATCAAATGATGCCTCATATCTCCCTGGTTGGGGACAGCTGTGCTCAGGTTGCCATCCTGGTTACTGACCTTCGTAAATTCATCAAACCATACTTGTTTCTGCCGGCAATCCCATCCGTCTTCAAATGGAATCCATGTATTTCCGTCATCTTTCGAACCTTCAACAATGACATAATCCCAGAAGTTCCAATCCCCAAACTCGGAACCCTCTTCTCCTTCCTCTATATAGGCAATCTCATCAAATTTCATATGCATGGCTACCTCCGATAACTTGATTGGCATTATCAGAGTAGCCGTGATTTCATCCTGAGTATTATCCCTGTTATGTGCAAAGTAGGGATGGTCAGTATGTAAGCCGAATGAGCTCCAGCCCCCTGGCTTGTGCTTGCTGAAACCATCCGATTCGAAATCATCCATACTACCCTCAAAATCATTTGAATACGTCTCGACAAATGGTGGCACATCCCTTGCTGAAAATTCATGATAACCTGACTCGGGGGTATAGGTTGTATGATTTGCAGCTGATGCATCAACTGCCTTTATCCGGTATTTAATAACGTCATTCGGCTTAATCTGGCCCTCCGAGAACCTCATATATCCCTTGTAATCAGCCAGGGTATCGTGTTCAAGACTGACAGGAGTCTGATCTGTATCATTGATCTTGTATTCAACTGTTGTTTCTTTCAATCCCAGGTTATCCCAGATCTCAGCCTTTACCAGAACTGAATCCTGCAGAGCCAGCATATATTTGATGGGACTATGAATAATTTCGGGAGGTGTGTTATCGGGACCTACATGAAACCGGTAGAAGTTTTCAGGTGCCTGGGAAGGCATGGTATAAACCCTGTTAAAAGTATCCGTACTCTGGACAAAATAATGTACGGTTGTTCCGGTTGAGCTTACCGGGATATTGGCCTTGAACTCATCGGAATTGCCGGTAGGGACCATATTCACGGTCTGGTCCGATTGAAATCCATTAAATGAATAGGTTAATTTCTGGGAATTTTCTTTTATACCCTGATCTCCCTGGATTCTTGCAACTACGGTAAAGGGTTCTCCAATAGTCTCCCGGTCCTTCAAAGTGTCTACATCAATAAATGTATGCACCCATCCAATTTCATACAGCATATAAGTGGTTATGGGTCCAGGATCGTGAATTGCTTCTCCCTTTGCCGCTGCATAAGTCATTAATGCATCTCTGCCACCAAGTTTCCAGTCATATTTCAGATCCAGGTGGTAAAGACTGTTTCCTCCCCGCCAGGGATTTGTAATGTACATTTTCGGCAGTGTGGTTTCATCAGGCAATTCCTTAAGGGCAATGGGACTGTTAAAATATATCGGGGGACTGGTAAGGGCATCTCCAAGGTCTTTCGAAGGCTGAGGAAAGGCAATAGTATCTGCCACCATGACTCCGGCATCGGTCTCAAAAAAACCATCAAAAGAAGTAGGTATGCCTAAACCATAACCCAGTCCATCATCATCCACTTGAAAATATCCGAAGAATCCCAGGCCATGTGCCATTTCATGCAAAAGGGTGGAAAGGAAATCATACCTGCTAAGTGGAGTGGTATTTTCTTCCAGGCCGTACCACCAGGCTACGTTCTGGTTAAAGGTCATGGTCATGTCAGGATTTTTCCCGTTTAAATTCTGGCGGTACATTTTCTCGGCAATGGACTGAACATAATATCTCCTTGGTAGATAACCGTTATCGTCCACAAGCCTTGGGGGCCATGGAGTACCTGTGGAAGCAAGTGTGCCGTAGTCCTGATCTGCAAAAATCAACCTTACATTAATAGGTATCGATGAATGAATGAGGGATCCCCATATTTCTCCTGCCTTCTGGCAGGCTGCTGCCACCTCTGCCGAGTCAAGTGCATTTTCTATGGTAAAAATGAATTGAGCACCCGCTTCCTGCCCGGATTTCAGACGTGAAGTATATGCTTTTGGTGGGGGTATATAACGCTCAACCACATCATCCGTATAGTAACAGACAATGGAATGGTCCTCACCCTTTTGTATATGTTTATGCTGATGTTGTCCTGAAGCCGTATCGGTCAATCCTGAAAAAAAGAAAAATCCCGTCAGCAATATTGCAATCCTCGTTCTCATTTTATTTTCTATTTTTGAAAAAGCTGGAATTTCTTCCATCCGCAAATTTACATATTATGTATAAAATTCTGATGAACTTAAAAGGTATTAACGCTTATTTAATAGTTTTTGTATTTCTGAACATGCTTTCATGTACAGGAACGACTAAAATATCTGACGATCAGTTGCTCATCAAGATGGAAAAAACAGCCTGTTATGGAAGTTGTCCTGTTTATACTATTAAGATAGATCAAAAGGGAAATGCCCTATTCGAGGGAGTGGAAAACACAGAACATATCGGACTTTATTCATTCCGCCTCAGCAAAAAGCAGCTCGAGTTACTTCGATCCTATTTCAACCAGGCCGGATTTTTTGACATGGAAGACAAATACCATGCTTTTGTTACCGACCTGCCTACCATATATGTAAGCTACCATTCCGACGGTAAGAAAAAGAAGATCATGGATTACTACGGGGCACCCCAGGAACTAAAGGACCTGGAAAAGCAAATAGAGTCCATGGTCCTTCCCATGAAAATGAAAAAAATCAACTAGTACACTACCCTATTCCGCTGTGGCACCGCCTGCGGAGCGCATACCCATGATGTCCCTGTCGAACATGTAGAGATGGTCTCCTGCCAGTTTCAGCTTATCAAGAATGGACTTAACAGAGGCCTCTTCTTCAATCTGTTCGGTAACGAACCACTGGATCCAGTTATGCGTGGTATGATCATTCTCCTCGATGCAGATCTGAACAATCTCATTAATCGAAGCCGTAACATACCTTTCGTGTTCAAGGACCTTCTCGAACATCTCACGGACGGAGCCAAATTCTGCAGGAGGTTCCGCTACAGCGGCTATTTTTGCCTGCCCGTCACGCTCATTTATGTATTTGACCAGTTTAAGCATATGCATCCGTTCTTCGTCGGCCTGCTCATAAAGCCATTCGGAAATACCTCCCAGTCCCTCGTTCTCCGCCCAGGAAGCCATGGAAAGGTATAAATGTGATGAATATCCTTCCTTGTCAACCTGGACATTCAGAATCTCTTCAACTTTTTTTGGTAACATTTCAGGTTTTTGATTTATCAGTTAAAAATTGGTTTACATATTCTTAATTATCTCGGTGCCAAATTCGGAACACTTAAGTTTCGTGGCACCATCCATGAGTCTCTCAAAATCATAGGTCACGCGTTTTGTGGCAATGGACTGCTTCAGTCCTTTAACGATCAGGTCTGCAGCGTCCTGCCATCCCATATATTCGAGCATCAGCATTCCCGAGAGAATAACGGACCCTGGATTTACCTTGTCCAGTCCAGCATACTTTGGAGCCGTTCCATGCGTTGCTTCAAAAATCGCATGACCGGTCTCATAATTAATATTGGCACCCGGTGCAATGCCGATTCCACCTACGATGGCTGCAAGCGCATCTGAAATATAATCCCCGTTAAGGTTCATGGTAGCAATAACGGAATACTCTGCCGGGCGGGTAAGAATCTGCTGCAGGAATGCATCGGCAATGACATCCTTAATAAGCAATTTACCATGAGACAATGCCTCATCCTGGGCCTTATTCGCCGCAGATGTACCCTCCTTCTCAGCAATCCTGTCATATTCAAGCCATGTGAATACCTTGTCTGCAAACTCAGTCTCTGCAACTTCATATCCCCAGAGTTTGAACTGTCCTTCAGTAAACTTCATAATATTGCCCTTGTGCACCAGGGTAACGGATGGTAGCTTGTGCTGAAGTGCATAATGAATAGCCGCGCGTACCAGTCTGAAAGTACCTTCTTTAGAAATCGGTTTGATACCTATGGATGTAGATTCTGGAAAGCGAATTTTGCTAACACCCATCTCAGTTTGAAGGAAATCTATCACCTTCTGGTTCTCATCTGTACCACTCATCCATTCAATTCCTGCATAAATATCTTCTGAGTTTTCCCTGAAAATAACCATATCAGTAGTTGTAGGATTCTTAACCGGACTAGGGACTCCATCGTAATAACGAACGGGGCGCAGGCAGGTATAAAGATCCAGAATCTGCCGGAGGGCCACATTTAAGGACCTTATACCACCACCCACAGGTGTGGTCAGGGGACCCTTAATAGCCACAAGGTATTCATCAATAGTATCCAGAGTTTCCTGGGGAAGCCATTCACCGGTTTTCTTAAATGATTTTTCACCGGCCAGTACTTCCTTCCAGATGATTTTTTTATTTCCCTGATAGGCTTTTTCAACAGCTGCATCCAGTACCCTGACAGAGGATGCCCAGATATCAGGTCCTGTACCGTCCCCTTCAATAAAAGGGATAATGGGATTCTCCGGAACGTTCAGTTTTCCGTTCGATATTGTTATTTTTTGTCCTTCCATAATAATGTGATATTTATTTATGAGCTCAAATTTAAGAAAATATAGCAGAGAATCATGCTTATTCAAAATCAAGATTGAACCTCTCCTTCAGCTTGCCCAGTTCTGGATTTTTCTTAAGCATATGATCAAATTTTTCTTCGGATGTATATAGCGTATTTTGCTTTTCCTCTTCTGTTGAGATCACGGGAAATATTTTAAACTGGTTGTTCTGCAGGGCATTTTCAAGGAAAGCAAGCAGGCGGGGTTTAATATCCCTGTTGAATTCCTCAAGCTGAGCTGAATTACTTAATTCCAGTTCTATCTGCAGGGCATCTCCCAATTTCGGAAGGTGATGTTTCAGGCTGTTGGCCATCCTGGGTTTCTCCTCTTTAATACTTTCAGTAAAAGACTCCCAGTTCTTAAGCAGGTCTTCCTCGCTGAAGGATGCTGAAAGAATGGGTTTTTCGACCTTCAGCCCTTCTGACTCATTTTCTTGCTTATGCTGTACACCATTGATAGCATCCTTTATGGAGAGCATTTTTCCGGGTATGTGACTTAGGGGTTTCCTAAGCGGTTCAGCATCCTGTTTAGCATCCCCAACCGTCTCTACAGGATCTGAACTTTCAGCTGTGGATGGAACTGCAGCCTGCACAATCTCATTTTCGGAGCCTTCAACCGTCTCAGAATCCTTTTGAACTTCAGATTCCGTCTGAGCTTCAGCTTCCTTTTGAACTTCAGGCTCCTTCTCAGGTCCGACACCGGCCCTCTCACTGCTTATGACTGCAGGTTCTGGCTCAGTTTCCTTCCGGGTTTCACCCTCATTCCTTTCCTCCTGGATCAATGCTTTTTTTTTCGGAGCTTCCCTGAGCCTGCAAAGTTTCAACAGGGCAAGTTCCACATGCAAACGCTGGTTCCTGCTGGTTTTAAAGGTTACATCAGCCGATCCAAGGATATCAAGGGCTGTATAAATCCACTGCTGGTCAAGTTCCTTGCTCTGGACTTTGTATTGCTCCCGGATCCCCGCTCCTACTTCAAGGAGTTGTAGGGTAATCTCATCAAGGGAGACCAGGAGGTCTCTCATATGAGAATTAAATCCGGAAAGAAAATTATGGGCATCGAATCCCCTGGAAAGTATCTCGTCAAAAATTAAAAGTGTTGCACCTATATTTCCTGTAAAACAACTTCGTGTAATTTTAAAATAATACTCATAGTCCAGTATATTCAGGTTCTCTATGACATCCTTATATTTAATGGTCTTTCCTGAAAAACTCACCATCTGGTCATAAATGGAAAGTGCATCCCGCATAGCCCCATCTGCCTTTAAAGCAATTACATTAAACGCATCGGCCTCAAATTCAATACCTTCCATGCCTGAAATATGCTCGAGGTATTTCACGATATCCTCAACATGGATACGGTTGAAATCGAATATCTGGCAACGGGACAAGATGGTGGGAATGATCTTATGCTTCTCTGTAGTGGCCAGAATAAAAACTGCATGAGAAGGAGGTTCCTCCAGGGTTTTCAGAAAGGCATTAAAGGCATTGGATGAGAGCATATGGACCTCATCTATTATATATATACTGTATTTACCAACCTGGGGAGGTATCCTGACCTGCTCTGTTAGGTTCCTTATATCTTCAACAGAATTATTAGAAGCAGCATCCAGTTCGTGAATATTAAAGGATCTGGATTCATTAAAGGACTGGCAGGATTCACAGGTATTGCAGGGTTCTGCATCGGAACCCAGATTCAGGCAATTGATTGTTTTGGCAAAGATACGTGCACATGTAGTCTTGCCAACTCCTCTCGGACCACAGAATAGATAAGCATGTCCCAGTTGCTTTTTCTGAATAGCAGATTTGAGAGTTCCGGTGATAGATGCCTGTCCAACTACAGAAGTAAAAGTCTCAGGTCGGTATTTTCTTGCAGAAACGATGAAATTCTCCATGTGGCTAAAATTACTAAAACAGACAATCTCTTCCAAGGTGTTTTTTTTTGTTCAATCCATAAAAGTTTCTAATTTTGTGCGCTCATTATTAATAATCAAATATTTAAAAAATGTTGAACCAGTACGAAACCGTTTTCATTACAACTCCCGTTTTGTCTGAAAGCCAGATGAAGGAAACGGTCGACAAGTTCAAGAAGATCATGACTGACAATGGCTCAGAGATCGTACATGAAGAGAATTGGGGACTCCGAAAGCTTGCTTACCCGATTCAGAAAAAGTCGACCGGATTCTATTACTTGATTGAATTCAAAACAGAGGGAGAAGTCATCCAGAAACTTGAGGTAGAATTCAAGAGGGATGAAAGGATTATCAGATTCCTCACCGTCGGACTTGACAAGTACGCCGCTGCATGGGCTGAGAAGAAAAGAAACAGAAAAGCCGAACCACAAAAAGCAAAGGAGGAATAAACAATGGCACAAAATCAGTCAGAAATCAGGTATCTCACACCGCCGACGGTAGAGATCAAAAAGAAAAAGTATTGCCGGTTCAGAAAAAACCGGATCAAATACATCGATTATAAGGATCCTGAATTCCTCAAGAAATTCTTGAACGAGCAGGGCAAGATTCTCCCGAGAAGATTAACCGGGACCTCTCTTAAATTTCAGCGGAAAGTGTCGAGGGCTATTAAGAGAGCCCGTCACATGGCCCTTCTGCCTTATGTCACAGATTTAATGAAATAAGTAACAGAAGGATTCCTCATGGATATTATACTAAAAAAGGACATTCCTAGCCTAGGGCATAAGGATGACATTATAACAGTTAAGGACGGATATGCAAGAAATTACCTGATTCCTAAGGGACTTGCATTGAACGCGACAGCCTCTGCAAAGAGGATGCACCAGGAAATTCTTAATCAGCGTGCCCATAAGGAAGCGCAAATCAGGAAGGAAGCTGAGGCAATTGCAGACAAGATGAAGGATATCAAACTCACAATTGGTGCAAAAACCAGTACAAAAGGTAAGATCTTTGGATCTGTAAATACTATACAACTGGCAGAATCAATGAAGGCAGAAGGATTCGAAATTGACCGCAAGGACATCACCATCAAGGAAGAACTGATTAAAGAAGTTGGATCTTATACAGCGACAGTAAAACTGCATAGGGATGTAATGGTAGAGATTCCATTCGATATCATTGCAGAATAAACTTCTATCCAAATAACTGATAATGTAGGGTACCTCACAAGGGTACCCTATTTTTTATTTCATTGCAATGGCTTCTATCTCGACAAGCACATCGAGAGGAAGCTTTACAACCTGGTAAGCTGCTCTGGCCGGGGGGTTTTCGTCAAAATATTCTGCATATACGGAATTCATTTCCTGGAAATGGTCCATATCCTTCAGAAGGCAGGTGCATTTAACAACATCCTTTTTTGTATATCCGGCAGCAGTCAGAATGTTGTCAATATTTCTCAGGACCTGCCCGGTTTGTTCAGAGATTCCTCCTTCAACCAGTTTCCCGGTTTGCGGATCCAGGCATATCTGTCCGGATACATACAAGATTCCCTTATTTTCAATTGCCTGGCTATAGGGACCAACGGCACCGGGTGCATTTCCGGTTTGAATAACTTTCTTCATGATTCGTTAATTTAGAAATTGTCATACCAGGAATCCCCTTTCTCATACATCAGGTCTCGGAGGATAGCTGATTTTATATTAATCTGGAATGAATAACTGCGATATTTACCAAAAGGAACCACACTGACTGTCATCTCCCAGCAATGTAGATCCCTGTGAATACTAATATTGGTGGTAGTCACTTCTTTTCTTTCAAAATCATAACCTGAATTCATTCCGATTTTCCATTTTGGGGTCAGGCTGAAATCCCCGCGAACACGGAATGATTGAATGATCTTATAATCTTCGTATGGCTTGGTATAACGGAAATTATAATCCAGTCCCAGGGTCCAGGGTATATCAAAGTCCACATAGGATCCATACATTACCTGGTCCATTCCGGTCGGATCAACCAGTCTCGATGTGGGATCATTGGCAAGATCCATGGGATCCTCCTCTTCCTCGGTACCTGTTCCCTGTTTGGACTTGAAATTCATTCCCACCGAAAAATCCAGGCTGGTGATCCTGAACAATTTCTTATGGGTAGAAAAATAGGATTTATCAATAAGGGAGGTTCTGCCATTTTCGTCAGTAATATAAGAATATGGATCCAGGGTTCCCCCGAATCGGAAATTAACCTTTCGTTTGAAAAAGGCTGTATTACCGGTCAGGCGGACAGGTGTCCATTTGAGTGAGTCCTTGAATATATTGTAACTGGATGAGAAATTCAGGTTATCCAGGATCTTAACCTTTGTGGTTTCATCACTTGTATCAGACTTGGATTTTAATTTCATTTCAACCGTATTCTTCAGACTGAGGCTCAGGGAACCCTGCCTGCCTGAAGGGACCGGTGTACGGTATATGGTCTCATCATACTTGGGATAAGTTTTCAAGGTTCCATTTGAATCGATCACCACTTCCTGGTAGTATTCCGGCATGAGGCTGCTCATATCAGGTGTAAAACTCAGGCTGGCGCTGGGTGAAACAACATGTCGGATGGCTTCAATATTGGATTTTTCCCTGAATTGGTACATACCATAGACTTTTGGAGTAAAACTTAATCCTACACTTGGCACGATGGCATGTGCATAATTAAATCCTGGAATGGTGTCAATAATCAATGTATCATTTCCACTTCCGTTTGGATTATCAGCACCCGAGAAATACATGGGATTAATTGCTTTGGTAAAAACAACCCCGTTATACCTCATGCTGGGGGAAACCGTAAAATAATTCAGAAAATTCAGGGGCAGGCTTACGGGAATAGAATGCTGGTAGCCATTGTTGAAGTCTGAGAAGTTTGTTGTCTGTAAAAGAGAATCTTCCTGGGCATGGAGCTTATTGACAAGCGTAGCATTATAACTGATGGTCAGCTTTTCATAAAACCTCTGACTCCCGCTGGCATTCTTTCTTTTCAGGGGATAGATCCGGTTCATGTTAAAGTTCAACGAGGGAAGGTTCATATCAATTGTCCGGGTCTGGCTGTTCTGGGAGGCATCCACACTACCGGACAGGTTGAAGGGTGAACTTGGCCAGATCCTGGAATAGGATACACTTGAGCGTTTTGTACTCCTGAGGGCATTATTTATATTGTTCTGGTGGTTCTGATCATACTGAGTCGTACTGAAATCCACGCTGGCCCGGAATGTCTGGTTGGGATTTGCCCGACTGTCCTGGGAATGTGTCCATCGGATTGCAAAGTCCTTTGTCTTGGCATAATTATCCAGTCCTTCATCACCTGAAACATTCTCGAAATAATTAAGCCCAAAATTCCCCGTAAATTTATAATTCTTCTTATAATTTGAACGGCTCCTCAATCCCCATGTACCATTCGTATATATATCCCCCGTAAGAGCTAAATCAAAATATTGGCTCAGAGCAAAATAGAATCCCCCGTTCCGTAAATAAAATCCCCGGCGTTCTTCCTCTCCATAGGTAGGAAGGAGGAAACCTGACTGGTTTATCTGGTTTGAGGGAAAAAAGCCAAAGGGAATACCTATGGGCAGGGGAACATCTTCAAGAACTATATAGGCAGGTCCGGATATAATCTTATCATTGGGAATCGATTTTGCTCTGGTGAGAGCAATATAAAAATGGGGATGCTCCGCATCACAGGTAGTATATTTCCCATTTTTCATATGTATATGGCCATTCGGGTGGCGCTTTGTCGTAGCACTATGCAGGAATCCTCCCTCCTGCTCTGTGAAAATATCTGAAATGATTCCTTTTTTGGACCGGAAATTATAGGAGATTTTCTTCGCCTTGAAATTTTCTGACCCCTCTGAAAATTCAGGTCGCCCGCTTTCCATCCCAATACTGTCAAAAGTACCTGTAGCAAACACAGCCTCGTTTCCCATATTGAATTCAATATAATTGGCATCCAGGTTAATTGAGCGGTAAGTTATATGTCCCTCTGAAAAAAGGTATACTTTTTGATCAGTAAGGGAATAAACAATGGAATCGGTTGCGGAATATTCCACCGGCGCATCAATGGCCTGGGACTCTCCGCTATCATGCAGGCTGTCCGGTTCAACTGTCGGCCTCCCTAGCATAGAATCAATTTTATGCTGAGGAATAGAATCAATGTTGATAGTTGGTAATATGACAGGGTCTTCCGATAAGGTAGAATCAGGGATCAGGCCAATATCCCCTTCCTCCCTTACCGTATCCTGTGAAAAAGCCCGGATACAGCCAGCGGAAAATAGAATAATCAGGAAAAGAAAATGCAGTCGTTTTGTATACAACTTATATATGCTAATTTTGTACAGATCGTGTAATAAAAAAACCCCTAAAACTAATCAAATTAATCGAGATTTGATGGGAATAAAAAGCCTGAAAACACTGTTGAATAAACGGTATTTAAGCCCGTTTCTTATATCTCTGTCAAGCATTATTTTTAGTCCCTTTACCATGGCTACGGATGACCCTGGTGAAAAACTTGATGTAGTGGTCCTTGATGCAGGTCATGGGGGACATGATCCAGGCGCAACAGGCTCCCGGGCAAAGGAGAAGGACATCGTCCTGGCAATCACTTTGAAACTTGGCGAATACATTGAACAAAACATCCCGGATGTTAAGGTTATATATACCCGTAAAAAGGATGAATTCATTGAAGTGCGCGAGAGGTCAAATATTGCAAACAGCAACGATGCAGACCTGTTTATATCCATTCATGCAAACTGGTGGACAAATCCCAAAACCTACGGAGCTGAGACTTTTACCATGGGAACCTCTACAGATGAACGTAACCTGCAGGTTGCCATGAAGGAGAACTCGGTCATCACCCTGGAAAAAGATTATTCTTCGAATTATGAAGGATTTGACCCTAATTCAGCTGAGTCCTACATCATCTTTAACCTGATGCAGAAAACCTATAACCATCAGAGTATTGAGTTTGCAAACCTTGTACAGGAACAGTTCAGGGAAAGGGCCAGGAGAAGGGACCGGGGTGTTAAACAGGAAAGGTTCTGGGTTCTCTGGGCCACCACCATGCCATCTGTACTCATTGAAACCGGTTTTATTACTAACGCTACTGAACAAAAGTACCTTTTGTCCAAATCGGGACAGGAATACCTGGCTTCTGCCATATACAGGGCCTTTAAACAATACAAAGAGAATATCGAAAGTAAAAGTGCAGTTAATAAGATTGTACCCCAGAAAGAGAGAACGATTGAGGATGATAGGCCCGAAACCGTTCTCACCACTGCAACCGACCCTGAAATTTCAGACGATGAAACTATTTATTATATGATACAGGTACTGACGACTACCCAGGTAAGGACCCTTGACGATATCGTCTTTGCAGATTATGGACATATAGCTGAATTTAAAGCCAACAACCTGTATAAATATGCGGTTGGCAGGTCAACCTCTTATAATCAGATACGTGAAATGGTTCCCCAAGTGCAGGAAACCTTCCCGGGAGCCTTCGTTATAGCAGTGAAAGCAGGCAAAATAATTCCTGTTTCCGAAGCCCGGGACCAAAATAAATAATTACCTTTAATTCTCATTCTATAGTAGTATATGAGACTTTCAAGCGAAATCAAAATCGGAATCATTATAACGATCGCAATTGCCGTTACCATCTGGGGACTCAACTTTCTCAAGGGCAGGAATATCCTGCAGCGAGTGAACCTCTATTATGCGATTTACGATGATATCAACGGATTGGAAAAGAACAGCAAAATCTTTATTAACGGTTATAAGATCGGACAGGTAGGAAGTATTGAATTCAATACCGGCGGAAACAATAAGCTAAAGATCATGCTTGAGATTGGTATGGACTATAAATTGCCCTTACAGTCCCAGGCCATCCTTTATGATGCCGATTTCATGGGTACCAAGGCCATTCAGATTATTCCGGGTGAATCAGACCGCTACCATACTGATGGGGATACGCTTCTGTCAGGGGTACGGGCGGGAATAACCGACCAGCTGGAAAAACAGCTTGCACCGGTGAAAGAAAAAGCCGAAAACCTTCTGGTTACTGCCGATTCACTAATGACCGCCATGGCCTATGTTTTTGACAGGGAAAGTGCTGAACTACTGAGATCCTCTATCCGTAAATTGGAGAACAGTATTGACGGGGTTGAAGGCATGATGGCGGATAACGGAAAACTCAGCCTGTTAATTGAGCACCTTGAATCCATAACCCTCAATCTTAAACAACATAATGAGCAACTGGCTGCTGCCATGGGCAATATTGAATCCATTACGGACTCTATTGCAAAGTCTGATCTCAAACAAACTATTAATAATACCAATAAAACCCTGGAACAAACCCACCAGATACTGGAAAAGATCAATGAAGGAGAAGGAACCATCGGAATGCTTGTAAATGATGACTCACTTTACCATAATCTTTCGGCTCTTTCAAAGGAATTGGATCTTCTCCTGAAAGACCTCCAGGAAAATCCGAAAAAATACGTTAACGTTTCTGTATTCGGAAAAAAGGATAAAAAAGAATAAATTTTTCAAGGGATTACAAAATATCTGACATTTTCACTAAAAATCATTTGACCAACAAGGGTAATTCTTTGATAAAAATCTCAAATTACATGTGATTAAGTATGCTTTCACACCCATAAATTTTTATAAATATTTAAGTAGCAATTTATTAAGACTGAATCTTATCAAATTGCTGATTACCAGCAAATTGCATTTTTTTGTATTTTTTTTTACTTTTAAAAGACTGATAATAAACCGGATATAGTTTTTTCTACAATGTCAAGTCTAAAAGGGTTTTTTTTTTAGTTATTTTTTCACAAACTTAGCTTCTCCTTACGGGGCACTTTGATTCTTGTAGTAACCTTATAATATTTTTCTCTCTGATGCACGAAACGGTTTGGAACAGATGTCTGAAAATAATTAAAGACAATGTCCCCTCAATTAGTTACCGTACCTGGTTTGAACCGATTATTCCCCTGAAACTGGAAAAGAATATTCTTACCATTCAGGTTCCTAGTCCTTTCTTTTATGAATACCTTGAAGAACAGTATATCGATATACTAAGAAAAGTTCTTCGCAAGGAACTGGGATTTGACGCCAAGCTTGAATACAGCGTGGTAATGGAAAATAATGGTTACTCCAGCTCGAAGCCCTATACGGTAAAACTTCCTGCCAGGAATCAGAAAGAACTTAAAAACAAACCTGTTTCAGTGCCTATTGATTCTGAAGCTTCTACCATCAAGAATCCCTTTATTATTCCCGGATTGAAAAAGCTGAATATCGACCCGATGCTGAATCCGGAAAATTCCTTCACCAATTTTGTGGAAGGGGATTGCAACCGCCTGGCAAGATCAGCAGGATATGCAGTATCAAATAATCCTGGGGGTACCGCTTTTAATCCTTTGTTGATATACGGGGACTCCGGACTAGGTAAAACTCACCTGGCACAGGCCATTGGAATTCAGGTAAAGGAAAAATTCCAGGACAAAACGGTACTGTATGTAAATGCCAATAAGTTCCAGACTCAATTTGTAGACTCCATACGTAATAATAATAAGAACGACTTCATTCACTTTTACCAGATGATTGATGTTCTGGTTATTGATGATGTCCACGAATTTGCAGGAAAAGAAAAAACTCAGGATGCCTTTTTTCACATTTTTAATCATCTCCACCAGTCAGGTAAGCAGTTGATCCTAACCTCCGACAAGCCGCCTGTGGAATTACAGGGACTTGAACAAAGACTTGCTCTCCCGCTTTAAATGGGGATTATCAGCCGACTTACAGGTCCCGGATTTCGAAACCCGGATGGCCATCCTGAAGAAAAAAACATACAAGGACGGAATTGATCTTCCTGACGATGTGGTTGAATATATTGCCACCCATATTACAGACAATATCAGGGAACTTGAAGGTGCCCTCATATCATTGCTTGCCCAGTCCACTCTCAACAAAAAAGAGATCACACTGGACCTTGCCAAGGACATGATCGACAAACTGATCAAAAATACCAAGCGTGAGATCAGTATAGATTATATTCAGAAAGTAGTCTGCAATTATTTCAATATCCCGGTTGAACATATCCAGTCAAAAACCAGGAAACGTGAGATCGTGCAGGCAAGACAGGTAGCCATGTTCTTCTCAAAGAGCCTAACCAAGGCTTCCCTTGCAACCATTGGCTCACAAATTGGAGGAAAGGATCATGCTACTGTACTGCATGCATGTAAGACAGTTAATAATCTGATCGAAACCGACAAAAGATTCCGCATTCAGATCGACGAAATCGAAAAGAAATTAAAAATTTAATTCTTCCTTCCCAATGTGGAACTTAACTGCTGTGCGATGACCTATCTCCTTCTCAGCATTTTAAGCTCTACCGGCATTTTCCTGATCTTCCGATTAATTGATAAAAGGGATGTAAGTACCTTCCCGGTCATTGTCATTAATTACCTGACTGCTTCAGCCACCGGGTTCCTGATATATGCGGGGTTGGAAATCCAGGATATGGATTTCCCGAAACCTTTCTATCTGCTGGCTGTTATTATCGGGGTCCTGTTTATTGCTATGTTCTTTATTGTAGCAAGATCATCACAAAAGGCGGGATGGCCGTAACAACCATTGCAGGAAAAATGTCCATGGTCTTTCCAATAGGCTTTTCTCTACTTTATGACCCTGGAGATTCCATCAGTTTTCTGAAACTTACCGGCATATTGGTTGCACTACCCGGGGTACTGTTTACCATATATAAGAAAAAGGACCAGCATGCCGGATCTATCCCTGCTCTACCTTCCACTGATTCTGTTTGTAGGAATGGGACTGGTGGATTCACTGGTTAAACTGGCCCAGTTTGAATATGTCTCTGACAACAATCTTTCTCTTTTTACCGCTATTACTATTCGGGATCTCTGCCCTTTGCGGGATACTGATCAGCCTTACCGGCAGGAAAAAGTTTTATGTCTCTCTTCAATCTCAAGGTTTTATTCTGGGGAATTTTACTGGGACTGGTGAACTTCGGATCCATCTTCTTTCTTGTAAGAACACTGAATTTTATCCATCCCTTGCGGGGGAACTATTGATAGCTCTGTCGTCTTCGGGATAAATAATATTGGGATCCTTACCTTTTCGGTTATACTGGGACTAATAATCTTCAGGGAGAAACTTTCAAGACTGAATATCGCAGGCATTTTAATATGCCTCATTGCAACCATACTCCTTTCCTATTCTATCTGAGATGAGCATGGACAGATACAGAACCATCGAAAATAAATCAGAGGGAGTCTATAAGGACAGGGGCAGCAAATTTCTCGCTTTTGCTTATCCCGTATATTCTGCAGATGAGGTAAAGAGAGTTCTAGAGGCACTCAGAAAGGAATATCATGATGCCAGGCATCACTGTTACGCATACCGCTTAGGAGCCTTAAAACTTGAATACAGGGCAAATGATGATGGAGAACCTTCCAGTTCCGCAGGGAAGCCTATACTCGGACAGATTCAATCCAGCGACCTGAGTAATATCCTTATCGTAGTGGTGAGGTATTTTGGGGGTACATTACTGGGGGTCGGGGGACTAATAAATGCATATCGTTCGGCTGCTGCAGATGCAATTCAGAATGCCAGGATCATTGAAAGAGTAGAAAGTGAACAAATAATAATACATTTTCCTTACGATCTTACCAATGAGATTATGAAGATCATCGAAGAGGAAAAACTTGAAATGAAAGATCAGGAATATACAGAGGCCTGTAAAATCAAGGCTCTGGTACCGAAAAGCCGCAGAGATACTGTCCTTAATCGGATTAATAAGATCTCCGGAGCCCTGGCAGAATAGCCCTGGCATATATGTACCCTTTCATCCTGAACTAAAGTTTTTAATTCTTATTAACAAGGCATTGCAGGTTTGCCCTTCATCGTTAAATTTAGAGTCGTTATCCGCATGTTAAACCCACGTTATTGTTCATTGATATTTAAACATCCGATTTATGGTTGGTAAAAGTCTTGTATCCATTGATGACTACACTAAAGATGATTATCTTAAAATTCTTGAGCTTGCTGCCGGGTATGAGAAAAACCCCAGACAGAGCATACTCCAGGGATATGTAGTCGCAACTTTGTTTTTTGAACCCTCTACCCGAACCCGTTTGAGTTTTGAATCAGCTGTCAATCAGCTGGGCGGCAGAATCATAGGTTTCTCTGATTCCGGAACAACCAGTGCCTCCAAGGGAGAAACTCTCCGGGATACCATGAAAATGGTGAGTAATTACAGCGATCTGATAGTTATGCGTCACCCCATCGAAGGAAGTGCACGCTGGGCCAGTGAAATGGCCACGGTTCCCGTCGTCAATGCAGGTGACGGGGCCAATCAGCATCCAACTCAAACCCTTCTTGATATGTATTCCATCAAAAAAACCCAGGGTACACTGGATGGACTAAACATATTTATGGTGGGAGACCTGAAATACGGCCGCACTGTTCACAGCCTCTTGCAGGCCATGTCCCAATTCCGTACTACCTTTCATTTTATTTCCCCCGATGAACTTAAAATGCCGGATGAGTATAAGCAGTATCTCGATGCAATTGGACTGAAATATTATGAACACAAGGACTTTACAGATATTATTTCAGAGGCAGATATACTCTACATGACCAGGGTACAGAAGGAAAGATTTTCTGATCCCATAGAATATGAGCGGGTGAAAAACGTCTATATCCTCAAAAATGCTATGCTGGAAAATACAAAGGATAATCTGAAAGTGCTGCATCCCCTGCCCAGGGTAAACGAGATTAACGAGGATGTCGACGATAATACGAAAGCCTATTATTTTACCCAGGCCAGGAACGGGGTCTATACCAGGCAGGCAATTATTACTTCCATACTTGGCGTAAATAAATAACATAGAAATGAAGGACCGTAAACAACTTGTAGTCAGTGCAATTAAAGACGGCACAGTAATCGATCATATTCCGGCAAAAGCTCTTTTTAAGGTAATTGATATACTGGGACTGGACCATATTGAGAACCAGATCACCTTTGGTACAAACCTGGAAAGTAAGAAACTGGGATTCAAAGGAATCATGAAATTAAGCGGGGTGTTTTTTAAACAGGAGGATCTGGACCGTATTGCACTGGTTGCACCCGATGTAAAAGTCAATATTATCAAGGATTATGAAGTGGTTGAAAAAAAGGTTGTGGAAATCCCGGATAAAATTGAAAGTATTGTAAAATGCGTAAATCCCATGTGCATCACTAATCATGAGGATGTAGACACAAAATTTACATTGGTAACCAGACAGCCGGTAAGTATAAAATGTCACTATTGCAACAAGATCACTGATGCCAATAATATGGACATCATCACTTCCCGCTGATTCCTTTACCGTATTTTATCGATGGATCGGATGAGAATTTCATCCTTCCTTATTCCCCTGAATGCCAGGTAAGTAAAAATAATTGCTGCCGCCGGCAATGCCAGGGGGAGCTTGAGAAAGTAACTGTCTACATCCAGCTGACGAAACATCATCACCCAGAAATAATAAAGAAGTCCGATTAATCCAAAATTCAGGATAATTCCATAAACACAAAATCGGATTTGTAACTTCCGGTTTTTGAAAAGAAAGATATTTCCCAAAGAAAGCAAAGCAGTTACAACAATCAGACTTATCACCGGCATGGATGGAAAAACTATATCCCCTCCCTCCTTTCTGAGGCCTGAGCTTATATAAGTATAATAAACCCCGTCATCTGTAAGGATTTCAGCCAGGGGCAGGAATATCATCATTGCTAATGAAATAACTGCCCCAAGAAGAAATACCGTTTGTATCCTCTGGACCATTAAATCTCCAGCTTAATTATTGCCTCCCAGTATCAATGGAAGTCCATCTTTACCACTACCCACAACAATTATTTTTGCATTCGCTGATTCAGCAAGTTTATTAGTTGCCTCAATACCTCTGAGTTTCAATATATTGGTCGTAAGACTGGCACTTACCTCACGGTTGTAGTCAGCAATACCCTTGGCTTCAATGAGCTTTCGATCGGCTTCAAGTGTCTCCCTTTCATTAATATATCTCATGGCCAGGGCTTCCTGCTCCCGGGTGAGTTTCATTTCAATTGCTGCTTTAATTTCCGGTGGAAGATTGATGGAACGGATTAGCAGGGCTTTCATATCGATATTATTTCCTTTAAGGATTGTTGCAGTCTCATCGATAATCGATGTCTCCACTTCATTTCGTTTGGTGGAATAGATTTCTTCTGCAGTGTACCGGCCCATTACCTGCCTGACGGAAGATCTGACTTCAGGAACAACAAGGGTATTAACAAATTCGGTTCCAAACACTTCATGAAGATCACCAATTCTGTTATAAATCGGGTTAAAACGGACCGTTACGTCCACATTTACGGATAAACCACTCTTATCCAGTACGTCCATAGTCTCCTCCCGTGGCTGTTCCCGTACATTATACCTGAACATCTTATTCCAGGGAGCGATCAGGTGCAGACCAGTACCCCGGATATTTTCCTTGTCCAGATATCCTGAAATTGTTTGAAAGACTACAGCTCTTTCCCCCGGTTTAATAACAAAGAACATCCGGCTACTAAAAATAAGTAGAAGGATTACGGCTGCCAGGCCTATTACTAAAAGGGATTGTTTGTTTTTCATTACTTATTATTTTTTATTTCAACATTTATTTGTGTAAAAATATACTATTTTACCAGCTCAGGGGCGAAATAATGATGTTTTTTTATACTATGGAATTAAAACCCTCAGAACTCATCCTAAATCCCGATGGAAGTATCTTTCATCTAAAGCTCTTCCCTGACCAGGTTGCTGACACAATAATACTCGTTGGGGATCCTAACCGGGTTGAGATCGTTTCATCATTCTTTGATTCGGTTGAGCTCCGGGTATCCAACAGGGAATTTCATACCCATACAGGCCGGTTTAAAAACCAACGGCTTTCCGTTATGTCTACAGGTATCGGCACTGATAATATTGATATTGTTCTGAACGAGCTGGATGCACTGGTTAATATAGACCTTAAAAACCGTGTACTTAAGTCTGAACACAGGAAACTCAGGCTTGTAAGAATTGGTACTACCGGGGGATTGCAAAAAGATGTTCCCATCAATAGTTTCATCCTTAGCAGGTATGCGGCCGGTTTTGATACAGTGTTGAATTTTTATGCCAGGCGAAACGAGGTCTCCGATCTTGATATGGAAAAAGCATTCAAGAAGCATACTTCATGGAAGTCCTGTCTGCCAGATCCCTACTTTGTAGCCTCCTCGGATGAGTTATTCGGACTTTTCCCGGAAAGTCTTCCCTCCGGAATTACCATTTCAGCACCCGGATTTTACGGTCCCCAGGGCAGAAGAATTCGCCTCGATCCCCTGGATATGGAATTGAATGATAAACTGGAGAGCTTCAGGTACGGAGATTTAAGAATTATGAATTATGAAATGGAAAGTTCAGCGCTGTTTGGCCTGGCCCGGTTATTAGGACATGAAGCGGTTACATTGTGCACAATGATTGCAAACCGGGCCTCCATGGAATTTACAGAGGACTATAAAGCCAGTGTCAGCAAATTGATTAAATTCACCCTGGATCATATCACATAATATCAAAGGAATGACGATAAGCAGAGAAGAAATACAGGCCATGATCCAGCTTTTGGATGATCCCAATGCTGAAGTAAACCAGACGGTTACAAAAAACCTGATGAACCAGGGTATTGAAATCCTTCCCGACCTGGAAGCAGCCTGGGAAGGTTCAATGGATCCAGATTACCAGGACAGGATCATCAGCCTGATTCAGGATATTCAGTTTAAAAGTACGGATGAGATGCTCAGGAAATGGGTACGAACCGGAGGCTCAGATTTATTAAAGGGTGCATATATTATTGCCAGATACCAGTACCCGGACCTGAAACTGGAAGATATTGAGAAACCCCTGGATAAAATTTTCAAGGATGTCTGGCTT
This sequence comes from uncultured Bacteroidaceae bacterium, assembly GCA_963777115.1. Classification (GTDB taxonomy): domain Bacteria; phylum Bacteroidota; class Bacteroidia; order Bacteroidales; family SM23-62; genus SM23-62. The sequence continues at coordinate 1,005,503 of CAVZPP010000002.1, read as the reverse complement.
GAACTGAATAATAATCTCACAGCTCTTGAAAAGGTAAGAATACTGAACCATATTCTTTTTGAGGTTAACGGATTTACCAAAAATTCCAAAAATTTTTACAGTCCCCAGAATTCCTTCATTAACCAGGTCCTTGAGACAAAAAAAGGAAACCCGATTTCTCTGGCGGTCATATATTCTATTGTAGCACAAAGACTTGGACTCCCAATATACGGTGTAAACCTGCCAAAAAATTTCATTCTGGCCTTCGAGGATGAGATGATTAGCGGAGATAATTTCAATGAGGTAACAGAAGACATTCTCTTCTATATAAATCCATACAATAAAGGTGCGGTTCTGGGCCGCAAGGAAATCGAATATTTTCTCAAGCAACAGGGTATTGAAGCTCAACCCTCACATTTCAATTCCTGCAGTAATCCTGACATTATTATCAGAATGTTGCATAACCTGATCGCTGCATACCATAAATCAGGTTACCGGGAAAAAGCCGAACATTTTGAAGGGGTGCTGAAGATAATTGGAGGAAATCAGTAATCCTGACTTTTTCACCTTAAAGATGATAAAACGCCTAAAACTTTGGATCTGATTGATCCTGCAGCAATGAATCAGGTATTTCAGCTTCATTGATCCACCTGGGATTGCCGGTTACACAATCAATGTAGATCTTCCAGGAACCATCAGCCTGTCTTTTGTAAATATCCAGAAACTTTCCGTCAAAATGGGTCGTTGAATCTGTGCCTTTGGCAGTCAATGATAGAATGTAATTCGCATGGGCAAAGGCAATGTCCTCATCAACTTCCACCTGGATCTCCCCATAGGTTCTGAGTTGAATATCGAACATCTCAAAGGGTGGTGTAAAATGCTCCCGAATAGCATCCTTTCCTACTATTGCATGAAAGTCAGATTCCATCCGGATGGCATCCTCTGTCCATGCAGCAAGAAAAAGATCCAGGCTGCCCGCATTACCTCCGGCCAGGTATTGATTGATCAGTTCTTTGATTGCAGCTACATCTTCTTCTGCACTTGGTTTTGCCATTTCCTGGGTGCAACCAAAAAGTAAACCAGTAAGAAACAGAAGAACCGGAAAATAGGTCTTTAGTAGTTTCATTTTATGCTTCTCTTAGGTTAGTTTTTAATAGTGATATCGATTGATTGAGGGTTCCATTTCTTACCAAATTAATAAAAATCAGTTAAATACGAGTCATTTATGTGGACTTACCCCGAAATCTCACCGACCCGATTACAATATTCCGGGCCTGTTCCATAGAAAGTGATAAAAATTATCGGATTATTAACCTTTTTAGTGCATTTTTGAATAATAAATATCCCTGGAGAGATATTTTTTATTGTAAAATTAACCAATATCGATAATATTCAGATAAAATATATCTTTTCTGTGATTGGATACATAGGAAAAGTCCTGGCCAGAACCCGGGCCGGCGAGAATATAAGTATCCCCAAAATTCCGGGCTTATCACTTGTCTATCTCTGAAACCAAAGGTATAGCCTACAATACGGGGAATTCAACGGGAATTTTCGGGGTAAGTTCAAAGTCATTTATACATTGATTATATTTGAGAAATGAAGTATATTTACTTAGGATTGAGTATTGAGGGAAGGGTAAGATTGCAATGTAGACTTAACCGGCAGCTTCAATTTCAATGGATAATCCATCCTCCAGAAATGATCAGTTTTTAACGGTTATTCGCCAGATAATCGAAGAAAATATTGACAATGAGAACTTTTCAGTTGAAGATCTTGCAAGCGCTGCCGGATTGAGTCGTTCTATGCTGCACCGAAAACTCATTAAACTCACCGGCGAATCTGCCGGGGACCTTATTACAGAAATCAGGTTAAACCGAGCAAAGGAACTTTTAGAGAAAGATGTTGCTACCGTTTCAGAAATTGCCTACAGGGTTGGTTTCAATGATCCCAGTTATTTCAATAAGGTCTTCAAAAAATATTACAGTGTTTCACCCGGAAAACTAAGGCAGGAGGTTGGAATTAATCAGATACTCCCATCTGACGAAGTAAAATCTAGAACAATATTTCGGATAATTTCAGGAAAGAAAAGTCAGTCCGCCATGATCCTTATATTTTCACTCCTGGCAATCATTATAGGAATAGGGGTTCTGTATTTAACGGGATCTTTTAAACTGCAGCCTAAAACCTCGATTGCAGTTCTACCCTTTAAAAATCTAACCGGCCAGACTGATAATGACTTCTTCACGGATGGTATGCATGAAGCCATAATAAATGAATTGGGCAGGATCAATGATCTCAGGGTAATTTCTCTGCCAGCAACCCTCGACTACCGTAACAGTGATATGACACCGAATGATATTGCGAAGGAATTGGGTGTAAATAATTTGCTGGAGGGATCGGTATTCAATGCAGGGGACAGCATTCGTGCATTAATTAAATTATTTGAGGTATATCCAACTGAGAATTACATCATGGTCAATGAATATAAAGGTGTAATGGAAATGATATTATCGATTCATTCAAGTGTTGTTAAGGATATTGCCTATAAGATTAAACTGAAACTGACTGAAGAAGAAATAGAACATCTTTCACTGGTTCGCACCATTGACCAGGAAACATATAAAACATATCTAAGGGGGATGAAATATCTCAACATGGGTACCCAGGAATCTTTTAAGATTGGAATCGATTACCTGGAAAAGGCAACTGACCTGGATCCGGCAGATCCTTTTGCATATGCCGCTTTAGCCCAGGGATTGGCTATTATGGGACATGGAATGAGTTCCACCAAAGGTTATTTCAGAAGTGCTTTATCTGCTGCAGATAAAGCAATCCGTATTGATCCGTCCTCAGCCGGAGCACATACCGCCATGGCCCTGGTTCATTTATACCATGACTGGGATTGGCCAAAGGCAAGTCTGGCTTTTGAAAATGCCATAGCCAATAATCCCAATAATGAATTTGCACACGCTCATTACGCCTTTTATCATGTGCTTTACGAAAACCTGGATATTTCCATAGATCACCTACACACAGCCGTGGAAATAAACCCGACATCAGCTTCATATAAGGCCTGGCTGGCATGGTTATATTATGATAACAATGAATATGAAAAAGCAGAATTCTGGGCCAGAAAATCCTTGGAGTTGCATGATGAAAATCCATTTGCAAACCTTGTTCTGGGATGGACCTACCTAGATAAGAATAACTATGAAAAGGCATTGGAACTGCACGAGAAACTACCCAGCAATTCTACTCGCTGGAAGTGGTGCCGGGCCCGTACCTATGTAATAACGGGTAACCAGGACAAAGCAGAAGACCTGTGGAATGATTTAAATAAGAACCCAGAAGAGGATATAAATCCATTCTACAAAGGGATGATTGCAGGTGTCCTCGGATACAATGACAGGGCCTTTGAACTTATCAACGAAGCCTATGATGAAAAATACTATCCCACATCTTATATAAAAATCTTCCCCAGTGCTGATTTTTTAAGAGACGATCCCCGTTTTGATGAATTATTAAGAAAGATGGGCCTTCCAGACGACAGATAGTAACCCTTGAAATCATGATTGAATGCCAGATAGCAACCAGATTCTACCTATGCAACATATTTCCCCTGAAATCTACCAGAGATTGCAACCAGGTTGCTATGTACCTGGGACTTAATTGTTGTTAATTTGTTCTGGATACTTTCTGATTCAATTTTATCAGATACCCATAATTGAATAATCCCCTTTATTGAAAAAATAAAATCATGAAGAACAAACAATTCCTCTTAACAGCTCCATTGTTCCTTCTGCTAACTCTTTTTATCTCAATATCCGGATATTCACAAACCGCTGAAGGAACTATTGAATCATTTGATCTAGAGAGTCCTTCACTCGCAAACAATTGGATAGAAGATTTTCACCATAGATCGGTTAAGATCTATCTTCCTCCGGGATATGATACTATTACAAAGAGATATCCTGTGCTTTATTTATTACATGGATTCACTCTCCATAATTCCGTTTGGCTGGGACTGGGTTCCACCGTCAAGGTAAACATAGAAGAAATTATGAATTACCTCATAAAGGAAGAGTTAATTGAACCATTTATTGTGGTTATGCCGGATTCTTATAATCGTTACCATGGTAGCTGGTATACTAATTCTATAGTTACGGGTAACTGGGAGGATTTTATTGTCTATGACCTGGTCCAATACATTGACAGTACTTACCGAAGCCTGCCGTACCCGGAAAGCCGTGGAATAGCTGGCCATTCAATGGGAGGATACGGAGCCATGAAATTTGCCATGAAGCATCCTGACATTTTCTCAGCTGTATATCCTCATTGCGGAGCTATAGATCTTGAGAAGCTGTTCATGGGTACAATGAGGGATGTTATGACTGAAACCGTGAAAGGGGACCGATCAAGCTGGGAAAATTATGCCTGCGTTGCAGCAGCAGCTGCATTTGCACCTGATTCAACCCTGGATCCTCCGGGCCAGTTCCCGGTGTCAAAAACAGGGTCGAAAATTAGTAATACCTGGCGAAAATGGCTTGAACATGACCCATATTCAATGATACCCGCTTTTAAAGACAGTTTATTGAAACTGAAAGCCATTCAGTTCGATGTTGGTGAATCTGACCCTTTTATGTATGAAGGAAATATCCGTTTTTCTGAAGCACTTACGAATAACGGAATTGAACATATTTTCGAGACCTATCCCGGTGACCACTCATCAAACATCCATTCCAGAACACGGGATATGATCATGCCATTCTTTTCAGAAAACCTGGTTCCTGATACAAATTGGACATCCATCAAATCCAGAGAAAAATTTTCATGGGATTGTATACTTAACCAGAACCACCCCAATCCTTTCAGTTCAAGAACCTGGATAGAATTTCATCTCCAGCAGCCGAAAACTGTCAGGATAGATGTTTGCAACACGCTGGGAAAAAGAATTGTAACTATCCTTGAAGGGCCCAGACAAGCCGGCAGGAATATATTGGAATTTAATGCCTCGGATCTTCCGGATGGGATATACTTTTACAGGATAAGCACAGACAAATTCCAGGATACTAAAAGAATGATACTGATGCGATGAAACCGGATAATCAGAATTTCCAGTCCTGGAGCTAAACTTTATAAAATTCCCTGTACCAGCTGATAAACCGATTAATACCTTCCCTGATCGGGGTATCGGGTGTATAATTGAATTTCTTTTCCAGGTCACTGACATCTGCCCAGGTTTTTTCAACTTCGCCCGGTTGTATCGGGATCATGTTTACTTCTGCCTTTTTCCCGAGTTCCTCTTCAATGGAATGGATAAAATCCATCAGCTTTACGGGTTTGCTGTTTCCAATATTATAGACTCTGTAGGGAGCCGTCGAGAATGCCGGATCTTCAGCTGACTCCCCAACTCCTGCGGGTTGTGCAGGGGATGCTATGATCCTGATTACACCCTCGACAATATCGTCTACATAGGTAAAATCACGCTCCATCCTACCTTCATTATGAACATTGATGGGTTTGCCCTCAAGGATGTTTTTGGCAAAAATGAACAGGGCCATATCCGGCCTGCCCCATGGTCCATATACAGTAAAGAACCTGAGTCCGGTTACCGGGATATTAAACAAATGGCTGTAAGAATGAGCCATTAATTCATTGCTCTTTTTACTGGCTGCATAGAGGCTTGCAGGATGGTCAACATTCTGATGGACCGAGAAAGGCATCTTCTCGTTAAGACCATAAACGCTTGAAGTACTGGCATAAACCAGGTGTTCTACAGGATGGCTACGGCAAGCCTCTAGAATGTTCAGAAATCCCGTTACATTGCTGCCGATGTATGCATCGGGATGAGTAAAACTGTAGCGTACCCCAGCCTGTGCTGCAAGGTTTACAACCATATTAAACTTTTCCTTTTCAAACAATGCCAGAAGGTTGGTTTTGTCCTGAAGATCCAGTTTAATAAACCTGTAATTCCCCTGTTCTTTGCTTTGCACTAACTTATTATTCCCGATCTCGTCAAGCGGAATGCCAGTCCTTGAAAGCCTGGCATATTTAAGATCCTGATCATAATAATCATTGATATTGTCCAGTCCCACAACCTCGGCACCAATTTCCAGCAATGCATTTGCCAGGTGGGAGGCAATGAATCCGGCAGTGCCGGTTACAAGAATCTTTTTACCTTCAAGTTTATTTTGCATAGCTTACAGCCCGGGTTTCCCGGATAACAGTTATTTTGACCTGGCCGGGATAGGTCATCTCGTCCTGGATTTTTTTAGCAATATCATAGGAAAGGCTTTCAGCGTCCTTATCCGATACTTTTTCACTTCCAACAATAACGCGTAGTTCACGACCTGCCTGAATGGCATAGGTTTTTGAAACGCCGGGATAGGACAGTGCAAGTGCCTCCAGTTCCTTGAGTCTCTTAATATAGGACTCAACGATTTCACGTCTGGCTCCTGGACGGGCACCGGAAATTGCATCACATACCTGAACTATAGGTGCCAGCAGGGTAGTCATTTCAACCTCGTCATGGTGTGATCCTATAGCGTTGCTTACCTCAGATTTCTCATTGTATTTTTCGGCCAGTTTCATACCCAGAACTGCATGAGGGATCTCCGGCTCATCATCGGGGACCTTGCCAATATCATGAAGGAGTCCTGCCCTCTTGGCCAGTTTGGAGTTGAGTCCCAGTTCAGTAGCCATGATGGCACAGAGATTAGCCACTTCACGTGAGTGCTGCAGCAGGTTCTGACCGTAAGATGACCGATATTTCATTTTTCCGACCAGCCTGATCAGTTCGGGATGAATGCCGTGGATACCCAGATCAATTACTGTCCGTTTACCCACTTCAATAATTTCTTCCTCAATCTGCTTCCGGGTCTTGTTTACTACTTCCTCGATCCTTGCGGGATGGATCCTTCCATCCGTAACAAGCTGGTGAAGTGCCAGCCTGGCAATTTCTCTTCGAACAGGATCAAAACCTGATAATATAATGGCCTCAGGTGTGTCGTCAACAATAATTTCAATACCAGTAGCCGCCTCAAGGGCACGGATATTCCTTCCTTCACGCCCAATGATACGCCCCTTGATCTCGTCATTATCTATGTTAAAAACGGTGACGGAATTTTCAATGGCAGTTTCAGTGGCCACCCGCTGAATACTTTCAATAACAATCTTTTTCGCTTCCCGGTTTGCCGTCATCTTTGCCTCATCAACAATCTCATTGATTGAGGACATGGCTGCTGCCTTGGCATCCTCTTTAAGGGATTCCACCAGTTCCTTTCTAGCATCCTCAGCGGATAGCCCGGAAATCGCTTCGAGTTGTGCTACCTGTTGAATATGATGTTTTTCCAGCTCTTCCTTTTTATTTTCAATGATTTCAACCTGCTTGGTAAGATTCTCCCTAACGGCATCCACTTCCTTGTTCTTCCTCTGGACTTCTTCCAACTTTTGTGAGATGCTTGCTTCCCTTTGCTTGAGAGAATTCTCGGCAGAGAGTACCCTCTGGTTTTTCTCGTTTATCACCTTTTCATGTTCTGATTTCAGCTGAAGGAACTTTTCTTTCGCCTGTAGAATTTTGTCCTTTTTAAGTACCTCCGCCTCAGCTTCAGCCTCCTTGATGATATTTGTACTTTTCTTCCTCTGCATGGCCTGGTAAACAATGTAGGTAAGAACAATCCCTCCTACAAATGACACCAGTGCTATTATTATTAACAATATATTACTTTCCATATGGTTAAAGTTTAGTTATATATAAAAAAACCCGCACGCTCCCCCAAGATTTTATAAAACCCCTGTTAAACATGGGTGAAGCGGCCATTTGATTTCGTTCTTCCACTGTCCCGGTATGGGATTCTCCCCGATAAATCGGGGAAACTGCGGCCTGATCTAGATCAAGTTGAGCTTAGCTCCAATTTGATTAATGTTGAGTTCCAAAAATAATTGAAGAAACAATGCGGGTAATTTCTTGTATGTTAAAGAACGTATACTACTCTTTGTTTAAAACATTCTCCAGTTCGTCATTCAATTTACGAATCTTTTCCTGTATCTCCACCCCTTCATCTCCCTTAAAATCTTCCCCATCAATTACTTTTATCACAAATTGAAGGGCAGCCATTGCCAGAAAATCCTGTGTGTCCTTATCGGTGTATCTTTGTTTATACTGTAGAACCTTCTCGTTTATTGATCTGGCTGCTTTTCTGATTTTCTCCTCATCTTTCCGATCTATCTTCAAAGGATAAAACCGGTCCGCAATATTTATTCGAATTGAAAGTTTCTCATCCATCCCCTGGCCTCACCTGTTCAAAAGAGCAATGCATTTATCTATCTCCCGCACCATCCTGTTCACTCTCAGTTTTGCATCATGCACATCTTCACTTGTCGCAATCAGCGCTTTTGAAATTTTTAATTTATTATATTTTTCTTCAATTTCTTTTAATCTCTCTTTTTCCATCTTCACCTGCTCCTGCAGGTCTGACCTTTCCCTACTGAGCTGCTCCTTAGCCGACTTTTCCTTCTCATATATATCGACCAGTTTCTGAATCTTTGATTCCAACTGCTCGAATGGTTCGGCTTGAGCTGTACTCATGTTGATAAATTATTACTACAAATATAAGATTGTTAAGGAATAATTAAAATATTTAAGTCCTGAAATTTCCTGCCCAGGAATCCTCACTTCAAGGCAGAATTTGTGATTTTGAAAGAGATATGCGATGTTGAAAAAACTTTCTGTAATATTTATCTCCTGCTTCAGCCTGATACAGGGTACCTGGACACAAACCAGTTTCCCTACAGACTATTTCAGAGCACCCATAGATATTGAAATATTCCTCTCGGGAAACTTCGGAGAACTCCGATCCAACCATTTTCATGCCGGGATAGACATTAAAACTCAGGGGATTATCGGCCATAAGGTATATTCCTGTGCAGATGGGTATATCTCAAGGATTAAAGTTGAAGCAGCAGGCTATGGTAATACCCTTTATATAACCCATCCCGGAGGATACACCACCGTTTATGCTCATCTTAACAGGTTCCGTAAAGACATATCGGATTTTGTGAGACAAAAGCAATACGCAAACCAGCAGCATGCCATTAATCTTTTCCCCGGCAAGGAGGAATTCCCTGTAAGTAAGGGAGATATGGTGGCCTTTTCAGGAACATCCGGGTATTCCTTTGGTCCCCATCTCCATTTTGAGATCCGTGATGCAGCCAACCAGGAACCTCTGAATGCTATGAAATTCGGACTGGAAATCAAAGATATTATTCCCCCGAGGATATTTTCCCTGTATTTATATCCCGCAAAGGAAAACAGTATCGCAAACCACTCCCTGAAGAAAACACGGATAGAAGTCATAGGTGAAAATGGAAATTATCGCCTGGAAAATCCTGATACAGTCAGCGTGAATGGGAAAATTGGATTTGGGATTGAAGCATTTGATTATCTGAACGGCGCCCGGAATCGCTGTGGAATCTACAGGATCAGGGTACTCGTTGACAGTGCAATGAAGTATCACTGGGAGATGAACCGCTTCCCATTCAGCAAGGCAAGGTATGTGAATTCCTATATTGATTATGAGGAAAGATCACGGAATAACAAAGTTGTTCAGAAAATCTTTATCGATCCGAATAATACGCTGGACCTGTATAAATATGTGGAGGACGATGGCATGCTTGATTTTTCGGAACCCCGCCCCTATCATGTTAAATTTATCCTGGAAGACGCATATGAAAACCGTTCTGAACTGGAATTCATTGTTCAGGGTGGCAGTCCCGAACAGATTCCGGAGAATGATCAGTCCCCTGAAAAAGAAGAAGACAATGTACGTATAATGAAATTCTCCTGGTCTGAGGCCAATGAATTAAGAAAAGAAGATATAATTTTTTCAATGCCGGAAGGGGCACTTTATGACAATCTGAATTTCCGGTACCATACTCTTGAGCAGAAGGCCGGGGCCTATTCCCCTGTACATTGCCTGCATAATCCTCATACACCTGTCCAACTGGCAAGTGAACTGAAAATACGCCCGCTTGGATTGCCTGAGGAACTCAAGGACAAGGCCCTGATTGTTACTCTTGATGATGACAATGAGATCAGTGCCGCCGGAGGTGAATGGAAGGATGGTTTTATAAGCACTTCCATCAGGGAGTTTGGGGATTATTTTATTATTACGGATACAATCGCCCCCGAGATACGGTCAATGGACCTGAAAGCTTCCACAGATACGCTTAAAAGCAGTTCAGTACGTTTCAAGGTAAGTGATAAAATTTCAGGTATAAAATCCTATGAAGGATATATCGACAACGAATGGGTACTGTTTGAATACGATCTGAAGAATGACATGGTATTCTACCGCTTTGACCCCAGTCGACTACAATCAGGTAAACATCACGAACTTGAGCTGTATATTATTGACAATAAGGAAAATATAGCTTATTATTACGCAGAATTTAATTGGTGAAACCATGAACATTCTCGGGATCATGTCAGGGACTTCGCTGGATGGACTTGATCTGGCAGTTTGCTCGTTTGAGGAAAAATCGGGTTTCTGGTCTTTTAAGATCCTCTATTCTGAGACTGTCAGATATGAAAGGGACTGGATTAAAAAACTGTCTGCAGCCCCTTATCTGTCTGGAAAGGATCTCCTTCTTCTTGACAGGGAGTACGGACAGTTTATTGCCAATCAGGCACTTTCCGCCATAGGTTCCTGTGGAATTAAAACCGAGCTTATCGCCTCTCATGGCCATACTATTTTCCATCAGCCGGAAGGCTCTTTTACCTACCAGCTTGGAAACCTGCAGGCTATTGCGTCGGAGACCGGTATCCGGACGGTCGGGGATTTCAGGCAGATGGATATTTTACTAGGGGGACAAGGAGCCCCGCTTGTGCCTGTGGGGGATGAACACTTGTTTGGATCCTATGATTATTGCCTGAACCTGGGTGGATTCGCTAACATCTCCTTCAAACAGGATGGGAAACGAATGGCCCGTGATATTTCACCCGTTAACATCATTCTTAACCAGTTTGCCAATGAGCTGGACCTTCCCTTTGACAGGGACGGAAAAGCAGGCAAGTCGGGTACAGTGAGCAATGCATTACTCGAACAGCTGAACGCTGTCAGTTATTATGAAAAAACAGGTCCGGGTTCCCTCTCCAGGGAATGGGTGGAATCTGATTTCCTTCCTTGTATTCATTCCATTCGGCTTCCCGTTACAGATATTTTAAGGACCCTGTATGAACATATTTCTATCCAGATTTCCAGGCAGATAAAACCCCATTCAAAAGTACTGCTTACAGGGGGCGGTGCATATAATAAATTCCTCGTCGACCTGTTATCTCATCACAGTCAGTCTGAAATCCACCTTCCCTCCCCTGAACTGATAGAATTCAAGGAAGCCCTTGTATTTGCTTTTCTTGGACTCCTCAGAACTATGGAAAAAAACAATTGCTATGCTTCAGTGACCGGAGCAGATCGTGACAGTTGCTGTGGGGTCATTTTTCTGCCCTGATCTGAATTCTGCCACCTGACTGAGACTTTTTTATTATTTTCGGCGATGTAAATATCGAATTCTATGGAAAATTTTATTGCTCATAATCCAACCAAGGTTCATTTTGGCAAAGGAGTGGTGGAAAAACTCGGAGAGATTGCCTCCAGCCTCGGCAAGCGGGTCCTTCTCGTTTATGGAAAGGGTTCTGTCATGAAGAATGGCAGCTACCATGACACAAGGAAAAAGCTGGAAGAAGGGGGTATGGAAATCACAGAATACAGCGGAATCAAGCCAAATCCAGTGATTGAAGATGTTGATGCCGCAGTCCAACTGGGAAAAGAAAACCATGTAGAATTGGTCATCGGACTGGGAGGAGGTTCAGCCATAGATTCCGCTAAATTAATTGCCGTCTGCCTCGCGGAAGATTGCGCAGGATGGGATGTAATGAAGGGCCGTGTCAATATACAAAAGGCTGTCCCTATTATCGCGATTCTTACGCTTGCCGCTACTGCCAGCGAGATGAATTCAATCGCAGTACTCCAGAATGACCGGATAAAAGAAAAATTCGGATTTCGGCATCCCACCATGTTCCCGACTCATTCCTTTATGGATCCTTCGTATTCCCGCACCGTGCCAAGAGATCAAACAGGATATGGAATTGTCGACCTTATTGCTCATGCCCTGGAATCCTATTTCGGGCAGGGACAGGCGGACCTGTCGGACCGGTTTGTAGAAAGTATTATCCTGGAAGCTATGGAGGCCGGACCTGAACTAATGAAGGACCCGGAAAATTATGAATTAAGAGCAAGGATTATGTGGGCGGCAAGCAACGCATTAAATGGACTATGCGCTTCCGGCAGGGCAAATGGAGATTTTACCAGCCACTCACTGGGACACCAGTTGTCCCTTCTGTATGATACTCCACATGCAGCCAGTCTGTCTATTGCATTTCCGGCCTGGATGCAATACATGAAAACAAGAGTCGGACACAGGATAGAAAAACTGGGAAGCCGGCTTTTCGGGGAGCCTTCCATAGAACACACGATAACCCGCTTCGAGGAGTTTTTCAGGTCAATGGACTGTCCCGTGCGACTGCAGGACGTAGGTTTAGATCATAATAACAGGGAAGAAATTCTGAGCCTGGTGAATAAAAACCAGTGCAATAGTAAAAATCCGGAAAATTCTCTGAATGATACTGACAGGGCAGCTATTGTAGACCAGATGTTGACGTAAAAAAGGCGCGGTCCTCACCGCGCCTTTCACCCTAATTACTAACTAAAAACACTAACCACTAAACCTATTTTAACCTAAATCTTTATCTGAAGTCTTTATTACTATAACGCAAAAATTGCCTTTTTGTTTGTGAAGAAATGTTAAATAATACTTAAAAAACCTTAAATAACATTCGACAGATCTAATATACGGGGCTGAACAAGATTAATTACCTCATAAATACCCCTTTAACAAATAATTATGACAATGTTTTAAGAATCTGTTAAAGCCATTTACAATGACAGGCCAGCCGGCTATATGTTGCATAAAATATGCAGTAAAATTCCCATAGTATTGCCTGTGTCTGAAAAGAATCTATTTTTGTCTGACTATTTTAAATCACATGAACATGCAAAGATTACTGAAACTTGGCTTTGTTATTGCCCTGAGCGGAATTGTAAACCAGAATGCCAATACCTGTACCAATTTTCTTGTTAGCAGGGGAGCCTCTGTCAACGGGGCGACTATGATTACCTATGCCGCGGACTCTCATGTATTATATGGAGAACTCTATTACCGCCCGGCCAAAACATATCCTGCCGGGACAATGGTTAAGGTATATGAATGGGATACTGGAAAATTACTCGGTGAGATACCCCAGGTAAGCCAGACATATTCCGTCATAGGAAATATAAACGAACACCAGGTAGCAATCGGGGAAACAACCTATGGAGGCAGGCCAGAGCTGGTTGATACTACCGGGATAGTTGATTACGGAAACCTGATATATATGACTCTCCAAAGGGCAAAAACAGCTAAAGAAGCCATACATATCATGGCTGATCTGGTAAAAACGCACGGCTATTACAGCTTAGGGGAATCCTTCTCCATATCAGATAAAAATGAAGTCTGGATCATGGAACTGATCGGAAAAGGACCTGAAAACAAAGGTGCTGTATGGGTTGCCCTCAGAATCCCTGACGGGTATGTATCTGCGCACGCCAACCAGGCAAGGATCCGGACATTTCCATTAAATGATCCTGAAAATTGCCTTTATGCCGAAGATGTTATCTCATTTGCAAAGGAACAGGGATATTACAAGGGGAAAGACAAGGATTTCAGTTTTTCCGATACATATGCCCCTGTTGAATTTGGTGGAGCAAGATTTTGTGAAGCAAGGGTCTGGTCATTTTTTGAAAAAATTACAGGAGGAATGGACGAGTACCTGGATTATGTAAAAGGAGAAAACCTGGAAAACCGTATGCCCTTGTGGGTAAAACCTGACAATAAAATTGCTGCAGCTGACCTCATGGCTTATATGAGAGACCATTTTGAGGGAACTCCCCTGGATATGACCCAGGATGTCGGAGCCGGCCCTTTTCGTCTCCCTTATCGCTGGAGACCTCTCACCTGGTCGGTAGCCGAACAAACTTATTGCAATGAAAGGGCAATCGCTACACAACAAACCGGATTCTCCTTTGTAACGGAATCCAGGAACTGGCTGCCAGACTGGATCGGTGGGATTATCTGGTTCGGAATGGATGATGCTTCTACCACCGTCTATACCCCTATGTATTGCGGAATGGACCGTATCCCTGAACCTTTTGCTGAAGGTAACGGTGACATGCTAACCTACTCGTCTACTTCAGCCTTCTGGGCCTTTAACTTTGTATCCAACTTCTGCTATCTCCGCTATGACCTGATGACCAAAGATGTCAGGAAACAGCAGTCTCTGCTCGAAACAAAGTACCTCAGGAATTCAGCCGCAGTGGACGAGGCAGCCCAAAACCTGTATAAGACAGATCCCGACCTTGCCAGGGAATACATAACCGACTATTCAATCAGTATGGCAAATAATACTTTTCAGCACTGGAAAGAGCTTGGTCAATTCCTTCTTGTAAAATACATTGATGGAAATGTTAAGAAGGAAATTAACGGGGAATTCCAATATAACGGGATGGGTGGTAATGTCCCTGCAAATCCTGACCAGCCGGGGTATCCGGACTGGTGGTATGAAAAGATTGTAGAAAAGGACGGGGATAAATTAAAAGTTATTGGTCCGGCCCATTAAAGAGCCTGTTAATAACTTGCTTATTGACCGAATAATTTTGAAAAAATATTTGTATATTCGCGCTCTGTAAAATTGAGGGATACGAAACTATACTACGATGGATTTACTAAAAGTAGCTGAAAAAGAATTTGCAAGGGAAACCAATTTCCCTACGTTTAATGCAGGTGATACGATCACTGTTCATTATAAAATCAAGGAAGGAAATAAGGAAAGAATCCAGCAGTTTCGTGGGGTTGTACTCCAGCGCAGGGGTTCAGGTATCACAGGGACATTTACCGTTCGGAAAATTTCCGGTAATACTGGTGTTGAAAGGATTTTTCCTGCATCCTCTCCGTTTATCGAACAAATCGATATCAATAAAAAAGGAAATGTACGCAGGGCCAGGATATTCTACCTTCGAGGATTAACCGGTAAGAAAGCACGTATACGCGAGAAAAGGATGGCTGGACCTGAAAGCAACGGAAAACCTGCTAAAGCAGTGGAACCGAAAGCAGAATAAAGTCCGGTCCGGATCCAGAAATTATTAAAGGGGCTATCTCATCTGAGACAGCCCCTTTTTCTATTTCCAATAAACCAGTATTATTTTAATTTGTCTGCATTTTCCTGGGCAGTCTTGATAATGTTATCAGCTTTTATTGCAGCCTCATCCTCAAGCTGTCTGGCCCTTTTCTCAGCTTCCGTTTTCATCTTTTTAGCCGCCGTTTCTGCACCATACTTCTTCAGGGGATTACTACCGGCCTGTTTGATCAGGTTTTGTCCCTCTGCTTCAGCAGTCTTTACCAGCTCCTCCCCGGCCAGTTTAGCCTCGTATTTTACCCTTTCAGCCTGTTCCCTGGCATCTTCCATGATCTTCTCGGCTTCCTTGTTCACTTCTTCCCTTGCATCCTGCTTAACTTCTTCCAGCTTCTCATCAATTATTTCCTGCACCTGTTCCTTTAACTCCTCGGTAACCTGTCGCGCGCCCTCCTCAAACATTGGCCTTACCTTGGGATCTGAGAAGGTACCGGTTACCATGAACTTTACATCAATAGTCTCTCCCGGATCCAGGTTAATGCCCTGGCTGGCAGCCATCGCTACCATTCCGGCAACGGCGGACTGAGCAGTGCCTCCAAGCTCAGAACGGGGGATCTTCATTTTGATCTCGTAATTCATTGTCTGGTCTATTCCCTGGTCACCCTTCATTATCAGTTCAGATCCAAAGATTTCAGTCTGGTAAGGCTGGATATATACCCTTCCGTCACGAATTGAATATTTAATATCGATGTCTTCCATGGTAATCACATCATATTTATCGGTATTCAAAACCTCCCCAATTTTTGCAAAGGTCTGGGAATTATCGATCTGAATGATTTCCGAAGCCAGGTTGCCTCTTCCCACAATGGAATTCATAACAGGCATCATGGCAGAATCAAGCAATGAGGTGAATTCCAGTTTGGTTGAAACCTTACCGGATGTACGCTCGGCAACAGGAGCCAGCTTCTGGATGGTAACAAAAGTATTGAAGGCCTCTGGAATATCGATTTTCCTGATATCCATAGAGAAATCTACAACAGGAGCTTCGATGTCCTGTGTATTATATTCCCCGTTTATCACTACGCTTCCCTCCAGTACATCAAGATTCAGGTTTTTCATCGTAAGCTTCTGATCCCTCACAATAATCAACCCGTAAAGATTATCAATCTCTAAATTGTCGTATATGACTTTTTTGATAGTGGACTGGAATACAAAGTCAATGTTGCCAGGAATCTCAACAACAGACATGGCAGCTGAATCACTGCTTTCACCATCAGTCTCTCCTCCTTCAACGTCGGCCATGGTTTCATCCTCTGAAGGATTCTCCCCTCCTTCAGGATCAGCACCCATCAACTCATTCAGATCCAGTAGATTGCTGTTCAAATCCAGTGTACCGGAAACCGTCCCGTACTCATCGAAAATGAAAGGAATGAAGTTTTCCAGTCTTCCATTCATCTGGATATCGCTGCTCCCGATATTGGCATCAAATTCAGAAAGTTCTACATATTTTGGGGAGAATTTCATTACTGTGCTGTTGATAAAGACAGGTTGGGGTATATCCGGAGATTTAAGTTCAAACTGCTGAAGCTTAATAATCCCGTCAGCTTTAAAATCCTCATATTCCTCATTTTCTATACTGGACATCTTTCCCATGACATCCAGCCTTGCATCGAGAATTCCTTTCAGGTTGACATCCTCCATGGGTACCACATCACTAAGTGTTGCGAAGTCAATATTAGCCTTCAGTATGGCATTTATCTGGGGATCACTGATCGGAGTAATCACATGAGCTTCCAGGTCCACCGGGTTGTCTCCCAGCTCCACATGAAAAGTATTCACATCAACTTTTGAGTTATCGTTCTGGATGCCGTCAAAATGAATATCCACATCGATTTGAATATTTTCGACTGATTTCGGGAGATCAGGATATGCAAAGCGGGCCTTATCAACCTTCAGGGATATATCGGCTGAAGGTGTATGATCATCGGTCATGGTACCCTTAATGGTCCCGGAAAGGGCCAGTTGTCCATCGGTCTCCACATCTTCAAAATCTCTCATATATACAGCCGGTACCATGGATAGCAAGCTTTTGAAACTGGTTTCCTTTGTAGCAAATGACATATCAACAGCCATATCACCGTTTTCAGGCAGGCTTACCATTCCCTCCAGGAGCAATACCAGTTCGTTGATAGCAAAGGAATTGTCCTGCAGAGTAAATACTGAATTAACCAGGTCCGCATCCAGGTTAATCACAACCTCCAGTACAGCATTTTTAACAAGCCTGACACCTCCCATCAGAATATTAACCCTTTCAGCTCCTGCCTGTAACTCCAGAACCGTGTGCTCCAGTCCAAGGTCACCCGATAAAATAAAATTAAATCCGTCCAGTGTAGCTTTCATGGCAGAACTCCGGTCATCATAGGAAATCCGGGCATTCCTGATCTCAAATCTCTTCAGTTCAACGTTCAGATCGGGCGATGCGCTGCTGCTTGTATCCGCTTCTTCCTCCACCACTAACTCAGACTCCCTGGCAATATCCCAGTTGACACTGCCATCCTCCAGAATAATTCCCGAAATACGGGGCTGATCCAGCAGTATTCCCCTGACCTGGATTGCCTCCTTCTTTACAAGGCTCAAAAGGTTTACGGTGGCACTGAACTGCTCAAATGATACCAGGGTATCTCCATCGAACACATCAATACCAACTACTGAAACCCCTGAAAGAGAGACCGTCAACCTTGGAAAGTCCTTAAAGAAACTAAGGCTGAAATCATCAAAATCAACTTCCGCATTGACAGAAGTGTTGGCTACCTCCCTGGCCTTTTCAAGTAATTGTTTCTTAAACAACAAGGGGGTTGCAACCAGGAAAGTTAGGATTACTAGTATCAGGATAAGGAGTATGCGCAATACTTTTTTCATGGCAATGGATTTTAAATAAAAATAGGAATTTCCGTCAACACCTCATTATATAAATGTTGCAATTATCTTTTAACTATTTCTTTGCCGGATGTTTAACCGTACCTGTGTAAAAGGGTACGCAATCATTTCCCATTGCCGCCTGCCACAGATTGGTTACAGGTGCAATGATGGTTTCCATAAAACGGATATTGCCTTTTTCAGGCTCTTTTAATGAACCGTAGATTTTCTGATCGATAATACTGCAGCCGTTTTTATCAACGACTGCAAAGACCGCGTCAAGGCTGTCACCAGGAACATTTATCCAGCCCTTCGCCGCCACCCTGTTCTCCTCTGTGCTGAATGCCAGGTCCTTTAACAGAACCCTGCCGTTTTCGATACTGATCTCAGATACAAGTTCCTGGATTCGTGAATTTTCGCTGTAGTCTGATACAATAATATTCGCATACGACCCCCCCTTACTGACCGCAAGTCCCGCCGGCCCTAAAAACATCACCGCCCCCAGGTCAACCAGGTTGAAATTCTGGCTTCTCTCAAACCTTTTGATAAGTTTATCAAGCTCAATTCCGTAAAGTGTTAGTTCCTCACCTTTAAGAAAGACTTCTCCATCCAGTCCATACAACACTTTCCGATCTTTTGGGATGACAAGGGTCAAATCCAAATTCAAGTTCATTTTACCCAGGATCGGACTGGCATCAATGAAATTTTCCATCAGGTCCTTTGCATCATATTGTTCAACCTGGTATTGAATCTTATAAGTAGGCGTTTCTGAGAAAGGTTCCAGGGTGTACAATCCCTTTCCCTCCTTCCCAAAAAATCTCGATTTCCCGGGATGCACTGTGTAAATACCATCTCTTACATCAACATCAAAATCATATCCAATCCAGCTAAGGGAATTAAATTGGGAACTATCGGAACCCAAAGTCATATCTGCAGTCAGCGAAGCAAACGGGTTAGTATCCTTCTCTTGATCGATATAAATGTCCTCTGCCAGTATATGAAGCGAATTGCTATTGATAGTATCGCTGGCATTGATAAACTCCAGGTTTGCCTCCTTAAGGTCAATTTTTTTCAAGGTCTGAAGGGAATCATGAGGAAAATGCAGGTCAAGCCGGAATGAGCCGTTCAGTAATCCGTCCAGAAACTCAGGAATGCTGTCCGAGCCTTCTTCCCAGAGTAGCCTGGTAGGATTAAAATCCTTTATACCCAGGTTCATCACCATATAACTCCGCCTCTTAGCGGGGGAATTGAGCTCGAGGTCCACTTCCAGGTCGCTTTCTGCAATATTGACCTTAAAATCTTCAAAATCAAGCCAGACCCTACCGTTCTTATGATCCAGTTCAAACAATCCCTGGCTCATTTGAAAAGGTTTCAGCAGGTTTTCTATTTGGGCAGAGAAGTGATTAATATCAAAGGTCATCGATGGATTTGGCTTCATATCCAGAAACCTTCTTGTTGTTGTGCTTACCGAAACCCCCAGGTCCAGGTCTTTTATCCGGTATGGGAAAGCCTCTCTTACAACAGGAACGAAATCCAGAAAACCTGGCAAATCAAACAATTCCGATTGTATCTCCAGATTTGCTGTAACTACAGTATCCACCTTGAAGGGTATATATAAAGCATTATTGATAGTCCCATTAATAAAGAAATCCGAATCATCCACCCTGGCACTGAGATTCTGAAAGCCTGTAATGCCGTAATTATGCTGGATTCTTCCGTTTATCTGCCGGATGGACATGACCCCGGGGAAGTTGACAGATGCCTTATCAAATTCCAGACTTGCAGAAAAAAGATCATGGCTTACTAATTTTTGTTCCGGATGGTATTTGCCTCCCTCTAATCTTATCATTAAATCAATTACCCCTTCCAGGGAATCCATGAAAGACATCTCAAATACCTGGTCAAATCCGGAGAAATTTGCTTTTGCATGCCAGTTAAGATCCACCTCGGGATCCTTGAGATTCCTGGCTGATAGTTTGCCATTCAGAAAACCGTCTGGCAGCTCGGCATAAATAGTATCAAGCTTTAGCCAGGCCATGGACAAATCAGGGCGTTTGCCCGTATTAAACCGGCCGTTCAGGTTAAGGTCATTGATGTATTTGGCAGTCCGGGGAATAAGAATCCTGACTTTTTCAAGTCCAAATGATGCATTAACCTGTGGGAATCCCCTTAGCTCATTATTTTTGACTGTTCCCCTGAAAAACAAATCCCCCTCCTTAATGTTTTTCAACCCAGCCTCACTCAGGAAAATTGAAAAAAACGAGAAATCATGATCTGATCCGTCAATAACCAGGTCAACTGAACCCTTTTCGCTGAAATTTAAATTTCCTTCTACATTTAGCCTGGCCTTATTAAGAACAAGTAAGCTGGGATCCAGTACCAGCGATAAATCTTCCCGTGACAAGGCAAAAGATGTTTCCAGCTTCAGAACGGAAGGCCCGGCCCTCTTAATACCTGAGAAATAAAGAGATTCAATCAGTATGTCGGTGTCAAGGCGGCTCCGGACAGCCTCAGGAGTATATTCCAGGGAAGCCCTGAGCTTTTCAATTTCCAGGGAAGCAGATCCCCTGTCCAGCCGGTTTTCATATGAAAAACTAATATTATCCAGGAATACCTGCTCAATGTTTAATTCAAATTCGTCCTGATCATCCTCAGCAGGACTACGTTTGTCTTCTGTTTCTCCTGATTCAACCGAATCTACAGATACTTTTAATTCTTCTATGCGTAAATCTTCCCGATTATCGGAGTCTTTCTGATCATCGGAGTCATTCTGATTTCTATCCTTTGGTTCAACCAATTCAATAGAATTCATCAGGTTCAGAGAGCTGTCCGGGTATTGGATAAAATTAATCATACCATCCTCCAGGATTATTTCTGAGACCTCCACCCTACCTGATACCAGATGCTTAACGTCAAGGGCAGCATATATTTTACTGATGGTGGCCAATGGTATTTCATTCTGGTTTCTCTGATCAGGCGGATTTTCATAGAACTCTACCTCCTTGATCAGCATGGAAATATTGGGAAATTGCTTGAAAGGTTTGAATGTAAGACTCTCAAAACTTAGTTCACCATGGGTGTATTTATTTGAACTCAGCAGCAATTTCTTGCTGATATTATCCCGGTCAATGTAAAGGTAGGCGGTCAGTATAAGCAGAAATACCAGGATTGCCCCGGTACAAATCAGGATAACGCGAAGTATCCTGATTATCAATCTTCTTTCCTTTCTGTTGAGTTTTCTAACCATTCCGGGTACCTGATTCATCAAATTTAATGAAAAAAACAGGCTGGCAATCGGTTTACTACATAAAGCTTTGCAGATAGCCCCAGATTGAATATATTTGCATCGAAAATTGGACCCGTAGCATAATTGGATAGTGCACCTGACTACGGATCAGGAGGTTGGGGATTCGAGTTCCTCCGGGTTCACGCTGAATATCAGTACATTAAACGGATACAAAGGGAGTTACAACAACTCCCTTTTTCCTTGGGTTACACTTTTGTACATACTATACCCCCGTTTATAACTTTTTACTTTACATCTCTTTGCCCCTTCTTGCCAAGAATCAAAGAATTGGCAGAATTGCACCCTTTTCATAAAAAATCTTATGGTTTTATTCCTTAACGGTATCCTACCTATCCCGGAAATACCTTACCCCTGCCTCCATGACCTTATTCCAAATTTTCTGGTCTTCAATTAACTCAGCAACCGCCATTTCAAGCATTTCATCAAAATTCATACTCCTTAATGACCTGATAAAGAAAATATCAGTGTTTTCTATTGTGATTTTGTGAAAGGGTGCGTAACTTCCTGTTCCCTAAACCAATAATTATGAAAAATCTCATCGTCATAATTCTAATTTCTTTATTCGGTTGTATAAATGCACAAATAGATACTCCTGATGAATATCAACCAGAAAACCGAATTGCATTGGTAATAGGTAATGGTAATTATCCATCCAATAAACTTCCGAATCCTGAAAACGATGCAAGTGCAATGGCAGAAGTATTGGAAAAACTTGATTTTGATGTGTACAAATATGAAAACCTAAATAAATCCCAAATGGATTCAGCCATAAATGATTTTGGGGGAAAACTCGAAAAATATGATGTCTGCTTATTTTATTATTCAGGTCAGGGGTACCAAATTGGTCAAACCTTATTAGTTCCAATTGATGCTATTCCAGAAAGTGAAGATGATGTTCTCCATCAATGTTTAGGGTTGGATTTTGTTGAAGACATAATGGGAAGCGCAAATATAGATGTCAATATAATTATGCTTGAGGCAAGTAGATTTAATCCATTTCTAAGAAAATCATCACCATTGGGTCTCGGTAATGATTATCGGCGACCTGACAAGTATATTATAGGTTGGGCAACTCCACCCGGAGGTACGGCATTGGTCGGAGAAGATAACCATGGTCTCTATACTTCAGCAATTTTAGAATGCATAGAAACTCCAAATATTACTATCGAAAATATGTTCAAAGAAGTCAGAAAGATTGTTTATGAAATCTCAGGTGGAAGACAAGTTCCATGGGAGGCCACATCACTGGCTGCGAGTTTTTATTTCGTAACAGGATTCACAGGTACAGGAATTGTGGGGTACAATCCGACTCAGCTTTCAATATACCCCAACCCTACAAACAACCTCCTAACCATCGAAACAACCAACCTTGAACCACACACCATCGAAATCTATTCTCTAAATAGTCAGTTGATATACAGAACTAAAAGTGAAGGACCCACCCTCCAAATGGACCTCTCATCCTTCCATAAGGGATTATACTTCATCACTGTAAGGTCCATGGATTATGTGAGGACAGAGCAGATAATAAAATTGAATTAGAAATAAAACCTTAACCTGTTGGTGCTTCTCATACCCCTTAATGACCGGACTGTGAAAATATCATTGTCAATCTTTGGGATTGTGTAATAAGGTGAGTAATTTTAATTTACTCCTAATCATTAAATAAAATATTGCAGATATGGCTTATGGAAAAATGTTCAGACCTGTGCTGTTGGCATTACTAATAATATCCCTTTCCGGTTTAGCCGCCAATTCCCAGGTAACGGTACAAGGTGATACTAAAACCGAGTTGGAAAAACTCAAATCCGAAATTAAGGTAATGAAGGCTGAAATAATTATCCTTCAAAATGAGTTGGACAAGGTTAAAGCCGAATTGGAGTCTTACAAGTCTGTTTCTGAATCAGAATATCCTGTTGTTGAGGCAGACCCAAGGGCAATTTATCAAGGCAGGGCGGATAAAACTACGTATGTTGATGAATCTGAGGTTCCGAAACTTTTAAAAGAGTATTACGACTTTTACAGACGTGACTTTGACTATAAGGATTTGAAGATAAAACGGATAGATGACACCACGTTTCAAATAAGTTTGCGGGAACGGCTCAGGGGGCAAACGCTTTGGCTTTCAGTCGTGCGAAAGATGTTTGTCAGAGAAGATGGGACGGTAAGAATTATAAACGATTTGGGCTATTAATCTCGAGCTTTGACTACCTCAAATACATACCCCCTAAATCACTTTTATTATGGGATTATTTAGCAGAAAATCCAACCCGCCCCAAGTGGCACGAATGGAAACCCTCGGCAATTACGATTACGATATCGTAGGTGAATCAAATTATCAAAAGGAACTAAATCTCATCTGTGGTGGTAAGACGGAAGACGGTCACAATAAAATTGTAGAGGCAAGATTAATACATGAAGATGATAATCCGCATGACTCAAATGCAGTCTGTGTTGAGATAAATGGATATAAGGTCGGATATTTACCAAGGGAGGATGCTTTAAATTACAGAAAGCAATTAGCCGACTCAGGAAATCCGGGAATTGACGCTGTATGCGGAGCAAAGATAGTTGGTGGATGGAATAGAGGGAACGGTGATACTGGTAGTTATGGGGTAAAATTAGATATTCCTATCATTGAAAATTAAAGGATAGGTGGTTGTCGAACAAAAGAAAAATCATATGAACCAAAAAACATTAACCGTCATTGGCCTGATTTTAGGAATGATTGGAGTAGTATTTATTTTTATTTGGGGCCCTCCACAACCAATATTCTCTCAAGGTTCCCCCCTGCTTGTTGGGGATAATAATATTGTTGAATACAAGGGGGAAGAAATGACCGTCGCTGAACGAGATAATATAAGGGAACATAAGCGAATTGTCCATAGTGTTATGTCAAAAATCGGATTGGGATTAGTATTTATTGGTTTTGCTTGTCAGTTGGGGGCCATTTTCTTACCGACTTATGAATAAACCCCCGGACGCAATTACCGGGGGAATACCTGATGCATCCCTAATTCATGGTCTTATACTATACACAAAAGTATTCACGCCAATTTTCATATCTGCTACCCTTCTTCACCTTGCGGTTTGTTTGCCGTGAACTAACTTGATTCCAAACCTTATAGTATTCACTATCATAAAAAATCACAGCACCATCACCGGAGGGCTTGAATTAAACCTTAATCGAATGGTTTTCTGCGTGAGCTTTTTCGGTATAATTCTTCTGTTGACAGAATATAAAATTTCTATTGATTCTGGTTCAATGGCTTAACCGTTTCCTTGTTATTAGAGTATTATTGTTATAATTTTAGATTTATAACCTACCGAATGAAAAATCTCATCGTAATAATTCTAATTTCTTTTTTTACTAGTTGTTCCGTGCTTTTTGATGCAACCGACAAATCTCCATCCGAAAAACGTATTGCACTAGTCATAGGTAACGGTAATTATCCATCCGATAAACTTGCCTGTCCTGAAAACGATGCAGGAGCAATGGAAGAAGCGCTGGAGAGACTTGATTTTAAGGTCTACAAATATGAGAACCTGAATAAATCCCAAATGGAAAGAGCCATTCATAAATTTGGAAAGAAACTCGAAAAATATGATGTCTGCTTATTTTATTATTCAGGTAATGGGTACTCCTCCAATGGTAGCTCCGTCTTGGTTCCAATTGATGCTACTCTTCCAGGAAGTGAAGATGATATTCTCCATCAATGTATTAGGGTAAGTTTCATTTTAGAGGCAATGGAAAAGGCTAACTTAGATGTCAATATAATTATGTTGGAGGCAAATAGAAATAATCCATTTGAGAAACCCTGGACAAGGGGTGAAAGGGGTGATAATGGCAGTGGTCTGCGATTTATGAATGCACCAACTGGAATTGTAATCTCATATGCAACTTCACCCGGAAGGAAGGTTATGGACATAGAAGATAATCACGGTCTTTATACTTCAGCACTCTTAGAATGCATAGAAACTCCAGATATTAGTATTCTCCAAATGTTTCACAAAGTCAGAAAAATTGTTAGAGGAATGTCCAATGGGATGCAAATACCATGGGAGTCCACATCACTGGCCAGGGATTTTTATTTAAAAAAGTCTGAATAGTATAATATCAATAATTAGGTTAATAATCTTTTCCCACGGTTTCATAGAGAGCGATATTCAGATTGGAATAAACGGTATATAACATTAGTGAATTATACGGATTGAGGAATCACTTCTTCAAGTCCGGGATTTCCAACTTGGTCAAGTAGTTTCTCATTGAACTCATCCCTGGGTAAATTCTTCATAGCCTTTGCAAACCGCTGAACAGACTCCAGAGTAAGATGTCCCGGTTGCATGGCATTAAATCCAAACTGATTTACCCCTGCCATATAGATGTGACCTCCACCCCTGAGGACAGTCATTACATAGGTGTAATCCCTGAATAATTTCATCAGGATACGTGCAGACTCAATATCCTCCATAGAGGAAACTTCTGTGACTCCCATTTCCTTTGTTTTTACATCAAGGTCAGGAATAACTTCAACTTTTCCCTTTTCCAACCTGACATATGGAAGGGCAGTCAAAATCCCTAAAACAGGATACTTTCTTAGGTCAGGATTGAAACTGATTCCAAGCAATTTTGCGAACTCCTCCGGGTTCACTTAATAATCAAACACTTACATCGATTTGACATGTAGGTGTTTTTTTATTTGCAATGCATCTTGCAATGCATAAATTCACAATCCATCTCAAGGTTGACAATTTCCGGTATTTCCACGTAGGCCTTATAGTGTTTTCATTAAGGTTGTTATCAATTTCCAGGTATCCATCCCTAAGATAGTTCATCAGATTGTCCCATCTGCTCATAGAATAGATCAAAGCTTTTTCGAAAGGACTTTTCGGCAGGGTAGATCTGGCCTGGGCGGCCATCCACTTTCCCAGTTCATTCATGATGGGTAAGGACTCATCCAGCCGGAGTTCATGGCGTTGTCATTCGACTGAGAATGACAGAATTTCTATTTCCCCCATGTCGCATTTTTTAAAATTTCTCCGCCAACCCGCACTACAATGATGTTTTGTATCTCTTCTGTCAGGTCAAAGCTGACTTTTTTACTACGATAGATAAATTTATTCAATTATTATTCGTATCATTGAAGTCAGGTTAAAGCTGACTTTTCAACTATGAAAAATAAATTAATATCAACACAATCCAATGAGATTCTGACCTATTTCAATCATATGGATAGGGATTGTTTTGGTTATTCGGAAGCCGTTAGAGCATTGCCTAATTCAAGTGAAAGTGCTTTAAAAGAACTGTTAAGCGATATGGTAAAGAGAGGTCTTCTGATGCGATTGAAGAAAGGCTTGTACTATATAATACCCTATGAACAGGAGGCAGATGCTTTTATGCCCGACTGGCATTTATTAGCAGAGCATTTGACAAAAGGAACTGAGCATTACATTGGGTATTACTCTGCTTTGCAAATCCATAACCTGATAACCCAACCTTCACTTAAAGAGCAAATAGTAGTTGCAAAACAAACCCGCCCTTCAACGCTAAAAATTAAAAATGTCACATTCCAATTCATCTATCATAATGAGAACCACTTTTTTGGTTCGGAAAAAATATGGATTGACAGCTTCAACAAGGTTAGGTGCTCCGACCTTGAAAAGACATTTGTAGACTGCTTATTCAAACCTGACTATGCCGGTGGCATTGTGGAAGTTGCCCGGGCGATTTATACCTCAAAGGATAAAATCAAATACAACAAACTCCTTGAATATACACAGCGCTTCGAGTCACAGGCCGTGATCAAACGTTTGGGATTCCTTCTTGAAACGCTTGACATTGAAACTGGGATAATAAAACAATTACTTAAAGCTAAAACGGCTTCATACGTCCTGCTTGACACGGAGCTTCCAAAATCGGGTAAAATGATTAGTCGCTGGAGCATACAGCAAAATCTGGAAACTGAAACCATTAAATCTTCCATCTACACATGATTAAACCGGGCGAAATACAAAATAAAGCCCGAGAAGTTGGTGTAAGAGACCAGCAGATTGAAAAGGATTATATCCTTTCTTGGATGCTGCAGGGGATTGCCCAACATGAGCAACTTTCATCTACCATAGTTTTTAAAGGTGGAACTGTA
The DNA here is from genome assembly GCA_963777115.1 of uncultured Bacteroidaceae bacterium. Lineage (GTDB taxonomy): Bacteria > Bacteroidota > Bacteroidia > Bacteroidales > SM23-62 > SM23-62. The sequence continues at coordinate 977,872 of CAVZPP010000002.1, read as the reverse complement.
TTGAAGAAAGCCTATTTCGAGGATTACCGATTTTCAGAAGACCTTGATTTTACCTTACTCGACAATAACATTTCGAATGAACAAATTTTCGAATGGTTTGCCGAAGTATTTGAATACATTAGTGAGGAAGCCAATATCCCACTTGAAATCATTGACAATACTGAATACGAAGATGGTGGCATAAATTTCCACATCAGCTATGTTGGTCCACTTGGAGGTATGAGTGCCAATAAAAAATTGAAAGTGGATATTTCCAGAAGTGAACAACTCGTTTTCCCCCCTATCAAGCAAAGCACCTTCTTGGGCTTTTCAGATCAGGAAGAACATCAACTACTCTGCTACCCTCTTGAAGAAGTCTTGGTTGAAAAATTACGTTCGGTCATGCAACGCATGCAGGCACGTGACTTTTATGACATTTGGTATTTGCTGGAAATCCATGAAATGGATGTTGACTTTTACTTAGCTGAGTTCAGGTCCAAATGTGAAAGCAAAGAAATTGATCCGGCAGACTTTCACAACAAGCTTGAACAACGATTACCCCAGTATAAGGGACGTTGGCAAGCCTCCATGGCAGATCAAATTCAAGATTTACCAGACTTTGGCCAAGTGGTCAGAGAGGTTATGCGTCACTTAAAGAATTTAGAATTATGAGCGACATAATAAATATTCTCCAGAAGTTAGCACTGATTAATGACCATTGGAATCCACGAGTTGTGGGTGAATTAAACGGGCAATATGTTAAGCTGGTGAAGTTTCAAGGAGAATTTGTCTGGCATAAGCACGAACATGAAGATGAATTATTCTATGTTTTGAATGGGAGTTTTACTATGGAATATAGAGATGAGACAGTAGATATTTATGAAAATGAATTTATAATTGTTCCTAAAGGAGTCGAACATAAACCGGTTGCTAAGAATGAAGTTTCGGTCATGTTATTTGAACCAAAAACAACCCTGAATACGGGCAATCAAACAAGTGAATTAACCCGGGGAAATTTAGACATTATCTAAGAAGACAATAATCATAAGGACAGGTCTGACACTACCCTACACACTGATAACAAAATTAGTAGCTCTGAACTAAACATAGAATTATGAATGTCCCCCTGAAAATATTTCCTTATTTACTTTTCATCATGGTAAGTTTTGTATCTCATTCCATAAGAGCTCAAACAGACACCATTCAGTATTTGTTTATGGGACATCCGAGATATGATGACAGAGACCACGAATATGTTCTTAAAACGGTAGAAAAGTTAGATTATTCAAAATTTGACCTACTCTTGTTGGGAGGAGATTTAACATGGAATACATCGGAACTGATCAGCACATTAGAATACTGTAATACAATTTTCAATCTCGGGGATTCAAGTACACACCTGGCAATAGGTAACCATGACAATGATAATTTAGCCCGTCTTCTTTCCTATACAAAAAAAAACAGGTACTATAGTTTTAGCAGAAATAATCTCACGTTTATTGTATTGGATACAGAAATAGGCACACCCAATATTTCCGGTCCCCAGCTCGATCTAATTAAAACCGTAGCAGATACAATCCAGGATTCAGATTATTTAGTAATTATTCATCACAGAATACTCTGGATGGCTGACAATCCAGACCTGGCACATCTCAAAGATTCTGTAGCCGCAAGTTCAAAAAATCTGAGTTCCTCCAACTTTTTCGATGAAGTTTATCCGGAACTGCAAAAGATTAAAAACAAAGGTATTCCGGTTTATTGCATTGCAGGCGATCGTACAGATATTAATATCGAATACTCAATTGAAGACAGCATTCAATTTATTGCCTCGGGTATGGTTGGTACTTTCCCTGACACAAACAATTTTGCAGTGGTTTTTACTCATTTTCCTCAAGAACAAATTCTGAATTATGAATTTGTTCCTTTAAGTGAACTGGATACCTTACCTGAAAGCCCTGTTCAAGCAACGGGCTATAAAGTCAATTACCCAATCGATTTTAAAATCTATCCGAATCCCGGTTCTGGTAAAATTACAATTCAACTTAATGGGCAGGAGCATGATGCTATGAAAGCTGAAATATATTCAGCTCAGGGGAATAAGGTATTTGAAGTTGACATTCCCGAAAACAAAAACTCTCTCACAATAGATCTGACCGCTCTTAACAAGGGAATCTATTACATCCGTATTAGTAACAATCATAGATCTTTCACAAAAAAAATAATAAGGACTGACTTCTAGTTGATTCGAACAATAGTTGATTCAAACAATAGTTATTTCGAACCATCATACATTGAAAAACTATCGCTTATTCAGTATCATTTTCCCTGATGCAATGTTATCCTTCTGTTTCAGGCTGTAATAGTATAATCCATCGGGCAGATCCTGCCCGTAAAAACTGAAGCTGTATTTGCCTGGTAATCCATTTAGATCTTTCCTGACAAAAACAGTTCTCCCGGAAGATTCATAAATGGTAAACTCAACAGCACCGGGTTCTTCAATCTCATATTCAATCCGTGTAGTGGAACTAAAAGGATTGGGATAATTCTGTGAAATCTGAAATCCGGGTGAGCCAGCAGAATGCTCATAACTCGTTAGGAGTTCCGGGATATGCCACAGCTCGAGATCCTTAAGTACTGTCTTTGAACCAGTGGACTGAAGAGCTTGTGCTTCAGCTTTTTCCAGGGTCTTGTAATAGGGAATCCCAGATGCGCTTTCCTGGAATATGCTGGCGTATAAAACACAGGCCATAAGATATGAACCCTGCACGGAAGGGTGGTTCCAATCAGGTTTGTGCAGGTAATGAAGGGGAAAACCATTGACTTCAAGTACTGATAACCAGGCCCATCCCACCGGGGCAATCATTAACCCGATATCATCAGCAAGCTGCAATGTGTTCGTATAAATCTTTCTCTGCATATCTTCATAATCATCAGGCCATCCCATCCATGTCATACCATCCTCAAACGCCCAGGGTAGACAAAAAACAGTTTTCGCTGACAGGTTAATGCCTGATATTTTTCGTTTCAGGGTTCTGAGCGCCGGGGCGACTTTGTGCTCGCTGAATTTATCCGGGTATGCAGTATAACTGCCAACTCCCTGGAGAATAACAAAATCCCAGTCTAACAACTTAATCATCGAATCTGTAACCTGACAGCTGGCATGATCATCCAGCAAGTAGCCGGGTCCCAACCAAGAGTCAAGATATACCTCTTTACCTGAGGAGTCAGCCAGGTTCTGAAATATATCCACAAGCTTGTTGAATGCAAAATAGCTGCTGCCCAGGAATAAAATTTTCACTGGATTAGAAAGAGAGTTAGCAGTTTTGATCCGTGTAAAAGAACCTGGGATCTGTGCCAAGACACCAGTCCAGATAAACGTAATAATCAGGAAACCGGTTAATCTTTTCATGACTGCTCCGATATTTTCATGACTGCTCCGATATTTATTATACCCTGTAAGACCTGTTTAAATTATAAAAAACTAAGCACATGGAAATGAGATTATTCTTTTTTAATATAAAAACTATCTTTGCGCTGTGAATTTTAAAGATTTTAACCTCGACGATAAGCTTACTGAGGCCATTGAATACATGGGCTTCGAGAAGGCTACACCAGTACAGGAACAGGCTATCCCTGAAATACTGGATGGCAATGACCTGATTTGCTGTGCCCAGACCGGTACAGGAAAAACAGCGGCCTTTATACTGCCTATCCTTAATAAACTGGCAATTGAAGATCATCAAGGGACAGATACCCTGATAATTGTGCCTACCCGTGAACTCGCAGTCCAGATCCACCAACAGGTGCAGGGTTTCTCTTATTTTGTTTCCGTGGGCTCACTTGCCATCTATGGAGGTGGTGATGGTTCGGAATGGGAACAGGAAAAGATAGCACTGACAAAAGGGAACAGCATTATTGTGGCCACGCCTGGAAAACTGATCGCCCACCTTCGGATGGGTTATGTAAAATTTGACAGTGTAAGGCACCTTATCCTGGATGAAGCAGACCGCATGCTTGATATGGGATTCTACGAGGATATAAAACAAATCACTTCATTCCTCCCTGAAAAGCGTCAGAACCTGATGTTCAGTGCCACCATGCCACCAAAGATCAGGGAGCTTGCAAAGCAGGTCCTCCACAATCCCAAGGAGATCAATATCGCCATGTCAAAACCGGCAGAGGGTGTCCTTCAGGCGGCATATCTGACACATGACAACCAGAAAATTCCCCTTATCCATTCCCTCATTGCCGGAAAAGAGGAATACGCTAGCATCCTTATTTTTTCTGCTACCAAAAAGAGTGTAGCGGAGATTGCAAAATCCCTTAAAGGGAAAAAATTTAGCGTCGAGCGCATCTCCTCAGATCTTGACCAAAGGGACCGGGAAGATGTACTCGGCAGATTTAAGGCCAAACAGATCCGGGTCCTTGTTGCAACCGATGTCCTTAGCAGGGGAATAGATATCAAGGAAATAAGTCTGGTCATTAATTACAATGTGCCAGGAGACGCCGAAGACTACGTGCACCGTGTAGGTCGGACTGCTCGTGCCTCTACCACAGGTGTGGCCCTTACACTGGTTAACTCTGACGATATGTTCCGTTTGAAACGGATTGAAGAGCTGATCGGAAATGAGATCCATAAGCTTCCTGTACCCGATGAATTGGGTAAAAGTCCGGTTTGGAACCCAATTTCCCGAGGTTTTTCACGTTCAGGCCCCCGTTCAGGTTCTGGCTCCCGTTCAGGTTCTGGCTCTCGTTCAGGTTCCGCTTCCAAAAACCCCAAATTCAATAAGAATTCGGGGAAAAAAGGGAATAAGAATTAGGAATATCCTGTTTTCTCAAAGACCTTCTCTTTAAAATCTCGCTGGACTGCTGGCTGCTTCCCGGTTCAATTCCGGTTCAATTCCGATTAATTCCAGAAAACGATATAGAACGCCACAATTATCCCGATAATGATGATGGAATTGATCACATCCCAATTGGAATAACTGGCTTTGGTTGCGGCACGTTGTTCGGGGGTTGATGAGAAATATGTCACTCCTAGCAGTTTTTCATCTGAGGCTCTTTCTGTAAAGAAGCTAACCACAAAAATCACGAGGAGACATATCCCGAACAGGTAAATCTCATAATGCAGCCAATTGGGAGCTACCCATATGGCATGATACCAGGTACCTTCCACAGCAGCATCTCCAAAGATATTAAATGCCAGCCTTACCATTCCCAGAACAAACCCTGTTGCAAGTCCCGCTAATCCAGCTGCCGGAGTGGCCCTTTTCCAGAACACACCCAGCAGGAATACGGAAGCGATTCCGGGGGCCAAAAGGGACTGAACATCCTGAAGGTATTCATACAGAACTTTACCGATACCCTTCATAACAGGTATCCATGCAATCCCCAGGGCAACGATTACAATGGTGGCCATTCTTCCAACAAAAACCAGGTTTTTCTCAGAGGCCTGGGGTTTGTACTTTTTATAGAAATCGATGGTAAACAATGCTGCAGAGGAATTGAACAGGGCAGCAAGGGAGCTCATCAGGGCAGCCAGGAGTCCACCTACAACTATTCCCTTGAGTCCAATTGGTAACAGTTGATTCACCAGTGTGGGAAAGGCAGCATCTGAATCGGTCAGATCAATTAATCCCTTTTCATTCAGGGCAAAAGCGATAAGTCCGGGTACCAGGAAAATAAATACCGGAAGAAGTTTAAGATAGGCTCCGAATATTGCTCCCCGCCTTGACTGGGTCTGATTTCTTCCTGCCAGAACCCGCTGAACAATAAACTGATCGGTATTCCAGTACCAGAATCCTATTATAGCCGAACCAAGGATCACCCCAGTCCATGGAAACTCAGGATCCTGAGGAGATCGCATTAGTCCAAGCATGGAATCACCATGCGCAGTCAGATTTTTACTTTGTTCAAAAATTGCCTGCATTTCTCCCCAGCCTCCGACTTTGATTAATCCGACAATAACGATGGTAATGGAACCGATCAACAGTATTGGTGTTTGGAGCACCGAGGTATATAGAACCGATTTCATGCCCCCAATGGTTGTGTATATCCCGGTGATGACCACCAGTCCAATGGCCCCTATCCAGAAGAAATCAATACCCCAGAGACTTTCTATTCCAAAGACCTCTTTAAAAACAATACCTCCGGCGTAGACAGTAACAGCAACCTTGGTAAGTACATAGCTTACCAGTGAAATGATAGATAACAATGATCTGGAGGCAGAATTATATCTTTTCTCAAGGAATTCAGGCATGGTAAATACACCAGATCTCGCATAAAAAGGCACAAACAACCAGCCCAACATGAGAATCAGCCAACCATGCATTTCCCAGTGTGCCATAGCCATCCCGCTGGATGCACCGGCTCCCGCCAGTCCAACGAGATGTTCCGAGCCGATATTTGAAGCAAATATCGATGCTCCGATGGCAATCCAGCCTGCATCCCTGCCGGCCAGAAAATAATCAGAGGATGTATCCTCTTTCATCCGGCTGACCCATACAACGATGGCTACCAGTCCAAGAACAAATAATCCGAGTACAATCCAGTCCAGGTAATGAAAACCTTCCATGATTAAGTATTATTAGTTATGTAATTGGGAATGGAAAGATGGCAAAAAAAGTTTAAAATACATTTATTATTATGAGAAAAATTGGTTGATGATATGGACCGAAATCTTTAGATTTGGGAATACAGATTAAATCAGCTAATAATATTGTTTATGAGTAAAGTTGTTGTTCTTGGAACCGGACTTGTTGGCAGTGCCATTGCAATTGATTTGGCCGGACAGTATGATACCACTGCTATTGATGTTAATACCGATGTATTTGAACGCCTGAAAGAACATGGAGTAAGCACAAGGCAGGCTGACCTGAGTGTGGCTGGTGAAATAAGAGAGCAGGTGGGGGATTTTGACCTGGTCGTTGGTGCACTGCCCGGGTTTATGGGATTTAAGGCATTGGAGGAGGTGATACAGGCAGGTAAGAATGTAGTAGATATTTCTTTTATGCCGGAGGACTTCCTGGCCCTGAACGAACTTGCTGAAAAAAATGAAGTGACAGCTGTCGTTGACTGTGGAGTTGCACCCGGTATGGGGAACATAATCCTGGGCCATCACAGCCGGAAAATGGAAGTTGATAGCTTTCGATGTTATGTAGGGGGACTCCCGCTTGTGAGGGAATGGCCCTATGAATACAGGGCGGTCTTCTCCCCTATTGACGTCATAGAAGAGTATACCCGGCCGGCCCGTTATGTTGAAAACGGTCACGTGGTAACCAGGGAAGCTCTCTCCGATCTGGAGCTCATGAACTTTCCGACAGTGGGAACCCTTGAAGCCTGGAATTCAGATGGATTAAGATCCCTGCTGACAACCATGGAAATTCCTAACATGATTGAAAAAACCCTGCGCTATCCGGGCACTACGGAATACATCAAGGTCCTCCGGGAGACCGGGTTCTTTTCGTATGAGGAAATCCCTATTGGGGATAAACAAATCAGGCCCATTGATTTCACTTCAAAACTTCTATTCCCTAAATGGAAATTACAGGAAGGGGAAGGGGATCTCACCGTAATGAAAATCATCATTGCAGGTACAGAAAATGGTGAAAAACTTGAATACCATTACGATCTCTATGATGAATACGATCTGGAAACGGATACCATATCCATGGCGCGAGCAACCGGCTATACCTGCACGGCAGTCGTTGACCTGCTGCTGAAGGGAAAGTATGACCGAAAGGGTGTTTCACCCCCGGAATTCGTGGGACAAAAAGAGGGGAACTTCGAGCACGTTGGTGAATACCTCAGGAAAAGGGGGGTGTTTTACATGGCAGAAAAAGTCAATCCCTGATTATGCGAATTATCCTTTACCTCATCTTAGCATTTTCATATTTCAGTTGCATACTTTAACAATGAATTATTCCATAAAATATACAGAGCAGTCTGTATTTTTAAGGATTTGATTTGAGATGGGGAAATAAAACCCAATTAATTCAATATATTTGGTTCTGTAACCATTGAGCCATTACTCCATGAAAAAACTACATGTTTTCCTACTAATAGGAATCCCTATTATTTGCTCTAATTGTAAACAAGAATCCCAGCAACAAGCTCCTCCACCGGAGGTCCAGGTGGTCAAGGTAATTCAGAAAGATTTTCCCCGCGTCAGGGAATTTGTCGGCCAGACCCATGGACAGGCTGATATTGGCATCCGAGCACGTGTGGAAGGATTCCTTGAAGGCATTCATTTTGAAGAGGGACAACCGGTAAAAAAAGGTCAATTACTCTATTCAATAGATCCCCAGCCTTTCCTGGCCGCTGAAGCAGAAGCATTGAGTAAGCTTGCAGAAGCAAAAACCCTGCTGGTAAAGGCAAAATCAGACCTGGACCGTTATCAACCTCTGGCTGAGATCAATGCAGTCAGTAAGGCGGATCTTGACTTTGCAGTCGCTCAGTACGGTGCAACCCAGGCATCCGTTGAAGCAGCTCAAGCCTACCTTAGAGCCGTTCGAATACAACTTGGCTATACAAAGATGTATTCCCCATTAAATGGAATCATTGGCCGTACAGAGGCGAAAATTGGTGATTTTGTAGGCAGGGAACCAAACCCGGTGGTCCTGAATACGGTATCCAACATCGAAACTGTACAGGTCAGGTTTTTCCTGACGGAAGACGAATATATATTCCTAACCCGGTATTTAGATCCTGAAACCATCAAGAATTCCAGGGCTGACCGAAAGGAAGATAATCTCACACTGGTCCTGTCAGATGGCTCCATTCACAAAGAAAAAGGAACAGTTGATTTTATCGACCGCAGCATTGATCCACGGACCGGATCCATTCTTGTACAAGCTTCCTTCGAAAATCCAGGATATACCTTACGGCCCGGTCAATTTGCCAGGGTCCAGCTTGAATTTGAAAAGGTGGCCGGAGCCTTGCTGGTTCCCCAACGCTGCATCACTGAGCTCCAGGGACAAGAATCAGTCTTTGTTGTTGATGAAAATAACACAGTCCAATTCAGACAGGTAGAAGCCAGTGTAACTAAAGGCGGATTATGGCTTATCGAGTCAGGTTTGGAAGCTGGTGAAACAGTTGTCTTTGAAGGGCTCCAGAAGGTACGATCCGGCACCCTAGTCAATCCTGTTCTTACAGAATTTTCCATTCCTGGTGAAGGAGATACCGGAACCGCTGAGCAGAACTAAGTTTTAACCCTAAGAAAATTCCAGTTATGGGCAATTTTTTCGTAAGACGTCCTATTGTTTCCATGGTCATTTCGATCGTGATGGTAATCGTGGGATTGGTATTCCTGATGGGATTACCAATTGAGCAATATCCAGATATAACACCTCCTATGGTACAGGTGAGCGGCTCCTACACAGGTGCTGATGCCGTAAGTGTGGAACAATCCGTAGCAACCCCGATTGAGCAGGAGGTGAACGGGGTGGACAATATGATTTACATGAAATCAACCAATGCCAACGATGGCACGATGGCATTGGAGGTGTCCTTTGATATTGGCACGGACCCCGACATGAATAATGTATTTACCCAGAACAGGGTTTCCTCTGCAACTCCCAAATTACCAGAAGAGGTCAAGCGCTTCGGTGTAAAAACGGAAAAATCATTTGCCTTTCCGGTCATGATAATATCTGTCTATTCTCCTGATGGCAGGTATGATCAGAATTTCCTGGGGAATTTTGCTACCATCAATATCAAGGATGTACTGGCCAGGACAAAAGGAGTTGGCAAAGTCACTTTACTGGGAACCTCAGATTATTCCATGCGGATATGGGTAAAACCGGACAGGCTTTCCCAGCTTGGGGTTACCATACCTGAAATTACAAATGCCGTAAAGGAACAGAGTGCTATTGTTCCCGGCGGACGATTTGGAGGTGAACCGGCTCCCCCGGGCACAGAATTTACCTATACAGTCAGGCTACCCGAACGTTTACAAACCGAGGAGGAATTTGGGGAAATTGTTGTCAGAACAAATTCGGACGGATCACAAATAAAGGTCAAACATGTTGCCAGGGTGGAATTGGGGGTTGAAACCTATAATGCTTTCACCCGGGTTAACGGACTTACCTGTGCTGCCATAGCCATATACCAGCAGCCCGGTTCAAATGCGGTTGAAATGTCGCAACGGCTAAACTCGATAATGGATGAATTAAGCGAAAACTTCCCCGAAGGCATCGTCCATGAAGTATCACTTGATACTACCTCAGCCATCACCGCCGGTATCAAGGAAATAATTATAACCCTGATTATTGCTTTGCTGCTGGTTATCCTGGTCGTTTATATTTTCATACAGGACTGGAGGGCAGCCCTCATTCCAACCATTGCGATTCCCGTATCCCTTATCGGGGCTTTTATACTCTTCCCTGTATTGGGATTCACGATAAACGTCCTGTCCCTGCTTGGTCTTGTACTGGCCATTGGTATTGTTGTGGATGATGCCATAGTGGTGGTTGAAGCTGTGCAGGTGAATATTGCCAAGGGAATGAATCCCAAGGATGCTACCAATGCAGCCATGAGAGAAGTTACCGCCCCGATTATTGCCACCAGTCTTGTTGTTGTTGCCGTTTTTGTACCGGTAGCCGCCATGGGTGGAATTACCGGCCGGCTCTACCAGCAGTTTGCCATTACCATTGCTGTATCGGTGATGTTTTCATCGGTCAACGCATTGAGTCTTAGTCCAGCTCTGGCTTCCCTCCTGCTTCGCCCTGCAAAACCCAGTCCGGGCCTTCTCGGGAAATTCTTTAATGGATTTAATAAAGTCTTTGACCGTTCTTCAGTGGGATATATGAAGTTAACAGGAATTCTTACCCGGAAGATTTCCAGGGGAATAGTATTCCTGCTAATTCTTTCCGGATCCATTGTTGTGATCACGAAATTTGTGCCGGGCGGATTTATTCCTGAAGAAGACCAGGGTTATCTTTTCGTTAATGTGCAGTTGCCGGCTGCAGCTTCTCTTCAGCGAACGGATGTGATTGCAAAAGAGATTGAATCCATCCTTGAAACCTATGATGAAATCGAATATATTACAAATGCCACCGGGTTCAGTATGCTCTCCGGCGCTTATTCAACCAACAGTGGATTTGTATTTCTTTCATTGAGAGACTGGAAGGAAAGGGACCGCACAGCAAAGGAAATTACCAGGGATCTTAATGCCAGGTTATCCAACATTGCAGGGGCTCAGATATTTGCCTTTGGTCCCCCTGCCATCCCCGGCCTGGGAAGCGGTTCCGGATTTACCATGATGCTACAGGACAAAGGAGGTGGAAGTCCCGAGTACCTGGCTGAGCAGGCCATGAAATTCATGCAGGCTGCCATGGCAAGAGAGGAAATTGCATCTGTATTTACCACCTACCAGGCTTCCGTGCCCCAAAAGTTCCTGGATATAAACAGGGATAAGGCATTGATTGCCGGTGTTCCCCTGAACGATTTGTATACTACTACCGGGGCTTTTCTTGGCGGATATTATGTAAATGATTTCAACCGGTTCGGCAGGTTATACAAAGCATATATTCAGGCTGAACCTGAATACCGGGTGGATGAGAGCAAGATCCATAGCTTCTTTGTGAAGAATAAGGATGGAGATATGGTACCCCTCTCAGCCCTTGTCACTGTGAGAGATATCAATGGACCGGAATTCACCAACCGTTTCAATTTATACAGGGCCGTTGAATTATCCGGAGCTCCGGCCAAGGGTTACTCATCCCAGCAGGCCCTGACAGCCCTGGAAGAGGTTGCTGCGGCTGTGCTGCCTTCCGATATGGGTTATGAATGGAGCAATATGTCATTCCAGGAGAAGCAGGCAGGCGGATCCGGTAGTATTGTATTTGTCTTTGCCCTGGTCTTTGTATTTCTGATCCTTGCTGCACAGTATGAAAGCTGGTCCCTTCCCTTCAGTATCCTCATGGGAACCCCCTTTGCTATATTTGGAGCCTTTCTTTTCCTATTATTGGCAAGGTTTTTCAGCGAATCATACGAATCAAATGTATTTGTCGAGATCTCCCTGGTTATGCTGATTGCCATGGCGGCTAAAAACGCTATTCTCATCGTGGAATTTGCCAAGATGAAGTTTGACGAGGGACTCACCCTTGTTGAAGCAGCTCTTGAGTCCGCCAAATTGAGATTCCGTCCCATCCTGATGACTGCATTTTCATTTATACTCGGTATTTTCCCATTGATCGTTGCATCGGGTGCAGGTTCTGAGTCCAGGAAAGTGATGGGAATGGCACTTTTGGGAGGAATGTCCATTGCGACCATGCTGGGAGTGTTTATGTATCCCATGTTTTTCATTGCCATTGGAAAACTGGGCAGGTACGAACAAAAGAGAGATGCGGCAGCAGCGGCTCTTTCCCAGGAAGACGAGGAGATATCCCTGGAAGTTAAGGTGAACACACTTGAAAACAAGGTCCATTCCCTGGAAGAAATAGTTTCCCCGGAAGGGAAACAAAAACCCTCTAAAGGAAACAGGCCGTCCTCAAAAGCCGACGATCAATCCCCTGAGGGAGATGAAGTATAATAAAAAGCTACTTTAAGATATGAAACGAATATTAATTTATATCCCGATCCTGGTTTTTGCCATAAACGGATGTATGGTGGGACCAAAACTGGAAAAGCCTGAAGTAGAAAGTCCGGAATCTTACCGTTTCGCAAGTTCTCCTCAGGATTCTCTGGAATATCTTGCATGGTGGGAACTTTTTGGTGACGAATTCCTGGATGCCTTAATAGATTCTGCTCTTAAGAATAACCGTAATGCCAGGATTGCTGCTTCCCGGATCATGGAAGCCCAGGCGGTTGTGGGTTATAGCAGGGCTGATATATACCCGAGTTTTGGTTATGAGGGATCGGCTGGAAGACAGAAACCAAATCAACAATTCCAGGGAGATGCTCCGGGAAATCTGTTCTCTTTTGGCGCCAATGTATTCTGGGAACTGGATTTCTGGGGAAAATATCGCAGGGCCACACAGGCTTCCAGGGCTGAGTTACTGGCTTCGGAATACGGATACCAGACGGTTCAGATAAGCCTGATATCAGGAGTGGCAAGCCTCTATTTTCAATTAATGGATTTCCAGGCCAGGCTTGAGATCTCAGAACGGACCTGGGAAACAAGGAAAGAATCCCTGCGAATAATTCAGGAACGGTATAATAAGGGGATCATCCCCGAGCTTGACCTGAACCAGGCCCAGATACAGGAAGCCATCGCAGCCGGTGCTGTTCCTCTTTATGCAAGCCTGGTAGCAAAAACAGAACACGCGCTTTCGACATTGATTGGAAATAATCCGGGCAGAGTTGAATATGGTTCTGTTGAGAACCTTATTGTGTCTCCTGAAATACCGGCAGGCATGCCATCCCAGTTGCTTGAAAGGCGCCCGGATGTCCTGGCTGCAGAGCAACTATTCTATGCCCAGACGGCCCGGATAGGGGTAGCCCAGGCCATGCGTTTCCCAGCCATCAGCCTGACCGGCGCACTCGGGGCAGTAAGTACAGACCTTTCAACTTTCTCAGCCGGAAGCAACCTTGCCTGGTCACTCGGAGGAGGCATTGTGGGTCCTATTTTCAACTTTGGCAAAAACAAGAGAAGGGTAGAAATTGAGAAGTTTCGTGCAGAACAATCTCTCCTTGCATATGAAGAAACAGTACTGCAGGCCTTCATGGAAGTGGAGGATGCCCTCGTCGAGATTGGAAATCTCAAACTTGAGCTTGAGGCGGTCCTACGCCGTGTGGAGGCTGCGGTTAATGCGGCTTCCCTATCAGCCGCAAGGTATGACGCGGGACAAACAAGTTATCTTGAATTGCTTGAATCAGAACGGCAGATGTTCAATGCGGAACTCGCCGCCGCCGAAATTTACAGGGAGCACCTGAGCTCATATGTCAGACTCTATAAGGCGCTTGGAGGAGGATGGGTCTCAGTGGAGGATCAGGGCACCGTCGTCGAATAGCAGCATCCACTCCTCCAGTTCAGGAGGAGGATCAGGAACAGGTTCCAGTGCCTTTGCCAGACGGATTTCCAGGGTATTGATCTCCTCATTTTCATTGAGAAGCCGGGAATGAGAGTCGCTGATAATATAGCCGACAGTCACAAAGACCACCAATACAATACCAAGGTAAATCCCATTCCTTGTGGATGAAAATGCCTTTCTTTTCTGATTCTCCTGTGCTTTCATATCTGTCAGTATTATTTATAAGATTGACAGTTTTTTTATAAAAAGGTTTAAAATCAGTAATCAGGCTTTCGCATATTCTGAAGGGGAAACCCCGAAGAGTTCCTTGAAACATTTGGCAAAGTAAGACAGGTTATTGAATCCCACCTCGTAGGTTATTTCAGCCACATTGCCGTAATTTTTCTTAATTAGCTGGGCTGCACGTTTTAAACGGATTGTACGGATAAACTCACTGGGAGTCTGATCTGTAAGAGCCTTCAGTTTCCTGAAAAGCTGCATCCGGCTCATACCCATTTCTTCGGTCATGGAAGCCACATCAAATTCACAATTCCAAAGGTTTTCTTCAGTGATTTCAATGATCTTTTTGAGAAATTTCTCATCAACAGATGTTACGGTGATATCTTTCAAAGCAAGATCTGAATCTCCGGCAAATTTCTTCCGGAGATTTTTCCGTTGTTGAATCAGGTTATTCAGATGAACCTTTAACTCCTGAATGTTGTATGGTTTAGTAAGATATGCATCAGCACCCGTTTCCAGTCCCTCTATCCTGGATTCAACAGTGTCTTTTGCAGTAAGCATCAGGACCGGGATATGACTGGTCCGTTCATCCAATTTAAGGTTTTTACACATTTCCATCCCATCCATTTTCGGCATCATCAGGTCACTGATAACAATATCCGGAATTACTTCCACGGCCTTCTTCAATCCTTCTTCACCATCAACAGCCTCATTGATAAGGAACTGCTCTAAAAGGTTTTCGATTAAATGAGCGCGTATATCTTCACTGTCTTCGACGATAAGTAGACTGGGCTTTCCATTCTGACCCTCATCCAGGAAATCTTCCGGTTTCGGTAAGTCTGATCCCCTGGATGCAAGAATTTCTGGAATAATGGATGAATCCTTAAAATCCCCTGACTCACGGATTTTAAATTCATCAGCCTTCAAATGCTCTTTTCCAAGAGGAATTAAAACGGAAAATATACTTCCCTCTCCTTCTGAGGATTCCACCTTTATCTGTCCATGCTGAATACTGACCAGTTCATGTGTAAGTGAAAGTCCAATGCCGGTACCTCCTGCACTTTGCTGCCAGCTGCCTTCCACCTGGTAAAACCGGTCGAATATTTTATCCACCAGTTCGGCCGGAATACCTGGACCGGAATCTGCTATAACCATACATAAGAAATCCCTATCCTTATTCTTACCCTTTTTGACTATTTTGATTGTGCATTCAATATATCCCTCTTCCGGGGTAAACTTAAAGGCATTTGACAAGAGGTTAGCAATTATCTTTTCCAACTTATCAGGATCAAAAAAGGTCAGATATTCCCCCTCCGGGATTTTCAGGGCAAATTCGATCTTTTTCCTCTCTGCCAGGGGCTTGAAAGAATGTACCAGTATTCTAAGTGTCCTGAACAGGTCTGATTCGATAATTTCAAGTCCCATATTCCCTGCATCCAGTTTTGATAGATCCAGCAGCTGATTTATTAGTCCCAGTAAACGAATTGCGTTCCTGTGCATTCTCTCCATAGTCACCCTGTTCTTCTCGGTCAAGCTCTCCTTTGTCAGAATATCCTCAAGTGGAGATATGATAAGAGTAAGGGGGGTTCTGAATTCATGTGAAACATTGGAAAAAAACCTTGTTTTCAGCTGGTCCATTTCCATGATCTGAAGATTCTTCTGTTCCAGTTCCGATGTCCGTTCCTTTACCTTATCTTCGAGTCCCATTCTCAGCTTTTCAAGCTCCATAACAGAGTTAAAAGCCCTGAGACTGGCCAGCATCAGGGTAAAAAGTTTGAACGCTGTTAACTCTGTCTTTGTCTTGTAATCATTGATCTCATAGGAAACAATTACCTCCCTCTCGGGAGCATAACCAGGATACCCTGTACGAAGAATGATCTGGGTGTATTTATAACCCATATCATCCCGGATATACTTCACGAGATCAAGTCCGGCTGTCTGGGTCTCCATGACAACATCGAGAAGGATCACAGCTATGTCTTTGTGTTGCTTAAGTAAAGGTCTGGCTTCTTCTGCGGAGTGTGCATTGATAAATTCAATCCCCCTGTCCTGGTAGGTAAAACTTTTTAGAGCGATCCGGGTAACGCTGTGGATATCAGCTTCGTCATCCACAACCATGATTTTCCACGGGGGTCCGCTGATTTTGGATGGGTCTTCTGCCTTTTGGTTTTTTTCCAAATCATCAGAGAATAGCTGTTCATCATCCCCTTTTTCAGGTTCTTCTTCAAACAGTTTCTCATGGTTATCATATTCCATTGCCGGAATTTTAAAACACAGTGGGAAAATCAATAATTAATATTAACCACCGTTGGGAGAATAAATTAATTACTTCATTGGTATGCTGAACCGGACATCAGTGCCTTTGCCAGGTTCTGAAACCATGTCAATTTCAGCATTAATAAGCTTACCGAACTCCTTTGCAACCGTCAATCCAAGTCCAAGACCATAATCCACTGTACCTTTTTTCCTATCTCTACTAAATGGTTCGAACATTTTTTCCTGGAAGGATTTGTCAATTCCAGTTCCTGTATCACTTATTCGAATCTCTGTAAATTTCTTACCTTCCTCTTCAATTACGATCTCTACCCTTCCCTTCGTGGTATTCTTTAATGCATTATCCAGAAAATTAGCAAGAATTTGTTGAAAAGCATACTCATCCGTAGTAAGTTTTTCATTCTTGGCCTTGCTTTCAATAATAACTTCAACACCATTCCTTCTGCTAATGTATTCATATTCAGCAATAATCTCCTTCAATTTCTGCTCAGCATTAAATCTGACCGGATTCAATTTGTAATTCCCGGACTGTACCAAAGAGAGGTCTTTAATCATCTGGATCGCCCGGATGATTTCCTTCCCGGAAAGATTCATTTCATCCAGCATTTGCTTGATATTCTCATTCACCTGATCCTTAACCTCATCCCTGATTCTGTTAGATGAATTTAATATGAGGTTAAGGGGTTCCTTGATTTTCTCCGACATTTGCTGCAGGAATTCTAATTTCAGTCTTTCGGAGTTCTCTGCTTTTTCCCTGGCATTTACCAGAACCTTTTCCCGGCAAATCCGTCGCTGGATTTCCCTTTTAAACTCATCGTTAAGGGTACCGATTTGCAGCATTGAATCATATGCCCTCAGGCTGGCAAGTGCTATTGTAAATAATTTAATGGAAGTGAGTTCAGTTTTGGTTTTGTAATCATTAATTTCATAAGAGACAATAACTTCTCTTTCAGGGGCCTGCCCGGGTTGACCGGTCCGGATGATTATCTGGGTAATTTTATTCCCCAGCTTCTCACGGATAACCTTCACAAGGTCGAGTCCGGCGTTTGTTGTCTCCATAACCACATCCAGCAATACAAGGGCAACATCCGGGTTCTCCTTCAATATCTCCTCTGCCTCTGTGGCAGAATATGCATCCAGAAATTCGATGGATCTTTCCCGGAAAGTAAAACCTTTTAAGGCGATCCGGGTAACTGTATGGATATCCTCCTCATCATCCACGATAAGGATCTTCCATTTTCCTATTTCCACTTCTGGTTCTGCTGTTTCCTTTATGATCTTCTCGTCTGTTTCGGCGAAAAACAATTCCCCAGAATCATCTGCCTGCTCGGGAAGGTCATCAAACAGATCATCGTAATTTTTGAATTTTCCCATAACTAATCGCATTTAATGAATGCATCCAGGATCTTAATCCAATGGTATTTCTATCTTAAACTCCACCCCGTCTCCAAGTGTGCTGTTACATTGAATTGATCCGTTCAGTTTCTGTGTAACCAGGTTATACACTATATTTAATCCGAGACCGGTACCATCTTTTTTATTCGTAGTAAAGAAAGGATCAAAGATCTTCGGTAAGTTATCTTTAGCAATTCCCCTCCCATTGTCCTGGAAATTAATCAGCAGGATGCCATCCTCTATAGCAGAATGGATCAGAATCTCTCCCTTTTCATCCCCTGTGAATCCATGCGTAAGACTATTGATTATCAGGTTTGTAAAGATCTGTGAAACGGCACCCGGATAACTATCAGCTTCCAGATTGGGATTCACATCCAGGTTGATGCTAATCCTCCTTCCTTTCAGCTTCGGGTACAGGCTTCTGATGATGTCTTCCATATAGGATCTAAGTACCACCCGTCTTTTTTCTCCAGTGGACTGATCTGCGGATACCATTTTAAAACTCTGTATCATCTCGGCAGTCCTTTCCATATTTGCCAGGATAAGTTTGGAGGATTGGTGGGCTGAACTGAGGTATTCCTTGAAATCTGCCTTGGATATTTTATTCTCCTTATATTTTTCCGCCATTGCTTTAGTTTCTTCAACAAGGCTTGATGCTGCCGTAACACTTATTCCCACGGGGGTATTGATCTCATGGGCCACCCCCGCAACCAGTCCCCCTAGTGCAGACATTTTTTCAGATTGTATTAACTGGTCCTGTGTCTGCTTTAGGCGGTCAAGGGTTAGCTGCAGCTCTTCCTTTTGTTGTGTAAGTTCATCTGTCTGCTGCTCCAATTCTTCCTTCTGTTCATTAAGCAGGTTATTGGTCTCCTGAATTCGATCCTTCTGGTCCTGGATAATCGAGGTTCTCTCCCTCACCATACCATCCAATTGATTCTTTTCCTTTTGGAACCTGCCGGTGCGGTATTGATTATACTTATAAATTCCGGCAATAAGAATTACCAGGTACAACAGGTATGAGAGCTTGGTTTTGTACCAGGGATAATTGATTATTATTCTCAGGGACGCTCCATCATGGTTCCATACTCCATCATCATTAGAGCCCAGAACCCTGAAGGTATATTGACCCGGTTTAAGATCCCGGTATTCAGCATAACGCCTTGAACCTGCCTCCACCCAATCATCATCAAGTCCCTCCATTATATACCTGTACCCGTTCTGCTCTGCATTGGAGTAATTTAATGCAAGGTATTCAAAGCCCAGGGTATTTTGTTTGTATGGCAGAGTTATCTTCTCTGTTTCAAAAATAGAGGTCTCCAGAATATCATACTCCGGCGAGTGAATGGAATGATCATTAATAAAAATGTCTGTTAGAAATACCGGTGGAATTATATAATTATCCTTAATGCTGTCAGGGTGAAATACGGTTAATCCATTTGAGCCCCCGAAACACATCCAGCCATTGATGGACTTACAACAAGTGTTTTCCCAGAAAACATCTCCCTGCAAACCGTCAAAATATCTATAAGAATTAACTGATTTGATAAGATCCGGACCGATGCCATCCTCCAGGACAATCTTACAAATTCCTTTTCTGGAGCTTAGCCAGAGATTACCATCATCATCCTCCAGTATACCAAGAATTACATTATCAGGGAGACCATGTGAAACAGTATAAACATAGAAGTTATCATTCTCCTCATTATACAAGTTTAAACCATTAGAAGTGGCAATCCAGAGCCTTTCTGAGCTGTCTTTGTAAAAATCCATGACCTGATTACTGCTCAGGCTTCCGGGATCCTGGTGATTGCTTTTAAAATGCCGAAAACTGAGATGCAGCTGGTCCCTGTCCAACTCACCTGCGAATACCATTCTTATACTGTCGGCCAAACCATCAGTAAGTTCAAGCATATCCATTCCTTCGTTAAGACTCCCGAACCACATATTCCCAAACCGATCCTCAATGACACTCCAGTAACTCTTACTCAACAGGCCTTCCGGGTCATCCTTATCATATTTAATTGAAATAAACTTATCCTGTCTTGAGTCAAATATATTCAGGCCCTGTTCAAAGGGAAGAACCCAGAATAATCCCCGGCTATCCTCCTGCAGCATAGTTATATAGTTCTCAGCCAGGCTGTCAGGGTTGTTCTGATCCCTTCTGTACCATTTGATATTGTTATTCCTCTTATTCAGTACACCCAGTCCGGCTCCATTACTCCCAATCCATAGCTGTCCCTTTGAATCCCCGAACAAGGAATATGCCCAGCGATCATTCACACGAATGAGTTCATTCTTTTCTCCGGGCCTGAAGTCAGGAGATTTATACAGTCCAAATTCTCCTCCAAACCATAAGGTACCCTGAGAATCAGAACAAACGGAGCTAACCATTTTGTCCTGGTAGGGTTCTAATTCAAGGGTATCTGACATAATGGAATAAAACTGCTTACTAAAGGGAGTTGAACGTGTAATTCCCATCGGACCAGCAAGCCAGACTGTACCGTCCGGGTCCAGCAGAATATCGTATAAACTTTGATCAGGGAGGAGATTATTCGGATTAGTAAAATCGCACCAATAATGGTAGCTGATTTTACTGACAGGATTAAAAGAGGTAAGTCCCCATGAATTACGTATCATCCACAGATTCCCATCGAAGTCCTCTGTAATGTTTGCAACAGCTCCCACAAAATCTCTGCCACCGGGCAGTTTGTAACTATCGAAATCATCTGTTTCGTAATTAAACTTTGAGAAACCATTGCGTCCGCCAATCCATAGGTTACTGTCTCGGCTGCAATACATCGAAAAGGACCAGTCACTCACCAGACTCTTCGAATCCAGGGGATCATGAGCGTATTTTTGAAAAACACCTTTGTCTGCATCAATAAGTCTGTTCAATTTAATTTCATCCGTTCCCTGAGATCCAGCAGTAAACCACAAGTTTCCGAATTTATCTTCAATTGCACTACCAATATTGTCACCTGAAATACTCTGTGTATCATCCTGATCATGTCGAAATGTGATAAATTGATCTTCCTTTGAATCATACTTTTTCAATCCATTGGTTGTACATATCCATATTGTTCCGGACATGTCCTCCAGAAATCTTGATTTATTAAACCACATAAGAAAATTCCAACTCCTTAATAATTCTCTACCGATAATGCTATCTTTCTTATAATCCTTAAATAAATTTTCTGCCTCATTATATGAGAAAAGACCCCCACGAGTAAACACCCAATGGATGCCTCTTGAATCCTGTTTCACAGAATATACCTGATTATCCATGGATACAGGATCTTCAGGATTTGGTAAGATCATATCGAAAGCATCTGAGGTACGGTCATATCTGAAAAGTCCTCTTGAACTGCAAACCCAGAGTTTCCCCTCAAGATCCTCCTCTATTGACCATATCCATTCCATAGAAGCCGGTTTACCCTCAAAATCCAATTCGCTCATATTGGTGACTGTATATCCATCGTAACGGTCCAGCCCATACTGGCTTCCAATCCATAAAAACCCATAGCGGTCTTTGTAAATACATTGAATTAGGGGTGAAGACAGCCCCATATCTGAGTCAATTATTTCAGTCATGAATCGTTTTTGATTGACAATCGGATCCAGCATTGTCTGTGCACTCATCAGTACAGGGAGTCTGACCAGAATATAAATCAGAAATAATCTAGCAAGGAACTTTCGATTCATAGAAATGATCTTTTCAATTTCGTGTTCTCATAATATACTGACAATTATTTATATATTTTCCTTTATCATGGCAAAAGTTTATTGTTATAAAAATGTAACCCGGAAAAGCCAATGTAATCAACATTGCCCTGCCCAGATCTAAAAAAAACCGTCCCGGATCTATCCCGGGACGGTTAAACTAATGTATTAATCTATGGGTTTATTTCGTAGCAAGAAATTCAACCGTTGCCCAGGTTTCGGTATTCACCATCCAGTCTTCAACCGCCGGGGTAAGGTTGGAAACTTCCAGCATCCAGTTTTCCAGTGCGATTTCTCGGTTCATTGTTCTCAGCAAACAGGCAACCATCAACAACTTCCAGCATCCATTCTTCCAGTACGATTTCATTTTCGGTAACTGGAACAAGAGCAGCGTCAAGGCGTGCTTCCATGATCTCGGTTTCTACATATATATAATCTGAAGCATTCAGTGCATTCCAATTGAGGAAGCAAACCAGAGCAACAGCTATTAAATAAATAGAAAACTTAACCGGTGAAGGGAGGATCTGAGTTGTGTTATTCTGAGTTTTCATGGCTTTGTGTTTTGTATGATACAAATGTATCACCAAAAGCAGGTTCATATCTAACACTATTGTAACAAAGAATAACACTTATGTAACAAGGGTTTGGATCTGGTGTTTTCAGGTACTGGGAGTGATATCTAAAAAAAAATGTCCCGGAACTTTCCGGGACAGCCAAACCTATATATTATCTATGGAACTCCATATTATCTATGGAATTATTTCGTAGCAAGAAATTCAACCGTTGCCCAGGTTTCGGTATTCACCATCCAGTCTTCAACCACCGGGGTAAGGTTGGAAACTTCCAGCATCCAGTCAGCAAGAACAATTTCCGATTCACCATTATCAGTAATCAGGTTCTCATTGAAAGTCAGCATCCAGTTTTCCAGTGCGATTTCTGGTTCATTGTTCTCAGCAAACAGGCAACCATCAACAACTTCCAGCATCCATTCTTCCAGTACGATTTCATTTTCGGTAACTGGAAGAAGAGCAGCTTCAAGCCGATTTGCCATTATCTCTGTTTCTGCATATATATAATCTGAAGCCTTCAGTGCATTCCAGTTGAGAAAGCAAACCAGAGCAACAGCTATTAAATAAATAGAAAACTTAACCGGTGAAGGGAGGATCTGAGTTGTGTTATTCTGAGTTTTCATGGCTTTGTGTTTTGTATGATACAAATGTATCACCAAAAGCAGGTTCATATCTAACACCATTGTAACAAAGAATAACACTTATGTAACAGAAGCTGGTTGAGACTGACTATAGAGGGATACTAATAGCAAATTCCACCCCTTTTCCTGGCTCACTCTTGCAATTAATAGATCCCTTGAATTTCTGTGACACTAGGTTATAAACTATGTGCAATCCAAGTCCGGTCCCTAATTTTTTATTGGTAGTGAAGAATGGTTCAAAAATCCTTTTTCTGATGGTCTCCTCAATACCAGCCCCACTGTCGCTGTAAGATATATGCAGGACTTTTTCTAAAATTTCGGCATGAACAGTTATGTCGCCCTTTTCTTCTGCTTTGTATCCGTGGAGAATGGTATTAAGTATAAGGTTTGTAAATATCTGTGAGATGGCACCCGGATAACTATCAATCTCCAGGTTGGGATCAATGTCAAGATTGATACTGATCTTACGTCCCTTCAGTTTTGGGTATAGACTCCGAATAATATCTTCCATATAGGATCTCAGGACTATCCTTCTTTTCTCTCCGGTGGACTGGTCAGCCGACACCAGTTTGAAACTCTGCACCATTTCGGCAGTCCTCTCCATATTGGCCAATATGAGATTGGCGGACTGGTTAGCGGTGCTTAGGTATTCCTTGAATTCAGCTTTGGATATTTTGTTTGCCTTGAATTTCTCGGCCATTGCCTTTGTATCCTCAGCCAGGGAGGATGCAGCTGTTACACTGATTCCTACAGGTGTATTGATCTCATGGGCCACCCCGGCTACCAGTCCCCCGAGAGCCGCAAGCTTCTCCGATTGTATCAGCTGCTCCTGTGTTTCCTTCAGGCGGTCAAGGGTGATTTGAAGTTCTTCTTTCTGTTGGGTTAGTTCTTCGGTTTGCTGTTCGAGTTCTTCCTTCTGTTCTTCAAGTTCCGAATTGGTCGCCATGATCTCCTCCTTCTGCCCTTCTATTACACTTGTGCGTTCTTTTACCTGTTTTTCCAGTTTTTCATTTTCTTTCTTCAGCAAATACGTTTTCCTTCGAACATATCCAAACACAAGCAGGGAAATCGTGATAACATATATAATATAGGCCAGCAAGGTACGGTACCAGGGAGGCTTGATCCGGAGCCGGATGGATGCCCCTTCCTCATTCCATATCCCGTCGTTATTGCTGCCTTTAACGCGAAAAATGTATTTGCCCGGACTGATATTGGTATACCTGGCCTCACGATCTGTGCCGCAATACACCCAGTCATTGTCAAATCCTTCAAGCATGTAAGCATACTGGTTTTTCTGTGTACCTGAATAGTTCAGCGTAATAAACTCAAATGAGAAAATTTTTTCCTTGAACTTAATCGTGATATCATCCATCTCATCTACCGGTTTGTCAAAACGGTAAATCTTGTCGTTCTTGCTGAATGAGGTGATGTACACGGGAGGGATATCGGTATTTAATCTGATGCTGTCGGGATGGAAAAAGGTGAATCCGTCGCCACCGAAATACAACTCTCCGCCAGGCGATTTGAAATAAGCCAGGCGATTAAAATAATCCGTCTCTATTCCATCAAATTCATTAAAATTATAGAAAACGGGATCTTCCAGGCATGCATCGTCCCCTGAGAGAACGAATTTCGAAATGCCGCCGTCATAGCAAATCCAGAGATTACCCTCATCATCAACCAACATACCTTTGATCAGTTCTCCGGGAAACCCGTTCTTTTTATCGTATAATGAAAAGGTTCCCAGGTCACGGTTGAATAAATTCAGTCCCTTCAAGGTTCCCAACCACAACCGGCCCCATTTATCTTCAGCAATATGCCGTATACAATTATCGCTGATGGAGGTCAAATCCCCCGGTACGTTACGATAACTTACCAGCGATGAGTCCAGAAAATCATACCTGAACAGACCTCCATAGTAGGTTCCTATCCACATATTACTCTGCCCGTCTTCATAAAGTACCGTGGGAGAATGCGTGAATGAATAATTCTCTTCCTGAAAATCCTCAGGATCTTTCAGAATATGCCTGAATTCACCGGATTCCCTGTCAAGGATGTCTACCCCACCATCAATTAGCAGAGATCCAGAGCTCTCCCCTCGAACTTTCCAGAATATCCTCAACATGACCATTGGTAATGCTGGTGGGTATACTATCGGAATGATAGTAGTTTGTGAACGACAGATCGGGCTTCTGTCCCGGTTTCGTTTTATTCGGCCATTTTACTTTGCTCAAACCGTTTCCTCCGATCCAGATGGTGTTTGATTTATCCTGGAAAATAACAGTAACATAATTAGCTACCAATGGAACTGGGATCTTCAGGATTGTTCTGGTATAAATAGTATTTCCCCTCAACCTGCCCCGGATCACTCAATAATAAGCCTTCAGAGGAGATCCCCAACCAGAGTCTGTCATTGGTATCCTCATAAATCGCGTAGATGTCGTTTCCCTGACTGAGGGGTTTTCCGGATTCGGGTAAACATGCCTGAATGGTTTGTGCCGGGGATCAATTTTAAATAAATTCTCTCTGTACGTTGGAGATCCAGACAATTCCGTCGCGACCGGTTACTACAGCAGTGGGATAAGCCACCAGGTCCGAACTGAAATGAATGATGGATCCTGATCCGGGCTTATAGCGGTATACCCCTTCCCAGGCATGGATCCACAAATTGCCCGATCCGTCCGGGATCATCTGGACCAGGACATTGTCGTATGTATAGGGCTCCGGGTCATAGGGGACCCTGTAGGTGGTGAAATTATCCAACTCGTAGTTGTATATTGAAAATCCCGATGTACCCAATATCCACAAATCGCCGATATCTCCGACATAAACCTGTACCAGCACGTCGTTTACTATGCTGTTCGGATCTTTAGGATCGTGGACATAATTCCTGAAGATGCCTTTTTCCTTATCCAGCAGTTTATATAATCCCCCACCCCAAGTCGACACCCAGACTGAATCGTATTTATCGAAATTGATTCCTACAGTGAATTCATGCTGCAGTTTATTTTTATCAAGAGTATCATATTCATAGCTATAGAATTTGTTCTCCCTGCGGTCGAATCTTTTTAGTCCCCCTTTGATGTTAGTGATCCATATATCCCCCTCTTTGTCTTCCATAAAACCAACATCGGAAAACAGGCTCATATCAAAACGTTCAAAATAAAATGGAATAAGGCTGTCCTGTTTAAAGTCCCTGAATGCATTCCCGTCAAATGAAAATATGCCGCCTGCAGTGATTACCCATAACAGTCCTTCGGAATCATCCCTGGTATAAAAAATGAAATTATCCTGGCTATTCGGTATTTCCGGATCCGGGAAATAATTCGAGAAATTATCGGCCGCCCGGTTGTAGAGGCTCAGTCCCCGTTGAGTGGATATCCATATGTTCCCGGTACTGTCCTCGAAAATGGTATTTATCCGGTCGTCGGGCAGGCTGGTTGAATCAGTATTATCGCTTAAAAATGTCCGGAACTCGTAACCATCGTACAGGCTCAGCCCATAATTTGGTGGCGATCCAAAGGAATCCCCTGGAATCCAGTTGGATATCTAGCAGAGTTTGGGGGGTTTTCCTATTCATATAAAGAACTTCCTCAGGAAAAATGCCTGGTGGATCCTTGATGACTTCCAACTCAATCTGGGCAGGAAGGAGTGTTGGCAGTAAGATCATTATGATTACAGCGGTGGACTTGCCGGTAAACACAGGTTGGGAAGGGCTCAGGGCAGCAATAAGTTTGTGAAAAATACCAGGTATGATCATTTTACCAAGATTAGTTTGGTATCAATACCATTGAGAATTTATTATAAAAACTCATACTAAATCAATTAATGGCCGATAATTATCTTCTCATCGTAACTGATTCATCCCTACTTATACCGGGAATCTTATCTGAAATATCGTTCCCTTATTCATTTCACTCTCGCACTCGATGGTACCATTCAGTTTTTGTGTAACAAGGTTATACACTATATGTAATCCTAGTTCTGTCCATTGAACCAGAGTTCCCCATTCAGGTCAATTTGTACCCTGTTTACAAAATTGCTGAGAGGGCCCTCAGGATCATCGGGATCAAAGTTGTAATGTTTAAAAGTCCCTCTCTCATCGTCAAGAAGTCTGAATATACCGTCTCCGAATGTTGTCACCCAAATACTCCCGTTCTTATCCTCAGCCAGAAAATTCACATGTTCTATCGAATCAAGACCACTGGCTTTTTTCAGTCCAGGCAGAAATTCCCTGACTTCACCTGTCTCCCTTTCTATCTTATAGACATTATTCCAGTCCGCGATCCAGATATTCCCATTCCTGTCTTCAATAAATTTCCCCTCTGAGGAAAGTGGATACTCTCTTCCTGGATTCGCTACCCATAATAAAAATTCATCTTCGAAACTTGTAAATGCCTCTGACTCCCTGTCAAACCTGAAAAGGGTTCCGGTTGTATAGATCCATATTACGCCATATGAGTCCTCCCGTGTGAACATAATATAATTATTCCATGACCTGGATTGGCTGCTGTCAGGGAAAAAGCTTGTAAAAGTTTCTGATGCCCTGTTGTACCTGCAGAACCCCCTCACCGTTGATATCCACAAAACACCTGAAGAATCCTCCATGATGGAATTAACATGATTTTCCGGAATAGAATTGGGTGTATTTTCATACTGGTAGACCTTTGTTTCATACCCGTCAAAACGTTTCAGTCCGGTTGAGGTTGCTATCCAGAGATACCCGTATCTGTCCAGGTGAATATCAAAAATGTTACCCATTGTTTCCCTCTTATGCAATCTTATATCCTGGGGATTATCAACTACTTCGAGAAGTATTTCCTGCGCTGGCAAATACCATGGGGATGCCAATAAAATCAATAGTAGAAACTTACACAGGACAATACGATTTGAATGATTGGAGCATTTCATTCGTGTTGGATTAGGGGTTGTAAATAATACCAAATTACATACCGCTGCTACATTCGGGCAACAGATATGTATCAGTGCTTTACTATTTTGTAACCATTTGTTCTGATCGATAAATGGGTCATCTGGATATCCTGAGAAATACTGACAATAAGTTACAGCTTTTAACGAATCATGTCAAATAAAAAACCGCCCCGGATTTCTCCGGGACGGTCCATCCTTGGTTTTTATCTATGGGATTATTTTGTAGCCAGGAATTCAACCTTAATCCAGGTCTCGGTATTAACCATCCAGTCTTCTATTGCTGGAGCAGTATCTGGCACGATCAGCATCCAGTCTTCCAGAGCGATTTGAGGCTCGGTACTTTCTGCAATCAGGTAACCACCAATTTCTAGCATCCAGTTCTCCAGTGCGATTTCCGGTTCATTGTTCTCAGCAAACAGACAGCCATCAACAACTTCCAGCATCCAAGCTTCAAGTTCTATTGATTCTTCTGCTACAGGTACAAGGGCAGCCTCAAGACGGGCTTCCAGGGTATTGGTTTCTATCTTCTGAAAATCGGAGGCCTTCAGTGCGTTCCAGTTAAGAAAGCAAACTAAAGCAACAGCTATTATATAAATTGAAAACTTAACCGGTGAAGGAAGGGTCGGGTTTGTGTTCTTTTGAGTTTTCATGAGGTTTAGTTTAATGGTTTGTTTTTTCGTTTTCGCGTTCTCCAAACTTTCTATTACAAATGTATCACCCGCAGCAGAGGCATATCTAACAGCTATGTATACAAGATTGACAGATATGTAACATAAAGGTTTAAAATCACTATTTTTAGGGAGTACCAGCCCTATTTATTAATTATATGAAGCTTTCGAGACGCAGATTTTTGAGATCCACTCTTATCCTGGCAGGCATATCAGCCCTGCCTCCAATCATCCTGAGTTCCTGCCTTCCCGCTAAGGGCAAAAGGGAGTTGAGAACAGTATTTATCGGGAGCAGGGAGAATTTTGAGAGGTACCTTCCCTTCTTCAGGAAGCTGAAAAGAAACAAATTTACAGTCAGTTCGCTGGAAGATACCCTTGCGGGGGATGCTGATATCTCATTCTGCGATACCGGCTCCACTAATAAATCAACATATATATTATTACTGCTGGAACAGGGTAAAGATGTCCTCGTAAATTATCCCATGGGGCACACGCTGGGGGAATATGCCGCTGTTTCAGATTTTATGGTGAAACACGGCAGAATAGTCGGTATGCTGAATCCCTTGTTATTTTACCCTTCAGTACAATTACTTAAAGAGAGCATAGCCCTTAAAAATGTCTCCATCAGGGAAATCCGCATCAGCTGTCATCCGGATGATCTGGGAGAAGGATTTCTGGTACCCGGTCTATGCGGATCAGCCCAGCCCCTGCAGAGAGTAGTTTCTTATATCAGCGGATCCTTCCCGCTTCAAGTTCTGGCTAAGGCAACTGGTCACGGAAATGGCTGAAAGCAATGACAGGGTAGACATGCGTGCAGATATAGACGAAATTAAATTGAGTTATAAATCTTTTACCGCCCATATACATCTTGTTGAAACCCAGCCTGGCTGGACCATGGAAATTGATGGGGAAGATTTCAAAGCCCGCAGCGATCATACGGGTATGCTATCAGTAAATAATGAGGGCCAGCCCCGCATTTCTCCTGATCCGGTAGTAATGGAGGATGCGATCATTAAAAATTTGAATGATTTTATGAAGGCAGTTCGGGAGAGATCGCAGCCGAGGGTGAATTCTCTAGATGGACTGGCATCCATCGTATTGAATAATGCCGTTAAAAAATCTATGGAAACAGGATCGGTAATAAATCTTTAGCCTGCCCGAGTGCGGACTATTAATCAGGGAGCACCCTACCAATCCATTTCCATGCGCTCCCGAAAATATTTTCCGCTGGGAATATCCGGTTCCGTAGCCAGCCAGACGGCGGTATCGGCACCTTCCTCAAGGGATTTGATCGCATTTGGGCCACCCATATCAGTTTTCACCCAACCAGGATGTATGGAATTGACTTTGATCCCCTCTGCTGCCAATTCATTGGCCTGAATGACAGTTAGTGCATTCAAAGCGGTTTTAGAGATCCTGTAAGCCGGTGAGCCGGTTCCCATTGTGGAAAGTTGTCCCAGTTCACTGGAGAGGTTCAATACCCTGGGATCATCACTCATCTGCAAGGCTGGGAGGAATGCTCTTGTAACCCTTAAGGGACCGTAAACATTTGTTTCCATGGTTTCTCTGAGCTCACTGACCTTAACATCAGAACTGCTCTTTCCCTCATCCAGGAAAATACCTGCATTATTGATCAGTACATCAATCCTGCCATGCTGTTTCAGTACATATTCGACTGCATAATTAATGCTTTCTTCTTCGGTAACGTTTAATTGGACGAACCAGGCATTTTTGTATTGCTCACGCAGTTCATTGACCATTGGCCGACCGATAGCCATATTTCGTGCCGTAAAAATGACAGTCCATTCCTTTGCAAGCAATTGTTTGCCAATTTCAAAACCTATACCCCGGTTGGCACCAGTGATTAAAGTGATTCTATCCATTTCGATATTATTTTGATTTCAGGATTATTTCGATTTCAGGATTTTCAGGACCTGCTTTTCCTCTCCCTTTACAAATATAATATAATACATACCTGTTGGAACAGGTTTGCCCGAGCGATCTTTTCCATCCCATGTAAAATAATAAGTACCAGGGGAATGGAAACCTTTATTTACCTGCATAATTTGCTGTCCAAGTAAATTATAGATCCCCAGTTCTATGTATTCATCCTTAGGGACTTTATACCGAATGCTCAGCTCTTCCCTGAAAGGATTCGGATACGCATTAAGGGTTTCGGTACCGGGACTTAAGAAAGGTTTGCTGCTAACCGCTTGAGAATGGTAATACAGGGTAAGAGAAGGTCGGGTGTCAGAATTTGGATGATCCTTAGAAATATATCGTTTTGAAGTCATAGAAATGTTCTCCTCTCCTATCAGTATCCATCCCTTATTTGTCAAAGAATCGGCCAGCCAGAGATTAATATCGGTTAGTAGTCCGCTACCTCTCCATTCAACCTTGCCAAGTCCACTTACATTTATACTAGCTGAAGCAGTACTCTCAAAATCCCCTCCTGGATTTTCCCAGGTAATCGAATCTACAAAACTATGCGACCAGGTTGCATCTCCAGAGAGGGCTAAATCACCTCCTCCTTCACCTGATGCACCGACTGATTCCCCTTCTCCCCATGGATTATTTAACCTGTGAATTTTAACTGGACTAGGAGTAGTTAGTTGTCCCTTGTCGATATGAAGCTTTAGAACAGCACTGTCTAACACCGAATTTGCCGGCATGGCGCCATTTACATTAAAAGAAAGTAAGGCTCTTTTATTCCCCAAAGCCTTTGAAGTTCCAGTAAACAGGTAACTCCCTGCTCCATTGCTATTACCAGTGTTATGATCATAAATGGTATTGTCCTTTGATGCAATTATTGAAACTGATTCCTGTGCTTTCAGTCCACTTGAAAACCAAAACAAAACAAAAGAAACAAGGAAAACATTAGGTATACATTTTTTCATATCAATCCTTTTCTTCTAATTATAAAACATTAATACTTATTCATATATACAGATGTACATACAAAAATTATACCAATGTAAAATTCCACGAATTTTGTATCTTTATTTTCCATGAAAGCACTCACTTTTCAAGGCGTAAAAAATATACAGTATGAAACGGTTCCGGACCCGAAAATCCTGGAACCGGGGGATGTAATTGTTAAAGTCGGACAAACCGCTGTATGCGGGTCAGATCTGCACGTATATCATGGAAAAGAAAGCGGGATTGATGAGGGAACTGTGATGGGACATGAATTTACCGGACAAATAGTTGAAAAAGGTAAATCCGTAAAGCAATTTAAAAAGGGAGACCAGGTTGTGAGTCCATTCTCTACCAACTGCGGCCAATGTTATTTCTGTGATATTGGACTTACGGCTCGCTGCATGAACGGACAGTTATATGGATGGGTTGAAAATGGAATGGGACTTCAGGGATCCCAGGCTGAATACGTCCGTGTGCCATATGCCGACAGCACACTGGTGCAAATTCCCGAGGGTATGGATCACAGGTACGCACTGCTGGCAGGAGATATCCTGTCCACCGGCTACTACTGCGCCGAACAGGCTGAGATTTCACCCGGTGGATTATATGTGGTGATCGGCTGCGGACCAGTGGGACTCATGACTATCATGAGCGCATTTGAACAGGGTGCTCAACATGTGGTTGCCATTGATAATGTTAACGAAAGACTTGAGATGGCAAATCGCCTGGGAGCAGTCGGCTGGCATTTGAATGAGAATCCGGTTCTTTATGTCATGGAGAAAACACATGGGATCGGGGCTGAGGCAATCATGGAAGCAGTAGGCAGCCCGGGAGCCCAGGATCTCTCTTTGAAACTTGTCAGGCCCGGGGGCATTATTTCTACTGTTGGCGTACACACCACACATGACTTCTCTTTCAGTCCAATTGAAGCATACGATATTAACCTTACCTTCAAAATCGGGCGTTGTCCGGCCCGCTTCTACATGGACGTAATTATCCCAAAGCTGGAGGGCTGGCCATTTGACCTGGATATGATATTCAGTCATGAATTCAATCTTGCCGAAGGTGCTAAAGCCTATGATATTTTTGATAAAAAAAAGGATAATGCCCTGAAAATACTGCTGAATCCCTGAGAGTCCCATCCCATGCAGGGCTTTTATTATAAATAAGATCCTTTCGAAAAAACCCAATTGAAATTGGACTTATGCCAGCATCAGGGCTAAATTATAGCGCCGGATTGATTGTTTATTCGACATTCCTATTCTAATTAGTTTATAAATAACAATGCAAAATTATTGCATGTAGACGACCTCATTTGATGATTCACAACGTGATTGGCATACCTGCCTCCTATTTAGACTAATTAAAAGTATACTTTAGATGTTAACAGATTAACAGGTAATAGTTACTTTATATAAATAAATATTAGAGTTCCACTTAAAGTCTGTTGCATGAAGGTTCAAAATAATGGGAATCCGGATAGTGAAAATGATTCCGCCATTGGGAAACTGCTCAACAAGTATGATTCCCTTGAAAAAAGGATTTCTCTGATTGAAGCCAGGATGAGTAATCAAGAATTGGTGGAAATTAAAACTGATCCTGAACCAGCTGAGGAATTTGAAATGTCAGATAAGCAGGGGATTAACCTGGAGGAACAAATTGGAAGCCAGGGACTTGCCTGGTTGGGGAATATTGTTCTGGTTCTGGGAATCATGTTCCTTATGTCATTGGCTCAAAACAAAGGTCATTCATTATTGTCCAGCCTGGTAGGGTTTTCAGTAGCCGGAATCTTATTCTTTCTGGCCCACAAATTCAGGAGGAGTCTGTCAAACCTGGTATTTATGCTGAATTTTGGCGGATTTATCCTGGCTTATTATGTAACCCTCAAGCTGCACTTCTTTACTCCCGAACCTCTTATCTCGAATATGTTCACAGGATTGGCGCTTGTTCTAATTCTGCTTGCTGCACTCCTCTGGTTTTCCATCAGGAAAAAATCAGAACTGTTTGGAACAATATCGATCATTTTCATCATTCTCACCGGATTATTCTCTTCCAATTCCTACGTTACTCTGAGCTTGCTATTTGTTGCAGCAACTGTATCAGCCGGACTGTTTCACAGGAAGGAATGGAATATTCTGCTTATGGTTTCCTTATTTCTTGTTTACCTCGGACATCTTATCTGGTTGCTGGGAAATCCCATTATCAGCAACTCTCTGGGCATAGTTGATTTTCATCAGTACAATGTCTTTTTCCTGTTTTCCTACGCTGGTATCTATGCCCTCCTGTTGCTTGCTCCCCCCAGGGAATCCATTAAGGAAAAATTTTATACTTCCCTGGTAATCTGGAATGCAGTTCTGTTCCTCCTCCTCATAATTATGGTAGTCCTTGCCTTTTATGAAGAGAATTACGGGGGAATATTTGCAGCGATTTCAATACTATGTCTGGGTTTCTCAGTTTTTCTTCACATCCGTGGTGACAGGAAATTTATACCTGAACTTTTTGCCAGTTTCGGATTTATGGCCTTGAGTGTTTCTGTTTACGGATACACAGGTCTGCCAAATGCCCATCTTCTGCTTGCCCTTCAAAGTTTACTGGTTGTATCCATTGCCATCTGGTATAGATCCAGGATCATAATAATTGTAAATACTTTTCTTTTTCTATTTATACTCCTGGTTTACCTTATTGCTTTTCCCTCTGTTGACATAATCAATATTGCCTTTGCTCTGGTAGCCATAGCTTCTGCCCGTATCCTTAACTGGAAGAAGGAAAGACTAACGCTGCGCACAGATGGATTACGGAACCTATACCTGGTGGAAGCTTTCATAATGGTGTTATTCAGCCTCCATCAGGCCCTTCCTGATCAGTATATCACGCTTTCATGGACCCTTGCTGCCGGCATATATGTTCTTATGAGTATTGTCCTCAGAAATTATAAATACCGCTGGATGGCAATTGCCACCTTTATCGCAACAGCCATTTACCTGTTCCTGGTTGATCTCTCAAGCCTCCAGATCGGTTACCGTGTTATGGCATTTCTATTCCTGGCTGTAATCTCTCTGGCAGCTTCAGTTTACTATTCAAAAAGAATAAGAAATGATAAACCTTCTCAGGAGGATTAGTAATATCTTTCTTGGGCAATGCGAAAATATATCTATTTTGTAGAAAGCAACTCAAAATGTTGTAATGGATTGGTATTCGGAAGAACTGTTCTGTCATGACCTGCCCACCCGGCCCAGACCGGAGATTGGTATAATACTGGTCACCGGGGTTACAGGTTACATTGGGGGCAGACTTGTGCCCGAATTACTGGCAAGAGGGTACAAAGTAAGGCTAATGGTACGTGGTTCCTCTCCTGAACATAAGGAGCGCTGGCCGGAAGCAGAGATAATGGTGGCCGATGCACTAAACGTAAATGACCTGAGAAGGATTCTTGAAGGTGTAAGTATTGCCTATTACCTCATACATTCGATGCTGCTTGGCAAAAAAGAATTTGAGCATACTGAAATCCAATCCGTTACAAATTTCAGGATTGCAGCCGAAGAGGCGAATTTAAAGCGAATTATTTATCTTGGGGGATTGGGGAGGTATCACGAAAATCTCTCAGACCACCTGAAAAGCAGGTTGAATGTTGCCGAGGTTCTTGTCAAGAGCAGTGTACCCTGCACCGTCCTCCGGGCTGCAGTTATTATTGGTTCTGGCTCCGCATCCTATGAAATAATCAATAACCTGGTCAGGAACTGGTCATTTTATATTATCCCATCATGGACCAATACACTCTGTCAGCCCATCAGTATCCGGGATGTCATAAAGTACCTGGTGGGTATCATGGAACTGGAAGAAACATCAGGCCAGTCATTTGAAATCGGCGGAGATGAAGTTTTAAGTTACAAGGAGATGATAAAGACCCTGGCAAAAATCCTGAGAAAGAACCGCATATTTTTGAATTCACCCATTTCAAATATCAGGTTTTACAGTTATTTTACCAGTCTGTTGGTTCCAGTTCCTGCTCCCATCATTCATTGCCTGATGGAAGGACTTAAAAATGAGGTGATCTGCCAGGACAACAACGAGATAAAAAAACTAATTCCATTCAAAACCATTGGCTATAAGGTATCCCTATTGAGGGCTCTCTCTCGTGAGGATCATGATAAAATCTACACCCGCTGGTCAGATGCCTATCCTCCCGCCCATGAACTGGCATTAAAGCTGAAGGATCTTGAAAGTCCACCTAACTTTGCAAGTTCCTATGATACCATTACGGATAAAACTGACAGAAGCTTATTTAAATCTGTTTGCAGCATTGGTGGTAAGGAAGGCTGGTTCCATAACAATTGGATGTGGAGACTTCGGGGTTTTATAGACAAAATCCTTATGGGAGTAGGGTCATCACGAAAAAGAAGGTCTGAGACAGATCTGAGGATCGGAGATATTATCGGATTATTCAGAGTAGAGGATCTTGTACCTAACAGGAAACTCCTGCTGAGAGCGGAAATGATACTTCCTGGCAAAGCCTGGCTGGAATTTGACATCGATCCTGAAGACAAAAAAATGAACCGACTATCCGTACATGCCCATTTCCTGTCCAAGGGAGTTTTCGGAAAAATTTACTGGTACTTCTTCCTACCCTTTCATTTTATAATCTTCAAGAATCTTTTGAAACAAATTGTGATCAGGAGTTGATTATATCGGACCTGGAGGCTTTCGACATATTAACAGATCCTGGGCAGCTGTTCTCCGGTGAGCATATCAATGATCCGGCTTGACCCAATAGATGTGGTCATTCGAACAATGGAAGGGTGATCTTCAGTGAGGTAGCCAATAATACAGGAATGGTTTCCATAAGGGTGGTTTTGCATAGCCTTCAGTACAGTCTCAGCATCTTCTTTCCGAACGATCACCAGGATTTTTCCCTCATTCGCAATATACAAAGGATCGAGTCCGAGAACCTCACAGGCTCCCTGAACCTCAGGGCGCACAGGCAGAGAACTTTCATCAAGAACAATCCCTGCATTTGCAGACCTGCTGATTTCATTCAGGGTGGTGGCTACTCCCCCACGTGTGGGGTCACGAAGAACGGATACATTCTGACTTGCATCCAATATCGCATCCACAAGTCCATTGAGAGGAGCCGAATCAGATTCGATACTGGTTTGAAATTCAAGTCCCTCTCTGGCCGACATAATAGCCACTCCATGATCCCCGATGTAACCGCTCAGTAATATTACATCCCCCTGTTTGCAGCTCGCAGGATCTATATTCACACCCTCCCTGACTCTGCCTACACCGGAGGTATTAATAAAGATCTGGTCCCCGCTCCCATGATCCACTACCTTGGTATCCCCTGTAACAATCCTTACCCCTGCCTTATCTGCAGCAGCCTTCATAGAGAGCACAATTTTCCAGAGATCCTCCATGAGCAAACCTTCTTCCAGGATCATACCGACTGAAAGATATTCAGGTTTTGCCCCGCAGCAGGCCAGGTCATTGACCGTTCCATTGACTGCCAGGTCACCAATATTCCCCCCTGGAAAAAATACAGGTTTGACAACAA
The DNA here is from genome assembly GCA_963777115.1 of uncultured Bacteroidaceae bacterium. Taxonomy (GTDB): domain Bacteria; phylum Bacteroidota; class Bacteroidia; order Bacteroidales; family SM23-62; genus SM23-62. The sequence goes on along the minus strand of CAVZPP010000002.1, from coordinate 941,032 downwards.
AAGAATCAGTAGTAAAGGCTATTCTGCCATTTCCGACCTCAAAAACTGCCCCGTCATGTCCGGCATCCAACTGCTCATCCGCGAAAATGGGTCTGAACATTTTATCGATCAGTTGGTGTGACAGTTTTCCTCCGCTCCCGTGTGCCATAGTTATGACCGGGTACTCTGAGATGGGAATAGGACATTCTAAATTAAAATTCATCGTTGAAGGTTTGGAACTTTTAGGTTGGGACTATAAGTTTGGAACTTTTAGACTAGAACTTAAATCTGTAATAGGCTGAACAAGCACCCTCAGAACTTACCATAGGGGCGCCCAGTGGGTGTTCCGGTTTGCATTCTTTGCCGAAAGCGGGACAGTCACCAGGTTTCTTCAGGCCCTGCAGAACCTCTCCTGCAATGCAGAGAGGAGATTCCTGCTGTTTAATATCCCCAACATTAAAAATCTTTTCGGCATTAAATTTTTCATATCTGGCTGAAAGGCTGAATCCGCTAAGTGGAATATTACCGATACCCCTCCATTTCATATCACTCACATCATAAACTTCTTCCAGAACTTTTTTTGCAGGGATATTGCCTTCCAGGCTGACTACCCTGCCGTATGCATTCTCCACTTCATGACGGCCTTCTTCGAGCTGCTTGATAACCTGGTATATTCCCTTGAGGATATCCACAGGTTCAAATCCCGTAACCACAATAGGGATTTGATATTTCTCGGCAATGGGCAGGTATTCCTCATATCCCATTACGGTACAGACATGTCCTGCAGCCAGAAACCCCTGTATCCTGTTTTGTTTTGAGGAAAGAATCGCCTCCATTGCAGGAGGAACCAGCACATGGGAACTCAGGATCGAAAAGTTATCCAGTCCCCTTCGATCAGCCTCTTTAACCGCCATAGCATTGGCGGGGGCTGTAGTTTCAAATCCAATGGCAAAAAATACAACTTTTTTGTCCGGGTTTTCTTCAGCAATTTTTACAGCATCCAATGGTGAATAAAGGATACGAACATCCCCGCCTCCGGCCTTGACACTCAAGAGGTCCTTCTCTGAACCGGGCACCCGGAGCATATCTCCGAAGGATGTAAAGATCACATCTTCCCGCTGAGCAATTCGAACGGCTTTATCAATAATCTCGAGAGGGGTCACACAAACCGGGCATCCGGGTCCATGTACAAGCTGAATTTCCTCCGGCAGAAACTCCTCAAGGTTATACCGCATAATACTATGAGTTTGTCCCCCGCAAATCTCCATGATGGTCCATTCCCTCGTAGTGATCCTCCGGATCCCCTCAGACAGATTTTTCACCAGCTCTTTATCCCTGAATTCATCAACATATTTCATAGCCTATAATTATATCTCACACGCAAATCCATACTTTCATCTTTACCAGCCGTCCTTTCATATCTTTACCAGCCGTCCTTTCCCATCTCAGCATCCAGATCACCCATCTCCTTCAATAGTTTCAGGGTTTCCAGGGCATCCTCTTCATCCAGAATATTCAGGGCCATTCCCACATGGGTCAGAACATAATTTCCTACCTCCACTTCGGGAAGCCACTGGATACTGACCTCTTTTACTACACCTGCAAAGTCAACTTTTGCCATTTTCAATTCAGCATTGCTGTCATCAATGGATAATACTTTTCCTGGAACTGCTAAACACATGTTGTAAAGTTTTAATCATTCCCAAAATTAGGAAAAAATACATAGCTGTCCGGTATAAGACGGAAACATCCGCATAAGAATTTCGTATATTGTTACATGATTTAAAGTCCCTCTTAAAATGAAAACTAATTACGTCTATATAATACTCGTTCTATTCTTGGCATTTTTTGCAAGATGCAAGAAGGAAGAATTCCAGCCTGAGCTAATTGCCAAGACGGCTCCGGATACCACAGCAAGCATTGGTGATACGGTATGGCTGGATGCATCGGCATCCGGCGGATCCGATTACCAGGTTAAATGGGAAATCCAAAACCAGCCGGGTGATGACAGCATTACCTGGTCAGAGACAGATTCTGCTTTTTTTATTCCCTTTCATAACGGTACCTACCAGGTTAAACTGACCATCAGCAAGGAAGATATTTTTGATTCGGATTATCAGAATATTCTTGTCTCGGGCGGTGTAATCCTTGATAATGAGATCTCCCAGAGGACAAGGCTGAAAAAAATTGCCCTTCCGGGGGATGTAGATTATCTTGCCATTGGGGAAATAACTGTCACTGCCGAATTGATAGTTGACCTCGGGGTAATAATTGAGTTCAGGGAAGAGGCCTCACTCCTGGTTAAGGAAGGTGGAACAATTTATGCAGAGAGGGCGGAATTCATTGCCTCAGATTCGTCCTGGAAAGGAATCTGTCTGAAATCCCAGGGTAATTCAATATCCGGTTGCCTTATCCATAGGGCAGGAAATGCTTCATTCACTGATAATCCGGATGATGCAGCTTCAGTTATTCTGTTTAGCGGATCAACCCTTGCGTTTTCCGGAAATACTATAAGTCGTAGTGGAGGAAACGGACTGATAGTAATGAATGGCGGCGATTTCTATTTCGATTCTGACAACCAGGTAAATGCCTACCACAATAATAAATTCATTAAAAATGCTGAAGGTCCCATGGTGATCCCGGCTCATGTGTTCAGCTATCTCCCGGGACAAAAATTTGAGGAAGAAACTCCAGGAACATTTATTGAGGTATATGAATCCACTTATCCTGTCTCTGTAACTATCAATCCACGGCTGGACAATGTAGGATTACCTTATATGGTCACCGGTCCATTGACCATTAACAAAGACATGACCATAAACAACGGTGTTGAAATGTATTTCAAGCAGAATGCAGGCATGCAGATTACCGGAAAACTTGATGTATCAGGTACTGCAGACATGCCTGTTATCATGGATGGGGTAAACTCTTCGCCCGGGTCATGGATGGGTATTCATGTAAAAGGACAGGTCAATGCTAGCTCCCTGAGCATCCTTAATGCAGGCGGAGGTAAATTTACGGGCCTAAATGAAAAAGCATCCCTGGTGGCGGAAGACCTGTTAACTATTAGGAACTCAACGATTTCAGGCAGCGGGGGAATTGGACTTTTCATGCCGGGTGATGCGCATATCCGGTATGCCGAGAACTTCAGCGGCAATACACTCGAAAACAATGCCAGCTCAGCAGTAAGAATACGCATGGATGATGTTACCAAGGTGGTGAACGGAAATACTATTAAATCACCTGATGGTATACCTGCCATAGAGATTCACATGGGTTTGGATGATCCGCTTGGGACATGGATCAACCTGGACGGTAATTACGATTATAGAATTCTTGAATCACTCACCCTTAAAGCCACAAAAAAACTACATATTGAAGCCGGAGTAAATATTAAAATGAGTGTTGGAACTATACTTACCGTCAGCGGGGGACTCAAGGCCCTGGGTTCTGCCGGATCTGAGATCACCATTGAGGGGGTGCAGTCCAACAAAGGATACTGGGACGGAATCTTTGTCAACACCAGCGATACAGTCCAATTAGAACATGTAATAATCCGTGACGGCGGAGGTGCTTTCGAGGATAAAGCAAACCTGATTATCCAGGGGGAGACAAATATTGCTGCCGGTACGGTTCTCTCTGTTACCAATTCAATCCTTAATAACAGCAAGGGATACGGTGTTATCATTAAACCAGGGGCATCCGATTTCGGTATTAATGAACCGGCTTCAAATAATACAATTGAAGGGGATCTGGGCGGATTTCGCGATGAAAATATTAAATAATCTGACTGTAATATTCGACATGGATGGGGTTATCCTGGATTCCGAAAGGATTTACCAGGAGATCGAAAGAAGTATGTATGAGAAGCTGGGGATTCCTGTGAGCAGGGAGGAACACCTTGAGTTTATGGGGACAGCTGAGCGGTCGATGTGGACATACATGCATGAGAAGTACTCCCTGAAACGTTCCGTTGAAGACCTGGTCCATGAGGAAAGGGATAGATTAATTGACAGGCTGGGTGAACCGGGTGATATTCCTCTGATAGAGGGACTCATTCCCCTGGTAAAGGAGTTCAAATCGGAGAAGATCCCTTGTTGGATAGCCTCCTCATCATCCTCGGATATTATTGCCAGGGTGATTCAGATCAACAGCCTGGAGGAATACTACCGGGGTTTTGTAAGCGGAGATGATGTTTCCCAATCCAAACCCTCCCCTGAAATTTTCCTGAAAACAGCCCGACTTGCAGGAGTCCAACCTGAGAATTGCATTGTAATAGAAGACTCGGAAAATGGAATTAAAGCGGCAGAGGCAGCGGGCATGGTTGTTATCGGGCTTGACTGTGGGATAGAAAGCGGTCCTGATCTTTCCGGAGCAAGGATTGTTGTTTCCTCACTTTCCGAAATTAATTCAGAGGTGGCCAGGCAACTGGTAAAATTCAGATAAAAACTATCTGTCTTACAATTACTTATAACTATTGTTGATAAATTAAAAGTATAATAATATATTTAAGGTTTCATTTTCAGTTAAATGGCTCGCCAGGAATACAAATTTGATCCAAACCAGCTATCCCTAAACCCGGTTCAGAGGAGTCTGAAGAAATTATTAACCCGGGTAGGATCTTATATGCTGTTGAGCCTGTCTATTGGTACCCTGGGATTTTTCCTGACAAGCGGGATCGTAAAAACGCCCCGGGAAAAAAACCTGCTATCCCAGAATGAAAAACTTCTTAGCCTTTATAATTCACTTGATGAACGCCTGGATGTTTATGACCAGACCCTGACAACCCTCAGGATACTGGATGATAGTATATACCGTTCACTTATCGGAAAAAAAGCTCTTCCATGGTCGCTGCGTGAGGCCGGAACCGGGGGACATGACCCATCATATGATCTGACCCTGTCGGGATATCCTGACAAAGTCACCAATACTGCCCGGAGAATTAACGGACTGGATTTCCATCTGAAAATCCAGGAGAATTCATACAAAGAGGTAATTAAGGAGGCTTTCAGTAATCAGGACCGCCTCAATCACCTGCCGGCGATAATGCCGATTTATAACGAAGATCTATTGTTAACCGGGTCCGGATTTGGTATGCGATTTCATCCTATACTTAAAGTCTGGAGACTGCATGAGGGTATCGATTTTTATGCCTATACAGGTACAGATGTATTTGCAACCGGTGATGGTTACGTCAGGGCTGCTCAATATTCCGAGACCTTTGGCAATGTAATTATTATTGATCATGGTTATGGAATTAGAACTTATTATGCCCACCTGAGCAAATTCGATGTAAAAAGGGGACAGAGGGTAAAGAGAGGGACATGTGATCGGGAAAGTTGGGAATACGGGACTTTCCAAAGGGCAGCACTTACATTATGAGGTGCATGTGAATGGTAAGGAGGTTGACCCGGTGAATTATTTCTTTAAAGATCTTACTCCCGCTGAATATAAGAAGATAGTGGCCATTTCCCAGGCCTACGAAATGAGTATGGATTAGAACATGAGAGCGAGGACTATCGGAGCAATTCTTCTAGGGGGAATAATTGTAAGCATTATATTTATTGGCAAGGGAAATTCCCAGGAATCCGTTCCTGTCGGTCCTGATATGTCTACCGGGGAATATATTCACAGCGGAAATATTGACCAGACAATCCGGGGTTTTGATGATTTTCTCAGCCAGTATCTCGACAGCATGAATACTGTGGGTGCGGCTGCTACAGTATTCAGTAAAGGAGAAATTGTTTATACAAAAACATATGGGGTCAGGAGAGTTGGGACGAGGGACTCTGTAAACCTGAATACTATCTTTCGGCTGGCCTCTGTATCTAAAGGATTCTCCGGAATGCTAGCCTGCAAACTTCACTACAAGGGAAGTCTTACCCTGGATGAGAAGGTGATCTCATTTCTGCCTGGATTCAGGCTCAAAGATTCCGTAAATACAAATGACCTGGCCATCCGGCACCTGATGAATCATACTTCAGGCTTGGTGCCACATGCGTTTGATAACCTTGCTGAAGAGGGACAAACGATTGCTGAAATCCTGCCCCGCCTTGTTGAAGTAGATATTGCGGGTCCCCCTGGAAAATATTATGGTTATCAAAATGTACTCTTCAGCCTGATCGACACCATTTCAAGGGTGGCCACAAAAAAAGAGTTCCCGGAATTGATGAAGGAAAATATATTCCTTCCCCTGGATATGAAAAACGCATCCGCGGGATATAAAGATCTGGTTTGGAATCCCAACGTTGCTTATCCTCATGTAAAAAGCAAAGGAGAGTTCCGTCCTCTCCCATTACATACCGGGTATTATAATCTCACACCAGCAGCCGGTGTAAATGCCAGCATTGAGGATATGGGTAAATGGCTGGAAGCACTACTGGGCTATTCCCCCGAAGCAATTGACCCTTATCTGCTCAGCCTGATATCCACACCCGAAATCAATACTCCCCTGAAAAGGGCTTATACAAGGTATTGGGACCGAGTGGATGGCAGGTATTACAGTTTCGGCTGGAGGATTTTTGATTATAAGGGACATCGGATCATTTACCATGGTGGCTATGTAAGAGGATACCGTGCCGAGATAGCATTCTGTCCAGAGCTTAAAACGGGACTCGCATTCTTGCAGAACTCCCCGAATGGGGTTGCATCCAGGTGCGTCCCAACTTTTTTTAACCTGCTGCTTGATCAGGATTAAAAGATAGTCAGCTTATAATTCCCTCACCCAGATATTCCTGTAACTAACCGGATTACTATGAGACTGGAGCATGATGGGTTGTTTGAGATCATGCGTTTCATATGCCGGCAATCCCCTGAAAGTCGTACTGCCCTGAATCACAACATTATTCAGAATAAGAACTCCATTGTGAAGAGCCGTCATCCGGGCCGGAGAGAATAGTGTACCATCCTCATTAAACCTTGGAGCTGTGTAGATTATATCATAGCTCTGCCACTCTCCCGGAGGAAGGCTGGCATTCACCTCCGGTATATGTTGCTTATAAACAGAACCCGCCTGTCCATTGGAATATGTCACATTCTCGTAGCTATCAAGGACCTGTAGCTCATAACGCTTTTGTAAAAAGATTCCGCTGTTCCCTCTGCCCTGACCCTTGCCTTCAACCTTTTCAGGGGTTCTCCATTCAATGTGCAACTGAATATCTCCAAATCCCTGTTTGGTCTGAATATCCCCGTTTTTCGCTACAACCGTTATAGCTCCTTCCGACACCTCCCAACTGGCCTCCCCGCCTCTGCTGCTGGACCAATTGTCAAGGTTGCTGCCATCGAAAAGAATTATGGCATCAGACGGGGGTGTACTGCCATTGCCGGGGGTAACTACTTCGGGTACCGGTTTCCATTGTTCTGTTAATTCCGCAGGAAAATCCTGGCTCAGGATTGCCCCTGAAATGCAGAGGGCAATCAATAGTAGGTTTAGTCTTTTCATCAGATTGATACTGTTTTTGGGTATACACAAACATACAAAAAAACGGGATGTTTCAGCACCCCGTTCGTTTGTGTATTAATCATGACAGATTCTGTCTTAATCATTCCAGCTTACGGCTTAATCATTCCAGCTTACGGCTTAATCATTCCATGCTTCCGATAAAACCATGGGGTAAGCCCTTCGAATCTCTTTCTGACGGTCTGTTCCGAGATCCGCGTAAGGTATGCTGTATTTTTTCAGGGCCAGTTTCTCCCTGAAGGAATATACCACCTTGAACACCAGGTCTACAGATTCAATGTACTGTCCGTAAGGAATTTCCTGGTCATACTCCATGGAAAATACATACTTTCCGCCGTCATTCTCCTGGATAAACCGGGTAAGGTTCTGATCTATTTCCAGGGGACTGGTATTGCGGGCGGATAGGTCAATGATAAATAGCTTCATTCCCATTTTCTCTATATCCTCTTTCTCCATTAATTTTGCATCCATGGGTGGCAGCATCCTTGGCAATGCCACAGTGTGCCAGATTATTGGGGAAATGGATTGATTCTCTTCAGGATACCCGGCATCGGCAATTTTCAGGGAATTTATCCTTCGTAATTCTTCCTGCACCTTCATTCTCTCCTTCATGGGCATCTCCCGGTCAACATAAAACAATGCTGTAAGTTTCCCTATGTCCATTTTACTACGCTTGCTCCTTTCCTTTTCTACCAGTCCCTCCAAATCACCAATATCCATGGCATTCCCGTTGAAGGACAATGCAACACTACCATCCTTAGCATATCCGAGGAAAATCTTATAGACCAATGATTGTTTTTCCATCAGCCGGAACTGGGATATATAGGGCAGGTCTATCTTCATCCCCTGGTCTTCCAGGAAGTAGTCCATTGAATTGTCTGCATCAGATTTCCTGTAATGGCTTCCTTTCAGATCATTCCACCAGATAGTAAGAATCTCTCCTTTGATCTCAGTTTTAAGATGTACTCCTCCCTTGCCTTTCCCCTGTGAAAGTATCAACTCCTCCTTCTCAATCCTCCAGTAGTATTCATTTACATTATCCCCATCCATATAAGAGATCATGTCATCGGTAAAATATAAGAGTTTGCTGAAGTCATCCTTATCCTGTTTTACCCATAGCCCCTTAATATCCGGTGCGATGGTTTTCCCGGCAACAACAGAGTTCATATCCAGAAAACTATTCCCCGGTCCCTTTACAGTAAACTCAGCAAACAGTAAAAATATAATTATGGCGAAGGGGATTACCAGCATGGCTTTAAGCCTGGCGGGTATCCCTGATCTTGTTTTTGTCATCATAGCTATTCTATTTTTGATTGGTTTTAAATTGAAATTGTTTACTAGCTCAACAGAATGATATCCAATAACCTGTTTAAGCAATAAGGACTGGTAATCGAAAATTTCGAATCCATGGTCAAGGACCTTCCTGTCAGCTATATACTCGTGCGTGGTTTTCAGTGCGCTGCTGATCTGCCATGCAAAAGGATTAAACCATTGAAATACAGCCAGTCCATGGGCAAAAAGATGATCGAGAGAATGCTTTTGCCTGATATGGGCTTTCTCATGCTCCAGCACATTTTGCATCTCGGATTCATCAAACGTCCTCTTATTGATAAATAAAAAGCGAAAAAAGGAGAAAGGTGATATGTCTTCTTCAATCTCAACCATCCGAAAACCTTCCTGCCGGGTAACCCCGTTTCTTAAAGCCAGCAGGTATAGCCGGATTACCAGGTACAAAAACCTGGATAAAAAATACAAAACACCAATTATATATATAAGAATAATTATTCCTGAAGCTGAAAACCTGTTTCTATCCTTTGCTGAAGCTATCCCTCCATTTACTCCCTGGTAGGTATCCCTTAACCTGGATAGATCTCCATCAATCCTGTTATTCCCTGATCCTGGAATAATACCCTGCTCAACACCGCCGTATCCAGAACCAATGTTTCCTGCAACCCGGTGCCTGCTCCCGGGTTCAGATCCGAAATCGGCATCGCTCATCAGGATCAGTTCCTCATAATAATTCCTGAATTTTACAATACCAAAAGCCGTATCTTCCAATGAACTTCCCAGTGGAATGATCAGGTTCAGGTGAATCAATGGAACCGTCAGAGCTAATACAATGCTTCCAACAAGGAAAATCCTGTTAAAATTAAAATATGTCTCTTTTCGTAAAAACAACCAGTATGCCAGGTACAGGAGAGAAAGACATAGTCCGGTTTCAAAAAGATATACAATAAAACGGATCATCATTATCCTAATTACAAATGACTATTTCTTCTGCTTCTTCAAATCTTCCAGCATCTTCAATGCCTCATTCAATTCATCGATGTCAAGGTCTTTCTTCTCAGACAGGAAATTCACCACCTCCTTCAGGGAATTGCCGAAGTAATTATTCATCAATCTGCCCATTTGCTCACTTCGGTAATCTTCCCTGGAGATCAGTGGAAAATACTGATAGGATCCTCCATAGGATTTAAATGAAACAATTTCCTTCTTCACAAGCACCCTTACAATGGTTGAGATTGTATTATAGGGAGGCTGTGGATCCGGAAAATGTTCCTGGATATCCTTTATAAATCCTTTTTCAATATCCCAGAGGATCTGCATGATCCTTTCTTCCGCTTTTGTCAGGGTTACCATTTTTTTTGCTTTTAACTTAATAACGATGTAAAACTATAATTTATTTCTTAGTTCACCAAACTTATTTTTAAGTTTAGTAATTTATTATTAAGTTTGCTTAACTTATCAATTAGTTTTGTCCGGATGCCAAATACATCGAATAATGATATTTACAACAACTTAAGCTGTCAATACGCCAAATTCAAAAGTTAAGATTGTTCTCCGTGATCAATCTTCTGGGATTATCATTATTGCTATTTGCAGGCATCGTGATACTTGTATATGCATCATATGAAAGGAGTTTTGACAGGCATATCCCCGCTTATCAAAGGACCTACAGGATCATTACCACCCTGGGTGAAGGAAAATACTGGACACGTTCCTTTGCCTGTTTTGCTGATGCGCTTGCTGACAGCCCGGAGATTGAAAGCATGACATCATTCATTCCAGCTAACAATAGCAGAATACGTATTGGGGAACGGGAATTTAATGTACCTGAGGCTGTAATTGCAGATACAGCATTCATGGATTTTTTTGGTATTGAGATTATTGCTGGAAGGAAAGAAGACCTGGGACTTCCTAATACGGTATTTCTTACAAGTGATATTGCGAAGATTTTATTCCCTGAAGGAGATGCCCTTGGAAAGGGGATCTTTCTTGATCAAATGGAAGGAAATACCAATGATAGTCTGGGCTTATTCAATGTATCTGCAATTCTGAAGCCAATGCCGGGAAACACACATTTTGGGTTTCAGATGATATTTAGCCAGAAAGGTAATTTCAGCCGACTTGTAAATCAGCTTAAAATGAGCAAAGGTTACGGGGCCAATGTGTATTTACGTCTTTATGATAATAATACATCTCATGCATTGGAGACTAAATTGAAGGATGCTCCCATTCCCTACCTGAGCAAGAGTCAGGGTCCCCCTGTGCATGCTTTCAATTCCAGATTGCAGCCCGTCCGGGAAATACATTATACTCCGGATCTTAACCGGGAACCCCGCCCGGTTATCCCAAAATCAATTCTTTATCTTCTATTTAGTGTTGGGGGACTAATTATTATACTTATCTGCATCAATTTCCTGAGTATGTCCATTGTACAATCACTCGGTCAAAGAATGGAAACCGGCATTATGAAAACCCTGGGTGCAAATAATTTTTCCATATTCAAACTTTACCTGCTCAGGGTTATCCTTCTTGTCGGAGCTTCTTTAGTCCTTGCATGGATCATGATTTTGATGTCCGGACAAATGCTTGATAATTTCTTTGAATCCGGTTGGGATCCTGAAAAACTCAGTGGGAAAATTCTCATTTTCTCCCTGGTAGTGGGTATCATAGTATCTTCTGTTGCAGCCATTGCCATGTATTATACAAATGCCTTAAAATCTCCGGTTGATTTAATAAGGGGCAAGTTACCCTCAGGTAAAAAGATGTTCAATATCATAGGTACCCTATTGTTGGTTCAATTCGGAATAGTTGTGTTCCTCTCCGGATTCTCTCTTATGATCGAGAGGCAGTTGAAATATGTGGATAATAAAGATCTCGGCTATAATCCGGAAAACACTCTTATTGTCAGGATACCAGGCAGGCAGCCAGGAGGTAGTTTCCTGCTAGAGGAATTAAGGAAGCATTCCAGTATAATTTCAGTCTCTACAGTTCACCACCATCCGGGGGATATTTATCAACACATGGATTTCAAGGCCGGTGAAACACAATACCCCTTTGAGTTCAGAATGGTTGACCAGAGCATTTTTAATACTCTCGGTATAAAACTCCTGAAAACATTTATCCCGCCGGACAGTGAATTGAAAGGTTGGGTGATAAATGAAACCTTTTACAACCGGCTCCATCAGGATTTCTCTGAAGAGGATATTTCAACCGGTAACTTTGGTCTGGAGGATGTTTCCCAAGGAGACACTTCCAAAACAAGGTTTTTAGTAGCGGGAGTGATGAGTGATTTTCATTACAGTTCATTATACGACAGGGTTGGTAACTTCGCATTTGCCATCCGAAACCCTGAAACCAACTATAATCGGTGGCTGGTATTACGATTTCAGGAAGGGCAATACAATGAATGTCTAAGTATATTACAAGATATGATGGATACTTATTTCCCTGGCCGTCCAATTGAAAGTTTCCTCCTGTCTGAGAATCTGGCATCCAAATATGCATCATCGAAGAAACTATCCCGAATTATATCTCTGTTCACATTACTTTCAATACTCATATCAGTTTTTGGCCTCTATGGTTTAACCGCCTATGTTGCGCAACAGAAGACAAAAGAAATCGGTATCCGAAAGGTATTTGGGGCATCAACTATCAAGATCCTGGCCATGATAAACCTGAAATTTCTGAAACTTGTGGCACTCTCATTTACCATAGCATGTCCGCTTACCTACATGGCGATGAACAAATGGCTGCAAAGCTTTGCCTATAAATCCTCCCCTTCAGCATTTATTTTCATCCTGTCAGGATTTCTGGTAACAGGTATTGTGCTGGTCTGTGTAAGTTGGCAAATAGCCAATGTCTCAAGACAGAATCCCGTTGATTCCATCCGATATGAATAAGTTAGATGATAAGTTACCTCAGGTTTTAGAAAAAATGAAATTATAATTCAGATCTCATTCAGGGATAGAACCTGCAGAAAACTCACTTTAAGCCAGGGAAAACTCACTTTTGGCCAAGGAAGACCATCTGGGGAGGCCTGGATATACCATTTATCCAAAACTCCTTTTTAAGTTCATCTACCTTCCTGGTAAACTTTTCCTTTTCCGGATGTCCTGTGAGCTGTTCCAGCCATTCATCCATTTTCCGGATAAACTCCCTGATAATCTCCGGATCCTTTGCCTGTGATTCATCCGGACTGAATTCTGTAATCGTCCTGTTGGTCAGTTGTAATTCATCCACCAGGGAAATGATATCATTCCGGTGAAAGGTATGATGATGGCTTATTCCCAGTGCATTATCTATCTCTGAACGGAGATGGTGGTATTGCATATGGGATTCCTGGGCCTCAGACAACTCATCCCTGTGCATTTCGACAACCAGGAAATACCCTCCCGGTTTTAAAACTCTTTTCATTTCTGCCAGGCTTGCATGGGGATTTTCCACATGATGAAGGGCCTTGGAGATAACAACCAGGTCAAATGTTTCATCATCAAAAGGTATCTCCTGTGAACTGGCCACAAGAAACTGAAATTTTTCATCTGTGAATTTTTGTCTGGCTTCTGAAAGATATTCCTCTGTGACATCGATACCGGTAATGGAATCAAAGGATTTAAGAGAATCCGTAAGTATCTCTGTAAATTGTCCGGAACCACAACCTACATCAAGGATTCTGCCTCCGTCTATTTCTGAAAGTAATTTTTGATAAATCATACCGGCAAATATAAAAGGTATCTGATTTGTTATTTGCATTTAGGTTAGTTATTTTTGAAATCAACCTAACTCAAAACTTACAAACCTGCATGAAACCTTTTCGATTCCTCATTGTATTCCTGGCCATGGCTCTGGTCAGCAGCATGATCCTTTTAAATTGTAAATCTAAAACGCCCACTAAGGAGGGCTCCGAACCTGGCAGTGAAGCTGCTGGTGAGACTGCAGCTATGAATCAGCTTACACAGGCCGAGGCCGATGATGGGTGGATACTACTTTTTGACGGAAAGACCACTGATGGATGGAGAGGCTATGGTCTGGAAACTTTTCCGGATTCCGGATGGACTATTGAAGACGGAACTTTGAAATGTATTCACTCCGGAACGGGTGAGGCCGGTGCTGGAGGTGATGTGCTTTACGGTAAGGTATATAAAAACTTTCACCTTAAACTGGAATGGATGATCGAAAAAGGTGGTAATTCAGGTATATTCTATCTGGGACAGGAAGCTGAAGGAAAAAAGATCTGGTACTCTGCACCGGAATACCAGATTCTTGATAATTTCTCCAGTCATCCTGATAATATTGCCGGGAAAGATGGCAACCGCAGGGCCGGTTCCCTTTATGACCTCATACCCCCGGTTCCACAAAATGCAAAAGGTGCTATGGAATGGAATTCTGCTGAAATCATGGTGTACGATGGTTCTGTGTTTCACAGGATGAACGGAGAGACAGTCCTTGAGTATCATCTTTGGACCGAAGAATGGAATTCGATGATTGAAAACAGTAAATTTCCCAGCTTCAATCCAGACTTTGCAAAAGTTGCAGCGGAGGGTTATATCTGCCTGCAGGACCATGGGCATGATACCTGGTTCCGTAATATCAAGATTAAAGAATTATAATCACCTATTAAAGATGGTGAACTGTCAGAGAGGCTGAATAGCTGCAAAGCATTCAGCCTCTTTATTTTAAACCTAAATCTTATTCAAATGGACAAGAGCAGAAGAAAATTTATCCGCAATATGGCCGGCATAGGAACCGGAATTGCAGCTGCCGGCGTAATGCCCGGGTTGATATCTTCATGTAGTACCAACGGAAAACTTTTCTTTTCCATATCCCTGGCGCAGTGGTCATTGCATAAGAGTATGAAGCGCTGGAGTGGGCAAGGGTATACGGATGCCGAGATGGATCCGCTGGACTTCCCGGTTATCGCCAGGAATCAGTTTGGTATAGATGCCCTTGAATATGTAAACACTTTCTATTTTAAGAAAATGGATGATCAGGCCTACAGGGCTGAACTGAAAAACCGCTGTGACTCTGAGGGTGTAAAAAGCATCCTTATCATGGTAGATTCAGAAGGAAATCTTGGAGATCCTGATGAGGAAAAACGAAAAAAAGCGGTAAGCAACCATCAACGCTGGGTGGAAGCTGCCCAATTTCTCGGATGCCATTCCATAAGGGTCAATGCCGGTAGTTCAGGTAGCTGGGAGGAACAAATGAAACTGGCCTCAGACGGATTGCACAGCCTCTGTGAACTAGCAGATGCATATGGAATAAACGTGATCGTTGAAAATCATGGAGGATTCTCATCTAACGGGAAGTGGCTCAGCGGGGTTATGGAAATGGTTAATCACCCCAGATGTGGCACCCTACCCGATTTTGGGAATTTCAGGCTTGGCGGTGGTAAAGAATACGACCGTTACCTGGGAATGGAGGAATTGATGCCCTGGGCAAAGGGTGTGAGCGCCAAGTCATACGATTTCGATGAAGCGGGCAATGACACAAAACTTGATTATCAGAGAATCTTGCAAATTGTCAAGGATGCAGGATATACCGGTTATATCGGGATAGAATATGAAGGAAGTATATTAAGTGAACCCGAAGGAATCCTTGCCACTAAAGCTTTATTGGAAAGAGCCGGGGCGGCAGTCGTATAGGTACATTGGTGCTTTTCGGTCAGCTTGTTTTATGACCCTGTTTGTATTCTTCAATATTACTGGCTATTCCTTCGATCAGCCTGGCCCTGGATTCCATGCTCCCCCAGGCCATGTGGGGAGTGATGAGTATCTTCTCCCTATTCACTACTTTCATCAGGGGATTGCTGGACTGTATGGGTTCCTTCTCAAGCACATCAATACCTGCAGCAGCAATTATATTTTCATTTAAGGCCCTGGCGAGACCATTCTCATTGACAATACCTCCCCTGCCTGTATTTAAAAGGATTGCACAGGGTCTCATCAGTTTAAGTTTATCGTAGGTGATAAGATCCTGGGTTGTATCTGTAAGCGGGGAATGAATGGAAACAATATCAGAGGTACCCAGCAATGTGTCCAGGTCAAATCGTTTATAGTTGATGTTATTATTCCGGCCTGTTGTGGAATAGAAAACCACCTCCATTCCAAATCCTTCAGCAATCTTTGCTACTCTTCTGCCGATATTTCCCAGTCCAATGATCCCCATCCGTTTATTATTGAGTTCCCAGAATGCAGGGCCGTGATGGGTAAATATTTTTCCTTTTGACCAGGTACCGGACTTCACATAGGCATCATAGTAAGGCATATGGACAAGCAAATGGAAAAGCATGGCAAAGGTCAACTGGGCAACGGATTCAGTTGAATACGCCTGAACATTTTTAACCTCTATGCCCTTTTTCCTGGCATACTCAACATCCACATTATTGGTGCCTGTTGCAGCCACGCAAATAAGTTTCAGATCTGGCAGCTTATTGATGATCTCCCGGGTCAGGACAACCTTATTGGTAATAATAACTTCTTTCCCCAGCGACCTGCTAACAATATCCTCCTCTTCTGTGTGATCATAGATATCAATCTTCCCGATCTTATGAAGCAGGTTGAAATTTCCCACTTCCCCAACCGTCATCTTATCTAAAAAGACAATCTCCATAATTTCGGGAATGATTACTGAATTAATTTAAACTAAATCAAAATTAGTAAATTTTGAAGAACATTCCCGAACCGATATAGTTTTCTGAATCTGACCAGTTTGGTTTCCACCAGATAGCAGTTCTTTGCTGATTATCATCGTGATCAAAATAGGTCACATTAAGGCGCAGGGTCTCCCAATCATTACCTCCAAGTGACTCAATATATTTCAGAGGAATTGATAGTTCAAGGTTAAATCCTTCCAGGGTCTTTTTAGTATACAGCCTTGTTCCATCCGGCAGGCGCTCAGCCTGTTTGATTACTGGCTCCTGGTTTTTGTTGATGGAAGGCGAAGCGTAAATATGAAAGTACTCATTATAGTATTTATTATCCGTCCGCTCATTTGCGCTGGTCAGAACAGGCCTGGGATCTATGTTGATGAGAACGGCATCCTGATGGTACACTGATTTTTTCTGATCTACATTGACTTCATCATCCCAGACCGCCATTCCCAGGTAGAGATTATCAGCATCATAGGTAATATTAAAATCATAATGTGCATCATAGTCCCCCTGGTAATCCCCTCCATCATTTTTAAGGATGGATTTCATCCCTCCCCTGTAAGGCAATCCGGACCAGTCTTTCAGTTCCCCGTCAAGGGAAATTTTACTTTCAGCACGCTTTATGAATTTTTTACTAACCGGTGCAAGATTGAACCACTGGTCCATTTGAATCTCCCTGCCGTTTTCATATTTATAACCATACCAGGCATAGAGTGGAATGGGCTTGATATTATTCACTTTTGAGGTCCGGGAGGCAATCACAGGTATATTTAATACCTCTGTTGAATTCGGAGAAACGGTTTTGCGGATTTCAACCAGCTCCGGACTCAGGTAAGTACTTTCACCAAACCTGAGGATAGTCGACATCGGGTAATTGGCATCATTGGTGATCTTAAGCCTGAATTCTCCCTCCTGAAAACCATTCTCTACAAAAATGGGCTCTATTTTGATACGCTCTGAACCAATTATTTCAGTCAATTCTTCAGTGACTACATTTTCATCCCATATACCTTCCAGGAGAAGGTTTGCGATGACCGGACCATTGTCCGTCATGGTCACCCATACCATATGATCAAACTCCCCGAAATTGGGTCCCCTGAGTTTACTGGTACCTCCTGTAGTGGCCAGCATGAAATAATTACCGTTATTTCTTTCGTATTTTACATAATGATGATGATGGCCTACAAATACTGTATGCTTACGGCCCCTCAGGAGTCCTTCAACATCCTTCCAGTGCCTTGTATTGTCAAGCATCCAGAGAGGCTGATGCATGAATACCAGGGTCCATCTCACATCCTTATTTTCATCCAGAACTTTCTTAATGTATTCATACTGTGGTTTCTCTATTCCACCCATATTGGATCCTTTAGTTGCTTCCTCCGAGTTCAGGCAGAGAAAAAGCACATCATTGTACAGGAAATGATAATAAGAGGCTCCGTATTTTTCTTCCCATATCCGGGCCATAACATCATTTATATAATCATGGTTTCCGGGCACATAAAAAAACGGCATCTGAAGCTTTGAAATAAATCCGTTAAACTCATCCCATTCCCGGTTAATCTGGTCCTCATCGACGGTATATCCCTCGATAAGGTCTCCAACACTTACCACGAATTCCGGCTGAAGAAGGTTCAGCTTTCTGACTGCATCTTCAAAAACCCCGGGTCTGTGTCCCCCGGTCCGGTCGGTGACTATGGCAAATTGGAAATTCCCCGGAGGGTTATTAATGTTCAGATGGCTCCAGGGATGTACAAGTCCACTGGTATCTGCCTGGATTCCCTGAGAAGGATATTTTTCCTGGGAAAAAAGACCTGCGAAGATTAGCAGGTTCAACAAAAATAATGTGAAACGTTTCATATACTGTTCAAATGGGTATTCGAACCGGATGATTATTTGTTCTCTGATAATCCGGATACAAATCAGCTTTGACAAAGATAATCATTCCAACATATGACTAACGCTGTCAATATGCATTGCCATGAATTACGATCTTCGCTGCATGGATTGAAGATCCCCGGATCTGAAGGAAGTAGATCCCCGGGAGGAGGCCAGAAACATCAATCCGGGTAATGCCATCCGGATCAAGGCTAAATTGACCCAGGCTCTGGCCGCTGAGATTTCTCAGCTCTCCGGTGGAAGGCTGATCAGCCTGAAATTCAATATTCAGGTAACTGCTGGCCGGGTTGGGGTACACCCTGAACCTCTTGCCTTGACCAGGAAGTTCAACAGAAGCCGGTAACCTGTTGGAATTCCCCGGGGTCAGGTGAAGTATGGTCACCCAATCCTCTCCGTCGGGAAACCTTCCTGAAGCTATATCTGCCTGTTGCCTGCCAAAGTTGATCTGGTTTATGAGGGTGACCTTCTTATCAATCACCTGGGCAAGCCCGATGAGTCCGCCTGATGCGGGAATGTTGAAATCGGTATGCAGTATGCCTTGTTCCGGATCCTTGTCCGCCCAGAACAGTTTATATCCATGGGGTCCGATGCTTGTGCTTTCTTCATCGTACAAGGGGATCATCGACAGATCCTGGTCCGGATCCCCCGTCAGAAAGCATATCCCACCCAGATCCACTTTAAATTCATTGCTGTTATAGACCTCGATCCAATCATCGTATTCGCCGGATGCATCTGCGAATGCAGCTTCATTTTTCGCCATGAACTCATTGATATACAAACCGGTAACAGGCACCACCACACTATTCATCTGTCCCGGTGTACCCCCCGGAACCTGACTGGCATGCCAGTTCCCGGGACGGCTGTTGTCGGATTCTCCCCGGTACAGTTCAAGGGTTGCTCCTTTCCCGTTTGGACCGTCGGGCCAGGGTGCTACTGGACTATATCGGAGTGCATGAACCAGTTTATAGCGTGAATCGTACAAGCTAAGCCACTCCCCCTCAGAGCTCAATCCGAATGGCAGGTTGCCCGCAATATCGGAAATGGGGCTATGCATGGATTCCACCGAATCTTTATTTACCGCAACCAGCAGGTAATCACCCGGATTCAGCCAGAGATGGTCCGGGAAGACAAATTCATCACCTTCATTCTCCCCCTTTAATATCCAGCCTGACAAGTGCATCGTCTTATCTCCCGCATTATAAAGCTCGATCCAGTCCCCTGCATTAAAAGCATCATGTGGATTGTAATTGATCTCATTGATCATCAGACTGTATATGGATTGGGGGTGATCAGCCAAAAAGGCCCCGATGTCTGCTCGGGTACCATCGGGATCCTGCTGATTCGGTGTTCCCTGGTTGATGCAAGGAGAATCATCCAGCAGGAAGAAATTCAGATCCGATGCACCTTCGAATAAAGGATTCCCCTTCAGATTGTTGTAGCCCCTGAGCGAGTCCCTGTCAGAAAGCGAATAGGAGACTGTCAGTGTGGAAAGGGTGTCTACAAACACTGTATGGTCTACAGAGCCGGCAATAATAGTGTTTTCCACCTGTGCCGATCCCCCTCCCATCCCGCGATTCTTCTCAAAGCAGGCAATACCAATCCGGTTACCGTACAGGGTGTTCTGGTTGATCTTTGCAAATGAACCGAAGTCCTTGATCCCAAAACCCTGGCCACAATTCACAATAAGATTGTGACTGGCTTCCACCAGGGATCCCTGTCCCACAGAGATCCCTTTATCGGAACAGCTCAACAGGGTATTGTGCCGGATGACAATGTCGCTGCAATGCTCGCCAAGATCGATCCCGTCACTATTCGATCCAAAGAAACTGTAAACCAGGTTGTGTTCCACCAGAGCACCGGAAACGCTGTCCATATCTATGGCATCGGTGTCTTCATAAAAATTACCTCTAAGGTCGTTGTGCGCAACGACAGGATCATGGCAGGCCTTCAGGTGTATCAGATCGCCGGTGCCATTAGAGGAAAGTGTACACGAATCAATGCGTACGTTGCTCCCTGTGCACCATACTGGATCTTTCACTCCGGATATTTTTACACCTGACAGGACCAGCTTGCTGTTGACCGCCGAGACAGCCCCCTTGTAGTTGCCTGCAGCCGGACCCCGTGATGCATTCTTAAGGATCGCATGGTAGATGATGGCCTCATCCTCAGAAACAGTGACAATGCCTCCCCACTTTTCGCTGCCGGATCTGAGATAGCCATCTTTAATGTCGGGATTGACATCGATGGTTACCGGCCTGTCTGCACTTCCATTGATCAGGAGGAATCCTTTGTTGAAAACAGAGGCCCCCGGCATCATTCTTATCTCCACCCCCTCTCTGATGACCAGGCTGTCCCCTGCCGGTATATGCACATGCCCGGCGGAAATATATGGCTGAAGAGTATCCTCCAGGATAAGTGTACCTTGGACCGTGTCGGGCAATAGATACTGTTCGGAAGTTTCGAACAGGGCCATAATTGTGGTATCGCCCGAGAGCAACAATTCCAGTTGTGATTCAGGGTCTGTTCCGTTCCATCCTTTAAAGCAATACCCGGGTTCGGGCAAGGCGGCAAGGCTTACCGGCAGACCATTGCATAGGGTATAGACAGCCGGACCGGAGTCCTGAACTTCCGAGGCAGAAACAACAACTTTCCCACCCTCTCCGCATTGTAAGGTCAGCCTTGAAGTATCCGGTATGTCAAAATAGTCCATCATATGGGTGAACATATACCGCTTCCTCTCTGTCCCAAATTCTTTCAGCTGATCAAGATTCTGCAACCAGACTGCCACTGATACCGGGGAATTCCACCTGGCAATATGAAGATCCATATCATTAATGATCCTTCCCTGCAGGCTGTCAATCACGGAAAGTACCCGTCCCTCATCAAATACCGTGTTGAGGAAAAGCGCTGTCCGTTGAATGAATGCGGACCTGAAACGCTCGTTTTTCATTAGCTTTCTGAAGAGAAGGGTGGGCCATTCCGCAGGTCCCTTACCGGGCTCCAGCGCCTTTTTAAACGTGTTTTCATCATAGCTGTCCCCTCCAGGCCCCGCAAAGCAGTGTTCAAGGTCGAATGCTATCCACCGCCATTTCGAATTCCAGGTCCGTTCCTTCCAATACTTGTTGTTCACCTGCCACTGTCTGTAGCCCCCATATATCTTGTAGCTCATGTAGTTGATGAACTGGTTGACATCAATCTTCCCGGCCACGTAATTGTAATTTTCATCCAGGGCCAGGTCATTATTACTAACAAAACTGATCAGTTCCCGGTAATCATTGGCATCCCCCATGTTTACCTGAAGGCTGTCCTCGATGATGTCCACATGAGCTGGATTTACTCCATGGTTTGTTGACAGGTACTCTTCGTTAATTTTCTCGCGAAGATTAAAGATCCCCCAGTATTCCCCATTCATGAATACCAACACGGGCAGGTAGGACTGGTAGTCGATATCGATCCGGTTTTCGACAAGGGCTGCACCCAAACCATCACGAATCATGGTCAGGTTATTGTCATTCCCTCCATTGCGCAACACCAGGCTGTGAAAGGCTTCGATCTCCTTATTTCCAAACAAACTATAGTTGAGGGTATCCTGTCCGTACCTCTTCCTGAAAAAAATGGAGAAGGGCTTCTGATCGAAGAGGAAGATCTGGGACCCAAAAAGCTGCAATCCGGCATTGATATCGAAGGCCTTGCTCCCATTCTCATCAAAATACTCAAGGTGGGAAAAGATTTCCCGGTTTTTAAGGTTTCTCTGGTAGAGACCAAAATCAAATCCCCACAGATTATTGTGATCGCTTGAGACAGAGAGTACAGGCAGGTCGGTCTCCATATCCATAATAAAGGTTTCAGTCACAACTTCACCAGGCAGCCTGCCGCTCTCATACATCCTGGCCTTGATCACCTTGCTGAAGAGGACAGATAAGGGACCTGTATATTTCATGGATCCGGCATGTGGTTCCGATCCGTCTGTGGTATACCTGATCACTGCGCCCGGATCCCCACCACCCAGTTCAATATTCAGTTTGCCGGTATATAATCCCCCCTGATTCGAGAAAACCGGTCTCGTCGATAAGATGAATTCCTTTGAGTTATAGGGACTGTTCCTGCCCAGAGGGGTCGGCTCGCCAAGGTAGCACCAGGAGCCAGTCTGATCCCTGCCGTAAGAATAGTCACGCTCCTGATCTTTTAACACGATACTGTCCTCAAGCACCTGCTCCGCATTGAATAAAAGAAGCTCTTCAAGTTCACTGTTGATCCTGAAATTCAGGTGATACTCACTGACTGTGATCTCTTCAGGTTCAGTGAATTCCACCCACGCTGTCTGGCCCGGAACCAGATTCCTGTCATCCGCCCAGAACAGAAGGTACCCGCCGGCAGGAATGAGTGTATTCCCGGGAATCTGCCACTTATCCGGGTCCGCCGGATCATCACTCAGGAACCATCCCTCCAGGTCAATGTCGCTGTTTGCAGAATTGTATAATTCCACCCAATCGGAACAGGCCCCGAAATCACTATCGTAATTAGACCTGGAATTGGAAGCCAGTACCTCGTTGATCACCACATTTCCGGAGTAAACAGGCGAAAAGCATAACATGCATCCGGCTGTCAGACTAAGGATCAGCTTATGACTTATTCGTTTATTGCACATTGAACGTAAGTTCTTACCTGTATTCACTTAGCGATTACAAGAGGCCTGCTAATCATCTGCTCCCCCTCAATGACTGACAGGATAACCATGCCCGCTTCCAGATCAGACAGATTTATTTTAGCCAGGCTTCCATGGATCACTTGCTCAAAAAGGGTACGACCTGCCAGGTCATGCACCCTGATCAATGCTGACCCTGATAAACTATTCCGGAGGATATGGATGACTCCTGCAGAAGGATTCGGGTAAATCATATATCGATCCCTCTCGGGCGGCTCCATCCCCCCAGGTTCGATATATCCGGAACGGTGTGCCAGGAATGAAAAGAGCCTTCTGTCGTAGTAAGTGCCGGATACATGACTAAATTTGCTCAGTTCACTGAAATTGAAAACTTTACCAGCTTCGACCGTCAGGCTGGCACTTTCAAAAATTCCCGAATAGAGCAGTCCCCCCTGGTCTGAAAGCCAGATAGCCGTCGGGATGTCTTCCAGGCTCCCGCTGATGCTGTGCAGCTGGTTGATATGACCTGACAGGTCGCTTTCAAAGAAGAATATATCCTGGTAAATGGGACAGTTTGACGATGAATCGCTGTTCCGATGCATCGGTAGACCATCCAACTCCAGATGGTCCTTTAGAAGTCCCCCGATCACCAGGATCCGTTTGTTCTCAGCATATAGATCATAGGCCAGTGCCCCGGTTACTTTCCTTCCCATCAGCTTGTTCGAACCGGTATCAAAAATCCCGTAAAAAAAAGAACTGGTGGTATCTATGGTCCCTCCATTAAAGATATTTCTGTATTCCTCCCGGTTTCCAAGTACGAACAAGGAATCTTTGTGGTAAATGATATTCCGGGCCAGGTAGAAGGATGTATCCTCCACGGTCCAATCGATCTCTCCGGATGGATTGATCTTGCAGAAATACATAACATCGCGGTATTCCCGGTATGTAATGGGATCTGGCTCCGTCCGGACCGTTTTCCTTGCCGCGAGGTAAATATTCCCTTGCGGATCAGCGCTGATATCGTTTACCTGGTAGCGGTCCTCCACTGAATCACCTAAAAAGTCCGCCATCAGGTAGTTGCCATAAACATCCAGTTTACAATAGAACCCCTTTTCGTTGGAGTTGTTGATCGACAGGTCGATGTCGCCGAATGCCATCTCCATGCTGCGGGTGTAGCCCGTGAAAAAGATGTTTTGATCCCCCTCACAGTAAACAGCAGTCCCTTCCGACCAACTGGTAAGTTTAGCGGACTTTCTCAGCCATTGGAACTCACCTGATGCATCAAATTTTGCCACATAGACATTTTCCGGCCAGGCGCTACTAATCACCGAATCGCCTATCTCCATCATATTGCTCGCAAAATTACCGGTGATGTAGATATTGTTCTTGCTGTCCAGGGCAATATCGCCTGCAAAATCCGCTTTCACTCCTCCGAATGATTGCGCCCATACTATCCCGCCCTGTGGATTATACTTGATGATAAACACATCATCCATTCCCTCACTCAGCAGTACATCATTTTCACTGATTACCAACTCTGCAGAGGAGAATGTACCGGTGATCAGGACATTGCTTTCAGAATCGGTGACCACCCCTGCAACCACGGCATTCCCTTCCCTATGCCCGAAGCTTTTCACCCAGTCCTGTGCCTGTACAGAAGAAAAAGTGCTGACTGATAAATAGACCAGATACAGAAGATATTTTCTCAACATTCTCATAGCTTCCTCTTTCTAAAAAAGATGGAATTTTGGTATACTTGGTTGCTTCACCTGGTTCAATTGGTCTAATCCATCCCAGCCACCGATGACAATCCACACAAATTAAGGATTTAAATCATCGTAAATGATTCTTCAGGTAAATATCCAATTCCCGGATCTCTTCGACAGCGATCTCTGCCATTCTCCTTGCTCCCTGGACATTGAAATGAGTGTTGTCTTCTCTTCCATCCGGATAATTAGGGCTATCACCAGGCTGGAGATGAAGGTATACTTCCTTTGACCGTTCAGGTCCGAGTTCTATCAGCAGAGCTTTACTCCCTTTCTGCATGTCAAGCAAGGGAATTTGAAATTCTTTTGCCAGGTCTCTTACTATATCCGGGTAAACTCCATGTGATTCGTAAAATTGGCCCTGTTCATCGAATCGTCGACGAACAACCGGAGTGCACAAAATTGGAGTCGCCTGCCGGGATTGTACATCCAGAATGTATCCCCTGAGATTATAGGCATATTCTTCCGGTGTGGAATGCCTTCCAACTTTGGACTCGCTCTCATCATTATGACCGAACTGGATTATTACATAGTCCCCTTTTCGAACCTTGTTAAGCAGGGAATCCCACCTTCCCTCATATCGAAATGACCGGGTACTTCGACCGTTCCTTGCATGATTTTCGATGCGGATTGATTCGTTAAAAAAATCAGGCAATACCTGGCCCCATCCTGTCTCAGGCGCTTTGTCTATATCCTTATCAGCCATGGTTGAATCACCTGCCAGATACAAAACGGGTTGTTTTTCACATGAGATAAGCAGAGTGAACATGGGGATGATCAGCAGGGAAATAATTTTTTTGTTTTTCATCTGGTTTGTGTTATTCTCAATACATATTTACGGTCATTCCACCATCAATAGCAACCCATTGTCCTGTAATATAGGAAGCTGCAGGCATACAGAGAAAACTAACCAGGTCAGCAACTTCCTCCGGTTCTCCTATCCTTTTCATGGGGTGATAGCAAGTACCTCTTTCATGAAATTATCATCATCAATCAGGTGCTGTACCATCGGGGTTCGTATATACCAGGGCGCAATAGCATTTACCCTGATTCCGTGTTCCGCCCATTCCACAGCGAGATTTTTCGTAAGTTGGATAAGTGCCGCCTTTGTGGCCCCATATACTGCCCCGGTCCGGATATGGGCCAGTCCCGCTACAGAAGAATTGAATATAACACTTGCTTTTCCGGATCCCTTTAACAGGGGAAGGCACTTACGTGAAAGGTCGAAAGCAGACATGAAATTCGTATTCATGATATGGGCGATTTCATCCTCCGAATATTCATCAATTTTCTTGCGGATATTGGTCAACCTGCGTTGTTAACCAGGATATCCAAGCGGGGGAAATGATCTTCAAGGCTTCTCAATAATTTATCCCTGTCTTCCGATTGGCTGACATCAGCAGTTATACCATGTGCAGTGTACCCTTTTGCCCTGAGTACAATCTCTGTCTCACGAACATCATTTTCATTACGGGCAACAAATACAATTTCAGCACCCCAGGATGCAAGTGATTCCGTGATGGCTCTTCCCATTCCCCTGGTACCTCCTGTCACCAGTGCTTTCATTCCTTTCAGGGTCCATCTTTCCTTCTTATCAGGTTTCATTCTTATGAATTAAAATGACAATCAAATCGCTACCGGTTCAGCTCTATCGCAGCTTTCCGGATCAGCTCCCAGGCATTCATAACATGATCCCGGGTTACATTTGTTTGTCCGATCACCATCCTGAGTATCACCAGGCCATTTACTTTGGTATGGGTAAAGAATATCTTTCCACTCAGGTTGAGGGTTTGCATCAGTTCGTTATTCAGTGCATTAAGTTTTTCTTCCTCATTCATCTGTTTGGGCTTGTACCTGAAACATACCAGTCCCATGTGCTGAGGCTCTAATAATTCAAAGTCCGGACTTCCCTTTATCTCAGCTGCCAGTTCCCCGGCCCACTTGAGGTGGTTCCTGATCTTCTTTTGAATCCCTTCAACACCATAGTCCCGTATCACGAACCAGAGTTTTAATGCCCGGAACCTTCGTCCGAGTTGTACTCCCCAGTCCCTGTAATCGTTGACCTGTCCCCTTGTCCCTGTTTTCAAATACTCAGGCAGGATCTCAAAGGTCCGTATCAGTGCTTCTGTATCCTTCACAAAATAGGCCGAACAATCAAAATTGGTAAACATCCATTTATGGGGGTTAAAAACAAAGCTGTCAACTCCCTCAATTCCTTTGATCATCCATCTCTGCTCCGGCAGGACCAGTCCCGATCCAGCATAGGCAGCATCAACGTGAAGCCATACATTATGATTTTTGCAAATTTCGGCAATGGGTTCAAGTGGATCAATAGCCGAGGTTCCAGTCGTACCCAGGGCGGCTACCACGCAGAGAGGAAGCATACCGGCCCTGAGGTCATTTTCTATGGATTCATTCAGCTTCTCAGGAATTACTGCAAGGTCTCCATCTACCTCAACTTTAACAAGGTTCTTCCTCCCAAATCCTGCCATCTTTACTGCTTTCTCAACAGAGGAGTGGGCCTCACTGCTGCAGTAGATTCTGAATTTTTCCGATCCTGAGAATCCTTCTTCATTGATACGATAGGTGGATACCTTCTCCCTTGCTGTAAGTAATGCAACCAGGGTGGCTGTTGAAGCCGTATCCTGGATAACCCCTTCGAAATTTTGGGGCAATCCAATCATATCTCTCAGCCAGTTCATTACCTTTTCCTCCAGCTCCGCTGCAGCCGGCGAAGTCTCCCATACCATACACTGGGCAGCCATGGTAGAAGTAAGCATTTCAGCAAGAACGGAGGGATAGCTGGAATTGGCTGTGAAATAGGCAAAATAATTCGGACTCTGCCAGTGAGTCATCCCCGGAAGGATAATATCCTTGAAATCCCTGAATATTTTATCCATAGATTCTGAGGATCCGGGGGGCTGGTCGGGAATCTTCGCAAAAATTTCTCCAGGATTAACCTGTGATTTTACCGGTAGTTTATCAACGTTTTCAAGGTAATCCGCCATCCAGTCGACGAATTCATGCCCGTATTTTCTGAAATCTCCTGAATCTATCATTTACATTCTGTGAATTTGGATGATAAAATTAGGGTTTATATCGGGAAATTTGTAATTTTTACTCATAATGATAAACCTGTCTATTTCAAATCTTCCAAAAATTAATTTGTCATGAATAAATCATTTTTGATATGTGTTTTACTTAGCCTGGTTTGGGCCTGCGATCAGTCGCCGAAAACGGGATTTAATGAAATAGAGATGTCTGTCCAGGAAAGCGTCCAGGCCTCTGCTGAAATGAGTATGTCAGGCTCCATGCCCGGCATCTCACGCAGCCTGAGTTCCACTCCGCCCCCGGCTGATATACAAATCGAAAAAAAGATCATCCGTACAGGTAATATGACCCTGAGAACAAAAGATCTGGCCGGCTCCAGGGAAAGAATAGACAGCCTTGCCTTAAAATCGGGCGGATATATCTCATCAGAGAATTTCAACGATCACGAGAATCAGACGGGCTATAATATTAGCTATCGAATTCCGGCAGAAAAATTCGATTCATTCCTGGCCGGTATTGAATCAGGAGGTGAAAAAATTGAGAACAAATCCATTAACTCAAATGATGTAACCGAGCAATACTATGATGTAAAGATCAGGCTTGAAAATGAACGAAAAGTCGAACAGCGTTACCTGGAGCTGTTAAAACAGGCAAGGACAGTGAAGGATATCCTGGATATTGAAGAGAAACTCGGCAGGGTCAGGCAGGAGATCGAATCCAAAGAAGGTCGTCTGCGTTACCTGGACAGCCAGGTCGGATACAGTACACTGAATGTATTTATCTACCAGAAAAAGGATGTAAAATACGAACCCGAAGAAAAAGAGGGATTCGGACAAAGACTTGTTAAGGCAATCCACCGTGGCTGGCTGGGATTTGTAGATGTAGTCCTTTTCTTTCTAGGACTGTGGCCCCTATGGCTGGTCGCTCTACTGACCTGGCGGTCTATTATCTGGTTCAGAAAGAGGAGGAAACATGTAGGAGAGTAAAATAATAGATTTTTCAAAAGGGGATTAATTTACACCTCCTGGACTTACATTGAACGTACCCTACGTTCCCGAAAATACCGTCCAATGAGAGCCAATAAACCAGCAACAAAATCACACCCGGCAATTATAAACATCCAAATACTTACTCCAGGCTGATCAGGCTCCCCTAAATAGGCGAACGCACCATCCAATATCACAAGACTCAATACTATTATTGTCCCTCCAGCAAAAAAAAGTACTGCCTTATTTATTCGACCACCTCGTTTGTTGACATTAATTATCCACATAAGTGCGACAATAATAAGCAGATGAACAATTACAATTACCAAGATAGGGATAACGGCCATTTTCGGTATCGTAGAGGGAGGTATTACCAGAATGGCTAAAATTGCAGCTGCGGCAGTTATTAGTCCTGCCCCTGCGTTAAGCATACGACGAAAAGAAATTTGATTGATCATAGTTATTCCCTCCTTTTCTTATTGACAATTAATTATTTGATTACTGTAATTTACGAATTTCTAATAAATCCTTCTCCGCCTCGGTATAATAACATACGATCTCCCTGCTACCCTAATAAAGAAACATTTGTTCGGGTTGAGGAAATTATTCAAAATTAAATTTTCAGTAGTAATAATTGAAAACAGGCATCAAAACAGGCATCAAAAAAAGGACAAACTTTCGTATGTCCTTTTTTTTTAACTGGTTACTGTATTAGCATTGTACCCTCGACGGGATTCGAACCCATGACCTACGGCTTAGAAGGCCGTTGCTCTATCCAGCTGAGCTACGAGGGCGGAAATCGCATGCAAAAATACAAAAATCCATGGAAGCGCAAACAGAAATGAAAGATCTTGTTTTGGTTTGATTAATTCAGGAAAAAAATATCAGAAAATCCTGATCTCATTGAAATTATCTGGACTAATCTTCCGCAGCCCTTTTTCGATCTCCCGGACCATCTGGGTCAATTGATCGTTAACCGGAGTCTTAACCCCATGTTCTTTGCCTTTTGTTGATATGTACCCATTGTAATTATCTACTTCCGTCTTCTTTCCTCTTTCAAGGCTCTGCAGGCTGGAAGATTTGAGTTTGCTGTACTTAAAACCAATAACCCGGATAGTGAGGTGTCTTTTAATATTGGATAAGATACCTGGGGATAAGAATTTGTAGTAATCCAATTTACCACCGGCACCGGGAGCCACTTTCAATCCCATAGCATCTGCCACTTGTATGGCTTCCTTAATGATTTCAATAAAGAAGGTTCTTACCCTCCGTTTTGCAAGCATTTCCCCGAGGTACTGTCCACAAACCGCACCCAGGGTGGTAATGCATGAATTGATGATCAGTTTTGCATAGAGATCTGACAGAATATTTTCAGAGATCCTGGTAGGGGTAATATGGTTTAATATTTCAGCGAGTTGAATAAGCTGAACATCCTCCTTACTGTTCCAGTTCCCAAGGATAAACTCACCATCTGAGGTCATTTCAACCTTCCCAGGTTTATGCATGGTGCCTCCCCAACCAACCACACAACCAATGCAGCGGTCCTCTCCCACCACTTCGGCCAGCATTTCTTCGCATATACCGTTCTGCATGGAAACCACTCGTGAATTTTCATCAATGAAAGGCAGGATAGCCCTGGCGGTATCTACGAGTGCATCTGCCTTGGTTGCAATCAATACATAATCAAAGACTCCCTTAAGATCAATGGCTGTGGGTACCGATGGAACCGGAATGCTAAAATCCCCACAATTGCCCGACAGCTCTATTCCTTTGTCAGAAATAATACTGGCAAGCTCCTGGTACTTGGTGACCAAACTGATATTATATTTTTCACGGGCAAGAACTCCGGCGGTTACGCCACCTATAGCTCCTGCACCAATGATACAGATCCTGGGGTTTTGATCCATTTCTCAATTGCTTATTCAGATCAATAAGATAAGTATTTTCTTCAAAAGACTCAGGATTCCCTGATCCAGTTTACCAGTCCCCTGTTCATTATAATCTTTACAAGGGTATCCGGTAAAGCCGCAAAAGGATATCCTTTCTCATTCAGGTCAATTCGTCCGGATACCAGGTCAATATCCAGCCTGTCTCCCGGCTTGTAATCCCTTACTACTTCGGGATGAACGATCAGGGGTAATCCCTGGTTGATGCAGGAACGGAAAAATATCCGGTTTACAGATTTGACAATCACTGCCTTTACACCTGCATCGGCCAGTCCAACAGCAGGATGCTCCCTGGAACTACCGCAACCAAAATTATCCCCGGCAATAATGACATCTCCTTCCTTTACGTTTCCTGCAAAAGTCCTGTCGAAACCTTCAAACAGGTGAGGCCGGATGGCTTCCGGATCTGAGCTGAGTATATTATAGGTCAGGTTACCTGCAAACATCTGGTCTGTATTTAGATTATCAACATCTGCATAGTTCCAGACAGAGTTTATTTGACGGGACTCCCCTTCAGGAATTTCAGAAATGTATCCTCCCTCCTCCCTGGGGATACTAAGTGGATTTCCCTGGTAAGAAGTCAGAGCTGAGATTTTACCGCTGAGGGACGAAGCAGCTACCGTAGCGGGTGAAGCCAGGTAAATATCTGCTTCCTTATTCCCCATTCGGCCCTTGAAATTCCTGTTGGCTGTGGAAATTACTGTATATCCATCGGCTGGTATTCCCTGTCCCGTCCCCAAACAAGGTCCGCAGGAAGAACTCAGCACATTGGCCCCGGCTTCCATGAATATTTTGATCAATCCCTCCTCCATAGCCTGTAGATAAACCTTCTGGGAAGCAGGGATTACCAGCAGCTGGAAGCCTGGGAAAACTTTCTTGCCTCTGAGAATATCTGCTGCAATTCTCAGGTCCTCTATGCGGCCATTGGTACAGGTTCCAATCAGTCCCTGCTGAACCTCAATGCCCTCCACTACAGATGCCGGCTTAATATTGTCTACATGATGGGGGGCGGCTACCAGGGGAACCACCTCTTCCAGGTCGATGGACAGCTCTTCTATATAGCTGGCATCCTCATCTGCCCATACACCTTCGGGGGATAAAGTCCCTTCAGGAGGGTTTGCCCCTTTCACTGAATTTTTTTGATAGAATTCCACTAAGCGCTCATCAGGTGGAAAAACTGCATTCTTTGCGCCCATCTCGGAGGCAAGGTTGGCCAGGGTCATTCTCTCCGAGATATCGAGGCTTGTAACTCCCTCACCGTGGTACTCGATGGACCGGTAATTCGCCCCGGCAGATCCTATCAGTCCAATGATATGAAGGGAAAGGTCCTTCGCATATACACCTTCCCTTAGCTTCCCCCTAAGGGTAATTTTCATGCTTTCAGGGACCCTGAACCAGGTATCCCCCCGCCTCCATAAACCTGCAGTTTCTGTCCGGTCAATCCCTGCCGCAAGGGTATTGAAAGCTCCGGCAGTACAGGTATGGCTGTCCGATCCCACAATAAGCATTCCCGGCAAAGCATGATGAGACATGATCTGATGGCAGATTCCCTTTCCTGCATCATAGAATTTTTCCACACCCTGTTCATTGACGAAATCACGAACGGACTGGTAATCCGTTGCAAGTTTTGCATTGGTCGGCGGGGCATTATGGTCAAGCACGATAAGGATCTGCTGTGGATCAGCCAGCTTTTCCCCATTCATCTTTTCGAAGGTTTTACGAATACTTGCTGAATTATCATGTGACAGCACCAGGTCTGGCTTCCGGAATACAATACTGCCCTCTGGGGCTCCCAGAATTTTCTCAACAAATGTTTTTCCCATTAGAATAATCCTCCCTTCTGGTATATATCCATTTGAACATCTGAAAATGGTCTTGCCTTGATCATTTTATTATTCTTTTCATTCCGGACTTCCCCGCTCTTAATATTCACATATACCCGGTCACCTATACCCAGTTCCAGTTTAGCAATCTCATCCGAAGTCAGGATCGGAAATGCCGCGTTGATTGCATTTCTCTCATAGATGGCTCCATAAGACTCGGCGATGATACAGGATAGACCAAGAGATATGAAGCAGTCCACTGCCTGTTGTCGGGAGCTGCCCGCCCCGAAGTTCTTCGAGGTAAACAGGATATCTCCCTTCCTCGCTTCCTTCGCAAAGGATTCATATCCCTGAAGATTGCCAAAGGCATATTTGCCCATCTCATCAATATCGGTTATGGTTAGATGAGAGTTATGAAATATCATGTCCGTATCGATATCATCCTGATCAATGAACCAGGCCCTGCCTGTGAATTCATAAGGTCTGATCCCGGCTTTCTTCTTAGGAGTCGAAGACCTGGGGACTCTTTGAGGGACTTCCTCAAACTTTCCCATCTCCTCAGGATGATCTTCTATTTTACCAGCAGGCATAAGGTCAGGCGAGGTAATAAATCCGGCAACGGCTGACGCAGCTGTAATCTCGGGAGATGCAAGATATACTTCACCAAGTCCTTGTTTCCCTGGAAAATTCCGGTTCCCTGTACTGATACTAACTTCTCCCGGACCGTTCTGTCCCACTTGGCCAGCTGCACAACCAGCACAACCCGGATTTGACAGCAATGCACCAGATTTCTTGAAAATTTCAATTAATCCTTCCTCCAGGCAGAGATTCCAGATCCTGTCTGTACTTGGTACAATTTTCAATACCACACCCATAGCCACTTTATGGTTTTTCAATACTGCTGCTGCTGCTCTCATATCCTCCATCCTTCCGTTGGTGCAGCTGCCAATAAAGGCGGAATCAATCCTGGTCCCCTTCAGGTCTTCCAGGGGAATAGCGTCATGAGGTTTTCCCGGCCTTGAAACCATGTTGACAAATTTAGACACATCCAATTCAAACTCATCAGAATAGGAAGCATCCGGATCAGCAAATACAGGATCAAATTTTCTACAAACCTTTGCTTCACAATACTTTACAACCTCATCACTTGGTGGAATCATCATGGTAACTGCACCCAGTTCGGTTGCCATTGAAGCCAGGGTAATTCGCATATCCAGGGAAAGTGATTCTATCGAATCCCCTGATAATTCTATTGCCTTTCCCAAAAAAGTATTGGCCCCAAATCTGGCCAGCAGGTTCAGCACCATATCCTTGGCAGTAAGCTTTTCAGGCAGGGATCCCCTAAGGGTAAGCTTAACGGTTTCAGGGACCTTGAACCATACTTTTCCCGAACTCCAGGCAGCTGCAATATCCTTATCTCCCATTCCCTGTCCGAACGCTGAAATAGCTCCCAGGATATTGGCGTGGGAATCCGTTGAAACTGCTGTTGCACCAGGATAAACGAGTCCCTCTTCAATCAATAAATGAGTCCCTATCCCCCTGTTGATATCATAAACCTTGATGCCATGTTCTCTTGCAAACCGCCGGCAAAGATGCTGGTTGGCCGCATATTTCTGGTCAGATCCAGTGGGATTGCAATCGAAAGTAAAAAAGGTTTTTTCCGGGTCATCGATTCCAAGTTCCTGGTCCTGAATGTTCTTCACAACATTCGCCCCGCCAAAATCACGAGCCACCCGGGCATCAATTTCAACATCAATGATATCTCCCGGTTTAACTTCCTCTTTACCCCCATGGCTTGCAAGGATCTTCTCAATAATAGTCATTCCCATAGTTCAGAAATTTCGATTGGTCCGTTTACTATTCTGTTCAGTTTGCCGGTCGAACCGGCATTGATACAAAAATAAAAGGAATCTCCTTAAACAGATTTTCTTATCCGGTCCAGTTGCTATGTTAAACAACAGACGCTGTCATTTAACTGATTATTAAGCAGTCAGTAATCTGATAATCCAAAGATCATCCCGGTTAAAAGTTCGATTCTAGCTGGTACCACATTTTAAATACGCAAAACCCTGTAGGCTAGCGCTGTACGGGGTTTTTGCTATGGGCGTTGACGAATCTGGTGACGTTTTTGGAAATCGCTCACTAATAAAGGATGTCCACGTCCAAGATTAAAACAGCAGAATTATGAAACTACAAAAAAGAGTTCTCGTCCTTAAGGCCCCGTTGACATATATATTGATTGATGAAGACAGGGACAGTGAAAAGGCGAAGGAAAAATGGTTACAGAACCGTGAAATGCGGCTAAATCCTCCCTTGGAGAAAAAAGATAAATAGAAACTGCAATTATATTGCGTTTTAACACTGCAAGGCCTTGTCCCGGATTAATCGGGGCGAGGCCTTTTTGCGTATGCGTTGATGAATTCGTTGACGGTTTTGAGAATCGGCAGAGTGCTAATAATCAATTAGCTAAGCTATTCTTTGGGATTACCGATTTCATCGAGGTATAGGACAAGATATACCAAGTCATTGAAAATAGATTTTTGTCCAATTTATTGGGGGTCAGACCAGTTGTTGCCAACATCAATAATATATTTTTTGCCAATCTAGCTGTTAATCTTACTTAAGAAGTGTTCACGGTAACTGTAACCAATCGGAATCTTGAAATCACCAATAGTAACCTGATGTTTTTCTATCAGATCAACCTGATTCAAGTTTATGATATAGGATTTGTGAATGCGGATAAAATTATCATCTGATAGTAAAGATAATACCTCTTTCATTGTAAAAATTGAGATTATCCGTTCGGTGTTTGTAAAAAAGTAAACATAGTTGCCGTAACTTTGGATGTACAGGATATCCTTTTTAATGAGTCTATGGATTTTTGTTCCACTTTTAACCAAAATAAATGACTCATCTTTTGTGTTATCTGTATCCTGTATGGTTTCCTTTATGTCTGAATTTACTAAACTGTATTGTCTGAACGCTTTGTTAACGGATTTTAGGAATCGATTGAAATCAATTGGTTTTAATAAATAATCTATAACATTAAAATCAAAACTGTCAACGGCAAATTCCGAATATGCCGTTGTGAAAATTATCATTGGTTGGTATTCTAAAGTTTTCAATAAATCCATCCCAGATAGATTTGGCATTTCAATATCTAGAAAAATCAGATCAATCTTATTCTTCTGCAGATATTCAACTGCTTTAAGTGAATTGGAAAATGACTTTTCTAAGGTCAATAATGATATTTTTGATGAATATTCTTCTATTACATCAAGAGCTCTAGGCTCATCATCTATGGCGATGCAGTTCATGACCTATACTATAAATCAATTATTAATTCGATACGGAAACAATCGTTGTCAGACTTAATAGAAAGACTATGCCTGTCTGGATATATCAAATTCAGTCTTCGACTAACATTCTCCAGACCAATTCCCGAACCTATTTTATTTGATCCCGTCGTGTTATGGTTGTCCCCCATGGGATTCATCACCTTCAGCTTGAGGACTTTCTTCTCAAGTCTTATCTGGATGTCAATTAAGTTCCTGTCCTTGCCGCCAGATCCATGTTTAAATGCATTTTCAATAAACGGAATTAGCATCATTGGACTTATAAAATTCGATCGAAAATCACCAGTAGTCTCGAGATGGATTTTTGGGAATTCGTGCTGATTAACCCTAAGTCTCTGCAATTCAACATAATCCTCAATGTATTCAATCTCCTTTTCCAAACTGACCAATTCTGCATTGCTATCATAAATCATATATCTCATTAATTGGGATAGTTTTAACAATCCTTCTGCCGCTTCACTATCACCATATTTTTTAGCGATTGAATAAAGATTATTTAAGGTATTAAATAAAAAATGTGGATTTATCTGGCTTTTCAGGAGACTTAATTCTGCTTTTAATTGTTTCGATTCCATTTCCTGCATCCGGAATTGCTGATTTACTCCCCTTCTAAAATATCTCAATCCTGAAGTAAATACAAGAATTATTGCAACATCGATGTAGCCCGATCTATCAAATTGACTATCAGAAAGGATAAGGTCAACCGATAATTCTGATAGGTATCCAAATATGATTACTATAGAAATAGTCAAGAGGATGTAAATAAAATACATTCGCCTGGCAAAAAATCGAGTATGAAAATAAAAGTGAATGTACGATGCAACTATCCAGGGAATGATAAATGCGATACTTATACGTAAACCATAATTCAGATTTTGAAATCTATCTGATCCCAAAAACACAAACAGTATGAAGAATAAACTCCAGAAGTAAATGTGATATGCATATCTGTGACTTAGAATTCTGAATATCAAGATCATAATTTCATCTTTTCAGGAACTAAAGAAACACAATAAACCATGTATAAAGCAAATATTTTATGTGAACCGATCTTATTATCCGATTTAGTGTGTTCGTCAAATATAAATGGCAATACAAAGGATTAATTTTTTTCATCTCCTCAATGGAGTCAATTTTATATCTAAAGTAAAAATTAGTTGATAATTATAATGCATATGTCACTGACGATATTAGGGCTAATCATTGTTAACACATTTGGTACAACCAATTATCAGGAGGAGAATTTAGATTCTTGTTCATCCAGTTTTATAACTGCAAAAGTAATCACCAATGGGAATAATGTATATTATGGATTATTAGAACTTGGTAACAATGATATTATGTGGACTAATCTGTTCTGTGGGACATTGGTTTCAAATAAATATGCCAGGTATGTGCCAGAACAAATACTCAAGACAAGAAATAATTATAATAAGAAATCAGTAAAATGGATCGTAGGAATACCGATCCGAGAAAATGTGTTAAAAGATTTTCAGCCTGACTTTAACTGTGATTACAGTGCCCTCAACAAAATCGAAAGAAAGGGTGATAAGGTCTATTTGGAGCTTCAAAATCAGGAAATAATACAACTTGTAGACAATACCGGCGATCTGGATTATGATGTTTCAATTTATCTCGAATCAAATGAATATCCAATAAAAATCAAATGGAGGAACATCAAAGAAATTGAGTTCAAGCACAATCCGAATTTTTCAGTACAAGAGCCTGGAATACCTCTGTATGGACAGGTGAAAACGGAATTCACAACCTTTAAGGGCATTATAAACTGGGATTATCAGGAGAAGCATACTAATCATCTGCTAAACGGGAGAACCAAAGAAGGTCGGTTTTCAATTCCTTTTAAAGAAGTTACAAATATTTCAAGAATTGGTGATCAAGCTATTGTCAAACTAAGTTCTGGAGATATAATTAATGCAAGCAGCGATTGGGTTGAATTATTCTCAGACTTTGGTAATGATATTGGAAGAGAAAATGCGGGCATAGAAGTTAAGCAAGATTCTATAGGTAAAATATCGTTTAAATGGACTGATTTTAGGGAAGTGTACTTCGAGGAGTTACCTGATAATGAATTTGCAAGTCTAATAAATGTAACCTACCCCCAAAAACTTAGAGGAGAAATTACTACCAAAAGTGGTATTTCACATACAGGAATTTTCGTGTATAATCTATATAAAGAAAGAAACATTGAATATTTATTTGGATATGATTTAGCAGGAGC
Source organism: uncultured Bacteroidaceae bacterium (assembly GCA_963777115.1). GTDB lineage: Bacteria > Bacteroidota > Bacteroidia > Bacteroidales > SM23-62 > SM23-62. Next base: position 902,951 of record CAVZPP010000002.1, on the reverse strand, counting down.
TTTTTATGCAATCTCATTTCAGAATATACAATCAATTTTCCCAAAAAACGAGCAACATACTGTTGTAAAACTTAGAAATAATCAAAATCTGCTCCTTTGGAATACTCCTGATGTGAACGACCTAAACGATGGTTTATTGGTCTTTAACAGCGGCGAGCCGATCTACATTCCCTGGAAAAATATTGAACAAATAAAACTTTACGAATAATAAAACAAGAGATCATGATCACAAAAATATCTCAAAGCCAGATCAGTATACAGAATTTCCCCAATGCCCCATTTTTAAAGATTTTACTATTCCCTCTGGTCAGAATTTCAATAGTACTTCTATTTATTACTCCGGTTATTATCCTTCATATCATTTTTGTCAAATACTTATTGGAAGGTATTTCGGAGCCATATAACAGCATATTATATTTTTCCGAAACTATTATTTTTATCATTCTCCTGTATTATTCTTATTCATTGTATACCAAATATGTTGAGAGTAGAGAACCACTTGAATTTAATTCAAAGAAGTGGATTTATGAATACGCTTCAGGACTAACGATTGGTGGTGGAATTATCATTTTTATTGTTCTTATGCTTTCTGTTTCTGGATTTTATCATGTAGAACATATTAATTCACCTTTCGTTTTAGTTACAAGTATTTTTAGATACAGCATCGGAGCTTTTATTGAAGAACTGATTTTCACTATCATTCTGTATAAATTGGTTGAAGAGTTTGCAGGGTCAGTAGTTTCTATTATTGTTACATCACTTCTTTTCGGTTTCATGCATTATGGAAATTATAATGCTACAGTTCTGAGTTCATTATATACAGCCATTGCACATATTCTTCTATTAGCACCCTTTATCCTGACGAGAAGAATCTGGATGATTTGGGGGCTTCATTTTGGTTGGAATTTTTTTCAAACAGGAGTATTTGGCATTAACAATTCTGGTATGGTTCAAGACGGATTTATAACTGCAAAAATAACCGGACCAGAATGGTTAACAGGTGGAGAATATGGAGTGGAGATATCTTATTTATCATTAATTATTCAAGTTATAATAGCTGTATTAATAATGAAACAAGCAATAAAATCCAGGCAACTGGTTAAAGCATCCTGGAGAAAAAACTCAAAACAAAAACGGGGAAGAAGGTTATTAGCGGACCAGAATTAGAATTATAGATTAAGATTAGAAAGCATACCTGCTGTTGTACATACTATCTGACCGCAAAAACGAAATTGTTTTAGAGGATCCCTTCCTAATAGATTTAGGATAATAATAGTTTTTCAGCAGGGAATTCATATACCCTTAATAGAAGTTAACAGTGATCAAGGATACATAGAAATTGGCGGGGTTTCGAGTGATCCAATATTCTGAAATACTTTAAAACAGCACATTTTTTGTAACGATTATAACATTTAGTGCATTTATACAATAACAGCATATTAATAATATGACTGAAAGACTAATTGAACAGATAAAACAAAAGAAGAGGAGAGCTCAGGAAGAGTTTTATAAAAGATTTTCAGTTCAGATGTTCAGGTTAACATACAGATATGTAAATAATGAACAGGATGCGGGGAGCATTGTAAATATAAGTTTCTATAAAATATTTAACGCTATTGAAAGATTCAATTACAATAATGAGATAAGTCTGATCGCATGGATGAACAAAATTGTAATTAATGAAGCACTCATTTTTTTGAGACATAAGGTTGTATACAATGAAACAGAAGAAACTAAACTGAATTTTGTGAGCAATGAGAATATCCTGGAAAACAATCTGCTTTTAGAAGATTATTATTATCTAATCAGAAAATTACCTCTGGATTTACGAACAGTATTCAATTTATATGCCTTAGATGGGTACACTCATAAAGAAATCGCTAGAAAATTAAACATTAAAGAAAGCAGTTCGAGAGTATATTTAATGAGAGCAAGAAAAGTATTGCAGCAAAATCTTTCAAATCAAATTGAGAAATAAACTCAAAATGAAATCCAATATTACTATAGATAGCCTATTTAGTGAAAAGATAAATCAAATTCATGATTTACCAGCTGAGGTTGACTGGAATAGTAAGATTGGCTGGTTAGAATACCAGAAACAATATCACTCAGATAAGGCAAAAATAAAAAAGCTGCAATTATACCTGAGCTCAGCTGCAGCTGTATTTGTAATGATTTTTCTTTTGTTTATCTATAATCAGAATGCTGCAAATAAAACTATATCAATTAATAATCTAACAACAAAAATTAGGGAAGTAACATTACCTGACAACAATACTGTCTGGCTGAACAAGAACAGCTCGGTTGAATATCCCACTTCTATGGACAAAGAACAATATGAAGTATCAGTGAAAGGTGAAGTTTTTATAGAAATTCATGATCTCAAAAGTAAAAGATATGTAATTAAAGCCCATAATGCCATAGTCTATGCAGAAACACAAACCTCATTTAATATCAAAGCCTTTCCGGATGAGGAAAACATTGACATCACCGTAAAATCGGGTGCTTTAACTGTTACTGACGAAAGCTACCATCAGGGGTTGTCTCTACTGGTAACTCAGGGTAACTATTGTTCAGTACATAAGTCACGAAAATTGGTATATGCTTCTGAAAATATAAATGATAATTATTTGGCCTGGAAAACAGGAGAATTGGTATTTGATGAACTTCCTATTGCAACAGTATCAGATATACTTGCTAAATACTATGATATCAAAATTGAACTCGAAGATGTTTCAGTAGCTTATTGCTTATTCTCAGGTACTTTTAAACAGAAACCTATTGATCTAGTATTAAATCAAATTCAGTCAGATTTAAATTTTACAATTATAAAAACCGGCGATCTGATTACAGTTTCTGGGAAAGGTTGTTTAGAAAACTAAAAACTTGAAGATGAAAAGACACATAACCTCATTAATCATAATGCTTGTTCTTCAAGCAATGGTTTCTGCTCAATGTGGAATAAACCACAAGGCGATTTTGGATAAATATTGCAAAGGGGAATATCTAAAACACCAGGAATTAAATAATGAATCCGGTGCCAATGCATCAATGATACTTGAAAAAGATAGCAGATATGCCATATACTTATTGAATCCAAATTCTTCGATTCCCTCCCTGAAATTAGAAGGGATCAGTGGCAATACAATAAAGGATTATGTAACTGAATTCAATCAGAAAGAAAACTATTCTACTTACCTGTTCACGGCTACTGAAACTGGTAAATATAACATTTCACTCGATTTTGGCACAAAGAAAGAAGCATGTATTCTTTTAGCCATATATCTTCAGAACTATACAGGTTTGAAAGCTGGAATATATAAAAACTTTGAGGAATTCTATCAGAACAAACCTTCTATAGAATTCAATTATCAGATCTCCAAAAAAATGCGCAAATATGGAGATTTAAGGTCTTCTGGTATGATTCCATATTACAGACTTAATACTGATAGAAATGAAGGTAATTCTATTGGAAAGGTATTCGGATTTTGTGATGGTAATAATGCATATATAAATGTAAAAACGCCGAGCCTTGGCCCAAGAACAGAATTTGTTCAAATTGAATGCCTTGGACCGTATTACTATTTTGAAGACAGACGGTCAACAACGATATTTATTGGAAATGTTCCGACTACTCTATACGAACTTGTTAGACAAATAATGGTTGCCAATACTGGAGAAGTTATCAAATTAAACAATAACAAAATACAAGAAATCATCGCAAATGATGTTGATCTACTTGCTGAATTTAATAACGATCCTAAAAGAAATGAAAAGTTAAAGGAATATTTAATTAAATACCTGGAGAAAAAGGATTGAATTGGTGAACAAGTTGCACTGTAGCCTTACCTGAAAATAGGACAGTGTAAGATTAGACATTTTAGCTAATTCTAAGATGTTGGACCCCTCCCAAATTTATGTGCCAGTCATAAGTAAAGAAATCGGGACTCTGACGCCGAATTATTATCGCTATGCGATAAAATCGACAAAAATCCGTAAAAATATTGGTGGTGTAGCTGGTACCACGTCTTAATACCCCAAACCCCTGTAGGCTAGCGCTTTACGGGGTTTTTCTTATGGACATTGATGATCCTGGTGACGTTTTGGATCTAGCTCACTATTAAAACAGCAGAAGTATGAAACCACAAAAAAGAGTTCTCGTCCTTAAGGCCCCATTGACATATATCTTGATAAATGAAGACAGGGACAGTGAAGAAGCAAAGGAAAAATGGTTACAGAACCGTGAACTCCGGCTAAATCCGCCCAAGGAAGTAAAAGATAAAAAATAGCTCCACAATCAGATTGAGTCTTAACACCGCAAGGACTTGTAAATCAATAATCTGTGAGGCCTTTTTTGTATGCGTTGATGGGAGGGTTGACGGTTATGAGAGTCAGTAGGTCGTTAGTAAACAGCCGCTTAACCTGTTATGCAATCTTTTTGATCGTGTAACTTTTTCCCTTATAGTCAAAAGTATTTCCAGTTGTCAATCCTTTCATCACTGTGTAAATTGGTGCTTGTATAGAAATGCATGTGATTTTATAGCCTTTATGGTTGAAGCTTTCAACACTAGTTGACACATAAAATACTTGATCCTGAACGAATACCAGTGAACCTGGATCGACAATTGCAGTTGGTTTAGCACTTTTGTACCCATCGATAAGTTTGATCTGGGCCTTTATAGAAATAGCTTTTTGTTGCATTGCCAGGACGATATCTTGATCTTCAGTGTTGTGAGACAAGGTTTCGGGCTCAATCTCACCTTGAGAGATCCCATCTTCATCATCGCGTTTATTTGCGATGAGCTGATTTACCTCATCAAGGTTTTCCTCCAGATTTTTGATAGCAACCTTATGTGCTTCTGCCTTGAGAATATGCGGTTCGATTAATGTAGTTCCCATAATTGTATATTTTTGAATTTATTGTAAATCTAATCAAATTTTCGTCCTTAAAATTCTAATGCAGTATAGACTACCGGACTTGTATTAGGAAGTTCATTATTGTAATCAGTTTCATAATTTGTGAGTTTAGGGTTCGGAGAATATGCAAGTATAGGAATACTACTTATATTTCCGTTTCTTTAAGAGATTACGCAAAATAAATAATACAAGCATGAGAATAATCCGATTATTTAGTGCAATGATCCTGTTAAGTTTTACACCACTGGCGACTCTGGTCTTGCAGGCTCAACTGAGAACATGGAGTACAGAAGATATACCTGCCACTCAATTCAAGAAAATCATTGTATTGGGACTCAATGAAGATCTATTAACACGGGATAAGATTGAAGGAGAACTGGCAAAGGCTGCGCATAAAAAAGGTCTGTTAGCAGTGGAGGGCATACTAATGTTTCCTCCTGAATTGGGAAAACCAATTGTTGATTTTGAGCAGACCAGAGCGAATCTGAGGAGTAAGGGCTTTGACGGATTAATTACTGTAACTCTTATCGGAACCAGCGCCAAGCGATATATACCGCCTTCCAGTACTTATGAACCACTGATTTATTACAATCGCTTCGGGAATTACTACACGAGAACCTATGCACTCGTACACACAGGCGGTTATGAAGTTCAGGATATCAAGTATTTCCTGGAAGTAAACTTATTCGAACTTGAAGAAGGCAGATTGATTTGGTCAGGACGCTCCTATGCATTCGAGCAAGAGGCAATGAATTCAAGCCTGGGTAGTTTTGCAAAGAAGCTATTTAAAGAACTACGCAATCTGGGATTAATACCTAAATAGAGGCTCATCAACTTTTTATGTGAACTTCGGCAGACGGCTACATTTCATCAGGATAGAAACTCCTGCTTCTAACTTTTCTATCCTACAATTTCAATAGATAGTCTGGTGGTAAGCCTTGAGGTAGCTTCCCCACAGACGCTACCACTAACGAACCTTGATGCAATACCCATAAACCTGAATAGTTGAATAGCTATTCCCGCCAGATCCCTGCAAGACCCTTTCCCTAGCCGAAATGTGAGGTCCGCTATCCATTCCCTGCAGCCTCATTACGATGTGTTCTGCCATTCTTTAGATTGCGGTCTCACACCTTTATTAGCGGTGATTAATTCGGTAAAGGGATGAGGTAATCTCCCTTAAAAATATTTAATGTTTTGAAAATAGATCAATTCTAGCTCGTAGGAATTGGATTATACAAACCATGGAGTCGTGACCGAATTCAATACTAAAGTCAAAAAAACAGAGTATGTTGACAAAAACAATAAACATTACCGTAATGAGGTGTAAAGTTAAGATCACGGATATCGAAACCATTCATGAAATTGAAGGGGCATGGTCAAAGGAAGATTATATTGAATTATTGGATCGACTTGGCTTCCCTGAAGCTGAGGAAGCTGCTCAGGAGGAATTGCTAGAATTATTTTTAATGGCGATAGGTGAATTTGAATCCCATGAAGCTGCTGAGATTATTTTGACTTACAAACTGGCTGGCATATTGACAAAGGGGCAGATAAAGAATCTCGCTACTGAAATGAGGGATGATAATGTTGCTGAAGAATATTCTGATATCGCATTACACTATTCATTGTTTAACATAAATCAGCTGCTCTATAAGGCATTCAGTAGTAGTTTCCCAAATGCCAAAGCTAGTAAAGTGACCATGGGAATACAATTTCAGCAAAATACCAGAGTGGATATTGGCAAGGATAATGTCCTCAAGGCCATGAGTATTGGATTGAGAGAAAGAAATCTGGTCCGGAGGCTATTTCCCGAGCAATTGGAGGGGAAGGTTGAATTCACTGAGGCAGAGAATATAATCTGGGAAATGGAACAATCAGATGATGGAACCATCTCAATTATAACTTCAGACTATTGGGTGAATGAAGAGGACTTTACAGAAACTGAATTTGAGGGTATTGTTCATGATTTTGAAGATGAATATCCTTCGATTTGAAGAGTTCTATGAGATATTCTCCTGGTTCACTAGGAGTAAAGTCATCCCATCTTAGATAAATTACACCTCCTGCTGGTTGTAATCCTCTTTTGAATATTAATTCTCCGTAATCTTTATCAAAAGTTATAATCGTTCTTTTTTACTTTTCAGCTAAGGCAATAACTTCATCATCACGGATACCGTAATTATCAATGCCTATTCCAATGATGTCGAAGCCGGCCGAGGAAATGACCTCAATGCTTTTAAGCGGAAAGTTCTCGTTTGCGAGAAGTTTCATTATGCAGACTTGAGAGGTTCATTAAACATTAAACCATCTCGCATACAGTCCTTAATGTATAAAAATATGGCTTGGATTTTTGACTTATCTAATCTTGGATAGTTTTCAAGTAATTGTTCCTCAGTCCAGCCAGAAGCCAACAGGTTAATGATCTGCAAGACCTTTTTCGCATGCTGTTGACAGGAGTGTTGACGGTTTTGGAATTTGCTCACAGAAAAAACAACATAAGCATGAAACCACAAAAAAAAGTTCTCGTCCTTAAGGCTCCATTGACATGGATCTTGATAGATGAAGACAGGGACAGTGAACAGGCGAAGGAAGAATGGTTACAGAACCGTGAAATCCGGTTACATGGCCCTCCTGAAGAAAAAAAGGGTAAATAGAAATTCTGAACAAAGACACATTCTTTTATCGTCTAGGTATCGTAAGTATCTGTAAAACAATTATCAGCGAGGCTTTTTCAGTATGTGCTGATGATCAGGAGGCTTATTAAGATTGAAAGGATCAGTTCCTAGGTGAACGTCTTGTTACATAGGTATAAAGGCTCTCTTTCTTAATCAACTTTTCGCCTTAAGGTAGTCATAGACCAATCCTCCAACCTGAATTTCCGGAAAACCAATTCAATTTCCGGATATCCTCCAACCTGAGTTTCACTGTCAATTATCTGGCCTTTGCCTGATATTATATCATCTATTATCTTCTGGTCAATTTTATCCCGGTCCCAAGGAAAGGCTCCTGCATTTTGTAAAACGTAATCTTTAACTTTTTCTACAGGAATTGGAACCAATCCATATGGCCAAATAGGTGGTGATTCAACCACTTTTTCAAGTCCATCCGTTTTAGTATTAGCCCCTTTTAGCAATTCAGAGATGGTTGCCGTTTTTTCTTCGATAAATGTATTCCTATACCTTAAGGACTCGTCTGCTTCTCCGTTGATTTTTCTTTCAGAAACAAAATTATCTTTCCAGTAAATTTCTATTGGCCCGCGAAGATTCGCCGCTGCAATATTTTCTGAAGAGTTTTTTCCAAATTCAATATAATTTCCTTCCACGCTCATTTTACCTTCCACCCATTCATGGCCCATCCACTCGCCTGGCGAAAGGTTGTAGTGAATGGCAGCGTTTCCCGGATTATAAATATAATTGTTTACTATCGCACATTGTACACCGCCTTTTATCAGTGGACTCCGTTCAACATTGCTGGAATACAAATTTCCGTAGATCAGAATATCTGTTGCATTATCATGAACAAGCGTTCCCTTAGAGTGTTCCCCTTTTGAATGACTTGAATTACTTAATCCCTGGGCAATAATGCAATGGCTATAAGTTATCTTATGTGATGTATTATTTCGCCACTCTACTACATTTTCTCCATCAAATCTGGGTCCCGAAACACTTAGGTTTTCATCGGTTGCCCATGAAAAAGAACAGTGGTCTACAATAACATTATAAGCACCCTTATTACTTGCTAAACCATCAGCTTCCCAACCACTCTTTTTTGCCCGTCCTCTATCTCCAGGTCGAACTTTAATATGTTGAATTATTACATCATGTGTTTTAATGCTCAAGCCTCCATTGACTAGTGTTACACCTGGAGACGGAGCAGTCTGTCCGACAATGGTGATAAAAGGATTTGTCAACTCAAGTGATTGTTCTTCAAGATCGATATATCCGGCAACTTCAAAAACGATAATTCTTGGGCCAGAAGTATTTATTGCCTCAGCAAGTGAGCCTTTACCTTCTGAATTAAGATTACTAACTACAATAATTTTACCTCCCTGACCTCCTTTTGAGTCAAGTCCAAATCCTGACACCTCGGGCAATACCGGCAATCCGTATTTAGCTGAATCAATAATAGGCTGTGCGAGGCCAAGCTGCAATTGTATATTTAATAATATGAGAAAGCTGAATGCTGACCTACAACAGAATTTCATTGAATCATAGTTTTAAAATGAAGGTTAAAATTGGTAATTATTGCTGAAAAATGAAGTTTTTGATGAAAAGATCGATTAAAATCCGCAAAGAAATAAGTGGTGTAGCTGGTACCACGTCTTTACCGAGCATAATCGTTTATTCAATTAATTCAATGGATCAGGTAGGAAAAGGTCAACTTAGAATTCTTTTGTATAGTATTCAATATCGTTCTCTATAAAATGACTCTCAAATAAATAAAGCTAAGAGATGATTCATTGTATTAAAACTAATTTTCTACTGAAAAATCAAACCATAGTTTTATAGGATATCCCACATCTCCATTATGCCCTTTATATATACCTTTCTGGCTTTGAGGACCTAATTGCTCTGCTTTTTTAAATTTTGTTCCAATTGCAGGTATGTCATATAAGAACGATATGTCGCCGTCAGGAAAGGAAGGTGCGACATCTCCTCTGATATCTTTTGGTTTTGCAGGTGTGAAAAGCTGAAAGTATAAATTTGGAGTAGCTGAGATAATGGTAATTGGTGATTCGGTAGTTTCGAATTTGGCCCAATACAAATTACCGTGATATCCTTTAAACTCAGGATATATTAATTCATTAAAATTTTCGCCGGTAATTGTATTGTTATACTCCTTTTCCCAAACACCAATATTGCTTCCTTTGATCCGGTTTTTCCACACCCGGTATGGTCCACGCCCCATCCAGCTTACCGATTTGCATTTATCTTCGGGATACTTAAAGGAAATTCCAATATAATCGATGTCCTTTAATCCTCTTCTGATAGCACCAGCTTCCAGTCCAAGCAATCCATTTTTAGTCAAAGTCCAAACTGCATTGCCTGGATAACTGGAATAAGTGATCTCAAACACAAAATTACCAGGTTCATCCATTTTCCATTTGGTTTCGGTAACTTCCGATTCAACTCCCACAGGAACAGGGCCACCTGAAAATGAGATATTTCCATTACTGTTTTCTATCGACTGAATTTCACCATTTTCCTTGTTGAATGAAAATTTCAGATTATTCACTGTTGCAGTTATAAGATTTCCATTTTCAATCACATCAATTTCTGAAATATTATTATTTGTTGAAATTATTTCAACTGCTTTTTCTTTAGGTTGAATTACCGGCCAACTCCAGGTATAAAGTTCTTTTCCTTCGTGATCGAGGGCTGTAAACTGAAAGATATCTGCATTTTGAAGCGCTTTACCACAGTCAATATTTACCATTTCTGTTTCTCCGGGTAGTGTATTCGGGCTTGTAACTTTTCCAGAGCCGGTTACTATTTCTCTTGTAGTACCAATTTCAGTTCTAAAGGCTTTCCAGCTAAAACTACATTCGATTAAATTGGTATAAATGAATTTATTTTTCAGGAATAATCTACCATTCCATTGTTTGTTTATGGTTACCGGTTCTATTTGTACTGGCGACCAAATTTCTTTAACAGTATAGAAACTCCCCTCTTTCTCCCGATGAGGTCCAAGAATTCCATCGGGAGCATTATTTCCATCAGCATCAAAAACAGTTCCTTCCATATCTGTTACGCAATACAGCCTCATCGGCCAAAACCCAAAGAAATCCTCCTGCCAAAAGTGGCGTTGCTTCATAACTTCTCCAGAATTCCTCCAGTCCGGCTCCATGTCCGCCATCATATAAACCATGCATTAATTCGGTCGCCATAAACGGGTCGTTGCCATTAAACATTTCGTCCAATGCCATAATTAAATTCGGGATAGTGGTGGGTTTCAACACCATTCCGAAGTAACCATGGATAAATAACTGGTCGTTTTTGAATGTCCCAGTCGATGAAATTCTTTTTCGTTGGCAAAATCCCAGCCACCTTCATTTCCATGATCCCAGATTACCACACACGGATGATTTTCATCTTTCAAAACGGTTTCTTTTATTAGTTTTGGACCAACAATTGTGTCATATCCCTGTTGCCAGCCGGTAACTTCATCCAATACAAAAAGTCCCAGCGAGTCGCATAATTCAAGAAACCGTTTATCCGGAACATAATGCGAACAACGAACCGCGTTCATGTTCATCTCCTTTCATCAAACGAATATCGGTTAAGTGATTTTCTTCGCTTAAACAGCGACCGGTTTCGGGCCAAAAACGAGTGACGATTTACACCTTTGAAAACAACTTTTTCACCATTTATATAAAAACCATCGTGTGCACGTAATTCAACAGTTCGGAAACCAATTCGTTCCGTTACTTCATGCAAAATATCGTTCCCTTTTTTCAGGGTAATTTTCATGTTGTATAAAGTAGGCCACTCGGGATTCCACGATTTTACATGATTAAATTTCCCTGAAACAAAGGTTTCCGTGGTTCCTTTTTCAATTTTTGACTGGATTGATTCACCAATTTTATTTCCTTCTAAATCAAACAACTCAACTGAAACAGAATAATTGGCTTTTGATTTATTCAGCACGATGAATGAGTTGAAAGAACCATCAGCTTTGGCATCAATAGCAGTGCGGTTCATGTGAATTTCTGGAAGTACTTCCAAAAATACGGGTCGAAAAATTCCTCCAAAAATCCAGAAATCAGCCTGGCGCTCGGCACGTACAACCGATTCGTTTGATGAATGTTTATCAACATCTACTTCCAAAACATTTGATCTTCCGTATTTCAATAATTTTGAAATATCGTATTTAAAACGGTAAAAAGCACCCTGGTGCATTTCTCCGGCTGACTTACCATTAATTTTTACTCTTGGTGTCGGTCATCGAACCGTCGAATACTATATTTACTGTTTTGCCTTTCCAATCGGAAGGTACACTGAATTCGTATTTATACAAACCATGTTCCTTTCCAAGTTTGATCTCTTTGTTGCCCCAATCGTGGCCATAATTGTAGGTTCCAAAACCCTGCAACTCCCAGTTGGAGGGCACGGGTATTTTAGTCCAGTTGCCACTATTCTGTCCGTCGGTGCAGAAAAAATCCCAATCGACCGTTTTAGCCGCGTCTTTCCCGGAGAGGTATACAATTTGAGTGTTTTGCGAATAGAGACTGACTGAAAAAAGGATGATCAGGGCGATTAATAATTTTTTTTTGGGTTTCATTGATAAAGATTTAGTTTTATTATAAGCTTTCCATATTCAGCGAAGCTTGTTTTACGAATTTATCGAAAATTTCCGATTCTCGATTATAGTCTTTTAACATCAAGTTTTCCATATTTCCCCATGGAGCTCTTTGGTGTTAGGTACTCAGCCCATTAGGATAATACACTCCATGTGAAAATCAGTAAAAATCCGCAAATTCCTGTAGATTAGCCCGTTGAGCACCAAGTCAGGGTTTGATCAATATCAATCAATATTGATCTTTAAAATTATAGCTATAATGAAGCAATAGCATATGAGGTTAAATTGATTGAATATTTATATAATGCTATTTTTGCAAATCCTTGGAGCAAATCATGAAAAGAACCACCAAATTCAATATCTGGAAACTGTATCTCATCAAGATAGCCAAGTGGTTCATGCTGTACATGCCTTACGTGGTACCTTTCTATACCTCAAATGGACTGGACATGCAACAGGTGATGATTCTGCAGGCCGTATATTCCATCTCAATTGTTGTCCTTGAAATACCTTCCGGATACTTTGCCGATGTAATCGGAAGGCGCAGAACCCTTATCATAGGGACTATTCTTGGTGCTGCCGGGTTTTCGATTTACAGCTTTTCATATGGATTCCTGGGTTTCCTCCTGGCAGAACTTGTACTTGGATTCGGACAAAGTTTTATATCCGGGGCAGATTCAGCAATGCTTTATGATTCCTTGCTGGAAAGAAAAGAAGAAAAAAAATACATTAAATATGAGGGCCGGATGGTATCCATCGGCAATATCGCGGAGGCAAGTGCTGGAATTGTAGGGGGACTGCTGGCACTGATTAGTTTGAGAACCAATTTATATGCCCAGGCATTTGTTTCATTCCTGGCTATACCAGCCGCTATCCTGCTTGTAGAACCAGGAACCCATACACGTATAAAAACCTTTACATTTAATACTATTCTGGATGTTGTAAAGGATTCCCTTTTCATCAACAAGGAACTCAGAACCAACATTTTTCTTTCTGCGATTATTGGAACTGCCACCCTTACCATGGCCTGGTTTGCACAGCCCTATTTTAAACATATCGGGTTGCCCTTAACCCTTTACGGGGGAATGTGGACTGCCTTGAATCTTGTAGTGGGACTGGCAGCAATGACTGCATATAAATTAGAATCCAGGATTGGGGCAAGACCCACTGTACTTGGACTGACAATCCTGATCCCTGCCGGCTATATTATCCTGGGCTTTATGCATACCTACTGGGCCCTGATCATTCTATTTATCTTTTACATAATTCGTGGTATTGCCACTCCTATACTCAAAGATTACATACACCGACTCAGCAGGTCAGATGTGAGGGCAACGGTACTTTCGGTCCGCAATTTCATTATCCGGCTCTGTTTTGTTATTGTTGGACCGGCAATGGGGATGATGACAGATAACATGGGACTAAAAACAGCACTGCTATTTGGGGGATCCGTGTTTATGGTTCTGGGCTTGATCTTTGCCCTGTTCTTCAATAAATATAATACCCGTTAGATCTCCAGGTAATCGTTAGATATCCAGGCTTAATGTATCGTAGGCCAGATGAACGTTCTCAGGCAGTATTTTCTCTATTTCATCAAATGGTCCCATTACATGGGATAAATGGGTCAGGTAAGCCTGCCCGGGTTGTACCGCTTCAATGACCTCCAGGGCCTGTTCCAGGTTAAAATGAGAAATATGCTCTTTAATACGAAGGGCGCAAATAACAAAAACCTTAACCCCCCTGATTTTATCAATTTCTTCTGCTGAGATATGGTTAGCATCCGTTATATAGGCAAAATCTCCCACACGGAAACCCAGTACAGGAAGTCGGTAATGCAATGCACGAACAGGAATGATATCTATTCCGTCGACCTGAAAGGGATGGCTATCAATGGTGTGGAAATTGACTTTGGGAATGCCCGGATAATTGCGTTCGGCAAAAATGTAGGGAAATGTATGATGCAAGGCCCGGAGAACCCTCTCCTCACCATAGATATCCATTGGCTTTTTCTGAATATAATTATACGCACGGATATCATCGAGTCCCGCTATATGATCCCGGTGTTCATGAGTGTATAGAATAGCATCAAGGCGATTGACCCGGTTACTCAGCATCTGCTCACGGAAATCCGGTGCGGTATCTATCAGTATTACTTTTCCTTTGTCTTCAATCAATACAGAAGACCGGAGACGCTTGTCCCTCAGATCATCCGACTGGCAAACAGTACAGGTACATGCGATAACAGGTACACCCTGCGATGTTCCTGTCCCAAGGAAAGTAATTTTCATACCTTTAAAAATGGTAAATTTACACGAAAATAGGTTTAAAGAAAATGTCTGCTGAATTATACTTGATTCCTGTCACTTTAGGGGACTCCCCTGTCGACAATGTAATACCATCATTACCCCTGGAAATACTGAACAAACTGGAACATTTCATTGTCGAAGATCTGCGCTCCGCCAGGAGGTATCTCAGGAAGGCAGGATTTAAGGCCCAGTTTGACAGTGTACATTTTTACCTTCTCAATGAACACAGCAGTGATGAAGATATAGATGAAATGCTCAATACCCTTCTCAAAGGCAATTCGGCAGGCATATTATCAGAGGCTGGGGTACCTGCGGTTGCAGATCCCGGGACCCGGATAGTGGATCTTGCACACAGGCATGGTATTAAGGTAATCCCCCTGGTTGGCCCATCGTCGATCTTATTAGCTCTCATGGCTTCTGGAATGAACGGACAGGCATTCCGGTTCCATGGCTACCTTCCGATTAAAAATCCCGCACGTAGTAATAGTATCCGGCAGATTGAGAAGTCGGCACTTGATAGCGGCGAAACCCAGATATTTATGGAAACTCCTTACAGGAACATGAACCTCCTGGAAGACATTTTAAGGATTTGCCGGAATGAAACAATGTTATGTCTGGCGGTTGATATAAGCCTTGACTCAGAGTTTATAAAAACAAAAGCCGTTCATGAATGGAAGAAAAAACTTCCTGAAATTCATAAACGGCCTGCTATATTTTTGCTGAACAGAGCCAGGTCCTAAATTGGAGAAACCTTTACAATCTCAATATCAAATACCAGAGGCATATAGGGAGGAACTGATCCTTGTCCCTGTGCGCCATATGCCAGGTTATAAGGCACAATTATCCTTGCTATGGTCCCTTCACTCATTAACCTGAGAGCCTCATCCCAGGCAGCAATATAATTTGTTGCAGGCATGGTAACAGACATCACCGTCCCATTCCGGTTGGAGTCAAAGACCCTGCCATCGAGAAAAGTACCTGTATACCAAAGTTGAACATTCACTCCAGTGGTAATTCTTAAACCTGTACCCACTGTATCCTCAATATAATGCAAGCCTGTAGGAGTAACAAATGTGCTATCGATCTGGTGATCCTTCAAATAGCTTAAAATCTGGTCCGACTGAAACTGTTCAGGATCATTAAAGGTATTGACCAGCTCAATGGTATAAATTTTCGTGGTATAGTCAGAGGGATAAATTCCTCCAATATTAGAGGGTACAATCATTTTGGAAATTCCCTTCTCATACATATACAATAAGCCCTCATCCACTCCCGGGACTCCGGTATAACCAATCATAGAACGAATGGGACCGTACATTTTGGTATCTTCAAAGATTGACTTATCTACAGCCAATTCCTCATCAGAAGTACCCACAACAGTGCCATCGATCAGCTCAGTTGTATAATTAAAATCAACCAAGTCTTCTAAAGCGGCTCGATTTCCCGTTCCTGCTTCCATTTCAATATAATAAAGTCCAGATGATGTTGGTTGATCAATTATATTCTTATCCAGAATATATTGATTTAGAAGTCTCATCTCCTCTTCCCATCTCTCCTGGCTATCATCCTTGTTGCACCCCTGCAAAAAAACCGGCAGCACCATAAGGAGAACAGCCACACGGTATATAATTCTTTTTTCCATAATTTTATACATTAATAATACTGATGATGATAAAAAACCCCAAAGGGTTGCGTTTATGCATAAACGATTGATCTTATTAAAAATTATCCGTTCCCGCCAGCAAAAAGTAATTCAACTTCATAGACAATGATGGACCTTGCCGGGATTTTTTCTTCATCCCCCAGTAAACCATAAGCAAGATGGGGGGGTATGATGAATCTCGCCTTTTCCCCCACACGCATCAGCTCCACAGCGAGTTCCAATCCGGAAATTTCCTGGCTTTTCCCCAGTAGAAATTCCTTGGCGCCATCCTTTTCAGAGGTATAACACAGAGTGCCGTCAAGCAGGCTTAAGTTATAATTAATACGGATATCCATCCCCATCTCAGCCCGGATCCCATCTGTCAGCTCAATGATTTCATAATACAGGCCTGTTTCGGTGACCTCCATATCCCAGCCTCTGCGAATGGCATAGGATTCAATCAGATCAATGTCCTTCTGGACAAGAAATTTATTGATCCTGAGAAGCATCTCTTTCTCCTCTTCCGGAGTTGCAACGGGTGCCGATTCCTGTACCGGAGTCCTTCCGCATGAGACCATCAGGATCGCAAGTAACAGACCCAGGATAAGTACCCTGCTAATTTTATGGTAACTTATTGATCTCATCGCTGTATTCGGATATAAGAGACTCAAAACGACTGACGGTATTTTCGAGGCTGTCATCAGACTCACCACCGGCCGCGTTTCGGTGTCCCCCACCGTTAAAATATTTACGTGCAAACAGGTTAACTGAAAAATCCCCTTTGGAACGAAAAGAAATTTTTATTTGATTCTTTTTTTCCAGGAAGAGGGCAGTCACCCTGATATCCCTGATTGAAAATGGGTAGTTCACAAATCCTTCAGTATCACCTGAAAGATGTTTAAACCGGTCAAGTTCTTCCCTGCTCAGGAAAATGTATGCACACCGGTGTTCCCTTAGAACTATCATTTTTTCCTGCAGGCTATATCCCAGCATCCTCATTCGGTCCTCCGTATAATTATCATTCACCAGGCTGTGAATTCTGTCCTTATCTATTCCTGTTGCGAGCAGATCCGCTATCACAAGGTAGGTTTCGGGTGAAGAACTATTGAAGCTGAAGATACCAGTATCGGTCATTATTCCAACAAACAGGCACTCTGCGATGGTCCTGGTAATGCTTTTTTTACTATCCAGGTTAAGAATGAAGCGATGAACAAGCTCGGCAGTGGAGCTGGCAGAAGTATCTGACATTATATGATCAGCAAAATCCGAAGGATCTGGATGATGATCTATGAGGATCTTAAGAACATCGGTCTGATCAATTAATTCTTTTATTCCCCCCAGTCTGCCAGGCTCGTTAAAGTCAAGACAAAATACCAGGTCGGCCTTCCCCAGCTCTTCCTCCACGGGCTGTCTTTGTCCCCTGAAATCAAGAATCTGCTCTGCCCCTTCCATCCAGGTAAGGAATTGAGGAATTTCATTTGGCACAGCCATATTAACTGTACATCCCCTGTTTTTAAGGAAATGATACATGCCAAGCATGGAACCGATAGCGTCTCCGTCCGGGTTAATATGAGTCAGTAGAAACACCCGGATGGGCGCAGCCAGTACTTTTCTCAGCTTGATACAAATTTCTTCTGATAGCTTAATGCTCATTTTATTAATCCTTTCAGGGTGGTCAAAGTTAGAAATATTCTAATTATATTCGCGAGCTGTAAAACTAAAAACCCAATTATAATGGCAGGTAGAATTACCCTAACAATGATCAAGCCTGGTGCTTTTCGCAAAGGCCATACAGGTCCTATTCTCAATATGATCAACGAGGCAGGTTTCAAAATCATTGCTATGAAACTCACAAAATTAAGTACAAAGCAGGCGGAAGAGTTTTATGCAATCCATCGCAGCAAACCGTTTTTTGATAGCCTGGTGGAGTTTATGTCCTCCGGTCCCATTATCGCGGCTGTACTTGAGAGAGAGAATGCAGTGGAAGAATACCGTCAGCTTATTGGAGCTACAAATCCTGAAAATGCTGAGGAAGGAACCATTCGTAAAAAGTATGCCGAATCACTGGAAATGAATGCCGTCCATGGATCAGACAGTGACGAAAACGCGAATTTGGAAGCGGATTTTTTCTTTGCAAAAAGCGAGCGTACATATTGTATGTAGCCTAACGAAACACGATTTCCCTCACAAGTTCTTCTCCTGCTGCTTCATTTAGTTTTCGGATGATTTCATCCTGGAGCATGAATAGTTCGTTTTTTACTACGGAGGAGTTAAGATATACATACAGTCTACCTTCATTCAGGTAGATTTTGCTGGTCGCCCGGGCAACGGATTTCCCCAGGAGAGATTCCCAGGACTGCACAAGCTGTCTTTCCTTCAGAGGTTTTTCCAGCCTGGATTCCTTAAGGTAGGCACGAATCACATCGGCAATCTTCTGTGTATTATTTCTTTCCATTTGTTTCTTCGTTTATACCTTCCGATGCAACCTGGAAGAGTTTATAGTCTATGGATAATTCGCTCAATATTTCCTTAATCCTTTCCCGATTGGTGTCCGTTATGAATATCTGACCGAATTCATGCTCAGCTACCAGTCGGATTATCTGTCGTACTCTCCGGGCATCAAACTTATCAAAAACATCATCAAGTAAAAGAATGGGATGAAATCCGTTTACCTTTTTAATAAAATCATATTTAGCCAGCTTCAGTGCCACAAGGAATGTTTTTTGCTGTCCCTGGCTGCCAATACGCTTA
Organism: uncultured Bacteroidaceae bacterium; assembly: GCA_963777115.1. Lineage (GTDB taxonomy): Bacteria > Bacteroidota > Bacteroidia > Bacteroidales > SM23-62 > SM23-62. The sequence goes on along the minus strand of CAVZPP010000002.1, from coordinate 884,036 downwards.
ATCGGGTACCCTGAAAGACTCATTACAAGATCGTCTTTATGGATCCCCGCTGTAGTATATTGTAATATCCTGTCTTTCTCTTCATGCTCCCTGAGAAGATCGGCCAGTTCCCTGTCATTCAATTGCGAATGATATTCCAGCCCTATCTCTTCCCTTCCCTCAGATACAGAATTATAATACTCCTGGAAAATAGGAATCATGTCCTGCACAAATTCCTGACGTTTCCCATGGATATACTTCCCGTAAAGGTGGAGCTGATCATCCCATACTTCCAGGGCTTCCCTCTGGAAATTCCCCTTTCGGTGGAAGTCCTTCAGCAGAACATTCCTCTGTCCCAGGGCCCTGTTATAACGCATTTGGCTTTCCAGGTATTCATGATCAAACTGTGAGATAACTGCATTCATGAATTTCCTTCTTTCATCACTGCCTTCGGTGATCAGAGCACTGTCCGCCGGAGAAATCATCACAACCGGCAGCAGACCAATATGTTCAGAAAGCCTGGTATAATCCTTTTTATTTCGCCTGAATTGTTTGGATTTGCCCTTTTGTACACCGCAATGGATCTTTTCTGTCAATTCATCCCGGAGATATTCTCCCTGGATAAGAAAATGCTCCTCTCCATGCCTGATATTATGGGTATCCACAGAATTAAAATAACTCTTGGTCAGGGAAAGATAGTAGATCGCATCCAGCAAATTGGTTTTCCCGGTCCCGTTATCCCCTACGAAACAATTGATCTTCTGGCTAAAAGACAGCTCCAGCTGATCATAATTCTTAAAATTCACAAGGGAAATTCCTGAGAGATGCATATTGAAATTATTTATGAACAAAAATAGCTAAACTGGGTGGATTTCATCGTTTTTTTATTCAGGCAAAACAATTACATTTGCGTTGTTTTTAACGGTACTCATTATCATTGAATTAAAATGACAAAGAAGCAGCAAGTAAAGGAACCTGGATTGGAAGGCATTGAAGGCGCATTAACCAAGACCGAACAATTTATTGAGGATAACCAGAAATGGATCGTACGCATCGTTACCGGCGTAATGGTGATCATTACAATTTTTATTGGACTGAAAAGATTTTACCTGAACCCTCTCGAGGAAGAGGCTCATGCACAGATGTTTGTTGCCGAGCAGTATTTTGAGATAGATTCATTCAAGCTTGCCCTGAATGGTGATGGAAACTATTCCGGATTCCTGCAGATCATTGATGATTACGGGATCACCAAGGCCAGCAACCTGGCAAGCTATTATGCAGGCATATCATTCTTGAAATCAGGACAATACGAGGATGCTATTGATTATCTCAAGAAATTCAAATCAAAGGACAAAATGGTCGCACCCATCGCAATCGGTGCTATTGGAGACGCATACGTGGAACTAGGCGAAACCAAAACGGGATTGGATTTTTACATGAAAGCTGCAAGCCTTTCAGATAATAATTTCACCACTCCCATGTACCTTATGAAAGCCGGACTTGTGCAGGAAGAGCTGGGCGAATACAAGAAAGCCCTTGACCTCTACGAGCAGATCCGCCAGCAATACCCTGATTATTCAAGGAGCAATAATATCGAGAAATACATTACCCGCAGTAAACTGCAATCATAGCCTATGGCTACAAGTCTTAAGAATCTTTCCGATTATAATCCTGATGATATCCCTTCCGGGGAAGGAAAAAAAATTGGGATCGTACTGGCCGAATGGAACCCGGAAATTACAAACGCCCTTCTCGAGGGAACAGTTCACACGCTTAAAAAACACGGAGTCAGTGAAGCTGACATCATCATTGAACATGTACCGGGAACCTTTGAATTACCGCTGGGTGCACAATTGATTATGGAAGCTGGCAAGCCCGATGCAGTGATATGCCTTGGATGCGTTATCCAGGGGGAAACCCGGCATTTCGACTACATTTGCCAGGGAGTTACCCAGGGGATCACAGAGCTCAACCTTAAATTCAGTCGCCCCTTTGTTTTCGGAGTACTCACTACGGATACATTACAACAGGCAAAAGACCGGGCTGGAGGAAAACATGGCAATAAAGGAGATGAAGCGGCAATCACTGCCCTGAAGATGATTGGCCTTCAAGGTACCCTTTAACTCTCCATGGTTCTTCATGGAGAGTTCAGAATTATTTTAATACTACTTCTTCTTTTTAGGTGGTTGAAATCCACGCTGCTTGGCCATATCCTCCAGTCGCTTCTGGAACCCGCTTTGTTTTTTGGGGGCAGGACTTCTTCTGATTGCTCTTCAGTTTGTTGCGAAGGGAATCCTCATCCACAAACTGTTTTACCAGCATATTTTGTCCGAAGGTGATAATATTGGCGAGGAAATAATAATATGTTAAAGCCGCCGACCAGCTGTTCAGCATGAACATGAACATAACTGGCATCATATACATCATTCCTTTCATCCCCGGCATCTGGCTCTGAGAGGCCTGAGCCTGGTTGCTGATCTTCATGGTGAGAATGGTAGATGCAGTCATCAAGAGGGTAAAAAGACTTACATGGTCCCCGTACATGGGTATTTCAAAGGGCAGGGTTAGAATGGAATCATAGGTAGAAAGGTCATGTGCCCAGAGAAAGCTCTCTTGTCTCAGCTCAATGGATGTTGGGAAGAACCGGAACATTGAGATAAGGATAGGCATCTGCAGCACAACTGGCAGACATCCACCCAGGGGAGAAACCCCCACCTTCTTGTACAGGGCCATAGTTGCCTGCTGTCTTTCCATGGATTTCTCCTTGGGGATTTTTGCATTGATTTCATCAATTTCCGGCTTTAATACCCTCATTTTAGCCATTGACATGTAGGAGCGGTATGTAAGCGGGAAGAGCACCAGTTTGATCAACACTGTAAGGATAAGTATGATCAATCCATAATTATTGATAAACTTGTTCAGGAAAGTGAATACCGGTATAATCACCCATTTATTAATCACCCTGCTCATTAATCCTCCCAGTCCCACGAGATCCTGCATCTCTAAATCAAATGATCTCAGGGTATTATAATGATTAGGACCGAAATAGAATTTGTATTTTTTGGTTTGTTCAGCTTCCTGTGTAAACGGGATTCCGATCTGGGACTCAAATATATAGAGGTAGGTCGGATTTTCCTCCAGCTTGGTGGAACGGACATGAACATTAGAAAAATTCTCCTCTGCAAGAAAAACGGAAGAGAAAAATTGCTGCTTAAAAGCAAGCCAGCGGACCTTGGTAGGCACATCCTTTTCCTGGATATCTTTCTTTGACCGCATTGCCAGCCTTTCTACCTCATCCTGGTAATGCTTCAGGAAAATGGTGGTATAATTCAATTCGTTCATCCTTCCCATTTCCTGCTGTGGCACATAGATATTCCAGTTGAGATCGATAAAATTATTATTCTGTGAGAGCAATTCCTCCATGTCTACAAACCTGAGGTCAAAGCCTACGATATAGCTTTTCGGTTTCATGGTGTAGATATACTCAATATAACGTCCGTCTCCTGCAGGAAGCTTCATAGAAAGGCTAACGGATTTAGAACTGGCATCCAGGCGGGATTCCCGGGTATCCGGAGTAAAATACAACTCATTGGTATTAATGCTCCGGTTCTGGGCGAAAAAATTCATCCCGAATACCGTAGAATCCCCATCAAACAAAATCAGGGGAAGTGTATCATGGGTCAGGTATTCTTTCAACTGCACGGTATATGGTCTGCCGCCACGTTTTGAGATTTGTATCTTCAGCCGGTCATTCTCCAGGGTGATGTAATCATCAGATCCATTGGCAGCTTCAGCAAAAGCCCCATAGATATCACGGTTTTGTTCGGGACTGGCTGATTCAGGTTCAGGCGAGGTAACATTAGGGGACTGAGACTGTGTGGTTTTTATTTCTTCAGCCTGTTTCTGGGCCTCCTGCAGCCTGAATTGTTCTGCAACAGCTATGGAATCTCTTACCCTTTGCATTTCAGACTTCTCTTGCTCTGAAGGCTTGGTAAACATGGAATAACCTATCAGTATTCCCGCGATTAATAATAATCCGATTATCGTATTTCTATCCATTTCAATTATCTTACTGTCCCGACTTGATCATTCGGGAGTATGTTCTTCTAAACTTTTTTAGGCTTTACTTCTTTCTTCTCATCCGCTGCATTCATCGAAGCCTTAACAAATTGCACAAACAGTGGATGTGGTTTCATGACCGTGCTGCTGTATTCCGGATGGAACTGAACTCCAACAAACCAGGGATGTCCCTTCAATTCCATAATCTCCACAAGATTGCTCTCCGGGTTAATACCAGAGGCAATAAAATTATTTTTTTCAAAATCCTCCAGGTAGTCATTATTGAATTCATAGCGATGCCTATGCCTCTCCTTAATGGAAGTCTTCCGGTAGGCTTCGTAAACCTTAGTCCCCTTCTTAATAACACAGGGATATGCACCCAACCTCATGGTTCCTCCCTTTACGGTAATACCCTTCTGGGTCTCCATCAGGTCTATAACCGGATCAGGTGTTCTTTGTTTCATCTCGGTGGAATGCGCTTTCGTTAGTCCCAAGACATCCCTTGCAAACTCAATAACAGCACATTGCATTCCCAGGCATATACCGAGAAACGGTATGTTCTGTTTGCGGGCATAGCTTACGGCATGAACCTTGCCATCTATCCCCCGATCTCCAAAACCAGGAGCAACGATGATCCCGTCCTGACCCTCCAGTTGCATGGCAACATTCTCCTGATTAATATCCTCGGAATGTATACAATTGACTTTTACTTTACATTTATAAGTAGCCCCAGCATGGCTGAGGGATTCAATTATTGATTTATAGGAATCTGTAAGTTCAACGTATTTTCCAACCAGCCCTATCTGGATTGTTTTTTCAGGATTCTTCAACCTGTTTACTACCTCAGTCCAGGGCTCAAGATCAGGTGCTTTTGCCTCCAGTATACCCAGTTTCCTGATAGCTATCAGGTCAAGTTTTTCCTTTTGCATGAGTAATGGGACCTCATAGATTGTTGATACATCTACGGATTCAATGACTGCATCGTATTCCACATTGCAGAAAAGGGCTACTTTTTTCCGGATATCCTTATTCAAATGTTTTTCAGCCCTTAAAACCAGTATATCCGGTTGGATACCGTTTTCCAGTAAAACTTTTACAGAATGCTGGGTGGGTTTTGTTTTCAGTTCCCCGGTGGCTGAAAGGAAAGGTACCAGGGTCAGATGCACAAACAAGGTATTTGTCGCTCCCAATTCAAACTTGAGTTGCCTCACCGCTTCAATGTAGGGCAGTGATTCAATATCACCTACCGTACCTCCAATTTCTGTAAGTACTATATCATACTTCCGGCTCTTGCCAAGCAACATTATCCGACGTTTGATCTCATCCGTAATATGTGGGATGATTTGTACAGTTTTACCCAGGTAATCTCCTCTTCTTTCCTTTTCTATCACAGATTGGTAAATTCTGCCGGTTGTAACATTGTTTGACTGTGTGGTGTTTATTCCCAGGAAACGTTCATAATGCCCAAGATCAAGGTCGGTTTCGGCTCCGTCTTCAGTTACATAACATTCTCCATGTTCATATGGATTCAGTGTTCCTGGATCCACATTGATATATGGATCCAGCTTCTGGATAGTAACTGATAAACCTCTCTCCTGCAATAACAGAGCCAGAGAGGAAGTAACTATCCCCTTACCCAGGGAGGAAGTAACACCGCCGGTAATAAATATATATTTAGTAGAACTCACTGGAACTTGTATTGTTTGGTTTGAAATGATTTATCTTCCCTGATCATTTTCCATCTTGTCAATCAATTCAACCTTCTGCTCTAGAAGAGTAATGCTTTCCTTGGCATTATCGATCCTTGACTGAACTTCAGCGATCATGGATTCAGCATTTTTTGATTTTGCGAAAAACCCAATATTATTTTCCCATAAAACAATATCATTCCTTAATTGCTGCAAACGGTTAATATACCTTTCCCTCTCCTGTCCAATCTTATAATCTGACTTCGGTTTCTGGACCATATTATCCAACTTGTTCCGGAATTTCAACATATTCTTCCGGTTATCATTGATATCCAGGTTGTCGAAATGTTGGTTGATCGCTTTCCTGAACTGATCCTGCAAACCTTCTTTTTCCTTAAAAGGGACAAATCCGATCTCCGACCATCTCCTCTGGAAATCATTTAGAGACTTAAAGTTATCTTCGATGTTGTCGGATAATTTAAGAGACTGAACCTCAACGAGTAACTTTTTCTTTTCCTCAAGGTTCTGAGAATACGTCTGATCAATATTTTTGTAATACTCCGATTTTTTCTTGAAAAATTCGTCGCAGGCTGCCCTGAACCTTCTCCAAACAGTTTCTGAATGTTTCTTGGGAACCGGACCGATCTCTTTCCATTTCTTTTGCAGATTAATAAGATCATCCGTAGTTTTCTTCCATTCTTTACTCTCTTTTAAAGATTCTGCCTGAACGCAAATGTCCATTTTCAGTTGAAGATTATTCATCTGCAATTCTTTGCTATGAGCATAGAATTCACGTTTCTGATTAAAAAAAGTATCGCAGGCTTTGCGGAACCGTTCGTAAATCTTGTTATTATCTTTCTTTGGTGCAAAACCGATGGATTTCCATACCTTCTGAATCTCAATCAGTTCCTTTGACTTTTCATCCCACTGTTTGTTGGTTTCCAGAACCTGGTTGCCCAACTCTTCAGCCTGTTCGCAGAGAAGTATTTTCTGTTCAAGATTTTTTTTCTGGGCTTTCTTAAGATCCTCAAAATGATCCTGGTGCCTGCGATTTATCTTAGCCGTGGCCTCCCTGAATCTTTCCCATATCTCATTCCGTACCTCAAGTGGTACCGGTCCAATCTCCCTCCACCTGTCATGGTACTTTTGTAAACTATTAAATGCATTTACTACAGAGGATTCCATCATGAGTTCTTCGGCCCTTTCACAAAGCTGCATTTTGAGTTCAAGGTTCTTCTTCAGATCCAGGTCCCTCAGCTCCTTATTAATTTTTATAAAGTCATAGAACTTCTCAACATGATGATTGTATGTATCCCACAAATCCTTCAGATTCTGCTGAGGAACCAGGCCGATAAGACGCCATTCCCGCTGCAGGTCTCTGAATTCATTAAAAGTCTTATTTATTGATTCCTTCCGGTTAATAAGCTCTTTGATCTGCTCGATAACCTCGTATTTCCTGGCGAGGTTTTCCTTTTTCTGGACTTCAATACTTTTATTAAACTCCGTTTTTTGCTCCCGGTATTTCTTTAATAAACCCTTAATTCTTTCCTCTAATGCATCCGGTTCAATCTGGAAATCCTCTAAATCACCCCCATCCTCAATAAATTTCTTGCGCTTTAGCTCGATCTCGGCCTTATTTTTCTTGTAAAAATTAACCTTTATATGATCAATATCCGAACGTATTTCCTGAATATCCTGGTTTTCAAGCAATACCTCCAGGCGGTTTACAAGGTCCTCCCGCGTGAGCATGGAATAGTCAAATTCCGGAATGGGCGCCGACTTTTTAGGCTCTGGTTCGGCTGCTGCTTCAGGTTCGGCTGCTGCTTCAGGTTCCTTTATAGTTTCGATATCGGGTTCGGGAGGAGCTTTTTCTTCCTCAGTTGATTCGGCTTCTGCTAGAATACCAGGTTCGGCATCAGATACCGGTTCTTCTGGAGAGACCTGTTCTTCTGGGGATACCGGTTCTTCAGGGGATACCGTTCTTCAGTGGATACCGGTTCTTCAGAAGAAACCGGTTCGCTGACTGCTGAAGGCTCTTTGTCGGGTGGAGGTTCCGTATCTGGCGGAACTGCATCCACCCCGGGGGTTACGGATACAGATTTTTCCTCGACTTCTGAGACAATTTCTTTATTCTCAGTGAGTCCGGTTATGTTTTCTTCCTTCTTTTCTGAAGGCTGGTCTACGGAGTGTTCCTCCTCGGAAGAATCCTTCTTTAATTCGCCGGAATCACCGGCGAGAGGTTCATTTTGAACCTGATCATTATGTTCCATCGCTCCTCAATATCTGTATGTACTGACACTGACAAATTGCGAAAGTAATTAATAAAGCAGTATACTCAAAGTTTTTTTGGGCATGTTGACTATTTTTGTACAAAATATGAATCTATGAGAATCGATATTCTAACTGCTGTTCCGGAACTTCTTCACAGTCCCCTTAATCATTCCATACTCAAACGGGCATCGGACAAGGGCCTTACAAAGGTCTTTATTCACAATCTTCGTGATTATTCAACTGATAAGCACAGGAAAATTGATGATTATGCTTTTAGCGGTGAGGCTGGAATGGTAATGAATATACAACCAATCGACAATGCCATAGCTACACTTAAGAAAGAACGTGAATACCAGGAAATCATTTTTACCACTCCTGATGGTGAGCCGTTCAACCAGCAGATCGCGAATAATCTGTCTACCTGCAAGAATCTCATATTTTTATGCGGACATTATAAGGGAGTGGACCAGCGCGTTCGGGATAACCTGATTACCAGGGAGATATCTATTGGCGATTATGTTATGACCGGAGGTGAACTGGCGGCTGCAGTCATGATAGATTCCATAATCCGTCTGATTCCGGGGGTTTTATCTGATGAGACCTCTGCGCTGACCGATTCATTTCAAGATGGACTGTTGTCGCCACCGGTATATACCCGACCTGCTGAATATAAGGGATGGAAAGTACCGGATATTCTCTTATCGGGAGATGCTTCAAAAATTGAAAAATGGAGATTCGAACAATCCATTGAAAGGACCAGGAACCTAAGGCCGGATCTCTTAAAGGATGAATGAGCTGGGGGATCAGCGTAGTATCTTTCTCACAAAAGCCACTGTGAAATAAGAGACCATGACCAGGCCTGAAAATCCCACAAAGCTTGAGAACCAGCGTATGAACCCGGAAGGATAGTAATCACCATATCCTATGGTAAGAAATGTTATGGCACAGTGGTAAAAGGATTTCACCACTACGTTCAGTTTGTCCGGATCCCCAACGGAAGAAACAATATCTGCAGAGGTGAATATTGTCAGCAGCATAAACATAATACTGAAAACAGTATACATAACCAGCATTGAAATGATCACTCGAACAGGATTTGTTGCGTAATGACCCACCCAATCAAAAATGATCAGTTTAAACCAGTAGAAGGGATACATCCACAATCCGGTTACCGGTTTTCTTTTAACTGATTCTTCGAGGATTGCAATGGACTCAAGCCTTTTAAACTCAAGGTAAGATCTGTCCTCATCATTGTATTGCCCGGTAACACTGAAATTTTCCTTCAGAGTACGGAATTGTTCTGCTTTGGAACGGTTTGAACTATGCTTTTGTCTTCTTACTAATTTCTTAACCCTGTTTCTGGTCCAGTCCATATAGATTCTTCCGATGAGCCGCATACCTGAAAAATCAATGGTTTGAATATCCAGGTCAAAATCATAGGGCATCAGGTCAATAATATCCCTAACGATGGTATCTGAAAGATCTACGTGATCGCATTTTGCCAGCCTAAGGTCCAGGTAATGATCGAAATGACAGGACTGAAGTGATAAAGTCCTGAACCTTGCCTGGTGAAAAGAAACAGTTCCTACATTAAATACAGCGCGGTCGAAACTTGCATCTGAATTATCAAATTCTGCAAGCTCAAAATCCAGGATTCCTTCACCAAAAACCGTCCGCTTAAAGCTTATCTTTCCTTCTTTCAGTTCACTGGCTTCAAAACTGACATCCCCCTTACCAAAAATGGCACGATTGAAATTTACCCTGCCCCTTGTAAATTCTGCGGTTCTGAAATCCACACGTCCGTCTCCAAATTCAGTTCTTTCGAAAGAGATATTTCCTTCCCTGAACTTGGCATAGTGAAAATCCACCTTACCTGTTCCGAATCTTGCGACTTTGAATGAGACATTCCCGTCTCCAAAATGAGTATTGATAAAAGAAACATCACCTTCACCAAAATCAGTATTTGTGAAGATCATCTCTCCCTCTTTGAATTCTGCATCCTGAAAATCCTTGGGGCCTGCTCCAAAAACAGCATTTTTAAAGCTTACATCACCATGTTCGACAACAAGATTGCTGAGATCAAATCTTCCATCCGGTAATCGCGCATGATTAAAATTCAGTCCTCCCCCAACAATCTTCGATGCATGCAGATTCAGGTCTCCCCTGGCAAAATAAGCTTCTTCAAAAATCACATCACCGGTAAACTCAGTATGGACAAAATCAATCATGACCTTGCAGTTAATGAAGGCCGTTCGAGCTGAAAAATTATGAATAGGAATATTTTCCCTTGGTCCAATATTATATTTTTTCCGGTATTCAGTTAGGGAAAACTTGTCGATATAACATTGATCAAGAACAAGCGGATCTCCCTTGTGGATGATTTCAAATATTTCATTCTCGTCGATGTAACCGTACTCCTGAACAGATTCGTGATGATCCTGACTGGTCAGGATGGTTATTAGAGCGGTCCGGGAATATTTCATTCCCTTGTCCGAAGTGAATTTTTGATCCTTTATGTCAACCTTGAAAGCTGCTGGTTCTGGGAACATATTTCAAAAAGGCTTCATTTCCGTTATACAAAGATAATCTTATCTGTGACAAATCCCCTTGTATAAACAATTCCTGCAGGCCTCTTCCTGCTCGGTCTGCACGAATGATATTGATGGATCAAACAGGCTTTCTATCAGGCCTGTCAGCTGATTGGAAAATTCCTCGTCAATTCCTGAATAATCCCATAAAGGAATATTGGACCTTGAGTTTCCCAGACTGAAATAATATCTGAATGCCTGCCCGAAAATTTCACGGATCAGGTAAACTCCAGGAGTCACAGGGACATTATCAGGGTTGCCGGAAGACCTGAAAAGTTTTGCATATAAAAATGTCTGGAATGCCGCCCGGTTACGGTTCTTGTTTTCCTGGTCAAACAATTCTTCAATTGAATTCAGGAACATTTTCCCCTGGCCGGTCTTATAATCCAGTACCCTGAACGAGTTCTCCAAACGGTCAATCCTGTCGATCTTCCCTCCTATTCTGACTGAGAATTCAGTCTTCCCGGAAAGGACAGGAATTTCCATAAAATAGCTCTCCTCCAGGCTCTGGATTTGAATGGGACAAAACTCCATATCTTTTTCCAGTATCCTCTGAACATACGTAAAAATGATTTCACGGATAACCCGGTTTCTTCCTTCAGGGGATTTCCCTTTATCACCGAGATAAATATCGGTAAATGCTTTGTCTATGGATTCAAAAAGTAATTCCGGCTTACCCAGGATATCCTTCAGATCTTCTGTGTTGATCGGATTGCCAAGTGTGGAATAGATTTTCCTTACAGCCTCATGAAGAATGGTCCCGAAAAGTGCCGGATCAACCTCTTCCTGTAATTTATCCGTTTCCTTGATTTCGGCGATATAATTGAAATAAAACTGAAGTGAACAATCTATATAGCTGTTCAGGGCACTTGGAGAAAGGTATCCTTTGCCTTCCTTTGAGGGACAGTATTTGTAAAGCTTTTGCATGACATCAGGCGACTTATCAACCCTGATGATTTCAACCGGGTGAGCCTGAACGTCAATGCCCGCAGATAATTCCGTAACCTGGAAATCCGGACTGTATTTCAGCTGGTGAATGTATCTCGATTTCTCCCCAGAATTGAGTCCTTCAGCCAGGTTATTATAGATCATATAAACATCCCCTGAGCGCTGGATAAGTCTGTAGAAATAATAGGCATATATCGCATCCTGGTATTCAGGGGTTGGCAACTGGAAACCAAACCTGATATTCTGGGGAATGAAACTTTGGGTATTTCCTGTTTTCGGGAATGTTCCCTCATTCATGGAAAGAATGATGACACGGTCAAAATCCAGAATCCTGGTCTCCAGAACACCCATAACCTGTATTCCCGCAAGAGGTTCACCGCTGAAAGGAATCCGGGTTCTCTGCAGGAACTTATGATAAAGCCTCAAAAATGTTGGCAGGCTAAAATTCATTCCAAGTCCCCCAAGTACATCTTTCAGCCTCTGAATCCTTGTGTAAATCCTGAAAATAAATTCCAATTCCATGGCAGGAACCGGTTTCCTGTCATCATCCCTGGCAGTAATCATTTCCAGGATATCCAGAAGGTAAGCCGCAATATCCTCCGGTTTCCTGATCTTCTGGAAAATCAACTTAAATAGTTCATTCCTGGCAAAAACGTCCTGATCAATATAAATCAGGTTATGTTCATTAATCTCCCTGACAATTTCTCCTGAAACCTTCCTTTCACGAAGGGTGATATACTGATGTTGCAGCACAGGCAGAGCATCCTCATGATAAAACCGTGGATGTTTTCCCTTGCTCTCACGAATATTGCGTTGAAGCGCGATCAGATGTTCTATCAGGCTGAATACGGGAGTCGCACTGACTGGATACCCCATGGTCACATTAATCTCTTCCAGTTTGGTTGGAAGGGCATTCAGGACAGGTATAAGCAATTCCTCATCGGCCAGAACAATGGCTGTCTCCTCCCCTAATTCGCTCTGTTCCAGAGTCTTTTCAAGGATAGAATTCACTAGCTGGGCCTGTCCTGCGTCAGAGGGTATGGAATATACGGTGATTTTCTTTTGTATTCCCTGTAGATTTTCCCGCTTGAATGACTCTCCGGAATCCTTAAACAGGGAAAGGTTTTGTCTGATGAACCGGCCTGCTTCATGTACCTCACTTCCCAGGTAATACTCATCATAATCCCAGTAAAACAATGCCTTGTCTGAATTTTCAAGGGACTTAAACAAAATCTGTTCACAGGGATTAAGGGCATTGAACCCGATAAATACAAGTTTTGAAAAGGACAGGTCTTTTAATTTATCCTCCCGGATTAAATCCGCAACATTCCGGTATATCATACCTTCATAACCAATACCTGTTGAGTGTAAGGATTCACGGAATTTCTTGTAAACAGGGAACAGGAGATTCCATATCTCAAGAAATTGCTGTTTTTGATCACTCAGCTGTTCAAAACTGAAACTGCTCCAGAATCTCTGAATCAGCTCAATCTGCTGTTCTGTAAGATAATCAAAGGATCTTTCCAGGTCTTTCAGATCTGCCAGGTTGCGGAAAATATCCTCTGCATTGACCATATATTTATCCACCTCATCAAAATCGCCAAGCATGATCTCTCCCCAGAAAAAGAATTCATCAAAACTATCATCTGTCCCCCTCACTTCACAATAGATTTTATACAAAAGGGAGATTAATTCCAGATCATCGGCATAGTCCAGTTCCGAAATCCTTGCCATCAGATCCTGAATGGTGTAAATCGAGGGTGACCAGATCGCATGTTCCAGTCTTTCCCCCAGGTATTTATTAAAAAACAGTCCCGCTCTGCGGTTGGGAAAAACAAGGCATAGCTCTCCCAGACTATCTCCGTAGGAGCTGTGTAATTCCTTTGCTACTTCCCTCAAAAAAGGTTCCATATTCCCCCTTTAATCATATATCTGACCATGATATTTCCTCATATCTATTCTTGATATTTTTTTCCCTGCCAGGTATTTCTTTCTGCCAGCAACTTCTCAAACTTTTCTAACACCTGATCATACCTGAGTCCCCAGGTATTGCTCAGTAAAAAACTCGGATTCACCTCTCCTGCAATCCTCTCCACAACGAAGTCCGGATTGAGTCTTTCAAGAAACTTTGCCATTAGTACAAGGTACTCATCCAGGGTAAACATTCTGAATTCAGATGGATTGGCCGCAAATTCCTTAGCCATACCGGTATCTTTTACAATTTGTAGCTGGTGGAACTTGACGTTCTGAATGGGCAGGCCAGAGATGATATCAGCCTGTTCTAAAATAGCAGACTCAGACTCTCCCGGGAGGCCGATAATAAAATGGGCACCCTGCCTGATCTTTCTTGCGGCAGTCATTTCTATTGCCTTCAGAGATTCTTCAAATGTATGTCCCCTGTTTACCCTCTTTAAGGTGTTATTGTAACAGGACTCCAGTCCATATTCAACTATGACATAATGTTCCCTCGCCAGTTCTGAGATATAATCAAGTATCTCCTCATCCACTGTGTCCGGTCTTGTGCCTATTACCAATCCGATTACTTCCGGCTTATTAAGGGCTTCATTGTATTTTGATTTCAGATCCCCAATGGATCCATAGGTATTGGAATAAGCCTGGAAATAAGCAAGGTAGCCCCGGGTTCTGGGGTAGCGCTTTTGATGAAATTCCATGCCCTCATCAATCTGCTGGGAGATGGATTTAACAGGCTCACAGTAAGATGGTTTGAAAGCATTATTATTACAAAAGCTACAACCTCCCCTGCCTTTGGAACCATCCCGGTTGGGACAGGTAAAACCCGCATCCAGGCTAAGCTTCTGAATACGTCCTCCAAAATTACTTTTAAAGTAATCTGAGTAGGCGTTAAACCTTCGTGTATTTCCCCAGCTATATAATCCTTCCTCCTTCATTATACTTCTACTATTTCCCCCAGATTTACATACCAGAGAAATCCTTTTACCTCTTTGTATTTCATCTGTTTCAAAATGTCGGCATATTTCCTCACCTGGGTTTTATGTCCGGTGGATTTTTGCCTGCCAAACTTATAATCTACCACGATCACCTTATCGGATTTCAACATAACCCTGTCAGGCCTTTTAACAGAGCCATCCCGGGTCAGAATATCCTGCTCTGCAATAACCCTCCAGCTACCATCAAACCAGTCCCTCACCATATCTACCTGCATCAGTCGGTTTATCTCTGGTTTTAAAAGTTCTGCCTTTTTTCTGTCTATCATTCCTTCCCGGCTAATGGATTCGAGTGCTTGTTCAATGTCCTCAGCAGTCCGGATCCTGGCAAATATTTCATGCATTAGAGTTCCGTAATGGACCCTCTGCTCTGCATCCGAATCAAAAAAGTCTGTTCCCCTGTACATGAGTTTCAATTTGCCACTGAATTCATGACTTGACAGATTGCTGAGAATGACCTGATCCCTTGCAAATTGGACTGAAGGTGAAAAGGAAAAATCACCATGAGTCCATTTAGAGCCTTCCTTATCCCATTTCCCACCAGGAAAGGCTTCTGCATTCAATATCCTTCTTATGAGGGCTGAAACATCCGTAAATTTATCCTCTTTTTTCGCTCCTGGAGTCCAAACGGCAAGGCTTTCCCTGGCCCTGGTAAATGCGACATAGAGTAAATTGAGATGGTCCATATAGACCCGAAATCTTTCTTCCGCATACTCTTCCTTAAATATGGTTTCCTTAAGGGAGGAGGAATATTGAATTGGCAGAAGGCTGAGTTTCTCAAATGGTTGTTCAGATGGACTGCACCAGAGGATTTCCGGATGGGGTGAACGGTGATCAAAGCTCCAGTTACAATACGGGATAATAACTGCCTTAAATTCAAGTCCCTTTGCCTTGTGAATTGTCATCACCTGAATAGCCTCCTGATCCTCTGAAACTGCCAGGGATTTTTCTTCCCCATTCTCATCCCACCAATTGAGGAATGAATTAATATCCGCGGCTCCTCCCCTGCAGTAATTCAATACAAGATCCTGAAATCCAAGAATATAGGGAGTTTGCGAATCCTGAGACGCCAATGAAAAATGGGAAATAATCCTTTCCGTCATCTCGGTTAAGGTCAGATACCTGAGTGATTCATCGAGAAATCCTTCAGGAAGCGCAGGTGACTCCCCCTTCCTTATACCCCTCATAATTTTATCCAGGGTACCGTCCTCCGGTGAGATCTGTCCCGAAAAAATATTATAGTCAAATATTAAACCTGCAAGATTTACCCTGTCTTCCGGTGATACAAGAAATCTCAGGGCATTCACAAGAATCCTTACAGAAATGGAATTATACAAATACAGGGATTCATTGGAAATCACATCGAACTTATAGGTCGAATCAGGATGAATGCTTTTATATTGCAGGATGGCATCGGCAATCCTTTTACCATCCCTTTTACTTCGGACAAGAATAACTGTTTCTGAGGGAGCAATACCGGACTCCTGTAGAGCTTCAATATGATTGATCACCTGGATATCTGCAATATCTTTCCAGCTCCCTTCCCCTGGATCCGGAACAACAGAAACCTTAATATGACCTCCTTCTTTCCCACCTGTACCAGGAACCTCCTGGTTTACTTCGGAATAGGCCCTGTTTACTTTCCCAGCATAAAAGCTTTCATCACCGCCCTCATCACCGCTTCCATCACCGCTTTCATCACTGAAAAAGGAGTGAAATATTTCTCGGGCATGCTTGAAAAATTCATTATTAAAGCTCACTACATTTTCAAGGCTCCTCCAATTATACTTCAGTCCCTGCATGTTCAGCTGTCCGGGATGGAATTCCTGCTGAATTTGTTCCGACAATATCTCCCAGTCGCTGTTTCTCCACCTGTATATGGATTGTTTTACATCTCCTACGACCAGGCATTTCCTATTATATGCAAGGCTGTTCTCAATAAGTGGCCTGAAGTTCTTCCATTGTAATCCGGAAGTATCCTGGAACTCATCAATCATAAAATGATGGAAATAATTCCCGATTTTCTCATAAACAAATGGTGCATCATTCTCAGCAATAATTCCGTTTAGAAAGCGGGATGCATCGGAGAGCAGAAATATCCCCTGTGATTCAGCCACGGTCTTCATTCGCCTGGAAATATCGGTCAGGATTCCAAGAGTATACAGAAAACTGCGCACAGCTTCGGCCGATCTGTACTTCCTGTAATCTCTCTCAAACTGCCCTATACAGCTTTTCAGAAGATCATTCATTCCATTTTGATAGGCGGATTTTATCCTGTCAATATCGGGAGAGGTTTTTGTATACCATTCCTCAGGTTCATCAACTGCCTTCAATACAGTTTTGCTGGGATAATCAAACTTATTATCAAGCAATTTTTTAAAAAAGTACCCTACCCCCCATTGTCCCTTTAAACTACCCGGGCTTAATCCCTCCGATTCCATTATCCTGACCGCCTTCCCTGCCAGATCTTTCAGGCTGTTCTCAAACTTGAACCTGATTTGCATCAACTCTCCCTGGAATGAAGAAAATTCCTCTTTGTTTTCCAGTTGTTTAATAAGTTTGGTGCTTCCCACCTGGAAACGCTCCTTGTTCAACTCCTTACCCAGTAAAAGGAGATCCCGCTTCAGGTTCCAGTGCTTACCTTCTTGTATTTTGTCCCTTGCAAACTCCACGAACCAATTCAGAAGTCCGGGCTCCTGGTCGAGTTCCATCAGCATCTCATCAATTGCTTCGGACAGGATACGTTCCGAATCCAGTTCAATCTGGTATCCTCCGGACAGTCCAATTTCCCTTGTAAAGGCCCGTATCGCCCTTTGAAAAAACCGGTCTATGGTTTCGATATGGAAGCGGGAATAATTATGCAGGATAGATTCCAGGATTAATGCTGCCCTGCCCGAAACTTCCGATTCTGAGAAATCATTCTCGGAGGCTATAAAATCCATCATGGGTGAACCTTCTCCGGAAGAAAGATTATGCAATTCCTCCAGGATCCTGTTTTTCATTTCATCCGTTGCCTTGTTGGTAAAAGTTACGGCCAATATATGCTTATACAATTCCGGATCCGTAATGACAAGGTTAATGAAATCCCGGGCCAGTGTGTAGGTTTTACCGGATCCAGCTGATGCTCTATATATGGTGAGACCGGACAGTTTCTAAGGGTTTGATTTGGTCCAATAAACTTACATAAAAATAGACGCTTCCCGTTCTGTAAATGCGATTTCGTATATTTATTATATTAACTTTTCATCAATACCGGAGTTAATCCTCGGGATTTCAAGGTTTTTGGCTTGAAATTTGCGATTATTTATTCCGAAACCAAGCTACTGAAACCATCCATGCAAAAACTTATCCTTACGGGAATATTAATCCTGGTTTACCAATGGAATATTTCTGCACAGCAACCCATTCAGGGAGTCGCCCTTAAAAAGATTGATGAATTCAAAGCTGGCGACACGATAAACATATATGGTTACAAGGAAAAATCAGGTGGGGAAACCTACCTGATCAGGAGCGGATACGGTGATAAATATGTCTCCGCCAAAAAAATACGCCTGCTGGATGATAATATGGGGTACTGGCAACAGGTCTGGCTCCGAAACCAGGCTGCCCATATCCGATCCAATGGCTGGCAGAATGACCTTCGCGTTGTTCTCAGAAATGATTATTACGAATATGCATCACAGATGGAGATCAATGGATTGGTATTCAGAGATGAATACCTGGAGGATTATCTCCGACAACTGGTGTACCTGGTTCATCCGGATCCCTTAATCAAGGCTGAACCGGCAAGACTGAATATTTTAATGATCAGGGCCAATAGGCCCGAATCCTTTGTTTTTGATAATGGCACCATTGTAATTACAACCGGACAAATCGCAAAAACAAATACGGAAAAGGAATTACTGGAAGTTTTTTCCAAACTAACAGCACATATTGTTCTGGATCATAACCTGATGAACCTGAATTACGAGGTCCACAGCCAGCGTTCCGCAGAATTCTGGTCGGCTTTTGCTACCATTGCTTCGGCTGTCGCCATGGAATTTGCCAATATACAGTATGGCACTAATTTTAATGTGGGGGATGTGGTGCTTGCGGGACTATCATCAGCGGCTATTTCAGATGCCATAATAAGATCTTCAGGTTCTAATTTTAATGCAGAACAGGAATCACAGGCAAAATACCTGGGAGCGGAATACATCAAAGTCATGGAAAGCCGGGAAGGATTTGAATATCTGCCACACAAGGAATATAACATATACATATCCTCCATCCTGTCCCTTACTGCCTGGCAGGAATACCACTGGAATAATTATGATAAATCCATGTTCTACATGAACCGGGTTTTTAAACTTGGCATCGCCAACGAGGAAGATTACCTTCTCAAGGCCAAACTTACAAGGTCCATGTCAAATACACCTGAAAGCAATCTTGAAGCGCTTCAGCTGATTAATAAGGCCCTTGCCATGAATGATTTCGACTTTGTAGAAGCTCTGGCCGAGAAGGGTCTGATACTGATCCGGCTCGGTGAGGTCGGACAGGCCAGGGAAGTTTTTGAGGAATATAAGGCAGCTGTTTCAGGAATGCCTGAAATACCCCCGGGCAGGGATTCCACCTGGGCCAACCGCATGCTCATCAAATGCGACCAGTTGATGATGAAACGATGAATACTGGCTTCTGCCAGTTTTTTCAGGCTCATTCTAATTGAAAAGAAATTCTACCAGGAGGAACTCGCTGAAAGGCGGCGGAGGTATGTTGAGGATTAGCATCTCCTAAATCCCGAATTAATTCTTAAATTTATACAGACGTTTGAAAGTCATCACTACAGCAATGAATCCAAAAAAATCCATAGAGGTCCTGAAGGCACAGATACTGAAACTTGAAGAGAAAGAATTTGACCTGAATGCCTGGAAGAATTTTACAGAACTGCTTCTGGAACGCATTTTTGGTCAAAATAATAAAAAGATCGAAGCCATTGAGAAGATCAAATACGACCAGGGAAGCTGGGTTCTGAGGGATGAAACAGGCTATACCAATTCAATGGAAGCCTGCAGAAAACTTGGAAAGGAGGTTTTGGAAGAAGCCATTATAGAACTGGAAACTTTTGGCTTGCCAGAAGCAATTTCTGATTACATATCATTTGAGATATTAATGACGGCCCTGAAAGATGAGCTTACCGGGTCACAACTTCGGGAAATTAAGAAAGCCGTTGCAGATAAAGGGGCCATAGAAGACCGCAAAAAAATACTTATTGCCAAATTACAGGGCTATGGTTCAGATACATCATGGGCCATTGTGGCAAATATTTTAGCCGCTGATCAGATCGCTGCGAGGCTGAAAGAACTGGACTAAACCAGGTAGCTGAAAGCATTCATTAAATTTCTTTAGCAAACCATATTCCTTATTTTTGATCGATGAAAAGAGTAGTTGTTGGACTTTCTGGGGGAGTTGATTCCAGTGTTGCTGCATATCTGCTAAAAGAGCAGGGATATGAAGTAATAGGGGTATTTATGATCAACTGGCACGATAAGACAGGTACCCTTGAAGGAGATTGTCCCTGGAAAGATGATCTTGTATTTGCACAGCTGGTTGCAAAGAAGCTGGATATTGAATTCCATAGTGCCGATCTCAGTAAAGTCTACAAAACAAGGGTTATCGATTATATGTTCAATGAATACCAGAATGGTCGTACACCCAATCCGGATGTTCTTTGTAACCGTGAGATCAAGTTTGATGAATTTTTTAAAGTCGCGGATCAATACAAGGCGGATTTTGTAGCAACCGGTCACTATTGCAGAAGGGTGAGCCTGGAAAAAAACGGGAATACCTACCATCGATTGCTGGCAGGCCTTGACCCCAATAAGGAGCAGAGCTATTTTCTCTGCCAGCTCAATCAGGCCCAGCTATCCAGGATTTTATTCCCCATTGGTGATCTTCCAAAAGAACGAGTGAGGGAGATTGCTGCAGAACAAAATCTTCCCACCGCCAATAAAAAAGATTCCCAGGGGATTTGTTTTATAGGCAAGGTGGACCTTCCCACCTTTTTGCAGCAAAAGCTTGAACCCATAAAGGGAGATGTTATTGAAATCCCTAAAAGGTTTACCGGTTATCTCAATTTTGACCAAGGCAATAAGGATCCTGATTATCTTTCACAGTCCTGGGATTATGAGCCTGGAGACGGGATAATTATTGGAACCCATAACGGGGCTCATTATTATACCATTGGACAGAGAAAGGGACTGAATATCGGAGGAAAAAAGGAACCTCTTTTTATTATAGGGACCGATACCAGGAAAAATATCATTTATACTGGTGAAGGAAAGGGGCATCCGGGACTTTATCGCAGGGGATTGGTGATTCAGAAAGAGGATGTACACTGGGTAAGGGATGACCTGAAAATGATTCCCGGAGAATCAAAAGATTTCAGTATACGTATACGTTACCGGCAACCCCTTCAGAAGGGAACCCTCTTCATGGAAGAAGAATGTCTTTATATCATTTTTGAAAAATCACAGCGGGGAATTACTCCCGGGCAGTTTGCCTCCTGGTATGAAGACGATGAAGTGATAGGATCAGGGGTGATTCAGTAAAAATCCTGTCTACACAGCTAAATCCGTTTAGATCATTCACTGTTATGCAGGCCGCATTCCTTATGCTCGGCGTTTTCCCACCACCATCTTCCGGCACGTGAATCCTCACCGGGCTGAATGGCTCGTGTACAGGGTTTGCAGCCAATACTTGGAAAACCTTTGTCATGTAAGACGTTATAAGGAACCTCATATTCCCTGATGTAATCCCAGACCTGCTTTTCTGTCCACTGAATCAGGGGATTCAGCTTCATAAGTTTATGCTTATCATCCCACTCCACGAGTTTGTTAAAAAATCGGGTAACGGTCTGGTCTTTTCTCAAACCGCATATCCATATCTCCATGCCTGAAAGCGCACGCTGAAGGGATTTATTTTTACGGACATCGCAACAGAGTTTCCTGTTTTCGATGCTTTTATAAAACAGGTTAATGCCTTTACTGGCGACCATATCCTGGACTTCCCCGGAATCGGGAAAATATATCTCGACATTCAGCCCGTACTCCTCATTGGTATGCTGGATAAGATCATAAGTCTCCTGGTAAAGGCGACCCGTATCCAGGGTAAACATTCGGGTATCCCGGTCTATATCCGCGATCATCTTTGTCAGCACCTGGTCCTCCGCTCCCATGCTGGAAGCAAAAATGATCTTCCCCCGGTACTCTTTCAGAAAGTAAGCCAGAACCTCCTCGGGTCCTTTCCCACTCCATCTCTCATTCAGCTGTTCAATCAAATGTTCTTTCATTCTACACCATTTACCGGATGGACCATTCTTCCCCCGAAAGGGTGATCCTTCTTTTTAATTTATCATCAGGAAATTATACTTCCTCCTTATTTACTCAATTTCGTCTTCAGGTAAAGGTTTAAGGGTTTTCCTGAGGATCAGGTAACCGCCGACACCCGCGATCAGGGAGCCAATCAATATACCTATTTTTGCATGGTTCAGGAGGGTGGCATCCTGGAAGGCAAGACTGCTTATGAACATGGACATGGTAAATCCTATTCCTCCAAGAAAACCAAGTCCAATAAAATGAACCCAGCGGGTCCCCTTGGGAAGCTCAGTAAATTTCAGCTTAACCCCAATCCAGGTCAGCAGCATGATCCCTATTACCTTTCCTGCTACAAGCGCAATGGCAATATTTATGGAGATTTTACCGATGACAGGCTCTCCAAGCGGGGCAGTAAGCAATACTCCTGCATTGGCAAGGGCAAAAACCGGCATAACAAACCATGATGTTATGCCATGCAGTTTGTGTTCAATGTATTGCAAGGGACTGTGGACTTTATCTACGTAGGTTTCAATATTGTCAATGGCATGCAATTGTTCCTTATTTAGAAGCAATTTATCCTCAGATTCAGAATCTCCGAAATGAAGCAGGTTACTTTTCATGACCCTGTTGAAAACACCCAGTTTAATGCTCCTTCTTAAAGGAACAATAAAGGCCAGCATGACTCCGGCCACTGTCGGGTGTAGTCCCGATTTAAGCACATAGTACCAGACAAACCCGCCTACGACCATGAAGACTTCGCCGCTTCTCATCCCAACTCTGAGTGAGAATGCAAGCAGAACAAAGAGACCACCGGCTATCATCAGGTAATCCCAGCCAATAGATTCACTGTAAAATGCCGCGATAACAAGCACTGCACCCAGGTCATCGACGATAGCAAAGGCGGCAAGAAATACCTTCAGGGAAAGGGGTACTCGTTTGCCCAGCAGGCTGAGTATCCCCAGGGAGAATGCAATATCTGTGGCCATGGGAATTCCCCATCCCTCGGCTCCCGGATTTTTTCCTTGAAAAATGACAAAAAACAGGGCGGGAACAAGCATTCCTCCTATGGCAGCAAAGATGGGGAGTGCAGCCTTACGAGGGGTTGAAAGCTCTCCGATCAGAATCTCACGCTTGATTTCAAGTCCAACAACAAAAAAGAAAATAGCCATTAGTCCATCATTAACCCAGAGTATCAGTGGTTTCGAAAGATAGAATACCTGTCCCACTTGCACCGTTATTTCCCAGTGCACAATTTTGTCATAGGTCTCAGACAAACCGGAGTTCGCCCAGATCATGGCAACAACAGTAGCTATGATTAAAAGTATACCACTGGCTGCCTCAATTTTGAAAAAGCGCTGAAAGGGACTTACTACCCTGGAAAACAAGATCGATTGTTTGGCCATTATGATTGGAGATTATTTAATCGGTTTGCAAACCCGTTTTTTCTCTTCTACACGGTACAGGCAGGATCTACACTCGTATTTCCCGGATTTACTGATGTATAGATTTTTTTTCTTTTTATTTAACTCACAGAGTGTCTTGCTCATGTTCTCAGGTTCTAATCCAATATGCCTTCCATCGACTTCTCTAACTCCCGGGCCTGTTGCAGGAATTCATCCACATTCATCTCCCGGAAAAATAATAATCCATGAGTGGACCTTAGCCTTGGACTTACATTTTGGTAAAAATACTTTTTTCCAAGCAATAACTGAAGAATTTTTAATTGGGAAACCCAGATTTTTTGTGAAAGTTCACTGAATTTGCCATCATGCTGATAGCTGGGAAAGGAAGCATCCACCTGGCTGAGGTAACTGTTTTCGAATGTTTTCTCCATTACTCCCATATCATTCAGGGAGACCGGAACGATAACATTAGCTTCCGCCGGATGAAACCGGTACCATACATTTCTGTATCCCCATATCCTCAGTTTAGAAAGGTCTTCCTCTTTTTTCCATGACCTTATTGCATCAGCTATGACCTGTAATACCTTATAATGCGTATCGGGTCCGCTCCCTTCCGGGTCAAATGCAAGGCTGATTACACTGGGCTTAATATTGCGCAGTTCCTTAAGCACCGGTTCCACATCACGAGTTTGCTGAGGTTGTTCTGTAAAAATATCACCCGTGTAGAATCCCAGGCGAAGGTGGTGTATATCTTTAATATCTACTCCCAGATAGGCCCATACCAGTTCCTCTTCAAATTCCCTGATCATGCCTTTCAGTTTCTGAATTTTTGAGGGATTCTTTTCTCCGTCATAACTCTTCCTCAGAATATGGAGTATCTCATTAATCTGATCCCAGAGTTCCTCTGAAGAACGCACCTTAAAAGTTTCCACAATCGCCCTGACTATCCTGTGCGCCAGTCCCCTGCGCAATTCATAGGCTTCTCCTGAGGCTACCTTGATAAGGTAATGGTAAACATCCTTGTCACGCTTATGCTTAAAACCTGACTCAAAAAAATCAGCGTACTCGGTCATCTGTATCAATCCCTGGTCCAGGAACTTTTTAGTATCCTTCATGGCCTCAATCAAAAACTGGTTTGTTACTGCAGTGAATCCAGAGGTGAGGACTGAAAAATAATTTCGGTTGGATTCATCCTCAATGGACCGGTGGATATGAGGCAGGATGGCCAGCATAATATCATCATGGTGTGGTCCTGTATGATAGAATACCTGATCCTTTTCGAGTTTCATTCCCCTTTCTATCTTTGCCTGAATAGACTCAATGGCGGTGCTAACCGTATTTTCACTGATCCCGGGTATCATTTTACAATGTTTATCGTCCTTAAGGTCATCCAGGGTGAGATGATGGGCATATTTTCCAAGCCTTCTGCAAAGCTCAATGACAGCCCGGTCCGTCTTTGTCTGGGTCCATTCACCATTTTTAAAGTAGGCATCAAGCGAACTTTCAAGCATAGTCGCCGCCCCAGATGTCAGGTAGAACCTGGCATTTTCTTTTCCGGCCAGAACCGTTGCAGGATATAAATTAGAAGGTTTTTGTTCCAGTGCATCCTTTACCATTGGAGCTTTTGCTTCCCCGGCTGCAAAGATCAATGCAGTCACATCAGGATTATAGGTTATGGTTTTTAGTCCAATGGTAATTACCAGCCTGTTCCGTGATACCTCAATTCCTCCAAGATCTCCTGCTGCAACTGCCTGAGTCTCAAAATTTGTTGAGGTAAGGCGGGTGGTGGACTGGTGATCAGAACCTCGGGTATTAAAAGCAATATGTCCGTCCGGTCCGATACCACCCAGGAAGAAACCTATTCCTCCCTTGTCACGGACCTGGGATTCATAATTTGAACACCAGTCATCAATGGTAAAAATGGAAAGTTGCTGCTGCCTCTCAAAGGAGGAGGAGGGTTCCCTGTATCTCAGGGTAAGGTCTACATGATAATCGGGAAATACCTCTTTAAAATGTTTCCCGTCAAATAAGGCTATGGTATCCGAGTTTATCAGTAATGCCTTCTTTGGATCCAGTCCAAAATCCTTGAGGTAATATTTGTTGACATAATTGTAGAAACTATTATGCTGCTCAGAACTGATTGGATAAAACTCATCTATCTGTACAAACTGCAGGTTGGAGAGCAGCGGCTTTGGAGTATTGTCCAGTCCATACTTTGCCCTTATGTCCATTCCTTTCTTACTATCCCAGTTCTCCAGCAGATATTTGGTCCACATTATAAAATACTCCGGTGTTTTCCCTGTGGGAAGGCTGATTACTCCATCAGGATTCTCATTTACCCACTCCAGGAACCTTAAGGCAGTCATGAGTCCCAGCCTGGGGAAGTTATCCACCACAATAAATGGTATGTTCGCTTTTGCCGGCTCCAGTCCGGAAAATTCGATGAACTTTCTTTCAATGATGGAATTGGTATTCATTTATATAGGTTTTATTTGTTTGTTTTCTGTCGTTTACCGAAGGCAGGATCAATTTTAACTACCGATACCATGATAAAGCTTGGTATAGTACATATCATGACCCAGATAAAGAAATTTTCGTACCCGATAATTTCCTGCAGCCATCCGCTGATCATCCCGGGAATCATCATGCCCAGGGCCATAAATCCCGTTGTTATGGCAAAATGAGCCGTCTTGTGTTTTCCTTCTGATACATATATCATGTAAAGCATATAGGCTGTAAATCCAAAACCATAACCGAATTGTTCTACGGCCACGCTGGCACCAACTACCCATAAGGCTGAGGGCATTGTATAGGATAAAAATACATAGACCAGGTTGGGCAGGTTAATGGCTGCAACCATCCACCAGAGCCAGTATTTAAGTCCTTTCCTGGATGCTGCGATACCCCCGATGATACCACCGAGGGACAGGAACAAAATTCCTATTGTACCATAGATCAGTCCCAGGTCACCGGTGGTTAATCCCAGTCCATTCATCTCCCGTGGATCCAGCAGGAAAGGAGAAGCCATTTTTACCAGCTGGGATTCTCCGAGCCGGTACACCAGGAGGAAAAGCAGGATCACCCAGATATCCTTCTTTTTGAAAAACAGGGCAAATACCTGTAAAAATTCCCTCAGGAATCCTTTACCTTCACTCTTGCCAGGACGGTCTTCTTCAGGTCTGGGAAGAATGATGCGGTGATAAATGAAGAATAAGAGGAACAATACTGCAATTGCGGCAAATACAATGGTCCAGGCAAACCTGATATTCCCTGAAAGACCTTTGAAGTCAGCCACAGCAGATTTACTTAGTTTGGGATCCAGCTGAAATGCAGCAATGGCAGGCACATTCCAGTTTTCAGAGCTGAACTCGAACCTGTAATCCCTGACAAGTCCAATACTTTTATCCCCTTTTTCATAGCTGAAATTCATTACAACTTTATCATTGTTTTCGGGCTTTCTGCTCAGATAAAACCAGGTGTATCCTATGTTGCCTGCAGTTTCCATATCCGGGGTCTCTTTCCCCGCATCGAAAGTTTTTCTGAGAAGAGACTCCAGGGGAAAGGAAATATGATTCTTCCACCAACCGGCAGTTTCTTTATCATAGGTTTCTTCCTCATTCCCGGAGTAGAAACCATTACTTATGTTCCAGTTATCAATTTCATTAAGAATCGCATCCGCATCTGATCCGATCAATGCATGCAGGGAAATTTCCAGATCATTATCAGTTATAAAATAGACAGATGAGGAATCCTCCTTAATCCTGATATCCGAAGGATTAAATTCCAGCATCTCCTCTGTGTAATCTACTGAAGTTGTAACAGATACCTCAACCGGGGGTAATCCTGTTCTGGCTTCAAGGAACCCTGCAAGTATGACTAAAAGGCCCTGCCCTGTTAGCATGGCAAGCCTGTAAAATGTACTGCGGATTCCGACGAAGAAGGCCTGGTCATGCTTTGAGAGACCCAGCATATAAAATCCGTCTGCTGCAATATCATGCGTAGCAGAACTAAAAGCCAGTAACCAGAAAAATGCCAGGGTAAACTGAAAGAATCTTTCCACAGGTATGGTGAAGGCCACACCCGCGAGTCCAACTCCCACAAACAATTGCATGATCACAATCCAGAAACGCTTGGTCCTGAGCATATCCACAAGGGGACTCCAGAGGGGCTTGATCACCCATGGCAGATACAACCAGCTGGTATACAGCGCGATATCACTATTTGATATCCCCATTCTTTTGTAAAAAATCACAGAAAGGGTCATAACCAGTACATAGGGTATACCCTCGGCAAAATACAGGCTTGGTACCCAGGCCCAGGGACTTATTTTCTCGGATTGTTTTGTTTCCTGCATGCCTGCTGAATTTTAGGTGTAAATTTTTTCAATGTTTGCGCCCGGGTAATAATGGTTAAGTATCTCCTCAGCTGTATAGCCCTTCTCTCCCATCACTGCTGCACCGATCTGGCACAATCCCACACCATGACCCCATCCTGCTCCCCGGATACGGAAACCAATGGGCAAATCATTCTCCCCTTCAAGCTTTTCTATGATTATTGCGGAACTGTAAAGATGTGTCCTGCTGAGCCACTTTCTGATGGTAAGTTCTTTTCCAATGGTCAGACCTCTTTTGGTACCTTCAATATGAAGCCTTACTAATCTGCCTGATTCTCCTCTTTCAACAGGGACAAGATCTATGATTTTCCCAAAATCCATTCCTGATTTTTCAAGAATTATTGCTGATATCTCATCCTGGGTATAGGTAATTTCCCAACGGAAGAAATCTTCTGTTAAGCGGTCATAGTCATTTAATACCTGGTTAATCAGTGATCTGTCACTTGTATTGCAAAATGCTACCGGACTCGCCTCAATAAAAGATCTGGCATTGTTTTCCAGGCGAAGATCATGAACTTCTCCTTTTTCCTCTGCGGGCCGGTCAATCACTTTTTTCAGATAGGGATGGGGAACGGGGTCCCAGCAATTCTCAAATGTTTCGGAAACACCACCGCAGGATTTGGAATAGCGGGCATCACATATTTCATTCTCATAAGTCAATACCTGCCCGTATGTCTCTTTTACTGCCCGGATCACGTTGGAATTCTGTGCCCTCGCAAGACCCTGGTAACGCTGGCAATGATCGTCCGCACAGACATCAAAATGCTTGTGATCCTTATGGTCATACCATTGAATAAATTCTGATTCGGATTTTTCTTCACCGGCTGTCCGTGTTTCATCATCCGCCTCCATGTATTTTGTATTTATCTGTTTCAGGGCCCAGCTCCTTGATATTACAGCATGTGCCTTCAGCAGGTTCAGTGAACTGTCTGCACTCATCTCGGATGATATAACACTGTTGATATAGTTTTCTACGGGAAGGACGTTAACAACCTGTATCTCATCTCCCATGGCCAGAAGTTTTAAGGCACCCTGGAATTTCTGATTCTCCTTCTGTTCCCAGTGGAAATCAATTCCGATAAGCACATCGGTTAACTCAAAAAGATCGGCAAATAAATTACAGGGAATGAAGGTGGCTTTTTCCCCGTGTAACTTATGGATCCCGCCCGTGTCAATCCTTATTTTTCCTTTCTCAATGGATGCTTCACAGGCATCATAGTAGTTTTCTGAAGTACCGGACAGGTAGAATTTTCCTGAGAACCGAAATTTAATCACTGCCTGTCGAATTATTCCAACATTTATGTATGGGGTTTTTATCATATTCATTCTTATCCTATAATCTTTTCAAATCTCCAGAACACCCTGTCGATTTTTGCATTCGCATAATGGGAATAAAAACCCACCGGGGCCACCCATGGAATGATCGATTTTTTCTGTCCCTGTGCCTTTATGTCTGCCAGGCAGAGCTTCAGCAGTATACTTCCGACACCCTTGCCGCGAAGGGAAGTATCTGTTCCCATGGGACCAAACCAGCCGGTCCCGATATTATTTCCGTCGTAGGCAGAGAAAGCCATGATAATTCCTGCCTGCCTGGCAATATACAGAGCGGGTGGATCTGATCGCATCGCCATATTCAGCTCATTTGTCCACAGAATCCATTCTTTAGCAATAAACTGAAGTAATTCGTCCTTATCCGAGGATTTTGCCCTGGCAATCTCAATGTTTTCACTCTTAAGGTTTTCAATATCCTCACTGGCATCCCAATCAGAACTTTCCAGGTCAACGATCATATTGCATGCCTCTCCATTGTGTTGAAACCCCATCTTTTGGGCAAAACAAACTGCCGGAGTATAGCGGGGATCAATTCCGGGCATGAAATAATTAAGAGGTACGTCATAGATCCTTATATTGGTAACATGTGCCTCTATGAATATCCTCTCCAATTCAGTATACAGGCGGGTCGCCACACCCTTTCTGCGTTGATTATCCTCCACTGCCATCAATTTAATATACCCGTACCTTATTCCTTCAATTTCACGGGATACTCCCTGCATGAAACCACAGATGCTATCATCTTCCAGGGCAAGCAGTGTGGACTCAGGGTTCCAGTAGGGATCATCATAAAGCTTCTCCTTCAGAAGGGATTCGCTGAAAGTGTCAAACTCTGAGTTCCTTTCCATTAAGTCAAGAACAGGCTTAAAATCTTCATCCTGGTATGTCCTTATCATAATAATCAATAATTATCTCTGAGAACTAAAATAATCTTCCAACTCCCTGAATTTCATTGGCGGATATGAAACCTGCTGGAATATATCATTGATATCCTCCAGGGTAATCTTATTAAAATCCTTTTCCATGGGCATGATCATGGTACCTCCGTAATCGACTCCAGCCGGACTGATTAGTATGTTGTTCTCTCCCTCTGCGAAGAATTGCCTCGGCCTGTGATTTTGGCGCAGAAATATCATTACCCGCCATTGTCCATCGTACCAGGACAGGATATTCATCATGGGTTCTTCTTCCTGATTTCCCTTTGATACCTGCCTGTAAATAATATCAAAAAGCTCATTAATCCCTTCCCTCTCCGCCGATTCAATCATAAAAAAGCGTCTTAGTCCGTCATTCACAGAGGTGAGGGACAATCCATGATTCTCCATGAGGGTCTTTCCGTACTGCATCTTAAGTCCTTCATATTCCTGTTCAATCGGAAGGAACCCCAGGTTTCCGGCCTGGAAATGCAAATGATCCGGAGCTGATGCGCCGCATTTCGGACCGTTATAGAATACCACCAGGTCTGGCAGAGCTTTGCTCAAATCAAGCATGGTTGAAAAGCTGTTCTCTATCAACTGGGGAACATGATCTAGTTTGGCCAGGGTATAATGCCGCTTGAAAATCGGGTATGGATTACATAGTATCTCGTAATCATTGTCAAATATTACGCTCTCCTGTTCCCGGGGACGGTTAGCAGAACATAAAAAGCATTTTCGCTGATTGATGGATTCACTGTCAACCCTGGCTGCAGACGAGATTATCCGTTTCGGATTAAACTGAATATTAATGGAATAACCATCAAAACTGAATTTCCTGATCCTCGCATGCTCCAGTCCCTCTAAATTATTTCTCAATAATTCCCAGCTTTCCAACTGATCCCTGAATAGTATTTTTGCCAGTGCCTGATAATTCATGTAGTATACAAAGGCTCTACCTTGTTTCCTGGTTCTGCTTGATCCTTGCCATAAATTCAAATGTGCGCAAGCGGTCCTTATAATAATTATGCTTATTGCTTGCTTCCGTGCTGAGTAAGGCATCGGTATTATCCTCCCAGCGCCGGCATAAATAAACAGGAGTATAAATCCTGCCAATCCTGTAATTTCTGCTGATGGCCAGTCCAAGGCCATAATCCTCACCGTAGCTGACATTTGGGATCTTTATTTCCCGGAGAATTTTGGTATATATAGCCCTGGGCGCTCCCAGTCCATTGATCCTCAATGCATTATTTCTTCCATTCTCAGGGGTCCATTCCCTGTGGTCGATTATTCCCGGCGGGATTTCCTCCAGATCAAAATTTGTGAGCTGGTAGCTACCAATTACCATGGCGCATTTTTCCCTGTAAAAGGTATCAATGATCTGCTGGAGGGTTGTATGATCCTTATAAAGATCATCACTGTCCAACTGGACCGCAAATCGGCCGCATCGTTTGTCATGAGCAGCCAGGTTCCAGCAACCCCCTATTCCAAGGTCTTTTCTTTCCGGAATAATATGGACCAGGTTGTCGTACTTCTCAGCATATGATTCAATAATCTCGCCTGTAGTATCTTTGGAATGGTTATTAACTATAATCAGGTTATAGGGAAACCCTGTCTTCTGTATCATCACCGACTCGATCGCATCTGCAATCGTCTTTTCCCTGTTCAAAACCGGAATAATCACGGATGCCTCTGTTTCAAAGTTTTCGCTTTCAAAGTCAATTTCCCTGTAATTGCCTCCCAGGTAAGCACCCGTCTCCTTCAGATGAATTGTTACCGCCTTTTCCATCTCCAGTTGAACATTCCTGTTCTTAGGATCCACGTAATCAAATCCAGACCTTTTTCCGGCTGAATCAATATCAATTCTTGAATACAGAAACTCGGGAATTCTCACAATATCAAATTCCTGGCTTGTCTTCAGGCGAAGTTGAAATAATCCGGCATATTCAAACGAATCCTTAATACCTGAAACTGCCCTCCTCAGAGCCTCTGACCTGTAGAAGAGGACCGGTCCGAAATTAAAATCATCCCTCAGGCTTCCTGACTGGTAATCAATAACCGGATGGGGTACCTGCTTTTCTGCCGAAACCCGGAAATAATCTGAATACAACATGCCAGCTCCGGTTGCTTCAGCTGCTGAAATAAAACGCTCGAGTGCAAACTCACCGAAATCAATATGACAATCCTCTGCCACAATAAGTGTATATTCTGCAAGGGACAAGTCCGCAATCTTCCGGATTGTATCGGTATGAAATATTCCGGACTCAATGGGGTCACCTTCCTTGCCCAGCAGATACACTTCATCAATTAGATCATGCTTTTTTAAGTGCTTTACGAGGTTTTCGGATCCTTCAGAGTTATCAAGGAAACAATTGATTTTTGCCATCGTCAATTAGGTAATTTGGTACCTGGAAATAAGGAATTATCAAAAATAATGAAAATTTGTAATACATGTTACATATTGGGCCCAAATAATAAAAAAGATTTATCCATCCACCTGGTAAACCAGCTATTTCACCTCTTGATTTCCCTTATCCGGAACAACATATTTTTTAGCTGTTATGCTTGGTCCTTAGTATTTTCACTATTATTTTATGGGTAATATACAAGGATTGAAAAATTATCGTTCCAGATAAATAATAATTCTATATCTTTATGTGATCATATGTCATACAAATATGATAATGATGTGAATATGGCAAAAGCAGGGATTGATAAGACTTTAAAAGAATTACAATCGAAAATCGGAAAAAAGGCAGTCCTCACCGACTATTTTTCCAGGATAGCTTATGGTACAGATGCCGGCTGTTACAGGAAAACCCCCGAAGCGGTCCTGCTCCCTGGAAATGAGAATGAAGTTATCCATATCCTTGAAAAGCTGTTCAAGGAATCTATTCCTCTCACATTTAGGGCTGCCGGTACCAGTCTATCGGGACAGGCGATCTCAGACTCTGTTCTGGTTCAGGCCAGAGGTGATGACTGGAGCAAGGCAACCGTTCTCAGTGAAGGCAGATACGTGAGAGTCCAGCCCGGTATGACAGGACTCAGGCTCAACCAATTGCTCAGGCCCTACAAGGTTAAATTCGGACCTGATCCTGCCTCGGTTAATTCAGCCATGATAGGCGGGATCATTGCCAATAATGCCAGTGGTATGAGCTGTGGCATACATGCGAATAGTTATGCAACTATTGAATCTGCCAGGATAGTGTTCAGTGATGGTACCCTGCTGGATACTTCGGAGGAAAAAAGCCGGGAGGATTTCAGGAATACTAAGACCGAACTGGTTGAAAAGATTGAGGAACTCAAATCCAGAATCAGAAATGAGCCTTCATTCAGGGATACTATACAGGAAAAGTTCAAAATCAAAAACACCACTGGTTATGGATTGAATTCCTTCCTGGATTATGATGATCCGATTGATATCATACTTCACCTGATGGTTGGATCTGAAGGCACACTGGGATTTATTTCAGAAGCTATATTTAAAACTATTCCCATATTGGATTACAGGGCCTCGGCCATGGTTTACTTCAGAAACCTGAAGGATGCCTGTCTTGCCGTACCGGCCCTGAAAAAGTCCGGTGTCACTGCCATTGAACTGATAGACCGGCAAGCATTACGATCCATTGAGAACAAAGCAGGCATGCCGGATTTTATTAAATCATTGGGAGACGAGGTAACTGCCCTGCTGATAGATCTGGAAACTGAAGACGAAAAAATCCTGCAGCAGAACATACAACTGACGCAGGCGTCCCTTGAGGAATTCAGACTGGCCAGGGATTTCAATATAACCTTTGACCAGAAGCAGATTAATGAGTACTGGAAAATCCGGAAAGGTGTATTCCCCTCTGTCGGGGGAATGAGAGAACCAGGGACCGTTGTAATTATTGAGGATGTTGCAGTCAAGCTGGAATACCTGGCTGATGCGGTCGAGGATATGAGAAAAATGCTGGATGATCTGAATTATCATGATGCAGTAATCTATGGTCATGCTCTGGATGGCAACATGCATTTCATTTTTGCCCAGGATTTCCATGATCCCGATGAGCTGAAAAGATATGATAAACTGATCAGGCAGTTGACAGACCTGATCGTAAATAAATACCAGGGCTCCCTGAAAGCTGAACACGGAACCGGGATAAACATGGCACCTTTTGTATCTCTTGAATGGGGTGAAGGACTTTACGGGATAATGAAAGAGATAAAGTCAGCTTGCGACCCCCGTGCAATTTTGAATCCCGGGGTAATTATCAACAGTGATCCTGAAGCACATCTCAAGAACTTCAAGCAGCTGCCGGTGGTAGACGAAACCATTGACAAATGCATTGAGTGTGGCTTCTGCGAGATTAACTGTTTGACAACAGGACATACTCTGTCAGCCAGGCAACGCATAGTTGTACAACGGGAAATCAGGGCATTATCTATGGAAGGAGACCGGAAAAAGATCAGACTCCTTGAGGATTCCTTCAGGTATGCAGGAAATCTGTCCTGTGCCGGAGATGGACTGTGTTCAAGCAGCTGTCCGGTCGATATTGATACAGGAGTATTTATCAAGAAACTCCGGACCTCTGAAAACCAGGCAAAGTCGGGCAGCCGGAAGTGGGCACACCGGATTGCAAGGAATTTCAGCCTTACTGCCAGGATTATTCGAAAGGGACTTGGGGCGGTGAACCTACTGCACACCCTATTGGGCAGCAGAATATTTGGTTTTCTGACCCGCTCTTTCAGGAAGATCTCCTTCAGCCGAATCCCTGAATGGAATAAATATATGCCAGGTCCCGCCAGGCTCAGGAAGCTAAGGGTGAAAGAATCAGGTAATAAATCTCTCAGGGTAGTATATTTCCCGAGTTGTATCAACCAGTCCATGGGTTCCTCTAAAGGTGACTCATCTCCGGAATCACTGGTACAAGTTACCGTCAATGTACTTGAAAGGGCGGGATACAGTATTGTCTTTCCTGAGAATATGGAAAATCTTTGCTGCGGAACGCCATGGGAAAGCAAAGGATTTCCGGATATTGCTGATTTAAAATCCGCAGAACTTGAGGCGGAATTACTCCGAGTCAGTGAAAACGGAACCTACCCCATCCTTTGCGATACAAGTCCATGCATTTACCGGATGCGCAGGGTCATGTCCGACCGTCTGAAAATGTATGAACCCGTTGAATTTATTCATGATTTCTTACTGGACAAACTGGAACTCAGTAAGCAGGAAGAAAATATCGCTTTTCACATTACCTGCAGTAGCACCAAAATGGAAATTGGCAGCAAATTTCATAAGGTTGCAGAGGCCTGTACCAATCATCATATCTTTCCGGAAGAAGTCGGTTGTTGCGGCTTTGCAGGGGACAAAGGTTTCTCACAACCGGGAGTAAATAACTGGGCATTACGAAAATTAAAAGAGCAGGTAAATGATTGCAGATCAGGATACTCAAACAGCCGCACATGTGAGATTGGCCTG
Organism: uncultured Bacteroidaceae bacterium; assembly: GCA_963777115.1. Classification (GTDB taxonomy): domain Bacteria; phylum Bacteroidota; class Bacteroidia; order Bacteroidales; family SM23-62; genus SM23-62. The sequence continues at coordinate 848,685 of CAVZPP010000002.1, read as the reverse complement.
TCAAAGAACAGCGGGATAAATTATCAATCAATAATGTACCTGGTGGATAGAGCAAGTAAACAATAAAAATTTACCTTTGCAGCTTCATAAAATGAGAGTATGTTGCTGCATTGGAAAAAATAGATCTGAAACATACTAATTAAGAATAAAATGGAAAATATCTTTCAGGATATTGGAAACAAACAGACACTCAGCCAGAAGATTGAGAGGACCATTGAAGCTGCCATCCGTGAAAAGAAGCTGACTATAGGTACCAAGCTTCCATCAGAGCATGAGATGTGCAAATCTTTCGGTGTCAGCAGGACAGCCCTGAGGGAAGCATTGAGGCGCTTAAGTGCCAGGGGACTGATCCTCATTCAGAAGGGTAGCGGGATCTACGTCTCAGAGATTAAAATCGAGGACGCTATTGACAGCCTCAACCTTTATTACGACCTGAAATTTGATAATAAACTTATCGATCAGATTATTGAGGTTCGCCGGATTTTCGAACCTGAAATTGCCAGGCTTGCTGCAGTTAACCGGACCCAGGAAAACCTGGATGAACTGGAAAACAACCTTAATGAGTTTATTAAATGTGACCCTGACAATACCCAGGAGGAAGCAGACCTGGATAATAAATTCCATTTGATCATAACGAAGGCCACTTCAAACCCTATTGTGCAGATTACCATGGAACCCATCTATACACTGCTGCCGAGAATGAGGAATTTTATATACGCCAATATTGATGGAGAAAAGCCTCATACCGTTGAGTTCCACACCAAAGTGTTAAAATCTATCAGGGAACAGAATGAGAAAGAGGCTTATGAGATAATGAGCTTACACCTTGAGCGTACCAGGGAAATCTATCTTAAATACCTGAACCGGTTCTAAAACCGAAAGGACAGTGTTGATTCTTTTACTATAAGTCTTTTTTATAATTGTTCAGCACATCCCTTACTGAACCGAACAGAAGAAGAAGACGCCTTGACTCAGCATAGCTCAGCTTCAATTCATCCATGATCATTTTGGAACCCCGGTCAACGAGTTTCTGGTTTGTCAGCTGCATATCGATCATTTTGTTGCCCTTCACCTTTCCCAACTTAATCATAACCGAGGTCGTGATCATATTCAGGATCAGTTTTTGTGCAGTGCCTGCCTTCATCCGTGTACTCCCTGTCACAAATTCCGGTCCCACTACAGCCTCCAGGGGCACATCCACTTCAGCAGCAAGCCTGGTATTTTCATTACAGGTAATGCAGGAAGTGAACAGGCCTGCTTTCCTGGCATCCTTTACAGCACCTATCACATAGGGAGTCCGTCCGGAAGCGGCGATGCCGACCACAGAATCACTTTCATGAGGTTCAAATTTCTGAAGATCCCGCCAGGCACCAGCTTCATCATCTTCTGCTGATTCAACAGCCTTCCTTATTGCCCTGTCCCCTCCGGCAATAATCCCAATAACGATATCAAAAGGCACTCCGAAGGTTGGAGGTATCTCAGATGCATCAAGTATACCGAGCCTCCCGCTCGTTCCTGCCCCGACATAAAAAAGCCGGCCACCCCTCTTAATTCTCGGGATAATCGTCGATACAACCTTTTCAATCTGTGGCAGTATTTTACTGACTGCAATATGAACCGTGCTGTCCTCATGGTTGATGTTCCCCAGCAATTCACCAACGGACATCTTCTCAAGGTCATCATAATATGAAGGGGACTCCGTATAGTTTATCATGGTTTCTTTAATTTTATTTCTTTGCCTGTGTATGAAAACTTACCAGTTCATCAACTGGAGCCTGCAGGATCCGGGACACTCTGAGCCCATGTTTCTGTAATACCTCTTCCAGCAGGTTTCTGAAATGCCAGGAGACAGAACCAACAAATCCGATTTCCAGGTTTTCATGGCCTTCATACCTTGAGATGTTTTTTAAATAAAAATCCTCAAATGAATCCAGGACAATTCTCTTCACCTCTCCGTATTCAAGATTTGCATGTATAATTTTTGTTATTGATGCCAGGTAACGATTAGGCAGCTTTTTCCTGTATACATTTTCCAGTACCTGGTTCATTGATAATCCTTCATCTTCAATAAGCTTCCGGCTCAATTCTTCAGGGAGCTGCCTTTTCAGAAGGGCATTGATAAAATTTATCCCAAGTCTGGCACCACTGCCCTCATCTCCCAGGATATAACCCAGGGCAGGAATCCTGTCTACTATCAATCCATTCCTGTAAAGGCATGAATTTGATCCTGTTCCCAGAATGCAGGCAATGCCATCTCCTGTTTTGAATAGCGCCCTTGAAGCAGCAAGCAGGTCATCTTCAAAACTTAATGAAACTGCATTCACAAATACCTTCTCAAAGGCGCTTTGCATGATTTCTTTCACAGGATCATTTGCCAGTCCCGCTCCATAGAAAAACACTTTCTCAATATCCTTGAAATAACCATTAAGCTCCCCGGATATTAACTCCTCAACAATTTGCTCGCTGGTCATGAAATACGGATTGACCCCATTCCCCCTGATATTGATGGTATCACTGCCATCAATTATTCTCCAGTCTGTGCTTGTCGATCCGCTGTCTGCTATTGCAATCATTAATTACATATTTTCATTACTCCACCAGGAATATTCGTTTAACAATGCTGCTCCCATTTGCTGTTAACCTTACCAGGTAAACACCGGGTAATCCAAGTGCATCTCTATTCAGTGTTATCTCCGATACACCTTCCTCTGCCATCAGCTTCCTTTCAGCCATCAAAATTTCGCTTCCAAATGCATTGTACACCTGTATGGATATCGCCGAGGGTCTCTGCATTTTCAACCTGATAATGGCATTTTCCCCGCTTATGACATTAGGTAATATGTCGAACCCGAATGCATGGGAGGATGAGAGTTTATCAACGAGGCTGGCTTCTTCGGTGCGGAAATATTTGCTTGCACTGAAAACGCTGCTTCCATATCCGTTGATGGCCTGAATTCTGGCAAAATACCAGGTGAGGCCTTGCAAGGGACTGCTGAGTTGTCCCGTTCCAGGTGTGGCGACAAAGGTTTCGTATTTATTAACAGTCGTGAATTTACCATCTTCGGCAAACTCGACATAGACAGAGTCTACATCCGGATCTGTTGTCCAGCCAATAGTCGTATAAACATCATTATTCTCTGAAAGGGAGCCGGGAGAGGTAATTGATGGCCTTGTCGGATAACCCGCAGTGTAGTTGCGAATCTCTGTATAATCGCTTTCACCGAATTCGCTTTTTGCCTTTACCCGCCAGTAATAACTTCGCTTTCCTTCCAGGTTCAGATCTGAAGCCAGGATATAAAGTGATGGTATCCAGCCTGTTGTAAACAGAACACTGCTGAAGTTTGCATCGAGGGAAATCTCAACTAAATATGTGATGCTTCCCGAGCCTGTCGTTGTTTCCCATCTCAGGCTGTCAAAGGATGATACGGTGGACTGGTCAGCGGGGGCAAGCAGTTTAACTTCCGGAATTTCACCGCTAGTGGTCTTAAACGGAATATCCGCAGAATACCCGCTACTGCCATATTCATTAATTCCCTTGATCCTGGCATAGAACCATTTATTTTTTCCCAGCTCTCCGGAAATAATCCCTTCTCCCGCTGTTGCATCAAAAGTATCATCTGCGGCAATAATATCAAATGAACTGCTCTCAGAAATAAGTACCCTGATGCTGTCGGTAGAGGGACTGCTGGTCCACTCAATCCTGGGGCGGGTGGATACCAGTTGTTGAAGGCTTTCAGGTGCAGTCAATTCGGGTACTGCCGGGTAGCCCGTACGGAACTTCCATGGAGCAGAATAGGGTCCGCCTGCATCCCTCTTTGCTCTTGCCCTCCAGAAATAATCTGTCTCACCATCGAGTTGAAGCGGCGAAATGCTGAAGGAAGAATCCCTGATCCAGTCGGAGGTGTATAATACATTGCTGAAGCTGCTGTTGCCAGAAACCTGCAGCTGGAATAATGTGTCCTGTGTCATGGACCTCCATTTCAATAAATCCTCAGTCCCAAGAACCTCGCTATCTGCAGGTGAGACAAGCTCCACCATGGGTATTCCCTCAGCCAGTTCATACAGGGCGCTGGGATCACTCTCTTTTCCGATACGTGAAACGGCAGTGACAACCAGCGAAGCTCCTTCCGGAATAACTAAACCTGCAAGAGGAATTGAATTTGTGAAAGATCTTCCCTGGAGGTTGTCGGGATCACTTACAATGCTTACGGGATCTATACTTGTACTGCTGGAATACACATAAAATCTTTCCGTCCCTGTAGCTCCGGCATCCCATGTAAGGTAATAATCCTCACCGTTTACGAATGTGGTGATATTCTGGGGAGCAGCAGGCGCCGAACCTGGTTTCCAGGTCATTTCCGGAGCCAGGCTTACATGTGTATATTTTTCCTGCTGCAGGTAATCCGCCAATCCGTTCACACGCCTGAAATCCTTTGCACTGAAAAACACTGAACCCAGTCCTGCTTTATCCTGGTGTGACCGGATAATATCTATCTGTAGTCCTATTTGTCCCAGGGTCCACGGAGCCACCGGATCACTTGTACTCTTTAGTCTTTGCTCCATATTAGAGAGGTTATCCTCCGGCATCAGGTCGAAATACATCTTGGATTCATGAAGTCCGGAATCCACCTGCATTGCTTTAAGGTCGGGATTGCTCGAAAGCCGGTAGCTCCCCTGTCCAGCGTAAAGATGCCTGCCGAAATGTGAGACGGTGTCAGACCAGAATTGAGCCAGTGTCTCAAAATCCTGTCCCCCTCCTGTTGGCCAGTACATCTGCGGAGTAATATAGTCTACATCTCCACCTTCCAGCCATGCCAGTGGGTCGCAATAGATCACGCTGTATGCGTCCAGTCCAACGATACCCTGAGGCACACCGTTTTTGTAGATTCCAAAGGGACTGACCCCGAACCTGACATCCGGATCGGTTTCCTGTATCACCTTATAGACCGTATCGATCATACGGTTTACATTATCCCTTCTCCAGTCATCCCTGGCCATGCCCCCTCCATACAGATCATAAGCATCCTGGTCATAGGATGCCAGGGTACCTTCGTAACCATAAAAATAATCATCGAAGTGCACCCCGTCAACCTCATAGTTCTCAACGAGATCCCTCACAACTGAACCGATATAGGACATAACTTCCGGCAGGCCGGGATTCAGTATTTTCTTGTTTGAAGGATATACCATCGCCCATTCCGGATGCTCCAAATAGATATGCTCGGTATGATAATAACCGGAGCCATCACTGGTCGATGCATTAATCCGGTAAGGATTCATCCAGGCATGCAGTTCAATTCCTCTTTTATGGGCTTCATCAATGGCAAACTGAAGTGGATCGTATCCGGGATCTGTTCCCTGGGTCCCTGAGAGGTATCTTGACCATGGCTCATAGGTAGAATTATACATTGCATCGCATTCTGATCTCACCTGCAATAAGATTGCATTGAAATTCAATGCCTGGAAATCGTTAAGCATCTGAATGAGGTCATTTTTCTGATCTTCATACTTTCCCCTGTGTTCATACTTTGGCCAGTCAATATTTGCAACGGAGGCTACCCAGGTTGCACGGAATTCCTGCTTGGATTCCGTCTGAGCCTTTGCCTTCGGGACAAACAAAATACAGACAGCAACTACAGCTATGATAATATATTTCATGTCAGCTTGTTCGGAACAGTGAATCTTTAATAATTAATATCTCCAAATTTCTTTGACCACCAGACCTGCTGGTAGTAATCGTCGGTACCTCCAATCCTGCTGAGAGCCTCATTATAATTCTCTTTATTCAGGCTCTTCTCATCCAAAGGATAAGGCAGCCTGCCAGGAACATAGTCCCTGGAAACAGGTACGAACTCTATTTCTTTTATCTTAATTCCATCAAGTACCATTTCGTATTTCATCAGCTGGGGATACCCGGTTCTCCTGTATTCTGAGAAGGCTTCCCAGCCGTCCAGGAACAGGGCAATCCATTTTTCTGTGATGATCAACTCCAGGGAATTGGTCCAGGCTCCCCCGGAGGACAAAAAGGCGGATATATCATCTGCAGGAATTTCGTATAATTCCATAGCGGCCCCTACCCCTTCTTCATACCAGTATTGGGCATCCTCTGTGGTCCATCCCCTGAAAGCTGCTTCTGATCTCAGGAAACAAACTTCGGCATAGCTGACAAGGAATTTTGTCCAGGTAGGATCTTCTGAGAAGTATCTTCCAATATAGGAGGTGCTCATTACACCCATGCCCAGAGCCTGGTTTTCTTTCTTTTTGGCATCCATCAGATTGGGTACTCCCCGATAGGAAAAATTATCTGTTTCAATGGGCTGGAGAAAAATCTCAAAACGAGGATCACCCGTAGCATTAAGTATGGCAGCCATCAATTCACTAACCTTGGAAACTGCAGTACCGGTCAGATCCGGATTCGTCGGATTTCTGGAACTGATATTCATCTCATAATACGGGCTCCACCATTCTTTTGGTTCGATGTATGTGAACTCTGCTCCCTCATCCAAATCAGATATTAAATTGTCCTCAGCAATAATTTCATTAATGACCTGTTGATTACCACTTCGAACAGCAAGGCGGAGTCTGAGTGAGTTTGCAAACTTAATCCACAGTTCCATATTCCCGTCAAAGATCATGTCGTTTGAATAAAACTCCCCTGTTGGATCAATTTTTGAAGCTGCGTCTTTCAATTCTTCCAGCATATCAGTATAGATATCCTCCTGGGTATCGTATTTCGGGGTTATGCTTTCCTTTGAATAATCATCAAGCAGCTTCCATGCATCCGAATAGGGTACATCTCCCCAGAGGTCAGTAACCCTGTGGAATGAGTACACTTTCCATATCCTGGCTACCTGGTGTTTGTTCAGCAATGCTTCATCATCAGCGGTGTACTTTACCAGAATCTGGCAATTCAATAAAAGGTTAGAATAATAATAATTCCAGAGATTTGTGATCCTGAAATCATCGAAAAGTGTATATGGCGGCATGGTAGAGTTCCCATAGACTGCAGCTGTTTGCATAACCCAGCGTTGAATATAGGTGCTGTTATAACTTGTATTGAAGCCATAATCCCCGGCCGCTTCCTTGGTTACATAATTGAATATGAAATTCACATCGCTGGTAGTCGGATAGTTCGGATTCTTATTAATTTCCTCAAAATTCTTTGTACAAGCCGATAGAAGGGCAATGATGAGGATGCTTAAAATGATATATGCTTTATTCATTGTAGTAGGATTTCAATTAAAAGACCAGTTTCAGGTTGAAACCATATGAACGGGTTGATGGCATGGAAGCATATTCCTGCCCTATCCCGTTATTATTTGAGCTGAAAGCCGATTCTGGATCCACATTGGGAACACCACTGTAAATAAGCCACAGGTTCCTGCCCACAAAGGCAAGAGATGCGCTCTTTATGACTTTGTTGTTAAACCAGGAAGCAGGAAAATCATAGTTTATCGTCAGATCTCTCAATTTGACATAGGAAGCATCGTATATATCAAGCTCGGCGATCCCTCCCCATTTCCGCTGGTGCTGGTAGAATTGCGGATCAACGCCCCGGATATTCTCTGAACCATCCGCCAGGACACCCTCAGCAACGATACCTACGGGATCGGATTGCGGATCAAAAACCTGATCTCCGTTTACATCAAGAATCGGATCTCCGTTTGCATCCCTTTGTCCCATTCTCCCCACCAGCTGCTCCTGGGTACTTGATGCATACCATGAATCACGTCCCTCAAGGGTCTCAACAAACTGCCCCATATCCATTCCGTATTTATTGGTTTTTGAGAAAATATCCCCACCCCGCTGGAATCCAATGGTAAAGGTAAGCGACAGGCCTTTGAATCGCAGGTTATTAGTAATACCACCTGACCAGTCCGGGGTAATATTCCCGATGGGACCCCAGATTGAGTCCATCACAAAGAACCCGTCATCCCCTACGAGGGGGCGACCGTTATTCGGATCATCCAACACCTGACCGGTAATTGAATCCGTTTTGTAATACCGCATAAACCTGGCACCCGTAATCTCACCATATGGAAGGCCGGGTACCGCAAGGATATTGATCTGGCTTTCTCCTGTAATGGGCAGACGCTCAAGCTCCTCAGCAAGTGAAAGAACCTCATTCCTGTTCCTGGCAAAATTCAGGGATATATCCCAGTTGAAGTCACTGGTTCTCACGGGACTGATATCCAGCATAAGTTCAATTCCCTTATTGGATATTTCCCCTCCGTTTGTCAGTATGCTCGCAACCCCTGAAGAAGGAGAAATCTCAGCCTGAACAATCTGGTCATAAGTAATCTCATTATAATAGGTCAAATCCAACGAAAGACGGTTCATCCAGAACCTCAAATCGGTTCCGACTTCCCATGATCCGGTCCGTTCAGGTTTCAGGTCCGGATTGAATCCGACTCCCTGAAGATAGACTGCGGGTACAGCACCATAGGCCTGGTTGATAAATCGCCAGGATAGTTTATGTGGACCCGTATCATTCCCGACAAATGCATATGAGCCCCGGATTTTACCGAAACTCAGGAAGTTCTTTCCCATACCGAACGCCTCGGAGAATACAAAACTTGTATTTATCGAAGGGTAGAAATAAGAATTATTATCTACCGGAAGTGTGGATGTCCAGTCATTCCGCCCTGTCAATTCAAGATATATCCAATTTTTATACTGCAGCTGGGCTGATCCATATAAAGACTGAATAACTTTTGTGCTTTTTGAGGATCCTGCGGATGTCTGGTCAGGATACTTGGGATTGTTCAGGGAGAAAAAGTTTGGTACCGCAAGTCCAATTATGGTAGTGGACTGGTAATCTACGTCTGATCTGTAGTAATTGCCACCCAGGTTCCCCGTCAGGTTAAAGTTTTCCCCAATATTCTTGTCCGCCGTTAAAAGGAAATCATGACTCATAGACCGGTAGTTTACCCATTGCTCAGTATAAGACCCTTCACCATTTTCGCGAAGCGCACCGTTTCCAACCCTGTTATACCTTTTTGTACCATAGGTATCCATACTTGTCCGGACAAATCCCTTCAGCCAGGGGGTAAGATTCAGGTCGAGCTTTACAAATCCAATGAACTGGTCCTTGGTATCATTATTATAATTCTCGAATGCTTCCCAGTATGGATTCGTCATCCAATCATCGGTAAAACGCCAGTTCTGTTCCAGTCCGTTGTCGTTTTTATAATCCTCTCGGAGTGTATTTATATTGACACTCCTGGGCATCCAAACAAAGTTTCTGGATCCGGTCCGGGAATCACTCATACCTACCCGGTTAAAAGCATCTTCGCGTAGATAGCTCCCCTTAAAGTTGACACTGGCATACTTATTCAGTTTTGAATTCATGTTGAAACTTACATTATACCTGTCATAGGTACTGTTTGGTTTCAATCCTTTGTTATTCAGGGAGGCAAGAGCCAGCCTCCAGTTGAATTTCTCGCTTCCATTGGAGATCCCGACGGTATTGGTCAGCGTATAGCCATGCTCATAATAATCCTTTGCATTATCAGGCTGGGGAGTGACCGTAGTGAATTTCCCATTCCAGTTCAGAACTTCCCAGGTTCCATCCATTTTCGGTCCCCAGCTTCCTGTACCATAAGAATAACGGGCAGAATCAACCCCATAGATTTCCACTTGTTCAGGTGAAAGAGCCTGTTTGGTAATATTCCCCCCAAAGCCTAGCCCGTATTCATTCTGGTATTGGGCAACGATATAAGCCCTGTCAAACATGAAATTTGAATTGAGTGTCACACTCAGTTGTTCCCCTGCAGAACCCTTCTTGGTGGTTATCAGGATAACACCGGTGGCAGCTCTTGATCCGTACAGAGCAGCTGCATTGGGACCTTTCAGCACAGACATGGTTTCAATATCATCCGGTGAAATACCTACCATACTATTCCCGTAATCCAGTCCCCCGTACCATGAAACATCATTTACAGAATTGTCAATGGGTACTCCGTCCACTACAATAAGGGGCTGGCTTTCCGTAGAAAGTGATTTCACTCCCCGGATAATAATCCTGGAAGAAGTACCTGCCCCTCCTGCAGTCTGTGAGATATTTACACCTGCAACTTTATTGCTGATAGAATTAATGAAATTCACATCTCTGTTGGTTGTAAGTTCATCCCCGTCGACCTCTGAAAAGGAATAGCCCAGGGCCTTCTTCTCCTTTTTTATTCCAAGCGCGGTTATCACCACCTCGTCAAGGGCGGTCGAAGACATACCCAGGGTTACATTGATTGTTGAAAGTCCCTCAACACTGAACTCCCTGGTTTCATATCCGACATAGGAAACAACAATGGTATTTATGCCCGCAGGCAATTCAAGGGTAAAATTTCCATCTAAATCGGCAATGGTACCTATCTGAGAGGTTCCCGGATCCGTTTTAGCCAGTATGCTTGCACCAATTAGAGGCGAAGCGTCAACTTCGTCTGTCACCCTGCCGGTTATTGTTCTTCCCTGTCCATATAATCCTGCAACAGAGCAAAGAAGAAATAGAATCGAAATGATTTTATTCATCTCAGTTTATTTAGTTGATTTTATTATTAAGAATGACTTATTTTCATTCCTGCCACCAAGTTGCAGAACAAACATGTGCAGACTGAGGCTGGCCTCAGTAAGCATGATGCTCTGGTCTCCCTTTTCGATCAAACCCTGCTGAATCTGTCTGCCATCCAGATCAAAAATCCGATATGCGGTTTCCCCGGAAGGTAATCCGCTGATTTGAATCTCTGGACCAGTTAATGGATTAGGGAAAACTTTAAGATTGCTGGTAAACTTACGGGTATTTGTGGAACTGATCACCGGCTGGCTGAGACCGTCAAAAATTATATCCTCCGTTAAAACGCCCTCTGCTGACAGTTTGATTTTTACGTACTGAATTTCTGTTGCTCCTTCAGGGACTTCCGCGGAGCAATATCTCCAGCCTGCAAAATCTACCGAACCGACTTCCTGTTCAAGTCCCGTGTCAAATCCCAGAATCACCAGGTTTTTACTCATCTCTCCCCATATCCATAATCCAGCCTCCAAACTACCTTCATTAAGCAATATGGGATTATCCGGTTTTACGAGACACTCGGCCCCATCCCCCAGGAAAGTATACCTGGTAAGCATGGATGCAGCACCTGAACGATAGGTCTTGGTCCATTTATAAACAAATGATGCCGGATCTGTTCCAGTGCTGCCAGTGAAGTCAATGGACCAGTTCTTTGCATCATCAAATTCGTCCAGTACTATCAGCTCGTCTAATTCCGGCCTGGTGGTAAACTTTATCTTCACCGTATCCACCAGGGGAATATATTCTGCATCCATTATGCTGCCAAGCAGTTGCAGGACATACTCTTTTCCGTACTCAAGATCCTCTGAAGGCTGGAAGTAATAATGTCCTTTTCCGTCAATACTTTGAATGGATGCTCCCCTGGTACTGATTGGCTCTCCCCCATCCGAAAGAATGGAAACAGCATCAATTAATGATGTATTATCAATAGTATTATCGAAAATGAGTCGGAATTGCAGAAAGGGATCAATTTCAGATTGTTCATCGGCAGGGAAACTTGACTCCAGGTAATACCTGTTCCTGTTCTCAGTGTTGAAACTAAACTCCAGGGTAGTATCAAGCCTCACTCCCCACTGATGCTCCGCAATAGTATCAATAAAAACGGTATACATTGTGCTTGTATCATAAGGAATATCTGGCTGGAATGAAACATTCAGGTATTTCTTGTCCCAGTTAAATTTTCCATCAATTTCGGGTGTAATGCTAAATGCCTCTGCAAAGCTCGCCGAATCCATATTCATATTAAAAGTGAGGTTGACAGGGTCAAAACAGGGAGTAAGTTCTCCTTCAGATGGACCATAAGATATGATCCTGGGAGGCATAGTCTTGTCCGCTCTTAACCAGTGGTTATGATAGCTGAACTTATGTGCTGCAACCTCCAACTCCACCGTATCATTAAAATAATCAGTCGCCGAAAAGACCAGGTGGTACATGCCGGGAGCCAGGCTGTCGAAATAATAAAAACCGGTATTCACATTATCGACAATATAAGTTTCACCCGTTTCCACAAGTTTAACCTCAGAGCCATTAACAACCATATAACCATCCGGTGAGCCTTCAACAGAATAATAGTCCTTAACCAGCAGGGAGTCCCTTATGATCCCCGATATATTCCCATCGGGTTCGGTTCCGCTCAGCGAGAAATATTCTTCCATGGCATAAAGCATATTCCAGGCCTCCTGCTTCCTGTATTCCAGGTTTAAAAGACGGTCCTGTTCAGGCTTGTAATCATGAAAACTTCCTTCCGAAATAATTCCGGGAACCGTAAGTGGATAAAGTACCCCGTATCCATATAACCATGTGGGATTCAGGGTTAAATCACCAATCCATTTTGGATCAGTGTTTGTCCAATAAGTCGATACATTAGTGATCAACTGTTCCCAAAGTACAATCGCCCATTCTTTGGCCTGGGGAATGGAAGGGGATTCCGTTGTCCCGTTGAATATGGTCATCGGGTAATTGGATGACTGGCTGCCTGCATTCGAGTGTATGGATATGAAAAGATCCACTTCATTTGCATTAGCTACAGCTGCTCTCTCGGACAGTCCAATATCATTGGCATCGTCACCCAGGTTATTTGTCCTGGTCATAAAGACCTCTGCTCCTCTTCCTTCAAGAAGGTCACGTAACCACAAGCCTTTGGTCAGATTTCCCTCAGACTCCCAGAAACCATTGGGCTGTCCCCTATCATCACTCTCATGTCCCCCGTGCCCGGGATCAATCGCAATTTTGATTCCGGTGAAATCAGGAGTCTGGGCGAAATTGCCCGCAAATATCCCCGCAAGGATTACTAAGGATATGATGTATCTCATGACCACTCCTATTTCCTAAGTTTAATTTTCATGGTAAAAATCTCTCCCTTTGGACTGTGAAAAACAATTTTCTTGCTTTCCGGAGAAGCTTGTGGATAAATGGCAATCTCCCCGGTATTCTCTGTAAGGTTAAATCTCCTCTCACTGGCTATATGAACCGCGATAACATCGGATGAGATTATGCTGTGACCATCATCCTTGTCATTCATTCCGAGGATCCATTCATTGTTCATCCATATGGGAGAATTGAGATCATCCATCCTGCCCAATATGTTTCCTTCCAGATCAGTGACATATGTACCGTCACCAACCGCAGTGAATAGAATTCTTCTTTTATCAGGTGACAATGATGCCCAGACATAATATATATCACCGGCAGGTGAAATTGAACGGATCGTCTGCCCATTATTGATTATATCAAGGGTCTTGCCTTTTACCTTAACCTGCAAATCCTTGACAGGTGATTCAATGCTAACAGGAGCTGATTTCTTATTTGCCGGATTGTACATTTTATATCCGGTTTTCCTTCTGCCATTCTCATAGGAAGACACACGATAAATAATATTGCCCTCCGGATCAATGGCAGGCTCAACACCGGCACCTTCTTCCTCACTTATTAAGGTTAACACGCGGGAACGGGTATTGTAAACTGACAAACCACTGAATTGTTCCCCGGTTACTAAAATTTCATTTTTGTTGTTCCCGAAAGAGGGGAAATATGCATGCTGCTCTAATGGCAGCTTTTTAATTCTTCTGGTCTTAACACCCTGTGAATAAGACGATGTAATTGTTATTGAGAGCAATACGAACAGATACAGTAATCCTTTCACCATGATAATTATATAAAATGATTAAAGAGATAATTCCAGGCTAAAAGCATGGCATTAAACTAAACTAAAAATGTGTGGGATTATTACCCACAAAAGTTGAAAAGAAAAAATGAGGGCAGGCTAAACCTGCCCTCATTTTTAAACAGACTTTATTTAGTCTTGAGGACTTTATCAATCCTTAACTGATTGTTCTCCCCGGTAAGTTTAACAAAGTAAACACCGTTCCGCAGATCAACCATTGAAAGGATAACTTCATTTGCGCCATTGTTCTCAACAGTCATCATAACCCTTCCGGCAATATCTACCAGGGTGATGGACTGAACATCAGCAACATTTTCGATAGTCAGAACATTGCTTACAGGATTCGGATACATCCTCACACCTGTAGCAAATTCATCACTGATTCCAACAACTATGATCCGTTCGAAGGCAGACATGACAGGCTCTCCCACAAGGTAATCCTCTCCACCTGCGGCTGAGACAGGAGTAACCTCGAAGGCTACATACTTGTTACCCATGTCAGCACCAACAGTATAGGTCAGAGCCTTCTCACCGAGAATCTTCAGCTTATCGCTTCCGTCCGCATTGGTAGCTTCCCACCACTGGAATGTACTTGTTCCTTCAGCATCACCGTCAGGATCAGTAAAGGTGTAAGTACCGGTCAGAACTTCGTTCGGCTCCAATGTACCTGTAACAGCAACATCCGTAGCGACAGGAACATCAGCTCCTGTAATATTCATCACGGATTCAGGTCCGAAAGCTGCCAGCGGCATACCGTTGAATGAAGCAATAGTACCCAATCCGTCATATGCTATGGTTACAACCTGGTCTTCAGCGATGGCTGTTGTCAGAATAAAGATGATGGTATCAGTGCTGCTGCGGATTGAATCGATTCCAACTGCAGCTGCATCAGCCATGACAGTCCATGGAGCAGCATCAGTTTCTGTAATATCCATCAGCGCCTTGTCAATGATAGTATAAATCATTGAACCATCGTGGGTTGTCTGAGCTTCAACAAACTCCGGCAATTCAAGTTCACCACGGTATGCACCCAGGGCATTCTTACCCTGCATCTGATATGTGTAATAATAATCACCATCGGTGGTTACATCAACCTCTCCTAAATAATCATAGGTTCCTCCCATATCGGATAGATACTCAGTGGAGTCAATGATCTGGTATGGAGGTGCTGTAATGTCAACAACCATAACTCTGACACCAAATGGATCCTGCCTGATATGCTGGTAGAATGCTGCCATTGTGCGACCTTTATAAAGGAATGCGTTCGGAGAATTGGACTGAGTCTTGTCCTTTGCGTATTCTTCTATTCCGCTGATTCCTCCAAGGTTATTTCCATCCTTATCAAAAATCGTCGGTGCAAATCCTTTACCGTCAACCAGAATATTGGCATCAGCACTGGCTGTAAAGGGAACAGCAGCCGGAGAATTTCCAATTGAAGTAACACCTGTAAGTGTGATATACTCAGCAGGACCAACAATACCACCGGTCACAACCCAGCGTACAAGTTTATCACCGGTTGACATTGCTGCCATAATGATTGCATCTCCTGAAACATCTCCTGTTACCGAAAACTTGTCTCCAAGACGCATGGACTCAGTAAGTGTTACCTCAATCCATTTCTCAGGAGCGGACAGTTCATCAGCCCATTTGTAAATCCAGAATTCAGTTCCAATTGCCAGCGGTGCGGCAAGAATCTGTCCATCGTCAGAAACCTCTACATCATTAATGGCATAGACTCCACCTGATATTCCTTCGGTATTAAGTTCTCCCAGATAGGATCCGTCAGCCTTGTCAATCATCATTACACGGATTCCTCCGTTCCGGCTGGCGATATAGATCTTATCAGCACCAACGGCAATACCACGCTCCAGGTAATCACCTTCATATAGATATTCAGGTACTGCACCTTTCTTTGAAGATCCGAGCCACATCCTTTCGAGTCCGAAAGTATTGTCAGAGGCCACAGCAGCGGTTGCAGTTGCATTTGATTTGACCGGTGTGCCTTCGAGAAGGACTCCACTGGTTGCAACCGGGGTAACTTCAAAAATGAAATGTTTTCCGAGTTGCTCTTCCGGAACAAGATATGTAAGTCCCTCAGCTCCTGCAATCAAAGTTGCATTGGTACCTGCAGCGTCATCTGCTGTAAACCATTTGTAAATTGAGGCTCCTTCCGGATCATTCAGAATAGTATCGAAGTATGTATAAGAAGCGCTTAAAAGCACACTTACTTCAGGAGTTCCTAATAATTCAACATCTCTTGCTTCCGGAGCATAATCCGGAGGCCTGGGATCAATTGTGTCGGTGGCTACCAAAACAGCTGCGCCCGTATCAATACCTTCTGTAGGAACAGATACCGGAGTTACTTCAAACAGGATAACTTTACCCTCATCGGCAGCTACCAATGTATACATATTTGTATCTGAGGCAACTTCAACCTTACCAGTTGTGTCAGCCTTTTCAGCACGGTACCACTTCAGTATTGATCCTTCTTCCTCGTCTTCATTCAGGTCTGAATAGGTATATGATCCTGTCAGAACAGCCTCAACGGCATTCCGGCCTGAAATAGCTACATCTGAAGCTTCTGGGGGGAATGGTGGGAATAAAATAGCTGCATCGGTAAATGCAGTATCTGCATCCCCAACAAGCGGCCATCCGGTTGCAGATTTCGGTATAACAACGAACATAATGAATTTACCGGCATCGTCGCCTTTTACAGTGTAGGTAAGGCTGCCATCTGCAAACATAGTTGCATTGGTTCCCATATCATCATCACTCAAGAACCATTTGTATATTGATTCACCTTCAAGTTCTCCTCCTGCATCGCTGAAGTCATAGCTTGCAGTAAGTACTTCTCCAACCTTGTTTACTCCGGCAATAGCCGCATTGGAGGCTACCGGAGGAGTCACATCCGCCAGAACGGGTCCAAAAGGAGCCGATTCGACCAGGTGTGCAGGATCAGAAACAGTTCCTGTAGCAGCGACCGGCAGAACTGTATAGGTAATATACTTGCCCACATCACCAGCAGCAAGTGTGTAAGTTGCGCTACCAGCAGCTGCGGTAATTTCAGCCCTGTTTGTGCCTGCATCGTCATCGGCTACATACCATTTAATCTCGGAAGCACCTTCTGCATCCCCGTTTATGTCGATATAAGTGTATACTGCTGTTTTCGTTGCATCTACTAATGGTGAACCTATTAATCCCAGTCCACTGGCAATTGGAGCTCCTTCAGTTGCAAGCATCTTGGTATACCTGTATGCTGAAAATGACCAGATCGCATAGGATCCGTCAGCATTGGCAAGAACAGCTTCTTCCTGACCATATCCATGGATACTGCTCGGGGGTGAGGCTGTACCTGCTATTCCCGTGAAATCTCCTGCTGTAACATCAGAGAGATCAGCTGCTTTTCCGGTAATGTCTATAATCTGGACAATCCCAGCGTTTGCAACGGTCAGGTAAGTATTGGCTCCTGCAGTAAACTGGTTAATACCACCCGTGGTCCCTGTAAACAGGCTTGCATCGATTTTAGCAACAACGGTCCCGCTGCCATCGAATTTGGTAGGCTCCTGCAAAACAGAATTGTTGTACCAGAAACCATCGGTAATTTTCGTTCCCAGCGCCTTGACATGAGCTTTGGTTCCGCCGTGTCCGACAACATCAAGTCCCATGAGACCTAGACTTCCCAGGTTTCCGTCAACAGCTTCAAAATAGTAAATTGAATCTTCATTCTGGAAGGGAATAATGATCAAAGCCTCATCGTTAAAATCACCCTCTACGCTGAATCCTGCAGCGAAGTCAAGAGAGTGTGAATAGCGCTGTGGATCTTGCCATAATTTTACTGGTTCAGCATCTTCATTGGCCCAGTAAAACAATTGAAGTGGATGAAACCTGTTCTGGGTTGCCTGGATAGCATAAATCCCTCCGGCATCATCAACTTCAACATCCCTTATACCATATCCCATACCGGATAGTGCCAGAGGCTCCAGTGTCAGGGTCGTCAGGGAATCACCAGTACTCGCGTCAAGGACGATAATATGGTTATTTGCAGCAGTGGATGCGCCTCCATCAAGTCCAATACTACCGGCTACATAAAGGTGGTGATTCAACTTATTATAAGCAAATCCCCTGTAGTTGTAATGCAAACTTCCGGTAGCATTCCAACTTGGATGGAGCTCGTTCCAGACCTCGGCGGGCTGTGCATTCAGTATGCTTGTTCCTAAGAAACAGGAAGGTAGCAAATGCTAACATTAAAAAAGTTAAGTTTTTCTTCATTTTAAAAGATTTTGAGTTAGTACTAATTATTTAACGAGTAGTTTTCCCGTGCCTACCATATTATTATATTTAAGCTGGTAGGTATAAATGCCTGAAGGCATATTTGAGGTGTTAATAGTAATTTCCTGTTGTCCTGGAACTGCCTTCTCAGGTGTAATTCCAACAAATTTTCCGCTTACATCGTACAGTTTCACTGAAACCGGTCCGTATGCATCAGCGGGAAGAGTGAAACGCACCCGTGCAAAATCTGTGGCAGGATTCGGATAGACTGAAAGCTCAAATTTATCTGATATATGCTCCTCAACGGAAGTATTATCGACAAGTCCATCGATCCTGAAACAGGCAATCCCATTAGTTGGTGCACAAATAAATACATAAAGAGAATCATCAATAATTCCGAATTCAACTGCGCCTTCTCCATATGCATTCGCATACTTGGTTCCGAATGTCGGGGTAAAACCGATTACATCAGCGTCTGTTACATTGTCTCCATTTTTGGTTATGTCAAAGACAAACGCGCTTTGATCTCCACTGAACATTGCCATTAAATTCTTACCTGCAAATTCAATGGTCCTGCCTGCAATTACAGAAGAAGGGAATTGGTCAGGAGAGATCTGCACCTGTCCCAGGTTCTCCCCGGTGGTTTTGAATAAGGTTGGATACAATCCCTTACCGCTTATATAAACCCAGTCATCTTTGGTAAGGGAGGGAGCAACGGTTGCAGAAGTACCTACTCCGGCAATGTCCTGCAGCTGAATGACCTCTGGTTCCGAGGCAACCACACCTGAGGTTACCTTCCATTGCAATACCTTCGTTCCTTCACCTGGAACAGCATAGATATATGCCAGGGTATCGTAGTTGCCAATAACACTGAATTTATCTCCAAGGCGGTATCCACCTTTGCGATAGTCGATAATCATCTCTGGCTTGTCCTGCTCCCAACTCCATCGGTAAACCCGGAAAGCTTTGATCAGGGTGTAATCCTCAATGAGAATATCCTCACCTGAGGCCAGGGTCATGTTGCTGGCAAAAATGCTTCCATCTTCCGAAACAGTAACATTATTCAGAGGATATCCCCCTCCATAATTGGCATCAGCGGATTTAATGTCCAGTGTGAGCAGACTTGATACTCCGAAAGCCGGAGCCTTACCCGTCTCCGGATCAAGTATGTAAACATGCGGTTCCGGTGTATCAACCACGCCATCGGCATCAGTATCTTCAGGATGACGGCTTGATACATACACATGTCCCGAAACATCATTATAAACAATTCCTCTTTCACTTGCCGCATGGGAAGGATCAGAAGGATCTACTCCATCTGTAAACCAGGCTGGTGCCGTCTCACCAAAATGGGCCCAGACAGGGACAAAGGTTACCTCCTGTCCAAATGACATAGTACTGCTCCATGCCATTAGCATAAGCAACATCAAAAAAAATGGTAATATTTTCTTCATAATCATTAAGTTAAGTTTTAATTTTCCAAGTCTAATATAACTTTAAAATACCTAAATTACAAAAAATTAGTAACTTGTAATACAACTTTGAATTTTTATATTTTGTAATGAATTATTATGACTTCAATATTGATCGTTTAAGGCACCCAAAGAGGATTGCCTGGATAATTAATTTTGTAGACTTTATCAACTTATTTACTGATAGATACATGCTTTTATTCATTTATATAAATGGATATTCTACATACGACAGAACCAGATAAATATATGTTTAAAAACATGATTATGTAATATGAATGATGTATTACATGTATGAAAATGGTAGTATCTTAGTCTGAAATTCAGGGAATCCCTGTAATCATCAATGATCTGTAAAAACAACATGAATAAATTCTACTTTATAGCCCTGTTCGTCATTACCATTCCGGGTACAATTAAAAGCCAGGTACCAATGAGAGAATTCAGGGCGGTCTGGGTTGCCACGGTTGTAAATATCGACTGGCCATCCAGTCCAGGCTTATCCCAGGAAGATCAGAAAGAGGAAATTAACGCAATACTCGATCTTCACCGGAAAAATGGAATGAATGCAATTATACTTCAGGTACGCCCTTCAGCGGATGCAATATATCCCTCTCCCTATGAACCCTGGTCTGTCTACCTGGGAGGTGAACAGGGAATGGATCCTGGTTACGATCCCCTGGAATACTGGATTCTGGAGACCCACAGGCGGGGAATGGAGCTACATGCCTGGTTCAATCCATACCGCCTGAAGCAACATTTAAAGGACAGCCTTGCAGAGGAACATATATATAATACAAATCCTGATTGGGGAATAAGCTATGGAGACCGCATATATTTCGCCCCCCACCTGCCGGAAGTCTGGGAATTTTTAACAGGAGTGGTCAGGGATGTTGTCAGGAGGTACGATATTGATGCTGTACATTTTGACGATTATTTTTATCCTTACATGGTTCCCAATGAAGAATTCCCTGATGATTCAGCATTTTTCCATTACGGAGGATCCTATTATCCGGATCGGAAAGAAGACTGGAGGAGGCATAATGTGGATACCATCATTCAGATGCTTGACCTGGTAATCAAGGCTGAAAAACCATGGGTGAAATTCGGGATCAGTCCCTTTGGAGTCTGGAGAAACCGAAGCCAGGACCCCACCGGCTCGGAAACCAGTGCAGGTACTACTAATTTTGATGGACTGTATGCGGATGTATTAAAATGGCAAAAAAATGGCTGGATCGACTATCTAATGCCACAGCTGTATTGGAGGGATGATCACCCGGCTGCAGATTTTTCTACCCTTGCCCACTGGTGGAATGATTTCAGTTTCGGGAGGGGGTTGTATATCGGACTTGCCCCATACAGGATTGACAGAAAATCTGAGCATAAGCTATGGAAGAAGGATAAGTACTTTTTCAAACAGATCGAATTGCTGCGGTCTATGAAAAATATAGATGGATATGGATTTTTCAGCAGCGTACACTTTTTCAGGGATGACCTGAAATCGGTGAATAAAAGACTACAGAAAAACTATTGTTCCCATCCCGCCATCGTTCCCGGAATGACCTGGATTGACAATGATCCCCCTGGATCTCCTGATAATCTAAGGATTGATGGGTCAACCCTAAAATGGGATGCTCCAGAGGGGGAGAGTGAAATGGACAGGGCAAGGTTTTACGTTGTTTACAGGTATGATTCGGATGAAAACCGCATGCTAAAACAGGGAGATAAGATTATATCCCTTACCGGGGAAAACGAACTACGCTTCAGTAATGGGATACCCGATGGTAAATACAGGGTTTCTGCCCTGGACAGGCTCAACAATGAAAGCCAATTAAGTCAGGAACTTGTAGTTTATTAGAAGATTTTTTAACTTGCAGGGACAAGTAAGAATGAGATGAACTTCTCTATTTACAGGGCAAAAGAACTTAACTTCGTTGAACTGAATATCACCGGATCTGAGGAAATATATAATAAACTCGATCCTGAATCCCTCTATGTAGATTCAACCGTGTTCAATATTCTTACCCAGTGTTTTGAATCAGCAAACAAGTTGTATGAGTATTATATGGCTACTAAATACAGCACCCGCCATATCATACCGCTGAGAAATAATCTTTTAACCCATTTGACAAAGCTCGAAAGGTTAAACACGCTTACCGAATTCAGGGATTTTATCTCTGCTAAAATCCTGGGAAAGGAATTCCTGCTTGCTCTTGTCAAAATGGACAAAAACTGGATAGATCACTGGAGCAGTTACCATAAAAAATTGCTCACCCTGAGCCGGGAAGTTCTTGAATTAATCGATTTCTGCATTGACGAAGACCGTATTCTCTGGGTGATAGGATACTGACCACGAGAATAACTCCTGCATTTTCTTATTTAGACTGCATAAAGCTAAGCTTATCAAAGTCTCCATTATCTCACTGTATATCTACTATTTAGCTCCTAATTGCCTGGCAGATTCTATTAAGAATCGCATGCCAAAAATCATAAGGATAAATGCCTATAAATACTTATGTTTGTACGCATCACCAAGCAATAAGAACATGCCCAGTTTTGTAATAAGCGATAAATGTGATGGATGCAAGGCATTGGATAAAACAGCCTGCCAGTACATTTGTCCCAATGACCTTATGGTCCTTGATAAGGAAACCAGCAAGGCCGTCAACCGTGCCCCGGATATGTGCTGGGAGTGCTATAATTGTGTTAAGATTTGTCCCACTCAGGCCATAGAAGTCAGAGGATATGCTGATTTCATGCCCCTTGGAGGGGTAGTCCAACCCCTCAGGAGTTCCGATGCCATTATGTGGACGGTCAAATTCAGGGACGGAGATATCAAACGTTTTAAATTTCCGACGAGAACCACAGCGGAAGGATCTGCTGAACCGGATGCCGGATTTGAAACTTCTTCAAATGATCTTAAGAGTCCCTTGCTGCGTACAGAACCCGCTTCCACGGGACAGGATGAGCTTGAAAAAATCTGAACAGATCGAATCGATCAACCTGAAAAAATTTACAATGAGCATAATAGATAATTACGAAACTATTGAGGTACAAACCGATATCCTGATCCTAGGCGGAGGAATGGCTGCCTGTGGTGCAGCCTATGAAGCAGCCCACTGGGCAAAGGAGAATAATCTGAGCGTCACACTTGTAGATAAGGCCTCGATGGACAGATCCGGAGCAGTGGCCATGGGCCTATCCGCCATTAATATGTACCTCGGCCTCGCAGAAGGAAACAATTCCCTGGAAGATTATGTGAAGTATGTGAAAAATGACCTGATGGGCATTGCCCGCGATGACCTGGTTGCAAACATTGGAAGACATGTGGATGCCTCGGTTCATCTTTTCGAGAAATGGGGACTCCCGATCTGGAAAGATGAAGACGGCAAATATGTGAACGAGGGACGCTGGCAGATTATGATTCACGGTGAATCCTATAAAACGATTGTCGCCGAAGCAGCCAAGAATGCCCTTGCCGAACTGGGCGACAAAGGCCAGTACTACGAAAGAATATTTATCACAGACCCCATCATGGAGGGTGATCGCTGCACCGGGGCCATTGGCTTCAGTGTCAGGGAAAATAAGATCTATATATTCCGTGCAAAAACCGTTCTGGCCACCATGGGTGGTGCCGTGCATGTTTTCAAGCCGAAGTCGGTTGGCGAGGGACTGGGACGTTCCTGGTATCCACCCTTTAACAGTGGTGCTTCCGCCTATTTTACCATGAAGGCCGGAGCCGAGATGACCTGCCAGGAAGTTCGCTTTGTCCCTGTGAGATTCAAGGATGCCTACGGTCCCGTTGGCGCATGGTTCCTGCTCTTCAAGGCCCAGGCTACAAATGCCCTGGGTGAAAACTATATGGAGACCCGGGCAGATGAATTGGAGAAATGGGGCCCTTACGGGAAAGGAAAACCCACTCCAACCAACCTGAGGAATTACCTCATGATGCTTGAGCTTGAAGAGGGAAAAGGTCCCATATACATGCGAACAGATGAGGCCATTAAAAGAATTGTGGAGTCCATTCCCGATGAAAAGGAAGCCAAACGAAAACTCAAGGAACTGGAGAAAGAAGCCTGGGAAGATTTTCTTGATATGACTGTCAGCCAGGCCCTGCTCTGGGCATCCATGAATATCAAACCGGATGAAAAACCATCCGAGATTTCTGCCACCGAACCCTATTTCATCAGCTCCCACTCCGGAGCTTCGGGTGCCTGGGTAAGCGGACCAGAGGATCTAGCTCCCGAAGGATATAAATGGGGATATCCGAATATGACAACTGTAAAGGGACTCTTTGCCGCCGGAGATGCTTCAGGCGCTTCCAGCCATAAGTTCTCTTCCGGTTCTTTTACCGAGGGCAGGATCGCCGCCAAGGCTGCAGCTTCCTTTTGCGTGGACAACCCCGAACTACCTTCCCTTTCTGCTGAAAAAATTGAAGAGCTAAAGCAAAAGATTTTGCAGCCCCTTGAACTTTTCGATACCCACCATGGATATACACAGGATCCCAATATCAACCCGAATTATATCCGGCCACAGATGTTCATGTTCAGACTTCAGAAGATTATGGACGAATATGCAGGTGGACCATCGACACAGTTCAAGACATCTGCTCCACTGCTTGAAAAGGGACTGGAGCACCTGGATATGCTGAAGGAGGATATTGCCAAGCTGGCGGCTGAAAATACCCATGAACTCATGCGCTGCTGGGAAAATATCCATCGGGTTTGGCAGGCAGAATCTCATATTCGCACCATGCTGTTCCGGGAAGAAACACGCTGGCCGGGATATTATTTCCGGAGCGATTTTCCTGAATTGAAAGAAGACGAATGGAAATGTTTCGCCAACTGCCGTTGGAATCCTGAAACCGGCGAATGGGAAATGATGAAAAAAGATGTAATTGATCTGGTGGATTAATGACAACAGACCCTTCATCAGATATGGTCACAAATGGTGCATCCGACCCGATAACTGAGAATTCATCGGGTATGGCCACAAGTGATTTATCAGACACGGTAACAGACAAATCAACAGATATAGTAACCGACCGTTTCACGGATAAGGGAGTAGAAATTCCACAGAAATCCGTGCTGGTGATTGGAGGCGGGATCAGCGGTATCACTGCTGCTGTCGAGGCGGCTGAAACCGGATGCAAGGTTTTCCTGGTGGAAAAGCTGCCTTATTTAGGGGGACAGGTAGCCCGTATGAATGAATACTTCCCAAAACTTTGTCCCCCGTACTGCGGACTTGAAATAAATTTCAAACGTATCCGCAATAATCCGCGAATTGAGGTCATCACCTCTGCAACTGTTGAAGAAATTACCGGTACTGCCGGGAACTTCAAAGTTGAATTGCATCGTGAACCCGAATACGTTACACCTGCATGCACTTCCTGTGGTGATTGCTCTGCCGTTTGTCCGGTTGACACGGAAAACCCGTTCAATTACGGAATGACCCGGCATAAAGCCATCGACCTTCCACATGAACTGGCCTATCCCAACCGTTTTTACCTGGATGATTCCGTATGCAGGAAAGATACCTGCAATGAATGCGTTTCTGCCTGCAAATATGATGCGATCAAACTTGATGCACAACCTGAAAACAGGGTGATTAATGTGGGCAGCGTTCTGTACTGCTCCGGCTGGAGTCCCTATGATCCGGAAAAATTACCGGAATTCTCCTGGGGTGAATCCAAAGACATCATCAACAATGTAATGATGGAGAGACTCGGAGCTCCTAACGGTCCCACCGGAGGAAAAATCCTGAAACCATCCGATGGAGAACCTGCAAAAAGAATCGCCTTTGTTCAATGTGCCGGTTCTCGTGATGAAAACCACCTCCCCTATTGCTCGGCAGTTTGCTGTTCGGCCTCCCTGAAGCATGCTCTATATTTTTCTGATCAGAATCCTGAGAACCAGGCCGATATATATTACATAGATCTCAGGGTAAGCGGAAGGAACGAAGACTTTCTCAGGAGAGTTGAAAACCAGGAGCAGATCAGGCTTATCAAAGGCAAAGTTTCACAGGTGAGTACGAATGGCCTACAACCTGAGATAGAAGCAGAAGATATCATGTCCGGCCGGAAAATCAGGGAAAAGTATGACCTGGTAGTCCTTGCTACAGGCATTGTACCCAATGTTCCAGCCATTCCCGGATTGGCACTTGATACAGATGGTTTTATCGCAAAAGATGCCCTGGAGAATGGTATATCAGCAGGGGGTTGCTGCTTTGAACCCAAGGATGTGGCCGCCTCCGTCCGGGAATCTACAGGACTGGTTATTAACGCTTTGCAAGTGAACGGAGATAATAGAAAATGATCACCATTATAAATTAAAGGATATTAAAAGCACGAAAGATTGGCTAAGGAATCAGGAAATATCGGGGTTTATATATGTTCAGGTTGTCATATCGGTGAATCTGTTGACACGGACAAGCTACAGGCACTGGCCTCTGAAAATCCCGGAGTTAAGTATTGCCAGATTCATCCTCATCTCTGCAATGCAGAGTCCCATTTGAAAATAAACAACGAAATTCAGGAATATAATCTTGACTCTCTGGTAATCGCTGGATGTTCCCTACGCCAGGAAACTGAAGCCTTCAGTTTTTCGAAAATATTAACTGAGCGTGTAAACCTGAGAGAAGGTGTGGCATGGGTGATGGAAGAGGGTCATGAGGATACCCAGATGGCCGCAGAAGATTACCTCAGAATGGGAATTGCAAGGACTATGGCATCCGGACTTCCAGAGCCTTATATTCCTGAAGGACCGGAATCAGATATTCTGATCCTGGGAGCTGGGATAACCGGAATACAATCGGCCCTGGAAAGTGCAAGGGCCGGATATTCTGTTATCCTCGTCGAGAAAGAAGACAGCCTGGGGGGATGGCTGAACCACTGGCATGATATCATCCCGGTTTCCGGCAGTAAACAGACCAACCTGAACTTTTTTCTGAATGAAAAACTGGATGAACTCAAGGCCTCTTCCCTGATCAAGGTTCACCTGAATACAAGCATTGAATCAATCTCCGGGGAACCGGGAAAATTCCTGATAAAATTAAAATCCGAACTCTCCTCCAAGTCCGAAACCGCAGATAGTACTGAATCAGTCAGGGTGAATGAAAGATCAGCCGGAGTCTCTGATCTATCAACCACATTGAGTAAAGAATCAGTCAGTTGCAGGGCAGGGTCTATTATACTGGCGAATGGATGGAAGCCTTATGATGCTACGAAATTAAGCGGTCTTGGCTACGGAGTCTATGACAATATCATAACTCAGGCTGAGCTGGAGGCCATGGTGAAATCTGATGCCCTTGTCCGACCTTCAGATGGAACTGCCCCTGAAAATATTCTCTTTATCCAGTGTGCCGGTTCACGGGATGAAGAACATCTGCCCTATTGCTCGAATGTCTGTTGTCTTACCAGCCTGAAACAGGCTCTTTACATCAGGCGGAAATTCCCTGATTCTAAAGTATTTATCGTTTACAAGGATATCCGCACCCCTGGAAAGAATGAACATTTTTACCAGGAGGTTCAGGCTGACAACCATATTTTTCTAACCAAAGGAAAAATTGCAGAGATCAGTAAGCTTGACAATGACAGTCTCAGTATTACCGTTTCTGATAATCTCCTTGGTGAACCGGTTAGCATTCGTGCCGACCTTGTTGTGGCTGCCACAGGAATGGAGCCAAACCAGTCCGAAGATCTTCATCTCATGTACAGAAAAGGGGAAGGACTTCCGGATAGAAAGTATGGTTTCCCTGATTCCCATTTCATCTGTTTCCCTTATGAAACGCAGAGGACAGGGATATATGCCGCAGGTGGTGTACGGACACCCCAGGGAATACAAGGTTGTATGGAGGATGCCAGTGGAGCGGTTGTTAAGGCCATCCAGTGTATTGAAAGCGTTAAACGGGGAGAAGCGGTGCATCCAAGGCCAGGGGACCAGAGTTACCCGGTGCTTTCCATGCAGCGCTGCACGGATTGTAAAAGATGTACCGAGGAATGTCCCTTCGGATCCTACGATGAAAATGAGAAAGGTACTCCCCTGCCAAATCCTGCACGATGCCGGCGATGTGGCATATGTATGGGATCCTGTCCGGAGCGAATCATTAATTTTGATAATTACTCAATTCATGCGATTTCATCCATGATTAAATCCATCCCTATCCCGGATGAATTTGAAGAGAAACCCAGGATTCTGGCATTTGTATGTGAAAATGATGCTTACCCGGCATTTGATCTCGCTGCCATCAAAAGACACAGGATTAGTCCCTGGCTTCGAATCATCCCTGTCCGCTGCATCGGATCCATTAACAAGATCTGGCTGTCTGATGCCCTCTCAGCTGGATACGATGGAGTATTACAGATCGGCTGTAAGCCCGGGGATGATTACCAATGTCATTTTATCACAGGAAGTGAATTGATGGAAACGAGATCTGAAAACATCCAGGAAACCTTGCAGACCATGATGCTGGAACCCGAAAGAATTGAAACTGTATTTCTTGAAATTGATGAATATCACAGGATACCTGAAATCATTGACGATTACATGGAAACTATCGAAGATATAGGTCCAAACCCATTCAAGGATATGTAAGCTATTTAAGAAAATGCAAATCATTCAAAAATACACAGCCATTTAACGATACATAAGCCAATGAAGTAAATGTAAATGATTGAGATCAGTCCCGATATAAAATTCATTGAAAAGCTCCAGGAGTCCACCGGCTCACAGCTCACCACCTGTATGCAATGCGGAGCCTGCACGGCATCCTGTTCTCTTTCCCAGGAACAAAATGTCTTTCCCAGGAAACAGATGATCATGGCAGCCTGGGGAATGAAAGACCAGCTTATGGCTGATCCTCATATATGGACCTGTCACCAATGTGGGGATTGTTCCATTTCCTGTCCCAGAGGAGTCAAACCAGGCGAGGTTCTTGCGGTACTCAGGCAGGAACAGATTGCCCATTACTCAAAACCCGGATTCCTGTCCCGCTGGATGCAGAAACCAGCCTTCCTCCCATTCGCCCTGCTCTTCCCGGCCTTGATAATTGTTTTAATCCTCTCCCTTGCAGGTACATTTAAAATACCGGAAGGACCGGTAGATTACTCAGCATTTTTTCCACACGGTTGGCTGAATGGATCTTTTACAGCATTATTTGTATTGTCCACAATCGGGGCGGTAGCAGGACTGCGAAAATTCTGGAGAAACCTTAAGGCTGCAGAAACTTCTCGGACAATTGAAACTATGCAGGCTGCAGAACCAGACCAGGCATCATCTTCAAGCGAATCACCTGTAAATGGAAAGACATCAGGACTGGGTGAGAAATCAGGATCAACCCTTCAACCGCTTCATAGGGATTATGGGAAGGATAATGAGCCACAAGGATTTTAAAAGCTGTGAGGAACAAAAAAGCCGTTCCCTCTCCCACTTCCTGGTGTTCTGGGGATTTATCATGCTGCTATTCGTAACTGCATTCGCAATTCTCGCTACCATCTTTTTTGAGTATCCTCTTGGCATCCTCCATCCGGCAAAAATTGCCGGTAACATTGGTGGAATTATGTTGATTACAGGATCCAGCCTGATGATCCTGAAAAGGTTACTAAATCGGGAATCGCTTCAAAGCAGCTATACTGACTGGTTCTTTCTCATCTCTTTCTGGCTCCTATCGCTATCTCGGTATGCTGGTTGAGGGTGCCCGCTTTCATGAATGGGAATTTGCCTACCACCTGTATTTCTTCCACCTGGTAATGGTCTGGATAATTATCCTGTATTACCCCTATACCAAATTCGCACACTTTCTCTATAGGACGATAGCTCTGGTAGCAATCCGGGTCCGGTAATACCAGGTTTAAACTCCTTTCAAGTTCATGATCATTTTGATGGAAGAATTACATGTCCCGACGGAGGGTGGTATGGATACCTTCCCCGGGATGGCAGAATCTCAGTTCCCCGTAAGGGAAATTTATGGTTGGGTCCCTTCCATATCCCCAGAATGCAGTTGTATGCCTGGAAAATTCTTGAGGAAATTAAGGGATAAATACCTCATCCGGTTTCATTTTTGAAACACCATAAATTAGTTCACTGATTTTATCCACGATTGCCCTGAAGAAAATTTCACCCTTCTCGGCATTCGCCTTAGATGGATCTCCTATACCTGTATCGTCTGATACTTTGGTCCATTTCCTCTCGGACCATGCCCAGCTTTCATTCAGTTCTTTTACACTGAATTTTTTTGAATTACCATTCCCGGCCTCATGCAGTGGAAGTACCAGTTCAGACGAAAGATATAACATCAGGCTTGTTTCAGATTCATCCGCATGATCCCCGGGAGTTGAGAAAATGGATTCCTTGTCTGCGGCCTGAAACCAGTTGCATGTACTAAGAAACATCTCCGGATAGCTTTTACCCAGTTCCCTTATTATTTGCTTAAAATCATTCCCTCCGTGCCCGTTAATAATAAGGAGTTTATATATCCCCTGCTCACTTAGACTCTCAATTATATTATCGAGGATGAGGGACTGGGTTCCAGGATCCAGATTAATTGTCAGTTTGATATCCAATTGTCCGGTATTCACTCCAAATGGGATGGTTGGCAGGACAATAATTTTTGCCCCCTTTTCCCAGGCAATCCTTGCAGACTCTGCCGCAATGGCTTCAGTTTCAAAAATATCCGTACCATAAGGCAGGTGATAATTATGGGCCTCAGTTGCACCCCATGGCAGTATTGCCATTTCAACTTCCAGGTCCTTCAGGATTTTCCAGTTATTCTCAGCAAGAATATAAGGTCTCATAATGCTGGTCGTATTAGTTTTAAATTATTCAAAAAACTGCCTGCTCTTCTCGGCAAGATCTTCACCACCGCTTATCGGGCTAAGCCGGAAATGGACCTACCCCTTTAATGTGGACGTTCAGTTAAGCCAGGCTGCATTTTTAAAAGTAATATTTATTTCTTCAAATTCTTCGATTGTTTTATATCCCAAAGCTGAGTGCCTCCTCCTGCGATTGTAGCAGCTTTCTGCTTGAAATCTCGATTATAATTTTGCCTTTCTCTTGTCATCATAGCAATTTACTACTTTTATGTAGCTTAACTTGCCGTTCAGTTTATTGGGGTATATATCCAGTGTATGGTAATATAGCAACAGGGATAATGAGGCAAAATTTGACTTCAACATTAAAATACGGATAAAATGGACCATTTGACATCAACAGTAGAAAAGGCTTATTTTAAAAAGTCTGGCAGTAGTCCTATAACAACCAAATTACCATATATACTGGTTGATAATTTTCCGGAGCTTGGCAAGCTTACCTCTTTGCGTTTTCTGGAATGGGTGTCAGAAAATCCTGATGGAGTAATCAGTCTACCCACAGGAAAAACCCCCGAGTATTTCATTAGCTACACTAAATTCCTGCTCGAAAACTGGAATTCAAAAAAGGGGGAAGAAGTCAGAAAAGAATATGGATTAAGATCAAAAAAAGCACCTGACCTGAAGGGCTTGCATTTCGTTCAGATTGATGAGTTTTACCCCATATCTCCCGAGCAGCATAATAGTTTTTATAACTATGTCAACCATTACTATATTGACGGCTTTGGACTTGACCCGGATAAGGCTTTGCTGATGAATTCTGATAAAATTCTCCTGGCAGAGGATTTACATTATTCTGAGGTATTCCCGGACTTCAATATTGATCTGTCCCTTCGCTACAGGGAGCCTCAAAACGAAACCGAGAAGCTTCAGCAATCTTCCATATTAAGAATTAATGATTGGTGCCGTAACTATGAAGAAAAAGTGCGGGAACTCGGAGGTATTGGTTTCTTCCTGGGAGGGATAGGTCCTGATGGTCATATTGCATTTAATGTTCGGGGATCAGATCATCATTCTCCAACCAGGCTGACTCCTACCAATTTCGAAACACAGGCCGTCGCAGCTGGGGATCTTGGCGGAATTAATGTATCCCGAAACCGTTTGGTGATAACCATTGGACTTGAAACCATTACATATAATCCGGATGCTGTTGCAATAATTTTTGCTGCCGGGGAAGCAAAAGCGAAAATCGTGAAAGCCTCTCTTGAAAGTGATCCTGCAAGTGATTTTCCGGCAACTTCACTTCAAAAACTAAATAATGCCAGATTCTACCTGACCACCGGAGCAGCCTTCCTACTCCATGACCGTGTTGACAATTTTTACCGAAACGGTGCCTGGACACTTGAGAAAACTGAGAGAGCCGTAATTGATCTATGCAAGAAACTAAACAAATACGGTAGTCATTTGTTAATGGATGATTTGAAAAACGACCCTTATTGCAGCTTGATTCCGGATCTGGATGAAAATGTTGTTCAAACCGTAATTGAATCCTTGCAAGAAAAGATTAACAGGGGTATGAAGAAGGAAACCAAGCAGGTATTCTATCATACCGGTCCCCATCATGACGATATAATGCTGGGGATAATGCCCTATGTCAATCGTCAATTGAGAGATGCAACAAACGAGTTTCATTTTACCGTTCTAACATCCGGCTTTACAGCTGTCACCAATGTTTTCGTAATTTTTCTTTTGATTGATGTAAAACGGTTTTTGAATGAAAAGAAAATTCAAATGACCGGAAATCCGGACTTCTTCCTGGAAGGTTTCAAACGTAGTTGGGATAAAGATGTTCATCAGTATCTTGATAATATTGCGGCGGAGAGTCCTCGTGAGAGACGAAGAGCCATTTCCCACAGGATCGTTCGTGCAATTGTTGAGATTTGGGAGATTGAGAATGGGGAAAAACTGTATTACACGATAGATGAGATTCTTTCCGTACTGAGAAAAAGTTATGCGGGAAGTAAAAATCCTCCAAAAATCCAGAAACTCAAGGGAATGATACGGGAGTTTGAGGAGGAACTGATATGGGCACATTATGGTGTACCCGTCAAAGATGTGCATCATCTGAGACTTGGCTTTTACAAAGGGGATATATTCACCGAACAACCTGAAAGAAATCGGGATGTAGCGCCCATACTTGATGCACTGCGTGAAATAAAACCGACAGTTATAAGTCTGACACTTGATCCGGAAGGAAGCGGACCAGACACCCATTATAAAGTCCTCCAGGCAATTGCTGCTGCTGTAAAGGAATGGGGAAAGGAAGAAGATACCTCCAGGTTGCGTATTGTAGGTTACCGGAATGTCTGGTACAAATACCATCCTGCTGATGTAAACTTGATAGTTCCGGTATCCCTGAATTCCCTGGCCATAATGGAGAAATCATTCAGTGATTGTTACATCAGCCAGGTAGAAGCCTCTTTCCCAAGTTATGAGTATGATGGAAAATTCAGTCTTCTGGCAAAAAAGATATGGGTCGACCAATTGAAACAAATACAATTGGTGCTGGGCAAGGAATTCTTTATTAATAATGAGAAACTACTTCTCAAAGCAACTCACGGACTCATATATCTCAAGGAGATGAATGCAGATGAATTCATACAGCAGGCCCGGGAGCTTGAAAAATCCGTCGAGGGTGAAATTCAATAATGCGCATCACTTATCCAACTTATCCGTATCTTGGAGGAACGACAATAAGAATTGATTAACCTATTTCAAACCTAAATAATAATGTAATGGTGAAAACTACTATATCAAGAAGGAAATTTATCATTGGATTAGCAGGTACAACTGCCGGAATTGCGACATTCGGACGCAACCTGGCCATGTCAGCAAAAAGTTATTCACGTATCATCGGAGCAAATGAAAGGATTAATATTGGAGTGATAGGATGCGGTGGTATGGCAAATAGTCCATATGCAGGCTTTATTGAAAATGAAAGAATCAGATAATGTTGAGATTTCTGCCGTATGTGATGTTTACACAAACAGGTTAGACAAAGCCAAAGAATTAACAAATGCCCTGGCCTTCAAAAATTACCAGGAACTTTTGGAGAGGAAAGAAATTGATTATGTGCTTGTAGCCACACCAGAACACTGGCATTATCAAATGACCCTTGATGCTATTGATGCAGGGAAACATATCTATGTTGAAAAGCCAATGACGCATACTATTGAACAGGCAAAAGACATCGTTGAGAAAGTTGAAATGGCAAAATTAAAATTGCAGGTCGGGGTGCAGGGAATGTCAGACGATTCATATGAAACTGCCCATAAGATGATTCAGGAGGGTGCTCTTGGAAAAGTGGTCATGGCACATATTGATTATTCAAGGAATTATCCTGATGATTTCTGGGCTTACAAAATTGATCCTGAAGCTAAACCCGGGGTAAATCTCGACTGGGAAGCATGGCTGGGTCCGGCACCAAAACGCCCCTGGGACCCAAGAAGGTATTTTCAATGGAGAAGATACTGGGATTACTCAGGAGGAATTGCAACAGATCTGTTTATTCATCGGGTAACGAGAATCATTAAATCAGTGGGATTAAGTTTTCCGGATTATGTTGTTGCGACCGGCGGAAAATGGAATTTTGTCGATAGTGTTGCCGAGATACCTGACACTTTTAACATGATGTTAGATTATCCGGAAAAAACCACTGTCATGCTTGTTTCATCATGGCCAATGATATGCCAATCAGGCACGTCATCAGGGGACATGAAGCAACACTGGAATTTACGAAAGAAGGATTTACAATAACACCACAGAAAACATCAGACAAAGCTACTATCAGCGGCACGGGTGAGAATATGGAAGGATCAGGAATCTATATGCATAAAAAGTCCGGTGCGGAAGATATAACATTACATCACCGGAATTTACAGGGTGCAATCAGGAAAAATGAACCTTTAAAATGCGACCAAACCCTTGGTTTTTATGGAGTAGTAGCCTGTATGATGGGGGTTCAATCATTGCGCCAGAGGAAATATCTGAAATGGGACGCGCAAAATGAAACAGTCATTGCATCTAAAAAAGTGAAAAGTAAAAGTTTTGCAATTACTTAATCAATCCCTGTCCCTCAATCCAGGGAGCACCGGCTTCTTTCAGATCTTGTTCCAGTTGAGGAAGGACATCATCCACAATTTCAGCAAGGCCAGACTTGATTTTGCTCAATTCTGATTTGCCGATCTCAAGGCTCTCCGTGTGGGATTTCGTCGGACCGTAGGTGGAATTCAGTCCATGTATAGCATGATTCAAACGCTGTGAAGGTGTCGGGTCGCCTTTGTCTATGACTTCACTCCAGGAAGAACTGCCGTTCAGGTTTAGTTGAAGAGCTTGTAATTTTTGTCCGGCCTTATAAATACGGCCTTCGAGCTCCCTGGAATCTTTATCTGTACTTAGAACTGCAGATTGCATTGCTTTTACACGGTTCTGGCTCTTCTCAAGTTCCATGGATGTGGCCATATAATCCTGCTGGAATGTTTGGAATTCCGTTCTGAATTCAGCTACTTCATCAGCAGAGGCTCCCTGGAGGGCCCCATCCCTCAGAGGTTTCACAACAAAGGTTTGTGGATCCGAAAGGTCAGTTATAATCCCATCCTCTACCTTTGAAAGACTAACGGTGTAGGTTCCGGGCCAGGCCAGGAGTCCCCATTCAGGGGTCTTGGCTTCGAGCATAATCCCCAGCTTAGAGGCGTATTTTAAGTCCCATGCTACCCGATGAACTCCCTTGGTCGTTTTTCCTTTTACGGCCTTAACAAGGTTACCCTCTTCATCCTTAACGGTAAGGCGAATTTCAGGTGGGGTCTGCAATTTTTCTTCATCCAGCTTTTCCCATCCGGGGAAAGGAATATCCTTTCCTTCTTTGGTAAGTTTCTTTTCCTTTTCCTGTCTTACAGACTTCAGTGTTTTCAATGTTTCAGGAAGATGATAGGTAAACACGGCCCCATAAGGTGGATTCTTGGCAACATAGTGTGATGCGCCCTGTCCATAAATAGCTGCTTTCGGGGTATACCATAAAGCATCCTTAACGGAAAAGAGTTTTGCCTCTTTAGCAAGACCCTCTGAGCTCACTTCCCTCAAGGGGGAAATATCATCCAGGATATAAAATCCCCTGCCAAAGGAGGCACAGACAAGGTCATCTTCCCTGCGTTGAATGGTCAGATCCCGGAATGAGATAGTTGGGACCCCACCCTTCAGCTTAGCCCATTTGCTTCCCCCGTCAGGGGAAAAATAAATCCCATACTCGGTGGCCGCAAATAAGCAGATCTTTTTTTACATGGTCCTGAACCAGCCTCCATACCATTCCATTTTCCGGCAGATTTCCCTTGATTGAAGTCCAGGATCTTCCGGCATCTTTACTCTTTAAAATATAGGGTTTGTAATCCCCGTACTTATGATTATCCAGGCAGGCGTAAACCGTTTTTGCATCGTGGAGGTCGGCCCGGAGATCATTGACGAATGCTGTTGCAGGAACATCCTTAATGCTGCCGACTTCCAGTTTTTTCCAGTTGGCACCTCCATCTTCAGTAACCTGAATGATCCCGTCATCGGTACCGGCATAGATCAATCCCTCTTGCAGGGGAGATTCAGCCAGGGAGGTAATGGAATTGTACTCGGACATGGCATTCATATCCCAGGCATTGTCCCAGCTCTGCTGTTTTCCCATGATCGGCAGGGTAATTCGTTCCTGGTTGCGGGTCAGGTCACCCGAAATTGTTTTCCAGGAATCTCCACGATCGTCGGAACGCCATACCCTCTGGGAAGCCACATAAATTCTGGTTGGGCTATGGGGACTGACAAGTATGGGTGAGTCCCAGTTATGACGGTCACGTTTTTCACCCTCGGCGGGCTGGGGCTGGATGCGTATCTGTTCACCGGTGATCATGTCAATCCTGTGTAAGGTACCTTCCTGGAATTCTCCATAGAGGATATTCGGATTTCCGGGCTCTGTGGCCGGCTGGTGACCATCGGCTCCAAGTACGGATCTCCAGTCTGAATTACTTATTCCATCAGCTTTATCGGTCCTTGATGGTCCCCCATGGGTACCATTATCCTGGGTGCCGCCATATATATTATAAAAGGGTTCACTATCATCCACTGCTAATTTGTAATATTGAGTAACAGGAAGATTTCCCATAAACCTCCAGTTAGCAGCCAGGTCAAAACTCTCATAGACACCTCCATCTGTTCCCATTAAAATATAATTAGGCTCATCATTTCTGAAGGCAATAGCATGGTTATCGGAATGCTTGTTTGCTCCGGCAAGATCCCTGAAAGTCTTACCGTGGTCATCTGAAACCTGCGCCTGCACATCCATAAGATAAATTCTTCCTTCTGCATGGGGAGAAGCAAACAGCTCCTGGTAGTAATGAGCACCGGTTCCCTGGCGCCTTGCAACCGCATTCGATTGTTTCTTCCAGCTCATGCCCCTGTCAGCTGACATGAACAACCCTCCTTCTTTACGGTCAAGTTCTATGGCTGCATAAACATAATCCGGATTCTGAGGTGAGATGGCCAATCCAATTTTACCAAGATTCGAAGTAGGGATCCCTTTACTTAGTTTTACCCAGGTCTCTCCTCCGTCGGTACTTCTGTGGAGCCCGGATCCGGGTCCTCCCCCCATATATGTTGCAACGGTCCTGTGTCTTTGCCAGGTAGCAGCATACATCCAGTCCGGATCCCTGGGATCAAGAACCAGGTCAGTAGCTCCTATCCATTCCTCATCTCCAAGGACCTGCTTCCAGGTCTTTCCTCCATCGGCAGATTTAAAAATTCCTCTTTCACCTCCTTTTGACCAAAGGGGTCCCTGGGCCGCAACCCAGATTACATCGGAATTTTCTGGGTGTATCCTTATTCGGGCAATATGCTCACTTGATTTCAGTCCCATATTCTTCCATGTCTGTCCCCCATCCAAACTTTTATATACCCCGTCGCCAATGCCAACATGCCGACCGCCGACATCTTCTCCGGTTCCTACCCATACTGTATTTGGATTATTTGAATCGATCGTTACGCAGCCAATGGAATATACCTTTTGGGAATCAAAGAGTGGTTTCCATGTAACTCCTGAATTACTGGTTTTCCAGACCCCACCTGAACCTACTGCCACATACCAGGTATTATTATCCTCCGGATGAATGGCAATATCAGCGATACGTCCCGAAGTGAAAGCAGGACCAATACTCCGAAATGTTAAACCAGCAAAAGTATCATCTGAAAGTGAGGCAGAATCCTTATCCTGAGCGAAAAGGCTTACGCTTGAGAAAAGAATTGAGAAGAGAAATAATAAGACTGGATTTTTCATTGGATTGAATATATGTTTTTAAGAGTTCGTGGTCTGGTTTATCAAATATAATATCTATTTTTAAAACGAAATAAAAAAAACTCTATCATGTCAATCAGAAAAGCAAAAGCAGAATGGAAAGGCACCCTAAAAGATGGTAATGGGGTGATGAATTTCAGTAATTATAGCGGCCCCTTTACCTTTGTTTCCCGTTTCGAAGAAGGAGAAGGAACCAATCCTGAAGAGCTTGTTGGAGCCGCACAGGCAGGTTGTTTTTCAATGTTTCTTTCGGCCCTGATCAGCGGAGCCGGCTTTACTCCTGAAAGCATTGAAACCACCGCCACTGTTCATCTTGAAAAGGATGATGTGGGACCCCTGATCACCACCATTGAACTTGACACCCAGGTAAAATGTGATGATCTTTCCCAGGAAAAATTCAATGAACTTGCTTCTGCTGCCAAGGAGAAATGCCCGATTTCAAGACTGTATGCAGGTGCTGAGATCAAATTGAAGGCAGAACTATTGTAGACAGAAGAGTTCCATTCGAATAAACCAACCTCTTCCATTTGAAGGCCCTTAAAGTTATATTGAAGGCAGGCCAGGGAATAGCTACTGAATTAATCCTGGTTTTCCTTTATATCTTATTGATAAACAATTATCTTGGAAGAGCGATTCGATTATTGCCTCGGATGTCTCGTCCTTAAATAGCATTACGCTAAAAGTAATGTTTTGAATGAAAAATCCTCCCACAAATAATATAGGAAGGAAAACAGCCATCCTTTATCCTGGTATCCTCTCCTGAATTCTAATAGGTAAAAAAACGGACGTTTGTTTTTTCAATTTTCTCATTTATTTCCCAACATTTCTGACATTACTGAGTTTGATATTTGTGTACCTGTGCTCAATTGAGGCCATCTCACATTCGACCTATAGATCCTTTTTTCTGTGAAAGGGCAACTGAGGCTTTTCAGGTTGAAATGCCTGAAATGAAGGAGAACGACTAAAAAGCCTTTGACCTTAAGAGAATGGAAAGAAAAAAGACTGAAAAATATTTCGGAAATGAAAAAAACCAGGAAGACTGCTCTAAATCTTCCTGGGTTCTTATCAATAGGATCTAATTAGCGAACCTTCTATTGTAGAATAACTTTTCTAGTAAATATGTCATCACTTGTAGTTAGGGAAATGAAATAGACGCCTTTCAATAAATCAGAAAGATTCAGTTTATTCCTCTCCAACTCCAATCTTTTGTCATAAACAATCCTTCCATTAATCTCGGTAACTAATACCCTTGAATTTGCTTCTGCTTCAATACTAATAATTCCATTAGAGGGATTAGGATAAATTTTAATATTTTCCTCGGATTTGCCAGATAAATCTTCATGTAACTTATCAGAAATACTTTCAGTTGAAATTAACCCAGATTTCGAAGGTGTTTTCTGATAAACTCTTACATAATCAATCTCCCATTCATCAGGCAAATCATCTGGTTCATTTGGGAATTCATTCTCCCATACTCTGGTGGTAACTATAACATTCATAGAATCGGTTGGCCAATTTAGGTTGGGATAGTTTTGATCAATATGGACTGTTCTGACAATCTCATTATTCAGATACCAGATTATTTTTTCACTATTCCATTCTACTGCATAAATATAGAAGTCATCGGAAAAGTGCTGTTCTTTTAAGCAGGCTATTTCAAAACCGTCAGAATCAGAATGTTCTGGATTTCCTTGAGAATCGTCTATGAATTCATGGATATTTGTCGGCATTGTAATCCTATTTTGGCAGTAATGTAAATGAGTTCGACACTATTACAAACCTCAAGCTTTGATTTCATGCGCTCTACGTGGGTAATGACTGTAGTTTGTGCGATGCCAAGAATGTATGAAATCTGATTAAATGTATGACCTTCGGCTAAGAGGTGGAGAACATGTTTTTCTCTTGAGGTTAATTGAAATGAGTGTGATTGTGAGATCATTTGAAATTTTGATTTGGGGTTCTATAGGTTAATCAGAACCTCACTCTTTCGTAGCCAACCATAGTTAGTGTTATAGAGCAGTTTTCAATAATATCTTGTTAATATCAAGCACCCATAGGAGATTGCGGAGCCAATTTATAATCGCACTAAATGAATACTCTCTTACCTATCAGGTGGATTTTGGCCAAATCCAACACAAATTTCTTAAACAACAATAGAATTATTCAAGTGTTTTTATGGAGGGCTTACAGCCATTCCGTATTTGTTGTTACTTGGAATATACACAAATAACAAGGTAACATTTACTACCGACGCAGTAATCGGTAAGTTGCTATTATGCCAATATTCAGGTTGAAACATAACCCTGCTTGAACACCTCATAGACGGGGAATTTTGATTGCATTAAGCAGGAATAAAGACTAAACAATCCTTCCTCAAATGCAATTATTTTATTATTCTATCAAACTTCTTCAACCTCCAAAAGCCAGAATCCGATTTTTAGTACTCCCAAGTGTATTTGGAAAGGATGGTCAATTGAGTACAATATCATAGGGAATGGCAAATTGATAATCTAATTATTTGAATCTTCTAATAATTTGAATATCATCAAATAATACAGAATCTTCCTTGTTGCCATTCCATAAGTAGAAAGAAAAGTCAGTATTATCACCTTTTTGTGGAATCCAAAAACTCAATTCAAGCTTTTTCCAATCAGAATCATCGCTCTCAATTGCAGTTTTAGTGTGGAAATAAAGCCTATTACCAAATTGCGCTACAATAATTGCATTATTGTCTTTTCCATAATACCAAACAGATGATGTGATATAACTGAGATTGTTAATATCATTGAACTGGATCGATTTGCCAAAACTATTATCGTGCATAAGTAACAAACTATGCTTGCCACTTCGTGAATTATCTGAATTAAGTCTATCTGGTAAATCAGCAAAAATCCCATTATCAAATAGCACTTGGTTGGAAATGGTATCAATTATTTCAAAATTACAATAGAGGGTATCCGTTTTGAATACTATTTTGGGTTTCTGTGATAATATTAAATCTGGTGTATCCTTTTTCTTAAAAAGAAATACCGGGAACTCCTTTCCAATAATTTCCCAATCTGGATTTGTAAAATATTTATTCCTTTCCCTCTCATTTTCCATATATGAATGATTGTAATGATCGGCGAATACAGAGAAAATAACATATTCTGCATCGTGTACGGCCGGGAAGAAGTAAGCAAATTGCCTTTGTGCCAGATGAGGTAGCAGATATTCAGATGCACTAATTTTGGCTTGCGATGGAATTAACTTTAATAATTTACGAGTGTCTGATAAATTATAATTTGTATGATAAAATTCTTTGCAATAGAATTTTTCTTTATCGGATCTAACAAGATAATGAATCAGCCTGTTTGATTTGTCCAGTTTATATCCTGTCATCGAGATCGTAGCTGCACAAACTGCAATAGTTAAACCAATTTTCAACTTTCTCGATTTAAGTGAAGCGAGTGCAAGAAAAACAGACAATGGAAGCAAGGTTACAACCTCAATAGCATAATATGATTCAATCCCCCAGCGTACAGGCTCATCGTTTAAAACCTTCTGCGCTACGATAGGTATAAACCAAATCAAATATTGAGGTCGAAGCAAAAGTACAATACCACCCGAAATCAGATAGACAAGATAAAATTCGGCTTTTATACCATCGTATTCAGTATTATCAAGATGATTAATAAAAAACATTTTAATCGTTTCGATCGGATTCTGGATAATAAATGACAATGCTTCACCAGGACTGGCACCTAAGGCGGCATAATTAAAAAGTGTAAATTGTTTTTCGTCCGTTTCTATTGCTGGGATCAAAACCTTAAATAGCAGAATAAAATATAGCAATGATAGAGCTATTCCGAACAGACTAAAAATTACTGCCTTTTTCTCTTTGCGGTGCTGTATTATTAAAAGGATGAAAATAAAAATAAACCAGATTGGAATATTCTCTCTTGACAGGAGTGATAAAATCAGAATTACAAATGAGGTGAGGTATTTTTTAAGTTTAAAATAATAAAGAAATACCGGAATAAAACATGCCGTCATTATAGCAAGGTTTACCTCGGTTGAAAAACTTGTATACCTA
This sequence comes from uncultured Bacteroidaceae bacterium, assembly GCA_963777115.1. Taxonomy (GTDB): domain Bacteria; phylum Bacteroidota; class Bacteroidia; order Bacteroidales; family SM23-62; genus SM23-62. The sequence continues at coordinate 806,963 of CAVZPP010000002.1, read as the reverse complement.
CCAAGTAAAACAAAATAATATACCAGGACACCAGCTCCCAGCCAAAGGTTATCAGTTTTTAGTTTTATTAGTTTGTATGTGTACCATGCTGCAATTAGAATTAAAGCATTTTGAATGATGATCAAAGTATATGTTCCGGTTAGCCAATTCAGAAGCCAGTAAACGGGAACCAAGAACATGAGTAAGAATGAATAATGGTCTTGTAGAAAATTTCCGGAACTGGTTGGAAGTGAACTTATTCTGAAGTGAGAATAGTCCCAAAAAGCAAAATTGTAATTCCCGTAATCATAAATATATGATCGAAAAAAGTAATGATTCATACATCCCATGAAAAAAATCAGGGCACCGAAAACAAGGAGAATAAAAAATGGAATATGTGTTTTCTTAATGCGAATTTTCATGATCATGTAAGCTTCCTTTAATCAGCATCGCTTATTTTACGAATTTATCTAAAAATTTTAATTATTTGACCTACTCCCTAATTTCCGCTATGGTCTCAAGTAGAGATTCCGGACTTTTTACAGGTTCATAATATAATTCATCTGGAGTCAGATCCTTCAAGGAATTGTGCAGTCTAAACCCCCTACCTTTTGCCAATTCCTGATAGTACCACATTACCTTTTCCCGGTTTTACAAATTGTCTGGTCGACCTATAAGAAATTAACTGTATATGGAAAATATTGTTTGATTAGCTATGCACACAGACCAAATTCCCTGAGGGTTCCTGCCTCAAATAGTATCTAAAATCGGGAAACCCTGATCAGTAACAAAACTGATCAGGGTTTACAATAGGTGCCCAGAACAAGAATCGAACTTGCACGACCAAATAAGGTCACTAGGCCCTCAACCTAGCGCGTCTACCAATTCCGCCATCTGGGCAATAAGGTGTGGGTGTGAGCGCAGTTTAAGAAATATTACGGAGTGCAAAAATATGAAAATTTACATAATATCATTCCCTAACTAAACAAAAAAGATCCTAAACAAACAGATACCAAAATTTTTATCATGGTATTAGCTGAATAAGTGATGCATTTCCCCCATAATTAATAATCCCCAACTAATAAATCCGGTCTTATCAACTCCTGGCCAGATCTAAAATCCTTTTATCACTAAGGGCGACAGAATAAATCCTTACATCATCGAATTCAGCAGCTCCCTGAGGCATAGCCCACAATTCGCCGGTAGGTATCTCATAATTTATTCGTTTTTCATTATACACAAGTTTACCATCAATATAATAAGCAAGCGAATTTAAATCCCATTTCATGGCAATATGTAACCAATCACCCGCCCGATCAGCAAACGAAAATGAAAATGGCTGATTACACATGACAATCTTATTTGTAAAGACCCCGAGGAAAGGCCAGCCATGACCAAGGATTCGAAACAGTCCATGTTCCTGATCCTGGTCGGTGGGTTTCATAAAGATGCAGAAAGTACCGGCTTCCGGGAAAATACTGCCCTTCAGGTTAAAAGTCCAACCCTCCGCATTTGCTCCCAGGGCCTTTCCAATCCTCCCTTCAACAAAATCTTCAACTTCTATTACCGGGATTCCATTGCCTCCAAATGAAAAAGCGGGTTCTGCACTATCGAGAGGGGCATGGAAGATCAGCTCAGGAACTACCTCGGTTCGGGGTCTCAGCAAATGAGCTGCAAAGAAGCTATTTCTTTCCCCTTCCCGCCCATCTGTTCCCTTTGTTGATATCCGGTACGGAACAGTTATGCGTCCACTCGCTACTTCGTCGGTGAAATTTATTTTAAATATTAGTTTTTTCTCTTCTCCTAAAGTAAGTTCAAAATCTTCTGAAGTTTCCATATCAACTCCTACTGGTAAAGGACCAATATGCAACTTCCCCGTCAGAGGAGTTTCCGATCTGTTCCCAATAATAATTTCCCATACTCTTTCACCCGGTGGGATAAGCTGAAACCTTCCCTCAGAAGGTTCCATCATAACCGTCCGGTGTGGTGCTACCCACGCTATTCCGCGAGCCGGATTGTCGGCATCTTTGCCCAGGGATTTTCCATCTCTTTTATCAATTATAGTATGCCGTACCTGTTCTATTTTAGCATCAAACATATTTATCATCCAGTCAAGATATATGCGCTCGCCGGTTATCTTCCATGCCCAGGCGGTTAAAAACAGCATTCTGGTGTTATTCTGTCTTGAGGGTATCTGTGGTCCGCTCCCGTAAGATTGGGAAACCTGGAATTCACCATACTTGGAATACGGATTTTCAATCATCCATTTTCCGCATTTTAATAGGGTATCACGAAAATGTTCTTCTCCGGTAAGATCATATAGCCTTCCGATTACCTGTGGCCATCGATAATGCATATACTGGTCATCATCGGTTCTCCAGACCTCCGGCCATTTCATGACAAATGCCTCAGCAATGGATAGTGAAGCTTCAAGAAAACGGGCTTCGCCGGTCGCAAGGTAACTGTGTATGGTATACCGGGAAGGATCAGAAGTATTTCGGGAGTTCAGACTGCTTGCCGATCCTCCGGGTAAGGCATACCCTCTTTTGGGTCCAACGATGTCTTCTTCAGATCTCAATGATGCATATTGGTGGATCCGGTGATAAAGCACCCTGTTTACACACTCACTTGCCATCCGGGTTGCTTCAAGGGCCCGGCGATCACCGGTTAACAGGTAATAATGTATCAAGCCAAGTGTATAAATATGTCCCGCTGGCCGGGTAGGATTATAGTGAGCCACATTGTGTGAGAAGCAACTTCCATGAGTGTCGAAATCACCGGTATACCAGCCTGTATCGGAATCTAGAAAATGACGCGAAGCATCCAATCCACGCATGAAGGCACGTCGATCTCCACTGCGTGCAAAGTGCATATACAGTCCCAGGTCACTGTCGTATTCGAGGTTAACCCAGATATTATATCCTGTATAAGGGAAATCTCCATAATTCATTAATCCACAATCATCAATACCTTTGGGGTATGGACTATTGCAATTCTCCACGTAACTGTTAATGATATCATCGTAGGTACCGGTAGTATGCTTATTGACCGGGATCAAGGGATCTCCCATAAAACCACGGCTGGCACAGTACCAATCCTGGTTACTTAAAATAGAGGGATCTGTAAAACAACGAGCAGACAACCTGCCTGAATCAGATCCATGAGGATCAAAAGACAGTAAGATTTCAGATGTTCTTGCTGTACCCTTTATTAAGGGATGGGATTCAGTTGAACTGAATGGAACCAATCCCAACTCAAGGCCATCTTTGCTTATGCGCGTTTCTTTGGGGAAGAGATTGGAATAGCGGAATACAGCTACTGTTGTATTGCACTGCGTTCCCCTAATTCCTGCTATTCCAGGTACAGATTCAGTATTTATTATTCCCAGGGGAGTGGTAAAAACTCCTTCTGCATGATGAATCTGACGATGAACAGAGGCACCTTCCCCTATATTACCTTTTATTGTTTCATCATCTGTATCAAACGTCCATTCAGAAATTCCTTTGGGTTTCAGCCGCAGTGTGCAATCTGCAATGTTACGTTGAGGAATTCCTTTGAATTGATATTGGGTTTCATCCTCCGGCCATCCCCTGGCATATTTATAACTGCCCATCAACTGTTCTTCATGGCGGTTTGTAAGGGTATAAAAAACCCTCACAAAAGGCTGATTTCGATATGCGTGAATCCGGATTGAATAAGTAAGGAAATGATCTGATTTCTTATTTGTATTCCATCCCAGAACTGCTATTACAGCATGCATTGGACCAGATTCCTCAACAGCAACAGTATAGGGCCGTTCTTCATTGCTTGAGAAAGTTTTCCCATTTGCTTCTGTGACAGTAAATACAGCTGGTGCTACAAGGGGATTTCGACCATCGACAACCAGATCCTCGAGAAGGTTGAATTTAATTTTTGATATACGAAAACTGAGCCTGCCGGAATCAACAATAATATCTTCTTTGTTGTCTCTGACTTTAATTCCGTCAGAAATGGTTTTTCGCTTTACTTCCGGACCGAATTCCAGGGAATAGTCCATTGCTTTTCCAGCTGCAGCATTGATGCAAAAATCAAACAAGGCCCAGCGTATAGAATCGTCGGCCCAATAACTGCTTGGTTTAACCTGGGCAGGTACCTCATTTCCATCCGGACCAAGAACACGTATTGCAGAAACATCGGCCAATGCTCCGGGTGGGAATGGCACTCCCTGTGTAATCGGCCAATTGATCCTGTCAAATTCTTTTGCATCACAATGCATTATTACTTTGGTCATTTTATTATAGCCCTCACGAAGAGCACGCCCTGTCGCTGAGGAAATTCCTAACATTGCATTACCACTCAGATCTGAAACAGCTTCAAAATTCAAATCAAAACTGCCTCCGGTTTCGCTGGATAGAACATATAACTTTCTGGCTCTTTCACTAAATGTAAATTGATCCGGACGCTCAATATCCTCTATGAATTTCACCCGGCTCATGGGTTTTCCATTGCGAATTAGTTTCAGGCTGCCTTCCTTCATAGATATTCCATCACCCAGGCCCAATTCCACATCAGCCACCCGAAGATCTTGATGTCCGGGCACAAGCAGCCAACGGGCAATACGGCCAGGAACCAGGCTACCCTCATTCACTTGAATAAGACTGGCAGAATCAATGTACAGATTTTGCTTAACCTCCCGATCCTGTGGTCGGTTTGGCCGCCATGAAAAATCAGGCCGCCATTGGTTTAAACGGAATTCAATATCTGCAGTATGTAAAGGATTGAATCCTGATTGGGCGCGAAAAATAAAATCTACCAATTGCCAATTATCACTTTGCTTTAAATGAACCGGGTGATAAAGCCAGGATGGACCTTCACTCCCCTGTCCAGAAATGCAGACTGCGAACATATCTTTTGACATTTCATCCGCCCTGGCATAAAAGCGCAGTCTGTATATAGCACCGGGTTGTAGTTTAACTTGCTGACGAATATAAAAGTAATAGTCATCTGTAACGGTCCTGCGTTGCAACACCGACCGGGCACCGGAATGAACATCCTCTTCTGAAAATGCTACTGAAATTCCGGGAGATTGAGGACCAACCTCCCATCCCGCTGGCAGTTTTGAATTTCCTGGATCAGGAAGCTGAAAATCTCCATTAACAAGGAGGTTATTCTCATCCATATCAGCCTCCCGCAAATTTTCATTTAAATCCTCTGAATTACCCGACAGAACATAGGGAACCATCATTACTCCTGTCCCGGATAACATGACAGATTTAATAAAACGCCTTCTTCCTGGTGAGTTTATTCTTCCTTTGTTCATCTCAATACCCTTTTTTAATGTTATAATTTTGAGTGCTATTTCGCTTTTTTCATTTTTTATGAATCTCAATAAAATCAATAACAGCAGGATTAATACCCTCTTCCGAAGATCTTATCGGTATGTTTCAATATCTTTCGGATTGGCGTAGAATTCACCCTACATTCAGGCGGCAAATTGAAGTGTATTCGAAATGACTACTTGAATCCGGGGTAATCCATGTGAATTTGATTTTAGGGGTTCACTAAATCTAGGCATAAAAATTTAAAAAGGATTCAAATATATCATTGAAAATATTATGAACTTATTAAAAGCTGAGAGTGACACATTTTAAACTAAATCACAGGAAACTAGCTTCAAACGAGTATAGAACTTGTGCATCTCTTTGGATTTGTGTTGAATCTCCCGGATACTGAAAAGTATTGCTCAGTTCAATGTCCAGTACTTAATCTCTGGAGGTGTTCTCGATACCCCAATATTATGTTCCTAAAATGCGCCATCAGATAATCCCGAAAAATAAAAAAAACCCCTTGTAAGTTATTAATTTACAAGAGGTTAAATTATTGCTTGTGCCCAGAACAGGACTCGAACCTGCACGTTGTTGCCAACACTGGTCCCTGAAACCAGCGCGTCTACCAATTCCGCCATCTGGGCTTTGTTAGATTACGGGCTGCAAAAATATGAAAAAATCTAGAATTTAAAAGAAAGTTTGGAACTATTAGTCCCAAACCTATTCTATATCTGAATCGGAATCCAAAGTATGGCAGAATTTGTAAATTTCGATTGAGCTGAACCAATCAAGAACATCACGTTTTTTGCAATATTTTGGATGTCCATGGAGATATTCAAGATATGATGAATACCTCCAGGCAGAAACATCCTTAACCAGTCCATGTTTTACAGGATTCCTGTGAATATATATCACCACGGTTTTCAGATATTGGTCATCACAAATTGGTTTTCGACGAAAATTTTGAGAAAACAGACTTCCCTTTCGGTGATAGAAGTGATTGAAAGACTGTGCATAAGCAGCAAACAAATTGCCAAAAAGCTTTGAATACTTAATATCCCGAGTATCTCCTTTTTTAATTGGTTTTGTTTTAATAAGCAGATGAAAATGATTCGGAATCAAGCAGTAGCAATACAAATCAACATACTCAGATAAACGCTCTTCAAACAGGTCCATAAAGAAATAGTAGTTCCGGTCCTCAATGAAGATTTTATCAAAGCCACAAGCTCGGTTATACACATGATAAAAGGTGTCAGGAATTAGTTGATCGACAAATTTTTTCATAGAACATGGTTTATTATTTAATCTGTCCTTTATGACCAGATCATCCGTTTATCGATAAAAAGGTTTGGAACTTTTAGTCCCAACCTAAAAGTTCCAAACCTTTTCCACACAGAAAAAGGAGGCTGTTCCGCCTCCTTAATCCCTAAACCTAAAACCTATTACTATGAATTGAATCTGAAAAATGAAAACTATTGATCCTTAAAGCTTTATCTTAATCATGATTCCTATTAATATATACGCTCCACTGGATTATTAGTTCGGATTTTAATGTATTTATTTGATCACTTCGTCAAGTTTTTCAGGCTGTTCCTCCCTTGAGTTACGTTCTTCCATTTTTTTCCGGATTGATTCCTTCTTTTCTTCATATACTCTCCTGTCAACTTTTTCCAGTTTTTTGACTCTCATTATGGCTCTGTTCCTTTCAGTCGAACCTTCGATTGAACTATTTAAAGAACTTTTCATTGGCTCGGGCTCAACCCAGTCTACATAGGCGAAGAAGGTATTTAACTCATTGGGGACCAGCACGTGGGTTTCTATCCATTTGACATCTTCCTCAGCAAGCCAGTAGTTATGGTGTTCCTGCTCCCATACGTCTATATAGTATCGCTGGACATTAAGATTATCGAAAATGACCTCCCCATACTCGTTGGTAAAACCTTCCACCAGGGGGTTATATTCATCATTCCAGTCCTGCAAAGAACCATATAGTAGAACACTGGCATCCTGGACTGCATATTCATCATAGTATTCAAGTACTATAACCTCCAGGCTGGGAGGAGTATATTGCACCTCTATAGTAGTCACTGCCTTATCTACCCTATGCTGGCCATTGAAAGCAAAAAGACTAACATCATAGAAGCCGGCCTGTGTATATACATGGTTGGCATCAAATGCTGTTGAGCGGGTTCCGTCGCCAAAATCCCATTCAAAATAATCAGAATCGTAAGAATTGTTGGTAAAATATACTGCTTCTCCAACTTCAACAATGTTCCGTGAGACATAAAAGTCTGCAATTGGTTCCTGGCTACAGCTTGCTAAGAACAGCGGAACGGCTAATAATATATATCCTAATTTTTTCATGACCTTTAGATTTTCGGTTTCTTGCTATATGAAATCCAAAATCTGTGCCAAAACAGTGTTTTGGGAATTAATTCGGTTCGGAAAAAATAAAGGGTATTAGAGATTTTCCTCCACAAACCGGGTCATTTTCCTGGCCAGGTGGATCGCAGCTGAGGCCTGGACACCATGCGCCTGCCCCGGGTAAAATACCATATCAAATTGTTTGTCTGCCTTGATGAGGGCGTCGGCAAAGTCCACTGAATTCTGATAATGTACATTATCGTCTGACATTCCATGAACCAGGAGAAAGGCTCCCTGAAGTTTATCTGCGTAGTGGATCGGTGAATTCAGGTCATAACCCTCCGGATTTTCCTGAGGAGTGCGCATAAAACGTTCTGTATAGATGGTATCGTAATATCTCCAGTTAGTAACCGGATACAAAGCGATACCCAGTTTAAAATATCCAGATCCCCGGGTCAAGCAAAGTGCACTCAGGTATCCCCCATAACTGCCTCCCCATATTCCAATTCGGGAAGCATCTATCCATGGAAGTCCCCCGAAATATTTGGCTGCCTCCACCTGGTCCTCCAGTTCCAGCTTCCCGAGTTCCATGTAGGTTGATTTTCGAAAAGCTTCTCCTTTACCATCGGTACCACGATTATCCACACAAACGATTACGTAACCTTTTTCAAGCATCAAAAAGTGCCATTCATTGGTTTTCCACTCATCCCTTACCTTCTGGGATTCGGGTCCCCCATAAACAAACATCATCAGGGGATAGTTTCCATCCTCTCTGAATCCTTTGGGCTTATACATATAAGCATTCAGCTCAGTCCCTTCGGAAGTTTTCAGGGTCATAAGTTCCTTTTTGGGAAGAGCGTATTGCAGGGCAGCTTTCTTCAGCTCAGCGTTGTCCTCCAGCACATGAAGAAGTCTGCCTTTTGCATTATGCAGTGTAATGTATTTCGGGGTATTGGCAGAACTATGTGTATGTATATAATAATCGAATGTTTTACTGAATTCAGCCGTATTCCATCCATCCTCTGCCGAAACCTTCTTCTTTCCGCACCCATCCAGCCCTGTACTCCAGACATTTGACTGTACGGATGAACCTTCATAAGAGGTATAATAGATCTGTCTCCTCTGCGGATCATAACCGAGAAAATCAATTATGTCCCAGTCCCCCGAAGTAATTGCCCCCACCTCTGTCCCATCCATATTATAAAGGTAGAAATGCTGGAATCCGCTCTTCTCTGAATTATATATAAAATGTTCCCCATCCTCCAGGAAAATGACCGTTTCATCGACAGCCTCCCGTATGTAATATTCATTGGTTTCCTCCAGGAGTACCCGGCTTTTCCCGGTCCCTGCATCAGCCAGCAATATATCCAGCTTGTTCTGAAGGCGGTTTAGTCTAAGCATGCATAGCTCCCCTGGTCTGCCGGTCCATTTGATTCGGGGAATATACTGATCGGTTTCAGGGCCTGTATCCATTTGAATGTTCTTGCCTGTTTCCAGGTCAATGACATGAATGGCAACGATTGAATTCATCTGCCCTGCTTTGGGATACTTATAATTATAATCCAGGGGATATAATTCGCCGTAAGAAGTAATGTTAAAATGCCTCACCCGTGATTCATCGGTTCTGTAAAAGGCAATCGCCCGGCTGTCAGGGGACCAGGCATATCCTTTTGAAAAGGCAAACTCCTCTTCATACACCCAGTCCGGCGCCCCGTTTATAATATGATTATGTTCCCCGTCAAAGGTCAGCTGCTGCTCTCTCCCGGTTTCCAGGTTGTAAACAAACAGGTTATTCTCTCTGACAAAGGCTACTTTTTTACCATCGGGTGAAAAGGATGCAAGTTGTTGCTTTCCGTTTTCTGAAAGATAAATCCAGGATGCATCAACAAGATCAACCACATAATAATCAGCCCGGTAGCTATGCCTGTAGATTTTTTCCTTATTAATCGTAAGCAGTATTTTTTTATCGTCTTCACTGAATTCATAATCCTCCAGGGTCCCTCCTCCCGGCAACTCCAGCTGATCCACCCTGAACAACAACATCCACATATTTCCCTGTACGGTAGCTCATCTTAAGGATCATTTGTCCATTTATGACTGTAAAATGCTCACCGTCATTCATACTCCACAGTCCCGTCACATCCGCCTCCGTGAAAACCGCATCCCTGTAAACAGCATCAAACGTAATCTCCTGCACAGGTCCCTGTCCCTCGACAGGCCCGCCTGCCAAACAAATCAACAGGAACAAAACATACCCCAGGTATTTCATTTCTCTCATTATTCTAATACTAATTAACTTTTATACCGACAATTCTTTAAATAACAAATCCCTGTAAATTTAGTGCTTTATGCCTGTGAGAGACAATGACTTTTAACAGGCGGGGGGTTTGCAATTATCCCATTATAACTATCTTTGCATACTTCAAAAAGGACAAACGATTCCATTAGCATGATAAGTATAACATTTCCAGATGGTTCTGTAAGGAAATTCGAGGAGGGGGTGACAGGATTTGAAATTGCTGACAGCATTTCGCCCAGACTTGCCAAGGAGGTATTATCCATAACCGTTAACGGGGAATTATGGGATATTACCCGCCCCATCCAGGAAGATGCAAGTATTTTACTCCATAAATGGGATGACCCTGACGGGAAACATGCTTACTGGCATTCCTCTGCCCACCTGATGGCAGAAGCCATTGAGAACCTCTTTCCCGGCACAAAATTCGGTATTGGTCCCGCGATAGAGCAGGGATTCTACTATGATATCGACCTCCCGGGGAAAAGGTCCTGACCGATGCCGATCTTCCAAAGATCGAGAAAAAGATGAAGGACCTGGCTTCTCAGAAGCATGAATACAATCGCAGGGATGTTAGTAAAAAAGAGGCCCTTGATTATTTTGGAAAAAAAGGGGATGAATACAAACTGGAACTGATTGATGAACTTGAAGACGGCACCATCAGTTTTTATGAACAGGGAAAGTTCACTGATCTTTGCCGCGGACCCCATCTGCAGGATACCAGCAAAATCAAGGCTATTAAGATAACCAGCCTGGCAGGTGCCTACTGGAGGGGTGATATTACCCGCAAACAGCTGACCCGGGTTTATGGGATTACCTTCCCCAAGCAAAAAATGCTGGAGGAATACCTGGAAATGCTTGAAAAGGCCAAGGAAAGAGATCACCGTAAGGTTGGAAAGGAGCTTGAACTTTTTACTTTTTCTCAGAAAGTCGGACAGGGATTACCTCTCTGGCTTCCAAAAGGTGCATTCCTGCGTGAACGCCTTGAACAATTCCTGAAGAAACTCCAGGTACAACACGGATACGAACCGGTTCTAACACCTCATATCGGGCAGAAAGAGCTCTATGTAACATCCGGACACTGGGAAAAATACGGTGAAGATTCATTCAGACCAATTTCCACCCCTGTTGAAGGTGAGGAGTTCATGCTGAAACCCATGAATTGTCCCCATCACTGTGAAATTTACAGCAGTAAACCTCACTCCTATAAAGAACTTCCAGTCAGGTATGCTGAATTCGGTACGGTATACCGTTATGAAATGAGCGGGGAACTGCACGGACTAACAAGGGTCAGGGGATTTACTCAGGATGATGCCCATATCTTCTGCCGCCCCGACCAGCTGAAGGAAGAGTTTATAAAGGTTATTGATATCATTCTCTATATTTTCAAAGCCCTCGATTTCACAGGACTATACGGCCCAGATCTCACTGAGGGATCCCGAGGATAAAAAGAAATACATAGGTTCGGATGAAAACTGGGAAAAGGCAGAACGGGCCATTATTGAAGCCACCGAGGAAAAAGGACTGAAAGCCGTCACTGAACTGGGCGAAGCAGCCTTCTATGGTCCGAAACTGGACTTCATGGTCAAGGATGCCCTTGGCAGGAAGTGGCAGCTGGGTACCGTACAGGTAGATTACAACCTCCCCGACCGGTTTGAACTGGAGTATATAGGTGCTGATAATCAGAAGCACAGACCGGTGATGATCCATCGCGCTCCCTTCGGATCCATGGAAAGATTTGTTGCCGTTCTGATCGAACATTCAGGAGGTAAATTTCCATTATGGCTGACCCCGAATCAGGTAGTCATAATCCCGGTAAGTGAAAAATTTAACGATTACGCGGAAAAAGTTTTAAAATATCTAAATAATTACGATATTCGCACTCTGATTGACGAGAGGAGCGAAAAAGTAGGTAAGAAGATCAGGGACAATGAGTTAAAGAAGATCCCATACCTGCTTGTTGTGGGTGAAAAAGAGGAAAATTCCAATACAGTTTCCGTTAGAAGGCAGGGAGAAGGTGATCAGGGAACCATGGAACTGAAAGAATTTGCTGAAAAAATTAACAGAGAAACAGAGGAACAATTAAGAAAAGCTGACTAATATAGACTTGACTAACTGCGTGACTATCAGGAAAAATTGCTTACAATTATTATTCAACAATATTTAGTCCGCAGAATTTAATATTTCGTCAGCAAAAGAGAATTTTGATTATTAACAAAGGTAGGAGGACCAAAAAATAGCCGGACCACATCACAGATCTCGTAATTTCAGGCCAAGGGAAAGACAACCCCAGCACAGAATTAACGAAAGAATAACCGCTGCCCGCGTCAGGCTGGTTGGTGACAATATCGAAGAACCGGAAGTATATTCGGTTCGGGAGGCTCTTGAAATGGCAGATAAGCTAGAGCTTGACCTGGTTGAAATTTCACCCAGTGCCGATCCACCTGTCTGTAAAATAATTGATTACCAGAAGTTCCTGTACCAGCAGAAAAAGAAGCAGAAGGAGCTGAAAGCAAAGACAGTAAAGGTCATTGTAAAGGAACTGAGATTCGGTCCCAATACTGATGATCATGATTATAATTTCAAGCTGAAACATGCTGAGAAGTTTTTAGAAGACGGAGCGAAAGTAAAAGCATTTGTGTTTTTCAAGGGACGTTCGATCATTTATTCAGAAAAGGGAGAGATCCTGCTTCTGAGATTTGCACAGGATCTTGAAGAATTTGGCAAAGTTGAACAAATGCCCAAACTTGAAGGGAAACGGATGACAATGCTTCTCTCCCCAAAAATCTCGAAAAAGAAATAAGTTTAATAATAAACGATACGATATCCGGTTTAATGAAAGGATATCATTTTAAATTTGATACAGGATGCCGAAAATGAAGACTAATGCCGGTGCAAAGAAAAGATTCTCAGTCACCGGATCAGGAAAACTCAGGAGAAAGCACGCTTTCAAAAGCCACATCCTTACCAAGAAATCCAAGAAGAGAAAAAGAAATCTGGGATATTACGGTGATGTTGATAAAGCTGACGAAAAAAACGTCAAGCTTATGCTTGGTATGAAATAAGTGTTCACAGAAAAACAATTGTTTAACCGGAGTGAATAAGCAAGAAAGAGTACGATAAGGTACCGCTTACCATTCGAAAAATTAGAAAAATGCCAAGATCAAAAAATTCAGTAGCTTCAAGACAGAAGAGGAAAAAGATACTGAAACAAACCAAAGGTCAGTTCGGACGACGTAAAAACGTTTGGACCGTAGCAAAGAATGCTCAAGAAAAGGGACTTCAGTATGCCTACCGTGACCGTCGTAAGAAAAAAGGAAATTTCAGAGCTCTGTGGATCCAGAGGATCAATGCAGGTGTCCGCGAATATGACATGTCTTATTCAGAATTCATGGGAAAGCTTCACAAATCCGGAATTGAACTGAATAGAAAAGTTCTCGCAGACCTGGCCATGAACCATCCCAAAGCTTTTGAAGCAGTTGTCAATAAGGTTAAGTCCGTCTGACACCATTAAATAAAGCATATTTTAGGAGGCTGTCTCATATGGGACAGCCTTTTATATTTGTCACAGGTGAATCCCGGAAAGAAGTTCTTGCAAGTAAGGGAGGCATGTAAAAAAAGACTTTATTTTTGTAATGCGATAAAAACAAAGACAAATGAAAATTGCTATTATTGGTTACGGGAAGATGGGGAAGATTATTGAATCCATCGCAAAAGAAAAAGGACATACCATTGGATCCTGTATTGATATTGATAACCAGGAATTACTTGAGCCCGAAAGCCTGGGTGAACACGATGTTGCCATTGAATTTACAAGGCCTGAAACGGCAGAAGTGAATATTTCCAAATGCCTTGATGCAGGCCTTCCTGTTGTATCCGGGACCACGGGATGGACTGATCCTCTGGGGGCAATCAGGCAGCGATGCCTGAAGGAAAATGCATCCTTCCTTTATGCTTCTAATTTCAGCCTTGGGGTAAATATCCTCTTCATATGAACCAGAAGCTGGCATCCATCATGAATCACTACCACCAGTACGATGCACGTATGCTGGAAGTTCATCATACCCAGAAACTGGATGCTCCAAGCGGCACAGCCCTCAGCCTGGCAGAAGATATACTGTCCGAACTTGATCGGAAGAATTCCTGGACTCTGAAAGATTCTCAGAAAACATCGAAAGATTCTCAGGAAACATCCAGGGATTCGCAGGAAACATCGACGGATGCTAAGCCCGGATTAGATTCCGAAAAAAATAAAGAATTGATTATTGAGGCCATTCGCGAGGGACAGGTACCCGGTATCCATGAAGTGATTTATGAATCCGAGTTCGATGAGATCTCCATTCGGCATTCTGCAAAAGATCGCAGGGGATTCGCCATGGGCGCTGTACTTGCTGCAGAATTTCTCCATAATAAAAAGGGATTCTTCACGATGAAGGATGTCCTGAAACTATAATAGTATCCCCCTATGCCTGTTCCCCCGAGAAGATATATTGGATTTGGGATATCCACCCTACTCTGTGGCCTTATTGCCATATGGACAGGTGTTTACTGGTTTCTGGCGGCCCTGCCACTGATCTTTGATCATTTCATTACACGCTGGCTTCCCGTAAGGAAAATACAGAAATTGATCAGGCTGCCTGTATTCATAACGGAAACCATTGACTGGATCGGTGCTGTGCTTACCGCCCTGGTTTTTGTTATCATTATACGTACCCTTCTGATTGAAGCCTATAGTATACCTACACCCTCGATGGAGCAGAACCTGATGGTCGGTGATTACCTGTTTGTGAGTAAACTGAGTTATGGACCGAGGGTGCCGAATACTCCGCTTGGGTTTCCTTTTACGCATAATACCATGCCCTTTTCCAGTGCAAAAAAGTCATACAGCGAAAGGCTTTATTGGCCGTATAAAAGGCTGGCAGGATTCGGGAAAATAGAACATAATGATGTGGTGGTTTTCAATTTCCCGGAAGGAGATACAATTGTTGAAGAGCTGCCGGACCAGAACTATTACGGACTCACACGGAATTATGGACGCCGGACCATCCATTCGCAATATCATGTCACTGGCCGGCCGGTTGATAAACGTGAAAATTTTGTCAAACGTTGCGTGGGACTCCCCGGTGATACTGTTGAACTGATCCATACGCATGTTTTTATAAACGGAGATTCCCTGGGGGAAATACCGGGAATCCAGCACAGGTATTATGTACAAACAGATGGTGAGAAAATCGATTCGGCAGTACTTGCCAACCTTCAACTGGATAGTAATCAACCTCTCTATGATACCCGACTGAAGAGTTACACAATTTCCATGAGCTCAAGACAGGCAGAGGGACTCGACACCCTCCCCAACATCCGTTCGGTTACCAGGCTGGAGAATACCCGAAGGCAATTATCCTACTATTCTAATTTCCCGTACAGTCCTGATTTTCAATGGACAGAGGACAATTACGGCCAGGTTGTTGTACCCAAAAAAGGAGGCACCGCGAGAATAAGTCCAACGAACCTACCGTTATACAAAAGGATTATTGAAACCTATGAAAAAAATACCCTGGAACTCAGGGATAGTGTCATTTATATTAATTGTGAACCGCGAATTTCTTATACCTTTGGCATGGATTATTTTTTCATGCTGGGAGACAACCGTCATAACTCGGCGGACTCCAGGGTATGGGGATTTGTTCCGGAAGACCATATCGTGGGAAAGGCTGTATTTGTGTGGCTTTCCGTCGATAGAACCAGGGAAGGATGGCAGCGGTTCAGATGGGACAGAATGTTTAAGAAAATAAAATAGTATCAAAAAATCATGTTAGAAAAAGTTAGTCATTTCATTTCACATAAATATTTTCGTTTTGGATTTGCAGCCCTCGTCTACCTTTTGTGGGTAATCTGGTTGGGGAATTTCTGGTGGTTATTAGGCCTGGGGGTGATCTTTGATATTTATATCACAAAAAAAGTCAACTGGTCCTTCTGGAAAAGCCGCAAAAAAAAGAACAATGTTTTTATTGAATGGCTGGATGCTCTGATTTTTGCTGTAATCGCAGTCACCATCATTAATATCTTCCTTTTTCAAAACTACAAGATCCCTACCCCATCGATGGAGAAATCCCTGCTGGTCGGCGATCACCTCTATGTGAGTAAGGTTTCTTACGGTCCCAGGGTACCCAATACCCCCCTCTCCTTCCCATTTACCGCGAATACCATGCCCCTGACCGGAGGTGAATCGTATGTAAAATGGATCCAACGGCCCTACCATCGCCTTGCCGGATTCGGAGAGGTAAAGAACAATGATGCCGTGGTATTTAATTTCCCTGCCGGGGATACAGTCGTTAAACAGCATACTGCGAGAAGCTATAATTCCATTGTTCGTGATTACGCCATGCAGATGCAGCAAAACGATGCTCGAATGGGAGTAACTGCGAAAACATGGGAAGCCTACCTTGCAGCCGGAAGAGAACAAGTATGGAATGAATTTGAAGTGGTAGACAGGCCGGTGGACAGGCGTGATAATTATATCAAGCGCTGTGTCGCCATCCCGGGGGATACCTTAGAACTGGTGAATGCCAAACTGTTCATTAATTCTAAACCGGTGGAGATATTCCAGGGTGTACAACATAGCTACTCTGTCCAGACCAACGGGACTCCTATCAATCCCAAGGCTTTTGAGAGGTTGGGTGTAGCACGTGATGACATATCGCAGAGTGGATCAGGTTACGGGATTCCTCTTTCAGATGAAAAAGCCGAAATTCTGAGAGGATTCACGAATGTGGTCTCCGTACAAAAAACAGAGTATCCAGGCGGCAGCTATTATTACCAGATGTTTCCACATGACACAGGCTATACCTGGTCGCTCGATAATTTCGGTCCCCTCTGGATGCCTTACAAGGGAGCTACCGTCGACCTCAGCCTTAAGAATCTTCCCCTGTACAAGCGAATCATTGAAGCCTATGAGGGAAATACCCTGGCTGTCAGGGATGGTAAAATTTTCATAAACGGGGAAGCCACCAGTACTTATACCTTTAAAATGGGGTATTACTTCATGATCGGAGACAACCGTCATTCATCTTCCGATTGCCGCTACTGGGGATATGTACCTGAAGACCATATCCTTGGAAAACCAAAGTTCATCTGGCTTTCACTGGATAAGGACAAACGTTTCCTGGCGAAGATCCGCTGGAAAAGAATGTTTATGTTAACGGATAAGATCTAAAATAATCCTCCTGGTATCTCCGTATACGCTCATCTGTGGATGTACTACTACGGCCCGGTACTCATATTCCGTATTTTTTTCAAGGTTCATCACTTCGATGGAATAACTTCCCGTATTGGCTATCTCCAATAACTCAGTTCTTTCCCAATGGGTGGAATAAAGGTTTTCTACAAATCCGGCGTAAGGGCGGTATTCGAATCCTACTTTTAGATTCCGGGCATCCCCCATTTTCATTACTTCTCCCTTCAGAAGAATCATATTTGATGAGGATTCTCCTTTTAAGGTTTTTACAGCCGGAGGATCCAATGCAGGTTCAACATTTTCCAGTTTAACGGTTACGGGATTGGGCCATTTGCTGTTGTTATAGATGCGCTGTGCCCGGACCACAGATATATGGAGACCGTTTTCTTTCTGACTGTATCTTGATTCCGGATTATCTGCAGGCCGGTATTCAACTACTTTGTCGTTTTGTCCAAGGACACTGATCCTTGTATTTTTAGTGGCTTTCACCGATCCGATGAGGAACTCTTTTCTATCCCCTCTTTTCCAATCCGGTATCCCGGTAATTATTGCATAGACTGTCTTCCTGTCCTTGGAAGCAGTGAACCAGATATTCTCCTCATGGGTAATGATCCAGGGACGAACATCTACAACCGCTTCCTGGTTCACAAAATGCCAGGCCGCCACTTCTGTAAGGTTCCTGGATTCAGGATCGGGTATCTTCCCGTAAGGGTCCGGACCAATATTTAAGAGCAGATTTCCCCCCTTGGCCCGGGTTTCGATCAACATTTCTATTATTCTTCCGGCCGGTTTCAGATCATCATTGGTAGGTTTGTAATTCCATTGAGTTCCCATGGTGACGCAGGATTCCCATAAATTATCATCCGCTATTCCAGGCAGGCGTTGCTCGGGTGTATTCACTGCCCCCCGGGTAATAACCAGATCCGGTTGGAGCTTCCAGGCTTCCTCTTTGCAGGGTTCTTTCGGATCTCCATCGATAAATAAGACATCAATTTTCCCGTAATTTGAAAACAGCTCCCGGGTTTGCTGCCGGATCAGATCATGGTATTTCTTTTCCGTTGATTTATCCAGTTCCACCCCTCTCCTTCGGATGGTTACGCCCTGTTCGTGTAAGAAATTAAAATCTTCTGGAGAAAAGTATAACCCAACCGCCAGTCCCGCTCTACTTACAGCCTCCACATATTCTTTCAATAAATCCTTCCCGTAAGGAGTATTGGTAATATTGAAATCGGTAGTTTCCGTATCCCACATGCAAAATCCGGAGTGATGCTTGGCTGTAAAAACTATATACTTCATGCCTGCAAGTTTTGCCTGTATAGCAATTTGATAGGGATCAAAATCCTTTGGATTGAAAGTTTTGGGCAGTTCATTCAGGTATCTGTCCAGGTAATCCGGGGATGCCCCAACCATTGAATGACTAATGACCACCCCAAGCTGGCTGTCCATACTCCAATGGATAAACATCCCGAAACCCAAGTCCCTCAACCATTCCTGGCGTTCGGGCTTATTGAGGTTGCCCGTTTCTTTCTTAATACTTTCATCAAGTTGCGCCCGGGTAACAGTTGCAAAAATAACTGCCAGTGCAAATAATAAGATCTTCTTCATAGGTCTAAGTTTGATTCTAAATTTAGGTGTTCTAGTCCTCCTTTCAAAACCATTTTTGTTTGTGTTTAAGCCTGCAGGAAGGGTGAATTAATCAGAATACTTCTAAATATGCCGCTATAGCGCTCATGTTCTGTCAATTTGCAATATATTGCAATGATTTAATTACAATCTATCATGAAATCAATTAATCAAACCCAGGGACTGTGAGAATATCAAGGAGATCAGGGATGCCATTGATGTGATTGACGAGGAAATCATTCAACTGTTCGCACATAGGCATGAATATGTCAAAGAGATCGTGAAATTTAAAAGCAGTGATGAAGAAGGGATAATTGCAAGGGAAAGGAAAGAACTTGTTTTGAAGCAACGCAAAGCCTGGGCCGAAGAGAAGGGCCTTGACGGGGAAATGATGGAAGAAGTTTTCAGGTTGCTGATCGATAAAAACATTCAGATTCAAATTGATATTCAAAATACTACAGAAATAAATCAGATTCAACCAACAAATAACTAAAATTCTAAGTAAAATGTATCGGAAAGAAATTAAGGTAATGGATTGCACTGTACGTGATGGGGGTTTAATGAATAACTGGCAATTCAGTGATGATTTTGTAAAGGCGGTTTACCAGGCTTGTTTAAAGGCCGGAATCGACTATATGGAGATCGGATATAAAAGCAGTGAATCTGCTTTTTCAAGAGATGAAGTCGGACCATGGAAATTTTGTGATGACAAAGATCTTCGCAGGGTTGTAGGTGCAAATAAAACACCTCTGAAATTATCAGCCATGGCAGATATCGGAAGGATTGCACCGGAGGACATCCCTCCTGCCAAAGATTCTGTGATTGATATGATCAGGGTGGCCTGCTATGTTCACCAGGTAGATAAGGCCATTGCACTGGCAGAACATTGCATGGATAAGGGATATGAGGTCTGCATCAACCTGATGGCTGTTTCAAAAGTGAATGAAATGGATCTGGATCAGGCCCTTCAGGATATCAGTAAAACCAAGGTGCCCATTGTATATATTGTGGATAGTTTCGGCAGCATGTACAGTGAAAACATTCAGCACCTGGTACGGAAGTACCAGAAAGCCCTTCCGGGCAAAACCCTTGGGATTCATGCGCATAACAATATGCAACTGGCCATGTCCAATACCATTACCGCCATCATTGAAAACTGCAATATGCTGGATGCCACCCTCCTGGGAATGGGAAGGGGTGCAGGCAACTGTCCCATCGAAATACTGATCGCATTTTTGAAGAATCCCAAATACAGGCTGCTGCCCCTGCTGGATGTGATCCAGAATCATATTCATCCTCTTCAGCAGGATATTGATTGGGGCTACCATATTCCCTACCTGATCACTGGTGCATTGAATGAGCATCCAAGATCTGCCATGAAATGGATGGCATCAGAAAACAAAGATGATTTTGTTACTTTCATGAAGGAAATGCATGATTATGAATTACTTGAATGATTACTAATTACCTGAATATCAGGCGATATGAATATAAATAAGAGTTTATCCCTTCTCACGTTTTTATTTGCGATCTGCCTTCAAAGCGTTCCGGTAGAAGCCCAACCGATCCATACAGAGGTTGTAAAGTCAATTTCTCCTGAAGCGGACTCAAGACCCAACTCTGATACGGTTCCGGATGTATTTGCCATAGAGGGAGAATTTGAGAAAACACTCGTGCTTCGCTTCAAATATAAAGCTGATCTTCTGAAGGGAATTGAGGAGATGGTTGAGGTGCATAATATTAAAAATGCAGTTATTCTCGCCGGCATCGGATCAGCTACCAGCTATCATATCCACACCGTAAGCAACGGGGAATTCCCTTCCAAAAACATTTACATCAAGGACCCCAAGGCCCCCGTTGATATAACCAGTATTAACGGGTACATAATTGACGGCAGGGTTCATGCCCACATCACCCTGGCCGACGAAAACAAGGCTCTCGGGGGTCACCTGGAACCTGGGACAAATATCTTCACTTTTGCCATTGTCACGGTGGGTGTGTTCAAAGACGGAATAGACCTGAGTAAGGTGGATGATAAGACCTACCGGTAAAACCCGGCAATTCATCGTGGTTTTCAATTTTTTTTTCAACAGGTAAGTAAGTGTTATTTACCTCTTAGATGTCATTTAAGGTGAAGGATAAATTAAAAACAGCTATGAAATTCTTTAATAAATATTTCTTTATTGGATTAGGGTCAGGAGTATTACTGACATTTATACTGATCATTGGATTAAGCTTCCTTGCCAGCTACTTAATAATGGGTCCAAAGTCGGAGAAGGCAGAGAAGGCAAATAATGAAGCAACTGCGCCACCACCCCCTATGGTTATGAAGGACGAAGAGGTAGTTTTCCTGATTATTTCAAAGGAAAAGCAAGAAACAGTTCAGAGCTTCATGGAGAAAAAGCAATTCAGCTTTCCGGTATACCTCTACTCAGGTGAGGTACCCAACGGCTTCCGGTCAAAAAGCATACCGGCCACCTTTATCCTGGACCGTGATGGAGTTATTGCATATAAACATGTCGGTTCAGCAAATTGGGCTGACGAGAATTGTCTGGGTTATATTCGCGGATTACTGTAGGACTGGATCCTCCCGTATCAACAATCCCGATATAACTTAGGCGATAGATCAGAATATTCCTACTTCAGAAGGGAAAATCCTCCATTTTCGTTTCTTCAAGTTCTTCAATTTCAGGTTCATCAGCCACCTGGTGGATTTCGTGACCGTCAACAAAGATGGCTTTGTGAGGACGAACGGGACAAGCATACTCACAGGCTCCACATCCCACACAGATGGCCGGTTTTATTTCAGGCAGAGTCAGGTTGTCCCTGTAGGGTACCATGGTCACTGCCTGAGTGGGACAATGTTCGGAACATGAACCGCAGGCAGTGTTCTCGGCATAGACCACACAGTTTTCAATGATTAATTGTACCTGTCCCAATTGTACGGTTTTCTTAGCTTCTTCGGTAAGGGAAAGAATGGCGCCAGATGGACAAACCTCGGAACATTTCACGCATTCGAAGTTGCAGTAGTTGGAGGAATAATCCATATAGGGTTGCATAATCCCGGCAATACCATATTCATCCAGGGAAGGCTGTAATACTTTAGTGGGACAGGCAGAGATGCAAAGATGGCAAGCTGTGCAGTGATTATTAAAATGCCGGAGTCCGAGCGAACCCGGAGGAGATACCGGAAAATTTTTCACATTTTCAATTTCTGTAGGAATCTTGTTTTCTACATCGCTGGGAAACTTACTTTCAGTCCCCTCCCCCTCTTGAGATTCCGTTCGCACTCCTATAGTGGAACTAATCCCCTTGCGGGAAATACCAATTAATGCAATACCTGTGGCCAGTATCCTTGCAATGGTTTCCCTCCTACCCGGGTTTGAGGGTTTTAGTGAGGAGTTCTGATTTACGGGTTCCTGAACATCTATCTGAGGTTTTGTGATCGATGGAGAGGTACATGATTGCGTCTTCCGGACAAACCTGGATGCAGTTGAAGCAGCCCACGCACCTGGAAAAATCCACTTCCAGGTTTTTTACATCGATGCAGGAGGATTTGCAGGCAAAAGCACATTTACCACATTTTGTGCAAGAGCTTTCAAGCATTTTAATCTTAAATATCGATACCCTCGAGATCAATCCCAGCAAGGTACCAACCGGACAGATGGTATTGCAGTAAAGCCTGCCATGCCTGAAAGAGAACCATATAAGCAGGAATAGCATCAACACAGGAATCAGGTAGCTTACTCCCCGGGCTAAACTGATTTCCACGGGATAGAGAAAATATAAATTCATGCTTTCAAGTATCCCTGCAAACCGGTTATTGGTCCATAGTACAGCCGGTAAAGCGAGGTCAGACATAATCCTTCCAAAAATACTGTAAGGATCCAGTAAGGTAAATCCCAGCAGGCTTCTGCCTGCCAGTAGATATGATAAAGGGCAGGGCTAAAAATCCATATCTCCACCAATTATGAGGTTTTCCGAACCTGTACCTGTGAGTTTTCCGCTTTGTTTTTTTTCTTATCCAGCTAACAATATCCTGGAGAATACCAAGGGGACAGATGGAGCTGCAGTATACCCTCCCGAAAAGTACGGTCAGGACAATAACTACAATAAATCCAGGGAAACAAGGCTGAAAACAGTAAAGAACTTTATGGGTGATGGAATGAACTGAAGAAAAGTAATTGTAGTAAATACATCAGTACTTACGACTTCCCTGTAAGTCCAGAAAAACATATCCTGTCGAAAGCAAAAAAAGAACGGCCAGGATAAGCCTCAGGATCTTAAGATGGACCTGTTTCATTCCTAAAGCTGAATCCTGTTGATATTAACCTGGGACAGGTCCATTGTTCCAAGTTCCATCTCTGAGGCAATTCGTATATGGTCAATTTGTGCAGGATTCTTAGCCAGCATCTTGGTGGCCGCGGTATCAGCTGCCACCATATCGGAAGAAATAATTTGAAATTTCCGGGTTTCCACATCTGCCAATGATACTCCCCTGGGACCGTTTTTCATTAGTATCCTGTACCCGTCAACAACATTCAGGTCAGGTTTTATCGCAGAAGTGAAATCAGCAATGCACTGGTGAAGGTCATTAGCATGCCAGTACTTCCTGTCCCATACCGCACCCATCAGATTCTTCATGGAAACGCAAAGACCGGCACCTCCATGATGCTTGAGGACCGGAACATTTATAAAAACATCCGATTCAAGTATCAATTCATGGACCATAGCCTTTTTCAGGGATTTACCCTGGGGATCTCAATCTCATGATATCTTCCGACACTGGCACCATCTACAATCGTTCCACCTGCATCTTTCGCGGCTTTTTCAATTCCGGAATTTTTGTAACAACGCCTCCATTCATTTATAGTATGGTCAAAGACATATACATCCTTCGCTCCGGCCGCCAGGCAATGTTCAACGATCCTGCCGATCAAGCTGGGGATTTGTATTGGATGCTCTTTCAGGACCTGCATCCCAACCAATATTTGGTTTAATAACAACCTTCTGTCCCTTTTTAACATACTTCTCCATCCCTCCCATGCTCTGGATAGCACGATCAAACATGGCTCCCGGTTCACCCCCTTTTATTGCAACAAGATCATAGTCTACTAATGGAGATACATTTCCCAGGAGCTTTTGATGGGTATGAAAGACATTGCTGATCCTGCACAATCCCCGCTCCTATTCCCTTTTTTACAAAATCCCTGCGTTTCATTCGATTAATAAATTTCAGGTGATAAATCCAAACATTCAATTCCTTCTAAATTTACGATTATCTTACCTAAATGTTACCTCAGAAATTCCTATTGTAATTTAAATTGAGTGATTCTAAATTAGAGTTTCAAAATCCTGATGCCCTATATTTTGAAAAACCATTAACTTTACCGGCCGATCCGGCGAAATGGCGGATTGAAACCTAGTCGCAAAATGAAGATCCTTTACTATGATTGTTTCTCCGGTATTAGCGGAGATATGAACCTCGGAGCCATGATTGATCTGGGAGTAAATCCTGATTACCTGCTCGAACATCTTAAATCCCTGAACCTTGAAGGATATGAGATAAAAATCTCAAAGGACCAGCGTAAAGGAATTTCAGGCACCCGGGTAGATGTTATACTCCATTCACATAATCATTCACACAATCATTCCGAAACGGAGTCGAAACCGGGATCAGGATCGCGGGTCGAAATCGGAATCAGAATCGAAACCGGGATCAGAATCGAAATCGGAGTCGCCTGCAAATTCAGGCCATTCCCATCATCGGAACCTGGAGGATATCAGTAAGATTATTAATGAGTCAGAACTGGATCAGCCTGTAAAGGACAGGAGCCTGAGGATGTTTACAAAGCTCGCTGAGGCTGAGGCAAAAATACACGATAAAAAAATTAATGAGGTTCATTTTCACGAGGTGGGAGCTGTAGACTCCATTGTGGATATTGTGGGCGCAGCTATTTGTATCGAATACCTGAAGCCTGACCGCATCATGGCTTCTGAAGTCCAACTCGGGGGAGGATTCGTCAAATGCGAGCATGGAACTTTTCCTGTCCCTGCACCGGCAACAATGGAAATCCTGAAAGGAGTACCGGTACGTACCGGTGCTGTTCAATTTGAATCCACCACCCCGACTGGTGCCCTGATCCTGGCTTGCAATGTAGATGAATTTGGATCTATGAAAGGCCTGACTATTCAAAAAACGGCCTATGGGATTGGCCAGGCTGACCTGGAAATCCCTAATGTTCTTCGTGTATACCTTGCGGATCTTGCAGAGAATGTCAGTTCAGGCGGTTCAGGTCATGAGTCTGCCTCCCTTGACGAAACAAATGATTCAGTCGATATCTCCCAGGCCTGGATACTGGAATGCAATATTGATGACATGAATCCGGAGATGTATGGATATGTTATGGATACTCTTTTCGACCTGGGCGCGGATGATGTATTTATCACCCCCATCACCATGAAGAAAGCCCGGCCGGCGTCGAAGCTCAGTGTTCTATGTTCTGCTGATAAGAAAAAATCATTGATAGAATCCTTACTCACTCAAACAACCAGTCTGGGAGTGAGAAGCTATGAAGTTGAGAAAACCATGCTCAGGAGGGAGTACTCCAAGCTTCAGACAAGTTATGGAGAGGTTACCATAAAAACAGGGATGTTCAAGGGTGAAAAACTCAAATCGAAACCTGAGTATGAGGACTGCGTCAAACTTGCCAGGGAACACGGAATTCCGCTTACACAGATTTACCAGGAAATTTCAGGTTTATTAAATAAGGATGCCTGAGCATGGATCAGAAACTCCAGGATAAATACAATGAATTGGTTCTCTCCCTGAAAAGCCGGGAGGGAATAGCCATTGCATTTTCCGGTGGTGTTGATTCGGCATTTCTATTACATGCGGCATATGAGGCTCTGGGCGAAAAGATGATTGCATTAACAATCAATTCCCCTTATGTACCGGACTGGGAAATTGAAGAGGCAGCCAAGATAGCAAAGGATAAATCTATAGAACATCATATAATTGATGTTCCGGTCCCGGAACAGATTATGAATAATCCCGGTGATCGTTGTTATCTATGTAAAACATTAATTTTCAAAATATTAATTGAGTTTGCACAAAAAAAGGGCTACAAGTATATTGCGGATGGCACCAATGCAGATGACAGTCATGAGCATAGACCGGGGATGAAAGCTCTTCGGGAACTCAAAGTTATTAGTCCCTTGCAGGATGCAGGCTTCACCAAGACGGATATCAGGGAAGCATCCAGGGAAATGGGACTATACACCTGGGAGAAACCCGCCTATGCCTGCCTGCTTACCAGGATACCCTACAATACGAAAGTTGATGATGAAATATTACGCAGGATCGAACGATCCGAAACTTATCTAATTGGACTGGGAATCAGGGCTGTACGGGTACGTATTCCATGAAAACCTTGCCCGGATAGAAACAGAACCCCGGTTTATTGAAAAGATTTTCAGGGAAAACCTGATGGATAAGATTTCAAAGCAACTAAAACGATACGGCTTCTCCTTTGTCACACTTGATATGGAAGGATATCGTACAGGGGGAATTGATGAAATACTTAAAGTAAAGAACCATGACAGGAAGGGAAGAGATTAAAAAAATGCTTGATCAGTTGAGTTCAGGTAAAATATCTACTGAACAGGCACTTGAGAAATTAAGCGATCTGCCTTATAAGGACCTGGGACACACCAAGATTGATAATCACAGAGAGCTACGTACCGGATACCCGGAAGTGATTTTTTGTGAAGGAAAAACAGCTGAGCAGGTCAGCAATATTATGGAATACATGGCTACTCAGAAAGTAAATGTTCTGGGCACCAGGGCCAGCCGGGAAATCTATGAGGCAGTAAAAGAGAAACTTCCGAATGCAGAATATAATGAACTTGGAAGGACCATAAGCCTGCACCAGGTTAAGACTGAACCGACAAAAACCTATATCTCTGTACTGACTGCAGGAACTTCGGACCTGCCAGTGGCGGAAGAGGCAGCAGTCACTGCCGAAATTTTCGGAAACCGGGTAAAACGGTTCTTCGATGTTGGTGTAGCCGGTATTCACAGACTCTACAGCAGCATGGAAGAAATAAAAGCTGCCAGGGTAATTATCGTAATTGCCGGTATGGAAGGTGCCTTGCCCAGTATTGTGGGAGGAATGGTAGACAAACCCATTATTGCAGTCCCCACCAGCATAGGATACGGTGCAAGTTTCAACGGTCTCGCGGCATTGCTCGGTATGTTAACCAGTTGTGCTTCCGGCGTAAGCGTGGTAAACATTGACAATGGATTCGGCGCTGCCTACATGGCCAGCATGATCAATAAAATCTGAAATGATCTCCCAGGATACTGCCCTGCTCAGTACGGCATATTTCGCACCGGTCCAATATTTCACAAAATTTCTCCAATACCACTCCATGATTATTGAAAGATATGATCATTATACCAAGCAGACCTACCGGAACCGATGCAATATTCTTGGGGCAAACGGTATACTTGCACTGAGTATTCCTGTCCTGAAAGGGGGGCAGCACAAAACATATGTGAAGGATATCCGCATTGATTACTCAAAGAACTGGCAAAAACTCCATTGGAAAGGAATAGAGTCAGCCTATATGCACTCCCCTTTCTTTGAATTTTATCTGGATGAGATCAGGCTTCTGCTTGAAAGAAAACATAGCTTCCTGCTTGAACTAAATCTGCAGATTCTGGATTTTCTACTGGACTCCCTTGAAATATCCAGAGATTACAGCCTTTCAGAGGATTTTTTTGAAACAGTTCCGGAAAATCTACAGGATTACAGGGAAGTTATTCATCCCAAGAAAGATCCCGGAACAGACATGAATTTCCGGGCTGAACCCTATCCCCAGGTATTTTCGGACAAACATGGATTTCAGGAAAACCTAAGCATTATGGACCTCCTGTTTAATGAAGGTCCAAATGCAAGGATGATCCTGGAAAAAAGTCTTAAAGAAACCGGAATAAATTAATTTTAGAAGCGGAAGCCAAGAGTTGCCGCAACCTGGTGTTGTCTCTCCTCAATTTTAGCTCCATTCACGTCTTCAGGAATATAGAGGTAATAAGTATATTCCTGTACCCTCATGGAATATGCCAGGTCAAAAAAGACATTCTTACTCCTGAATCCCAGTCCCCCATTCACAGTAATATTCCAGTTCTCATTATTAATCTCAGTGGATTTGTATGGACTGTCATAAAAGGAAGCACCTCCCCTGAGGTACATAGGTCCAAGATGCAATTCCGCACCAGCCCTTATATTATGGGCTGCAGTCAATACCTCCTTGATCCGGTCATTCTGGTCCAGCAAGGTATAATCCGTGGCTCCCCGGCTGTCAAAATTTGCTTCGCTATAGTCCATATACTCATAATCTGCACTTATGATAGCCACCCTTCCGAGTTGAAACGCCACTGATCCTATTGCCTTGTATGGAGTGCGCAACCAGTACTCAAATTCGTTTAAGGGTGATCTTTCGTATATATCGGATAGATCTGCATCATCGAAGGTGGATGCGATGTCGGTATAGAAATCCTCCCGGATTTTATAAAAAGTAGGTATATGGAAAGCTGCACCAATCCTGATCAGGCTGATGGGCCTGAAAATAACCCCCGCTTTAAATGTATAACCTGTACCCCGGGCATCAAGAGATTCGTTGAAGGTAAAAGAATTGAAATAAGGGATTATCCTGGCATCATCCTCTTCAAAATGAGAGGTAAAGCTGGTGTACCTGAGTCGGTGGATACCAAAAGTTCCACCAATATACAGCCGGTTTCCATAATTGGCCCCGATTGAAAATGCATATTCTCCCATACTGCCTGATTCCTGAATTCTTCTCCTCTGGGTCTGTCCATAGTCCGCATCATTGATATCATTCCAGTATTCCCCCCCAATGGAATCGTAAGGCATAAGGTCAGCCCTCCAGGCAAGGTCTTCATAAAAATCGCTCCAGACATCATTATTGGCGTTATTGGTAAAATTATCCAGGAATGTGGAACTTTCGGGCGAGCCTGCCACCATGATCCCATTCATCATGGTATTGCGATTGAAATTATTCAACTGGTTATACCCTATTCCAAAGGTAACGCCTACCCATCCCTCATCCTTCCCCGTAAGGTTGGTATGTACAAAACCAAGATTATTGATAGCAAACTGGTACTGGTTATCCGTTCGGGTTTCATCCAGGTAAGAAGTTGAGGTATTATCGTATATAAGAGTAGGTGTAAATGTTAACTCGGTACTTCTGTAAACACCCAGTCCCGCTGGATTCAGACTGGCATTTGAGAAGTCCCCTCCCAGGGCTCCGAATGCTCCACCCATTGATATAGCTCTGGCTGTTCCCCCATAAAAATTCTGGGAGTACCGAAGTGCATCAGCTTCATTCTGTGCCTGGATATTGGCCAGGAAAAAGAAGGATGCAAGGCTAATGATATATATACTTTTCATTTGTTTATGCTTTAATGTAGATATAACTTCTGCTCTTAACCGTCTTTTCAGGGTTAATATTTTTATTTAATCTAAAGGTATTCTGTCTTTTCTCTTAGCGTCTGCTCCCACTGGATCTCGAAGCACCTGATGAGGATGAACGGCTTGAACTTCCTGATGAGGATGAGCGGCTAACCGAGCCTCCAGAGCTTCCTGAAGAACGGCTTACAGAACCAGAAGAACCCGAAGATCGATAGCTGCTTGATGACCTCGAGGGACTTGAACTGTAGCTGCTTGATGACCTGGAGGAACTTGATGACCTAGAGGGACTTGAGTAACTTGGAGTGTAACTGCGGCTCGATGACGATGAGCGGCTGGGTTGTGAATATGTTGACCTGCTTGAACTTGATTTAGTCGCGGTGCTGCTCCTTGTGGGTGTGCTGGTCCTTGTGGCTGTACTGCTCCTTGTGGGTGTGCTGGTATTATAGCTGGGCTTATATGTAGTTCTTGGTTTGGTATAAGTCGGTGTATAACTATTGCGTGTCGTAGTTGTATACCTGCTGCTGTTATTGCTGCGTGTGGTATACCTGGCAGTACTCTTGCTGGCAGCAGTGCTGCTTTTGCTAACACCGGCCTGTGTATTTCCGGGTTTCTGCGTGGTACCACGTACAGTATTCACGGTTCTGGCATTGCTGCTGGCATTGGTATTTCTCTGCAGATCTCCGTTATAGCTGGCCCTTGAGGTAGTGGGTGACTTGCCCTGACTCCCCTGCATCCTGCTCCTTGAGCTTGCAGTTGCAGTTCCTGCAGCTGTGATTGCCGAGTTGCGGGTTGCTGTAGGGTTAGTCCCGGTTCCGCTAACACTCGTACTTCTTGACCTGCTGGAATTACTGCTGTTTGTCATGGTCTTCTTAGGATCAGTTACAGTACGGGCCCCGTATGTGCTGTATCCGGAACGTGAATCTCTGTGACCGTAAGAATAGGAATTGCTCTGTCCGTAATCGCTGTAATGCGCATAGGGTGTTGGATAATAGTAACCACCGCCACCGCCATAGTAACCACCTCCACCATAATATCCATCGTAATATCCGTGATTATAACCGCTCATGTAAGATGATCCATAGTAAGGGTATCCATAACCATAGTGTGGGTATCCATAACCATAATGAGGATATCCATAACCGTATCCGAATCCAAATCCAATATTTACTGAGAAACGGGAAGAACCATACCAGGGATCGTAGTAATCATACCAGGGATCGTAGTACCCATAACCTGAATACGGAGAATGAAATCTATCAATACGCGAAGAATAGGAAGGATACTGATTTACAGTTCCATAATAATTATTAACCAATGGCGGCTGACTTCCTTCTTCGTAATAGGCATATTCATAATCACCCTCGGGACCGTAATAGTTTGTATCCACCTCTACATATTCGGAAGCAGTTAATTCTTCATCCGCAAGATATTCTCCTTCAAGAGATAACATGTATTTTTCATAATCGCTTAATTGTTCCTGGGGTGCAACAGGGGTTCCCTGTGTACTGGCCATTACCTGGGTTTCGTCAGCCTGACTTTGCATCCTGGCATCTTTTGGAGTATAGTAAAGATCATCATACTCTGTTACTCCAGCCTTATATGATGATGAGCATGCTCCCAAAAAAATTGCCAGAATTATGACGATGCTTATGTTGATTGAAGTTTTCATGGTTAATCCTCCATTTTAATTCTTTATTCGAATAAATGCAAATACCATACCAAAAACAAATTTTCAAACAGTAAAATAAAAATTCATTCTACTTTAATATCATTTCTTTTATTGCTTATTTTGCAGGTTTCGATCTTACAAATATAAAGAATGGCTAAAGAACTTACACCCCGCAGTGAAAATTATTCCCAATGGTATAATGATCTTGTAATAAAAGCAGACCTGGCCGAGAACTCAGCCGTCAGGGGATGTATGGTAATCAAGCCATATGGTTACGCCATATGGGAGAAAATGCAGTCCATCCTTGACGGAATGTTTAAAAAAACAGGACACTCAAATGCATATTTCCCTCTTTTTATCCCGAAATCTTTTTTCAGTAAGGAAGCATCACATGTGGAAGGATTTGCCAAGGAATGTGCAGTGGTAACCCATTACCGTCTGAAACACGATGAGAAAACCGGTGAAATAATTGTTGACGAAACCGCCAAGCTTGAAGAGGAACTGATTGTGCGTCCAACTTCTGAAACAATTATTTGGAATACCTACAAGAACTGGATTCAATCTTACAGGGACCTGCCTATACTGATAAATCAGTGGGCTAATGTGGTGAGATGGGAAATGCGAACCCGTTTGTTTCTGCGGACTGCCGAATTTCTCTGGCAAGAGGGCCATACAGCCCATGCCACTGAAACAGAGGCCCTTGAGGAAGCTGATAAAATTATAAATCTCTATGCCGATTTTGCCGAAAGTTACATGGGTATGCCTGTTATAAAGGGTAGCAAAACAGAAGAAGAACGTTTTGCCGGAGCTCTTGACACCTATTCCATTGAGGCTATGATGCAGGACGGTAAAGCCCTGCAGTCGGGAACCAGTCATTTCCTGGGTGAAAATTTTGCGAAAGCTTTTGATGTTCAGTTTACCAGCAAAGAAGGCAAACTTGAATATGTCTGGGCGACCTCATGGGGTGTATCCACCCGCTTGATGGGTGCCCTTGTGATGGCTCATTCCGATGATAACGGACTCGTTCTGCCGCCCCAGCTTGCCCCTATCCAGGTGGTGATTGTTCCTATATATAGATCGGCAGAGGAACTGGAAAAGGTGAGCGAAGCAGCAACAAAAATTCAGGATGAACTTGAGACAAGTGGACTTTCCGTGAAATTTGATAATCGGGATACCCATAAACCCGGGTGGAAATTCGCCGAATGGGAGATGAAGGGAGTACCTGTGCGGATTGCGATTGGACCAAGGGACCTGGAAAATGGAACCATGGAGATAGCAAGGAGGGACACCCTTGAAAAACAGGTTGTTGCAAAAGATTCTGTAATCGAAGTTGTCAAAGGACTGATGGAAGAAATCCAACAAAATATCTTCAGAAAATCATTAGAATTACGAACAAACAACACTTACCGTGTTGATGACTGGGAAGAATTTAAGGATATCATGAAAAACAGGCCCGGATTTGTGCTTGCGCATTGGGATGGAAGCAGGGAAACAGAAAAAAAGATAAAAGAAGAAACGAAAGCAACGATCCGCTGTATTCCTTTTGATTCAGAAGAAGAAAAGGGAAAGTGTATATTTACAGGTAAACCATCAAATAAAAGGGTGCTTTTTGCCCTGGCTTATTAACCATTTACAGGAACATGGAAGATTTAAAGTCAAAAATTCTGACCAGTCTGAAGGATAAATCAGCCGTTAAACAACAGGCTTATGATAATACCCTGAAAGTCCTTGCGGATGTTAAGGAGATAATCCAGGATTTGAAAGATGAGTTTAATGAAAAACTCTCAGGCACCGACCAAAGGGTACACCTTGAATACCAGGATAATGGAATTTATGGTGCCCAGTTCAAAATTGCAGGTGACCTTCTGATCTTCGCCATGCATTCGAATATATTTGAATTCGACAGAAATCATGGTCTCTGGAAAACTTCCTATATAAAGGAAAATCCATTAGCCTCTTATTGCGGCATTATCAATGTATATAATTTCTTGTCTGATTCCTTTAAGTACAATCGGATGCAGGATCTTGGATACCTGGTAGGCCGCATATTTATTAATAAGGACATGAATTTTTTTACGGAAGGAAAGCGGCAGCTTGGATTCTCATTTAATAATTTTGGCCATGAAGTAATATCAAGATCATCCCTAACCCAAATTATCAACCTGACAATAAACTATTCACTTGAATTCGACCTGTTGGTCCCTCCCTACGATACTGTTAAGATTGCATCTGTAGAGCAGATCAGTGACCGGATACAGTTTTCCAAACTCAGGACTGGCAAGCGTCTGGGTTTCCAGTTTAATTCAGATGATGTCACTCCTTCAGAATAGACATCCTCCTCGGGTATATGTAATAATTCCTTAATTGCTCAAGCTCAGCAATCAGCCTAAAAAACGAAGGGTTCCGGTTTATTTTCATATCTTTTTCTTTATTTTACAAAGACAGACCAATCCCGTAGTCTATTGAAAAAGCATCCTCTCATCCTGGTCTTCTTGCTGGTATTGTTTTGCCTGCCCCTGAAAGGGACAGATCTCCTGGCAGGTTCAGATCTTCTGTCAGATTCAGATCTCCTGGCCCCTTCTTACGACACCCTTAAGCTGATTAAGGGTTCAAAAATAATTATGCCCGGAGGAGGCAAGATTAAGATCGATCAGGATACAACCATTATTATCCATAGTGAACTTCCCTATAAAGTCCGTTTTCCACGGGGTGAAGCCGGTAATATCTTTTTTGATTCTCTTGAATTAAAGGCTGAGCGGAGTAACTGGTCCCAGCAACTCCACGATATTGTAATTACAGCCCCGAAATCTCCAGACAATACAGATTCACTTAAGACCGAGTCCAGCACCAATCCTTTTATGTTCCACGGAGGAAAATTCATCCGTTCAATCAATTACACAAAACTAGAACCTTTTGGTCCGGGCATATTCGATACAACGGGTGAAGCAGGTACAAAAGTCGAGAAGTTTGCCAATGATATGCACCGTATAACGCAGGACAGGGTAATAAAAAATCATCTGCTTTTCCGACAGGGGGATATTCTGGATCCAAACGAATTTGCCGATAATGAGAGGGTACTTCGTGAACTCCCATTTATTCAGGACGTCAGGATACATATCCGGGAAAGCGAACCAGGATCTGACAGTGTTGATGTCCTGATCCTGATAAAAGATAATTTCTCCATCGGGATTGGAGGAGCCCTCTATGATTATGATGCCGGCAGGCTAAATGTTTTTGACAAAAACCTGTTCGGACTGGGACATGAATTACATATGGCATTTTACTGGGATGCACAACGGTCTCCATGGACAGGTAATGAAATCTATTATTTGGTTAATAACCTGGGAGGTTCATTTGTAAATGCAAAGTTTAAATATGCCCAGATCTTCGAAGCTGAATCCTATGAAATAGACCTGTACCGAAGGTTTTTCACGCCAGATATTAAGTGGGCAGGAGGATTAAGAACAGAACGCACAAGAGCTCTGAATTATATTAATTATGCTGATACTGCCGGCGAGTTCATGAAAGTCAAATTTAATATTTACGACGCATGGGCAGGACGATCCTTTTATTTGAAATCACAAAACAAGTTTTCCTCGAACCGCATGAATCTTGTGCTCGCAACCAGACTGTTCAGAAACCATTATATTGACCGTCCCGATGTAACAGACAACAGTTTTTACCAATACCATAACCGACATCTATGGCTGAATTCATTGTCGATCTCATCCCAATCCTTTTTCAGAAGTAACCTGATCCTGGATTTCGGTAGAACAGAAGATGTCCCACAGGGTATGTTGTTCAGCTTCACTGCGGGATATGAGATCGGGGAATTCAATAACCGCTTATACTCAGGGGCAAGCCTCTCAATGGGCAGATATATCAGTAATTTCGGGTACTTGCATGGCAGGTTAGAGGGGGGTGGATTCATGAAGGATGATTTTTATATTCAGCAGGGGGTTATTAATGCGGAAGTGGACTATTTCACTCCCCTTTTCATCATTAACCGTTATAAATTCAGGCATTTCGTAAACGCCCAGTACGTAAGAGGGATCCGTAGATTCGAGGACGAATTTATCCGAATCAATGATTTCGAAGGGATACGGGGATTTCGAACCGATATACCGGCCGGACAACAAAAGGTTGTCCTTAATTATGAAGTAGATGCCTTTACTCCCTATTACCTGTATGGATTCAGGTTTGTCTGGTTCGGATTTGTAGACGTCGGAATGGTCGGTCCCGAATATAAAAAATGGCATGATGGATCTTTTTTCTCGGGACTTGGAATGGGACTAAGGATAAGAAACGAGAGGCTTGTTTTTGAGACCATTACCATCCGGCTGGGATATTATCCAAACCATCCCGAAAAAAGCTTCCCACTCTTCCTTGATCTATACGGAGAGGAAAGACTTAATCCTGAATTGTTTTACGTAACAAAGCCTGATATCATAGGTTTTGAATAGGTTTTTTAACCAATAATTAAGATTTGAGCAGGCAGATGAAGAGTGAAATTCAATAACTTTGTCTCTCAATTGAAATCACCAAACTTAAAACAATAAAAATGGCTGTATTAGTAGGTAAAAAAGCACCTCATTTTTCAGCTCCGGCTGTAGTAAATGGAGGAGAATTCGTAGAAGATTTTTCATTGGAGCAGTTCATCGGAAAGAAATATGTTATATTCTATTTCTATCCGGCTGACTTTACTTTTGTATGTCCAACCGAGATCATTGCCTTCCAGGATAAAATGGATGAATTCGAAAAGCGGAATGTAGCGGTTGTAGGCTGCTCTGTAGATTCAAAATTTTCACACTGGAAATGGCTGCAGACCGAGAAGAAGGATGGGGGGATCAAAGGAGTTAAATATCCGCTTGTTGCAGATAATGCAATGACGATTGCTGAGAATTATGATGTTCTGGCTGGCTCGTATGATTATAATGAAGAAGGTGAAGCAGTATATGAAGGAATTCCCGAGGCTTACCGTGGACTCTTCCTTATCGATATGGAAGGAAAAGTGCGGCATCAACTGGTGAATGACATGCCCCTTGGAAGAAATATTGATGAAGCACTCCGCCTGGTTGATGCCCTGCAGTTTGCAGAAGAACACGGCGAGGTTTGTCCCGCTGGCTGGCAGAAAGGCGATAAAGCAATGAAGGAAACCCAGGATAGTGTAGCCGATTATTTAGGCAAACTATAATAATTTTTAGACTGTACTAAAAGGGGATTGGAAACAATCTCCTTTTTTTATGCCTGTCAGGGAATGATTACATTTGTACAAAAGGAGTGTAATGCTGCAAAGATTCAGGAAATATATCGAAACAAATTCCATATGCACCCTAAATGACAGGATCCTGATCGCTGTCTCGGGAGGAATTGACTCGCTTGTATTATTGAATCTTTTTGATGAGGCTGGTTTTGATATTGGCCTTGCCCATTGCAATTTTCATCTGCGTGGAAATGAATCAGATGGGGATGCAGCTTTTGTTGAAGTCCCTTTCGGGGGAAAAAGGAATGAAATTTTTCAGGAAGGATTTCAATACCACGGAGATTGCCAGGGAGAGAGGTATCTCCATACAGATGGCAGCCAGAGATCTCAGGTATGAATGGTTTGAGGAGGTAAGGAAGGATCAGAAATATAACTTAATCGCAACAGCCCATAACCTGGATGATGTTCTCGAAACTTTTTTTATCAACCTTTCCAGGGGAACAGGTATTCGTGGTCTGAGTGGTATACCTCCAAAGACTGGCAGAATAATACGCCCCCTGCTGTTTGCTTCCAGGGAAGACATTATTGAATATGCCAGGGAAAATGGACTCAGCTACCGGGAAGATTCTTCCAACGCTTCAGAGAAATACCTCCGAAATAAAATCAGGCACAAGCTTTTACCCATGCTTGAGGAACAAAATGCCTCTTTTCGAAAATCCCTGATGGAAACCATTTCAAAACTTGCAGAGACGGAAAAGATCTTCACTGAGCAAATGGAAGATCAGAAAAAAAAGTTGCTGGTTTATAACAAGGAAAGAATTTTAATCCCGATAGCTGATCTTAAGGCACTTGAGTCCATTAAAACAATCCTGTTTGAAATCCTGTCAGAATATAATTTTGGATCTTCCACAATAGAGGATATATATAAATCCCTGGACAGTTCACCGGGAAAGCAATTCTTTTCTTCCAGCCACAGACTGGTAAAAGACCGGGATGATTTAATACTGACTGCCCTGGTGGATGATGAGAAACGGAAGTACTATCTTGAACTGGAAGAAAGCCAGGTCTATGATCCCGTTGACCTTGAATGGCTTGTAATTGAAAATACTGAGACTTTTGATATTCCGAAAGATTCCAATATCGCCTGCCTGGATTATGACCTCCTGGAATTCCCTCTGATATTGAGACATTGGGAGAAAGGAGACTTCTTTCAACCATTCGGAATGAAAGGAATGAAAAAATTGAGTGACTTCCTTATTGATAATAAAGTCTCCATTCCGGATAAGGAAAATACATGGATACTGGCAATGGGACAAAAAATTCTCTGGGTCCTTGGCCACCGCATCGATGAGAGATTCCGGATTACTGAGGATACCAGCAAGGTACTGATGCTGAAATACCGTCCTGGTAATAAGAATTAAATCAGAGTTTTACGAATTCCACCCTGCGGTTATTGGCCTTATCCTCCGGAGAGGCATTCCCGGTAATCGGCATGCTTTCACCAAATCCTTTAGCCTGGAGGCGGTCTGCAGAAATACCCAGGCTTACCATCTCAGCCATTACAGATTCAGCACGTTTCTGGGAAAGTTCCATATTCAGCTCATCATTCCCATCGCTGTCTGTATGCCCTTCCACACTAAATTTCAGGTCGGTGTGTTGCTGCATAAGATCCAACGACTTCATTAATGATCCCCATGGATTCAGGTTTGATACTGGCTTTGCCAATGTCAAACCGGATGCCATTTGCAATGATCTTGCCATCCTGCATAACCCGGTCGTAATATTTCACCCCTCCTTCGGCTATCCGGACATTTTTAATATATATAGGGTAAATATCTTTTGCATGGTAACTATAGATGGAAAATCCGGATGGATTAATTTCCATCCTCGGAATATTAATCAGCCGGGTATCATCCAGGTAAGCTTTAAACTTTCCATTGGTATAGGCAATGGCTATATGTGCCCATCTTTTCTGTTCCACCTTATTCGGATAAGCGCTGGAAAAATTACCCATTTCCATTTTATTAAAGGAGATACTTAGCCTGTACTGGCTGGACCCGGAAGATTTTCTGGTTCTTCCTGTCATACAGGTATATATCGGCATATTGATAGCCGAAAAACATATCAAACTCAATGGTAAAAATATCCGGCAGGTAGTCCTCGCTGGAATTATCCAGGTAAGGAACAATGCATGGGGCACCTCCCCGAAGGAAGATCACATTCTCTCCATCGACTTCTGCTATTTCCGCCGTTCCTGTCTGCAGGTCCCATCGGGAAGGGAACTCTCCATTTTCCTCTCCCACCAGATTATCTTCAAAGATCACCTTATCACCGGGAACGAAATCATATTTTGCCCATTTTAAGGCTCCAACTGGACTTCCTGCCGGAGTGCCGGCAGTTGCAGGAGTGCTTGTGCTTGAGGGAGCTTCGGTTTCCATGGTTGCGGGCTGCATGGTTGCCTCTCCCGAGGTCGCTTCAGAGCCTGACTTCTTTTTCCCAAAGAGTTTGTCAAGTCCCTCGTCAATTTTCTTATCAGCTTCGTCTTCTGTTCGTTTTTCGGTTTTTTGCCTGGCCTTCTTCAGAAGGTCGATTTGGCTCCAGGCCTGTGTGGAAATGAACAGGCAAAGCAACAAAAGCAAGGATTTGCTAAGGTATTTCATGTTCAGGGGGTGTTTAGGATTCAGATAAAGTTAGAAAAAAAATACCCCCGAGTCAAAAAATATTGGGTATGGTTTTATACCGGGAGTTCGATATTCTTTCTTAAACCATCCAGAAAATCTTTCAATGCTTCGAAATCCCTCACTTTAACAATTTCAATAAGCATAGCCAGCTGTGTCCTGATTTTCTCTACCTGGTCCACCGTAAAACGGTTAAATAGTATCTCAGACAACAAATAATCATCTTCTGAAAGCACCCCGCTTGCAACATCCATATGCTTTCGAAAGGTTGTTCCCGGAGCCTCCTGTTTTTTCATGCAGGCCGCAAAGACAAGTGATGAGGAGAAAGGTACGGAAAGACAGTAGGCAATAGTCTCATCATGATCATCAAAACTGTATTCGTAAATATTCAGTTTGAGAGATTTATAAAACTTCCAGAAGAACTCCTTGCCCTTTTCGTCAGATTCACTTACGATTATTGCATTTTCATTACTTAGATCCTTAATGTTTGCGAAAGTGGGACCAAACATCGGATGGGTGGAGACAAATTTTCTGCCTGATTTCTTGTAGTATTCCTGTATCCCATTCTTAACCGAGGTAATATCGGATAAGACACAATCGGCAGGCAGATAGGGATCCACCTCCTTGAAAACCTCAATAGTATTGTTCAGGCTCACAGCATTAATGAGAAGGTCTGGCTGAAAATCACGAATCTCTTCCAGGCTGACAAATTTATGGGAATTAAAGAAGTACTTCAGGCGTGATTTATCCTTATCAAAAACGGCTACATCATAATCAAGGCAAAGCGATTCAACAAGCCAGGCACCCATTTTCCCGGCACCAAGGACTACTATTTTCTGCATATTCAGTTATTTACCCTTTTTATTTGTTGCTCCAGGAGCATAAAATCAGCCATCACTATTGCGGATACAGCTTCCAGCACCGGTGGAACCCTCAGGGCAATGCATTTATCATGCCTGCCTTCTATTACCAGGTCCTCCAATTTACCGGATTTCATGTTCATGGTGTACTGGGACTGAGAAGTACTTGAAGCCGGTTTTATGGCAACACGGAAAACAATATCATTTCCATTTGAGATCCCTCCATTAATACCTCCTGCGAAATTTGTTTCAGTCTTGCCGGAATGATCAATAATATTATCATTATGCTCTGATCCTTTCATACCGGCAGCAGCAAATCCTGAGCCGAACTCTATGCCTTTCGTTGCCGGAATGGCAAAAACCATGTGGCTGAGAGAGGATTCGAGAGAGTCAAAAAATGGCTCCCCCAGTCCAACAGGAACATTATGAATGGTACATTCCACCACTCCCCCTATCGAGTCATTCATTTCCATCGCTTTATCAACAGCCATGTCTATGTCCCTTTCTCCTCCAGCTTCAATAAGTTTTGCTGAGACCTCAATATCTCCAAGCAGCTTTTTTGCTACCACACCTGCTGCCACAAGTCCCAGTGTTAAGCGCCCGGAAAAATGTCCGCCGCCCCTATGATCCTGGAATCCCCCGAACTTTTGAGAGGCAACAAAATCGGCATGACCGGGACGTGGTACATCTACCAATTTGGAATAATCCGAAGAACGGGTATTCTTATTTTCGAAAATGATGGTAACAGGGGCGCCTGTTGTATGCTCATTAAATACTCCGCTGAAAATTGCGGGCAGATCATCTTCTTTTCTCGGGGTTGTGCCTTTGGCTCCGCTTTTTCTGCGGGAAAGGTCAGCCATAAAATCTTCCGGGTTCAGCGGTATCCCTGCAGGGCACCCATCTATAACAATCCCGGCTCCGGAGCCATGAGATTCCCCCAAAATGATGATTCTGAATATTCTGCCAAAACTATTCATTGGATTATGTGTTTATTACCTGTTTGGAATGGCCCTCTGTATCTGTGAAATCAAATCTGACAATTTTTCCTTATCAACCTGTCCGGGAGCAGTTTCCCTGCCGCCCTCAGGCGAAGCAAATGTAAATTCTGCGCCCAGGAAAGGCGCTGCAATTCGGGTTATTAGTCCCAGTCTCCCCATTCCGACCACCACCATTCTCATATCCTCCTGATATAAGCCCATAAGAGCCTGCACATCCTGCTTTGTATTCACCTGGCAGGCAATCTTTACTACATCTGCCTCTGCCTTCCTGCAGGAGGAAACAATTTTCTTCAGATTAACCGTATCCGGAGTATGATCAAAATTATGGTAGGATATAATTACATCCCTTCCATGCTCCCTGGCCTCTTTTATTAATTTCTTACGATAGGAGGTATCTGCGTCGAGCTCGATATCAACATAAGTTGCACCTGCCTTAATCGCTGTAAGCATGGTCTGTATCTGCCTGTCCGGGTCTCCCGAATCAGGACGATAGGTGGCAATGGACTTCCGGGCTGAACTGATCACCTCATCTACCTGGAAAGGAGTAAGATCAAGGAGGTCGAAACGGAATTCAACAAATGCCTCCTTTCTGGTGAAAGAAAGGCATTCCTCGAATGTCATATGAGATAAACTAACACAAATCATTCGTCCAGTTTTTTAATTCTGAAAAGGGTACTTCTTTGACAAGGGCCTTGCCAATTGATTCCAGGAGGATAAGTCTTATGGAATCTCCATCACGTTTCTTGTCATTTTTCATAATCTCAAAGGCCTCCGTGCAGGATCCTTCATAATGAACTGGCAATCCGTAAAGCGAAATTAGGTTTGTTAACCTATCAACTTCTTCCCGGGTAATCATTCCCATCTTTTCTGACAACCTGGCTGCCAGTACCATTCCTATTCCTACGGCTTCTCCATGTGGCATACCGTCCAGTTTTTCAAATGCATGAGCAAAAGTATGCCCAAAATTCAATTTTATCCGCTCTCCGGATTCCTTCTCATCCCGGCTTACGATATCAGATTTTGCCCCGGCACAAATAGCTATGATCTCCTCCATAACCGAAGGATCCAGTTCAAGGGCTTCTCTGTAATTTCCTTCTAGAAATGCAAATAGGCCAGGGTCCATTATTGCTCCATACTTAATAACCTCTGCGAATCCCATTCTGAATTCAGCAGGCTCCAGAGTTTTGAGCATATCCGGATCGCAAATAACAAAATCGGGTTGCCGGATAATCCCTACCATGTTCTTATAACCTTCAAAGTTCACCCCGTTCTTCCCTCCTATACTGGCGTCAACCTGTCCGAGAAGAGTAGTGGAAATAAAGCCAAAACTTAATCCCCTCAGGTAAGTCGAGGCAATAAAACCTGCCAGGTCACATACAATTCCTCCTCCAACACCAAGGATAAAGGACTGCCTGTCAACTTCATTCCGTATTAACTCATCATAGATTCTGGAGGCGGAGTCGAGGGACTTAGATGATTCCCCTGGTTTTATAATTATTCTTAGTCCTTCCGGCAAGGAATCTGCATAATGATTTGCAACATTCTCATCCAATAGGATAACCAGCGGTTTCCCCGGAAGGTAATTTCCAACATTGTGAAAGGATTCCCCAACCAGTAGCCTGGAAGTTTTCTCCGAAGTATTTAATAATATTTCCTTCATTTTTGAGCTATGGACTTGAGGATCAGGATTTATCTTCTTCAGAATCTACATTCATTATTTTTGCCTGATGATTTATTGATTCCTGGTGGATTGCACGAAATACGCGAGTAATAAATTCATTGCTCAAGCCTTTGTTCAATCCCATCTCCAGTCTATGGTTTAAAATGCTGTCCCATCGCTTGGACTGAAGTATGGCTACGCTGTGGTCTTTTTTGTATTCTCCGATCTGGTCTGCTATCTGCATCCTTGTTTCAAAGATATCAATAATTTGATCATCCAGTTTATCAATTTCAACCCTTAGTTCCCCTATTGTCAGTGCCAATCCATTGTCCACATCTGTTTTACGGATAACTATCTTATCAAGGATATTTTTCAGATCCGATGCATTGACCTGCTGCTTTGCATCACTCCATGCCTTATCGGGTTCGGGGTGGGACTCTATAATAATTCCATCAAAATTCAGGTCCATTGCTTCCTGAGAAACCTCATAAAGTCGTTTACGGTTTCCGCAAATATGGCTTGGATCCGTGATAACCGGCAGGTTAGGGATCCTGCGTTTTAATTCAATGGGGATCTGCCAATGCGGGTGGTTTCTGTATTCCGACTTGGCAAAAACAGAAAAACCCCGGTGAATGGCCATGAGCCTCTTAAGACCGGCCTGGTGCAGCCTTTCAATGGCACCTATCCATAACTCTACATCGGGATTCACAGGATTTTTGACCAATACGGGAATATCCACCCCTTTCAGGGTATCAGCTATTTCCTGTACGGCAAAGGGATTGGCTGAAGTTCTTGCTCCAATCCAGATAATATCGACTCCATATTTCAGGGCTTCATATACATGTTTGACATTAGCTACTTCGGTAGAAGTCAGCATACCCGTCTCCTCTTTCACACGCTTCAGCCAGGGTAGTCCAGTTGACCCAACTCCTTCGAATGCACTGGGTCTGGTACGGGGTTTCCAGATACCTGCCCGGAATATCTTTATTCCCATGGATGATAATTCCCTGGCAGAAGTTAATACCTGCTCCTCTGATTCTGCACTGCAGGGTCCTGCAATTACTATCGGCCGTTTACATATGTCTGCCTCATCCGAAATGGGCAGTAAATCCAGTTCTACTAACATTATAAAAGCTTTTTATACATTAACAATTGATTTTCCTCTTTTGTACTCCCCCAGAATTCCCAGGTCCGATGTAAATGGTTTGATGGCCTCGATAGACTGAAGATAAAGATCATAGTCGGCAATCTCCACATCAATATAAAACTGGTATTCCCAGTCTTCTCCGATGATCGGCATAGATTGAATTTTGGAAAGGTTTATATCGTAATATGAAAGAATGGACAGAATCTTTGAAAGGCTGCCAATATTGTGAGATAGGGCAAAATGAAGAGATGCTTTATTCACATCCTCCTTTTTGGCTTCATCATCCTTACCATTACCCAGTATCAGGAATCGGGTATAGTTTTTCTTGTTTGTTTCAATACTTGATGCCAGTATTTCGAGCTCATATTTTTCTGCGGCCAGAGAAGAAGCTATGGCTCCTATTCCACTCAGACTCTCCTCCCGGATCTTCTTTGCACTTAAGGCAGTATCCATGCTCTCAATAAGTTTGATATCATCATAGCCATCGAAAAATACCTGGCATTGCAGAATTGCCATAGGATGTGAAAAAACTTCCTTCAGGTCGGAAATTTTCTGACCGGGAAGTGCCACAAGGTTCTGACGAATCCTCATATATACCTCACCAATGATTTTCATGGGTGATTCTCTGAGCAGGCTGTAATTAGGCAAGATGCTTCCGGCAAGGGAATTTTCAATCGCCATAATCCCGTAATCAGCCTTATTAACCTTCAAGGCTGCCATCAGGTCCTTAAAAGTATCCCTGGGGTAAATCTCAACGGCTTCGTTTTCAAAATACTGGAGCGCTGCAATTTCATGAAATGCTCCATATCCGCCTTGTATTACTATACGTTTTGTCATTTTTTTATAAATAAAAAATCCCAG
Source organism: uncultured Bacteroidaceae bacterium (assembly GCA_963777115.1). Taxonomy (GTDB): domain Bacteria; phylum Bacteroidota; class Bacteroidia; order Bacteroidales; family SM23-62; genus SM23-62. The sequence goes on along the minus strand of CAVZPP010000002.1, from coordinate 762,589 downwards.
TCTGCAAGACCGGGATGTTATCATTCGTTTAATGAATTTTCACATTGAACCCGGTCCGGATCGCATCCAGAAAAAATAAAAAAAATAATATGTAAAAACGTTCATGTTCATAATAAAAAAAGTCCCGGTAAAACGGGACTTCTGAATACATTCTTTATCTAAATGTCCCGGGGGTCAGTTGATATAAAAATAGTTATATTCAAAAATCCTTTTCATTTTCCTAATATTGCTGTAAACCTAAGTATTCTTTTCAAAATATACAAATGCCAGGTAAAATTATAAGCAGCCAGATCAGGACCCAGGCGGTTATCGATTATTTTATGGAAACCATGCCTGAGCCCGAAACAGAACTGGGTTACGAAAACCCCTATGAACTTATCGTTTCGGTTATCCTCTCCGCTCAATGTACAGACAAAAGAGTTAACCTTATCACCCCTGCCCTTTTCAGAAAGTTCCCGAAACCAGAACAGCTTGCCAAAGCAAGCCAGGAAGAAGTGTTTGAACTTATTCGAAGCTGCTCTTACCCTAATAATAAGGCCAAACACATCCGGGGAATGGCGAAGGTCCTGACAGAGGAATTTAAGGGAGAGGTTCCACGTGATATAGAAAGTCTCCAGAAATTACCCGGTGTGGGAAGAAAATCAGCCAATGTCATTGCTTCAGTCATACATCAAATGCCTGTGATGGCGGTCGATACGCATGTATTCAGGGTATCTGCCAGAATTGGACTTACCACAGGGGCGAAGACGCCTTTGCAAACAGAGTACCAGCTTTATGATGTTTTTCCCGAAGAACTCATACCCTATGCCCATCACTGGTTGATTCTTCATGGCAGGTATATCTGCCAGGCCCGGAAACCAAAATGTAAGGAATGCGGGCTGACTGAAGTCTGCCGGTACTTCCTTGATCAATAATTAAGCAATTATTAAACAAATCAACCAAAAGTACGTTATTTTACATGTATTACTGAATCGGCAAAAAGAACTGTTTATAAAAGCAGTTTTCGTTTCAGAATGACTTTTATATTTTTATAGATCTCGATAACAAGTTTATATGAAAACAAGCAGAAGGATATTGATACTGGTTCTGTTGATGCTTATGATTGTACCTTCCTCCTATAAAATCAGCAGGGTGGATTACAGGGAAGCAAGGTACCAGAATGTATGCAAGGATCTGAAGGGAGACGTTCTCTTGTATTTCATGTTCATTGACAGCAAGTATACAACACCATGGACTGAATTTGATATACAGTCCACCATCGATTCAATCCGCTCAGCCATAAACTGGCTACATATGCAGGCAAAAGACAACAGCATACCACTCAATATTATTGCAGATTTTTATATCGGACCCGAATACACTACAATTACCCGGAATCTTCCCGCGGCGACCGTATTCGAATCCATTACCGAACCCAATACCACCAAAGCCAGGGAGAATATAAAAAGGTGGTCAGACGCGGCAGCAAAAATTGCCGGAGAATCAGTAACCCTGAGGCAAAAGGATGGTATTCCTGAGGTAAAAACCCCAGCTAACAAAGAAAGACTGGTGGCCTTCCTCAGGGATGAAAATAAAGTTGAAAGTGTTGCTCTATTCTACCTTATAAACAATTATTATAAGTCAGATATCTCCATAGCTGTTAATACTTTCAATACGGATGATGTTGAATTTGCTATCGTCAGCTACAAATACCCCTCAGAAATTGCCCATAATTTCCTGCATCTGTACGGGGCAACAGATATGTATAAAACCCTGCTGAGACGTAAGGAAGGAAATATCAAAATTCTTTCCGAACTATATCCCGATGAAATTATGCAAGATCCTTACGGTAAAAATCTCAATGATCTGACAATCAGTGATTACACTAAGTATCTTATTGGATGGAACGAAACACTTGATCCCGCACTTGAGCCATTAATGCAGGACAAGATGATCCTTTATTAAATGCAGACAATTTACCTGGACTATAATGCCACAACGCCGATTGACAGGGAGGTAGTTTCAGCAATGCAACCCGCCTCTCAGCGGTATCTTCGGGAACCCTTCTTCGGTACACAGTTTTGGATTTGATGCCAGAAAGGCTGTGGAAGAAGCCAGGGCACGAACAGCTGAGCTCCTGGAATGCCTGCCTGAAGAGATCATTTTCACGAGCGGTGGAACAGAGTCTAACAACCATGCTATCAAGGGTATTGCCCATGCAAACCGGAAAAAGGGAAGGCATATCATTACCTCCCTCATTGAACACCCGGCTACTCTTGAAGCTTGCAGGTTCCTGGAAACTGAGGGATACCGGGTATCCTATATTCCGGTTAATAATAAAGGTATCATTAGCCTGGAAGAAATTGAGGCTGCTGTAAACCAGGATACGATTCTTATTACGGTAATGCATGCCAATAATGAAATCGGTAGCATTCAGCCGATTGAAGAAATAAGCCGGCTTGCTAAAAAATACAAGATCCCCTTTCATACCGATGCGGCCCAAAGTGCAGGTAAGATCAATGTTTCCGTGAAAAAACTGGGGGTAGATCTGCTATCATTAGCCGGACATAAGTTTTATGGACCAAAAGGTATCGGAGCATTGTACTGCCGTGAGGGAATTGAACTGGAAAAATTGATACACGGAGCGGATCATGAGATGAACAGAAGAGCCGGTACCGAAAATGTATTACTCATAACCGGATTCGGAAAAGCCTGTGAAATAGCTAAAAGAGATCTTGAGAGCATGCACTCCCACATGAAAAATACCAGCAATGCATTGTACAGGGAAATATCCACAGCATTGCCTGATATTGTAAGAAACGGTGATCCGGAGAATTGCCTTCCCAATACTCTGAGCCTGAGTTTTCCAGGTACAGAAGCCGACACCTTCCTTGCGGGCCTGCCGGGGATAGCAGCTTCTGCCGGGGCCGCCTGCCATTCAGAAAAGACCGAGATATCACATGTATTAGAGGCTATTGGACTGGAAACGGGTCTGGCTATGGGCAGTATTCGGTTCTCTACCGGTAAGCATACTACCATGGAAGAAATAAAGGAAGCTTCCAGGCAGATCATTGAAACTGCAAGGTCTCTTATGTCCGAAACGGATCTGTCTTTAATCCATCCGGACGCATCAACAAATGTGAAGCTGACAAGGTTTACACATGGACTCGGATGTGCCTGTAAGATGAGGCCCCAGGACCTGGAAACAGTTCTGAAAAAAATGCCCCGCCCAGAAGATGATGCCATCCTCGTTGGGACTGGTAATTCCGATGATGCTACCGTCTGGAAAATTAACAATGATAGTGCCCTGGTTCAAAGTGTGGACTTCTTTACACCGGTAGTTGATGATCCTTTCAGTTTTGGTGCAATTGCTGCTGCCAATGCATTAAGTGATCTTTATGCAATGGGGGCCACTCCCCTGTTCGCTCTCAACATAGTTGCCTTCCCTGTACAAAGATTATCCCTTGATATTCTCCATACCATACTGGCAGGTGCCCAGTCCATCGCCACAGAAGCAGGCATTCATATTCTTGGAGGACATACCATTGAGGATAATGAATTGAAATACGGGATGGTGGTAAATGGAATGGTCCACCCCGATAAAGTACTTTTAAACTCAGGAGCAGAAGCCGGAGATAAACTCATTCTGACAAAATCCATTGGAACCGGGATTCTTTCCACTGCTATGAAGCGGGTTGGACTGCCAGCAGAATGGTCGGATCCGCTTATACAGTCTATGACAAGCCTCAACCAAATTCCGGCAAATCTTTTCCCTGAGTATTCCATTCACGCAGTAACCGATATCACGGGATTCGGACTACTGGGGCATTTGCTTGAAATGTTGAAGGGGAGTAATGTCAGTGCCCGAATCAATGTTTCGGATATCCCGGTTTTCAAAGGTGTCTCAGAATCCCTCAAGGCTGGCATGGTTCCCGGGGGAAGCAAACAAAACCTTGATTATGTTAATGCTCATGTGACATGGAAATCCAAACTGGCAAAGGATACAAAAATACTGCTTGCAGATGCACAGACCAGCGGTGGACTCCTAATAGCTCTACCTGCAGATGAAGCCGAAAGTTATCTCGAAGAAGTCAGGAAAAAAGGATGTCCGGAATCAAAAATAATCGGAGAAATTATTGAAAAATCAGATTCTTACATCCTGGTTGGTGCTTAAGTGAAGCTTAAGAAAAAAATAACAATAATATAAGCCGGCCAAGCCCAAAAATAGCTTTGATAATAATGGTAAAACGATCCTTAAGAACATATCCCTGACTCGATATAATCCTGTGATTCAAGCCGTAAGGCCGGTTTGATAGTATTGGAATCAATTTTTATTGAGTACAAACATACATATACAGACCAGTTCCCAACTCTATTCTTACTCAATGCCCATATTCGTATCTGTTTTATTTTCAATATATTACAAGATTTATCAAATTCGGTTTTATTTTGTTTTTTAAAAAAAAGTGTTATTTTTACTACACCATTACCATGATCATTTTGTGTGACTATTCAAAAAACTACGACCACATGTCAAAAAAGTTATTTCAACTGATACCTGTTCATTTCGCTGCATTACTTCTCATTGCAGTTATAATTGCAGGATGCGGATCTGATAAAAAAACCGGATCTAAAGAGATTACACTTGATGAAACCGAGTTGGGTGCCGGATTACTGGACGATATTAACTCTGCGAAACAAATCTTTTATTCTCTTCCTTCTCCTCTTGAGACAGCTATGCTGATCAAGAGTGCAGGCGCGACCTATAATGAAGAATTACTGAACCCGGTGGAAAACACCTCCAATTATACCACAAACAGAAGCATGGCTCTGAACCTTGGGATATACACGACAGACCTGAGTTTTGCAAGCCTGTTTGACCAGACCCAGACATCTATTCAGTATATGAACGCCGCCAAACAAATGGCAGATGGACTTGGGATTCTCGATGCTATTGATAATAATACTATTGAAAGACTTGAGGAGAATATAAATAATCGTGATGTGATCATGGACATCATCTCCGAAACTTTCATGAGTTCCAGTTCTTTCCTTACGGAGAATGAAAGGCCAGCCCTTGCATCAATAGTCCTGGTTGGAGGCTGGGTTGAAGGTTTGTACATTGCCTCCAGCATGGTTGGTGATGATCCGATTGATGACAATAAACTTGTTGGAAGGATTGTTGATCAAAAATTATCATTCGGTATTGTACTGAAACTTCTTGATGATAATAAAGATAATCCGGATGTGGAAACCCTCATGGACGACATTTATGATCTTAAAGCTACCTTTGATAAAATCACGATTACAACTACAAAGATTCAGGCCGTCCCTGATGAGGAATCAAATGTTACCATTTTGAAATCTGAGTCAACGGTTGATATGTCAGAGGAAGTTTTCAGGGAATTACAGGAAAAAGTTAATGTACTAAGAACAAAATTTATTTCATAAAAATAACCGCTCTATGAAAAAGATTTTTCAACTCACTGTTGCAATTGCTTTATTGGCAATCGTACCACTCTCAGTCAATGCGCAGTGTAAAGGATTCGCAAAAAAAATCTGCAAAGTTGAGCTATATCCATATACACATGATGGTAACTACCATGCTGCCGTCTTAACCGTGGGGGAAGAAGCTGAATTGTATAAAACTTTCTACTCTGACCAGGATTACAGGATCTCGGTTTGTGGTGCCGGGGGACTTCCGGATATCGAATTCAGAATTATTGATACCGACCGGAATATACTGTATTCTAACAAGGACAATGATTATTCCAGGATATGGGACTTCAGGCTGGAAGCCAGTCAACAGTTGAAAATATCTGTGAAAGTTCCTGCAGCAGATGGCATGCCGGAAGAAATAGACGGAGGCTGTGTTGCGATAATGTTTGGCGTAAACGAAAAGAATTGATAAACCTATTAGTATAGAATTGAAAACCGTCCCACTAACCGGGACGGTTTTTTTTATTTGAGGAGTTTGGGCTTAAGGAATTTCCCTGTATAGGAATTACTTTTCTTTACCAGGTCCTCCGGGGTACCTGCAAACACCAGATCTCCACCTTTTTCTCCACCCTCGGGACCAAGATCAATAATCCAGTCTGCAGATTTAATGATTTCCAGGTTATGTTCAATAATGATCAGACTATGTCCCTTGGCAATTAATTCCCGGAAAGCATCTAAAAGTTTCCGGATATCATGGAAATGAAGTCCAGTCGTGGGTTCATCAAACAGGAACAAAAGATGTTTTCCGCTGCCCTCCCTTGAGAGGAATGAGGCCAGTTTCACGCGCTGACTTTCACCCCCACTAAGTGTACTTGAAGATTGTCCCAGTTTTATATACCCAAGTCCAACTTCAGCCAGCGGTCTGAGTCTCTCAACTATCCTTCTTTCAGTATTGCCTCCACCTGCTTCTGAAAAAAATTCAATTGCTTCATTTACAGTGCATTCCAGAATGTCGTGTATATTTTTATCCTTGTACCTGACTTCCAGGACATCGTCCTTAAATCTTCTGCCATTGCAGCTGTCACAAAGAAGATAAACATCTGCCATAAACTGCATTTCAACCTTGATGACCCCTTCCCCCTGACATTCCTCACATCTTCCCCCATCAATATTAAAGGAGAAATGAGAAGCCTTAAATCCCTGTACAACCGAAGCTTGCTGATCTGCATATAACTTTCTGATCTCATCATAGGCTTTCAGGTAAGTGACCGGATTGGAGCGGGATGATTTTCCAATTGGGTTCTGATCAACCATTTCCACACCATCAAGCATCCTGAAATCTCCCTGAAGAATATCGTGGGCTCCGGGTTTGTCTGCATGGGCTCCAAACAATTTTAAAACGGATGGATACAGAATATCTTTAACCAGGGAAGATTTACCAGAACCACTGACACCCGTAACCACAGTCATAATGTTTAATGGAAAACGCACGTTAATGCCTTTCAGGTTGTTTTGCCTGGCACCTATTATTTCAAGATAGTTATTCCATTTGCGCCTCATCCCTGTAATTTCAATCTTTTCCCTTTCCAGAAGGTATTGTGCAGTCAGGCTTCTGGAATCCGGATCCAGTTTTTCCACAGACCCCTGATAAATGACCTCCCCTCCCAGACGTCCTGCCATGGGCCCCATGTCAATAATCTGTTCCGCTGCCCTCATAATATCCTCATCATGCTCAACTACAAGCACAGTATTACCAAGCTTTTCAAGATTTTTCAGAACCCCAATTAAAAGATGAGTATCCCGTGGATGTAGTCCAATGCTCGGTTCATCAAGGATATAAAGAGAACCAACAAGACTGCTGCCAAGGGATGTGGCCAGGTTAATCCGTTGTGATTCTCCCCCTGAAAGGGTTGAGGACAAGCGGTTAAGCGTAAGATATCCCAGTCCCACCTGAACCAGGTATTCGACTCGATTCAGCAATTCTTTCAGTATCCTGTTGGCGATCTCCGATTCATGCTTAGTGAGCTTCAGCTTAGTGAAAAAATCCAGTAAATCAGTTGCCGGCATTACCACAAGATTCTGTATGGAATGCCTGCCAACCTTTACATATGAAGCTTCTTTTTTGAGTCTTGTACCATTACATTGAGGACAAATAGTTTTTCCCCTGTACCTGGACAGCATAACACGGTACTGGATTTTATATTTTTTGTCTTCAAGATATTTAAAGAAGGAATTCAATCCCTTGAAATACCTGTTACCCGTCCACAATAACCTCTGCTGTTCAGGATCCAGCTTGAAATAAGGTTTATGAACCGGAAAGTTGAAACTGGAAGCATTCAGGATTAGTTTTTCTTTCCATCTGCTCATTTTCTCTCCCTTCCAGCAAACAATGGCATCGTCATAAACAGAGAGACTTTTATTAGGGATTACCAGGTCCTCGTCAATACCGATTACTTTACCATATCCCTCACAATGCGGGCATGCCCCGAGTGGATTATTAAAGCTGAACATATGAACATCAGGTTCATCAAAGCGCAGTCCGTCTTCCTCAAAAGCATTAGAAAATACACTCATAGAATTTTTGCCGGACAAACCGACCGCAATGTTACATTCTCCACTACCCAAACTGAAGGCTGTCTGTACGGAATCTGCATACCGGCTGAGGGAGTCTTCATCCAACTGGATTTTTACCCTGTCAACAACTATCAGAACACTATCACCGCCCTTTGGAAGTTCCCTTGACTTCAATAATTCCTCAATCCTGGTATAATCCTCCTCTTCCTGGATTCTTGTTATTCCCTGTTTCAGTAAAAGTTCCAGCTGCTCCCTTACATCTCTTTCCTTTACCAGATGAAATGGCGCCAGTATAATCGCTTCTTCCCCCTCTCCCATATCCCTGAGATAATTTACCACATCTGTAACAGAATGCTTCTTGATTCTCTTACCGCTTACAGGAGAGTAAGTCTTCCCTATCCTTGCGTATAGCAACTTCAAATAATCATAAATTTCGGTTGATGTTCCTACGGTGGACCTGGGATTGCGGGTATTAACTTTTTGTTCAATGGCTATGGCCGGCGGAATCCCGGAGATCATATCTACATCGGGCTTATCAATCCTTCCAAGGAATTGCCTTGCATAGGCTGATAAACTTTCAACATACCTGCGTTGCCCCTCCGCATATAGGGTATCAAAAGCCAGGGAAGACTTCCCCGAACCTGATAAACCTGTTATAACAATAAATTTATTCCTCGGGATACGTAGGCTGATATTCTTCAGGTTATGAACTCTGGCTCCTTTTATATCAATAAACTTTGATTGTTTTCGGGAATTATCTGGCATGAAAGTTGTGGACTGTTAAGTGATTGTTTAACATCTTTTAACTGATTTCAAAAGTAATATTTTTTGTAATAACAATATTTTTGCTTTATTTGCACTATCAAATTCATTCTCAATAAGTAACCTTAAAACGGAGGAAAGCCTATAGATTAAAATCTACCCTGACAGAACCAAAGAAGGAGGTAGTTTTGAAATTAAAGAATCTTACAGATCAGGAACTGGTTAAACGGTTCATTCAAGGTGATACGTTAAGCATTGAAGTACTGATCAACAGGCATAAGAATAAGGTATTCACGTATATTGTCCTCATTGTTAAGAACCATCAGCTCGCTGAGGATATATTCCAGGACACATTTATTAAAGTTATTCGCTCACTTAAGGAGGGCAAATACAAGGATAATGGAAAGTTTGTTTCATGGGTAATCAGGATTGCCCATAACCTCACCATTGATCACTTCAGAAAGGAAAAACAGATTAACACCTGTTCGAATGAGGATTATGAAGCAGATATTTTTAATTCCAAAAAATTATCTGATGGAACAATCGAAGATACCTTGGTTGAAGATCAAATTGTTCAAGAGGTAAAACTTCTGATCGAGGAATTGCCGGAAGACCAGAAACAGGTCATACTGCTGCGGCATTATGGGGGACTAAGCTTCAAGGAGATTGCGGAGCAGACTGATGTCAGTATAAATACAGCCCTTGGAAGAATGAGATACGCTCTTATTAACCTCAGAAAATTAATCGAGGAGAAAAATCTTTGCCTTACCAAAATTTAATTAGATATAACTTTTTTATCTAATCTTTAACAGTTCTTAACAATATTTCCAATCATCCGGCGTTAGGTATTTATCACACAAATATTTTACTGCCTATGGTGAATGTTTCTACCCTGTTTTATGTACTGGAGAATCTGGAAGGCAAAGACGAAGAACTGTTTGATCTCGAAGAGGTCCGCCAACTTGAACAAAAATATTTAAACAAATTATTGGATCAGGTTGATTTTGAAGCAAATCCAGCTCTTGTCAGCAAAATAATCCAAAATGCCAGTACCCATTGAATAATCCATTAACTGTCTTAAAAAAACGCCCTTTGCCGGGCGTTTTTTTTTATTTACTCCCGTGTAAACAATTGATCAGCTGGCAGGCAATAATACCGGCTGTTTCGGTTCTGTATACGGCCTCCCCCAGACTGATTTCCTGAAAATTACATTTTCTGGCCTGAGCTACCTCTGTTTTACTGAAATCACCTTCGGGCCCAATTAATATGAGCCAGGACATGTTGGTATTCAAGGGTTTTTCAGGAAGTTTCCCCCCGGGTGTCCTGCAATGTGCTACATACTTAAAATCTGCATCTGCCTGATCAATAAAATCGGAAAATTGCGTCACAGGATTTAGTTTAGGAAGAAATGCCCGTCCTGATTGTTTCATTGCAGCTAAGAGGATCTTCTCTGAGCGATCCTGCCTTAGGCGGCTCCTTTCTGAATGATCACATAATAAAGGCGTTATCTCTTCAATCCCAATCTCGGTCGCCTTTTCAAGGAACCACTCAAATCGCACGGTGCTTTTAGTTGGAGCAATCCCAAGATGGAGATTGAATCCTCTTTTCAGGTGATCTTTTTTAGTTTCCAGAATCCGGAGCTTGGTATTTACGGGATCTGGCTCTGCAATAACAGATTTAAACCGATTTCCTAATCCATCGACAAACTCAATTGGATCATCTTTTTTTAACCTTAGAACCCGAATAACATGCCTGGATTCTTCCTCAGCAAGCAATGCATATCCCTCAGTTATACGGTTTGTGTAAAATACTGGCATACATGAATTTATTCTTCAACAGGTGGCGCTACTTCTTCGAATCTTCTCAGGAACATAGCTTTCTTTCTGGCCGTAGAGGTTATGAAAATGAAGGGTATTTCATTCCTTGGTGTTTTCATGGTACGGTCCTTGGTTTTTATGTCACTAATAGTGTAATTAAAGTTCCTATTGGTTGACAGACAATGCATAACACCTCTTGTATATCCAAAATAGTACCAGTGCCTCTCATCCAGTTCCAGGAATATATCAATCAGGTCTCCGCTCCGTTTCTTCTGTATTTCGATAATACCGTTAACCTGTTTATTAATTGCATGGCCATTGACATTGCCCAGGGATATTTTACCCTCTGAAACATAGGACTGTGTTTCCGGGTTCCAGTTTAACTTAATATGTGAAAAGAACAGGGATTTATTTAACTCATCAATTTCTGACTGATAGGCACCGTAAAGTCCCAGTTCGGCCTGTAATGCTTCAGCTCTATCCTTACCTACAAGGTTAGCAAGCATCTTTGAATACTCAGGATCAGCCATATTAACTGGACTAAGCCTGGGAAAACTGTCTATCTCATTAGCCATTATTTCCCATGCATCATCGGACATGAAGAAGTCCAATGTGAGAGCTATGTCTAATTCAGCCTCCCTTGTTTCCAGGTTAAACTTCACTTTACCTACAGATTTCTTCCTTACCTGGCCCAGGATAACCCCGGTATTAACCGAGCCCTCCCCATATTCAATACATTCCTTTGTTGCCAGTTTGAGATAATTTCCCGGTAAATCAGGTTGCGCCAGTTTCTCTCTTGAAGCAATGCGATATTCCGCTGTTCCTATCATCATAGTGCAGGTATCCCATAGAACTTACAATCGCCCTGTCACTCGTAAGTTTCCTGTTTCCGTTAAAGGCTGGGTAAATATGAGCTGAGTCGTTGGCAATATATATGCCTGAGTATATGTAGTTCATATTGATATCCAGGGCTTGCTCGGGTATCGGGATATAGATATTTTCCGGATCAATTTCAGCCTTAAATTTCAGAAAATTGTTTTCATTATCGGGACAATCATATAAAATCCTGGCTCCCCCGTCAAACGTAAGAAAGCGGTTTTTTGCATGAAGTTCCGCCCTGCCCTGATAGCTGTACTGGGGACTTAAGGTAAAGTCCATGTGTTCACCGATCATGCCCTCTGCAATAGTATTTATAGAATCATCCACTTCAATATTATGGAATACAATCAATTGAGTATCAGGAACAGCATTTATATAATCATAGCTACCGGCTCCTGTATACTCATTTCTACCTATTACATTGACTGTTGCTTCATAGAACTCGTGCATCCTGGATTGACGGTTGGCAATTATTTTAGAGTCGAGGAATTCACGCATCACCCCATCCGGATTTATAATTACTTCACCATCTCCCGGATAAATATAGGCATCAGCCACCCTCAGAAATGTGACATAGGAGCCACGTAAAATATTCCTCTGGTAATCATATACAGCCTTATTGGAAACAAAGCTCAGAGAATCCTGATCGGGATCAACTGAAATATAGCGAGGTCCGACCAGCCTTTCTTCGCCATCATCACCGATCATCACATCCGGCAGAGTGTCAGATGCCGTAGCTGACCCCATGGCGAGAAGGGCTTCATCCATATCCCAGGTAAAAAGATCCAGCCTGCTGACATATTTATTTTCCGGGAACTCAACCAGGGAATATTCTTCATTTGTTTGAAAGATCCCCGAGCGGTCTTCAAAATCCACATGAGCCCGAACATTATCCGTTACCAGGGTAAATCCATCCGTATTTATTGATTTTAACCTGAAATCAGCTGTATCCGAGTCAAATATCATGGCAGTATATGTGAAAAGATTGGACTCCAGAACTGAATTTGTAAGGTCCATACGACCCTTTCCTGCGAGTCCCATAGGGGTCAGGACAAGAGAACCATCCAAAAGTGTGGAGTCATTCATAATGGTAAAAGGTCTTGTTCCTTTATCTACGAGCATTGTGTCATGATAAGGATACCATTGAAGATCGTTCTCCCCCCCTTCTACCATAGGGTACTGAATACCCGTCATTTGCTGGCGGATATCAAACTCCCGGGCATTACACATGAGGGAATCAGGGTGGAATACAATATCATCAGATTTGGAAAGAGATGTCAGGTAGGTAAAATCCCCTCCTCCCCTTAGTCCCGCGTTACTCAGCCGGATTTCATTCTGAAAATGTCCTTTCCCCCTGTAGAGATCAAGTCCAGAAGAATCTGTGACATACTTGAATCCCAGGGATTTATCAGGCTGTACGTAGATATGAAATTCAATATCGGGAAAGATATCTGCCGAATGGAGTATACCATTCAGGTCCAGGCCGGCCTTACTGTAATTGTCCAGGCTGTCAAATATAAAGGGGAATACTTCAAAATAAAAATCGTCCTTGGTGTATACTCCGTTCTGGATTGTCTCATCATCATAATAAACAAATGAATTCTCATAACTTCTGAAAACAGGGTAACTTGGATAATTTCTTCGACCCGATTTATTTTCGGGATGATCAATCAGCAATTCTCCTGACATATCCTGTATTAAACTCTGGATTGCCTGCAGGGATGCCTGACCATAAGCGTCAACTTCATCTCCCTTAACCCGCAGGCTCAAAGAGTCTATATCGGTCAGGTTAATTCTGAACTCATCGTAATCGAAAAAAAAGTTCTTGCCAAATACAGTAAAAAGTCCGGCATCAATTGTCCCATTAAATGAAAAATCCCTGTCCCTCTTCATCGTAATGGTCTGATTCTCAGGGTAAAGATACACAGACTGGGCATGACTTAAACGGATCATTTTCAGTCCATTTATTTGAAGATCATTATTAGTCAAATCCAGGCTGGCATTTTCAAGGGGTGAGGTTGTTTCAGAAACAAGATCTATAACATCATAATCTATTGAATTTACGCTTGCATAAATCCAATCATACAGTTTTTGCCTCAATGTTATTAATTCTCTTTCCAGGTCATAATTTATGAAACCAAGGACTGCAAGGCGTTTGAGTATTTGCTGCATCTGAGCATACCGGATCCTGGCATACCTGGAAAAATCATCAGCCCTGAATGTAATATCAAAGACTTTTTCGGAATAACGTCTGAGAGTGTTGAGAATATTTTCTTCATCTATTCCCTGGATCCTGTAAAACGTGCGTTCATCGAAAAGGTTATCAGACTGGAAATTTGCAAGTCCCTCTGCAGAACCTTCTTTCATTTTAAACAGTATAAGGTCATCTTCCAGGTTCCAGGAAAGTTGCTCAAAATTCATTTCAACATGATGATACGAATTATGATATGGTGATTCGGACTGAAAACTGCCGGTTCGAAAAAATGATATCCTTCTGTCTGCATCAAAGTATTCCATTCCGGTACTGGGATGATAGATTGAATCGCTTTCTATATACAAAGAAACTTCTGCATTCATACTGCTCAGCTTCACCCTATCAAAGTAGAAGGCCTCAGACCTGGCAACAATAACCAGGGTATCCCTCTTCAGGAATTTCATACTCGCTTTTCTATCCAGGGAACCTGTCCCGATGATCATTGAACCATTCATGCTGATTCCACCATTATACTCAACATTGTCGTAGATGCCATCCACAACATAATTCATCTCGTAGGATTGAAACTTTGGATAATTGGCCTTGGTTTCCGAAATGATCCTTTCTGCTTTATGCTGCAAACCACCGGGAATGGCAAAATCAAACAGATCCGTATGATAAAACCTGACATTTTCGATATTGAAATCCGAGGTCCGCAGATTAATCTGGTAGCTATCAAAATCCGAATAAACACGTTCGGGATCATAACCAGAACGATCCCAGGTAATCTTTCCCTCTTTTCCGGTCCATTTATGAGTGATCGGATTATAAACCCCTCCGGTTTGATGAATCATTATACTGTCCCTGACCGCATAACAGGTCAGATTTGTCCGGTCCAGGTAAATGCTGACAGAATCATCGTATTCAAGCCTGAATTCAAGGCTGGAGGATTTCCACCGGGTTGAATTTGTCTGACTTATGGTACCCGATTCCAGGAGCAGCCTGGTAGACATCATATAATCCTGTATCGCCGGAAGGGTAAGTCCGGAAGAAGTTGTAAAATCCAGCATCGACTCAATCCATCTGCGCTGGTTTTCAGCATTACGGGGATTCGAATCAAACAAATGAAGAACTTCAAGAAAGGTTAAATAATGGGGCCTGGGACGGGCATATTTTTCAAGAAGATTGTTAGATATTCGTATGATCTCGACTTTGTTTGTATCCGGTATGCTGCCTTCACCCCATTTCTGAGCCATCAGGCTTACAACTTCCGGCGCAGATTCCACAGTCTCCACACCCATAAAACGCAGCAGTTCCTCAGGATAGCTTACAGTGTCTGTAGAAAATCTCCTGAATATATCCTGTCCGGAAATGCCCGTTACAATAGAAAGAAAAATAGATACAAGAATGATACGGTGGCTCATTTCAGGATTCTTACGTTGGCGACAAGGTGCAAATTAATGACCTTTTCTGTAAACTCCAACCGTCCAGCTATTCAGTGTTACCTTATTTATCAACGTTAAATCCTGCCGGGAGGCAGCTTCATTAAGGCCGGGCAGATCGTCCAGATAAAATCCGCTAAGAAACACCAATCCGCTACTAACCAGGCTATTGCCTATGTTGTGCATTTCCTGTAAAAGAATATTCAGGTTAATATTTGCAAAAATAGTATTGAAGGGTTTCTCATTGAGAGATCCGATTTCACCTCCAATCACATTGATATTTCTGCATTTATTAAGCAAAAGGTTTTCCCCGGCGTTTTCCCAGGCCCATGGATCATTGTCCAGCGCAATAACATGCCGGGCGCCCATTTTTTCAGCCAGGATAGCCAGAATCCCGGTACCGCATCCGAAATCAAGTACTCTTCCCTTGTCCCATTCGTTTAAAAGCATAGATTCCAGCATCATACGGGTGGTTTCATGATGTGCGGTACCAAAAGACATCTTGGGTGAAATGACCAGGTCATAATCCACCCCTTTCGGGGGAAGGTGAAAAGGGGCCCGTATATAACATTTACCGGAAATCTCAACGGGGGGAAAATTCCTTTCCCATATTTCATTCCAATTCTGCCCGGGAAGAGTTTCTGATCTGTATGATTTAACTTTCTCCCTAAGTCCATGCATATCCATGTAAGACTCTAATTCTCCGGAAGAATAATCGCTTCCTGCAATATAGGCAAAGATCCTCCCCTCTTCTTCTCTGAACCCGGAAAAACCAAAAGCAGCCAGAAAAGCCAGAAAAGTCTCCTGATCAGCTTCCTGCCTGCTTAATAATTCAAATTCTATCTCTATATACTCGATCAAATCATCAAAATGAGCTGACAATGGCGACAAAGTCCTCTGCATTCAGGGAAGCTCCTCCGATTAATCCTCCGTCTACATCAGGATTTTCAAATAATTCCCTGGCATTGGATGGCTTGCAACTTCCTCCATACAGAATGCTTAGATTTTCAGCTGCTGATTCACCATATTTTGATCTGATCAGGTCACGGATAAAGGCATGCATTTCCTGGGCCTGAGCGGGACTTGCAGTAACTCCTGTTCCTATTGCCCATACAGGTTCATAGGCAATTACAATGTTCTCAAATTCTTCGGGACTCAAACGGAACAATGCCGTCTCAACCTGTGCCTTCACAACCTTAAAATGGTTTTCAGATTCCCTTTCTTCCAGGACTTCACCACAGCAAAAAATGGGTTTAAGTTCCTGCTCAAGGACAAGATTTATCTTACGGTATAGTAAATCATCATCTTCCTTGAAATATGATCTTCTCTCTGAATGTCCGAGGATCACATATTCCGCACCGGTTGATTTTATCATCTCCGCAGATATTTCTCCTGTATAGGCTCCCGATGATTCCGAAGAAGAATTTTGTGCACTGAGTTTCACTGTGCTCAGGGCTCTGGCTACATCTGCCAGGTGTATAAATGGGGGAGCGACAATTACTTCCGTTTCTGTTGGATTTTTTTCAAAAAAATCATTTACGGCTTTTGCCAGTTTTACGCCTTCCTGCAGGTTAGTATTCATTTTCCAGTTCCCTGCAACGATCATTTTTCTCATTGTTCTAAAATTACTTTGTTTATGAAAATGTTATTGCTAAGCAAATTCTATCCTGGGGTCCAATATTGCGTATGTCAGATCAACCAGAATATTAATGACCACAAAAATAAGAGAGATTAGGATAACTGAGCCTAATACAAGCGGAAAATCATAATTATTTAATGCATTCACAATTATATAGCCCAATCCTTTCCATCCAAATATATATTCTACAAAAATAACTCCTGCCATCAGGGAAGCAAACCATCCGCTGACAGCTGTGATAACAGGATTAAGTGAATTTCTCAAGGCATGTTTTCGGATGATCCTGTAAAAAGACAAACCCTTGGCCCGGGCAGTCCGGATATAATCCTGAGAAAGAACTTCCAGCATGGAATTCCTGGAAAGCTGTACCACTACAGAAAGGGGCCTGATCCCCAGGGTTATGGCGGGCAAAATCAGATTTTTAAGGCTGAGGTAGGTCCCCTGTCCCATTTCATCTACCTCGAACAAATTACCCGTTAGGTTCAGTCCCGTTATATCCTGAAGTTTATAAGCGAACAGCCATCCAATCAAAATCGCTGCAAAAAACGAAGGCAGAGACATTCCAAGAGAAGAAATCACAAGCAGGGACCTGTCATAAATTCCATCTTTTCGGATAGCCGCCAGAATGCCAGCTATTGTACCAAGAACAAAGGCAATTAGCATGGAGCAGAAAGCCAGTATAAATGTATTGGGCATTGCCTGTAGAAGCACGGTACCAACCTTTTCACGGCTCTGGAAGGATCTTCCCAGGTATGGGGTTTTCAAAACCAGTGACCTCTTCCTGCTTACCTTTAAGACCAGCCTTGCATCTGTATATTTTTCAGGATGATGTATGGAGACCGGAGAAAGATCATTCAGGTAAGAAAAGTATTGAAGATACTTCGGCCTGTTTAGGCCAAGGTCCTCTCGGATTCTTTCCAGGGTTTGTTCATCAGCTCGCTGACCGGCCATCATTCTTGCAGGATCTCCCGGCAAAATATTAAAAAGAATGAAGACAATACTTATTACCCCCCATGCAACGAGGCCTCCGTAAAATACTTTTTTTATCAGATATACAAGCACGCTACTTTTTGAGGGATCCCCTGAACGGAGAGTACATAAAAAGGATTGAGAGAATCAGGAACAAGGATATTAACATACCCAGGCTTCGCTTTTCAAGAGTCTGTCTGTAACTGGAGAGCGAGTAGCTCATAATGCCTTCTTGTAATTCCTTCGCACCTGGCATATCATTATAGTGCCATTTCCCCAGAACTATGCCTTCTTTCAACAGGACCAGACCGGGATTGGACCGGACTATGGTCTTCAGGGTAATTTCATCAGTCGTATAAATATCGAACCCAAGGTCCAATTCCTGCCGGACTTTCAATATTTCCTCATCCAGGGAAGAGGACATGAAATAAAATGAATGTCCCGATGCAAAGCACCAGGTTGCCAGTTCATCGGCAAGAATCAATGCTTCCTTATCTGCCTTTTGGATATGGGTGGAAATCATTAGAAAACTGAATCCCTCATTACCAAGAATATCATTAATATGGTCATAACCGTCCTCGTCCACAATGGTCAGATCATGGATGGGTGGCTCGTACCCTTTCCGGATTAGTTTATGCTCCGAATCAACAAATTTCCAGGTACTGTCTTCCCATGGAAAGTTATCTTCTGTGAATTCTTTTGTTTCTCCATCTTTTTCATAATAAAGAATGGTCTGGTATTCATCCTCCGGGAATCCCTCGGGAACATTCATTTTATCAGGGATAAAGGTACCCATACTGTAGGGTCTGAAATCCAGCATGGGCAAATGCCTGACAGCATTCAGCTCAAGGGCAAAAAAAAGTATGGCAAAAACCATTAATCCTCCCCAGGAATATAATCCCGGCAAGGTTTCTTTCTGGTCCTTACGAAATCTAAAAACCATAAATACAAATGGCAAAAGAATCAGGTTCTTAAAAAAGGTCTGCCAGTTGCTCATAATAATCGCATCCCCGAAACAGCCGCAATCTGTTACGGGATTGGTAAGCGCGAGAATAAATGTAAGGATGGTAAAAAAGCCCATAAAGACAGTCACAGCCCAGGCTCCTGCCCGGAATCGGAAAGCGAATAACAAGCTTATCCCGATCAGGAATTCTGCAGCCGAAAGAACATATGCCAGAAGAATGGCAAGAGGCTCCAGGAAACCAAGATTAAAGGCATTAAAATAATCGGAAAATTTATAAGCTGAACCCAGTGGGTCAACTCCTTTTACAAAGCCGCTGAAAATAAATACAAGTCCAATGATAATCCTCGAAATAATCAGCAATCCTGAAATAATTCTATCCTTTCTCATTATACTATTATAAATCAGTCAAACAATAAAGAGCTGAGCATTTCAAATATTCCAGAAGGAGCCAGCATCTCACCCTTTCCATCACTGCAGTCCAAAATTTTCACCTGGGGATCGGAGGAAGCCAGCTCAAGATAAACCTTCCTGACTTTCCTCTGAAAATCCAGGTCCTGTTCATGAATATCGGGTTTACCATTAAGGTAATCCCGGTCATCCCCATCTCTCGCTGAGGAAAGTTTCCGGGTTGTAAATTCAAAGGGAACATCCAGAAATACATTTACATCTGGTCGTGGAATTCCATGATAATTATACTCAAAATCAATTATCCATTCCCTCAGCTCCTCTTGTTCTTCAGCTGTACCAAGTTTAGCACACTGAAATGCAATATTGGAAACTACATACCTGTCAACAATTACATTAATACCCTTAGCTAGCCATCCCCGGATCAACTCTCCGGAATCATACCTGTTTCCAGCATAGATCATGGCCACAAGGTAGGGATGTACTGAATCCAGGGGACCCAGGTCACCCCTTAAAAATCTGGCAACCATATCACCATAAAATCCCTCATCAGTTCTTGGGAAGTGCAGGTATTCAAAAGGAATGCTGCTGTCTTTCAGATAGTTAAGCAAAAGATCGATCTGGGTTGATTTACCTGATCCGTCAAGGCCTTCGATTACAATGAAACGATTATGAGCATTCCCCATAAGTATCCGGAATTATGAGTCAAATTGTTATTTTTACACTCAGGACCAAAGGCCTGAAAATGGATTTTAAAGATACATTTTTTTCAATTAAGCAATCCCTGAAATTAAAGGACGGCTTGCTTGATTTTAAGCAGTCCCGGATCATGGGCATAATCAATGTTTCCCCTGATTCATTTTATGCAGGGAGCAGGAAAACAGAGGCCGGGGATATTCTTAAGAAGGCCTCTGAGATGATTTTGCAAGGGACTGATATTCTGGACGTAGGGGCATATTCTTCAAGGCCTGGTGCTGAGAATATCAGTGAAAAGGAAGAAATGCTGAGACTGGAGAAAGCCCTGGGTCCCATTCGGGAATTCCATCCGGATGTCCTGATCTCTGTGGATACTTTCAGGGCAGGGATTGCCAGAAGGGTGGTTAAAGATTTTGCTGTGGATCTGATCAATGATATTTCCGGAGGGGATCTTGATAAGGGGATGTTCCCTGCCATAGCCGAACTCGGTGTGCCATATATAATAATGCATATGAAAGGAAATCCGTCGAATATGCAGGATAAGGCAGAATATTCAGATGTGGTCAGGGAAATTATCCGCACATTTTCAGAAAAAATAAGCCGGCTGAACCTCCTGGGAGTGAAGGATATTATTATTGACCCCGGATTTGGTTTCGCAAAAAACATTGATCATAATTTTGAGATCCTCAGGCAGCTCGAGGCTTTTCAGATTTTCTCCCAACCACTCATGATCGGTATTTCAAGAAAATCGATGATCTACAAAACCCTGAATATCAGTCCCTCAGAATCCCTGAACGGCAGTAGCGTACTTCACACCATTGCCCTGGGTAAAGGAGCAAATATCTTGAGAGTGCATGATGTCAGGGAAGCAAAAGAAGCAATCCTGCTGGTTGAAAGAACCCGAATGCCGGGGAACTAGAGAGTCTAAGTGAATTTTGTTATTTTTGTCAGATGCTCACTGGCTTTATCACTATACGTGTTCTGGATATTTTTGATATCCTGCTGGTAGCATATTTAATGTACCAGGTCTACCTGCTGATTCGCGGAACGGTGGCTATGAACATATTTATAGGTATCCTCTCTGTCTATCTTCTCTGGATCATTGTTAAAGCCCTGGAAATGCAGGTCCTCAGTTCTATTCTGGGACAGGTAATCGGGGTTGGGGTAATTGCCCTGATCATCGTTTTCCAGCAGGAAGTCAGGCGCTTCCTTATTTACATCGGGAACCAGTATTTCAGCAGGAACCGGCTTACCCTGGAAAAAGTCATCCCTATCCATCTTGCACAGCAGCCCAAGGTTCGTATTAAATCTGTTATTAAGGCTGTTATTAATATGGCCAAATCGAAGACCGGGGCCCTAATCGTGATCTCAAAAAGATCCGAACTCACAGTTTTTGCAGATACAGGTGATGCACTCAATGCGGATACTACCAGCCGCCTTATTGAAAGTATATTCAACAAATATTCTCCCCTGCATGACGGAGCAATGATAATCAGTGGTGAAAAAATAATGGCGGCCCGCTGCGTATTACCCGTTTCAGAAAACCTGAATCTGCCTCCTAATTATGGAATGAGACACCGTGCCGCTCTCGGAATGTCTGAGAATACAGATTCCCTGGTTATTGTGGTCTCAGAACAGACAGGTAAGATTTCTACCGCCGAATCCGGTAAACTTGAGACCGATATGAATCCCAAAGACCTCATGATAAAACTGGAGCTGGATTTTGGTTGATCCCGGTTATGATCTATCAGCTCTTCTGGCCTTTGCCTTTTAACACAAGTTTTGATTCTTCTCCCTTGAGCAACCTCACTATGTTTTTCCTATGGGTAACGAGGACCATAATTGATATCAGTAAGGAGATGATGAGCAGTTGAACAGGGTGATCCGATAAAAAATACACCATGATAGGCAATGATAGTCCCGCCAGTATTGATCCGAGTGAGACAAACCTGAAGGAAAGAAATACAATCAGAAAGACCAGAAAACTTCCCGCTGCCGGCAGAGCCATAAGTCCAACGATAACCCCGAACAGCGTGGCTACGGCTTTTCCACCCCGGAATCCCGCAAAAACAGGGTAAATATGCCCCAGAGCGGCGGCAATACCACAAATAATCCTTCCCCAGAGGAGGATATCCGGATCACTTGTTGCAGACATAAAAATTAAAGGTAGGTAGGTTGCAGCAACGCCCTTGGAAATGTCAAGAATAAGAACCGGTAGTCCAGCTTTCCAGCCCAGGACCCTCCATGTATTAGTAGCTCCTGCGTTACCGCTGCCATGATCTCTGACATCAGTTTTGTAAAATGCTTTCCCTATAATTAAAGAAAAAGGCAGCGAACCTAAAAGATAGGCCGCTGCCGTATAGAGAATGCCTGTAATAAATACCTCTTGTCCAGGCAACATAATATTATAATTGGGGACCTGCCTCCACTAGTTTCCTCGTTTCATCACTATCGGTAAACTTCTCGAAATTAGCAATAAATTTTTTGGCAAGTTCCCTAGCGGTAGCATCCCATTCTGCAGGATCAGACCATATATTCCTCGGATTCAGGATGTGTGAGTCAACACAGGGGACTTCCTTCGGAATCTGAAGATTAAATATAGGAAGTGTTTCATAAGCAACATCATCAAGCCTACCATCAAGGATACAGTCGATTATTCCCCTGGTTGAAGGAAGATCAATCCTGTGGCCTCCTTTTCCATAGCCTCCGCCTACCCATCCGGTATTCACCAGCCAGGCTGATGTACCGTGCTGAACCATTTTTTTGATGAGCTCATCTGCATAGATAATTGGATCCAACAGAAGGAATGCAGCCCCAAAACAGGCAGAAAATGAAGGAACAGGCTCGGTAATACCTCTCTCAGTTCCGGCCACTTTTGCAGTGTATCCACTGATAAAATGATATTTGGTCTGGGCTTCTGAGAGCCTTGATACAGGGGGTAAAATCCCAAATGCATCTGCGGTCAGGAAAATTACATTTTTCGCATGTCCTGCCTTGGATACCGGCTTGACAATCTTATTAATATGGTAGATGGGATAAGAAACCCTGGTATTCTGGGTCTTGGATCCATCATCGTAATCCACGATACCGCTTTTCTCATCAAATACAACGTTTTCCAGAAGCGCATCCCGCTTGATCGCATTATAGATATCAGGTTCCTTTTCAGGATCCAGGTGAATGGTTTTGGCATAACATCCTCCTTCAAGGTTGAAAATACCGTCATCATCCCATCCATGCATATCATCACCGATAAGATCCCTTTTTGGATCTGCTGTAAGGGTCGTCTTTCCTGTACCGGAAAGTCCGAAAAACAATGCGGCATGACCATCATCACCAACATTTGCAGAAGCATGCATACTGGAAATACCCTTTAAAGGAAGATAATAATTCATAATTGAGAATATTCCCTTTTTCATCTCTCCTCCATACCATGATCCACCGATACATGCTCTTCTTTCTTTCAGGTTAAATGCGGCATAGACCTCTGAATTAAGTCCCTGCTTTTCCCAGTTCTTGTTAGAATTTTTTGCAGCATTGAGGACCACAAAATCAGGTTCAAATTCATCCAGTTCCTCCTCAGAAGGACGGAGAAACATATTTTTTACAAAATGTGCCTGCCAGGCCACCTCAACAATAAAACGAATACTAAGCCGGGTGTTTTTATTAGCTCCTGAAAAACCATCCTGAATATATAATTTTTTTCCTGACAGTTGTTTGGCTGACTGATCGTAAAGATCCTGCCAGACCTCTTCGTTTATAGGCTTGTTGTCGGATGATGTCCTTTGCTGATTTTTCCACCAGATGTTTTTTTCGTTCTCATCTTCCTTAACAATATATTTATCCTTGGGAGACCTTCCGGTAAATATCCCAGTATCCACCGACACAGCTCCGGATTCGGTAACAAAACCCCTTTCATATCCCTCAAGGGATGGATTGGTTTCATGCTTATAAAGATCTACATAGGAAAGGTTATGATAGATCTCCTGAGCATCTTCTATCCCGTACTGGGATAAATCTAAATTTCTGACTTTTTCTGACATAATGTATATTGATTTATTTGGTTCCTGATTCTGTTCCGCAAATATAGAAAAAATGTGAAATATCTGCTGTAAAACATAAAAAAAGGCCGCCAGAAACTGGCGGCCTCTGATATTTATACTTTCAGTTCCTATTTATCGTCTTTTATTGCAGCCTGTGCAGCAGCAATTCTTGCAATGGGAACCCTGTATGGAGAACAGCTAACGTAATTCATCCCCACTTTATGGCAGAATTCAACGGAACTGGGTTCTCCACCGTGCTCACCACAGATTCCAACTTTCAAATCTGGTTTAGTGGAACGACCTTTGGTAGTACCCATTTCAACCAGCTGGCCGATACCTTCCTGGTCAAGTACCTGGAAAGGATCATGCTTAAGGA
This sequence comes from uncultured Bacteroidaceae bacterium, assembly GCA_963777115.1. Classification (GTDB taxonomy): domain Bacteria; phylum Bacteroidota; class Bacteroidia; order Bacteroidales; family SM23-62; genus SM23-62. Next base: position 738,414 of record CAVZPP010000002.1, on the reverse strand, counting down.
TTCCTTTATCAACGTAAATCGGAAGGAATTTCCCTGAATCATCCCTTGAATATCCAAAGCCCATCTGTGTGAGGTCATTGGTTCCGAATGAGAAGAATTCAGCTTTCTCAGCGATCAGGTCAGCAGTCATGGCAGCCCTTGGGATCTCGATCATTGTACCCACCAGGTACTCAATCCTGTCTCCCCTCTCTTCAAATACTTCTTCTGCAGTCCTTCGAATGATCTCCTCCTGCATGGCAAATTCCTGGTGTGTTCCGATAAGTGGAACCATAATTTCTGGAATGGCTGTGATACCCTTTGCTTTCAGGTTCATTGCTGCTTCGATAATGGCTCGTGCCTGCATCTCTGATATTTCAGGATAAGTATTACCCAGGCGGCATCCACGATGTCCCAGCATTGGGTTAAACTCATGGAGTTCTTCAATTTTGTTCTGGATATCCTGTACGGTAATACCCATTTCATCAGCCATTATCTTCTGATTTTCCGGCTCGTGGGGAACAAACTCATGAAGTGGCGGATCGAGCAATCTTACAGTTACTGGAAGATCATGCATGGCTTCAAAGACTGCCTCAAAATCCTCTCGCTGGATGGGAAGTAGTTTTGCTAGTGCTTCCCTCCGTCCATTTTCATCATCAGCAAGGATCATTTCACGCATGGCAATAATCCTGTCTCCTTCAAAGAACATATGCTCGGTACGGCAGAGTCCGATTCCTTTTGCACCAAAACCGCGGGCAACTAAGCAATCCTTAGCTGTCTCTGCATTTGTCCGGACACTCATTTTCGTATACTTCTCAGCCAGGTCCATCAGTTTACCAAATTCTCCACTCAGTTCGGGATTCTTTGTTCCGATTTGTCCTTCATATACTTCACCGGTTGTGCCATTAAGAGAAATCCAATCTCCCTCCTTAAATGTTTGTCCATCTACAACCATGGTCCGTGCTTTGTAATCGATCTTAAGGCTACCAGCACCTGACACACAGCATTTACCCATTCCCCTTGCAACAACTGCAGCATGAGAAGTCATTCCTCCGCGAGCGGTCAGGATTCCCTTGGCTACATTCATTCCCCTGAGGTCTTCAGGTGATGTCTCAACTCTTACAAGTACAACCTGTTTTCCAGCTTCCACCCATTCTTCGGCTTCATCTGCAAAGAAAACCATCTGACCGGTAGCAGCACCAGGAGATGCCGGCAGTCCTTTTGCCAGAACCCTGGCAGCACTGATAGCATCACCGTCAAATACAGGATGAAGAAGTTCATCCAGTTTATTAGCTTCAATTCTCAGCAGAGATTCTTTCTCATCAATCATGCCTTCTTCCAGAAGGTCTGCAGCAATTTTTACCATGGATGCACCTGTACGCTTACCGTTACGGGTTTGAAGCAACCATAGTTTGCCTTCCTGAATGGTGAATTCCAGGTCCTGCATATCCTTATAATGAGCTTCCAGTTTATGCTGGGTATCAAATAATTCCTGGTAGATATCTGGCATTTCCTCTTCAAGTGATGTAAAATCATTTGCCCTGACCTCTTCGCTAACCTGCGCGAGTTCAGCCCAGCGTTTAGAACCCTCGAGGGTAATCACGCGTGGCGTACGAATACCGGCAACAACATCTTCACCCTGAGCATTAAGAAGGTATTCACCGTTGAAAATGTTTTCTCCGGTTGCGGCATCCCTGGTAAAGGCAACGCCTGTACCTGAAGTATCTCCCATGTTACCGAATACCATTGCCTGAACGTTAACTGCAGTACCCCATTCCTCGGGTATACCATTCAGTTTCCTGTAGTAGTCTGCACGTGGATTCATCCAGCTGTCAAATACGGCTGCAATGGATCCCCAGAGCTGCTCCCATGCATCAGTCGGGAAATCTAACCCGGTTTGGGCTTTAACAGCGGCCTTAAATCGGGTGACCATATCCTTCAGGTCTTCGATTGCAAGATCAGTATCATCATCTACTCCTTTTTCTTTCTTTATCTGATCAATGATCTCTTCAAATGGATCATGATCTTCTTTTGATTCAGGTTTCATACCCATAACAACATCGCCATACATCTGGATAAAACGACGGTAAGAGTCCCATGCAAAACGTGCATTTCCTGTTTTTTTAGCCAAACCTTCAACAACCTCATCATTCAATCCTAGATTGAGTACGGTATCCATCATGCCAGGCATGGAAGCACGGGCACCAGACCTTACAGAAACGAGGCAAGGATTTTCACTGTCTCCAAATTTTGAGTTCATGAGTTCCTCAACATTTTTCATAGCTGCTTCGGCCTCCGCTTTGAGAAGCTTGATTACTTCCTCTTTACCAAGCTGATTGTATTCTGTACAGACATCAGTTGTGATAGTAAATCCTGGAGGAACCGGAACCCCGATGAGATTCATCTCAGCCAGGTTGGCACCTTTACCACCCAGAAGGTTCTTCATATCGGCTTTACCTTCAGCCTGTTTATTTCCAAATGTGTAGATTCTTTTTACTGTGGACATTGTTTAAATAATTTTATAATTGAACTAATTTAATACCCTGAAATTTTAAGAGTACAAATGTATTTAAAAATTGCTTAAATCGGTTATAAATTAGATTAAAATCATAGGAATTATCAAGAGGTATGAAAAGTCCTGATTATACTGTGAGATTGGGCTGGACAAGCATACCAATGAGGGTTGCTAATTCCCTGAACGAGGATGAAAACGGATGATTGCATCCCGGAGATATTGCCGATCAAGATGCGTATAGATTTCAGTGGTCAGAATGGACTCATGTCCCAGCATTTCCTGAACAGCTCTAAGATCAGCTCCCCCATCTATAAGGTGGGTTGCAAAAGAATGTCGAAATGTATGGGGACTGATACTCTTTTCTATGCCTGCGACTGCAGCCAGGTCTTTGATAAATGTAAATACCATAACCCTGCTTAATCCCCTTCCCCTTCGGTTCAGGAACAATATATCTTCCTGGCCTTTCTCAATCCGCGGCAGTGAATTCCTGTCCGGCAGGTAATTCCGGATCTCCTTCAAGGCCGTTTTTCCAATTGGAACAAGCCGTTCCTTATTTCCCTTCCCGGTAATCCGGATAAAACCCTTGTCAAAATAAATATGAGAAAACCTTAGTCCAGTCAGTTCCGACACCCTGAGACCGCAACTGTAAAGGACCTCAAGCATGGCCCGGTTCCTTCTACCCTCAGGTTTAGAAAGATCAATCCCGGACATTATCAGGTCGATTTCCTCAATGCTTAATACCTCGGGCAGTTTACGTCCTATCCTGGGTGTCTCGAGCAGACTGGTAGGATCTGTATCAATTACATCCTCCAGAAGAAGGTATTTAAAAAAGGATTTCATTCCTGATATAAGCCTAGCCTGTGAACGGGAACTCATACCCAGTTCATTGATCCAAACAAGAAATTCAGTTAAATGATCCAGTTTGATATTTTCAGGTTCAAGCTCATAATTTCTGATTTCAAGAAAAGAGGTCAGTTTGGAAATATCCCTGGTATATGCCTCAACGGAATGTGCCGAAAGTGATTTTTCCAGTTTCAGAAAAATCCCAAAATCCTTTATGTATGATTCCCATTTTATCATGGCCATCTTTCGATACATAGAACCAGTGAAACTCCGATGGCTGCACCGGATAATAAAAGGTTCCACTCCCTTCGTTTCATCCTTGCCACATCTACGGAAAGAAAGGACAGGATGAGTACCAAAATCACTATCACTACCTGTCCCAGTTCCAGTCCCAGGTTAAAAGAAAACAGCGGAACAAGTAAATTATTCTCTGTTCCGAGCAGACTACGAAGGTAATTGGAAAAGCCCAGTCCATGTATAAGCCCAAAAAACATGGCTGTTGCATACTTGAACTTATGGGATGCCCGACTTACTTTATCTTCTTTCTGTACAACATTCCATACTCCGGTTATCAGGATCGTGAGGGGTATGAGAAATTCAATCAATCCGGTCTGGACATGAACCAGGTTCAGGGTCGCCAGCGCCAGTGTAAGTGTATGTCCTATAGTAAAGGCGGTAACCAGGATAAGGAGCTTTTTCCATTGTCCGAAACTGTAAACAGCACGAAAGCGCGAGCAGGAAAAGGATATGGTCATAGGCTGCGACATCGGCAATATGTTCAAATCCCAGGGAAAGATATAGACCGAATGTTGACATGGATCGCGTTTAGGAAAGCAAAAATATGTAATTTTGCCCTATAATGAGACTTGCGGGGATAGCATTTTTGTTTCTGTGTGCTTCCTGGCACCATCCCATCCATGTGTCCGTAACAAATTTAGACCTGGAACCTGATGTGGGAAAAATGGAGTTGTCCGTTAAGATTTTTGCAGATGATTTCCAGGATCTGATACTGAATAAATATTCTGTACAGCTTAATATTACGGGCAATGAGAAGCCAGGAGATAAGATCGGATCAGTCCACCGGTATATTGGGGAAGCCCTCCGGTTTGAAATAAATGGTAAGGAAATTGAGGGATTAAAGTTTATGAGATCTGAATTGAATGAAGACGCAATCTGGCTATATTACACATATGATCATGGAAGCCGAATACGGAAAATAAATGTAAGCAATACCCTGATGAATGAAAAATTTGATGATCAGACAAACCTTTTGATTGTATCTTACAGCAACAAACAAAATGGTTACCGAATGGACAATAAAACCACTGATTTATCATTTAATATTAAATAGTAATACCAGCATTTGAAAAAGTCGTTTATCATATTACTACTGGGGATTCTTGCAATGCCATCTGCCTGGAGCACTCACAACCGGGCCGGAGAGATCACTCTTTTGCAGGTAAACGACCTCACATACGAGATTTTAATCCAGACCTTTACCTATTCAAGATCCGCCGCCGACCGGCCTGAACTGGATGTACAGTGGGGAGATGGCACAACTTCCATTGCAAAACGTTTCTACCATGTACAACTTCCGAATTATTATTTCCACAACATGTATAAGACCACCCACACTTTTCCCGGGCCCGGCACCTATACTATTGTTGTCCAGGATCCGAACCGAAATGCCGGGGTACTGAATATTCCCAATTCAGTCAATGTGATTTTTTCCATCGTAACCACAATAGCAATAAATCCGGGGATAGGCTTCAACGACACCCCTGTTTTACTGAATCCTCCAATTGATAAGGCGGCTGTTGGACAAGTTTTCGTGCACAACCCCGCTGCTTTTGATCCGGATGGGGATAGTATCTCCTATAAACTCACTGTATGCACCCAGGAGAACGGGCAACCAATCTCAGAATACACCCTGCCCCTGGCAAGTGACTCCCTTTACATTAATGAAGTAACAGGGGATTTAATCTGGGATGCTCCGGTAGATACCGGCATCTATAATATTGCCATAGAAATAGAGGAATGGAGGAGAGGTGTTAAGATCGGCAGTATTGCACGGGATATGCAGATCGATGTTAGTGAAACCGACAATCATCCTCCTGAAAATATGCCACTCAGGGATTTTTGTGTCCAGGCTGGAGACATAATTCAATATGATATTATCAGTACAGATTCTGATGGAGATTATATTACACTTTATGCGACAGGGGGACCGATGTATTTCGAAAACAGTCCGGCCACCTTTGACACTCTGGTAACCGGTCCGGGTTATTCCGCCTCCCGTTTTAGATGGGAGACGAACTGTAGTCATATCAGGCATCAACCCTATAATATTATCATTAAGGCCGAAGACGATGACCTGGAACTGAAACTGGTAGATATAAGTAATTTTAACATTAAGGTTATTGGTCCTCCTCCTGAAAACCCGGTGACCGCTGCTACATCCAACAGCATAAATCTTAACTGGGATGCTCCTTTTTGCCCGGTAATCGAAGGATACCAGATCTGGCGCAGGACCGGACAGTCGGGATACATTCCGGATTCATGCATCAACGGTCTTCCCGGATCTGCTGGATTTGAACTAATTGCCATTAACCCGGGAAAAGACAGTACAAATTTCAGGGATGATAATAACAAAGAAGGTCTCATACAGGGCACAGAATACTGTTATCGGATTGTTGCAATCTATGAAGATGGAACGCCCGGTTATCCATCCACCGAGGTATGTGATGTGTTGGTTCCGGGAACCCCTTCCCTTCTGCAGGCCAGTGTTGAAAACCTGGATATCAGTGGAGAAATCTTCATCTCCTGGGCAAAACCCTTTGAACTGGATACACTGCCGGGACCCTTTGAGTATATTCTTTTTCGATCGGACCTGGATGCCATGGGCAATAACCTTAAACAAATCCATTCATTTACCACCTCGGATTTAAATGACACAAGCTACCTGGACACTCCCCTGAATACCCAATTATTTCCCTATTCTTACAGACTTGACCTGTATCATAACGAAGTCGGCAACCGGTACCTGATCGGAAGACAGGAAATTGTATCATCTACATGGCTTGAAATAGAGGGACAGGATAATTCAAACCTTCTCCGGGTTCGAAAAAATACTCCCTGGGTGAATGATGAATTTGTTATCTACCGCCAGAATCCTACCAGCCTGGTATTTGATTCCATCGGGATCTCAAGTGGGACAACCTACCTTGACGAAGGATTAAAAAACGGGGAGACCTATTGCTACCAGGTTAAGACAATCGGCAGGAGGACTGTAAATGATATTCATTATGAGGCCATAAACCTGAGTCACAGGGGTTGTGGAATGCCTGTTGACACCGTGCCTCCCTGTCCCCCAACCCTTACAGTTGAATCATTTTGTGACAGCAACTTTAATTTCCTTGTATGGACAAATCCCAATAACAGCTGTGCAAATGACGTGTTAAAGTATAATATTTATTACTCCCCCCTCCTTGAAGGGTCTGTCACCTTAATTGACAGCACCCTCTCTCCTGAGGATACCAGCTACTTTCATTACCTTCCGGAAAGCCTGGCCGGATGTTATGCCGTGACAGCAGTTGACTCCTTCAATAATGAGAGTAATTTCTCAATTGTCTCTTGTATTGATAATTGCATAGATTATAAACTACCCAATGTATTTACTCCTAATAATGATGGGAAAAACGATATTTTCAGGCCCAGTAATTATTCCTTCGTAGAACGGGTGGATATGAAAATATTCAATCGATGGGGTAGCCTGGTCTACGAGACCGAAGACCCGGATATTAACTGGGACGGGAAAAGAATGAACTCGGACCAACTTGTACCTCCTGGGGTTTATTATTACGTCTGTGATGTTTATGAAAATCGGCTAACTGGACTTGAGGTCAGGAATATTGTAGGATTTGTTTATGTTTTTACCGAAGCGGATGCAGTTAATAATAGTGAATAAACGGTTTGCTCTCTTTTTGCTGCTGGTTCTGTTTGGCTTTTACGCCCGGGGCCAGGTACAGGAATTATATCTTAAAGGAATCGCCTGTTCAGGACAGGAAGAATTCCCGGAAGCCCTTGAATATCTTGAAAAAGCATTATCCTATGACAGTGATAATGCCAATTGCCTGCTCAAACTTGCAGAAATACATTATCAAACCGGAAACAACACAGCAGCCCTGGAGTACCTGCAGCGCCTGGAACTGGAAGAGGCAGGAAGAGGCAGTTATCTTCAGTCCCGCATCCATGCCTCCTCGGGAAATGCGTCGGAAGCAGTAAAATATCTTGAATCTCATCTCAATTCACCCTATAAGCTCCCATCCCATATTATTCTCCTTGAAGAAGATTTTGCTCAAATTGAAAACACACCGGAATGGAGGGCCTTATGGAACCGGACCTGGTACTCTGAGGAAGAGGAATATCTCCGGGAAATCCGGTATCTGAATTCTACAGGTGATAATTTACAGGCACTTGAATTGGTTGATAAGCGTATGGCAGAAATAAAAGACCAGGATGAACTTTTCGCTGCCAGGGGGGAAATACTTCTGAGCATGAAACAATACCTGGCTGCTGTTCAATCCTATTCCCGGGCCATTGAGATCAATGGCAGGGAAGCAGATTACTTTGAGGGAAGAGCCAGAGCATACCTTTCCCAGGATAATCCGGTAAAAGCGATTGCAGATTTAGAAAAAGTTCTTCGCTTAAGTCCAGAGAACCTGTACCTGCTGACCGATATTGGCAGAATTCATTACAGTACAGAAGATTATATAAAAGCATCCTCTTATCCTGAACAGGGCTCTTGAGTATTATCCAAAAAACACTGAAGCACTTTACCTGCTGGGACAGGTTAATTTTGAATCAAAAAAATACCTGGATGCCCTGGTACAGTTCAATGCCTGTCTGAAAATCTCAAGCTCTGAAGCAAAGTTCTTTGCTGCCAGGGGCAAAACTTATCTTGCAACGAAAACCTACAAGTACGCAGATAATGACCTGGGTATGGCTCTTGATCTTGAACCTGATAATCCAGAGGTATGGTATATGAAGGGACTTGCCCGATGGAGCATGAATGACAGGGAAGGAGCCCTCTCGGACTGGAAACAAGCCTCAAGACTGGGATCATATGAGGCAGCTCTGAAACTGGAAGAGTATGGCAAAAAACAATAATCTGGCGGTAAAATGGAGAAAAGCAAAAAAATTGTAAAACTGGATCCCTTGCTGTTGAAGGATCTATGGTCCGGGGAACAAACGCCTGTACTTAAAACATTAAAAAAACTACGCTCCGCTGGAAATATTGGATATGTTCCTGAAATATTGAAACTTCTCAACCAGCCTCCCGGAGAACTCATCCGAAAGGAACTGGTTCAGTTTCTTTCGGATATCAAGAAACCAGCAGTTATCCCCTTTATCCTTGCCGGTTTAAAAGACCCTGAGCTTAAAGGAGCCAGGGCAAGCATTATTTCAGCATGCTGGCAAAGCGGACTGGATTACAGCCATGACCTGCCATTATTCGTACAATTGTTCCTTGAAGGTGATTATGCCACTTCCCTTGAAGCCTTTACCCTTATTGAAGAATCTGTATTAGACCTTGGCCGTGAGGAAATTAATGCAGTCCTTACTATAGTTCAAAAGGGAATGGACAAGCAAGATGAAGCAAAGAAGCCCCTGACCATGGAATTGGTTAAAATTCTGCAGGAATAGGCTAATGATGGCTTGAGAAATACCTCATGAACTGGCTTCTCTCATAAATCTCCGGATTGGGAATATTACTGTAATTCATTTTTCCCCTGAAGGCTTCAATATCCCCGAATTTTTTTTCATCCATCCATTCACCGAGTTCCTTCAGCATCCCATTGATATGAGCCGGACCGTTTTTGTAAATAGATGAGCAAACCTGGACTGCTTTTGCTCCGGCAAGCAGCTGCTTAATTACAGCCTCTCCATCATGAACTCCGGTTGAAGCCGCAATATCAACCTGTTCAATCAATGAAGACATAATAGCTACCCAGCGCAAAGAATACCTGAGATCAGTCGGAGAACTGAATACTTCGGAGGATATCATTCTGAGTTCTTTGATGTTTATATCCGGACTGTAAAACCGGTTGAATAGGACCACTCCTTCAACTCCCCGGTGATATAAGAGATCGACAAGGTTTACATGATTTGTAAAATTCTGTCCCAGTTTCATGATGACTGGAATATCAATCCTTGATTTTACGTTTTCAGCAATATCCAGGTACAGCTGTTCATAATTTTTTCCCGCTGCTTCCTTTCCGGCAGGCATGAAATATACGTTTAGTTCCAGGGCATGAGCCCCTGCTTCTTCAATCTTCTTCGCAAAATCAAACCATTCTGAATCAGATACACAATTAATACTGGCAATTACAGGAATTTTAGTTTGTCTGACGGCCCCTTCTATTAAGTTCAGATAAGCATCGACATTCTGGGAACGGGTATAATGCTGAAGATAATCATCCGCCTCGGGATAATTACTTGATTCGGCCAGCATGCCTGCTTCATGCAGGATCTGTTCCTCGAAAAGAGATTTCAAGACTACAGCTCCTGCTCCAGCCTCCTCAAGCTTAACGATCTTCTCAACGGAATCCGTCAATCCGCTGCTGCTTACAATCACTGGATTACGAAGTTCCAGTCCAACGAATTTTGTCCTTAGATCTGCCATAATTTGATAGTGGTTTTAGTAGTTTCTTGCTCCAAATATAATTGTTCCAAGCCTAACCATTGTACTGCCTTCTTCAAGGGCTAACTGATAATCGCCTGACATTCCCATAGAAATCTCACTAAATTCAGGGTTCTCGGTAAAATATTTCTCTTTCAGATCACCGAAGACCTCTTTCAGGTACCTGAATTCGGATCGTACCTGCTCCAGGTCATCTGAAAAAGTAGCCATCCCCATCACCCCCCTGATCCGAACATTCTTAAGGGATTGTACTTCAGGAGAGCCGACTGTTTCAAAAACCTCTTCCCGGGTGAATCCAAATTTAGTTTCTTCCCTGGCAATATGCATCTGAAGGAGACAGGATATATTGCGGCCTGCTTTCTGAGCTTCCTTCTCCAGGCTAAGTAAAAGTTTCAGGCTATCGATGCTGTGAACCATATCCACAAATCCGGCAAGATATTTTACTTTATTGGTCTGGAGATGTCCGACCATATGCCATTGGATATCATCAGGAAGCTGTGGATGCTTTTCTGTTAACTCCTGAACCCTGTTCTCTCCGAATATCCTCTGACCAGCCTCATAGGCTTCAAGTATGTCTTCGACAGATTTTCTTTTGGAGACAGCAATTATTGTGACATTTTCAGGTATGTCATCGGCAAGACTCCTAAGATTATCTGATATACTCATACAATCCGCTTTCAGTCATCCAGTTCGTGAATTACGAGTCCGCTCCTCAGTTTAGGTTCAAACCAGGTGGTTTTTGGGGGCATTATATTGTCTGTATCTGCAATTTCCATCAGCTGCTCCATACTAACCGGATAGAGTGAAAATGCTGCCTTCATCTCCCCGGAATCAACCCTTCTTTCCAGTTCCTCCAATCCCCTGATACCTCCAACAAAGTCAATTCTTTTTGATTTCCTGAGATCAGTGATATCCAGTAAGGGGGACAGCACCTGTTCGGATAAGATAGTTACATCCAGCTGTCCAATAGGATCATGATCATCATAGGTTCCTTCCCTGGCAACCAGGGAATACCAGCTGCCAGACAAATACAGTCCAAATTCATGAAGCTTTGCTGGTTTAAATATGGCTTCTCCCTTCTTTTCCACCTCGAAAGAGGCGGAGAGTTTCACCAGGAATTCCTCCTCTTCCAGTCCATTGAGATCCTTGACAACCCTGTTATAATCAATAATTGTCAACTGGTTGGCCGGAAAATGAACAGCCAGGAAAAAGTTGTATTCCTCGCTTCCATCATGTGCGGGATCAGCTTTCCTGCGCTCCTCTCCCACACCTGATGCTGCTGCAGTCCTGTGATGACCGTCCGCAACATAGGTGAAGGGAATGTCTGTGGCAAAAAGAGTTTCAATATCCTTGATATCCTGTCTGTCAGAGATGACCCAGAGCTGGTGTCCTATACCGTCTTCGGCAATAAAATCATATTCAGGCTCAGACTTAACAATCCTGGCTACAATTTCATCAATTTCAACATGAGCCGGATAGGCGAAGAATACAGGTTCGGCATTAAAATTTGATACCCTGATATGGGTTTTCCGGTCCTCCTCCTTATCCGGTCGGGTTAGCTCATGCTTGCGGATTACATTGTTCTTGTAATCCAGGATGCTTGCACATCCTACCAGTCCGTACTGGGTAACACCATTCATGGTCTGGGCATAAATATAAAGGTTTGCCTGTTCATCCTGGACCATGATACCTTCCCTGATCATCGATTCAAGATTTTCCCTGCCCTTCTGATATACCTGTTCCGAATACAAATTTATGCCTTCGGGAAGATCTACCTCTGGTTTTACCACGTGTAAAAAGGAATGGGGATTACCGGCTACCTCCTTGCGTGCTTCTGCCGAATTCAATACATCATAGGGACGCGAAGCAATGCTTGCAGCAAATTCCTTTTTCGGTCTGTAACCTTTGAACGATTTTAAATTAGCCATAATCCTGTTATCTCTTCTAAATGTTTAATTTACCTTGAATGTAGCATCTCCCTGCTCCAAAAATCGTATGATCTGTTCGGCAGCAGCAACACCTGCATTAATATTGGCTTCCGATGTCTGAGCACCCATTTTTTTGGGAGTGAAAAAACAATTTTCAGGGAACTCTGACTTTAATTCGATCCCATTATCAGGAGCAATATCAGATACATACCTGAAATCAGATCTTTCTTTCAGTATCCTGTGCATGGATTCCTCATCGACTACCTCTTTCCTGGCTGTATTGACAAGTGTCGCACCCACAGGCATAAGAGACAGTAAATCATAGTTTATTGATTTCTTGGTTTCATTATTAGCCGGGATATGCAGGGAGATATACTGACATGATCTGTACAGTTCCTCCACACTGTCTACCCGGGTGATCTCATCTTCCTCGAAGACGGAATCTTGCAGGTATGGATCAAAAGCAGAAACCTCCATTCCAAATCCCTTTGCAATTTTAGCAACGATCTTACCTACATACCCATAGGCGTGTATACCCAGGGTCTTCTCTTTCAATTCGCTACCCGAGCTGCCATTGAATTGGCTCCTGGCCATAAATACCATCATCCCGAGTGCCAGTTCCGCAACAGCATTCGAGTTTTGTCCGGGAGTATTCATGGCGACAATCCCTTTCTCGCTGGCTGCCTGAAGGTCGATATTGTCATATCCTGCCCCTGCCCTGACGACTATCTTCAGGTTTCCTGCCGCCTGTATGACTTCTGAATCAACATTATCACTTCGGATTATCATGGCATCGGCATCCTCAACTGCCTTTTGCAAATCTGATTGCGCTGCATATTTCTCCAGCAGTGCAAATTCATATCCTGCATTTTCAATAATCTCCCTGATCTGCTCTATTGCTGCAGGGGCAAATGGTTTCACCGTTGCTACTAATACTTTAGGCATATTCTTTTCTTTTAATAGTTTAGTTATTCTTTTCAAATTCCTGCATGCATGCTACCAGCGCCTCCACACTTTCTTTTGCCAGGGCGTTGTAAGTTGAAGCCCGGAAGCCACCCACTGATCGGTGTCCCTTTATTCCAATCATCCCCTTTGATCCGGCAAACTCGTTGAAACCGGTTTCCAGTTCCTTATATTCCTCATTCATCACAAAACAGATATTCATAAGAGAGCGGTCTTCAACATTGTCAACCGTTGGCTTAAACAATTTATTCCTGTCAATCTCATTATACAGGATGGCAGCCTTTTCAATATTTTTTTTCTCCATGATGGAAATACCACCGTTCTGCTTTAGCCAGCGTAATGTCTGCATGGCGGCATAGATAGGCACTACCGGGGGAGTATTGAACATAGATTCCTTTTCGATATGTGTACGGTAGTCCAGCATCGTGGGAATAGGTCTGTCAACTTTGCCCAAAATATCTTCCCGGATAATGACAAAAGCAAGTCCAGAGGGTGCCAGGTTTTTCTGGGCGCCACCGTAAATTAATCCGTATTTAGAAACATCAATAGGACGGCTGAAAATATCTGAAGACATATCGGCGATCAGGGGCATGGATACATCCATATCCTCCTTAATCTGCGTTCCGTATATTGTATTATTTGTCGTAATATGAAAATAATCCGCATCTGCCGGAATATCATAGCCCTTAGGGATATAATTGAAATTCTTATCCTTCGAGGAGGCCACTTCAATAACCTCACCATGGATTTTTCCTTCCTTTAGGGCCTTGGATGCCCATGAACCTGTATTCAGGTATGCAGCCTTAGTCTGGAGAAGATTATATGGAATCATGCAGAACTGCATACTTGCTCCACCCCCGAGAAACAGGATATGGTAACCCTGGGGGACATCGAGTAGCTCCCTGATTGAAGCTTGTGCCTCTTCCATTACGGCTATGAATTCCTTACTACGGTGAGATATTTCCATCACAGATAATCCTATTCCATCCAGGTCCAGGATGCCTTTTGCGGTATTTTCTATGGTATATGCAGGAAGAATCGATGGTCCTGCGTAAAAATTGTGCTTTTTCATGGTCTGTTATTTGTTGGTAAATTTCATAAAATTCTGGTTAATAATAGGGTCTGTTTATATCTTTTTTAAATGATCTCCATTCAGGGCTGGAATCACCCCGGACAGGTCAAAAGTATGGCAATATTCAATCACATCGTCAAGTTTGTTCCTTCTCAGCCTTTCACGCTGAGCCACCTTATCAATATAGCCTAAAAGGTTATTTTTGGCTGCTTCCCAGAGATCCATTGAGGCCAGGGTGGAATCACAGATCGTCTGATATTTTCCAGTAGACATTAGCCTCTCTGACAGGGCTCCTGCATAAAGGCTGTCTTCCAGGTTAAATTTCGTCTTCCATCCCGCGCAGAGAATGATCACATCATTGTCCTGTTTTTCCAGCCAATCAAACAGGGCGGTGAAATTCAGGTAGGCACCAATCAGTACCTCCCGGCATTCGCTGGCAACATGGATAGCCTGGGTTCCGTTTGTGGTGGAGTAAACAATCTGGCGGCCCGCAACTTTGTCGGGGGTAAAATTGAAGGGTGAATTTCCGAAATCCGCAAAATCCCTTACAATACCATCCCGTTCAGCAGCTACCATAAATCCCTTTGCCTTGTATTCCCTTGCCTCTTCCAGGCTGCCGACAGGAATGATCCTTTCAACTCCATTCTCAAAGGCAGTTACGATGGCTGAGGTCGCGCGTAATATATCCGTTATTACAGCAATTGCACCGGGATTGCTATATGAGGGGAACAATGCAGGTGAGAAACACACCTCAATATTTCTTTTATCTGTCTCCAAAAGAGAAATAATTTTTAATCCTTTTTATAAATGGGAAGAGCATGCACCTCGGCCCGGATATCCTTATTCCGGATTCGTATTGATATTTCGGTTCCGGGTTCGGTATATGCTGAATCCAGGTATCCCATTCCAATTCCCTTGTTCATCATGGGGGACTGGGTACCGGATGTTACAATACCTACAGGTTTTCCTTCGGATCCTATGATCTCATAGTCCTTGCGGGGTATCCCCCTGTCAAGCATGACAAATCCTGACAGCTTACGTTTGGGGCCTTCTGATTTTTCTTTTTGCAACCTTTCCTTATCAAGAAAATCATTGTCTTCTGTGAACTTACATATCCATCCCAGTCCCGCTTCAATCGGAGAGGTTGTTTCATCAATATCATTTCCATAAAGACAGAAACCCATTTCCATCCTCAGGGTATCCCTGGCTGCAAGTCCTGCAGGCTTTATCCCAAACTCTTCCCCAGCCTCCATTACCGCATTCCATATCTGTGCCGCTTCATAATTCCTGCAATACAACTCAAAACCACCTGCACCTGTATACCCGGTAGCTGAAATGATTACTTCTTCAATTCCCGCAAGGGGTCCAACCTGAAAATTATAATACCTGATACCCGGGAGATCAATTTCCGTTAACTTCTGAAGGGCATTTACAGCCAGGGGGCCCTGAACTGCTATCAGGGACATTTCTTCGGAGGCATTATCCATAAGAACTCCCCCGGTATTGTGTTCAACAAACCATGACCAGTCTTTTTCAGCATTTGATGCATTGACCACAAGAAGGTATTTCTGATCTGAATATTTATATATAAGCAGGTCATCAATTATTCCACCCTTTCCATTGGGCAGACAGGTATACTGAACTTTACCGTCTTCCAGCCTGTTTACATTATTTGTTGTCAATTTTTGTATCAATTCCTCTGAACCTGTTCCCTTTATCCAGAATTCCCCCATATGGGAAACATCAAACACTCCCACAGCCTTCCTGACGCATAAATGTTCATCCTTTACCCCGGAGTATTCCAGGGGCATGTTATAGCCCGCAAACGAGACTATTCTTGCGCCCAGCTTCTTATGTATTTGGGTAAGTGCGGTATCCTTCATGGTACTTCCAGGTATGCTGTTTTTATGGAAACCCAAAAGTAATAATAATATTGATGAAGGCTATGGATTGTTAAAAAACAGGCGGTCTTTTTAATGCTTTTTTTAAACGGCCAAATGAGTAGCCTCTCTTTTGTGATTCCTGCACAAAAGCAGCTACGAATTGGATGTTTAAAAAAACAAAAGGCCGCCCTGTTTATAACAGAGCGGCCCTTAGTGTATAGAAGTACTTTGGGGTTTCTATTTACTCAGGATCTTGAACTCGACCCTCCTGTTTTTAGCCCTTCCCTCAGCAGTATCATTCGGGGAAATGGGCTGAGAAAAGGCGTAGCCCATTGCATCCAGTTTTGTTTCATCAATACCATGTTCCACAAGGTACTCCACGACGGATTCAGCCCTGGCCTGGGAAAGTTTTGTATTGAGCTTGAGTGAGCCGGTATTATCCGTATGACCCGATATTTCCATTCGGATTGTCGGATTGCTGTTCATGAATTTCAATACCTGCTCAAGCTGTGGATAAGATTCCGGCTTCAGAGTGGCTTTAGATGTTTCAAAGAAAATGTTATCAAGCACAACCGTAGCACCTACCTCAACTTTATCGAGTCCGAAGTCCTGATGAATCTCCTCATCGGATCCTTCGCCTGAAACATCAATAATGTCAAGAAAGAACAGATAATCGGTGGCAATTATTTCCACTCCGTAAGCTTTTCCCTCAGGAAGGCTGGCACGGTAATATCCTGTATCATTTGCCACTGCGGTAGCCACCACTTTGCTAAGGTCAACATCAATGAAATCAAGTTTGGCCATAATCCCTTCAAGGCTCTTTGAATCGAAAATCTTTCCAGTAAGGATATAGGCGGTATCAATATCCACCGGGAGAGAGGGCAGGAAGAATCCTTTTTTCTCCTCCCCCGGGATACCTGCAATCAGGATATCTTCCGTACTCATTAACATCTCTTTTTCTTCCCCCAGGTATACCATATCATAGATATCTTTTCCTCCGTACCCACCCATCCGGTTAGTGGAATAATATGCATGCCTTCCATCGGGTGCGACCTTATAGAAAATATCATCATCGGGAGAGTTAACAGGATATCCCAGGTTAACAGCTGGACTCCATTCCCCCATCGCATTTCGTTCTGATTTAAACACATCATAACCACCCATGGTATTATGTCCCTTACTTGAAAAATACAGGGTATTCCCGTCTGGGGTTATGAAAACCGCTTCCTCATTATAAGGTGAATTGATCTCGCTGCCAATGTTCTGGGGATCTCCCCATTTACCTGAAGCGGAGAGCTCAGAAATGAAGATATCTTTTCCACCCGTAGTGAGTTTCTCATTATCCGATACGAAATAAACGGTTTGTGCATCCGGACTGGCTGTAAAACTGGTTTCCCGGTTTTTGGACCTGAATTGAGGCTGAACGTTTTTGGGAGCTGCCCATTCACCATCTTTCAAAGTACTCCTGTATATCCCTCCGCCACCTTTATATCCCCGGTAGACAAAAAGCTGGGTCCCATCCATGGAAAGTCCCACTCCAGCCGAATTATGGTTTTTTGAATTTAAAGGCTTTCCCATATTCCTGGCCGGAAGCCAGTCACCACCCTCTGCTGAAGACACATAAATGTCTTCATAATGTTTGTTATCGATGGGACTCCTTTTTGCCTTTTCATCATGTTCCCTGCGGCTGGTGAAATACATGGCAGTATCATTGGGTGCCAGGAGAGGATTATAATCATCACCTTCAGAATTTATATTGCCACCTAAATTATTGATGATGACCCTCTGTGGATCAGCAACCAGAGCTTTCCCGTTTTCACATTCCTGAATATACTTTTGAACGCCTGGTCTTACCAGCAGGAGTTCTTTGGGATCAAGCGATTCCAGGTACTTCTTGTACTGGTTTATGGCCTCATCGAATTCCAGCATTAGATGAAAAGCCTGGCCAGCAACCAGTCGTATATCCGGAGCTACATCATTCTTTGCCAGGTAGGCCTGGGTCAGGTATTTCTTGGACTCATACTTATCATCAGAAAAAACATAGCAAACACCGATCTTATAGTTTAGTTCAGGATTATCGGGATTGTATTTCGCAGCAAAAAGGTAATGTTCACGAGCCTGACGATAGGTTCCCTTGCCAGCATTGTAAAGCTTATCGCCCAGTTTAATATTCTTCCAGGCCTCTTCGAATCCTTCCTCCTGTTCTGTTTTGAATTCAGACTTTTTAATTTTGACGGGGTGCTGAGCCGGTATTACTCCCGAAATAAGGATCAATAAACAGATCAGCGTTATGTACTTCAAATATTTCATTCTCAGGGATAGTTTTTTATTGGTCGCATTCAGAAAGATATTGCACTGCCTCTTCCACACCCAGGTTAGCAGCCTGAGTCCAGTCCTCACAAGCCCCACTGAGATCTCCAAGCAATTCCTTGACAAATCCCCTGTTCAAAAAAGCCTGTCCATAATCCTCACTGAGTTCAACCGCTTTGTCTAATGTCTCGACAGCTTCTGTAATATTATTCAGTTTCGCCAGTGTGTTTCCTCTATTATTGTAGACAAGGGGAAAATCATCCCTGAGCTCTATGACCCGGTCAAAATCCTCCAATGCTCCCTGGTAATCACCCAGCTGGTATTTCGCAGATCCCCTGTTATTATAAGCCAGGTAATAACTGGAGTCCAGTTTAATGGCAACTGAATAATCATCGATCGCTCCCTGAAAATCACCCAGGTGAATTTTCACACTTCCCATATTATTGTAGGCCTGTGCAAAGTCCGGCTGATGGTTCACAGCCTGGCGGTAATCGTATATGGCCCCCTGGTAATCACCGAGTAATCTCTTGGCCGTGCCCCTGTCATGGTAGGTAATAGCATCCTTCTCATCCAGGGCGATGGCCTCCGTGAAATCAAGAATAGATCCCGTATAATCATCCTGAAGAAGTTTATACAAGCCCCTGTAATAATATACATGAGCCTGTTTATAACCATTTAACAAGGCTGAACTGAGATCCGAATGCACCTCCGTCTCCGCAGGATCACCCATACGCGCATAGCCCCTGTAAAAATATGCCTCACCCAGAGAGGAATTCACTTCTATGGCCATGGTAAAATCCTGAATAGCCTCATTCAGGTTTTTTAATTCCAGGTTTACCTTTCCCCTGGTCAGATATGCCAGGTCATACATGGGATTATAATCCAGGGCAGCTGAAAAATACTCCAGGGCCACCCAATAATTATCCCCCAAATTCTCTATACCTTTGTTATAAGCATACTGGGCCTCCTTTTTATTTTTTAAACTGATCTCCTGTGCGGGTACTAATTGCGGAAACAGAAGCCAGAGAACCAGGAAGCAAAAGAAATACAAACGAATCTTCCCCATTTACTTTTATATTAAATTGAACAATGAAATATACGTATTTCGGGATTTTAAGGTTCGCGCTAATCAACATTATTTATTAAAAATAAAAAAAATAAGTATTTTTAGTCTGGAATTGAGGGAAGCATTCCAAGCCAGCTTAATTGCAATCAACTGTATACCATGCATATATGACCACAGACCTTAGTTATTTGGAGACCATGACAGAGGGAGATAAGGTTCTGATAAGAGAATTAATTGGTATCTTTTCAACACAGGTTGAAGAATATGGTAAACAGATGCAAATTTTTCTTGAAGAAAATAACTGGAAAGAGCTTAGTAAATTGGCGCATAAGGCAAAATCTTCTGTTGCCATAATGGGTATGAAGGAACTTGCGGAGGAAATGAAACAACTTGAAATTTCAGCCAGCAAAGAAGAAAAAACGGATACTTTTTCATCGCAGGTAAAACGTTTCAGGAGCCAATGTTATGACGCAGTGTTAGAACTGCAACAGTATAAATAGATTTTTAAAGCATTATTATTTATGTTAAAAACACAAACCATCCAAGACATTATAGTTGTCAGATTTGATAACGTAAACCGTTTTAATGCTTTGATTGCGGAACCTGTAAAGGAACAGTTGAAGGCATATTTCAACAAACCTAAAACCAAACTCATTCTTAATCTGGATAGTATTGATTTTGTTGACAGTACTGGTTTTGGTGTATTTCTTTCCATAATGAAAACAGCCAATAACAATTATGGCTTTTTTAAGATCTGCAATATAAATGCCGAAGTCATGGAACTTTTCAAACTTCTTCAGTTGCATAATGTTTTTGAAATCTACAGTTCCCTGGAAGATTGTGTAGAAAGTTTCCAGTGATAATGGGAAGTTAAAGCTCAGTTTTCCCCTGAAAAGGGTTATCTGATCCCCCCTGCTGATAAATCAGCCTATTTTTTTGAAAATCCCGATAGCTTTCATTATTTATGCAGTCGGAAACAAATAATGAAGCATATCATGAATAAATCAATTTTCCTCCTCATGGCATTAGGTCTGTTCTATTCCTGTGGTCAGGGGACTAAAAAGTCTGGGGAAAATACCGGACAGGATTCACTGAACATAACGGTAAGTGATTTTTTAAGTGACGCAGCACCCTTTGTGGATAAGTCCGTCAATATTCAAGGAACAGTTGTACATGTCTGTCGGCACGGGGGACAAAGGATGTTTATTGTCGGTGAGAATGGGGAAGACAGGATCCGGATAACTACCGGGGAAGATATTGCTGAATTCAGTATCGATCTGGAAGGAGAAATGGTAGAGGTTAAGGGAATCGTCAGAGAACTTATCATCGATGAAACATATCTTGCGGAATGGGAATCGGAGCTGAACCTGGGTAGTGAGCAGAACCGGGGCGAGGGACATGAAGGAGGAGTTGGACATGGAGAACATCATGGGGATACTGCTGAAGAACCCACCGAAGATGAAGAAGAGCTCAAAAACCAGCTCGCCCGAATACAATCCGTTCGTGATGAAATCGCCCAAAGTGGAGAAGATCATCTTTCTGACTATTGGATTGAAACTATTGAATTTTCTGTAAGCGTGGAACCGTCCCTTTAAACCCAATGAAACTCAGGAAGTGGAATCGTATAATACACCGTGATCTGGGGTATATATTCTTTGGTATGTCTGTCATTTACGGGCTCTCGGGAATTGCTCTTAATCACCTCGATGACTGGAATCCTGATTACATCATCAAAACAGAGGAGCTCTGGCTTGAGAATCTTCCAGGAACCCCTAAAATTAACCGGGAACAGGCAGAAACTCTGCTGGATCAGATTGATGAGAACCTGGTCTACCGCAGTCATTTCTATCCCGCTGATAATATTGCAAAGGTATTTGTCAAGCAAGGTTCTGCGACCATCAACCTGGCAACAGGCAATACATATGTTGAAGTCATCAGGAAAAGACCGGTATTCCGGGAAGTTAATTTCCTTCACTATAACAAACCAAAAAAACTATGGACCTGGTTTGCCGATGCCTTCGCAGTAGCCCTGGTTCTGATGGCTATTAGCGGACTCTTTATGATCAGGGGAAAAAAAGGAATTAAAGGAAGAGGAGCCTGGCTTACGGCAGCAGGAATTATTATACCCTTGATATTCCTCTTATTATATCTCTGAAGCAGATATTGTATCAAATTTGATTTTCATTATCTTGGTGGTATATTTTATCACTAACCTCAATTTTTTAATATGAGTGAGAAGATCCTGAAAGCCCTGATGCAGCTATTTGCCATCATCGCAAGTCCTGACAGCAGCAAAGACGAGAGGATCAGCGTTGTCGAATCATTTCTTAAACGACAATTAAACCATGAGATCGTCCAGGAATACCTCAAGGTATTTGAGGAGTATTATTCACTCCACCAGGAAAAACAGAAGGAATCAACCAAAAGGATCCGTAGAATTTCCTCAAGTTCAGTCAGGGTTCTGAAAATCTGTACGGCTATTAATGAAGAACTGGCACAACCTCAGAAAATCATTGTGCTTATTCAACTCCTGGAATTTGTACGAGCCGACAGTATTGAGATTTCTGACCAGGAAATGGAATTCATCACTACGGTAGCGGAAACTTTTAACATACCCGATGAAGAATATTTTCAGATTCGGGATTTCATACTCTTAACTTTTGCCGAGGTCCCTCACTCCGAAGAGATCATGCTGATTGACAACAACAAGGATTTCAGTGATAAAGAAACCAAACACCTTCATGTAGATAATATTCAGGGACAGATCCGGGTCCTGCATGTACCCAGTACAAGGCTGTATTTCATCAGGTATATTGGAGAAGGCGAAATGACCATGAACAGCCAGCTAATCCAGGAAGATAAGGTCTATCCATTAACCAGCGGTTCATCCATTAAAAGTCAACAGATCAAACCCATTTATTATGGAGATATAGTAAGCCGTTTCCAGCTTGATAAAATAGAGGACAGGATTACCTTTGAGGTGATAGATCTCCAATACAAGTTTAAAAGCGGAAAGACCGGATTGCATAAGCTCAGTTTTACCGAGGAATCCGGTCGCCTGATTGGTATAATGGGAGCCAGTGGCGCCGGAAAATCCACCCTTCTGAATGTTCTTAACGGATCCTCCCCTCCGACTGAGGGACAGGTACTCATCAACGGGGTGGATATATTTAAGGGAAAAGATAAAATAGAGGGGATCATTGGACATGTCTCACAGGATGATCTTCTGATTGAGGAATTATCTGTTTACCAGAACCTGTATTATAATGCCAAGCTCTGTTTTGATAATTATACGGAAGAACAGATTGAAGAAGCAGTTACTGTAACCCTTGAAAACCTTGGCCTGTATGAGATTCGTCATATCCAGGTCGGCAGTCCCCTGAACAAAAAAATAAGCGGGGGACAGAGAAAAAGGTTAAATATTGCCCTTGAACTTATCCGCGAGCCGGCGGTACTCTTCCTTGATGAGCCTACATCCGGATTATCCTCCAGGGATTCAGAAAATATTATGGACCTCCTGAAGGAACTTGCCCTTAAGGGGGCACTGGTTTTTGTAGTAATTCACCAGCCCTCTTCAGACATTTTCAAGATGTTTGATAATATGATCATCCTTGATACTGGCGGATGGCTGATCTATGATGGTGATCCTATCGAATCCATCGTATACTTCAAGGAAAAAATCCACCATGCCAACTGGAATGAAAGCGAATGCCATGTTTGTGGTAATGTAAATCCTGAGCAGATATTTAATATCGTTGAATCCAATGTACTGGATGAATATGGCAAGACCACCAAGATTAGAAAGATCGCACCTACCGAATGGCATGGTCATTATAATGAGGCAGGCGGGGTAAATGAGCGTAAAGTCGAAAAACATACCGTTCTTCCAAAAATCTATTTCAAAATTCCCAATAAGCTCAGACAGTTTCTGATTTTTGTCAGGAGGGATGTCCTGGCAAAACTATCAAACACACAGTACCTGTTCTTTAATTTCCTGGAAGCCCCGGTCCTTGCCTTCATGCTTGCCGGCATTATTAAATATTACAATGTCAATGTCACCAACGTTCATGGGTATACCCTGGAAGGAAATTCAAACCTGCCAGTATATATTTTCATGTCTGTGATTGTGGCAATTTTCATGGGACTAACAGTAAGTGCTGAGGAAATTATTAAAGACCGAAAGATTAAAAAACGGGAAGCTTTTCTGAACCTTAGCTGGTCGTCCTACCTGATGTCAAAAGTGGCAGTTCTGATGGCCATTTCAGCTATCCAGGCATTTTCATTTGTAATCATCGGGAATTCGATTATGGAAATCAAAGGTATGTACTGGCAATTCTGGCTTGTTATGTTTTCGGCATGGGTTTCCTCGAATCTAATGGGACTGGTAATTTCAGATAGTTTTAAAACCGTGGTGACAATTTATATCCTGATTCCTTTCCTGGTCATTCCCCAGATTCTGCTGAGCGGTATCCTGGTTAAATATGAGAATATTAATCCTAAAATCGCTTCCCCAACGAGCATTCCCTGGTATGGAGAAATTATTACAGCTCGCTGGGCCTATGAAGGTCTGGCAACCTATCAGTTTATTAACAATGAATTCCAGAACCAGTTTTACATATACGATAAGGCGATGAGTGAAGCCTCCTTCAGAAGAGATTACTGGTGTACAGATCTTACCAATAAGATAAATTACATTGCCAGGTACAAAGACAATGATGAGAATGCAGAGACCATTGAAAACAATCTGAATATTCTACAGAATGAGATTAGTGCTGAGCTTAAACATAATACACTTATCACATTCAATTTCCTGGATAAACTAACTCCCGAAGGTATATCCGAGGAGGTTCTTGATGCCACAACAGAGTATATCGATAAGATTAAAAGGTACAATATCAAACTTTATAATAAGGCCAACTCTGAAAAGGACAAACTCACAAACGATCTTCAGAAGGACGAGGAAGCAACAGCTAATTACTTTAAAACCAAGCATGAACATAATAATGATGCACTGGAAGATTTTGTGAAAAACAGAAGTTCCAGCCGGATTGAATCAATCATGCAATACAAAGACAAACTCTACCAAAAAAGTAACCCCATCTACCTGGATCCTTCCCAGAAGTTTATCAAGGCCCAGTTTTATGCGCCGCGTAAACAGGTCTTCGGCAACTATTATGACACATTCTGGGTCAATATCATTGTCATCTGGATGATGACCATCGCCTTATACCTGACTCTATATTTCCGATTAATGAAGAGATTCCTTGATTTCATAGAAGAAATCGGTCACAGATTTAGTAAGGGAGAATAGGAAACAGGGTAAGTGCAAAATATAAAGGGGCCATCTCACTGAGAGAGGCCCCTTATATGTTTATGGAAATTTTTTAAAGACTACTCGACAATTTCAATCATCTTAAAAGGTACGCGGATGATGGATTCGTAATCCTCACCAGCTTCCAGCATATCTTCATCATCCTCTTCATAATGCCAATTGATGACTACCTCATTTTTAGCCTTATGTATAGCTTCCAGCTTCTTGAATACATCAAGAATACATTTAGATGAACTGGTATTAAAATATTCCAGCTGCACGTTTACTGTGGTTTTTTCCATCGGACCCGTGCGTATTCCTCCAACCAGTCAACCAGTGGCTTATAAAACTCAATTGAATTTTCCGGTATTGACCGACCTTTAATTTCAATGTTTCCAGATGCAGCGTCAAATTTTACACTGGGTGTTTTCGGGGTTCCTTCGATTGAAATTGGTTCCATGCGCTCTATTTATTAGGTTTTAATATATTATTCTTCTGTTATAAACACATCCAGGTTAAAAAAGTAATAATCATCCTCATAATGCTGAAATGTGTAATCAAGCTTATTGCCCGTCTTTCTTGCAATGTCGACAAGACCTAAGTCCTCCTCCTCCTTTGGCAGATAACTTCTGGTGGTTAAGGATAAATTTGTACATATCCTTTAATTCCTCCTTGGAAAGTGAATTTATCTTATCGATTTTATCTTTGAGGAATTTGATTTTCTCAGATGTGATGAAGTTACCTGTGGATATCTTATAGGCCTCATTCTCACGGCTGACAACAAGGATCCCGAACTTTGATTCGAAATCGCTTTTTAAACTTTCTGGAAGTTCTTCAACATGATGGTAAAGATTCTGCAAGCTTTCTACAAGAACATTGTAAACCTTCTTCCTGATCTTGGCCTGTTCATCAGCACTTTCCATCTTCTCCTCGATCTCCTCAAGGATGTTATTAATAAGGTCTGTTGTTACACTTCCCTTAAATGCAACCAGAACGTCTCCACCATTCAACTTAGAGTAATACTCGTGAACATCAAAGCTCATCTGCGGGATTCCTTAATTATTCTCTAATTATAAAGTTATGAAAATTCTATTTGCTCAGCAAATATAAAAAAAAATACCTCTTTTCAAAAAAATCAGTATCAGCCAAATACCATGAAAATGTATAATTTCCGCAGTTACTGATGACCTTCTTTACGGATGTTAAGTTAATTAAATTTTTTATTCCTGCTCCTCTGTCTTATTAACAATTTTACGGGACCCTTCATAGAGATCATAATAATGATATTTGCACTGTATGGGACCATTGAACAGAACCTTTTTCTTTCCCGGTTTGAGTCCCACATGTTTCAGAACCTCCGGATTCCCGCTGAGCACCCATGCCTGGAAACCCGTATAGTTCTGTTTCAGGGTATCCCCAATGTCCTGGTAAAGTTCCAAAAGGTTGCTTTCCTCCATCCTCTCACCATAGGGAGGATTCATTATCATTATTCCCTCTTTCAGTCCGGTTTTCCAATTCTGGAAGCTTACTTTCTCCAACTTGATCTTCCCAAGCAGGCCTGCGCTGGCGAGGTTTTGCTGCGCAGCCCTAATAGCTGGAAAGGACAGGTCCGATGCAAATATCTGAAAATCATTATGGGTTTTTAAATATCTTTCCCTCCGAACAGACTCAAACAATTCCGGATCGTAATCCTTCCAGGACTGGAATCCAAAACTATCTCTGAAGTACCCCCCGGGAATACCTCTTGCCATTAATCCGGCCTCAATGCAAAGTGTACCTGAACCACACATCGGGTTCAGGAAAGGCTTTTCGGGAATCCAGCCCGATAAAAGGATCATCCCGGCAGCAAGTACCTCGTTCAAAGGAGCCTTGTAGGGATGAGTTCTGTATCCCCTCTTATGGAGGGAATCACCGGAACTGTCAAGAGATACGCTGCAGCGGCTGTCATTCAGGTGAATATTTATCCTCAGGTTGGGATTTTTCAAATCAACGGATGGCCGGCGACCTGTTCTATCCCTGAATCTATCCACAATTCCGTCTTTCACACGTTGTGAAACAAATCCGGAATGACGGTATCGATCACTAACCAGAACGGTTTCTACAGCTAAGAGATCATGTACCCCCATGAACTTCTCCCACTCCATATTCCGGATCGCTTCGTATATCTCATCTTCATTATTAGCCGGAAATGAGTCCACCGGTTTAAGAATCCTAAGAGCAGTTCTCAGATGAAAATTTGCCCTGTACATCATTTCCTTATCCCCTTCAAAGGAAACGGCACGGTTCTGAATCCGGACGGAATTTGCCCCTATTTGTTCAAGTTCTCCTGCGAGAACATCCTCTAAACCGAAAAGAGTAGTTGCCAGAAGTTCTTTCATAGTATTCCATTTTTAAGTTTAGGAAAATGACGATTTACTGCCTCGATGGCATTTTGA
Organism: uncultured Bacteroidaceae bacterium; assembly: GCA_963777115.1. Classification (GTDB taxonomy): domain Bacteria; phylum Bacteroidota; class Bacteroidia; order Bacteroidales; family SM23-62; genus SM23-62. The sequence goes on along the minus strand of CAVZPP010000002.1, from coordinate 711,412 downwards.
ACCCTGTAGGAACCCATTCCTTTGACAATTTCAAAGGGAAGACCAATAGCCTCGATTTCCTGAATGTATTTTTCAAAAAGGTATTTTCGCATGGGACCCGGGTTTTCTCTGACAGGATCTTCTTCCCAGGGAATATCGTAATAACAAACCAGGAAAAGGTCAATTTTCGATTCTGATAGTTCTTTATCAATCCATTCCGGTACCCGCTTAAAAACTTCCTTGAACCAGATTTTAGTAATAACCAGGTAGGTATCCATGATAATTATTTCATTATCCTGCTTCAGGAATTTTGACAGCTCATCCTTCTGGGCATGGGCTATATGTTCAACATCCTCATAAGTATAATCTCTTTTCAGTCCCTCTACATATCCACGGGCATACTCTGGTATATAATCAACCCCATAGTGACTACCCAGGCTTCGGCATAATTCCGTTTTACCCGTTGATTCAGGTCCAGTTACCGCTATTTTTACCACCTGATTATTCAATTTTAACAAGATCTCTTTTCCATTGCCTGTATCCCAGCACTGCAATAAGGGCATATATAATATACAATATGGCTGAGGGATACAATCCTTTATAAAAATACAGGCCTGCAGCGACAAGGTCAACCACAATCCATATCAGCCAGTGTTCAAGAATTTTACGGGCCAGCATCCAGGTAGCGATAATACTTGCTGCTGTTGTGAATCCATCACCCCATGGCACATCAGAGTCGGTAAAATATTTCAGGATCGCAACTATCCCTATAAAAAACATCAATCCCAGTCCGGATAATAATCTTCCAAGAGAGCCAGTAATCCTGGAAACCTTAAGTTCTTTCTGACTGCCTCCCATGCTGCTTCCCCGAACCCAGTAGATCCAGCCATAAATGCTTATGCCGAGATAATAAACCTGCAGGCCCATATCAGCATAAAACTTGCTGCTAAAGAAAATCCACATAAACAGGGCCGAGGAGATAATTCCAAAGGGCCAGAGCCAGATGATCTGGCGTACAGAGAAATAGAGATAGATCAAACTTGTTACTACACCCAGTACCTCAATATAATGCCCGCTGAGCCAGTCTGAAAACATTTATTTAGTATCCTGGAGAAGCGCCTGGTAAAGATCATATGCATCCAGCACTTCAAGAGCTTTGATAAGGCTTGGATTTTCCTTATTAATGATCTCATAAAACTCACTTGTATTCCAGAGATCACGGGACATATAGGCCTTGGCTAATAATTTTATATACTCCCCGGATACCTTGAAATCATCTTCATTGAAGGGAAGATCCTCCTGCTCTGCATAGCTGCACAGCTCATTGATAAATTGTTTACTTATACTGAACTTATCGCGAAACTCAGGGAATGTTGGATACTTAGCCATTAATTCGTTTCGATGATCATCCACATAGGAAAGAACAAAGAAATTAAGGATGCCCTTCTGTACTAGCTGACTGTAATAGGTGCTTATAAAACTGGTGTCTAAAGGGACAAAGTAATCAGGCATGATTCCTCCTCCTCCATAGACAGGCCTTTTGCTTACAAGAGTCCGGAACCTAATTGAATCCGGAAAATGGATACTGTCCTCACTGCTTAGTTCACCGCTGTTATACCTGTTAATCAGGTCTTTTGAGTATTCATCATACCCATCTTCATAAGGCTTTTGAATAAGTCTGCCTGTGGGTGTATAGTAGCGGGCAATGGTAAGCCTGATCATAGAACTGTCAATCAGAAGCATTGGATTTTGCACAAGTCCCTTTCCAAAGGACCTTCTTCCCACGATCACAGCACGATCCCAGTCCTGCAGCGCCCCCGCAACAATTTCACTGGCTGAAGCTGAAGTCTGATCAATAATTACGACCAGGCGACCGTCCTTAAAGCTTCCCCTGGAAGAGGCATAGAAGTTTCTTTTAGGATGGGATTTCCCCTCGGTATAAACGATAAGCTTTCTATCGTCCAGGAACTGGTCAGATAGTTTGATTGCAACATCCATGTAGCCACCTCCGTTGCCGGAAAGGTCCAGGATCAGGTCTTTCATTCCTTCCTGCTGTAATTCGGCAGCAGCAACACGGAACTCATCCATGGTAGTAAAGGAGAAACGGTTAAGCTTAATATACCCAACCTTATCATCAATCATATAAGAGGCATCCAGGCTATATATGGGAATCTTATCCCTGGTAATTGTGAACTCAAGTAATTCTGTAATTTTTCTGCGTTGTATAGATATATTTACCTTGGTTCCTTTTTTCCCTCTAAGTTTATCAAAAACATCTGAATTGGTTATTCCTATACCGGCTACATTTTCACCTTCTACTTTGACAATCCTGTCTCCCGATTGAATACCCACCTTCTCCGAGGGTCCTCCCGGCACCGGGTTAATAACAAAAATCGTGTCGTTCAGGATATTGAAACTTATGCCTATCCCTTCAAAATTTCCCTGCAGGGGTTCAGACATGGCCTTGACTTCCTTGCTTGTCAGATAAGTTGAATGTGGGTCCAGGGTCTGAAGCATCTCGACAATGGCCGTTTCAACCAGTTCAGACTGGCTTACAGTATCCACATAGTACTTATCAATCCAGTTTAGTGCCTGGCTGAATTTTAACGATTCATCACTAAAAACCTGAGCCTTTAGTCCAACTACAAACAAAAACGCTATGAAAAAAGCCGGAATAAGTTTCCGGAAAGTATATCTCATTTTAAGGTCCTCCGAATTTCAATAAGGTACCAAAGATATTAATAAATTCTATTCCCACTCGATGGTCGCTGGTGGTTTGGAACTGATATCATATACCACCCGGTTTATTCCCCGGACACGGTTAATGATATCGTTAGAAATCCTGGCCAGAAAATCGTAAGGCAATTTTGCCCAATCAGCTGTCATACCATCCGTTGAGGTTACTGCCCTGAGAGCCACGGCTTTTTCATAGGTTCTCTCATCACCCATGACACCGACGGACTGGACCGGGAGCAGGATAACTCCGGCCTGCCATACCTCATCATACAATCCGGACTCCATTAAACCACCAATGAAAATATCATCTGCTTCCTGCAGCATCCTGACCTTTTCTTCGGTAATATCGCCGAGTATTCGAACAGCCAGTCCCGGTCCCGGAAATGGATGCCGGTGCAAAACAAGGGGGTCTAGTCCCAGTGCCTTCCCCACCCTTCTGACCTCGTCCTTAAACAAGAGCTGCAATGGCTCAATGATCTTCAGGTCCATTTTTTCCGGGAGGCCGCCTACATTGTGGTGTGATTTTATTGTTGCAGAGGGACCGTTCACGGATACCGATTCTATCCTGTCAGGATATATGGTGCCCTGCGCCAGCCATATTACATTGTCAAGCTTCCTGGCTTCTGCCTCAAACACTTCGATGAAGTTCTTACCTATACTCTTCCTTTTCAGTTCCGGATCTGTTATCCCCGACAGATCATCCAGAAACTTAGTCCTGGCATCTACCCCGATTACATTCAGTCCAAGTTTCTTATAGGTCTCCAGGACTTTCTCAAATTCGTTCTTTCTCAGCAAACCATTATCCACAAAAATGCTGGTCAATCTGGTACCAATAGCCTTATGCAAAAGCATGGCTGCCACGGAGGAGTCAACTCCTCCCGAAAGGCCAAGTACAACATTATCCTCCCCCAGTTTTTCCTTCAGTTCACTTACCGTCGAATCAACAAATGAATCAGGTGTCCATGACATTTCACAGCCGCAAATATCCTGAAGGAAATTCTGAAGTATCTGCTTTCCTTCGGTGGTATGGTAAACCTCAGGATGAAACTGGAGTCCGTATACAGACTCCCCTTCTACCTGGAAAGCTCCTACCTTAATATCCCCCGTACTACAAATCACCTGGTAATTTTCAGGCAACTTCATAATGGTATCTCCATGGGACATCCAAACCTGTGTTCCCGAATTGATATCTTTCAGTAGTGCTGAATCAGTATCAACAAATGAGAGATTGGCCCTGCCGTATTCTCTTTGGGCTGAAGGCAACACTTCTCCGCCGCTGGACTGGGCAAGAAACTGCGCTCCATAGCAAATACCAAGAAGGGGCAGGGATCCTGAGATGCTCTCAAGATCGGGTCTGGGAGCATTTTCATCCCGCACAGAGAAGGGACTGCCTGAGAGGATTATTCCTTTCACATGGGGGGCTATTGCCGGGATATTGTTATAGGGATGTATCTCGCAATACACATTAAGCTCCCTGACCCTCCGGGCAATCAATTGAGTATACTGAGATCCGAAGTCAAGGATATAAATGGTTTCGTTAATCATGAAAATGGATTTTGATGGGCAAAGATAATCAATTATTCACCTCAAAAACATCCCCGTCATTGACCGCAATTGTATCGGGAAAAATCTCCCTGGCTTCAGATTCAAAAGCCGACATTTGCTTGTACCTGGATGAAAAATGTCCGATCAGCAATTTACTTGCTCCGGCTTTTGTTGCAAATTCCGCGGCCTGTTTTGAAGTAGAATGATATGTTTCACGGGCCAGTTTTTCATCCTCATGAAGAAAGGTTGATTCATGGTATAGCAGATCCACCTCTTGTAGCAAGGGCAGGTTTGCTTCATTTGGCCGGGTATCGGAACAGTAGGCATAGGACCTTGTGCGGGGAGGTGGAAGGGTCAGTTCTGAATTAGGAATCACTGATCCATCAGGCTGAACAAAATCTGCTCCTTTCTTAATCTCAACAATATTTCGGACAGGAATGCTGAACCTGTCAATTTTTTCCCTGATTATATTTCTTTCCTTTTCCTTCTCCCGGAAAAGAAAGCCGGTGGTAGGCACCCTGTGGATCATTGGTAAGCTACGCACCTCAATGTTCTTATCCTCATACAACAGGGCTGATCTGCGGTTCTGTATCCGGTGAAAAATCAGTTCGTATCCAAGATCATTCTGAAACAACTTCAGGTGATCCAGTATCATTATCTCCAGCAGGTCCGGACCATAAATATGCAGTGGTTCAGTCCTTCCCAGAAGACTAAATGAAGATATGAGTCCGAATAAACCATAGGTATGATCCCCATGAATATGGGAAATAAAAATGTGGTGGATTTTCCCCAGCCTGATCCGGTATTTGCGGAGCTGCATCTGGGTACCTTCTCCACAGTCTATCAAAAAAAACCGCTCATTCGCATTTAGCAAATGAGCGGTAGGAAATCTTTCAGATGTGGGCAGAGCAGAGCTGCTACCCAGTATAGTCAGTCTGAATGACACCAGCCGGTAATTATTCGGCTGACTTAATCAGTTCTGCACCCTCCTCAACTGTATTGGTAATGTTCAATACCGTATCCAGCTGAGAAATCGTTATTAATCGTTCAACAGCCTCATTCAGTCCCGTCAGGATAAATGTGCCATTTGCATTTTTACAAAGCCGATTGGCAACCAGGATCGCACTCAGACCAGAAGAATCACAATATCGTACATTTTCCAGATCAAGGACAATATTCTTTTCCCCGTTTCCGGATACCAGTACGAGCTCAGATTTAAGTGTTGGAGCAATATGCGTGTCAAGCTTCTCCTCCACTACCTTAATCAATGTGTAGCTTTCCAGTTTATCGATCTTGAATTCCATATGCAAAGAATTTATAATTAAGTGCTTACTTCTCCTTCGGAGAGTCTTCCTTCGCTTTGGTCTTCTTTTCGTTGGCTTCCATCTCTGTCTTCAGCGCTGCTAGTTCTGAAATATCTCCCAGGGTAGTCTTCTCAAGATTACTCTTGATCTTCCTTGTAGCTCGCTTGGTATCAGCATCGTCCGTCCTTTTCTGCTTATCATCCGCACTTTTCTGTTTATCATCGAAAGTCCGGGTGTGGGAAAGAACGATTCTCTTGGCTGACTTATTAAACTCAATAACTTTGAAATCAAGTTTATCATCTGCCTTGATTACTGAACCATCTTCCTTATTCATCTGTTTCTGAGCAACAAACCCTTCAACACCATAAGGAAGTGCTACAATCGCACCTTTGTCAACGATTTCAAGGACCGTACCTTCATGAATTGAACCCTGTGTGAACACAGACTCAAATACATCCCATGGATTCTCCTCCAATTGCTTGTGACCCAGACTTAAACGTCTGTTTTCCTTGTCGATCTCAAGAACGACTACCTCAATCTGCTCTCCAATGGCTGTAAATTCAGCAGGATGCTTGATTTTCTTGGTCCAGGACAGGTCAGAAATATGGATCAATCCATCAACACCTTCCTCTATTTCAACAAACACTCCGAAGTTAGTAAAGTTACGAACTTTTGCGTTATGTTTCGTCCCGAGGGTATATTTTTCTTCGATCTTTTCCCATGGATCAGGCTTCAACTGTTTCATTCCCAGTGACATTTTTCTTTCTTCCCTGTCAAGGGTCAGAATGACTGCCTCAACCTCATCTCCGACGTTCAGGAACTCCTGTGCACTGCGTAAATGCTGAGACCAGGACATTTCTGAAACGTGAATAAGTCCCTCAACTCCGGCAGCAATTTCAACGAATGCACCGTAATCAGCCATAACAACAATTTTACCCTTAACCTTGTCACCAATCTGAAGTTTCTGATCGAGTGAATCCCATGGATGTGGGGTAATTGTTTCAGTCCCAGTGCAATCCTTTTCTTATCATCATCAAAATCAAGAATTACAACATTCAGTTTCTGATCAAGCTGTAAAATCTCCTCCGGGTGGTTTACCCTTCCCCATGAGAGATCAGTAATATGGATCAATCCATCAACGCCTCCAAGGTCAATAAATACACCATAGGAGGTAATATTCTTAACAGTTCCTTCAAGAACCTGACCTTTTTCAAGCTTGGCAATAATTTCTTTCTTCTGCTGCTCCAGTTCGGCCTCGATAAGTGCCTTGTGGGATACAACAACATTCCTGAATTCATGGTTGATCTTAACGACCTTGAATTCCATGGTTTTGCTCACATATGCATCATAATCACGGATCGGTTTAACATCAATCTGTGATCCTGGCAGAAATGCCTCAATACCGAAAACGTCGACAATCATACCACCCTTGGTACGACACTTAATGTATCCTTTGATAATTTCATCCTGTTCCAGCGCAGCATTCACTCTGTCCCAGGACCTCATAGAGCGGGCTTGCTTATGGGATAATACAAGCTGCCCTTTTTTGTCCTCCTGGCTCTCGACGAAAACTTCAACAGTATCGCCGGGTTTAAGTTCGGGATTATACCTGAATTCGTTGAGACTGACAACTCCTTCAGACTTGTACCCAATATTGATGACGACCTCCCGCTTGTTCATGGAGATTACTTTACCATCAATTACTTCGGCTTCAGCAATGGTAGAAAGTGTTTCGTCGTAAAGAGATTCGAATTTGGATCTTTCCTCGCTTTCAGTCTTTTCATCTTTCTTACCCAGGTTATCCCAGTCAATATCACCGGCAGAGTTGCCATAATCAGCCATAAGCAATGATTCAGACCTGGGCTCCTCCTTAACTTCGGCTACTGGTTCTTCCTTAGCTTCATCCTTAACTTCTTCTACAGCTTCGGCTACTGGTTCTTCCTTAGCTTCTGCCTTAGCTTCATCCTTAACTTCTTCTACAGCTTCGGCTACTGGTTCTTCCTTAGCTTCATCCTTAACTTCTTCCTTAGCTTCAGCTACTGGTTCTTCCTTAGCTTCAGCCTTAGCTTCTTCCTTGGATTCGGCTACTGGTTCTTTCTTGGCCTCAGGTTTTTCATCTGTTTCCTTTGATGCTTCAGGAGCTTCAGGAGCTTCAGATACATCTTCCTGGGTTTCTTTTTTGGTTTCTGCCTTGGCTTTGGAACCTGCCTTGGCTTTTGGTTCTGTTTCTTCTGCGGATTCCGTTTTGCTTTTCGCCTTGGGAGCTTCCTTTTCAGGGGCTTCTGCGGCTTCCGCGTTGGACTTCTCCTCAGTTACAGATTCTTTAGCTTCTACAATAGCTTCTGTTTCAGCTTTTTCCGTTGTTTTTTTCTTAGCTGAGGTTTTTTTCTTTTCAACACTTTCAGGATTTTCTACAGACTCATCCTGTGTGCCTTTTACTTCTTCACTCATTGAACAAAATAATTAATAATTAATAAGTTAGACAATATGTATGGTAAATTGAGGTGCAAAAATAAAACAATATTCCTAATTGCACCAATCTTCAATCAATATTTGCTGATTATTTAGAGCTTATGTATAAATGAAGACTGAAAAAAATATAACTTTAGGCCCCTGATTTATGTCAGGAGTATACATCAAATTTGAAAACAGATAGAATATGAAAGTTGCAATCGTCGGAACCGGTTATGTTGGACTGGTAACCGGAACATGTTTTGCCGAAACCGGGCTGGATGTTGTTTGTCTCGATATCGATGAGAAAAAAATAGAAAATCTGAAAAAAGGCATTATTCCCATTTATGAACCGGGACTTGATCGGCTGATTGAGCGAAATACAGAAAATAACAGGTTATTTTTTACCGTTGATTACCAGGAAGCCATTAAGGATTCTTCAGCCGTCTTCATTGCGGTTGGAACCCCTCCAGGGGAAGACGGATCCGCTGACCTTAAGTATGTGCTCGATGTGGCTTCGGAGATTGGTCGCCTGATCGAGGATTATGTGGTAGTTGTAACCAAAAGCACTGTTCCCGTTGGTACTGCAGTAAAAGTAAAAACGGCCGTACAGAAGGAACTGGATAAGAGAAACTCTGATATCCCCTTTGATGTGGCCTCCAATCCTGAATTTCTGAAGGAAGGGGATGCTATTGACGACTTCCTGAAACCTGACAGGATTGTAATCGGTACTGAGTCCCCCAGGGCAGAAAAAATCATGAAAAGGCTGTATAACCCCTTTTTGCTGAACGGGCATCCCCTGATATTCATGGATATTCCATCAGCTGAGATGACTAAATATGCAGCCAATGCCATGCTGGCCACCAAGATCAGTTTTATCAATGATGTGGCTAACCTTTGCGAAAGGACCGGTGCAGATGTCAACCTGGTCAGGAAAGGAATTGGCAGCGATAGCCGGATCGGAAATAAATTCATCTATGCCGGTGTGGGCTATGGTGGATCCTGTTTTCCCAAAGATGTCAAAGCCCTTATTCGCACGGGCGAAGACTACGGGTATCCCATGAGGATACTGCAGGCTGTTGAAGATGTAAACCAGTCCCAGAAAGCCGTACTGGTCAACAAGATCAGGAGTCATTTTAAGGATGATATCAAAGGAAAAACATTTTCTGTATGGGGACTCTCCTTCAAGCCCAATACAGATGATACCCGGGAAGCCCCTGCTGCTGTCATTATCAATGAACTCCTGAAAGCCGGGTGTAAAATCAAAGCTTTTGATCCCGTTGCCATGGAGGAATTTAAGAGGGAAATGGGAGATAAAATAGAATATTCCAAAGACCGGTATGAGACGCTGATTGATTCCAATGGACTGATACTTGTTACGGAATGGTCTGAGTTCAGAATATTGAATTACCCGGTAATGAAAAAACTCATGAATGAACATGTAGTATTTGACGGAAGAAATATTTATGATTCAGCTGAGCTGGAGGAAAACGGATTTGAACATTACAGTATCGGAAGAAAATAAACCATTATTATATGAAACGAATTCTAGTAACAGGTGGTGCCGGTTTTATAGGATCCCACCTCTGCGAAAGATTATTAAACGACGGTCATGATGTTGTTTGCCTGGATAATTATTTTACCGGTTCAAAGAAGAACATCGTCCATTTACTTGATCATCCCTTTTTCGAACTTGTAAGGCATGATGTCACTATGCCATATTTCATGGAGGCCGATGAGATATATAATCTCGCCTGTCCTGCCTCCCCTGTACATTACCAGTTTAATGCGATTAAGACCATCAAGACCTCTGTGCAGGGGGCAATACATATGCTGGGACTGGCTAAAAGGGTTAGGGCAAGGATACTGCAGGCTTCTACCAGCGAGGTATACGGTGACCCACAAGTGCATCCCCAGCCGGAAGAATACTGGGGAAATGTTAATCCTGTTGGCATTCGCTCCTGTTATGATGAAGGTAAAAGATGTGCGGAAACCCTCTGCATGGATTACCACCGTCAGAATAATGTGAAGGTCAAGATCGTCCGGATATTCAATACCTACGGTCCAAGGATGCATCCCAACGACGGCAGGGTGGTTTCCAACTTCATTGTGCAGGCACTTCAGAATAAGGATATGACCCTGTATGGAGACGGAAGCCAGTCCCGCAGCTTCCAGTACGTTACAGACCTGCTTGAGGGAATGGTTAGGATGATGACCACCAGTGATGCCTTCACTGGACCGGTAAACCTGGGGAATCCGGTAGAGTTCACAATCCGGCAACTGGCTGATATGGTCATTCAGATGACAGGCAGTAAATCAAAGATCATAAACCTGCCCCTGCCGCAGGATGACCCGGTAATGCGTAAACCGGACATCAGCCTGGCCCAGAAAAACCTGGATGGCTGGACACCTTCTGTTCCATTGAAAGAGGGACTGGAACTAACCATTGATTATTTTAAAAAGGAATTAAACGTTTGAAAGATTACTGAAATATGAAAGGTATAATACTGGCCGGAGGATCCGGTACCCGACTTTACCCATTGACCAAAAGCATCTCGAAACAGATCATTCCTGTCTATGACAAACCCATGATCTACTATCCCCTTTCCGTACTAATGCTCTCGGGGATAAGAGAAATCCTCATCATTTCAACCCCCCAGGATATCCATCTTTATAAGGAACTCCTGGAAGATGGTCGGCAACTTGGACTTGAACTTTCCTATGAGGTTCAGCCTTCTCCAGATGGACTTGCGCAGGCATTTCTTATCGGGGAGAAATTCGTCGGCAATGATACTGCCTGCCTGATCCTGGGTGACAATATTTTTTATGGCCATGGATTTGGGAAGGTGCTCCAGGATGCAGCCAAGCTTGAAGACGGCGCAATTGTATTCGGTTATTATGTAACCGATCCGAATCGTTATGGAGTAGTTGAATTTAACAGCAAAGGAAAAGTATTAAGCCTCGAGGAAAAACCCCGGCATCCCAAAAGCAATTATGCTGTAACGGGACTGTATTTTTACAGCAATGATGTGCTTGAAAAGGCAAAATCCCTGAAACCATCCCCCAGAGGAGAACTGGAGATTACCGACCTCAACCGCATCTTCCTGGAAGAAGAAAGGCTGAAAGTCAAGATCATGGGTAGAGGAATGGCATGGCTTGACACGGGTACCCACGAAAGCCTTTTGCAGGCCTCCAACTATATTCATACCATCGAAGAGAGACAGGGACTGAAGGTATCCTGCATCGAAGAGATTGCCTTTAAGAGAGGATATATCGATAAGGCACAGTTGCTTAAGCTTGCCGAACCTCTTTTGAAAAACCAGTACGGGCAGTATCTTAATAATATTGCCGAGGAAAAGATTTTTACGTTTGACGATTAATTTGTTTGCATGGAAATTATTGAAACAGGCATAAGGGACCTGAAAATTCTGAAGCCAAGAATATTTGAGGACGACAGGGGATATTTCTTTGAATCCTATAACAAAGGAATTCATATAGAAGCAGGTATCCAGCATACTTTTGTACAGGACAACCAGTCCCGTTCCGGATTTGGTGTAATCAGGGGACTCCATTACCAGCTCGAACCCAGGGCGCAGACAAAGCTGGTCAGGGTACTTCATGGAAGTATCTGGGATGTTGCCGTAGACCTGCGTGAAGAATCTCCGACCTACCTGCAATGGAGAGGGGCCGAATTATCCGCAGAAAACCATCTTCAATTACTGGTCCCACAAGGATTTGCACATGGCTTCTCTGTCCTGAGCGAAACGGCTGTTGTATTCTATAAATGTGATGAACTTTATTCCCCTGAGCACGAGGCAGGAATCCGGTTTGATGATCCGGACCTGGGAGTGGACTGGAAAATTGAAGTATCTGACAGGGTATTATCAGACAGGGATCTGAAGATGCCTTTCCTTAATGAAGCAAAGAAAAATTTTACCTACAGATGATTTCCGTTCTTGTTACCGGGTCAAAAGGGCAGCTTGGAAACGAAATGCAGAGGGCTGCAGCGAGGCATCCTGAATGGACCTTCCATTATACTGACATTGAGGAACTTGATATAAGTAACGTGGATGCTGTAGAGGACTTCCTCTCGAAAAATCCGGTACAATACCTGGTCAACTCTGCCGCCTACACTGCCGTCGATAAGGCTGAGGACGATGCTGAAAAAGCGATGCTACTGAACTCCGAAGCTGTCAGGATCCTGGCGCAGGCAGCTCTTCGCCATAATATTCAGCTTATCCATATTTCAACGGATTATGTTTTCAACGGAGAAAATAACCGACCCTATAAAACCGATGATCCCAGAGAGCCCCAGACCATCTACGGCAAATCCAAGCTGGCAGGTGAAAAAGCCGTTCAGGACAGCGGGAAGGGGATTATCATTCGTACTTCCTGGTTGTATTCTGTCTTCGGAAATAATTTTGTAAAGACCATACTGCGCCTGGGCAATGAAAAGGAAAAACTGACTGTTGTATTCGACCAGACCGGGAGTCCAACGAATGCCAAAGACCTGGCCTCTGCCATCCTTGAAATGATCGAGAAAGATGATAAAAAGGGGAGCAGTCCCAGGTACGATGTATATCATTATACCAATTCCGGCATTTGCAGCTGGTTCGAATTCGCCAGTGAAATTACCCGACTGGCGGGCTCCCCCTGCATCGTTGAAGCGGTTGGCTCAGAAAATTATCCGACACCTGCGATACGGCCCCGCTACAGTGTTATGGATTCTGGAAAAATAATGAGTGATTACCAACTGGATATCCCTCACTGGAAGGACAGCCTTAAGGAATGCATTGATGAACTAAATAAATAAAATTCCATTGTCATGGGAAATGAAGAATTACTGCTGGAAGTGAAACAAAAAGCTCAAACCTGGCTGGACAGTAATATTGACCAGGATACCAGGGATAAGATCCTTGAAATGATCGAAAAAAATCCCGATGAACTCATAGAATCTTTCTACACCAGTCTTGAGTTTGGAACAGGCGGATTAAGGGGTCTTATGGGGGTTGGGACCAACCGAATGAACATCTATACTGTCGGAATGGCTACCCAGGGACTGGCTAATTATTTGAAATCCTGCTTCTCTGAACTGGATGAAATCAAAGTTGCCATTGCCCATGACTGCCGAAATAACAGCAGATTATTTACAGAAACATGTGCCGGTATTTTTGCCGCCAACGGGATCCGGGCATACATATTTGAAGACCTCCGTCCCACTCCGGAACTCTCATTCGCCCTCCGGTATTTTGAATGCCAGTCCGGCGTCATCATCACCGCCTCCCATAATCCGAAAGAATACAACGGTTATAAGGTATATTGGGATGACGGGGCACAGATAGTTGCTCCCCATGATAAAAACATCATTAAGGAGGTACAAAATATATCATCCATCGATGAGATACAGTTCGGAGGCGATCCCGACCTGGTTGATACCATACCCTCATCATTCGATGATCTTTACGTAGACAGACTGACCGAATTATCCCTGTCCCCTGAAGCCATAATGAATCACCATGACATGAAAATCGTATATACACCCATCCATGGAACAGGAGTCAGCCTTGTCCCAATGGCCCTGGCTAAATACGGTTTCACCCAGGTGTATAATGTACCCGAACAGGATGTTGTCGACGGGAATTTCCCAACTGTTGTTTCCCCCAATCCTGAAGAATCTGCAGCTCTGGCCATGGCACTCAGTAAAGCCGAGGAGGTTGGAGCCGACCTTGTTATGGCAACCGATCCGGATGCTGACAGGGTAGGAATCGCTGTAAGGGACCTGCAAGGAAAGCTGGTATTGCTTAACGGGAACCAGACCGGCTCCCTGCTGTATTACTATCTTATTCGCAAATGGTCCGAAAACGGGAAATTGAACGGGAATCAGTACGTAGCCAAAACCATTGTTACCACTGAATTGCTGACGAACATAGCAGATCAGTTTAGAGTGGAAATGTTCAATGTTCTGACCGGTTTCAAGTTTATTGCCGGGATTATGAGGGAAGAAGAAGGTAAAAAGGAATTCATTATCGGTTCGGAAGAAAGTTACGGCTACCTCGCCGGGGATTTTGTTCGGGATAAGGACGCTGTTATGTCCTGCGCCCTCATAGCTGAAACAGCAGCCTGGGCCAGGGAGCAGGGCAAATCATTGTATGAGCTCCTACTTGACATCTATGTTGAGTTTGGTTTATATCATGAAGAGCTGACATCTATTTACAAAACTGGCAAAGAAGGTTCAGAACTCATAGCAAAAATGATGGAAGATTTCAGGAATACGCCCCCTGCTAAACTCTCCGGATCCAGGGTCCTTAAAATACACGATTACCTCAGCAGTATGACAACAGACCCTGCTACCGGAGAAAGGACTGAAATCCAGTTACCTAAATCCAATGTTCTTCAATATATTACTGAAGACCAATCGGTTATATCCATACGCCCTTCAGGTACAGAGCCCAAGATCAAATTCTACTTCAGTGTTAAGGGAGCTCTCGGGGAAAGGGGAGCTTATCCGGAAGCAAAAAAAGCCATGCAATCCAAAATAGGACTGATTAAAACTGAACTTGGGATCGATTAATTTCAAAACAAAATTTGTAAAGCATGAATAATTCAGGAAGAAAATTTATAGCAGGTATTTTCCTTGTCATAGGTGTATTTATGGTATTAAATTCGGTTTTGAGAGCTGACTCGAAAAACAGTACTTCAGTTTTAGAGCCCAAACCCAATATCCTGATTATTATGACCGATCAACAATTTGCAGATGCAATGAGTTGTGCAATGGGAGACGAATATTTAAAAACACCCAGTATGGATATGCTGGCTGAAAAAGGCGTTCGATTTACAAGAGCATACTCTCCAAATCCCTTGTGCTTGCCTATGCGTACCTCAATGGCCACGGGAAAATTTCCACACGAAACAGGGGTTCTGACGAACAGTAATAAAAAAATAAAAGCTGAAACCTATCCATTCCTTGGGAAAATATTCAAGGATGCCGGTTATGAAACCGGTTTTTTTGGAAAGTGGCATATGGCAATGAAAGAAGATGCAATTGACATTCACGGTTTTGATATTATGTCTACCAATACACCTAAACTGGATTCCAGACCGGCGGTTGAATTTATTAAACAAAAACATGAAAAACCATTTTTTGCCGTTGCATCATTCCTGAGTCCCCATGAAATTTGTCAATGGGCCCGAAAAGAAGAATTACCGGGTGGTCCCATAGGCGAGATGCCAGCACTTGAACATTTACCACCTTTAAAAGCAAATTTTGGCATTCCCGAAAATGAGTCAGATATCATGGAATACATGAGAAAATCCTACCATGCAAATCGTCGTTTTCCGGTGGGCAATTATACCGATGAAGACTGGAGAAGGCTAAGATGGGGGTATTACCGTCTGATTGAACGGGCAGATGCATTTGTAGGTGACATCAGCAATGCACTAAAAGAATCAGGACAGGAAAAAAATACCATCGTTGTATTTCTCAGCGATCATGGCGATTGCGCCGGAAGCCACCACTGGAATCAGAAAACTGTTTTTTATGATGAATCAGCCCGGGTACCGTTTATAATCAAATGGGAAGGAAAAACACAAAAAAGTACTTCGGATGTATTAATGAATACCGGGATTGACATGATCCCAACATTATGCGAATTTGCCGGAATACCTATTCCAAAGGGCATACATGGTAAAAGTTTAATGCCTGTTGCCCTGGGTGAACAACCTGATTGGGAACGTAACTTTGTCGTTTCAGAAAATCATATGATACAGGGAGATCCCGTGGACGGTATTCAATTGCAACCCTCTGGCCGGATGGTAAGAAGCAGTCGTTATAAATATTGCATTTATAGTGAAGGTGAAAATTCAGAATCATTGATCGATATGCAGATCGATCCTCTGGAGATGGTAAACCAGGCAGGAAATCCTGAGTATCAAACAATATTGGAACAACATCGCAATTACCTGGATGAACATGCCAAGCACACCAATGATACCCTTGCACAAGAAATGCTAATAGGTTTGAGATAAGAATAATGAGGACGGTAATTGTTTTAATTCTGATATCGTTCATCTCAATATCCTGCGGTTCTGGTCAGGAATCGGATTGGATTAATCTATTCAATGGCAGAGATTTAACCGGCTGGAAACAGCTAAATGGCGAAGCGAAATTTGAAGTAATAGAGGGTATGATTGTGGGTACAACGGTACGCAATACACCCAGTACTTTTTTATGTACTGAAGAAACTTATTCCGATTTTATTCTCGAAGTTGATGTGTTAATCAATGAAGTTAGAAAAAAGAATAATTCCGGGATACAGATTCGCAGTGAAAGCAAACCAGGTTACAAAGATGGCAAGGTACATGGTTACCAATGTGAGATTGATCCTTCGGACAGAGGCTGGAGCGCTGGTATTTTCGACGAAGGCCGAAGAGGTTGGCTATATCCATTGGATCTAAATCCAACAACTCGTGAGGCCTTCAAATTAGGTGAATGGAATCATTTTCGTATTGAATGCATTGGTCCATCTATAAAGACCTGGCTTAATGGTCTACCCGTCGCACATGTCATTGATGATTTGACCAGGGATGGTTTTATAGCTCTGCAAATGCATACTATTGGGAATAATAAGGAAGAGGAAGGTCAGCAGATCATGTGGAAAAATATACGCATCAAGACAAATAATCTGAAACCCTCCACAGATGAGGGAATTTATGTGGTAAACCTTATTCCGAATAATTTAAGCGAAGTTGAAAAGGCGCAGGGCTTTGAATTACTCTTCGATGGAAAATCCTTTGATAATTTCAGAAGTGCAGAAGTAAATGAATCTCAAATGAATGGATGGGTGGTTAAGGACGGGATGCTTAGCGTTTTTGCTGATAATCATGAATCGGATAATACAAATTGCGATCTTTTAACCAAAAAAGAGTTTGGTCCGTTCGAATTAAAATTTGAATTCAATTTTACCAAAAATGCAGACAGTGGAGTCAGGTATGGTGGACTTGAATATCAGATTACGAATGATAAGAAGGATTATGATCCAAAAAAAGGAATAAGCAGCAAACAATCCCTGGCATCTTTATATGATATAATCCCTGCTGAAAAAGATAAACGGTTTGTTCAGAAGTTTGTAAATGGACCCGGCGAATGGAGTAGAGGACATATTACCCTTTTTCCGGATGGGAAAGTTCAACATTGGCTTAATGGCTGCAAAGTTGTGGAATATAACGACAACCATGAATTTAATATTGACGCAAAAAGCCCCATTCTGTTTCAATATAAAAAAGATACCGTTCATTTCAGAAGCATTAAAATAAGGGAACTCTAAAAAATGACCAAGGGTAAGAAATTCCTGCTGCTATCCAGTCGGATTGTGATTGACTTTTATAATCTTAGTAAAACAAACTCATAGACATCATGAAATCATATCGTAAAGAACTCTGGTTCGATATCACGCAAAGAAGAGAACTCATTAACATTACCCCTGAAGTTCAATCATGCCTTACTGAAAGCGGAGTACAGGAAGGCCTGTGTCTGGTCAATGCAATGCATATTTCCGCATCTGTATTTATCAACGATGATGAATCAGGACTACACCATGACTTCGAGGTATGGCTGGAAAAACTGGCCCCGGAGAAACCATACTCCCAGTACCAGCATAACGGATACGAGGATAATGCAGATGCTCATTTGAAACGTACAATTATGGGGCGTGAGGTAGTTGTTGCAATAACTGAAGGTCGGCTTGATTTCGGTCCCTGGGAACAAATATTTTATGGGGAATTCGACGGAAAAAGGCGGAAGCGCGTGCTGGTGAAAATCATAGGGGAATAGAGAGCCTGAGCTGAACCGGGCTAGAGAATTCATTCTGCCGGAAAATATTTATCACCGAAATTCACCAGGTAGAGTTTTTTTGTAGCCCTGGTTACAGCCGTATACAGCCAGCGGTAATATTCCCGGTTTATCATATCCTCCGTGATATATCCCTGGTCGACAAAAACCGTATCCCACTGTCCCCCCTGGGCTTTATGGCAGGTCACTGCATAGGCAAATTTGACCTGAAGGGCGTTATAGAATGGGTGCTCCCTCACCATTTCATATTTCTTTTTCTTGGTCTTAATCTCAGGATAATCCTCTAATATATTGAAGTAGAGCTTTCTGTTTTCCTCGAATCCCAGGGAGGCTGATTCCAGGGATATGGTATCCAGCATGATCTTGACATCCAGTTCCAGGTCTCCATAATCCTGAAACTTCAGACTAACATCGGCAAAACGAAACCCGTACCGTTCCTGCTGTCCTCTAATCCTGACGATCTCTGCAATATCCCCATTGGCTATGAATTCCATATCCTCCTCCTCCTGTGTCCAGAAATAATTATTCCTGACAACCATAATCAGGTCACCGGTGTTAATTTCTTCTTCCCTGTAAAGGATACTATTGCGGATCCCCTGGTTATATTGATTGGCGCGCTTATTTGACCGGGTGACCACAATGGTATTATCCATACCGGATTTATCATAAGAATCAGAAATCTCCTCGATCAGGTCATTTCCGGCTATGCGAACCACATCTGAAAAATTCTCATTATTGAACCGGGGCCATTTATCCGATGAATCCTGCATTGATTTTCTAAGGTTGGTGGCATTCATCAGTATTCCCGAACCCCTGGATTGCCGTACAACCTCATCAAGAAATCCCTTGTGTACGGTAAGATCATATTCTTCGAGAACATCCGGGTTGAGAGCGGGACTTATATCCAGTCCAACTGGAGGAAGCTGCGCTGTATCCCCTATCAGCACCAGCTTGCAGCCCTCCTTGCTATATACATATTCTATAAGATCATCCAGGAGCTTACCGGTTCCGAAGATCTTCATCTCCTGCTCCTGGTTAGCGATCATAGAAGCCTCATCCACCACAAATAAGGTATTTGCAAAAAGATTTCTGTCCAATACGAAAACCCCGAGTCCGTCCCTGGCAGATTGCTGCCTGTAAATCTTTTTGTGGACTGTAAATGCTGGTTTTCCGGTGTAGGAAGTCAAAACTTTTGCTGCCCTTCCCGTCGGAGCTAAAAGCACATATTTTTGCCGAAAATGGTCCAAGGTCCTGACAAGCGCTCTCACCAGGGTGGTTTTACCGGTCCCTGCATAACCATTTACCATTAAAATATCCATCTCGTTCCCCGGACTTATGAAACCGGCCAGAAGTCCCATCATTTCTTCCTGTGAGCGGGTTGCATCATGGCCAAGGTTTTCCTTTAACAGCTCAGAGATATGGTTTTTAAGCACCGACTTGAATAATTAGATGAATAAGATTTTAAATTTAATTTTTTATATTAATTTTGAAGCCGTATAAAATCAAATACTCCCCTATTAAAATGAAAACAGTTATTCAGGTAGTTTTACTGGTTGCTATTATAGTTCTTGGTTATCTTCTTTGGGATAGTATCAATAAACCCATTCGTTTCAACAAGGAAAAGGACCACAGAGAAGCGGCAACAATTCAAAGATTAAAAGATATCAGGAGTGCACAGATTGCATTCAGAGCGGAGTATAACCGCTATACTGGCGATTTTGATACCCTGATCACCTTTCTGAAGACCGATTCATTCAGAGTGGTTCAGGCCATTGGTTCAGTACCCGATTCAATGATCGAGGAACTTGGAAGGGTGAAAGCTGAGAGGCAGGCATTAAAAGAGGGACTGATTTCCCGTGATACTATTAAACTGAGTGTGAAGGATTCTTTATTCTCTGCAAGTTATTATATTGATTCTTTAAGGTATGTGCCCTACACTGATAATTATGTTTTTGAAATGGGTGCAGGTATACTGGAAACGGGGTCATCTGTTAAGGTAAAGATTTTTGAAGCTAAAGTACCCTATGATATTCTGCTTGCAGGAATGGACCGTCAGCTTGTTATCAATTATAAAGAAACCAGGGAAACAATAACAGGTTACCCGGGTTTGAGAGTGGGATCTCTGGAGGAAGCCACTAATAATGCAGGGAACTGGGAGTAAATCCGCCAGCATGCTGCATTTTGAGCTCCTTGATGAATCTCTTGATATAAACAAAACTCAATTTTACCACCTATCCATCCAGGTCTCCCTGGATGGATTTTTATTTGCCATACTTGACCCTGAAAATTCCAGGTACCTGGGATTGAAAAGATATGGTTTTGAGAAAGCCAATAATTTAGACAAGCATTTTGAAAATCTTGAACGGATTCTGCAACAGGACCCATTCCTTAAAAAAGAATACCTCTCTGTTTCCTGCATTCATAATGAAAACAGGGCAACCCTTTTACCCGCAGCACTCTTTGACCGGGAGCATCTGAAACTCTATTTTGAATTCAACCATGTGCTGAATGAATTGGATGAGCTGCACTATAACTTTCTCAATCAGATCGATGCCTACCTGGTATTTCCATTGAATTCTGAAATTACCAGTCTGATACTCAAATCCTGGCTGAATACCCGATTTTTTCACCAGGATACACCCCTGATTGATGCCCTCATTTCCCGTGAAAACGGAAATGGCAGTTTAGTAGGCATAAATTTCAACGAAGGCCATTTCGATATTGTGGTCACCGAAAACAGGCAATTGAAGTACCAGAATAATTTTAGCTTCAGGTCAGATGAAGACCTGATCTATTTTATGCTTTTTGTATTTGATAAACTGGAGATGGATCAGGAAAAAACGCCGGTTCTTCTTTCAGGGGAAATAGATAAATTTTCTGAACGCCTTTCAACTCTTGGAAGATACTTCAAACAACTCTCTTATCAAGCGGCTCCTGCTGGATTCCAGTATCCTCCCTCCTTTCATAAGCTACAGGAACACTCACTGATGAACCTGCTAAGTATCTACCATTGCGGATAATCGGAGGCAAATACAAAGGCAGGCACATACCGGTGCCAAGTGGCTTTAAAGCAAGACCTACGACTGATTTTGCCCGGGAGGGACTCTTCAACATACTTGCCAATACATGGGATTTCGAAGATCTTGCCGTTCTGGATCTGTTTGCCGGTACGGGAAGCATCGGGTTTGAATTTGCCTCACGTGGTGCCGGCAGGGTGGATATGGTAGAAAAGGAAAGCAGGACCTCAGGTTTTCTCCGTCGGACAGTAAGCAAACTCTCCGCAGATAAAGTCAGAGTAATTAATTCAGATGCTTTCAAATTTATCGGGTATTGCTCATCCCGATACGATATAATATTTGCAGACCCCCCCTATGACCTGGATTTTATTCCGGACATCCCGGATCGTGTATTTAAAGCGGGTCTGTTGGAATCAGAAGGTTGGTTAATCCTGGAACACGGCAGAGCCAATTCATTCCACTCACATCCGAATTTTCAGGACTTAAGAAAATATGGAAATGTCCATTTCTCAATTTTTAGTAACTTAACTCCGAAACAATAAATCCAGAGAAATGAAATCAGAAAAGAAACTTAACCGCCGGAAATTCATCGGAACGACCATGGCAGGTACCATGGGGGTTGCTGTGGCCTCAAAAACCGCAGTTGCTGCGGAGAATAAAGTAAACGCCCCGATTCCAATGGACAATGAACACCCTTTTAACCCAAGAACCTTTGCTGCCATGCCTACCAACGCATTGGGTAAGACAGGATATAAGGTTGGTATCTTCAGCCTTGGAGGACAGGCAACCATTGAGAGGGAGGGGATGGAAGAACTATCTGAAAAAATCATTCACCGGGCTCTCGACCTCGGAGTAAATTACATTGATACTGCCGCCTCGTATGGAAAGGGACTCAGTCAGAAAAATATTGGACGAGTACTCAAAACCCGGAGAAATGAGACATGGATTTCCACGAAAACCCATAGAAGATCCTATGATGAATCCATGCAACTGCTCGAAGAAAGCCTGACAAATCTCCAGACGGATCGCCTGGATACCTGGCAATTACATAATGTGAAAACACAGAAGGATGTTGACCAGATATTCGCTAAGGACGGGGCTATCAAGGCATTTGAAAAGGCAAAAGCAGAAGGCATGGTCAGATTCCTGGGAATAACTGGGCATTATGAACCTCTGATACTCAAACAGTGCATTGAGCGTTACGATTTTGATACAATACTGATGGCTGTTAACGGTGCAGATGTGCATTATTTAAGTTTTAAGAATTACCTGCTTGCTGAAGCACAGAAAAAAGGCATGGGGATCATATCCATGAAAGTAGCCACACGAGGAAGAATGCTTTCTACCTGGACTCCCCCACCCATAGAGGATCAAGTGCCCAGACTGGCAACTCCGCTGCCTGGAGCACTTACTATTAAAGAAGCTCTGGAATACAATATGAGTCTGCCTGTAAGTACCACCATTATTGGAGTAGACAATGTGGAACAGATTGAAGAAAATGTTCAGATCGCTTCTGAATTCTCCCCTCTGAGTGAGGATGAAATGGCTGCAATCGAATATAAGTGCCTGCCCATTGTAAGACAGGGACTCTATTTCAGAAGATGGGACATGGGTGTTTAAGAGAGAATTTACCTAATTATAATACTTAATGTATACCAACCAAAATTTACTTGACGATGTCGAGGAAGTGCTATTGATGGGACCAGGTCCTTCTTCCATCCATCCCTCCGTTTACAAAGCATTATCCGTTTCCTGCCTGGGACATCTGGATCCCTATTTCATCAAGATAATGGACAATGTTAAAGAACAAATCCAGGAAGCCTTCCAGACATCCAACCGGCTCAGCCTGCCTATGTCAGGCACAGGATCGGCAGGCATGGAGACCAGTTTTGTAAACTTCATAGAGAAAGAAGACCCCGTACTTGTTCTGATCAACGGAGTATTTGGGATGAGAATGAAGGATGTTGCTGAAAGACTTGGGGCTGATGTGGATACGCTTGAATTTGATTGGGGAACCCCGGTTATTACCGCCCAGGTTGAGGAAAAACTTATACAGAAAGCATATAAAATTGTAGCTGTAGTACATGCCGAAACCTCGACGGGAGTAGCCAATCCCGTTGAAGAGATTGGCAAGCTTGTAAAAGGAACCGATTCCCTTTTCCTGGTGGATGCGGTGACAAGTTTTGGAGGAATGGAAGTGGCTATGGATAAATGGGGCATTGATATCATTTACAGCGGAACCCAGAAATGCCTTTCAGCTCCCCCGGGAATTTCTCCCGTTTCCTTTTCTGACAGGGCCGTTGAATCCCTGCAAAACAGGAAAACCAAAGTTCCCAATTGGTATCTTGACCTGAGTATGATTGTCAATTACTGGGAAGGACAAAAAAGAGCCTATCATCATACAGCTCCGATTAATATGATATATGCTCTTCACCAGGCACTAAGCAATTTGCTCGAAGAGGGACTTGAAAATGCTTTTGCAAGGCATCTTGAAAACCATTTGAGTCTGGTATCCGGATTGGAGAAACTGGGACTGAACATGTTCGTGGCCCCTGAATCCCGCCTACCTATGCTCAATGCTGTTGTAGTACCTGAGGGAGTGGATGAAGCACTTGTTCGTAGCCGTTTACGGACAGAATTTAAAATTGAGATTGGCGCGGGACTCGGTCCCATGGCAGGCAAAGTCTGGAGAATTGGATTAATGGGAGAATCCTGCCGTCCGGAAAGTGTTGAACGGATATTATCTGCGCTTGAAAAATCGATATGATCATTATCTGGAATTAATTTATTTCTAAGCGGTAACTTACTGATTAAAAATCCGAAACTACCTGATTAAAAATCCAGAACTAATTAATTACTAATCTGCATCTTACCGACTACGAACCCGGAGCTAACTAATATTTCTATGAAGGTACAGCTGATAGAAACCCATGGGTATAAGGACTGCATCGAAATTTCCAACCAGGATACCCGAATCGTACTGGAACCATCCTGTGGAGGAAGAATCCTGTATTTTGAGCACAAAGGAGTAAATCTTCTTTATATAGATCCGGAGGAAGATGGATATCTCTTTGAAGAAGGCAAGCCACCCAAAAGTAAGCTGGGTCCCTGTGCAGGCAGATGTGATATCGGACCGGAGTTCACTACTCCCTCCCACCCTGAGCTCTGGCTGGGAAAATGGACGGCAAAAATTTTGGACTCAGAAACAGTGGAGATGATAAGTCCCGAGGATCCTGAAACCGGAATTCAATTAACCAGATACTTTGCACTTGATCAGCATCTGACTAAACTCAAATTCACACAGGTAATTAAGAATATTAGTCCCGATGTAAAAAAATACTTCCACTGGTCCCGCACCCTATGTACCGGGGGAGGCATTGCCATTGCTCCACTCAATCCTGACAGTCGGTATCCTAAGGGTTACCTGACATATGGGCCCGGGGATGTGATCAACCTAAGGCCAAAGCCGGAAGCAAATATTGTTTGTCAGGACGGACTCCTGCAAATTACCGGACCCGCAAGTGTCCAGAAATTTGCCATGGATCTTTCGGAAGGATGGTTGGCCTACCTGACCAGAGACTCAAGGCTTCTTATCAAGAAGTTCCCGATTTACAGCGGAAGAAAATACGGTGAATTGACCGGGAATAATATGTCATTCTGGTACCAGGGTGAGGAAACATGTGAGGTTGAACCAATGGGTCCGGAAGAAATACTTGAACCCGGTCAGGAAGCTGATTTCACAGAAACCTGGTATGCCATTGAGTATCCGTATCCCGGACGGATCCCTATTGATGAAGGGGAGGTACGCAAAATCATCAATATGCTCGCCATGTAATCATTGATTCTGTAAATCCCTCAGAGCTTATCTACGGATGACCGGAATCTATGGTAAAAAGGAACAGATTCAGGTTTTCAAAATCTACCACAGTTGGTGAACCAGCGGTTTAATATCATCCTTATAAATCTCCTGGACCTGGTACATTTCATACTCGGTCAGGGCCGGGAGATCTTCGGCCAGCAGGTTTGAAACAACATGTTCATCCTTTGAAGCCCCGGGAATAACGCAGCTTACCTCTTCATGCATCAGAATCCATCGCAATGCTATGGGGGCCAGATTTTTCTTCCCTTGAAACAATTTCTTCAATTTGGCAACAGCCTTAAGGCCTGTTTCATAATCAATCCCTGAAAAAGTTTCTCCCTTATCAAACATCATCCCGTTACGGTTGAAAAATCTGTGATCAGCCCGTTCAAATTTTGTATCCTTTTTGTAGGTTCCGGTCAGCAATCCGCTGGCAAGGGGAACCCTTACAATAATCCCCACATCCTTTTTAGCTGCCTCCCTAAAAAACTTTTCAGCGGGACGCTGCCTGAACATATTGAAAATGATCTGAACAGTGCTTACATTAGGATATTCAATCGCTTTCAGGGCTTCCTCCACCTTTTCAACACTGACACCCAGGTTCTGAACCTTTCCCTCCTTCTTCAGTTGGTCAAACAACTCGAATATTTCAGGTCGGTAGTAAACCTGGGTCGGGGGACAGTGAAGCTGGATAAGGTCCAATGTCTCCAGCTTCATATTCTTCAGGCTGTCTTCAACAAGGCCCCTCAGTGCATCAGGAGTATATGACTCACTCGCACGGGGTTTAAGCTTCACTCCACACTTGGTTGCTACATAAATTCGTTCCGATCGCTTTTTTACAAGCCGGCCAACAGCTTTCTCACTTTCGCCATCTCCGTACACATCTGCTGTATCAATAAAATTAATCCCTTTATCAATAGCCTTATTTAAAATCCGATCTGCGTTTTTATGATCAAAATCAGATCCCCACTTCCCTCCTACCTGCCAGGTACCCAGGGAAATACCAGAAATTTCAAATCCGGTTTTACCAAGTTTCTTGTATTTCATTCTTTCCTATTTTAAGTGCAATCGATGAGGTCTGTGTATTTCAAATCACCCCAGATCAATAAAACTACGAAATAATTCATGATCTCCCTTTTGCAGAATCAAAAATTAGTTTATTTTTGCATCGCGTAAGCACGGTGGCGTAGTTCAGTTGGTTAGAATGCCGGCCTGTCACGCCGGAGGTCGCGAGTTCGAGTCTCGTCGTCACCGCCAGACAAATTCTGATACCCTTGTAAGTTAAATACTTGCAAGGGTTTGCTTTTTTTGTCTCGCAAACTACGGTCTTTCCTGCTGAAATTTACCCCAATTTACCCGGATTAACTTGGCTTTGTAAGCTCCCCCATATCCACAGCGGTTAAAAACCAAGAATATGAGAAAAACTAGAGTTTGGAAATATGAAAAAGACAAAATTTTCCTTAATCAAATAATTCAAGTGGATTTTTCAATATCCCGAAAAGTAATTTTGGGATTACAATATGAATTTCAGTCTCAGGGATGACAGATAATACCGGAATGAGAGCATTGTTTAAAATATCCTGTGCTGTATTCCCTATCAGGTAATCCCTGAATCCAAGTTCCCGCTGGGTCATCAGCAATATCATATCGGCATCTGTATCTTTGGCATGGGAATTTACATATTGATATATCTCCCCGATTTTTTCTTCAGTAAATTCAATATCGTATTCAATTTCTTCATGTTCCATTATCTTTTGAATCTCATTCATCCTTTCCCTGATCTTAATCTTATGTTTTGCCATATCAGTGCTAATAACAGATAGAACGGAGATTTTTGAATAATATATTTTCGAGAATTCTATAGCCAGAGAAATCTTCTTTTCAACCGGTTTTGTCAAATCAAGAGGTAAAAGAATATTATCACAAAGATTGTTTTCGGAGAATTCACTTATTGTAATGACAGGAATAAGAGATTCTCTTACAATATGCATTGCGTTCGTACCAGTTAAGTTCTTCTTTCGGAATGATGATTCGCCTCGTCCCATTACAATGAGATCAACATCCATTTTTGTTGCATTATCTACAATCAACCTGTATACTTTCCCATGCATAACGTAGGTACTTGCTCTAACTTTTTTGGACGGACAAAAGAATCTAATAATCCGTCTAGTTTATTTTCAGCCAGAGTGATTCTGCTTTTCAGTTGGGTTTCATTCTCAGGTTCCTTAATAATTATCCCAGTATTTTCAATTACATACATCAGGACAATCTCAGCTGCTGCTTGTTTTGCCAGAATAACTGCATACTTAAGTGCATTTTCGGATTGGTTGGTGAAATTAATGGGAACCAAGATTTTCTTTACTTGTTTCATACTTCAATTTCAAATAATATTGCAACTTAAATTATAAAATTAAACATTCATAGGTATATAAACCGGCAAAATCTGATAAATCATTGAAATATCGAGTCTTGCGACATATGGTACACCCATCAACTAAATATTAAAAACCTCACATTATTCTGTGACCACAGGCATTTTTAGAGTCAAATATTTAATATGGAAATGTTTTGGGTTGATTACATTATAGTGCCCGTGATCATCTTGCTGGGAATGGTGATCGATAAATCTTTGGAAACAATTCGGGTATTCATGATTACAAAGGTTTACAAGAAATTAGCTCCAATTATAGGATTTTTCCAAGTATTGATCTGGAATATTACATAACAGGATCATGTCTAATTTGGGGAACTGGACCACCTATATAGGATACGCCAAGGGATTTGCACTTGGTACATTTGTGGGTATGAAAATTGAAGCAAAGCTGAGTTTGGGATTTGAGTTGATCAGGGTTATAAATTAAGACCCCGCTTCAGTCCCAGATAATATATTTAACAGGTTTAAAGCAATAATTTTGAGTAAGAACAATAAAGGATTTGGAACTGCTCCGGTATTTTTTACTGCCATATCAACCATACTAGGGGCAATATTATTCCTCCGATTTGGCTATGCAGTTGGTACAATTGGATTTTGGGGAGTTTTGGGTATTATCCTTCTGGGCCACATGGTCACCATCCCAACAGCCCTGGCCATTTCCGAAATTGCTACAAATAAACGCGTTGAAGGTGGCGGTGAGTATTTTATCATCTCGCGTTCGTTTGGATTAAATATCGGGGCAACAATTGGCATTGCTTTGTATATGTCCCAGGCAATAAGTGTTGCTTTTTATATTATTGCATTTACAGAAGCATTCGAATTTTTGTTCAATTTCATACAGGAAAGGTATGGCTTTGAATTACCCCGTCAGGCTATTAGTATTCCGGCAACCATAGGACTTGCCATACTGATTATTAAAAAGGGAGCTGCAATAGGTGTTAAAATATTATACTTCGTAATCGGAATATTGTTTATTTCTATCACCTTATTTTTCCTTGGCAAAACAGACTATCAATTGACTTCAGATTTTTCATTTCTGTCTGCCGAGTTTAGAAACCGTGACAATTTTTTCCTTGTCTTTGCCATTGTATTTCCAGCCTTCACAGGAATGACAGCCGGAGTTGGCCTGTCAGGAGATCTGAAAAATCCCTCAAAGTCAATTCCTCTCGGAACTGCTACAGCGACATTTGCTGGAATGATAATTTACATTTTTATTATTTACAAACTTGCATTATCAGCCAGTATCGCGGATTTAGTAAACGAACAGCTGATAATGGCTAAGATTGCCATTGGAGGTGCAATTATTATTCCTCTGGGATTGGCAGCATCTACAATATCATCCGCCCTGGGATCAATCATGGTAGCACCACGGACTCTACAAGCTTTGGCAGTAGACCAGTCCTTCCCCTCAAAGCGTCTGAATAGTTGGTTATCGAAGGGCAGGAAAAATGATAATGAGCCCATCAATGCCTCAATGATAACATCTGCCATTGCCATTGTATTTGTATTGATGGGTAGTGTGAATGCAGTGGCTGAAATAATCTCAATGTTCTTTATGGTTACTTATGGATCATTATGTTTAATCTCATTTTTGAACCATTTTGGCTCATCACCTTCCTATCGTCCATATTTTAAATCACGATGGTATATTTCTTTTATGGGATTCGCTGTATCGGTTTGGGTAATGTTTAAAATAAATTCAACTTACGCGATAGCAGCTATTGTTTTAATGACACTGATCTATCTTTACGTCAATAATTATCATAAAACGAGAAAAGGACTGGAAGCTATATTCGCCAATACTATCTTCCAGTTAAACAGAAATCTGCAAGTATATATTCAAAAATCAGGGAGTAAAAAGTCAGGGGGCGAATGGCGGCCAAGTGCAATCTGCATTTCAGAAGATTCCTTCAAACGAAACACCGCGTTTAAATTATTAAATTGGGTCTCCTACAAGTATGGATTTGGAACTTACATTCACTTGATTGAAGGATATTATTCACGAAAGACCTACGAACAGTCGCAAGAGCAACTAAAGAAACTCATTGAAAGATTTGACAGGGTTGAAAACCATGTATACGTGGATACAATTATTTCACCTTCATATACCTCAGCGGTTGCACAAACCATTCAAGTTCCCGGTATCGCAGGAATGGAAAACAACATGGTGATTTTTGAATTTGACAAAGAAGAACCAATTAACCTAAAAAGCATCACAGAGAATTTCTCCTTGGTTACTGCAGGTAATTTTGATGTTTGCATTGTAGGCACAAGTAGAAAACAGATTGAATTTCAAGATGGGATACATGTTTGGATAAGAAGCATCGACACTGAAAATGCAAACCTGATGATCATGCTTAGTTTTATCATTCTCGGTCATCCTGACTGGCATCGGGCGAATATTAATATTTTTGAAACTTGTCAAGCTGATCAAGTTAGTGAGACACAAAGAAAAATGGAGGAGCTGGTCCTAACGGGGAGGTTGCCAATTACGGCAAAAAACATTGAAATCATCCCTGAGATGGAAGACGTGAACATCAAATCCTTAATCAATGAAAAATCAGCAGATGCCGGACTTGTTATTCTGGGATTCAGGGAAGAACAGATAAAACACGACTCAATTACTGTATTCCTGGATTATGATGATCTGGGAACCGTATTATTTGTGAATTCACATAATCAGAAAGCAATTGATTGAAAATATTCCTCTATATTTAATCAATCCAGTTGAATTAACTTCTCACCCCTACGTGATAATCGACCGTGTTCTGGATAGGGCAGTTTCCTTGCAAATATTTCTAAAAACTAAATTATCTAAGGATAATAATAATCCAAATTACATTCTTTGATTAAATCATAAAACTAATTATATGAACTACCAGCAGCTCGTTGAAGAATTTAAAGGAATGACATCAGTCATCTGGGACTTCCTCATTCAATTAGTTCCAAAATTGATCATGGGAATGATTGTCCTTCTTTTAGGATTCCTTATCGCCCGTCTTATTCAGTCCATCGTCACACGTCTTATCGACTATCTGGACAGAATCATTAATGATAAACTGAGAAAGCGACTTCTCCAGGTTAATCTCAGTAGCTCCAAAATATTAATTGGCAAAACATTCTTCTGGATCATATTTTTCTTCTTTATTGTTCTGTTTACTGAGATCATTGGTCTGCCAGTTCTTAGTTCCTGGCTTACAGGTCTCGGAGAATACCTGCCAAATATCCTTGCAGGCATTGTAATTATCCTCCTCGGGATAATTCTCAGCCGCTTAGTTGCCGATCTCATTAAAAGAGGAACACTCAAAGCTGGGATTTCCAATAGCAAGACATTGGGTAAGGCCACACAGTATATCATCATAATTATTACTGTTATTATTGCAATAGACCAGATTGGAATTGACATATCATTTCTTTCAAACCTGATATATATTATCCTTTCCGTTTTGCTTTTCGGTGCTGGACTGGCTTTTGGATTAGGAGCTAAAACTTCCGTCAGTAATATCCTTGCCTCATATTACATAAACCGTAACTACAGGGTTGGCAATACCATCAGGATTGGAGAAAACCAGGGAAGGATTGTCAAAATCACTGCCACTTCAGTTTTCCTGGAAACTGAAAGGGGTCAGATGATTATCCCTGCAAAAGAATTTAATGAAAAAACATCCATTTTATTAGATAATGAATAACTATGAATACAGATGAGATCATTATTGAACAATTCATTCATAATCATAGCAAAGAAGCTGCTCAGGCACTAGATAAATTTGAGCCGGATCATCTGGTAGTTTTTTTTAATGAAACCCCGAATGAGTTATTATTGAAGTTAATTCCTTTTATGGATTCCCAGATCATTCTGGAGGTTTATAGTTTAATAAAAGACGAAACAGTAATCCGACTTTTTGAACATATGGAAGTTCATCATGCCATATTTTCGATAAAAATGATGAATAAAGTCCTGGCAGAAAAAATCCTGAATAACCTGTCTTCAGAAAAATCAATATATCTAAGACAGCTTTTGAAATACCTGAAAAATTCTGTAGGTTCATACATAGATCCGACTGTTATTACCTTATCAGACAAATTAATCCTTCAAGAGGTTTTAGTAAAAGTAAAAAAACTAAAAACAGTGATTGACCCTATTATTTTTGTACTAAAGCCGGATAGGAAATTAGCAGGTTTTATTTATTTATCGGATTTGATCTCAGAAGATCCTGCAAAAGAAATAAGGTCTATTATGAAAACAAAGATTATTACCATTCCACCTGAGACTCCTGTTCTTTCAATTCTAAATCATCCTGCATGGGTGGATCATTATTGCCTCCCGGTGGTTGATAAAAATACAACCTTCCTTGGAGTACTCAGGCTGGAAACTATTCGATCATTACAAATTTCAACTGAACAAAGTGATGAGGACCATGGACAGGCTGTTATCACTGCACTTGGAGAACTATACCATATGGGTCTGGCTGGTCTCTTAAGCACTGCCACAGATTTTAATATAGAAAATTCCAAAGAATAATATAAATTATGGATGAAAATGATGTACGAAAACATTTAGTAGATTCATACTTAAACTACTTCCCCCTGGATGCTGCCAGGACTCTTTCTTCATTTACAACTGAAGAGGCAATTAATTATTTGAGGGATCAACCTATAGCTATTGTCGGTAAGATTTTTTCAAAATTAAATCCCGAAGAATCTGCAGAGATCCTTGAGGCCCTGGAACCTGATTTCTTTATGGAATTGATTGATGAAATCGATGTATTTCTGGCCGCACGCCTTATTGCGCGCTTCAGTCCCGAGAATATAATTCCCAGGCTGAATTTATTGAGTCCCAGGATTGCCAAACAGATCAAAGAATTAATAAGCTACCCTACGGATTGCGCTGCTTTCATAATGGATTCAAAGGTGACAACTTTTAAGCAACAAACTACCGTTGAAAATGCCCTGGAGAAAATACGCAACATCAAGAATCGAAATATTTTTCAGGTTTTTCTTGTAGATGATGAAGGTCATCTTACCGGCGTAGTTACGCTTCAGAAAATAGCTGTTTCTGATTCTAAAGAAGAATTGATTAATCTGACCGAAGGAATTCCGGTGAGCGTAAATGCCCTTGCACCAAGGGAGGAGGTTGTTCAGATTATCGAAGATCGTAAGCTAATAAATTTACCTGTTGTGGATATAAACAACTATTTATTAGGAGTAATCCGCAATGATGCTCTAATTGATGCAACAAAATTAGACGTCACCCAGGATGTACAGGCATTATTCGGTGCCGGTCGTGAAGAGAGGGCTCTTTCTAAAGTGTCACTCGCTGTCAGAAAACGCCTGCCCTGGCTACAGATAAACCTTGCAACAGCATTCCTGGCGGCATCGGTAGTTGCCCTATTTGAAGATACCATTGCAAGAATTACTGTTTTAGCTGTATTTCTTCCGGTTGTGGCCGGTCAATCTGGAAATACCGGATCGCAGGCACTTGCTGTTACTATGCGAGGACTGGCGCTGAGAGAGATTGGCATCAGCCAATGGTTTGTCGTTGCAAGAAAAGAGATCCTGGTAGGAACAATTAATGGAGTTGCTGTTGCCATAACCACAGCCATAATTGTATTTTTCTGGGCATCCTCATTTGGCCTTGCTATTGTTATTGGAATATCTATGATTCTGTCAATGGCTATTGCCGGCCTTTCAGGGGCTCTCATTCCTATGGTTTTGCAGTCTTTAGGACAGGATCCTGCTTCATCGTCATCTATTATACTAACCACCGTTACAGACATAGTGGGATTCTTAAGTTTCCTGGGGTTAGCTACGGCATTATCTTCTGCACTTGGAATAGTATGAAAAAAATCTTCACCCTCACAATAATCCCTGCCTTGTCAGATTGTCATCAAGGAATACAGAGATTGACAAATCTTGGAATTTAAATCTAATTAATCTGAAGAATGGAAAATTTACTTATCTGGATTGGAATTGGTTTTTGTATAACACAATCAGCAATGTTCTCAGGCCTTAACCTTGCGTTTTTTAGTTTAACCCGTTTACGTCTAGAAATAGAAACGGAATCATCTCCAAAAAGTGGTGCCATGAATGTTCTAAAAATGCGTCAGGATTCCAATTTTTTATTGGCTACTATTTTATGGGGTAATGTGGGGATAAATGTATTACTGACTTTATTGTCAGATTCAGTAATGGCAGGCCTTATATCCTTTTTATTTTCTACCGGCCTTATTACTCTTTTTGGAGAAATCATTCCTCAAGCCTATTTTTCCAGAAATGCACTCAAGATGGCCTCCATGCTGGCGCCTGTACTGAGATTTTATCAGGTTGTCCTTTACATTGTAGCCAAGCCGTCTGCCTTATTGCTAGATGCCTGGCTTGGGAAAGAATCTGTTCAATTCTTTGCTGAAAAAAACATTAAGTTATTTATCAAAAAACACATCGAAGGATCAACCAGTGAAATTGATCATATTGAAGGAACAGGAGCCATAAATTTTCTTTCAATGGATGATTTAATAGCTACGCTGGAGGGAGAAGAAATTATTCCAGATAGCATAATTAGTCTAGCAACAAAAGAGGGAAGGATTGTTTTTCCACCATATAATGCAAAGACAGACGATGAATTTATAAAAAGAATAAATAAGTCCGAAGAGAAGTGGATTATTTTTACGGATGAAAAAAATGAGCCAGTTTTAGCCTTGGATGCAGATGGATTTATACGTTCAGAATTGTTTTGTGTTGATTGTGAGGGCATTAATAAATACTGTCATAAGCCGCTTATTATAAAGGAAGAAGATGCCAGTTTAGGGGATATTATTCAAGGATTAAAACATAAAATTGATGTCAAATCTGATGACCCTATCGACAATGATATAGTCCTTTTATGGAACAATAATAACAAACGTATTATTACGGGTGCAGACATTTTTGGCAGATTGTTAAAGGGAATATAAGAACTGAAATGTATCACTCCGGTTTTTTTGAAAAACCTTATTCTTCTTTCTTTTTTAGAATTGATCGATAGGGAATTGATCCTTTTTCTCTTGAGAAATTATATGTACATCACGCTGAGGGAAAGGGATGTGGATACCGTTTTCTAAAAATGCAGCATTTATACTATAGCGCAAATCACTTTTTATATCTTCAACATTAAATATATGGGTTGTCCAGAACAACAATTGGAATTGCAGGGATGAATCTCCAAAATCTTTAAAACGTACAAATGAATCAGGAAATGAGGATACTTTCTCATGACTGTTTGCACATTCCAGAAGTGTTCTTTTCACTTTCTGTATATCCGATCCATAGGCCACCCCCACCTCAACTTTGAACCTCGTCTTTTTATCCATGTGGCTCCAATTGATAACATTCTCCGATACGAATTTCGAATTGGGTATTATCATAATAATACTATCTCGAGTTTCAATTTTTGAGGTTCTGAGTCCTATCTCTTTAACTACTCCAACAAGATCATCTTGAATTTCAACCACATCACCAATCTTAAGAGTTCCTTCAAACAGTATTGCAATTCCAGACATGATATCCTGAAATATTTGTTGAAGTCCCAGACCCAGTCCAACCAGCAGTGCAGCCGAACCAGCAAGAAGAAGGGTTAATTTAATGTTAATTATTTCAAATGATATAAAGATTGCTGTAATCCATAAAACATATCTTATAATTTGCAGAATGGCATGACTTCGGCCAGAGTCAAATACCTTGTTATTTTCCTGGTTGCGGAATATTCTTTTTAAAACCCTGATGATAATCGAAGCAATAAGGAGAACAAGAAGAATGGCTAATATTTCATAGACCACAATGTCATATTCTTTTGTCTCTACAAGCGTATAGCTGAAAAACTCTTTTAATGTCATTTCTTAGGGCTGTTATGTACAACTAATTTTTATTGTGTTAGTTAATTATTTGGATCTACAGATATTGAGGAGATGTTCTCACTGACGCCGGATATTTTTCTGTCTATTGGAAAAGGTTTTGTCTTTTCGCCTGTATAAAGGCTGAGATGTGGATAGGGAATTTCAATTCCTTCTTTGGCAAAAGCCTCGATAATTCCATGAAAAAGTGAATTTCTGACTGTTACATAGTTTGCTCGCTCAAACCAAACACCAAAGCGAAGATCTATACTACTTGTTCCGAATCCTTCAGCAACAACAATCGGTTCAGGTTCAGATAAACACATGGGATTTTCGCTTGCAATAATTTTTAAAATGTCTATAACTTTCATTATGTTTTCCTTATAAGCAACTCCCAATTCAATATCCATTCTCCTGATTGGAAACCGGGTAACATTAGTAACCTCAGTTGAGATGAGTGTCTGGTTCGGGATTCGAATCAGAAGGTTGTCAAGGGTCTTTAATTTAACCGAAAGAAGGTCAATGGAATAGACATTTCCTTTTTTATCACCCACACGAATAAAATCTCCCAATTCGAATGGTTTTTCTGAGATCAGAAAAAGTCCACTAATTATATTTCCAATACTCGTCTGGGAAGCAATGCCAAGAACAATACCCAGGATTCCTGCTGCACCTAGCAAGGTACCGAAAGCACTCTTTAATTCAAGAATGTCAATGATAATGAACACCATTATGATTACACCGGCATAGATAACACCTTTAGACAGAAGCATCTTTGATTGCTTACTTATGTTTCTAAAAAGTACCCGTCGGAAAAGTATTACCAGGCCTTGAATTACAAAAACTCCAATGACGATGCTGATGCCTACATCCCTCACTTTCCTGATTGTATCGGGACTAAATTCCAGATTGAATTCCATGTTTAAAAAATTAATATTCCGTTAAAGATTTGAAAAAGTGAAAGCTTTTTTTGAGCACATTAGCTTTTCCCGGTATTCTCGGATCTGCAATTAGTTTCAAATTTTCAATATTTGCAGGAGCTTGATCCGTATAGTATATATCGCTGATGAAATTTTCTCCCTTGAATCTCACTTTTGTTTCATTTGCCATCAATGTTTTGCCCTGAGAATAAATATTGAGAGATTCTACATGAATACATAGCCTCTGAAAATCTAACTGGCTGGACGAAGAATTGGTTATTCTAAGCGGACAGATAATTTCATTCTCAGCCATACTGGGTAGGACAGAATTTTTAATATATCCTTTGGGTAAAGAGTAGGATAGTACACCACTGTCCGAATCTCCAAACCAAGTGCCTGATAATTCGGCTGATGGGATTTCACAGATTAAGTTATCACTGTGTGGTGCCCCCAGATATAACTGAATCCAAACAGGCATATGAATAAATAACTGAAAAATCTTATCCGGCAATAGTTTAAAGATGTTATCAGGTTTTACGACCACTGGTCTGTCAGGCAGGGCAGGCATTAATATTAGAGGACTTTGCCTATCCCCAATGAAGGTATTCCATTTGACATCAACAGGTTCGGGCACTTCTCTGGCCAGTTCCGTCAAATTATTTACACTAGCATTATGCTTGTATGCAATCTGCCATTCCTTGTTGTTTTTCTTAATATAAAATTCCACTGCACCAAGATGCCAGTAGTATACAATTTCATTTTCCAGACTATATTTCTTCCATATCATTTCAGTAAATGTTTACATGTGTAATGACTCCGTGCAGACTTATAGATTCCAGTTTTCCCGGGCACTGTGCTATACCAATCCAACATGTAAATATTATGACCTATCGAGTTAATTTGGTCACTGTTTAAACTGCCCAATAATTTAGGGTGCATTCAGAAAGCTAGATTGATATGGCAAATTTTTGATTTTATAAATGGAAATCAGCAATTAGCCACCACTCTCATACGCAAATCACCTAGGTAAAATCTATACCTGAATTACCGATTCTAAGAGAATCACCAGCCCTAAAAAATACGCTTTTCTACTCTTACAAAGGGAGATAATAGCATGTAGTTTTACTTTGAAATCTTAATCGATAAATAATAAGAGAAAGTAAAATGAACGCTAAAGAACAACGTAAAATGAGTGATGAGCAATTAGTAATAAAATACTTACAGGGTGAAAATAATAGTCTTGGTATACTGTATAACCGGTATTATAATAAAGTTTACAATAAAAGTTACTCATTCACCAGAAACAGGGATGATGCCTTTGATATAGCTCAAGATGTTCTAATGAAAGCATTTAGCAATATTGAATCATTCAAAGGATCATCAAAATTCTCAACCTGGTTGTTTTCTATCACAAAAAACCATTGTATAAGCCGACTGTCAAGATCGACACATGAGTGTAGTCTGGATTCAATTTCAACTTATAAACTTCATGAGCCAGAATTTGATGATGAAGGTTTTGAGGCAAGAAACATACGGGAAGGAATGGAGCTAAAACTGGATGAGTTTCTTAATAAACTTCCCGAAAAAGACAGGAAAATATTAGAGCTTAAATATCTAAATGATTACTCGGTAAATGACCTACAGGGTGAATTCAAACTGTCTGCAAGTGCTGTAAAAATGAGGCTCTTGAGAGCTAGACAGAAACTTGGACAATTAATCAATGATAAAAACGTAGCATTAACTTAGATCTAATCAATTTAATAATCACAGCTGTGAGGTTGAAGTGACCTATTAAAAATAGTCTGTCTCAAGGGAAAAGAAAGCAATGAAATCTATTTTAATCTTTCCGTTCAAAGCTGAAGAGGATAATAAAAAAGCCTTTGCTTTCACTCTAGAATTGGCTCGGAGGTCTAATGCAAATATTATTGCCATTAGCTCATTGGATATTAATTGGAAACATTTGGACGGGACGGAGAATCTGGAGGAACTCATTAGTATAAGAATGGATGCGATTTATTGTAATATTCTTGAGATGAAAGGATATTATCATGGCCATTTCAATCAGTGGAAGACATTTGATGATGTAGAGATAGATGCTATAATTAGCGAGAATGATATTAATGGAACAATATGTTCGATAATCGATGAACATGAGAATCCTATCGTTGTCATTCATCAAAAGAATTTTTCAGGATCCGGTTTATGTGAAGAGATACTTTCGAATCCGTTTCTACGTGAGACAAGTATATATTTGCTTCCCCTGGACAGAGAGTTTACTGAACCCTCTCCTGATTTGATTGGCACTTTATTCCACAATCAAAAGAAATATGCTTTTAATAAGCTACTGTACGATACAAAAATGTTTGAACTTCCCGAGGATTATCATGATTTCAGTCAGTATATGATTAGTCAGCAAGTAGTATAAAAGTGGCATAGAATAGTATAAATTGCTATTTCTGACTAAACCTAATAATTGATTTGAAATGTCCCTTATTATACTTTGTCAGGGTCAATCAGACCTTTCTGGATAGCATATTTAACCAGGCCTGCAGTATTTTTTACTCCCAATTTCTCCAGCAGATTCCTCCTATGGGTATCCACTGTCCTGATGCTAATATATAATTTTTCTGCAATCTCAGGATTGGAATATTCCTGGGTTATAAGGTTTAGCACCTCAATCTCCCTGGATGATAAAGGGATATCGGCAATCCTTCTTTTTGATGATCGGGGCTTGTTCAGATGCTCTATCAAAATTGAGGAAACTTCCCGACTGAAATAACTATCCCCTTTTGCCACACTTCGAATAGCAGTCAGTACTTCATCCTTTCCTGCATTTTTGAGTATAAAACCTGTAGCTCCCTTTTCCAGAGCCTGGATAATAAAATCATGCAGACTCATCATAGACAAAATCAGAATTTTTATTTCCGGAAAATCTTTCCTGATGATTTCAGTGATTTCAATACCATTGGGCTTCCCAATGTCTATATCAAGGACCAGAACATCAATTTTTACCTTGAATAATTTTTCGAGAACTTCATCTCCATTGGCGGCTTCTTCTATTACTTCGATGTCCTTCTCCTTTTCCAGAATCGACCTGACCCCATCCCGAAATATTTTGTGGTCATCTGCAATCATTACTTTTATTATACTCATAATACTGGGGATATTGAGTTTAAATTACAGAGGAATTTCAATACTTGCTGTTGTACCCTGATTCTTCACTGAATCAAGAGTGAATTCTCCATTTATTGTTCGAACTCTTGTGTCAATATTCGTTAATCCAATACCAAATCCATCCTGGGAGGAATTCGTCCTCTCAAAACCACCTCCATCATCTTCGACCATCAGGACAATACTTTTCTCATGAAGGATTAGCTGAACTAAAATCTCGGATGCTTTTGCATATTTTACTGCATTATTAATAAGCTCCTGACCGCATCTGTATATGTTCAACTCAATATCCTTGTCAAACCTCCTTCCAGAATCTAAATTACAATAGAATTCTACAACAGTTTTTGTGGAATTATTTATCCTGCTCGTCAAACTATTAAATGCAGACAAGAGACCAAATTCATCCAGGAGTCTGGGCAATAAGTGATGCGAAAGGTCTCGCAGATCTCCTGTTATGGTATCAATCGTCTCACGCATATTAATCAGTTTATCCAGCGGGGGCTTGTTCTCCTGATTACTATATTCATCCATGAAAAAATCCAGATCCAGTTTAATTGATGATAACAAGGGTCCCATACCATCGTGAATTTCCCTTGCCAGCCTTCTTCTTTCATTTTCCTGTCCCGCCAGAATTGAAAGAATAGAATTAGCTTCCAACTCCTTTATTTTTGTAATGTCATCAATAATAAGGATATATCCACTATTTATGGGCCGAACAATAATATTCAGGTATCTGCCATTAATTTGCTCCCCATCAAGAATGAACCTTTTCCCTCCTTTTTGAAGGCATTTCCTGAGCCTTTCAGATAATGCAGGTATATGCTCAACACAAGGAATAATTTCAAGTCCAGGCAAATTATTAAGTGAAGTTTCCAGTCCTAAAAGAGTTTTAACCAATTTGTTGGAAAGAGAAATTATCCCAGACAAATCAAAGACTATAATCCCAAAGGGGCTGTTATTCAGAATTGAATTAATAAAATCAGTCCCTCCTGAAATACTTTCGCTTTTCGAATCCATAC
The DNA here is from genome assembly GCA_963777115.1 of uncultured Bacteroidaceae bacterium. Taxonomy (GTDB): domain Bacteria; phylum Bacteroidota; class Bacteroidia; order Bacteroidales; family SM23-62; genus SM23-62. Next base: position 671,265 of record CAVZPP010000002.1, on the reverse strand, counting down.
ATTACAAGGTTGAATACTATTCAAAATTACAATATCCTGTTTGACTTTCGAGAGGATAGTAGCAACTTAATGATAATATCTGCTTTCATATGGCATTTACTCTCCAAAAGTTGTGACCGTTTACTACATTCCAGTCTCAATTAGAAATATAATTCAGATGATCCGGAAAAAAATTCTTGTTCCTGTCAGTTTTGATAGTTATTCTGATGCCGCACTGGATTTTGCGCAGGTAATTGCCAAATCTCTTGACGGGATGATAACCTGTCTGCATATCATCGATGAATCTGGCAAATCAGCAGAGAAAGTATTGTCAGAGGACAATCGAAAGAAAAATAGAAGGGAAGCTGAGCAAAAGCTGGCAGCACGGGTTAATTCAGTTATATCAGATAAATCCGTACCATTTGAAATCATAGTTACTGAGGGGAGGGTTCACAGTAAAATTATTGAGAAGGCCTATGATCTGAATGCTACTTTCATCATAATGGGAAGGTCTGACGCCCAGGATTTAACAATAAACACTGTAGGTTCATATACATATTATGTAATTACACATTCCAGGGTACCAGTAATAACTTTAAAAAATGACAAGAAGAATCCATATACAAATATTATTTTACCACTGGATCTTTCGAAACCGATAGCATCAAAAATTTCAAAAACCATTGAAGTGGCACAGATGTTAAAAGCAGATATAAATGTTATTGCAATTTTAAATTACGATACTGTAAGCAAGGAAGTCAAGTACAGGGCTATGTTGGTAAATATCCAAAAGGATTTTTATCACTCAGGTATAATATGTAACACAAAATTATTAATAAGCAGAAACTCTGTATCAGACGAGATAATAGTTAATGCAGATAAATTCAATCCGGGAATGATCTTACTAATGACGCAGCAGGAAAAAGATCCAACTGAATATTATATTGGTTCAAATGCCAGACGGATAATTCAATACTCCAAATTGCCGATTATAAGTATAATTCCTGAAATTAATTCAAAAATACCTTTCTCAGATCCAGTGTTAATCAGGAATAATAATCCAAAATAACATCCTTACACAATTTCATATATATGCCTGGATAGGAAAACAATCCTTCATCCAAGTATAAGCAATCTTTTCAATTGAGGTCCTTTGTGAAGTCCATTGTTGGATTATGCTGATCTGTTCCAACCAAAATGTGACTTATTTGAAGCTTGCCGTCTAAATTGATATGGAGAAAATCATAACAATTAAGCTTGACGGTGAAACTCCCATCTTTGCTACCGCAATTCACGACGGACATATAATCAGGGAAGATCTCCTGGATCTCTCAGGCCTTACAGAATCTGAACGCCTCAGGGAGGAAGATCCCTTTACAGGAATATGGACGAATGTGACAGATAACAGAATTATTGCCCATCATTCCAGATTCGAATATGATTTAAACCGCCCCCCTGAAAAGGCAATTTACCTGTTGCCAGCAGATGCATGGGGATTGAAGGTGTGGAATGTCCAGCCTGACAGGATAAAACTGGCTAAATCTCTACAAACCTATCACAAAATTTACGAACTGATCCATAAGGGATTGACAGAATTGGTAGATAGATTCGGATCAATCGTGGTTTTTGATTTGCATAGCTATAACCATCGTCGCAACGGACCTGATGCTCCGGCAGAGGACCCCGCTTTAAATCCTGAAATCAATATTGGAACAGGTACGATGAACAGGGATTTCTGGTCTGCAATAGTAAACAGATTTATAAAGGACCTTAAAGCATTTAATTTTCAAAACAGACATCTCGATGTCAGAGAAAATGTTAAATTTAAAGGTGGCTACTTCCCTCGGTGGGTTCATGAGAATTTCCAGGACTCAGTTTGTTGCATTTCAATTGAAATGAAAAAATTCTTTATGGATGAGTGGACGGGAGCACCTGATCATGAAACAATAGCAGATATTGGGGAAGCTCTGAAATCCACAATTCCCGGAGTGCTTCATGAACTGTCAAAGAAAAAATAAAATCCGGATGCTATTAGGGCAAACGGATCATTGAGCAAATGATTACCATAGATACAGAAATCACTGATGATTTTATTAAGGAGGTAGTAAACCGTCTTTCGGAGGACAAACAAATCCGAAGAACACTGCCAAATCAGGGAAGGTTGCATATTGACAGGAAGCTTCCTTATCTATGTGTGTATCGCCGACCATTAAAAAATTCCGATAATGGTACAGATCAATTGATCAAAGGAGAAGCATCCTATCTAATTACCTCATCTTCGATTCGGCATAAATCAGAAATTGCGGCACTTGTCCGAGCAGTTGTGGAAACCCTCTCATCTGATACAGGTGCATTTTTAATCATCGAAATATGGTCAAGGGAATTACCGGTTGTTATCCTCGACCCGGAACAGGGAAGAACAGCTCCATCCTTTCGTCTACTTATTCCCCCGGATCGAATTCCCTTTGAGACGATTGAATCCCTGAAAAATGCATTGACGAATATAACAGTGTCAAAAAATAAAGGGATTGTCGAAACGGATTTTTCAAATCATCCCTGGCCTGAAAAACTGCCAGCTCTGTTTTCCCTTAAGGAAATTAAAAAGTATAACTGTTATTTAATCGGGCTTGAGATTACGCCCATATACAGGAATCCGGATACAAATGAAATCTATCCACTTGTCCTTAAGAAGATGCATCGTGGATTATCAAAGGCTTTTAAGAAAGGGGCATATGAATTTTCACACAAGAGGACTACTGTCCGTCCAAAAAATTATAAATCACTGGGAAGACAGGCGGTCGTAAAAGCTGTTTGGGAAGTAGATAACAGATTGGCAGAGTTAAGTAATAAAACAGATTTCCTTCTGCTTGTTACACCCGTAAATATTGAACAATCCTGGAATAAATTCAAGACAAGTCGTTTTAATCAGTTGCCGGTTTTTTATTATCGTCCTATTCCAGTTGATCCTTCAGTCCTGAAAAGAAATTTGTATGCCATTCCATTTGACCGGATTGAGGATCCTGTCCTTTCATCCATCTTTCATGCTAAGATCATGGAGCTTGAGATGAAGTATTCTATGTTGAGGGACAGGAATACAAAGAACTTTATTTATGGAAGCATGCATCTTTATGGGGAGATAGATTCAGAACTATATAAGCTCGCGATAAGGATACTGGAAAAAATATCTCCGCACAGTCATGAAATCAACGGAAGAAACAGAGTGAATGCAAAATCCTTTGCTTCCATAGCTGAGGCTGAAATTCAGTATTTCAAAGAAAAGGCACCCGGTATTGTAAGCAAAGTTTTCATCCGGAAAGATATAACGGGTTTAATGGTATCAAATGGAAATCTATTCATAGGAAACAGGTTAAAAATTCCGGATTCAAGAGTGGAAGCTTTAATTCAACATGAAGTTGGCACTCATGTACTTACATATATTAATGGAAAGGATCAGCCTTTTCAGCAATTATACACTGGACTTGCTGGCTCCGATGAATTACAGGAGGGACTTGCTGTACTATCCGAATTCCTTATAGGTGGATTAAGTCCCCCTCGGCTTCGTTTACTGGCGGGAAGAGTTGTAGCTGCAAAAATGCTTATTTCAGGTGGAACGTTTATAGATACATACCGGGAACTGAATATTACATATGGATTTGCCCAGAGGACGAGCTATGTAATAACTTCGAGGATTTACCGAAGTGGAGGATTCACCAAAGATGCTGTATATTTACGGGGATTGGTGAATCTTGTAGATTACTTGCGTAAAGGAGGAGATCTGTCACCACTTTTGGTAGGGAAGATGTCCATTGAGGATGCACCTGTAATCAAGGAACTTCAATTAAGGAAGGTTTTGAAACCTACCTTACTAAGTCCCAGGTACCTGGATACTCCTCAATCACTCTTAAGACTAAATGAACTAATAAATGGCAAACAAATATTAAAATTAATCTAAATCAAAAAATATGAAACTAGGATTTGTTGTAAATGACATTAACACAGAACAGGCCGGTTATACCACCACCCGATTGGGTATGTGGGCCACAAACCGTGGGCATGACGTCTGGGTAATGGGACTGGGTGATTTTGCCTATGATCCTGATGAAAATATCCGTGCAAGAGCTTATACAGTGCCTAAGAGAAACTATAAGACTACAGAGACCTATTTGAAGGCTTTGCAAAGCAAAACCAGGGTTGCAGAACGAATTACTGTTGATGACCTTGATATTCTTATGCTAAGAAGTGATCCGGCCAATGAAGTTGGAGCCAGATCATGGGCCGGTACTGCCGGAATCAATTTTGGCCGTATAGCGATGAGGCATGGTGTAATAGTTCTCAACGACCCCAATGGACTAGCCAAGGCAACCAATAAAATGTATTTTCAGCTTTTCCCAGAGGAGGTGCGCCCCCAGACCATGATCACCCGAGACCTTAATGAGATTAAGAGCTTTGCAAAGGATCATGGTGGCCATATTGTACTTAAACCGCTACAAGGTTCAGGTGGATCCGGTGTCTTTCTGGTTAAACCGGAGGATAAATCAAATTTAAACCAGATAGTGGAAGCATTGCAGAGGGACGGCTATATAATCGCCCAGGAATATTTGCCTGCAGCTGAAGAAGGGGATATACGGCTGTTTATGATGAATGGAGCACCTCTTCGTTATAAGGGTAAATATGCAGCATTCAGACGGGTTAGAACCGGTGATGATATGCGAAGTAACATACATGCCGGTGGTCGGCTGAACCAGGCTGAAATTACTGATGAGCATTTGCAATTAGCAGAAATTGTACGGCCCAAACTTGTGCAGGACGGGATGTTTCTAGTCGGACTGGATATTGTGGGGAATAAACTCATGGAGATTAATGTTTTTAGTCCAGGGGGACTAGGAAGTGCGCAGAAATTTGAAAAAGTCAACTTCAGCAGCGCCGTTTTGGATGCCCTGGAAAGAAAAGTTGAGTACATGAAATTCTACAGAAGGAACTTCGATAATGATGAAATGGCAACTCTTTAAATCGTTGTGAATTTGTGAATTGTAATTCATGGACCAAGCATTTCATTTGAATTATCTAGTTCTTTCTGAAACATTTATGTGACCAAAAACATTTTTACTGTCTAAACATTGATATCACATAGATGCTAAACCAATCATAAGAACCATGAAAGAACAACTAAGTATTTTTCTTGAAAGCTCACAACAGTTTTTAAATGAGATTGCTGTATCCTTGCCACAGATTATCGGTGCATTTCTGATTTTACTAATAGGATGGATCATTGCCAGGATCATAAGACGCCTCACCATTAAGGGACTAAAACTGGTCAGGTTCAATTACCTGACAGAAAAATCCGGGATTGAGAATTTTCTTGAAAAGGGTGGAGTACGGGTTTCTTCCCTTGAAGTTATCGGCACCTTGATCTACTGGATAATTATGCTTGTCGTAATTCTGGCAACTCTTAACAGCCTTAAACTTACGGCTGCAAGTACTCTCTTCAACCAGATCATGCTTTACATTCCAAATATAATTGTTTCAATATTGATACTGGTAATCGGTATTTATTTTGCCAGGCTGGTTTCCCAGGTCCTTGTAACCTCATTAAAAAACATGGAGGAAAAAACGGCCTCAATTATCGGTATGATTGCCAATTATGCAATCATTGTTTTTACAGTATTCATCATTCTCGGGCAGCTTAATATTGCTGGCACCATTGTAACCAATGCATTTACATTATTGTTCGGAGCAATCTGCCTGGCACTGGGTCTCGCTTTCGGCCTGGGTGGAAAAGAGTGGGCTTCACAAATTATTAAAAAACATTTGGAAAAATAGCCCTGGCCTGACGAATGTAATGCCAGATGGAAATATACCCTTGCATTCAACATGCAGCGGTATATTTCTTTTATTAAGTCCATAAAAAAATGTCAGAACTAAACAGATTCCGGAGAAAGCTAATATTATATACAACTCTGGTCCTTATTCCATTTTGTGGGATATTGGCTCAAGGGGAAGTATCCTACCGTAAAATTCTGGACGACCAGGAGGTCCCAAAAGAGGTACGGGCTGGATTTAAATCAAAGTATCCAAAAACTTTCATGAGCATGTGGTACACCAGCCATATCACTTACTGGTATGAGGACTATGCCCCGTCATGGTATGGCTCATGGTATCCTACCAGACAAATAGTTGTGCATAAGTTTGAAAAACCCGCCTATTATGAAGTGGATTTTCATACGGAAAATGAGTCCAGCAGAGCTATATTCAACCGTTTTGGGCAATGGTTTGAGACCCGTACAAAAATCCTTTCCCTGCCCGAAGAAGTTGCAGCTGGGCTGAAAAATTCCGAATACGGAGATTGGATCTGGTCGGATCATAAAGAAAAAATTGAAGCTATAGGACTACCCGGAATTAATTACCGATTACAGGTATCAAAGGCAAATCAAAGATATATAGTCCGGCTGGATGAAACCGGAAATATTGTCCAGATAAAATATGAATAGTATCAAACATTAATTAAAACTCAATAAAATGAAAAAACTTACAATTCTTTTATCCTTATTCTTATCCATTGGTGGATTAAACGCTCAGACAAGTAATGACGAAATTGATTACATGCAGGCCATGTTCGGAATGGAAAAGCGTGCTGCAGTTAAAGAATTCATTGATCTTAAAGATTCTGAAGCCAAGGCTTTCTGGGAAATATATGATGAATATGAAGTCACCCGTAAGGTTTATGGAAAGGAAAGAATTGTGCTGCTTGATAAGTTCACAGTTCAATATGAAACAATGACAGACGAAGAGAGCATAATTTGGATGAAATCAGTACTTTCCTTAAGGGACAGGAACGAAAAACTAATAGAAAAATACTATAAGAAAATATTAAAGGAAAGCTCACCTGGAGTGGCTATGAGGTTTTACCAGATCGAGAGTTATATCCTGTCCGGAATTCGTTTCCAGATACTGGAAAACGTACCTTTTTAGGGATTTATTAGAGTTGCTGGAGTAAACCTGGGTTAATGGTTGTTGCGGTCTCGTCGTCACCGCAAAATGACAAACCGCTTCAATGCATATTGGAGCGGTTTTGTATTTTATGAGCGCTGCAAGCTTGCTTGCATAAGCGATTTGAAATACAAAATCAAGATGCGAAGCATCGGGGTTTGTGGTATTGTAAATCTCCAAAAGAGTCCGCGAGATCGCCAGAGGCGATTGAGCAATCTCGTCGTCACCACCAAAGTAAAAACAGCCTCACATAAGTGGGGCTTTATTTTTTCAGGGAATTTAAATTAAGTGAACAGGAAATGTAACTGATCTAATCATCAATTACATGGATAATTTGGTTGTAGAGTTCTGGAATCTTATTTTTAATAACGTCCCATACAATTGAGTAATCAACTCCAATGTAATCATGAATCAGTCTGTCTCTCATACCTGCCATATTTTTCCAATGAACTGAACTATATTTTGCCTTAAAATCTGCAGGAATCTTTTTCGTTGCTTCACCAATGATCTCGAGACTTCTAACAACAGCACGTTTGATAGTCTCATCATTCAAAAAGTCGTTTTTTGACAAACTTACTCCGGAAACGGATAAAATATATGAACATTCATCCCGGATGTGTTTCAGATATTCAACCGGATCTTTCTTAGGCATAAATTACTTCATTTAAGATTATCGGTCCAATATAAGGGCTTAAGCTTTTTTTTGTAACCAGTTCAACCTTTTCATTCTTAAATATCTCTTCAAAATAGTCATATACAGCCATAAAATTATCGTAACTCTCTTTTCCAGGAGTAAATTCAATGAGAATGTCAATGTCACTATCTTCAGTTTCCTCTCCACTTACATAAGAACCGAATAATCCAATGTTACTTATACCAAACTTTGCCAATTCAGGTTTATGTAATTTGATTGCATTTAATATGTATTCTCTACTTGTCATACATTTCTTATACTTCAAAGATACAAATCTCTTGCTTAATAAATTTCAATTTGGCCTGCAAGACAGATTCTGGTTTTCTGTTTGGTTGCCGGTTTTGCTTAACCATATTTTACTTAGTTTAACCGAAAAGCCTTAGAAAACCACATATTTGAACTCTTCCAGAGCTAAAATAGATTAAACAAGATAAAATAAGATAAATAAGATTGCGGTCTCGTCGTCACCGCCGGATCCCCCTAGTGAAAACTTTGGGGATTTTTTTATGGTTACACTTCCCCTATCAGGTAAGCACTTAAAAATAGGCATTCAGATTTCCAGGTAGTTATCACAAGCAGTATGATTTTTTCTGAATTTTGTCATTAAGGAATATAAGATCTGGTCACAAATTGTGACCAGATACTGAAAATCAACATATTCGATCATTTTTAGTAGTAATTGCTTATTTTTATAATTGATAGATGCCGACTATTCTTAGAATTAAGGGATATCGATTTTTCTTCTTTAGTAATGAGGGAAATGAACCTATCCATAATACATGTTGAGAAAGCAGGAAATTATGAAAAGCTCTGGTTGGATCCTATCAAGATTGCAATTGATCTCGGATTTCACAGAAGGGAGCTTAAAGAAATTTTTTCGATCATTGAGGAGCACAAAGAAATAATAATTAAAAAATGGGATGAATACTTTGCCAAATAAAAATGTTAATGCATTAGCCAGTACGGTTTGGTTCAGTAAGGATATGCTATATGTACTTCTTTCGGATGGGCGTGAAATTGGAGTACCTCTGCTTTGGTTCCCCAAATTAAGACAAGCCAATAAAAAACAATTGAAAAATTGGAGGCTGATTGGGAAGGGAGTTGGAATCCATTGGGAAGATCTTGATGAAGACTTATCTGTCTCAGCTTTACTATACAGTTAATATTTCTTTTTAGGATGATGTCATGAAATTAGGGTATGATTTACCAATTGGCCACAACCTAAGTTTACCTCTTGATATATTTGTAGACTAATCAGAAAGAATAAGAGATTATAGTGTGGGGAGATTTAGAATGTAATTTGTACTTCTACCTCCTTCACCTGAATCAGATAAGATACCTTTCTCGATTAAGTCTTGAATATCTCTAGGGGCAGTATCTCAAAGTTCGAATCCTAAGCCCTCCATTTTTGCTATTAATCTACCTTGAAGATCACGCATTTCACGAATGTATGGGACCAACATGTCGTTATTCCAGAAAAAATTTGGCCAATCCCTGCTTTGATGTATTTACATCTCGGTTATTTAAATTATGTAATATTTACGTCGAAAAGGATGAGCAATTGTGTAAGTAGTTTATCTGAAATGTTTTAATTCCCTTTCTTTATTTTTCAGGAAATCGAAGACGGCATCATGGTATTCACTAAACCCAGGAGCTGGAATTCCATTGTCCGGAACCGCATCAGTTCCGTAACCTGTTTGAAACATATCATGGTGGTAAATAACATACCCCCCTACTTTCCATACATTGTAAATACGCAGTATGTGATCTGTTGGGAAATTTTCAGCACTCGGTCCCCCGAATTTTGGTGTGCCTTTGCGAGCGGGTTCATCATCAACAACCGGTTTTGAATGTTTTTCTATTAGATATGCAATTTCTTTGTACGCCATTTCCCAATGCCGGTTGGTTTTTCGTGAAGTGTGAGGGGACAAAAAAATCCATCACTCTGTTTTCTTCTAAACTTCCCAGGTCCCCTGCATAACCCGGCGAATTGGTGACCAATCTTTCTTTGTCAATGGATTTTATAATCTTATAATACTCGATAGTACGATAGTTAAACTCATTCCATACCTGAAATACTACATTCCCAAAAGGTTTAAGTTCCCGGGCTAAGATTGACACAGCATTCTCAGAAGCCTTGTCACTCAAGCGCAGGTTCTCATTCCAACTTTCCCGGGAAAAAAACACCAATAAAATAACCATCCCTTTTTCATCGGCGTCCATTATCATTGCTTTGATGGTTTGAAGTTGTTCCGGTTTTATGGTCCCGTCTTCCTTAAAAATAGTTCTCCCCTCCCCTGCATCAATAAATCCATGGGCATTGTCCCACTGACACCATATCCTTAACACATTAATTCCAGAATCAAGAAATTTTTGCATCCAGGCTTGTCGGGTTGAAGAGTTTCTATTAAACTCCTCATTATAAATTGCATTAAAGAAGCTGATTCCCGTATATTCAAAGGGTTTGCCATTCATTTCAAACCTTGTTCCCTTAATCTGAAGTTTGTTGGTTCCATCCTGCGCCTTAGCATTAAACCCAGGAAAAGTGAATAAAAAAATCAATAAATAGAATACTCCTCTTGCCTTCATTACTATATGTTTTTATTTATTATTATGCTATTTGTAAAAGTGTTTATAAAGGATTTACCCCATTAATGTGAACGCTGAGTGTCTTCTTCTTCGGTTGTATCAGCTTTGAATTCCCGAATGAAAGAATTAAAGGGCTGAAAGATAAGATGTTTTTGAGGTTTCCAATAGGATCCCTGTCAATGAAGGCTTGCAGGGATTTTTTTATTGAGTTCTAACTGGCAGCCGGCACAAAAGTGAATGCCCTTCTGATCGATATCTTCCACATAAGTGCTTGATCTCATTACACAACTGGGATTCAGGCAGTGGATCAGTCCGAATGTATGTCCCAGTTCATGAATTGTAACCTTCCGCAGACGCTCGATCTGAAGCATGTAATTCTGTTTCAGGCCATAGAGCTCATTCCTCAGGCGGTAAATTGATGCAATGGCTGTGTCCCCGTTCAATACCGCCTGTCCGAAGAGATATGTCAGGATGGGAATAAACAGATCCACTTTCAATAATCCGACCTTTTTTACAGCATTTTCTGCTGTCATCCCGGATACAACCCGGAGGATAGAGTTGGCATCATACTGTCTTCTGCCGGGACTATAGTACTCGCTTAAATCCGGATTACTCTCAAGCACCCTTACAGGATAATGGAAAGAACGTGAAATGTCCTCGGATATCCAATTGATAACATCCTGCTCCAAGTTTCCGTAGCATACCAATATGATACTGGGTTTACCCAACTGATTATCCTCCCTGATTATTTACTGATTCCCGGAATGCGTGTACGAGGGCAGATCAATCTACTCTTCCTTTTTCAGGTTATATTTCCTGATCTTGTTATATAGCGTGACCCTGTCCACATTCAGTGCCTTGGCAGACCTGGAAATATTCCATCTGTATTTATTCAGGATATGTTCAATATGCCCCTTTTCAAGATCATCAAGTGTCTCTACTGAACTATTCAATACTTCTTTCCCCATGGGCAGGTTCTTTAACCTGATCACCTTGCCATCTCCCGTTACGATGGCCCTTTCTATCATATTTTCTAATTCACGGACATTACCGGGAAACTCGAATTCTTTAAGGTAGTTCAGGGCAGCAGGCTCAATTGAAATAAGATCCCTGCTCATGGATGTACAATACTTCCGGATAAAATGGTTTACAAGAACAGGGATATCTTCCGGTCTTTCCCTTAAAGGGGGAACAGTAATATTAACCACATAAAGCCTGTAATAAAGATCCTCACGGAAATTGCCGTTGTCCACCATGCTTTTTAGGTCCCGGTTCGTGGCACATATTACCCTGAAGTCAGAAGTAATTTCCTTATTGCCGCCCACCCTTACAAAAGTCTTTGATTCCAGTACCCTCAGCAGTTCTATCTGCATCTTGGGAGGAATGGTGGCAATTTCATCAAGAAAGATTGTACCTCCATCTGCCATCTCAAATCTTCCTTTCCGGTTGAAACTAGCCCCTGTAAAGGCACCCTTTTCATGTCCGAATAGTTCACTCTCCAGCAGGCTCTCAGTTAATGCTCCGCAATGAACACTGATGAGGGGAAAATACTTCCTTGGGGAATTTGCATGTATTGCCCTGGCGATTAGCTCCTTGCCTGTTCCGCTTTCTCCGGTAATGATAACCGAGGAATTAGATTGTGCCACACTCTCTACTTCACTGAGTACTTTCTTCATTGCCTCACTTTCCCCTACCAGGTCATCAACATCTTCCAGGGTGGTAATCTGGTTCTTAAGGTTTTCATTTTCAGCTTTCAGTGCCACCTGGGTGCTTGCATTCCTGATTAGGTGTGAAAGGTCATCCGGATCGAATGGTTTGGTAACATAATCAAATGCACCATTCTTCAGGGCCTGTATGGCAGTATCAACCGATGCAAAAGCTGTCATGAAAATAAAAATAGGTTCCTTGTTCAGTGCCCTGATCCGTTTATGCATCTCCAATCCATCCATTCCGGGCATTTTGATATCGGCCAGGATAATATCAAAATCCCTGGTCTCGAGTATTGGCGAGGGCATCTTTTGCACTCCCTGCACAATCGACATCATATCCGTCATCAATAAACCAGCTGTGAAGGGAATCCCTCACGGATTCTTCATCATCTACGATTAGTATGGATACTTTTTTTTCCATTGGAGTATTCTTTAATTTCTGCTAAGTGGGAAAATCACCGAAATGGTAGTACCATTACCTACTTCTGAGTCCACCTCAATCTTTCCATTATGGTTTTCTATTATGCCATGAACAATCGAAAGTCCCAGTCCTATCCCACTCACATCTTGTTTGGTTGAAAAGAAGGGTTCAAAAATATGGGGTAAGTCCCGTGGGGCGATCCCCTGTCCGTTATCTGACATTTCAACTCTAATGGAATCTCCATCAGGATTACTGGTCCTGACAATTATTTCACCATTCTCCTGGATTGCCTCAGAAGCATTGACCAGCAAGGCAATAAAGGCCTGTTTGATCTGGTTGGGACTGCAGTATATATGATGGGAACCTGCCTTAAAATCCTTTACAAAATTTATGTCGGCTATTTTGATGGAATGGACCATAAGGCTGTAAGTCATATTTAATAATTCATGCAAATCCATGTATTCGAAATCTTCCTGGTCCTTTCTGGAAAAATCAAGCAATCCTTTGACAATATCTCCGCATCGCTTGGTTTCAGTCTCAATATGCTTCAGGTGCTTCAGAATGGATTCCTTCTTCTCATGATGATAATCCGGATTACTTAATTGCTTGTGTATTAGTTTTGTATACACCAGTATCCCGGAAAGGGGATTGTTTATCTCATGCGCTACAGAAGAGGATAATTTGCCCAGTGAAGCAATCCTTTCCACATGTATCAACTCGTTTTGTGCTTCGAGCAATTCTTCGGTCTTCTTCTGGACCTTATGTTCAAGTTGTTGTGACCAGTTCTGCAGCTCATTGGTGCTTGACTCAATATTCTCAAGCATATTATTGAATGCAAGAGATACTTTCCTCATATCATTTAAGAGATTGGGATTAATATCAAGCCGTATGCTGCTTTTCCCGCTGGAAACCGCTTCGCTTGCCCGAATGATTGATTGCAGAGGATTCTGTATCTTCTTTTTGGTAAACAATATCAGAATACTGATAAGAAGTATGGTAATAAGGCTGACCAGGAGTAAAAAGTCACCTGATGATTCATCCATTACCGAGTCAAGGTCTTCCAGCGGCAGTTTAATAATCAGGGTACCTAATGTCACCTCATCCTCTCTGTGGGCATGACAGCTGGCGGTGTAACAGGACCGTTCATTCAGAATGGGTTTTCTGATCAGTAATTGCCTTGCATTATGCACTTTCTCGCTATCCTCCTCTTTTACAATGTGTTCAATAATCCGGTAGGTATTCCCATTTTCGGGGAACATGGAGTTCAGGTCATCCGCACAGGGAATACAATCCGGATCATGTGGCTCTTTCAGCCTTGAAAGAGTTGATGTATATGCCAGGCTGTCTATTTGATCATACAGACTTACCTCATCAATACCCGACATGGTGCTGATCACATCAAGGGTTCTCTGAAGCATCAGCTTATCATTTTCAAGCATGGAATAATACAGGGCCCCTTCGACGATTGAACTGACATTATCCCCGGTCTGGCGAAGGGTTTTATTAAAATATTCTGCATAAAGAGAACGGAAAATAATGTTAAACAGGATCAGAAGGATAATAAAGGAACCAACGATTATCAGTACTACCCGGCCATAAATAGAGGATATGAACCCGTGGTATTTTTTTGCATAATCGGTGTTCCTTAACCTTGTTGAAAAATCTATGAATAAAGTTAATCATTTCTGAAAAAGAGGTTAAGGAGATGCTAGCTTCACTTACAGGAGGCAGCAATTCAGAGTATCTCGAAATTACCAAAAAAAACTCTCAACCGCTACGAATTGCTGCAAAACATATTAATCCTGCCTGTTCAAAAAGGAAACCTGGAAATCCTGCCATATCTCGCCTGGCATTTCTGCCATGGGATGATCAGTTAACTCACCGCCATCCTGCAATACCATTTCTGTTTCAGGTGAATACTTTTGAAGGGAGAGGGCAATGAAATCCTTAAATCTTGCCATTTCCTTCTTTGTCCATTCAACCGCAGTATCTGCCAGATAATAGGATTTTGTCTCCTCTACCCAATTTAGCGGCTGGATCTCACATAACCAACCTTCCCCGTAAGGGTCCTCTTCCAGGAATCCCGGTTTCTCATCCAGGGCAAAATTTACGGCCTTAATCTCGCCGGATAAGGGGGATAATATTCCCAGCTGCTTTCCATCCCGGACAATTTTTGCGATCAGATCACCCTTTTCTACTTTTTCACCGGGATTCAATAAATTTCTCACTTCCACCCGGCCTGTGAGATGTAAGAGCAGGTCATCCAGTCCAACCCTTGCTTGCCCTGAGCTCTTCAGGTATGACCATGTATGATTCTTACTGAAAAACAATCCCTTCGGGATCCTGAGTTTATCAATCAGCAGGCTGCCGATGGATGAGATATTCTGCTTCAGTTTCAGCGGCTTGTTCAATAATATCCAGAATGGGATTATCAATAAAAGAAATCCGATAACTATCAGGTATTCAATTCCTTTTGTGTCAAAAATATTATGATATGAAAATGCGTCCATTGTAATTAATAGTTTAGTGTGATTCAATCTTTTTTGCCCAGGCCGGAGATTCCCGGAGTACCGGTAAGCGGAGTACTATCCACCTGAAAATCCATATTTCAATAAACAGGACTGTCAGGGATATTACAATTTCCATCCAGCTCGGATAATAGGGAAGGTCAGCATCCCATCTGAATCCAATTACCGTCACATTCAGCCGGTTAATAATGATCCCCAGCATGGTGATGATGGCCGCCATCTTAATAAGTAAAATATTCTGCTTCCTGTAACTGTAGAAGAAAAGCATCATCGGAAACAGCACGAAACCTATCATTTCAACCAGGTACCAGTGTCCCATTGGAGTGTTAAGCAGGTCCCAGTGCTTGCCATGAACAAATACCATTATCTGCAGGAAAAAGTAAGCAAACATGGCCACTGCACATATTTTCGACAGGCTGGTCAGTATTCCATCATGGGCCTTATGGTTTTTTTCACTGATCTGGTCACTGAATACCTTCTGGCTGATGGAACCTTCAAAAATCACCATGGAGAGTCCCGCGAAAATACTGGAAACAAAGAAAAGGACCGGAATAAATTCTGAGTACCATAAAGGATGTATCTTCTCTTTGGCCATCAGAAAGAGTGCTCCAAGGCCGGACTGATGAAGGGTTGAGAGGGTGATGCCAAATATTACGGCTGCCAGGGTCATTCCCGAAAGTATCTTTCTTGCCCGCCTGGCCCCTATCCATTCAGCAATTGCAGGTGAAAACTCAATCAATTGGGCTATCATATATAGCAGGAAATGCCAGGCAACCAGGAACAGTACAGAACTTACTCCAAAACTGTTTCCGATAATCGGGTTTATAACATTCCAGGGTCGGCCAAGATCCAGGAGAAGGGCCCCGGCATAAAACACATAAGCCAGGAATCCGTTCAGGACCGTTACCCTGACAATGGACTGATATTTCCTGATGTTCAGGATGTAAACCATAAAGGTGATCACATATGCGCCACCGGCAAAGGCCACGCCTGTAACCACGTCAAACCCTATCCATAAACCCCAGGGTACTTCCTGGGTTAAATTTGTAACGGAGCCTATGCCCTTGGCAAATCGAATAACTATAAGTATAAGTCCCAATACAATTACCGGAACTGAAATAATATTAAAAGGAGTGAAGATTTTTCCCTTTGGCTTAAATTCCCTCGCCAGAAACCTCCAGGTTGATTTCCCTACACTGTCAGCTTCCACTGCATATCCTGTATTACTCATCGCTAGTCCCTCCCTTTAGATTTTCCTTCGTGGCTTTATGAATGCCCAGCAGGATTGCAGGCCATAAAACAAAGATAGATGGTACACTGTACAGGAACCCTTTGGTTAATTCCGGGTAAGGCCTGTTCTGGATAGAAGTATTGAATCCCAATTCTTCAAATGGAACCGGGGATAAATAAAGAAATCCTGTTCCTCCCGCTTCATGTTCCCCGTAAATATGGTCATGATATAGATCCGGATCTTCATATATCCTCCTTCTTGCTTCAGCTATCAATTCCTTCCTTGTTCCGAATGTCAGAGCCTCAGCCGGGCATTCCTCAACACATGCCGGTAATTTCCCTTCCGAAATCCTCTCGAAACACATATTGCATTTCTCGATTTTCGGATTGGAACTGAAATACTCAAACTTGGGCATATCGTAGGGACAGGATACCATGCAATAACGGCATCCCATACATTTATCCTCCCTCCAGATCACAGGTCCCTCAACCGTCTTATGCATTGCCTGCGTCAAACAGGCTGATGCACATGCCGGCTGGCTGCATTGCATGCATTGGCTTTTTACATAAACCTCCCCCTGGGATGTTTCATGCACATTGATTACTGAGCGCCTGGTTTCATTTGTTTTCCGCCGGATACCAACTTCAGGCATATCGTCTATATCAGGATCGGGTAATCCATGTTCCAGAGCGCAGGCAAATTCGCAACCCTGGCATCCCCCACAACGCGTTGAGTCATAGAGGATGGCATAGAACTCTGTTTCATCTTCAATTTTTGGATTTGCATTCAGGCGCTTACCGGTACCCAAGGACAAACCGGTAAGTCCCAGAACCTTGAAAAAATTTCGTCTGTTGATACTCATGAGATCGATATAATTTAGTTGTGAATATTGTAATTGTAGTTCAACGATTATTTGGATGCATTAATAAATCCTTCCTGGAATTCTTCCCATTCCCTGGGACCCAGGTTTTCCAGCAGGTTGTCCCTTATTTCACCGCCATCCTGCAATACTACCCGGGAGGTATTCAACAGGTCTGGCTGCAGGGTTGAAACCAGGAAATCCTTTAAGCGGAGAAATTCATCCTTCAGCCAGGTCCTGTATTTTTCGGCCATCAGGAAGCTCCTTATGTCCCTGATCCAGTTATCCGGCTTGACTGTATATACCCAGCCTTCGGAATATGGAGACTGGTTTAGCACGGAAGAATTGTCTACAAGCTTTTCATTACAGGCAGTTACTGTACCTGATACAGGGGCATTTATTTCCAGTTTCTTTCCATCCTGGATGATTGAAATGAAGGATTTCCCTTTTTCAATTCTCTCATCCTTTGACTTCATTTTAATTTTGGTGATCCGCCCGGTGATATGCATCAGAAAATCATCCATCCCTATCCGAACGGATCCATCCTTCTCCATAAAGGCCCAGGTATGCGTTTTATCAAAAAATAACCCAGCCGGAGCCACTACTGAATCTTCAGCCAGAGCGGCAATTTTTTCAATGGGAGTGATACTTGCTCTCTGTCTCCGTTTCCTGAACTGTCCGGTAATTATTAAGACTACTGTCCCCCCGCCAAATAATCCTATTACCAGGATAAGCAAGAGGAGGGCTGCATGCCTGGGGGCATTATTCTCCTCTACCACAGGAAGTTCAACAGGATGCAGGCTTTGAACTTTACGATAGCTTTCACTACTCAGAAGTTCGGAATAACCTTTGGGATTCAGGTCTTGTTGTCCCTCTGTTAATACCCATTCCAGGAATGAAAGATCAATATCCCTGCTGGGTTGTGAACCAGAAATTGAATAAATATTCCCGCAAAATTCTTTAGGGTATTTCCCTATCCAAACTCCCCTGGAAAAATCGCTGACATCACTATAGATATTTTCAAAGTAATCAATTTGATTATTTCCGTTAACATCAATGGGTACCAGTTTTACTTTCTCATTAATTAGCTGATTCTCATAATCCAGTACATTTGCCAACCGGCAAAAACCCAATGCATATTTATCGCTCTGTATTTTTCCTAATAATTCATCCCTTTTAGGTATTTCTTTTACATAACCTGTAAGTTGATCCGAATCCATAAATCCGCTCAGGCAGGCTTGCATATTTCCATCACCCAGACAATAGGAATTGACAGGATTAATGACATTCTGATCTCCCAGCAATGTTCCCCATGTAGGATCAACCTCGCCTGTAAAAGCATCCCTGAATTTTTCAGCTGATATCCCGTTTGTGTAGATTTCATTCAGAAAAGGATTATCAGCATTTACCACAGTCACCAGTACATCACGTCCTAAAGACATCTTCCAGGTAGATCTTCCAGAGGATTCCGGCAAATAAGCTTTCGTTATTAATCCGATATTTCCGGAGCCGGTAATGGTATTTTCAATCATTCCGGGCTGGACTATATTCAGCTTTGCGGGAACTCCATTATAACTCGACGAGTACCCGCTAATCCATGTAGATGCCAGCTCATAAAGATCCGGACTGCACCAGATACATAATGAATCTTCCGTAATGGTATTAGTGGAGTTTGAACCAGCACTACTGGATTCCTGAGTAGTGATAAGTAGAATTAAAAAACAGATAGGAATAATTAGATTTTTCATGGCGATATAATTTTACAAGGCCATGCCAATAATGATGCCAGAACATTATAATTCTCTGATTATCTGCATGTTGAGTATATTTATACAGACCATCCTATCTGCCAGACTGTTGAATTATTAATCAGTGTTTACGGAGAGACTAAGAAAACTATCTCTAGTCTAGGTACTTATGACAGATGTTGTATTTTTCAACACCTGTTGTATTTTTCAACACTATCCTGTACTGGAACCATCAAAACCTGCACCCATATTTCCCGGTTGTCCGGCTTTGCTTCCAGCCATCCCTTCTGGAACAGACCTGCTCAATAATTTTAAAATATTCACTGCATTCTTTCCTTAACTCAGCTACCTGGTTCTTTAGATCTGCAATCTCTGTTTCTACTTTACTTTCCGGATCAATTCTCATTTTCTTCTTGAAATTTTTAACACAATTCAACACAGGGTTCAATACAAAACTTATATAGCAACAAAGTTAAAAACTGCAGGATTAAGTCTCGAAGAAACAGGCAGAGCGGGGATATTAAGACAGATGATATGTGTCAATCCTCTGATTGATGTATTCAGGGATTAAAAATTTTGAAGATAGAAATTAAGTATTTTCTATCCGGACTTGGAGATTTTAAAAAGTTTTTTGTGATCCAGGATATCAACCCCTTTACCCTTTAATTTAATTATGCCATCCTTATCAAATTCAGATAAAACACGGACAGCTCCTTCCGTTGACATTGCTGATAATTCTGCAATATCTTTCCGGGTAATGTATTGGTAAACATTTTCAGCAACTAATTCTTCTTTACTCAGATAAATTAGCGTATCGGCAATGCGGCCATGAAGTTGTTTATAGGTTAAACTCTGGATTTTCCTGTAATGATGTGATTCAATATTACAATGCCATTTAATAATTTCCGTAGCGAAAACACCATTTTCCCTGGCCAGTTTGATTATGCTGTCTTTCTCGATCATACAGACAGTGGTATCCTTAAGAGCTTTTCCTGAATAATGAAACACATTCTCCCCAAACAGGGACGATAAACCAATAAACTCACGTGGTTGTACCAATCTGAGAATAAAACTCTTATTATTAGGACCTTCGATGGATAACTTTACCAATCCATCAAGGATATACAGAATAGAGGAGGCGAACGTACCCTGTTTGCAAATATCCTCGCCCTTAGAATAAACAATCTGGACCTTGCTATGGTTTATAAAATCAATTTCAGTATCAAGAAGCCTCCTGAAACATTTTGAAATCTTCTCACATTCTTTGCAGGTAATAAATTCTGAAGTTGATTCCATATTGGTGTTCCTCTGCTGATTTGCAGTAGTAAAAATATATTTAGTATATGAGGCTGCAATTTAGTGGTTTTCATCAAGACATCCATTGAGAAATCTCATATATCCCATTATGTTCTTACATGCAACTTCTATCAATTTTCCGAACGGACTGGTCTACATTTGAAGAGATAAATTTAGAGCTTATTCAGTTTCTCAATATCAATAAAATGAAAGGCAGCTCATGAAAAAAATTGCCATGCCAATATCTAATGGGAATCTGAGTGAGTTTTTTAAAGAGTTTGATTATTTCCTGTTGTATGATTTTGAAAATCCGATGTGTATCAGAGAAGAAATCAAATATCCACCTTTTGCTGATATAGAAATGTTGACCGTCTGGTTTCATGAATGCGGTGTTACCGAAATCTTTGCAAGAGGTATTGCCTATGAGGAAATTAAAAAACTGAATCAAAATAAAATTCATGTGTTTGTTGGAGTAAATAACAAGAATCCAGAGGACCTTATAATTGACTATATGAACAAAGCACTTGAAACAAACGAGCAAATGTACTATTAGTATTACCTATATTAATTATTAAAAATTGTTTCAATGAAATTTTATAATGTAATAATCGTTGGGGGAGGTCCATCTGGACTGGTCACAGGAATGACAACAAAAAAATTATACCCGGATAAATCAGTACTATTAATAACTGCGGAAAATAAAGGCTTGGTCCCATGCGGGATTCCTTACGTATTTCATGATCTCGAGAGTGTGGAGAAAAATGAAATGGGACTTAAGCCTTTTATTGACGGTGGCGGGGAAGTATTAATTTCTAAGCTTGAGAAGGTTGACCCGGAAACAAAAAGTGTCTCACTGGAATCCGGGGAAACTATTTCCTATGAAAAACTTGTATTTGCAACAGGATCCATTCCTGTTGAGCCAAAAAGTATTGAGGGTTCTACTCTGGACGGGGTTGAATACATTCACAAGAATTTCAACTATATCAAAGGTTTAAAGGAAAAAGTAGACCTGGTAGAAAAGATTGTAGTAATTGGCGGTGGATTTATTGGAGTTGAGGTCGCTGAACAAATAGCAAAAAATCCCGAGAAAAAAGTATCACTGGTTGAAGTCGAGAAGTATTGCCTGAACAAAGTATTCTCCGAAAAGCTGTGTGAAGTTGCTGAGGAAGCAATCCTGCATACTAACATTCATGTTCACACCAGCACAATGATAGAAAAGATAGTTTCGGATGAGGGGAAAGTAAAAGGGGTGAAATTTTCAAATGGCAAAGAGATTGAAGCAGACCTGGTCATTATGGCAACCGGCTACAGGCCCAATACAGACCTGGCTGAAAAAACCGGACTTGAATTATCCGGAACACGAGCAATTAAAGTTGACAGGTATATGCGTACAAGTATCCAGGATATATCGGCTGTAGGAGATTGTTCCGAAACCATAGGATTTATAACCGGGGTAGAAACCAATGTAATGCTTGCCTCAACAGCAACAGCTGAAGCAAGAATCCTGGCTTATAACCTATTCAAGATAAAAATTGAAAGGCATTTCCCGGGAACAATAGGTGTGTTTTCAACCCAGGTAAACGAATTAACAATGGCTGCAGCCGGCCTGAATGAGAGGAAGGCTGCCAGTGCAAAAATCGATTACGTATCCGGGTGTTTCAATGATGTCGACAGGCATCCCGGTCATTTCAAGGACACATCGAAACTGGCAGTAAACCTTTATGTTTCACCCGGGGATGGCAGCATCCTGGGTGGTGAAGTCTGGGGTGGAAAATCCGTTGGGGAAATAATCAACATCGTTGGATTGGCAATTCAGAAAAATGTCAATGTATTTGAATTTATCTCTTACCAGATAGGCACACACCCACTTCTAACAGGTGCACCAACGAAATATGCCCTGATCAAAGCAGCTGAGGATGCACTGTTTAAAATGGAACATCCCTGTCCAGATTAGTGATACAATATCTTTGGGTTTATCCGGCGTCTGAAATGCGCTGAAGCATCTCACGGTTCATGATTTTCATTTCCTTGCCGTGGATACTGATGAAATCGTTTTCCGTGTATTCGTGTAAGATCCTGGTTACTGTTTCCCGTGTTGTTCCTATCATGGCACCCAGGTCCGCTCGTGTAAGGGATATTGTAAAAGAGTCTGACTCATAGATCTTATCGGATAAATACAGAATCAATTCTGCCAGGCTTCCATGATTTTGTTTCTGGGTCTTGTTAACACATTTGGTAAAATGTTCAAGCAGGTCGTGGCATAAATTTACTATCAGCTCCCTTGAAAAAAAGGAGTTGGTTAATAGTAAATCGTTGAATACATGAAGATCGATGAAACAGACACTGGTGGACTCCAGTGCAGTACTTGAATAGTTATGGATCCTGCCTCCCATAGCAGATGGAACTCCGATATATGCCGGCGCTTTTGTAATTTTTAATATTTCATCTTTCCCGTTCGGCCCCCTCATATGTTCTTTTACAAGTCCGGATTTAATGTAGAGAATATTGGTAGTAAAGGCACCCTGTTTAATGATATTCTCCCCTGGCTTGAAAGAGATTCTTGCGCAGTTATTATTAAGGATAATTAATTCTTCTGAAGTTAGTTTTCCAGCGGGTATGGATTTAACTATACAATCGCTACACCTGGTCTCCTGGTGTTCCATCTTGCAATTACATTGATATGAAGTCTAAAGTTAATTAAAATGTGATAAATGTCTCATTTATATATGTGATAAGATCACGTCTGTGTCAATAAAGTGAAGGGTTAAAATATTGATATTTAATATATCAAATATTCACCCATACAAAATAAAACTATGGCAACACAAAAAATGACCATGGCACTATTTACCGGAAGTGTCGACAAACTAACCTGTGCAGGAGTAATCCTGAGCGGTGCAGCAGCTGATGACATGGATGTAGATGTTTTTGTGCTCCTCATGGGAGCCAGGGCATTCAAAAAGGAAAATATTGATGAAAAAGGCAGCCTTGCAGAATTACCTCACAAGAAGGATGAATTTTTTGCCTCTCTTGAAAGACTTAAAGTAAACACCTGGATCCAGTTCTTTAAGGATGCAAAGGAACTGACGAATGTAAAAATACATATCTGTGGACTTGCAGGTAAGATCTGGGGTGGTGAAAAGCTGGAGGATTTCAATGAGCTGGCTGATGATATTTGTGGTATCGGCGAATATATCGCATCTGCACAGGAAGCGGATGTACACCTTTTTATTTAACCAATCAAATCTTATAAAAATGGAAGCAAATGAATTAAAAACTCTTGCCGTTGATACAACCGTCGATGCAAGAGGAACAGCCTGTCCGGGTCCCCTGCTGGCAGCAAAAAAAGAAATTGCCAATATTTCTGCAGGACAGGTAATGGAAGTACTATCAGCTGACGAGGGAACCAAGAGGGATATTCCCAAATGGGCGCAGAAAAAGGGACATGATTATATGGGTGTAGTTGAAGAAGACGGATATTTCAGGATCTACCTGAAAAAAGGTTAGGGATGCAATCTCAAAAAGGCCCGCCAAAAATTTTAATCTTTTCTACTGAGAAAATCTCGGATCCGGCCATAGACCTTGCCGGCTTGCTGAAAATGCATTACTCACCCAGTGCATTTAGTATTTCAGTTCCTTGCTCAAGCAGCGTCAAACCCAGATGGATTCTGCATGCCCTGGAAAAAGGATTTGACGGGGTATTTATTGCGGCCGACGGAACTGATTGCCCATATAATGAATCCTGCACAGTAAATACAGGTAATATTGTGAGCAAAACACATCAGCTAATGAAAGAAAAGGGAATCCTGGCCAGACGGCTAAAAATGGCAGCCATCTGCTCAGTATGCTCTGAAGCATTTGTAAAACATATCCAGACATTCACCCGGGAATTGCAGGAATTGAATGAACAGGATCTGAAACAGTAATTCATAATCAATCAAGATATGAATCAAACCAGTCAAGAAACGAACCAGGATTCGATGCAGTATGATACCCTGGTGATAGGAGGCGGTATTGCAGGTGAGGAAGCCTCACTGAGCCTGGCAAATATGGGATTCCGGGTTCTGCTCGTTGAAAAGGATTATTCCATTGGTGGAAAAATGATCCACCTGAGCAAGGTGTTTCCTACTTTGGACTGTGCCGCATGCATTTCCACTCCGAAAATGTCGGAAACAGACAGGCATCCGAACATTACTGTGATGACCTGGTGCGAAGTTCGTGATCTCACCCGGAATAATGGCTGGTATCAGGGGGTAGTTATTAAAAAGCCCAGATATGTCAGGGAGGAAGATTGTACGGGATGCCAGCTATGCGAGGATGCCTGCCCGGTAAACGTTAAAGACCAATATCAGTATGACCTGGTCGGAAGAAAAGCGGTATATATTCCCTTCAGCGTGGCCTCCCCGAGAATTGCCGCAATCGATATTGAGAATTGCACATTATGCGGAGCCTGTGAAAAAGCCTGTCCCGCTGACGCGATAGACTTCACACAAAAAGAAATACCATTCCTGTTGAAGCAAGGAGCGTAATTATTGCCACTGGCTACCGTTATTTGATGCGGCAGCGAAAAAACAGTATGGGTTTGGGAAATTTCAAAAATGTTGTCGCATTCCATGCATATGGAAAGGCAACTGGTTCCCACCCGGCCCTATAACACTGTACTAAGGCCAGGTGACGGTAAAATGCCAGATAATATTGCTTATATCTATGTGCAGGATCAAGGGACCATACCATGGGAAATCCACTATGCTCACAGGTTTGCTGCATGTACTCCATTAAGCAGGCACAATTGCTGCTGGGAGCATCTGCCCATGGCTGATGTTACGATCTATTACATGGATATCCGGGCTTTTGGGAAAGGATACCAGGAGTTCTTTGAACAATCCAGGGGTATGGGAATAGAATTCGTCAGATCCAGGGTAGCCAAAATTACGGAGAAGGAGAACGGAGACCTGGAATTACGATATGAAAATATTGAAAATGGCGGTGAGGCTGTTACTGCCGTGCATGACCTGGTTGTTTTATCGGTGGGACTCCTTCCAAATATAAGTTTCATGGAAGCTTTCAATGGCCATAAACCGGATACCAATCAATATAACTATGTACTGGCTGCAGATGAACTGGTATCTCCATCCCGAACCTCAATGCAAGGTGTATTCGTTGCCGGCACTGCCACTGGTCCCATGGATATCCCGGATACCATATTAAGCGCCGGTAATGCCTCTGCTGAAACAGCTGCCTATCTAAAAAACTTGCCATGAAAAAAATCGGAGTATATATTTGCCACTGCGGATCGAATATATCCGATGTTGTGGATGTTGAAAAAACCAGTGCAGCCCTCGCTGATATAGAAGGTGTCCATTGTCTTGAAGACAACCATGTTCGCTTGTTCCGATTCAGCCCAGAAAGAAATAGTTGAAGACATAAAAGACCATCAGCTGGAGGGATTGGTTATTGCCTCCTGCTCACCCAAATTACATGTCCCGACATTCCGGAATGTTGCAAAACGGGCGGGACTGAATCCATACCAGTATGTTCATGTAAATATCCGCGAACAGGATTCCTGGGCTCATTCCGATCAGCCTGAACAGGCTACAATAAAAGCCATCAAACTGATTAAAGCGGGGATATCCAAAGTAAAGTTAGCCCGCGCCCTGGATCCCATCTGGATAGATGCTGAAAATTCAGTAACAATCATCGGTGCAGGCATCACAGGCATGCGTTCAGCAATTGGACTGGCGGCATTGGGCACCAGGGTATTTCTTCTGGAGAGAAATCATTCTCTGGGCGGCAGGATTCCCGAATGGGGCAAATTGACCGGTACTGAAAAAACAGGGACGGAACTTGTCAGCCAGTTGAACAAGGAACTTGCAGAATATGATAATATCGAGGTTTATACTGATGTGGAGATTGATTCCGTTAGTGGCAGTGTCGGAGATTTCAACCTGCAAATCAATGCGAAGCTCAGCGATCAAAAGGATCCCGTAGTGGAAAAGGAACAATTCCAGATCAGATCGGGAGCAGTCATCCTCGCCACTGGATTTGATCCATATCAGCCTGAAGAAGGTGATTTCGGTTACGGAAGCCATCCCGGCATTATCACTTTACAGGAACTCAAACGGATTCTTAAGGAGGATGGAAGCATTTCATCATGGAAGGGACAAAAAATCAGCCAGATTGCTTTTATTTATTGTGTTGGAAGCTGCCAGACCGAGGGAGAAAACAAATACTGTTCCCGAATTTGCTGTACAACTACACTGGATACTTCCTTGCAAATCAATAAAGCCAATCCGGAAATCCATTGTTTCCATCTGTACCGCCACATGCGTAGCTACGGGAAATATGAAATGCTTTATGAAGAAGCCGGCAGAGCGGGTGACCTTTTCCTGAAATTCGACGATGAAGATCCACCGGATGTGTCTGTGGAAAAACAAAAGATATCAATCAAAATAAGGGACCAGCTAACCCTGGGAATGGAGCTTGAACTTCAACCGGACCTCCTGGTTCTTGTAACAGGAATGGTTCCTGCTGAAGGATATGTCAAAACCGCAGAATTATTCAAAGCTCCTCTTGGAAGAGACAAATTCTTCAATGAAGTACACCCCAAATTAAGGCCGGTTGAAACAGTCATCGACGGAATATTTATTGCAGGGTGCAGCCAGGGACCAAAAAATATTTCAGAATCTGTTAAATCCGGACTTTCGGCGGTTTCAAAAGCCCATGCACTCCTGAGAGAAGAAAAAATTGAACTGGACCCAACCATTGCGACAATTGATCCCAACAAATGTTCATGGTGCGAGCTTTGCTCCCAGGTCTGTCCCTTCGATGCTATCAGAATGGAAGAACATAAGGGGAAACAGGTGGCGGCAATAATCTCATCCAGCTGCAAGGGATGCGGAATGTGCAATCCTGTTTGCCCGGAAGATGCCATTGACCTCATTGGTTATACCAATGCTGAAATCGAGAGCATGATTGAATCAATTGTTTCGATATAACAATAACATGGAAAAACAGAATAGTAAAAAGATCCGGACTGTTGACCAGATCAAAAAGGAACGGCAGGTTCCTCAAGAAGTCAGAGAGGATCTGAAAAAATTTAACAGGATGAAGAAGGCCATCCGGCAGGCATTGGAAGATGGTCCCCTCACCATCCCCGCGCTGGCTGAAAAACTGGATGTCGACAAGTCTGAGATAACCTACTGCCTGATGAGCCTGAGAAAGTATGGTTTTGTCTCAGCAGGAGAACAGGATGATATGGATGAATACTTTTTCTACCAGCTAAAAAAATAAGAAAGACTCCACTTAATAGCGAATTAACAATAGTATATTATTAATATTTAAAACAGATAAACATGGAAAATCAAAATGAACAACAAACAATATCGATGCCACGCATCGGGGATCCGGCACCTGAATTTAAAGCAGTTACTACCCAGGGAGATATTAATTTTCCGAAGGACTATTCAGGCAGCTGGGTGATCCTGTTCAGTCACCCCGCAGATTTCACCCCGGTATGCACATCTGAATTCATGACTTTTGCCCACATGGAGGAAGATTTTGAAAAGGCCAATTGTAAACTGGTGGGCCTGTCCATCGATGGATTGTACAGCCATATTGCCTGGTTGAGGACGATCAAAGAAAAAATAGAATACAAAGGCATGAAAGACATCGAGGTGAATTTTCCCCTGATTGAGGACATATCCATGAATGTGGCAAAAAAATATGGGATGATACAGCCCGGAGAGGATTCCACAAAAGCTGTCAGGGCTGTATTTTTTATTGATCCAGAGGGTAAAATCAGGGCCATGATCTATTATCCACTGAGCCTGGGCCGAAACTTCGATGAACTATACAGGGTGATTGATCGCACTTCAAACAGCAGATGAATTTTCAGTATGCAACTCCGGCGGACTGGCGTCCCGGGCGATGATGTGATCGTGCCACCGGCCGGATCTTGCGGAACGGCCAAAGAAAGGATGGAAGGCAAAGAGGAAGATGACATGTTACGATTGGTTCTTCTGTACAAAAAAGCTTGATAAAGATACCGTGCTTAAATCAATACTGAAGAAGTAATTGCGGATAAAAACGATAACAAATATCAGTCAACGTAAGCTGAATAATGGGAAGGATCTACGATCTCCTTGTATGATTGTACAATTATCTTGAAATCTTCCCAGGTATCCCTTTCAGGGCAGGGTTTCTCAATAGTGCAGATGGATGATATACCGGCATGGCAAGGCGATGCTCGTAATTGATCCAGGTACCCCTAACCCTTGTTATCCTCATCTCCGGACCAATCATACTTTTTAATGCGGTTGCTCCAAGTAAGATCAGGATCTTTGGATCTATCAGGTTTATTTGCTGCAATAAATACGGTTTGCATATCTGAATCTCTTCCGGGGAGGGCACCCGGTTACCGGGTGGCCTGCATTTAATAATGTTGCTGATAAATACATGCTGGTGCCTGTTAAAACCACAGGCATGCAAGATCTTATCGAGCAGTTGTCCGGATGGTCCGACAAATGGACGGCCTATCATGTCTTCGTCCCTGCCGGGAGCTTCACCTATTATTAAAATTGGGGCGTGGAGATTGCCTTCACCAAAGATTACATGGTTCCTGGTTTCAGCTAAACCACATTTGTCACAGTTTAAAATTTCATTTTTTAATGAATCCAATGACATCTTCAAGACTTTAACTCATAGATGATACCTAACCCACTTTTCTCAAATAGAAATGATGACCCTTGTAATCTATTTCAGCCAGTTTCCTTTCTACTATTAGTTTATTAATCAATTCCCAACCGCTATCAGCCTGTTTGAGTAATTCCCTGAGTGCATCTTCACGTAATGGGTGAACTGCTGATATGCTTAATATGTCTTCCTCAATATTTCCTGAATAGGCAAAGGAATTCCCTTCATATCCAATCATGATTTCCACCTGATCAAGATATTCGCTAAATATCTGAAAACAATGGTTAATGGCTGTTTCATCCGGTGATTGTATTGTGGAAATTGCCGGCGGTCTGGTGGGTATGGACAGGTATGATCTGGCCGGATCTATATCGGATATAAACCTTGCAATATCAATAAGATGAGAAGGTTCTACATTTAAATCCTTTACCAGCATAGTCTCAGTGATCAGATCTCCATGGTAAATTTTGCTGAAATCCTGGATTCCATTAAGTATATATTCCAATTTCAGGCCTTTTGAGGGATGGTTTATTTTACGCCAGATGTCCTCATGTACAGAATCAATTTTAACGGAGACAAGGTCCGCAGCAAGTAAACCCTGCTTAACATCATCCCGCCAGAGAAGCGATGAATTGGTGATTACGGCAGTTTTAATTCCAAACTGACTCAGATCCTGGATTTCATTACCAAGATTAATATCAAGTGTAGGTTCCCCTTCGGGTACGAAAGTTAGGTAATCAATCACCTCCCCCCTTGCCCGGACTTTCCTGATTTTTGTGCGAACGTCCTCAAGTATTCTTTCCCTTGAATAAAATTGCCGACGATTGATATACATTTTAATGGTGTGCCCTACCTGGCAATAAGCACATGCATAACTACAAATCTTTGGAGGTATATTATTGATACCCAGGCTTTTACCCAAACGCCTTGATGGAACTGGACCGAAAGCAATCATGACATTAACCTTTTTTTATTACAAATTCTTTTCTTTTCGTGCCAATAAGTTTCGCAATTAAATCGCATTTAGTGACAAGGAGAAAATAGATGCTGTTATGACTTACATCCAATAATCCTTCGAGGTTGCCCTGTCCCTTGGATATGACAACATCAGCATTATTGAATATCTGCCTGAATTCTTCGGAAGCTGAATCCCAGACGGCACCCGGTGAATTATCCCCGGTTGTAACAACTGTTGTTATTTTATCCAGACCTGTCAAGATTGCATCTTCGTAGGTGACATCATTAATAATGGGACTTCCCCTAACTGCAAAAAACTTTTTTGGTACACTCAGGTGAGATAAAAACAGTTTATCCAGGACGATCTCTCCGCAATTGTCCCCTATGTATAACAAAGAGTCAGCCTTCTCAAGGTCATCACGAAGTGAGGGTGAATCATCTATGGCAAATTCAGCTTCCATAACCCTTTTTAT
Source organism: uncultured Bacteroidaceae bacterium (assembly GCA_963777115.1). Classification (GTDB taxonomy): domain Bacteria; phylum Bacteroidota; class Bacteroidia; order Bacteroidales; family SM23-62; genus SM23-62. Next base: position 641,103 of record CAVZPP010000002.1, on the reverse strand, counting down.
AGTCTCATCCAGATCCAGCAGGTGTTTGGCACCAAAGTCGATGACATTGCCTGCAATGGCCAGGCGCATTGCAGTATCAAAAGGATCTTTCGAACGGTTTACTTTTTTTTTGAATTTATCATACTGGTCCATCATCAAATGATTGAATGATTCCTTGATCTGATGATATGGATCAGGATTTCCTGTTGATTCCCTTATCAGGGCATGCATTTTACGGCCCAATACGGGAGGTGATTCGCTAAAGTCCGTCCCCTCAAACAAACTAAGAAGACGGCGTAAGATCAGCTCCTGCTGATCCTCAGGTATTATTCCGGTATCTGCAAGCCTGAGATAACTGTTCAGGGCACAGGGTATACATTCCAGTTTTATATCCATTTATGACAAATTAGGCTCTTTAATCATATGCTTTCCTTAGTGCTTTTCCGGACAATGAAGGTTTTATCAACTCATTGAATTCAGGCGATTCCCATGTCCCTAGCCTTCTATGAATATCATAGTATTTTTGAGGGATGGGATGTGTACCAATGACCACTTTTATATCGAATTTCTCAGTTATATATCTCCGGAAATAATCTATATGCGGGCATGGAGGATATCCAACGATAAAACCTGTGGCAAAATGGATTACTTCTGCTCCGTTCTTTATCATCTCCTCAGGGACATATTCAATATTCCCGCCCGGACAGCCACCACAATTGGCAAATCCCACAACTTCCACATTTTCATCTTTAGCATAGGTGTCAAATGCACCTTCCCGGCGATGTAATGCCCTGAAACATTTTCCTCCGCCACAGCTATGATACCTGTCACAAATGATAATCCCGATCTTCTTATTTCCCCTGGAACTCATTTTTTTGAATATTGTTTTAGTTCTATCAAATTTCCACTTTTATCCCCGATGAATACCAGGTCCGAATGCCCCCTTTTATGACGGATGCATTTATATTCCTGTTCAAGAACTTTTTCAATAATTGCCTCCCTGTCGGGAACCGAGATACATATATGCTGAAAACTTGTGTCACCTGGAGATGGACTTATAAAAATTTCCAAAAACAGATCATCTTTCTCAAGCTGGAACACATCCGCTCCATTATTGATGCCAAATATTTCCATGCACAGATCCCGCTTCAGTGAAAAGCGGTTTACCTCCTTCATTCCAAGGATACCCTGATAAAAAGACTTAATTTCTTCTGAATCCGAAACTGTTATGGCAATATGTTCCAGGTTCATAGTCCAGTCAGTTCGTCATTCTGATAGGCTTGCAGGGCCTCTTTAACAGAAAGTTCGCCTGCCCCGGTATATACTTTTATGCCGGCCCTGTCCAGAACAGCTGCAGCATTGCCACCCGGACCGTTCCCCGTAATCAGAATTTCTGCCTGAAACTCAAACAGCTTCTGGGCAGTTTTAGGTCCGGCACCATGGGCTTCATTTTCTATGTCCCGGTTATCAAAATTTGCTAGTTCATTTTTTTCCTCATCATAGACAAGAAGGTATTCCGTTCGACCAAACCTGGGGTCCATTTTTGAGTCCCATCCGGTTCCTTTTGTTGTAAATGCAATTCTCATAATACTTGGTTTAAATTGTTCCAGCTCTCAGTAATAATCCTACTGAGAGCATTATTCTTATATTCAACAATAGATTTCCCTGCCATCATTGAATTTGTAAAACTGTCATCATAAGGCAGATTGGCCAGAAGCAGGATATTCTCTTTCATTAAATAATTTTCAATCTCTCTTGATATCCCGGGGTTCAGGTCAGATTTATTAATTATGCAGGCAACCCTGATCTTAAAATGCTTTGTTAGTTCATGATATTCTTTTCAGGTCATGCAATCCGGCCACGGTTGGCTCTGTCACCAATACTGCAAAATCGGCTCCGGAAAGTGAAGAGATCACAGGGCATCCGATCCCTGGTGGACCATCAATAAGGATTATGTCCAACCCCTTCTCTTTTGCAATTTCCCTGGCTTTATTCTTGACCTTTGCAACCAGTTTCCCGGAATTATCTGCAGCAATTCCAAGTCTGGCATGCACCATAAGGCTGCCTGTTTTAATATTCGATATATACCATTCTCCTGCGTTCTGAATCTCGTTAGTAATGGCATTTGAGGGACAAACACGGGCGCAATATCCACATCCTTCACATTCCAGAGGATGAACCCTGTATTCACCATTAACATTGGAAATCGCCTGAAAACGGCATACTTCGCTACAGGATCCACACTGAGTACACAGGTCCTGGTCTATGATTGCCAGTTCTCCACTGAAATAATCCTCGGTTGTTTCAAAATCAGGATTCATGAGAAGATGCAAATCTGCTGCATCTACATCACAATCCGCCAGAATTAGGTCCTCGGCCCCTAGACTTGCATAACATGCAGCTATGGAGGTCTTACCTGTGCCTCCTTTTCCGGATATGATTACAATTTCCTTCATCTGTGAGGTATTCTTTCCAGTACGAAATCCCTGATCTTTTCCAATTGTTGTGCTACTTCCTGAATCTCAGTATATACCAGCGATCCATTTGAATATAGTTCTGCGATCCTGCGATCGTCCGGAATCTTCGCCAGAATGGTAATTCTTTCAGATTCACAAAAATCAATCACCTCATTATTCCCGATACCAAAACGGTTGATCACAACGCCGAATTCCTTACCAAGCGATTGCATGGTTTCAACTGCCAGTTTCAGGTCATGCAGGCCAAAGGGAGTAGGTTCTGTCACTAAAATAACATAATCGGCATCTTTAGTTGCTTCAATAACAGGACAGGAAGTTCCGGGAGGTGAATCGAGAATCTTAACTATATCCCCGGGGAAATGTTCGTCTAAATATTGATTGGTTTGAGCAATAAGTGGAGGAGCCTGCTCCTGTCCTACATCAAGCCTGCTTTCGATGAAGTCAAGATTGCCCTTCCTGAAATGATGCAACTCCCCCATTTTTCTATGAATCATGGGTAGCGCAGATGAGGGACATAATTCTGAACAGGCATAACATCCATGACATAATTGGGGGAAAACAAGAATTACAGATCCAAGTTGCGTAATTGCGTTATAATTGCATACCTGGTGACAATTTCCGCATAATGTACAGTTGTCCTCATTCCATTCAGGGATCATTTTCCATTTGTCCTCTACATGCAACAAATCAGCCTTGATAAATAATCCTGAATTTGGTTCTTCAACATCAAGGTCGGCCAGAACAACATTTCTATCCCTGGCAATAAAACTTGCCAGGTTTGTTGATAGCGTTGTTTTTCCGGTACCACCCTTCCCGCTGGCGATGGCAATCTTCATAATTAATGATCACATAAATTCTCGCCGGTATGTAGTTCATTCTGAAGGTATTGATGAACTATATCTGCAGGTGATCCTCCTGATTCGCCTGAGACACCCACACAGACCTCAATATTGTTCTGAGCAAACAGGTCCTGGGCCTTGAATCCCATTCCTCCTGAAATTATAATATCTACTCCCTGGTCAGCTAAAAACTTTGGGTAAACACCAGGTTGATGGACAGGTGGAGTAATAAAATCTGTACTTAATACTTTTTCATCCTCGGTTTCAACAATTGCAAATTTCTCACAATGACCGAAATGTGATGTCAACAGTTCATTTACTGTTGGAATAGCAAACTTTTTTCTGCTTTTCATTTTGACTAATTTGAGATTAAACATAAAAAATGGAGCGTTGATTTAAAGGACAATAGCAACCCTGCTAAAACGCTGAATCAACGCTCCATGAAACTAACCAACAACCATCCCCTGAGGATAACTGTATATACTGAATTACCCTGAGGTTCTTTTTAGCAACTGATCCCTGATCATGGGATGCCCGCATTCAGGACATTTTACCGTAGTACATTTTATTCCCCTCTGGTGGGGAACTTTCGCATTACATTTTGCACAAACACAATAACCACCTGCTCCGAAAGCACCGCCTTTATTGCGTCCCTTACCTTCTCTCATATTCTTTGATTATAATAAACAACGACTAATATCAGATCCTGAGATAAGTGGATTTACTCCTCCTTAAATCCGGACAGGCGTTTCTCAAGGGCAGAAAGCTGATCTTTGAGTATTCTGATCTCATTTTCAATCAGGGTCTTTTCCGATACCTCCCCGGGAGCAACGCGTTGAAATCTCCCCTGACCATGTCTGAATCCACGGCCACCACCAGAACCACCCCTAAATTGTCTCCCATATCCTGCACCCTGGTCCATATTGTGGTAAGCATATCCAGGTTGTTCATTGCCTACGCAAAATCCCATCTGCCTACCTGTTTTGGGTCCCTCTCCCTTGGGACCTGTTCTGTCTCCTCTTGGCATAATTACCTCCTTTTGTTTTGATTTCTGTAATGGCAACACTTTCCATGTCCGTATCCTCCGGCAAAATTCATAAGATTTTTTGACTGACATACCGGACATTCGGTAATTGTGCTGCTAATATTTGTTTTGAACATATGTCCGCATTTCTGGCACCGAATAATATTATTCCTGAAATGCACACTCCCCCCTTCAATGGTGAGTAATTTTCCCTGAATAATCAGATCTGCTATTTTCCTTCTGGACTTTTCAATAAGCCTCGAAAATGTGGGCCTGGAGATTTCCATCTCCTCAGCAGCTTCAGCATGAGACATGCCGTTATGGTCAGCGAGGCGGAATGCTTCAAATTCATCCAGTGTCAAAAGTACCTGCTCCAGATCCTGTCCTTTAATACCTACAGGTTTAAAATCTGTAAATAATGGTGGCTCATGAACTATCCTATTATCCTGCGGTCTTGGCATACATTTATTTTCATACAAATATAATGCACATATGTTCATAATCCAAATTATTTTAATTATTTTTGAAAAAAAACTGATGAACATTGAAGCATTAAAACACCGGGCAGAAACAAGGCAGGTCAAGCTGGTTTTTAAAAATTCCGTTAATGATTATAATACCCTATTTGGAGGTACTGCCTTGCAATGGATGGACGAAGTGGCTTATATCACTGCCACAAGGTTTTGCAGAAATAAAGTAGTAACTGTTTCAGCTGATCGGATAAAATTCGAAAAACCGATTCAGTATGGAACAATATGTGAAATTATTGGACAGGTTGGAGAAGTGGGAAGCCTGAAACTGGAGGTCCTGGTCACAGTATTTATTGAAAACAAGTATGAAGACAAAAAAGAAAAGGCAGTCGAAGGCGTCTTCCAATTTGTCACAATTGACAATAACTCCAAACCTGTTAAGTTATTAGTTCATTAGTGGGTACTAATCATCCTCAATGGAAATAATGAATTCCGGAATGATTCCTGGAATCTCTATTCAGCGTAAATGTATTTATATTAGTTGTTCTTCCCCTTGCTTTTTCCAGCATGTGATCATAAGTTTGTAGTTCCGCTATTCTTGAATATCAATAGAAATAGAGCTTGCTATGAATTTTCAGATTTCCCCAAGAATTAAAATATTATTTCTGGTTTTATACTTGTGCAGCCTGATCACAGCCCAGGAAATTAATCTTTCCGGTATAGTCCTTGACATAAAATCGGGTGCACCCTTGCAGGGCGCTGAAGTTTCTTTGACTGACCATCAATTCAAGGATACAACAGACGAGCGGGGCAAATTCACGATTGTCGGTGCAGCCACCCGGATCACAGACAGCCTGCAAGTGTCCAAACCTGGTTATCTCGATGTCGGTAAGCCCCTCGACACACTTAACCATAGCAGTTTAGTTATTGAACTGGGCAAGAGCAGTGAATTTGAAGGGGGTTGGTCGAAAGTACCCGGGATCCTGGCTTGCATCACTCCGCCGAGATTTCCTGATCGCGATTTCAACCTTAATGATTACGGGGCAGATGGCGGCGGTTCCGGTAATAATTACATGGCTTTTAAAAAGGCCGTGGAAGCCTGCCACAGTGCGGGCGGAGGCAGGGTTGTGGTTCCCAAAGGCACCTACAGGATGGAAGGACCGATTCACTTGTTGTCTAACGTAAACCTTCATCTTCAACCAGGGGCCAAACTGGATTTTTACTGGAACCGGGACGGTTATCTTGTTGGCGATGAGGAGCACCGGGGACGAGTGTTGGTTAGATGGGAAGGTACATGGATATATAATTTTTCGCCCTTGATATACGCCTGGAATCAGAAAAATATCGGCCTGACAGGGCCTGGTGAGATTGACGGAAACGGATTAAGGGCTGATTGGCCGGACCACGGGGATAAAGAATTAAAGAACGGATGGGCCCATAGCGGCTGTGCCTATCGATGAAAGGATAGCGAATGCATTGACGCCGGGGACCATTGAATTCTATTTCTGCAAGAATGTATTGATGGAGGACTTTACCTCGGGGGAACCCAATGAAAGAAACGTGCACCCTGTCATGTGCAGCAATGTGACTATAAGGGGACTGAACATCCTGCCGACTTCCTCTACCCATAAGGAAGATGACGGCATCGACCCGGATGGATGTCAATATGTTGTAATTGAGGACTGCAGAATACACAGTTACGATGATAATATTGGGATAAAATCAGGCCGGGATAATGATGGATGGATAACGGAACTGGAAGACCCGGACGGCAAATGGTATCAGGAAATTCCCGGTAGGCCCGCTAAAAATATTCTCATCCGCAACAACTGGTTCCACGGTGGTTTCCATAATATGGTAGGTATTGGGAGCGATCAATCCGGGGGTGCCGAATACATATATGCCTGGGATTGCGAGGCGGGCCAGGTAGAAGCACAGAGGAACATTCTGGAAATCAAAGCCAATCCAAACCGGGGAGGGGAGGTTCATCACATATACATCAGGGATATCCAGGCTAAAAATTGCCAAAGTATATTGAAGGCGAGTCATCATTACATGTCCTATTTTGCGGAAGACGGCCCTCAAAGCTTGCCTCGGGCGCACCATATATACATGGAAAATATTACTGTAGAATACGGTGGAAATATCGGCTTCATTTTTAATGGCTGGGATGAGGAACCCTTACATGATTTTTATTTCAGGAATATAACCATACCCGATGGCAAAACAGCAAGCTATAAGGGAGTTCAAAAATCAACTATAGAAGCGATCAATGTAAACATTGCTGGAGATATTTGGCAACCTCAAATCAGGAGCAGTCATTAAAAACTAAGGTTTTAAACCAGCTCAAAATGACTACTTCATTTCACATTAAATATTAATAAGCTACTTTTATCGGGATTCTCAAAAAGCGGATAGAAATTTCAATCTCAGGATGAAAGGAACAAAATTTTTCAGCATAGTATTTTTTATTGTATTATTCATGAACACGCTAACCAGGGGACAAATTGACCTGGTGATAAGTGAATTCATGGCACTAAACAATAGTAGTCTTCAGGATGAAGATGGTAATTTTTCCGATTGGATAGAGATATATAATTCCGGTCAATCAGAAATAAATCTTAGTGGTTGGTTTCTTACAGACAATGCAACGAATTTTACAAAATGGGCATTCCCGGCTGTAACTATAGATTCTAATGAATATCTTATAGTTTTTGCATCAGGTAAGGACAGGAAATTAGAAAAATCCAAGCTTCATTCAAATTTCAAACTTGGCAGCTCCGGTGAATTTCTTGCCCTGGTAAAACCAGGTGGCACAGAATATACCACAGTGTTTGCACCCGTTTTTCCTCAACAATTTACAGATGTATCCTACGGAGAATACGCTGGGAAAAATATTTATTTTTCTAGTCCCTCTCCAGGAGCCGAAAATGTAAGCAGTTCATTCATTCCAATGCCTGTTTTCAGTGTTGAGCACGGATTTCATTACAGCCCTTTTGATTTACAATTATCCAACGAATTGGCAAATGTAGAGATCTATTATTCCGTGGACGCAAGTACTCCCGATACAATAAACGGGATAAAATACTCCTCCCCTATCAATATTACATCAACCACGGTAATTAGAGCAATTGCCGTACAGGAAGGAACCGGGTACAGCCAGACAAAGACCCAGAGCTATATCTTTCCCGGGGATGTAATCAATCAATCCAATATTCAGCCGGGATATCCTGATACATGGTTAGATCCAAGAAGGGAGATTGAAATCCCGGGTAATTATAACGTTAAACCCGATTTTGTAAATAAGCCTGAAGTAAGCTCTGTCATTCTGAAGTCATTGGAAAGTCTGCCGGTTGTTTCAATTGTCAGTGATGTTGATAATTTTTTCTCCTGGAGTACACATCCCGATTCAGGTGGAATATATATGTATAATGGGGAACCGGATGGGGCTACACGCGATTTGAAATATCACCTGGGACGGGGCTGGATTCGTCCCGGATCCGTTGAATATTTCAATTCTGATACCGAAGATGGTTCGATAGATTTTCAGGCCAATTGTGGATTAAAAATACATGGAGGTGCTTCCCGGACAAGGAGTAAAACACAAAAGCACTCTTTTAAAATTGGTTTTAAATCGGAATACGGTCCCTCTAAACTAAAACAAAAGTTGTTTGGGAAAGGTTCTCCGGATCAGTACGATTGGCTGGTTCTAAGGGGAGGTTTTGATGAGAGACTTGGATTACAGATTTATGATCCCTGGGCAAAATCAGCCATGAGGGATATGGGGCAATATGCAGCACGTAGTAAATTTGTTCATGTTTACTTAAATGGATTGTACTGGGGGATGTATAACTTATCCGAACAGATGGATGAAAATTGTATGCGTGATAACCTGGGAGGAAGCGATGATGATTATGATATTATCAAGGATTATTATGAGATCGAGGCCGGAACTACTACTGCCTGGGATAAGCTGGTGCTTATGGCAGGAGATAATATTAATAAGCCTGAAAACTATCATAAGTTACTAGGGAATAATCCGGATGGCACACCGAATCCCTCTTATGAAAATTTAGTTAATCCAGAAAATCTTGTGGACTATATAATGTTGAATATGTATAGCGGGACAGGGGACTGGGATCACCATAATTGGTTTGGGGTACGGAGAAGGACAGATTCAGAAGGATTTCATTTTTTGGTCTGGGATGCGGAAAGAGTACTAACAACTGATAATAAGGTAACATGGATTCTTGATGGAGGAAATGAGAATCGCCCAACAGGAGTATTTTCAGATTTAATAAAAAATGACCAGGTAAAAGATTTATTTATCAGTCGTGTAAATAAGCATTTTTTTGAAGGAGGTGAACTGACTCCTGATCCTGGACTTAAGAGGTATGAAAAGTGGCTTGGTGATATTGATACTGCTTTAATCGCTGATCAGGCGAGGTGGGTATGGGATGAAAGTGATATTTGGAATAAAAAATACCATACATTCATTTATAGTTACTTTCCTCCACGAACAGAAACTGTATTCAAGCAATTTATTAACAAGGGACTATACCCTTCTATCGCTGCACCCGTGTTTAATGCTGTAAATAACAGTACTATCCCCGAAGGATTTCAGTTGGTAATGACTTCTCCTTCAGGTGCTGAGATACGATATACAACAGATGGTACTGATCCCGGCCATTATAATATGCTTGAAAATGGCTCTATACTTCTTTATGACAATAAGCCTATCTCCCTGCCTGCCCCTGGCAATACGCTGAAAATATCAGCAAGAGTAAAAGAGGATAGTCTCTGGTCAATTCTTGTTACCAAACAGTTTATTATTGGTGATAATGTCTCAAATTTCTCTGATAAAATATCCGATGATACAGGATTACATATATATCCAAATCCTGCAAGTGATCTATTTAATATCAAATTCTCAAATCCTGAGCAAGCAGACTATCAACTGATAATATCTGATTTGAGGGGTAAGGTTATGAGGATCATTGACCCTATTTCGGATGATTCTATTGAGATCCATCGGGATGGTTTATCAAGTGGATTGTATTTACTTGAGTTGAGAGGACCTAATATTCTCAGAGGTAAAATACTGATAGATTAATAGTTGCCCAATAAAAAGGATAAAATTTGTAAAGGAAGTGAGGGCCTAATACGGTATCATTTCAAATTTCAAATCCGTTATTTCCTGGTAGGTTTGCCCGGCATCCAGCAGTTCCTCATCGTCAGCCTCATAATACCATTTGACAAGAAATTCCTTGCCCTCATCGTAGAGAGGTTTCAGGCTTCTGAAGACATCAAGCAGGCTTTTTGATGTCATGGTGTTAAAATGTTCAAGCTGGACATTCAGAATTGTGCTTTGTGGAGCATTGTTAACGTATTCTTCACACCATGCAATGAGGGGATTATAGAATACTTTGGAGTTTTCAGGATGCGATCTTCCCTTGATGGTCAGTATTCCTTCCAAGGGACTGAATTCAATACGTGGAGTAGCTTCTGTTTCCTGAATTGAGATTGATTCCATGCCAAATATATTATCTCATCATGCCTACCTAAAGTTATAAAAAGATTTTATAAAACCTGTAACTGCTGAGGTTTTAATGAGGAGACATCCGGAATGGAAGGCCGGTAATATGCTCAAAATTTTCACCGGCTTCAAGAATATCAACGTCATCTGACTCATAATGCCAGATTACTTCTACTTCTCGTTGTTTCTCCTTAATCGATTTTAGTCTTTTAATCAGATCTAAGAGTCCCTTGGACGAACTGGTATCAAAATGTTCAAGATAAACGTCTACAATTGTTTTTGCTGCCGGATTACTTGCATATTCTTCACACCATGAGATAAGCGGCTTATAAAATACTCTTGAATCTTCAGGAGTGGATCTACCCTTAATTTTAAGTAATCCCTTTTCAGGATTAAAGTCAATGCTGGGAGTCTTGGCAGTTGCCTGGATTGTAACTGAATTCATTCTGATAAATCTTTGTTGCCTTCCTGTAAATTTAAAATTTTATTAGGTCATTTCCTATTATAAATTATCAATATCACGGTCCAACATTGGATGAATTTTTCTATCTTGTATAAGAATATAACCACAACACCTAACCCAGTAAACCATGGCTAAGAAAAAAGAGAAAAAGAAAAGCCTTAAGAAAAAAGACATTAAAAAACAGACTAAAAAGAAAAAGATTCTGAAGAAAAAAGATTCCAGGAAAAAGGAGGAAAAAATCAAGAAGAATAAAAAAAAGAAACTTAAGAAGAAAGATATTACAGGAAAAAAGGGGAAAAAGACAAAAGAAAAGAAAAAACTTCAGGATATCAGTATCCACGAATCCATCAATCCTTTCCCCCAAGAAACAGCATTCCTTGATCACAGTTCAAATTACAATGTAAGGGATGCTCTAGCAATACTAAGGGCGCTGACTTCACAGGTAGATGTTCTCTCATTTACGAAGGGCGAGAATAGGATTACGATCACCAAGGTGATTCCTTCAGTCACCCGGAGACTGGAAAATTAAAAATTGGATACGAAAAAACCTGTCCGTTTAAAGGGACAGGTCTCTGATTAATAAAAATGTCCTGATTTTTTGCTGATCAGATGGCAATCATACGGAATGGAAGGCCTGTGATTGCTTCGTAGTTTTCCCCGGCTTCCATTATATCCTCATCATCATCTTCATAAAACCAATTCACAACAACCTCCTTTTCAGATTGCTTTATAGGATCAAGTGCTTTGAATACCTCCAGAATACTTTTTGAGGAACTTGTATTAAAATGTTCAAGATGTATATTGACTATTGTCGTATCAGCTGGATTTAGAACATATTCATCTACCCAGGCTACCAAAGGGCGGTAAAAGTCCATTGTATTCTCAGGGTTCGACCTGCCTTTTATTTCAAGAAGCCCCTGACTTTGGTCAAATTCAATGCTTGGAGTCTTGGGTGTAGACTGACGGGATATTGTTTCCATCACAATTCATTTTGTTTAAGGAATCCTAATATAGCTAATAAATTCAAAATGTCAAGATTTAGTTGTGAACTATGATAATTTTTCATGCCTTTTGAAAGTATAAAAAAGAAGAAAAATTATTCGGGATTAATAATGTAATTCCGGACCATTCCCAGGTGTTCGACAAGGTCTTTGAAGGTCTGATTTTTTGTGATATTACTTGTATTAATCCCTGCCATTTCATCCTTAAAATTTAATTCCATAAAAATCTGTTTCATATCCTTCATCATTGCCATAAAACGTTCTCCTTCCTCATTTCCGCGAACATGTTCAAGCAAAAGAATGAGGTTATCGAGAGCTTTCTCTTGTTGAAAAACAAGCATCATAATGGTCCAGTAGTGATCCAGGTCCTCCCTGTCGGCTTCAATTAGCAAGCTGGTAGTAATATGTAATTTCTCTATGAATTCACCTGTGGCAAAGAGAGTGTATAACCTGAGAAGACCCGTCTCCATATATTGATGTTCCATTTCTTCAGCAGCCCTGGAAAAATAGGTAATAAGGGTATCTGAGGGGACTCCCGCTGCCCTGTATCGCCAGTACATCCCATGATCATATAAATGTCCTACCCCTATCCTATCAGCCAGCAACCTTGCCTTATCAATCAGAATATCAGCCTTTTCATCCTGATCATATGTAAGTAAATAAACAAGGTCAACAGTATATACACCCAGGTTAATAGCAGTACGGGAGGAATCAGCCAGGTATTGTGGGTCATTTCCGGAATTGTTGACCAGCTCAGGTATGAATTCTGCACCTGTCATTTCAATAAGCGTGACGATTGCTGAAGGATCTTTTAATCCTGGATTAATTTCCTCAAGCATCCTGAGGTATTGCTGTTGATAGCTGTTCCCGCTGTCTTGACTACCGGCTTCCTTGGAAATGAATCCCGGCTCTTTTTTGTTCTTGCAAGCTGTCAGGGAGATTATTGCCAGACAGATAACTAATAAACAGGAAGGAAGAATTTTTGCTTTCATTAAATATAAATAAGGAAATAGAGGACATAAAAAAGCCCCTTATCCGATAGGGGCTTTAATATTGTTACTTTAATTCTATAGCTATTGAGCTGGAACTGCAACCAGATCAGTCCTCATACTTTCAACCTGTTCGGCTATCTTGACAAGGTGGCCTCCACCAACTTTTGTTTGAGGTGTCCAGTTAGCAATTAACTCTTTGAAATTGGCTTCAACATAAATCTGCTTGAGTTTGTTCATCTCGGCCATGAATTTTTCACCCTCATCCTCATCCCTGATCTGGTCCAAAAGCTTGATAAGATCATCAAGTTGCTTTTCCTGATCTGTAACTGCAATCATCAGATGCCTTAACAGTTGGCTGCGAACGTCCGCAGGAAGATCATCGGGATATTGTAAAATAACCTGGGTAACCAGGTACATTTTTTCAATGAACTCACCTGTAACATACAGGACAACATGCCTTGCCCTTTCGGCTCCTGTCAATTCTGCATCAACATTCTCAGCCGTAAGTGTGAGGGCCATCCTAAGAGAGTCCGGATTGGCACCAGCCGCAATATAATCCTCGAAGATTCCCTGTTCGTATGAACTCTGAAGTCCGATTACTTTTGAAAGCTTCCTGGCTCTTTCATATTTGATGATGGCCTGCTCTGTTTTCCCATAAGAAGCCAGGTATGCGACATCTACGGTATAGATTCCAAGTGCAAGGGCAGCATGAGCCTCATCCCTGGCATAATATTCCACATTGGCCATATCGATGACAAGTCCCTCAATATATTCAGCTCCGGCCATATCCAGGGCAACCATCATTACAGAGGGATCTCTTAGTCCAGGATTAATACTCAATAGAGTTTCCGATAGCTCATCAGATGTAATAGACTCACTGTCAGCACTTTTCTTTTCTCCATCCTTCTGTTTGCATGATGTAAAAACAAGTGCAACCATAACGGTCATTGCAAGTAAGATCCGGGTGATTTTCATAGGTATTTTAATTTTTATTGATAATTTTTTCTTTTTTGGCTGGCTAAAGATAGCAAGAAATTGAAATGCAGACAACAGTGAATAATAATTATCTTTAGCTTTCCAACCCCGACTTATTGAAAACATTCGGACAACACATTATTGACTTCAGTAATCTGCTCTGGGGAGCCCCTTTACTTATCCTGCTTTTAGGCGGGGGACTCTTCTTCCTCATTTATTCCAGGTTAATTCCTTTCAGGTACATAGGCCATGCCATCCAAATACTCCGTGGCAGGTATGATGATCCGTCAGAACCCGGACAAATCAACCATTACCAGGCGCTTTCAACAGCACTTTCGGGCACGGTTGGAATGGGAAATGTCAGCGGTGTTGCAGTTGCTATAACAACAGGGGGACCAGGGGCCATTTTCTGGATGTGGATTTCAGCCTTACTTGGAGTGGCAACAAAGTACTTTACCTGTACACTTGCAGTGATGTACAGGGGCAAGGATTCTGCAGGTGAGGTTCAGGGAGGACCGATGTATTTTATTATTGAGGGACTAGGAAAAAACTGGAAACCTCTGGCTGTTTTCTTCTCTCTGGCTGGGATGGTGGGTGTTTCACCCATGTTCCAGGCCAACCAGCTGACCCAGGTTATCGGAGACGTAATTTTGACTCCCATCGGAATACAAACAGGTTTTAATACCCGTCTTATCACGGGTATAATTATAAGCCTGATCGTTTCAATAGTAGTTTTTGGAGGCATAAAAAGAATTGGCAAGGTGGCCGGAAGCCTTGTCCCTATTATGGTAATGGTATATGTTCTTACCGTCCTCGTTATCATCTTCTCTCATCCGGACCAGATAATCCCCGGATTTCAAACGATTTTCGAAGATGCTTTCAGCGGCAATGCAGTTCTGGGGGGCGCACTTGGATCCCTGGTCGTAGAAGGAGTGAGAAGGGCTGCCTTTTCCAATGAGGCGGGGATAGGTACAGCACCTATGGCCCATGGAGCCGCTAAAACTTCGGAGCCTGTACGAGAGGGACTGGTAGCCATGCTTGGTCCAATGGTTGATACATTGCTTATTTGTACTATGACTGCCCTGGCGATTATTATGACAGGGGCATGGAGCAGTCCGGGAAAGGACGGAATCTCGGTAACTGTAGAGGCGTTTAATAATGCGCTGCCTGGGGTCGGACCCTATATCCTGATCCTCTGTGTAACTGTATTTGCAATAACTTCCCTGTTTGCTTTCCCGTATTATGGTGCCAAATGCTTTGGATTTGTTTTTGGGAGCAGGTATAAGATTATTTACAGCCTGCTGTATGTACTCAGTATCAGCATTGGTGCCCTCGGAACCCTCCGGGTTGTTATAAGCATTTTTGACAGTGCTTATGCCCTTATGGCTTTTCCTACCATGCTTGCCACCCTCCTCCTCGCCCCCAGGGTGGTGAAGGAGACCAAACGATATTTTAGTCATTATAAAAAAGAAAAAGTCACCTAAACTGATAAACATGAAACTATTAACTTTCCTGATGAGGCGATTAATTCTCTCTTTGAAACAATTTATTTTCTTATTCGGCTTTTTATTCATTTGCCATATGGCAGTAGGCCAGGTAAAACCGGAAGATAAACCAGTTGCTCCTTACAGTCCCGCGCGAATAACCCAGGAGGGTTTATTGTTTATTTCGGGACAAATACCAATTGACCCGGATACAGGGAAAATCAAAAAGGGAAACATCAGCCTGGAGACCAGGCTCGTTATGGAAAAAATTGGCAGTATCCTTAAAGATAACGGGATGGATTATTCAGACCTGGTGAAATGTACTGTCTTCCTGACCGATATCCGGGATTATCAAGCGGTGAATAAAGTATATGCAGTTTTCTTCAAGGAAATTTTTCCTGCGCGTGAGGCCATCGAGGTATCCAACCTGCCCCTGGGTGCTTCAATTGAAATATCCGGCATCGCTTCCAAAAGATGATGAGAATCACCCTCCCCTCTATGTAAATTTTTCATTTTTAGCCTATCTTGGCACTCTTAAACTGAGCAGTACACAATGGATGAGGTAATCAAATCAACCAAGACAGGCAAAGGGCTTGTGCGCCTGTATTCCAGCGGCATCATGCACCAAACTTATGATAGAGGTGCAGAGTTGGCATACAAGGACACAATGGAAGAATTTGAGAGATATGAGGATGGATATTGTGATAAAATGATAAGGCCCATCCTGGTTGACCTGGATAATGTAAAAAAGGTCAGCAAGGAATCCAGGGGAGTATACTCCAGTCAAAAGACTGCTAAATATTTTTCTGCTGCTGCCCTGCTCGTTGGTAACCCTGTGAGCAGGATTATGGGTAATTTTTACCTGGGAATCAGCAAAACCTCAATGCCTGTAAAAATGTTCACCACAAAGGAGGAAGCTATAGCCTGGCTTAAAACCTTCACTACTGATTGATTCTGCTGTCATGATAAAGGACGACCAACGCATTGAAGAAATTTTCCAGGCAATTCAGGACATAGCCTCAGGAAAATTCTCTACCCAGATTGACATTTCAGATTCCATGGATGAGATTGACGGTATCGCAACGGGTATCAATATGCTTGCAGAAGAAGTACAATTCAGGATCGGAAAACAGGCAGAAGAAAACCAAAAGCTTTCCCGGACCATTACCCAGTTGAAGGAGCTGAAACTTGCCCTGTCAACATCTGAGGAGTTATTCCAGCAAATATTTCAGACTTCTCCGGACGGAATCTCTATCTCCAGGATTTCCGATGGTGTATTTCTCGAAGTGAACCAAGGGTTTGAGAAAATGACAGGGTATTCCAGGAAAAAACTGATTGGGCATTCAATATTCGATCTTGGTATTTGGACAAAGATGGGCGACCGGGAAAAAATGGCCAGACAGCTTAAGCAAAAGGGGTATTACACCAATCTTGAATCTGATTTTAAGGTCCGGAGCGGGGCGATAAGAAAGGGACTGGTTTCAGCCTCTTTAATGATGATCAGCGGAGAGCCACATATGGTCACCATTAGCAGGGATATTACGGAGATCAGGGAAGCTGAAAGGGACCTGCAGGCAACCCAGAGAAAATACCAGGAACTTATTCAGCTTGCTCCGGATGGGATAATACTGGTTGACACCAGGGGAATTATCGAAATGGCTAATTCAGCCTTCCTCCGGATGACAGGCTTAAAAACCAGTGAAGCAATTGGGCTCCACTTCAAGGATTTCTCAGGATTTGATAAAAATGACAAGGCTGATTACGGCAATGTTTTCGGGCAGATACTCAGGGGAGGTAAGTCGAAGCCTATAGAAATGAAATTTAAAGCGGGATCCGGTGAGATAAAATTTGTTGAAGTACTTTCCAAAGCCCTCAAACATGAAGGTCGGGTAACCGGACTCCAGGTAGTAATCCGGGATATTACGGAAAGGATCAAGGCAATGGAATTCATCAAGACTTCCGAAATCCAGTACCGTACCTCGATGGATGCAATGCATTCATATATTTTTCTAATGGACAGGGATCTGAAAATCTTATTGGTTAATAAGTCCCTCAAAAACAGTCTTAAAAGCCTTGGTCTTCCGAAAGATGTAGTTGGGAAACATTTCCAGGAAGCTCTTCCCTTTTTAGGTCCATCTATACTAGAAGGGTATAAACGTATGCTGAAAACTGGTCATCCTATCCAGCAAGAGGAAAGCTATTTCGTTGATGGACATGAGTTTTATATGGATAACAGGATCATTCCTATCATTGAGAACAAAAAGGTCACCAGCATCTTAACGATTGTCCAGGATATTACCGAGAGGAAGAAATCTGAGCGTGTTCAGCAGATTCTTTACAATATATCCAATGCAGTCAACCTGACTCAGAATCTCCAGGATCTTTTCCTGACCATTCAGAAGGAACTTGGGAAGATTTTTGACACAAAAAATTTCTTCATTGCTCTCTACAATAAGGAAGACGATACACTATCCCTGCCTTTCTTTGTGGATGAGAAAGATACATTTGACTCCTTTCCTGCTGAACAGACTCTGACCGGGTATATGATCCATCATGACCGTCCAATTCTTATGAAGGATACGGATATCGAAAAATTGATCCAGGCAGGTGAAATTGAAGATGTTGGTGCTCCTAGTAAAACCTGGCTGGGAGTCCCACTGAAGCTCAAGAAGGAGATTATCGGTGGACTGGTAGTACAGAACTACGAGGATGAATTCGCCTATACAGAAAAAGATTTGGAAATACTTCAATTTGTTTCTTCCCAGATCAGTCTTTCCATTGAGACAAAACGAGCCTATGATGAGGTCCAGGTCGAAAAAGCATATTTTGAACAACTCTTTGAAGGCTCTCCTGAAACAGTTGTTCTGACAGATAATGATGGAAGATTGTTAAGGGTTAATAATGAATTTGAGAAACTATTTGGTTATTCTAACGAAGAGTCAATTGGCCAGTTTATTGATGAATTAATCGTTCCCGAAAATTTGTATTCGGAAGCAGATTCAATATCCAAGACAGTTGCCAGGGGAGAAAAAATCCGGACAGAAACCATCCGGCAACACAAGGATGGAAGGCTGATTCACGTTTCAGTATTGGGCACCCCCATTGAGATTGAAGGAGGACAGGTGGCTGTTTATGGGATATACAGGGACATCACGGACAGGAAAAATGCGGATATTGCCTTGAAGGAAAGTGAAGAAAAATTAAGAAATATACTCTACTCTTCTCCTGACGCCATAACCGTATCAGACTTAAGGGGTTTTATTACCGAATGTAACCAGGCTGCACTTGATATATTTGACTGTGATAGTGATGATGAGTTGATTGGCAAGAATGCAATTCATCTTGTTATCCCATCTCATAAACGACAAAGTATACTAACACTGAAAAATGTTTTGCGAAACGGATTTATAAAAAATGTTGAGGTTGAACTTAATACCAATAAAGGAAATCATATTTACGTTGACCTCTCTGCCAGTCTGATCCGAGATACTAATGACAATCCCATTGGCATTGCAACAATCACCCAGGATATTACGGAACGAAAGGCATACGAGAAAGTACTTAAAGCCGCAAAAGAAAAAGCGGAAGAATCAGATCGCTTGAAATCCGCATTCCTCGCTAATATGTCACATGAGATCAGGACACCTATGAATGCCATCCTGGGGTTTTCAGAACTACTTAAAACAGAGGATATTACAAAAGATTCCAGGGACGAATATATCAAAATCATTTCCAGCAAGGGCAATGAATTAATGCTCATTATCAATGACATCATTGATATCTCAAAGATTGAGGCAGGTGATATTAATATAACTAAAAGTGACCTGAATGTCTTTGACTTTCTCCATGAAGCATTCAAAGAGTTCAGCAAGGAAAAAAACCTGATGAACAAGTATGAGATACAGTTCCGCCTCAAATTACCGGAAAACTCCAATCCTATTATTCACACAGATCCTGCCCGCTTAAAACAAATATTATACAACCTTGTCAACAATGCATTTAAGTTCACTCATGAAGGATTTATTGAGATTGGTTGTTACCTGGAAGACTCAAAAGTAATATTCTATATAAGGGACAGCGGAATTGGTGTGGATGATGAGAAGCGGGATATCATTTTTGACAGGTTCAGGCAGGTGGATGAATCGATAAATTCTGAATTTGGAGGTACGGGATTGGGACTGGCCATTTCACGGCACCTTTGCCATTTACTTGGAGGCGAAATATGGATGGAATCGGGATTGAACCAGGGATCTACCTTTTCCTTTTACCTTCCATTATTGGAAAATCATCCAGCTAAATCAGAAAATTCTGATCCATTTACCACGAAAGAGAACGGAAAGAAGGTAATTGATCTCTCCGGGAAAAAGATCCTGGTAGCCGAAGATGATTCTGCAAATTAT
This sequence comes from uncultured Bacteroidaceae bacterium, assembly GCA_963777115.1. GTDB lineage: Bacteria > Bacteroidota > Bacteroidia > Bacteroidales > SM23-62 > SM23-62. The sequence goes on along the minus strand of CAVZPP010000002.1, from coordinate 621,463 downwards.
CTCTTTATCGAATCCTTTTTGAAACGCACACGATCCCAGGTAATCTGGGCAAAAGACGGTGAACAGCTTTTGGAGATATTCAACACTGAGCCTGGTGTTGATCTTATTCTTATGGATCTCAGGATGCCGATAATTAACGGTATTGATGCAACCAAAATTATCCGAAGTACACATCCGGATCTCCCCGTTATTGCGCTTACTGCCTATGCCTTTGCAGATGACCGTGAAAAGTCGATTCAGGCGGGCTGTAATGATTATCTTTCAAAACCGGTCAATATAGATGAACTTACGGAAGCACTCAGGAAGTATCTGTTATAATCTGTCAGCTAATTGAAAACACAGCCAGAGTAATTTGTCAATTCAGGGTTTGATTGGGCAGTCTTCAGCGAATTATAAACCCTTCTTTCAGTGGATCCTCAGGATCAAACCAGAATTCTGAACGGCCTGAAAAATAAGCCCTACCTGAAACCTCCGGCAGAACTGCCCGGTGAGGTCCGTAACTTGTAGTTTCAGCTATCCTCACCTCCATTTTAGTTCCAAGAATACTTTCAATGGTAATCCATTCTCCGGGTTGAAGGTCTCCCCTTGCATGATGTATGGCAGCCCTTGCGCTAACCCCGGATCCGGTTGCTGACCGGTCCAGTTCACCATCTGCAAAAACACAGACATTCCGGCTATGATTTGCTGAATCATGAGGTTTACCGGTAAAAATTGTGCCGTAAAGAAAACTAAGGTCATCATCAAATGGATGCAGAATGCGGAATTTTTCCGAAACCAACTGCTTGATCTTTCTGCCTAACTGAATAAGTTCATTGGCATATTCCTTTTGTAGATCTATACCAACATCCTCAACAAAAGCATAAAATGCACCACCATAAGCCACATCAAAAGGAATAGATAAGCCTGGCTCAAGTTCCAGCTGTTCCCCTGCGAATAGAACAAAGGATGGCACATTCCTGAATTCAATCCTCTCCACTTTGCCATTAGACATCCATGCCCTGGAGACAATTCTGCCAGGTGGAGCGTCAATGTTCAGGACTACCTCGGCTCCCTGTTTCTTTATGATCCCCATCTCAATAACCATCCTGGTCAGTGCAATAATGGCGTGACCGCACATGGTACTATACCCTTCATTATGCATGAAGATCACACCGAAATCCCCGTCTTTTGTTACCGGTTCAGTTATCACCGCTCCATACATGTCGGCATGCCCCCTGGGTTCCCACATAGTACCGGTACGGATATGATCCAGGTGTTTTCTGAAAAACCTCCTTTTCTCAAGAATTGTCCTGCCTTTAATTTCTGGTAATCCATCCACCAGTACCCGTAAAGGTTCCCCTCCGGTATGCATATCGATGGCTGTGAGACTGGACCAGCCAGCAGGTATTTTCCAATCTGTTTTTTGATTCATATTTACAGGTATCAGGGAAAATCTATATGCACTCCCTTTTGTAATATATTAGCCTTTTCGAATAATTTTTGAGCTACCAACAGGTCAAAAATGGCCATTCCAACAGTCTTGAAAAACTTTGTAGTCCCAGCCCGGAATGCCCGGGGATTATCAATATAACTACCCAGAGTGCTCACCTGTTCATTCCTGAGCAGCCCGGCATCAAGTGCCATGTATAAATCTCCAGACTCCTCCACCGCCTGCCTGGAATCTATAAATACATTCTCCAAAAGGGGATATAGTTCATCGGGGAATTCTCGCATTTCAGGTTTGAATGAACCCACCCCAATAAATGTTTTTCCCATAAGCAAATCCCGGTTTCCTGGTAGAACCGGATGCATTGAGGTGCTTGCAGTAACTATCACCTCCGAATTAATTAGTACCTCAGTCGGAGAATCAACTACCTCTACCTGAATATTATTCTCCTCTCGAAGTCTTTCTGCCAGAGATTCGGCGTTTGGCCTTTGAATATCCATAATTGAAATCCTCTCCCTCGTAAACCTCAAGGGCAGTTTCAATTGCTTCAGCTAATTCAGCTGGTGAAAGGATATTCTCCAGCTCTTTACCTTTGAGGATAAGCATTATTGAAATTATTTAAAAAATCTATCCTGCAAATTAATCTTTTTGCTTTTACTATTTGTATTTATTTAATTTCGTACCGCATAAGGGATCCGATGGTTTTCAATACAAACGATAAAATTCTTCATAGGCTCAGACAACTCTGGAAAGCGATTCTCGAATCCATATCCGGAACGGACCAGGATTTTACAGAAGGACACCTGGGCAGGGCCATTCTCCTTCTCTCAATCCCTATGGTCCTGGAAATGGTTATGGAATCTGTTTTTGCTGTGGTGGATATTTTCTTTGTATCTAAATTGGGCGCGGATGCAGTTGCAACGGTGGGAATCACTGAATCCCTGATGACCATAGTTTATGCCATTGGAATGGGACTGTCAGTGGGTACAACTGCGCTTATTTCAAGAAGGATAGGAGAAAAGAACAAGGAAGGAGCCTCTGTTGTTGCCTTTCAGGCCATATTAACCGGATTGATCATTTCCCTGCTCATAGCTGTCCCTGGAGCAATTTTCGCCTCACGCTTACTGGATCTTATGGGAGCCGGTGAGGAAATGGTGAAGGACGGTTATATATACACCTCCATTATGCTCGGTAGCAACGGGATCATTATGCTATTATTTATTATCAATGCAGTTTTCAGAAGTGCCGGCGATGCAGCCATTTCCATGCGGGTTTTATGGATTGCCAATATTATTAATATTATACTTGATCCCCTGCTGATCCTTGGTATAGGCCCCTTTCCCGAACTCGGGATCAAAGGCGCAGCCATTGCAACCGCCACTGGCAGGGGAATAGGTGTTGCATACCAGTTCTGGTTACTTTTCAAGGGGAAGGGTAGAGTTAAGATAAAAATCAAGCACATGACAGTTCGGATTAAGGTACTGTTCAGCCTGATCAAACTCTCTCTCGGGGGAATAGGGCAATCCCTTATCGCCACCACGAGCTGGATAGGACTGGTCCGAATAATTGCTGAATTCGGAAGTGAGGCATTGGCAGGATATACTATAGCTATACGTGTCATAATTTTTACTTTACTCCCCTCCTGGGGATTAAGCAATGCTGCAGCAACACTGGTGGGTCAAAACCTTGGAGCAAAGAAACCGGTACGGGCACATCGCTCTGTGTGGATGACGGCAAAAGCAAACATGGTGTTTATGGGACTTGTATCCATTGTTTTCATTGTAACACCTGATTTTTTCATCAGGATTTTCATCCAGGATCAGGCAATTATCGATTTTGGGGCTGTCTGCCTCAGGATCATAGGTTACGGATTTGTGTTTTACGGCATGGGGATGGTCATGATTCAGGCATTAAACGGGGCTGGTGATACTACCACACCGATAATAATTAACCTGTTCTGTTTCTGGATGATAGAGATCCCGCTTGCCTACATGCTTGCGATGAAACTCGGAGTCGCAGAAAACGGGGTCTATATTGCTATTATTGTTGCTGAAACCATGATGGCAACGATTGGTGCCATCATTTTCCAGAGAGGAAAATGGAAACTCAGACAAGTCTAGTATCCGAAATATCCAAACTGATCAGGCGAAGGGTAATTTTTGTAAATTTATATTATGAAATATAGAACTGGACTCGTACTCAGTGGAGGTGGTACAAGGGGATTCGCCCATATAGGTGCCCTGAAAGCCCTGGAAGAAGCAGGTATCAAAGCCGATGTCGTCTCAGGCACAAGTGTCGGTTCAATTGTGGGTGCCCTGTATGCCGATGGGATTCCCGCTGATAAAATGCTTGAATTATTCAAGCAGTACACCATTCCCAGGCTATCCAGACTTTCATTTTCCCGCAAGGGATTCTTAAATTTTAAAGGACTCGGAAAACAGATAAAAAAACACCTGTCCGCCCAATCTTTTGAAGAACTTAAAATACCCCTGTATATCAGTGTCAGCAACCTTACGACTGGTACCGTAAAATACATAAATAGCGGTCCCCTCTCCCCTGTCATAACTGCTTCTGCGAGTATTCCTGTCATGTTCACACCCATCAAAATGGATGATGGTTTGTATGTTGACGGAGCAGTATTTGACAATTTTCCCGTCATGCCTATACAGGAGCAATGTGAAAAGATTATTGGTATTAATATCATGCCGTATAGTACTCCCGGTAATTTCAAAGGTATTACAGGGACCGGAATGCGGGCTTTTCAATTACTCATGAATACAGCAGACAGGGCTTCCTGGGAGAAATGTGATCTTTTAATTGCACCGGAAGACCTGGCCGATTTTGGCTACCTGGGCCACAGAAAGGGTCAGGAAATGTATAATCTCGGTTATGAAGCAGCCCAAAAGGTGTTGTAGCTTATCCTTCCCGGGTGATATATGTCACCCATATCACTAATTCTGTCGCCATATTTCCTATATTTTTATCATTGTCATTATAGAATTCATGGCATTGAAGACAAAAATCACCTCTTCGGAAAGACTTGATCGTCTCGAACAGAACCTGAAAGATCGTTCGGATCGCCTCAACAGTATACTTAATGCTGCTCCGGTAGGTATTGGTCTGGTAGTGGACCGGATTATTACCGAAGTAAATCCCTACCTCTGCAATCTCCTCGGATATAAAGTCGATGAATTGCTTGGAAAAAGCTCCAGAATCCTGTACCCAAGCGATGAAGAGCACCTTCTTGTGGGTAAGGTCAAGTACCAGCAGATTGATAAGAGAGGCAAAGGAAGTGTTGAAACCAGGTTTGTTACGAAGGATGGGGCAATTCTTCACATTCTTCTCTCATCCGTACCCATTGATAATTCAAACCTTTCAGCTGGGGTAATTTTTACTGTACTCGATATCACGGGACAAAAAAAAGCAGAAAATGACCTGAAATTGCAATCCGAATTTGAGCAGATTATTACCCAAATATCAACACGATTTATCAACCTGCCTTCCGGAAAATTAGATAAAGCTCTCATTGAAGCAGTACAGAAGATCTGTGAATTTTTAGAAATGGACAGGGGTGCCATCTATCTTATCTCTGAAGACAGCTCTGTGATGAATCATATATGCCAGTTTACCCGTGAAGATGATCCATTGTATGGATACGATGGACCACCTCTTGCTACAGAAAAAATGCAATGGTGGCTGACACAACTGAAAAACAATCAAATAATCAGTATATCATCACTGGATGACCTCCCGGACACAGACAGCTATCAAAGAAAACTACTTGATGCTGCCGGTGTTACATCAATGCTTAATGTACCCATGATGCAGCATGGGAAGCTGGTAGGTTATATAGACTTTTCCAATATTCAGGGTAAATATAACTTTCCCGAAGGTTTTATTGCCCTGATAAGGGTATTTGCCGAGATCGTGGCCAACGCCCTGGAAAGGATGAAGATGGAACAGGCACTCACAACCAGTGAAAACCGAAGTTCAAACCTGATCCAGACTTCCCCGATGGGAATCCTGATATATGAATTGGACAAAAAAGAACAGCTTATATTAACCGGTGTTAATCCGGCAATAAAAAAAATTCTGGGAAGGGATTATAACGATTCCATAGGTAAGTCCATTATTGAGATATACCCCAACCTTGCAGAAACTGATATCCCTGATAATTACCGCAGGGTTGCCAAAAATGGTAAAACCTGGTCCACCACCGATTTTTATTACGAGGATGATACGATTACCGGCGCCTATGATGTGCTGGCCTTCCAGATATCACCGGGGCAGGTGGCAGTAATGTTTTCTGATATTACACACAGGAAACAGACAGAACAGAAATTATCTCAAAGCGAAGAAAAACACAGGATGATCTTCCAGAACATCCAGGATGTCTACTTTGAATTGTCACCCGACTCAACCATCCTTGAGGTCAGTCCCTCTGTCACAAAAATATCCAAATACAGCCGTGAAGAATTAATCGGACACTCCCTCCAGAAGCTTGTTGTCGATGAAAAAATTAAGAATCTATTCATGGAACTACTCTTTACAAGAGGGGAGTTGCTTGATTTTGATGTGCCCTTAAAAGATAAAGACGGTAGACTGGTATATTGTTCCGTAAATGTCAAGACGGAAACGAATGAGCAAAATGAAGTTATCAAAATAATAGGTTCACTCAGGGATATTTCCGAACGCAGACTGGCAAGGGAAAAAATATCAAAGCTGGAAAGGGCCGTTGAGCAAAGTCCATCTTCGGTAGTAATTACCAACCTGGATGGGATCATTGAGTACGTTAATCCCAAATTTTGTGAGATCACCGGCTATTCAAAGGAAGAGGCAGTTGGCCAATATCCAAGCATCCTGAAATCCGGTGAGCAAGATCAAACCTATTATAATAATTTATGGTGTACTATAAGCTCCGGTAAAGAATGGAGAGGGGAATTCCATAATAAGAAAAAGGACGGAACTACCTTCTGGGAGATGGCATCCGTCTCTCCCATCCGGAACCAAAAGAATGAAATAACACATTTTATTGCCATTAAAGAGGATATTTCAGACCGAAAAAAATGGGAACAGGAGCTCCAGGAAGCCAAAGAAAAAGCGGAGGAATCAGACCACCTGAAATCGGCTTTCCTTGCCAATATGTCTCATGAGATAAGAACCCCGATGAATGCCATTCTGGGATTTTCTGAACTCTTAAAGAGCAACGACATATCGGAAACGAACCGTAGGGAATATGTCAACCTGATCAGCATGAAAGGGAATGATCTTATGATGATTATTTCAGATCTTATTGATATCAGCAGAATTGAGGCCGGTGATATGAAACTGGCAAGTACCTTTATATATGTAAATGAACTGGTCAGGGAAGTCTTTGAACAAACAAAAAAGGAAAAAGGACTAAAAGAGAAAGACATGGTCCAGATCCGGAGGAACATTTCCGAAGACAGTGAACCCGTTATTCTCTCTGACAAGAACCGCCTGCGCCAGGTTTTTACCAACCTGCTGTCAAATGCCTTAAAATTCACCCACGAAGGCTTTGTTGAAACCGGTTATGAAATAAAAGGGAATATGGTACATTTCTATGTTAAAGACACAGGGATTGGAATATCTCTTGATAAGCAGGAAATTATATTTGAAAGGTTCAGGCAGGCGGATGATTCAACGACCCGGAAATATGGGGGAACGGGACTTGGACTTGCAATTTCAAGGCAGATAGTAGGATTACTGGGCGGAGAAATATGGGTTGAATCCAATCCCGGACAGGGTTCTACCTTCTGGTTTACGATTCCGGTTAAGGAAATAGAGAGCAAAAATGCAGGTCTGCCTGATATGTCAGAAATATACGCTGAGAATGATCTGAACCTTGAGAACCGGAAAATTCTTGTGGCAGAAGATGATCCCTCCAATTACCTCTTCATTGAATCATTGCTCGGTCCCACTAAAGCAGAAATAATCTGGGCACGGGACGGAAACCAGGCAGTAGAAATTCACGGAAAGAACAAGGACCTTGACATTATCCTTATGGATATCCGGATGCCGGGACTTAATGGCCTGCTTGCAACCGAAGAGATCCGGAAAAAGGACAAGGATATACCCATAATAGCCCTTACTGCATTTGCTTTCGCCGATGATAAACAGAAATCACTGGAGGCTGGCTGTAATGAACACCTGGCCAAGCCTGTAAAGATAGATGAACTGAAGTATCAACTACAGAAATATTTGAACACAGGTAAAAAACTCTAAATATTATTTTCTACCAGCGCCGCAAATTATTCCGACTCTCTATTTCCTTTCTTACCTCTCTCCTCCATTCGTCTTAACAGACCCTCACGAAATGATTGTCCCACCGGTATATCACTTTCATTCACCCTCAACCGGTTCCCCTCCAGGAAACTGATCTTCCCTATGGCAACCAGGTAGGATCGATGAACAGGTGAATTTACCCGGTGAATAGTCCCCCATCCATTTTCCCCTGGTTCATTTTGATTTAAAAACATTTCATGCTAATTTTAAAAGGATATACAAACAACTCTATACCAATACCTGGGAAAAATGATAAATCTGCTGGCAATTTTCAGCCTGTTTCTGATTTCTGCAGGCAACCCGGACTCAAACCCCGAAAAAACGAAGATGGAAGCAAAAACCGATGTCACTCTGACTATACTTTACGATAACTATAATTACTATGAAAGTTTCAAGAACAGCTGGGGATTTTCATGCCTTATTGAGATAGGCGAATCGACCATCCTCTTTGATACAGGAGGCAAGGATGGCAACCTTTTGCATAATTTTAAAGCCGCTGGCAAGGATCCTGCTGAGGTGGACCTGGTAGTTCTGTCACATAACCATTGGGACCATACCGGGGGATTACCTGAATTCCTTGATTCAAAGACCGGCATTGATGTATTTATGCCCGCTTCCTTTCCGGAGAAATTTAAAAAGGAAGTGCTAAGTAAAGGAGCCTACCCGGTGGAAATTAAAGATTCACAGAAGATCACAGAGCAGGTGTGGACAAGCGGTGAGATGGGCAAGGAGATCATAGAACAATCGCTGATTATTGAGACTGGCAAGGGACTGATAATTCTGACCGGATGCGCTCACCCGGGTATCGAAAAAATAGTCGAGAAATCAATCGCTGAGAATGGGGATAAAGTCCTCCTGGTTATGGGTGGATTCCACCTGATGCGAACCGGAACCAATGCTGTTGAATCAATCGCTGAAGAATTCAGGAATTTAGATATCAGCTACGCCGCGCCCACCCATTGCAGTGGGGACGGTACCATCAGAGTATTCAAGGAAACTTTTGGTGATCATTATATCAAGGTTGGGACAGGAAAAGTGATAAATACTGCTGATCTATAGAAAATCCAGGCTCTTTTGATTCTCAGGAATTTAGTATAAATTGGCCTTCAGGCTAATTCCAGAATAGCTGCAGGCTATGTTAAGAAACTTCTTTCTTCTTCTTTCTGCAATGTTAATTCTTCTGTCAGTAAAGGGACAGACTCAGGATCAGCCTGCCATCATTGGTAGCTCTGCTCCAACAGCTACTTCCATAAGCGATTCTTCAACCATATCAGAAGCAGGATCAACCCTGAGGTTTGTGGGTTTCCCGGTGCTGGGTTTATCCCCCGAAACCGGGATAATGGGCGGTGTCTATACCCGGCTGATGATTGGAAACCCGGAATATACCCGGCCTTCTTCAGTGGGACTCTCACTCCTGGTATCCCAGAACCGTCAGTATTCCATTAATCTTTTTCCTGAATTATGGTGGAATGAAAACCAGTTTCGTCTCGCCGGTGAAATGAAGTGGCAGCACTGGCCGGATAAGTTCTACGGGATTGGCAATGATACCCGGGAAGAAGATGAGGAATACTATATTTCACGCATTGGCGGTATTAAACTGGACCTGATGAGATCCGTTCATGATCAGATTTATGCAGGTATTCTTCTCGAATTCGAAGGCAATAATATTGTGGAGTACGATACAGTGGCTCATGCCATTTTACCCGGAGGCTCTGTTCCGGGCAGCGATCAGTCCACTATTTCCGGCGTTGGACTTGGATTGGCATGGGACAGCCGTTCGGATATTCTCCTTCCATCTTCAGGTGAGTATTACCAGTTCAGGCTGGTATTTTTCAATAATGCTATGGGATCCTCCATGCCATATACCAAATGGATAGTTGACCTGAGGAAATACTGCACCCTTGGCAAAGAACACCTCCTCTATGTTCAGGTTTACGGGAAGTTTTTATGGGGAAACGAAGTTCCTTTCCGAAATATGGCCATGATCGGTGGAGATAAGCTTCTTCGCGGATATTTCAAGGGCAGGTACAGGGACCACAACATGTTTCTCGCCCAGGCCGAATACCACAGTCCCCCGCTCTGGCGAATCAGCTTCGCAGCTTTTGCCGGGGCCGGAGATGTATTCCATTCGGCCTCCACCCTCAGCAATCTAAAAATCAAGCCTGCCGGGGGAATTGGACTAAGATATAAGGTTTTCCGGGACCGCCGTATGAACGCCCGGCTTGACTTTGCCTGGGGAAAGGGTGACAGCGGGATCTATCTTGGAATACTGGAAGCCTTTTAAAATGGGACACTGAAAGCTTGATGGATTATTTCATTCCCCGGATATCAACACTGGGGTTTAGAGACTATTTCTTTCCCCAACCTCCTCCTCCGGGAGTTTTGATCTGCAGGCGGTCACCTGGCATCACAGTTGCTCCATCGATGCCTTTGAGCAATTCTCTTGTACCGCTTGCCCTTATGATTTCCTGGGTTCCTGTTTTTCCATCCCCTCCTCCTTCCATTCCATAAGGCCTTACTAACCTGTGCTGACTGAGAATCGAGACAGTGGATTCCTTTGTAAACTCCAGGATTCTGACTACCCCGTTTCCTCCGGGGAACCTGCCTTTCCCCCCGGATCCTTTGCAGATGGAAAACTCCACCAGTTTTAGGGGATACCTGTTCTCCAGTATCTCCGGATCTGTAATTCGGGTGTTGGTCATATGATGATGAACACCTGAGGCTCCTGGAAAATCCTTACCTGCCCCGCATCCTCCGCAGATGGTTTCATAATAGCTGTACTCATCATTACCCAGCATTACATTATTCATTGTACCCTGGCTGCATGCGATAACCCCAAAGGCCTTCAGCAGGGTATCCGTCAGACGCTGACTTACCTCTACGTTTCCGCCGACGATAGCCGGACATTGATTAGGGGGGAAATTAAAGTTCGGGTTCAGAAGGCATTCAGGTAATATGAGATCGACCGGTTCCATGAATCCTTCATTCAAAGGCAAAGCTTCATCGAGTAAAAGCCGTAGAACGTATATGATAACGGAATTAACGATGGCATGGTTTGCATTCATGTTTCCTGAATGGACAGGTGAGGTACCGGTAAAATCAATAAGGCATTTTTCCTCTTTGATTACAATTTTAACTTTCAGGCAACTCTGGTCATCCAGGAACTCAATTGCCTCGTAATTACCATCCGGGATTTTACCCAGGGTTTGCCTCATCCTTGAGGCTGCGTATTCCCTTAAATGATTCATATAAGCTATCACAGTATCTGCGGAATACTTTTCTGCGAGTTCCAGCAAACCGTAGGATCCTGCCCGGTTGGCAGCAAGTGCGGCATTCATATCAGCAAGATTTTCATCCACTGCCCGGCTGGGATAAGGTGCATTTTTAAGGATTTTTCTTATTCCATCCCAATTGGTCTCACCCGCTCTGACCAGGTGGAAGGGTTCGATTACAACTCCTTCCTCTTCAAGGGAGGCTGCATCCGGAGGCATGGAAGCAGGTCTTGTCCCTCCCAGTTCTGCATGATGCGCCCTGTTTACCACATACCCAATAAGTTGGCTATCTCCCGTAAAGACGGGTGTAACGAGGGTTATATCCGGCAAATGAGATCCTCCGTAAGCAGGATGGTTGGTCACGATAGTATCACCTGCCTCCATTTTAATTTTCTTCTTAAGGCTTCTGACACAGACTCCAAGGCTACCCAGGTGCACCGGGATATGAGGGGCATTTGCTACAAGGAAACCCTCGGGACTGATCAATGCACATGAAAAATCAAGCCTTTCCTTGATATTAACGGAAAGGGATGTCCGCTGCAGCATAGCGCCCATATTCTCGGCAATGAATTTGAACCGGTTGGTAAACAGCTCCAGCCTTGTTTCTGGCATATCCGGTTCTTCCTCCAGGTCATCCTCAACCATTTTATGTATTACAGCAGTTCCATAATGGTTGATGATCATTTCCCATCCCCTGTCAATAACTGTGGTACTGTAAGGATCAATAAGCAATGCATACCCGGTGATTCTAGCACCCTCCTTCAATTCCGAGCGCTTAAAAACCGGTGTATCTACCCAGATTCCTCCTGAAAATGCTTTTATCATTCTCCCGGGTCCGGGTTCATAGGTATCTTCAGGAAGGCTTACCTCTGGATCTACTTCCTTCCGTTGGCAGGCAACTACACGAATGGATTCAACCTCAACCTCCCTGTTTTCAGTCCAATGCCCATACAAACGAGTATATTCCTTTTTAAAAAGAGTGAACATATCTATTCCTTCTGTCCATTGAACAGGAAGGCTTTCATCCTGACCGCTAAACCGCATAAATACAGTTCTTATCCTGATTTCAACATCCTGGCTAGCTCCTTCCCTTTCAACCTCTTCTGCAGCTTGATTGCTCAGTTCGGCAATCCAGACAGGTATATCATTAGCAACCTCCGGGAAGGGTTTAAGAATTAGTTTTTCTGCAAATCTTTCAATCAAAGCATTTGCCAGTCCATAGGCTGATAAGAGTCCGGCATCAGCAGGCACCAGCACAGTGGTCATGCCAAGAAGCCGGGCGATACGGCAGGCATGCATGCCTCCTGCCCCACCAAAGGCGAGCAGGTCATAATCAGCCGGGTCGTATCCACGTGCGATGGAAATGCTGCGAATAGCGCCTGCCATTAGTTCATTAGCTATATCATAAAATCCAGTAAGTATCTCTTCTTGTGAATAAACTTTGCCACTGCTTGCTGAGATTTCTGCGATCAATTCATCCAGTTTTTTGTCAGCCTCATCCCTGAATACCGGGATACCAAAATCATCCGGATCCAGGTGTCCAAGCAGAAGATTCACATCGGTTACCGTCAGCGGACCCCCTGCCCCATAGGATGCCGGTCCCGGAAATGCACCTGCACTTTCTGGTCCCACAGCAAGTTTAAAACCATCATAATAACAGAGGGATCCTCCTCCTGCAGCTACGGTTTCAATGGATAGAGCGGGACTAAATATACGGGCGTCACCTACTTGAAGGGAATATCGATAATCAAATTCACCATCATACCTGGATACATCGGTACTGGTCCCTCCCATATCAAAACTGATGATGTTTTCCCTGCCGGTTCGCCTGCCGACTGTCACGGCTCCAACCACACCACCCGCAGGACCGCTCAGGAGGCTATCCTTTGCTCTGAACTCATCCTCCCTCACCAGTCCCCCTGAACTTGTCATGATATGAATACCCTCTCCATGAATGGTGGTTCTGACATTTTCCAGATAGGAACGGAATACCGGACTCAGATATGCATTCACAGTAGCTGTTTCTGCCCTCTCTATATACTTAATCTGGCTGGAGAGTTCTGTCGATACGGAAATCTCTTTTACTCCATGCTGCCTCAGGAATCCTGCCACTTCAAACTCATGTACCGGATTGATATAGGAATTCAACAGGCAGATTGCAACCGAGTGAAATCCTTTTCTTTTAATCCTTTTCAAATCCTTTTCCAGGGCCAGGATATCAAGGGGAGCTATTATATTCCCCTGACTGTCAATCCGTTCATCAACTTCAACTACATTGTGATATAACATTTTTCGCTTCTGTACTTTCAGAGCAAAAATATCCGGCCTCTGCTGGTCGCCAATCTCAAGTATATCTTTAAAGCCTTTCGTGACAAATAATACCAGTTCAGATCCTTTTCTTTCAAGCAAGGCGTTGGTACCCTTGGTTGAGCCCAGTTTCATACGAATTGGGGGAAGGTCCAGATCCAGGGGTGTACCTGTAATCAGCCTGGCCCCAAGCACCGGAGCTTCTTCCCTGGAATGGATCTCAAAACTAATCCCCTGATCGTATACTTCTTTCGGCAGTTCCCTTGTCAGGCGCAGTATACCCTTTTCAATATCATAACACTGAATATAGGTAATCGTATGTTTATGGTTTAGCAGGACAAATTCATATCCCCGGATTATGTCATCCGAAAGATCCCAGTTCTCAGTGATAAAAAGGGTTTTTTGATCCAGCCAGCGGCTGATCGCTCCCCGAAGACTGCCATTACTCAGAACTTTCCTCCGAATCCAATTGCCTTCAGGATCCCTTCCAATGCAGTCCGTAAACGTCCCGCCGGTATCGACAAAGATTTCATATGCACGTTCATCTATCAAAATTCCTGCTTATTTGACCTTTTAAAAGTTTTTACCAGAACCAGTCCCATTAAGAGGAAGGAAACAATGGCCAGGATTAACATGATCAGTCCCCAGCGTTCAAATTCAATCTTCATGGCAGTCATTCCAGCCCGGACAATTCCTGCCAGTCCAATGATCATTGTAATATAAACAACGGCTGTCATCAGGACATTTCCAGGCATCCGGTTTAGGGATCCCCGCATAATGCCTTTATTATTTACAGTAATGAAAAGGAAAACAGCAATCAATGGAAGGATCAATCCATTCAGTGCCTGGGCTATGATGATGACAGGAATGGGTTTAAAACCTGCCATTCCGAATCCCATGCCTAATATCAGTATGGAGATCCAGATCATACGAAACCGCAGGGAGCCATCTTTCCATAATTCAGGTTTAGTATGACCGAATAGACTTCTGACAGTCACTGCAGAAGCCAGGGGTGCTGTGACGGCCGAAGTAAAACCTGCCGCGAAAAGGCCCACTCCCAAAACCAGGTACCCAAGCTTCCCTATATGATTTGTCAATGAGTTTGCAAGTCCCTCGAAAGTAAACACCCCACTCATAGAACTACCCGTAACTAATACAGCCATAGAAATAATTCCTCCAAGAATTACTGCGACCGTCAGACCGGATCGCATTTCTTTTAAAGATTGGCCTTTGGATAAATCAGATCCGAGAAACAGGTTATACGGAACGACCGTCGTGCCTATCAGTCCAAGGACAAGCAATCCTCCCCCCCGGTTAACAGGTAATACTGGATGTGTCATTCCCCGAAGAAGGTCGGCCAGAGGCGGTTTGATTGAAATCGCTGAAACCAGGAAAACAATTCCCATAACAGCAACTATTCCTCCGAGTATCCTGGCAATCACTTTTACTGATGGAACCATCAGTAATACTCCTGCCATGAGTCCCAGGACAAGGACCATTAACCAGGAGGGACTGTCAAACAGGAGGTTGATACCGGCTATAGCTCCAAGAAGATTACCTGTCTGATAAGCTGCCGTACCACTGAGAATACAGATTAGTACTAAAACAGGTATTAGTGTTTTGCGTTTTGCATTTTCTGATTGCAGAGCAATGGCCTGTCCGAGGTTCATGCCTGAAGAAATAGTCAGGCGGGCCGCCGCCTCCTGCAGGGTAAGGCAGGCAATGGTTGCAAAAGTAAGAGCCCAGAGTAAGGGAAGACCGAAATCAGTCCCCGCTTTGGCAGCTGTAGTTACGGTACCTGGACCAATAAAGGCAGCTGAAATGATCGACCAGAAAAGAATATTTAAAATTCGTCCTTTCATACAATAGTACCATCGGAATACCTGCCTTTAAACAAAATTTTTCCATCCTCCCCAAAAATGGTTTTCTCACCGTCTTCAAGTCCCTCTTTATAATTCGTCTCAATATTTACTTTTCCGTTCTCAAACCATTTAACCTGCTTACCATGTAGTTCATCTTCTTTGTAGCGGGCCTCAAATTTTTTATTTCCATTTTCATACCACATCAGGAATTTTCCTTCCCTCATTCCCTCGATGAGATAAAACTCGGATTTTATTTTACCACTGTCATACCGCAGGGTTACATTTCCATGTTTTACCCCTTCTTTATATTCAGCCTCACAGATTTTAATCCCCTCTTCATTCCAGATGGACATATCCCCATGCATCAGTCCGTTTTTTACATTAGACTGCTCGGCACGTTCACCATTCTCATGGTATAAGGTATACTGTCCGGTATAGGGCTCCTCCTCACCCTCATGAAAAAAACGATCCTCATACAACTCAAGGCTGACCCGGTTGACTTTTCTCTTTTTACCCATAATTCCTGTAAAAATACAGAATTAGAATCGTATGGTATATTTTAATTTCAGGCGGGCTGAGGTTTCCTGTATCTGGAATCTTTCATAGGGATCTGCTGCAATGCTGTTCCATACAAAAAAGACTTCCTTTCCGGGTTTAATTATCCAGCGAAAACGGGACTGCCAGCCCATTTTTCCTGATTTATTGTCGTATTGGACATAGTTGCTAAGGGTTATATCCGGACTGAAAAGGATATTAAGATTCAGGCGGTAAATAATTGCAATAAACCCATCTTCCGGTAATTTTACATTATTCCGGATTAGTTCACCCCCGACAAACAAGGGAATGATTACTTTATAACCAGCTTTCAGCTTAATTTCATTACGGGTTCCATCATAAAATCCCCCGAACCTGTAATCGAGTCCCGCCCAGAGTAGCCGCCTTTGTGCGGATGTTAAAGAGATGGTTTGCCAGAGGAACTTGTGCTCACCTTCAGGTATGGATATATTGTTGTAGATATTGAATCCCTCCTCAAGGAATTCATACGTATGGGCGATATTATACATTATTTCATCACCGGAAAAAAATCTGACATTAATCGGGGTTCCTAAGATCTCCCTTGTAAGAAGATCATTTCCAAAATCGGTAATATAATCCAACTTTATTCCGGTTAGAACCTGCATAATCCCCCATCTTTCCGGCCTTGGACCAAGCATTGTCTCAACATAGGTCTGCCTCACACCGGGACGGGGAACAAATCCTATTCCGGCTATAAAGTTTTCCTGGATCTGCATATGTCCAAGTCGAAAAAACAAGAGGTCATTAGGGTAGAGGAATTCAATTCCATAGGCCAGATCCCTGCTGCTACCCCCCGATTCCGATGCAGCATTGGAAGACATGGATTTCAGTCCATACATATTCAGTCCGATATTCTTATTCCCCCTGAACTTCGAGCTTGCCAGTTTTACATCAAATCCCAGAACAAAATTAGAGGTATCATACAATGCATTCCCGTACGTTGAGATAAAACCGGCATTGGACTGATCTCCGAAATTGCGTGTAACACGTGTAACTACAAAGTGAGAATTGTACCAGTCCTTCCTCTCATCTTTCATGTACATCGCCCCAATGTTCCATTTACCGGCCTGTCCGGTTACCTTAGTTCCATATAACAGGGGGATGGGATTACCCAATGAATCCAATCCAATCCTTCTTGAAAAGAATGGGATCAGGCGTGTATTCCATTCATTGCCACGGTCTCCGTTAATACCGAAATTGAAATAATTAGCACCGTCCAGAAAGAAATCCCTTTTCTCAGGATAAAAAAGATTAAATCTTGTCAGGTTTATCGCCCTGTCATCTACCTCGGTCTGGGCAAAATCTGTGTTTACTGTCAGAGCAGCCTTGAGGTTTGAAGTTAATCGGTAATAGGCATCAAATCCTGCATCAAGAACCGGCTGAGTCTTACCATCCTCCCGTTTGTAATCTGCTCCCGTCAGTCCATATGGAATAAGATCCAATCCGATTCCCTGGGTAATATCTCCAATTCCTGTTAAAAGTCCCTCATCAGATACCTGGAATTTATGGGAATTCAGGTTGGCTTCCGGCCAGTAACCGGATTCTTCATTTTTCATTAAGTGGCGGATAAATTTTATTCCCCAGGTGCCCTCACCTTTTTTAAAACTCAGAGTTTTAAAAGGAATTGACAACTCGGCATCCCATCCCTTTTCATGGATGCTGGCTTTCCCTGTCCATAATCCGTCCCAGGCCTTATTGAAGGCAGCCCCGTTCTCACTTACGATAGCATCCCCGATTGAGCCTCTGGGACCAACCTGGAACCAGAAAGCATTTCTTTTGTCAAGATAGGTATCCAGGATCACCTGTACCCTGTCATCGTTGCCCAGGCTGACATCACGGGCCAACTCCTTGGCAGTAATCTGATCCGGATCTCCATAGCAACGAAAACCTATGTAGAGATTATCCTCATCATAGCCTACATATACCTCGGTAGCCTCTGAAAAGGGCTCTCCTGTATTGGGCTCCCTCTGGTAAAAAGTTGTAACCGGTGTAACACTGGACCAGACTGCATCATCCACCCGGCCGTCAATAACCGGAGGTGTTTCAAAGAGTTTGGTTTCAATAGAATTTTGGGCAGATAGCTCACTGCCTGTAAGGCAAATAATAAAAGCAATACCCAAAGATTGGATGAAAAATCCAGGTAGTATCTTACGCATCAGGATTCCAGTCTTTTTACTTTTTGATAACCCGTAGCGGCATCGATCATTTTTACGTAGAGAACCTTTTCACCGCTAGCGATTGATTCATATGCCATACCCTCATCGGTATTTATTATCCTGCATTTCCCCAGATCATAACGAAGTGACATCACAGTATCCCCTTCTTTAAGAGCCTGACCTTCAAGATCGACGAATTGAACCTTACCTTTAGTGGATTTCTTCCTGAAAAGACCTGCCATTGAAAATTAGTTTAGAGCATGTAAAAATACAAATGATGAAAGGAAATTAAAAGGATCTTTTGAGAATATCCTCAAGAAGACCAGTTTTATCGATCAGTGATTCCAGTAATCCCAGCTGGTTTCTGGCGCGGAAAAGATTTTGTTGTGGAAAACTGGTTTTATAATAGATATCATTACTGATGTAATCTGTTAGAAACCGCATCGCCTGCATATATATTACTGCTTTCGCGCCCAGCAGCAGGTTTACTTTTTCTATGTCAGAAATAAATGAAGACACAGCCTCCGAATAACCTGTTACCAATCCCTGAAAAATATCTTCCCTGCATGTATAGGTTCCGGGTTCCGTTTCATCTTCCCCGCCTGAGGATGTATATGAGCGTACCATATCTCCGAATTCAGTCAACAGGGTACCCGTCATCACCGTATCAAGATCAATGACAGATTTTCCCTTTCCACTTTCTTGATCAAAAAGAATATTAGTGATTTTGGTGTCATTATGTGCCACCCTGTCCGGCAAAGCCGGTCGGATCTGTAAAAATCTCCTGGCGACCTCTGACAGGTCACTGATTCTTTTCAGCTCCTGCTGCGACTGTCTCAGTCTCTCCCCGGGATTCGTAAGTTCTGCATAGGTGAGCTGTTTCTGCCTCCATTCCATATCCATAAAATTAGGGATAGTGATATGTAGCCTGCGTGGATTATAATTTTTCAGCCTGGCTGAAAAATAACCGAAACTTCTTCCACCCTCATAAGCCTGCCCGGGATTTTCAACCCCTTCCAGTGTCACTGAGTCCTCTATAAAACTGTAACACCTCCAGTAATTCCCCTCCTCATCCAGGTGGAGGTTTTTTCCCTCTCTGGTTTCAATGATTTCAAGATCCTGGAAACCATAGTTTTCTTCATTTGAATTCTTAAGGTGTTGCAGGATGCGGCTGATATTATCCTGCATGGATTCCGGCTTTTTGAAGACATTGGCATTCAGTCCCTGAATAATATACTTCTTAGGATTATCCGGCTTGCCTGATTTCAGCAGGTATGTCTCATGGATATGCCCACTGGTATATGGTTCATAAGAAATCGGATCTCCCTCAATGGCAAAATTGAGCCCGGTTTGCAGAAGGTCAGTCATTTGTCAAGCCCATAAATTTTCTGGGTATAGGCCCTGTTGGATCAATTCTTTAATATTTTCAACAGCCAGGGGTTTATCTTCCTTATAAGTGACACCGAACCAACGATCACCTGCGGGTAGTATCTTTACACTTGCTTCCTGGCTGGCAATCAGGTCATTTACAACAGCCGGAATATACAGTTCAGCTTTGAGTTTATCTCCATTATCCCTGATGAATCCAGAAAAAGCATCATCAAGGTAATCAAAAATGCCGGGGGTAAATCCCCAGATATTCATTGATACCAGCTCCTTCCCGGTAAGTGATACCGGTTTTTTATTATTGTCCACATAATAGATGGATTCCCCATCCTTATTGATCTTTGTCCTTTCCACTATGGAGGATAAAAAGCCCCCATCCCTGGATTCACAAATTCCCCGGGAAACTGACCCGAAATCAGAAAGTGTATGCTGCAACTCGTAACCCGCCATACAGTATTTTGAACTGCTCTCGCTTCCTTCTCCGATAAGATAGTCGGCCATAGCCTGGTAACTTCCCGGGCCATAGAAATCATCTGCATTAATCACTACAAAAGGTTCCCTGACATTATCCTTTGCTACCCATACAGCATGTGCCGTACCCCATGGTTTTACCCGTTCTGGCGAAAAACTTCTTCCTTCCGGTACCATATCCAGTTCCTGGAAAACATAATCTGTTTCAATTTTTCCTTTCAGCTTTTCCCCGAAGACCTGCCTGAAATCATCTTCAATACTTTTCCTGATAATAAAAGTAACTTTCTCAAAACCCGCACGAATGGCATCATATATGGAATAATCGATGATAGCTTCCCCGGAAGGGCCCACTGCATCAATTTGTTTCAGACTGCCATAGCGGCTTCCCATCCCTGCTGCAAGGATTACTAAGGTAGGTTTCATAATACTTTTTCTAATTCTTAACTATGTATTTAGAGGCTCTAAAATACACAAAGAAATCAGAAATCCAGCTTCGATTTCAATTTGGGAAGTCCGGTTTTACTAACGGGTAATTTGACCCCGTTTTTTAAGATAACAATATAAGATTCTTTCTCATAGAGCTGCATCTGCTCAATCTCTGTGATCCTGGCGATGTATGAACGATGGATCCTTACGAAATCCTCTTCGGGCAGATGGGATTCGAAGTATTTCATCGTCTTCTGCTTCAGATGTTTTGAGTCATGGGTGTAAATCATTACATAATCGTCCTGGGCTTCGAGGTAGGTGATATTATCCACGGGGATCACATGAATCTTGTAACGGGATTTTACAACTACCCTGTGTATGGATTCTTCCTGTTCATCCCTGTGTTCCACCAGTTTACTTATTGAATTTGAATCACCCCCTGCACTGATCCGCTCCCGTGCTTTGTCCACTGCCTCATCAAACCGATCTGAGGAATAAGGTTTGAGCAGGTAATCCAGGGTATTATGTTCAAATGCTTTTAAGGCATACTGGTCGTAAGCAGTGGTAAATATGATCGCAGGATGATGTTCAAGTATTTCCAGCATCTCGAATCCTGTCAGTTTTGGCATCTGAATATCCAGGAAAACCAGGTCTGGCATAAGTTCATTGATGGCCTTTAGTCCACTGAACCCATCCTCATATTCTCCGATTAATTCAAAATCATTATGCTTACCCAGGTAATCCTTGATCAGGTCACGGGCCAGTTTTTCATCTTCAACAATTATGGTTTTGATCATGGCTTTATTGTGTTTGTCTTCTTAGCTTTTAAATTGGAAGATAGTTGCTGAGGAATAATTAATCTGACTGTAAAGACTCCTTCGGCTTTATCAACTTTTACCAGGTCATCCCGGCCATAGATCAGTTTCAGCCTGTTCTTTACATTCTTTAGTCCAATTCCTGCACCTTTGCGGGTAACCTGGTTAAGATCAAAGTTATTGCTGATCTCTATTTGCATGCCTGAAGGTATCCCCTGGCAATTCATATTGATGGTGATTGGTGCAGTACTTTCATACACCCCGTGTTTAACTGCATTCTCAAATAATGGCTGAAGGATCATATTCGGAATTAATCCTCCTACACATGATTCTGAAATCTCCTTTTCAAACACCAGTTTGTCACCAAAGCGGATCTTTTCTATCTGAAGGTAAAGTTCAATATTTTTGATTTCCTCTGCCAGTTTTGTTTTCTCTCTTTCCCCATGCCTGAGTGCATACCTAAGGAATTCAGACAGTTTAATAATCATATCCCTTGCCATTCCCGGATCGGATATGGTCAGTGAGCTAATAGAGTTCAGGCTGTTGAACAGAAAATGGGGATTTAGCTGGGAGCGCAACACATTCAACTCAGATTCCTTAACCAATAGGTTCAGGTTCGTTTCAGTGAGCTTCTTTTCCTCCAGTTCCTTACCGTAAATGAACAGATGGTAAATAAGAAGGATAACTCCATAATACAGTATCCCCGTGGCCAATCGAGCAATGAATGAATCATTCAGAAAGCTGAAGTAAGCCTCCTGGTTTACCAGGACTAATTTCAATATCATGTAACCCATGTAAAGCCAGCCGGTAATAATTACTAGGCCGACTACTATATAGGTCAGGATTATGCGAATAGATAATTTCCCATCCGGATTGCTGTATCGAACCGGGAACCAAATGGTAACAGCCAGCAAAGCAAACAAAACATTGAAAACAAGGCTGTCTACGATGGCAATATAATACTGGAGGTCTGTGGCAAAATTGATAAGCAGGGACTGGATCACGGCAATAATAATCCAGACAATGAAGTAAATATAAATATGCCTTATTCTTTCCAGTATCGGGTTAGACATGACAGGGGACTTAGAAACTTACAATATCTCCACCACCAAAAATGGCTACTCCTTTAATAACCAACTCTTTACTCGGATCTCTCGGCTCATCTCTTCGGATGTGCCGTTTATCAGAGAATCCTCCAAAAATGGCAGAGACTTCAATTCTAACATCCCAGTCCGGCGGAATAATGAATTTTGAGCCTCCAAATACCATAAAAATATCGATGACATTTCTTCCCTTGGCCAGATCCGCACTCATCAAGTTGTATTTGGATCCTCCAAAAATGGCGGTTATTCTTCCTCCGCGGAATGATTTTGAGGCTATAACTCTATCCCCTCCTCCAAAAACTGACATATCATCAATGAAATCGGGTCCACCGCCCAGATCTTCTCTTTTCCTGCCAACTGCGCGTGTGATCAGAATGGCACCCAGTCCCATAAGCATGGCTGGCCAGAACAATTCATGCCAGCCCCAGGGAACATCATGCCACATTCTTGGCACCATGAATACAGCTCCGACAAGGATCAATATCAAACCGGTGGGCTTTGATTCCCTGGATAACACAAAAAACAGTCCAACGAGTATCAATATTGACGGCCATGAGAAAAGTATGGGCCTCAGGCCGTGTGGAAAAAGGTTAAAATTTCCTACAATCACGACTACTCCCACAAGGACCAGGATAACACCCAGAATAGCTCTCTTATTACTTTTATCTCTCTCCATAACAATAGATATAAATGTGATTACCTGACAAATCTACTGGAGAATTTCAAGCTCTTGCAAAATTAATCGGTAAACATACGGGGAATTATCGGTGAAAATTCCATGTTAAGCCTCCCAGTATCCATCGACCTGGCATTTTTGCACCCATTATGTCCGAGTAATTCTCATTAAAGAGGTTATTTACCTGAAAACTAAGTTGCAACTGCCTGTTCCAGAAATATTTATCAATCCTTAGATTCCAAAGCATATAGGACTTACTGAGGTTCTGGTTGATCTCCATAGCAGCTTCGGGATCTCTGGTTTTGTACATCGAATTCATCCGTATTCTGAAACCGTTTGTACCCGCCCCGAAACTTAAACTTGCATAGTTTTTGGAATGAGAGGCCAGGTATTTTGAAACAATTACCGAATCACTCCTGGTAAGCAAGCCCTGGTACGAAACAGTCCAGTCCATTGTCCATTTTCCGTCAAGAGGATGACTTCCTGAAAGTTCTGCTTCAATCCCTCCGGTATTTAATAATCCGATATTCTCTGTGTAAAAGTAGCTTTCCCCGGACAGGAGATTTGAATTTTCAGGAATTTCCTCAGCCGGGGTCAGAACATAGTCTATCAGGTCTCTGGAAAACCGGTAAAAACCAGTTACCCTGAATTGAATGCTTTCCATTATTCTCCGATCCACTCCTGCCTCAATACTCCAGGCCCTTTCAGCCAGAAGATCTGGATTTCCGAGGTTTCTACCGGGACTCAAAGGACCGTCTAAACCGGTGGAAATATATCGTTCAGTGAAATCCGGCGAACGCAGAGATCTTCCTGCTGATCCTCTCATTATCCACCGGCCTGAAGTATAGGACAAATTAACCTGGGGCAGAATTTCCAGTCCATATACCTGATCATAATCCAGTCTCAGTCCCCCTCCCAAGGTGAACTCTTCCCTTAAAACCTTTGTCGCCATAACATACCCCCCGGCATGCAAGTGTTCTCTATCTCCCCTGTCATTACTAAAAATATTTTTATAGTCCATTTGAATACCCGAAGCCAATCGTAATCCACTACCACTCTTAAAAAGATGATTTATCTCGTAATTCTGGTAATTTGTTCGGTGAATATTTGCAGGAAATGCAGGATTAAAAAGAAATGAGTCCCTCGTTGTCTGGTATCCGGCCGATAACTGCATGGAATGAGATTCGCTCATCTGAAAACTCAGACGGGCCTGGTTCCACCATTTAGAGACTTCCTCCCTTGACTGGTCAAAGGGACTGTTGGTATAAAAATACCTGGCATTAAACAGCCTTTTATCAAAAGCTGTTCGAACCGATATCTGAACCTTCTCGCTTATCTCAGAAGATAAGGAAACGGATGGGGTAAGTACTCTGAAATCACCACGCAGGGAATCAGGTTCGAGCAGTTGACCGTCAGAGGCACTGTAATTCACTCCGGCCGAGGCCTTCCACCTTCCTCTCCTGATGCTTATTCCGGAATTACTTCTTTTCAGGTTATTTTCACCCATCCAAAACTCTACTCTACCATCAAGATGATCCTTGTCCTCATAGCCCTTCTGAAAAGTTTTGGTGATAATATTTACCACACCTCCAACTGCGTCAGGACCGTATATCGGAGATGCGTTACCCCTGTAAACCTCAATCCTCGAAATTTCCGTCAGGGAAACAGGAATATTACTGTTAAAATGCCCGGTCAGAGGATCATTGATTCTCATTCCATCAATTAATACAAGAACCTGGTTAAAGGTGGATCCCCGCATCAGAATATCTGATTGGGCCCCAAACGGTGCACGGGATTGTACCTCCATAAACGGGACATATCTTAACAATTCATCGATGGAATTAACCGGGAGGGCTTGAATTTCATCAGCCTTAATCACAGAGACGTGCCTGCCACTCCGGTTTTCCGGTAATCCGATCCGGTCTGATACAATCTGTACTTCCTCCAGTGGAAATAAGGTATCAGCTATCTGGGAATACCCGGAAATCAGCAAAGAGAAAGTGATTAAAATCCCCGTTTGAACTCTGCGAATACTATAAATCATCAATTTTTGCAGCTAGAATAAAATCATTTTCCGAAAGTCCCAGTATGGCGTGTGTCCAGAGTTCAATATTCACTTTTGAAAAATAGACATGCATAACCGGGTGATGCCCCTCCACTTCAGCTAGTTCAGCCACCCTGTCAACAAATTTGATGCAGGAATTATAATCAGGAAATTCAAAGTCCTTAGTAATTTTCATATCATCCACCACTTCCCAGGGTTCCTTCAATTCCCTGGTATATGTTGCAATTTCTGAACCTGTAAGTTTGGGAACTCCCCCCTCACAGGGTATACATTTCTTTTCAGTAAGTTTCATAATGCAAATTTTCAGAATAACAGATACAAATGTCGTAAAATTACAGAGTTATTAAAATTATTAATTTCACCTTCATATTAAAATTCTTAAATCCTTTTTCTACACATGAATTCAAAAGTGTTTTTCGTCCGATTATTATTATCAGGAATTCTACTGCTGACCATCTTTCATAAAATTCCCGCTCAGGAAAAATTTCAGAAACCCTCACGCCGGAATAATAATATGTTGGATATAAATGCTTCTTTCCTGAAAACAATCTATTCCTTCGAACCCGCTTATTTTGATACCATTCCCCAACCTGGTCCGGATCCCCTCCTGATTGCAAAGTTCCGGGAGAAAGACCTTATTCCGCCTGTATTTAATGCAGTTTTCGATGCACAGGCACAGGTGTATGATCCTAACTTTTGGGGCTCCGTTCCGCAACTGATTGATAAACTGAAATATAACAAGTTCGACACCCTTAAGATTCTGGATTATCTTTCAGCAGGCTGGGATACGAGCCTAATGATTGAAGATGATGGCAACATGAAAAATATCTCCGAATACCGTAAGATTCCCTATGAAGAGATCAGCGGGATATTTTTCTATGAATCCTGGTGGCTGGATAGTAAAAGCTTAAAAATCTATAAAGATATTATTGCCTACCTTCCTATTCGGGAATATACAACTACACCTTTTGATGGTTTCGAAAATACCGAAGTCAGAAGAAGGCTACTGTTTATGGTGCTGCCGGAATGGACCTCTGGAAATAAAAAGCCGGTAAAATACAAATCCTCAAATTTTCATCTCATTAAGAAGAATATCTCCTATGAGATTCCTTTGTATAACAAGTCCTATGAAGAATACCTTTACAGGGAAGAAGAATACGGACAAATTAGTGAGGCTGAGTATAATGAATGGCAATATCATCGATTTGATTTTTACAGGCATTTTGACCCTGATATTTTACTTGAGAAGATAATATCAGCTGTTTTAAAGGAAAATATTCAGGCTTTTCTTGTCGGACCTGAAAAAAAACCTTTAAATCGAGATGAATTCATCAACCTGGTATTTAGCAGTACAGAAAGCCCTGAATCTCCCATATCCCAACCGGATATGTTACCTGAAAATTATCCTGTAAGCGATCTGAACAGCATTACCTTTCAGGAGGATTGGTATATCAATCCGGAGAACCTGCAAATATATAAGGATATAAAGGCTCTTACGATTAACCGGACAGAGTCCCAATTTGACAAATATACCGGGGACTATATCCGGGGCTCGGTAAAACCATTGTTTACAATCTGGTTTCAGTGATCTTAGTAACGGATCAGCCACTTATAGCGTCGTGCATTATCACCCAACTTCACAGCCAGCATGAATTCATGTGAACCAAAACTATGCTTCATAATACTGCTGAGTGTATAGTCGAAAGAATACCCAAAGAAAAATTTATCCACCCTTAGTCCCCCGAAAATAATAATGGCCCCTGCATCAGCTCCGGTACGGTAGCTTAACCCGGCCCAGTAATCTTCATAAATATTCAATTTACCAGAAAGATCCATTTGCCAGGTTTTCATAGCCGAAGTCTTGACCAGGATCGAAGGTTCGAGTATCAAATAATCACTAAGATCGAAATTGTATCCTCCTATTAAGTAGTAATGCCTCTGCAGCTTGAAGTTTTCATAACTGCCCTGCCCAAATTTCAACGAGGCACCAAACAACTGCGATGCAGAAAGTCCGGCATACATCTTTGGATCCGAATAATACACTCCAATATCAAAATCCGGGATGAACATACGGTTATCATAATTATTAACCAGGTTATCACCCGGATCGTAAAGATTGATTTGTTCTTTATCCACCCTGAACTGGTAACCTGTACCCGTTAGTCCGAATGACAACTGTCCCCGCTGGAAGGCAATATGATAGGCATAGGTGAGTTTAAACCCTGTCATACTCACAAGGCCACTTCTATCAGAGAAAATATGAGCTCCCAATCCAACTTTACCACTCCTGGATGCAGCATTTCTTTTCTTTTTTATAGAACTTCCCCTGGAGATAAAACTATTCTTCAAAACTCTTGATTGGGCACTGAAAGCATAGGTACTTGGTGAGTTTTCCATACCAATCCACTGTTCCCTCGCAGTCAGGTTGAAGGCCGTATAGCCCTCCGATCCTGCCACAGCTGGGTTAATGAGAAACTTACTCATCATATACTGGCTGTACTGGGGTAATTGCTGGGCATGCAGGATATTTATCGGGCGTATGATCAGTCCCGCTAAAACTATCCAGATTCCTATGTATTTCCTCCAATTCACTGTTCTAAAATAGTAATATTTAACGTTTTACCTATCTCATAATTGTTATTGTACCCGTTATCTGGTCTGAACCATCATTCAGGTTAATCACATAAAAGTATGAACTCATTGGCATCTCCTCACCTTTGGTACTCCTTCCGTCCCATTGGACAGTATATCCCCTGGTAGATTTCCATACAAGCCTGCCCCAACGGTCAAAGATCTCAATTTCAATCTCCGGAAAAGATGCAGCTTCATCAATTTGCCAGGTATCATTTACACCATCTTCGTTTGGTGTTATGGTATTCGCGATATTGGCAAAGAAATCTTTTGGAGAACAGGGTCGAATTCTGATCGATGATGAATCTGAACAACCACCGGCAATGGATACTTCAACACTGATTTCCTGCTGGCCCGGGAATACTTCTATCGTCTGTGTAGTTTCACCTGTTGACCAGAAATACAAAGCACCAGGATTTCCTGCGTCAAGCACAAGGGATGCTTCACCACATAAAGTGGTATCGTTTCCAAGATCTACCACAGGAGTTGGGTAGGCTGTGATCTGAACACTGTCAAATGCTGTACAACCCGCATCATTAAACACTTGTATTCTGACCATTTCAGTGGTATCCGTTGTATATGTCGGACCTGTACTGCCATTGTTCATCCAGAATACAAATGAGTAATCACCTGCCGGAGTAATGGTGGTCGAATGTCCCTCACAAATGTTCTGGTCTTCACCCAGATCAACAGTGGGACCGCTAATGCTTACGTCAATACCCATAGCAATAGAAACACATCCTTCAGATGTAGTTTCAAGTACTTCCAGCCTTCCTGCCTGTACTACTGATCCCCAATCTACAAATACTGTATCATTCCTGTCAGTGGCAATCGTTCCATTGGTAATATTCCATGTGTAAGCAGAACCCTGTTGTCCGCTGACAACATAACGGTAGAGCGGTCCGTTGACACATGCCTCCTGAGTTTCTTCGGTGAATTCCGGTGCTGGAACCGCAAATACGGTTATGGTAACAGATGCTGCAGCCGTTGTATCACAATCACCCTCAAACCGGACAAAATAGGTCGTTATTGTATCTGGAGAGGTAACACTGACATCATTACCGGTGGCCACGCTGCTTGTCATTAAGGCATCATCATACCAGACTGCCACTGCACCATCACCAATAGATCCACCGATGTAGCTTAGCGTGATTATACCTGCCCCTGCACAAATACTGTCAACATCCGCGCTGGCAGAAACCGGAGCAACAGAAAGGGCCTTAACGGTCACAGTACCCGGGACAGCAATAGTTGAATCACATCCTCCTTCAAACCTTACATACCAGGTAGTAGTGGAATCAGGTGTAATTACTGTTATACTGCTTCCTGTACCAATGGGTGCAGCCATCGTATCGGCATACCATGACGCAACTGCTCCTTCTCCCAATGAACCTCCTATGTAGCTGAGATTGATGCTTCCGTCAGCCGGACATAAATCATCTCTGTCCGGAACCACACTGGTGGGTGGCAGACTTGATGCAAAAACCAATACTGTTGTGCTGACAGCCGTAGTATTCCCACAGGGACCCTCGAACCTGACGAAATAAGTTGTTGAATCAGCGGGCCCAGGAATGAGCAGATCATTCCCCTCCCCTTCAAAAATAGTGAAGGATGCATCCGAATACCATCTTGCAACTGCAAGGTCTCCTAAAGTACCTCCTGTATAAGTGAGTGTAATTGAACCGTCGCCTGCACAGATCGAATTCCTGTCAGAACCTGCTGAAACTGGAGAGGTAGATGAAGAAAGAACATAAATCTTTACAGATACAGCTGTTGTGGTATCACAATCAGCCTCAATTCTTACAAAATAATTTGTAGTAGTGAGCGGAGCCGGTACACTTAAATTATTACCCGTTCCAATACTGCTCACCATGGCAGCATTATCATACCATGTAGCAACACCATTCATTCCCAGTATGCCACCTCCATATGAGAGAATAATATTTCCATCCCCTGAACAAATGCTGTCTCTGTCAGCATATGCACTATCCGGGGCAACTGATAAACTACCTACAGTAAGCCTTGTACCGACTACATTGGAACTATCGCAATCAGCTTCAAACCTTACAAAATAAGTGGTTGATACAAGCGGAGCAGCTATTGAAAGGTCATTGCCTGTTCCGATAGAAACTGAAATGGAAGAATCCGCATACCAGACTGCCTCTACATTGGATCCACCGCCACCACCAATGTAACTGAGAATTATTGTTCCATCACCCGAACAAATACTGTCTCTGTCTGTATATGCTGTATCAGGATCTAGTGTAACATCAGATACTTGGAGCAGGGTTCCAACTGCTGAAGTTGTGTCGCAATCTCCTTCAAACCTAACGAAATACGGTGTTGTAACAAGAGGAGCAAACAAACTTAGATTGTTGCCGATTCCGGCTATAGCTGTCAGGGCTGAATCTGAATACCATCGGGCTATCGCATCTGTACCAGGTGTTCCCCCCATGTAAGTCAGAACAATTGAGCCATCACCCGGACAAATATTATCTCGATCAGACGATGCTGAGACAGGTGCAGTTGAGCCCGTTTTTACAAAAACAATAGTTGAAACAACTGCAGATGAATCGCAGCTGCCTTCAAATCTTAAATAATAAGTAGTAGTTACAACAGGCGCTGAAATGATAAGATTATTATCAGTACCAATCTTATTGCTTAACAAGGCATCATCATACCATTGGGCAGTTCCTCCGCCAACCATAACACCTCCACCATACATAAGTTGAATGTTTCCATCACCTGCACAAACGCTGTCACGGTCAGTATAGGCACTGTCTGGTGATACAACGCTTGTAAGTACAGTAACATCAAAGGAACAGGAATCTGCATTACCACTCTGGTCAGATACCTTATACCAGACTGTGGTTAAACCTTTATTAAAGACAGTTCCGCTTACATCTAATGATCCTGATCCTGTTGTTGCACCCTCCATCCTGAAGGTTGCCGGAGTAACACTGCAATTATCTGAAGCTGGTCCCGGTGCAATATTGGTCACAACCATACTGCAGTTTCCTGCCAGTGCAGTAACAATTGTATCATTAGGACACAGAATCACAGGGTCCTCAATATCTTCAACGGTCACAATTGCCTGGCAGGAGGATGAATTGCCACTGGCATCACTAACTGTCATGGTGACTGTATTATCACCCAGGTCAGCACAGGTAAAGCTGCTGATATCAAGGCTCATAGTTGCAATACTGCAATTATCTGAACTGCCATTATCGATATTTGAACTGTCAATTAATGCAGTACCAGCTGCATCCAGTTGTACGGTGTAGGATTGACAAGCAGCAACCGGTGGAGTGCTGTCTGCAACCGTAACTGTCGGAGTAGCATTGGCCGATAGTCCGGCTACATCGGTAACGGTCATCGTGATAAGGTTCGGTCCTACCTCTGCACAGGTGAAGGTGGACTGGCTCAAAGTGATCGTGGCGATGCCGCAGTTATCAGCGCTGCCATCATTGACAAATGAGCTATCGATCGTGACACTGCCTGATCCGTCCAGGTAAACAGTGGTATCCTGGCTTGTAGCTACCGGATCAGTGACATCAATAAGGGTTACTGTGAACGTGCAGCTGTCTGCATTACCGCTGGCATCGGTAGCAACAAGTTTTACTATCTGGATAGTACCATGACCGCTGATTATTGTGGCAGCTGCAGGATCCTGGGTGACAACAAGACCCGCAACGCAGTTGTCTGTGGCTACACCGGCTGTGTAATCCGGCAGTGTGAACTGGCAATTGGCATCTGCATTTTCTATAGCATTAGAAGGACAGGTGATAACCGGGGCAATCGTGTCAAGGACTGTAACTGTCGGAGTAGCATTGGCCGATAGTCCGGCTACATCGGTAACGGTCATCGTGATAAGGTTCGGTCCTGCTTCTGCACAGGTGAAGGTGGACTGGCTCAAAGTGATCGTGGCGATACCGCAGTTATCAGCGCTGCCATCATTGACAAACTGAGCTATCTATCGTGACACTGCCTGCAGCATCAAGGTAAACAGTGGTATCCTGGCTTGTAGCTACCGGATCAGTAACATCAACAAGGGTTACTGTGAACGTGCAGCTATCTGCATTACCGCTGGCATCGGTAGCTACAAGTTTTACTATCTGGATAGTACCATGACCGCTGATTATTGTGGCAGCTGCAGGATCCTGGGTGACAACAAGGCCCAGCCCGCAGTTGTCTGTGGCTACACCGGCTGTGTAATCCGGCAGCGTGAACTGGCAGCTGGCATTTGCATTTTCTATTGCATTAGCAGGACAGGTGATTACCGGGGCAATCGTGTCAAGGACTGTAACTGTCGGAGTAGCATTGGCCGATAGTCCGGCTACATCGGTAACGGTCATCGTGATAAGGTTCGGTCCTGCTTCTGCACAGGTGAAGGT
The DNA here is from genome assembly GCA_963777115.1 of uncultured Bacteroidaceae bacterium. Classification (GTDB taxonomy): domain Bacteria; phylum Bacteroidota; class Bacteroidia; order Bacteroidales; family SM23-62; genus SM23-62. Next base: position 589,591 of record CAVZPP010000002.1, on the reverse strand, counting down.
GGACTGGCTCAAAGTGATCGTGGCGATGCCGCAGTTATCAGCGCTGCCATCATTGACAAATGAGCTATCGATCGTGACACTGCCTGAGCATCCAGGTAAACAGTGGTATCCTGGCTTGTAGCTACCGGATCAGTAACATCAACAAGAGTTACTGTGAACGTGCAGCTATCAGCATTACCGCTGGCATCCGTAGCTACAAGTTTTACTATCTGGATAGTACCATGACCGCTGATTATTGTGGCAGCTGCAGGATCCTGGGTGACAACAAGTCCCAGCCCGCAGTTGTCTGTGGCTACACCGGCTGTGTAATCAGGTAGTGTAAACTGGCAATTGGCATCTGCATTTTCTATTGCATTAGAAGGACAGGTGATAACCGGGGCAATCGTGTCAAGGACTGTAACTGTTGGAGTAGCATTGGCCGATAGTCCGGCTACATCGGTAACGGTCATCGTGATAAGGTTCGGTCCTGCTTCTGCACAGGTGAAGGTGGACTGGCTCAAAGTGATCGTGGCGATGCCGCAGTTATCAGCGCTGCCATCATTTACAAATGAGCTGTCGATCGTGACACTGCCTGCAGCAGTCAAGGTAAACAGTGGTATCCTGGCTCGTGGCTACCGGATCAGTAACATCGTTGAGCGTTACAGTGAAGGTGCAGCTGTCAGCATTACCGCTGGCATCGGTAGCTACAAGTTTTACTATCTGGATAGTACCATGACCGCTGATTATTGTGGTAGCTGCAGGATCCTGGGTGACAACAAGACCCAGCAACGCAGTTGTCTGTGGCTACACCGGCTGTGTAATCCGGCAGTGTAAACTGGCAATTGGCATTTGCATTTTCTATTAGCATTAGACAGGACAGGTGATAACCGGGGCAATCGTGTCAAGGACTGTAACTGTTGGAGTAGCATTGGCCGATAGTCCGGCTACATCGGTAACGGTCATCGTGATAAGGTTCGGTCCTGCCTCTGCACAGGTGAAGGTGGACTGGCTCAAAGTGATCGTGGCGATGCCGCAGTTATCAGCGCTGCCATCATTGACAAATGAGCTATCGATCGTGACACTGCCTGCAGCATCAAGGTAAACAGTGGTATCCTGGCTTGTGGCTACCGGATCAGTAACATCGTTGAGGGTTACAGTGAACGTGCAGCTGTCAGCATTACCGCTGGCATCAGTAGCAACAAGTTTTACTATCTGGATAGTACCATGACCGCTGATTATTGTGGCAGCTGCAGGATCCTGGGTGACAACAAGACCCAGCCCGCAGTTGTCTGTGGCTACACCGGCTGTGTAATCAGGTAGAGTAAACTGGCAGCTGGCATTTACATCTTCTATTGCATTTGCAGGACAGCTGATTACCGGGGCAATCGTGTCAAGGACTGTAACTGTTGGAGTAGCATTGGCCGATAGTCCGGCTACATCGGTAACGGTCATCGTGATAAGGTTCGGTCCTGCTTCTGCACAGGTGAAGGTGGACTGGCTCAAAGTGATCGTGGCGATACCGCAGTTATCAGCGCTGCCATCATTGACAAATGAGCTATCGATCGTGACACTGCCTGCAGCATCAAGGTAAACAGTGGTATCCTGGCTTGTAGCTACCGGATCAGTGACATCAATAAGAGTTACTGTGAACGTGCAGCTGTCAGCATTGCCGCTGGCATCGGTAGCTACAAGTTTTACTATCTGGATAGTACCATGACCGCTGATTATTGTGGCAGCTGCAGGATCCTGGGTGACAACAAGGCCCAGCCCGCAGTTGTCTGTGGCTACACCGGCTGTGTAATCCGGCAGGGTGAACTGGCAGTTGGCATTTACATCTTCTATTGCGTTAGCGGGACAGCTGATTACCGGGGCAATCGTGTCAAGGACAGTAACCGTTGGTGTAGCATTGGCTGATAGTCCCGCTACATCGGTAACGGTCATCGTGATAAGGTTCGGTCCTGCTTCTGCACAGGTGAAGGTGGACTGGCTCAAAGTGATCGTGGCGATGCCGCAGTTATCAGCGCTGCCATCATTGACAAATGAGCTATCGATCGTGACACTGCCTGCAGCATCAAGGTAAACAGTGGTATCCTGGCTTGTAGCTACCGGATCAGTAACATCAACAAGGGTTACTGTGAACGTGCAGCTATCTGCATTACCGCTGGCATCGGTAGCTACAAGTTTTACTATCTGGATAGTACCATGACCGCTGATTATTGTGGTAGCTGCAGGATCCTGGGTGACAACAAGGCCCAGCCCGCAGTTGTCTGTGGCTGCACCGGCTGTGTAATCCGGCAGTGTGAACTGGCAATTGGCATCTGCATTTTCTATAGCATTAGAAGGACAGGTGATAACCGGGGCAATCGTGTCAAGGACTGTAACTGTCGGAGTAGCATTGGCCGATAGTCCGGCTACATCGGTAACGGTCATCGTGATAAGGTTCGGTCCTGCTTCTGCACAGGTGAAGGTGGACTGGCTCAAAGTGATCGTCGCAATACCGCAGTTATCAGCGCTGCCATCATTGACAAATGAGCTATCGATCGTGACACTGCCTGATCCGTCCAGGTAAACAGTGGTATCCTGGCTTGTAGCTACCGGATCAGTGACATCGTTGAGCGTTACAGTGAAGGTGCAGCTGTCAGCATTACCGCTGGCATCGGTAGCTACAAGTTTTACTATCTGGATAGTACCATGACCGCTGATTATTGTGGCAGCTGCAGGATCCTGGGTGACAACAAGACCTGCAACGCAGTTGTCTGTGGCTACACCGGCTGTGTAATCCGGCAGTGTGAACTGGCAATTGGCATCTGCATTTTCTATAGCATTAGAAGGACAGCTGATTACCGGGGCAATCGTGTCAAGGACTGTAACTGTCGGAGTAGCATTGGCCGATAGTCCGGCTACATCGGTAACGGTCATCGTGATAAGGTTCGGTCCTGCTTCTGCACAGGTGAAGGTGGACTGGCTCAAAGTGATCGTCGCAATACCGCAGTTATCAGCGCTGCCATCATTGACAAATGAGCTATCGATCGTGACACTGCCTGATCCGTCCAGGTAAACAGTGGTATCCTGGCTTGTAGCTACCGGATCAGTAACATCAACAAGGGTTACTGTGAACGTGCAGCTATCTGCATTGCCGCTGGCATCGGTAGCTACAAGTTTTACTATCTGGATAGTACCATGACCGCTGATTATTGTGGTAGCTGCAGGATCCTGGGTGACAACAAGTCCCACCCCACAGTTGTCTGTGGCTACACCGGCTGTGTAATCCGGCAGTGTGAACTGGCAATTGGCATCTGCATTTTCTATAGCATTAGAAGGACAGGTGATTACCGGGGCAATCGTGTCAAGGACTGTAACTGTTGGAGTAGCATTGGCCGATAGTCCGGCTACATCGGTAACGGTCATCGTGATAAGGTTCGGTCCTGCTTCTGCACAGGTGAAGGTGGACTGGCTCAAAGTGATCGTCGCAATACCGCAGTTATCAGCGCTGCCATCATTGACAAATGAGCTATCGATCGTGACACTGCCTGATCCGTCCAGGTAAACAGTGGTATCCTGGCTTGTAGCTACCGGATCAGTAACATCAACAAGGGTTACTGTGAACGTGCAGCTATCTGCATTACCGCTGGCATCGGTAGCTACAAGTTTTACTATCTGGATAGTACCATGACCGCTGATTATTGTGGCAGCTGCAGGATCCTGGGTGACAACAAGTCCCACCCCACAGTTGTCTGTGGCTACACCGGCTGTGTAATCCGGCAGTGTAAACTGGCAATTGGCATCTGCATTTTCTATAGCATTAGAAGGACAGGTGATAACCGGGGCAATCGTGTCAAGGACTGTAACTGTCGGAGTAGCATTGGCCGATAGTCCGGCTACATCGGTAACGGTCATCGTGATAAGGTTCGGTCCTGCTTCTGCACAGGTGAAGGTGGACTGGCTCAAAGTGATCGTGGCGATACCACAGTTATCAGCGCTGCCATCATTGACAAATGAGCTATCGATCGTGACACTGCCTGCAGCATCAAGGTAAACAGTGGTATCCTGGCTTGTAGCTACCGGATCAGTGACATCAACAAGGGTTACTGTGAACGTGCAGCTATCTGCATTGCCGCTGGCATCGGTAGCTACAAGTTTTACTGTCTGGATAGTACCATGACCGCTGATTATTGTGGTAGCTGCAGGATCCTGGGTGACAACAAGACCTGCAACGCAGTTGTCTGTGGCTACACCGGCTGTGTAATCCGGCAGAGTAAACTGGCAATTGGCATCTGCATTTTCTATAGCATTAGAAGGACAGGTGATAACCGGGGCAATCGTGTCAAGGACTGTGACTGTCGGAGTAGCATTGGCGATAGTCCGGCTACATCGGTAACGGTCATCGTGATAAGGTTCGGTCCTGCTTCTGCACAGGTGAAGGTGGACTGGCTCAAAGTGATCGTGGCGATGCCGCAGTTATCAGCGCTGCCATCATTGACAAATGAGCTATCGATCGTGACACTGCCTGCAGCATCAAGGTAAACAGTGGTATCCTGGCTTGTAGCTACCGGATCAGTAACATCAACAAGGGTTACTGTGAACGTGCAGCTATCTGCATTGCCGCTGGCATCGGTAGCTACAAGTTTTACTGTCTGGATAGTACCATGACCGCTGATTATTGTCGCAGCTGCAGGATCCTGGGTGACAACAAGTCCCACCCCGCAGTTGTCTGTGGCTACACCGGCTGTGTAATCAGGCAGAGTAAACTGGCAATTGGCATCTGCATTTTCTATAGCATTAGAAGGACAGGTGATAACCGGGGCAATCGTGTCAAGGACTGTAACTGTCGGAGTAGCATTGGGTTAATCCGGCTACATCGGTAACGGTCATCGTGATAAGGTTCGGTCCTGCTTCTGCACAGGTGAAGGTGGACTGGCTAAAAGTGATCGTCGCGATACCGCAGTTATCAGCGCTGCCATCATTGACAAATGAGCTATCGATCGTGACACTGCCTGCAGCATCAAGGTAAACAGTGGTATCCTGGCTTGTAGCTACCGGATCAGTGACATCGTTGAGCGTTACAGTGAAGGTGCAGCTATCAGCATTACCGCTGGCATCGGTAGCTACAAGTTTTACTATCTGGATAGTACCATGACCGCTGATTATTGTGGCAGCTGCAGGATCCTGGGTGACAACAAGTCCCACCCCACAATTGTCTGTGGCTACACCGGCTGTGTAATCAGGTAGAGTAAACTGGCAGCTGGCATCTGCATTTTCTATAGCATTAGAAGGACAGGTGATAACCGGGGCAATCGTGTCAAGGACAGTAACAATGGCTGCATGAGGGGTGGTACAACTGTTTGAGTCGGTCAGGATAAGATTATAGGTGCCTGGTTCCAGACCGGAAATATCCTGAGCTGAAGAGGTAAAGGCACCCGGTCCGGTCCAGGCGTATGTATAGGGTGTATAACCTCCGGATGGGGTAATCTCAACAGCCCCATCAGTACTGCCGGCACAACTGGCGGGTGTAATTTTATCTGTTACAACGGCTAATGCAGCCGGTTCATTAATAATAATGGCCCCGGTCACCATATGGGGGAATACATCCCTCACAGTTAAATTATAAGTACCCGGAATAAGGTTGGTGATATTGGGACTGGTACTGCTGAAGGAACCCGGGCCTGTCCATTGATACGTATAGGTGCCAGGTCCGGTTCCCCCTCCTGCAATGGCCTGTGCGGTTCCATCGTTAAATCCGTTACAGGTAACATCGGTCCCTGTTATATCAACATAAAGGGGATCGCCTTCCACGCATAAAGTAAAGGTCCCGGAGGTCTGGTTATCATCAACAGAAATATAGTACCAGTTACCGGCTGTTAAGGTATCTATGGTTATACTTAAATCTCCAACTGCCGTCCCGGTAGCACAAGACACTTCGTTACCATTTTCATTCCAGATCGCTGCTTCCTGCTGGCGCATCGTGCCGTATACAGTTCCCGTACGTACCCTGGCCTCAAAATTTTCCTGGATAGCCTGGAATTTAAACCAGACATTTTTATCGTTTGTGCCGGCCCAGCAGCTGGCAGCTGCCTGGTCCATTGTTGCAGAAATATTGCTGTACTGGGATTCACTGGAACACCAGTTATTAAGATCGTTCAGCAGAACTGCCCCCGCCCGGAAATCATAATCAGGAATGTCGTCTAAACAAAGGGTAAAGCTTCCGCTGACATTATTGTCGTCAACGGAAATCCAGTACTGTTTTCCTGCCGTTAAGGAGTCGATCTGCAGGGTAATGGTTCCCTGGTTGGTTATATACCTGACACAGGCTACCTCGTCCATGGCTTCATTCCATAAGGCAGCCTGCTGGCTTTGCATATTGCCGTATACTGTTCCGGTTTTAACCTGTACCCTGATAAAAGGGTTCGTTGCCACGAAGGTGAACCAGACATTTTTGTTTACTGCCCCGAGCCAGCAGGATCCCATATCACGATCATCCGTTGCAAAAAGGTTACTGTAGTTGGCATCGCTGGAACACCAGGCACTTATGTTGTTAATCACTTCGGCCCCTTCCATGTAATTATAATCCGGATTTTTATCAAAACAAATCGTAAAAGAGCCACTTGTATTATCATCATCTATCGATATATAATACTGATTCCCAACCGAGAGTGAATCAGCCTGAACTGTCACAGTACCTGTATTAGTGACCCATCTGGCACATCCTACCTCATCTCCGGCCTCATCCCACAAGGAGACTTGCTGTCTACTCATGCTTCCGTATACACTACCGGTTTTAATACTGATTTTGGCAAATCGAGATTCAGCATTGAACTTGAACCAGACATTTTTATTCACCGAACCCGACCAGCATGTGCCAAGTTCCCTGTCATCCGTTGCGAAAAGATTACTGTACTGACCATCATTAGAACACCAGTTATCCTGATCAGGTATCTCCAAAGCTCCTTCGAGATAATCAAAACTGTAGTTCTCATCCACACAAAGGGTAAAGGAACCACTGGTACGATCATCATCCACAGAGATCCAGTACCTGTCCCCAATAGTGAGTGTGTCGATCTGTAAGGTGACAGTACCCTGGTTTGAGACCCACCTGGCACATGCTACCTCTGTCCCGTCAGCATTCCATAAAGAAACTTGCTGCCGCTCCATATTGCCGTAGACTCCACCTGTTCGGATCCCGACCTTGATGAAGTTGGTATTGGTGGGTACAAAGGTGAACCATACATTCTTGTTAATGCTTCCGGACCAGCAGCTGCCTATATCGCCATCATCTGTTGCAAATGTATTATTATAGGTTGCATCGCCGGAGCACCAGTCATCAAGATCTGTTAGTTCAATGGCTCCTGCCTGATAGTCATAATCTATATTCTTATCCAGGCAAAGGCTAAAAGATCCACTGGTTCTGTCATCGTCCACGGAGATCCAGTACTCGTTGCCAATGGTCAGTGTATCCGTTTGAAGTGTTATAGTCCCCTGGTTTGATATCCACTTTGCACAAGCGACTTCTATATCATTGGTATTCCAGAGAGACACCTGCTGACGCTCCATATTCCCGTACACACCTCCTGTTCGTACCCGTACCTTAATATAATTCGTTTCTGCATTAAACCTGAACCAGACGTTTTTATTTACCGTACCTGACCAGCATGTGCCAACATCTCCATCATCCGTAGCAAAAGTATTATTATAGACCGCATCATTTGAACACCAGTTATCCAGGTCAGTCAGCTGGATAGCACCGGCCTGGAAATCATAGCTTATACTGTCATCCACACAAAGTGTAAAGGAGCCACTGGTTCTGTCGTCATCCACGGAGATCCAGTAATTATTACCAGCAGTCAGCGTATCTGTTTGCAAAGTTATGGTTCCCTGATTGGATATCCATCTTGCACAGGCAACTTCTGTTCCATCAGCGTTCCAGAGAGATACCTGTTGACGCTCCATATTCCCGTACACGCCACCTGTCCGTACCCTGGCTTTAATATAGCTTGTGCTGGCAGTAAATTTGAACCATACGTTTTTGTTCACCGATCCTGACCAGCAGCTTCCCAGGTTTTCATCATCCGTTGCAAATCGGTTATTGTAGGCCGCATCATTGGAACACCAGTCATTCAGATCATTCAGTTCAATGGCACTTATACGGTAGTCATAATCCACGGAATCATCTACACACAAGCTGAAACTTCCGCTTGTACGGTCATCGTCCACTGCAAACCAATACCAGTCCCCCGGATTCAATGTGTCCGACTGCATCAGGATGGTACCACTATTTGATAGCCATTTTGAGCAGCTAACCTGTATTCCCTGGGTATTAAACAGGGCCACTTGCTGCCGCTCCATATTTCCGAAAAGGGATCCGGTCTTTACCTGGATCCTGATCTGATCCGTTGTAGCCTGAAACCGGAACCATTTATTATTGAAAGTGCCTCCCGTCCAGCAACTTCCTTCTGGTCCAGCATTGGTCTCACCAATATTTGAGTAGGCAGCATAGGGTGAGCACCAGTCATCAATATCGTTGATTTCCACAGCTCCTGGAGGGAATGGATAAGCCTGTCCGTCATCCACACATAATGTAAATGTTCCACTGGTCGCGTTATCATCCACCGAAATATAGTATGTATTACCGGGTGTGAGTCCTGCTATTGGCATGCTTAAAGTACCAGAACCTGCCAGGGGCCCTGCACAGGCCACTTCAGTACCTCCTGTTGTCCACAGAGCAACCTGCTGGTCCCGCATTTCTCCATCATCATTGCCAGTCTTTACATCTACTGTGACATTAGCACCGGTGGCAGTAAACTTGAACCAGACATTATTATTTATTCCCGGGGTCCAGCAAGATCCCTCAAGCTCATCTGCTGTTGCAATGATATTGGAGTATACGGAGGGATCAGAACACCAGCCGTTAAGATCAGTGATTTCAATGGCATTGGCTTTGTCATCATTAATATGAGATTCGGTGAGGCAAAGAGTAAAGCTACCCCTGTATCCCGCGGGTGTGGAATTATCAACTGAAATAAAATACCATTCTCCGGGTATAAGAGAGGTTGAGGCTATTTCGATATCAGCATCATCGGAAATATAAGTATTACAGGATATCTGCACCAGGTTCGTATCCCAGAGAGCTACGAAGGGACGGCCAAGGGTTCCTTCAGGACCATCAATCCTCACCTGAATAGCTGCACTTGCAGATGGCGCCTGGAATTTGAACCATCGGTTATAATTCGGTCCATTCACCCAGCATGAACCCGCACTTTGATCAGAAGTTGCATTTATAGTTGAGTATTCAGAGAAATTCGAACACCACCCATCCAGGTCGGATAAGGTAATAGCTCCTTCAAAATAATCATAGTTTATCTCATCATCAATGCAAAGGGTAAATGTACCCCGACGGTTAAGGCTAGTAAGGTTATCCACAGTAATATAATACCACTCACCGGGAGTCAGAGCAGTATATACCATCTCCAGGTCTCCGTACTGGGTGGCATACCTTGCGCAGCTAAGTTCAACATCAAGGCTGTCCCATAAAGCCAGATAAGGATATTGAAGACTACCCTCTTCTGCCCCAGTTTTCAGGGAAATTGAAACATCTGTGCCAGTGGCCCGGAATCGGAACCAGCGGTTATAATTCGGTCCGGAGTTCCAGCATGATCCCCTATATCCATCAGCTGTTGCTGCGACTGTGGTAAACTCCTGTAGTTCCGAACAGTAATCAGCATAATTCGAAATTTCATGAGCTGCAGATTTGAAATCATAGTCAATGGTATCGGAAACACAGAGCGTAAAGCTGCCTCTGTAACCATCACCTATATAATTATCAACGGTTATGTAATACCATTCCCCCGGGGTGAGGGTATCGCTGCCTATCCTCAGGTCATCATAACGGCCCGCATACCTGGCACAGGCTATCTGTTCTTCGTTGGTATCCCATAATGCGATATAGGGATAATCCATTGTACCTTCTGAGCCCCCGATCTTGAGGTCGATGTTGATCTGGTTCGTTGTTGCCTGGAACTTGAACCAGCGGTCATAATTGGAACCTGAGTTCCAGCAGCTTCCTTTGGGACCGTCAGAGGTAGCCCCAACAGTAGTAAAGGCAGCATCTCCGGAACACCAGTAGTCCAGGTCGGTAAGCTCAATCGCAGCAGATTTGAAATCATAATCAATGGTATCGGAAACACAGAGCGTAAAGCTGCCTCTGTAACCATCACCTATATAATTATCAACGGTTATGTAATACCATTCCCCCGGGGTGAGGGTATCGCTGCCTATCCTCAGGTCATCATAACGGCCGGCATACCTGGCACAGGCTATCTGTTCTTCGTTGGTATCCCATAATGCGATATAGGGATAATCCATTGTACCTTCTGAGCCCCCGATCTTGAGGTCGATGTTGATCTGGTTCGTTGTTGCCTGGAACTTGAACCAGCGGTCATAATTGGAACCTGAGTTCCAGCAGCTTCCTTTGGGACCGTCAGAGGTAGCCCCAACAGTAGTAAAGGCAGCATCTCCGGAACACCAGTAGTCCAGGTCGGTAAGCTCAATCGCAGCAGATTTGAAATCATAATCAATGGTATCGGAAACACAGAGCGTAAAGCTGCCTCTGTAACCATCACCTATATAATTATCAACGGTTATGTAATACCATTCCCCCGGGGTGAGGGTATCGCTGCCTATCCTCAGGTCATCATAACGGCCGGCATACCTGGCACAGGCTATCTGTTCTTCGTTGGTATCCCATAATGCGATATAGGGATAATCCATTGTACCTTCTGAGCCCCCGATCTTGAGGTCGATGTTGATCTGGTTCGTTGTTGCCTGGAACTTGAACCAGCGGTCATAATTGGAACCTGAGTTCCAGCAGCTTCCTTTGGGACCGTCAGAGGTAGCCCCAACAGTAGTAAAGGCAGCATCTCCGGAACACCAGTAGTCCAGGTCGGTAAGCTCAATCGCAGCAGATTTGAAATCATAATCAATGGTATCGGAAACACAGAGCGTAAAGCTGCCTCTGTAACCATCACCTATATAATTATCAACGGTTATGTAATACCATTCCCCCGGGGTGAGGGTATCGCTGCCTATCCTCAGGTCATCATAACGGCCGGCATACCTGGCACAGGCTATCTGTTCTTCGTTGGTATCCCATAATGCGATATAGGGATAATCCATTGTACCTTCTGAGCCCCCGATCTTGAGGTCGATGTTGATCTGGTTCGTTGTTGCCTGGAACTTGAACCAGCGGTCATAATTAGAACCTGAGTTCCAGCAGCTTCCTTTGGGACCGTCAGAGGTAGCCCCAACAGTAGTAAAGGCAGCATCTCCGGAACACCAGTAGTCCAGGTCGGTAAGCTCAATCGCAGCAGATTTGAAATCATAATCAATGGTATCGGAAACACAGAGCGTAAAGCTGCCTCTGTAACCATCACCTATATAATTATCAACGGTTATGTAATACCATTCCCCCGGGGTGAGGGTATCGCTGCCTATCCTCAGGTCATCATAACGGCCGGCATACCTGGCACAGGCTATCTGTTCTTCGTTGGTATCCCATAATGCGATATAGGGATAATCCATTGTACCTTCTGAGCCCCCGATCTTGAGGTCGATGTTGATCTGGTTCGTTGTTGCCTGGAACTTGAACCAGCGGTCATAATTGGAACCTGAGTTCCAGCAGCTTCCTTTGGGACCGTCAGAGGTAGCCCCAACAGTAGTAAAGGCAGCATCTCCGGAACACCAGTAGTCCAGGTCAGTAAGTTCAATTGCCCCGGCTTTGAAATCATAATCAATGGTATCTGCTACGCAGAGAGTGAATGTCCCTCTTCTTGTAGCTCCAGCCAGGTTATCTACATTGATATAATACCAGTCGCCTATGGTAAGCCCTGGAGTACTCACCTGAATATCATTATATTGACCAATATAATTAGAGCATGACATTACTGTACTAGACTCATCCATGACTGCAACCCGAGGATATTGTAAGGTACCTTCGTCTCCTCCGGTTTTCACGGATACAACAACGTACTCCTTAATTGCCTGGAATTTAAACCATCTGTTGTAGTTGGGGCCATCACTCCAACAGCCAGGTCTGGGTTCATCACCAGTAGCTCCGACTGTTGAATATTCTGCATCCTGAGAACACCAATTATCAATATCTCCCAGGATTCTTGCTCCGGCCTTAAAATCATAGTCTCTAATCTCGACGGATTGGGTATCAGAGTTTGCACAGCCAAAAACATCAGAATAATTATAAATAATATCATGAATACCAAGACCAGCAGAAGCTGGATCGAAGTTGTCACCAGAAACACCCGGTCCAGAGAATGTTCCGCCAGCTGGATTGCCGACCAAAAGCACTACCGGATCAGTTATATCATATAGTGTATCGAGTCCAGAAATACTAAGCACGGGTAGCTCATGCACCGTCGTGCTCTGTACATCATCATTTGTACAACCAACGATATCGGTGTAGGTATAGGTAATATCCGGCATGCCAACCCCGGCAGCTCCCGGATCAAACTGGTCAACTGAAATTCCCAATCCTGAAAAGGACCCTCCCACAGGATTTCCCGTAAGGGCAACCGAGGCATCATCAATACAGTAATCACTCGCAAGTCCGGAAAAACTTACCACAGGAAGATTATAAATATCCACAATGAGGCTTGAAGAGTCCTTTTCTCCGCACCAATTGGTCTCAACCACCTTTATAGTGCCTGAAATCCCCCCGACGGCACTCCATGTAACGTCCAGATTATTGGGACCATCCACCAGACTTACAGGCGATCCGTTCACTACAGTCCATGTATAGGTGGATCCTGCATGATCATCAACTGAATAATTGATTGTTTCGCTTACACAAACTGTGTCATCATCAGGCACGATGGCAGATGTCCCCTGGTGCACGCAGAGATCACAAATCACCTCAGCCTTCCATCCTGCACGTGTAAAATTCGCGTCTGACTTAAAAATAAGTGTCAAACATGTATCCGATGAAGCAACGCCGAAGGTCAGACCCTCTCCCGTATATGCACCTATTAGGGCGGCCAATGTATCCGGACCGTCAAATATAAAAAGGGTGTCAGTAGAATGAAGATCAAACTGTTTGAAATCCAGTCCCATGGTTCCCCCATTATCCGAGCAAAATGTTATGACATAGTATTCGTTATCACTGTAGAAACTCGTGGAATCACCGCTGTCATAAAAGAATCCTGAACATGTGGTAAGGGTATCCCCGTTATTCAGATCGATCTGGTAGATTTGTGCAAACCCAAGGTGTGAGTAGATCAAGAATAAAAGAACTAGCAAACAAATTGGCCATATGGATCTGAATAATTTACTCAACACACAAAAAAATAAAATTTATCATTGGGTTCATAAGCTATTGATCCGCATATTCCACACTCTAAACATGATTTTAATACAAAAGAAATGCATCTCCTTTAAGTGACTTAAATTGTTACTGTAAGGTTGCAATATAAAATCGCTAGTTCGTCAAGGATAATGAGCCTTTTGTCAAATTTCACAAAATGTCAGATAAGTCCCTGAACAGCGGTTAAATATAATAAATTACAATCTTGTCAAATAATTTCAGAAATGCATTTATTAACAATCAGTTGTATCATTGCGCAACACTATTAATAATAATATTGATTCACAACAAGATGCAGTCTACGTAAATAACTGAACTAAAGCCAAATAGAGATAACTGGCTCCAGATAATGTTAGTTTGATTATAGGATTAGAACCGATTGATCCATTTGTGTCGCCGGGCATTATCGCCAAGCTTGACTACGAAGACAAACTCATGAGTACCATAGCTATACGTTCTCACGCTGTTGAAGGAGAAATCAATGGAATATCCAAAAAAGAATTTATCTACTTTCAGTCCGCCCATTACAATAAAAGCAGATCCGGTACGGTACGTCAATCCAGCAAAAAATCCTGGTATAAGAATGCCCTGGTGGTCAGATTCATGTCATTGTTTGCCCCGGTTATTCCCTTCCTTCAATCTCTTTCTGCAAACAATTATCAATCAAAGTATTATAGATGTCAAAATAATCGATAATTGGATATATTATCAAGGTCACCTATATTTATTTATAAACATTCAAGGTAAATCCAGAAAATCAGACCACAAGGTATTATATTTTTACCCTGGAATGTCTCCTCTCTTCCTATGGTAAATCAGAATGTTGGTCAAATAAGGAGATAATTAGAGATTTTTTATCTCAGCGACCAGTTTTTGAAGAGAATCCTTGGCTGATCCGAAGAACATCCGGGTATTATCGGCGAAGAAGAGGTAGTTTTCAATCGCTGCATAACCTTTGCCCATCCCCCTTTTCATAACAATAACGTTCTTAGCTTCATGCGCATTGATGATGGGCATTCCATAAATAGGACTGGAAGGATCATCCAATGCAGCTGGATTGATAACATCGTTTGCACCGATAACCACGACAACATCTGTATTGGGCATATCGGGATTGATGTCGTCCATTTCTACCAGTTTTTCATAGGGAACCTCTGCCTCAGCAAGGAGAACATTCATATGTCCCGGCATTCTTCCGGCCACCGGATGGATGGCAAATTTTACCTCAACACCTTTTTCCTCCAGCAGTTTCGCCAGGTCATTACAAACATGCTGGGCCTGTGCAACTGCAAGTCCATAACCCGGCACGATAACAACTTTCTGTGAATAGCTCAGAAGTACAGCTGCGTCGCTGGGACTGACCTCTTTAATTACTCCACCTTCATGTTCTATTCCGGCTCCACCCCCACCAAAGGATCCGATGATAACGTTGATGAGGGACCTGTTCATGGCCTTACACATGAGTACGGTAAGGATTGTACCTGCAGAACCTACAAAGATTCCACCAAGGATCATTGCCTGGTTCTGGTATATAAATCCAGCCATGGCTGCTGCAATCCCGGTAAATGAATTCAAAAGAGAGATAACCACAGGCATATCAGCCCCTCCGATTGGCATTACAAATGTCACACCGTATATTAAGGCAATAACCAGAAGAGCATACACCAGTAATTGTTGAGTTTCAACCGGTGCATTTCCGGCAGTAATATATACTACCATTAAGGTAACGACCAGCAAAATAAACAGGTTCATGTATTTCATGAAACCGGCGAATATATCCCCTACTTTTCCATCCAGTTTTCCATATGCGATCATACTACCACTGAATGCAATACTTCCGATTACCAATCCAAGAAGTGTGACAAGTGTGGATTCATTATCCGGGTTCGAAAATTCAATCAGGGCTACAAGTGCAGATGCTGCGCCTCCTGTGGCATTAAAGATTGAAACCAGCTGGGGCATGGCCGTCATTTTAATCCTCCTTGCAACCAGGGCGCCGATAACTGAGCCTATACCAATAACCAGGAGTATAATAAAAACATTCGCCAGCTTTATTCCTTCTCCGGCTCCGTCTTTATGAAATACAAGGGTTGTGATCATGGCAAGCAGCATACCGCCGGCAGCCCATAGATTCCCATTCCTCGCTGTTTCAGGATGACTCAGCCTTTTTAGTCCAATGACAAAAAATATCGCTGCGAGTAGATAACTTAATTCCAGGATAACATCTCCTGTAGTAATTCCCAAATTGCTTAATGTTGTCTCCATGTCCCTCTAGTTTTTCTTCTTTTTAAACATCTCGAGCATGCGGTCTGTCACCACAAATCCTCCTGTTACGTTCAGTGTACCAAACAAGATCGCAAGGATACCCAGGACCAGGTTCAGGTTAATAGAACTCGTATCCGCATGCCCTACGAGGATGATTCCCCCTATAATTATAACACCGCTAATAGCATTTGCACCTGACATCAGGGGTGTATGAAGGACGGAGGGAACATTTGAGATAACCTCAAATCCCAGGAATATCGTGAGAACAATAATGAATATTGCCTCCTTGTTATTAAAAAAGAATACCAATATATTTTCCATTTCTACTTGTATTTTAGCTTATTTACTGGTTCTCAAAACTAATTACTTCCGCAACTCTTTCGTTGACTATTTCCTTATTATGTGTGATGCAGGATGCTTTCAGGATATCATCCTCGAAGTCGAGGTTAATGTTTCCTTCCTCATCAATAAACAGGTTCAGGAAGTTCGTAAAATTAACACCCAGCATTTTACTTGCATCGGCAGGCATTTTGGATGGAAAGTTTGAGTTTCCAATCACACGAACCTGATGGTATATAATCGTCTCATCTTTCTTTGTTACCTCGCAATTTCCACCAGATCCGGCAGCCATATCAATGATTACAGATCCCGGGGCCATTTGTTCAACAGTTTCCTTGGGAATCAACAGGGGTGCCTTTTTACCTGGAATCTGTGCTGTGGTAATAACCACATTTGATTTTATTGCATGCTCCTGTATGAGTTCCTGTTGTTTCTTTTTGTATTCTTCAGTCTGCTCCACTGCATATCCTCCTGCTGATTCATCAACCGTTGCTCCCTCAACCTCAACGAATTTTCCTCCCAGGCTCTGAACTTCTTCCTTTACTGCAGGTCTTACATCAAAGACCTCTACGACTGCTCCCAGTTTTTTGGCTGTGGCCAGCGCCTGAAGACCGGCTACACCTGCACCCAGGATCAATACCTTGGATGGTTTGATGGTTCCTGAGGCGGACATGAACATGGGGAAGAAACTTGGCAATTTACTGGCAGCAACAAGAACAGCCTTATAGCCGGCAATGGTTGCCATCGAAGACAGAATATCCATGGCCTGGGCCCGGGAGGACCTGGGGACCATGTCGAGCGAAAAGGATGTAACCCCAAACTTGGCGAGCTTCCTGACCAGATCCGTATTGACCAATGGGTTCAGTATAGTTACCAGGATCTTCCCTTCCCCGAGTTTGCAATCTTCAGAAGGAGTGATCTTCAGAATCACATCCGATTCCTTTAGAATGTGTTCCCGGGTCTGGATCTGCGCACCCGCATCAACATACTCCTCGTTGCTTACACAGGAAGATGTACCTGCATCTGATTCGATGAGGACATTAACCTTCTTTTTTACCAATGCAGAGATATTCTCCGGCAACAGGGCTACCCTGTTTTCTTCACCACCTTCTCTGAGAACTCCAAGTATCATATGAACATATTTAGCTGATTAGACTCCTTTTTTAAAGCGCCCAAATTTATGAATAATTATTTAAAAGTACCGGATGATACTATATTAATCCAGAGTAGTAAAATAAACCCTGAAAAAGGAAGAAGATATAACAATGATAATCAGAGGGATTTGGATTGAAGGTATTTATCCATCGAAGCAGCAGCTTTCCTGCCGTCTCCCATGGCCAGGATGACGGTGGCGCCTCCGCGGACGATGTCTCCGCCGGCAAAGAGTTCGGGGATGGAGGACTGCATGGTGTCCTGATCGACATTGATGGTTCCCCATCTTGAAACATCCAGCTCGCTCATACTTTGAGGTATGAGGGGGTTAGGTGAAACACCTACACTGACAACGACGGTATCTACATCAATTATGAATTCGGAGCCCTCTATGGGGATAGGCCTGCGCCTGCCGGAATCATCCGGTTCGCCAAGTTCCATTTTCTGGATTTTCATCTGTTTAACCCGGCCCTTTTCGTCGGCGTAATATTCGATGGGATTGTGCAGGTTCATGAATTCGATGCCTTCTTCCTTGGCATGTTTGATTTCCTCCACCCTGGCCGGCATTTCTTTGATCGACCGACGGTATATGATTACGGCCCTGTCGGCACCCAGGCGCTTGGCGGTACGAACCGAATCCATGGCTGTATTTCCTCCCCCGATAACAGCAACATTCTTCCCGCTTATAACCGGGGTGTCAAAATTCTCATCCGCTGCATGCATCAGGTTTACCCTGGTGAGGTATTCATTTGAGGAATATATACCAATGTAGTTTTCCCCCGGTATATTCATAAAATTGGGAAGACCAGCTCCGCTTCCTACCATGAATGCCTTGAATCCTTCCTCAATCAGATCATCAAAAGAAGCTGTTTTTCCAACAATAAAATTCTTTACAAATTTGACTCCCATTTTCTCCAATACATCGACTTCAACATCGACAATTTCGTTGGGCATCCTGAATTCCGGTATCCCGTATTTCAATACTCCTCCTATTTCATGAAGTGCTTCATAAACCGTAACATCGTAGCCCATTTTTGCCATATCACCCGCCCAGGCCAGTCCAGCTGGACCAGAACCAACGGCTGCCACTTTAATACCGTTCTTTTCAGAAATTACCGGTACCGCCATTTTGCCACTCTTCTGCTCATAATCCGCTGCGAATCTTTCCAGGTTCCCAATGGCAACAGGGGTTTTATCCATCTTCTGTACGTAATAACATACCTCTTCGCACTGGGTTTCCTGGGGACAAACACGGCCGCATACAGCAGGCAGAGTATTGGTCTCTTTAAGGACCTTAGCCGCTTCCAGGAATTCGCCGGCTTCTATCTTTTTAACAAACTTTGGTATATTGATTTCAACGGGACATCCGGTAATGCAGGTTGGATTGGGACAATCAATGCAGCGTTTGGCCTCGTGCACAGCCTGTTCCTCGGTAAGTCCGAGATTCACCTCAATGAAATTTTTATTCCTGACATCCGCTTCCTGTTCCGGCATATGAAGCCTTTCCATCTGAACCCTGTCCTTGGTCTTAAGCTGCTTTCTTAATTCAGTTCTCCACTCCTGGCTTCTTTCTGCTTTTAAAAATTCCGGTGTCATTTCCATGGCTGGGGCTATCACTTATTGGTTTAAAAATCTTTCGTAGGCTTCTGCTTCATCCTCCTTGTAGGCATCCAGCCTTAACAACATCTCATCAAAATCAACATCGTGGGCATTGAATTCGGGTCCATCTACACAGACAAACTTCGTTTTGCCACCCACGGAAACCCGGCAGGCTCCACACATACCGGTGCCGTCAACCATAATGGTGTTGAGACTGGCCACGGTAGGAAGTTCATATTTCTTCGTGAGAACTGCCACATACTTCATCATAATTGCCGGTCCCACTGTTACCACCTCATCAACCTTCTCCCTATTAATCACCTCTTCCATTCCCTGGGTTACCAGACCTTTGTTACCATATGACCCATCATCAGTCATAATTATAACCTCATCCGAATGTTCCCGAATCTGGTCTTCCAGGATAATAAGTCCCTTTTCCCGTGCGGCAAGCACAGTAATAACACGGTTCCCTGCTTTTTTGTAGGCTTCCACGATGGGAAGAAGGGGAGCAACACCAACACCTCCACCGGAGGCCAGTATAGTGCCGAGCTTTTCTATATGTGTTGCATGACCCAGGGGACCTACAACATCACATATTTCATCACCCACTTCCATATTGCAAAGTTTGGTCGAGCTGACCCCAACCTTCTGTACGATCAGGGTTATGGTACCTTTTTCAAGATCAGCTCCAGCAATGGTCAGTGGAATCCTTTCTCCTTTCTCCTCTATTCTCACGATGACAAAATGGCCTGCCTTTCTGCTTTTTGCGATATAGGGTGCTTCAACCACCAGTCTTGCGACCAGTTCGGAGAAATATTCCTTTTCTACTATTTTATTCATAGGTTTATTTATTTCGGGCATGTGAGATTTGGTCCTTCCAGAAAATCACGTCACAAAATATGCTTAAACGGAGAATATTTCAAATGATTTTTGTCATTCAGTTTCATATATGATATTTTTGTACGATTCATGGATTAATTAACTAACAAAACCATTATGCAAAATTTCAATTCACTGGACGAGATCCTTGATATGGCTATAAAAGATGAACTCAGAGCCGCCAACCTTTATGCAGATCTTGCCAAACGCAGCAGGAACAAGGAAATCCAGCAAGTTTTTGAACAATTTTCCAAAGAAGAACTTGGACATAAAAGCAAGCTTGAAAGAATGAAAACAGGTGAAGAATCTGTCATTAATATAGAAAAGGTCCAGGATCTCAAGATTGCAGATTATATTGTTGAAGTTGACGTATCTCGGGGTGACCTTAGCTACCAGGATGCACTGATCATTGCAATGAAGGAAGAAAAAGCAGCATTTCGGCTCTACTCTGACCTGGCCTCAAGAACCGATAATGCAGCTGCAAAGGAAATCTTTCTAACACTTGCACAGGAGGAGGCCAGGCATAAGTTGCGTTTCGAAATTGAATATGACGAATACATCCTCACCGAAAATTAATGATACGTATATAAGTATCTACATACCAAAAAGTTTTATACTTTTGCCTCTGTTTCAGTGATTGTGTGATGACTCAAGACGAATTTTCCTTCCTCGGTAACCTGGATATTGAAACCATTGAGGCCCTTTACAGGGATTTTCAAAAGGATCCTGCCCTTATTGACGAAAGCTGGCAACAGTTTTTCAGAGGGTTCGAATTTGCAAAGCATGATTTCAGAGAGCAAATTGCCTCGGAAACGCTGGATAAGGAATTCAAGGTAATCAACCTGATCGACGGCTACCGTAAAAGGGGACATCTTTTTACTAAAACCAATCCCGTTCGTACACGACGCAAATACTTTCCGACCCTGGATCTTGAAAACTATGGTCTGAGCGAGGAAGACCTGGATACTGTATTTCATGCAGGCAAAGAGATTGGTATTGGTCCGGCTCCACTCAGAGTGATAGTTGAACACCTCCAACAGACCTATGCCGAAACGGTGGGAACTGAGTATATGTTCATCCGAAGCCCTGAGAAGCTTGACTGGCTAAGCAAGCGGATGGAAAGTACGAAAAACATCACTGAATACACACCGGAGCAGAGGAAGGAAATCTACATGCACCTGAAGCAGGCTGTAGGATTTGAGAAGTTTATCCATAAGAAGTTCGTGGGACAAAAACGCTTTTCGCTGGAAGGTGCTGAAGTTTTAATCCCCGCGCTTATCGCTACCATTGAGAAAGGTTCTGCACTGGAAGTCCAGGAATTTATGATTGGCATGGCCCATAGGGGAAGGCTGAATGTCCTGGCTAATGTTCTGCAGAAACCCTACGAAAATATTTTCAAGGAATTTGAAGCTGATGAATTCGAGGAAGGGATTTCCCTGGGCGACGTGAAATATCATCTGGGATATGTGAACGAGGTAAAAACCGTCTCCGGTAAGACAGTAAAACTAAATCTTGCACCCAATCCTTCCCACCTGGAAGCTGTCTCGCCAGTGATACAGGGCCTTGCGAGGGCAAGAATTGACCATGTATATAAGGGAGATTTCAATAGCGTAGTGCCCATCCTAATCCACGGGGATGCTGCCATTGCTTCGCAGGGAGTAGTATACGAGGTAATCCAAATGTATAATCTTGCGGGTTACAAAACCGGGGGAACGATTCATTTCATTATCAATAACCAGGTTGGATTCACCACGAATTATAAGGACGCACGTTCAAGTACCTACTGTACGGATATTGGAAAAGTTACCAAGTCACCCATATTTCATGTTAACGGAGACGAAGTGGAATCCCTGCTTCATACTGTTGAAATAGCAATGGAATACAGGCAGCGTTATGCGACAGATGTTTTTATAGATATTCTCTGCTATCGTAAATACGGACATAACGAAGGGGATGAACCCCGGTTTACCCAGCCACTCCTTTATAAGGCTATTGAGAAACATCCCAATACACGGGACATATATGCTAAGCACCTTTCGGAGACAGGGATATACAATCAGAAACAGATCCTGGAATTCGAAAAGGATTATGATGCAATCCTGGATGGCAAGCTGGAAAAGGCCAAGAAACTTAAAAAAGTATATATACAGCGTTTTTTGAAAGATGACTGGAAAGGATTTAAGTATGCCTCCCTGTCTGATTTCAGTCAGCATATCGACACCGGGGTTACACGGGAAAAACTGCTGAAGGTGGCGGATCAGATTAATCAGCTACCCCAAGACAAAAATTTCATTAAAAAGATCCATCGCCTGGTGTCTGACAGGAAGAAGGCCGTTGAGGAGAACCGGCTGGACTGGGCACTGGGGGAACTGCTTGCCTATGGAACCCTCTTGACCGAGGGCTACCCTGTACGTATATCGGGTCAGGATTCTGTGCGAGGGACTTTCTCTCACAGGCATGCGGGGTTTGTCATTGAGGATACAGACCAGGAATATATCCCCCTTAAAAACATGAACGATGCAAAAGCATCTTTCGAAATATATAATTCACCCCTATCAGAATACGGGGTACTGGGTTTTGAATACGGTTATGCTCTTGCGGTACCAAATGGACTGACCATATGGGAAGCGCAGTTCGGAGATTTTAACAATGTAGCCCAGGTGATCTTTGATCAGTATATCAGTTCAGCAGAAGAGAAATGGGGACTGATGAACGGACTTGTGGCTTTTCTCCCACATGGGTTTGAGGGACAGGGACCTGAGCATTCAAGCGCAAGGATTGAGAGATTTCTCAGCATGGCTGCAAGGAATAATATGCATATCGTCAACTGCACTACCCCTGCCAACCTCTTTCATATTCTGAGAAAGCATCTGCATGCCAATTACCGTACACCCCTGATTATATTTACTCCGAAAAGCCTCCTCAGACACCCAAAATGTGTATCCACACTGGAAGAATTCGAAAGCGATATTTTTCAAGAGGTGATTGACGATCCGGATGTTGATGTAAAGGAAGTACGCAGGGTTGTGTATTGCTCTGGCAAAATATACTATGATCTGCTGGCAAGAAAGGAAGAGTTCAATGCAAGAGATCTGGCTCTTGTAAGGATTGAGCAGCTTCACCCATTCCCCATTGAAGAAGTAAGGAAAATCAATAAAAAATACAAAAATAATTTGCTTTCCCTATGGGTACAGGAAGAACCAGGAAATATGGGCCCCTGGCGACATATCCAACAGGAGATGGCAGAATTCCAGATTGAACCCGTCACCCGGCAAAATAGCGGAAGTCCCGCTACAGGCCTTACCAAAGTTCACCTGATGGGACAGGAAGAAATCATCCAGAAAGTATTCCGAAAATGCGATTGCGAACTTAAGCATGTTTACTGTGGACTGCAATGTGTTGTTGGAAGTTCCCGCAAGGAAATTCTGAAACAACACCAATATTTCCAGAAGAATTAAATAATTCCTCACAATTTATTACATTACATCGCCAAATTGACCACATATGATTGTCGAAATTAAAGTGCCCAGTCCCGGAGAATCAATCTCTGAAGTTGAAATCGCCAGCTGGTTGGTGGAGGATGGGGATTATGTGGAAAAAGACCAGGAAGTCGCTGAGATTGAATCAGATAAGGCTACTCTTCCCTTAATTGCTGAAAAAGCAGGGAAAATTAAGCTGCTTGCATCACCAGGGGATACCATAAACGTAGGCGCAATTGCCTGCAGCATTGACACATCTGCAAAAGCACCTGCAGGAAGCAAGCAAAAAAAAGCGCCTGATTTAAGTCCCGGGGTAAATAAAGAAACTATTGATCCAAAGACTTCAGTTCCTGTTGTTGATTCCACACCGAAATCAAAGAGTACCGGGGCTACAGACAATGTCAAAATATCTCCGGTTGCTGCTAAAATGATGGAGGAAAATGGCCTTTCGATTGATGATATAATCAACGGAATTAAAAGAATAACTAAAAAGGAAGTCCAATTGGCCCTGGATGGAATCGGAAGTTCCGGTATACCCGGCAGGATTTCCGAAATTAGTCGAAATGAGAACCGGCAGCGGATGAGTTCCCTGCGGAGAAAACTCGCTGACAGACTGGTAGCTGTTAAAAATGAAACAGCCATGCTTACTACATTCAATGAATGTGATATGAGCCAAATCATCAGTCTCAGGAAAAAATACCAACCTGCATTTGTTGAGAAACACGGAGTCAAACTCGGATTTATGTCCTTTTTTGTCAAAGCCGTTACGGAAGCCCTGCATGCTTTCCCGAACGTTAATTCAAGGATTGAAGGAGAGGATATGGTAACACCGGAATACTGCGATATTGGAATTGCGGTACAAACTGACAAGGGTTTGATGGTCCCGGTAATCAGGAATGCGGAAAGTTTAAGCCTCGCAGCCATTGAAAGTGGAATAGTTGAAATGGCCGGGAAGGCAAGGGCTGCAAGGATCAGCCTGGATGAAATGAAAGGGGGATCTTTTACAATTACCAATGGGGGAGTTTTTGGATCCATGCTCTCTACCCCTCTTCTGAATCCTCCCCAATCCGCTATCCTTGGTATGCATAATATTCTGGAAAGACCTGTTGCCCTGAATGGCAACGTGGTTATCCGCCCCATGATGTACATCGCACTCTCATATGATCACCGATTGATTGACGGAAGGGATTCTGTGAGTTTCCTTGTCAGGATTAAGGAATTAATAGAAAATCCTGTTAATCTGATGTTCGGGGGAATGGACCCGGAAAAATTATTACTGGAGTTGTAAGAAATAAGTCGGTATAATATGTCTCAAAACTGTCACTTTTACCTTCCTCCGGAAAACCGGCCCAGATTTACACTGGACAGGAACTTCAATAAGATATTCAAAAATGAAGACCCCCTAGCCTACCATAGCGGTATAAGGAATTACGAACCCACTCCTTTTGTAAATCTTTCGAAATTAGCTAAAAGTCTGAATATTAAAGACTTATACTTAAAGGATGAGTCGACTAGATTTCGTCAGAATACATTCAAAATACTGGGGGCTTCATTTGCTATACATAAGTATCTGCAATCCCATCCGGGAAAACACACTTTCTGCACAGCAACGGATGGGAACCATGGCAGATCTGTTGCATGGGCAGCCCGAAAACATAAGCAGAGATCTGTAATTTTTGTTCCGAAAAACACGGCTCCCTCAAGAATCAAAAACATCAGGAAGCTCAGGGGAAAAGTGAACATTGTTAACGGTGATTATGACAGGGCGGTCATGCGTGCCAGGGCAGCGGCCAGGCTTTATGGTCATGTGCTGATCCAGGATACTTCATGGGAAGGATATACAGAGATCCCTACCATCATCTCAGCGGGTTATAAGACCATGCTTATGGAAATGGATGATCTGCTTCACAAGAAGAACGATCCGGGAGTTGATTTTGTATTTCTGCAATCAGGGGTGGGTACCTGGGCATCCGCGGTGGTTGCCTATTACAGGAACAGGTATCCAAGGAGTATGCCTAAATTCATCCTGGTTGAACCAAAAGAATCGGATTCCATGCTTGCCTCCTGCCGTGAACAGGTCCTGACCAGGACGAAGGGTACACAGGAAACGGTTATGGCGGGACTGAATTGCGGTACGGCCTCCTACCTTGCCTGGAAAATACTGAGCGAGAGTATTGATCTCTTCCTAGCCATCCCGGACAAGTATGCAATCAAGGCAATGCAGAACCTTTATTATCCTTTTAAAAATGATCCCCAGGTATTTGCAGGAGAGTCTGGTTCTGCAGGTTTAGCCGGACTCCTGGCTTTATGCAATGACAAATCTCTTGAGGGGGTAAGGAAAAAAATCGGGTTTAACGAAAAATCCAGGGTCCTGGTTTTTAATACTGAGGGGGTGACCGATCCGGACAGTTTTGATGAATTAATCTCCAGTGAAGTTGAGGTTTAAGATTTGAGCGCTTTCCCATATAGATCCAGTACCTTATCCTGTTCTTTTTCCCAGCAAAGTTCTGAGGCAGCCTTTCGCAGGTTTGTCTTCCATTCCATCCGCCATTCCTCGGATTCCATCATTTTCCTGATCTGTGCAGCAAGTAATTCAGGATCAGGACTATCAACTACCTGTCCGATTCCATAATCTTCAACGATCCTGCGCATTTCCGGAAGGTCGGAAACCAGTACCGGTATCCCGGCCTGTATATAGTCAAATAATTTATTCGGTAATGCATATCTGTAATTCAGTCCAATGTCCTCCTCCAGTGAAATTCCCAGGGATGCCTGACGGGTATAGGATTTTAATTTATCGAAGGGAAGCCGGCCCATGAATTCCACTCTGTCTCCCAGCTTCAGATTATGAGTCAGGGCATGTAAATCATCCGCAATATCTCCCTGACCGAAAAGCTGAAGTTGAAATGCATCCAGGTATTGCATCGCAGTAATTATGGTTTCAAGTCCCCTTCCAACATTAAGTGCCCCCTGGTAGATAATGATCCTTTTCGGTCCACAGTCCAGAAGGTCTGGTCTCCTGGCCTCCCTTCTCTGCCCGTATGGAAGGTTCCGAATGAGTTCCATTTCAATCCCATATTTTGAGAAATACGCATCTGCAATGGAGGTACTGACAGTGGAGCTGTATTTCAACCCTGGCAGTATCCTTTTCTCAATCCCTGTCCAGATGCTCCTGGTAAAATTACGTCCCTGAAGTTCAGGCACTTCCGTAAAATACTCATGGCTGTCATAGACAAGAGGCTTGTGTTTAATCCGGGCAGCACAATAACAGGCAGGAAGGGTATCCAGATCATTGGCAACCAGTAAATCAGCCTTTCGAAAAAGCAGGAAACAAAAAAGACGGATATTGAAACAGGCATAAAAAAATGCACCTTTTCTGAAAAGCAGTTTCATTCTGTGGACAGTATATTTTCTGCCTGATACTTGCTGGCTTCCGGGTAATTTTCGGCCAACAAGAAGCACCCTGCCTCCCTGCTGCTGCAGGGTTGAGGCAGCCCGGTCAACCCGCTGGTCGCCCACCAGGTCATTGCTTACCGCGAAGATGATGCGTTTTCCATCCATGCTAAAAGGATCCGTCTCTAAACATAGGTAATATATCCTTTAACGCAAAGAGGGCTCTCAGATATTGTGCAGGTTTAATTATCTTTACGACATGCCGGAAATACTCCTGAATCATTCCTTGCAGAAGCTCAACAGCTTCCATGTTAACGTTCGTGCAAACCTGTTCAGTGAATGCAAATCTGTAAATGAAATACAGGAGTTAATCTCTAGCCCGGAATTCAAAAATAACCGGATACTGATACTTGGAGAGGGAAGTAATATCCTTTTTACATCGGATTTTGAGGGACTAGTAGTACGGCCGAAGATACTTGGCCGGGAGATTCTGAGGGAGGACCGGGATCATGTCTGGATCAGGGCCGGAGCAGGTGAAAACTGGGATGAATTCGTTGCATGGTCCACTGCCTGGGGTTATGGTGGCATTGAAAACCTTTCCCTCATCCCGGGATCGGTCGGTTCCAGTCCCATTCAAAACATTGGTGCCTACGGAGTTGAGGTGGAACAAAGCGTAGAGGAAGTTTCTGCCATTGACACTCTGTACGGACAAAAACTTACATTCCAGAATGAGGCATGCCGTTTCAGTTACAGGGACAGCATTTTTAAAAAGGAATGGAAAAACAAATGCATTATCACATCGGTTACTTACCGGCTTTCAAAAAAACCTGAATTAAACCTGGCTTACCAGGCCGTCCGGGAACTTTTTATTAAGGCTAAGAAGAAAGATGTGGAATCATTAAGACAATTGATCATAAATATCAGGCGATCCAAGCTACCGGACCCTGATGAGATCGGGAATGCCGGAAGTTTCTTTAAAAATCCTGTAATTTCGATGGACCAGTACCTTCAATTAAAAATCGATTATCCTGAGATCCCCTCCTATCCTGCTTCGGCCGGGACTAAAAAAATTCCAGCCGCATGGTTGATCGAACAATCGGGCTGGAAAGGAAAATCACTCGGTAATGCCGGTTCCTATGAAAATCAACCCCTGGTTCTCGTCAACCATGGCTCAGCAAGTGGAAAAGAAATACTTGAGCTTGCAGCCCGAATCGAAGAGGATGTTTTCAGACTATTTGGAATACAATTGGCAAAGGAAGTGAATGTGATTTAGAGAGAGGAGATAAACACGAAGGCTTCCTCAAGAATTTCTTCCGTAGTTTTTCGGTCCCCTGCCTCAGCATAAGTGCGCAACAAGGGTTCAGTACCTGATGCCCGTATCATAAGCCACTGGTCATCACCCAGGAAAAATTTTATCCCGTCAAGGGCTTCCACCCGGCTTACTTTGAATTTACCGAAAGATTCGATCTCTCCCTTATAACAGGTATCCATGATCTTTCCCCGTTTTTCTTTTGGGATACTGATATCCCGTCTCAGGCACTGGAATTTACCGGTTATATCATATATTTCTTTAAGAATTGTATTAAGGGACTTCCCCGTTTCGGCCATGAACTGAAGAATGGTTAAGCCCATCCATATCCCGTCTCTCTCAGGTAGATAGCCGCTAACAGAGATCCCTCCGGATTCTTCTCCCCCAACAAGTACATCCTCTGTCAGCATTACCCGGCAAATATCCTTAAAACCGATGGGGACTCTAATTACATCCAGGTCATAATGCTTGCTTAGTCTTTCCACCTTAATCGTGGATGAGAATCCTGTAACGACCTTACCCTCCATCATCCTGTACCGGGCGAAATAGTGTATGAGAATCAAAATGATAGTATGGGAGTCAATGTATTGTCCTCCTTTATTTACCAGGGCGATCCGGTCTCCATCACCGTCGACTGCAAGTGCTACATCCAGGTCTTTGGAGGATTTCATGGCCCCCAGTAAGTCCTGTAGATTTTTTTCAAGGGGTTCGGGGGGAATGTTACCAAATACTGGATCTGGTTCACAATGGAATAAACTGGCCTTTGGTAAAATTTTTCTAATCGCCTTTTGCGCAGATCCGTACATGGCATCAAAACCAACCTTAAGTCCCGATGCCTTGATGCTATCCAGGTCAAAATAATTGCTGACATAATTGCAATAGAGGGTTTCCATGTCAGTTTCCTCAATAAGTCCCTGGTCTACAAAATGATCCCACTTCAGCAAGTCCAGATCCAGGTTATTTTCAGTAGAAATAAGGTCCTCAATATTTTTTAAGTCCTCTGAGAGTAAGGGTCCTCCGTAGCTGCCTTTCAATTTGTATCCGTTGTAGGTATAGTCATTATGACTTGCGGTAATCATAATACCCAGGCTTGCATTCATTTCCCTCACGGCGAGACTTACCATCGGGGTGCTTACAAAATCAGATTGCATTCTAACTCTTATACCCTTAGAAGCAAGCACCTTAGCAGCAGTTTCAGCAAAGAGCTTCCCCTGGAAACGGGTATCAAATCCAATAATCACAGTTGGCTCCTTAAATTTATTTAAGAGCCAAATGGCTACAGCATGGGATACCTTGGCAACATTAGCAACTGTAAATTGCTGTGCAATCACACCTCTCCAACCATCGGTACCAAATTTGATCCTGTCCATTGAAATGAAAATAGGTTTTGTAAAAGTAATGTACGGTTTTTTCGCTAATTAGTTGAAAATTTTCCGTCGGTTTAGGGCATTCTGGTATGAACGGGCGTTTTTGTTATGTTGACTGAGATTTGTGGCGAAGTTGTGATATCCCGAAAAATCTTCCCTGGCACACATATAGAGATACTTATGGTGTTCAAAATTCAAAACAGCCTCAATGGCTGAGATGGATGGAATGACAATGGGACCGGGTGGAAGACCTCCCTGCCTGTATGTATTATAGGGGGAATCAATCTCTGTGTGTTTCCTGAGGACCCGGGTAATAGTCATGTCACCAGCTGCAAACTTCACGGTAGGATCTGCCTGTAAGCGGATCCCCTGTTTGAGGCGGTTCATATAGAGGCCGGCAATCTTTTCTTCCTCGACTTCAAACAGGGCTTCTTCATCTACAATAGATGCCAGGGTCATCACCTCCATTGGCTCCAACCCTATCCTTCGGGCCTGAGAAAGTCTCTTTTCATTCCAGAAGATTCTGTATTCCCTGTGCATCCGCTTAAGAAATCCAACAGCGGATGTATTCCAGTAAATCTCATAAGTATTGGGAATAAATATACCAGGCAAAGATTCCCTGCTTAGTTGCATACTCTCGATCAATTCAGTATCAGAAAAAACAGACAGGATTTCCAGGGAATCTGCTTCAATCTGGCTTCCGATGACACCGGCAAGTTTCTCAGGAGTCCTGATATTATTGAATACAAGGTGAATGGGCTCCTGATCTCCTGACCTTAACATTCCTACAAGACTGGTATTATTCATGCCTGAATGAAAAAGGTATAAACCCGGTTTTACATGCCTTGGATAGTTTTTCTTTTCAGCCACCCATTTAAAAGCTATAGAATCCTTAAGTATATCCTTTTCCCTGAGTATCCTGTATACATCGCTGAATGAAGAACCGGTAGGGATGTATAATTCCCTGGTTTCCCCGGAAGGTATATTCACATTCCCACTCCATATCCTGTTATACGCAATATATACTCCGGAAATACCGGCAACAACAAGCAAAAGAAATACGATCAGGATGTACTTTCTCATATTATAAGTTAGGATATCAGATTCGATGTGTAGGCAATCAGTCAGCGGGTGTAGGAAGACTGTTCTTGAAATCCTGGTAGCGGGATGTAAATCGCTGGCCCTGCTTGGATCCTTCCAATTCCCAGTTCGCATAAATCTGTTCAATCCTGTCCGTCGGTGAAGGATGTGTGCTTAAAAAGGTTGGCGGGACCGGATGTCCATCCATTTTCTCAAAAAATCCTGCCAGTCCCCTGGGATCATAATCCGTACCACTCAAGTACTTAACGGCATACTGATCGGCTTCGTATTCATTGTCCCTGCTGAATTTTAAGGCCGTTAGACCCGAAGCCAGTCCCGCTGCAATCTCAGCCAATTGTCCCGGATTATTACCAAGGACAATGCCCAGCATAATGCTGATCCCGTATTGCTTGGTCATATTATCAGTGGAATGCCTTCTTGCGCAATGTGCCATCTCATGGGCCATAACCCCGGCAAATTCTGCCTCATCCTCCAGAAAGTTTATGATCCCGGTATAGAAATACATATATCCTCCAGGAGCGGCAAAAGCATTCAGGATTGTATCATTAATGATTTTCACCTCCCATGGAAATCGTTCATCATATGCCACCTGTCCGGATGAAAGAATTTCATCTCTTATCCTTTCAATATGCTGGTAGGCATCAGGATAGAGAGATTTACTGAGTAATGGAAATTGTGCAGGATCATTCATTATCACGGTATCCATTGATGCACCAAAATCAATGTCCTGGTTAACAGTGAAAAAATTAATGGACTTGTCATCATTTTTGCACTGAATGGTAATGGCCATCAATGCCAGAAGTCCCATGATATAAGTCAATCTTCGTGGTTTCATAATTTCAAAATTTAATTTGGTTGGAGACATAAATATACCTTTTGAAATCAGCTCAACCTGGCCAGCGCGGTCTTGAGCCTTTTCATTGCTTCCTCCAGATTCTCATCCGAGTTTGCATAGGAGATGCGCACACAATTTGGTGCACCGAATGCAGCACCCGTTACCGTAGCAATATGAACTGATTCAAGCAGGTACATGCAAAGATCTCCGGAGTTTTCGATTACCTGGTCTCCCACTTTCCTGCCAAAATAATGGCTCATGTCAGGAAATACATAAAATGCGCCCTGGGGAACTGTACACTTAATACCTTCAATTTCTGCAAGATGTCCCAGCAAGAGATCCCGCCTGCGCTTAAAGGCTACATTCATGGCTTCGGTTGGTGCATGGTCACCGGTCAGGGCTGCAATGGCAGCTATCTGGGCAACAGAAGTAGCTCCTGAAGTAAACTGGCCCTGTAGTTTTGCGACAGCCCTGGCGATCCAGACAGGAGAAGCAAGGTAACCAAGTCTCCAACCAGTCATGGCGTATCCTTTTGAAACACCGTTCACAAGAACTACCCGGTCCTTTACATTCTCAAACTGGGCAATGCTTTCATGCTTACCTACAAAATTAATGTGTTCATAAATTTCGTCTGATATAATGATGATCTTTTCATGCTTTGCAAGTACCTCTGCAATCGCTTTCAATTCTTCTTTTGAATAGAGGCTGCCGGTTGGATTGGAAGGAGAACATAAAATGATGGCCCTTGTCTTATCGGTAATGGCGTTTTCTATCTGTTCGGGAGTAACCCTGAAATCACTCTCCAGTTCTGTATAGATAATCACCGGAGTCCCGTCGGCTATTTTAACCTGCTCCGGGTAGGATACCCAGTAAGGCGCCGGAATAATTACCTCATCTCCATTATTAATCAGGGCCAGTAAAACGTTTACGATACTATGTTTTGCCCCACTGGAGACAACAATCTGATCAGGAGTATAATCCAGGTCGTTCTGTTTCTTCAGTTTCTCAACAATAGCTTCCCTGAGTGCCGGGAAACCCTGGACGGGAGGATAAAAGGAGTAATTGTCATCAATTGCTTTTTTTGCCGCTTCCTTGATATGATCGGGGGAATTAAAATCCGGTTCACCAACACTCATATTAATGACATCGACACCCTGTCTCTTTAGATCATTACTTCTCTGGTTCATAGCGATAGTCGCTGATGTTGACAATCTTGCTAAACGATCAGATACCTGTTCCACAAATAGTTGGTTATTATATTAACACGATAAAATTGGTACTTATTTCAGATCGTAAAAATAACCTTTTAATCAGAATTTAATTAATATTGTAATAAAGATTCTGATTAAAAAATATCAATATGGATTCCTTCGCTGAAATTCTCAAATACACCCTTCCCGCATTGATCGTTTTTCTAACTGCTTATGTGATGATAAATGGCTTTATCCGAAAAGATAATGAGCGCAGAAACAAGGAATTATCCGAGTCTATTCATAGCACTACCCTGCCGATGCGTTTGCAGGCTTATGAGAGGCTTGCCCTTCTGCTTGAGAGGATTTCACCAGAATCCCTGGTAATGAGGGTCAGTAAACCAACTATGACTGCCAAGGAACTACAGGCTGAATTGCTTGCCTCAGTCCGGGCAGAATTTGAGCATAATCTCTCTCAACAGGTTTATATCAGCAGTGAAGCCTGGGAATTGATTCGAACTGCCAGGGGCAATGTCATGAACATGGTAAATACTGCTGCCGACCAGCTGAGTAAAGATGCCACAGCCATAACACTTAGTCAGAAGATTTTTGAGCAGGTAATTCAACTCAAGAGCCCGCCTGTTCAGGAGGCTCTTGAATTCTTAAAAGCGGAGATCAAGGATCTTATTTGATCAGTTCAACACTTCTTTTTACAAATCTGACCAGTTCCTCACCCTTAAGCATATTATTAGACAATAAGGCCAGGTCGATCATCTGCCGGACAATTTTATTCTTTCCTCCGTATTCCTTAAGGAGTGATTTCTTTGTATCCTCAACCTCAGAGATCTTCTTTTCTGTAGATTCCAGTTGATCCTTCATTTCCTGGGTGATTTCTTCCTCTTTCTTACCTTCTTTATCCTTTTCAAGTTTTGTTTTCTCCTCCATGATTGGATTCAGCTTCTCATTCAGGTCTTCCAATTTTTTGCCAAGAGATTTCCCCTTTGCTTCCTGCACTTTCTTCACAAGGGGATGGGAAGCATTTACTACAAGGTTGTATGAGTCAGGCATACTGCCATAGAAATTCATTCCACCTCCACCCATTTCAGACATCTCCTTCATCCGTCTTGTGAATTCGGCCTGGGTGATTATAATGGGACTGGCATTCTCGCCAAGGTTCTCGAAGCTAACCATGTACATAGGATTTTCCGGAAGCTGGCTCTGGAATACAGCACTGAGATCATTTTGTTCTTCCTGGCTCAAATCGGTTGCCTGCAAGTCTTCCTTAAGGATGATCTTCTCTACAATGTCAGAATCGACACGCGCAAATCTTGAATCCTTGAACTTGGTTTCCAGGTGATTCAGGAAATGTGTATCCAGGTGTCCGTCCATCAGCAATACATCGTAGCCTTTGTTTTTTGCTGCCTCAATAAAACTCAGTTGCTCCTGGGTATCGGTGGCGTATAGATAAATTAATGAATTGTTCTTATCCGTCTGATTGCTTTTGATGAGCTTCTCGTATTCCTCGTAGGTAAAGTATTTGCTATCCGTATTTTTCAGAAGGGCGAATTTCTCAGCACGCTCATAAAATTTTTCCTCTGAGAGCATCCCGTAATTAATGAAAAGCTTCAGGTCATCCCACTTTTCTTCAAAGCCCGGACGGTCATTCTTGAAAATTTCCTCCAGACGGTCCGCTACTTTCTTAGTGATATGGCTGGAGATCTTTTTTACATTGGGATCTCCCTGCAGGTAACTTCTTGATACATTCAGGGGAATATCCGGAGAATCCAGAACCCCATGCAGTAGGGTAAGAAACTCAGGAACAATCCCTTCCACAGAATCAGTAACAAATACCTGGTTGCTGTAAAGCTGGATTTTGTTTTTCTGTACCTCAATATTGCTTTTAATTTTCGGGAAGTATAGTACACCTGTCAGGTTAAAAGGATAATCCACATTCAGGTGGATATTAAAAAGTGGCTCCTCTGAAGCGGGATACAGGTCCTGGTAAAATTTCTTATAATCCTCATCTTTAAGATCAACCGGCTTTTTGGTCCACAAGGGTTGGGAATCATTTATGATTTTATCCTTCCCTGTGTCAACATATTTATCTTCCTTCCATTCCTGCTCTTTTCCAAAAGCAATATCAATGGGGAGAAAACGGCAATATCTTTTAAGCATTCCCTCGATCCTGGAATCTTCAAGAAATTCCTGGGAATCTTTGTCCAGGTGCAGGATCACTTCTGTACCAATCCGTTTTTTATCTATCTCATCCAATGTGTATTCAGGGCTTCCATCGCAGGACCAATGAACTGCCTTACTACCTTTCCTGTATGACTTAGTCTTGATTTCAACCTTATCAGACACCATAAAAGAAGAATAGAATCCCAGTCCAAAGTGCCCAATGATCGCATTGCTCTGTTCCTTATATTTATCCAGAAAATCTCCGGCACTTGAAAACGCAATCTGGTTAATATATTTTTTGATCTCCTCTCCTGTCATTCCGATACCACTATCGGTAATTGACAAAGTCTTCTTTTTCTTGTTAATTTTTACCCGGATCTTAAGCTCGCCCAGTTCCTCTTTGTAATCTCCGGCAGAAGCCAGCGTTTTCAGCTTTTGAGTGGCATCAACTGCATTGGATATTAGTTCCCTCAGGAATATTTCATGTTCTGAATACAGGAACTTTTTAATGATCGGAAAGATGTTCTCGGTGGTAACTCCAATTTTCCCTTGTTGCATTTCTATATGATTTAATTGATTATTCTAGCGGGCGTATGTCAAACTGTATGCCAAGGGAGCTTGACTGACATTTCGTCATAGGAATTAAGTCAACAGGACAGATATTATCTACAGACCCGTCAGAACTAACGGTTCCGGACATCCACATCGGAATTGTGCTCCCATATTCCTTTGCGAAATTTATATCCGTCATAGGAGAAATCCGGGGCATAAAAGCGTGGATGGGCTTTCAACTCAGGTTCAATTGGAGCAAGGTGGTCGTAAACGATCATTTTCAGGTCCGGATTATATCTCAGGTTCATTGCCACATCCGCGGAATACTCGAAAACAACCCTGTGCTGTATGCCATCCGGGGTATTAAACACTGGCCTCCCGAAAAGGGGATTCTGTTCCTGGTCAAAATGGAGTATTTCGATAATCTTCTTGTCAGACCAGCGGTCATGAAAATTATAACCCATCAAAGTATAAAAAACTGTTTTACCCCGTTTATTCAGCCTGATATCATAATACAGGGCACCGGGCCACTGGGATTTACGGCACTCTGAGTGCAGAAGATCGGGAATATTCTTAATTCCATCTTTTAATACATGAAGCTGGCAGGAATCGGGGCCTTTCACCTGTATAATACCGTGAATTTCATGTTCAAAGGGACCGAGGGGTATATTCCAGGTAAATATCCGGAACTTACCATCCGGCGCATCCAGAATACCTGTCCTTTTTCTCAGGCTGTCAAACCGGTAATCGAAAGATTTCTGGCTTGCCAGGCACTTTCTCATATACAAGACAATATCTGTATTCAATTCTTGAATTTCCTCCCTGCTGCTCTTCATCCGGAATTGCTCAAAAAGCAGGAAGAGACTGTCCTCCGCTGAAGTTGGCCCTGCCAGCTGTGCAGATACCGGCATTACCGGCACTACTGGGAGTAGCAGGATTAGTATCAGGATCGCTCTAAATAACATGGTAACAAATATAACTCTGATAGTGGATTATTAGTATTGAAGAGGCTTGAATTCTGCGTTGGAAATTATTACAGGAGGTCCAGCAGGCCGGACAGCTTCGAACATACCTCCCGGATTTGCTCCGGGGAAATGATAAGAGGTGGACTTATACGGAAAGCCGAGTTATGAAAAAGAAAAGAATCCGATATAATACCATTTTCAATAGAGAGTTTCATAAACCGGGAGATTTGTTCTGCCTCCTCCAGTTCAACTGCAAGGTATAATCCTTTTCCCCTGATCTCCTTTATGGCAGGATGAACCAGGTTTTTTCTGAACAAGGTCTCCTTTTCGGCAGATTGTTCCATGAGATCGCCATCAGTAATCAGCTTCAGGCTTGCCAGTCCCGCTGCACAGGAAACCGGGTGCCCGCCGAAGGTGGTAATATGTCCAAGTACAGGCTCAAAACGAAGGGTTTTCATTATATCACCGGAGGCAATAAAAGCACCCAATGGCATTCCTCCCCCGAGAGCTTTGGCAAGAACCAGGATGTCGGGAGGAGTATCCCAGTGTTCAAATGCAAAAAGCTTTCCAGTACGTCCGAAAGCAGTCTGCACCTCATCCAATATCATCAGAGCACCTGTGCGGCTGCAACGCTCACGGATTTCCTCCAGGAAACCCTCCTTCGGAAAGATTATGCCGCCTTCTCCCTGGATAGGCTCAAGAAGTACAGAGGCAATGGAATCATCTATTTCATCCAGTCCCTCGAAATCATTAAAATCCAGAAAACTAACTCCGGGAGGAATGGGCCTGTAAGCATTTCTGAATTCTTCTCCCCCCTGCACACTCAGGGCACCGGCCGTGCTACCATGATAGGCATTGCGAAAAGCCAGTGTCCGGTACCGGCCTGTAAACCTTCTAGCCAGCTTGAGAGCTCCTTCGATGGCTTCACTTCCCGAATTAACAAAATATGTAGAATCCAGTGATGAAGGCAGATTCTGGCTTAGCAATTCGGCCAGTTCGACCTGTGGTTTCTGAATGATTTCCCCATATACATGCAAATGCATATAGGAATCCACCTGCTTTCTGACTGCCGCCAGGATATCAGGGTGGGAATGTCCCATATTACTCACAGACACTCCTGAAACAAGATCAATATATTTTTTACCCTCAGGACCGTAAAGGTAAATCCCCTCCGCCTTCTCAATTTCAATAAGATAAGGGGAGTCAGAAGTCTGGGCCAGATATTTTAAAAATAATTCTTGATTGGAGGCCATCACTTAACCATCAGGTTGATGTCACCCATCAATTTGTCCTTATAGGATTTCCCTATCGGGATGGTTTTGGTGCCATCATGTATGGGGATCATTACTGAATTATCTTCGATTACTTCAATGCTGCCGGTATTGACTATATAGGAACGATGGACGCGGGTAAACTTTTCATGAGGCAATTTCTGCTCAATGGCCTTCATCGTGAAATGAATGGTATACTTATCATCGAAAGTATTGAATATCACATAGTTCTCAAGTGCCTCAACCCAGAGAATATCATCGTATCGCAGACGAACAAGAGTTGAATTCTTTTTGATGAAGATTTCTTCTTTGCCGATCTTATCCAGCCCGTTTTTCATCTGAAGCTGCTTCCTGGCCCGTTCAATTGCCTTGTAAAACCTGGCATAAGTAACCGGTTTAACCAGGTAATCTGTCACCTCATGATCGAAAGCATCAACGGCATATTTTTCCTTTGAAGAAATGATGACAACCTGTGGCCTGACTTCCAGGGAATCAAGAAATTCCATTCCTGTCATGTCAGGTAACTCAATATCCAGGAAGATCAGTTGAATATCATTTTCCTTCCCCAGAAAGTTGATTGCATCCACAGCATTGCTATAAATCTCTACCAGGTTCAGGTCAGAAGTCTTGTTTATGAACTCTTCAATTATCCTTGAAGAAAGCTTATCGTCTTCTATTACAATGCAATTCATTCTTAATCAGTTTAGTCAATGATAAAATCTAATTTATCACTCCTAACATCCTATTCATCAAATATATGAATTATATCCTTACAATGTAGAAATGGATGGGAAATAAATGGCCAGCCAGCATTTTATTTTATTCAGTCCATATTCCCAATTGCCTAGTGTGATTTCCCTCGAAGATGTTTAATTGATGTATTCAGCCAATGGATCATTAGCTCATCCTTTTCCTTTTCCTTGAGTTTCCAGTCGACATCCGAACGGTATAATGCAAGGGTAAGCTGGTGAAATATGATGGCCGCGGATACCGAGATATTAAAACTATCTGTAAATCCACGCATAGGGATGCGGATGGATTCATCCGCCTGATTAATGGCAATATCTGTTAAGCCGGTAAGTTCAGTGCCAAATAAAAGTGCAAATTTTCCCTTTTCAATGTCAAACTCTTCCAGAGCAATTGATCCTTCCCCCGGGGTTGTGGCCACAATCCGGTATCCCTTCTCCCGGAGTCCGGATATTGCATCTAAAGTATTGAATTCTTTTTCCTGATACCTGGAAAGGTTCAGCCACTTGCTGGCTCCCATAACCACATCAGGATTGATGCGGTACTCGTTCTTATTCTCAATAATATGTATATCCTGGATCCCGAAGCATTCACAGGAGCGCAATACTGCACTGGCATTCTGTGGCTGGAATATATCCTCCAGAACAACCGTAATATACCGTGTTCTGTATTCGAGGATTCGCTCAAACAATTCCATTCGTCTCTCTGTGATAAAACCTGAAAGATATTTGATCAGCTTTTTCGGGTCTTGCTCCATAAAACGAATCAAAAAAAAAGGGGCACATGGTGCCCCTAAAAATTCAATTAGTTATTTTTTTTTCTAAACAGCACCTGATAAGTCAGCTCCAGCCTTAAACTTAACTACTTTTTTAGCAGCTATTGTAATGGGCTTACCAGTCTGTGGGTTTCTACCAGTCCTGGCGTTCCTTTTAGATACTGAGAAAGAACCAAATCCTACGAGCGCTACCCTATCACCTTTTTTGAGTGCACCGGTGGTTGTCTTTACAAAAGCATCCAAAGCCCTTTTTGCATCAGCCTTTGTTAAGTTAGCCTCGCTGGCGATAGCATCAATTAATTGTGCTTTGTTCATAATAAATAATTTTACGGGTTAGTAATTCTAGAAAAACTCATATTTTCTTACAAATATAGGCTATTATTCATCTTTAGCAAGTTTGAGCCAAAAAAAATGGCTGAAATGTTGATAAAATGTACATTTATGTTAATCAAGCGCTCCAAAACCCTTATTAAGACAGGATTTCCGGGTTTTTTTGGTTTCAAATGCATGATTTCGTAAACAACTGATAATAAGCACTTAAAGATTTTTTGTAAAATTTCCAAAATATATCTTAATTTTGCCGCATCGGAGAAATGGCAGAGTGGTCGAATGCGGCGGTCTTGAAAACCGTTGTCCGTTCACGCGGACCGGGGGTTCGAATCCCTCTTTCTCCGCAAAAAAAAGCCTGCAGGTCATTGATTTGCAGGCTCTTGGTTTTATAACAGTCAGCTTTTACCTAGTTGATTTGATGAATTTGCGGGTAAATATCCCCTCATCTGTTTTTATCTGGATCAGGTAAATACCCGTATTAAGGGAGCTGATATCGATGGTCCTTTCATTGCCCATCTTCCTTATTAACATTGTCTTACCGCTTAAGTCAATTACTTTTACATCAAAGCTGGAGACTGTCTCATCACCCAATGATATATTAAGAGTAGTGGAAGCCGGATTAGGATATAAATGAAGTTGGGGAGCATGAAGTGGAACATCCTTCAGGATAATCTGAGCAGCTGAATAATAAAAGGTCTCTCTATTCCAAACCGTGAATTCATCATCATCAGCTTTCTGGGACTCCACAATGGAAAGGATCATGCCTTCTTTCAGGTAAGCAGATTCAGACCAGTCCCCTCCATCGAGTGCCATATAAGATTCAGCACCTCTGGCCCAGGGTATCAGCACCTCCTCTTTTGTATAGGTAAGATCGTATGAATAGTTTTTCTTCCGATTGTGGACATAGGCTTTCGAACTATTATCATAATAGAAATATTCATGTGAAAGAAGATTGCCATGAGTGTCATAGCTATATACAATCTTAGAATCCGGAATCCATAAACTATTTTGTGATTCCCAGTAGAACCATTCATCTAATATCTTATTACCATCCGTATCATATTCAAATACATTTTTAGTCTGGGGGATCCATAAACTATCAACGGAGCTCCAGTAATAATCTTCTGACAGGATGATATTGCCATCTGTGTCATACTCAAAGATAATTCTATGCCCTTCATGCCAGAGCATATTCTCCTGAGACCACCAATAATTCTTTTGCATGACCATCTGGTTTTTTATATCATAAGCACACTCCTGAAATTCATATGGGATCCAGGCTGAACTGTCTGTTATCCACCGGTATCTCTTATAAGTCAATTGATTCCCATTCTCATCATAAGTATAATCCATTTTATAATAATCCACCCATCCCAGGATTGTGTCCCAGTCCTGTTCCAGGTCCTGGATCAGGAGGCCATTGGCATCATAAAACATAAGATCCTGATACTCCCCTATCCAGGCATTTTTATCCTCATTCCAGTAATAATCAGTCCATCTAATCCAGTCCCCTGCATCATTATATTCAATTTCCCCTTTCCATTTATCCGTTACAAGATCTTTATTTAGTTCATCCTCGTATTCTGATCCCTCGTATCCGGTTATTTGATCGGATTCATTATAATCAAGACTAATGATTTCTTCAACACGGAATTCACCTGACTTTTCATCTGTGTACCAATAATATATAGTATCTATCTCACCTTTTTCATTGTATGAATACTCATCCCTATTCTGGTAAGCAACTGATTTGTCAATCTGGTATCGGGTATAATCCTCCTGCCTGAGGAACCCTTCCCCTGTATAAAGGAATTTATCAATTCTTGTCTCCCAACCTCCCAGTTCCGGGTCCCATCGGGTCACTTTCCTTCCAATATAAATCGATCCATCCCAGAATTCTTCATCTTTTTTGATACTCATCCATTCATATCCATTCCATTCAAAGTCGGCGGTCTTAACTCTCCTGCCAGCTTCATCATAAGTAAGTTCCTGCTTTGCTGATTCGTACCAAGCATTTCCATTCCATTGAAAAGTGATGGTTTCAATTGATCTTCCTTCTTCATCATAGCTGTATTCCTGCCTTAGATTCTTATAAAACTTACTGCTCCAGTAATAGGATATGCTACTATTCCTTAGTCCGGCCTCATCATAAAAATAGTCCATGCGTGAAGTGGTATCCCATTTACTGCCAAAAATGTCCCATCTGAATGAGCAGGTTTCGGAATTTTGCTGTTTCTCATTATACGTATATTCACTTTTGTCCCTTGGCAAAAGCTTCATGGAATCAATGTTCCACCTGTGATCATAGATTTCTGTCAAGTTCATATTCTCATTATACTCATATTCCAATTTGCGCGTTTGAAATAGTTTCATAGAATCGCGGTTCCAATTGTAAAACAAGCGGGAAACGAAAAGGTTACTATCATTATATTCAAAAATTCTATGGTTATCAAGCACCATTTCAGGAAAACCATCTTTCCAGGCATAATGTAAATACTCCAGTTCGAATCCATCATCATTATAAGTATACTTCCATTCGATTGACCAATCGTTCTTAGTTGCATCCCAAAATGATTTTTGATACAGAGTTCTGTTCGTAAAATTATAAAATGCGTATTCCGACTTGCTGGCATTTACCCAGATTGAATTTTCCCTGTCCCAACCCATGATTTTTTCTTCCAACGTGTTTCCTGCCTCATCATAGAGAAAATCTATTTTGCTGTCATTGACCCAGTCCGACAAAATCGTATCCCAGGTAAATGTTTTAACGGCCTGGAGTAATTCTCCTTCAACCAACAAATCTTCTTTTCCGCTTAATTTCCATAAACCAAGATCAGAATTCCACCGGTATACAGTCATCGTAATATCCTGACTATCAGCATAGTTATACATTCTTTTCTCAAAGGGCAGCAATTCAGCTTTCACATTATCCCAGCGGTAAATGATATAACTGAGCCTGGTTGTCTGATTTGTATCGTAGGTATATTCATATTTATAATCTGTATACGTTTCCCTAGTTTCCGGATTGAAGCGCTCAGTGTAATATTCGACAATTCTGTTGGAATCGTTCCGTGTATAATTCCTACAATATTCAACCAGCCAGCCGCCAATCATTTCCATGTAACTCTCTTGAATGGTACTGTCAAGCTTCTGCTTTATTTCGGCCTCCTCCAGATTAATGTTCATTCTACCACTAATCCTTTCCGGTCCAGGAACTGCCTTGTTGTCGAGAAACCTATGCTCCCTGAGATTCTGACCCGGTCGGTTTCGTTTAAAATTCGATCTGGGATCGGACTGTACCGGTCTTACAATTTTTTGAGGCAATTCAGGAATACCACCAAGCATGTTGAGATTCATTCCTTCATCGAATTGGGTGTACAATCCATCTGTAACTTGATAGGCCGATTCATTGGGATCATTAAAATCAGGTGACTTTAGCAATGGCATCGATATATCATTGCTTTGTTTGAAAAAAAGATCATAATCCCACTGATTCCAATGCTCAGAATGAGTGAAGATTTTATCAGACTTTAGAGTTTGTGAAT
Source organism: uncultured Bacteroidaceae bacterium (assembly GCA_963777115.1). GTDB lineage: Bacteria > Bacteroidota > Bacteroidia > Bacteroidales > SM23-62 > SM23-62. Next base: position 546,978 of record CAVZPP010000002.1, on the reverse strand, counting down.
TTGTGACATTTGAAAAAATGACAAATGCAAGGAGGAGGTTCAGGAGTCTCATGAGATGAAATTTTTAAATTGTAATATTTAAAAATAGTCAATTTCTCCGAAAAATTGATCTGTCCAATATTTGAAAAAATGAATAATCGTTGTGCTTTGATAGTGTGATGTTTATGCCTGCCTACAACTTAATAATTTTCCCCGACCTCACATAATCCCTGGACTTTATCGTGATGAAGTAGACTCCTTTCTGGAATGATGAAAGGTCGATTTGGTAGGTGGGTTCTTCCATTTGGGCGCTATGTAATAGCTGTCCGTTCAGGGAGGTGATTTCGACAGAATGCTTGCCTCTACTGTTTGTTTCAACTGTTAATAGATCCCTTACCGGATTTGGGTAGAGATGGAGGTCCCTTCCATTGTTTTCCGGAGTTGAGATTGAAGATATATTAGGGAATATGCTGTAGTTCACAGTTAATTTAGCTTCAGCATCGCCAAATTTATCTGGATATTCTTCAGCATTTTCATAGGTTACTGCCGAACGCTGCCCGTTTCCTACCCCTGCAAAGATAATAGTAATGGCAGTGTTGATGGTGTATTCGGGATGGTTCACAATCTCCTGGATTATGGTGCCCAGATCAGGTGTTCTTTGATCTGCACCGGCAGCACCAACATTTTGCCAGGCAGGGGGTTCCCATATAACTTTCGCAGATGTGGTCCCGTACCAGATCCCACTGATATGCAATAAGCAATATTTGGTTTTAACTTCTTTAGCTGTAAACTGAACGTAAGCAGATTCGATGTCTATTCCCGGAGGAATATACAGGTCTGTAAACCTTAATCTGGAATTTACCCCGGTTCCAGCCTCATGACCTAATAAAAGTACGCTATCCACAGAACAAAATAACTTATAACAACCATAGACCGATTGATCATCCTCGCTATTTTCAATTTTATAGCTAAGGCTTTTTGAGTGATTACCGACTGTAAAGAAACCTGGAGAACTGATCCCCCAGTTCCCCATATCATCCTTAACTTTTGCAGTTACTTCATAAAGTCCATCTGCCGGAATTGCATAGTCAATAGAATAAGGTTGCAATGTATCCGGCCCCATAATGGAATCCGATCCTATATAGCTGCCGTTTATAAAAAACTCAACCCGGTCAACTATCCCGTCGGCATCGGAGGCCTCTGCGTTTATGGTAATCAACTCGGGACTGATGTAGTGGACGGAGCTTTTGGGATAGCTTATGGAACAGACGGGATTATGATCTATGAAAATCGGTGAGGAAATGGCTTCATCTCCGTCTGCCTGGGTGACTTTAACATAGTAAAAATCTTCTCCGTGAGCATCAATCGGTTTGGTAAGATCAACAAAATGATCATTAATATCCCAAGTATAAATTTCTGTGCCATTTCTGAAAAGAATGACCCTGGTGAAGGGATCTGCATAATCATCCTTTGCCTGTATATGAATAAGGCGGGCTCCGCTTCCAATGGTTGAACCCATTTCGACGGTATCTATTTTAAAGGACAAAGCAAGGTCCTTGTCCAGGGTTGAATAAAATCTTCTGGCCCGCATGGCTGCGAAAAGCTCTTGTCTTGATAGATGCTCCGAAAGAATAGCCATTCTCCAATCGGTTCGTTTACCCCAGGTCCCTTTATGATTATCATCCGACCCGGAGGCCCCGATTTTCCATCCCCTTGAATTGGCATCTGCAAAATAGTCGTTAGGATAATAATACACATCAAAACCATCCGTCTTGTTAAACAACTCCATACCAACGATTCTGTCGCATGGCGGGTAATTATAGAATAATTCAGAATGTATCCCATACGGATGATTGATAAAGGCTATTCCATTTTGTGTATCGAGCCAGGGGCAGGGCGGATCTGAAACCGTTGAGTAATCATCGGTATTGATTATTGTTAAGTCTCCTCCAATTGACTCGTATTCAAATCCCCAGAAAGTAGTAAATACACCGTCCTCATTGTATTTATCAGCAACCGCTTTGATGGAGTCCCATTCGGGATCCGTCATGTATATCCAATGGTTGGAGGTGCTGAAATAATCCAGTCCGGCTACATTCCTGGCGTAGTTATAGGCATCCTCATGTGAACCTACCGCGGTACTGGGACCAATAGCATTGTGATTGTGCAGATGTCCGTAATACACATTATATCCTCCTATGGATGGAGATTGTGCGATTAAACTGCCGAGGAAGCAGATGAAGAAAAAAGTATGTAGAACCCTTTTTATCATGACATTATTGTTTTATCCGGAAAGTGCATTGTCCGTATAAATGGCTCCCATCTTCCCCGATGCCTCGAACAATTACCCGGTACATCCCGGGCTGATCAATGCTGTGAAAACGGATATCTCTCGTTTGCCCCGGTACCAGGCTCAGGTCCGGTTCCCAATGGAGGCAATTCCGGAAATCCATTCCCTTACTTTCAGGTTCCGGATCATTGTTCGAGGGCTCTTCGTTCCTGTCACCGGAATAGGATTCCTCACCAGGTAAATCCGGAAAGCCCTGGTATCTGAAGAACAGTGAATTTTCGGGAAGGTCTATTCCTCCCATATCTCCATTTTTTGAGATGATATTAATGAAACCTCCGTAGGTGGTTTTTCCAATAACATACAGATCGTCGATTACTTCAATGCTCAGGATTCTGTTAGGTGGCAGGGCCAGCATTTTATCAAGGTCGTAAACCGGTACCTGGTCCACCAGAATAAGGGGTTCAACATTGGAGAGGGCAATCATCATCTGTTCATTAGCTCTAAAGCTGAGGTATGTTTTTTCCCCACGGGTTACAGGCTGTACTTCCGGGAACAGCTCGATGAACACCTCCCTCAGGTTCGGGAGTTCAATGTAATCGTCGACCAGGAGCTTTCTTACCTTCAAACCATGAATGGATTCATTCTCCGAACCGGGCAGATTCCCAGGCTCAACAATGGAGTCTGATGGACTGAAAAGTTTGTCAAGCTGCATGTTCAGCATGATTTCCCGGGCCAATCTCCTCTGGTCTTCATCCAGGTAAAAGGGCTTTGCCGGGAAACTGATCCTGGGACTGGTAAAATCATTATCAATACGCAATTCCAGATTCGGATGTTCCGAATGACGGCCAGCTATGAACATTTCACGGCTTCCTGCAAAAGAATCAATGCGGTAGTAGAAGGAACCATCCGGATTGGTGTTATATGCCATAAAGTTTGGATTATCCCCGAAAACGGACAGTTCAACCCTTGCATTTTCAATCTCTTTCGGGGGATCTCCGGCAAGGATCCTTCCACTGAGAGATAAACCATCTATTTCAGGTAGATAGCCAGGCTCTGGTTTTGACCAGGATGAATCATCCATTGAATGAACAACATAATTCAATAGGGTATCCACCATTCCTTCCCTGGCTACCGAAAGACAAACTCTTGCGGCAGTCTGTCCAGGGGTGCCAGGAGAATGAATGCTGACATGAATTTCTTCTCCGCGCCGGTAAATTCCCTTATCCGGTGTGCATTCAAGCATCCGGAAAGCTTCCATTCCAGATGTTGACATCTCAGGGATCAGGCTGTCCGGAGAATGGGTCCCCTCTGCCGAAAGGCTTGAACGGTCAAGCTCCGGATTGAAGGGATTAATGATGGTAAGGGGCACAAAGGAGAATTGAGAGGGACTGAAGTTCCGCATCCATTTCGTATATGCACAGAGGTAGTAATTACCGGTAAGAATGTGGTCCGGTACATAGAGGAAGCCGGATGCCATGGAACATGCCAGGGGATATTTTTCCTCAGCCACAGAAGATCCATCAGCCCTCAAGAGGTGCACGTAGATTACCCTGCTCCAGCAGGCATCCTGTATTGAAGTGGGACTTGTATTGAAGGCCGAGAAAAGGATCTTTTCACCTACTGCATACATATTCCTGTCAGTCAGCAGTGTATAACTCTCATTATAGGAATCCGGAAGAGATGAAGCCGTGAAATTCATAGTGGAATCGGTCCCTCCCGCAAAGGTAAATCCCTTCAGAGTACTGATGGCTATCAAAAGGATGATATGGATTATTCTTATCTTCATACTATTACTAATCCTCCCAGAACCACGGAGGAAAAATCGATCCCCCTTTGATACGACAATCAAAACAACTTTGAGACGCTAAGTCTAAATTATCAGAACTGTTTCCATAAAGATAAATCGGACCCGGTGGCCCATAAGGATACTTATCTTGCAGATATACCTCCAGTGTAGCCGTATTAGCAAAACCATCAAGAACACAATAAGACTCTGTAGCCAAATCAGGTTCGATAAAAATGCGGTTTTCAGTTACTGAGGCTGCAAAAAATAATCCCAGTACAGTTTCTTCCGGATTCTCCCTGGAGACGATGTTGCCCTTGACGATGACCGGTTGGGTTTCGTAAAGTTCACCGGTCTGTTTGGCCTGGATCTCCAGTGCCTGCCAGAATTCATAAGCCGTGTCCGTCAGGGAATATTGCTTTACCAGCAGGCTATACCTGGAAGACAGCCGGTCGTCCTGGTTTGTGACCCCGTTGATTGGGATTCTCTGAATGTAATCGCCTGAAATGTTGCGGGTTGAATAGGTATAGAATTCCGGAATACGCAGGGTTCTGTAGCAGGTTCTCAGGAAATCGCTGGGTTCTTGCGAGATGGTATGAAATCCACTAGTGTCCCAGGCATAATATCTCTGATAAGTGGCGTGATACCTCCAGGTCTCCTCAATTTCCCATAGGTAGTTTTCTGCATAATCACCGCTGGCGTCTGTTGTGATGTAAAACTGTACTCCCGGGGAGGAAACATTGGAGTTGCTTGTTTGGGTACCCGCGGCGTCCCAGGAGATCTCTTCGATAGTGGGACATGGAAGGAGTTCTTCAAACCCCGACTCATAGTTCTTCCCCTGGGGTGTGGTCACCGACAGTTTATAACTGTTGCCGTAAATAAGATCGGTATGTTCCATCCAGCCCCTGTAGATCCCTGACTCAATTTCCCGAAAGGCATAGGAAATTCCCCTTTCATCCTCAATTTCCACCTTGCAATCATTTACCGGAAAACTGCCTATGTTACTGTAAACCGTCGAAGTCCGGGAAACCTCCACAAAATGAAAGCCCTCCTGGTCGGTGATCCTCCCGTTGATTACCATAATGTCTACAGTTTCTGCAATATCCGGGGTATAGGGATCAATGCATCCGCCTGCAAGCAACAACCCGATGAGTATCCATTTATTTCTAATCGCTGGCATAATTTCCGAATTTGAAATTCCACGACAGGGTAACGATGGGCTGGCCGAAAATGGAGAGCTTATATCCTCTGATATTGTCTCCTTCGGTCTTGAAATAGACGGAATAGGCATTCTTTCTCCCGGTGAGATTGTAAACATTCAGCATCCAATAGGAGTGAGCGAATTTGCGGGACTTCAGGTTGCCTTCCAGGTTTAAGGACATATCGATTCTGAAATAATCCGGGATCCGGTATTCATTCCGGTCCGAAAAATACATGTATTTTTTTCCGTCAATTCTAAAAGCCGCAATGGGATAAGTGACCGGTCTTCCTGTATGGTAGACTACATTAGCAGAGTAACTTATCCTCCGGTTGAATCGGTAATTGAGCACGACATTAAGAGAATAGGGTATATCGTAATTTGCCGGATAGACTTTCCCATTGTTGATCTTTTGCCAGGGATATTCTCCGTTCACCTGTATCAGCGACTTCGCCCAGGTAAAAGACATCCAGCCGGTCAGTTTACCTGCATCCTTTTTCATCATAAGCTCCACTCCATAGGCTTCCTGTTTCCCATTGAGAACCTCCGTTTCAATGTTTGGGGAGGAAATGAAATCTGCGCCGTCCTTGTACTCCAGTATGTTCCTGACCTTCTTGTAATACAGTTCGGTTGAAAAATGCATGGTCCTTTTGGCCATGTCCTGGTAAAATCCAATAGAAAACTGGTCGGCAACTGCCGGGGGGATATAGTAATCACAGAGTTTCCACTGATCGATTGGGGAAATGGCGAAAGTGTTACTCAGCATATACAGATACTGCCGTGTATTGTTATAGGAGAATTTCACCGAGTTGTTTTCACCTAGCAGTTGGCTCAGGGAAGCACGGACCTCGGGACCGGAATAAAACCGGACGATCTCCCCGGATTTAAAATCCATAGACCCGGTCGCGTATTCCGGGCTCAGGGGATAACCCGGTAAATATTCGGTTACTTTCTGCGGACCCAGGTAGGCAAAAAGGCTGTAACGGATTCCTCCCTGGACCGTTAGCTTTCTAGTCAGGGGAATCTTGTCGGATAGATAAATCGCAGCTTCCACTCCCCTTTCACTGCCAAGATCCAAATATTCCCTGTCGGAGTCATCTCCCAGTGGAAGAACCTCTCCCCGGTCAAGATCATAGAGGATGGCCCCACCTCCGAAGGAAATCTCATGACGGTAAACCGGCGTCCAGTTAAAGTCGGTTTTTAGTTCAAGATGATCGATGCTGTAATCATGACGGTATGCCTCAAGCGGTACGCTGAGATCTTCATGGCTGAACTTGTATCTTGCGCCGGCAAAGGAGGATTCGGAATACATTTTGGTAGAGTGCCGGTGCCACCAGCCCAGGGAAGCCCCGGCATTGGAATATGCGTAATTATTTGTAGAGGCCAGGGAGAACCTGTCCTTGCTGTAATACCCGAAAGCCTTTATCAGGTTCTTTTCATTTTGTTTGTGATTGATCCCGCCTGCAAGATCGTAGAAAAATGCGTTGCTGTTCCGCATGTCAGGATCCTCCATTCTCGAAAGGATCCAGTCAGAATACGTTGACCTTGCACCCAACACCAGGGAAGTCCTATCAGGCACTATCGGTCCTTCAATTGCTGCGTGGGCAGTGATGGGACTTATTCCCCCTCTTGCCGTATATTGCTTGTTGTTTCCTTGACGTGCTGAAATATCAATCACCGAGGCAAGTCTGCCCCCGTATCTGGCAGGCAGATTGCTTTTGTAAAATGAAAAATCACGGATTATATCCGGATTGAATGCGGAAAAGAATCCAAAAAGATGGGAGGTGTTGTATACAGGCACCTGGTTGATTATGAACATGTTCTGGTCAGCCGCAGAACCCCTGACATAGAGACCGGATGATCCTTCACCGGCACTCTGTACGCCCGGAAGCAGATTGACCACTCTGATCAAGTCTTTCTCTCCCATAACGACAGGGATTTCCTTGATATTCTTGATGGGTATCTGTTCAAATCCCATCTGGACTCCCCTGACGTAGTCATATTTGCCTGCTTTGACCGTGATCTCATGGATCGAATAAAGCTTTTTTGCCATGTCCAGATCAAGCTTTCCACTTGAAATTACCTTAAGCTGATAGACGATTTCTTCCATTCCCAGGCTATTAAAACGGGCCGTATAGGTTCCCGGGGGAAGGCTGAGGGTAAAATGTCCAAAACGGTTGGTAACAAATCCCCTGGAAAGCTCCTCAATAAATATGGTCGCCCCGATGAGAGGCTCTCCAGTTTCCCTGTCCTTTATCTCTCCGTTGATGACCGTAGCACCTCCGTCAGGATTATTCCCTATGTTGCCAATGGTATGGGTCATCATTCCGGCCTCTTTTCTCCCGGTCATGTAATGCTCCTCGACCTGGGTCAGGGATTCCCTCGTCATTTCTTCTTGTTGTTCCAAGCCTGTTTCACTTTCTGAAAAGTATCCAGGCAAATATGTGATAAGGGGAGCTCCGGAAAATACGAAGATCCGATTATACTCATCCAGGTAGTAAGAGAGATTTTTTCCGGACAGATCTTCATCCAGCACTTTAGTTAGATCAAGGCTGTCGCCGTACGCCGTCATCCGGACATCCCTCACCCATTCCTCGCGAAAAATAAACCGTAGCGGCAATTGTCGCTCTACTTCAGCAGTAAATGCCTTAAATGTTAGTCCCCTGAAATCCCCTGAGATTAAGGGTCCTTCACCCTGGACAATCTGGGAACTAATCGCTAGACACAAGGCCAGCAGAAATATTCTCATTTCCTGGAACTTCTTTTAATAAATTGTTGCAATAATTGATCAATCCCTGCATTTCAATGTCACCTGCCTTCGAAAGCCTGATCTTTTCCCCGCGAATGTATTTCATTACCACAGCCCTGTGATCAGGGAAGGACTTTGAAAATGACCTGGCTCCTTTGAACCTTTGCAGGCTGGAATTCCTGACCAAATAGGATTTACGCTTCATTTCCGAAAACTGAAAAAATTTACCAGGGTCCTGAGAATTACGAATAATTTCCTTTTCCCAATGATAGAGAAAGACGAGATCTCCTTGTCCGATTACCTGGAAGATCAAGGTATCAGTCTCAGGAAAATACAGTTTACGGAAGGTTCTCTCCTCAAGTTCGAATCCCTTAAGGCGTGAATCCGTTACAATGATCTCATCATAGTAATCATCACTGTCAGATACCTTGAGGATCAACTGTTGACCGTAAATATCGTATTTCAGAAAAACATCCGGGTAGAGGCCTTTTTCGAGAAATAATTTCCCTTTGACAAACGTCTCTTCAATGAAAAATTTATGTCCCTCAGAACGTATATCCTTGTTGAAGTATCTCAAGCCGCAAACCAGACTCTGATTTGGTCCGTAAGCCTTATGGAAGGAATTGTTTAATTCCTTTACCGATGCCGCATCCGGATCCTGGGAATATCCTGGAGAGCTCAGAAAGATGAAAAAGACAAAAACTAATAAGTGCGGTGCAATTATTCTTGTGAGACTGAAAAAGCGCATTGCGACAAAATACCTTGCTTAATAAAGTCGAAGTTACATATTTATCCAATAGTTTGGAAGTAAACCCGGAGGTTTTTATTCTGTAATTTTTCAAAATTAATTCGAAATAGGATTCTCACTACTACCGAATTTTATAGATACACGAGGTTTGATTTTCAAATAATAAACGGAAAATTGGGATTCTATGAAAAAATGGAATAATATTGTCCTGGTAAAGACTTTTGAAGATCTCCATCCCATTCGCAAGATTCCTATCACTGGATTTGCTTTGATTTCAATCCCCCTGCCATTTGCTTTCAAGGATTTCATTTATGTCAATACGTATGACCCAAAAACAACAATCGGACAATTCAAATGCCCGGGACAATAAAGACTGGATTAAGATAGTACGCCGATATAATACTCCCAACATTGGAAAAAGCATCTGGCAGATCATCAATTCATTCGGGCCTTATGTGCTTCTATGGTATTTAATGTACCTCTCCCTGGATATCTCCTACTGGATAACACTGGGATTGGCATTCCTGGCCGCGGGATTCATGGTAAGGATATTTATTATCTTCCATGATTGTGGTCATGGATCATTCTTCAAATCCCGGCTTGCTAACAAAATTACGGGAACCATCCTCGGTTGCCTTACTTTCACCCCGTTTGATAAGTGGAACAATGATCATGCAATACACCATACTACCGTTGGAAATCTCGATCAAAGAGGTACAGGGGACTTATGGACACTGACCGTGGAGGAATATAAATCTCTCAGTCCCGGAAAAAAATTCAGATACCGAGTATACAGGAATCCTTTATTATTATTCGGGATATCTTCTTTTTTATTGTTTGTGGTTTTATTCAGATTTGCCTTACCATCTCCCAAGAAATCGGAGCTCAGAGGCATAATAATAACTAACCTATTAATTGCTGCATTTGTAACCGGACTAAGTCTCCTGATCGGCTTCAAAACATTTGTCCTGATTCAGCTGCCAATTACCTACTTATCTACCTCAGCCGGGGTATATCTATTCTACCTTCAACATCAGTATGATGATGTCGTCTGGACAAGGCATGTGGACTGGGACTATAAAACCATCGCACTGGAGGGTAGTTCCTATGTGAAGTTTCCAAGATTGCTTCAGTGGTTTAGCGGGAATATCGGGTTTCATCATATTCATCACCTCAGCCCAAAAATCCCAAACTATAACCTGGAAAAATGCCATAAGGAAAACAGGATGTTTGACCTGGTAAAACCGGTGACCTTTCTACCAGGCCTGCGAACCCTGAAGTTGAGGTTATGGAATGAAGCCCAGAATAAGCTTATAAGTTTCAGGGAATTAAAAAAGATACCCGTCTCCTAGATCAGCTTATAATTCTTGTACTCAAACAGGCGTTTCCCGGTCTTCTGTTCAATCCAGTAGAGGATTCGGTCTGAGGCCTTGAAGCTTTTCTTGTTCTCGTCAAGTTCTACCTTCCAGTTTAATTTTTTAATCCTGTCATCCATAATCTTTGGATGGGATTCAGCAAACCTGGTAATAGATTCAACGGAGGAGTAATCATAGAGCCGGGTATGGTTTACCTTACGGTCTACCCAGTCATCACTGTGATAAAGTTTATTAAAGTTTACATGCTTCTGCTGCATGACTTCGGGAGGACGGACCCATCCGTAATGATACATGCATGCCTTGGCAGGTTTTACATTGAGTTTCCGGTCCCTGATACGGAATCCCTGTGCATCCTTGTATGAACGTATCTTCTTATCGTTCCTGACAATCCGGATTTCATTCCGGTACCAGGAACGAGAATTGGCATTATAGTCATAGTTCCCGAAAAAATGCAGGTAATCAAACAAAAGGCCTTCTACCTCATGTTGCCCAAGCCATTCTTTCATGGAGGCCCGAACTGGATCATGGTACTTCTCATGCAGGACCTCATCGGCCTGAATGTAAAAAGCCCAATCATAATCATCCGGAATATGAGCGAAAACTTTATTCGTTTCCCGGGACAAAACCTCCCCGTTTTTACGGGTGGAATCATCCCATATGGTTTCGATAATCTCAATCTTGTCAGACGAAATGGACCGGATCAGGTCCAGGGTCCCATCCTCTGAATTTCCAACACTCATGATAAACTTGTCACAAACCGGGAGAATGGAGTTTACCGCTTCAATTACAGGGTAGGAAAACTTCTGAGCATTTCGAACAAAACTGAATCCGCAAACTTTCATTGTTGCCAAGGAATAAAAAATAAAAAATAATTCTTAAAACATCTGGAGCATGTGGTACCTGGCATACAAACCTTTCTTTGCCAGTAATTCATCATGCGTTCCACGCTCCTCTATCCTGCCCTCCTCAATTACTATGATCTCATCAGCATATTTAACCGTTGAGAGTCTGTGCGCAATTACAATTGATGTCCTGTTCTTCATCAGGTTCTCAATGGCTTCCTGCACATACTTTTCAGACTCGGTATCAAGCGAAGAGGTTGCTTCATCAAGTATTAAAATCGGTGGATTCTTCAGGAGGGCACGAGCAATACTTATCCGCTGACGTTGTCCCCCGGACAATTTACTGCCGGCATCTCCCACATTTGTCTCATAACCCTTGTCAGTTTCCATAATGAAATCGTGGGCATTGGCAATTTTTGCAGCGGCGATAACTTCTTCCTCAGGAACATCATCCAGTCCAAAGGCAATATTATTGAAGAAACTGTCATTGAAAAGTATGGATTGCTGGCTGACGATTCCCATAAGGTTCCTCAGGTCAGCAATTTTGTAATTATTAATCTCCTGTCCATTGATCAGGATACTGCCTCCCTGTGGATCTATAAACCTTGGAAGCAGGTCAACCAGGGTGGATTTCCCTGATCCGGATTTTCCTACAATTGCCAGTGTCTTGCCCTTCTCAATTTTCAAATCGATATTCTGAAGGACCGGTTCTGTATTATAGGCAAATGAAACATCCCTGTACTCCACTTCAGTCTCAAATTCTTTTACAGGAACAGAATTCTCTGTATCCTTTATCCGGATTTCTGTATCAATAATCTCATCTACCCTTTCAAAGGCCGCCAATCCCTTTTGTATATTATAATAACCGGTAGAAAACGCCTTGGCCGGAGTTATGATCTGGGAAAAAACGATGAGGTAGGCAATAAAGGATTCCGGATCAAGGGGAGTAGTCTGTTTAAGTACAAGGCTTCCACCAACATACATCAGGGCCATCATTACAGCAGTACCCATAAATTCACTCATGGGCGAAGCCAGGAATCGACGGCGATGAACCTTGGTAAGAGTGTTGGTAGAATCCTGGTTAATTTTGGTGAATTTTTCGGTCATTTTACGTTCCCCGTTAAAGGCCTTAACAATACGCATCCCGGAAAGGGTTTCCTCAAGGATAGACAGCAGGGTTCCCTGCTGTCTCTGAAGCGTCATGGATTGCTTCCTGAGATTTTTTCCTATCCGGCCAATAATAAATCCTGAAAAGGGCAAGAGGACCAGGGCAAACAGGGTCAATTGCATATTAATAATAAAGAGGGAAACCAGGAATACAATCATGGTAATAGGATCCCGAAATATCATCTCAAGGGAGCTCATCACGGAAAGTTCTATCTCATTTACATCAATCCCGACACGGGACATGACATCTCCTTTCCTGGAGTCGGAAAAATAGGACATGGGCAGGCGCAGTGTTTTGCGGTATACTACGTTGCGGATATCCCGGATGGTACCTACCCTGACCGGGGTGATATAATAATTTGCCAGAAATTTGAAACCGGTTTTCAGAAGAGCCATGACAACAACCATTATGGAGACCATCATCAGAGCGGGACCGTCCCCCTTTTCGCTTATGATTGTGCTGAGAAAATAATTGAAGTTATGCTGGATGGCCTCCATATTAAAAGCGAAGGGCATAGATTCGCTTACCTGTTCCTGGGTCTTGAATAGTATCCTGAGAAAAGGAATGGCCATCACAAATGAAAACAAGGCAAAAAAGGCAGAGAGTACATTGAATACAATGTTCAGGAGGGCATAAAACCAGTAAGGTTTGATGTAACCAAGAATAATTTTGAATTTGCTCATCGGATGGTTTCCTACCCTCGTTTAGTTTACCCGGATGCCGGTATAGTTTTCAGGTGTGATTTTTTTGATCTCTTCAATAACCTTCTTATCTAGTTCTAACGAATCAATGAAGGAATGTATTATTTCACGGGTCATGATTTTATTGGTTCGTGAAAGATCTTTCAGTGCCTCATAGGGTTTGGGATATCCTTCCCTTCGCATGATTGTCTGAATGGCTTCGGTAACCACAGCCCAGTTCTGATTCAACTCCTCCCTCATCTTATCCTCATTTATGATCAGTTTCCCAAGTCCCTTTTGAAGAGATTTCATTGCCAGGACCGTATGTGCCAGGGGCATCCCAATGTTCCTCAGTACTGTAGAATCAGTCAGGTCCCTCTGCAGCCTGGATACAGGCAGCTTGCTGCTGAGATGCTCAAACAGCGCATTGGCCACTCCAAGATTCCCCTCGGCATTCTCAAAGTCAATGGGATTTACCTTATGGGGCATCACAGAGGATCCCACCTCCCCTTTTTTGATCTTTTGCTTAAAGTACTCAGAAGAAATATAGGACCAGATATCACGAGCCAGGTCAAGTAAAATTGTATTGATCCTTTTCATGTTATCAAAAAGGGCTCCCAGTTCATCGTAATGCTCAATCTGTGTAGTTGTTAGTTGACGGAGCAATCCCAGTTTCTCACTTACAAAGCGGTTCGCAAAAACTATCCAGTCCACCGACGGATAAGCCACATGATGAGCATTGAAATTCCCCGTTGCTCCTCCAAACTTTCCCATATAAGGGATTTCCCTCAGGGAGGCTTGCTGGATCTCAAGCCTTTCCAGGAAAACCTTGATTTCCTTGCCCATCCGGGTGGGAGAAGCAGGTTGCCCGTGTGTCTTCCCCAGCATGGGCATATCTGCCCACTCCTCAGTCCTTTCGCGAAGCATCCCCAGCAATTCCTCCAGAACAGGGTAATAAACCTGGGCCATGGCATCTTTCAGGGAAAGTGGTGTAGCCGTATTGTTAATATCCTGGGATGTAAGGCCGAAATGGATAAATTCCTTCTGCTCCTCCAATCCCAGTTCATCAAATTTTTCTTTGATAAAATATTCCACAGCCTTTACATCATGGTTGGTAATCCTTTCATGGGCTTTGACCTGATCGGCATGAGCGACACTGAACTCGGTATAGATGGCCCTCAATTTCTCAAATATTCCGGCATCAACTCCGGCAAGCTGTGGCAATGGCAGCTCACAAAGGGCTATGAAATACTCGATTTCAATAAATACCCGGTAGCGGATCAGTCCGAATTCAGAAAAGAAGGGAGCCAGCTCTTCGACTTTAGAACGATATCTCCCGTCAATGGGTGAAATAGCAGAGAGTTCAGAAATTTTCATGCTTCATCAGATTTAATCTGCAAAGTTAGAAGTTTTTTATTTTGTATTTTTATGGCATGCAAAGAAAGCTAATCTATTTTTTAATCCTGACAGCTATAATTGGACTGTCGGCACAACCTGGGGGTGAAGAAGAACCACAGGATAAATTTAAAGTCTATACTTTTGATATAGTAGAAAACATTGCGCCCCCTGCCTGGAGACTTACCCAGAAGGCATTTGAGGAAGCAAAAAGCCTGGAGGCTGACCTTATCCTGGTCCGGATGAATACCTACGGAGGTATGCTGAATACTGCAGATTCCATGCGAACCCTGATCCTGAACAGCAAAATACCCGTATGGGTTTTTATTGATAATAATGCCGCTTCCGCGGGAGCTCTGATCTCCATTGCCTGCGACAGCATCTATATGCGACCCGGGGGAAGCATCGGGGCAGCAACGGTGGTGGACCAGCAGGGGGCAGTAGTACCCGATAAGTACCAGTCCTTTATGCGGTCCATGATGAGAGCCACGGCTGAGTCACATGGCAAAGACACCCTCATAACAGGAAACGATACCATTATTGAGTGGCACAGGGATCCCAGCGTTGCCGAGGCTATGGTGGACCCATCCCTCTATGTGGAAGGAATCTCCGATACCGGGAAAGTCCTGACCTTCACAGCCGAAGAGGCTTACAGACATGGGTTTTGCGAGGGACTGGCGGAAGATCTTGAAGAGGTTCTCGCAATGGCACATATTGAAAATTATGATATCGTCAGGCATAAGAAAAGTACAATGGACAAGCTCATCGGTCTGCTGCTGAACCCTATGGTCAGCGGCATACTGATCATGATCCTTGTCGGAGGTATATACTTCGAACTGCAATCCCCTGGCATAGGATTCCCAATTATTGCCTCAGCCATCGCAGCCGTCCTGTATTTTGCTCCCCTCTACTTAGAGGGACTGGCGCAAAACTGGGAGATGGTGATGTTTGCAGTGGGACTAATACTAATTATTGTAGAGCTCTTTGCCATACCCGGATTCGGTATCGCCGGAATACCTGGAATATTATTGATGATCACAGGCTTAACACTGGCAATGGTGGATAATATCGTGTTCGAGCTGGAATGGAACATAGCCTTCTCAGAGGTAATTAAAAAATTCTTTATTGTCATTAGTTCCATGTTCCTCTCCCTTGTCCTCTCCCTCTATCTGGGTCGGCAACTGTTTACAAACAAGGCTTTTACGGGAATGGCACTGGACAAAGAACTGAATGTGGAAGATGGATTCCTTGGGGTTGGAAGCGAGGAAAAAGAACTGGTGGGAAAAACAGGCATCGCCGAATCAGTGCTGAGACCCGCAGGAAAAGTTCTTATCGGTGACGAAATCTATGACGCCGTATCCGAATACGGGTACATCAATAAGGATGAAAAAGTAAAAGTTATGCGATATATGCACGGACAACTCTACGTGGTCAGGGATGAAGGAAAAACCCAGGTTTAGTATTCGGGATTACCTGCCGGAAGATTATTCCTCGCTCTTTGAATTATGGAAGCAATGCGATCTGGCTCAACCCGAAAGAGGTGACAGTCCCTCTGCAATCGAAAAATGCAACAAACTGGGTGGCCGCCTGCTTGTTATGGAAGAAACTGCAGGGAGTAAAATTATCGGTTCCTCCTGGATGACCTGGGACGGCCGCAGAATCTATATCCACCATTTCGGCATCCTGCCAGAATACCAGGGAAAAGGATTGGGAACAAGACTTGCCGAAGAATCCCTGGATTGGATCAGGGAACAGGGTCAGCAGGTCAAACTGGAAGTACATAAGGAAAACCACCGGGCAAAAAAGATGTATGAGAAACTTGGATTTTTTGCCTTCAGGGATTATGATATATATATGATAAGGGATTTTGAAAAATGAGAATTCTGCTCAGCATAATTTCAATTCAACTACTCACTATTTCAGGCATCCCTGGGCAGGAGACCTATAAATACACAGGATGGAATGATTCCGTAGTTATGAAAGCTCATACCGGAATTAATTCAGATTTTCTCAGCCCGGATGAACAGAAAATTATTCTCCTTATAAACCTTGCCAGGGCAGATGGTGCGCTTTTCGCAGAGACATTTCTGAAAAAATACCTCGTTCTGAAGGAAAAGAAAACCACTAAATATGTCAAATCCCTTTTCCGCGATCTGCAGAAGATAAAGAACCTGCCAATGCTGCAGCCTGAAAAAGACCTTTACGATGCCGCCCGGGATCATGCCACCCGAGCCGGGGTCAAAGGATTCGAAGGACACAAAGGATTTAATGGCCGCTACGAGCCCCTTTTGGAATCCTATATCGAGGTGGGCGAAAATATATATTACGGAGAATATACACCCGAAGAAATTGCCTTCAATTACTTGTAGATGAGGGAATTGAAGACCTCGGACACCGCTTAAACATGCTGCATCCAAAGTTCAATTCCATCGGAGTATCCATAAAACCGCATAAAATTCATCAGTATAATTGTGTCATGAGTTTCGGGCAGCTTCCCCGGTCCTACAAAGACTACATCCAATAACACCCCTATGAGTCCATTAAAATTTAGACATGATCGTTCGCATACAAAGGTTATCGCTACCCTCGGACCCGCATCTGCGCCCAAAGAAGTTCTCGAAGGATTATTCGAAGAAGGCATCGATGTCTGCCGCCTGAATTTCTCCCATGGCAGCCATGAAGATCATTTGAAAATGATAAATCTGATCAAGGAAATCAATGAGGAGAATGGCTGCAATGTAGCCATGCTAGCCGATCTGCAGGGTCCCAAACTCAGGATAGGGGATATGAAGAAAGGGACTGATTTGGAAGATGGACAGGTATTCAAACTGGTAAATAAACCCCTTACGGGAAACGAAGAAAAGGCCTACCTGAGCTACGCTCCTCTTGCCAAAGATGTTGAAACGGGGGAACAGATCCTCGTCGACGATGGAAAAATATGCCTGGAAGTAACAGGCACAAATGGCAAAGACGAGGTAACAACAAAGGTCATCAGCGGAGGTGTCCTGAGCTCAAAGAAAGGAGTCAACCTCCCGCATACAAAAATCTCCCTTCCCAGCCTGACCGAAAAAGACATTGCAGATGCAAAATTTGCACTCGATCATGGAATAGACTGGATAGCTCTCTCATTTGTCAGGGGAGTCACTGACATCCTCGAGCTAAAGGAGCTGATCAAACACAGCAAAAGACCACATGCAAGGGTGATTGCCAAAATCGAAAAACCCGAAGCCCTGAAGGAAATTGACCAGATCATCGATATGTCTGACGCAATAATGGTGGCCCGGGGTGACCTTGGCGTGGAGGTCCCTTTTGACCAGGTACCCCTCATCCAGAAAAACATTGTCAGTAAATGCATCAGCCGCAGCAAACCGGTTATCATTGCTACCCAGATGATGGAGAGTATGATCACCAATTTCAGACCCACCCGGGCAGAAGCAAATGACGTAGGCAATGCCGTTCTGGACGGTGCCGATGCACTTATGCTCAGCGGAGAAACATCCGTTGGTAAATACCCTGTCGGGGTTGTGAAAAGCATGCAAAAGATCATTGATTCTACGGAAACAGGTTACAACTACTTCCGCAAAAATCTCCCCAGGGAATTCACACGAACCTTTCTGGCGGATTCCATCTGTTACTCTGCCTGCCAGATGGCCGAGCAGACCAAAGCCAAAGCCATTATTACCTATACCTACTCCGGCTATACGGCACTGCGGATTGCCAGTCATCGTCCTGATGCACTCATATTTGCCTTCACTGACAACAGGAGGGTGATAAGAAAATTATCTCTTGTCTGGGGTATTCGCGCCTATTATGCTGAGAGTTATAAATCGATCGATGAATACATCATTGAATCCATCCGGCATTTAAAGGAATTAGACCTTCTTCAGGAGGATGATGTGGTTATCCATGTGGGCAGTTCTCCGACAAATGAACGTGGGAGAACCAATATCCTTAAGCTAGGTTATGTCTGAAAAAGCCATTGCAGAAGCTGAAGAGAAATGGCTTCACCCTCTCTCTCAACATTGCCGGAAAATATTCGAAAACACCTTCCTTCCCTCCCATGACCATCTGCATCACACCCGTGTCTGGTCCAATGCCAGGTCCCTGTTGCTGTTGATGGAAGCTCATGGGACTAAAATACCCCAGTCCCTACCCCTGGAACTCATGATTTCAACTTTTTTTCATGATACGGGACTTACCCGGACGAGGGGTGAAAAGCATGGACTGGAGAGCCGGAAACTCTGTGAGGAATTTTTTCATGATGCCGGGAGATCCGGTTCAACCGGAAGCATTATAAAATCCTCAAATGAATCCGGACAAAACAATGTTGATTCCATTTATCCCGGCGATGAATCGATGGAAAAAATTCTCCATGCCATTGAACACCATGATGATAAATCCCTGAAAACCAAAGCCCCTGTATTCAGTTCATCATCCATTCCCGATTTGCTCAGTCTCCTTTCCACCAGCGATGACCTGGATGCATTTGGTAATATGGGAATCTACAGGTATGCAGAAATCTACCTCCTGAGAGGGATTGCTTCTGATCAGCTTCCCGCAAGGGTAATTGAAAATGTAAGGGACAGGTTTGAAAATATCAGAAGGTCATTTGGGAAGATGGAAGACTTTATCCGTTTTCATGAATCCAGGTACCTCAGGGTCCGTGATTTTTATCTGGGAATGGGTGAAGCCAATGCAAGCCTTGATGAGAAACCCTCCTGGGAACCTGTGCTCATTGAAATTTTCAAGGATAGCCTGGATAATAAAATTAACCTCCTGGCAAGCGACCGGCTTCTGCCAGATACCGAATTTGACAGGGAAATAAGAGCCTGGTTCAAATCACTCGACGAGGAAAAATAACCCGAAAGAAACAATTCACCTAAAGGGGACAAATACCCAGGCAGAAACAATTCATTCGATGGGGAATCATTTTACCTGAAAGTCCATCATCTTCCTGTCCTCCAGGTAGGCTTCCAGGCGGTCACCAATCTTAACGGGACCGACACCTTCCGGGGTACCCGTAAAAATCAGATCACCTGTTTTCAGGGTAATAAATTTGGAAATGTAGGCGATCTGAACATCTACAGGAAAGATCATTAATCCCGAGTTACCATCTTGTACGGTATTTCCGTTGAGATCCAGGCGGAAGGAAATATTGCTGATGTCTTCGAAATCAGAAACCGGCCGGAATTTGCTGATCGGAGCAGAATAATCGAATGCTTTCGAAATCTCCCAGGGAGCTCCGTTCTTCTTGGCTCCCATCTGAAGGTCGCGGGCAGTAAAATCAATACCCAGTGCCAATTCGTTAAAATAGCGATGTGCAAACTTAGGTTCTATGTTCTTACCGACTTTGGAGATCTTTAAAACCAGCTCAATTTCATGGTGGACATCCGAACTGAAATCAGGATAATAAAATGGCTTATTGTTACGAACGATACAATTTTCATGTTTCATGAAAAACATGGGTATCTCCGGAAGTGGATTGTTCAGCTCCTTAGCATGAGCCACGTAATTCCTGGCAAGGCAGATAATTTTCATAATTATAGTTCTTTATCCGTTTCAAAAAAACCTTTTATGCTATTTACCGAAAGCCCGGAGCTTAATTTTAGTCAGGACATTTTTCGTATACAGGGGAAAATCCCCCTTTAGAATCCAGCTAAAGTATCCGGGATCTTTCTGAAGAACAGATTCTACAGGCTCTCCTTTATATTTACCAAAATTGAACACCTCTTCATCCTTGTCATTCAGTATGATCCTTCCGGCAAAGTCCACATTCCGGTTTTGGGTGGAGAAACCCGAGAGAAATTCCACGCTGTTTTCAAGTTCATTGTAACGGTCGATCTGTGATTTTAAAATCTCATAAGTAGCCCTGGTATCAGCCTCTGCACTATGCGCATTTTCAAGTTCTTTCTGGCAATAGAACTTGTAGGCAGCACTCAGTGTTCGTTGTTCCATCTTATGAAAGATCACCTGCACATCAACGAATTTCCGTTTACTCATATCGAAATCCACCTCCGCCCTTAGAAATTCTTCTGCAAGTAGGGGAATATCAAATTTATTGGAATTATACCCGGCAAGATCACATCCCTCCAGTTCCTTTGCGAGGTTTTTTGCAATTTCCTTAAAAGTGGGCATGTCCTTTACATCCTCATCCGTAATCCCATGGATTGCAATTGCCTTGGGATCAATAAGAATCGTGGGATTGATCCTCTGAGTATAACTTGTTTCCTGTCCATCAGCCTGGATCTTCAACCAGGAAATTTCCACAATCCTGTCGCTTGCCACGTTAATACCGGTTGTTTCCAGGTCGAAAAAAACAATGGGATTTTTAAGGTTCAGTTCCATTTCTGTTTATTAAAAAAACCCGGCCCCTAAAAGTTGCCGGGTTTTTGGTCTATAATAATTAATTAGGGTCTACGCATTTATCATCATTGGCATCAGCAGCATAAGCACATCTTCCGCCTCGTTATCGGATACTGCAGGGAGTAGTATACCGGCTCTGGTCGGATCTGACAGCTCCATAATTACATCCGGTGAGGCCAGGTTGGAAAGAATTTCCAGAAGGAAGGTGGACTTAAAACCGATCTCCATATCCTCTCCTTCATACTGGCAGTTTAAGCGTTCGTATGCGGATATTGAAAAGTCAATATCCTGGGCAGAAACAGTCATCTGGTTGCCCTTCAGGGCCAGCTTAACAAGATTACTTGCCTGGTTTGAATAGACGGCTACCCGCTTCAGAGTATTGAAAAATTCTGCGCGGTCGATGGTCATTTTGTTCGGGTTCTCTGTTGGAATGACAGAATTATAACTTGGATAATTCCCTTCTACCAGCCTGCAGACCAGTTTATACTCGGTCATAGAAAAGAATGCATTCTTTTCATCGAACTCTACAGTTACCGGATTTTCTTCCCCGGGAAGAACATTTTTCAGGAGTGAGGCAGGTTTTTTTGGCAATATGAATGAAGCAGCAGCATCCGCCTTGGCATCCGTACGCTTGTACCTTACGAGTTTATGAGCATCACTGGCCACAAAAGTCAGGTCATCCGTAGACAATTCAATATAAATCCCGTTCATTACCGGTCTGAGCTCATCATCTGCGGTAGCAAATAAGGTCTTATTGATACCGGAGTTAAGAACCGCCGCAGGTACCTCAACAGTGGATTTGCCTTCAGCTTTCACTGTAGGCATCTGCGGAAAATCTCCTGCATTCTGGCCCACAATGGTAAACTTTCCGTTCTCAGAATTAATAACAATGGACAGCTTGGCCTGGTCAATCTCAAAAGTTAATGGCTGCTCCGGGAATTCCTTAAGGGTATCTGTAAGTATCCTTGCAGGAACCGCGATACTTCCTGAGTCCGATGCATTTTCAAGGCTCATCTTTGTGATCAGGGTAGATTCAAGGTCGGAGGCGGTGATCTCCAGTTCATTGCTATCCAGTTTAAATAAAAAATTATCAAGAATGGGAAGCGTGTTCTTTGAGCTTATCACCCTGCTTACGTTCTGCAAATGAGATAGTAGCTCTGTACTGGAAACAACAAATTTCATGGATATTCTATTTAAATTCTAATTATCAATTATACGAAAAAAAACTCACTTAAAATACTCAAAATCCTGAAGAAGAGGGTCTATCTGGACATATTTAATAACAATCCATTCATCCATGCTTTCAATCCGGCCGTAAAGCAGGTTTAGATCAGGCTGTTTTTCTCCACTTTCATGTGAATAATAAACCGGAAACAAATCCAGGCTGCGAATCTCCCCTTCTTTGCCCTCCACCGAAATAGAGTAGTCCGCTTGCTCCCTGTAATAAAGGTCCTGGGAATCGGGGTCACTGAATGCTTCAAACCTTACCTCAAGGAAATATCCAAGGTACTGGAAAAGTCTTTCTTTATCAGGTAACGACCATGAACCGGGAATTATTCCCCTGGCAATTTCAAATTCCCCGGCAACATTCCGCACAAGATGAAAAGATTTACCAGGCTCTATATTATTCTGAAGATTGATGGCGAAAATATCATCCGGGTTAAATTGAAAAATGATATTGTCCATCCAATACCTGGATTCACAGACAAAAAGGGATTGCAAATTGGACTGTTGGTAACCTCTCACCTTCACCCTGAAGGCATCTTCGGATTCCTTAAACATCATAAAAGTGGATCCGGAAAGACTGTCAAAGTAAACCAGGTAGTTCTTATCCCTGCCATCCTTCATACCCACAGTAACTTCAGTCGACATTTCCTCCAGTCCCTCTAGAATTCTTTCTTTAAGCGCTCTGGATACAGGAGCCTCTACTTCTATCCTTGAAATCAGGACAGCAAGTCCAAGTATGGCTTCCTCCCTGGTATTGCTTCCGTTCAAAGTCCAATGCCCCCCGGTCCTGGACAGGGTCAGGGTTTCCCCATGGCTGGATATCCGGACCAATTCAACATCTGAAGTGTCCTGAACAGCAAATTCGGTTTTGGCGGTTGAATAAGATCCACTGCGGCGGTTGATTAAAAAATAAGCTGAGAAGGCAAGCAAAATTCCCAGCACTACCAGGTATAATCGGATACCTTTCATACCTTAATCCTGCTGTATTTTCTTTTTCGCCTGATAGTTACTGCCGTCCCGAAAAGAATGACAATTAACACTGGCATCAGGGTGTTGATAAGTTTCCACCTCAGGGCTTCTTCCTGTATCTTTTTCTTATCCAGCAGACGAAGCCTGAACTCCCTTCCCCTGAGCTGCATGATGCCGGTTTCATCGCAAAGATAATTCACGGCATTCAAAAGAAATTCCCGGTTCCCAAAGGTTTGTGATGTAAACCGGTCAAATCCCAGGGGGACAATTACCGGACCGCCTGGAGATTCATTAACCTCATTCCTGATCAGGGATGCATCGGCTATGATAATCATCCTGCTTTCAATGCTCTTTTTAAGGATACCAGCCGGAGGATTTACCACACCCGCCGGAAGGGCCCTGTTGCTAAAAACAGATTCGAATTCCCCCTCCAGAAGTACTCCCAGTGGCAAAGAAGATTTATTGAACTCAGATTCCCGTGGTGATTGCTCAATGTCCCGGAGGCTTATCTGTGCAGGAACAGCAACCTGCCTGCTATAGGGTGAAGTGCTCAACAGTACGGTTTTTCTGATCCCTGAGTCTTCGCCAACTGTATCGATAACGGATGCAAATTCAAGCATAATCATATTCAGGGAACGGTTTATCAGGTGGTTACCGCCCGGCGAAAGAACAGGATAGTAGAACCAGGGACTCAATTGCCAGTTTGTCTGCCCTCCTGCAAGTCCCTTATTAACCGGAATCACATGGCACTGTACATCCTGAACAAGGTTGGGATTCAACCTGACCCCATAACGGAATAACTGATCCTCCAGGTTAATGCTGCGGTAAACTGCCACAGTGGTTCCCATATACAGACTATCCATACTCACCTGTACCGGGTCTATCAACCATAAAACTTTCCCTCCCTGCATAATATACTGGTCAATCACAAACTTGTCCGCCTCATTAAAGGGAAGGACCGGATCGGCAATGATTACCGCAGAATAAGGATCCAGACTGCCTGCCCTTCCATTCACTGCTCCACGGTCAACCTGGTAGAAATTAGCCAGTCCCTTTGTAATATCCCCCACCTGGTAAGTGTCAAGTTCTCCGTGTCCCTCCAGGAAAGCAACTTTTTCAAGAGACTCACTGCTCAGGTTCTTGATCATGCTGATGAATTCGTATTCGAGGGACTGAATGGACTGGTGGAGGTTGACTTCTCCTGAAAGTCCCGGGTTGTTCTTCAGTAAATTCACCGGAATTTCCGTCTCCCGGTAAGAAAGAATAGCACCCGGGAAAACGATCTTTTGTGAGAGGGATCCATCCTTTGCCCTGACCTGTGCATTGGTGGGTTGAAGTCCCGCATCAGAAAGCCCGGTAAAAACATTATTCCGTATTCGGGTATCCGGATCTGCTGAAGGATCGATAAATTCATACTGCAGATTCCCGGGAGCATAAACCCGGAATTCATCCAGCAACTCCCTGATGGATGTTTTCAGCCTGTCAAAACCAAGGGGCAGATCCCCGTCAAGGTATATCCTTACATATACCACATCATCCAGTCCCTTTAGTATCTCCTTCGTTTCCCCGGCCAGTGAATACCTTTTTTCCTGGGTCATATCAAAACGGTGAAAAACAAAAGAACCTATGTAATTTAACAGCAGGATGATCGCCATTGCTGTAAAGAGCTGTACAATATGGATCCGTTTAAGTTGCTTTCTTTTCATCCCATCCTCCTGCATTACCATTTCCTGCTTTGAAGTACCACCTTGGTTCCGATAATAAATATCCCGATAACGCTCAGGAAATAAAGAAGATCACGGGTATCAATGACTCCCCTGGAAATGGAGCGGTAGTGCTCATTTATCCCCAATTTAACCAGGAATGTATCCAGAGAACCGAAAAGATCGGTTGATGTCAAAAGATCAAAGCCTGAAAAAAGTAAAAATGAGACAAGTACCGCCAGGATAAATGAAACGATAGGATTATCCGTTATGGAAGAAGAAAATATACCCACTGAAGCATACACAGCTGCCAGGAAAAACAGGCCAAAATAAGATCCTGCGATGGCTCCTGAGTCGAGGTTGCCAGAGGGACTCCCAAGCCTGCTGACGGAGAAATAGAACACCAGGGTCGGCAGAAGTGATAAAAGAATTAGTACTACCGATGCCAGGTATTTTGACAGGACAATCTGTAGCTCGGTAACCGGTTGTGTCAGTAAAAGTTCCAGGGTGCCGCTTCTTTTTTCCTCTGCAAAAATCCGCATGGTAATGGCCGGAACCAGGAAGAGGAAGATCCATGGAGCCATTATAAACAGAGTATCAAGATTAGCATGCCCCTTATCAAGGACATTAAGTTCCCCCTTGAATACCCACATGAACAATGCATTTGCCACAAGGAATACAATGACCACAACATATCCTGTCAGGGAGCTGAAAAATGCACTGATTTCCTTCTGGAATAATGTAATCATTGTTGCGAAAATAGTTGTTTTAGATCAAAATAGGGAAGTATACGAACCTTATGGTAATAATAATTTAATATGGCAGTGTAATGGTATCGCCTGCGGGCCATTTCAATGGCTCCCTCCTGGCTCAATCCCACCCCATGTCCATATCCCCTGCCCTTAATTCGGATCATATCACCATCCACAAGGATATCAAAGAAATCAGAACGGTAACTGAAATCCTCCCGGATGGATGACACAGGTATACTGTCACCCAAAACCCGGTAATAATCCATCCGGTGATTCTGTCTCATTTCAAGCTGGAAAGTATCTCCATCCTCAGGGAATACAATATCATATGAAAGCAGGTAATAGATCCAGTCCCTCAGCTGAATATTCCTATCCCAAACCGAATTTCTCTGTCCTTCACTGAATGCATCAAGTACAGGTTTCAGGTAAGACTCCCCTTTCAACCATACCTTTTCTGCCCCCTGGGTTTCACCCCCGCTGTTGGAGTGATAAACCGGGTTAATAAGAACCGAATCCTCATCAGAGATTACCAGTCCGCTTGTGACCTCCGTTCCTATCTCCACATCTTCATTCCAGATATGCCTTCCCTTATATGCCTGGCAATGGACTCCATCACAGAGATTGAATCCTTCTGCCTCATGCCGCTCCATGTTTTTCAGTGCGAAGGTGCGGCAGAGGATTGCCTGGACCTTGTAGTATTCAAGGGGACAAGCAGGTCCTCCTTCAGATTCTGAAACACCCATAACGTAGGTTTCAAGGTCAATGATATTTACCATGCTTAGACTCTTCAGGGAAACATCCACTTTTAGTTCCCCCCTGTATTCCCTGGATTCAAGAACCGGATCACCCGGCTTTAGCGAAAAGACAGAATTTTCATCCAGGGTCTCAAAATGGATATCTTTTAAGGTATACCATCTATCACGCATGTCCCTTGCATATAGCTTTCCATCCTGGTTTATAATATACCATGAGTCACCTGGATAAGAGTTTATTGCCTGCAAACCATCCCCGCTCACCTGGTAATAGCCCTCTACAACAGAGATCAGCACCGACTGTGCCATCTGGTCATTAAACAGGCTGATTTTCAGATCAAGCGACCAGGCATTACCCGTCGAGCTTATCAGAAAAACAATCACAGCCCCTATGAGCAGTTTAAATTTTGGCATCATGCTAGCGCTTTGTTTCAGCTAAATATTTAACAATACGGTCTGCAAGCCTTTCCGCAGCCCCGGTTTTGCCCAGGATCGTTTTCAATTCTCTGAAGTCTGCAAGCATCTTATCACGGTAGGATTTGTCTTCAAGTATCCTGTGAAGCTCGACTGAAATCTTATCCCTCACCCGGGTCTGCAGGATCTCATTGACTACCTCACGGTCCATTATCAAATTGACAAGGCTGAAAAATTCAGGTTTTACAAATTGTTTACCAATATAGTATGTCAGCTTGCTCATCTTGTAGACCACGGCCTCAGGAACCTCAAAAAGAGCCGTCTCAAGGGTGGCGGTACCCGATGTTACAACCGCTGCTTCAGCTTGACTCAATAGTTCATAGGTCTGGTCAAAAATAATTGAGACTGATGATCCGGCCATGTATTGATTATAATAATCAGGTGAAATTCCCGGTGCCCCGGCTATTACAAACTGATGATCCGGAAATTCCTTTACAACCGCCAGCATTTCAGGCAGGCAATGACTAATCTCCTCCCTCCTGCTTCCGGCCAGTAGGGCAACGATGGACCTATCCTCCAGTCCGTTTCTGCTAAGGAATTCCTGACGCGGTTCAGGCTCTGAAGTCCTTTCTTCCACAGCATCCAGAATCGGATTACCAACATATTCAACCGGGTAATCATATTTACGGAAAAATTCCACTTCAAAGGGGAGAATGACATACATCCTGTCAACATTCTTCTTAATGGTGTGTACCCTCTTCGTATTCCATACCCAGACCTTGGGTGAGATATAGTAGACAATCCTGAATCCTTCCGGTTTTGCCCATTTGGCTATCCGCAGGTTAAAGCCCGAATAATCAATCAGAATAATAACATCGGGATTATAATCCTGAATATCCTGTTTACAGTTTCTGAGGTTCCTGGAGATTTTCCCCAGGTTGGATATCACCTTGAAGAGTCCCATAACCGCAGTTTGCCGGTAATGCTGTACGAGGTTTCCCCCTTCAGCTGCCATCAGGTCTCCCCCGAAATACCGGAATTCCGCCTCCGGATCCGATCCCTTCAAGCCCTTCATTAGCTTGCTGCCATGAAGGTCACCTGAAGCTTCCCCTGCGATCAGATAGTACTTCATAATTTGAAAATAATGCTTAGATAAGAAATTTAGTAATTACTACCACCAGGGCGAAAAGCAGAGTTGATGCCAGAACTCCCCTTGCCGAATAAAGATAATTCAGCCAGATGAAAATAAAAAACAGGAGGAGGTTCGGGATTACACTAAGACTTATTATAGAGCTCAACTTCCCATTATAAATAAGCAGTTGAACATATTCCGAAAAACTCATTCCCCGGAAGGCTACCAGGTAAATAACCAGGAATCCAATTAAAGGCGAAATTATTCCGAGTAAAAGTCCAATGTGAACAGTATTATATTTTTCGTCAGATTTCATTTCCATTCTTAACAGATATCATATACTATTCCTCTACAAATATTATCTCCAATCTTCAAGGGATTCTATCCTGTTTCAATATCCCAGTCCTTCATTATTTCCAGGGCAGTGTATGAGGTGAGATCGGTGTGTACTGGGACAATGCTGATAAAATTATTATTCAGGGCCCATTCATCAGTATCGGGTGAATCCGGATCCAGGTTATGAAACTCCCCGGTAAGCCAGTAATAATCCCTGTTCTGGGGATCTGTCCTCTGATCAAACTCCTCTCTCCATACGCCCCTGCTTTGCTTGCATACCCTGATCCCCTTTATTTTATGGTAAGTATTTACCGGGAAATTTACATTCAGGCAGATACCTTCCGGAATTCCTTTTTCCAGGGCTATCTCCATTATTTCTATTACATATTTATGGATGGAAGAAAAATTTGCATCGGGGGAATAGTCCAGCAGTGAAAATCCGATTGAGGGAATTCCGTTGATGCATCCCTCAATAGCCGCAGCCATTGTGCCCGAATAAATGACGCTGGCTGATGAGTTGGAACCATGATTTATTCCGGACACGATCAGGTCGGGTTTCCTATCAAGTAATTTATTTACAGCCAGCTTTACACAGTCCACCGGTGTCCCGTTACTGCTGTATTTCACCAGTCCTTTTTCCTCATGAACCTTCCTGACACGGATGGGAGTCTTGACGGTAATTGCGTGGGACATGCCGGACTGCCCTTCTTCAGGAGCAATGACAAATACCTTGCCGTAAGGACGAACGACCTCAATCAAAGCCTCCAGTCCCCTTGCATGAATCCCATCATCATTCGTTACCAGTATCAAACGCTCCTTATTCATAAGCTTATCAAACCATAATAATTCATGTTCCAATTAACAGCCTACAAAGATAATATTGTAAATGGAAGGCTAGGTTTTTTTTTCTACTTTTGCAGGAACTTATTTACCCAATCAGTCTTTCATGAAAATCTCCTACAACTGGCTACAGGAATACATTGACACAGATTTGTCTCCGGAAAAACTCGGTGAAATACTTACCAATATCGGTCTTGAGGTCGAGGGAATGGAAGCATTTGAAACTGTGAGAGGGGGACTGAAAGGTTGCCTTATCGGGGAAGTAAAAACCTGTCATAAGCATCCCAATGCTGATAAACTAAGTGTTTGCACCGTCGATATAGGTACCGGCCGGGATCTGGATATCGTCTGCGGAGCGCCCAATGTTGCAGAGGGACAAAAAGTGGTTGTTGCCACGGTTGGTACAACACTTTACATGGGAGATGAGAGTCTGACTCTTAAAAAGGTCAAGATACGCGGAGAGGTTTCGGAAGGAATGATCTGTGCTGAAGATGAGATCGGCCTTGGAGATTCCCATGATGGAATTATGGTCCTTGATAAAAACACCGAAGTCGGGATCCCGGCCCGGGAGTTTTTTAATATTAGTACCGATAGTATTTATGAAATCGGACTTACTCCCAACAGGGTTGATGGGGCCTCTCATTATGGTGTGGCAAGGGATCTGGCAGCCTACCTGAATCAATACGGAAAGACCCGACTTACAAAACCCTCAACAGAAAATTTCAGAACAGACAATAAGGACCTGGAAATCGGGGTAAGGATAGAAAACGAAGAAGCCTGTAAAAGATATGCCGGAGTCACCATCAGTGGAATAAAGGTGGACGAATCTCCTCGGTGGCTGAAAAACAGACTTTTAAGCCTGGGATTAAATCCCATCAATAATATTGTGGATAGTACGAATTTCGTACTCTTCGAACTGGGACAACCCCTTCATGCCTTTGATGCAGATAAGATCAAAGGAGGAACTGTGATCGTCAGAACCATGAAGGAGGGAACCCCATTCCAGACCCTGGATGAGGTGGAAAGAAAACTTTCAAAGGATGACCTGATGATATGCGACGAACAGGACGGTATGTGTATTGGAGGTGTGTTCGGGGGGATAAATTCAGGGGTGATCGGAGAAACCAGGAACATTTTTCTTGAAAGTGCATACTTTGATCCGGTCTATATCAGACGCTCTTCAAAAAGACATGGACTGAATACCGATGCAAGTTTCCGCTTTGAAAGAGGAGCCGACCCCGAAATGACAATTTATGCGTTAAAACGTTGTGCAAGTATGATAAAGGATATTGCAGGCGGAAATATTTCCTCAGAAATTGTCGATGTTTATCCGACAAAACTGGAGCCCTTCCGGGTGGATGTAAAGTATGATCACGTGGATCGGCTGATCGGCAAGAAAATTGACCACAAAACCATCCACGGTATTCTGGAAAGCCTGGATATCATTATCGATTCTCAAAATTCTCAGGGAATTCAGGTGATCGTTCCCCGGTACAGGGTTGATGTACAGCGTGAAGCCGATGTAATTGAAGAAATCCTCAGAATCTACGGCTATAACAATATCGGATTTGCAGAGCAAATGACATCCAAGGTGAATCATCTGGAAAAACCGGATAAGGAAAAACTTACTCAGATAATTTCTGATTTGCTAAGCAGCAGCGGATTCAATGAGATCATGTGCAATTCCCTCACCGGGGAAACATGGTATGAAGATAAGCCCGAAGCAGTAAAATTGTTCAATCCACTGAGTTCCGACCTCAACAGGATGAGGACGAATTTGCTTTATGGGGGACTGGAAACTATTCTTTATAATATCAACCGAAAAAAACGAAACCTCAGGCTTTTTGAATTCGGTAATTGTTACCGTATGGCCATGGAGTCGAATCCGGACATCATCGACACCTATGAGGAGGAAGAACACCTTGCCATACTTATCACCGGTATGCGTTACGAAGGCAATTGGATTGAAAAGGACCAGCCCGGCAGTTTCTATGAGTTGAAAACCTACGTTGAAAATATTCTGAACAGGCTTGGATTAGATACACAAAGCCTGGAATCGAGGGATCTGGAATCTGAAGAATTTGGAGATGGACTGGGTTTCTGGTTGAAGGGAAAAAAGCTCGTGGAATTTGGAATGCTGTCTGCATCCCTGATGAAAAAATTTGAACTTGGCTCGGAAATATTTTATGCAGACTTTGTATGGGACCACATCATGGATGTTGTGGGTGAGGGAAAGATCAGACTTGAACCGATTCCGAAATTTCCGGAAGTACGCCGGGATCTTTCAATGATCATTGACAAGAGCATCCAATTTGTCCAGATTCGTGATATTGCACTTACCTCGGAGAGAAAACTTTTAAAGTCAGTAAGCCTCTTCGATGTTTATGAAAGTGAGAAGCTGGAAGCAGGCAAAAAATCATATGCAGTAGGCTTTATTCTGCAAAATCCTGAAAAAACCCTAACCGACAAGGAAATTGACCGTATAATGGACAAAATCCAGTCCAATCTGGAGAAAATGATCAATGCCAGGATCAGAGAAGCCAAATCATGAGTACAATAAATGTAATTAACGGAGACATTACAAGCCTGGAGGTGGATGCCATCGTAAATGCAGCCAATACCACCCTCCTTGGAGGAGGAGGTGTGGACGGTGCAATTCACCGGGCTGCAGGACCAGGATTGCTTAATGAATGCCGCACACTGGGAGCATGCCCAATCGGTCAGGCCAAAATAACATCGGCCTATAACCTTCCCTGCAAATTTGTCATCCATGCAGTAGGACCCGTATGGAAGGGAGGTGATTTTGGAGAAGAAGGACTTCTTGGCAGTGCCTATACAAATCCATTGCGGATTGCAGATAATATTAAACTCGAAACCATTGCCTTTCCCAATATCAGTACGGGCATATACAGTTTCCCAAAAGAACTTGCTGCCAGAATAGCCATTACTGCAGTCCGGAAAGGGCTCAAAAAATATAAATCCATCAAAGAGGTCATCTTTTGCGTTTTCGACGAGGAGAATCTTGAAATCTACCAGAAGTTACTGGCAGACCCCTACCAATAAAATCTGCTGATTACTGACGTGTATTGTCAAAAAAGTCGCATCACTATCTCGTCTCGACTTTCTGTGGCAGTAGCCACATAAAGAATGTTCCTCAATAGTAATGCAGTGGTGATTGATACCCATATTTTGCGGCGGCATTTTGTGGATAAACGAAGTAAGCAGATTTTATTGGGAGGGATGATTTCATTATATTTAGATGTCAGAAAAAACCTCTAACCCAAATAATGCCTTATGAAAAAACTAATCCTGGCCCTTGTAATTCCGGCCACGATCTTTCTTTCCTGTCAGCCAAAAGAAGAGCATTCCGACCACCATGACACGGATGCAGTAGAAACCGGATCTATCAGTGACGGTATTTTCATACACCTTTCTAAAGGTACTGAAGATCCCCACAGGGTCCTGATGGCTTTCAAAATGGCTGAAGTTATGTCTGCCGATAAGGATGTGCTTATGTACCTCGACATAGAAGCAGTGCACCTGGTTGTCAAAGCTGCTCCCGATGTCAGTATGGAAGGATTTACATCCTCCCTTGACCAGATCAAAAAACTATCAGATGCAGGGGTAATTATACAGGCATGTCCAACCTGCCTTAAAGTTGCCGGATACTCTGAAGAGGATCTCATGAAGGGTGTGGTTCTTGCGGATAAGAAAAAGTTCTTTAACTTTACTCAAGGTAAGATACTAACAATAGATTACTAGACTCCCTAACCATTAAGCCTTTACAAGCCTGGCTGTCATTAACCGACAGCCAGGCTTTTTTGATTAATCATGCTTGTATATTCCAAGATTTTATCAAATTTGCATTGATAAGCTAATACCTTGAGTGATCGCCCCACATATGAAGAATTAGAAAGCATCCGGAATCGGATGGAGAAGCAGATAGCTGATCTTGAAAACAAGTTAAAAGCATCAACTGAAACTCCAGAAGTTTTTAGGAATGTCGGCCAGTTTGGTGAGTTGTTTCGCAAAGCAGCCGATATGATATTAATGACTGAATCGGATGGCTATGGGAAACCGGACAGGATTATATTTGCCAATCCGGCAGCCCTGATTCACCTGGAATATTCCCTTGAAGAAATCCAAAAACTTTCTTTCCAGGACCTGTCCATTGATCCAGGCAGTAAAGCAATAAAAGACCCAATCAACCCGGAATCAGTTAAATACGAAAGAATCTTTCTTTCGAAAAGAGGAAAAAAAATCTATTCCGAAGTTTATTCTCACCTTTTCAGCCAGGGACAGGACAAATATGTGTTTACCATCATAAGGGATATCAGTGATAGAAAACGAATTGAGGATACATTAAGGCAAAGCGAAGAAAAATACAGGAGGCTTGTAGAGAGCCTGAGTGACGAATATGTTTTTTATGCTCATGACGCTTCGGGTATGGTCACTTATATAAGCCCTTCCATTAACAGGGTTCTTGGTTATTCCCAGGATGAGGCCATGCGTGATTTCAGAGAATTCCTTACAGATCATGAAATGAACCAGGAGGGTTTGAAATCATCGCTTGAGAGCCTGAAAGGAAATATTCAGGCTCCATTCATGAATGAAGTTTTCCACAGGGACGGTTCAACCAGGATCTTTAATAATACTGAGATTCCCGTTTATAATGAGGAGGGAAAAATCATTGGGGTTGAGGGGATCGCTCATGACATTACCGTAAAAACTGCCGCTGAGAAAGAACTTAAAAAGCAACAGGAGATATTCAATTTACTGGTAGATACCATTGAAGAAGTATTCTGGATACATGACCTCGATACAGATCGTCTTGTATATGTCAGTCCCAAATACCGCCAGGTATACGGTCGAAGCACCAACAGTCTGTACCACAATCCCAGCTCCTTCCTGAAAGCAGTCCATCCCGATGATGTCATGTTTGTAAAAAAGGAGTACCGGAAGATTGCCAAGGGCAAGGGACTGGACCTTGAGTACCGTGTGGTCATGCCGGATGGAAAAGAGAAGTTGCTTTGGATAAGATCCTTTGTTCTTCTGGACGAACGCAAGAAGGCTTCTCTTTCCATTGGTACAGCACTGGATATCACGGAACGCAAAAAGACCCAGCATGATAAGACCATGCTGGCAGCCATTGTTGAAAATGTTGATGATCATGCTGTTATCAAGGATACCTCTCTGAAGATCATTGCCAGCAACAAGGCCAATCTTAAAGCTGCCGGTGTTAAGTCCACTGACGAACTGATTGGGAAAACCGACCTTGAGATTTATGGTGATCTTCAGCATGTCAGGCAATATATGGAAGATGATCAAAAAGCCCTGAACATGAAGAAGGGAGAAACCCTTGTGAATGAACAGGAATTTGTATTCCCGGATGGCAAAAAAATCCATTCCCTGGTGAAGAAATTCCCAATATTTGATGACAGAAACAAACTGATAGCGGTAGCGAGTATATCCCGGGATATAACAGATTATAAAAACACCCTGGAGGAATTATATAATAGTGAAGAAAAATACAGGCTCCTGATCAATAACCAGGGAGAAGGAATAGGTATGGTTGATCCTGGAGACAAATTCCTCTTTGCCAATCCAAAAGCCGAAGAGATCTTTGGTGTTTCCTCCGGAAAACTGGTTGGTAGGTACCTTTTTGATTTTGTGGATCTGAGCGGCAAAAAATTCCTTGAAGAACAAACGGAAAGACGCAGGGCTGGAAACAGGGACACTTACGAAATGGAGATCCGGCAGGAAACAGGCCAGGCCAGACAAATCCTTGTGACAGCAAATCCACAGTACAAGGACGATGAATTCTATGGCACATTCGCAGTATTCAGGGATATTACCGAACGAAGAAGAGTTGAGGAAACCCTACGTGAATCCCAAAGTGAGCTCCTCGAGGCCAATGCATCGAAAGACAAGTTTTTTTCGATTATTGCTCATGATCTAAAAAATCCCTTCAATTCAATCCTTGGCTGTTCTGATCTTTTGCTGATGGACTATTCCAACTATGATAAGGAAGAGGTCCTGACCCTGATTAAAATGATCAATGAAGCCTCAAGGCAGGCCCATAATATTCTGGATAACCTGCTTAACTGGTCCCGCGCCCAGACAGGGAGAATTACTAATGAGCCAGCAGCCATTGATGTTCATGCAACGATAGAATCAATATTCCAGCTTTATCAGGCCGGTGCAATGGAAAAGAATCTAACCCTGCTCAACAAGATAAAACCGGGAACCCTGGTGTTTGGTGATGAAAACATGGTATCCACAATTCTCCGGAACCTGGTTTCCAATGCGATAAAATTCACCAGGCCGAGAGGTAAGGTTACGGTAATATCGAAAAGACACAGGACTCAGAATGAGATTCAGGTGATAGATACAGGTATTGGAATTCCGCAGGAAATGATTGAAAAGCTTTTTCAAATCGGAGAGAATGTAATACGTTCCGGAACTGCAAATGAAGAAGGAACGGGACTGGGTCTGGTACTATGCATGGAATTTGCTGAGAAAAATAATGGAACAATAAAAGTTTTCAGCAAACCGGGTAAGGGATCCACATTCAGTGTCCTCCTGCCAAGACAGTTGTAATTAAACTAAAACCTTTAACATGAGCGATTTTCAGCGATGTTCATTCCTGATTGTACTGATAATCAGCCTCTTTTGTGTTAATTCACTCCAGGCCCAGGCAGATAAAGACCTTCTTATTACTTTCAAGGGACATAAAGGTCCTGTTTACAGCCTTTCCGTCCATCCTGATGGTCAAACCATTGCCTCAGGAGGAGAAGATATGCTGATCCATCTTTGGGATCCCTCAAGCGGCAAAATAAAATCTACCCTGGAAGGCCATAGCAAA
Source organism: uncultured Bacteroidaceae bacterium (assembly GCA_963777115.1). GTDB lineage: Bacteria > Bacteroidota > Bacteroidia > Bacteroidales > SM23-62 > SM23-62. Next base: position 511,417 of record CAVZPP010000002.1, on the reverse strand, counting down.
CCCGTAAAATACCTCAGTTTTTCAAATGACGGGAAATACCTGCTCAGTGCCGCCAGCACAGAGATCAGGGTTTGGGATCTTGAAAACGGAGGATCCAGAAAATACGTTAAGCATGTTACTCATGTATACAATCTGGATTTTAACCAGGATGCATCCCGCTTTCTAAGCACCAGTCTCAAAAACAAGATTAATGAATGGGACCGTGGGGAAGCACAGGTAATCAGAACCTTCGAGAGTCATACCAAATCCTGCCTTGCAGCTGCCTACAGTCCCGATTATAAGAAGATCGCAAGCGGTTCATTGGACAGGACGCTGAAAATCTGGGACGCTGAAACTCAGGAAGTGATTCATACCATTTCGGCGCATGGTGAAAATATACTTTCAGTTGACTTCAGTCCGGATGGAATGCTTCTCGCCTCCGCCTCAATGGATAAAAATCTTAAGCTGTGGAATACTGAAAACAGGGACTATCCATAAACTCCTCAGCGGTCATGAGCTATGCTGTAGTTTATACAAGGTTCAGCCCGGATGGTAAATATCTAATCAGCGCATCTTATGACAAAACAGCCAAACTATGGGAAGTTGCCACAGGTAATTGCATATACACCTTTGTAGATCATGAAGAAGCAGTTTTTGCAGCAGATTTCCTTCCTGACAGCAAACATGTCATTACATGCTCGAATGACGGAACAGTAATGGTCTATAGGATCTCACTAAGGTTTTATGCAGAATATTACTATTTCAATGAGTTCCAAAATGAGCTGCGTGAATCCGGACTTTCTGAGCCAAGACAGAAAGGGGAAAAAAGAGAAGAATACGAGTCTCGTTTAGAAAAAGCAGTTGAATTCAAAGAGGCATTGTATGAAAAGTATTACCGGATGCATATCGAGAACCTTAATAACTGAGACTGTTTCATAGCATATACCTACATGTTAACAAACATCCTGATCCCAATGCTCCCCTTCTGAATCAGTCCCTAATTTTACACCCGGTATATTAATATACCCTGTTTATTCTTCTTCGGGAAGATTACCTGAAATACATTATTAAGCCGTGGAATTACCCTTTGCAGAATCCTTCAAGATTAAAATGGTCGAACCAATCTACCGCAGCACCCTGGAAGAGCGTGAGCAGTGGATAAGAGATGCCCGCTACAATATCTTCAACCTTCAGAGCAGGCAGGTATATATCGATCTTCTGACTGATTCCGGTACAAGTGCCATGAGTCAGACGCAATGGTCAGAAATGATGCTTGGTGATGAATCCTATGCCGGGGCCAGTTCTTACTATAAACTAAAGGAAAGTATCCTGGAGGTTACCGGATTCGAACATTTTCTTCCTGTACATCAGGGTCGGGCTGCAGAAAATGTTCTTTTCTCCGTGATTGTAAAAAAGGGGGATATTGTTCCCGGAAATGCCCATTTTGATACTACAAAGGGACATGTGGAGTACCGCCAGGCTACGGCGCTGGACTGTACAATTCGGGAAGCCTACAATACAAAACTTATACACCCCTTTAAGGGGAATGTGGATACTGAAATCCTGAAATCCGTCCTTGATAAATACTGCGACCATATCCCTTTCATTATCATTACCCTGACCTGCAACACAACAGGAGGACAACCGGTCTCCATGCAAAATTTGAGGGAAGTTAAAGCACTGGCAAATGAATATGCAATCCCTCTTGTTTTTGATGCAGCCAGATTTGCGGAGAACGCTTACTTCATCAAATTAAGGGAGGAAGGATACAGGGACAAATCCATCCCGGAGATCGTCCGGGAAATGTTTTCCTATGCCGACGCAATGACCATGAGTGCAAAAAAAGACGGGATTGTCAACATTGGTGGGTTTATAGGTTTCAGGGATGTGGAATTATATGAAAAAGCATGCACATATAACATCATGTTTGAAGGATTTATCACTTATGGCGGAATGGCTGGCAGAGATATGAATGCGCTTGCCAGTGGACTTCGGGAAGCCTGTGATTTTGAATACCTGGAAACCCGAATCAGGCAGACAGAATACCTGGCGACCGGTCTGCTCAAATCCGGGATTTCTGTTCAGCAACCGACCGGAGGTCACGCTGTTTATGTTGATGCCACCGAATTCCTGCCTAATTTACCTCCTGAGGAATTCATTGCCCAGACCCTTGTAGTGGAACTCTATCTTGAAGCAGGAATCCGTTCCGCCGAAATCGGAACCCTCATGGCTGACCGGGATCCCCAGTCCCGCGAAAACAGGTTCCCGGAAAAAGAATACGTGAGACTGGCTATTCCAAGAAGAGTCTATACAAATAACCATATGGACATTGTGATTACAGCGATGGAAAACATTTTCAATCGCAGGAAAGAGATAAAATCCGGGTACCGGATATTAAAAGAAGCTCCAATCATGAGACACTTTACCGTTGAACTTGCACCAGTTTAACATCTATTTCACTTTGCTCCTTTTGCGATTCCTCAAATAATGCTCACCTTTGGCTCTTTGATCTGAAAGCTTTTATGAGGGATCTCACCAAGGGCAATGAAGCCCGACTGATCTTTAATTTTGCCATGCCCATGCTGCTGGGGAACCTCTTCCAGCAGCTTTATAATATTGTTGATACAATCATCGTCGGAAATTTTCTCGGCAAGGAGGCTTTGGCTGCAGTAGGCGCCTCATTTCCAATAGTATTTACTATGATCTCCCTGATCATCGGAGTGGCCTCCGGCGGTACCATCGTAATAGCACAATATTTTGGAGCAAAGCAATTTGATAATGTCAAGAAAACCATTCACACCCTCTATATTTTTCTTACCATAGCATCCCTGATTTTAACTTTTGTAGGGATATTCCTGACAGACGATATATTCAGGCTTATTAAACTGCCTGAAGAACTTATGCCCCAGGCAACACTTTACCTGTCGATATACTTCTCAGGTCTGATTGCCATGTTTGGTTTTAATGCAACATCTGCTATTCTCAGGGGACTTGGAGATTCAAAAACTCCTCTTTATTTCCTGATGGTCTCTACCTTTTTTAATATTGGTTTCGATCTTCTTTTTATCGTGGTTTTCAAGTGGGGTATTGCAGGGGCCGCAATCGCTACCGTTATTTCCCAGGCCGGGGCATTTCTTACTGCGGTGGTTTACCTGAATAGAAATCATAAACTGATAGACTTCAACCTGTCTACCTGGAAGTTTGACCGCCCTATCTTCCGTCAGAGTATCAGAATTGGACTCCCCACTGGTTTCCAGCATACATTCGTATCTATTGGTATGCTGGCTATCATGACTATTGTAAATACTTTCGGCACCAATATAATTGCCGGCTATTCAGCTGCACTGCGGATCGACAGCCTGGCCGTATTGCCTGCCATGAACTTCTCAGCAGCCCTTGCGACCTTCGTTGGACAAAATATCGGTGCAGGAAAGCAGGAAAGAGTGCGCAGGGGACTTATTGCTACCCTTTTAATGTCGGCTGCCATATCCCTTACTGTAACAGGCGTGGTTGTATTATTTAAATTCCAGCTCATGGGACTGTTTACGGATGACCCGGAGGTCATCCGAATAGGGGCCGAATACCTGTTCATAGTCAGCCTTTTCTATCTGCTCTTTACAGTCATGTTTAAGATCAATGGTGTGCTAAGAGGTGCAGGTGACACAATTATTCCCATGTTTATTACCTTGTTTTCACTCTGGGTAATTCGGGTTCCTTTTGCCTTATACTTTTCCAAAATCCTTGGAGAAGAAGGCATCTGGTGGTCCCAGCCTGCAGGATGGGGTGTTGGATTAATTCTGTCTTTTGGATACTACCTGACCGGAAGATGGAAAAAGAAGGGAGTCGTTAAACAACCGATTTCCTGATTTATCTTAAATTTGCTACATGCTTATATCAATGACTGGCTACGGCCGTGCGGAATGTGATCTTACCAATGTGATCTATTCCATTGAGATCAAATCTCTTAACAGCAAACAACTGGATACTTCTATAAAACTTCCTGTTCCACTTAAAGAACATGAATCTGAAATCCGCAATATGCTTAATAATGCGCTACAGCGGGGTAAGGTTGAACTCGGCATTTATCAGGAAATTAAAGAAGGTGCTACAGGGTATTCAATTAACCAACAGGTTGTCAAAGAGTATATCCGGCAACTACAGAATATTGCCGGAGAATCTGGCATGCAGGAAACAGAACGTATTCTCCAGGTTGCCATGCGGCTTCCTGATGCAATGAGATCTGTAAAAGAGGAACTGGAAGAAGAAGACTGGAAAAAAATTAAAAAGTCCATCCAATCAGCCCTCGATGAACTGGTTTCTTTCCGAGAGCAGGAAGGTCAGGCACTTGAGGAAGATATCAGCCTCAGAGTACATTCCATTATGGGTAGACTGACTCAGATCGAACCTTTTGAAGAAGAACGTATACCACGTATTCGAAAAAGGATATCTGCCGGACTTGAAGATATAATTCAAGATGTCCAGGCCGACAATAACCGACTTGAGCAGGAGATGATATTTTACTTTGAAAAAATGGATATTACCGAAGAAAAGGTCAGGTTAAGAAACCATTGCAAATTCTTCATGGAGACTGTAAAAAACAATCCCTCAGCAGGAAAGAAATTAGCATTTATCTCCCAGGAAATGGGAAGGGAAATTAATACCATTGGCTCCAAAGCTGCAGATTCTGATATTCAGCACCTGGTTGTAGAAATGAAGGACGACCTGGAAAAAATCAAGGAACAATTACTGAATGTTATTTAAATCCATCCTTTATAAATCCCTGTAATGAACGGTAAGGCCATTATATTCTCAGCTCCCTCCGGATCAGGTAAAACCACCATTGTAAGACATTTGTTACAGAAGGATCTTAAGCTTGAATTTTCTGTATCAGCCTGCAGTCGGGGACCTCGTAAAAATGAGATTCATGGCAGGGATTATTTTTTTCTCAGCGTGGAAGAATTCAAAACAGGAATTGACAAGGGTGATTTTGTTGAATGGGAAGAAGTTTATGAAAATCATTTTTATGGTACCCTGAAAACAGAGCTTGAGAGGATATGGAATGCCGGGAAACATGTTGTTTTTGATGTGGATGTGGTTGGAGGGCTCAACTTAAAAAAGGTATTTGGTGAAAATGCCCTGGCAATATTTGTGCAAGCACCTTCCCTTGAAATACTGGAAAACAGACTGAAGGATAGGTCCACCGACCCGGAAGACAAGATCCTTGGCCGTATTGCAAAGGCCTCCTCGGAGTTAGAATATGCCGATAAATTTGACAAAATCATTATTAATGATAAGCTTGAAAAAGCACTGGCAGAAGCAGAATTAACAGTTACAAAATTCCTGGAATCAGACTGATGCCAGAGTGTCGCGCATGATTACCGAAAGTCACGAATGAAGCATATGAAAGTTGGATTATACTTTGGCAGTTTCAACCCGGTCCACATTGGCCATATGGCTATTGCCAATTACATGATAGAATTCACGGATATGAACCAGCTATGGTTTGTGATCAGTCCCCATAATCCATTCAAGGAAAGAAAAACCCTGCTGGCTGACTACCACCGACTTGAGTTAGTTGAACTTGCAATCTCCGGGGATGAAAGGTTCAGAGTATCCGATATTGAGTTTAAAATGCCTACTCCCTCCTACACCATTGATACCCTTGCATGGTTATCAGAAAAACATCCGGAATACGAGTTCGCCATCATTATGGGGAGCGATGGTTTGCCATTCTTTCCTAAATGGAAAAATGCTTCTGAGATCCAGAAGAACTATCAACGCTACGTCTATCCCAGGCCCGGGGAACCAGTGAATGCATCAGGTCAGGAAAACCTGGAAATTGTAGATGCCCCTGCTATTGAGATATCTTCCAGTTTCATCCGGAAATCAATCGCCGAAGGAAAGAATGTCAGTCATTTTCTACCACCAGCTGTATGGAAATACCTGGATGAGATGAATTTTTACCGTTAAAAACTCATCCCTAATAAGCTCCTGTCTAACTCTTTATGACCTGATATCAAAATACGTTTCGGACCCGGTCTGATCCTGTTACACATTTCCCATATTCAGTACTGAATATAGTTCGAACATAACACATCATCCGGGTACCGGGGAACAAATTTATTGCATATATTTAGCATCAATCAACTAAATTGTATCAATAAACCTCACCCGAATCCCTATTTCCTATGGACTCCCAACCAAATGACTATCACATCAGCTTTTTTAAGCCAGCCACTGAAATGGCCCGGTTGAACCGGAACATTGTGGTGTATCTTATTTGTATATGGACCGTTGCTATTTTTGGTTTCCAGATTGCATTAAGAGTATTGGAAAAACCAACCCCTGAACCTGCCTACCTTGAATTTGAGCAGGTATGGGAGCAGGTACTTTCCGGTACTACAAATCAGGAGGTTCTGCAAAGATTTTCCCGGGTTTCACTCTCAGTACTTGGCAAAAACTTCATTGATCCGGTCCATCGCCAGGCCCTTGACAATGGACTAAGCCACAGCCTCTATACCCTTGCCGGTCCGGAAGCAGATATCAGGATACAACAGCAGGTAGCTGATTTCGAGAAACTTACCGGTGAAATTGAAAACATCACAAATCCGGATTATGTCAAAGCAAAGAAAGAACTGGCATCCAATGCAGCATCCATCCTCGGTCTGTCGGAACAGGATGTCAGAACAACTCTGATCTCGATTGAATTGCATGCTTCAATGATGGATGAACTCAGTGCAGACAGCAAAGCAGTCATTCCAGCTGCCATGTCGCGTTACCTGATCCATAACCAGTCCATCCTTACCGATGGCAGGATTTTTGGATTTCCCTTCCACTATTTCTATTCATCCATTTTCCTGCTTGTCCTTTTCGTTGGACTCTGCTGGTTGTATTGTGTCCGGGCAGACCGCAGGGATACAATCCTTGGTATTGAAAACTAATTCATCCATTCCTGATTTAAAATTCCAAATTTTCAAATTCCCCAAAATGAAAAAAATACTTCTCCCCATCACATTTCTTCTTTTCCCGGCCCTCCTTTCGGCTGCAACCGGTGCTACAGAACTTGAAGGTGGCTTTAAAGTCGGTCCATCGATAATATTAATCACTATACTCATACTCTTTGTGCTTGTTGGAATAGCATTTCGTGCAAAGGACACCACAGATTTCTACGCCGCCGGCCGCGGAATATCCAGGGTTGGTTCCGGAATGGCCATAGCCTCAAACTGGATGAGTGCCGCCTCATTTCTGGGTATGGCAGCCCTGATGTATGGATCAGGGTACCATGGACTGGCCTATGTTGTGGGATGGACCGGTGGATATGTTCTCCTCCTGATTCTGATGGCCGGACAGATACGAAAATATGGAAAGTATACAGCAGCCGATTTTATTGGGGACAGGTATTATTCCCAGTCCCTTCGAGCAATTGGCGCGGTTATCGCAATCCTGATCTCAATATCTTATTGTGTTGGACAATTTGGAGGAATAGGACTGATGTTTAAATGGGTCATGGGAATCCCATACGGTTGGTCGGTTGTGATCGGGGGAACTGTTGTACTTGCCTATACCCTGATATCAGGGATGTTGGGTGTAACTAAAAACATGCAGATCCAGTACGTTATTATTATTATCTCCTTCCTTATCCCCCTGTTCATTCTTACATTTAAGTTCGATTATTTCTGGCTATTACCACAGGTAGGATACGGTGCGGTAGTTTCGGATATCGTTACAGGTATCCCACTTGCAGAAACCAATCAGCTTGTAAATTCCCTTGGACATGAATTTGCCATGGTCCCTGCACCTGAATATGCTATGCCCTGGGATCCGGCAACCGGACAAACCTTTTATCAGTGGATAGGTATTTCTTTCTCACTGATGGTAGGGACAGCCGGACTTCCGCATGTGATTCAACGCTTTTATGTGGTTCCTAAATCAAGTGATGCAAGATGGTCAGTTGTATGGGGTCTGTTCTTCATCTGCATCCTCTACTGGAGTGCACCGGCCTATGCCGCTATGGGAAAAGTTTTATCAGCAAACCCGGAAGTCGGACGCCTGGCCAAAGATGCTATTGTTGTATATACAGCACAGCTGGGTAATGTACACCCTCTAATTGTGGGACTCCTGGCAGCCGGTGGTGTCAGTGCAGCTTTCTCGACGGTATCCGGACTCCTGGTAGCAGGTGCCTCTGCCTTTGCCCATGACATCTATGTTAAAACCATTAACCCGGACGCATCTCCAAAAAAACAATTGATGTTTGCAAGATTGGGAACCATACTCATGGCAGCTATCGTAACTGCAATTGCACTGGCAAAACTGGCGCTTATCGGACAGCTTGTCGCAGTTGCATTCTCCCTTGCGGGATGTACCATATTCCCCTTATTTCTCCTGGGTATCTGGTGGAGTGGCTCCAACAAGGAGGGAGCCATAGCGGGACTAATAGCAGGGGGATCAGTTTCCCTGATTGCCCTGACCTATTTCATTGCAGGTAAAATAGGAGCCACCCTGCCTGCTCATGAATTCATTTCATACTGGCTGGGAGCATGGTATTTTGGAATCATTGGAGCCCCACTAGCGATTATTGTGCATATTATTGTTGCCAGGATGACACCTGAAACACCCATTGAAATCAGAAAATTCCTGATTGAAAAAGTTCACTCACAATGAGTACCGCTAAAGGCAAACCATTAAGAGCCCTCATCTTCGTGATGATGGCTCTTGTTGTTATTACAATTTTGATCGCTCAGCGATACTACAAGAGTAAAAACACTTCTGTAGATCCAAGAATTGTTCCCGCCCGTGAACTCTATGAGACATATAACTCCCTGGCTGTAAATTCTGACTATGAAGCTGTCATAGGATTGCTGGATTCGATCAAAAACATTTATAAGCAGTTTCCACACTACTATGGGTCTTTTGAAACAGGTGTACTGGAAAACAACCGGGCTGCGGTATATATTACAATTGGACTGACCTATGACAGCATCAATACTTCATTTCATGCCATGGGACTGGATTCACTTATGATCCTTGGAGAATCTGCAGTACGTAACAGCATATCTATTTATGAAAAATGGACCGGATTGTATTCCGGCAAAACCGAAGCAGAGATCAGGGAGGAGATAAAGGAATCCTTCGCAGAGGGACTTGAGGGGTATTCACAAAAAGAGATAAACCTTTTTTTTGAAAATCGTGTTGCAGAAATCCTGGCCTCTCTGGAAGAAGCGCCCAGGAGGCTTTCAGTAAGCTATACCAACCTGGGAATTATTTACCGCTACAAGGAGGATTACCAGTCCGCTGCAGCCCATTATGAAAAAGCCATTAAGCTCTGGGAAGAAAACCTGACGGCAGAAAATAATCTGAATATCCTTTTAGGAAGACCCTTAACAAAACGGACATTTATTCAGAAGATGTTCCCTAAACCAAAAGATTAAATCATTAACCCTGCAATAAAGCAACAAAACTAAATATCTGACCAATCAACACACTAGAATAACACAGTAATAAACCAACGTAAACTAATTTAACCAATGAAAAAAGTCGTATTCTTCCTGGCCTCTCTTCTTGCATGTAGTCTTAGCATGGCCCAGGAATCTGAAGAGCCAAAATGGGGAATTAAATTATCAGGCTTTGTCAATACCGATTATTTTGTAGACAGCAGACAGGTGGTTTGCGCCAGGCAGGGACATTTTCTACTGTGGCCCGCACCTGAAAAACTGGATCCAAACGGGGATGACATTAATGCAAAATACAATTTTAATTTGCTCTCCATACGAACCCGGGTTCGTGGTACAATAAGCGGACCGGATGCCTTAGGTGCAAAAACATCTGCAGTTATTGAAGGATCTTTCTTCGGACACAGCAACCTGGACCTGAATGAATTTCGCCTCCGTCATGCCTTTTTCAAAATGAACTGGGAAACTACCGAACTTATTATCGGACAAACCTGGCATCCTATGTTTATCACCTCCTGTTTCCCGGCAGTAAACAACTTTAATACCGGGGCACCATTCACTCCCTTTTCCCGTAATCCTCAGATAAGGCTCACCAAGAATCTCGGAGCCATTAAGTTTTCTGTTACCGCACTGGCCCATGCTGATTTTTATACCGCAGCCGGTATTGCAGGATTACGTAATTCAGGTCTGCCTGAACTTCATCTTCAGGCCTGGTATAACAAACCTGCGTCTGAAGAGGTAGTGGGACTTCTATTAGGTGGTGGTGCAGGGATTAAACGAATCATCCCCCTCATCGAAACAGACCTTGGATACAAAACCAGCGAAGGTGTGACAGGTTTAGCAGCTCAATTATATGGAAAGCTGACTTTCAGGAAAATAACCATAAAAGCGGAAGGGGCTTATGGACAGAATAATTATGATGTCATTATGCTCGGCAGTTATGCTACTACCTCTGTCGACGGTGCCACAGGGATAGCCTATTATACCCCAACTGCCAATGCAGCCGGATGGTTTGAAATTCATTCCAACAACCCAACCTGGCAACCGGGATTATTTGCCGGTTACTCCAAAAATCTTGGCGCTGGACAGGATATATCCGTGGGCGGTGTTGCCGGCAGCCGTGGTGATATTGATTTTGCATACCGAATATCTCCCAGGCTGAATTACAATGTAGGAAAAATGAGATTCGGAATAGAAGTGGAATATACCGTGGCAGCATTCGGAACGATCAATCGTACGGCCGGGGTTGATAATGCAATACCCGTCGGAAACTTCAGGACGATGCTCTCAGCCTTCTACTTTTTCTAGAAATTCAATTTGTCCCAGTAAGTAACGGATTCATTTCTTTTAGCACTGAGTTAGTTTCTTTTAATACTGAGTTAGTTTCTTTTAGCACTGAGTTAGTTTCTTTAGTACTGAGATAATCTCGTCAAATGCCATTAATTTCCTTATTTTTATAAGTACAAATTGAACACTAAATCAACCTGAATATGTCACTAAAAAGAAACCTTTCGAAGATAGCATCCATTTTTGCGGTGCTGGCCTTATTTGTTTTTCCCGGATGCCAGGATGCCATTCCGGAGGAGTTACCAAATATTCTGTGGATTGTCAGCGAGGACAACAGTCCCTTTCTCAATTGTTACGGAGATGAGCTTGCAGTAACCCCGAACCTGGATGGACTCGCCGAGGAAGGTTTTTTGTATACCCATGCCTATGCCAATGCACCGGTATGCGCTCCCGCCCGGAATACCATCATTTCCGGGGTATACGCTAATTCTAACGGCTGCCAGCATATGAGAAGCAAATACCCACTCTCCGAGACGGTCAGGATGTATCCGGAATACCTGAAAGAAATGGGATATTACTGTACTAATAATTCCAAGACCGATTACAATACCAATTCACAGCCGGATGGACTCTGGGATGAGTCGAGTAAAAATGCCCATTACAGTAAGCGGGGCGAGGGACAACCATTCTTTCACATAAAGAATATCGGCACCAGCCATGAAAGTTCCATTCACAAATCCGTGCCCACAGATGAACTGATCCACAGGCCGGAAGAAATGAAACTCCCACCCTATCATCCTGACACAGAAGATATGCGTCATGACTGGGCACAATATTATGATAAGATTACTCAAATGGATTCGGAGGTTGGTGAGATTCTTCAGCAACTGGAGGCAGATGGACTGGCTGATAATACCATTGTGTTCTATTACGGAGATCATGGTGGAGTGCTGGGCCGAAGCAAAAGGTTTGTATATGAATCAGGAACCCATGTTCCATTCATTGTTCGAATCCCTGAAAAATACAAGTACCTCTACCCGGCAAAACAGCCGGGATCACAGGTAAACCGTATCATCAGTTTTGTTGACCTGACCCCCACCCTCCTTAGCATCACAGGAACCCCGGTCCCTGATTATCTCCAGGGAAATGCATTCCTGGGAGAACAAAAAACAGCAGATCCCGAGTATGCCTACATGTTCAGAGGAAGAATGGATGAACGATACGACATGTGCCGGGCAGTCAAGGATCATACCTACAGGTATATTAAGAATTACAATCCCCACCGCGTTTACGGTCAGAGGTTAAGATTTTTATGGAGAGCTCCTTCTCTTCGCTCCTGGGAAGCCGCATACCTTGCAGGGGAGTGTAACGAGGCCCAAAGCATATTCTGGAACACGAAAGCTCATGAAGAGTTATACGATACGGAAAATGATCCATGGGAAGTCAATAACCTGGCAGGAGATCCTGCATACCAGGATATTCTTGAGCGAATGAGAAAGGCAAATGTGGACTGGTTGCTGAGCATCTCGGATGCAGGATTTATTCCTGAAGGAGACCTGGTCAGGAGAACTGAAGGCAGCAATGCCTATGATTATATGCGCTCAGGGAAGGTTCCCCTGGATGAGTTAATCGAGGCCGCAGAAATAGCCTCCCTGGGTGAGGAAAATAACCTCGGCATCCTGACAGAATACTTGAAAAACAAGGACAGCGCTGTTCGCTACTGGGGTGCAACCGGACTGCTGATCCTGGGAGAAAAAGCTGCTCCCTCAAAAGCAGAACTCATGGAAGTTCTGAATGATGAATCGCCGGATGTCATTGCAACCGCAGCAGAAGCCTTGCTTGTGCTGGGAGAAAAGGAGATTGCGTGCAAAGCCATGTTAAAGGTTTTGGCATACCCGGAGGATAAGGCCATCTGTCATGGACTAAATATCGTTGAGCTGCACAACATGGATGATCCCAGGATAAAAGATGCAATTGTCTACCTGTCTACTCAGGAACAGTACAGTTATTCCCAGCGTATCGTTGAATACCTGGTTGAGAAATGGGAACTGGCAGTTAACTGAGATTTATTGACTGAAATCGGGATTGTTCGCTGGTTAAGGTAAAGCTACAGGTACATGTACAGGAAAAGATAATATTGATAAAAACACCCAATGAAAAAAAACATTATTTACCTGGCACTTGGCACGCTGTTGCTATGGAGCTGTGGTTCGGGATCAAAAGCTGAATCCAAAACAGAATCCAAATCCCAGTCCGGCGAAACCATCTTTTCAACCCAGGAGAACAGTCAGGGGTTTGAATTGCTGGAAAACGGCAAACCGGTATTCTTTTATCAGAGAGAGCCCAAAAGCAGGCAGGGTGATTACTATTTTAATAATTACCTCCACCCTCTTTACAACCTGAACGGAGATACACTGAGCGAGGAATTCCCGGATGATCATTTCCACCACAGGGGAGTTTTCTGGGCCTGGCATCAATTATTCATGGATGATCTGAACCTTGGAGACCAATGGATGATGGACGGGATTAAACAGGATGTCACTTCCGTGGAAACAGAACTGGATCCCAGCGGAGCGGTATCAATATAATGGCCACCTGGATTTCCACAGCATTGGCTAATAATGCCTCCGTGGAAAACAGCGCTTCCTCAAAAAATAATACTTCCCAGAATAATACAGGATCCTTCCTGGAGGAACAAACCACCATCATCGTCCATCCCAGAACTGAAAACACATAGAATTATTGATTTCGAAATTTCCCTCACTGCCCTCGTACCCGGTTTAAAAATGGGAGGATCAGATGATGCAAAAGGATACGGAGGATTCAGTGCCCGGCTCAAGTTGCCGGAGGACCTGATTTTTACTTCTGAAACCGGTGTGGTCAGTCCCCAGAATCTCCAACTCGAAGCTGGACCATGGATGGATTTCTCAGGCTCCCTTGGAGCAAACACTGTTCTTATGGAGGAAAGTCAGGAACCAAATGGGGTGACCATTCTCTGCCATCCGGACACTCCGAACTACCCTGGCAACATGGATTTTGAGACAACAAAAACAGCATGCAAAATATTGTTTTTCCCGGTACCGGACTGGTAAACATTCCGACGGAGACACCCACAGTATTGAAATACCGCATGATCATCCATAAGGGAAGTTCCATTGATCCGGATGATTTAAACAATTAGCGATTAAAGCAGATTGCTCAGGTTATCTTGTAGACAACTTCCATTCCGCGCTTGACGGCTTCCTCATTTACAGGGATCAGGTGATGATAGCGAGGGGGAAGTGATTTTTTCAGTCCCGCTAATACATTCTCCAGTTTTACTATCGGTTTGATTTTGAGGTATCCCCCCAGCACGATCATATTGAAGGTCCGGGTAGAAGACATTTTACTGGCCTCATCGGCTGCATCGATCCTGTAAATCTCAATATCTTTCCTCGATGGATGCGTGGTGATGCCATTTCCGTCATAAAGCAATAACCCACCCGGCTTAACGGTAGATTCAAACTTATCCATGGACTGCTGATTCAGAATAATGGCTGTATCGTATTCATTCAAAACGGGTGAACTAACTCTGTCTTCTGAGAGTATGACCGTTACATTTGCAGTCCCTCCCCTCATTTCAGGTCCATATGACGGAAACCAGCTGACCTCCATATCCTGCATTATCCCGGAATAGGCAAGGATTTTTCCAAGGGATAGAACTCCCTGTCCCCCGAATCCTGCTACAATTAATTCTTCAGTCATAACTATTTTTTCTTTTTACCAGGCCAGATATTTGTTTCAATCTGCAATTCAGCTTTTTACTTCTACTTCGTTTTTATTAGGTACTTATTTCACGATTTCCCCTTCAATCTTAATATCTCCCAGGGGATAATATGGGAACATATTTTCCTCCATCCATTTGTTGGACCTGACAGGAGTCATTTTCCATCCGGAATTGCAATTTGAAACAACCTCAACAAGAGATACACCTTTCTTTAGCTTCTGGTTTTCAAAGGCCTTCTTGATAGCCTTTTTTGTTTTTCTTACATTTCCCGGAGTATGTACAGCCTGCCTGGTTATATAGTAGGTGCCGGGAAGATGAGCTACCAGTTCAGAAATCTTAATGGGATTTCCCATAGTTTCAGCATTGCGCCCATAGGGGGAAGTTGAAGTAGGCATTCCCACCAGTGTAGTCGGTGCCATTTGTCCCCCTGTCATCCCGTAAATCCCGTTATTGATAAAAATAATGGTAATGTTTTCACCCCGGTTACAGGCATGGATAGTTTCGTTTGTCCCGATCGCTGCAAGGTCGCCATCACCCTGGTAGGTAAAGATATATTTATCAGGCATGGTACGCTTCAAACCGGTTGCCACAGCCGGGGCCCGGCCATGGGGAGCCTGCAGCCAGTCTATATGAATAAACTCATAGGCCAGCACAGAACATCCAACAGGGGCAACCCCGATGGTATCGGATTGTATATCCAGTTCTTCAATTACCTGGGCCATGAGCTGGTGTACCACTCCATGTCCACAACCGGGACAATAGGTAAGCGGAGTATCGGTCATCAATGGACTCTTCTCATAAACCAGGTTTTCCGGTTTGATGATCTCCTTTTGTATATCCTTAAGTTCCATTATTAGTTTTTTACGATTTTTTCTTCCAGGGCTGCAAGCACCTCTCGCGGTGAGTGGACCATTCCCCCGAAACGGCCATAATGTTCAACCGGTATCTTTCCGTTTACTGCCAATCGCACGTCCTCAACCATCTGTCCGGTGCTCATTTCAACGGAGAGCATGCCCTTTACCTGATCAGCCATTTCGTTTAGCTTCCCGTAAGGGTATGGATATAGAGTAACAGGCCTGAAAAGTCCAACTTTAATCCCCTTATCACGGGCAAGCTGAACGGTTTTCTGACATATCCGGGCGCTGGATCCGTAGGCAACAAGCAGGTATTCAGCGTCTTCGCATTCAATTTCCTCGAACCGAACTTCTGATTGCATTTTCTTGTATTTCTCCTGCAGTTTCACATTATGTCTCTCCTGCTCCTCTGCCTGAAGATTCAGGGAAGTCAGAATATTTCGTTCGCGGTCGGGAGTTTTTCCTGTAGCTGCCCAGCTCTGATCAAATTCTGTTGCCCTTGGGATCTGCTCGAAAAGCTCGACCTTCTCCATAATCTGACCTATGAGTCCATCTGTCAGCAGCATCACAGGATTCCGGTATTTAAAGGCCAGGTCGAATCCTAGTTTCACGAAATCTGCCATTTCCTGGACGGAGGCCGGGGCTAAAACAAGCAAATGATAATCTCCGTGACCTCCTCCTTTGGTGGATTGAAAATAATCTGCCTGTGAGGGCTGTATGGTTCCCAGTCCAGGGCCACCGCGCACAACATTAGCAATAACACATGGCAGCTCGGCGCCGGCAATATATGAGATTGCTTCCTGGTAGAGGGAAATACCCGGACTTGAGGAGGTGGTAATAACCTTTCGGCCTGCTGAGGCAGCTCCGAAGACCATATTGATCGCTCCCAGCTCACTCTCGGCCTGCAAAACAACCATACCGGTACGTTCTTCGGGCTTTTCGAGCATCAGATACTCGAGTACTTCTGACTGTGGTGTTATAGGGTATCCAAAATAAGCATCCGCCCCCGCCCTGATTGCAGCTTCGGCAATTGCCTCATTTCCCTTCATTAATCGAAGTTCTTTCTTCATTTGATTTTGATAATGTCCTTATACTTCAACTTTCATCCGGTAAACTGAAATTACTCCGTCCGGGCATACAATGCCACAATTACTACAACCTGTGCAATCTGCCGGATTTTCCATGTAGGCAAAGTGGTAACCTTTCCCATTCACTTTTCTTTCCATTCGGATAACGCTGGTAGGACAAGACTCTATACAGAGTTCGCAGCCTTTGCAACGTTCAATATCAACAACAATCGCTCCTCGTTGCTTAGCCATATGAGATGTATTTATTTGGCATTAAAACAATCAAAAATAGTAATTCTATTTTATAGTCCATCGCCAGACCTGTATGATAAATATCACTTAAGGGCTGTTATGAAACAGGATGATCTTTTTGGAATTTCTGTAAACGATTCTCCAACAGAGTCATCTGGTCAAGGTGAACCTGGGAAACGCAGGCCCTTAATCCCTCCTTCCTCTCGCTACCTGTAATCTCCAGTGTAATAGATGAAATGCCATAACAGAGCATTTCTCTCAGCAGCTCTGCACCTGTGAAACCGGGATAGCTGAAGGTAAAATAGAATCCATCGGAAAGTTCTTTGTCGATGTCCCTGTCATAAACAATTAAAAATCCATTTTCTGTGAATAACTTTTTCATGATCCGGGCACGCTCGGCATATTCTCTGACTTCTTCGACGATATTAAAGGCTCCATCATTGGCTGCTTTTAGAATGGCAGCAACAGCATACTGGGCCGAATGAGAGGTACCGGCTGACAGGGCATAAAGAGCTCCGTAAATCATGGCTTGTCCGAATTTGTCTGATGTAAAAAAACGAAGCAGGTCGGGATACCGGCGGTTGAAAAGATGGTCGGACATGACCATCATTCCGGTCCTTTGTCCGGCGTAAGAAAATGTTTTGGAACTGGAAATAAGCAAAATGTAATTATCTGTATATTTGGCTACTGTACTCTGGAATGGGGGTTTCCCGGGTTCTGAAATATCTTTCCGGAAGTCCATTCCGAAATAAGCCAGGTCTTCAATCACGACTACATCATATTCATAGGCCAGTTCGCCAATGATTTTCAGTTCTTCTTCGGTAAAACATATCCATGAGGGATTATTTGGATTGGAATACAGAATAGTGGACACCATTCCCGTGTCAAGAAACTCCCTCATTTTCTTTTCCAGTTTGGCTCCCCTGTAATTGTACACATCAAATGCCCGGTAGGTATGTCCGAGCACAATGCATTGCTGTTTCTGCACCGGGAATCCAGGATCCAGGAACAAGGTACCTTCCCGGTTATGGGCATTCCGGTTTGCCACCATAAAAGAGGCTATGCTCCCCTGCATGCTGCCTACAGTCGGCACGCATGATTCGGGAGATACATCAATATCCAGGAAAAGTTTCACAAACCGTGAGACCTCCTGCTTGAATTCAGGAATTCCTTCAATGTTGGCATATTTCGAGGCCACCCCTTTTTTCAGGGCTTCAATCTCTGCCTCCGTACCGACTGCTGCCGGCTCAAGTCCGGGTACACCCATCTCCATCCGGATAAACTCCTCCCCGCTTTCCTCCATCAAACCGTTGACAAGTTTCACCACTTCCCGGATCTTAGCCACACCCAGGTTAGCTATCCCCATCTCACCAATCTTTGCATCAACGATTTCGGGATTTATTATTGCATTCTTATTCATTTTGAGATTTCTGGTTTTAGTTTGTTTCTAAGCGGATTCTGGCATCCACGGCCAGAATAACATCTTTCTTGCCAAGCAGTGGATTCAGGTCCATTTCAATTATTTCAGGGGCTGTTTTTACCAGCTGGGAAAGCCGTACAAGAATATCCGCCCAGGCGCTCTCATCCACCCCTTCCTGTCCCCTTACACCCTGAATAACCTTGTAGCTTTTGAGCTGTCTTATCATCCCCAGGGCTTCTGCCTGGGTAAGTGGTGCCAGTCCCGCTCTCACATCCTTGAGTACCTCCACAAATATCCCACCCATTCCACAGAGTACAAGATGTCCGAATTTTTCTTCCCGTTTGGCTCCGGCAAAAAGTTCGGTTCCTGATAGCATTGGTTGAATGAGAATTGCTTCGGTGCGGGGAATCTGAATCATCCTTTCGAACTCCTCCGAAACCCTGTCCACTGTATCCACTCCCAAAACCACCCCTCCAACATCGGATTTATGTACGGGTCCCACTACCTTCATTACCACCGGTAAACCAAGCTCCCCGGATTTGGCAACTGCATCCTCCCTGGTATTAACAACAAATTCACGGGTACGGGGAATTCCGGCTGCGTCCAACAGTTCCTGGACATGCCCGGGAGCCAGGTATCCACCCGGGTATCGTTCGATTAAATCATCCATTATCTCCCTGATTTTTATTACACTTACCAGGATGGGGGATTCGTTTTCATCCGGTGTTTTCTATCCGCCTGGAATTTGTGCCGGGAATGGTAAACTTTAGCAAGCGCCCTGCCCAGCCGGACCTCGTCCGGAAAATTTATTCTTCCCAGGGAGAGGAATTCATCGATCTCTTCCCTCGCGTTGACTACCGAAGGAAGAACCGGAAATATGGGTTTACTACATGATTTCATTTTCCCGTCAAGGGTCCTGTACACATCATTTACCTTGAACAATCCGGGAGTACCAAAAATCACAATCATCCCGTCAATTTCCTCAAACTCATTCTCACAGTAATCTATAACTATGCCGAGTTGTTCGGCCGTTCCGGTTGCCAGGATATCAATGGGATTTGCCACGGATGATCCCGGGTGCAGCTTCTCAAGCAGTTCTCCGCCCTTTCACTTTCAATACGTGGAACCTCAAGTCCCTCATCAGACAGCACATCCGTCAGCATTACTGCCGGTCCCCCTGCATGAGTTATAATTGCCAGTCTCCTGCCTTCCAGTTTCCTGTGTTGGAAAACCGAAGCCACAGCTACCAGTTCCTCCCGGCTTTTGCAGCGGACTATCCCAGCTTTTCCCAGGAGGGCCTCAACAGCAATATCCGGACTTGCCAGGGCACCGGTATGGGAGGAGGCCGCACGGCTGCCGGCTTCTGTGGTACCCGACTTTATAGCAGCAATATTACATCCCTTCCTTCGTAAGGAGGATGCGTGTTTCAAAAGAAGCTCAGGTTTTTCGACCGTTTCAAGGTAAAGCAGAATCACCCGGCTGCTTTTCTCAGGGTCAAAGGTCTCGTCCAGGTGGACAAGCACGTCCTCAACCCCGGTCTGGGCACTGTTGCCAACTGAATATACAGAGGAGAACGTGAGTCCATTTGGAATCCCGGCCTCCATAATAAAAACAGCTGTCGCCCCGGATCCGGAAACAAAATCACAACCGTAAGGATCCAGTTTTGGAATGGGACTTGTGAAAACACCTCTGTAAGCCGGATTTATCACCCCTATGCAATTAGGGCCAATCAATGTTCCATTAACCGAGTTTACAACCTCTGTGATTTTTTGTTCCAATGCGCGGCCTTCCTCGCTTTCCTCGGCAAATCCTGCGGAAAGAATTATGAAACCACGAGTAGCTTTATCTCTTGCCAGGATTTCCACCGTTTCCAGGCAGAAACGGGCAGGGATGGCCAGAATTGCCATGTCAACACCGGGTAGTGAAGAAACATCCGGATGGCATTGAATATCCTGTATGGTTTCTTCCCTGGGATTGACAACAAATATTTTACCTGGGAAATTTCCCTCCAGAAGATTTTGAAGGATCTTTCCTCCCGGTTTCTGAAGGTTGTTCGATCCTCCAATTACGGCAATACTTTGTGGTTGGACAAGTTCCCGGACGAGCATGTCTTTCTTAATTTTATTTCGAACAAATTTATAAAAATGAGGTGGTAACAGCCCTGATAAATATCAATGTTAAAGAACAGATCGGGTGTATAAGTTTTTGCATACAGGCAGTGAAATTCCATTTTCAAGGATTATTTTTATACTTTCAAAACTTATAATATCTATCTGTGAAGCCTCGATATCTATTTTTATTGCTTATCCTCACCCTGGTTATACCTGCGAAATCCCAGGAATTTTACAGCATTGTCAGGGATGTAGTTCTGAGGATCGACACCAATGAATTTTCACTTGAGAAAGACCTGATTTTATTCCAGGGGAAGTCCCATCTTGGCTTCCGTTTCAGCAATCCCGAGCCGGTTTGCGAGATTTTCATCAAGGCAGCAAATGGACAGTCATTGGATGAACTGAAGTTATTACCATCAGGGGACTATATCATCCTGGACTCCCTGTTGGAGATTGATTCAGAAACTGTTAGGTTCAAGGTCCGCTTTAATGACCTGATCAACTCCAATTACCTGAAATTCAGCTTTATTCATGTCGACAGAATGAGGGGGGATTCGGGACTTCTTGAATTAAACCTCCTTCCTTATACAGATACATACCTTAAGCTCTACCCTCCTGATGATGAATTATACATTGGTGAAGAAAAAGTATTTGAACTGCTATCCAATAATATTGAGAACATCCAATTTGAAAATGATTGGATTGCTGAAGACAATGCAAATTACAGGATCAGCAAAACATTTAACCAGATCCGGCTCCACGTAGTGCCTAAGACCCTGGGCAGGCAAACGGTGTCGATTCCGGTCAGAGTTAAGAAGCCTGTACTCGGTAGCAATAAGAATGTGATCTTTGACCTGCCGGCAATCGAACAGACTTTCTTTGTACGTCAGAGCCGTCTCCAATTCCTTAATGTTTACCAGAATGAAGTGACCCTTGATGACTCCACACGATCGGAAGGCACTGAAATACAAATGGATAACAGCCGTCTGCTTCAGATGCAGAAAACTTACCGGCTGGAAAGCCAGGAAGAACCAGGGGGTAGCCTTGTGGCTGAACTTTTCACCAAATCCTCCCTGACCAATAACCGGATAATGTGCATTCTTCGGGTATATAATTACCACCGGAAATCAGATGGTTACTTGTATATCAAGGATGGTGACGCAGCCAAATTCATAACAAATTTTGAGATTACTCCGAAGACCACAGTCGAGCGAGTCTCCATTCTGAGAAACGGTCTTTGGTCCACGAATACGACGGTCTATCCGGGAGAGATAATCAATGTAAAAATTGAAGGGGTAGGCCTGCACAAAGCAGATTTTACCTTCGAGCAGATGGAGGATATAACCGCTTATGACTCTATTATTCGAGGTGAACACCTGGCTCTTTACAAATTTAAGGTTCCCATGGATATTTCTGTACGCAGGCTTGAACTCTTTAGCCGGGCAGAGCCTATGAATAAATTCCTGACTGTAAAAGAGTACCAGGAACCCAGGCAGTTTGATTACCTGTGGATCAATTACCAGGGTATCAGGCATAGCATTGGAGATCTTCCCTCTACCGTAATGGTTGACGGAACCATTCAGAACCTGGTGTTCGGTGGAGATCCGAATATGATAGACTCCCAGGAGAAATTATACGGGAAACAATATCTGAAGATGGATATTACAATTACCGGCAGAAGAAACGAACTGATCGAAGTAAAATCCATTGATAATATTGTTATTTGTCCGGGTATTAAGTCTCCCAGAACTGAATTTTATAACCTGAGTGATTGTGCACTAAACCGGTTTGATCTGAATAAGTATTTCCGGGAGAAAACCTCCAACCTGGAAATATGGTCAACGATAAAAATGCGCATATCCCACCAGGATAATAAATACAGCGGAGGTACAATGACCAAGGAATTCGACATGATCCTGAGAAAGCCTTCTTCATTTGATATTGAAGTTTCCTTTCCTGCCGGACTCATAACCGTATCCAAGCCTGATCCGGCCTCAAGCGATGAAAGACTTGGACAGCTGACCGGGATCAGCATTGCCATGATAGGGCAATTCACCTTCTATCATCCCGAAAAAATCAATGTCCAGCGACCCTATAAAGTCGGTGCCGGTTTTCTTGCCCTGAATACATTCAATTTCAGCAGTGATATTGATAACCGTGACCTCGGACTCGTAATCCTGGGCAGCCTCTACCCCACAACCAAAGATGTTAAATTGACTTTCCCCCTTTATTTTGGAGGTGGATACCAGCTGAAAAGCCAGAAGTGGTTCCTGCTTATCGGTCCCGGTATCAAAATCCGCTTATAGGGTTTTGACTAAGGATTCATGTAAAGAAATTTTCTTTTATTAAAATCTAAGGGTATTTTTGTCCCGTTCTAAATTATAGTGTTGTGCCAATAAACATACCGGATAACCTACCTGCTGCCAAAGTTCTCAGAGATGAGAAGATATTTGTAATGGACGAAACCCGTGCCATTCACCAGGATATCCGTCCCCAGCGGATAGTGATACTTAATATCATGCCTGTCAAGCATACCACGGAAACTCACCTGCTGAGGCTTTTATCCAACACCCCCCTGCAGATTGAGATCGACCTGATTCACCCTAAAAACCATACTTCCAAAAATACACCCATTGAACACCTGGAGACTTTCTATAAAACTTTTGACCAGGTAAAACACAGGCGCTATGATGGATTAATCATTACCGGTGCACCCCTGGGGTTTGTAAACTTTGAGGATGTCAGCTACTGGGAGGAACTCCAGGAAATAATGGACTGGTCAGAAAACCATGTTACCTCCACCCTATACCTTTGCTGGGGGGCACAGGCAGCTCTTTACCATTTCTATGGAATAAAGAAAAGACTACTTGAAGAGAAGCTGTTTGGCATTTTCAAACACAGGGTACTGGACCGGAAATTACCTTTGGTCCGTGGCTTTGATGATCTTTTTCCTGCACCTCATTCCCGTTATATGCACATTGAAAAGCAGGACCTGCTCAAGGTAAAAGAGCTTCAGGTGATTGCCGAATCAGATGAAGCTGGAATATATATCTTCGCCACCCGTGACGGCAAAAAAGTATTCGTTACCGGTCACTCTGAATATGATCCCAACACACTTAAGGAGGAATTTGAAAGGGACCTTGAAAAAGGTCTTGACATCCAGGTTCCGGTTAACTATTTCCCCGATGACGATCCCACAAAACCACCGCTGGTCCAGTGGAGAAGCCATGCCAACCTACTCTACACCAACTGGCTGAACTACTATGTTTACCAGGTGACTCCTTTCGATCTGAATGGGGGTTCTAAAGGATAGTTGAATCCTTCATAACTTCTCATTATTTGCATAAATCCCATTTGCTACATGATATTTTCAGTTTTCTGTTATTAAGATCAACAGCAAACCTGTAATTACATTTGCCCAAACGTATCTAATTAGTTACCTTTAAGCAATATTTTGTGGCATATCTTCTTAATACATTTAAAAATTATTTCGATGATTTCTTACAAATCCAGGAAAAGAGAACTAAGATAAAAATCATTTCAATAATTAACCTGATAATTGAATTTGACAGGGTTCCTGGGGAATATTTAAAAAAACTAAGAGGCACAAAAGACATATACGAGATACGTATCCATTATCAAAATAATGCTATTCGGGTTTTTTGCATTTTCGATGGGAACACATTGGTCCTGTTAAATGCATTCAGAAAAAAGAGTCGCCGGACACCTCTGAGAGAACTCAGGCTAGCGCAAAGACTATCAGCAGAATACTATGAAGCAAAATCAAAACATTCAAAGTCTTGAAGATCTCATCGAAAGGGAATTTGGACCAAAAGGTTCACCCGAGAGAAAAGAATATGAAAGAAATTATGAAGCTTTTAAACTGGGAGTAATGATTAAACAGGCGCGTAAGGATGCAAAAATGACTCAAAAAGATCTGGCCGATAAAACCGGAACAAAGAGATCATATATCAGCCGGATAGAAAACGATGCCAGTGACATCCGATTATCCACATTGATGAGAATAGTTGAACTTGGATTGGGGGGGAAACTGGAGATTAGACTAAATATTTAAACTTGTTCCTTAAGCCAGCTGTACCATTGATCCATTCCTTCCCCGGTTTTTACAGATAACTCGATAAAACTCAAGATCGGGATTAACCTGAAGGGCATATTCCTTTGCTTTCTCGACATCAAAATCAAGGTAGGGAAGCAGGTCTGTTTTATTGATAATGCAGAGATTTGAACTTCTGAACATATAGGGATACTTCAAGGGCTTATCTTCTCCTTCTGTTGTGCTGATAATGACAACCCTCGATGATTCTCCCAGGTCGAACATCGCGGGACAAACCAGGTTGCCAACATTCTCAATCATCAATATTGCCTTATCCTCAACCTCTAGTTTTTTAACTGCTTTATTTACCATATCCGCATCCAGGTGGCAGCCTTCTCCTGTATTTATCTGAACCACAGGTGCACCTGCCTCGGCGATCCGGTTGGCATCGTTCATGGTTTGCTGGTCCCCTTCAATGATGAAGAAAGGCAATTCCTTTCCCAGGTCCTTAATAGTTCGTTCAAGCAGGCTGGTCTTCCCGGAACCAGGTGAGCTTACCAGGTTCAGGGCAAGGATACTCTTTGCCTCGAAAAATCCACGGTTTCTCTCCGCCAGGAGATTATTCTTCCCAAGTATATCCTGTTCGATTTCCACTTTACGGTCATGACTGTGGCTGTGATCATGAGAATGGCCATGATCTTGGCTATGATCATGATTGTGGGGATGTTCATGAGGATGTTCATGAGAATGGTTATGGCCATGACTGTGATCGTGATGCTCCCCGTGTGTGTGGCTATGTGTTTCACCATCATGAGTATGGGTATAGGTCTTCTCTTCTCCCGGTTTAAGAATTGATGGTTCTCCCTGTCCGCATCCGCATGTATCGCACATAATTGTCCTGTTAAGAGTTAGTCTTTACAAAGATATGAATTCGTAGTAAATCCATTATTCAACCAGGATGGATTTAACCCTGAGTTCCCTCCCCTGGATTACTTCAGGAGCCGGACTGTTGCACTTTGGACAAATCGTATAAAGATCAGATATCCCAAATTCATGAGAGCATTGACGGCATCTTCCCCGGCCGGGAATGCTATGGATATTCCATTTGGCTCCATCTATAGGGGTATCCTTAACAGCTGCCTCCATGCAGAAATCGAGAGAATCAATCACAACACCTGATAACTCGCCTACCTCGATCTCGATCTCCTTAACCAACTTTGCCTTTTCGCTTTTAGCATTATCAGTGGCTATTTCGACAATACTAACGGCTATTGAAAATTCATGCATGTTTTAAACTCTGATACGCAAAAGTAATACAATGCACAATAATTCCTGTCTGAATATTGCTTATACAGCATGTTTTTTTTGCCCGGACCCGCTTAAACTTTACATTATAATTATTTACCTTTAACATCAGAATAAAACCTTACAACTATGACTACTGTAAAACAGATATTGGACAACAAGGGTTATGATTATTTCAATGTCAATCCTGAAGCAACAGTTTTCGAGGCATTAAAGATAATGGCGGAAAAAAATATTGGTGCTTTAATGATTCTGGATGCAGATGGCAAACTGATTGGTATGTTTTCAGAAAGGGATTATGCCCGCAAGATCATCCTTCATGGCCATTCATCAAAGGAATCAAAACTGGAAGACTATATGTCTACTGACCTACACACAATCAAGCCTGATACCAGTGTGCTGGGATGCATGGCTATAATGAGTGAACATAAAGTACGTCATGTTCCCGTTCTTGACCACAACAAGATAATAGGTATAATTTCGATTGGTGATGTTGTGAACACCATCATCGAAGACCAGAAAGCTACCATACAGGACCTGGAAAAATACATTACAGCCAGCGGATACGGGCATCAATAGGAAGACATGGGTTTGAATGTGGGTAAGACCCGCACACAGATTACACTAAACCCAATGAACGATGTTTAGCGGCTATGGCAAGCTGACCAAGTGCTATTCCCCCGTCATTGGCCGGTAATTGGAGGGGCAGGAATACTTCAAATCCATTTTCCTTTAACAAGATTTCAGTCCTTTCTGAGAGGTACCTGTTTTGAAAAGTTCCCCCGGAGAGGGCAACCTTCCCTATCCCGGAATCACTGCTAATCTTAATTACCGTATCCAGGATCAGGTCGGAAATGGTATTGTGAAAACGGGCAGAGATCAGGCCTGGATCATGTCCCATAGTAATATCGCCTACAATGCTCTTAATAACCGTACCGAATGTCAATACAATCCTGGATTCCTCTTTTACCCCCTAACACTGAAAAATAAGATCCTTTCTCACCAGGGTGAATGACTGATTCCAGCCTCATTGGTGCCTCGGCATGAAATTGGGAAACTGAGCAGAGATCCAAAATTGCTGCAATGGCATCAAACAGTCTGCCTGCTCCGGAAGATAGTGGACAATTAATATTCTTTTCGATGGATTGAAGTACCAGCTTGAGATTACCCTCTTTAATTCTTTTGAGAAATGGGAGGTTCATATTCATCAATTCCATCCCGTACACAGAATATAAATAGGAAACAGCCATCCGCCAGGGCTCATGAGCTGCCCTGTCCCCCCCGGGCATTGGAATATATTCCAGGTGGCTTATCCGCTCATACGATTCCAGGTCACAGATGAGGAATTCAGATCCCCAGATATTTCCGTCATCTCCCAGTCCGGTACCGTCAAAGCTGATCCCAATGACCTTCTCGTCCAGTTTATGCTCTGCCAGGACTGATGCGATATGGGCATGGTGGTGCTGGACAGGTATAGCTGTCAGATTAAGCTCCTCAGCGAATCGGGAGGAAAGATAATCCGGATGAAGGTCATGTGCAACCAGGTCAGTTTTCATGCGAAAAAGCCTTTTGAATCGTTCATAGGTTTCCTTGTAAAACGCATAGGTTTCGAAATTTTTCAGGTCCCCTATATGCTGGCTTAATACCGCCTTCCTCCCCTTCCCCATCGCGAAACAATTCACCAGTTCTGCCCCGGCAGCGAAAATTCCCTCTGTGTCCAGATTCAGTAGGATGGGATTTGGCACAAAGCCCCTGGATCGCCTCAGGAGCCTGGGCTGCTCATTCATAACTATCCCTACCGAATCATCGCAACGATTTTGGATATCACGGTTATAATGAAGGACGGCATCCGTTACAGGTCCCAATACCGACACGGCTGTTTCATTATCTATCAGGATAGGCTCTTCTGACAGATTACCCGATGTCATCACAATAGCCGATGTTTTCAGTCTTTCGAATAAAAGGTAATGAAGCGGCATATAGGGCATTATAATCCCGGTGGTAGGAAATCCGTTTGATACCGATGGGGCGAGTTGGCACACTGAACCGTGTCGGTTCTGTGTAATCACTATGGGTCTCCTCCATGAATTAAGAAATTCACCTTCTGTTTCAGAAATAATACAAAAATCAGTGACCTTTTCCAGGTTCTTAAACATAACGGCAAATGGTTTCCCCTCCCGGTGTTTTGATTTCCTGAGGCGGAGGACGGCCTTCTCATTCAGAGCATCGCAGGCCATAAAAAACCCTCCCAGTCCCTTTACAACAACAATCTTACCCTCATCGATCAATCCGGCAGTCCGTTCGATAATATCATCCTGGTTTGTGCTGCCGGTTGGATCACTGAACTCAACCAGGCTGTATTCCGGTCCGCAGTCCTTACAAGCCGTCGGCTGGGCATGGAATCTCCTATCAATTACATTTCCGTATTCCTCCCGGCAGGAGGAGCACATCTCAAATATCTGCATTGTTGTATTTGCCCGGTCATACGGAAGGTCCTGGACAATTGTGAACCTGGGACCACAATTTGTGCAGTTTAAAAAGGGATAATTAATTCGATTGGATTGTAGATTCATGTCTGCCAGGCATTCTTCGCAAGCTGCAATATCCGGACTTACATCGGTAACCTGATCTGAGAGGCTCTCGCTTCCCAGGATTCTGAAATCTTCAAATTCCTCCCATTCCACCTCCCTGTATTCAATGGATTCAATCTGGCTAGCCTTGGGAGCCTGTCGTTGGACTTCACCTACAAATGCTTCCAATTTATGAGAATCAGTATTCACACATACCTGAACATTCTCATTCGTATTATTCACCCATCCTTTCAAACCAAAATTATGGGCCAGCCTGTAAACGAAAGGCCTGAATCCGACTCCCTGTACGAGTCCCTCAATCGTGGTCAGATAAGTTTTTTGCTTCTCCATTTTATATCAGAAATCCGAAGTATAAAGTTGGGATAAAAATGAATGATATACCAATTAAAATGAGGATCTTGTTAAACCATTTATGGATCTCAAAGTCAAATGGTATGTTCATAAAAATTAAAATCCAATCACTATGTACAGAATGAGGAAAATTGGTCTTACAGCTTTTCTGTTTTTCCTGGCAGCTGTTTATCAGGGAGAAATATGCGCACAATCTCCTAAAGAAAATCCAAAACTTGATAAGAAAGTTGAACAATTCCTTGCCGAACAATCAGGACAATGGCAGGACCTTAATGTGCCTGAGCAGGATGGGGAATTGTTGTATGATCTGGTTATAAAAGGCAATTACAAAAGTGCCCTGGAAATTGGAACCTCAACAGGACACTCGGGTGTCTATATCGCCTGGGCACTTAGCAAAACAGGTGGCAAACTGATCACTATCGACATTGATGAAATCCGGCACAAAAAGGCCCTGGAAAACTTTAAGAAGGCCGGCCTGTCCGAATATGTTGATGCCCGACTTGCTGATGCACATGTACTGGTAAAGGAGCTGGAAGGTCCTTTTGATTTTGTCTTCAGCGATGCAGATAAAGGCTGGTATAAGAATTACTTCATGGATGTTCATCCCAAGCTGGAAATCGGTGGCTGTTATACGACTCATAATATTGTAGATGGCAGCAATGGTAGAAGAGGCAGAAACCAGGAATACCTGGACTATGTAAGAAGCCTGGAAAATTATGAAACCACGTTAAATTCTGCCGGGGGTGGTGTTTTAATCAGCTACAAAAGGGCTGAATAACACCTGAATCGCAAAATAATACCTGAATAATTATGGCGGAGGACCGTCTGCCGAGAAAACTTGGTTTTTTCTCACTGACAAATATTGTAATCGGGGATATGATAGGCGCGGGGATTTTTACTACCTCAGGCCTATTACTTGCTCAGTTACATGATCCTCTGCTTCTTCTCCTCTTATGGATCGTGGGTGGAAGTATCGCCATATGCGGGGCACTTAGCTACAGTGAGCTTGGAGCCAACTTCCCCAAAGCCGGGGGAGATTACGCATTTCTCTCAGAATTATTCTCCCCCCTGACCGGTTTCCTCAGCGGCTGGGTTTCTTTTTTTGTAGGCTTTTCAGCACCTGTGGCAGCCTCTTCTCTCGCGTTCAGTGAATATTTGGTGAGGACCCTTCCTGAGGATGCACTACCCGAAAACCTTGAACTGACCAAAAAAGGTATTGCGATTGGCATTATCATGGTCTTTACCCTTATCCATTACTTTGGTTTAAATTCGGGTTCAAAAATTCAGAACATACTTACCGTATTGAAGATCGGATTAATAGGTATCCTGGTCATCACCGGATTCATTTTCGGGGAAGGAAGCTTTGAGCATTTCAAAGTTCAGCAGACAGAATCCTTCACAGGTGCAAATCTTAAAACCATTGGACTTTCACTGATGTGGATCATGTTCGCATACAGCGGATGGAATGCTTCGACATATGTAGGATCAGAGGTATTAAATCCAGTAAAAAACATACCCCGGTCGCTGATTACAGGAACCCTGTTTGTCACAGTGATCTACCTCCTGCTAAATACCCTCTATGTTTATGCTGTCCCTGCCTGGGAGATGAAGGGAGTGATCTCTATTGGGGGACTTACAGCTAAAAATCTTTTTAACCAATCCCTTGATCAGTTCTTCTCACTTTTTATTGCCATTATCCTGCTTTCTGCCATAAGCGTATTGATCATGATTGGTCCAAGGGTATATTATGCCATGGCTCAATCCGGTCATTTTTTCAACCTGGCCAAAAGGATCAACAAATCAAATGTTCCGGGTGTTTCCATTATCATGCAAAGCGGACTGGCTATTGTATTCATTGTATCAGGAACGTTTGATCAGATAATAACATTACTGAGCTTTTCCCTGGGTATTTTTCCCATTTTGGCTGTTCTTGGCATATTCAAACTCAGGATAAAACAACAATCTATAATGAGGATGCCGGGATATCCAATTCTCCCGGCACTGTTTATCATTCTCTCATCAGTGATCCTGGTCCTGGCATTCCTGGAGCGGCCAATTGAATCGTCTATCGCCATCGGGGTGATCCTGATTGGGATTCCTGTCTATTATGTATTGAAAAAAAGAAACAAAACCTGATCTTACCTGTCTTTTAATCTTTACATGGCTTATCATTATCCAGATGAAGGCTGTGATAGATCAGAGATTCGAGCTCATGCCCTATACAGACATTATTTATGGTAATATGGGGAGGTACTTTAAGCACGGTTGGGGCAAAACTAAGTATCCCTTTGATACCCGCTTCAACCAGCAGGTTTGCAACATCCTGGGCTACCCTTTCAGGCACTGTAAGGATTGCCGTTTTAACATCCAGGTCACTGACTACTTTCTGTAATTTATCAAGCGAATAGAGGGGTATCGAGAGCTTTTTTTTGTATTTGTTGGGATCGATATCAAAAGCTGCGACTATCTGAATCATATTCTTCTCAAATCCCCTGTAATGCAATACAGCCATGCCGAGATTCCCAATCCCAACCACGATAACTCTTTGCAATTCATCCTTGCGGAATATCTCTCTTATTGTAGCTAAAAGTTCATTAATATTGTATCCGCCTTTCTTGTTTCCCTTGATGCCAAACTGGCTGAAATCCTTTCTGACCTGCTCGGGGGATACGCCTGTTTCACGTCCAAGATTATAGGAATATACAGTTTCGAAACCAAGCTCCTGCATTCGTCGAAGACTATTGCGGTAGCGCAATAGACGAGTTATGTTTTTATTAATTACCATCCTCGCCAGATCCTGAAATGCATACAATAATTTACTTAATTTAGTCTAAATCCATATAATATCATGTGTCCTACATCACATCGATTTCATTTGCATATAAAAGTAAAAAAATTATCTTTATTGTGAAATACGTAACATAATTATTTCATTCGTTCTTTAACATTTCACATCAAACTTTCAACTTCACAAAAACCTGTATCAACATGAGCAACTCAGTTAAAACGGGTGTCTATTTCTGTAAACATCTGAATGGACATCCGGGTTCAATCCAACTGAACGAACTGTATGCTTTTGCTGAGGGTATGGAAGAAGTGGCCCATATCTGGAAGACCGGGGACCTAGACCTCCTAAACCACCAGAATCTGGCCAGTGTGATTAGCGCCCAGGGGATTAACCGAATTGTCCTGGCCGGAGAGAAACCGGGCTTTATACAGCCCATGTTCTCAAAGGCCCTGGCTCATGCGGGAATGGACCCCACCCAAATCACCAACGTGAGTTTCACTGAGTATGATGCTACCCGGCAGAAGGATACTGATTTAGCAAAGGCTATACTTGCCTGCGCAGTATTGGATGTTCCCTTCGAATTTGCAGCCATCCCTGATGAGGTGGATGTCAATCCTGACACCCTCGTTGTAGGAGGTGGTATTGCCGGCATTCAGGCAGCCCTCGAGATTGCCAATGCCGGACAAAAGGTCTACCTATTGGAAAGAACCGGGACCATTGGAGGACATATGGCTATGTTCGACAAAACCTTTCCAACCCTGGATTGTGCCGCCTGTATTTTAACTCCCAAGATGGTCGAAGTCGGGCAGCACCCGAATATCGAACTAATGACCTACTGCGAGGTGGAGAACGTAGATGGCAGTCCGGGTAACTACAAGGTAAAAGTCCTGAAGAAAGCCCGCAGGGTGGATCTGGCAACCTGCATCGGATGCGGCATTTGCACTGAAAAGTGTCCGGCTAAAGCCTCTAGTGAGTTCGATAATGGAACAACCTTGCGCAAGTCCATTTACATCCCCTTCCCACAGGCAGTGCCCAATAAATACCTGATTGATGCGGACAGCTGCACCTACGTCCTGAAAGGGAAATGCGGTGTATGTGTCAAGTTCTGTCCTGTCGAAAACTGTATCAACCTGGACGAGAAGGATGAGATGGTCGATATAAACGTTGGGAACATAATTGTGGCCACTGGCTTCCAGACCTTCGATCCCAAACGGGCTGAGCAGTATGGCTATGGCAAATACCCCAATGTAGTGACCTCCCTTGAGTTTGAAAGGCTGGTTAATGCAGCCGGTCCCACTGGAGGATTCATCACCTCGAGGACCAAAGACAAAAAGGACAACTGGGTCTTCACTGCAGAGGGAGCTGAACCAAAGAGCGTGGCATTGATCCACTGCATCGGAAGCCGGGACCAGAATTATAATAAGCATTGCTCCAGGGTATGCTGCATGTATTCCCTGAAACTTGCCCACCTGGTCAAGGAGAAAATCCCCAAGGCCGAAGTCTACGAATTCTATATTGACATGAGGGCATTCGGTAAGGGATACGAGGAATTCTCAGAACGTATCAAGGATGAAGGAGTGCATATGATACGGGGCCGGACTGCAAAGGTTGAAGAAAAGGACGGCCAGTTAATGGTACGCAGTGAGGAAATCTATGAAGAGAGAATTCTCGAGACTAAGGTGGATATGGTGGTTCTTGCTGTTGGACTTGAAGCCCGGGCCGATGCTGCAGATGTAGCCGGCAAGATGGGCATACAACAGGGTGAAGAGGGATGGTTTGTTGAAAACAATTACCTGACAGAACCCACCTCTACATTTACCGGTGGTATAAGCATCGCCGGCACATGCCAGGGTCCCAAGGATATCCCTGATACCGTTGCCCAGGCATCTGCGGCCGCTTCCCGTGTGCTTCAGACCATTCTCAGAGGCAAAATAAGACTGGGAATCAAGGATATTCCACCCGAGAAAATTATTGAGAATGCCCGACAGATTTCACCCTTAAAGATGGAGGTTGAATCATGAGTGTAAGAATTGATCCTAACTTCAGTAAAAAACTGTCAGCTTATGGCAAGGCCGAATGGAACGAATGTTACCATTGCGGCAACTGCTCTGCCATTTGTCCTCTGACAGAAAACGGGTTCCTCTTCCCCCGGAAGGGGATCCGCGCAATGCAAATGGGACTGAAAGAACAGCTTAAAGGATATGTTGATCCCTGGCTTTGCTACTATTGCGGTGAATGTACCGATACCTGTCCCAGGGATGCTAACCCTGCCGAAATGATGATGACGCTTCGCAGATGGCTGACCGCAGCTTATGACTGGACGGGGATTTCCGGACTGCTTTACAGGTCATTTAAGGCCCATCTTGCTGTCATGATTGCACTCTTCATCGGAGTTTGTGCCGCATTTTTCGCTTTTGCCGATTTCAGTATCCCTGCAACCCCGGAAGGTATTGTGGAGATCAATGCATTTGCACCGGCCCACCTGATTGCTTCGATTGACCATGTTCTTCTGCTGACATTGATGTTCTTCCTGGTTACCAATATGCTGAATATGTTCATCAAGGTTATCATTAAGGATAAAAGTGTTAGGGTACCTGTTTACCTCTACTTTGTAAAGG
The DNA here is from genome assembly GCA_963777115.1 of uncultured Bacteroidaceae bacterium. Lineage (GTDB taxonomy): Bacteria > Bacteroidota > Bacteroidia > Bacteroidales > SM23-62 > SM23-62. The sequence continues at coordinate 477,525 of CAVZPP010000002.1, read as the reverse complement.
TCTGGGAGGCCATTTTCCATTTTGGCACCCAGGCACGTTTTGCAAAATGCGAGGAAAAGAGGATGTACTGGTTCCTGCACTGGTTCCTGATGAGTTCTTATTTATTGATGTTTGTTTTCATAATATTCTTCCTGGAATGGTTCCAGACGGATATCGTACATCCCTGGTGGCATCCGCAGCGTTTGCTCGGATACTACATTACAGCCGGGATCTGTATAAGCTGTGTATATTTTTTATGGAACAGGTTAAAGCAGAAGAAGACGATTTTCAAATTCTCACATCATTCTGATTACATCTTCCCTATCCTGCTTTTCCTTATCGCGTTTACCGGTATCCTGATCCATATTTTCAGGCTGGCCGGCATGGCTCAGGCTACGTATGTTTCATACATGCTGCACCTTGCCGTCGAGGTTCCGATGGTTACTACGTTTGTTGCATTTTCAAAATGGTCTCACCTGGCATACAGGCCCCTGGGACTTTATTTTGCGAACCTGAAAAAGGCAGCATTGGCTAAGCAGTATAAAACCCAGTTAGCTCCGGCTACTTAAAATACGATCACCATGGAAGAAAAAAGAATAGGCGTATATGTATGCTGGTGCGGCACCAACATCTCCAAAATGGTGGATGTTGAAGGTGTGGCTGAAGAGGTTGGAAAACTGCCAAATGTAGTAGTTTCCAAAAACTATAAATACATGTGTTCGGATCCTGGTCAGGAATTGATCATAAAGGATATCAAGGAACATAACCTGAACCGGGTGGTGGTATCAGCTTGTTCACCACGGATACATGAACTGACCTTCAGGAAGGCTCTGACGAACGCGGGACTGAATCCCTATATGTTTGAGATGGCCAATATCCGGGAACAGGTTTCCTGGGTTCATGAGGACCGGGAAGAAGCAACCAAAAAGGCAAAAGCCCTAGTTACAGGTGCAGTTGCCCGGGTTGCATACCACGAAGCACTTGATAAAAGGACCGTTGAAATCAATCCTGCCACATTAATTATCGGTGGAGGTATAAGCGGGCTCACAGCAGCCCTGGAAATCGCAGACTCCAACAAAAAAGTTTTTCTTCTCGAGAAAGAGGCAGAACTGGGTGGACATACGGCAAATGTGGACCTGACCTTCCCGTATATGATACCCGCCAGGCAGGTCATCGGACCAAAAATCAAGAGAGCTGAAAATCATCCGAATATCGAAGTTCTCAAGAAGGCCGAAATCGAGGAGATCTTCGGCTACATAGGGAACTTCAAAGCGGATATAAAGGCCAACGGGAAAAGCAAGGAAATCGAGTTCGGAAACATTATTGTTGCAACCGGACTGAAACCTTTCGATCCCAGCTCGGTTGACCTGCACGGTTATGGAAAACTTCCCAACGTCGTCACCTCTGTCGAATTTGAAAAGATGTTGCAATCCGGCAAAATTGAGACAAAGGATGGCAAGGAGCCAAGGAATATTGCCATTATCCATTGCGTCGGAAGCAGGAATGCTGATTATCATGAATATTGCTCACGTACCTGCTGTATGCTTGGTTTAAAATTTGCAAACCAGATACGGACAGCCCTTCCTGAGACCCATATCTATGAGATCTATGCGGATATGAGAAGCTTTGGAAAGGGATGTGAGGAGTTGTATGCTGAGACCGCTAAGCGCGGGATTATGTTCCTTAATTTCGACCAGAGGGAAGGCATTCCCCAGATCACCAAGGGTAATCCGGGTGAGTGCTGTGATATGCTGATCGAAATGAAAGAACGGCTCTCTAATACCAATATAGAAGTTCCGGCAGATATGGTGGTCCTTCTCGTGGGAATGGAAGCCCGCGACGATGCCAGGGAGGTAGCTCATAATGTTGGGGTAAGCAAATGCGGTAATGATTTCTTCATAGAGAGGCATCCCAAACTTGACCCGGTAGCTACCACAACAGATGGTGTTTACATCATAGGAAGTTGCCAGGGCCCCAAGGACATTACGGATTCAGTTGCCCAGGCAAGAGCAGCTTCAGCCCGTATCCTGGCCACTATTACCCAGGGTACAGTTGAAGTCGAGCTTACCACAGCAGTTGTAAATGAAGATATCTGCTGCGGTTGCCAGACCTGTGTTAATGTATGTCCATACACAGCCATCAGCTTTGATGAGGAAAAATCTGTTTCTATTGTGAATGAGATACTTTGCAAGGGTTGCGGGACATGTGGTTCTGCCTGCCCAACCGGTGCTATCCGGGCGAGGCATTTTACAGATCAGCAGATCCTTTCCCAGATCAAGGGAATTATGTCAACTGAAATGACTGAAGTTTAATTCTGAGAATCTAAAAACTATCAATATCATGGAATTTAAACCAACAATCGTTTCCTTCCTGTGTAACTGGTGTTCCTATACCGGAGCAGACCTGGCAGGCACATCCCGGATGAAGTATGCGCCCAATGTGCGTGTTATCCGTGTTATGTGCTCCGGCAGGGTAGATCCTACTTTCGTTCTTTCTGCCTTTGAAGAAGGTGCAGACGGGGTATTGATCTGTGGATGTCATCCGGGGGATTGCCATTACCATGAAGGAAATTATAAATGTCTAAGACGTTACCACCTGCTGCAGAAATACCTTCAGCAGATGGGATTTGAAAAGGACCGGCTCAAGCTTGCATGGATAAGCGCCAGCGAAGGAAAGCAATTTGCTGACCTGGCTGATGAAATGACGGAGACGGTGATCGCACTTGGTCCGAGTAAGATCAAGGAAAATATTGAAACATTAGCTTAACTAAATTCCCAATATCTTATGGCAACAAAAGAGAAACCAAAGATCAAGATGGCTGTCTACTGGGGAGCCGCCTGCGGGGGATGCTGCGTATCAGTACTCGATGTGCATGAGGCCTTATTTGATGTAGTAGCTGCAGCGGACCTGGTATTCTGGCCCATCGCCCTTGATACAAAATACAAGGATGTGGAAGCCATGGCCGATGGTCATATAGACCTGACCCTGTTTAATGGTGCAGTCAGGAACAGCGAGAATGAACATCTCGCCCACCTTCTGCGTGCAAAGTCAAAAATCCTTGTAGCATACGGATCCTGTGCCCACATGGGAGGGATACCCGGACTTGGTAATTTTTCCGACAAGGCAGGGATTTTTGAAAGGGCCTATGTAACCAGTGAATCCACCATCAATCCTGATAAAATAATGCCACTTCCTTCCGTTAAGATCAAAGAAGGAGAATTGACCCTGCCAGAATTTTATAACGATGTCAGGGCACTTGACCAGGTAGTTGATGTTGACTATTACCTGCCTGGTTGTCCGCCGCAGACTGAACGACTGGTGGAAGTATTCATGGCCATCGTTACCGGTGCGGAGCTGCCTCCAAAAGGATCGGTCGTCGGGGCAAATGAGAAAAGCCTCTGCGATGAATGCCCGCGTACGAAAACCGAAAACAAAAGTATCTCTGAGTTCAAGAGGCCTATACACATTCAGGATGATGGAGAGACCTGCTTTTTGGAACAGGGTGTCATATGTATGGGTCCAGCCACCAGGGGTGGTTGTGGGGCCAGGTGTATTGAAGGGAATGCCCCCTGCAGGGGCTGTTACGGTCCACCTGCAGATGCTCAAGATCCAGGAGCCAAGATGATGTCAGCTATAGGCACCATGATCGATTCCAATGAGGAGTCGGAAATCGAAAAAATCGTTGAACAAATTGATGACCCGGCCGGGACTTTTTATCGTTTCAGCCTTCCCGGCTCAATATTAAGGAGGAAATTGCTATGAACCGAATAACAATTGACCCCATAACCCGACTGGAAGGTCATGGAAAGATCGAGATCTTCCTCACTGATGAAGGAGATGTGGAAAATGTATATTTTCAGGTCCCTGAACTCAGAGGATTCGAGAAATTCTGCGAAGGCCGTCCCGTTGAGGAGCTTTCACAGATTGTAACGAAGATCTGCGGGGTTTGCCCCGGATGCCATCACATGGCTTCCGGAAAAGCTGCAGATGCTGTATATGGAGTAACTCCGCCCCCAACTGCTGTGAAACTCCGTGAACTGTTCTATATGGCCCATTTTGTACACAGCCATATCGCTCATTTCTATGCACTTGCTGCCCCGGATTTTGTAGTCGGACCAACGGCTCCGGCTGCTGAACGTAACATTCTTGGAGTGATCGCAAAAGTAGGTGTTGAAATCGGCACAGAGGTTATCAAGCAGCGGAGAATTGCTCAGGAAATTCAAGCCCTTCTGGGGGGACACCAGACCCATGTGGTCATGAATGTACCCGGTGGTGTGCGAAAGGGACTAACACCTGAACAGCGCGATGATATTGTTGAAAAGGCAAAAGGATTCATCGAATTCTCAAAATTCTCACTACAAATATTCAGCGATGTTGTACTGGGGAACAAGGATTATGTAGACCTCATCGTCAATGGGCCTTATTCCCTGAATCTTCATAGTATGGGAATGGTAGATGAGAATAATAAAGTGAATTTCTATGATGGTAAAGTGCGTGTTGTGGATACCCTGGGAAATGAACACTGTAAATATGCCCCTGAGGAATACATGGATTTTGTAGAGGAAAGGGTAGAACCCTGGTCCTACCTCAAATTCCCATTCCTTAAAAAGATCGGATGGAAGGGATTTGTAGAAGGACAGGATTCAGGGGTTTATCATGCCACGCCTCTTTCAAGACTGAATGCAGCCGACGGGATGGCTACTCCCCTTGCACAGGTTGAATACGACAAAATGTATGAAACCCTGGGAGGAAAACCGGTCCATGCAACCCTGGCCATGCACTGGGCAAGGTTGATTGAGCTGCTGTACTCAGCTGAACATTGCCTTGAACTTGCGGAAGATCCGGATATTATAGGAAAGGACCTGAGAGCTCCTCTTGACAATGTCCCTGATGAAGGAGTAGGAATTGTCGAAGCACAGCGGGGTACCCTGACACATCATTACTGGACCGATAAAAAAGGGATAGTAACCAAAGCCAATATTATTGTAGGAACTACTAATAATAACGCCGCCATTTGCATGTCACTTAAAAAAGCCGCAGAAGGAATAATCAAGAAAGGCGTTAAGGTTGACGATGGAATTCTGAACATGGTTGAGATGGCTTTTCGGGCCTACGACCCATGTTTCTCTTGTGCAACTCACCATCAGCGAGGCAAAATGCCACTGGTAGTTAATTTCAGGAACAAAAAGGGCGTGATCCTGCGATCCGCCAGCAGAGATTCATAAACCGAAAATGAAAAACCGATCAAATAAAATTCTTGTCCTTGGACTGGGAAATGAGATCCATCAGGATGTCAGCATCCCGGTTAGACTTTCAGAAGATTTACAGGTACTTCTGAAACCCGGGAATATTGATTTTGAGAATGTGTTTGTGGGGGGACTAGAATTGCTGGAGTACATTAACGGTTATAAGGGTGTGGTTTTTATCGATACCCTGAAGACAGAAAAGGGAATCCCGGGATGTGTCCATACTTTTTCCGTGGATGATTACCGGGAAACCCTCCACCTGTCATGCCGGCATGATGTGTCTTTTCAAATGTCACTCGAAATTGGAAAAACCCTTGGATTTGACTTACCGGAAAATATCCTGATTATCGGAATTGAAATACTCGAAGATCTGGTATTCGGATCCATGCTAAGTGAAGACCTGAAACATTATTATCCGGCAATACTGACACAGGTAAAAAACATGGTGGAAGAATTCAGCAGGAAAACACTTATAAGAACATCAATATGACTAGGTTTAACGCAAAAGGGATGTGGAGAATCCCAGCTAAAAAAAAGAAGAAAGGCCAAGGATGCCATTGATGAGGATATGGTAGTAAAACAATGTTATTGTCCCAATGGCCACGACCTAATAAATCCAAAAGTCAACGTAAGAGGTTATAAAGGGATCCTGATCAAAATCAAAAGAGGAAAGGATGAAGGATTTATGGCTTTAAGTCCCATCTGTGGAGATAAATCAAAGTATACCATTGATATCGAAGTATCCGAGGGCGAAATCATTGACTTGCTATGTCCGGATTGCGATGTCCCTCTCCCGGTTTATGCTCCCTGTGATTGCGGAGGTGACATGATTACACTTTTCTGTGATAAACATGGAAACTTCTGCAATTGTATAGGTGTTTGTAACCGGGTTGGTTGCAGTCATGCCGAAATAAAGAGGGGATCAGACCTTTTTAACATTTACCGAAGAAAAGGAGAAATCAGAGGGACACAGGGATACATGTAATGGACAACACTCTTCCAGGAATTATCATCACAGGCGCCTCCGGTTTCATCGGCAGGAATTTCGTAGAACACAATGCCCAACGATACCGCATGTTCTGTCTTGCCAGACGATCTCAGAGGGAGGCTGGCATACCAAAACATGAAAACATTTTATGGACTCAGGTTGACATCGGAGATTTCTCCAATCTTCAGGATGTTGTTGAAAGCATAAATCGTTATGGAGGTGCAGACTTTATACTCCACCTTGCCGGATATTATGATTTCACCATGGTTGACCATCCGGAATATGAGCAAACCAATGTGGTTGGCACAAGGAATGTTCTCAAACTTGCACAATATCTGAATATTAAACGTTTTATTTTCGCCAGTTCACTGGCAGCCTGCAAATTCAACAAGGACAGGAACCATATTCTTGATGAGCAGAGTTCCGCGGATGCTACCTACCCCTATGCCAGGAGTAAACAGAAAGCAGAAGAAATGATTCGCAATTACTCCACTATGTTTCCCTGTACCATTCTCAGATTTGCGGCCGTTTACAGTGATTGGTGTGAATATCCTCCCCTGTTTGTATTTCTTTCCACATGGCTCTCAGGAAAATGGAATGCAAGAATTCTGGGAGGAAAAGGAGAATCAAGTATTACATATATCCATATTGCGGACCTGATAAAAATGATCCAGAGCATTCTGGATCAATCAAAAAATTTACCACAACTGGGTACATATGTTGCAAGTCCAAGCGGTACAGTTTCCCATAAAGAACTTTACGATGCAGCCACAAAGTATTATTATGGTCGCTCAAGGCGGGCTATAAAAATGCCAATAATTATTGCTCTTCCAGGAGTAATAGCCAGAACATTTCTTGGCAACGTGCTTGGGGAAAAACCTTTTGAAAAGCCATGGATGATGAGGTATATCGATAAGAAACTTGTGGTAAACGCCAGGCAAACAAACGAAAACCTGAACTGGGAAACATCCCCCAGGAATGATATCCTGAGACGGCTCCTTTTCATGATTGAGAATATGAAGAATCACTATGTCGACTGGACCGTTAAGAATGAAACGGCCATGAACAGGATTACCACCCGATTCAATATCAAAGCATACGAGGTCATGATGAGACACCGGGACTTCATCATTAATAAAATGGTGGATCATGTCTGCAGCAAACAGAATGGCGAAGAATACCAGCATTACAGGGATTTGGATAAACTGACCCTCAAATGGTATCTGACTATGCTATATCAATTGATATCCACCAGTATAAAGGTTGGCGACCGAATTCTTATCCGTAAATACATTCAGGCTATTGCCCTCAGACGTTATAAGACAGGCTTTCCGGCTAGCGAAGTGGTACGTTTCCTGACGGATTTCGAAAGAATCATAATCTCCGAACTGCTGATTGATCCCGAAGCACAGGAAACCAGGGAACAATTGTTCACAGCGGTGAATATTTCTATCCAGCTCAGCATTGATGAAATAGAAGAATCCTTTGAGTTATTCGAATCCGACAGTGCGGGTATGGTACAGCTACCCGAATTACTTCCTTCACTGCAAAATGTTGGCAACCTTAAAGAAGTAATTACTAATCTGGAAAATACATTTTTCAACTCCCTTGAGACTGATCTCATCAGAGATTTTGAATTCATCAACGAACAAATCCAGCCAAGCGAGTAATCCTTTCAATATCAGGCATTAAATCAGTTAGCTTCCACAATTAATTTTCTGTAAAACCAGAGAAGTAGCAAACACATAAAAAAGTCCATTCCCCCAGAAACAAGAACCATCCATACCGTTTCAACAATCAGGCAGTAGGACAGGAGGAATACAGTAGCGGTAAACTTTGCAAATATGGAAAAACGTATGAGCAGGCTATTCCTTACAGGATCAATGGCAGCAGGCAGGTATGCCCCGCACATCACAATATGAAAAACTCCCCCCTGTACTCTGAAAAAGTTGCCATGGTATCCCTCAAATCCGAAAAATCCAAAATATTCGAAAGGGATAATAATTAATCCCAGTCCAACGCAAAAAGAATGAAGAGCAATGAGATAAAGAAAAATCCTGAGCAGTTTTGTCATCTGAATACGCATTAGAATATGCTTATCTAATTTACAAAAATTTAAGCCATGCAGAATTTCAAAACTATAATTTGTCCATCAAAAACCACAAATTGTTAATAAATAATTACCCTGGTTTTATTGTTAATTACTGAACAAAAAACAAACTACCCAACTCAAGTCTACCTCTCTTTGCTAAAATACCTATTAAGACTGGATTTTCAGGCTATTTTACCAGGTCCAATTTTTACTCCTTCTAAATAATAAATTGGTAAAAAATAAGAACAAAAAGCATTTTTTTTGTACAAGGAAAATTTTAATTTCGTCATGTTTTATGCGGCTCATGATATTTTAGTCCTTTTTGTTGTCACAGTAGTAACATTTTAACCATATTTTATGACTATTCAAAATCGTATTAACAGGTTGCTTAGCTACAAACATTTACTTAACAGGTTTAAATCACTTGGATTGGTGAGGGTGTTTTCGGACAATATCGCGGATCCTCTTGGAATTTCTGCTTCCCTGGTCCGAAAGGACTTCGGACTTTTTGGAATTTCGGGGAGCCAGAAGGGAGGTTACAGTATCGAGGATGTTTTGCACAAAATCAATGAAATCCTGGGCAGCAATGAGGTCAACCGGGTCATAATTGTCGGGGTCGGCCGAATCGGCGAGGCTCTAATGTCATACAATGGATTCCATAAGGACGGAATTAAGATTGTAGCAGGATTCGATATTGACATAAAGAAAATTAAAAAGACAGGTGATGTACCCGTGAGGCCGATTGAAGACCTTAATGAATACGTTCAGGAGAATAATATCAGCGTAGCGATTATGGCCGTACCTGATATAGCTGCACAGCAAACCCTGGAGATAATGAAACGGGCAAATATTAAAGGTATTTTGAATTTCACCCCGGTAAAATTTAAAAGCACGGATGATATAACGGTGAACAATTTCAATATTGAAAATGAATTAGTCAACCTTATTTACTTCGTCAATAATTACAAAAAGAATGGCAAGGAGGCAAAACGAATAAGCAATAATATATAATCAACCCTAAATGAAAACAACTGTTATCGACATTATTAAGAATTATGGGAAAGACAGGTTCCGCCTGCTGGATATCCTGCTGGACATCCAGGAAGAATTGGGCTATATTCCTGAAGAGTTCAACCAGCTTATTGCAGATGAAATATCCATCTCTCGAGTAGAACTTGAGGAAACCATTAGTTTTTATCACTTCCTGAGTCAAAAACCCCTTGGAAAATATGTTGTTTATCTAAACAACAGCGTCACCGCAGAAATGATGCTCCGGACAGAGGTCAAGAAGACCTTCGAAGAGCAGGCAGGTATTACATTCGGAAATGTTTCAACGAATGGATTGATCGGATTGTTTGAAACTTCATGTATCGGAATGTCAGACCAGGAGCCTGCAGCAATAATCAACGGTACAATTTTCACCAACCTTACCCCTTTTAGGGTGAAGGAAATTGTCAGCGATATGAAAAGCGGGAAACCACTGGAGGAGATGCACAAGCAAAATTTTGGTAGTGGCAACAATAGTGCTGATCTGGTAAAATCGGTGGTCCGAAACAATATCAGGAGAAAAGGTCCGGTTCTATGGGATCCTTACCAACCCGGAGAAGGCCTGAAAAAAGCTATTAAAATGAATACCCAGGAGGTAATTCAGGAAATCAAGGATTCGAATCTCAGGGGTCGTGGAGGTGCAGGTTTCCCAACGGGATTAAAATGGGAATTTTGCAGTAAAGCAAAGGGTGCTGAAAAATACATTTTTTGTAACGCAGATGAGGGAGAACCAGGAACTTTTAAAGACCGTGTGATTCTGACCGAGATGCCGAAGATGGTATTTGAAGGGATGGCAATTGCAGCATATGCGGTTGGCGCAAGCAGTGGAGTCCTATATATCCGTTATGAGTATAAGTACCTGAAAGAATTCCTTAAAAATACCCTGGATGAGTTAAGGAAGGCCAAACTCCTGGGTAAAAACATTGCCGGAAAAGAAGGTTTTAATTTCGACATACGGATTCAATTTGGTGCCGGGGCATATATATGCGGTGAAGAATCTGCTTTAATCGAATCAGCTGAGGGAAAACGAGGGGAACCCAGAGACCGGCCTCCATTTCCTGTTGAAAAGGGCTATATGGGTAAACCTACCATCATAAATAATGTCGAAACCCTTGCCAAAGTGGTAAAAATCATTAAAAAGGGAAGTATGTGGTTCACAGAACTTGGAACCCTTGAGTCCGCCGGAACTAAGCTTCTCAGCATTTCAGGCGACTGCAGGTACCCTGGTGTATATGAGATCCAATGGGGACATTCCATTTATGATATCCTGCAAATGGTTGGAGCAACAAATACCCAGGCAGTTCAGGTAGGAGGACCATCCGGAATCCTGATCAATCCTAACCAGCTACCAAGAAAACTGGGTTATGAGGATCTTGGAACAGGGGGTTCATTAATTATTTTCGATGATTCAAGGCACCTGATTAAGGATGTTGTGATGAACTTTACAGAATTCTTTATAGAGGAATCCTGTGGATCCTGCTCTACTTGCAGGACCACTCCTGTCCTGCTCAAAGCAAAGCTTGAAAAGATCCTGAATGGGCATGGAGTAATATCTGACATTGATGAACTATTGGAATGGAGTAAGAACCTGAAATTCAGCAGATGTGGACTCGGTCATACGGCTGCCAATCCAATTATTACCAGCGTCCAGAATTTCAGGCATTTATACGAAAAGCTTGTTCAGCGCGACCGTGAATTTGATACAGGTTTTAACCTGGCAGATTCCGTAAAGGAATCCTGCGAGGCCGCAAACCGTGTGGCCAATGTTTAATTGATCTAAACCAATCAAGATATGTCTAATAAAATAAAATTTGTAATAGACGGTAAAGAATGCCAGTCAGATGAAGGCAAATATCTCGTGGAAGCTGCCAAGGATAACGGAATTTTCATTCCCACCCTTTGTAATTTTGAGGGATTGAAACCCAAGGGTTCCTGTCGGATTTGTACCGTAAAGATTAACGGCCGGTTGACAACGGCCTGTACTTCTCCTGTTTTTGAGGGAATGAATATTGAAAATAATACAGACGAACTGAACGATGTTCGCAGGGAAATCATTGAATTATTATTTGTATCAGGAAACCATTTTTGCCCTTCATGCGAGAAAAGTGGAAACTGCGAACTGCAGGCCCTGGCTTACAGGTATAAAATGATGGCACCCAGGTTTCCTTTTGCTTTCCCTCAAAAAGAGATCGATGCTTCCTACCCAAGGATCATCAAGGAGCAGAATCGCTGTATTCTCTGTAAAAGATGCATCCGTGGGATTAAGGATGAAGACGGAAAAGGATATTTCGCTTATAAAAACCGGGGTAATCAATCACTTGTTGTAGCTGATCGTAAACTGATGGCTGAAATGAGTATCGAGAAAGCCAAAGAGGCAATGGAAATCTGTCCGGTAGGTTCTATTCTGGTTCGTGAAAAAGGTTTTGACGAACCCATAGGTACACGCAAATACGATACTGCCCCGATCGGTAGTGATATTGAAAACAAATAAAAGCAAAAGGAGATAGAATAATGAGTAAACCAGTAATAGCTACTACATCATTGGCAGGTTGTTTCGGATGCCATATGTCCATCCTTGATATTGATGAACGAATCCTGCCGCTAATAGAACTTGTTGAGTTCAATAAATCGCCGATTGACGATATTAAAAAATTTACCAAGCAATGCGATATCGGACTTATTGAAGGTGGATGTTGCAATTCTGAGAATGTTCATGTTTTGAGGGACTTCAGAAAACATTGTAATATTCTTGTTTCTGTTGGGGAATGTGCCATTATGGGGGGCCTGCCTGCCATGAGAAATGGTATACCCATTAAGGAATGTCTGAGAGAAGCATATCTTACGGGCCCTTCAACTACAGCCAATATCGAACATATCATTCCGAATGATCCGGAATTACCATGTTTGCTTGACAAGGTATATCCCTGCCAGGATATCGTTAAGATTGACTATTACCTGCCTGGTTGTCCCCCCAGGGCCGATCTTATCTGGGAAACCCTGGTTTCGCTGATTAAGGGAAAACCCGCTGAGTTACCATATGAAGTAATAAAATTCGACTAAAGAATAAGAAACGATGGATCGTAAAATAACTATAGAACCGGTTACAAGAGTCGAAGGACACGGAAAGGTAACCATTCACCTGGACGATGACGGAAATGTTGCACAGTCCAGATTACATATTGTTGAATTCAGAGGATTTGAGAGATTTGTTCAGGGCCGTCCATACTGGGAAATGCCGGTACTTGTTCAAAGGCTCTGCGGTATCTGTCCCGTTTCCCACCACCTGGCAGCCGCCAAGGCCTTGGATGTGATTGTAGGTGCAGGTACTGGAGATGGACTCACTCCCACCGGTGAAAAAATGAGGCGACTGATGCATTATGGTCAAATGTTCCAATCCCACTCCCTGCATTTTTTCCACCTTGCCGCACCAGATATGGTATTCGGTATTGATGGTGATCCGGCAATTCGTAATGTTATTGGACTTGCTTTGACGGACCAGGACCTGGCCGTGCAGGGTGTAATGATGAGAAAATTCGGACAGGAAATCATTAGGGCCACTGCAGGCAAGAAGATTCATGGGACCGGAGCGATTCCCGGAGGAATTAATAAGCACCTCAGCATTGAGGAAAGAGATAGCTTCCTGAAAGGTGCCGACCCTCTAAACACCGATAAAATGATTGACTGGTCCCTTGCTGCCATAGAATGGTTCAAGGAATATCATAAAAAAAACAGTGAGTTCATTGATAACTATGCAGTCTTCCCATCAAACCACCTCAGCCTCGTCAGAAAAGATGGGGCGATGGACCTTTATCATGGAGTTCTTCGGGCAGTTGATTCTGAAGGAAAAAAGATCCTTCATGATGTGGATTACCAGAATTACCTGGACTATATCGATGAGGAAGTACGTTCATGGAGCTATATGAAATTCCCCTACCTGAAGGAATTAGGGAAAACGGAAGGATGGTATACAGTGGGACCACTGGGCCGGTTGAATACGGTCGATTTCATTCCCACTCCCCTGGCGCAGAAGGAGTTTGAAATCTACAAGGCATACACAAATGGGAAGCCCAATAATATGTCAATGCATATGCACTGGGCACGCCTGATTGAGATTCTTCATTCTGCAGAAATGATGAAGGAACTCCTGGAGGATCCGGATATTGTCAAGGGAGAGCTTGTTACAAAGGGTGAGAAGTGTAATAAGGGAATTGGACTGATTGAAGCTCCCAGGGGAACTCTTTTCCATCATTACGAGATCAATGGTAAAGACCAGATAACCATGGCCAACCTCATAGTTTCCACGACCAATAATAATCAGCCCATGAACAATGCTGTGAATTATATCGCGAAAACCTATATGACCGGACAGGATGAGATCACTGAACCGATGATGAATGCTGTTGAAGTGGGAATCAGGGCTTATGATCCTTGCCTTAGCTGTGCCACACATGCATTTGGACAGATGCCTCTCGAGGTATCCCTGTTTAATTCAAAGGACCAGCTGATAGATATTAAAACAAGAGGCTGACCTTGGCTTCTGACAAGAACATACTTATCTATGCATACGGTAACCCGGGCCGTCAGGATGACGGTCTGGGGAACTGTTTTGTGGACAAACTGGAACCCTGGTTAAAAGAAAAGGGTCTTAGCAATGTTGCACTCGACAGCAATTTCCAACTGAACATTGAAGATGCCGATAATATCCGCGACAAGGATATTGTTGTATTCGTGGACGCATCCATTGAGGATATAAAGAATTTCCAGCTCGATGTTGTTGAACCCTCCGAAGGCAGATCGGAATTTACCATGCATGCTGCCTCGCCCGCATACGTACTGGCACTATGCATAAAACTCTACAATAAGCATCCTGAAACCTACCTTCTCCAGATCAAGGGTTATGAATGGGAATTCGAGGAAGGACTCACCGAAAAAGCCGCAGAAAACCTTGAATTGGCTCTTTCTTTTATCAAAACCAGATTAAGTTCAGACCGGTTCAAAGCATAAATCCGACCTCCTGGTCTTTTTTCGTCTTGCCAGTTTGATAAATAGGGTATTTTTGACTTATTTTGCATTCCCTTTTTACTTTCCCTTAAACATTTTGCCATCTTATTAGTTAAGTAATTAATAAAAGAGATTTTTCGATGTCAGCAGTTAAGACAAAAAATCATATGGTAGCCGTGCTGAACACAAGGCACCTGACCGATACCACCTATGTAATCAGGGTCGAGAAAGATGAGGTGGATTTTGAAGCGGGACAATATATATCACTGGGACTTCCCGGAACCTCAGAAAAAAGAGAATACTCTATTTACAGCGGGATGAATGAGGATTACCTTGAGGTTTTGGTAAAGGAGGTTGATGGGGGACTGGTTTCCAAACAGCTGAAGCACCTTCAACCCGGAGCGAAAGCTGAAATGGACGGACCCTTCGGATTTTTCACCCTGGGAACCGAACAGAAAGAGGGCGGTAAACTGGTTTTTATTGCCAGCGGCACCGGCATTGCACCTTTCCACAGCTTCGTCAACAGCTATCCCAATTTAAACTACCATATGATCCATGGTGTCAGGTATAGCAGTGAAGCATATGATTCTCATGTTTATGATGAAAAACGGTATTCCCTTTGTTCTTCACGTGATAACCGTGGAAATTTCAATGGAAGAATAACCGATTACCTGGGAGCCAATCCACCAGATAAAAATGCTGATTATTATCTTTGTGGTAACAGCAATATGATTCACGAAGTATATGATCTGCTCCAGGAAAACGGAATTGAACCAGGCAGGATTCATGTTGAAGTATACTTTTAGCCAAACCCTATGAAATACCATCTTGTTACACTGGGTTGCCAGATGAACAAATCGGATAGTGAACGTACCCGGACTGTGATAGAGGGACTTGGTTATAAGTGGACAGAAAAGGAAGAGGATGCAAATATGCTAGGCATACTGGCATGCTCCGTCCGGCAGAAATCCATTGATAAGGTTTATTCCCGTATAAGCAGGTGGAACCATTGGAAAAAAGACCGGAATCTACTGACCTTTGTTTCCGGCTGCATCCTGCCTGCCGACAGGGAAAAATTCCTGAAGACATTTGACCTGGTATTTACCATGGATGAACTCCCCGACCTGGATTCCATGATCAGACAATACGGCATTGTAACCCCGGCTTCACTGCAATTGGATGTCACGCAATCTGTAACAATGGATACCCCATGCCAAATTACAATGGACCCGGATTTTGCTGTCGAAGATGATTCAGAAGAGTACTCCTCTTAACCTGGTGGGTGCATTAAAAGACCATAAAAATGGTTTACCTACAGACCCTGATACCCTTAGTGTTAAAACGGATCCTACTGAGATTAAAAGATTCTGGAAGGTAAATCCTCATTACACATCTGATTTTGAGGCCTTTATTCCCATTCAAAACGGTTGTGACAAATTCTGCACATTCTGTGCAGTCCCTTACACCCGGGGCAGAGAAGTTTCCAGGCCCTCGGAAGAGATCCTTGATGAACTTAAGAATCTTGTCAAAAAAGGATATAAAAGCATTACCCTTCTTGGACAGAATGTGAATTCCTATGGATTTGATAAGCAGGGGATAGAAATTCCTTTTCATGAACTCCTTGAAAAAATCGGAGAATTCGGTGAATCCTCCCAGGAAAAATTCTGGGTCTATTTCACCTCCCCACATCCCAGGGATATGTCTAATGAGGTGATTGATGTAATCGCAAAATATGACTGCCTGGCTAAGCAGATCCACCTCCCCGTTCAGTCAGGGGACGACAAGGTACTCATCCGGATGAACCGGAACCACAACATTGACAGGTACCGTTCCATTGTTGAATATATCCGGAAAATAATTCCTTCAGCCACCCTGTTCACTGATATAATTGTAGGTTTCACCGGTGAAACTGATGATCAGTTTGAAAACACAAGGCTGATCATGGAGGAATTTAAATTCAATATGGCCTATATCGCTATGTACTCACCCAGGCCCGGTGCAACAAGCAGCAGGTGGGAAGATGATATACCCAGGGAAACAAAAAAGGATAGACTGCAAATCCTCACCGATGAACTTATCAAACACAACCGGGTATACAACCGCAAACTGGTGGGAGGAAAAACGCATGTGCTGGTAGTGGGAAAAGACAGGAAAGAGGGTTACCTGAAAGCACTTACAGAGGGAAAGCTTATAATACGTTTCCCCTCAGAAGATGAGTCCCTTATCGGAAAATTTACAGAAGTACAGATCAATTCTTCGGCGAATTTCTCCCTGGAAGGGGAAAACCTGGCTATCATTGAACAAATAAATGAATGATGAGCCGGAAAATTGCCTTCAAAACTTTGGGATGCAGACTCAACCAGTTTGAAACAGACTCCCTGGCTTCAGAGTTCCATAATGCGGGTTACGAGCTGGTCGATTTTGAAGACAAGGCAGATGTGTATGTTGTAAATACCTGTACCGTTACCAATCAGAGCGATAAGAAATCACGAAACCAGATTAATAATGCGACCCGAAAACCCGGTGATTCCCTTGTTGTTGTCACCGGTTGCATGGTAAACAGCCAGAAGGAGACCCTGGAAAGCAATGCGGGGACCTATTTCGTTGAAAATAACAGGAAAACATCCATATTCCCAATGGTGGAAGCTCACTACAAGGGAGAAATTTTACAACCCTCCAGCCTTGACCCGGATGTTTTTAATTATAAGCCAGCGGACCGGACATTCCATACACGCAGCCTGATCAAAATACAGGATGGCTGTGACAATTTCTGTACTTTTTGTATTGTACCCTTTGTCAGGGGAAGGGCCATTAGCAGGCCTTTTGAGAAAATCCGGGAGAATATATTGCAGGTACTGGAATATGGCTACCGGGAGATTGTTCTGACAGGAGTCAATATAGGAAGGTATGAACATGATGGATTAAATTTCGAATCCCTGCTGGAAAAGATCCTTGATATCCCCGGAGATTTCAGGGTGAGAATATCCTCCATTGAACCTGATGGCTATGGGGATAGGTTCATTGAACTTTTTCAGCATCCAAAACTGATGCCCCATCTGCATCTTTGCCTGCAGAGCGGTTCCGATTCGGTACTTCTGAGAATGAGAAGAATGTATACCCTCTCTGAATTCAAAACCATCGAAAAAAAGATCCGTAAACAGTACCCGGATTTTAACCTGACCACTGATATAATCGTCGGATTCCCGGGTGAAACTGAAAAAGATTTTCAGGAATCCTGTGATATCATCCGGGAAATTGGTTTCAGCCATATTCATACATTCAAGTACTCAAAGCGGAAAGGCACACGGGCCGAACGCATGCCGGATCAGGTACCCGAAAAAGTGAAAAACGAAAGAAGCGAAATTATTCGGCAGATAGCCGAAGAAAACAAACGTAAATACCGCTCTTCATTAATTGGAAGAACTGAGCAGGTTCTGGTTGAAAAGGTCAAAGATGGTGTGGCCAGGGGTTATGGGGAATACTTTGTGCCCATAGAATTCATTTCCGAAGAGGCAGTTAAAAACAATATTTATTCTGTCCGGATCACCGGAATCAATAAGGGAGAAGACCCTGATCTCATCGGTGAAATTCTTAAATAATTTAGGGGAAAAATTGTATCTTCATTGGAAATTTCTACCCCAATGAAACTATTCTCCCTCCCGTTTGGCTTACTAATTCTGGCCATTTTCATTTCGAAGCCCTTAGCTGCGCAGAACTGGGATCAGCAAATCCGTTCACTCTTATTAGATGATCAGTTTGAAGAAGTACTGGCAGTAACAGATACAGTCCAGGTGCCTGATTCCCTGATGGATAAGCTAAACTATTACCGAGGTATAGCATACCAGTCCCTTTTCAAGTTTGACAGTGCCTACCACTACTACCACCTTGCTTCAATTGCAGACAGCCAGAATGTGCATTACCTTGTTTCCATGGGACAAATGCTAACAAAACTGGGTAGAACCAGGGAAGCTGTTGAAGTTTATGAGAATACAAGAGGGCAGTTTCAACCTGGAAGCAATCACCTGGTTGAACTTGCCAGCCTCTATACGAACAGAAACAGGCATAAGGAGAGCCTGGAAATTTATATCGACTTACATGAAAATGACCCCGCAAACTATTACTATCTAAAGCAGGCAGGTAAATGTTTCCTGGAACTAAACCGCACGGATTCAGCACTTGCCTGTTTCAAGACATCTTTGGAATTAAATCCGGCGGATTCTTACCTGACTTATCAGGTAGCTAATATAT
This sequence comes from uncultured Bacteroidaceae bacterium, assembly GCA_963777115.1. Lineage (GTDB taxonomy): Bacteria > Bacteroidota > Bacteroidia > Bacteroidales > SM23-62 > SM23-62. The sequence continues at coordinate 458,924 of CAVZPP010000002.1, read as the reverse complement.
ACCTGAAAAGAAAGGATTTTGAGAATGCGGTTCTTCATTTGCAGGAAGGATTCCTGTATGATTCGAATAACCTGGACCTCTTGAAACTAAGAGGATATATATGGCTTCTCTCTATGCAATATGAGGATGCGATCCTGGACCTTGAGAAGGCCAGGATCCTGGATTCATCCTCTCTATTTATAAATAAGTACCTGGGAATGGCATACCATGAAAATAAGGATTTCACTGAATCCAGGCAAACCCTGCAACAGGCCTTTGAAATTGACAGTACGGATGCTGAAACTGCCTATTTCCTGGGATCAGCATGCAGATGGAGTCAACATGAAGAGGAGGGTGTTATTTACTATAAGAAATCGATTGAACTTCGGCAACCGGATCCTGAACAATTAAAAAATGTCTGTTTGCAACTTGCAGAGCTCTATAAGGTCCTGCACCGTTTTGATGAAGCCTTAAATGCCTACCAGGTGGCTCTGGAATATGATCCCTACGATAATACAATATACTTCAAGATCGGACAGATGTATGACCGTAACCTCAACCAGAAAAAAACAGCCATTGAGTACTATGAGAAATATCTTTCTGAAGGCAAGACTGACCAACAACTTTTCGACGCGTCCGAAGGAACTTCTACTGAACTTAAGGAGCATGTAATCTCAAGAATCACCGAACTCAGGGAAGATCTTTTCTTTGAAAACCAGCCACAATGAACGGAGACCCTGCATTATACCAGGTACTTGAAAACCTGAGTATTGAGTTTGAATACCATGAGCATCCACCCGCTCCCACTGTGGAGGCTGCGTTGGAACACTGGAAAGAAATACAATCCACCCACTGCAAAAACCTCTTTTTCAGGAATCATAAAGGAAACCGGCACTACCTGGTCATACTTGAACACAGCAATAAGCTGGCGATAAGGGAACTGGAACAATTGCTGAAACAGGGAAAACTAAGCCTGGCTTCAGATCGCCGGCTTGAACAATGGATGGGATTAAGTCCTGGTTCTGTCACGCCATTTGGACTGATCAATGATACGGAAAATCATGTCCATCTCTTCCTGGATGACAACCTTCGAAAAGCTGATAAGCTTAGTTTTCACCCTAACATCAACACGGCTACCATCGTCGTCTCATACGATGACTTCATCAGGTATCTGGACAATACAGGAAACAGCTACGAATTTATTCGGCTGTACTAATTAAATCTGGCTGTTTAAGTTTTTTGTGAATTTACAGGCCAAGAAACAGTATCCCTATCCCCGAAAGCAGGATGGTGGCACCGGCTATTACATGGGTGTATCTCTCCAATTTCCCAAGCTTTACAAAATTTAATCCATAGGAAGCCAGCAAAACAATGCTTACCATGGTAAGTATGGTCACCAGTCCGAATACAATCGAGACCTGGGCTACTCCCCATGCACTGGCTTGTGCTGCAGGATACATGAGTATTGGGATGAGGGGTTCACAGGGACCAAGAAAAAATATGGTGAACAGTATCCATGGGGTAATATTTTTCTTATGCTTATGATCGTGTGCGGGTTGATGGGAGTGATCATGATCATGTACATGTTCATGCTCATGAATAGTGCCGTCGAAATGCTTGTGCTGATGTTTATGTTTACGGCTACCTGTAATTCTCCATATCCCCCAGAGCATATAACCTAATCCGAAAATTACAAATAACCAGGCCGCCAGGTCCCCCCGCACTGATTCCAGGAATTCAAGCCTGTTCAGTCCAATACCTACCCCGATACCCACAGCGCCTAAAAGAATGGAACTGATAACATGTGCAAAACCACTTAAGACAGTAACCCATGTGGTCTTAAAGATGCTCCATCTTCTGGCACGTGCCATCACAATGAATGGAAGATAATGATCCGGTCCAACGATAGTATGAATAAAGGCTATACTTGCTGCTGTCCAGGTTAAGATTGTGAGATTTGTTGACATATATTTTTATTTTGTTCCGCTCATGACCAGTTCCCCATGCCTTATTCCCTTTATGGCTTTCAACTTATCAGCCAGTTTGATCAGTTTACCTGCTTTTCCTTTTACCGTTATGGTCTCCAGGCACATATCATGATCAAGATGGATATGTTGACTGGAAAGGATAAGGCAATGATAATCATGCTGAAGAGTGGTCATCTGTTTCTGAATATCCCTCTTATGATGATCATAGATCAATACCAGCGCCCCTGCCACATCCATATCCTCTTTCCACTTATTTTCCACTTCACTATTCTTAATTAAAAAACGAATAGCCTGTGAACGGTTTGGAAAATGTTGATCTATGACAAGATTGTCAAGACTTTCAAGCAATTCCTCCTCAAGGGAAACGCCAAATCGTTTTACTGACATCGTGTTACCTTTCTTTAATTTGTTGTTACTAATGTAATATTAATAACTGAAAACTGGAATCGTAAAATATGAAAGAGTCTAATTTAAAAGGGATTTAAACAAGGATGTGATTTTGGGAAAAAGGAATATCAGTTAATCTCGAAAATATCACCGGGCTGGGGTACCATGAACCGGGATTTGATTTCCCTTCTCTCTGCTTCAGCATTGGCCCAGTTCTCCAGTTGCACAGGATTCAAAATATCCTCTGCATTGTGATTTTTGTCCTCCATTCCGCTGTAATGTACAAGCATGGTCTTCTCCGGTGTTACCCTTCTGCAAAAGTCAAAAACTGAAAAGGGAATATTTTCATCACAATAGGAAAGGAATTCATCGAAATAGGCATTCACAATCTCATCATTCGGAACAGGAAGGTGACTGGCAATCAGTTGAGTACATGAAATCTGCTGTCTGAATGATTTCAGATACTTTGACTCTGTTTCTCCATCCGGCACCTTCACTGCATACACTCCAATGATTCGACGATGTATAGGGAAAACGGTTGTTGGCATCCAGAAATACCATTTGGGCATCTTTAATAAAACGGTAATCTGCTTTACGGAGAAGGGGACAAATAAGATCGCCCGAAAAAAGGATCTTTACCGGTTCTGCTTTCCAGGAATCAGCAACTCGAAAACCAGCATCATCGGTCCCGGGGCCATTTCCACCATGGTAAACGGGAAGGGGAGTCAGGCGAATCTCCGGAATACCTTCTATTTCCCGTGACTCTCCCGGGCTTAAGTTCCTTATACACGGGTAAGGGCTGGCAGCTGGGGGAAGGAGGCAGATACAAAATCCCATCCCGTGCGACTTGAATACAGCGGGAATTTTTTTTCTTTCCGGTGATGGCGGTAGTAACTCTGTATTATCCAGTCCAGCGACAAAGTATGATCCAGGTGTGCATGTGTCAGTACTGCTGCATCGGGAAACCGATTCCCATGCCGTATCAGGTACTGCACGATTCCATGTCCGGCATCAATTAATATCTCCCATTCTATTGATTCCGGAGTGGGATTACCAATCCTTGTTTTTATAAGGGAAAAGGAAACATTGGCAAGTTGTTCGGGATCCCCGGGATCATAGAAAGGATGATCAGTTCCAAGTGGAACCGGCCAGGCATTTCCTACACCGTTCACACGTACGAAATATTTATTCATCCCCCAGGAATCCTTTTAATTCATGGTACATTCTCTGCAAGGGTAAGCCCATTACATTAAAATAAGATCCTTCGATCTTCTCCACCCCTATATAACCAATCCAATCCTGGATTCCATATGCCCCGGCTTTATCAAGGGGTTCAAAATGATCAATATAATAATTGATTTCATTATCCGTAGAGTTCGGCAAACCATACCAGGGATGAAGCACAGAAAGAATGTTTTCTGCTTCCGGATGCGGAAACATACTCCGGTAAATACCTCATGCCTGTTCCCAGAAAGCTGCCTGAGCATTCGAAAGGCATCTTCAGGATCGACAGGTTTATTGATCACCTCTCCTCCCATCCAGACAATGGTATCGGCTGTTATAAGTAATTGATCCTGACTGACCTCCTCCAGGATATGATCAGCCTTTAATTCTGCCAGGTAAACGGGAATCTCTTTCTCTAAAAGTCCTTCAGGCCAGATCTCCTCCAGGGAATTATTTACCAGAACCCTGAATTTTAGTCCCATTTCCTCAAGCAGGTACCTCCTCCGGGGGGATCCTGAGCCAAGGATAATATCATAATTCCTTAATGTTTCGTAGAGCATCCGGTCTCAGCTAATGTAGGGATGAATTATTATATAGAATATCACCGAGTAGAGGATACCGGTCAGCATGATCAGTTTTGTCAGATTACTGCAGAAATGATAGTCCTTTTTATCCCTCGCAGCTATCAGCCGGAAAACCAGGTATATAAATGGAAGTACCAGCATCAGGCTGAACCACAAAAGGGACAAAAGGTCAGTTTCCCCGCCTGGTTTTTCAAGAAGATAAGTGGAATAAACATAAACAAGAGAAAATACCATAAACAGTATCAGCGTGATAACCAGGATTTTCGTAGTACGAATCCCCAATACAATGGGCAGTGTATTTCTGCCGTAAGCGGCATCCCCCTCAAAATCCTCGACATCCTTAATAATCTCCCGGATAAGTGTTGAAAGAAAGGCAAAGAATGAGAATCCCCCTACCCAGGCCAGGATATTATTAAAATTCATTCCCCTGGCAATCATAACTTCTCCATATGCTTTATTAAGAAGAGGGACTTCAAACATCACTACAACAAAGGGTACGACGGCTGTAAAAATGGCCACGATGAGGTTTCCGATCAGAAACTGCCGCTTGTAAGTAGTTGAATAAAACCAGAGGAGTCCGGCTGCCAGAATATAAGCAATCCCGAATTCCAGCATCCCTGCATGCCAGGAGAGATAAATTCCGGTAAGAATTCCCATGGTATTAAAAACAATATGCAGTGTCATGGCCCAGCGCCTGCTGATCTGCTTCCCTACAATAACAGTTGAGGGTCGATTCAGCAGGTCTGTCTTCATATCGAAGTAATCATTAATAACGTAACCGGCTGCTGTGATTGCCATGGATGAGAATACCAGCAGAAAAAAATGCAGATGATCCAACTGGGGTTCAAATCCGTTAATAGCCAGAATCGGAACAATAATCAGGAACCTCATCATATACTGCGTCACCGCAATGATGAGTAAATTCTGGTATCGTATAAGTTTCAGTAAGGCCATAATCACCATGTAAAAGCATCTGATTCCATCCACTTACCCTGCAGTCTCAGAACCTGCTCGATCACGTCCCTGACACATCCTTCGCCGCCGGGTTTGTCTGAAATATATTTCGATATAGATTTTATCTCCTCAACAGCATCAGAGGGACAGGTGGGAAATCCCACTTCCTGCATGACAGGATAATCGGGCATGTCATCACCCATATAGAGAATACTCTCCGGATCTAACTCATTCTTAACAAGAAAATCCTCGAGGTTTTTCCTCTTATCCCTCGATCTGAGATATATATCTTTTACTCCAAGTGTTCTGAATCTCTGCTCCACAGAGTTCGAATTACCTCCCGTGATAATGCAGACAGGATAACCTTTTCGGATAGCATACTGAATCGCATAGCCATCCTTGATATTTGCTGTCCGCATCAATTCACCACCAGGATGCAGATATACTTTGGCATTTGATAATACTCCGTCAACGTCAAATACGAATGCTCTAACCTTGCTAAGTTCCTCTTTGAAATTACTCATGTATCCTTGAAATGTTTTGAAATGCTGTCTGAGACAAAAGTATATAATTTTTGTAACTCGGGATGGCCTTTTAAAAGTTCAGCGTGTTCACTGATGACTGCTGCATCATTTCTTGAAGCTGGACCGGTCTGTGCTATTGCCGGATTGATCTCCGTTGCTTTGGAGGCTGTTTCCAGGATAAGCGGTTTAAGAAGATCGAAATCGATTCCGGATTCCTGAAGATAATTTTCTGCCAGGTGATACATGTGGTTAGAAAAGTTACTGGCAATTACTGCAGCCAGATGCAGCTTTTTTCGTTCCAATGAGTCCATTTTATATACTTGCCTGCTTAACCTCGAGGCCAGGCCCTCAAGGATACTTAAGGATTCCGGATCATTGCCTTCCACACAAAAAGGTATATTGCTCATATCCATGGAACGCTCTTTAGAAAATGTCATGAGTGGATAGAGTACCCCGTAACTTCTTGCAATCCCTGAAAACACATCCAAAGGCACACTGCCGGCTGTATGGACCATCATCATCTTCTTTTTCAGTTCAATGAAACAGGGAAACTCTTCGATGGCTTTGTCAGGAATACAAAACAACAGAATATCTGCATCCTGATCCAGGGCCCCGGGATCAGTTGTCCATTTGACCCCTATCGTTTCGGCCAGGGCCCTGGCTGATCCTTCACTGCGGCTGTAGACCTGTTTTACGGGATAGCCCGCCGAAAGAATTGCAGGAGCAAGATGCCAGGCCAGTTTACCGGCACCGATGAAAATAATTCCAGGGAGATCGGTGGATTCCATAGTGAAACAGCTTTTAAGCGAAAATACGAGGAATTCCTCAAAACAAAAAGGCTGTTTCCATCCCTTTTTCAAGGGACTGAAACAGCCTGTTGTTTAATGTTTGTCCGGGACAGGGTTAAAAACAATATTTGTTTTCGTCTATCATCTTATCAGCAATACGACGGCGGGCTTCCTTAACATTAACACCTGCAACTGCTGTAAAATGTTCAACACCCTTCTCAAGGAGCTCCCTGCCTTCTCCGAAAGCAAAGGAATAGGTAGCATCTTTTATAGACTTACTGATCATGGAAGCTGCATCAAATACAAATACATCAAGTATATCCCTATACACCTTGATCTCTTCTTCACCCTTAATCGATTCCAGCTTCTTAACTCTCAGCATGACAGATTCAGCAGCGTACATTTGCATAATACTGTCAGCAATATTGGCAAGAATTTCCTGCTCAAGGAAAATCTTACGACCATACTTCTCAGAGGAAGCTTTCAGGATCATGAGGATTATTTTCTTGAAATTGGTAATATACTTACCCTTTTCCTCATAATAATCCAGATTACCCTGTTTTGAGGGCTTTAGATTTTTAATCTCCTCAAAGGCCTTTTCGGCATCTTCCATAATCGGAAGTAGTCCCTTTGCACCTTTCTTAAGCGCATTGTCGACCACAAGCATACGATTGATCTCATTGGTACCTTCAAAGATCCTGTTGATCCTTGAATCACGGTATCCTCGATCCACCATCATTTCAGCTGAGAATCCCATTCCACCATGGATCTGGACTGCCTCATCAACAACATAATCCAGCATTTCAGATCCAAAAACCTTTAAGATGGCAGCTTCCAATGCATAATGATTGAACGCCTCCATGGTATTCCGGCCCTTGTCATCCCCATTGGCAACATAATGATTGATCGCATCATCCAGGTGTTTACTTGCCCTGTATACAGCAGATTCATTTGCAAATGTGCGGATCACCTGCTCTCCCAGCTTATGCTTGATAGCTCCAAATTGTGATATAAGACAGTTAAACTGTTTTCTTTCATTAGCGTATTGAACGGACTGGTCAATGGCTTTTTTTGCTGAACCAATAACATTTCCACCCAACTTAATCCTTCCCATATGAAGAATATTCAGGGCAATACGATATCCTTCTCCCCTCTTTCCAAGCAAATTCTCAACAGGAACTTTGCAATCATTGAAGAAAATCTGCCTTGTTGATGATCCCTTAATACCCATTTTCTTCTCTTCAGGATTAAAGGTAATACCCGGAAAATCTCTTTCCACAATAAATGCACTAAGAACCCTGTCATTATCGATCTTGGCAAATACGGTCATAACATCAGCAAATCCAGCATTGGTGATCCACATTTTCGCTCCGTTAAGAATATAATGTTTCCCATCTTCCGAAAGAACTGCCTTTGTGGTACCTGAATTCGCATCAGATCCGGCTCCGGGTTCGGTCAGGCAATATGCACCCAACCATTCGCCACTCGCAAGTTTCGGGATATATTTCTGCAGCTGTTCTTCATTTCCGTAATAGAGTATGGGCAGGGTGCCTATCCCGGTGTGACAGGACCATGCAACGGCAAATGAATAACCCGCGCCCATTACCTCACTTGCATACATTGAGGTAACAAAAGATTGTCCAAAACCTTCCAGTTCTTCAGGTATAGTTACGGCCAATAATCCCAGTTCCCCGGCTTTTTTAAGGAGTGAAGGCATCAGTCCTTCTTCCTGAGCATCAATTTTATCAACTACCGGGAATATTTCTGTATCAAGAAAATCACCACAAGTCTGGGCGATCATTAACTGTTCTTCATCAAATTCTTCAGGGATAAATACATCTGCCGGATCGGTTTCACTAACCAGAAATTCTCCTCCAGCGATTATTTTTTTGTCTTCCATCGTATATTGGGTTTATTTAAGGTTTCTTTTATAATCCAAGAGCGGTTACGACCAGTTCGGCAATGTCATAATTCTTCACATCCTCCTCACGGTTCTTGTATTTTAATCCATCTGTCATCATTACCATGCAATAGGGACATGCAGTAGCAATGATATCTGCACCTGTCTCAAGGGCTTCCTCTGTACGTTCAATAAAAACTTCCTTCTGTCCTGCCTCAGCCTCCTTGAACATTTGTCCCCCTCCTGCACCACAGCAAAGAGCAAAACTTTTGTTTCTGGGCATCTCTTGCTTAACAGCGTCCAGGGAATCCAGTATCTGCCTTGGAGCACTGTATTCCTTATTGGCCCTTCCCAGGTAACATGGATCATGATAAGTTATGGTCCTGCCCTCAAATGCACCAGAAGGAATTTTAAGACTTCCATCATCCATCCGATCTTTCAAAAAACGGGTATGGTGAATTACCTCATAACTTCCTCCAAGGTCAGGATATTCATTCCTGAAAGTATTGTAGGCATGGGGATCGCAGGTCAGAATCTTTGTGACCTCCATGCTCTCAAAAATCTCAATGTTCATGAGCGCCTGCATCTGGAATAACATTTCGTTCCCTGCCCTGCGGGCTACATCTCCGCTTGAGGATTCATCTGTTCCCAGCACCGCATAGGAGGTTCCAAGGTACTCAAGTATCTTCACAAAAGCACGTGAAACGTTTTTGTAGCGGTCATCGAAGGCCCCTGCACTACCCACCCATAAAAGATATTCTGGTTTTTCACCCCTGCCTATGCAGTCGGAAAGAACAGGAACCACTACCTTCTTTTGCCTGGTTTCCATTATAATTTATCGGTTTCGTTCATCATAATATCCTCTGCCCACAACATCCGGTCTTCCTGAGAGAATTGCCAGGGAGCCCCATTATTTTCAATGTTCGAGAATATCGAATTCAGTTCAGCCGGAGCAGCAGATTCCTCCATGACCAGGTAACGTCTCATCCCAACTATCATGGCTGGATGGTTAATGTTAATAGGACATTCCTGGGCACAGGCATTACATAATGTACATGCCCAGAGTTCTTCCTCGGAAATATAACTACGGATCAGGGATTTCTCATCTGAGTAATCTCTTCCGTTTTTAACCATACCCGGTCCTTTTTCCTTCATTCTCGCCCGGACATCCATAACAATTTTTCTGGGAGAAAGTTTTTTTCCAGTTATGTTCGCCGGACAAACGGCAGTGCACCTTCCGCATTCCGTACAGGCTAATGAGTCCATATAACTCTTCCAGCTTATATCTTCCACATCAAGTATCCCAAAGCGTTCCGGTACTTCCTCATCCTCTCCTTCAGGAGGGGCAGCAAAAGCCTGATCCGGATCCATCATGATTTTCACCTCCTTTGTAACATTCTCCATTGTATCAAGCTTACCAAGGGGTGCCAGACGGCTGAGAAATACATTGGGAATGGACATGAATACATGAAAATGCTTTGAGTAAGGAAGGTAATTGGCAAAAATGAAGATCAGAAGTATATGTACCCACCAGCTGATCTCATAAAATAAAATATTCTGAGTGTGAGAAAAAGACAACCAGGAAGCAAAAATCTTGCTAACCGGGTATACTCCATGTACCTCATGGCCTGCCTGCATGGCAGATTTGATATAAAAGATATTCATATCAAGGAGGGAGAGCATCAACAGAAGGATTATTGTCAGGGCAATGTTCGCATCAAGGTGTGAAATATGCTTCATCTCAATGCCGGAGAAGCGCTTCACATTCAGAAACAACCTCCTTGCAAGGAATACAATAATCGCAAGAGCAATAATCAGGGCAAAAATATCACCAGAAGCCATTATAACATCATAGAATACCCCGAGAAAGGAAAGAACTTTTTCACTCCCTGATATTCCATCAATTACCATCTCGATACTTCCGATAAGGATTACACAGAATCCCCAGAAAACCAGGGCGTGTAAAAAGCCCATTACAGGTCTCCTGAAAATTTTCGTCTGTCCGAATGCAACCTCCATCATTATCCCGAACCGGCGTCCAATATTCCTGATTGGGAAGGCGGGTCGCGTTAGTTTGAAGAAGCCGATAAACCGGCGGGTGGTTAGCCCAAAAGCTACAAGAGTCAGGAGAAGGGAAAAAATGAAAATATATTGTTTCATTATCACCTTGTGTTATCAGTCCGCTTTTACTTTCGCCTTGATTTCATTAATTAATTCGGGCAGGATTTTCAGTGCATCTCCCACTATTCCATAATCTGCGGCTTCAAAAATGGGGGCATCCTTATCCGTATTAACTGCGACAATATACTTTGATGAACTGACACCCGCCAGATGCTGGATAGCTCCGGATATCCCGAATGCCAGGTAAAGGTTTGGTGCAATTATTTTTCCGGTTTGTCCAGTATGCTCATCATGCGAGCGCCAGCCTTCATCTGAAACCGGTCTGGAACATGCCATGGCTGCACCGAGAACCTCTGCAAGCTCTTCAAGTGGTTGCCAGTTTTCTCCTGATTTCATTCCCCGACCTCCTGATACGACAACCTCTGCGTCGCTAAGCAGAATTTTTCCGGTCTGTTTCTGTACGTCCTTCACAATGGTCTTCCCGGCAGATGAATCGATTCCTGCATCAAATGCCTCAATACTTGCCAGTCCCCCAGTTTCAACCAGCTCATAAGAGTTCTGGGCGAGGGTAAGAAGTGCTGATTCAGAAAGAACCTTCACTTTCGCGAATGCTTTCCCGCTGAAAACCTTTTTTGTTACAACAAGGGGATCTGTTGATTCGGGTAAAGCGGTAACCCCAGATACAAGGCCGGCCTTCAGACTGACAGAAACCCTGGGTGCCAGGGCTTTACCTGTATTATTATTTGACAAAATAATAATTTTTGCACCGGATTTCTCAGCAGCAGCAGAAATAATACCCGTGTAAACCTGGTTATCAAGGGCTGCCATATCACCTGCATTAAGAACTGTAGCAGCACCATATTTACCCAGTGTGCTGAGTTCATCATCACTCACGTTTCCGATGGATAATGCAGTTACTGTACCTCCGCACATTTCAGCCACCTTACTGGCATAGGAAACAAGTTCATAGGATAGTTTCTTGAATTTACCGTCCCAGTTCTCTGTATATACTAATACTGACATAATGAATTCTTGGTTTAATAAGGTTAAATGACCTTTGCTTCGTTCTGCAGCAGGCTTACAAGTTCCTTTATATTATCTGCCTCAAACATTTTGCAGGGTTCTTTAGGGGTCGGCAGAGCAAATTCCACTGTTTCAGTTAGAGGGGTTACGTCGACTGCCGTGACTACCTCCAGTGGTTTCTTTCGGGCCATCATGATCCCACGCATGGCTGCAATCCTGGGTTCTTTTGCTATACCTTTCTGTACTATTCCAATAAATGGTATGGAGATACTCAGTTCTTCCCGGCCACCGTCAATATCACGATTGATAAGGACTTCTTCATTTTCAATGCGTATAGATGAAACAGCTGACACAGATGGCATATCCAGGAGTTCAGATAGCATACCACCTACAGCTGATCCGTTAAAGTCGCTCGATTCAATACCATTCAGGATTACTTCGAAGTCCCCGTTTTTTACAACCTCTGCTATCTGGGAAGCTACGTAATATGCATCACTGGTCTCAGCGTCTACCCGGATGGCTTCATCTGCACCAATTGCCAGAGCTTTTCTAAGGGTAGGTTCAGCTGAAGCAGGACCCACGGTTAAAACAGTTACTTTTTGAATGGAATTCGAAGCATCCTCCTTCAGCTCCATGGCCCGGGTAAGAGCCAGTTCATCCCAGGGATTAATGATCCACTGAACACCACTGGAATCAAAGGTTTTATTATCACCGGAAAACCGGACCTTGGTAGTGGTATCGGGTACATTGCTAATACATACAAGTACGTTCATATCTATTTTCATTAATAATCTGACAAATATAAAAGAAATCTTATAACCCGCCACATTTTGCCGGTTATCTAAAATCAATAAAAAAAAGGGGTTCTGATCGACTGTCTGAACCCCTCTTAATATGCTGATAATCTTAAAATTAAGCTTGTGCTGTCGGTCCCCCGAAATTCATCGGAATCAGGGGTGATCCTGAGCCTTCAACCTTTTTAATATCACCATGGATTTTTTCAAATTTGGCAATATTATCTGTCAATGCCATCATTAAACGTTTGGCATGTTCAGGAGTGAGAATGACCCGACTTTTTACTTCCGCCTTAGGTATGCCTGGCATAACCCTGATAAAATCAAGGACAAATTCTGAACTTGAATGGGTAATCACGGCAAGGTTTGAATAGATACCCTGGGCAATATCTTCCTTCAGCTCGATATTTATCTGGTTCTGCTTCGGTTTGGGTTCCTTTGGATCTTCCATATTTATGATTCTAAAGATAGGTCTTCTTCAACAACTTCTTCAGGACTGTCACCACTTTGCTGTGCTGCCATCAGAGCATCGTACTCTTCCCTGGACCCAACAACCAGTCTTTCGTATTTCCTGATACCTGTTCCTGCAGGAATCAGGTGACCTACGATTACATTCTCTTTCAATCCTTCCAGGGTATCAATCTTACCAAAAATTGCAGCTTCATTAAGCACCTTTGTCGTTTCCTGGAAAGAAGCGGCTGAAATGAAACTCTTAGTCTGAAGTGCAGCTTTAGTTATTCCCTGCAAGATCTGGCTTGATGTTGCCGGAACAGCCTCTCGTGCTTCGACCTGTGCCATATCCTTCCGCTTCAGAACTGAATTCTCATCCCTGAGCTTCCTGGCTGTGATAATCTGTCCGGCCTTCATAGCCTGGGAATCACCCGGTTCAACAACTACTTTCTTTCCGTAAATCCAGTCATTCTCATCCATGAATGCCCATTTATCAACCACCTGTTTTTCAAGGAATTTAGTATCACCCGGATCTACGATCTCAACCTTGCGCATCATCTGTCTGACGATTACCTCAAAATGCTTATCGTTAATTTTAACACCCTGCATCCGGTAAACTTCCTGAACCTCATTCACAATGTATTCCTGGACTTTAGTTGGTCCTTTAATGGCCAGAATGTCTGCAGGAGTGATAGCACCGTCTGAAAGTGGAATACCAGCCTTCACATAATCATTCTCCTGAACAAGTATCTGCTTGGAAAGAGGCACCAGGTATTTCTTTATCTCGGCAGCTTTTGATTTGATTATAATCTCCCTGTTACCACTTTTGATCTTGCCAAAACTGACTTCACCGTCAATTTCAGAAACAACAGCAGGATTAGATGGGTTCCTTGCTTCAAAAAATTCTGTTACTCTTGGCAGACCACCGGTGATATCACCAGATTTACCAACCGCACGTGGAATCTTCACAAGGATATCCCCTGTCTGAACCGGATTCTCCCTCGTTAACCATAATATGGGCACCCACCGGAAGGTTGTATGATTTCAATACATCTTTCTTTGGAGAAAGGATCTTAATTCCCGGGTTCTTTGTCTTGTCCCTTGTCTCAATGATTACCTTCTCCCGGTAACCGGTTTGCTCATCTGATTCTTCACGATATGTGATTCCTTCAATCACGATTCAAAGCCTATCTTTCCGGCACTTTCTGAAATAATAACAGCATTATATGGATCCCATTCACAGATCAGGTCTCCTTTCTTTACCTCATCTACCATCCTTAGTAAACAATTTTGAACCATAAGGGATGGTATGTGTTGTCAGTGGAATTTCTGTATTCTTATCAATGATTCTCATTTCTGCCAGTCGGCCGATGACCATTTCTACCTTGCTTCCATCCTCATCTTTAGCTCTACTGTACGAAGTTCTTCAATTTCTACAATCACCATCATATTTTGAAAGTAATGCTCGATTCGGATGTAATATTTGATGCAGTACCACCAACGTGGAATGTTCTCAGTGTCAGCTGAGTACCAGGCTCACCAATACTCTGGGCAGCAATAACACCAACAGCTTCACCATTCTGAACCATCTTTCCTGTTGCCAGGTTTCGACCGTAACATTTGGCACAAACACCTTTTTTTGACTTCACAGGTCAGTACCGATCGTATTTCCACCTGCTCCATCGGAGAATCCTCAATCAGCCTTGCAATTTCTTCAGTGATTTCCTCTCCTGCATCAATGATTAATTCTCCTGTAATGGATGGTATACATCATGAACAGTAGTACGTCCAAGTATTCTTTCATAGAGTGTTTCAACAACCTCTTCATTCTTCTTAATAGCAGTTGCCACAATACCTCTGAGCGTTCCGCAATCAGGTTCTGAAATAATAACATCCTGGGAAACATCGACCAGTCTTCTTGTCAGGTAACCCGCATCAGCAGTTTTAAGGGCTGTATCAGCCAGACCTTTACGTGCACCGTGAGTTGAAATAAAATACTCAAGAACTGAAAGTCCTTCTTTAAAGTTTGAAAGGATCGGGTTCTCAATAATTTCAGAACCTGTGGCTCCTGATTTTTGTGGTTTGGCCATCAGTCCCCTCATACCAGAAAGCTGACGGATCTGCTCTTTCGAACCCCTTGCTCCGGAGTCAAGCATCATATAAACCGGGTTAAATCCCTGGTTATCTGTGCTGAGTCTTTTCAGCAGTGTCTGTGTCAGTCTTGCATTTGTATGTGTCCAGATATCAATGATCTGGTTATATCGTTCATTGTTGGTAATGAATCCCATATTATAGTTACCCACTACTTCATCAACCTGCTCATATCCTTCTTCAACATATTCCATTTTTTCCGCTGGAACGATCACATCGTCAAGGTTAAATGAAAGTCCCCCTCTAAATGCCATATTGTATCCCAGAGATTTAATATCATCCAGGAATTTGGCTGTTGCAGCTGTACCAGTTTTTTTAGTACATTACCAATAATATCACGAAGAGACTTTTTAGTAAGAAGTTCATTGATAAACCCAACCTCTTCAGGAACAAACTCATTGAAAATTACCCGTCCAACTGTTGTTTCAATCAATTCATTCTTACCATCACTGTTTGGAATTCTTACCTTGATTATGGCATGAAGATCTACCTTCCTTTCATTGATAGGCAATGTTTGCTTCTTCAGGTGAATAAAAGACAAGTCCGGCTCCTTTCACAGGAAACTCCTTGGTATCCTTCCTCGCTTTGGTGATGTAATATAATCCCAGAACCATGTCCTGTGATGGAACAGTAATCGGAGCACCATTGGCAGGATTTAGAATATTATGGGATGCAAGCATCAGCATTTGTGCCTCAAGTACAGCTGCATTTCCAAGGGGAAGATGAACAGCCATCTGGTCACCGTCAAAGTCCGCGTTAAAAGCTGTACATACAAGAGGGTGCAACTGAATAGCCTTACCTTCAATAAGTTTTGGCTGGAATGCCTGGATACCCAGTCGGTGCAGTGTGGGAGCACGGTTTAGCAGAACCGGATGTCCCTTCAGTACATTTTCCAGGATATCCCATACAACAGGATCTTTTCGGTCAACAATTTTCTTGGCTGATTTAACGGTTTTAACAATTCCCCGCTCAATCAGTTTCCGGATAATAAATGGCTTATACAGCTCTGCTGCCATATCCTTGGGAAGACCGCATTCATGAAGTTTCAGTTCCGGTCCGACTACAATAACCGAACGGGCAGAATAATCAACCCTTTTACCCAAGCAGGTTCTGACGGAACCGGCCCTGCTTACCTTTCAGGCTGTCGCTGAGAGATTTCAAAGGCCTGTTAGCTTCTGTCTTAACTGCATTGGCTTTCCTTGAATTATCAAAGAGTGAATCAACGGCTTCCTGGAGCATCCTTTTTTCATTTCGGAGAATTACTTCGGGAGCTTTGATCTCGATCAGTCTCTTCAACCTGTTATTCCTGATTATAACCCTTCTGTAAAGGTCATTCAGGTCAGAGGTTGCAAATCGTCCTCCATCAAGTGGAACAAGAGGCCTTAGTTCTGGCGGAATCACCGGCACCACTTTAATGATCATCCATTCCGGCTTATTAATACCTTTGGAAGCCCTGAAGGCCTCAACAACCTGAAGTCTCTTAAGTGCTTCATTCTTACGTTGCTGAGAAGTCTCAGTATTTGCCTTGTGACGTAAGTGAAAATGACATTTCATCCAGGTCAAGTCTTCCGAGCAGGGCATAGAGTGCCTCTGCTCCCATATCGGCAATAAATTTATCAGGATGGTCATCATCAAGATACTGGTTTTCCTTTGGAAGACTTTCCAGAATATCAAGATATTCTTCTTCGGTAAGGAAATCAAGATAATTCACCCCATCTGCCAGTTTTACACCAGGATTAATAACCACATATCTTTCATAGTAAATGATTGAATCCAGTTTCTTCGTTGGCAATCCGAGCAAATACCCAATTTTGTTGGGAAGGGACTTAAAATACCAGATATGTGCAACCGGTACAACAAGTGAGATATGGCCCATTCGTTCACGACGAACCTTCTTCTCAGTTACCTCAACACCACAACGATCACAAACAATTCCCTTGTAACGGATTCTCTTATATTTTCCACAATGGCATTCATAGTCCTTTACCGGACCAAAAATCCGTTCGCAGAAAAGTCCGTCACGCTCAGGTTTATAAGTACGATAATTGATTGTTTCAGGCTTCAATACCTCACCACTTGACCGCTCCAGTATCTCTTCCGGAGAAGCAAGTCCGATGGATACTTTGTAAAATCAATTCTAATCTTTGGATCTCTTTTAAGGGACATATGATAATGGTTTACTTTTATTATAAAAGATTAACACTTAAGCCGAGTCCTCTCAACTCGTGCAACAATACATTGAATGATTCCGGGATACCCGGCATTGGCATGGGTTCTCCTTTAACAATGGCTTCATATGCCTTGGCCCTTCCGATAACATCGTCAGACTTAACGGTAAGTAGTTCCTGCAGAATATTTGCAGCACCAAAAGCCTCCAGTGCCCATACTTCCATTTCACCAAAACGCTGTCCACCAAACTGGGCTTTCCCTCCAAGAGGCTGCTGGGTAATAAGTGAATAAGGACCAATTGAACGGGCGTGCATCTTATCATCGACCATATGGCCCAGTTTCAGCATATAGATCATACCCACAGTTGCAGGCTGGTCAAAACGCTCACCGGTACCCCCGTCATAAAGATAGGTCTTTCCGTATTGGGGAACCCCTGCTTTATCGGTGTATGCATTAATCTGCTCAATAGTTGCACCATCGAAAATTGGCGTTGAGAACTTCATTCCAAGTTTCTCTCCGGCCCAACCCAGAACAGTCTCATAGATCTGTCCCAGGTTCATCCTCGAGGGAACACCAAGCGGATTAAGTACGATATCAACCGGTGTTCCATCCTCAAGGAATGGCATATCTTCTCTTCTTACGATCTTGGCAACAATACCTTTGTTTCCATGCCGGCCGGCCATCTTATCCCCAACCTTAACCTTACGCTTCTTGGCAATATATACTTTGGCCATCTGGATTATTCCGGCAGGCAGTTCGTCACCAATGGTAATATTATACTTCTTCCTTTTATAGAATACCTTCGATTTCCTTATACTTGATAGTATAATTATGAAGAAGGGTACGGATAGTATCGTTTTTCTTCTTGTCTGTAGTCCACTTAGTTGGATTTACATTCAGAAAATCAATTTCATCGAGGATCTTCTGAGTAAACTTTGTTCCTTTCGGAATTACATCAGCATTCAGGTAATCTTTCACACCCTGGGAAGTTTTCCCGTTAACAATAGAGAACAGTTTTTCAATCAGTCTGCTTCTTAATTCCTCGATCTTACTGTTGAATTCCTCTTCAATCTTGTCCAGAATAGGTTTGGAAGCCTGCTTGAATTTCCTGTCTTTCATTGAACGGGAGAACAGTTTCTTATCGATTACCACTCCTTCAAGTGACGGGGGTGCCTTCAGAGAAGCATCTTTGACATCTCCTGCCTTATCACCAAAAATGGCACGCAGAAGTTTCTCTTCGGGAGAAGGATCCGATTCACCTTTTGGAGTGATCTTACCGATCAGGATATCCCCTGGTTCAACATGAGCACCAATCCGTATCAGTCCATTTTCATCAAGATCTCTTGTCGCTTCCTCACTAACATTAGGAATATCAGAAGTAAGTTCTTCAAGACCTCTTTTGGTATCCCTTACCTCAAGTACGTATTCTTCGATATGAATTGATGTGAATACATCATCGCGTACAACACTTTCAGAGATTACGATAGCATCCTCAAAGTTATAGCCTTTCCAGGGCATAAATGCCACCTTCAGGTTCCTGCCCAGGGCCAGTTCTCCATGGTCTGTGCCATATCCTTCGGTAAGTATCTGTCCTTTTTTAACCTTATCTCCTTTTTTTACAATAGGGATCAGGTTAACACAAGTATTCTGGTTTGTTTTTCTGTACTTGGGAAGTTTATATCGTCTTGATATCATCATCAAAGCTTACAAATTTTTCATCTTCTGAGCGGCTATACCTAATAACAATTTCATTGGCATCAACATATTCCACGACACCATTTCCTTCTGCCACAACAAGGATTCGGGAATCCCTGGCCACCAGTGCTTCAATACCGGTACCTACGATTGGTGCTTCGGGCTTAATCAGTGGTACAGCCTGACGCATCATATTTGATCCCATCAGTGCCCTGTTGGCATCATCATGCTCAAGAAATGGAATCAGTGAAGCAGCAATGGAAGCAATCTGGTTTGGAGCAACATCCATCAGTTCTACTGTCCCTGCTTCTGCAAGTGGATAGTCTGCATCATACCGGGCCTTAACCCTTGGATTTACAAATTTCCCTTCCTCCTTAATGGGTGCATTTGCCTGGGCAATGATTCTTGATTCTTCTTCTTCAGCACTCAGGCATACAACTACCACTGTCACCCAGGTCTACCTGCCCCTTCTTTTACCTTCCTGTAGGGAGTTTCAATAAATCCGAGATCATTGATTTTTGCGTATACACAAAGAGAGGAAATAAGTCCAATATTAGGACCTTCAGGGGTCTCAATCGGACATAGTCGTCCATAGTGAGTATAGTGAACGTCCCTTACTTCAAAACCAGCTCTTTCCCTTGAAAGTCCACCTGGTCCCAGTGCCGACATTCTTCTTTTATGGGTCATTTCAGCCAGCGGATTGGTCTGATCCATAAACTGCGACAGCTGGTTTGTTCCGAAGAATGAATTTATAACCGAGGATAAGGTTTTTGAATTAATCAGGTCAACCGGTGTAAATACCTCGTTGTCCCTTACATTCATTCTTTCCCTGATTGTCCTGGCCATACGTGCCAGTCCAACACTAAACTGATTAGACAATTGCTCACCAACGGTACGAACACGCCGGTTACTGAGATGGTCGATATCATCCACATCAGTTTTGGAATTAATAAGCTCGATCAGGTATTTGATGATCTCAATGATATCTTCCTTGGTCAGAACCTTTACATCCCTTTCGGTTGAAAGTCCGAGTTTCTTATTGATTCTGTATCGTCCAACTTCTCCCAGGTCATATCTCTTATCAGAGAAGAATAGTTTATCGATCACATCCCTGGCTGTTGCCTCATCAGGTGGCTCGGAATTCCTTAGCTGCCTGTAAATATGAAGCACTGCCTCCTCTTCAGAGTTACATGGGTCTTTCTGAAGTGTATTATAGATGATTGCAAAATCAGTATGGTTCTGCCGTCTCCTTATGTAATAGTATTGTTTTTGCGCCGGAATCAATGATCAGCTCAATATGGTCATTTTCAATAACTGTCTCCCTGTCAATAACCACTTCGTTCCTTTCGATGGAAACTACTTCTCCGGTATCTTCATCAACGAAATCTTCAACCCATGATTTCAGCACCCTGGCAGCCAGTTTCCTGCCAACAACTTTTTTCAGTCCCGTTTTAGATACTTTTAGCTCATCTGCAAGGTCGAATATCTCGAGGATATCCTTATCACTTTCGTATCCGATTGCTCTGAGCAGTGTTGTTACAGGTAATTTCTTTTTCCGATCGATATATGCATACATGACATTATTAATGTCTGTAGCAAATTCGATCCATGATCCCTTAAAAGGAATGATCCTTGCGGAATACAATTTTGTACCATTCGCATGCACACTCTGTCCAAAAAACACACCGGGTGAACGGTGCAGCTGGGATACAACTACCCTTTCGGCACCGTTAATGATAAACAATCCCCTTTTCGTCATATAAGGGACGGTTCCCAGATACACATCTTGTATTACGGTATCAAAATCCTCGTGTTCAGGATCTGTACAATAGAGTTTCAGTTTGGCTTTCAGCGGCACACTGTAGGTCAGACCGCGTTCGATACACTCATCAATTGAATACCTTGGTGGATCAACCTGGTAGTCCAGAAACTCAAGGATAAAATTATTCCGTGTATCAGTGATGGGAAAATTCTCACTAAAGACTCTGTATAGCCCTTCGATTTTCCGGTCTTCCGGAGTTGTTTCCATCTGGAAAAACTCCATAAATGATTTTAACTGAACCTCCAGAAAATCAGGATATTGGAGCTGGTTTTTAGTGGCAGAGAAATTAATTCTTTCTTCTGTTTTATTGGCCATCTAATTAAACTATTTAAAAGAACTGTATATACTATTACTGAATATAACAAAAGGCTTGGAGTCCCCGTATGGGGATTCCAAACCCAGATAAAATTATGCGAAAGAACCTATTTGAGCTCAACTTCAGCTCCGGCTTCTTCCAATTGCTTCTGCAATGCTTCTGCTTCGTCTTTAGGGATACCCTCTTTAATTGGAGCAGGAGCTGAATCAACAACACCTTTAGCTTCTTTAAGTCCGAGTCCTGTTAATTCCTTAACAAGTTTAACGATCTGGAGTTTTGCTCCACCCGGTGCTTTCAGAATAACGTCGAAAGAATTCTTCTCTTCTGCTGCTGCTTCTCCACCGCCTGCTGCGGGACCTGCTACTGCAACTGCTGCAGCTGCGGGCTCAATCCCATGCTCTTCTTTCAGTACATCAAGAAGCTCATTTACTTCTTTTACAGTCAGTCCTACCAACTGGTCTGCAATTGTTTTTACGTCTGCCATTTTTCTATAGTTTTTAAAATTATTCTTTATGATTCTTTTTCGGCAAGGGTTTTCAATGCTCCTGCCATATTATTTCCTCCTGACTGCAGAGCAGAAAGCAGGTTCGTCATAGGTGACTGGAGTAATGCAAGTACATCTGCAATAAGTTCATCTTTGGACTTAAGGGATGATAGCATTTCCAGTGTTTCGTCGCCCAGATAAATTGATTCTTCAACAAATGCTGCCTTGAGAACAGGTCTATCCTTGGTCTTCCTGATATCACTGATCAGTTTGGCCGGTATATTACCTGTTTCACAAAACATTATAGATGTTGAGTCCTTCAATATATCATAGAGCTCTTCAAAGTTTCCTTCCGACTGCTCAAGGGCTTTCTTCAACAATGTATTTTTCACCACCACAAGTTCAATTTCTTTTTCGAAACATTTTCTCCTGAGGGTTGATGTATCAGCTGCATTCAGATTTGATATATCTGTCAAATAAAAATGGCTGGCATTGTTAATCTGCTCCTTAAGGCCGTCAATTATGGAATTTTTCTCTTCTCTTCTCATGATTCAATAGAGTTCATTAAATCTCAACTGCTGTATTAGTCCTCCAGAACTTTGGTATCCAAAGTAATGCCCGGACTCATTGTACTTGAAAGGCTAATACTCTTTAAGTAAGTTCCCTTCGATGATGACGGCTTGAGTTTAATGATAGTGTTGATGAATTCTTTCGCATTTTCTGCGATCTGTTTAGAATTGAAAGATACTTTTCCGATCCGTGAGTGAATGATCCCGAACTTATCGACTTTAAAATCGATCTTCCCCTTCTTCACTTCTTCAACGGCTTTGCCGACATCCATCGTCACAGTACCGCTTTTCGGATTGGGCATGAGTCCCCTGGGACCAAGAACCTTACCAAGTTTACCCACCTTCGCCATTACGGGGGGCATGGTAATGATCACGTCCACATCGGTCCATCCATTTTGTATCTTTTCAATATATTCATCAAGGCCAACATAATCTGCTCCTGCCATTTTCGCTTCATCTTCCTTATCAGGTGTGCATAGCACAAGTACACGGGTTTCTTTTCCGGTACCATGAGGAAGAGTCACAATGCCACGAACCATCTGATTTGCTTTTCTAGGATCAACACCCAGTCTTACATCAATATCAACTGATGAATCAAACTTTGTGGTAGATACTTCTTTTAACAAATCAGCGGCTTCACTTAACTTATAGAGTTTACCTTCTTCAATCTTCTCTACAGCAAGCTTTCTATTTTTTGTCAGTTTTGCCATTATTATTAAGAGATTAAAGATTAGACGGGAATGTTCCCTTTATGGTTATTCCCATACTTCGCGCTGTTCCTGCAACCATTTGCATGGCAGACTTAACGGTAAAAGCATTCAAATCAGGCATTTTGTCCTGAGCGATTGTCTGTACCTGCTCCCACGTAACAGAGGCAATTTTGTCCCTGTTAGGTTCTGCGGAACCTTTTTTAGTTTTTGCTGCTTCAAGTAATTGAACAGCAACCGGTGGAGTCTTAACAATGAAATCAAATGACTTGTCAACATAAACGGTAATAACTACCGGAAGTAATTTTCCCATTTTATCCTGAGTACGTGCATTAAACTGCTTGCAAAACTCCATGATGTTTACACCTTTCGCACCCAATGCGGGTCCGACAGGAGGAGATGGATTCGCTGACCCACCTCGGATCTGTAATTTGATTAATCCTCCTACTTCTTTCGCCATATTAATTCTACGATTTCCGGTTAATCAACAGATTGCCATCCATATTGGAAGCTTCAGCACCCAGCATCGGGTTTCTGAATATATCAGACAATTCGTTTGTTTTCTTTAACTATCTTTTTCAACTTGTAAGAAACTCAGCTCTAAAGGGGTTTTTCTACCGAAGATCTTCACCATGACCTTCAGCTTCTTCTTCTCATTATTAACCTCCTCAATCACACCAGTAAAACTGTTAAATGGACCGTCAATAACTTTGACCGACTCACCCACAAAGAAAGGAACGTTAATTTCCTCCTCACTTGCGGCCAGTTCATCAACTTTACCGAGTATCCTGTTAACCTCGCTCGCACGGAGCGGGGTCGGGGATTCTTCCCCCTTGGTCCCAAGAAATCCAATAACATTGGTTATATTCTTCAGAATATGTGGTATTTCCCCAACCAGAGAAGCTTCGATCAACACGTAACCAGGAAAAAAATTTCTTTCCTTGCTGATCTTTTTTCCGTTGCGTATCTGGTAGACTTTTTCAGTAGGGATCAATACCTGGGAAACATAATCCTCCAGGTTCAGTCTTGAGATTTCATTTTCGATCATCTCCTTAACCTTCTTCTCCTTCCCTCCAATCGCCCTAAGGACATACCATTTCTTGTCAATTTCCCCCATTGGTCTTGCTTATAATATTAATAGAACAGGCTGTAAACCGTTTCCATCACGTTACGAAAACTAAAATCCATTACAAAGATCAACAGAGAAATGATTACAGTTCCGATCATGACTACCATGGCACTGTTCTGTAATTCGGACCATGTTGGCCAGGATACTTTATGTATCAGCTCGTTCCAGGTCTCTTCAAAATATACTTTTATCTTCATTCCTTTCAAAATTTGCACGGGTGGAGAGGCTCGAACTCCCGGCCCTTGGTTTTGGAGACCAATGCTCTACCAACTGAGCTACACCCGTATGCTATATCTGTGAAAACATGCCAAGAGTTCGGACCGATATCGGACCGAACCCTCGACAATTATTATAGCTAATCGTTATGGACTTTACTCAATAATATCGATAACCTGGCCGGCACCTACAGTTCTTCCACCCTCACGGATGGCGAACCTTAGTCCCTTGTTTATGGCTACCGGGTAGATCAGATCTACAGTAATCTCAACATCGTCACCAGGCATTACCATTTCACGACCTTCCGGAAGGTGAATCTCACCAGTTACATCCAGGGTCCTCAGGTAAAACTGTGGACGATAATTATTATGGAAAGGTGTGTGACGACCTCCTTCTTCCTTCTTCAAAACGTACACCTGAGCCTTAACTTTGGTGTGCGGCTTGATGGAACCGGGATCAGCAATTACCATACCCCTCTTAATTTCTTTCTTATCAACACCCCTGAGCAGAAGACCAACATTATCACCAGCTTCACCACGATCAAGTATCTTACGGAACATTTCAACACCAGTTACAACAGTCTTTTTTCCTTCTGCACCAAGACCGATAAGGTTAACTTCGTTGCCAGTAAGAACAACACCAGTTTCAATACGGCCTGTTGCAACGGTACCACGTCCTGTGATTGAGAATACATCTTCAACCGGCATAAGGAATGGCTTATCAATATCACGTGGAGGAATCGGTATGTATGAATCAACTGCATCCATAAGTTCCATAACCTTATCTTCCCACTTTGCTTCCCCATTCATAGCTCCAAGGGCGGATCCGTGAATAACGGGAGCATTGTCACCATCAAACTCGTAGAAATCGAGGAGTTCACGAATTTCCATTTCAACCAGTTCCAGAAGTTCAGGATCATCAACCATATCAACCTTGTTGACGAAAACGACCACCTTAGGTACGTTTACCTGGCGGGCCAGAAGGATATGCTCCCGGGTCTGGGGCATAGGTCCGTCTGTTCCAGCTACAACCAGAATGGCACCGTCCATCTGTGCAGCACCCGTAACCATGTTCTTCACATAGTCAGCGTGTCCGGGACAGTCAACGTGTGCGTAGTGACGAGTCTCTGTATTATACTCAACGTGAGCAGTGTTAATGGTAATACCCCTTTCTTTTTCTTCCGGAGCATTATCAATTGAATCGAAATCCTTTATGTCTGCCAGTCCTTTCTTGGCAAGCACCATTGTAATAGCAGCGGTTAATGTCGTTTTTCCGTGGTCAACGTGACCAATGGTACCAATATTAACGTGCGGTTTCGATCTGTCAAATTTTTCTTTAGCCATAACTTTAACTTGTTAGAAATTGAATATTACTTATTGTTATTCTTCTTAAAAACAAAGAGCCAATGATGGGAATTGAACCCATGACCTCGTCCTTACCAAGGACGCGCTCTACCCCTGAGCTACATCGGCTTCTTGAGCGGGAAACGAGGCTCGAACTCGCGACCCCGACCTTGGAAGGGTCGTGCTCTACCAACTGAGCTATTCCCGCCTTAAGGCATGAGTTTGAGTGTGTGTGTGTGTGTGTGCATTATTTACGACTTTGTGTGTTTGTTTGTGAAGTATGTCTCAGGGGTATCTTCTGAATCACACCCACACCTACATCCAAACACGCAAAATCTTGTGGGGAGAGTAGGACTCGAACCTACGAAGGCATACGCCAGCAGATTTACAGTCTGCCCCAGTTGACCACTTTGGTATCTCCCCGGAATGTCAGAGCCAATGAAGGGACTCGAACCCCCGACCTGCTGATTACAAATCAGCTGCTCTGACCAGCTGAGCTACATTGGCAAATCAAAGAACGTAAGGGTGTAAAATACCCTTGAAAATCGGTTCGCAAATGTATAAATATTTTATTTATATCACAAAAAAAAGATGGCTTTATTTTAGGCCCGTCTGAGTTTTGATTTATACTTCACTATTTGCTTTCTCAGGGCCTCGACAGAAAGGTCTGTGGATTCTTCAAAAGTCTTACTTTGTTTTTTTGCAAACAACTCATTACCAGGCAATGTAAGTCTGATTTCCACTACCTTGTTTTCCAGGTCCTGTGACTTGTCCAGTCGTAGAAAAACCTCGGCCCCGATAATTTCGTCAAAATACTGTATCAGCTTCTGAACTTTCAGATTGATAAAATCAAGCAGCCTGGTATCTGCATCAAACCGGATTGAATGAATTTTGATATCCATATTGATTCATCTTTTATGCCCTTGGATGAGCTTGTTTATATATAGTAACTAATTTTTCAAAAGTATTATGTGTATATACCTGGGTTGCGGAAAGGTTAGCATGCCCCAGAATCTCCTTTATTGCATTCAGGTCCGCCCCCCGGTTTAACATATGGGTGGCAAATGTGTGGCGGAGAACATGAGGACTACGATGTTCCATGGTCGTAACTAAACGGAGATATGAATTCACCACCTTATAAACAAACTTCGGATAAAGTGGTTTTCCCTTATCAGTTAACAGTAGATTGGGAAATTCCCTTCCGGGGAAATTTTCGTTTCGCAAATCGAGGTAAGATCTGATGACCTCTTTATAGGCCAGATCAAAGGGAACACTCCGTTGTTTGTTCCTCTTACCGGTGACGGTTATTGTCAGTTCATACAGGTCAACATCAGAATCCCTGAGGCCAATCAGTTCCGCCTGTCGCATCCCTGTTATATATAATAACTCGATAATCAGCCGGTTTCGGACTCCCCTGAAATCAATGCCAAAATCATACCCATCCAGAAGCTGGTCCATCTTATCAGCCTCCACAAAAGCAGGTAATTTCTTGCTTTGTTTTGGACTTAGAACCTTGTCCATTGGATTTGTATTTATCTGCTGCTGACGCATCAGGTACTTGAAAAAAGATTTCAAGGTTGATATTTTGCGATTTACCGTGCGTGCATTCTGTCCTGAATCCATAAGTCGGATAACCCAGGAACGGATAAGCTTTCCATCAGCTAAAGAGAGATCAGAAATTCGCACTCTCCTCACTGATAAACGCATCAAACTGCTCCAGATCTGTTCTGTATGAAAGAATAGTATGATCTGAATACCTTTTCTCAAACTGGAGATAATCCAGAAAGGATTCTTTATAATTCATAAAGTACGTCAGGAAATCGGTATCAAGAGTACCGGCGGTCAAATAAGGGTTTATCGGCGTAGTATATCAGGTACGCGGTTTATTCTCCTAGTCTTCCAGGTTCTGAAGCTTTTGGATATATACAGCATGCTTTTTGATCTCTCTCTTCTTAACGGAAGGCTTTACATAGGCCTGGCGTCCCCTTAATTCCTTAATGGTTCCCGTTCTCTCGAATTTTCTTTTAAACTTTTTTAAAGCGCGCTCAATGTTTTCACCTTCTTTAATTGGAACAACAATCATGATTTTCTCCTAGCTTAAATTAATTGAGCGGCAAATTTATAAATACTATCACATTAATCAAAAAAATTCATATAAAATTCATACGCTCAGGGATTTTTATCGTTTTTCATAAACAGTTTTTAATAATTCTTCTGTAGGTCAGAGGTTTATGAAACAAGACCTTTTGATGACATCATTTGTAAATTACAAAAAAGCCGGGAAGAAATCCAGAAAACAGTGTTAAAAAAATCTAAAAATCCATGATCACCAGACCTGACAGGAGTTTAACGACCTGCTGAAAGGTATGGTCTGACTCTTCTGAACACTGAATCCGGAAGCAACCTGTTCTCAAGCAACTCCTGTGGATCTTCATATCTTCCAAGTTGCTGGCGGCAGAAGATAATAGACTCTGCCTGGTAATTGTCAAGGTAGGGATGTAGGCGCAAATCCCTGGCTTCCACTAGATTCAGGTCAATTTTTCTCAAAAAACCGGTATCGATGTAGCTGCATTGGGAAAGGGACTGGTATTGAGAAGGTGTAAAACCATATACTTCAAGCAATTGCGAGGGACTGTAAAAACCACCCAGGGATTCCCGGTAGCGCAGGATACGACGCGCAAATACCGGTCCAATGCCATAAACCGAAAGTAATTGCAGGGAATCTGCCTGGTTCAAATCAAATTCAATACCATCAGAATTTCTTATGCTTTCCCGGGGTAAAGAATTTTCTCCCTGCCTGAAAACTCCTGCTGTCGCCAACCCTGCAGTATCATCACAGAATGATTCAATCCGGATATATTCCTTTAAACGATCATACTCCACAGGATCCATCCCGTAAACCTTAAGAAGATCAGAATCTTTCCTGAACTCTGCCCCTGCATTCCTGTATTTAATAAGGGTGCGGGCCGTCCGCTCGGGGATTCCAAGTTTTAAGAGTTCATTCAATGAGGCCACATTGGGATCGAAGGGAAAGGGTTCAGCCCTGCCCCTGTCTGATACCAAAACAGATTCTTGTAGAAGGGAATGAAGTTCGGTCCGGAGTATAGGTAAGCAGATTCATGATTGAATCCTCTAATGCTATAAAATTCTTCTCTGCAAGGGTAAGATCCGATTCCCGGGATGGGAAAAACTGAGGTAGCAGGGACCTGAAAATAACCAGTATTACAAGCAGGATGGTAAGAACCTGCATCCCGCGCCGTTCACTGCGGGTAAGGGAAAGATAATCCCTGAGCAGCCGCCTGAGCATAGCATTTCCTTAAAAGTTTATAAATCCAATCGAATTCAGGAATACTATGGCAATTGCTACCGGGGCGATAAACTTAACAAGGAAAAGAAACACCAGCCAGAACCTTGCCTTGAGGCTTCCTTCGTTAGAAAGTTCTGCCTTTACAATCTTACTTCCCATAAACCAGCCAACGAAGATGACGATAAGGAATCCCCCCAGAGGCAAAAGCAGGTTTACAGAGGTAAAATTCAGGAGGCCGAATACATTCAGACCGAAAAGTGTCATATTTTCAAACCAGCCCCATGAACCGGCCGCGAAAAGTCCAATAGCAGAAATCAGCGTGGTAGCGATCACTGTAGCCCTCTTTCTTTTCATCCTAAGTTCTTCAACGAAATAAGTAACCACGACCTCAAGCATTGAAATAGTGGATGTAAGTGCCGCAATGGCAAGGAGGGTAAAAAACATAATGGAAAAGAAATAGCCCCCGTGCATTTGTTGAAAAATGCCTGGAAGTACAATAAATGTCAATCCCTCTTCGGCCGCCGGGTCAATTCCAAAGGCAAATACTGCGGGAAAAATCGCCACACCTGCCAGGATGGCAATAAAAGTATCGGCCATAGCAACACTTATGACTGTATTGGAAAGGTTATTGTTCTTCGTAACATAGGATCCGTAAGTAATCAGGGTACCCATCCCTATACTCAGAGAGAAAAATGCCTGTCCCAGGGCCTGAAGGATGGTATCTGTTGTGATTTTTGAGAAATCCGGAGCGAATAAAAATCGAAGGCCTTCTTTGGCCCCCGGAAGGGTTAGTGAACGAATACTGAGAATCACCAGGATCACCAATAGAAGAGGCATAAGGACCTTGGTATACTTTTCAATGCCTTTCTTAATGCCTGCAATAACTATCGAAGCTGTCATTACCATAAATACCAGGAACCAGATAATAGGTCTCCAGGAACCTTCACGAAAGGAGGTAAACATTTCACTTAACTGCTCAGGATTCTTACCGGAGAATCCATTGGAAACCGATTTAAAAAGATATTCAAGAGTCCACCCGGCAACGGCTGCATAAAAAGCGAGGATGATAAAAGCCCCGCTCACTCCCATTAGTCCAACGATAGACCAGGCCTTACTCTTTCTTAGCTTTAAGAAAGCGCCAACCGGATTCTTCTGTGTATTTCTTCCGATTATAAATTCGGAAAGCATCAGGGGAATTCCTAAAGCAAGGACAAAACCCAGGTAAACGAAAAGAAATGCTGCCCCACCGTTTTCTCCTGCCACGTAGGGAAATCTCCAAATGTTACCCAGTCCAATGGCAGAGCCCGCAGTAGCAGCGAGGATTCCAAACTTACTGGTAAAACTTTCTCGTCCTGGATCGGGAATTTCTGCCATTATAATAGTATTATATAAAAATGAACCGCATCGACCTCATTACTTAATGACGGTCTTTGCGGTTTATCGTAATCTAAAACTAAATTAATTTCTGTCGAGGCAATTCAAGTCTTCAAAAGCAACCTTCAGCCTGTCAATCACTGCTGTTTCACCGGCACGTAACCATACCCGGGGATCGTACTTCTTTTTATTAGGTTTATCATCTCCTTCAGGATTTCCAATCTGCCCCTGCAGGTAATCATGGTTCGCTGCTTCGTACGCTCTGACACCATCCCAGTATGCCCACTGTGTATCGGTATCAATGTTCATTTTGATCACACCGTAACCAATTGCTTCCCTGATCTCCTCGCGGCTGGAACCGGATCCACCATGGAAAACAAAGTTTACTGGTTTCTCTGATGTATTGTATTTTTCCTGGATATATTTCTGTGAGTTCTGTAGTATTTTTGGTGTCAGAACTACATTCCCCGGCTTATAAACCCCGTGCACATTTCCAAAGGAGGCAGCAATGGTAAATTGGTCGCTGACCTTGCTGAGTTCTTCATAAGCGTAAGCAACTTCCTCAGGCTGGGTATACAATTTGGAGCTATCAATTTCCGTATTATCCACTCCGTCTTCTTCCCCTCCAGTAACACCGAGTTCAATCTCAAGGGTCATGCCCATTTTACTCATTCGCTCAAGGTAGCTCTTGCAGGTCTCAATGTTCTCTTCCAGTGGTTCTTCGGAGAGATCAAGCATATGCGAACTGTACAGAGGTTTTCCCCAGCCCTGAAAATGCTTTTCTCCTGCATCCAGCAATCCGTCAATCCATGGCAGCAGTTTCCTGGCAGCATGATCGGTATGCAGGAGAACTGGAATTCCGTATAATTCAGCCAGTGAATGAACATGCTTAGCTCCTATAACAGCTCCTGCCAATGCAGATTTTTGTCCCTCGTTTGAAGCTCCCTTTCCGGACCAGAAAGCTGCTCCCCCATTAGAAAACTGCACAATGATAGGTGAGTTGACCACCTTGGCTGCCTCCATTACGGCATTCACAGAATTGGTTCCTACTACATTCACTGCCGGGATGGCAAATTCGTTATCCCTGGCTACTTTGAAAAGCTTCTGAACATCGTCCCCAAGGACGACTCCTGGCTTCACTAAATCAAATACTTTTGCTGACATCTGAAGATCTTTTTATAATTAATTAAAATGAATCCGTTTAAAAATAATTCCGCAAAAATAGAGTTTTCAGGGATAGAATAAAACGAACGCCTGATTATTTCTCAGGAATTTGCATGAAGAGGGGTTTAGAAAGGATAGCCAATGGCTATGTTTAACTGCGGATTTCTAATGCCATCACTTGTTAGTATCCAACGTTCCCCTTCATTCCTGGCCGGATCATGCCACCTGAATCCCAGGTCAACTCGAAAAATAACAAAAGAAAAATCCATTCTCATACCTGCCCCTGTCCCTACAGCAATTTCCTTATAAAAACTATCCCATGAAAATTTCGCTCCAATACGATCAGAATCCGGGTTTACAGACCAGATATTACCTGCATCCAAAAACAGGGCCCCTTCCAGTACCCAGAACAATTTGAACCTGTATTCAGCATTGGCCTCCAGTTTAATGTCTGCCGTTCTGTTGGGATAAGTGGTTTCTCCAACTCCATTGTAGGAACCGGGACCCAGGTAACGGACGGGCCAGGCTCTGATCCCGTTGGCACCCCCCGAATAATACTGTTTCTCGAATGGAATCCCCAGGGAGTTTCCATAAGGAAAGGCCATACCTCCAAATAAACGGTACACAAAACTGGTTTTGTCATTTACCCTGTTATACCATCGAAATTCCACATCACCCTTAATATATTGGGCAAAGGCATTTCCAAATACCTTGTATCTGCCAAGGGAATCAACAGGAGCTTCTAATGCCATACCCAATCCTCTGAGCAACAAACCCGCCGATTCCATATTACTCCTGAAAAACAGGAAATTTGACAATTTCTTTATTTTCTGGTTGCTGAATAATAGAGAGTAGTTCCCTCCCAGGATGAGCCGGTCTTCATAGCTGTGCTCCAGATAGGTCCCCTTTATGGTATTTATAAAGGAATCTGTAGCATTGATCATATTGACATAATTCAATTGTACAGGATTTACAATATGGGTAAGCAGTTCATTCCCACTCCAGTGGTAACCAAAGGTGGTCTGCATGATAGAGCGTGTAAAATCCGGTCTTTTCTGGTAATTATAGGAAGCTGAAATATTTGTTTTCGGATTGTATTTTCTGATAAAATCCTCTGTCTTAAAAGGAAGCAAAAATTGAGGCAGGGTCACCTTTACCTCGGTCCCCAGTTCCAGCATTGTTCCAAATCCGGATTGATCTGTTTTCTTTAATGATTCCACTGCCCCGGAAAGCCTGGCAGAAAAATTTTCCGCCCCTCCGAAGAGGTTCTTGTGCTGATAATTCAGGTTCCCCCCGGCACCGATATTACCTTCTGAGTTTGTGCCTTCCAACTCGACGGTGTAGGACTGGTTTGTAGTTGGACTCAATTGTATATGGCATACCAATGGATAATAATCTCTACTGACCTTATCATAGGGATCCGGCTCATCAAAAACTACATTAACCATTTTATAGATTCGGAGAGAGGACAGGTGTTTCTGAGACTGGTTCACTTTTTCATGATTATACAATTCCCCCGGCATGATAAAAACGGACTGGGAGATTACATTGGGATTTGCTTTCATTTCCCCTTCCGTAAGGAAAACAAAATTCTTAAAATCCTTACTCTCCAGTCCATCTATATACCCCTGGTAATCCCTCATCGCCGAGTTTTGATCAAATCCCGGATAGATATATACCCTTTCCAACTTGTATCTCCTGTGGGGAACAATGAGGCGATATCCCTCCTTTGAAGAGATGATATAATTCTTTATTCCCAGTGTCAGATCTACCTGGTGAGTCCGCAATGAACTGTCCACATCGTAATAAATATACTGGAAGTTAAAATTGTAATACCCCTGGTTTTTGAGTAAATTTTCAATCCGCAACCGTTCTTCCTGCATAATGTCAACATCGAAATTATCACCTCTTTTCAGCAGGGTATTGACTGTGTCGGGATAAAAAACAGACTGAAGGCTGGTATCCTCAAGGTTATAAGATATTTTACGAATGGTGTAAGCTTGTCCCACTTCAACACCATAGTGGACCTGGGCCTGCTTTTTCCGAAATTTAACTGTATCACTTATCAGGGCATCGTAATAGCCCTTATTCTTCATGTACAGATTCAGCTGCTTATTGTTCCGCTCAGACTCAAACTCATCGTAAAGCACAGGGGCTTCCCCGATTTTCTTCAACCAGCGGTTGAATCCATTGTCTTTCTCACCGGACAGGTTATACAGGCCCAGGTAGAATTTCATGCCCAGTATCTTTTTATTTGGCTTGGGCTTTACATATGAATCAAGTTCTTTCTTATCAATATTCCCTTCCTCTATTCTCAGTTTGTATTTATCCAAAAGGAACTCATCCTCAGTCACGTACTTTGTTGGTCTGCAGGAAGAAAGAACCAGAAGCAATACAGCAGCAAATGAAATAATACTGAAAGAAATTCTATGTGGACTGTCGGAAGGCAAGGCGTATTAATTATTCGTATCTTGGTAGCAAATATACTCAAATCAGGCACAAGAACCCTGCCTTAAAAGCCGGGTAATTAACAATGACAAGCCTCAGTAAAAATCAGAATAAGTTTATTCGCAGTCTGGCTCGTAAAAAGGACAGGAATGAACATGGAGTTTTCCCTGTGGAAGGCGATAAAATGGTCAGGGAGGTTTTGAATCCCCAGTCCGGCGGGATTCCCTACCGGGTTGAGTTTGTTGTTGGTTCGAGGGACTGGCTGGCAGAGTTCGGGGGAAGTATTCCCGGGGGAATAGAGCATTTTGAGGTTGGGGCCGCTGAACTTAAACAAATTTCCACCCTCCGTGAACCCAATGGGGCCATTGCCGTCCTGAAGCAGGCAGATTATCGACCGGATTTGTCTGCCATTGTTGGCAGCCTGGTCATTGGACTGGAAAACATTCAGGATCCGGGAAACCTGGGCAGCATTATTCGGATAGCGGACTGGTTCGGTATCCGGGATATTTTTTGCTCGGATGACAGTGTGGAATTGTATAGTCCGAAAGTAATTCAGTCCACCATGGGCTCCTTTCTCAGGGTCCGGGTGCATCATATGGACCTGGCTTACCTGATTGGCCAGCTTCGGAAGCAAGGGACAGCGGAAGAATACTTTCCCGTCTTCGCCACCGGAGGCAAGGGAACAAGCCTGTATGAAACCTCCCTTCCGGAAAATGGCATGTTCCTCCTGGGCAATGAATCGAAGGGATTGTCGGATAGCCTGCTGGAGTCAGCGGACCAGATACTGAGCATCCCGAACCATGACCCGGAACTTCATGCCGAATCCCTGAATATAGCTGCAGCAACAGCCATCCTCTCAGCCGAATTCAGGCGGCAGGCCACTGCGTTGGTGTAAAGAATTTTACAGGTAGGAGTCAAATATTCCCAAACTGCCGGAGCCGAAAGGCCTATTCAAAATAAAAGCAAAGCATGACCATGTAAGACTGCAGGCTTTCGATGGAGTAAGTATATTTATCTCCCGCAGGATCGTGTGCAAATATATCCCTGAAGCCAGCAGAGACTTTTAGTTCCGGGGCAAATTTAAAATACTGCAGGAACATGTCGATACCGAACCCAATTTCTGCATAGAAGTCTGCTTTATCAAGACGCACCCTGGCGGCATTAAATTCAAGCTCCCTCCGGGCGGCCATGTCATAGCGGAAGTTGACACCGGCGATCAGGTAGGGCCGGTAATTATTGACACGCTGGGACTTGTATTTTACTAGGAGAGGAAAATCAAGAAAGTTGGATTCTATGGTCCACTGGGCATCCAGGTACTCATTTCCGGAGTCGTCCTTTCCATAGAAGGAGAATTCCCGGGCCCCAAAAGTTATCCCGGGCAGAAAACGAAGGGTAAAATGGTCATTCAGGCGCAGGTCAGAAACGATGCTGACCTGGAAACCTGGTCTGGCTCTGCTAACATCGGCAAACAATAGGCTATCTCCACTCTGGGCAGGCCGGTCGAAGCCAAAGTCCATTGTGTTCAATCCAACCATAAAACCGAAATGGATCCATTTGAAATCATAGTTGGGGTGATTCTGAACCTTTGCAACCTGTCCACTTGCGGAAAGGGCAATTGCCAGCAGCATTAAAATGGACAGGTATTTTTTCAGCAGATTCATTAATTCTTTAAACGTTCAATTTCTGTGCTTATTATCAGTGCTTGTATTACTGGTCCTTACTTTCCCCGGCTGATTTTTCCAATTGCTTTTCCAGGGCGGTGAGATAACTTCTTTTTACATCGGAAATAAATCCAAAGGAAATATCATCCACCCTTAGTTCTCCTTTGGTGACATGGCCAAGAGCAGAAAAATTAAGTTCTGTTTCCATCATATAATCAATGAACTCATCTTCCTGGGCATCGTTAACTGTTACAACAATCCGGCTCTGAGCCTCGCCGAAAAGAAATGCATCTTTCCTTATCTCGGCCGGTGATGTAATATCAAATCCCAGGTTCCTGGGTATTGCACTTTCTACGAGCGTAACATATAATCCTCCGTCCGAAACATCATGTGCAGAACTTACCATTCCTCCACGTATGAGTCCGAGTACAGCCTCCTGAATTTGATGTTCATATTCCATGTCAAAATGGGGAGGGGGACTGGCCTTAACTCCTTTAACAGAATAAAGGTAATGCGAGCCGGCAATATCATTAACGGATTTACCTACCAGGAAGATCACATTTCCCTTTTCTTTAAAATCAAGGGACATCATATGCTGCTTTTCCTTGACAATGCCAAGCATTCCAATCACCGGCGTCGGGTAAACCGGTTCGGTCTTTCCGTCGATGGTGGTCTGATTATAAAAACTCACATTTCCACCGGTAACAGGGGTGTCAAACTTGCGGCAGGCTTCTCCCATCCCGGTAACTGCTTCCTTGAACTGCCAGAATACTTCAGGATTATAGGGATTACCAAAATTCAGGCAATTGGTAATGGCCAGGGGTTCACCGCCGCTGCATACGATATTC
Organism: uncultured Bacteroidaceae bacterium; assembly: GCA_963777115.1. Classification (GTDB taxonomy): domain Bacteria; phylum Bacteroidota; class Bacteroidia; order Bacteroidales; family SM23-62; genus SM23-62. The sequence goes on along the minus strand of CAVZPP010000002.1, from coordinate 422,805 downwards.
CTGGCAGCTTCGGCTACTGCTATCATAGCTCCGATCTTCGGATCCGCCTTAACATATCTTGAATTGCAATCTGTGGTCAGGGCCAGGCTGGTGTTTGTTCCCTTCACATTTACGAGTCCGGCATCAGCGGGGAAATTAGTTGACATATTATTGGTCCGGACCATGGTATCGTATTGTTCGATCACCCATCTTTTAGAGGCAATATTGGGATGCCTGATAATTTCACAGGAAACGGCTTTATAATCTTCCGGTTCCTCAATACTGTCCTGGTCAAATTTCTTGAATTCCTTATAATAGGCCGGCTCTGAGAACTCCCTTTCATAGACAGGGGCACCACCGCCGAGAACCAGTGTGGAGGCAGGTACTTCTGCAACCAGTTCCCCTCCCCTATAGAACTCCAGTTTATCTTCTGCTATAACTTCACCGATGATCTCGCAGTTAAGATCCCATTTTTCAAATATGGCTTCTACTCCTGCTTCCTTACCTTTTTCAACGCAAACCAGCATTCTTTCCTGGGATTCTGAAAGCAGAATCTCCCAGGCTTCCATATTGGTTTGTCGGAAGGGTACCTTGTCCAGGTCTATCCGCATCCCGTTACTGCCCTTCTCAGACATTTCCGAGGTCGAGCAAATAATACCCGCTGCCCCCATATCCTGCATCCCTACTACCGCACCGCTTTTATTCAGTTCCAGGGTGGCTTCGAGAAGAAGCTTTTCCATGAATGGATCACCTACCTGTATGGATGGAATATCTTCTGCAGAATCTTCGGTGATGTCGGCAGACGCAAAGGTAGCTCCGTGAATGCCATCCTTTCCCGTAGATGATCCGACAATATAGATTGGATTTCCAACTCCCTTTGCGAGGGCAGAGATCATGTCTTCCTGTTTCATGAGTCCAACGCTCATCGCATTCACCAGGGGATTGGTATTATAACACTCGTCAAAGAATACTTCACCCCCGACTACAGGTACGCCAAATGAGTTCCCGTAATCGCCGATTCCTTTCACTACCCCGTCAATCAGCCATTTAGTCCGGTCCATTTTCAAATCCCCGAATCTCAGGGAATTTAATTGTGCCACCGGGCGGGCACCCATGGTGAAAATATCACGGTTGATCCCTCCTACCCCTGTGGCTGCTCCCTGGTATGGTTCGACGGCACAGGGATGGTTATGGGATTCTATTTTAAATGCACATCCAAGTCCATTTCCCACGTCAACCAGTCCCGCGTTCTCTTCACCGGCTCCGACCAGCAGATTTTTCCCTTCCCGCGGAAGCGTTTTTAACCATTTAATGGAATTTTTATAGGATGCATGTTCAGACCACATCACCGAATAAATGGAGAGTTCAGTGAAGTTCGGGGTCCGCCCCATATACTCCTTTATCATTTCGAATTCTTCAGGTGTTAGACCCAGATCTTTGGCGGTTTGAACAGTCACATCCATGGATTGGAATTTTGAATTTATTAGGGGACAAAGATATAATTATTGGGCGGAATTAAAACCGGTTGAGGTATCCGATATGGATCTTTGCCTCCCCGATATTCACAGGATTGTCAAATTGCTTTCCGATGGCATAAACCAGGGAAAAGATCCCGGCCCGGGTCGAGAGATTCACCCCTGCCCCGAAACCAAAGGGAAAGTCTGCCTGAAAATTCTCCTCAAGATCTTTTTCATAATATCCCCCGTCAAGAAATAGGAAGAAATTGGAGTTTCGCTCAAATATAAACCTGGTCTCAATGGTTCCCAGGCTGTAAAGGGAAGCAAATATTGAATTTTCATCTACCCCTCTTAAGGAGTGGATACCTCCCAGGCGGAACAATTCGTTCTCAAAAATATTCCGGGTAAGCAGGTACCCGGTACGGTTGCCCAGGTAGAGGCTGAAGCGGTTGCCCAGGGGTTGAAAAAACCTTATCCCGGCCTGGCCTTTCACCTTTGTAGACACCAGGTCGACGGATTCATAAACGCTTTCCGGCAGGCCTGGATTCTTATGAATTTTCCTGCTTCCTATCCCCAATCTCCCCTGGATATCCCATCCTTTCCGGGGATTGTACAGATAATCCAGGTTCCTGTATTCAATACCCAGTCCATACAGGCTGCTTGTGACGTCCGCATAGGAAGGCAGGGTGGATGCGTTTTCGAGTCCAGCTGTACTGATGAGAGAGGAACTGAAAAAATCGTAGAAAATATTGAAATAATTATTCCCTCCGAGGAAAAACTTAAGGTCCAGCACCGGGTTCACACTCAGCCAGGAGGTATCCTGCTTCAAGAGGGAAAAATCAAAACCCAGTCCAACCGTGGATTTAAAAACATAGGGCCATGCTATGCTTACGTCAAGTTCCTGTGTCAGGGGTTGAAGGGCTTTCCATGCGAATCGGAAGGACTCACCTTTCCCGAAAGAATTTACAAGGTATAGATGCAGGTCTCCGGTGACAAATAGTTTTCCTGTTTGTTCATGGTTGGGAAACACCCCGATGATTCCGTTGAACTGGTTGGCCTGGGATTTTTGAATATATGTGTAGATATCTGCCACTCCCTCGAAAAATTCAAGTTCAGCCGGTTTGATCTCTTCCAGGAAGGGGGTTTCTCTTATCCTGTCTGAAATTTTCGAGATCCTTTCCTCCCGGTAAACATCCCCGGATTCAAGTCCCGTGAGCCTCTCAAAATAATTCCTCTCTAATCGGGCCTCACCCTTTATATGGATGGTATCAATCCGGTAAAAACTGTTTGGTTCGACCCATAGTTCTCCTGACAATATTTGGGGCTGGTTTTGATCTGAGGACTGATCACTCTCCGAAAAGGATATATTATTTATATATATACCGGCAAATGGATACCCATTGTTCTCATACCATTGGATGATCCTCTCCTGGGCAGCAGCCAGTTTCTGATATTTTACCGGTTTGCCTGAAAAGGCCCGCTGATGCACTCCTGCTTTTTTGAGGGTCTTTCTTTCAAGCGAATCCAAAGATAGTATCCCCCATTCAAACCTTGGGCCCGAATAAGCCCAGGCTTCTGCGCCGAGTGAATCGAAGGACAGGCTGTCAATTGAAGCTGCCAGGTAGCCTTCCTCTCTCAGGTCTCCCAGGATATCTTTCAAGTGAGTGTAAACTTCGAGGGAATCCTTGACCTGAATGGAAGCATTGGACATGCCCCGGATATGTTCCCCTTCAACAGGATGGATTATAAGGCTGTACTCCTGGGAGTATCCTTTGAGTCCCAGTGTACTGATCATCGATATGGCAATCAGGATTCTTCTCAAACCCGGAATAGTATTAAGATTCCAACTTATAACGTGAGTTTATGCTTAATATTTTTAAATGATTCCAGATCTGCCGGAACTCCTGCAGTTTAATTTATCACGGAAAAGCTGGCTGATTTTCTTTCATGCCCGCTTTGAAGGATGAGATGATAATTGCCTGCAGGAAGGTCTGATACTCCCAGCTCAACCCGGTTTTTCCCAATGGCCAGGTTATTGAGGCTGCGGGTTTGCACCTGTTGTCCCGTGCTTGAATATACAGAGAGAACTGCTTTTTCAACAGGGGTATTAAAATCAACTGAAACATGATGCCTGGCAGGATTGGGGTAGATAGCCAGAATGTTTACAGAGTCTTTCCCGGCCAGGGACCCATGCGGTAAGCTATTGTCGGAAACAGTGGAACGTAAAATGGGAAGGGATTCAAATTCCTTAATCAGTACTTTGCTGACCAATTGAGGGTCTGCCTCAAACCATTCGGTGAAAATGGATCCATACAGGCTACGGAAATCGAATTGCATTGGCAGGTTATCCTTTTTTTCAACATCTGAAGAAATCTGGGGATTGTTTCCCAGGACAGTTGGATTAACACGGTTCCCAAAAAGGATAGCAGGCCAGGCTGTTCCATGATCGCTTCCCAGGCTGCTGTTTGATTTTATTCTCCTTCCAAATTCAGAAAAGACCAATCCCATGACATCGTCCTGTATGCCAAGAAGAGATAGGTCGTCCTGGAAAGCGTGAAGAGCTACGGAAAGATCTTCCAGAAGATTTGCATGTTTCCCTGTCTCGGTGCTTCCCTCCACTACCTGGCCTGAATGGGTATCGAAGCCTCCAAGGTTAACAACATATACCTGGGTTTGCAATCCCCCTGCAATCAGGTTGGCAACGATCTTAAGCTGGTCTGCCAGCTTGTTATCGCCACTCTCCGGCCAGAGACTGGAAAGATTCTTTGCTTTGTCCGCCGCATCCCTTATTACCCCCAGGTACACCTCAGTTTGCTGCATAACTGTGGTTACAAAACTAAGTTCATTTCCATAGGGTGTATCTGGAAATGTGGCTTCTCCTTCCCCACCGGACTGGTAGGAAATATTGAGATTTTTTATCACGGTTCCGAGGTTGCCGGTCTCTCCCTGGCAGGTTTGGGAATTGGTCGAACCTATGGTCAGAGCGAGCGGATGGGGATTGTCCTGGTTGGGATATCCTTCCGGATAGGCGGGGTGAATCTCATTCAACATCCTGCCAAACCATCCGCTGTTCAATACCACATCTGAATCCGAGGCAGAGGTCATAATATCTTTAGAACGGAAATGGGAAAGGTTTGGATTGGGATATCCCACATTCTGAACGAATAGAACCTGTTCCTCTACATACAACTGCCTCAATTTTTCCATGGATGGATGGAGTCCGGTTTGACCACTCAGGGAAAGCAGTTTTGACTCGGGAATAATAATATTGGGTCTTGCCTTCTGGAGATTTACATACTGGTTAAGCGGTACAAGCGTATTTAAACCATCATTCCCACCGTTCAGCTGTACAAGAACCAGCTTCCTGTCCGGACGGAGCCCTGTTAATAGGTCCAGGAACATATTTCCCCCAAGGGCCTGAAGAGCCTGTCCCTTGAAAAACAGGGGGAGAGCAGCTAGTGCTCCGGCACCTTTTATGAAATTCCTTCTCTTCATTTTCTTACTTCAGACACTACTTTCTTGTTTCAGGTCATACTTTCTTACATCAGGCAATACTCCGGCATTCTTAAAAGGGCTTTCAAGACTCCCCTCAATACCTCTTCTATGGCTTCCCTCATATTTTCGTCCTCGGGATTGCCCTTGTATTTATCCCATTCGACGGTCCATTCAAAATCCGGCAATCCGGGTATAAGTATCTCCTTGAGGTTATCATGCTGGGACTGGCTTAATCCAGTTGGCAGAAACAACTCGGCCAGTTCTTTGATTAAAATATTGGGGTCGGAGGGTACAGTGGTGAGTTCTGCCACTTTTATTACATCCGCTTTCAGAACATAACCATCTTTCGTCCATCCGCTGCTTAAGATCTTATCTGAGAAATATACTTTCTGGGGCAGGGTCACCGAGTTTATCCACAGCTGGTTGTATTGGGGGGCCAGGTACCATTGAGTCCATCCCGCCACATCCGGGGGTTCACCGAGCAGCATTTCCTGGTTTCTTGCCTGGTAATAAAAGGTGTTCCAGTAGGCATATAAGTTAAGGTAATCTTCAGGATAAACCAGCTCAAGTTTCCTCATTGTTCCGGCCATATGTTCGTAGGGATTCCGGATATAGGATCCAAGGTAGGTCTCATCGAAAAAATGCTCACTGGATAGTAACTGTCTCAGAGCGGGTTTCAGCTCATAATCATTATCGAAAATAGTAGTGGCCAGGGCTTCGATAATATTGGTTTCGATGTCTTCATCTATTATATAATATACAAACCAGCGGTACAATTTCCTGGCAAGCCTTCTGGCTGTTTCCTTACGGGAAAATATCATTGAGATCAGGGATTTGTATTCCTGCACCCCCTCGTCGACGATCTGCATTCCATCGAAATAACCTGAAAATGTTTTCGTGCCAGTGTCGTGCTTTGAGGCATTAAAATAAGATTCCTGTTTGTCTGTATCAAGCCTCCATCCGGTCAGAACCCGGGCAGCTTCCTGAACATCATCCTCGGTGTAATGGGAATAGTCTCCTTCCCCTATCAGAGGTCCTTTCCCGATTGTGAAAAGTTCGAAAAGCTCCCTGGCATAGTTTTCATTGGGAGAACCTTCTTTATTTTCATCACCATCCAGATATTTCAGCATAGCCGTGTTTACGGTCATATCGTTGGCCAGGTCCCTGAAATTTCCAAGGGAATGTTTTCTGAGTAGTTCGTTATAACTATACAGGTATTTCGAGCGGTTGACTATCGGAACCTCCGTGACAAAATGATTATGCCAGAATAAAACCATTTTTTCAACGAGGGAACTACCCTGGTTAATAATCTGTCCAACCCACCATGACCTTAGACTCTTTCTCCTGTCTGACTTATAGTCTGAATTATAATCTGCATTGATCCAGGTCTCACCCAGAGGTACAACGTCATCCGGGTTAATATTTACCGGGGGTGCTGGAGCAGGTACATCTTCCAGGAGGATATCCAGGGCTTCTTCAATGCTGAGATTGCTAAAACTATCTATTTCCTGCCGTCTCGCCCCAAAAAGGCTTCTTTCCAGTAAATGCTTAGCCCTTGATCTCCCCAGAGTCCCGGGAACGGGATCCAGTCCAAGGGGACTTAACTCCAATTCCGGAAGCTTCTGGTTACCCAACAATATAGTTTCATTTTCCCTGCCTGACATGCGCTAAATATAGATAAAAATATATCCAGGAAATCATCCTTTCCACCAACGGATAAATAATATAAACGAAATGCTTTATATGATATTATCAAACTACTGATTATAAAAACCCTGCTTCCGTATTACTTCCAGGAATTGCTTTGAAAAATGAATATTATCCTTTTTAGTATACCTGTTATCAGTAAAAACCTGGGCCAGGGTTTCCTTATTATTTTCTTCAAGAAGGGTTGCGCTTAATTCCGAGGCTTCACGTTCCTTATATATAGTATTAATATCTTCTTCCGAATAGTCCTGGTATTTATCCTTATGAACCACAGCCCGCATCGGCAGTCTCTCGGTAAGATCCGGTGTTTCATCCGGGTAACCCAGTACAATTGCTGCCACCGGCACCACATCTTCGGGCAATTCAAGAATATCGATTATCCGGTCCGCCATATAAGTCGCAGTGCCCAGGTAACATGCCCCCAGTCCATTAGCCTCCGCCTCCAATACAACATTCTGAGATGCAAGCAGTGCATCTATGGAAGCCGTATAAAAGGAAAGGAAATTATCATAACCGGGTTCAGCTTTTCTTTGTCTGCACCACTTATTGAACCGGTTAAAGTCCGCCGAGAAAGTAATATGAACCGGAGCCTGAAGAACCATTCCCTGTTTGAAATGCGATTCCCAGAGTTGCTTCCGGATTTCCTGATCCTGTGTCACCACCATACTGTAAACCTGCATATTCCCGGTGGTTGATGCCCTGCTTCCCGCCTGAAGAACTCGATCAAGAACCTCCTCCGGTATAGCATCAGATTTGTATTTACGTATGGAGCGGTGCTGAAAAATTGTATCTATCATGATTTTGATATTAGTTATGGACTATAGGATCATCCTAATTAGTTATTCCATTTTCGATAAAATTCAAATTTGGAAATTCATCTGCAAAGATAAATATCAGTTTTGAACATTATTAATCAAAGTTTATAAGTATTGTATTTACCCTTACTTACTGATAATAAATGAGTAACAACTTTCAACTCCTGACATTAATCAAAAATTTATTAACAATTGACCAAAACATAACATGAAACATATCTCAGGTATCTCTGAATTATTACATTTATAATCCCTTTTCAACAAAATCTATTTATTATATAATTATCTAAAAATCACATTGTTATGAAAAAAACCTTACTATTCTTAACTCTTCTTTTGTGCATGGGAGGACTTTTCGCCCAGGGCACTCTGTTTATTTCGGAAATAACTGATCCCGGGGATAATGCCAACGGCCGGTTTGTTGAAATATTTAATGGATCTGATGCTACAATTGATTTCGGCACCGCAACCTGGTATATATGTAAGCAAACAAATGCAGGCAGTTCATGGCTTGATGTCCAACTAACAGGAACATTGGCTCCCGGTGCAATGTATGTGGTGGCTGCCTATACGGATTTCACAACTATTTATGGTACGGCTCCGGATGATGTTGCCAGTTTTATAAACAATGGAGATGACGCATTTTTCCTCTACAGTGGTGGTGATCATACAACAGGAACACTCGTGGATGCATACGGAGAAATTGGTGTGGATGGATCCGGCAAGGACTGGGAATATACAGATGGTAGAGCTTATAGAAAAATCGGTTTCAAAACTGCAACTGAAACCTGGATTGCCGATCAGTGGAATGTCCAGTATAAGGCAGCTGGTGTTGCCGACTGTAATCCCTATGTTCACATTGCAGACCCTTTGCCCGAGCCTGACAATCATGTAACAGACCTGGCAGTTAGCAGGACAACTTTCAGCAGGATACATTATACATGGACAGATGCCGTTGGCACCAACCTTCCAGCCGGATACCTGGTAAAGGCCAGTATTAGTCCCGGAGCAATCACAGACCCGGTAGATGGAACACCGGAAGATGATGGATCTTTAATAAAAAATGTATCCCAGGGAGACCAGGCAGTTTTTATTTCCGGACTTGATCCGGCTCAGGCTTACATTATCAATGTTTACCCCTATAGTAATGACGGAGGATTTATTGATTATAAAACAGACGGTACCGTGGCAACCATTGTGGAAACCACGAATGGAGGAGATACAATCGTGTTGTTTGAAGATTTTGAACTGGATGTTGAAGGCTGGTTCCCTGTTAGTGACAGCGGAGACAACCAGGAATGGGATTTAACCGGACCGGGTGCAGATGGAACCAATCGTTCTGCTTATATCAGTGGATTTAATTATGATGGCGATGTGAATCAGGATTGGGCATTCTCCCCTCCGGTTAATCTTGATGCTTGGAGCAGTGAGAAATTGACTTTCTACAACCGATGGAATTATGGTGTCAACGATGAAAATAACTACCTGAAACTATTTTATTCAACTGATTATAATGGTGAAGAAGGAATGCATAATGATGCTACCTGGACAGAATTGGCATATGATTCCTCTGCTTCTTCCGAAACATGGTTTATGACCAGCGAAATTGACATCTCAGGAATAAATGGCCAAAATGTAAGATTTGGTTTTAAATATAGAGGTAGTGATATTAGGATTGACAATCGCAGCTGGTGGGTAGATGAGTTTATGGTCAAGGGTACCTTTACAGGGGAAACAGTTGCCCCGGTTTGGAAAACCGGCTATCCCAAAACAGATGATGTACGTTCAACCCAACTTGATGTTATTGCAAACATCAACGAGGCTGGGAGTGTTTTCTACCTGGTTAAGGAGGATGGAGAGTCAGCACCAAACATCATGGATGTAATGATGGGTGATACAATGATAATTGTAAACGGAGGACAGGACGACACTACCACCATAGACGGACTGACTGCCAATACCTCCTATGATATCTATTTTATTGCAGAAGATGCACTGGGGAATGTCCAGGACACTACTGTTTTAGTCCAGGCTACTACCACAGATCCACGCGCAATTGATATGACATATCCTCTTGGCGGAGAAGTTCTTTATGTTGGAGATACGGTCACAATCACCTGGACTTCAGCTGGTATTGACAGCCTTACATTATGGGCACTGGTTGACACCAATGACTTCTGGGTCAGTGTATTGGACACTAACTTACTGGCAAATCCCGGAAGTTTTATACTTCCAATCAGCCTTGATGCCGGAGCAGATAGTGTGATTCTGAAACTATCAGATTACCAGGATTCAACCTTCAGTTCAAAAAGCGGGTGGTTTTACTTGACAGACACTATCAGACCTTTACTTAATGAGTTGTATCCCAGGAACAATGCCGTTGAAGTCGGACTGGGCACAATTCTGTACATGGAACTTAATGAAGACATTCAACCCGGAACTGGAAATGTATCAATCTATCTTTCAGATGACACACCGGTTGAATCAGTTGATGTTACAAGTGACCAGGTTGAGATCAATGACAGCAGAATCGTGGTTCGTTTATCCGGTTACCTTGAAACCAGTTCATCTTATTATGTACTGGTTGACAATGGATCTTTTGTGGATTACCAGGGTAATACCTTCGCAGGAATCAGTGATAACACTGACTGGACATTTTCCACAGTTGGACAGGATCTATACTTCTCCGAGTATATCGAAGGAGGCAGTAACCGTAAAGCCCTCGAAATCCATAATCCTACAGAGGCAGTTGTGAACCTTGATGATTACAGAATAGGTCAGTCAAATAATGGGTCTGGATGGATTTACTTTCATACTTTCCCAACATCCGCAACTTTAGATGCCGATTCACTTTGGGTAATCATTACTAACGATGCCAGTATTGGTACAAGTACATCCTATGATCCCAGTGATGCAGATGAGGTACTTGGTTATCCAAGTGTTGTTCATCATAATGGAAATGATGCAAGGTCCATTGAAAAGACAAGTGATGGTGGTGAGACCTGGTTCATTGTCGATGTTATCGGTTATCCCGATTCTGATAAGTACTTTGATGTCGCAGGAGTAAGCGGGGCTGCTGAAAACCATACTCTCTGGAGAAAGGCTGAAATTAGCACTGGAAATCCAGACTGGACAGTTGCTGCCGGGACTAATGAATTTGACTCCGAATGGAAGGTTATGGAGATGGACAATTTTGACAATCTGGGTAAACTAACACCAGTATCAGACTCATTGGCCGATATTAAATCATTCGTCCTCAATGAGCAGTTTTCACCTGCTGTCATTGATTCTGCAGCAGCAACAGTTGACATTGTTGTAGCCTTAGGCACTCAATTGGATAGCTTATTCCCAACGATTGTCATTTCTGATGGAGCAATGATTGAGCCAGCCTCAGGAGATTCGGTTGACTTTAGCGGGGGAGCAGTAGTCTTTGAGGTTACTGCCGAAAATGGTGTAGAATGTCAGGAATTGGACTGTAAATGTGACTGAATCACTGATACTTAGCAGTGAGAAAAAAATCCTGAGTTTTGTACTCGCGAATGAGACGATGGATGCGGTTATTGATACTGTGAATTTCACTGTAACAGCTGAGGTAGAATACGGCACTACATTAAGTGACCTGGTACCGACCATTGGGATTTCTGCCGGTGCATCCATAGATCCATTGTCCGAAGTTGCCCAGGATTTCTCGGGAGGTGCTGTAAATTATACTGTAACCGCACAAGATGCATCCACACAGGTCTGGGTGGTGACGGTAGCTGCTGTTGCTCCTATCGAGGTCGCTGATCTGGCTGCTCTCAGGGCAGGTATTGTCGATGACAAAACAGTCTACAAGGTAACAGGAGAAGTTGTTCTCACATACCAGCAGGATTATTACAACAAGAAGTATTGTCCAGGATGGTACTGCCGGAATTTGAAATCCATGGAATTCCAGAGGATGGCATTATTACAACTACTTATAGTATTAATGACGGAATCACGGGACTTGTAGGTACTCTTGATGACTATTTCAGAATGTTGCAATTGTTCCTGTTGGGGACCCGGGAGCAGCAAGTTCCTCATGCAAATACTGTTACTCCTCAGACAATTACCATTGTCTGAATTCAATGCCAATTTCGAGAATTATGAAACTGAACTGATCCGATTTGATACACGATTGATTTTGCCGATGGCTGGTGGTACATTTGCTTTTGATATGGAATATGTTATTTAACGCAGGAATTCAAATACCGGTATTTACTCAGGGCTCATTTCACCGAATCTGATTTGACTGGCTACAGAAATTCCGGCAATAGGCAAATGTAACAGGTATTGCCACTTGGCATTGGAATGAACCCAAGATAGCTCCAAGGGATTTGGCTGATATCGAGGAGGTAAATCATTGAAAATGTAAATGATGTGATGTCTGATGATATGATGAAGGTTTATCCGAACCCGAGTTCAGGCATGATCACTCTGGAACTGAGCCATGATGCAGCTGCAGATCTGGATATTGAGATCTTCTCTCTCAATGGTAAAATAGTTTACAGGAATTCCCTGAAATCAGTAAGCAATGTTCAGGAGCAGATTGACCTGAGCAATGTTACCCGGGGTATTTATATGCTTCGTGTAAGAACTGAAGATGAAGTTTCCATGCGCAAGCTTGTGATTCAGTAATTCGATCATAACTCATAAGAAAAGGCTACCCGGTTTGGGTAGCCTTTTCTTTTTACCCTAAATCTGCTGAAGGCTTTGCTGATAAGGAGCCTGGCCGTTTGTGGCTATTGCCGCGAATCGCAGTGACGATCTATGACTTGCTGAAGGCTTTGCTGATAAGGAGCCTGGCCGTTTGTGGCTATTGCCGCGAATCGCAGTGACGATCTATGACTTGCTGAAGGCTTTGCTGATAAGGAGCCTGGCCATTTGTGGCTATTGCCGCGAATGGCAGCGACGATCTATGACTTGCTGAAGGCTTTGCTGATAAGGAGCCTGGCCGTTTGTGGCTATTGCCGCGAATGGCAGCGACGAATAGCAAAGCCTGAAGCAAACATGACAAATGACAGTAGAATCTTCTCAAAAATATATTTATTTGCAGATTAGTAAACCAATTCAAATTAAGATGAAGAATAATTCAATGAAACATCTGGTATGGATGCTTGTTCTGGCGATTGTCCTGGTACCTGGTGTAGAAGCAAAGAAGAAGGAGAAGGGAAGTAAGAGTGAAAGTGATTCCCTGAAAAGCAGTACATTCTCGGGACTGAAATGGAGAAGTATTGGCCCTGCCATGACTTCAGGCCGGATAGCGGATTTCGCAGTGAATGAAAAAAATCCCAAGGAGTATTATGTTGCTGTGGCTTCCGGTCATGTCTGGAAAACGGTGAATTCAGGGATTACCTGGGATCCTGTTTTTGATGATTATGGAGTGTACGCTATTGGTGTGGTCACGATGGACCCAAACAATCATAATGTTGTATGGGTTGGTACCGGAGAAAACAACCACCAGCGGGCCATTGGTTACGGAAATGGAGTTTATAAATCAATCGATGGTGGAAAGTCCTTTAAAAATATGGGACTGAAAGAATCCAGGCAAATTGGTGGCATCATCATTGATCCCCGTAATTCAGATATTGTTTTTGTTGCGGCCGAGGGATCTATCTGGGGACCAGGTGGTGATCGCGGACTTTATAAATCCATCGATGGTGGTGAAACCTGGAATAAGGTACTCGAGATCAGTGAAAATACGGGTGTCAATAATGTTGTCATGGATCCTCAACGACCGGATATTCTATATGCCACCTCGGAGCAGAGGCGGAGGCATACATTTACCAAGATTGGAGGGGGACCCGAATCAGCTGTATACAAGTCCACCGACAACGGAGAAACCTGGAGAAAAATAATGGAGGGAATGCCTACGGTCCATATTGGTGGTATGGGAATTGATGTATCACCGGCAAATCCGGATGTGGTTTATGTTATCATGGAAGCTGCTGAAGATAAAAGCGGATTCTACAGATCCACCAACAGGGGAGAATCCTGGAACAAGGTTAGTGACCACGCCAGCAGTGGACAGTACTATAATGAAATCGTCTGCGATCCAAATAATGTGGATGTGGTTTATTCAACCGAGACCTACACACAGGTAACAAGAGACGGTGGAAAAACCTGGTCTCGAATCAGTACTGACGGCCGGCATGTGGATGACCATGCACTCTGGATCGACCCGCAGGATTCCGAACACCTGCTTATCGGTGGTGATGGAGGAGTTTATGAGTGCTTTGATGGAGGCAAGAAATGGGATTATAAACAAAATCTTCCTGTTACGCAGTTTTACAGGGTCATGGTGGACAATGAATGGCCATTTTACAATGTATATGGGGGAACCCAGGACAATAATACACTTGCTGGTCCCTCTCGAAACACTAGCTCAGCAGGTGTAAGCAACGAGGATTGGAGTAGTATTCTTGGTGGAGACGGATTCTGGGTCGCAGTTGATCCGGATGATCCGAATATTGTATACTGCGAGTGGCAGTATGGTAACGTGGAACGCCATGACCGTAAAAGTGGTGAGGGTACCAATATAAAACCCAGGCCCAGAAAGGGCGAAGATTCCTATAAATGGAATTGGGACGCCCCCCTGATCATCAGTCCCCATAGCGGAAGCCGTCTCTATATGGGAGCCAACAAGATCTTCCGAAGTGATGATAAGGGAGATTCATGGACAGTCATCAGCGAGGACATCACAGCCCAAATTGACCGCAATACATGGCCTGTAATGGGACATTACTGGAGTTCCGATGCCGTTGTAAAAGATGTTTCTACGTCTCTCTTTGGCATGGCTGTATCCATGGTGGAATCACCTGTTAAAGAAGATCTGCTATATGTTGGTACAGATGACGGTGTTATCTCGGTCACGGAAGATGCGGGTAAGAACTGGTCCCAGGTCAAGTCCTTCCCCGGTATACCTGATAATACTTATGTCAGTGATATACTGGCGGACCGGTTTGATGAGAATGTAGTTTATGCCACATTCAATAACCATAAACGGGATGATTTCAAACCCTATATCATGAAAAGTTCGGATAAGGGAAAAACCTGGAAATCCATCAGCAATAATCTCCCTGAAAACGGGTCAACATGGACTGTTCAGCAGGATTTTGTAAATCCGGAACTATTGTTTGCAGGAACCGAGTTCGGGATTCATTTCTCTGTAGACGGAGGTAAGGAATGGGTAAGCCTGCAGACAGGTCTACCACCCATTGCAGTCAGAGATATTGAGATCCAGCAAAGGGAGAATGACCTGGCTATTGCAACTTTCGGAAGGGGATTCTACATCCTTGATGATTATACCCCTTTGCGGGAATTCAAAAAGGAAATGCTGAAAGAACAGGCAGTCATTTTCCCTGTAAAGGATTCAAAAATGTTTATTCAGACAGGTGGGAAATATGGCCAGGGATCAAATCATTTTACAGCCAAAAACCCTGATTATGGAGCTTCCATCACATATTATATCAAAGATGTTCCCAAAACCCTGAAGGCAGAACGGCAGGAGAAGGAAAAGGAACTTTTCAAAGAAAAGAAGCCCATCCCCCAGCCCAGCATTGAAGAACTAAGGGCAGAAAAACAGGAGATTGCTCCCTATCTGCTATTCAGCATTAAAGATGAAAACGGAAGCGAGATCCGGAAACTCAGTACCAGCGCAGGAAAAGGGATTCAGCGTATTGTTTGGGATCTGAAATATGGCCCCTTTCAACCCGTTGACCTGGAAACCAAAGAATTTAAACCTGTACCCAAATCTTCAAATGGTAGAGGCGGATTAGGCATGCCAGCGATGCCGGGACAATATACTGTCAGCCTTTCCATGGTTACCCGTGAGGGAACTACTGAATTAACAGGTGAGGTACCCTTTAAGGCAGAAGCACTGAACCTCGCCACCTTACCTGCAGAAAGCAGGGAACAAGTCATTGCCTTCCAATCCAGTGTAGCCAAGTTAACAAGTAGCATGGTTGCCGCCGAGAACTTCGCCACAGACCTGCAGAAAAAAGTAGTTTTGATCAGGCAGACTTTGCATAATACACCGGGTACACCGGAAGAGCTTATGAAAAGAGCCACCGCTGCGGATAAAAACCTTGAGGAAATTTTGTTCACATTGAACGGACGTGAAGCCAGGGCCAGCTGGGAAGAAATCCCTCCCTCACCCATGCCACAGTTCCGGAGATTGACGTCAATTATCTATGCTTCAATCAGTACATCTTCCGGCACAACTAAAACACAATTAGATAATTATGATATCCTTCTTGAGGAGTTCCCTCCCGTGCTTGAGAAATTAAAATCTATTCACCGAGAGATTGTATCCCTGAATAATGAGATGGATATAATTGGTGCTCCATGGACCCCGGGAAGGGTACCCGAGTGGCAATAATATAGAAGTTATCAACGTTCTTAAGCTGTCCTGTTCCCCTTGTGGAGAAAGGGACAGCTTTTTTTTAAATTCCCTTTAACACTCATATAACACCAGTGAATTAAAAAAAAGTTGTAAATTTAGCGTCTGACAAGTGTGAAATTAATTGCAATACTCATGAAGAAGGCAAAAGTTCTACTGATTCTAATAGTTGTTGCGCTGGCAATAGCATCATTCTCATGCAACAAGAAAATATGTCCGGCATACGCTGAAGCTGATACCGAACAGACTGACAGAGGATAGTTAGCACTTATACCAACCCTGTCAAGGGGAATGGGTGCATTATAATTTTTTCGGCTTTCATTCCACACACATGTTATTGTATCCTGCAATCCTGTTCCACAGAGAAAAAGATGAAAAAATGGATTCTGGCCATACCACTCTTATTTCTGGCTGAAGGTTTCCTTTTTGCCCAGGGTGATATAAGAGAAAATCCACGAATTTTTTACCGTAATGAAAGATCCATAGGAGTCTTATTGAACTCCAACGGATGGGGTGTGAGCGGTCGTTTCGCAAAACGGATCAATGCCAGGAAAAAGAATATATGGGAAATTGATTTTGCCAACATCAAACATCCTAAGGAAGTTAAGATATCAAACAATTATTATAATAACCAGAGTTTCGTCTACGGAAAGACAAATCTCTTCATCAATTTCCGGGGAGGCTGGGGAAAACAGAAGGAGATTTTCAGAAAAATAGACAAGGGAGGCATCTCCATTCGTCGATATTTTTCTTTTGGTCCCATTCTTGGAGTCCTGAAACCAATTTACTATGAGGTTTGGAAAACGGACGGCTCAGGTACCTCAAATGGATATACAATCGTTGAAGAAAAATTCAGTTCATCAATCCATACCAACGAGATTAATGGAAGGGCTTCATTTTTTAAAGGATTTAATGAAATCTCTTTAATGCCAGGCGCCTATGGCAGGTTCGGTATGTCATTTGAGTACAGCACCAGTGATATTAATATCCATGCCATTGAAACAGCAGTAAGCCTTGACCTTTTCCCCACAAGGATGAAGATCATGGAAAACGATCAAAACAACTTTTATTTTCTCACTCTTTCCGTCAGTTACCGCTTTGGAAAGGTAGTTGATGCCAGGGGAATTGTCAAAGAGGATAAACTGGGATACTGATCATTTCCTTCCATATTATATTTCTTAATTTCTTCAGGCACATTCCTTGAAGAATTCCTGCAGAATTAGTAAGTTTGCGGTTCGAAAAAATTGAGTTAACCAATTAATAGTTTATAAACATGGCTAAAATTAAAGTTGCAATTAATGGATTCGGTAGGATCGGAAGAATGGTTTACAGAATCGGACTGGAAAACCCGAATCTTGAATTCGTTGGGATAAATGACCTGACTGATACCAAAACACTCGCTCACCTTTTGAAGTATGACTCCACACAGGGTAGATTTCCCGGTGAGGTTTCTTATGATGATGACTCTATCATTGTTAATGGAAAAAAACTCAAAGTGACTGCAGACAGGAGTCCCGCGAATATCGCATGGGCAGAGACACCTGATGTGGTAATCGAGTCAACAGGAGTATTCACCAAAAGAGAAAGTGAAAAAGGCGGCTATGGAGACCACCTGAAAAATGGCGCCAAGAAAGTCATCCTTACTGTTCCTGCAAAAGATGAGATTGATAATATGATCGTTCTTGGTGTGAATGACGAAGACCTCAGACCAGAAGACCAATGTGTATCTAATGCGTCCTGTACAACCAATTGCCTGGCACCTGTTGCCAAGGTTTTGAATGATTCATTTGGGATTAGCCAGGGTTTCATGACCACCATCCACTCATATACCAATGACCAGGCGGTTTTGGATGCTCCTCACTCTGATTTAAGAAGGGCTCGTTCAGCAGCTGTTTCCCAGATTCCTACAACAACTGGTGCTGCAAAAGCAGTTGGAAAAGTAATTCCGGCTCTGAAAGGAAAAATGGACGGACTTGCAGTTCGCGTTCCAACTCCTACCGGTTCACTTGTTGACCTGGTTGCTGTTCTCGAAAGGGAAGTTACCAAGGAGGAAGTTAATGCTGCCATCAAGGCTGCGGCTGAAGGACCAATGAAAGGTATCCTTGAGTACACTGAAGACCCCATTGTCTCAGTTGATATAATCGGCAACTCTTCTTCAAGTATCTTTGATGCTAGTAGCACAATGGTTCAGGGAAAAATGGTTAAGATACTTTCATGGTACGATAACGAGTGGGGTTATTCCTGCAGAGTAGTTGACCTGATCACCAAACTTTTCTAATTGAGCAGAATTTTGAAAGGATGTTAAATAAGCTGCCTGACGCCACGAAAGTGGTGTAGCAGCGTTTTAATATCCTTATCAAAATTTAATATATACTAAAAAAGGCTGCTTCGTGATGAGGCAGCCTTTTTTTTATGGTGGGGAGGATTATAAATCATCATCATCATCGTCGTCATCAAAAATCGCTTTCAGTTCAAAGGGTAGATTGATGGCGCTCTGGTATAATTCTCCAAGCTCTTCAATGGATTCGTCATCCTCTTCATAACACCAGATAACCCTGGCATTTCTCCCCTTGTCTGCATAATTCTGAACATCTTTTAGAACCTCCAGTATATACTTTGAAGATCCGCTGTTTGCATATTCAATCTGGAATTCAAGAACTGTATCCAGATCAGTTTGATTGAAGTATTCTTCAAGCCAATTCAGTATACGATCATAAAACTCTCCCGGATCTTCAGGAATAGAGCGCCCTTTCATAACCAGCCTGCCGGATTCAGCACTGAAATTAACAAGGGGTGTATTAAAAGTTGGCTGAATATTTAAATTTTCCATCGATTAAATTTACATATTTTCTTTATTATTCATAATGCAAAGCGAGAATCGGATCCAGTTTACTCGCTTTTTGTGCGGGATAATAACCTGAAACAACACCCACCAGGAAGCATAAAACTACCCCTAGTATTATCCATGCCCAGGGAATAAAAAAGGAGGTATTAACAACCATGCTAACCAGGTTGCCGACAATTATCCCAAGTATTATGCCGATGATTCCGCCAAACTGACCAATAAGAACAGCTTCGAAAAGAAATTGCTGTTTAATGGTTTTTGCTTTTGCTCCCACCGCTTTACGTATACCGATCTCTCGGGTTCTTTCTGTAACTGATACCAGCATAATATTCATCAACCCGATCACAGCCCCAAAAAGTGTGATCACCCCGATCAATGTAGCGGCAATGGTTACAAACTTCAGGTTTTCGATCATCATGTTGGCAACGCTGTCACTACGGTTCAGATGAAAATCCGATTCATCTTTGACATCCAGGTTCCGAATCTGTCTGAATATTCCCTCTGCCTCCCCCATGGCAGGTTCCATGAGGGTCACATCCATAGGTGTTACATTGATCGAATATCTCATCTGGGGACGGGAAAAATACTGCCGGACATTGGAATAGGGAATTATGCAGATGTTATCACTATCCCCGCCCATAGAGGACCCCTTTGATTTGAGCACTCCGATTACTTTATATCTGCCATTCCCAACCGTGACCAGTTTGTCTAATGGATCTTCATTCTTATCAAATACCTTACGAATTATACCCTGGCCAACAAGAGCATAATTCCGGTTCATCTGAACTTCCTGAGCCGAGAATCCACGGCCTTTTTCAATTTCATATCCTGCTGTGTTCAGATAGTTTTCATCAGCACCCAGAACGGTAATATTGGGATGGGACTTATTGGATTTATACTTAACAGTTGCAATCCCGGTGGCTCTGGTCCATATACTTACCTCAGCAGGAAAATCATAAGCTTCCTTAAACTCCTTAGCTTCCCTGAAGGAGATGTAATCATAATTTCTCTTGCGCTCCCTCTGTCCTCCAAAATGAACGTTAATGGACCGGCTTTCAATTGAAAAAGTATTGGCTCCCATTCGTGAGAATTCCTGTGTGATGGAAGTTCGGATGGCATCAATGGCAGTTAGTATCCCCACCAGCGCCATTATCCCAAATCCAATAATGAGCATGGTAAGCACTGCCCTGAGGCTGTTCGCACGAATGGACCGGATGCTGATCCGGAAATTTTCTACCAAGAGATGTACAAGTTTCATAAACTACTGTAAATAAAAGGATTTAGAGTCTTTTATAGCAGTACTACCGGAAGATAAAAATACGAAATAATAGGTTACAACTACATATAATAGTTTTAAACAATTAAATTTGTTAGTCTATCAGAAACCATCAAAACTTTCAAACATGATATTTGATATTGAAATGATTCGAGCCGCTTATGAAGAGCTGCCAAACAGGATAAAAAAAGCGAAGAAGATTCTTAACAGACCCATGTCGCTTTCAGAAAAGATCCTTTATTCACATCTTGATTCTGAACAGGAATTAATAGACTTTAAAAGAGGTGAGGATTATGTTCATTTTCGACCGGACAGGGTAGCAATGCAGGATGCCACTGCCCAGATGGCTCTTCTCCAGTTTATGCAGGCAGGCCGGAAAAAGGCAGCCGTACCATCAACAGTACATTGTGATCACCTTATCCTGGCTAAAGATGGGGCTGAAAAAGATCTGGCGGATTCCCGGAAATTAAATAAGGAGGTTTTTGATTTCCTCGCAACAGTATCAAATAAGTATGGTATCGGTTTCTGGAAGCCCGGAGCAGGTATTATCCACCAGGTAATCCTTGAAAATTATGCCTTCCCTGGGGGAATGATGATCGGAACGGACTCGCATACTGTGAATGCAGGGGGACTGGGAATGGTTGCCGTTGGAGTTGGAGGAGCAGATGCCGTTGATGTCATGGCAGGAATGCCCTGGGAACTTAAATTTCCTAAGTTGATCGGTATTAAACTCAGCGGTAAACTAAGTGGCTGGGCATCTGCCAAAGATGTAATTCTGAAGGTGGCTGGGATACTGACAGTGAAAGGCGGAACCGGTTGCATCGTAGAATATTTCGGAGAGGGTGCAAAGAGTATTTCCTGCACAGGGAAAGGTACCATCTGTAATATGGGTGCAGAGATCGGGGCAACTACATCACTGTTTGGATATGATAAAAAAATGGCAGAATATCTTACAGGCACTAACCGAAAAGCTATTGCAATTGCAGCTGATCATGTGGCCCAACACCTCAGCGGAGATCCGGAAGTATATGAGAATCCTGAAGCCTATTTTGACCAGGTTATAGAAATCAACCTTTCAGAACTTGAACCCCATATTAATGGTCCCTTCTCCCCGGATAAAGCCTGGGCACTTTCTGAATTTGCAAATGCAGTAAAAGAGAATGACTATCCGGCCAAACTTGATGTAGGATTGATCGGTTCATGCACAAATTCATCTTATGAAGATATCACCCGAGCAGCCTCAATAGCAAGGCAGGCATTAGAGAAAGGACTTCGGGCAAATTCTGAATTCACCATTACACCTGGATCTGAACTTGTCAGGTATACGATGGAACGGGATGGACTGCTCAAAATATTTGAAGACATCGGGGGAGTTGTCCTTGCAAATGCCTGCGGACCCTGTATTGGTCAGTGGATGAGACATGGGGCCGATAAACTGGATAAGAATTCAATCATTACTTCATTCAACAGGAATTTCGCCAAACGGAACGACGGTAATCCTAAAACCCATGCTTTCGTGGCATCCCCGGAAATGGTTACAGCACTGGCTATAGCCGGCAATCTCACCTTTGATCCCAGGAAGGATTCCCTCATGAACGGGAAAGGAGAAGAAGTGAAGTTGAGTGAACCTGTGGGACTCGAACTTCCCCCGAAAGGGTTTGCTGTGGAAGATAATGGCTACCAGGCACCGGCTGAAGATGGATCCGCAGTGAGTATAGATGTAAATCCCAGCTCTGAGCGCCTGCAGCTTCTTGAAGGATTTAGTGGCTGGCAGGGTGGAGACCTCGTTGGACTGAAACTCCTGATAAAAGTTAACGGAAAATGTACTACCGATCATATTTCAATGGCAGGTCCCTGGCTCAAATACAGGGGACACCTCGATAATATTTCCAATAACCTGATGATAGGGGCCTTAAATGCTTTTAATGAAAAGACCAATTCTGTCAAAAACCAGCTTACTGGGGAATACGGTACAGTTCCGGATACAGCCCGTGCCTATAAAAAGGAAGGTCTGAACTCAATGATTGTAGGAGATGAAAATTATGGTGAAGGATCCTCACGAGAGCATGCCGCCATGGAACCAAGGCATCTCGGTGTAAGTGCAGTGCTTGTGCGTTCATTTGCCCGGATCCATGAAACTAACCTGAAAAAACAGGGAGTACTGGCGCTGACATTTTCAGATAAATCAGATTACGAAAAAATCAGGGAGGATGATTTAATTGAGATCAGAGGACTTGATAGTTTTGCTCCGGGAAACCCGCTCACAGTCAGACTGAATCATTCCGATGGCAGCAGTGAAGAGTTCCCCGTAAACCATACCTACAATGAAACACAAATAGAATGGTTTAAGGCAGGATCAGCCCTGAACCTGATTAAGGAGGAAAATAAATAAAAATTGCTTCATAAAATCACGCTTTGGTTTGAGTCCCATATGGGAAGCTGTTCTTTTCAGGAGCATGCAGGTATACCATGCCCGGGATGCGGAATACAGCGTAGCATTCTCGCCTTGCTCAGGGGAGATTTTGTCGAGAGCATACTCCTCTTTCCTGCCCTGCTTCCAATGTTAGGAATGTTTACATTCCTGGGATTTCACCTGGCTTTTAACCTGAAGCATGGCGCCCTGATTCTCAAAATGTTCTATATCAGCAATACCATTCTGATAATCGGACCCTATTTATTAAAATTCATTAACCATTAAAAACCAGATTATGACCACTACAGATCAACCAGTCGAAAAGGTTCCTGTTGCACCCATTGTTAAGGTACCCATCCCTAATTCACAGGGAATTTTGATTCTGGGAATTTTTTCACTCGTGACCACCTTTTGCTGTGCAAGTTTTCTTTTCATTGGACTCGTACTTGGGATCATTGCCGTAGTATTGTCAAGTAAAGCAGTAGAGACCTATGAGAGAAACCCAAAAGCCTACACCCATGGATCTATTAAAAATGTAAATGGAGGCAGGATTTGCGGGATCATAGGCATTGCTGTGAACGGTATAATCTTCATGGGAGGGATTATCATACTGATCGTTCTGGGCTCCAGTATTGGGGAATTTCTAAAAAGTTTCCCCTGGGAAGATTATTTATAAAACATTTGTATGAATCTTTCAGACAGATTAGAGGCGTTTGCATTACTGGGTGACTATCTGAAGGAAAGCATTAAAGACCTGGAAAAGGTATATCCTGCCGCAGACGATCCTGAAGAAAAGTTTTTTAAAAATCCTGAGCTCTCAGAGATCACATTGGAGTCCAGGAAGGTAAATCCATGGTTTATTCCTGTATTTAAGTACCATGCAATAAGGGAAATATCCGGATTGCTTGACAGATCATTGCTGGAGGAATGGATTGGCAGGTACCCTGCTGAATCATTTGACCCGGGTTCTCCCATGACCGTAGGAACAATCCTGGCTGGTAATATCCCCCTGGTGGGCTTTCATGATTTTTTGTCAGTTTTGACCAGCGGTCACCGCTTTACCGGCAAAATGTCTGGTAAGGACGATAAAATCCTTCCCTTTCTGGCCAATAAAATATTGGAATTCGAACCCCGGTTTTCAGACTATATTCATTTCGAAGAAGCCCATCTGGGTCACATCGATGCTATTATTGCAACCGGCAGTAACAATTCTTCCCGTTATTTTGATTATTACTTCGGAAAATACCCACATATTTTCAGAAGAAACCGGAATGGAGTGGCCTTTCTTAGCGGCAATGAGACAGAGGAAGAGCTTGCGGGACTGGCAGATGATATATTCCTGTACTTTGGAATGGGCTGTAGAAATGTTTCCAAGATCTATGTCCCTGAAGGATACGAATTCAACCGGTTTTTTGAGGCAATGGAAATCTACTCTAAGGTTCTCGACCATCATAAATATGCAAATAATTACCTGTACCAGAGATCTATCCTCCTGCTTAACCAGCTAGAACATCTGGACAATGGGTTTTTACTCCTCAGGGCTGATCAGGCCATTGCATCACCTGTAGGATCACTTCATTACGAGTTTTATACCAGTACCGAAGAACTCTCCTCCCAACTAACTGCTGAACAGGAAAAAATTCAGTGTATTGCGGGTGCAGAATTATCCGGATTGTCAACCCTGAGATTTGGAAGTACCCAGCATCCTGGATTATGGGATTATGCAGATAATATGGATACTTTAAAATTTTTGACTAACTTGTATGAAAACTAAGATATGGTCCTCAAGTTCAGGTTGATATCAAATGAACAGGATAACTTTATCCGTGATTTTGAAATCCTGGCTAACCAGACCTTTTTTCAGTTTCATATGGCTATCCAGGAGAACCTACATTTTGACAAATCGCAGATTGCCTCCTTTTTCATCTGTAGCAGTAGCTGGGAAAAAGAGCAGGAGATTACTCTTTTTGAGCTTTCGGACGAAGAATCAGCCAAGGTCCTTACCATGGAGAATGTCCTTATCGGGGATTATATGAAACATATCCATGACAAAATGATCTATGTTTTCGATGTGTTCAATGAGAGGCTTTTGTTCATTGAGTTTGTTGAGAAAACCACACCCGATACACATAAACACTATCCCTTTTGTAGCCATGAAACGGGAAATGCACCTCAACAGCTGCTAATGGACCAGCTTTTCAGTATAAAGGACTTTTCGAATGGAGCAGTGCTAGACCTTAATGAATATAGTGAAGAATTTGCAGACCCCGATGAACTGGATGAATTAGGCTACAGTCCGGAACCCTTCGACGAGGAAATACCGGATGATTAAGAAACAGGCTGTTTTCATTATTGGTCCGACTGGAGTGGGAAAGACAGAGCTGTCCATCAGGGTGGCAAAATCTCTGGATACAGAAATTATTTCCGCAGATTCAAGACAGGTTTACCGGGAGTTGGAAATCGGTACAGCTGTTCCCTCAAAGGAGCAACGGGAAGAGGCTCCACACCATATGCTGCAGCACCGTTCAATTACAGATTATTACAGTGCCGCCATGTTTGAAGCAGAGGCGATCAGTATCTTAACAAAGCTTTTCAAAAAATACGACAGGGTAATTATTACAGGGGGATCCGGTCTCTATATTCAGGCTCTCTGTGAAGGCATAGATGATCTTCCACCGATTGATCCTGAACTGCGTAAAACGCTGATTGCAAGATTGGAGTCCGAGGGACTGGAAAGTCTGAGGTTTGAGTTAAAGAAACTGGATCCTGTAAGCTACCAAAACATCGATCTGAAAAATCCCAAAAGAATACTGAAAGCCCTGGAAGTAAGCCTTGGTTCCGGAGAGCCCTATTCCGGATTTCTAACCCGTGAAAAAAAGAAGCGTGATTTCGGGATTGTGAAAATTGGACTGAACATGGAGCGTGAATCCCTGTACGAGAGGATCAACCTGAGGGTAGATGAGATGATGAAAAATGGATTACTTGAGGAGGTTAAAAACAATATTTCATACAGGGATCAGAATGCTTTAAACACGGTTGGTTATAAAGAATTATTCGAGTTCCTTGACGGTAAACACTCACTGGAGGAGACGGTCCGCCTGATTAAGCGCAACAGCCGCCATTACGCACGCAGGCAGCTTACCTGGTTTAACCGGGATCCTGACATAAACTGGTTCAGTCCCGTGCAGTTAGATGAAATCATTAAATTCGCCACCAATGCTACCGGATAATAAAGTAAAATACAGCATCCGTGTATATATGCTGATCCTGAATGAGAGGAAGGAGATCCTTATAAGCGATGAATACCTCCTGGATATGGAAATGGCTAAATTCCCGGGTGGTGGTATGGAATACGGAGAGGGTACAGTGGATTGCCTGAAACGGGAAGCAATGGAGGAATTCGGGCAGGATATTACAAACATTCGCCATTTTTATACCACCGACTATTACCAGAAAGCCCTTTTCTTCGAAGACCACCAATTACTCAGTATTTATTACCTGGCAGATCTTACCGAACCCGGTAAGATCGAGGTATCAGACAAAGCATTTGATTTTCCTGAACTAAAAAACGGCGCACAGTCCTTTCGCTGGGTATCCCTTGTCAGTATGGGAGAAGAAGACCTGAAGTTTCCCATTGACAGGAAAGTTATCGGGTTACTGAAAAATAAATTTCAATGACCTATTCACTGGCAGTCAAAAGCTCATCGCATCGATTCCCCTGAATATTGCCGGATTCCTTTTACCGGGAAGAACTGATCCTTTCGGCAAGCTGAAGTATCTCCTCTCGCATTGCATCCCAGGTGAACTGACCCTTCCTGGCTTCTACGTTTTTGCGAAATTCATCAGCCCTATCATTTTGAAAGAAGTCGACTATTGCCTCTCCTATTTTTCCCTCGTCAACCGGCGTAACATAACCCACCTCCTGATCAGGAACAATTTCTGCCAGTCCCCCTACATCAGTCACCAGCATAGGATTTCCAAAATGGTAAGCGATCTGGCTGATACCGCTCTGGGTGGCAGTACGGTAAGGTTGTACAACCAGGTCGGCCAGGCTGAAATAATATTTCACTTCCCCGGCAGGGATAAATTGATCCCGGACCAGTATGCTATCGTTCAGACCAAGCTTACCTATTAATTCCATGTATTCTTCCTTACCGGTATAAAACTCCCCGGCAATAATGAGCTTCAATCCCTCAATTTCCTGCCTGGCTGAGGCGAATGCTTTGAGCAGCAGATCAAGTCCTTTGTACTTGCGTATCAATCCAAAAAACAACAGGTACTTTCCCGAGGGGTCGAGTCCCAGGTACCGGCCAGCCTCATCCCTCTCCACAGCTTCACCAAAAATGTCATAAACCGGATGCGGTACATATTCTTTCAATTTGCTATCGGTGAAAAGGCTGAGGTCATCCAGTACGGAACGGGACAGAACAATAAATCCGTCGCAGCGTTTAAGCAGTCTCCGGTTAAGAAATTTCCAGCCAAGCTGCTTTTCATGAGGAATTACATTATGGCAAACTGCTATTACCGGGAAACTCCTGTTTTTCCCCAGCTTCCGGACTATCGATCCGAGTCCCATAGCAATAAATGGCATCCAGTGATGGAGCAGAACAAGATCCGGTTCCATCTTCCGAATCCTGCGTGCTGTCCGAATCCAACTCAGGAGATTAACGGAGTTTATCATTTCCTTTATAATTATCCCTTCCGGTGGATCACCGGGTTCAACCTGGCTTGTTCCAGGAAACAGAAAACCGGGATATTGTAATGAAAAGGAAATGATGGAAGCATCGTGTCCGGCTGAAGCAAGATTTTTACAGAGGGCTGTATTAAAGTTGGAAATGCCTCCCCGCAAGGGGTATCCCGGACCGATACAAATGATCTTCAAGATTATAAGTTTATTTGTTCATCGATCAGGTAAGTGTTCCTGTCCGAGGAGCTCCTCGATACCAGCTCCCCAAGGAATCCGGTGAGAAATAACTGTGTGCCAATAATCATCGCAGTCAGAGCCAGGTAGAAATAGGGACTCTCGGTTACCCTGCTCATTGCGAGTCCTTTTACAGTATAAATGATCTTTTGAATTCCAAGGTATGCTGCAGACACAAATCCAACCAGGAACATCAGGGTTCCGAAGGTTCCAAACAGGTGCATTGGACGTTTGCCAAACCTGCTGATAAAACTTATGGATATAAGATCAAGATACCCGATGATGAACCTTTCTATGCCGTACTTGGTAATCCCGTATTTCCTCTTCTGATGCTGAACTACCTTCTCCCCGATCTTGCCGAATCCGGCCTGCTTTGCCAGGAAAGGAATGTAGCGGTGCATATCCCCGTATACCTCTATGCTTTTAACAACGGACTTCCGATAGGCCTTCAATCCGCAATTAAAATCATGCAGCTTAATACCAGAAACCAGCCTGGCAATACCGTTGTAAAGCTTGCTTGGAATCCTTTTTGAAAGGGGGTCATACCTTTTTCGCTTCCAGCCTGAAACCAGGTCAAATCCATCTTCGAGGATCATTCGCGTAAGCTCGGGAATCTCCTCGGGACTATCCTGCAAATCTGCATCCATGGTAATAACCACCTCACCTGAAACTGCCTGGAATGCAGTATGAAGGGCTGCCGCCTTTCCATAATTCCGCTGGAATCGAATTCCCTTAACCTCCTTATGAGCAGCTCCCAGTTCCTCTATCACTTTCCATGAAGAGTCATTACTGCCATCATCTACCATGATAACCTCGTACTCCCAGGAATGAGAGGACAGGACCTTCTCTATCCACTCCCTCAGTTCTGCCAGGGATTCTTCCTCATTGTATACCGGTACTACAATTGAAATATCCATCTACTTTATGCCTCTTCTCTTTTAAATATTGCAGCAACAATGATTGATATGATTGTTCCCATAAAAACTGAACCAAGAAATCCAAAGACTGCCATGATTCCCGGCTTCATAAATTTGGAGGTCACTCCCATGGCCTGTTCAATAGCTTCTTCCGGCACCCCTTTTTCAAGCATTTTCTCCATTTGCATTTCCTGCATCTTTATAAGGAGATCAGGATCAATTACCGTCCACATAATATAACCAAAAATAGTTCCGATTATTCCGGAAACGATAAAAGCAACCACTCCGAAACCAAAAGCCGGTCCGAAGGGCAGAATCCCATCCCTGATCTTATCCCTGAAACTGCGGATACCCAATATCAGTAGGACGAGGGATATCAGCAAGCCAGCATAACCCAGATTCGGGTTGAGGAACTGGTCCATCATATACAGGATCACACTGTAAATGATCCCTGCAAAACCAATTATTAATCCCCAGATCAGTCCATTGTAAAAGACAGAAGTGTTTTTATTTTCCATAATTGACAAACTTGGTTTAGTTTAGGAAAACAAAGATATATTTTTTTCCCTATCTTTGCTGCATGGGCAAGTCTTATACGACCAGCTCCTGTTGAACTCCCCCAGGTCCGGAAGGAAGCAAGGGTAGACGGTTGTAGCGGTGCGATGTAAGTAGCTTGCCCTATTTTTATTTTCCTGCCGTTCTGCGCAGATCCCTCTTCCTCAGCAAGATATCCTCTCCGGCTCGTTCATATCCTATTCTATATCCCCGCCGGTATTCTCTCATCCAGCTTTCCTTCCTTCCCCGTCTCACTCCCAACCGGAATCCCAGTGTGTATACCAGAGTACACAGAATCAATATGAGCAGAATATAATTCATGATGTTTACACATCCTCCTGTTCTGTATCTACATAAACAAATAATATGTAATAAAATACTTTCGTTTCCATTGCCATTTCCTCCTTTTTATTGCAAAATCTGTAAATCTTAGTGCATAATTAATGCCAGAATCATAAGCAATTGATTATATGCTACTTACAAAGTTTAATATCTTTTTAAATATCCCGAAACGCACGTTAATGATATACAAAACGCACGATATCGTACACCCCTGTTCAATCTTCATAAAAATTTTGATTTAAGATTTTAATAAATATCTTTGTCACGTTATTCGGCAAATGAAAAATGTCCATATCATACTAGCTATTCTTCTTGTGAGCCTCGTGGTGCTCTACAGGTAAGGATGGTATGGATTAATACAAAAATATTAAGAAGGCCATTCTCCAGGAGGAAAGAATGGCCTTCTTATTTTATAGAAACTCTGGAGGAGTAATGGAAAAGAAACTCAGAAGTTCAACAACGACAGAAGGCAGGCTGATGGCAGGCGCTCGTAGCCTGTGGAGAGCCAATGGCATGAAGGAAGAACAGTTCGGCAAACCTGTGATCGGGATTGTCAATTCTTTCACCCAGTTTGTTCCGGGTCATGCACATCTACATAACATTGGACAGGAGGTCAAAGCCGAAATTGAAAAATTAGGCTGCTTTGCTGCAGAATTCAACACCATCGCCATAGATGATGGCATTGCCATGGGACATGACGGAATGCTTTATTCCCTCCCCTCCCGTGACTTGATTGCTGACAGTGTTGAGTATATGATCAATGCCCATAAGGTTGACGCAATGGTCTGCATTAGCAATTGCGACAAAATCACACCCGGAATGCTGATGGCAGCTTTACGCCTGAATATTCCTACCGTATTTGTGAGCGGGGGACCGATGGAAGCGGGTCGTGCAGGGGGGCGAAAATATGACCTGGTGGATGCCATGGTAATGGGAGCAGATGAATCCGTTTCCGGGGAAGAGCTTTCCATCATCGAACAGGAGGCTTGTCCAACTTGCGGGTCCTGCTCCGGAATGTTTACGGCCAATTCCATGAATTGCCTGAATGAGGCCATTGGATTAGCTTTACCGGGGAATGGGACAATCCTTGCCACCCATGCTTTCCGACTGGATCTGTTTAAGAAAGCTGCCGAGCAGATTGTAGAGAATACCAACAAATATTATTTTGAGAACGACGATAGGGTTCTGCCCCGATCCATTGCTACAAGAAACTCCTTCATGAACGCCATGCGACTTGACATTGCCATGGGAGGCTCCACCAACACGGTACTTCACCTTCTTGCCATCGCGAGGGAAGCAGAAGTGGATTTTACCATGGAAGATATTGACAGGCTGTCCAGGGAAACCCCTGTATTATGCAAGGTGGCTCCAAGTTCAGATTACCATGTGGAAGATGTGAACCAGGCGGGAGGAATCCTATCTATCCTGGCCGAACTTTCCAGGGGAGGCTTACTCGACGTAGA
Organism: uncultured Bacteroidaceae bacterium; assembly: GCA_963777115.1. Lineage (GTDB taxonomy): Bacteria > Bacteroidota > Bacteroidia > Bacteroidales > SM23-62 > SM23-62. The sequence continues at coordinate 392,201 of CAVZPP010000002.1, read as the reverse complement.
TGTCCGCCGTGCAGATGGAATGAGCCTTGGAGAAGCCATAGAAAAATATGATATCACACGGTCTGCTGACGATGACCCTGCCATACAGATCTATCGGGCGGCTCCGGGACTGAGGAAAAATTTGCAAATGGGATCTCAGAAGAATTTGCACAGGGAGTTGGACAGTGACCGGGAGAAAGGATGTATCAGGAGCATTGAGAATGCTTATTCTAAGGACGGGGGACTGGCAATCCTGTATGGGAATATTGCCCGACAGGGTAGTATAGTAAAAACTGCCGGAGTGGATCCCGATGTATATAACTTCAGTGGTACAGCCAGGGTATATCAATCCCAGGATGCAGCCTGTGAAAGTATCCTTAATGATGAGGTAAAAGAGGGCGATGTTGTGGTGATTACCTATGAAGGACCGAAAGGGGGACCGGGAATGCAGGAGATGCTATACCCAACTTCATACATCAAAGCTAAAGGCCTGGGAGCCAAATGTGCACTGATCACCGATGGAAGGTTTTCAGGCGGAACATCAGGGCTCTCCATCGGGCATGTCTCTCCGGAAGCCGCAGCTGGCGGAGATATCGCTCTTATCCGGGAAGGCGACACCATTGAAATCAATATTTCGGAAAGAAAAATACATCTCGCCATCTCAGATGATGAATTATTGAAGCGCCGGCAGGAGGAAGTAGGAAAAGGGAAAAAGGCTTATACACCGGCACGGAACAGAACCATTTCAAAAGCGCTTAAGGCCTATGCCAGCATGGTTTCCTCGGCGGACCAGGGAGCTGTGCGAATCATTGATTAGAATTTAAACATGAAATAATTCAATACAATAGATCAGACAATATTATGAGCACAAGAAAAATTAGCGGATCAGAAGCAGTTGTCCTGTCCCTCCTGGAAGAAGGGGTTGATACCATATTCGGTTATCCTGGCGGAGCTATTATGCCCGTCTATGACCTGCTCTATGACTATCAGGACAGGATCAATCATATATTAACGAGACATGAACAGGGTGCAGTACATGCAGCCCAGGGATTTTCAAGAGTTAGTGGCAGGGTAGGCGTATGCATGGTAACCTCCGGACCGGGGGCAACCAATCTTACAACCGGACTCGCAGATGCCATGCTTGACTCTACTCCAATCATCTGTATCAGCGGACAGGTACATGCAACCCTTTTGGGAACGGATGCCTTTCAGGAAACAGATGTTATGGGTTTTTCCATGCCGCTGACGAAATGGAATATCCAGATCACCAGGGCAGAAGATATCCCGGGTGCTATTTCAAAGGCTTTCTTTATTGCCACAACAGGCAGGCCCGGTCCGGTTATGATCGATATTACCAAGGACGCACAATTCGCAGAATTTGATTTTGCCTATGAAAAATGCAAAGATATAAGATCTTATGTACCCCGTCCGATCCTGAAAATGGAATATGTGCAAAAGGCAGCGGACATCATTAATAAATCGAAAAAGCCCATGGCCCTAGTGGGACAAGGAGTAATTCTTTCAGGCGCGGAAAAGGAAATGCTTGCTTTTGTGGAAAAAGCAGGTATCCCCGCTGCATGGACCCTGCTTGGAGCCTCTTCAATTCCAACCGATCATCCTCTGAATGTGGGTATGCTCGGGATGCATGGCAATTACGGTCCCAATATAAAAACCAATGAATGCGACTGCCTTATCGCATTGGGCATGAGATTCGATGACCGGGTAACCGGAAAAGTTGATACTTATGGTACCCTGGCCAAAATAGTTCATTTTGAAATCGATCCCGCAGAGGTAAACAAAAATGTTACGGCTGATGTTGCAGTTATTGCTGATATCAAGGAAACCCTTGAGGCTATCCTTCCAATAATTGATAAACAGGAACGGGAAGAATGGCTGAATCAGTTCAAGAATGCCTATCAATATGAATATGATAAGGTCATCAAGAACGATATTCTGCCTGAGAAAGAGGGACTGAAAATGGGAGAAGTGGTTCGTATGGTAAATGAAAAAATGGAGGGAGAGGCCATCTGTATTACAGATGTTGGCCAGCACCAGATGATCGCTTCCCGTTATTTTAAGTTCAAGCACACCCGTAGCATGGTGACGAGCGGGGGACTGGGAACTATGGGATTTGGACTGCCTGCTGCATTTGGAGCTCAGACTGCTTTTCCGGATAAAACGGTGGTCCTTTTTGTGGGTGACGGAGGGATTCAAATGACGATACAGGAGTTTGGAACCATTGCTCAGAATAAAGCAAAGGTCAAGATCATTCTGCTGAATAATAATTTCCTGGGGATGGTAAGGCAATGGCAACAGCTTTTCTTTGACAAACGATACTCTTCCACCGAACTTATCAATCCTGATTTCATTACCATTGCTAAGGGATTTGGTATAAAGGGACAAAAAGTTGAGAGCCGGGATAATCTAAAAACAGCCATGGACGAGATGTTCAGCCACGATGGACCCTACTTGCTTGAAGTTAAGGTGGAAAAAGAGGGAAATGTGTTCCCGATGGTTCCTGCCGGTGCCTCAGTATCAGACATCAGGCTTGATTAAAAGAAATTAAGGAAAATATATTAAATCAAATAAAATGGAAGAAAGAGAATTCACAATAATAGCCTTTTCGGAAAACAGTATAGGGCTTCTGAACAGGATTACAATCATCTTTACTCGAAGGCACATGAATATTGAAAGCCTTACGGTTTCCGAGTCTGCCATTCACGGGATATTTAAATTCACTATCGTTGTGAATGCAACTCAATCTCTTATTGAGAAAGTTGTCAAGCAGATCGAAAAGGTGGTTGATGTACTTAAAGCCTTTTACCACTGTGATGAAGAGATCATATACCAGGAAATCGCACTTTATAAAGTTCCTACAGAGGCGGTTACACAAAGCAACGAAATCGAAATGCTGGTACGGAAGCATAATGCAAGGATCCTGGAAATAACCCCCGATTATACGGCCATCGAAAAGACCGGGCATAAGGAAGAAACACAGCAATTATTCGAGGATATGAAAAAATTTAAGGTCATGCAGTTTACCCGCTCGGGAAGAGTGGCCATCACCAAAGCCAGAAGAGAAAGATTATCTGAATACCTTCACAAGCTGGATACGGAAAAACTCATGGTTAAGGAAGCATAAAACAAAAACGAAATATCAGACTAAATTAAATTAAATGGCAAAATTAAATTTTGGAGGCGTTGAAGAAAACGTCGTAAAAAGGGAAGAATTCCCATTGGCAAAAGCACAGGAAGTGCTTAAAGATGAAATCATTGCAATCATCGGTTACGGTGTGCAGGGACCTGCCCAGGCGCTGAATCTGAGGGACAATGGGATCAATGTTATAATTGGACAGGCACCTGAGTTTAAAGAGGACTGGGACAAAGCTATCAAAGATGGATTTGTTCCCGGCGAGTCACTCTTTCCTATCGCAGAAGCCGCCGAAAAGGCAACCGTAATCCAATACCTGGTCTCAGATGCAGCCCAGCGTGCAGTATGGCCCATTCTCAAGCCTTGCCTGAAAGAAGGAGATGCATTGTATTTCTCTCATGGATTCTCCATTACATATAAGGATCAGACGGGTGTTATTCCCCCTGAGAATGTTGATGTCATCCTGGTTGCCCCAAAGGGTTCAGGTACCAGCGTAAGAAGAAACTTCCTTGCCGGAACAGGTATCAACTCCAGTTATGCCATTTTCCAGGACTATACCGGAAGAGCCGAAGAACGTACACTGGCACTGGGCATCGGTATTGGTTCAGGTTACCTCTTCCCCACCACTTTTGAAGGCGAAGTTTACAGCGACCTGACTGGTGAACGCGGTGTTCTAATGGGAGCCATTGCAGGAATAATGGAAGCACAATACGAGGTACTTCGTGAGAATGGACACTCACCTTCCGAAGCCTTCAATGAGACCGTTGAAGAACTTACACAAAGTCTGATCCGATTGATTGACGAAAATGGAATGGACTGGATGTATGCCAATTGTTCAGCAACTGCCCAAAGGGGTGCACTGGACTGGAAACCTAAGTTCAGGGATGCAACCCTCCCCGTTTTCAAAAATCTCTATGAGAGGGTTAAAACAGGTAAAGAAACCGAAGTCGTCCTTGATAAAACGGGCCGCTCCAATTACAAAGAACTTCTTGAGATAGAACTGAAGGAAATCCGGGATTCTGAAATGTGGCAGGCAGGCGCAACTGTTCGCAGCCTCCGCCCAAACAAAGGGTAAAACAGTCGCCCCAATATTTAAACCTGACTACAAGAGAAGTAGTCAGGTTTTTTTATGCAATAACTATTGATATGAGAGAATCACCTGGATACTTTCCTCCAAAGTCCGGTTGAAATCCTCAGTAACATCCCACATCATGACATGACCGGTTCCTCCCAGGTACCTGGCCTCAAATGAGGGCACATACTTGTTGAACACCATAATATCAGCCATGTTATGCATTGGGTTGATCGAAACGAGTGGTACTTTCACCTCCTTCAGGGCAGGGATACAGTCTTCGTTTTCCCATCTGAAGTTTTCAAGCAACATGTCGTTCCAGCCTGTCTGGTCCCTGTCAAGCATGACTTTTACCTTTTCCATTGATTCCTCAGGATTATTAACAACAAATCCAAGAGCTACTCCCTTTTCCGCAGTCGGGTTTTGAATTAAATCCATCATAAGGCTGTCAAACATATGGATCATAGGCGGGGGGATTTGTTGCTCGGGATTAGTAATGGCATCGGCAAATATCAAGCCTGCTACCTTGTCTGGAATAATCTTATTGGCCTCCAGAATTGCCGGGCCTCCCATTGAAAATCCAACAAGTATTACTTTTTTAAGCTTTAAGATTTTGACTACTGCGGCAATATCCTCACCAAAAGAGGACATTTTCCACTCTTTCCGGTCATTGCCTGATTCTCCGTGCCCGGCAAGATCAACTGCAATAACCTGGTACTTTTTCGCCAGTACAGGTACCTGCTGATCCCAGATGGTTTTATTATTGGTCCATCCATGAACCAAAAGAATAGCTGGTTCTCCGGTTCCTGTATTACTGAAGCTGATTTCCACTCCGTCTGCTGAGGTTGCCACAGTCGCCGGTTGACTGCTGCATCCGTTATTAATCAATAAAAAAAGCGTAAGAAGGTTGAAAATGGAAAAAAATTTGTGTTTCATGATGACCTCCTGTTTTTGGTTTAAGGTTTCTAAAAATCTGATTCTTACATAATTAAAATTAGTCAATCCTTCCAATAAAGTCAATAGCATTTAAGTTGACCTGGTCACAATTCAAGCTATTTTATAACTTTGGGATATTCAAACAGCTATGGAAGAAAAACGTAAATTCTATCACAGTCTGGTCTTCCCTACATTTTTCCTGCTCCTGATATGGACTATCAAGATCACGGAAATTGGCCTGGAAATAAATTTTGCACATATGGGACTTTTTCCCCTTAAACTATCAGGTCTCAAGGGGATTTTCCTCTCTCCTATTATCCATGCAGATTTCAAGCATCTTTTCGATAATTCGGTACCTCTCTTCTTCCTCAGCGTAGCCATCTTCTATTTCTACAGACCTGTGGCATACAGGGTGTTCTTCCTGGTCTGGTTAATCTCTGGGATTATTGTCTGGCTCACAGCCCGACCTGCTTACCATATCGGAGCAAGTGGATTGGTTTACGGATTTGCATCTTTTGTGTTTTTCAGCGGAATTATCCGGAATAATATCAACCTGCTGGCAATCTCACTGCTGGTGGTTTTTCTTTATGGGGGACTCATATGGGGAATTTTTCCCTATGATTTCAGAGTCTCCTGGGAATCCCACCTTGTTGGGGGAATGTCAGGCCTGGCCATGGCCTTCTACTACAGATCCTACGGTCCTCCTTCAACCAAAAAGACCTGGCCCGAAGAAGATGATGAGGAGGAGGAGGATGATGAAAATGATGAAGGTGAAGAAGATCTGGATGACCCGGAAAGCAACTAATTGCCCACCTCTCCCGTCCTGTTAATAACCCGACTGTCAAAACCACCCTAATTCCTGTATATTGGACGATCTCTTTGAGGAAGAACTATGTTGTTAAAAATTCATCCGGAAAATCCCAGCCAGCGGCAGATACTAAAAATCTGCGAAGTGCTTCAAGAAGGGTGGCGTAGTAGTCTATCCCACGGATACAGTCTATGCCATCGGCTGTGATATTTACAGTAATAAGGCAGTGGACAGGATAGCAAAAATGAAGGGTATTTCTATTAAAAAGGCACATTTCTCCTTTATATTTTCAGACCTTAGCCAGCTTTCAGAATATACCAAGCCAATTAGCAATCCCGTATTTAAAATGATGAAAGCCTATCTGCCAGGCCCTTACACATTTATACTTCCGGCCAGGAATAACATACCCAGAATATTTCATTCCCATAAACGAACCATCGGAATCCGCATCCCCAATAATAATATCCCACTTGAAATTGTACAGGAACTGGGGCACCCCCTTATGACAACTTCCATTCATGATGAGGATGAATTAATCGAGTATACCACTGATCCTGAGTTAATCTGGGAAAAATATAAAGATAAGGTGGATGCAGTAGTGGATGGTGGATACGGACATAACGAAGCATCAACAGTTATTGACTGCACCTACCCTGAACCGGTTGTTCTCAGGCAGGGTATTGGTGAGGTCGATTAATTCGGGACTATTTCTTCCAGAACCCCGGTGAAAATAGTATTAATACCGTAAACAACTCGAGTCGGCCGATCAGCATAAGGAAGGACAGGAACCATTTCCCGAAATCGGGGAAATGGGAATAGTTTTCGACCGGACCAACCAATCCTATCCCCGGTCCAATATTACCCAATGTTGCAGCCACGGAACCAAAGGAAGTTCCAAGGTCATATCCCATCGAAGCCATGACAATTACCGCCACGATCATAGTCAGGATATAAAAGGAGACAAAGGCAAAAACATTGTTCAGAATATCAGGGGAAACAGCATTCTTATTAAAACGCACAGGAATAACGGCGTTGGGATGGATCAAGCGCTTCAACTCCATAGTGGAATTCTTCAGTAAGAGAACTATTCTCAATATTTTTATACCTCCACCGGTCGACCCGGCTGAGCCTCCGAAAAACATCATCATGAAAAGTATGATCCCAACCAGTGGTATCCAGGACAGGTAATCAAAAGTTACAAAACCTGTGGTGGTGATGATAGAAACTACCTGGAACAGTGAATGCCGGAATGATTCCTCTCCACTCTGGATTTCTGTGACCGAAAGGATGATGGTAAGAAGAATTGTAAAACCAAGAATAAAACTTGCATAATACCTGAATTCCTCATTTCTCCATACCTTTTTAAAATTCAGGTGCATCGCAAAATAGGAAAGCGTGAAGTTGGTTCCTGCCAGGAACATAAAGATAATAACGACGTAATGAATATAGGGTGAATCCCAGTAGGCAAGACTTGCTGTTTTGGTAGAATAACCTCCGGTTGCCATGGTGGCAAAGGAATGGCAAACGGCATCGAAAAGTTTCATTCCTCCAATCCGGAGAAGAATTGTTTCAGAGATAGTAAAGATGATATATATGGCCCATAAACGCTTGGCTGTTTCCTTTATCCGGGGATGTAATTTGTCGGGCGTGGGACCAGGAACTTCGGCTACGAAAAGCTGCATTCCTCCTACTCCTATCAGAGGCAGAATGGCAAGTGACATAACGATAATACCCATTCCCCCCAACCACTGGGTCAGGCTCCTCCAGAATAAAAGGCCATGAGGTAAGACCTCTATTTCATTGAGTATGCTGGCCCCCGTTGTCGTAAAGCCGGAAATAGTTTCAAAGAATGCATCGGTAAAGGAATTTATTTCCCCCGAAAGGAGATAGGGGAAGCTTCCAAAGATTGAAAAAAGAATCCATCCAATGGACACGATCAGGAATCCGTCCCTTGGACTCATATTTTTAGGGGCTTTCCGGGTAACCAGCCATATCATACCTCCCGAAACTACAGATATCAGTCCACTTACACCCAAAGGCACCAGCTCGTGGTCATGAAAAAGCATGGAAACAGGAATACCGAGCCACATAAAAAGCCCCTCAATCAACAACATAAAACCCAGGATCTGGAATACTAGCCGGTGATTAAACATGCCCCCTTAATTAAAGAATTTATTCATCTTTTTTATGGCGGAGGGAAGAGCAAATACCACCACTTTATCCTGGGGTTTCAATTCAGTTTCCCCCTGAGCGATAAAACTGTTCTTCCCACGGATAATGCCGCCGATAATGGCCTCCTTGGGAAAATTAATAGTCATCAGCGGACCCTCAGTAATTTTTGATCCGGGCTTCACGACGAATTCCATAACCTCTGCATCTGTACCTGTGAGGCAACGAATAGAGGAAACATCATAGGAATTTGTAAAACGGAAAATTCTACCGGCTGTAATAAGTTTCTTATTGATTATTGAGTCTATACCCATATTTTCAGCCAGCTTGATATAGTCCATATTCTCCACTTCGGCTATGGTCTTTTTTACTCCCATTTGCTTGGCCAGTGAACAGCTTAGGATATTGGTTTCAGAATTTCCGGTGACAGCAATAAAGGCATCCATTTTCTGAATACCTTCCTGGGTTAGCAGGTCCATGTTACTACCGTCTCCATTAATCACCAGAGTGTTCTCAAGGAAATTTGACAGCTGATAAGCCTTTTCCCTGTTAATCTCTATCAATTTCACATTATGATGTTTCCCAAGCAGTTTGGCCGTACGCTTGCCGATCCGGCTTCCGCCCAGGATCATAATATTATGTATCTCATAGTGCTCCTTCCCGGAGTACTTCAGCAGTTCTCCAAGTCCGGCCTGGTTGGTGATAACATACACATGGTCATTCACCTGGAATCGGTCGTTTCCTCTGGGAATAATGGTAGTTGTATCCCGGGTAATGGCAACAGCCCTGAACTCCAGATCGCCTCTGGGAGTTGATTCAAGCAGGGTTTTGCCTAAAATAGGGGCATTCTCTTCCAATTTTATCACATACATGGTGAGCTTCCCCCTGGAAAAATCCACAAGGTCAGCCATCCCTGTCTGATGAAGCAATCCGACCACTTCATTGGCCGCAATCATCTCAGGGTAGATCATATAATCAATACCCATGCTGTTGATGATCTCTTTGTTATTAAACTTAAGGTATTCCTGGTTGTCGATTCTTGCAATGCAGCGTTTGGCCCCCAGTTTTTTGGCAAAGATGGTCGAGGTAATATTGATTTCTTCCGATTCGGTTACAGCAATGAACAGATCTGTTTTCTGGATATGGGCATCTACAAGTATACTGAAGGATGTAGCAGAACCATGCAAAGTCATCAGGTCATGCATAGACCCGATCTGTCGAAGCTTTTCCTCATCCACGTCAATGAGCACTATATCATGGTTCTCATTGCTCAACATCTTGGCAAGGTGGGATCCAACCTCACCGGCACCGGCGATCACAATCCTCATTCTACGGAGTAGTGTAAATGAATCAGTAAAGTAATATATTATAAAACATATTATCCAAAGAATTTGCCTTTTTTCTGCTTCTCTTTATTCAATTTCGAAGCATCCTACGGTACGCGTCGAATGAAATTGGACTCCGGCTTCCCTGCAATCTGATTCATACTGCCTGGAAATCCAGGGATGGTTACTTCCGTCCGCAACGATCAATGTAGGTTGGGAATACCTGATTATCTGGAGAATATCTACTTGGGGATTATTACAAAGGACCAGGATATCGGTTTTCAATAATGGAATATTTTCAGTGAATGGAATATCCCAGCGCCGAAGTATCAGTATACGTTTATCCATGAACAAAAAATAATCTGCCTCCATCCAGGGGGAATGAATCCTCCTCTGCCATAAAAATGGCAATTCAGACTGCACACTCAGGATCTCAGGCTGCAGCTTCCTGTTTCGAAAAAAAGGTTCAATCTCATAAGGCAATTCTTCAATCCCTTGACGATCAGGCATGAACAGTGCAGATTGTCTGCCTTTAACAAATCCAACCGCTGTTTCACCTGTAAGTGCAAATACATATGCCCCCCGATGATTTAGTTTCCGAAACTCCTGAATTCCCGAGCCCCCGATAAGGAGTACCATGAAAATGAGAAAAATTACCAGCTGCCTGGTACGTAAATATTTCAAATAAAGTAAAATAAATATGCCAGCAATATACAGGACAGGTACCATGCCGGAAGAAAGTGAAAGACCATCAAAATATGCCCCAGGTATTCCTGCGGTCAAACGGGTAAAATCCTCAAGACATCTACTTAGAATAGAAAGTATGAATGCAGGTAATGTTGCCGGTATCCCTGCTCCTGCAAACAGGAAGAAAATCCCTCCGGCATATAAGATAAGAGTTGCAGCAGGTATGACGAGCAGATTTGCCAGCAGGCTGATAGGTGCGAACTGATTGAAGAAGGCGATGGCAAGGGGCAGGGTAGATAATTGTGCAGCGAGGGATACTGCCATCATTTGTGAGATCCTGCGGCCCACCCATCCCCGGAAGGGGAATAATTTCAGAAGCCTTTGATACATCAGAAGGATACCGGTAACAGCAGCAAAAGACAGCTGAAAGCCCAGCTCAAAAACAACCGGAGGGCGGAATATAATCATCAGAAAGGCAGCAAGGGACAGCACATGAAATGAATTTATCTTTCTTTTGCTCATCATTCCCAGCCCGTATATGCAACACATACAGACTGCCCTGATAACCGATGATGAAAGTCCGGTGATGAATGCATACATCCATAATAATATAAACAGAAGTATGTTGCATGAGATCCACAGGCAAGGAATGGATTTCAGCCTTTTCAGAAGAAGAGCAGGAAGGAAATAAAGTATGCCTACATGCAGGCCACTGACGGCAAGAATATGCATGGTACCTGAGCGGGCAAAGTTCTCTTCCTGAATACTGTCGAGGTTCCCCCGGTAACCCAGCAACAGGGCATCCAACACAGCTGCTTGCCCCGGGTCTCCTATCCCCTCCTCCAGCAAGTCGATCAATTTCCTCCTGAATAGCAATGACCGGATCTTCAGGCTTTTCCGGCCATCTGATTCTGAAATCCAGCACTTTCGCAGATATACCTGGTATAGAATCCCCTTTCCTCTTTGATACCTTCCATAGTCAAATTGATCCGGGTTTTTCGAGGGACTAAAACCGGAGAGTTTACCTCTTGCCAGGAGGGTCATGCCGGGTTTGCATTCTGCCAGTTTGAGTGTATCATCAAAATAAACAGATGCTTTGCCCCGAACCTGCTTCCATGAATCCCCTTCCAGAAAACAGATTTTATCAATGCTTGCCCGCTTTCCATTTCCGCTGCTCCGGATCTCACTGTAGATCCTTGCTCTGATCCATGATTCATCAATATCCCCTGATTCAGGCTCCCTGCCAAGGATTGTCCCAAGAAAAAAATAGATCAGAAGTAGAGGCAGCAGGGTATGCTGTCCTTTCAACAGAGAAAGAAACAGGCATAAACAACCGATTCCGATACATATCCATTCTGTGCCAGGCGGAAAACCCACATTCCTTCCAAGGACAATTCCCCCTATAAGGGGAAAAAGAATCCTCAGGAACGGGGCTTTACGGATTTCATCTGATAACATCCCGGGAAGAAACTATGGTACTTTTCCCTTTATGGAAAAAAGCGATAAATATCAGCAAGTGGTTTCCAGAAAATGTCTATTTTTAGGAAACTGAAAAAATTAACACAATAATGACTAAACTGAATACAAGCTACATGGGAATTGAACTCAAAAATCCCATTATCGTTGGTGCAAATAATATGGTGACAAATCCTGAGAACCTCAAAAAAATGGAGGATGCCGGAGCAGCTGCAGTGGTTTACAGGTCACTGTTTGAAGAGCAGATACAGCTGGAAGCTGCACAAATGGATGATGAGTTGGATGAATATGCTGAGAGGCATGCAGAAATGACAAGCCTTTTCCCATCCATGGAGCATGCGGGTCCCCGTGAACATCTTGTGAATGTGAAAAAGGCCAGGGAGGTTCTTTCCATTCCACTTATTGCCAGTCTCAATGCAATCTACGAGGAAACCTGGATGGAATATGCCAAACTACTGGAAGAAACGGGTGTAGATGGACTTGAATTAAACTTTTATTATGTGCCGCGCGACTCCAAAGTAGCTGGAGCCGATGTAATCAGTAAGCAGATTGATATCCTGAAAAAGGTAAAAAGCAGCGTTTCTATACCTGTCAGTGTCAAACTGAGTCCATTTTATGCAAATCCCCTGAACGTTATCAGCCGCATGGATGAGACCGGAGTTGATGCATTTGTACTCTTCAACCGGATTTTCCAGCCTGAAATTGATATTGAAAAGGAGGAGCATATTGTAGATTTTCCACTCAGTACTGAGTATGAAAATAAATTACCTCTTCGATTCACAGGATTGCTATACAGTAATATTAATGCAAGTATCGCAAGCGCAAGGGGTATTCAAACCGGACAGGATGTGGTTAAAATGCTGCTTGCAGGGGCTGATGCCATACAGGCAGTAGGCACATTCTATAAAAATAAGATATCCCACATCAGTAAAATGGTCAGCGATATTGAAAAATGGATGGATCAAAAAGGGTATAAATCCCTTGATGATTTCAAAGGTAAACTTTCCGATAAAAAGCTGAATGACCCCTTTGTTTACAAACGGGCACAGTATGTTGATCTGCTGATGAAGTCAGACGAATTGTTCAAGAAGAGAATTGTCTGAGTTAAATCAGCCGGTTTCACTGATTTGCTGAAGGCGTAAATAGTCTACCACTTCAATATGTTTCCCTTTCATTTGAATTAATCCCTCATTCTGGAATTTCTTCAGGGTCCGGATAACTGTTTCCGAGCTCATACCTGTTAATTCAGCCAGGTCCTGCCGGGACAGGGGCAATTCAAATGCTGATCTTCTAAAGATCCTGTCAGCCAGGCAGAGGAGTATATCTGCCAGTCTCCCGTACGACTGTTTATGAGTTATACAGAAAAAACGACCATAAAGCTGAACACTGTTTGTGCTCATAACATCTATAATCTCTTTTGCAAATCTGGAGTTTGTTCTGAGTAATTCCCGAAAAGCATCCACATCGATCTGAATAATGTCAGTATCTATATATGCCATCGAGGAGTACTGGTGGGTATTGAATTCTTCCGTAACAGCTGCGAGTCCCAGGAGATTATTATCCGGAATAATCTTCAGCACAAGGGAATTTTTTCCATCATCCAGATAAACCTTCGCCAGACCTTTCTCAACATACAATACTGAGGAAACCATCACCCCCTGCTTGCATATCATCTCCCCCTTTTTATAGGTTATCTTAAAAGAATGCTTTTCAAGATAGGCCAGCTCCTTATCATTCAGCATCTCGAAACATCTGCATTCTCGACGGTTTATCGAACAGCTCGTAAATTTCAATTTGTTATCATTCATTCCATGTAAAATTCAGAGCGCAAGATACGAAAAAGTCATATCTTTTTCTGATGCAGATCAGTTTTTTAAATGGCCAAAAACAGTTTCATAGTTAAGCAATGACACCCTTCTTTCCTTTGGAAATTTAGACTTAAAAACCATCTTGTGGGCGTTAATATAAAGATATTCCGTCTGATAATATCAGACCAAGACAAAATCTCACAAATCCCTCAAAGTTAAATAGATAGACTATGCAAGATAGAGTACTAAATAAAAGTTATGTGATAATCCTGATGACATTCATGTCACTGGCACTATTGTTTTGTACACAAACCTCATGGGAAGATCCGAATAAAAACAAACACCTTGCTTCCTGCGAGGGTTGCCATACAGATTATGAAAATCTTATGCTGGTACATTCACCAGATACAGCAGCTCCGGCCGGAGGTTGTGGAGGTGATGCTCCGGTTTATGAGCCTTACGACAGGGTTTATATGGGCGGGGATGGATATGAGGCATATAAATCCTCAGGTCATTCCAGTGTGGGTTGTACAGGTTGCCATAACGGAACAGATGGAGTTTCAGATAAAGACATGGCCCATTCAGGGGATTTCATTCGGCATCCATCCATGGTTTCTGATCAAACATGTGCTGGCTGCCATAAGGATATCTCCGATCATTATGCCACCAGTATTCATACGGGAGTTGGACAAAAACGGAAGGTGACGATGCGCAGTGGACTGGAAGGTCCCCAGGATTTTGACAAACTACCTGCACACCAGATCGAAGGATATACTGCAAACTGTGCAATTTGCCACGGTACCTGTGGGAATTGCCATGTTGTAAGACCTTCAGCAGGTGGAGGGGGACTCGCAAACGGCCATGCTTTCACGAAAACACCTGATATGCTCAGTGTTTGTGTCACCTGCCACACAAGCCGTGGCGGTCATGCCTACCTGGGAGTTGCTCCTGGTACCAAACCCGATGTGCACCTGACGAAAAACGGGTTCACCTGCCTTAACTGCCATAATGGAGAAGAGATACACGGAGACGGAAATAATCCCCAGCAGCGATATGCCTATGAGCAACTTCCCACCTGTGAGAAATGCCATTCGGGAAAAGAAAATTCAAATTCCTATCACAGTATGCACTATGATGACTTCAATTGCCAGGTATGCCACTCGCAGGATTATAATAACTGCGGTTCCTGCCATATCCATGGCGAAGGGGCCAGGGTACCTTCCTACCAGGGATTTAAAATTGCCCAAAACCCCATCCCTGATGTCAAGAAGGGATATGATTTTGCCCTTGTTCGTCGCACACTTGCAGCACCAGATAACTGGAAAGAATATGATGTTGATGAGTATGCAAACTTCAGCGCATTCCCTACCTATAATTATACCACACCCCATAATATTCTGAGATGGACATCCAGAACTCAGGTGGAAAATGGAAAAGGTTGTTCCGCCGGCTGCCACATCAGGATGGAGAACGATACTATTATCAATAAAGAACTATACCTGTTCAAGGATGACCTTCTGGATTGGGAATTAGAAGCCTCAAGTGGAATTACCGTTGATGGAAAACTTCCCCCCAGATGGCCAATTAACTAGATCAGTATATATAATTAATTCAGAACAAATTATTAATCAACTTAAATTATCTACAATGAAAAATTTTAAATTATTTTTTGTCCCGGTACTTCTGGGATTGCTCTTATTCACTTCATGCTCGGAAGACGATACAGTTGTAAATGAGGCAGAGGTCCTCGTTGAGTACCTCGAATCAGCTGATGCACCTTACGGAAAAGATTTTGTAAATAGCGATCTTCCTAAGATTGTGAAGTCTACAGATGTTCATAATGCATTGGTGAGTCCTTCTACAGATGATGATTATTACGTTATTGATATCAGATCAGCAGATGACTTCGTAAAAGGCCATATTGAAAATGCAGAGAATGTTTCACACAAGGAAATACTTTCACATATCGAGGGAGCCGGGCTTGCAATGGATGCAAAAATTGCTGTTGTATGCTATTCAGGACAAACTGCCGCATGGGCAACATCAATCCTCAATATCGTTGGATACACTAATGCATTCTCAATGAAATGGGGAATGTGCTCCTGGGCTTCAAGCACAACTGGATCATGGGATAATGCCGTGGCAAGCGGGAATGCTTATGCCACGCAAATAACTAAGGATGCAAGTTCAAAATCAGAGGCTGGTAGTCTTCCTGCTCTTTCAACCGGTAAAACAACCGGACAGGAAATTCTTGAAGCCCGCGCACAGGCTGTTCTTGCTGAAGGATTTGATGCCGCCAAGGTGACGAATTCTGCAGTTTGGGATGCAAAAGACAATTATCATGTTGTTAATTACTGGTCGAAAGAGCATTATGATGATCCGGGGCATATCCCAACCGCTCAGCAGTATACTCCAAAAAATGATATCGCATTAGCTATTGATCTAAAGACCCTTTCGACTGAGGATATGGTCGCTGTTTATTGCTACACCGGACAGACCAGTGCTTTCATGACAGCCTACCTGAGGATCCTTGGATACAATGCAAAATCACTCCTCTTCGGAACCAACGGAATGTTCTATGACAAATGTGCCGAAGCCGGCATGACCGTATGGAAAGAATCTGAGAAGCATGACTATGAACTGGTAACAGACTAAGAATTATTTCTCAATAGAAGATTCGCAACAGCCGGTCCGGGTTCGCCCAGGCCGGTTTTTTTTGTTGCTCTTCTGAAAGTTTTACTTTTTGGGGAAGCGGATTTTGTAGCTGGCTTCTGTCTTACCCTTTGAAATAGCTTTCAATTTTGAGTTTAACAGTCTTTTCCTCAGTGGTGATATACGGTCTGTAAACAGAATCCCGTTCACATGGTCCATCTCATGTTGGATCACCCTGGCCCTCAGTCCCTCGAATTTCTCCTCCTGCATTTCAAAGTTTTCATCCTGGTAACGCAGCAAAACCTCAGGTTTTCGTTTTATATCCTCCCGGATAGCAGGTATGCTTAAACAGCCTTCATTAAACTCCCATTCTTCTCCGGTTTCTTCAATTATATGCGGATTAATGAGAATTTTCTTGAAACCCTTTACCTCATTTTCATCGTCATCAACTGCTCTTGATCCATCGATAACTATCAGCCGGATGGGTAATCCTATCTGGGGAGCCGCTAAACCCAGTCCCTCTGCCTCAAACATGGTTTCATACATATCTTCAATCAATTTCTCAAGGTCAGGGTAATCTTTATCAATATCCTGTGCAACTTTCCTGAGGACAGGCATTCCATATACATATATCGGGTAAACCATTTCCTGTAAACTATTTTATTGAGTTCTCTTCCTTGTTTTTTTCTGAATCCATATAAGACTGAAGTATCAGGGAGGCGGAAATTTTGTCGACAAGGGACTTATCCCGGCGAGCCATTTTCGGCACACCAGCCTGAATCAATGAACGTTCCGCAATTCTGGACGTAAAACGCTCATCATAAAGCATAAGTCCTACCTGGGGAAATTCATTCCTGAACCATTTTACAAATGGATTAATATACTGAACTGCTTCGGAGGGCTCTCCCCTTAAGGTTTTTGGATAACCCACCACCATTCCGTCCACCACTTCTCTGGCAATATAAGATTTCAGATACTCCCTGATCTGATGTGTAGGCACCGTTTCCAGTCCACTGGCAATAATCCTGAGAGGATCCGTGACCGCAACACCCACCCTTTTCCTGCCGTAATCCAGGCAAATCAACCTTCCCATCCTGATAATCAAAATTCTAAATAATTCAATGCAAAATTAACAAAAAAAAACCGTCCCGAATAGGGGGACGGTTTTCAGTATGGTATGAGTTATTCTATTTCTCTGAAAAATCCATTGAAGCCATCCGTTTATAGCTCTCATATCTCCACTTTGCATTCGATTCAGCAGCAGAGAAAAGTTCAATTGCTTCTTCCGGAAAGGACTTCTTAAGGGAAGTATATCTGACCTCTGAACCGAGGAATCCCTGGAACAATGACCAGTCGGGCTCCTTGGAATCAAGAATAAATGGATTTTTTCCTTCATTCTCAAGCTGTGGATTGTAGCGGTAGAGATGCCAGTAACCAGCTTTCACTGCATTATCCATTTGTTCCTGTGATTTATTCATACCCGCACGTAATCCATGATTAATACATGTTGAATAAGCGATTACAATGGAAGGTCCGGGGAATGCTTCAGCCTCCTTAATGGCGCGGAATAACTGCGATTGGCTGGCACCCATTGATACCTGCGCTACGTAAACATATCCATAGCTAAGGGCCATCATGCCAAGGTCTTTCTTCCTGATCTTCTTCCCCGAAGCTGCAAATTTAGCAACCGCTCCTACCGGGGTTGCTTTGGATGATTGTCCCCCGGTATTTGAGTAGACTTCAGTATCCAAAACCAGGACATTTACATCTTCTCCCTGAGCCAGTACATGGTCCAGTCCACCATAGCCGATATCATATGCCCATCCGTCACCTCCAAAAATCCAAACAGATTTCTTGATCAGGTACTGTTCCAGGGCAAGGATTTCCTTGGCAATGGGATCCTTTTCTTTTTTCAGGGCAGCAACTACTTTTGCCGAGGCTACCTTGGATGTTTCCGCATCATTCATACTGCCTAACCACTCCCCAAATGCCTCTTTTGTGGCCGGAGCAATTCCGTTTTGCATGGCAGCATCCATCCGGAGAGCAATTCGTTTTCGCATTTTGTTTACACCAAGTGCCATACCGAATCCGTACTCAGCGTTGTCTTCAAAAAGAGAATTGGCCCAGGCGGGTCCCTTACCTTCAGCATTAAATGTATATGGTGTGGATGGTGCAGAACCTCCGTAGATTGATGAACATCCCGTTGCATTGGCTATCATCATTCGTTCACCGTATAACTGTGTGATAAGCTTCACATAAGGTGTTTCTCCACAACCTGCACAGGCACCTGAGAATTCAAAAAGAGGCTGAGCAAACTGGCTGTTTTTTACAGTTTTATATTTGTCAACTATAGTATCCTTATAGGTAACATTCTTGGCCAGGTAATTCCAATTTTCAGTTTCTTTCATTTGTGAATCCAGGGGCTTCATGATAAGTGCCTTTTCTTTAGATGGACAAACATCAGCACAATTACCACAACCTGTACAATCCAATGCGGATACCTGCACCCTGTATTCATAGCCTTCGAAACCTTTTCCTTTCATTGCAACGGTTTCCATATCCTGTGGTTTCTTCTTGAGATCCTTCTCATCAAAGAGGAATGGACGTATTGCTGCATGCGGGCATACATAGGAACACTGGTTACACTGTATACATTCGGAGGACTGCCATTCAGGTACATCCACTGCAATACCCCGCTTTTCATATGCGGTTGTACCTGCAGGAAATGTTCCGTCTTCCCTGTTAAGGAATGCACTGACAGGTAGGTCATCCCCTTTCAGGTGGTTAATAGGATGTGCAACATCGCGAACAAAATCGGGCATGCCTTCTATTACTTCCTCTTTCTCAGGTGTCAGGTTTGCCCAGGCCTTGTCTACCTTGATCTCATGTACTTCTCCTCCACGGTCCACTGCCGCAAAGTTCATATTGACAATCTCCTCACCCTTACGTCCGTAACTCTTAACAATAAACTTCCGCATCTCCTCAACCGCCTGTTTGTAAGGTATAACCTCTGATATTTTAAAGAAGGCCGATTGCATGATTGTATTGGTCCTTCCTCCAAGTCCTATCTCAGTAGCAATCTTGGTCGCATTAATGGCATAGAATCCAATATCATTCTCAGCCAAATACTTTTTCATGCTATTGGGAAGGCGTTCTACTGTTTCATCATTATCCCACATGGTATTGAGAAGGAAAGTCCCTCCTTTCTTAAGGCCTTTCAGCATATCATATTTATCCAGATAGGATGGAACATGACAGGCAACGAAGTCCGGTGTAACAACGAGGTAAGTCGAACGAATAACGTTGTCACCAAAACGAAGGTGTGATGTTGTGATACCTCCGGACTTTTTTGAATCATAGGCAAAATAAGCCTGGCAATATTTATCAGTGGATTCGCCAATGATCTTAATACTATTTTTATTTGCACCAACTGTTCCATCTGCTCCAATACCATAGAACTTCGCTTCATAGGTTCCCTTAGGAACTGCACTGATCTCCGGAGTAATGGGGAGAGACAGGTTCGTAACATCATCCACTATCCCTACTGTGAATCGGTTCTTTGGTTTGGCTGATCCAAGATTATCGAATACAGAAATCATCATCGCCGGTGTGGTATCCTTTGAGCTAAGTCCGTATCTGCCGCCAATGATCACAGGAGCATTTGCATCTCCGTAGAAAAGGTCACGCAGGTCCAGGTAAAGAGGCTCACCATTTGCTCCCAGTTCCTTTGTCCGGTCCAGAACCGCAATCTTCTTCACGGATTTGGGTAAGGCATTAAAGAAATACTTTGCACTGAAAGGTCTGTAGAGATGAACACTCATCATCCCAACTTTTCTTCCCTTTGCGTTCAGGTAATCAACAGTTTCCTTCAGTGTTTCTGTGATTGACCCCATGGCAATTACAATTTCCTCAGCATCCGGATCACCATAATATGTGAATGGATGATATTCACGGCCCGTCATCTTAGAAATCTCCTTCATATAATCTTCAACCATATCGGGTACTGCATCCCAGAAACGGTTTGCGGCTTCCCTGGACTGGAAGTAGATATCAGGATTCTGTGCAGTTCCACGTGTGACAGGATGTTCAGGATTGAGAGCGTTATCTCTGAATGCCTGTAATGCATCCCAATCAAGAAGCTTAGCCATATCCTCAGTGGCAGGGGCCTCAACCTTTTGCATCTCATGAGAGGTTCTGAAACCATCGAAGAAATGTATAAAGGGGACACGGGACTTAATGGATGCAAGATGGGCAACACCCCCCAGGTCCATAATCTCCTGAACTGATCCGGTTGCCAGCATGGCAAATCCTGTATGTCTTGTGCTCATCACATCACTATGATCACCAAATATAGATAGTGCCTGAGCTGCAAGACTTCTTGCAGAGACATGGAATACAGCCGGAAGAAGTTCTCCTGCGATCTTATACATATTGGGTATCATCAGAAGCAATCCCTGGGAAGCAGTAAATGTGGAGGTTAAGGCTCCGGCCTGCAGTGATCCATGAACAGCACCGGAAGCTCCACCCTCCGACTGCATTTCAGTTACCTGAACAGTCTCCCCGAAAATATTCTTCAGCCCGAATGCAGCCCACTCATCCACATTTTCCGCCATGTTCGAAGAAGGAGTGATGGGATATATTGCCGCTACCTCACTGAACATATAAGCGATATGCGCTGCTGCATGGTTTCCGTCGCAGGTGATAAATTTTTTCTTATTAGCCATTTGAATTGGATTAAGTATTTAATTAACAATATATTATAAGATTTTAATCGAAGAATACAAAATTAGCATTATTGCCGAATAAAAAACATGAAAAAAGTTAGGTTTTCCTTAATTCATACCGAATAAAAATAAAATAACCGGAACCTAAAAGGTCCCGGTTATTTCATATCAGAATATCTGTAAATTCATCTATTCAGCATTCATGGAAACGAGGAATTCTTCATTCGACTCGGTCTTACTCATGCGACTGATCAGGAATTCCATTGCCTCAATTGAGGTCATGTCTGCGAGGTAATTTCTCAGTATCCAGAGTTTGTTCAGCATTTCCTTATCAAGCAGCAGGTCTTCTCGTCTTGTACTGGACGGGTTGAGATCCACAGAAGGATAAATACGCTTATTGGAAAGTTTCCTGTCAAGCTGAAGTTCCATATTACCCGTACCCTTGAACTCTTCAAAGATCACATCGTCCATCTTTGAGCCGGTTTCAGTTAGGGCAGTTGCAAGTATGGTAAGAGAACCACCATTTTCTATATTACGGGCTGCTCCAAAGAAACGTTTAGGCTTCTGCAGTGCATTTGAATCAACACCCCCTGAAAGAACCTTACCGGAGGCTGGGGATACTGTATTATATGCCCTGGCAAGACGAGTAATAGAATCAAGCAGGATTACAACATCATGACCGCATTCCACCAGTCGTTTGGCCTTTTCAATCACAATATTGGCTACCCTGACATGGCGTTCTGCCGGTTCGTCGAAAGTAGAGGCGACCACCTCTCCTTTAACGTTCCTTTCCATATCGGTAACTTCTTCCGGACGCTCATCAATAAGAAGAATAATAAGGTAGACTTCAGGATTGCTGTCCGCGATGGCATTAGCAATCTCCTTTAATAATACAGTCTTTCCGGTCTTGGGTTGAGCGACGATTAATCCTCTTTGTCCCTTCCCGATGGGAGCGAACATATCAACCACCCGGCAGGAAATGCTGGATTTTGAGCCTTGTTTAACAAGAGTGAATTTCTCATCAGGAAAAAGTGGTGTCAGATAATCGAAAGGCACCCTGTCACGAATGAAATCCGGGCTTCTGCCGTTTATCTCAGATACTTTAATCAGGGGGAAATATTTTTCTCCCTCTTTCGGGGGACGGATGGTTCCGGTCACTGTGTCACCTGTCTTTAATCCAAATAATTTGATCTGGGACTGTGAAACATAAATATCATCCGGTGAATTCAGGTAATTATAATCTGAAGAACGTAAGAACCCGTAACCATCCGGCATAATTTCAAGAACTCCGGCGGCAGAAATGATTCCTTCAAATTCGAAAACCTTTTCCTGGGGTTGCTGTTGCTGTTGCTTCCTGTTATCATGACGGCGAAAATCCCTGTCTCCGCCTCCATCTCTTTGGTCCCGGTTATCTCTCTGATCCCGGTTATCTCTCTGGTCCCGGTTATCACGTTGATCACGGTTATCACGCTGATCACGCTTGTCTTTCTGGTCCCGGTTATCGCGCTGATCCCGGTTATCCCGGTTATCCCTTTGGTCACCACCTTCTCTCTGGTCTCTTGGTGCATTCTTCTGGTAGCGTGGATTCCGTTTATCACGGCTCTGAAATTCTCTTTTTTCAGGGGTCTTTTCAACAGCCTTTTCTTCTTCAGCTATTTTAGCTGGTTGAGGACTTGAGTCTTCCTTGGGTTTTTCTTCCTTAGCTGCGGCAGGTTTTCTGCCACGCTTACCTTTTCCCTTCTCATCGGAAGCGGAACGGTCTTTTTTGGATTCTTTTGTTTTTGCTGGAACTTCCGAAGCGACGATCGCCTGTTGATCAAGGATCATGTAAATTAAGTCCTGCTTTCGCAGTGCCTCAACCTTCTTAATCTTTAATTCTTTAGCTATGTCACGCAATTCGGATACAAGCTTTTTGTTAAGCTCGAGAATATCGTACATGTGTGTAGGTTAAAATAATGAGAATTAATTACTTATGTGGAACATTTAAGAGTCTGAAAAATCAATGTTTTGGGGTCAGATAACCAGTTGAGAATTGGGTACCGATGGAAATACACTGCAATAATACGCAAATCCTAAGAATAACCAAAAATTTGATAAAAAAAACGATTCAGAAAAATGGGCATTAAAAACTAATTTCCCTTATTTAGAATGAATTAAAACGACCCCTGTTAGGCCTGTCTATTTTGCTGCAAACCTGCAGATTACATAATTTTTGCCAAATTCACTATTTTTTAGATCATCCCATTTACCGGCAAGCAGGGTCGGAGGTATTTATTTTTTTAGTAACATCAAACATTAAGAAATGTAACTTTGATCGGTAGTTCACGTATAACGGTGTTACCTAGCTTCCTATTCTCATGCGTCAGCTAAAAATCATAAAACAGGTTACTAACAGGGAGACCCCCTCCCTGGATAAATATCTTCATGAGATAGGCAAAGTGGATTTGATCACAGCAGAGCAAGAAGTTGAACTGGCAAGGAGGATAAAGAAAGGTGATCCGCCAGCATTGGAAAAGCTTATTAAAGCGAATCTCAGATTCGTAGTCTCTGTTTCAAAACAATACCAGAATCAGGGATTAAGTCTACCCGATCTTATTAACGAAGGAAACCTGGGACTAATAAAGGCAGCACAGCGATTTGATGAAACCAGGGGATTTAAGTTCATTTCCTATGCTGTCTGGTGGATCCGGCAGTCCATCCTGCAGGCGCTGGCTGAACAAGCCAGGATCGTTCGGCTCCCGCTGAACAAGATCGGTTCCATTAACAAGATTAACAAAACTTTTGCCATTCTTGAACAGCAGCATGAAAGAGAGCCATCTATTCTCGAACTTGCACAGGCTCTTGAACTGGCACCCGAAGATGTCAAGGAAGCTATTCGCAGCTCAGGAAGACATGTGTCCATGGATGCCCCGCTTACCGATGGTGAAGAGGGAAACATGTATGATGTTATGCTCAGCAAGGATGCACCGGCACCGGATAGGGGACTCCTTAACGAATCCCTGAGAAAAGAAATCGAAAGAGCCTTATCAACCCTGACCCACAGGGAAGCCAGCATCATCAAGCTTTACTTCGGACTTAATGGAAAGCATCCCCATACCCTGGAGGAAATCGGGGAACAATTTAATCTGACCCGAGAACGGGTCAGACAGATTAAAGAAAAAGCCATCAAGCGACTCAAACACACCACCCGGAGCAAAATATTGAAAACCTATCTGGGATAAGCCTTTAAATCACATCGAAATGTCACATCTAATAGCACCGTCCATCCTTACGGCTGATTTCCTTGATCTCGGAAAAGAGATAGAAATGTTGAATGAAAGCCAAGCGGACTGGATTCACCTGGATATTATGGATGGTATTTTTGTACCAAATCTCACCTTCGGGTTCCATGTAATCAGGCAAATAAGAAAAATCACCTCCCTCCCGCTTGATGCCCACTTAATGATCATAGAGGCAGATAAGTATATAGAAGAATTCAGAAAATCAGGAGTGGATAAGTTAACTGTGCATTATGAGGCCTGTTCAAATTTGCCGGAGACTGTCAGGACAATTAAATCACTTGGCATGGATGTCGGCGTCGCCATCAGTCCGGATACACCTGTATCTGTTCTGAAGGATATTCTGCCAGAGTTGGACCTGGTATTAAATATGACCGTTCATCCTGGGTACGGGGGACAAAAATTTATAGAACATTCCTGGGAAAAAATACGTCAACTGCGTGAGATGATAGACAACGCGGGACTGCAGACATTGATACAGATTGATGGCGGGGTTGGATTGGGAAATATCAAGGGACTCAGAGATGCCGGTGTTGATTGTTTTGTAGTTGGCAACACAGTCTTTGCAGCCGATGATCCTAAAAATACAATCCTGCAACTAAAGCAAATTCCCTGATCATTTTTCCCCCGGGATATCGATTTATATCGTCCATAGAATGGATAAAAACCATTGTGGACTATCTAAAATCTCGCTCCCAAAAGCTCATTTAAGAAATCCATTTAAAATATCTTGTAAACAGTTTTTTAGAAACATTCTATATGAAACTTCCAAGAGCATACTATAATTGGGTATCCCTGATCGGGGCAGTGATCGCCGGCATTAGTTTTTTCATGATCCTTTTCCTGATTGCCGTGTCTTTATTCATCGAAGTCACTAGTTCATACCTCGGATTGGTGATCTATATCATTTTGCCCATTTTCCTGCTAATCGGTTTGATCCTCATTCCGATAGGGATGACAAGACAAAGAAAGCGGATACGGAATTCCGCGAATCCAGAATCCGCCATGAAGTGGCCGCATATTAACTTGAATATCCGGCAGCACAGGAACGCCTTTACTATATTCTTGATATCTACCGTGGTCTTTCTATTTTTCTCTGCCATAGGAACTTATGAAGCATTCCACTTTACAGAATCGACTGAATTCTGCGGAGAACTCTGCCACAAAGTTATGCAGCCCGAATTTGTAACCTATCAGAACTCCCCGCATGCAAATGTAGCATGCGTAGAATGCCATGTTGGTTCAGGAGCTGATTGGTATGTACGATCAAAATTGTCAGGATTATACCAGGTATATTCTGTTACCTTTAAAAAATATCCAACTCCCATCCCCACACCCATCCATAATCTCAGGCCTGCAAGGGAAACATGTGAGCGATGTCACTGGCCTGATCATTTCTATTCCAATCTGCTTCGCACAGAAAAGCATTATCTGGCAGATGAGAAAAATACTGAGTGGGATATTATTCTGAAGATGAATATCGGATCTGATTACCTTGCCCTGGGTCAGGATGAAGGTAGTCACTGGCATATCAATCCAAATGTTAAAATTGAATATATCCCTGAGACAGATAATCGGCAAAGTATTCCCTGGGTAAAATATACAAACCTGGAAACCGGGGAAGAAACGATCTACCAGGATGAAGAATTTGAGATGGAAGAGGAATTTATCGCTTCAGGGGAAACCAGGCACATGGACTGCATGGATTGCCATAACCGTCCTTCCCATGAATACCTTGCTCCACCCTTTTTTACGGATTTGTCAATCACACGTGGTGATATTCCCAAAGAATTACCTGATGTAAAACAGGTTGCCATGAGTGTTCAGTATAATGTTTTTCCAACTACAGATACTGCTATGATGCACATAGAGAATGAGGTAAAAGAATATTATGAAATGATGTATCCCGATATATTCAAGGAAAAATATTACCTGATTGAGAAAGCAATCGCGGGTATTCAGGAAGATTACAATCAGAATATATTCCCCGAAATGAAAGCCAGATGGGATGTTTATCCAAACCATCTTGGTCATATCAATTCAAGAGGATGTCAACGTTGTCACGATGACAGGCATAAATCAACCTCGGGAAGGGTAATATCAAGGGATTGTAATTTATGTCATACCATTGTGGGCCAGGGACAAATGGACCAGTTTGAAATGGTGGCAGTCAGGGACACTCTTGAATTCAAACACCCTGTTGACATTGGAGAAGCCTGGAAAGAATACCAATGCGTTGAATGTCACGAGTATTTGTATTAATTCTTTGCGGAGATTTGAAATTACCCCCTGAAGGAAATCTCCTTAAGTTGTTCAAGATCCAGGATTTCAAGCTTCGATCCGGTAGAGTTGATAATCCCGTCCCTTTCGAAATCTTTAAGAATTCGGATGGCACTATCTTTTGACATAGCGGTCAGGTCAGCAATATCCTGTCTTGAGAGGTGCATGTCAAAAGAATTCTCTTTATAAAACTCCTGAGAAAGATATAGTAGTCCATCCGCCATTCTTCCATGCATCTGTTTCTGTGTAAGGCTAATAATCTTATCAAACATATTTACAGCCTGTTTGCTGATATGAGTGACCAGCTGGTTGGTAAACTGGCAATTCATTTTCATTACCTCATTAAACCGATCAATATTTATAAAACAGACAGATACATCCGTAAGAGCTACAACAGAATAGTGGATTTTTCTGTCTGTATGAATTCCTGGTCCCCCTATCAAAGCCCATGGTTTCTGAAGTCCAAGCAAGAGGTTTTTTTCCCCTATGCCTTCAATATACATTTTTATGTATCCATTGATTAATGACAAGACATGTGTAGCAGAAACTCCCTGCTTAAGAATCGTCTCTCCAGGTTTATATTTCACAGAATAACGATCGAGATTTACTATTTCAAGCTCCTCATGGGAAAGGATTTGAAAGTAGGGTGCCTTATGCATACAATCCCTGCAATCATCACAGCCATGAGCAATAGTTCTGGAAATCATAATTGATCCTCAATTAGTAAACGCTTCAAATGTATGTATAATAAATGTAATATTCCTCCTATCCTACTGGAATTCATTATCTTATAAATAATCACCCAGTCATAATCCATTGATATTCATGAAGTTTTTACCAATATATCTACGAAAAAAAACTGTTGCACATACGAATTTCTAATGATCTATGTCAGTTTTAGAGGGGAGATAAATCAGCACCGGCTGTTCTTATATCATGGTGGAATTACACTATTTTTACAGCGGCTGAATTCGATCGATATTCCGGTCAGATACCCTTATTGAGCCATATTAACAACTAACATAAAATCAATAATTTAATAAGTATGCAAACAAAAAACCTGTTCTATTTCCTGTGTACAGGAATGATTGCAGCAGTCCTCATATTGAGCTCCTGTGAAAAAGTTGTTTACCCACCCATCGACAGGCCCGTTGATGTAAGTTACAAATCTGATGTACAGCCCATATGGGATGCAAAATGTGTAAGCTGCCACGGAGGTGGTCTTTCTCCCACCCTCACTCCAGAAGTATCTTATAATGAACTCATCAACGGAGGGTATGTCAACACTGACAATCCGGAAGATAGTGAATTGATGCAGAAACTTTATGGCTCACACGATGCCCGCGCCAGCGAAGCTGAAAAGCAGACGACACTGGTTTGGATTGAAGAAGGAGCAAAAAATAACTAATAACAATAACCTATATAATAAACACAGATCATGAAAAATAGATATTTCTTTAACCTGATCGCCGGCCTTTGTCTTTTGATTCTGACTCCGGCAAATTCAATCTTCGCTCAGGATGAGGAACCGGATAACCGTCCTATCCGCCCACCCTTTGAGACCATTAACCTGATCGATAATGCCACCACAGTGAACCTTTATAAAGGCGGATTAAATCTTGAAATCATGCACCGCTTCTCAGAAATAAAGGAGATAAGCGACCTTTTTGGAATTTACGGTTCTGCCAACACCCGTCTTGCAATGAATTATGGAATTACTGATCGTATTATGGCTGGATTCGGTACAACCCGGGATTACAAGCTCCAGGATTTTGAGTGGAAAGTGGCACTATTGACCCAGACCCGTTCCAACAGTATGCCTGTATCACTGAGTTATTACGGCAATATGGTTATTGATGCCCGCAGCGAGGATAATTTTGGTCCGGAGGAAACTTATAATTTCTCCCACCGCATGTCTTACCTGACACAGGTGATTGCTTCTCATAAAGCGGGACCTGTAAGTATGCAGGTTGCTCCCTGCTTTGCATGGTTTAATGGTGTTCAAAATGGTTATAATAATATGAACCTGGGACTTTCATTTGGTGTCAGGGCTCAGGTACTCTGGACACACTCAATCATCGTTGAATATGACCAACCCCTAACCCAGCATGAGGCCATGGAAACAAAACCAAATCTTTCCTTTGGAGTAGAAATTGGTACCAGCACCCACTCATTCAGGGTTTTTGCTGCCAACTACAGTAGTATCGTCAAGCAGTATAACATGTTTTACAATACCAATGATCCCTGGGCCGGTGATTTTCGTTTCGGCTTCAACATTTCCATCGCCTTGAGATAGTATTGCAATGAGAAGAAAATACCTCTTAACCGGAATCTTTATTTCGACCCTATTTGTTCTTTTTTTCTTGACTATTTTCAGTGGATCCGGAAGTGATATTGCTGATGACAATCTGGATAAGTACAGGGAGGTCAATGAATTTGTGGATGATAATGAGGCATGTTTCAAATGCCATGGCGAGAAAACTTTTGCATTACCAAATGATATGGACGACCGGGTTCTCACCCGGCATATGTGCCCGGATTACAGTTTTAAAAGAGAAGCGTATTATGATGGGAATCATAAAAGCTTTGCATGTACAGATTGTCATTCTCCTGAATATGAGAGTTTTCCTCATCCATTAGAACCCCGGCTTGAAGAACATTGGGGCTGCCTGGATTGCCATGGATATGATGAGGATTATGCCAAATACCAGTTTGAAAAGATTGAAGAAGAATACCTGCAAAGCGTGCACCATCTTGCCAACGATGAATTCAGCTGCTGGAAATGCCATCCTCATTCTTATCATATCAGTATAAGGAATACCGAAAATCTAAGGGAGACCATTGCCTATGATAATGCTATTTGCCTGTCCTGCCACGCAGATTTTTCCCAATTTGAACTTTTAACAGACCGGGAAAGTATCAATTTAACCCAAACCCATGACTGGCTTCCAAATGAAGCCATACATTTTCAGAATGTACGCTGCATCGAATGTCATACTCAGATAAATGACAGTATCCTTGTGGCTCACATGGTACTGCCAAAGGAACAGGCTGTACGACTCTGCAGTGAATGCCATTCAAGCAACTCTCTATTAATGCATACATTGTACAAGTTCGAGTCAAAAGAGAAAAGGGATGAATATGGATTTATCAATGCAGTTATATTGAACGAGGCTTACGTTATCGGGGCCAACAGAAACTTATTTCTCGTATTGTTAAGCTTCATAATTTTCGGATTGACTATCCTCGGAATAATGGCTCATGCAATCATGCGTATTAAACACAAAGTATAAAGAGGATCATAAAATCATGTATCAATACCAAGTATATACCCGAATCTGGCATGTGTTGAATGCCTTATTATTTCTGATTCTTATCATTACAGGACTTTCCATGGCCTATTCCAATCCGGATGCACCCATGGTATCATTTAAACTTGCAGTTGAATTGCATAATATCTGCGGTATTATTTTGTCCGTGAATTACCTGGTCTTTTTTATCGGGAATTGGATAAGCAATAACAGCAAACATTACCGGATCCAGTGGAAGGGTCTGAAAGAACGTTTAATGAACCAGGCACGTTATTATATGCTGGGGTATTTCAGAGGTGAAAAACCTCCCTATCCCCTGAATGAGGAAAGAAAGTTCAATCCCCTGCAGGCTTTCACTTATGCGATTGCCATGTATGCAGGAATTCCTGTTCTGATCATAACCGGATGGGGATTATTATTCCCCGAAATAATGCTGGAGAAGTTTTTTGAAGTCAGTGGTATGAGGATAACCTCTCTTTTCCATTCTATTTCTGGATTCTTCTTATCAGTTTTCATGTTCATCCATATATATATCTGTACCATTGGAGCAAACCCCAAAGCCAACTTCAAGGCCATTCTTACAGGATGGCATCATTCAGATGATCACTAGTATAAATTATTAGAGAGTATTTCTATGGAAGACAAAAGAGATAATAACAGTCGGAGGAAGTTTCTTAAAACGGGACTTACGGCTGGTTTTACCGCAGCAGCCGGATTGGGAGCAGGAAGCTTGCTGGCTAATAAGTCCATCGGCACAAGCTCATCGGGGAAAGTGAAAGCACTCACCACCGATGGCAGGGTGATTGAGGTAGATGCAGATGCAGTGGAGGTTAAACCTGATCTCGAACATATAGGACGAAAAGAGTCCATGCAGGGCCTTCCCGACCGAAAATTTG
This sequence comes from uncultured Bacteroidaceae bacterium, assembly GCA_963777115.1. Lineage (GTDB taxonomy): Bacteria > Bacteroidota > Bacteroidia > Bacteroidales > SM23-62 > SM23-62. Next base: position 361,649 of record CAVZPP010000002.1, on the reverse strand, counting down.
TCATGGTAGTTGACCTCTCAAAATGTAAAAACGCCAGGGCATGTGTCGACGCATGCCAGGAAGGTCATTATCTTCCAAAAGATCACGAATGGATCAAGGTATATTACATGAAAGATGCTCCACAATCAGCACCCTACTGGTTCCCACGCCCTTGTTTCCACTGTGACAATCCAATGTGCGTTAGTGTTTGCCCCGTAGGAGCTACCTACAAAAGAAGTGACGGAATTGTCCTGGTGGATAATGAAAGATGCATCGGCTGCAAATTCTGTATGACCGGCTGTCCTTACTCTGCCCGTGTTTTTCATTGGAAGGAATCAGAGGTAGAACAGCCTGAAGTAGAGTATTCACCTGAGACAAATGTCCCTTCCGAAGAAGGAACTGTCGGGAAATGTGTTTGGTGTGCAGACCTGCTAAGGAAAAACCAGCTCCCCCGTTGTGTTTCTGCCTGTCCAATGGGAGTTATATACTTTGGCGACATGGTTGAAGATGCCGTAACTAATGGAACAGAGACAGTAAGACTCTCAGAACTTCTTGACGAAAAATCCGGCTATAGGCACAGGGAAGACCTGGGAACTCAGCCTTCCGTCTATTACCTGCCTCCGGTAAACAGAAGTTTTACGGTTGAAAGTGGATTTGAGGGACATGATGAAGAGATAGTAAACCGCTATCAGAAACATGTAAATAAATTCAAAAATAAATAATGAACGAAACCAGCGTACAGGATAACCTCCTGATTAAGTTCAAACCATCCATGGAAAAGACCACCCTCCGCTGGTGGATTATCATGGCCTTCCTGGCAGTGATATTTGCATGGGGTATACTGGCCCTGGTAATGCAGATTACAAGGGGACATATAATTACAGGTATGCGAGACAATGTAGTATGGGGAGTATACATAGTAAGTTTTATTTTTTTTATGGGACTTAGCTATGCCGGTGCCCTGGTATCCGGAGTGCTCCACCTGATAAAGGCCGAGTGGAGAAAACCAATTATGCGTATGGCAGAACTGGTAACAGTCATCTCACTAGTCATTGGACCCTTTTACATCCTGTTCTGTATTGGCAGATTGGACCGTCTCCATTATCTATTTATACACCCCAGAATCCAGTCCCCTATATCCTGGGATGTCATTGGGATCATGACCGACCTCATCGGATGTTTTCTTTATCTCTGGCTTTCCTTTATTGAAGATTTTGCCATTATGAGAGACCAATCCACAATCAAACTTCCAGACTGGAGAATGAAAATATATAAGTGGTTGGCGCTTGGATACACCGGTACCCCCAAACAGAAAAAAATGCTGGGAAACTCACGTACAGTTATGTCAGCCATGATTATTGCGATTGCCATTATTGTATACTCAGTACTGGCATGGATTTTCGGCGTAACTCTGCAACCGGGATGGGACAGTACGATATTTGGTCCCTACTTTGTAATCGCGGCTATCTATTCCGGTACCGCACTCATGATAATCCTGATGGCGATTTTCCGCAAAATATACAAGCTGGAAGAGTATATTACCAAAAAGCATTTTATGAACATGGGTATACTCCTACTGATTATGGCTGCATTTTATGGCTACTTTACCTTCAGTGATTATCTGACTAAATGGTATGGATCCGTAAAAATTAATGCCACTCTCATTGACAAACTTTTCTCAGAATTCTCCTTAATGTTCATTTTTGCCAATTATATCGGGATTCTGGTCCCTATAATCATAATCGGGTTCCGCAAATTACGCACTGTCCGCAATATCATATTTTCATCTGTTTTAGCCCTGGTAGCACTCTGGGTAAACAGGTATATAATTGTTATCCCTACACTGGAAACACCATTTCTCCCAATCCAGGACACCCGTGAGGCATGGCTTAATTACAGCGCCACCTGGGTTGAATGGGCATTACTTGCGGCCGGTGTAGCCATATACATTATCCTTTTCAAACTTGCCTCGAAATTCCTCCCAATTATATCCATCTCTGAGATGACTCATGTGGATGTTAAGGGTGAAAAAATTTTCGAATAATTAAAAGATTATGAGAATGGATTCAAAAAAGTATATACTGTCGGTCTTCTGCATCTTGATGGCCATTACTCTTCCTGCTCAGGAAGCAAAGGAAGAAAAAGAACCCATTGAGCCAGTAATGGAACTTTTGTACCTGAAGGACATGGATGGAAAAATCCACCTGAAATCTAGTATGGTAGATTATGTCAACCGGATGCCTGTTCCCTTACCCGGTCTAAAGGTGAACTTCCTGGCTGGTGATGATCCCCTTGTAATCCTCGGCGAAATAAACACGGATGCTGACGGAATTGCTGAGCTGGTCCTGGAGGAAGACTCTTCATGGCCAGGGTATGAAGACGGAGAAATCAGATTTTATTGCGGATTTGAAGGAAACGAGAACATTCTGTTTGCAGAAGCAGAAGTTTATGTCAGTCCCGTTTCCCTGGAAATGGAACTTAGCATGACTGATTCCATCGGTACAGTATCCCTTAGAGCTTACACTGTCGTAGAGGGAGAAGAGGTTCCTGTGGTGGATGAAGATATTTATGTATACGTAAAACGTATGTTCAGCGATATGACGATCGGTGAGGATTTTCTTGATGAGAATGGAGAATTTGAAGTTGAAGTCCCTTCCGATATTCCTGGCGATGCAGAAGGAGATATTGAGATTATCGCTCGCTTTAATGACCACTATTTGTTTGGTACAGTGGAAAAGAGAGAAATAGTTCGTTGGGGAATACCAACAGAACATAAACTACCGGGGGGACAGAGAACACTATGGACTCAAATTGCTCCTCTCTGGATGGTAATCACCCTGAGTATCTTGCTTTTAGGAGTCTGGGGACATTATGGTTTTGTAGTTATTCAGCTCATTCGAATCAGGAAGGATAGTCGTAAAGAGAAGCTTTCAGGGGCAGCTTAGAAAAAATGGTACGATTTTAGCAGTTAATTAATAAAGAAAGCTCATATTTGTATTTACTAATAACCAATAAAATTACAGGAGGGAAAATATCATGAAGAAGTCTATTCAAATTATCGGCACCTTAGCAATCATACTTGCAGCTGCCATGTTTATGTCCATGACCATGCAGGATGAAGCACCACCATGGCCAGTAGAAGCCAAATACAAGAATATGGAGAATCCCGTTAAGGCAGACGCTGAATCAGTCAAAGTCGGCCGAATGCTCTATAACAAGAATTGTGCTTCCTGCCATGGAAAAACAGGTCTGGGAGATGGACCAAAAGCTCGTGGACTGGATACTTCCTCAGGTGACATGTCAGGTGACAAATACCAGTCACAAACAGACGGTGAACATTTCTACAAGACCAAGTTTGGAAGAAATGAAATGCCAAAATACGAAGGCAAAATTGCAGATGAAGACATCTGGCATATGGTCAATTTCATGCGTACATTTAAGAAGTAATCTACTTCATATAGTATTAAACCGGGCCGGATTCCTGCAAAGGGATCCGGTTCTTTTTTTTTCGTTTCATATCTCCCCGGAAATCGATTTTTATCATCGGGTTATTTCACTATTTTCTACTATCTTGCAGCCCTTAAATAAAAAAGGATTTTTCTTGAATTCTACCATAATTGAAACATTAAAATTAATTGAAATGAAAAGCGTAAAAATTTTAGCTATAATAATATTGATAGCCGGGATTGCAGCACAGGCAAATGCGCAATTAGATACGACCGGTATATCCTCCTGGAAGAAAATGTATAACTCCATGGCTTCCTGGGAAGAAGGTGCTTTTGGTGCCAATGCAACCACACATCCGGATTATGGATGGGGTAACTACAACATGCTAACACATGGACTGGTGGGTGATTCTATTTTTGTGATTAAACTACAGGATGGCAGTTTCAAGAAATTCTGGATTGTAGAAAAAAGCGGTGCCGGTGTATATACCTTCAGATATGCTGAGCTCGACGGAAACAATGAACAGGAAGTCATGCTTAATATGACAGAATATTCAGATAAGCAATTTGTCTATTATAACCTCAGGGGAGATTCTTTGGTTGATGAGCAACCGATGGCTGAGGATTGGGACCTTCAACTGTCTAAGTACATTCAAACCCAGATCAATTACCCGGTCACAGGATTTCTTTCCAATGATGGAGTTACGGTTTCTGTATTTAATGCTGCTGACAGTACCACGGCCGCTGACGCTACATTAGCCGATACTACTGAATTTACCGATTCCATTACCGCCATTGGAAATTCCTGGTCAACAACGGTTGGCTACTCAATCATACCACTTGATACCATGGCTTATTTTGTAAAAAATGCCGGCGGGGAGATATACAAATTACAGGCTGTCTTTTTCGAAAGTGGACTTTCAGGTCTTGGCAGGGTTGGTATACGAAAGCAATTACTAGGTGATGGACCAAATCCAGCATTTACCTACGATACACTGGTTATGGGCAGTTCATACGCATCCGAAGAGTATTACAATATGAAGGATGGATCAAAGGGGCATGTATCCAGAAACCTTTGGGACATAGGCTTTAAAAGCGGAGTATTTACTTCCTCAATCATAATCAATTCAACAATGGGTGTTGATTTATATACCTATCCAAATGGAGATACCGCTGCATGGAATGGATCTACAGCCATTGCTCCTCTCAGAGCCGACCAGGGCAGCCTTGACCTTTACCCTGTCCCAGCTTCAAGCGTTCTGAATCTAAAACACAGCCTGGACACACAACTTCCCATCAACATTAACGTTTATGATATGACCGGAAAGCTTGTCCTGGACGGCGGCACCATAGCCGTATCAAATAGGGAACTGCAAATTGATATATCTTCCCTGCATCAGGGAATGTACATGCTGCAAATCGGAAATTCTGAGATACAGGCCGTAAGAAAGTTTACTGTCAGATAGTTCTTTCCAAAATATACCGTTTTAAAAATCCATTCTGAAAGGGAATTGAGAGATTGGGATGAGGATTTTTAGTAAAATAATACTTGCCTTATTACTGGGTGGAATGACACTAATGAGTGTCTCCGCCCAGACAGTAATAAAACTGGTCGACAGTAAAACTGGTGATCCGGTTTCCTATGCCCATGTCTGTTTTGAAAGCATGGACAAATCCGTCATGCTGAATCTTGTAGCTAATGATAAGGGTGTTGTTATTTTTGAAGAAAACCTTCCCTTTCAACTGGCTGCAACATCAGTCGGGTATACCACTCTGATCGACACATTGGAAGCGGGCGATAATTACACCCTTCAGATGGAACACAGCGTAATTGATATGGAGGGAGTGGTTGTTACAGCACAATATTCCCCTCAGCGAGCGGACCAGTCCATTTATAACATTGGTGTGATCGACAACCGACTCATCCGGCAGAAAGGAGCTGTTAATCTCTCGCAAGCGCTGAATAATGAACTGGGTATCCGGATAAGCAATGATGCAGCCCTGGGCACCAGTATGAGTATACAGGGACTTTCAGGAGAGCATGTGAAGATACTGATTGACGGAGTACCGGTGATCGGGAGGATGAATGGAAATATAGACCTCAGCCAGATCAATATGTATAATGTGGACCATATCGAAGTTGTTGAGGGCCCCATGTCAGTGGTATACGGATCCAATGCACTGGCAGGTGCAGTGAACATTATCACAAAGGAAAATACAAGAACCAAATTGAGCGCCTGGGCCAATTCCCAGGTCGAGAGTGTCGGAGTTTACAATTTTGACCTGGGGGGCGCCACTTCCTTCGGGAAAAGCTCCGTCTCGCTTACAGGATCAAGGAACTTTTTTGCAGGATTTTCTGATCCGGATACCAGCCGTTCAAAACAGTGGAAACCCAGGCTGCAATATAACCTTGACGGATTTTATAAATACAGTGGGGATAGACTGAGCATTAAAGCGGATGTACGGTATTTTGATGAAACCATCCAGAATAAAGGCCCCCTTCTACTTCCCTACAGGGAAAGAGCATTTGACACCTGGTACTATACTAAAAGACTTTCCGAACGCATACAGGCAGATTACATAATAGCAGAAGGAAGGAAAATGGACCTGGTATTCGCGCATTCCTGGTATTCCAGGGTAAAGAATACCTATTTCAAAGATCTCACTACCCTTGAAGAGGTCCTGCTCAAGGGAGAATCAGCTATTGATACAACAACCTTTACTTCATACCTGGTCAGGAGCACCTTCACCGATGAGAAAATATCAGAAAAACTCAGCTACCAGGCTGGAATTGACATTAACCTCGAAAGCGGTGAAGGCAAAAGGATTCAGGACGGCAGCCAATCAATCGGCGATTATGCAGCATTTGCAAGCTTTAAACACCAGCCCAGTGCCAGCCTAACCTTTCAGCCCGGAATTCGGTATGGCTACAATACAAACTATAAATCACCCCTTGTACCCTCCCTTAATGTGCGTTACCAACCCCGGGAAGGAACTCATGTAATCCGGGCATCCTATGCAAGGGGATTCAGAGCTCCCTCCCTGAAGGAACTCTATCTATTCTTTGTTGATATTAACCATAATCTGCAGGGAAACCCTGATCTGATGGCTGAGTATTCACACAATTTTAACCTGTCATGGGATCACAATCACATGAAAAGCACCAATCAGTATACATTCCAGGCAGGATTATTCTATAATTCCATCCATAACCGGATAACCCTGGCTCTGGATAGTGCAACATTATATTCCTATATTAATGTAGATCAGTACAGAACCCTTGGCGGGAAGGTGAACTTCAAGTATACCCTGCACCCGAGATTTACATTCCAGGTAGGTCTGTTCCAGGTTGCGCGTCAAAGTATCCTTGGTGAGGGTGAGAACCATTCCACTCCCTTCCGACTGAGTACAGATATTACCTCATCCACTACCTATAACTGGATCAGCAGGCAAATTCGTTTTCTTATAAGCTATAAATACACCGGCAGACAACCCCAGTTCTATTCCAATGCTGAAGGTGAAATTGAAGAGGGATTCATTGAAGGATACCATATGCTTGATATGTCAATTACCAAATCCTGGCTGAATGAGAGGATCATGCTGGGCGCCGGGGCAAACAACCTTTTCAACTATACCAATATTGAATCAAGCGGTCTTGCCACAGGGGCCCATTCCGGCGGTGCAGGTTCCTACCCTGTAGGATGGGGAAGATCCTTTTTCATAAGTCTTCGGTTTAATATTCAGAAATATTAAGGATGAGCGCAAGCAGGAAACATATAGTCATTTTCACCTTATCCCTGATGCTGATCCTGACCGCATGCTTTGAAAAGGATGAGATGGTACCTCCTCATACTCCGGGTGATGAGATTAGTTATGAATTCGAGAAATCCATGTATACCTCCCAGGCCTTTTTTGACCTGAGTTCGAACATTGTAAGAACCGAAAATGAAAACGGGGTATGGACCATCAAGTTTGGAGCGCAGGCAGGGGACTGGCATATTGGGATTAATTCGGCAGATTACTGGGGAGTATATCCTTCAGGGACTTCAATTGAAGAAAGTGTCCCTACAAATCCACCGGTTGAGAACTGGATCTTTGACCATTCTTCTGGTGATCCGGATTCTTCCGCTTTCGCGGGATGGGTATTATTTTCAGAGGAAGACACGGTCTACTCCGAAGATATTTACCTGCTTGGGAAATACGATGGCATCTCCTATCGGGCAAGCTTCGCAACCCAGTTCCTCGAGGTAAATGACCAGGGATACCGGTTCAGGTTAAAGACATGGCCCTCAGGGGAATGGGACGAATACCAGGTTCTGAAGGATGAATTTTTTAACTACATTTATTTTAGTGCACCTGAGAAGTTGGTTGTACCGGAAATTGAACCTGAATTAAATAATTGGGACCTTCTGTTTACTCAGTACGGATCCATTCTCTTTACAGATGAAGGGATACCCACACCCTACTACGTCCGTGGAGTTTTAATAAACCGCTTCTCTGTAAGCGTTTCTGTAGATTCTGTAAAAGCTTTCCAGGATATTTCTTTCGAAGACCTGGCTGCTTACCAATTCAGTACCCTGCAGGATGTAATTGGATATGAATGGAAAGATGTTGAAGTAGATATGACCAGCGGAACTGCCGTATATACCGTCAGACCAGGAATTACATATATTATAAGGGATACAGATGGATTCTTCTTCAAAATGAGATTCATAAGTTACTATAATGATCTTGGAGAAAAAGGCTTCCCTGTAATTGAACATGCACAGCTCTGACAGCTGTTTCAAAAATAATTGATAACATGAAAACAATTCTGATCATTGGGACCACAATCGTAAACCTTGCCCTCATATTTTATTCCATAGGAATCATTACTGAACAGGTAAGGCATAAAATCAGTCAACGGGTACTTAGGTTCATCACAATAGGATTGGTCTTCGACATCACAGCCACCATTCTAATGATAATCGGATCGGAAAACTCCGCCTTTACTGCACATGGACTCCTGGGATACTCAAGCCTGACAGGAATGCTGATTGATGCCATATTACTATGGAGACTCCGGATGAAAAAAGGATTGAATTCCGATGTACCTCTGGGTCTTCACTGGTATACACGAATAGCTTATGGCTGGTGGCTGGCAGCTTATATCACCGGCGCCTTAATCGTATTCCTTAAATAAGTTTCAACTGTATACGTGAACTGAATCCTGGGCTGATGGCAGGTAGTTAATACCAAACCAACAGATCAGAAGGACAATAAATGCTACGCTCAGTGCCCAGAGTGGTGCTTTTACTTTTTTGGGCTGGAAATGCCTGAAATGTATATACCCCAGGTAAGCCAACCAGGTCAGGAAGGCCCAGGTTTCTTTTGGATCCCAGGTCCAGTAATGCCCCCAGGCTTCCTTCGCCCAAAGTGCTCCGAACAGGAGTCCAAGTGTAAGAAATGAAAATCCAACATAAACCAGGTTATCGGCCAGCTTCAGGATAATGGCATTCAGCTTTTTGTAATATACCTGGTATAATCCAGCTAAAGCAATGAGTGATGAGAAGGCCAGTACAGCATATGCGAAAATATAAACGATTACATGTGGTACAAACCAGGGGGATTGCAAGGCCGGCATCAGGGTTTTCGAATAGGTCTCCGGGTTCATGTAATTAATCATAAGGAAAAGAGATGCCATCCCCAGGGCATAGTACATAAAAAGTTTATACCTCCATCGATAATAAGTTACAATCCCAACAAATGGTAAAAATATAGAGTACCAGAGACGGGTTTCTCCGAGTGTTCTCATAGGAGGTCGTTCCAGATGAATCCATAAGAGTATGGCAAATAGTATCATGGCCAGGTTCCCTAGGATTACCAGTCCAAATCCAGTCGTTTCTGTCCATTTCCCCTTTTTGGAAATTCCAATCAGGGCGGCTCCAATCAGCCAGCTTAAAAATGTTATGCCTGCGAAAGCAGGAAAATTTATCCAGTTCATTTCGATTATTCTTTAATATTGCTTCCCGTCCAAAATAAATAGGCAGCTCCTGCCAGCAGCATAAATATGCCCGTATATACAAGTGGTAGCCAGGGATCCCTGACGGCTTCGATCACCGATAGCTGTGACCATTTACCCATACGTTCATCATATGACAATTGGTAAAGCTTCCACCCCCTGTGCTTATATGGCTTATTTACCTCCACTCTAACCTCAGTATCACCCAGTTCACTGTCTTTTATTACCAGGTCTGATGAATATTTCTGAGGTTCAGGGGTAGTCATGGCAAGTATCCTGTCGTTTCCCAGGTCCAGGGAGGAAAACATAACGCTGAAGCTGCCACAGGATATCCAACCTTCACGCTCGGTTCCGCTTACCTTTTGAGTTGCCTTCACCAATGCAGCCGGAGCTGAGCCCATACTGTCAAGGGCAAAATAGGTCCTGCTTGAAACATGTGAGAAAGCATCAGGAAGAAACTCCAGAATCTCAATTTCCCAGTCCAGCAAGTTAGTTTTTAGTCCCTCTTCAATGATCTGTATAGTTGTTCCTTCGTCCTGAACCAGTGTTCCACTTGAAGCATTCACAATAGCAATCTTTGGATTATAATCTTCAATATTGAAATCCAGCAACTTAATCGCAAATGGCATCCTATCCCTGCTTCCAGTCCTCATATTGACTGCAATGTTAGTAGCTTCCGACCTCTCTATCAGGCTCAGGTTCTTCTTTTCCAGGTCTCCGGCTCCAAGGTATCCTGCGGCAATGGTAATCCAGAGTCCAGCATGATTCAACAGGAATCCAATATTTTTCCGGTTTAATGGGCGGGTCCGTCTCATGGTAACAAAGCCAAGGGTGACCAGGAAATACATCCCGGATACCATCATAAGCCAGCTGTTCTTCATATGGGAAAGTCCAAGGAGATTCACAAACCTGCTCGCTGAGTCTCCTCCCTGGGGAATGAAACCCAGTAAAAGGGTTACAATGGCAAAAAAACTGATTGCCGAAATGGCTGCGGGAACACTGGCCAGCCATTTAATTATAGGAGTCTTTCTGTAACGGGAATATATAACTGAGACAGCAATGATGATCACTGCTCCAACAATGGCATTTGCAGGCCATTGTAATTGGGGTGCACCCTTCCCCCCTGTCATTACCTCAAAGATGAGGCCCAGCAGGGCCAGTTCCATAACCACAAGGAAACTCTCCCTGTAACGCCATGGATGCTCCCAGGTCTTTCTTTTCTGCATAGTATTTTCCTTATTCATCCTAATGGGCTATTATCAAATTAGGCTGCAAATATAAAAAAAAAGAAAGGCCTGCCGTTACCGGCAAGCCTCTCATTGAAAGTTTTTAAAGCTTAATTGCTCAGGTGCTGAATTGAATTCTTCAGAGCGGCTTGTATATAAGCGGGGTTGTGAATACCCATACTCTTGTCTTCCAGCACATACCTGAAATTCAGCAATGCACCGGCCTCATCTGCAGTAAGCACAAGAGGAGCTGAGGAGCTGGCATTTACACTTGCTGTATCACTCTTTAGCCATCCCTTATCAACTAGCATTCCTCCAAGGGTAGTATAGAGTTCTTCAACTGTAGTCATAACTCCGTTGTAGTCGAAATCGTCTTCAATGCCTGAATGGCAGCTTACGCATGCATCCACGTTATCAGTAACATCTCCATGATCGTCATAAGACATGGCCATTGTATGGCCACCTCGCAAGGCTGTGTACTCATCTACCACTACCATATGGCATTTAACACAGCCAGCTTTTGCGTGTGCATGAGCCCCAGCAGCAGGATAAGAGGCATCACCGGCAATCTCGTACATAGAAGTTCCCCAAACGGTAGCTGCTTGCGGTCCGTGGTGAGGTCCCCAGCGTGAAGAAGTAATACTGACTTCAGCTCCTCCTACTGTTGGATAAGGGCTGATTTCCCTTGGCTGGTGGCAATTTGCGCAGGTATTTCCAACACCGAAATCAACAGTAACATCATTAACCCACAATGCAACAGCATCTGTATACCTGAGGTCATAGTCAGTTGTATCATACATCTCATGTACTTTATGGCATGTACGGCAATTCGGTTGGGTAGCATTCTGTATATCCATTGATGCCGCCATCTCTCCGGATTCCATTCTGTCAATATAACCTTCATGTGTATGGCAGGCTGCACAGCTGGCACCACTTCTTCCAGAATTAGAATGAACCTGGTGTCCGGAATTTGAAGCCTGGTATTGCTTTGCGAGCAGGTCTGATTGTTCATTATGGCATACCTTACAGGTAGCATCCGCGTCCGCTCCAGCGGCGCCTGCTGGTCCTTCACAACCAACCATTCCAACAGCAGCAATTACAAAAGCAGCCATGGTTAAACTTAATAAATAGGTGAATCTTTTCATTGCGATTGATTTTTAGTTTTCTATGCCCTAAAAGTAACTTCACTCCCAAAAAAACTATTAATTAAGCCGGTGATATAAATTAAACTATGCGAAGAGTTTTATATGATAAATACATGGGTAATATCGAACGGGCAATCGATATAAATCGGTATTGGAACCGACCTTCCCTCCTGGAATCTTATGGTAAGTATGTTTCTACTTGAAAATAAGAGTATTACATCCGTGAATTGAGAGCTGAAAACAAATATCTCTGTTCAGAAGAATATCTACAGAGCCCTGTTACCAGGGAGTAAAGGACCATAAAGTCCTTTTATTCTGCCGTTTTTAAAGTCCCGAAAACGTCGATTCACAGGTTTTAAACAGAAATATCGGGTGAAAACTATAGTCGAAAGCCGATTCCCAATCTTACATGGATATTGAGAGGAAATTCTGCCATTTCAAAAGTTCTGCTTGTTCTGTCTGTCGCTGTTAAAACAGGATTTTCCACATTTGTAGATCTTAATGAAAGATCTGCTAAGCTGATGGGAATATTGAGATCGATAAACCATGCATCATTAATAGTATATACAATCCGGGGAACCAAGGCAAGCAGCATTCCAATGCTGGTTTCTTTGGTAGGATAGGAAAGGGACAGCCTTGGTAAGTATGTGTTCCTTGAAAAATACGGATTAATGGATATCCCTGCAAAGGGTCTGAATTTTGCATTTTCATGCTTTTTCAGGAGCCTGAAACTATATTCATACCTCAGACCAATTATAATGTCATTGATCCTCCCTCCGCTGATTGTCTGAACAGGGCTCCCTGTAGTGTCTGCAATCTGAACAAGCTCATCATCTCTCTGATTAAATGTGAGCCTTGATAATTCAAATTCATGGAGGTTCCCGTTTGGTTTTGAAATAGATATCGCGGGACTTAAATATCCAATCTTCATATCCTTTCCTTCACTCCTAAGAGTGTAGGGAATATCCGAATTAAATAAATTCACCGATTCAAATGAGGTATAGCTGAAATTAGTATACAACTTCAACTCCAGGTTTTTATTGAACTCCTGTCCAATTAAAGTCTGGGAGGCAATCATTAATAAGCCAGGGAAAAGGACAGCTGAGAGGATTTTGAATCTTCCGGTCATTTTGTTCGATATTGGTTATATATCAAACGAACTTACCTATCTCCTTAGTATACTGAACAATACCTTATCTCTCAAAGGATTTTCATCCAGTAATAATTATTCAATGTCCTTTAAGGTAATTCTCAAGGTAGCTGAAATGTTCTGTCAGCACACCCTTAATTAAAATGCTTGCCCTGGAGATGATACCCTCTTTGTCATTTCCTAATAGTGAAGGAATGATCCGCTCAGAAAGCAATTTTCCGAAATCAGCTGAGGCATCCCTGGGGAGTTCCCCGGGCAGATTATCAACTGCCATGACCGTTACGCTTCTCTGTTCAAAAGGAGGGGTTTCTTCTTCACTAACCGGGTCATATCCATAGAATGGGTCAGCAATGGTTGATGCCCTGAGGGTGGAGGGAATAGGATCCTTAATATCACAGCTAACATCAGCGATCACCCGGATATGAAAATCCGTTTCCCGCATATCGGAAGGAGTCATGAATACTGGGGACCTTTGATCCCAAAAATGGCAGGGAATAAACAGGTCCGTTACCTTTGTATAAGGCTTGAATATCGATTCATATTCCTCAGGGTGTTTGAAAAAATGTTCAAGCGTCACCTCTTCTCCATCAGTTCTACGAACATAATCCCAGGGATCAATTCGACAGACTACAGACTTCTGGAAATCATTCTTCAGAAAAGATGAGGGGAGAACAGTATCAAGTCCCAATTCACTCAATGTCTCCATTGCCCCCTGTGCCACTCTTCCGCCTCCTGTAACCAGTATCCTTATCACTGGAATATCAGCCATCATTTCCTTCACCTTTTCCAGTTCCTTTTTCATCTCTTCCCTGTCATGACATTCATGGGCTGGTTTCAGTTTAAACGTTCTGTACCTTTCCCCATATGCCCGTAGTCCATTGTAAGCCCCAACAATACCGGCCCATTTTCCAAAGGCCACCAGCCTGACACCTTCCCGGTCGGTCAGGTATTCATAATCCACCAGGCTGATATTGCCTGCGGCAACCGCCTGAAGCAATGGCCTGTTATAAGGCTGTTCCTTGGCTGTATGTGAGAAAAAGAAATAGGTTTTATCCGGAATCAGTTCATCCAATTCAACCTCCTTCACCCCAAACAGCACATCACAGTCTTCTATATTATCCATAAGGAGGAGGCCCGCATCTTTATATTCCTTATCGGAAAAGCAGCGGATTTCACTGGACTGTACAATGAATTCATGGTCGGGATACCTGGATTTCAATTCAGCCAGCTGGGAAGGTGTAAAAGGAACCCTTCTGTCCGGCGGTGTTTTAGTTTCGCGGATAATACCTATTCGCATGGGTAAGAAATTAAATTAATCTGATTTATGATAGAAGTAATCATTAAAATAATATTCTCTATAATATTTATAGCCATCTTCCATATTACCTGCCTGGGATTGTGCATGAATATCCAGAACGGCAATAGTCAGCCCGGTATAGACCAGAAAACTGGTCAGGAAGTAGGCTGATGATTTCATTTCAAAAACAATATACAAAAAAGCTAACATCCAATTGAGTGGAGAGAATCATTCAATGGTAATTTTACTTGATTTTCAATAATATAAGCTTACCTTTGCGGCGCGTTTTCTAAAATGGTTTGTGGCCTGTTTCCCTGTAGGTCTGTAGATTTCAATCAGCTTTCATTAATCAGGGTAAGTTAATTTATAAGTAATGGTATTATTTGAAGAAATGGGCCTGGACGGCTCACTGTTAAAGGCTGTAAAAGATCTTGGTTTTACAGAACCAACACCCATACAGGAAAAAGCAATTCCCAGAATACTGGCAAATAAAAAGGATCTGATCGCCAAAGCTCAGACAGGGACAGGTAAAACCGCCGCATTCGGATTGCCACTTATCCAGATGGTTGATATGGAAAACAGCCAGGTTCAGAGTCTCATTCTTTGTCCAACGAGAGAACTCTGCATACAGATCTCCTCTGACCTTAAAAACTTCTCAATCCATACTAAAGGATTCCGGGTCATCCCGGTTTACGGGGGTGCCAGTATTGATACCCAGATAAGAAGCCTGAAAAAAGGCGGACATATTGTGGTAGGAACTCCTGGCAGGGTACTCGACCTGATCCGCCGGAAAGTTCTGAAGATAAAAAATATTAAATGGCTTGTCCTTGATGAAGCCGATGAGATGCTGAATATGGGATTCAAGGAGGACCTGGATGAGATCCTGGCAACCACGCCAGAAGAAAAACAGACTCTCCTCTTCTCAGCTACTATGCCTAAGGAGATCCTCAGAATTGCCAATAACTATATGCACTCACCCGATGAGATTTCCTCAGGTTCTAAAGATGCAGGTGCAGATAATGTGAAACATGAATTTTATGTATCCCATGCCAGGCACCGTTACGAGGTATTGAAGAGAATTGCAGATATGAACCCTGATATTTACGGGATTGTTTTTTGCCGCACCCGTGCTGAAACCAAAGAAGTCGCGGATAAGTTTATGAACGATGGCTATAATGCCGATGCCCTGCACGGGGATCTCTCTCAATCGCAGAGGGACTATGTCATGGGGCGTTTTCGGAAAAGGAGTCTGCAGATGCTGGTTGCCACGGATGTTGCGGCCAGGGGACTAGACGTAAACGATCTGACCCATGTGATTAATTATAACCTTCCGGATGACCTGGAGGTGTATATCCATCGCAGTGGAAGAACGGGCAGGGCAGGTAAAAATGGAATTTCAATCTCCATCCTGCACACCCGTGAAACAAATAAAATCAAATCACTGGAAAAAAAATCCGGAAAGCCCTTTGAAAAGAAGCAGATTCCCGGGGGAAAAGAGATTTGTAAAAAACAATTATTTAAGCTTGTTGACAAGGTTGAGAAGGTTGAAATGAGTGAGGGGCAGATTGATGAATTTCTTCCTGATATCTATAAAAAGCTTGACTGGTTGAGCCGTGAAGACCTTATTAAGCATTTTGTTTCGGTAGAATTCAACCGGTTTTTGTCTTACTACAAAAATGCCCCGGACCTGAATGTTAGTACCAGCTATAATGCTGATAGAAGAGGCGATAGATCAGACCGTAGAAGTGACAGGCCAGAACGGAGAGGTGATAGACAAGACAGGAGAAGCGACAGGCCAGAACGGAGAGGTGATAGACAGGATAGGAGAAGTGAAGGTTCCGGGAGCAGAAACGAAAGGCCTGACCGGAAAATTTCTGAAAGAGATAGCAGAGGCGAGAACAGGACTGAGCGGAGATCCCAGCAAGGATTTACTCGTTTCTTTATTAATCTGGGAGAAAAGAATGACCTGAATGCTGCACGCCTGATGGGACTAATAAATGAACAAACCCGTACCAGGGATATTGAGGTAGGCAAAATCGAAATCCTCAGGAAGTTTTCCTTCTTTGAAATTGAATCGAGCCATGAAGAAGCAATTTTAAAAGCATTTGAAAAGAATGCTGAGTTTGAGGGAGAAAGGGTTGCAGTTGAACTTTCCAAACCGGAAGGTGAAGCCCCGCCAAAACCTAAGTCCCGTGATAAAAACTTCCAGGAGTCAAATTATAGGGGACATAAATTCAAGGACTCCTACGACGAGGGTAAACGATCCTCAAAAAAAAACAAAGGCGAAAAAAAGAAGGGCGAAAAAAAGAAATCTCATAGGGGCCAATAGTCTTATCCTGTTGTCCCCATCGCATTGGCTATGGCATTAATGCTTATGAGCAGGGTTTGAAGCAAGTGTTCGGATTTTTCCTGATTCCCTGAGGCATGGGACTTCCTCCATTCTTTTAATAGTGAAACTTGCTCGGAGTGAAGAGGGATCAAAGCCTCTGCCCTGAGACTGGTTGAATAAAAGTGGTTAATCCTTCGTTCTGAAATAGGACTTCCAAGAAGATCCAGCATCATTTCCCTGGTCAGAGCCAGTTCATCCAGGATGATTGACATTATGTCCTGTCTTACCTTTTCCTCTTTCACAAGATCACAATATAATCGTATGACCTTCTCATCAGTTGCGGCCAGGCTGGTGTCAATATTTGTCAGTACATAACGGGTAAATGGATCAGACTTGGAAAGTTTATTCAACTTTACATAAGTCCCTGCCATTTCCTTTTTCATTTTCAGCATGGTGGAGCCGACACCAAACCAGCTTGAAATATGCATCCGGGACTGTGTCCAGCTGAATACCCAGGGAATCGCCCGCAGGTCTGCAAGCGAACGTTTGCCTGTGCGCCTGGCCGGTCTCGATCCGATCTTCGAGGATTCAATAGCATCAATGGGGGTTGCCTGCTCGTAGAAACGGATGAAAGAAGGATGATTGGTCAGTTTAAGATAAGACCGGTGGCTTTCGCTGGCCATAAAATCAAAAACTTCCTTACGTACCAGATCATCACCGGAATTTTCAAACCGGTTAAGAACTGTTCGGTAGGTGGCACCTGCAACAAGCATTTCCAGGTTGTAAGCTGCATTCGCTTTATTGGCATACTTACGCTCAATGGTCTCACCCTGTTCCGTAACACGGATCAATCCATTCAGGGTTGAAGAAGGCAGTGAACGAAGAAACCAGTGTGTAGGTCCAGCTCCCCGACTGATAGTCCCTCCCTTCCCATGGAAAAACCGGAGGTTAACTCCATGTTTGAGTCCAACTTCAGCCAGCCTTACCTGAGCATCATAAAGATTCCATGCACTGGCTATAATCCCTCCGTCCTTGTTACTGTCACTGTAGCCGATCATTACATCCTGAACGGGTGTATGCCATTTGCGTATACGCTGCTGATATTCCAGGCTGTTAAGGGTTACCGGGTGGGAAAGGAATTCATCAAGGATCCTGGGACTTTCCTTAAGGTCGTCAATCGTCTCAAAAAGGGGCACTACGGGAAGGGGTGAAATCATACCCTCAGTGGAATGCCTGGACATACCTGCCTCCCGGACAAAAAGATAGACTGTGAACAGATCATAGACATTGCGAGTCATACTGACAATCAGGGAACCCAGGGCTCTTTCACTGTAATGCCTGATATGCCTGGCAAGGGTTAAAAAGGTTTCCACTGCTTCCCGGGATTTTCCTGATTCAAGGTATTCAATCCGTGAAATGAAAGGCCGGTTATGGGCAAGTTCGTCAAGTATTAAATCCTCAAATTCCCCCCGGTTTCTGCTTATTGCCTTATATTTTTCAGGAAGACTTGACTTAATAATATCCTGCAGGGCTTCCTCATAGTAACGGCTGTTCTGACGAATATCAAGGTGAGCAAGATGGAAACCAAACACCCTGAGATGCCGAATGACCTTCTGTACATCATATTCTGCAAGGGAACGGGCACCGGTCGTGGCAAGTGCATCTTTCAGTATCCTCAGGTCTTTCTCAAGTTCCTCAGAATTCTTGTACGAAATCTCTGAGTCCTTAAGCTCTGTATGCTCTCCAATACCTTTCCCCACCGGCAATTTTTGTTTCAGCAGGAGAATGTATTGTTTAAAAGGTTCATACCTGCCATTCTCTCCAGCGCTGTTGGTTTCTTCCCTTAGCTCCGTAAGCCGCCTGCTAAAATTATCAGGAAGTTTGGATTCATCCAGGTATATACTGAGCTTGTCAGCAAGATCATTAAGTTGAGTGTTTAACTGCATAAAGGCATGCAACCTGAATGCCTTAAGCGTATGATCTGTTACCTCTGCTGTTACCAGCGGATGACCATCCCGATCCCCTCCTACCCAATTTCCAAACCTGATCCCGGGAAATCTGTCTGTATCAGTTATCCGCGCCGGATCCATTCCCGCCTCCCTCCATGCCTGTTTAAGTTTAAAATCCTGGTAATGAAGAACCTGGGGAAAAACCCTGTAAAAATAATGCAGGACATTTTCCAGCTCCGATTCAACTGCCGGTTTTTCCATAAAAATTTCACCTATAAACCAGAGCTTATGAAGAATCTTTTTTATATCATAACGGATTTCATCCCTCTCATAAGAAGTGTACATAGAGTTTTCCAGCTTCAGTACTAAAAGGTATAGTTCCCGGTATAATCCCAGAACAACCGGGCGCTTTGCCTCTGTTGGATGTGCCGTCAGTACAGGTTCAACATCTACCTGTCCGAGTATCTCAAGTAATTCATCCTCAGTTACCCCCTTATCCCGAAGATCGTGAAATACATTTCCCCACAATCCATTTATGGATTTCAGTCCCTTTTCAACCTCCTTGCCTCTCCTGCTCTGCACTGCTCCGTTTACCTCCACAATATTCAGAAGTTGGAAACAGATGGAGTATAGGTGAAGTAATTTCCCCCTGTTCCCCGGTGACAGGTCAGGCTCACATTCCGAGATCCAGGGGATCTGGCATGCCAGTTCAATTTCATTGTTCTCCTCAAGCACACGTTTCATGCACAATAACAGGAACTCAAGGTTCCCATATGGCTTCCCAAGTAATTCTTTGATTTCAGTAAGGATAGATTTCATAATTACTCAAAAATAAATATAATCCTTCACTATACCAGAATAAAGGTACTAGATGGCATAATTTTTGTACTTTTGTCCCCACACTCACAGTTTTTCCACACCCACACACATGCCTTCATCTGGGGTCGTTTGGTATTGACAGCAGGTAAAACGGGTATGTAAGCATGCAGAGCTTTGAATCCTGCTCTATAATCAAGGTTTCAAACAACAATAGGCAATAATAATTTTGCTCTTGCTGCTTAATCCATTAGATGGATAAAGCTTAATCCCCCGCCCTAGGTGGTGGGGGGCAAGATATCCCGCAGTGATTTATTCCAGGTCGGTCATTGTATATGGGGTACCGTTTAGGTTAGGATAGTCTGAAGCCCTTTCCCGGGGCCATGGCGAACTCTCAAGGGAATAAGGAAAAGATCGGCTGCCTTTTGCCAGCCTTCTCCCGACAATTAATAAAAGGATAAGCATGTAGAAACCATATTGGTTTTCTGTTTGGACCCGGGTTCGACTCCCGGCGACTCCACAAAATAAGCCGTTAAGTGATTAGCGGCTTTTATTAATTTCGGTAGATGGTATCAGACCAATGATCGCTACCTAATGATATCTTCGGTTTTCTGTCATTAATTAATAGTTAAGGGCAGATATTAACTGCATTTCATACATATTAATTCACTCAGTATATTCTGTCAGGAACGTGATAAGGGTTTTAAGGTCGCAAATTGCGTCCTTAGAGAATGAATTAATATTATTAACATAATAACCGGATTTTATGGTAGTAAAAGGCTCTCCTGTTACAATCCCGGATGAAGTCCTGATAGACAAAATATACATAATCCGCGGACTAAAAGTCATGTTGGACCGTGATCTTGGTGAATTATATGAGGTTGAAACTAAAAGATTAAAAGAAAGTGTCCGTAGGAATATAGATCGTTTCCCTGAGGATTTTATGTTCGAATTATCAGAGGAAGAATATAAGTATTTTAAAGAAAATATTAGTTCAAGAGGAAGAGGTCAACACCCGAAATATCCACCTTTTGCTTTTACAGAACATGGCGTACTAATGCTGGCAAGTGTATTAAACAGTGGTAGGGCAGCACAGATCAACATTCAAGTTGTCAGAGTATTTATAAAAATGCGTGAAATGCTCATGGAAAATGAATCCGTTCACAATCAACTTGAGATGATTCATGAAAAACTTGTTGAACATGATGAGAAAATAATCTTGCTTTTTGATTATCTAAAACAATTTGATCAGGAAAAACAAAAGATGACTGATCAGCAGAACAGGAAGAGGATAGGTTACAAATAGTCTGACATATAGTCGATAATGGGGATGTTTTAGGGACATTTTTTGCAATTTTACAGGCAAGGATTTTCATCATCAAAGATTAATAGCCTTTGCATATCTTCCTCCAAGTGTTTCGATAATTGTTTCCTTGCCTCCACTATTTTTTTACCGCCGCATTCACCTGAATGAGGCGGTTTTTTTGTGGGGTCAACCATCGCAGTATAGGGAGAACAAAATAACCAGGATTATTGGCTGGATGATAATCAGAAAGTACAAATAAAACTGTGATAAATCCTGAATCATATCATTAAGGTGTGTAATGTCAAATATCTAAGTGATTTTAATAGTAGTATATCTATGGCTGAAATAAGCACAGAAACATCAATTCCGGATGAAGTAATAATGAGCAAGATTTACCTTATTAGAGGAAGGAAGGTAATGCTGGACAGAGATATTGCTGAATTATACGGTGTAGAAACAAAACAACTTAAAAGAGCGGTCAGGAGAAACATCAAACGCTTTCCAGAGGATTTTATGTTTGAGATGACTAAAGAGGAACTTGAAAATTGGAGGTACCAATTTGGTACCTCCAAAAAAGAGAGAATGGGACTTAGGGTACCACCATTTGTATTTTCTGAGTATGGGGCAATGATGCTGGCCAGTGTATTAAACAGTGACAGGGCAATGACAGTAAATATACAGATCATTCGGATCTTTACTAAGATGCGTGAGATGATGCTGGCCCATAAGGATGTGGTAGTGCAGTTAGAACAAATGCAGAACAAATTAGCTGAGCATGATAATAATATCTTGCTGATCTTTGATTATATTAAACACCTTGAACAAGAAAAGCAATATAATATTGAGCAGCAGGATCGCAAGAAGATCGGATTCAAACGACAAAATCGTTAGTTTGTGTAGGGTGTTAATAAGTTAGAATGAAGACAATAAAGAATCGTGATATTTGACTAACTGAAAAAATCACTTCTTATTCTTTATGTTATCAGTTTCAAAGTATATCAAAATCTGCAAATCCTCTTCGAGGCGGTTCGATAATTGTTTCCTTGCCTCCACAAATATTCTGCCGCTTCATTCATCTGAATGAGGCGGTTTTTTATTTGCTGCCAGTCAAGAGTGATAAATATTTATTATTGCTGTGTGATAAATCTTTTTTTAAATCATAAAGCATTATCAAAGTGAAATTATCCATTTAAGAATCAGCTTAATTAACGACTGGATGTAATTCAATAAATATTGGAATGAATAAAATGCTGCAATCTGATTACCAATCTTTTGTAATGGAAATCAAAGAAAAAATCCACCAGGCTCAACTAAAGGCTTTGCAGGCCGTAAATCGTGAGTTATTAAGCCTTTATTCAGATATTGGAAAGTCAATTGTCGAAAAGCAAGAATTTCAAGGCTGGGGTAAAACTGTTGTAGAAAATCTTTCCAAGGATTTACAAAAAGAATTTCCAGGGATAAAAGGATTTTCTGTAGCTAATTTATGGCGTATGCGGATGTTTTACATGACATATAAGGAGAATGAAAATCTCGCACCACTAGTGCGAGAAATTGGGTGGTCCCATAATATTATTGTTTTGGAAAAATGCAAAAATGATCTTGAAAGGGAGTTTTACATCAGGATGACGAAAAAATATGGTTGGACAAAAAACATACTTATTCATCAAATTGAAGGGCAGTCCTATGCGAGATATCTCCTGAATCAGACCAATTTTGATGAAAGTCTTAATTTGAAATACAAACATCAGGCAAAACTTGCAGTGAAGGACAGTTACAACTTTGATTTTCTTGAACTAGGCCAAGAATTTGATGAAAAAGAACTTGAGCTGGGATTGATTAAGAATATTCGTGGTTTTTACTGGAAATGGGAGGGGACTTTTCTTTCATAGGGAATCAATACAAACTGGATCTTGATGGGGAAGAGTATTTTATTGATTTGCTGTTATACCACCGGTGTCTAAAATGTCTGGTTGCGATCGATAAAAACCACAGTTTTTAAACCGGAATATACCGGTAAATTACAATTTTACCTGGCCATACTCGATGATAAGATAAGAAGGAAGGGAGAAAATCCTTCGATGGGAATAATAATCTGCAAAACAAAGAAAAGAACGCTTGTAGAATATGCACTCAGAAATACTAAAAGTCCTGTTGGAGTTGCTGATTATTCATTAAGTAAAACTTTACCGAAAGAGCTTAAGGGATTACTCCCATCGCCGGATGAGATTATAGAAAGTCTGTCATTCATAGCTGATGATTAATCCGATCAGAGGCCAATCAGATAAATTTGGTTTTCATCCGAAATAATCGAACATGCCCGTCTTCGCCCGCAATGGCAATCATATTTTTATGTACATCTATGTACTCGATGCTGGCACCATCAGCCAGTACCTGTGGATTGCCAACCATTTGCCAGTCGCTGCTGCGAAAAACCACTACACGACCATCACCGTCATCACGACCTCCGGCTATCAGATAGCGTCCATCAGAACTCCAGGCTACAGCCTCAATATAAACCATACTTGAGAATTGAAAGGCCAAAGACATCTCCCAGGTTCGCCAGACAGTTACCTCACCGCCGCCGTTTCCGGCGGCAACAAGCCTCTCATCCGGGGATATCCGAACGGACTTAATTGAAGTAGGATCTGGGATGAGACCATCCCCTACTGGTTTCCAATCCTTGGTTCTAACCATCATCACATTACCAGCATTTCCAGCAATAACCATAAAGTTTCCGTCGGCCGTAAAATGTATGGAATTAACAACGCTGCCCTTGCTATCCTTACCATATTCTATATTTTGAATCAATTCCCAATCTTTAATCCCGATTACTTTCGCGGAACGAAAGGAGGCATATGCTAAAAACCTCCCATCGGGTGATATACTAAGTCCATCAACTTCTTCTTCAACCTTAATATGCTTGGACAAGGTACCATCAGAAAGGTCAAAGATTTTGATACCGTTGAGGTTGCCCCCGAGTACTAAAAACCGTCCATCTGCCGTGAAAGCACCACACTCGACTTCCAACGATTTGGTGTATCCGCCGGAGATTTTAGAAACCCTTTCTTTGTCAATACGACTAACTTCTTCTTCGGTAATATAGGTAAAGGTGTGCTTGATACTTCCATCAGCTGCATTGAGAACAAAGGCTTCCCCCTGACCATTACCGGTGACCAGTTGCCCCCCATCTGCAGAGAATTCAACAAACTCAACCGTGATCCCATCTTCCACATCACCTATAACTTCACCAGCTTTCCAACGTGGATCAATTTGAGTGCCCCAAAGAGGTTCCAGCCAAAAAGAAGCTCCTCCGGCAATTGATTCTTTATTCTGGCCATCCTGGGCGAATGAAAGGGGTATTAAGAAGCAAATCAAAAATGAAATAATCAGTATGATTTTAATTGAATTCATTGTTTAATATTTAGGGGATTCGTATTGCATCAAATTTACCTTCCTCAAATTTAGTATATTTTTCTACTATGATTAGGAACTGTTGCACAAGCCTGAACATGCTACCCTGGTCAAATTTGATTCAGTAGAGGAGAGGGATAATTACAGGCGACAAGTGATGCAGCGAAACGGGATTGATCCTAACAGGTATTCTGTTCTAAACATTCACCAAATTCAGAATAATAATTGAGTAGTAGCCATATTGCTTACTATTTATGCAACACTTCAATTAAACTTCTGTCTTTCTATTTAAAGATTCATTCTTAATCAAAATGTCATGAGATCTCAAAATTTTCTAATCCTTGCAACCCTGGCAATTTTTTTATCCCTTAACGCGACTGCTCAAAAAATCACCCAGGTGATAAGAGGTAAAATTATTGATTCCGAATCCCAGTCACCCATCCCATTTGCAACTGTATCCATTCCAACAACCTATCCTCTCTTAGGAACCACATCTGATGAGAACGGCGTTTTCAGGCTGGAGAACGTTCCTGTGGGACGTCATAATATCCAGGTTTCTTTCGTGGGTTTTGAAACCCGGATGATCCCTGAGATCATGGTCTCTTCCGGAAAAGAAATTGTCCTTAACCTGGGGATGAAGGAGAAAATAACTCAAATGGAGGAGGTTACTGTAAAAGCATTTGCCAAAAAGGATAAACCCATCAATAGCATGGCCACTGTGAGTGCCAGGACCTTCTCAGTAGAAGAGGCCCAGCGATATGCGGGAGGATTCGATGATCCTGCCAGGCTTGCTTCTTCCTTTGCAGGTGTAGCCACCGGTTACCTTGATGACAATAGCATCATTGTTCGCGGAAATGCACCAAAAGGCATGTTATGGCGGCTTGAGGGGATTGAAATATCAAACCCCAATCACTTTGCCAATATGACCACCTTTGGTGGCGGAGGCGTATCCGCCCTGAGCGCTCTCATGCTGGCTAATTCGGACTTCTTCACAGGTGCTTTCCCGGCTGAATACGGGAATGCCATTTCCGGGGTTTTTGATATCAAACTTCGAACTGGAAATAATGAAAAACATGAGCACGCAGTACAAATTGGTGCATTGGGATTGGATATATCATCTGAAGGTCCCCTTTCAAAGAAAAGTCGTGCTTCATATCTGTTCAATTACAGATATTCAACCTTCGGATTGATCAAACCCATCCTTCCTCCAGAAGCCAATTTACCCATTTACCAGGATCTGAGTTTCAAAATTAACCTGCCTACGAAAAAGGCGGGGATATTCTCGATATGGGCCCTGGGAGCTGATAATAAGATCAAATTCGATGCAGAGACAGATACATCACAATGGAGTTTTCTTGGAGATAACGAATTCGGGGATGCAAGTCAGCGCATGGGTGTAGCGGCTATCAACCACAGATATATCTTTGGCAATAAAACTTATTTGAACAACACCTATGCCATATCAGGAGATTATACCGACTATGAGACTGACATCATGGATAACCAACTGAATGAGTATGAAAACGAGGATATTAATAATTCAAAATACCGGCATACACTCTCAAGCACCCTGAACCATAAATTCAACGCAAAACATACCAATAGAACCGGTTTAGTTATCAATAATCTGCACTACAAAACCACCATCAAATTCGCCCCGGAGCCAGGCGCTGATCTGATTACCTCTGTGGATGAGAATTCTGCCACCATGATGTATCAACTCTTCTCACAATCTAAACTCGACCTTAGCGATCGATTCAGGATGAACCTTGGAATTCACAGCCAGTATTTCGGACTGAACAAGGAATTTATTATTGAGCCAAGAATTGGGATTACCTACGAAGTTGGAAGAAACCAGTCCATCAGCCTGGGTTATGGAAAACACTCAAGACTTGAACCATTGAGCATTTATTTTGCTGAGGTTTCGGATGGAACATCCTTCATGCAACCCAACAAGGACCTAAGGCTGTCCAAATCTCACCATCTGGTACTCGCTTACGATGTGAGCCTGAAACCATACCTGCGACTAAAAGTTGAGCCTTACATACAGTTTCTTTATGACATCCCTGTGGTGGCAGATAGTAGCTATTCAACCATCAATATGGAGGCAGATTGGTTTTTTACCGATAAGCTTGAGAGTACAGGAACCGGATCCAATTTTGGAATAGATGTTACCCTGGAACGCTTCCTTAAAAACGGATTTTATTACTTGGTTACCACTTCCCTATTTCAATCCACCTACGTGGGAGGGGATGATGTGAAACGTAATACAAGATTCAATACAAATTACGTGGTCAACCTCCTGTTCGGTAAGGAGTGGACCCTGGGGAGCAGTCAGAACAAGATCCTGGGTGTGAATGGAAGATTAAACCTGTTAGGGGGACAGAGAATGACTCCTATCAATATGGAATTATCTAACAAATACGGTGAGATCATCTACGACTATTCCAGGGATTTCGAGGACCAGAAACCCATGGTTTATCACCTGAATGCTTCCATTACCTACCGCATCAACAAGAAAAAACATGCCAGTATCTGGTCTCTGCAGGTAATGAACCTGCTCGGTAGCGAGGAATACTACGGGTACAGGTATAATTACAAGACAGAAAACATCGTGGAAGACGCTGTGGCTGTAGTGGTCCCCAGCATCAGTTATAAGATTGAGTTCTGATATGGCAAATGAATACGAAAACCATTTCACTTATCCTAAATGGTTTTAGGAATTTAGGGTGATCCCTGAGATTTCAATGTTGGAATTATTAGAGCTCCTTAATCCTGACATATTTCCACAGGGTCTTTAAACCCAGCTGGTCTTCCCTTTTGATGCTGTGAAGCTGCAGGGCAATAAAACCAGAACTTGCTTTATCATCAAAGGTATCGAAAGCCGGAACTCCATTTATCCATGTTTGAATGTGATTCCCGTCAGCCACTATCTTCAGGTGGTTCCAGTCTTCCGGCTTAAAAGCAGCACGGGCTTCTTCATTATCTTTAAGGGAAATAATCCAGCCTCTCTCACCTTCCTCATAAAATCCACCTGACCATGCCCTCTCCGATGGGTCAATTTCATACTGGTATCCATGTATTGTTCCGGCAGTCCAGGCCCTGTCTTTCTGGACCAGCTTCCCGTCCGTATAGGGTGTTACAGTATCCTTTTCCCATTGTGAACTTCGATATTGTATACCTGTATTCATGCCTTCATTTACCTTAAATTCTGCTTCCAGCTCAAAATTTGAATAGTGTTTTTTAGCTGCCAGGAATGTATTGGGGAGTCCCATTTTAGTCTCCGCGACGAGAATTCCATCTTCTACATAGAAATTACTTTCATCCGCCCCCAGTATTTCCCAGCCATCAAGGTTCTCACCGTTAAATAGTTCTGTCCATTCTGTTTCCTGCTGGCAGGTTATAAGGGATACCAGGCTTATAGCGCAAATAATTTGGATAAACTTTGTCATAACATTAAGTAGTTTATAAGTTTTAGAAAATCAAATATCGTTTAAAACAGGACTCCGAGCAAAAATATTTGTTTATTATTGAGCTCACATCCCATTTATTCCATCGAGAGTTAAGTCTTGGTTCTGAGCTACAGGTACTGTTGGATATCTGGGGCATAAATTTAAAAGCTGTAAATTCGATAAAAATTTCATTTCTGGTCATGTCAGCTGGTTTATGTTTGAAAGATGAAATTATACAAGTTCAATATTGTAGCCCTGCTTTTCCTGGTTGCTGCCTGTGTCGGAAATAAGGATGAAAGGGAAATTTCTGTTTTCCTCAGGAAGAAGACAGCACAATGGATCCGGGATGATCGGCCACTTCCTGCCAGCGATTCCCTGTTTTATCTCGATCAGCCTGCACCTCTGTTCAGAAAAGAATTCAAACCCGAAAATGAGATTGAGAATGCCAGGCTGTTTATTACCGCTGCCGGTTACTATACGGCATCAATAAACGGCAAGGATATTGGAAAGAATGTGCTCGATCCTGCATGGACCGATTACAGTAAACGAATTTACTATTCTGAATTTGATGTTACTTCACTCATTATCGATGGTGACAATTGCCTGGGAGTATCGCTGGGAAATGGATTCTTATAATCCACTTCCACTTCAAAAATGGGGTCGCAGGAATTTAAGAAAAGACCTGGCTCTGGTCGGGAAACCTGTTTTTATTGCAAAACTTCTTATTGATTATAAAAATGGAAAGTCGGAAGAAATAGTTTCTGACCCTACCTGGAAATTTGCCTATGGTCCCATCATTAAAAACAGTGTATACCTGGGTGTAGCCTATGATGCAAGAAGGGAGATTCAAGGATGGAATACTCCCGGGTTTGATGAAAAATCCTGGACTCCTGTTGAGATAGGTAAGAATCCGGGTGGGAACTTGCAAGAGGCCTTTTTCCCTTCTGTTCAGGTGACCCAAGAAATAACTCCTGTCGGGATCTCTTCACCTGAATCGGGAGTTTACATTGTAGATATGGGTGTGAATTTTACCGGAACCTATAAAATCAGATTGTCAGGCGATACCGGTGATACCATTAGGTTCAGATTTGGGGAACGAATCTATCAGGACGGGAAACTAAATCCGATGACATCCGTTGTGGGTCAGATAAAAAGTAAGGGAGTTGGGGGTGCGGGGGCTCCTGACATTGCATGGCAAACAGATTCATATATCATTGGCAAAAATACAAACACCTGGTTTAGTCCCACGTTCACCTACCACACATACAGGTACATGGAAATTACCGGATTGGCGAACCAACCGGAAATTTCAGATGTAAAGGGACTGTTCATTCATACTAATGTTACCAGTAAAAACAGTTTTACCTGTTCTTCAGAACTGTTGAATTCAATTCAGGAAGCAACGGAAAGAACATTTCGGGCAAATCTTATCAGTGTTCAATCCGATTGCCCGGCAAGAGAGAAATTTGGATATGGTGGAGATATAAATGCAACGAGCGAATCCTTCATCTATAATTTCGACATGCAGGCTTTTTACCGTAAAACAATTTATGATTGGGTGGATGCCATGAAAGATTCCTCTTTTGTGGATACAGCGCCATTTGCCGGGATTGAATATTGTGGAATTAGCTGGGAATCAGCTTACCTTATAACACAATATTACCTCTATCTCTATTACAACGACACAGAGATAATTGAAGAGCTTTATGAGTTGGATAAGAGGTGGATGGATAAAGTAGCCCGTATTCATCCTGAGGGAATGGTTGGAGAAGGCCTCAGCGATCATGAATCCTTAGAACCGGTTCCGGTTGAACTGACAGGTACAGGCCATTACCTGCAGTGTGCGCAAATAATGAATACCTTCTCTGCAGTAATGGGTGATGCAGAAAGTAAAGAGAAATATGATAAACTGGCTGATAGTCTGAAAAGCTTGATTAAAGCTGAGTTCTGGGATAAACCCGTAAAGGAGAAGATAAACAGGCAGACATTGTTTTCTACCTTACTATATCACGGGATAATACCCGCTGGTGAAATTGATTCAGCCGTAGATTCCCTGTTAAAAGCAGTGAATGATGGTCCCTCCGGGCATTTTAATACCGGCATTTTTGGAACCAAGTATGTCCTTGAAACCCTTTCTGAAAACTACTCTCCAAACATCGTTTATGATATCATCAACAGTACAACTTATCCGGGATGGGGATTTATGGTTGCCAGGGGAGCAACAACCATTTGGGAAACCTGGAAAGAGAGTGACAATACCTATTCGAACTGCCATCCCATGTTCGGGACAATTACAGAGTGGTACTATCGCTGGCTGGGGGGTATTCGGCCTGATCCCGAAAATCCTGGATTCAAGGAGTTTTTTATTGCTCCTTCTACTCCTGAAGGACTTGAGTACGTAAATTGTACCTATTACTCACCTTTTGGGCAGATTGTATCCAACTGGAAAAAGGATGAACAGGGTAATTACCATTATGAGATGAACATTCCGGAAGGAAGTATAGCAAACATTATTTTACCCCTTGATCAAAATCAAAAAATAGAAATTCAAAGAAATAGGGAGAATATTAAACCCGGAAGAATCGAAGGTTTTCCAACAGGAAAATTTAAGTTGGGAGAAGGAAATTATTTAGTAAGTGTCTCGAATCGCAGAAAAAGGGATTAGATAATATTCTTGCCTCCACTACTTAGAACCACTACATATCGATGGGGAAGGATATGAATGATCTGGAAGACTTAAAATTTATACCTGAAACTTACACGGAAAACCTGGGTTTCATAAAAGTTTTCATATACAGCAGAGAAGCCTTCTCCGGAAAGATCCTGCCGAATTCCAAAGCGGTTGAAAATATCTGTTGCGGAAAACTTCAGTTCAGCTTTTGATTCAAGGACCTTAAGTAAGACTCCGAGATCTACTGAGGAACGGGAAAGTTGCTTGCCCTGTGGAATATTTTTAGGCGCAAAATACATCGCAGTGAGCTGGATTTGAAGCTTATCGCTGACATCAACCTGGTTATTTAGTTTGAAGTCCCATGTACCCAAAGCCGATTCGTTGATCCTAAAGGAATGCGGATAAGGAAAAAGCAGATCGCCTGTATAGGCATGGATTGTGTTCTTATAATAATTGAAATTACCGGTCAATTCCCAAATCTTTAAAATCTTCTGACTGAATATAAATTCGGCTCCGGCGTTAACGGCACTGCCGGTGTTGGCATATATCTTTACAATGACATCATAATCAACATTGCTTGTATCTATGGTGTAGATCCGCATAAATGGATCTTCTATTTTGCGGTAGTAACCTGCCAGGTAAGCCGACCCGGATTCCCATTTATGGCGGTAGGCCAGTTCAAAAGATTGGGTGAATTGGGGACGCAGGTATGGATTACCGATCTTGACAAGTTCATGGTCGTCGGACTTGGCAAAAATGCGAAGCTCAGGTTCTCCGGGTCTGTCAACCCTGCGATTATAGAATGCGGATATGCGATTATTCTGGTTTGGCTTATAGCTTAAGCGGATACTGGGGAAAAGGCCAAGATAAGAATAGGCATCATTCTCATCGTAATAAATATTTTCCGGATCGATCTCGTAA
The DNA here is from genome assembly GCA_963777115.1 of uncultured Bacteroidaceae bacterium. Taxonomy (GTDB): domain Bacteria; phylum Bacteroidota; class Bacteroidia; order Bacteroidales; family SM23-62; genus SM23-62. The sequence continues at coordinate 330,550 of CAVZPP010000002.1, read as the reverse complement.
AAGACATCCGTCTGCTCAGCACGCATACCTGCTTCAATATCGTACAGAGGTTTCTCATGTACATAATTAAGGTAGGCGGCATAGATGTTCTCCCCCCAATCAGACCAGTTACCAAGTCCGGGATAAAGAATAGTATTCTCTCCCGGTATTTGTTTATAATCTACCGGAAGCCGACGTACCTGAATATTGGTTCCTGTTTCAAGTCTTCCACTGGACAGGGGTTTGGTATAATCCAGCTGCAGTGCGCCTGTGTGTTCGGTTGCTAAGATGCTTGTGACATCTCTACCCCCCTGGCGTATATCTGAACTGTCATTGATAAAATAGGTTTCATCTTCCCATCCCTTTGTATACTGTAGGTTGGCATCCAGGATATGGCCCGGTTGGATAAATTCATGTTTAAACCTGGCGGCATAGTTCATGTAGCCGGTAATCTCCTCTTCCTGCCAGGTAATGTACCGGTAACGCTGCCGGGTAAGATCGTCGATATAGGGAACCTGGGCTGTATCTGTATGTTTTTCCCAGTCATAAATACCTGACAGGGTCAGTGTATTGTTGTCATTGATATAAAAGTCAACTCCTCCTTTAAAAATGTAATGTTGCTGAGTTCGGTTCTCAGGCACCTGGGAATAGGTGATTCTGCCGTCATCATAATACCTTGTTGTAAATTCATTGTTCGGCAGTCCCTTTAAAAACATCGCCTCGGACTGAAGAAAAAAATTGACTTTCTCTCTCCGGTAATTCATATTCAGACTGGGAATTACTTTTGGATTCATATTATAGCTTCCCAGTTCGGTTGGAAGATCGGGCTTTGCTCTTGTCAGGGCACCCAGTCCCATGGCCAGTCCCACATCCCCATTAAACCCGGCTTCACTCTCCTTCTTGTATTTGATATTAATAATACCCGCGAGTCCGGCTGCCTCATATTTAGCAGAGGGATTATTAATGATTTCTATGCTCTCGATATTGGATGCAGGAATATTATCCAGTCCCTTTTGATTCCCAAATCCGGTCAGTGAGGATCTCTTACCGTCGATCAGGACGACGACCTTATCGCTTCCCCGTAAAATCACTTTCCCTTCCTGGTCCACCGACACCCCTGGCATAATCCTCATGGCATCCAGTACGGAGCCACCGGACTGGGCAATATTTTCATCCATTGAGTAGGTCTTTTTCTCCATATCAGCCGAAATATTTGATCTTTCCGCCAGTACGGAGACTTCCTCTATTTCCTCCGATGATGGAATAAGTTCTGTTTTTCCAAGATCGAAGACCTGGTTCAATTCCCCTATGAGGAGGTTTTGTTCCTGCATTTCATACCCCAGGTAGGTGAAGCGGACAATGTACTCTCCCTCAGGGATGCCCCTGATCTCAAATCTACCGTCATTATCGGTAACAGCACCACTCATGACTTCCCCGGAAGGGATAGTATGAATTGAAACAGTAGCAAATGCGAGTGGTGTCTGGGTTGATCCATCAAGCAGGCGGCCGGAAATATATGTGTCATCCTGAGAAAAAGAGTGGAGGGAAACAAGACAGAATAAGAGGGTGATATGGAGTTTCATCTGAGAGTAAAATTAATACTTCTTTAAAGGAACTTATTATCCCTGCATAATAAAAGTAATTAGCCAGATTTGTTTTTCATATGGACTGAGAATATTTAAGGAATATTCATTTTCTTTATCATTGCAAATTTTGGAAATTATCATACCGACAAATTTTGACTGAACAGGAAAAAAATATAGATGTACAAAGTCGTACAAGGACCATAAGGGACCTGGTAAATACCCCTTTTAAGAAAGCCATGTTTGGGGTACAGATCCTGAGTTATGTGCTTATTGTAGGTTCTCCGTTCATTGGGGGAGCAATAGGTAAAATTCTGGAATTAAAAACATCTCATAGTGCCGGGTTGATACTGGGCATTTTTATCACCGGCGAGGTGCTTTTTTATGGTTCACTTGCCTTTCTGGGAAAGGAGATTGTTTTGATTGTCAGGGATAAAATAAAATCCTGGTTTAAAAGGAAAAAATAAGTGGCATTGCCAGACAGGAGAGGATTACCTATTCAGATATTATAATTTTCTTATGCAGGGTTCCTATCTTTATTATAAGTAATCCGGAATTGTAGCGTGAAAGGTCAATGCTGGCAGTTCCCTGGGCATCCAATTGTATCTGTCCCATCTGCTGTCCCATGAGATTATAAATCCTTGCAAACCTGTTTTCCATTCCGGCAGCCTGAATTGTTACCATCCCGCTTGTCGGATTAGGATAAACCTTTAATTCATCCCGGCTCCTGGTCAGGGGCGTATTCAGGATCAATGAATAAACAGAAGTAGTCCAGTTTTCGGGCAGATGATTATCCAGGCCGGGATCTTTTAACTTAAATGTTCCTTCGCTGGTAAAACCCTCTGCCGGCCAGAGTCCGTTATCCTCATATGCCACATAATCAACCGTGATTCCATTGGGTTCCTTCAGTTTTATATTCTCGCCCTCATTGGCCAGCCGGCCTTCCTCCCATTGAACAACCTTATTCATATGATCTCTCCAGCCATTGCTGATATCACTTGTGATGAAAAATTCTGCGCCAGGTTCAATCCAGGTACCCTCAGGAATGGTGGCAGTTATTCCCTTTGTAAATTTATAGCCTGATATATTCACCTTTTCATTCGAAGGATTATGCAGGGCAATATACTCAGGGAGGTTCAGGTTACCTGCATTAATGAAAATTTCAGAAATAACAACCGGGGGTTTGAAGCCGTCCATAGGAATCTGTGTGCCAAGGTCTGAAGGTGTACCATCATCATTTCCTGCATTGAAAACAGGGGATCCGGGCAGGCAGGCAAAATCGAAAAATGTTGGATTTGAAAACAGAGGATTCCCCAGAACATTGTGCATGTCAGCCTGCAGTGGATCATTGTCCGAGAGACTGTAACTTACTTCCAGCGTTGACTTAGAATCAACAAATACTGAAGATGAGGAGGAGTTGGAAAGAATGCTGTTGGATACCCTGCCGTTACCTCCTGCATAACCCGGATTCTTTTCATAACTGGCTACAGCCTGGTCATTGGCATAAAAAAGAACGTGGTCAATTGTAGCCCAGCTCGAATCCTTCAGGGCAATCCCCATATTACAATTTACAAATACAGAATTCCGTATGCTGGCTGTAGATCTTTGTCCCATAGAAACCCCCTTATCCGTAACATGATAAACCACCACACTATCAATCAAGATATTGGCTGCATTCTCCCCAATATCAATTGCATCAGAATTTGTTCCTGTGAAATCAGAAATCCTGCAGTTACGGATGATGCCATTTTCAATCTCATCGTAATCAATGGCATCCGTGTCAGGTTGGTCATTCCCGGTAAAAATGCAATTCTCAATATGGGCGTTTCCATATTTTACATTGATAAGGTCACCCGTCACGCGGGAATGAAGCTTGCTGTTTGTAAGGGTGATATCTGAATATCTTGCCGTTATCGGATTGTCCTGAACATCTTCAATACCAAGGTGATCAAGCTCCAGGTCGGCATAAAAGGCGGAAATGGCAGCATTCTCCGTAACCGGATTGGGCCCTCCGCTGGCATCCACCATGCTGACATAACTGAGTTTTGAAATACTATTCGTATTCCTGAATATTAATCCTCCCCAACTTTCACCGGCATCTTCAGGATTCAGCATAAACAGGATTTCTTTCCCTTCTGATCCCTTTGCATTTATTTCCCCTTCAATAAAAATGCTTACACCTGCGGACATCCATATTTCCACCCCCGGATCGATTGTCAGGCTTGCATTCTCAGTGATATGTACATCTTCAGCGGCCATGTAAGGAGAACATTCGATTCCAAGGGTAAGATCCGTAGATATTTCAGTTGGGATAAGGCAATTGCTTTCCTGGACATAATTGGCGACCAGAGCCAGGTCTCCGGTAAGTGTGACTGTCAGTTCCTTATCCGTGGAGATAATGCTGGAGTTATCGGAAACCTGGGTGGATAGTTCAAGATCAAAACTGATATCACTGCTGGTAAGATTTCGCTGGTGAATTTCGACGGCAAGAAGATTATCGCCTGTCAGCAATGTACTGCCATCCAGTCCATAGCTTGTAAAGACATCCTCCTCGCCACTGCCAACGTTGGAAGATGCGAAGGTAGTGTAGTTAATATCACCCGCTGGCATATTCGTACGAAAAAGTTCTGTCCCATTCAAATAAACAACTGCCCCATCATCTCTTAAAATCCTGATCTCAAAACCGGAGGCATCACCCTGGGCTTCAGTGGCTGTAAATGATTTTCTGAAATAGCTGGTAGTATATTTATTGTCACTGTCGGATCCAAAGGAAAGGACTGTGTTCTCATCCCCGTCTCCATATCCCAGTTCTGCGTTGCCGGAGGACCAGCCACTGTCGTCAAAGCCTGCTTTATTCCAGTCCCCTCCCGGATCAACACCTGAATCCAGGTATTTCCAGACGGAACCCTTTGAAACAATAGTCTCACTGGAGGTACCCGTCCATCCGCTAAAACTATAACCAGGTTTATTTTCTGCGGTTAATTGAAAAGGAATATCTTTTGGCAGGGGCCCGCTACAAACATGACCCGGAGCCTTCAGTCCATCTACCCTGACCATCCCCCCTTCAGCTGGATTAATACTGATACTCAGTATTGCCGGTGCACTGAAACCATAATTCTGCAGATCATTGACAAGATATATTGGTCTGGCCTCTACATATGCTTTGACAGCATCCACCTCTTCATGCCAGTATTCAATGGAGGGCATGGCATCTCCATAATCAGATGTTCTGCCAAGCCAGCGGCTTATATGTCTTGGAACTTCCGCTTCGATATCAATCGCATGCTTATTAATTAATTCTTTCATCCTGGCCGGATTATAGGTAGTGAAAGAATGTGCGGCAAGGCGGCGCCCAAAATATTCCGTAAAGGATTGATTGGCCATAAGCTCTTTAAGTAAAAGGGGATCTTTACCCCGGTAAAAACTAATCAGGCGGTCATCGGGACTAAAATACCCCCGATCAAGATCCATCACCACCCATCTCCACTTTCCGTGATCCTTGGGTTTCCAGGCCATAACATTATGGGTAATGGATTTATTTCCGCAACTCAATTCTGTAATCTGATAATCAGTATAATTTTCAATATCTACCAATTCCGCAACTGCCTCATAATTGGCATCGATGGACAGATCTTTCTTCAGCAGGCTGAGAAGATGATTGTATGCATCCAGGTCTCCCGCTTCAACATAATCCTCGTTCTCAATCAGGTCAAATGATCCGGGTTCCAGCATGTAATTTTTCTCAATATAATCGTCATCCACTTTTTCACGAATATTATGGATCCCCAGGTATTGTCCATTTACAAACACCACGGCAGGTCTGAATCCCATGACATCCAGATCCATATTATACATAGTAGCATTTTGTCCCAGCATATCACGAAAGAGGGTATAACTCCAATCGCTGCCGGATGCCCTCAGGGCAAAGTTTTTATAGCTTCGACGGTTCCTCTGTGGCGTAATCGGGTACTCAAGATTACCATCATCATAGGAAGACCGGAAATAAATCCCCAGCATTTTCTGGGGTAGTCTCCATGACCACAAGCCATTAACTTTTGTACCGGCCAGTTCGTTAAAAGCAGCACGATCACTTCCGTCATTTTCAAACAATTCAATATTGATAGGGACCTCCCACAATGGTTTGTAGGTCTGTGTATAAATTCCCGATTCAGGATCCCAGAAATTTTCCGGTTCTGTTGCAATTGAAAAAACAGGAAGTTTCCCGTCTGCTGAGTTTTCATTAATGAAGTATGAATGGGTTACAGTGGGACCCCCAATCATCCCCGGTTTAAAAATCCGGGCTCTCAGAATAGTGGTTGTATCAATCCGGAAGGCGGTTGAATAAAGAGCTGAACTGATAATCGGTGCGGATCCATCAAGGGTATATCGGATATCCCCTCCCATATCATTGAGAAGCTCCACGGAAAGTGAACTGCTGTACATGCCACCCCACTGTGAAAACCGGGGCCGGTTATAGGTGATCCCAGAAAAAGATTGTGTAGTATTAGAACTGTCAGGGGTGGGTTGCTCAAAATATCCCCATGAGCTGCCACCATCAGAAGTGCGCCCGAAGGACACATCGGTTTTCTGTATCCCAAATGACACTGAATCCAGAAGAACCTTTTGAGAAGAAATGAGTGCGATCACCTCCCCATCTGCTGATAATCTAAACGGGGTATGCAGGTCCACATCATTCCCATCTGTCCATATAAGCAAAAACCCTCCTGCCGGAATTATTGTGCCGTCAGGGATCTGCCACTTTTCAGTATCATCAATATTATCGGTTAAAAAGAAACCACCCAGATCAACAGAATCCTTACCCGAATTATACAACTCCAACCAGTCAGAATAATCCTCAAAATCAGGATCTTCAATGTTTGTTGAATTGGAAGCTAAAAATTCATTGATCAGGACCTGGCTCTTAGCGGGCATTCCAAAGAACAAGGACAGTAAGATTGAGGCAACAATCAGGCGAAAATAATACTTGAGACCGAGGGACATTAAAATCTGTTTTTATATCATTTGAACCTTACCACTTAATCCTTGATGAAACCTGGATCATTAAACAAAATTATACAATAATTTGAATGTAAATCTACAAGGGGCCTATTCATAAAGGTTCTAATAACTAACAACTCGGTTGTGATATTTTTATTTTATATTTTTGAATGAAAATAATTACTTTTACAAAACTTAAAATTAACCACCCCTATCTCAATGAAATCAAGCTCTCAGAATCTCAACTTACCAAAGCTTATAGCGGCTTTTCTTTTAGTAATCCTTAGTTCAAATGTCTTTTCGCAGGGAGAATTCATGCACAAGGGACAGAGTGGTCTTCAATTTGATGGCTTCTACCTGCAATCCAAAAAAACCATGTACATTGAGAGCGACCAGGGAATTGTCAATACTAAAGATGCCACCCAGTCCGGGTTCGGAGGAAGAATCGGAATTTCAATAAAAGGTGTTTTTGACATGCAGTATAGTTTTAATGGCTGGACCCTTCCCTCAAGCTCCCTCTACCCTGAAACTAAAGGAAGAACCATCAATGCTAGAGCAGTAATCCACTTTGCCAAGCAATCGGATAAACTTCCTTTTTCTATCCGGGGTTTAATAGCCTATGGATATTCAGATTATGACGGAATCGGTACAAACGATACAGATGTGGATTTTGGATTGGGAATATCACGAAGGACCTACTTTCGGGATAATTTTTCAATCGTCCCTACGATTGACTTCCTGTATTCCATTTCAAATTATACGATGGACACTGCCGATGATATTGAGTTGACCGGGGGGATTATTTCTTTATCAATCCCCATTGCATATAACCTGGCCCGCAATCATCTCATTCACTTTGCTCCTGTCATAAATTACGGCATGAACGAGACTGAAGGATCTATGGGATTCAACCTGGGTTATATCATTCCTTTATATCGGAAATAAATTTTCCCGGGATCAGGTTCTATTTCTTATCCTGGATCAGGATAGCCGACAGGGGTACCGTGTGGTTTTCTGAACCTTTATACTGTCTTTGAATTGTGACGCTTGCTGAACCTATGGATACAATCTGTCCATAGGTAATCAGTTTGTCATAGTTGGTAAAGAAGTATACAACATCACTTGCCTTTAAGTCAAATTTATCAACCGGCATACGTTTGTTCTGGCTTAGAATGATATTGTTTTTATTTACTACATCAGTTTTAGTCTTACCTCTCTTGTCCTGGTATTGAACCAGGCAGTATCCATTATTCCGAACTTCCTTAATGGAGCCACTAAACCAGGTTGAGGAACTAAACTTATTATAGTATACCGGGTCCCCAACACGTAGCCTGGTGATCTGAGTGAGGAAATATTCCGGTGTCAGTCCAGCGGGTTTGGCAATGCTCTTTTCAGATTTACTGGCAACTGTTGTACTGGCTATAAGTGGTAATGGAGTTCCCGGGCGGGCTGAGGCAGGGACTATAACATCAGGTCCGGTCAGGTAGAAATCACCTTCAAGCGATGTAGATTCCCAGGGGACCTGGCTACCCTGGGATACCTCCCTGACATCCCGTCTTACCCTCTGAAACATCTGTAATATAGAAATATCCTCATCGTAAATATGGTTGAGAATTGCTGAAGTATATAATCCATTATCCCCACCACCGTCAGATGCGGTTGTTCCTGGTGAGGTAGCATAAGCAATCAGAGATCCGGTGGGTGCATTCATGAATGCCAGGCCAGTGCCCTTGGTGGAACGGGACCAGCTTCTCTCAAAGGGATTATCGCGGCAGGCATCCAGGATCACGATATTGGTCTGTGATCCGGCGTCTTCCATTTTGGCCAGCATACGGCCAACATCCACACAATTATACTCAACGTCATTTTCAGTATTGATGGTTGCATCAACCGGTACCAGGTAGTTAATTCCCTGGGCCTGGATCCCGTGTCCGGCATAATAGAATAATCCAATATCTTTCCCCATCAGCTTTAATCCAAACTGATCAATTGCCCGTTTCATACCAACCAGGTCAAGATTTTTATACTCAATCACTTCGAATCCGGTATTTCTCAATGCCACGCTGATATCAACGGCATCATTTACCGGATTGAGTAAGAAACCTGCGTTCTGGTATTCAGAATTTCCAATAACCAGCGCCATCCGCGATCCCTGGGAAGATCCCTGAAAAGGCAAACTTAATACTAAAAGTACAAACAAAACCCTATACAACATTTTCATTTTCAGTATTTTATAGTCAATGCTGCGATTTCAATAATCCATCGTAAGAAGCCTGAGGTGCAGCAAATTTTAAAATTATAGATAATGATATAATATTCAAAACACGAGAAGCTCGTTTAAATTCATTCTGAATAGTATCATATAAATCAAACTATTCAATTTCTTATTACGAGGTTTAAACATAAATAGTTATTTTCGGAATGCAAGAATTTTATCTTAACCAGAATAAATCATGAAAATTAACAAAGAGATTGACAGAAGAAAGTTTATCAAAACCACCGCAGTTGCAGGTGCAGCTTTAACTGTTCCTACCATTCTCCCGGCAAAAGTCTTTGGAGCAAACGATAGGATAAATGCAGCAGTACTGGGTCTTAATGGCAGGGGAAAAAGCCACGTTAGCGGCCTGATGGTACAGGACAATGTGCAGGTAACCCATCTCTGCGATCCGGATATGAACATTTTGAAAAAACGCCAGAAGGACTTTAAGGAAAAATACAAGGCAGATGTCGCCTTGGAACAGGATCTTCGCAATATAATGGATAACAAGGACATAGATGTCGTATCCATTGCTACTGTCAATCACTGGCATGCACTTGCTACCATCTGGGCCTGCCAGAACGGTAAAGATGTTTATGTAGAAAAACCGGGATCTCACAATATCTGGGAAGGACGTAAAATGGTTGAAGCTGCCCAGAAGTATGATCGCCTTGTACAGCATGGGGTTCAATTGAGAAGTTCACCTTCAGTGAATGAGGCAATCGGTTTACTCCGCGATGGATATATTGGCAGGGTTTACATGGCCAGGGGATTGGTATTCCGCTGGAGAGGAGATATCGGAGATAAGGGTTTCTCTCCTGTTCCTGATGGAGTTGATTATGATCTATGGACCGGTCCCGCTCCCAAGCGTCCGTTCACTGAAAACCTGGTACATTATAACTGGCACTGGCACTGGGATTATGGTAATGGTGATGTGGGTAACCAGGGAATTCACGAAACCGATTTATGTATGTGGGGACTGGATGTTGGTCTTCCAACAAAAATCACTTCCATGGGTGGAAAATTCCTCTGGGATGACTGCAAAGAGGTTCCCGAGGTTCTGACTTCTGTTTATAATTATCCAGAGGAGAATAAAATTATTCAGTTTGAGGTTCGCCCATGGTGCACCAACACCGAGCAAGGAGCAACCGTAGGAAATATTTTCTATGGGGACAAAGGTATCCTGGTAGTGAAGGGTTATGACGAATATGCTACCTATATGGGTAAGAACAGGGAACCTGGTAAATCAGGAAAAGATGGCGGAGAATCAGGATCAGAAATGGACAGGGGACTTGGAGGAACTGACGGACATTTCCAAAATTTCATTGAGGCGGTACGCAAACATGACCCATCCATGCTAAACGCTCCTGTTGAGACGGCTCATCTCTCTTCCGGGCTGGCACATCTGGGAAATATTGCTTACAGACTGGACAAGGTATTAACTTTCAATCCTGAGTCTGAGAAGTTTGTAAACGATCCGGAAGCAGACAAGATGCTGACAAGAAATTACCGTGCACCTTATATTGTGCCTGACAAGGTATAATAAGGACCGGAATTTCATACTATATTTGCCTGGGTGAAGAAAATGATTTTTTTGGCTGCACTTACCTGCAGTCTACTCATAAATACTTTCCCCCAGGCACCTGACGGCTACTATGATGCAGCCGACGGAAAGAAAGGTGCAGGGCTGAAATCAGCCCTGCATTCTATTATTAAGGGCCATACTAAATATCCCTACAGCTCATCCTCCACGGATACATGGGACATCCTTAAGGAATCCGATAAAGACCCCGGTAATGCGGCCAATGTGATCCTTTTTTATACCGGATGGTCTGTAGATGCAGAACCAGGAATACAATAATGGTGCGGGATGGAACAGGGAACATGTCTGGGCAAAATCGCGGGGGGATTTTGGCACTTCTCCCGGTGCAGGAACGGATGCTCATCACCTGAGACCCACTGATATTTCGGTGAATGCAGAAAGGGCAAACCGATGGTTTGACACCTGTTCTGTCCCTTATTCAGACGGAGGCAAACCTACCGGTTGCTTTACTGATCCTGCCCGCTGGGTATGGCAGCCCAGGGATGAGGTCAAAGGGAGATGTGGCCAGAATGATATTTTACATGGCCACCCGGTATGAAGGGGAGTAATGCTGAACCCGACCTGGAACTGATTGATTTTCTCCCGGCCGATAATTTCACCAAAGATCCTGTACATGCAAAAATAAGCGCATTACTTGCCTGGCATATGGAAGATACAGTTGATGCTTTTGAGTACAACAGGAACAATGTAATATACGGATATCAGAAAAACCGTAATCCCTTCATAGATCATCCTGAATACGTAGACATGATCTGGGGTTCAGATACCATTCCAGATCCTACAAGTATCGATGAACATGCTTCTGCAAAGGCAGAACCACAGGTTTTACTGATATACCCCAACCCGGTAAACGAGCAGGCTACCATTATATTCCCGAATCCTGATAATACTGAATACCAACTCCTCCTAAGGGATATGTCCGGTCGCATCAGGAGAATATCCAACAACCTGCAGGGCGAAAGCATCTCCTTCACAAGGGGTGATTTATCCCCGGGGATTTATTTCCTTGAACTAAGGGGAGCAAAATATTACAGGGCAAAAATCATTATAAAATAGGATCCCGGATTCACACTTAAATCATATGTTCTCAGATACTTTTTTATTAGTTTTGTCTGAGCTCAGACAACAATCCCTAAATAACAGAATATCATGAAATACCTGCTCGTGATTTTATTTCCAATTTTATTTCAGGCCTGCAGCAGCATTCCTGAAAAACCAAAACCCAACCTGTTGTTTATATGGACTGATGAACAACAGTATTTCACCATGAAAGCCTATGGTAACGACATTATTCAAACTCCCAACATGGATCGTCTTGCCAACGAGTCTTTCGTCTTTCAGAAAGCCTATGTTACACAACCCGTATGCACTCCAAACCGGGCTGCAGTAATGACCGGACTGTATCCACATACCCATGGTTCAACTTCGAATAATATAAAGCTAAAGGATGAGGTAAAAACCCTCCCGGAAATCATTGATGATCCGGAATATCATTCTGGCTATATAGGGAAATGGCATTTGGGAGATGAGATATTTAAGCAGAGGGGGTTTGGAACCTGGGTATCCATGGAGGATGGTTATTCCAAATATTATCAATCCCACAGGGACCAAAATGCCAGATCTGACTATTATCACTGGCTGGTGGAAAAAGGATACACACCGAATAATAAGGATAATCGCTTCGGCAGGTCTTTTGCTGCAAGCCTTCCAATAGAACATTGCAAACCAAAATTCCTGGAGGAGAAATCCATTGAATTCCTTGAAAACGTCGGCAATGAACCTTTCATACTCTATGTCAATTTCCTCGAACCCCATATGCCGTTCACCGGACCCCTTGACAGCATGTATTCGCCAGAAGATATCACTCTGCCGGAAAATTATTATGCCATACCTTCAGATGATGATCCGTCGAAATACCTGAAAAAACATGAGGCCGATAAGAAGAAATGGGCAGATAGCGAAAAAGAATTCCGGGAACTAACTGCCCGATACTGGGGATTGGTAACTCAGGTGGATTACAGTGTTGGGGCAATACTTGATAAGCTTGAATCGCTGGGACTTTCTGAAAATACAATCATCGTATACACCTCCGATCATGGAGATATGATGGGATCACACCAGATGGTGGCAAAAAGTGTTATGTACGAAGAAGCAATCCGAATACCCTTCATGCTGAAGGATCCCAGATTAAACCATTCACATACAATGGTTACGGAGCGCGTCAGCCAGATCGATATTGTTCCTACACTTCTTGATTTGATGGACCAGGAAATTCCTGAAGAATTGCAGGGAGAAAGTCTGAAGCCGTTTTTAATGGGTGAGGAATTCCCTTCAAAAGATATTTTTATTGAATCGAATTCGAGGGATGATTACCGGACCTTAGCCTCGGGTAAAACAATACTGGCGGATAAGGATGGAATTGAGTCCTCAGCTTCTACATCCATAAGGACCGTAATTTCTAAGGAAGGCATGAAGCTATCACTAAGTAACAGGGACAAGTCCCAGCTTTTCGACCTAAACAATGATCCCTGGGAAAAGAAAAACCTCTATTACCTCGAGGAGTATGGCTCTACTGTCAAAGAACTGACCGCAAAAATCCGGGATTGGCAAGCCCTGACAAATGATTCAATCAGCCTGCCAATGGACTAATCCAGAATAAATCTTGATTCATATTTCAGTATTTTTAGGGGAACTCAATATACCTGATAGAACTATTTGCCTTATTGAATTAATTACCTCTTAAAAACTATAACCGGAATTACTATGGACCTGAAAAAAAGAATGAAAAATCTACTTATCCTTGGGGGACTGATCCTCAGTTTAATTTCATGCTCCCAACCTGAGACCCCTCCCAATATTCTTGTTATTATCACCGACCAGCACTCCGGCCTGATTATGAACCAGACGGGATACACCCATCTTGAGACACCCGGAATTAATAAGATCGCTGATATTGGAGTTACCTTTACACGGAGTTATACTACATACCCGGTATGCGTTGCCGCTCGTGCCTCATTCATGACCGGGATGATGGCAAGTAAAAGCCAGGCAAATCTTACCTCCTACCCATCCATCGGAAAAACAATGCTGGAGTCGGGGTATACAACAGCCTATTACGGAAAATGGCATGTGGGCAGTTCCAAAATGAATAAGGTGGAAGAATGGCATGGTTTTGAACAATATGAAGATTTGCGCTATGATACAAAAACCAAGGAGCTTTCGGTTGAGTACCTGCAGCAGGAGCATGAGAAGCCATTTTTCATGATTACTTCCTTTTTAAATCCCCACGACTGCTGCGAACTGGCCAGGAATATAGCGGGAATGAATGATGATTACCGGGACGGACCCGTAGAAGAAAATATGGATGTTGACCAGTGCCCCCCACTGCCATCTAATTTTGGTATTCCTCCTGATGAGGCTGAGGGATTCAGTACCAGAAGGCTTCCCGATACCACAAATTGGTCGAAATTCGGGAAACATCCGGTGAAATACTGGACGGAGACCGAGTGGAGACAATATATGTATGGCTATGACCGCCTGGTTGAGAAAGTGGACCAGCATATCCTTGACATTATGGAGACACTGGAAAATCAGGGACTGCTGGAAAACACAGTGGTAATATACACATCCGACCATGGTGATGGACATGCTTCCCATAACTGGAACCAGAAGATGACTTTTTACGAGGAAACCATAAACATCCCGTTTATTGTTGCCTGGAAGGGAAAAACTATAGCGGGCAAGATTGACAAGGAAACCCTGGTTTCAAATGGACTGGATCTTTACCCGACAATATGTAAACTGGCAGGTGTATCCTGGCCTGAGAATTTACCCGGAAGGGACCTCAGTCCGAATTCCCTGAAGAAACCCGGCAGCAAACCTGAAACATTTGCATACGTAGTCTCTGAATTAAATCAGAACGCAGAAATTGAAAACAAAAAGGTGGTACTTGCAGGAAGAATGGTCGTAAGTTCAGATATTAAGTACATTCTTTTTGACGGTGGAGAAAACCCGGAACAATTATTCGATATGAAAAAAGATCCGGGGGAAATGAATCCGGTAACCTCGGATCCTGCCTACCAGGAACAACTGGAAATTCACCGTCAGTACCTTAATGAATGGATTGAAAAGACCTCGGATGACTTTGTATCAGAATTGATACTGAATTGACAGGGATCTGCAAGTAATGCCCCATATGGAAAATATCGACAATCTGAAACAGGAAATAATTGAAGGGGGACTACGCCTGATGAAGGAAGGCCTGGTGGAAAGGACATGGGGGAATATCAGTCTCCGAGTGGATGACACGTATATGCTGATAACCCCCAGCGGACTGCCCTACGAGGATCTTACCCCGAATGATATTGTGCTTGTAAACTATCACACCTCGGAATACGAAGGACCCGTAAAGCCATCATCCGAGAAAGGCCTTCATTGCGAAATTTATCTTACTCGTAAAGAGGTACAGGCAGTGGTACACACCCACCAGATGAATGCTTCCACTGTAGCCGCTGCAAGAAGGGAGGTCCCTCCCATCCTGGACGACATGACCCAGATTATCGGTCCCTCTATCAGAGTCGCCGAGTATGCCAAATCCTCCACTAAAAAGCTTACAAAAAAAACTGTCAAAGCGCTGAGAGGAAGGAATGCTGCCCTGATGGCCAACCATGGAGCAGTGTGTGTGGGACGGGATCTGGATGAAGCCTTCGTAGTTTGCCAGGTACTTGAAAAAGCATGCAAAGCATTCATTGAAGCAGAGTTCATGGGCGGAGCCAAGACCATAAGTAAGTTTGAAGCACATATGATGCACCAGGTCTACCTGCACAAATACTCCGCCCAGGCTAAAAAGAACAAATAAAAACCAGCACCTGGGCAATTTTATGATCCTCTTCGCCATACTGAGCGTGATTGCCCTGGTTGGATTACTCAGACTCCGGGAAAGTAAAATGATACTGGCAGAAAACCAGGGTCAGGAATGATCATGAATTATTATTCTAATACCTACAGACCTGTTTTTCAGTGCATTATACCTTATCTCAAACAGCCAATCCTGCTCAAGTGAGAAAACCGGGATGGTCATTTTTACCATTTTCGGAAATCACATACCTGTGACTTTTAACTTTCACGAAATAGGTACCCTGCCCGGTTTGTTAAGGATATGATCCGCCCTTGAACAGAGACCGGAAAGGAAAAAGAAAAGGGCTGAATCAATTTGTTTTGAGACAGCCCCGTTTAATTAAAGTCTTTTGTGCTGAAATTCCTCCGCCGCCTACATAGGCTTAACCGGCACACAGATATCAACCCTGTGCAATCCTCCGTTTGTTTTTTCTCCACACATCTCAAAGCAGGGTCCGTCAGCCGGCTGGAAACCACTTGAAGGAAACCATTCACCGAAAAACCAGGTCCATGCCTTTTCGTAGTCCATTGGACCAAGCTCAAACCTTGCGATGGCGTACTTACCTCCATCCAGATCCATCTTACCTATCTGTCCCTCTACCTTTGTATCGGCCGGTACACTTAATCCCACACTGAGGCGGAGTTTTTCCTCATCCGCTACTCCGGGATCATCATGATAAATATTGAAGGTCTTCAATCCCTCCTGGCTCGCCAGTCCCCTGGGTCCCGCCCATTTAAACAGCTCCCCGTAAAGTTTTTCAAAAAGCTCTTCATTGCCCTTGTAGGCGCCTGTATGCCTGACATAAGCTACGGTTGTCCTGGGAAGTTCCTGTACTTCCACACCTTTGTTTAGTTCCATGTTTGTCCTCCATTTTAAGGGTTCATATTGTTGGCTAAAGTAGCCGGAAGGGGAGGAATCGGATTGACTTTTATTGCCTTCCGTTTTATTATTATTGCTGAGCTCTTGATCTAAATTGCTATGCACGGCTGAGCAAGGTATCTTTCCCTCCACTGGGAAGCACTGACACCGAATGTAGATTTGAAATTCCGGGAGAAAACCGGGAGATTTGAAAACCCACATAAGAAAGAGATCTCAGTGATGGACTCTTTGGGATTCATGATCAGAAGGGAAGCTGCCTTCTCCATGCGTATCCGGGACAGGAATTCGAAGGGGGTTTCACCGCACATGGCCCAGAATATCCGGCTGAAGTGGAATTTGGAAAAATTCGCCTCTGCAGCCAGTTCTTCAAGGGTAAAACTCCTGGCCATATTCCGTTCAATAAAATCCATTACACGGTTAATCCTGCCCCTGTACTCTTCCACCAGGTATTTGTCTGTTCCACTCATGAATTTTTTTTATCGGATTTGAACCAGGGACTCGAATAGGGAACGGTCTCATCGAGTAAAATGGCTTCCTGGATGACCTCATGCAAAGACTCAACAGGAATATCCTCAACGGTGTTAAAATGAATCCCCTTTACTTCCTTTCGACCCCTTCCGGCAAGGATGCCCTGCTCATTTGAAAGTTCCTTCCCCCGGGTAAATACAAACTCGATACCCCCTTTCTTTACGGGATTAATATAGCATATCCAGCTGTTGCGGTAATAGAAGGGTATCTTATAGCTCATTTTGCTCTGAATTCCCGGCTGGTCAACCATGAGTTTATGCAGAACCTTCATAATCTCATGGTCATCCCCTTCAAAACCCTCAATGTATTCTTCAACTTCCATACTGTTTGATTGCTTTTTCAAGTACTAATTTACATAAATTATTCCCTTGATCTCAGACTCCCAGGTTATCACAAAATACCGTATATTTAAGACTTCAAAGTATTAAATTATTATGCCATGGATGAAAATAATATTATTGAAGTTCAGGATCTTGGTTTTCAATGGAATACTAGCAATCCCTTTCTTTTTTGCGTTCATCATAAGGATGCCTATCCAAAGGGAAATGGTAAAATGGGACCCGACGCATCTCTGGATGGTAGAAGAATGGGAAATGATTTTACCCTGAAGGATGGATGGAGGATGTACCACGGACAGAGGATTCCCGGATTTCCCCAGCACCCTCACAGGGGATTTGAAACAGTTACCATCGTGCTGGAAGGCATCGTAGACCATGCAGATTCAATGAAGGCAGCCGGACGCTACGGCCATGGTGATGTGCAATGGATGACCGCCGGTGCTGGTATTCAGCACTGCGAGATGTTCCCCGTACTTCACGAGGACCGGGAAAATCCACTGGAACTTTTCCAGATCTGGCTGAACCTCCCCTCTAAAGACAAGTTTGTGGAACCCCATTATAAAATGCTCTGGGGAGAGGACATCCCGAAATTCAGCACGAAAGACCGGAATGGAAAAACCACCGGGGTTACAATAATAGCCGGGTCTTTAGATGGACTCAATCCACCCTCCCCTCCGCCTGATTCATGGGCAGCAAAAACCGAAAATTCTGTTGCCATCTGGCTTATAAAAATGGAAGCGGGTGCAATATGGGAGCTCCCTCCTGCCCCCTCAGACGTCCTGCGCTCCATTTATTTTCATAAGGGATCCGGACTCAGGGTCTCAGGAAAGGACATTCCATCCTATAAATCAGTCTCAATCAGGCCGGAAAACGAGATTTTGCTGGAGAATGGAAACGAGGAAAGCCATATTCTCCTGCTCCAGGGTAAACCCATTGACGAGAAGGCAGTTCAGTACGGTCCCTTTGTCATGAATTCCGAGGAAGAGATCCAGCAGGCCTTTGAAGATTATCGCCGCACCGAGTTCGGGGGCTGGCCCTGGGATGTTTCGGATGTGGCACACGATCCCGAAAAGGGACGCTTTGCAAAATATGCCGATGGCAGGGAAGAAATCCGGAACAATAAATTGTAAATAAAATCCTACATTTGCAGCTTCGGAAATTTCAAAGTTATACAGGCATATTTAAACAGAGAATAAAGCATGAAGAAAGCAGAAATACATACCGAAAAAGGTGTGATGAAAGTTGATTTTTATGAAAATGATGCCCCCAATACGGTGGATAATTTCGTGAAGTTATCAAAAGATGGTTTTTATGATGGCCTCACCTTTCACAGGGTGATCCCGGATTTCGTGATTCAGGGCGGGTGCCCGGACGGAACAGGTGCAGGGGGACCCGGATACAGCATTGATTGTGAGCTTGATGGGGAAAATCAGTACCATGATCGTGGTGTACTCTCCATGGCACATGCAGGAAGAAATACCGGAGGCTCCCAGTTCTTCGTCTGTCATTCAAGAAGCAATACCAGCCACCTCGACAGGCAGCATACATGTTTTGGAAAGGTGAGCGAGGGACTTGAAGTAATCGATGCTATTCAGGCAGGGGACAAGATCGAGAAGATCACCATCCTGGAAGACTAAACAATTCACAAACGAACTCCCGGTTCGGTGATTTGCTGAACCGGAAGTTCTTCTTAACAACAATTCAAGTTTTGAAACGATCGTTCAGGGTTGCGACCATAATATTCTTTTCTGCCCTCCTCATTAGCTGGGGATGGAAAGGCCATCAAATGATCGGCTCATACACTTCCCTATTTATGAATGAGGAAATGGCCCAATTCAGTGATTGGCCGGCCCATGCTCTCATCCCATGGTTCAGATGCAGATAACCGCAAATACTCTGATCCTACAGAAGGTCCGAAGCACTACATTGATATTGATAATTACCCGGAATTCGATTCCACCGGAAGGATCCCTTCCACCCTGGATTCCATTTACATGTACCACCACCCTAACTTCGTGGACGACCAGGGTTACCTACCCTGGGCTACTGAGGCAGCTTATGATTCACTGAAAGCCTGTTTCATGAGAAGGGATTGGGACAAAGCTGTTCTTATGGCAGCAGACCTCGGGCATTATGTCGGCGACGGCCATATGCCCCTACACCTGACCCGGAATTATGACGGGCAGTTCACCGGAAATACAGGCATCCATTCCAGGTATGAGTCCACCATGATCAGCGCATACGCCAGCCAGATACAATTCGAAGGAGATTCTATCCGCAAAATCGAAAATGTCAACAAATACATCTTCGATTATATCTACCATAATTATATTTACATGGATTCAGTGATTGAGGCCGATGATTATGCAAGCAACCTGGCCGGCAGTATCAGCTCAAACGCTTATACCAATATCCTTTGGGAGGAAACCCGCTCCTTTACTATTCCCCTGTTCCGCAATGCCGCCTTATCATTGACCGAGCTGATCTACACGGCATGGATTGAGGCAGGCAAACCCTACATGGATAACACCGGGATCGAGGATTTCACTTTCGGACAGGATATGGGTTCGACTTCCCGCAAGGGTATTATTCTTGAACAAAATTATCCCAATCCCTTCAGCGATCATACAAATATTCAATTCAGCCTCCGTAAAGAAGCCTGGGTGTCTGTGAGTGTCCTTGATGCGAGCGGGAAGATGGTTGAAAGGTTGATGGACCAGATTTGCCCTTCCGGGGAAACGAAACTTGTCTGGCAACCAGGAGATCTGTCACCGGGGAATTATTACCTGGTTCTGAAATCAGGAAATAATACGCTTAACCGTAAATTGATCAAGGTTCAGGAATAAGGTGCTAAATCCGCCTAAACCTTCGGAAAAACAGGAACGACACCCTCTACCATTTTATTAATGGCCATTTCATCCGGAGCCTCGATAGTCTTATGTCGGCGAACAAAATCCAGTGTTTTCTTCATAAAAACGCTGTCCCCTGCATGCACCGTCGCAGTGATATCCTTTGACAGGGTATACCTCAGGGCATTGTCAATCTCTTCGTCTGTGCTGAACGGATTATAGAACATGTTTGGGTATTTTCTCTCCGCCTTGGGTGCCCGGCTTCTGGCAACTGCTTTGATGGCAAGGACTCCCATCCCCTGCTTTTTGGCGGTTTCGTAGACCCTGGGACCGAAATTGCCATTGATCCAGCAGGCACAATTTATCGGGTAAAGGACAGATTCAAATTCAAACAGCTCCATCATTTTCAAAGCCGTCTCTTCATCATGGGCGGAAAAACCGATATGCCTGATCTTACCCTCCTGCTTCGCCTTGAGAACTGCTTCCATAGCGCCCTTCGGAGCGAATATCTCATCCACCTCATCCAGTGTGGATACCATGTGAAACTGGTATAGATCAAAACGGTCCGTTTTCAAAAGCTTCAGGGAATTATGCAGGTCCCCTTCGGCCCCTTCCGCGTCCCTGAACTTGGTCTTGCAGGCCAGGAATACATCATTACGGAAGGTTCTCAGCGGAGGCCCCATTCTCTCCTGGGCATCCCCGTAACGCGGTGAAACATCAAAATAATTTATCCCGGAATTGAAGGCTGCCGGGATCAGTTTATCGGCAAACTCCTGCCCGTTATTCTTCAGGGCAACTCCACCAAAACCGACAATGGATAGCATCTCACCGGTTTTGCCAAGAACCCGCCTGGGAATCACTTCTCCACGGGTATTCTCGTACATGGCCAGGACCTCAGCAAATGGCAGAGCCATGCCGGCTGCACTGGTGATTTTAAGAAAATTTCTGCGTTTCATAAGGCTCAGGTTTGAATTTATGATTCAGATAAAATGTACGGATTTATTTCGAATCAAGCAGCTTAACTACCTCAGTATGTCCATTTTGCGAAGCGAACATGCGGGCGGTTTCACCGTCAACATCTTTTTTCGAAGGATCAGCACCATATTCCAGTAAAATTTTGACGACCTCCAGTTGTCCCTCTGCTGCGGCATGCATTATGGGTGTGAAATGCTCATCTGCATCGATGATGTTGGGATCCGCTTGATTCTCTAAAAGTAATTTCACGGTTTCCGGAAAGGGCCCCGTCGAAGCGTAAAGAAGAGCTGTCCGGGCACCCGCATCCCTGATACTAACAATGGCTCCGTTATCAATGAGTTTTTGTACTATTTCAGTATGTCCGTTAAAGGATGCATACATAAGGGCTGTCCTACCTTCAGGATCAATGGCATTCACATTGGCTCCTTCTGAAATCAAACTGTTCACCATAGCAATATCTCCATTGAGAGAGCCTTCCTGCAAGGCCCGTTCGATTTCCGGATTAGAAGGTGGTTTGTATTTCAGAACAGCGTTTGCCGATGAATCAGTAGATACTGAATTATCTCCTTCAGAATTTGCAGGTCCACCTGATTTCCCCTTACAGGATATCATTGCAGAGGCCAGGATTAGTAATAGGAGTAGATTAATTATACGGACCTTGAGCATAACAAATCGGGGATTTTATGTAATTGAATTATTCACCTCCCGAAGGTACAAAAAGAATTTGGTCTCCTTATATACTTGACTTTTGCAGCAGCTTAGCGTAACTTGTATTTAATCCCTAAAACCAAAACCATGAGTCAGTACGTTTACCTCTCTGCAACACCGCTATCATTGGTCGCTTCACAGCTGCCACCTATCGAATTTGGTAATTACCTGGCAGTTGGAACCCGGAAAAGGATCAGGGGCCAGGCCATTTTCTTCGAGATTGATATAGACAAAATGGAAAGCCTTCCCCGTGATTATATGGATGAGAGGCTGGTATTGTATGAAGATGGAGAACCCAAACGCTCTGTTATCCTTTCCATTTATCGTGTCATGGAACAGGTTCCACTTGAGGCATTCAAGAGTCTGTTTCTGGTCACTGATGATGGAAGAGTTCTGGAACTGAGGCCAGGAAAATACAGGGCTCCCTCAGGTGATCTCGTCCATCTCTACCAGCAATTCAATCCCATCACAACCCGGGTTGCCAGCAAACTGACTCCTCCTGAATTCATTAAATTCCTGACGGATCCTGATAAACTCCTGCATGCTCCGAAATTATTTATCGTGGAACTTAAACTGGGAAAGTTGTCGAAAGACTCCTATGCCCCCATCCATGACCTCCCCTATGCAAACCCGGACCAGCTGAGAGATTGCCTGGCCAGGCTGAAGTCATCCAAAGAACGACTTACCAAAACAGTCATACGCCAGTTTAAGGGAGAGCTATCTTACCGGACCATCCAGAACGGTTTCTTCCTTGGCGAAAAGGACAATTACATCTATTACCCATTCCCAAGCATTGAGGAACTGGAGGACAAATACTATTACTGGTGGCGGTCCGCCCTGGTCCAGTGTTTTTAGTTATTTTCCTCGGTCAAATTAATTAATTTCGCAGGATGATCGAGGAGATTAACAAGCTTGCTGAGAATCGTATACCCTTTCTTCTCATAGTGGACTTCGAGATGAAAAGGCCACTATTATACAGAATTGATGAGTTGCCTAAGAATATCCATTTCTCTACACCGGGGTACTCAACAGCCTTTTCCCATCATGATAAGTCCGGTGATTTCAGTTTCCATGCTAACCCTCTGAGCTATAAAAATTATCTGTCCGCATTTAATCAGGTTCGGGAAAATGCCCTGGCAGGCAGGACCTATCTGTGTAACCTTACCTTTCCTTCAGCACTCAAAAGCAATCTTAATCTCAGGGATATCTACTCCAGGAGCCAGGCAAAGTACAAGCTGCTTATGGAGGACAGGTTTGTGGTTTTTTCACCTGAAACATTTGTACAGATTAAAAATGCAGAAATCCGGTCTTTTCCAATGAAAGGAACCATCGATGCAAATATCCCAGGCGCCAGGGAAATTCTGCTAAACGATGAAAAAGAAATGGCCGAACATGTTACCATTGTGGATCTGATACGAAATGACATGAGCATTTGCGCCAGCAGGGTCAGGCTGGAAAAATACCGCTACATAGATACCCTTGTCACCAGTCATAAAAAACTACTGCAGGTCAGTTCGGTAATCGCAGGGGATCTGGCAAGGGACTGGTATTCCTCCCTTGGGGAGATCATCTTTTCCATGCTTCCCGCAGGCTCTGTAAGTGGCGCACCAAAACCGGAAACCCTCCGCATAATAAGAGATGCAGAAGGTATTGAACGGGGATACTATACTGGTATTATGGGATATTTCGATGGCAAAGAATTTGACAGCGGGGTTCTCATACGATACATTGAAAATCAGGATGGAAATCTGACCTACCGCAGCGGAGGAGGAATCACTTTTTTAAGCAAGCCGGAACAGGAATACCAGGAACTGATCGATAAAATATATGTGCCTCTTACTTGAAACCATAAAAATTGAAAACGGGGAGATCCGGAATCTGGAATACCATAACTTCAGGTTCAATTCCAGCCGGAAAGAGAAGTTCGGAATCATACCTGAACTCGATCTTTCTTCTGTAATAAAAATCCCCTCAGACCTTGGCTCAGGAATCTTTCGTTGCCGGATACTGTATAGCCGGGAAATAGAAAAAATCGAATTCATTCCGCATAAACCTTTTGCGGCCGGTAGTTTGAAACTTGTATACTCTGATGATATTGAATATTCAGTTAAGTATTCTGACCGGAATCTTTTAATTAGCCTGCACGAGAAGAGAGGTGATTGTGATGAGATTCTTATTGTCAAAGAGGGATTTATTTCCGATACCTCTATAAGTAATATTGCTTTTAGACTGAAAAACGGTTCATGGGTCACACCCGATACACCCTTACTCAGGGGAACCATGAGAATGCATCTGTTGGAAACAGAACAGATCACCGAGGATAGCATTCGCCCTGAAGATTTGAAGCAATATTCCGGTGCCAAAATGATCAACTGCATGATGGATCTGGACACATCTCCCCTGATCCCTATGGATAACATCTTAGATTGAAATCCATACGGGCTTCCTGTTAAAAAATGACAGGGTTCAAATGTTAAAAAACCAGAATTTCTTGACATAAGTTTACGAATATTGTATATTTGTACTGTATTCGTAAGTTAATACTCGATACGTATGAAACGTAAACAATTGATACAAACTGCAAAGGACCTGTTTTTCAAATACGGGATAAAGCGGGTAACCGTCGAGGAAATTTGCCAGGAAGCAGGCGTTTCCAAGATGACATTCTATAAACATTATAAAAATAAGAATGAACTCGTAAAGACTATGGTCACTCAAATGATAGATGAGAGTCTGGAGAAATACCACACTTTGATGGACTCGGATGTCTCCTTTGAAGAAAAGGTTAGGGAAACCATTAAAATGAAGTCTGAGGGCACCGACCAGATGAGTCAGGAATTTTTCTCAGATTATCTGCCTCAAGCCGATCCTGAGATGCTGGAGTTCATTCAAAACCGCCAGCAGGAAATAATGGCTTTGGTCATTGAGGACTACGCAAAAGCACAGAAGCGGGGAGAGATCCGGCAGGACCTCAAGATCGAATTCATCCTCTGGTACCTGAATAAAATGATGGACCTGATGGCAGATGAGACGCTTGAAAAAATGTATGATACACCACAGGATATGATTATGGAAATGGTGAACTTTTTCTTCTATGGAATCATGCCACGTAAATAAATGAAAAACCTGGGCATATATATTAAAATACTTGTTGGCATTCTGTTACTATTAACCGGATTGACAATCTCAATACATGCTCAGTCCCTTGTATTCAAGGGCCAGGCGATCGGATGGATGGTAGGAAGCCAGATGGAAGAAGAAGTTGGACCTCCGGGTTCTGGAGAGACAAAGAAGGTCATAAGGGGACAGGCGGGATTAAGGTATTTGCCGGAGTTAGAACTACAGGTCCCCATTAAGGAGGATTATTCATTTGATGCAAAAGTATCAGCAAATGTTTGGGGATCGGGACTGTACTGGGATGCCGACAGTACAGCCTGGGATGGAGACATCAGGCCCTACAGGGCTTGGATGAAGTTTTCAGGGGACCAGTTTGAAGTCCGGGCCGGACTCCAGAAAATAAATTTCGGATCTGCCAGTATGCTGCGCCCCCTGATGTGGTTCGACGAGATTGATCCCCGGGATCCACTGCAACTGACAGATGGTGTATGGGCAATCCTTGGGCGATACTACTTCCTGAACAATGCGAATATATGGGTCTGGGGACTGTACGGAAATGATAAGCGAAAAGGATGGGAAGTAATCCCCTCAGCCCGAACCAAACCGGAATTCGGTTTCAGGGCACAGGTACCGATTCCGGGAGGAGAACTGGCAACCACCT
Source organism: uncultured Bacteroidaceae bacterium (assembly GCA_963777115.1). GTDB lineage: Bacteria > Bacteroidota > Bacteroidia > Bacteroidales > SM23-62 > SM23-62. The sequence goes on along the minus strand of CAVZPP010000002.1, from coordinate 305,178 downwards.
ACCATTACCGAACCGCCGATGTAGCTAAGGTATTCCCGGTTCCGGCCGGGGAAAACCAGTTTGTCAGGGAGAAACGCCTGGCACTGGATGGCAAGTTTGATTATGTAGTGGGACTATGGTTTGAAGCTGCCCTGACCCACCAGGAGATCTATATTCCTGAACTTCAGTACAAAAGAGCATTGAGTATTGGAGCAGATTATACCTTCGGATTGGGAAATGGCTTAAACCTGATGACTGAATATTTCACCTTCGGCAGTTCAGATATGCCAGTTAGCGGTGGAGAGTCCAGTCATATGTCAGCGCTTTCAGCCAATTATTCCTTTAATATTTTCACGGGACTGAATGCCATTGTTTTTTATGACTGGACAAACAAGGAGATATACAATTTTGTTAACTGGTCCTGGCAATTCGATAAATGGAGTTTTTTCATCATGGGATTCTGGAATCCCCAGAATTTTAATCTCTACCAGGGACTTGAAGGCACGAATCTTTATGCAGGAAGGGGGCTCCAGTTTATGGTAGTTTACAATCATTAATTCTGATAAACAGCCGGAAAAAAAGAAACAATAATCACAATAAGAATAACCTGAAGAAGATCATAAATATTAATAAACAGCCGGAAAAAAATGGCTCAATCCGGGTGTAAAACAGAGCTAAACAAATTATCAAAATGGAAAACAATGAAATTGTAAAAATCAGTGGACTCGTGAAGCGGTTCCCAATAGGGGGAGGCCATTTTACAGCCCTGAATGGAATTGATCTCACATTCGGGACCGGTGAGTTCGCGGGACTTGTAGGTCCCTCTGGTTCGGGAAAGACAACCCTGCTTAACATTATTGGTTCCCTCGACGGTCCCTCAGAAGGAACTGCAACCGTACTCGGCCAATCCGTCGGAGACCTTAACCATAAAAAAGCCGCCAAACTCCGTAAGGAAAGCCTTGGATTCATTTTCCAGACCTATAACCTCCTGCCGGTATACACGGTATTTGAAAATGTCGAATTTCCACTTCTGCTGCTGGATATGTCAAAGGATGAAAAAAGACAGGCGGTGATGGATGCCCTTGAATGGGTGGGCCTTACTGATAAAGTAAAATCACGCCCGGCCCAGCTGTCCGGAGGCGAGTGCCAGCGGGTTGCGATCGCACGCGCCATGGTAAAAAAACCAAAACTGGTCCTGGCAGATGAACCCACTGCCAATCTGGATGCAGAAAATTCACACAACATCCTGAAGACCATGGAAAATTTGAATAAGAATTTAAAAACAACTTTCATTTTTGCCACCCACGACGAGAAGGTCATACAGTACCTGAGACGGAAAATATCACTGGAAGACGGCAAGGTGGTAAAAGATGAGCAAAAATAATAGCCATGAAAGAATTTAAATTAGCATACCGGAATCTCATAGGAGCCGGATTGCGCACCTGGCTGAACGTTGGCATCCTCTCCTTCATACTTATCCTGATCATTGTACATAAGGGATTCCTGGATGGCTGGAACAGGCAGGCTGAAACGGATATGATCGCATGGGAGATTGGAGGGGGACAAATATGGCAGGAGAATTATGATCCTTATGATCCATTTACCCTTGAAGACAGCCACGCACCCATACCTGGATCAATGCAGGCAGAAATAGAAAAAGGAAACCTGGCTCCGGTACTGATCACCCAGGGAACGATTTACCCGGATGGAAGAATGCAGAGCATCCTGCTGAAAGGAATAAATCCGGACCAACAGGTGTCGGAACTCCCTACCAATATCCTGGCTGGAGATTATAATGAAATTCCTGTTATAATAGGACAGGTTATGGCCAGAAGTGCCCATCTCGAAGAAGGGGATCTTGTATCTCTTCGCTGGCGGGATGTGAATGGCACATTCGATGCCGCCGAAGTCCTGATCGCAGGAGTTTTTAAAGCGGACGTCCCGGCAGTGACAGCCGGACAAATGTGGCTTCCGATAGACAGGCTCAGGGAAATGACCCAGATGCCCGGAGAAGCAACCATTCTTATTGCTGATCAGGAATACACCTGGTACGGCTCTGAAGAAGGATGGATATTAAAAGATCATTATTTCCTGCTGAAGGAAATAAGGGAAATGATCCGAATGAAATCCATTGGCGGATCCTTCCTGTATATTATCCTGATGATGCTGGCAATGCTTGCCGTATTTGACACCCAGGTCCTCTCCATTTTCAGGAGGCAGAAGGAGATTGGGACCTATATGGCCCTGGGAATGACACGTTCGCAGGTAGTCCGTCTGTTTACCATTGAGGGAGCCATGCATTCAATCCTGGCTGTGGTTCTGGGAGCCATTCCAGGAATCCCTTTCCTACTCTGGGTAAGTAATAAAGGATTTGGAATGCCCATTGATTCGGAAGGATTTGGAATGGCCATGGCCGAAAGGATTTACCCGGCTTATGGCTTGGGAATGGTAATTACGGTCATGTTGCTCATAATAATAATAACAACAATCGTGAGCTTTCTGCCTTCCCGAAAGATTTCTAAAATGAACCCAACCGAAGCAATAAAAGGAAAACTACAATGATACGATTTCTGTTTAAAGGATTATTAAGAGACAGGCAGAGAAGCCTATTGCCTATTATTATCGTGGCGCTGGGTGTCTCCCTTTCAGTCTTGATGGTTTGCTATATCACCGGGATACTTGGAGATTTCACTGATTTCTCAGCCAAATTTTCTACAGGCCATGTTAAAATCATGACCAATGGCTATGCCGAAAATAGCAACCAGATGCCAACTGACCTTGCCCTGACGGATGTAAGCGCCCTGCTCGATGAAGTCCAGGTCGACTACCCGGACATGGAATGGGTATTACGCACTCAATTCGGAGGATTACTTGATGTACCTGATGAGAATGGTGAAACCCGTTCACAGGGACCTGTAATGGGGATTTCCATTGACATGTTTACCCCGGGGAGTAAGGAGCCCGAAAGACTTTCACTGGAACGAATACTCGTTCAGGGAGATATCCCCGATTCACCAGGGGAGATACTGATCTCCGATGACCTGGCCATTGGCCTGGATGTAAAGCCAGGAGATCCTGTAACACTTATGGGTTCAACAATGTATGGCAGCATGTGCTTTTATAATTTCACGGTTTCCGGAACCGTCAGGTTCGGAACGGTGGTGATGGACAAAGGAGCCATGATTGCAGACATCTCGGATGTGCAGATTGCCCTGGATATGTACGATGCATCCAGTGAGATCCTGGGATATCTGCCGGATGAGTACTGGGATCCCGAGCAGGCTGAAATAGTTAAAACGGGGTTTAATAGTAAGTTCTCTGATTCCACGGATCAGTTTTCTCCTGTTATGCAGATGTTGACTGAACAAAGTGATCTCGCAGGATACCTGGCCATGATTGATGCCATGTCATTCATTATGATCTTTATATTCGTTCTTGCCATGTCTGTAGTCCTCTGGAACAGTGGACTGATTGGTGGATTAAGACGATACGGGGAAGTAGGTATCCGTCTCGCCCTTGGAGAGGAGAAAGGCCATATATACAGAAGCATGATCTATGAATCAATTCTCATAGGAATCCTTGGATCAGCATTTGGCACCATAATTGGATTATTGTTTTCATACTGGTTGCAGGAAAAAGGCATTGATATTTCCGGCATGATGCAGGGATCAACTATGATGATGCCAGGGGCTTTCCATGCGAAGATCGTACCGAGTGCATTTTACATAGGCTTTATTCCAGGACTGTTTGCCTCAAGTATTGGCACAATGCTTTCCGGCATCGGGATTTATAAAAGGCAAACAGCGACCCTTTTTAAGGAGCTGGAGACATAGACAATTAAGAACAGAAAAACTGTCAATCATGAAAAGATTACATAATATAATAGAAAAAATCATCCCGATAAGGTTTATCCGGACAGGAATAATAGCCAGCCTCTTGCTGGCAGGCATGTCTGTCATGAATGCACAATACCCTTCCGGGGATGAGCTAATGGATAAAATGGACAAAAACATGTCCGCTGAAAACAGGGTGATTACTTCCAAAATGGTAATACACGGTCCCCGTTCCAGCAGGACTATAGAATCAAAGTCCTGGTCTGTCGGCGACCAGAAATCATATTCGGAATACCTTTCCCCCCCGAGGGAAGCGGGCACTAAAATGCTTAAGCTGGAAGATGCCCTGTGGATTTACTCCCCATCGACGGACCGGACCATACAGATTTCCGGGCATATGCTCAGGCAATCCGTTATGGGATCAGACCTGTCTTATGAGGACATGATGGATGATGCCACATACCAGGATAATTATTCAGCAGAGGTTATCGGCGAGGAAACATTCCGGGAAATCAAATGCTGGGTTATCCAACTGGAGGCAAAAACTGATGATGTCACCTACCAGGTAAGAAAGATCTGGATGGATGAGGAAAAATATATTCCTGTGAAAGAGGAGCTGTATGCAAAAAGCGGGAAACTGCTAAAAAAGACAGAACTTTATGACTTCAAACGGATTCAGGGCAGGTGGTTCCCGGGCAAGATGGTCTTCAAGGACATGCTGAAAAAAGGCGATGGGACTGAATTTATTATTGATGAAATCATATTCGATACGGATATTCCTGAACACCTGTTTACCAAAGCAGCACTGAGATAAAAGGGAAAAAGAGAATCCTCAAAACTAAATACGAAATCCTCCTAAGGGGAGAGTGTGAATCATGGCATTTTTAAAGGTTAATACCTGATGGAATGCCATTTTTCTATGTGGGCATTGTAAAGGAGGAGCCGGTAATTTTTTTGGGTGGAAGGGGGATCATGGCTGAGGTCCGCTTAATGTAATCTCTGTATCCTGTTCGCCTGCGGAGCATTCGCCTGTCAATCATCGGGATACTGATGGCATAGAACATAAGGATCATGAATATGGGTCCCGGTAATATCCACCAGTAAATTTCCTCCATCCCTGTTGAAAAAAGAAAAAGTCCGACCCATAACAAAACCTCTCCAAAGTAGTTGGGATGCCGGCTGTATTTCCAGAGTCCGGCATCCTGGAAATCACTTTTTGATTCCTCCCTGTTAAATCTTCTTAGTTGAATATCAGCCACAGTTTCAATCACAACCCCGGAAACGGTAACTCCAAAAGCGATCCATTCCATCACACCCATTGTACCCTCATGCATAACCAGGGCAGGAAATACCGAAAGACATCCAAGAAACACAATCAGTGTAGGAAACAGGTGTATCCCTGTCAGGCTTACAATCCAGTATTGCTCCTGGTATTTAAACCGGAATGATATGTAACGCCAATCCTCATCCTTTATCCCTCTCCATCTTGTCAACCAGTTAAGGGTAAGCCTGAGAGACCAGAAAATGACCGTGGATAAAATCAGTATCTGCATCAGGGTAAGAGCTTCCAATGTCTGTGCATTGAAAACCCAGAATAACATGATCAGAGGTGGGACCAGACTCCAATAAGGATCGTAAAGACTTGAGTTATTAAACATCATGGAAAACAGAAATATGACCAGCGTAGCCAGAATGTCGAGTGTTATAACAATAAGCAGGGGATGGAAAATGGAGATGGCATCATAGACCAGCCATACCATGATACCGGCCGTTATGTAAGCAAACAGACAGATCAAAAGTCCCTTTCGCTTATTACCTTTTATTTTCCCCTCCCTGCTCTCCATTCGTTAAATATTTCAATCCGGTAAAATACCAAACTTTTCCATACGCAGAAATACAAGTTTTAAACCTATCCTTTTTTACTTTTATCAATATTATTAAATATATCAAGTAAATTATTGTAAATTATCTCAGAGTTTTATTTAATTCGTGTTAACAAATAAATCCTAAAATTATTGATATGGAAACTGCTACTGAAACTGCATTGGAAACTGTAGATAAAGCACAGGTCTGGATGCAAAAGCTTACTGATATGGTTATTGTCTGGGGACCAAAAGTCCTGCTCGCTCTTATTCTTCTGATTGTTGGTATTATTGTCATCAACCGTATAGTCAGGGTAATGAAACGCCTTATGGCAAAGCGGGAGATGGATGCAACCCTCATACCGTTCCTCAGTGGACTGGTAAACATCCTTCTGAAAACAATGCTGATCATTAGTGTGATCGATATTGTCGGTGTAAAAACAACATCGTTTATCGCAATCCTTGGTGCTGCGGGACTTGCATTGGGACTCGCCCTGCAGGGTAGCCTTGGCAATTTCGCCGGTGGTGTGCTGATTATCATCTTTAAGCCTTACAAGGTCGGAGATTATATCGAAGCTCAAGGTGAAGCAGGCTCAGTAAAGAGCATACAGATTTTCAATACAGTTCTTACCACTCCGGATAATGTTTTGAAAATTATCCCCAATGGAGCCATGTCTTCCGGTAGTATCACTAACTATTCTGCCCAGGAAACAAGGCGTCTTGACCTGGTCTACGGGATCAGTTATGGAGACGACCTCCAAAAAGCCAGTGATGTACTTAAAGAAATGGCAGAGGCAGATTCAAGGATACTCTCAGACCCGGAACCTTTCATTGCAGTTAAGGAACTGGCTGATAGCTCAGTTAACCTCCTGGCCAGGGTATGGTGTAAAAAAGAGGATTACTGGAATATCAATTTTGACTGGCAGAAGGATGTAAAACTCAGGTTTGATAAGGAAGGGCTTACATTCCCGTTCCCACAGAGGGAAGTAACAACTTTCGTTGGAAAGGACTGATTGGTAAATTCAAACAGGGCTTAATGCCCGGGGACTATTCCGTCAAGATCAATACTCACAAGTATCTGCTGGGAATAATCGATCTGACCGTTTGCAAAATGGAAAATGACATTGATTTTCCCACGTACGGGACCGCTGCGGAAGGGTTCCCAGAAGATATCCATGCGTCCGTATCGTTCCAGGCGGTAGAAGGGGTCCCCGTATAAAAAGTTACCCCCTTCACCAGCATAGTACAATCCTTCCAGTCCAAGTCCTTTCCACATTACCATTCCCCTGAGCATTAAACCTGCGGGGGTATTCCAGCTGTCTCCGACTTGCCGGTCTCGGTCCAATGACACCAGGGTCCCTATACTGAACAGGAGTGTATCCAATGGTACGAAGCTGCTGAGGTTAGTTCCCAGATTCAGATCAAATCCCCCATTATCCCTGACAGCCTGTCCCGGATTATCGCCTGTACCTGCAAAATGTCCCATCATGAAGTGGTGATTGTAGAAAAACATTCCAAAACGAGCCTCGCCGGACTGACCAAAAATAAATCGTTCCGGAAGCGTATCAGTCTGCCTGCTGGTCCAGTCAATAAACACATTCTGGGAGCCCCATCCTTTATTAAGACCGAGATATACTCCCTGAATGTTTGGCCTGTAATAATTCAAGGTATCCGATAAAAGGGCAATGGGAAAATCAAGCAGTGTCCTTCGTGGGAATGCTCCGATATAGAAATTTAATGGTTTGTGGTTAAGTTCATAATAAGCTGTAAGATCCGGCCGGAGTTTCCATGGATCGGATCCGAACTCATACAAGAAATTTAGTCCCGCTCGCAGCCTGTGTGTTCCATTCAGACTCCCTCCTATCTCACCCCTGATCCTGGATCCAAAAATCGTCTGTGGATTTTCAATACTGAAGTATTCACGGTTATCAAGAAATCCATCCAAACCGGCGTTCCATTCAAAATCCTGTGAGTTTACAAATTGCGAAAGCAGGGACAGGGTAACAAGTATGTAAAAAGATTTTCTCATTTTTGTTGCGGTATCCGTATTTTTCGATGGACTAAACAAAATTAATCGCTTATTTGGTTTTTACAGCATGAAGGAACATTTCCGGGATAATAAATTTATTCTCCTATTCACACTGGCCTGGTTCATTCTTAACCTCATCCAGGCTCTATTCACAGAAATTATGGAGGATGAGGCCTACTACTGGCTCTATTCGGAATTCCTGGCCTGGGGTTATTTTGATCATCCCCCGATGATAGCCTTCCTGATTAAATTAGGCTACAATATTTTTCCAAATAGTCTGGGTGCCAGACTGTTTCCGTCATTATTAGGTGCCGGGAGCATCTACATTTTATGGCATCTGATCCCCGGTGATGCAAAAGACAGAAAGGTTTTCTTATGGATCATCCCCGCGATGATCCTGATGCATCTTAACGTAGCCGGATTTGCTGCATTACCGGATATCCCCCTTGTATTTTTCAGTTCCCTGTTCTTCCTGATTCTGAAGAGGTATCTGGATGAGGACCGCCTATCTCAGGCTTTACTTCTCGGAATTGTGGTGGCCCTTATGATGTACAGTAAATATCATGCATTGCTTATCCTATTCTTTACCATTGTATCAAACTGGAAACTTCTTCTCAGGAGAAGCTTCTGGATAATCGTGGGCATTGCGGTAATCCTTTACCTTCCCCATATCCTCTGGCAGGTCAAGCATGATTTTGCAAGTTTTCAATATCACCTGGTCAGCCGCAATGATCCTTTCCAGCCCAGACAAATCTTTGAATATATCGGCAACCAGATACTGGTTACCGGTCCCTTTGTAGGAGTAATTCTCCTTTACCTGGCTTTCTCCCGAAAAGTCTCCGGTGCCTATGAAAGAATGCTGAAATATAATCTTATTGGATTCTTTGGTTTTTTCTTTCTTTCGAGTGTAAGGGGACATGTGGAACCGCACTGGACAGCAGCTGTCTTTCCTCCCCTGGTTGTACTGGCAATGGCCAACCTGGAAGGATTCCCGGCCTTAAAAAAATGGTTAAGGATACTCGGAATCGCCACCATCCCGATAATCCTTGTAGTACGCGTTTTTTTAATCTGGGATTTCCTCCCTCTTCCGGATCATGTATCCATTATGTTTCACGAAAAAGATACCTGGGCTGAGGAAATTGAAGAGGTAGCTGGAGACAGGCCAGTAGTCTTCATGAATAAATACCAGCATCCTTCCGTATACTGGTTTTATACCGGGAAAAAAGCATTCACGAGGAATAACTTTCTCTATAGGCGTAACCAGTTTGATCTCTGGCCATTCGAAAGTGAACTTGAGGGTAAATCCGTGATGCTTACCCGCTGGCATATGAGGGACAGTACCCAAATGTTTTCTACTTCCCGCGGTGATGTTGCCTATTATAACATAGAAAGGTATTGTTCATTTAACCGCCTGAGAATAGATATTTTAAATGAAGACTTAGAATCAGGAACCGCATTAGACATACCCCTTAAAATCCGTATCACAAATCCCACAGATAATCCAGTTAACCTAAGCTGTAAATGTGACCTTCCTCCCCTGCTGATGTATTCATATATTCAGCAAAAAAAACGAACCATTTCTAAAAATGTTGAACCTCAACCGGTTTTTGGAAGCATTGCTCCCGGTGAAGAAATTATCCATGATATAATAATAACTGCACCTACAGATCCAGGTGAATACAGTCTGCTGATTTCATTCGGTTCAGCCATACTTCTTCCCGGAATTAACGGGGCACCCTCAGAACTTAAAGTAAATCCTCCTCAATAACAGAGTCTTGTGAATCATGAATCTGGTCAGCAGATTCAGTAGACTTGTCTGGCGAATCGTTAGTCCGCCAGGTCCAGAAAGAACTCAGAAAGAAATTAATAAACGTTCCTAAACCAATCCCAATCAGGTTGGAAAGCAGGTCATGCATTCCTGCTACATTGGTCAGTAACAATAATGTCACATAGTTTACCCCACCGGCCAGGGCGGTTACCAGGTGATACCTCAGTATCCTGCCACCTAATCCGACTTTTGTATCACGTCTGCGAAACGTCCAGATATTATTCAGGAAGAAATTGCACAGGATGGAAATTTCAATAGCCATGGGTGATGCAAACTCTATCCGGATGTCGGCATACCTCGTAAACACAAAGAAAAAACCCATGTTTACCAATACGCCAGAACCTCCTACTACCCCGAACTTAATGAATTCCTTCATTTTTGAGGGCCTGATCCCCAGGTATCCCAGGAGTCGGATTATCGGATCGTATAGTTTGCTAGAACGGTAATCCATCTGTGTTCATGTGATTTAATCCACAATCACCAATGGGTTGGCCTGGAGGTGATTCAAGGGGAGTTTCATGTATATATTCTTCGGGATGTTCCTTAAAGTAGTCAATCTGACTGAGGGCATAAGCATAATGTGGTTCCAGCTGCGTGTCCTGTATATAGTCCAGTTGTCCCTCTATCCAAAGGGCCAGCTCATCGATCTTGTACAGAGTAATAGCTCGAACCTGAGATGCAGCAGAGCGGTCTGATGCCAGCTGCATCAGGTGATGAAGAACCAGGTTATCTGTTGTCCGCTGTATCTCCCCTAGATAAGGGTCATCATACATGGTTTGCCAGGTATTAAAAATGAGTTTATCGATCAACACCTGCAGTTCAGGTTGCTGGGGATCAACTGCGTGATTGGTAACCAAACGCGATGCTCTCTGGGGATGGAGCAGGAGGCCGATAGTATGATCCGCTGCCACTTCAGCAACCGAGAGAGGATCAAAAGTCAGTCCCGTTCGTGATTTAAAATTCTCCCTGTCCCGCTGGTATCCCAGAGGTTTGGGTGGTATCTTTCCAAGTATATCTTTGGGTACTGCAAGAAATTCAGGGGCCAGGGTTTCCAATACAGTTTCCATGCAGGCCCTCTGGGCATCAGGCGGTACCATTTCCAACTGAAGATCCTCCCCCCTCAAAGCATAATTATATGCTAATCCCCCAATACTCTTAACTGCAGCTTCAAGCTGGTACCGATGAAGCATATAGGCAGGCACCAGCACATCTTCCAATTCTGAAAATGGCACATCTTCCCTTATTGCTTTCTCTGAAAACTTGTCCAGCACCACCATTCTAAGCTCAATCATACGTTCAAGTTCGAGGCAGGCACTCCCTCCGTTGTCCCATAAATGTGTCTCGGGATGAGCGGATCCTTCAGGCCTGGCATCCTGATCCGAAAGAAAACGCAGTCCTTCTTCCCTGGCATCTGACAGAATCTTTTTCAAACCATTAGTTTCATCTATCCCTTCCGGAAAATCCTGGTATCCATAAGCAACATAAACATTATCCCAGGATCCTATTCCCACGTCATAGGCATCGCTAAGGTCGATTTCCCCGTCCTTCAGAGTGATAAGAGGATGGGGATAATCCATGACTGAGGAACGCCCATCTGCAGAAGCGATATAGTTATGTGCAAAACCGAGCGTATGTCCAACTTCATGAGCCGACAATTGGCGGAGGCGTGCCAGGGACATCTCCTCCATTTCAGCAGGTACCTGCCTTGTTTCCCCGGAAGGGTTTGCCTCATAAGGCGATAAAAGAGCTTCCGCAATCATATAATCCTGACGAACACGCTGGGATCCAAGGCTTACATGTCCTTTCAGTATCTCACCGGTACGGGGATCAGTAACGGAGTAACCATAGGACCAGCCACGGGTAGAGCGATGGACCCACTGAATCACATTATAGCGAATATCGAGCGGATCAGCGTCCGGAGGAAGCAGCTTAACCTGGTAGGCATTTTTGTAGCCAATGGCTTCGAATGCCTCGTTCCACCATGAAGCACCTTCGAGAAGGGCAGTTCGCATGGGCTCAGGTGTTCCTGGATCGAGATAATATATTATGGGTTCAACTGCTTCACTGACCTTAGCGCTGGGATCTTTCTTCTCCAGCCTGTGACGGTAAATCAACCGTTTGGTAATAGGCTCCCCCAGAGGTTGGGCAAGATCCATATACTCCAGGTTGATATATCCGCTGCCAGGGGTGAAAATCCTGGACTGGTACTCCCCCAAGTTCCGGAAGTTTAACAAATGAAAGATGCTGGCCCAGGGTCATATGTTCAGGAGTTGGAACAACCTGGTTTACATAACGCCCTTCTGGCTGTCCCGAAAAGGTAAGTATGGCATCAAACTCTGTGTTCTTTGGAAAATTTTTTGTTCTGCTGGCATTTAGTCCCGATCTGGAGGCATCTACTTTATAGATCCCCTGGCCGGTCCAGTTCATCATATCTGAAACGTGGTTCTGATCACTCAGAAGCATTGGGGTGAAATCTATAAGGATTTTTCCATTCTCTTCGGCCTCCACTTTGAATCCCCAGATCACTGAGCGAGCGAAGGATTCCTCGACTGCCCTTCGTTCGAGTTCATCTTCTGATTCAGCCCGAAACCTGTAATTTGGTTCAATCAGAAAAACCTTATCTCCACTTCTCTGAAAGGCGACAACCTTTTCAGCACCTATCTTCCCACGGTCAAGTCCCACGTCATTCGATCCCATTCCCCTGGACAGGTAGGATACCATAAGGAATTCCTCATCCAGCTTTGTAACTTCCAGGAAGATCTTACTGCCGGTCTGGTCAAAATAATAATTAATATATCCCTTGACTGAAGTGAAATCTTTAGTCATATCCGAAATAGTTAATATATCTTCCTTGCCGGAGTTCTGTGCTGATGTTGAAAGTCCCAGCATCATCAAGGCAGCAAGGATCAGAATGCTTCTCTTCATATCAGATGTTTTGAACAGCTAGTAAAATTAGATATTTTTACGACATGAGCGAGCAGGAGAGGTTACGGAAGAAAGATTTTGAAAAGATATGCAGGAAGGTGGGAAGAACCCTGCTGGAATATAATATGATCGAGGCGGATGATAAAGTTCTGGTTGGACTCTCAGGTGGAAAAGATTCCATGATACTCCTTGAGGCTCTGGCAGACAGAAAAAAGCATCTGCCTTTCAATTTTGACATCATCGCCGTTCATGTCAGTGCACAGGGCATCGGATACAAAATGGATACAGGTTATCTTGAGGAATTCTGCAGGGATTTGGATGTAGAGCTACATCTAGAGGATATTGAAGTTGACCTCAGTATAGACACTAAAAAGTCACCCTGTTTTATCTGTTCCTGGAACCGGCGAAAACGGATCTTCGAGCTATCAAAGGAACTGGGTTGTGGGAAGGTCGCATTGGGTCATCATAAGGACGATGCTATTCAGACCGTCCTTATGAACATGATATACCATGGCTCGTTCAGTTCACTTCCTCAAAACCTGTCCATGTTTGAAGGCCGGATCAGGCTAATCAGACCTCTTTTATTTATTCCCGAATTTGAACTCAGTTCGTATGCAGGTAAGCGAACATTCAAAAAAGTTGAAAAATCCTGTCCCTTTGAGGGCAGCACAAAACGTGATGACATTAAGGAACTGATAAAGCAAATTGAAAAGCTGAGTCCGGATGCCCGACGAAACATCTTCAATGCAATGGACAATATCTACGATGAATACCTGCCCAAGAAATAACCTTATCGCTTAACTATTCGGGGTATTGCGGATATAGGATGTTAGCCCATGATAACATTAAGCCATCCTTGTTATCATAAATGCCATACCAGTCTCCTTTACCAGGGGAAGTTGCGGATCCATCTCCATTGGTGTCGCCCAGTTTCGAATCATCCTTGTAAGAAGTAAAGAAAACACCCGGACCGTCAAAATTGATCAGTGCCGAAGATCCGTCCTCAAGTAAAAGGGCAGCATCGGGTTTAAATTTCAGTACAACATTATCCCCTAATCGAAGTGATGCTCCGGCATTAATCCACCAGTCATTATCATCGATAACAAATGGAACTTCCGTTTCCTGCCAGTATACATTTGCTTCGGTCGTTTCATTGATTGTCTCGACAAATATGCCGTTATACGTATTTGTTTCTGATGGATTATCTGGATTCGAAAACTTATGGTCATCCATTATACTTAAGTCTGCCATCATTGATAAAGGCCTAACATTATCAAAATAGATATTGCTTTTAAGGGAGCTGCCCTTTCCCGCATCAGACATGTTAAGTGCACCATACCACCCGGTGGCATCGTCTCCAGAGTTATGTGCAAAAATACAATACTCAACAGTTCCTATTGAACCAGCATCAATTGACAAGAGTGGTGGAATAGCTGCCACTGCCACCATAATAAAACTCGCAATACTTAAAAACAGAACCATTCATTCCGTTGGTGCTGATGTTTCCCCAATCTTTCACTGCCGGACTGGTGGCATCACCATCGCCATTTGTATCTCCCCCTTTACTGTCATCTTTAAAAGATGTAAAAACAACCGGATTAGAAGCTGTCCCCTGGGCTATCACTGTCCCACTCCCCGATAATACCATATAGGGTCCTTCTGTGGGATGGAATTTAATAATCGCACCGGGCTTAATAGTAAGGGTATTTTCTACATAGAAATCCCAGGCCTTAATAAGATATATAGAATCACCCCACCATGTGGTGGGTTCTATAATGTCTTCAGTTATAATAACAACATTGCTGTTATTTTCATTTTCATTATCTCCTGCATCATCTTTCTCACAGGAAATCATCATGCTTGTTAAAGCTGCAAAAATTAGATAGAAATTACTTTTCATTGAAATGGGTTTAATTAAAATAAATATTGAATTGGTTACCAAGTGGTCATACTTAAATATATCAAAAAATTCTCTAAAAATCAGGACCCGGCTGAAAGATTATTGAACTTTCGGATATCATCAAAAGCAGCGTGTTCAAGCAGGGAACGGATGCGTTCAACTCCGGCAAGTGTTTTCTGATCAGTCACATATGCAAGCACTTCGGAAGAAATCCCCAGTCTCAATCCATTAAACAGGAAAGTATTCACTCCCACTTTCGAAGTAAGTACCTCATACTTTGGAACCTGTCTGTTTCCACGTTCGGGTCCGGATAGAATTTCCATGTTCACAAAACGATTGATTCCTGCTTCTTTTCCCAGTTGTTTCAGGAGTTGGTTAAAATGGGGATTATTATAGTGGGGGAAACAACTTCCTCCTGGATAATTCCTGTCCCTGTATGATTTTAATATTTCTGCTGCGTGAGTATTTAGCGGAATGTTATAATATTCGTTGACTCCCTTGCCGGGCATCCTGATAAATTCGGGGTAAATATTTAATTCTTGTAACTGAAAAACCCTGTTTAGCTTTAATCCGGAGAAACACATAAAACAAAAGATATCCCTTATTTCGCGTAGATTTTCTGATTCAGGTTCATACTTACTCAGTTTCATTAACTCATCCCAATCCAGTAACAGGTCAGAAGTATTCACCTTAGGCTTTGCTTCCCAACCAATACCATAGTCCCTGTAAAGGGTACTTTTGTTATAACCTCTTTCAGATGCCCAGTTCAAAAACCATTTCAGAACATTGATGTTTTTTGAAATGGTATTGTTTGAGTGATTATACTTAATCCTGAAAAAATTGACATATTTGTCCAGAAAATCTTTGTCTATCCGATTGAATTCAATATTGATTTCTTCCGTTTTCGAGAAAGTACGCAGGTGATTGTAAGCTGTCCGTATCTTACGAAAAGTATGAATACTCCAACGATCATGGTTTTCATCGATAAACCGCATCAAAACATCAAAAAAGTCAACATGATCTTTTCTGCGACGGTATTGAATCTCTTGCCGGATGTAGTTTGATCCGGGTTGCAACCCCATCGCCCTGGCTTCCCTGTAGATATCCATAACCTCATTCCCAAGAGAATCCAGATACCTGTTTAATTGTTTGCTTCCTGGAGTCTCTGGCCTGACAGCCTGCTGTTCACTGTCCCAGTCCCTCGCATTCACCCTCTCCCCCGTATTAATCTGAATCCGTTTCCCATCGAAACTGAAATACAGCAAGACCGGGACGTTTTGAGTCCTGATCCTTCCATGATCGTCTCTTCTCTTCTCAATATAATACCTTACCGAAGCCATTTATTCAGCATACAATTTACATACAAATATGGTTAATCGGGAATTGTAATCTAGATAAAGATATCAACTATAGCAGCAAATTGCAGGCAGCTTACTCCATATAAATCAATTGCACAATTAGTCTTTTAACTATAATATGTCCTGAAATAACAATCCTTATGAATGGGGCAGTATTACAGATCGAGTGAAAGCTGGTCTCTGTCTTCCTGCTCATCCATTCCGGCTGCCTGTTCAAGGTTGGATAGGGTAATTCCCAGGAGACGGATTTTATCCCCATCCTGAAAAACTTCAGCCATGATTTCCTTTGCATTGTTAAGGATCAGGTCAGGATCATTTACATATTCGGAAAAGGATCTGTTCCGGGTGATCTGTCTGAAATCATGGTATTTAATTTTCACCGTAATTGTTTTCCCTTTGATACCATACTTCTCCAGGTCCCTGCATACCATGTCAGAAATATTTTGGATAGTCTCCTGTATCTCTTCCAATTTGCTGAGATCATCTTCGAATGTTCTCTCCTTACCGAATGATTTTCTGATCCTCCCCGGGTTAACCGGCCGATTGTCAACTCCCCTGGAGATATCATAAAAGTATCTGCCATGCTTGCCAAATAGTTTCAGGAGCTCAACCTTACTTTTTTCTTTCAGGTCTTTTCCCTTAAGGATGCCCAGTTTCTCCATCCTGGCTGCCGTAACTTTACCCACTCCAAAAAACTTGCTGACAGGCAGATTCTCAATAAATGATTCGGCCTCTTCCGGTTTTATCACATAGAGTCCATCAGGTTTATCCATGTCAGAGGCCACTTTTGCGAGAAACTTATTAATTGACACTCCCGCGGAAGCGGTAAGACCTGTTGCCTCTCTTATCCTCTGTTTGATTTCCTTTGCAATCAAAGTTGCAGAAGGGTTATTGAACTTATTTTCAGTTACATCCAGGAATGCTTCATCAAGAGACAGGGGTTCGACCAGGTCTGTATAGAAACGAAAAATCTGCATAATCTCTTTTGAAACCTGTTTGTATACATCAAACCTGGGCCTTACGATAATGAGCTCAGGATAACGGTGAAGGGCTGTTAGTGTTGGCATCGCTGAGCGGATTCCATATTTTCTGGCCTCATAGCTGGCAGCAGCCACTACACCTCTCTTTGATGAACCCCCAACTACCAGGGGCTTACCTTTATAATCAGGAAAATCTCTTTGCTCGATGGAAGCATAAAATGCATCCATATCTGTATGGATAATTTTGCGGATCATGCGATATAATGAACTCCGTTGTAAATTAATAAATTTGAGGAGTATTTATGTCTAAAATGCAACCGGTAATCACAAACACTGCAGATGGCTCCCATACATTATACGTTAGGGAACTTGATGAACATTACCATTCAATCAATGGAGCCATAACCGAATCTATGCATGTTTTTATACATGCAGGATTAGAATCCATCGAAAATCAAAATATCAACATTTTTGAAATGGGTTTTGGAACCGGGTTGAATGCATACCTTACCCTCATTAACCTTTTGGGAACAGGAAAAACAATACAGTATACCGGACTTGAACTTAATCCCCTTGAAGATACTCTGCTTAAATCGTTGAATTACAGCTCACATTTTCCTGACCAGGGGGGCGATATTTTCGAGAAACTTCATAAGGCTCCCTGGAATATACTTACTAAAATCAGCAGCGATTTCTCACTTGAAAAAATCCAGGATGACTTATCAAATCTTAGTGTCAGCAACCAGTATGACCTGGTGTATTTTGATGCCTTTTGTCCGGAAGTTCAGCCCGAATTATGGACAACAGAAATATTTAATAAAATTTTCATAAGCATGCGAACTGATTCCATTCTTACAACCTATTCAACAAAAGGACAGGTCAGACGCAATATGGCAGAAGTAGGTTTTCGGGTAGAAAAACTCCCCGGACCTCCAGGTAAATTCGACATGACCCGGGCCTGGAAAGACTAATTTTGGCTTATCGATAGCAACTTTTTTGGCATTGCTGAGGCTGATTTTTCAGTGCTTTAGTCATATATATAAAAATTGAAAATTATTAGCTAAATTCGCCGATCATTATTTAACAACTAATACAAATCAAATGAAAGGCAAATTTGTTATCGCATTACTTCCGGCTGTACTGTTTTATATTTCTTCATGTCAGCAGGATGTCGGAGATGTAAGTTTAAAAACAGAACATGATACTGTATCCTATATCATTGGCCACAATATTGGAACCAACCTGGCAACCAGTCCCATGACAGAAGTTAACATTATGGCAATCGCCAAAGGAATGGAAGCTGCTATGGCGGAAGAAGATCTCTTCATGGATCCACAAATGGCAAATATGCTTGTTAGCGAGTATATGCAGAAATTAGAGATGGCCGGTAGTGAAGGTGCATCTGGAAGAAGGTATCTCTTTCCTGGAGGAAAATAAGAAAAGAAAGGGAGTAACCACCACTGAGAGCGGATTGCAATACGAAGTACTTGTTGAAGGTGATGGTCCCAAACCAACCGAAACCAGTTCAGTTACAGTCCATTATCATGGAACACTGATCGATGGTACTGTATTTGATTCATCAGTTGAACGGGGAGAACCAGCTAAGTTTGGTGTAACTCAAGTAATTGCAGGATGGACAGAAGCATTACAATTAATGCCTGTTGGCTCCAAGTGGAAAGTATATCTTCCTACAGAAATTGCTTACGGAGCAAATCCAAGACCAGGTGGACCAATCAAGCCAAACATGGCACTGATCTTTGAAATTGAACTTATTTCTATCGACTAAATTATATTAACAATGAGTTTTGAGTTAGCAGGAAAACTGATCGAGAAATTCGATGTAAACCAGGTAAGTGATAGCTTTCGTAAACGAGAGTTTGTTGTAGAAAAAACAGACAACCAGGGAGGTATGGAATTTACTGATCACATAAAATTCCAGCTGACTCAGGACCGTTGTAATCTTCTTGACAATCTTAAACTCCAGGATGAGATTAAAGTGAGTTTTAATATCAAAGGAAGAAGGTGGGTAAAAGACAACAATGTCAGTTACTTTACAAATCTGGAAGCCTGGAGAATAGAAAAGATCGCCGAGTCTCCTGAAGAGCCTCCTCCCCCGCCGGCATTTCCGGCGGATGAAGACGCCCCTCCTTCTGTGGAGTTCGACGACCTGCCTTTTTAAAAATCTCTAACCCTAAAATCTTACCCGGCGGATACCGAAAAAAATCGCCAAATTTTTCAGGTATCCCCTCAGGCAATAAATAAATTGGCCTTGAATGGATTGGATTCAGATTTCATTTCCCTCACAGCTTTGTAGGGAATGCTGAATTTAAACGTTGATCCTAAAAAGACGTTATCTTCAACCCAAATTTCTCCACCCATCAGACCTACTATTCCTTTGGATAGGGTTAGCCCCAAGCCAACTCCACTATCCATATTCTTACCGTATTCATACTCATCACCCTTCTCAAAGCTTTCAAAGATCTGCTTGGACTTTTCCAGCAGTACTCCTTTTCCGCTATCTCTTACATAGAAGGTGATCTTATCACTCTCGCTCTCCTCAGCTTCATATCCAAATTCGATAATACCCTTTTCCGTATATTTGAAGGCATTGCTCAACAAACTGGTAATAACCTGATGCAGTCTGAATTGATCCGTGTAAAAGCGAAAATCTTCTGCTTTTGACCCGAGGTTTAGCAATAGGGCTATATGATGCCTGTTGTTGCGATGCCTGTCGATATTGAAAAAATGGTATATATCTGTTAATAACTGATTGATTGAACAAGTCTCTTCTCTCAACTTCAACTGTCCCGTTTGTATCAGGGACACGTCTATCATTGCCTCCACAACATTGAGTAACCTGGCACTGCTCTGGTTGATATGATCCATGTACTCTTCCCGCTTTGTATTGGGAAGGCGCTGATCATTCAGCAGACTTGAGAAACCCAGGATGGCATTCATTGGAGTACGAAGCTCATGAGAAATGTTTGACAGAAACTTGGTTTTAAGCTGATCTGTCTTGGCCTCATGTGTCTCCACCTGTCCCTCCAGCTCGTTTACCCTGTTCTCCAGTTTCTCCACGTATGCCAGTAAATCTTCGTATGTGAGAGTCCTTTTCATCTATCCCGGTCCAGACTAATTCTAATCGGATATTTAAAATCTAAAAAATTGTGTAAAATCTTACTTAATGCTGCGCATTATTTTCCTGGCTTCTTTCTTGTAGCTACCATCACTTTGGGCAATTTCTTTGAATTGCGCACGAGCTTCAAGGTTTTGGCCAGTATGCAAGTAGCAATAACCAAGATATAATTCTGCAGGTTCTATAAAGAGGTTGTCATTATGATTAATTATCTTCTCAAATTTGATACCTGCCTCATTGTACTGATTAGTTTCCATATAGCTTATCCCAGAATAAAGGCTGGAGGCCATATCTGCAGGATCATCAACAAGAATCTCCTCGAAAAGATCAATAGCTTCATAAAACTCACCCGCATCATATTTCGCGAATGCCTGGCTTAAAACCTTTTGATAATCAGTTTCAGCAGAACGATAGATCATAGTAACCTCATAGGGTTCATAGTGCTTCTCAAAGATCTGATCGTTAGTCAGCTTATTGTGCTGAACCTTCAATAATACTCCAAGAGAAATCAGAATTGCCAGAGAAGCAATAGCTGCATAAGACAGTACCTTTCTGTACCGTGTTTGACGGACCGGTGAATCGACAGGATCCCCAATTGAATTGTGGATCACGTCCAGTTGGTCGCGAAGATCCATTACATCCTGTTCATGGATGGCATTGTCTACCTCCCTGTACAATCGGATGTCTTCGGCCAGGACTGCGTTGGATTCTAGTTCTTTACTGAACCAGTCCAGCTCTTCCCGACTTAATTCTCCATCCAGAAATGGCTGGATGAAATCATCGTATTTACTCATCTTTTCCATTGTATATGATATTTGATTATAGTTTGTAATGTCATGAAAACATATATATAGTTAAATCATTATCTTCATATCTCATACGTAAGGAATATAACCTTACTAAGTGTATGCGCACTCAAATCCTGGTGCATTTTATCAACACCTTGGCTTTGTGCATCCATCCCCCAATCCTGGGAAATGCATTTCAGTTTTTAACACCTTGCACTATACAAAATAGCTGCAAGCGGTGCTCTGAATTTCTATTTCAAAGCTGATCCGAGTCTACCTCTGGCAAACCCAAATCGAAAATATCTTTTACCTATCTATTCTTCGGAGGAATCACAATAGGAATTTCGTGTAACGATGCGTGTTCTCCACCACCTCTTACATTAATAAGTTGGTTCACTGTTAAAACATCATTGCTGAATGATGAAAAAGAGACTGAAACTGTCTTCTTTGAAAAAAGGGCGATTAAGTTTTTCATTTTTCTCGGGTTAAGAGATTAAATGCCTACTCTGTTATAGCTTTTCGGCAAACGCTTTTAGGATCAATTCATAACTTTATTCCACAAAACCCGTATAGGTTACCCGAGATTTCAAAAAAAAAATATCCTTAATTTATATCATACTGATTATCTGCGTTTTAATTGACATCTTTTTTTCAAAAAATAATTACCAAATAAATATATTCTCTATATTTAGGCTAAATTGTATTAACTAATAAGGAGAAAACATGCTCTTGAGATTATCTGCAAAAACCATTTTCTTATTCCAATTGTTGATATTTTGCTTAGTACCGATTACCTCTTCTGCATTTGTTTCAAATGGTAATTTGCTCCAAACCGATTCACTAGGTAGCTTCATTGATATTAAAAGTCTTGATTCCATTGCTAGTGTTTATGAGAAAATTGCACATAACTATTACCAGAATGGTAATTATGATTCAGCAAATGTTTATTATCTGAAACAACTAAATTCTGTGAAAAACAAAAATCTAAGTTCTACAGATAGTTACCTTGGTGATCTTTATATAAATCTTGGTGTTATGAATTTTGGTCAATGGAGATTTGAAGATGCACTAGGTTATTATCGTAAGGCAGAAGAAATATATAAAGGAATTGATGATGATTATATTGATTTAGGCTCCATTTATGTTAATCAAGCCATAATTTTTAGACTTCTTGGAGATTTTGATCAAGCAGAGCTTCACTGCAATAATGCAATTAGAATATTTAGTAGACAACCTCATCTTAATTATAAATATTTGAATATTGCCTACTACAATTTAGCTTTAATTAATCAATATGCTGAAAATTACACAGAAGCCATTAAAGGATTTACAAAATCAATAAATTACAATCATGCAAGGGATACATTAATTCAAATAAATTCCCTTTCTGGAATCTCCTTTTGCTACGAGAGACTAAATAATACATCATTAGCCCAGCAGTATCATCTTTCTACAATAGATCTTTCAAAATCTTATTATGGTGATAATAGTATTGGAATCGCAAATTACCTAATGAACTATGGCTTGTTCAATATTGAAAAACTTGGAAATTTGAAGGAAGGGAAAAGATTAATTGATTTATCATTAACAATGTATCTTGAAGGACATGGAAATAAGTCTGATGAAACTTCGCTTTGCTATTACAATCTTGCAGAGTATTATTATATATATAACGGAAACATTGAGAAGTCATTAACTCTTCTCCAAAAATCCTTGATTTCGGCCGAACCCAATTTTAATGATTCATCGATCTATTCAAATCCCGAAATAAATACAGATCGGTTAAATACAAGACTTATAGTTACAATTACCCTAAAAGGCCGGATTCTATTAGATCAGTATTACAAAACAAATACAATTAAAAATCTAGTTAGTAGTTTAGAAACATATGAACTCGCTCTTCAGAATATAGATAAAATGCGAGTAAGATATGGAAATGAAAATAGTAGACTAATTATCTCCAAACAGCAACACAAAACATTTCAAGAAGCTATTTTTGTTGCGAATCTTTTATATAAACTGACAAATAATGCAGAATACCTCCAAAAATCTCTAGACTTTAATGAGAGAGCAAAGGCATTTAGTCTTCTCATTTCCATAAGAAATCTGAAAGCAAAGCAATTTGGCGGGATACCCATTAATTTACTTGAGAAGGAAAAGGACTATGCTCGTCAACTTTCATTATTTGAAGAATTAATTTTTGAAGAGAAACGAAAGAATTCCCCAAATCAATTAAGTATTGAGAATTGGGAAGAAAAACTATTTTGGCTTAAACAGGAAAATCAACAATTACTTCAAGACTTTGAAGATTTATACCCTGAATATTATAGATTAAAATATGACACAAAAGTTATCTCCTTAAATGAAATTAAAAATAAATTAAAGCCGAATGAAGCTTTAATTGAGTATAGCTTAATTGATACTTTGCTATTTATCTATTGTTTCACAAACAGTTCACACAAACTTTATAGGATACCAATTGATAGCAATTTCCATAATCACCTAAACGTCTCCAGGGAGAATCTATCAATACCCCGGTTCTCTTCGAATGTTAACGAAAATTATAAGAACTTTTGCGTAAGTTCGTTTCAATTGTATAGATACCTAATTGAGCCATGCCAAGATTTGATAAAGGGAAAGTCACTTATTGTCATCCCAGATGGACGATTATCGTATTTACCATTTGAAGCTTTATTAACACATCCTCTCTCTTCAGAATCCGCAGATTATCGTCACCTTCCGTATCTTAATTAGAGATTATCCAATTAGCTATGCATATTCTGCAACTTTACATTTTGATGCAAATCAACGGAAATCAGAACAGAAGAAAGGATTGTTGGCATTTGCACCGAACTATTCTGCTGTATTAGCACAAAACGAGGTTCCTGAACCAATTGATTTTCTTGAGCAGTACAGGGAACAACTTGTTCCTATTCCTGGTGTGAAAGATGAGGTTCAAATGATTAACCGACTGGTTGATGGGGACGTATGGCTCGATGAGGAGGCTACTGAGACAAGGTTCAAACAGGATGCCGAGAATTATGATATCCTTCACCTGGCGATGCATACTATTGTAAATAATGAGGATCCTATGTATTCAAAGCTAGCATTCGTTCAGAATATTGACAGTTTGAACGATGGATTCCTGAATACTTATGAGATTTATAATATGCGTTTCAATGCTAGGATGGCTGTACTAAGTTCCTGCAAGACCGGATTTGGAAAGTTGTTGAAGGGAGAAGGTGTTATGAGCCTTGCACGAGGTTTTATGTATGCAGGTTGCCCAAGTATCATAATGACCCTATGGGAGGTATCAGATAAATCAGGGGCGCGTCTTATGCAGGATTTCTATAAATCACTTAAAAAGGGTAAAACTAAGGCTGAAGCCTTACAAAAATCGAAACTTGAATTCCTGAAGACAGCTGATAAATTAAAAGCTAATCCATACTTCTGGTCTACCTATGTAATCATCGGGGATACCAGTCCTATGTATGAAAAGAAACGGAGATACCTATACTGGCTGCTTGCTATTGCTCTTATTGGAGGATTTACTTTTGGAATTATTATCAGGAATAAGAGAATAAAAAGTCGGGACAATAATGATCTGCAGCCTGATAAGATGTACTCCTGATCAGTTATCCGGTTCATCCCAAAGGTCAGGGTAGCGTGGATCCAATTTGATCATCTCAACCAGTTTGTCTTTACAATTGTGTTTACGTTTCTTGACGTAATTCTCAGACTTGAAGTTCATGGCCTGGGCTATTTCCTTTTGTGGGATATCACGGGCCGTTAACTTTAAAATGTTTTGACAATCTTCAGGAAGGAGCTTGAAATACTTCTGATATAGACTCATTTTGAGATCCTCATTGCTGACCTTAAATGGTTCATCCCTTAATTCTATGAAACTTTGCTGGTCCTTTATCTTTTGGCCTTCCATCTTCTGTGCCCGTAGGTTTTTCAACCAGAGGTTCCTCGCGATGGAATAAATGAATGTCTTGAAGCTACTATTAAGAAGAAAGTGCTTCTGATCCTTTACCTTTCGGAAGATCACTATAATTGATTCCTGGAAGATATCTTTAGCATCATCCGCAGAACCACTGTTAGTTATGATAAAATGATGAATCGATGGATAGTAATTTTTATATACCCACTGCAGCACACAATTGTCCCTGGCTTTTATGCCTTCTATGATTTCCTCAACTGAAAATTCGCTCACATCTTATCTTTCAGGGGGTAACAGCCCGTAAAACTAAAAAAAAAACGATAATCAGAATCTGATAGTGTAACTATTTTGACGGAAGGAAACCAATAGATAAGACAGTAATTGACTATTAAAAAGAGATTGAACCCCAATAATTTTGCATAAAAAGGCAAAGTAATGGGCTAAATAAGATAGTGATTCCGGAGGTTAATAGATTCCAGAATTCTTTCGATTATAGCAAGGAATCCAATGCCTGCCACACCGATGGAAATCCATAATAGCGTGGGACTACCGAAATTGATTCTGCTAAAAACATTCGTGAAACTTATTTCAATAGATGGTAAATTCAGCATGGAGAAAAATTGTGTCAACCAGCTGGCTTCAGCTGGTACCTGGCTTTCTGGCAAGAAAAACAATAATAATGTTATTCCCAGAATACCAGCAAAAATACCAATCCAGCCTTCTTTGCTAATCAGGGGACCGGGTTTAAAATCTGAAATACTGCTTTCCATTTCAAGACTTTGCATTATCCGATCTGTAAATCCTTCAGAAGGTTTTTCCATTTGTAAATCCTTCATGATTTCAGAAATCAAATTATCTTCTTTTTCCAATTTCTTTTTCATAGCAAACTGTATTTTTCTTCTTTTAAATAAGTATCCAGAACTATCAACATTTTTTTTCTGGCCCTGAAAAGCCTTACTTTGGTATTATTCTTTGTCAATCCAGCAATTTCGGCAATTTCTTCAAGATCCCTCTCCTCGTAATAATACAAAATTACAAACATTCTTTCGTCTTCATCCAGGGAATCCAGTGCGATATCAAGAAATCGTTTTCTTTCTTCCCCCGAAAGGGAATCATGATTCCTTTTACTCTCAACATACAAAGCCTCAGGAATATTTGCTTCATCAATGGGAATATTTCCTTTAGGCTGCTTACGAATATGTGAAATGCCAGAATTATAAACAATCCTGTATAACCAGCTCGAAAACTTTGCCTTTCCCTGGAAACTTTGTAATGATTGATATGCCTTAATAAAGACATCCTGCGCCACCTCTTCAGCCTCTTCCCTGTTCTTTGTAATCCTGTATGC
Source organism: uncultured Bacteroidaceae bacterium (assembly GCA_963777115.1). Lineage (GTDB taxonomy): Bacteria > Bacteroidota > Bacteroidia > Bacteroidales > SM23-62 > SM23-62. Next base: position 279,269 of record CAVZPP010000002.1, on the reverse strand, counting down.
AAGAGTGTAAACCATAGACTTGTATTTATCCACAAGAAAGGCGTAGGCATTTTTGTCGCCATCAAGCACACGTCGTATGTAAATTTGGTCTTGCTCCAGTTCCATTAGTTCTAAGACGCATATATAAACAACCGGTTACAGAAATTTTGTAACCGCTGATCAATTTCTGCGTCAAATATTTTGAGAACCGATTTATTAACAAAATTATAAAACTATGCATGTCGGAGAAACAATAGTACCATTATTCTTTTGCGCAATGGTATTTGGAATCGTTTATGTCGCAATAAGTGCCAGAAATAAAGAAAGGATGGCATTGATCGAAAAAGGTGCAGATGCATCAATTTTTAAAGAAGAAAAAACCAAAGGATTAGGAAATTGGTTTTTGAAGCTGGGGATTCTTGCCATTGGTGTTGCAATTGGAGTGCTGGTAGGAAATCTGTTAGAATCCACGGGAATGGATGAAGATACGGCCTACCCAGCAGCAATCTTTCTATTTGGAGGAATTGGACTGGTTATTGCATTTTTTATCAGTAGAAAAATAAACCAAGGGAAAGAATAAGAAAGCTAGTGTTTTGGATGCAATTCCCCATTCGGGCAGGAAATAATCTTGCTGGATGGGGAATTGTGTTTTACTGTCCGCAATAATAATAGACCATCTCTGTTATGGCCTGGGTGCAAGCAGCACAAAAGTCATCCGCAGTATTACTCTTCATTCTGCAGTCATATCCTGAGCGATAAATTCCTTTAGCAAGGTATCCCCCACCTTCGAATACTCCTGTAACTTCCTTGTATTTTTCCTCAACAGGTGTGGGCACCGGTATGGTATCAGAGACCATATCTTTCCATTTTGATTCAAAATTGACCAGAGTCGTCAGATTGGGTTGCCAGGGTTCAATATTAATATTGTAAAAATCTTCGTAGGCGACCGAGGAAGAATAATATTCATCACCAAGTCCAGCTAGCAGATGCCCTAATTCATGAACCAATACAGTGCCAGAATAAAGGTTGTCTGAAGACAATATGGCATAGTGATTATAAATTCCTCCGCCCCCATACTTGTCCGTATTTACCAGAATACAGATAACATCATAGGGAACAATCCCGGCAATATCACGAACCGATTTAATATCTTCTGTCATCAGGTATCTTTCAGTCCCAAAAGTGTAAAAGCTGGAATTCATTACTGTATTTTTCCAGATAGACTCTCCTGGCAAATCGGATCCTGTTTCTTCAGAAATGGAAGCAATTGCCCAAAAGTTAAGGTTTCCTTTAAGCCCTTTATAAGGTTCTACATTAATTATTTCATTGGCTAATCTTGTCGCATCACCTAAGAATTTCAATGAATCAGCAGAGGTATATCCTTCTGCAATAAAAGCTATATCGAGTTTTGTTGCAGGGTCTCCATTGTCCAGGAATTTTATAAAGGAATAATCATGATTTTCTGGCTCCTTAATGGATGTGGACAGGGGATCAATCCTGATGCTGATTTTGGACTGAAATTCATCTTGCTCGTTTCTTTCAAAAATTTCAAGGATTACAGGTTCCTGAGGATGTGGAAAAAGGATAACCTGGTCAAAAACCCTGTTCGCAGTTTTTGCTTCAGCTGTCGTCTGCCATTCCTCAAACAGGGTGCAAAATCCCCTCGAGTAAATTAATTCTCCAGTCTTTTCATGGAGGATGTGAAACTTAAACTCCCCGTATTCAAAGGGATCGACCTGATTTACAGGATTCCCGCTCCAGGCAGATTGCCGGCTTACTTCATCCAGGATTATTGTAGAGTGCTGGTGATCTCCTTCCAGAATAAAATCGACCCGGAGGGCTCCATCCCTGAAATGTTCAGTACCAGGAACTTGTCCTTCGCTACAGGAAACGCTAATAACCAGTGCAATAGACAAAATATTTATCTTATGGAATAAGCACATATAAGCTGTAATATATTTAATAAATTTGTTTTTTAATACAATTACTAAAGAGATAATTATATCGATAGACATGAATGATACTATTAGCATGATTGAAACTGTTAACCTGAATGATACGATCAACATAAATGATACCATAAGTATGTTCCAGGCTTTGGTACATGAACCTGATAAAATATTTCTGAGAATTGGTATGAATGAAGCCCAGACAATCTTTTTCAGGACCTTACTAATGGCTGCGGTAATATTTGGTTTAGCACTTCTTGCAGATCTGATCACGAAGAGAATTATTCTCAGTAGCATTAGATCACTGATAAAAAGGACTAAAACCAAGTTGGATGATATCCTCCTGCAGCAACAGGTATTTAAAAAGATCTCTCATGTTGTACCTGCATTGATCATCTATTCTACTGCCAGAGTTATTTTTGATGATTATCCGGTATTTGAGGAAATTATTGAGAGGGGTGCCTTGGTTTTTATGGTGATATTTATTCTATTGGCCATTGATTCTTTTATTAATGGCCTTCATCATATCTACCTGACAATGCCGATTTCAGAAGGCAGACCCATTAAGGGATACATCCAGATTGTCAAGATTATTTTTTACTTTCTTGCGGTCATCCTGATCATTTCCATTATTGCTAAAGAGTCACCCAAGACCCTGCTTGCGGGATTGGGCGCCATGGCAGCAATACTTATACTGGTATTTAAGGATACTATCCTGGGATTTGTCGCGAGTATCCAGTTGTCAGCTAATAATATGTTAGCTCCAGGGGACTGGATAGAGATGCCGAGTCATAATGCGGACGGAGATGTAATTGATATTACACTAAATACCGTTAAAGTTCGGAACTGGGACAAAACCATCAGCACAATCCCTACATATGCTCTTGTATCTGAATCTTTCAGGAACTGGAAAGGCATGGAAGAATCCGGGGGACGAAGGATCAAACGCTCGATTAAAATAGATATGAATACAGTCAGGTTCCTGGATAATGAAATGGTTGAAAATCTGAAAAAGATTAAAAGATTACAGGATTATATTGAACTGAAGGAGGCCGAAATCAAAAAGTTCAATGAGGAGAACCAGATCGACGATTCAGTTCTGGTTAACGGACGTCGGATGACTAACCTGGGAACGTTCAGGATCTATATTGAACAATACTTAAAACATCACCCAAAGGTTCACCAGGGATTAACCATGCTTATTCGACATCTACAACCCACCGAAACGGGTTTGCCTATCGAAATATATGTTTTCAGTAACGATCAGGCATGGGCTAATTACGAAGCCATCCAGGCTGATATTTTTGACCATATCCTGGCAGTTATCCCGGAGTTTGGACTACGGGTATTCCAAAATCCCACCGGCGGAGATTTTCAAGCCATTATCAGGTAAGGAAAATATATATTAATCTTTGATCGAAAAGTACGAGCACATAAAAGGCCTTAAAACTCGAATGATGCTGTCAATATGAAACTCCGCCCAGGAGCGTAGATTGGCCTGGACTGTGCAGCCCTGACCGACCGACTAAGATGCTCATAATATGCCATATCCAGGATATTCTGAACCTGCCCCGAAATACTTAAACGTCCATTTAATTGGTAGGATATCCCCATATCCAACAGATAAAAAGAGGGACTGATTTTTTCCCCGTAAAACGCAGATACGCGATTCTGATCAGCAACGTATCTGAAACTAATCTCCGGTTTTAATTTATTCTTTAAATAATTTCCTGACAGGATGTATCGAATATCAAAAGGGGCTATTTCAGGCAGAGGTTCATCCCTGGTCAGGTCCTGTCCATAAGTAAATGCCAGACTCAATTGATGCCGGAGCCCCACAATAAGGGTCTGTCCCCATGATATTTCAAAACCGGACATAAAGGCTTTTTCGAGGTTCATGTATTGTTTTACACCTGGACTGGTGGGCATCCTGGGAATTAATGTATCATTAATTTCTGAACTTATATAATCTCTAAGGAACGATGTAAATAAGCTGATATCCAAAACTGTATGCTCCGATCTGTATTTTAAGGTCAAATCAGCCTGATTATTGATCTCAGGCTTAATATTTGGATTTCCAATCATTTCATAAGGATCAAGGCCTACCGGGAAATAATTAATAAATCTTTCTGTCAGTCCCCCACTCCTCTGTACCCTGCCGAACCATAATCCAAAATTTATTCGCTTTGTCAGATTATGTACTGCACCCATACTTATTCCCGGATTAAAATGGGTACTTCTTGTTTCCTCGTATACCCCCGAGAACTCAGGTTCATAATCCTTTATTTCAGCAGTATTATACTCAATTCTTCCGGAAAAAATAAACTGAAAGGATGAATGAGTCATCTGGTATTCAGCAAATAAACCAGGACGTTGAATCACTCCATTCTGCCATACATTATCGTATAAAATATTACCTGCCATTGGTCCCATTAAAAATTCCCTCTCACGGGTCCCTTTGGCTTTTTCAACCTTCAGATCAAAGCCTGCATAAAGCCTGGAGTGATCAGTTTGCCAGGTGCCTTCAGTCCTTCCTCCAAAAGTCTGGGTCTTTGCCTCAGTTTCTGCATTAACCGGCCTGGGATCAAGGTTCTTACTGAAATTGTCCATCCAATGATCCACGAAGGTTCCGTAAATAGCTGTACTCCAAGATTTAAGGTTGACCCGCGTAAAGCCAATCTCATGACGGGCACTTAAAAGCCAGGTATCATCCTTTCTTAAATCCATTGGAAGGGCCGGGAAATCAGTATCCCTTGCAAGGTTTCTTGTGGAGGAAAGAATAAGATGCTGCCGATCCTTTAACCTGATACCTATGTTAGCACCGAAGCTGCCTCTCATAAATTCTGCAGGTACCCATAAACCCTCACCGTCCTTATAATCATTACCTCCAGAAACGGACCCATAGAATCCCAGATTAACCTTCTGTCCCTTTAGTCCAAAATATGCTTCACTACGATATAATCCTCCATTGCTCTCATAACTACCCGATATTCTGCCATGGGTTACTATATCTTCTCTGTAAGTAGGTGATGATGTTTTATAATTTATTGTTCCGCCAAAAGCATTTCCGTATCTCATGGAATGCGGACCCTTTATGATCTCTATTGTCTCCATCATATTAGGGGATACCTGACTTGATGGTGGATCCATTCGGTTCGGACAAGCAGCGGTTGCACCCTGAACACCATCAATAACAATATTCAGTTGATCATATTTGAAGCCTCGCATTACAGGATCAAATCCATAACTTCCGCTTTTCCTGATTCCTGCAATTGCAGGTACTGTCCCAAGAATGCTTCCGGCATCATGTGCCAGCCGTTCCTGTTTCCCGATACCCAGGATTTCAGGTTTATCACCTGAAATATGCATGGCAATAACCGTAACAGGTAACAAAGATAAAACCTGCTCCTCAAGACTAAGCCAGCCTCTCTGAAAAGCCGTTATCAACTGCTGATCAGTAAAAATTTTCTGACCGTATACCAGGTGGGAAATAACCAGGGTATCCTTATCTTCATATTGAAGGAAAATTTCTCCATCATTTCCAGATATACCTGTCTGGAAACCATACAGGAAATTGGCACCAAATATTGGTTTACCGGTTGTATTGTCGATAATTTGTATTCGTCCGGATTCCTGAGAAAAAGAATGTATAACAAGAGAGAAGGTCAGCAATGCCAGCATAAACCTTCGCCTTAATGAATGATATGACAAACTCATTGAGTAGGGGAATTTTGAGATATTTTACCTTCTTGAAGGTAACTAAAAAGTAAAAGGTATACAATCGATGAGACTCCAAACAGGGGGAAAAAGAGGGGCAGGGAAATATTGATTGGCCAAGACCCGGTTGAGAGATGATTTTAGGGTACTTTCCCTGGCCCCTGCTTTAGAATACTAACTAAAACCAAGACAAAAATACCAATTCGTAAGTTTATACCAAACTATTTCAAAAGAATAAACGAAATGATTGTAGATTGATTATAATTTGGTATTTTCGTGTATGGATTTTAGAGAAATTATCACATCAGCATACTAATAATGGAAGAAAGCTTACATATTGATAGTCTGGACAAGAAGATCATCAAGCTTATCACTCAAAATGCAAGGATCCCCTATCTGGAAGTTGCGAGGGAGTGCAATGTATCCGGAGCCGCTATTCATCAGAGAATTCAGAAACTTACAAACCTGGGGGTGATAACAGGTTCAAAATTTATCATCGAGCCCAAGAAAATTGGTTTCAAAACCACAGCCTATATGGGAATCTTTCTGGAACAGGCCAGTCTTTACAACACAGTAATGGATGAGCTTAAAAAAATCCCGGAGATCACCCAATGCCACTTTACAACAGGTAATTACTCTGTGTTTATCAAGATCTTTGCCAGGGATAATGAACATTTGAAGTCTGTGTTAACCGATAAGATTCAGATAATCCCAGGGATTGCAAGAACAGAAACATTTATTTCACTGGAAGTAGGATTTAACCGTTCAATTCCGCTTGAATAATTCAGCCTGTGCCTGGGCTATCCAGAAATTTCCCGGGCTCAATTAATATGATGGTTCAGCTGTTCCTTTGCCTTACTGCTTCATACATTAGCAGTGAAGCAGCTACGGAAACATTTAATGAAGCGATCTGACCATAAACCGGAATAGAAACCTCCTGGTCGCAGAGCGCCATCATTGCAGGATGTATCCCCTTTTCCTCTGAGCCCATTATAATCGCTACGGGATCTTTCATATCGGCCTGGTGGTAATTGAGTGATCCTTTTTCAGTGGCTCCGATTATCTTAAATCCACTATTTTTTAGAAATTTTATGGCATCAGAAAGACTTGGAGTCCTACAAACAGGGATTGTCAGTAAAGCTCCTGCAGAAGTTTTAACGGAATCTTCATGGATCCTGGCTGCACCACTGAAAGGGATAACCAATCCATCTACACCAGCACATTCTGCACTTCTGGCAATTGCACCAAAATTCCTGACATCCGTTATTCCATCAAGAATCAAAATCAGAGGTGTTTTGCCAGTTTCGTAAAGGCCCGGCACCAGTTGTTCAATGTTATGATACAGTATCGGAGATATCAGGGCCACCACTCCCTGGTGGTTCTTTCCTGTAAACTGATTGAGTTTTTCCACAGGGACAAACTGAATTGGGACACCCGTCTTCCTGGCCTGGGATACCAACTCATGTGCAAGATCACCATGCAGTCCTTTCCGGAATAATATGCGTTCAAGTTCCTGTCCGGATTGAATAGCCTCGCTCACTGCCCGGATGCCAAAAATGATTTCTTTATTGTTTGCCAAAAGATGTTTATTAAGCCAGTTGATTGGTTGATAGAACTAGCATTTAGTTAGATTCAGTATAAAATATTTTTCCACTTCTCCATTCATTCACGGCCTGGGTCCATAGTGAATTCACGAAATTTCTCTCCAGTAGAAAATCATTCTGTGTGTAGGGATTTTCATGCCGTGAAAATGTAAACTGCAGTGGTTCACTACTCTTCTTCCGGTAATATACCCAGATCTCAGTATTACCCTTCTTAGTCAGAATGTTTGGCGGACCATAAACAATAAACATCATACCGCGATCAGTTTTCCAGCCCTCCTTATAGGATGTAAAGAAATAATTAGCGAAGAAAACGCGGTTATAATAAACCCGTATCAATTCCCTGGCAGTCTGAGAATTCCCCCCAGCTTTCAGCCAGAAATTATCAAGAGCAAGCTTTAAGTTGGTCTGAGATACCAGTTCATTAAATTCCTGTGAGTTGGTGAGATAGACCAGAGGACCTATCATATCACTGGTGCTCGCAACACGGGGATAGTTGACCCCAAAATTAAATAATGTCAGTCCACCGGGTTGTTTTGGATCAACCTGGATATGGTACATTCCCTCCATGGGAAGTATGTATTTAGTTGTATCACTGTAAGGATAGGCGAAAATACTGTCAGTCTTATAATCCGGTTTGGGGGAACTAAGATTGGTAATGGGAGGCCGGGGCATAGGGAAATCATTCTGATAGTATTTTACATAGACTGTGTCCGGTCCTATCCGGTTGTATTTTACATAAAATATTTCGCCTGAATGAAACACCTTATCAAAGGAAGGAGACCTGGTTGATGCTGACAATACCTGGTAGTTTTGAGCAGTGTTTACAGTCTTTCTGTCTATATGTACAAAGTTTGTGGTCCCTTTATTTCTCAGTTTATCAGTCGTATTAACTTTAAGAGTATATTGCTTACCTACTCTTGTTCTTAAAGGGAGATTTGCTACAAAGATGTTTTTTACCTCTTCCATCCTGAGAGTAAAATCTACTGTGGTGCTGTCAGCGACCATCTCACTCTCTTTTCCGTCAATTAATTCTCTGAGTTCATAACTGACCCTTAACCTTCCCTGGTATGTCCCTTCCGGATTTGCCTGGTTAAAGACCAACTCAACCGGGAATAATTTAATAAATAAAATAGACCGTGTGGCTGTTTCATGGTAGACATTGAACTCCGGATGCAGGGGCGTACTGGAGGGATTATAAAGGAATGCAAGATTTTTTCTAGCCGCTTCTTTTTGCTCGGGTTTGGTGACACAGCCCGCAAAAACTGTAAGCAGTAAAATGAATGCTAATTTGATAATACTTCTCACGAAATCAGATTTTCTTCTTAAAACTACTTATTTTCTCTGTCTTATAACTTTTCAAGTTCCATGTGAACCTGTTCCCATCTTGTCATTTCCTGAAATAATTCAGACTTAAGCTTCTCATAACGGGAGAAAATGGACTGATCCTCAATCTTCTCAGGGTCTTGCATAATCTCATCCATCCTGGCAATTTCTTCCTCAATGCTTGCAATTGAATCTTCTGATTGGGTTATTTTCTTTTCCAATGACCTTTTCTGCCGGTCCAGGGCTTTTCGTCTTTCGTAATCTTCCTTTTTATTGCCCGATTTAGATTCTCTTGCAACAGTATTGGAACCCTGACTGGGATCGGAATCCTGTTGTTTTTTTGAACCTTTCTTATTTTTAGAACCCTGTTTACTCCCAGAACCCTGTGGAGCCTTTTCGATATTTTTGGCTGCACCCTTTTCTAATTCCTTCATGTTGGCCAGTCTCTTTCTTTGCAGGAATTCGAACAAGCCACCAATATGTTCCTTAATCTTTCTGTCTCCGAACTCATACACCTTTTCAACCAATCCATCAAGAAATTCCCTGTCATGAGAAACCACAATTAAAGTGCCATCATACTGGAGCAAGGCATGTTTTAGGATATCTTTTGATCGCATATCCAGATGGTTGGTTGGCTCATCAAGGATCAGCAGGTTGTATGGTTTAAGCAAAAGTTGTGCTAGAGCCAGCCTTGACCTTTCACCACCGGATAAGACCTTAACTTTTTTATGTACATCGTCTCCGTGGAAGAGGAAAGCACCGAGAATACTCCGGGTCTGGGAGCGGATATCCCCAACGGCTACATCGTCAATCGTTGCAAAGACCGTCTTATTTTCATCCATAATCTCATCCTGGTTCTGGGCAAAATAGCCAATACTCACATTATGTCCGATGCGAGCCGTCCCCTTATGATCCAGTTCATTTATCATAATCCTGGAAAAGGTGGTCTTCCCCTCCCCGTTCTTCCCAACAAAAGCAACTTTCTCTCCTCTTTCTATCACCATGTCCACATTCTCCAGAACGCAATGATCGCCATAATATTTTGTCAGATTTTTGGTTTCAACAGCGATGGTTCCTGACCTTGGGGCTGGAGGGAATTTTATATTGAATGCACGGACATCTTCAAGTTCGATCTCCACCATGTCCATTCTTTCAAGGGCTTTAATGCGGGATTGAACCTGGACAGCCTTGGTATTCTTGTAGCGAAATCGTTCAATGAATTTTTCTGTGTCCTCTATCTTTTTCTGCTGATTCTGGTAAGTAGCCAATTGCTGCTCCCTTCTCTCTGCCCTGATGGTCCGGAATTTTGAAAAAGCGACCTTATAATCGTAGAGTTTGCCCAGGGATATTTCTACGGTACGATTAGTTACCGTATCAAGAAACTTCCGGTCGTGAGAGATAAGTACCACAGCACCCTCGTAGGTAGAAAGGTATCTTTCCAACCATTCAATAGATTCTATATCAAGGTGATTGGTTGGCTCGTCAAGCAGAAGAATTGAGGGTTTTCCAAGAAGTATCCTGGCGAGCTCAATCCGCATTCTCCATCCCCCGCTAAACTCTGATGTATCCCGGTCAAAATCACTACGTTTAAATCCTAGTCCCAGTAATGTCTGCTCCACACCTGCCTCATAGGACTGTCCCCCGAGAACCTGGTAGCGGTGCATCAATTCAGTAAACCGGTCAAGCAAATCCGGATCTGAGTCCTCTCCCGGGGTATCTGCAATCCTGGTTTCAAGCTCCTGGATTTCCAGCTCCATGCTCCTGACATTGTCAAATGCAAGCATGACCTCTTCCCACAAGGAATGCCTGTCCTTATATTTCATCTGCTGCGGGAGATACCCCATTTCGGTGCCTTCAGGAATAACAACTTTTCCTTCAGAAGGTTCGTGAACTCCTGCAAATATCCTGAGCAATGTGGTCTTGCCTGCACCGTTCCGGCCAACGAGACCTATCCTGTCCCTCGGATTCACAATTAGCGAAACATCCAGGAAAATTTCCTGGGATCCGAAGCGCATTGATATATTGTCCAGTGCAAACATTTGATTGTTCGAAGATTTTTACGAAATTTTGCAAAATAAACAAACTCCAGACGATTTAATACTATACTACTATGAAAAAAAGAATTCTTGCCTTCACAATTTCTCTGATTTCAGGGTGTATTGCAGGTGCCCTGATCGTGACCCTCCTGGCAAAACCCCAGATGATGCTCGAAAATGAAAGCCGCTACGATTTTGAAACCACCCTGACAACCGTTGAACAGTCCGCCAAGGCTGCCGGTTGGTCTATTCCCGCCGTTCATGATCTTCAGAAAAGCATGGAAAAGGCCGGCAAGGAAGTTAACCAGGTGAAGGTATTTGCCCTCTGCAACCCGGAACATGCCGTAAAAATACTGGCAGGAGACGATGTGAGGATATATTCCAGCATGTTGCCTTGCAGGGTTTCCGTTTATACTAAATCAGATGGAAAGACCTATATTTCAAGGCTGAACATACCAAAAATATCCAAAGGAATCCCTCCCCTTGCAAAAGAGGCCATGAAGGACGCATACCATGATATGGAGGAGATCCTTTCGGGGATCATTTTGAAATAGCAATACTCAGCATACGAAGAAATAAACTGAATGGGAAGAAAGAAAAAGCTGCCCCTGATTGAGAATGTGGAAATCACTGATCTCGGGGCCAAGGGAAAAGCTATTGCAAGGATTGATAATTTCGTGACCTTTATTTCCGGGGGATTGCCGGGGGATATCGTGGATGTGCAGCTTACAAAGAAGAGAAAATCCTTCCAGGAGGGCCGGGTGGTTAAGGTTCACAAGCTTTCTTCTAAACGTAGTACTGCATTCTGTAAACATTTTGGTGTATGCGGGGGATGCCGCTGGCAGGACCTTCAATATGCTGAACAATTGTTTTACAAGCAGAAAGAGGTCAGTGATACCCTTGAGAGAATTGGACAACTGGAACTTCCAGCAATTCAGAATATTATGGCTTCTGAAAGGGAACAACATTACCGCAATAAGCTGGAATTTACTTTTTCAAACCGTCGCTGGCTTTCTGATGAGGAGGTGAAATCCGGTGATGATTTTGGTGAACGAAATGGACTTGGATTTCATATCCCGGGGATGTTTGATAAGGTGGTAGACCTGGAAGAATGCCATCTCCAGCCGGAACCGTCTAATGCCATCAGGCAGGCTGTCAGGGAGTATTCGAGGAGCGCGGAACTGAGTTTTTATAATTTGAGAAGTGGAGGGGGACTCCTGCGCAATCTGATAATAAGAAATACCCTTTCGGGGGAAGTAATGCTTATCGTTGTATTCTTTGAGGATGATGAGGATGCGAGGAAGGGATTGCTTGATCACCTCCGGTCTGCCTTTCCTGAGATCACTTCCCTGATGTACTGTATCAACCAAAAAGCCAATGATACGATTTCCGACCAGGAAATTCTTCTTCATTCCGGACGTGACCATATTATTGAAAAAATGGAGGACCTGCAATTCAAGATCGGTCCAAAGTCATTTTTCCAAACCAATTCACTGCAGGCCCTTGAACTATACCGGAAGGTCCGGGAATTTGCCGGTTTGACCGGAGGCGAGGTCGTTTATGATCTTTATACCGGTACCGGAACCATTGGATTATTCCTTGCCGGATCCGCCTCAAAGGTTGTGGGCTTGGAGTTCATTGATGAAGCAATTCTTGATGCAAGAGTGAATGCAGAACTCAATGGCATTAGTAATGCCAGTTTTTTCAGTGGGGACATAAAGGATGTTTTAAGCAGGGAGTTTATTGACCGGGAGGGGAAACCGGATGTATTGATTACAGATCCTCCCCGGGCCGGGATGCATGCCGATGTAGTGGATGCCATATTGTATGCGAACCCGAAGCAAATTGTCTATGTGAGTTGCAATCCTGCCACCCAGGCCCGTGATCTGCAGCTGTTATCAGGCAAATACCGGGTACTGGAGGTCCAGCCGGTTGACATGTTTCCGCATACCTATCATGTAGAGAATATAGTAAAGCTGGAAAGAATCTGATCCTCTTCCCGGATTCCGGGAGAGCTATTCAGGCAGCTCCACGTCAGGCCATTCCTTGCGAAAATCAACCCAGTATTTTTTAATGGTTTGTTTTATTTCGGGACTGAGAATCAGGATCCCAATCAGGTTGGGAATGGTCATTACGGCGATGGTTATATAGGAAACAGCCCATACAATTGTGGTATCCGTAAATGCAGCAAAAAAGAAAGCAACCACATAGAATAGCCGGTAGTATATAACATATTTTGATCCGAAAAGGTAGGTTACAGCCCTTCCCCCGTAATATGACCAGGAGATTGCCGTTGAGAATGCGAATAGCAGGAGACCAATGGATACGATGTATTTTCCCCCACCTCCCATAACACTTCGGGTAAATGCCTCTGTGGTCAGCTGTGCACTGTGCATCAAGGATTTACCCTCGATCATATACTCGTTCATCTCATCCTGCAACCTTCCTGAGCGGATCATGATCTCCCCGGTATAAGGTTCTGGTTTTTATAGATTTGCACATCTTCAGCTATCGAGCGGGCATTCATCAACGTAGTAGAGCTGCGGATCTTTCCATTCTCAACCTGCATGTAACCATGGAAAAGATCAAGGGATTCCTTGTTGAGCAAATGATTATTCAGCTTGAGCCTGTCCTCCGGGTCCTGATCATCGAAAGATCCCTGGAGGAATGTCATATCTGCATTCTGGAACTGGTTCTCAATCTTTTCATTCCAGACACCGGAGGACAAGAGTACCAGTCCCGTGAGAGAACAAATAATAATCGTATCGATAAAAGGTTCAAGAATAGCTACGAGTCCCTCAGAAACAGGTTCATGGGCTCTGGCTGCAGAGTGGGCAATAGGAGCAGATCCCTGTCCCGCTTCATTTGAAAACAATCCCCGGTTTACTCCCCGGTTTACAGCAAATGCGAAGCTTGCACCCATAAATCCTCCTACAGCAGCTGAACCGGTAAATGCATCCCGGAATATGGAAATCAGGGAAGGAATAATATTTTCATAGTTTGTTCCGATAACCAGCAGGGCACCTACAAGATAAATAATAGCCATAGCCGGAACCAGCCGGGAAGTAACCTTTGCTATCCGCTTAATGCCTCCGATGATTACAAGTCCCAGTAAAACCGCAAGAATAGCTCCGGTCAGCTTTTCATCCAGGCCGAATGTACGAAACATGGAAGTTGAGATACTGTTTATCTGTGGAAGGCTGCCGGTACCAAAAGAGGAAAGTATGGTGGCCACGGCAAAGAAACCTCCCAGCCAAACACCTACCTTGAGAATCTTCCCGTTTTTTCGGGTAATGTTCAGACGTTTTTTCATGTAATACATGGGACCACCGGAAATGCTGCCATCCGGAAGCACATCCCTGTATTTATGTGAAATGGTCACTTCTACAAATTTGGTGGTCATCCCGAACATGGCGGTTACAAGCATCCAGAAAAGGGCTGCCGGTCCCCCAAGATGAATTGCCAGGGCCACCCCGGCTATATTACCCGTCCCGACAGTACCGGACAGGGCGGTTGCAAGTGCCTGGAAATGTGTCGCATCTCCAACATCATCGGCCTTGTCAAACTTTCCACGAACTATCCTGATGGCATGTTTAAAATAGCGGAATTGAGGAAATTTCAGGTAAATGGTGAAAAATATTCCGGTCCCTAATAAAAGGAAGACAAACCATGGGTGTCCCCCGATATAGGTATCCAGATTAATGAGGAAATTATGAATTTTTTCCATTAAAAAGTTATTGAGAGGGGTTCCTAAAGTAACAAATGTAGCAATATTTTGTAATTTGGTGGAATGAAACATATGCCCTCAACCTTCTCCATTCTGTTTCTGTCAATCATCTGTATATCAGCAGTATCCCAGAATGAAACCACCAAATCTCAGGAACAGAGAGTCGCCCTGGTAATTGGAAATTCAGACTACCAGGCAGGGCCTTTGCTGAACCCGGGAAATGATGCCAGGGCCATGGCTGAAGCCTTGAGAATTACAGGATTCGAAGTAATGGAATACATTAACCTGGAGAGCCAGGCAGACATGAAAAAAGCCATCAGAGGATTTGGGCAGAGATTACAAAGCGGGGATGTCGGACTTTTTTATTATGCCGGGCATGGGATACAGGTCGAGGGCAAGAATTTTCTGATCCCCACCCGGGCTGAGATTTATGCAGAGGAGGAGGTGGAATACGAATCGCTTGATGTGGGATTTGTGCTCTCACAAATGGAAATTGCCGATAACCGTATGAACATTATAATCCTGGATGCCTGCCGGAATAATCCTTTTGCCCGTAGTTGGAGATCGGCTGGTGGAGGGGGACTGGCATTCATTAATGCCCCAGCAGGTACCCTGATTGCCTATTCAACAGCTCCTGGGTCTGTAGCCTCCGACGGCACGGGATCAAACGGTTTGTATACGGAGGAGTTACTGAAGCAGATCGGCCGGGAAGGATTAAAAATTGAAGATGTTTTTAAGAATGTGAGGTCAGAAGTCCTGGATAAAAGCAATAATATGCAGACACCCTGGGAATCATCTTCCCTGGTGGGTGATTTCTACTTTTCCCAACCGGGGATGAGGGTAATCCCAGCTCCAGACCGGGTCACAGTAAAGAAAGAGTCACTGGATAAGTATTTCTTTTACAGGGATGGTCTTGATATAACAGAAAGAACCAATAGTGTAGGTGTTAATGCTGACCTTCTGCTGTATGACTATACTGCAGGAAAAAACTACCTGGTAAAGGATTTTTATAATGCCCCTTCCGGGGAAACCGACAATCCTCAACCTCTCCACAGCGGATCCAATACCTTCTGGATGAGAAATGAGGGTAATTCACTCTGGATGTACCATGAGGGACTGGAGATTACTAAAATGATAAACATTGCGTATTTTGGCAATAACCTGCTTACCTTTCATACCCAAACGGGAAGGTATTATGCTCTGTATGATTATGCCACAGCGGATCCGGGGAAACTTCATCCGGCCGTATATACCTTCAGTCCCAATAATACCCTCTGGTGGGCAGATGAGAAATATCATTTTCTCTATGTTGACGGGATACAGATTGCGGCCCGGACCTGGTTTCAGTTTGCAGGGGAAGACCTTCTCATCCATGATCCGGAAGGATCTTCAAGTTTCCTGATAAGGGACCTGGAAAATAATCGTGACCAGTCATTAAGGCCTGCAGAGGTTCTGTTCCGCCCGGGATTGATAACCTGCACACGTGGGGAGAACAATAAATTCTTTCCATACAGGGAAAACCAGCCTTATTTCAATGCTAAGGGTGCCAGCTATTCAGGAAGGGATCTGCTGGTATTCGACACCCTCATCAACCAGCATATACTATTTGAAGGATTCCTCGATAAACCCACCGATACACATATTGTGGGAAGGGTCATTTACAGCAAGACGGATGCAGTATGGAAAAGAACCGGAAATACCTTCTATTTGTATATTGAGGGCAAACTTCAAACGAATGAAATGTGTACATCCCGCAAAAGTCAGGATGAAAAGGACCTTGAGGTTACTGAAACAGTTTCAGGCAGGGTATGGATGCTTCCTGGCTATTCCACCCTGGATGATAATACATTGCGTGCGGCAGAATTAAAACAGTAGATTTCAGAAAAAATTCTTATTTTTCCGGCAAAGATCCAATCCAGGGGTGCTTTCCCGGAGCTGTCCGTTCACCCCATTTATTATGTCGATTGAAATAAAGGAAGCCAGGGGAAGAAGGCTTAGAAAGCAATTTATCCATCTCCCTGCTAAGATACATAAGGGCCATTCCAACTGGGTCCCTCCCATTTACATGGATGACCGTGGGTATTTCAATGCACGGAAAAACAAATCTTTCCAGTATTCTGATGTGATATTGTACCTGGCCTTCAAAGAAGGCTTACCGGTTGGAAGAATTATGGGCATCATTAACAGGCGTTATAATGAGGCAAAAGGAGAGAAACACCTCCGATTCTGTTTCCTTGAATGCTGGAACGATGAAGAAGTCGCCTCTTCCCTGCTTTCTGCAGTGGAGGAATGGGGAACAAAGAAAGGAATGGTGAAAATGGTGGGACCCCTGGGATTTTCAGACAAGGATCCCCAGGGATTCCTGGTCGAAGGATTTGACCAGCCACAGGTCATTGCCACCACATGCAATTTCCCTTACCTCCCGGAACTCGTTGAAAGAAATGGTTTCAGTAAAGAGGTTGACCTGGTTGTTTATAAGCTTGATATCCCGGATGAAATTCCAGATATCTATAAAAATATTTCAGACAGGGTTTTGAGCCAAAATAATCTGGTTATCAGGGAGTTTAGAAGAAGAAAGGAACTTAGAAAAGCAATCCGGCCGGTTCTTCAATTGATGAATGAAACTTTTGAGGGATTATACGGGTATGATCAAATGACTGGAAAAGAAATGGATGAATTTGCCGCCAGGTATATTCCCCTGCTTGATCCCAAATTGATTAAGGTAATTGAAAATGAAAAAGGTGAAACCATCGCTTTTGTTATTGGAATGCCTGATTTAAGCAAGGGAATCCAAAAATCCAAAGGATATCTTTTGCCCTATGGAATATTTCAGATACTGCGTTCCGGCAAAAAAACCAGGCAGCTAAATCTGTTGCTGGGTGCTGTCAGGGAAGATCACCGGGGAAAGGGACTGAATGCGATCCTGGGTTCAACGATGTTCAAGTCTGCCCATGCGGCAGGATTTAAATGCCTTGACAGCCATCTTGAGCTTGAAGATAACCTGAAAATCAGGGCAGAAATGGAACGTATGGGTGGGGAAATTTACAAACGGTATCGCATCTTCCAGAAACCAATCAACGGTCAGGCACTCTGACAAGTCCTGCTAGACACTCATTCGGATATAATCTATCATCAAAGGTATATCCAACTCCTTGATCTCGTGTTTCAGCAGATAAGAAGCATCTTCTTCCATAACTGAACTAAACCAGTCCAGGTCCCTGCTACTCTTCTCAAGGCTCTTCCTGTAGTTCTCAATGGCTTCTTTTCGATTACCCTGGCACCAGAGCACATGTCCCATGTTCATAAAATCATTCCGGTTGCCTTCCTTTTCAATAACCTTCCTGAAGTATTTATCTGCATGCTCAAGTTTTCCCAAAACAAATGAGCACCATGCAATGGGCCGGTGTACTTTATGATTATCGGGCTGGTGATATTCGACCTTGAAATAATAATTCAGGGCAGTTTCAAAATCCTCCTGATCCATCATTGTATGTCCGAGATTGGACTGGATAAGAAGGTTTTCAGGTTCCAGTTTTTCAGCGGACCGGTAATATTTGATGGCAGTTTTAGTATCCCCTGTTTTCCGTGAGCAATAGGCAATCTTTTTAAGTAACCAGGGCTTATCCTTACCAAATAATTCCGCTTTATGGTATTGTTCCAGGGCTTTCTTAAACTGACCCAGTTTCTGGTAGGAAAAACCTGTTTTTTCAAATAATTCCCCATCTTCTACCTCCTGGCAGAGCTGCTCAAAAATGCGAATGGCTTTTTCAAAATGGTCCTTTTCAAAATAAAATTCCCCGATATTCCTGAGTATGCTTCGATCCTGCATCAGTACGTTGAACATATTGGAATGCTCAAAATCAAATTCAATCCCGAATACATCATCAATTTCACTCTTCCAGGGGTGTAGTTTGAAAAACCTGTAAAGGTCTTGCAGGTACTGGGTATAAATAGCCTTATCCTTCAGAGAATCGTCCAGCATTTCATCGTTCTCGGAAATCTCATTCATAGCTTTGAGTTCCATATTGAACAATTCCACCATCATGGATTTTTGCATATCAGGCATATGTCTGACGTTCAGACAAAATGAGTATTTATCTGAATTGCACAAAAAGGATGACTTTTCGAGTCCCTCTGCAAATCCCTCCACATCAAAATCACCTCCCTGTCCTGATAATCCTTCTATCACTTCTTCATTATCCTTATGAAAAGGCAGGAACCAGTTGCTTATCTCGTTGAAAAACGGAAAGCGTTTCAACATGGCAAAGGCGCTCAGGAATACATCTGAGCCCTGCATCTGCAGATTGGAAAACTCCTCGATCTTGTTGTACAGGTCCGGTGTATCCTCAAAAACAGTCTCCCAATCAGGATTTTCATCCTCCAGGTTCTTGGATGAAAGAATATCCTCCAGGTCAAGCTTTTCTTCGAGGGTAGATTTCATCTTCATCATCTCAGGAAGTATTTCCTCCCTGATTTTTTTAGTGACTTTTTCAGTTTCCAGAGCCTTCAGGAACTGGATTACAATTGCTTCAATGTTCTTCTCAAGTTTTCTGGATTCCCTGGCGGCTTCGAGGCGGATAATTATCTCAGGATAATATGTAAGTCGGTAATCATGGTAATAAAGGCCAAGGAAAAGGCCAATCAGGGCCCTTTGCCAGACATTCTGTTCACTTTCCTCGAAAAAATCGAAGAGCAGGTTCACCTTTTCCAGATCAAAATGCCTTAGTAAGGAAAGAGTCAGAGCACTGACCATCATTGACTTATCATACCATGGAATCATCTTTGATTTACAGATCTTGCCCATCATCCTGATCTCCACATCCCTGAATTTATCCGTCAACCAGACCATCTGAAATACAGTGAGAAGACTTTTTCTGTAATCCTGTGATTGAACCTCATTATCAGTACCGCTCTCGGTAAGTATATATTCAACCTCTTTTTTAAAGGCCAGGCTTTCTGCAATATCAGATGAAGATGCAACCATCCTGTATCGCATTTCCTCCACCTCTTTTTTAAGGTTATAGTAGGAAATAAGGTTGTCTTTTACCAGTATATCTTCCCGAATATCATCATTCAGTTCCAGGATAGATCGCATAAGACGCTGGTAGACCTTTTCCTTTTCCGGGTCATCACCCAGTTCAAAAGAATAAGTAAGCATGCTGCGATAAGTATCCCGGTGCTTTTCAAGCTGCAGAGAAAGATCACGGTTGGTACAATAGGCCGCAAGACTACCCATGGCATTCATTGCTTCATGAATCCGGTTCCCCTCTACATACTGAACCACCTTCTGGCATTTATCTGTCAATTCCGCATAAATCATAATAGGCATATTACAAAAATTGCCCCAGAAATAAAACCGGGGATTTCTTGACATTTTGTCATTTTGCTAAAAATCCCTGATTAATTCAAAATGAGTACTCCCCAATAAAAAACCGGCCAGAAATTCTTCAGGCCGGTGGATATATAGGGTCCCTTTAGGGAAAGTATGCGTAGAAATCTGCTAAATCTAAGATACCCTTAAGGCAGCAGTAGTTGATCAATCTGGCTACGGAACATTTGTTTCGTTTCTTCAGGTGTACGGGCTATACCTGAACTCATAGTGGGTTTGCCTTCCATCGGCACAAAAAGGAAGGTAGGAAGACTCTGAACACCAAATACTGCAGCAAGTTCCCTCTCCTTCTCTGTATCTATCTTATAGATATCTATTTTACCCTTGTATTCTTCTGCAAGTTCCTCCAGGATTGGGGATGTAGTACGACAGGGAGCACACCAGTCAGCATAAAAATCGATAAGGCAGGGCTTATCCCCCTCAAATACCCATTCTGTCTGGTTCTTTTCGAAGTCCATCACCTTGGAAAGGAATTCAGCCTTTGTCAGCATGACCGTATTATGTGATCCGGCCTTGTCCACCACGGAAACTGCCATTCCAGTGTTTGAGTTATTCTCTTCTGTTTTTTCTTTGGGTGTACTTGAGCAGCTGCCAATGATCATAACTAATGCAGTTGCAAATAACAAATAATGTCTTTTCATGATTGAATTTATAATGTTGGAAATTAATTTTCTGGTTCATTCTCGCTGGAATTGTTCCCGGCTGTCTTCTTCCTGGAGGGTACAGCAAGCATTCCTATCAGTCCCCCCATCAATGTACTTGTATGCCAGTTTGCAGTCAGTGGACAGGTTCCGCTGGTGCATCCGACAAACCTCCAGTATGCAAATCCCAGTCCCGCTCCAACCAGCATAAACAGTCCCGTTTTCCAGTAAGTATCAAATATCTTTTTCATGAGATTATTTTATTATGACAAAGGTATATCAATTATTATTCCATTTATCTAGATAGATAGATATTAACAATAATTTGACATTGATTGTACGGTAATTCCTCAACAAACTACGACGGGTGTCAATTTGGCAGAAAAGTATCTATTCCTTCTCAACCAGCTTATAGGCGACTACGAATTGCTTATAAAAGGTAGGTACAAGCAGCAGACTTTGTTCCGGGATAAAATCAATATCGGCAGTTCCGATCTCAAGGTCTTTGGTATTCAGCAGGGAAACCTTATCTCCGTCAGGATATACAAGGAATACCTCACCGAACCAGTCCGTTACTAGAAAATGCCCAGGGACACTTACATGTGCAATACCATCCCCCTTATTGATCCCTTCTGTTATAATAGTGATTTCTTTTGTTCCAAGATCAATGGCTGCAAAATCCTGGCTGCCCATAGATGCCAGTAATAGCCTTTCTCCATCCAGCAATAAACCATTCGGCGCATTCAGTCCCTCTGCCAGCCATTTGCTCACTACCCCATTCGAGATATAGAAAATTGAATTGTCATCTGAGTCAGAAACATAAAGGTTCCCATTCTTGTCTATGCTGATATCATTTATCATTTTGGCTTCTTCAAGATAAATCCTTTCGATTATCTCCCCCCCTTCAATATCTATAACAATAACCTCATCAACATCCGAAACATACAGCTTCCCTTCATATATGGCAAGTCCCTT
The DNA here is from genome assembly GCA_963777115.1 of uncultured Bacteroidaceae bacterium. Taxonomy (GTDB): domain Bacteria; phylum Bacteroidota; class Bacteroidia; order Bacteroidales; family SM23-62; genus SM23-62. The sequence goes on along the minus strand of CAVZPP010000002.1, from coordinate 257,929 downwards.
TGGAGAACTCATATCTTCCACCCATTTAAGGTCCAGTATCTCCCCTTCCGTGCTCAATTTTGAAATGAATCCATTTCCGTCTTTCTTCCGGGGTTCATAGTTTAGGTTTGACACATAGATCACATCGTTCACCATATCATAGATAACACATTCCGGAATTAGAAAAACTGTATCAGTCCGCCAGACCTCCACCAACTCATATTGTTTATGTGTCACCTTGGAAGTATCATCTTCGGCAGGTTTCTTTTTTGTACCGCAGGAAGTCATTGTGAAAGCAATTAGCATTAAGAACAGCAGAATGTTTTTCATCAGATTAGTTTTTTCAGTGATTTGCTAAATAATTCTTAAAATTAGTCCTTTTTTCACCAAATATTCTATTGAATTGTATTTTCGGGCTTTGAATTTTTCCAAATATCAAATTCATGTAGCCAGAAACAGAAAGGTCACCCCTAGTAATATAATGGTGACCTTCCGAAGGATACTATGTTTAATATCCCTTATTATTCAACAAATCAGAAAAATAAAACCTATTTCTTGGTACTTTTAAGAACTTCCCCCTTCTCATTAAAAATTACAGTAATCCTTTCTTTTGACTTTCTCAATTCAATGTCGTAACTGATCGCTCTGTCCTCCTGAATCATGTCTGAATCACGAATTTCAAAACCTGCATAAAGCACTGAAATTGAATTCATTACCGCAGGCGGAATCTCACTGTTTCTGAGATCACGTTGATGTTTTAATAATTTACCGCTACCATCATACCAGAAGAAATTGTCCTTATCATTAACTTCTGCCTTCAGATAATAAAAGACTTTTCCTGCCTCTTCCTTTAATTCAGCATCATCAATGTCAAGAGAAGGATATTTTGCCTTTAGGGGATCCATGATCGAAGCAGGGATTTCACTATCCTTGAGTTCCTTCCTGAATTCAAGCAATTTACCATTCCTTTCTGTCCAGAATTCGCAATCCTTATTATCGATTTCAAACTTAATATAATAAACTGCCTTACCCTCTTCTTCATTTACCACTGCCTTATCAAGGTCAAAATACTTGCATTTTGTCCTTATGGTCTGGATTATTTCAAGAGGTACTTCACTCTCCCATAATTCCTGCCTGTGTTTCGATATTTTTCCTGTTTCATCCATCCAGACTTCATTTTTTTTATCATTTAATTCAAAATCTACATGGAATACTCCCTTTTCTAGTTCCCAGTCAACATCGTCCGCATTTGCAAACTTTAGCTGAAAAGCATTTAAAACTACGGCAGGTACATTCTTCTGATCAATATCCTGGGCGTAGATACATACTGCAATAAGTGTGAACAGTGTTAATAATAATGTCTTTTTCATGATAATAGTATTTGTTTAGTTATAGGAACAAATAAATAAAGAGAATCTGTAAAGAATCTGGAATACTCTGAATCTGAATGAATAATGTATTCGGGTGAATATGGCAAGCAGTTGAAGAACTGCTATTGACTCACTGTGAAGATATGTCGTCCGGAATAGGAATAAGTAATCGACACTCCATAAGCATCTGTAATGGCCTTTACGATGGCAAGTCCAAGTCCTGTAGAACCCTGATTATCCGGATTCTTATGAAACCTCTCAAACATTTTATCCGCTTGCAATGGCTGATTCATTGCTTGTGTTTTCAATGGAAAAGGATGATGATGAAACTTTTATTACAAGCTCGCCCCTGGGATGGTTATGGACAATCCCATTCTTCATGAGATTCATTATTAAAATCCCGGCAAGGTCCGTATTCATTTGACAGATGCATGTATCTTCTTCAATTAATTTCACCTCAACTTTTCTGAATTCAGCATAATCTGTGAGCTCCTCCTTAAAACTGCGGAATAAATCATTGAAGTTTACTTTCTCAGTCTGCCCGAATTGTTTATTCTCAATTTTGGAAAGAAGTAATAAAGATTTGTTGATGCTGGAAAGACGTTCAAGGGTTTTATTAATATTGTCGATATTCTGAATATGATCCTCTGAAAGATTCTCCGTCTCAGCCAGTAATTCCAGCTTATTCATACTGATGGCCAGTGGGGTTTGCAGTTCATGAGAAGCATTTTCAATAAACTGTTTCTGGCTCTGGTAGATATCAACATTACTTTTTAATAGTTTCAGGATTGTCTGATTCAGAACGGCAAATTCCTTAATTCTGGTTTTGGAAGATTTGAATAATGATCCATCTCCAAGGCTGAAATTCTTCAATTGTTCCAATAATTGGTAGAATGGCCGCCAGGCATTTTTTAATATGAAATTGTTGACCAGAATAATACTTATCAATAGGGCCAAATAAAGCCAGATGAGGGATTTGACAACTTCTTTGATCAGATCATTTTTATCTACCACGGGGGAAATTACCTTCATCTCGAAATAACGTCCATCCTCATGAGCAAATGCAGTGGTAAGCAATCTTGTAGGTTCGTGAATATTCTTAATGGATGAAAATATCAACGTATCCTTATAAGTTTCTTTCACTTGCAGGGCGTATTCATCGGATACTAAACGCATAATGTAGTTCTTCTCAAGAAAATCATTCTGCTGATGAACTAAGGTATCATCCTTAACCTGGTCGATAATTAGTATCTTCTGATTGGCCAGTCCATCATCAATCGTAGCCTTAACCTGGTTCAGCATCTGGAAATAAAACAAGATTGACCAGAGGCCGAGTATTACAAACAATGCAATGAACAATAAAACCAGGGTATAATTAAGCAACTTCATCTAATTGTCAGTTTGTATCCCATCCCATAGACTGCATTGATTTCAATCATGGCCTTGTGATCCTTCAGCTTTTTTCTCAAGTTTTTGATTTGTGAATAGATGAAATCGAAGTGGTCTGCCTCATCAATATGATCTCCCCAAACATTTTCAGCAAGGGCAGATTTACTTACCAGTCTGTTTTTATTGACAATAAAATAAATGAGAACATCCAGTTCCTTTCGGTTAAGTGATAGCAGTTGTTCATTTACATATGCCTCGCGCTCATCAAGGTCAATCTTCAGATTTGCTAATTCAAGGTACTTTTTCCCTTCTGCACTATTTCTTCTTATCACTGACTTTATCCTTGCATTTAGCTCTGCAATATGAAAAGGCTTGGCCAGATAATCATCAGCTCCCAGGTTTAGTCCCTTGACCTTATCATCAATGGAATTTTTAGCAGAAATAACAATTACACTGTCGGATTTATTCAGATCCTTCAGTTCCTTCAGCAAATCCAGGCCGCTACCCCCAGGCAACATTATATCCAGAAGGATACAATCATAATCATAAGAAACAATTTTGTCCAGTCCGGTAGAGTAGTCAGAGGCTGTTTCGACGAGGAAGTTCTCATTTTCAAGCGACTGCCTGATCAATTCCTGCATTTCAGGTTCATCTTCAATGATGAGAATTTTCACAAATACAGAATATTAGTTATCGGCTGTTAATATTTTCAGGCATAAATATAAATAATCTCAAGGTATACTCAAGAAAATGATTCTCAGTCAGATTGATCCTCCTGCTAATTTGGAGATTATAAAAATAATTATCCGAACTAAGTTGCAAATGTATTTTTTTCTATATTCGCTGCCTATTATTAATGAGTGTAATAAAAATTTCAAAAATGAAGCAAAGAGTATTATTCATTATGGTTGCATTGCTAATTGGGCTTGTTTCTTGTGAAGACGATGCAACAACAACTTACGTTAATGGCACCTATAAAGCAGAAGCAGCGGATTTCCATTACGGATGGAAGGCATTTACCCAGGTTGTCATTTCAGAGGATGTACAGACATCAGTAACCTTTGATTATACAGACGAAACAGGTAAGCTAAAGTCAGCTACCACAACAGAAGAATATCCGATGGACTCCACATCCAAGCGTATGGTGCCGCACATTGGAAGACCCAACTGATGGCTGTTGATATTCTGAATATCACTGAAATAGATGGTGTAACAGGAGCAACAGGTGGTACAGCTGATGCTAATGCATTATTCGCACTTTGTCTTGATGCTGCAAAAACCGGAGATACAGAAACACAAATTCTGCCGGCTGAATAAAGATTTTATTCTAAGCAAAATACATGTAAAGGGACCGGTCAGAAATGACCGGTTTTTTTTTGCTATTTTCAAAATCTATAATCAAACGAGAAGTCAAAATGATTGAAATAAGATCCCTGGAGGATACAAGTTTTGAAGGATTATTTGAGGGATTCAATTTAGCATTTGCTGATTATGAAATGCAGCTAAACAAAAATGAATTACAAACTATGCTGTTCCGCAGAGGGTTCGTTCCAGAACTTTCATTCGGAGCCTTTATCGAGGACAGCCTAGTTGCATTTACATTCAATGGAATAGGCTCATTTGAAGGGGTGAAAACAGCCTATGACACCGGGACAGGTACGATAAAAGAATTCAGGGGAAAGGGACTTGCGACAAGAATATTCAACTATTCCATACCTTTTCTGAAGGATGCCGGAGTTTCCCAGTACCTGCTTGAAGTTTTGCAGCATAATACCAAAGCTGTTTCTGTGTACAGGAAGCTTGGATTTGAGGTGAGTCGGGAATTTTATTATTCCGTTCAAAAAAATGAGAACATCAGGTTAAATGCCAAAAAAATGGACCCGGATATTATCATTGAAGAAACTGATTTCACCCTTAAAGATTCAATGAGAAGATTTTGGGAATTTAATCCATCCTGGCAAAATAGCTTTGAATCAATATCCAGGAAACCAAATGATTTTAAAATTCTAGGTGCATTTAGAAATAGTCAATTATTGGGATATTGCATATTTGAACCGACATCAGGTGACATTACTCAAATCGCCATTGATGCAAAATATAGAAGAATCGGATTAGGTACCAGTTTAATTAAATCTGCCTTGAAGTATAATATGCATCATTCCCTGAAGGCTATTAATACTGAAATAAACTGTGATTCAATGTCTGAGTTCTTAAATTCAATTTCAATGTTTCCAAGCGGAAAGCAATACGAAATGATAAAGGAGTTATAGATGATGTCTTAACCATTGTTGATACCTGCTCATTTTCAGCTACATTTGCAAATTCGCTCAGCATGAAGAAAAGCATTCACATCCAACTGTCCGTACTCAAATTGATCCGTAAGATCAGACAACGCCGTCTAATCCTGGCCCTTAGCCTGATCATTGGATTACTCTCTGGAGTTGCAGCCATCCTGCTCAAAAACCTCACACATTTTGTAGAATCCAGGACCAAGGCATTTTTACTCGGAGGCCACTCCTCAAATATATCCTTCATATTACCTCTTGTTGGAATTCTGATAACTGTGATTTTTGTGAGTTATCTTCTAAAACAGGATATTGGACACGGGATTAGTAAGATCCTGTATTCAATATCCAAAAGGAAGGGTCATCTTAAACCTCACAATACATGGTCCTCAATGATTGCCAGTTCTCTGACAGTAGGATTGGGTGGTTCGGTGGGACTTGAGGCTCCAATTGTTTTGACAGGTGCTTCTATTGGATCAAATATCGGCCATTTACTCCGGCTCAATTACAAATCGGTAGTGCTGCTCGTTGGATGTGGTGCTGCAGGGGCAATAGCAGGAATATTCAAGGCACCCATAGCTGCCCTGATCTTTGTATTTGAAGTTTTAATGCTCGATTTGACTACCTGGTCCCTGGTACCATTACTGATCTCATCGGTCACTGCTGCGACAGTCTCCTATTTCTTCCTGGGAGAAAAGGTGGTTTTCGCATTTACCATCAGTGAACCATTCGTATTCAACAACCTGCCTTTTTATATTCTGCTGGGAATATTTACAGGTCTGGTTGCTCTCTATTTTACCAGGATGAATATGTGGACTGAAAACACAATTGCACGCGTAAAGAATCCCTTCTTAAGAACAGCTATCGGCGGAAGCCTGGTTAGTTTACTAATCTTTTTAATGCCTCAACTTTTCGGGGAAGGATATACCACCTTGAAAACTCTTCTCACCGGACAATCCTCAGAACTTTTCAATGGGACCATTTTTGAAAATCTGCTAAGCAACAATTCCTCCTATATAATTCTGTTTTTCCTCTTGTTGGTGATATTTAAAGTCATTGCTATGGCTCTTACAACTGGCAGCGGAGGTGTTGGAGGAATATTTGCTCCAGCCCTGTTTGTGGGTGCAATGAGCGGAGTCACGATCGCAAAAACCCTGAACATCTTCACCCGTGCAGAAATTTCGGAGAATAACTTTGCCCTCGTTGGGATGGCAGGGGTAATGTCGGGTGTGATGCATGCTCCACTGACAGCAATATTCCTGATTGCAGAGATCACCGGAGGATACGACCTGTTTATCCCCCTGATCATTACAGCTACTATATCGTATGTAACGATCCTTAGATTTGAACGACAATCTATCTATACTATGCGCCTGGCACATAGAGGAGAACTAATCACCCATCATAAAGACAAAGCCGTTTTAAGTATCCTCAAAGTGAAGGATGTTATCGAAAAGGATTTCCAGAAAGTAAAGGTGGATGGAAAACTCTCAGACCTTGTCAAAGCAATATCCCTGTCAAAGCGTAATCTTTTCCCGGTCATAAATGATGAGAAAGAATTAGTAGGGGTTATAAATATGGATGATGTACGTGATATTATTTTCAATACGGAACTCTATGATAAGGTAACCATAATAGAGATCATGCAAACCCCATCTGCCATAATTGATAGAGCCGAAAGCATGGGTAAGGTACTGGAGATTTTTGAAGAAACAGAATCATGGAATTTGCCGGTCACTCACCAAAACAAATATGTCGGATTTATTTCAAGGTCCAAAATCTTTACCTCCTACCGGAAACTCCTGAAGGAGTTCTCAGATGACTGATTCTGTAGCTCCAGGTTTTCGTTCAACAGAGCTTAGAAACCGCTGCACTGGTCCGAAAAAATTACATTAGGGCTGAATTCCTGAAGTGTGGTTACACCGGGAGGGGGAAAAGGCAGGGTCCATACACAAACTTCTGTGAGCATAGGCATATTGTCAAAGCCAATTTTAAGCAGTGCAGTATTATTAGAAATATCCAGGCTTGTGAGCTGGTTTCCACAGCTGATCATTTTTACAAGCGCTATGTTTGCAGACAGGTCCAGTTCGGTCAGCAAATTGTTGTTGCAGACCAGCGTTTCCAGGGACTGGTTTTGACTTACATCAAGATCCTTAATCAGGTTACGCCCACAGATAATCTCCTCAAGGGCCAAATTCTGTGAAATATCAAGTGCTGTAAGTTCACAGCTGGTGCATTCCAGAATTCTAAGCAATGTATTTGCAGATAGATCAATGCCGGAAAGAGGATTCAGGGTAATAACAAAGGATTCGAGCTTAATAAAAGCCTCCAGGCCTGTCAGGTCTGAGATACCCGAAGGAGGAAGTACAATGGATCGGGTAGCTTCGGCTTCCGGATAAGAGATTTGACCATCGTCGTTTGCATCAACTCCTGCAGCAATCAACCCATCCAGAAAACTTTTGTCAGGGATATCAACCAGGGTCTCCTGAGATGAGTTGTCGCACTGGCAGATAACTCCGGCAAGTAATACAGCAAGAAAAATAAGCCTGAATGATCTCTGTATCTTTGATGCTCCTTTCATAGATCCGTAAAAGTAGAAAAATCAAAAAAGCCCCGCTTACATACCAGGGCATTTTTGCAGAATAAATATCTGATCATCTTTCATTCAAAAGACTCTTTCTTGCTTTTTAGCTGAAGGATCAGAATTCCAAGCCTGGTTAATAAAAAGGCGATAATTCCCAGGAGAGGTCCTATTATGGCCATTTTCAAACCTCCCGCCAGATGTTGTGGTGCAATCTCACCGGCAGCAGCAATGTTGTCAAATGCCACGATGAGTCCAAAAGTTCTTCCAAGATAGCCCCATGCAAGAGCAAGCCATCCCACGGATGCAAGAATGGACCGGGATTTTTTACTATAGTCCTTTTCAAGATTGGCTTTAAGAAATAGTCCAATAATGACCAGCATTAGCACTATAATAGTAATAAGTAAAAACCGGTCCCCCATCGTTTAATTTATCAAGAATTGCTTTCATATTATTTTGATTTTATTGGTTACTCAAGCAAATATATTCCAGTTTTCAATCCGTTTTGACAATTTGCGACGATTAACGGATATCACCCTGTTTTCGACCAAATTTACAGGGATATGCCATAAAATATATATAATCCTGCAAAAACGGGACTTAAATCTGTAATTGGTCGATATTTCAATGTAAAACAGAGCTGTTTTTGTAATATTGTTCTTATGAAAAAAACCATATTAACAATCTTATTGCATGGTCTGTTCTGGATTGCTGTCTGGTTCTTTTTCTATTACTTTTTCAGTTATAATTCTTCAGACAGAGGGTATGTAATCTGGTTTGCCAGCCTGCTCCTCCCGGTAACTGTTGCAATCACATATTTTTCGATTTATTACCTGTTACCAAAACACCTGTTCACCAAAGATTACGGGAAACTGGCACTGTATAGTTTCTTTACACTTGTAGCATCTTCATATTTTATTGTATTGATCATTTATGGTTGCATGATCATTTATAATAAGTTTGATGTCGGTAACATACCACCAATGGTGAAGAATTTCTTTTTCATTATGATTCTTGTCTACCTGGTAGTGGGACTCGTGAGTTTTGTAACGATACTTAACCGGAGTTTTAAAACAGAAAAGAGAAATAAAGACCTTCAGAATAAAATGCTGTCTGCACAGCTTCAGTTTAAGGAGCAGGAACTCAATTACCTGAAAAAGCAGATTCATCCTCACTTCCTCTTTAATACCTTAAATACAATCTATGGACTGGCTCTCAAACAGTCAAATCATACACCCGATGTCATACTCAGGCTTTCCAACCTCCTGGATTATATTCTGTACCAGGTTGAAAAGCCCCGGGTCAGCCTCAAAGAAGAGGTATTACACATCAAAGAATACATAGAGCTGGAGAAGATCCGTTTCCAGGACACATTAAAAATGGAATTTAATTCTATTGAAATTCCCGAGGAGATTCAAATAGCACCCATGCTTCTAATTCCATTCGTTGAAAATGCATTTAAGCATGGGGGACTATCACAGGGGTATTTAAGTATCCTGATTGATATCAGGGTTGAGGATGTAACGTTAAACTTTATAATTAAAAACACTGTAAGCTCTAATGAAACCGGGGAAACCGAGAACGGAATCGGCCTGGAAAATTTCAGAAAAAGGCTTGATCTTAACTATATGGATAATTACAGCCTGGAAAAAAGCACCACTGATGGATGGTATACTGCCCATCTGATAATACCTGATCTAAACAAGATACACAATGGATAGACAAATTAACTGCCTTATTGTGGATGATGAACCAGTAGCCAGGGATATACTTGAGAATTACCTGGAAAAAATCGACAACCTGATCCTTGTAGCAAGCTGTAAAAATGCAATAGAAGCTTTTAAGGCCGTTAATTCCCATCCAGTAGATCTGATATTCCTGGATATAAATATGCCTGATATTTCAGGCCTCACATTTGCCAAATCCCTGTCAAGAGAGTATAAGGTAATATTTACTACAGCATACAGAGATTATGCGGTTGACGGTTTTGATCTGAAAGCCGTTGATTACCTGCTCAAGCCAATCTCATTTGAACGTTTTCTTCAGGCAATCAATAAATTCTTTGAAGAAAGTTCGGCTAAAATGCCCTTGCAACCAGGAGAGGTGCATGTAGAAAAGGACGATTCCATATTCGTGAGATCGGATCGTAAAATGGTAAAGGTTATATTTAAAGATATTGTATTCATAGAGAGTCTTAGCGACTACATAAAAATTCATATTGAAGATCAAAAATCACTGGTGACCAGAGATACTATTTCTAACATTGAGGCCAGGCTGCCAGTAAATGAATTTATCAGGGTACATCGTTCCTTCATTGTCTCAATGAAAAAAATAGAAACCTTCACAAGTGATACTATTGGAATTGGCAGGCATGAGATCCCAATAAGCAGAAGTTACAGGGATTTTGTCATGGAGAAGCTAAGCTGCAATTGAGCCTGTAGTGTCCTTGAGTTACTGCGCGGTTAAAAAATCCTTAAGGAACCAATGGGAATTTATCATTCACATGAATTAGTTCATGTGAATCATAAATGGATAGGTGGATTCTAATGCTATAATTTCATATATTTGTACCATATTGGTACATTTTTTACAATTATGATGATAGTTAGCAGCCGAGAATTCAGGGACAATCAAAGGAAATATTTTGACCTCGTAGATCAGAATGAACAGATTATTGTCCAGCGTGGCAAGGACAGAGCCTATGTGATAGTTCCGCTTAATGATGCTGACCGCCTGTCGGTTAATACTGAATTAATCCAGACCGTGCAGGAAGCAGAAACAGAATACAGAAAAAACAAGACTACACAAATAAAGGATCCTGGTGATATATGGGAAAGTATACTTTAGAAATCTCTTCAAAAGCCAGGAAGGAGTTACAGATCCATTACAGTTCAGGTAAGCAAACTGTAATCAGGAAAATCGAACAAATCTTTCAGGAATTATCGACTACACCCTTTGAAGGAACAGGAAATCCTGAACCACTCAAGTACCAATTAGCGGGATACTGGTCAAGGAGAATTAACAAGAAAGACCGCATTATTTATAAAGTTTTCGAAGACAAAGTGATTGTACTCATTGTCTCAGCTATTGGGCACTATGGAGACAAATAAGTCATCCTTTACCCATGGTGTTTGGGATTGATAAATGTTACGAATTAGATGCTTAAAAACAGCAATATGGAATTATTGATTTAATTACATAAATACGGTCCGTGAACAGAAGTTACCTTAAAACTTTCTTCAGAATCATCTAAAATATAAATCATGTAGCTTTTCCCTCCCGGTGCTACACGAATAACTATATGTCCCTGCCTGCTTTTCATCTTATCGATGCTTGAGCCGATTACGATATGAGTTTCCTCCATTATGTTGGTGGAAAAAACATCACGCGGTCCGGGATAAGTCCTGGATGACATCATCCGGGCAATGACCGAAAGGGAAGGATGGCTGGGCGCCCAACTCTGGATGATATGCACCCGTGGCCTGACCGCCAGGAGAAAAGAGGATCCCATCGCATCGAAATAAGCGTGGTGATTTGCAACACAAACATCTACCGGACCAGTAGCCAAGCCTACAGGCGTTTCAATGTCTTTCCAGGAGCCAGGGGCACCGGTAGTAAGATCACCTCCATTGAAATAATCAAATTTTCCATAGGACAAGCGAATAGCACAACTAAGCTTGTTTTCGTCAGGATACTCTGAAGTTTCCAGGCTTTCCAACGGAGGAAAATAGTTCCGTTCATTGTTGCCTACACCAGTCCATACATGGCCGTTAGCAGCGATGTTGCGTATTTCAAAATCCGGGTATTTTTCAGGATTGTTAATCAGCACAAACTGCATATTTGTCCCAACCCTAAACCGTTCTACCATCATCCCACTTTTTTTAGCGCTCCCTTTAGCAAATTGAATATAATTTTGAACACCATCATTACTTTGTTCCTTTGGCCAATTGTATAAGGGCCAGTCCCGATCAATCATTTTCCCGAAAGAAAAATATTCGGCCACCTCCGTGATTCCCGCCAGTTTGTAATCCCCGTTTTTTGAGGTTTTCGAGTCGGGAGAAAGTTGACCTATATGGTCACCATGAAAATGCGTTAGCAAAACATAGTCAAGTTTCTTTTCTGATTGCTTTCCCATGAAATGCAAAATATACCGCGAAATCCATTCACCGGGAGTAAGGCTGTCGTTTGGTTTCGCATCGGTCACACGCGGTTTCGAGCGTTTGGAAGCGCCGGCATCGACCAGCATCGTGGTACCGTCTGGCAGGATTAAAAATGCTGACTCCCCCTTACCGGTATTAATGTGATGAATATCTAGTGTTCCTGCCGTCCATCCAGGAAAAACTTCCCCAACCTCTGGTTGCGACAAACCGTGTATAGTAATCCCCAAAAAAACGCAGATTAAAAGTGGTTGTAAGCAAACAGCTTTTAAGAATATTGAATTTTGTTTCATACTAAAATGAGGTTAATTTTTCCAATATAAATATGCACATAATATATCGTGTTCGGTCCAATTTTACAGAAAAATATATTACGTGGTATATACCTGATCAGGGCCTTTCCCAGAGAAAAGGGCTACATGGTCATGGCCGTAAAAGACTGATCCTGAAGCTCTCACTCAAACTCCTTCGGTACCCCGAAAATCATCTTAAAAGGAACATCACCCTTATTGCGATACTGATGTTTCTCCGAAGGATCCACCAGGGCAAAGTCGTCGGCTTTAAGCGGTGTTTCTTCTCCGGCTTCATTCACCAGCGCTCCATCGCCTTCGATAATGTAGTTAATGTGAAAAATAAATAACTAAGAGGAATTGCATGAAATGTTTCCAGAACAGATAATAAAGTATCTTTTTGAATACATTCAATTGTGTTGCTGGATGAGATTTCCGTTCGAATTCCTTCCTATTTAGGACGTCTCTTCGTTTTGAGTCAATAAAATCCTGATTATGTGAATGATATTATACTATTAATGTCATTAACTGGTATACTCAACCGATGCGTCTTCGCCAGGCCATTATTTAGTAGCTGGTCACAAATTGTGACCAGTTGCTGGGAATCAAGATATTATGAACAAACAACCAGCAAAATCAACACTTAATTCACTTATTTTTCAGATTAGAGGACATAATGTAATGCTGGATTTAGATCTGGCAAAACTCTATGAGACTGAAACAAAGAAGCTCAAATAACAGGTTAGAAGAAATATAGACAGATCTCCCGAGGATTTCATGTTTGAATTTCATCCATAATTAAGATATTTCTGTGCTTTTGGATTGATTTGAGACAAAGCGAATACGCTAAGATATATGCTGACAGGTAGAAAAAAAGAAATTGGAATACTGAATGATATGTTTCAAAGCCGATCATCAGAACTGATCGCAGTATATGGTAGGCGGAGGGTTGGGAAGACTTTTCTAATAAGAGAAACATGTAAGAGCAATATTGTATTCGAAATTACTGGCTACTACAAAGGCAGCATGAGAGATCAGCTTCGTAATTTCCATACCCAGATAAAAGATGCATCACCCAGATTCAGGGAAGTCAAAGCACCTGCTGATTGGTTTACTGCATTCTTAATACTGGCAGATTACCTTAACGGCTTTCAAAGCAAAAGAAAGAAAGTCGTATTCATTGATGAGTTTCCTTGGATAGCTACTGCACGATCAAATTTCCTGACAGCCTTCGAACATTTCTGGAATACATACTGTGCAAAACGAAGTGATCTTGTTGTCGTCGTATGTGGATCTGCAGCTTCATTTATGATTAACAAAATCATAAAAAATGAAGGTGGGCTCTATAACCGACTCTCCTGTAAGATACAGTTGATGCCATTCGACCTGAATGAAACCAGGGAGTTCTTAGAGAAGAAACATATCCGTTTTGGTCACTATGATATCATTCAATTATATATGGCCATCGGAGGCATTCCCCACTACTTGAACAAAATAATAAAAGGAAAGAGTGTCGCTCAAAATATAGATCGATTGTGTTTTGAGAATAATGCAGATCTGGCAGAGGAATTCGATGCAGTATTTGCTTCGCTTTTCTCAAATTCTAATGTCCATGAGAAGATTGTAAGAACCCTATCGAAAAGCAGGAAAGGAATTACACGGAATGAGTTGCTTGAACAATGTAAATTTGACAGTGGAGGAGCTTATTCGAAGTCTCTAGATGAACTGATTGCTTCCGGTTTTGTCAACCGATATTTATCATGGACAGGTAAGAAGAACTCTTTTTACAGATTATCCGATGAATACTCATTTTTCTTTCTGAAATTCATTGAACCAAACAGATCTATGGGGAAGGGAACCTGGTTGAACCTACAAACCAAACAAACTTTCAAATCATGGTCTGGTTTTGCCTTCGAATCGATATGCCATAAGCATATCCAGCAAATTAAGAGAGAATTAGGAATAGATAGAATTTATTCTATACATTCAAGCTGGTATACAAATAATGTCCAAATTGACTTAGTAATCAACAGGGATGACTGGATTATAAACATCTGTGAAATAAAGCTATACAGCGACGTATTCACAATCAACAAACAATATTATCAGGAGTTGAGAAATAAAATGTCCCAGTTCAGGATAAAAACAGGATCAAAGAAGAATATCTTTCTGACCATGATAACTACATACGGAGTAGCAGAAAATCAATACTCCAATGAAATCGTCACCAAAAGTCTGACAATGGATTGCTTATTTCAGAAAGTCGATTAGGAACAGATCACTCAAACTCCTTCGGCACCCCGCATATCATCTTAAAGGGCTTATCCCCTTTATTGCGGTACTGGTGCTTTTCGTCGGGATCAACCAGGGCAAAATCACCAGCTTTTAGAGGGGTCTCCTCCCCTGCCTCATTGACAAGCGCACCTTCCCCTTCAATGATATAGTTCATATGCTCGTAGGGATGCTGGTGGTAGGGTGTATAACCTCCAGGTTCAACCGTAAATACCCTGTATGAATAGACTGGCGCCCCGTCCCTGCTGGATAGCGGCATTTGTTTCCAGGCCCTGCTTGCGCCGTCCATATGAACTTCGTTTTTCTCTACTTCATTCAAAGCTATAATCTTCATATCTCAAAAATTAAATATTCATAAAAAAAAATTACCCTTCCGGGGAAATAAAACCAGTCTCCTGGGAATAGTTTCCCGTGGATCTGAGCGCTATATCCTTGTAAAATTTCACCGGATGAGTTTTACGATCTGTTGTGCCAGGAGTCCCGCTAGCGGCGGAAAGATTAATACGCTGATGAGATGTATCCAGGTAAATCGCCAGCCCATTATCCCGACGAACAGGGGGATTCTTGCGACGGCTATGAGAGACCAGGCGGACATATATGCTACCATTGTTCCGATCCCTGCTCCTGCTTTCAGCATTCCTGCGGCAATGGGGAGACTGATATAGGGACCGCCCGGAGTGATTGATCCGGCAAGGGTCCCGAACAGTATACCACGGAAACCGGATTCATCACCCACCCATTTTGCAATGACTTCCTTCGGGATCAAAACCTGTACCAGTCCCGCTATAATAAACGCAAATATCAGAAGAGGGATAATCTGGTAAGTCATTGTCCATGCAGCCTTTAATCCGGAGACATTCTTACCTTCCCCCTGGAGGGTGGCAACGATAAACAGGGCCAGGGCGATCAGGAACATGATCACGGTTGGCCAGAAAATATTGGAACCCATAATTTTTTTCATAAGGTTATGACATTGCCTGATGGCAGATTTTAACCGGTTTTAAAATACGGAAACTAGCCCTGTATTCCAAAAGAGGCATAGATCGGAAGGATGATCATCAGATCAGCACCTGCATGGAAAAGGAAAGAAGCGAGTATACTCCGGGTATAATGCATCACAAATCCCCAGATGAGTCCGAGTACAAGCACTACTCCGGTAAAAACCAAAACATCCGGGGTATATGTCACCTGCAGGTGTGCTGCAGCAAAAACGATGGATGTCAGGACAATGGCCCAGGCATGTTTCATGTATTTACCAAGTTGCTTTAAAAAGATACCTCTGAACAGCAGCTCCTCCATAAAGGCATTGCTGAAAATGAATATAAGTATCCAGGGCAGATTCCTGAGGAGGAATTCCTTTTCAATCGGTTGATCGGGGTTATAAATTGCCAGGAGTCCAATGAGGAAAAAGGTAAGAAGACCGACCAGTAAACCGGTACCGAGTTTCCCTTTGCTAAGGAAAATATCTTTCAGATTGTATCCGCCGATCAGGAAAGAGATAATCAGAACCAGGGAGATAACTATGCTATCACTCAGCTTCGCAAATGCAATGCCCCTAGGGGTGCTGAGTTCGAGTCCCCAGAAACTCACCGTAAACAAGGACACCACCAGGAATGCAAGGTTCACGGTCATCAGGGTGAAGGATAGCCTTCGGGCATTGTCCATTTTCTTGAGATGAAAGAGGATGATGCCTGCAGCGAAAAATGCGATCAGCATTACCCTTGTAAAAAAGAGTGAACTTGCAGGAATTTTACCGACCAGCGTCATGTTTAGCAAAAAGACAGCAAGTACAATAACAAAGGTCAGAATTACAGCCAGCGGGGTTTTTGGTTTCATGGCATTTCTTATAATCAAAAGTTTATAAAGATTAAAAGGTCATATACCTTTTATCAGGATACAAATTTTAAAAAGGATACTTACAATTCAATCGTTTTCTACTGTTTATTTAGTGGCAATTCCACTCCGAATTTCCGACGAGAATCTTCCCATTTCAGCAATATACCGAAAAATAATCCGAGTAGTGAGAGTCCGGCGAACAACAATATCGTCGGGGTATAGTTCAGCACTTCCGGAGAACCAGGATTCGTTCTGTCCAGTATCATACCGGCCAGGATAGGTACACCCCAGAGTCCGAGATTCTGTACCGAATACATAAGTCCATAGGCAGTACCGATCTCCTTATCCTTGACCAGCTTGACCATGGAAGGCCACATGGCTGCTGGAACCAGCGAAAATGATACCCCCAGGAGGATTAGGAAAAAATGTGGTTGCAGAGGGGTCAGTGCAAAAATAAGATGCACAAAAAGCAAGGTTCCGGCGCCAATGATCATGGCGGTGGCCGATTTCCCTTTTCGATCTACAAGCAACCCGAAAAGGGGTGTAAACAGCATGGTCCCCAGAGGTAACAGAGAAGTCACTTTCCCGCTTTCGACCATGGTAATCCCAAACTTATTAAAGAAGAAATCAGGCGCAAAAGCCACAAAGGGAAAAACAGCCGCATAAAATGTTACGCAAAGTAAGAGGATATAAATATAGGCCCTGTTGGAAATGATTCCAAGGATATCCCGGATCTCGAATTTATCTGCTTCTTTAGTGGGACCAGCCTGTTTAATCTCCCGGTCAATTTTCAGGTCAAAAAGGATGTATACTATAAATGCCAGCAGTCCGATGCAAACAAGGATGGAGGCGAACCAGATGGCGGTTGTAAGCTGGGCACCTTCCTGTGCAATGGTGGGAGACATACGCAGGGCAAGAAATGTTCCGAGTCTCCCGAACCCTACCTTCAGTCCGAATGCAAGCGCCAGATCCTTCCCTTTAAACCATTTGACCAGGACCTTACTAATAACGACGATACTGGTCTCGGCCCCCAGTCCATAGAAAAATCTCCCGGCAAGCATCATTTTAAGTTCCTGTGAATAATTGGGAAGGAAGGAGCTCATTAATCCGTATCCGGCTCCTCCGGCCCGGTAATAATCGGATGCACCATAAGCCGTCAGGACAGCTCCGAAGGCCATAAAAAAGATGAACGTGAAACCGGTTCGTCGAATTCCCAGCTTATCGAGTATCATCCCTCCAAGAACAGCCATTAAAAGAAAAGTATTCGGGATTGAATAGAATGAAACGAATAATCCGTACTGGGTATTTGTAAAAGCAAACTCACTTACTAACAAAGACTTAAGAGATGAAAATGCATCGTAAAAATAATAATTGACGGATAGAATTATTCCAACGAGCACCAAAATCCCCCATCTGGCATAGGGCGAGTCGCTTAGTGCTTTTTTGATTTTTTCCATAATGAGATTTGATATCTAACCGGGTATCTGAGATTCAAATATAGTTTTTTTCTAAAGGGACTACGAAAATATCAAACATGGAATTGGGATCTTTACCTGTTAATAATTTCCGATAAAGACAGACTGTCTAACAAATTGATTTTCAAAAAGGGATGTTGTAACTTACCTCATAATCCTAAAAAAAACCGGCATTATGAAATATTTCATCTCCTTTCTGATACTTGGACTTTCCTTAATTAATATTCCTTCAATCGTTTATGCAGAAAGTCGCTCAGTAAGTGATACTATTCATGCAGACGATACCTGGGATGCTGACACCATAAGAGTTGAAGGAGAGATTACCCTCATGGATGATGTAACCCTTACTATTTTACCCGGGACCAGGATTGAATTCCAGGGACATTACGGTATTAAAATTATGGGGACGATAATTGCCGATGGTAGGGAGTCAGATTCAATCATCTTTACCATGCCTCTATCCGATACTGCAGGATTCTATAAATGGTATGACAATGAGGGCAGCTGGGGCGGAATATATTTTGATAATACGGCCGGACAAGGGGCAGACGGAAATATGCATGATAATGATACCTCGAGGTTGGATCATTGCATTTTTGAATATACCAAATCAAGCAAAAATGAAGATGCTTACTATGCGGGCATCGAAGTTACTGATTTCTCCAGGCTGATTATTTCAAACTGTGAATTCCGGAATAACCGTACACATTACCGGGGAGGTGCAATCCGCGCCTATACTAATAGTGATATCATTATAAGGGACAATCATATTCACCATAACACCGCCTGGGAGTGGGGTGGAGCGATATATCTTCATAATTCAGGGGCCTTTCTTTCAGGTAACATAATTGAATACAACGAGGTGATAAGTAAGAACCCGGGGGCTCAAAGAGCTGCAGGAGGAGGAATTGGAATCATAGGAATGAAACCTGATATCCGAAACAACATAATCAGGTACAATATGGCAGTAATCGGAGCAGGTATTCATATGGTGAATTCATTTGGAGTCGTAGCAGGAAATACCATTTCTTATAACATGGGGCATACAGACCTGCCACCTGATACATACAGCAAGGGAGGTGGGATGTTAATGGAGAGCGGCTCCTCTCCAAAAATAATTAATAATTCAATTGCTAATAATATTTCTGATGAAGGAGGAGGATTGTTTGTAGTGAACAGCGACCCTGTCATTTTCGGTAATCTTATCGTGAACAACACAGCTAATTTTACGAGCGGAGGCCTTTTCAGTATAAGTTCATCGGAGGATATTGTGAATAACACTTTTGCCAACAATAAAGCCCCTATTGGAGCTGCCATCGAATTTAATGATTCAGAGCCCTTATTCAAGAATAACATTGTCTGGAATAATCTACATCCTTCTGACAAACAAATTAAACTACTGGGATACTTCGTCAAATTACATGTTCAAAATTCCATAATTGAGAATGGAGCCTCAAGTTTTGAGGGTGAAAGTTCGCCAACATTCACACAGTTAATTGAGGATGATCCTGAATTTGTGGGACCAAGCCTGGGAGAGGGTGCAGGTTTTGAGGGACTGGATGGAATGGACTGGTCTGTTGAGGATTCATCTTCCTGTGTGAATAAGGGCAATAATAACTTTTCCGACCTGCCGGTTCCTTCCAGGGATATCTACGGTGGCAAGCGAATTAACCACAGCATCATTGATATTGGTGCGTACGAGGCATTGATTACCAGCCTCGATGTCAAGGATACCATAAAGCAAAATACTACATGGATTGCTGATACAGTCCATTTAAAAGACAACCTGGTTATTGCTGACGATGTCACCCTGACCATTCTTCCGGGCACCTGGATAAAAGCTGACGGAAGGTACAGGATTGATGTGCTGGGTACTATCATTGCTGCAGGCACAGAAAACAATCCCATCCATTTTACTGTGGCAGATACTGCAGGGAATTGGGATAAAAGTATTCCGGACGGAAGCTGGAGAGGGATATTCATTGATAATGAGGCAGCCCATAATATCATGGCCGATAATCAACCCTCGCTATTAAGACACTGTTATATCGGGTATGTAAAATCTTTGGAGGATGAGGCCTTTCAGCACAGTGCACTCATGGTAAACAAATATTCAGGGCTGAGCCTGTCCCATTGTACATTTTTTGAAAACTCTGCCAGGTATGAATCGGCGGGAATTATGCTCCGATTCTCGAATATTGATATCAGCAACTGCCGTTTTTATAATAACTATGGGGGTAATGGTCCCTGTATATGGACTGAAAATTCTGATTTTACTGTGGATAACTGCTATTTCGAGGATAACCGGGCAACTGGAGGACCCGGAGGAGCTATAAACTCACAGGCAGGCAGTATTACCATTTCGAACAGTGAATTTTACCATAATTCGACAGATGGTAGAGGAGGCGCCGTATTCATGCAGCGTACAGAGGCAAAAATCAACCACAACCATTTTGTAAATAACTATGCAGATGGTTTCGGCGGAGCCATTTGCGCCCAGTATGAGAATATCCTGCTAACCAACAATATCATAACCAATAACACGGGTAACGCCGGAGGTGGTGTGTATGGCCTGTATATTGATGAAGCGGTAAGCATCAATAATACCATCTGTAATAATTTTGCCCTGAATGGAGGAGGTATGTATGGCGCCTTTGTCAATCATACTTCCATAAATGATATTCTATATGGGAATGATGTGGAATACGACGGCAAGCAGTATGGAATGTATTCTGTTTCCGCCACCATCATTTTTCGGAACACAAATATCGAAGGAGGAACCGAGGGAATTGGCTTCTGGCAGGGACAGGAATTAACCGGTACTTATACCAATTTAATGGACTCTCTTCCTGAATTTATCAGGCCTTCTGAAGGACCGGGCAACGATTTTATGGGAACCAATTCATCCTGGAATTTGAAATCCATATCACCCTGCATAAATAATGGTAGCCTCAATGGAATCTCCCTGCTTTCAGATGAGGACATATGGGGCAATCCAAGGATTTTTGATTCCCTCATTGACATAGGAGCCTTCGAGAGCCAGTACGGTCCACCTGAAATCAGGTTCCACCCCGAGAATTACATAGGTTGTGTGGGTGATACCGTTGAACTGAATTTTGGTGTTCGATTCAAATCTTTTTACCAGTGGAAAAAAAACGGGGAAGATATCGGAGGAGCCACCGAAAAAATATTGAAACTTGAAAATATAAGCAGGGAAGACGATGGCAACTATCAGTGCATTGTATCCAACTCACACGGATCAGTTGAAACCAACTCAATTTACCTGCTGGCCAGGGCAGCCCCGGAATTTATCCGGCAGCCTGAGAATACATGGACAATTCAGGGCGAAAAAACAATTATTCAATCCAACAGTGTAGGAGATCAGCCCATTGATTTACAGTGGTTTAAAGATGGTGAACTTCTGCCCGGAAAGGTGTGGCCGGACCTCTGGATCAATAATACAGATTCAATAAATGAAGGCTTGTATCATTGTGAAGCGACCAATGCCTGTGCAACCGTATCTTCAGATACTGTACAATTGTATATCTCACCACAGATATGCATGGTCACGGTGGATACTACAGATCGTAAAAACCTGATAATATGGGAGAAGCACTCTTCTGCTCCCATAAGCTCCTACAATATTTACAGGGAAAGCATTGTAGCAGGTGAATATGAGGCCATAGGAAATGTAGACGGAAATGCTTTAAGTGAATTTACAGATACAACGGCCAAACCTGCACAACAGGCCTACATCTACAAAATTACGGCGGTAATGGAGGATGGCCGGGAATCAGGACTTAATCTTTGCCGTCCTCACCGGACCATTCATCTCCTGACCAGTAAAAATACTGAATATAATGTGGCACAACTGGACTGGGATGATTATTACGGGTTCGACTACGGGACATTCTTCATATTCAGAAATTCCAGGGAACTTGGTGATTTCAACAATTACCACAGCATGGCAAGCAGCACAAATGAATGGACAGACATTGACGCCATTCCTGGTGAATTATATTATTACAGGGTGGCTGTGGAACCTCCGGAACCCTGCAACCCTACTGGGGGGAATACAAAGGGTGGCACCGGACCCTACAAACATTCCCTGTCCAATATGGATGACAATAAGCTGAAGGTAGGTATGGAGGATGTTGTGATGGGGGGACTGAATATATACCCGAATCCCTTTAGCCAGGGAACCACCATTGAGTTTCCTAATCCTGAGTTAGCAGAGTACAGGATTATGATTCGTAATCTGGCCGGGAAAGTGGTCCAGATAAAGACGACTAACGGAAACCAGGTATTCATTGAGCGAGGAAATTTGTCCTCGGGCATTTATTCCATCGAACTTTCCGGCAAAAAGATTTACCGGGATAAAATTGTTGTAAGATAATCACTTACCATTGTAAGGCACACCGGTCCTGATCCAATCCTCGGCCGGATCTCCTTTCAGGTAGTGATCCAGGTAGGCTTTGAATTTCAAGGTGTAGTCCAATTTGTTAGCGTATTGCTTCAGGTGATGGGGTTCATTTCGGTATTGAAGAAACACACAATCCTTTTCAAAACGACGCATGGCCAGGTATAATTCGATTCCCTGGTACCATGGAACTGCTCCGTCCTGATCCCCAAACTGGATCAACAGGGGAGTATTGATATGGTCAGCAAAAAAGACAGGGGAGTTTTCGATGTATTTATCCCTGGCTTCCCAGAGGCTTGCCCCTATCCTGCTTTGTTGTTTTTCATACTGGAACTGTCGGGCGAGTCCTGTCTCCCAACGAATCCCGCTATATGCCGAAGTCATATTGGAAACTGGCGCGCCGGCAATGGCGCATGCAAATATATCTGTCTGGGTGATTACAAAGGCAGTCTGGTAACCGCTCCAGGAATGGCCATGCAGACAAACAGCATCCGGATCGGCAATACCCATGTCAATGATCTTTTCTACCCCTGGAACCAGGCATTTTGTAGCTGAACTTCCCGGAGAACCTACCTCAAAACGGATATCCGGCAGGAATACTGCATAGCCGTTGCTGGCATAAAATGGGAAACAGGGCCTGTGGTTGATGACCACCTCGTTGAATTCATAAAGACGGTCAGTAAAGAAGCGGTAATAGTATACAAGAACCGGATATTTCTCCCCGGGCTGATAGTTTCCCGGTTTAATCAATATCCCCTGGAGGGGCTTCCCATCCTCCGAGGACCATTCCACCAATTCGGCCTCACCCCAGGCAAACTCCTCTTTCTGGGGATTGACATCAGAAAGTTTGCGGGCCTTTTTAAAATTCATCCCCGTCACCCACAGATCAGGATATTCGTTGTATGATTCCCTGGTAAACAGGACATTTTCCGCATCGTGGGCTTTAGAAAGCAAGGTATATCTATGGGGACCCTCGAATCCCCTGGCGACTCCCGGCACACCAACTTCCATCGAAAAGATTGCCGTATACTTTTCCAGGTCATGGTAGGCTGTAAGGAATACTTGTTCTCCTGTTGAAAGGTATTGTTTTTGATTATCCAGTCGTTTTATCCTGAACTGAAGTTTCTCATTTCTTCCCCGGCCCTCAGTCAGGCAAACCGGATTATCCCCTCTTGTCGGGAACATCCAGATATCAAATTTGTCATAAACCAGGACAGCCTCCGAACCATTGAGCCAATCCCCCACCCCATATCCAGGTGCTTCTGCCGGGTAATCCCAGTCCTCATCGGCAAAAGTTACCGGCAGATCCTGAGTCAGGTTTCTAGGCTTTGGACCTGAGTATAGACCTGAGCTTTGTTCTGAGTCTGAACCTGAGCTTTGTTCTGAGTCTGAACCTGAGCCTTGTTCTGAGTCTGAACCTGAGCCAAGGATGCTGGCAGTTTCCAGCAGGTGCCAGTCCCCTGACCTGAAATAAACCAACCACTTCCCATCGGGTGAAAGCTTCACTGTATGTCCTTGTTCTTCGAGGACGAGTTTCTTCTCTCCTGAAGCAATGTCTACCAGGTAATAATCTTTCAGGCTGTTATCCCATGTTCTACGTTTTCTATAAGGCAGATTGGAGGCCCCTAAAATTGTTGTGGGATTTTCAGAAAACCCTATGTCTGTCATTTCCTCATCCGCAAGCGGTATAAACTTCCTCGTTCCCGGGAAAAAGACCCCCGTATATGTTTTGTCCTTCACCCGATCCCATCTAATCTTTTGATTGGAATTAATATAGGGATCATTCCAGTGCCATACATCCAGTGTGCGGTCACTCAATATAGCCTCTGGGTCAAATAGTTTTGAAACAGTGTCTTTTTTCTCCTTTTCGGGTTTAATGATTTCGGTTTCCGGCTTTATACCCAGAAACAAGCGCTTCCCGTCTATTGTCCATCGCAGAGTATTTTTATGATAAAGTTTCCATCCTTCCTCAAGGTCTTCATCATTTAAAACAACTTCTGCTGTTGCATTCCCAGGTTTCCATGTGAACAGCTCGGTATCTGTCGGCTTAAATTTTTTATTACGTACTCCCCCGAGAAAAGCGAGTTCTCCTGTTCGGTTATTCCAGCGGAAATATCCTGACCATGCATTGCTGTCGGTAAATATCGGGGTTGGTTCTTCTAATGTATTTTCCAGGTCTACCAGGTAAACCCCGTCAGCTTTTCCATTGCTGTCCGCCATCTCATAAACCAGGTACCTGGAGGTACTATCGATGGAATACCGGGTAACATATGGAATGGAATGAGAAGATTCATCTTTCAGCCATATCAGGTTCAGCTGGGAACCAACAGGTTTGTCAGGAGACTTCTTTTTATCCTCCTTTTCTTCCCTGTCAGAAGTATTTTCTTCTTTTAAATCGAGGTATGCCAGCCACTTGCTGTCATTGCTAAAAGCAAAGGATTGCACTCTTTTATAAAGGGACTGTTCCCCGGTGGATGTATTCAGTAGTGCGAGTCCGCGTTTCGGTCCCCCTTCCTTAGCCAGCTTAAGTTTTAACTCATCCTCAGCGGAGACGGTATGAACTGCAGCTACCCAATTCCCGTCATTGGAGATTACTGGGTTTTCCCCCTGAGGGATACTAAATTGCTTCTTCCCCCTGGTCGAATAAACCAGCACCTCAGAATCCCCTCGGTCGGGTTTTGATGTATGAGCCACCCAGTTTCCATCATTGGAGATGGAGGGGGATTTTACATGCCTGAACTTCATAATGTCCTCAACCGTAAGGCTTTTTGAGCCCTGGGCAAGCAGAGGCATCTGCGAAACAGCCAGGAGAGTAACCAGAACAATGGAGATAAATTTCTTGAGCAAATCCATGAGATTTCGGGTATTTATACTTTGCTAAAATAAATAAAAAAGAAGCTGTACCCTCCTGACAATCGTCATGGAATACAGCTTCTTCCGAATATCAATAACCCAATGTTTTGATCAGTGCTTCACTAATTTGAGGTATTGCATGGTTTTTTCGCTGGCTTCAATAAGGTATAATCCAGGGCTTAGTTTGCTTAAATCAAGCATATAGGGTGAGTCTCTGATACCATTGATATCCATGACGCATTCTCCGGTAATATTATAGATCCTTAGGTTCAGGTCTCCCCCGGAGGGATCGAAACTCAGCATAGTTTGATTCCCGGCCGGGTTCGGAAAGAGCTGTATCCCAGGTAAAACATTGTTCTCAAGGGATGCCAGGAATTCAATCTTCAGGCCGAAGTTCAGGCTGGCAGAGTATCCTGCATCATCGGTGAATTTAATCTTGATGTTTAATGAATCAACATCCGCATTCATGGGGGTTCCTGAAAATGTCCTGGATTCCAGGTCAAAAGTCAGCCATTCCGGCAATGCTGCATCATTGTCAAGGCTAACTGATATCGTCACTGTTTCCAGTCCATCCTGATCCTCAAAAATATTTTCAGGATAGGTATAGCTGTAGGCTGAACCGGCCTGGACGGACTGTTCAGTGGTCAGTGTTCCCACTAGGATAACCGGATCGTTGGCATCCATGAGTTTCAGGGTAAAGGATTCAGCGTATGTAGAATCACCTGCATCCATTATACCTACCCTGATATGGTAAACAGAATCTTCTTCATAATCTCCCACCTCAAGAAATTTCAGGTCCTGTCCATCCAGTTCAAACAGATCATTATCCTCATCATTGGAACCATCTCCGGATATCAGGTCATACCTCATTCCATATATATCTTCAGGATCCGGGTCATAACCTGTTACAAGAGCTACAACTGCTGCAGAATCAAGATTCTCCTCGAAAACTGTGATCTCCAGGCTTATGCTGTCCGGTGCAGTATTGTACTCATAAGCTCCCATATCAATGGTTTCAGAAAGGATTCTGGTTTTATCGTCAAAATCCTCATATGTCATGGGATCGAAGGTGTTTGTGCCTTTATTGATACAGGGAGAATTGGCCTGGAGATGCAACAGGGTGTCAGCAAATAAGGGATCAGAGTTGATATTACCACCCCCATCCAGAAAGCCTGACAGTCCACCGGACTGGATGTCGCTGTGAGAGATGCTTGCCACTCCGGACTGGGAGACAACCGGCATGTTCCCATTATTCCAGAAAATACAATTGTGGACCTTGAAATCATCACCTACTTTTCCCCTGTCACTGATTGCCCCACCCCAGGAAGTTTCTCCTGTTCTGGAAAGGTTACCTACAAACGTACAATTTGTAATACGTTTTGTGGTGGCAGGGGCATTATTGTGGTAAAATGCTACCGCAGCATACCCGTCGGTTGCTCCGCTCACACCCCCGGCTTTATTGTCCAGGAATATGCAATTATCGAGATATGCATTTCCACCAAAAGTCTGGAAGGCAGCTCCCCAATACTTGCAAACAATCCCCTCAAACACAGATTGTGAAATTATGGTGGTTGATCCGGAATTGCCCCAGATACAACTCCCGTTCCCTATATCTGAACCATCCTGCATACCATGGAAAAAACACTTGGTCAAATCCAGGGTCAGATTATGCCATATGGAACTCCCCTGGTTCCCTGTATTCTTATTCTCTTCAAACTTACAATCTGCGATCTCAACAATGGCGGTCTGGTCTCCTGATGGCAAGTCATAGGCTATGATGGCTCCTCCACTACCTGCTTCATTATTTCTGAATTCGCAGTCATTAATCCTGACCAGGCAATTGGAATAGATGGCTCCACCGTTTTTGGAATCTTTATTTTTGTTATTAAGTAATTTGCAATGTTCAACTTCCAGGAATATGGTACCGCTGCTATCAGCATTTCCCTGATAAGCCGAAATGGCTCCTCCATGGTCGATTGTTTTTGCATCTCCATCATCATATGCAGATCCTTTCTGCAGGGTTAATCCAACAATACGAATCAGGAGCAGAGCATTCTGGGCATGTGTGTTGAGTCTTAGTATTTGCCGGGCTTCCCCACCATCCAGGACGGTAATATCATTATCATGGCTTACTGTACCATCGGACTGAATACCACCGATTATGGTAATTTTTGAAGTATCATCCCTGGACAAATTGAGCTCAAGGGTTTCAGAAATGTTATAGGTTCCCGGCTTCAAATATACCACGGCAGAATCTTTAGCCTTGGCAAGGTCCAATGCATCCTTAATGGAAGTTGCCATTTCATAGCTATGCCCGTCACCCGTACTGTCAACCGATGCATAAATAAAGCTTGGCTGGGCATGGACCTGGTGACTCAGGCATAAAAACAGGATAAGAAGAAAAAATGAATAAGGTCTGGAAAATGAATTGTCAGAGGTTTTCATTTGAGATAAAGGTTTAGTGGTTATAAAATTCGCTTCCGCGCTCCTTCAAATGTCTGCTTATATAGGGTTCACAGAAGCAGAATTAATCCCATTAAGTTACAAAATCCACAGATCAATTCTAAGCTGATTTCCATAAACGGATGCCTTTTGTACACCAACCTTTCAAAGTTGTTTAAGGATGTATTGATTTTATTGATTAGCAATATTAGTCGGGCGAAGATCAGACATGAAATTGTTTTTGTAGTTCTCAGCTATTTTCATACTTTTGTCCTGCTTTTTACGGAAAGTGTAATAAGTCTTTTCCATTGGAGAGGTGGGAGAGTGGCTTAATCCACCGGTTTGCTAAACCGGCGTACTGGGAAACCGGTACCGGGGGTTCGAATCCCCCTCTCTCCGCAGGAAAACAAGAGGAAGAAAGATGTTTGATTTTGAGAAGTTAGATATTTACCAGGTTTTAAGGGATCTCAATAACAAGGTCTTCACATTCCTGAATGAGGATAAAAAGATTGATCCTATGGTAAGGGATCAGTGGAAGAAGGCTTCTCAAAGTTCAGTGTTGAACCTGGCTGAAGGAACAGGAAGGATGACCGCTTCAGACAAGAAGCATTTTCTGACCATCAGCCGCGGGGGGATCTTTGAAAGTGTTGCACTCATGCAGATGGTTTTTGATCTGGGACAGATAGAGGCGAAATTGTACGAAGAATTGTACGTAAAATATGAACAGGCTTCGAAGATGCTGTTAGGCATGTACAGGAGCTACGATAAATAATCACACTCACACGAGTATCGGGGTATAGCGCAGTCCGGTTAGCGCACCTGCTTTGGGAGCAGGGGGTCGGGAGTTCGAATCTCTCTACCCCGACAGTTGAAAATGAAGGAGTTAGATACAATCTAGCTCCTTTTGTTTTTTGTGCAGGCACAACATAGGTGCAACAATTACAACTATTACTCAATATTTTCATTTTTATGAAGAAAACTTAATCCGTACGTTAAAGATGATATCTCTCTCATCAAACGAAAATTGTATATTTTAGTTTTCTTTTTGGAGAGTAAATCCTGTCTCAAATTTGTAATTTATCGAATCTATAAATCTGGATTTTAGGTAATCGGTATTTGCGTTCGGCGGTATGTTGTGTCCAAACAGCTGAATTATCCCAAGAAAACCATCACTTGGTAGTAAGTGAACCAATGAAAACATTAATCTGGGTCAAGAAAGGAACTTCTTCAGATCCTTATCGGTCAATCCCATTGTTCGAAGACAATTTTTAATAATAAAAAGAGGGATTGGATTCACATGGGTTTGGATAATAACTGGACGAGAAAGGTCAGCTCTAGTCCACACCTCATGTCCACCTGAGGTTCTGATTCTAGTTAAGCCTTGATGCTTGAGAAAAGATCTAAATTGTTTTAGGGATATGTTTTGAAGACGGGCAGTCATTAGGCAATTGCCGGCATACAAATCTCTTTGTTAGTTTTTCTGAAATCGTGGGTATTGAATATTCGGGAAAAATCCTTATTTGTTTCTAATAGAGTACCCATCGATGGAGGAACGGCACCCCTTTTTAGGCTTTTTCTAATTGTCCACCCGTGGCCACGAAGATCATCCTCCAAGGTACCCTTATTAACGGTATATCTAAAATACTCGGATAATGATTGATTAAAAGAATTTGACGCATCTGATTCAGTCTCGCCATAGCCGGATAAATCCAACGCAGGACAGTAAAATATAAAATTACCATCCTCTTCAAATATAATTATGGGCAGCTTGCAATTAACAGTGGCTTTGCCTCTTGACCAAGTTCCAGTAACAGTTCCTTTTTTGGACATCAGGGGGTGATTTTGGGCTTTTTTAGAGAGACCAAATGTATTAACAACAATCTAATTTATCAAAAAACATTAAGAAATAATATTCAAACCTGCATTTTTCACCACTATTTAACCGTATTTCAGGATATTGCATAATACAATCACCCCTTAAAAACCTCCGCACACTTACAGTTTATCGACTCATGAGCCGGTAGCTGAGGATCATGCATGTAAGATTCTGATATGTAGACTTAGAAATCCTTTGAGGAATTTTTCCAAATAAATTAGGGCAAATCCATCTATCCAAGTACCCTGAGATACTTGGATATGGACAAAGAAAAAGCCTCCGACATTGATCGAAGGGTTTGTAAAATAATTAGATCATTTTATCTGGTTAGCTTAGGGCTTAAATTTCCCCGCAGTTTACTCTCTTATTTTCTTATTTTTGCACTTCTGATGAAGCTGAACATGATAAACAAACTGCTGAAAAGCGGGAAAGCAGGAAGATATATATTATACCTGCTGGTTATTTTTTTGTTAGGGCAGGGTATTTCACATAAGAGTTACAGGTCAGGAGGAATCATACAATGGGATGTGGTTTCTTATTATGCCTACCTGCCTGCAATTTTTATTTATAGGGATCTTAGTTTTGATTTCGTCAAGGATTTGCCAGAAGATTTTGAAGGAACCATCTGGCCTGTTCCTACGCCCACTGGAAAACATACTCTGAAGTATTCCATAGGTACGGCAATTATGTATCTGCCATTCTTCATCGTCGCTCATATCTTTACCTTGTTGTCAGCCGTAAAGGCCGACGGTTATACATGGCCATATCATTTTTTTATTCTAGTGGCAGCCATCTTTTACATGCTGGCAGGTTTGCTTTATCTTAGAAAAGTACTACTGAATTATTTCAGTGAAAAAATAGTTATTTTCACCCTTGTGATCCTGGCTCTTGGGACCAACCTTCTTTATTATTCGACCACTGATCCCGGGATGTCTCATATTTATAGTTTTTTTCTTTTCTCCGCTTTTCTCTTCCATCTTACCAGATTTTATCAAAAGGAAAAGTGGATTGACGCGATCTTCATTGGAGTGTTTTCGGGATTGATCGTACTTGTAAGACCCTCCAATATTTTAATATTCCTGTTTTTCCTGTTATACAGGGGAAGGTATGGACTGAAGGATTGGTCGGTTTTCCTTTGGAGGAACCGCATTAAGCTGGTGATAGTTTTATTAATTGGCTCAGCCTTATTATTTCTGCAGCTTTCATACTGGAAATATAGCACGGGTACATGGTTATATGATTCTTATGGCGATGAGCGGTTTTATTTTTTGAAGCCTCATGTAATTGACGGAATTTTTTCATACCGAAAAGGCTGGCTTGTATATACTCCATTAATGACACTGGCCCTAATTGGTATTTTCTTTCTCAGGAAAAAGGTTCCTGAACTATTTTACCCCATTCTTGTTTTTACGGGTTTGAATATTTACATCGCGTTTAGCTGGTGGTGCTGGTGGTACGGAGGAGGCTTTGGGGCCAGAGCCCTTGTTGAGAGCTATGCATTACTTGCTTTGCCTTTGGCTGCGACCCTCGAGAGGTTGTGGAACTCAGGTAGGATAGTTAAGGCAATCTCAGCTGTACTGGTTGTTTTCTTTATCTACCTTAATATCTTTCAATCCAGGCAATACAGGACTGGCCTGATCCATTATGAAAGTACGTCAAAGGAATTATACTGGACTGTTTTTCTCAAAAATCAATGGCCTGATAACTATGATGAACTGGTCGACCATCCCGATTCTGAAAAAGCCTTCAGGGGGGAATGAGTCTTTAAATCCTCCTGATCATGTTGTATTCAATGCAACCGTCTGATAGTATTAACTCTTCAGAATCCAGATGAACTATCCCTAATTCAGATTGGTTGTTCAAAGTAATTGAATAGCCAAATTTGCCATTATTTGTTTCCGATAGCCTCCACATTCCCTGTGATGATACACCGTCATTTATCCGGATAAATACCATTTCCTCCAGGAAATGATATTTTGTCCTTTGAGTGTACAGAATAGGCTCAAGTTGCTCATTACAATTCGAGTAATGGGTCACCTCCCACTGCCCATAAATAGCAGATTCTGTAATTTTAATTTTTGGAGGAGTTTGTAAATTGACATTTTGAGACATTTGAGAGTTTGATTAAGGGGTTTGTATTCACAGGTTAATCGGATTTTTGGCAAAAGGTAGCCGGGTAAATCATCTGTTTTTGATGAAAAACTCATTATTTAGATTCAATCTATGGTAAATCAAGAGTATTCACAAGGCAGTCAATTCACCTGCAGAATCACCTGGAGGAATTAATTTTCATACCTGGTATCCGTCAGCCCATTGGATACCAATCGCTGATTTACCCTGTCGGCAAGAAATTCATGATACTTTCGGTCCAGGGAAAAAAATGAATACCTGATTGAATCTGATTATGAATCCTCAATTAAGAGGCTCAATGTAGAGATTCCGGAACTGGATTTTTGATCCTTCGGCCTGTAAGCCAATTCCACCTTTGGTCAGGGAGCAGTCTGTTGCAACATTTTGCAGAAGTCCGTTCACCCTGAGTTCAATGGTATTTCCCCGGCAGGTTATATCATAACTGTTCCATTCCCCGGCAGGGTTTTCATTGGATGGATGTATTTTTGTAATCAGACGGTTCTTTTCATCAGACATGAAAACAGTATCATTCAGGGTTGCAGTTACACCGGGGCCCTGCAGTATAAAAACTCCGGCATCCCCGTGTTTTAATTGTGCCTGGTAATAGTCCGGCCAAATTTTATCCGGACCGGTAGTGTGAACAAACACTCCGCTATTTGTAGGTTCTTCAGGATATCTCCATTCTAAATGCAGCGTATAGTCTGCATATTCTTTTACTGTTCTCAGGTATCCCATAGGCACTCCAATGGTTTCAATAACACCATCGTTTACATAGAAAAAGTCCTCCGGAGTAACTGATTCGTCCTGAACAGTGATCGTCCAACCGTCAAGATTTTTCCCATTGAACAGGGATTCTTTTGTGGGAGTACAGGAGGTGACAACAAGGGACACAAATAAGGCAATTATTATTGTTCTCATATTTAAGGGATGTTTTAGATTCAGTATAAAAGTAAATAATAGTTCCTAATAATGACTTCTATTATGCGAAACTTCATTCCACAGTATTACCTTTATATGATCCAAATCAAACTTAAATATTATGCCAACACCCATTTCAGAATGTTTGTATTGTCAGAACAATGAAACACTGCATCAGCTCATGATCAAAATTTGTGATCTGGAAATATCTCAACTATTCTTATTTAAAGAGCAATCACATCCGGGCCGCTGTAATGTGGTCTATAATGATCATACGATTGAATTTCATGAATTGAGTGATGAACAGCGGAATGCATTTATGCGGGATGTGGCCAAAGTAGGTAAGGCCCTGACCAAAGCATTTAATCCCACTAAGATCAATTATGGTGCTTATGCCGATACCATTTCTCACTTACACTTTCATATTGTACCTAAGTATAAGGATGGTTATGGTTTTGGAGGAGTTTTTGAAATGAATCCTCAGAAAGTTACTCTTACTGAGGAGGAATATGAAGCAATAGTTGATAAGATCAAAGCTGCTTTGTAGGTTAACAAACTCCACTCACAATCTTAGTAGTAGGATATCAGTGTGCTATGGATGGCATCTCTTAGATTTGCTATTACATTCACTTCATCCGCAAAATCAGTCCATCGGGAAACAACTGAATCAATCTTCTCAATGATTCTTTCGGCCTTCTTTATGTTCATAGATTTGGCAACACTTAGCAAATCATTTTTTGCTATACTGGTTCTTCTGCCATTGATGCTTAAAGCATGCTGACTTACCCATTCACTTCCAGGTCGAAAAGCATGGCAAATATCATAAGCCGGAGCCAGTTCCCAGGATTGATCCTTTTTCAACATAAAAGCAAAATTTTTTGTATGGTCGTCGCAATTTCTTGCCAATACATTGAAAACCATTCGATGATAAAGTTGTTCAGCCTGTGGATAAGGAAGTCTTAAGAGACGCATGGTCTGAAATAGTTGTTCATAGCTGTAACTTCGAATATCATTAAAATCATAATGCTGAATAGCACATAATGTCTGAATGTGATTTTTTATTCCCTCTTCCCCTCTGTCAAACCTCTTTGTCATGAAATGTGCACGGCCATTTTCTTCAAGCAACCTACTTTCCATCATATCAATACCGCATGCATTAGCCATATTATAATAAGCCATTTCAACCCTGCCATAACCAAGAGAATCACCAAATTGAACTTCGTTTACACCATCCAGTTTAATCAACCAATGTGAAAATCCTTTTGGAGCTACTGTTTGTCCGGATTTAACCTGTTTTGTCTTATCGTTGTATGCAATAATGGCTTTGGGCCTGGCTCCTCCCGCAGAAGTACCTACACGCAGTATTTCCCTCATGGCAGTTTCTTCCTTCGAGCTGAGATTGGTGGCAAATCTCTCTCTCTGATGCAGCATCTTCCGGGTTACCTCAACCAGGCTGTCCACTTCAATATTAAAGGCTAATCTACTGGATTTCAAAATTGCAGGTTCAAATTCCAGCGCTCCCATTCCACGTGTACCAATGAAGCAGAGCAATTCAACCGGGTTATAACCATTTTCAGGTCGACCCTGGCTGGCCAGCCATGCACTGATTATTTGATTCCCATACTTATCAGGAAGAGTATCCGCAAGTAATCCGGGTAAACCTTTAAATGTATTTACACCTTGTAGTTCGGGAAATGCAAAAATTCTGTTTGAAGGGTTTATTGGCATTTTCAAGGGGGACAAATCCCATTGCCTGGTAATAAAACCGGGATCATATTCGAAACTTGCAGTTTGTGTACCAGGGTCCCATGCCACTGCTCCTACAAATTCTCCCCAAATGCTAATATTGGCTGTAAGTAGCATTACCAGTTGCTTTCGGGTCTTTGATCTTCTTTATTGCCCCTTGCACGTTGTCGTTTTTGACTTTCAAGTTTGGCAAGCTCAATAGGGCTTATTGTTTCGGCAATCTTAAAAATCTCCAAAATATGCAATAAGTCAAGTGCCCTCAGGATAGAAACAAGGGAGAGTAAATTGACGGATTCACCATTTTCCAGTTGGCTCAGAGTCCATCTGTTTATTCCTGCCCTCTCAGAAATTTGAGCCTGGGTTTTATTTATCGACAATCGTTTGTATTTGACGTAATCACCTATTACACCAATTATCGCAGGATCACTCATTGCCAGCCAATCCATGTTGGTTTTTCCCATCATTAAACAAGTATTATATACTTAATGTTGGCATTACCCTACAAATATATAAGAAATATTAGTAATATACAAGGAAATGACATATTTGAACTGGCGCTGGATCTGCTACTTAAGATATTTATCGAAAAAACTATATATTTCCCCGATTACAACCGGGTCGGGGTTGTACATATGCCCCATCCCTTCCTGGAGGATGAATCTGTGTTCCAGTCCCACTTCCTCACATTGGGCAGCCAATCGTTTCATTTGTCCAACCCTAAACTTTTTGTCCAGTGCACCTACAGATAAAAAGGCCGGGGGATCATCAGGCGTCACATACGCATACGTAGAGGCGATTCGGATTTCCTCTGCCGGGACTTCTTCCCGTTGTCTTAGGGCAGATTCAGCCTGTCTTTTGGATACTTCATCCAGATATCCATCCTCAATCAGGAATTCCTTGGCATGTTGTCCTGCTGACATCAAGGCAACCTGGAAGTTATCCGGCTGGTCTGGGTAAGGGCCTTTGTCATCTTCATAGCCTTCCTCATTAATAAATGCAGCCATTGCTGCCCTGCCGGAAGCTTTGGAATGGCCTGTGACAC
Organism: uncultured Bacteroidaceae bacterium; assembly: GCA_963777115.1. GTDB lineage: Bacteria > Bacteroidota > Bacteroidia > Bacteroidales > SM23-62 > SM23-62. The sequence continues at coordinate 222,848 of CAVZPP010000002.1, read as the reverse complement.
CCAATTTCCCTGTAAGATTCCACTTTTCGGCGTTAGCCCGCAAAAGCCTGGCAGCCTGCTTTTCCGGAAAGACTCTCCCAACAGGTGATACCCTTTGTCCCCCATTCCAATCCATAAATGCCCCCGCATACCCGGTGGTCATCAATCCATAGACATAATATGCCCGCTGGTTGATCCATTTCCCCGCGCTCTTGGTCGAAGTGATATGCAGCATTAAGGGGACAGGTTTCGTTTCCCCGGAAGGGTATATCACATCCATATCAACGGGACGGTCTCCTATTTCACAAATCCGGACTTTCCGATCGATGGTGTAGCCTGCAGGTATAATATAGAGCCAATCGGGATCTATAGGATAATCTTTGTTATTAAAACCAAATCCATACCAGAGATCAATTTCGGGTAGAAGGTCAGGTGCAACTGCCCTGGAATCACCCTCGTAATCTACATTAATCACCATCATTCCCTGATTTAGGAATCCTTCTATCAGGGTCTTATCATCCTGCTCCCCCAGGCGTGGAGAAGGAAGATTACTCAGGTAAACAACCAGAGGTTTTGCAGACTCGCTTGTATCAGGAGAGTAAACAGTAAAATTTATTACTTTATCCAGCAAGGGACTGTCCCATTGATCCTTAGAAATGATATATGAATCAAGGGCGCTTAAATCTTGCTTTCCGGATTGACGATTTAAACATCCCCCAATGGTGGTGAGGATGCAAATGACTGCCAGAAAAAGAACAATTCTTTTCATAATGGTGGTTTAGGTGTTGAATAAAAACAAAAAGACAATTTAGGGCATTTTTTCAATAATTGAATTAATTTAGGGATTGTAACCAACTATATGTCATGAAAAACACCCGAAGAGAATTTCTCCTGAAAAGTGCAATGGGCACTGGCATTCTGGCCGGAGGCTTAAGTTCCTGTAAGTCCGTTCCGGAAACATCAACCGTAGATTTAAACGACCGATACAGTAAACTTGATGAGGTATTGGCCAGGCCTGTTCTGAAATCTGAACTCTTTCCTGAACCTGTGATCATTGAATCACTGGAACTTTTACGATACAAGAAAAACTTCATTTGCCGGGTCCGGTCCAGTGACGGAGCCGAAGGCATCTCCGTAGGTAATGCGGCCCAACTGCAATCCCTGTATCCGATTTTTGTAATCAGGCTGCAACCTTTCTTTATCGGGAAAGATGCCAGGAAACTTGAACAACTGCTGGATGAGGTATACGTCTATAAAAGCAATTACAAGGTTCAGAATCTTGCCCTCTGGGTCCCACTTGCTACCATTGAATTTGCTATTCTTGATCTATTGGGAAGACTGGGGGGAAAATCAATCGGTGAGTTAATCGGCGATATCCATAATACGAAAGTAGCGGTTTACCGGGCGAATAACTACAGGGGTAAAACAGCACAGGAATCCATTGAAGGGATTAAAAAGGATGTTGCAGAGGCTAAAGCCAAGGCGCTGAAAGTAAAAATCGGCGGCCGTATGAGCAAGGATGCTGATTACCCTCCGGGAAGGTCTGAAGAATTAATCCCTCTCGTACGAGAAACCTTCGGTGATGACATGGTAATTTACGCCGATTCGAACGGATCGTATTCCGTGAAGGAAGCCATACGGATAGGTAAGATCATGGAGAGCTACAAATATGATTTCTATGAAGAACCCGTCCCTTTCGACTGGTACGAGGAAACCAAAATGGTTGCAGATGCCCTTGATGTCCCCATCGCGGGAGGAGAACAGGAACCCAGCCTGCACCAGTTCAGGTGGCTGATCGCGAATGATGGATTGGACATAGTTCAGCCTGACATGTTTTATTTCGGAGGAATGATCCGGTCTATGAAAGTAGCGATGATGGCAGATGCTTTTGGAAAAACATGTGTGCCGCATATTTCCGGATCGGGACTGGGATATCTGTACATGATGCATTTTATATCCGCTATACCCAATGCCGGTCCTTACCATGAATTCAAGGGATTCAACAAGGATATCCCTGTTGAGTGCAAAACATCTTCCCTGGAAAGCGAGGATGGGTGCCGTGACGGTTCCGACGGGACCGGGAATGGGACTGGAAATCGATCCGGGATATATTGCAAAGCATACCCTGGTGAATGCTTAACGGACCAGGATTCTGATGCCCCATTTTTCTTCTTTAATATGTAAAACTATTCTAAATACTGCCAATAAATTCATTTTCAATGATACTCTTGTAGTTTTTTAGTCATTTAATAATTATATTCAATTGAATTTTTTAAATAATATCTGCTAGAATAACTGATTGTTTTTAACCATGAAAATCGAAGAAATGAGGTTGCACTTTTTCTGGTTAATTCAATTTAAAATTCATTTTTTTAACAATTATATTTTACTTACCTAAAGAAGATGATTATGAAAAAAAAAATTTTACTTATGCCTTGCAGTTTTATGCTTTCAATTAGTGCCATTACCATTGCACAGGTGGCCTATACCCTGCCTGACGGAGGCTGGACGTATATTTATGAATGGAAACGAACTCCAGACCATAGAGGGGGCCTCCCGAACAGATGCTGGATGGAACTTGGGAGAACCGGGGCGATTGGGATCTTTCAGCTCCGGGTGATCCTTTGGGAATACCTGGCGGTGCTGCTCTGGTCCAGGAAACGGGTCTGGATTTTTTAAGAATTCAGGACTCGGGCAGACCATCGGACCATTCACTTGATGACAAAAACAGGAAACCATCTTTTACCCATGTCATGTCCCAAGAGGGGATTACTCCGACAGACGTGATTCTTAATACGGGAATGACGCTTGCTTTTCGTCTTAAGGTGCCCCTCGATGATGGATACGGACCGCTTGACCAAGTTTATTTGCCTGATTTAAAGTGGGCAGATCCCGGCACACCGGATGTGCTTCCGTATCCTCCCGAAGGTGATGGTTATGGCATGGGGGAAGGTGCAGGAATGGTGTCTGTTAATCAGGGTCAGGCAGCTGGTATGATCGGATTTTCATTGATGACAACCTTTGATCATCCAGACGTAGCTACCAATGGTGAAGGTTTGTATATGAACAGTCTGTTTGGGGCCTTACTTGAAGACAGGCCTGAATTATATCGGAATTGTTTTGAATTAGTTGATCCTCCAGGTGTTGCCTTCAATATGGTGACTTGTAACCCCCGGGAATGGAATGAATTCTGGATTCAAATTGTTGCAGATGCTACCGCGACTGGCACGCATTCGGTTAAAATCTGGAAAAACGGGGATGTTGCCTCTTCTGAAGAATTTATTGTTACTGGTTCCACTAAAAGCCATCGGGACGATCCTTACCTCTGGCTAGGATTCATAAACAGTGATGATGAAGGAGCAATGGACCTGGATTATATTGCCTATAAATCTGGACTGGTTGATCCGGTTGCTGCAGGTGGTGGAACAGGAACATTTGACATGAGTTTCGCTGAAACACAGCTAAGAAGCTATCCAAATCCTTCCAATGGTTCAATGACATTTGCATTCAACCTTGAAAGGTCAGGATATACAACACTTGAAGTTTATAACCTGCTTGGACAGCCTGTTACTAAAGTTCTTTCAAAAGACCTTCCTGCTGGAGAGCACAACATCCAGTTGAATGTTGACCTGACTCCAGGACAGTATATTTACAGACTTCAGTCCAATGATCAGAATGAGATCAGCAGAATGACAATTCTGAAATAGATCTTCTAAATACATTTCTAAAGAGTCCGGTGATTTTTATATTCTTCACCGGACTTTTTTTGCTCTTTTTCCAGATAATCCCAATTTTTATACCGCCTTCCCCTGCCTATTTATAATCATTCTAATTATGGGTATATATTTCGCTTTTCTTGTTTTTTTTTTCAATATTTATAGTGTTATATTCATCTATTAGTTCTTAAATAATTCATTTCGTAGGGAGGACAAGATTATAATTTTATAGATTGATTCTTAAACAATTATACATTACTAACCTTAAAGAAGATGATTATGAAAAAAAGATTTTTACTTACAAGTATTGTAGCGCTAGCAATTTGCGCAGTTTCAATTGCTCAGGTGGCCTATGAAGTGCCTTCAGGAGGATGGACCTATATTTATGAAGGGGACCAACTCCAGATGTTGGAGGGTGACGATGTTACTCCCGATCAGATTTTGGATGGTACATGGGTTGAGCATTCAGGCAAATGGGACTTTTTAGAATTGGGAGCTCCTCTCAGTTATCCTGGAGGACTTGCGATTGATGTTGATGCTGACGGAGTAGATTTCCTTAGAATTCAGGATGCTGGAGAACCACAGGACTTTGCAGAATGGGAGGACTTCAACAGGAAATTGCACTTTGGTCATGACCTGACACAGGACGGATTGGGAGCGGGAGACGCACTCCTTGATGATGGGGTTACTCTTGCTTTCCGAATGAAAGTGCCTCTGGATGACGGCTCTTCAGTCCTTGAATCATTGCTATGGCCTGCTGACGGGCTCTGGGCTGTTGATGGCGTAGAAGAAAATCCTCCATACCCTACTGAAGGAGATGGGTATTATGCATCTGAAGGTCTCGGAATGGTAGGTATAAACCAGGGTGATGGTACTACTCCGGCTGCCTGTGTTGGTTTTAGTTTGATGACCACATTTGATGATGATACAATTGCCACAACGGGAGAAGGACTGTATATGAATATGGGAGCCGGTACTACCATATTTCTTCATCCAAGTTTAAGAGATATTAGGAAGATCGTACACCTCCAGGTTCGGCTATTAATGTTGTCCCATGTACTCCTACAGAATGGAATGAATTCTGGGTGACAATTGTAAAGCAGACGGTGTAATAGGTACACATGAGGTGACAGTTTGGCTGAACGGAGATGTTGCTTCTCCCACTGTACTTTAACGTAACTGCTTCAGATAAGAACCATCAGGATACAAATCCATATGCGCATATTGGATTCATGAATTCAGGTGAAAATGGTGCCATGGATTTAGATTATTATGGTATTAAGGCTGGAATCGTTGCTCCGGTTGCTGCAGCTGGTGGTACAGGTTTCGACATGAGCTTTGCTGGTACCCAGTTGAAATGCTATCCGAATCCTTCAAATGGCGAAGCTACTTTCGCATTCAATCTTAAGAGGGATGGATATACAACTCTTGAAGTTTATAACCTGATTGGACAGCCTGTTGCAAAGGTACTTTCAAAAGACCTTCCTGCAGGAGAGCACAACATCCAGATGAATGTTGATCTGCTTCCTGGACAGTATGTTTACAGACTTCAGTCCGGTGATCAGAATGAAATCAGCAAAATGACTATTCTGAAGTAGATCTTCAAAATAATATTAAAGTCCGGTGATAGAATTTAGATTTTCTGCTATCATTCCGGATTTTGTTTTGTCAATTTTTTCAGGGATCATTATATTATCCCCTCCAGGGCCGGATGCGATCCGGCAATTCATCCAGCACTTCCGTGATAAGGTTGGCATCCTCGACAATCTGCCAGTCAAACATACCCACGCAGGTAAAGTCAGCTCCATTCTCAAATGCATACCTGAATCCTTCCTTGGGATCAATCGCTCCTGCTCCAAGCACCTTGTAGGCAATCCAGGGCTTTTCAACTTCCTTCATGTAATCCACAGTCTGCTGGGGAGTGACGGACCAGATATTGTCTTTAATATTGGCACCGAATTCAGGCTCCACAACAGTTTTGGGATCCGGTTTCCAGTTGGCATCTTCAATTAACTTAGGACCGGCAGTCCAGTAATTCCCGGAGTTCAGGGTCTTCATATAAAAGTCCGCTTCAAGTCCTTGCTTCTCACACTCCATAATAACGTTCAGATCATGACCGGCCATTCCGTGAATAACGTGCATCATGCTTTTTCATATGCTCAACGCATTTCATAAGGTGAGCTACATTATTATTCCTGACATAGCTATCCCCTACTCCACCATGCAGATAAATTCCAATGGCTCCATTCGCCACAGCCGCATCAAAATCTGATTTGATATCATCATCGGTTACCTTGCACTGGGCTATCCATTGCATGGTCCCTCCCCTTTTCCTGTACTTCTCAAGCACCTTCAGGGTATTGTTATCCACCCTGACGATCATGGTATTGATCCCAACAGCTTCACATAGTTTAAAGGTTTCCAACACTTTCTCATCGCTGAAATAACTCTGAACCAGCTGGGAAACATAGATCAGATCCCTGGAATGTGCATACCCACTGATCAGGTTACCCCCGCAGATCAGGCGGCTGACCTCGTATCCCTTGATCTTGCCCATTGGGACCTTCTTCCTCAGCTGGTCCAGTCCCGTGAATTCAGCCCTTGCAGTAGCACCCGATATGGCATTAACCCGGCTGGGATTGCTTATCAGGCTGGCCTCTTCAAAACTCTCCCATTTCTTTTTCCTGGAAGCCATCCAGGCAAATCCACCTATGAATGGAAGTGCAATTAGATCCTTTAATAGTTCCCTTCGTTCCAGGCTGGTTTCCGAATCTGAGGATGATTCAACATCTGCGGATTTGTCCTTTTCCTTTCCGAATGCAAGCTTTTTCCTGAACCTGGATACCAGTCGATCAATTCCCCAGAAAAACTCCCTGGGCAGAAAAACGAATAATACAAGTATGGCTGCCTCAATAAGTTGTTTATTGACTATAAGGTAATGCCCTTCCCCTGTGGTTTCGCTCATAAAACCAATAAACGGAGGATTAGCGACATAATACAAGTAAAATCAGAAATGCACCAATACCCGCAGCTACCCTGCTGAAGAGGCCGAAGAAAAGACAGATTCCAACGAAAATTAATCCAATGATATTAAGCATATCCACCGTTTGCAATAAACCGGGATTTTGTGCAATTCCCTGAAATATACCAGAGAAAAGCCATTGTGATTCCATCAGGTAACCTGCTGATGACCAGGGAGAAAAAAGTTTTGCCAGTCCCTCGTACAGAAAATGCCATCCAATAAATATCCGAAGAAGGGTGAAAACTGTTTTCACAACGTTCTGATACCTGATTACTGCTTGTGCTACCATGGTAATTTATTTTTTAGGGATATGATAAGACCAAAATAGTCAAAAAATATTTTCATCTTAGTGTATATTTATAGAATTAATCCTCAATATGTTCCATTTATGAGAACCCTTCAGGTAATATTGAGTGCCATAATGCTGTTCGCAGTTATCGGTTCTTCCTATCAAACCATTCAACTTGCCAAAGAACACCAGGAACTCAAAGTCGATCTGTCAGATATGAACCATATCCGTTACGGCCTTCTGAACGTGGATGAGTGGGCGGGACAAATTGCCGATATCATGGCTGTAAAAATCGAAGAATTTGAAATTACTCCCGAAAACCGTGATAATCTGCAAAAGACCCTCGAGCAGGTTATGTATAAACTGGTTGACGAATTTGAGGAATTAATGGAGGAACGAACATCCGGAGGATTTTCAGGAGTTAAGAAATGGATCGCCGGATTTGCTGTTGATGTTGATCAGTTGAGGGATAGTGTACCCGCTTTCGCGGGAATTGTGATCGATGAATTAAATGATCCCGAGAACAAAGCTGAATTACAGGCCTTTGTTCTGGTAAAGCTAAATGAATTCAGGACCAGGACATATAATGAGGATAAGATGGCATTGCTTGCCATGCTGCTGGAAAAGTATGGCTGTATCAGCAAAGAAAATTGCCAGGAGAATCTCAGTCAAATGGTGGAAGAAAAGGAGAAAGCCATCAATCACAGGGTGATCCTGATGCTTATACTGGTATTGTTAATATTCCTGTTGAACCTGCTGGTGCCAGGCCCTCTCGGCCAGCTACAGGCACCCATACTAATCCTCTCTGCTTTAAGCCTCTTAGTATGCGGTATAATTACACCCATGATCCAGCTGGAGGCGAGAATTGACCTTATGATGTTCCAGTTACTGGGTGAGGAAGTGCTGTTCAGGGACCAGATCATTTTCTTCCAGAGTAAAAGTATTACAGACATGGTTCGTATACTGATGGATGAAGGGACTATCCAGATGATCTTTGTGGCCGTCCTGATTTTTTCTTTCAGTGTTCTTTTCCCTGCTCTGAAACTTATCAGTTCTTATGTGTACTATATGGACTTCGCAGGTTTAAGAAAGAATTTTCTGATAAAATTTTTCGTACTTAAATCAGGAAAATGGTCTATGGCAGATGTCATGGTAGTTGCACTTTTCATGGCATACATTGGTTTTAACGGTGTGGTAAGCAGTCAGCTAAAAAGCATTGCTGATAATGCCGAGGCATTTGAAGTATTTACTACCAACGGAACGATGCTATTGGGAGGATTTTACCTCTTTCTGAGTTTTGTTTTAACGGGACTGATACTTTCGGAGGCTTTGATGAGAAGATCTAGAAATATGTAATCTCGATAATTATGAATAATGAAAATGTAAAACTGCTCGTTGTAGCGGGACTGGGAACCATAAGCGGTTTGCTGCTGGGCATGTTCGTCTTCGGAGGGGAAAATAAAAAAGGTAAGCTTTCTAAGCACCTTTCCTCCCTGAGTGATATCGTTAAGGAACTGGAAGACCTGGATACCCATGAAGCCAGGGACCTTAAAGATAAAGTCAAGAATATTCTTGGGAATGTTGAAGAAATACTCGATGGAAAAAATGGATAGTTTCAAAGATCTTAAGGAAAACCTGCAGTCAATCTTCAAGGATGAAGTGAGGCTGTATTCCCTGAAAGGAGTGGAAAAAACTTCCATGCTCCTCGGGGTGATCGCCACCTTTTTCATCGTGCTGATCTTTTTTATTCTGGGAATCGTGTTCGGTTCACTTGCCCTGGCGGATATTCTGAATACCCGTCTGGATCACAGCTACCTGGGCCACCTTATCGTTGGAGGAGCAGATCTGTTGCTTTCCGTTCTGCTGATCCTCTGGGTTCTCAAAACCAAAATACCCCTGCTAACCAGCCTCTTTGTTAAGATCCTAGTTAACATATTCAATATCCACGACGATGAAGATAAATAATCTTGCCAGCCTCAGGAGGGAAACCGAGAGGCTTGAATACAAGCTGAAGGTGGATAAGAGTAAAATAAAAACTGATTTTCAGCTCCTCCGGTTCCAGATAATTGAATTCGTATTTAAGGAAGTCCTCAGCCTTTTCAAAAAATCACCTTCCAAAGCTGAAAAGTCCGGCTCCGAAAAGTCCGGTATCTGTGAAGTCCGGTTCCGAAAAAACCAGCTCCAATAAGAAAAAATCTCCCGAAAAAGAATGAAGATAAAATTCCTCGGGGCAGCCCGTGAAGTAACAGGTAGTAAACACCTGATCCTAACGGACAAAGGGAAACATATCTTGCTGGACTGTGGAATGTACCAGGGCAAAGGACTCGAAACTTCCAGTCTAAACAAGGACCTGGGATTTGACCCGCAAAAGATCGATCACCTGATTCTGAGTCATGCTCATATTGATCATTCGGGACTCATCCCCTATATCTATAAATTGGGATTCAGAGGTTCAGTAATCTGTTCTTCAGCCACCCGGGATCTTTGTGCAGTGATGCTTGCAGACTCAGGGAAAATCCAGGAATATGATACCCGGACTTTTAACAAAAAAAGGGAAAGACAGGGTCTTCCACCGGTGGAACCTATGTACGATAAGGCAGATGCCATGGGGAGTATGGAATTGTTCATAGGAGTGCCCTTCGGCAGGAAATTTCATATTGATGAAAACATTTCACTTAGATTTACGCAAAACGGGCATATGCTGGGTGGGGGAACAGCAAGCATTTCCATCAAAGAAAAGCAGCGGACCTGGAACCTTGCCTATACTGGTGATATTGGCCGGTATACAAACCGTATACTGGCCCCACCTGAAGCTTTTCCACAGGCGGATATTCTAATCACGGAAGCCACCTACGGTGATCGCCTTCATACAGATTCAAGCCAGTCGGAAAAGACACTTTTGGATATTCTATACCGCACCTGTGTGGAAAAAAAAGGTAAGCTGATAATACCCTCATTCAGTGTCGGCAGAACCCAGGAGATCGTATACTCACTTAATAATTTCTATAATCAGAACCGTCTTCCGAAAATCGACATATTCGTTGACAGTCCCATGGCCCTGAATGCCACCGAAGTATTTCGCCTTCATCCTGAATGTTTTAACAGGGATATACTGGAAGTAATGGAAAGGGATCCCGACCCATTCGGGTTCAACAGCCTTCATTACATCCGTTCTCACGAGGATTCCAAAAACCTGAATAAGCTCAACCGGCCCTGTGTGATCATTTCTGCATCAGGGATGATGGAGGCAGGGCGTATTAAGCACCATCTTGCCCATAGTATAGCCCATCCGCAAAATACAATACTGGCTGTTGGTTATTGCGCACCCAGGACCCTGGGAGCAAAAATCCTCAGGGGAGAGCCCGAAGTATCCATTCATGGAAATAGATATCCCGTAAAAGCGGACATCAAGAGGATTGACTCCTATTCCGGGCATGGGGATTACAAGGAAATGCTGAAATTTTTGTCCTGCCAGGATACGGAGAAAGTAAAAAGCACCTTCATTGTCCATGGGGATTATGAAGCCCAGCAGCATTACCAACTCCATATGAAGGAAGCAGGATTTAAAAATATCCATATCCCTGCCAGGGGCGAGGAATTTGAATTTTAATCCGTGGAAAAGTTTGATGTTATAATTGTCGGAGCGGGACCAGCGGGATTGAAATGCGCGGAGGAATTAAGCAAGGGTGATAAATCCGTTCTGCTTCTGGACAAATCCAATGTGCCGGGGGATAAGCTTTGTGCAGGGGGACTAACAATGAAGGATATGGAAATCCTTCCCCTGCCCGATTCTGTGATAGAACATAAAATATCCACAGCTGCCATTCTCTCCAAACGCCGCAGAGCTGATACCATCGCTCCAAAACCTTTTCTTTTTACAGTGGACCGGAAAGATCTGGCATCTTATCAATTAAGCCTGCTCGAAAATTCCAGGATTGATATCCGTCTTGGAAAGCAAGTCTTAGGAATTGAGAATGACCGGGTTCTTATGAAAGACGGAAGAGAATACGGATATAAATACCTGGTAGGCGCGGATGGATATTCTTCAATTGTCAGAAGACATTTGAATCTTCCCGTCCATAAAAAACTCATTGGGTACCAATATACACTCCCCAGGCCGGATGTAAATCCGGTTCTGGAAATTCACCTTGACTCACGGAGGTTTAAATCCTGGTACGGATGGATTTTCCCCCATAAAAACAGCATAGCCAGTAGGATGCTGTTGTGATCCTCAAATGACAGATCATAAAAAAATCGCGGAAAACCTGGATGACTGGTTGCAGATGATGAAGATCGATAAAGGGGATGTCATAATGGAATCCTATCCCATATCATATGACTACAGGGGTTACCATTTTGGTAATACTTTCCTTGCCGGGGAAGCAGCGGGATTGGGATCCGGACTAACGGGTGAAGGTATTTACCAGTCCCTTGCCTCAGGCCAGGAAGTAGCCCGGATAATCCTTGATCCTGAATATGAATCTCTTGCTATGGATGAGGTTCTGGCCTATAATCGAATGACTATGAGGGTTCTGGATATATTCAGACGCAGTGGTCCTTTCCGACCTGTCCTGCATGAATTCCTTGTATTCCTGATGACACGCAAAAGGACCCGGGAAAAGATAAATGCCAGTTTTTCATAAGGAATACAAAGCAAAGACAGCAAAGGAAGCCAGCCAGTGTTCTCCTTCATAATTCCCGCTGGCTATGTAAGGCAGGGATGCCTCAAGATGTTTACTCGCCAATTGTTCAAGGTGAGGGTATTCTCCTCCAAGTTTTGCTGAAATATGTGAAAGACACCAGGCCCGGCTCAGGTTCAGTCCATCGAGATGAACAATCTTAGGATCTGTCCGGTCGGTAACTTCAGCCGGCAACAGGTCAAATTTATCCGAATCCAGAATTCCTGGCAGGAAATCATCCAGCCATGATTTGTACTCCGATTCCCCAAGCACACGGGTTATAAGGTCCGCTTCCATCAGGCAGGGAGAAATAAAGTCGAATCCACTGGGTTCCCATCCTAAAGGACAACCTGCATCATTCAGATAAAAATATTTTGCCCTCGATTCGATCATTCCCTTCAAGTCTGTTAGTCCCCTGTGATCCGCATAATCCCAGGCGAAGGTCAGTCCAAAAGCAGTATTGGTATGTTCCCCAACCCGTATTGGATAAGGAAGGACAGCAAGAAAGTCAAGGTACTTCTGAACAAGTGAATCTGCCAGTGGCCTGAGACTTTCAGCCATCTCCTGTCCCTGATCATCATCCCAGGTCTCCAGCTCAAGAGCTAATTTTAGCAGCCAGGCCCAACCATAGGTTCGCTCAAAAGTTTTATTCCCTTCTGAATAGAAAAATCCGGTTTCAGTGGTAAGGTTTTCAGCGGTCAGGTTCTGTCCCAGTTTTTCCCGAATCTCTTCCCTATCAGGATGATCAGGAAACTCTTTGAGCAGCTTGACCAGGGTCCAGTGCCCATGAACGGAACTATGCCAGTCGAAACATCCATAAAAAGCCGGATGATGTTCTTTTGGTTCCTTAAGGTCCTCTTCCCCTGTCAACACATGACCCGGCTTGTAAGGATAGGGCTTCTGTATGCAGTGAAGAGCAGGTTGAGCGAGTTCGGATGCCTGCTCCACGGTGATCTTTGTCTTTTCCCCGGAAGGGATTGGATTTGTACAATTGCTGAAGAGAATAACTAAAACAATGTAGACAGTCGGCAATGAGATCTTTCTTGACATAGGTGTCAAAATTAATTATTTCAGCGGCATGGCAATCAGCGTCTGCCATTTAGTTACATCAGGCTCCAACATGGGATTTGTTATGTAAAATTCAAATGCTTCCATGGTAACAGCAATCTCTTTTGCCCCGATGTACTCCAGCAATTTACTATAAGTCTTTTCAAATTCCTCATAAGGACCGGTGTGCATAACCTGGACAGCAGGAAACTCCTTATAAGTCATGGCCTTGATATCACCGGAATCGTTTCCATTGGTATTGATGGTTACGCCGCAAAAGTATTCAGTAATACCTGTAGCCTCATCAAAGGATACATAATGAGTGAAGGGCGCACCCGCCATTTGGAGTCCCTGTATCTGAACCTCTTCGGTCAGCAATCGGAACATTCTCCCCATCTGCTCCTCGTACTGATCCATGGTTCCGCTAGCGGCCATAAGAAGCACATGCCCGGGAGAGACATAACCTTCATATATCTCACCCACAGAACTTAACTCCGGGGGATTTTTATCTAGATAGGCTGTAAAGTTTTGTAATCCTTTCTCAAAACTTGATTTCATCTGTCCACTGAAAATATTCAACATCAGTCTTTCTACCGGATATGATGTTTTGGCTGAGAAAGTCCATGTAATCCAGGTTCCTTTTTCAGTTCCTTCCAGTGTCCATTCTACTCTCCCGGGATCAGGATCATCTCCAAAAAAGATCAGAGAACCGATGTATTCACCAATTACAACGGAATCCACTACCATTTTTCCCGATTTAATTTTCTCACCTGACCAGGTATATTCCGAACCGACATAATCGATTTCCGGAGTAATAGAGAATTCGGCTGCAGGTTCTGTTTCCAGCCATGGATCCCACTTATTCCTGTCCGTAAATGAAGCTGCATTATGAAATACCTGTGCAGGAGTACAGGAAACTTCAGTTTCAGTGCTGACTTCAACTGTAGAAGGCATAAACAGAGGAATTATTAATACCAGTGCCACAATTGAAAGAACGATATACAGTATCCATTTCAGTATTTTCATAGATTGAGGTTTTAGTTTAACCAGACTGCAAAATATAAAATGAATTCATGCAGATCAATACCTACTTATCATTGGGGGAGCATGGGACTTATGAAGTTTTAACTAATTCTTAACTCCAAATTGAGCTTCTGAACTTGCAAAACCATTTCCTACACCATAAATTTATTAAATCTTAATCCAAAACTAAATATTATGAAAGAATTAAAAATTAATCACCTGGCAGTACTCGTGGCGGTTGTTTTGCAATTTGTACTTGGTTTTCTCTGGTATGGCCCCCTTTTCGGGGAAGCCTGGATGGGGATGGTCGGACTCGATATGGATACCATTATGGCTGATCCGGCCGGTGCCGGAGAATGGACCACAAATGCATTCGCCTCCATCGCAGGAATTTACCTGCTTGCCTGGCTTTATACAAAAATCGGGGTCGAAAGCATCGGTCGTGGGGCATTGCTTGGGTTCACAATCGGATTTGTTTTCGTATTACTTTCAAATATGACAAGCGGTATGTTCGCCAAGGATCCTTACTGGCTGGCTTGGATCACCGGAGGATTTACTACTGCTGGATTGACAGTTGGTGGTGCGGTATTGGGTGCCTGGACCAAAACAAAGACCTGATTGCAACAGAAGATTTTTTTTCACATTACCTTAGACCCTGTAAATCGCATGATTTACAGGGTTTTTTATTGCTTATCAGATAATTTATACAAAAAAAAAATAATCTACCTCTCTCATCCAGAACTAAATACGAACTCATTCTATCTATGTTGTAAATAATAATTATAATATTTTATTGATTTTTTGCCAAATATATCCTATCTTAATACTCTGTTATTCAGTAATATAGGTTAGATGAATGAAAAAAATCTAACAATAACAGCAACTCAATCTCAGGGACGTTCTAAATAATAATTAAGTAACAACGCCATGATAACTAAAAATGCAGTCCACAATGGGTCCTTCCTGAAAGTAGCCATCTTAGTTCTTTTGCTGATCTCCCTTCCTGGCAGGGGCAATGCAGCTACAACTTATGTAAATATGTGCATCGGGCAATCCTATACAGCCTCTGTGCCTAAAATTAAAGATGTTACCTATCAGTGGCAGATAAGTATAAAATCCAAATTAGGAACATGGGGTGCTTATATGGACATTTACAAGGCAACAAGCAATACATATACTTACGATGCTTCTGCTTCTGGTAATGTCCGGATTCGAGTAGTTGGAACACAAGGGATTACATCAATTCCATCGGATCCCTGGGAAATTTCCATTAGTTCGGTTGATCTACCAACTCCACCAACCAGTGTCTCTTCGACTGCAAATAATTATTGTCCGGGTTCAAAGCCCTCTACCCTGACTCTTACTTGCTCCGGAGCAAATTATCATAATGGCTATCAATGGTTTACAGCCTGTGGATCAACGGTCAGGTCCACTGGCACAACATATGTGCTAGACCCCTCCCCTTCTGTCTCCGATGTCTATTACGTCAGGTCCACCTCGGCCAGTTGCTTACCCTCGGCATGTGCCTCAATTGCCATTACAGTCAGAACTGAATCAGTGCAGGCAACGGGCATTTCCCTGACTGAGAATAATTTCTGTCCGGGAACCTCAACAACTATGACTGTTCAGGGAGGGAGCCTGGGAACAAGTGCTGTCTGGAAATGGTACATCGGCAGTACATATAAATATACAGGACCCTCCTATACACCAAACCCGGCAATTACTTCAACCACAACTTATACAGTTAAAGCTCAAGGTGCCTGCAATACAACCCCCGGATATTCGAAAGATGTGGTAGTTAATACTCTTCCTGTCAAGGCAACCAGTATCATGGCTGATGATGATCAATTACCAGCCGGTGGCACAACGATTCTTCGTCAAAACGGAGGAAGCAATGGTACAAGTACCACATGGCGCTGGTATAAGGGAGGCTGTGGAAGTGGCAGTCCTTTGGGCAGCGGGGATATCTATACAACAGCGGCACTGACCGAAACAACAACATTCTACCTTAGAGGCGAAGACGATTGCGGCAATACTGATTGTGTTTCCAAAACTATAACCGTTGTTCCCCTGAGCATTGGTACACAGCCCGAGTCCACCACTGCCTGCCTAGCAGGAACAACGCATGTTGAGGTCGTGGCAAGCGGAATTGGACTGACTTACCAATGGAAAAAAGGAGATGTTGACATTCCTGGAAAAACAGCTTCAAGTCTGTGGTTCGCCGGCGCATCCCTGGAGGATGCAGGATCCTACACCTGCGTCGTCAGCGATGGATTAAGCGATATAACAAGTACTGCTGCCACAGTTACTGTTCTTGAGGCACCCGAAATTACCTCCCAGCCTGCAGCCTCGATAACATCATGTTATGGAGAAACAGTACGGATGGAAATTGTAGCTCTTGCAACTGATGCAGTTACTTATCAGTGGAAAAAGAATACCGTCAACATTGACGGGGCAACGAGCAATACCCTGGAATTTCTTACCCCCGGCCCGGATAATAATGGATTCTATACATGCTATATTAATGATGCCTGCGGGGATCTTACTACCACCGGATCAAACCTTACTATTGCCAATGAACTGCCTGTAATTGATCTTGGAACTGATCAGGTAGTTTGCAAGGATGCCGAGGTTGTCTTATCTGGGGGATCAGGGTTCACAAGTTATCTCTGGAGTAACGGGGAAATTACACAAAGCATTTTTGTGACAAATAAAGATGGGGATTATTCAGTTACAGGAACCGACAATTATGATTGTGAACAAGTATCGAATACGGTTAGCCTGAGCTTTGTCGGCCCCTTCCAGGATGAAGAGATCTGCATTGTAACAGTAGATTCAGTCACTGGCAAAAATATGGTCGTCTGGGAAAAAACTCAGGAGGTTGGAATTGAGTCATATAATGTCTGGAGGGAAGGATCCACCGTCAATGATTCTGTACTTGTGGAAAATGTGGCATTTGATGCTCTAAGTGTAGCTGTAGATGATGGTTCGGAACCCGAATCCAAGGCTAACAGGTATTGGATCACTGCAGTGGATACATGCGGAAATGAATCCGAAAGGAGCCTTATGCATAAGACAATGCTTCTTACCTCCGGACTTGGACCTGACCGAATCAATCTTAGCTGGCTCGAATACCAGGTTGAAGACCAACCATACTTATTTGTTGGATATAAAATATTTAGGAGTCCTGTCAACAGTAGCTTTGCAATTATCGATTCAATTTCATCAGGTAGTCCGCTTTACCCGGATATTAATCCGCCGGATGGTATCAATTATTATCGGATTGCCGGATTGATTGATACACCTTGTACTCCCGAGAGTCCAGAAAAGGGCGGTACAGGCCCGTACAAACATTCCCTTTCCAATATGGATGATAATAAACTAAAAGAAGCGCCTTCAGGAATCAGTTCTGAAATTGCCACGGGAAACCTGGAAATCTACCCCAATCCATTTGACCATTATACGATGCTGAGATTCGGGAATACTGAACACTCAGAGTATACCATGTCTATAAGGGATCTCTCAGGAAAACTTGTCAGGATTGAGAAGAATATTACAGGAGAAGAGATCCGTATCGAAAAAGGGTCAATGAAACCGGGATACTATCATGTTGAATTAAGGGGAGAGAAAATGTACCGGGGTAAAATGATTATTCAGTAAATCTTTCCTTCCACCACCAAAAAAGCCATCCCAGAACACGGAGATGGCTTTTTTAATATACATTCGCTTGCTCTAAAATTCTTCAGCCTGCATTGACCAGAACATTCCCTGGTAATAATTCCAGGCCATGTTCAGTGAGCCGGGAGAGTATATGAGTATATAATTCTCTTCAAGAACGGTACGGTTATTAAAGATCTCCTTCTGGTAGAGCTTTTGTATTATTCCCCTGGCATAAGCAAATACTAACAAAACGGAGGTTCCCTTATGATCGTTGACTACGACCAGTTCTTTATCTTCATCTCCGCCAAAATCATATTCATAAACGGTTGCATTGGTTATAGTTGGACCAATGGGAGCCTGGACTAATCTTCCCTTGTAATCAATTTTTATATAGCAGACCCCTTTTACACATTCCGTTGTAATGGTCTCACCTGAGGACAGCGTGCCCTTTCCATAGGAGGTTGAAGTTGATTTAAGTACTTCCGTCTTCTCGCCCGTGATTTCCACCTTACTAATCTGAGTTTGGGTATATCCCCAGGTAGATAGCATAAGGGCCAAAAAGACAACTATTCCTCTGCTTAAATGTTTTTTCATGATATAGGGTATTATTTAAGAAATATAAATTTATGAAAAATCTGAGAATATAATCCTATCAAGATAACAGGATTACAGGAGGATTATTGTTTCAGAGCACTGATGGAATATGAACCACACAGAAATATCCGAATACTAGAAAGGCCAGAATCAACCCGACACCAATCAGCCAGCCCGGCCTGAGCATTTTTCCAATCTCAGGTTTAAAAAGCCTTGGCAACACTATGTAGAGACCAATTCCTATCCATAGGGCTTGAAGAGGAGTTAACAATAAACCATCAAGAATGGCCCCAATCTTTAATAAGAAAACAGGCCGTAGATTAAAGCTGTAAACAATAATCATATTGGAAAGAAAGAAAAAGACCAGGAATAGCCTGAATTGCTTTATCCACGATAATTTCCTCCCGAAAACAGGTATACATATACGAAATGTATCAGCAAGAAGCCTGGGCCATCCTGCCATTTGCCCTACCTGGGTACCCATTAATGCTGCTGTTCCACCCAGCAGAAACATGAATCCTCCAAAGCTTCCCCAGTTCGTAGAAAATAAACCGGAAAGCTGGAGAGCCACATTTTCCCCGCTGGGGGCCAGTTTCGCCGGTGCAAGCACCCCCGCTCCGGCAATCAGGAATCCAACGGTAATGATAATGCCGAGCACAATGGCAAAGGTTGAATCAAAATAGACAATCCGGCACCATCCGAGAAGCTTTTTCGCATCCTCCTTACCCATATCCTTTAACCTGACAATATCTGCAGGTTTGCCGAATACATCCTTTTGCGCTGCACCATAACCGGCACCAATGACCCAGTAACTATACCAGACCTGGCTTGCAAAGCCACCTGCCCCCCAACCCAGAAGCGGCAGGATTTCATTCCATGGATTTGGATTTACACCCTGGGCCATGGCCCATTCCGGAACCTCAGGTATCTTAGGGATGAATCCCCTGAAAACTTCGCCCCATCCCGGGAATACTACAACCGCGACCCAAAGTACGCCAACGATCATGATCAGAACCAGGAAACTCATTACAATCTTGATCCAGTTAAATTTACCCCTCCATGCAACCAGGAAGCAGAAAACAGTTATCAACCAGCCTCCGATGGCATGGCTGATGGGTAGCATGCTGCTGAGAAAAACTCCTGCAGCGGTTGCCAGGGAGCCGATTGAAATAGTGGCGGCAATAAATTGAGCAACCAGAACGATCCAGACTGCCCAGTTCCTTGGACCGGGCATTCTGGCAAACATATCGATCATTCCTTCTCCGGTGCATACGGTGTACCTTGCACCACTCATCCCAATCCAGAACTTTAGGAAGATCCCGCTGATTATCACCCACAATATTCCTGTACCAAAAATGGCCCCGTTACGTGTAGCCAGGATAACCTCTCCCGAACCAATGTATTCTGATGCCCATACTATAGAAGGCCCCAGAACAGCCAGTATGGCCAGTCCGGTTAAAGGTGTCTTAATGGAATAATGGGATTGTTGCACAGCCTGAATATACAAAATATATCAGCACCTGATGCAGTAAATCATGTAGCGCCCCTTTGCAGAACTGAGGGGGGTATAAATATGCCGCCTAACGTGTTTTGCGAAGCAAATCATGTAGCGCCCCTTTGCAGAACTGAGGGGGGTATAAATATGCCGCCTAACGTGTTTTGCGAAGTAAATCATGTAGCGCCCCTTTGCAGAACTGAGGGGGGTATAAATATGCCGCCTAACGTGTTTTGCGAAGCAAATCATGTAGCGCATATTTATACCCCCCGAAGTTCACTATTTCTTTTTATTACTCCCTCCCCCGGTACTCTTAGAGATACCATCTCTCATATCCGTATCAGCCTGGATATTCTGGAATTTGTAATAATCCATGATACCAAGGTTACCCTTGCGGAAAGCATCGGCCATGGCCAATGGGATCTCCACTTCAGCCTCAATTACCTTGGCACGGGCTTCCTGTGCCTTAGCGACCATTTCCTGCTCAAAAGCAACAGCCATGGCACGGCGTTCCTCAGCCTTGGCCTGGGCAATTTTCTTGTCTGCCTCAGCCTGGTCCGTCTGAAGAAAGGCACCAATGTTTTTTCCAATATCAACGTCAGCGATATCAATGGATAGGATCTCAAAAGCAGTTCCAGCATCCAGTCCCTTATCCAGAACCACCTTGGAAATGGAATCGGGATTTTCCAGAACGGCCTTATGTGAATTCGCTGAACCAATGGAGGATACAATCCCCTCACCTACCCTTGCAAGTACGGTGTCTTCCCCTGCTCCTCCAACCAGTTGCTTGATATTGGCGCGAACCGTAACCCTGGCCTTTGCAATCAGCTGGATACCATCCTTGGCGACTGCCGCTACGGGTGGTGTATCAATAACCTTTGGATTTACTGACATCTGGACAGCCTCAAAAATATCACGACCGGCAAGGTCGATGGCAGTGGCCATCTGAAAGGTAAGTTCCAGGTTGGCCTTACTGGCTGAGACAAGGGCATGAATCACTCTTTCCACATGTCCTCCAGCCAGGTAATGAGCTTCCAGTCTGGTCCCGGTTTATATCCTTCAACCCGGCCTTATGGGCCTCGATCATAGATCTGGCAATGATGGATGGTGGAACCTTCCTCCAGCGCATCAAAATAAGCTGCAGCAGAGAGATCCTTACCCCTGAAATCAGGGCGGAGAACCAGAGTCCTACAGGGATAAAATAGAAAATGATCCATAATCCAATGATGGATCCAATAATAATTACAACGTAAATTCCGATTGCTCCCATGATTATTCTTCTTTAATTGATTTAACTATAACTTGAGTATTTAATACTTTAATGACTTCTACAGCTGTATGCGGATCAAGAAATCCCCTGTTTACTTTTCCCTCCACACTTAATCCGTTGATCAGAACTTTTCCAATGGGGGCCATACGTGTAATACATTCTCCCCTATCGCCTACCTTTACAGTGCCCTCTTCAAGTCCCACTTCCACCTTTCCTTCAATATTCTTGTTCAGGGCAAGCCGCTGCCAGGTTTTTGCCCGAAGAACAAAAGCACCTCCTGCAACGGTAAAGACCAGGGTGGCCACCAGGGTATAGTTCCCCATGGTGTTTCCATGAACCGTATAGGCAAAATACACAGCCAAACCCATAGTAATCGCTCCTCCGATTCCAGCAATGGTGATACCAGGGACGAGCAGGAATTCCACGATGAACAGGAAAATGCCCAGCAGGATCAAAAGAATGATAGCAAGTATCGACATTATTTTATATGGTTTAACTATTCAATAGTAGCCTGAAGTCCCCTGTCCACCAATGCATGCCTCAAAGACCTCAGAGAATCAAAGTCCCCTGATTTAACATCACATTTACCCTTGTAATGAACCAGGTATGTGCATTGTTCCGCCTGTTCCGTGGTATGCTCGCAAACTTCGATGAGGCTTTCAATTACAAAATCAAAAGTATTCACCTCATCATTATGAAGGATAAGTGAATTTCTACCAGCACTTTCAATATCAGTAAATTCCTCAATTACCGGGAATTCCTTAGCTTTCTCTTTCGCAGCCATTACACATGGTTTATGAAACAAAAATAAGAAATTCTTTCCATTAATTCTCCAGGGCCTTGAGTTTACTGAAGCTTGCCTTCACCCCGTCATAGTAACCCACGATAAAAGCATCCGGATACCCCATCGCCTTAACCTTGACCAGTGCTGCCCTGGCATCATCCATACGAGTGAATTTCCCAACAAAATATCTTATAAGATCCCTTTCGGGAATGTTTTCAGTAGTTATGGGCCTTAATTCCCCAAAATGGTCTGCTGCCAGCGGGTTACGGTAAACTGCCAGCTGAATACGGTAAAATACTCCCCGGGGAATAGTATAATCCTTTTCGAAGGATTTTTCCGTTTTAGGAACCGAAACCACCGGGGCAGCTTCCAATGGCTTCCTGATTTCCTCGAGGCTGGCCATAAATTCCTCGTTCAAAACATAATTATAGACCGTAATCCCATTGAGTACTGTATCTTTTACAAGGAATGGATGTATCGATTCTTCCCCCTGTTTTTCCTTCATGTAATCCGGCAGGCTTTCATTGAGGATCAGAAATTGCTCATTGGCCATTGTCCTTAAAACCTGAACACTGTCCTCCACCAGGATAATCTTTTTCTGCAACTGCCCCCTTTCTATCGGATCATCGATCCTGGCAGCTTCCTTCCTCATTTCAATCGATTGTCTGTTGAGATTGTCTGCCTGCTCCTGGTAAAGGATCGCCTGATCAAGGTTTTTGTTAAATTCCGGCGAGTCCAGGAGTAAAAGTGTACTGTCCTTTTTCTGAACATCTTTTGGATGCAGAGTATCCGAAACACCCTGAGAACTCCCAGGATTCGCGCTCCAGGAGAAAATAAGCAGGAAAATTACTGTTCTCTGAGAAATTGATTTAAACACTATGTTAATAAATATGTTGAGTAGAGACATAGATTTGCATCCTAACACCATTAAGGCATTGAGCGAAAATAGTAAATATATTTCGACTTGGCCGAGGGCATGAGGATGGATTTTATCTCAATCTTTGTAATTTTACGATCACACTAAAGGATTTGAATGATGGCAGACTTAAAGGAAGGAATGAAGGCCCCCGATTTTAAAGGCAGGGACCAGGAAGGTAATGTGATCTCCCTGAAGGAATTGAAGGGTAAAAAGATAATTCTATATTTTTATCCAAAGGACAATACACCGGGTTGCACGAAAGAGGCCTGCAACCTGAGAGATAATTATAAGGAGCTGACAGACAAGGGATTTGAAGTGATTGGAGTGAGTGCGGACAGTGAAAAATCACACCAGGGTTTCATTAGCAAATTTGAGCTGCCATTTAATCTCATTTCAGATACAGATAAAACAGTTCTGCAGGCTTACGGTGCATGGGGACTGAAAAAGAATTACGGGAAGGAATATATGGGCATTATCCGGAAAACATTTATTATCGATGAAGATGGGATGATAATAAAGATTTTCAATAAGGTGGATACTGCCAGTCATACGGAACAAATATTGAAGGCCCTTGCCTGACCGGAAGGAATATGAAAATTAATTAAAATAATAATCCAGATAATAATGAGTGAAGAATCAAACGGAAATAAGATCAAGCAGCAGAAGTTAAAGGCACTGACACTTACACTTGATAAAATTGATAAAGATTACGGTAAAGGAGCCATAATGAGGATGGGGGACTCAGCAATAGAAGATGTAGCCGCCATTCCTTCCGGCTCCATATCGGTGGATATGGCACTGGGTGTTGGCGGATTTCCCAGGGGAAGAGTGATAGAGATTTATGGTCCCGAATCCTCCGGAAAAACCACCCTGGCCATACATGCGATTGCTGAGGCCCAGAAAGCAGGAGGAATAGCAGCATTTATAGATGCGGAGCATGCCTTCGACCGTTTTTATGCCGAAAACCTGGGAGTGGATATCGAAAACCTTTATATCTCCCAACCCGATGACGGTGAACAGGCCCTGGAAATTACGGATCACCTGATCCGATCCGGTGCCATAGATATTATTGTCATTGACTCCGTGGCAGCCTTAACACCGAGGGCAGAGATCGAAGGTGAGATGGGGGATTCTAAAATGGGACTGCAGGCCAGGCTTATGTCACAGGCCTTGCGGAAGCTGACCGCCAATATTAGTAAGACCAAAACAACCTGTATTTTCATCAACCAGCTGAGGGAAAAGATCGGGGTTATGTTCGGTAACCCGGAAACCACAACCGGTGGAAACGCCCTTAAATTCTATGCCTCGGTGAGAATTGACATCCGTCGCATCGGACAGATAAAAGATGGAGATGAAGTGCAGGGGAACCGGACCCGGGTGAAGGTCGTTAAGAATAAACTTGCTCCACCATTTAGAAAAGCTGAGTTTGATATCATGTATGGTAAAGGTATCTCCCGAATGGGAGAACTGATAGACCTTGGTGTAGATAATAATATCATAAAGAAAAGTGGATCATGGTTCAGTTATGAGGATACTAAACTGGGACAGGGACGGGATGCTGTAAAGCTACTTTTGACGGACAATCCCGAACTCGCAGAACAGATTGAAACCAAACTGGTGGAAGCCATCAATGGACCAAAAGTATGATTTTCCCGGAAATGGTATTTTAAATGCTATCCAACACTCTCAAGTGGATAGCATTTTTTTTTAGTTTAAGTATTTTTGCTCCCGTCAGTAAATGATTTCCTTTTAGAGAAAATCGTCAAACCGAATCGTATAGTATTCCATTAACTAATATTCATTTAAACCAAATAATAATGAACCAAAATTTTCTGATCACTCTCTTCGTATCAGCCATTTTCCTTACCTCATGCACCCCCGCACCCGAGACAAGCAGCATTGAAGCCGATTTCTCCGGCAATCTGAGCCCAGAAGAGATTGCAGGCGGTGTTATGACACCTGAAATACTCTGGAAATTTGGAAGGCTTGGTGAGATGCAGCTTTCACCTGACGGAAAACAGGTTGTCTATAATGTCACCCGCTATAACGTTGAGACCAACGGGAGTATAACTGATATTTACATGGTTTCCACAGAAGGTGGTGAAGCCATCCGCCTGACTGACGGAAAAGGAAAGTACTACAGTCCCCAATGGTTCCCGACCGGAGAGAAGATCGGGTATCTGAGCGAGGGACAATTATGGGAGATGACTCCTGAGGGCAGCGATAAGAAAAAGGTCTCATCCATCGAACCCGGGATTAACAGCTTTGCTTGGTCACCCGATGGTTCAAAGATCCTGCTTACTGTTGATGTAAAACTCGATGAAACACCACAGGAGATCTACCCGGACCTCCCCAATACCAACGTCAGGATCATCAATGACCTGATGTACCGGCACTGGAATGCCTGGCATGATTATGCCTATAGCCATATTTTAGTAGCTGATTATTCTGCAAGCGGACCTGGAGAGGCAATTGATATTATGGAAGATGAGCCCTGGGATGCCCCCATGGCTCCCTACGGTGATGCCGCGGAAATTACCTGGAGTCCGGACAGTAAGCAAATAGCCTATACCTGTAAAAAAATGAAGGGAAGGGAATATGCCACCAGCACCAATTCAGATGTTTACCTGTATGACCTTGCTTCCGGAGACACCAAAAACCTTACAGAAGGAATGCCCGGCTATGATAAGTATCCTTCCTTCTCAGAAGATGGTAAGTATCTTGCTTTCCAGAGCATGGCCACCCCAGGGTATGAAGCCGATCAGGTCAGGCTCTTCGTAATGAATATGGAAACCGGCGAGAAGGAGTACTGGACCGAGGGATGGGACCAGGATGTTGACCATGTGGTATGGAAAGGTGATAAATTGTATTTCAATAGCGGTATCCACGCCACATTCCACCTCTGGGAAATGGATATTGCCACTAAAGAGATCCGCCAGATTACGGAAGGACCATACTCATGGGGTTACTATGATATCGCCGGCGGTGTAATGATAGGTGATCGCCAGGATATGGCCTATGCAAAAGATATTTATAAAGTTGATCCAGGCAGCGGGGAAGCTACCCAGCTCACCTTTATCAATAAGAATATCTATGAGCATCTAACCGTACCTGAATATGAGGCCCGCTGGATTAAAACGACAGATAATAAGGATATGTTGGTATGGGTAGTTTATCCCCCAAATTTTGATAAGGAGAAGAAATACCCGGCGATTCTTTTCTGTGGAGGGGGACCCCAGAATGCTATTAATCCCGATTTTCACTACCGCTGGAATTTCCAACTCATGGCTGCCAATGATTATGTGATGGTGATCCCAAATCGCAGGGGCTTACCTACATTCGGACATGAATGGAACCTGCAGATTTCTACCGATTACGGGGGACAAAACATGAAGGATTATCTCAGCGCCATCGATGCCCTTTCCAAAGAACCTTTTATAGACGAGGACAGGCTGGGAGCCATTGGTGCCAGCTATGGCGGATACTCAACATTTTACCTGGAAGGTATCCATGAAGGAAGATTTAAAACCTTCATATCCCACTGCGGTGTATTCAATATGGAAAGCATGTATACCTCCACAGAAGAAACATTCTTTCCGCATTTTGATAATGGAGGAGCCTACTGGGATAAACCAACACCCAGAAATTATCAGTTTTCTCCCCACAAGTACATCGACAAATGGGATACCCCCATCCTGATTACTACGGGTGAAATGGACCTCCGGATACCTTATACCCAGAGCCTGGAAGCATTTAATGCTGCACGTCTCCGTAACATTCCCGCAAAACTCCTGGTATTCCCTGAAGAAACCCATTTTGTAACCCAGCCCCAGAATGCCATACTATGGCAGCGAGAATTCTTCGGATGGCTGGATAAATGGTTGAAGTAATACTATCTGCTCACAGTCTCAAATATAAACTGTATCACAAATACAGAATCATTATCAAGCTTTGAAAATATAATTCATTATTCTAAAATTAATACCAATAATTATGGCAAGTTCAAGCAGCTCATCAAATAATAATGAATCAGCAAACCAGGTGGATGTAAACGAATGGTTTGAAAAGGGTGAATGGAGGGATGGAATCAAACTAACACCGGATGAATCCATTAACCGGGAAGAATTCTTTGTCCAGTATAACAAGAGGAAGAATCTATGGGACAAAGCCTTTGAATATCTGAAAACCCAGGACCTGAAAAGCCTGGAAGAGGGAAAGTATGAATTGGAAGGCGACGGACTGTTTGCAGTTGTAAGTGAATATATGACCCGAAGTCTTGATGAATCGAAGTATGAAGCACACAAAAAGTATGCGGATATTCAGTATCTCATCAGTGGAGAAGAGAAAATGGGACTTATTGGTTTGGATAAAACAGAAGTTACCATACCCTACAATGAGGAGAATGATATTGTATTTGTCGATGCTCCGGATGAAAATCTTCTAATGGCAAACGACCAGTTGTTCTTTATATTTTTCCCGGAAGATGCTCATCGCCCCTGCATGATGATTGATGAGAAGACGCCTATTAAGAAAATTGTCCTCAAAGTGAGGGTAGATTAATCATCTACCCACCCGGCAAATTACAAGAGGATAAGCTTCTGTAAATCAATACCTTCTCCCTGGACTAAACGTATGAAATATAAGCCGGGGTTCAAACCCAGGCTTGTACGATCGATTCGAATCTCTGATCCGGCAGAAATATCACAGTAGTCATGCTGAAAAACTTTCTCTGCCCTTGAATTGTATATGCTGACATTAAGGTTCCTGGTGGTGGCGAGGGAGTTAATTGCAATTATTTCCATAGCGGGATTTGGGAAAACTCTACAACAATTATCTGCTATGGATATACCCTCGGTAGATAAATGGTCACATTCAGGATCATAAACCGGATCATAACTCTGTCCCAGTAAAAATCTCCTTAGATTATATACATCCTTGCCTATCTTATTCATTGATTCCAGAAGTACTGTATACCATTTATAGTCCTCGCTTATTATTCCCTTGTTAACACCATCTTTATCAATATATCGGAACCATTGCCAACCAACACTGCCAGGGTGCGATAACAGGGCAAGAGCGAAATTCTCAAAAAACCAGGCCCGGTCCTGCTGTGTATAGACTTCCCATCCCGCTCCGGATGCATTGGGCAAGCCGGTATCCATTCCCTTGGTATAAAATTCAGTAATCAGAAATGGTTTTCCGGCTTCCTTCAGCCAGAGATCCATCGACTCAACATCGGGATCCCAACGGCTATAAAAATTAATTCCCATAATATCTATAAAGGGACCAATACCCCGTAATATATATTCATTGTATTTCCCGCTGGCGTGTAACCTGGGACCAAGGATCATGTGATTCGGATCATGCTGCTTAAGGCCCTGATGAATAGCCGAGGCATAGGTGGAAGCAACAAATCCCCGGAATTCACTTCGGTCATTTTCCGAAATGGTATATACGCTGCCTTTCCGTTCTACCATCCAGTTATGTGAAGCCTTATAATTATCATTGATGGTATCCAGTGCCAGGTAATCATCCAGAAGAACCTTGTGAAATGTCAGTTCATTATCTGTAAAATAGCCTAATACCCAGGAATTGTTTACAAAGGGACTAACAAAGAGGGCGGCCTGGGTATTACAGTAATTCTCATATTCAGAATCAAAAACCGGAAGAATATTTTGGTCAAACAAGTTCTTCAGCTCGCTGCTTGTATTCTTGAAACCTTGCAGGAAGTTGAACCTGGGACAATTAGGTATATCAGGTATGCTAAGATCGCACCAGTTACCCAGGGAGTTAAGGTAGTGCCTTTTCAAATCATCGGGAAGTGACACCCCGCCTCCTTTGTCCACTGAGGTTACCGACATGGCTATAAACTCATACCCTTCAGGATCTACTATGCACCAGTTGCCTTCAAATGTATCCGCGTAAAAGAATCCCCTGGCCGGGTGGCTTTTTTCTTTCCAGCCTCCATAAGTTCCTGTTTCTGTAACAGAACAGACCATACCGATAGTATCAGTGGCATAGGTTTTACCCGAAGGAAGTTTCACAGATGTCGACCCAATGTTGAAATATGCTGTCGAATCATTGCCCAAATCGCTGGCTAAGGCATGACAAAATTGACCGGAATTCATTATTACAAGCAATACATATACCTTCCATCCAAAATACCTTTTCATAGTAATCCTTTTTTTTTGCCACTCAGCTGGCCTGATGGCGAAAACAGAATAGTTTTTATTGAATATAAATCAAAAGTAAGCAATAATACATTTTTATTCCATTATTGAGGTATTAACAAACCCGTTACCCAAAGATATTTAGTATTTTTGCTACCTCTTAAAAAGAACAAGATGAACCATATGAAAACATGGCTATTGCTTAGCGGGTTTTTGCTTTTTTCAATCCTTAGTAAAGGCCAGGATCCCCCTCCCAATATCCTGCTGATTATTACGGATCAACATTCAGGTACAATCATGACCCAGAGGGGATACCCCCATCTTCAAACACCGGGCATAGATAAGATTGCTGATCAAGGAGTTACATTTACCCGGGCTTATTGTGCCTATCCGGTATGTACATCATCCCGGAGATCAATTATGACAGGGATGATGGCCAGCCAATGCGAAACCGTAACTGATTATCCATCCTTAGCAAAAACACTACAAACTTCCGGTTATGAAACAGGCTATTTCGGGAAATGGCATGTAGGAAGTACCGAAATAGCTGATGTAAAAGATTGGCATGGATTTGAGACTTATGAAGATGGACACGTTGATACCGAAATCCGGGAAAATAGTGTGGATTTTATTAAGAAGCTGCGCAGTAAACCTTTTTTCTTAATGACTTCTTTTCAGAACCCACATGACTGCTGTGACCTGGCCAGAATAATTGCAGGTATGGATGATGGCTATCACGATGGACCGGTGGAAGAGCATATGGACACTGCTTTTTGTCCCCCTCTTCCATTCAACTTCGAAATACCAGAAAATGAAGCTGAGGGTTTTTATGGCAGAAGGGACCAGGAACCCGGTGATCAAGTACTGGGATGCGCACCCCAATACTTATTGGACAACGACCGAATGGAGGCAGTATATGTACGGCTATGACCGCCTGGTGGAAAAAGTGGATGCACATATAAACCTCCTTGTTGATGAGCTGGATAGTGCGGGCCTCCTGGAAAATACTGTTATCATATATACTTCCGATCACGGGGATGGTCATGGTTCCCATATGTGGAATCAGAAAAAGACCTTCTACGAGGAAGCGATAAATATTCCTGTCGTCATCTCATGGAAAGGAAAAACCAGAGCAGGTGTCATTGATGAGGATCTGCTGGTTAACAATGGACTGGACCTCTATCCTACCCTGTTGAAACTAGCTGGACTGCCAATACCAGAAACTCTGCATGGGATGGATTTAACACCTGGTATTTTGCAGGACCCCGGAGGAGAAATAATGGAAAAACGGGATTATGTAATTTCTGAAATATCTCAAAAGATATACACAGGGAATACTCCGGGCACTTTCGTAGGAAGGATGCTTGTTACCGCTAATCTTAAATATATCCTTTTCGAGAAAGGTGTAAACAGGGAACAACTGTTTGATACAAAAAACGATCCCGGGGAACTTAATCCGGTTACAGATAACCTCGATTATAAGGAAGAACTGGACAGCTGCCGGCAGATGCTGAAGGAATGGGTTGCCCAAATTGGCGATGACTTTGAGGTCGATAATATTCTCTCCGAATATGAATTTGATGCCACCCTGGATGGACTAAGAATCAATGATGTTCCATTAGACGAATTTGATCCCTCTACCCTTACATACACGGTAAAACTTAAATATTCAGATTCCGTAATTATTTCTGCAGTACCGGTAAATTCCGGGTCTCTTCTTACCATAAACCAGGCATCGGATCCCTGGGGAGATGCGGCGGCCAGAACAGCAACGGTGAATGTTGTATCGGAGGATGGAAAGAGTGACAAGAACTATTCCATTATCCTGGATGTAGGAGAATATGTTGCTCCTGAATCTGATGCCAGGTTATCTGAAATCAGGATCAATGATATTCCAATAGAGAATTTTGATGAAGAAGATCTTAACTACATCGTGACAATTCAGGCCTCTGATGACCTGGTAATCAGTGCAATCCCAAATTCGGCAGACGCGTCCATCACCATCATTGATCCGACAGATATCCAGGGAGATTCAGCTGCCCGGACTGCCCATATACAGGTTGTTTCAAAGGATGGTACCAATTCAGAGACCTACTATGTAACTTTAGAAACTTCAGGGATTCTTTTTAGGACAGGATTCATTGAAAACGGTATTGACGTTCCTGAAACAGGCTGGGTAGAAAGTTACGGCCTGATCTCGGAAAAGATTGAGGGACCCGGAAACCATGGTGAATATGAAGGAACCGGGGCTTTTAAATTTGTAAGGGGACAGGCAGATAAACAGGGTTACCTGAGAACCAGTTATTATACAGATGTTAAGAGTATTTCTTTTTGGATGTACATAATGAATCCTGATAATAGTGCAAAACTGGTAATTGAAACCCAGACCGGTTCTGAAAATGAAAAATTTCTTGCAGAAGTTAAGGCGGCAGATCTTTCGGCAACTAAGTGGACGTATTTTGCTTATAATATCGACCGTGAGGGAGAAACGCGGATCATTTTCACACCTACCCTGCCTTACGATGGAGAAACCCGGCTCTGGATGGATGACCTTGCCATCAAAAGTACTTTATCGGATCAGGCTTCAGATGTTGAAACCAATCAGATCTCAGGGATCAGGGTTTTTCCTAATCCTGCCAGGGATTTCATACAGGTGAATTCGACTGATAATTCCCTGAAAAAACTGACAATTTACAATCTGGCCGGACAGGTAGTTCTGAATCTTTCAGGACTTACAGAATTCCAGATAGTACCGGTTTCTAACTTACCCAATGGCTTGTACCTGCTAAAACTTGAATCGAATTCAGGTGTTTCTACAATTAAATTGATAAAACAATAGAAGAAGAGGAAGAACAATGAGAAAATCACAAGTAATAAGAAGCATTTTAATAGCAGTATCGGTAGTATTTATTTCCACTATTGGCAATTCCCAGGTGACCCTTGATGCTATTGAGGACAGCTATATCTATCAGGGAGGAGTGAAAGCTGATAATATCTATGGAATATTGGATTCAACTATCCTTATATCACGAAAGAGTGTGGCCTCTGCAGAATATACCAGGGAAGCCTACTGCATGTTTGAGATCGGGACCCAGGCAGAATCTTTCAGTATGGCCAGCCTGCAATTGTTTGGGGACGTTGTGGAATCAAAGAATGTTGAAGTTTATTACACGGATACAACCTGGGATGAGGAGACCCTTACAGGAAGGAACAGGCCCCTGGGCACCTATATTAGCACTTCCTTTCTTGAAGCCGGGGAGGATACTTTCAGCTGGGATGTTACCCATTATGTCAATGCGGCAAAATCTGCGGGTGCGAATAAAATTTCATTTGTGCTGAAAGACATCGCCGGAGCAGTATCATCCAAAGACACCAAATGGCACTCCAAAGAGAATGCTTCCGGGAAAGGACCAAATCTTATACTTACCCCTGGCGAAGCCCCGGAAATTTATACCGGAAATTATTACATCGACCAGGTAAATGGCGATGACAGCAACAGCGGGCAATCACCAGATAAGGCATGGAAGACACTTGTAAATATTGGAAGTCTGATCCTGGATGCAGGGGACTCACTACTGTTCAAATCCGGGGGAGAATGGACGGGTACATTTTCTCCAAAAGGATCCGGAATACCGGGGAAACCTATTGTGATTGGCAAATACGGGGATGGCGAAAGACCGGTGATCAATGGAAGCGGATTGGCAACAAATACCATCACTTTAAATAATCAGCATCATATTGAGCTCAGAGATCTTGCCGTCTCCAATAAGGGAGATGTGGCAGCTTTCAGGCGGGCCATCTTTATTCAAGCCTCTGATATTGGAGAAGTCTGCCATATTGTATTGGATAATCTTGAAGTGTTTGATGTAAACGGTGATATGGAGGATAAAAACAATGGAGGAATATTTCTTGAAATTACCGGCTCTACAGTCCCTACCTGGTTTGATACCCTGGTGGTTTCCAATTGTTATATTCATGATGTGAACCGGACAGGAATGTCTAATGTGTCTGAATGGGATAACCGTACACTGACGGTTAATGAAAACTGGACCCCGAGTAAGAACATTCATATCCATCATAATACTTTTGAAAGGACAGGGGCAAATGGACTCATTGTAAGGGCTGCCCATAAACCGATAATGGAATACAACCTGTTTACTCATTGCGCTATAATAGGATCAGGAAATGCCTCTTTTTCATTTAATACCGATTCTGCCATATGGCAATACAATGAAGCCTGCTATACCAAATTTAATGATGGGGATCATGATGCCGGGGGGTTTGACTCGGACTTCAGGGCAAAGCATACCATCATCCAGTACAATTACAGTCATGACAATGAATTCAGCGGAATTCTCCTGACGGGAGGTAATACTGCTACAGCCTTCAATGAGGGTACGATTATCCGGTATAATGTATTTGCTAATAACAAGGACCATATCATCCGGGTTTCAGGAAGAGCCACGAATAGTAAAATCTATAATAATGTATTCTACACAGGTCCCGAACTGCAAAATGTCAGGCAGGTTTACCACAAGAAATGGGGATATTATTCGGATGGGACTACCTACTGGAATAATATCTTCTATAATGAAGGTACTAATTCTACATTCAGGCTTGAGGAAAGTACAAATAATGTATTCAGTAATAATGTCTATTATGGAAACCCCTTCCTGTACAGACCCTACGATCCGGGAATGGTTACGGAAGATCCCAAACTTTTTAATCCGGGTGCAGCCGGTGATGGTTTTGATGCGGTAAATGAATTCCGGATAATCTGGGGTTCCTCTGCCATTGACAAAGGATTGGAAATTGATGGAACAACGGCAGTGGACCTGGCAGGGAATCCTGTCCCTCTAAACGCTGCAACTGATATAGGTGCATTTGAATATACAGGACCGGCTGGAATTGAATCAGAAGAACTTATTAGTTTTGGGGATGTCAGTCTGTATCCAAATCCGCTACAAGATAATGCCTGGCTCCAAATCGATTCCAGGCAGTACGGAAATGTGGAAGTCAGCATATATAATTCCCGCATGAGTTTATATAAAGTCCAGTCAGAATACTAAATCAACCGAAATTCTGCAAATGGAACTTGATTTGACCCTTCTTCCAGAGGGACTTTACTTTATTAAGATTCAACTGGCCGAATCTCAAATTGTGAGAAAAATTATCAAATTATAATTCACAACATACGACTGGTAACAATTGACAAATAACTATCTACTAATACCCATCGAATAATAACTATTGACAAATAACCATTAACTAATAACTATTGACTAAGAATTATCTAATAATACTGTTAATATAAAAATTGAACTATGAAAAATCGATTACACTTTTTAAGTTTTGCTTTGGCATCTATTCTATTTGCCTCCTGGAGCCTTTCTGCCCAGGATTATCACTTCTCTGAAGGATTTGCGGAAAATTCAACCCCCGTTGGATGGAGCGTTAAAGATGTCTCCTACTCCAGCAGTGCAACAAATGCAGCCAATATGGTAATTACTGAACAGACTTTCTGTGCAAAGATGAAAACCAATAATGGAGAGACATGGTTACAGGCCCCTAAGGTAAATGGAGCCGGCACATTGTCTTTCTGGTGCAAGGTGAAAGCTTCGGATCTTAGCCCTACTGTCATCATCCAGAGTTCCAGTGATGGAGTTAATTGGGATGATCTTATAACTAATCCAAGTGGACTGGATCTAACAAACGGTTCAGATTTCCAAAATGTAGTTATACCCCTTGATTTACCAGGTGAACTGATTTTAAGGTTTTATGTGACTACGGCAGTGCCTGGGACTGCCAGTGCAGGCGCTCTCACCGTGGATGATATCCAGCTGACCAAACCCGCTGTATCTGCAGATGATGTAACGCTGACCTCCATTACTCTGGGGGAATCTCTTGTTGAAGGATTTGATTTCAATGTTACGGATTATAACGTCGAGTTGATATTAGGCCAGGAATACCAGGTAGATGCCACTCCTAACAATCCAAAAGCCACAGTTGATATTACACAGGTAGCAAATATTGAAGGTTCAGTGGCAGAAAGGACAGCCACAGTAGTTGTGACTGGCGAAGACGGAACATCTACTGCAACTACAACCATTGTTGTAACCATGCTTGATATTTACTACAGGGAGGGATTTGGAGACGCAGCAACCGGAACTCTTTCATTGGAAGGATGGGATTCTCAATCCATCTATCAATCTACATCCAATGTACCTGCTGATGCACCTAATCTTTACCCTGGACCAGCCTCTATGAGATATACCGGCGGGCATCCAACAGGTTCGAATACCGAGCCCGGATGGATTTTGTCCCCAAAACTTGCGGATGTAGGAACTCTTAAATTCTGGGTAGCCCTGCAAAATCCAATTGGAGGAGAAAGTCTTACCGTTCTACTCCTGAAGGAACAGGCAGATTCAGTTGAGCTCGCATATCTTGGCGACACCCAGCTTTCTCAAGTATGGCAGGAGGTATCCATAGATATCAATGAAACGGATTCCGTTCAGGTCAAGATTAAGGCAGTTTGTGATGTGAATGATGATGCCGACAACCGGATCTACCTGGATGACCTCCTCCTGACCAGGTTTGATCCCACAGCCTCAGTGAACTCCCTCGAAGCCGGTCCATCTGTAGCCATATACCCGAACCCGGTACAGGAGACTCTGAATATGACCTTCCCCGAAAACTCCTATGAGCTTATTGAAGTTTTCAATATCACTGGACAAAAAGTGATGGAAGAAAGTCTTAGAGCTGGACAAACAAACCTGAATGTCAAAGCCCTGAACAAAGGAGTCTATATGATTTCTTTCTCCGGAAAAGCCGGGAAGCATACCTCGAAGTTCGTTAAGGAATAAAAGGTCATTACGATATAGTTTCTTTCAAAGAAAATTGAGAAGCCGCCTCTTATATCCATGAGGCGGCTTTTTTATGTATCTTTAAAATACTAAAAAATCAACCCCTATGAAAACAATTCAGTATTCTTTTATCCTTCTGGCTGTTCTGGTCATAAGCCTTACCACAGGTTGCGATAAGGGACAAGATTCCGGATCCCTTCCCTCCTACATACCCTACAAAAATATCGGGAAAGTAGCTCCGAAAAATTCATCTGAGATACCTTCCTCTCCCTTTGGAATTCAAGCCGGCACCCTGGTGGACAGCCTTGTGGCAAGGGCAGCTGAGATTGGAGTTAAATGGACCCGCCTGGGAGTTTCCTGGCCATCCGTTGAAAAGGAAAAAGGTGTATATTCCTGGGAGGATACAGACAAAGCCTTCGATATCGCCCTGAAAAACGGGATCACCCCATTCGTCTATATTGGCAGTGGGAATGCACTCTATTCAAAAATGGGCACATACGATGATCCTAAACTGGCAGCTATCTACGGCAGTCGGCCGGAACCACCGATCAAAGATCCCCAGGCAATGGAGGCTTTTTTAAAATTCGTTGAAGCCGCCATAACACGCTATAAGGACAAAATTGACTACTGGGAGGTCTGGAATGAACCCAATCACAGAAATTACTGGGGAGCAGTCCCTGACGGCAAGGAATACGGGGAATTACTGGTCCAGACAGCTGAGCTTATCAGGGAAATAGATCCTGGATGTAAAATAATTGGGGGTTCAATGGCTGGAATTAATCCGGAATTCACCGATGATTTTCTGTCTGTTGGCAGTGCAGAACTGATTGATATTATCTCTTATCATAATTATGGTGCCGTGCCTGAGCAGAGAGTTTACAAAGCCATCGAACTCTGGGAAGTAATCAATAAATACAACCCGGACATTGAAGTTTGGCAGGGTGAATGTGGCTATCCCTCACACAGCAGCTCCAGGGATTACAGGGGAAGGGCTCCATGGGGACTGAACATCCAGGCGAAGTGGTTGCTGAGGCAGGGTTTTGTGGATACCTATTATTGTAAAGCTACTTTGAGTAATTATTTTAAGCTGGTCCATAACCGGGGAAAAGGTGAAAAGCAGGAACGCTCAAACCTGCGCCCTATTGATGAAATTTTTGGTTTTCCTGACAGGGGAGGATCCAGGGTCCGAACCAAAGGAGTAAATGAAAAATGTCTGCTGACCAATCCCGAATTCAACAAAAAGCCTGCTTTCTTCTCATACCAGGCACTATGCGCGATATGGGTACCGGATTACATGCCACATCCTGTGGAATATAAGATAGATGTTGTTGACCAGGGAATATTCTACGGCATAGGAGAGGAAGATGATGCGTTTCCTTCAGTACCCTTACTGGCAAGCTATAAGGACAAGAACGACAATTGGCTGATAGCCTGGTGGCTCCCCTGGAATATGCAGGAATACCTGCCCCGCCTGGCAAGAATTGATATTCAAATGGAAGGTGTGACCATGAAAGATCCCGTACTGGTGGATCTTCTCTCAGGTGAAATCTACGAGGTGGAAGGAGTGGAAAAAAACGGAAACTCTCTTCTGCTGAAGGAAATGGTCCTGGCAGATTACCCAATGGTCCTTGCAGAACGCAGTACCATTGTGACAAAATAGCCCAAAGACACCTCATTAAGATCTGAAACTATGGCAGTAGCAATCCTCTTATTAATATCTCCTTGGAAAAAATCAGTTCCGCTAAGTAAAGTTTTTCTTACTTTAGTGGAAACCATCGTAGGCAGGTATGAATAATTTCTTCCAGTTTCTGCTGCATTTCATTTTTATTGCGACCTTCCTGTTCGTATACATAATTGCGATCATAATTCTGAAACCATTCAGGCTTCACAGGAAACGCAAATTATCTACTATATCCCTGAAAATCTCTTACCTGGTGTACCTGGCCTTCTTCCTGGCTTTTGTATACCTGGTTCTGTTTTTTGCTGATAATGAAGTGAATACAGAAGAGAATATGGAAAACGGAACCTCGGCGATCTACTATATTATCGTTTTATTATCCTTCTTTCTTCCCAATATCGGGATTATGATCAGGCGGAGGTTTAAGAAAAACCGTAGCAAATATAATTACCTGGTAACCGCAGTGAATTTCCTGATCATTCTGGCCCTGGTATTTCTGATGAGCCAGGTTCAGTGGGCTTTTTAACCCGAGGCAAACAACTCAAGGGAAATTTTCAGTTTCTCTTCAATGGACAGCTGTCCATCCAGCCAATGGATTTTCATTCCCCTGCGCTCCATTCCCCTGAACCAGGTCATCTGTCGTTTGGCAAACTGGTGAATGGCAGTTTCCAGTCCCTTGACCATATCATCATAATTCAGTTTCCCGCCAAGGTATTCCGCAAGAAATTTATACTCCAGGCCGTAATAGATCAGCTTCTCAGCCGGAATTCCTTCCCCCAGCAATCCCTCAACCTCCTCCACCATCCCCTCCCTTAATCGTTCATGTAATCTTTCAGTGATTCTTGCACGGCGGGTATCCCTGTCAAAATTTATCCCCAGGATCAGAGGATTTATATCCGGAAAATCTTCATCAAGACCTGGGTTTTCCTGGTAATAATATTCAATCTCCAGGGCACGAACCAGTCTTTTCCGGTTCCCTGTATCGGTTTTGTTGTGTGGAGTCTTGAATCCCGAAAAAAGTTCAACCAGTTCTTCCATGCTTTTTTTCTCCAGGTCTTCCCGAAGGATTTTGTTGACTGGAACCCGTATCAGCCTGTATCCCTTCAGTACAGACTCAATATATAATCCGCTTCCTCCACAGAGGACTGCCCGCTTCCCACGATCAAGAATTTCCCGGTGGACTCTCAAAAAATCATTCTGGAATTCAAATACGTTGTACTCGTATCCCGGTTCCAGGATATCCACCAGGTGATAAGGCACATGCTTCCCATCAATCTCATAATCAGCATAATCTTTCCCCGTTCCCAGGTCCATACGCCTGTAAACCTGCCTGGAATCAGCAGAAATGACTTCCCCTCCCAGGCGCACAGCCAGGCATGCTGCAAAACGGGTTTTTCCCCCTGCAGTGTGCCCCAGGACACAAACCAGGTTATATGGATCCGGACTCTTGCTCATTTATGTAAAGTTCGTAAAATTTCTTATTAACTTTGCCCCCCGCAAACAGGAGATGCAAAACATCATAAACATAAGGAATAAGAAGGCGTATTTCAATTACGAGATCCTGGAAAAGCACGTGGCTGGCATGCAGCTGAAAGGAACGGAAATCAAATCCATCCGGCAGGGTAAAGCCAACCTGGGCGATTCCTATTGTTATTTTTCAAATAATGAACTCTGGCTTAAGAGTATGAGGATTTCAGAATATGACCACGGATCTATTAACAATCATGATCCCTACAGGGACAGGAAACTGTTGATGAATAGGAGGGAACTAAATAAACTGGAAAAGCAGACCCGGGAAAAGGGACTAACCATCGTAGCTCTTCGCGTTTTTATCAATGAAAAAGGACTGGCCAAAACAGAGATTGGATTAGTTCGTGGGAAAAAACAATACGACAAACGGGAGGCGATTAAGAAGAAAGACCTGAAGCGTGATCTGGACCGAATAGAGAAACATGGCTGATATTCCTGCCTACACTACTGGGCAAAGAAAAAGTTGATTATCATATATACCTCATCCGTATCCATGAAGGATTGATAATCAAAGAATTCATCAATAGAAAGTAACAATTCATCAAAGCTGAGATAGCCGTCTGAATCAGCATCCAAAACATGGAATTTCTCATCCAGGTCAGTAAGTGTCATTTGCTCCTGCTTTTCACCTGCTGACAGATAAAGGTGAAGATCGGCTCTGGAAATGGCCTCTTTTGTGGCCAGCAGTCGAATAAGTTCATCCTCATCCATTTCAACACCGACGGAGTCAACGATGGCACCCTGTCTTGAGTCTTCCCTGTCCAGGTAGTTCGGTACCCCGTCAAAATCATCGTCAAAGGGACAACCAAGGGTATCTACTGCGACTCCCGGAGGAGTTTCTGGACAGTTATCTGAGCCGTTCAGAACCCCGTCTCCGTCATCATCCTCAAACATCAGGTAGTCGAAATCGTCCAGCTCGGCAAACAATAACTCCTCGGTTCTGGTTTTAGGTTCAGAGAAAAGATCAAAATGCAGACCCACATAAGTGAACATAAAGTGGTCCCTGGATGAATTCCCGGTAACCCCCACAGCTTCAGAGCTGACATTATCTATCATGTCAGTAAAACTCAGATGAAAAGAGGTGCCCATCCTGAATTTCATCCTGGGACTAACATTGAAATCCACTCCCACATCAAATGGTATGGCAAAGCTGAACTGGCTGTAATTACCCAGGCCATAAAAGTCAGCATCCCTGAGGTCGGTTTCATAGACCCAGTCCCTCATCAGGACATTATTCCGTGCATTGTTGGGTGCATCTTCAGGAATATCACGAATCGTACCATCGGACCAGTAGTTATAAGTTCCTGTGGGACTGGACAAGTCGCCCTTGGCAGAAAACATAAAGGGCTCAAATCCAAGAGAAATGAATGGTTTGAGGACAGGAGATTCCTTCTTTATAAGATGTCCGAAATTGTATTCGAGGTTAATCCCGAAAGCAGTAAGTTTAGATGAAAAATTCAGGTTCCGTTCCAGGTCATCAAATGATCTCTCATTTCCCGTCACTTCCCCGAAGAGAAGGTAAAAATTAACAAGAAACGTTCTCTCTTTATCAAAGGGAGGGGAAGAAACATTAATCCTGAAACCATATTCTCCGGTCAAGGGAGTCGCATAGGAATTGCTTACATCACCAAAAAAATGCATGGCTCCGGTGGCAACTCCAATGATCGGCATATAAGTTGGGTTCTCAACTGTGACCTCCCGAATAAGCAGGGAGTCAAAATCGATCTCCTGGGCGTTTGCCTTTCTGACAGGTAGCAGGACTGCCAGGCAAATAATTCCCAATATGAAATGCCGAATCCTCATTGAACCATCATTAAACCATTATTTTCCCCCCGTTGCCTGCAGGGCATCCATAACATCAATCCGCTGGCCATTCCGGTAAGCAACAATGAAGGCTCCGGATATTCCTTTACTACGGACAGCATTTTTAAAAGCCTGGGCCTGTGAATATTGCGGGTATGAACCAACGGTGTATTTATAATATCCTGCCTGTTTTTCTACGAGGACAGGTCTGGATAATTTGTATTTTCCGAAGCTGCTGTTCGCATCCTGAAATCTTTTGGTGGCAGCAAGTTGGACTCTGAAGTAAACCCCGTCGTAAACGGGCAGTTGCTGTCCCTTGGGAATTCCCGATGAGGTTGAAACCGGAGCCGTTACCTTTACCACAGGTTCCTCCTTAAGGGGTTTCTTTTCAACAGGGGGAGGTTTTACTACTGCAACCGGTTTGGTCTCTTTGCTAACAGGTATTGCTTCTCCCTCACTGATGGCAGCAACCACCGCTGCAGCGTTTTCGCTGTTTACACCAGACAAATCAATATCTTCCTGGACTACCTTCACCTCAATGTTCCGGCCTTCCTGGATATAAGAAAGTATTCCGTTAATATCCAGGTCACCAAGTGTCTTACCTGCTGAGGGAATGAGCCTGTATGAAATTTTAAAACCCGGATCCTCAGGCAGGTTCATCCATACATACTTGGCTACCCCGTCCTTAAAAGTAAATAGTCCATCTGCAGATTCCATACTCTTAGCCTCGAAACCTTCAGGAATAGTCTCTTCAATCTTGGCAAACTTATTCATGTCTTTTTTGTAAATCAACAGATTTACCATGAAATCGTTCCCGGTTTTGGAAGCGTAGGGCAGCTGTCGGATGGCTGTAACATCGATGGTGGAAGCTACATCTGCCCTCTCGGTGGCAACAACCGCTGCAAAATCTTTGATATCAACCTGATCTGCCGCAGCAATATCCGGTGAGGGTAAGATGTTGAGGGATTTTTTATCAATTACAATTGATCTTCTTTCGTTATTCTCCACATAAGAGAACTCCCCGAATAATATGAGATTGCCCTTCAGGCGTTCATTAACTTTTACTTTGTAGCTGAAGGCGAGTTTGGCCTCGGCCGGCAGTTTCAGCCAGATGAAGCGGACCCTTTGGTTATCAAAACTAAAATCTGCAGAACCGGAATTTTCCTGAACTGCAGTGAATCCGGCCGGTAATTCCTGCTGGAACCTGGAGAATTCTTCCAGATTACCCTTTTCAATTTCAACAGAAACAATGAATTCCTGTCCGGCTACAACCTCGGGAGGGACTTCCAGACGTACAGATATTTCATTCTGTGCATGCAAGAGAAATGTGCATATCACCAGAAGCAGTATAGTAGACAATGATTTAATCATAAGATTACCAGTATTTTACATTATAAGATGTAAATATCATAATATTTTGACTACAATTCAAAAAATTAAATTAACAAAAATATTCTGGCTTAATACTTTGTTTTGCAGACAAATACGATATAAATCATGGTATTTTGCCTAAAAATTAGGTCTGAGAATGTATTTTGAATAGAACTGGTCAATGTGATCAACAGCCTCCTCTGCCTCATCAACAATGATAAAAAGCTTCATATCATCGGCAGATATGGTTTTCTCCTGTTCAAGCATTACATCCCTTACCCAGTCGATCAAACCAGTCCAATAAGATTTCCCGACAAGAACGATGGGAAACTTTCCGATCTTGTCAGTCTGGATCAGTGTTATAGCTTCAAAAAGCTCATCAAAAGTCCCGAATCCCCCAGGCAGTACTATAAATCCCTGGGAGTATTTCATAAACATCACTTTCCTTACAAAAAAATAGTCGAAAGTGATAAGCTTGTCATGATCAATAAATAGATTGGCTTCCTGTTCAAAGGGCAGATCAATATTGATCCCCACAGATTTCCCACGCCCCCGCTTGGCCCCCATATTGGCAGCCTCCATGATCCCGGGTCCACCCCCGGTAATCACCCCGTACCCCCTCTGAGTCAATTGATAAGCAATCTCGTCTGCCAGTTGGAAATATGGATTATCGGGTGTTGTCCGTGCAGATCCAAAAATTGATACACAGGGACCAATACGCGCCAGTTTCTCAAATCCCTCTACGAATTCTGCAAGAATTTTAAAAATTCTCCATGAATCGGATGCCTGAATTTCGTTCCATTTCTTGTCTTCAAATGCTTTATTGATCTTTTCTTCGCTGCTCATTTGTTACTTTTTAATTATTGTTTGTGAATAATGTTGTTTTTTTGTTTCCGCTTTGATCAGGTAAATACCTGGGACTAACCCTTCCAGGGGCATCCGGAAAACATTTCCTTTCCCCCTTCCCCGCTGCTGCATCTTTCGTATCCCTTTTCCATCTGAATTAAAAAGTTCCAGGGTCCATACACCCTCCGGTCCATCAGGGATCTCAATATTGATATAATCTGATGCCGGATTGGGATACACCCGCATATTCCCTTCCGGGGAAACAGTCCCATGATCGTTCAGTAAGGCAGAACCAGAACCCAGGAACAGTCCCCTGCCATGCGTAGCTGCTAATATCTGTCCATCCGATTCCCTGCTGCTCAGCATATCAACCCTTACATTGGGGAATTGTCCCGCCTGCACCCATTCCACCGGGTCATCTCCTATATCAAGGGTATACCAGATTCCAAGTTCCGTCGCCAGCATTACCGTACCGTTTGTTCCGGGTGGATAAATAGCCCAGCGGACAGGCATATCGGGCAGGTTCCCGGTCTTGTCCTTCCATGTACTTCCTCCATCCAGTGTTTCCCAGACATGTTCCACTCCATAATTGGAAAATGTGACCAGGATCCGGTCCTTCGATTCCCCGGTTTGTATACAGGAAATATAGCCAGCCGGAAAATCCGGACTACCAATATTGGTGGATGAAATTACAGCCTGCGCATTGTCAAGCCTGAAAAGTCGTCCCGACTGGCTACCAGCCAGAACGCAGGTTTTTCCCCCTTCTTTTTCCGGAACTACATGAATGGCAGAAAAAGGAACTCTGGAACCCGTCCTGGCAGGAATGTGCATCGGAGAAATCACAGTGTCGTGTAGCAGTGAGATCCTGAAAATCTCATCACGGAAGACACCCTCAAAACTCATAGCATTTGCATAGAGAATATTATCTGCATCATCATAATCTACCGGATTAATAAAAGTACCCCCATCAACATTGTAATCATATGTATGGTCATGCTTACCGTCTGTTGAAACATAGAAGAAGTTAAACTGGGAACTACTGATCTGAATATTGGGTTCATCTTCATCAATAAAGCAGTAGGCCCCGTCTCCATAGGAAACGGATACATCTTTCGAGGTAGGTTCATTCGTGGTCCGGAAGGTTCCGTTGTCCTGGCAGCCCCCGAGAAAATATCTTTCTCCTGCCTCTGGATGGATTGCACAGGTATAATACTGCAAGGTATTGTAGCCCTGGTTTTTTTCCATAAACTGGGGGGCAGGATTCCTGGAATCAGTTGCCAGGAAAACTCCTCCGTCATTTGAATTCAGCAATTCGGAGCTGCTCCCGGGTTTATAGATAAGATTGTGCTGGTCAGCATGCACATATATAGGGTAATCGGGTTCAAACCAGTCTCCGAAATTCCACCAGAGGGATTTTTGATGCCAGCTCCACCCACCATCATCCGATCGATACAGGTCCAGTCCCCCAATCCATACAACATCCGGATCGTCTGGCTGAACGGCAGCAGTCAATGCATGCCAGGCAAGAAAGGACCACTGGCCTTCTTCTTCTCCTTCATGAGGTACAGGCATTTTTACCTGTTGCCAGCTAATTCCCCCATCCTGGGATTTGATGATCATCACTCCCCTAGAGTATATGAATCCACTCCTGGGATCTGTTTGTCCACCGCTCAGAATGGCATACATCCGGTTTGCATTCGAAGGTGCCGAGGCAAGTATAACCCTGCCCGGGATATTATTTGTTTCTCTTTGTTCAATGAGTTTCGCGAATAAATTCTGGACAATCCATTCGTACCCATTTTCAGAATAAAGAATGCAGCCCCCACCCTTCTGGTAAATATTCCTCATGGTACCTACAAACATTCGACCCGAAGCTGTAATCTCTATCTGGGACGGGGAGTATGGAATATTCTCTCCCGGGATATCAGGCAGGACCTGTTCCCAGTTGTTCCCTCCGTCTTCAGAGCGGAATAATCCCTCTTCAGGCTGAGAGGAATGGATTTCCCCTTTGTAAAACCCGGAAGCAACTGCAGCATATACCACAGATTTGCCGGATTCATTCCGTACTTCTATATCTGTCACATATTCAAAACCCTCTGTGGATGCAAGTAATTCCCAATCTTCTCCCCCGTTGGTTGATTTCCAGATTCCGGAGCCCCTGCCTG
This sequence comes from uncultured Bacteroidaceae bacterium, assembly GCA_963777115.1. Lineage (GTDB taxonomy): Bacteria > Bacteroidota > Bacteroidia > Bacteroidales > SM23-62 > SM23-62. Next base: position 177,945 of record CAVZPP010000002.1, on the reverse strand, counting down.
AGGATTCCCTGTAAATTACCACTGCAGTCTGTCCCTCACCGGTGCCCACGTAAAAGACCCCTGGATCATTGGGATCATACGTCATGCAGCTGACAGCCAGGCCGGGCCAGAAATCATCCACAGCCAGCCAGTTGTCCTCTCCATGGATATCCTCGATATACCATAAACCTCCTGTAACACCACCTGCCCAGACTTTACTTTGATCCGGATCATTGGGATCATACATTACAGCACGCGTGCGGCCACCTGTATTTGACTGGATCTCCTCCCATTCAAAGGCTTCGCCGGACTTAAGATTTCCGAGGCTGAATTCCTTTCGTATATAATCGGCAGCTTTCAGCCAGGCTTTTTCCGGAATCCTTTTTATCTCAGGATCCATGCACATTAAATAATCTCGGAAACCTGCAAATTCAGGTCCTTCTGGCCTTTCTTCCCTGGGTGATGGCGGATTTCCCGAAGGTGAATCAAAGCCATTAAAGTCAGAATAAGCCAGCTCCCTGAATAGGGAAACCAGGTGGTCTTCGTACTTTCCTCTCTTCTCCTCCCCTGCAATTCCCTGGGGTATTCCCTGACGAACAAATAAGATATCTCTGACATCCGTAGTTAGTCCCCCAAACCAAATAATAAGAACCGCTGAAAGAACCGAAGAGAGTTTCAGCATTCTTTGCATGACAATACTCTTAAGATATAGAGTTCAAGTTAAGAAAAAACCAGGAAAAAATATCAAGAATTTGTGGCCGGGGTCCTTTTTAACTCTTCCCTGAGAAAGCCTGCAGTAAAACTGGTTTTGCATTCGGAGATCTGCTCCGGCGTGCCGGTGCACATTACCTCCCCTCCCCTGAATCCACCTTCCTTCCCAAGATCAATAATATAATCTGCCACCTTAATAACATCCATATTATGTTCTATAACAATAACGGTATTACCCCTGTCAACAAGCTTATTCAGCACCTCCAACAGGATACGGATATCATCAAAATGAAGGCCTGTAGTTGGTTCATCAAGGATATACAGGGTCTTGCCGGTATCTCTTTTTGCAAGTTCGGCAGCCAGCTTTACACGCTGGGACTCACCCCCGGATAATGTGGTTGATGGTTGGCCCAGAGTAATGTATCCCAGTCCCACATCCTGAATGGTCTTCAGCTTCGTTGAAATAGAAGGGATATGCTGGAAAAAATCAACCGCCCTGTTGATGGTGAAATCCAGGATATCACCTATGGAAAATCCTTTGTATTTAACTTCCAGTGTTTCACGGTTGTAACGTCTCCCTGAGCATTCTTTGCATTGGACATATACATCCGGGAGAAAATTCATTTCGATAGCTGCAACACCGCCACCCTTGCATTCCTCACATCTGCCACCCGCAACATTAAACGAAAACCTTCCGGCTTTGTATCCCCTTATTTTGGCTTCCGAGGTCTGCTCAAACAATTTCCTTATATCGGAGAAAACTCCTGTATAGGTAGCAGGATTCGACCTTGGCGTTCTTCCGAGAGGTGATTGGTTAACTTCAATAACCTTGTCCACATCTTCAATCCCTTCAATGCTACCATAGTGAAGAGGTTCTTTCACTGATCGGTAAAACTTCTGGCTCAGAATGGGATGGAGTGTTTCATTCACAAGGGATGATTTTCCACTTCCCGAAACCCCTGTAACACAGATAAAAAGTCCAAGAGGAAACTGAACATTCACATCCTTAAGGTTATTTCCCTTTGCCCCTGTTATCAGAAGTTTGGCACCGTTCCCGTTTCTTCTTTCAGAAGGAACAGGAATGAGTTTTGTGTCATTCAGGTAATCTGTGGTAAGAGTAGAGATCGAGGAAATCTGTCGAGGGCTTCCGCTGGCAACGACTTCTCCTCCGTGTCTTCCGGCTCCGGGACCCAGATCCAGGATATGATCTGCCGAAAGGATCATTTCCCTGTCATGTTCAACAACGATGATTGAATTGCCAGAATCACGCAATTCCTTCAAAGCAGAAATAAGTTTCAGATTATCCTTTTGATGCAATCCTATGCTGGGCTCATCAAGTATATACAAAACGTTGACCAGCTGTGAGCCTATCTGTGTTGCAAGCCGGATCCGCTGGCTTTCTCCCCCGGATAGGCTGCGTGCAGAACGATTCAGAGAAAGGTAATCCAATCCCACATCAAGCAAAAATCCCAGTCTCCCCCTGATCTCTTTAAGGATATCCCGGGCAATAGCCTGTTGTCTTATATTGAGACGATCTTCTATATCCTTGAACCAGGCCGATAATTCGATAATATCCATTTCGGCAAGTTCTGCAATATTCTTACCGTCCATACGAAAATGAAGGGATTCCATATTGAGACGGGCACCTCCACATACCGGACAGGAGACTTTTCGGATGTATTGGTCAGCCTGTTTCTTAGCCTTTTTTCCTGTAGCCTCCTGGGCAATATTATTATATATATAATTTACAATCCCATCAAAGCTCAGGAAATAATTAGCCGATGTCCCAAGAGGGGTATTCTGCAATTTAAAAGACTCATCGGATCCATACAGGATTTTCTCAAGTGCTTCTTTGGGTATCTTTGATATCGGAGTATCAAGTTTAAATCCGTATTTATCACCGATTGCTTCCATTTGCCAGAATATCAATGCATTCCGATAAACTCCCAGGGGTTCGATTCCTCCTGATTTTATGCTTTTACTATCATCAGGGATAATCTTTTTCAGATCTACCTCGCTTACCTCTCCCAATCCATTGCATCTTTCACAGGCTCCGTGGGGAGAGTTAAATGAAAAACTATGCGGGGCTGGTTCATTATAGGAAATGCCGCTTGTGGGACACATAAGCTGACGACTGTAGAACCTGGACTCGTCACTGTCACTGTCCCATACCATCATAATCCCCTTCCCCTGCTGCATGGCCAGGGCTATGGATTCTTTCAGGCGCTTGCTGTCATCTCCTACGCTAAGTTTATCCACAACTACCTCAATGTCATGGGTTTTATACCGGTCAACCTTCAACCCATGCGTCAGTTCAGTCAGCTTCCCGTCTATCCTGGCATATAAAAATCCTTTTCTCCTGAATTGTTCAAATAACTCCCGGTAATGACCTTTACGTCCTTTAACCACGGGTGATAACATCATCACCCTACGATCCTTGTAGGCTTCCTTTATCAGCTGAAGGATCTGGTCATCTGTATACTTGACCATTTTCTCTCCGGTAACATGGGAAAAAGCATCGGATGCCCTGGCATACAATAGGCGGAGAAAATCATAGATCTCAGTAATGGTACCGACTGTGGAACGGGGATTACGATTGGTGGATTTCTGTTCGATGGATATTACTGGACTCAAACCTGTGATTTTGTCCACATCAGGTCGCTCCATGCTTCCCAGAAACTGCCGGGCATATGCGGACATTGTCTCCATATACCTTCTTTGGCCCTCTGCATAAATGGTATCAAAAGCCAGGGAGGATTTCCCGGAACCACTTAAGCCGGTTATAACCGTCAGGCTGTTCCTCGGGATCTCCACATCGATATTCTGCAGATTGTGAACCCTGGCACCCAGTACACGGATGAACTTGTCATCCTCAATAAATTCCTTATTCTTTGTTTTTTTGGCCAATCTTTCTAAATGCGAACTATGATACTGCTTCAGTTTAATTTCCGGGAACAGAATCCTCCCTCTCCCCCATTTCGGTCCCCTCTGTCTGAACCTTACCCTGTCTGGTTTCTACCGACTCAAGAGTAAAATCACGGTATCCTTTCTTAGGGATTGAGACATAGTAGGTTTTCCCACTGGAATTCGTCAGTTTATTGTCCCTTAACCAGGGATTGAAAATCTTTAGCACCTTATAATTAATGTCATATCTCATGGCAAATTCAGAGAAACTTTCAACCGGTGCATCAACCGTTACCTTATAGGTGGGGATCAGGGGGTATAGTTCCTTCTTTTCATATTCAAACCCATACTCCTCCGGGTTTTCCATTATCAGTTTCAAGGCCAGCAGCCGGTAAATATACCTTCCGGTCTCCTCATTAAGCAAAAGGTCATAATAATTTCGCTCATCCTGCCTGTTGATCTGCTCGTACAATCCTGTGCGTCCCATATTATAACTCGCTGCTGCCATGGTCCAGTTTTCATATAATCCATATGAATGCTTCAGGAATTTACATGCTGCCTCAGTTGCCTTTTCAAGATGGTATCGCTCATCAATCTCTTTATTTACCTCCAGTCCCATTTCAATGCCAGTGGCCTTCCGAAACTGCCAGAAACCCACTGCATTTGCCGGGGATACAAGGTTCATCAGATCAGATTCTGCAACAGAGAGATATTTGAAATCCTCGGGAAGCTCATTCTCCTTTAAAATTTTCTCTATGACCGGGAAGTAACGGTTAGCTCTCTTTATCAGCAGCAAAGTATGTGACTGCCAGTAGGAATTAATAAGCAGTTCCCTTTCCAGGGCTTCGCGGACATCGAAATTCTCCAGGGGAACTCTTTCGCCGGCAAATTGAACCTCATCGGGAATGCTGACCGAGGTGACCAGGTATTTTCCTCTTTCAAATGCGGGTTTCTGCGGACCCGGTTCATCCACTGCACGGATGAATAATACCAGCAATACGGCTACAATGCTGATTAGGCCGATTATCGACAATACGGTTCTTTCCTTTCCAGATATGTTCATAAATTCGGGGAATTAGAAAAAACACAAAAGTACGGATTTTTTACCAGAAAAATAAGAGATCGAGGTCTGGAATTAGCTTAACATCTTCACTAATACCCTTTCGGGGGATGTTCAAAAGGATATAGGATGATCAGAAGGAATAGGATATTCCTGTAAAGAATCCCAGGGAATACGGGTGTGATCCAGGGCCGGATCCCGTGTTGACTGAATTCAGATAGTACCTGAAGGTAGGTTCCATATTAAGATTAAGATTCCGGCTGATGGAATACTGTAATCCAATACCAAGCACACTGCTGTAATTTATTGGTTTAATTTCTTCAGTTGTGCCAATGTGCTCTTTATTGTCACCTTCCTGGAAATACACATTATTCCCAACAAGAAAATTTGTGCTTAGTCCCCCTAAAACATTCAGTCCCAACCTCCTGTCCACTATCCTATACCTTGCAATCAGGGGAACTTCCAGGTACTCAAACTGCTGAAGGACATCCCCTTCTGTTATCTCAGGTGTTACCACCGGTCCTGCATTAGACCAGGTATCCGTCTCCATTTGATCGGAAGGCATAACGGTGGGAGGGACAATATTGGAAACTACTGCATTACGCTTATACGGATCTCCCTGGTTTATCGCTCCGGTGGAATTTTCTACCTGGGCTTGTTGACCCATTATCGGCGCCAATATTTTATCCTGGCCATCATATGTTGTAGCAAAACTGTTTGTTATTGTCATGCCCATACGGGAATAATAAATCCCGGACTGTAATGAAAGTCGTTTGGCAGGGGAATAATTTACATTCACACCACCGGCATAGGAAAGCATTCCGTTCTCAAATTCATTATAACTCCCTGTTTGCGCATTACTGGAGGAATACGTATACGAGGGGGGAGTGGCGGAAGCATAATCCTGAGAAACAGGCTCCAAATTCCGGTAGCTATACAGTGGAGTTACCTGACCCCCAACGGCCCATTTATTGTAGTCATTGGACTTCTTCTCTCCAAACTCTTCAAAAACATCGATTCCTTCCCCGGATTCTGTTTCCTCCCGGTCAGTCCTATCGACGGATGAACCTGACTGATCCCCACCCGTATACATAGCCTGCAAAGTCTCTGTGCCCGGATCTTCCACAGGAAGCTGGAACCGGGATATGCTACTTATACGATCTCCGTCAGACCGGACCTCAACTTCTGCCAGCGTTTCCCTACCCGGTGATTGGTAGTCAGGCGATTGACTCTTATCAGTCCGAATTTCTGATGTTGGAATCTCTGAGGTTTGACTCTTATCAGTCCGAATTTCTAAAGTCTGATTATCAATGGATGGATCTCTGATTTGATCCGTTTGAACGTCCAGGGTTATTTCTTGATTATCAATGGATTCCACTTTCCCAATTTCATTCGATGCATTACGCTGAACCCAGAGCCATGCTGTTCCGGCAGCAATTACGATTACTGCGGCTGCAGCAATCCTGCCAATCCAGGCCATCCTGGTTTTCCGTTTATCAGCGTTAAGGCTTTCATTGACTCCTTCCCATATTCCTTCCGGTGGAGTCGCCTGAAATTGTTTCAGGGATTCCTTAAATGCCTGGTCTATATGATTATTCTTTCTGCCCAATATTCTAATTTCTAACTAATATTCTCACTGCTGTCGTAATACTTCTTTACTTTTTTCTGAAGAATATCCCTTGCCCGTGACAGGTTTGATTTGGACGTACCAGTCGTAATTCCCATGGTCTCAGCTATCTCTTTATGTGAATATCCTTCGATCGCATACATATTAAACACCATCCTGTACCTTGGAGTAAGTTCCTGTACCAATTTTAACAAGTCCTCCGAGGATAATTTTTCCAAAATCTCTTCGCTCGATATTTTATCCTCCGGAACTGAATTTTCGGTCAGGGGGTATAAATGCAGCTGGCTTCTGTACCTTTCAAGGGCTGTGTTGATCATTATCCGCCGAATCCATCCCTCAAAAGAGCCCTTTCCGGAAAACTGTTCCATTTTCCGAAAAACCTTAATGAATCCCTCCTGAAGTATATCAGAGGCATCATCATAATTATCGGCATATTGAAGACAGAGACCAAACATCCTGTTAGAGAACATTTTGTATAATCTTTCCTGGCTCTTCCTGTCACCTTTCAGGCAGCCTTTTATAATATTATTAAGCTGGTCCACCAATAACCATTGAGAAATTCAAGTGAAATTTACTATAAATTGGCGGACAAAAATTTTGCCACATTTAAAAATATCGATCATTTAATAGATGGCCATCCTCATCTAAGGGTTGCGTAAGAATGCATTTTGATTGATAAAAAAAGGGGCACCGTTCCTGGTTGCCCCTTTCCATAAGGATTTTCTATTTTTTATTACAGATGGATAACCTCATCATATGCTGCAGCAGATGCTTCCATTACAGCTTCAGACATGGTTGGATGGGGATGAATGGATTTGATCATTTCATGGCCTGTTGTCTCAAGTTTTCTTGCCACAACTATTTCAGCAATCATTTCTGTTACATTGGCCCCGATCATATGAGCTCCCAGAAGTTCTCCGTATTTGGCATCAAAAATAATCTTTACAAATCCATCTTTGTGTCCCGATGCACTTGCCTTACCCGAAGCGGAAAATGGGAATTTCCCTACTTTGATTTCATAACCTGCCTCTTTCGCAGCCTTTTCTGTCATACCTACGGAGGCGACCTCGGGACTGGTGTATGTACATCCGGGGATATTAGAATAATCGATGGGATCAACTTTTTGGCCTGCAATGTTTTCCACACAAAGAATCGCTTCAGCTGAAGCCTTATGAGCAAGTGCCGGTCCAGCTACAATATCCCCGATGGCATAGATACCCTCCACATTCGTACGGAGAAATTCATCGACTTTGATCTTACCTTCCTCCACCACAACTCCAGTTTCCTCGAGGCCAATTCCCTCCAGATTGGGAGAAATTCCTACAGCAGAAAGTACAACGTCCACCTCAACTTCTTCTTCGCCCTTTTTCGTCTTTATCTTAACCTTGCATTTTTCTCCGCTTGCATCAACCGATTCAACAGTTGAACCAGTCAATACCTTCATACCCGATTTCTTAAAGGAGCGCTCGAGCTGTTTGGAAACTTCTTCATCCTCCAGGGGTACAACATTGGGCAGGAATTCTACCAGGGTAACTTTGGTTCCCATACTGTTATAAAAGTGGGCGAATTCGCTACCTATAGCACCGGAACCCACAACCACCATGCTTTCGGGTTGCTTATCCAGGCTCATGGCTCCCCTGTATCCTATCACCTTTTTACCGTCAAGTTTCAGATTTGGCAATTCCCTGGCACGGGCTCCTGTTGCCAGAATAATATGGGATGCCTCATAGACTGATTTTTTTCCATCCCCGTCTGTAACTTCAACCTTTTTATTACCGGAAAGTTTCCCGGTTCCTGTTATCACCTCCACCTTATTCTTCTTAAGGAGGAACTGAACACCCTTGCTCATACCATCAGCAACTCCCCGGCTTCTTTTAATCACGGCAGTAAAATCAGGCTTGGCCTCACCGGATAAAGAAATCCCATATTCCTCAGCATGTTTGAAATAATCAAACACCTGGGCTGATTTCAAAAGGGATTTTGTGGGGATACATCCCCAGTTCAGGCAGATTCCGCCAAGAGATTCCCTTTCCACAACACCCACCTTTAATCCCAGTTGAGCAGCTCTTATTGCTGCGACGTAGCCACCGGGGCCACTGCCAATTACGAGTACATCAAATTTCATGAACTATTTTTTTCGGAGTTATAAGTCTTTTTTTAGAATAAGCAAAATTATAGAATTTCCGGGGATAAAAAAAAAAGGTGGTGATCCTGGAGATCGCCACCTTTTAATTGCTAATGTTCTATGCTAGTAGACAGGAACCAGTTTGATTACGGAAGAACTGCCATTAACACTGAATCTCAGGTAATAGATGGAACTTCCATCCAGTTCCTCTGATTTGATATTGTAGTTATGAGAACCTGGGGTCTGTCGGACATTTTCAACTTCAAGAACCCTGACTCCAAGAAGGTTATAAACTTCAATCTTAACATCGGATGCCTGCTCGAGGTTGTATTCAACATTCACCTTTTCACTGAAAGGATTCGGGAATACCCTTAGGTTGCTCACACCAGACAGCATATCTTCAACCGATGTCTCTTTGAGCTTATTATCATCCATATTTGAAAGTGAATGTTTATATGGACCTGTACCCGCCTTATACCTTCCACTTGGACTGCAGGGATCTGCAATGATCCCGGCAACCAGGTAAAAATTATCTCCGGCCGGTGGATTGATATCGGGATAAAGAGTATTGTCACTGGGGATTGTATCAATCGGTAACAGGCTCTCAGGTGTTGGTCCTCTGTAAATTACATGACTTACAAAACCGAAACCTGGTACTTTCCACCTCATACTCAGTCCAGCTGACATTAATCCTGTCCGGTCCAAGACCAGTAGTCAGAAGCATCGTCTTATGGTAAAGGCTGAGATCAGATTCATTGCCGCAGGTATCGAATACCGCAATCGATATCTATGCGACTTCGATTCCGGCTCAGATGTCATATCAACATAATAACTCAGTGTATCCACCGGCATCGTTTCAAGTAATTCATAGGTTTCACCGGTGGGGGACTGCCTGTATATACGATAAAACTGAACGCCTGTGCTGTCACTCTTTTCCCAGATAATTGCATTCTTATTGGTTTCTGGATCAAGGGTTACCAGGCAGATGTCCTGTCCATCATATGGATAGGAAACCACAATCTGTTTGTTTGTAGTTTCAGAAATACAGCCATCCTGATTTACCTGCAAACTGACGGTCTTTATACCTTCAGTGCTCCAAGAGATCTGATAAGGACCTTCATCAATACCTTCATTAACCACTGTTCCTCCGTCAAAGTCCCATATATAATCTGCATCCATTGAATCGACGCCTTCATACAAAACCTGAACATAGCCTGAATCACATATACCTTCCGGCAGATTAAATCCTGAGTTGGGAATCGGATTGACGGATACCAGAATCATGGCCGTATCCGAGAAAGCAACCATTTTCATTCACAGCGAGCCGTATGGTTTGTTCACCGGTGGTATCCCAGGTAACTGTATAATTATTAGGATCACCTTCCACAGCTACTCCATCATCAAAGTCCCAGAAATAACTTGCCGCTGCACTCGCATTTCCGGAATAAGATACACTGGCTTCTTCATTACGGCAGACTGCAGCAGGTGTACTGGCATCAGCAGTAGGAATCTGATAAACTGTCAGAACCATGGCATCTTCCTTAACACATCCGTTGGCATCTTCCACGGATACCGTAAAAGTTGTATTGCCCGGGCCGGCCGTAACCAGAGGATTCGCTATATCTGGATCGCTGATGTATACTTCTCCGGCTTCGGCTGATTTGGTACCTGGTTTAGGGAAGGGTGGTTTAATTATTATACCGCCTCCCGCAGTCCATCCATAGAACAACCCACCGGTAGCATTTAGCTGAATAGTATCTCCTTCACATATCTCCTCATCCTCGCCCGCATAGGCATCCGGAAGAGGATTCACGATTACTTCAACAGTATCTGTTGCCTTGTGCTCACACAGATCGAAGACATCAACGTAATACTTACCCTCGGTACTGGCGTTGATACTCCCCGAAGTAGATCCGGTGCTCCATTCATAACGGGCATAATTTACTCCGAATGTATCCGCTCTGAGAGTATAATACTGCCCTTCACATAAAGTGGTATCTGTATACAGGTTCACCCTGGGCAATTTACATCCTCCGAATGCAGTACGTTGAATAGCACCATCATTTCCTACTGCCCATCCATTTTCTTCATCAACCATACAAATAGCATAAAGATATGCACTGGTAGCTGTATTCTGCTGATACCATGTTGTCCCTCCGTTCTTTGTATAATAAATACGTCCGGAGTAGGAAACAATCCATCCAACTGTATCATTGACAAAACTGAGATCATAGCCCTGTCGGAAATCATTAACAACAGACCATGTCTCCCCACCATTAGTGGATTTAATGAATTTGGAACTTGAGGTTGCATAAACCGTGCTGGGTCCAACCATAAAAACATTGGTCATGGTAAGAGTAGAGGGTATTAATGTTGAGTTAATATCCACATTGGTGGCTGTAGTCCAGGTTGTACCCCCATTGGTGGTAAACACAATTGTCCCGGCATCACCTACCGCAACTCCACGTGAGGCATCATAAAAATGTACCTCATAAAGGTCAGAAAGAGTTCCACTGGTTTGTGAGGTCCATGTTGCTACCTCCGTTAGTGGTATTGAAAATCATTCCATTTTCTCCCACTGCCCATCCTTTGGAATTGTCCACCATAAGGATATCGTAGAAATAATCATCCAATGCAGCATCAGTCCACGCATGCCCAGTGTATTTCCTCCATCGTAGTAAATCCAATCATTTCATAGCCACAAACCCATCCATGAAGGTTATCGGTAAAATATACAGAATACCAATGTGGTTCCAGTCCTGTTGAAGTCCAGTTCCAGGTTTCTCCCCCATCAAGTGTGTATACCAGACTATCCCTGTGATCATAGTCATTAATGGTATGCCCAGGCTGTATTCTTATCAGGAGCAGAAACAGCCATCATAGGTAACACATTCAGGGGAGCTGAATTCTCCTTCTGGGAGAACCATTCAAATGGCCAGTCAAGTTTCACCACACTTAGCAGTGCGGTATTTGAGGTCGCAGAACCACAACTGTTAGTTACGGTGCATTTATAGCTCCCTGCATCATCCTGAGTTACTCCGGCAATTGTCAGTGTAGTACCTGTAGCACCTGAAATGGCGACATCATCCATATACCATTGGTAGGATTTTGTAGTTGTGCTGGAGGCTGTTATACTGAATGTAGCTGTCTCTCCCAGGTTTACGGATGCATTTGATGGATGTTTGGTAATCGTGGGAAGGTTATTGACCGTGAAAGTGGCTGTATTGGAATACTTGATCCCCAGCGGAAAAGTTACCCTGCATCTAAGAACAACAGATAGAGCTTTCCAGCCACCAACCGGTTCATTATATGTATAGGTTGATGATGTTGCTCCGGGAATATCAGTCCAATTTTAGTCTTGGGATTATATCCCTGCCATTGCCATTTACTCGCACTGTAGCTTCCTACAGTAAAACTCACGATGAGCCTTAATAATCTTCACAAATAGTCGATTTCCAGGATGGGAATAAATTCCATTGAAGATCAGGGTTGCTGAATTGGAATATATGTAATTACAATAGCATCATAATCCTGACCCGGTAAGTACCTGATGAGGAGGTTGTATAAGAACTACCGGTTGCACCTTTAGACCACAGTCCATATTCCCCTTAAATATTTATACCATTGGTAGGTAAGTGCTCCGTAAGAAGATGTGGATACACTGAATGTATGGCTTTCAGGGTACCATTTTGTTGCCCCTGCCGGTTGAGTAGTGATGGAAGGATTATGTACTGTTAGCGCAACAGAATTGGAATAGGTCGTACCAAAACTATTTGCTTGCTTTTAACCGGAAAGAAGTACTTCGTTTTGCCCATCCCCCTGAGGGTTCACTAATAACCAATGACTTGGTCTTTACACCTGAAACATCACCCCCGTCAGTAAGGTCATACCACCCTGGTTTCAATGGGAAGGGTAATTTCCTCACTTTTCTTTCCAATAATGACATAAGGTGACCAATAATACTGCCATTGAAGTGTAGTATAGTTTGTAACGCCCGCTGTAAACTTCTGGTAAGTACGGGCATCATTGTAACAAAAATCAGCAGATACTGGCTGAGGTTTGATTACAGGATATAATGAAAATATCTGACCATAGGCTGCACTGCCCATCAATAAAAACATCATTAAGCCAATGACTGGCTTCTGCAAAAACTTGAGGGTGATTGTTGTTTTCATAAGGTGAGGATTATTGATTCGTTAGATTATTGATTTGCTGCAAAATAGTTCACACTTAAAGATTTCTTTATAAAGGACTCATAATAACCATAAAAGGTAACCTGGAATTCTAACTATATTCAAGATAAATTTAAAATAAACAAGCTTTAAAGTAAAATTTTTTATCAAATAATGGCCTAAACCTCAGTCCCCCAGTAGATTTCAGATAATTTGCCTGCATCTTCATATTACAGGCAATTAGCTGAAAACAAAACCATTAGGTATTTCAGACAGGCAATTACTATCAAACAAAATGGACTGCACCGGGATAAATTTGTCATTCATCAAAAAAAACAGATCACTGGTCACACTAAAACACTTTTTCGTACAAAGAATCATGCTATCAAGCTGCTAAATTCTACATTCCTTCTATAACAGCCTGGCTATACCCTTCCATATAATCCTCAAAGATTTCCATAACTGCTTATATTTTTGTAATTATGTAGGTGTATTTTACAACATGAAAATAAAGATATTCATTGTACTGGCCCTCTCGCTTCTCCTTATGCCTGCGATTCACCTGGCAGCACAGGACAGGTCTCCTGCCGATAGTCTTGCCGCCCTCCTGGAGAACACTGAAGGGCAGGAAAGATTTGATGTGTTAAAATCACTGGCAGAGACTGAATCAATCCCTTACGATGAAAGGGTTAAGTATGCTGAAGAATGCATTGAAGTCGCCGGCGAGGTCATGGGACTTGAAGACCTTGTTGAAAGCCATATATTATTAGGCACTATTCATTACCTGGAGGATGAAAACAAAGATGCCCTGGCAAGTTTTGAGGATGCCTACCAACTCAGTGAAGAAGCTGGTTATGAGGATGGAATGGCCATAGCCTTAAACTGGAAAGGATCGGTGTACCTGTATACATCTGAACCTGAAAGGGCGGTGGATTTCTTTAAGGAGGCACGTGATATTGCAAGTAGAAGTAAAAACATACAGATAGAAACCAAATCACTGTACTTGCTTGCTGAATTCCATCGAAAAAATGGAAATTATGAGACAGCCCTGGAGTTATTTAAGGAGGCACGTCCCATGGCAGAAGAAACCAATAACCTTGAACTTCTTCCTGATATCATTGGTAACACAGGACTCATACTATATTGGCGCGGAGATTATCAACTGGCGGCAGAATATTACCAGGAGGCTGCTGAGTTATACCTTCAGTCAGGAGCAAAATTTGATGCCGCCAGGATGTACCTCCGCCTTGGTAATGCAAAAATAGAGCGGGCTGAATATGATTTAGCACTGCAGTACCTTCAACAGGCTCTGCCCATTTTTGAGGAGACGAATTCCGCCCCGGGGATTGATGCTGTCACTAATTCAATGGGGGTAATCTATTTTTGGCAGGAGTTATATGACAAGGCCCTGGAGGTGTATTTAAAGGGACTCGAATTAAGCAGGGAATTAAATGCCCAGGCAGAAATCGCCAGAAGCCTGGAAAATATAGGTAATGTATACAACCATCTGGCGGCAGATTCTCTGAAATCATTGTTTGGAGAATCTTTCCAGGATTCCATAAAGGTAGAGCATTCAGATAAATTCCTTGAACTATTTGATGAAGCCCTCCGGTATTATAAAGAAGCACTTGATGTAAGGGAGGAACTTAATGAAGTCTCCGGACAGGTATTAACCCTGATAAATCTCGGGATCATATATGTCCACTCCGGAAAACCGGCAATGGCATTAGATCCTTTGCAAAGAGCCCTGGAGATTAATAAGGACCTGAATAACAAGTCTGCTGACGCAAGTATTTTGTTATGGCTCGCACAGGTTTATTTTGCCTTTGAAAACTATACTATGGCCCAGGAATACCTGGAAAATGCGCTGATATTTGCCCTTGAAACCGATACCAAGGAAAACACCAAGTATATCTATAATTATCTGTCACAGGTTTACGAGAAGCAGAATGATTATGTTAAGGCCTTAAGGTACCATAAACTATATTATTCAATCAGCGATACCCTTACCCAGGAAGACAGGCGTAAGGCCATCACTGATATGCAGGTGAAATATGAGACGGAAGCTACAGAGAAAGAAAACGCTCTTCTTACGGCAGAATCTGAATTGGCGGATGCCAAGCTTAAACAGACCAGGGCAATTTTAATCATCACAATATTTGCCATCGGTATATTCATTGTTATGATGGTACAGCTGATACGCCAGAACAACCTGAAGAGAAAAGCCAATAAGGAACTGGCCCTTAAGAATGATCTGATCACCGAGCAGAAAAAGGAGATCACGGACAGTATCCAGTATGCCAGCCGGATACAGAATGCCATGCTGCCTCCCGGGGATTATGTAGATAAGCTCATGCCGGAGCGATTTATCATTTATATGCCGCGGGACATCGTATCGGGTGACTATTATTATATAACCGAAAAGGATGGCCGGATTATTTGTGTTGCGGCTGATTGCACAGGACACGGGGTGCCTGGAGCGTTTATGAGCATGCTGGGCATTGCCTACCTGAATGAAATTATCAGCAAGCATGCAGAACTTCATACGGATGAGATCCTGGGTGAATTGAGAAATCATGTGATTAAATCCCTTCACCAGACAGGCAAGGAAGGGGAAAGCCAGGATGGAATGGACCTGGCACTGTTTATTTTGGATCCCGATAAGAATAAGCTGGAATACTCAGGGGCAAATAATTCTCTGCTGATCTACAGGGAGGGTGAATTGATTGAATACAAGTCTGATAAGATGCCGATAGGGATTCATAACCGCTACAAGGACCCCTTTACCAGGCATCAGGTGGATCTGAAAAAGGGAGATATGATATATACTTTTTCTGATGGTTACCCGGATCAGTTCGGCGGACCCAGGCAGAAAAAATTTATGATCAAGAATTTTAAGAGGATGCTGATGGATATCCATATGAAATCCATGACAGAACAGCAAAAAATTATGGAAGATACCCTTCAGAAATGGATGGCCGATACTGAACAAATTGATGATATCCTTGTAATTGGAGTAAGGGTTTAATTACCTCATACCAAACCAGAGCTTAAAGGGATTTACCTTCTCCCGGCTGACGATTAACTCCTTCTCATACTCTTTTTCAAGCAGGATCTTCAACCTGCTGTTTGAATAAACGATTACATCCCGGATGAAATTAATATTCACCGTGTAGCTGCGGTTAATCCTGAAAAATATCTCGGGGTCGAGTATTTCATCCAGTTCCTCCATCTTATAATCAACAATGTATTCCCTTCCCTGGTCAGTTACAATGTAAACCACCCTGCCGTCAGCCGAGAACATTACTAGTTTGTCCACCGGAATAGAACGTATATGTTCTCCAACCTTGACCATAAATCGGTTCTTGTAGGATTTCTGTAAATCCCCCAATACCTTGGCAAGCTCCTCCAATTCTATCCGCTGCTTGCCATCCATAAGGTTTTCACGCAGACTGGCCAGTTTATTCAGGCTCCTGTTCAGATCCTCAAAAGCTATGGGTTTTAAAAGGTAGTCAATGGAATTGACCTTAAATGCTTCCATGGCATATTCGTTATAGGCGGTGGTAAAAATCAGGGGTTGGCTGATCCTGACATGTTTGAAAATATCAAAACTTAATCCATCTGTTAACTTAATGTCCATGAATACCAGTTCTGCGAGCCCGGGATTTTCTGTAAACCACCGGATGCTGCCTTGAACAGAATCCAGGACCTGAATAATCTCGGTATCCGGGTGATATCTTTCCAGGAGCATTTGCAGCCTTTCGGCAGCCGGTCTTTCATCTTCTACTATTACTACTTTCACAGGTAATTATTTTAGTTTATTCATCCAGGATTTCAGGCAGTCCGGGTATGGTCCAGACAATCACTGAACCCTCAGGCTCCCTGTTAATCCTTCGACCCGTATAATGATCGTAGGACTGGTTCAGTTTATCCGTTCTGAGGGGTTCTCCCTGTATTATTTTAGGTTGGTTTTCATGTGTGATCCGGATTGCACCGTCCTTCTCCTGCTGAATAATGACTTTCATAGGATTCATTGGATTCAGGATCATGGAGTTCTCGATCTGGTAAATGATATTATGAAGGGTGCCGGGAATAATGGCCTGCTGTAAATTTTCAATTTCCGTTTCAAGAATAAGCTTGGCAGATCCACCATTGTTCAGTAAATACACCAGCTCATGGACTGCCTCAATTTCATCTTCCATGTCCACAAATTCCTTGTTCCGGTTATCCAGCAGGTATCTGTATTGATTGGAAAGGGACTGAATATATTTCTCTGATTCATCAGTATCCATCTTCATTATGGTTATCAGACTCTCCAGGCATTCCATTAAAAGACCCGGATTCATTTCAGATTTGAAGCTTTCAAGCTCAAGCTCCAGTTGCTGTCCCTGAATTTCCTCCTGTTCCATAGACAATTTATGCGAATGCCGGATATTCATCATGCTTATATAATACAGATGCACCATCCCCTGGAACAGAACCAGTAGTATGTTTATGGTAATAAGTTCGGTGATAAAATAATTATACCCTATAATAAACAGGAAATAAACCAGGATAATCCCAGTACTGATCAGGACAGTGGAAGTAAGTATTACTATGAAATACATGACCTTGGGAACAAGAATCCCGGAGTTCAGGGCCGTTTTGCTTCTTTCTCTACCCAGCAGAAATATGGTCCATTCATGCACAACATAGGTAAGTACAACCAGAAACAAGGCCTCCTGGCTGAAAAAACTGCCGGAAAGATCTTCCAGGTTCCCGAATACCATAAGCAAGGCCAGATAGAGTATCAGTCCCGCCAGTGCCGGAAACAGTATCCGGAACGCAATCCTGTTAATGTACCACTTCTCTTTCATCTGTGGGTATCAATGGTATGGATACTGTAAAATTATCATCCTTGCTTATCAAAACAGGTTTATCACATAATAAGCGGTAGCGCTTCCTGATGTTCTGGAGGCCAACACCGGTTGATTTATCAACATCGGGTTTTTTATAGAGATCCTGTCCGATTTTTACATGTCCTGATTCACCAATAAAATTATTGCTGACCACCAGGTAATCATTTTCAATTTTAATATTTACCCTCAGGGGATTATCAAGTGAGAGACGATTGTGTTTGATGGCATTCTCCATCAACATCTGGATACTTAAAGGGGGAACTGAGTACTTATCTATGGAGTCACCTAAATCAATTTCAAAATGGAAGGCATTTTCAAACCTGACCTGCATCAGGTAACTGTAGTGTTCAACAAGCTGAATCTCTTTATTAAGTTCAACAAGGGGATGCTGGTAGTTCATCAGCACGGACTGGTAAACACTTGCAAGGTTCCGGATAAATTTCTCAGCCATGCGGGTATCCCTGTATATGAGGGATGCAATTGTATTCAATGAATTGAAAAGAAAATGCGGAGAGATCTGGCTTCGAAGGGATTCAAACCTTAGATTTACCTGCTGGGTCTGTAGTTTTCGGGTGGATAAACGTATATCCTGGAGGTACCTGAAAGAGTTTAGGCTATGGTCGGCAACTGCGTAAACGATTCCAGTAAAAAAACTGATCACCAAAACCTGCAGAATAAAACCTGCATGCATTTCGTTCAATTCCCCCGGCAACAACTCACTAAAAAACAGCGACTTGTAGAGCATACCACCCAGAAAGGTTATGAACATGATGGTAACTATTGTGAGAGAGCCACTGATCAGGAAAGGGACTGAACCTGCGGATTTTTCCCGTAAGGGTACCCTGCTCCACCGAATCAAAAAATGTAATGAAAATCCCCCAAAACTTGCCAATGCCACTAGAAACAGGAACGAATCCCAACGGGAAATTATGCCCTGAAGGGAACCCTGCAGGCTGAAAATGGTGTAAGTGAAGTACAGAACCGCATAGAGGGATGCTATCACAAAGATCCTTATACCAGTCCTGCTCTTCATATATCAAAAATAGTGTTTTGAGGCAGGATTACATAATGGCCTCAATGGTTCGCCTGTACTCACTGTCAGATGAAAGAGTTTTGGCGGATTCCAGATAGAGATCTTTGAGGGACTGATCCCCTTTCTTTACCTTCGGGGCAACTGATCTCATGGAGGCAGCTGCCTCTGTGTTTGAGGAAATCCTCTGAGCACAATGCAGTATTCCGGAAACTGTATACCTGTCGATCCCTTCTTTCGCTGCAAGCTGCCTGAGCACACGTCCCTTCTCGGTATCACTGCTAACCAGGTTGGTGCATGCGAAAAAAGCATCCAGTACAGGCGGATCCATAGGCATATATGATATGGATGCCCGCAACACAGAACTCATTTCCGTACTGGAACTTATCCTTTTGGTTGTTTCATACAGGTTTATCATGGCAGCCAGATTAAGATCGTGTGTCTCAAGCGTGTAGCGTAACATGCGACCTGACTCGGAGGTACTGGGAGTCATTCGGATTACATCAAAATAAGCCTCCTGTATGCCCGCATCTTCCAGGTTAATGTCTTTTATGGATCGTAAGACCATGCTGATTTCTGTACTGGAGCTTACTTTTCTAGTGCTGGTCAGAAATGTGACCATGGCCGAACCGTCAAGCTTGTTTTTTCTGAGGCAATCTCGAAGAACGGCTCCGGACTCTGTCGAAACGGACAGTCCATCTACTGCTGCAAAGTAAGACTGCCAGATCATAGGATGGGAAAAGTCCAGTGTACCCAGAGACCTTATCACCCTCCCCGATTCCGTATTACTGCTGATCTTCTTTGCCGAAACGAGCAGTCTTGCGGTTGCCGGGATACTAAGATCCTGGGTTTCTATAGCATGACGAAGAACAGAACCATGCTCCGTGTCGCTGCTGATCCTGTCGGCTCCTGTAAAATAGGCTTCGGTAAGTTTAGGATTTGAGAAATCA
The DNA here is from genome assembly GCA_963777115.1 of uncultured Bacteroidaceae bacterium. Classification (GTDB taxonomy): domain Bacteria; phylum Bacteroidota; class Bacteroidia; order Bacteroidales; family SM23-62; genus SM23-62. The sequence continues at coordinate 158,489 of CAVZPP010000002.1, read as the reverse complement.
AGGGGATTATCAATATTTCTGTAAATCCTGCCTTTTTCGGTTGAAGAGGTGATTTTCGAGAGAGCCGTGAAATAGGCAGTTGCTACATCTGAGTCCTTCAGAAATTTATCCTTGTATGTACGGAACAGCCTTCCACATTCTGCATTTGAGCTGACCCTGCCCGAAATGGCATAAATCACATCGGATAATTCCCTGCCTGTCAGTTCCTTTTCATCCAATAACACTGAGAAATAACTACTCAACACAGAACTTGAGTTGATATAGGTCAATTCATCAAGCACCGCATCGAGTCCCCCTTGCCTGTATATCCTCGCCGTTCTTCCCTCAGCATCGATCCCTGAAGAGCGGATAACATCCAGGAGAATATCCTCCATCCACTTCCTGCCTTCCGGTTCAAATGGAACTTCCTGTCTACCTTCCTTGAACTCAAAGAAAAGTTTTCCCCTTGAATCACTGTTTACAAGCAATTCACGGCTGTTGCCGAAGGTCCGGATACTGATCTTCAGATATCCTCCGGGAGAAATACTTTTTATGGAACGGTCATTATCGCTGACCCGGATATCCCCCTCAAATTTGATATCCATGGAATTAAATGGACTGCTCGAACGAAAATGACTATGCTCGCCCGTATTATCCCTTTGACGCCCGGTAGTGCCGGAAACTTCCCGAATGCCAGGAAGCAGGGAATTAATATTGAATGATACGCTTGAAGCATCTGAGTTCAATGCCGGCAGCAGCATTGACACTGCGAGAAGGACTATGGTATGTTTTTTCATTGCTTTGAATTTGAATGATTGACATTGCAAAAATCAAAAAGCAATCGGAGCTTTAAAAACAAAATGTAATGAACTGTTGAAAGAATGAAGTGAACCGGAATGATTCATTCATTTCTTGACCTCCGATTCATTGTTAAAACGCCGCCTCCAATTTTCCGGTAATGCATCATCGGAATTGCTAAACAGGCTCGACATTGCTTTGCAATGGAGTAGCCTGTTTAGCAATCTCCGATGATTGCCGGAAATTTGAAGGCGGCGTTTTTAACAATGAGGCGGTCAGAAAAATGAATGAATCATTCCGGTTCAGGGCATCAGGAGTTTTTCCAGCTGAACATGCAGGTCCCTGCCCTCTAGATTTTTTGCAATGATCCTCCCATCCGGGTCCAGGAGCAGGTTGCTGGGAATAATGCTGATTCCGTATAAAGGTATTGCGGTATTAGACCAGTAATTCAATTCTGAAACATGATTCCAGGTAAGCCGGTCCTTCTGGATTGCCTCTAGCCATCTTTCTCTTGAATTATCCAGCGACACACCGAGAACATCAAATCCCTTTTCATGGAATTTTTCATAGGCGGCTACAATATTCGGGTTCTCACGACGGCAGGGACCACACCAGGAAGCCCAGAAGTCCACCAACAGGTAATTGCCTCTCAGGGACGAAAGAGCTACCGGGTTCCCATTGGGATCATTCTGAGTAAAATCCGGAGCTATTTTCCCAACCGCCACATTCTTCATCATTTCAACCCTCCTCGTAAGGGATCCAACAATGGTGGTAGAATCCAGGATCGGATCAAGTTTTGCCAGGAGTTCTTCGATTTCGTCAGCTTCCTTTTCGTAGTGAAGGGACTGTACAATATAGGGTGAAATATAGGATGATGGATTTTCATCCAGGAAAGAAACATGGATTACTTCTACCGATTTATACACCGATTCCATCTGGTTTTCGATCTCATTGGCAATGGCTGTATCACGGGAAGCTTCAGCCTGCTGATATTCTGCCCACAAAGCATTCAACTTTTTATCTACGGCCTCAATACCATCCTGAAAATCCATATATTCATCATGCACCCCGGAACCTGAAACGACAGGATAGTATAAGGAATCAATGTGCACGCTCAGATTAACCCTTGAATTCTCCAGGAATATCATGGATCTGCCCCCCTGGCCGGGAATGCTTATATAATATACATCAGGAATATCTACCTTCCCAGTAAATGTGAAGCTGCCATCTGCAGTGGAAACCGAATCAACAGGGATATACGCCTTATCTATCCTCTGTTCCAGGTAAACGGTTCCGCCTGAAAATCCGGTTATGGTACCACTCAGTTCAAAACCCTTATTGGAACAGGATGCTAGAATGGAAATACCTGCGACAGCTAGAAAAAATTTGTTCATGGAATGCCAATTTTGGTATTAATCGGTAAACTTAAATGAAAAAAAGGAATCTGAAATGACCTTAGTCAAGTCGGATTGATTCTAAATATCAGGAATTTTTCCTTCGGTAATATTCAAGGATTTCCATGGCTGCATGGAATGAGCTCTTAGCTCCATTAAATACTTCTTTTTCGAGAGAATCCAGCTGCTCGCCTATTCCGGGAAGGGTATAAAAATCACTTTTAAGCGATTCGTCAATAAATTCATACATCCAGTACCTGGCCTGAAGACTGCGGTTCTTTTCATGAAATCTATTCTTCTTTGTATACTTCTCATATTCCAGTATCCCATCCCATATCTCTTCCAAACCGTTTCCCTCAATTGCAGAACAGGTTACAACCCTGGGTATCCATCCGGATTCAGAGGGAGGGAAAAGATGAAGAGCATTCTGGTAATCGTTCACTGCATTCAGGGCCTTTTCACGGTTGCCACCATCGGCTTTGGTAATAGCAATAAAATCAGCCATTTCCATAATGCCTCGCTTTATTCCCTGCAACTCATCTCCTGCGCCTGCAAGCATCAGTAGCAGGAAGAAGTCTACCATGGAATGGACAACTGTTTCGGATTGTCCAACTCCAACCGTTTCTATAAAAATAACATCGAAACCACAGGCCTCACAAAGAATAATCGTCTCACGTGTTTTCCGTGCAACCCCTCCTAAAGACCCTCCGGAGGGAGAAGGCCGGATAAAAGCATTTGCATCAGCCGATAGATCTTCCATTCTCGTTTTATCACCAAGGATACTTCCCCCGGAACGTTCGCTGGAGGGATCTATGGCCAGGACGGCCAGCCGTTTACCTGAAGCGGTAATCCTTGTCCCGAGTGATTCTATAAAACTGCTCTTTCCAACTCCCGGAACTCCGGTAATTCCAATTCTTACTGAATTCCCGGAATGAGGAAGGCATCCACGGATGATCTCCCTTGCCAGATCCATATGATCAGGCAGGGAAGATTCAATAAGGGTAATCGCCTGGCTAAGGAGTGTTCGGTCACCCTTAAGAATGCCCTCAATATAATCCTCCGGACTCAGAAGTCGTTTTTTTGATTTCCTCAGCTTTTCCAGGGCTTCCGGGTGGATGGTATCAGGCCGCTTAACACCCTCCTTGATATGCATAGTTTTTTTATCCTTCTTCTCTGCCATATTCTGGATGACTGATGGAGGATGTGAAATTACTAAAAAAGAAAGGATTTACCAGTTCTGAAGGCCCCTCCGAAAGAAGGCCTCAGACTAACTCCCGATCGAGAATCTCCTGGATCTGTTCTTTGGACTGGACGCTCGTGGTAGCTGCAACAACTTTGCCATTCTTATAATATACCGTAAATGGTAATCCCATGAAACCATTGCATTCAGGAAGGTTCCTGATTACATGTGCATCGGGGGCGTCAAACGCCATATCCCGGAATGCAACCTGGGGATAACTTGATTCAAGTTCAATCATGGATTTGTATACAGGAATGCACATCGGTCCCATTCTACCGCAACAGATCATTACCTTCTCATTTTCTTGCAGGGTCTTATCGTATTCATTTGAATCGGCAATGTGATTCAGGTTTGTTTGCAGTATCATATTGATGTAATTTATATATATAGATTTCTGGATACAAAGTTATAAAAAACTCAGGAATTCCAATACCGGGATTGATTAACTTATCTTCCCTTAGGTATTGTTAAATAAGTTGCCTCCAATTTTTGCCAACCTTCGGATTATCAATACGTTCGACATCGCTGCGCGATGGAGTCACCTTTATTGACAATCACTCAGGTTATTAAGGCAAATATTGCAGCAACGATTTAATGATACCGGGGAAGAAATCAATCCCGGTATAGCCTGACATTTTTAGGACTTTGGCTCTAGGAGGCCTGGTTTACATTGCCTTTGACCCAAAGAATACTCCTGGATTTTTTTGGATCATTGGTGATGACAGTAATGGTCTTGTTTTGTTTCCCAACCTTACCGCGGGAATCAAAGATTACTCTCATGGTTGTGCTTCCCCCTGCCGGGATCATATCATCCTCCGGGTTGACTGCAGTGCAACCACAACTTGCCTTTACTTTACGGATAAACAGATCGGATTTCCCGCTGTTGGTAATGGTAAACACGTGTTCAACCTTTTCGCCCTGCTTGATCTCAGCAAAATTGAAGGTTGTATTATCAAATACAATAGAAGGTGCATTGGCTTTCTCTTCAGGGCTCAGTGAGCCAAAATCTTCCTCAAGAGTTGCACTTACTGTCAATCGGTTAGATGCATTGCTCTGTCCATCCAGAAGTACATCAACACGATCTATAACAAAACCCCAGTCATTTTTAAGCTTTGAATCATATAAGCCGGCAATAACTCCTTTTTCTCCGGGCTGCAGGGTTTCCGGATTGGCAACCAGTTTCAGGTGGGCAGGAACAGTTTTAAAACTGACGGTGACGGGCTTATCTGAAGTATTTACAATTTCGACCTGCTGGCTGGCTTCTGTGTTCTTAACCACTCTTGCAAAACTCAGATGATTTGTTTTAAGCCGGATCTTATTGGCCATAGAATAACGGTAAATATCTTCCAGTGTTTTCTCCTTCTCCTCTACGCTTCCCTTGATGGTAAGGGTTTTTACCGGGGTAGAAGCATTTGAAGTTACCGTGACCGTTTTGCTGAAGGGTCCAGGTCTGTTCTTAGGATTATAGGTAGCACCAATAAAACCATCCTTGCCAGGAAGTACGGGTTCTCTGGACCAGTTTGGAGAGGTGCAGCCACAACTGGCATTGACCTGCTTGATGATCAAAGGCTGGCTTCCTGTGTTTGTAAACTTAAAGTTAACTGTAACCGGACCATCTGCCTCTTTTATATTTCCAAAATTGTGGGCTTCCTTCTCAAACGACATGTTTGCCTCCTTAGTCTGTGCATCGACGGTAAGCAGAGGAATAATTACTAATAAGGGAATTAAGAATGCCTTTTTCATTTTCTTGCTCTCTTTATAATTGTAATACTGTGGTTTTCAAAAAAACAAAAGTAATAAATATCTGTTTATATATATGGTACGACTCCCTTTCAATTTCATTGGTTGCGTTTAATTATGATTAAATTATAATTAACTTTGCTTCGCCCCATAGTTGTAACAGTCCCACGATGATCATTAGCCTCAAGAAATACGGCGTCTTTCTTTTCTTCAGCCTGATTTTTTCTCTGCAATTAACGGGCCAGTTTCACTATGGCACCCAGATGGGTTTTGGTAAAAACCGGGTGCAGTACAATGATTTTTACTGGTATTACTTCCGGTACGATAAATTCGACACCTATTTTAACCAGCAAGGAAAGGCACTTGCTAATTATACTGCAGATTACCTTTCGGAAGAGATCGCCAGAGCCGAAGAGTTTTTTGACTATACGTTTGAAAAAAGGCTCATCTTCATTGTCTACAATAAACTTTCGGATTTCCGGCAGAGTAACATTGGACTGGTTTCAGGCAGGGATGAATTCAATACCGGTGGGATAACCAAAGTAATTCGTAATAAGGTATTTATTTATTTTGACGGGGACCACAAGAAATTTGAACAGCAGATATCCGGAGCAATTGCAGAGGTGATCATCAACGAAATGTTGTATGGGAACGATTTCAGAGAGAATTTCACCAATTCCACCCTGATAAATTTACCGGACTGGTATATGGAGGGGTTGATTTCCTATATGTCAAGGGACTGGGATTTTGAAGTGGAAAATTTTGTAAGGGATGGGATACTCAGCGGTGAGTATGAGCGTTTCAACTGGCTTACCGGTGATGATGCCAAATATGCCGGACACTCATTTCTGGAAGTATATTGGTGAGACATACGGGGAATCCGTTATCCCCAATATCCTGTACCTCACAAGGATTAATAAGAACTCAAACAGTGGTTTTCTGTATGTTATCGGATTCTCTATTAAGGATTTAGCAACTGATTGGATGGCATACTATCTTGAACAGTATGATGAAAGCTTGCATGACCGGGAATTGCCAGCAAGCGCAAAAGTTCTTGACAGACCCAATAAGAAGAGGATTTATAACCAGATAAAACTAAGTCCGGATGGTAGCAAAATTGCCTATTGTACAAATGAACTGGGTCAGTATAAGGTCTTCATCCATGATACCCGCACCGGGAAAACGAAAAAGATACTCCAGCGTGAACACCGGCTGGATCAGATACCAGACCTGACCTATCCTATCCTGGCATGGCATCCAACCGGAAGGATACTTTCTTTTGTAACAGAAGAAGAAGGAGGAATAACCCTGTATTATTATATGCTTGAAACAAAGGAGCTGACGGACAGGAATATTATCTTTTTTGAGAAAATCCTTGATTTTAGTTATTCTGACGATGGATTCAAGATTGTCCTTTCAGGGATTAACAGGGGACAGTCAGATATCTATGTTCATACAATCGCAGCCGGGACCAATGAAAAACTTACAAATGATATATATGATGATTTCAATCCTAAGTTCATCAATAATTCCAAACAAATTATCTTTTCCTCGAACAGGCCTCTGGACACTGCCGAGTATCATATTGAAGGGAAGCCACTCAACAGCCGGTATCTTTCACAGAATCTGTATGTAATTGACTATGCCAGTCGAAAAAAGGAAATACGTAAGATCTCCGAGCATCATTTTGTAAACGATATAGAACCCTATGCTATTGGACCCAATAAGTATACATATCTAAGCGACCAGAACGGAATACTCAACCGATTTGTGGCTGATTTTGACAGTTCCATCAGTTTTATCGATACGACAACACATTATCGGTACATTACAAATTCATACCCTGTATCAAATTATTCCCGGAATATTCTGGAACATGATTATAATTTCGAAACAGGGCAATTTGCCGAGATTCTATTGCATGATAACCGCTATTATATGTACCAGGATGAGCTGGATCCCGGTCCAGATGCCTTTGTCGGGGAGCTTGAAAACACCCGTTTCCGCGAATCCTATACTGATAACCTCAGACTCATCGATAGCCTCAAAAGGGTAAAAAAGAAAGTGATCTCCATCCAGGAAATAGAGGATAACAAAATCGTAACGGAAAGCGCGGATACCATCGATCTTGACAGACAGGTAATCGACATTAATAATTATGTCTTTGAGCAGGAAAAGCTGAACTATTACAATGAACGCTTCGCCAGCGATAATGTTAATCTTGTGTTAGATACCTCAGCCTTCGAAAGGCCAACACCAAGAATTTACGAAACTGCTTTTTACACCAACTACGTTGCCAACCAGATAGATTTCAGTTTTCTGAACGCTTCCTACCAAACCTTTACCGGAGGTGCAGTATACTATAATCCGGGATTCAACCTACTCTTTAAACTGGGAACAAATGATCTGTTCGAGGATTATAAGCTAACAGGGGGGGTGAGGCTGTCAGCTGATTTTGACAGCAATGAGTACCTGCTGAGTTTTGAAAACCTGAAGAGAAGGCTCAATAAACAGCTGATATTCCACAGACAGGTATTCAAGAGCGGAACCTATGATGAAAATGGCAATGTGTTTTATTTCAAGTCCTTTACGCATAATCTCATGTTCAAAATGCGATGGCCGTTTAACCAGGTTTCAGCTTTTGAGGGAACCCTCCATGGAAGGCATGATAGCTATGTGAAACTGGCAACGGATCTGAAAAATCTGAATGAGCCAAACTTGACAAATTACTGGGCAGGTGTTAACCTTGCGTATATTTTCGATAACACTCGTTTCCTGGGACAAAATCTGTATCATGGAACCCGTTTAAAAGGATTTGTAGAAGCACACCAGCAATTAAATGGTCAGAAATGGGATCTGTATACAGTTGGACTTGATGTGAGGCATTATTTTCGGATACACAGGACTCTGATCTGGGCCAACCGATTTGCTTCTGGCGCCTCATTCGGAGGATCTCGTCTTATCTATTACCTGGGAAGCGTGGACAACTGGATCAATTTTTCTTCAAATGTTCAGCAATTTGACCAGAGTGTGCCCATCGATTACACAAGGAACTATGTGTACCAGACACTTGCCACTAATATGAGGGGATTTACCCAGAACATCCGTAACGGAGACCGCTTCGGAGTATTGAATACAGAACTCCGCTGGCCTATGATCCGTTATTTAGCGAATCATCCCCTGAGTAATAACTTTCTGAATAATTTCATGGTGGTTGGATTCGCAGACCTGGGAACCGCCTGGAATGGATTGCATCCCTGGTCCGGTGAAAACGCATACGACAATGAAACCATTCCTAACCCACCTGCCCCCCCCTTAACCATTACTATTGATTCAAACCGGGAGCCCCTGGTCGCAGGCTATGGATTTGGTGTCCGGTCCCAGTTGCTCGGTTACTGGATACGATTGGACTGGGCCTGGGGGATAGAAAATAATATTATCCTCCCAAGAATATTTTATTTCTCCATGAACCTTGATTTTTAACAGAACCCTGATTCTAACGGAACAAATATGAGTGTAAACACTATTTTAATTCTTGCTGTCATTGGACTGCTGGCTGGTTTTATAAGCGGGGGACTGGGAGTTGGAGGTGGGATCATTATTGTTCCCGCCCTGGTATTCATCCTGGGATTTACACAACACCAGGCCCAGGGAATAAGCCTTGGTATTATGCTGGCTCCTATCGGACTGATTGCTTTTGTCAATTATCATAAGGCAGGATTTACTAACATGAAATATTCCCTGCTGATACTGGCAGCCTTCTTTATAGGAAGTTACCTGGGTTCTAAGCTGGCTGTTCAGATGCCCGCAGCAACATTGAAGAAGGCTTTTGGGGGACTGGTAATGCTGGCGGGAATCAGGATGATTTTCTGGCCATAGAAAAACTACCCCGAACTTTCAGAAATCAAATGGAATAATAAATTACATGCAGAACCTTATCAGAAACAATATGAACCTCATAGATTCCATTAAAAAACTTTCAGAAGAGCTCTACCCTGAGATCCTTGAAATCCGGCGGCACTTACATAAGTACCCGGAGCTGTCCTTCCAGGAACATGAAACAGCAGGCTATATAGCCGGAATTCTGGAAAAAGCAGGCATCCCATGCAAAAAAGGTATTGCAGGGACTGGACTGCTTGCAACTGTGGAAGGAAAATCTCCCGGGAAAATCATCGGCCTGAGAGCAGATATGGATGCCCTTCCCATCAAGGAAGAGAACGATCTTGATTACAAATCCACAAAGGATGGAATAATGCATGCCTGCGGTCATGATGTACATTCTTCCTCACTGATAGGGACTGCCCTGATCCTGAAAAAACTCAGCAATCAGTTTAAGGGTAAGATTAAACTGGTCTTCCAGCCAGGTGAAGAAAAGGCTCCCGGTGGCGCAAGACTAATGCTGGAAGATGATCTTTTCGGGCAGGAAGAACCTGAACTTATGATCGCACAACATGTTTATCCCCCCATGTTGACCGGAAATATCGGACTACGGGAAGGAAAATACATGGCTTCAAGTGACGAGATATATATTACGATCAGGGGAAAAGGAGGACATGCTGCAATGCCCCACCGGACAACCGACTCTGTGCTGATTGCCGCCCATATTCTCGTTGCACTTCAGCAAATTGTAAGCCGGTATGCAGAGGCTTCCACACCAACCGTATTGTCCTTTGGAAGGCTTATTGCCGACGGTGCAATGAACGTGATTCCCTCAGAAGTCAGGATGGAAGGAACCTTCAGGACAATGGATGAAACCTGGAGAGCTACTGCGCACAAAAGAATGATCAATATGGCCCAGTCCGTTGCCGAAAGTATGGGCGCCACCTGTGAATTCAATATTGTGGAAGGTTATCCTGCACTTGTCAATGACCCTACAATAACCAGAAAATCAGCCGAATATGCAAGAAAATATCTTGGAGATAAGTCCGTGGAGGATCTGGATATTCGAATGACAGCTGAGGATTTTGCATTCTTCGCTGAGAAGTACCCCTCTGTCCTTTACCGGCTCGGAGTACGAAGCCATGACAACGATAATCCACTTGAACTGCATACACCGAACTTTAATATCGATGAAGAGGCACTGAAAGTGAGTATGGGAACCATGGCCTGGATAGCTGTTTCCCATCTGAGCTAATCTAAAATCAATTAAAATTATTCAAACAGCTCAATATTCAGTGAATTAAATATAAATTTGCAATCAAGTTTTTTACACCTATAAACTAAATTAAAATGGCACACGTAATAAGTGATGAATGTACAGCATGCGGCGCATGTATAGATGAATGTCCAGAAGAAGCAATATCTGAGGGTGATATCTATGTAATTGATGCGGAAAAATGCACAGATTGCGCTTCCTGCGTCGATGTTTGCCCGGTTGAAGCAATCGCACCCGAATAAGGATTCGGACAACCGGCAAAACCATAGAAAAACTGGTCCCTCAAAGGACCGGTTTTTTTTATGGATTGTACTTTGAGAGGGTCAGTATTTTCTGATAATCCTGGTCGGCCATCAGTTCAGAAAGAGTAACTTTCGGATTCCTCTTCATATATTCTTCAACAATCCTCCACCCCAGCCAGACAGCAGCCCTTGCAGGAGATTCATGCGTAAAATCCCGGGTAAATGGACCGTTGCCCGTAAACTTCAGGATACTCATCCGGTCAGTCTCAAACAGTAATTTGTGTTCAACCAGGTACTCCCACATGGTCGCCTCATTATTCAGGCAGAAATTCATTTGTCCCGCACTGAAACCCATGATCACACTGTCCGCTTCCTCAGGAAGCATCCACTTGGTGAAACATGCCATTTTTCCATGATAAATCATATTGGAGAGAACATTATCTACCAAATCATTGAATTCAAATTCCGTCATACCCCAACCCATCATACAATCGCTGGCTATCTTCCCCGGATACATAATATCTATCTGGTACTGATGCTTCCCCAGGCGCAGATAAAACTCATTATCCACCCCAAGATAATTGTCCAGTCCAATACCCAGAATGCCTTCATCGGTAACAATAGACTGGTTAAAACGTGATATAAAACTGTAGATTTCAGGGAGTTCCCTTCCGGGGAAATGAAAGCGGAAGCGTTTAAAACCGTCGGCCAGCTTATCCTCCTGGACATCCAGGTCAGGGAATATCTTCATGGTCTCCTTGTAGACCTCATGGTTCAGGTAATCGGTAAGGAAAGTTTTAAGATAATCAGGATAGGTTAATTGCCTCGCTCCCCCAATCTGGATAATACGATAATTGAACAGGTCGAAAAATTTTCCGTATTCTGAGTAGAAATAATCCAGGTTTTCAGTTATACTGTCAAGGTTGACCTGAAACAGGTCCTGCTCAAACCTTTTGATATCAATCTCCAGTTCCTGTCCGGATACATCGGTTTCATACAGCTTATCTCCACATGATGGAAACATTCCAACAATGAAAAGAAAAACAGCCGGGTACAGGATTTTTCCCGTTTGAAAATATTTCAGAATTATTCCCACGAATATTATAATTTTGCTTGAAACAAATATAACGTTAAGTCGATGCAAAAGTACATATTAAGTATTATCATTCTCTTGTCCTCAGTCCAGTTATTTTCCCAGGGAATCAGTTTCAGTGTTGTTTTAGATCCACAGATTACCTGGATGAATTCAGATTCCAAAAAGATTGAGAGAGAGGGTAGCAATTTTGGGTTTGGAGGGGGACTGGTCCTTGATAGTTATTTTAAGGAGAATTATGCCTTTTCAACCGGGATATTTCTTCAGGGTATGGGAGGAAACCTGAGGTTTGTGGACTCTATAGACTTTACTGCAGGAGGCATCCAGGATACATTACCTGCAGGTTCAACCGTGAAATACAAAATGCAATATATTACAGTCCCTCTCAGCCTGAAACTAAAAACCAACGAGATCGGATATTTCAAATTTTTTGCCCACCTTGGCTTCAATGCACACATGAATGTGAAAGCCACGGGTGATGTTGAAATGGCAGGAATTGCAGGAGAAGATATCAGGGAAGAAATCAAGTTTTTCCAGATGTCCTATTTTTTTGGAGGGGGACTTGAATATTCCCTGGGAGGAAATACAGCCCTCATAGGAGGAATATACTGGTGCAGCGGAATTCTGGATGTTACACAAAATGAAACCTACAGCGCCAGTGTGAGTGGAATCACGCTTAGGGTCGGGGTAAAATTCTGAGAAAGATGAAAGCAATACTTGCCCAACTCAATTACCATATCGGGAATTTCTCTGTAAATATTAGCAGAATTGAGAACGAAGTACTACGTGCCGAGGAAGCAGGAGCCGGTCTGATCATTTTTTCAGAACTGGCTATTACAGGTTATCCTCCCCAGGATCTACTGGAATTCAGCAGTTTCATAGATGAAAGCAATGATGCGATAAAAAAGATTGCAGGCTTCAGCAGGGATGTAGGAATATTAATCGGAGCCCCAACCCTGAATACGGGTCCAAGCGGTAAAAAACTCTTCAACTCAGCATACTTTCTTTACCAGGGAAAGATCCAACAGGTATTCCATAAGAGCCTGCTGCCAACCTACGATATTTTTGATGAATACAGGTATTTTGAACCAAACAGGAACTTCAGCCTGCTTGAGTTCAAAGGATATAAAATTGCCGTAACAGTCTGCGAGGATCTCTGGTATGACCAGCCAGTTGAAAATGCTTTTTCAAGCAATCGTCTCTATACTGAAAATCCCCTTGATAAACTTGCCGACCTGAAACCGGATCTGGTTGTTAACCTGGCAGCTTCACCCTTTTCCTATCTCAGGCAGGAGGTCAAAACAAAAATTTTTACTGGCAATGCTGAAAAATTTACCCTCCCCATCCTCTATGTCAACCAGGTTGGAGCCCAAACAGAGTTAGTTTTTGAGGGAGGCTCTTTGGCAGTGGACAGGAATGGAAGGGTGGTCGGGGCCTTGAAGATGTTCGAGGAAGATCGTCTCGTTATCGACCTGGATGAGCTTTTGGCTGACAACCTGGATCCCATTTCTTTTAAAATTCCGGAACAAACAGATCTGATCTACCACGCACTGGTTCTGGGGATACAGGATTACTTTGGGAAATTGGGGTTTAAAAAAGCTACCCTTGGACTCTCAGGGGGAATTGACTCAGCCGTTACCCTGGTAATTGCAGTCCATGCTCTGGGTGCGGAAAATCTTCACGTTCTGCTGATGCCGTCGAAATACTCTTCCGATCACTCTGTGTCAGATGCAAAACAACTGGCTGAGAACCTGGGGGTGAAATATAATCTTATTTCCATCCAGGAAGCATTCGACACCTACCTGGAATCCATGGAACCTCTGTTTAGGGAACAACCTGAAGATATTACCGAGGAGAATATTCAGTCCAGGATCAGGGGAAATATGCTGATGGCTCTTTCCAATAAATTCGGACATATACTCCTGAATACTAGCAATAAGAGCGAAGCTGCGGTTGGATATGGAACCCTTTACGGGGATATGGCAGGGGGACTCTCGGTATTGGGAGATGTATATAAAACCGATGTCTACAGACTTGCAGAATATATGAACCTTGAAAGAGAAATTATTCCAAGGCACATTATCACTAAACCTCCTTCAGCAGAACTCAAACCTGAGCAGGTGGATTCGGACAGCCTGCCGGATTATGACCTGCTGGACAGGATTCTCTTTGCCTATATTGAACAACAAAAACCAATCGAGGAAATAATCCGGGAAGGGATTGACGAAAATATCACGAGAAGGATTATCAAGCTGGTAAACAAGAATGAATACAAACGATACCAGACTCCTCCTATTTTGCGAATATCATCCAAAGCATTCGGAGTTGGACGACGAATGCCACTTGTGGCTAAATATTAAGGGCAATTGGATATTTTTATCTACATTTGGTGTTGTACAACACATGTCAAAAACCCTAATGATTCTCATATATGACTTGCGAGGAATGCATTGACAATAAGATGTCGGTTTTTAGTGTACTCTCTGATGAGCAGAAAGAGGCGCTGAAAAAAAATTTTACCAGCCAGAGCTTTAAAAAGGGAGAAATTATTTTTAAGGAAGGGGATAAACCTACTGGACTTGTCTGGCTTTCTGAAGGAAAAGTAAAAATCTTCAAGGAAGGAGTCGGAGGCAGGGAACAAATTGTCAGGATGGCCAAGCCTGTTGGCTTTATTGGATACAGGGCACTCTTTGCGGAAGAGCACCATCATTGCACAGGAGTGGCCATTGAAGATTCAACCCTTTGCACCATTGATAGGGACACAATCTACAAACTGTTAAGAACCAATTCTGAACTCTGCCTGAGCATTATTAAAGCTTTCGCCACAGAACTGGGCTTTTCAAATAATCGGACTGTCACACTAACCCAGAAACATATCCGGGGAAGACTTGCAGAGTCTCTTATTTTCCTGAAAGATACCTATGGATTTGAAGATGATGATACCACTATTAAAATCTACCTCTCACGCGAAGACATAGCCAATCTCTCTAATATGACCACATCCAATGCCATCCGCACACTCTCCACATTTGCAGGTGAAGCTGTGATAGGCATCGATGGCAGAAAAATAAAGATCCTTAACCTTCCTAAACTAGAACGCATCAGTGAGCTAGGCTGATCATCCAATGAATGGAATACTTTATTACCTGGCATATGGTCCGCTCTGGGTGATCACCCTGCTTCCTCTGCCTGTTCTTTATCTTATCTCTGATTTCTTCTTTATCCTGGTTTATTATGTCTTCAGGTACAGGAGAAAAACCGTCTTCAACAACCTTCGCCGCTCATTCCCTGAAAAGACAGACGGGGAGATCCGCAAAATAGCCCGGAAATTCTATCATCAACTCAATGATTACTTCATTGAATGGATGTACAGTATCCATATGGGAGAAAAAGAACAAACCAGGAGATTACAATATATAAATCCGGAAATATTTGAAACTTATCTTCAGCAGGGAAAAAGCATTATGCTTTACTTTAGCCACTATGGTAACTGGGAATGGACAAACCTGCTCCCCCGTTTTTCAGGATATACCACATTGGCTATCTACAAGCCCCTTGAAAACAAGTATTTTGACCGGCTATTTCTAAATCTTCGTGGTAAGTTTGGAGTCGTTGGTGTACCCATGGCTTCCACTCTGAGAAAAATACTGGAGTATCGCAATTCTGGAACACCTATTCTCCTGTATAATTTAGCGGACCAGCGTCCGGAGTGGAAAAGCATTCAGCACTGGACCCGATTTCTGAACCAGGATACACCGGTTATAACCGGAGCGGAAAAGATTGCCAGAAGATTTGATATGGTTACTATTCAAATAATAATCAACCGGGTTAAAAGAGGATATTATGAGGCTAAATTCCAGGTCTTATGCGAAGATCCAGGGAAGGCAGATGAATTTGAGATTACCCGCAAATACCTTGGCATTCTTGAGAAGTCTATCACTGAAAAACCCGAACTTTATTTATGGACCCATAAAAGATGGAAATACAGTCAACAGGACTCCAAAGACCCTATCGATATTGGTCCTTTAATATCTGATATGGATCCCCAAATATCTGACAATGGCCACCTTTCATCTGATATAGTTCCTCCCCCATCCTGATACCATGGAAAATGAAAACATAGCCTTAATTGAACTGGGGGGGTCTCACGATGAATGCCTTTTTTCCCAGGTACTTTTCCTAAAGAAGTATGGATATAAAGTTCATATAATTCTCTTCCGTGATCACCTGGACAGGATAGATAAATGGAAAGAAGTTGACATATGGAAAACCTTTGAGCCTGTTAGTGGGGCCATTGGCAGATGGAAACTTGTGCTGGGAGTGCGGGCATACCTTCGTAAAAACAGGATTCGACATGCCATTATCAATACCGCTGAAGGCAATAATATTCGAGAACTGACACTGCTTCCCAGCAAGGGTATAAGGTACACTGGACTAATACACTTTTCAAAAAAGCTATGGACAAGCAGTTCACAAGGTATCATCAACAGGAAAATTAAAAAATACTTTGTCCTGGCAGACTTCATTTCTGAAAACCTCGAACAGGCGGATCCATCCCTGGAGATCAGTTATTTCTACCCCATATATTTCCCCGAAAACATCCAACCTGAAATTCCTGAGAATATTGTCCGGGAAGAACTCATGGTAACCATTCCCGGAGCAGTTGATTTTGCCAGGCGGGATTATTCTTCCCTGATGAATGAGATGGTTTCTAATGGACCACCTACAGGGTTCCGGTTTGTCCTCCTGGGTAGAACCACAGGTACCGGACGGAGAAATGCTGGTGAACAGGATATTGAAAGAGGGACTGGAAAATAATTTTACCTGGTTTGAGGGATTTGTTGAACCTGAGACTTTCTATGATTACCTGTCAGAATCAGGATTAATACTCCCACTCATCACCCCGGATTCAGGTATCTTTGCTGATTATTTCAAATATAGAATTACAGGCACCTACAACCTTGCATGGGGGTTTAAGATTCCGATGCTGATGCACGAATCTATGTCTGAGTATGAAATTTTCAAAAAGACATCCCTTTTCTACAATACAGGACAGTTGCTTAGCACTCTGAAAAACATCAATCAGGAAAAGATGGAATCCATAAGAAAAAAGATAGGAGAAATGAGGGACTTTAATTTTGAGGTACAGGCTGAAAAATATATAGATTTTATCAAAGATCAACCTCTTCGCTGAAGCTGAGAAAGGTTTTAATTTCCTCAATAGTTTTCCCAATGGTAAAATAATCCTCTACCCTCTGGTATCCCCGCTCACCGAATTCTTTACAAAGTTTTTCATTCTTTGACAACTCAATGACCTTCTCGGCCATCGCTTCTACATCTCCCCTGGGCACAAGATATCCACTGACTTCATCTTCGACAACCTCGGCTGAACTTTTAATATCAAAAGCAATTACCGGCTTTTTTTCTGCCATCGCTTCGACCATTACATAACCAAAACCCTCCCAGAGAGATGTCAGCAGGAATACATCAATATCGCTATAGAACTGTTCCACATTTTCAATGAAACCCATAAGGATCACATCATCCTGAAGATCCCTTAGTTTTACCTGTTTTTTCAGCCAGGATTTGAGCTTGCCTTCTCCTGCAATCAAAATCCTGAATTTTATCCCTTTCCTTTTCAGAATTTCAGCCAGCTGGATAAGGTAGATTTGTCCCTTTTCTTCAGAGAGCCGGCCTGCATTACCCAGCACAATTTCACCATCCCTCTTGGTATACAACCGTTTCTTATTAGATGCCTTCCTTTGATTCAGATCAATCCCCGGGTAGATAACATGAATTTTAGAGGGTTCAATAAGATTTGGGTTATTTGCCAGAACCGATCGCTTTGTTTCCTCTGAATTAGCAATCATCCGGGTAATTACCTTTCTGAAAAGGAAGCGGTTCAGGAATGTATTTCTGACCGGGATAGCATTGGCCCTCTTGTAAATGATATTGTGGACACCGGCAAGTTTTGCTGCAATCCCAGCAACCTTAAGGTCGGAAGAAAGGTTCATTATCAGGGTTTTCACTTT
Source organism: uncultured Bacteroidaceae bacterium (assembly GCA_963777115.1). GTDB lineage: Bacteria > Bacteroidota > Bacteroidia > Bacteroidales > SM23-62 > SM23-62. Next base: position 140,816 of record CAVZPP010000002.1, on the reverse strand, counting down.
CTCCTCCCTGAACAATGCACTCAAACGTAATATTTTCACGGGGTTTAAAAAGCTGAGGTTTCCAACTTTTATCCCGTAATGATCCAGTCCTACTGCATCTAATTTTAAAAATAATTCACTCCTTGGATGAGCAAAAGCCAACACATCATTTCCACTTGAGGCCAGACCTGTGGAAAGATCAAAATGCCATTTTTCGCCCCCACCCCAGGTTCGAAGACTGTTGAAAAAGCAAATCCGCACTTTCTCATTTTTCCTGGCGTCCCGGTTAAGTTTTCTGAGTTTTGAATATTTCAGGAAGGTTTCGTGGGCTGAGTTCATGCTTATTACAAGGCCATAAAATCCGTCCAGAAAGCCGAACTTAATTACATAATCCCGGAATAACCTCCATACCGGGTGAAAAAGTATATTGAACAAGGATGCCTGCCTGCCTACCTCAAAAAATGACTTGGCTGCTATATCAGAAAATCTATTGATTTGTTCAATATGCTGGAAAATACTGTAATAGGAAAAATGGAGGATATCCCCTTTGAGAAATTTTTTGCTGGCTCCTTTTTCAAGAATGAAATGATCATGTGGATTCATTCCTCCCCATTCCCCCTTGCGACTATCCCACAATCTGAGTTTCCTTGAAGGATACCAGCTGGAATGCCGGATCCATTTCCCACAATAATTTGTCAGCCTGTTAAAAAAATAACCATCGTGTTCCCAGTTATTCTTTATTTCACGGATAGATCTTTTTAGACGATCACTGAGTAACTCATCCGCATCAAGCGATAAAATATGAGGGTATTTTGCCTGGGTAATGGCCCAGTTCTTCTGCTCAATATGTCCATTGAAAGTGTGCTGGATAAACCGTACCCCAAAACTCTTGCAGATCTTTCCGGTAGCATCGGTCGAAAAGGAATCAACCACTACAATATCATCCGCAATATCTCTGACAGACTCAAGGCAGCGAGCGATGTTTCTCTCTTCGTTGAAGGTTATAATTACGACGGATAGCTTCGTCATACTACCTGTATTTTTGAGGAGCCCGAAAATACAAAATATAATCTACTCCTGGAAATAAACTCTTTTTACACGTTCTGATAATCCGGCGAGCACTTCATAGGGTATGGTATTCAGTTTTTCTGCAAGGTCTGTTACAGGCTTATCTTTCCCGAAAATCAGTACCTCATCCCCCTCACGTGCTTTTATCCCTGTTAGGTCAATCATGCACATATCCATGCAGGTATTCCCCAGTACCGGTGCTTCGTATCCGTTTACCCTGAAACAGACACCCCTCTTCCCTAGATCCCTTGGCAATCCATCCGCATATCCTATCGGAATAACTCCGATTGTTAATTCTTCTGATGCAATGTAATTACGATTGTACCCGACCGACTCCCCTTTTTTTACCGGTTTAATTTGGGAAATAATACTCTTCATAGAACTGACAGCCTGTAACTGCTGATCCATAAAAGATCCTATTCCGTATAATCCAATTCCCAGTCTTACCATATCAAAACCGGCTTCAGGAAATCTTGCAATACCGGATGAATTCAGGATATGCCTGAGGATAGTACCGGGAAACCGCTTCATAATCTTATCACTCATTCGCTTAAATGTCTCTATCTGACCCTGGGTGAAATCATCAAAGTCTGGTTCATCTGAGGCTGCAAGATGTGAAAAGACAGAACGAATGGTGATATTTGGATTTATCTCAAGGACTTCGAATAATTGCTCCAGTTCTTCTTCCCTGAATCCCAGTCGGTTCATTCCGGATTCAAGTTTCAGATGGACAGGATAGGATTCAAGGTTACGCCTTTCAAGAGCTGAAATAAAGTTAAACAGGCTCCTGAAATTGTAAATCTCCGGTTCCAGGTCATGATCGATCATCAGGTCAAATCCGCTTACTTCCGGATTCATCACCAGGATTGGAAGATGAATACCGGATTCTCTGAGGGTAATCCCTTCATCAACAAAGGCAACGCACAGATAATCCACCTTTTGGTACTGAAGGACGTTGGCGATCTCGGCAGACCCGCTCCCATAAGAAAACGCCTTGACCATAACCATGATTTTAGCCTTTGTCTTTGAACGGAATATATTCAGGTTTTGGATCATGGCGTTCAAATCAATTTCCAGAACTGTAGCATGGTTTTTTTCCTGGAGACGTTGGGTGATTTTTTCAAAAGCAAATACCCTTGAACCCTTTATCAAAATAGCTTCATCCTTGAATTCCAGGAAATTTATGCCGGACAAAAATTCCGATGTACCGGTATAGAAGCTACTTTTAGGACCGAACAATCTCTGTTGTTTTTTGAGAGAGGGACCAATACCAATAAACCTGTCAATATTCTTTTTCTTCACCATTCCCGCCACCTCAGCATAAAGGACCTCTTCCTGCTTACCTGATTGCATAATGTCTGAAAGGATGAGGGTTTTGGAACTATGCTGGTTTTGCTGATTCAGGTAATCCAGCGCGATGGAAAGTGAAATTATATCCGAATTATAAGTGTCGTTTATCAGGGAACATTGATTAATCCCTTTAACCATCTCCATTCGCATGGCTACTGGATTGAGGTCTGCGATACGGGATTGGATTACAAGGCCTGGATATTCAAGAAAAAACATCAGGGTAATGACATGCATGGCATTTTCTATGGATGCTGCATCATTGAAGGGCAATTCAATTTCAGTTTTATCCCCCTTATACTCAAGGAAAATTTTCTTGCCCTTATTATGGTTTTTGAGTTGAGTGACATTAACATCTCCGGTATGGATGGAAGACCAGGTAAAAAGTTTCTCTTCCGGGATCTCATTCCTGATTAATCCATCGAGTTCGGCATGGTCACGGCAGTAAATTAATTTATCGCAGTCCCGAAACAAACCTAGCTTTTCCTTAATCTTATGTATCCGATCATCAAATCCTTCCTGGTGAGCTTCTCCGATATTTGTAAAAATTCCTATTCCAGGTTTAATAATTTTCTGCAGTTTTTCCATTTCTCCCGGACGTGATATACCAGCTTCGAAAATGGCTGTTTTGGTATCCTCTTCCAGCAAAAGAACTGACAATGGTACTCCTACCTGGGAGTTGTAACTTTTAGGACTTCTGACAGTTCTATTATCGGCTGAAAGTACCTGGAAAACCCATTCCTTCACAATAGTTTTTCCGTTGCTCCCGGTAACTCCAATAACCATAGCCTCATTAGTGGACCTGTGATGGGCAGCCAGTGTCTGCAAAGCACTCAGGGGATCTTTTACAAGAAGAAACGAGGGAGCAAATTCCCCTGTATTTTCCATCACCGGAAGTTCCTGAACCATGAAAGAGCGGATGCCCCGCTGAATTAATTCAGGAATGTACTGATGTGCATCGTGTCGGTCTCCCCGTATTGCAACAAAAAGTACTTCCCCGGCCTGGTAGATGGTTCGACTGTCAATGCTTATTCGATTGACCCTGTAATTGCCGGTCCCGAAGACCTCTCCATTACAAATCTCAGCTATTTCCTTTAGGGAATAATTCATTCGGAATTGTTATAGCATTTTCTGCACAATGGTTCATACAGGTCCTTTTCACCGAGTATGACCAGCTTCTCGGCTTTCATTTTACGGTGAGTATGGTGTGCAATATTTCCGCACCGGACACAAATAGCATGCACTTTCGTAACATATTCTGCAGTTGCGATCAAGCCGGGCATGGGACCGAAGGGTCTTCCTCTAAAATCCATATCGAGTCCCGCGACAATTACCCTGGTACCACTATTGGCAAGCTGATTAACCACATCTATCAGTCCATTGTCAAAAAACTGTGCCTCATCAACTCCGACAACCTCCACCCCGGAGGCAAGAAGTAAAATATTCCCGGCAGTAGTGACAGGGGTGGAATGGATCACATTCTCATCATGGGATACAACCTCATCTTCCGCATACCGGGTATCAATCTGAGGTTTAAATATTTCAACCTGCTGCATAGCTATCTTTGCTCTTTTAAGGCGTCGGATAAGTTCCTCCGTCTTACCGGAAAACATGGAACCAGTAATAACCTCTATCCACCCCCTTTTCTCGGTCTTATTTGCGGGAATCTCAATAAACATCAGGTAAGAAAATCGTTTTTTTATCGTTACTTTTGCATGGGTCAGGATGATTAATTATCCTGACTGGAACAAATTTAATCTTTTTAAAGAGTAAAATAAGCAAAAGTGAACAGTATGCTGTTCTAAACCCATTTTTATGGAACCAAACATCAGGGATATTATTAGCAAAGCTGAGGCTCTGAACGGAAAAATCAGCAGTCTCCGGAATGAAAAATCACTCCCAACCATAGAACTGGATATTATCCTTATAGATATCCGGACATTATACGACGAAATTAAAAGACTGCAGACCTCATCCTCCTGGGATATCTCAATGGACCAGGAAACTTTACCCACAGTAACAATTCCGGATAAGGTTCCCGAAATCGAAGTTACTCCGGTTGATGAGACTACCGAACAGGTTATTGAGGAGGAAGCACCTCAGGCTGAGGCTACTCCGATTGATGAGACTCCCAAACAGGTTATTGAGGAAGAAGCCCCTGAAAAACCTGAAGTACCCACCACGCTTGCTGATAAATACAAGGGAGGGAAAGAATACATAAATGAAAGCTTTGCCGGGAATTTTACTAAAAATGATATCAGCAGTAAAATCCAATCCAAACCCATACAGAATATCAGTTCCGCCCTGGGAATTAATGACCGTTTCAAACTGATTAATGATCTCTTTAACGGGGACAAAGACAGTTTTCAGAATACCATCAGTGTTCTTGATGCTTCCTCTAACTTCAATGATGCCTTCAATTATATAAGCTCCTCCTTTGATTGGGATATGGAAGAGGAATCTGTGCAGTTATTGCTGGATTTGGTCAGACGTAAGTTTATCGTAAACCAGGATGAGTAAACTCTTCATTGTTCCAACCCCTGTTGGCAACCTGGAGGATATTACCTTCAGGGCTGTCAGGATATTGAATGAAGTGGACCTGATCCTTGCGGAGGATACCCGGAAAACAGGCATTCTCTTAAGACATTATAAGCTAATAAAGAAGTCTCTCTCCCATCATAAGTTCAATGAACATAAATTTCTCACTTCACTGATATCAAGGATAGGTGGAGGAGAGAGTATTGCCATGGTATCAGACGCAGGAATGCCCGGAATCTCTGATCCCGGCTACCTTCTGATAAGAGAATGCATCAGAAATGGTATTGAAGTGGAAGCACTTCCGGGTCCCACTGCATTCCTTCCCGCACTCGTCGCCTCCGGCCTCCCATGCGACCGCTTCTGCTTCGAAGGATTTCTCCCAGTCAAAAAAGGTCGTCAGAAAAAACTGGAGGAACTGAGACTGGAAAAACGTACAATGGTATTTTACGAATCTCCATTCAGGGTCCGGAAAAGCCTGGAACAGTTCAAGGAGGTATTCGGGGCTGACAGACAGGCCTGTGTTGCCAGGGAACTCAGTAAAATCCATGAAGAGTATATCCGGGGTACCCTGGAAGACATCCTCCTAAGCATACATGACCGTGAATTAAAAGGGGAATGCATTCTGATTGTCGGTGGCCCCTCCTAGCATGTCCGATTTCGAACACCCCCCTGCACAAAAACGTTCACTTCTACAATTACAGAGGTATTGAATAATCCCTGCTTCTTCCTCATTATCTGAAGATTGCAATCTTTGGCATAATAGATGGGATAGATCTCTACGTAATATCTAAATTGGAGGATTTACTATGAAAACTTTAATCAGAACCCTGGCCCTTATCCCATTAATGCTGCTTGGATGTGTTGGACTGATGGGACAAAAAAGTCTTATTTTACAGGATATCCAACCCTTATTAACTTATTCCTCTGATACACGATCCAATACCATTTTAAGTGCAGATAACAGTTTAAAAAGTTACCAGTTTTATTTGGAGGAGAGAATTCAACTAAGGGAATGGATGGTAAGCAAGGAAGAATGGATGGCCCAAGTTGGTTCAGGTCTTATTTCTGACAACTTCACTGAAAGAGAGCAGGAACTGAAGGTAGAAGATTGGATGTTAGAAAGTTTCGGGACAGGTGACTTATGGCTGAATGTACTGGTAAAGGAGGAGAAAGAAACTCCGGTTAAACTGCAGGACTGGATGCTTTGCTGTCAGGAATGGCAAGCGGAAGGCATATTTTCAAAATAGCTATCTTTGGTGGTTCAAATCCGGACCACATTGCGAAAAAAATACGCTCACATTTTCTTTGATCTTGATAGGACTCTATGGGATTTTGACAGAAATTCCAGGGAGACCCTTTCGGAACTGTTTTTCCGGCATAAGCTTGATAAATACATTGAACATCCGGATGATTTTACTGAAACCTATCATGTGGTTAACCTACAGCTCTGGGATCTTTACAGGAAAGGGGAAATGACGAAGGAAGTTCTGCGGGTTGAACGGTTCAGAATCAGCTTTAATCATTTCGGAATTCAAAACGAGAAGCTTGCCACAGATTTTGGCGACGAATACCTGGCTATCAGTCCAACGAAAACCATATTGATACCCTACGCTAATGAAATACTGGATTACCTGTTCCCACTATACAAGCTGCATATCATTACCAATGGATTTCTTCGCACCCAGGAGATAAAAATGAAAAACTGTGGCCTTGAAAAATATTTCCAGAGCCTTACCACATCCGAAACTGTTGGTCATAACAAACCCCGGCCGGAGATTTTTCACCAGGCACTGAGCTCAGTCCATGCCCGGAAGGATGAAAGTATAATGATAGGTGATGACCTTAAAGTGGATATCCTGGGAGCAAGAAAATTCGGTATTGACCAGGTATTTTTGAACCTTGACAAGATCATTCATAAGGATATTGTCACACATGAGATTAAAACCCTGAACGAACTTTTGGATATTCTCTGAGCTGGTTATTAATAGGGCGGTTCCTCTTCAATCCCTCCCTGGTTCATTTTAGAACCAACTGTAAAGGCTCCTCCGTCTTTATCATCCTCTCCAAGTGGTAGGATTGTATCCATCTCCGTAAATTTCGCGGACTCGTCCTTGAACTTAAGCTGTACATCTCCAATGGGACCGTTCCTGTGCTTGGAAACGATAATCTCTGCCAATCCCAGCAGGGAATTGCCCTGCTCATCTTCATAGATATCGTACTTTTCCGGCCTGTGGATAAACAGGACAAGATCGGCATCCTGCTCAATGGCACCGGATTCGCGAAGATCAGACAACTGTGGACGCTTATTCCCTGACCTCATTTCAACAGAGCGGTTAAGCTGGGAAAGAGCAATCACCGGGATATCAAGTTCCTTGGCAATGGACTTTAAGGAACGGGAGATGCTACTGACTTCCTGTTCCCTGCTGCCACGCGCATCATTCGGACCGGACATCAGCTGCAGGTAATCCACAAAAACAGCTTCAATCTGATGCTGAACCTTAAGCCGGCGGCACTTGGCACGGAGTTCGAAAATTGAAATGGCCGGGGTATCGTCAATAAATATCGGCGCCTCAACCAGGCCTTTAATCTTAAAATCAAGTTGTTTCCATTCGTATTCCTCCAATCTTCCGTTTCTGATACGATCCGATGGAAGTTCTGTCTCAGATACAATCAAACGGTTAACCAACTGTATGCTGGACATCTCAAGAGAGAAAAACGCAATAGGTCGCTTGTGCTCAACAGCAATATTTCTCGCCATGGAAAGAGCAAAAGCGGTTTTACCCATGGAAGGCCTGGCAGCGATAATGATCAGATCTGAACGCTGCCATCCCGAGGTCAGACGGTCAAGTTTGGTAAACCCCGAAGGCACACCACTTAGATGGTCCTCCCGTTTTGATGCTTCTTCGATCTGGGTAATAGCTTGCTTAATCAGAACATTTATCTTGGCGGTTTCCTTTTTAATGTTGCCTTCTGCAATATCAAAAAGGTCAGCTTCGGCCTGGTCAAGCAAATCATCAACATCCATGGTTTCATCATAAGCTTTCCGCTGAATATCGGAAGAAACTCTGATCAGTTCTCGCTGAATATATTTCTGCTGGATTATTCGGGCATGAAATTCGAGGTGTGCAGCAGAGGCTACCTTACTGGTCAACTGTGTGATGTAAAGAGGCCCTCCTACGTCCTCAAGTGAGTTTTGCTTCTTAAGCTCCTCGGTAACTGTAAGGATATCAATGGCCCTTTCACTCATTGAGAGGTCAAGAATGGCCTTGTAAATCTTCTGGTGGGCATCTTTATAGAAACTCTCTGGCTTAAGGATATCCAGCACAGAAAGAACAGCATCCTTTTCAAGCATAATAGCTCCAAGGACCGCCTCCTCCAGATCTACTGCCTGGGGTGGTAATTTCCCATATTCTACATTTAGGTTGCCAATTTTTGGCGGTGTTTTCTGGTTACTCTTGAGGGCCATATTTATTTTAAAGTTAGGAAATCAAAGGTAGAAAATGAGCTTACTTTTTATCATCTATTTTAGATCCGATTTTAAACAAGAATTTCCCCAATTTTATTAACCATGCTGTTAACAATTATTGACTACCTTTAACAGCCAGATTCACAGACTTAAACAAAGATCTGACATGCAAATAATTGTTAATAACCCTGTGAAATGATCGTCTTCCCAAATGCCAAGATCAATATAGGTTTAAAGGTACTCCGTAAACGCAGGGATGGATACCATGACCTCGAATCCATATTCTATCCGGCAAAATTCAGTGATGTTCTTGAGATCCTCCCATCCCATCCTGAACTTAATGACGGTAAAAATAAAATCTATGTCACCGGGATGAAAGCTCCTGACAATGAGGACAATCTCTGCATGAAGGCTGTGAATTTATTTCAGAAAAGGCATGGAATTGGGGCTGTAAGAATCCATCTGCATAAGAATATCCCCCCTGGATCAGGGCTGGGAGGAGGATCGTCTGATGCTGCACATACCCTTCTGGTCCTCAATGAATTATTCGGAATGAAATTAAAGTCGGAAACCCTGAAGCAGTATGCTGCTGAACTGGGCGCTGATTGCACATTTTTCATTGACAACCTACCGAGTATAATCAATGGAAAGGGTAATGTACTTGAATCAATCTCATTAAATCTTGGAGGCTACCATCTTGTCCTGGTTCTTCCGGAAATTGAAGTATCTACGGCAGCCGCATACCAGGTGGTCAGACCTTCTGAAGAGGGACCCTCAATTATGGAAATGACTCAGCTGTTACCTGAATACTGGAAAGACAAGTTCGGTAATTCTTTTGAAGAACCCGTATTCCGAAAATATCCTGAATTAAGGAAAATTAAAGATGCACTTTATTTGTCCGGGGCAGTTTATGCTTCCATGTCAGGAAGCGGCTCAGCTATTTTTGGTGTTTTTAATTCCTCTCCGGTCCTGGTCCCTCAACTTAAAACCTATCGGACCCATATTGAAGAAATGGCTGGTTAGCAGGCCTATTTTAATTCGACCATAAGAAAGTTCTTGGGAATTTTCTCACCCTCCGTTACATGAATACTTTGTACAGTCCCTCCAGTATGGAACAGGATCTTATTCTTCATTTTCATGGCTTCCAGAACAAGCATTTGCTCTCCTTCTACCACTTTTTGTCCCACTTTCACATCAATCTTGATAATAGTTCCCGGAATCTGGGATATGATGTTTTTCTTATTGGGATACTCCCATGGTCTGCGGTTCTCAAATTTATGGTTCAGGCGTGTCCGGTATTTTGTCCCGTCGATAACAAGGGATTTGCACCTCAGTTTGCCATTCCCGCAATCTCCGTTCCCGTTCCCGTTCCCGTTTCCATTACCATTACCGTTCCCATTTTCCATTTTCGGAACAAGTGTATCCGTGCTGCTCCCGGAAGCTGTAACCTGAACTGCGGTTTTACTGCCTGAATCAGCGGTTTTTTTGGTTTTAGCCATTTTTTCCTGGTTTAGAAAGGTGGAATACCATGTTTTTTCTTCGGCAGATATACTGCTTTATTTTCTGATACCTCAATGGCATGCAGGAGAATTTTCCTGGTTTCCTTGGGTTCGATCACTGAATCGATATATCCTTTGGCAGCTGCAACATAGGGATTTGAGAATTTATCTTTATATTCCTTTACTTTCAGTTTCCTCATCTTCTCAGGATCTTCTGCAGATGCAATTTCCTTTCGGAAAATAATATTAGCAGCTCCTTCTGGTCCCATGACAGCAATCTCAGCCCCCGGCCATGCAAATACGAAGTCCGCCCTTAAATGCCTCGAGGCCATGGCTATATATCCTCCACCGTATGCTTTACGCAGAATGACCGTCATTTTAGGAACTGTGGCCTCTGAATAAGCATAGAGGAGCTTGGCTCCATGACGAATCACACCGGCATGCTCCTGGTCAACACCGGGGAGATATCCTGGCAGGTCAACAAGGGTTACGATCGGAATATTAAAAGCATCACAGAACCGGATGAACCTTGCTGCCTTGTCCGATGAGTCCACATCCAGAACCCCGGCCAGCACCAATGGCTGGTTGCAAATAAAACCAATGGTCTCACCTCCCATACGTCCAAATCCGATAACCATATTTTCGGCCCACATTTCCTGTACTTCAAAGAAATCTGAATCATCCACAATGGCCCTGACCACATCCCTTACATCATAGGGTTGCTTCGGATCACCTGGAACAATGTCTTCAATATGGTATTCAGATATAGGATCCTTAGCCGGGAATTTCTTCGCTTTTTTAAGGTTGCTCCAGGGAATAAAGGAGATCAGTTTTTTGATCTGCTCGAAACATTCTGCTTCACTGTTGGAAAAGAAATGGGCATTCCCGGTGATTTCGGAATGAACTCTTGCACCTCCCAAATCCTCCATGGAAATTTCCTCACCGAGAACCGTTTTGATAACCTCCGGACCGGTAATAAACATTTTGGATATTTTGTCCACCACAAAAACAAAGTCCGTCAGCGCTGGTGAATAAACGGCTCCACCTGCACAGGGTCCGAGGATTACTGAGATTTGAGGAATAACGCCCGAAGAAAGAGTGTTTCTGAAAAAAATCTCTCCATAACCGGCCAGGGAACTCACGCCTTCCTGTATCCTGGCACCCCCGGAATCGTTTATCCCGATAAGGGGCATCTTCATTTTTAAGGCATGGTCCATTATTTTGGTGATCTTCCTGGCATGCATATTTCCGAGGGATCCTCCGGCAACTGTAAAGTCCTGGGCAAAAATACAAATAGGAGCACCATAAATGGTCCCTGTCCCGATAACAACTCCATCGCCGGCCAGGGTTTTCTTATCCATATCGAAATCCACAGCTTCATGCTCGGCGAACAGGTCGTACTCGGTAAATGTTTCTTTATCAAGCAGGGCGATAATCCTCTCACGGGCTGTCATTTTACCCATGGCCACCTGCTTCTCAATGGCAGCATCACCGCCACCTTTCAGGACTACTTCACGTTTCTTCTGAAGTTCCTGGATTTTTCTTTTTAATGGCATTTTATTCCTGTGTGTTTTTGTTGAGTTGGGGCTACAACATTACAAAATCCCTCAATATTAAAAAAATTTTTCAGGGATAATATGGGGGTAACGAGGGCTATGGTATTTATTACCAAAGAATTAAAAAACCAGTCCCATGATAGATCATTTCGGAGCCATCCGGTAAAGAAAGACTGCAATTATCGAGAACACAAAATTTGGAAGCCATACTGCTATGAATGGATGCAGGCTTCCGCTTATGGCGAACTGGGATGAGAACTGCATGAATAAAAGGTAAGAGAAAGCAACCAGCAGGCCGATTCCCAGCTGCATACCTATTCCTCCCTTAACCTTGCGTGAGGATACGGATACTCCGATAAGGGTCAGAATGAAGGAAGAGAATGGAAATGCGAATCGTTTGTTCTTTTCTATCTGGTAGGCTTTCACATTAGATTCACCCAACATTTTCAGCTGGTCAATATATTCAGTCAATTGACGAATGCTCATTGTTTCCATAAAATTCATCCTTCGCTTAAAATCACTGGGGTGAAGGGCAAGGGTTGTGTCTATACGGGTTCCGGTAGTAACCTTTTCAGTATATTCACCAATCTCCCTGATATAATAATTCCTTACCATCCACTTATTAATAGTGGAATCCCACTTCACGTAGTCGGACATTAATTTTGACACCAATAATCCGTCTTCATACTTTTCCATAGAGAACCGGTGCCCGAGATCTGAAGTTGTACTGTAGCTTTCCATATATATAAACACTCCTGGCTCGATCTGCCTGTGGATATTTCGCTCCGTTACACGCATAGGGGTTGCGTGATAGTAGATTTCCTCGAACTCAAGCCGTACCCTGTTGGAATCAGGTATAACATAATCGCTCAGGATAAATGAAAAGATGGCAATTATCAGAGCAGAAAAGAAATAAGGAATCAATATTCGATTAAAACTCATCCCGGAACAAATGATGGCAATAAACTCGGTACGATAGGCCATCCTGGATGTGAAATAAATTACCGAGACAAAAGTAAAGAGGGAGCTGAACAGAACAGCGAAATAGGGGACGAAGTTGAGATAGTACTTCGTTAATATATCAATCATTCTTGCATCATGGGCAAGAAAATTATCAATCTTTTCTGAAAAGTCGAAAATGACAGCAATGGTAAGGATCAGGGCAATGGAAAAGAAAAAGGTGCCCAGGAATTTCCTGGTTATATATATATCAATGATGGTAATACCCGGTATTCTTCTCATATACGTACTGAAAGTTTGGTAACCATTTCATTTTTCCAGGCAGCAAATACCCCTTCAGTAATCTTTCTCCTTGCCTCCTCAATCAGCCATAGATAAAACCTGAGGTTATGCAGACTGGCTATCTGTGCTCCAAGAAGTTCTCCTGAATTGATAAGATGACGTAAATAAGCCCTGGAATATTGTTGGTCAACGTAAGAATCACCATCCGTATCTATGGGTGAGAAATCATTTTTCCACTTCTCATTCTTAATGTTAATAATGCCTTCCCTTGTAAATAACTGTCCGTTTCTTCCATTCCTGGTTGGCATAACGCAGTCAAACATGTCTATTCCCCTGGAAATCGCCTCCAGAATATTAACCGGCGTACCAACCCCCATAAGGTACCTTGGCTTTTCCACCGGAAGGATCTCATTCACAACCTCTATCATCTCATACATAAGATCCTCAGGTTCCCCTACAGATAATCCCCCTATTGCATTTCCTTCCATGCCGGCTTCAGCGATTACTTCAGCTGACTGGCGGCGAAGATCTGTGTAGGTACCTCCCTGGACAATAGGAAACCAGTTCTGTTTGTACCCATAGAGTGGGTCTGTTTCGAGGAAACGTTTTTTACCTCTTTCCAGCCAGGCATGGGTGAGCTTCAGGGAGTCCTTAACGTAATCATACTCACAGGGCCAGGGAGTGCACTCATCGAATGCCATGATGATATCTGCACCGATTGTCCGCTGAATATCAACTACATTTTCAGGTGTAAAACTGTGCTTTGTACCATCAATATGAGATCTGAAAATGGCCCCATCCGGTGTGAGTTTTCGTTGCTCCGAGAGAGAGAAAACCTGGTAGCCTCCACTGTCGGTCAACATGGCAGCATCCCAGTTTATAAATTTATGAAGTCCCCCGGCCTTGCCTATCACATCAATGCCTGGTCTTAAAAAAAGATGGTAGGTATTACCCAGAATAATCGGTGCTTTCACATCCTTTTTCAGATCTCCCTGATTCACCCCTTTTACAGACCCAGTGGTACCTACAGGCATAAATATGGGTGTCTGTATACTCCCGTGAGCTGTCTCAAAAACACCTGTTCTCGCTTTCGTTTCAGTATCGGATTGAAGGATCTTAAAGTTCATTTGTGCAGAATTAGCGCAAATATAAGGATATTTGTAGCATCAAATTTTCAGAAAATTGAACATTTCAGACTATCCTATTGCTTACCAGGTACTACTTGGCATATTTGCCGGGAGTTTCCTGCTCCAGATGATCTACCTGTGGTTTATCCATGCCAGGCTGGTTTTTTACAAACCCTCCACCTCCCGGATCCGCAAAGCTCCTGTCTCCATAGTGATATGTGCCAGAAATGAGGAAAATAATCTGCGTAAGAACCTCCCCGGGGTGCTGGAACAGGATTATCCTGAATTCGAAGTGATCGTGATTAATGATGCATCCGTTGATAAGACAGAGGATGTATTAAGGGACCTGAAACAGGAATATTCACATCTTCGTACCAGCAGTATTGAAGAGAATATCCATCAGCGCAGAGGCAAAAAGCTGGCGTTGACAGTGGGACTAAAGGCCGCCAGGTATGATTGGGTGCTACTGACGGATGCGGATTGCATACCCGCCGGTTCTTCCTGGCTGGAGAAAATGCAGAGAAATTTCAAAAAAGATACAGAGATTGTTCTCGGTTATGGTCCTTATAAGAGAGAAAAGGGTTTACTGAACCTGGTGATCCGGTACGAGGCATTTTTTATCGCCATGCAGTATTTTGGCTTTGCCCTGGCAGGATTCCCCTATATGGGTGTAGGCAGGAACCTTGGGTACAGAAAAAAGATTTTCTTTAAAAATAAAGGATTTGCGTCCCACTATGAACTTGCATCCGGAGATGATGATCTGTTCGTTAATGAGGTAGCTCGCAAAAAAATTACACGCATAGAAATCGGGAAAGAATCCCATACCTTTTCCGAGCCGGAAAGTTCATGGAGAGGATGGTATTTTCAAAAGAAAAGACACCTGACAACCGGTCCCAGGTACAGACTCTCAACCAAATTCCTTCTTGGATCAGAGATCCTTAGCCGACTGGTTTTTTACACTTTATTTATACTCCTTTTATCATTACATGTCATGCTTCCTATAGTGTTGGGAATATTTCTCCTTCGCATGTTATCAACAATTGTTATTATCAAATTAGTAATGGGTCGTTTGAATGAGAAATATTTATTGCTAATTTCACCATTGTTGGATATCACGTTGCCACTCGCCCATATCTATATGGTTTTCAGCAATTACGTAGAATTAAAAAGAGCCAGATGGAGTTGAGTTCAAATCTTTCGGAAAAAGCACAACATGATTTTTTACTTGTTCAGAAAGCCAGGGAGGGTGATGAAAAAGCCTATGCTGATTTGCTGGGAAGATACAGGGATGCTATCTATTTCATGCTACTGAAGATGGTGAATAATCCAAGCGATGCGGAAGATCTGACCATCGAGGCTTTCGGTAAGGCTTTCAAAAATATCGCACAATACACCCCGAATTTTGCCTTCAGTACCTGGCTTTTCAAGATTGCCACCAATAATTGCATCGACTTTATTCGAAAAAAACGCTCTGCAACAATTTCACTTGACCAATCCGCAGATAACCCGGACAGCGCCTCGGTAACCATTGCCTCCGACACCCTTGATCCTGAAGCCCATCTCATCAACAGCCAAAAAATTAAACTATTACGGGATGTGGTTAGCAAACTCAAACCGAGGTACAGGACTCTTGTAGAATTGAGGTACTTCAAGGAGTATTCCTATGAGGAAATCTCCGTTGAGCTCGACCTGCCGCTTGGAACTGTTAAAGCCCAGTTATTCAGGGCTAGAGAATTGCTATATAATATCCTGAAGAATACCAGTTCCAATATGTAAGTCCCTTGCTTCTTTGCTGATGGACATCCTGTTAAAATATTTTCCCAGGCTGAGTGCTGATCAACTGGACCGGTATCGGTACCTGGAGGACCTGACCCGTTCCTGGAATCAGAAGATTAACCTGATATCACGTATGGATATCGAACATCTTACGGAAAGACATATTCTCCATTCACTCTCGATTGCTATGTTTGCCCCTCTCACTGCTAAAACCAGGATTCTGGATGTTGGTACAGGTGGTGGATTCCCCGGACTGCCCCTGGCGATAATGTTTCCAGAAAACAAGTTTACTCTGATCGATTCCATTGGGAAAAAAATAAACGTTGTTAAATCAATTGCCGCAGAACTTGATTTAACAAATGTGCACTGTCAGCAAATCAGGGCTGAAGAATTTAAGGAAAAAACTGACATGGTGGTCAGCAGAGCAGTTGCCCGACTGGACAGGTATACTGCCTGGGTCGTAAAAAACCTGGAAAAAAAATCCCCGGAAGGATCCGGAATCTGGTACCTCAAGGGGGGCGACCTGTCAGAAGAACTGAAACCCTATCCCCGGGCAAAGACCTTTAACCTGGCAGATGAATTTTCTGAGGCTTTTTTTGAAACTAAAAAACTGGTCTGGCTATCTCCTCAGGCTCTGAATTAGAGCCTTATGATATTTTTGAAGGAATCTTTTTGAGATATACAAAAAAACATTACTTTTGCAGTCTCAATTTAAACAAGGAAGGCCATGAAAAGGACATTTCAGCCATCAAGGCGTAAGAGAAAGAATAAGCACGGTTTCAAAGAACGAATGGCATCTGTCAGCGGGAGAAACATAATCAAAAGGCGCAGGGCTAAGGGAAGAAAAAAACTTTCGGTTTCAGATGAACCCAGGCATAAAGTATAATCCTGTACCCATGCAAAATATTTAAGGCTGTCCGAAATTACCGGACAGCCTTTTTTTTGTATTTTTGAAAACTTATGAATTTCTTAAGATTTATTTTCAGCAGGGTTTTCCTCAAACATCTTTCCTTCGCCATTGGGGGATCCTTATTAGTAGTAGCCATGATTTTCCTGTCTCTTAGGGTTTTTACCCGGCATGGACAAGCATTAAGTGTGCCGGATCTGACAGGCTTAAGTCTCGAAGAAGTTGACTCCCTCCTTACCGAACGGAACCTGCGTTACCAGATCGTTGATTCAGTTTACAACACCAATGCCCTCAGAGGTTCTGTAACAGACCAGAATCCCCGCCCAGAATTCAAGGTAAAGGAGAACAGGACAATTTTTCTTACCATAAATGCGTTTAATCCAGAGCTTATCAGTATGCCCTATGTGGTTGGGGTCAGCCTCAGGCAGGCTACATCGATCATAGAAACCGCCGGGCTGAAAGTTGGAAAGCTTATTTATGTGCCGGATATTGCGAAGGACAATGTCCTCAAACAGAAATTACTGGGAGAAGATATTGAGGAAGGAGATTCAATCGTCAAGGGAACCACTGTAGACCTGGTGCTGGGAAAAGGACTGAGTAATGAGAAAACGGCTGCCCCTGACCTGGTAGGCCTGCTTTATGAGGATGCCTCAAAAAAGATTATCAGGCGCTCCCTTAACATGGGTGCAATTATTTATGATGAGTCACTTATGAATGCCGAAGATTCATCCCTGGCTTTTGTTTGGAAACAGAGACCGGTCTATGATGAAGAAAATGAAATAATGATCAACCTGGGTGCTTCTGTTGATATCTGGGTCACAGTGGACTCAAGTAAGCTGCCCCAGCCTGAGGAATTAGAATTGCCATTGCTGGATGAAAATAATTAATAAAACCGGAGCTTTAAGTATTGTCTTATTACTGGGGTCGTTTATCATGCTGACTGCCCAGGAAGTACTGGTACCCGCTGGAATTGTTCATTCCTCCCCACCATCCAGGAAAAGCTCCCAGGCTGAAGTTCCCCGTGATACACTTGAATTACCATTTTTCGATGACTTTTCGCGTGAAGGAACAAATCCACATCCCTATTTCTGGACCGACAGGCTTGTTTATATAAACAATACATACACCCGGGACCCGGTGACAATTGGGGTTGCCACACTTGATGCCATCGATAATGAAGGCAATCTGAACGGAACCACTAAACCTGCATTCGAATCAGATTTCCTGAGTTCCGTCCCGCTGAACCTGGATTATCCCGGGAGACAGGATATCTGGCTGAGCTTTTTCTATGAACCCATGGGACTGGGAGATGAACCGGAAGCCTGGGATTCATTGACTGTGGATTTCCTGCCTGTTGACAGCCTTGAATGGGAAACTGTCTGGTCCTTGGCTGGTTCTGCAAAAGATACCTTCAAGCAGGTATTTATCCCAATTCGAGAGGAAAGATTTTTAAAAAAAGGTTTCCGCTTCAGGTTTAAAAATTTCGCCAGCCTGCCAAGGGTTAGTGGATACGATGATAAAAACAATAATGTAGACCACTGGAACATTGATTATGTGTACCTGGATACAGCAAGATCGTCAAATGTCACTGCCCTGAATGATGTATCCATGATCTCCTCCCTGGGATCCCTGCTTAAAACTTACCAGGCCCTTCCCTGGAGACACTTTCCGAAAGCCTATCTTACTGAACTTAAGCCTACTGTTGACATCACATACCGAAATAATGACACGACGGTGAGAAATGTTACCAGGATTCTAAAAATTACAGATTTGGCCAGACAGAAGACAGATTCCACAAACGGGGGAGCTGTTAATGTATTTCCCGGGCAGTTGAATTCTTTCATTTTTCCCTATAATTTTCCTTTCATATTTTATGAAGCAGATTCAGCAGTATTTGAGATTAAATCCTACCTGGTAACTGAAGATCTTGATTATAAGTGGAATGATACCGTCGTCAGGTATCAGAAATTCCATAATTACTATGCTTACGATGATGGAAGCGCTGAGAAAGGGTATGGACTGAGGGGGGAAGGCACTGCCAATGCCTCCGTTGCCTACCGGTTCAAAACACATAAACCCGACACCCTCAGGGCGGTCCAGATGTACTTCAACCGGACCCTCAATGATGCTTCACAGGACTATTTCCATCTGGGTATCTGGGAGCATAACAAGGACCTCAATACCCCCGGGGAACTTATATATCAAATGAGTGGTGTCCGTCCGGAATATGCTGATAATCTGAACGAGTTCCAGACTTATTACCTTGACACAGTGCTGATCTTTTCGGATGAGTTTTATGTAGGCTGGACAAAAACGACTGAGACCATTCTTAATGTCGGATGGGATGTCGGAAACAATAAGCAGGATAAAATCTTATATAACCTTGGACAGGGATGGGTGAATACCGGGTTCTCTGGGAGCCTGATGATAAGGCCTGTCATGGGAAAACAGATCTCCTGGCCTGCAGGGGAAGAGAATACCCCTGAAATGAATCTCCGGTTCTGGCCAAATCCTGCCAGCGTGCAGATCAATCTGGAACTGCCCATGGTTGAAATGCCCTGGGAATGGACCCTTGACATCTACAACCTCCAGGGGAAATTGGTATACAAGGGATCTGCAGCTGAGAAAACGCACTACACGGGTGACTTACCAGAAGGATTATACATTCTTAGGATCAGCCAGAGAGGGATCTTCCGGGCCAGCAGCAAATTAATGATTATTCGCTGATAAGTAACCCTATGGAAAACCCAGATAAAAACAATAACAATTCAGACCTCAAAAGCAGCAAACCTGGCCTGGAATCTACGGACTCTACGGAAATGTTTGAACACTTTCATTTTGTTGCGGATAAGGGCCAGGAACCGATGCGTCTGGACAAGTATCTGGTAAACAAAATGATGCACACATCCAGAACAAGGATTCAATATGCCGCCCAGGCAGGCAATATCCTGGTTAATGATGTAGCCATGTAAAATCAAATTACAAAATCAAGCCGGGAGATGTAATCAGCATCGTCTTACCGCATCCCCCGAGGGAAACTGAGATTCTGCCTGAGGATATCCCCCTTAATATTGTCTATGAGGATGATGATGTCCTGGTCATTAATAAGGCTGCCGGCATGGTGGTTCATCCGGGAGTCGGAAATTATTCAGGTACTTTGATTAATGCTCTTTATTATTATTTCCGGGATCTTCCCCTGTTTCAAACCGGGGAAATGCGGCCCGGACTGGTTCACAGGCTTGATAAGGATACTTCAGGAATCCTGGTCATCGCAAAAACAGAACTGGCACTGAACCGCCTGGCCAAACAGTTTTTTGACCGGACCACAAAGCGAAGGTACCATGCACTTGTCTGGGGGGACATGAAAGAAGATGAAGGAAGCATTGAGGGTAATATTGACAGGGATTTGAAGGACCGTACCAGGATGAAAGTATATCCCGAAGCTACTCAGGGGAAGCATGCCCTGACCCACTACAAAGTACTGGAAAGGCTGAGTTATATTAATCCTGATTGAATGCCGTCTTGAAACCGGCCGTACCCACCAGATCAGGGTTCATCTTCAGTCCATCGGCCATCCCCTCTTTAATGATGCAGCCTATGGAGGAGATCAGATCCTGAAAGGAACCACCTTTACCAAATACAAGCAGTTCGTCCAGAATTGCTTCAATATGCTTCCCAGACAGGCACTGCATGCCAAATCACTCGGATTTGTTCACCCTACAAGCGGGGAAGAAATGCATTTCGAATCTGATCTCCCTGAAGATATGTGCGGCGTAATCGAAAAATGGCACCGCTATCTCGAAGGAAGAACTTCTGAATAGATTAACTGAAGAGTAAACAACTTACCCTTCAGGCATACCAAAAAGAATTTATCTTTGTAGTACAAGGTCTGAACTGCCTGATCTACAGACATGAAGAAAACCATTGCCATAGTAACCGGAGGCGACTCCTCAGAACTTGTTATCAGCCTGAAAAGTGCAGACCAGGTAAAAAAACATATTGACAAAGAAAAATATGAACCCTTCATTGTCTATATCCGGGAAGACGACTGGCATGTAAGGTTTGGTCCCCAGGATAAAGACCAGATTCCCATTGATCGCGAAGATTTCAGTTTCATTAACGGTGACGGTAAAAAGCAGTTCGACTTCGCCTTCATCGCACTTCACGGTCCCCCGGGCGAAGACGGACAACTCCAGACTATTTTGATTCCCTTAACATCCCCTACTCCACTTCAGGCTCAGAATCCCTTGAGTTGTCATTCAATAAATCTTCATGCAAGCAATTCCTTTCCAACTATCGATATTTTGTCCCCCAGGTCAGTTCTCATCAAAAAAGATCCTGAGAAAAACCAGAAATTAATTGCCCTCCACAGAGACCATAAAGCAGGTTTCAATCCAGATAGTGTTCTAAAGGAATTAGGCCTCCCCTGCTTTGTAAAACCCAATGCAGGAGGATCCAGCTTTGGTATTTCCAGGATAAACCAGGCAGGGGAACTTCCTGAAGCCGTTGAGAAAGCCCTTGAGGAAGACGGAGAGGTTCTGGTTGAAACATTTATCCCCGGTATCCGAACTTACATGTGGCGTACTTAAAACATCATCTAAGGAATTCATTTTCCCGGTCACTGAAATCATATCAAAAAATGAGTTCTTCGATTATGAAGCAAAGTATACGGAAGGGATGGCCGAGGAAATAACCCCTGCCAGATATTCCTGAGACTCTCCTCCATGAATGCCAGGAAATTTCCTCGAAAATCTATGACTTGCTTGATTGTAAGGGACTTGTACGAATTGATTTCATAAACAATGATGGAAAACTCTATTTCCTTGAACTGAATGGTGTTCCGGGGATGAGCAAGGAAAGTATTATCCCCAAACAAATTCGTACCATGGGACATACAGTATCCGAGATATACAACCTCATTATCCAGGATTTAGCAGGCTGGTAATCCTCCAATCCCATTAATATGATCGGGATCTCCGAATTGTTCTATTCAGCGCCGGATGGCAGCAATTAGCGCCGGATGAAGATAAAATCACCCCCCTCATCACCTACATTCTGTATATCTCCATACTGGGGGGTATTGGGACTGTTATTGGCAACGGGGATCTCAACACTTTGAAATAGCTGGCTGGCAGAGAGGAAAACCTCCTCATTGTTTTCAAGACGATCGGACAGGTATTTCAGAAAAACTGATTTATTCGGGACAGTTTTCAGGACGCCGCTGGTAATGGCTTTACGGCTGGCCAGTTCATACTTTTTCTGGTAAGCCTGTGGAGCATCCTTGACCAGAGCACGAGTTTTGAAGATGCTGCCACTGAAACATGCATCCGAAATCAGCAAGGTATGCTTTGATTGGATACGTTTGAGATTAGCGACCAGAACATCATTATAAATCCAGTTAGCAGTGAAATTTGCTTCAGCATCTGCCGGCAACCAGTATCCCAGCTCTGTCTTTTCATCATAGTAGCCGTGTCCAGCATAAAATATCAGCAGATTGTCAACAGGGGTAATAGTATTTGTTAAATAGTCAAATGCCCTTAAGATATGTGTACGGGTAGGATTTTCAAGCAATAACACATTTTCTTTTTCAAAGGTATACCTCTCCATCAGGGTTCGGGTAAGAAGATTTGCATCCCTTACGGGAAGTCCGTCCAGATCAGTGATTTTGGGATCGGTATAATCACTAACACCAATGATCAATGCATAATATTTGCCCCCTTCATCCATTAAAACATTCTTGGCAACAGCCATATCCTGCCGGACTATGGTAAACTCCCTGACCTGGGTATTCTGATGAATATCGGTGGCCCTTATGATGATATTATTGTCGCCTACACTCAGATAGGCATCCGCATGGAAATCCCCCTCGCTGGTAATGGAGGCGTCATTCCCATTGACAAGCACCTCGTAAATGCCGCTTTGATCTGTGACCTTACCAGAAATCGTGATTTTCTTAACATCATTCGTCACAGGGTTCAGGGACCGAAAATTCAGCAGAGGTGGTGAGGTTACTATTATTAAGGGTTTTGTATTATCCTTGGGTGCCGTCGATACAACAGCTGCTGTTTGAACAATGACTTCCCCGGAAGGGCCAGCAACACTCTCATTACCAGGATCCTTCTCATTACCAGCACTCATCTCAGCGACCTTTTCAGTATCAACTGTTTCTTTTTCATTTTTGCCTGACTCTGTGATTGCTGCCTGGGTGGATGTCTTCTCAACTGTTTGGTCTGCTAATGATGACTGAGGTAGCCTGGAAAGATAATACGTAGCTCTCTCTGAGGTCTGGTTCTGCTGTGATTTCTCCAGGTAGATCCGTGCATTGCCAAAGTCCTCCAGTTCAAAGTACACGATACCGAGTTCCCGGTTCGGAAAATAATCTATGAAGTTTACCCCGTAGGTACGGATCCGTTCACCGTCATCGGACCTAAGCTTCAGAGCATCCTGGTAACTTTGGATGGCTTCCTCCCACCTCTCCTTCTTCTGGCTTTTTTGTCCCTTGCTATACTGGTCATAAAATGTCTGGCCGGAAACCCCGCCCAGCATAAGAACAGCCAGTATGAAGGAGAATAAAATTTTCATCAATATATCATCTAATATATATGATCAATGAGACAATGAAAGATTGAAGGGTATGATCAACTGCTGATGCACCAACCCGCTCCTGAGTATAATTATAATACTCATACGCCAGATCAATTGAAAAGTTTTTTGAAATATATCCCACTCCGGCATTAAATGAACTTGCGAAAACCTGGTCTGTATACAGTCCATTGATATCCTGATTGGCCCCATTGGTCGGATTGTTTTTCCAGCCGATCCTAAGCGGAATTAAAGCAAAATCAGGATGCAGAATATATTCCAGTCCAATTCTGAACTGGTTAAGATTATCATTTGACTGCACAAGCAGGTCGGTCGAATCGACCAACTCATCTCTGGGAGGAATATAATTCAAATCATCATAAATATTCATCTGTATATTCCTTTCGGCATCTTCGAATGGTTTCAGGTCATAGTCTATGGCAAGGGTCAGGAAATCCCCGAACCTATACGAGGCTCCTGTACCAATAATCCATGGAATATTATAGGTCTCGGAACCTTCCTTTTTGACGATCCGGTAAATGTCCTCTGTAGGGTATCTGGCATGGTAATCTGCCAGGGTGGCGAAATCATCCTTTAACTTCAGTGGTGTGTTTACACGTAAGGCTAGTTTTAATGGCAATGAGAGGGAGGAGAAATCAGCAAATGTACCGATGATTACGTTGAAGCCAGAAAATGAATATACCTCATTAATATCTTCATATACAGTACGATCTGAAAGGTGATATACATAATTCCACTGGGTCTTATTTCCCAATGAAAAATAATAATTCATAGCAACCCCCAGCGATAAAACATTCGACAGAGAATAACCTGCACTAAGCGAAAATGAATTTACCGTAAGGGTAGATTTAGAGCTTCCCTCATAGTCTGCGTTGCTATAATTCCTGGACTGGTTGAATTTATAATTGATCTGATTCTGGTAGGATAAACCCAGAACAAGTGAATTATCCCCAATTGTAAGCGGGTAAACAAAACTCAGGTAATCAAGTGTATAATATGGTTTTCCTTCCTGGATATAAGAATAAGAATTATCCTGCAGGTCGGTATAGTTATATTCTTCAAGCTGAATCCTCTGAATAAGAGAAAGTTCCGGCTTCTTCAGCTGTGTTAAACCGGCCGGATTCCATGAAATTGCGGTAGCATCATCTGCCACCGCATTAAATGCATAAGCCATGCCTGCTGCCCTGGCGCCAACACCCTTAAAATCATAAAAATTCTGGGAGGCCAGTCCGCTGCTGATCAGGAAAAATATGAAAATGAATGAGAGCCTGTACATGATTTTAATTTTAAGGGTTATTTTTCATTCGGATTAATCGCATAATCCGGGAGGAGGAAAGTTTCGGGATCCCCTTCCATCTGAAAGTTACTGTTAGCGGAACTTTTCTTAACATCACTATAGAGTTGTATCCATTGATTGACAGTATCAGGCAGTGAGAAATTAGTCCCCTGTGACCAGTGATATGTACCTAAGGTGTTGTGAGTCATATTTATCTGTATCCAATTAAATTCATTGGCCAAATGCGACTTATAATAACCAATACTATAAACAACATTATCATTTGGAATTACAATACTTTCCGTTTTGTCCACCACGAATCCATTAAAAATATCCATGATCCCAACCTGAAGATTACTGAAGGAATCAGATCCGCCATTCTGCAAATAAAGAAAATAAAAACTACTACCAACATCAAGGAACAGATTCATATGGGATTGACTTAATCTGATGGTATTTTCCCAGATTAACTCGTATCCTAGCTTGGTACCGGTTGAAGTTTCCCCCGATGTGCTTGCATAGTAATTTGCAAAAGTCATAGGAGTATGACCATAATATGTTACACTTCCCCCGTAAGGAATTTGCTTCTTTTGACTAAATATTTCAAACTCGATTTCAGTATGGGTCTTATTATAAATGGTAAGCGAGGTGCTAGTCTGTGTCACATTAATGTATCCATCCTTCTGCAGATAATCCGTACCGCTTGTATTTCCTGTTAACAGTGATACAGAAAAACTTCCCGGGTTTAGATACTGCACGGAAGGATTCTTCAATTCTGAGGTGGAGGGTGTTCCACCTTCAAAACTCCAAAACCAATCGGTTGGTTCATTAAGTGATTGATCTGTGAACTGAACCGTTCCGCCGGCATCCAGCGACGTCTTATCAGCTGTGAAAGCAGCCACAGGTGCTGGTAGGTTTACAGTGATGCAGTTATCCCTTTGAACAGCATCGGATCCATCTCCGTTACTAACCCTGAGACTCACAACATGCTTTCCTGCGTTTTCATAAGTAACAAGTGGGTTTTGTTCATTTGAGGTTCCCGGGGTACCTCCTGAAAATGACCATTCCCATGAGGTAGGATTGTTAATAGACTGATCCGTGAATTGTACACTCCCCCCCTGCTCTATAATTGGGAAGTTCACGCTGAACGAAGCGATGGGTTCCTGTTTGGTACATCCTCCCACTGAAAGTATTATGCTGAGGGATAATATTATGCGAACGAATAATACAGTAATACCTGTGAAATTGTTTCTCATTTCCGAACCAGATTAGATTAATACCTGAAAGAAAGAATAATTCTAGCTAAACGCTCAATCCCAAATAACTGCGATGGCCTCTGGTAGGGGGATAAAGTAAAAATATGCAATTCATAGATTCTATCCAAAATTGAGTATTGACACCTGATGAAAAATCATATCCATTTTTCGCTGACCTATTAAAAATTGGAAGTAAAGGCTGATATTCTACCCTCACTGACATTAAGGAATGATAAATCCTATGTCTAATTAATTTTATTATTATGAAAAGAGGTATCAACAAAGTCACTCTCATGGGTAATGTGGGGGATGATCCAAAAATCAATCAGATCAATGACACGGCCAAAGTGGCCCGCTTTCCCCTGGCCACCAATGAGGTCTATTTCGACAAAGAAGGGAACGAGGTCCAGAAAACCGAATGGCATAACATTGTCTTCTGGAATAAGGCCGCCGAGATCGTCGAGGCTTATGTCAGGAAAGGAATCCCACTTTACGTGGAAGGCAAAATTCATTCCTCCACATGGGAAGACAAGGAAGGTGTGAAGCGCTATTCCTGGGAGATTAACGGTGATAATTTTGTCTTTATTGATGGTAAGAGGGAAGAGGTGAAGGAGGAGTAGACTGTTTTGAAGTTCTAACTTGGGGTCACAAATTGTGATATCCAATAGTTAAATCCTTTATCGAGTATTGAGTTCTGGCTTATGCAATTAGCATAGTCAGAACTCATTGCAATTATTAAAATGGCAGCCAAAAATCTAAAACCAGGATTAATCCCTGAAGAAATCATAGCTGAGAAAATATTTCTCATAAGAGGCCAGAAAGTTATGATTGACAGGGATCTGGCAGAGTTGTACAGCGTGCAAACTCGTACACTGAATCAGGCAGTCAGAAGAAATATTAAACGTTTTCCAGATGATTTTATGTTTCAGTTGACCAAACCTGAGATGCAAAATTGGGTATCACAAATTGTGATACCCAATCATAAAAAAATGGGACTGCGAATTCCTCCTCTCGCCTTTACTGAGATGGGAGTTGCAATGCTCTCAAGTGTGTTGAACAGTGAGCTGGCAATTATGGTTAACATAAATATAATCAGAGTGTTCGCTAAGCTGAAAACACTTCTGGCATCATACGATGATATCCTTCTAAAAATCGAACAGCTTCAACTAAAAGATTCAGAACATGATAATAATATCCAATTAATATTTGAATATCTAAAAAATCTAGAACAAGACAGGAAGGATAACGAAGATTTCAGACAAAGAAAAAGAATAGGTTTCAAACCGAAATAGCACCCAATACCTTCGAGATCAAAGGGGACAATTTTGTTTTCATCGATGGGAAAAGGGAAGAGGTAAAGGAGGAAGAATAAGCATTGGGAATAGTGCTTGGGATTTGCTACTCCATTTTCGAACTTGAGGTCACAAATTGTGATCTCAAGTTTGGGTGGTAAACAGGAAATAACAATCTACAAAATTCAATCAGGTCATACATTTTTTTCTTTTACGTAATAAATATATAATTTTAACGTAAACAAATAAAAATTATGGATGCTAAGCTAACACTGCATTTTGACCAGGAGGTTATTATAAAGGCGAAAGCTTTTGCGGCAGCAAATAATATCAGCCTGTCCCGTTTGACGGAATTTATATACCGAAGTATTACTTCAGGAGACTACAAATCCCTTGAAGAATTGCCGATCGCAGACTGGGTTTCACGTGTGGCTGAAGGCGAACCTCAATATCTCAGACGTACCAGGAAACAAGCCAGGACAGATTATTATAATTCCAGGAAATGAGGGTATTTATTGATGCTAACGTGATCATTTCAGTATTCAACAGGGAATATCCTCTTTTCATTTATTCTGCCCGAATCCTGAGTATGGGTAATAGCGACCGGTTTGAATTATTTACTTCACCTTTATGCCTGGCGATTGCTTTTTATTTCTCATCCAAGAAGAGTGGCGAAAAAATGGCGAAAAAAAAGATACAATCCTTATTGGAGAATATCAGCCTTACAACCATTGACGATTCTGTTGCCAGGCAAACCGCTGACGATCCCCGGATTAATGATTTTGAAGATGGTCTGGAATACTATTCAGCTATCAAAGAATCCTGTAAAGCTATTATCACGGAAGATAAAAATGATTTCTACTTCAGTGAAATTGAGGTGCTGGATTGTTCTGAGTTTTTATCCAGGCATTTTTAACTGGCAACCCGCTCTACGTCGAAGGTAAAATTCATTCCTCCACATGGGAAGACAATGAAGGACAGAAACGTTACTGCTGGGAGATCAACAGTGATAATTTAATATATATTGAAGGGATTCGAGAAGAATAAAAGGAAAAGTATTGATTTCTCATGGTCTGACAGGTGTGCCGTCTGCTTTCCGTACCTGTGTCCATTTGTAATTATATTCAGGCAGGGGATATTTTTTAGCTTTCTCTTCATCGATATCTATACCCAGTCCCGGAGCTTCGTTCACAAACAGGTATCCATTTTCAATCCATGGAGTACCCGGGAATATCTCATTGGTAAGTTCATTCCATGTTTTACCTTCCTGAATACCAAAATTCCAGACGGCCAGGTCGATATGAGCATTTGCCGCATGTCCAACAGGAGAAGTGTCACGCGGACCGTGCCAGGCTGTTCTTACATTAAACCATTCTCCCAGGCGGGCAACTTTCATGGCAGGAGTAATACCCCCAATTTGAGAAATATGGATACGGATAAAATCATACAAACGCTGGCTCATGGGTTCAATCCATTCATGCGGATTATTGAAAAGTTCCCCCATGGCAATGGGAACACTACTCTGCTGGCGAAGCATTTTAAGCCAACCCATATTTTCAGGCGAAAAGGGATCTTCAATGAAAAATGGTCTGTATTCTTCTAATTTTTTAAGCAGATCGATAGCATCCATTGGCTCAAGTCTCTCATGCATATCATGTAATAATTCTATCTCATCCCCGAACCTTTTCCTGGCCAATCTGAACATGTCAACCACGCCTCTTTTATATGCCTGGGCATCCATGGTATTATCATCGGCATGCCCGAAACCAAACTGCTTATATGGGGGATGTTCAGAAAGGTGAGTGGCACCATAGCCCCCAAGTTGAATTCGTATATGCCGGAATCCCTGCTCCTTGAATTTTGCAACATTGTCCATACAGGCTTCCGGTGTACGACCAGAAGCACTGGGATAAGTGTCAACAGCAAATCGCGTTTTACCTCCCAGCAACTGGTATACAGGCATTCCGGCCATCTTGCCTTTAATGTCCCATAAAGCCTGATCCAATCCGCTGAGCGCATTATTCAAAACCGGACCATTACGCCAATAGGAACTAACATAAGCGGTTTGCCAGATATCCTCTATATTGCTTACATCCTTATCCCGGCAGAAATCATCCAGGTAATCGTCAACAGCAGATGCAACCGTACGCGCTCTTTGCCGGAAAGTGGCACATCCTATGCCATGAAGCCCGGGCTGATCCGTTTCAACCTTCACTATCACTAATTCAGTACCATATGGGGCGGTTACGATTGCTTTGACTTTTTTTATCTTAACCTTTTGAAGATTGAGATCCTTACCATCCGGCAACCATCCTGCTGGACTCGGACCAGGTTGAGGTGATTCAAATATCCCATTTTTATCAACTGCCCTGGTACATGCTGCCAGAGGAAGCAAAGCCATTGCCTTAAGTAATTCTCTTCTGTTATTCATGATAACATTGAATTTATTTTACTCAAACTTTCTTAATTTAAGGAATATATTCTTCGGTATCAATTTTCAACAAAAGATATCCGCGAATGTATATGTCTGAAAAGATTAATTGGGACTTTATTTAATTTCCAATAATCCTTAAAGATTTATTTATATTTTAAAGCATTGAAATATGATCTACATCTCTCCTTTATAGACATTTTTCAGCAGAAAAAAATTGAATTGAAAAGTAATGAATCAACATATTACCGTCTAAAGTGCATCATTGCAATATTGGTTCTGCCTTGTTTGCTGTCAGCACAAAACTTACCGACTAATGCCCCTGGGGAGATTCTAAAACAGCGACAGGAGGTCTTTAACCGGCTAATGGATGTTGAAGATCCTTTTGAGGACAGTCTGTGGTATCATGGAAGGATCTATGAATTCGAATTGAAATCCCATATTGGGACACCCTATTTTTTTAATATTGGGACTTTGCCAGGGAGTTTAACCTATAATGGGAAATTACATGAAGATCTCATTCTCAGTTACAATCTCGTCATGGATGAGTTGATATTATGGAAAAAGGGTGGCAGTGCCGAAATGGTTCGACTTGTGCTGAACAAATATTTTGTGGAAAGATTTACCCTGGAGCATTATGGCAACTATTATCATTTCAGATTGCATACAGAGATGAAGCCCATAAATGATCAATTGAAGGAGGGTTTCTATGAGGTGGTATACGATGATGAGTTGAGGATGTTTGTCAAACACAATAAGGAATTATTTTTTGATGCAACTAAGACTGATCATTATTCCTATCAGTACGAGAAACAAGTCTATCTTGTTTTGGCTGGAAAGATTTATGTTATTGACAGCAGAAAGGATTATCTCCGGGCATTTCAGGATTTAAAAAAACCCTTGCGCAAATATATGAGACAGGCGAAAATAAATTTTGAAGAATCTGGAACGCAAATCTTATATGACTTATGTGAATACACAAACTTATTGATTGATCATTAGGATACAGGACTTGAGAGGAATAATAAACATATTAATAATCCTGACAATATCTTCGGCTGCGTTATGCCAGGAAACAAACTTACCCAGGTTGAGTTTACAACGGGATAGTCTGCTGCTTAAAGAATTCATTCAATTGCTGGAGAGGGATTACCAACTCAGGTTCTACTACAATCCCGCATGGATAGAGGATTCATCAAGCATTAATGTGAATTATGAAAACGTTGAATTACTTTCCGGAATCAAAGATTATTTTGAGCAGTTTGGATTCAGCATATATGAGGATCTGCCGCTCATATACATTGCAAGGGATGAGATCCCAAAGATGAATTTTGCCCGTGATTTTTATGAGTCGCTTTCCTCAGGAACTCCCGATAATCTGGAAGTCACTGATACGATAATGGAAGAGCTTGCAAAGGAGGGATTTACCGGATCAGTATTTGAAATGGTGCAATTTGGAAATCCTTCTCCCGATCTATCAGGAAACAAATTTTACATAATGGGGATCGTTCTGGATGCCACAACTGGACAAAGCATAATCGGAGCAACCATACAGATTGCAGGCTCTTCGACCGGTGCGGTAACAGATATAAATGGTAATTACAGCCTGGTAATTCCATCCGGACAGAATGAAATTATATACAGGGCAGTGGGAAAGAAAACAGCCAGACGAATGGTGACAGCCTATGAAAACGGGAATTTAGATATAAGCCTTGTTGATGATTATAATTTGATCGATCAGGTAACTGTAACCGGACAGTTCAATGACAAAATTAGCAGGATGGATGGGGGGGAGAGAATGAACATGCGAGTGTTGAATAAATCCATCATGATTCTTGGGGAAACTGATATTCTCAAGGGACTGATGACGCTGCCGGGAGTGCAGGCAGCATCGGAGGTTGCGACGGGTTACAATGTCAGGGGAGGCAGTACGGATCAGAACCTGGTTTTGCTGGATGATGCTCCCATAATGAACATGTCTCATTTTTTTGGATTTTTCTCCAATATCAATGCCGATGTGGTTCAAAACACAGAACTTTACAAAAGTGGTATTCCCTCATCCATAGGGGGACGGATCTCTTCTATCCTGGATATAGATTCCAGGACCGGAGATTATGAAAAGTACAGTTTGCAGGGCGGAATCAGTCCGATCTCAGCTCAACTATCATTTGATGGCCCTATTGTAAAAAACAAAATCTCGTTTATTGGGGCTGGACGGAGTACTTATTCGGACTGGATTTTAAACAGGATAAGTGATGAAGGAATACGCAACAGTTCGGCATCATTCTACGACATTTTTGGTAAAATAGATATGAAACTTGAAAAGAACCAAAACCTGTTTCTGACATTTTACACAAGTCATGATTACTTTAAATTTGACGGGGTCCAGACCCAGGAATATTCCAATCTTGTATTATCCTCAGGTTACAATGCCCAGCTTGGAAAAAACCTGGTGTATGAAGCCAATCTTAATTTTAGCTCATATAACTTCAGCCTGATTGACGAATCTGTACCATCTATTTCAATGAGTTCATCATACAGTTTAAACCAATATTCCCTGAATAACAGGTTTAACTGGAAAAGAGATCGATGGCTCAATCTTGGATTCGGTTTTAGCGGGATACTTTATGATATTCAACCCGGCAGCCAAAATCCATGGGGTTCTGAATCCTTAGTTGAGCCAGTAAATCTGGACGATGAACGGGCTATCGAAGGATCCCTGTATATTCAAAATGAACAGACCCTTACCAGTTGGCTTACATTATCCTACGGTCTGAGATATTCTGCCTACGGATACCTCGGTCCCGCTGTGATTTTCGATTACAACGAGGGAGTAAGCAAGTCCCTTAATTCATTAAAGGATACGAGTATCTATTCCAAAGGCGAATTGGTCAAATCCTATTCAGGGCCTGAATTCAGGTTTCTTGGAAAAATCAATCTGGATGGAAAGTCCTCATTGAAATTCAGTTATAACCGGACACGCCAGTATATTGGTCTGGTTTCAAATACCATCCTGCCCTCTCCCACAGATTTTTGGAAATTGAGCAATCCACATATACAACCCAAGGTCGGAGATATTGTCAGCCTCGGCTACTTTCGCAATATTGTTTTGAATCCTTCCAGTTCCTTCTTGTTTTCCATGGAAGCCTATTATAGAAATACCCAGAATATACTGGATTATAAGACCGGAGCTGAATTATTTGCCAATGAGCATTTTGAGACAGAAATTATCCATGGAATTAACCGCTCCTATGGAATTGAATTTCAGATAAGCAGAGATAAAGGAGACCTGACCGGATGGCTGAACTACGCCTATGCCAGGTCACTGAACAGGTTCCAGAGCGATCTTCCCGAGGAAACGATTAACAAGGGTTCATATTTCCCCTCAAATTACGATAAACCCCATCAGTTGAACCTGGTTGCCAATTATGATATTTTTCATCGTCTGAGGATATCAACGAACATACATTACAGTACAGGACGACCTGTCACATTGCCTGAAACCGCTTATAATTATCGCGGGTCAAAACGGATTCAGTTCTCTGACAGAAATCAATTCAGGCTCTCAGATTATTTCAGGGTAGACCTGTCAGCAACGATGGATGGAAATTACAAGGCGGATAAAATTATTCGTAGTTCTGTAAGTTTATCGGTTGTTAATCTTACCGGAAGGGATAATCCTTATTCAATATTTTTCGACTATGATGAAAAAGGGAGACTTAAGGCATATTCACTGTCCATTTATGGAGTCCCCATATTCACCCTGACTTACAAATTTAAGATTTGAAGATGCGTAAAATAATAGTCATATTTCTAATATTTGCATCTTGCATTAATCCGTATGATTATACCCAGGACGATTCTCCTAGCTACCTTGTAGTGGAAGGTTATGTAAGCGACAAGGCCGGGGATAGTGGAATCAAGTTGAGCCGAAGCGGGATTTTCCAGAACAATAACTTTGAATGGGTTACTAATGCCGATGTTGTGGTCATAGAAAATGGGACAGAGGAACATACTTATGCCTATCATGATATGGGATGGTATAAGCCTGTCCAGGATGATTTTATAGCTAAAAAGGAAAGCAGCTACCATTTGAAAATATTTCTAGAGGGACAGGTTTATGAATCTGATCCGGTGAACCTGCTAAGTTCTCTTGATATCGATAGTTTATCTTTTAAGTCAGTCACTGTCAACCAGGACGGAGACCAGGTTGACAATCCGAGATTGGAATTGCAGCTTACTACCAGCATCGATGAGAGTGCTTCGAGGTACTATATATATACCTTTGAAGAGACCTGGAAAACCGTAGCATGGTTATCCACAGACAAAATTATAACCCCTAATTTCATTTATGATGAAAATCAAATACCCATATATTTAGAATTTGAGACTGAGGAACTAGAAAATATCACCGAATGCTGGCCCACAAACCATATTGCTGGAATTAACACTACAACCACGGAAGGGTTAACCCGCAATCAACTTGTCAATG
Organism: uncultured Bacteroidaceae bacterium; assembly: GCA_963777115.1. GTDB lineage: Bacteria > Bacteroidota > Bacteroidia > Bacteroidales > SM23-62 > SM23-62. The sequence continues at coordinate 106,961 of CAVZPP010000002.1, read as the reverse complement.
TACCTGTATTCAGCGTAAGCCTCGAATCTGATAAATTATTATACAGATACAGTGTGCTTGTGAACCAGTATGCCATCAGTCGGGAAGCACACTATTATTTTAATATGGTAAAAGAATTTTCTGAGAGTTCAGGTTTCCTTTATGACATTCAACCCGGCCATATCGCAGGTAACATTCAAAATAGAAGCACCCCCGACAACAATGTGATCGGAATATTCTATGCGGCATCCCATACTTCCTCAAGGATCTTCAAATCATACTCAAGCCTCACCTCTGAGGAGAAGTCCATTGTGCGTAAATATTTACCAGGATGCGAATATATTGAGTATGAGTACCCGGATCTCCCCATTGATTCTATACCGAACGAGGTGCTCACTGAACACTTGCAGTTTCTTGAAGATTCACTGTTGCTGGGAAAGGGACTTGTGATCAGTAATTATGATTCAGAGGATAATGATTATGGAATTCTCACTATGTATGTTGAACTTTCAAATAAACATTGTGTGGATTGCAGAGTATACGGAAGCAATATAGAACCGATCTGGTGGTAAAACTTTGCAAAATTTAATGAGGCAAAACAGCTTAAAATATTCCCTTGTATTACTAATCTTCTGGTTAGCTTCCATCCATATTGTCCTGCCGAATCCATCTGAAGACCCTTATTTAAAACCCTCAGAACTCTTACAGGAGTATATGTTGAACCATCCCAATGAAAACTTTGTGATCCAAACCGACAGGGACCTTTATTTCTCCGGGACAGAACTCTGGTATTCTATCTGGAGTCTTGACGACCAGGTCCTCTGCCCATTCTCCTACAGTGGTATTGTATATGTTGAGCTCATGGACAAAAATGGTGAATCCATAGTACAACAAACCCTGAAACTTGAAAAACACAAGGCCTCCGGCAGAATCATCCTGCCCGAGCAAATAGCCTCAGGAACCTATTACCTGCAGGCCTATTCAAACTTGCAAAGAAACTATGGTGAACACCTATTTGGAATTAAAATAGTACAGGTGATAAATCCCTCCAAACCACCTGCATTGAATTTGAGGGACAATCAAAGCAAACCTGAGGTTTCTGTCTTTCCAGAGGGACAAAGATTATTGCATGGGATCACTAATAAACTGCTTATAAAAGTCACTTACCCTAATGGACTCTATTACGGGCTGGAGAAAGGATTCCTAATCAGACAGCCCGATGACACCATTACACAACTTGAGTTTTCAATTCCGGGAATGGGGCACTGTTCTTTTTATGCAGATACTTCCTATACATATCATCTGGATCTGCCGGGTATTGGCATGATCCCGCTTGAGATACTGGATAAGGGAATTACACTTAATATTCAGGAAGAAGAAAGCCAGCTTAATCTAAAGGTGTTGGGTAAGGGCATATCGGACAGGGAGAAACATTACCTGATCGGGAAAATCAGGGGACAGGTATTTTATGAGCAAGCCCTTGAACAGGGTTTGGAGGAAGTAAAATTCCCCTATACATCCCTCCCCGGAGGATTACTGGAATTTAGTATTCTTGACAGCGGTTATAAAGAATACTGCCAGCGTCTGTATTATCACGAAATTCCTCCTGAATCCCCCTCATCCGATCTTGTATTCGAAAAAACATCCTTTCAGAAGGGTGAGATCATCGACATGAAAATCCGACTTCCGGCAAAAAAGGAATTCGAGCTTCTTTCCCTCACCGTTAGAAAAGATTTATTTATTGACCATTCGCTGAACCAGAGTTTTAAATCTTGCGTGGACCTCCATCCTATTCTCAATGACTGGGATGAATTTGCGCAATTGATGCCTGCAATTCCAGCAGAAAAGCTTGCCGTCATTTTGGATTTATATCTTATTTCGAAAAAAAGCAGCAGGTTTCAATGGCAATCTATTTCCCGGGATTTAACGGAGAAGCTGGATTTCCTGCCTGAAATAGATTCCAAACGCGTAACCGGTTATGGATTTAACCCGGTAAACAATAGTAGAATCCGGAATGACAACCTGGTACTTTTTTTTGTTGGCAAGGAGGCTTCGACGTTGAATTCAAGAACAGATAACGAAGGGAGATTCAGTTTTGAATATCCTGTTCATAAAACCGGGATGTCAGAAATTGTGGTACAATCCTTCGGACATAATGACCCAATGGAAATGTCTTTTGACTGGCCTTTCCATCCCTCTTTTCACAATTACAAACTTAATTTTTTCCATTTTGACAGCAGCAGATTTGATGAATATGACAGGGCCTATGTTCAGTCATTGCTGGAGAAAATGTACAAGAATAAGGACAAGCCCGACCCACAAGATGAAGAACGTGTCATAGCCTTTTATGGGATACCTGATTCCCGTATTAAGCTGGAGGATTTTGTATCAATGAGAAACATGGAAGAGGTCTTCAAAGAAATTATTCCAGGAGAGAAAATCAGTATCCGGAATGATAAATATGATCTACAATTATACCATAGGGGAAATAATGTTCTGTTGGGAGATAATCCCTTATTATTATTCAATGGGGCCCCTTTGCTAAATATTAAAGAGGTTCTTGGAATACCTGTTTCAAGGGTGGATTTCGTGGATCTGTTGCGTCAACAATATAGAATTGAGGACCAGGTATTTGACGGCATCGCAAACATAGTTGCCAAAGACCTTAACCTTCAAATTGGAATACCACAGAATGCCTTCAAGACTACCCTGGCAGTATTTCCTCCGGAGAGCCAATTCAGCATGGCTCAGGAAAGCAATGAAGCCAGGATTCCTAACCTGAATCCGACCCTTTACTGGAATCCGGACCTTTCTTTCGAGGGAAATTCCAAGCATATCACATTCAAGGCAGGGGAGAATTCCGGGAGATACCAGGTGCTGTTAAGAGGCATTGATGCTGAAGGAAATATCCTGGAGCAGATCAAATATATCATAATTGAATAATCCTGTTATTCTCTTCAATTGCATTTTTTCAAAACCACATTTAACCTATTCCCTGATCAGCTTCCGATAGAATACTTGTCCCTTAGTTCTTAGCTGGACAACATAGGATCCTGCAGTCTGGTTGCTCAGGTCAAGTTCAAGCCTGCCGGACAGATCGGAGACAAGAATCTCCCCGTCGGTAATCTGGAATGCCTCACTCCAAACGGTCACCAAACCTGCTGTCGGATTTGGGCAGACATAGAATTTATCCGCTATATGACAGTTCATTATTCATTGAACTATGTCGAAATGCTGCCATTTTTTGCATAAAATGTTTTATGTTTGGAAAAAAAGGAATGAAAGCAAGAGGGTTGAGAACAATCCAGTTTCTTCTGCTAATAACCGGATTGTATCCAAAGATTTTGGGCAGTACCCCTCCCCTTCCCTCCAAGCAAGACAGAAAGCCCAATATCATCCTGATCATGAGCGATGACATGGGTTATGAATGCCTGAGTACCAATGGTTCCCTGTCCTATCAGACACCCAATCTGGATTCCCTTGCGGAAAACGGGATCAGGTTTACCCAATGCCATTCACAACCCCTTTGTACACCCTCCCGGGTCAAAATCATGACAGGCAGGTATAATTCCAATAATTATATTGATTTTGGTTACCTGGATGTCAGGGCAAAAACCTTCGGAAATTTTCTGAAAGATGCAGGTTATAAAACCATGATAGCTGGCAAATGGCAGCTGAACGGGGTAAATACCAAAGAGGAAAACTGTATGGATCCTGACAGGCCCTACCAGTTTGGCTTCGATGAATACTGCCTTTGGTGGTTGACCGAAAAAGGGTCCAGGTATGCCAATCCTCTCATCGTGAAGAACGGAACGCCAATCCAGGCTACTATTGATGATTACGGTCCGGATATAGTCTCTGATTATATCATTGATTTCATTTCGCGAAATAAGGATGAACCTTTTTTCGTGTATTATCCCATGTTGCTTGTGCATTCACCCTTCCAGCCAACACCCGATTCACCGGAATGGGGAGTTCCCGAAAACCGTCTCAGAAGTGATAATAAGTATTTCAGGGACATGGTGGAGTACAGCGATAAGATCGTAGAAAAAATTGTTACCCGGCTTGAAGAAGAAGGACTCATGGAGAATACCCTCCTAATTTTTACCGGGGATAACGGATGCAATTCGGATATTGTTACGGAAACCCTTGACGGACCCTATAATGGAGGTAAAGGAAGATTACTTGACAATGGAACCCATGTACCACTAATAATAAGTTATCCGGGAGGAGGAAAAACAGGTGTAACCGCAAATGAACTGGTTGAATTCAGTGATTTTGTTCCAACTTTTACAGAAGCAGCAGGGGTATCCCTTCCCGGGGATATTGACGGAAGAAGTTTTTATAAACTGCTGACAAAATCCAGATACAAAGCGCGCAAATCCATATTCGTTCATTATTATCCCAAAACCGGAAATGTAAGTCAACGGGCCGGATGCTTTATAAGAACTGAGAGGTATAAGTTATATTCGGATGGCCGATTTTTTGATATGGAAACTGATAAATGGGAAACGGAAGTCCTTGAGCGGGAGTCATTGGACAGGGATGCAAAAAAGGCATATAATAAGTTGAATAAAGAGCTTCAGAAAAAACCGATCTGGGATTTTTCCAAACCTCACCGGGAATGAAATCTGCCAGGCGAGAAAAAACCAGATAAATCTCTGATAACACCAGGTTGAAAAAAATAAATATTCAGATCTATACATAACTAAACCTAAATCCTCAAAAAAAATGAATCGAAAAATCTCCCTCCTGATCCTCATGACTTTCTGCTTCGGAATGCAGGCATACAGCGTTGATCCCAAAAAAGGAAAACAAATACCTGATATACCTGGTTACCATACCCTGAAATGTGATTTTCATATGCATACGGTATTTTCAGACGGTAAGGTTTGGCCTACCGTCAGGGTTGAAGAAGCCATCAGCGAGGGACTGGATGCCATTGCTCTTACCGATCATATAAGAAAGGAAAAGCCGGGTTCCGATGTCAGTAATAATCTGGACCGTGCTTTCGAGATTGCCCAGAGGGCACTGGGAGACAGGGATCTTATCCTTATTAAGGGCGGTGAAATTACACACAAAATGCCCCCGGGACATTTTAATGCCCTTTTCCTGACAGAGGTTCAGAAGGTAAGCAGCGAGGATTCCCAACTTGCTTTTAAAGAGGCCAGGAGGCAAAATGCCTTTATCTTCTGGAACCATCCTAACTGGAGAGGACGAAATAGCAAATGGGACATGGATGGTATTTCTGTCTGGTTCGATGAGCACACGAAACTTTTTGAGGATGGAACAATGATGGGTATTGAGGTAGTGAATGGATTTTCCTACAACCGGGAAGCCCATCAATGGTGCATTGAAAAGAATCTAACCATGATGGCCAATTCGGATATACACCAACCCATTTCATTCGAATATGATTCGGAGAAGAATCACCGGCCATTAACGCTTGTATTTGCCAAAGAAAGATCTGCCGAAAGTATCAAGGAAGCCCTGCTGGAGCGAAGGACAGCGGTTTGGTTTGAAAATAACCTGATCGGCAATGAGGAATTCCTGGCCCCAATCTTCAATGAATCAGTTAGTATCGAAAATGTCGTATATCATGATAAAATAGCAGAGGTTGTGCTAAGCAATAGTAGTTCTGTCGATTTTATCCTGGAGAATACAGGGGAATACTCATTCTATAATAAAACCCGGATTATGATATTAAAGGCGGGTGAGAGTTTGAGGTTAGGTGTTAAAACAGGTGATGTACTGGATGAGTTCAAGTTAAAATTCAATGTTTTAAATCTGCTTGTCACTCCGGATGAGCCCCTTGAAATCGAATTAGCATGCAGGAAAACTGATTAAATAGAAATAGCATGAAATATCTGATAGCCATTTTCTATCTGTTGCATCTGTCTCTTTTTCAGTTTCAGCATCCATTTCAGTCCCAGTCCCAATCAGGCAGCCTGCAGGCTCAAAACGTAGTCCGGGGCACTGCCTTCATTGACGAAAATCTCAATGGACTGCATGATCGAGGAGAGTCATTTTACGAAGGACTCGAGGTTTCTAACGGGAGGAATATTGTATCAACCGACCGAAAAGGAAAATATTCCATCCCGAAACTGGAAGGCAGATTCGTTTTTGCAATTAAACCCACCGGGTATCAGTTTTTGATGGACAAAGATTTTCAACCCTCCTTTTACGCATCCCCGGATGCTGAAAAATTTGATATAGCCCTGAGGCCATCACCGGGAGAAGATAAATATTCACTTGTATTGATGGGTGATCCGCAGGTTTATGCCCAGGACCAGATCAATTACCTCGGAGAAGTGGCTACCGATGAATTACGGGGAGGGGATCACGATTTTATGATTGTCCTGGGTGATCTGGTTGGAAATACCCTTTCTGCATTGCCGAAGGTAAAGACTACACTTGGACTTGCAGAAAAGACAAGTTATTATGTGCTGGGGAACCATGACAGGGACAGGGGGGATTTTAAAGACCCCTCTACGGGGGATAATGATTCATTTGAAAATTCTTATGGACCGGACTATTATAGTTTTAACTGGGGAAATGTACATTTTCTGGTAATCAATGATGTTAAAACAGTTGACCCGAAGGAATTCGGAAGGGATTATTATCCCGGTATACATCCTTTTGAGGCTGAGTTTATTAAAAATGACCTTGCCAGGGTAGCGCCTGAAAAGCTGGTGGTCCTCTGCGCACATATACCCTTCTTTCTGGAAGATAAAAAGATTGGACAGACTCAGGAGATCCTGTCGATGTTGGAAAATCATCCTAAAGTCTTTCTGGCAACCGGACATGCGCATAACCAGATTCAACTGTTTTTTGATGAGGATGAAGGCAGGAAACCAGGACAATCCATTCATCAGCTGGTAGCAGGAGCGATATGCGGCGGCTGGTGGAGGGGAGAACCGGACATCTATGGAATCCCCGGTTCTATGATGCGTGACGGAACTCCACAGGGGTACTGGTTCATGCATGTGGAGGGAACAGATTACCAGCTGGAGTATAAGGCATCCGGGCGGGACCGGGATAAGCAGATGCATATCTGGGTTCCCTATTATAATGAGCAGGATACCATCATGAATTCCCAGGTAGATGAGAGGGATATCTGGGTAAATGTCTATGCCGGAAATGAATTCACTGAGGTAGAACTCAGGATTGACAGGGGCAAATGGCAGTCAATTGAAAGAAAAGTTGCTTCTGATCCTTACGCCCTTCGTATTCAGTACAGGCAGAAAATAGGAAGGGCTCCCAGTCCCGGGGCAGTCCCTATCAAAGAAGGTACCAGGGAATGTACCCATCTCTGGTACAGCCAGGTTCCAGAGGGAATCGCAGAGGGGGCACATGTTCTGGAAGTACGGGCAAAAAATGATTACGGACTGGATGCTTCGGCAAACAGGGTTTTCTGGGTAAAACAGAGCAAATAACATGATCATGATCAAACCATATAAACACCCCATATCAGGATTCGCTGTTCATTCAGGATTCAAGGTTCTATCAAAATCCGCTGTTCTGTGCATCTTCATATTCAGTTTGCTACTTTCCTCCTGTGCAGGAACAGGGGACAAAAAGGATTCCTCCAGCCAGCCGAATGTGATTGTTATTCTGACGGATGACCAGGGTTCCATAGATATGAATTGTTATGGAGCTAAAGACCTTTTTACTCCGAATATGGACCGGCTTGCAAGGGAAGGTACCCGGTTCACTCAGTTTTATGCTGCGGCATGCGTCTGCTCACCCTCAAGAGCCGCCCTGATGACAGGAAAAACTAACCTTCGCGCCGGATTATGGGGAAATGTTCCCGTTCCTGCCTACGCTGAGATAAAGAATAAATACGGTATGCCTCCGGAACAGGTTACCATGGCTGAAATGCTGAAGGAGAACGGGTATTATACAGCCCTTATCGGGAAATGGCACCTGGGACATAAACCCGAAAGGCTGCCGAACGCCCAGGGATTTGATTATTATTTCGGGCATCATGGTGGATGCATAGATAACTACTCCCATTTCATGTTCTGGTCGGGTCCCAATATGCATGATCTGCACAGGAACGATAAAGAAGTTTATTACCCCGGAGAATTCTTCCCGAACCTGATGGTCAGCAATATTAAAGAGATACTGAACCAGGAAAGGGAGCAGCCCTTTTTTATTTACTGGGCATTTAATGCCCCCCACTATCCTTACCAGGGGGAACCCAAATGGATGGAGCATTATAAGGACCTTCCCACTCCCAGGAAGGAATATGCAGCTTTTGTTTCCACAGCGGATGAAAAAATCGGGGAAGTGCTTGATGAGCTCGACCGCCTTGGGATGTTTGATAATACCATTGTTGTTTTCCAGTCCGATCATGGACATTCAGTCGAAGAAAGAGCTTTCTGGGGAGGTGGGAACTCCGGCCCTTACCGGGGAAGTAAATTCAGTCTTTTTGAAGGGGGTATCAGGGTACCGGCCATCATTCGCTACCCGGGAGTAGTGCCTGAAAACCAGGTAAGGGATCAGGTTTGTATAGAAATGGACTGGTTTGCGACGATTGCCGATCTGACAGATGCAGAAATTGATGATAATGGTATAAACGGTAACGAAAAAGACGGTCTTGGTATTGACGGAAAAAGCTTAATGCCTCGTGATCCTGGACCAGGAAAGTCCCTCTCCGCATGAAGTTCTTCACTGGCAACACGGATCCTATGACGACAATCTGGCCCAGTGGGCAGTAAGAACAGGGCCATGGAAACTTATGGGAAACCCGAAGGACCCAACACTGCAAGCTGAACCACTGGATGAAAAGCTCTACCTGGTGAATCTTGCGATGGATATTTCGGAGAAAGAGAACCTGGCGGATAAGTTCCCGGAAATAACTGAAAAACTCCAAAAGATTCATAAGGACTGGCTTCTTAAGGTAAAGGAAGAAATGAATGAATAGCGTGGAGTTTTTCATGATTAATGTTGGGGATAAAAATTAGCATGAGCTCTAATAAAAAAATATCCTTTCAGATTCCAATTATTCTGCTGCTTTTCATGATTACAGGCTGCTCAGGCGATCCTTTGGAGCGAACCGGACACAAGCCTTATGACTATGTCGACCCCCTGATTGGAAGCGTGGCCAAAACCAAATTTTACGGAAGGACATTCCCCGGGGCAACCCTTCCTTTTTCACTTGTTCAACTGGGCCCGGACACCTATACCGGTGGGGATGTGGGTTCCGGCTATTCTTATGAACACAATACACTGGAAGGATTCAGCTTTGTCCACATGAGCGGAATTGGCTGGTTCGGGGATTTTGGCAACCTGCTGGTAACACCCACTAACGGGGATTTCTCCCCAAACAGGGGCAGTGTGGAGGAACCCAAAAAAGGGTATCGCTCCAGCTTTACTCATGAAACAGAAACGGTCCGTCCGGGTTTTTACTCGGTCCGCTTAGATGACTATGATGTCCTCGCCGAGATGAGTACCACGCAACATGCAGGAATCCTGAAATTCTCCTTTCCTGAAAATCCAAGCAACCGAATCCAGATCGATCTTGCCCGCCGCATAGGAGGAACCTCGGTCGAACAGTACATTAAGGTACTCGATAATAACAGGATCGAAGGATGGATGAAATGTACCCCGGAAGGGGGTGGCTGGGGAAATGGAAAGACCAATATGGTATTTTACACCATCTACTTTTCGGCAGAATTTTCGGAACCCTTTGAAGGCTACGGGATATGGTCAGCAGATATTCCAGATGGACAATCACGTAAGGTTCAGGACATCGTATCTGATACCTACCAGGATCTCATTAAGAACTCATCAATCCAGACAGGAAAAGACGAATTCCAGGGAAAGCATCTTGGTTTCTATGCTTCCTACCCCGACCTTGGCAATGGCGAACAGCTTATGTTCAAAGCCGGGATTTCCTTTGTGGACCAGGAAGGGGCCAGAAATAACCTGCAGCATGAACTTGATCACTGGGATTTTGATAAAGTGGTAGCGGATGCAGAGCACAGATGGGCAGAACAACTGGACAAGATCCACATCGAAGGTGGAACTGAAAAGCAGAAAGAAATCTTTTATACTGCCCTCTATCATACGCAGATAGATCCCCGAAGGTTCACTGATGCAGACGGACGCTTCTACCTGAAAGAAAGTGGAATCAATGAGGCATCCAATTATAATTACCGTACCATCTTCAGTGGCTGGGATGCCTTCCGCAGCCATATCCCACTGTTGAGCATAATCGATCCACATACCGTTGAAGAGCTTGTCAATTCCCTGATTGCCAAAGGAGAAGATGGAGGAATGGGTTTCCCCAAATGGGAAATTGCAGGCTGTTATTCCAACTGCATGCTCGGAGACCCTGCCATCCCGGTAATCCTGGATGCTTATACAAAAGGAATTCGGGGATTTGACCTGGAAAAAGCCTATAGTATCAGCAAACAAACCAGCCTTGGACCCAAAACAATTCGCAATGGATGGAAGGACTATAATGAAAAGGGCTGGGTAGCCTGTGATACGGTTCCCGAGCGCTGGAGGGGATATTATAAAGGGGTTTCAGCAACCCTTGAGAATGCCTATGCGGATTGGGCTATCAGCAGGATGGCAGAGGAACTTGACGATACAGCCGGAATCCTTGTATTTTCTGAACGGGCTCAAAATTACCGGAATGTTTTCGACCCTGAAACAGGATTTGTCAGAGGAAAATTCAGATCTGGTGAGTGGATCCCATGGGAGGGGGAATTGGCACTGGGACAGGGATGCATAGAGAGTAATCCCCTTCAACAGATGTGGTTTGTTCCTCATGATATAGAGGGACTAAAATCCCTTATCGGGGAAGACAGGTTCCTCCAGGAACTCGAGGATTTGTTTGAACGAACCCCGGAAGGCTTCCCCTTCAATGAATTTTACAATCATGCCAACGAACCGGTCCACCATGTAGCTTATCTTTTTAATTATACCAAAAAACCCTGGCTTACCAGAAATGGGTACGCCGAATCCTGGACGGCGCCTATGATACCGGTCCCTACGGGATCCGGGGGAACGATGACGTTGGACAAATGTCGGCTTGGTATATTCTGAGTGCTATGGGCTTTCACCCGGTTTGTCCGGGTGACGGGAAATACATGTTGGGCAGTCCCTTATTCCCCCGGGTGGAAATTCGGTTGGATTCAAGGTACTACGAGGGTAAGACCTTTACAGTCATCTCTAAAAACAATTCACCGGAAAATGTTTATGTTCAGACTGTGTCCCTCAATGGGGTGGAAATGGACCGTCCATGGATCTACCATCATGAGATTACAGGTGGAGGTGAATTGGTTTTTGAGATGGGTGATTCCCCCGAAAGGGGCCTTTACACGAAAATGATGGAGAACTAAAATGATCGCTTAACGAAAATGACAGATACCATGAGAACAAAAAGATCTATTCTGGTAAAGTTTCGGAGTTTAACTGTTGCAATTCTGATCCTGGTGACGGGGGCCTGCAGCCAGGTTGAAGATCCGGGGCAGCCCAATGTTCTGATCATCCAGCCGGACCAGCATAGGGCGGATGTTATGGGATGTGCCGGGAATTCCATGGCTATCACACCTAACCTTGACCGCCTGGCCGCTTCGGGTATACGGTTCAGTAATGCTGCCAGTGCGTCCCCGGTCTGCTGTCCATTTCGTGCTACCCTTCAGACAGGTCTGTATATACATGAGCACGGGGTGGTCCAGAATACCATTCAGCTGGATCATGATCTCACAGGCATTGCTGAAATTTTTGCATCCCGGGGATATGCCACGGGTTATATTGGCAAATGGCACCTGGAAGGCTTCCTGCCCGAAGATGCAGTTGGAGGATTTATCGAACCCGGTGAGGCCCGTCAGGGATGGCAGGAATGGCTGGGCTATGAAAAATCCCATGAATTCCTGGAGGTTTGGAAATATAATGACAGCGGCGAGAAAGTCCGTCTACAAGAATATAACTGGGAACCTGCCTGGCATACCGATATGGCCCTGGATTTTATCGAAAGAAAGAGGGATGAAAAAAAGCCCTGGCTATACTATGTTGCCTACGGTCCCCCTCATAAGCCGGAACAATGCCTTCCCGAGTACCTTGATATGTATGACCCAATGGCTTTTCAGCTTCCAGCCGGGGCGGAGAATCTTTCTGATGAGAGCCAGGCCGAGCTAAGGAAGATCCTGCAAATGTATTATGCCCAGGTAACGGGGGTGGACCATGAGATTGGGAGGCTAATGGAGGGATTGAATAATCTGGGTGTGGATGAGAATACTATCATTGTCTATGTGAGTGATCACGGGGATGTGCTGGGCAGCCATAATATGGATATTGTACAAAAATATATTGAGACTAACCGGAATGTGAAAAATACACTCCGGACCAAGGGCAAACCTTTCTCAACGGCATTCAGGATCCCATTGATTATCACTGGACCGGAAATCTATGAGGGCGGAATGGTCTGCGAGGCCCTGGTCAGCAGCGTTGACCTGCTGCCCACCATCCTGGATATGGCAGGGATAGATGTGCCTGAATATATGCAGGGACTAAGCATGGCCGATTGGTACCGGGAGGGGAAAGGTGCGGAGCAGCCTTATCTTTACATGGGACTGTATGATGATGATAATGCATGGAGAGCTGTTTGGAATGGACAATATTTGCTTTCTGCGCTGGACTATAAACTGTTTTACGATCATGCAGCCGATCCGGACGAAATGCACAATCTTTATGGAGATCCGGCCTATGCTGAGAAACAATCAGAACTGCAGTCCATTTTAGTGGGACTGGCAGAAAAGACCGGCGACCCCATCCTGCCCCGGCTTAAAGAGGCCGCAGTGAGTAATTGATCCGATGGTTTCAGACCGGAATTGCTGGATTCAGACCGGAACTGCTGGATTCAGACCGGAACTGCTCAAGTGAAAAAACGGGATAGTCGTTTTTACGATTGCTGGAAATCACAAACCTGTGACTTTTACTCAATGTTGTGACCTGGTAAATATCCACCTCTCTATTTTCAGATTCTATATATTGCTAATAATGAAGCAATTAGAATGAACCAATGATGGTGTTTTAAAGGCAGAAAAGTCACAAAAACGTGAAAAGTCACACACCTGTGACTTTTGGCTTTCACAAAATAGCTACCCTGCTGCAAGAAAGCAAGACACCCCAAAATGCTAATTTCGAACCGCTTCCAATGCCTCTTTGGCTGCAGCAATCATGGGATCCGGAGTTAATCCGCTGCCCACGGCCAGTTTCATCCATTCCTGGGGAATGATCCTGCCGATGGAGTACATCCTCTCAACTTCACTGGCAAAATCCTTTCCCTTTAAGTATTGCTCTATCTGGAACTGGATAAGAGATCCTACTGAATAATTGGACAGGTACAATGGAGAAGCGATCATATGACTGTAGACCGCAAGTATGGTCTGGTCCCTTATCCCAAAAACTTCCGCAAAATACTGGTTCCAGATATCTTTCGCGATTTGCTGTACAGCCAGCTTCAATTCTTCGGCGTTTGCATCAGGGTGTTCGTACATCCATTTCCACACGTTCATATCAAGCAGGGAAACGCCCATGATTTCAAATGTGCCCCAGAGATCATCCAGGACCAGCCAGTGTTCATAAAGGGGATCGGACTGGCTTAATCCGAGAAGGGCCAGATCCTGCTTCTGGAAAACAAAGGCAATGGCTTCAGTGAAACCGGTATTTGGAACTCCGTTTAGCATGTAATAATCCACATCGTGCAGGCTGATGGTCTGCTCCACATTATGACCGAATTCATGAACGGCAATATTATAACCCTTGTAATCCATACCTTCTTCTCCTACACGGGTCCGTAACCTGGATTTTTCAGATCTCATACTTGCTCCCCAGGCATGTCCGGATCCCCTGGCAGGATCAACAGCAATCATGGAACAAATTTCATCCGCTCTATTCTTGCTGAATCCCAGTTTGGTCAGGATAACCGGCAGATCCTTTTCAAATGCAGCCGGATCAGGATACTTCTGCCTGTGTGATTTCATTCAGTTTTTCTTCTGAAATGCTGCTTCTGGGTTTGAACCCGTCGTACCAGATATCAAAGGCTTCCAGATCCCGCCCCAGGTCTTTGCCTGATCAGGCCCCCCAGCTCTTTCAGCTGAGGTGATGAAGCGAATTCAGAGAAAATTCTTTCAAGATCAGGCTGGGATATTTCCATATGTGCCATCGAAACTTCTCAAAATGGCAGTATTCAATAAAGGTTCATATGGATCAAAGGCCCTCAGGGCATGGTAATTATTCAGAAGTTGCTGATATCTTTCACTGCCTTCCGGTGTAAATTCAACCTTTTCTCCCTCCTTAAAAAGTTCATTCGTGTAAGGATTCCACTGGTATTCCTCGCTGTTTATCATTTCCCGGGGGATTTCCTGGCTGATGATCCGTTTCATGGCCTGGTGAATAAGACGCTGTTTTTCCAGTCCATCTTCCATCCCGTAATTGGATTTGATCTCGTCTCTCAGGTTCCAGTGCAACAATAATTTCATTCCTTTTGGAAACAATGCATTTCCTTGCTCATCAAGAAGTTCACCTACAAACAAATTGTACTCAGCAATATACATATCCGCGGCTACACTGATCTCGGCATAGTTTTGTGCCAATTCTGAAGGGGGTCTTGAGGTATAAACATCTCCCAGACGGACATAGGCCCATTCCAGTCGTGACCAGGAAGGACCCAGCTCTGACTTTTCTTCCAGGGAATAAGCAGGAAAATTAAGACAGATTATAAAGGCAATCTTGCTTTGATAAAGATCCTCATTCAAATGTGAGGTTGGGTCATAGGCACCGAACTTCTGGTCAATCGGATGAATGGGACCAATATCCAGGTGAAGGGGTATCTGCAGGTCAAGGCTGATCTTATTGGCATGACCGTTCAGTATCTCCATGTTCCTTGATACCTTATGGAAAACCAGTTCGAGTTCCTCAGGATCACTGATGTAATTCTCCATGCAAAAAGATTGGAAATCCCCAATTGATCCGTCTTCATTCCTCCAGAGGGAAGCCACCTGTGTGACTCCTTTCTCAATACGGGGCTTCTGATCCGCGCTGGTATTCTCCAGCAGCATTGCGATGGTCTTTGAGACAGTCGCCTCATCCAAAGGTGATCCGGCAATTTTATCGGAATCAGGACTGTTGTTACAACTGGAAAGAAGGGTAAGGGCCATAAGCAGGAATAATATCTTTTTCATTTGACAATGTGTTTTGTTGGGCAGGTTTTAGTTATTCTGAGCAGCAACAAAAATATACAAAATTATTCAAGCAAGGGCGTGATTTGTTCCAGGTATTCTTCCCCTCCTGGCGATGTCTTAAGCTTTGTATAATATTTTGTTGCCATCTCTTGATTTTCCTGCGCTAAAAAACCGGTAACCAGAACATAATAGGCCAGAGACAGGTTCTCTTCTCCAATCTCATCCAATTGATTCAAAACTGCTTCTATTCCTTTCTCTGCCTGATCTGAAATGACCTGGTTTAGAGGAATCAAGAGGTTAATGCGGTCTATTTTAGGGTAATCTTTTTGTTTCTTACAGGCTGTCTTTGCCTTTTTAAATATCTTATTGCTTTCCTTGACAAATATTTCCCTTGCGGGGGAATCCGACCTTAGGGCGCAATTCTGATAGGCTGTTGCCAAATCATATAGATTGGCAGGGTCCTTCTTATCCCTTCCATATTTGCCCAGTCCCTTGTACAATTCACTTACATCTTCAGGGAAGGCCGATAATAAATCCAATATCGCATTTGGATCCGAATAGCTTTCTGCTTTAAAAAGGAGCTCTCCCCGATAGTCCAGTATCATTATTGTCGGAATATGGTCCACATAAAAAGGTTCGGCATGCTGCGGTCCATTACTGACATCAATTCTAACACTAACAAATTTATCTGTGAAAGCAGAGATAGTATCATTACTCCAGACTCCCTGATCTGTTCTGAGGCAGGGGACACACCAGATAGCCCAGAAATCTGCCAGGATCAATTTATTCTTTTCCAGGGCCAGAACGGTACTCTGACCATAAGATTTAATCCAGTTTATTTGTTGTGCATGTGAAGTACCGAAATTGAAAACGAAAAAAGTAATAAACATCAATCCTAATATCTTTCCGGTAAAGATGGTCGGTCTTTTCATCCAGTGATTAAATTATTTAGATAGTATTCAGGTATTCAGTTTTGCCAGGAAGTATTCAGTATTACCCTAAAGTACCATGCATACCCTGAGTCCATAATATTGTTACCTGTATATCTACGTCCTAAAGATAAATAATCATTGAAAATATTTCAATAAAGGATATTTCACTATTTATATCTTATTTAGAATAGATTTCAGGAGAGAAAACAGGGACTATAGCTAAATTCGAAAAACAAAAAATCAATAAAGATTATGAAAAGTAATATGCAGAAAAACGGATTTCTTCTCCTCGCAGTCTTCTCAATTTTTTTACTTACTAATTGTAGTGAAGACGGTGGGGACACTCCTGAGAGTAATGATTTGATTGGTACCTGGACCCAGACTGCCCAGGCAGTGGACATAACGATAGGCACGAAGACTTTTGTTGAGTACCTGATGGAGGAGGAGCAAATCACAGAAGCAGAAGCTGAGTTTGCAGCTGACTACTTACTTGCACTATTTAATGCTGATAATTCTTTTTCCACAATCACCTTTAACAGCAACGGAACCTATGTGATTAAGGCAACCGGAATGGCCGATGACACAGGTACATGGAAACTCAGCAGTGATAAAAAAAACATCCTGTTTGATGAGGGTACTGTTGATGAAGCAAACATTGATGTAATATCACTCACTGCAAATAAGCTTGATATTCGCATAATTGAGGATGCCAGTGAAGACCTTGAAGTTGAAGGTGCTCAGATGGAAATCACCATGAGCTTCACAAAGTAAACATGAGCTTCTCAAAGTAATCGTATTCTGAAGTAGTACTATTTGTTCATGCGGACATTTATCTGAATTACAGGGGATTAGCAGTTACTACTGCACCTATCGATAATTTCAGCGTGATGGTAATGTTATTCTTATTACTGGATCCGGCTGATCTCAGGGTAAATTCCCCATTCTTTTTGAGAATAGTATTGACTGTAGTCCATTCTCCGTTTTCATTGCCGAGTGTATAGGAGTTACCAACGACAGCATCAAAATCCTTCTCCAGCGTCCAGGTTACATGATCTTTGGTATCTGAGAGTTTGAAATAGGTCTTGGCTAAAAGTTTAATATCCGAATCAGAAACCTTGGTTACTGTAGCAGTAATGGATTTTACCTCGTATTTCTTAATGTTATGGACATACTTCTTCACCTCAGAGTCAGAGGTAGGATTGAGTACCGCGCTCGTATCATAGGTATTATCCATTAAGCCACTTTTTATGGCCTGATCAGCTACGGCAATGTTAAGATCCGTATTAACTGTGGTATCAAATTCAACATCGGCGAGACTTTTGATTGATTCACAGGATACAAATCCTGATACGATGAGCAATAAGCCCAGGAATTTAATTGTAGTTTTCATTTCAATAAGGGTTAAATATTAATCTCAGAATCAAGTTATGAAAATAAAATCAATATCTGAATGCATACCTTAAAGAATTCTTATGGTGATGCATTTACAGAGCAGCGCCAACAGGGGTAAACACAGGGGTAAATACCTCCCTTTTCAGTGTAGAATTCAATCCTTCAATTGCCGGATAGCCTGTTCGGCATCGGTAACGGGAAGAGTACAGATTTTGTCCCGGCAAACGTAAATAGTGGTTTGTCCCTCTACCATTTTTCCTTCCAGTAATTTCAGTCCCCCTTCAGATTTACCCCCTGAAATAAGAACGAAGGGCAGGAAATGTTCATCCAGCCCAGTCCGTACCTGGATAAATTCCTTTCCCAGGATTGCCACTTCAAAGGGACTGTTAATAAAATCAAGCTCCAGGGTGGCCCAGTTCGAATAATAGAAGATGTTTTTATGGAGATCCTCCCGTACATTGATCAGCATTTGCTCAGCCTTTCCGATATATTCCTCTTCAAAGAAAAAATGTCCGAGTACAAACAAATTCCTGGCCATCTCTGAGTTTGATCCGGGGATGACATTATCACTTACCTCCATATTCCTCGCGATGAGGTTTGCATTTTCTTCATTGGTATAAAAAAACATACCCGACCTGGAATCATAGAAATTCTCCATCGCATAATCAGCCAGTTTCCGGGAAATATTCAGCCATTTTTCATCAAAAGTAGCCTGGTAAAGTCCCACGAAAGCTGAAATACTGAAAGCATAATCATCCAGAAATGCTGTGATGGTAGACTTCCCTTCTTTATGGTTTCGGGTCATCTCCCCTTTCCGGTTAATGGCATTCTTCTCAAGGAACTCCGCATTGCGGATGGCTGCCTTAAGGAATTTTTCCTCTCCAAACACCCGGTAAGCGTCGGTGTATCCCCTGAGCATCAAGGCATTCCAGGAGGTAAGAATTTTATCATCCAGTCCCGGTCTCACCCTTTCAGCACGGGCCTTTAACAGAAGTGATTTCCCGGCGGTAATTTTTTCATGCAGAACCTTGGGGTCCAACTCCCATTGTTTCGCAATAAGCTCATCATTCACGCTTCGGAAGAGGATATTCTTGTGTTCCTCCCAGTTTCCATTCTCGGTGACGTTATAATAATCGAAAAACAATTCGGCATCCCCTCCAAGTATTTCCGCCATTTCCTCCCGGGTCCATACATAGAATTTCCCCTCCTCTCCTTCACTGTCCGCGTCGAGAGAGGAATAAAAGCCCCCTTCCGGGGAAGTTAACTCCCGCTCTATAAACCCGAGGGTCTCGTATACTACCTGCCTGTAGAGTGGATTTTTCGTTACCTGGTATGCATGGGAATAGAGACTGACCAGTTGCCCGTTATCATAAAGCATCTTTTCAAAATGGGGAACATGCCAGTTTGCATCCACAGAATACCTTGAAAAGCCTCCTCCAACATGATCATAAATTCCTCCGTAGGCCATATTATCCAGGGTAATTTTCACAGCCTCATGGATCTTTTCATCTTCGGCAGCATAATTATACCTGAGCAGGAATTCCCAGACCGATGGCATGGGAAATTTGGGAGCCCTGTTGATGCCCCCTTTTCTCATATCCAGGTTGGATCTGAGACCTTTGACGGTGTTGTCCATCTGTTCTGAAGAGAAAGAGGGACTCTCCTCAACCCTGGGAATATTATCCAGGGAACGAATACCCGTGGATACCTTCTCAGCCTGCTCCCTGAGAGTTTCAGGATTTTCCCTGTACATTTTTGCGAAGTACTCCAGGGCCTCTATCCAGTTCTCCTTCGGAAAGTAGGTCCCGGCATAAAAGGGCTTTCCATCTGGAAGGGCTAAGGCGTTAAGCGGCCAGCCTCCCCTGCCCGAGATCAGGTGGACAGCATTCATGTATACCTGGTCCACATCCGGTCTTTCCTCCCGGTCCACCTTAATAGGAACAAAATATTCATTCATGATCCTTGCAACGGTAGTGTCCTCAAAACTCTCATGCTCCATTACATGGCACCAGTGGCAGGCCGCATAGCCGATGCTGATGATCAGCATCTTGTTTTCGCGTTTCGCCTTTGCCAGGGCCTCCTCCCCCCAGGGATGCCAGTCCACCGGATTATGCGCATGCTGCATCAGATAGGGACTGCTTTCATTGATCAGGGCATTAGTATAAGGATAAACCTCAGGACTGATTGCGTGTTTCTGGTCCTTTGCGTGTTTTTGGTCCTTGTCGCGTGTTTCTGGTCCTTTGCGTGTTTCTGGTCCTGGTTTGCCATATTCGAAGTGTTTTTCTGCCCGCATGCAGATAAGATTAATAATTGAAAAATAATACCGCCTGCTACTATGGTCTTCATGGTGCAAAGGTAACATTTAGTTTATTATTTAGAATGATTATAAACTATATTGGGGACCCGGTAATATTCAGTATGGATCAGTATCATTCAGAATCAATCAGAATTGATCAGTATCATTCAGAATTGATCGGCGTAAATCTGATTTGATCAAAAATTCAGGGAGAAGACTGAGTCCGATTTAGAGTCCGCACTAATCTTCTACCTCATTCCGGTAGGCTTCAATGGGCGCACATGAGCAAACCAGGTTCCTGTCCCCATATCCGTCATCAACTCTTCCCACTGAGGGCCAGAACTTGTTTTCCCGAATCCAGGGAAGTGGGAAAGCAGCTTTCTCTCTCCCGTAGGGATGTTCCCATTTATCTGCTGAGGTTTCATTGACGGTATGTGGAGAGTTTTTGAGAACATTATCCCCAGGATCTTCTTTACCATCCCTGATTTCGAGGATTTCTTTGTAAATGGACTGAAGGGCTTCGATGAAGCGGTCGAGTTCTTCTTTTGATTCAGATTCTGTGGGCTCCACCATAAGGGTTCCATGGACAGGGAAAGACAATGTTGGTGCGTGAAATCCGTAATCCATCAACCGCTTGGCTATATCTGCTTCAGTTATGTCTGCCAGTTGCTTGAAAGGCCTGCAGTCCAGTATCATTTCATGTCCCACAAATCCATTTACACCGGTATATAGAACTCCAAACTGCTTGCCCAGGGAAGCAGCCATGTAGTTGGCATTCAGAATGGCAAATCGGGTTGACTCAGTTAATCCTTTTCCTCCCAGGAGTTTGATATAGGCATGCGAAATAGTAAGGATACTTGCGCTGCCCCAGGGTGCCCCGGATACAGCAGGTATACCATTGATCCCCCCTGTTTCTGCGAGGGGATGTGCAGGAAGGAATTCAACAAGATGATCGGCCACTCCGATGGGTCCCATTCCGGGTCCTCCTCCCCCATGAGGAATGGCAAAGGTCTTATGCAGGTTCAGGTGGCAGACATCCGCCCCTATGATCGCCGGATTGGTCAGTCCCACTTGAGCATTCATATTCGCCCCGTCCATATATACCTGTCCCCCGCACTCATGAATCACCTCAATCATCTCCACAACCTGCTCTTCAAAGACACCGTGAGTGGAAGGATATGTGATCATAAATGCCGCCAGCTTGTCTTTGTATTCTTCGGCCATTGAGCTAAGACAGCTCAGGTCGATATTACCTTTTTCATCACAGTCCACCACCTTCACATCCATTCCCGCCATCACTGCAGAGGCAGGATTAGTGCCGTGGGCAGAAGAAGGAATAAGAACTACATTACGGTGTGCCTCTCCCTTGCTCTTATGCCATTCCCGGATAACCATCAATCCTGCATACTCCCCCGAAGCCCCGGAATTGGGCATGAAAGAGATTTCTGCAAATCCGGTGATTTCCTTAAGATCATTTCTTAGTTCATTGAATAGTTGGTGATATCCTTCTGCCTGGGAAATGGGAACAAAAGGATGCATGCCTGCAAACTCCGGCCAGCTCATAGCAAGCATTTCAATAGCCGCATTAAGTTTCATCGTGCATGATCCCAGGGATATCATAGAATGGGTAAGAGAAAAATCCTTTCTCTCAAGCTTTTTGATGTAGCGCATCAATTCGGTTTCCGAATGGTATCGGTTGAAAACCTCCTGATTCATGAATCCGGACTTCCTGGCAAAAGTCCCAAGATCAAAATTACCATCCAGTCCATCGTTTCTGACAGATCCGGTATTCCCACCAGATCCGGTATTTCTGGCAGATCCGCTATTCCCAACAGGTTCGGTATTCCCAGCACGTTCGCTATTCCCACCAAGTTCAGCTAGCGGAGTGAACTTCTTTTTGGCTGCAACTGAGAAGATCTCCAGGATAGCATTTATGTCCTCTACAGAAACAGTCTCATCCATACTGATCAGGACTGTCTTTTTATCCGGGTAGTGAAAATTAATCTCCTTTCTCAATGCCCAATTCTCAATGTTATGCCTCTCAATTTCTCCGGGCAGTTTGACACAGAGAGTATCAAAGAAATTGCTGGTTTTCAGTGAGTATCCCAATTCTTCCAGATGGACTGCCAGAATGGATGTAGCCCTGTATATCCGGGAAGCAATTCTTTTTATTCCCTCCGGTCCGTGCCAGCAAGCGTACATCCCCGCCATGGTAGCCAGGAGGGCCTGTGCGGTGCAGATATTGGATGTGGCCCTTTCCCTCTTGATATGCTGTTCCCTGGTCTGAAGTGCCATACGGAGGGCAGGATTCCCGTACCGGTCAATGGAAACGCCAATGATCCTGCCCGGCAGATTCCTTTTAAATTTCTCACGGGTGGCAAAATAACCGGCATGAGGACCGCCGTAGCCCATTGGAATACCAAAACGCTGGGTGGAACCCACAACCACATCTGCGTCCCATTCCCCCGGGGGAACGATAAGGGCAAGACTGAGCAGGTCTGCTGCAACCCCAACCATGATATTTTTGGAATGGGCTTCATCAACAAAGCCGGAATAATCCCTCAATTCACCATCCCCGGAAGGGTATTGAATAAATGTGCCGAAATAACTCTCGTCAAGGGAAACCGAATCAAAGTCGCCGAAAACCAGGGTAATACCCAATGGTTCGGCGCGGTTTTTCAGGACATCAATGGTATTGGGAAAACTGTTGTTGTCTACAAAGAATTTACACACACCGGCCTTCGCCATCGCCCTGGGCCGGGCATTGAACATCATGATCATGGCTTCGGCGGCGGCGGTTGCCTCATCGAGGAGGGAGGCGTTGGCAATTTCCATCCCGGTGAGCTCCATGACCATGGTTTGAAAATTCAGGAGAGCCTCTAGACGGCCCTGGGAAATTTCCGCCTGGTAAGGAGTGTAGGAGGTATACCAGGAAGGATTCTCGAGAATATTCCGCTGGATCACGGCTGGAAAAATCGTGTTATAGTAGCCCAATCCGATGAAAGAACGGTACAATTTGTTCTTTGCGGCAATCTCCCTGAGCTGGTTGAAATACTCATATTCGCTAAGTCCATCGGGCAGATCGAGAGGATTCTGCATACGTATGGAAGCGGGAATTGTACGTTCGATCAGCTCATCAATGCTGGCGGCTCCGATTTTTTCAAGCATCGGATTAATGTCGTGTGGCCTGGGACCAATATGTCGGTTTGTGAAGAGATCCATTGATTCGTTTTTTAAGAATGCACAAAATTAAAAATCCGGGGACGATTTCTGATTAAAACCAATATGTTCAACAGTAGTTTTTGGGTGTTTTTTTATTCATTTTCGGATTGGGTTCTTATCAGATCCTATTTCAGGAATGGATTTGATTCCTTTTCGTATCCGATGGTGGTTGTGGGTCCGTGACCCGGATAAACTATCGTATCGGGATCGAGTCCCCAGAGTTTTTCCCTGATCCCGTCTATCAGGCTATTGTGATCTCCGCCGGGCAGATCGGTCCTTCCGATACTGTTCTGGAACAGGACATCCCCGGAAATGAGATTTTTGCCCACCGGATCGTGAATAAGAATTCCTCCGGGTGAATGTCCCGGGATATGTATCAGCTCCACCGTTGATTCACCAAATTGTATCTTATCTCCGTCGTTCAGGAATCCTTCAGGTTCGGGGGGAAGTTCGAGCTCAAGTCCGAACATATCAGCCTGGTTCTTACTATGTGCGAAGAGGGCCTTTTCACCGGAATGGAAATAAAATGGAATGGAATACTTCTCCGCCAGGTATGCCACCCCCAGGATATGGTCAACATGGCAATGGGTATTTACAAGTTTTACCGGGGTAAGCCCATTTTCCTCAAGGTGTGCTGCAAGCTCTTCCTTTTCTGCGGGATCCTCACAACCTGCATCAATAATTATGCACTCGCCGCCTGGATCTGAAAGTACATAGGTATTTTCCTGAAAGGGGTTAAATACAAAAGTCTCGATTTTTATCATTTGGTTTTTTGTTTCTGTTTGGGAACTTATTCTCTGATTACCTGAAGATCGTAATTATCCGGAACTTTTGTGATTATCGGTTTATGGTTTATCGTTTGGTAAATTCAGTCCTGTGTGCCCTTAAGGAGTGGGACAAAAGCAAAATATCCGTGTTCTGTTCTTTCAAAGTCCTGTTCACCCTTCCTGATGATACGTATCATTACCTGTCCATTTTCCCCGCCTACAGGGACTACCATAATACCGCCTGGTTTCAGTTGCTGCAAGAGGGGATCCGGCACTGCTGAGGCACCGGCAGTAACCAAAATCCTGTCATAAGGGCCATAGGATTCTTTCCCGAGGAAGCCGTCTCCATAGAAAAAATGTGGTTTGTAACCGAGTTCCCGGAGAATGGATTGAGATTTAATAAACAGTGGTTTCTGCCTTTCAATAGTAAAAACCGAGGCACCCAGCTCGAGCAGGACTGCTGTCTGGTATCCTGAACCGGTGCCAATCTCGAGGACCTTCTGCCTGGGTTTTACATCCAGCAATTCGGTCTGAAAAGCCACGGTATAAGGCTGGGAGATTGTTTGTTCCGATCCAATCGGAAATGCCTGATCCTTATAGGAAAACTGTATGAAACTGCTGTCCATGAAAACATGCCGGGGGATGGATCCTATAGCTTCGAGTATCCTGTCATCCCGGATTCCTTTTTCCCGGATAGTCTCGACAAGCTTTTTGCGTAATCCCTTATGCTGAAATGTATCTGTCATCTATCATCTGTAATTGCAGTCCCTGCAAATTTGATATTTTTTTAACAAAATAAATCCATTCGTTGAAAAGTATTTAGAAACTGATCTTTTAAATGCTTTATGTTTGCAGAAACACATGATCTTCAATGCTTAAGATCGGCATCATTGGTGAGAGCGGGACGACAGTAGGAACTGGTGAAATAATTTCCAGACATACAAGCTGTACATATTCAGGTACTTACCTGCCGGATACAATTAAAGCAAGGCTACTGTCCGGAGGTTCTGAAGTTCCTGTATACACATCATTTCAGGCCTTTCTCTCCGATTGCGATGCTATTATAGTCGATTCCACAGAAGGCATTGATTCGGAAAACATAATCGAGGCTTTAAAAAGCAGCAAACATATATTGCTGGAGAAACCAATGGACTGGCATGATGATGAGCTGGAATACTTGTTTAAACTGTCCGAAGAGGCCAATACCCTCCTGCAGCTTAGAGAATCCTTCCTCTTTAATCCGGTTATAAAAACGGCTGAAACATTCGTTCATTCTCCTGCTTTCATTGATTACCAGATTGGCATTTCCTCTGAAGCCCCTGTAGAAAAGCTCCCGGAATTGATCATGAAATCCATTTTGCAATGTCTGGATGCAATCTTTCACCTTAATCAGGGCAGGGTTTGCAAACATGATACAGTTTTTTCACCGGACCTTTTTGGATTTCCGGGAGTCATTCATGGCAGGATAGAATTTGATAACGGCTGTATTGCTAACATTACCTGCAATGGGTACGCCGAACAGAATAAATCAGTATGTTATATTTACCAGGAGAACAGACATGCCATTTTAAATTTCCGAAACAAGCGGCTGACCATTAAGGATAGGGATGCGGGAGAAGAAAGGCCCAAATCATTTAATGTCCCCTTGAAAACCGGTGATCCGGTGATTGAGGAAATTGTACATTTTACAGACTCCATACTGAATAAATCTTACCACCTCGCATCAACTGACAGATACCTGCGCTCCTTCATGCTTGCGAGGAAAATGTTTGAGAATCTCCCTATACACGAGCAACAGGTTTGATTTTACATTGAAAAAAACCTTCCCTGCCACAATTTTTTTAGTTTTTTTGTGTTCTTAAAGAAATGGCTCCGCCATTTACCCTAACGAAAACTAACTGGCTATTCCCGTTACCTAGTGAATAAAAGGACCCTGGTAATACTGTATGTCCTGTTTGATCTCCTGTCGGCAGCTGCCAGCTGGGCTATCTTCTATATATATCGTAAGATTCAGGTTGAACCTGCCGTTTTCGGTTATGAAATACCCCTTCAGCTGGGATTACGTTTTTATCTTGGGATGGTTGTGATCCCTTTTTTCTGGCTCACTCTCTACTATCTCTCAGGATCATACCAGGATGTTCTGCGTAAATCCAAGCTCCGGGAACTAGGACAAACGATCAGTATGGTCCTGATTGGAGTTGTTGTTCTTTTCTTCGCTCTTATCCTGGATGATGTGATTGTTTCATACAAGGACTATTACTCATCTTTCATGATATTGACCGGACTGCAGTTCACTCTTACTTATTTTCCCAGACTCATACTTACTTCCGCTACATCCAGACAGATAAAAAACCAGCGAATCTGGTTTAATACATTAATGATAGGCAGCAATGGCAGGGCTTCCGAAATCATGAAGGAATTTGAGGACAGAAAGATTGAAACAGGCAACCGTATCGTTGGTTTCATCAACGGCAATTCCGGCAGTGAGTACCAGCTGGACGGGAAACTAAAACATCTCGGATCAGTTTCTGATATAAAGCAGGTGGTTGAGGATCATGATATTGAAGAAGTCATTATTACCCTTGATACTTCTGAACATCAGTCAGTTAGTGAAATAATTAATACCCTCAGCGGAACCAGCGTCATCATCAAGGCCAGTCCGGATATACATGATATCCTTACCGGGAAGGTCAAGGTACATTCTATATTTGGTCTTCCCCTTATCCAGGTTACCCACAACCTGATGCCTGTCTGGCAGGAGAATGTTAAAAGATTACTGGATGTGTTCCTTTCCGTATTAGCCCTGGCCATACTTTCACCCCTCATCATTATTCTTATGATCGGAGTGAAGTTGAGCAGCAAGGGACCGATAATTCTGAAGCAGCAAAGAATCGGAAGGTATGGCAAGCCTTTCACCCTTTATAAATTCAGATCCATGATAGTGGATGCCGAAAAGAACGGTCCGGAGTTAAGCCGGAAAAATGATGACAGGGTAACCAACTTCGGAAAATTCATGAGGCAGCGTAAACTGGATGAGATCCCCAATTTCATAAACGTTTTTACCGGGGAAATGTCTTTGGTCGGCCCCAGGCCCGAAAGACAGTATTTCATTGACCAGATCACCAAGCAGGCCCCACACTATGTACATCTGCACAGGGTCAAGCCAGGAATCACCTCATGGGGACAGGTTAAGTATGGCTATGCTGCCAATGTTGACGAGATGATCAGGAGGCTTAAGTATGATCTGCTCTACATTGAGAACATGTCCCTTTTCGTTGATTTCCAGATCATGATCTACACCGTTCTCACCATTTTCCGGAAAGAAAATATCTAAACTTTCTCAATACCCCCATGTGCGGTTTCTGAAGAATAATTTCATAGGCAATTACTGCCAGGGACTTTCTTAATGTTTGTTTATTTGTACATTTATAGCTGTTTTTGTATATATATCTGAACGTTATGGCAAATAAGAGTCCTATACTATTACCCCGATTGGATAAGCTGATGACTGAACTTGGTGAAAACATTAGGCTTGCCAGGCTCAGGCGGAGACTAAGCAGTCAACTGCTTGCTGAAAGGGCCGGTATCAGCAGGACAACACTGGTATCTATTGAAAAGGGATATCCAGGGGTAAGCATAGGATATTACTTAAATGTGCTGCACGTTCTGGGTCTGGAGAAAGATATTTTATTAATTGCAAAGGATGATGTGCTCGGCAGAAAACTACAGGACGCAGGGTTAATCGTAAAAAAAAGAGCACCAAAAAGGTCTGTTGAATAACTAAAAGGGGGAATAATTGGATCCATTTTGCCTCAGCCATGACCCTGTTAGGACAGAGCGATGGAGATGGTTGATTTCATTACATCCCATGGAGGAACTGTTGAAAAAGACCTGGAGAAAAGTTGCCACAGGTATGAGCATCCCGAGATCAGAACAGGAATTGAAGTCAAGAGCATTTCAACAAGCAGACGGGTAATTCCGATACTCAAGCTTGTCTTTGAGTTATAGAAAATGAAAAACTCCTGAGAGTCAGGTATTCTGGTCCGGTGGGTCTGAGAATACTTTCAATATAGTGTAACTGCTTTACCTGGTTTTTCTGAAATCGCGAATCGCGATATTCCTGCAGGAGTTCTTCAAGGATACCTGTGATTTCCCGAGGATGGTTTTCCCGCCGGGAATTCTTATTCCGGGGCTGAGGCTGATCACTGGGGATGCGGCGATTTCTTTGAGGAGGGTGATATTTTTGAGAACGCATATCTCCCGTTGATTTTATTCTTCCCAGGGTGAGATGGGGTGTAAACTTCCTTTCTTCGGGGATAAACTTATGCTGGCTTAATTGCCTTTCAATGCTGGTTTTCAGGGCCGGCAGAATCGGACCCGGATCCATACCAATCCAGATCACATTAGGATCACGAAGGTTCCGAAACAATCCGAGTCCCTTGAATTCAACCTCAGGCGCAGGAAATTCAGGAACCGTTTTTTCCAGCATTCGTATGGTTGAGGCTACCCGTGCAGGATCCGTATCTCCCAGGAATTGAAGGGTGATATGCAATTGCCCAGGATCTACCCATTTGATCTTTTCCTTCTGCAGGGCATCCTGGAGGTGAAGGATGCAATCCATCATTTCCTTTTCCGGACTAATTTTCAGAGCTATAAAGGTTCGCTGCATGATATTTCAATCGAAAAAAATCATTAAATTCATATTCAAAATCCAAACCTGTAAGTTATGCAAAAAATTGCCGTTGTTTTATCCGGAAACGGGGTATTTGATGGAGCAGAAATCCATGAAGCCACCCTGACCCTCTATGCCATTGCAAAAAAAGGAGCAGCCTATGAAATCTTCGCTCCTGACATCCCCCAGCATCATGTAATTAATCATATTACCGGGGAGGAGATGAATGAGACCCGGAATGTACTTATCGAATCAGCACGCATTGCAAGAGGAAACATCAAACCCTTAAGCGAGTTCTCAGGCAAAGATTTTGATGCCCTTGTATTTCCAGGTGGTTTCGGTGCAGCCAAGAACCTCTCGAGTTTTGCATTTGATGGAGTGGACTGCAAAGTAAACCCGGATGTTGAAAAGGCTATCAGGGAAATGATCTCCCTGAACAAACCTATTGCTGCTCTCTGCATTTCTCCCGTTATCCTGGCGAAGATCCTGGGAGATGTGGAACTGACCATCGGTGAGGATGCCGGAACTGCCGAAGCAGTCGTTCAAATGGGTGCCACCCATACACAGACCTCTCATGGTGAAGTTGTGGTGGATGAAAAGTACAAGGTGGTAACTACCCCTTGTTACATGCTGGATGCCACGATAGATCAGATCGGTGAAGGAGCTGACAATATTATTGAGGCTGTCCTTAAGATGGTTTGAAGCTGGGTTCTGATTGATATTCCGACCCCAGCCTGATTCAGACTGATATTGATACGAAATTCAGGGTTCGGACCCCAGCCTGATTCAGACTGATATTGATACGTGGGCTTAGATTCCTTCGATAATATCAACTATTCTCTCGGCGGTGTTTCCATCCCATTTATCAGGGACCCGGCCTTCCTTTAATTTTGCCGGAAAGAACTTCTTCGGCAGCTTTCTCGACCTTTTCGAAATCGGTCCCTATCAACTGGTTGGTCCCTACCGTCACCGTTACCGGCCGTTCCGTATTATCCCTTACAGTTATGCATTGTACTCCGAGAAATGTGGTTTCTTCCTGAATACCGCCGCTGTCCGTAATCAACAGTTTTGAGGAACGGGTCAGGGCCAGGAAATCAAGATATCCAATGGGATCCAGCAAACGAATCGAGGAGTCCAGCTCATTAAAAAGATCAAACTTTTCCAGATTTTTCCTTGTCCGGGGATGAACCGGAAATACAAGCTGTGTTTTTGAGGCCAGCCGGTTAAGCATACCCACCAGATTTTTAAGGGTTTCTCCACTGTCAACATTGCTTGGGCGGTGGAAAGTCAGCAGGGTATAATCTCCGGCAGTCAATTTCAACTCATCAAGGAAGGAGGATTTTTCGATGGTCGGAAGAAAATGCACCAGGCTGTCGATCATTATATTACCGACAAAATGTACCTTTTCATCAGCTACACCTTCATTTTTCAGGTTTACCATGCCTGATTCTTCGCTGACGAACAGCATATCAGACAATACATCCGTAACAACCCGGTTGATTTCCTCGGGCATTCCCCGGTCAAAGCTGCGAAGTCCCGATTCCACATGTCCCACTTTAATCCCCATTTTCGAAGCCACCACACTGCAGGCCAGGGTGGAATTCACATCTCCAGGGACCAGGATCAGATCCGGTTTTTCATCGTTCAGGATCTTTTCAAACTCGACCATAATTTTGGCTGTCTGGGTGGCATGACTCCCTCCACCTACACCCAGGTTAAAATCAGGTTCCGGCATGTCCAGCTCCTCAAAGAACACCTTTGACATATTCCTGTCGAAATGCTGTCCGGTATGGCAAATAAGATGCTGAAACTGGTCTGTTCTCTTGGAAAATGCCCTGCATAAGGGTGAAATTTTAATGAAATTGGGTCTTGCCCCTGCTACTGTAATGACTTTCATGTGGTTTCTGTGTGTGACTTTAAAATGGGTTGGTTTCCAGGTTTTGAAGATAGCAATTATTCTAAAGCTGTCCGTTCTCAATAAGCAGAACGATCTCCTCTATCAGGCGGTCCTCTCCGTCGGCGTCATACTCAGATTTAAGGTTTGAGCCGAACAGTCTTGCCAGGGCCTGCCAGAGGGCGGCTGAAAATTTGCCCCTCAGTTCCTTTACCAGCTCGTAGGAAGTATCCCCTGTTTCCCGGTCCACCAGCTTTATCAGTATCCTCCCCTGGGTGACAGTCAGTTTTTTCAAATCTTCCTTATAATCTTTCAGTAACTCGTCTTCCACCTGCTTGATGTATTCCTTCTGCTCCCTCTCGGTTTCCAGGGTGGCCATATGAACCTCCACTCCAGCCAGCGTTTCCCCCGCCATTTTTGCCCATGGATAGGCTTTCTTTATGTTGTAGATCAGCCGGGTATAGCGCCTTCTTTCCTTTCGGGAAGTAAATCTCCTTGTGGGAAATATATATACCTCATCCAGGTCCGCCACCCACATTGTATCCCCGTCAATTATAACAGCCCTTGCCACATAAATATCCCCCGTCTGTGGAATACTGTCCTGCGCTTCCCCCGAAAGGGGAAAACAAAAAAACAAGATGAACAGAAGTATAGTTTTTGGATACTTTGAAGTCATATCAATTAATAAACGGAAAAAATAAGGATTTATATGCAAAAGACAATGAAAAGCAACCTTTTGTAATTCCGAAACTTTCCTAATTTTACAGGCAGAGAAAAGACAGGTATATGGATCCCAACGAAAGAAGCTATACAAACGGAGAGATAACGGTGCACTGGAAGCCTTCCACCTGCATTCATGCAACCACATGTTACCGTGAACTGGGCCGGGTTTTTAATCCCCGGAAACGCCCCTGGATAAATATGGAAGAATCGACAACGGAACGGATCATTGAGATCGTAAAAAAATGTCCGACCGATGCGCTCACCTATGAGTGGAATGATCCTTCCAAAAAATCCGATAAGCCCGGAGAGGATTCCGAGGCAAGGCTTGAAGAGAGCAGCAAGCAGAAGATGGAAGGGAAACCGGTTGAAATCCGCATAATGAAAAACGGTCCTTATGTTGTAGAGGGAGATTTCAGGGTAATAAAATCAGATGGGGAGGAACAGAAACCCATGCTCATGACTTCTTTCTGCCGATGTGGTGCATCAGAAAGCATGCCCTTTTGCGATGGTTCTCACAGGATTGATAATTTCACCAGTAGCTGCGACTGATTATGGAAGAAAAGAATAAGAAAAAAGCCGAATTTAAAGTAATCAAGAACGGTCCCCTTCAGGTGAACGGCGAATTCATCCTTACAAGCATGGGAGGGAAAGTGATTGAATCCAGGAATCCTGCCTTCCTTTGCCGCTGCGGGGGATCAAAAAACAAACCATTCTGTGACGGATCTCATCGCAAGGTAGGTTTGAAGGATTGATTTGAGGGCCTGTAGATCAGCTGTCGGGTATGTACCGGAATGTTCCGGAATGTTCCGAAAAACCAATAAAACTTAGCCTATGAAACCAGGAGTTCACTCGGAAACAGGAAAACTGAAAGGAGTAATCATTCATCGGCCGGGTCCGGAAGTAGAAAATATGACTCCGGTTAATGCAGAGCGGGCATTGTACAGTGATATTTTGAATCTTTCGGTCGCCAGCCGGGAATATGAGCAATTATCCGGGATCCTCGACCGCTACACCCGGACTTTCCAGGTGCTGGATCTTTTATCCACCATCCTAAATAATAATACCGTTAAGGAAGATCTTGTCACAAGAATCTGCCGGAATGCAGGGGTCCCGGAAACCACTGCCGACCTCCTGGATTTGAATCCTGAGAACCTGGCAACCAGCCTTATTGAAGGTGTGCCCCTGAAAAAGGATACCCTTACCCGCTTTCTCAGCGCAGAAGAATTTGCCCTCAGGCCCCTCCACAATTTTTTCTATACCCGTGATGCCTGCATCTGCCTGCATGACAGGATATTGATCTCAAAAATGGCCAGCAAGGTAAGGGAAAGAGAGGCTATTATCATGGAAGCAATTTTTAAACATCACCCCGAGCTCCATTCAGAAACCGTAAATCCCCTCGATTGTAATTATTGCGATCCCGGGATATCCATCGAGGGAGGTGATGTCCTTGTGGTCAGAGATGATATTACCCTGGTGGGAACGGGACCAAGAACTTCTTCACAGGGAATTGATTTTATCCTCGACAGGCTGCGGGAATCTCCCAATCCTCACCATGTAATAGTCCAGGAGCTACCGGATGCCCCCGAATCATTTATTCACCTGGATATGGCCTTTACCATTCTCAGTGAAGAGCATTGCATGGTGTACGAGCCCCTTATCATGAAACCCAACCGGCACAGAACCGTTTATATCCATATCGAAGAAGGAAAAGTGATTGAGATCCGAAATGTCAAGAATATTCCGGATACACTCAGCGAACTTGGGATGGAACTGGAGCCTATATACTGCGGGGGATCCAATGATCTCAGATTGCAGGAAAGGGAACAATGGCATAGCGGTACCAACTTTTTTGCCCTTGCTCCGGGTCAGCTGATCGCTTATGAGCGAAATGTAAATACCATGGAGGCCATGAATCGCAAGGGATACGAGGTTTTCAGAGCCAAAGATGTATTATCCGGCAAGTCGGATCCCCCCGAGCAGGGAAAATGGGTGATTTCCATTGAGGGTTCTGAGCTGGCCAGGGGTGGCGGTGGACCCAGATGTATGACTATGCCGGTCTCGCGGGACTAATTTCGCAAACCTAAACAGCCGTCTTTACCAGGTCTGCAGCTTCCTGAAGGGTAATGGCAGAAAATACTTTCAAGCCGGATTTATCGATCAGTTCCTTGGCTTCCTCGGCATTTGTACCCTGGAGCCGGACAATCACCGGTACCCTTACATCACCAATGCTTTTATAGGCATCCACCACGCCCTGGGCAACCCGGTCACAGCGTACAATCCCTCCAAAAATATTGATCAGGATGGCTTTAACGTTCTCATCCTTGAGAATGATCCGAAAACCAGCCTCCACGGTTTCAGCATTGGCAGTACCTCCAACATCAAGGAAATTGGCAGGATCTCCGCCTGACAACTTAATAATATCCATCGTAGCCATGGCCAGTCCCGCTCCATTAACCATACATCCCACATTTCCGTCCAGCTTAACAAAATTAAGATTGAACTTTCCGGCCTCCACTTCAGCAGGATCCTCCTCGCTAATATCCCTCAGCTCCTGGCATCCCGGATGCCTGTAAAGAGCATTATCGTCCAGGTTGATCTTGGCATCCGCAGCAAAAATCCTATTGTCAGAGGTTTTCATTACCGGGTTAATCTCAATCATGGAAGCATCAAAACCCAGGTAGGCATTGTATAATGACACCACAAACTTTGTCATCTCCTTGAAAGCATTGCCTGAGAGTCCCAGGTTAAAAGCAACCCTGCGGGCCTGGAAAGCCTGTACCCCGATCCCTGGGATCAATCTCTTCGGTGAATATCAGCTCCGGGGTTTTCTCAGCTACTCCTTCAATATCCATACCTCCCTGTGGGGAATACATGATAATATTTCTTCCGGTTGCCCGGTTCAAAAGAACCGATACATAGAATTCCTGAATATCGCTTTCTCCCGGATAATAGATTCCCTGTTCAACAAGGGCCTTGTGGACTTCTTTGCCAGCGGGACCGGTCTGGTGGGTGACCAGGTTCATGCCAATAATACTTTTCGCATGTTCCCTTACCTCATCCAGGGATTTAGCGATCTTCACACCTCCTCCTTTTCCCCTGCCCCCGGCATGGATCTGGGCCTTTACTGCCCAGGTATCTGCACCTGTATTTGCCTTGATCTTTTTTGCTGCATCAACGGCAGCATCCGGGGAATCGACAACGGCCCCTTCGGGTATGGCTACATTGTATTTTTTAAGAATAGATTTAGCCTGATATTCATGTATATTCATACCCTCTAAATTATTGTTTTTTTTCTTTTCTTTGGAATAAATCATGAGGAAATTAAAGAACTCTGAATTAGACCGGCTCAGCATTCCCGAATTCAAGAACGCTGTGAAAATACCGGTAGTCGTTATACTCGACAATGTAAGGAGCCTGAACAACATCGGATCGGTATTCCGCAGCTCAGATGCCTTCCTTGTCGAGAAGATCATGTTATGCGGCATATGCGCCCAACCTCCTCATAAGGATATCCATAAAACTGCACTGGGGGCAACGGAATCAGTGGATTGGCAATACTATCTCTGAAACCAGTCGAAGCCATCCTGTCCCTTCAAAAAGAAGGATACAAAATCGTAGCCGTTGAACAAACAGAAGATAGTATCGGATTGGAAAAATTCCCCTTTCGGGGAAAAGAAAAGTATGCCTTCATCTTCGGACACGAGATCCGCGGAGTTCAGCAGGAAATCGTCGACATATCCGATTTGAGCCTTGACATCCCCCAATTCGGCACCAAACACTCCCTCAACATATCCGTTTGCGTGGGAATTGTTCTCTGGGAAGCCTTCAAATTTTTCACTCCTAAATAATTTTGTTCACTAATTCGCAACTACATTGCATCCGCAATGTCAGGTTGCTCATTTGGCAAACAAAATTACTTACTCGTTCCTGCACCGACTAAAAGAGCTGCCTCAAAAGGCTGCATATTTTATTCAATCTTCCGGTTGTTAAACAAGCAACCTGACACCGCAAGGCGGTGTAGTTGCGATTTAATATCCGGGAGATTATCCCAAAAAAGAAAGGCTGCCCTTTTCGGGGCAGCCTTCCATGAGAAATATATTAATCCCAAGTAATTATTGTGTGATTTCCTTAAAGAGATCCTCTTCAAAGTAAGCAGCAAATTCAACATCCTTAACTGCATGAGCCTTAACCTTTTCGGGGGCCAAAGCAACAGAAGCACGAAGTGCATTATACATAACTTCAACATCACCATCACGAGCAGCAGCTACTGCCATCAGGTAATCTGTTTTGGCTGTTTCGTCAAGCATACGAAGCATCTGAATAGCTTGAGCAGGTTGTCCGTTCAACAGGATGACCAGTGCATTATTAAAGCTCTCCTTGGCTCCAAGATAACTCTTGGCAGCTTCATAATCACCTTCTTTAATTTTAATGCCGGCAAGATTCTCATTTACTTCATCCCCTGCGCCCATGGCGGAGGTGAATAGGTTCTGTGCCTCTTCATCATTACCTTCCCTGAGTGCAATTACACCAAGGTTGTTCTTTACAATGTTATGAGACTTGATCTCATTGGCAGCTTCAAAAGCTCCCTTGGCTCCAGCCAGGTCATCCATAGCCAGCTTAACAACACCTACATTATTAGCAGCACGTACACATTTAGGATACTTTTCAAAGGCTTTGCTGTAGAGGGCAAGTTTGGTTTCATTGTCTTCAAACAGGCCGGCAGTATAAAGAAGTTCTTCAAGTACAAGGGTGTCCATGTTATCATTTACCCATGCTTTGAGTTCATCATCTGACCATCCGACTTTCTCAACTTTAACGGTAAATACTGAACGCCTCAACTGGGGAAGTATTTCATCTTTAATTTCTTCAAAAGCTTCAGCAATATTCTTGATCTCCCTTTCACGAACAACGGGATCTGAATACATTGAAAGTACACGCAGAATCAGGTCCTTATCCTGAATGTCTGACTCCTCCATAAGAGTTTTAAATCCATCCCAGTCTTCAGGAGTGGTCAGCATGCTGAAGAAATTCTCATCTTCAGGAACACTGATCTTAGCTTTTTGAAGATCTCTTTTCAGGAAACGGCTTGCGGATCCTTCCCTGCTACCTGATAATTTGGTATTCAGGTCCAGCTCTCCATCGGGTGAAGCATATGATGAAACCTCTATTCCCTGCAATGTCTGGCGCTCATCTGCCTGTGCATTGGCAACAAAATCCGCGATACCGGCAACATCATCCTTCTTTAATTCAGAATTCCGAACATCATAACGGTTAATGATGTAGTGAATATCAGCTACATATTCAACAGGTACGATCTGTTTGAAGTTATCACCAAAAGAGATTGTTTTTCCATCTGTATCCCCAAGAAGTGGAGTGGTAATGATACCGTCAGCTATTTTCATAGCAGGCAGTTCAACTTCAGTGTCTTTAACTTTGGCGACACCTTTAATGAACAGTTCTGAACGCATCATTTCAGGAGTATAATCCACTACGCTTTCATAACGAACGGTACCTCCGGAAGCATTCGAAACAACCTCGAAGTTATCCTCAACAGATTCACCCTGAACAGTCTTGGGCTCTAATTCGGTTTCTCCTCCTTCATATGCGAGGTACGGGGTTGCAGTAACAACAGCCTTCTTATGAAAATACTTCTCCGGATATTTGATATCCGCTGCCACCTTTACTTTGCCACCATGTACTTCAAGTGGATCTGGTGTAATGGTATAATCAACAAGGCTGGCATTTTCCGCCATTTTTGCTGGACCACCGCAACTAACAATTAACAGGGCTGCAGTGAAAAGTGAAATTAAAATGCTAATTTTTCTCATAATTACTTGGTTATTAGTTTACTAATTAAGGTTCTGTTGAATTACTAATACAAACTTAGTAATGTTTTTTAATTTATAAAAAAAATGAATACAAAACCACCTCTATTTAGGTTAATTGCAGTCGATTGAGTCCTTTTTCATGTACCTTACTGAAAATAGCGTCTTCAATGGTACGATAATCTTCTTCCCTGGTTACAAAGTCAAGG
Organism: uncultured Bacteroidaceae bacterium; assembly: GCA_963777115.1. Taxonomy (GTDB): domain Bacteria; phylum Bacteroidota; class Bacteroidia; order Bacteroidales; family SM23-62; genus SM23-62. Next base: position 69,847 of record CAVZPP010000002.1, on the reverse strand, counting down.
TTATTTATATCCAGTATAAGTACCTTTTGATCTCCCAGTGTGCGGAAATATTCAAAATAGCCCTCCTGCAATTTCTCAAGGTATTCTGGTTCTATACTTTTCTCATAATCCCTGCCCCTCTTTCTAATATTTGAAACCAGTTTGTCCACACTTACGTGCAGGTAAACATACAAATCAGGCCTTGGAAGTTGCTGGTGGATAATATTAAACAGGGTCCGGTACAGGTTAAACTCGTCTATCTGGAGGGTTATCTTTGCGAAAATAAGGGATTTACTAAAAAAGTAATCCGCCACGGTAAAACTTTTAAAAAGGTCAGGGGAAGTAAGTTCTCCATGCAGTTGATGGTACCTGGCAGCCAAAAAAGACAATTCCAGGGGGAATGAAAACCTCTCGGGTTCCTTATAGAACTTAGGCAAAAATGGATTTTCGGCATATTGTTCCAGGATCAGCCGGGCATTGTATTTTTCGGCGATCATAGTGGACAGGGAAGTTTTTCCTGCCCCGATGTTTCCTTCTATTACCAGGTAATTATACTGATTCATTCGGGGTAATAAATATAGAAAAAAGAAAGCCGCCTGAAACTATCAGAACGGCTTAATTTAATCTTAATATTTTTCGGAAACCCGTCAGGCTCCCTCTCAAAAAGTGCTAAGCAGAACCTCCGCTAAGAACGACGGTCATTGGAACGACGGTCATCAGAGCGACGATCATTGGAACGACGGTCATTGGAACGACGATCATCGGAACGACGTTCTTCAACAAAACCTTCTGGCTTGGGTTGTAAAACCTTACGGGAAAGTTTCAGGTTTCCGTTTTTCCTGTCAATATCGATCAGTTTTACCTCAACCTCATCGCCGACATTTACTTCGTCTTCCATCTTCTCAACCCTTCTCCAGTCCCATTCGGAGATATGAAGCAGGCCTTCCTTGCTCGGCATGATCTCAACAAAGCAACCAAAGGAAACAACTCCCTTTACCTTGCCTTTGTAGGTCTCACCTACTTCAGGTTCTGCAACGATCTCATTGATTTTTGCCAGGGCCGCATCGATGGCTTCCTTATTATCGGCAAAAATATCAATAACACCTCTATCGTCAATTTCTTCAAGTACAATCTTTGCTCCGGTTTCTGCCTGGATACCCTGGATAATTTTACCACCGGGACCAATAACAGCGCCAATCAGTTCTTTATTGATACTGATCTGAACAACCCTTGGTACATGAGGCTTGAATTCTGCATTCGGCTCGGCAAGCACTTCGGCCATTTTATCGAGAATATGCAATCTGCCTGTGCGAGCCTGATCAAGAGCCTGCTCGAGAATCTCATAGGAAAGTCCATCTACCTTGATATCCATTTGAGTAGCCGTAATCCCATCACGGGTTCCGGTTACTTTAAAGTCCATATCACCCAGGTGATCCTCATCTCCAAGGATGTCAGACAATACGGCATATTTCTTATTTCCTGCTTCCGTTATCAGACCCATTGCAATCCCGGATACAGGCTTGCTGATTTTGATTCCGCAATCCATCAGCGCCAGGCAGCCTGCACAAACAGTTGCCATGGATGATGAACCATTGGATTCAAGGATATCAGAAACAATCCGTACAGCATAAGGATTATCTTCTCCTGTAGGCATAACCTTCTTCAATGCCCTGTGGGCCAGGTTTCCATGTCCCACTTCACGACGGCTGATACCACGGATTGGACGGGCATCACCGGTTGAGAAAGGCGGAAAATTATAATGCAAAGTGAATTTTTCTACTCCCTGGAGCAGTACCTCGTCAATCATCTTCATGTCCATCTTGTTACCAAGAGTCACAGATGTGAGGGATTGTGTTTCTCCGCGGGTAAATATTGCTGAGCCATGGGCTGCGGGTAAGGCACCAACCTCACACCAGATATCCCTGATCTCATCAGTCTTCCTTCCATCAAGCCTTTGTCCTTTGTCAAGGATCAGGTTACGGACAGCAATTTTCTCAACATCATGGAAATAACGGCCGAACATTTTTCCTTTAGCAACGGCTTCCTCATCATCTTCTTTAATCAGTTCAGCTTTAATTTCCTCGCTAACTTCGACAATCTGGTCATGTCTCTCATGCTTGGAAACACCGGATGCTGCAACCTTTAAAATCTTATCGTATGCCAGCTTTTCAATCTCAGCTTTAAAAGCTTCATCATTATTCTCATGATTATAACTGCGCTTCTCCTCTTTGCCGGTCTCTTTCTTAAGTTCCAGCTGAACCTTACAATGCTTTTTAATCTCCTCATGGGCAAACTTGATGGCCTCAAGCATTTCTGCTTCTGAAACCTCGTTCATTTCACCCTCAACCATCATGATATTATCAATAGTAGCACCAACCATAATGTCGATATCGGCAGATTCCAGCTGGGTAAACGTAGGATTGATCATGAATTTTCCATCCACCCTGGCTACTCTGACTTCTGAAATGGGACCGTTAAACGGAATGTCTGAAACGGCCATGGCAGCAGATGCTGCTAATCCAGCCAATGCATCCGGCATAATTTCGGAATCAGCCGAATATAGGGTAACATTCATAAATGTCTCCGCATGATAATCATCCGGGAAAAGTGGTCTCAAAACCCGGTCAACGAGTCTTGAAATTAATATCTCGTAATCGCCTGGACGGGTTTCTCTTTTCAGAAATCCTCCCGGAAAACGTCCGGCTGCTGAAAATTTCTCTTTGTATTCTACTGACAGTGGCATAAAATCCACATCTTCGCGAGCATCCTGAGCGGATACAACCGTTGCGAGCAACATAGTTTTGCCCATTGTAACGACAACCGCTCCATCGGCTTGTTTGGCCAACTTTCCAGTTTCAATGGTGATCTCACGTCCATCACCTAGGTCGATTGTCTTTTTGATAACTTTTAACATCTTCTTCTTACTTATTAACTGATTAAATAACAACTTATATACATACGAAAAAAGGCAATTACATTAATTGCCTTTTTTCAGTATTTTATTTTTTTACTTTCTTAGCTTGAGTGCCTTAATAACTTCCCGGTATCTCTCGATATCTTTCTCTTTCAGGTAATTCAGCAATCTTCTGCGCTTACCAACGAGTGCAATAAGCGCTCTCTGTGTACCGAAATCCTTTTTATTATCCTTAAGGTGATCGGTAAGGTGAGCAATACGGAAGGAAAACATTGCAATCTGTCCTTCTGCTGAACCAGTATCCTCAGCAGATTTTCCAAACTTTTTGAAAAACTCTTTTTTCTTTTCTGACGTTAAATACATACCCAATTATTTCTAAAATCTTTCCTGTTCTAAAATCGAACTGCAAAAATATTCAATTTTTTTGATATAGCAACAAAAAAGATGGAAAATGTTGGATTCGATAGGCTGCCTATATATGGCTGATTAAGAAGAGTTTATGATTGCAGAATCTCTGAAACAGCAAGCTTGGCTCATTGCTCTGTTTCAATAAGCTTTTTCATCTGCTCAATCTGATTGACTGTACCGAGTACAAATAACTGGTCCGCGCATGATAATTTTACCTCTTTCCCGGGGTTCACAATATAGGAACGGTCCGGTCTCCTGAGTCCGACAATATTCGCTCCGGTAGAATTATTCTTCCAGAGCTCCTGTATCTCTTTTCCCTCAAAACATTTAGCAAGTGTACTAAGGCTGATTTCCTCCATAAAAACGGATCCTGGCTCCTGCAGCATCATATGGTCAATGAATTCCACGATATCCGGCTGAGTTACCAGTTTCGCCATTTGTTGTCCCCCTACCATATCCGGCATAATTACATTTGTCGCACCGGCACGCTTAAGTTTCCGATCATTGATTTCACTCGATGCACGAGATATGATCGTCAGTTTTGGATTTAGCGTTTTGGCTGTAAGAACCACGTATAGATTATCGGCATCCACAGGCAGGGTAGTGATCAGGGCTCTTGCCTCCATTATACCGGCATGATGCAGAACTTCATCCTCTGTTGAATCTCCTTCGAGGTACAGCATCTCGTCAGAATCTCTCAGGGATTCAATGATTTCCGGGTTATTCTCAATAACAATAAAGGGTACATTATGCAGTCCCAGGTCCATGGCCGCCCGGCTCCCGTTACGCCCGTATCCGCAGATTATTACATGATTAGTTAACTTTTTCACTCTTTTCCTTACTTTCCTGTCCCAATAATAATTCCCGATCACCCCATCAATAATGTAACGAGACATGGAGGTCACAGCGTAAACAAATATACCAAAACTGATTACAATCAGAAAGCTGGTAAACCACATCCCCAGATCACTCAGCGGGTGTACCTCCTTAAATCCAACCGTGGCTATTGTAATGATGGTCATATACACGGCCTGGGTAAAGTTCATATTCTCGATAAGCATAAACCCGGAAACCCCTATCACTACAACGATAAACAGCAGCCCGAAAGCAATGACCACCGACCATCTGGCATCAGTTCTCTTCAGGGGACGTATTAATAATCTGGCTTCCGACATAACAGGATAAACAACTCTTAAATTTACAATAATTATTTACAAGTTGAAGTATCGCCTGGCTGGCCAAAACATCCGGCACCTCAAGCCCCAGACCTTTCCACATCCTGATAATCCGGTTATCCTCCGCCGGCATCCTCCTCATCAGTTCATGAAAATCCCACTCCTTCAGGCAACCATTACCGGGCCTCATCGGGTAACTCCTATCCATCCTCCTGAAAGCAAAAAGAACCGGCATAAAAGCATTGATAAACAGTCCTCTCATACGACTTTTTCCCAGATGTTTTTCCCTTGCGGGACTTTCATGTCCGAAGCGGTAATGCGTGGTCCAGTACTCCGAAGCCCTGATCTCCATCTTCAATGCGAAGTCCAGCGGATCATCCGCCCCGACCAGCTCCTCAAACAAATCCGGGTACTTACCGAGGGAATAAGCCAGCTGCGAAATCCGTATCGTCGGAAAATTATCCGGCCTCAACCTCAGAAACTTCCACAAAAATCCATCAATCGGCTGCAACCCGGAACTCCTTTTCAGGACCTTATAGAGCTGGCAAAGTTCAGTATAATATGCATCACCGGCTGCTTCAATCATCCCATTTTGTCCGACCAACATCCCTGCCTGTCCGAACAGCAATGCCTCCCTGGACAACTGATCCGGACAATCCTCCCGGATCTGTTTCAGTGTGACAGAACGGGCCAGCATTTCAAAGGGATCTGCATTTACCCTTTGTCCGAAAGCCCTGGCCATAGAAAGATACAGCACCTCCTGCCAGTCCCATGAACACCTCTCAAGATCTTCCATCACCCGACGGGTCCTTTCCTCCAGTCTTTCCACCGCAAGCCTCTCCAACCAGAGGTTCAATCTACCCCGGTCAACATGTAGTACATTTCTCCAGCAGGGTATCAACCCGGGATTATTCATTAAGAGTCCATACCTTCTAATTATTTCAGGAGCGATTCCCATCCGGGCAGTGCGGATCACCCTTCCCGAAGAATTTCTCACCTCGCAGTCCGGTTCCATTACAACATGCAGAATAACATTATCAAAGGCGGCATCAAGATGATGTCCATGCTGGTACCACTCGGAAGCTTTTTTATGGATTTCTATATTCCCCGCCCAGAGTATTCCCTCGGAACGAATCCTTGCATTGAAAAAATCCGGTCCCGAATCCCGGTTATGCTGCCCGGGATCAATAAGCTCGACCTCAACCTCATCAAGATCCCTCAGAGGCGTGTCGAACAATCGGTAATTCCAGATAAACTGAAGCAGATCCTCCTTTACTTCCATATCAGGGATAAAAGGCTTTATCCCTTAATGCAGAAATCTCTGGATTATCTGTCCTATGAATTAAATTTAAAGTGCTATATCCTTATCCCAGCGTCAAATTCACCCTTCTTCCAAGACCTTCTTCGAATATTCTGAAAAGAGTTGATAACTGGATATCAATATTACCATTCTCCAATCATAAATGCTCTCGCTTTATGTTCAAACATAATCCTATCAGAAGTGCCAATCTTTCCATATTTGGCATCGAGAAGTTCATCGAAACTAGTTATTTGATCATTGTCATTCATGGCTGCATTCCTTTCATAGTATAGTTATCAAATTTGTAAACTTATTGAACGATTCATGCCGAAAAAATTACCATATAACTATGACAATCACTTCCTCTTAATGGCAATGAATAGGAAATATCGGGTTGAGTTCAGGAATTTGGATACAAATCGATTACTAATCCAGAATGGAGGACATTTCCTTCTGGAGTTGAAGGGCATTTTCCCTGGCTTTTTTGGCAAAGTCTGGTGAATCTTCTGCGTAGAGGATGGAGCGGCTTGAATTGACGATGAGCCCACAGTTATTGTTCATGCCGGCCTTTGCAACTTCCTTAAGGCTTCCACCCTGGGCACCGACTCCGGGAACAAGAAGAAAATGATCAGGAATGATCCGGCGGATACCTGCAATGAGTTCCGGGCGGGTGGCACCCACTACAAACATGATACGATCAGAGCCTGCCCATGCGGCTGCCTTTGAAATAACTTCTTCGTAAAGATGCCGGCCATTTTCTGCAAGACTCAGGAACTGAAAGTCATCTGCCCCCTTATTGGAGGTTAGACCAAGGACAATCACCCACTTCCCTTCATATTCAAGAAAAGGTTCAACGGAATCTTTACCCATGTATGGGGAGATGGTAACTGCATCAAAATCCATTTCTTCGAAGAATGTTCGGGCATACATGGAAGCTGTGTTTCCAATATCCCCCCTTTTGGCATCGGCAATAAGAAAAATATCAGGATCTACCGAACGTATATACTCAACAGTGCGTGCAAGGTCTTCCCAGCCGGCGGCTCCCCTGGATTCATAAAAAGCAAGATTGGGTTTGTAGGCAATGGCAAGATCATGGGTCGCATCAACAATGGCCCGGTTGAAATCGAGAACGGGTGAGCTACTTGATTTTCCTGTGGCAGAACCTTTGAGATTTGATGGATTCTTTTTCAGAAGGGAAGGAATCTCTTTCAGGTGAGATGGAATCTTTCTTAGATGTGAAGGAATCTTCTGGATGTCAGTGTCTAGTCCAACGCAAAGAAAGGACTGTTTTTTAAGAATCTGTTTGTATAGTCCTTCGGGAGTCATTAACTAAATTACTTGTTGGGTTTTATGGTTAATCTTCTACTTCTGCCTCCTTCAATCGCTCCGCGTTCTCAGCCATTTGTAGTTTGTCTATGATCTCCTGAATCTCTCCGTTCATTACAGCAGTCAGGTTATACATGGTCAGGTTAATCCGGTGGTCCGTCATCCTGCCCTGTGGGAAGTTATAGGTCCGGATCTTGGCTGAGCGGTCGCCGCTTGAGACCATAGTCTTTCGCTTGGATGAAACGCTGTCAAGGTATTTCTGGTGTTCAAGGTTATAAAGCCGCGTGCGAAGTTCAACCATCGCCTTGTCAAGATTTTTTAACTGGGATTTCTGATCCTGGCAGGTTACCACAATTCCGCTGGGCTCATGGGTAAGCCGGATGGCAGAATAAGTTGTATTGACTGATTGTCCCCCGGGACCGGAAGAGCAATATGTATCTTTCCTGATATCGGCAGGATTCAGTACAACATCAAATTCATCAGCCTCCGGGAGCACTGCAACAGATGCTGCAGATGTATGTACCCTTCCCTGGGTTTCTGTCTGAGGAACTCGCTGAACACGGTGTACCCCGGATTCATATTTCATTAGTCCATAAGCTCCATCCCCCTTCACAAAAAGGATAATCTCCTTAAATCCCCCAACTGTACCCTCGGTGGAACTTATTACTTCCATCTTCCATTTCTTGACTTCACAAAACTTCTGGTACATGCGGTATAGTTCTCCTGCGAATATACTTGCCTCATCTCCCCCGGTACCGGCCCGTATTTCCACCATGGCATTCTTATCATCCTCAGGATCAGAAGGGATCAGGAGGAATTGAATGTTCTCCTCCATGGGAGTCACTTTCTCGCTGAGCTCTTCCAGCTCCGCTTTGGCCATCTCCCGCATCTCCTCATCCTTCTCAGTGGATAGCATCTCCTTTGTGGAAGTTATATTCTCGAGGAGGTTTGTATACTCATCATAGGCCTGTATAATCGGTTCAAGGTCTTTATACTCCTTATTGAGTTTAATGTACCTCTTCATATCAGAAATGGTCTCTGGTTCAGTGATCAACCGACCCACTTCCTCAAACCTGTCCTTAACTCCCTCTAGCTTCTCCAGTATAAGATTTCTGCTCATTTTACATCTCCCATTTTAACGGCTGCAAAGATACAAAAATTTACTCAGCCCAGAGGAAGGTTTGGAACTATTGGTCCCAACCCAATAGTTCCAAACCTTTTCAATAAACAAACCTCCCCGCAGGAGATTCGATGATGAGTTCTTTAGTATCCGAGGCCTCAACCCGGCCAATGATCCGGGCATCCACACCCAGGTCTTCGGAAATGCCTATAACCCCGGAAGCCAGTTCCTCTGGCAGGTAGATCTCAAAACGGTGGCCCATGTTGAATACCTGGTACATTTCTCTCCAGTCGGTACCGGACTGCTCCTGGATCAATCTGAAGAGTGGGGGTAAATCAAAGAGCTTATCCTTCACCACCCGTACATTTCCCATGAAGTTCATGACCTTTGTCTGTGCACCGCCTGAGCAGTGGATCATTCCGCTAATACCTCCACGAAACTCTTCAAGGACCCGGCTTATCACCGGGGCATATGTGCGGGTTGGGGAAAGCACCAGTTTCCCAGCATTAACCGGCGAACCTGTCAGGGGGTCAAGCGGAGTTCCATCCACAGGATCGGTCATCAGGCAGCCTCCGGAATAGACCAGGGATGGATCAATCGCTCCGTCGTAAGACTCCGGGTATTTCCCGGCATAAACCTTAGAAAAGACATCATGCCTGGCGGATGTGAGTCCATTGCTTCCCATCCCCCCGTTATAGGCGGTTTCGTAGATGGACTGACCATAGGATGCAAGTCCAACGATTACATTCCCCGGAAGAATTTTGTTTTCAATAACCTCGCTGCGCTTCATCCGGCAGGTAACCGTTGAATCAACGATGATGGTTTTGACAAGGTCACCTACATCAGCAGTTTCACCTCCTGTGGAGTGGATATTGAGTCCGTGATCGCGCAGCAACTGGAGAAATTCCTCTGTACCATTGATGATCTCCGCAATAACCTCACCGGGGATCTGCATCTTGTTCCGTCCGATGGTGGAGGACAGCAGGATATTTTCTGTGGCACCAACGCAGAGGAGGTCGTCAACATTCATGACTATGGCGTCCTGGGCAATTCCCTTCCAGACAGATATGTCTCCGGTTTCCTTCCAGTAGAGATAAGCCAGGGATGATTTTGTACCTGCCCCGTCAGCATGCATCACGACGGAATATTCATCATCGTTCCCGAGAAAATCAGGTACGATCTTACAAAAAGCATTGGGGAATAGTCCCTTATCAAGATTTTTAATGGCCTGGTGGACATCCGTCTTTGAATGAGAAACTCCGCGCTGGCCGTATTTCGATTTATCTGTCACTTCTAAATTTGCCGGTTTACGAGTCAGATTTTATTCAGCCAGTTTACAACTCAGGTTTTACTCGGCCGGTTGGTAATCTGTCCTCAGTACCCGGAACTCTGTACGGCGGTTCAGCTGATGGGCTTCTTCCTGCTGGGTGGTTGGCAGACCCTCAATGAAGGGCTCATCCAGCACATCGTCCTCATTCAGGAATGAGTAACTATCAGCAATACGACGATTGACCGTTTTCGGCAGGCTCTCCCCGTATCCCTTAGCCGCAACCCTGACCGGGTCAACACCTCTCTCAATGAGGTAATCAACTACGCTCTGGGCACGCTTCTGTGAGAGATCAAGGTTAAATTCCTTTGAATCCCTGGCATCCGTATGGGCCATTAGCTCGATGGTGATGGTCGGGTTATCGTTCAGTGTTTCGATCAGCTTATCAAGAGACACCATGGCTTCCGGCCTGAGATCCCATTTCCCGAAGTCGTAAAATACGTTTGAATTTGAAAGCTCGATGGTTTCGCGGATATCAGAAAGGTAGATGGTTGTCCTGAAATCAGCACTGGTTTCCTGTCCCTTGGTAGTCTCTCTCTCCTTCCCGTTAAGGTATCCGATCCGGGAGGCAACAAACACATAATCGGTATTGGGCTTAAGCATAAACCGGAAGGTACCGTCACTGGCTGTTTTAGTTTCGATGGTGATCCCGTCGCTGCCGATGGACTTAACAGTGGCATCTGTAAGTGCCTGGTCGGTCTTGTCGTCCTTTACCTCACCGATAATATTGAATTTCAGCGGTGGAAGGGCGAACATATATATTTCATCATTTCCCCTTCCTTTACGGGTTGAACTGAAATATCCCCTTTCCATTTCCTTCTCGAATACAATCCCGAAATCATCGGCAAATGAATTCACCGGGTATTTCATGTTTTCAATTTCCCAGCTGCCGTCTTCCAGCTCATTCGCCCGGAAAATGTCCAGTCCCCCAAGTCCTATCCTCCCATTGGAAGAAAAATAAAGGGTTCCGTCCGGGTGGAGATAGGGAAACATATCATCATCAACCGTATTAATGGCTTCCATATTTTCAGGCGATCCCCAATCACCTCCGGAGCTTTCCCGGGTCACCCTCCAGATGTCTTTTCCGCCTTCACCGCCGGGCATATCGGATACAAAGTAAAGGGTCATTTCATCATCTGAAATGGCAGGATGCGCCACCACGATGCTGTCATCGGCGATCAAAAGGGCTTCAGCTTCTGACCAATCATCCCCGGAACGTTTTGAGACATAGATCTGGCAACCAAAATTGGTGTTTTTATTCACCTGGCAGCGGGTAAAATACAGGGTGGAATAATCCGAAGTTATAGAGGGTGTTCCATCCTCAAATTCAGTATTAATTGTCTCCCCGAGGGCAATGGGAACGCTCCATTTTCCTTTCCGGTCCATCGGGACTGAAAAATATCGGAAAAATTTTCGCCGGTTCCTCCATGTAATTCATTCCCGGTGGCTTCTTCCCTGGAAGAGGTGAAGTAGACGATCTGGTAGTCCTCTGAGGCGAACGCGGGACTAAAATCGCTGTGGCGGGAATTAAAATACTTCATGTTTTCCACTTCATAATTCGTCGGATTCCCTATCCAGTCCATCGCCAACTCACAGGAAGTTATTCCCTCCTGTCCCCTTGGATCATCGGGGACCAGCTCCTTGTACCTGCGGTACTGCTCCATGGCATCATCGTAGGCCTCGTCCATCCTCAGTGCATCTGCATACCTGAGGTAAATAATGGGATTTGGATATTCCTTCTGAATGGCCTGCTTATAACGCAGTTCCGCTTTGTCAGGTTGATTGGTGATCCGGTAACATTCAGCGATAAGGAATATCAGTTCGTTCTTAACTTCCTTGTCACTTACCTTATTGTAGGCATCCTTAAACAGGTCAATCGCCACGTAATATTCACCGGCCGCATAAGCCTCACGGGCTTTAGCCGTCTGGTCCTTTTTTCTCTGGGCCTGCAGGTCTGCAGGGCTGAAAATAAATAATCCGGCGATCAGTAAATACAGCAGTTGCTTCATATCATGAGGTGGTTAAGCTTGCTAAAATTAGTTCATTTTTATCATATACCCATCCGGTACATTATGTAACGAAATATTATCCGGTTTAATATATGCCGTTATCTGTAAATATTAACCCCGGACAAATCCAGTTTCCCAGGTCCGGCCTCTGGTTTTCTTATTGGACAAATAATAATTCACGATATTTGGGAAGCGGCCATATCTCGTTATCCACGGTCAGCTCCAACCGGTCAATATGGTCCCGTATCAGATCCAGGTAAGGATACACCTTCTGGCTGTACATCTTCGCTTTTTTATACACATCATCAACCACATTTGCCTTCTTCCTCTCTTCAACCATATTATTCACTTCAGCTATAAGGGCCGAAATATGTCCCGACACCTCCCGTATCTTGTCCATTCGTGTTGATGCCAGCTCCTTGAATTCTGCCTCACCGAAAATTTCTTTGAGTCCCTTTACATTCTCAATCAGGTCACTCTGGTATTTAATAGCTGTGGGCAGAATATGGTTCATGGCCAGGTCACCCAGAACCCTGGCCTCGATCTGTATTTTTTTGGTGTAGGTTTCCAGCCTGACTTCAGTCCGGCCCTCAAGCTCCCTTTTATCCAACACTCCCTGTCTGGAAAACAAGGCAACGGATTTTTCTGATTTGTAGGCTTCCAGCGCTTCAGGAACATCCTTGATATTTGACAGTTTTCTTTTTGCTGCCTCCTTGATCCATTCCTCGCTGTAATTATTTCCCTCGAAACGGATGGGTTTGGATTCGATAATATATTTCCTTAAAACCTGGAAGATTGCTTCGTCTTTCTTTACCCTTTTTCTAATCAGGGCCCTTACTTCGGAATTGAATTTTATCAATTGGTCAGCAACGGCCGAATTCAAAGCAATGGTTGGTGCAGCTACGTTGCTGGATGAGCCAACAGCCCTGAATTCAAATCGGTTGCCGGTAAAGGCAAAGGGTGAGGTTCGGTTCCGGTCCGTGTTATCAAGCAGGATCTGCGGGATCTTCCCGATATTCAGTTTGAGTTCGGTCTTCTCATCCGGGGTCATTTTTTTGTCCGTCACATTCTGTTCAATCAGGTCCAGCATCTCAGAAACTTTGGAACCCAGGAATACCGACATGATGGCCGGGGGTGCCTCGTTGGCTCCAAGTCGGTGCGCGTTACCCGCGGAAGCAATGGTCGCCCTCAGCAGGTCAGCATGATCATGAACGGCCTTGATGGTATTGACCAGGAAGGTCAGGAAAAGCAGGTTAGTCCGGGGGGTTTTCCCGGGGGAAAGCAGGTTGATCCCGTTATCGGTCATCAATGACCAGTTGCAATGCTTACCTGAGCCATTGACCCCGGCAAAGGGTTTTTCGTGGAAAATCACCCTGAAATTATGCTTCCGTGATATGGTTTTCATCAGGTCCATAATCAAGAGGTTATGATCTGCGGCCAGGTTTGCCTCCTCGAATATCGGGGCACACTCGAACTGGTTGGGCGCCACCTCGTTATGCCTGGTTTTCACAGGAATCCCGAGTTTATAGGCCTCTATCTCAAAATCCTTCATAAATGCGGATACCCTTTCGGGGATGGAGCTGAAATAATGATCATCCAGCTGCTGATCCTTGGCGGATGCATGTCCCATGAGCGTCCTGTCGGTCAGCACCAGGTCAGGCCTTGCATGGAAAAGTGCATCATCAATCAGGAAATATTCCTGCTCCGCACCCAGGGTTGGGATCACCCGGGTAACGCTGCGGTCGAAATACAGACAAACCTCGCTGGCTGCCTTATCGATGGCTGCCATGGATTTAAGCAAAGGCGTTTTATGGTCCAGTGCCTCTCCCGTATACGAAACAAAAATGGTTGGGATACTGAGTGTATTCCCTACGATAAAGGCTGGGGAGGATGGATCCCAGGCCGTATACCCCCTGGCCTCGAATGTATTTCTGATGCCCCCGCTTGGAAAACTTGAAGCATCAGGTTCCTGCTGTACCAGCTTGGATCCGGAAAAATTTTCAATGACCGATCCGGATTCCGAGATCTCAATAAATGCATCATGCTTTTCAGCTGTCCCGTCCGTCAGAGGATGGAACCAGTGGGTATAGTGGGTTGCACCCCGCTCGGTTGCCCAGGCTTTCATGCCTGCTGCCACCTCGTCTGCCATTTTCCTGTCGATTCGTATGCCTTTTTCAATCGATTTCTGAACCGATTTATATGCCTCCATCGAAAGATACTTCTGCATTTTATACTTGTCGAAAACATTCATCCCGAAATAATCCGAGATTTTCTTCGATGGATATGTTACCTCTACAGGCTGCCGTCTGAGAACCTCCTGTAAGGCCTGAAATCTAAGATGAGCCATAGTTTTTTTTTCTAATATTTAATAAGAATTCGTCCTTAAGTAATGGACGACTTGCTCGTTATTGATGAACAATTTTAACCGTATTTAATAAACGATTTATCCGTAATTGTTTTACAAATCAAACAAAGTTAGCTGAAATATGGAATTGCCCCCTCCAGAAACACCAAAACTTATGAAAAAAGTATCAATAAACAGGCAGACCCCTGAATTATCCGGATCTGCCTGCCAGGACGATGTGTTTTGCCACTAAAATTATTTACTCATCTCCGCGTAATACTTAAAGAACCAGGGGATGGTCTCAATTCCCTTATAGAAATTTTCCAGGGGGTAATTTTCATTGGGACTGTGGATGGCATCTGATTCCAGTCCGAATCCCAGCAGGATGGTTTTAATTTCCAGGACCTCTTCAAAATCTGATATGATAGGTATGGAACCTCCACTTCGCGTGGGAACGGGTTTCTTGCCAAATGTCTGTTCAATCGCTTTGCTTGCAGCCTGGTAGGCTATCGTATCGGTGGGCGCCACATATCCCTGTCCCCCATGCAGACTCTTCACTTTAACGGTCACTCCCGGGGGAGCAATGGCTTTGAAATGATCCTCGAAAAGCTGGTCGATTTTATGGGAGTCCTGGTGTGGGACCAGCCTCATGGAGATTTTTGCATAGGCTTTTGAGGGAAGTACGGTCTTCGCTCCCTCCTCTATATAACCACCCCAAATGCCATTCACATCAAGTGAGGGACGAATGCCTGTACGTTCCAGTGTGCTAAATCCTTTTTCCCCATCCACCTCATCAATATCCAGTTCCTTTTTATATTCCTCCAGGTTGAATGGGGCCTTGGCCATTTCAGCACGTTCCTCCTGGCTGAGAACCAGTACATCATCATAGAATCCTTTGATGGTCACCTCGTTATTTTCATTTGTCAGGGAAGCAATCATTTTACAGAGGGCATTCACCGGGTTCACAACGGCCCCTCCAAAAAGTCCCGAGTGCAGGTCACGATTGGGACCGGTAAGTTCCACTTCCATATAGCTCAATCCTCTTAATCCTACGGTTACCGAAGGAATATCTGTGGCAATCATAGTTGTATCAGAAACCAGGATCACATCCGCCTTTAGCAGTTCCTTGTTCTTCCGGCAGAAATCCTTCAGGCTGGGAGATCCTATCTCCTCTTCCCCCTCAATCATAAACTTAACATTGCAGGGAAGCTTATCGTTTTTCACCATAAATTCCAGCGCCTTCACATGCATGAACAACTGTCCCTTGTCATCATCGGCTCCTCTTGCCCAGATCTTTCCCTCACGAACTTCCGGTTCAAAGGGTGGTGATTTCCACAAATCCAGGGGTTCTGCCGGCTGAACATCATAATGCCCGTAAACAAGAACGGTCGGAAGTGCAGGATCAATAGTCTTTGACCCAAATACTACCGGCTGTCCTGAGGTTTCCATAACCTCGGCCCTATCGGCACCCGCAGCTAGCAGGCTATCCCTGATAGCATCAGCGGTAGCTAGCATATCCGGATTGTTTTCAACCTTGGCTGAAACCGAGGGGATCCTCACTAGTTCAAACAGTTCATCAAGGAACCTCTGCTTATTGTCTTCAATGTATTGTTTTACCTGATCCATAGTATTTTGGTTTTAGTTTGAATATATTTTGGATTTCTAAATTACTCATTTCTCATTCAGAGTCGTCTGCCATATTAGAGTCATTTCTTATTTAGAGTCATTTCTCATTCAGAGTCATCTGGCTTATCAGAGTCCTCATCATTGGCATAGTCTTCCACATTATGGGCGACGATTTCAAGCTTTTTGTAAAATTCCTCCCCGTACTTTCTCAGGATTGATTCTTTCAGAAAACGGTACACCGGAACATTTTCCTGCTCCCCGAATTCCCTGGCCGGATCGCAAATGGGCCAGCGGTCATAATTAACAGCCGTAAGACTGTTAAATCTTTTCACACGAATGGGATAAATATGACAGCTAATGGGTTTACGGAAACTTGTTGCCCCCTCTTCAAACGCCTTCTCAATCCCACACCTGGCTATTTCTCCTTCGAAGATTGCATAGGCGCATTCCTTCCCCTCAATGAGGGGGGTCACCTTTTCCCTGTCGGAGTCAATCACCCAGGTCCCCTGCTTCTCTACGGCCTCTCGTCCTACCTTACGCAGATAGGGAGCAAAATTTTCATATTCTTCATCCAGTATCTTTGCCTCCTCATCTTCTAAGGGAGCACCAGATTCGCCCTCCACACAACAAATGCCCTTGCATTTATCCAGGTTGCAAACAAACTTTTCCGTAACCAGGTCCAGGCTGACAACCTTGTTCCCGATTTCCATCATGGTGGGAATATCCTTTTTCATTCGATGCGAAAATATTTTTTACATAAGGTGAAAATATCGCTTATTTAAGCGCTCAAATATCTACCAACTTCCACTGGCAGATATCAATCACAAATCTATCCTTTTGATCGGAAAAATACTAAAATCTGTTACATCCAAGTATGATTCAAATCAGGGATTCAGTGGAGGACGGTATTTTTTCTAATTTTGTCTCTCCCATGAAATGGTATCGTTCATATATAGTAACATTCATATTCTTGACCAGCCTCCAGGTGGTTCTTACCAGTTACAGAAATATGGCTACTACCACACCGGAAGCCCTATCAGCTACTCTTGACCTTGTTTCAGAAACCCTGAACCAGGCCATAGAAACTTCAAATCCAACACCTGGCTCTGACAGGATATCTCTCATCCACGATACCACAACCCTTAAAGATTCTGCGTCGGGGTATTGACTACATCTACAATAATGAGTTTGAGGAGGCTGAATATACCCTGGATACGCTTGAGCTGAAATATGCAAACCATCCGGTTACATCGTTTTTCAAGGGATTGATCATCTACTGGAAGTATTTTCCGGTGGCAGAAGGGCACCCGGGCTTTGAAGAATTTGAAATGGCCATGCAGGAATCCTGGGAGCGATCGGACAGCCTTAAGAATATAAAATCAGAAACTGAATCCCAGAAGAGTGAAAACCAGAACAATCATCTCCCGAACCATGAACCTGAAAACAATGATCCCCCAAACCATGAAGATAAAAACAGTAAAGGTTCCTCCGGTGTAACAAGAAAAGGAGATGAAAGGAATTCAGAGAATGGCACTACAGAGATATTCTCAGCAAACGAGATCGAGGGTGTGTTTTTCGAACTGGTGTCCCGTGCCTTACTGGTAATGAATTATGCCGACAACGGGAGATCTTCTCGTGCTATATCCCACTTTACAACGATTTACAGGGACATACTGGAGGGAATGGAGATGGAGGATGAGTTCAAGGAGTTCATGTTTATGACGGGACTCTATAATTATTACCGGGAGGCATATCCTGAAGCATACCCGGTTTACAAAGCTCCACTGGTGTTTTTCCGCCGGGGGGATAAGGTCGAGGGACTAAACACTCTTCGCAGGGCGGCGACGGAGACTGATTTTATTAGGGTTGAAGCGACCATGTTCCTGTCCAATATCCATATGAATTTCGAAAATAATCCCGATTCCTCCCTTTATTATGCTTCCCTCCTCCACCAAACATACCCTGGAAATGCGTATTTTCATGCTAAGTTTGCGGAGATGCTGTTGATTAACGGGGATTACGAGCAAGCCCTGGTCCATTTAGAAGAACTGAGGCAGGGAGATTCTTACAACCGGATGAAAGCAGCCATTTACAGAGGGATCTACGAGGAAAAACACAAAAATAATCCGGAAAGGGCGAAATGGTTCTATGAAGAAGGACTCCGGCTCTCCATCCCCTTCGGAAACCGTGCAAATTATGCCAAAGCATACGCTTACATTGGCCTCAGTCGTTATTATAAGAACAGGGACGATAAGAAAAAGGCAAAAGAATATTATAAAAAAGCAAAAAACTCAAGCGGCTATGGATACGTTTTTAAATAATACCCGATCGGAGTCCGGAAAACCCGGAAGGTTCGGAAGGTCCGGAAAACCTGTATATTCAGGATTATCCATCGTAGCTGTGATATGTGTCAGCCTGATGCTCACAGGCTGCAAATCCCAGAAAAAAGCGACTGAAACATCCCAGGTCCCGCTATCAGAAGTGACTACCTCTCTCCTCGCAGAATCCTACAACCGGTTTGCACTGGACCTGTTCAGGGAGGTCCAGGGGAATTCGGAGAATATAATCTTTTCCCCCTATAGCATAAGCACAGTGCTGGCGATGTGCTATTCCGGTGCAGGAGGTGAAACAGCCACGGAAATGGCCGAAGTACTTTATTTTCCCCCGAAAGGGGAAATCTCCCAAAACAACATTGACCCGGCAGTAAAAATCCTGAATGACAAGATATTGTCAAGCGACACCCTGGAGGGAACAGAAATTAACCTGGCCAATGCGATCTGGGCCCAGGAAGGCTTCGGATTTCTGCCCGCCTACATAGAAAACATCGAAAAATGGTATGATGCGCCCATGACCGAAATGGACTTCCTCAATGATGCGAGCCGGGAAGAGGCCAGGCAGGAGATCAACGGCTGGGTGGAGGAAAATACAAGGCAGAAAATTAAGGACCTGATCTCTCAGGGGGTGCTCGATGCCAGCACCCGAATGGTTCTTACCAATGCGATCTATTTTAACGGGCAGTGGCAATGGTCCTTTGAGAAAAATATGACGCGTCCATCGCTTTTTCATATGAATTCCGCGCAAAGCGACATGATTGATTTTATGCACATGAACAAGGCGATCCCCTATTATGAGGATGAGGATGTTCAGGCCATCAAGCTGCCTTACAAGCAGGGTAGGATGTCTATGATGATTATCCTTCCGGGGAAGTTGGAGGGCTGGGAATTACTAAGCCGGCTGATTGATTATGAAAGGCTGCTAAAGATGGAATCGGGATTCGAAACCAAAGAGGTGAGCCTCAGCCTTCCTAAATTCAGTTTTGAAATGAAAACCAATCTCAGTAAGGAGCTGAGCAGTATGGGAATGGAGAAAGCATTTGGAATGGGAGCTGATTTTTCGGGGATGAACGGGAAACTGGATTTGTATATCGATGAGGTGATCCACAAAGCTTTTATCGAGGTCAGCGAGAACGGTACGGAGGCAGCTGCAGCAACCGGGGCAGTGATCAGTCTGAAATCGGCCCTGCGGGACGAGCCCGAGGTCTTCAATGCAGACCATCCTTTCCTCTACCTGATCAGGGATCATGAGACAGGAAGCATTATTTTCATGGGCAGGTTTGTGAAGCCATCCTAAAATGGCTATTTTGGGGGATGCGGCAAACGGTCGAAAATATCCAGAAGGATCCGGAATTCAAACTACTGGATAAGCTTCATTATGACAGCATTGTAGAGTTTGCAACCGATTACCTCAGGAAACGCACACGTACCATAACTATTTACCTGCTACTGATAATCGCCTTTTTTCTGATTCAGTGGACCGCCTTTGTGTACGGAATTACTGTACAGGACTTGAATTTCATATCCCTTCTGAAACAGTTCCTGTATGGATTAATAATATCCATGACCATAGTGATCCCACTGCATGAGCTCATCCATGGCATAGGATATTTCCTGCTGGGGGCAAGGAAAATCCGCTTCGGAGCTGCCCTGAAGCATTTCGCCTTCTATGCCGTGGCAGATGATTTTGTGGCGGGCCGCGCTGGCTTTATATTCCTGGCCCTCTCCCCTTTCGTTGTTGTATCCATCCTGAATCTGCTGGGGTTTTTCCTGGTTCATGGCTATGCAGGTTATACCTATATCTCTGTACTTTTTTTCCATGCCACCATGTGTGCGGGTGATTTCGCCCTGCTCAGTTATTTTGAGTTTCACAGGGACAAGGAACTCTATACATTCGACGATGTAAAAAACAAGACATCCTATTTCTATTACAGGAAAAAATAACTATACTTGAGGCGATTTTCAGAGCCAATTGAAGGCAAATTTTCAGAGCTGATTGAAGCTTTGAGAACTGATTGAAGCGAAATTTGGATGATTTGGAGAGCTGATTGAAGCGAAATTTGAAAGCTGATTGAGGCGAATTTGAGAGCCACGAACCCGAATATGTCATTGAGAAAGATCCGATTCCCGAAAACCTTCTGGGCTGCCAACAGTCTAGAATTATTTGAACGCTGGGCGTACTATGGGGTTTTCAACCTCCTGGCACTCTACCTGACCGGCTCATTAGCAACAGGTGCCCTGGGATTCAGCCAGATGGAAAAGGGAATGATAATGGGGATTGTCAATGCCATCCTCTATTTCCTTCCGGTGATCACCGGATCCATTGCGGACCGGTTCGGATACAAAAAGGTCCTAATTATTGCCTTTATTATTCTGTCGAGCGGGTATTTTGTTATGGGATTGGTATCCTCTTTCGCCGGGGTTTTCCTGGCGTTTTTCTACGTGGCCATCGGGGCAGCCCTTTTTAAACCCATCATATCGGCAACCATTGCCAAGACTACTGATGAATCGAATTCCTCTGTGGGATTCGGGATCTTTTATATGATCATTAATATAGGGGGATTAATTGGTCCATTATTGGCTTCTGAACTGCGCGAAATCAGCTGGAACTATATTTTCATCATGTCCTCCGGGTCTATCCTGATCAACATTATTATCGTCCTCATTTTTTACAAGGATCCCGGGAATAACCACGAAGCCGAACCTTTTACAGAGGCCCTGCGGAAGATATTCATGAACATCTACCTGGCTTTGAAAGACGTGAAATTCACCCTTTTCCTGGTGATTATTGTTTTTGGATGGACCGTCTACTGGCAGTATTTTTTCAGTCTGCCGGTTTATATAGAACAATGGGTGGATACAACGGTTGTCTACCAGAGGATACACAGCCTTCTGCCCCGCCTGGCGGATGCGCTTGCCACCGCTGATGGAACTATACTTGCCGAAAAACTTATCACCCTGGATGCCCTGTTCATCGTGGCTTTCCAGGTCCTGCTCTCCAGCTTCGTCATGCGCTTCAAGCCCATCAACACAATGATCGCCGGATTCCTGGTCAATGCCATCGGGATCACCCTGGCCCTGCTGACCCGTAACGGCTGGTTCCTTATCCTCTCGATCTTTATCTTTAGCCTGGGCGAAATGGCATTCTCTCCCAAAATCCTCGAATACATCGGCAGGCTGGCTCCAAAAGATAAGGCAGCCTTATATATGGGAACCTATTTCCTTCCCATCGCTTTCGGGAATTTTTTCGCAGGAATCCTCTCCGGCCGGATTTACGAAGTAACCGCCGATAAATTCATAATGCTGGAAAAGGAGGTGGAAAAATGGAACCTGCAAATCCCGGAGATCTCTGAAACCTTCAGCCAGGCAGATTATCTGGGTGCGGCCGCCGGAGGAATGGGCATGGACATCGCAGAACTCACTGACTACCTCTGGCTCAACTATAATCCCGCCATGTTCGGCATCATCCTCATGATCCTCGGGGCTCTGACCAGCGCCCTCCTCCTCATTTACGATAAGATAATTTTCAGGTATAAGTAGGGATTCATCTTCGAGGTCCGTCTTAGAGATTCGTCTTCGGGATTCGTCTCAGCGCTGCCTCCAGGCCGTCAACTTCCTGCAGCGGAAAACTTCCTTCGAGTTGAAAACTTCCCTTGATCTGACATTTCCGGACCAATCCTGATACCTTTTTATGGTATTCAAATTTTCGCAAATCGCGATATGCGAATCGCATATCGCGAAATGCGATAAAAAAAACTTCAAAAAACGGTTAGGTAATATGTATCTGTGAGTCGAAGGCTCAAATGCTCATAGCGATCAGCTCAGATGCTCATTAGCGATCAGCTCAAATGCTCATTAGCGATCAGCTCAGATGCTCCCCCACCAGTCCCAATAGCTTCAGACGATCAACAGGTTTACTGATATAGCCTGAGCATCCCGCATCCATGCACTTTTGCTCATCATCATCATGAATAAATGCAGTCGATGCGATAATCGGGATCTGAGTATCCACCTCCCGGATCTGCCGGGTAACCTCAAAGCCGTCGATGATAGGGATCTGGATATCCATCAGGATCAGTCCGATCTCCTTATCGTCCCTAAAAGACTTCAAAGCCTCTTCCCCATTCTTGGCTCGTAGAATTTCCGCACCCTTTCCATGAAAGATTGCCTGCATAAACTGGAAGTTGAACTCATCATCTTCAACAATCAATATCTTCGTATCCGGCCAGTAATGGTCCTGTTCAGGGGTTTGCATGAGAAGTCTAAATATTGGTAGTGGTTATCAATGCCGCTAAAATAGCAATTTGATCCAAATATCCACACTATTAGGTCTATCGATCCAGGCTTCCTATAACCTAAGCCCAACAAGGAAGGCATTCACCAGGATTTGTCTATTGTCATTCCATTTCTTAAATTACATAACCAAAACATCCCATATGAAACCTATCAAAAGACTATTCACAATTTGCATTCTGTCATTAATCAGCCTTGCAATTTTATCCCAGGATATCTTTTCCCAGGATATCTTTTTCATGATCAGCGGAGAATATGAAAATTCGAAAGTTTCGGTCGATTCCATACAATTTGAAAATCTTAGTAACCAGACCAGCCTCAATTTGAAGGACCTGCCCGATAAGGAGGAGTATATTATTAATCTAACAACCCAGGAAATTGTTGAATTAACCGGAATTAATGCTCATAACCTGAGTGACAATTTCAAGGTCTTGAAAAACATGCCCGGACAATTGGTAATTTCCTATGATACAAAAGACATTTCCGGTTCATCCATTGACATCTACAATGTAAATGGACAGAAGATCTACACCTCTTCTCTTCTAAATATTGCAGGTAATGGATCAGTAAGATTGAATACGGGTACAAACGCAATGTATTTTGTAAAACTTCACTCCGTCAATGGATCAAAGGTATTTAAGGCTGTAAGTGGGAAAAACCAGGGCATACTGGAGATTTATTTGGAACAAAGTCCATCTGGAAACAGAGTGAACAGAAAAAGTACACTTATTGCTAATGAGAATAATTTCAGCGTAGAGTTAGGGGATAGTTTGTTGGTTTCCGCTTATAAGGATACACTGCTAGCTGACCCGGTAGAAGTGATTGTTGAAGAAAACAATACCGTCGAATTTACTTTTAAAGCTGAACCAATCGTCGATACTACCACTGTTACCGATATTGATGGAAACATATATCAAATAGTCCATATTGGCGAACAGGTCTGGATGGCTGAAAACCTGAAAACGAGCACATTAAGTGATGGCACATCTATTCCTGACACATCCTTCGGTGCTAGTATTAAAGATCCCGGTTATGGTTGGTATGTTAATGATTCAGCCACATATTCTCCCGACTATGGAGCACTGTATAACTGGTACGCAGTTGAAACCGAAAAACTTTGTCCGGCTGGATGGCATGTACCAGATGATTATGATTGGAACCAACTCCTTAATTTCCTGGGCGGAGGAAATGTGGCGGGAGATAAACTTAAGGAGTCAGGTACTGTTCACTGGGATGGTCCAAATAATGGAACGAACGAGAGCGGATTTACTGCCTTGCCAGGGGGGGTCGCCAGTTCTGGAGGATCTATGGGCATTGGGGGTTATGCTTACTATTGGAGTGCCAGCACATTAAATGACACAAGTGCCTGGTACTGGCACTTATGGTATAATTATGGCGGAATTGCCCATTACTATGATAATAACAATATGGGTTCAGGGATGTCTGTCCGTTGTTTAAAAGACAATGAAATCACAGGGCATATTCCCTCCGTGATTACCATTGATCCAGTTGAGATAACAGACACATCTGCAATGGTTGGAGGCAATGTTTATGATGATGGGGGATCGTCTATCACCGAAACAGGAGTATACTGGGGAACAGTATCAAACCCGAAAAGTTCAGGAACCAAACTTTCCATAGGCAGCAGCAAAGGAATATTCTCATCATTGTTGTCAGGATTGTCGCACTCAACAACCTATTACATTCAGTCTTACGCAGTTAATGAATTTGGTGAAGCATTAGGAAGCGAAGTATCTTTTTCTACTTCAGATAGCTCTGGAACGGCATTATTCTTAAAGATAAATGAGAATGAGTATGATTTAAAGGATGGCTTAATAGCCTATTATGGAAATTTTGAGCTGACTGGCATTCATAACCATAGCATTTACCTTATGTCTTCCGGTCATAATATGAACTGGGAAACACTGGAATCAACAGGTTCCGGGGCAGTATTGAATTTTGAAATGTTTAATACCCAGTCTGAAATTGCCAGTGGTGAATATCCATTTTCTTTACCCGAAATAATGAATACCATACTCGTTCAAGACACAACAATTTGTGACGGTACTGATACGAATGGTGATGGAATCGTCAATGAGGATGATTGTTTTCATTCTGTTGTCTATACCATGCCGGAAGGTGGTAAATACATTTCTTCACGTATATCCGCATACGACAGTAACACAAATCTTAATGACTTAACAGGATTGAAATTTGATTCCGGTACTATTACCATTACCAGGGATGGGGATACCTATATTTTCGAAATTGACTGCACAGGAGAAAATGGGGATATCATAAAAGGATATTACGAAGGTCCCCTGCACTATTATGATTTCTCAGAGTTTTAGAACTGGATTTAGCAAATTGGACTGAAAGATCAGAAATTATTTGATTGGATAATCTGCTACACTTATTATTGTCTCGAAGAATTACTCTTTCATTTCTTTCAATTTCAATGAGCCGATTTCAAATACTCACCGGTTCAAATCCCTCTTCTGCCCGGTTCAATCCCTTTATCCGCCGATTCACTACCCTGGAAGCAGCCAATTTCTGCAGATATTGTCTTTATTATTAAATTTGAATCCAAACCCTGCTCCCATGCTTAAGAACTATATCCTTGTCACTCTCCGCAGCATCTCCCGGAACGCCCTGTTTGTATCGGTCAATATCATCACCCTCGGTTTAGCACTTGCTATCTGTATTGTAGCATACCTTAACGGGAAATATGACGGGGATTGGGATAAAAATCACCTGCAAGCTGACGAGATTTACAAAATCAATATTTTGAGGGACATCCAGGGAAGTCAGCAAGCCTACGGGGCTTGTCCCCTGCCCGTAGCAGACTTAATCGGGGAAAGCTACACCGGTGTGGAAGAGGTCATCCGCTATGCAGCCAGCGGTTCCCCGCTTAAAGTGGGACTCAACAATTTCAATAAGCGAATCGGTTATGTTGACCCCGAGTTTTTCGATGTATTTACGGTTCCCCTGCTAAAGGGAATAAAAAGTGATATCAATGACCGCCAGAATATTTTCATCTCCCAAACAATCGCAGGTATTTATTTTGGGGATGATGACCCATTGGGCAAAGTAATGGGGATTTTTAATGATAACGGTAAGGAATTTACCTATACCGTGGCAGGTGTTTTCGAGGATCTGCCCCTGAATGGAAGTTTCCGCTACGATGTACTGACACAGGTTGAAAACTTCATTGACATGTGGGGAGTGGATGTCAATAACTGGGGAAGCTGGATTGCTGCAGTATTCCTTCATATTCCGAATCCGGAACAAACAGAGGCTGTTACCCAGCTGCTCCAGGAGATGGTGCCCATCCACAATCAGGCCAGGGAAGATTTCCAGATTACCGGGTTCCGGCTGCAGCCTTTACTGAACGTCGGACACGACTCCTGGGAGATGTACAGCGACTCATGGGTGTGGAACAGTTTCCATCCTGCAGCCGTTACCGCACCTCCCATCATGGCCCTTCTGATTCTCCTGATTGCCTGCTTTAACATCACAAATTCATCCATCGCTATTTCTTCCCGCAGGCTGAAGGAAATTGGGGTCCGTAAAGTATCAGGGGGACACCGGAAAAACATTATCATCCAGTTCATGCTGGAAAATTTCATTCTGACCTTTCTGGGATTGTTGCTTTCCCTGTTGCTTGCCAGTTACCTTACCGATATATATTCCCGGATGTGGGATTACATGGAACTGGATTATTCCATCTTTGACAATGGACCGTTGATGTTGTTTCTCGGAGGACTCCTGCTCCTCACTACTTTATTTGCGGGTGCCTACCCTTCATTTTACATCAGCCGCTTTAATCCGGTCTTTATTTTCCAGGACAAACTGAAAATCGGAGGTAAAAATGTCATTACTATAGTCCTGTTGACCCTTCAGATAAGCATCTCTGTCATGGCCATAAACTCGGGTGTAATATATACCCAGAACGCCACCTTCCAGGACAATATCTACCTGGGGTACGACAAGGACCATATCATCGGACTACAGATGCCCAGTGAGGAATATTTTGTCGCCTTCAGGGATGAGCTAAAAACCAATCCCCTCATCCAGCAGGTCGGGGAATCCAGGCATCATATCGGGCATGGGTACTGGTCCCGTAACATCAAATTCAACGACCTCGAGGAAAATGTCGGATTTATTACCATCGGAGATGATTATTTTGAAACCATGGGATTATCCCTCATGGAAGGAAGGACCTTTACCAGGGAATCTGAACAAACAGATAATCATCGATCCCTGATTGTCAACCAAAAATTTGTCTCCGAGTTTGGGATGCAGGATCCGCTAGGGAAACGGGTTGTCATGGAGGATACCCTTCCGCTCTATATTGTTGGGGTTGTGGCCGATTACTATGTATACGGGGTCTGGAACGAAGTAGAACCCATGGCCTTCATCCGCGATAACAGCCGGCGCCTTAACTATCTCACTGTAAAAACAGAAATGGAAAACCTCCAGGAAGTCAACGGCTGGCTGGAAGAAAAGTGGAAAGAACTCATCCCCACCCATCCTTACGGGGGATTCTTCCAGGATTCCCTCATGGAAGATGGCCGGGTCGTCAACAAAAACATCAAAAACATGTACATCTTCCTTGCGTTCATCGCACTCTTCCTCTCGGCCATTGGACTCTATACCCTTGTTTCCCTATCGGTCATCAGGAGAACCAAAGAAATCGGTGTCCGCAAAGTCATGGGCTCCCCCATCGAAAAAATCATCGCCATCCTCAGCCGCCCCTACATCATCATCATCGGTATTGCTTCCGCCATCGGACTCACCGCCGGGTACTACTCGAGCATAGTTATGATGGAAAGCATCTGGGAAGTCCACACCGAAGCCAATGTCTGGACCTTCCTCATCCCTGTCCTGCTGATTGTGTTTGTGGCCTTTGTTAGCATCGGCTGGAAGGTTTACTATGCCGCTTCCAGGAATCCGACGGAGTCGTTGAGGTACGAGTGATTGAAATGGATGACCTTTGAATTAGTTGGGTAGCTCATTGACTCCTGCGGAATCACTCAGGTACGAGTGACTAATAATGGAAGAACTTATTCCTGAAGTAGAATGCTCCGTTTCTTGCCTTACGCAGTTCAATGATGTAGAGTCCGTCGGGCATACTGCTGAGTTCTACGGTGTGAGTAAGTTCACCCTCACCTACCCTGTCATGCAGCACCATACGGCCGGACATGTTATAGATCCTGAGTTCCAGGTCTTCGGTTGGCCTGTCCTCGAAGAAGACATTGATATACTCACCGGCTGGGTTGGGATATAGAAGGATATTCATGTCCTCCAATATGCTGCCACTCCATGTACCAGTTTCAGAATTGAATTCCTGAGTGGTTGCTGCCTGAAGTATCTCTTTTGTATTATCATCCTGGATAAAGGCAACAATAGATAATCTATCCAGATCCATCCACCCAGGTATGGGATCCCAGGTCAGGGGTACCCTTATGGTATCATCAGCCCCAACGTCCCATTTAGTATTGGGCACTCCGCCTGTGTTCGGAAGCAGCTTCCTTGCTACATTCCGGAAGTCCGGCTGATCTTCTGATTCTTTATAATATGGATCATCGATGGTATCCTGGACAACTATTGTGTATAATGTCAGTTCCCCTGCCGGCATGGTTTCCAGGGCCTTGATCTTTACCTCCAGGTCCAGGCTGGGTGCCACATGGTTAACCTGAATTCTTAGATCAAAATCAGGAGCAGTAAGGGACCTGCTGTGAACATCCTCTACATTCGGAATGCGGGGTGAGAAATCGTATGTTCTATCAGCCTCCAGGAGCTCATCGTAGGGACCACCATCCAAAACAGCATAAGGTACCCTGGTATTTCCGTAAAAGAGTCCCCTGTTACTGGAAATAACCGGACTTTCTTCATTAATTTTATCAGGAGCCGGGGAATTCGTGTGATACTGCACATCGATCACATCACCAGGCATAGCATTTCTCACATTTTTAACTATTTCATCGGCAGAGGAAGATCCTGCATCTTTGGCATTAGTGAAATGTTCAAGCAGAGCCAGACGTGTCCGCTGTGTGATTTCAAAATCATCAAAGGCAAATCCCTCCCGAATAAGTTCGACGCTGACCTGCCGAGCTAAATCTGATTCTGAACCGTACTTCTTTGGATCCGCTTAATTCATCAAGGCTATGAGCCGCCTTATACCAGGTTTCATCTTTGACACTACTCTGGTCCTCGGAGGTCCAGCCAGTCCACCAATCACCCTTATCATTTTGTATTCGTGTTGAGTTAAACCAGTTTTGTCCGCCATCATTCTTGTCTCCAATATCTTTCCAGCTGTTTCCATTATCAAGGGTATACTGTAGACTAGCACCATCAATATTCCAGTCAAACGAACGCTTGATTTGAAGAGAAACCATGGGCTTATTGTATTCCTCGAAATTGAAGCATGGTGAAAGAACCCATGAGTTTTCAATTTCCTTGGGTTTGGAAAGATCGGTATACCATGCAATTGTTCCTGCTTCAATGGGATAGGGGAATGAGCCAACCTCGGGCTCATACTTCCAGCTGTTTTGGCCAGGAGAAGCCGCCTGACGGTACCATCCTTCGAATTCTTCATCGGAGGTAAGTGGGTAATCGCTTTCAGCAAGGTTGTAAGTACGGCTGAACCGGATTGTTTTTTCAGTAAAATGTTCGCAGCCAAAATTTGTGACAACTCTGTATCCCACTTTGTGCATACCGGGTTCCTGGAAGTAATATTGTTGCACTTTTGCTGTGTCAGGCACTTCGTATGCCTCTTCATTTTCCAGTGTATAGGTCCACTTCCTGTCTGTGACATAGTCACCGGGATAGACTTTCTCAGTTCCTTCCAGGGTAACCAGATCTTCAGGATTCTCAGAAATACAATAACTATTCAAGATAAAGTCTGCCACAGGCTCGGCATGTAGAACAATATCCTTGCGGATGGTATCATTACATCCATGATCAATCGTGACATGCATGGTAACATTAAAGGTGTCCTGGTCTGTGTAAATATGCTCCGGATTTTCAAGCGTACTGAAATTGTTGGCACCGCTGGCAATATGATCAAAGTTCCAGTCCCATGACACCTGCCCTGCGGTCTCAGTGATATACTCATCATTCATGAAAGACATGGTCTTATTCACAAATACAATGGTATCAGCTTCCTCATACATGCATATATCGGCAATATCAAAATCAGCTACCGGGGCGTCGTATACAATCAGATTAATAGAATCTTCAACACTGCAATTATTGACAGAAATATAGACAAAGCTTATATTGTTTTCTGGCAATGCCCTCCCGGGATCAAACCTGAAACCGCCAGTCTGATCGCCGATCACGCCTGTCCCACTGAAGACACCAAGGTTGGCATACGGAGCACCGCTAATAAGGTTTACGGATGAATAGTCGGCACAATAGGCTGCCTGATCGGCAGGGGTGGTAATAACTGCTGGATCCAGATATTCAATGGTCAGGGTAACAGGATTATCAAGCAGGTTTCCAAATGCATCCCTGTAATAATAGGTAATCAGCAGCTCAAGGCTTTCTTCATCATCCCAGTCGAGAGCAGAGGGATTGAGGGTCACCAGGTTGCCATCTCTAATAAGGGCAGACTCGGAAATTTCCGGATTAAATGTGAAGTAACCAACAGAATCCTCCTCATTTACTCCCAGGATAGAGAAGGTTTCATCATTGAAACAGGCAACCTCTTTTTCAAAAATTACGGTATCGGTAGGCTCAATAACAGAAGTCCATGCAGTGTCCTTATCGGTACAGGTGTTCTGGTCAGTAAAGGTGTAAATAATCTCATGTGGAATACCCTCGGTGAGACCTGCGGCTTTGGGATCAAAGATATAGGGATCTTCCTTAATACCTGGACCGTTAAAAGTACCTCCCAGGGGAGAATACTCCAGGATTTCTATTGCTCCGTCAATACTATAGGCGGGTCGTAAGTTCAGAATTTCCACCACTGGCAGCGGATTCACGGTGACATGAGCTGTATCCCTTGGTAAGCTTGAATTTTTATTCGCGTCGAATACCAGAGGAATTACGTAGTTAGTGCTTGAATCCGGCAGGAATTTGAAAGAATGCAGCCCAAATTCAAGTCCTGATAGTAGTGTATTTGTACCCCCAACCTGTAAAATTACCTCAAATGGAGGGGAGGCTCCTGAAACTGCAATTTGCAGTTCACTCGAATCACCGGAACATATACTGGTTTCAATTGCTGAAATCGAAGCAGATGGTCTTTCGGTAAACACGGCTACGTTATTCGGATCAATGTTAGTAAATGTCTCACCTGTATTGATATATGAATCGAGCAGTATTATATCTATTTCAAGGTCTCCACGTGGTACAGAACCGTGAGCATCCCGTACAATATATAACATAGTGTATGTACTGTCTCCGTTATCTTCAAATGTTACACTAACATTATCAACTATCTGCTTGTTTATCCTGGTATTTCCAGCAGGAGTATACCCGGCCTGGTCTGCAAGCAGAACAATCTCAACGGTATCTCCCACAATTGCATTTGAATCCAGGGAAATTACAGAAGCCTTATGAATGATGGGCCTTGTGGCATCAATACTTATGGTATTGGCTTGCAGGGATGTAAATGGAATACTGAGGTTCCCGGCAATATCCCTTGCTACTATGCTGAGGCCAAGATCCCCGAGAGGCACATCCTGATGTCCTTCTTCAATCCTATAGGTCAGGGTATAACTTCCATTTCCTACCTCATTGATCATAACGGAAGGATCAGAATACAGAACATCATTCACCGTGGAGGAATCTGTAAAGGTGTAATTGGCACCATCAGCTGCTAAAAACATAAATATCTCCTCCCCGATTTTCTTTTTCCCTGAAATAAATGACACTATGTTGAGAATGGATGGCGAGTTTGCATCCAGCAAGTCAAACGATTGGGAAATGTTTTTACTGTATACATTTCCTGGAATCCTTCCGTTGAACAATTGCAGGGATGAGACGGGAATATCATCATCTGCCTCATAATCCTGCCCTCCTTCTGTGACCGTAAATTCAGCTGTATATATTGTATCGTTAACCGGCAGGAGATTCCTGAGACTGAAGCTTCCCAACCTACCAGAATGCAGAGTAAAGTCATTCCCCAGATCATTTTCTGTAAGAATGGTAATTGTTTCTGTATCACCTACCTTCAGGGTATCATTTTGCAGGAATACATCTCGTATGACAGGCTCCAGATTATATAATATGATAAGTTCATTCGAGGTTAAGATAGTATCAGACTGAACCAGGATTGAAGGATCAATGTCCACACGGAAATGGAGACTGTCCATATCAAAATCTGTATAGTCAAATGCAAGGTTAATTCGTAATCGTCTGGAATGAATGTATTCGACAGATTCAATACCCAATCCGGAAGGAGCTCCAACCAGGCTAAAGTCTGAAGGACTTACAAAACTTTCTCCTTTGAATTCCTCCTGGCTAAGTGTTAGATCAAGTAATCTGTCATTTAAGCTATATTCTGTAAGTGTGGAGTCAGGTTGAATAGTGGCTTCGGGAGACTCGCCGAACGGGTATATTACCAGTTTATTCTGACTCTCAAGACTTGCATCACTCTGGTAAAGAACGCTCTGGTCTATGGTAATCGTAACATTGGTAAATAATAAATCGAACTCTCCAACAAAATCAAGATAGATAATTGCCTGGGTATCTGAGATCCCGCTAATCGACTGGATGGTTAATCCTGCAGGAATATTACTCAACCAGCAATCTCCAATTGAAAGAGTATTATAATTGGTGAACTTCTCTTCAGTCAGATCCAGGGTAAGGGATCTACGGTCCAGTGTCAGTTCATGCATTAGGGAATCTTCAGTGATCCAAAGCACGGGAGTTTCAACATAAGCCTCAATGGCCATGTTGTTACTCTGCAGATTTGTAGAGTTGGACTGAAGCAATACACCTTTATCAATACTTATACTGAAGTTGGGGATATTGGAATCAAAGTCCGTGTTGTCGAAGGACAGATCAAGTACCGCGGTTGTCGTAGACAATGGTATTACGGCTTCGATTGACATTCCCGCAGGTTCATTTATCAGATCGAAATCACCCGGAACAAGGGTCCCCGGATTCAGAAATTTATCCTCGAACAGGTCAAGTGTAATGTACGAAGCATCCAGCCTGTATTCCTCCAGGAGTGAATCCTCAGTGGCAGTCAGTTGTGGATTTTCAAGACGGGCCAGAATGTCAATTGAGTTCGATACCAGGTTAGAAGTGTTAGATTGAACCAGTACTTCTTTAACCACAGATAGAGAGAAATCGTTTATATCAACATCAAAATCGTTATAAGTAAAGCTAAGATCAATTCTGACATTATTAGGATCGAGTCCCCTGACTGAATCAATCTCAAGTCCGGCAGGCTCATTGTTCAATAAGAAATGATTCTTATTAAGGGTAGTGTAGTCAATAAATTCCTCTTCTACCAGGATAATATTTAAGGTCCTGAGATCCAGAGAATATTCAGCCATCACAGAATCAGCAACTAATTGGGCTTCAGGAACTTCAGGATATGGCTCGATGGTCAGGTTATTGGTAGACAGATCATCCACTACACTCTGAATCAGTACGGAAGAAGAGATCTTGACATGGAAGCCGGCGTAGGCAGCGTCAAAATCTGTTCCATCAAAATCAAGTGTAATTTCAACCTGGAAGGGACTGCGGCCCGTAACGGATCCAATGGTTAATCCGTCAGGAGAATTCATTAGTTCAAAATCCGTATCCAGGAGGGTGGAATAATTCCAGAATTCTTCCTCTGTAAAATCAATGGTCAGTACCCTGCCATCCAGGTTTCTTTCTTCCAGAGTTGCATCTGGGACCATAGTGGCAATCGGTATTTCAATATAGGCTATGATAGTCAGAAGATCGGAGGTTAGCAAGGCGGACTCAGTCTGTTTAAGCACTGCATTTTCTACTGAAACACTGAAATCATTAATTTCATTGTCAAAGTCAATTCCTGTATACTCCAGATCTATGCGGGCCCGGGTTTTTGACACCCCTGTTATCGATTCAATTCTGAGTCCCTCAGGACCATTATTAAGTATGAAGTTCCCTGTATCGATGGTAAGGTAGTTAAGGAATTCTTCCTCGAACAGATCTATAAACAGGTAACGGATATCCAGCTGATGTTCTGTTAATGCTGCATTCGGTGCAATAATGGCTTTTGGATTTTCAACAATTGCCCTGACATTAAGAGTGTTCGTCAACAGGTCATTGCTGCTTTGTTTCAACACCAGGTTGCTAACTGCAATATGGAAGTCCGGGAAGTCTGAATCGAAATCTGTCTGGTTAAATGCCAGGTTAATGATGACACGTGTAGAACTGAGAGGCAGGATGCCTTCAATGGATAGCCCGTCTGGTTCATTTCTGAGTTCAAAATCACTACTCTGAAGGGAAATATAATTCAGGAATTCCTCTTCCGAAAGGTTGATCTCAAGACTTCGGTCATCCAGGGATTGTTCATCAAGTTCGAGGTTTGAGGTCACAATGGCCACCGGATTTTCCGGGAACCCAAGTACCTGTAACGAGCTGGATATAAGAGTACCAGTTGTTGTTTGTTGAAGAACAAGATTGGAAATGGCAATCTTCATATCTGCAATGAGGGTGTCAAAATCGGTCTCATCATACAGAAGTACCAGTTCAGCATACGTTGGAGAAATTCCGTTTACCTGGAGAATGGTCAGTCCCGGAGGTCCGTCAAGAATTGGGAGGAAATGTACAGGCGACAGGGTTGTATGATCCAGGAATCTGTCATCCAGCAGCTGGATAAAGAGACTCCTCTCATTCAGCCTCAGTTCAGTCAGGGTAGAGTCGGCAGTCAGGGTAGCAACCGGCACTTCGTTATAGGCACGTATGAATTCCGGTGTGGAAGTCAGAAGTCCGGGCGGTGTTTGAGTAAGGACGTTGGACAGGATACTTACGGCAAAGTCCGGAATATCGGAGTCAAAGTCTACATAGTCAAATTTCAGTGAAATCTGCACCTGGGTCGGGGATATCCCTGTAACGGATTCAATTGAGAGACCTGCCGGATAATTCTCCAGAAGGAAATCATTGGTGGTAAGTCCCACAAAATCGTCAAATGCTTCATCCGTAAGGATAATGGTCAGTTCCCTGAAATCAAGCCTGGGTTCAGTAAGTAATGAATCTGGAATCAGGAGAGCAAACGGCTCCTCCAGATAGGCGTAGACCGGTACCGGACTCGAAGAAAGGTTGCCTGCTGTGGTTTGCTTCAATGCAGTATTAAGAATATTCACCCTGAAGTCCAGGTAGTTGTTCTCAAAGTCTGTATTATCGAACTGAAGATCTATCCTTACCCGGGTCGGTGAGATTCCGGTAACAGATTGAATGGTCAATCCCGGAGGTTCATTAATGAGATCAAAATGACCCGTTGTGAGAGAATTATAATTCAGGAATTGCTCATCTCCCAGATCAATGGTCAGATACCTCTCGTCAAGGATCAGTTCGAACAGCACAGTATCGGAGGTCATTGTGGCAATCGGTACCTCGAGGTAACGCAGTATGCTCATTGCATTGCTCAGGAGGTTGCTTGCCTCGGACTGCAGCAGAACATCCTTGTCTATGCTTACCCTGAAATTAGTAATGTCCGTATCAAAATCAGTACTGTCAAATCCAAGTACCAGCTGGATATTTGTAAAATCAATGATATTCAGTGATTCAATGGTCAGTCCCGCAGGTTCATTTATCAGATCGAAATCACCCGGAACCAGGATACCCGGATCAATGAATTTATCATCGGTAAGGCTCAGACTTAGAACACGACCATGGAGATTATATTCACGAAGTGTTGAATCTTCGAC
The DNA here is from genome assembly GCA_963777115.1 of uncultured Bacteroidaceae bacterium. Taxonomy (GTDB): domain Bacteria; phylum Bacteroidota; class Bacteroidia; order Bacteroidales; family SM23-62; genus SM23-62. The sequence continues at coordinate 34,833 of CAVZPP010000002.1, read as the reverse complement.
AGCGATTAGCTGCGGAATCTCAAGATAATGCAGGATTACATTCGAATTAGAAGTCAGGTCCGCTGTGGATTGTACCAGGACAGGCTGGACTATGGTTACAGAGAAATCAGAGATATCGGAATCAAAATCGTTATAGCTGAAACCAAGATGCAAGAGCACATTATTGGGATCGATACCTGTAACCGAATCGATGGTTAATCCGCCCGGTTCATTATTCAAGCGGAAGTCCCCTTCTGTCAGAGCAGTATAATCCTTGAATGCTTCCTGGGTCAGGTTTATTGAAAGAGATCTCAGATCCAGGGAATATTCATGCATTATGGAATCAGAAGTCAGATCAGCCAGGGGTACTTCAAAATATTGCAGGATGGTCACATTATTGGTGTACAGATCGGATAGGGTGCTCTGGATGAGTGCCGAAGCTCCGATGCGGACATGGAAGCCAAGGAAAGCTTCGTCAAAGTCAGTTCCGTCAAATGCCAGGGCCAGCTCAACCTGTGAAGGAGATAAACCGGTAGCAGATTCAATACTTAATCCCGCCGGGCCATTTACCAGATCAAAGTCCAGATCGGTCAGGGTAGTGAAATCCCAGAATTCTTCCTCTGTGAGATCAATGGTGAGTACACGCTCATCCAGGGTTTCTTCACGGAGCTCTGCATCCGGGATCATAAAAGCAACCGGGTTTTCAATAAAGTGCAGGATAGTTAATTCGGTTGAGATGAGTTTGCCTGTTTCAGTTTGTTTTAAGAGGGAATGATCAATAGACAGTGAGAAGTCATTAATAGTACTGTCAAAATCAATGCCGGTATATGCAAATTCAATCCTTGCCCTGTTCGCTGCAACTCCTGCAACACTTTCGATAATAAGACTGTCCGGCGCATTATTTAGAGTGAAGCCGGAGGTATCCAGTGTTGAATATGACAGGAATTCTTCTTCGTAAAGATCAAGTGTAATGTATCGGATATCCAACTCATGTTCCGTCAGGGCAGCATTGGGCGCGATGACAGCGGTTGGATTCTCCGTGTTCGCGGTGACAGTTATATTTGTGGAAATAAGGTCGGCAGTACTCTGCTTAAGAACCTCGTTTCGGATGCTTATCCGGAAATTGGTGCTGTCTATGTCGAAATCGGTCTGATCAAATTCAAGGTAAAGTATAATCCGCTGGTTACCGAACTGTAATACACTCTCAATACCAATTCCGGCCGGTGCGTTAACAGGAGTAAAGTCTGTCGCCTGGAGTGCAGCCGGATTAATAAACTCTTCTTCCGTCAGGTTAATCTCAATACTCTGGTTATCAAGATTTAATTCAAACAGAGATGGAGATGCGGAAAGCAATGCCGTCGGTACCTCAATATAGGGTTCAATTACCAGGCTGCTGGACTGAAGTGAATCAGTACTGGTCTGAACCAGTACATTGGAGGAGATTTTAAGATGGAAATCAGAGTATGTAGAATCAAAATCAGTCTGATCAAACAGGAGATCTACTGATGCCCTGGTCGGGGAAATTCCGTTAACCTGGAGGACGGTTAATCCAGCCGGTGCATTCACCGGGGTAAAGTAAATGGGCGAAAGCGAGGTGTAATCCACAAATTCCTCTTCTGTAAGATCAATATAGAGAATCCGATTATCCAGATCCCTTTCCTCCAGGGTATTATCGGAAGTCATAGTGGCCACAGGAGTTTCCACATATGCTTTAATAACCAGGGTGTCTGCAGTCAAAACTCCTGACATGGTTTGTTTCAGTACACCAGCGTTGATATTAACCCTGAATGCAGTATAATTGGTATCAAAGTCCGGTCCGTTGAAATCAAGTCCCAGATCAACATGGGTATTGGAAGTTGCATTCACAGTTACAATGCTGAGTCCCGGAGGATAATTGACCAGTGTGAAATCAGTTAACAGCAATCCGAGGGGATTCAGGAACTCCTCATCAAAGAGGTCGATGCCAAGTGACCGGGCATCCAGTCTCTTTTCAGTCAGCACAGAATCACCGATCATGGCTGCCACCGGTTGTTCCACATATGCCTTCACGGGAAGGACTGAAGTTGTCAGATAACCGGATGTAGTTTGTTTCAGTACTGTATTAATAATGTTAACCCTGAAGTCAGGTATATCCGTTTCGAAATCTGTATCATTAAACTGAAGTGCAATAGTTACTTCGGTTGGTGAGATACCTGTCACGGATTCAATGGTAAGTCCCTCTGGCTCGTTGATGAGGTCAAAATGGGAAGGAAGCAGGATACTGTAATTATTAAATCTTTCCTCGGTTAACTGGATGGTAAGCTCCCTTATATCCAGGCTGAGCTCCTCCAGAGTTGAATCGGCGCTGAGACCGGCAAAGGGAGTCTCAAAATAATGTAATATGGTAAGATCATTACTGATCAGGTCGACGGACTCTGTCTGCAGGAGCACATCCTTATCAATTCCGATCCTGAAATTGTAAATATCCGCATCAAAGTCGGTGCTGTCGAAAGAGAGGATTAATTCAATGGTCCGTATATCTAAGGGATTGAGCGAACCTATTGTAAGTCCAACCGGGCCATTAATCGGGGTAAAATCATTTGGTACAAGTGTCCCGGGATTTGTAAATTCATCATCCACCAGGCTGAGGGTAATCTTCCTTCCCGCAAGGTTATACTCACTCAGGGAGGAATCTTCCACGGCTGTGAGAACCGGTACTTCTTTATAATGAAAAATCGAAAGAGGATTTGAAAGCAGGTTGGAAACTGTTGTCTGTACAAGGACTTCTTTGCGGATTGTTACCGAGAAATCATTTACATCTGCATCAATATCGTTATAATCAAAACCGAGGTAGAGATTAGCGCTGTGAAGATCAATTCCACGTACAGAATCAATTGAGAGTCCGGTCGGTTCATTATTCAGGAAGAAGTCACCCGTACCCAGCAAGGTATATTCTGTAAATTCTTCTTCCGTCAATTGAATAGTCAGGTACCTTTCATCCAGCCGGTATTCGGTCAGAATTGAATCCGACCCCAGGTTAGCAACAGGTACTTCCGGATAAGAAAGGATGTTCAGGTTATTGGTATTCAGGTCGCCCTGATTACTCTGGATAAGAACCGTATCCGCAATCTGAATATGGAATCCTGTAAAGGCAATATCGAAGTCTGTTCCGTCAAATGCCAGGTCAATTTCCAGGCTTACCGAATCCAGTCCCCTGACAGCTTCAATGGTTAATCCGGCCGGTTCACCCACCAAACCAAAATCACTAATCAAAAGGCTTCCATAATCCCAGAACTCTTCCTCTGTCAGGTCGATGGTTAAGGTACGGATATCCAGGCTGAGTTCATGGAGGATTGAATCAGAAGTAAGTATTGCTACCGGGGTTTCCTGGTAATGCAGGATGGTGATAGCATTTGACTGAAGGTTTCCGAAATTAGTTTGTTTGAGAACCGTATCTGAAACTGACACACTGAAATCATTAATAGAATTATCAAAATCAATGCCGGTGTACTTCAAATCCAGCCTTACTCTTGTTGCTGATATTGGGAACACGGATTCAATAATAAGACCTTGAGGTTCATTGTTCAATATGAAGTTACCTGGCACAAGGCTGGCAAAGTCAAAGAATTCCTCCTGGAAGAGATCCAGTGTCAAGTACCTTGAATCGAGGGATGTTTCAATCAGGGCAGCGTCCGGTGCAATGGTAGCCGAGGGATTCTCAACGACTGCCTTGACAGTCAGGTTATTGGTTGAGAGGTCGGAAGAACTCTGTTTCAGGACCTCATGACGAATGATAATATTAAAGTTTGTACTATCGATATCAAAATCAGTTGCATCAAAATCAAGGTTTATTACCACCCTGGTGGCAGTCGGAGATATGCTTTCAATGCTCAAACCGGCTGGGGCGTTGACCAATGTGAAGTCTGCCGGAACCAGGCTTCCAATATTAATAAACTCCTCTTCATTAAGATTAATAACCAGATTCTGATCATTGAGTGATAACTCGGAAAGAGCCGGATCTGCCGTCGCAATTGCACTGGGTTGTTCAAAATAAGCCTGTATTTGAAGCTGGCTCGAAACCAGGGTGTCCCCTTTTGTCTGAACAAGAACAGGATCAAAAATGCTGACAGCCAGATCATTAATAGTTATATCAAAATCCGTCTGATCAAATACAAGAACGATTTCTGCCTGGGTCGGAGAGATACCGTTCACCTGCAGAATGTTCAGGCCCACAGGCTCATTTTCAAGCCGGAACCAGACAGGGGACAGGGAGGTATAATCAACAAATTCTTCCTCGGTCAGATCAATAAACAGTCTGCGGTTATTAAGATCCTGTTCGTTGAGTAAGGTATCCGCGGTCAGGGTGGCTACCGGGACCTCAATATAGGGCTGGATATTCAGCGGAGATGATTCCAGCACCCCGGCGAGTGTCTGCTTCAAAACAGTGTATGAAATGCTCACCCGGAAATCTGCATAGGTCGAGTCGAAATCAGTACCATCAAACACCAGCTTTAATTCAGCCTGCTTAATTGTGATACCCACTACGGTATCAATACTCAGTCCCACTGGAGCATTTAGCAAGTTGAAATCTGAAACCAGGAGCCCTGCCGGATTAAGGAATTCCTCATCTGAAAGATCCACAGCCAGGGTCCGATAGGATAGCCTCCTTTCAGTAAGTGTGGAATCCGGGCTGATAACGGCGAAGGGTATCTCAGTATAGTGGAGTATGATAGTGGGACTTGAGGTCAATATCCCTGTGGTGGTTTGCTTAAGCACGGTATTGGATATACTCACCCTGAAATCAAAATAATCAATCTCAAAATCAGTCTCATCAAACGTCAGGTCAATCCGCACCTCAGTCGGGGAGATTCCCGTTACCGATTCGATGTCAAGTCCCGCAGGCTCATTCAGAAGTGCAAAATTGCCAATTGTGAGAGTCTGGTAATTAAGAAACTCTTCCTCGGTCAATTTGACCGTTAGAACACGATCATTCAGGAACCGTTCCCTCATCGTGGAATCTGATGTAAGTGTTGCCTGGGGTGATTCAATATAGGCAACCACCGTAAGCTGGCTTGAGGCCAGAACACCGGAGGTAGTCTGGAAGAGTGAGCCAGATGGTATCTCAATGCGGAAATTGGAAATGCTTAGGTCAAAATCGCTTCGGTCAAAGGCAAGGTTAATCCTGGCCCTTGTGGGTGTGAGGCCATTGACAGATTCAATAGTTAATCCGTCAGGAGCATTAACAAGGCTGAAATCATTCGTATCCAGGGAAACATGATCAAGGAAATAATCATCTGAAAGGTTAACGATCAGGTATCGTCTGTCAAGACTGGGTTCAATCAGGACTGAATCGGCAGACAGAGCGGCAACCGGGATCTCTGTACGGGCAAAGATATCCGTCTGGCTGGTGGACAGGCTGTCCGATTCGGTTTGTATTAATTCCCCGGAAGGGATCCTAATATAGAAGTCATTGATGTCTGAATCGATATCCGAACCATCGAAAGCAAGGGCTAATGAAACATTTGTCTCGTCTACCGGGATAACAGATTCAATGCTCAACCCGGCCGGGGCATTGACCATCCTGAAATTGGAGATCTGAAGGGAAGTATAATCCACAAATTCCTCATCACTGAGCGAGATATTCAAGATACGGTTATCCAGACCATATTCCGTAAGGACTGAATCAGATGACAGGGTAGCTACTGGGATCTCAACATATGCAGTAATGGGTTGCAGGCTTGATTTTAAATCTGCAGAGCTGGTTTGTACAAGCACGAAGGGTGAAATATTCACTGCAAAATTCGTGATGTTGATATCAAAGTCAATTCCTGTATAACGCAGGGTAATGACGGCCTCTGCAGCTGAATTACCCGTAACAGAATTGATGGTTAGACCATCCGGAGCATTATCGAGAGTGAAATTACCTGTAGTAAGGGTTGTGTAATTAACAAACTCTTCTTCCACCAGGCTGATGGTAAGCAAACGTCCGTCAAGATTAGCCTCCTGCAGCGGAAGGTCGGGTGCTAGAAATGCTTCCGGGTTTTCCAGGTAATGCAAGATTTGCAGGGTATTGTTCGAGAAGAGATCCGAAGAGGACTGAATAAGAATATTTCCGCCAATATAGATCCTGAAATTATTGTAATCGGCATCAAAATCCTGGTATGTAAAGCCAAGGTATAGCCGGGCTCTTGTGGGACTTACCCCTTCAACCGAGTCAAGAACGAGTCCGGATGGGGAATTAACCATGTTGAAATCAGCAAGTGCGAGGTTGGTGTAGTCCTTAAACGTCTCCTCGATAAGATCCAGGGTAATGCTTCTGCGATCGAGTGTATGCTCAACCAGGGCAGAATCCGGGACGATGTTAAGCTTCGGATTTTCAACTACCGCAATGATGTTCTCACTATTGGTTACCAGGTCAGCAGAGGTACTCTGCAGTAAAATACCCTGGTCGATCTGTACCTTGAAATTTGTGTAGGTAACATCGAAATCCGTATAGTCAAATGCCAGTTCGATAACTGCCTGTGTCGGGGAGATACCAGTAACTGATTCTATACCAAGTCCGGGAGGAGAATTCAACAGGCTGAAGTTGGCCGTATCAATCGTGAGGAAGTTATTGAATCGCTCTTCTGTGAGGTCAATGGTCAGACGTCTGTAATCCAGTCTTGGTTCCCTGAGAACAGAATCCGGAACCATATCTGCAACCGGGGTTTCGATGTAAGGTTGAATGGTAAGATCGTTTGAACCCAGGACACCTGATCCGGTTTGCTTGAGAATATTACTCTGAATATTCAGGCTAAAATTGGGGATGAGATTATCAAAGTCCAGTCCCGTATAAACCAGGTGAATTCTTGCGGAATACGCGTTTAGTCCGGTAACAGATTCAATATCAAGATTAAGAGGTTCGTTAACAAGTTCAAAGTCCCCCGGAATCAGTGTCTCATGATTCAGGAATTCCTCCTCGCTCAGGGTGATTGTCAGGAATCTGTAGTCGAGGGTTTTTTCAGCCAGGGTGGAATCACTGACTATTGAACTCACCGGATTTTCGTCAAAGGCTTTAATCGACAGGAAGCTTGTCCGAAGATCAGTCTGGTCATCTGTCTGGATAAGGATTGAAGAATCAATATCAATGGCAAAATTATTCACATCCGCATCAAAATCAGTCCGGTCGAATCCAAGGTTCAACTCAGCCCGGTATCGTGTTAGTCCGGTTACACCGTCAATGGTCAATCCGGTCGGAGGATTAATCATATCAAAATCGGAAGGCTGCAGGTTATTGAAGTCGACAAAGGATTCTTCTATGAGCTGAATGGTCAGTGTACGATATCCCAGCCTCTCTTCGGTAAGAGTTGAGTCAGAAGTCAGTCCCGCGACAGGAGTCTCAACATATGCAAGTATGGGCAGAATATTGGATACCAGGGTTGGGGTCTCTACCTGGATCAGTGCAGAGCTGTCAATTTCAATACTGAAATTCGGAATATTGCTGTCGAAATCAGTGCCGTTAAACTGGAGGTTAACCCGGGCCCTTGTCTGTGCCTGGCCGGATACGGACTGGATACTCAATCCAGCCGGGTAATTAATGAGTCTGAAATCACCTTTGGTTAGTGAGGTATAATCAGCAAATCTTTCCTCCACCAGCTCAATATCAAGGTATCGCAGGTCAATCCTGTATTCCGTGAGCGTTGAATCCGGAGTAACAATAAGATCCGGGGTTTCTCCATATGCATCAATAAACAGGTCAGATGTAACAAGGCTACCGGTTTCAGTCTGAATTAGTTCAGAAGATGTAATAGCAACTGAAAAATCGGGAATATCTGTATCAAAGTCGAGCCCTGTATACTGAAGCTCGATCTCTACTTCTGTTGGGGATATGCCGGTAACGGATTGTATGGTCAGGTCAGCAGGCTCGTTCTGAAGCGTGAAATCACTTGCCTGTAGAGTCGTATAGGCCGAGAAGGTCTCCTCAATAAGATTAATTGTAAGTGTACGCCGGTCAAGATTGGCTTCCAGTAATGCTGAATCTGAAACCATCGAGGCCTGGGGACTTTCAAGGTAATGTTTGATATTCAAAACATTTGTAGGAAGCACCCCTGTCCCTGTCTGGACAAGTACGAGTGATTCAATATCCACACGGAAATCGGGCACATCTGCATCGAAATCGAGTCCCGTGTACTGGAGATCAATTTCAGCGATGGTATCGTTGATACCTGTAACGGATTGTATGGATAACCCTGTCGGGGGATTGAACAGGGAGAAATCAACCGTCTGGAGATCACCGAAATCAACGAACTTCTCCTCGTTGAGATCAATTGTCAGGGTTCGCTGCCCGAGGGATGGTTCTGCCAGGGTGGAATCGGCTGAAAGACTCGCGGAGGGGATCTCAAACCATGCTTTCAACTGGAGCTGGTTGGTTGACAAATATTGGCTCAGTGTCTGGATCAGTACGGAAGAGGAAATCCGAATGAAGAAATTATTTACATCTGCATCAAAATCCACATCCTGAAACCTAAGGTCAATATCCACCCGGGTGGGAGAAATACCATTGACCGCTTCGATGGTGAGTCCGGGTACAGCATTAATAAGGGGGAAACTCGATGAGTTCAGGGTTTCATAATTAGTAAATTGCTCCTCTGTCAGGTTAATAGTCAGGGTACGCTTATCCAGATAGGGTTCATAGAGAACGCTGTCGGCCGTCATAGCGGCAACAGGGTTTTCACCGTAGGCATCGATAGGTATTCCGTTTGTTGGCAGTACACCGGAGGTTGTCTGTTTCAGTACAGAAGAATTAATTTCGATAAGGAAATCGGAAATATCTATATCAAAGTCAATCCCTGTGTATCTTAGTTCAATAACTGCCTGGGTCGGAGAGATTCCTGTAACGGAATGGACTACCAGGTCCGGAGGTCCGTTCAGTGGACTGAAGTCAGTCGGCTGCAGGTTCCCATAATCCAGGAATATCTCTTCAATCAGGAGAATAGTCAGCTCTCTTCCATCAAGATTGGACTCCTTTAGAGATGAATCCGGGGCCATAAAGGCCTGTGGATCTTCGACGAATGCATCCACTGTTAGTGAATTTGAGACCAGGTTACCCGAGGTTGTCTGGAAGAGAAGTCCGGATGAAACGGACAATGCCAATGTGTTTACATCTACGTCAAAGTCTGTCAGGTTAAAGGCCAGGTTCACTTTTGCCTGGGTCGGTGAATTTCCGGTCACAGATTCAATAGTCGTTCCTGCCGGTGCCCCGATGAGGTTGAAACCAGTCTTTGTCAGGGTTGTGTAGTTATTAAACCTTTCCTGGTCGAGGTCCAGTGTCAGGTAACGGTAATCCAACCTGTACTCTGTCAGGGTGGAATCTTCGGTTATGGTAGCTGAGGGAATTTCAACCCAGGCCTCCACCGGAACAGGGTTAGTTCTGAGCAACCCTGAGTTTGTCTGAATGAGAACTGCTGAATTAATATCTACGGCAAAATTATTAGAATCGGCATCGAAATCCGTTTCAACAAACTGAAGTTCTATTTCTACCTCAGTTGGAGAAATTCCGTTCACTGATTGAATGCTGAGACCCGCCGGAGCACCATAAAGGCTGAAGTTTGCAGGTATTAACGAGAGGTAGCTGATAAACTCCTCTTCATAAAAAGAAATGTTCAGGCTCCGGATATCAAGGTAGGTTTCATACAGGTCTGAATCAGCAACCATGATTGCATCCGGGGTCTCCACATATGCTGAGATTGGAATGGTCGAGGTTTGAAGGTTTCCTGTTTTTGTCTGAATTAATGCACCGGAAACAATTGAGACACTAAAACTACTGTAATCTGAGTCGAAATCTGTACCATTGAAGGTAATCTCAATTTCTGCATTTGTAGGTGAAAAACCTGTTACGGATTGTATCCCGGTTCCCTCAGGTGCACCGTTCAGGAAGAAATTAGAAACCTGGAGGGTGGCAAAATTTACAAACTCTTCTTCTGTTAGATCGAGGGTAAGCACCTGCTGATCGAGCCAGTATTCAGCCAGGGTGGAATCGGCTGCAAGAGTGGCTACCGGAGACTCGACATACGCCTCGATGGTCAGGGAATCTGATGTGAGGACGCCGGATTCTGTCTGGACCAGTACATTATTATTAATATTCAGCCTGAAATCCGTGCTATCCTCATCGAAGTCAATGCCTACATAAGACAATGAAATCTCGGCCTGTGTCGACGATATCCCATTAACTGATTGTATTCCAGTCCCAGTCGGAGCCCCGGTAAGGAAAAAATCCCCTATACCAAGGGTCAGGTAGCTGGTAAAACTTTCTTCCGTCAGGTCAACCAACAATGTGCGGTAATCCAGTCTCTTCTCTTCGATTACTGCAGAGTCAGCGGATATACTTGCAACCGGGGTTTCAACGTAAGCTTCAACTGGATAAACCGTTGACCTCAGGAATCCATTGGGGGTCTGTACCAGGTCCACGGCGGCGATATCCACAGCAAAATTAGCCGAGTCAACATCGAAATCAGATCCTGTAAATTGAAGTTCAATTTCTACCTGGGTTGGTGATTGTCCGGTCACTGATTCAATGGTCAGTCCTGCAGGCGCTCCCACCAGGATGAAATCGTTTGTCTGCAGAGCTGAATAATCCTCGAATCGTTCTTCAGTTAAGTCAATGGTAAGAGTCCGGATATCAAGCGAATTTTCATGCAGATTCGAATCAGCGTCAAGTGTGGCAATTGGGTTTTCTACATATGCATGCAGCGTATCCAGGCTGGTAGAGAGGACACCGGTAGTAGTCTGAATAAGTACAGGGGCATTGATATTAACGTGGAAATCGACAATACTGGTATCAAAATCGAGTCCGGTGAATTTAAGAGCAATTTCAGCACTGCTTGGAGAAAGGCCGGTTACTGACTGGATAGTAAGTCCAGTTGTTGCATTTACCAGTTTGAAGTTAGAAGAATTCAAGCTAGCAAAATTCACAAATCTTTCCTGGGTGAGGTTTATGGTCAGTACCCGGTCATCCAGGCCATATTCGGCGAGGGTAGAATCCGGACTGAGCAGAGCTACAGGATTTTCGACAAATGATTTGATCAGGGTATCATTGGTGGAAAGTTTACCGTTTATTGTCTGTTTTAGTACAGAGGAATCAATGTCCACATGGAAATCAGGTATATCCGTATCGAAGTCAACACCTGTATATCTCAGCTCAATAATGGCCTGAGTGGAACTGATACCTGTAACAGACTGTATGGTCAAGGCAGCAGGTGGCTTCACAAGGGTGAAGTCCGAAGTCTGAAGACCGGAATGGTTGAGGAAGTTTTCCTGGGTGAGGTCTATGGTCAGGCTTCGTATATCAAGGCTATACTCATGCAATGCTGAATCGGGAGTCATCTGGGCAAATGGGGTCTCAACAAAGGCGGTGACAGGCAATGTATTATTGCTGCTCAGGTTTCCTGATGTTGTCTGGAACAGAGCAGAGGAAACAATGTTAAGTCCCATGGCCGGAATATTGACATCAAAATCGCTTAAGTCAAATCCAAGATACAGGACGGCCTGGTTGGGTGCTGTTCCGGTAACCGAATCGATGCTTGTACCTTCCGGAGCTCCGGTCAGGGTAAAGCTGGATTTGGTTATGGTTGTATAATCAATAAACCTTTCCTGGCTGAGATCCAGGGTCAGGTATCGGTCATCCAGGTTATACTCCTCCATTGGAGCATCTGCTGTGATTGTCGCCTGTGGAATTTCATTAGATGCGATGATTGGAAGGGATGTTGTACGCAGGCTTCCGGTACCGGTTTGCTTCAGAACAGATGCCACTATATTCACCGCAAAATTATTTGAATCGGCGTCAAAATCAGTTTCAACAAACGAGAGATCGATCCGGGCAGTGGTATCCGTTAGACCCTGTACATTTTCAATCCCCAATCCGGCAGGTGCACCGAAAAATGAGAAATGACCCTCATCGAGGGCAAGAAAATTATCGAATTCCTCCTCATTCAGATCAATGTAAACACTCATCAGGTCCAGATCCCCCTCCTCAAGGGTGGAATCTGCTGACAGAGTAGCCGTAGATGATTCAATATAAGCCTGGACGGATACCGGAGTGGAGAAAAGACTGGGTGTTTCTGTTTGGATAAGCACTTCCTTCAGGATCAACAGCACCATGGAGTTAAAGTTTGCATCGAAATCTGTACCGTCAAAGACTAAATCAATCACAGCCTCTGTTGATGAAATGCCAGTCACTCCTTCAATGTAAAGACCGGCTGGAGCAAAAGCGAGGAAAAAATCGGTGGTTTTCAATGTGTCGAAATGGACAAACTCCTCCTCCGTCAGTACAACCGTCAGGCTCCGGTCATCCAATGTAAGCTCCTCCAATGGAAAGTCTTCGGTAAGAGTTGCTACCGGGATCTCCTTATATGCTTCTATAGTAAGTGTGGTCGAAACCAGGCTATCTGATTCCGTCTGAACAAGAATGCTCTGATCGATATTAAGTGTAAATTCTGTGCTGTCAGTATCAAAATCGACTCCCACATAGGAAAGTCCAATAGTAGCCCGGGTAAGTGAATTCCCTGTAACTGATTCGATGGATGTTCCTGCTGGCGCACCGCTGAGTGAGAAATCCCCTATGCCTATCGCCTGTTCATCATAGAAGCGTTCCTGGGTAAGGTTTACGATAATACTCCGGTAATCGAGACGCTGTTCCGTCAGGTTGGAGTCGGCCGATAATATACCCACCGGAGTCTCAATAAAGGGTTGGATGTTCAGTGAGCTGGATCTCAGGAAGCCTCCGGTTGTCTGTAGGAGCTGGTCGTTATTGTCAAGAAGATCAACGGCAAATACCGTAAATACTGTATCGAAATCCAGACCTGTATAACCCAGGTACAGGACTACAGTAGTATCATTCACACCGGAAACGGAATCGATAACCAGATCTGTGGGAGCATTAAACAAGCTGAAATCGCTTGCCTCCAGTGAGGTATAATCATTGAAATTCTCCTGTGATACATTAATTGTTAGTTCCCGTGCATCAATCCGGCGCTCAGTTAATACGGAGTCTGCCTGCAGGGTGGCCTGTGGGATTTCCAGGAATGGTATTATACTCAGGGCTGAGGTGGTCAGGTACCCGGATTCTGTCTGCAGCAGAACCGTTTCGATAATGCTGACTGAGAAATTAGATATATTATTGTCAAACTCCGTCCCGTCAAACGCCAGGGCCAGAACTACCTGGGTAGCAGTTGCAGATAGTATCGATTCAATAGTGGTCCCTGCCGGGTAGTTGTTCAGAACAAAGTGAAGGTCTTTGTCCAGGGTACCGGGACTGAGGAATTCTTCTTCCGTGAGATCAATGGTCAGTTCTCTCTTGTCAAGGCTCAGTTCATGCAGTGTGGAGTCCGCTGTCAGGGTTGCGACCGGAAATTCAGGATAGGCAAAGATGGTACGCCGGTTTGTATAGAGGTATTCTGTCTCCGTCTGCACTATTACCGAGGAGTCGATGCCCACACGGAAATTAAGTGAGTCAATGTCAAAGTCTGTCCCATCAAATGCCAGGTCAATGGTAACCTTTTTCGATGTTAATCCATTGACGGATTCAATGCTTGTTCCGGATGGTGCATTAACAAGAATGAAATCTCCAATACCCAGGGTGCCGGGTGAATCAAACCATTCATCCGATAAATTTATGGTCAATCTGCGATCATCAAGAGAATACTCATGCATAATGGAATCCGCTACCATGGATGCAACCGGTACTTCCAGCTTAGCATACACGGTAAGTGAGTCCGTGCTCAGGGTCAGCGTCTCCGTCTGGATTAATACAGATGAATCAATCAACACCCTGAAGTTGATCGAATCCGTATCAAAATCCCTGTAGGTAAATGCCAGGTTAATGGTGGCGCCGATTGTGGACGTATTGGTCACAGACTCAATACTTGTCCCTGAAGGTGCTCCCGCAAGTGAGAAATCTGCAGGTGCCAGGATTCCAGGATTCCTGAATTTTTCTTCACTCAGGGTCAAGGTGAGGCTTCTGCGGTCAAGCTGATATTCCGTAAGAACCGAATCTTCAACAATAAATGCCTGTGGATTTTCAACCCAGGCAATAATACTCAGGGGATTCGACACAAGATCCCCGGTTTTAGTCTGGACCAGTTCGACATTGTTTATTACCAGGCGGAAATCGTTATAGTTAACATCAAAGTCTGTATTGTCAAACTCCAGTAGTATAGTTGCCTGGGTGGGAGAATTACCGGTCACGAATTCTATGTCAGTACCGGGAGGAGCACCGGAAAGGGAGAAATTACCTGCATCCAGGGTAAGGTGATCAAAGAACCGTTCCTCGCTGAAGGTAACGGTCAGGCTGCGATAATCCAGGCGTTGTTCATTCAAAACTGAAGAATCAGCAACAATAGAGGAAACCGGTGTTTCCACATAAGCCTCGATGGTAAGACTGTCGGTACGTAACCATCCGGTAGTTGTCTGCAGGAGAACTGTATCTATAATATCAACAGCAAAATCGCTTATGGTAACATCAAAATCAAGTCCGGTGTATGCCAGGTCCAATATTACCCTGGTCGGGGAGACTCCGTTTACGGCTTCAATTACCAGGTCGGAGGGAGCATTTGCCAGGGCAAAATTATTAATGACCAGGTCTGTATAATCGAGAAAAGTCTCTTCAGTAAAATCAATGGTAAGCCGGTTAACATCCAGGTTATATTCTTTCAGAGCGGAATCTGGTACCAGAGTAGCAACAGGTTTTTCCACGTAGGCGTAGATGGTATCCAGATCTGTGCTCAGAACAGCTGTTTCTGTCTGTATCAGAACAGAGGAGTCAATATCCACATAGAAGCTCAGGTAATCCGTATCGAAATCAAGTCCCGCGTACTGTAGTTCAATCTCAACTGTAGTCTCATCAATACCAAGAACGGACTGAATACTTGTCCCAGTTGGTACATTCTGCAGGGTAAAGTCTCCATGGGAAAGACCTGAAAATGCACGGAATTTCTCCTCATCCAGGTCGATTGTCAGGGTGCGTACATCCAGGCGCTGCTCCGTCAAAACTGAATCTGAGGTCAGGTATGCTTTAGGCACTTCAACCCATGCGATGATTAGTAAGGTATCCGATACCAGGTTGCCTGTTTCAGTCTGATAGAGTACGGATGCGGGTATGCTTACTCTCAGGTTTGAATCAGCATCAAAGTCCGTTCCATCAAACTGGAGCTCCAGGATGGCCTGTGTGGAGCTGGCAGAAACGGACTGAATACTGGTCCCTGTAGGAGCACCCAGCAGGGTGAAATCTGCGGGACCGAGTGCCCCGGGCAATGTAAATCTTTCCTCCGTGAGATCTATCGAAAGGGTCCGGAAATCAAGTCGCTGTTCAGTAAGTGGAATTGAATCGGAAGTAAGAGTTGCCACGGGGTTTTCCACGTAGGCAAAAATCGTCAGTGAATCTGTACTCAATGAGGGTGTTTCTGTCTGAATAAGTACTGCTGAATCTATCTCCACCCGGAAGTTAATGCTGTCAAAGTCAAAATCATTATCGTTAAACTGGAGATGGATTATTGCCTGTGTCGCTGTTGCAGAGACAGATTGAATGCTGACTCCGACGGGCGCTCCGGCCAGATTGAAATCGGAGGCCTGGACTGTACCCGGACTGTTAAACTGTTCCTCGGAAAGATCTATGGTCAGTGTGCGGTCATCCAGGGTAAGTTCGTGAAGGATGGTATCAGAAGTTAAAACTGCCACGGGTGTTTCCACATAGGCCAGTATAATCAGTGAATCCGTACTCAGGGTCAGGGATTCAGTTTGTATAAGTACGGATGAGTCAATTTCCATATGGAAATTAGTGGAGTCTGAATCAAAGTCTGTTCCATTGAAGGCCAGTTCAATTGTAACCTTTTTGGGTGAGTTACCTGTTACGGTCTGAATGCTTGTACCCTGGGGTGCACCATGCATGATGAAATCACCTGCCCCCAGTCCCGCGAAAGACCTGAAATTCTCCTCGAACAAATCAATCGTCAGTGTCCTTCTGTCAAGATTGTATTCCTCCATGGCAGTATCCACGGAGATGAAAGCATCCGGATGTTCAAGGTATGCGAATATTGTTAAGGAATCTGAGCTCAGTGTGAGTGTTTCGGCCTGTATGAGGACTGAAGAATCGATTTCCACTCGGAAATTCACACTGTCGGTATCGAAATCACGCCCGGTAAAGGCCAGGTTGATCCTCACGCCGGTTGAAGTAACATTGGCAATGGACTGAATGCTGGTCCCTACAGGAGCCCCGCTAAGGGTGAAATGAGTCAGGTTCAGGGTACCCGGGTTTTTAAATTTTTCTTCGGAAAGATCCAGAGTCAAGCTGCGGTAATCAAGCCTGTATTCTGTAAGGACTGAGTCTTCCAGGATTGTGGCCTGTGGATTTTCCACCCATGCAATTATAGTCAGGGGATTTGATACCAGGGTCAGGTTTTCTGTCTGCACAAGTTCGGCACTGTCAATTACCAGGCGGAAATCCGTGTAGTTGATATCGAAATCGGTATTATTAAAGGATAGTAAGACTGTAGCCTGAGTCGGTGAATTCCCCGTTACAAATTGGATTCCTGTTCCGGGAGGTGCCCCTGAGAGCGAAAAGCTACCCTGGTTAAGACTGAGATGATTCTTGAATCGTTCCTCAAACAGGTTTACGGTGAGGCTACGGTAATCCAGTCGCTGTTCATTCAAAACGGTTGAGTCACCCACAATCGTTGAAACGGGATTCTCTATGTATGCTATAATCTGCACTGAGTCAGTTCGCAGAAATCCAGAGGTAGTCTGAAGAAGGACTGTATCTACTATATCAACTGCAAAATCATTTATAGTAACATCAAAATCGAGTCCCGTGTAAACAAGGTCCAAATGAACCCGGGTCGGGGAAATCCCGGTAACGCCTTCAATGGCCAGTCCCACTGGCGGATTAATCAATGTGAAATTACTAACATCCAGACTGTTATGGTTGAGAAACGTTTCCTCGGTAAAATCGATGTACAGCCGGTTGACATCAAGATTCCATTCCCTGAGTGTGGAATCTGAAGAAAGAGTGGCCTGCGGGATTTCAACATAGGCATAGATCGTATCCGTATCCGTGGTCAGTACGAGAGTCTCAGTCTGGATCAATACAGATGAATCAATATCTACCCGGAAATTCAGATAATCGGTATCGAAATCCTTCCCTATGTATCTCATATTAATCTCAACCCTTGTTGGGGATATACCGCTTACAGACTGTATGCTTGTCCCAGGAGGAATATCCTGCAGGGTAAAATTAGTTGGAATAAGGGTGGTGTAGGACCGGAATTTTTCTTCCGATAGGTTGATTGTCAGGACGCGGGCATCCAGACGGTATTCTGTAAGGACCGAGTCGGGTTCAAGGCTTGCAGATGGATTTTCCACCCAGGCCTTTATCAGCAGAGTGTCGGAAATGAGGTTTCCTGATTCTGTTTGCTTGAGCAAAGCAGCAGGTATGCTCACACGGAGATTTGAGTCTGCATCAAAATCCGTATCATTAAACTGGAGTCCCAGGATGGCCCGGGTTCCTGTAGCTGAAACCGTTTGAATGCCTAAACCAGCCGGAGCTCCCAGAAGAGTAAAATCCGATGGTCCAAGCAATCCCGGATTCAGGAACAGTTCCTCCTCCAGATCGATGGTAAGTGTCCGAAAATCAAGCCTCTGCTCTGTAAGTATTAATGTATCTGAACTGAGAGTAGCTACCGGATTTTCAACATATGCAAATACCGTATCCGGGGTTGATAGCAGAACGGCTGTTTCTGTCTGCCATAAAATTGATGTATCTATCTCCACCCTCAGGTTGGTGCTGTCAGTGTCAAAATCCGTCTCATTAAACTGCAGCTGGATAATTGCCTGGTAAGTAGTGGCTGAAACTGACTTGATGGTTAATCCATCAGGCTTCCCCCGAAGAGTGAAGTCCGACGTTTGGACAGCAACAGGATTCTCAAACCGTTCATCTGTCAGGTCTATGATCAGGCTCCTGTCATCAAGACTTAATTCATGCAAGACGGAATCCGAGCTAAGGGCAGCGACAGGGATTTCAAGATATGCCGTTACCGTCAATGAATCGGTAGAAAGTGTTCCGGATTTTGTCTGGACCAGCACCAAGTTATCAATCAGCAGGCGGAGGTCGGGGTAATTAATATCGAAATCCGTTCCGTCAAAGGCCAGGTTGATGGTCGCCCGTGTAGGATTGTTCCCCTTAACTGACTGAATGCTTGTCCCCGGCGGGGCTCCCAGCAAGGTAAACGCTCCGGATGTAAGAGTCGAGTATGAGCTAAATCGTTCCTCCAGGAGATCGATGGTAATGCTGGAAGTATCCAGTCCGTATTCCTCAAGGGCGGGATTTGGTGTCAGGTTTGCATCCGGGGTCTCAATGTATGCGGTAATGGGAAGGGAATCAGTCCGCAAATCCCCGGAAGGGGTTTGTTTAAGAACTGAGGCAGCGATGTCGATTGCAAAATCAGGAATATCCGTATCGAAATCGAGTCCATTGTAATTCAGTTCAATCTGAACCCTGCGTTTGTTGACACCGATCACTGTATCAATTGAGAGTCCGATGGGTTCATTCACCAGGGTAAAATCTCCATCTTTCAGGGTTGTATAATCAAGAAACTGTTCCTGGTCCAGGTTAATCTCCAGTGTTCTGTCGCCAAGTTCCCATTCCGATAAGATGGAATCAGCCGAAAGGGATGCGTCCGGAATTTCAACAAATGCAAATATTGTATCCTGGTTTGTCCGAAGAAAACCGGCCGCAGTTTTATTCAATGCGGCTGCAGTAATATCGACGGCGAAATTATAGATATTATTATCGAAATCAGATTCATCGTGTGCAAGCGAAAGAATTGCACTTGTGGTGGATTGCCCAATAACCCCATCGATGGTTAGTCCCGGTGCGGGGTTGACCAGTTGGAAGTCAGAGGTATCCAGGCTGGTATAATCGATGAAGCTTTCCTGGTCAAGGTTTATTGTGAGGGAGCGGGCATCCAGGCGTAATTCCGTCAGGACTGAGTCCTGTGACATAGTTGCCACCGGGGGCTCATCAATAGCGCTTACCGTAACTGAATCAGTTATAAGAACATCGGCAGTTGTCTGAACCAGTATACTTTTATTAATAGAAAGCCTGAAATTTGTACTGTCGGTATCGAAGTCCGTTCCGTCAAATGAAAGCCAGACAGTAGCTCTGGTTTTTGTATTTCCCCTAACTGAATCGATGGCAGTTCCCGGGGGGGCGCCCAGTAGTGCAAAACTACCGGAGCTTATTGTGGTATAGTCAGTAAATTCCTCCTCGGTAAAATCTACGGTAAGGCGGCGATCATCCAGGTTGGTTTCTGTCATTTCCTGGTCGGGAGTCAGAACCGCAAGGGGTTGTTCAATATAAGCGGTAATATCCAGGTCGCCGGTACTCAATTCTGGAGTTACGGTCTGCTTTAAAACACCGGCATCGATATCTACAGAAAAATTGGGAATATTTGTGTCAAAGTCTGTTCCAATATATACCAGGGCAAGACGAACCTGGAATTTTGACAATCCAGTCACAGACTCAATTCCCAGTCCATCGGGAGCATTAATAAGGTCAAAATCAGATGAATCCAGCGTTGCGTGATCAAGAAATTCTTCCTGTGTCAGGTCAATTGTCAGGGTGGCAAAATCGATATTTAATTCTGAAAGCACAGAATCAGATGAAAGGGTTGCCTGGGGAACTTCAACAAAAGCATAAATAGTTGTGTCCCCTGTTCGCAGGTATCGTGTTTCTGTCTGGATAAGAACTGTGGAATCAATATCAATTGCAAAATTCGGGTAATTGACATCGAAATCCGTCTCGTCATAGGACAATATGAGTATCGCACTTGTGTCAGTTGGTGAGCTAATACTCTGGATTTTAAGGCTGTCCGGCGCACCCACCAGAATGAAATCCGAAGTTTGGAGTCCCCCAAAATTCTTAAAATTCTCTTCCGTAAGATTAATAGTCAGACTTCGGAAGTCCAGCCGCTGCTCAGTCAGAACGGAGTCCGGCGTTAGACTGGCGACAGGTGTCTCGATATTAGCGAATATGGTCAGCGGTGTTGACAGCAGGGCTCCCGATGTGGTCTGAATCAATTCATCCGAAGTAATCCTTACGCGGAAATTCAGGGAGTCATCATCGAAATCAATACCCACATAATTTAATTCGATCTCTGCCTGGGTTGGACTTATCCCTATAATGGTATCGATACCGATACCTGCCGGTCCCCCGATAAGGGTAAAATTGACCCGTTCAAGTGTAGTATACTCTGAGAACTCTTCTTCCACAAGGTCGATAGTTAATACCCTATTCTCAAGGAATTCTTCCCTGAGCGTGGCATCGGAGGACATGTTGGCTACCGGATCCTCAAGATAGTGGAATATGGTATCAATGTTTGATTGCAGGAATCCGGAGGGGGTTTGGACCAGGACGTTGAAATTAACATCAACCCTGAAGGTCTCGAAGTCCGAATCAAAATCCGATCCGTCAAACGCAAGGTACAGGATGGCCTGGGTCTCCGTTATCCCTTTTGCAGAATCAATGCTGGTCCCTTCAGGGATACTCACCAGCTCAAAATTCAATTCACTCAGGGTGGTGTAATCGGAAAACCTTTCTTCATAAAGATCAATGGTTAATGTTCTGGCATCCAGGGTTTGCTCCTTCAATGAATCATCCGGTGTCATAGTTGCCACCGGGTTTTCCTGATAGGAGAAGACCGTATCGGAATTTGATTCGAGGTCCGTCGTACTGATTGTCAGGACGCCTGCATCTATCGAGACTCTGGCATTTGTGGAATCCTGGTCAAAATCCGTCCGGTCGTAAGCCAGGTTAAGCACCACCGAATCGCTTCCCTTATAGGGGACAGCTTCAATGCTTGTCCCAATAGGAAAATCCACCAGTGTGAAATCTGCCGGGACCAATGATGCCGGGTCTGAAAAAGTCTCACCCTCTCCCAGTTTGATTGAAAGCGACCTGGCATCCAGCCTTGCTTCCGTCAGGGATCGAGTCCGGCTGCGAGAGTTGCCGTGGGTGGTTCCACGAACGCAAAAATCGTGTCGTTGACCGTCTCCAGGTAATCCGTTTCGGTCTGGACCAGGACCAGGGAATCGATCCGGACGGCAAAATTCAGGTAATCCGAATCAAAATCGCTCCAGGTGTAGGCCAGGTTTATGACAACTGTGGTGTCATTACTTCCTGACACCCCTTCTATGCTGGTTCCGGAAGGTGCATTCACCAGGGTGAAATTCCCGGTCACGAGGCTTCCGTAAGCCTCAAATTTTTCCTCATCCAGGTCTATGGTGAGCGAACGTGCATCCAGGCGCAATTCAGTCAGGGTTGAATCGGGAACCAGGTTTGCTGCCGGAGTTTCAAGAAAATGTATTACCGATATGGAATCCGTGGACAGATCTGAAGGCCCGACCTTAAGAACGGATCCGCTGATGATTACATGTGCATTCACCGAATCTGTATCAAAATCCGTTTTGTCATTAAAGGAAATGGAGAGAACCACCGAATCAGGGCTGGTAAACACGGTGTCGGTAATGGCTATTCCCAGGGGAAAATTTGCCAGGGTGAAATCAGCGACCGTCAGGGAAGTGGGATCCGCCAGGGTATCGCCGTTGAGCTTGATAGACAGCAACCTCCCGTCAAGGGTCTTCTCGTAAAGGGTCTCATCGGTTGTCAACTTGGCCGTTTGTCCATAGGCAATTCCCAGAGATAGGTAGACAAGAATAGCCAGTATGTTGAAAAATCTCTTCATTAAATAAAAAAGGATAACCCTATTATAAGACTAAGACTGCCTCAAGGGGGAATAGGTTATAATAAATTGACGGACGCTCGTATATCATGTATTACCGGTATAAAAACCCGGACCAATGAAAACTCATTCCTGGATGTAATTAAACATCACATTCAGCTTACTCTCCATAAATTCTCCAAGCTCAACAATTTCCCCATCTCCCTTTTCATAGATCCAGTTAAACACCATCTCAATTTTATGGTTTGTATTCCTGCAGGTTGCCAGGACTTTCAAAATATCAAAAATGCACTTGGTTGAACCTGTATCGGAATACTCAATATTGATCCTGACCTCGGTAGACTGAGCAGGATTTTTAACATAATCCTTCACCCACTGAAGAATAGATTTATATGCCTTTTTGGGGTCCTCAGGTATGGAACGTCCGGCAATACTGACTAATCCATCCCTTAACTGAACCTCCGGGAATTTCTCAGTTGGTTCTAGTATAAATTCTTCCATAAGCAGGTTTTGAAAAGTGATTTCGATATGAAATTACAAAAAAAAGAATTAGCGGCGAAAAATGAAGTGATTATTACTAAAAAGAAGCCTTCCTTCAAATTATGTGCCAGATACCATATGACTGCTATCAGGAATGATTCTAAACATTTAAATTAATCGTAATGATTTGATTTTATGCGACTTATCTCAGTCGGGTCAAATATTCACTATTAGACTGTTATTTTTTATCTAACTATGCAAAACTATCAGATAATGGATTCAATCATGAAATTCGGTTATCTGGTCGAACAAACTGATACTTTCATCAAATATAACATTTTACCCCCTAACTTTTTTGGACTTTCCTGTGTTAAAGTTGTAATTTCACGTTAGGAAACAAACCCTTTCTGTCAAAAACATTTTTCCATAGTAATGAGCAGATTAATCAATCTACTTAGGAAGACTTATCGAGGAGACCTAAACAGGTTTTCGGCCCGATTAATATTCCTTGCGGAGACTATTGCGGCTATTGTTTCTATCTATATAGCTATTGATTCCGTTTTGTATTATGGAGCACCCGGGTTGGTCCTGACACCAAAAATTCTCTTATTCGGAGTTCTGATTTTTCTTTCCTGGCTGGCTTTATCACGGATATCCACGCTTTCTGTGCTGCCCCGAACCCAGAGATACCGTACACTAATTTTCCGGTTTGGCCAGATCTCGTTCATTGAGCTTGTGATCTGCTTGCTGATCTGGGCACTACTTGGCTGGAATACCATTCCCATTGCAATTGTTCCTGTCTATATCGCTTCAAGGTTTATTCTAACAATTATCGTCAGGATACTGACTTATAAAATATTTCAGCATTACCGTTCCAAAGGATATAACCACCGCTTCGTAATTGTAATTGCGGATGCGTTTTCAGATGTTTTTATTGAAAGATTACTTCAGCAGAAAGAATGGGGTTTCAATGTTAAGTACGTTCTCAGCAACAGCAAACTGATCAAAGCGAAATTCGGAAAAGAGCTGAAAGTGTTCAAGGAAAATGCGGATCTGAAATTCCTTTTGGATTGTGATGTTATTGATGAGGTTATTTACTGCAAAAACAAGGTGGATAACAACTCCATGAAACTCCTCATCAAGACCTGCGAGGAGGTCGGAGTCGTTTTCCGGATGCAATCTAGCCTCTCCCCTTTGAAACCTGCCCGGTTCCAACTTCAGACGGTTCATATGAAACCTTACATTACAATGGTTGATTCACCTTACAGGAGATTTGCCATTGTGTTAAAGAATGTCAGTGACTTATATATGTCATCCATTTTACTGATGTTGCTTTCTCCTTTTTTTATCCTATTAGCCATCCTGGTTAAGATTGATTCGAGGGGACCTGTTTTCTTTGTCCAGGAACGAATTGGTCTCAGGGGAAGAAAATTCAATCTTATTAAGTTTCGGACCATGGTTAAGGATGCAGCTTCTGTTCAGCATCTTTTAGAGAAACACAACGAAGCCGATGGTCCGGCTTTCAAGATCAAAAATGATCCCAGGACCACCCGCTTAGGTCAGATTCTACGCAGAACCGAACTGGATGAACTACCCCAATTAATCAATGTTGTTAAAGGGGAAATGTCCCTGATAGGTCCCCGTCCCCCTCTTGCCAAGGAAGTCATCAAATACGAACGCTGGCAACTCCGCCGTCTTTCCGTTAAACCCGGCATCACCTGTACCTGGCAAGTTCTTGATAATCGCAATGCAATCCCATTCGATAAATGGATGCAACTCGATCTTCATTACATCGACAACTGGACCATGTGGGACGATGTTAAGCTTTTCTTCCGTACATTAAGTACCGTAAATAGATGGTATTAATCCCGGGGTAGAACCCTGAATCCTCCGACTTTCCGATGCAGAGCAATATGTGCTTTTTAGTTCCTATATTTAACAATCACTCTAACAAGAGTCTGTTTCAATGAATGCATTTGACTTTTTTTTTGAAAATACATCAGAATTAAAGAAGATTTTTCTCAAAGGAAAAGAGGAAACCAGCTATATAGGTCTACATAACTCATCACTGGAGTTAGCCACATGGCTAAGACAGGAATATGGTGAAAACAGGAACGTTATTATCATGTCTAATAACGATCTATTTTTTGTGACAAGCTATCTGGCAATTATAAAATCAGGTAATGTCTGTATACCACTGGATCCATATATTGAAAGCGACAATTTTCATTACATATATAATATAACTAAACCTGTTGCAATCTTTGCTCCTAAACGAATAATTCAAAAATTAAACCTGGAGAGTAAAAATTGGATTTCTCCAGAATTAATTTCCAGAATTAAAGTTAAAGATAATCTGCTTTCTAAGAAGAAGGATTTTAAAGAGGACAGATGTGCTGAGATTATCTTCACTTCTGGTTCGACTGGAACACCTAAGGGTGTAATGATCTCGCATAAAAACCTTATAGCAAATACAAGTTCAATAGTCGAATATCTTGGATTGACAGAAAACGATCGGATGCTGGTTGTTTTGCCATTTTATTATTGCTATGGATTATCTTTATTGCATACTCACCTGCGTGTCGGTGGATCAATCGTATTTAATAATTCATTCATTTTCCTCGGCGGAGTAATTAGAGATCTTAAGGATTTTAGATGTACAGGATTTGCTGGTGTTCCTTCACACTTTCAGATTCTCCTGAGAAAATCAGATAGTTTCAAAACAACTAGTTTCCCTGATCTAAATTACGTTACACAAGCAGGAGGTCAATTGGCACCCGTATTCATTAATGAATTTCGGGAAGTCCATCCCGAAATTAAATTCTTTGTGATGTATGGTCAAACAGAAGCAACTGCAAGACTTTCATGTTTGAAACCTGAACAATATGAAATGAAGAAAGGTTCAATTGGGAGAGCTATTCCAGGTGTAGAGCTTAAGGTAATTAATAAGGATGGCTTGACTGTTAAACCCGGAGAAACAGGAGAGGTTGTTGCAAGGGGAGATAATGTAATGCTTGGTTATTTTGCAGATGTAGAAAGCACAAGATACACAATCCAGAAGGGATGGTTACATACAGGTGACCTTGGCAACCTGGATGAAGATGGGTATATTTATCTTACAGCAAGAAAAAATGAAATCATAAAAGTCAGAGGAAGAAGAGTTAGTCCGAAAGAAATTGAAGCAGTGATCCTGGAATTGGAAGATGTTGTTGATTGTTCAATTCACGGAGTTGATGATGAATTGCAAGGGGAATCGCTTAAAGCAACTATAGTAATTAATAAAGCAGTAAGCGGAGAAGAAAGGGTAAAGTTAGAAGACCAGATAAAAAAACATTGTTTACTACACCTGTCAGGCTACAAGGTTCCCACATTATTCGAGTTTAAGGATAGAATTAAAATAAGTGCTACAGGAAAGAAAACGGAAAATATGACTTAATCAAAAGAGGGACATTCGCGTCTACGTTAAAAATTATTTTGCCTTAGTTTATAAAATATTGTACATTGGTGTAATGTAGATTAAACCAGTTTTTCATTCAGGTTCATGAGTATCCCGAAAGTTCACTTGTCTTTTATTGTAAGAATGCTATGCGTTCTGTCTGTAGTTGTTGTAATAATTGGTATCCCGGACTCTGTGGCGCAAACTACTCCTAATTACCCGATTTCATACAGGTTATTCAATCCATTTATCTTTAATCCAGCCATTGCAGGCAGCAAGGACTTCATGGCAGTTGATCTCACAATCAGCAATACTGGTGATGTTAACTCTCAGATTGTGAGTGGCAATATGAGACTTTCTAAGACAAGGAAAGAATATTTCTCATCGCTCGCCACACCAGAATTTTCCAAATTTGGTTTGGGATCCTATCTCTATAACGATGTATCCGAATTCAACAGGAACAGGGGTCTGGCCATTGCAGGTAGCTACCATCTTGATCTGAGAAAGGATGCTCTCTCCTTCCTTTCTTTTGGTATCGCTGTAAAGGGGAATTTCAATAAATTTCAGGGTGATCCCGATCGGGGTCTACCGGAAAGTAAATCAAATTTCCCAAACATTGATGCCGGTATATACTACTACAGTCCCTCTTTCAATATTGGCGTCTCAGCAACTAATACACTGGGAACACCTGGTCAACCGGACAGCCTTGCGAATGCATTGGAAGTTTCACGCCAGTTCTTTCTGACAACCAGCTATAAGTTTATCGTTAGCAGATCTCACAATATGGTAATAGAGCCATTACTGATAGTAAATTCAAGGGATTCGATACCTGAAAAAATATCCGAAATTTTTAAACCCGGGGTTAAACTATATGCCGGTAATTTCTGTACAGGTACCTTCTTTAATGATTTTAACAGTTTTTCTTTTTTCTTTCAATACAAATATAATAGAGCACATGTGGGGACCTATATTGAATTGCCTTACAATTCACCATATTACAAGAAACCCTTAACCGTTGAATTTTCATTTGGCTTGAATCTATCTGGGATAAGATCGGGGAATTCACGAAGATACCACTGGTAGTATTAGTTACATTAAACAATGAAGAGATTCTTACCATTATCATCCACATTATTTATAGTTTTCGGGATCCTCGTCTCATTTGTCCCGGTTGACCGGCACGCTATTTCACAGAATACAAATGGGTCAAAGGAGAAGGATTCACAGGAAGCTGATCAATGGATAGTGGTTGATTCTTTTGAACTTGCCCTCCTTCCACCATCATCGGGAATTCGTTTTTACAGGGATGGGATTGTATTTCTTTCATCCACCACATTGGAGAACAAAATGGTCGATAACCATATCTCATTCGGTAGTATGGATGCCAGATATGCGGAATTAAATGGCTCTATCCTCGGAAGCAAAAAGCAGTTTTCTCCGGGCTTGTCTTTTTCATACCCCTGTGAAGCAGTCACCTTCAGCAAAGATTACAAAACAATGTTCTTTACAAAATATTCAAGTAAGGATGGTGTTGAAAAAATTTACAGAGCTGAATACAAGGAAGATGGAGACAATTCCGGTGCCTGGTCTTTTGAAAAGGAACCACTCGGTTTCTGTTCAGATCAATACTCCTATAGCCATCCCGCACTATCAATGGACGGAAAATTGATGGTATTTGCTTCAAACCAACAGGGATCTTTTGGCGGGATGGATCTATATGCCACAATCTTTGAGGAAGGGGCCTGGTCTGATCCGGTAAACCTGGGCAATTCAGTTAATACAAGCGGAAACGAACTATACCCCTACCTGGACAGGAATAATAACCTCTATTTTTCTTCCGACGGAATACAGGGATACGGAGGATATGATGTTTATGTATGTAAATTCAGGAAGAATACCTGGGAAAGACCTATCAACCTCTCATCCCCGATCAACACTGCATCAGATGATGTAGCATTCAGTGTGAACAGGGAGAATGGCAGAACTGCATTTTATACCGTTAAAAATAAGGCCGGGAAAAGATCTCAATACCTGAACCTGGTCAAGATGAATGAATCCATACCTGATACCATCTTAACGCTTACACAGTACTTTACCAATCCAGAAATTTCCCCAATGGTGATACTGGCCCTGGAGCCAGCCGTGGAAGCAACAGATGAGCAGGATGAAGCCAAAAGATTGAGGGAAATGGAGACTTCGGGTGGAGCTGATGAAATAGTCTACAGGGTACAGTTCATGACCAGTTTTAACCCAGGAACAAGATCAATCATTACCATTGAAGGGATAGAATACGATGTATTCGAATACCTCTACTCCGGAGCCTACAGGTTATATACCGGAGAGTTTACCTCACTCAGCCCTGCCATTGAGCATCAAAATCTACTGAAGAATAACGGATATGCCGGGGCTACTGTAGTTGTTTTTAGAAATAATATACTTTCTCTTGATCCCGAACTACTGAGTGCTGGAGTCCAGTAAAAAAGTTGAAACTGCGAAGGAACCACAGGAAGGAATAAGTGAAGCTGCAATAATTTCAGGTACAGCTGCCAGTGCTTTGCTATTGAAGGAAGCTGAAGAAGATGGGGAAAAAGGATGAATTTGTTCCTGAGGTAATAGCCACAAATGAGTCAATCGATGTTGTCGATGAGGAACCTGCTGTCCAGAAAGATGAAGTTGTCTACAGGGTTCAAATCCTGTCTTCCAGTAAAGCCAAAGGCAGCTACCAATTAGAGATGGCTGGAAACACATACCCTACTTTCGAATATCTCCATGTTGGGGCATATCGAACCTGCATTGGTGAATTCCCTACCCTGGCTCCGGCAAAAGAATTACAAAATAGATGCCGCAGAAACGAGTACAAACAGGCATTTGTGGTTGTCTTTAAGAATGGGGAACGTTCAAATGATCCAACCTTGTTTAAATAGGGCACTAAGAATCCCCCTTATTTTGACCAACAAATTGTTACTTTTGATATCCTGAATCATTTTTGACCCAGTGCATTTTTTATTCCACTAATGATAGTATGTTGTCCGATTAAACAGCATTACCGGGTACAATTTGGGAGATTCATTATTTGAGAACAACAATAGATTTTAGTATTTTTACAGGCCTATTTTAATAAACCTAATTCCAAGTGACCGCAAATAACAACCATACATCGTCAATAAAAGAAAAGATCAGAGCCCATGTACTTCAAAATACACATGCTCCCGGCACATCCATTAAGGATGAATCACTCATTTTCAAGGAGGGATACCTGGATTCCATGGGATTGATATTGATGATTACATTTATAGAAGATGAGTTTAATATTAAGACCAGTGATGAAGATCTGGTGGAAAAGAATTTTGAATCCATTAATGCCATTTCCGGTTTTATTAAAAACAAACTAAACCACTCTTAATGTGCGGAATAACCGGTATCATTGATTACCGGGGTCGGACTAATAAAATATCCACACTGGAATCAATGCTCAGGTCCATATCATACCGTGGACCCGATGAAAGTGGTATTTACCATTCAGAATTCGCCACCCTCGGAAGTGTTCGTCTGAGCATAATTGACCTGCAAAAAGGCCAGCAACCTCTGTCAGATCCATCTGGAAGATACTGGATCGTATTTAATGGTGAAATATTCAATTTCAGGGAACTGAGGGATGAACTTATTAAGAAAGGCTACCGGTTCAAAACCCATTCGGATACGGAAGTAATCGTCCAGTTATATTCCCTTTACGGGGAATCTTCCCTGGAAATGCTGAACGGGCAGTTTGCCTTCGCTATCTGGGACAACTTAAACGAAGAACTTTTCCTCGCCAGGGACAGGGTCGGTATCAGACCATTATTCTACAACATTACCGCAGGTGTTCTTTCCTTTGCATCCGAAGTAAAATCCCTTTTCAGGCAAAATACCATTTCCAGGGAGATCAATCCGGAAAGCCTTTCACAGATCTATACCTACTGGGCAACTCTTACCCCAAATACAGCATTTAAGGACATCCATGAATTGCCACCCGGCAGTTACCTGAAGTTAAACCGAAAGGGACTGAAAACAACAAAATACTGGTCACTTGATTTCGGTAAGCAATTAAGTGCGATATCCTTATCTGATGCAATGGAACAATTTCATGAGCTGCTTTCCAGTGCAACAAGGCTAAGGCTGAGAGCGGATGTTGAGGTGGCTGCCTACCTGAGCGGGGGAATTGATTCTACATCCACCGGTCAAATTCATAAAAGACCTTGAACCAGGTATTCTGAATACATTTTCAATTGGCTTTGAAGATAAGGATTTTGATGAAAGCAGGTACCAGGAAGAGGCGATTAAATATCTGGATACCAACCATAAATCCATAACCTGTTCTTCAGCTGACATAGCCGAATTCTTTCCTAAAATGGTATGGCATTCTGAGATCCCGGTTTTAAGGACTGCTCCTGTCCCAATGATGATACTGGCAGAACTGGTCCGACAAAACAATATTAAAGTGGTCATCACCGGCGAAGGTGCAGATGAGATGCTAGCCGGTTACAATATATTCAGGGAGGCAGTAATCAGAAGGTTTTGGGCCTCACAACCTGGATCATCATTAAGGCCTCTCCTGTTAAAAAAGATATATTCCAATATTCCTCACCTGCGTGATGCCAGTCCAAACATGTTAAAAATGTTTTTTGGGTATAAACTTGAGGAGACAGATGATCCATTTTATTCACATCTTTTACGATGGAATAATTCAAACCATATTAAAAAGTGCTTTTCTCCGGAAATAAAAGATCATTTGTCGGAATATTCGCCTTTTGATGATCTAAGCAAGTTTCTACCCAAGAATTTCGATTCCTATGATCCGCTTGCTAAAGCACAGTGGCTTGAGACAACCATTTTTATGTCAGGTTACCTTTTATCTTCTCAGGGAGACAGGATGGCGATGGCCAACTCGGTGGAGGGCAGGTATCCCTTCCTGGATCACCGGGTAATAGAATTTTGCGCAAGTCTGCCTGCCGACTTCAAACTAAAAGGATTGAATGAAAAATACCTGCTAAAAAAGGTCATGGAAAACAGGATCCCGGATAGCATAATCAAGAGACCGAAACAACCTTACCGTGCACCGATCAGCAGCGTTTTCCTTTCAAAGGATGCTCCGGAATATGTGCAATACATGCTTTCGGACAACTATACTAAAAAAGCAGGGATCTTTGATCACCAAGCAATTTCTGCCCTTCTGAAAAAGATCGAAAGGACCGGTGTAGCATCGGAAGTGGATAATATGGCACTCACCGCCATAATCTCAACCCATCTCTTACATCATCAATTTATCGAAGGAAATGATGAGGAGTTTCAGGGAGGAGAATTAAAGAATCTGAAAATTATCGAAGATAAAAGGAAGAAAGAAAAAGACTTTAGGCTACAGACTTAATAACAAACATCAAACAACCTTCCTAAATGAATCCAAAAAAGCCTTTCTCAAAAGATATCATCTTACTTGACAACATCGAAACCGTCGTTGAAAACATCGTCCAAAAGATGAGGGAAGACGTTCTCGATCGGTTTAAGCGAAAAGGTGCAGTTGTCGGCATAAGTGGAGGCGTAGATTCCTGCTGTATGCCTTGCCCTTGCGGTAAAAGCTTTTGGAGCAGAAAAG
Organism: uncultured Bacteroidaceae bacterium; assembly: GCA_963777115.1. Taxonomy (GTDB): domain Bacteria; phylum Bacteroidota; class Bacteroidia; order Bacteroidales; family SM23-62; genus SM23-62. The sequence continues at coordinate 3,566 of CAVZPP010000002.1, read as the reverse complement.
GTAACAGGGCTCATTCTCCCGGAAAAGGACTCCAGTCCTGACAGTGAAGTGCTTGCAAAGGATCTGGCGCATACATTTGGTGTTAATACCATTAAAGAGGAAATCACCGATGCCCTTTCAGGATTCCAATGCTACAAAAGGCGTGACGAAGCTGTTAAACGCCTTTTTCCGGAATACGATCCAAAAACCTGGAAAATGAAAATCGGGATTAAGCAATCCGGTTTGTTTTCCAACCTCCCACCAGTATTCAAGATCATCATCCATGACCAGGAAGGTGTACAGAAAGACAAGATATTACCGGTAAATGAATACTTGCAGATTGTAGCCGCATCCAATTTCAAACAACGCAGCCGGATGTCGATGCTCTATTTTCATGCTGAGTCTTTACATTATGCAGTTGTTGGCACTCCAAATAAACATGAAAAGGAGCAGGGTTTCTTTGTTAAGTTCGGGGATGGTGCCGGTGACGTCATGCCCATAACCAATCTTTACAAGTCGCAGGTATACCAGTTGGCTGAATTCCTTGATATCCCGAAAGAAATAATCCGGAGAACTCCTACCACCGATACCTACCCGGCCGAACAAACCCAGGAAGAGTTCTTTTACCAGCTTCCTTTTGACCAGATGGATCTGTACTGGTACGGATTTGAGAATGGCTATCCACCGGCTGAAGTGGCTGAAGTGATGGGTGAAACGGAAGATCGAGTCGAAGCTTTGTTCAGGGGATTCGAAAGGCGGCAAAAAACAACGGAATATATGAGAACAGGACCGGTGAGTGATTACTGGAATGGTTGAATCTTCGCAGTTATTTCATTCACCTTTCTGTCTAATCTTACCCTTTCTTAGATACGGGAAAACCTTAACGGAATCTCTGATATCTGTATATCTCTCAAACCATATGATCCATAGAATAAACACAATTCCGTAGATCACATAATTATACATATCGTGTAGGTCCATCGTTCAGTACATATCCTCCATGCTTTTGAATATGGATAAATAATAAAACAAACCGTAATAATATTAGCCAGATTCAAAATGATTATTCCAAAGAGGATATATAACCATTTTATATAGGTATGTTTACCAGTAATGAGGACAATGACTGCAAATAAGGTTATGGTTTTAAATCCCAGGCAACCTTTTGCCATGTAGATGGTACCATTCTCTCCAATCAGAAAATGGCCATCTACAAAAACCTGGTAATTTAGCCAGTGCAGGATCTGCGCTGATGACTTAAAAAGGATGTTAATCCATGTGGTATATTGTGAACATCCCAGCACGAAAGTGCTCATAATTACATAGAGATAAACTGCGACAAAAATCAATGGTAGTTTCTTCTCGATTAAACTCAGGTTAATCTTTATTTTGGCAAATGCAACAACAAGAGTTCTACGTTCCCTCCAGATCCAGGTGGTTAGAAGGGTCAACATAAACAATAAATGAGGTGTATACCCCATAGTAACTAACAGAGTTACTATCTGGTGTAATAGTAGCAAGCAATAGATGTTAAATACGACATCAGTAATGGAACCAATGAAATTTGCTGCTAGCACCAGGACTGAGAATAATGATTTCCTTCTAGTCGAGGTTGGAGTGATCCAGAAAAGGATCAATAGAAATAGAACCCATTTTTTATACATGATGCCCACATGCTGATAGATAACTTCCTCCTGGAAAATAACCTTATGATCAACAATGCTTACATCGTGATCCCAACAAGCGAAAAATCCAATTCGCAATTCTCTCTACCAGGGCAAGGTAGGGTTCAAGAAAGTCATTGATTATAATAACAATCCGGGAATACCCGAAGATTCCAAATATTATCAGGAAAACTAATAAAATGAATATTGATAAGAAGAGATACTTCTTATTCGAAAGAAAAATGGATAATAACCGGGAATTCATTTACCGAATATATAAAAAACCCCTTTATCAGTGTTAATTATCATGTAAACTGGTTCTTCGTCAAATTTGGGGATAAATAGTTAACACTCTATTGTTGATAAACATCTGAATATCAGCAGTATAACTTATCATTTTTCTTGGTAACCAGAAGGTTGTTTTGTATCTTAAGTAATTAACTATCAATTACATAAGATGATAAAACAACTAATTGACATGCCGTTTCTAAAACTCCAAAAAATCGAGTATTCTGATTTTTAATACTAATATACAGTACTGTAAACTTAGGGTGTGTAGATTGCGAGAGAGGAAAGTATTTTGCCTACATGCGTATCGTAAAGGAAACGTTAACCATAAGTTGGGAAGATTCTGAGTAGCGGCTCATAATAAGGAATTAATTCTTGGCAGGATTTCCATAGGCAAAAGAACCCTCCGGAAAATCGTTAACGACAATACTGCCTGCTCCTATTTTTGAGCCCTTTCCTATCCTTACCCCGGGAATAATTGTAGAATTGCTTCCTATGTATGATTTCTCGCCGATATTCACCTTTCCGTTTATTTCCACATTGACCATTACCAAAGAAAATCAGAATCACCGAATCATGACCAATAACCGTTGCCTATTACAATAGGAAACAAATTTGCCTATTGTCGATATTAGTTGTTATCACACAATTAGGCCCTATTACTGTACCTTCACCTATCTTTACATATTTTCCGAGACTAATATAGTATCAGAAATGAATGATAAGGAATTTCACCCTGTCCTTCAACCTGTTGACTATATCCTGTTTTTTATGGGGGATCTGCAATAGCCAGTAATGCGTTGTCCGTTGGCTTAAAATTATAATCGTCATCCCCAACGATACTGAAATCGGATGGATATCCGTTAAGGGCTTATGGATCAATGTCTATGATACCTTTTATTGAGATAATTTTTATTAAATACTTTTGGTATTGCCTATCCAGCTTTCAATTTCCCGTCCAAAGCCACTGGCTCCGATTATATATAAATCCGACTTCATTTTGTTTTTATTGAGCAATTGTTATAAATCGTTCTACAAATTATCCATCCTGATCATTTTACAAATTAACACTTTCCTCACTAATTATCATATAATTTTCGTCATATTATTGAGTCCAGTCTAAAAAGGTTCATTCAAAATTAGGGACAAATTTCCGGGTTTGTATCCATTTTGGCCCCACTGGATAACCCATATCTCGTAACATATCTACCATGGGTGACTCCCTCGGTTGGGTGGTTGATCAGCAAATGCTGGTCCATCAGATGCATCATCTTTACATTCTCAGGTTTTACCGGGATCGGCTGATAGTACAATGAACTTCTGGGCACCCAAAGGATATCACATTGTTTCCTAATGGAAAGGTTTTTATGTCCAGTCTTGATCATTTTCATTCTCTGTCTAATATTCCCAGTTTCCTCGCACTTTTTTTTAAATAGTCATTCTCCACCTTGAGTTGCCTAATCTGCGAGAAAAGCTCATTAATATCAGGAGATTCTGACTTTAGATTTCTTCTCTCCCCCCATTCTCAAATATGACTCCCATATTTTCTAAAAACTCATTTTTCCATTTGGAGATAGTCACTGGATTAATCTCAAATTGATGGCCTAATTCGGCCAAAGTCTTCTCATTTTTAAT
>CAVZPP010000001.1:0-599815 GCA_963777115.1 uncultured Bacteroidaceae bacterium | reverse complement strand
TTGACCTGGTTGCATATGTAATTGCCAACCAGTCTTTTAATTTTGATTAGAGAGGGAGGAATTTACTGAACTTTTTAATAACTTATGTAGTTTTTAAATAAAATATGTTAACCCAGGCAAGAGCTATAAAGCATATTGTTGGAATCGCTCCTGTAACTATATTATAATAAACTAACTTTCTACTTTTTGCCATAATTAGCTCAATGATTGATGCTTTATTCCAAACTGAATCGACCGAAAGTCTCTCCAGATCTTTTAACGAGGCCGCATCTTCTTGAAAAATTAGAAAAATACAGTCACTTACCATTTATCTTAATATCGGCTCCTGCGGGATATGGCAAAACCATGCATATAAGTCAATGGCTTGAAGAGCGCGGGAATAATTATGCCTGGATTTCTCTGGATCAAAGCATGAGTGATTCAACTACTTTCATTTCCTATTTTGCTGAAACGCTTGAAAGATCCACTTCCGTTGAAATACCGGAATTGAAAAACCTGAATCAGGAGGCTCACCTTCTTTCATGGGAATCAATTATTGAATTAAATATTAATTAAACCCTTTTTTAAATAAATCGAAACATGAAAAAATTATCTAATTATTTCCTTTATTTTCTTGGTATCGTTATCCTATGGTCAAGAAAAAACAAAAGCAAATGAGACATTTGACGCAGTAATTCTTGAGAAACTTACGCAGGGGCTAGCTGGCCGCATCGGCGTGGCTGCAAAGGAAATTGGCTCAGGGGTGAGTGTAACAGTAAACGGCGATGAAGCGTTTGTTATGGCGAGTACATATAAAGTGGCCATTGCAACCACCTTGCTAGACCTTGTCGATAAAGGACAGATTAAACTTTCCGATTTAATTGATATCTCACAAGAAATGATGGTCGCTGGCGACAATGCGATCGCACTGAACTTCGTTCATCCCGGTATAAAGTTGTCTGTAGCAAATTTGATTGAACCAATGATAACGGAAAGCGACAATACGGCGAAGGACGCCTGTCTAAAACTCGCGGGAGGTCCTGAAGCGGTAACAAAGATGATGCGAAGTATCTCTTAATTTTATGCTACCCGGGTTCCGGACATTGCTGACGATAAACACCTGATATTACTTAACACTTTATTTCAAAGTCCGGTTACAACCATTGATAATGCAGGAAAAACAGATAGTAAAGGAGATGACTGGTAATGCCGTAACAGGATTTTTATTTTTAAACCTTATCTTGATATATTTGGTGATTAGCGTATGACAGATATTCAACTATTTCCGCCACGTCCTTCAACAAATCAAGGTTAGATATTTGGCTTCGCCGAGCTAAAGGTTCAATCGTATAGTCTACTAAATAAGACTCCTCCGCCACCGCCGCGGACGAGGAGTTTTTTATTGCTAATTATATGTTAGCTACCTCGGCCCAAGCTATATTCATTATTCCGTCTTCCAGTTCTTGATTTACAGTACTCCGATTAATTAGCATTCCACCTTTTATTCTATATAATCTCTGAAACCATTTTAGGTTCTTAAGATCAGAACTTCTATTCTTAGTTGATGATTTTATTTCAACCGGAATAAGGTTTCCATCTTTTTCCAAAACCAGATCAACTTCATTTCCAGTACTGTCGCGCAAGTAATACATTTCACCATATTGGTTTTTATTAGAGCGGTTCTTCTTTATTTCTGTAATGACCAGGTTTTCAAATATTGCACCATACATATTGCTGTTTTTTATCGCTCTTTCGCTGTTTAGACCTAATATACTGCAAAGCAAACCAACATCATAAAAATATAGTTTTGGTGATTTGATAACACGTTTATTGAAACTATTATAGTATGGTTGCAAACGATAAACAATGTAACTACTCTCAAGAACACTAATCCATGCACTTATTGTCTTGTTATCCACACCCGTTTCATTCGCGAGGTTATTTACGTTTAATATTTGTCCTGACCTTGCTGCAGCCAGTTTAACAAATTTTGAAAACAGATTCAGGTTTTCAATATTCCTGATCATTCGTACATCACGTTCAATATAGGTTTTTAGATAATTTGGCAACCATCTTTCTGCGGATGACTGTTTGGCTATTATTGATGGATAAAAACCATTCTTCATAAAAAAAACAGGGCTTTTTGTATTCCCCCAGTGTTCTTGTAGTTCAAGTAAACTCAATGGAAGCAATTCAATATATGCTGCCCTGCCTGCGAGTGATTGTGAAATGCTTTGTTGTAGCAAGAAATTATTGCTGCCTGAAATAATATACTGATTGTTCTTCCCAACCTTGTCAACGTGAGTCTGCAAATAGTTAAAAAGTCCGGGGACACGCTGTATCTCATCAAAAACTGCTCCATCTTTGTATTTATTAATGAAACTTCGGGGAGAAGATTCGGCCTCTTCCAGGATATCTAAATCTTCAAAAGAAACATAGGGTTTGTTTTTAAAAACATGCTTGCATAATGTTGTTTTTCCTGACTGACGGGGTCCCGTGATTGCAACAATCTTAAATTCCCTGGCAGTTATTTCCGCTTCTTCAAATAGCAAACGTTTTATCATGATTGCAAGTGTTGATTCCAATAATTCCAAAAATATGTAAAATTAGAAGCGATTCCAAATATGCAAATAATTGCAAAATTGGAATTCATCTAACAATGCTTATGAGAAAGACAGGAATTCCATACTGTGAAACTCAATATGCGAATAGGGAATTTCAAATCACCTCGATAGAAATCCAACGATTTCCTTAATATCTAACAACAATTCGAAGTTCGATATTTCATCTATCCCCGCTACTACGAAGGACTCCTCATCAGAATTGATGGGGAGTTTTTTATTGGCACCCTCTGAAGTCCTTTTATATTGTGACTTTGCGAGGAATAAGGAATTTACTTTTGAGGTTAGATATTTCCTGTTTTTAGTGTCTATACCAATTCCCTCAGGAAACACTAATTTCTGTATTTTCCTTCTATCTTCAAGCGAGCCTAACTGCCAGTAATTGTGGATGTTTTGGGATATTTCAATGGATCTCTGAAGAAAAAATTCGAGGTTATATATTTCATTTTCTGAATCCAGCATTTGATCCTTAATCTGAATAATTTCACTTTGTTTTTTTGCTCGGAGTCTTTGATATAGAGCTTCATCATCAAATATGCCGTATGCAAACCGCTCATCTAGCTTATCCAATTCCGCTTCCAGGTTTTTTATTTTTTCACAAACACATCTCATGAGCCGCGCCTCAGGTATCGTGCTCCATGAGGATGTTCAGCCAGCGTCTAGTGATCATTCTCAGAGTGTCTTTCCGGGATATGCCTGGCCAAGTCGGTTTTGATATTAGCCAGATCAATTTTGCCGGCGACGTTCGTCCATTCGTTCGGGTCGTTTTGGTGGTCATACAATTCTTCGCTCCCGTCGCCATACCGTATGTAGCGGTAGCGTTCGTTTTGGATGGCGTAGCTATCTTCCCTCCAGCCTGTAATCGCCGGATACGTCCACTCTTGGTCAGGGTCTTTCATCAAAGGAACCAGGCTGTGCCCCTGGTTCCTGGTATTTTCCGGCAGGCCGCACATTTCAACCAGGGTGGGGTATATATCCAGAAGGCTTACGACTCGATCGCAGCGTTGGCCAGCCTCAATTTCCGGACCGGCAAAAATAAGCGGCACATGTGAAGAACGCTCCCACAGTGAGTGTTTTTGAAACGTGTTCTTCTCGCCCATATGATAGCCGTGATCGGACCACAGGACGACAATCGTATTATCCTTGTAAGAACTGGCTTCAAGGGCGTTCAACACCTTGCCCACCTGGTGATCTGCAAAACTGACACATGCAAGGTAGGCATGTAGGATATTGCGCCACTGGTGGTTTTCGATCGCCCATTCCGTACGCGGCATTGCCTTGTGTATGCTTAGCTCCCTTCCCTTCTGAGGAATGTCGTCCAGGTCATCTTTACGATACGGAGGCAAAGTCAGTTTATCCTTGTCATATAGATCAAACCATTTTTTCGGGACGTACCATGGAACGTGTGGACGAAGAAACCCCACCATGAGGAAAAACGGCTTGTCGTGTTTTGCCTCCAGCTGGCTGATTGCCCATTCAGCCGCTTTGTGATCAGGGAGCTGATCGTCACGCTCAGGCGCCATGGCCCAGTCGGTAATGGTCCCATTCTGGTGCCAGTTTTTCTTCAACTTGCCAGTACCCTCGGTGAACCCCCCGCGCCCGCCGCTGGTATCGACACTGCCCTCTGGTACGTGCCGATGGAGAATTTTGCCGACGGCCATGGCCTTGTACCCGTTCTTACGGAAGTATGAGTGGAGCAAGTCCGTACCCAGTTCCCGAGCCCGCTTCTCTACCTCGTTATCAGAACTACGGCCAATGACCGATGGATGCAGTCCGCTCATGAGACTGGCTCGAGAAGGAGCGCACACAACGTACTGCGCATGGGCATTAGCAAACACTATTCCGCTATTAGCCAGCTTGTTCAGGTTTGGTGTCAACGCATCGGGGTAGCGGCGCTCAAAGGGCGGAAAGTCATTGAGATCATCAACCGAAATAAAAATGACATTGGGCTTTTCTGTAGCCATGGCTGTTCCGGACATGACCTGCAGAAATCCCACGATTATTAAGAAGATTCTTTTCATGTTTATAGATTTAATTTTCATTTTTAAGTTTCATTAATGCCCAATGAGATCAATCTTATAAGTTCCTTCCGGAATATTAACTCTGACCCAATTTGAGCCAGAACTTTCAATGGGAAGTTTATTACCCTCCAATCTTGCTGATATAACTTGAGGATAATAAAAAGTTACTTCAGTTCCAGGAGAAATAATCGTACCACTTGTCTCTTTATCTTCAGTAGCAGTATTCATATACAAGACAATTGGGGCATCTGATTTAAAACCCTTTAGAATCTTATCTTCCGAGCTAAACAATTTACCTTTTACAAAATAAGAAACCAACTTTCCTGCATCCTTTCTGTAAAAAACATCTTCTCCTTTAAAAGATTCATTGTCATGTTTTTCTATTTCAGCACCATTGGAGTTCAAAACTATGTCAACAATTTGCCCCTGATTAATTTGAGCTCCGGAATAGGAGCCAGCAGAGATTCTTGTCATATTGCCTACCTGGTGACTTTTATCTCCCGGAAAGAAAACGGTAAGAATATTAGCTTGCTGATTGGTCGTGTTATAATTGATATACATATAATCCCCAGCAAAACCATATCTTGAGGCCTGATTTGCGGTTTGCTTTATTTCTACTGAGGCAGGAGGTGTTCCTAAAAAGGTAGTCAAATTAACTTCATTTTCAGAATACAAGCGAGGACCCGTATTTCCTTTTTCTATTTTAATTTCAGAAAAATATTCAGTCGCTTTCTGAATTGTATTTAAAGTGGCGGAATTAGGGTGCCACACTACATTAACATCATGTCCAGCCTTTTCGGTGCTTACATGATCCATTACAACATAATAGCCGTTTACATCATTTGATGGTTGAACAAAAACAACATCTCTGAGGTGAGTTCCTGCAATGGCATCTGAACTGGAGCCTCTACAATACTCAACATCCTGACCTACCATTCCTTCGATAATTCCATCACCCACTTTTGATGAATGCCTTTTTCCACCTATCATCAAGGTGTTAGCAGATTCTGAATCTGAATGCATGAAATCGAAAGTGGCCGTTACCCCATCTATGATCACATCCTTGTCGGGCCCATTGTACCCTGCATTACGCAGTAAAGTTTCCCCATATCCGGCCATGGCCAGAGCGTTGACTTCATAATGTGTATGATACTCTGTATTACCTTTTAGATTGAGCATACTCATGTAAAGCTCATTGGTAGACTGTTCTCTGGATTTTAAAGCGGCATAATTTTCAAATAAACGGCTAGGAGCCAATTCTGCATCATCGGTATTAAATTCTATGGGATTATTTTTGGATGCAGTTCCAGCCATAATTAAATAATTTGGCAAGTGTCCCTTTAAGCTTCCCTCAGAAACACCAGCACCTTCTAGTAATATCCACATTGCAAATTTGTGGGCCTTTGATGAATACCGTGCAGCCGAAACAACCGTGGGAGAAACGATAATATTTCCATCCTCAATATCCCATGACCTCTGACCTTCAGTGTTGCGCGAATCACCATATATTAAAATCCTTCCAAAAGGTGAGCTTGCATACCCAAACATAAATTCATGAAGTCCTATCATTCCCGGGTTACTGTAATATTCGTTGTAACCCATATATTCCATTATATCAGGCGTGGTATTTTTAGCGGCTCGTTCAATGGAATTCCACCGTTGTACACAGTATCCATTACCTGCAGGTGAGACACCATCATTTGGCATGTAGTGCTCCGCCAATCCTATATCAAACTCTATTTTTGCCGCTTGAAAGTTGGCTTCATCTCCAAGGTATTTGTAATACAGCATTCTCATGGCCCAGGCGTGGGGATCCCACTTACCTATCACTAATGCCATAATTTTCTCTTCAAGCCAGCCCTCATATTCCGAAAGCACAGCAGGATCCAGGTCATACCGGATAACGTCAAGTGCCAGGACTGCATAAAATAGCTCATGGGAAGGAACAGATGAAGTAGCAGCTCCTGTCCCGATTTTCATGGTCTTTATTCTGGTTTCGAATTTATTCTGAATATTGGTTATATACGTGGCTTTATTATCTGGGGCAAGGATATAGGCCAAAGCATTTGCCCCAAAAACATCTCGGCTTGCACCTTCTTTTGTTGCTGTTTCCAAGGCGCTGGCTCTCATAGCTCCAAACATTTCAGAATTAATAGCCAATTTTCTCCAATAGGAGTAATCAGTGGTATCTACAATGTTTCCGGAATAACCTTGCAACGGTAGAAGTGCAAGGCAAATAAATACTGCTAAACCTAATTTGGAAACGTCATTTATTACTTTCATTTCTATTCTCCTTGATGATGGATTTGTTATTTTATTTTCTATTCTGGTTCTCAATTTAGTTTGGACCTACCCCATTAATGTGGACGCTGAGTTAAGCTAGGCTGCATTTTTAAAATTAATCTCGTTTTCTATACAAATTGCTTTAATAAATGAATTGAGTAAAGTGGGATATTGAGAAAGTTGCCTGACTTTATAAGGTTTCTGGGGGATGTTCTAAATACAATATCTGGATTATACTTGGATGCATAACTCTGAAGACTCTTAGTATTTCTGCTGGTTCCGCTTTTCACTTCCAATGGAAATATTTTCTGATTGTATTCAAGAATATAATCTACTTCAGCATCACTTCTAGAGGTCCAATAGAACAATTTATTTTTTCCGGTTGAAGCTAACTCCTGTGCAATGAAATTCTCTATAAATGCACCATTGAACTCCCTGAACAATGCATCTGGCAATACAATTTGCTTTGAAGATATATTCAGTTTTGCTGCTAGCAATCCAATATCATGCATGTACACTTTAAACTTAGAATAATCGGCATAGGCAGATAAAGGTATTTTAGGAGATTCAATATTGTAAACCATATTAACCAGTCCCGCTTTTCTTAACCATTCAATTGTTTGATCATACATATTTGAACGAGCAGCTTTTTTAATATCCCGGTATTTAAACTTTTTATTCCCCCTTGCCAGCTGTCTGGGGATGGAATTCCAAAATTCAGAGGTTTTAATGGATTGATTTTTATCTGCATATTTTGAAAAATCTCTTTCGTAGGCATTTAAGATGTCAGACTGAATACTTCTCACCTTTGTTATGTCCATATTCTCCGTGTAAGCTTTAACGACTTCAGGCATCCCGCCCAGAAAAAGATACATTTTTAAATGCGATAGCATTTTATTATGAATGGCATCGGGGAAAGGTGTAGGTTCTACTAATGAATTTAAACTTTCTACAAATAGCTCTTCTCCTATCTCCATCAGATATTCAGTAAATGACATGGGGTAAAGGCTAAGGAAATTTACCTTTCCTACCGGGAAACTGCTATCCTTTCCTATACTGATCCCAAGTAATGATCCTGCGGCTATTATATGAAAGTCAGGGGCTTGCTCTTGAAAATACTTAAGGCATGTAAGAACACGTGGTGCAATTTGTATCTCATCAAAAAACAACAATGTATCTTCAGCTGTAATTTTTACTCCAATGTATAGATTGATATTATTGATTATATTTTCAGGATTTAAAGAAGACTCGAAAAGAGATGAAAGGTTTGGGTCTTGTTCGAAATTCAGATAGTATAGATTTTTGTATTCCTGCTTACCGAATTCCTTTACCAGGTAAGTTTTACCTACTTGTCTTGCTCCTTGAAGAATAAGCGGTTTGCGGTCTTTATTTTCCTTCCAGGAAATCAGGTCCTTATATGCACTTCTTTTCATCCTAATAATTGAATTATATGTTATTCCACCCTAATTATCTTCAGTAATTTGTTGTAAACTTAGGTATTTATCTCCAATAAAATGTTAATCATTCTGCATTTAACTCCAATAAAATGTTATTTACACTATATCTATCTCCAATAAATGTTGTATTTCTAAGCGATAATTCTCATGAAAAGTTTAATAATGAAAGTGTTTAAGAAGAATTATTCTCTATAAACATCTTAAAACTTCTGCCAAACCTTCCATCAAATCGAAGTCAGATATTTCGTCAGTTCCCGCTACTAAGAAGGACTCCTCATCAGATTTGATGGGGAGTTTTTTATTTGTACCTCCTGAAACCCTTTTATATCATGATTTTGCGAGGAATAAAGAATTCACTTAGGAGGTTAGATATCTCCTTTTTTAGTATCGACAAAAATACCTTTAGGAAATACCAATTTTTGGATCTTTCTCTTTTTATCAAGGCCATATGACTTAATATATACCATTTTCATGTAGCAAGAAAGCATGCTATATTGACATGAATATCATACAGTTATGCGTCATTTTGACGGTTTTTGAACAGGCACAAAAAATACTATAGTGATCCACAGTTGTCAGCAATTAGAATATAAGGGATAATTGGATAAAAGGAAGTAATTTGCAACGATCAAATAGTGAAAAAGATAACTATGGAAGCAGCATCTCAGGCAGACCTAATTTTCTGGACTGGTTTAGGTTTTTGTATAACGTAGTTGTCCATTTTTTCGGGAATAAACCTGGGTTTTTAGCAAAACCAACTTATTTGAGCAAATATTGGCTCGAATGCTGGTATTTCTTGAAGGATGGTATATTGGACCCGAGGTTTACACTCCCTCCCAGTCAATTGGCTATCTTTAACTTATATATTAGAACCCAGCGAGGGTTTTTAGACAGACTAACTTTAGCTACAACTCTAGATAAATATGATAAACATCCTTGACGGCGTTAAATCAGCCGATATAAAAATCACTAAAGAAGTAAAGAGTCTTAGTGAAATGGTAAAAGATCCAAGTCTGTCCGTTGTAGATCGGATTGAATCTTTTGAAGATATCATGTCGCTTGAGATTGGTGATACCTCGCTCAAAAGAGCACGTAACCTTGAAAGGGAACTTAACATCCGACAATTGTATATTAAATATGAAGGCGAAAATCCATCGGGCACTCAAAAAGATCGTATTGCTTTTGCCCAGGTACATGATGCACTTCGCAGGAACTATCAATATCATTTCACTTGGCAACCTGTGGTAATTATGGTGTAGCTGTAGCTTATGCTGCTTACCTGGCCGGGATGAAATGTAAAATATTCATCCCCGAATCATACCATACTGACGCGTTAAGGAAATGGAAAATTTTGATGCTGAAATCATCAGACTTCCGGGCACTTATGAAGATACTGTGACCGAATCGAGTAAACTGGCATTGAAAGAATGGCTGGTATGATGCCAACCCGGGTGGAGCCAATACCGCCTTGCAAATAACTGCTTATGCCGAAATCGCCAATGAAATTTATGACCAATTGCGCGATGCTCCAAAATACATTGCCTCGCCAGTATCAAATGGAACCTTGCTTGCCGGAATTTATCGTGGTTTTGTAAGTCTTTACAAACGAGGAAGAACCTCAAGAATTCCAAGGTTCATTGCAGGTTCTGCTGCTTATAAAAACCCAATTATCTCCTCTTCTAAGGCAGGGCTTGATACTTGCAATGATATTGACCCTAAACTGGTAAAGGAAACCGCAATCAACGAACCCCTGATCAACTGGCATAGTTTTGATGGGAACGAAGCACTTTATGCCATCAGGCAATCAGGTGGGGAAGCACACCACATCAGTGATAAAAAAATGAAAGAAATGAGTACTTTTCTACATAAAAAAGAGGGATACAGAATTTTGCCAGCCTCAACTTCCGGACTTATCGCCTTGCTTCAGATGCACGAAAAAAATGAAATGATTAACGACAGATATGTCGCAATTTTAACCGGAAAATACTAGACAATGAAAACAACAATTGATGGCAAAGCCACTTGTTTATGCTGATGGTGCTTTTAATACACCAAATGGAAAAACTGCTCACGGTCTGGTAAGATTTACTGAAAGATATGAAGTAGTTGGTGTACTTGATCATAAATATGCGGGGCAGGATGCCGGTTTGGTACTTGATGGTAAAAATATATAACATCCCCTTTTTAAAGATTTAAAAGATGCTTTGGCAAAACTTGGCCCGGCAAATAAGCCCGAAATCACTGGTTATTGGCCTGGCTCCTGATGGAGGACGTTTGCCTGCTGAAGCCAAAGAACACCATTAAAGAGGCTCTCGAACTGGGAATGAATGTTGACAGCGGTCTGCATGATTTTCTTTATAAAGAACACAGAATTGATGGCTATTGCCGAAAAAAACAATTGCCGTGTGCGGGATGTGCGCAGAACACCTGACCGCGACCAATTACATTTCTTTACCGGAAAAATTGAAGAAGTGGATTGTCTTGAAAATTGCATTTCTGGGAACTGATTCAGCCATCGGGAAAAGAACAACTGCCTGGATTATTGTGCATGCCTTCAGGAAAGCAGGCTTAAAAGCAGAAATGGCAGGCACCGGTCAAACAGCATGGATGCAGGGTGCAAAATATTCCATGATCATGGATAGTTGCATCAATGATTTTGTTTCGGGAGAAATTGAACATGCAGTTCATGAAGCATGGAAAAATGAATCACCCGACCTTATTGTCATTGAAGGACAGGGCAGTTTGATGAACCCTGCATATCCCGGGGGGTTTGAAATTCTGGCTGCAGGAAGACCCGATTATGTCATTGTTCAGCATGCCCCAAAACGAATTGAATATGATGGATTTCCGGGTTATGTTTTGCATCCGATAAAAGAACAAATCAATGCCATTGAAACCATTTCAGGTAAAAAAGTTATTGCAATCACAGTGAACCATGAAGAAATGACAAAAGAAGAAATTTTACCAGCCTGCGCAAAAATTACTGAAGAAACGGGCTTACCAGCTTTTGATGTGCTCGAATATGGAGCTGAGGAATTGGTTGAACTTTTAAAATCCTTATTTGAAATGATCACGCTTGAATCATTCAAAGTACTGCGAAAACTTTCGGTAAAGAATATTCATATCGAGCCAAGAAAGGTAAAGGCGTCCTATTGTGTTGAAAAATTTTCAGGCGAAACAGACTTCATTTGAATTGATTTACTCTTACGAGCATCCATATTTCAGTAAAAAAAATCCGGCTGATGTAAACTTAGCTTCGATGATGCTGGCACAGGTTGCCCTGAATTACGGATTGTTTTTTGAAACCATTGAATTTGATGGTCTTTTCGATAAAACCGATCAGCAGTTTCTCAAAGATATGATGGAAAACACTTCGCGTGAGATCCTGACCAATAAACTGCTCATCAAAAATGAATTTCTAAAACCACCATTTGACAATTTACAAGCAGAAAAAAGAGAGCAATACACCCAGGCTAAATTACTTTTTACGAATACGCTGTTCGAAAATTTAAAGTTAACACGTGAAGAATCAGAAACCGATCTCAACAAATATGCAATACTCAGCAGCGGTGGAAAAGACAGTCTGCTGACTTATGGTATCATCAAAGAAATTGGAGAGCCTTATCCTGTATTTATTAATGAAGCCGGAAGGCATTGGTTTACAGCTGTGAATTCTCATCGCTATTACAAAGAAACAGAACCAAATACTGAAAAACCCTGGTGCAACAGCGACCGGCTGTTCAACTGGATGTTGAAACAATTCCCTTTTATTAAAGAAAATTATGCAAGCATCAGAGCCGATATCTATCCTATCCGTCTTTGGACTGTGGCAGTATTTCTTTTTGGGGTGCTTCCTATTGCCCGTAAAAAAGGCATCGGAAACATCTTGATTGGTGATGAATACGACACAACAGTTAAAGGCAACCTGAAGGGAATTTCTCATTACAACGCACTATACGACCAGAGTAAATATTTTGATAATGCATTGACGCGCTATTACAGGAGCAAAGGATGGAAAATGTACCAGTATTCATTGCTTCGCAGCCTATCGGAATTGCTCATCATGAAAGCATTGATCAAACGTTATCCCGAACTTCAGGAACAACAAATTTCTTGTCATGCTGCTCATGAAGCAAATGGCAGAATGTATCCTTGTGGAAAATGTGAGAAATGCAGAAGGATTATTGGGATGATAAAAGCATTGGACGAAAACCCTGAAAAATGTGGTTATAGTGAAGCCCAGATAACAGATGGTCTTATAGCTCTGGCAACAAAATCGGTAAAACAAATTGGAAGTGATGCTGCCCATTTGTATTTTATGCTGCTCGAAAAAAATCTTATCGAACGCAATGAATTTACAATTAAAGCAGCCAGACAACATGATGAAATTATGAAACTCAGATTCGACCATGAAAGAAGCAAGCTTGAAGATATGCCTTCTCATATTCGAAAACCATTATTCGAAATACTCAGTAAATATGCAAATGGTGCCGTAAAAAGAGAAGATAAACACTGGATTGATATAGCAATTAATGATGATTTTTTAACTGAAACTAAATACAAGTTTGATGGATAAAAAAAACAAATACCCGGAATATCATGTGGGCAACATTAACTTGGCCGGAAATTGAAGAGCGATTGAAAAAAGTCGATACAGCAATACTTCCGTGTGGAGCCATTGAACAACATGGACCACACCTGCCCCTCGATGTGGATTTTTTTGACGCCAATTATATGGCAAGAAAAGTTGCTGAAGCCTGCCAGGATCCCAAACCCTTTGTTCTGCCTCCTATTCCCTATGGAGTCTCCTATCATCACAGTCATTTTAAAGGCACCCTTTCAGTGACCAATAATGCCTTGTCAGCATTTATTTATGACATTGGCATGTCCCTGGCTCACAACGGTATAAAAAAAATAATCATCCTTAACGGCCATGGTGATAATGTACCCACCCTGACGTATGCTGCACAGATGATAAATCGCGATGCAAGGATATTTGTTTGTGTTGAAACGGGCGAAACAAGTGATGTGGATCTGTACAGTTTGATCGATACACATAACGATATTCATGCAGGTGAAATTGAAACCAGCACCACCCTTGCCATTCGACCCGAACTTGTAGATATGGGAAAAGCAGTTGATGACACCCTGGATCTTGACAATGAATACCTGGATTATACCTCTGAGCGAGGTGTAAGCTGGTATGTGCATACTGAAAAACTTACAAAGTCGGGTGTTATGGGAAATGCTACCAAAGCTACTGCTGAAAAAGGCCATAAAATGTGGGAAATTATGATTCGCAAAATGGCTGAATTTGTTGAAACCATTAAAAATACACCTCCAGATAAATTGTTTCAAAACAGATACTAAAATGAAGATAAGGGCTGTTGAATATTTCAGGTTGGATATGCCTCTGGCGATTCCCTATACAATTGCCTACGAAACTGTGGGCAAAGCATCCAATATTATTCTAAAATTGACCACAGACAAGGGAATAACCGGTTGGGGATGTGCCGCACCCGATCTTGAAGTAACAGGTGAAACACCGGAAGATGTAATTAATAATATTAGAAACCATTATTATTGCTTTGCTGTTAAGATCAATCGCCATTTCAAATTGCACGATTCACGCATCAATTGAAAGAGATTGTGTCCAAAGTCTTCTTCCTACCATAGCCATGGTTGATATAGCTTTATATGATTTATTGGCACGGAAAGCCAAACTTCCATTATACCAGTTATTGGGTGGCTATCAGGAAGGAAATTCCAACAAGTATTACCATTGGTATTTTACCACTGAAAGAAACTATAGAACAAGCCAAATATTATTTAAAAAAGGGATTTACCATCATCAAGTTAAAGGGTGGCTTAAACTTACCTGAAGACATCGAAAAGATAATGAAGTTACGTGAAAAGCATGGCAATGAATTTTTGCTTCGATATGATGCCAATCAGGGTTATACACCTAGAGGAATCAATTGAGTTCATCAATAAAACTAAAAGCGCGAATATCGAAATCCTTGAGCAACCCACAAAACAAAAAAAAGAAGAACAACTGGGCGAAGTGACACAAAACATTGATGTACCTGTAATGGCTGATGAGAGCATTAAGACACTAAAAGATGCTTTCAGATTGGCAAGCAATGACTTAATTGACATGGTCAACATTAAGATCATGAAAGTTGGTGGCATTCTTGAATCACAACACATCAACTCTGTGGCAAAAGCGGCAGGAATGGAGGTAATGGTTGGTTGTATTGATGAATGTGCTTTAGGTATTTCAGCAGGACTCCATTTTGCACTGAGCAGGCCTAATATTGAATATGCCGACCTGGACGGGCATCTGGATTTACTGGAAGATCCTTTTACCGATTTATTTGACCTAAGAAACGGAATACTATATCCTTCTAATTATTATGGTTTAGGGAATATAAAGCTGTAGCTAATAATTTACCGTTGTGCCCAATTTAAACACTTAAAATAAAATAAATGGCATTTATAGATTATTATAAAAATCTGGGCGTTTCGAAAACTGCAACTGAAAAGGAAATTAAAGCCGCATATCGAAAACTCGCACGAAAGTTTCATCCTGATTTAAACCCGGACAACAAGGACGCTGAGATAAAATTCAAAGAAATAAATGAGGCAAACGAAGTTTTAAGTGATCCTGAAAACCGTAAGAAATACGACAAATATGGTAAAGATTGGAAACAGGGAGAAGAATACGAAAAAGCCCAACATCAACGGCAACAACAGTCTCAGCATCAATCAACTCAGCAAGTGTTTTCAGAGCAGGAATATTCGGATTTTTTCGAATCTATGTTTGGAGGAAGAAGAACTTCTTCCAGAGAAGGTCATTATCCAAAATTTAAAGGCCAGGATTATCATGCCGAATTGCATTTGAATTTAAAAGATGCCTACACAACGCATAAACAGGTGTTGACTGTCAATAACAACAACATACGACTTACCGTACCCGCAGGAGTGGAGAATGGTCAGGTGATCAAAATAAAAGGAAAAGGAGGAGAAGGATTGAATGGTGGACTAAATGGAGATCTTTACATTAAGTTCATCATCGACAATCGGACACAATTTAAACGGGATGGCAATAATTTGTATTCAAACGTTGATCTGGACCTGTACACTTCACTTTTAGGCGGAGAGATCAGGGTAGACACCTTTAGTGGCAAAGTCAAACTAAAAATAGCACCTGAAACACAAAACGAAACTAAAGTAAAATTGAAAGGAAAAGGCTTTCCTGTTTATAAGAAAGAAGGAAACTTTGGCGATCTCATAATCACCTACCACATTAAGATTCCCACGCATCTGAGCGAAAAAGAATTGGAGTTATTCAAAGAATTACAAAAAATAAGGTAAAATGAAAAAGAATTTAATAGCAATAACAACTCTTTGTTCGACCTACGAGATTGAATTTTCATTTATTGATGCATTGCACAAAACAGGACTTATTCAAATTGTAATTATTGAACAAGATCATTTCATACATCAGGATCAAATAAGGGACCTTGAAAAAATGATCCGATTGCATCAAGAGTTAAACGTTAATATAGAAGGAATAGATGTAGTATTTAATCTTTTAGAGAAAGAAAAGGAATTAAGAGAAGAATTAATTGCTCTGAAAAACAGGTTAAGACTTTATGAAAATGACTAAAACATGGGAATAACTACTCTTGAAAGTGGAATATATATTATACAGCTGAAAAAAATGAAGGTTCCATTATCAAGAGAATCATCAAAGATTAGTTGGATTCAGGTAGGTAAAAACTTCAGAAAACCAATAACATCCTTCAAATCTCTTAGCAAATCGAAGTTCGATATTTCACCTATCCCCGCTACTAGAAGAGGGGCTGATTCAAAAATACATTTGAAAAAGCACCAAAATTTATCAAATTAAAGATTTCTATTTTAATAATATCATTTTTCGAACCATTGAAAACTCACCTTGTTGTAATTGATAGAAATAGAGTCCATATGGTAAATTAGATGCATTAAACAATACCTGATGTGTGCCTTCATTCAGTGTTTCGTTGAGAAGCGTAGTAACATACCTTCCTATTGAATTGTACACTATTAATTGAGTATAGCCTCCTTTTTCCAAATTGAAGGAAATTTCCGTTTCGTACCTAAATGGATTTGGATAATTCTGTTTTAAATAGGCGTTCTGTGGAATTATTTTAATAGTCTCTATCGGAACAAATGTATCAACCGGAGTTATTGTATCCAAGGCAATTTCAACAAAACAAATTTTTGCATTTTCCGCTCCTTTTCCGGGTGCAATAGTTATATTATTATCCGCTACTTCTACTACCACGCGAAATTCATCGAAAGAATTTACGTGCTCAACATCGTCTCTCCAAACACCCTCTATATTCACTGCATTAATTTGATCGCTATAAGAAGCGTCGCCCATAACCAGATATACCATGTAATTGCCATTTTCTACTCCCATTTCCCAAACATGGTCTCCTCCTTTTTGCATATGATTCAAGGTAGCGTATCGAACATCTTCAGGTTCACCTCGGTCTCGCATATGTACATTTGTTTCACCAACCCATCCATAGGTATATCCATTATTCTGTGTTGCATATTCTAATCCTACATCTTTCAAAAAACCATCTGGAACCTCACTTTCGTCGGGCTGAAAATTAATACGAATAGCATCATCACCTGGAGTAATGAAAGTTGCAATAAGATCGAAATTATTGTTCATAGTAAGAATCAAAGGATTACTACTGCCTATTGTATCTCCCGACCATCCATTAAAATAAGCAGGTGATTCCGAGAGAGCAAGTACAGAAACTACAGTACCTTCTACGTAAGTTCCTCCAGGGGGATCGAATGAAACCGATCCTGATCCAATAAGAGAATCGTTTATTGTATATGCGTTTTCGCCTATATATACCTGACACGAATCAGCTGCAAAATTTCCATTTGCATCTGTAGCCTTTAGCTTAATAAAATGGTTCCCTAAAGGTAAATCTCTTAAAATCGTATCTAATGTTGTAGAACCGCAAGAAAAGATAATGTTGGTATCGATATAAACTTCTAAAGTCTGAAGACTTTCAGCAAATCCTAATACATCTGCCTTCAATCTGATTGTATCGCTTTGTAAATATCGATCTCCGGTTACAGGAGAAGAAATGGCAACTTTACCAACACTCCCTTCGCCCATAATATTAAAGTAATTAATACTTATTTTACCTGAAATAATCTTTATTTTAACATTATAATAAGTGTCTACGGTAATATTAAAAGATGTATCCCTAACCAAAGACCAAAGCTGTTCACCACCTGTAGGCTCAAGAGAAAGGATTGCCCCTTCTTGATCATCTAAGACAAACTGAATTTTTGCAGAATCTTCAGCCGCATAGCGAACTTCAATTTGGCTATTTTTAGGGAATGGTAATTCTTTCCATTCCAACCATTCCTGTGCTTCTGCATCAAAAACATTCCAACCGCCAAATACATCAGATGTTTTACAGATATCTATATCACCCAAACGAAAGGATTCGCCCTTATTTCCAGGAGTTATATCATGAAAAAAATCACAAGCTTCGGCCTGTACCATGCGCCGGCCTGAAAATGCATTTTGCGAATAACGACGCAGAATATCGATACGTTGATTTGGATAATCATAGTATGTGGTGTCTTTACTACGCCAAAACGCGGCTGTTTCTGCTGCATCGGTAAAACCTTCGCACAGAGTTATTAAAGCTCCGGAATTTACAGTACCTTCTAAACCTTCTATTAAAGTTTGTCCATGTCGGGGATCGTTAAACGTATAATCAGGTTGCCCTTCATAACGAATTCCTGGATTCAAAACTCCCATTTTAGGAAGATCACCCCGCGAGTGTAGAGTCCAAGTTATTTTTCTTGCAGATGAGAACCAATTATGTACTCCATCAACATCACTTGCTTCTAAATGAGTATCATTCTCGAACCATCGTTCACTTACAACTAAATAGGGATTGAAACCAAATTCGGCTTGACACTCCTTGCGAATATGAGCTACTATCCTTTTCAAGCTGCCAAAATCTATATTATACATCCAACTTGGTTTAACCGACCAAAACATAATGACCATTCTTCCATCAATTTTAAAGCGTCTATCATCGGGAATATTCTCTATAGAAATCTTTAAATTATAATCCCATATATACTTATAGTTGGCTGTATCACTGCAATCAAAAAGGGTATTTGTATTGTGTCCCCTCCCCTGATCGTAGTTATGGTTTGCCGTCCATCCTGCCGGACAATCATCGAATATGGCTAGCTTAAAATCATTGCTCAAACCTCTGCGATCCATGGCTTCAATCATATTGGGTATTTTACGTGGGTCACCCGCATCTATACTGGGTCGTCCCGGACTATATCCTCGGCAAAGCAAGGCCGAAAAATCGATTCCACTATGGTAAATTTCTTCAACAATATTATCCCACCACTCTGCTTCACCTGTTTCCGAAAGAAACAAGGATTGGTTATAGGGATATTTGTTTCCTCCTGCTCTTTCTGCTGCATTAAAGCATGTTACAGAACCCATGTATTGAGCTTTAATTGGGGTGCTAATAACCACTATTAAAAGCAGTATTAGTACTAATACTACTTTATACTTTCTTATTCCCCCAATTTCCATAATTGTATATTTTTGCTTTTTCGCATTAATCTTAAGCAATAGAATATTTGAATGCAAATAAAGTTAGATATTTTTCCAGTCCCTTGCACAAGGAAAAGCCTGGTGTGAAATACCGAGATTTTTCATTTTAGACTCGCCTGGGAATTGTTGTACTTCGTTCTTTTGTGAACAAAAAAGTCTCTCCCATCGGCAAATGGCAGGTTTGTACAACTACTTTTGGAAGGAGTTAAATGATTATTGACTGGTTAAGAATTCTTATCAATTTTTAGTGGCAATATCCATAAGAGTACTAAAAACTATAATCCTATACTGAAAACATTCAACATGAATAGAAAAATTATAACTCTGCTATTGGCTTCAACACTTCTGCCTCTTGTAACCTATTGTCAGGTCGATATTAAGTGGACAAAACAACTTGCCTCGAATATTCAATGGCAGGAAGTAAGCTCCTTAGGTAACTTAATAGTTTGTTCTGGAGAAGCACTGATGGGTGTAAACACAGAAACCGGCGATATTACATGGAGTAAGAGCGAACATGCGAAACTCCCTAGGCATTTGTACCGTGAGTTGCCCAACAGTCCTTTCCTCACTGTTGAAACAAACAATGCTATTTATTTAATAGACCAGTTCAGTGGAGATGAAGTATTCAATTCCGCCAAAGCTGGGATCGAAGAAATTAAGGACTACTTTTTAATGTATAATTCGGATGCAATTTTAGTTGCAGGGAGCAATCCTGCTGACGAACCAGTCATGCTCTCAGTTAAAATGTCTGATGGTAGCTTGTCCTGGTCAATGAATGAAAAATTTGGACGCATCGTTGCTGCCAATGAACTTGGAAACGATGAGCTGCTCATTGTAACGCTTTTTAACAATTATAAATTAAACGCAAGTACCGGTAATATTATCTGGAAAGATGTGATCTCAAAAGAGTCGGCACAGCTAGACAAATTGGGGGCCTTTGGAGATTTGATGAAGTCCGCGGCCGAGACCATGACCAGTGATATGGAATTTCAACTCCACTTCTACAGAAAACCTGGAGGAGATGTTTTTTATCTGGGTTCGCAACAAGAACATCAATCTTCGACCACATCTTCCTCTGGTGAACCTTCTATTAATTATACCAACAACTACAGTGCATTCAACATAAGTGATGGAAGCCTGGTATGGGAAGATGATCTGGAAGTAAAAGGTATGTTAGGTCATGTGGTTTTAATGGAAAATGGGCTTCTAATATTGCCCGATGACGGGAACCGAACAAAAATTAATCTCTTTGATTACCAGACACAGGCAGGTCTTTGGGGAAAGAAAGGTAGAGGAGTTGCCATCAAAGGAGGCATTTATGATTACCTTGATTCGGGTGATGGTATTTTACTTGTATCCAGAACATCAAGTAATAACTTCCTGAATTACCTCGACCCTGCAGCTGGAGTTATAACTTTTGAAAAACCGGTGAAGATTGATGGCAGTGTGGTTGGTATTGTTCCCCTATCTAACTCTATTCTCTATATCACAACAGAAACAATGAATATTTTGGACCAAAATACGGGCTTGCTCAAATGGAAGAAGAGCATACAAACCAATCCGGAGCTGACTGGAGAATACGATGGGAAGATTTATGCATTTGATACAAAATCAGAAATAGTTAAAGTAATTGATAAAGAGACTCAAGAAGTAAAAGACCTATCCAATGAAGCCGTTGAATTTCAGGGAAAGGAAGCACCAAGAAGGCTTGAGGTCATGGAAGATGGAATTTTTCTGCACTCAGACCAAAACGTAGCTAAAGTAGGTTTTGATGGTACCCTGAAATTTGTTGAATATTACCCTGCACCACACGAGCCAGGCTGGAAACGTGCTCTACTAATAGCCGAAGGCGTCAGGGCTGCGTATATTGGTGCAAACTCATATTATGTGTCTGGCACAATGGCTTATGCAGAGGAGGATGTACGAGCAGAAGATGCCGTTGCTGGAGAGATAGTCAGTCAGGTAGGGGATGCTTATGGAGAGTTAGGTAATATGGCGTCCAGTTACGCGGTAGCAACTTTCAAAAAAGCAAATGCACGCTTGAAAGCTACGACCTCCGGAAGAGATTTTATGATCATCATGTCCAAACAAGAATCCGGGATTGTTTTACTTAAGGTGAGTAAAATTACAGGGGAAATAGAAGGGGAAATATACCTGGGTAAAGACCGCGAACCTATTTACGCTGTAGACGATATTACTGGCCAGGTCTATTACTTGACAGGGGAAAAAGAACTAACATCTTATCAGTTAAAATAACCCCCAGCTACTAAGAAGAATTCCCACAGATTAAACCCTTTCCATTAATTAATGTCCAAATTGTACTGTTTTGAACACACAGATTGCAATTTCTTCATTTAATGAACAGACATATATATTTTGTCAGGAGGAGGATTGCTGTATTAATCGTAATCCTATTTACACTGAATTGTTTACAAAGCATAGCAAGCCCTCCTAACATATTGTTTATTATTGGTGATGACATGGGAGTTGATGCGATAAATGGATTCAACATTGGATACGATCACCCTCAAACTCCAAATCTTGATGAACTAAGGGCTTCAGGAATTACCTTTACCAATACCTGGGCAGCCCCAGTTTGTTCTGCAACTCGTGCATCCCTTATCAGCGGAAAATACGGTATCAACAATGGTGTGAACTCTGTACCGGGTACATTAAGTACAGAGCACAAGTCAATTTTCAAGGAGTTAAAAGAACAAAGCAATGGCCAATATAAAACTTGTGTGGTGGGAAAATGGCATCTCGCAATGAGGCGAAATTACAGGCACCCATTTGAACATGGTGTTGACGAATTCATGGGAGTACTTGATGCTGGTGTTGAAGATTACTATAAGTGGAACAAGTACGAGAACGAAAAAAGGGAAACTTGCTACACCTATGCTACTCAATATTTTACCGACTATGCGATAGATTGGATTAAACAACAGGAAGGTCCCTGGTTAATGTGGCTGGCACATGTTGCACCTCACGGGCCGTTTCATGTTCCTCCTGAAGGAACGTATTCTCCTAAAAACACCAATACCATTAGTGGAAAATATAAGGCAATGATTGAGTCGCTCGACTTTGAGATAGGACGATTGCTTGAATCCATCCCTCAAAATATATTGGATAATACTATCATTATCTTTTTGGGAGATAATGGTACACCTGGCAGAATTATATCAGGTTTTCCGAAAAGGCGGGGGAAACAAACCATATACCAGGGAGGTATTAATGTTCCACTTATTATTTCGGGTAAAGGGGTAAATCGTAAAAACGATGTTGAAGAAGCCTTAATAAACATTAGTGATTTTTATGCTACATTTTCACAAATAGTAAATCCAGATGCTTTTCCTACAGGTGGAGTAAATGACGGATATAGTTTTAAGCACTTGCTTGATGGTTCAAATGGAAAGGAACGCATATATAATTATATGGCAATGGGAGCCAACAGAAACGTTCCCAACAGTATGTACACAGTTCGCAACCAACAATATAAATTATTGGACATGGGTAACGGTACATTTGAATTTTATGATTTGTATGCCGACAAATTTGAACTGAATAATCTTTGGGGGAAAATACTCTCTCCTCAACAAATTAATGCAAAAGAGGAACTTATAAAAGTAATGGAGGATATAAGGGGCGAAGATCTTACTTTGAACGTAGATGGTACCAGAACCGAGGAAGCTACCGTGAATTATCCGATAGTCCACACCGGTGTAGATGAATTTTATGATGCATATTCGAAAATCAAATTTCCAGATATAGAAAATGCTTTGTATTGGCAAGATGCCGGCAGGATTCTCAACAAACCTTCCTATACTGATAATGGTGACAACACAATTACTGACAACATTACAGGACTGATATGGCAAAAAGAAATGGGCGAAAAAATGACCTATACCGATGCTGAGAGAAAGGCCGACTCCTTAAGTCTGGGCGGATATGACGATTGGCGCATCCCAACCATTAAAGAACTTTACTCGCTCATTCAATTCAATGGTAGGGTAATGGGAGCAAGAGCCATAACTCCTTTTATTGATACCAATTATTTAAATCAACCCATTGGCGATGTTTCTGCTGGAGAACGAAGTATTGATGCCCAGACCTGGTCATCGACATTCTACACGGGAAAAACCATGAATGGCAATGTAACAATCTTTGGAGTTAATTTTATTGATGGCAGGATTAAAGGATACCCTGAATTCAAGCGAAGGAATAACGAATATAACAAGATGTATTTCAGAATGGTAAGGGGAAATACCGATTATGGCAAAAACCTTTTTGTGGATAATAATGACGGAACCGTAAGCGATTATGCGACCGGATTTATGTGGCAAAAAGCCGATGATGGAATAGCAAGAAATTGGCCAGAGTCCATTGAATACTGTGAAGACCTTGAATTGGCCGGGTACAGGGACTGGCACTTACCCAATGCAAAGGAACTGCAAAGTATTGTAGATTATCAAAGAAGTCCAGCTAAAACCAATTCTGCAGCTATTGATTCGGTTTTTGAAGTTTCAAGGATTACCTACCCTGCAGGCAATGAAGGACACTATCCCTATTTTTGGTCAACTACCACCCACCTTGATGGGCCAAATCCATATAGCAATGCTGTTTATGTTTCTTTTGGAGAAGCCCTGGGTAAAATGAGGGATAAATTATTGGATGTACATGGAGCCGGGGCTCAGCGTAGTGACCCTAAAACAGGTGAATCTTCCAATTACCCAAAATATCATGGTCCCCAAGGAGACATGCAAGCGGTTTATAATCACTGTCGATGTATACGTACTTTGAAAATCCAAAATGGTGAATAATTATCGCAAATTGAATTTTATGATGATGAAAAGATAATTGTAGCTCCTTCGAAAAGCGATTTTTTGTACTGGCAGGATGCCGGTAGAGTTGTAAACACCCCATCGTATACAAACAATGGAGATGGCACCATTACCGATAAAGTTACCGACTTAATGTGGCAGCAAGATATGGGCGACAAAATTATATATGCAGATGCTGTAAAAAAAGCAGATACCCTAACGCTTGGAGGATATACTGATTGGCGCATCCCTTCAATAAAAGAAATGTATTCTCTCATTTTATTCACAGGAAAGTTAAAAGGTGATGATGCCGATAAATTGTTTATTGATACCAACTATTTTAATCAGCCCCTGGGCGACACCTCAATTGGGGAAAGAGAGATTGATGGGCAAACATGGTCATCAACCCATTATACCGGGCTTACAATGAATAGTGACAGTACTGTATTTGGAGTAAATTTTGTCGATGGGCGAATAAAGGGCTATCCAAAATATAAACCCAAAGGGAACACACCTAATGCCATGTTCTTTAGAATGGTTAGGGGGAACAAACAATATGGCACAAACAACTTTCGGAATAATGAAGATGGAACAATAACAGATTATGCAACCAATCTGATGTGGCAGCAAGATGACGATGGTGTAAGCCGGGACTGGTTAAGTGCTTTGAGCTATTGTGAAAATTTAGAATTAGCGGGACATACTGATTGGCATCTTCCTAACGCTAAAGAACTGCAAAGTATAGTGGATTATACCCGCAGCCCGATGAAAACACAATCAGCTGCAATTGACCCCATCTTTAAAGTATCTGAAATAAATGACCCTGATGGAAATCCAGGGCATTATCCTTTCTTTTGGACAACTTCAACACATCTTGATGGTGCAAATCCTTATGCAGGAGCAGCCTACATTGCTTTTGGTAAGGCTCTTGGTAAAATGAACGATGTATTAATGGATGTGCATGGTGCGGGTGCACAGCGCAGTGACCCGAAAGTGGAAGTAGCAGGCAAAACTTATCCATTGTACCGGGGACCTCAAGGAGATTTAGTTGTTGTAAATAACCATAGCAGATGTGTGCGGAACATTGAAACTGCCAGCAGCTTAATTGAAAAAGACGTATCGGAAAGCATTAAGGTGTATCCCAATCCGAGCAATAGCTTTATTACTATATCAGCTAAAAAGCGGTATGATGTTGAAATTATATACTTTACGGGAAAAGTAATTGTTCGCTCAGTTTTGCAGGACAATACCATATCAATGGATATCCATAGTCTCGAAAATGGAATCTATTTTGTACGGTTAAAAAACGATGAAGGTTCCTACACAAAAAAAGTTGTCAAAGAGTAGGGGGTGCTGGATGATAATTCATCTATCCCCGATACTACCTTCAGGAAACACCATTTTTTGTAGAATCCTCTTTTCTTCAAGTTGTCCGGATGTTGCTGATCAGAAACAATTTTTCTCTCCCAACCTGAGTTAACAAAAGACTATTATCCCACCTCGTTCCCTTCCAATGGCTTATTCTGCCTTCATTTTCACATTCTGGACAATACCAGAATATTTCATTGGTTTGAGGTCGCAGAGTTGATTTAACAGTGCCATAGCACCCCGTAATGAAGCAACTGATTTCTGTTGAGGTAAGAGATTTGTTTCGTCCTGGTTGTCAAATCAACCACCAAAGCAAGAAAACTTGCCAACTCTCTTGCTTCAATGGGAATTTGTTTCGGTATACTCCCTGTTTCATCAAGATAATGCATGAAATTGGTGATGTACATAGCAGGTCTAATTGATATAATACATTTCCAATTCTCGGTTGTCGCATAGCGACAGGCACAAAAATACTTATCCAACTAAATGTTTAGTTGTAGATGAAATCGAGAGAAGGATGTGGAAGGCTGACTAATACTTTTATTTCAATTTGACATTTACTGCGTTCAATCCTTTTTGACCTTGCTCAACATCATAGCTTACTAAATCTCCTTCACTGATTATATCGATTAATCCATTTTTATGCACAAATACATCTTTGCTACCATCGTCAGGGGCGATGAATCCAAACCCTTTAGAATCATTGAAAAATTTTACTGTTCCGTTACTCATGATTATTAATTTAAATTAATGTTACACACAAAGCTATTATTATATCCTTTCATCTGATTGTTTTAGGCAGTATTAATTTTAATTTTGTTCATATCCAGTTAGATATTTCACCCATCCCAGCTACTGCGTATAGGCGCATTTCCAAATAATCACAAGGGTTTGCGCCTATTTCTTTTCCTGCATACTGTAACATTACTTAAACAATTTTTTGTGCTAGCCCTAAAACATTGGACTGAAATTGCCAATTGAAAGGCCTCTGTACAAACTACTACCGCCAATAATGTGGAATTGACGTTATCTAACTGTATTTGTATCTTTGATTAAAAGGGATGTGTAAGCTTCCCCCAGGTCCGCAACGGTTAAAAACCGAAAAATGGATAAAAGTTAAGCCCCTCCTGGCGGAAAATTGGTGACAAAAGGAAATCTGAAGAATAGTTTTGCTCTGATTCAAAAAAACTGAAAAACAATCCGCCAATTCCATTAAAGATCTTTCACCAATAGTAGAATTGCAGCAACAACAATTAAGGCAGCGACAAGTATTATCCAGAATTTAAATTTTCCTCCTTTGAGAGATTGGATAATAGGATTACCATCCTTGTACAAATCAAAAGCTACACCGTTTAAATTAACTCCGGTTATCAATTTGTAATGAACCGTTTTTTCGCCTTCGACAACTTCGAATAAATGTTCAGTGCCGGATATGGATTTTTTGGAGGAGACTTCTTCTCCATTTACTTTTATTGTTTCCTTACCGGAAACCGAATTGTGAAATTCAATCTGGGTTTCACCCAGAGTTATTGTTGTGATTTTCATGGGGTTCTCAGCTTTGTGAATGTTGTATAAGACAATATACTAATATCATTAATAACCGACAAACTCTAATTCCATCGTAGAGAATACCTAATTGAAGTTATTATATTTCACCAGTCCCTACGCCCTCTTATATATGCTATATTTAACACAAGTTATTAATTTTTGAGATCCCTTAAGAGGGATATTGACAATCTTTGATATAGAATTGAATTCCAATAAGAGCAGATCAGATTCTGCTTGATGTAGCAAATGAAGAAAATCATACTTATTTTCATCTTAATTGCCGGGAAGGCGTTTGGTTTGCACATCCATGCCCAGGATAGATTTTTGATTGGTGTTTCCACTCAAATTCACAACACCAGACTTATGGTGGATTATTCGAGTACACATGTGAAAGGTGCATACCGCCCCGGTTGTGTTTTGTTCGCCGAATATGAATTCGGGAAGCATATGGGACTTCATACGGGTCTTGGCTATACCATGATGACACAGAACAGTGATGCCTTTAAAAACAATTTCCACTACCTGGCCATGCCCCTGTATTTGAAAATCGGCAGGCTGAAAGAGGATAAGCGCCTGGCTTTCACTTCATTCATAGGAATGGATATGCACTATCCCTTAAAGGCCACTCATATCTCCCCGGCTGGTGACAAGAAAGACATAATGAAGTATACGCAGAAATTCCAGGCAGACCTGGCTGCTGGAGCAGGAATTAAGTTCAGGCTTTCAAACAATTTCTCGATGGAAACTATTTTCTCTTTATCCCATGGAAGCAATATCGCTGTTGATAATGCTGCCCTTATGGATATTAATAATCTGAATACAGGCTTCAGAATTAATCTCTTATACAAGTTTAAATGATGCGAAATCTTATATCCCTGATATCTGGAGTCATCATTTTTCTTAACCTGATTTCATGTGAAAGCATGGAGACCATCGAAGAATCCCTGCCTCTTGAAGAGCGGATAAATCAA
The DNA here is from genome assembly GCA_963777115.1 of uncultured Bacteroidaceae bacterium. GTDB lineage: Bacteria > Bacteroidota > Bacteroidia > Bacteroidales > SM23-62 > SM23-62. The sequence goes on along the minus strand of CAVZPP010000001.1, from coordinate 572,075 downwards.
CTGGTGGAGCCAATAGTTGTATTTGGAAACCCAAATGCCACCATCATAGGTATTATACAAGATGGAGAACGGAGTATCCACAGCTATGGTGATGCAGGATTGGGCTTTGGGCCACCTCTACCAAATACCCTGTTTGAGATCGGTTCTATAACCAAAACATATACAGCAACATTGCTCAGTCAATTCATAATGGAAGGCCTGGTATCACTGGATGATCCCATTGACAAGTTTCTTCCAAATACCGTCGATCCACCCACATTCAATGGACAGCCGATACTCCTGCGTCACCTGGTCACTCATACTTCTGGCCTCCCCAGGGAAATCTACAATTTCGATATAGATTTCAGTATTGTATGGTCTGAAACCGAACCAGAGGATTTGTATGCCTTTTTAAATGACATCTCCCGGCAGGCTTATCCTTTTGATGATTACACCCTTGGCAATGAGCTCCAGTCCCTGGGAACAAAATTCAGATACTCCAATGTTGGGATGGCAATTCTTGGGCATATTCTGGAGTTAGTATCAGGTCAGAATTTTGAACAACTGGTCCAGGAGCGGATTTGCTCAACAGTGCATATGGAAGACACAAAGGTATTTACGGATTTGACCAGGGAACAAAAAGACAGAATCCCAAAAGCCTATAATTTAAACCAGTATGAACAGGAATTGCCCAGGGATATGGGTGTATATGAAGCGGCAGGTGGTCTTTTATCCACAGTGGACGATATGATGGACTTCATGGAAGCCAATATGGAAGATTCCACCTTTCTATCTCAATCCATGCAACTTTGCCATCAAGGAATCTATGATAAGGAAGAAATTGATGAATCCTTTCCACGAGGAATAGATGCAATAGGTATGGCATGGTTAATCACCTACCTGGGTGGCGACACCATCGTTTATCACAATGGGGGATACAACCATTTAAGCTACATGAAATTTAACCGTACCGACAAGGTGGGAGTTGTGGCTTTTTCAAACACGGCAACAGAAGTTGGACAGAGGGTAATTGAAACCATTTTTGATTGGATTAATGAATGATACCATGAAAAAAGGACAGAATTTCCCCATGTTAGTGATGACCATTATTTTGATTGTGGTTTGTTCCATAGGCTCCGCTCAAAATGGTTTTCATGTTGGTATCTCAGCAGGTGTACAAAATACCCTGCTATGGTCAGAGGGGCGCTCTGAAATCGATGTAAGAAATGCTTTCTGTCCCCTGATAACGGCAGACATTGAATACAGAGTTGAACCTATATTTGGCATCCAATCCGGCATAGGATATTCCCTCTACTCACAAAACACCAGTAAATTCAGAAACAACTTCAATTACCTTATAGTCCCTCTCTATTTAAAGTTAGGTGGTTTTAAAAAAGAGAACAAAAAGTTTGCACTTAGCTTCTTGGCGGGGCCAAATTTTAAATTCCTGATTTCAGCCAACAATGTTTATCAGGATGATAAGAATAACATTTCAGAATATACCACCAATTTCCATCTGGACTATACACTGGGTATAGGATTGAAATATAAACTTGACGACAACTTTCTTCTTGAATCACACCTCACAGGTACTATTCTGGGCGGATCCTTTAATAATGCTTCATTTGATGGCTTTGTCCTTGAAAACTTCAATTACGGATTAGTCATTGGATTTAAATATCATTTTGGGAGAAAGTAGATGGTTCGATAAGAATTAAAATATGATCGGTATCTTTATCAATTAACATTCTTTTGAAGAGATCCAATATGAAATCAACTAAATTCTATTTCAATCTTATTGCAGTAATATTATTTACCACTTCACTCCTATATGCTCGTGAGTATCATATCCAGGATGATTTTGAAGACTCTTCAGCAGAAAATAATACAGATATTAGTGTGATCTCAGCAAACTCTAAAACAGTTTCTGATGAGGATATATCTTTCAGTGAGATTGAACCGGGTATCTTTCTGGCCCAGGATTCAGTGAAATTTGATGAGTCCGGGATTATCTTATCCTGTGCACCTCTCAATGAAAATGCAACTGTCGTATTCAGTAAACAGCCATATCCACCACCGGGAGGATCAGATACAGCCATTTTTGAAGTATGGGCTGAAGATGGTATGACAACAAAAGAATACCATGCTATTGTAGCCAGGTCTGTCTATCAATGTAAAGCAGGATTTTTAACATCCGGGGCTGATGCTGCACCCTCCGGATGGTTCGTTGAAGGTGGAAATTATGCCTCAAGCTCGAGAGGAGATGGAGGTGAATTTCCAGGAAACAATGGCATGAGAATATATAACTCAGATAATAAAGGATTAGGTATATTAACCTCTCCAGTGTATTCAAGTATCAGTACCCTTAGCTTTGCAGCAAAATTTTCTTTTACGGATGATGAGTCACTCATTGTTAAGAAAAGTACTGATGATGGATCAACCTGGCAGCTTGTAAAAACCTATACACCAGCCGGAGGAGAGATTCCTTCATACACTACGGAACAAGCAGCAGATACCTTAGCTGTGCAAAGACTTGATATTAATGAAGAGAATGTGATAATCGCTTTTCATTATTTAGGAAGTTCTACAACTCCCCGCTTAATGATTGATGATATTGCCTGTCTATCAAACTATGATCCGGAAGCCAGGTATAATGTAACAATAACTGTCCACGATCTTGATCATTTACTTCTGGAAGGAGCCACAGTTATTCTTAATGATCAGGAGTTAGTAACCGGTAGCAATGGAGTGGCAAGTTTTGATACTGTTCCTACGGGTGCAGGGATTCCCTATTCGATAGCCAAAGATGGGTTCACCACAAGCGGCACAATGACAGTTTTCAGCACCACTGCAATTTCGATTACACTTCTGACAGAAGAATTGGACATTTTTCTTGCTCTTGGTCAATCAAATATGGCTGGAAGGGCAACCATAAATGATTATGTAAATCAAGAGATTGATGGAGTATACCTGTTGAATGATGAAAATGTCTGGATTCCTGCGATTAATCCCATGAATCTATATTCTAATATCAGAAAGGATGAGAGCATGCAGAAGCTTGGACCATCCTATTCTTTTTCCAAGACTCTGTCAGAATATATTGAAAACCGAATAGGCATGGTGGTAAATGCAAGGGGAGGAACAAATTTATCAGAATTTGCAACGGGCTCGTATCATGATCCTATCATGCAGAGGATTAAGGAAACAAACGTTTATGGAAAAATTAAAGCTGTCATCTGGCATCAGGGTGAAGGGGACAGAAGCAAAGCTGATTTGTATATGGTGAAATTAAATTCCCTGGTAAATGACATAAGAGCTGAGATAGGTGAAGATGTTTTTTTTGTAGCCGGTCAACTTGGGCCATGGGATGAAATCGGTACCACAACCCCAAAATATGGAGTGATTAACGATACTATATCAAAGATCGCCCATTATATCGCTAATTCAGACTATGCTGTAAATAATGAAATTTCAGACCTTGGAGATAATACGCATTTCAACCATGAATCTCAGATTTTACTTGGCCAGCGCTATGCCAAAAAAATTCTCAGTGAGCTATATAATATCAACATTTCAGTTTTTGATTTTAATATAGAGGGAGATGGATATGTTATCTATGAGGATGATATTGTCACCAGTGCCAATGGTTATTCTTTCACAAGAATCACTGATGATAATGTAGCATTCAGTGTTCATGCAGGAGATGGTAAAAAGTTTGTCCAGTTAGAAATAAATGGAGTGAAAATAGAGGAAGCAATAGAAGCCTCAACTTACAATCATAATCTTATTGCTGCAACCGATACCCTGATTTCCATCGCAATGACTGTTCAGAGTATAGAAACACCGGTGATTGAGAATTCAATTATAAAGGACCCTGTGTTCTATCCAAATCCTGCAAGCGATAATATTTCAATTATTGGAATTGAAGGAGATTTTTCTGTTAGCATTTACGATTTAAGGGGCAGAATGGTTTTGTTGTGTAACAATGACAAGGAGATTAATATTCAAAAGCTTTTACCCGGAATTTATACGCTTATGGTACATATTGGACAGACACGAAATGTTAAAAAGCTTATGGTATTATAAAACAGATTATTAGGTTATTGATTCCTTGAAGAGATCTATAATTTCAGTTGTCTGTTCCGGTTTCAATTAGTTCGTTCAAGTGGCTCGGGAAGCAAGTCAAGAAACTGGCAATTTTTTGCTTTAAACTCCTCCAGTAGCTGACTCCTTAATTCCCCAAGCAAATCCTTATATTCAGCTTTGACTGCCAGGTTAACTAATTCCTCCGGATCAGATTCTAAATCATACAACTCCTCTATATAATCTTTATAGATATGCCTGATGTATTTGTATTTACCGGTGTGTAACATCATCCACGGTCTAATTCCTGTTTGATCGTGAACAATAAATTTTTTCCAATCGCCCGTTTTCTGAGCTTTCTGCAATTCCTCCCTTATGGCTTCATTTCCATACATACTGCCAGTGTATATTTGTACCATTGGACTCTCCGTCCAGGAATCTGTTTCAGGATTGGATATTAATTCTGAAATGTCACGTCCGTCAAGTTTTTGATAAGGCTGAATATTACACATGGCATGAAACGTAGAAATGACATCAACACCATTGACGGGTATTTCACATACCTTATTTTGAGGAAATTCATTTTGTTTTACAAAAATTAAGGGTGCAAGTAAATTTGCGTCATAAGGCGCAATTTTTAGATTGAAACCATGATGTCCCCAGGCATATCCCTGATCCGAAGTAAACACAACCACTGTATTTTCCAGCTGACCGGTTTCCTCCAATGCCCTCATTATTCTTCCAACGCCTTCATCAATTGAGGTAACCGCTTCATTGTACTGTTTGACCCAGCTATCCAATGGGCGTTTCTTTACCATTGGTTTCCCTGTTCCCGGATCCTTTTTATTCGTAGATAAATTTACCATGTGATCTGGTTTGTCCGGACGTGGTCCATATATATCTTCCGGATAAATTATTTCCGGGGCCTCTGCATAAGAGCCAATATGTCGGTCAGCAGGGGTATAGGGTCCATGCACTCCCCCGTAACACAACCAAAAAAACCAGGGCTGGTCTTTGTCCTTTGCCCGTTCTTTCAGAAAATCAATCGTCAAATCGGTATAAGCATCAGTACTGTATTTCTCAAGCTTCAACAAAGTATCACCATTCATCCTGAGGCTCTGGTCCCAGTAATAGTTCCTATGGTTCTCAGGAAGATAATGTTCCCATACGGCCGACCAATCCCATGTTTCATCATGTCTTGGCAGGTTCCAATGCCATTTACCTATCATCCCAGTATAATAGCCTTGTTTTCGAAATTCCACAGGCCAATATTGAGTTTCTTTATTAAAATTGTGCTGCAGCATTCCTGTTAAAGCATTTCCCCTTGAGGGAACACATTTTGCTCCTGTATAGGAGTATTGAAATCTCACTCCCTGTGAAGCCAATCTATCAATATTAGGAGTTTCAACCCAAGGTTGGGACCCGGGGTATGAACTTATTGTTCTAATAGACTGATCATCTGTAAATATGTACAGGATATTGGGGCGTTTCTTATCCGGTTCACAAGAAATCAGATTTATGGCAAGGGCCAATAAGAGAGCTGAAGAAAAGAGTATTCTGAAATATTTAGCTATCATTTCTACATGATTAAGTTGTCATTTTTATAATATTGCTTTGGAGTTTTCCAAACAAAAAGATATTCGCATTCCAGCTCATAGTTTACAAAATTTTTAATCTTCGCTACGGGTTGCATCCTCCCAATCATCCGTACGAAAGGATGAAGCCGGCAATAGGTTAACGTCATAAAGTGTTCCCGTTACCCAGTTGCTCCAGGCATAACGTACAGCTACAGGAATGGCAACCTTCACGCTTTCTACCAGCACATTTTTACGGTTGACAATCTTTGCGGTAGCAGGATAAAATACTTTATCTGCTCCGGCAATCTCAAAACCGGATAATTCATTGAATGTGTATATGCCGTTTTCTGCATTTTTAAAATTTAATAGAATGCCTCCTTCCTTGACCTCCATTGATTCGTAAACAGGAGACTTACCATCTATGGATGTAAAACCATAGGTTTGGTTGAGTGCATTGAACAACAACCTGTCAGCCACCTCTTTTTTCTTAGGGGGATGAATGCAGAATTTATCTCCAATGTCCAGGGTAACGGCGATGCCTGAATTGGGGATTAAATCTGCACACTGTAGCTGCGTTTCACGGATAAATGCTGAATTGTCAACAGTTTCATAGGCATCCAGGTCATTATACCAGTAGGGTGCTATTTGAACATAATAGAAGGGGAAATCACCAATTCCCCAACGTGTACGCCAATCTTTTACCATGGCAGGAAAAAGTTCCTTATATACTTCAGGTTCTTTGCGGTTAGATTCACCCTGGTACCACAAGGCACCCTTAATTGTATAAGGAATCAGTGGATGGATCATGGCATTATAAAGGGCAGTCGGAATGTGGTTCGTTCTTTCGGTAATATCCACATCTTCCAGATCAAGCTCCTGGTATGAACTTATTACCTCTTTGCTTATCCAGGCCTGAACACTGCTCCCCCCCATGATGTGTGTATCATACCTACAGGAACGTCTAAAATCTTCTGAAGCTCTTGTCCGAAGAAATATGCAACAGCAGAAAAATCAGCTACATTTTTAGGAGAAGCCTGCTGCCATGCAGAATATTTTTCCACTTCATTTAAGGGTGTTTTTGAACCCACTCTGTCAACCGTAAACAAGCGCAGATTTGGATTATTCGCATTTGCAATAGCCATGGTTGATCCATAGGTCGGCTGACCGGAATATCCATTTATAGGTTGTTGCATATTTGACTGACCGGAGCAAAGCCATACCTCACCGAAAAGAATATTCTCCAGAGTGATATCAGATGCATCAGTTTTGATGGCAATAGTTTGAGGATCTTTACTGTTCGTGGTTTTTACTTCAGACCTCCAGTTACCTTCTTTATCTGCCCTAATATTCAGGGGCTCACTCAACCAGGAAGCCTCAATGGTAATTTTCTCTTTAGCATCTGCCCATCCCCACAAAACAATAGTTGTATTTCGTTGCAGAACCATATCAGATGACACAATTGCGGGTAGTCTTACCTCGGCATTGGTTGATTCTACATTTAATATTAGCAGGATAGCAAATAATGAAATAATTGTAACACGTCTCATTTCAATCTAATTTTTAGTTATCGATGTAAAAGATCTGATTCCAATTCAGTTTGACAGATCTTTAAAAAGCCCGGAATTCCCATCTTGGCAGTTTAGTATCCATGGGAATAGTCGAAGATATTAATTTTTAGACAATATCGCAGAGAACTTTTTTGGACATTGGGCCAACCTTACCTATTTTTGGATTCCAAATACTTTCAACATGATGAAAAAAACCATCATCATAATTGCCGCTTTACTCAATGCATTGTTAATCTATTCACAGGACCTTATGGTTGCCGAGCAGATAGATGCAAGCAATATTTCTATTGACCAGGATAAAAACATCATCGTAAAAGGGATATTCATCGGCACATTTGATTTTGATTTTAGTCATAATAAGGTTGAATTAACCAGCTCCGACGATGGCGCATATTCTGATCATTTTATTGCCAGCTATGATTCTTTGCTGAATTACAGATGGGCATTCAGTTTCTTCGGAGCCATTACCGGAAACAACGTTAGTAGTCAGACAGATAGCCTGGGAAACATCTACATCAGCGATTACGCATTTAATCAGGTTGATTTTGATCCTTCACCGGATACTGCATACCTGGAAAATACTTTAGACGGTTATGGTCCATTTATGGCAAAATATGACAACCATGGGAATTTTCAATGGGTAAAACCCTATGATTGCAAGTTAATTAAGATCATCGGACAACATCTATTCGGTTTTTCAAACAGTAAAATGTTTAAATATGATTTAGAAGGTAGGGTTCTATGGGAAAAGGATCTGGATTATTGCACGGAACCGGTCCTTCTTGGCGATAGGTTCTATACATTACAACATTCAGAGAGATATTCTCCGGGTGAGTTAACGGTACATACAATAGATACAGCTGGAAACATGGCTCAATTTATAGAGTTGGCCCGAAGCGACAACAGCCAATTCGAGTTTGGTCGGAATAATCCGCTGGCATTTGTGAACAACAAAATGGTTATTATGGCAAAATACTGGGGTGATATTGATATGGATCCTGGCGTTGATTCATTTATGATCCACAATGCTGAAATGGAATCCATATACCACCAGGGAGAGTATCAGTTAGACGTGCCAACCCTCAAATCCTTTGTGGCGGCATATCACATGGACGGCACACTTCTCTCTGTTAAAGAGTATGAAGGTTCCCATTCTTATCCATTAACTTTTAAAAATGATCATCAGGGGAATGTCTATTCAATTGGGATTTTCAAAGATTCCATTAACCTGGGAATGACAGAAAGTGAGGTTGTATACATTTCCGCTGATGCTTACGCTTCATATCTGGCGGAATATGACTCATCATTTCAATTTATTTCGGCTGTGAAATTGTCAGAATCGGAGAGCACATTCAACCTGAACCATCCCTTATTCAAATATCTCCATTTTGATCCCTCACAAACCATTATCGTAGGCAAATACGAAAACCTGAATCTGAATCAAAATTTTTATTTCACAAATGACAATCCAAGGGTTCAAATTGCTATTTATCAGAATTTTGAAATTCCTTTCCTGGGCATTCCTGAAAATGAAGGATTTGAATCTTCATTCCTTGTTTACCCTGTTCCCACAGGGGATCAGATTATTATTGAGTTTGCAGATAGGGTGTATGATTGTTCATTGAATATATATAACATCAATGGTCAGGTTTTATTGAATTCACAACTTGGGGAAAAGCGAAATCAAATTTCTCTAAAGGCGTTTTCAAGTGGTGTCTACTTTGTACAGATCAAAACACCCTACAGGACTGAAATAAGAAGAATAATAAAAAATTAGCAGTAAAATTTATAGGATTCAATGCATTACCTGAACTCAATAATGCGTATATTTACACATCTATATTTTTATATATGCAATTCAAACAACTAGAAATAAAGCCGGAAGGAAATTGGGTTAAACGGACATTAACTTCCCCGCAATTTAAAAGATCTGCAATAGCCATCCTCCTGGGGGCTGTCATCGGATTTGGTTTTTACTATTTTGGAGAAGGTAAGCTAATGGAAAGCATGCCGGGCAGAGATGTAATTAAAAGTATGCTAATTGGAGGTTTTCTTGGTTTCTTCGTCACCAATAGTCCCTGTGCCAGAGGGAGATGTTAACAATTTCGAGTTTCGGTAAAGACATTAATTCTGCCACAAAATCATTTACCCGGTTTTTTCCTAACCAAAGGTCATAAAATTAGAATTATCAGTACTTTCGTCTCTTCTCAAAGAAAGATTGACAGGGATGATCTGTATTGGAATGACTATGGTAATATGAACGAATAAACCTATCATTACTATGAAAGTAATAATTACAGGAGCAACCGGAATGGTTGGTAAAGGTGTTTTATTGGAATGCCTTGACCATTCGGAAATATCTGAGGTACTGTCCATTTCAAGACGAACTCTGGGAATGGAGCATCCCGGGTTAAAGGAACTCATACATAATGATTTCTCAGAATTTGCATCTGTGGCTGATCAATTGAAGGGGTATGATGCTTGCTATGCATGCATGGGAGTAAGTTCAGCGGGAATGAATGAAGAACAATATACGAGGCTTACGTATCATTTTACACTGAACTTAGCGAAAGAGCTTTTAGGTATTAATCCAAATATGACATTTAACTATGTCTCTGGAGTAGGAACTGACTCTACTGAACAGGGCAGAAGTATGTGGGCCCGGGTTAAAGGAAAAACTGAAAATGATCTTTTGAAGCTTGGTTTTAAGCAAGCTTTTATGTTCAGGCCGGGGGCCATTATTCCCTTGCGTGGCACAGAGCCCAGCAGTAAATTGTATAAGGTTCTAATTAATAACCTGAAATGGCTATTAAAGCTCATGAAAAAACTGGCACCCAAAGCCGTGGTTGATACTACCCAGATTGGACTCGCTATGATCAATATTACTCAACGTGGCTATGATAAAAAGGTTATTACTCCACTGGATATTCAAATCCTGGCAAAGTAAAACCTTTTATAAAGTAACAGACCTGCTGCCCCATAAATAGCTATCAAACTTAATCTTGGATCCTTAATAAATATCAAATGCCAACGATAAATCTAGAGAATTGCACCAGGTGCCTGAAATGTGTTAGGGATTGTCCCTCAGATGCAATCGATATTGATAAAGGAACCATAAATGATTTATGTATTCACTGCGGGCATTGTGTGGCAATATGTCCCGAGTCTACTGTTTATCCCGATTCGGATGAAATCCAAAAACTTTATCCTTCCAATGTTTCTGCTTCTGAATTCCGCCAATTAACAGCGGGAATCAGAACATGCAGGAGCTATAAGGACAAGATTGTCAAGGACGAGACTCTAAATCAGCTGCTCGAGAATATGGCACATTATCCTTCGGCCAGTAATGCCCGTCCTGTTGAGATAACTATAATAAAATCAAAAGAGGAAATACGCAGGTTAAATGATCAAACTGCCAATAAGTTAATCCGGACAATCCAATATTTTACATCTCCAGTAACAATGCCTATTATCAGGATCGTTGCTCCGAAATTTGATGTTACCCGTTTGAATAATTATAAGAAGCGGTTTATTGCCAGACAAACTCCTGAATCCTCACAGGTCTGCCACCATGCCCCGGCGGTTATGGTATTTCATGCACCCGTATCAAAATATGGCATGGCCTCCGCAGACGCCTACATCTGGGCTACCTATACCTCCATATATGCCAACACCCTTGGATTAGGCACCTGCTTCAATGGATTTATTGTTACTGCGATGAAACGAAGCAAGTCCATGCGTGAAGAATTCAGGATCCCTTCCAATCACCAGGTTTATGCTGCCTTGCTATTGGGCCACCCCAAAGTAAAATATGTCAATGAAGCAGGACGAGGTATGCCCGAATCAATTATTATATAAATTTTTATATTATTGCAGTTACTATGAAACATCTTAACTATTTCCTTATATCATCCCTACTATTAATCCTGATCAGCTCTTCAGGTTCCAAGGCCCAAACAAATCAATGGACAAGGTTCAGAGGATCAGATGGTCAGGGCATAGACTCAAAATTTAGTGCTCCGGTTTTATGGGATTCATCGGACTATCAATGGACAATTGATCTGCCGGGAACAGGGAATGCATCCCCGGTGGTTTGGAATAATACAATCTTTGTTACCAGTGCCGAGGATGAAAAAGATCTTGGATACCTGATGGCAGTTGACGGTATGGATGGTAAGATTATCTGGCAGGAAGAATTCGAGGTAACCGATATATCCCTGCATGAGAATAATAAATTAGCTGCTCCTTCTCCGGCAGTTGATGAATCACAAATATATGTGCTCTGGGTCTCCAAAGAGAAGACAGATTTAATCGCCTTATCCCATAGTGGAAACATAAAGTGGAAGTCAGAATTCGGGGGAATTGAGGCGAGGCATGGAGGTGGAAGTTCTCTCATGCTTACAGATAAAAATGTGGTGTTTACCCGCGAACAGGAGAAAGGAAGTTCATTAAAAAGCTCATGGGTTGCTGTTAATAAACAAACCGGAAAAACCTCCTGGGAGATTGAAAGGGAGACCGTCACAGCAAATTCATTCTCTACCCCCATCCTGATAAAATCAAATGATAAGTCATCGCAATTGCTATTTGGAAGCCAGGCTCATGGTTTGACCGGAGTTGATCCGGAAACAGGGGAAATTCTATGGGAAAATAAAAATCTGCTATCGGCCAGGGTTGTGGCTTCTCCCATTTTTTCAAAAGGAATGCTTGTCATAAGCAGGAAAGGCATGACAATGGTTGTAGATATAGATCCTAATACGAATCAAGCCAGAGACACAGCCCGATATTCACTCCCTCGCAATTTATCCACCTACGTGCCTACACCAATCATAGTAGGCGAATTTCTATATATTTTTATGGATAATGGAACAATATCCTGTCTGCGTCTTGCCAGCGGGGAAGTAATGTGGAAAGAGAGGCCCGCCGGAGCTATTTTCGGATCACCAATTTGTGTAGACGGTAACCTATATTGTATAGGAAAGTTAGGGGAAGTAATCGTTATTCAAGCCTCATCTGACTACCAGTTGCAAGGAATCTCTTATTTAGGGGATGGTAGTTTCTCAACACCAGTGGTCTTTAAATCAGGCATGGTTTTTCAGAGCTTCTCTAAGCTTCTTTTGCTGGGGAATAATTGATACTTAACCAAAATCCATGCCGGGCATAATTCAACGATAATAGTCTAATAAAAAGTGAATTGATGATGTCTCGAAAAATTTACCCCTTAATTCTGGCCTTCTTATTCTCATCATCACTTTTTTTTACCTCCTGTTTTAGTCAGAAAGAGTATAATCCTGAAGATTGGCCACAGTGGATGGGACCCGGGAGGAATGATATCTGGCATCTGGATATACAAAAAGAGTCACTCGAAAAGGGAGATCTGAAGAAAATCTGGGAAGTAACAGTTGGAACTGGATACTGCGGTCCCTCCGTTTCCAATGGAAAAGTTTACCTGATGGATTATGCAGGAAATGCAGGAAAATCTGAGCGTGTTCTTTGTTTTGATGCAATAACAGGGGAAAAGGTCTGGGAATATGATTATCAACGCCAATACTCGGGTGTTGGATATCCAACCGGACCCAGGGCATCCGTTCTGATCAGTGAGGGTCGGGCATACTCTTACGGGACCATGGGAGATCTGCATTGTTTTGATGCAGAAAGCGGAAAAGTACTCTGGTATGTTGACGGAAATAAGGATTATGATTTAGGCCTTCCGGTATGGGGACTGGCAGCCTCTCCACTTATTGAGAAGGATCTGCTAATCGTTCAGCTAGGGGGACTTCCGGATGCATGTATAGTTGCTTTTGACAGGTTAAGCGGCAAGGAGGTTTGGAGGGCTCTTTCTGATAATGCCTCTTATTCTGCACCTATCATTATTGACCAGGCAGGTAAAAGAGTACTGGTTTGCTGGACCGGCGATAATCTGGCTGGATTGGATGCCACTACCGGAAAAGTCTACTGGAAAATCCCATTTAAAAGAAGAAAAGGAATTATTAATATTGCAACTCCCGTATTTGATCCACCCTATATTTTTCTGAGTAGTTTCTGGGACGGTTCTCAACTGATCAAACTTGACCAGGAAAACCAGGATGCTGAATTATTATGGACAAGGGCTGGGGAGAGTGAACGAAATACGGATGCCCTCCATTGCTGTATTTCCACACCCTTTATCCAGGGAGATTATATTTATGGGGTGGACAGTTATGGGGAATTTCGATGCCTGGATTTGATGACCGGGGATCGTATCTGGACAGACGAAACACTTGTACCAAATGGCCGTTGGGCCAATGCCCATTTAACCAGGCAGGGAGAAAATATCTGGGCTTTTAATGAGCTCGGGGACCTGGTTCTGGGAAGGGTTTCTACAAAAGGATTTATAGACCTTGGTAGAGTAAACCTGGTTCAACCGGTAGCTGTCTCTCCAAATCCCAGAGGAGGGATCAACTGGTCACATCCTGCATATACAGGAAGGTATATCTATGCCCGCAGCGACGCTAAGCTGGTTTGCTACAAACTGGTTAAATGAACTTTCACTCATTTCTCAAGTCTTCGGTGATCTTCAGGCGTCGGATATGGTAACTGGAAAGAACCCATATCCAGATCAGTCCATTGATCAGAATAATGCCTGTCAGTCCCGCAATAAATAAAAATGACACATCTGAATGAGAAGAAAGAAATACAGGAAGGGTGGATAATACTGCTGTAATAAAACCTCCCATTATACCTATCAGCATCAGGATAATATATTCGGTTGAGATGATACCTCTGATTTTTTGCCGGCTGAAACCAGCTGCAGTCATCAGGGCAATTTCCATACGGCGTTCACGTATATTCTGGACCAGTACTATGGCCAGTCCAATTGTACCAAGTATCAGGCCGAAAGTTCCAAGGATGAGGAATATTGAAAGGTATGTATTTGATACGGAATTAAATTCAGCCAGTCGCTGCTCGGTGAAAGTCATTTCCCAACCATGATCCCGAAAGGTTGCTCTCAGGTCAGCAGATATAGCTTCGGTATTCGCCGGATCCCCGTCAATAAGAAATACTTTTGAACCACTGGATGAGGGGAAATGGGAAAGAAATTGTTTTTCCGAGATGATCACACTACCCTGAAAAATTGAAGGTGCGAGTCCCCCGACTAGCAAAAGTCTCATAGGCTCCCCAAGTTCGTCAATATAGTCAAGAGTGTCTCCCACTTTTTTGCCCAGTCCCCATTGAATGACCGTCTGGTCCGCGATGGCCGGCACCAATCCGGGAATTTCAAGGTCAAGTGATTTCCAGGGAGAATCAGGATCAATATATTCTGTGGATGTGGCAAACGTAAACCTGTTTGCTAATCGTTCAGGATCGGATGCGATGATCCTTGGATTGGAGATTCGGTTCAGGTTCAGGCAACTGGCATCATCGCCTTCGTTCACCCTGAACTGTACCAGGGAGAATTGTTCCATGAGTCCTTGTTCAATCCTATTGGACTCCTTGTTTAAATCAGAAAGTAAAGGCACAGTAGATTCAGCATAAAACAGGTATCCTCCTGTGCCACTTGTTTTGTTGTGGGACTGAAAAGTAAAGCTTTTTTTATTGGCACCTGTGGATATTACCAGGTAGGTACCTATGGCAAGCAAAATGATTATGGTCATACTTCTTGCCCTGTTGAAGGCAAGATTCCTTTTCCTAAGTGAAGGGATAGTTATCCGTAAGGTATCCTTTCTATTCATTCTCCTGAAAATGACGGCTGAGAATAAAAGGATGGATACCAGCAGCATGCCACCTGCAAGAAAAAAGCTGCCAGGATTCAAAACCTGCTGACTAAAAAACTGGATACCTGCCAATATTAAGCTAAGTAAACACAATCCAATTGCAGAGATCCACAGGTAGATTTCTCCTTTCTTCTTATTTGTTTTTTCAACTCCTTTTTGAATTTCCGCAACTTTGTTCCCAAGCAATTTGCGAGTGTAAATAAACATGGTTATAAGGGAAGTCAGCAGAGAGACCAGCATTCCCATTACCAGGGTTCCGGGCAATATCTGTACCTCGAGAACATTGGTTCGTACAATATCAAACCAGACTCTGTTCAACCCGGAAAATACAAGCCGGGTGTACAGGACAGCCAGGAATACTCCAATGAAAGTACCGGAGATAGCTACCAGGATATTCTCCATCATGACCATTTTGAGAATTTTCCTGGCAGAAAAACCCAGTGCAGAAAGGGTCCCATTTTGAGAGGAACGTTGCATTATATTGTAGCTGAGCAGCAGAATGGTCAGTATGATACCAGAGACCAGAATAAAGAAACTTAGTCCAATGAAAAGCTGACTGAAATCAACGCCGTTTACAGCTGCATAAACAGCTTCATCTTTCAGGGCCACTGCCTCAAAGCCGATGTCTGCAGGTAGCAGTCCAGCTACCAGGGTCTTTTCAAACTGCTGTATCTTTTCAAGCTCATTCTTAAAATCATTTCCTTCAGCATTATTAATCTCTTGCATGTCAGGAATCCTAAAAGAAGTATAAAGTCCGAATCGATTCTGCCACAATTGCTCTGCTGTTTCCAGGGAGATAAATGCTTTTGGGGTACCCTTGTAATTATTCCAGTATTCTTCGTCTTTATCCCGAATCGATTCCAGGTCCACCGGCACCCCTGTCTCCCACTCGCTGCAGCTTCCGGCATCCGATAGTCCGGGTATGAAAGGTGCCAGTTCCCTGTCCCCAAACCTCCCCTGGATGGGAACTACTCGTTGTACTATAAATTGTTTCTCTGCTTCCTGGAGATTTCTTAATGGACCTATAACGAAATACTTTAATGAAACTGAATCTCCCTCCCCAATTCCTAGATCATCTCCGAGCCACTCATTGACAATAATCTCATTTTCCTTCAAGCCAGCCGATGCCAGCGTTGAAACAAATGAATATGGATTACTACTCCCCCCGGAACTGATTGAATTTGCAAAATAGGTCAGGACTGGTTCGGCCTCTGGCAGGACGGAACGTATATGTTTGGAAGTAGGGGCATCGATGAAGACCCTCCGGGAGGATATCTTCCAATCCTGGGTTTCTTTGATGAAATCGATATCAAGACTTACATCTTTTGATGTCCAGTTTTCCTGAACGGATTGCTCAAGTTTAAGGGTCGTTATCTGCTCCCCGGATACCAGTACAAGGTTGCATGCATTTTCCAGGTCCAACAAATGATTGGTCCAGTCCAGCGACAAAAACACATTATACGGTGCAGTCTGGGAAACCTGCATATTAAGCCGCCCCATTTCGTTCCTGCCCGCCAGTTTTTTTACTACAATCCTTGCGGATACTGTCTGGACTTTGTCGGAAACGAAAGGTGCATTGGCTGGGACTTCACTCGCCTTACGGATTCTCAGAAGAAACTGATCACCCACTTCAAGGTCAAGTCGAAGGGCCAGGTTTTCGCTGATAATACATTCACCTGCATCCAGGGAATCCAGTCCGGGCATCATTCCAGCCACCTGGTTGAATCCTGATTCTAGTCCCCATACCTGAATTTTGTTCAGGCGTTTTCCGCCTCCATCAGATACAGCAATTCCTCCCAGGCGCAGAACAGGAGTGGTTTTAAAATTCTCACCTTCTGCCATCCCTGTAGCCAGGTCCCGGGTGAATATCCGGTCCCCTGCCCCAACCATATAGCTTATATTCCCGGTGCGGTACCGTGCAGTTTCAAGAAGACTGTGAGTAACTGAATCTCCAACTATTAATCCTCCTGTTATTATGGCCGTAATAATTGCTATTCCTGCCGCAACCGTCAGGTGGGCAGGAAGATAATGCCTGAAACTCTTTATGACCAGGCTGAAAAGATTCATTTCAAGATTTCCAGTTTACCATTTTTCAGCCTCATCATCCTGTCCATTTTTTTGGCCAGCTCTGTAGAATGGGTAATAATTATGGAAGTAACATTCTTTTCCTTATTGATCCTTACCAGCAGATCCATGATTAATTCGGCATTTTCCTCATCCAGGGCTCCTGTTGGTTCATCGGCCAGAAGGAGAGAGGGACTGTTTATCAGGGCTCTGACAACAGCTGTACGCTGGCATTCACCACCCGATAACTGGGCAGGTTTCTGCCATTTCAGGTCCCATATACCGGTTTCCTTCATTAAATCTTCCGCCCTGGCAAGAACCTCATCTCCTGGCTTACCAGAAGGAATGGCGGGAAGCAGAATGTTTTCCCAGACATTGTACTGGGGCAGGAGGAAATGGGACTGAAAAACCAATCCAATGGATTTGTTTCTGAGAACCGTTAGCTCCGACTCAGTGAGGGAAGTTAATTCCCTACCTCCCATGTTGATAATCCCTGTATCCGGGACATCAAGGGTTCCCAGGAGGTTCAGCAATGTGGTTTTTCCGGATCCAGAGGGTCCGATAATTGCGAGACCGTCTCCTTCCTCCAACTCAAGGTCAAGGTCCTTCAGTACACTCCGGTAAGATCTCTTACCGGGAATACCATAACTTTTTGAAATATTGTCCAGTTTTAAAAACATGGATTTATTCTTTTGCTCCTGATTTACGGTAGACCTCCATCATTTTTTCTGTCTTTCTATAAATATTGAATTCCTCTTCAACACCTTTCCGGGCTAAATGGCTCAGTTTTTCCAGTTTCTCAGGATCGGTTAAAAGATTTTTCAATGCCATTGCCAGGGTAGATGGATCATTCTGAGGATAGGTTATTCCCCCGCCTGAAGCTTTGATGATTTCCGGCATTGCCCCAACAGCAGGCTGAACTACCGGGATACCTGAAGCCATTGCCTCAAGGAGAAATAATCCGGAGGCATATCCCTCTCGTAATGGGACAGATATGACAGAAACCTGTATCGAAGAAATCCATCCTTCCCGGTCCATCAAAATCATCATGATACACCACGCTGTCTTCACAGCAACTACGGCTTATTTTTTTCTTTATCCGCTTGATGTATTTTTTATCATCTCCTGTCTGTCCCCCAGTCAGGTACAATTTGACATCTTCAAAGCCCGGCATGCTTTTTAGTTCTAAGAAATGCATCAACCAGTATATCCAATCCATTGGCATGGCACATCCGCGAAATAAATCCGATGTTTCTTCCCTTTTCATTTACAGGCCGTACCTGGTAATCTTCCGGATCCACGCCAAGCTGAACTGTATGAATTTTTTCGGCCGGCAATTTCATATGGTCCTTCATATAATCCGCATAATAATCGCTGACCGCAATGAATGCATCGACCTCTTTGGAGCGTTCATGCATCAGTTCCCATATCTTGTCACGGAATTCCGGTTTCATGGGTTCCACCCAGGTATCCTCATCCTGAAGAGAACAGGCAATCACTACATTCAGTTTTTCTTTCAATCGCCTGGCGAGTCCAAGTAAAAGGGCATTGGATATATGAATCACATCGGGTTTGCAATTCTCCGCTATCCAGTCCACCATCTTCTCTAACTCCTCTTTCTGCAATCCTTCTTCACCCAGAAGCATAGAAATCGTCATCTCTTCCAATCCCTTGGCCCTTGTTGATCCGGCCATACTGGCTGCTATTTTAAGCATAGGTGGCGAATTTAAAAACCGGTCTAACCAGGCCGGTGCTTTTCTCAGGAAGGGGTACCTGAGTTTCAGGTAAAGGCTTATCGCTCCATAAAATACGGGAATATCAGTCAGGTCATGTTCATCGGCAAACAGCGGAAGGTACATGGGAAGTTTTGTCACATTATATCCCTGTTCCCTGAGTGCTAAAACCATTTTACTATCCCGCAGGCAATTCCCGCAATAAAAACTTCCACCCGATCCGGGTATGATTTGAATTATATTCATTCCAACTATTTTTTACCTAAACAATAAATCATCCCATCCTTGGCTCCGAGAACGATCCGGCCATCGTAAACGGCAGGATTCGAGGTAACCGGACTTCCAAGTTCATATTCCAGCAGAATTTTTCCTGATTCCAGTTCCACCAGGAATACATCTCCTCTTAAATTTGCTACTACAACCTTATTCCCGGAAATCACCGGGGAAGCATGAACCCTGGCCCGTGTGTTGACTTTCCAGAGTTCCTCACCGTTCTCTGCGTTAAAACAATAAATATACTTGTTTTCATTTCCGGTTACAACCCTGTTACGGGATACCGAGGGGGAGGCGATGAATGGCAGATATGTATCCTCTTCCTCCCATTCCCAGGCAATTTCCTTTTTAGCCAGATCCACACATCGGAATTTGCCATCATAATCACCTATGTATGCAAGATTCCCAGAAATAGCAGCAGATCCGGCAATGTAAGTGGCAAGCTCAATCCGGGCATTAACCTCTCCCTTTTCAAGATTAACAATATGCAAAAATCCATCACAACCTCCGAACACAGCATTTCCATCATACAATGCAGCAGCACCGTTTATAAAATTATCCGATTCATACTTCCAGATTCCTTTTCCGGTTTCAGCATCAATGCAATGCAGGTAATAATCGTAACTGCCAACAAAAAGAAGCTTTTGGCCTTTAATCTCAATCCAGTTAGCCGAACCGCTGATCTGATTTTCAGCTTTATATTCCCAGCGCAGTTCTCCACTTTCCATATCAAGAGCGAAAAAACTGCCATCAAGATTCCCAATATATACCACTCCATCCAGAATTAATGCCGCAGCCTCGATGGCATTTCCTGTTTTGAATTTCCAGATGAGTGATCCTTCCATATCAAGGCAATACACAAGACCGTCAGTGGACCCGACAATGATCCGATCATTACATACAACGGGAGAAGAACTTATCTCAGCCCCGGTCTTATAGGTCCATAGGATTGAAACAGAATTGGGGATATCAACCTCAGAGACTCCTGTGAGTGCCTGGTTGCCCCTGAAAATATTCCAGCAGTCCTCCTGGGAATAGGCCATCTGTGAATGCAGCACTCCCTGAATCAGCACTACCTGGAGCAGAATTTTAATTGTATTTTTTATGTTGTTTCTCTTCACTGTTCCTTTTTCTTCATGGACAGGGCACCTGTTGGACAGGCCTCTGCTGCTTCCCTTGCTGATGTGGTCAGAGCAGATTTGAGCTCTTCGTTGAACGGTGCCCCAATCTCTACATCAAATCCCCTGCCAATAAAGGTAAAACCTATTTTCTCCCTATGCTTTTCAGCCAATCTGACACAAATGCTGCATTTTATGCATTTGCCCGGCTCATAAATCACCAGTTCATGCTGCATGGATTTACTCAGAGATTTTCGCTCGGGATTCCAGTAGTGGCGCTGATCAGCCTGGTATTCCTCCGACAGCTCACGCAGCCTGCAATTATCAAGTTTCCTGCAATCACAATCGCATGCACCTGGAGGCTTCGGCCTTAACTTCTTCCATTCCAAATCCCAGCTCTATCCCACCGGCCGGTTCATATCTTTTATCGGGAACCGATTCCAGCAGGTAGAAGGGGATTTCCTGTTCCATAAGTTTGCCGAACCGGGAATTGAATATTCTTGGTTCACCCTGTAATGGTTCTGCCCGATAAATACTGGCTGACAGAAAACGCAGCCTCTTTTCCCTGGCCGGAAGCCCTGACTGCCATTTTCTGCGAACGAATGGCGTTACCGGCCACAAAAACACCGTCCAGATTCGTTGTATAGGTTTTTTTAGTGCATGTAAAACCCTTTTCAGTGGAATCCACTCCCCAATCCTTCTGATCCCCTGAAAAATCTCCTGAGGCAATAATCACTGCATCAAATTTATCCCGGATCTCTGAAAATTCATTTTTATCCACCGGGTGCGCACTGTGAATAATTACCCCCGTATCAAGGATATGATTTATTTCACGGTCCAGCACATCCACCGGAAGGTCTTCCCTGGGTACTTTGTAACGCAGGGCCCCACCGGGTTTATCACCTGCATCAAAGATCTCGCATGAAACCCCCCTTAGCTGAAGATAATAGGCAGCTGAGAGTCCAGCGGGACCGGATCCGATTACAGCTACTTTTTTTCCTGAGGATTTTAACCCAGCAGACCCGCCCTGGTCCGATATCTCCGGCATATCGCTTTAGAAGGCAGATGGAAACTGCCTGGTCAACGGTCCGTCTCCGGCAGGCTCCCTCGCATGGGGCAGGACAGATTCTACCAAGAATGGAGGGCAGGGCGATATCCCTCCTGACTACTTCAAGGGCTTCATCAATTTTCCCCTCCGCAAGGAGGCGGTTCATGAGGGGAATATCCATATGAGCGGGACAGGAGATCTGGCAGGGAGCTTCACAATCTCCAATATGATCTGAGAGCAATAATTCCAAAGCTGTTTTTCGGGCTTCCCTTATCTCTTCATCATTGGTAATGATATCCATGCCCTCTGCTGCCCGTACGGAACAGCTCGGAAAAAGCTTCCCGCTGGCCTGGTCCTTCACCACGCAAAGCATGCAGGTTGCAAAAGGTTCCATGGTTTTTATATAGCACATGGTTGGGATCTCAATCCCTACAGATCTTGCTGCAGCCAGGACATAGGTATCTTGCTTAACCTCCGTTTCCTTTCCATCTATTTTAATCCTGGTCATAATTTTTAATTCTGGCAATACTATTTTACTGTTATGGCATCAGAGGGACAAACCTGGAAACAATTATCACACTTAATGCAGAGCTCCTGGTCAATACTGTGTTTTTCATGCGGAGCAAAAGCGATGGCATTAACCGGACATTTCTGGGCACAGATGGTACAGCCTATGCAGTTATCATTGACGGAATATCTTATCAGGTCAGTGCATTTTCCGGTGGGACAGGTACCCTGCAAATGTGCTTCGTACTCCTCCCTGAAATATTTCAGGGTTGACAGAACGGGATTGGGGGCAGTTTTTCCCAGTCCGCATAGACTCCCCTTGGCCGTCCATCCCGCCAGATTCTCAAGTTCATCCAGATCATTTGCCTTAGCTTTTCCACTGCAAAGCCTTTCCAGGATTTCCAGCATCCTTTTGGTGCCTATCCGGCAAAATGTGCATTTCCCGCAGGATTCATTCTGTGTAAAGGCAAGGAAATACCTTGCAATATCCACCATGCAATCCGTCTCATCCAGCACTACCATTCCGCCGGATCCCATCATAGCTCCAACCTCAATCAAGGAATGATAATCCACCGGGGTATCGGCCAGGCTGGCAGGAACGCATCCCCCGGAAGGGCCACCTATCTGAACTCCTTTAAATTGTCTGTCTTCTGCCACTCCTCCTCCGATTTCAAATACAATCTCCCGGATTGTAATACCCATGGGCACTTCTATCAGTCCCCCTCTCTTTACCTTCCCCGCAAGGGCAAAAACTTTGCTACCCCTGCTATCTCCTTTCCCGATATTTTTGATGGCAAGGGATCCCCTCCTGAAGATATACGGGATCTGTGCAAATGTTTCAACATTATTCACCAGGGTTGGTTTATCATGCAATCCCTTTTCAGCAGGAAATGGTGGTCTGATCCGGGGAAATCCTCTGCGCCCCTCCACGGAATTTATCAGGGCAGTTTCCTCTCCGCAGACAAATGCCCCTGCACCTTCACTTATATCCAGTTTAAGATTGAAACCAGATCCCATGATGTTTTCCCCCAGATATCCTTCCTGGTAACAAATTTTCAGGGCCTCCCTCACCCTTTGTACGGCAAGTGGATATTCTGCCCGGATATATAGGATCCCTTCTGCCGCTCCCACAGCGAAAGCTGCAATTACCATCCCCTCAATTATCCGGTAGGGATATGATTCCAGTAACATCCTGTCCATGAAAGCTCCCGGGTCCCCCTCATCTCCATTACAAATAATATATCTCTCCTTTTCTTCCATAGAGGCAACCGTCTGCCACTTTGTAGCTGTGGGGAATCCGGCTCCCCCCCTGCCACGTATCCCGCTTAATCTTATTTCTTCTATGATTTCCGGAGGGGTCATTTTCTTCAGGGCCTTTTCCAGGCCCTTGAACCCATTGCGGGATTTGTATTCTTCTATATCAAGAGGTTGAAGAATTCCGCGATCCTCTGTAGCAATAGGTACCTGTCGACCCAGGAAGGAGGTAACATGCTCATCCCTGACATCCAGGGAATAACGCTGAATACCTTCCCAGTCCTTATCCGACTGCATTGTGTCAATGGCATTAAGAAAACGTTGACGGATGCGTTTCCCCAGGGTAGGAGGATTGAAATGATTCTCAATAATACCCTTCACACTGTCGGCCTCCACTTTCGAATAAAGAACGGGTTCCTGATCATCCTTAACAATCTCTACCAGGGGAACCTGGTGGCACATCCCAACACATCCTACGTGTTTCAGGCTTACATTCAGATCATTTTCATGAATGGATTGACTGAGGGCTTTTCTCACATCCTCGCTGCCACTGGCAACACAACAGGAACCCAGTCCAACGCGTATCTCACCCTCAGTTTCCCGGAATTTACCTTTACTGGAAGCACGAATTGTTTTCTTGTTTTTATGAAGATCAAAATCTTCAATGACCTCCTTGACTTTTGCAGGGTCAACATGCCCGTAAGTAACATCGTCAATTTGCACTACCGGAGCCAGGGTACAGCATCCAAGACAGGCGATTTTTTCAACCGTGAATTTACCTGATGCATCTGTATGTTGTTTTGGAGGGAGCTTAAACAACCTGCGCATGGAATCATACACACGTTCTGCTCCTTTAACATGACAGGCAGTTCCAATACATACCTTGATAATATGATCGCCCACCGGGGCAAAACGGAACTGGGAATAGAAACTGGCCACACCTATCAGTCCCGAGAGCGAAATATCCGATATATCAGAAGCCATGCGAAGGGCTTCCTCAGGTAGATATTTATACTTATCCTGAATTGCCTGAAGGATAGGAATGGCCCTTCCTTTTTCCTCAATTATCTCTGCTATATCCTGCCGTATAATCTCCATCCATTCAACACATTAGTTTCCTATGCAATACAGGTTTTCTTCGCCCCTGATATAGATATTCCCATCCGCAAAGGCGGGGGTTGAATAGGCCTTTTCGCCAAGGGAAGATTCCCCGGCAAGGGCATACTCTTTTGACAATTTAAATACATGCATAATTCCTCCCATATCCAGTGCATACACTTTTCCATCCGCAATAATCGGGGATGAGTAAAAACCATTACCGTATTCCTGTTCCCAGTATTTTTCACCTGAGCGGGCATCATAACAGGCAAATACACCATATGAAGTCGCGATAAAAAGAAGTCCGTTTGATGCAACGGGACTGGAAACTTCGGGGAGGTATTCATCACCTTCCCAGAGGATTTCTGATGGATTATCCAGGTCAATGGCCACCATCATGGCATATTCATTTGCCGCAAAAATCACTCCCTCTGCATAGGCTGGAGAAGGTCCGACTTCCCCCATCATACAGCTATTTGACCATAATTCTTTACCGGTTTTGATATCGTATCCAGCGACGATGGGATCGGCAGAAAGCACCAGTTGAAAAACACCCTTATGTTCGATAAGAATGGGGGACGCCCATGATATGCCGCTTTGACGCCTGGTGTCCCAGGAGGTTTCACCGGTCATTACGTTGAGGGCAAGAACCCTGCCTCCTTTGTTGGAATCGTACTGAACAAATAGTTTTCCATCCCATACAAGGAGGGAAGATGAGTGTCCGTAATGATTATCAGGCATACCGAGATTCCTTGCCCATATCCTTTCACCTGCCGCTGAAAGACAAACGATATCACCTGTAGCAAAAATGGCATAGACCCGGCTTCCATCCGTACATAGTCCGGATGCAGCCAGTCCGGTATCATCCGTTACCCGGGGTTTCTCAGACGGGGACCCTGGAATATCGCCTGTTTCTGTTTCCCAGATAATTTCCCCTGTATTCCGGTTGTAGCAATAAATGTACTGGCCTGAATCGTCGGCTCCTGAAATAAACAGTTTATCCTTCCAGATGATGGGTGAATTATAGCCGGGTTTGGGTATCTTCTTTTTCCATTTCACTAATTTCCCGGAACCTCCATCCCAGTCCACCGGCATCCCCAGATGCCCCGAAACACCATTCCCCCAAGGGCCCCTGAAAGAATTATGCTGAGACAGAATCTCTCCCCGGGTAACCGGAACGTAAGCAGAAGATCCTGAAGCTTGGGATCCGGATCCGGAAACGTTTCCGGCATTGGCTCCGGAGGTGCTTTCGGTGGTGGATTCGGGTGTGGTTCCAGTGGCGGTTTCGGGTGTAGCTCCAGCGATGGTTCCGGATGTAGTTTCGGTTCCCGGGGAATTGTCGGATCCGGATTCAATTCCCGCTGCGCTGACCGGATCCGCATCTCCTGAAGATTGTTGAGAACCCAGGTCTATTACTTCTATGTTTTCATCGATGTCTGATGCTTCACTACCTGTTGATTTTTCAGAAATAACACCGTAATTATCCAGGTGATTAACTGTAATAAGGGAGGTCCCAAGAGCAGCAACTAAGAGAACGCCTCCCGAAGCGAGTATCCATTTTTGGGTCAGCATCCCCCCACGAAATAATTCCTTACCTTCCTCTTCAGGCTCAGGGATCCTGGAGCGCAGGGAATGATAATACCTGAGGGAAACTGCAAAAACAATGGCGCCGAACAGAAGGAGGTAGCTTCCGGTACGTATTTGCCACTGGCTGTTAAAATAGGCTTTGCGTGCAAGCATATCCAGATCGCGGATATCCTCTTTCAGTTGTTCATTCCCGGAATCCTCTGACAGCTTTTCCAGGAGGATTTCCATGGCCTGGCTCTCAAGAGGTTCTTTGCTGCTGAATTGCAGGTAGTTTAGAAGGAGGAGCAGGCTCACAACCAGGCAGAACACCCCGGAAATGAGGGCTGTATTATGTAATAGTTGAAGGCGGGACTTATCTTCCATATTTTCTAGGTTACTTTTTATCGGGTTCAACGGGACAAAAATCCATGCATCTACCACAGCTGAAACAATCCCCTTTATGGGGTTCAAAATCCTTTCTTTTCCGGAATATCACCTGGCTCAACAGTGTCAATCCAATGGCAAGTCCAAGGAATCCCCCGGCAAACCACCCCCCTATCCGGAATTTCTCCTGAATCACGCCAGCTTCTTCAACCAGGGTATCAAAAGATTTCCCGGAGGCAAGGAAAGTCTGGATATCAATATTATCAGGATCATTCTTCAATTCCGGGTGAGAAATCATTAGTTCGGCAAGTGCTACATTGTCATTCACTCTGGATAAGTATACATGAGCCTTAGAGAGGGCAAATCCGCCAATCATGATCCAGATGGGAATCAGAACTGCGTAGGTGATGAAGCGGATCCGGTTGCTTATTGGATCTGCGGTGGATTTCTCCTTTGTAGGATGCTCAATGGCATCAAAGGGACATGAATTGGTACAGAGCCTGCACTGTATACAATTGGAGGGGGTGATGCTCAGGTGTTTCCAGGAAAATCTTGACATCCAGCCCAGCAGTACACCGTAGGGACAAAGGAAGCGGCAATAGGGCCTTCCCACGAACATTCCCATCAGTAAAAAAGAAATTCCAAGGACGATCATATGAAATTCCGCATCCATGCGGAATATTCCCACAAAGGGATCATAACGACAAATGATGAAGTCCGTACCGGTCACCGCAAATAATACGGCCAGTGACAAATAAAGATAAGGGATCAGTCCAAGTATTTTCCTTGTCCTGTAGGATATGGAAATGGGTTTTATTATTACCAGGTCCTGTATGACACCTAAGGGACAGGCGGCAGCACAGAAAGTTCTGCCGAAAAACAGGGTAAAAATCAGGGGCAGGAGAAAAAAGGCCAGGGCGGTTATTGAGATGGCATAATTGGGATCGGCAATGGATAGGGCTACATTCTGCACGGAACCCACAGCACAGATACATCCCTCCCGGTAAAATCCGAAATAAACCAGGGAGAAAACAGAGAGCCAGAATATTCCCCTTCTTGATCGTTTTCTTAATGCAAACCATGTGGCCAATGAAAGCACCAGGAATAAAACTCCGACATCCAGGTAACTCAAAGCAAGATTTCGGGGTTCCGGCGTTTCCGGATCGGGTTGCTCGTAGCCAGTTTCGAATTCAGGTTTCGGGAAACGTTGCTCCTGGGCCTGTGCAGGCATGGATGTTAAGAACAGCAGGAACAATAAAGCAAATGAATAAATCAGTTTTGGAAGAGATTGCTTTACTCCTGAGAACATAGGTTTGATATTTTGGGCTGAGGAATTCAAAATATTATACCGTGTTAGGTTTATCACTGATGGAAGAATTTGAAAAGTCCCCTTTTACAAGGTAAGGCTTGTTTCCCGGGAACCCTTGAGATAGCGTCAGAGGGACAGGAGCGGGCAATGGCACACTCATTGCAATTCTTGCATATATCATGTATTATCTGAAGGTGTAGGGATCCGTTCCCGAAGGAAGTGCATCCCTTGACACATTTTGCACAACCTATACATAGATCTTCATCAATGGTATATTCAAAGAAGGGTTCCTCAATAAATTTGCGGGCAATGGCGGCAGTGGGACAGAGCATGGTTTCAGCTCCGGTTGTCAGGTTATTCGTGCCGGGTTTAAAGTACCCCCCACAAAGATCGCAGTAACCGCAAAGGTCGTATGCATGGACGCATTTTACGGCAGAGGGACCGAGTACGCAGTTGTCTGCACATCTTCCACACTGAGTACATTTAAAGGGATCGATCTGCCATACCCAGTCATCTCCTGTTGCCCGGGTGGCTGCCAGGGTACCAACTCCACCCAGGGTAAGCACCAGGGACAATCTCATGCCGTTATGAATAAAACGGCGTCTGTCAATGTTCTTAGGTTCTGCCATTTTTTCTGTTTTTAACTGCTTCTTCTTTGGAACAGTCTTTAAATTCGGGACAATTACTGCATACGGTGCTGCATGCATCCCCCATGGATAAGTTTCCGCCTGGAAACCAGGAAACCTGTGAAAATCCCTATTCCCGCGAGAATGAACAGCCGCATAAAACGGTCAATAAAAGTTTTCCTGTCCATATTATAAAGGATTAAAAAACCGTATCATTTTTTTATCGATATCCAGGGCAATAACATTCCCTTCATTATCAACTGCCAGGTCCGGTGCATGTCCGTCTTCAGTAAATTTATCCGGTGCAGCGACCACAGATTCAAATTCCCCGGAAGGGGAATACACTTTTATCCTGACCAATCCTTTTTCGGAAGTCAGGAACCTGCCATCGGGTAAAAAGGTAAACTTCGCCGGATTACAACAGCCATTAAAGCCATCAATCTCCAGGGATGCTTTACTCCAGGATGTCCTCCAGGTTTCCCTGCTCCGTATACTGCTGAAGGGTGTGTATCCCAGGATTGGTAACCCAGAGATTTCCTTCAGGATCGAAATCCAGGTGGAAATTCGGACTGGGAATAATGAATCCATGGGAGGTTCCGTCACCGGTTTCTCCCCTGATCTCTGTTTTGAAATTACCTTCCATGTCATAGACCAGCACCCTTCGGTTTCCGGCATCAGCGATAAACACTTTTCCATCCTTAACTTCGATTGCAGTGAAAAAGGAAGAACTGGAATGTTTCTCCGATTCGTTAACCAGTGTTCCGTCTTCCCTGTAGATGCCGAAATGATCAAGGAATCCGATACAAAGCAGATTTTCCCCGGCGGAGCTTATACAGGTTGGCCGGGCACCCAGCTCATACTCAGAAATAAGTTCACCCCGGGTAGACAAAACCACCAGGTTCTGATCTCCGGTCAGAAATATTCTGTTCCCTTTCAGGGCAATTCCTGCGGGATTTTCCAGGTTGAGATTGATCTGGCGGAACTCCTTGTATTTTATTAGTGCAGGGTCAACTTGCTTAATACTGTCAATTTCAAGTTTATAGGGATTGCCGGCCCGTTTCCCCGGGTTATTGGAAACCATATCCCTGGCGATGATGATCACTGCAAGAACTGCCAGTATTATGATAAAGAATGTTATCGCTCTTTTATTCATTTTTTCAGGCTTTAATTCGTATACAAACCAGGGTTCTGGAGTCTCGTAAAAGAAGGTAGCCATCAGCTATGGCAAGCGGTGCCCAGGCATCAAACCCTTCCATCACCTGTACCCGGGCCAATTCTTTGTAAGAATTTATATCAGGTTCTATAATGAAAAGTGTACCATCGTCTTTCAACAGAAATATCTTATTATCGGCGATCATATAGGGACCGAGTCCGAACCTGGTTTCCTGTCCGCTTGACCAGACGATCTTCCGGCTGTCGGAGGGGTGGACACATACTAACTGGTTCCTGTTTGGACCGGCATCTTTGGGCAGAATACCAAAGAGGTGACCCTGGTAATACAGGGGTGTTTGCTGTTCACATGCGAGTCCCTCTTTCGGCAAATATTCATCCAGTATCTGCACGGTAAAATTTTCCCCATCTTTCTGAAGCTGCAGCATCATACTTCCGGCACCATATCCCGCAGTCAGGAATATTTTACCATTGGGCATACACAACGGGGATGGTGCTACAACAGAATGGTTCCATTTTCGGGTGGACCATAATATGGATCCGGCATTTCTTCCTTCGGCCTCTATTCCGCATACTCCTCCAACGGCAGAGTAGACGTACATTCTTTTTCCTTCATATTCAAAGGGCATTACGGAAGAATGCGACATTTTCCATTGGTTTTCATTGGGTGTTTCCCAGAGAATCTTGCCCGTTTTACAATCTACCCCAATCATAAGAACAGAGCCCCCTGCTGCAATTACCGCCACATCATCATCGATAAGGGGACATTGCCCGGTGTACCAGAAAGGAATTTCTGTCCCGTATTCTTTAATGACATCAAGACTCCATAAAAGATCACCTGTTTCCCGTTCCATACACATTACATGGCTTCTGGGTCCCATGGTCAGAATATACTTTTCCGTCACTGCAGGAACCGTTCTGGACATACCATGATTTCTTTTTATATCCACATTGTACCAGCGACGCCAGATTTCCTCTCCATCCACAAGGGAAAAACACTTCAGCATATCTGCCTTCATTTCCTCATCATAATCAAGAAGGTATACCAGGCCTTCATATATAGCCGGACCCGCATGTCCCTCTCCAAGCTCTGCAGACCATAATATCTCGGGACCTCCTGCCGGAAAACGATCGATCAGGGAGATCCCGGACTTCGAAATATTATCGAAATCATCACCCCTGAACCGGGGCCAGCTTTCCTTAAGGGAAGGAGTTTCTTTAAGGGAAGGGCTTACTTTTCGAAAAAGTTCAAAGTGTTCACCTATGTTTACTATTTCAGCCACCAGGTCAAGTCCCTCTCCACGATTGTCCATTCCGGGGACGCTTCTGGCAAAATCCTTCGAAGGATTCCCGGAAAGCCAGTACGCCAGGAAAACCGATCCGGTAAGGATCAGCAGAATAAGGACGATATTTTTAGATTTGCCTGCCATTAAAAATTCGAAAAAACTAGTAATCCGGTTTCCTTGTCCGCTTAATTATTCCTTGATATTGTATGCAAAAATGATATCTCCATGACGGATCATCAGTTTACCATTATATATGGAGGGATGGGACCAGTGTGGACCTTCTCCTTCTGTGATCTGGAATGTTCCGCTCAACAGAAACTCATCCGGATCTGCTTTCAGAAGTCCAACATTTCCTGACTTTTCCTCATAAATATACAACATGTTCTCTGCACTGATAATACTTCCCTTGGTATGCCATCCTTCTACCCACATCACCTCACCGGTTTTCCAGTCCAGGCATACCCATTTCCCGTTCCGGTTATCATACCAGTTGGCGCCGTAAATATGATCACCTACCCTTACCAAATGTCCATGATGATTATCGAGGGTAATATTCCTCCATTTCTCCTTAACTGTTTTTCCATCCTCTGAGAGCTTCAGCATTACTCCGGGAAAATTGTACCCGGCAGTTAGGAAGATTTCATCCTCATGCCACAAAGGTGTAATGGTAATGATAGCGCCATCTTCTTCATGTTTTTCTCCCTGAAGGTAATAGGGATAAGTCCAAACAATTTCTCCTGTGCCAGGGTCAACCCCGTAAACATCCTTTGAGGTCATTCCCAGAATCTGCCTGATATTATTATACTCATAGAGAACAGGTGAAACATAAGATCTTTGTCCCCCTATAGATTCCGTTTTCCAAGCCAGTTCCCCGGAAATTTTATTAAAAGCTACCATGGTGGTTTTTTTGCCGGCAGGACAGCAGATAACCAGGTCATCCACCACCAGGATTGATTCTGCTAAACCCCATCTATGCCAGTCCGCTTCATAATCCTTGTCAACATCTACTGACCAGATTTCTTTCCCTTGGACAGCATCGATACATACCAATCTGCCAGTACCACTTAGCAGATATGCACGCATATTCTCCAGGTAGGGTGTTGAGCGTGAATTGCTAAAACTCTTGAGCCAGGATCTACCGTAGGGAACCTGCCAGTTTATCTTGCCATCAGGGCTAATGGAGCTGATATAATCCAATGTATCGATCTTACCAGTTACATAGATATTCCCGTTATGTTCAACCGCTGAAGAAAATCCTTCCCCTATTCCGGATAACTTAAAGAGCAATTCCGGTCCTTCTTCCGGCCAGGTTTTCAATAATCCGGTTTCGGGAAACTGTCCATCCCTGGCTGGTCCCCTCCATTGTGCTGTGGTCGCCTGCGTAATCGCAAGGAATAGAATAACAATTATGACAGAGTTTAAATATGTTCTCATTGATCTGATTCACTAAAAGTTAATATTTCAAGCCGGATTAGCTAATACTGGCCGGTCAATTGGCTTCTGTTCGGAAATTGTAAAGAAATTTACTGGTTCTAAGCAATATTGATCCTCTCAAAAATGAGGGAGTAGCCCAGATTTCTCCATCCAGGGTATTCAGGGCTATCCTTTCATAGCTGCGACCTTCACGAATTACAGTTGTTTCTCCCCGGGTTGAGCTAAAATAGATCTTACCGTCTGCCCAGACAGGAGAGGAATTGTATTTTCCTTTCAACCTTTCAGTCCATATGGTTTCTCCCGTCATTGCATCCATGCATTTTAGTATGGACTCTGAATCTACGGTATACAATAAGCCGTCTTTAATCACCTGGGTAGAGAGCTGCAATCGTGGTGATTTCACGATCCACCGTATATTAGTTCCGGTAATATCTCCTCTTCCCACAGGATCAACAGCTAATAACTCAGAATAATCTTTCCCCTCGGGACTCGTTTCAAAACCGGTATAGAAATATACCAGTCCATTGCTCTCAACAGGCATAGCAACGGTAGACTCTGCCCCTTTAACGACCCGCCAGACTTCCTTTCCTGTCTGTGCTTCATAGGCGATACAAACCGCTGAACCGTTTGAGATGATCAAATCCCTGCCTTCTACCCGGATGATGATTGGAGTTATGTATGCCTTTTTTCCAATATCCGGTAAAGGCTTGTAAGGTTCTTCGGGACGATCAACCTTCCATACCGTTTTGCCGGTTTTCGTATCCAGTGCAGCAAGATACCTCTGGTCGGTACCTTCCAGATGGAGAATAATTAAATTCTTATACAACACTGGGGATGAACCCGGTCCCTGAACATGCTTACAATGCAGATCATCCCGCTTCCACATGATTTGTCCATTTCCGGTTTCCAGGCAGGCAGTCCCATACCTGCCATAATGTACATAAACAAAACCTTCCTCTATGCAGGCTGTAGGGGTAGCGTAACTATTGATTGAATGTTTTCTGAAAATTTCTTCGGGTTCAAATATTTTCACCTTAAAAAGCAGATTGCCGGTATTGAAATCGATACAATAGGCAAACATCTCCGTCCCGTCTTCTGTCGCAGAAGTGCACCAGACCTGATTTCCATACACAACAGGTGAAGACCAGCCCCGTCCCGGGATCTCCGTTTTCCAGGCAATATTGGATGAGGAGTCGCTCCATTGCACCGGGAAACCGGAATCTTTGGAGATTCCATCCAGGTTGCTACCTCTGAAATGTGTCCAGTTAAGTTCAGATTCCTGAGCCTGTAGCAGCGGACCGCCATTCAGAACTATTATCAATGATATCAGGAAACATCTCATGGGATATTTTATTTTATCCTGTATGCAATCAGTGCATTACCATGCCTGAGGTAAAGAACTCCCTCATGGATCATAGGATGGGCCCAGTGTTGTTCGGAACCTTTTTCAACCTTCGTTTTGCTGATCAGTTCGTATTTCCCGGGATCCGCCTTTACAAGTGCAAGTTCTCCCCTCTCGGTATAGCAATAGAGCATTCCTTCGGAGAAAATTATATTTCCCTTGGAAATCTCAGGAGCAGTATAGGTTGTATCGCCGGTGTTCCAGTCAATGCATTTCAAAGGCCGGCTCTTATCACCTGCACCATACACATAGCCATCCAGAATTACAGCGCCTCCCATCCGGCTGTCAAAACTTACATTAAACCAGGCCGATGTAACCTCTGATCCGTCTGCACTCAGGTTAAGCTTTCCTCCGCCCTGACCATATCCACTGAAATAAAGGAGTCCCCCTTCATAGTAAACAGGTGTATTTGCATGAACAGACCATTTGTTGGTTTGTGTATGATTCCAGAGCAGTTCCCCTGAACCGGCATCAATACCCAATAGATGTGATGCAGTATGAGTTGCCAGTATCTTTCTTCCTCCGTGCTCGAACAACAGAGGTGAGCAGTAGGCTGAAGTTTCTCCTTTTCCCGGACAGCTCCAGATCAATGAGCCACTCTGCCTGTTCAGGGAGATGACATTTGATTTTTTTCCTCCGGGAGTACAGTAAAGCACATCTCCATCAATGACTACTGTTTCATTATAGCCCCATCGGGGAATTCTTCCCCCGTATTCTTTGACCATATCAAGGGACCAAACTTCCGATCCATTCCCTTCACGTAGACAATATAAATGTCCGTACCCACTAACAATATAGATCCGGTCTCCTGCAATCACAGGTGAGCCCCTGGTTCCGTGGTAACTATCAAAATATTCCCGACCATACCCCGTCTTATAAATCAGATTCCCTTCAAGGTCAAACTTGAATAGATACCCGACTGAATCAATCATCCCGGTTGTATAAATGTATTTGCCGGAGACTACCGGGGATGAATGTCCCTTTCCCAGTTCCTCAAATGACCAGAGAATCTCCGGTCCTCCTGAGGGCCATTCGGTCAATAATCCGGATTCCTGATATATACCATTTCCGGAGGGACCTCTCCACCGGGTTGGTTTCTGTGCATAAGAACCTGCAAAAAGGCATAAAGCCAGCAAGCTTGTCAAAAATAAATATCTGTAATTTTTCATTGGTTTCATTGTTTATTAACAAACGATAAAAATATGATTTATAACACCTCAGACGAACAACAGCAGGTCCAATCTGGACTAATTAAAATCATTCTAAAGAAGCCGGATGGAAAAGGTCAATAAAGATTATACTCGAAATTATTCAGGATTGGTGAAATTTGTGGCTTAAACCAAGCTGAAGAACCTGGCAAACAACAATGAATGAAGAACCCGGCTATCTTTTCCAGATTCACCGGGAAAGATTCGGACTGGACTAGATCTTAGTAGTGTATTTGACCTGTTCAATGCCAGTGACCTTGTAAAGATTTTTCATGAGATCGCGGTCCATTCTTCCCTTGATTCTGATCATGATATTTTCATCTCCTCCCACAATCACGTAAAGCTCTGAAACGAGATCATTTTTCTCTTTTGCGAGAATCAGAACATCCTGATCGCCATCCTGGACACGGAGCAGTGGAAAAACCCCTTGATCGGGTTCAACCCTTGAAAGTACCTTCGCCAGGTTTATCTGCTTATTGATCTCCGGATTTTCTATGACAAGTAGTTTGAGGGAATGAATCGACCTCAAAAGGTCCTGTTCTTCCTTCTCAAGATCTGCCATATTACCGGCCATTCGGCATAGAAATCCGGGTATATATATGCTGACCACACCTTCTTCTCCCCTGAAAGCTGAATATAGCTCATCAAATTCACTGGTCTGGGCCTGCAGTCCAACTCCGAAAACTGCCA
This sequence comes from uncultured Bacteroidaceae bacterium, assembly GCA_963777115.1. Classification (GTDB taxonomy): domain Bacteria; phylum Bacteroidota; class Bacteroidia; order Bacteroidales; family SM23-62; genus SM23-62. The sequence goes on along the minus strand of CAVZPP010000001.1, from coordinate 536,947 downwards.
TGCAGATAATTACTATAGTATTTTTCATCCTTCTGAATTTAGGGTTCAGTATATAGGACGAGCAGACGATGTATTCGTTACAACAAAAAAAATAAATATTGGAAATGTCTTTTGCTAAACTTTGGAAAGCATCCTGGGTGTAGCCAGGATTTTTTCTTCTCCGATGTTTACGGTTGCTGTGCGTGCACCTATTTCTTCAATAATTCCCTCGGCGGACCAGTCACTTTTAGCCACCTTAACAATATCTCCTACCTGGAATTTTTTAAACCCATTTTTCTTTGCATTGGATGAAGCCTGTTTAATGTGCTTCTCCAATTCCCTGAGTTCCCTGGCAGAAAGCTGATGCAGTTCCTTCCCGTCTACCTTAATATCCATAGCAATTAATCAAAAACAATTATCAATTCAATTCACTTAACAAAGGAACGATAAAATATTCAACTAATTGCATTTGTCAAAATAAAAAATACCCGATTTACTCTTTAACTACCAGGTTTTACCGATGCTTCAGGCAACTTGACCGATTTCTGTCTGTCTTTTATTTATAAGCAGTCTAATTTTACATCATGAATAAGGAAAAAGAAGACATGGAAACATTCCAGGAAAACCTGGACCAATTTTTTAATGAGGCAGTTGACATAAACCTTACCAATCTCAGGCAATGCGGATTTTGGATAAAAACCATGAATCATCAAGTCCTGGCAGCTGAAGTACGGCAACAGAGACAGGAAAAGGGACTTCCCTCCCCTCCTATAATGATTTGCAGCATCACTAAGCGCAAAAACCTGGTCTGCAAGTGTTGCTACACCAGGTCCGAAAAAATCAGAAATGGGATGGAAATAACACCTCAGCGTTTTGAGCACTTGTCCCGTGAAGCATCCGGGATTGGTACCAACATAATTATGATTGCAGGAGGAGAACCATTGATGCGCAGGGATATCCTGGAAGCTGCCGGCAGGGTTAAAGAAACCGTATTTCCGGTCATCACAAATGGTACTCTGCTCAACAGCGATTATATCCGATTTTTCAAGAAAAACCGCAATTTAATACCGGTTTTAGGTATTGAGGGTGATTCGGAAAGAATGGATGAGAGGAGAGGACGAGGATTATATGAAAAAGTCATCTCCGTGGCAGAGGTTCTACGCAGAAGTAAAATGCTCTTCGGATTATCATTGATTCTTACCCGGGATAATTTTGACCGGCTTACCAATCCGGAAGTATTGCAACATTACCATAAACTTGGCAGCAGGATGTTTTTCCTTGTTGAATACCTTCCTGCAACAGATGAAGATGCCATTCATCGCATAAGTGCAGATCAGAAAAACCGTCTACCTGAACTCCTGAAGAAAGTCCGCCAACAACTTCCGGGATTATACGTCTGCCTCCCGGGACAGGAAGAACAATATGGAGGATGTCTTGCGCTAGGAAGAGGTTTGAGTCATATAGATCCCACTGGCGATGTTGAACCCTGTGTATTTGCAGTCCGGGAGAACAGGGAATGGGTGGAGGAGCAGTTAAATACACCTGAATCACTCAGTGCATAGAATTTTTTTAAATATGATCTAGTGTATCGGTATCACCCCGGGTTGGACCTCAGGTCATCTCCGGGGTTCATTGTTTTGGCCGGTTCAAATATTGTTCAGAGTCTTAATATTCTCGTAGTTGAATTGAAAATTGATCTCGAAACAATCAACAAATTTTTCTTTCAGAGATGAGATCAATAATTCGGGATCTTTGCAATAAAAGATAAAGGCTCCACCTCCCCCTGCTCCGGCAATTTTACCGCCGTATGCGCCCTTCCTGAGGGCAAATGAATACATATTATCCAGGTATTCATTGCTGGTAGAAGCAGCAAGCTGTATCTGGTCCTCAAAGTTCCTGCTCATGATCCCGGCACAATTTATAAAATCTTTTTCCCTTAAAGCCAGGGCAAATTTTTTCCCATGAGACGCCAGCCTTTCCAGTGCATCCTTTCCACTTTCTGTTTTATGATTTTTATATACCTCCTCCACGGCGGACTGGGCATTTCTTGAGGCTCCAGTATGGATCAGCACCAGGTTCTTTTTAAACTCTTCCAGCGTTTCACGCGGTATTTCAACTTCTAGCGGCCTGGCATAATCGGCACCGAATTCCCAACATGTGAATCCCCCCTTAACAATTGAGTACTGATCCTGTCTTCCAATAGCCCAGTTTAGCTCTTTGTTTTCCAGGTTAAAAAGATCCTCCCCGATCTGGGACAGGGTTTTAGAATCACAGTTATAATTTTTAGAACTAACCAGCTCCAAAAGCTTGGCCGCCGTAGAAGTACTCAATCCGCTTCCCCTGGGATAGCCGGCAAAATTGAAAGCCCCCTTTTTTAATTCTACCAGGGGTGAAATGGTAATATTTGAAACATATCCCGTTTTATCATTCATAATAAAGGGCACATCCGTCCATCCTCCAGCAAAGTCAATACGCAGGGGAGCCCTGTAGGCAAACTGTATCTTATCAATTATTCGGGTTGTAGAGGTGGGTTCAAGGATCCGGGGAACCTCCCGGCTAACCTGAACCAGTTCGCAGCCGATCTCATCACAAAGCGTCCTTTTTTCTACAATGCCTGTATCATCATCATTCAGAACAAAATAATCGGGCCGCAATGCCGTCATTAATTCCTTGAAATCGATCTTACCCATTGAAATTTCATGATCGTTCAGTGCCGCATAATCAACATCCTGGAAAGCTGCTACGAGGTAGACCCTGTTGTTTTCCGGATTCACTGGCCGACCCGGACCCTTAAGCTCTGTTATCACATTATCCCGGCCAACTCCTACCACAAGAATATCCCCCTTCTGCTTGCACTGGTTAAAAAAAACAGCATGACCGCTCTGCAGGATATCAAAACAGCCTGTACAAAACACAATCTTTTTTTCAGGATATTTATTTCTTAATCCGATGAGTTTTTCCTGAGGAATAACCTTATCGGCAATTGATTTGAAAAGCATGTTCTTAAGTTCTTTCGGTAAATATACAATTCATCAATGATTTATTAACTTTGTGGGCTCTATGATTTTGCCCCATGGGAAAAAGACAAAAAACACAATTCGGAGATAGGCTTAGGGATAAGTTCAGACTGATCATTTACAATGACAATACCTTTGAGGAGGTATGGTACCTCAGGCTTACACGACTGAATATGTTTGCACTCAGCAGTACCCTGCTAATCCTTCTTGTTGTCGGTGTCTTTGCCCTGGTAGCCTATACCAGTATACGGGAACTGATTCCCGGTTATCCGGATGGAAATCTGCGCAGAACCATCCTGATGAATGCGGTCAGACTGGACTCCCTGGAAAATGAGATTCGGATGAGAGACCAGTATTTTAATAATATCCGGGCATTGGTAGCCGGAGAAGAACCTGATAATCTTGTGAATCTTTCCGACACCTCCCTTAATGTTTCTCAGGTGGATTTTTCCAGGTCCATCGAAGATTCCATATTACGGCTTCAAATTGAAGAGGAGGAGCAATATAATTTATCTGTTATCCCCGGGCAGTCCTCCCCGAGAGACCTGGCAAGCATACATTTTTTTGCTCCTGTAAGGGGACTCGTGACAAGGCAGTTCAAGGCAAATGCAAATCATTTTGGCACGGATATAGGTGCCGAACCAAATGAGGTAGTCAAAGCAACCCTTGACGGAACGGTTACGATGGACGGATGGACCATCGAATACGGGTATATCATCTATATCCAGCATGAAAACAATCTGATTTCTGTATACAAACACAACTCTGTACTTCTCAAGAATACCGGTAACGTTGTGAAAGCCGGTGATGCCATTGCCATCATCGGAAATTCCGGGGAGCTGACCACCGGACCTCATTTGCATTTCGAATTATGGCATAACGGCACTCCGATAGATCCACAATCCTATATTGTATTCTAAATGCAGAAGAAAATAGCAATTCTTGGATCAACCGGTTCAATCGGCACCCAGACCCTGGAAGTCATTCAAAAACAACCCGAGAGTTTTATCCTGGAAGTGCTGACTGCCGGCAGGAATGCTGAGGAACTTATTAAACAGTCCCGCCAATTCCTTCCAAACCATGTAGTTATTGCCGATGAAGCTAAATACCCGCAGGTCAGTGATGCCCTTTCAGATTTGCCCATTAAAGTCTATGCAGGATCCAATGCCATCGAACAGATCGTCCGGATGGAATCGATTGATATGGTTCTCATGGCCCTTGTTGGCTTCTCAGGCCTTCGTCCCACCCTGTCGGCCATTGAATCAGGAAAGGACATCGCCCTGGCCAATAAGGAAACCCTGGTTGTAGGCGGAGAACTGATCATCCGCAAAGCCATCGAGCACAGGGTGAAAATTATACCGGTTGATTCAGAGCATTCGGCAATTTTTCAATGCCTTGCCGGGGAAGACCTTAACCCTATAGAAAAAATAATTCTCACGGCCTCAGGGGGACCATTTCTGGGAAAAACCATGAAAGAGCTTGAAAATGTCACAAGCCGGGAAGCCCTGAAGCATCCCAACTGGTGCATGGGGAATAAGGTCACCATTGATTCGGCAAGTTTGATGAACAAGGGACTGGAAGTAATAGAAGCTCACTGGCTCTTCAACCTGAAGCCTGAACAGATCGAAGTGGTTATCCATCCTCAATCCATTGTCCATTCCCTTGTCCAATTTGAGGATGGCTCCATAAAAGCCCAACTCGGCATACCTGATATGAAGCTCCCAATCCAGTATGCCCTTTCCTGGCCCAAACGGCTGAAATCTGATGGGGAGAGGTTTTCTTTCAAGGATTACCCATCCCTGAACTTTGATCTACCTGACAAAAAACTCTTCCGAAATCTTGACCTTGCCTATATGGCCCTGGAAAAAGCAGGGAATATGCCCTGCATCCTGAATGCGGCCAATGAAGTAGTTGTCACTGCTTTTTTAGAAGAAAAACTCCGTTTTACGGAAATGCCTGATATCATTGAAAAAACCATGCAAAAAGCAGAATTTATAAGTAATCCCGGACTGGAGGATTATACAAATTCTGATACTAATGCAAGAAAAATTGCCGAAACCCAGCTTTTTAAATAATTTTGCCGCGTTCTAATCGTTTAGAACGAGTTAATAAGACTTCAATAATGACAGTATTAGTTCAGATAGCCCAATTCCTGCTCAGCCTTTCCATCCTGGTATTCTTGCATGAAATGGGACATTTCCTTTTCGCCAAATTATTTAACACAAGGGTCGAGAAATTCTACATCTTTTTCAATCCCTGGTTTTCCCTGTTCAAAAAGAAGATAGGTGATACAGAATATGGTATTGGATGGCTTCCTCTTGGAGGATACGTTAAGATCTCCGGAATGATCGATGAATCAATGGACAAGGAACAGATGAAGCAACCGCCCCAACCGCATGAATTTCGTGCGAAGCCGGCTTACCAGCGACTGCTCATCATGATCGGCGGTGTACTTGTAAATTTCCTGCTGGCACTGGTTATCTATTCCTTTATCCTTTATCTCTGGGGCGAATCTTACCTTCCCACAAAAAATGCCAAATACGGGATCAGCTGTGATTCAGTAGCTCTTGATATGGGACTGAAAAACGGTGACAAAATCATTTCACTGGATGGAAAAGAAATCAAAAAATTCAGCAATATTTTTCATGACCTTATTGTGGAGGATGTAAAAACCATTCAGGTTGAAAGAGATGGAAAAAATCTGGAAATTCCAATCCTTGAAGAACATATGGCTCCCCTGCTGAAAAGCGAGTTCTTCATTGCTCCCAGGTTCCCATTCGTCGTTAGCGGATACCTCAAAGAATCACCGGCAAAAGAAGCCGGTATCCTGGTGGGGGATCAGGTAGTCGGTATCAACGGTGAGGAGACCGAATTCTTTGACCAGTTTGTAACGAGACTAAAAGATCATAATTCCCAGCAGATAGATATTGCCGTAATCAGGGATGGTGAAAGAATTGATTATACTCTGACTACTACCGAAAATTCTACCATCGGTGTTAGCGTCCTGGGAATGGGTAATTTCTTTGAATTTGAGACCATCGAATACAAATTCGTGGAAGCAATTCCTGCAGGCATCAGCAAAGGCTTTAGCCGGGGCATTAGCTACATTAAACAACTGAAACTTATTTTTACCCCGAAAACCAAGGCATATGAGTCCCTGGGAGGATTCATAAAGATCGGAAGCTTTTTCCCGGAGGTATGGGACTGGCAGTCATTCTGGGAAATGACAGCCCTCCTGTCCATCATCCTGGCCATTATGAACCTTCTCCCGATCCCGGCCCTGGACGGGGGACATGTTATGTTCCTTTTATATGAAATCGTCAGCGGCAGAAAACCGGGAGATAAATTCATGGAATATGCACAGATGGCAGGCATGGCCCTCCTGCTCATGCTGCTACTGTATGCCAATGGGAATGATGTGGTACAATTGTTCCGCAAATAATCCCCCTGTAAAGAAATTTTATGTAGGTTTGTACTCTTGACTAAATAACTAAAAAATGGAACTTTTAATCATACTTGGAATTCCCGGCCCCTGGCAGATCATCTTAATTGTTTTGGTAGTACTTCTGCTTTTTGGCGGAAGAAAAATACCCGAACTCATGAAAGGTCTGGGACAGGGAATGAAAGAATTTAAGAAAGCCACTAAGGAAGGGGCTGATGAGGAAGGTGAAGAAGACGCTGAAAGCGAAAAAAAGTAATCACTTCCCGAAACAATAAAATGCCTGTCATATGTTTCTTCGGAACCGTTACTGACAGGTTTTTTTATGCAACGCAATGAAACCGTTCAGATCCCTTTCAGATGTCAGAAAAGCAATTTCCTCGGGAGAAATAAACCTTCCGGAGATAGTAGGCTCGTACATAGACAGGATCAGGCAGAATGAAAATCTGAACGCCTTTGTTGAAGTTTTTGATGAGGAAGCACTCAGGGAAGCTGACAGAATCCAGGCTAAAATCAGCGGGGGAACAGCGGGAAAACTCGCTGGCATGGTCCTGGGTTTAAAGGATAATATTTGCTACAAGGGCCACAAAACCTCTGCTTCCTCCCGCTCTCTTGAAAATTACCATCCTATTTATAATGCAACCGCCGTGGAGAGGTTGTTGAAAGAAGATGCCATTATTATCGGCAGAACAAACTGTGATGAATTTGCTATGGGGGGCACCAATGAAACCTCCTACCATGGACCGGTCCTTAATCCTCTTGATACCTCCAGAGTACCAGGGGGATCCTCGGGGGGTTCTGCAGCTGCCGTTGCAGCAGATCTATGCCTGGCAGCCATCGGATCGGATACCGGAGGATCTATTCGTCAACCCGCATCTTTCTGTGGTTTAACGGGACTGAAACCAAGTTATGGGAGGGTGAGCCGGTACGGACTGATTGCCTACGGATCATCATTTGACCAAATTGGTCCGATTACACACAGCGTTTCAGACGCAGCTCTCATCCTTGAAGTAATTGCCGGAGGGGATGATTTTGACAGCACTTCCTCAGATGAAGCAGTACCCGAATACAGCAAACTGCTTAACTCTATAGATATTCCTGGAAAAATTGCATATCTGAGCGAACCCATTGAACACCCGGGACTCGATCCCCTAATCCGGGAAAGAACCCTGAATATTATTGATCACCTACGCGGAGAAGGTTTCCAGGCAGATTCTGTCTCCTTTCCATTCCTTGACTACCTGGTTCCTGCCTACTATGTTATGGCCACTGCAGAAGCCTCTTCAAACCTGGCAAGGTATGACGGGATCCATTACGGGTATCGCAGCGATTCAACCGGAGATACGAAAAATACCTATGTAAAATCCAGAAGCGAGGGTTTCGGGACTGAGGTAAAAAGAAGGATCATGACGGGAACCTTTGTTCTCAGTACAGGATACTATGATGCGTATTATGGGAAAGCACAGAAAGCCAGAAGGTTAATCCTTGAGAAAACCCGGGAAATCCTTGAAGAATATCCTTACATTCTATTGCCAACCACCCCCCGGCCGGCATTCGTTCAGGGGACTATGGGAGACGATCCTGTGGCACTCTACCTGGAAGACATTTTTACAACTCTGGCAAATCTCACAGGGATACCAGCCATATCTCTTCCCCTTGGGAAACATCCCAACGGAATGCCTTTCGGATTGCAGATTCTGAGTTCCGGTTTCAATGAAGCGGGACTCCTTTCCCTATCCGAATACATTATGAAGAACGTAATTTTGGCTTGATTTTTGATGCCCTAAACCCTGATTATCAAACAAATTCAATCATGATTTCCGTAAAATCCCTACTCCTGTCATTTTTTCTGCTCCTTTTCCTAACATCCTGTATTGATAAAGACAGGCAGGGTATTAAACCAATGGTAAGCGGGAAACCCGGTGAAGTACTGCTGGTAATAGATCCCTACCTCTGGGAATCGAAAGTGGGTGATTTCTTCATTGATCTTTGCACCGAACCCTTCGATGCATTGCCGGCGAATGAACCAAAATACGACCTGATTCATATTCCATCCAGCGCATTTACTAAATTATTTAAGTCCCACCGGAACATATTCCTTACCAAAATATCGAGTCAGCATAAGGAACCCCGGATAATTGTACAGCGCGACCTCTGGGCTTACCCCCAATTGGTGGTCAACCTTATCGGTCCGAATGACACAAGTATGATAAGTTACCTCCAGGAAAACAGGGAAAAACTGCTCAGCCTGCTGGAAATAGATGAACGCAACCGGACCATTCAAAATTATAAAAAGAATAGGGCCAAGGGAATTGATGAGAGCCTGAAAACCGGACATGGGGTTTCCATCTCTGTACCGGCCGGGTATGATGTGGGACTTGACACCACTAATTTTATCTGGCTTACTCATGAAGTGGCCGATATGTCCCAGGGGGTTTTTATCTATTATTATCCATACACAGACACAAACACCTTTTCTCCCGAATACCTGGTTGCGAAAAGGGACGAATTCACCAAACGCTTCGTCCCCGGTCCCACTCGAGGCTCCTACATGAAAACAGAACCCCTGTTCCCGCCCATCTTCAGGGAGTTAGCCAAAAACGGCAGTTACCTTGTTGAATTAAGGGGTCTGTGGAGACTTGAAAAAGCCTTCATGGGAGGCCCGTATATCAGTCATACAATACTTGACGAAAAGAATAACCGGGTGGTCACAGTCGGTGGATTCGTCTATGCCCCGAGGCTGGATAAGCGAAATTATGTGAGAGAACTGGAGGCCATTCTCTATACTTTTGAGTTAGTGGATTAGAGGCTAAAATCCTTATATTTGGTGCATGAAAATAATCAGGACTGATAAAATAGCATCTAAGGAAAGTGTAGTTCTTCTAGCTAAAAAAGAGAGTTCGTTTACGGACTGGATTAAAACCCAGCAGGATAAAGATTACCTTAAATTTTGCCTGGATAAAAATAAAAAACAGTTTCTTTTTAACCAGTTTCCCAGGTGGATTTTCGTTCACCTGATTGATGAAGAGAAAAAAGAAATTGAGTCCCTCGAGGATACCCGCAAAGCCGCAACAAAAATTACCGGCCTGGCTAATGCCAGGAAAATTGATTCCCTTGTCATTACGGGACCTGATGCAGGCATTGAACATATTCTCGCTTTTGCAGAGGGGATGACCCTGGGTAATTACCAGTTCAATAAATACCTGAGCAAGAAAGAAGAGAAACAGCATTCCCTTAAAAATCTGAAAATTGCATCTCCCGATATCCCAAAATTGAAGGTAGATGAACTTGGCAGCTTATGTAAGGCTGTATATTGGGCAAGAGACCTGGTTAATGAACCCCTTTCCACACTCACAGCCTTAGAATTATCCAGGGAAATCACAAAGATGGGAGAGGAAGCCGGTTTCACAACAGAGATATTCCATAAGAAAAAAATTGAATCTCTCCGGATGGGGGGATTGCTCGCAGTCAACCAGGGAAGCCAGGATCCACCGACATTTTCCATACTTACATGGAAACCTGAAAAAGCAAAAAACAAACAACCCATTGTGCTTGTCGGTAAAGGGATTGTTTATGATACCGGAGGACTCAGTCTTAAGCCTACCCATGACAGCATGGATTACATGAAATGCGATATGGCCGGGGCTGCGACAGTAGCTGCCACAATTTACGCCCTTGCCAAAAATAAGGTACCCGTCCATGTAATCGGATTGATACCGGCCACTGATAACAGGCCGGACGGAAATGCATATGTCCCAGGTGATGTAGTCAGGATGTTTGACGGAACAACGGTCGAAGTCCTGAATACCGATGCGGAAGGCAGGATGATACTGGCAGATGCACTTGCCTGGTCCAATAAACTGGATCCGCAACTGGTCATCGATGTTGCAACCCTCACCGGTGCAGCTCATGCCGCTATTGGCAAATATGGAATAGTCGCCATGGGCAATGCTGGCCGTACCGAGATTGAAAGCCTGAAAGATAGTGGGGAAAGGGTTTTTGAAAGAATAGCCGAATTTCCATTCTGGGATGAATACAATGAGCTTCTAAAATCGGAAGTGGCTGACCTTAAAAACATTGGAGGTAGATATGCAGGTGCCATCACAGCCGGAAAGTTCCTTGAGCATTTCACGGAAAATCCTTATATCCACCTTGATATTGCGGGTCCCTCCTTCAATAAGGTAAGAGACAGCTACAGGGGAATCGGTGGCAGCGGAACAGGCGTAAGGCTGTTATATGATTTCATCAAAAACAGCAAAAAATGATTAAAGTCGGAATTACACATGGTGATATCAACGGGATTGGTTATGAAATTATCCTGAAGACACTGATGGACCAGCGGATATTTGAGATCTGTACACCCGTTTTATATGGTTCTCCGAAAGTGGCAGCTTATCATAGGAAAGCCCTTGATATGGAAAATATCAGCTTTCATAGCATTCGTTCAGCCGAAGAAGCCCTCCCGAAAAAGGCCAGCATTATTAATTGTGTGGATGACGAGATTCGTGTGGAGCTTGGAAAATCAACTCCATCTGCCGGTGAAGCCTCAAGAGCTGCCCTGATGAAAGCAGTTGATGATCTGAAAAATAATAGGATACAAGCCCTTGTTACAGCCCCTATTAACAAGCAGAATATCCAATCAGATGATTTCCGGTATACAGGACACACCGAGTTTCTCCAGGATTATTTTGATGCCGATGAATCGCTCATGCTCATGTGTTCCGAGTTGATGAATGTTGGTGTGGTAACCGGTCACATCCCTATTGCCGATGTACCCGGAACCATTACGCAGGAGGAGATCAGCAGCAAGATCAGGATACTAGATCGATCGCTGAGACAGGATTTTGGTATCCGCAAACCCAGGATCGCTGTTCTCGGATTGAATCCCCATGCCGGAGAGCAGGGAATTCTTGGAGAGGATGAAAATGAAAAAATCACACCAGCTATTGAGGAGGAGAAAAAGAACGGACTTACCGTTTTTGGTCCCTTTCCTGCCGATGGATTTTTCGGATCAGGAGATTTTAAAAATTTCGATGGTATCCTGGCCATGTATCATGACCAGGGACTCATCCCCTTTAAAACACTTGTCCCTGATGAAGGGGTAAATTATACAGCCGGACTTCCCATTATACGAACTTCACCTGCTCATGGCACTGCCTATGAAATTGCAGGAGCTAATAAATCCCGTGCCGGTTCTTTCCGACAGGCCATTTATGTGGCTTGTGACATTCACAAGAACAGGCAGATGTATAAGGAGATTACTAAAAATCCCCTTCCCGAGCGGAATATGAACGAGGCAGGAAAGTAATTCCATCCCTATAAGGGTCCATCCCTGCTCAAAAACATAAGCCAACTTAAGCAGGATTATGTTTAGCTTTGTTCTATTATTCCCTAAACCCGTTCAAAATGGCAAAAATCACAAGAGAAGATGCCCTGAATTATCATTCGGAAGGCAGACCTGGAAAAATTGAAGTAGTTCCAACCAAACCACACAGTACTCAGTGGGACCTGTCCGTAGCTTATTCTCCGGGGGTTGCAGAGCCCTGCCTGGAAATCGAGAAAAATCCCGAAGATGCTTTCAAATATACCGCCAAAGGGAACCTGGTTGCAGTTATTTCGAATGGGACGGCTGTACTTGGACTCGGAAACATAGGGGCGCTTGCCGGAAAACCTGTTATGGAAGGAAAAGGACTGTTGTTCAAGATTTTTGCAGATGTGGATGTTTTCGATATTGAAGTAGACGAAACTGATGTAGATAAATTCATTGAGCACGTTAAAGCTATCTCACCGACTTTTGGCGGTATAAACCTGGAAGATATTAAGGCACCGGAGTGTTTCGAAATTGAACAGCGGTTAATTAAGGATCTTGATATTCCTGTCTTCCATGATGACCAGCACGGTACCGCTATTATCTCAGCGGCAGGATTAATCAACGCCCTGGAACTGAACGGCAAGAAGATTGAAGACTTAAAGGTGGTTGTTAACGGTGCCGGCGCATCGGCAATTTCTTGTACCAAACTCTATATTGCCATGGGGGTAAACAGGGAAAATGTCCTTATGCTGGACAGCCGGGGAGTACTCAGTACGAAACGGACAGACCTGAACAAATACAAACAGGAATTTGCCCTTGAAACGGATAAGGTAACACTGGCTGATGCTATTTCAGGTGCAGATGTTTTTCTCGGTCTGTCAAAAGCAGATGTTCTGACCCCGGAAATGCTTAAAACCATGGCTTCCGATCCCATTGTCTTTGCCATGGCCAATCCCAATCCGGAAATCGCATACGATAAAGCCATCTCGACAAGGGATGACCTGATATTTGCCACCGGACGTTCCGATTATCCCAACCAGGTGAATAATGTACTTGGCTTCCCCTATATATTCAGGGGAGCACTGGATGTCAGGGCCAAGGTTATCAACGAGGAGATGAAAATTGCCGCAGTTAAAGCCCTTGCACAACTTACCAAAGAAGATGTCCCTGAGACCGTAAGTATGGCTTACAAGGAAAAAAACATCCGGTTCGGAAGGGACTATATTATACCTAAACCACTGGATCCCCGTCTGCTAACAATAGTAGCCCCAGCAGTAGCCAAAGCTGCCATTGAGACCGGTGTCGCCAGGCATATAATCACGGACTGGGATGCTTACAAGATCAATCTTAACCAGCGCCTTGGACTGGACAATAAACTGATCCATGCGATACGATCCAAAGCACAATCCGATCCCAAGCGTGTTATTTATGCCGAGGCAGAAGATTATAAAATCCTGAAAGCTGCCCAGACGGCTATTAACCTGGGACTAGCTAAACCGATTCTCCTTGGAAACAAGCAAAAGATCAAAAAAATGATTCAGGAGAACAGCATGGACCTGGAAGAAGTTCCTGTCATAGATCCTTTCGGAGAGGAAGAAGCTGATATGAGAAATGAATTTGCGACTATCCTGTCGCAGAGGAGGCAGCGAAAAGGGTTGACTCGGGATGAAGCTCTGGAACTGATGTACCAGCGCAATTATTTTGGTAACATGATGGTGGAAACCGGACAGGCAGATGCTTTCCTGAGCGGTATGACAAGTAAGTATTCGGATACAATCAGGCCCGCCCTCCAGATAGTGGGAGCAAATAATGACCGGGAGCATATTGCCGGATTATATATTCTCATGACTAAAAAAGGCCCGCTTTTCTTTGCCGACACTACTGTTAATATACAGCCCAATGCAACTACCCTGGTCGATACAACTGTGCTGGTAGCCCAGGAGGTTCGTAAATTCAATATTGAACCGAAAATTGCCATGCTTTCATATTCAAATTTCGGTTCCATACGTACCGGAAGTCCCACACGTGTACATGAGGCCGTTGAAATCCTTCACAGAGACCATCCGGACCTGATTCTCGATGGGGAAATACAAGCTAACTTTGCAATAAATAAGGAGCTCCGAATGAAGAGGTTCCCCTTCAGTAAGCTACAGGATTCAGATGTTAATACATTCATATTCCCCAATTTGAGTTCAGGAAATATTTCCTATAAACTTCTTCAGGAACTGGCAGGCATGGAAGTCATTGGACCCATATTGATAGGGATAGGTAAACCTATACATGTGCTTCACCTTGACAGCTCAGTCAGGGAGATACTTAACATGACCGCTATTGCCGTTATTGATGCACAGGGAGTGGCAGAACGGAACTTGTTTTCAGGGAGCTAATATTTAGCATTTACTTACTATATTAGTGCTGTTACTAAAGCACTGAACATGTATGAATTTATTACCGGGGATATCGTTGAAAAAACCCCGACCTACATTATACTTGAAACCGGAAATGTAGGGTACAATATTAATATTTCGCTATACACCTATTCACTTCTTCCCGGTCAGAATCCTTGCCAGATCTTCATTCATCAGATCATACGTGAAGATGCCCATATTCTATATGGATTTATTAACCGGGAAGAACGGGAAGTGTTCCGGCAATTGATTTCTGTATCCGGTGTGGGTGCCAATACAGCAAGACTGATACTCTCATCCCTGAGTCCCCTCGAAATCGAACAGGCCATCAATGAGGGTAATGTAGCTATTTTGCAGGGAATCAAAGGAATCGGGGCAAAATCAGCCCAGAGGATCATCGTTGACCTGAAAGGTAAAATAACAACCCGGTCTGAAATCGATCAATTATACCCCGATCAGAGCAATACTCTGCGTGCTGAAGCGTTATCTGCTTTAGTAAATCTTGGTTTTGCCAGGAAGACTGTTGAAAAAATACTTGATCAAATCCTCCGGGGGGATGATGAGTTTTCTGTTGAAATGCTCATCAAGGAGGCTTTAAAAAAGTTGTAATTAATCATCTGCCATCTGCCTATTTTTTGAAGAGGGATATTAGAAATATCACTGTTCTTGGTCTTGTTCTAGGCCTGCTCTCAGGATTCACTCCGGTGGTACTGGGTCAGACCGGTAGCATAGACCTGCGTTATCCTATAAGAACAGACCCGGAAGTCGTTTCATCGGATGCCGGAGAAACATCTCCCCTATTCCTGCACAATCCATCGAATATTGAATCAGATATCGTTTTCGATCCAGAAACCAACTCCTACGTTTTTTCTGAAAAAGTAGGTTCCTTCAACTATCGTCCCTCCAGGGTCATGTCTTTTGATGAGTACAGGAACTATGAGATGGAAAGGTCCAAGAAACAGTACTGGAACCAGCGTAGGGCAGGCGACAATCTGGAAACCCAATCCTCTTTCATTCCGGCCCTAAATGTCGGGGGTGAAGCCTTTGACAGGGTATTCGGGACCAACACCATCAACATCATTCCCCAGGGTTATGCAGAACTGATCTTCGGATTTAACATGTCGAGAATCGACAATCCCACCCTTACAGAAAAACTTCGAAAAACCCCCTCCTTTACTTTTGAAGAAAAGATCCAGATGAATGTCACCGGTACCATCGGTGATAAAATGAAGCTCGGTTTTAATTACAACACCGAGGCTACCTTTGAGTTTGAAAACAAAACCAAGCTTGAGTATACAGGTAAAGAAGATGAGATCATAAAAAAAATTGAGGCGGGAGATGTTACCCTGCCCCTATCGGGTTCCCTGATTCAAGGCAGCCAGAGTCTCTTTGGACTAAAAACGGAGTTGCAGTTCGGGAAGCTTACCATGACCTCGGTGTTTTCACAGCAGAAAGGCGAAACATCTGTCATTGATGTTCAAGGGGGTGCCCAAATCAGTGAATATGAAATAAATGCCGATGAATATGATGCCAACCGACATTTCTTTCTGGCACATTCTTTCAAGGATAATTACGATCGGGCCCTGGCAAGTCTGCCCGTAATCAATACCGGGGTCAATATTACCAAGATCGAGGTCTGGGTAACCAATAAGACGAGTAATTTTGAGGATTCCAGGAATATTCTTGCATTGATGGACCTGGCAGAGGCACAACAAAACATCTATAACACCGATCAATGGACCCAGACGCCTACGGAAAGAGGTGATCATCCCAGGAACCAGCTGAACAATCAGTACAGTGAAATGACCACAACCTATTCCGGGGTAAGGGATATAAACCAGATTTCAGCAGTTCTCTATCCTTTATTTCCAGACTTTTCTCCGGGACAGGATTACGAAAAAATAGAAAACGCCAGAAAACTTTCTTCCAGGGAATTTACCCTGAATCCTAAACTTGGATATCTCTCTCTGAATTCTGCCCTGAATTCTGATGAGGTACTGGCTGTCGCATATGAATATACCCTTAACGGGATGACATATAAGGTCGGAGAACTCTCTTCAGATGGGGTTTCCGCACCCAGCACACTGATTCTGAAATTACTGAAGGGTACCAACCTTACACCCCAGCTTCCAACATGGGACCTGATGATGAAGAATATTTACTCGATCGGTGCCTTCCAGGTCAATCCTGATGATTTCATCCTAGAGGTTCTCTATAACGACGATAAAACTGGCACCAAGGTTAATTATCTTTCAGAAGGGGATGTCAAAAACCAGATACTCATCCGTGTCCTGAACCTTGATAACCTGAACGACCAGCTTGACCCTGTCGCCGACGGACGTTTTGACTTTATATCCGGCATTACAATTAATCCCAATAACGGCAGGGTGATATTCCCTGTCAGGGAACCCTTCGGTTCCTACCTGGAAAAAAAGATCAATGATCCCGCTGCAGCCGAAAAATATGTTTTTAACGAATTATACGATTCAACCAAAACCGTAGCCTCACAGATCGCTGAAAAAAATAAATTCATCATTGCCGGAAGCTATAAATCCTCAAGCAGCTCAGAGATCATGCTGAATGCAATGAATGTCCCACGAGGATCTGTAGTTGTAACTGCAGGAGGCCGTCAGCTAACAGAAAATGTGGATTACACAGTAGATTACGCTGCGGGGAGGGTGACCATTATCAACCAGGGACTCCTGGAATCTGGCACCCCTGTAAGGATATCCCTTGAAAGCACCTCTCTGTTTGCAATTCAAACAAAGACACTTGTCGGTACCCATCTTGATTATCGTTTCTCGGACGATTTCCGTATGGGCGGTACCATTATGAATCTGACAGAAAGACCTCTTACTCAGAAGGTAAGCATAGGTGACGAACCCATCTCCAATACTATCTGGGGAATTGATGGTTCATACCGGGCTGAATCCTATCTTCTGACTACCCTGGTGGATGCCATCCCCCTGATATCCACCAGGGAACCTTCCAATATAACCTTTACAGGGGAATTCGCACAGCTGATCCCAGGCCATTCAAAAGCCATCTCAAAGGAAGGTGCCGCCTATATTGATGATTTTGAAGGCAGTCAGACCTCCATTGATATGAAAAACTTTGCTGCCTGGGTATATGCCAGTACCCCAACCGGCAGATTCCCTGAAGGCAAATTAGTGAATGATAGGAGCTATAATTACAACCGCGCCAAATTTGCATTTTATGTAATTGATCCATTATTCCTTAGGAACAATTCTCTGACACCTCCTCATATCAAGAACGATCCAAACACCCAGTCGAGTCACTTCGTTGAAGAAGTATTTGAAACGGATATATTCCCGAATAAGGAAAATCCCAGCGGAGTCCCAACTAATATTTCCGTTCTGAACCTGGCTTATTATCCCCAGGAAAGAGGCTTGTATAACTACTCACCGGATGTTGACGCCAATGGGAACCTGCTGTATCCAAAGGATCGATGGGGCGGCATTATGCGTGAGATCATGACCAGCGATTTCGAAACCTCTAATGTTGAGTTCATTGAGTTCTGGATGATGGATCCCTTTGTTGAGGATCCGGATAACAAGGGAGGGGAACTGTATTTTAACCTTGGGGAAATATCAGAGGATATCCTAAGGGATTCCCGAAAGTCCTTTGAGAACGGATTTCCTCCAGACGAAGAGAAAACCCTGGTAGATACATCGGTCTGGGGAAGGGTTCCACTGGTTCAATCCCTTGTCAATGCCTTTAATAATGATCCTGCATCAAGAGTGTTTCAGGATGTTGGACTCGATGGACTGAATGATGAGGAGGAAAGGGACTTTTTCGGAGGATTCCTTGATACTATAAGCAGCCTGCACGGGGATAATTCAGTAGCCTATCAACTAGCCGTGCAAGATCCCTCCCAGGATAATTTTCACTATTTCAGGGGAAGTGATTTCGACCAGGATGGAGTGGGAATCCTTGAACGTTACCGGGACTATAACAATCACCAGGCGAATTCACCCACCTCGGAACAATCCATCGAACCCTACCCCACAACCGGTTCAACCCTCCCGGATGTAGAGGACATAAACCGTGATAATACCCTGAATGAGAAGGAAACATATTATGAATACCATGTCAGGATTACACCCGAGAATCTGAAAGTAGGTCAGAATTATGTCACCGATAAAGTCACCAAGAACTCTGACTTCCCGAATGGGACGAAGTCATCGGTGGACTGGTACCAGTTCCGTATACCAATCCATTCCTGGGAAAATAAGACAGGTCCCATACAGGATTTCAAATCCATCCGTTTCATGCGTATGTATCTTAGCGGATTTGAAGATCCGGTAATTATGAGATTTGCAAAACTGGACCTGGTACGAGGGGAATGGAGAAGATACCAGTATCCGTCTGACACAGGGAGGAGAGGACCTTTCGAGTCCCGAACCCCGCGAAAACATACTTGATGTCTCAGCCGTCAATATTGAGGAAAATGCAGGCAAAACTCCTGTCAATTACGTCCTGCCTCCGGGGATTGACAGGGTTATCGATCCTACCAATCCTCAACTCAGGCAGCTGAATGAACAATCCATTTTGTTAAAGGTAAAGGATCTGGATGATGGTGATGCAACAGCCGTCTACAAGAATATTCAACTCGACATCAGACAGTATAAGAAACTGCAAATGGAGGTCCATGCCGAAGCAATCGAGGACTGTTATCTACTGAATGATAATGACCTGGTAGCCTTTATCCGCGTAGGATCAGATTATAAGGATAACTACTACGAATATGAAGTGCCCTTAAAAGTTACGGAACCCGGCCGTTATGACAACGATATTTATGAAGACAGGCTGGTTGTCTGGCCCTCCGAAAACCGGTTTGAAATCACTCTTGAAGTTTTCCAGGATGTTAAACAGTCAAGAAATGACCAGATGCGTGTGCTTAATACAAATGTACAGTATAATTCAGTTTTTAGCATTTTCGATAGTAAGGGGAACAAGATAAGTGTTAAGGGAAATCCAAATCTCAGCAATGTCCGTACGATAATGCTGGGTATCAGAAATCCCAAGGCAGCTGAAGATGGACTGAATGATGACGGAATGCCTAAATGCGGTGAAATATGGATGAATGAGCTGCGCCTGACAGACTTTAACCAGCAAGGGGGATGGGCAGCTAATGCGCGGATGACAGCCAAACTGGCTGACCTGGGAACAGTTACCGTTGCAGGAAACACGAGCACTCCAGGATTTGGAAGTATTGAAAAGAAAGTCAATGAAAGATCAAAGGAGCAAATAATCAATTACGATATATCCTCCAACCTCGAACTGGGGAAATTCTTTCCCGAAAAGTCGGGAGTGACTATTCCCATGTTCATAGGATTCTCTGAGTCCAGGTCCAACCCCCAGTACAATCCCCTGGATCCTGATATTCCTCTGAAATCAGCCCTGAATAATGCTGAAACCAAGGAAGAAAAGAATGAAATCAAAGAAACCGCCCAGGATTTTGTCCAGCGAAAAAGCATAAACTTTACCAATGTACGAAAGCAGAAGCTCCAGGGTACACCCAGGTTTTATGATATCGCTAATTTCTCGGTTTCCTATGCCCACAGTGAGACTTTTGCCCGTAATATTAATACCGAATATGATATCCAGAAAAAACAACGGGGTGCATTAAACTATAATTTCAATACCCGTCCGAAGAACGTTCAACCTTTTGCGAAGGCAAATATTTTCACTTCCCCCACATTGCGGATGCTCAAGGATATGAATTTCTTTTTCTACCCATCCAGATTCTCATTCCGCACCGACCTGAACCGGAATTACGCGGAAAAAAAGATCAGGAACCTGTCCAATCCCGGTGCATTAATCGACACCATCATAAGCAAAAATTTTCTATGGAACAGGTACTATGATGTAAAGTTTGACCTGACCAGGGCATTGAAACTTGATTTCAGTGCTACCAATACTTCAAGGGTGGATGAACCATACGGTGTATATGACAAAGATCAAAGCGATTATGAGCAGAAACGGGACTCACTATGGAGAGAGATCATGACATTGGGGAGGAACGTACGTTACACGCATAATATGAATGCCTCCTATACCATCCCTATAAATAAAATCCCCCTGCTTAACTGGGTCACCCTGAACGCCCGTTACGGAGCGACCTACAACTGGGATGTTGGTCCCCTGACCGCCGATACCCTGGATTTAGGTAATATCATCAAGAACTCAAACAATTTCCAGCTGAATGGACAATTGAATATGACCAACCTGTATAATAAGGTGGGCTACTTCAAAGAAGTAAATAGTATGTTCCAGAGTGGATTCAGGCAGCAAACAGGTGAGACCCGAACCAAGGAAGTGAACTATGATCAGGAGGGAATAACTCTCAGGGCAGGAAGGTCACGCTCCATTAATCATAATCTGAAAACCGATGTCATTACCGCCGTATTTTACGATGAGGAAGGAGCAGAGATTGAAGGAGAGCTGGAGATTGCCAGCGAGAATCGTATCATCTTCACAACGGAGGAGGATTACCGAAGAGTCCGGGTAGAAGTAGTTGGGACAAAAGATAAGGGAGAAAACCCGCTGAAGGTAATTGCCGATTATACCACCCGGCTAATTATGAGTGTTCGAAATATTTCACTCTCCTATAATCAGAGCCAACGGCTCAATGCTTCCGGGCTATAAGCCTTCTACCACCATGATGGGAATGCAGAATTACCAGGGTACTCTTGCCCCGGGATTCCCATTTATAGCAGGTTGGCAGGATGAAAATTTCCCCTTACAGGCCATCGAAAATAAATGGCTGTCAAGTGATCCCTACATTAATACTCCTTTCACCATGAACCACTCGAACACCTTCAACATAAGGAGTACGGTGGAACCCCTGCCCGGATTGCGTATTGACCTAACAGCAAACCGAAACTATTCGGAAAACATAAATGAGTATTACATTGCCGACTTTAATGGCAATTACCCGGACAGTACCCGAAGCAGGCAGATGACCGGAAACTTTTCCATGTCCTTCATCTCCATAGGAACAGCCTTCGAAAAAGTATATAGCGATGATAACTTTGCCTCTGAAACCTTCAACAAGTTCAAGGATGAATACAGGTTTGTTGTCTCTGAACGTCTCGCCCTGCAACGTGATTACGGAGGAGATGGCTATGTGGCTCAAAAAATTGATTCAATCGGAGGATATTACGATGGATTCGGACCCAGCGCACAGAGTGTGCTGATCCCGGCCTTCATTGCTGCCTATGGGAAAAGGGATATAAACCGGATTAGCCTGGCAACCATCCCCGGACTGGCAGAGATGAGGCCTAACTGGAGGATTACTTTCGATGGACTGGGGAAAATCCCCTTCTTCAAAAAGTATTTCCGGTCCATTAACCTGAACCACTCCTATCGTTCTTCTTACAACATAGGCAGTTTTGTTTCCAATCCTTTCCACGAAGTAAATCAGGATGGATTTGTTGATATTGATAGCAGGGATATGAATGCAGACTTCCTGAATGAACTTGATGTTGGCTCCGTTTCAATCAGCGAACAATTCAGTCCCTTGATAAGCTTCGACATGAACTGGGTCAACAGCCTGACGACCAGGTTTGAGCTTAAGAAGTCCCGTTCCCTCGCATTAAGCCTGGCAAACAACCAGCTGACCGAGATTTCCAGCAATGAGATTGTAATTGGGGGCGGTTATCGTTTCAGTGAACTTCCCCTGATATTTAACCTTCCGGGAGGAAACCAAACCTCCATGACATCGGATCTGAATGTGCGGGCGGATTTATCTATAAGGGATAACAGAACCATTCTTAGAAAGCTGGAAGAAGATGTGGACCAGATAACAGCCGGTCAAAGGGTTGTGAAGGTCAATTTCAATTTTGATTATGTGCTGAGTGACCGCTTCAATCTTCGCCTGTTCTTTGACCGAATCGTTAACAAGCCGTTTGTATCACTTTCCTATCCGACTGCCAACACCAATATAGGGTTCAGTTTACGATTTACACTTGCCCAGTAAATTTCTCTGTGAAACGTCCTTGATAAACTTTAAAAATTATCTAAATTTATCGTATCAAACCACAATGCATAAAATACAATAATCATGAACGTACCCGAAAACTGTAAATACACTGAGAAACACGAATGGATTCGTGTGGATGGGGATAATGCTTATGTTGGAATTACCGATTATGCCCAGGGAGAACTGGGAGATATCGTTTATGTCGAGATTGAAACTGAAGGAGAAAAGCTTGCCAAGGGAGAAATCTACGGAACCATCGAAGCAGTCAAAACAGTATCGGATATGTTTATGCCCCTTTCCGGGGAAGTAATGGAGTTTAATGCCAAACTGGAAGATGACGCTGAGCTTGTAAACAAAGACCCTTACGGGGAAGGCTGGATGATCAAGATAAGTATTGAGAATCCTTCTGAACTAGATGCTTTGCTAAGTCCCGAGCAGTACGTTGAATTGATTTCGGCGTAGAGGATTGACAGTTCTGCCGATTATTTTGCCCCAAACATTCCGTATTTAATGATGCACCAGATGGCCCGGAATCCGTCCCGGGCATTTATCTTTTTCCCCTCATCATAGGTCCGGCCATAATAGGAAATCCCCACCTCGTATATCTTAATACCAGCAATGCGGGACACTTTTGCCGTAACCTCGGGTTCAAAACCGAACCTTCTCTCCTTCAGATTGATTCCTTTAATAATGCTGCATCGCATAAGCTTGTAACAGGTCTCCATGTCAGTCAGATTCAGTCCGGAGAATATATTGGAGAATGTGGTAAGCATTTTATTCCCTATGGAATGCCAGAAGAACAGGATCCTATGCGGATTGCTACCCATAAATCTTGAGCCGTAAACAACATCGGCATTATCATAAAAAACGGGCTTTAGTAAGTCATTATATTCCTGGGGGTCATATTCCAGGTCTGCATCCTGGATTATCAGGTAATCACCTGTTGCCTCACTTATTCCACGGTGCAATGCGGCTCCCTTTCCCATGTTTTGTTCCTGGCTGAAAATCTTAATTGGAAGTGATGGATTTTCCAGGATATACTTTTCAATAACTCCAAGTGTATTATCTGAGGAAAAATCATTTACGATGATCAACTCCTTTTCAATCTGATTGATCAATTCAACATCCCGAACTTTATCCAGGATCAGGTGAATGGTCTTTTCCTCGTTATAAGCTGGGATTATGATACTAAGTTTATTAATCATTTTTTTCATTTTCTATTGTCCAGGCGGCATCAAGAAGAAGCATGGAATCGACAGGGATCTGTTGCTCCTGAGCTTTTTCTTCAATATATTTCATCCAGTCCTTATCCGATCGAATATACTCAATCTTTTTCTGAATTTTTTCCTCATAGGAAGGTTCATCGGGATCCTGGTAATCTTCCACCTCACTCCAAAGCACCTTTCTGTATTTATCAACGGATAGTAAAACATAGAGGGTGTCGAAAGACCTGGCTGATTTAGATAACCAGTGAGTCCTTGAATCTGCATCGATGTTTCTCCAAAAGGGACCGAAATCAAAGGGACAGCTGGCTGAATAACCGTTAATTGAAATAAGATTACAGGCCTGTGCAGCCAACATGGCATCAAGGTGGTAATGTATCGAGGCAGTCTCCAGTGTCTCCGGCTCATAGGAAATTACCGTGCCCTCAGGCAGTGAGTCGATTAAATTGACAAGAGATTCTGTCCGATCCATAGCAAGTGATTTTTCCGTTCTGTAAGATTTTCCTTCCCTGAAATAATTATCCCCGATAAATAATCCTGCAAGTAAGAGAAACAGCAATACTGATTTCCATCCTTGTTTTTTCAGGATTATTGATACAATCCAGGCCGTTGCGATGGCGAAAAATAACAGTTCAATATTAATGATTCGGGTCATGGACCGCATGGAACTGAATCCGGGTAATAAATAAACCAGAAAATAAATGGATATCCGGCCTGCCCGGAGATAGAGTATCTTGGTAATGAGTCCGGCTAAAAAAAGGGAGCTCAGAACGGATCCATGCCCAGGTCTGAATCGGTTTTTATAGAGTCTGTTAAACTGTATTCCGGCAAAAATGAGTATACAAAGTGTGGCTATTCCCCCGGCAAAAATCTGGTGATCCCACCAGGCAGGATAATTTGTTGCAGTCCCGCTAAGAAAGTCCCATAAGAGGCTGCCTTGCTGACTGAAAAAATGCGATTTAATTGTTGGAACAGAGTCCAGGATTTCCCGGTAATGGTTCAAAGTCGGGGCTTTATTCCTCTGCATATAGGGGATAATCAAAGGAAGTACCAGGATACCGTTGATGGTCCCTCCTCCAATGATTCTGAGAATCCATTTTTTGTCCTTAAACCTTTGTTTTCTTTCAGGAGACGTCCAGGTAAGAATGATAAACAGAATACCGATTGGGATGGCCAGCATAAACCCCAGGTATATTCCGCAATAGATCTGGTAAACCACAAATAACAGGGCGTAAAAGAAATACCTGGGTTGTAGTTCTTCCTTAAATTTAATCGCCATCAGGAAGGCCAATGGAATGGCAAACCTGGGGAAAGTCTGGGCATGGGTCATCTGGGATTGCAAAGCAATAGAGAAGGCAAAGACCATGGCACCCAGTACTGCTGCATAATTATTTTTGAAAAGCTTACGCAGGAATAGAAAAGCACTTGAATAGTTCAGGGCAGCCAGTATAACAAACCACCATTGATAGCTCGTGAATGTAGTCATGCCCAGTATCCGGAAAAAGGAATATAATGGTGCTGAACCGAGCAAATTATCCGATAGTGCAATCACATTCGGTTCAGGATACATAAAAGGGGCATTCCAGAAAGAGGCCGATTCACCTGTAAAATACTTATAGGCATTTTCCAGAAAATACAGATTCAGCCTGCCGTCTCCAAGATCACCCGGGAAGTACAAAAAGGAAGGATCTACAACCTGAAGGGTAATAAAATACAGGCCGGATAATAGTCCAACTAAAAACGGGAGCAATCCCCAATTATTTTTTATTAGCCTTGGAAGGGTTGTTTGGCTAAACATATCAGATAGCTTATAGCTTCTTCATGACTTCAACTTCCTGGTAGGCTTCGATCATGTCTCCAACTTTGATGTCGTTGAAATTCGCTATGTTTAATCCGCATTCATAACCGTTAGCAACTTCCCTGACATCTTCCTTAAACCTCTTAAGGGAACCCAGCTCTCCTGAGTATACAACAATTCCCTCACGTATCAGGCGAATTCTGGAATTCCGGTTGATTTTACCTTCCTTCACCATACATCCTGCAACCGTACCCACTTTGGTAATTTTGAATATATCACGGATCTCCACGGTGGCTATTATTTCTTCTTTAATATCCGGAGAAAGCATACCTTCCATTGCGGCTCTGACTTCTTCGATGGCGTCATAAATTACAGAATAGAGACGGATATCGATCTCCTCTTTTTCAGCCAGTTTACGAGCTCCCAATGAGGGCCTTACCTGGAATCCTACAATGATCGCATTGGAGGCAGCCGCCAGCATGATATCAGCATCTTTAATCTGTCCAACCGCCTTGTGTATGATATTTACCTGGATCTCTTCTGTCGATAATTTTATCAGTGAATCGCTCAATGCCTCGATGGAACCATCCACATCACCCTTAACAATGATATTAAGTTCCTGGAAATTACCGATGGCTATACGTCTGCCGATCTCATCGAGGGTTATATGTTTCTGGGTCCGCTGATCCTGTTCCCTCTGCAATTGTTCTCGCTTATTGGCTATCTCCCTGGCTTCCTTGTCACTTTCCATTACATTGAAACGATCACCTGCCTGGGGAGCACCGTTAAGACCAAGAATTAGTACAGGGGTAGCCGGACCGATGGAGCTAACCTTTTTTCCACGCTCATTGTACATGGCCTTGATATGACCATAATTAGTTCCGGCTATCATCACATCTCCCATCTCCAGGGTGCCGTTCTCAACAAGTATGGTGGTCACAAAACCTCTCCCCTTATCCAGTGTTGATTCGATCACGGATCCACTTGCTGCCCGGTTTGGATTGGCTTTCAATTCGAGGAGTTCTGCCTCCAGTAAAACCTTTTCCAGGAGTTCTTCAATATTGATCCCGTTCTTGGCTGAGATTTCCTGGGACTGGTATTTACCTCCCCAGTCTTCAACCAGAAGGTTCATATTAGCCAGTTCTTCCTTAACTTTTTCAGGATTAGAAGAAGGTTTGTCAATTTTGTTAATGGCAAAAACGATAGGTACACCGGCTGCCTGTGCATGGTTGATGGCCTCAACGGTCTGTGGCTTTACGCCGTCATCAGCTGCAACCACAATTATTACAACGTCAGTGGCCTGAGCACCCCTGGCCCTCATGGCAGTAAAAGCTTCGTGGCCTGGAGTATCCAGGAAGGTAATCTGCCTTCCATCATCCAGACTCACGCTGTAGGCACCAATATGCTGGGTTATCCCACCGGCTTCTCCGGCAACAACATTTGCACTTCGTATATAGTCCAGCAACTTCGTTTTACCGTGGTCCACGTGCCCCATTACCGTCACAATCGGCGGCCTTGATTCCAGCTCATCCGGATCATCCTGCTCTTCTGCAATGGCTTCCTGTACTTCCACACTGATAAATTCAACCGTAAATTTGAATTCATCCGCTACCAGAGCCAGAGTTTCAGCATCAAGGCGCTGGTTAATAGAAACGAAGAGTCCAAGCTCCATACATTTGGCAATAATTTCAGTGGCATGGACATCCATCAGAGAGGCAAGTTCCTGGACCGTAACAAATTCCGTTACCTTGATCTGGTACATGTCTGCCTCTTGCTTCTGAGCAGCTACTTCCATTGCCTGCTTAGAGACCGCATCCCTTTTCTCTCTTCTGTACTTGGCGGCTTTGGACTTACCTCTGTCAGTGAGTCTGGCCAGGGTTTCCTTTACCTGTTTTTGAACATCCTCTTCAGATACCTCTGGTTTTAGAGGTCTCTTTCTTTTCTTAAGAGGTTGTTTCTTCTGGGACTTACCCTTATCGGCAACCGCGCCCTTGGATTTGTCTCCTATATCTACCCTGCGTTCGGGTTCTTTCTTAATCCTTTTTCGTTTCTTCTTCGAATCCCTATCCTCTCTCTTCTCAACAACAGGAAGGACAATTTTCCCGACTACTGAAGGACCATTGAGTTTCTCTATCCGGGTCTTGATGAAATTTTCATCTTCCTTTTTAGGTTCCATCTTGGCAATCGGTTCCTCCTTAACTTCAGGTGTTTCATCCGGAGCAGCCTCAGGTGCAGCCTCAGGTGCAGTCTCGGGTGCAGTCTCGGGTGCAGCCTCTGGTGTAGCCTCGGGTGCAGCCTCGGGTACAGCCTTGGGTGCAGCCTTCTCCTTGGGCTTCTTTGCTGCTTTTTCAGATTTGTCTTCTACTTCTGATTCAGAATCTTTTCTGCTGGTCTTTTCAGCCGCTGGGGTAAGGGCTCCTTCCGCTTCCTTAGCTAAAGGTTCTTTTTCTTTCTCAACAGTCTCGACGGGTTTCTCCTCTAAAACTGTCTCTTTCTTTTTTGATTTTCCATTGACAGCATCCAGATCTACCTTTCCAACTATTTTAATTACTGCTTCCTCCTCGGGAGGATCTGTTTTACCCGATGCGGTCGGATCTTTTATGAAAACCTCCTCTTCAACATCCTCCACATTTGACCTATTCTGGTCAATATCATTTATAGATATCGTATCCTTCTTTTCACGCAGGTTGCTTAGGCTCAGGCGATCAGATTCCTTTTTAACACTTATATCCGAGCTGTATTCATTAACAAGAACGTCATATATCTCTTCCGTCACCTTGGTATTGGGATTTGGATCTACATCATAGCCCTTCTTATTGAGAAATTCCACAATGGTGGAGATCCCTACATTAAATTCTCTTGCAATCTTGCTAAGCCTTGTCCCTTTGCCTGCCATACGCTATAAATAATGTGCTAATATAGTATTATTAAGATAATTTATTCAAATTCAGCAGTCAATACTTTGACCACTTCCTGTATTGTTTCTTCCTCAAGATCAGTCCTTTTGACAAGGTCCTCAATGGTAAGGTCGAGAACACTCTTGGCTGTATCACAACCGATGGATTTTAACTCATCAATGATCCAGCTTTCTATTTCATCAGCAAATTCTTCGAGGTTTACATCTTCTTCGTCTTCCTGAATTCCTTCCCTGTAAACATCTATCTCATAACCTGTCAGCTGGCTTGCCAGCCTGATATTTAGTCCCCCCTTACCAATAGCCAGGGAAACTTCGTTAGGCATAAGGTATACCTCAGCTTCGCTGCTTTCTTCTTTTAACTTGATGGAGCTTATCTTAGCGGGACTAAGGGCACGTTGTATAAATAACTGAGTGTTATTGGTGAAATTGATAACGTCAATATTTTCGTTCTTCAGCTCCCTGACGATTCCGTGTATCCTGGATCCTTT
Source organism: uncultured Bacteroidaceae bacterium (assembly GCA_963777115.1). GTDB lineage: Bacteria > Bacteroidota > Bacteroidia > Bacteroidales > SM23-62 > SM23-62. Next base: position 508,359 of record CAVZPP010000001.1, on the reverse strand, counting down.
CATACCAACACAGGCACCCACCGGGTCAATTCTTTCATCATAGGATTCTACAGCAACTTTAGCCCTTTCTCCGGGAACCCTTACAATCTTCTTAATGGTTATCAGTCCATCGAATATCTCAGGCACCTCCAGTTCAAATAACCGTTCCAGGAATACCGGTGAAGTACGGGATAAAACTATGAGTGGATTATTGTTCTTCATTTCCACCTTAATAACAACCGCACGAATAGTATCTCCCTTGCGGAAGTAATCGGAAGGTATTTGCTCTGATTTTGGAAGGATCAGTTCATTTCCCTCATCATCCAGAACGAGGATTTCCCTTTTCCAGACCTGGTAGATCTCTCCCGTAACAATCTCTCCAATGCGATCCTTGTACTTTGCATATAAATTGCTTTTTTCAAGATCAAGAATCCTGGAGGTAAGATTTTGCCTCAGAGACAAAATAGCTCTTCTGCCAAAATCAGCAAGTTTAACTTCATCTGTTACCTCTTCTCCAACCTCATAATCCTCATCAATTTTTTTCGCCTCCGTGAGAGTTATCTGAAGTGCCGGTTCCTCAACATCTGTATCATTAACCACCTCCCTGTTCCTCCATATTTCAAAGTCACCTTTATCAATGTTGATGATAATGTCAAAATTCTCATCCGAACCATAATTCTTAATCATAAGTCCCCTGAACACATCCTCCAGAACAGTCATCATGGTTGCTCTGTCGATGTTTTTGAGTTCTTTAAATTCCGAAAATGTATCAATCAAATTCAGCGATTCCATTTTTGTATACTATTTAAATATTATTATGCTAGAATTGAATAAGTAATCTTGTTGAAACGATATCCTGCCTGTCAAGTTCCTGCAGTTCGGGATCTTTTCCTTTGGCAGAAGAATTAAGCTCGAGCAAAAGATGCTTCTCTCCGGCTTCTTTCAGAAGGCCCTGAACTTTGCTGCCATCTTTTAACTGAACTGTAACCATTTTTTCAATATTCTTATCGTACTGCTCACTTACCCTGAATGGTGCATCCAATCCGGGTGAAGAAACTTCCAGGGCAAAATCCTCATTATCACGGTCCAGTCTCCCCTCCAGTTCACGGCTGACAGAGACACAATCATCAATAGATATACCTTGATTCTTGTCGATATGGACCCTTATCTTACTGCTACTGTCAACTTTAACCTCCACCAGGAACATATCTTTCCCGCTTAGGATCTCCCTTAAATGACCTTCAATTTTTTCCTTTTCAATCATGACATTTCAATAAAATAGGGGACTCTCGTCCCCTACAAAATCCTCATATCCGGCCGCAAAAGTAATAAAAAACCAACACATTACAAAATCTTGAACAATAATATTAACCCACACATTATCACCCCCGGAGCGTAAAATTTAATCATCATCGGCATTGTTAAAACGGTGCTGCAAAATTTGGGTATCAATCACCGCTGCATTACTATTGAGGAACATTCTTAATGTGGCTACTGCCACAGAAAGCCGGGACGAAATAGTGATGCGAGGTGATACCCAAAAATTGCGAGGCACCTTGTTTAACAATACCTCTGATTCTGTATTTAATTTTACGCTCCCGGTTGCTAACATTATGGATTATGATTACCTTAATCACGGTTTATATTGAAGGCAGATTACCTAATGTGTGCAGTGATAGCAAACAAGAAAAAGATCATCAATGACCCGGTTTATGGGTTTATCAAAATATCCAGCAGTGATCACTTTGACATCATTGAACATCCCTATTTTCAAAGACTCCGAAGAATAAAACAACTGGGACTGACAAGTTTGGTTTACCCCGGTGCCACCCATACTCGGTTTCAGCACGCCTTGGGCTCCTATCATCTTATGGGTCTTGCCATTCAGGTGCTCAGAAGTAAAGGAATCGACATAAGTCCAGAGGAGGAAGATGCAGCGCTCTCAGCAATCCTTCTGCATGATGTAGGTCACGGCCCCTTCTCACATGCCCTTGAAAAAAGTATAATTGAGAATCTTAACCATGAGGACCTTTCCCTCTTATTCATTCAAGCACTTAATGAAGAATTCGGAGGAAAACTGGACCTTGCCATCCAGATTTTTACCGGAGTCTACCATAAAAAGTTTTTTCATCAGCTTATTTCCGGACAACTGGATATGGACAGACTGGATTATTTGAAACGAGACAGCTTTTTCACGGGGGTGACAGAAGGTGTTATCGGATCTGACCGGATCGTCCGGATGCTGAATGTAGTGGATGATGGTCTTGTCGTGGATCATAAGGGAATTTATTCCATTGAGAAATTCCTTATTGCCAGAAGATTGATGTACTGGCAAGTATATCTGCATAAAACTGTGCTCTCATCCGAAATTCTTCTACTGAATTTACTGAAAAGGGCAAAACATCTGGCAGTAAATGGAATCGAATTATTTTCCACTCCTGCCCTGGGCAGATTTCTGAATCAACCTTTAACAAGAAAGGACTTTCTCGGAAATGATTCAGCATCGAAAACGGCAGGGATAATCACTACTGAAATAAAGGAGAGCCTGGATGCATTTGCGAGTCTTGATGATAATGATATAATTGCCTCTGCCAAGGTATGGTCAGATCATCCTGATAAGGTCCTTTCATTCCTGAGTGGCAATCTTATCAACCGAATTCTATACAGGATAGAAATAAAAAATGAAAGCTTCACTTCCGAATATGTGGAAAACATCCGAAGAACTGTAAGTAGTATTTACGAATTGGATGAAAAGGATCTGGATTACCTTGTATACGAGGGCTCCATTAGCAACAATGCCTACCGTTCAGAGGATGAACAAATAAAAATTTTATTTCATGGCAACGTACTAAAAGACATAACTGAAGCGTCTGATATGCTTGATGTTTCAGTGTTATCAAAAACTGTGAAAAAATATTTTCTCTGTTATCCAAAGGATGTCTTTGGAAGTGATCCTAAATAATTACTTTTGTGTCCAAATTATAGAAGAATGGAATTTACTGCCAGGCAAATAGCCGATTTTCTACATGGAACTGTTGAGGGGAATGAGAATGTAAGCGTGAACGATGTCTCAAAAATCGAGGAGGGAAGGCCGGGTACTCTGTCGTTCCTGGCTAATCCGAAATATCAGAAATATATTTACGACACTAAAGCTTCCATTGTCCTGGTAAGCCAGGACCTCCTGCTGGAAAAAGAAGTTAAGACAACCCTTATTAAGGTAAAAAATGCTTATGAAGCTTTTGCAGGGCTGCTGGAACTGTATGAACAATCCAAACCTAAAAAATCAGGGGTCAGTCCCTTGTCCAGCATCGCATCCACTGCAAAAACAGGGAAAGACCTCTATATAGGTGAATTTGTTGTAATAGGAGAAAACGCAATTATAGGCAATAATGTCCAGCTCCACCCCCAGGTCTTTATCGGGGATGATGCAAGCATAGGTGACAATACCATTCTCTACCCGGGAGTGAAGATTTATAAGGAATGTAAAGTAGGAAATAACTGTATTATCCATGCCGGTACGGTAATCGGCTCCGATGGCTTTGGCTTTGCCCTCGAAGAGGGGTCCGAATCCAGGAGAAAAGTACCCCAGGTTGGAAATGTAATCATTGGCAATGATGTGGAGATTGGCTCCAATGTATCCATCGATAGGGCGACCATGGGGTCAACCAGGATTGGCAATGGGGTAAAAATGGATAACCTGATCCAAATTGCCCATAATGTAGAAATTGGTGATAATACAGTGATTATTGCCCAGTCAGGAATAGCAGGCTCAACAAAAGTCGGCAAAAATGTTATTATTGCTGCCCAGGCAGGCATAGTAGGTCACTTGACCATAGGAGATGGAGCCATCATCGGCGCACAGGCAGGTATTCCGAACAATGTTGAAGAAAAAGAAATACTCCTGGGTTCTCCCGCTTTTGATATTCGCTTATTTAAAAGAGCTTCGGCTGTCTTCAAAAAACTGCCAGATATTTACAGACAGATAAACCAGATGCAAAGAGAACTGGATGATCTAAAGAAAATCTGAATAATACTGGAGTTAATTCACAATCAATCAGTTTTACTTTATTTTTGTATATTTCGAGACAAATTTCACACGTATCTAAGGGGAATATGACTGAAAACCAGAAAACTATAAAAAAATCCATCAGTTTCAATGGAAGGGGACTTCACACCGGTGTTGAAGTGAAACTCACCCTTGCTCCTGCTCCAGAAAATCAAGGTTATCAATTCGTCCGAACAGACTTAAATGATCGGCCTGTAATCAGGGCTATTGCAGAAAATGTAGTGGAAACAAGCAGAGGCACGACCCTTGAAGAAAATGGTGTAAAGGTATCAACCATTGAACATGTGCTCGCCGCCTGCGTTGGAAGCGGTATCGACAATATTAGCATTGAACTTAACGGTCCGGAAGCTCCTATACTTGATGGAAGTTCCAAGGATTATTCCATTGCCATCGAGAAAATGGGATATACTTCCCAGGAAGCAAAAAGAAATGTTTTTAAGATCGAGGAAAAGATTGAATATAAGGATGATGAACACGGTATCGAACTGATTGCCTACCCTGATGATAAGTTCAGTGTGGATGTAAAAATTGATTATAACTCTAAAGTCCTTGGGTTCCAGTATGCCAACCTTGATGATATTACCAACTTTAAAAAAGAGATTTCAACAGCCCGCACCTTTGTGTTCCTTCATGAACTTGAGTTCCTCCTTAAAAATAACCTCATTAAGGGCGGCGATGTGGATAATGCCATTGTAATCATTGACCGTAAAGTCTCTCAGGATGAACTCGACAGGTTAGCTGAGCTGTTTAATAAACCCAAAGTTAAGGTTCAACCTGAAGGCATTCTGAATAATGTTAGCCTGAATTTCAGTAATGAACCGGCAAGGCATAAACTGCTGGATGTATTAGGAGACCTGGCACTGGTTGGACAACCGATACAGGGTAAGATCATTGCGACAAGACCGGGACATTATGCCAATAATCAGTTTGCCCGTCTGATCCGAAGCAAGGCCAAGAAGGATAAGCTTAAAAAAAAAGCGCCCAAGTATGATCTCAATAAACCTGTCCTCAACATAGGTGATATTAAAAAGATCCTTCCGCATCGTTATCCATTTCTGATGGTGGACAAGGTCCTGCACCGGGATGAAAAAACTGTTGTAGGTGTAAAAAATGTTTCTGTGAACGAACCTTTTTTTCAAGGTCATTTCCCTCAGGAACCTGTTATGCCAGGAGTATTACAGGTGGAAGCCATGGCCCAGGTAGGAGGCATTCTTGTTCTGAATACAGTCTCTGAACCTGAAAAATATGCTACTTACTTCCTGAAGATTGATAATGTAAAATTCAAAAGGAAAGTAGTTCCGGGAGATACCCTGGTTATCAAAGCTGATCTCCTTGCTCCAGTACGAAGGGGAATTGCTCATATGTTTGGTCAGGTCTTTGTAGGAGATAATGTGGTCTCGGAAGGTGAACTTATGGCCCAGATTGTTAAAGAATATGAATAAATCAACACATGCCGGGGCGAATGTCCACCCCGAAGCAAGAATTGCAGACGGAGTAGTTATTGAACCCTTTGCCACGGTAAACAAAGATGTTGAGATTGGTGAAGGATCCTGGATAGGTCCGAATGCAGTAATTATGGATGGCAGCCGGCTTGGTAAAAACTGCAAGGTATTCCCCGGAGCTGTAATTTCAGGTATCCCTCAGGATCTAAAATACCAGGGAGAAGAAACCACCGTTGTCATCGGAGATAATACTACCATCCGTGAATGTGTGACGATTAATAAAGGGACCAATGCCAAGGGGATAACCTCCATTGGTAATAATTCCCTGCTGATGGCTTATGTGCACGTAGCCCATGATTGCAAAATTGGAAATAATGTGATCCTGGTAAATAGTGCAGCTGTTGCAGGTGAAGTGGAAATTGATGATTTTGCAATCGTCAGTGCAGCAACCCTGATACACCAGTTTTGCAAGATTGGTAAGCATGCTATGTTGCAGGGAGGATCCAGGGTAGGCAAGGACATACCCCCTTATGTTACAGTTGGCCGTGTGCCGCTTGTTTACGTTGGACTAAACTCCATTGGACTGAAGCGAAGAGGATTTTCAACAGAAAAAATTAACGCAATCCAGGAGATCTACCGCATCATTTATAACAGTGGACTTAACTTCACACAGGCCCTGGAGCAGATCGAAAAAGAGATTCCTGACTCTGAAATGCGAATGGAAATAGTACAATTCATGAAGGAATCAACAAGAGGGCTAATAAAGGGTATCAACTCACTGGAAGCTGAATAAATCACACGCTCAAAGCAGGGAATTCCATCCCTGGGCCTGAAGTTCAATCTCGGATCCCTGATCTGTTACGAATTTACATCCTGTATTTGCATCCGATATATGACCGATCATGGAGACATCGGGTATCTTTTTAATATCGTCATGTTTATTTAAAGGGACTGTAAACAACAACTCGTAATCTTCTCCCCCGTTAAGGGCACAAACAAAGGGTTCAATATTCATTTCCCTGGCAGCCATGACAGTTTCCTGATCAATGGGCAATTTGTCCTGAAATATTCTGCATCCCAAGCCGCTCTGCGTACAAACATGAAGCAGATCGGAGGATAATCCATCGGAAAGGTCTATCATTGCATGAGGTACAAGGCCTTTCTCCTGGAAAGACTGGATTATATCCTTCCTTGCTTCAGGTTTTAACTGCCGGGCTAAAATATACTCGTAACCGGAGAGGTCTGGTTGAATGCCCTGAGGGGACTCCTCAAATAGTTTTCTTTCCCTTTCAAGTAGCTGCAATCCCATATAGGCTGCACCAATATTACCAGACACACATATCAGATCATTTACCCGGGCAGTATTCCGGTAGACCGTTTTTCCCGTCTCTGCTTCACCGAGGGCGGTTACCGAGATGGTAAGTCCGGTTATCGAGGAGGTTGTGTCTCCTCCAATCAGATCCACCCCGTAATTCTCACAGGCAAGCTTAACTCCCCCATACAATTCTTCCAGGGCCTCGAGGGAAAACTTACCCGAAATTGCCAGGGAAACAGTCACCTGTCGGGGGATGGCATTCATGGCGTAAACATCGGATAGATTTACTACTATTGCCTTATATCCCAGATGCTTAAGCGGGGTATATATCAGATTAAAATGAATTCCTTCTACCAGGAGATCAGTGGTTACCACCATCTTTTTTTCCCTGTAATCCAGAACTGCGGCATCGTCTCCGACCCCTCTCAGGCTGCTCTCATTTTGAAGTGAAAAATCACCGGTGAGACGTTTGATCAATCCAAATTCTCCCAGATCAGATAAGGGAGTTACTTTTTTATTATTGCTCATGCTACAGATTATGGTCAAATTTAATACTTTTATGTATCTTTGTCCTTATTTGGAATAATTCTAAATAAGCATACCTGTGTAGGGAGGATAGAAATGGAAAACAACCAGGACGAAGTTCTGAGGGAAGTAACCCAGAGCGACTATAAATATGGATTTATTACTGACATTGAGACGGATACCATTCCGAAAGGATTGAATGAAGATGTTATTCGCCTGATCTCATCCAAGAAGGAAGAACCCGAATGGCTGCTTGAATACCGTCTGAAAGCATTTGTCCAATGGCAAAAAATGAGTATGCCCCAATGGGCCCAGCTGAAAATCCCTGAGATTAATTACCAGGACATAATATATTATGCAGCTCCTAAACAGAAAATCAATCTTGAAAGCCTGGACGATGTAGATCCCGACCTGAGAGAAACCTTTGATAAACTAGGGATTTCCCTCGACGAGCAAAAAAGGCTTACCGGAGTTGCTGTCGATGCGGTAATGGACTCTATTTCGGTTAAAACTACCTTTTCGGAAACCCTGGCAGAACTTGGAATTATATTCTGCTCCTTCTCTGACGCAGTGAAGAACCATCCCGACCTTGTACGCAAGTATATGGGCAGTGTGGTGCCCTACACTGATAATTATTTCGCCGCCCTGAATTCAGCGGTCTTTTCAGATGGCTCATTTTGCTATATTCCAAAAGGAGTTAGATGCCCGATGGAACTGTCTACTTATTTTCGTATAAATGCAGCCAATACAGGCCAGTTTGAAAGAACTCTGCTGGTTGCTGATGATGAAAGTTATGTAAGCTACCTGGAAGGATGCACAGCTCCTATGCGGGACGAAAACCAGCTGCATGCGGCGATAGTTGAAATAGTGGCTATGGAAAAGGCTGAAGTAAAGTATTCTACCGTTCAGAACTGGTATCCCGGGGATAAGGAAGGAAAGGGAGGTATATATAATTTTGTTACCAAACGTGGAATCTGCAAGGGGGATTATTCTAAGATTTCATGGACTCAGGTCGAGACAGGATCGGCTGTTACCTGGAAATACCCCAGCTGCATATTGAAGGGCCATAATTCAATCGGGGAATTTTACTCGGTTGCAGTAACCAATAATATGCAGCAGGCAGATACAGGGACCAAAATGATGCACATTGGAAGGAATACAAAAAGTACTATTATCTCCAAAGGGATATCTGCCGGGAAGAGCCAGAATTCTTACAGGGGACTTGTAAAAGTCTTAAAAGGTGCGGTAAATGCAAGGAATTTCTCCCAGTGTGATTCACTGCTCCTGGGCGATAAATGCGGGGCACATACCTTTCCATATATCGAGACAGATAATAGTTCAGCCATTGTGGAACATGAAGCGACCACCTCCAAAATTAGCGAAGATCAAATTTTTTATTGCAATCAAAGAGGTATCGAAACCGAGAAGGCAATTGGTTTGATTGTTAACGGATATGCAAAAGAGGTGCTTAATAAGTTACCCATGGAATTTGCAGTTGAGGCACAAAAACTATTGCAGATTTCACTGGAAGGCTCGGTAGGATGATACTACCGATAATTGAATTGAATTAGTTAACAAGAATTATAAGAATAATGTTATCAATAAAAGAACTAAAAGTAGCCATAGGCGGAAAGCAGATTCTAGAAGGGATTAATCTCGAGGTAAAGGCTGGGGAAGTGCATGCTATAATGGGACCGAATGGCTCCGGGAAAAGCACACTGGCTTCTGCTCTTGCAGGCCGTGACATTTTTGAAGTCACCCATGGATCCGTTAAATACTTAGAGGAGGATCTTCTGGAAATGGAACCAGAGGAGAGAGCTAAAAAAGGAATTTTCCTGGGTTTTCAATACCCGGTAGAAATACCCGGCGTAAGCATGGTAAATTTTATGAAGACCGCTGTGAACGAACAAAGGAATTACCAGGGAAAACCTCCTCTTTCAGCAGGTGATTTCCTGAAATTTATGCGGGAAAAAAAGGATCTGGTGGAGTTTGACTCACAATTGACAAATCGTTCTGTAAACGAAGGCTTCTCCGGTGGTGAAAAGAAGAAAAACGAGATTTTTCAGATGGCCCTCTTACAACCTAAGCTTTCCATCCTGGACGAAACAGACAGTGGACTGGATATTGACGCTCTTAAAATCGTGGCAAACGGTGTCAATACATTGAAGAGTAAAGAAAATGCTACGATTGTGATTACACATTATCAGCGTTTACTTGACTATATCGTGCCAGATTTTGTACATGTTTTATACAAGGGCAGAATTGTTAAATCAAGCGGCAGGGAACTTGCCCTTGAACTGGAAGAAAAGGGATATGACTGGATTAAGGCTGAAGCAAACGGAACTGCATCATGAGTACCAACCAGGACTACATAGAGCTTTTTAAAGAGAACTCGAATATCCTCGAGAAATCTTCTCCTTCCTTTATGAAGGAAATCCGTCAGGATGCCATGGATGCTTTCAGCAGAACAGGCATCCCTGGCAAGAAAAATGAGTTGTACAAATATACTTCACTTCAGAAGCTTTTTGAACCCAACTACTCGATGCTCTTCCAGCCCAGCAAGGTGGACTTTAAGATTGAAGATATCTTCAGCTGCGACGTACCCAACCTGAAGACAAGCCTGGAAATCATATTGAACGGTTTTTATCACAAAGAAGAATCCAGTCTCAGAAAACTGGAAAACGGGATTATTATCGGTAGCCTCGCCCAGGCACTGAAGGAATATCCTGATCTGGTAAAAAAATATTTTAATAAGACTACAATTGGAGTAGGCGATGGACTTGTTTCCCTGAATACTGCATTTGCGCTGGATGGCCTATTTATTTACATTCCCAGTGGGAAGTCCCTCGACGAAGCCCTCCAGGTCGTCAATCTCCCGATGACGGGACTTGATACCCTGCTTCATTATCGAAACCTGTTTATCCTGGAAGACAATGCCAGTGCAGAAGTAATCGTTTGTGATCATACACTTTCTCCCTTCCGCTTTCTAACCAATTCAGTAACTGAAATATATGCAGGCCCGGGAGCGAAGTTTAATTACTCAAGGGTTCAGAATGAGCATCTCAACTCAAACCTGATCACCAACCACTTTATCCACCAGGAAAAAGACAGCAGTGTTAAGTCCACTACCATCACCCTTCACGGGGGAACCATACGGAACAATACCCATGTTCTCCTGAATGATGAGGGATGTGACAGCCAGATATATGGACTTTCAGTGTCGGACAGAAATCAGCATATTGATAATTACGTAAATATCGATCACGCCAAACCCAATTGCACAAGTACCCAGTTATTTAAGGGAATACTCGATGAACAGGCTACTGGAGCCTTTAATGGAAGGATACTGGTACGGCCCGATGCGCAAAAAACCCTGGCCTATCAGACCAATAATACCATCCTGATGTCAGATGAGGCAAAAATGAATACCAAACCCCAGCTGGAAATCTATGCTGATGATGTCAGGTGCAGCCATGGAGCTACCACTGGACAACTGGATGAGAATGCTTTGTTTTATATGCAGAGCCGTGGCATACCCAGGCGGGAGGCCAGACTTCTGATGCTCTATGCATTTGCCCATGAGGTAATCGATAAAATTGAGGTTATTCCTTTAAGGGACAGAATCAATGATTTGGTTAACAAGCGCCTCAGAGGGGAGCTTTCAAGATGCAATAATTGTTCCATGGCCTGCGGAGATCTTCCACTGCCTATATAAATACAGGTCTTATGGAATTCGATATAGATAAGATCCGAAAAGATTTCCCCATACTTTCCCAAAAGGTTCATGGACAACCCATAGCCTATTTTGATAACGGAGCTACTACCCAGAAACCTTTTCAGGTAATTGAAACTGTACGAAAGTACTATGCGGAGGAAAATGCAAGCATTCACCGTGGCATTCATTACCTGAGTGAAAAATCAACCGATACCTATGAGAAATCGAGGGAAACGGTAAGGGCGTTTTTAAATGCCAGCTCGACCAATGAGATTATTTTCACAAGTGGCACAACAGGATCCATTAATACCATTGCTTTCTCCTTTGGGGAAAAATATGTGTCAGAAGGAGATGAAGTTATCATATCCGAAATGGAACACCACGCCAACATCGTTCCATGGCAGATGATGTGTGAGCGAAAAGGGGCAAAACTCCGGGTTATTCCCTTTGATGAAAAGGGGGAATTGATCATGGAAGAATATGAAAAGCTCCTTTCAGAAAAAACCAGGATCGTTGCCGTAAGCCATGTTTCCAATACCCTGGGTACCATTAACCCTGTAAAAAAGATAATCGAACTGGCCCATGCAAGGAAGATTCCGGTTCTGGTTGACGGAGCACAGGCGGTTCAACACGGAACAGTAGATGTTCAGGACCTTGATGCTGATTTCTATGCATTCTCCGGACATAAGGTATACGGACCGACCGGTATTGGTGTCCTTTACGGGAAGGAAAATATATTATACGAACTGCCGCCTTACCAGGGAGGTGGAGATATGGTAGATTGCGTGACCTTCGAAAAGACCAGCTATAATGAACTACCCTTCAAGTTTGAAGCAGGTACCATGAATTATATAGGGGCGGCGGGACTGGCCTCAGCGCTTGATTACATCCAGGGAATCGGACTTGAAAAAATTCGGGAATATGAACATTCCCTGCTGGAATATGCGAATATGAAACTGAAGTCCGTAGAGGGAATGGAAATTTATGGTAATTCTCCTGATAAAATCAGCATAATATCCTTTTTGCTGGATAATATTCACCCCTACGACGCGGGCATGGTACTTGATAAACTGGGGATTGCTGTTCGCACCGGGACCCATTGCAACCAACCCGTAATGGACCATTTTAAAATCACAGGTACTCTTAGGGCATGCTTTTCTTTCTATAATACTAAAGAAGAAATTGACCGGCTTGCCGATGGGATTCAACGTGTCATTAAAATGTTCGGATGAGAGACAATCAATGATTATCTTTACACCAAAAATCTCATTAAATGGCAATTGAAACAATACAGGAAGATATTATCAGTGAATTTGAAGTCTTTGATGACTGGCTCGATAAGTACAATTATTTGATAGAACTAAGCAATGATCTCCCAATAATGGACCCCAGGTTCAAAACCAATGAATACCTGATTAACGGTTGCCAGTCTAAGGTCTGGCTTAAGGCTGATCTTGAAGATGGGAAAGTTAAATTTCACAGCAGATTCTGATGCCATTATTACCAAGGGGATCGTTTCCCTTCTGATCAGGGTACTTTCGGGTTATGAACCAAAGGAGATACTGAACGTTGAACTATTCTTTATTGACCGGATTGGCCTCCGGGAAAACCTCTCACCCACGAGATCAAATGGACTGCTGGCCATGGTAAAAAAGATGAAACTATATGCACTTGCCTACCAGACAAAACTAGAAAAGCTATAACAATATGGAACCCGAAAATGAATTTTTACAACTGGAAGATAAGGTTATCAAAGTACTCATGACTATATATGATCCGGAAATCCCTTTGAATATATGGGACCTGGGACTGGTATATGAAGTTGATGCGGATGATGATGATAATGTTAAAGATCCGAATGACACTTACAGCACCCAATTGTCCAATGGCGGACGATATACTGAGGGAAGTCAAGGAGAAGGTTGAAGCAGTGGAGGGTGTGAAATCAGTTGATCTGAAATTAACCTTTGACCCACCCTGGGACGAGTCCAACCTCACAGAAGAAGCAAGACTTGAATTAGGTTTACTGTAGATCATCAACCATCCAGACTTTCGGACTTAATTCTGGAAATGGACAAAACCACCCCAAACAGCCAGCTGATAAAACAAAAAGCGCTGGAACTGGACTTCCTTGATTGCGGGATTGCCCGTGCTGAAACTCTTACAGAAGATGCTCCCAGGCTGAAAAGCTGGCTGGAAAATGGATTCCACGGGGAGATGGACTACATGGAAAACCATTTCGATAAGCGCGTTGATCCACGAAAGCTGGTAGAAGGTGCCCGCTCCCTTATTGTTGTCCTTCAGAATTACCATACAGTCCAATCCCAGGCAGACCCTGAAGCTCCCCTTATCTCAAAATATGCCTTCGGAAAAGATTATCATAAAATTGTCCGGAAGAAATTGAATAAACTCCTGAACTGGATGCAGGATGAATTCGGCCCCATCTCAGGAAGGGCCTTTGTTGATTCAGCACCTGTGATGGAAAGGGCCTGGGGACGGCTAGCGGGACTGGGATGGATTGGTAAGCACTCCCTCCTGTTGAACCGTAAATATGGTTCATGGTTTTTTATCGGGGTGATTGTTTCTGACCTCGAACTTGAACCTGATCAACCCATGAAGGATTATTGCGGAGAATGCACCCGCTGCATTGATGCCTGTCCCACTCAAGCCATCCTTCCTGGCCGAACAGTAGACGCCTCCCGATGCATTTCCTACCTGACCATTGAATTAAAGAATAAACCCATCCCGGAAGAGTTTAAAAGCCAGATGAATAACAGGGTATTTGGCTGTGATATCTGCCAGGATGTTTGTCCCTGGAATAAAAATTCCCATCCACATAGTGAAGAATGGCTGTAACCCCGGCCGGATTCCTCGAAATGACAAGGGAAGACTGGATGAACATCGATGAGAATACCTTTACTCAATTTTCGAAGGATCAGCTGTAAAACGAACAAAATTCGAGGGACTTCGGAGAAATATTAATTTTATTCTTCCCGGATAAATTTCTATTTTGTATGTGAATCCAAAATTACATCCCAATGCCTAGAATTCTTATTCTGATTTCCTCACATCCTTGTATCCAGTTCAATCGCACAGGAGGGCGTCCGGCCGAAAGTGGGATTGGTTCTAAGCGGGGGGAGCTAAGGGACTGGCACATATAGGAGTAATAAAGGTTCTGGAGGAAGCCGGCATTCAGGCAGACATTGTCACCGGAACCTCCATGGGAAGCATCATCGGGCCCTCCATGCCATTGGTTATCACGGAACTGAGTTAACAAGGGTAAACCAGGAAGCTGACTGGAGTATACTGCTTACCAATGATATCCCTTTTAACAGGATTTTTCTGCCAGAAAAGTATGACTATAACCGGTTTTCCCTGAATATTCCGGTCGGTTCCGAAGGATTCGAGATTCCATCCGGCTTGATTGACGGTCAGGAGCTCTCCTTACTTTTTTCCAGGTTAACATTTCGTACCGCAGGTACAGAAAGTTTCGATGATTACCCTCTTCCATACCGCTGCATTGCCGCCGATATAGTCCATGCAAAACCGGTTGTCTTTGATTCTGGTGACCTGGCAACAGCCATGCGTCAAGCCTGCCATACCTTCCGTTTTTTCCCCGGTACAGACTGACAGCAATACACTGCTTGTTGACGGTGGAGTATACCGAAATTTTCCTGTCCAGGAAGCCATCGATCTTGGAGCAGATTTCATTATTGGAATATATGTTGGATTCCCTGATAAAGTAAATGCCGATGAACTCAATGGACTACCCAGTATTTTGGCCCGTACAACATTGCTTTCAGGCACCAGGGATGTTGCATCTCAAACAGAACTTGTTGACTTGCTAATAGTTCCCGATCTGGGCGAATATGGAACAAGCAGTTTCAGCAAGGGAAAGGAAATCCAGGAACTGGGAGAGAAAGCCGCAAGGATCATTTTCCCAGCCTTGAAAGAGCTGGCTGATTCCATTAATTCCCTGGGACCGACACCGGACCAGAAATCCCTTCCCCAAAATGACTCGGTGTGGATCACAGACATCAGGATAGATAATCTGAAACAATCCCGTAAGGACTTTGTATTCAAAAAAACAGGACTGGAAGGAGGTATGTGGGTGACACCTGAAATAATTGAGGAGGCCATACACCTGGCCTCAGGAACCCTGTATTACAAAAAAATAACCTATCAATTTGAAAACCATGCAGATGGGATACATCTTGTATTGAATGTCAGGGAACGGCCCGATACATATATCAAAGCCGGGGTTCACTACGATAATTATTACAGTGCTGGAATAATACTGGGCCTAAGCAAACATAATTTCCTGATTCAGGGAACGAAACTGAATATTGTCGGGGATATAAGTGCCTACCCGCAATTCAGAACAAACTTAAATAAGTACTTTGGTCCCAGGCATAGCTTTTATGCCCGTGTTTTTTTCAATTTTGACATATCAAGATTGCCTGTATTCGAGGATGAACTCAGGGTTGGATATGCGGCAGATAATTTTTTAAATGCCGGTCTCTCCGTCAATTATATAATAAAAACGAACAACCGTATAGGAATAGCTGCCCAATACCGGCTTTCCAACCTGAAACCCGATGATGTACTCAAAATACTTTACCCGATTTTTACCTTTGATAAAGTGGGTTTCCATGCAGCCGATATTGGAGTTAGTTATGAACATAATACCTTTAACAGCAACCTATATCCTACTCAGGGTTCTAATGCATTTATAGACTTAAATTATATCCTGACCGGGAACAATACATTACCCATGGAATGATTGACAGCTCTAGAAATAGGGGATATCCGCCTGGATGCCAATCCCTTCTGGAAAATAAGCGCCGGATTTGAAAACTACCTGCCCATAGCTGAAAAACTCTCACTCAATACAGGCATTATTATTGGACTTTCATCCGACAATACAGTGTTGACTGATCAGTATTTTATCGGAGGTATCCGCTACAACCTGAGAAGGAACCAGATAGCTTTCATCGGATTGAGTCCTGACCAGCAAGCAACGTATAATTTCGCAAAACTGAACCTTGGACTTCAGCATGAGACGATCCCCGGCCTGTTTGCAGGAATAAACTTCAATTACCTTCTGACATCAGACTATCCAAAAGAACTATTCGATCAGCTTATTTCCCCTAACGGGATGGGACAAAATTTTGGACTGGGCGTGGGACTGACATACAAATCACCCCTGGGACCATTATCAATCTGGTTTGGAAGCCAGGCTTACAAATTCACTCCAACCTGGTATATTAATTTCGGATTTACATTTTAATAACTGTAACAACAATCCTCCGGGTCGTGCGGGGACCATCGAACTCACACAGAAATATATTCTGCCATGTTGAAAGCCCCATTTTCCCATCCACAATAGGAATGGTTTCAGAGGGACCCACAATACCCGCTTTCAGATGGGCATCCCCATTGTTATCCTGGGCATCGTGTTCCCATACCCCTGTAGGGATAAGCTTACGCAACAACGTAATTACATCATTCTGAACGGATTGATCCCAGTTCTCCTGAATCATAATTCCGGCTGTGGCCCCCTGCACATAGACATTGACCATGCCGGTCTGTACGCCAGATTCAGCGACGATGGCTTCCACCTGACGGGTGATATCGTATAGCCCGTTTTGGGCCGGTGTGGATATCTGGATGGTTTGTTGCATCAAGTCTGTTTTCTTCAAATATACGACTCACATAATTAATCTGTCAGAATGACCTTGGTAAGCTTCCTTTCCTGATTGTCAATAATCACCAGGGTGTAAAGTCCGGGTAGCAATCTTTCTGCGTTAAATCTATACCTGACCACATCTCCCACTTCACAGGGATAGACAGTGCAAACCATCCGTCCTGCACTGTCAAATATCTGCAAAGCAATTTGTTTGTTTTCCAGATTCTTTACCTCGACAAATATTTCACCTCTGGCCGGTTGGGATAAGCAACCATATCAATGCCAGAATTCTGAGCGGAATTGGGGATCGTGTTCAATAGCGATTCCGGATACCGGGTTCTCTGATACCCTACGTTGACGCCCAATGGGTCATCTCCTCACCGTTTTGCCCACTTGGTCTCTTCTCAAACCACACAGAAAGTTCTTCGTCAGCGGGCAGTGGTTGATCGGTGCTGATTACCATTTCAAACTATTATCCGGGAACGAGATGTCTCGTATCGAAACAGTTTGAGCGCCTGCTAAAATCAGAACAGAGTCTTCATTGACCGTAGCCGTGTCCAATTCAGTAGAGAAATAAGAACCAGCAGTGAGTCCTGAACCTTATGCCTTGTAATGCGGGGTTTTTCGAGGTAGGGACTCCCCCCTGCGATTCCAAATAACGATAAGGCGGACCTTCTACCAACTCGTCACCCTCGTAAGCGCCAATATCAGGGGCACTTCCCATGTAAGAGCACCCAGTCAAACTCGGGGAAAGACAATAATTTCCCTGCATCGATACAAGGGCTCCCCGTTTCTAACCGTAAATCTCCCTTTTCGTCATTCATGAACATTTTTCCCTCATAGTTCTCAATGCCGTGAATCCTGGTTCTTACCTGTAATGGTCGCCGGCCAGGATTGATTTATACAATCATAATCAAATTCATAACTGGAATCACAATCTTCAGCCTGAAACCGGTTCGAACCCTGGAAGAAGTAATAAGCATTATTGAAATGTTTAAGATGCTGATTGGTTCCTTCCCCTACTTCAGGACCTTTGCTTCCGTGTAGTAACTGTTATTCAAAGCATGGCAGAGCTCAGACAAAGGCCCTCCTTTATATTTCCAAATTCCCGATACCTTATCGATCGCATTTGCATCCTTGCTTTCCGTGATGACATTTCCATAAATGTATAAGGGTCCTCCCCTTACATCATCAATGGAATACATCTTATGAATGTTGTGCAATTTGTTGTGATAATAATGTAAATTCCATGCCCAACCTTCCGGCTCAAAGTCATTATCGGCCACATTTCTGATTACATTATCGTACATCTCATCGTTGTTATCGTCATCAATCGAATCGACTTTTGAACGAAATGCATTGAAAACATTGACTATGGTATTCCCACGCATACAAAGCTGCCACTGGTACCCGACGGGTGAAACAATGCCCCATTGCAATAAGACCGGGAACCATGGTGCATATCTTCCCAGTCATAACTTATCCAGACCTCTTCCCCCTGGTTCCAGAAACAGTTTTCAATCAGAAAATGATGACAGCCCTTCCCGATCGGATAAATGACTCTTCTGCCCCCCATGAAGATGCACCCGATAAATGATACATAGCTGGAGTTTGTAATTAGAACCATATCGGTCCAGCAGTTTCGAAATTTGATATTCTCAAATGTCAACCAGGACGACGAATTGATATCAAAAGCTCCCTTAGCGATGTCGCTGGCAGGTTTTGCCTGTCCATCAATGACAGCATAATAATCTGGATCTTCATCATCACTCACCAGTGTGATGGGCATTTCTGGAGATCCATTCCACATTTTGAATAACTGTTTTGCCATAATAGATCCCTGGGAGTAATCGAATCATGTCTCCAACTTCCGCAATCCCGATGGCTGCCCCAATAGTTTGCATAGGATTGTCTTTGGTCAGACCATCATTATGATCGCTCCCTTCTGGTGAGACGTATATTGGCCTGGCGAAAACGGAGTGAACACCAAATAGTACTAGTATAATAATTCCTAAAGACCTCATCATTTTTCCTCAACCCATGATTTTTGTGGTGGATTTAAGCCAAAGAGGGTACATTCACATGAACAGAATCAAGATTATTGACCGTGCTTGCGAACCGCCTCAAACATCGCTATGCAGTTCTCGGGATTAACCCCCTGATGCAAGGAATTTGAAGAGCAAATTATCAATCCCCCGCCAGCGGCCCCGTCTTCTATCGTTTGGATGACGGCCTCCTCAACCTGCTTTGGAGTACCCCTGGGTAGAAGATCCACACAATCTATGTTCCCCAATAGACAGATTTTATCGCCACAGTAGTCTTTTACCTTTTTCATTTCCATCCCAGCCTGAGGCTCCAAAGGATTGAGCCCATCGTACCCGGTTTCAAGAAGTACATCCAAAAGGGGCCAGAGGTTTCCGTCAGAGTGCCTGACAACTTTAAGCCCTTTCTGATGTGCTCTTTCAACGATCTGCCGGTTGTATTGATTTATAAATATTTCGAAATGTTCCAGGGATATCAGGGGCCCCTTGTCCATAGCGATATCATCTTCAATGACAAGAACATCAAGACCAGCCTCAACTAAAAGCTCCAATTGGGCCAGACTAAATTCCATCATCATTTTCGCGAGCAAATGGAGAAATTCAGGATCAGTATATACATTCATCATGTAATTAGTCATACCGATCAATCGCCAGGAACGGACGAAAACGCCCCGCATAAGCCAAAAAGTCGCTTTTTGCCCTTTGAACCGATCAACAGCAAGGTTTAAAAGTCCCAGATCTTCTTTCCTGGGAACCGGAGGAATAAAATTTCTTAACTCAGTAAGGTTTTGTACAGGATGGCCAACAGGAACGGGAATTCCGTAATCTGACAATTTGTAGACCACTCCGAATCCATCTTTGACATGGAGATCATCTACTTTTTCTTCGTGACCGATTTCAAAGCATGTGATGCCGTCGACGTCAAAGTGCTCATGGATCATGAAAAGTGTATCCATAAGCTTGAGTTTATCCATGTCATTCATAAGTCTGAAATCCTGGGGTTCAGGTAGACCATCAGTCAGATGTTTTCCAATTCCGATTATAGGTGCCTCATTGATACCGTGGATATACAAGGGGATGCAATCCGGCTCTTTCACCTCAAGTGCAGTTAGTATTCTTTCTTTTCCATTCATATGTTTACTCCGGTTCATAGTATCATCCCACAAAGAGGATCCTGTCAATCCAACGCTGCCAATATACGTTCCGGTGTCATAGGCAATGTATAAACCCGGGCTCCAACAGCGTCGAAAATTGCATTTGCCAGTGCTGCACCAACGGTTGTGATCGCCGGCTCTCCACAACCCTGGGGTGGCAGATCCGGATTATCGATCAGTATAACATCAATCATTGGTGTATCGCTAAATCTGGTAATCTGGTAAGAATCAAAGTTTTTTGTTTGTATAATTCCACCTCTGAATTCAATTTCTTCAGACAGCGCAGCGCTAAGACCCATAGTAATTCCACCTTCAACCTGTAGTTTTGCGCCTTGAGGGTTAATAATCTCACCCATGTCCTGAGCACATACAACGCGTTCCACTTTAACCTTTCCAGTAGATTTATTAACCGATACATGAGCAATTGTCGCCACGTAGGTATTCAAATAATTCGTACATGAGATACCGTATCCCATGCCGCTGGGACTTTTATCAAAGCTATGTCCAAATTTATTCGCGGCTGCCTTGAGTACACGTATCATACGTTCGTCCCTTAAGTTTTTCATGCGAAATACCAGTGGATCCATTCCTGCTGCCAGGGCAAGAATATCGGTATGAGATTCCATTGCAAAAACATTAGTGTTGCTTCCAGGGCCTCGCCAGGCACCCGTTCTGAATGGGTGCACACTGCTCCTATTCCGTGTTTTCACACGAAAATGAGGGATGTTGTAAATGGGTTCCGAACTTCGCGAACCTGTGAACAGTATATCACACTCCCAGAAGGTAATTTGGCCTTCCTCATTAAAACCGGATTCCAGTTGAACCACAGCCGCCGGACGAAATGCATCATAAAAAAACTCTTCTTTCCTTGTCCATGCAAGCTGTACAGGATGCCCGGTAATTTTCGATAGTTTTACAGCCTCACTGATTTGTTGTCCCGACTTTTTACCACCAAACCCTCCGCCCACGAAAGGGGTAATTACATGAACGTTTTCTTCCGGTATTTCCAAAGTCTCTGCTGCTGTTTGTCGTACGCGAAAAGGAGCTTGTGTAGATGCATACACAGTCACCTGTTCTTCCTCTACATGCGCCAATACTGCATAGGGTTCACTGGGTGCATGGGCAACATAGTGATTATAAAACTCAGATTCGACTCTTTGTTTCGCTTCAGCACGCCCATCCGGGAGACTCCCATTTTCAACATAAACACGTCCATCGGGTGCAGCCTTTTTAAGATAATCGAAAATGGTTTGATTATCCACCTTCGGCTCAGGCACATCCCATTTCGCGGAGATTAATGCGAGTGCATATTCTGCCATTTCCGGCTTTTCATGCAGTACGGCTATCAGGTCATCTTCCTCGATCACAATAACGCCGGTAATGTTTGCCGTTTTCGAGACATCGACAGATATTAATGTGGCATCATGGGATGGTGGTCGGAGAACTTTGGCGTACAACATTCCCGTAAGGATAATGTCAGAAGTAAATTTCGCTTCGCCCGTCACTTTTGCTCTGGCGTCAGTTCTCTTTGTCGGCTTGCCGCAAACAGTATGTTCGGAAACAGACTTTATCGGCACCTTGGATAATTGCCGGTCTATCTGCTTTCCTTTTACCAGTTCTGCGTATGTCACTTTTGTCTCTGCATTCACTTTATCACTAACCACTCCATTAGTAACAACCAGGCGATCAGGTTTTAATTTCAATTGTTCTGATGCCATTTGCAGTAATATTGCCCTTGCCTCAGCTCCTGCCCTTCGTAGTGGTGGCCCATAATATTTGGTGCTGCGTGAACCTGTAGTGCCACTATCCCATGGGCACAGCCTTGTATCACCCATCACCATGTCTATCGAATCAAGCGACACATCTAGCTCTTCGGCCAGCATCTGTGCCATTGAAGTAATGATCCCCTGTCCCATTTCAATTTTACTGCAAAACAGAGACACGCGGCCATCATCCCCAATTTTCAGATATGCATTGAAGTCAGTGGGATAACTTCTACCTCGTGGTTGCAGAGCAAATTCACCGAAAGCAACTGGTGTTAAGAATATAAAGACTCCACAGCCTGAAATCTTCAGGAAGTCCCGCCGTGACAACTGTCGGTCAGAACGGATAATATTATCACTTGTCTGAAAGAATTGTTCTTCACTCATATCCTTGCAACAATAGCAAACTCTGCAGAAGTTTCATCATATGGTGCTCCTGCCACATTACCAAAAAGGTCCAGCTGCTCAAAACCTGCTTCCGTAAATTCACTCTGCAGTGACTCAGATGAGAAGTACTGTAGCCAATTGTAAACGGTTCGTGTTCTCTCCGCTTCTACAATAGTATATTTGTCCAAAACCACCTTTACATCCTCATACTTAAAAGTGTTCAGGAATCCGTAGTACCTGTCAGCAGACCAGAATCCATTTAGCAGATTCTCTTCGTATGAGTTCACTTCCTCTAGTAGCTTGAATGCATTTAGGGAATAGACATCGAGCAGAATGGATCCTCCTGGCCGGAGTAAGGAGTTGAACTTAGTGAGCATGGCCATTCGCTGTGATGGACTGAGTGCGCAGTAATCGCACATGATCATCAATATGACGTCGAAACGTTCATCAGTACGGTAATCAAGGTAGTTCTGATTAATGTATTGGATAGGCAATCCTGACTGCTTAGCCTCATCACGTGCATACTTAATTGATCTGACTGAAAAGTCAATACCCGTGACTCTTGCTCCGTACTTTGCAAGTCGGCTTGAATATAGTCCCGGACCGCAGCCGAAATCGGCAATTCGAGTGTCCTGGTCAACGTTAAACTGCGATCCAATCCATTCCACTGATTTGTCGATGAACTCTCCTCCTCTGGATGACAAATCGATACCAGCGTTGAGATGGTATGCTAGCATCTGCTCCGAGGTATGCTCATCAGTCCACAAATCTTCCGCCGTGTAGAACTCAAATGGCTCAGGCTTTCTATTGATATCTTCTAAATGTCTGAACATACTGAATTGAATCCAAATACTTTGTTTTTAGACCAGATATATCGATTCTTACTATCTGCATGAGATTGATAATGAAATGTACAAAGAATAATTATCTCTAACAATATTACACTCGAAACCTTCCCTTGTGTTATACCACTTTTGCTGGCCTAAGCCCTGACCATGAATGTAATGTAGAAAGTGCCTTTCTTATCATGGCTTCTGATTTGTTTAATGTCTTGCATTTCGTAAATTTAAAACTCATACAAAAAGAGTTATGACACACACGGAATACGAATGGTCCCTGCAAGGTAAAAAAGTCTTTGCCCAATCCTGGCTGCCTGAAAATAAACCCAAAGCCATCGTCACCCTGATTCACGGAATGGGTGAACACTGCGGCAGGTATGAACGCTGGGCAAATTTGTTTGCCGATGCGGGATATGGTTTTATTACGACAGATCTGTTTGGTCATGGAAGAACGGAAGGGAAAACAGGGCATACGGAAAGTTACCAGCTGCTGCTGGACCAGGTTGACCTTGTGCTTTCAAAATCAGAGGAAATGTTCCCTGGGATTCCCAGGATTTTATATGGACATAGCATGGGTGGAAACCTTGTCATTAATTATGCTATTTCGAAAGATCCTCCCATAACTGCTCTAATCGCTACCTCTCCCTGGCTGAGATTGGTAATTCCTGTCAGCGGAGTCGAGAAAGTTTTCTCAAAAATATTCAATTCCCTCGCGCCGGGTCTTACAATTAAAGCAAAGGGACTGGGTGCTGAGAAACTTTCCAATGATCCGGAACACTGGGAAAGTGTTCGCAGCGATCCCGCTCTGCACCGAAAGATCTCGGTAAGATATGCCTATGAAATAATGAAACAGGGAGAATACGCACTCCGTCATGTATATCAGATCAATAAACCCTTCCTGCTTATGCACGGGAATGCAGACGAAATAACATCCCATAAGGCCAGTGAGGAATTTGCTGCCAACACCTCGGAGAGGACAGAACTCAAGATCTGGGAAGGATTCAGGCATGAATTACATAATGCTTTGGAACACAAGGAGGTATTTGAATATATCATCAACTGGTTGAAGAAACAGGGACTATGAAATTCCGTACAGAGGTAAATATCCCCCCTCAGAAACAGCAGATCAGCTATCGTTCAAAACTGCTGTTTATGGGTTCCTGTTTCACAGAGAACATTGGTGAGATCATGAAGGACTTGCAGTTCCGGATCGATGTCAATCCTTTTGGAGTAAACTACAATCCTTCTTCCGTCGCAAGAAATTTATGGACCCTTACAAACACAAAAAAATACTCAGGTGATGATCTGCATACAAGCCAGGGAAAGTGGTTCTCCTTTGATCATCACAGTGATTATTCAGATTCTGACAGGGATGCCTGCCTGAAAAACATTAATAGCAGACTGGATAAGGCACGCAAAAACTTTAATAAAACAAATTTCCTGCTGCTTACATGGGGAACTGCCTGGGTATACGTACACAAAAAAACAGCCAATGTAGTATCCAACTGCCACAAATTACCCGCCTCTGATTTCAGCAGGCACCTGCTATCCGTCAGCCAGATCGTCGACACCTATACCAAACTGTTCACGGCCCTGAGGCAAGCAGCTCCTGAACTGAAAATTATCCTGACCGTCAGTCCGGTCCGCCACTGGAAGGATGGCCCTGAACTCAATTCGGTCAGCAAATCCTCCCTTATCCTGGCTGCCAACAAGCTGAAGGAAATGTTCAGCTATTGTGAATATTTTCCGGCCTGGGAGATTGCTATGGATGACCTCAGGGATTACCGGTACTATTCGGATGACCTGGTCCATCCCAACAAGCAAATGATCGCCTACATCTGGGAAAAATTTTCAGGTGCATGGCTTGAGGAAGAAACAGTGAGGGTCATGAAATCCGTCGGAAAGCTGGCGAATGCCAGGAATCACCGGCCTTTTGATCCCGGTTCAGAACAACATCAGGAGTTCTGCAGGAAACAACTGGCTGAGATCCTAAGTCTTGGCAAACAATTCCCATTTCTTGATCTTGGTGAGCTTGAAGACTACTTCCATGAAGCCATCAAAAATGCCTGATTTGTTAAATAGTTTATAATTACATTCGTATCACCAACAATCTTGAATTAAAATTGTTCCCGTGCCATGAAAAGAATAGTGTCATGAAAAGAATACTTACCACAATCATTATAGTTTCGTTGGCTCTGTTTTCTGGCCATGCACAGGATGCAGGCAAGGGAATTGTCGAAGGACGGATTTTCAACACAAACAACAATGAACCTGTACCCTTTGCAAACGTTGTGATCTGGGGAACCTCCATCGGATCGGTCAGTGATATTGATGGTAAATTCCTCTTTACAGGATTACAACCCGGGTATATTGAGTTAAGGGTCTCCTCCATTGGATTTGAAACCTATGTTTCTGAGCAGATTCTTGTCACCAATGCCAATAAGGTATTTATTGAGGTACCTCTGCCTGAAACAAGCGTAGCCATCGAGGAGATCACAGTAAAAGCCTCTCCATTCAGAAAAAAAGAAGAAACCCCGCTATCAATCCAGACCCTGGGAATAGAAGAAATAGAAAAAAACCCGGGAGGAAACCGGGATATCTCGAAGGTATTGCAATCTCTGCCAGGAGTTGCCTCAACAGTGTCTTTCAGAAATGACCTTATCGTACGGGGTGGGGGTGGAAATGAAAACCGCTTCTTCCTGGATGGGGTGGAAATTCCTAACCTTAATCACTTTGCTACCCAGGGGGCGAGCGGTGGACCGACGGGTATCCTGAACGTGGACCTGATACGATCGGTGGATTTTTATTCCGGAGCTTTCCCGGCGGACCGGGGGAATTCCCTGAGCTCGGTGCTTGAATTTTCACAAATAGACGGCAACAAGGAAAAACTAAAATTTAAGGGATCCGTTGGAGCAACAGACCTGGCGCTGGCTATTGATGGACCGATATCTGAGAATACAAGCTATATCTTTTCAGTCAGAAGATCCTATCTGCAGTACCTTTTTTCTGTGATCGGACTCCCCTTCCTTCCTACCTATAATGATACCCAGTTTAAAATCAAGAGTCGCATTAATGAGAAGAATGAGCTGACTTTACTGGGACTGGGTTCCTATGATGTGCTGACACTGAATCTGAAGGCCAATGAGACAGAAGACCAACGCGCAATTCTGAAAGCCCTTCCGGCAAATGACCAGTGGAGCTATACAGTCGGAGCTGTATGGAAACATTTTTCAGAGAAAGGATACGATACCTGGGTAATGAGCCGCAGCCACCTGAATAACGGAGCTTATAAATACTATAATAATGTTGAGGAAGATTCCCTGAAAACATTCGATTACCGCTCAAACGAAATCCAGAACAGGCTCCGCTACGAACATAATTCAAGGTATGGAAGTGGATTAAAAGTGAATTATGGAGCTGGACTTGAATACGCCACTTATGATAATAAGACCTTCAACCAGGTTTATATTGAAGGACAACCAGGTACCATAGATTACTACTCAGAACTGGATCTGTTCAGCTGGTCGCTGTTTGGACAACTCAGTAAAGATTTTTTGAAGAAACGCCTCAATCTTTCAGTTGGACTAAGAATGGATGCCAACAATTATTCCAGCGAGATGAATAATCTCCTGAAGCAATCATCTCCCAGATTATCAGCATCCTACCTTCTTTCTCCCGGCTGGTCCATTAATTTCAATACCGGGCGCTATTATCAGGCGGCTCCCTATACAACACTCGGTTATAGAAACAATAATGGAGACCTGGTGAACCGGGACAATGGACTGAAATATATTTCCGCCGATCATGTCGTTGCCGGTTTCGAATTTCTTCCGGATGAAGAATCAAAACTTAGCCTGGAAGGCTTCCATAAATGGTATCATAACTACCCGGTTTCTGTACGGGATAAGGTTTCCATTGCCAGCAAAGGAGGTGAATTCGGCACCTTCGGAGATGAAGAGGTAATTTCACTGGCCAAAGGAAGAGCCTATGGGGCAGAAGTGCTTTACCGCAACAGGGACCTGGCAGGATTCAATGTCATATTCTCCTATACCCTGGTCAGAAGTGAATCGGAGGAGATCAGCCAGGACCTGGATCCGCTGGACAGGTATATTCCAAGTGCATGGGATAATCGCCACCTCCTGAACCTGACCGCCAGCCGTAAATTTAAAGGCAACTGGCAGGCCGGATTCAAATACCGGTTCGCAGGAGGAACTCCCTATACCCCATGGGACATACCCTACAGCGAACAGAGACCAGCCTGGGATGTACGCGGCACCGGATACCTGGATTACACGCAGTTCAATACACTAAGAATAAAAGGTTTTCATCAACTTGATATTAGGGTAGACAAGGAATGGTATTTTGATAAATGGAGGCTGAACCTGTATTTTGATGTACAGAATGCTTTCAATTTCCAGGCAGATTCTCCTCCAAATCTTTACCAGAGTGAAGATGCCAATGGAATCCCGATTGTCCAGAATCCCGGTGATCCTTACCCGGACCAACTCTATAGTCTTAAACAGATACAAACAGAATCCGGAACGGTACTTCCCACAATAGGTATTATTGTTGAATTTTAATCGAATACTATGAAAAATATACTGCTCCTAATTATCGTTGCAACATCCCTGTACTCCTGTAAATCAGGCAGAGTCCAGGAAGAACCAGCAAGAACGGATCTAATAGCCAATTCTGAAGGAAACGGTGCGGCATTATATCTTGACTTCAGGAAAGGTCCATCTCATAATCATCCATCCTTTGTCCTCTGGGCAGAAGATATGAACGGAAAATTTATACAGACCCTGTTCATCTCAAAAGCAGTAGGAACCGGTGTATATGAACACGGCAACTCCTCTTCGGGACATTGGGAACCGGGAGAGATCCGCAGACCGGCCAGCCTTCCCTACTGGTCACATCGAAGAGATATTAAAGCTTCTGACGGCCTCTATGTACCCTCACTTGAGAATCCGGTGCCGGATGCATACACAGGAGCAACACCCCAGGGTGATTTCAGTATCAGCACAAGATTCGACAAGGATCCCCCCGCTAAACTCAGGCTCTATTTTGAGATTAACCAGACATGGGACTGGAACGAATACTGGACAAATAATAAATATCCCGATGATGATGAATACAAAACCTCCTGCCAGCCGGCCCTGGTATACATGTGCGAACTTGATCTGGCAAATCCAGAGGAAGCGTATTCAATGAAAGCCATAGGACACAGCCATTATTCCGGAAAAAACGGAGAATTATTCACCAATATCAGCACCCTGACTACGGCTCTTGATATTGTAAATTCACTTACTATTACACTGAAATAATCCCCGATGCAACAACACGCATAAAGCTCAACAAACATTGGAATGGTTTTTGCTTTTTACTATTTTTACAATAGAAATACCCGAAAACCAAGAATGATGAAAAAATCCATAATACTTCCTGTAATACTCATCCTATCAGCCGTCCTGCTCAGCTCCCTGACCAAGACACAGGCACAGTCCAATTACAAAGTAATCAAAGTCAATGGCAGCATTCAATACATCCGGACTGGCAGTAGTATGGCATTGGGCGACGAATTCAAGGAAGACGAAAACCTTTCCTTCGGATCTCCAAGCGCCAGGGCAGCTGTGATCAACCCCGGAAAAGGCAGGTTTATTCTTACTCCTGAATCTGCGGGACAGCTAAGCGGAGCCAAAACCAATTTTCTTCCCGCAAGGAGTAATATCAGTACCCGAGGCGGGGCTTTGAACTCCCTGAATGATTTACAGAATATGTTTTCTGAAGCCGTGGCTATAGTCTATGAGGCAAGCTGGCATATCAATCCTTACCAGTTCCCAATGGACGAAAACAGGTTCTTTTTTATACAATTCCAGCATAAGGGAGAACAAATAAACAAGAAACTCTCCTTTAATGAAAACAGCCTTCTTTTTTCCCGCAAGGAAATTCTGCAGGTAGACGATCAACCCATTGAAGCCCTTGATAAACCAGATGCTGTTCTGTATTATTACGCAGCTGATGGTCCCCAGTATATCAGTGAGTTTGACCTGGTCTTTCCGGAAATGGAAATGTTGAAACTGGAGGCAGGAATAATTCTTGAAGAATTCAGCCAGAAGGATTACAGCCAGAAAGTCAACGAACTCTCCGGATACCTGTTTGAATTCTATGGAAAACCTGATAAGGAAGATGTTATGCTTTTCCTTGACAAGGATTTCGGACTTCAAAAATAAACTTCTCCCGTTTTTATGGGTTTCCCTTCTTTTGCTTAAATTTAGTAGCTAAAACACTAGTTTACCCTGGCAATGAAGAAAATCCATTTTCTTTTTCTCCTGGCTGCGTGCATGTTTTTACCTTCTGTCAAGGGACAAAACCTCAGGCTTCCCATTTCCAATTATTCAAATAAGGTATACGGCCGTGATTATGAAGCCACCAATTATTGTATCCTCACAGATCACCGAAATCTTGTATATGCCGGGAACGCTTACGGAATCATGGAATATGACGGAACCCAGTGGCGATTCATTCCAGTTCGCCAGGGTGCCTTTGTTACTTCCATGGATATTTCCCCGGATGGTGTTATTTACGTTGGTTTACAGCAGGATTTCGGACTCCTGGTCACGGATCAGACCGGATCCCTTCAGTACCAGTCCCTCTCCCCTCTGCTTCCCGATCAGGACACCTACTTCTCAGACATCTGGGCCACCCATGCAACCCCTGAATTTGCAGCCTTCCAGGCCCAGGAATGCATGTATATCCTCAGGAATGACAGCCTTCAGAGCATTTATCCCGAAACGAGTTTTCATACCTCGTTCACTGTCGGTTCTGACCTCTATGTCCGTGAGCGGGGCAAGGGACTGAAAATCCTCCGGGACGATGTGTTTGTTCTCGTTAAGAACGGAGATATTTTTAAGGACCTGGGCATTTTTGGCATGTTCCCATTTGATGATCAGGGCAGGATTCTTCTGGTTACAAAGGAAAAAGGATTTTACATTTTTGATCCCTTTCGGGGAATTGAACACCTGCCAACCCAATATGAAGCATTTCTTATTGAAGCGGACATTTTCGGGGGAATTGTACTCTCAGACAGCAATATAGCTCTCAACACCTTGCATGAAGGAGTAGTTATTTGTGACAGGGAAGGAAACATTAAGTCAGTTATAAATAAAAGCTCGGGACTAAACTCGGATGATGTCAAGGGGATCTGGCAGGATAAATATGATAATATATGGTGCGCACTGGACAATGGGATCAGCAAGATCGATTATGCCTCCCCCCTGTCATTCTACCAGGAGGATGCGGGACTGGAAGGAAATGTAAACACACTAATAAGGTTTGAAGGAAAACTTTACGTTGGAACGACCTCGGGACTCTTTGTTGAAGAAAACGCAAACATCCTGAACAAAACCCTGAGATTTATTCCGGTTCCACAAATCAAAGATCCGGCATGGGACCTAAAATCAGTTAAGGGATCCCTGGTTGCGGGAACCAATAACGGACTTTTCACGATAAAAAATGACCGGGTTAGTAAAATCTCGGATATCAATGTAGTTGCCCTGCTTTTCCTGGAAAAGGAAAACCGGCTTCTTGCCGGCAGCGAGAGTGGGATTTCAGTCTTCAGACCCGGTCCGGATTGGAGGTTGATCCAACAGATCGGAGATCTTGATATGGATATCAAGGCCATCGTCCAGAACCACACGACTTCCTACAATGCCACCGAGATATGGCTTGGTTCCAGCCTCCAGGGAACAATGAAGGTTTTAATTAATGAAGACCAGAGTTACGATATCACCCGCTACTTCGGGGCGGGCGATGGATTATCGGACCAATGGGTTCTCCCCTTTACCCATGGGGACAGCGTTATTTTCGGCACGCATGAAGGTATATTCCATTTTGTTGATGAAAATGTAATCCGGGAAATGCTGCCGGATTCACTGAAAGATATTCCTGAATACTACCGGGGATATTTTGAAAGATATAATTTGTACGGTAACCGCAATGACCTGCCTCTGAGATTTGTGATAACTGCTCATGACAGGACCTGGGCTGTCCTTGACAATGAAATCACAATGGTTCACCACCTGGAACAGGATAAAATTTATGAACAACCATTCAGAACCGTTGACCTGGGGGAAATAAATTATATCTATCCTGAGGATGAAAATACAGTATGGTTTGCGGCCAGCGATGGACTTGCACGCTTTGATCTTAAGAACCTGAATAAACCAACGGGCGAGTTCAATGCTGCCATACGGGCAGTAATCATTACAGGAGACTCCTTAATTTTTAACGGTTCTTACACCCTGCCTGAATTTTCTTCTGAGAATGACCCGGGAATTCTATTTGAACAACCGGAAGATGCCGTCCCCATAATTGATCATACCTATAACGATCTGACCTTCTATTTCACTTCTCCCTTTTATGACTCCGAAGCCGACAATTTGTTTTCATGGATGCTTCAGGGTGACAGGTCGAACTGGAGCAGCTGGTCAGACCGCAGGATCATAAGCTATACAAACCTGCATGAGGGGGAATATGAATTTTTACTT
The DNA here is from genome assembly GCA_963777115.1 of uncultured Bacteroidaceae bacterium. Taxonomy (GTDB): domain Bacteria; phylum Bacteroidota; class Bacteroidia; order Bacteroidales; family SM23-62; genus SM23-62. The sequence goes on along the minus strand of CAVZPP010000001.1, from coordinate 476,897 downwards.
CGCATAAAAAACATATATGGGGAGGTCTCTGAGCCCACAGGTTACCGTTTTGTAATTCGCCCACCATGGTACAGGACAATCCCGGCATATGGATTATATGTGGTCTTTCTTGTCGTATTCGTTTATGTTACAGTTCGACTGGGACAAAGAAGACTGCGGTTGAAAAATGAAAAACTGGAAGCCATTGTCCAGGAAAGAACTGAAGAGGTCAGGCAACAGAATATTGAACTGGCAGCACAGAAAAAAGAAATCACCGACAGCATCTATTACGCCGAAAGGATCCAGCGGGCTATTCTTCCGCATACCGACAGGATCACTGAACAGATTGAAGGCTATTTCATCCTGTTCAAGCCTAAGGATATTGTAAGCGGTGATTTTTACTGGCTTGCAGAAAACGAAAATAAGATCATTATTACCGCTGCCGATTGTACCGGACATGGTGTTCCCGGAGCTTTCATGAGCATGCTTGGGATTAGTTTTCTCAATAAAATTATTATGGAAAACAATACCCTGGATGCAGACGCCATACTCAACCAGCTCCGGGACAATGTTATTGCTGCCCTGAAACAAACCGGACAGGAAGGAGAAGCAAGGGATGGTATGGACATGTCACTGGTAGTGATCGACCTTAAGGAAATGTGCATGGAATTTGCCGGAGCCAATAATCCCCTGTACATGATTCGGGAAGATGAACTTAACGTAACAAAGGCGGACCGTATGCCCATTGCCTATCATCTGGAGATTGGTGATTTTTCAAGTCACAAAATTGACCTGAACAAAGGAGATACCTTCTACCTGTTTTCTGATGGTTACGCTGATCAGTTCGGGGGTGCAAGAGGCAAGAAGTTCATGTACAAACCCTTTAAACGGCTTCTCATTGAAAACAGGGAAAAGACCATGAAAGAAATCCACAGGGTCCTGGAAGATCAACTTGAGGCCTGGGTAGCACCTGAAGGTCCTGATGGGATGACATACGAACAGGTGGATGACATCCTGGTCATCGGCATTAGGATTTAATTTAAAAAGAAAAGCTTCAGAATCTCATATGAATACTAAACCTGTCATTCTCTGTTTAATCCTGATCATCACAAGTACCCTTCTTCCGGTTTCCGCAGCAAGGTTATCTACAGGTAATTCAGTCCCGGGAAATATTTCTGCCGGAAATAATGCCAGGCAGGATCAGGCTGAACCCGAAAGAAATTCCAGGCGGCCTAAAGTGGGACTCGTACTAAGCGGTGGAGGAGCAAAGGGAATTGCCCATGTGGGTGTGCTGAAGGTCCTTGAAGAAGCGGGATTGAAAATTGATTTTATCGGAGGAACCAGTATGGGTAGTATTGTAGGGGGACTCTATGCCATTGGGTATAGTGCCGATTCCCTTGAGAAAATTGTGATGACAAGAGACTGGGAAAAATTGCTATCGGACAATATTTCCAGGAGAGACCTTTCAATTGAAGAAAAACCAGACCATGACCGCTTCTTTGTTTCATTTCCCCTGCAGGAAAGAAAGGTAAAACTACCGGCCGGTTTGATCACCGGACAGAACATAGAAAACGAGTTTGCACTATTATGTACCCATATCAATAGTATCCGTGACTTCCATCAATTCCAGATACCCTACTTATGTGTTGGGGTGGATGTGAATACGGGTGAGGAAATGGTTTTCAGGCAGGGTTACCTGCCCTCCTGCATGCGAGCAAGTATGGCCATCCCTTCCGTTTTTACGCCCATGGTAATTGATGGCAAATATTACGTGGATGGTGGAGTGATAAATAATTTTCCGGCTGATCACGTGAAGGCTATGGGAGCTGATATCCTTATCGGAGTGGATGTAGGGTTTAAGCCCAAAACAGCTGAAGATGAAATGAATCTTCTGGGAGTGATTGAACAGACCGTGTTTATGGCATCCCAGGCCCGGAGGGAAGAGAATGCAGAATTATGCGATATAATTATTAAACCAGATATCAGCGGATATAGCACATCAAGTTTTTCCTCAGGAGATTCCCTTATTGCTCGTGGGTACAAGACGGCCAGGGAGTATTATGACATATTTAAGTCCCTGGCCGACTCCCTGAATGCAATTGAAAATATCCCTTTTGAGAAACCCTCATTTGAACCGGTTGATTCATTGATAATAAGGGAGATTCTGGTGGATGGGATTGAGAATGTTTCGGGTCGTTTGCTGACAGGTAAGCTAAACCTGAATGTGCTGGATAAAGTTACGCCCTCCCAGATCTCGGAAGCCATCAGCCAGTTATATTCAAGTCTTTTCTTTGAGAAGGTAACCTATGAACTGGAACCCATGTCCGATGAATTGCTGGGCGATGGGATTAGACTAAAGGTAAAGGTCAGTGAACGGACAGGAGGGCAACTCCGGGTTGGATTAAACTATAACAATACATACAAGGCTTCCATTACGTTGAATGCCACATTTCGGAATCTATTGCTGCACGGTTCCAAAACCTCTCTTAACCTGGCCCTTGGAGAGAATCCGTACCTGATCGGGAAATTCGAAAAAAATAATGGATGGAAGCCGGGATTCGTTGTAGAACTTGGAGGACAGGATTTCGATCTGAACCTCTATGATGATGTGTCAAGGTATGCCGTTCTGGATTATACAGACATCTTTAGTCGAATCTATTTGCAGTCCATTATTAACAATAACTATTCTTTTGGCGGGGGGGGTGAATTTGAACGAATTGTCCTCAATCAGAAAGTCGGTACACCAATAATGTCCCAACAAATAAACCATTACTATAATTTGATCGCTTTCATCCATCTTGATACCTGGGATAATAGATTTTTCCCAAGTAAAGGATTGCGTTTGGAAGTTGACTATAAGTTCATAAAACCTCCCTCCGCAAAACCCGATTGGTTTATTCGGTTCAACCTGGAAAAGGCTGTAGGAATGGGCCGGAAATTTACCCTTATTCCCAGATTTTACGGTGGATCTACTTCTGCAGATAGCTCAATGCGCGTTTATCACCTATACCTCGGGGGATTGAACAAGACGACAAGAAAGGGATTAATGCCTTTTGTGGGCTTGGATTTTATGGAAAAATCGGGGCGAAACATCCTGGCCGCAGGAATTGACCTTCAATACAATTTCTGGAGATCTAACTACCTTATATTCAGGGCTAACGGGGCGAACACATCCTACTCTCCCGAAGACATGTTCCTTTTTGAGAATGTATTTTCCGGATTCGGGCTTACACTCGGAAACCTGAGCCTTATCGGTCCCATTGAATTAACACTAATGCGTCCGAACTATCGCAAGGAATTGATCTTTTATGTGAATATTGGATATTACTTCTAATCCAGAATCCTTAACTTGGACCATGGTGAAAACTGCCCAGTTCTATCAAACCAGGGAGGACGGGAAATTGCAATGCACTCTGTGTCCCCATTTCTGCACTCCGGATGAAAGTAAAGCCGGCAAATGTGGGGTACGTAGAAATGTAAATGGGGAATTGATCAGCGAAACCTACAGGAAAGTTTCTGCCGTGCATTATGATCCCATTGAGAAAAAGCCCCTCTACCATTTTTATCCCGGAAGTACCATCCTGTCCGTTGGAAGTATCGGGTGTAACCTGAATTGCAGCTTCTGCCAGAATTGCGAAATCTCAACTGCAGATGTATCCCGGTTCCCCGGGTTCAAAGAATATTCAGCCGAAGATTTAGTTCACATGGGAATTGATTATCAAGGCAATATCGGGATTGCATTTACTTATAATGAACCTACCATGTCCTATGAATACATCATAGAGGTTGCCCGGCTGGCTTCTTCTATGGGACTGAAAACAGCCATGGTGTCCAATGGTTTCATTAACCCGGACCCATTGATCCGGCTGCTACCCTTCATTGATGCCTATAATGTTGACCTGAAAGCCTTCCGGGATGATTTTTACATTGAGCAAACTAATTCCAGGCTTGCACCGGTCATGGAAACATTGAGAATTCTAAAACAGGCCGGGAAACATTTTGAAATCACCAACCTGGTGATCCCGGGATTAAATGATGATCCGGGAATCTTTACCGAAATGATTGATTGGATTGCCGGGGAATTGGGGGAGTGTACCCCTCTTCACCTTTCGCGGTATTTCCCCCATCATAAAATGACCCGAAAAGCAACTCCTGCTGAAACCCTTCAGGATCTCTATGGGATTGCAAGAAATAAACTTCATTATGTCTACCTGGGTAATATGTCATCAGCAGAGGGACAAAATACTTACTGCCCCAATTGCAGTGAATTACTCATCAGTAGAAATGGTTACCAGACTGAAATTGTTGGAATCGGCCGGATCAAGCCCGAAAATTTAGGTGAGAATTCTACCGGAGATTCAGGTGAGGTTGCTAATGAGGATTCTAATGAGGATTTCCGTTGTCAAAATTGTAATACTTCCCTACAAAATATTGTATTATGAATGTCCGAACACCCACGGTTGCAGGAGCCTTCTATCCCAGTACAGAGAAGGAAATCAACAAACTCCTTGACAGGATCTACGAAACTGAAAAGGGGAAAATTGACAATAGCTATGCAGAACTTGATATCATTGGTTGCGTAGTGCCCCATGCGGGATACATTTATTCAGCCTATGAGGCAATTCATTTCTTTGAGATCATCCGGAAATCCGGGAAAAGGTATGATACCTTTATGATAATAAATCCTAACCATACCGGCTATGGCGATTATATCGAAGTGGATTCGAATGATTCCTGGGAGACCCCTCTTGGAAATATCAAACTGGATACTGAGTTTGCAAATGCCCTTGACCTGCCCAGAGCAGACCGTGCACAGAGCCAGGAGCATTCTGCAGAAGTTATGTTGCCCCTTCTGCAGAAATTTATCCCTTATGAATTCCAGGTACTTCCCATCAGCATGCTGAAACAAAACCATTACTCAGCTGCAGAGCTGGCAGAAAAAATACATAAAACTAATTCTCGCCTGGGTCGGGAAATTATGATCATTGCCTCCTCTGATTTTTCGCATTTTGAGAGTCCCGCAGAAGGCCATCGAAAGGATGACCTGGTGCTTGAACAAATTAAAAAACTGGACTCAGAAAAGCTCTATGATACGGTGACGAAAAATAATATCTCAGTATGCGGATACGGACCAATCATGACCCTGATGAATTATTCAATGCTGGTGAGTAAAAGTCCCCAATCGACAATACTGGCGCGGGGAAATTCAGGAAAAGCCCGTCCCTCGGATAGTGTGGTGGACTATATTACAATCCTATTCTATCACTCAGAATGACAAGAAGAAATTACTGATCAGATTTTACAGTGTGCCAGAATTGATACATGCCAGAACGCTATTGTTCCTGCAAGGACTCTAATTTAGTTTTGTAAGTTCCTCAGATACCTCCCAGAGCCGGGTCCAGTCCTCTTTTATATAAGATAATTTATTAGACCTAATAGGTTTTCGGCGGGCAAAATATTTTCCTGAAACTCCCTCAATATCAGCTGATGAAGCAAGGTAAACTATAGTATCTGCACCCTGTTTTGGAGTCTTTAAAACAGGTTTTCCTATTTTGATAAGCCATTTGAATGTTGGTTTTGCCTCATTTCCGAAATTTGTGCCCACAGTTCCGGGGTGTACTGCATTTACAGAAATCCCATCACTTCCCCACCTCCGGTCGAGCTCGTAGCTAAAAAGTATATTGGCAAGCTTGGACTGGGAATATGCCTTAAATCCGGCAAAGCCATTTTCCAACATAAGATCATCGAAATTAATACGTCCTGCAACTGATGCGGCCGAACTAACATTGATAATTCTCGCCCTTCCCGAAATAAGCCTGTCTTTTAAGAGATTTGTAAGCAAAAAATGTCCAAGGTGATTCACCCCAAAAGTATATTCAAATCCATCCTGGGTCAGATTCCTGTAACCAAAATAACCTCCTGCATTGTTAACCAGAACATCCAGACGGTCATACTCTTTAGAGAATCGCTCAGCCAATTGCCTGGCGGAATTAAGGGAGGCAAGATCCAATTCAAGCATATGGACATCTGAATTACCGGTTTTACTCCGAATCTCATTCAGTGTGTTTTCTCCTTTTCTCCTATCCCGATATGTGATAATGGTAGTTGCCCCAAGTCCCGCTATTTCCAAAGCGGCTGCTTTACCTATTCCCGAAGTGGCTCCAGTGATCAATACTACTTTATCCTTCATTCGCTTACCCATTCTTTTGTTTTTCTAACAATTATTGGAATAATTCTGCTTTTTCGGTTGCAAAACTCTTTTCCGGTTGCAAAACTAAACTACTCAAAGCCATGAAAATATTGGCCGGTCGAATTTACAATTTATTTAACAAGGGAACAGGCAATCAGGCAGGAATAATTGATTCAATTTTTGTATCATTGGACTTTCAAAAAAATAGCTTTATTCAAACCCAAATTACTATGGCAGTTAATGTAGCAATGTGGCGCAAAGCGATGCGAGTAATCCCCCGGCTCACAAAAGAAGAATGGGATGTTCTTGATGTCATCTCGAAATGGCTTATCTCAACACGGGCGGCTGTTTTCATTATGACGGAAATTGCTGCCGGCATTGGTGGCATTCTTGCGTATCGGAACGAAAGTTTTTACTGGCCCTATTTTCTTGCTGCGATGATCGGACTTGTGTTTGCTCATGCAAGTAATAATTTGTTGAATGATTATATTGATTATAAAAGGGGACTGGACAAAGATAATTATTACCGGGCCCAGTACGGTCCTCAGCCCCTGGAACATGGATTAATGTCTCATAAACAATTCTTTGGCTATATAGCTGTCACACTACTAATTGCATTGGCAGCGGGAGCATATCTTGTTTGGGCGACCGGTTTCATGACTCTTATTCTTCTCGGTGTTGGATTGTTTTTCCTGCTGTTTTATACATGGCCACTGAAATACATCGGACTTGGCGAACTGACCGTAGTACTGGTATGGGGACCCCTTATGGTGGGAGGAACATATTTTGTAACAACCGGCGGGATCTGGTCCTGGGATGTTGCAATTATAAGCCTTGTCTATTCCCTCGGACCAACTACCGTACTTTTCGGTAAACACACGGATAAGTTGATCCAGGATAAGGCAAAAAAGGTGTACACACTGCCGGTGATCCTAAAGGAAAAGGTGGCACGATATACCACCATCGGTATTTGGATTGCCCAGTATATTCTGGTTGGAATTATGATTTACTATCGTATGGCCGGACCAGTATTGGCAATTGTTCTTATCGCGGTACCAAAATTGATCTCAACCTCGAAGGTCTTTTCAAAACCCCGCCCCACAGAGGCACCGGAGGACCTTCCCCCAAATACATGGCCACTGTATTTGTCAGCACATGCCTTCCAGTATAATAAACAATTTGGAGCTCTGTTTCTACTTGGACTCATCGTTGATGTAGTCCTTGTCAAGACGGGGATCTATTAAAGATCGTTATCCCGAGCCTTCGCCCTTGGGGTTGAACCGGGATACGCACGATTCCTGTCCCTCGGAACAGGAACATTATATAATTCAGCCTGTTCCAAAAGGGATTTGTCCCCTGGAACAGGTTTTTGCCTTCAAGAGTCAGATTTTTCTCAACTGCCTGATACTTTTTTTTTATCTTTAAAAAAAAGCGCTTGAATCATGCCAGTCAAAGAAGAAAACACCCGTAATGACATACCTGTCAGAAAAATTAAATTAGGAATGGTTGGAGGAGGACCGGGCTCCTTTATCGGTAAGATCCATGCCCGGGCAGCACAGCTGGATGGACAGATAGAACTTGTCTGCGGAGCATTCGATGTAGATCCTGCGAATTCCAAAATCCAGGGAAGGGAATATTACCTGGACCCGGCCAGGGCCTATGATAATTTCCATGAGATGATCGCCCGGGAAAAGGAGCTACCCGAGGCTGAGCGAATGGACCTGGTGGCTGTATGTACACCCAACCATGTTCATTTTGAACCTTCAAAACTTGCCCTTGAAAACGGCTTTCATGTAGTTAGCGACAAACCCCTGACAAATAATACTGAGGATGCCAGGACACTGGTTAACCTGGTAAAAGATACCGGATTGTATTTCGCGGTAACTCACGCTTATACAGGATACCCTATGGTGAAAGAAGCCAGGGAAATGGTACAATCAGGAAAACTTGGAAAGATCCGGAAGATCGTCTCGGAATACCCGCAGGGATGGCTCTCCGAACCAATGGATGACCCCAATCATATGCAGGCATCTTGGAGGCTGGATCCGAGCAAATCAGGAAAATCAAATTGCATGGGAGACATCGGAACTCATGCCCTTAACCTAGCTGAGTATATCACAGGTTTAAAGGTTACCCGGGTATGTGCCGACATTTCCACCATGGTCCCTGGCAGAAGGCTTGATGATGATGGTAATGTCCTGGTTCGCTTTGACAATGATGCCCGGGGTATAATTTATGCAAGTCAGATCTCTGCGGGAGAAGAAAATGGTTTAAAAATCCGGGTTTATGGGGAGAAAGCGGGACTCGAATGGATACAGGTGGAACCAAATACCCTGATTGTGAAATGGCTGGACAGACCGATTGAACATGTTCGGACGGGAAATCCCTGGTGCTCCGATATTGCCAAATACAATACTCGTTTCCCGGCAGGACATCCAGAGGGACTGATCGAAGCCTTTGGAAATATTTACCGAAATGTGGCGACCTGCATACAACATCGCCTGGTAGGAAAAGAACCCCCTGCTGAAGCCCTGGATTTCCCAACGGTGGAGGATGGACTCAGGGGAATGCTGTTTATCGATTCGGTTCTTGAATCTTCTGCCGCAGAAAGTAAATGGACCCGATTCCTTGATTAATATTTAGATCTACCAAAACCAAGACAGTTAACAAAATATAAAGCAGCGAATATTATGGCAAGACCTGTAACTCTTTTTACCGGACAATGGGCAGACCTCCCCATCGAAACTATGTGTCAGAAAGCAGCGTCCTTTGGATATGACGGCATTGAACTTGCCTGCTGGGGAGACCATTTTGAAGTAGACAAAGCAGATGAGGCCTATTGCAATAAGAAACGAAAATTACTTAAAAAGTATGGCCTGGAACTCTATGCAATCTCAACCCATCTCGTGGGACAGGCAGTATGTGATCCCATTGATGAGCGGCATAAATCAATCCTCCCGGACTATATCTGGGGAGACGGAGATCCCGAAGGGGTAAGGCAAAGAGCAGCCAATGAAATCATTGAAACTGCCAGGGCAGCAAAACGCCTGGGAGTGTCGGTAGTGAACGGATTTACCGGCAGCCCAATCTGGCATATGCTATATGCCTTCCCACCAGTTTCAAATGAAATGATTGATAAAGGATTTGAGGATTTTGGAAACAGATGGATCCCCATCCTGGATGAGTTTAAAAAACAGGGAATTCGCTTTGCATTGGAAGTGCATCCATCCGAAATCGCATTCGACATTGCTACCGCTGAAAGAGCACTTGAGGCATTAAAGCATCATCCTGCCTTTGGATTCAATTATGACCCCAGCCACTTCGGATACCAGGGCGTGGACTATGTGGAATTCCTGTACCGGTTCAGCGAGAGAATCTTCCACGTGCATATTAAGGATGCCAAATGGTCGGATACACCAAAAGATGCGGGAGTGTTCGGGGGTCACCTGGGATTCGGGGACAGAAGAAGATTCTGGGATTTTACCAGTCCGGGACGTGGAGACACAGACTTCGAAGAGATCATCCGGGCCCTGAACAGGATCAATTACCAGGGTCCTCTTTCAGTAGAATGGGAAGATCCGGGAATGGACCGGGAACATGGTGCGGAGGAAGCCTGCGATTTTGTAAAGGGCCTTGATTATGCACCCGCTGGACTAGCATTTGACGATGCATTTCAAAAAGAATAAGCGGATGCTGGACAAATAAACAATTCCAGACGTTAAAGTATAAATACCAGAATTCTTCTTTAATAACTGGATTCCACTTTAATACCTGGATTCAAATTATAATTCTGGGATTAATAAATTCTAAACATAAACTACTTACAAAGCTATATTATGAAAAATATCGTACTCATATGGATCAGCCTGACCATACTCGTTCTGTCATGCAAAACTAATTCAGAACAACACAACACTCTCAGTAAGCTTGAAGAAACGGAAGGCTGGACCCTTCTTTTTGATGGTGAAAGCATGAATCACTGGAGGTCCTACCTTAAAAATGATCTCAGCGGCTGGATTGTGGACGACGGAACTATGAAAGCACTTGGACTTGGAGGAGATGAAGGAGGTGATATCATAACAAAGGAACAGTTTGAGAACTTCGAATTATCCCTGGAATGGAAGATTGGTCCTGCAGGTAACAGCGGAATACTATTTATGGTACATGAAGATACTGCCTTTCAACAGGTATATCACACGGGACCAGAATACCAGCTTTTGGATGATCTTGGATGGAAAGATTCCCTGAAGGAGTGGCAGAAAACCGGTGCCAATTATGCCATGCATATTGCCAATAATCCCGATCTGCAGCCTGCTGGCGAATGGAATACTTCCCGGATTCTGAAAGATGGCAGCCATGTAGAACACTGGTTAAATGGAAAAAAGGTAGTCGATTATGAGCTATGGACTGAAGATTGGACAAATCGGGTTAAAACCGGAAAGTGGAATGACTTCCCGGGATACGGACAATTTAAGATAGGCCATATTTCCCTTCAGGATCATGGAGCCGAAGCCTGGTTCCGGAATGTTAAGATCAGGGAATTATAAACAATTCAACTACTTACCACAGAGGATTATTCCGGTTTGAGATATTTTGAAATTGCCTGCACATAGGCTTCAAATTTTTCTTTCCCCAATTCAGTAATGCGGCAACTTGTTTGTGGATAATTACCCTTAAACTTCTTCCTGACATCAATGTAACCGGCTTCCTTCAGTTTTGTGATCTGTACGCTCAGATTACCTGAGCTTGCTCCAGTTTGCTCCTTGAGGTATGAAAAATCTGCCTTTTCTACACTTACCAGTAAGGACACAACTGCCAGCCTCAGCTGCGAATGTAATATGGGATCCAGGTCCTTATACATTGCTTCCTTCTTTGGAATATCGGAGAATATATCCCGGAACCAGGTAGCCCAATACCATTGCTGCAGCAACAACCAATAATTGGATTGGACTATCAATATATATAGCAACAACCGAAGCAACCATAAAGACAGCGGATCCAAACAATAGTACCCTTAGGCGGAGCATCAGACCGGATACAGCTATAGCCATCGCTGTTACAGCCAGGATAAATGCAGGTGGATTTGATCCGATTTTCAATGAAAAGAATGCCAGTAAACCCATCAGTGCTCCGGCTGTTGTCCATAGGATTTTCATATACCTGTCTACATGGGTCTCAACCCGCTCACTTTTTTTCGAGCGAGATAATATTAGGACCTGAATCAGCATTGCCGCTCCGATGGTTATCCCCCATAACAGCAGGCTCGCAAAACCTAATTTATTATATTGTTCAGTTAGAATTAAATGCCTGAGTACAAAATAGTGCGAAACGCTGGCCACAATCAGTATCCAGCCCCAGTATAAATAAAAGAAACTTTGTTCACGCAAATTCTGGCGCGAAATTGATATTGATTTTTGAATAATCTGAAGACTTTCTTCAGGTGTTAAGGTTTTTTCCATGATTGTATAATTTGTATAAATATGGTACAAATATAAACTAGTTTATGTTATAAACCTAATTTGTGAATAACTATTTTCAAAACCAAATACTATTATGCTGGAATTTAGGTGGTTAGCCTATTTAGAACCTATGTCTCTCACCACCTGTACTGGTAAAAAAATGACAATAGTTCATAATCTGATCCCTTGTCCATTCTGATCGTTGTAAAGCCAATTACCTTAATTGTATGGTGTCTTCCCAGGGGAATAGCAAGCGTTCCTCCAAGGCGGAAAGTTGAAATATGGGATTCGCTCTGGTCTCCGCTAACATAGGTTATTCCACCGTTTGCATACCCTGCATTCACTGACATCCAGATTCCCTTTGAGAAGGATCTGATTACGTGTATTTTGCCGGTAACTATCGGATTTTGCTTTAATTCGTTTCCCCCATAAAAATCCTTATTCAAAGTAAACAACCACAAACCTGCATATCCTTCAAAATACCATTTACCAACGCGATGCGAAACGCCGGCCTGGGGCCTGAAAGTAAAACGATTTGAACCCAGGTTGATCAGACGGTCCGGAAAGTATTGTCCAATTGGTAGTATTATCTGCATACTGATCCCTGCAATAGTTTTCTGCCGGTAGTCTTTGTATTCCTCCAAGCTCAATGCAGGAGCCCCGACGAGGTTCACCGAAAATCTTATCCTTGGGTCTCCAAATCCGGAGCGGGATGTCTCTTCAAATTGCTGATTCACCAGTCCACTCCAATGCCCGGTAGCATAGGGAATAACGGCATCTATTTTACCCGATTTACCAAAGACATTTATGGAGCGAAGGTAGGCGGCTACAAAACCATGCACAGTAGCATTCAGGTCCTCAATCGGGAGAACAGGATCCAGGACTATATTTCCCGTGGTCCAGGCATATCCAGCTGCTGTAAAGTTCATCCCAACAGGAATATTTGTCAGGCTTCTGGGTTCCAATTCCTGCGATAAGAGTGATGCCGGTATAAGCAATCCAAGAACAAGTGTCCCAATATTTATCTTCAATTTCATCCGAAAATCATAAATAGATAAATTTATGATTTTTCCCGGAAATATTGAATTTCTATTTCCAGATGAGTCTCGCCTTCCCCAACCTGGATAGTGCATTTTTCATACGGTGGACTTTTAAACCTGGGTTTTATATTATTTGAGAAGCCAAATCCCTCTTTCGGCATCCTTAGCAGATTATACTTCATCTTATCATTCCCGTCTTCATCATCCAGCACAGAGATGGAATATATCCCCGGGGGAAGATCAATCAGGGTAATCCTAAGGATTCCCTCCTCCAATAAATGTTTATCAAAGGCATAGGTTCTTGATGGATCTTTAGGAAATTGGTCCTTATGATCACACACTGCCAGCCGTACCAATCCAGTGTCAGACCTGATACCGGTAATGTCTAAGATAACAGTGGTTTCCTGGCCAAAACCCTGGAATCCCTGGAATCCTATAACCAGAATGAATAATAATATTTTTGACAATCCTTTCAACCTTAGTGATCAAACTAATATCATATACAAGATAAAAATATGAAAATTAGAATAGCCTAAATTTTCTCCAGGTAAGAAAGGGTAAAGTAGTCCTGCTTAACATTGGGATTGTACAGGATCTTATCCATGGTCATTATTGATCTTCTGCCATTTTCATTATTTACCATTTCCATATAGGTAGCCATATACTTTTCCCCCGCAGGATCAATGGATTTTATTTCACTTGCTTTCATCTCCTTAAACAGTTCATCATCCTCATTAAAATACTCTGCTTTCCGGAGAACATAATCCTTCTTGCCAATCCATGTAATCTTCCGGTCAAATCCCATCTCATCCATAATATCTTCGTCAATTGGAATTGACTCTATTACCCAACAATCGCATCCATCAAAAGCTTCGGAGCGGAGCAGGGTGTATTCAAAGTCATCGATGATGGGAGCAGACATATCCGCGTTACTGAATTCACTTCCCATAAAACTCTTGCTTTTTTCACTGCTTACGATTCTGCGGGTTTTCCGGAGAGCAGGCATATATATCCACATATCATCATTCTTATCCTTATAATCGATAATAAGCATCCCTGTACCCTTCACCTCTGCCGGTGAAATAAAGCGGATAATTCTTTTTTGGGTAGCCCCGTTATCAAACTCCTTTGATGCCATGGAAGTCTGCCGAATCCTTTCATTGCCCTTGTTATCATATATCTTCAGGGTCGACACCGCCTCGAGTCCCGGAAGTTTGGAGGCCTCCATTGCATTTACCATTATATCCCTGGCATCGGGTTCGGCCGGAGGGGACATTTGGACTGACAGAATGCCGGCAGTAATTATTGCCATGCTGAGAAATATTTTATTTGAAATTTTCATTTTTGATGCATTTAATATTTATAAAAAGATTGCTGGAATATTAATTTGCCGGAATGGTCTTCCTGCCCCTCAGCCATCCCGTACGGACCTGCCAGTTGATTTTGAAAGATTTTTTCTCTCCGGGTTCGAGGAAACCGGGTTTGAAAATCAGAACCAGGGCAGGAATGATTACCAGTGCCCCAATCAGGCAGGTAAAAATGGAAACCATTACAAGGAATCCGAAATAACGGATTGGAGAGAACACCGAGAAGGGAAGGGCCGAAAATCCCAGGATAACTGAGAAAGCGTTGAAAGTGATCCCCCTGCCGGTAGTTGTAAGGGTTTTCATAATAGCCTTGACCGCATCCTTCCCTTTTTCACGTTCTGATTTAAATCGCCAGAGAAAATGTATGGTATAATCCACTCCGACTCCAATCATTATGGAAGAAAGCAGGGCTGTGGCAATATCCAGCCGGATCCCCAGGTATCCCATCCATCCGAAAAGAATGATCATGGCCAGGGCCAGGGGAATAGTTCCAATTATACCTGCAGAAATGGAACGGAATAAAAGGGACAGGAGCAGGAAAACCACCCCCATGGCAATCACAAGAGAAAGTACCTGTCCCCTTACTACCAGGTCTGACAGGTCTGCAGCCACCAGTCCGTATCCTCCAATTTTTGTCGCATATTTATCTTCTGTGGAAATTTTTTCAATATCTGCCAGTACCCCTTTTAATGCCTCGTTGCTGCCATCATTGATGCGTATCATAACCTGCGCCTTCTGAAAATCAAAATCCACCATTCTTTCGAGGTCTTCTGGATCACCGCTCATCAGGTATAGTTCCATATATTGGGCAATGGCATTCCGGTCTTCCGGAATCCTGTCATACATTGGATCCCCTTCATCATTCAGGGCTTTACTTATTTCCCGGATCACGCTGGCAATAGACATAACGTTACCTACCGCTGTATTCTTCTTAAGTTCTCTCTCATACATATCAATTTGCTGCATCACCTCAGGATCCAGTATATCGCCTTCTACCAGGATGGAAATATTCTGTGAACCCCCAAATGTCTCATTAATGATTTCTGAGCTGATCCTGACAGGATGCTTTTCCGGGAAAAAATTTTCAAGGTTGGTATCTACCTTCAGCATGAAAATTCCAATTCCAGAAACAAGGGCAACCAAAACTGAAGTGATTATTATCCTTCGCGGACGTGCAGCGACCAGCCTTCCGAAGTATTGGAGGACCCTGTCAATCAATCGCTTTCTGGATGGATTATCTGAAACTACCGGTTTTGATTTCCCGATAATGGAAAGTGCCGCAGGAATGAAGAACAGGCTTAGTAATAGGGCATATCCAATTCCGGCCGCTGCAACTACACCCATCTGTTTGGCGGGCAGCATCTTATGGGACAAAAGACAGAGTATCCCTGCTATCGTTGTGACGCCCGTTAGTAAAATGGGACTCCTGAGACTGGTGTACACACCTTTGGCCATAGATGAGATGCTGGCAGGGTTCCCAGGGGTATTATATTCCTGGTATTTCGCCATCATATGAATACCGTAATCATTGGCTATGGCAATCAGCATTATAGGTAGTAGAAGGGTAATGATTGACATTTGCCATCCCACAAGGGGCATTAATCCCATACTGAATAGTATGCTCAGGATAACCACAATGAAAGGCAGTATGACACCCCGTATCTCCCTGAAAAAAATGTATAGCATGATCAGCATGATCCCGAGTCCAATACCCATCAATAGTTTAAATTCCCTGGCCATCTCCTTGGCCACATATGCCTTAATGTATGGGAGGCCCCCAATATAGGTTTTCTCCGGTCCCGGATTAGCTTCAAGGACCTCCTCTATGGCCCCAATAATCTCATCATCAATGGCCTCGTACTCAAGGGTAGCAATTATGCTGGTAAGGGTAAAGTCCTCCGAGACCAATACCTCATAAACCATTGTATTCTGCCTGATTTCCTCACGCAGACTTTCTCTTTTATCGAGTGTTTTCGGAATCCTTTTAATGGTAGGATCCACCACCATGGCACCAACCTGTCCTGATCCATCGGAGTCTTCACCCTTGATATTCTTTGCGTCGAAAAGGGATAGAGTTTCATCAATCCCATCCAGTTCCTTCAGCTGCTTGTTTATCGATTTTATGCGTGTTAGGGTCTCCTTTTGAAGAATATCCTCCGACTCAAACAGGATCAGCACCATCTCATCACCTCCGAAAATCTCCTCAATCATACTGGTATTGATACGGGAGGACATTTTCTCGTATACATAGCTTTCCATATCAGGATTGATCTCGGCGCGAAAGATCTGCAACCCGAAAAATCCTGAGATCAAAATGGATGCGGCAACTATCCACCAACGGTACCTTACTAAAAAACTTCCTGTTCTCATGTCCTTAATTCCTGTTATGCGATTATATATTATGGGGCTTTAATTATTATGCTACCCTAAAAAACCTTTGTATCAGTTCCTTGTTATTTTCATTAAATGCCTTAAAAGGCTCAGACTTATTCAGTAATTGTGATTTCACCTTCTTCCTTATCAGTCCCGTGATAACCCTCTGTACCAATGAAACCGAAGACTTCAGGTTTTTAAAAAATGTCTCAATGGAATCCTTCCTGAATTCCAGGATTTCTTCCAGATGATGGCCATCCGCGTAATATCCGCAATGAAAATTCTTTTCGGCAAAAGCTTTCTCCGGAAAATCAAGCTTTCCAAGTCCGTATATTCGGTAGGACTCTGAAAGAAATTCCTGGTAGTTTGTCCTGCAGTTCTCCCCACCCCCAAGGTTAAAGATCCTGCCGGATAATTCCCTGCTCTTATCGATTGCATTTACAAAGGCCCTTGCGCTGTCTTCAGGCGAAGTGATTTCCAATAATGTTGGCAGGGGCATATGGAACATCAACTCTGTTGCTTTATGATTATCCACACCCATTATGGCAGACAGTCGGAAAATGGACCAGGTCAGGCCGGACTCGCTGATAAGTTTTTCAGCCTCAATCTTGGTCTTTGCATATTCATCTCCCATGCTTGGTTGAAGCGGGTCCTCAACCCTGATCATTGGACTGTCCAGGCGATCTCCATAAACCGAGACTGAAGAAGAATACAGGACAAAGGCATCCTTCGAATATTTCTTCAGTCCATTGATCAGATTCCTTGTTCCTTCAACATTCACATTGTTGGCGAGTTCAGGTTCCAGATCTGCCAGGGGTGGAATAATGGCCGCAAGGTGGATTACAACATCTTTCTCCCTGCAAACCAGGTCTGTTTTTTTTGCATCCTGAAGGTCGCCATAGGAGATATTTACCTTACCCCTATAGGGGGAAAAGATTTTTACAGCCTGACTGGACTTCTTATCATACACCGTTAATTCAACATCATCCAATCCGGCCAGTTGTTTTAGAACTTCTCTGCCAACGGCTCCTGAAGCTCCAGTCAGAAGCACTCTCATTTGATTCCTCATTTATCTCTCTATTAAAAACTATATTTCAACTCAAAATATCCACTGTTAAATACCGGGGCAATCAAATCATATCGGGTATTTTCCGGACCTTCAAAATATTGCCCTCCTAAACTCAGCTTCAGGTTATCAGTGACATCCCAGGTAAGTTTTGGGAAAAGTCCCCATTCTTCGGTACTTAAATTATACCCTCCGTACACCTCTATCCTGCTTACCCCATGGAACATCTCCAGGGCGGGCCGGATCCCCAGGGTATGTGAAATCTCCATGGTCTGGTCAAATATTATCCTGTTAAATCCTTCTAATTCCTGTTCCATCATCGCACCCAGGGTAGCCATGACCGCCGGGTCCTGCAGCATAAGAGGATCTATATCAGGAATACTCCCGGTCAAAGGGATCTCTGTGAAATCAAAAACGTACTGCCCCATATACATCAGCATCAGGCTGAAATCACCAAAGCTGCGGTCAATTTCCAATACATACCTCAGGTCAGGCATGGGTGCAAAAACCTGATCCCGGTAATCTACCCCTGGTTCCCTAAGGGCAGCTTCCCCCCGGACTCCAAAAGATCCCAATCCAAAAGATAAATCGAGTCCGAGGGTCTGCTGCCTGAAGGCCCTGGCATACATTTCAAAGTACATGTTCTCTGATGGTGACCCGGAAAATTCACCGGGTTGTATGCCGGGCATCGGATCATAGCCGTTGAACCAGGACAATGATCCGTCAAATCGGTTAAATAGAAAATCTAATTTTGCTGCAATAGAGCCATTATTTAATGCTGCCCCGGGAAGAGAACTTTCTGAAAAATTTATATACCCGGGCATTTCAAAAAGATCAAAGCGGTAGGTGGAATACCTGTACACCGGGATCCATATAGCTTCCAACCTGAGCTTTGGGACAATATTATAACGTCCCCTCAGAAGGAAATTTCCCAGCCTCATATCATCCGGCTCAGGTGATCTTACAAAATAATCCTGTGGGGTCAGGTTGTTGGTTGGATTATGCACATCTGTCCTACCCCAGGCGATGATAGACTTACCTGCCCTCAATTCAAAGTTTCCCAGAAAGATATCCGCATACGCCTCTCTCACCTGAAATTCGTTGATCCACTCATTATATTCGTGCCCGCTACGGAACCTGAGTTCTGAGTATACCTTACCCCGGCTTCCAGACTGGGCGCTCAACTTAAGAGATGCCTCCCCATATGCACTCTTTATCTCAGAAGAGGGTGGAGTTGAATATTCCCCCAGGAATAATGCCCCTCGTACATATCCATTCAACTGGATAGGAAGATTATTATTTTCTTCAGGAATTCCTGCCGTTTCAAACAATCCCTGGGCCAGAATCCCGTAAGGAGATACCAATATTATTACCATTGACAGAATCAGAAACCTCATATAAATAATAAAATGTAAAATGCCTGTAATCAGCTGCGGTTAGTCAGTTCTGCATTGAGGACATAATGCAATATTACGACACAGAAGGAGCATTTACGTCCGAACCGCTTGGCATGGAAGATGGACCTGTCCTGACTTAGCGGATAATACAACTAAAACACTGAAAATGGACCTGATGCGATTAAACGACCCAGTTGTAAATAGACGGTAGGGTTGATCTAAATGGCAGGGTTGGACTAAATGAAAAATCTGCTATTCGGCAAGGTTCTCTTCCTGGTCCCTGAAGTAGGCTTCTTTATACTGGCTGGGTGTCATGCCAGTAGAGTTTTTAAAAACACTGTTAAAAGAGGATTTGGAATTGAAGCCAGCCTCAAATGCGATGGCGGTGAGTGTATAATTTGAGTAATCCCCATTTACCAGTAGCTTTTTCACCTCCTCAATCCTGTATTCATTGATAAAGGTGTAAAAATTCTTTCCAAGCAGACCGTTTATTACCTGGGTAAGATAATGCCTGGGAATGTCCAGGACAACGGATATATCATGTATAGTGAGATCCACATCCAGGTAGGGTTTCTCATTTTCCATGTAATCAAGAACCGTATTGACATATTTCCTGGCATCCTTTTCTTTCAACCCGGACTTCTCATATTTGGGTTCGGAGACTTCCTGTAAATCACTGCTTTGTTTCTCCAAAATGTTCTCTGCCGTTTTAACAGGAGTTCGTGGTTGAAGAATCTCGCTGAATATGCCAGGTTGTTTGAATCCATAGAAGCTAAAGGCAAAGGCAAAAAAAGTGAGTCCAAAATAGGAAGGAAGAGTAGGATCATAACTGGGATCCTTGGCAAAGATGACATATACCCCGAGGATGAAAACCGCTACATATGTGGCATAAAAACTAATTGCAATAACAAGCAGCCAGCTAAGGGTTATTTTACCAGATGTATAACTCACCAGGTTTTGGATATTTCTCTGGTGGCGATTTATCAGTACAAACGCAACTACGCTGTATGTGGTTATGGAAACAAAAAATGAAAATCCATAGAGTAGCCTGAATGAGAGAAAGGGATCATTGTTCCAGAAATTATCAAATCTCATAACGGGGCGACCACGGAAAACAATGGCTGTAATAAAAACTGCCAGGGCCGGCAGAAAGTGTAAGATATATTTATAATTGAATTCTACATGCTCACTGGTCTGGTATTTAATGTATAAAAAAAGTAGCGGACCATAGGTGAACGGGATGAAAACATATTCAAAAAGGGGTATAATAGTGGTATTAATGATGGCAAATCCCATTTCGATAGCAATCAACAAAAGCCAGGCCGCAAGAAGCCTGTCCGATACTGTCGGATTCTTTTTGGTAGCGATCATTAGTCCCGCGAAAAACGACTGAGACAATCCTACATACAGAATTTCATTCATTATTAACAAATTTAATAATGATTTTCTATATACAACAGGGTGATCATATTTGAAATATTTACTATTATTGAATTATGATCTGATGAACAAAATGAAAAAGAAAGTTATTAAGGACTATAAAAGCCTGCCGGAGAACCTCCGTGAGCAAATTAGAATTTTGTATCCACATGGCTATTCAAACGATATGATAACTTTTATAAATAAGGACAAGCAGCTTGTCTCTGCCCTGCCCTTTGAAACAGAGGAAATCAGTTATCTGATCAAGATGCCTTCTTCAATACATCTTGAAGACGAAGAGGAAGTAGTAGTCCGGGATCCCATTGAAAGCATTCCGGAAGAGACCAGCCTGGAAAATATCGATGATGAAAAGTTCCTTATCCAGGAAGAAGAGGAGGAGTCAGATTAATCCCGGTTGAAAGTTTCTTTTTCGTATCTCCCTCTAATTTTATATTTTTCTTTTATGAAACGACCTCTACTCTACCTGATCCTGGTTATTATTGCTTTTAACCTGTTTGCTTTTGAGTCCATCGGACAGGAAAATGCCATAGAAGATACCGCGAAAACTGTAATCCAGGCCATACCTGTTACAAATATCATTATCCAGGCAACCGAGGTAAACACTCAACTACGCGAAAAGAGGACTTTTCTTATCAGTGATGAACAAAAGGAGGAAATCAAATCCAGGATTGACACCTTACAGTTCCGACTTGCTTTGTTGAGGGAAGATTCCCGGCTTCAAAAAATAGAAGAACTAAACCTGAGGACTCTGGAAACCCTTGAATCGGAATGGTCTTTCCTGGATAAACAATTTGATACGGAACAGGAAAAACTGAATAAAGCACTTCAGGAAAAAGAAAATCAAAAGATAATCATTGCTAAGCTATTGGCAATATGGGAGCTAACTTCAAAAACGGTTGATAAGGAATCAGCAGCCGAACTGGTAATTGAAAAAATAAATACAACACTGAAAGATATTCGGGAAACCCAGAGAACCTTTGAACTTGAATCAAAATTTATCCAGGAAGAACTTGTAGAGATATCATCAGGAGTGATCCAGACAAATAAGGTCCTTGAATCTTTCGAGAGCGCAAAACTGATTCTTACAAGAAGCCTTTTCACCATTGACAGTCCCCCTATATGGAAAGAATTCAGCAAAGCAAAAGACAGCACAATCGTATTTCAGACCCAGAGATCCTGGATTGAAGATTCCACAGTTAGTCTGAGGGATTTCTGGGGACAATTCGAACCCTGGATCTGGTTTCACCTGATTCTTTCCCTTATTCTGATTATAGTTATTTTCATTATTTACAGAAATCTTAGTCACAGCATACCAGAATCAGACAGTCCGGAAATAACAGCTATCAAGAAAATAACAGAAAGGCCTCTGGTATCAGGCTTGCTTTTATCGATTGTCCTGACCTTTATTATTTACAACAACGTTCCAGATGTTATTGTGCTGATCACTGCAGTTCTCCTCCTTCCCCCTGTATATATAATCCTCAGGGCGGTAATCACAGGACCTGCCAGAAAGTATATTATTCTTCCATTGCTGGCCATAATAATGGTCGAACTTCATACCCTTGGATACTCTGAATCCTTACTTTCAAGGTTTTGGATGATGTTTATCCACCTATTCTGTCTATCAATCCTGGTCCTTACCATAGGAAGAAAATCACAGAGAACGCTCATTTTTGGAGGGCATTATGGCAAAGTGCTGCTAATTGCAGGTTTTATCGCATTCTTTTTACTGGTCATTGCATTCTTTGCAAACTTAATCGGAGCCATATCCCTGGCTGAGTTTTTGACCCATTCTGTAGTGGAAAGCATCGTTATAGCCATGTTTGTTTTCGCTCTGGTTGCCACACTGAACAGCATCATAACCACTTCTCTCCACGGCAATTATCTTATGAAGTCCAGTCTGTTTAGCCAATACAAAGAGCTCATACATAAAAGGATAAAGTCCCTCACAAATATCATCGCCATATATCTTCTGATCAATTTTACGTTGAGGATCTTTAGCATTTGGGATCCGGTATCCGGCTGGTTTCATGGAATCATTACCTATCCAATCAAAGTGGGACCAACATGGGAATTTTCTCTCTGGAATATTTTCCTGTTTTTCTTCATTATCTGGCTAACCATTCAGATCAGCCGCCTGGTCAGGACAATCCTTGAAGGGGAAAGCGGATTGCGTGACCGAATGCGCAAAGGCACTCCAGGCGCTTTGTCCCTGCTGTTGAGAATTACAATATTTACAGTTGGATTCCTGATTGCCATAGCTGCAGCAGGTGTCAAGATGGATAAACTAGGCATTCTCCTGGGTGCTTTTGGTGTGGGTATTGGTTTCGGTCTTCAGAATATCTTCAATAACCTTGTGTCCGGAATTATCCTTGCCTTTGAAAGACCCATCAAGGAAGGAGATATCATCGAGGTGGGTACGCTTATGGGCATCGTTAAAGAAATAGGTATCCGTTCCAGCGTAATACGTACCTACGATGGTTCGGAAGTGATCGTACCTAATGGAAATTTGATCTCAAATGAGCTTGTCAACTGGACCCGTTCTGACATGAGAAGACGGGGAGAGGTTATTGTTGGCGTAGCCTATGGGACAGATCCGCAAAGGGTTATAGACCTTTTGCTTGAAACAGCCCAAAACTTTGACAGGATTCTTCAGCAACCCCCTCCTTTTGCAATTTTCAAAGGGTTTGGGGACAGCTCATTGGATTTTCGTCTGCTTTTCTGGATTGCGGATGCGGATCTCAGGTTGGTAATTCAAAGTGAGATGGCAGTTCTGGTAAATAAAGCTATTGCTGAAGCAGGAATAACCATTCCATTCCCTCAACGCGACCTGCATGTTAAATCCATCGATCCAAATATGATGGACAGGTTGAGGTTTCAGGATGAAATATCAAAAAAACAGATTGGTTTCAAGGAACCGGAGAAGGATAAGTAAAAAACCGGCGAAGATATGCAGGATTTTTTATAGAACAATCAGGGTCGGGGAAAATCCTCGGGGGCCTGAATGCAGAGAACCTCCCCGGTAACACAAATTACATTTCCGGCCTTTAGTTCCACTTCAACAATTACCTTTCTTCCCTTAACCTCCCGGATCCTCCCACGGATCTCCAGGGGCACTCCAAGGGGTGTGGGTTTGCGGTAGTCCACCTTCAGGGAAGCGGTGAGAAAACGAATCGCGGGCAGGCTGTCCATTGGCCTGTTTTCTTCCCTGTATTTGGCGGCAGCAGCGGTTCCGGTACTGTGACAATCCACCAGTGAAGCCAGGAGTCCCCCATAAACATATCCCGGCACAGCGGTATGGTAAGGTTCGGGAGTATATGTGGTTAGGGTTTCCTCTCCGTCCCAATAAGTTTTAATCTGATGCCCCCTGTCATTCAGGTATCCGCATCCATAGCAATGTGCCACATCATGGGGGTAATAATCCTGGAATGCTTTTATCTCCATAATCAAGAATAGTTAATATATAGCACAATCTGAATAATTAAAAATGATCAAATAAGTGAATATTTTGCCTGATCGCATTGGTAAATAATTTCAATTGAGTACAGGTGTAAATATTTATAACTGATCCAATTTTGAAAACCTCAGTGAAAGACAGCTTACTCCTCCATCCAGCTTGCGGAACTCCGACGTATCCACTTCGATAATATCAAAACCGGAAGCCAGCAAAGTCTCTCGGACTTTTGGAAATCCGTGACGGCATCAGGACTTTACCGTTAATCATGATGGAATTGGCTGCATACTCTTCATCCTCATCCACTTCAATCCGGATGAAATCCTGGAAATCCATGCAATCTTTCAGCTCTCCGGCAAGAAGGAGGGTATTATTCCCCAGGAAGGCTACCCCCGTTTTAAGGTGAAGATAATCTGCCAGGGTTATGGTACTTCCGGTTTTCCCGTAATGGCCAAGGATTCGTATCAACTGATCTGCCCCTTCCGCATTTGTCCGGTCGGATTTCCCAATATAATAATGGTCTCCTACCTGCAAGACATCACCGGCATCCAGGGTGCCGGGGGATACGATCTCCTCAATGTTGTTAAAAAATTCTTCCAGTACTGCCTTCATTTCATTCGCTTCTTTGCGACGGGACTCAGCACCGGGTCGGGCAATAACAGCTGCCTCGCCGATCAGCAGGGCAGGATCCTCCACAAATACTGAATCGGGAAAACGGGGATCTGCCGGCAGTACATGCACCTTACATCCACAATCCTCCAGGGCAGCGATATAGGCCTTATGCTGTTGCTTTGCGATCTCGAAATCAGGTAATCCCAGTCCCGCGCCCGTCAATCCCCGGATCATTTCAGCACAGGGTTCCCTTACAATGCAATGAGTGTACATTAGATTTTATTTATTGTCATCTGCAATTTAGAAATTAAAATCAATCATGAATAATATTCAATAAGCTGGTATATTATTTTCATCCCTTGCCTGGTTCAATTGCTCCTGGTTTCTTTACATTTTGTAAATTACATTTTAATTAAATCCTTTATCGGCGATGATTATTTATAATCCAAAATCCACTTTTTCGCGGAAAATCTTTGCAGGAATACTTTATCTGCCCTTGATCTTCATGCTCTCCGGCTGCGAAAATGAGAATAGCTCAACAACCCAATATCCTTTTTGCCATTGCCGATGACTGGGGGTACCCCCATGCCGGTGCTTACGGTGATCCCGTGGTTCAAACCCCCGCTTTCGACCGCCTTGCACGGGAAGGTGTCTTATTCAATTATGCATACATCTCCTCCCCTTCCTGCACACCTTCCAGGAATGCCATTCTTACCGGACAATATCACTGGAGGTTGGGTGCCGGGGCCAGTCTCTGGAGTACCCTGGATCCGGCCACGCCTGTTTATCCCCTGATCCTGGAGGAAGCAGGGTACCATGTCGGCTACTGGAGGAAGAGCTGGGGACCCGGGAAGCTTGATGGATGGGATAGACATCCGGCGGGAAAGCATTATAAGGAAGGATTTGATGAATTTCTGGATAAGAGGCCGGGGAACAAACCTTTCTGTTTCTGGCTGGGAGCCTCCGACCCTCACCGTCCCTATAAAGAAGGAACCGGGGTTCAGAACGGGATGGATATCCAAAAAATCCAGCTGTTTGAATGCTTTCCTGACAACCCGGTAATCCGTAGCGATGTTGCCGATTATTACTGGGAAGTACAGAGATTCGATTCAGATGTAGCCAGGGCAATTGTATTGTTGGAAAAAGCCGGGGAACTGGAAAATACCATTATAGTCATGACCGGTGACAACGGGATGCCTTTCCCAAGGTGCAAAGCCAATCTGTATGACTCCGGCAGCCGTGTCCCATTAGCCATTCGCTGGGGTGCAGGGATCCGGAAACCCGGAAGAAAAATTGAGGATTTCGTCAGCCTTTGTGATCTTGCACCTACCTTCCTGGAGGCTGCCGGAATGGAGATACCGAATGTAATGACCGGACAAAGCCTGGTTGAACTCCTGAAGAGCCAAAAGGAAGGCTTTGTTGAAAAAGATAAACGGAGTTTTGTCCTTCACGGAAAAGAACGGCATGTTCCATGCCAGGAAGAGGATTTGCAGGGTTATCCTTCCAGGGCAATCCGGAACCATGAATATTTATATATCCGAAACTTCAAACCCGATCTCTGGCCCTCGGGTACACCCGATTACCTCCATGCCGAAATGCCCGGCTGCTGGCTGGGGGATTGTGATAACAGTCCGACGAAATCCTATATCGTCAACAACAAAGACAAAGATGATAATCACAGGCAATTCTGGGAACTCTCATTCGGGAAAAGAACGGAGGAAGAACTATACGACTGCATAAATGATCCCGGACAGCTGAATAACCTTGCCGGAGACCCATCCGTTACAGAGATCAGGCAATTCCTTGCCGGTTTACTAATGGAACAACTGGAGCTTACCGGCGATCCCCGGGCAAACAGCCAGGGAGAAAAACTGGAAGGACATCCCTATTTTGGAGGTGTCCCAAAGCATCCTGACTTTAAAACAATGACTGATTAAACTAAAGTTCTACCCCAATAAGGCCTTTAATTCATTGAAATTTGCTTTTTTTGCAAACTCATAAAAAAAGTAAATACTCAATATGCTTACTGTTGAAAAGATTGGTGGAACCTCCATGAGTAAATTTGGAGACGTACTGAATAACGTAATCATCGGAAACCGTAAAGAAGGAGAATTCTACAACCGGATTTTTGTTGTTTCCGCATACAGCGGGGTCACCAACTGGCTGCTGGAACATAAAAAAACCGGGGAACCAGGGGTCTATGATATTTTCGTAAAGGGTGAAAACTACCAGGAAGCCCTGGAAACTCTGCTGGGAAAATTGCTTGATATAAATAAGACCTTTTCTGGCATCAAACTGGACCGTGACCTGGCTGATGAATTTATCAGCAACCGTATCAAGCAGTCGCGGGACTATCTGAACAGCCTGGCCGAAGTTCTGGCCTCCGGTTACGTTAACCGCCAGAACATACTTCTGGCAGCACGCGAGATCCTTGCATCCATCGGGGAGGCCCATTCTGCATTCAATTCTGTGAATATCCTGCAGAACAACGGGATCAGCGCCACTTTCATTGATTTATGTGGATTTCATGATACTGAATACCTGACCATTGATGAGAGGATTCATAAGGCATTTCATCAAGTCGACTTTTCAAAAACTGTTTCCGTTGTCACGGGATATACCAAGGGAACGGAAGGGATCATGCGGGAATTTGACCGTGGATATTCCGAGGTAACTTTCAGCAAAATTGCAGTTGAGGTAAAGGCAACCGAGGCTGTGATCCACAAAGAGTACCATCTGTCCACCGCAGATCCTATGGTGGTTGGAGTTGAAAATTCCCGCCCCGTTGGCCAGACCAATTATAACGTTGCTGACCAGCTGGCGGATATCGGCATGGAAGCCATTCACCCCAAGGCATCAAAACCCCTGGAAGTAGGCGGCATCAACATACGAATAAAGAACACTTTTGAGCCGGATCACCCGGGCACCCTTATTACCAGGGAATACCGGGGAGAGAAATCAAGGGTAGAAATGGTCACAGGTACAGATAAGGTGGTGGCTATTGAGGTCCATGATCCCTTTATGGTGGGACAGGTAGGATTTGACCTGAATATGATGGAACTGATCCTTAAATACAATATCTCATATATCCTTAAGGCTACCAATGCAAACAGTATTACCATGGTAATCTGGGAGAAGGATTGCAGTGAAGAATTACTTGATGAGCTCAGGGCTAACTACCACCGGATCACGGATAAAAAGGTCGCCATTGTTTCTGCCCTGGGTACCAACATTGCCATGCCGGGCGCTCTTGCCAAAGCAACTACAGCATTGTTTGACAACGGAGTGAACATTGAAGCTGTTTCCCAATCACTCATGCAGGTTAACATGCAGTTTGTGATTAACCGAAAGGATTACAAAAAGGCAATCATTGCCATGAACCATGCCCTCTGTTTGCAGGACTAGTAACTGGTATACAAATCAAGGTACTACCAGTGTATCATCGATGGGTAGATAATCCGGGTTAAGTTCTGCGGGTATCGGTGCTCCGGTAAAATCTCTCCATTCCTGCAGGAGTAACAGGAGTTCTTCTGCCTTTTCGGGATTTTCATCAACAAGGTTTTCGCTTTCCGAAATATCATTCTTCAGATTATATAATTCGAGTCCCCCATCCTCAAAATACTCATGCAGTTTCCAATCCCCTTTCCGGATCACCGACCCCGGCCTGGTTCTGAATTTCGGATCCCGTGTTTCATCCCTGAGAGGGTCGTAAGCTTCGAGATAGATTGGGAAGTGCCAGAAAAGTGTTCTTTCCGGAATTGGACGGGATTTCAGAAGGTGGGGAAGCAGGCTTATTCCATCCAGAGCAAGCTCTTCCACTCGTTTTTTCTTTTTCATCCCAGAACCTTTACTTTTCATCCGAACTTTACTTTTATTCCAGAACCTTTACTTTTCATTCCAGAACTTTGCTTTTTCATTCCTGCCACTTCAATTAGCGTGGGATACAGGTCCAACTGGGTCACAGGATCATCGCTTTTGAGTCCGGCTATAATTTTCTCTTTCCAAATGATGGCCATAGGAACCCTTATACCTCCCTCATAGTAACTGCCTTTACCGGAACGAAGTGGCCGTTGACGAGTAATTCTGAAATGTCCTCCGTTGTCAGTGGTAAAAATGATAAGCGTATTTTCAAATGATCCACGCGATTTTAACTCATCGATCAGCAGACCAATATTCCGGTCCAGGTTATCGATCATAGTGGCATATTTCACATTGCTCTGCTCGAAAGAGGGTTCCTTCATCTCGTATTTAGCTAGCAGGCTGTCCACCGGGTGAATAGGTGTATGAACAGCATAGGGGGAGTAATGAAGAAAGAAAGGGGTACTGGAATTATGTACAAATTCAAGCACATATTTCATGATATTATCCGTCAGGTAACCTGTGGTATCACCCTCCAGAGGCACAATTCCGTAAGGTGGATAATAACTTTTCGGCGATCCCCGATGGTTTCCTCCAACATTAATATCAAATCCCTGGCTTCGGGGATCCTCTCCAAGGTGCCATTTACCAGCATGGAAGGTAGTATAACCAGCGCTCCGCAAAGATTCGGCAAGGGTAAGGACGGTATCCGGTAAAATGGTATTATTCTTCTGGGGAATCAATTTACGGTTTCTGCTCTTACCCCTTTCCGAAGTACCAACCGTATAGATCCCATGTCTTGGTGTCCATTGTCCGCTCATCAGGCAAGCCCTGCTCGGAGCACAATTAGATGCCGAAGCATAGGCATTGGTAAAAACAATCCCCTGTTGGGCAAGTGCATCGATATTGGGTGTAGAGTAAAATTGGCTACCCATAAAACCCACATCCCTCCAGCCCATGTCATCAATATTAATGATAACTATATCCGGGGGATTCTCCTCACATCCGGCAAGGAGGAGAAGAGCAAGGAGGCTAATTAAAATCTTCTTCATTGATATACTTGTCTGGGTAATATTTATTTGCAATCTCCCAATCATTTGAGTTCTCTCAGGACTTCAACCATAGCCAGAACATTTTCAACAGGTACATTGGCCTGTATATTATGAACTGTATTGAATACGAATCCTCCGTTCTTTGAAAGGATCTCGCATTCTCTGCGAACATGGTCTTTTACTTCAGTGGGACTGGCAAAAGGAAGTATTTTCTGGGTATCTGCACCCCCACCCCAGAATACCAGTTTCTCACCGTATTTTTCCTTCAGCAGGACAGGGTCCATGCCGGCGGCATTAATCTGAACAGGATTGATTATATCAAATCCGGAATCAATAAACAATGGCATAAATGATTCCACTGCTCCACAGGAATGTTTGAATGTTTTCCATCCGGTATGCTGGTGGATCCAGTCATTCATTTTCCGGTAATAGGGTTTGTATAATTCATTGTACGTAGCCGGATCGCAAAAGGTAGAATCCTGTGTGCCGAAATCCGTTCCACATATAAAAACAGCATCAATTCTATCACCGACAACCTGATAGGCCATCTCCAGGTTCTTTACCGCAATATCAGTTTGTTTTTCAAATACCTGGTGCAGGTAATCCGTCCGCATTACGGTGGACATATACCATTCAGTGATATCTCTGATCCCCCTGGGATCCTTCAGATTCACCGCCGGCACCAGGGCTATATCCCCTACTGCAGTCCCTCCAAAATTAGCGATCACTCCTCTTCCAGATTTTGAGGCCTGCTCAGCTTTTGCTTTCCAGTATACCAGATCATCTTCCCCTAGAAGATTGAATTCCTCCAGGTTATCTTCAGCATTAAGAGAAGAATCATCAATGGGTTTCTGACGAATAATGGCATCAAAAAAATAGCTTTTTACAGGCATCCTGGCAGATGCTGCCGTTCCTGTATCTCCTTCCGGGTACATCAGGAGGTCTCCATTGGTATCCAGGCTGGTATTGAATTCACCGGGAACAAGGACATCCTGTCCCCAGAAGGTCCTGAATGGTTTCCAATCCTCCTGAAGATGTCCGAACATGTTTTTGGGTGGGGATATTCCGATCACATCTACTCCCAGGTGATCCAGTAGGTCCTCTTCAATCTCTCCCAGCATCTGGTAGGGCTCGGTAACTTTGAGTGGTTTCATCTCAAGGCCAAAATGCCGCCTTAATTGTTGGACGACCAGTACATGAATTCCGGTTACGGAAGTAGCTCCAAAGTCGACCGGGAAGGAACCGGAAGAGCGGTGTTCAAGTGATTCTTTTAGTTTTGCCCTGGATTCCATAGTACAGGCATATTTTAATTTGAAGGGAAATGTTTAAATAGATTTCCCGTTGGCAAGCAGGTATTCTTCAGCCTCCGCACTCCAGAGTCCCTCATGCCGGTCACAGATATCTGCCAGTCCCTCGAACAAGGCATCATCCTTCCCTTTTTCCCTGAACTCGCTGATTGCTGTCAGGGGCATGCTGATATGGGTATAGATCAGTTTTTTTGCACCGGGCAGCTGCGGCAGCCTGCATGTGGCATACATCACCGAGTCTAGTCCCCCAATATGCGTCACGAGGTACTGGGGATTAATTCTTCCGGCGACCATCATTTCGATGGATTTGCGGATATCATCCGTATTTCCTCCACTGGTAGCTACATAGTGATTGAAATTATAATGTTGCCTGTAAAAATTGATTTCAGCTTTAAAGCTTGTATCTGAGGGTCCTGCAAAGAAATTCAGACAACCGTCAAAGGCCAAGAGATCATCTCCCTGCTCTACTACAGGTTTAACCGGGGCAAATACCAGGAGATCATCATATCCGTTATTTTCCCCCGTAAGGGAGCGCAGGTATTCCGTATCTTTTTCTGCTGTATTGACATATTGAAGGTCAATCCCATTCTTTTTCGCTTCCTCAACGGTGATCAATCCCGCTACATAATCAAGACGCGCCTGGTCGATATCCGTGACCACCAGCAATGAAGGTCTGCGGTCTGTGTGAACAATGAAGTCAATGGCGGCAACTCCCATGGGACCAGCGGCACCCAGCATGGCCATTTTGCCACCTTCACGTATGCCCATTTCATGGATATAGGAGCCGTATTTGGTATGAAAGTGTGCTTCGAAAGTCCCTGCCACACAGGAATAGGGTTCTGCAAGGGAACTCATGAAATAGGAATCGGCTTCAAAAGGAATGATGCAATCTCTTTCCAGGTAAATCTCCGGGATGATTACATGGGTAGCATCTCCTCCAAACCACTGAAAACTGTAACCGGCGGCATCCATGGTGACTTCCCCCAGGGCGGGCTGGACTGTAAATTTATCTCCTGCCTTGAATTTATGTTGCCAGTTTTTCCCGACTTCCAGGATTACCCCGGCAAATTCATGTCCGATGATAATAGGCTTCTCAGCCACATCATCCGGAACCCTTTTATGACGGGCTCCCTGCGAAGCTGCTTTATAAGATGACATGCACAGGCTGTCTGAGATGACTTCTGCCAGTATCTCATTATCTGTTATTTCGGGAAGTTCAAATTCCTCCAGGCGGAGATCATCTTCACCATATAGTCTTACTGCTTTTGTTTTCATATTTATTTTATATTCAGAACATTGTTTGTCCCCCAGTCACAGGAACTGCCTGTCCGGTTTCATATTCCTGGTCCATTATATAAAGTACTGCTTTCAGCACATCCTCCACCCGGCATCCTCTGCCCATTGGTACCTGGGCTTCATAAAATTCTTTTACATCATCTACTGTTTTTGCACCTGGAACTTTTCCTGCGTTCAGGTACTGGACAAATAAGCCGTTTTCCGGATCCGACCAGAGTGGTCCTTCGAAGAAATTACCCGGACAAATGGAATTTACCTTGATATTTTGAGGTGCCAGTTCCAGTGCAAAGGACTGGGTGAGTCCAATTCCACCAAACTTACCACCGGCATAGGCAAAATTCTTCTTGCTGCCTGTCAGTCCGGACTTTGAATTGATCTGGATAATATCGGCAAAACCTGGAGTTCCGGCTGAGTTGTTTCCGCGAGGAGATGACTGAGCCTCCTGCTGAATCCTCATGATCCTGCTGACGGCTTTGGTTCCGTAGAAATAAGCATTATAATTTATGCGTGTCACCAGGTCAAAAGTCTTCGCATCCATTTCGTCGAGTCCCCCTGCCCTCAGTATCCCGGCATTGCTTATGTAGGTGTCAATTCCACCAAAAGATTTTACCGTTTCCAGCATCAGGTTCTCAAGACTTTCCGTGTCAGATACATCTGTGCGGACAAATATCGCCTGGTTTTTCCTTCCCATGGAATTAAACTCTTCCAGGGTCTTCTCTGCAGCTTCTTCATTGATATCTGCTATGACCATATTGGCACCTTCCCGGAAAAGTCCGGCTGCAATTCCGGCTCCAAATCCCATGGCAGCTCCTGTCACGATTATGGTTTTTCCCTCTGCCCTGTCCCTTCCTGCACCGCCGGCTGCTGTTTTTCTACGGTAATTCTCCACCTCCCAGGTGTCGATAAACTGTATCTGTTCCGGTGTCATCGGATGAGGTCCGCCAAAAGATTCGCTCAACCAGGTGATCTGCATCATGTCCTCAAAAACATCCAGGATGGTATCTGCGCCTGCTGCATTATCGCCAACTGCAATCATTCCTATCCCCTGAATAAGGATCACCTTTGGAGGATATCCGTTTGATTTTACGAAAGCATCGAGCGCGGATTCGAACTCCGCAATGATATCTTCGGAAGTCCCTGAATTCTGCAGGTATATATAATTTGATTTACAGTAAACAATAATGTCAGGAGTGAACGGTATACTGATCTTTTCAAATGATTCAGGATTAGCTGTAAAATGTTCAACAAGAGGATTATTTCTTAATCTCAGGGTTTTTATTCCCTCTACAGAGAGCTTGGTTCGGAGGGCCGGAAGTATCTCGGTGATGAGCTTATTTTCTTCTTCCCCGGAAGGGATATTTTCTTCAGAAGGCATATCTTTTCCGGAGGGCATTTCAGCTGCGAACTTCCCTAACCTGTCGAAAAGTTCAGTCGTATATTTTTTTTACCTCTGCGGTGGTATCTGCGGCAACAAAAATACCGTGATTCTGCAGGAGGATGATGGCAGGGTCCGAGCTTGATTTTTCACGGTGGCGTTCAAGTTCTTCTTCGATCTTTTTGAAGAGGATATACCCGGGGTCGGTGTAAGGGATGTAGAGGGCTTCAGCACCGAAAATTTCCTGTATATGATCTTCCACATCATTGCCGCACATCACGCCATTCACCCATGTGGGATGCAGATGGATCACGAATTTGTAGCGGATAACATCATGCAATGAAGTTTCAACGGAGGGTCTGCGATCCGGGGTAAGGTTGGCAGCCATCAGGTCGTCCTTGATCTCCCGCTCACGCTGGAAGGGATCTTTGGAGTAAGTTCCCTCAGAGATGGCTTTCAGCTTTTCCCGGTCGAGTATTGCAAATCCATTCTCATCAATTGTTGCCAGAGCATGGCCGCTGGCTTTGACCCATAATTTTTCGGGGGTTTTCATGGAGGTATTCCCTCCCCCGGCAATGACTGCTCTTTTATTCTTTCCGTAATACCGGGATATTTCGATGAGGTCTTTCAGATCTTCTTGCATTCTTATGATTTTGATTGTGTGAACTCCATGATAACTGCATGGCCCAGGTCCTGGTAAAAATCCAGGTTCTTTGTGTCGGCTATTCCTTCGGGGGTGTAAAATCCTTCCCTGTCACGTGCGACCAGGTACTGATGAGCGGCAATCACACATGCGCCCTTGTAGGATACTTCTTTCAGGGCTGGTGTCAGTTTACGGTCCTTTTCAACGGTCACCGTAACGGGAAAAATCCCCGGGGTATTATGTTCGGTGCCGAAGGATATCACATAGTTCTTTTTGAGGAAGAACTGCACAAACTCTTCCAGTTTCTCAAGGGAATTCCTGTGGGGGATCAACTCCAGGCAGGATACCCCATAGGATTTCAGGATACTGTCCATTTTTCCCCAGTCCTCTTCAAACATCGTCAGGTTTCCGGAGGCATCATCCAGTAATACGGGGTAGCATGGAATTCCGCCGGCATCCAGGATGAAATCTATGATTCGTTTCAAATCGGGGAAAGCCCCGGAGTCTTCAGGGACAAACGCCCTGCCGCCTTTTTTAAGGATGATTGAACGTATTTCATTTTCAACTGCGGAAACATCGTTGAAAGAGGCTGATATTTTCTTTCCTCCGAACAATCTCTCGTAGAAATCCAGCCTCTCGCTCACTCTCTTAAAATGCTCCCAGGTCGCTTCACGAATGGCCCTGGCGATATGCCTTTCCCTGACAAGGTTCTCAGCGTATTTCTCTTTGACATCTTCATAGGATATTGAGAATGGGGCATAAATTTCCTTCAGGAGCACATCTGTTTTCTCGCACATCTCCCTTACCTGGTCCTGGCTGTTTGCCTGGAGGTTTTCGAGGAAGGCCTTGTTTTCTATGGATACACTGTAGGGTTGCTTCAGGCCTTTCCCGCTGAAATATACCCTTCCGGGATTGCTGGGATCATTCACACGAACATCTTGTTCCTGAAGGTCCTTCATCAATCCCATAAATTCGATATTGAACAGGGGGAAAACGCCTGCCTGGAGAGCATTCTTTTCAAACTCACCGTAGCCGTCAACGGAATAGAAATCATTGATTCCCAGGACCTTGACATTCTCCTCTGCGGCCATGGTAAACATCTGCTCAATGCTGTTGAAGCCGCAGAATGAAAAGGGACTGTGCAGGTGTCCGTTTACTTCGGGTACCTGTTTATCAGCGCTGTGCTTTGCAAGCAGAATTTCAGGATCAGGAAGCTTATTTAAAAAGTTTTTCATTGAATGTATTGTGTTATCCGGGGATATTTGTTAAAATTTCAGAGGCTGTATATTATTCTGAGGTTGTATATTTTAAATTCCCCTGGCCGATCTCCAGATTTTTTTCTCATCTGAAAAATCATTGGAGACTTTATGCCCTTTAAGGGGAAGGATTTTCTCGTGTACTGCATCCAGTATCCACTCAGCCTGGGGGAAATAATAATCTTCCAGTTCATGGGCGGGGATGATCCAGTTCCTTGAACCAACAACTACGGGTGGTGCATCCAGATCGTCAAAGCACATTTCCGTGATATTCTGGGCCATATCTTTGAGGAAGGATCCTCTTTCGCTGGCATCGGAGGTCAGCAGAATCCGGCCTGTTTTCCTGACCGATTCAATAACCGGTTCATAGTTAAAGGGCACCAGGGTTCTGGCATCGATCAATTCCACCGATAATCCATGTTTTGTTTCCAGGATGTCTGCAGCTTCTCGGGCCTTGTACAGGGTTGCACCAATACTCAATATAGTAATATCGCTGCCTTCCCGCTTGACGTCAGGTTCTCCCAGTGGGATCTCATAATATCCTTCCGGAACTCCTTCTTTCTGAAATTCCTCTCCAATTCCGTAGAGCCTCTGGCTTTCAAAGAAAATCACCGGGTCTGTTCCCTGAAGGGCAGAATTTAAAAGTCCTTTCGCATCGTATGGAGTTGCGGGGAAGCAAACCTTGAGACCCGGGATATGGGCTACCAGTGAGGACCAGTCCTGCGAGTGCTGGGCACCGTATTTTGATCCCACGGAAACCCTGACCACTACGGGCATCTTAATCAGGTTCCCACTCATGGCCTGCCATTTTGGGAGCTGGTTGAACACCTCATCACCTGAACGGCCGAGGAAATCGCAATACATGATCTCCGGGACCACCCTTCCTCCGCACATTCCGTAGCCGATGGCTGTTCCAACAATTGCACCTTCTGAGATCGGAGAATTGAAAAGTCTATGGTATGGCAGGGCTTCTGTCAATCCCCTGTATACGGCAAATGCTCCACCCCAGTCACGGTTTTCCTCTCCGTAGGCCACCATAGTCGGGTCCTTATAGAAACGATCAACCATGGCTTCGAAAAGTCCATCGCGATACTGATACTGCTTCAGGCCTGAATAGGGTTTCCCTTCCTGATCAAAAGCAAAGCGTTCTTTCTTGGCTATTTGCTTAACCCTGGCGTTTTCTTCCATGGGGTGATTAACATCAGGTTTGCGTTCTTCCATGGCATCGACGGATCCATTGGAAAACATCATCTCACCTATCAGCTCATTTGATTTTACCAGGTCCATTCGCGGAGAAACCGTATCGTTGGTTGCCAGCTTGGTTGCCCAGAGAACCAGGTCTTCTGTTTCTTTTTTGATTTTATTCAGGTCAGCACGGCTGGCCATTTCTGCATTCATCAGTTCCTCGGCGTATGTAACAATAGAATCAATATTCTGCCAGGCTTCGACCTCCTCCTTTGAGCGGTAGCTGGAAGCATCTGAGGGTGAGTGTCCACTGAAACGGTAGGTCAGAACATCCAGGAATACGGGTCCCCTTTTCTGCTGTATGATTTCCATTTTACGGCGGTATGCATCGATTACGGCCAGGGGATTGTACCCGTCGACCCGTTCGGCATGCATATTATCACGATTCAGGGCGGCACCCACGCGGGCGGCTATTTTATAACCCATGGTCTCCCCATCGGTTTGTCCCCCCATACCATACTGGTTATTCATAATATTAAATATGATCGGGAGTCCCCCTTTCATATCATCTCCCCAGAGGGTGGTGAACTGGTCCATTGTCGCGAATGCGAGTCCCTCCCAAACCGGACCGCAACCCAGGGAAGCATCCCCGATATTAGCTACGACTATGCCGGGCTTACGGTTAACTTTCTTATAAAGGGCTGCACCTACGGATATATCCCCTGAACCACCTACGATGGCGTTATTGGGATAAATGCCGAAGGGAGTAAAGAATGCATGCATACTGCCTCCGAGTCCCTTGTTAATTCCCGTTTCACGTGCAAAAATTTCTGCCAGGGTTCCATAAATCAGGAATTTAATGGCAAGGGATTTGGTATCCCCTTTATGATCTTTTTCCACGATCCGGAGAATCACACCTCCGAAATATTCCTCCATCACCTCCATCAGTTCCTTATCATTCATCTTATGGATGGATGAGAGTCCTTTGGCCAGGATCTCCCCATGGGAACGGTGGGAACCGAAAATATAATCATCGCTGTCGAGCAGGTAGGCCATACCTACCGCCGAAGCTTCCTGTCCAATGCTCAGGTGAGCGGGACCCGGATGATTATATGGATGTCCCTGGTATTCATTGGTCGTTTTGATCAGGTTCAGCATGGTTTCGAATTCACGGATAATGACCATATCCCTGAATATCCGGACAAAATCTTTTTTAGAGAAATTTTCCTTTTCCTGCTCAATGGTTTTATCATAGACATTCACCGGGATCGGTTTGATCTCCAGCATCTGGGGCTTCCGGCTTACTGCAGGATCTAAGAATTGTTGCTTGGGCATTGTATTAAAGGTTTATAAGTTCATGATTAAATTGTTCGATTTCCCTCTTTATTTCCGCCAGGAAAAGAGTAGCGGGACCTCCGTCCAGCACTCTGTGATCGTAGGTTAATGAGAGTCCCATGTAAGGAATAAAACCAAAGGTTCCGTCTTCCGTTCTGGCCGGCCGCTCAATAATGGTATTAACACCCAGGATACCTGCCTGGGGAAGGTTGATTACAGGGGTAAACATTTCCACACCATAATTTCCCAGGTTTGAAATAGTAAAGGTTGCGGCATCCGGTTGTAAGAGGTCAGGATCTATACTTCCTGAACGACATGCTGCAGCCAGTTTTGCAATCTGGTTTGAGAGTCCGGCGAGCGACAGATCATCCGCGTTTCTTATCACAGGAACCATGAGTCCCCTTTCGGTATCCACAGCTATCCCCAGGTGAACGTTTTTAAAGAAACGTACATTCTCTCCAATAAAATGGGTATTGGCCCCCGGGTGTTTCTTCAATGCCCTGATAACGGCAAAACTGATCATGTCATTCAGGGTAATATTAGCTGATCCGGTTTCTGCATTGGATTTCTTTACTTTCTTTCTAAGAGAGAGAAGGCTGCGCACATCTGCACTTAAATGGTGTGTCAGCTGGGCTGAATTTTGCAGGGATGCATGCATGGCTTTAGCCACCAGCTTTCGCAGGTTTGACAGGGGTCTGTCCTCGTAATCCCCAGACATCACCGGAGCGGCTTTTGGGGCAGCCGGGGGGGCTGCTTTTGCTGCCGATGGTGGTAATGGTGCCGATGATGGCGCCGATGATGGCGAGGCTTTGGGTGTGACAGATTCTGTCACAGGAGCTGAAGCTGGAGCTGTTGAAGCGGATCCTGATCCCAGAGCTTCAATGTCACGGACGATGATCCGGCCGTTTGGACCGGTACCCGGAATATTTTCAACTTGTATCCCCCTGACCTCGGCCATTTTTCGGGCCCGGGGGGATATCTTTGTCTTTTGGGTTCCCGAAACAAGAACAGCCTCTTCAGACAGGGAAGCCTCTTCAGATATTGAGGTACTGGCCTGAGCCAGGGGTTCTTCTGTATTTTGGGACTCGCTGCTTTCCTGAACCTTGTCTTTATTGCCTTGAGGGACCTCAACTTTTTCTCCTTCTGCCCCGATTACAGCGACTTCTGAAAGTACCGGAACCTCATCTCCTTCTTCATAGAACATTTCAAGCAGTATCCCATCTACCTGGGCCTCCTCCTCAAAAGAAGATTTATCCGTCTCATAAGCAAAAAGAAGGTCTCCCTTCTCCACCTTGTCCCCCTTTTTCTTATACCACTCTGTGATAATACAGGATTCAACTGATTGTCCCTGTTTTGGTAAGATTACCGTTGTAGCCATTTGTATTGATTGATTATAACTTGTATATACAAGTGCAAATTTACAATAATTTTTTACATTGCAAAACCTATTTAGAATACTTTTTGTAAAACCCCCATATCTATCTTATTATCTTTTATTTATAAAATCTAATTATTTTTATTTTATCAAAATATTTTGAATTATTTAAAATTAGTTATATTTACAACTGTTATTGGAAAGTAATAACATGTCAACAGATAAACTACCCCGATACAGAAAACTTTATGAAGCCTTGAGAAGGCGAATTGAAGATGGAGTATACAAGAAGGGAGAACTACTCCCCTCAGAGAACGATCTTTCTGCTTTGCATAATATGACCAGGCCAACCGTTCGTAAGGCCCTGGACAAGTTAATGCATGAAGGATACATACTTAAACAACAGGGACTGGGCAGCATTGTACAGGGAAAGCCTACCGGAATTGGCATACTTTCATTTCATGGAACTACTTCTGCTATAGGTGAACAAAATCTTCAAACCAAGATCATTGTAAAACCAAAGGTGCAGGCATGGGATAAGGCATTCAGTTTTGAGATTTCGGATCTTGAAAAGGAAGTTGGTTGTATTTACTTTGAACGCCTGAGACTGGTAAATGGTGAGCCGATCTTCTATGACATAACAATGCTTCCGAATATCAACCTTCCAAGGTTCACATCCCGTCAATTTGAAAACAGATCATTGTTTGACATTCTAAGACAGAATTTCCAGATCCAGGTATCCGGCGGAGAGCAGAAAATATTTGCTACACTGGCAGAGCCGAGGATACAAAAATACTTCAACGTTCCCGGAACCCATCCTATACTTCAGCTTGACCGTAAGTTAAGAACCAATCGGCCAGGTTATTTTTTTTACAGCCAGGTTACCTGCAATACAGAGGATAAAGGTCTTTATGGCACCTTCTAATAATTTCAGTTAATGAAAACCAAGCAAAAAATGACTTCCCGCGAAAGAGTACTTGCAGCCTTAAATTTTGAGATCCCTGACCGGGTCCCAATTGACCTGGGGGGATTCCAGACCGGAATTCATAAAAAGGCATACATCGATCTTCTCGAATACCTGGGATGGGAGGAAGAAATTCACATTCTTGATCCGGTTCAGCAACTGGTCAAGCCCAGCGAAAAGGTACTGGAGATGCTCCGGGTTGATTTCCGTTATGTAACTACAAAGGGACCAAAAGAATTTGATGGATCCATTCGAATGAATGTCCGTGATGGAAAACTCTGGCATGATCTCAGGGATGAATTCGGGATCGTATGGTCCATGCCGGATGCACACCCCCTGTATATGGACATAAGCCACCATCCCCTGGCGGAAGCAAGCATCGAAGATATTGCAGATTATCCTTTCCCTGATGGATCTGATCCTGATCGCTTTGAGGGAGTCCGGGAAGAGGTTCTGGAACTGCAGAAGAATACCCCCTACGCGGTTTCCACCGGAATTGGCGGAGTTGTATACGAAATTTGCTGGTATATGAGGGGACTGGAAAAATGGTATGAGGACATGCTGGTCAATCCCGCTTTCTGTGAGGCCCTGATAGACCGGGTACTGAATTACTGGCTCGATTACTATACAGGGTTTATGAAAGAGATCGGGGATATTGTGGATGTTGTGATGATCGGTGATGATCTCGCGGGACAAGAGGGACCGCTTTTCTCACCGGATTTTTACAGGGCGGTTGTCAAACCCAGGCAGAAAAAACTCGTTCAGCATATTAAGTCCCTTACTAACACTAAAATCTGGTACCATACATGCGGATCGGCAGTTGAATACATTCCCGACCTCATAGACAATGGAATAGATATCCTCAACCCGGTACAGATTACAGCGAAGGGTATGGATCCTGAGTTTCTTAAACAGACCTATGGAGATAAGCTGGTTTTCTGGGGAGGGGGCATAGACTCACAGCATGTACTTCCTTTTAAGGGTCCCGAGGATGTACGATCAAACGTAAGAGCCAACCTCGAAGCTTTCAAACAGGGAGGCGGATACATCTTCAACAATGTTCACAATATTCAAGCCGGCGTACCTCCTGAAAATATCATTGCCATGTATGAGGCAGCGTATGAATTTGGCAATTACTAGCTTTTCAAGATTATGGATATCTATGCCTTATCGGGAGATGACAATTACTTATATTGATCAAAGCATATTCAAAACGATTCGGTAGCAGCCTTTGTTAAAAATTTTGTGATCTCGCTGTCATTGGGATTTTCTCCTACAAAAGCTACTGCTTCAGAATAATCAATATCCTTGTAATAGGCCAGCTGTTGTCTGAAAAGCTTCAGGTTAAAAGAATCCTGAAAGATTTCCCCGGCTTTCTCAGCGATATCATGGATCGAAAAATGATCCCTGAGTAAAAAGAACAAATCCACATAATCTTTCCATTTTGCCCGTCCTCCTAAAGCAAAAGCCTTCATTGCGGAAAGGGTTATTAAATCAGGCATATGGATGATTTTATCAAGGCTTATTTCATGTGGAATTTCGAAAGGAAAGTTAAAAAATGTGATTTTGACATCTCGGATTAGTATATGATACTGGTCAAAAGCTTGATGAATAACCTTGAAATGATAACCGCTTTTAGCCAACTTGTTCTTAATGCTTTTCATATTCAGATCGGATTCTGTAAACAGGTCGAAATCAATCGATTGCCTATGTCCGATATGCAGAGCAGCTACAGTATCACCAGCCAGATAGAAATCCCTTGAAAAGCCTGAAAGCAACGGCAATAATTCCGCCTGATTAGTTGTTAGTATCTCTTTGTGCATGCCTTCGAAAATACAAACCGAAAAAATTCACAACCTGTGGAAAATAATTGATCCTGTTACCTGAAATATGCTTGTAGAAAATATCTGCAACTATATTGATACCCACGAGATCAAAAAGTTGTTTTACCGATTGTTCATCGCCATAATTAAGTATGGTTTCAACAAGAAACTCCAGGCTGATATGGCTCTTTTCATTCTCTGGAACAAACCAGAAAAGATTGCTATTCTGTTTAATAAGTTTTCTGATTTCCTTACTATGCATACTTAATGAAGAATCCGTTGACATATTGTCAAAAATACGAAATTTCTGCTGGTTTTGCAGGTTTGCAGCCTATGAATATGGTACTTTCCAGAATATTTCCAACTCCTGAAAATTGATGCTGTCAGGCCTTTACGGACTTCCTGATTTCAGAAGGAGATACACCGATTTTTTCCTTAAAAATCCTGCTGAAATAGTAAATAGATTGGAAACCAAGTTCGTAGCTAATCTCCTTGATAATTTTGTCTGAGAATAGCAGCATTTCCTTGGCTCGTCAGTAGTTTTAGTTCAAGGTGGTACTGAACGGGAGGCACCCCTGTATACTTCTTAAACATTTTCCGGAAGTAGGAATACCCTATATTATGGCAATCAGCAAAGTTTTTAAAATCGATATCAGATTCAACATTCTCCCGGATCATAAAACAGGCCTTTTGGATAATCTGTTCTACTCGCTTACCGGAAAAACCTTTCTGTTTATCAATGGATACAATATATCCGAGAAGTTTCATTACCATGCCGGCTGACACCTGCTGATACCCTGGCTTTTCCTCTTTAACGTATTCAAATATCTTGTAGTAAGTATCAATAATTTCTTCACGTATGCCAATATCAATAACCGGCTTTTGTTTTCGAAACCATGGTTGTAAAAACATATTGACAGCAAAGGGTCCTTTAAATCCTACGTA
Source organism: uncultured Bacteroidaceae bacterium (assembly GCA_963777115.1). GTDB lineage: Bacteria > Bacteroidota > Bacteroidia > Bacteroidales > SM23-62 > SM23-62. Next base: position 434,106 of record CAVZPP010000001.1, on the reverse strand, counting down.
ATTCTCCTTCCAACCTACACTTTTCTTGGGTTTGTACCGGTGCCAGTCCCCTGGTTTAGTAATGAGAAGGGATCCGGGACTAATTTTATACCTCCCGGTTTGATTCTCATATATGCCTTCTCCTTCTGTTATATATAAAAGCTGATATTCATCCAGGATTCTGCCTCTCTGGTAAGAAAAGTAATATCCGGTAGGATGTTCCTTCATCGGATAGGTAACTCCCGGGGATACAGTTCCCAATCCCACTGAATTCAGCGAGAGGCCCCATTCAATATCATCCTTCCCGGGATTTACGTATTTAAAAAAATCTTCCATGCAGATAAAACCACTTCTATAAGGGCCAATATATGCAATTATTTTATAAAAGTCCAATGAAATCGATGCAATGAAATTCATAACTGATCCACTTTCCCTACATCATTAAAGGGATACAAGCGATTCCCCGCTTAATATCAAGGCTCATTATTCACTTGATAAGCTTGGTTCATATAGTTTAACACAATTCCCAAAATATCCATTGATCCGATTCTATCTTTACGATAATTTTATCAATAATTAATTCAATTCTATTATGAAGATCGGATTGTTTGGAATCGGACTCGACACCTACTGGGAACAGTTTGACGGATTACTCGCCAGGCTTGAGGGATATCAGAATAAGATTGCCGGCAGGCTCGCGAAAAAAGGGGCTGAGGTCCTGGATGCAGGAATGGTTGATAATTTTTTCAAAGCCAAGGACTGCGCTTCCCTGTTTGCCTCCGGGCAGGTGGATATGATTGTTTTGTACATTTCAACCTATGCACTGTCACATAATGTATTGCCTGTTGTACAGAACACACAGGTACCGGTGCTTGTCCTCAACCTTCAGCCGGTTCCTGCCATTGACTACGAGAAATTCAATGCAATGGGAGACAGGGGCGAAATGACCGGGGAATGGCTGGCCCACTGTCAGGCCTGCGTAGCTCCGGAACTGGGAAGTGTATTTAACCGTGCAGGGATTGACTACAATCTCATCACCGGATACCTTGACGAAGATTTGGTTTGGAATGAAATTGAGGAGTGGATCAGGGCACTGAAAGTCACTAATTCCATGAAAAACAACCGGTGTGGTGTCATGGGGCATTATTATAATGGGATGCTGGATGTTTACTCTGACCTTACACAGCAAGCCATTACCTTCGGGAACCATTTTGAGGTAGTTGAATTCGGCACATTGAAAGACCTGAGAGAGAATGTCAGTGATCAGGAGACCATGAAAAAGATAATGCAATTCCGTGATGAGTTTGAGGTCTCTGCTGAATGCTCCGACGGTGAACTAGACCGGGCAGCAAGAACTTCGGTAGCCCTGGATAAGTTGGTGGACAAATTAAAGCTTGGATCCCTGGCCTATTATTATGAAGGTGATGGCGATCCCTCATACGAGGATATTGTTACTTCTTTAATTCCCGGACTGACCCTGCTCACAGGACATAATGTCCCCACATCCGGAGAATATGAAATAAAAAATGTGCAGGCCATGAAAATCATGGACCTCCTGGGAGTTGGGGGTTCCTTTTCGGAATTCTATGCCATGGATTTCAATGATGACATTGTTATGCTGGGTCATGATGGTCCGGCTCATTTTAAGATTGCGGATGGTAAAGTGGGACTCGTACCGGTACCTGTATACCACGGAAAGCCAGGTAAGGGTCTTTCCATACAAATGCAGGTCATAAATGGACCGATTACCCTCCTTTCGGTCTGCCAGACCAGGGATGGAAAGGTTAAACTTCTCTGTGCAGAAGGGGAGTCTGTAGAAGGACCAACTCTTCAGATAGGAAATACAAATTCGAGATATCGCTTCTCTCTCTCCGCCCGTGATTTTATAAACCAATGGTCCATTGCAGGTCCTTCCCACCATTGTGCCATCGGAGTTGGACATACAGCCTCTATTCTTCATAAGATAGCCAGGCTTTACAATATTGAATGTGAACAAATTTGCTAGTATACCTCAGGAAAAACAAACTCAAAAAAATTAAATCAATGAAAAAAATTACACTGAAACGCCGGCTGATCATTCGGATCCCCACCCTCTTCCTCCAGGGCCTCCTTCCTTTACTGTTCCTTGCGTCCTGTGGTCCATCAAAACCCCAGAACGGGCAGTCCCTCGACCCCGAAAACAACCAGATCAGGTTCGATTTTGGCAGTGGCAGACCTTCTTCCGGCTTCCTGAAAGTTGATCACCAGACCCTGTATACAGAAAATGCAGCCTTCGGATTTCTTGAACAACATGAGCTGCTGGCCGAGAAAGATTATATAACATCCACTGAGCCCTTTTATTTCCTTGCGGATGCTGCCGAAGGAAATTACAATATCAAAATCACTGCAACCGGATTGGAGGGCGGCAGCCTTCTGACGGTTAAAACTGAATCCCGACGTCTGGTGGTAAAGAATCTTGAAATCCCTTCCGGGGAAACAAGATCCGTTCAGTTCACGACCAATGTCAGGTATCCCAACCTTGACAGCGGGGGAACAGTCCGTTTGAAATCAAGAGAATACGGGCATTTTAACTGGGACAGCTGTTTATCTATCGAATTCAATGGCCTGAGACCAGCCATATCCTCCGTTGAGATTTCCCGAAATGACACTGCCATAACCCTGTTCCTGGCCGGCAACTCGACCGTAACTGACCAGCGTCATGAGCCCTATTCTGCATGGGGACAAATGTTGCCGAGGTTTTTTAAGCCGGGATATATTTCCGTAGCCAACCATGCTGAATCCGGGGAGGCTCTGAAGAGCTTCGTTGGGGAAAAACGCCTTGAAAAATTGATGAGCCAGATCCGCTCAGGGGACTACCTCTTTATTCAATTCGGTCATAATGATTCGAAAAAGCAAAGTTCAGCTTATGCTGCACCATTCGAAGATTACCAGGACCTTCTCAGGAAATACATCAGTGAAGCCAAAAAACTGGGAGCAAATCCGGTCCTGGTAACACCTCTGCTAAGAAGAAGTTTCGATGAATACGGAAAAATCATCAATACTCATGGTGATTACCCGGAAGCCATGCGGCAGGTTGCAGCTGAGGAAAATGTTGGATTGATTGATCTTTGGGCGATGAGCAAGATCCTCTATGAAACGCTGGGTGAAGAAGAATCAAAGAAAGTATTTCTACACTATCCCATTGGATCTTTCCCCGGACAGGAAAAAGAAATTAAGGACAATTCACATCAAAGCAACTACGGTGCATATGAACTGGCCAGTTGTGTTGTAGAGGGCATCCGTGCAAACCAGCCAGCACTTGCCGCCTATCTTATGGAGGATCTTCCCGACTTCGACCCGGCTCAGCCAGATCCATTTTCCTCCTGGGATCTGCCTGCAAGTCCCTCTATAAACACAGTCAAACCGGAAGGGAATTAGATTCAGTTGATACTTAGTGGTCTTTCGATTTTGGACTTATTCAGATTTTCTTTTCAGCCATTCTTTAGGAACAGGGACGATACAGATATTCATGCTGCGGTCATCTTCTGAAAGCATCGCAGACTGGATCTGTATTTTGGTTCCATCGGGACTAAAAGTGGGATGGAGATGATCAGCAGCCGTGCGCTTATGACCGGTGGTAAGTAATATCATCTCATGGGTATGCCTGTCAATGAGATAAATATCCCTGTTGAAATTATCTCCTGCAACGAACCTTCCGTCCTGTGATCCGGCAATATGCCAGAACCCACTCCCGTAAGGTATTTGTCCCTCGATATTCATCTTACGCGTCCTGATATTTACTACCCCGAGCCCTGTTGGCTTTTCACGAGTTCCTGAGGGTCCCCAGTCTGATTCCTGTCCCGGACCCGAATTTTTCTCAGCTGCAGCTGTATTACCTCCCTCAGAAGACCTTTCCGGAATTCTACGGTGCCCCATGATGGCGAGAGCAACTTCATCCGGACTGATAACAACCTCGTGGGTAACCCACTCATATTCTGATTCCGGGTACAGTGGTCTTAGTCCCGTTCCATCAGAATTAATAATCCAGGTACGCTGGGGGGATTTTCCCCCGGTCTCCCAGCAAAATACAATTTCTCCCGGTACCCATGAATTACTTTGAATATGCCCGGTTTGAAATGGAAGAGATGCAATGTATTTGATTTCTCCTGTATTAATATTCATACCGGCAAGTCCGGATGGGCCTGCACCCATGCTTCGGGGACCAAAATCTTCTTCTAATTTTGTTCCTTCCGGAAGATGCTTTGCTGCTTCGGTACGGCCAACTCGAAACCATACCCATTCTTCATCTGCATCGAGGGCTATATCAGCATTTGCTCCCATTTCTGCCGGGGTGGTCCCGCAAACTCGCTGATATGCAGATGAGGGTTTGAGGGAACCTGACTTACTGTCCGCAAACAATGTGGCCAGATCAACTTCAATAAGCTCAAGTGCACCTTTATTCTCTTCTCCTGCAGCGTCCCGCATAAAAAAGAGCCTCATCGATTTTCGGGCAATACTCAGCATGCCCTTATACCCTCCTTCGGAAACCTGAACCAGGTCTCCTGTTTTTTCGTTTACTGCCATGGCCTCCCTACCAGCCCTTTTCGACCTGAAAATCAGCCACTGTCCATCTGATGTCCATTGATTATGCGTTGGATATATCTTACTATCCCCGGCAGGGGTACTGGTCAGAAAGATTAGTTCATATCCCGTCACAGGATCTTTAATAACCTTTCGTTCTGATGGAAATCGTTTTCCTATCTGTGAACTAACCGACCCGGAGAGTCCAATACTTCCGATCAGGGTTGCCAAAAAAAACAAAACTTTTATTCTCATAATTGCTCAAGTTGTATAATATTCTCTCAGATTATAGAAAGCTTCCTGCATTCAATCACTTAATTTCCAAAACAACAATTGATTTTGCGGGAAGGTTCAGGGAAAGGACCTGCTTGCTTAATTTTGCACCTTTAAATGCTTCAGGTTTTACTACTTCAGGATTTTCAAATGTATTATGCGAATTGAGTTCCCCTGCTGTGAGAATCCTTCCGGTAACTGAAGAAGCCGTATTGCCCCTGATCTCGATACTCATATCACTGGCATTCTCAGGATCAATATTCACAAGGGAGACATGGAGAACCCCATCCTTATTTCTGGAGGCGGAGGCAGAGATTGCGGGCAAGGAATCATCTCCATATTTGTATTCAGCGTCGGAGTCTATATTAAGGGGAACCAGGGTGGCATCCTGATGGACGCTATACATCTCAAAAACATGGTAGGTCGGCGTAAGGATCATCTTTTCTTCATCTGTGAGAATCATGGCCTGCAGAACATTGACTGTCTGGGCGATATTCGCCATTTTAATCCTATCGCATCGCTGGTTGAAATGATGCAATGAGAGCGCTGCCACGAATGCATCACGCAAGGCATTTTGCTGATAAAGAAATCCCGGATTTGTGCCTTTTTCCACATTCCACCAGGTTCCCCATTCATCTACAACCAATGCTACCCTTTTCCGGGAATCATACTTATCCATGATTCGTATATGTCCATCGAGAAGTTCTGCGAAATTGACCGCCATCCGCATGGTCCTGAAATACTCATCTTCTCCGAATTCCGTGGCATATCCTTTATTTCTCCACTCTGTCATATAATAATGCAGAGAGAGCCCCCACATCATATTATGCGGAATTTCCTTCATCATTACTTCAGTCCAATTATACTCACGATCGCGGGATCCCCCTGCTATTTTTCTCAGGCGATTATCGCCATAGTTCCTGGAATAGGTCGCATACCGCCGATACAGGTCAGCATAGTACTCCGGGCGCATTCCGCCGCCGCATCCCCAGTTCTCATTGCCCACTCCCCAGTAGGTCAGTCCCCAGCTATTATCCCTGCCGTTAGCACGACGAAGGTCTGCCATTGGACTGATGCCATCGAAGTTGATGTATTCAACCCATTTTGACATTTCTTCAACAGTTCCACTGCCTACATTGCCGCAGATAACAGGCTCCGTATTAAGTTGTTCACAGAGATCAAGAAATTCATGGGTTCCGAAGCTGTTGTCTTCGGTCACTCCTCCCCAGTGGGTATTCACCATCTTGGGTCGCTGGTCTCTCGGCCCAATCCCGTCCATCCAGTGGTATTCATCTGCAAAGCAGCCCCCGGGCCATCTTAAGTTCGGTATAGAAGATTCCTTCAAAGCCTCCACAATATCATTTCGGATGCCCCTGGTGTTAGGAATACCGGATTCTTCACCCACCCAGTATCCATCGTATATACAATGTCCCAGATGCTCGGAAAAATGTCCATAGATATGCCTGCTTATGACTTCCTGTCCAAGGTCGGCATTGATTACAATACGGGAATCATTGGACTGAGCATTAAGCTGTATCGAGGTAATAAGCAGCAATCCTATGCATGTTAGGGAAAATTGTTTTGTGTTCATAGATTAATAATTTTCAGATAAAGATAGATGATAAGTGCACTGGCCTCAATACATATTATGGCAAATCATTTACATTTTTTGATCCTGTTCTCTGAATAGGGAACCATATTGGGTGATTTCTAATTACTCCCAGCTTCCATGGTAGTGAAGGATAATCGTCTGTAAGCTCGTTTATCATAATTCCCTGAATGACCCAACGGCAACTTTCAGGATTATATTCCAAAAACTGATTATAGCCGCTTCGGATAACTTCCCCATGCGAAACCATTTCGGTCCATTGTTCTGATTCGCCAGAATATTCCAATTGATCTCCGCTCGCATAATTATCGCTTACTCTTTTCCAGGGCCCTTCCAGATGGTTAGCAATGGCTAATCCATACGAACGAATTCCATTCTTATTCAATTCAAAAATCATATGAAACTCACTCTTGTCAATAGCTTTGTATATATGAACTGCCTCATGAACATCTTCGAAAATTTTGACCCCCTGGCTCCATCCTCCCGGAAAATCATTAAGATTCGTGCTCCGAACTACAACGCCTCTATGTGCTTCCGTATAAAAAAGATAAACTTTGGATTGATCGGCGATTACCCAGAAATCTATCCATTTATCCGATTTATCTTTTTCAATAAGTGGTTTTGCAACACTCCATGACTCAGGATCCGTAAGGTTTTTAGTAGTAGAAAAAGCAGGCTGGTAATTGGAATCCCTGTTCTGAAAGACCAGGTACCACTTTTTTTGTGGCTCGAAATAAAACACTTGTGGAGCACAACCATACCTTGTTTTTCCACGAATTTGTTTCAACTCGAATCTTGGAGCAGTTGTTAAACTTTCCAAATCACTTGCAGAAGTATAACCCGTCGTGTATTCATTATTCCCCCTGGCTGTATAAAACAGGTGCCAGGCATTCTCATAAAATACAATGGACGGATCTTTTACCGAGGTTTCATCAAAGGAAGCAGGTGTTCCTTTCTCAAAAATCGGATCCCCAATTTCCCATTTCCCTTCATTAATGTTCATATCCTGTCCCATTGAATTGCAAACACAGAGGATAAGAGAAACAATAATGCAAGGGGATTTTAACATGTCGATCACATTAACTTGATACTAATGTATTGATTCTGGAGCTTAAAATCAGGTATCTTTCTGTTTAGTGCAAACAATTGACCATTTAGTGCAAATGATAATTGCTTCTATATGATTGTCTTAATTGATCTGTACTTAAATTTACATGGATTTGTCCCGGTGAACGAAGATTAAACCTTCGAAAAATCAATAAGACCTTGAAAAATATGTTGAATAAGTCCGTCTGGAATGTCGTCTATCTCTTACTGATATCTTTTGGTATGTCCTGTTCATCGGATAATTCAATAGACCGCGAAGCCCTGGTAAACAGGCATAATGTGATTAACACTTCCTTTGATACCCTGGGCTCAGTCACCGTTGGCAATGGTGGGTTTGCATATACCGTTGATTTCACGGGACTGCAATCCTTTCCGATAGAATATGCCAGGGGAGTTCCACTTGGTACACAGTCGGACTGGGGATGGCATAGTTTTCCAAATGAGCAGGGATACCGGATTGAAGAAACCATGGCTGATTACAATGTACATGACAGGGACATCTCCTATTCTGTGCAGCTTAAAACTCCCTTACGGGGGAAGGAGGCAGTGGACTATTTCCGTGTCAATCCCCATCGTCTTCACCTGGGAATTGTAGGATTTGATATCCTCAAGGAGAATGGAGAAAAGGCAGGTCCGGGCGATTTTTCGGAGATCAACCAGGTACTGGATGTATGGAAAGGAGAGATAAGAAGCAAATTCAGCGTTATGGGTGAGCAGGTTGAGGTAATTACGGTATGTCATCCGGAATTGGATGCCATCTCCTTCAGGGCATCCTCAAAACTAATTTCAACCGGACATTTGAAGATTAGTTTAAACTATCCTTATCCCAGCGGGATGCATTCAGACATGGCATGTGTATGGGATGCTCCGGAAAAACACATTAGCAACATTCAGAAGCTGGATAAAAACTCTGTCATTATTGAACGGAAGCTCGACACCAGCACATATTTTACAAGCCTGCAATGGTCCGGCGAACTAAATATTACGGAAGCAGGACCTCACAACTTTGAATTAACATCAAGCTCCGAAACCCTCGAAGTCTCGGTAGAATTCAGTCCCACATTACCAGAAAACACCACACCGGAATTCAAAACCACCCGTTTGCTTAGCATGAAGAGCTGGTTCGATTTCTGGATGAACGGAGGAGTAGTTGATTTTACCGGAAGCAAGGATCCGCGGGCGGATGAACTGGAGCGCAGAATTATGCTGTCGCAGTATCTTACCCGGGCACAGTGTGCCGGTGCCCAGCCTCCGCAGGAAACCGGACTGACATATAATAGCTGGTATGGAAAATTCCACCTGGAGATGGCCTGGTGGCATATGGTGCATTTTTACCTCTGGAACCGGCCGGAATTAATGGAGGAAAGCCTCAGCTGGTATGCCAGCGCTGCCGGAAAAGCAGAAAGTACAGCCCAACGCCAGGGCTTTGACGGGGTCCGCTGGCAGAAAATGACTGATCCTTACGGGAATGACAGTCCCTCTTCAGTAGGATCATTCCTGATCTGGCAGCAGCCGCACGTAATCTATTTTGCCGAGCTTACCTACAGGCAAACCCAGGATTTAACTACCCTGAACCAATATAAGGACATGGTTTATACCACGGCAGATTTTATGGCCTCCTATCCCTGGTATAACCCCGCCAAGAACAGGTATGAACTGGGACCGGTTCTGATACCTGCTCAGGAATGTTTCAATCCACGGATTACCATCAATCCTCCATTTGAACTCTCCTATTGGCACTGGGGATTAAAAACAGCCATTGAATGGGCCGAACGCCTGGGAGAAACACCGAATCCCGATTGGGAAAAGGTTCTGGCGGGACTTTCACCTCTGTATTCCACAGACGGTCTTTATGTGCCGGCCGAAAGTGTTCCCAGGGCATACCAGGATGGAACTCACATGCATGATCACCCGGCCGTTTTGGGAGCATATGGAGCAATGCCTGAATGTCCACTGTTCGAAATGGATAAGATGCAGAATACATTTGATTATGTCTGGGAAAACTGGCAATGGGAAGAAACCTGGGGCTGGGATTTCCCGCTTACAGCCATGACCGCAGTTCGCCTTGGTCAGCCTGAAAGGGCCATGGATGCATTGTTTATGCAAACCCGGACGAATACATTTTTGCCAAATGGACATAATTACCAGGACGGAAGACTTCGTTTATACCTTCCGGGGAACGGAGGATTGCTGACAGCTGTCGCCCTGATGTGCGCCGGTTATGACGGATGTACCACCCCCAATCCCGGGATACCGGACAACGGACAATGGAATGTACGCTGGGAAGGCTTATCTCCCATGCCCTGATTCTATAATATTAACTAATACCCCCTGATATGACTGCCAAAAAATGCGCCTCATTTATCTGCACGTTTCTTCTGATTCTTCTTCAGATACAATCAGGCTCTGCCCAGGAATATGATTATGCTTTTGGGGCCGACCTCTCATTTCTAAAACAGCTGGAGGAAGAAGGCACGGTGTTTAAGGATGGAGGAGAAGCAAAACCAGGGCTGGAGATCTTCCGGGATCACGGCTACAACTGGATCCGGCTGAGAATTTGCGTAAATCCTCCCCGCCTGCCCAATGATCTTCCCTATACCATTGCCCTTGCCGGTAATGCCAAAAAGCTGGGATTTAAATTCATGCTTGATTTCCATTATTCCAACGGCTGGGCTGACCCCACCAACGAGCCCACACCTGAGGAATGGAAGGACCTTTCACACGCGGACAGGGTTACAGCACTTTATGAGTATACAAAAAGCACCATTGCCGCTATGGCGGAAGCAGATGTACTACCGGATATGGTACAGATTGGAAATGAGATTGGAAACGGATTTCTCTGGCCATCCGGGAAGCTCCCGGAGAACTGGGATAACCTGGCAGATTATATTTATGCCGGTATAAACGGGGTTGATGCCGGCAGGGGAAACGGCATTCGCCCAAAAATAATGATCCATGTGGATCATGGTGGAGACATCCCAAAATCTAAAGCATTCTTCGACAAGATCCTGTACTACAAGATCCCATTTGATGTGATCGGTATATCTTTTTATCCCTGGTCGCATGGAACCCTTGTGAACCTGAGAGAGAATATGGCCTTTATTGCAAGGCGATACCAGAAAGACATCTATCTGGTGGAAACCGGTTATTACTGGAAGCCAAGCCGTTATTTCCAGGAGCAGCCCCCACCCTTTCCTGAAACTCCGGAAGGCCAGAAGGAATGGCTGGAAGAGGTGAATCGTATTGTGATGGATACTCCTGACGGAAGAGGAAAAGGAGTTTTCTGGTGGGAACCGGCTGCCAACAGGGGACTCCGGGCCAGGGGCTATTTTGATGAAGAGGGGAATGCCCTTCCAGTACTGGATGTTTTTCATAAATTTACCCGCCCGACACACAGGGTGGACGGACAGTAAACAAATTCTTAATTCTTAAATATGAGATTATTGCCATTCCTTTTGTTATTAACCTGCACGGTCTTATACAGCAGGATCCTTCATGCAGAAATCACCCTGCTGGACTCGGGAACCCATATCGAACTCAGTAATGATGATGTCTCTATTACCATTGAAAAATCAAGAGCACGGATCACCAAACTCCTGCATAAGGGACAATCGCTTTTAGCACCGGGACAGACAGGTTATTTTACCATACTGGCGCTGGACAAGGGCGGATCCAGTCAAAATCTTAGCATAAATAATTGTGCATATACCATCCATCTTCAAAACGATACAACGATCGATCTCTCCTTCAAACCACCTAAGCCTGCCGAATTCCCATTCGACATGGATTTTCATTTTGTACTAAGAGACGGAGAATCGGGGTTTTATTTTTACCTGGTGGCCGAAAAGAGCGGGGACCGGCCAGATGCCGTAATTAGCCAGTTTCGGTATGCAATGCGCGTGGATCACTCCATGCTCAATATTCGTCTTAATGACAAACGTTCGGGCACCATTTGCTCCGTTGATGAGATCAAGAACGCCCAGGGGACGGTAATGGATGCGACCTACATGTTACAGAATGGGGAGTACAGGACAAAATATGAATGGTCATCACCCACTGATGAAGCTCCTGTATATGGACTGAACAATGGTACCCAGGGTATCTGGATGATCCGTGGAGGAAATGAATCACTGAACGGGGGACCCACAAAGCAGCATAATACCTGCCACGGAACGGATAAAGGACCTATTTTGCTGAACCTTCTCTATTCTTCCCATTATGGAAGCAACGGATCTTACGTCTCAGGGGAATGGGAAAAAATATTCGGTCCAACCTATGTTTACCTGAATCAGTCCAGCAATGCTGACTCATTATGGGCAGACGCTAAACAAGAGGGTGAAAAAATGCGGGAAGCCTGGCCTTATGCATGGTTGGATCATCCTGAATACCCTGTTGAAAGAGCTTCAGTTTCCGGGAAGTTTCCAATTATAGATACCGGTTGGGTTGTGCTCGCCAGGCCTTATTGGTTCAGGGGACTGGACTGGCAGAAGCAGGGAGGTGATTCGTATACCTACAGAAGCCGTATCAATAAGGATGGTTCATTTACAATTCCGGCAGTAAGAAAGGGGACCTATACACTCTACGCATTTGCTCCCGGAATTGTCGGGGAGTATTATAAAGATAATATCGAGGTGGATTCTACCGGCGAAACCCAGCTTGGAAATATGCCATGGAAATCACGCAGCTATGGAAAAGTATTATGGAAAATAGGAAAACCCGACCGGAGTGCCGCTGAATTCAAATACGGAGATGACCATTATCACTGGGGACTCTGGTTCAATTACCTGAATGACTTTCCCAACGATGTTGATTTCATCGTCGGAGAAAGCAATGAGCAAACGGACTGGAATTATGGGCATATGGCCATGTGGATTGAGAATGGGGGATGGAAACCCAAGCTTGATGGCTCTGTCGGCGAAGGAGAATGGAAGGAGCCCGTATGGAAAATTCGCTTCAACGTGGATGATACCATACCGGGGTTTGCTACTCTCAGCCTGGCACTGGCAGGTGTCAGCCGGGAAGCAAATCTTCACCTGACCCTTAATGGAAGTCCTTTAGTGTCATACAAGAATCTCACAGATGACAGCTCTATTCATCGCAATGGTATCTACGGTTTCTACCGGGAGCGGATTTTTACTTTTGATGCTTCGCAGTTGAAGATCGGAGAAAATATTCTCGAACTTGAATTGGAAATTGTCAAATTACCTAATAAAAGAACCAATTACAGTTTCGGGGTTATGTATGACTATATACAGCTGGAAGTAGAAGAAAAAGACAATACAGGTACCGGGGCAACCACCGAAGCACTCGAGGCTGAGATCTATCCCAATCCGGCAGAAGAAAATTTTTATATACAGCTTCCCGGTCACCTGCGATCGGGTGAATTGAGACTCTTCAATATAGCGGGACAAAAGGTAATGTCAGAGATCCTGACTGACAGTCATAATAGAATTGACCTGCAGTCCTTTGCCAGTGGTCTATATATAGTTGAGATTGAAGCTGACGGAATTATCTCCAAGAATAAACTCATGGTTCGTTGACCACCTTTACACGGCTCCCAATATGTAATCCTGATCGGATATTGGGAGGGGGTAGGTCCTTAGGATAAATCAAATTTAATTCAACTTAAAAATATGCTAAAATGAATTCTGTATTCAAATCCCTGTTATCGATAATACTTTTTGCAGCCATTTCAAATGTTTTATACAGCCAGCAAAATGTAACCGCGACCATCTCAGCCAGTGCAAAAACCGCATCGATGGACAATGGGATTGTCTCCATTACAATTAGTAGTGCGGGACAGGTCAGCTCGCTTATTTATAATTCAAAAGATTTAGTGGAGGCCAGTAAAGGCGGGAAGTTCTATTTCAGTTATAATGACCAGAACGGTTATCATGTATTAAGTCCCGATGCTGTAAGAATAGAAAAACAAACTGATGATTACGCTGAAGTTGTTTATTCCAATACAACTGGTGATCTCCACGTTGAGCAGGCATTTATTTTACTCAAAGGGGTAAGTGGCATCTATAGCTATATCACTATTAAAGGAACTCCCTCAGCAGTTAGTTTAGGTGAGATGCGAGTAGTTTACCGCGTCAGTCCAACCCTGTTTGATTATGGGTATGTGACGGATAAAATGCAGGGAGCATTACCCTCAATAGAGGATATGATTACTGCCAGCGCTAATTCGATACAGGATGCCACCTATTTAATGCCGGATGGATCCATCTACACAAAATACGATTGGGCCAACTACATTGAGGAAGATAGTGTGCATGGCGTATTATCAGATAGTGAAGGCCTCTGGGCAATTGCACCAAGCAATGAATTTATGAATGGGGGTCCTATGAAGCAGGAATTAACGGTTCATACCACCACCACCACACCTCTGGTTTTACAAATGTTACAAGGATCACATTTTGGAGCTGGGGCACCGGACTATTCAACAGGTGATGAAAAGATATACGGGCCCTTTTTTATTTATGTCAACTCGGGGGGTACACATGAAGAAATGATAGAGGATGCAAAGGCTCAGGCTTCATTGCAGAAATCTTTATGGCCTTATTCCTGGTTATCAAATCCCTTGTATCCAACTGAAAGAACAAAAGTAAAAGGAAGAATAAACCTACCGTTTGGTTTGTCCCCAAAAAACATCCAGGTGGTTCTCGCTCAGCCGGGTATGACCATATACGAGCAGGGGAAGGAATACATGTTCTGGGACCAAACAGATTCATCTGGCCAATTTACCATACCTCATGTCAGAGCAGGCGAATATACACTCTATGGGTATGCCACAGAAGGTGAAATTACAGATATCCTTACGCTCGATAATATCTCCGTTTCGGGTACGATTACAGATCTGAATACCATTGACTGGCCGGTAACAAAATACGAAAACAAGCTTTGGCAGATTGGAGATAATGACAGGCGTACCACAGGATTCAGAATTTCAGACTCGCTTAGAGCATATGGCTTATTCGATCTTCCTCCAGCTGATTTAAACTATCAAATTGAAACCAGCACAGAAAATGATTGGTATTATGCCCAGACTAAAAAGGGTACATGGACGGTTTCCTTCGATTGCGATACCACATATACGGGCAACGCGGTCTTAACTGCTTCCATTGCAGGAGCAGCAAGAAATCCTGCGGTTGAAGTGTATATAAATGATAATAAAGTTGATACCTGGGCTTTCGGTAATGATGGCACTATATACCGGAGTGCAGTACTGGGTGGCCGTCATCAGCTTAAATCAATTTCTTTCCCGGCCTCTTATTTAATAAAAGGAGAGAATACAGTTAAGTTTAAAATGTACGGTGTGAAAGAAAAGGGAGGGTTGATGTATGATTGCATCAAACTGGAAGCAGGCCAAATCTTATCAACACTCTACAATGCCTTTCCGGAATCAAATGCTACCTGGTACCAGTATTATTACCCTGAGAATTACTGGGAGCCTGGAAATGCTCCGGAATCCATGATTTTTGGTTTACTGGACCAGGACACCCTCATCAACGGTCTTCAATACAATAAACTGTTCAGGTTTTATACGGATCCACCCGATCCTTCTTCTGCTATATGCATTGGGGCCATCCGGGAAGATGATAATAAAAAAGTTTATTACCGGGGGGAGCATCCTTTTTCCTACCCGGTATCGGACACCGGGGAGATTTTACTGTATGACTTCTCGGTAAATGCAGGGGATACTATCCACGATGGACTGTTCACCACCAATGAATACCTGGTGGTGTCAAAGATCGATACAATTCTGATTGGAGGGGAATTACGAAAAAGGATACTATTTGAGGATTATTCAAGTATCGCCTGGATAGGAGGGATAGGAAATGAGAGAGGTTTGCTGTTTTATTCCGGAGAGCTCCAGATAAATGGATTATGGGGAGACCTTACCTGTTTTTACCAGGACGGCACAGAAATATACCATAATTCAAATTATGTGAATTGCTCTGAAAATATGCCGAATCACATAAATCCCGCAATAGAAAATTCAGGCATCCGGATCTTTCCGAATCCATCCAATTCAGGTTATGTGGACATCAAATCATTCCATCCCATGAAATCTATAGATCTTATAAATACCAGCGGTGAAGTAATCATGAGCTTTCTGAATTTTCAGGGTAAAAATCACCGGGTTCATACAGGCAAACTGAATCCCGGATTTTACATTCTCCGTATGAGAGATCTCCATAATGAGATTCACAATGAGAAACTGTTGATTAACTCTTATTAAGCCCTGTTATTAACCTTATATTAAGTATAGCTCTTGGAATGAAAATGCCAGAGAGTGCTTAGATCTTCAGAATCAATCAAAATTTTTTTTCGTTAGAAATTCTCTAAGGTGAATATGCCTTACCCCTTGAATCCCGCCAATTTGAACCGGATCCAAAGACACAACGTATTTCGGATAGTTGTCCTTTATTTGAAGTAAATTACCGAATTCGCGCTGTTTTACCTTCTCATCTGTTATAAGGTATGCCACCTGTATGTAAATTTTTTCATCCGATTTTTCCGCAATAAAATCAATCTCAAAATTTTTCAGCACACCTACACTAAGTCTATAGCCAAGAATTTTGAGATGAGAAAAAACAACATTTTCAAGAATATCAGGAACCGAAAAGCGATTTAATCCAATCAGGGCATTACGTAATCCCCAGTCTTCAAAATAATATTTGTTATTAATCTCAAATATCTTTTTTGAGTGCACATCCACCCTATTCAATTTATGTAACAAATATGCATTTTGCAGATATTGAAGATAGGTCAATACAATTTTAGGAGATATGTCTACTCTTTGGGATTTAAGATAGTCGCTTATTTTTTTTGATGTTATCAAGTTGCCAACATTTGAAGCCATAAAAAGAATTAAACGGTCAAAAAAATCAACGTTTCTTATTTTATAACGATGAAGAATATCTTTATAGAAAATAGTGGACAGAATGTTCTTCAGATATTCAAATATTACTTCATCATCCTTTTCCAGGTTTCGGATATAGGGTAATCCGCCCCATTTTAGATATTTAGAAAAGCCATCATCATTATTCTCCAATTGATGAAATTCCAAAAATTCCAGGTAGGAAAGTGAATTTATGTTTATCTCAATATAACGTCCACTAAGTAATGTAGCCAGTTCTCCCGATAGCATATCCGCGTTACTTCCAGAAATGTATATATCGGTTGACTTATTATTTTGAAAATGTCTAAGCGCTTTCTGGAAGTCAACTATTTCCTGGATCTCGTCTATAAATAGATAATTATTGCTGTCGGGTTTTAATTCCTTTTCTACAAATTCAATTAATTCATGATAGGTAGCTATATTATCATAATCATATAGTTCTTTATCGATATATATAATATTCGCCTGAGGTACTTTCCTTTTAATGTGGTTTATGATTGTCTTTATGAAATACGACTTTCCTACACGACGTTGACCGATAAATACTTTTATCAAATCTTTGTCAATATAACTATCAACTTTTGCTAAGTAAATCTCTCTTTCTATAATACTCATAAGTAAATCATTTTCACAAATATAGTCTTTCTTTACTTATATGTAAAATATTTAGGTGTGTGTCCGAATGTTTTACTTATAAGGAATTGTTCCGAGAGGATAACTATTTGATCAGAATCCCTTCATCCCGCCCGGGATGGGCAGCTTGACCTCTAAAACCGGAGTAGTCCAGCTCTGTCACATCATGAGCTTCAAGGGCATGGGTAAAATAGTCCGGAAGGTTATCTCCCCATTCTACCCTGCATTTATCCAATACTACTGAATCGGCAAACCGTATGCTGAATCCGGGATTCCCGTGCAGTTCAATATCCGGGTAGGCAGTGGTCGGACGGTTATCGAATAGTCCCCCGCGATAGGTAGTCCACCGGTCCATGGTAACTTTTACATTCTTCATTGTAACATTCCGGATCCTGCTTTCGGGGGTACCTGATATCCGTACAGAATTCTCCGACCTGCCTGAAATATTTTCGAAATGGATATCGTGTATCTCACCAATCTCTGTTTCAGGTGTGCGGGGAATGGCTGTCAGGGAAATGGCCTCACCCCGACCCCACCAGGGATCTGAATGGTAGCGCGACACAAAATTAATATCCCTAAATACTACATTATACACATCTCCCTCATCCCGTAACTGGATTGTGAGTCCCCTGCAACTGGTAACAATCTCACAACGCTCGAAAATGATATCATGAATATCCTGGGTGGTTTCAGTGCCAATTTTCACCCCTGAATCCTGGGTTTCAAGGACACAGTCCCTTACGGTGATATTGGCTGAAGGACCATAATCTTTCTCTTGCCGGGTGGCTTTAATAACAATGGCATCATCACCACAAATAATATGGCAGTTTTTGATCAACACATTACGACAGTGATCCGGATCAATCCCGTCACAATTAGGCACATCCAGGTGGTTCCTGATCCTGATATTATCCACCAGTACATCCTCACAACCCAGCATATGCAATCCCCATGAAGGAGCCTCGGAAAAGCTGATATCACGAACCGTGAGATTATTACAGGAGTTAAGTACAAAGATCTTTGGCCTCCATCCTTTGGGCCTCCACCACTCATTCTTTTCATCAAAATGGGTCATAAACTCCAGGGCTCTTCCATCGATATTCCCCTTGCCTGAGATGGTAAGATTATCAGCTCCATCCGCCAGGATCAGTGCCCGGTCAACATAATCATCGGGGTTTGTGCTCACCCTAAGCTCCGCTCCTTCCTGGATATGAAAGTCTATTCCCCCGGACAATTTCAGGGTTCCTACCAGGTAGGTCTTTCCACCCGGGATCAACACCCGAGCCCCTTCCCCCGAAAGGGCAGCCTTAGAAGCAGCTGCATCGATGGCTTTCTGTATTGCAGGCGAATCCAATGTCTCGCCATCGCCAACCGCCCCGTATTCGAGGACATTGAATACAGGCTTCTCCGCTTCTCTTTCCTGTACTATAACCCGGAAAGAAGTCAAAAATATAGCTGTCAGAGAAATCAGAAGAATGATCCAGGTCCTGCTTTTCATATTGATAATGATTTTGGGAGTAATGAACTAAATTAGTCAAAAGCAGAACAACATGACAAACCAATCAGGGTAAAAACCCATATTGTGCAAATGATTTCTCAAATCATACAATGCCTGACGTAATATTTTTTAATAATTTTAGAACCATACAACCATCATAATAACCCATCCAACATGAAACGAAGAAAATTTCTCGAGTTAAGCTCAAAGGGAACCCTGACCGCAGCAGCAGCACCGGTGATATTTACCAACTCCAACTGGAAGGGAGCGAATGACCGGGTCAATGTGGCGGTCATTGGCATAAGGGGACAGGGAATGAACCATGTAAGATCATTTCAGGCCCTTGATAATGTCAATGTTGCCGCCCTATGCGATGTGGATGAGAACCTTTTTGCAGAGCGGATAAAAAAGCAATACAATGATAAGGACCTGAAAGAACCCAAAGTATACACCGACCTCAGGAAACTATACGAGGACAAAGATATTGATGCGGTATCCGTTGTCACACCCAACCACTGGCATGCCCTGGCATCCATCTGGGCCATCCAGGCAGGTAAACACGTCACCGTAGAAAAACCGGTCTGCCATACCTTCCATGAGGGTAAAAAACTGGTGGAGGCAGCCAATAAGTACGATGTAATCGTCCAGGACGGTTCCGAGCAGAGAAGCAATCCCTGCGCCCAATCCGCTGCGAAATTTTTAGAGGATGGCAAGCTTGGTGAAGTTTATATGGCCAAGGGTGTCTGTTATAAATGGCGCGATACCATTGATAAATTCCCTGATGGTTACCGGGAGCCCTACACCGGCGATTATATGAAAAAGGTTGATTATGACCTCTGGCTGGGACCGGCACCTGACAGGGCATTTAACGTGAACCGCTTCCATTACAACT
Source organism: uncultured Bacteroidaceae bacterium (assembly GCA_963777115.1). Classification (GTDB taxonomy): domain Bacteria; phylum Bacteroidota; class Bacteroidia; order Bacteroidales; family SM23-62; genus SM23-62. The sequence continues at coordinate 414,647 of CAVZPP010000001.1, read as the reverse complement.
GGCACTGGCACTGGGATTACGGGAATGGTGACATGGGTAACCAGGGGGTGCATGAGATGGATGTGGCTAGATGGGGACTGGGAGTAAAACTTCCTACCCGCGTAAATGCAATGGGGGCACATTATATGTTTGATGACGCACAGGAAACCCCGAACACACTGATGGCGGTTTTTGAATTTGATAATCCTGAGGGCAAGGGGGACAAGAAAAAGATGCTGCAGTTTGAAACCCGGCACTGGATGGTCAATCCTGAGGGAGACCATCTCGGAACCAGTGATCATGAGACAAACTCCTACAAAACAAGTCCCGGGAACGTAATCGGAAATATTTTCTACGGATCGAAAGGATACATGCTCAAAGAGGTCAAAAGATGGCGGACCTTCATGGGAAAAAACCGGGAACCCGGGGAATCCGGCGGCGGATTGGGGAACCATTATAAAAACTTCATCGACGCCATCCGTGCCGACGATCCCGGGCTGCTGTCATCGCCTATCGAAGAGGGATTTTACTCATGCGCCCTGATGCACCTGGGCAATATCTCCTATAAACTGGGTCGCTCCTTCGATTTTGATCCGGTGGCAATGAAGGTTGTAAACGATCCGGAAGCTCAGGAAATGCTGACCAAGGAATACCGCAAGCCATTTGTTCTCCCTGAAAAAGTTTAGTCATCCTAAAAACCTGAACCATGAAAAAAACACTTCCCCTATACCTTGCTATTGCTTTTATATCTGCGGCAGCAGCCTGCACTTCCAAAACAAAACAACCGAGTGCCAATGCAGATCGAATTGAGATAAAAGTTGAAAACAATGAGGCAGAAAGCAGAATTGATGTCAGCGTCAATGGAGAACCCTTCACATCCTATATGTATGCCGACACATTTGAAAAACCATTTATTTTCCCAATTGTTGCGGCCAATGGAAGCATTATCACCCGTGGGTACCCAATAGAACCCAGGGAAGGCGAAAGTGTTGACCATCCTCATCATACAGGATACTGGTTTACCTATGGGAATGTCAATGGGATTGATTTCTGGGGCAACAGTAAAATGATCCCTGCATCAAGAAAGCACATGTATGGTACTATACGGCTTAAAAGTATTGACAATATTGAAACCCTTCCGGGGAAGGGAATAATAAAGCTAACCCAGGAGTGGGTAAATCCTGATGGAAGTATTCCCCTGGTGGAAAAGGTCACCTACGAGTTTTCAGCGGGTTCGGATTACAGGATCATTGACAGGACCTCTGAATTAAGCACCCAACTACCGGAAGTGAGTTTCGAAGATACCAAGGAAGGGGCTTTTGCGATCCGGGTGGCAAAATTCCTTGAATTTCCTTCAGAAAAACCACAGAAATTCGTAGATGAATACGGAAACATTACAGAGGTTCCTGCAGTGAACAAAGAGGGTGTAAATGGAAACTACTTAAGCAGCGAAGGTCTTGAAGGTGGAGGGGTCTGGGGCAAACGGGCCAAATGGATGAAACTATATGGAACACAGGGGCTGGATACGATTTCACTGGTAATTATGGACCATCCCTCAAACCTGAATTATCCTACCTTCTGGCATGCTCGAACATATGGTCTGTTTTCGGCAAATCCTTGGGGAGTAAAGGATTTTACAAAGGGGGAAAAAGAGTTAAATTTCATTCTTAAAAATGGAGAAACTTTGACCTTCAGGCATAGCCTACATCTAAAATCCGGTAGAAATTTTACAGTAAATGAAATTGAGTCTGAATGGAAGGATTTTAGTGAGAATTAAAAAATTAAGTAAAATCTCGGAATCCAATCATAATCCATAGTTATTCTGTTCCACTAGAACCTATGTAACTGTATTTCTGACACTTAATTTATTGCAAGGTAAATTGGCTGACCAAATAAGCCAGAATTATTGGTCCATTTTGTGCAAATCATTTCCCAAATTATACATTGCCTTTAAGCTACGGGTACCGTAATTTTGATATTAACCTAATTAGCGCTAACTGGACTTTAACCTTCAAACTAACCAATGAACGCAATTTCTCAATTTGCGATTGGCTTTCCTGCCCTGGGAAATTATTCCCGAGACTCATTTATTTTATACGCCAGACCCGGAATTTACCCGGTTGAACTGAATTTCTTAGTATATAAAAACTGCAAACAGATATACTCTACTACGTCATGATGAAATACGTAAAACTTCCCATCTATCTTATGGTATTGTTTGGCTGTCTTTTTTCAGCCTGCCGGAAAGAAATTGATGCATATTATGAGAGACCGGATTCACTGGAACCGACCATATTCGACAATCTGACGGTCAAGGGACAATTTACTTCCTATCTGTCACTGGTCGAAAAGGCAGGCTACAAGGATATCCTGGCAAGTGCAGGGTATTTTACCGTATTTGCTCCAATTAATGATGCTTTTACACCCTTCCTACAGGAACATTCACTGACTTCGGTTGAAGACATTGATACGATTACTGCCAGAAACATTGTGAGATATTCCCTGGTATACAATGCCTTTACTAAGGACCAACTCGATGATTACCAGTCCACCGACGAACAGGGCTGGGAATTTGACAATGCATTTAAACGGGTTACATCCTATTATAAATGGGTTTACGATGAAACGGTTGAGGGCGGTATGGAAAAAGTAGTTGACCAGAACGGAGTTAGGCTTCTTCCTGATGATGGCCCCTACTTTGCCGTTGAGGACAACAACAATAAAAGTATACCCTATTTCACTGCTCCCTATATGACCAACGAGCAAATTACAGAATATGATTACACATATTTCTTTCCCGAATCTGAATACACCGACTTTAATGTTGTAAATGCAAAGGTCACAGAATCTGATATTCTCTGTGAAAATGGGATTGTCCACGCCATTGATAAAGTCATCCTTCCTCTTAGAAATATTGACGAATTATTGGCCTCAAATGATGAATACAGTGAATTCAAAAAAGTAATCGATGATTACATCAGGGAATTTAACCCGGCTCCAAGTAGTTTTCTTGACCGCTACGAACAGGTTCACAACAAAAGGGAAGATATCTATATAAAGGAATATCCTCTTCTGAACTTTGCGCCTAATTGCGAGAACTTTATGCGATATGGTGGAGGAGAGACCTACGATGCCCAAATCGATGGATGGACCATGTTTGCCCCGGATAATGCGGCTGTTAAAGATTTCATGGACAATGTATTCCTGAAATACTATGGCTCTCTCGACAACATGTCCCCTCAAATTATCGCCGAGTTCATTAATGCGCATCTTTTCCGCACTACAGTCTGGCCAAGTAAATTTGAAACCACCACAAATATGTTCGGTGAACCGGCTCGCTTCGATCCGGAAGCCAACATAATTCAAAAGGAATTTGGCAGTAACGGAGCGTTTTATGGAACGAATATTGTTCAGGAGACCGATGCATTTTACACTGCCCTCGGACCGATTATCCTCAATCCGGATTATACCCTGATGCTTCAGGCCCTGTATGATTCAGAGTTGTTTTACATCGTTAAGAACACCGGGATAAAGCTGACAGTCTTTCTTATTAACAATGCTGCTTTTGACAGTCTCGGCCTCAGCTTTAATGACCTCAATGGATCATGGGACCTTGATAATGAGGAGTTGGGATCCAACGCCAATGTCGCAGTAAACCGGCTTATCAATATGCATGTTGCCCTGGGAGAGCACCCAAGTTTTATTACAGATGCCCTGGTAGAAACTTACGGTGGAGAATACATACGCCATAATTATGGATTTGTTTGGGCTGCTGGTAATGTGGAGCAAGCCGAAACCGTTATTGCTTCAAAGAAAACCTCGGTTAGCAATGGTCTGACTTATATAATGAATACCCCCTTCCGTTATTCTATCGACAACATAGGAAGGCAGATCGAGGGCAATTCCAATTTCGGCAAATTCTATAGCTACCTGAAGAAATCCGCTTCTTCCGCTCCTGGTTATGTTTATGATCCTGACACAAAAGAAATTGCTAATTTTAAAAACTCTGAAAACAATACTCTCCTCATACCAAGCAATGCAGCGATAGATTCAGCAGTTTTACACGGTGCACTTCCTTCAATAGGATTCGCCGACTTTACCCAGGTGCAACAGGATCAACTTCTGGGATTTGTTATGTACCACGTCCTTACAAAAGTTATTGCAACCAACAATGGTGAAGTTACAGGAGATCGTGAAACCCTTTTTAAGACACCCGACGGAAAAACCTATGTTAACGTTTTCAATGACGGAACGAATTTCGGTGTGATTGACAACCAGGGACGGGCAGCCAACGTCATTCTAACTAGCAGTAATGTCCTGGCTAACAGGGCAGTTATCCACCTTGTAGACAATTATCTAAAATATTAAACCTGTATCATGATGAAGAAGATACAAACATCTGTAGTACTTGCCATCCTCCTGGGATTATTCTTCCATGTAAACCTTTTTGCACAGGGGCAGATCCTGGTACGAGGAAAAATAACCGACCCAAGCGGGATTGGACTTCCCGGGGCAACCATTGTTGAGATGGACAAGAATAACCGGATCATTAAAGGAGCCGTTACAGACCTTGATGGCAATTATGTAATCCAGGTAAGTAGCAGTGAGAACAATATCCAATTCTCCTATATTGGTTTCGAAAGTAAGATTTTTCCTATCGAGGGACAATCAAACATCGATGTTCAACTTTCAGAAGATTTTGAGATGATCGAAGGAGTCGAGGTTGTTGCTGCAAAAAGAACTAACACCGGGTTTCTTGACGTGGAATCCAGAGACCTTGCAATTCCTGTTCAGAAAATGAGCTCAGCCGAGATTGAAGAGATTCAGGCCTCTTCGATTGATGAGGCCATTCAGGGAAGACTTGCCGGAGTTGATATTGTATCAAATTCAGGTGATCCTGGAGGAGGAATGTCTATCCGTATCCGGGGTGTCAGTACCCTGAACGCCAATGACCGGCCACTCATTATCGTGGATAATGTCCCTTATGAAACCAATATCTCATCTGACTTTGATTTCGCCACAGCCAATGAAGAAGGTTATGCCCAGATGCTGAACATTGCTATTGATGATATTAAGGAGATCACCGTATTGAAAGATGCTGCAGCAACAGCACTCTGGGGTACAAAAGCAGCCAATGGTGTACTCGCTATAACCACAAAAAGAGGGGTTAGAAGCCTCAAGCCTAAAGTATCTTATACCTACAAAGGAACTATCTCATTCAAACCCGAGCCCATTCCGATGTTAACAGGTGATCAATATTCCACCTTAATTATGGAAGGCGTGATGAACGTTACAGGAATTCCACTGGACAGGGTTCAGAACAAGGAATTTCTCTATGATCCCAGCGAACCTTACTGGTTTTATAATTATGGGCAGAATACCAATTGGCTGAATGAAATTACCCAACAGGGTTACATTCATAACCATGACTTTTCTCTGAGCGGTGGAGGCGAAAAGGCCCGATACAGGTTTTCGGTAAACTATCAGGATCAGGACGGGGTAACCAAGGGAACGGGACTGCAACGTTTTACTACACGATTGAACCTTGACTACTATATCTCTGATAAATTGAGGCTTGGTGCAGACCTATCCTATGCGCATGGTACATCCCACCGAAATTACAACTCCAGTCTTCGATCTGTGGCATATCGAAAGATGCCGAACATGGGAGTGTACGAATTTGATTCCCAGGGAAACGAAACTCCTGTCTTTTTCAGTCCAGAGTCAAACATCCAGGGATCCTATTCCAGTACCTATAATCCGGTAGCTATGGCTACAGCCGGAAAATATACAACAGTCAGTGACCGGATCATTCCTAAGTTCCAGTTGAACTACAGAATCCTTAAGGGATTGAGCTATACCTTCGATGTTGCTTTTGATATTAATAACAGCAAACGGAATTATTTTCTTCCACAGATTGCAACGGGAAGACCCTGGACAGATCTAAATGTCAATAGGGCAACCGATACTGATGAGGACAGTTATTATATCTATACTAACCAGAGGCTTACTTATTCAAATACTTTCAATAATATCCACCAGCTTACTGCCACCCTGAATTTTCAAACCAACGACAGCAAAGGGGTACGCTACACCGCTACAACAGCAAACTCTGCTTCCTCAGATTTCCAGGACCCATCTATTCCTGCCAGAATTAGGGAAGGGGGAAGTCTTTCCTCTTCTAGCTGGCAAAATCGGGATAATGGTATAGTCGCACTGGTGCATTACTCCTTACTTGACAGATATATTATAAGTGGAGGGGCAAGAAGAGAAGGAAATTCCAGGTTCGATGAAAATTTTCGTTTTGGATATTACCCCAGTATTTCTATGGCCTGGAGGCTTTCGGGAGAACCCTTCATGCGAAGCCTGAATTTCCTCGATGAACTGAGATTAAAGGCAAGTTACGGACAGAACGGATACCCACCAAGATACGCTTATGCCTTTTTTAACAATTATAATACTTTTAACTGGAGCTACCTGGGTAATACAGCGGTATACCCTGTTGATATGCAGCTGGAAAACCTTAAGTGGGAATCTTTTACTACTAAAAACCTTGGTATTACCATGGAAATGTTCAATGCCCGCCTAATGTTTGATTTTGACATTTACCAGAACAGCACCAAGGACATGTTCGGATATAATGTAGCCCTGCCCTCCAGTTCAGGCTACGACAATATCCTGATGAACGTAGGATCACTGGACAACCAGGGATGGGATTTTTCTTTCCGCTCCTATCCGGTTAAAAATGAAAAACTTTCGATCTCCTTCGATTTCAACATAGCCAGAAACTACAATATTCTCAGGGAAGTGGCCGACAATTATCCCCTTGAAAGAGGTAGGACCACTACCAACGGGGACTATAAAAGGATCATACAGGTAGGGAATCCCATCGGATCCTTCTACGGATACCGTTACCTGGGGGTTTATAAGGATGAGGAAGATCTGATCGCCTTAGATGCCGATGGTAACAAGATCTATAATCCCAATGGCGAACCCGTCAATACAGTGTATAATTACCCCGCAGTTAATTATGAATTCATGCCTGGAGATGCCAAATACGAGGACATTAACAATGATGGTAACATCAATTATCTGGATGTGGTTTACCTAGGGGATGCCAACCCGGATTTTACCGGGGGATTCGGATCTGGCATGAAGTATAGGGGACTTTCACTAAATATATACTTCTATGGAAGATACGGCAATGAAATCATAAACCTGACGAAAATGCGTGGAGAAAATATGGCCTCTTACGATAATCAGACGACAGCCACCCTGAAGCGTTGGAGGAAACCCGGAGATGAGACAGATATGCCCAGGGCACTCATTGGCTACGGTTATAACTGGCTGGGATCGGACCGTTATGTTGACGATGGCTCATTCCTGAGACTAAAATATATTACTCTAAGCTATTATTTACCCAGGCAGACGATTGGCAGAATTGGACTGGAACAGGTTCGGTTCTCGGTTCAGCTAACCAATCTATTTACGCTGACCAATTATCTTGGTCAGGATCCGGAGATCAATATAAACAGTAGTGACGGCACCATTTATACCGTCGGTTATGATCAATCCAATACACCACAAACCAAGCAATTAACCTTTACTATAAATGTCAATTTTTAAAAAATTGATTATGAAGAAATATCTTAGAATCGGATTACTAATACTGGGAGTTATTCATGCAACCAGTTGCGATGAATGGCTTTACCTTGAACCTCAGGACGGAATTATCGTGCAGGAATACTGGAAATCAAAGGAAGATGTGCATGCTTCGGTGATGGGGGCATATGCATCCATGCTTGGAAATTCACAGGGAAGCGGTTACAATGTACCTGAGCTACTATTTATATGGGGTGAGATACGGGGGGACATGATCTCGATGAGTCGTTTACGCTCTGATTTTCAATATATTATCAATGGAGACATCCTGGCTGATAATGGAGTCTGCAGGTGGAATTCATTTTACCGGACCATAAATTATTGCAACACTGTTATTGAATTTGCTCCTTATGTTCTCCAGATTGATCCTTCTTTCACCGAAACAGCACTGAAACAATATCTGGCAGAAGTCAGGGCAATCCGCGCCTTAATGTATTTCTATGTAGCCAGAACATTTGAGGAAATCCCGCTTAAGCTAACTGCCAGTAAAAGTGATGCTGAAGAATTTGCAATCCCAAAGAGTTCTCACCAGGAAGTTCTGACCCAGATCAAAAATGACCTGGCACTTGCTGAGCGTGATGCACCCCTCTCATACTCAGATATTGCATCCAGCAAGGGAAGGATTACAAGGTATGCAATCAATGCCATACAGGCAGATGTCTATCTGTGGAATGAACAATATGACAGCTGTGTTTATGCCTGCAATAAGATCATTAATTCGGGGTCCTTCGGACTTCTTGAGGCCGATGAATTCTGGTTCGAGAACCTCTATGTTAATGGTAATTCTGTTGAGAGCATCTTCGAACTTCAGTTCAGCCAGGAAATTCTGAATCCTTTATACCCTCTTCTTAAAACCAACAAATACCTGAGAGCCTCTTCTGCTGCCATTGAAGAGTTTTTTCCTCCCGATCCAAACGCACTTCCTGATAGTGCTGATATCAGAGCTGACGGAGCTTCCTATAAACTAAGTGACAATTATACTATCTGGAAGTATGTTGGCCGTAACAGGGAAGAAGCACGAACCACAAGTGAGGCATATGGGAACTGGATGGTCTACCGTTTTGCAGAGATTTTGCTTTTTAAGGCAGAGGCCCTGAACCAGATGGGAATGGGAGAAGAAGCATTAGTCCTTGTCAATCAAATACGAAAGCGGGCCCATGCCTCAAAGACCAGTTCTTGCAGGTTCCGGTACAGATGAACGTTCAGTTACCGAATTCATACTGGCAGAACGATGTCGTGAATTCGCATATGAAGGGAAACGCTGGTTTGACGTACTTCGGGTTGCCAAACGAAATGATTACGAACGCCTGGATTTGATGCTAAGCATGGTGCTGAGATCAGCACCCTCAGATAAACAGGTCAGTATCAGCAATAAATACAAGGATACCCGGAGTCATTACCTGCCGATCTATTTTACAGAACTTCAGGCAAATACGGCACTGGTGCAAAATCCCTTCTACGATGAGGTTTATTAATTTACATTAATTGAGATAATACGATGAAAGGAATTAGGGTCATCAGTATTTGTTTTCCTGGGACTGACATTATTTACCGATTGTGCCAAGGAAGAATACGTTTTAGCTACATCGGATGATGTACTGATGGGTGCTTATTTTGAACAGGAAGCCGACCGCTTTTCCAGTTTTCACGAAATGCTTATTAAGTCCGGTACACTTTCCTTTCTCAATGCATATGGGACTTATACCTGCTTTGCTCCAACTAATGAAGCAATCGCAAATTACCTTGAAAGCCAGGGTAAAAATTCTCTTGATGACTTTCACACCGAGGAACTTAAAGACCTGGTCCGATATCATATGATCATTGACACACTGAACTCTACCAGGTTTACCGATGGTAAACTACCTACCCCAAATATGTACGGACAGTACCTTACAGCAGTGACTTTTTATGATGCCGGGGAGGCAGGGGTGAGAATCAATAAGTATGCGGAGACTAAAGTATTGGATATTAGGGTAGCCAACGGGATTGTACATAGCATGAAAACAGTGATTGAACCTGTAGAAATCATCTATTGCCGGACTCATTGAAGCCGACCCGGATCTCAGTATTTTTTCAGAAGCTTTGAAGTCCACAGCTTATTATGATACTCTGAAGCCAGATCTCCGATCCCAGTCTCCATGTGATGAAAAAAGATGGTTCACAGTTTTTGTCCATACGGATGAGGTATATATGTCGGAAGGAATCAATTCCTTTGATGATCTGAAGAATAAATACACTAATACCGGAAACCCAAAGGACCCTGCTGGACAGTCTCAATCTTCATATTGCCTATCATATTCTTGACAACAGTCTGAAATACGTAGCCGACCTGATCCAGTCTAATGCCCATCTAACCATGGCTCCCCTGGAAGTAATCACCATGAAGCTTAAACCAGGATTCCGTCTTCATAAATGAGGATGAATACCGGGGACAGATCGAAAAAGGGTCCCTGGTAAACAGGCAGGAAAGTGACAATACTGCAGCAAATGGGGTTTTCCATTATGTGGATGAACCAGTTTCTTTATCAAGATGCGGTTTCCCTATGCTGTCTACTGGGATCTTTGCGACCAACCCGAGATCCGAAAACTCCCAGGTGTATTCAGGGTTCCCGGAGAAAGAGCCGACCTGGAACTAGGGCAGTTGGCCGGCATCACCTGGAGCACTGATGTACCGATCAATTATATGTTGATGCTGGTGGTACTCAAGGGCATTACCTGGCACATAGCGATTATTTTCAAATAAATCTCAGAACTGCAGTTATCAATTGGGTTGAATTTACAACACCCCTGATTGTTAAGGGAAAGTATAAATTATGGATTTGTACCAGAAATGTGGATGATCCAAACAGGAGACCCATTTTTGACCTCTTTCAACGATGAGGCTTTGCCCAATATCATTGCAACGGAAAAACCATGGAAATGGTCACGGATGAAGAGCTATATGCTCAGGGATTTAAGAGGTATAACTACCATATAGGGGACTCTACCGGCTACCTTACTGACGGGGGTGGCAGGTTTGCATCCCGCCTGGCAGGTACGATTGAGGTCCCTACAACTGGTAACCATAAAATCCGGTTCAATGTTATTAATAATGGGGATAAAACTCTCTGGCTTGATATGATTCACATTGTCCCCTTTGAAAACGACCAGATGTGGCCCAGGTATGATGTAAGTCCTTCTGATCCTAATGAAGACGGTCAGTTAAAGGACAAACCCGATTGGTACCCTGTACCGGCTGAGGGTAAATAGCAATTTCTATGAAAAAACTATATTCCGATACAATTATGAATAAAGTATTGAAACACGGTGTCCTGTTCCTTTTGATGGTTTTAACCCTCTGGGGATGCAAGGATCCATGGGAGGATCACCTGGCAATTACCGAAGGAGTACCCGGAAGCAATCTTTTTGAATTGCTACAAAATACTCCAGAACTTTCAACCTTTACAGGATTGCTCCAGGAAGCAGGCTGGGAAGAGGAACTTATGTCCTCCAAATCTTTCACTGTCTGGGCTCCTGACAATGATGCCATGAGTGCAATTGATACTGATGCCCTGTCGGATTCAGCTGCTCTTGCCATGTTTGTTAGCAATCATCTCAGTTTTGCGGCTTATTCCTATTATTCACCTGTAAGGCAGCTAATTGTTAAAACTTACAGTGGCAAGAATTTGTTGATTGATAATGAGAATGGAAAGGTTGAGGATGCTAACCTTCTTGAACCTTATGACCAGGTTGCATCCAACGGTATTCTTCATATAATTGACAAGGCACTGACCCCCAAACCCAATGTATGGGATATCATAGAATCCACGGACCTGGCCCCAAAACATGTAGAATACCTGCAAGGCCTTTCGGGTATGGTATTTGATCCTTCCATTGCAATGATCATCGGTGTTGACCCTGTGACCGGAAAACCTGTATATGACACACTCTCGGGAATGGTCTGGAGCAACCAGTTTATCGTTGAAGTTCGTGACCTTACGAATGAGGACACATTATCGACGACCATTCTCATTGATGATCCTGTTTTCGACTCGGAATTCGAAAAATATCGAAAATTTTATAAGCTCAGTGACTCCATTGAAAGCGACGAATTAACACGCTGGACGATAAGTAAAGATCTGGTTTTCAGCGGATTAACAAAGATTGAAGATATGCCCGATACATTAGTCTCATTATTCGGGATCAAAATTCCTTTCAATGCCTCCTAGTGCACAAAACCTATGAAGCAAGCAACGGAATCGTGTATGTAATGAGTAGCTGCGATGTCCTTTTACATGAGAAAATTCCTCCATCTATTACTCAGGGAGAAGATACTACCAAGGTCATTTATAGAGCCGTGTCCGGCCAGACAGGCTTCACCAGGGAGAAAGAATTTGCTTCCGGAGGGTATGATTTTGTTCTGGATAATCATGGCGCAAGTCCCGGGAACATTAAATACCATATGGGTGAACTAGTAGCCGGATATTATGACTTCTACTGGGTTGCAATCGATGACTTCAATGGTACCTACCGGGGATCAGGTGGAGGTGACACCCTGTGGCAACAGCTTGAATTTGTGAAATTACTTGGAACATCGGGCTCAGAGATGATATGGGATGAACCCTACCCGATTTCGGAACTGCTCCCTGTGGTTGATTCAACCTATGAAACTGCCCGGGAAGTTTACCTGGGACAACGATACTTTTCCACTTATCGGGATGTATGGCTCCAGGTAACAGGAAGTGCCCGGAATACAACTATCAGCCTTGATTACCTTAAAGCAGTACCCGTTTTTGAATAACATAGATAACAATAGACCTATGCGTACTATCAGAATTTATTTTTCTTTACTCCTGGCCGCCGGGATTTGCATGGCTGCCTATTCCCAGGCAGAAAATCCCGGCTCTATCAGAGTTCAGGGCTCCGTCATAAATGGATCCACCAGTCTTCCCGCTGACGGAATAAGCATAAGTGTACCTGGATTTTCATCTGCCATCTCGGACAGCATGGGAGAGTTTTCCATAGAGGTTCCCTATGATGAATCTACTCTTACCCTGACCGGACCCGGCTACCAGACCAGAGAAGTACTTCTGCGAGGGAAACAGGAAATTACTATTAACCTGAACGAAAAGGGATACCATTCACAGGATGAAATGGCAGAGCTTTACTACGTCAAAAAGCCAAAAGCCCTCACAACCCAGTCCATTGTGTCCGTCCATTTAGCTAAAGATAACTGGAAGAATCAGGCAACCTCGGCCGAACAGCTAATTGATAATAAGATCGCAGGACTCAGAATTATGGCTCGTTCTGGAACTCCCGGACTGGGCTCAAACATGTTCATGAGAGGATTCTCATCCCTTTATTCAAGCAACCAGCCCCTTATTGTGCTCGATGGACTGATTTACGAAACTGCACAGTACGGAACCCCCATAATCCGTGGTTTTAAAAATAATCCACTGAATAGTATCAATTCCATGGATATCGAAAACATTACGGTTGTCAGGGATGCCTCTTCCATTTATGGTTCCAGGGCAGGTAATGGTATTATTTACATTCGTACCAACCATCCCACTGAGATGGCTACCAAAATCGATTTCAGCATATATGGGGGTATCAATTATGCACCAGAGCAAACCCCACTCATGAAGTCAGAGGATTACCGCACCTACCTTGCCGAAATTTACCAAACCTCCGGCATCTCGGGAGACTCTATTGCTTCCATGCCATTTATGATTGATGACCCCGCCTATCCCGATTATTACCGTTATCATAATGAAACCAACTGGCAGGATGAGGTCTTTCAGAATTCAAAGAATCAGAATGTGAACCTTAAAATAATGGGAGGGGATGACATTGCGCTCTATGCCCTTTCTGTTGGATACCAGAAACATGAAGGAATTATTAAAAACACCGATTATTCTAAGTATTCTTTCCGTTTCAACTCAGACATAAACATATCTAAGAAACTGATCCTGAAAACCAATCTTGGTTTTACCTTTAACCAGCATAACCTAAAAGAAGACGGGGAAACTCCAAATACCAATCCCCTTCATACCAGTCTTGTCAAGGCTCCCTTCCTTTACACTAACGTACGAAGCAGCACCGGAGCAATTTCACCTAACCTTGAGGATGCTGACATTTTTGGAATTTCTAACCCTACTGCCTTAGTTAATAATATGTCCGCCACAAGTAATAACTATAAGATACTTGGATCTGTGGACATTGGGTATAGTTTTTCTGATTATTTCACACTCAACAATTACCTGGGGATAAATTTTGATAAATCCCGTGACAATGTCTTTATTCCATACCTTGGAACAGCCAGCGATACAATTGAAAGCGGAGTTGCAGGAAACGCAGTCGCACACAAGGTTGAACGGTATTTTAGTATTTACAATGATTTCAGGGCAAACTATGTTCGTACTCTTGGTTGGAAACACCACCTCAATGGACTTGCAGGTGTCAGGATGGGATATTAATAAAACTGAAGGAGACTGGGGAATAGATTATAATACTCCCAATGACCAGATCCGGAGCCTAGGAAACGGGGTCAGTTCAATGAGGGAGGTAGATGGATACTTAGGGGACTGGAACTGGATTACTTTTTATGCAAGTGCAAACTATGATTACGGTCATAAATACCTGGCTACATTCAATCTGGCACTTGACGGTTCATCCCGTTTTGGTAACGAGGCCGAAGGAATATCAGCATTTGGCAGTACATTCGGAGTGTTCCCTTCCATCGCAACGGCATGGCTCCTTTCCTCCGAACCATTCCTTGCAGAAGCTGGTTTCCTGGATCTTCTTAAACTCAGGGTCTCTTACGGAATCACCGGAAATGACAATATTGGAAATTACACATCAACCAAGTTTTATATATCACAAAATTTCCTTGGATCCCAGGGACTAATAAAAGGGAACCTGTATAATCCGGCTTTGCAATGGGAAACCAATAAGAAACTGAACGGGGGACTGGATATTGCTGTTTTCAATCAACGCCTGTCTTTCCAGGTCGATCTTTACCAGAACCGTATTGAGAACATGATAAACATTATTGAAGCCAGTCCACTTTCAGGGTTTAATTTTTACATTGACAACGAAGGAAGTTTTACCAGTTCAGGACTTGATCTCAGCCTCAATGGCCGGGTACTTAACGGTGGAGTGAAATGGGACCTGGGGATTATCGTTTCAAAATACAAGACCAATCTTGTTGAGTTCCCTGTTGAAAGAAGAATCACCACAATATGGGGTGCAAACATTATAACCGAAATCGGAAAGCCCCTGAACCAGTTTTACGGATATAAGACCCTGGGGGTTTTCGCAACCCAGGCAGAAGCTGAAGCATCCGGACTAAGGGCTCTTATGCCAAATACTGACCTGATTCCATTCTCAGCCGGAGATGTACATTTCGAAGACCTTGATGGTAATCAGATCATTGATGAGAATGATATGCAGGTAATAGGGGACCCGAACCCGGACCTTACCGGGATGTTTACATCATCGATATCATGGATTGGAATTACTCTTGACGCCGGACTAAGCTTCACTTATGGAAATGATGTTTATAACCATCTGAGATACAGGCTGGAATCCATGCAAAACAGCGATAATCAAACACCATCAGTGTTAAACCGCTGGCGAGGCGAAGGTCAGGTTACCCATATTCCCAAAGCTCAGTGGGGTGATCCCATTGACAATTCAAGATTCTCCGATCGATGGATTGAAGATGGCAGTTATCTGCGCCTGAGTTATGTGTCTCTTAGTTACAATATCCCTGTCAAACCCAGATTTGTTAATAGTCTGGAAATCTTTGTCAGTGGACATAATTTATTAACGTTTACCTCATACCTGGGTATGGATCCCGATTTCAGTCCCTCAGAAGCAACACTTACACAGGGAATTGACATTGGCCTCACACCACAGCCGAAATCGGTTTATATAGGTATTAAGATTGGATTATAATTGAATCAGATATGAAAAATAAAAATCTAATAAGGTTGATTCTGTCGCTGGTAATTGTAACCGGCTTCCTTAGCTCTTGCGAAAATTTCCTGAATACACCTCCGCAGGATCTTTTGACACCAGAACAACATTTCCGGGACAAATATGATGCAGATGCTGCGGTAAGAGGTATATACGGGAAATTGATGTATCTGGCCGAACAATATGTAATCCTTAATGAATTACGGGCTGACCTTATGGACGTTACCAACAATGCCGATATTTACCTGAGGGAAGTGAACCTTCACGAAGTAAGTGCCGGCAATCCCTATGCTGATCCTACCCTCTTTTATTCCCTGATAAATAATTGCAATGATGTGCTTCAGAATTTTGACATAATGTTAAAAGACCTGAAATTCTCAAAGGAAGAATATGACCAGCGCTATTCCGACATCGCTACCCTGAGAAGCTGGCTCTACCTGCAGCTGGTGATCCATTTCGGGGAAGTCCCCTACATTACTTCAGCCATCGACCAGGTCGATGATGTTGCAAAGCTTACCGACGGCAGCTTCCCTATACTGGGTATTGAAGCCATGGTCGATACATTGATCTCTCTTATGGAATCCCAACCCCACCTGGCTCTTTATACAGATCCTTCATTTAACACCGTTATAGACGGATACGATACACGGATCATGTTCATTGACAAAGAAATGTTCCTGGGTGATCTGTACCTGTGGAACGGGGATTACCTGGCTGCCAGTTCACAATATAAAAACGTAATGACCAGGAATATTGGACAAAATCGCTATGACTGCTACAAATTGTGCTTTGGAAATCCTTATGATCTAAATCACTTCAACAGTGGCTATTACAGGTATTACTACCAGGATATCAATCATGCCATAAATAACTGGGCTCTGATGTTTTGGGTTCCCCAATCCACCGATTATTATTGTGAGTGGACCTGGGCTCTTATTTTCCATGATTCCTACCCGCCAACCAATCCTTTCCTGAAAATCTTTTCTCAGGATGTAGGGGATTATCTATTAAAGCCTGCACAGGTAATAATGGATGAATGGGACGCGCAGATCCAACGAAATGGTTTCAAAAAAGATTTCCGGGGGAACACAGGTTCTTATATGATGGTTAATGAAGAACCCGTTATCACAAAATACATATCATCCTATGATGCCCTGAATCCATTTGAAAAAGGCGGACAGTGGTATTTATGGAGAACAGGTGGACTCCACCTTCGCTTTATCGAGTCTGCCAACCGGGATGGTGAGTATGAGCTGGCCGCTGCTTTAATAAATCAGGGAATTCAAACAGAATATGGGGTTCCCGGCGCCAATGATGTCACCTACCTGGAACGGACAAATCTCCCCTACCCTTATGATTTTGACGGCAGAAGTGCAGGTCCCAGCCAGATCCCTGCAGGAACCCGGGGCGAGTGGCACCGGAATATAGGAGTTCGCGGAAGAGTATATCTTGAATCCAGGGAAATTCCAGCAGCTGATTCCCTTATGAGCATCGAAAACATTGTTCTGGACGAAGGAGCCCTCGAATTGGCCTTCGAAGGAAATCGCTGGGCTGACCTGGTTAGGATTTCCATTAGACAAGATGACCCCTCCATTCTTGCAGACCGGATATATACAAGTTACAGAAGGCAGGATACCCTGAGGCTGAAGCAGTTCAGGCTAAGTTAATGGATCGTGAGAATTGGTTTCTCCCATTTGTCTCGGCTAAATAAGAAAGTGTAATTATTACAGTTTAAATATTTTGTTTAACTTATGTTTCTAAATTAATTCTAATTGTTCCACATTATTAACCAAAATTAAATGTTATGAGAAAAACCTTTTACTTTTTAACTCGCTTTTCAGCATTATTGTTCGCAATGATGCTGATGGCTACCTCCCTGTCGGCAATAGACATTGTCTGGACAGGAGCCGTAAGTAGTGACGCTTCAGACCTTGCAAACTGGGAGCCACAGCAGGCAATCACAGAGGGTGATGTCATCGTCGTTGATTCTGCTTACAAATTTACTAACCAACCGGTATTCAGCGGTATGGATACAGTTCTTATAAATAACTGGAACCTGAGTCAGACCGCCGAGATAACCATTGACCTGAATACCCCTGAAGGTCTATTCAAAATTGCTACGGAAACCCCGCCTATGAGAGGTATTATTAATATCAAACAGGGTGTATTTGAAACACGTAGGACTGCAGATCAGGGACACAATTGGTGAAATTAACATCTATAGCGGAGGCACACTGCGTGCACTTAAATACCTGTTCATGTCCTATGGAGACAACCGCGACCCGGGTGGATTCGTGAATATGATCGGAACCGGTAAAGTCGTTTATACAGCTTCACAGGCGAACTATTTCGGACGTTTCCCAAGACCAGAAGACCCATTAACCGGCGTCTATTCACGGATACCTTATCCACCATGGAAATCAAGTTCAACTATTATGACCTCTTATGGCTCGTATTGACACGGGACAGGTAGTGGCCGCACCCGGTTATGGTGTGATCGTGGAATACGATGGCAGGATCAGACTGGACAAGTGTTTACTGCCGTGGATAAGCTTGCATTCGTTATTGAACCCACAGACGACCAATTCATTATTACCGGAGAAGCCGGATCAAAAATAGGGATGGTTCAAGAATGAGGGTTATGCTGCTACCACTACATTTGAATGGAAGTGGTCAACCACCTCTGGAAGTGGATACCAGTCCTTTACTACTCCTGTAACGACAGACTCCATCGAGGTTGTATTCGATACACCCGGTAAGTATTTTGTTATTTGCGAAGGAGACGGTATCCAAGATCTCCAACGAAGTTACTTTCTTCGTCGGATCAGACAAGGTTCAAGTATCTCCCGGTGATCAACAGTTCCTGAGACAGGATTTAGACGGTGCTATGCTGACTGCCGCAGTAGATGCTGCTATCACAAGCCAGGAATGGAAATGGAGCCTGACACCTGGAGAGGGACATGTTTCATTTGATCCTGCAGTCACTGGACTTGAGTTCACTCCTAATTTCGATACAACGGGACAGTATTATGTAATCTGTGAAGGTAAAGATGCAGGTGCAGTTCTCTACCCAAGTAAGGATGTTGTAATCAAAGTGGATAATTCTGATTATATCATTGATTGGAATGGAATGACAAGTAATTCTGCTACCGAGGCTTCAAACTGGAGTCCGATTTCCAGTGTTGAAGGAAACAGGGTTGTCGTTGGGGAGCCTGAAACTTATGAAGACAGCCTGGTATTTTCTGGTGGCAATGGAAACATAAACATCTCCAGAATCTACATTGATGATACACTGTCAACCATGAGCGTTGATATGGGAAGTGATACACTCAGGGTAAGCCGGGGATCAACCTATGGTATTAAAGGGGAATTGATTGTTTCTTCAGGTGTATTGAGCTATAATGACCTGCGTCATGCAGCTGATGGAAGCACAGGTAGGATCATTGTCAAAGGTACAGGTGAATTCCTTATCCGCGCAAGCTACTTTATGATGGGTAATTCCAATACCGCAACCCGGGGAGGTTACATTGATATTATGGATGACGGAAAATTCATAAGTCTTGATCAACAGCCCGCACGTTGGCCAGCTGATTCAACCCTGAGTATAATTACGATATCAGGCAACGGTATGCTTCAGGTGCCAGGCGACTGGAGAGGAGGAGCCGAGACCGTTATGCTCACAAACCAGCTTCAGGCTGGCTCAGAACTGGAACAACTTGTAGTGACCTTTCCGGTTGTTATAGGGGAAGATACTGTAACTCAGGTTACGACGAAGAGCCTGCTGGAATTTGAAGTTGAACCACTTGATGACCAACTGGTCGCCATTGGTGAGTCCGTGGCTACACTCTCCACAGTTAACGCTGATGACCGCACTTCTGTTGAATGGAAATATGCTGCTGCTTCAGGTGGACCATATATGGCATTCAGTACTCCTGAGACAGGTAACAGCTTCAGTGCATCCTTTGACGCTGCAGGAGATATGTATGTGATCTGTGAAGGTTATGCAAGCGACACCGTTATGTCTAGCGAAGTAATGATTTCAGTTGTTGGAGTAAGCATAGCTCCTGCTGATGATCAGGCTATACTTGAACTAACTCCTGGAACCGCACTAACTGTAACCGAAACAGCCACTGCAGATTCAAGAGAGTGGAAGTCAAGCGCAACTTCTGGATCTGGTTATACTTCGATCGTTCCTCCTGCAAGTGGAGCTTCCTATACACCGCTCTTCGCAACCGAGGGAACCTATTATGTGGTTTGTGCAAGTACATTCGGTACCAAGACCATCAATAGTAATGAGGTGAAGATTGTGGTATCCAAGGATGTTGCAGTTGAAGACAATATGGCCAGGACCATCTCTATGTATCCGAATCCTGCCCATAATTCCTTCTACCTTGATGCAGGTGATTATACCTCATACAATGTGAAGATCTCTGATATGACAGGACGAACAGTTCTGGCAAGGGATTTTGCAAACGTAAACGGTCCTCAGAAGATCGAACTGAACAAGCAAGGAATCTACTTCGTTCAAATTCGGACTACTGACGGAACCCTTACCTCTAAAATGGTTATCAAATAAACCAATTATAGCTTTAAATAGCGTTACAAAAAGGCATTCCGCAATTCTTGCGGAATGCCTTTTTAAATTTCTCAAAACCTTTTACAATATTCTTCCACTTTAATACTATTAAGCTCTCCTGACTCGTTAGTTTACATTCCCATAGATTGCCTTTAGACTTAGTATTTATTGAAAAATTTTCTGAGTTGTTAACCTGATTACCAATGAAAATTTACCAGGCACTGCTGTTAGCCCTTATGATGTCCTATGCATCCCTTTCGCCACTGTCCGCTCAACGGCAGATGGAAAAGCTTGACCGTGGCCTCCTGGCCCTTAAGGTCAGCAACGGGATTTTTATTAGCTGGAGAATTCTTGGCCCTGAATGGAAAGATGTCAGTTATAACCTTTACAGGGGAAGCGAAAAACTCAACACTGAACCCATAACCGGTGCTTCCAATTTTTTGGATGAGTCCGGTACCCTTGAATCAACTTACCATGTGCGTGCTATCGTAACCGGAACAGAACGGGAGTCTTCGGATACCATCAAAGCATGGGAACAATCCTATTACGATATCCCGGTCCGTGATATCCCCGGAGGATATGAGCTGAACGATGCCTCGGTAGGGGACCTGGACGGTGACGGGGATTATGAAATCGTTGTTCACCGGGTCTCCCCTGACCTATCAGAAACTCCAGAATTTACCCACCTTCTAGAAGCCTACCATCTTGACGGAACTTATATCTGGACCATTGACCTGGGTGCGAACCGCGTCGGGGCAAAGCAGGTAAACTTTGTGGTGTATGACCTTGACGGTGACGGAAAAGCCGAGGTTGTAACCAAAACCTCTGAAGGTACCATTGATGGTACCGGAGTCAAAATAGGAGATGTTAACGAAGACGGCATAACGAATTACCGATACTCCATTTATGCTGACGATGTTTCCCAGGGACCAGAATTCCTTTCATTCTATGAGGGACTGACGGGAAAAGAAATTATACGTACAAATTATATCGGGAGAGATCCATTAGTACAATGGGGACTCCCCAATCACAATATGACCCAGCTCGTACACAGGGCCCATTCCACAATGATGGCAGTAATCTACGCCGATGGCAAAACACCAACATTGGTTATGTGCCGAGGCATATACCACCGGACAAAAATGGTAGCTCTGAACTACCGCGAGGGACAGCTATCCGAGCTCTGGCGGTTTGATTCCGAACAATGGCCGGTAGGATTCCGGGGACAGGGAAACCATAACCTGAGTGTGGGTGATGTGGATCAGGACGGCTGCGATGAAATCATATACGGATCCATGACCGTGGATAATGATGGCACAGGATTGTATGGAACGGGATTGGGACATGGGGATGCCCTGCATGTCTCGGATATGGACCCCGACAGGCCAGGGCTGGAGGTTTGGCAGGCACTTGAGGGAGGTCCTCATTACGGTGGAACCTACCGAGATGCAGCCACCGGCGAGATCCTGATCCAGTATTTTGGAAACCGGGATATGGGTAGAGCCTGCGCAGGAGATATCAGGGCCGATTACCCCGGATACGAGATCTGGGGAGCTACAGAATGTCCGATTTATAGCAGCAGGGGAAATGTACTCGGCCCTACAAACGTCCCTGTCAATTTCATGATCTGGTGGGATGGTGATTTACTCAGGGAATTTCTTGACCATGACTGGCTTGGCACAGATGCCGGAGTTGGAATAGGTACCGTTAGTAAATACAATGGAAGCGATGACGTTACCATCCTCAAGGCCAGCGGCACATATTCCAATAACTATACCAAGGGAAATCCCTGCCTCAGTGCAGATATCTTGGGTGATTGGCGGGAAGAGGTGATCTGGAGAACCACAGATAATAAAAATCTGCGGATTTATACAAGTCCCTATCCAACCACCCATCGCTTATATACTCTGATGCATGATCCCCAGTACCGTATTGCCATTGCCTGGCAAAATAATTCCTATAACCAGCCTCCCCATCCCGGGTTTTTCCTTGGCGCAGGTATGGATTCCGTACCTCCACCTCCCATTACAGGGGACAAACTGGAATGGAACACGGGAGGAATATGGGATCTGAATACGACGGTATCATGGCTAAAAGAGGGAACTGCCTCGGTTTTCCAAAATGGAGATCCGGTACTTTTCGACATCCTGGGAGGAATAAGTGATAGTGTAAGCATTTCAGGTGCTCCGGAACCTTCGTCGATTTCTGTTGTTGCTCCAACTGATTATTCTTTTATTGGGAGCGGAAGCATTGAAGGCTCAAGCGGACTGCTCAAATCCGGTGCCGGAACACTAAACATACGAAACCACAATAATTTCACAGGATATTCTTCAGTCTGGGGAGGCAGCCTGATGGTTTATGGCTCCATTAACAGTCCGGTAAACATTAAACGATTCGCCTCTGCCGGGGGAAACGGTCATTATGGGAAAGGAATCAGTTTTGAACCATTATCCACTCTGATCACCAGTGATACCATCTCGGCCGACACCCTCTTCATATACGGACAAATGGAGATGATGGATAATGTTACATGGTTATTTGACCTTTCTGGTGATTCAACCGGGATATCAGGTGAAAATGACATCATCATGATTGATGGGGATCTCATTATTAATGGTACCCAGACACTTCATATCAACCAGCTGGATGACAGCCTGCAAACAGGAAGCTATACACTGATTCAATATACTGGCAGTTTTACGGGTGATCTTTCTTCGTTTTCTATCAAAGGAGTGCCTGGAGTTCCCTGGGAAATCTATGATAGCGGACAATCGATAAAAATACGTTTTCTTCAGACCAGGGAACCCGCAACTCTTGTATGGGAAGGGGGCACACCCAATGACTGGGACCTGGTGACCAGCCTGAACTGGCTGAAAAATGGAAAACAAGACTGGTTCGTTTCATATGATACGGTCATGTTTACAGACCAGGGCATCGAGAATAATACGATAAATCTTGATGGAGATCTTTATGCCGGAGAGGTACAAATAGAGGCTGAAGGAAATTATCAATTCATTGGAACAGGAAGTATCTCAGGAACTACTGGACTTATCAAACGTGGAAAAGGCATACTTAGCATTGATAATTTCAATGATTTTCAGGGATCAACCCTTATTGAAGAAGGTACAATCGAAATAAATGGTCTTAACAACGCCGGACAACCCGGTCCCCTGGGTGCCGGCAATGCATCGGCAGACAAGTTGGTCCTAGACGGAGGAACACTTCGGCTTACCGGATCATCTTCAAGCGACCGCAACCTGAGAATCGGAGCCGATAATGGCACAATCGACTTGTCAGGAGCTGAATTCAGAATGCATGGAAGTATTTCAGGAGATGGACAACTTACCAAAACAGGTGCTGGAACTCTTGTCTGGCAATTGCCGAATACACATAAGGGAGGAACCCTTTTAAAAGAAGGCCGTATCCACCTTGGCACTGAAGAAGCCAACCTGCATGGTCCCGGTCCCGGGATAATGACCCTGCAAAATGCCACCCTCAGCATGATAGATAACCGTAATTCTTATACCTCAGGCTGCGATTGGAACCTGGCTGTTCCTGCAGGATATACCGGTACGCTGAATCTTGATTCAAGATGCAGCCTCACCGGCAGACTGGAAGGATCCGGTACACTAAACCTGTTTATTCCCTTTATTCGTTCCTATTTGGAAGGGGACTGGTCCGCCTTTACCGGCCGTATAAATGCAAGCACTACAGCAAACGGAGGCAGTTTCCTGGTAGCAAATACATCAGGCTTCCCCGGCGCACATATACATCTGGGAAATTATGTAACTGCACTCTACGATAAAACCTCCAACGTTACCATTGAGATTGGGACATTAACTGGAACCTCCGTATCACGTCTTGGAGCAGGGGGAGAAGGATCCTCTACCATCACATGGAAAGTAGGGGGAAATAATACGAATACTGAGTTCAATGGAACCATTTGTAACGATCAATTTAAAAATTCCGGGGCCTTAGCCGCCATAATAAAAACAGGAAACGGAGCATGGACTCTGACCGGCAATAATACATATTCCGGGACAACCGCAGTCGAAGCCGGCAAATTGTGGATCAAAAATACCAGCGGTTCAGGGACAGGAACGGGTCAGGTCCATGTGCTCAGTAACGCAACCCTGGGAGGGACTGGATTACTAGCCGGACCCGTAATAGTGGAATCCGGAGCAGTGATCCTCTCTGGCCCGGAACCTGAATCTCTCCTTACACTGGACTCCAGTCTCTGGCTAAAACCAGGAAGCTATTACGCAGTCGAGGTAAATCCAATCAATAAAAGAACCAATCTTCTAAAGGTAAATGGAGATATGCTCATGGAGGGTTATATCTATTTTACAAATTTCGGGGATGTACGCTTTGCTGCCGGAGATGTCTTTCACCTGGTCGATGCAGGATCAATTTCCGGAGAGATTGGTGGAATACTACCTCCCTCTCCAGGAGATTTACTTGAATGGGATACCTCCGAATGGGTATCCAAAGGAAACATCAAGGTCAAACTGGCTTCCGGACTCGAAACCCATGTAAATGAAAATTCTGTATTGCTATACCCTAACCCGGCGAATAACCTTCTGTACATTAGACTTTCGCAACAGCCAGATAGAATCACCGCCGTTCTCGAAAACCTGACAGGTCAAACTATACTAACCAAAAAAATTACCGGTTCCTGTGAATTCCAAATAAATCTGTCTTCAATAAAGCCCGGATGGTATCTCTTAAAGATGGATACGGGAAGGGATGTCTTTATTCGAACATTTATAAAAAATTAATTATAATAAAACCAGTTACAACATATACAAGTTAACAACACATACGAGAAATGAGAAGGGATAGAATTATTAGAACTGGCTTAATCTTAGTCAGTATTCTTTGGATAAATATTTTTGCCACCAATGCACAAAGGCAGATTGAGGATCTTGACAGGGGATTGTTGGCTATTAAGACAGGCAGCGGGGTTTACATTAGCTGGAGGGTATTGGGATATGAATATCTGAATACCAGCTATAATATATACAGAGAATCAACAAAACTTAATACTGAACCCATAACAGGAGCCACTTGTTACACAGATATTGGCGGTACAACCGATAATGAATACTCCATTGCTGCTATCATCAACAATGTTGAACAGCCAAAATCTGCTACAGTCAAAGCCTGGGGATCAAATTACCTGAATATCCCCCTGCAGCGACCCTCTGGAGGATCTACTCCCAGTGGTAGTTTTACTTACAATGCAAACGATCTCAGTGTGGGGGACCTGGATGGAGACGGACAATATGAGATTATTCTTAAATGGGACCCTTCTAATTCAAAAGATAATTCTCAAAGTGGCTATACAGGAAATGTATTACTGGATGCCTATGAAATGGATGGCACACTGATGTGGAGGATTGACCTGGGAATCAATATTAGAGCCGGTGCCCACTATACTCAATTTATGGTGTATGACCTGGATGGAGACGGTAAAGCTGAAGTGGCTTGCAAAACAGCTGACGGAACAACCGACGGGATGGGAACAATAATCGGGAATGCCAGCGCAGACTTTCGTAATTCTTCCGGATATATCCTGTCCGGACCTGAATTTCTTACAGTCTTTGACGGTGAAACAGGAGCAGCACTAGCGACTACAAATTATATCCCGGCAAGGGGATCCGTTAGCAGCTGGGGTGACAGCTACGGAAACCGGGTGGACCGCTTCCTGGCATGTGTTGCTTACCTCGATGGACAACATCCCAGCCTGGTAATGTGCAGGGGTTATTATACAAGGACAGTACTTGCGGCATGGGACTGGAAAGACGATACCCTGAGCTCAAGGTGGGTTTTCGATTCAAAGAATGGATATTCTTCCTATGAGGGACAGGGAAATCATGGAATCAGTGTTGCCGATGTAGACGAAGATGGGAAAGATGAAATTATTTACGGGGCAATGGCGATTGATGATGATGGATCCCCATTATGGAATACAGGATTGCATCATGGAGATGCCATGCATGTCTCAGATATTGATCCAAATCGTCCCGGATTAGAGAAATGGGGTATCCATGAAGGTTCCGGAACCGGCTCTGCACTTTTGGATGCAAGAACAGGCGATATTATCTGGTATACGTCCCCCGGGGATGTTGGAAGGGGAGTTTCCGCCGACCTGGTCGCGGCCTACCCCGGAATGGAATGCTGGGGAGGAACCGGTGGTTTACGTACCGCTACGGGAGCAAAAGCAGGAGATAATCCCTCATCATCAAATTTTCTGATCTGGTGGGATGGGGATGACCTTCGGGAATTACTCAATAGTAACAGGGTTTCCAAATATGGCGCAGGTGATTATTTAGTAGCCAGCAACTGTACATCCAACAACGGAACAAAATCAACTCCCGCAATCTCAGCGGATTTGTTGGGGGACTGGCGTGAAGAAGTAATCTTCCGCACCACAGATAATAATTATCTCAGGCTCTATGCCAGTAATATAACTACCAGTCGCCGTCTATATACCCTGATGCATGATCCGCATTACCGTATGTCAATTGCCTGGCAGAATGTGGCTTATAACCAGCCACCACATACAAGCTTTTTTATCGGAGCTAACATGGCAGATCCTCCACCTCCTCCAACCATACAGGCAAAACTGCGGTGGAGTAGTGGTACTTCATGGGATCTTTCCTCAAAAAACTGGAAGCATGCAGATACCTTAATTACTTTTCAAAATGGTGACGATGTTCTGTTTGATCTTTCAGGTTCAAACGCTCAGGCTATTTCCCTGACAGGTAACCTAAGTCCCTCAGAAGTAGCCGTATATGCACCACAGGATTATACCCTCGATGGACCGGGCAGCCTTACGGGAAGCATGAATCTTCTGAAGGCTGGAGCAGGAAGCATTACCCTGAATTCGGACCATGATTATAGCGGCGAAACCAATGTTTGGCAGGGGAGTTTGATGATGAACGGGAATCTTCAACAAAGTCCCGTCAGCGTCCAGAAAAATGCCATTACAGGTGGTAGCGGTACTTTTGGAAAAGGAGTTACCCTGGCTGAGAGAGGAATACTTGTAATTGGACCGGGTAAAGGACAGGCGGATACCCTTCGAATAAATGAGCAGCTTATCTCTGAAGGTCAAGCAAAGATCCTTTTTGATCTGTCTGATGACAGCAGCGGCGTTGACAAGTCCAATGACGTACTAATTATCCAGGGAGACCTGATTCTCCACGGTACAAACACTTTTGAAATACAGTTGACTGACGGTTCTCTGGAAGCAGGAGAATATTCCCTGATTCAATATAACGGGACCTTCACAGGAGATATCAATTCCATTTCATGTTCAGGTCTGGAAAAATTCCCATATAATCTGATTGATAAAGGGGATGCTATAGTGCTTGAAGTGATTAAACTCAGGGATCCAACCAAGCTTCGTCTGGCAGGGAGGATCACTTAATGACTGGGATCTTGCGGGGCAATATAACTGGCTTAATAGCAGTGACCCGGACTGGTTTGTCCCCAATGACCAGGTTACTTTTAATGACAATGGAGCTCCGAATACCACAATCAATCTTGTTGGTCCCTTATACACCGGACCAATAATGGTGGATGCATCCATCGATTACACCTTTCAGGGAGAGGGTGTTCTCAGCGGTCCATCTGGATTGGTAAAAAACGGTTCAGGTACATTGGATTTAGATGGCAACCATGAATTCGTCGGTGCAACAGAAATAAATGAAGGAATCCTGAAGATCACGGAATTAAGAAACGGGGGGCAAGAAAGTCCAATAGGAGCTTCTTCATCAGACCCGGCTAACCTTGTACTAAACGGTGGAACGCTGTGGCTTACCGGATCTTCATCAAGTAACAGGGGAATAACTTTGGGAGACAAAGGAGGTACCCTCAGACTTTTGGGTTCTTCGGCAGAACTAACATTGAACGGACCTGTCACCGGGATTGGAATGCTTACCAAAACAGGCAATGGAGACCTTACACTGTCCTCCTCTAATGATTGGTCAGGGGGTTTACTGGTTCAGGATGGTTCAATCATTCTTGGATCTGAGGAAGCAAATATAGGAGGACTGGGCTCGGGGAAGGTCACTCTCCAAAATGCTACACTGCAAATGCTGAATGACCGGAATTCCTATACAAATGGCTGTGACTTTGACCTTGTGGTACCCCAGGGATCTGATTCATGGCTCCATCTTGACTCCCGGGGCAGCCTTATTGGCTCACTTGAGGGCGATGGAATCCTGAATGTTCTGACTCCCTGGATCAGGTCTGAGTTGAACGGGAACTGGTCCTTATTCGAAGGGCGAATTAATGTAAACACAAATTCAGATGATGCAACATTCCTGCTGAGTAGCACCAATGGCTTTGAAAAAGCCGCAATTGACCTGGGAGATAATGTTGGAATGATCTACATGAGGTCAGAAAATGTAAGCATTAAGATAGGGGAACTTAATGGAACAATCGGCTCCGAACTTGGGGCAGGCGGGGAAGGCAGCAATACCATCACCTGGGTGATCGGAGACCGCAATACCAATGCAACGTTTCATGGACTGATCTCCAACAGGCAGTTCAAAAACAGCGGGGCCAAAGCCTCCATCATAAAGACAGGGACAGGGGACTGGACATTAACCCATGCCAATACTTATAGTGGAACAACTGAAATTCAGGGAGGGATTCTTACCATTGCAAACACTAGCGGATCGGCCACCGGAACCGGGAATGTCATTATTAAAACAGGCGCATCCATCCGGGGTAACGGATCCATTGCAGGTAACCTGACAGTGGAGAGTGGAGCCTCTCTCTCGGTTGGCACAGCCTCCTCACTGGATATTCTGACCGTGAATAAAGATGCTGATTTCCTGTCCGGCAGCTATCTCTCAATAAAAATGAATCCACTTGATAAAACTGCAGATAAACTTGTGGTCAATGGACACCTGAAACTGGATGGTATTCTATATGTAAATAATAATGACGGGGGAAGTTTTGTGGCAGGCGATAACTACCGCATACTGGAAGCCGACTCTGTTAGCGGGAATATTAAGATGATACTGCCTTCAACTCCGGGAGAAGGACTTGACTGGGATACTACCTGGCTGAGTGAATATGGCTACCTGGGTATTGTAAAGGAAGGAACCGTCGGAGTGAATAATAATAAATCGGGCATAAATTTCTCCATCTTTCCAAATCCCGGCAGCAGTCTGGTTGAATTATCAGGTCATACAGCAAGGGAATACGGTACTGAGTTACAATTAAATTGCTTTGATCAGCAAGGAAGACAGGTTCTTAATAGAAATCTGCAAACTGACGGACAGAATTACAATACCACCATCAATGTAAGCAACTGGTCACCTGGAATCTATGTATTTATCCTTAATGACGGAAATCGAAAACAATTTCAGCAGTTTGTAAAACAATAATCGAACACATATGAAAACCATGAAGAATTTAATCCCTGCCACAGTTCTCCTAATTCTTTTAGCCGGAGTAATTGCTCCTGTACAGTCCCAACGCTGGATGGAAGATATCAATCGATCCACTGTGGCCGTTTCCATTGGTGGTGATAGTGTATATATTGGATGGCGAATGCTGGGTACGGATCCGGAGGATATTGGTTTTAACCTCTACCGGAAATCGGGGAATGAAAAGGCTGTGAAACTAAACCGCAAGCCTCTTACCGAAACAACCGACTTCATTGATGTATATGCCTCCTCAGGGCAGACACTTAGATATTTTGTTAAACCAGCAGATAAAAAGATGAAGGATGAGGTGCCTGACACAGCCATCGTATGGTCACAGAATTACCTCAGTGTGCCTATGCAGACCCCTGAAAATTATTCTCCGGGTGACGCATCTGTGGGAGATCTGGACGGGGACGGGGACTATGAACTGATCGTACACATGACCGGAAGGGGAGCAGATAATTCCAGGACAGGCATTACATCAGAGCCTGTGTTTCATGCATATGAGATGGATGGAACCCTGCTCTGGAGCATCAACCTTGGGGTCAATATACGTGAAGGGGCACATTACACCCAGTTTATGGTCTATGACCTGGACGGGGACGGAAAAGCAGAATTTGCCTGCAAAACTGCAGATGGTACGACAGATGGCACGGGTAAGATTATTGGGGATGCTGATGCCGTTTACCGCAATCCGGCTGGAACAAAAGTCAAATCGGTCCGTCGTGGACAGGAATACGAGCGCGACTATAGTGGCCTTATTGTAAAGGGGCCTGAGTATCTGACCGTATTCGATGGTGCAACAGGAGCTGAGCTTGCCACTGTTGATTACATCCCAATGAGACATCCTGAAACCAATTCTCCTACTCCCTCCCAGATCCGGGAAATCTGGGGGGATGACTACGCGAACCGAATGGACCGTTTCCTGGCATGTGTGGCATACCTGGATGGTGAACGTCCCAGCCTTGTGATGTGCCGTGGTTACTATACCCGTACGGTATTATCCGCATGGAACTGGCGGGACGGTAAAATGGAAAACATATGGACTTTTGATTCAAAAGATGGAACACCCGGGAATGATGCCTACAGTGGACAGGGAAACCATAACCTGAGTGTGGGAGATGTTGACGGGGACGGGAAAGATGAGATCATATACGGAGCCTGCGTGATCGATGATAATGGAACCGGACTTTATTCTACCGGTTTTGGTCATGGGGATGCTATGCATTTCACTGATCTTGATCCTGATAATCCAGGATTGGAAGTTTTCAATATACAGGAACGTTTTGATGATGCAGGTGCGAATTTTCGGGCGGCAGGGACTGGTGAAGTGCTCTGGAAGAAGCCCTCAATAAAAGCGGCTGAGTCAGGAGGAGACCGGGGTGAAGGACCTGGGAGAGCCGCTTCTTTTAACATTGATCCCCGCCACCCGGGTTCTGAAAGCTGGGTGGCCGGAGCCGGTATAAGAGGACTTTTCAATGCCAAAGGGGAGCTTATCACCGAAAGAAATCCACGTGCATGCAACTTTGCTATTTATTGGGACGGGGACCTGTTACGAGAGATCCTCAACCGAAATGTAATCTCCAAATGGAACTGGGAAGAATCCAGCCTGGAAGTCCTGGTCGAAGATGAGGAATGTAATTCAATAAATGGTTCAAAATCAACCCCCAACCTGAGTGCAGATCTGTTCGGGGACTGGCGGGAAGAAGTGATCTGGAGAACACGAGACAACCAGGAGCTTCGAATCTATACTACTACCATCCCGGCAACAAACCGCTTTTACACTTTTATGCATGATCCCATCTACCGGCTCGGTGTAGCCTGGCAGAATGTAGCCTATAACCAGCCCCCACATCCCAGTTTTTACATTGATAAGGACATGAAACCCCAACCCCGCTATAAGATCAAGCTTGCGGGAAAATAAATTCTATGGGATGAGAAATAGAATTACCCTGGCACTCTTTCTCATTGTATCACTTGTCCAGGTCCAGGCCCAGACCAATAAACAATGGGGGGACCAGGGTGACTCGACCTATAATAATCCCGTATTGCCGGGCGATTACAGTGATATTGATGCCATCCGGGTTGGGGATGATTTTTACGCCATTTCTTCTACCTTCCAGTTCTCTCCTGGTATGGTCGTGATTCATTCACAGGATCTGGTAAACTGGGAAATAATCGGACATGTTGTTAGCGATATGAGGCAAATCGGTCCCGAGTTAAACTGGGACCGGATGAACCGTTATGGCAGGGGCATCTGGGCAGGGGCAATCCGCTACCATGATGGCAAGTTCTACGTGTACTTCTGTACCCCTGACGAAGGTTTTTTTATGAGTACGGCTACCGAGCCGGCCGGCCCCTGGGAACCACTTCACCAACTCTGGAAGGTTTCCGGATGGGACGATTGCTGCCCTTTCTGGGATGATGATGGTCAGGCATATCTTGTAGCAAGTAATTTTGCTGATAACTATAAGATCCATCTTTTCCGGATGAGTGAGGAGGGAAAGAAGTTAGATCATGGATCAGATACGGTTTTATACCAGGCAAGAGGGAGCGAAGCAAACAAATTCTATAAAATTAACGGATGGTATTATCATTATTTCAGCCAGGTTGAGTCCGAAGGCCGGGTAATCATGATGGGGAGATCCCGTGATATCTACGGTCCTTATGAAACCAGGCAGCTGAATCATGTCGATCAGGACATCGACAGGGAACCCAACCAGGGTGGTTTAATCCAGGTGGCTGATAGCAGCTGGTGGTTCTTTACTCACCAGGGAAGAACGGGATACTGGGAAGGCCGAACTGCCTCCCTCCTTCCCGTTACATGGATCAATGAATGGCCAATCATTGGAAAGGTGGGGACAGATACCATCGGAAATATGGTTTGGTCCTCTACAAAGCCTGTGCAGGGCAAACCACCATTACAGCCTCAGACAAATGATGAATTTAGTGAATCCGAAATGGCTGTTCAATGGGAATGGAATTACCAACCCAGGAAGGAAAAATGGTCGCTGCATGAGCATCCGGGATTTCTTCGACTCCATGCCTTTGTACCACTTCCCGCAAGGGGAAATCAAAATACAAGACCCGTTCTGTTCAGGGCCGGCAATACCTTAACCCAACGCAGCATGCGCAGTGAGAGTTCTGTTGCTACAGTAAAGCTATCAATTGAAAATATGGCTGATGGCCAGCTTGTGGGACTATGCCATTTCGGAAAGGCTTATACTACAATAGGCATAAGACAGAAAGATGGTGTACGTTCCCTGGTTTACGATGTCAATGGCAAAGAAACTTACGGTGAGGTGATAGAAATAACTAAAATCTGGCTACGGTCAACATGGGATTACGAGGGAATCAACCAGTATGCCTACAGCCTTGACGGAAAGCAATTCATCCCGTTTGGTAATACTTCCCGGCTTAGCTGGGGATATTACAGGGGAGACAGAATCGGTATATTTAACTATAATCAGGTACAAGAAGAAGGATTTGTAGATATAGATTGGTTCCGATACGAATATTAAAGGCATGATATGATACCTGCTTGCGTTATTATACAATTCAGAAAATATCTGATATACATAATACTGACATTCTATCTTCTGGTATATGCAGATGCACAGGAACCTTTGAAGTATACAGCCCGTGATGGCTCCGAGGTGACCTACACAGAGGAAGAACTGGCAAAAAAGCTTCCTGTCGATATCAAGCCGCTTTTTGATTATCCGGTCCGGGATGCATCGATCTGTACCGGTCCGGATAGCACCTACTATCTGACAGGGACGACCGGATATCCTGACATGTGGGCTGTTACTTCTAATATCAGGGTCTGGAAATCAAAGGACCTGCTGAACTGGACACCAGTTATAACAAGGCCCAGGACCAGGTCGGTTGTTTGGAATAGCGACAGAGAGGGACCGGAGTGGACAAAGAAAATAAGTACTCGAGACGGTGCTCCATTCCGCCCGCTTTGGGCTCCTGAAATACACTATTTCAAAGGCACATTCTGGCTTACTTACTGTTTCCCATGGTTGGGAAACGGGATTCTTAAAAGCACCTCTGGCAGAGCGGAAGGTCCCTATGTTTCAGCATTGAAGCCTGACCAACCAATCAGCAGGGACATTGATGCTTCCCTCTTTATGGATGATGATGGAAAAGTATATTCTGTGATCGGAAATGGAAAAATCCGCCTGATGAAAGAGGACATGAGCTGGCGCAGGGATACAGTTGTAGCGATCGCCCCGACAAATGCCAAACGAGTGGGTTTTGAAGGTGCTTTTCTGTTCAAGGCAAATGGAAAATACCACCTGGTATGCGCCGACTTCATAAACGGTGATTACCATTGTTTCGCCTCCATGTCCGAAAATATATACGGCCCATACGGTCCCAGGTATCTGGCCATCCCACATGGAGGTCATAATACCTTTTTCCAGGATCTGGATGGAAACTGGTGGAGCAGCTTCTTCGGCAACGACAGGAACAGTCCATTTCGGGAACGGCCGGCCCTTGTTAGAATAGAATTTGATGAAGACGGTCACATCAGGCCTGCCAAAAGAAATTTTCCAATTAATTCGGGAGAATAACTTGAAGTTTTCAGTTGCCCTGGTGTCTCCCAGATAATCCGAATCAAAAAAAAAACGACAATCCTATCCATATTTATAACAAAATGAATAGACAACATAAACTCCCGGTTGATATCGTCCTCGCTCCAGAATGGTGGCATAAACATACGGGAATGACTTTCGATCGGGATTTCTTTTTTCATCCCCTGAAAAGGGTGGAATCGGAACAACGAATGGAAAAAGAGCTATATGAGCGTTGGGGAAAATACGGTCTTGGCGCTGATAAAGACCAAACCAAACCCTTAATTGGTGCAGTACACCTTGCAGCAGGATACATGATATCAGAAATGCTTGGATGTGAAGTTAAATACACCGAAAATCATCCTCCTGCTGTAATTGCAGCTAATAGGGAAAGTCTGGAAATAGATACTGATGCCGCTTTTAAATCAAAGGTATATAAGGATTTTATGAACCTTACAGAAAGTCTGAAATCCAAATACGGCTATCTCACAGGAGATGTGAACTGGGGCGGGGTGCTAAATATTGGCATGGATTTGCGTGGAGAACAGATCATGATGGATATGCTAATGACACCGGATGAGGTGAAAAATTATTTCACTTCCATCTCTTCGGTAATTGAAAGATTCACAGATCTTGAGGCTTCACAAACAGGCACTACTTCCATTTCTGTAACCAGGAGTGTCAGGCATCTGCCCAAACCTGTATTTCTGCATTCCGAATGTTCACATACCATGATTTCCTGTGAAGATTACGAACAGTTTCTTATGCCCATTGATATAAAATGGAGCCGGGCAAAAGAGTATTTTGGTATTCACTATTGCGGCAACGATCCGCACCGATATGCAGAGTCTTTTGCCAAACTTCCCAAGCTGGATTTTCTTGATCTGGGATGGGGTGGTGATGTTGCACATTTAAGAAAATTCCTTCCCGATACATTTTTCAATATTCGCTTAAGTCCGGTTGAAATTTCGGGTATGTCAATTGAAGAAATTCAGGCCACCATCACAAAACTGGTTACTGAATCGGCAAATCCCGCCCTCACAGGAGTCTGTTGTATAAATATGGACGACAAGGTAGGAGATGAACAAATTGATGCCATTTTTGACTCAGTTAGTAAGATTGAATTTTAAAACCCTGTAGAATTATACAAAGAACTCTTCATGAGTACTTGCCTTCAATAAGAACCTGATTGATTAGGATTCTGTAATTCCAAAGAATGACATTTGCCTGAATTTGGCATTAAGGAATAAATCTTGAATTCCGTCAAAATGAGTAAATCATTATCCCCTTCATTTGAAAATTTTTACAATAGGATTTCGGAAATCCTTGACAATGCACGTAATAAAGTTTATCGAACGGCAAATATTGAGATGCTTCAGGCTTACTGGAATGTAGGGAGGGAAATTGTAGAAGAAGAACAAAAAGGTAAAGACCGTGCAGAATATGGTGAATTTTTAATTACAAATTTATCTGTTGAGTTGACACATGCATTCGGAAAAGGATATACAAAAAGTAACCTACATTATATGAGGCAGTTTTATCAGACATTTGAAAAAGTCCACGCACTGCGTGGAGAATTGTCCTGGACACATTATCGCATGCTGTTAAAGGTTGAAAAAGAGAATGCCAGGGATTTTTATATTGAAGAAGCCATTCAGGGAAACTGGAGTACAAGACAGCTTGAGAGACAAATTAATAGCTTGTATTACGAGAGGATTTTAATGAGCGGGAATCAAAATAAGCAGGCTGCAATAAAAAAAGCTGAAAGCAAGAAAGATACAATACAGATTTCAAACTTCATTAAAGATCCATTTGTGCTTGAGTTTTTAGATATTAAAGAAACTGAGAAGCTTGCAGAAACATCATTGGAAACTGCACTTATAGAAAAACTACAGCAATTCTTGCTTGAGCTTGGCAACGGTTTTGCCTTTGTAGGCCGTCAATTTAGGATTACAGCAGACAATGACCATTTTTATCTTGACATGGTATTTTACAATTATATCCTAAAATGTTTTTTACTAATTGACCTTAAGACCGAAAAGTTAGCACACCAGGATATCGGGCAAATGGATTTTTATGTTAGGCTTTTCGAAGACAAGATCAAACAACCAGGTGATAATCCCACAATAGGACTTATCCTATGTACGGAGAAAAACAAAACCATTGCAAAATACAGTGTCTTGAGTGAGGGCAAACAAATCTTTGCCTCTAAATACACTCTTTATCTTCCTGATGAGGATTCCCTATTAGAAGAGATCAGGAAAGAACGGGATCATCTGGAAAGAGAACAAAGTCTGGGCAAGAGATAATGCAAAAGATTTATTAATAGTTCAGCCCCGTCAGCTTGATATAGTGTACTCCACCTACATGCTCTCCATCGAGGAGAACCTTTCCGGTAATCTTATGAGTGCCTGCCGGGATGGTGATCCTGGAGAGGTTATTTGAGCGGGTGTTCTGGCGGATAGGGACATCCCAGCTGAGATCGTCGCATTCTACCCGGATGACACAGTTTTCAGTTAAGGACCGGCGTATACTGGTTTCCAGGGTATAGTCAGTGTCTTTCTTTACGTCCACAATCCAGTGACCTGTTTCGTTATCCTGAATGCCCCGGGTGCCCAACCAGTCCCTCCGCGTCAGCACCACCGGATCCTGGATTTCAGGATCCAGGAGAATGGAATATGGAAGATCCCCGAAATCCCGGGTAACTATATTAAACCATTTTTTGTATTCGCCCAGAAGTTCATCCTTAATGTCAGGGTTTCCTTCAACCAGGTTTTCCTTTTCGCAGGGATCAAGCACGACATTGAATAGCTCATAGCTGGCATTCACTCCAGGGTCAAAGGATCCGTTAACTTTGTTCTGCTGGACCAGCTTAAAACTATCGCGCCGTACTGCAAAGGCTCTTTCCATCTGGGGCATTCCCTCGTGGCTTTGCCAGAACAGGTACCTGTCCGGCAGTGAATTGTTTTCCTCCTTTAACAGTGGAGCCAGGCTGAGTCCATCCAGTTCATCCGGAGAGTAAGGGATGTTGCAGAGATCCATTAGTGTAGGCAGAATATCTATATGTGCTGAGAGTGCGTCCAGCGTTCTATTCCCCGGAAAAGCGGCGGGATATTTTATAAGACAAATCGCCTTGATGCCGCCCTCATAGACAAAGGTTTTTTTGCCGCGAAGGTTTGCGAGGTAACGATCATCTTCGAGTGAAGTGGGACCGTTATCATTCATGAAAATGAAAATTGTATTATCTGTTAATCCCTCACGATCCAGGGCATCCTCCATCCTTTTGACATTATCATCGATGTTCTCGACCATGGCATAAACGCGGGCGGTTTGATCCTTTAGTCCCATGTCCCTGTACTTTGCCAGGTACTCCTCCGTAATCTCCAGGGGACGGTGGGGGGTATTGGTCGGCAGGTATACAAAAAACGGCTTGTCTTTGTGCTCGTGGATATAGTTTATGGCATGATTGGTAAAGATATCCATGCAATACCCGGAATGCCTTTCCTCCTGCCCGTTATGGATCAGGGTGGGATTCAGGTAGGGATTGAAGGGGGGATAGGCCATCAGGTTACCGTTTATGTGTGTCAGAACCTCGTCAAATCCCTGGTCCTGTGCCCTGTGGGGATAGACATCCCCCAGGTGCCACTTACCGAAAAGGGCGGTCGAATATCCCTGGTCCTTTAATCTTTCAGCCAGGGTGTTGATCTGTGGATCTATCGAACTCAATCCCTGTCCCGTACTTACCACATGGGTACTATAGGCATACTTCCCGGACATCAGGCTGGCCCTTGTCGGGGAACAAAGAGGAGATACGTAGAAGTTTGTCAATTCCACGGATTGTTCGGCCAGCTGGTCGAGTGTAGGAGTTTCAAGATGGGGATTGCCGTGCCTGGCCATATCCGCCCATCCCTGGTCATCTGTGAGAATGAAAACGATGTTTGGACTTTGGGCCTGACTGTAAGCAGACAATAGGGCAAAGAGTATCAGTACAGGTGCAAATTGAAATTTCATATTTGCCAGTTTCAATTTTAAATGGATTTGTATCACCGGGGGATGACCGGTTCATACTCAGCTGCCTTATCAGGACTTATTCCCAGGTAATAGCCAGGTACTGGTGATTGCGGATATCCCATAGACCTATGGGCTACTTCCGCCCGGTAGACGGGATCCTGCATCAGGCATACTCTTCTGTCTGCGGCAGGGATAGTGGTTGTATAAATCCTCATCTGCCCATTTTTAACTGTGATCAATTCTTCTCTCCAGTCCCCCAAAATATCTGCCATCATATTTACCTGTCCTTCTATCTTCTGGGTCAGAGTATCCCCCTTGTATTTCATTACATAGTTTTCAGGCACCCAGTTCCTGTACCAGTCCCTCGACCTTGGCTGATCCGGATTGCGGGTAGGTCTTTTAACTGAATAGGTTTCCCTTAGAAGATCAGCGTCCCAGAATACCCAGGGACCGCAACTGGGAACGTCTTCCCTGGCACCGATGCGTTCCCCCTCTGCGGAAAACATGTACCTGTCTCTTGATCCACCTTTTCCGTCCTCTGATGCAAAACATTCCAGTCCCGGAAGTGATGGATCTATATCTGCTACCATTCCATCTCCCACATGCCAGGTTGAATCACCGATTTCCCATATCATTTCACCGGTTTTTGCATCCAGGAGGCATACTCCCTTTCCGTCCCAGCGGAAGGGTTCAATGGCGTAAAAAATTTCCATTCCTGGTCTTAGGGGATCAATATCGCTGACAAAGCATTTATCGGGGTGTCCCAATCCGGCGGACCAGAGGGCGGTCCCATTATCATCAAGGACAACCGATCCCAGTACGATTTCCTCGCGGCCGTCACCATCCACATCGGCAGGATGCATACCGTGTGCTCCCTGGCTTCTTATTACCGGGTTTTCTTCGTCCGAATCCCAATGCCATAATTGGTCCAGCTTATCTCCCTTCATCTGGTAGGCATCTACGACCATCAATTTATAGGTGCCTCTTAGAACCAGGAGGCTTGGCGTTTTCCCGTCAAGGAAAGCCACACCCATCTGCTGTCGGTTATTACGGTTATAATCTCCAAGCCTGGGACTTCTCTGTGGCCAGTCCACCCTGTCAATTTCCTCCCCCGTCATTCCATCAAATATGGAGCACCATTCCGGTCCCGTGCGAACGCGGCCATCTTCACCGCGAACATCATTCGGTCCGGTCTTCGCAGCTACTTCTGCTTTTCCGTCTCCATTAAAGTCAAATACCACCATGGGAGAATACCATATCCCGGGTTCGATCCCGAGTCCAAGGTCCTTCCTCCACAGGAAGGTTCCATCACTCAGGTAGGCTTCAATCTTATATGTGAGTCCCGTTGTATCAGGTCCCCCACCAGGATCAATTCCCCGGCTGGGCTGTTTGATCACAAAATCGTAGGTTCCATCCCCGTTCAGATCTGCAACGGCGATCTTCTGGGGACTATAGTCCCCCTGGAAGGGTATTATGGAATGGAGGTTCGCCAGACTACCAGCTTCCCCGGTTTTTATCTTCAGAGAGGCGGCCATTTCTTTTTTATTTACAACAGGCCGAACCCAATAAAAGTTGTCATTACCTGTACCTGGTTTAATATCAACAAAGTCTGTGGTCTGGGTTAATGGCTTACGGTTAAGTTTTGAAACCTTTCCACCTTCTGCCTGACGATAAACATTAAATCCCGTTCCTTCCGGATCGGATTGGAGCAGCCTCCAGCCAAGGTATACTGATCCGTCTTCCAGTTGCTGGGCGATTAATCCCCTGTTCAGGTTTTCGCTAACTCTCTCCCGGGCCCAACCATCAACCAGAGGTTTTCGGTCATGTTGAGGTTTAAGGACAGGGTAATAGTAAGTTCTTTCCCTCAGGTCCTGTCCCTGTACACCCAGAGAGGGAAGAAAGATTATTGCAGCCAATAGGAGCTTAAAACATGTGCCTGGTTTCATGGGTTTGGGGTTTGATTTGGAATTGGGGTTTGAAGTTGAGAATTTCATATCTGTTTAGTCATTCATCTTCAAAAAAAAACAGGCAGTTCATATTTGAAATGGACTGCCTGCTTCGGATTAAATCATCTATTCACTAATGAAACTACGAAAAACTATTACTTGAAGGCAAGTTAAAACCTTAGGCATTGAAATCAAAGTCACAGGCAATCAATTATTTGTACTTTTTGATTGAATGTTTGCACAAAACAGGAATAATAAGTTTTCAGGATCTATAGAATCCCGCTTCTCATGTAGACGACCCCGGAAATATGACTGTAGTTAGTATGGCTTATTCGGACGATATAGAGCCCTTCAATCAACTCAGCTTTTCCAGGTGACCATGTAGCTCTAACTTTACCCTGGATTGATTCATGATTTGTGAGTGTATCTACCATTCTACCAAATCCATCAAATATTTGGATTTCCACACCTGGATCCCCAAGATCTGGATGTTCAATGATTATTTCACTGCTGAAAGGATTTGGATAGCACCTGAGCTGATTCTCTTCTGATACCCGTGCACTGCTGGTGGATTGGAGCTGGGCTGGACCCGGTTTTTTTACCGGCGCAAATCCACAACCGAATTTTATTGGCTCAGAACCATTTTCATATGCACCGATATCCGGAGAAGCTCCCAGAAATTTACCAGTAAAATTTGGGATTTCAACTCCCTGGTCCATTCCGGGCGATCCTTTTTCAAGGAAAAAGCCTTCCTCAACCTGTGAATAAATAGGTACTCCCTCAATGTCTTTTGCGCCTGTCATCAGGGGGAATCCACCGGAATAAAGATTATAATTCACCTTACTGTCCCCTGTTGCATTCAGAATCTGATGGGCAGAGGTAATATTCCCGGACATATGCATTATGTTATTCAGGTAAACGGTCCCGTTAGAGGGACCGGTACTGGTTGCAAATCCTGTATGACCATTCTGTCTTGTATTCACTACCGGCTGCAGGATTGTATTGTTGAAAATATAGGCCCTTCCCACACAGGGCCAGTACTTTCCGGTGGTAGCATCGTATTTTAACTTATTACCGATTTTCAGGAAGTTTGTTTCCCGGCAATCTCCTGGAACCTTATGAGCGACATTGGTTACATTCCGGAAAACATAGAGGGGACCGAAAGTTATGTTTGAAAGTCCCATTGTAGCATAGGTACTGTCAATATAATTCTCATATATCCTAACGTTCATATTCCCTCCTTCAGCTTCTATGGCATTATCCCAGCAATGGCTGATATAATTATTATTAATATCAGAATCACGGTAGGGGAAGCCATGGGGACCAAAATTCCTCCACTCTCCCATCCCATCATTATAATAGTGTTCCTCAGATCCGGTTATTGTATTGTAACGAATAACTATCTCACCCCCACATCTCGTCATCCAGATCGGCTGGGTACCTCCGGGATGATTCCCCGCTGAAGTTTTATCATTGGGCTCACCCCAGTTATTGGCATCGTAGGTGGGATCGTGAATATAATTGTATTGAATAATAATATTGGATGGGATCTGGCTCTCTCCGTCGAGGAAAATTCCGTAACTGTCCGTTGCAAAATTTGTTCTCAATTCTCCCCAGCCTGAAATATCGCAATATTCTATTACAATAAATTTTGCCTTTGAATAGAGGTGGATGGGATGATTCCTCACTCCCCTGATCTTCCAACCCCGGATTATGACCCAGTCATGATTTACCTGGATTCCATAATTGTACAGTCTGCGGGCATCAATAATGGAATCGGAACCTGGTGCCGGTTCATAAACAACGTATCCATCGTTTTCATTCCCGCCCTCAGTGGTCACAAAACCTGAACTTTCCGGGCTTACCTGTACGACTTTACTGATCTTGAATTCCTCGTTCCAGGTTGTAAAACTTGTGTCGGCCTGCAGTTCCCCATGCACCAGCTTGAGATCATACTCCTGATTTGATTTTAATCTAACCAGACTGCCCCGGAATTCGGATGTACTGTCCTCCCTGGGTAGCCAGTAAAGCTCGTAACCTTCCCTCCACTCAGCTTCACCTGTTTCCCGAAACCAAATCTCCCCCTTATTACCGGACAACTCTCCTTCCGGCTGCCAGTAGATCCCGGCTGAATTGAAGGTTGGCACAACGGAAACTTCTGAATTCTCAGCTCCGGCGTGAAGGGAAATCCCCAGGAATAAAACCAGGATTGTATGAAAAAAGTGTTTTGACATTAAGATTATGATTTTACGATTCTCATCCGGGGAAAAATTATTGTCCCCCCTTCATCCCGGTTCTGTAATGATAGGTACGCCATTGTTTAATAACCTGCAAATCATCATTTCTGAGGAGTTTGATCATCTCAGAGCCTGCCATGAAAGCTGCACCAAATCCATGCAGGGAAGAATGGCTTTTCGGCCTGTGATAATAATAAACCAAATCAGGAGAGAAGGTGGTTCCGGCGCACATGTTATTTATTCGACCCTCCGGGGTAATATACATGGTAAGTCCATTCCATCCGGCCTGTGCAACCGATGCGTAGGTATGGTCAATCCAACCTTCATTGACACCTTTTGCCAGTCCGTATACAAACATGGCCGTTGACGATGACTCTGAGTAAGTATCTGTCCTGTCCAGCATATTATGCCACATGCCATTGCCTCCCAACCTTTCTGCAATACCCTTTGCATGTGTTCTGTATATCTTCAGAATCTCTTCTCTTCCGGGGAAATCTTCAGGAAGAACTTCCAGGAGAGTAGCGTTAGCCATCATTGCCCATCCGTTGGCCCTGGCCCAGTAGTACCTGGGATCATATTCCCCGGCACACTCGTTCCAGCCATGATCATACAGCTCTTTATCCCATACAAACAAACGATCCGAAAGTTGTAAAACCTGCTTTACTGCATCCTCCCAGTAGGATTGGTCACCTGAATACTCACCCATGCGTGCCAGGAAGGGAATACTCATATAAAAATCATCCGTCCATAAAGAGACTTCCTGGGGTCTCTGCCTGGCCAGGGTACCGTCCTCCATTCGGAATTGCTCATTTGTAATGTATTCCGCAACCGTATCGATCATTGCCATATAAAGGGGATCTTTCTTATATCCATTGGCCTGAACCAGTGCTGCTCCAATGGACCCGCAATGATCCAGGGCCTCCATCTCTATTATGCGGTGATAGCCTCCTCTCTCAACTCCGTAGAGCCGGGCCTTTTCTCTGAAATAAGGAAGCTTTTCCATGATAAAATCATAATTCTTCAGGGGATATTCACGGTATTTGGGATCCTGGAGAACCTCCCAACAAGCGAACATACCTGTATGGATAACACCCACCGTATAATCCCAGAGGTTATAGGAACCATCCCTGGAATCAACAATAGCATTTGAATCAGGAACAGAGAAATCCGTAATTTCTTCACCGTTAACTTTGTTGATTACACGGTAGTGTGTAGAACTACTGATCAGATTATACATTCTCTCTAGGACTTCTGTAATTCCTTCTTCATCCGGTATCAGGTAGGGCAGTTCGTATCGTGTATCATCAATCTGGTATGGGAAGGCATTTTCAAGATCCTTCTCACTGTCAGATTCCTGCACCATACAGGATGAGAGAATGAGCGATACCAGAACTGTCAGAATCAGGCTGAGCTTAATTTTCATTTTACTTTTTATTTAAGGATGTTAACTTTTGATCCAGGCGGATCATTTCTGCTCCACAAAGAAGAACTGCTCCCAGTCCATGAATGTCATTTAAAAGGGTGGGGCGGTCATAATAGAACCTGATATTATCCTTGATTCCGGTTCCAATGCATATATCCTCTACCTGTCCCTCTGGAGTAATTTTTGTAAGCAGACCTTCCCATCCTGAACTGGCAATATCGGAATAAGTATTTGCAATCCAGCCTTCATTTACAGCCTTTGCAACACCATAAATAAACATGGCTGTCGATGAACTTTCAAGGTATGAATCCGGCTTGTCAATCAATTGGTGCCACAAACCCGAATGATCCTGGTATCGTGAGAGTCCAACGATCTGATCCTCGAGCAATTTTATCAGTCCTGGCCGTTCTTTATGATCCTCGGGAATAATCTTCAGCAACTCTACCTGGGCCATCATAACCCATCCATTGCACCTGCCCCAGTGGGCGACACCGTTCTGGTTATTATCACTATACCAGGTGTGATAATACAGCCCTTTTTCCTCACTGAAAAGGTAATGGTGAAATCGTTTTACCTGGTGAATCGCCTGGTCCAGATAAGACTCATCCCCGGTTATCTTGTAAATCCTTGCAAGGAAAGGGACACTCATAAATAGGTCATCGGCCCAGAGGGTCATTTCCCTGGGTTCGGGACGAACGAATGTACCGTCTTCAAGCCGGTACTCATCATTCATAATGTAGCCTGCTGCCTTTTCCATATATGCCATGTAGTCTTTTCTCGGACTTCTTTCATAAACATCACAGAGGCCTGCGGCCATTGCCCCGCAATCGTCCAGTTTTTTCAACCTGAAATACTGATACATGGAGGGTTTTCGAATACCGGACTTAAATTGTTCTTCGAAATATGGGAGGTTGTCAAATATGAATTCATAATTGCTTACAGCATACTCCGGATAT
This sequence comes from uncultured Bacteroidaceae bacterium, assembly GCA_963777115.1. Classification (GTDB taxonomy): domain Bacteria; phylum Bacteroidota; class Bacteroidia; order Bacteroidales; family SM23-62; genus SM23-62. Next base: position 369,869 of record CAVZPP010000001.1, on the reverse strand, counting down.
TTATCCATCCCGCTTACTTCACCCAGGCTTATCATGCCCATAGCCAGGACACCATTCCAGTATTTCCATTCATTATAGGGACTTTCGATCCTGTAGTCAGATGATACTTTTAGTGACTTGCTGCTTTCAAATAATTCGCCACTGGCTTTATTTATGATTTTAAAACTTGTATTCTCCATAATATTATCTGCTACCCTGTAAACTTCAGGGTAGCTGAACTGAGCAAAGGATTGCAGGCCTGCAGCCAGCACAATCAGAGATATAAAAACAGTTTTCATGAGATCGTTTATTGAAAATATTTATTAATTATTTACTATTTCGTACTTGTACAGGGCATATGACCACTTCCCGGGCAGGTTGAATGAAACACTGCCGTTTTTTTCTGTAATAGCTCTGAAAGGCTCACCAGCTCCCAGAACAGGTGTCAGATTCAGTTTCTTCCCGGATTTAAGTCCGGTTTCCAGTATGGCTGTGTCCGAAGAATTCAATTCCCGGTACACCATCATATAACCATGGATGTCACTTACTTCAGAAATAAAACCGGTCCAGCTTTTACCATCCGGTTCATCTCCTATAGGAAATATTTTACCGGAGTGAAGATCCTGCATAACTGCTTTATAGGAAACCATGAGATTCGCCAAAGGATCTCCTTCCCTCGGCAAATTGGAACCTTCAAACCATGCGAGTGGTTGGGCCATCAGAGTTACTGCAGCCTGGTATAGAAAAGGAATGGCGGATGGGGCCAGGGGATCTGTGTCCAGGTATTTATCCTGGTTTCTCCAGGGATTAAGAAATTCAATCTGCAGGTTTTGGGCCGGGACATAAGCTGAAAGCATCCAAAGATTCCTGAGGGTCCAGTGGGGATGGTAGTTTATCCAGTCCGTGTACCTGTTCTCCAGGAAAATATTGCCGTATTCATTCATGAAATGATAGCCGGGTCTCATTGCCAGTCCAGTGACATCAAGGTTGATATTGATCTTATTTCCACTGGCATAGAGAATCGAATCAAGCATTGCACGAAAATTGATTTCGGCCTGTTTGTCGGGGATTTCAACTCCATCAATTTTAAAGGTATTGATCCCGTATTTTCTGTGCAGTCCGATCAAGACGGATGCATCTTCCCGCCAGTGTTTATAGCTGCTGTCGGTACTCGGATTAAACCAGAGCCCAATTTCTACTCCCAGTTCCCTGCCTTTTTCAACTATGGGATCAAGTCCCTCTGGAAACCTCTCCGGATGAACTTCCCAGTAATTGCCCTTGGTCCATATGCCTTCCAGGGAACCTCCCGAATACGCAGAGTTTTTTGTTCTTCCTGTCTGCCACCCGTCATCCAGTTGAAGGTGAGTGATTCCCAGTTTGTTCGCCGCCACCAGTTCATCTAAGATGAAATTCTCGTTCATCCTGGAGTCCTGGCTCCTGTCTCCCCAGGTATTCATAAGTATCATCTCATCCCTTTCAGGCACTCTTTTCCTGTTCTTGTCCTGGTAGCTCCTGAGGGCTCCAAGCATGCTACGGGTATCTTTGGCTGAAACGCCGGTGACAAACCCACTGCATCGTATCCACTCATCTTCATTCAACTCCCCGGGATTAAGGTTTAACCCGGCAACACTTGCATTCAGAAAATGACCCTGATCCTGGTTAAGTATAAAATCGCATCCCGGATACCCAAACTGTGAAGCTGCAGAAGGAGACTCCTTTAAAGTGAATATGGCATGTTCCCCAAATTCAGGAATCAGGAACAGGAGGTTTCCCTTCAACCTTGTTTGCCTGATAAATACGGGTGCACTATGTTCCCTTACCAGGGTATTATTATCATCGGTTCTGTCAAAAAACTCGACATTTTGCGCTCTCCAGTTTACTCCTACAGGTGAAATCGTTTCAAATACAGGGGTTGTGACTCTGTATTTACGATCGTATTTTGTCCATTCCTCCGAATAATTCCCTATCAGGTATACATCACATGCGATAGCCGGACAGTCAGGATATATTTTGAAAATCCTTTTTACGTTTATACTCCCATAAGCGGAAATTACCGAGACCTTCATGCAAGCATTCCCTGCTAAATCTCCATCTTCCCAATCCATAGTTATCTTCCCAATTCCTACAAATGAATTACCGGGAAGTCTAAGGTCAGCTATACCTGATTTGAATTCCCATATTTTGGAATTTCCTTTATCTTCCAGGGAGAGTGATCTTAAGTCTCCATCCTGCCATGCATAAATCCTTTCAATCATCTGATTCCCTAATCTAAGGGTATCATTTTCCAGGATGGCAAAACAATTCTCTTTCTCGAGCTTCTGAGCATGGATGATCCCGAATCCGAATAAATGGATAACTATGCATGTAGCTATGAGTGGTAAATATTTCATTTCGATTCCTCCTGTTTCAGGTTTATTGTGGGCTCCCCTTCAAGGTAACCCAGCTCCCCCAGAAATCTGTCCATTTCCCAAACAGTACTGGAGTACATTTCATAGCCTCCTTTACCCCGGTTAAAAAACCCATGTGATTGACCCTCATAGATTATAACCTCGCATCGGTTCCCTGCTTTATTCATCTCCTGTTCATAAAACCTCGCTGAGGCAAGAGAAAGATTTACGTCCTGGTCCCCCAGCATCACTATGGCAGGCGGAGCATCCTTCCGGACATTATGGACGGGTGAAATTTCCATGTATCTGTCCCCGAACAGATCATACCTGTATCCCTGGGGACCATTATCAAATACGGGATTAAACAGTACCAATGCATTCGGTACAGAGCTTATATTCAGATCCTCATCCTGGTGTTCCAGTCCATCAAGATGTCCACATGCCGCAGCCAGGTGTCCCCCTGCTGATCCTCCCCCGGCAGCCAGTCTGTCCGGATCAATACCCAGTCCATCGGCATTTTTGCGAAGGTATCTGACAGCGGATTTAGCATCCATTACACATTCAAATGGAGTAATGCTGTCCCTTATCATAGTCCTGTAATCAGCCTCAATGGCCACCATCCCACGGGATGCAAGATAGCGGCTCTGCATTTCAAATTGAGTCGAATGACCTTTCCTCCAGCCACCGCTATGGAAGAAAACTATGGCCGGTGTCTTATCGCCTTTCTTATGACCTTCCGGTTCAAAAATATAGAGATAGAGGGTATCCCTGCCTACGATTTTAAATACTTCCCTTCTGGCCCCCTCCTTTTCCAAAGGCTGGTTATCCAGGAAGCGGTTAACATTCAGATTTTCCTCCCACCACTTCAAATGAACCTCTGGTGGGTCGTGGGCGGATATTCCTCTTGCTTCCCATAGAGGCGCATACTTAGCCTCTCTTTTGAGTAAAAAACCGCGCATAAATTCATCCGTCTCCAGGGTCCTTCCTTTATCCTCTACTTCAAGTTCCCAATCTTTGAGTTTCTTTCTCATCTCCACCAGAACGTTCTCGTATTCAGGTCCCATGGCCAGATTGACGATTTCTTCCGGATCTGCAATCAGGTCATACAATTCCTCATGCGGCTTACTTTCTGATAAGAATTGTCTTTGTACATCTGTCAGCCTTCCCTGTTTATCAAGGACAGGAAGGAGATGGATCATGGGATAGAAAAATGCCTTGTAATGTCCGAATTGGGTATAGGGCCTTTCAGGCATATAATTACGGATATACTTATAGTTTTCTGTCCGGACCGATCGTATCCTGTCCACCACACCATCACATCTGTCGCGCGCTGCAATCAGGTATTGCCTGGGGGAATAATCATCTGCAATCAGGGACCGGCCTTCCATCCAGGATGGGATATTCGCAGCTGCTATATCAAGTATAGTTGCGGGTATATCGATGGCGGAGACAAGGTCCGTATTTACTGAGCCTTTCTCTACAGTCCCGGGCCATTTCATAATAAATGGAATATGTATCCCCGCATCATAGAGCCATTGCTTCCCCCTGATATGGCATCTTCCATGGTCTCCAATGAATAATACCACGGTATTTTTTTCCAATCCCTCCTCCCTCAGCCTCTCCATGACTGCTCCAACCTGATTATCCATGTACTGGATCGAATTCAGGTATCTCGCCCAGTCCAATCGTGTAACGGGATGCTCAGGGTAATAAGATGGAATATTCAGCTTTTCAGGATTCACAGGATGTTCCACCTCCTTTTCAATTCCCTCCCAATGTGTATCACGGTGGGTTGTATAAATGGATATCTGTGCAAAAAAGGGCTGTCCCCTTTTTCTCTGATTCCAGTCGGAACCATCGAATAGGCTGTCTGCTGAAAAATTCAGATCTGTTTTGCCGGTGCCATACTCTTCTCCCACAACATTGCAGGTAAAGTATCCTTCATCACGTAAAAGATAGGTAATGGGAACAAAAGGATCAGGAAGGGGACCCGTTTCAGACCTATGATTATGAGTCCCTATAGAATTCTGATACATGCCAGTCATCAGTGCTGACCTCGAGGGGGAACATACCGGAGAGGTTGTAAATGCGTTCATGAAAAGCATCCCTTCGGCAGCCATGGTATCAAGTACCGGAGTTTTCAGGTCAGTTCTTCCATAACATCCCAGATCCGTGCTGATGTCCTCTGCAATAATAAAAACAATGTTGGGCCGCTGGTCCTTCTTCTGGCAGGCAGTAGAAAGAAGCAATGATAAAAATGATACATATACTAAGGTTCTTTTCATGTTTGGGCTTATGGCTATCTTCCACTCGATTCCAATAAAGGAAATTCAGTTATCATGGACCCTGTACAACCCTGGGGCAGAAGAACAATGTTTTCGATCATTGCTCCGGGTTCAAGAATATGAGTTGAGCTCCCGTTGTTATTGATTAACTCCTCCTTGCCCAGGGCAGCTTGGATCCGGCTTGCCCTCAATATGATCCTCAGGGGTGAGTTCTCCGGTGTCCAGGGGTTCTCATCAAGATTTGAGCCACTGATTATTGTTGTATTGTTTCCCTGTTCTTCCTTTATCAGACCGTACTTTCGGATAGTCTGCGAATCCTCATTTCGGCTGTTAAAACCGTAGGCAAATACCAGGGGACCCATTTCAAGTTCTACAGAACCCGGATCACAACTTGTATAAATTAATTTCTTGGGTAATACCAGCCGAACAATATCCCCTTCCTCCCATTTTCTACTCAGATGTATAATCTGTTCAGCATCATACTTCTTCTCCTGTTCCTTGTTTATAATGACCGATCCATTTTCGCACCATCCAGGAATTCGTAAATGAAGTTCAAATTCAGACCCTGTTGTAGCCTGAAAAGTAAAATTTATCGTATCCGAAAATGGATAATCTGTTTCTTCAATTATGGTAACAGTGCTGCCATCCGGCATACAGGTGTTTAGCCTGCAGGGACCGTATAATAGGGCAGCCAGGCCTCCATTTTTAGTCCTGTACCATAAATTCCTGTTGTAATCCAGCCAGCCGTCTTTATTAGCTCCTTTAACAGAAGGAAAAGTATTGAAGGAGATTTTTTCAAACAGGTCGGCAATATGGACCTCCGGGTGAATGGGCAGGATAGTCTGTAAGGAATTCATGACATCAATGACAGAATCAGGATCTATTGTCTCCAACTTCCTGATTTCCTCAAGAAGTAATTCCTCATCATGATTCAACAGGAAACTTTGAGTGATCTGATTACTATGCTTTATTAGAGTTTTTTTTGCAAAATCCAGAAGATATTTCTCACCGATATGATTATACAGCCACAGAGCATTCTTGATAATACCGGGATCATGGCTTTCAGATTCTTTACTTAGGCTGATGAAATAATCGTCCATCAACCGGACAGCCCTCTCATCCCTGGTTACATCATAATAAACCTGCAAAATATCCGGATCCATGATTGATTTCCGGGTGCTTAAGAGCCCATCCATTCTCTCAATGAGCTTCTGCTTCACTATTGAATCATTCAGCATCCAGGCCAGTTGGATTCCTGTTCCCAATTGGGATAGATCAGTCTCAGAAATTCCTTTCACTGATACAGGCCTGCTAATGTCCAGTTTTTCTAGCTGTAACATAAGCTCCTCTCTCAGCCATCTTTGCGGCTGGATTTCACCGGCGGATACGGGGTAATAAGCTTGTTGATATAGAGGAGCCCGGTTTGTGATCTGGACTGTTGAACACTTACTCTCAGGAGTTGTCCCGGTCCGCGAGCATGAAAACATGAACAGTGGAACAGATACAATCCAGAGATATGATAATTTTTGAAAGTGTCTCATGCCCCTTACCATTAATATCCTGTACTCTTCATTTCTTCAACAGGCCAGAATGAGGGATCATCAGAGAGTAGCAGGTTTCCGATAATTCCCTGACCTTTACTGATCACTTTTATTGTATTAATTCCTTTTTCCAGGTAGAACAATTCCGGTGTTCCGGTGGTCTTATCACCCAGTGGAGACCACTTGATGGCATTGTAAATGCCAAAGTGATTCCATACCGAGGATTTCCCATTGAGCTGGAAGTCAAATTCCTGGATCTCTCCCCTATTAAGAATAGACCTGCCCCATATAGCGTAGTAGCCCTCCCGGGGTACCGAAAACTTCCAGGTGCAGGATTCGCCGACCTCTTCAGCTGATAGAACTGGTTCTCCTGTTTGGGATGAGGATCCCATTTTCATATTAGTAGATTCAGGAGTTGCAGTATTCAATTCAATAAGGACAGGAACAAAGGGTATTACAGACCCAATTACTGTAGTTGAGGGAGTCGATTTATTCCCGGCCAGATCTACGGCCTCAACTTTATAATACCTTGATTCATTCAAGGGTAAACCCCAGTCAACAAAAACATGTTCCGGGGGCGAACCGATGAGATATGCCTGCCCACATATAAAATCAGGAGTCCCGGAGGCATAAACATTATAATACGCTACATCAGGGGATGGGGATGGATCCCAGGATACCTGAATGGAATTGGCTGAGACAGCTTTTGCGGATACTTTTTCTGGAACTTCCGGTCTTTCCGTATCAGGTTTCATATGTCCGGAAGGTTGAAAGGAGGCGTCGTTTGTGTACAGAATCTTATCAATTTTCTCGGTCCCTTTAGTAGCCACCAATGAAAATAAATGCTTTCCTTTCTGCAGGTGAACTGATGCTGGCGTTTTTTTCCAGTCCCATGATTTCTCAGAACCAGGAATCCTACCCTGTTGTTCACCATCAATTTCGATATTCAGTCCACCTCCACCACTGACAAGGATCCAGAACATATACTCTCCATCAACAGGAATATCCAGTTGATAAGATGCTTTTCCACCGGAACCGGCCTTTCTCGAAGCCAGTACATACCCGTTGGAAGCCGTATTCATTGCCATTACAGGTTCAAGCGGAAGCTGGTACTTCCCGGTTTCTGCTTCCAGGTACTGCCTTACCAGACCTTCCCAGAGTTCATTCCCACGATAATAAACTTCATTGGATGCCCGGCTTTCCAATCCGGAGTATTCAATAGCTGTAACCATGTAATACCCGGCTGCTCCTGATACTTTGTAGGTGTTTTCCTGAACCGGTACAGTGGTAAGACGGGAATATTCTTTTCCGCTCGAGCGGGAATGATAAACATGATATCCTTTAATTTCCATTCCCCGTAAAGGGGCATCCCATTCCAGGAGGGAGGTTTTTCGCCGGAAGGAAGAGCTCAGGTTTAAAGGCGGATCCGGGTATCGGGCTACAGAAACAAAAATATCCGTATACTGGCCCAGTACATCTGAGTTGCTCATTACTTTTGTACCGTCCGGACTGCTGTTAGGGTGTGGATGTGTGCTGTGATGATCCGGATGCCATTTGTTGGAATGGTCATACCTGGAAGTCTGGTTCAGGAATAGTACCTGGCTGGTATTATTTGAATCAATTGCAACATAGTTAACCGAACCGGCTCCAGGGCCTCCATCACAAACTATGTGTTTACCATCAGCCACCGTGGATGCATGACCACCAAAAGGGTACAGAGTTCTGTATCCAGTCCCGTCATACCGGATGGCATCATACCTGAGATCAAAGTTTTTTGTCCCGTCTGCAAGTTCTTCCCTGGCATTGAATATTACGAATTCTCCTCCCTCGAGCCAATCTGGATGTCCCCCGTTGACTTTGATCTCTATCCTGTCCGATCCATCCGGCAGGCAGGTCCATGAAGTCCTGGGACTATCAAAGTTGTAGAATACCCTTCCGTCAGTGGATTTTGTAAATCTCAACCGGTGAAATAGTTTATCAAAACTAATCTCAGAGATATCACCATTCAGTTTAACAACAAATGCTCGCGAGGGATGTTCCTTATCCTCCCATTTCCCACTCATGTGATCTCCAAATAAAAATAACTCTTCAGAGGGATGGGGAGGCTGCATGGTTCCCAGATCACCCTTTACAGACAGAACCGTCCTCTTCTCCCCGGTCAGAACATTTCCGGATATCACCTTCGTCCTTATGACTTTCCCGGCAACAGAATCTTTTTCACTGTAAAACAATAAGTCCGGATGTTGAATACTCCAGAGTCCCTTTCCATTGGGAATATCCAGTATCCCGTCAAGGGGCCTGAGGTTGGTTCCGTCGGCATTCATGATCCAGCGTTCAGCTTTCCCATTCCTAAGGGTGATAAACAACATCAGTTTCCCATCAGCACTCCATACGGGAATATCCGTGTATTCATTTTTTTCTATGGCGTTATCTCCTGTGAGTTGCCAGATAAGTCCCCCTGTAACCGGATCATTAAAAACACGGCGTTCGCTGCGGTAGTAATTTCCGTCGAAAAATAAATCCTGCACCCTCCAGCCCTTTCTGCTGCCGGCTTCTCTCAGGCCCTTATCCATTCCGGGGAATTCCGTTTTCGGTTCTTCTGAATTATTCACAGCTGATTTGCCCTTGATCCTGTAAATTTTCAGGTTATCAACCTTTAGATGATTTGAAACCGTACGTACCCCAAACCATCCTGAAGTATAGGGATCCGGATCATTCACTGAAAATAATCTTCTTCCGTCAAGGAGATACTGAATTTCCGATCCATTTGCCACAAGCTGTACCAGGTATGTTTTATTGGGTTTCAACAGGAAGGAAGAATCCCTCAGATCATGCTCCGGGAGCAGCGGCCGGTCACCATGACCGGTGTATCTTCTAAAGCGGGTGGTTGTATTTTTATTCCCTCCCACGCCTGTGTAATATGTCCTTAATTCATGGTAATTTTTGAACGATCCTCCCCTGGATTCGCTGTTGGATCGCCATCCTTCGAAGAGGTCATAGGGAGCACGGGGGTGCCTGGCCATCCAGAAGGCATTCAGGTCACGGCAATTATCATTGGGACCTCCATTCTGAATAAGGGTTGCTTCGTATTGAATCATCACGGGACCATTTAAAAGCTCCCTGAACCATAGGGTTGTCCCACCCCCATCAATTTCGAGCTGTCCATCCCGTATTCCTGATTTTCCATCCGGGGTCTGCTCGATGATCCATTGCGTCATATCTTTCGAGAAGTCATCTTCATGAAGCAATTTATCCAGAACAAAACCCTGGCAATAGAGAGTCCCACTCATCAGGGTATAAATCAAAAATAGGGCTGCTTTATTCCGCATGAATTTGGAATTATTTAAGAGTTGCTTACCTGACCAGTATTTTTCTGACCATGGATTCATTTTCGAACCTGGATGCCAGAAAATAGAAGCCTGGAGGAAAATGGGAGGGATTAATGTTCCAATCGATTGTTTTATTTCCTTCCAACACAGAATTGCTGTAAACAGATTTAATTTTTTGTCCACTGATGCTGAAAACATCAACTTCCAGGGTACCGGCTCCGGGCAAAACAAAGGAGAGCCGGGCATTCGAACTGGCCGGATTCGGTGAAACAGAAAAGTCGAACTTCCCAATGTCTCCAGGAAGTGAAATATCCGTATTAACTCCATCTGAAAATACAGCTGTGACATGAATTACACTGTCCACCAAAACTACCGCCGGATTTATACTGGTTTCAAGGTCCCCTATCCACTTCACAAAATTCACACCCGATCCTGGTTCTGCAGTCAATGCAACAACCGTCCCCTGAATATAACGACCTCCTGAGGGATTCAGGCTTACCGTTCCGCTGCCATCAAGATCAACGAAAAGATCATAGCCCGGAAGCTCCTTATAGGTGGCCGTAAAAGATACATTCTCTGCCGGCATGGTAAAGCTGCTTGAAGCTTTAGTTGAATCGGCCAGTAATTCTACATCTCCCTTCCATACATCGAAAACCATCCCGTGTGATGGGGGATCTGCAGTAATGGTACGTGTGATCCCCTCTATACAATCTGCATCACCCGTCCCGTTAGTTACGGTAATTGACCAGGTGGCAGGAGGAGTGCTGTTAAGGTAGGTTTCGACCTCTGATGAACTCATTCTTGGTATGCTAAGATCAACCTTATACCATCCCCAGTAGGTCTTGATAATTGCAAAGTCTCCAGTGGGACTGAGCCAGCCTTCAGGCTGGTAGGAGGAGGAAGAATACTTTTCAGAATAGGCAATGTAATGATGGGCGAATCTTCTTGGCATCTTTGCATCCTCATCGTACAAAGGCCTCTCCATGCACTCTCCGGTTCTGGCTTCCCAGGGAAGATCATATAGGGCAGGTCCATGTTGACATAGAATTCCACTTGTACCGGTATAGCGGTTGGAAGATACCTGTCCCCCGCTCCCCAGGTTTTCAGACGGCCATGTATCAAGTTCAAAACGGACAAACCGGGAGGGATTTTCAGAATCCCATCCATGAAAATAAGCCACTTTGGGAGTTGATGGCAATCCCTTCCCATTATAGAAACTGGCATCCGCATCATTATACCTGAGTGCAATCCCCGGGTACAAGGTATCATTATGCATGAAATAGGTGGGATCCATATGGGGCGTTCTTCGATAAAGTTGTTGAACCACGGATCCATTATAATTCCTAAGCTGTGTGCCTCCTCCATCTTCATTCAGTTCGACGATGAAGCCTGCAAAGGCGATTGCGTAATCAATGGTTCCCAGGTTTATTGTTGGAAAGGCCTGGGTAGGATCAAAATAAAAACGCTGATTGTCCTGAATCCGGACTACCTTTTTATCGTAAAAATTATATACAAAACAATCTACACCCTTGTTTCCAATTAGAAAATCTCCATTCGGGGCAACTTCATTACCATCTCCCCCGGCGGGATCTTTTTCTGTTAATGAAAAGGAAGCAAGCTCCTGGTATATTTCCTGTTGCCCGGTTTCAAGACTGTAGGTATAGATCTTGTTGCTGTGTAGATAAAAGAACTTATCGGGATCTCCCGGCATCCAGCGTAAAGTAGCTACAGTAGATTTGGTGGCAGGAAGGTTGGAAACCGTAACAGTCTTAACATGATTTGCTGTTTTGCCGTCAAATAGCACTATTTGCCTGTAATTGGAACCGGACTTATCATTCAGAAAAAATAAACTGCTGTCTGAATTCCAGGCATTTCTTTCCGAATTCATAATGGTATGTCCACCATCCAGGAGATAGGTCCACTTCCTGCCAAATGTCGGATCATTAAATGAGGCCCCGATAACTTTTGTTCGGACCTGATCAAATCCTGCCTCGGTAAGATGGTTTACTAATTTATTGGTATAGGCCCTTTCAATGTATTCCCTTACTTCACTTTCGGAATAGATACTCCTGAAATATTCAAGTTCCCCTTGTTGAGGATATAATTTGAGAATGCTGCCTGCACAAACTAGTAGTAAGAGAATTTTTTTCATCGTACTCATTCTGTTTCCTGCAATTAGGAATAAGGTAAATGCTACTCCACCAGGAACCTGGGAAAGAGCATGTTGGTTGAAATTGAAAAAAATGACCGGTGCCCGAATAAGAGCACCGGTCATTGAAACTAAAACTTATTGAACATTAAGTTTGCTTGTCTGTACTGACTGTCCAGCAGACAGTTTGACAATATAGAGACCAGAATTCAGGTCGCTGATACTCAACTGGATTTTGAAATCACCGGGGGACTGACGTTCCCTCAGAACTCGCTTAACCATTCTGCCAGAGATATCCAGAATCTCTATGTTTACAACAGAATTTTCCTCCAGTTTATAGGAAATATTAGTAATATCTGTACTTGGATTAGGATAGACATTAAAGGAAGAAACTCCCATTGAAACATCCTGTATGGAAGTCCCAAGATTCGCTATTTCCAGCTTATCAAGGTTTACCATTCCATCTGCACCCAGAGCAGTCAGCTTGATTGTATTATCACCAGCAACCAGGTTAACCTCAATCTCCTCTTTTTTCCATATTGTCCATGCTCCTGTGTTGAGTAAACTATGGCTTTCTTCAATAACCACTCCATTGAGTTCAATCTTAACGGGTCTGTCTCCTCCTGAGCCACCATGAGCATAACGGAAAAGTGCAATATATGGACCAGCCGTTGTGATGGGAACTGTCCATTCAATCATACCACCGGGAAAGTTCTCCCAATCGTAGAAACCATCACCGGTATATCCGGGATTATTGGTCCAGATCGGCGATTGGGTGTCGTTTGTATAGTTAAGACCGGATGTGTCAGTGGACTCGTAGGCCTGCTGGCTAACTACAATATCATATTCCGGTCCATCGCTCATAAAGGTTGCATTAACAGAAACATCACCATTCATAATAAATGTTATTGTTTTGTCAAGGCCCTCAATATCGCCGGTCCATCCGGCAAACACATTACCGTCCACTGCTACAGCTGTAAGTGTTACTTCTGTTCCCTGGTCAAGTAAAGTATCTGCTGTGCTGCGGGCAACATAACCAACTCCGTCTCCATCCTGAGTAATGCTCAGTTTAAATTGCTGTCCCCCAACTGCAAATGTTGCCGAAACATTTTTGTCAGCATCCATGGTAAGGGTGGTTACAATATCAGAACCTGATAAATCCCCTCCCCAGCTTTCAAAATGATATCCATCGTCTGCAGCCGCTGTCAGTGTAACAACTGTTCCACCTGGATAGGTGCCTCCTGCCGGAGACAGTTCAACTGATCCATTAGTGGTGGCTGCCACTGTCAGGTCATAATAATCTGTATTACCTTCGGCATAAATTGCAAGGATTTGCTCAGCGGTCAAAGCAGTATTGAACAGGCGAACCTCATCAAGCATACCCTTGGTACCCTGGTGCTTTCCTTCAAGTCTTTTGGCATCGTTATTGGCACCTATATAACATGCCTTATCATCGCCAGCATTAGTAAAACTGCCATCGGGGACCTCGGTTTTACTACCGATCAGTTCTGTATTAGCATATAATTTTAATTCATTTGAAGCCGTATCACGTACTGCCGTTACCAGGACCCAGCCAACGCCTACAAATTTTTCTTCCGGTACAAAGAATTCTGTTTTTACTCCATCAACATCCGCTCTGAATCCAACTGTATTATCAGAGTTTTGTCTCAGAATAAGGCTTCCAAAGCTCATCCAGCGACCCAGGATCCCTGGTACAGGGGCATTAACCCACATACTTATGCTAAAAGAACCATTACCAAACTCAAGGGATTCATCATAAGGAACTTTAACATAATCGTCAACAGCGTCAAATTCCAGGGCATTGAAAAGTTTTCCTTCCACCCAGTTGGTATCAACCATACCGCCGGTTGTTCCATCATTTCCGTTACCGGATTCATCGGGGGCATTTGTTCCAGATTCCTCATCAAATGGCCAGTACGCCATCAGCATGTCAGCAATTCCATCATTTAGATCGGCTACCTGGTCCTCTGTCAGAGCTACATCATACATGCGCAAATCATCAATAATTCCAATAGCTCCCTGGAATTTTGCAGGATCAGGGTTACTGCTGGCTGCTATATGGACCAGGTCATCCGTAGCTTTGAAATCCCACTCTAAAAAAGCATCTCCATAGGTTTTTGATGCAATTAGTTCATCGTTTGAGTAAAAAGCAACAGATTGTGTTTCCACATCCCTTACAAAAGTCATCAACACCCATTCATCCTTCCAAAAAGCTGAGTCGGTCACCTCAAAGGTAAGTTTGCTTCCGGTCATGTTTTTGACCTGTAGTTTCATAACACCCGTACCTTCAACCGGATTTTTATCTGCATCCTCGGTATAGGTCTGCGCAAGCATAAATGTTCCGTATGTAATGATCCTGGATTTTCGGTCAACATTGGTACTGGCAAAATTTACCCAACAACTGACGCTGAAAGATTCTCCCGTGTAATCAAACGTCAAGGAGTCATAGGGGAGTGTCATTTTATCGTCGACACCATCGAAGGTAAGGGCCTTGCCCATCTTTCCATCGACCCATGCAGAAGCATCCATTCCTGTAGAGAATGTTGAAATACCTGCATTCCCCATGGCGTCTTCGGTGGTTGTACCGGTTCCTTCGTCATATTTCCAGTGAACAACCGGTTTGTCTGTTACCTGGCCAATGGCTGCTGTGGAGCCAAAAGCGATAACCAGTAACAAGAAACCTGCGAATTGAGAAAGTCTAGATTTACTCATAGTTTAAATAATTTAGTTAGAGTATTAAATAATTATTAGAATTAGTATCTATAGCCTATTCGGCTCCCGGATAACCCGGATTTTGTTTAAAGTTTTCAGATGCTGTATTAAAATCAATTTCGCTTTGGGGTATAGGCATCAAAACGTGATAGTCCTGGATGTTACCTGCTGCATCCGGACGATTTGCCCTGTAACGATTCAGCAATTCACCTGTTCTTACCAGAGTTGCCCAGCGGTTAACCTCCGATCCGAGCTCCCTGGCCCTTTCATCAAGAATAAAGTCCAGTGTCACATCTAAGTCCGTAATCTCAGATGCATTCGAGCGTCGCCTGATAATATTAAGTGTTTCCGCCGCCTCAGCGAGTTTGTTCTGCCGGAATTGAGCCTCGGCCTTGAACAGATAAGTTTCAGCCAGTCTGTACATGATAATATCTTTCTCTGTAACAGACTCGGTAGGATCAGTCCCAAGAATTCCAACATATTTCATCGGGGTTGGATAAATCCAAAGATAGAGAGGATCATCCGGTTCAAGATAAACTTCGTCCCCGCATTGGACAAGCAGTGGAATCCCATTCTTCCACTGAATCAGTGGATTCCCGCTTGCCATCATCTGATCAATAAATTCACAGTCGTTATAATACCACTTCCTTTTAATGGCAAAATCTGAATTCCTGTCATCCCCGGGCTCAAAAAGAGTAAACCAGTATGGAGTCATCATAACCCTCCATTTTCCCCTTTGATAATTATCATTTGAAAGTTTAAGTCCGGGTAGTTTTTCGTAGACCGGCCACCATGCGAACTTCACGGTATTAGTCCGGGTAATGTCTTTATTGATCCGATCACCAAATTGTATGGCCCAGAGTACCTCCGGGTTTCCATACTCGATATTCTCATTTCCCTCCAGGAAGATATCTGAGTAAGGTGTTCCGGATTCACTTGCCTGAATTCCGAAGCGGCTGGTAACCAGGCTATGAGGCCCCTCCATGATCAGGGTATCAGCCATTGCCTCGGCATTCTCCCATTCGCCTATGGCCAGGTAAACATTCGACAGCAGATGCTGGGCTGCTCCCCTGGTCAATTTCCCCTGTTCATCAGAGACGGGACTAATACCTGCAATAGCTACTTTCAGGTCACTTACGATTTGAGCGTAAATGTCTGCCTTTGTTGCCCTTACATAGTCTGTCTTAGGACCGCTGGCTGGTTCAGTAACCAGAGGAATATCTCCCCAGGTTTGAACTGCATCAAAGTACCAGAAAGCTCTGAAGAAATGTGCCTCGCCGGAAATTTGTCTTCGATTTGTTTCCGAGCTGAATTCAGCCTCATCAACATAAGAAATGATGGTATTGGCCCTGTCAATTGATTCGTAGGTTGAGCTCCACCATCCCCTGATAGCTCCTAATTCCCCGTTGAGCTGGCTGTTGTATATATCAAGGGCTACATTATCAGCCCTTGAATTAAAATTCGTCTGGGCTACATCTGTGCCAGCCTGTACCCAGGCCTTGTTTGAATAATGGGTATTGACTGACCTGTAAATAGGAATAAGTGCAGTTTCCAATCCGGCTTCAGTAGTGTAGGTATTTCCAGGGGATAAAAAAGTATTTTCATCTTCCTTCAGGAAATCCTCACCACAACCGCTCAGTATAATAACTGTTGCGAAGAGTAGTACGGTATATATCTTATATTTCTCCATGACAATGTATAGTTTGCAATATGATTCTTAAAGTGTCAGATTCAGACCAAAAATTATCGACTTGGTGTTGGGATTTCTAAAGCTTCCCGTTTCCGGATCCATTCCCTTCCAGTTTGTAAACGTGTACAGGTTCCGGCCACTGACATATAGCCTCAGCTTGTCAATATGAATTCTGGATGTAAGTGACCTGGGGAAATTATATCCCAGGGAAATATCTCTGATCCTCAGAAAGTCGGCACTCTCATACTGAAAACTTGACCAGTAGGAGGTAACCTTCCCCTGTCTCAGGGTTGGATATTGATTTGAAGGAGTTTCCGGTGTCCACCAGTCCACATCCAGCTGGTTGCTTCCTGATGAGGTTGAGTTATTCAGTATACTATTTTGTTTGGTAACGCCCGTAACTCCCTGCAGGAATATATTCAGGTCAAATCCCTTAAAACTGAATGAATTTGTCATTCCCAATGTCCAGTCTGGCCTTGCAACTCCGACTATTCTCCTGTCTTCCGGATCAATCACCCCATTTTCGTTCAGGTCTTTAACCTTTATATCTCCAGGCAGTGCTGTAGGTTGAGCAGAACCGGACATATCCTCTTCTTCCTGGACAATCCCGTCGAAAACATAATCAAAAATCACATCAATGGGCTCTCCGATAAACCAACCATTGGCCAGGTCATCCAGCTGGTTTCCGTAAAGATCTAAAATTTCATTATGATTAAAGGAGGCGTTAAAATTGGTGTTCCACTGAAAGCCATCGCCCCGGGAGTTAATATTATATGTCGTGAGTACCATCTCTATTCCCCGGTTATGAGTTTTTCCAATATTGGAGCGAACATTATCGAATCCGTTCACCCAGGAAATACCCCGGTCAAGCAATAGGTCCTCGGTATTGCTGTTGTAGTATTCAAATGAACCTGTTATCCTTCCCCTGAAAAGGCCATAGTCAAGAGCCAGATTGAAAGATTTGGTGGTTTCCCAACCTAAATCCTGATTAGACATCTTATCGAGGAAGTAACCGTATATAATTGCATCTCCAAAATTGTAAGCAAGAGGGAGACCGTCGACTTCAGTAACAACTGCAGAAATGGAGGAATAGGGTCCCACTGCCTGGTTGCCATTCATTCCATAGGAAGCCCTTAATTTCAGGTTACTGATCACCTCCACATTACTCATAAAAGACTCTTCATTAATTCTCCATGATAAGGCAAATGAAGGGAAAGTTCCAAATTTTCTATTGTTCCCAAATGCCGAATATCCATCCTGACGAACCGTAACCGTAGCATAATATTTCTCTGCATAATTATAACCGAGCCTACCCATAAGAGACAGGTAGTTTGACTTTGTTGCAGAACTGGAAGGAGCATTGAACTGGCTTGCGGTAGTCAGGTTATTATACATGATCTGGTCATTTGAAAAACCATAGGCATCCATAGCTGCCGACTCCCTGTAAAATTCCTGGGAGCTGTAAAGTCCCGTGAACTTTACATTGTGAACATCCGCAAAAGTCCTTTCATAATTCAGAATATTTTCCAGAACCCAATTCTGAGTCAGGCCGGTACTAATATCAGCAATCCCATCCGCATTAAAACCCAGAGGTGTATCCCGGCCCTGGTATTTATTATTCTTATTCGTTCTGACATCGACGCCGAGGTTAATACGATAGCTCAGTCCCTTGACAGGAAACTGAACAACAGCAAAGAGGTTATTAAAGATCTGGTACCTGTTATTATCAACAACTATATTTCTTTCGGCTATCGGGTTACCGATAAAATTATTATTAGCCGGGAACATCAACAGGTTTCCTTCTTCATCATAGGGGCTGTTCCAGGGGGTCATTGTTGTAGCATTTTTCAGGTTCCCGGCCACTCCGCTTTCCTTGGTATAAGTGAGGTTTAATGAATTCCCAATTTGAAGCCATTCCCCGATTTCCTGATCCAGGTTGAATCTCAGACCGGTGCGCTTATAATTGAAATTTTGAAGAATATGATCATGGTCTCCATAGTTGACGGAAAGATAATATTTGGTCTTCTTTGCTCCTGCCGATACACTCAACTGATGCTCCTGAATATTTGCATTTCTCATGTATTCATCCTGCCAGTCAGTTTCCGTTCCCCTGGCAATATTACCATATTCCTCAACCGTATATACATCTGCCGTATCCGAAGGAAATCCTCCCAGTTCATAGGCGCGCATTTTGGCTTGCATATGGGTTTGTCCATTCATCATATTTATCTTCTGAGTCATCGTTTTAATACCGAAGTAAGAATTGAATGTCACGGTAGGTTTACCCTTTCCCCTTTTGGTAGTTACAAGTATCACCCCATTGGCTCCCCTGGCTCCATAGATCGCTGAGGCCGAGGCATCCTTCAGAACCTCAATGGATTCTACATCATTCTGGTTAATATTACTCAGTCCAGTTCCAGGCACTCCGTCGACTACAACAAGTGGTGCATTGTCCGCTGTAATTGAATTTATGCCCCGTATCCAGATTTCAGGTTCACCGCCTGGCTTTGAATTTCCAAAATTAATATTCACACCTGCCATAGATCCCTGCATAGATTCCAGAACATTGGTTGAAGGAAGATTGGCAAGCCTCTCCTTTGACATCGAAACCACTGATCCGGTAATGTCACTTTTTTTACGAGTACCATAACCGATAACCACGATCTCATCCAGTTTTGTAATGTCTTCGGTTAAAACCACATTGAATTTCCTTCTTTTGCCAACCTTTAAATATTCCGTAACAAATCCTACATAGGATAGTTGAACCTGCGATCCTGCATCAGACAATTCAAGTCTGAATTCTCCACTGATGCCGGAGACTGTTCCATTTGCGGTTCCTTCCTCGATAACATTGACTCCTGGCAAGGGTTCTCCCAGTGGATCTGTAACAATTCCCTGGATGATTACCAGTCCGGCATCCTCGGCTGCAGGATTAATCACCTCATGAGGTGAAATGACTACCTGGTTATTACTTATTTTGTATTCCACGTCTGTGGAACCAAAAATTGTGGAAAGGACCTCCTCAAGGGATCCTTCATTTACATTGATACTAATCTTACGGTTCAGATCAACAAGATCTTCACTGTACACAAACTTGTAGCTGGAACTATTCTCGATGAATGACAAAACTTCTCTGACGGTTATGTCATTCTCCTGTAAAGAAAAACGCTGGTCATTCTGAGCAAAAAGTGGTGTACTTATAAGAAATAACAGGAAAGTAAATAAGGTCGCTTGACGGAGGATTCGTGCTTGATCCCTAATTGTCTTTTTCATATATTTATAATTGGAAATTGAAATACACTATTAATTTCTGACTTTGAGCGGGATGTTGTTGCAGCAACATTCCGCTTTATTTTGTTTATTTCCTTAACTCAATATTATATTCCTTTCTTGAAAAGGTATTGTCTTCATTCTTTTCCCAGTCCCGTAACTCATAATTAACCGGAAGTGCCAGGCTGATAAGGTCAAGAACCTGCTCAAAATTTTCATACTCAAAGGTTGCGGTAAACTTATATACAGACAGATCCGTATCATTGAATGAAACATCCACATTATAATGCCTTGCCAACTTACTTAATACCTCATCCATAGGATCATTTTCGAAAACTACCTTGCCATCCATCCATGATGTATATTTATAAGTATTTACATCAGAACTCAGCTTGAAAATTTGGGTTGATTTTTGAATGCTGACCTGCTGTGAAGGATTCAATTCAAGAAGATTGCCTCTTCGGCCGTTTTCCTGAGCACCTAACACAGCTATTTTACCAGAAATAAGAGTGGTTATGATTTCAGACTGGTCTTCATAGTTCTCAACATTAAACGAGGTCCCCAGGACCTTGAGCCTGATATCTCCAGTGCTGATCACAAATGGCTTGTTCTTATTTTCTGTAACGTCAAAAAATGCTTCTCCTTCAAACTCAACTTCCCGGGATTTTCCTTTAAAACTTCCCGGATATTTAATACTGGAGCCACCATTTAAAAATACTTCTGTTCCATCTGGAAGGAAAATTTTTGATTTTACTCCGAAGGGAGTAGTGAATTCAGTTACAGATTGGTTTTCTGCCAGATTACCTGAACCTATCTCCTGGCTGGTCTTATAACCGGTATAGGCCAAAAGTGGAAGTATCAGTATGGCGGCCACCCTGGAAAAATAATGCATAAATCTCTGCCCCGCGGAAGAAACATCGTTTCGCTGGACTTTATTGAAAACCGGCTCCTCCAGCTGCTTACTGATTATTGAATGATGAAGTTTTTCTAGAATAGCGTTAAAGTCAACTTGTTCCGGTACGGGCGATTCTGACTCATTATTCCAGATCTCCTGCAAGAGTGCTTTCAACTCAGATTCTCCGCTTGTCGAACGAATCATCTCAATAATCTTATCACACTCCCCGGGATTGCAATCATTATTGAGATAGCGCAGGATAATATCTCTTGTTAGCTTAAATTCAGCCATTTGGTTTCAATAAGGGTTTTTGGTTTTGGCACATACCATATAGTACGGCTGAGAATTCGAAACGTACTATGCACCTATGAAAAAAGAATGCAAAGGCAAAAAGAATCTGTAATTTAAAGAATGCTGATTAGAACAGATCTCAGGTGGGAGAGTTCTTTTTTAATGAATTTGGAAGCCGATACCAATTGGTTCTTTACAGTACTCATCGATAACTTAAGTTGATCGGCAATCTCAGGGTTAGAGAGTCCCTGTATCCTGCTCATCCTGTAAATTTTTGCTCTTTGTTCAGGAAGCAGGTTAATGGCCTTTTCAATACTTTCCTTAAGGCTGGAATGATTGACTACCTTCTCTGTATCAAGGCTTGAGGAAGTAGAAATATACTTAAGGTATTCAATGTAATCCTCCTCATTGCACTTTTTCCTGAACTTATCAATGGTAAGATTATAGGTAACCCGGTAAATCCAGGAGCTGAACATCTCCTCCTCATTTAAATCCCTGCGGCCGTCCCATAATTTCATGAAAACTTCCTGTATGATACCTTCTGTTTCAATACGGGACTTGATTATCCGGAAGGCAAAATGATACAGTTTGATTTTATACCGTTGGTATAATTCATCAAAAGCCTTAATATCACTGGCTTTTAATCCCAGAACCAGTTCCCTGTCAGATATTTCAGATTCCTTTCCCACCCGCATATCAATAAGAACGGCCAAAATAATTAATTATTCCGACGCTATAAAATGATAAATAACAGATGTAAAGAAAGCCCTATTCAACCAATTACTTCGCCTCCAGCAGAAATATTCTGCTTTCCCATGGATCAAGAACCACATTTAGCATGGTTCCATTATTCACCTTTTCAATATTCTTCAAGGCAACAATTTCCCCAGAAAAGGGATCCAATTGGAAAACTGAGCCCAGGCCTTCCAGTGTTACCTGACACGCTACCATCTCATCGCTCTCATTGAATAAAAAATAGAGTTCTGCATTCCTGAGCTTACGGTGTGTATACTTGACCGAAGGTAAATCTGGTTGAAGAATCACATCCGGGGGAGGGAGGGAGCTGAGGACATCCTGGGTTATTTCTTCTGAATGATCAGTCTTTGCCCATTCAGGCATTGAAAATGGACCAGCCTCCATAAAGACTGATTCCATTTCCAGGGCAGGAGGATCGCCTATAAAGCAAACCTGGCCTCCTGAGGCTGAAAATTCTTCCAGGTTCTTTAGTACCTTTTGTGAAATTATACTTGCAGCAGGAATGATAACTGTTTCATAGGCCTGGCCACTTTGATTAATTAACTTACCGTCCATAAGTTCTAAATCAGTTGAGAGACCATACCCGTCAACGAAATCAAAATCCCGTTGTTGTTCAAGCAGATATCTGGCTATTCCCCATGTTTTTTCATTCACTTTTTCATCTCCCAGCCAGAGACTGCTGGTCGGCATATACAATGCAATTTTTGCCGCCGGCTTG
Organism: uncultured Bacteroidaceae bacterium; assembly: GCA_963777115.1. Classification (GTDB taxonomy): domain Bacteria; phylum Bacteroidota; class Bacteroidia; order Bacteroidales; family SM23-62; genus SM23-62. Next base: position 347,846 of record CAVZPP010000001.1, on the reverse strand, counting down.
CCCTGAGATAATAACCAGGAGGCCCTGTTTGTGTATTCCATTAGGGAGGGAAAGCTATCAGATGCCATCCAGCCCCTTGGCTGGCCACCACCCTCAGCCGATGACCCGAAAAACATAATCTCAAAAAGATTAATCCCTCGTGCCAGCTGATGGTCAATTACCCATTTACCCTGCTTTACATTCGGGCGTATCCGATAGGCGGCGAAACTCTCACTCATAGACCTGGGTCTGCCGTTCAGGTGGGCAGCCGAGGAGGCCAGCTTAGGAAAATCCGCAACCTTATCCATCCAAATCTGATTCCAGATGGCATCCACTCCGGGGATCTGCACATCTCTCATATTCCTGAAAAAATGGCCTCCAGAACGAACAAGCTGCATCATCTTATCTTCGTGATTCATATGCACCATATATTCCAGGTTATTCTCTGCACACCATTCAGCCTGGATGCTGTAAAAGTTTTTCCCGAAAAGAGCTGACCATACATCCCAGTAATCCGCCTTTGCCTTCCTCATTTCCTCACTTGGATTCGGAAGGTAAAATCCGGCAATGTAGGGCCGGATATCATATCCCTTCTTGACCTGAAACTTCTTATCAATATCAGTTGTCCAGGGAAAAAATCCGTAATCCGGTTCATCCCCACGAAAACCTAGAATCGTTTCTCCAAACTCATCACTGAGATATTTTTTATACCCTTCATGGGTGAATTCAATGAATTGCTTTGTGGCTAGTGGATTCAGATAGTCACAAAGGGAATTTACTGTATCCTTACCCCCGGTTGGATTGTTTGCAGCCCGCGTAACGGATGTCCGGAAGCGATGCCGGACAAGCAGCACTTCCCAGCCATCTCCGGGGGCGGTCCAGTTCAGCTTTCCTGAGCTGACATCAAGAAGGAGGCTTTTTTGTTTCTCTTTATTGTATGCAGCGGCACTGATAAAACCATCTGGCAAATCAACAATCAGGGTCTCTCCGGATTCAGGTTTCAATCGACGGGCTACTTCCAGTCCCTGCATACGAAGTTCTGGTTTCTCCTGGCTGAATTTACCCCCCGCAAACCCGCTGGGGTATTTTCCCTCGTCAATAATCCAGACACGCATCCCTCTCTTCTTTGCCTCTTCAACGGCTTTTGACACCATTCGGAACCAGCCTTCTGAAAGATAGGGATCCTTCATACGGTAACCTGCTTCAATGATTACTGCCGGAAAACCAAGGGACTGAATGACATCCAGATCACGTTTTATTACACTTTCATCCATGGGACCGTTCCAGCCCCATACCAGGTTGGGTCCATATTCAGGAGCTGCGTTTAAAAATCCATCACGGATCTCCTCTGCAGAGGGCATGGACAATTCCTGCCAGGGTTTCTGTGCAATGGATTGTGACCACAGGAAGAATTGAAGAATTACAAGGGTCGTAAAATATGGGTAGTATTTCATAAGTAATAGTTTTGATTCTTTATTTATCTCCTCCTTCTCGGACTGAATTCTTCCCTCTCAGGAACTTCAGCGGGAAGCTTGTCCCCACACATCTCAAGCACCTGGATGGATATCAAGGAGGATTGGGCGGTTCCGTTTGTTCCCACGTATGGAAGTTCCTCTATTGGCTTAAGAACATCGGGACCAGAAATCATATCCGGGATCATTCTTTCTCCTCCTCCTCTTCCAAACAGCCTGCTAACAGCTGGTTTTATATATGCTTCATTGCCTGTGCGGTAATATACATAAGCTGCAAGCCTGTCTGTGCGGGCATAGGCACCATCTTCACCTTCAGTTCCGGTTTCCATGTCTTTTTTAACCACTTCTTTCGGTGCATTATAGAGCCTGCAATACTGAAGCCATGCTTTTTCCCATCCCGGATGATCAATTAATTCGTTTAATTCAAAAATTACCTCTGCCCCGCCCATTATTGTGGTAAGATTATACTTTCCGTAGGGATCATCTGACAGGGTATAGAGTTTATTTGTTTCCGGGTCATAACCGTAGAGGTTATTCGGACCGGAAAGAAAACCATAGGGCATATCTGCAATACAATCCATACCTGCAATAATTTTATCCCTGTATTCCGTGTTTCCCGTACGTTCCCATTCAGTCATCCAGTTACTTACCACAGCCAGCCAGTCGGGTCCTCCCCTGATACGGGCTGGATAAACCTTTTCTCCATCCGAGAGGGGAGATGCCAGCCTCATGGGGTCAATCTCAAGAAGTTTCAGGTCGGCATCGACCACCTCTCTCATAGCATCTCCAGTCCGTTCATCACAGGTCAGATAGTAGAAGAATCGCCGGTATGATGCCTGGCTTATTCTGATCTCCTTGGCACCGCAACCCCAGTGGCGGACATTATGCCTGGAGCCCAGTCCGGCAAAACGTCCCAGATGATAACAATCCACCTCAGTGGTATGCCTGGTCATGGCTTCTGCCATACGGAAAATATCCTCCCTGCCTGTTCGCAGGAAACTGTACCAGAGCCAGACATCGGTCCCCAATTCTGTATTATCCCAGGCCATTCCGCCAAGGTCATATCTCCATACATGCCGTGTGGGATCATAAGAATGCATAACATCCCCATAATCCCAGAATCCATACCAGTTATGCTGATCCACTGATTTCTTATAATATTCAATATAATCCTCAAGCCTTTGTTCAACAGCCTGTTTGAAAGGTGTACTGCGGTCTGGCAGACTCCATATTCCAAAGGCTCCTGCGGCATGAAGATATTCCGGTGCACAAACCAGAAGTGGGGGCTGGCTGGCAGTAATGCTTTGATTTGATGTCTCTTCTTTCCCGGGCAATTCTGCTGTTGGAAAGAGAGTCAGTACACTTGTTCTTGCTACACCCACAGGAGTGCTGAAACCAGGTTGTACATCCTCATAAACGGCTTCCAGTCCATGTCCCCATTCGAGGGTATCGTAATGTCGCATATCCATCAGGGGGCCATCCGGTGACCAGAGCCATGCTTTCATCAGGGCTTTATCTTTTTCTGCATTGTCAATTTCAAGGGAGGAAGGATAGGATTGCCAGAAATCCTTCACTCCTATTGCTAATCCACCGCTTACATCTCCCACAAATACAGTTCCTGTGGCACGTTTCCCAGCTCCTGCGGGGAGCCAGCAACTCTCGGCATTGGTACGTTTGTCAATTGTAAATCCATTGGCGTTGGACTGAACCAGGCGGAAGCCAGTCCACACTGCCCAATCATCCAACCAACCCTGTCCGCGTTCAGACAACTGGTCCCGGTCAGGAATTCTCTTTCCTGCAATCTGGTCCGGATAGAGATCCTGCCGTTCAACTACCGAAACGTACCTTCCTCCCCTTCCGATCATGGGTTGGATAGGCTCCGACCAGAGGCCGTCCTCTTCTCCTGAAAACCTTACATGCCGGTTATGTATCTCCTCCCGCATGGGAACGGAAAACACAACTCCAAGTCCCTTAATAAAATCCACTTTCTCATCCCCGTCAAAAATTACTGTATGGACCATCTTCACAGAGGACTGTCCGGCATAGAAATAGAGACGTACCTTGAAGGGAAGCCATTCTCTTTCCGTTTGTTGGGATTTGTGGACACCTTCTATTTTTATAACAGCACGAACGGGACCCTCCTGTTCGATGTTTACCTTTTGAATCTCACTGGTAAAACTTTCTATTCGCTTGGTGTTGAATCCGTCCTGGATTAATTCTTTTTCGAGGCTGCATTCAAGGTGACCGTTGCTGGCAACTAGTTTATTGTCAATAATCATTTCCTTGACGAGATTACTTCCTTCCCTTGATATCCTGCAACTGAGTGTTCCGGTATTGACAACAATGTCAATATCATTTTCAGATATTTCAATTCCCTGTGCGGAGTCCTTTACTTTCCCCGGAGCCAGAGTAAGAGGACCCTGGGAGGTGGAGTCAACAACCGTACCACAGCCTAACCATTTGATGGACCCGTCAGGCCAGTATGCCATCGGCCAGGTTTGTAAGGGCAATGATTCGCCATTCCCGGAGGAAAGAGTAAAGTCCTTTCCTTTTTTTACTGTACCTCTTGCCCAGGGCACTCCCCAGGATACGCCCTGCTCAACCAGGGGTGATTTATCACCCAGCCAATTCACAACTACCGTTTCCTGTTCTTCTGCAGCCAACATCGTGAGGGGTATCAGTGAAACTGCTAAAAGGAAAAGGAAGGTTAACCTTAAGTCAAACCGTTTATTTTTCATTTTGTGTTTTTGAATTGTTAATAATGAGTATGGTTGGTAACTTTATGTCTGAGAATATCAGGGTCTTCAGAAGGTTTGCCAGAGGGGTTTGCATGTTTGGCCCCATACACTTTAATAAATCCGCTTCGATAATCACGTGTTATTACCTCATCCGCCCCATTCCCTGTAAAATCAAACATATGGTAGACCGTTTCCGGGAAATACATTTTTCCTTTGCCTTCTTCTGTAATTCTGAACCTGTCCCAGAACAAAACTTCATTTCCATCTCCCATCCAGTTTCCTTTTACAAAATCAGGATTGCCTGATATTGGATTTGCAGGCCATTTGGACAGGTAATTACCCTCCTTGTCAAACCAGTGGATCTCGGCTGTAAGACGACCCTGGGGTGCATTCCGGCTACCATAGTAGCGGGCATTAACAGCAATTTGAGGGCCTGGCAAGGCTTTTAGAAAATTTCCTGATTCAATCTGTTGGCTATGTTCAGCCACGTGGGACCAAAGAATTTTACCTGTAAGGGCTTCGAAAATGACAACCCCCATATCACTCATGGCTGCAAGCATTTCAGGTTTCCCATCCCCGGTGATATCTGCAAAGCGATAGGAATCAGCATGATCATGATTATCATTGAAGAGATCGAAGCGGTCCCATACCATCTCCCCCTTTGCATTCAGTACAAAGGGACTCAGGACTACTTCATCGATCCCGTCACCATCCAGATCAACCGGATAAGGATAATGCCCAAGATGATCCTTCTTCCTTTCTTCATCATGCCGCCAGAGAATTTCCAGGTCCGGCGAAAATGCAGTTACGGATTTAGTATTCCCAGGATCCGTAAATACGATTATATTATCCGGATATCCCGGATGCAGTTTTCCGATGGCTATCCTGTAATTATTATAATTATGTGGACTCTCCAAACAGGGCCATTCTACTTTTTTCAGGACTTTTCCGGTCATACCATCGGCTATCACCAGGCATTCCTTGCCATCCAGAAATCTCCAGTGTATTACCTCTGCCAGTCCATCCTGGTAAAGATCCCAAATAACCCCGGGTCCCTCATGCTGTCCCCGTAACCTGGATCCTTCTTCAGGAGCTTCATACTTCCATAGTTGTTCTCCTGCATGATTATATACAGTCGCAGAATACCAGGAATCAAGCACAAACAGGTCTGATTTCCCGTCTCCATCTACGTCCCCGAACTTCGCAACATTAGTCCTCCCAACCTCGTATTCTTTAAGGAGTTCCACCTCGCCCTGGAACTGATATTCTTTAATTTCCCCCTTAAAATTTTCATCTTCGGTAATAACAAGCACATCAAATGCAGGTGCCCTGTTTACCCTGGTAAGCAAGACGATCTGTTCTCCCTCATTAAGATCCATTGAGCCGGCACTTTGCCAGGTGAAAATACTATCACATATAACTGGCTCAGTCATCTGATCTCCTATCGCAATTTTAAGAGAACTTCCCGGTCTGCCTGCTGCCCTGACAAACAAATGATATTGTCCTGACTCCGGTATATTGACAGAGGTCTGCAGATTAACACTTCCTTGCATGGTACTCCTCTCTCCGAGTTGAATGGCAGTATTATTAAACAACCAGGCTCCGTCGAATCTCCCGTTATTCATAAAGGTATGTTCCCTGGCCAGGTGATCAATAAGGTCAGATGCATCTACTATGATGGTTGGGAAACCATTGGGGGGATTTTTTGAATTCATATCCTTCGGGTTACAGGATTGCAGTAACATCGGTAATATGAGAATTGTAGCAAAAATCCAGGAAATAGATGGAGACTTATGTTTAGTAGCAGACATAATTTTTTAGTTTTATTCGGACAAGTACTTATTAAGTGTGCAATCCTCAATTCCTCTTAGTCCCTCTACAACAGCAGCAGAGTTCAACTTTGCTCCTACAAGTGTAGTATGGGTATGGTCACGAAGGAAATAATCCGATCCTACTATTTCCTTACCAATTTCTTCATATTTAGAAGCCACAATTTCATTCAGGTCGATGAAATAGGCTCCTTCCGCCTCTGCTGCTTCTGCTGCCCATTTTCCATAACTGTTCGAGGCTCTTATTACAGTTCCTTCCTCTGTCCAGATGTTTCTTGGAACAAGTGAAAGTACAATGGGTATTCCACCGGCTGCCTTTGTATCAATAATGTATTTCCGCATATACCATCCATAGGTATGTATTACCTCCAGGCTGCTGTCTCTTTCCATTATCACTTCCTCTGTTTCCTCTCCTGTCCCTTTCAAGGTCCCTCTTGCCCTTCCGGTATTAAGGGAACCGCCATCGTTATGTCCCATTTGCACCAGGACGAAATCACCAGGTGACATCTCTGAAAGTATCCTGTCCCATCGGCCCTCTGTCTGAAAGCTTCGGCTGCTTCTGCCACCAATGGCATGATTTTCGACATTTATCCTGGCAGTATCAAAATGTTCCGCAAGGAAATTCCCCCAACCCCAGAGTCCATCACTACCTTTCCCGCTTCCATTTTTGACTGTCGAATCACCGACAATGAACAGGGTTGGTTTCCTGATAGGTTCATTGGTGCAGGCAATGGCTAAAACAATTGCCAGGCCAAGCAGGATAGATTTCCTGGATCTTTTAAGGTTCAGGAAGAAATTACGATTCTGTGTCATCATCTTATTTTTTTTAAAATTTATATGGGGAAATTTTGGATCATTCCGGTGATAATTCCTGATATTCTATTTCACTAAGATTCATATCGTCCAGGGGTGTGCAACGCCAGGTGCTGAAATCGCTTACGTTCTTCAGCCGGAAAACAGGTACTCCTTCCATATACCGGGATTTTACATTCAGGAAATTTGCTCCCTGAACATCATCCAGGATAAAAGCCGGACGATAATCATCTTCTTCAAGCTTTATTTCAACATTACTCATTTCCAGTCCCTTTACATGTCGGATAAAGAATCCATAGGCCGGAATCTCACCATACATTCTGGGGTCGGGATACCCATCTTCGTCTTCCGGCACCTCGTTTTCAGCCTGTGATGCAGGAGCCCCACCCTTGACCAGGATCTGTATATTATTCAGTTTGACATCTTCGATCTCATGTCCTGGAATTCCCATGATCAATGAAGCATACCTGGGGTTTGCATTATAAACCACAACATTGCTGATATTCACCCTTCTCAGCTTACCTACAGGCGTACCCTCGGGTCCCCTCATCCTGCTGCCCAGGCGAAGAAAAAACGGAGAGTTCACAATATCGCTCATGCTCAAATTCGAGATATTAATATCTTCCAGTATTCCACCGTCAACAGTCTCCAGAGCCAATCCCCTGCAATGATCAAACACGCAATTGGAGATGCTGATGTTCCGGAATCCACCATTTGATTCAGTACCAAGCTTTATTCTTCCTGTTACACCTCCCCGGTCAGGGGCATCTTCCTGTAGCTTTTGGAAGGTCCCGTCCAGAAAACTCCCCGGATCATACCCGCTTACCTGGCAGTTGGTTATACTAAGGTTTTCGGTAACCCTGGCATAACCCAGGGCAAAGGAGCTTTTAAGTACAATTGCATCATCGTTGGGTGTATTCACACTACAGTTGGAGATCCGGACATTCTTGCAGCAATCAATATTGATCCCGTCCCGGTTGCTGTCGATCTTCAGGTTGTCTATGGTCAGGTTATCGACTGCGGTGGCCAGAATGCAGAAATGACCGCATAAAAGGAAAGAAACGTCACGGATGATTACATTACGGCAATTCTTCAGGGCAATTGCCTTATTTCCTATGCCGGGAATCCGTCTGCCGTGACGGGTAAGTCCTTTCCCGTCTATCAGTCCAGGTCCCATTACAGAAACATTCTCAAGATCCTCTCCCCATATCAGGCTGTTATGCCAGTGGCTGTGGCCGAAATCCTGGTACCTCAGAGAATCTCCCCAAATATTTGGCTCTGGCGGGTCATAGCCGCCCTCCTCCTCATTAGGATCAGCTGCCAGCAGGACAGCACCCTGATCAAGGAAAAGGGAAATATTACTTTTCAGGTGAATAGAGAAACTCTTGTAAATGCCTGCAGGAAACCATACTGTTCCACCACCCGCATCAGAGGCTGCTTCAATGGTCTTATTGATCGCCTCCGTGTCAAGCCCTGATCCATCTCCCACAGCACCGAATGATTTTACATTATAAACCGGACTGGTATTGCCAGGTTGAGCATGACATGGCAGAGAGAATGAAAGAATGAATACGGAGGAAATCAATAGTGATGTTGATATTTTCATATGCGTTTGTTTTTAATCATTTATGGCCTGATAGACCAGTACCCTGTATTTTGCTACCAGTTTTTCATTCCAGTTATTATCGACCTGTGACATAAAAATTCCAACAAGGGATTCGCTTGGGTCTACCCAGAATCTTGTGTAAAAAGCACCATCCCATCCAAATATTCCGATTGATTCCAAGTTCATCATATGTTCCCCGCTCAGTCCGGATCCCCAGTCCCAATCCAAACTTATCTCCCATAATTCCGTTATGGGCAAAGGATTCCCATATATAGATATCCCCAATGGAATTCGATGTCATCAGCTCAACGGTCTTCCGGCTAAGAATACGCACTCCTCCAAGTTCTCCTTTATTCAGCAGCATCTGGGCAAAGCGATGATAGTCTTTAACTGTTGAGAGCAGACCCGCTCCGCCAGAAAAATACTTCTGCCCTTTCCGGTAGTCAACATATTTATCCAGTTTCTCCAGTTTACCTTCTTTATTTAGTTGATAAAGGCTGGTCAGGCGGGACAGCTTTTCTTCCGGAATATTAAAACCGGTATCTTCCATCTCAAGTGGTTTAAATATCCTCTCCAGCAGAAATTCATCCAATGGTATCCCTGAGATAATCTCCACCAGGTAGCCCAGTACATCGACTGACATGCCATAATTAAATTCCTCCCCGGGATGGGAGACCAGGGGGAGCTTTCCGAGTTTTCGGATCATCTCCCCGATGCTTCCCTCCGTTGGGGTTAGTCCAACTGTCATTCCCGCAGCCTTGTAATGCTCTGCATGTAATCCTTTGCCATAGGTAATCCCGGAGGTATGATTCAAAAGATTCCGAATGGTGATTTTAGATCTTGCAGGAACCAGTATGGTTTCTTCTGAATCGGGCAATTGAGTGATTACCATTGGATTGCTGAATTCCGGGATATACTTTGACACAGGATCCGTAAGCAGGAACTGGCCTTCTTCATACAAGATCATCACGGCAGTTGATATCACAGCCTTTGACATGGATGCAATCCTGAAGATCGCATCCTCAGGCATAGGTATTCCCATTTCTATATCCTGCATGCCGAAAGACTTATGATAGGCGACTTCCCCGTTTTTTGCAATCAATGCCACCATGCCCGGCATTATACCCTCATCCACATAGTTTTGCATGACCCTGTCAATCCTTTCCAGCCGCTCCTCCGAAAAGCCGGTTTTATCAGGTGGAGGATTGCAGGCAGGTAATACCAGCAGTAAGCTGGAATAGATGTACGGGAAGAATCTTCTAAATACTCTTATTTTCATCAGTTTATTCTTAAAACGTAAGCGTGTTCGCAGGGAGGTTCTGCAGGCATCTTTACCTTCAGTCCGCTGTTATCTCTGGAAAAGTCAAGTCCCTCTTCATATCCCAGGAGCTGCACCTTTTTAATGTCATCCGGGAAGTCGGGAGAATCCTCGGCCAGGGATGTAATCAGGGCAATTTCTTCCGGCCATCCGAGCAAAATGGCATAAAGATGTCCATCTCTCGTGGTGAAACGAATATCTTCAGGGCTCCTTCCCACTTTTCTTGATCCCATTGGGGTTTCAGGATCCTCCACCTCGGGGGCTGAGGGACCTTCTCCAAATTTTACCCAGGGACTCGAACCGTAGATAGCCTCTCCGTTAACATCCAGCCACTTTCCGATCCCAAGAAGAACATCCTGCTGCTCCTGAGGGATGGTCCCGTCTGCCATTGGGGATATATTGAATAAAAGATTACCGTTTTTACTTACGTTTTCCACCAGTTCAATGACCACCGACCCGGCACTGCGATACCTGGCATCTCTCAGGTATCCCCATCGCTGGTGTATACTGTTGTCCGTCTGCCAATAGAATTCAGTAATGCCGCCGGGGGACCGGTGCTGACGCTCGTAGTCGCGAATACTGCCCTCCAGGTAGGCATGACCTTTGGAACTAAGGGACACCTGTTTTCCCCATTCCAGGGCAGAGTTATAATAATAGGCTGCCAGCTTCAGCTTGATGCTGTCCAGTTCCCTGGGATTAATCCCGTTATCGAACCAGACCATATCCGGCTGGTATTTGTCGATCAATTCCCTGGTACGTGCATACCAGTAGTTTTCCTGGAATTCGGGACTTGGAAATGAATCACGGGGGGCAGGAGGCCCGTAAAAATCAGCATACTCCGGATCAAACAGATCTGATTTGATATCCAGCTCCGGGTACATGAAATTGAAATGCTCCATATTATGATTCGACACCCCATATTTTAAGCCAACTTTACGAACCGCTTCACCCAGGTCACCGATCAGGTCACGTTTGGGTCCCATATCCATAGCATCCCAGCGTGTCAAATCGCTGTCCCATAAGGCAAACCCGTCATGATGTTCAGCGGTTGGCACAATGTACCTTGCACCCGCTTTTTTAAACAGTTCTGCCCACTCCATGGGATCAAATTTTTCAGCCCTGAAAAGGGGAATGAAATCCTTATACCCAAATTGATCCTGGGGACCATAATTTTCCCGATGCCAGTCCGCAATTCCCTGGTTACTGTACATATGCCTGGCATACCATTCACTTTGTTTTCCGGGCACAGCATAGAGTCCCCAGTGCATAAAAATTCCGAACTTTCCGTCCTTGTACCATTGAGGGACCGTATAATATTCAGCAATGGATTCCCAGCTGGGTTTGATTGGGTCAACCGACTTTCTGTTGTCTGAATCCTTCCCAGTACAGGCGGATTGTATGAGAAGGAAAAAGCCCACAGTGGCTAAGAATATGTTGGAAAAATTTCGGAGAAACATCATCTTGTACTGGATAAATTATTATTTAACTGCAACGTCCCAAACCTTTGAGCGTCGTGATTTTCCTGCAGGACCCTCTACATACAGGGCAACCACGTAATCCCCACCTTCTTTATAAAAATGCACCGGATATTGCTCCTTGGAGGTTTCCCCATCACCGAAATCCCATTTCCAGGAGGTAATCTCTCCGACAGATTTATCTATAAAAGCCACCATCCTTCGGTCCATGTCCACCACCTTGTGCTGCCACCTTGCTTCGATCTCGGGTTTCAGCTCGGGTTCCAGTGGCATAAGTTTGAATGCACAAAGCTGGGAGGCATTGCCGTACATGGTATGTTTGGGAGAAAGGTTCCAGAATCCGTTGTTCCCTTTTGCATTCACATCGTCATAGTCAATAATTGCCCAGGCGAGTCCAATGATCTTATCTTCTTTCAGTACGGACTCCACTGCACGTATGGGTCCTTCCGGACCGGCATAATCAAAGGGGGTGATCCAGAACTCGAGTACCAGGTTGCCGGATTCTCCGGGTTTGAAATCATAGACACAGGCCGAATTCGCATAAGGCAATTCCTTTATCCAGGGCTGTACTCCCCAGGCAAGAGTCCAGTCTTTTCCCTCAGCAGGAGTGAAAATATGGTAGTTCTGGGCATGCACTCCATGAGTGGACCAGTGTGCTTCAGTTACGCTTAACCTGGGATCAGGTACTGCCCTGTCCACTCCAACCGCTTCAGGGGTCCAAACATTTTCATGTTCATAGTCAATCAGCGGTCCCCCGCTCATATCTGCATCAACCACTATTTCATAGGTATCGTTATGCAGTCCCGTCTGGGTAAAATCCCAGTAATCATCGTAGGCCTCGTACAGGAAGTACAGGCGGTTCATTCCTTCAACCCAGGCAACTTTCACTTTGACATCCAGGGTACTGCGGTCAATGCCATCATGCTTCCCGGAATCATCCCATAGCTGGTCCGTGCCTATCACATAAGATTCTGGCACCATATCCCAGTCCATCGTATTCCCGTCAATCCTGGGAATCATATTGGCCGGGAACTGAAAAATTTGATAAGTAGTATCGGGTTTTTCCACCGCCAGTCCAATCTGGAGGCTGAGCAGGCCGGGAAGGATCAGAACAATTATTCGTTTAATCATATTCCAGGTTTTTAATATTTATTATTCGTAACGGTAAAGTTTCACTCGTTGGATATTCCGGTCCTCTCCTGAGAACCGGATACCTGTACCGGTCATATCCCTGGCAGCCATTGTAGCCAGGTCATATTCCAGCATGATTGCATCACCGTTTAACCTGCGGCGGGGAATCCATTCCCCTTCCTCAAATCTTCCTTCATCCACCTGGAGAATCGCGGCTATAGCGGGACCCGGAGTAGCTGGTGAAAAGGAAATCTGTATGTCCTTTCCCGTAAGGATAAATTCATCAGGTCCAAGGCTTATAATAATGGCATATCCCTGCTCGGGTACAAAATCAGATCTCCTGGTTTTCCTTAATTCAAGATGAAGATTGTAGTCCCCTGCAATCAGGTCTTGCGTCGGATTAATATCCTTCTTAAGCAAAACCCCATTGATTTTGCCATCCTGCTGTGCCTTAAGAATTACCGGAGCCATGCCTTTAAGGAGTCCGTATGCATTTGGAATGGGACCGTTACCAGGATCAGTAACCCGGCCCTCTATACCAAAGGGAGAATATCCAATCGCAGAGTGCTGTCCGATGGCATAAAACAATTGTCCCACGCCTTGCTCTCCTGCCCGGGATTCAGGTATGAATAAGGCATTATCAGAGCGGGTATACAGCGCGCAGATCTCTGCAAAATTGGGCAGATAAATATCCGGGCAGAGAAGATCAATATTGGGAGCCCCGGCTCTCCAAAGATCCAGAACATGGGCCTGTGGACCTCCAACAGGGTAATCACCGGGCCATCTGTCTTCCGGCTGAACAATCCATGCATTTACAAACATCGGAATGTCATATTCTTCTTTAGCTTTAATGGCTGAGTAATCCATGTACCGGGCATAATTCCAGGCCATAAACAGTTCATCTGTTTCGTTGCCTACACCAAAAACCTCCTCCCAGGTACCGGAGGTATTATAATCTGTCCGGGCCCAGGTTTCTAGCAGTTCGGGAAGAAGACCGGACTTGTTTTCCTTCAGGTAGTTCAATAACTCTGCCGGCACGGCGGAATTAAAGGCTGCGTTCCCTGCCTCACTGAAATCACGCGTAGCACCAAGTATTCCTACCTCATTTTGCACCTGTATCATGATCACGGTACGTTCCATAGCATCCTTTTCCTTAACATGCTTCATCATGGCGGCAAAGGCAAGAGCATCGGCCTCCATGGTCTCCTTTCCAAGTGTGGAAAGGATCTCCAGGCTCTTTCCTTCCCGGGTTTTCACTCTTGGAAACCTTTTATAATCCTCCTTTACCCAGGAAGGCATGTAATGGGACTGCCCATTCTTCCAGGCTCCAAACCAGAGAAGGGAGAGGCGCAGGTCATGGGCCCTGGCATCATCTATCAGATCATCAACAATTGAAAAATCATACTGGCCTTCTACCGGTTCTACAAGTGCCCACTCCACAACAGCAAGTACCGTGTTCAAATTCATTGTTTGGAGTTTGGGCCAGATATCCTTCATGTATTCCCGGCTGGAAGAGCTGGAATTATGCAATTCCCCTCCAAGCACGAGGTAGGGTTGATCATCAACAATGAGTTGGGTAGCCTCTCCCCGCTTTTCAATGTATGGGACAGGATTTCCTTCAGGCTGAGGTCCGCTGCAATTGCTTAGGACGAGAAGTAAAAGGAGAAAAAAACTTCCGGTTGAAATAACTTTTTTATTCATAATTCATTTTTTATGTGTCAAATAATTCAAGGTTTATTAGGGCAGAATTCCGAAATTAAAATACAATGTATGCGTGAAAGTCCCGTCCAGGTGATTCCGGTTTCCCTGGGGACCCGTACTCCTGGCATTGGCATTCAGACCGGTACTCATTTTCGTCCCGATTGGAGGAATGGCATCCAGAAATGATATATCTCCCGGTGGTAGCTGAGGAGCCAGGGTAGGTTCAGGAAAAGCATAGAATTCAAACAGGCGGAGGAATAGATCATCCTCTTTGCATGCCATCAGGATCTTTCCGTCTACTGTATTCAACTCCATCCAGCTCACCTCGGCATGATAACCCTTAAATTCCGGAAAATTCCATGGATATGTCCCGGCCATGGTATTATTGTAAGCTTTCTCCCAAACATCAATCGTTCCGCCTTTCATCCTGTTCTTCCATACCCTGTATGGGCCTTTCCCAAGCCATCTGGCTGAGATCACATTCCCTTCCTCGAAATCAAAACTGATCCCTGCATAATTATAGGAACCTGAGAGGCTGTAACTGTATTCCATCTCCACCCAGCCACCAGGATGCATGGTCCACTTAACGCTTTTCATGTCACCACTATAGTTTACTTCGACCGAATATTTTTTCCCTTCGCGGGAATGCGAAATACTCTCGAAATCTGATGTACCTGCACAAAGTACCGGTCCATTTCGAAACGAAGTCACCCGTCTCCGATTGTTTCTGACCTGGGACAGTTCCCCGGTAAGTTTGCTCAGAGTGATGGAAATATCATTTGCAGAAAGAGAGATGGTACTGTCTGTTTCAGCTACCTCCACTTCCGGTAACTCTTCAGCATCCAGTCCAGCTGAAAGCCAGTCCAGCTGCTCTCCTGTACGCCAGGACCATTTCATGATTTTCTTTCCATGTGGATCCGTGGCTTCCAGGCTCAGTGCATCCGCTTTTTCCCAACCTTTCGGAAGAGCAATATGCAGGGTTCCTGTTTCACCGGGTTTCAGTGAAGGTCCTTTTTGCATCCCGGATTCCATGATTTTATGTCCGTTCAGTCTATCGGAGGGAGAAGGAAAATTCATTAGCTTCCATTCAAAGCTACATTTCTCAAGGTTGGTAAAAAGGTACCTGTTTTCAAGTGGCAGATCACCCTTAAAGTCCACTGGCAACTCAGGCAGATCTATTATTACAGGAGAAAAGATCTCCCTCATAGCATGATAGCTTCCTTCCTTTTCACGGTGGGGCCCGAGAACCCCGTCAGGACCATTGACAAGATTGGCATCAATAGCTCCATTCCAGTCCGTTCGTACCACACCCTCATCGATCAAAGCCCAGAGAAATGCTCCAGCTGAAAGATCAGAGGCATACATCAGTTCCCAGTAATCGTAAAGTCCTGTTCCTCCCCCGCCGTCATTCTGCCCATGGAGATATTCCGCACACATGTAAATCAGGCTATCCTGAAGAATTCTCTGGAAGCTCTCATAGCTTTCATAATGATTGGTCTCTATTCCGTTAAAATCATTTCCAGGGCGGTGGTGGCAATGAACTACCTGCCGCCCGCTGGGATCATATTGAAGAAAATCATCGTCCAGTTCCTTGTTTGTTCCTCCCTCATTTCCGTTGCTCCAGAAAATGACTGAGGGATGGTTCAAATCGCGAAGGACCATTTCTTTGACAAGTTTTGCCCCGGCTTCCGTGCTGTAAGCATTTTGCCAGCCGGCAAGTTCATCCAATACATATAATCCCAGGGAATCGCATATCTCTAAAAAGGCTTTATCGGGTGGGTAATGGGAACACCTGACTGCGTTCATATTCATCTCTTTCATCATCTCCACGTCCATCAGGTCAATTTTCCTGTTGAGCGTACGACCGGTTTCGGGCCAGAAGGCATGCCGGTTGATCCCCTTCATCTTGATTTTAACTCCGTTCAGATAAATCCCGTCTCCTCGCCGGATCTCCACTGTGCGGAATCCGAATTTCTCCTCCGTCTCATACAGGACATTTTTTCCTTTTTTCAGGCTAAACCTGGCTCTGTAAAGATTGGGCGTTTCTGAATTCCATAGCATTGGATCAGAGAGACTGGTCTGAAGCTGAATAAGAGTATCCCCCTTTCGGACTTTCCCGGAACAATTCCCTATAGAATTCCCCTCTGCATCCAGAATCTCAGCTTCTACAACGGTGCCGGATTCTACATTTGACAGCTCTACCTGGGCATTAAAACTTCCATCGGCTTCCCCCCATACGGCCAGATGAGGAATATGTTGTTCCGGAAAGGCTTCCAGGTATACTGGCCGGAATATCCCACCGAATATCCAGTAATCTGCATAACGTTCGGCACTGTTAACCGACCGCTCGGATGACATCTTGCTGACAGTAACTTCTATAAGATTATCGTTCCCATATTCAAGAAGACTGGAGATGGGATACTTAAAACGGTAAAAGGAACCCTGGTGAATCTCTCCTGCAGGTTTCCCGTTGATCTTTACCTCGGTATCTGTCATAGATCCTTCAAATACAATATTCACTTTTTTCCCTTCCCATGCGGCTGGTACATTAAATTTGTACTTATACATCCCCTGTTCATCGGCAAATTTTTGTTTCCTTCCATAGGTAACATAATCCCGCCCGTAATTATAGGTCCCGAATCCCTGTTGTTCCCAGCAGGAGGGTACCTCGATGCTGGTCCATTCACCACTCTGCCGGCCCCCTGTGCAATAGAATTCCCAGGTTTCCGTGTTTTCATTATCGGTTCCTGAGAGATACTGAATTTCCCTGCCCGGTGTATTTCCAGCTGAATCGCTCAGGGTGAATAATAGAATAAGGCTGAAAGCTGATAAAAATTGAATGAACTGTCTCACGATTAATATGTTTAAGGTTAGCTTATATTTTCTCAAGTAGTTTGTCAAAATCCAAAATTTCGTCTTTTTCCGTTTTGATCCTGATCACTTTGTTTCCATATCGGATACTGCATTCATTTCCAAGCTTTGAAAGTATCCGGGCATTCTTCAATTCCCCGTTTTCCCAGTCAATATCTACTTCAAAACCGCCTCTTGCACAAAGTCCATGTATATGTCCGGTTGCCCAGGCTTCGGGCAAGGCTGGAAGAAGATGGATCTCCCCGGCATGGCTCTGCAGGAGCATTTCTGTGATCCCGGCGGTGGCCCCAAAATTTCCATCAATCTGAAAGGGAGGATGGGTATCAAACAGGTTGGGAAGTGTTGATTTTCGGAGTAATGCCAGAATATTTTCATGGGCAGCTTCCCCATCCTGCAATCGGGCAAAAAAGTTTATTATCCATGCCCTGCTCCAGCCTGTATGTCCCCCTCCATTGGCAAGCCTGTGGTCAATGGTTTTTCGGGCAGCCTCCATAAGTTCAGGTTCGTTCTGGTAGGTAATCTGCCTGCCGGGATGCATACCGAAAAGGTGAGAAATATGGCGATGGCCGGGATCGGCTTCTTCATATTCCTGCATCCACTCCATTAGCCTTCCGTCTGATCCAATTCTTACAGGGGTCAGTTCATCAAGAACAGCTTGCATTTCTTTAAGCCATTTTTTGTCCTTCTTCAATATGGTTCCTGCCTCAATGGTACTTGTCAGCAAATCCCAAATGATCATGTGATCCATGGTTGGTCCCATGTCAATGGAGGTCCGGTTTCCCTTGGGACTAATAAATTTGTTTTCCGGGGATATAGAGGGACCGGAAACCAGGTGCCCGCTGACAGGATCTTTAACAAGCCAGTCGGCCGAAAATTCTGCCGCTTCCTTCATGATTGGGTAGGCCATGGTATCAAGGAATTCCATGTCCTCCGTAAACAGGTAATGTTCCCATAGATGCTGGCAGCTCCAGGCGATCCCCATAGGCCAGAGTGCATACCCAATTGAACCGGTTGGTTCCGTAAAATGCCAGGCATCGGTAGTATGATGTGCCACTATTCCTTTGCTCCCATAGACTTCCCGGGCAGTTCTCCGACCATCCGGCCTGAGATCGTTTATAAAATTAAAGAAGGGTTCATGAAGCTCCGAAAGATTGGTAATCTCTGCCGGCCAGTAATTCATCTGGATGTTAATATTTATATGATAATCCGAACTCCATGGAGGTTTTAATCCATCTGCCCAGATTCCCTGGAGATTTGCCGGAAGGCACCCAGGACGGGAACTACTGATCAGGAGGTAGCGGCCGAATTGATAGTAGAGTTCAACAAGCTGGGGGTCAATATTTCCATTTTTCATGGCTTCAATCCTGGAATCCGTTGAGAAGAAAACCGCGTCGGTCTTCCCGAGATCAAGATCTACCCTTGAAAAATATTCCTGGTAATCTGCAACATGATCCTTCAAAAGATCTTCATAGGATTTCTGTGATGCAGCTTCCATTTGTTGACTGGTAATCAAAAATGGGTCTTCACCGCGATAATTGGTTGCGGCTGTTATCAGTAGTGTAACAGCATTTGCTTTTTCCACGAGCAAACTATCCCCGGATATTCGCATACTTCCCTTCTCAGGTATCATTTTCAGCCGGGTAACCATTTTTACTCCCGTTCCATTCCCTACATGTTCAGACATGGTGGCAATGTCATCCTCAAGTACCAGTTTGGCTTTTTCCCCGGGCCTGCTAAGCAGGGCAGCAAAATCAATTTTACCCGGCCTGTCGGATTCAATTCTTACAACCAGGACCTGGTCTACGGCCGAAGAAAATACTTTCCTTGTGTACGCTACCCGGTCGCCTGAATACATGACCGTCGCAACGGCCGTTTCTAAATCCAGCTCCCGTTGGTAATCCGATGTTCCTCTATGATGGGGAAATAACAAATGAAGATCGCCCAAAGTTTGGTAAGTATCCCGGGGGGTCCTGACCCTGTCGCTCATTATTTGTGATTGTGCTACTTTTTCAGCCTCCTCGTATTTTCCTTCGAAAAGGAGACGGCGAACTTCTTCCAATCCTTTTTGTGATCCGGGATTAGGATTGTCCTGAACTTTACCGGTCCATACGGTTTCTTCATTCAGCTGTAAACGCTCAGATTCAATCCCTCCAAAAACCATGGCTCCCAGTCTCCCATTCCCAACCGGTAAGGCGTGGTTCCACTGTTCTGCCGGTCTGCTGAACCAAATGCGGAGATCCTTATTATTATCTAATGGGAAGGAAAATGAAATAATCGTCACTCCAAGAAGAAGGACAATTATTCCGATTCGGTATGGCTTTCGCATGGATTGATTTTGGGGAAGTATTTTTTTTACGATAACCAGTAAATATCGAGAAATGCAAAACCATAATCAATACACAAAACGGGCATTGATTTGTATTTTATGGCTATAATTTGCGAGGAGTTTGAACCATTCCCTCCCCTCTGTTCCAGTTCTTGTAACCCGGACAATTGCAATTCGGATCCATGACATAGCCCCACTTCTCTATGTAGTAGTCTCGTGTTTGAAAGTTCTCATCACCGATCTCCTTCAATTTCAGGACAAGCTGATCTTCAAGATCAGCCTGGATCTCTGAAAAATCCGGAAGGCCGGCAAGGTTTTTCATCTGGTAAGGATCTTCCAGGTCATCAAACAAGGTGACTTCACCACCAGGAGTCCGTGTATAGGTATACCTGGCAGTCTTTAATCCGCGGTATTCAGGGTCTTTAAAGTTACCGGAGAAAGGGGAAACTCCCATTACCAGGGCTGCCCGATCCACTTCAGGGTCTGGGGCTAAGATCAATTCAGACAGGTCATCTCCTTCGATGCTTTCCGGAATATCAATATCACAAAGACTCAACAGGGAAGGGAGTATATCCGGAGTGTTAATGGGAGCATTCACATTTGCCCCCCTGTTTTGCCCGATGCCTGGATAGCTGATAAGGAAAGGTACATTGAGAGCTTCATCCCAGGCGAGCTGTTTCCGGTAGGGTGACCTCCCGTGGCCTCCCATCATCTCTCCATGATCCGAAGTAAAGACAAGTACCGTGTTGTCCATTAAATCAAGATCCTTCATCCTGTTCAGCAATTCCCCTATGGCCTTGTCTGTGGCTGTACAATGAGCATAATAACCCTGTATCTCTTTAAAAACCCTTTCATGAATCTCCTCAGGAACATTGGGATTAAGCTTAACCTTTGAAGGGGAATACAAGTGTTTATATTCTTCCGGAGCAGATTGGTGGGGGAAATGAGGGGTGGCTATTGAAACAAATAACAGGAAGGGCTGCCTGTCCCCTGCATGTTCCTCAAGATATTCACCTGCATCCTTTGTAATAGAATATGGGGAATAATCCTCCCAGTATTTCATTTCCGGGATGTCATTCTCGTAATAGGGCATAATATTGTAATCGTGGGAACACTCCAGGGCTTTCCAGTAGTCAAAACCCTGCCTGCGTTCTGGATCCACATTATTGGTCCTTCCATGTCCATCTAAATGCCATTTCCCCAGGTAGGCGGTCTGGTAGCCGGCGGACTTATATATCTCAGCCATGCATAACTCTTCCGAGGGAAGGTATATATCATTCATAATCAACCCAGTTGTAGTGGGAAATCGGCCTGTCTGCAAGGCCGCCCGGTAGGGAGTGCAAACGGGACAAACACTCACCGCATTCACGAAAATGACGGACTCATTTGCCAGCTGGTCAATATTGGGTGTTTTGACATTCGGATCGCCGGCATACCCGAATGCCGATGCCCTCCACTGGTCCGTCAGGATGAACACCACATTGGGTTTTGGAGGCTCTTTGCAGGACATTAAAAACAGCAATGCTGAAGCTATGATTCCGAAAAACAGCTTCTCGGATTTTTTGTAGACTAATTTCATTTAATCATTCTATACTATAGTGGTAAAATTATTCAAGATAGAAAATGGGTCTATCTGTCTCTACTTTTTCTTTGTAGAACAATACGGCACTGTCATTCATTTTAATGTGGTGTGTACTGACTAAGCGGTATACCTCTGCACCGGCAAAGATGACCGGACCATAACCATGTCCGGCATGCTTATTCCTGGGCCTGTAATAATAAAATGCCGGATCGAATCCCATTCCAGTTCCCACACAGGTGCCTTCCACTTCCCCGCGGTCATTCACCTTGGTGGTAATGGCATGCCAGCCTAAAATTACCTGTGAACCGTAGGTCATCGCGTCGATCCATTCATTGTTTATAGCTCTTGCCATACAGTAGGTATAGATGGCAGTACAGGAGGTTTCCAGGTAAGAATCATTGCGGTCAATTAACTGGTGCCAGAAACCTTTGCCGGACTGATATTGTGAGAGTCCTTCAATATGAGCCTGCAGCAAAGCCAGAACCTTTTCCCGTCCAGGGTAGCCTTCAGGAATGGCATCCAATACCTCAACTTTGGTTAACAGAGCCCAACCGTTGGCCCTGCCCCAATGAAAAGTGGGGTGTGGATCCATTTCTTCAACCCAGCCATGGCGGTATAATCCTTTCTCGGGGAGGAACATCCTGTCTGCAAATTGCATGATCTGTTTGATGGCTTCGTCATAATACTTTGTTTCCCCGGTGAGTCTGCCCATATTGGCAACGGCAGGAATCCCCATAAACATATCGTCTAACCAAAGTGTATTTCGCTGAGGTCTGTTCCTTGCAAATGTTCCATCCTCAAGTCTGTACTCATCATTTATGATATAATCAAAATATCGATCAATAATCGGCTGACCATCAAAATCCACATCATCCATCATGGCTTCAATCATGGCCGAACACATGGCACCAGCATCATCCAGGGCTGCAGGCCGGCACATCTGTCGCATCTGTGGATCTACTCCTCTGCCTCTTTCGGGAATAACCTTATCGAAATAAGGTCCTACCTCGGATAAAAATTGAAAACGATCCGAAACATAATCCTTGTATCGATCATCCCCGGTAGCTTTTGCTGCAGAAAGCATGGCAGCGTATGTAACTCCCCACATATAATTGGTAAGGCTGAATGTTCCCTTGACAATGTGTGATTTTTCATTGATCTTCTTGTAGTTTGTCACCGGTTTTCCGGATTCGGTATCTACCACTCCCATTGGTGAAGCCTCCTCGAGATATATGAGCACACGGTCTGTCACAGATTTGATCTCTTCAGCTGTGGGTACTCCATAAGGAGTTTCATAATCAGGCTGGGATAAATGCAGTTTTGTTGCAGCATCCACCTTTTGTGGATTCTCAGTTTGGGCATTCATTGTGAGTGCAATAACACTCAGGATGGCCATCAGGCTCATTGAATAAATTCTTTTCATTTTATTATCGATAATTTAGTATTCAACAGTTCATTTAGTATTCAACAGATCATTCCCCCGGGGAGAATCATATATTTATTTAGAATCTTCAACTTCATCTGGTGCTGTCAATCCCCCGGCATATTCATGCACCAGTTTTGATAGTTCACTGCACACATCGGCATAGGCAGGATCGTTCGCCAGGTTATTCATTTCATAAGGATCGTTTACCGGATCCAGCAGCATAGCACCGGGACCACGACCGTAAAACTCAGCATAATGCCATTGTTCTGTACGCACTGATACACCGGTCATGGTAGCACCGTCCACAGCCTGTCCGCTAGCTGTTGAGCCATTCTCACTCCAGACAGTAAAAGCAGGGTGTTCCCATGGAATTTGAGGATCTTCCAGCAAAGGTTTCAGGCTAAGACCTTCAATACCTTCCGGCACAGGCAGGTTACAAAGATCGACAAGGGTGGGGTACAGGTCAATGGACTGCGTAATCCTGGGGGAGGATTTACCATTACCTGCAACACGTGGATCGTATATGATTGTAGGCACCCGGCAGCCCCTCTCCCAGATGGAACCTGCTTTTGACCACTTCCCTTTTTCACCCAGCTGATAGCCATGATCTCCCCAGAAAACGATTATTGTATTGTCCTTCATCCCCAGACGATCCAGTTCATCCAAGACACGTCCTGCATTCCAGTCCATCCAAGAAGTTGAAGCGTAATAAGCAAGTTTCATCTCTTTGGCCTGCTCAACACTGGCCTCACGGCCTATGAACAGATCCGCGTTTTTCGGCCTGATAGAACCGGAAGGGAAGCCCTCAGGTACCGTGGGTTTTGAAGCAAAATCCGGGCTCAGTTCAATTTCAGCAACATTATACATATCAAAGAATCGTTGAGGGGCTACAAGGGGACTGTGGGGTTTTGAGAATCCACATACGATAAACCAGGGATCTTCCTGGTCTTTAGCCCGCTGGAGGTAATCAATGGCAAGATCAGCCACCATGTAATCACCATACTCCTCACCGTTTTCGCCCTCCAGAACCGCCCAGCGATCGGAATATTCCCGCTTGCTCAAACCAGGGGCGCCACTTCTTTTTGGGCGTGGCTGGGGCGTTGTGCCATCTGGCTCCGGTGCGGTATCGATCCCATGTCGTCTTTTCTCACCACCTTCACTCCAGGCCTTTGTATCATCAATTCCCCCATGAAATACCTTGCCGGCTCGCATGGTAGTGTAGCCATGCTGCCTGAACCACATGGGCAGGCTGACCCAATCCGGCTGGCGATCACCCATCCAGGCCCGGTTGCTGAAAAGTCTTGTGGTTACAAGAGACCTTCCGAACAGCATGGATGTGCGTGAAGGGTTACAGAGTGGATACTGGCAATAAGCATAATCAAACTGTACGCCCGATTTTGCCAGACGGTCAAGGTTAGGGGTGATGGCTATGCCGCCATAGCTTCCTGTCTCTGTACGAAGGTCATCGGAAATCAAAAACAGGACATTCATTTGTTGGGGTTCTTTGTCCCGCTTTGTAAAACAACCGGTGGTGATAAAAACCAGTGTCAATAATATCAGTACCGGATGAAAGCTGATCTTTTTCTGCATTTGATTACTTGTTTTTAGTTGATTTTTTATTCCAGGTTCTCTGTTGTAACTGAGACTTCTTCTTTTCCTTCAATCTTACCGGGGGAAACTTCCCGGATCTCCTGCAGCATATCATTCCATAATCCTTCCAGTTCATCCGCCTTCCCGGGATACTTATCCATAAGATTATTCGATTCTGTGCGGTCAATAGACAGATCAAAAAGCTCCCAATCTTCCTCACTGGCAGCAACCAGCTTCCAGTTACCTGATCGTACTGCTTGGTTTCCTTCATGGTACCACCAGAGATTATGTTCCCTGTCAGTATCTCCTTCAAACAGCTGGCGAAGGGATTTCCCCGGAAGGGGTACCGTATCATGGGCGCCGGACGGAACACCTGCCAGTTCCAAAATGGTAGGGACCACATCGATGACATGTCCCTGGGTATGCCGCAACTCTCCCCGGGATGCTATGCCATCCGGCCAGTGGGCAACAAATGGCGTGCACGTACCGCCCTCATGGACCCATGTTTTATGTCTGCGGAAAGGAGTGTTACACATATTCGACCATCCTGGTCCCAGGCAGAGATGGGTGGAGGCAGAACCGGGATCGGCTTCCGGATCGTGTCCGTCGTCCCGGACCATGATCTCTGCACTTGCCCCGTTGTCTGAAAGAAACATGATCAGGGTATTGTCCAAGGCGTCCATGTTCCTGACCTGGTCAATAATTCTGCCGATTTCGATATCCATCCGTTCAATCATGGCTGCATGGATGGCCATTTTTACCTCCTGGAATTTTTTCTGCTCCGGGCTAAGGCTTTCCCAGGGCACGGGACGGTTTACCTCACCACTACCCAGGATCTCCATTGCATCCGGGAAATGGTAAGGGGGACCAACCTCGGGTTCAACGGCAGATAGTTCCCCTTCCACAATCCCCATTTCCTGTATTTTATTCCATCGTTTCTGCCGCAATTCTTCCCAACCGGCGGCATACCTTTCACCTATCTTATCAATATCCTCCTGGAGGGCATGTAAAGGAAAATGAGGTGGGGTCATAGCAATGTATGAGAAAAATGGGGCATCCGGATGATCCACCTTATGTTGTTTTAAATGTGCGATAGCCCTGTCGGCAATCTCGGTGGTACCATAATATCCCGTCCCTCTCTCAACACCGGGCAACTGAACATCATCTTCGTAATGTGTAGTGGGACTAAAAAAACGGGCCTGGTCAGCCAGGTAATAGGAATGGTCAAAACCACTCTCGATCGGCATACCGTCAATATGCCATTTCCCGGAATGGTAAGATCTGTACCCGGCGGCTTTTAAATACTCTGGTAAAAGGCCGGCCCAATCGGGTCGTTTGCCTCTTCCCCCTCCTTTTATGCCAGGGGCATTATCGCGGCCGATCATCTGGGGATAATACCCGGTCATCAGGGACCCACGCGTAGGCCAGCAACGACCACAGTTATAAAACTGGGTAAAACGTAATCCATTCTCGGCCAGTCCGTCCAGGTTCGGGGTTAATATTTCACCCCCGTAGCATCCGAGGTCTGAAAATCCAAGATCATCGGCCAGGATCAGAATAACGTTCGGCGGTTCTGGCTCTGTTTCGGAACATCCGGCAAACAGCATTCCTGCCAGCAGCAGGAGAGTAAAAATTCTCAACAAAGTATTCATTAGTTCAGGGTTTTAAATATTTCACAACCTGCCAGGAGAAATGCCCCCAGGCCATAGTCTTCGAAGTCCGGCATGGAATCGTATGTAACCGGCTGTCCGTCCTTGGGCTCCTTGCCAGTTCCCTGGACAAATCCCATGAATCCATTCGGATGCATGCAATCGTTCACCATCGTTTTCCAACCTTTGTAAACAGCGGGCATAAATATCTCAGCGTCTAGCAAGCCGTTATTTACCGACCAGGCCATCCCGTAAAGGAAAAATGCAGTACCGGTAACTTCTTTTCCTCCATAATGATCCGGATCATGGAGGCTTACATTCCACATACCGTCTTCCCTCTGGGCCTTAAGCAGGGCTTCACACATGGTTTTGAGTACGCCAAGGTATTCATCACGCCGGGGATCATCTGCAGGAAGTACCTCAAGTGTACGAACAAGGGCGCCGACCACCCAGCCGTTGCCGCGGGACCAGTAACAATCTTCACCGTTGGGTGCCGTGTAGGGAGGTACAAAATCCTTATCCCGCCACCATAAACCATCTTCATCATTGAACAATCCCCCTCCAATATTTTCCTTCATATCCGTATACAGGAGATGCATTTGCTCAAAATAGATCTCCTCGCCGGTTAATACACCCAGCTGGGCAAACAGGGGCATGGCCATAAAGGCCGCATCAATCCAGTTCCAGTCCGCTCCGAACTCCCTGCCCATGGTATCGCCGGTTTCAATAAACGCGTCAATGGATTCCTTAACTGCAGCTATATACCTATACTTTGAGGTATCCATCTGGTAAAGCTCAATATAGGTTTGTCCGGCGAGATGATCGTTCCACATTTCCTTGGGACTGATCTGCCAGTCATGACTTTCTCCCCAGTCCACTGCATAATCCAGGAGCTTTTGCTCCCCTGTTGTCCTGTACAATTCCATCAAACCGGTGTAGTATGTACCGCGGGTCCATATATTGCTTTTCCACATGATCCCGGTAGGTTCCTGTAGGATGTCCTTCCCCGTATCGGGCCATTTATTCATGAAGTATTCATTGGCTGTTTTCATTGACGAAAGAATCTCCTGCCCGTTGGTTTTTCATTTATGGACGATTGCACGATATACAAAAAATCAGTAAAAAGAGTAATTTGGCAGTGAAATTCAGAAAACGCTTTTTTTCAATCATTGCGATTGGTGTTTTTAATTATTCATAAATATCAGAAGTACATAAACCCTAATCAATGCACAAAACGGTCAATTATTTACATTTTTTGATATCAGTGAACGGTAAATCAAAATCATTCAATTTTAAAAGTTAGTACCATGAAATCAATGATGCTCACCGGTATACGGGAAATGGAGATGAAACAGGTTCCGGATCCTGCCCTCATCAACGAAACAGATGTTCTCATCAAATTAAAAGTTCTGGCCGTATGCGGGTCCGATGTACACTACTATGTTTCCGGAAAAATCGGGAGCCAGGTGGTGGAATATCCTTTTCCAGTGGGACATGAATGTGCCGGGATTGTTGAGAAAGTGGGTAGTTCCGTCAGTCGGGTTAAGCCGGGAGACAGGATTGCCATCGAACCGGCCATGCCTTGCTTTGAATGTGATCAGTGCAATAGTGGCAGGCCTCATACCTGCAGGAATTTAAATTTCCTGGGTTGTCCCGGACAGGCAGATGGTAGTCTGTCAGAATTTATTGTGATGCCTGAAAGTTCATGTTTCCCCATTTCTGATCATATGAGCTATGACCAGGCGGCTATCTCTGAACCTCTGGCAATCGGACTCTATGCTGTGAACCGGTCCATGCCGATAGAAGGAGCAAATATTGGTATTTTAGGATTTGGCCCGATAGGAATGAGCGTACAGCTTCCTGCCATGGCCAAAGGTGCCGGGAAAGTATTTGTCACTGACAAAATTGATGAACGTTTACAGATCGCACGTGAATCAGGGGCTAAATATGCAGGAAATGTTGATAAAGCAGATGTTGTTCAGGAAATACTGGACCTTGAACCCAGGGGACTGGATATTATATTCGAATGCTGTGGACAACAGGAAGCCATTGACCAGGCTCTTGATTTATTAAAACCAGGGGGCAAGTTAATGCTCATCGGTATTCCTGAATTTGATCGCTGGAGTTTACTTGTTGATACATGCAGACATAAAGAGATTTCAATTCTAAATGTACGACGACAGAACGGAGCAGTCGAAGAAGCCCTGGAGATGTTGGAGAAAGGCATAGTGGATGTCAGTAATATGCCCACCCACCGGTTTTCCTTTGCAGATTCAAAAAAAGCCTTCGACCTGGTTGCTTCTTACAGCGACGGCGTTATGAAGGCCATGATTGATTTTTAGTAAGCGCCAGCAAAAAATCATTGCACGAAACGGGCAAAGATTTACACTATTTGATATTCGGATGTTTCAGAATTTCAGACTTCTAATCACCCGCAGCGCAGACCATTAAAGGAAAATCCGGAAAACAATTGTATTCTGACCCCTTTGGGAATCCAGAAATACAATAATTCTAAAGCAGGCTGTTTTCATTAAAAAGCGATATCTTAAACGCATACTTATAAATTAGAAATCAGTCTACTACAAAAAATCTTCATTCTCAATCATAACTTAAAAGTAAATCATGCAAGTAATATTTGGAATTATTTATCACACCATAGGGGGTGTTGCATCCGGAAGTTTTTATATGCCCTTTAACAAAGTGAAGGGTTGGGCTTGGGAAAGTTTTTGGATAGTTGGAGGATTGTTTTCATGGCTGATTGTCCCACCCCTGGCGGCCTGGTTAACAGTTCCTGGATTTGCAGAAATCATTGCAGCAGGCTCAAAACAAGTCATTCATTTCACCTTCCTGATGGGACTCCTCTGGGGAATAGGGGGATTGACCTACGGACTGGGTGTAAGGTACCTTGGAATGTCTCTGGGTAATTCTGTTGTGCTTGGGTTTTGCGCAGCTTTTGGCGCTATTGTACCATCGATTTATTACAATATTAATCCAACAGAAGGAAAGATTTCCTTTACAGATATGATGGCAACATCAGGTGGGCAACTGGTACTTTTGGGTGTGTTTGTATGTCTTGCAGGTATTGCCATTTCAGGCTGGGCCGGTATGATGAAAGAAGGCGAACTCTCAACAGAGGACAAGAAAAAATCTGTCGCCGAATTCAGCCTTGTGAAAGGATTAATAATAGCCGTTCTCTCAGGTATTCTGAGTTCCTTCTTCAATTTTGGTATCGAAGCAGGAAAACCTCTGGCAGAAGCTGCTGTGGCTGCCGGATTCAACCCACTTTATCAGAACAATGTAACCTTTGTTGTCATTCTCTGGGGAGGATTGACCACTAACTTAATCTGGACAACCATACTCAGTTTAAAAAATAAATCATACGGAGATTTCGTAAACAAAAATTCACCCATTGCCAAAAACCTCATGTTTTCAGCATTGGCTGGAACCACATGGTTTTTACAGTTCTTCTTCTATGGAATGGGAGAAAGCAAGCTGGGTAACGGAGCAAGTTCATGGATCCTGCATATGTCAACCATCATATTAACAGCCAATATGTGGGGAATTTACCGTAAGGAATGGAAGGGAGTGGCCAAAAAGACCAAACTAACCATTACCATTGGAATAGCTGTTATAATCTTATCCGTATTTCTTGTTGGAATAGGTAATTCAATTATATAAAAATGAAACGAGCTGCATTTAAAATGCACCTCAACGAGGGGCAAAAAGAAGAATACATAAAGCGACATGATGAGATCTGGCCGGAACTTGAAAAGCTCCTGAAAGATGCCGGAATTAGCGAATATTCCATATTCCTGGATGAGGAAACCAATACCCTCTTCGCCTTCCAGAAGGTTAGCGGCGATGGAGGATCCCAGAACCTGGGAAAAACGGAAATTGTCAAAAAATGGTGGGCCTTTATGGCTGATGTCATGGAAACTAATCCCGACAATTCACCTATATCCAGCGAACTCGAGGAAGTGTTTTATATGGAGTAATCCATGTTGGCCTGGCGGAACTCAGGATCCCATCCTGAGTTTATACAGTAACAAACGGCTTGGAGGGGGCCAGGGTTCAGGACGCGGGCGATCACGGTTTCGGTTCAGGGTTTCCCATTTTAAAACATACCTGATGTTTTCCTCGTCGGACTTTCCAAGATCACCGCTGGTCTGTACCATTAAGCCCGGAAATTCTCCCTCAATTTTCAATTCAGAACCGAAGGGGGCGGGTTTTAGAACCTCCCCAATGTGATTAAGCTCCTTATCCAGCAAAAGAGTACCGGTCCCGTATTTTACGTGCCAGTATCCAACCTCGTAATTCCCATCTTCCCTCTTACGAAATCTCTTTAAAAGAACTTCAAAATTGATGCTTCCACCCCCGGAGAATTCCCAGCGGTAATCCCAATTTGTCAGCTGCTTATGAATCCATTGATTATCATCCGCATGAGCTGAGAACAATTGTAAGTTGCCTGCCGTATCGTATTTGTGGTAGACGAAAACAGGCCGCTTGTTTTCATCCAGGCAAAGCTTGGCTGCCAGGTTTATTATCCCCCCTTTCGGGGGAATCGGATCAACGATCAATACTTCCTGGTCCAATGTTGCAGGCAGTTCAATCTTTACACCGAAGGCATTGTACCAGTTTTTCAAATCCGGGCTTTTCATATAGGATAGATCATGGTTGGTGGAACAATCCGGCGTGTCCCTCCATACCCAGAACATATGATACCATCCATCTTCTTTAACAGTGGGTTGCGTCTGGTAGGCATTCATCAGTCCCTTTCCGTCCGTAAGCGGAACATCGAGCATCCTTGACCAGGATTTGCTTTCGCAGGAATAGATATTGTAAATCTCGTTACCGTCCCCGCTTCCGCCGTCCCGATAATGAAAAAGTAATTCTCCCTCCTTGTTTACCATAAAATGAGGATAGGTACATCTGTTCTCATTCAGGCCGACCATCTTCATCTCCTGAACGAGAGTTGTAATATCATTGGGTTCTGTGCTCCTGAAATAGGTGAGTGGATGCACATGCATATTGCCGGATAAATGAATAAATCCTTCCCTGTCGATACCCATGGTTATATAATTATGACTATCCCATCCCAGGACAGTGCTTGTTCCCCCGGCCGTCTCGCGCGAAGTTGCAGGCATGGTATACAGCTCAAAGGAATCTTCATTAAGATTTCTCTGACCCACTACCATGTTTCGGTTTGCGTTGTAATAGGCAATGTATTGCCTTTTTCCCTGAGTATACAGGCAAAATCCGACAGGGTGGCCAGCCCAGACAGAGTCAATCTCAATGATTTGTTCGACAGACTCGGTATTGCCGGTTTCATCGATAATAATTTGCCGGGAAGATTGCTTCTGATTGCAGGCTGATAAAAACAGCAAGCCGATGAAAATATTAATGAACAGGTATTTCATTTTTATTCGATCAAATTATTCACACATTACTCCAATATTTACACTTTACTCCAGTTCACCAATTTTTCTGTTTTCAGTTCCTTGCGCAATTCCGACATTCTGATCTCCCAGTTCTTTACGGGCTTTTTCTACGACAGCCATTATTTCAGTGACCTTCTCAGGATAATACTCAATGACATTATATTGCTCCCCGGGATCTCGCATCATATTGTACAGCTCGGGCTCTTCAACATCTGTTGGGATTCTTCTGCCTCCATGCCCATCGTTCCCGGGTGCTGTATCATATGAGCGATAAGTATGTGGCAGGACAAGCTTCCAGTTTCCTTTACGAACTGCGTTCAGGTTATTTCTACCCAGGTAGTAAAGAATTGTCTCCCGGGGTTCAGATTGAAAATCGCCTTCAAAAAGCGAACTGATATCAAGTCCATCGATCTTATTTTCAGATAATTCACCACCGGTAATACCCGCTAAGGTGGGCAACAGGTCGATTGTACATCCCAGTTTATTGCAAACCGTCCCGGCGGGAATACTTTCGGGCCAGCGTACTATAAACGGCACCCTTTGTCCCCCTTCCCAGCAGGTAGTTTTTCCTTCCCTGAGACCCCCTGCAGACCCTGCATGGTTGCCGAAATTCAGCCAGGGACCGTTATCCGTTGTGAAGATTATAATGGTATTGTCTTCAATTTCATTTTCCTCCAGCGCTCTCATGATCTCGCCAACCGACCAGTCAATTTCCATCATAACGTCACCGTACAATCCCTTCTCACTTTTTCCCCTGAATTTATCCGAAACTCCAAGGGGTATATGTCCCATGGTATGCGGAACATATAAAAAGAACGGTTCTTCGGCCTTACGGTTAATAAAATCAACTGCTTCTTCGGTATACAGGGTGGTGAGTTTATCCTGACCTTTCAGACTTGTAATCGTCTCTGAGACTTCGTTCCCCCTGATCAGGGGCAGTTCAGGATATTTTCCCCTACCCTTGCCTTCAGGCAATCTTTCGCCGGTAACATTGCTGTTTGGCCACATATCGTTCGAGTATGGTAGTCCCACATATTCATCGAAACCATGCTGCAGGGGAAGAAACTCCTTCTGCCAACCCAGGTGCCATTTGCCAAAGCAGGCCGTAGCATAACCCTGCTCTTTAAACATTTCAGAGATGGTCCATTCTTCTTTATTGATGCCGGTCGTATCACGGGGGAACAGGGCCCCTGAGATACCAATCCGGTTAGGGTAACACCCCGTCATCAGTCCAGCGCGGGAAGCACTGCATACTGCCTGGGCAGAGTAGAAATTCGTAAAACGCATTCCTTCCGCTGCCATTCTATCCAGGTTTGGAGTTTCAAAACCCGTGGCTCCATAGCAACCGACATCTCCGTATCCTTCATCGTCAATAAATACAATTACGACATTTGGTTTGCCCTTGATTTGTTCAGTTTTTTGGATACAGCTTGCGAACAGGGCTGTTAGCAGAATAAATACCATTGAATTTGTCATACTGCTAATATACATGGAATACTAAAAATATTGATCATAGGAAACTATCAATTGAAAAAGTGGCAGGTATACTCGTCCTACTCCCACATGAAGACTGAATGGTATTGACGTCGGTAGGACATGGTTAGTGGTGGACCGTGCTACTCCAGCAGAGGAGCTGATCCCGTCAGGATGGATTGGCCTTGTCAGCTTGCAAACTGTTGAACAATGATTATTTTTTTAATACTTTAGAAATCAAATAGTTTTTGCCCTCAAAGACAATAGACATGAGAATCAAAACATTCCGTTTTCGATTGCTTCGCATCGCAACATTGGCTGTTCTGTTATTCACTGCCTGTGATACCCGGGAAGATCCACTTCCTTCTGAGGAATTATACTCCCTGTTCCGGGATCCCCCTATGGAGGCCAGACCCTTTGTCAGGTGGTGGTGGAACGGGGATTGCATCGAGGTGGATGAACTGGAGAGGGAGCTTGATGTGATGAAGGCTGCAGGCATAGGCGGAGTTGAGATCAACCCCATTGCAATGCCGGTGGAAGGAGAGCCCTTCGATTATGCCTGTTATGAATGGCTGAGCCCTGAATGGAACGAGCGGGTAAAGGCAAGCATTGAAATGGCCCGGCAGCGGGATATGGTGGTGGACATGATCATGGGATCGGGCTGGCCATTTGGAGGGGAATTCCTTGAGGAAGACCAGTTCCTTCAGGGTGTGGGAATCCGGAAAATGGAAATCGAAGGCCCCCGCAAAATGACCCTCAATGTAGAGTCGGAATGGCAGCTTCCCGGAAGGAATTTTGGAACTTATAACAATCCGGATGCACCAGATGCCGAACTCTTCTTTTTACAGATGATCCCTCATGATGCCGGGGATGAAAACAGCCTCATCGATCTTAAAGATCAGGTGGATGAGAACGGAAATGTGGAATTCTTCATTCCGGCCGGAAAGCACGATCTTTATATCGGTACTTTCCAGAAAGCCTACCGCTCGGTGATGCATGGGGCTCCAGGATCCAGGGGACCGGTGGTAAATCATTACGATGAGGAGGATGTCAGGGCTTATATGGACAAACTTGCCAGGGTACTTGAAGCCGTTTTGGGCGGAAAGCTGGGTGATTTTATACGGGCCCTTTTTTGTGACAGCATCGAACTTTCCGGTGCCAATATTACGGATGACTTTTTTGAAGAATTCCTTAAAAGAAGAGGCTACGACCTGACACCTTTTCTACCCCTGGTCTACTATCATCCCTATACGGGATATACCGATACCCTGCATTACTCACAGCCTTTTAATGAGGATATAAAAAGGATCAGGTATGACTTCAATGCCACCCTGGTGGAATTGTTCCAGGAGCGTTTTATTAAAACCTTCGATGACTGGGCCAATGAACATGGTATGCAAAGCCGTTTCCAGGCCTATGGATCACCCTGGTTAATGGGGATGTTGGATGGATACCGGGCCGTGGATATCCCTGAAAGCAACAACTGGCTCTTCTCTCCGGATGCAAGGAATCATGGTTACTGGATCTGGAACAAGTATGCCTCTTCTGCAGCCCATCTTTCAGGAGTGAATATTGTCAGCAGCGAGGCCATGACAAATACCCGGGGCGTATTCCGCACTACCCTTGAAATGATAAAGAAGAATGACGATTTCAATTTTATCTCGGGGATCAATCATTCGGTCCTTCACGGGTACAACTACTCCCCTCCCGAGGCTGGATTCCCCGGATGGGTCAGGTATGGAGCCTACTTCAGTGACCAGAACAGCTGGTGGCCCTATTTCAGGTACTGGGCAGATTATAATGCCAGGCTTTCAGCCCTTTTTCAAAACTCAAGTCCCGTTGTAGATGTGGCCATTATGACCCCGGAAGCCGATATCTGGGCAGAATGGGGCCTTTATAGGAATCCCTTCTATAAGAATCCCGTGGTACAACCATGATCTCTGGGAAGCATTCAGCAATGCCGGAATATCTGCCGATTATATCAATGAAGGTGTGATCAGAAGGGCTATCGAAAAGGATGGAGTGATGGAAAGCGAAGCAGCCTCCTATCAACTGATCATTGTACCGGGTGCCAGGTCCATACTCCCCGAAACCGCGACCGCTATGGAAACTCTCGCCAGGGAGGGAGTCCGATTCCTCTTCCTCGACCACCTGCCCTCATCAACCCCCTCCCTCTTCGAAAAGGAGAAAGGGGACCGGACTGTACAAGAAAGGATGAGCAGTGCATCCTCCCAGGATAATGTAAGGCTTATTAAAGCCCCCGTAAAGGGTGAATCAATGGGGGAATGGACAGCGAGGGTGTTAATGGAGACCGGACTTGAAACAGGTGTGGAAATTAATCCAGTAAATGAAAAACTATACCTTTTAAAGCACTACAGTGGCAGCTCAGAAATCTACTTTTTCTCCAGTCAGGATGAAGTGAATGGAATAGAGTGTTCGGCAAAATTCAAGAGCAGAAAAAAAACTGCCTGGTGTTGGGATCCACATACCGGCGAACGCTATGTCTATCCCGTTAAAAAAGAGGGTGTATTGGAAATCCGTTTAGAACCCCTGGAATCCCTCGTAATTGTCTTGGAAGAAAGGGGTCCAACAGAGGCAGAAGAACTGATTTTTCCCGATGAATCATCGGGAATAACCATCGGTGAAACATGGAAACTCGAATTTTATCCTGTCCATGGGGAGGCTTTTGAAACATCTACAGAGCAGTTGTTTGAATTTGGCAGTCATGCTGATGCCCGGATTGCGAATTTCGGGGGACAGGTAGTCTACAGTACCTCCTTTTCAAGCGGACAGACCGATTGGGCATTCCTTGACCTGGGCATCGAACAGCACATTACAGAAGCCACAATCAACGGGGTGGAGCTGGGGGTAAAATGGTGGGGACGGCATCTGTACAGGATACCGGAAGGGGTTTTGAAGCCGGGGGAGAACCAGCTTGAAATAACCTACACAACAACACTGGCAAACTATGCAAATTCCCTGAGCAGTAATCGGGCAGCAAAAAGATGGATCAAACTGAAGAAACCGGATCCCATGGGCCTCTATGGCAATGCCAGTTTGCTCAAAATAAGCAATAAGTCAAAGGAGTGATAATCTTTAATATAAGAATCCAAAATGACATTTAACATGCTATTCCATTTCCCCATGTTTAAGGCATAGTTCAATGAATTTCAGGACCCTTTCCGGGCTGACATCATTCTGTATAATATGAGCAGGGGATATCATATAGCCCCCTCCTTCTCCAAGAATGGAGATTTTCTCCAAAATGTCCTTTTCCAAATCTTCATCCGATCCCCTGGGTAATAAATCTTGCTGGTCAATGGCTCCCCAGAAGGAGAATAGATGTCCGAATCCATTCTTCATATCCCTGGGAAGATGACCTGGTACATCAGGTTGAACCGGGTTAAATACCTCGAAACCAATCTCATGAATGTCCTGCAATAATTCGCTTACGGCCCCGTCGCAGTGCAGAATTGGGATGATATCCGGTTTTTTCCTGTTTTCCGCATGGGACACCCAAATCGCTGTAACTATTTGATATTCAAATATGGTTTTTCTAAATTGGGTGCTGCAAAGTTGATTTTGTGGTATTTATTAGAAAAAACAAGAACCGTAGCGGCAGTTACAGTGTCCAGATAGTCTCCAAGGAAAGAGGGCAGTTACAAAGTTTTAAAGACTCTTAGGTAGTGGAAGTTCAGAGCAGGAAATCGAGTTTTTATATCAACGAGCCCAACAAGAATTGGAGAAGATGGATGGTTCCATCTCAATGTTTGTTAATCGAGATGATGCAAAACTCGAAGTTTTTATTAAGTGATTTAAGTAACTCACCAAGTCCAAGTTATTGGACCAGAATTGATATTCGGGAAAATCTATGATGCCATTGGGTTTAATCAGGTTGAAAGTGATCTTTTCCGTCATTTGGTTATTACACGCTTGTTTCATCCAGGGAGTAAACTGAAAGCTATAGATTATTTATTTCGTTTTTTAAATGTTGATTTGCAAGTTGATGAGATCTACCGGTTTCTTGACAAGCTTAGTGGCAATTGAAAGAACAGGTTGAGCAGATTGCTTTCGAACATACCAAACGGGTCCTTGGAGGTAGAGATTAGCATTGTATTTTATGATATGACCACCCTACATTTTGAAGCAGCAGATGAAGATGATCTTGCGCAGAACAGGGTTTTCAAAAGTAGGTAAGCACAGGAACCCACAGATTTATCTTGGTTTGCTGGTTGGCTTGCATGGATTTGCCATAGGGTATGACATTTTCGAGGGAAATATCTTTGAAGGACACACGCTATTACCAACTATCCAGAAATTTGAAGATAGCGTTACAATCTCAATAAACCTGTGGTTATTGCAGACGCAGGGCTTGCTCAGCAAGGATAATATCATCATGCTTCAGTCCAATGGATACCAGTATATTATTGGAGCCAGGATTAAGAACGAGTCGCAGATTATTAAGGATAGGATCCTGGAAGAGGAATGGGAGGAAGGACACTCTATCAGGCTTAAGAAAGGACAAAGAACAGCGAATAGTGGTCTCCTATTCGGATAAACGAGCTGCAAAAGACCGACATAACCGTGAAAGAGGACTGGCCCGACTGGAAAAGAATCTGAAGCGTGGAAGGCTTAACAAAAGCCAATATTAATAACAGGGGCTATAACAAATACCTGAAGCTCACCGGGGAAGTTCAGGTTGAAATCGATTATGACAAGTACAATGCTGATCAACGCTGGGATGGGCTGAAAGGATACATTACCAATACCTCGCTGAGATCAAAGCAAATCATCGATAACTACAACAACCTCTGGCATATTGAAAGAGCTTTTAGAATAAACAAAACAGATCTGAAGATCCGCCCGATTTATCACCGGCTTAGACATCGAATTGAAGGACATATCTGCATCTCCTTTACTGCATATTCCATTTATAAGGAACTGGAAAGGGTGCTAAAAGCTGAAAACTCATATCTATCAGTGAAAAGAGCTGCAGAACTAACTCACAATATGTATCAGATAAATGTGACCCTTCCAGAGTCTAAGCATATGAAATCCATCCTCTTAAGAATGAGTCAAGAACAAGGAGACTTATATCAAATTATCCTGAAATACTTTTAGGGTGCTGCATTGCGGAAAACAGGTGTACAGGATACCGGAAGGGGTTTTGAAGCCGGGGGCGAACCAGCTTGAAATAACCTACACAACAACACTGGCAAACTATGCAAATTCCCTGAGCAATAATCGGGCAGCAAAAAGATGGATCAAACTGAAGAAACCGGATCCCATGGGCCTCTATGGCAATGCCAGTTTGCTCAAAATAAGCAATAAGTCAAAGGAGTGATAAGCTTTAATATAAGAATCCAAAATGACATTTAACATGCTATTCCATTTCCCCATGTTTAAGGCATAGTTCAATGAATTTCAGGACCCTTTCCGGGCTGACATCATTCTGTATAATATGAGCAGGGGATATCATATAGCCCCCTCCTTCTCCAAGAATGGAGATTTTCTCCAAAATGTCCTTTTCCAAATCTTCATCCGATCCCCTGGGTAATAAATCTTGCTGGTCAATGGCTCCCCAGAAGGAGAATAGATGTCCGAATCCATTCTTCATATCCCTGGGAAGATGACCTGGTACATCAGGTTGAACCGGGTTAAATACCTCGAAACCAATCTCATGAATGTCCTGCAATAATTCGCTTACGGCCCCGTCGCAGTGCAGAATTGGGATGATATCCGGTTTTTTGGCTTTG
Organism: uncultured Bacteroidaceae bacterium; assembly: GCA_963777115.1. Lineage (GTDB taxonomy): Bacteria > Bacteroidota > Bacteroidia > Bacteroidales > SM23-62 > SM23-62. The sequence goes on along the minus strand of CAVZPP010000001.1, from coordinate 309,673 downwards.
AACCGATCAATCATTTCAGTATAGAATGGTTTCAGCTGTGTGCGGAAAGTTTCCGGGTCCATGATCAGGCTTTGCTGGGTACCAAAATCATCTCCGAACCAGATGGCGTCCACTCCCTTATCAATCAACCTCAACCCGATTTCAGTCTGGAATTCTGCGCAGGCTTTGAAGAGAGGGATGACATAATCTGTCTCCATCATCATATCAACGAGCAGCTTTTCCATGCCGACGAGTTGATGACCCAGTGAAAATACAGTAACCTCAATATCTCCAAAGACCAGGTAATCATCGTGGTACTTCTTCACAAGGGATTCGGCATCCCGGTAACGTCCCGGGGCATCCGGGTCAGGGAAACTGTAACTATCTATATCCGTCTTGGTTTGTGCATTTGCCAGGGGATAATCCACAACTTCAACATAGATATCCCCCTGCCTCATTTTCATCTGGTATTCATTGAGCCAATGTCCTTTTTCATCCGGAACAATCCTGAAATCATCGGAAACTGATGCTCCCGTGACTACGACATCTGAGCCCATTGCGGTACGTAATTCGTTCGCGCTAATACGGTAGGTGACATCCTCGTAAATGTTTTCAGTATAGTGCACCGGAATGCCGAGTTCCTTCCCGAAATGATCGGACAACTCCCTGCACATTTCAAATTGTATTGGTACCCGGTCCGCTTTGCCGGGGATCCTGCCAAATGTTTTCAGTACGCGATCTCTTGGATTCATTTATTCAGGTTTTGTAATTACATCCAATAAATATAAGGAGCTTTCTGCGATCATTCAATGTACAATTCGGGCAATGATTTATACAATTTGATATTGGAATATGCAAAATAACATTACCGGTCAGAAGACTTAAGGCTAGTGGCAGGTGAAATTGTTGATCGAAATTCCACTTCAATAGTACCATAGCTTAATTTATATGGAGTCTGAATATGGGGAGAAATACAAAGGTTCCTTCCCCGTGAATAATATTCTCTGAATTTTAATGATGCTTTGGGCGAGTATTTATCAGGATTTATTTTACACTCTATGGTATGGACTTCATCTCCATCTCCCTTCACAATGAAATCAATTTCATTTCTTCCTTTGTCTAACCAGTAATAGACTGTGCCGTAACATGTACGTAGCATATCTAATACGAGGTGCTCCCACAAAAGTCCACTGTCTGTTTCTCTGATTTCATTCCAGCCTTTCACGTGGGTCACAAAGCCTGTATCAAAGGCATAGATTTTTGGTCGTTTGGTAATTTCCCTTTTACCACCACCAAAGAAAGGCTGAACCAGATAGATGGCATGTGCTACTATTAAGGCCTCAATATGTGCCATTACTGTAGGTCTGCTTAAACTACTATCCTTTGCCAGAGAAGTAATCTCAAGGATGCCACCACTTTGAATAAAAAGCAATTGCATAAGATTCAGAAATCCTGTTCTGTTCCTCACATTAAAAAGTTCCTGGATATCCCTTGCATAATAGCTGTCAATCCACTCAGAGAAGAGTTCTCCCTTTTTATCTTCAGACAACAGAAATTCAGGCAACCCCCCAAATAACAATCTACGGTTAATGTCATTGATATTAAAATCGTCAATACACTCATTCCATAATACGGGCGGCAGGAATAGCTGTGTTTTTCTTCCGGTGAGTGAGTCTTTGAATTTTTTTGTCGCAGCAAGTGTGGAGGAGCCTGTCGCAAGAATTCTTATTCCCGGGAATTCGTCAGATCCTATTTTTAACACTTTACTCGGATCATCTATCCTGTGTATTTCATCAAATACAACGATTGATTCCTCAGGCAGATTTTTATAAAAGAATTCCGGATTGTCAAGTTGTCTGCCAACGGATGGTAAATCACAATTTAGGTACACGGCTCCTGGAAGCATCTTGCTCAAGGTTGTTTTTCCGCTTCTTCGAACACCCGACAACCAGATCAGGGATCTTTTTTGCCAACTTAATTCTAGCTGATCTAACCAGAACAAACGATTTACCATTGAATCATAATTTACATATTATATGTCCAAATGTAAAGTATAATTATCATATGGACAAATTTATGAGCATACAATCCTCTCCCTTGATTGAGATTTCTTCAGTTGGTATATATAGGAATAATCTGAACTGGGCCCTCAAGTCCGGAATTCATAACATCCCATTCGGAAGCATCGAAGGGTTTATAGAGAATGTTTACAAAATTAATCTCATGGAAATTCCTCCAGGCCATCCCGTTCCGGTCCATATACCGAATCCGGTTAGCCATCAGGTTTGCCACCTCAATGCTCAGGGTGTTTTCACCTTCCTCCAGATAATCACCAATTCTCATTCGATAAGGTATGCTCCACAGAATGCCCAGATCTTTCCCGTTCAGCTTTACACTGGCACTCTCGTAAACCATTCCCAGATCCAGAAAATAATCATCTGCAGAAACATCCTCCTGCATAAAACTCAATGTATACCGTGCTGTTCCTGAAAAGTTCAGCATGCTTGTATCTTCCAATTCAGACCATGGAGACAGGGATTCCATCTCGACGGAACCCGGCAGTACTGGTCCCCCTGCAACAAATTCCAGCTTCCATGTACCCTGAAGCTCAGATGGGGTGCCTCTTTTATTCTCGTAAGGCCAATCTTCAGCCTCAAAATGAAACAGGAGATTCATAGGTTCTTAGAAATACGGATTCCCCGGGTTGTAGCTGAACTCTGACAGTGGACTTGCCATTCCCCTTCTCCATACTTGCCAGACCATAACTGCCGTCCTGTGGATCCATGACAATTATTTTTTCTGCTTCAGCATTTATCGGAATTGATTTATCTATGGCTGCGGATGTATGGTTAACCAGGTAATAAAACTTACCATTATCCAGGTTCCTTCGTGTAAACTTCAGACCGAACTCACTTATCTTTTCCCCGGAAATTCCTGCATATTCCAGGGCACTTTCAATACTGGCGGAAACAAGAACTCTTCCCTTCCCGACCTGGCATTCCATGACTCCACCACCAGCATCTGAGAACTTCAGTCCAGTGATCAGATCTTCAAACTCTGCCCTTCTTTCTTCCAGCTTATTCAATCCGGGCACATCCCCGGGCATCTTTTCAAAAATTACCAGTCCCCCTGATTCAGCCAGCTCAATGGCTTTCCTGAGGGAACTCACCGGCATCAAATCGCATTCAGGGACCACAAGGACATCGTAGGACATGTCGCCTCCTGCTGTCAGGAGATCACCGCCGCTGGTTTCAACCCCTTCGAGCAATGCATCCGAAATAAAATCATAGGAGTAACCCATGGAAGCCATTTTCTCAATTCCAGGGTAAACCAGCCATTCCTGGATGTTATGCACAGTTATCTGCATTTCCAGTCTTCTTGCATCATTCCAGATATCGTAAACGGGCCAGTAGACCAGGATTTCGTTGTCCGACTTCCCGGATTGAAGAACAGACTGGCAACGGGCAATGTAGTTATTCATGCCGGACAGGTGGGGGAAGAAACTATTGCTTGGGGCAAAATTCACAGAAGCGTAGAACAACCAGCCGGGCCATGGAGCATCCTCAGGGGAATAGGTCATCCCATGGTAAAAAACGTGATTTATACCTGCCACAAAAGCCTGCTCAACCTCCGGCTTGCATTGTGAAAGGGCTACCTTGAAATGCTCCCCAAGCCAGGTAAAGGTTTCGTTTGAAATTCTTGGTTTGTTTGTTACATGGGCTGCTGAGGTGGCGAGTTTCAACATCATTGGATTAGGTTCCACATTTTTGGTATCGTCAGGATCCTTTCGCATGCCTGGAATATCAAAATTGCTGTGACCAAATATCTCACATTCCGGAATATCAACTGCCGCATACAGATCAATCAGGTTCCCGGGAGATCCGTGTGCCTGGTTTCGTGTCAATCCCCCTTTAGCATTCACCCATTCCGTCCATGGAATAGTAAAGTTTTCCAGCAGGAGTTCTGACATGGTTTCCCTGTAATCGGATTTCATGCGGGCAATCTCCTCTGCTTTTTCATCATCTATGTTTTCATCATCTCGTCCCTGATCATCTCTCCTCTCCCTGTTTCTCCTCTCACCATAAGTCAATTCCCTTAGATGGTCCCTCAGATCGTATCCCCTCCTTGCAAGGAATTCATCGAAAAATCCCGGTGACCAGCTTGCACTATAAACTTCGTAACTGTCATTAAAAAAGGCCCTTACACCCTGGTATCCCGCAAAGGAATCATCAAAACGTTTCAGGTATACATCCAGTGAGGTTTTAGAAAAATGATTCAGCGTATATCCATTGCCGCCAGGAGCTGCCCTCTTTACTTTTTGCCGGGTTTTTCCGCAGAAGGCTGCAATTAATTCCCATTCACCCTTTTCCGGACTCCAGTCCAGTGAACCATCATTCCCGACCTTAGCAGTCAGGTTAAGAATTTTCCCGTCCTGGGAATATGCCATCAAGGCCTCCAGGTAGGCCCCTACTTCAACCTGTCTCGGGTCATCAGGAACTATCCCCTCCTCAAGTGATTCACCGGCAGATAGTTTGTATTTCTGAAAGATCAGTCGGCTGGCTGCATGTTCTGGGGTAATTTGCGGTCCCCCGAATGGCCAGCCTGTTCCGACAGTCATATCCAATCCCATTCCATGGCGTTCGGCTTCCGAAACACTGGTTTTCAGTGCATCCATCCATTCGGGCGATAAAAAATCAAGATATTGTTCTTCACGCCCCCTGACTCCATATATGGGAGCTATTTCGAGTCCCCCAAAACCAGCATCGGCATACTGCTCCATCAGGGATGTAATATTTTCCTGATCAACTGCGGATCCCATCCACCACCATCGGGTCCATGGTTTAGACTCCTTGGTGATTTCAGGCCATGGGGCTGAATCATTATTATTGTCTGAACAGGAAACGTTCAGAAGAAGCAGAAAGCTTGTAAGCACCAGACTGCAGGCAATGCTTTTCATAAGTTTTAGGTTTAAAATATAATACTCAGGGTAAAAACATAAATTTAGACTGCTTTGGTCAAATTTCCTTTATCATTTCCCGGAAATAAGTTGCACAATTTGGCACTCTAATGAAATGCCATAATGTTTAAATAAAACCCCATATTGTTCATTTCCACAATTGGGTAATTCAGGTAGATTTGTAATAACTGAAAAAACGGCTCATGAAATCTTTAAAATATCTATTCGGTTTATTCCTTTTAGTGCAAGTCTCTGCTCTGAATGCCAAAATTATTTATGTGGCCCCAGATGGCGTGGATACCCAGTCAGGCTCCATCGACCAGCCTCTGGCATCCATCCAAAAGGCCCAGGAACTGGCAGTCCCAGGAGATACCGTTTACATACGAGGTGGAACATACACCCTAACTGAGGATGATATATCCAGGGTACACAACGGATTGTTTGCATGCATTACATTCCTTGACAAAAGCGGCACACCCGGCAAACCCATTAAATACTGGGCATACCCCGGTGAAACTCCCAAATTTGATCACAGTGCGGTCAAACCGGCCAACCAGAGGAATGTCGGAATTTATGTGACAGGAAATTATTTGCATATCAAGGGACTCGAAATAACGGGTATTCAGGTAACCATCACCAGCCATACGGAATCCTATTGCATCTACAGTTATGGCAGTAATAACATATACGAATTGCTGGACCTGCATGATAACCAGGGAACCGGACTCCGCCACAGGACGGGGGGATACAACCTCTTCCTGAATTGTGATGCCTACCGTAATCATGATTATACCTCTGAAGGAGGAAGGGGAGGCAATACTGACGGTTTTGGTTGCCATCCAGGCGGATTAGGCAGAGGGAATGTCTTCCGGGGATGCAGAGCCTGGTTCAACAGCGATGACGGCTATGATGTAATTGGCGCTATGCACCCCGTAGTTTTCGAAAATTGCTGGGCCATGTACGCAGGATACTCAACAAGTTTTGCAAGCCTGGGAGATGGAAATGGATTTAAGGCAGGGGGACATGCCACTCTATCGGTGGAACAATTGCCTAATCCCATTCCCAGGCATACTGTCCAATTCTGTGTGGCTGTCCGGAATAAGGCCAGCGGATTTTATTCCAACCACCACATAGGGGGAATAGACTGGTACAATAATTCTTCCTACCGGAACCGGTATAATTTTAATATGCTCAACCGCCTGCCGGATAATGCCACCGACGTTCCTGGTTATGACCATCGCCTTCGAAACAACCTGGGATACAAGGGAAGAAGCTCCGAAATCAACAATATCGACCGTGATCAATGTGATGATGCCTATAATTCTTTTGATCTTGATGTTACGGTCTCTGATGATGATTTTCTCAGTCTTGATGAAGCCCTGCTGGTCCAGCCCCGTAAACCGGACGGTAGCCTGCCGGACGTCGATTTCATGAAACTCAGTCCAGGTAGCGACCTGGTGGACAAAGGGGAAGATATCGGCTTCCCGTATTATGGAGCTGCACCGGATCTGGGTGCCTATGAACAATCCTATTTTCCTTTTCCGGATTCAAATACAACATGGTACCAGAACTACTACCCTGAGTACTATTGGGAACCCGGGAATGCTCCGGAATTTATGATCTTTGGACTCCTTGACCAGGATACCTTAATTAATGGACAGGAATACAATAAAGTATTCCGGTTCGATACAGATCCTCCATCTCCCTCCTCGGCAGTTTGCATTGGAGGAATTCGGGAAGACCAAAAAAAAAAGTGTATTACCGGGGGGAACATCCATTCTCCTACCCGGTTTCTGATACCGGAGATATCCTGTTGTATGATTTTTCGGTAAATGTGGGTGATACTATTAGAGAGGGACTATTCACAACCAATGAATACCTGGTAGTCTCCGAAATAGATACCATCCGGATCGCCGAGCAACTCAGAAAAAGGATTCACTTCAAGGATTACGAACATATTATATGGATTGAAGGTATCGGAAATGAGCGGGGACTGCTTTTCTATTCCGGAGAACTGCAGATAAACGGACTCTGGGGTGATCTTGTCTGTTTTGTTCAGGATGAGGTGAATCTGTACCATAATTCCAGCTACACGAATTGTTCTGAAGGCTTGCCGAATCAAGTAAATCAGAATATCGATAATTCTTCCTTCAGGGCCTTCCCTAATCCCAGCAGTTCGGGATTTGTTACTATTGAATTTAACCAGGCCATAAAAAAAATTGAGGTATTCAGTCTGAGTGGAGAACTGATGCTGGCAGAGGCGGGTTCAGGCAGCAATGTACAGCAGATCAATATCTCCCATCTTCCTTCCGGGTTTTATATACTCAGGCTGACAGATAAACCTGGGCAGGTCTTTAGCCGTAAGATGCTCGTTAGCAATTAATATCCCGACTCGCGGAAAATATTGATCAAATGAATTCTTAAGCAGGCAATTAAATTCTATTTTTATCAGGATTATGAAAATCAGAACAAAGGATAATTTCCGGTGGTTTATTCTGGCACTCCTGTTTATTGCCACAACTATTCTCTATATTGACCGTTCAGCCCTGGGTATCCTGGCACCTGATCTGCAAAAATCAATCGGATGGAGTGAGGAGCAATACGGCTATATAAATACTGCATTTATGATAGCCTATGCCATCTGCTTTATGATCATGGGCACCATCATCGACCGGATAGGCACTAAAAAAGGGTATATGATCTCCATAGGCCTATGGAGCCTGGCAACTGCAGCCCACAGCCTGGCTGGAAGATGGATAGGTTTTGCCATTGCCCGATTTGCACTGGCAGCCGGACAATCGGGAAATTTTCCCTCTGCCATAAAGGCCGTGGCCGAGTGGTTCCCGAAGAAAGAGCGGGCTCTTGCGGTCAGCATTTTTAACGGGGGAGCCAATATGGGAACAATTATTTCTCCTCTGATTATACCTGGACTGGTAATTCTGGCAGGCACCTGGAGGGTGGCTTTTCTATGGACCCTCCCCTTAAGTCTTATCTGGCTGCTCTTATGGTCCCGCAACTTTAAAAAACCTGAAGACCATAAATCTGTGACCGAAAAGGAGCTTGAATATATTAACTCTGATTCGGAATCAGAGACCCAGAATGAGCGCATGTCCTGGAAAGCTATTCTTCCTCATCGGGGTACCTGGGCCATTGCAGTAGGTAAATTTGTTGCCGATCCCATCTGGTGGTTCTACCTTTTCTGGGGAGCCAAGTTCCTGAATGAAAAATTTGATGTGAACCTGAAGGAAATCGGGTTGCCATTTTTCACCATCTATCTGGCATCCTGGGCAATTGCCATTGTTTTGGGCTGGATATCTTCAAGATACCTGAAATCGGGCATGAGCCTGAACCGGGGAAGAAAACTAAGCCTGCTGACCTGTGGCTTGCTGGCAGTTCCGGTTGCCATTGTACCACATACCGAATCCCTATGGCTGGCTGTATCCCTGATCGCTCTGGCCGCAGGGGGACACTGTGGCTGGTCTGCTAATATTTTCAGCCTTATGTCAGATATTTTCCCGAAAAAAGCCACGGCATCCGTTGCCGGGTTTGGCGGATTTGCAGGAGCTGTTGGAGGAGCCATTGTAGCATTCGGTGTTGGAAAGATCCTCCAGCATGCAGGAACAGACGGTTATGCAATCCCATTTCTGGTGGCAGGTTGCGGTTACCTGATTGCCCTGCTTATCATCCATGTAATTATACCTAATATTAAACCTATTAATTCTTAAGATCAGAATCATGACAGGAAAAGAGAGAATCGATAAGACCCTTCATTTCCAGGAAGCAGACCGGGTTCCCTATGATCTAAGCGGAACAACCGTAACAGCCATCACCAGTAATGCTTACGAGGAAGCTATGAAGGCAAGAGGTATGAAGCCCGATTATGACCCGGTGCAGGTAGATGTAATACAACAGATTATAACCCCAGTCGAGGAGAATCTTCTGGCACTAAAGTCAGATACCCGTCGTATCGGGGCTTTGAGGATACAGGATTATGAGAACAGCAAGAAGATGGATGGCGATATCATCTCTGTTACCGATTATTATGGATGTGAATGGCAAAGGAATCCTTCCAAGGATTTTTACTTCAACCAGGTATCCTTCCCGCTTGAAATATTTGACAGTCTCTCAGAAAGTGTAGGAACCCTATTTCGTCCCGGCTGGAATAAATATGTTGAAACACTCCGAAAGGATCTTGCTCAACAATTTACACGGGTGGGTGATTTTGCCTGCATTGCGGACCGGAATACTGCTGGTTTTACGGAAAATTCATTGAGGATTAGGGGATATGAAAAATGGTATCTCGACACCGTTCTGGATCCGGATGGAGTTGACCGCTTGCTGAATATTATCCTTGAAGACAAGATAAAATACTGGGATGCTATCATTGACTGGGCCATTGAGGAGGGTTGCTCAAGCCGCATCCAGGTGATCTCTGAATGCGACGATCTGGGGGCCCAGGACGCAACAATTCTTGAGCCTGAAGTTCTTAGAACCATGGTTATACCAAAAATCAAGACTCTGTTCAAGCACGTTAAAAAACGCCTTCCTCATGTGAAAACTTTCCTTCACTGTTGCGGTTCCATCAGGGAAATAATCCCGGACCTTATAGATGCCGGAATGGACATTCTGAACCCCGTTCAATTTACTGCTAAGAATATGGATCTGAAAGAACTAAAACGTGATTTCGGAAAAGACATTACATTCTGGGGTGGAGGCGTTGATACCCAGTCCACTTTAAACAACGGTACTCCACAGCAGGTTAAAGACCAGGTGAAGTGGGTGCTTGATATTATGGCTCCCGGAGGAGGATTTGTATTCGCACCGGTACACAATGTCCAGGATGACGTCAGTCCAGCGAATTTCTGGGCCATGTGGGACACTCTCCAGGAATACGGAACTTATTGAGCGAAATGAAAAAAGTACAGCTGGGAAATACCGGGGAGGAGATTTCAGTCGCGGGACTGGGAACTATGTATTTTGGGTCTAAGCTTGACGAAAAGACATCTCTCCGCTTAATTGACATGTATGTTGACCATGGAGGGAACTTCCTGGATTCAGCCAATAAATATGCAAGCTGGTTACCCGGATTTCAGGGAGGTGAAAGCGAGACAATTATCGGAAAATGGCTGAAACAAAATCCAGGCACCTCAAACCTTCTGATTACTTCCAAAGTCGGCTTCCCATACGGTGAAATCCCCAGAACGCTCAAAAAGGAAATCATCATTTCTGAATGTGAAATAAGCCTGGCAAGGCTGGGTGTCGAAACCATCGATATCTATTTTGCCCATGCATACGACCGGGAGACTCCCATTGAAGAAACAATGGAAGCATTTTTCCAGCTAAAAAAGTCAGGAAAGATCAGGTACGCAGGTGCAAGTAATTATACCGGATGGAGACTGGAGGAGGCAAACCATGTGGCTCAAGCCCAGGGATGGGAAGGCTATTGCTGTCTACAGCAAAGACATACCTATCTCGACCCCGTATCCAGGGCAGATTTCAATAACCAGGAATTCCTTACACCTGAAATTGAAGATTTCTGCCTCAGAAAGAATTTGAACATTATCGCCTATACTCCTTTGCTTGGCAGGCTCCTATAACCGTACAAATCAACCCCTCCCCATTCAGTATCAAAGCACCCTTAACGAGCAGAGACTGGCAGCCCTGAAAAATACATGCAATGAAACCGGCTTGACACCCAACCAACTTGTACTTGCCTGGATGGTAAACAGTACACCCTCTGTTATCCCTCTCCTGGGTTGCAGCAGTACTGAACAACTCCAGGAAAACATGGAAGGAATTACCAGTGAATTGCCAGGGGAAATTATAACCTTAATTTCCTAATACCTGCCTTTAACCACGGAGGATTTTTACTCCTGGGTTAAGGGACTCAAACTGGTATCTCCTTCCGGGTCGTACCCGGCAGGAAAAGTAAACTGTGTATTTGACCTCATTAACTCACAAAGTCGTCCTTATAAGTGCGCATTTATTCGCTAAGTCGTCCTTCTTTATGTATATTTGTAAATAAAGTCATCCGTAAATACGTAATAATATGGAACGATTAGCAATGCAGTACCTTGAGGATTGGAAGTTCAAGGAAGACAGAAAACCAATAATTATCAGGGGAGCCCGTCAAGTGGGAAAAACATGGCTCATGAAAGAATTTGGGAGTGGGAATTATAGTCAAACAGCCTATGTTAATTTTGAAAGTTCAAAGCTGCTCAGAACTTTATTTATAGATGATTTCGATACCAAACGCATCATTTCTGCTATTCAAATTGAAACTGGGTTGCAAATTAGTGCTGAAAACACGCTAATAATATTTGATGAAATTCAAGAGGCTGAGGGTGGAATAACTGCTTTAAAATACTTTTACGAAAATGCTCCTGAATACCATATTGTTTCGGCTGGTTCTCTATTGGGAGTTTCGTTGCATAAACACATATCATTTCCGGTAGGAAAAGTAGATTTTATTGACCTTCATCCCCTTAGTTTTTCGGAATTTCTAATGGCTATGGGGCAAAAACAGTTACTTCAATTACTTACCAGCAGGGACTGGAACCTGATAAAAAGTTTTAAAACGAAATACATCCAGATGCTTAAGCAATATTACTATATAGGTGGCATGCCTGAAGCAGTTTTATTCTTTAACAAGTCTGGAGATTTCAATGAGGTTCGGCAAATTCAAAACAGGATACTCGCTGCATATGAGCAGGATTTTTCAAAACATGCCCCCGAAAACATAGTTCCCAGGATTAGAATGCTCTGGAATTCTATTCCGTCCCAACTGGCCAAAGAGAATAAGAAATTCATTTATAGTGCGGTAAAGAAAGGAGCGAGGGCTAAAGACTTTGAATTGGCTCTTTCATGGTTAATTGATTGTGGATTAATATATAAAGTAAGCCGGATTGCCAAAGCTGGTATGCCGTTAAAAGCATACGAGGATTTTAATGCATTTAAACTTTATATCGTTGATGTTGGACTATTAGCTGCAATGGGAGCTATTGATGTTCGAACATTGCTTGATGGCAGTGTGATTTTTGAAGAATTTAAAGGAGCCCTTACAGAGCAGTTTGTATTGCAACAATTAAAAGTAATGCCTGAATTAGCAGTTTATTACTGGTCGGCTTCAAAATCATTAGCAGAAGTAGATTTTGTGGTACAGAGTTCTGGCAATATATATTCTATAGAAGTAAAAGCTGAAGAAAACCTGCAGGCAAAAAGTCTCAAGTCGTTTTATCAAAAATACCCAAATACAAAGGCTATCAGGACTTCTATGTCAGACTACCGGGAAGAAAGCTGGCTGTGCAACCTTCCTCTATATGCAATACAGGTATTACCAGAGCTTTCTAATTAAACTTCTCAAGTCACATAAAGACTGGCTCAATTAAGTCGATGAGCCAACCAATATTATTCTCCGTTGTGCCAAATCGTACAAATCATTTCGTGTTTTGTTTAACGTATTAGTCAATGAAGCTCCTTAAATTTATATGCTAAAACCGTATCCTATTTTTTGACCTAACCAACCAACCTATGAGACGCAGTTCATTATTTCTAATTGCTGCAGCTTCCCTTCTTCTTCTAATCGAATCCTGCCAGACAAATTCAACCGGGAACAGCGAAAACAGTATACCTGCAAATATTCCAACCGAAATCTCCAGGGAAGCAAAACCCTGGGCCTACTGGTGGTGGATGGGAAATTCGGTCACAAAAAAGGGCCTGACCGAAAACCTCGAAAAATACAGCAAGGCGGGTATGGGAGGTTTACATATCGTCCCCATTTATGGAGAAAAAGGCGATGAGGAAAACTTCCTTCAGTATGTTGGTCCCGAGTGGATGGAAATGCTTGCACACACCGTTGCCGAGGCGGAACGACTGGACATGGGAATTGATATGACCAGCGGGACCGGCTGGCCATTTGGTGGACCCCTGATTGATGAGGAGCATGCGGCGAAGAAATTCGATGTTATAGAAATCAGGGAGTCGAAGCCGTTCCTTCCAAAGGAAATATTTCAGCGGGCCATGGGAGTAAAACTGGTTTCCCTGGCCGGGTATGATACTGAGGGTAATTATTCAGATATACCATTTACCCTTGACGGGGAAGGAAAAGTAAACTGGGAAAGCCCGGGTCCGGATTATAAAATTTATGCTTTGATTCAGCAAATGACCCGACAGAAGGTGAAGCGTGCCGCTCCGGGAGGAGAAGGATATGTGGTGGATTACTTCAGCAAGGAGGCCTCACAATTCTATTTCCAGAAGTTCAGAAAGGCATTTGAGAATACTGAATTTACCCATGGAAAAGTCAGGTCATTCTATAATGACTCATACGAGGTTTATGGTGCGAACTGGACAGATGATTTTCGGGAACAATTTGAAAAGCTCAGGGGATATTCCATGATGCCCTATATCAGGTACTTCGCGGATACCACTGAAGGAGAAATCAAACAGAGGTTCAAGGTTGATTTCCAGGAAACCATTTCCGATTTGTTGAGGGAGGAATTTTCGAGGGACTGGGTAGAGGAATCTCATTCAATGGGACTAAAAACCCGGTACCAGGCGCATGGTTCGCCCGGCAACCTGATCGATCTTTATTCCTTATCCGATATCCCAGAAACAGAATCATTCGGCAGAAGTAATTTCCCCATCCCCGGTCTCCGTCAGGATGAGGATTACCAGGAGGAGGTCTTCGGTAAACCCACTCCATTTACAATTAAATTCTCTTCTTCAGCAGCCAACCTGAGTGCCCGGCGCCTTGTCTCTTCCGAATCTGCAACCTGGCTTGGCGATCACTTCAAAGTATCCCTCTCTCAGGTTAAACCACAGATGGATGAACTGTTTGTCTCCGGGATAAACCACATTTTCTATCATGGTATAACCTACTCCCCGCCCGAAATGCCATTCCCTGGCAGATTGTTTTATGCATCCACCAATTTTGGTACACTTTCTCACTTCTGGAATGAATTTCCAGCCCTGAACAATTACGTGGCAAACTGTCAGAATATATTACAGAATACCACCACCGACAACGACATCCTGGTATATTTCCCCATTCATGATGTCTGGGCAATGCCTGAGGCAAGAAGATTCCCCAGGATGTTTGAAGTCCATCATGCCAATGACTGGCTCATTGAATCCCCTTTCGGGGGAATGATACAGGATCTCTGGTATTCAGGTTATGCCTTTGACTACATCTCTGACCTGAAACTGGAGGAGATTAAGGTTAATAAGAGTGAAGCCCTGATCGGAGGCAACAGCTACAAAGCCATCCTGGTCCCCGCATGTGAGACCATGCCCCTGGAAACCCTTGAATGGCTTGAAAAACTCGCTAAGAAAGGGATTCGGGTGATCTTCGGGGAAAATCTGCCGAAGGATGTACCCGGACTATTCCAGCTGGAGGAAAGACGCCAGAAGTTCTCAGACCTGAAAGCCGATATGGAAAAATCCGCTAAAACCAGGTTAACATCTGAATTCAAGAAGGAACTTGCAAGTACAGGGATTATTGCTGAAGGATTCTCTGAACATGGACTGAGTTTTATCCGTAAGAAGTCCGGTGATAATACCATCTATTTCGTGACAAACCTCTCGTCAGGAACATGTGATGATTGGATTCCTTTGAGTATTGAAACTGGTAGTATTGAGATTTATAATCCCATGAATGAGGACAGGGGACTGGCGAAAACCCGGCCGGGAAAAACCGGATCGGAAATCTACCTCCAGCTCGCCCCTGGTGAGAGTCTTTTCCTGACCTGCCTTTCTGGTGAAGCAGTGTTGCAGGCTGCAGAAACCAAGGCAGATGAAATTAGGGATTGGAACTATCCTGAACCCGATGACACGCAGAAAATTCTATTGTCCGGAAAATGGCTGCTTACCCCGGTGGAAGGCGCCCCTCAAATTCCTGAACCTGCCGAAATGGAAGAATTGGTTTCCTGGACTGGACTCGGAGAGGCGTGGGAAACTTTCAGCGGCTCTGTTAAATATTCCACCGAGTTCCAACTCCCGGCAGAATCTGCAAAAACAGATTTCCTACTTGACCTGGGAGATGTACGGGAAACCGGAAGGGTGAAGGTCAATGGTGAGGAAGTGGGACTTTCCTGGGCAGTTCCTTTCCGCCTGATCGTCCCTGCCGGCATTCTTAAGGAGTCTAATACCCTTGAGATTGAGGTGACAAATCTTTCCTTCAACCGGGTTATAGATCTCGACCGGAAAGAGGTTCCCTGGAAGAATTATTACGAAATAAATTTTGTGACCATACGATACAAACCTTATGATGCCTCAGAAGCAGAGCCTATGCCATCCGGGCTCCTGGGACCAATAACACTTACTCCTTTGTCACAAAATCAATCATACTAAAACAACAAAAATTGAAAAAAATAGTCCTGGTATTTCTTGCTTGCTTTGTAGCTGGACTAACAACCTCAGCACAGTTTACAGAACGTCCTCGTCCTGCAGAATGGGAAAGCCTGGTTTATGGAGGCCGGTTTATGGATCTTTTTCTACCCATGCCTGCTATGGGTGAATTATCCTATAACACCTGGGGAGCAGAAGCGGTTATTCCCCGCTATACGCAAAATGGACTGGAAGATAATATTAACTCATACTGGGGAGGAAATGCAGTCATCGATGATGATGGGAAGTATCATCTTTTCGTTTGTGGCTGGCCGGAAAATTCGCCAAGAGGTCATATGTTCTGGAGGAAATCAACCCTTTTTCATGCCATAGCTGAAAATTCTATCGGGCCCTACAGGATAGCAGATTCAATCGGCGCTGGACATAATCCGGAATGCTTTCAGCTTAAAGACGGCCGGTATGTCATATACGTTATTGACGGATATTATCTCAGCAGTAGCCTTGAGGGTCCCTGGGAATACGGAAAGTTTGATTTTCAGACGCGGGACCGAAAAATTATTGAGGGTCTTTCGAATCTCACTTTTGCAGAACGGGAAGATGGAAGCTATCTGATGATATGCCGGGGTGGCGGAGTCTGGTTCAGCGAATCCGGTATTTCAGCTTATATGCAGGTTTCTGACAAGCGAGTTTATCCACCTGTTAAGGGTCGTTTTGAAGATCCTGTAGTTTGGAAAACAAACATCCAGTACCACTTGGTAGTAAACGACTGGCTGGGACGAATTGCCTGGTATTTACGTTCGAAAGACGGAATCCACTGGAAAACAGATCCCGGAGAAGCATATTTGCCTGGAATAGCCATTCATGAAGACGGGATTGTTAATGACTGGTTTAAGTATGAGCGCTTTAAGGTTTTGCAAGACCAATATGGCCGAGCGATACAAGCCCATTTCGCAGTTATCGATACCCTTAAGCGTCAGGATTTGCCAAATGATAATCACAGTTCAAAGCATATTTGTATTCCCCTGACAGTTGGCCGCTTGATTACCATCCTGGATAAGGAGGAAATAAATTCGGAAACGAAAACTATAAAAGTTAAGATTGAAGCAGAAGAAGGTTTTGATCCTCATACTGACATTGATTTAAAATCTTTGCGATTCGGAGCATCCGAAGAAGTCAACTTTGGTCGTGGTAGTAAAGTTCTGAAATCCAAGAAAAAGGGTGATGATTTGATTGTTACATTCGAGGGGACCGGGAATGGACTTACAGGTGAAAATTTTACGGCTAAAATGCTGGGTAAAAATACCTCAGGTGAGCTTCTTTTTGGATATGCTCGTTTACCCTGGGTGAATTATCTGGAATCTGCCCTTTCAGCCAGAAAACCAGAAATAGTCCCACTCGATAAGGGATTTCTATTAACTGTTGAAGTTCAAAATTTCGGACAGGTTGCATCTGAGAATTCGACAATAAAAGTTATTCTTATTCATGAAGGAGTTGAAACTGAACTGGCAAAAGGTGTAATTACAGCACTCAAACCATTTGAAAAAACCAATGTTCCCCTTGATTGTAATGACTCTTTGATAAAGGGGATTGAGTATGGAATGAGAGTGATCATCAATTCAAATGACCAAAATCCCATTACGTTTGATACAAAAATGCAATTGTAGATTTGATTTATAGAATATAATTATCCATTAATAACTGAAATACTGACAAAATGAAAAAGCTTCTTTTTATCCCCCTTGGAATTCTCTTATGCTCCTTCTGCCTCCTTCCCCCGAAAGGGGTAAAAACAAGCAAGGAGAAAGTCCTTGAACAGATGACCTTTTCCAATGAATACCTGATGAAAAGATGGCCGGATCCCGGAGTGCCGGTTGTGACTAACCGTGAAAGGCCCAGTAATTTATGGACCCGGGGAACATACTATACGGGATTGATGGCTCTGTATAATATAGACCCGAAGCCTGAATATTACGAGTATGCTGTCACCTGGGGAGAATCCCATGAGTGGAATATGCGGGGTGGTATTGACCGGAATGCCAATGCTCATTGTGCCGGACAAACCTATATCGACCTCTACAATATAGATCCCAAACCCGAAAGGATCGTGAACATCAAAAAGGCCATTGACATTATGGTTGAATCTGAGAAAAAAGATGACTGGTGGTGGATTGATGCCTTTTTTATGGCCATGCCGACTTTCGCCAAGCTTGGGGTTCTGGAAGATGACGATAAGTATTTTCAGAAGATGTATGATCTATACCTGTATACCAAAGAATCCTGGGGTGTGGACGGATTGTATAATACGGCCGAAGGACTCTGGTGGAGGGATGAGAATTTCAAGCCTCCCTTTAAAACTCCCGGAGGAAAAAATTGCTATTGGTCAAGAGGAAACGGATGGGTATTCGCCGCCCTGGCCAGAACCCTGGAGATAATTCCCGAAGATGCGGTCGGATACGAAGATTATAAGACTACTTATCTTGCTATGGCTGAGGCCCTTGCTGCCAGGCAGCGTAAAGACGGTTTCTGGAATGTCAGCCTGGATGATCCGACAGATTTTGGGGGTAAGGAAGCCTCTGGCACAGCCTTTTTCACTTTTGGGATTGCATGGGGAATAAACAATGGACTCCTGGAGAAATCGGAATACATCTCCGTTGTTGCTAAAGGCTGGAAGGGACTGACAGAAGTGGCTTTGCATCCGGACGGATCCCTGGGATACGTTCAGGCTACCGGTGACCAACCTGCCGACGGCCAGCCCGTCACCCATGATTCCAAGCCCGATTTTGAGGATTATACTATCGGTGCTTTCCTGCTTGCAGGTAGTGAAGTTTATCCACTGGCAAAATAGTGGTCGACCAAGTATTGACTCCAACTAAACTGATTCATATGAAAAAATATGCATTGCGGAGTTTCGGAATTCTAACGATGCTTGTCATATTGTCAATTTTCGTATTCTCACAGTGTGGTTCTCCGGTTGAAGCTGAAAAACCCAATGTCATCTTCATCCTGGCAGACGATATGGGTTATGGAGATCTTTCCTGTTTTGGACAGGAATTATTTGAAACTCCGAATATTGACCGCCTGGCAGAGGAGGGAATGAGGATGACCAGCTGTTACGCCGGATCGGCAGTTTGTGGTCCCTCCCGATCCGTATTGATGACCGGACAGCACATGGGACATACACGTGTAAGAGCCAACAGTTGTAAAGTAGGCGGTACACTCGGGTATAAAGGTGAGCGCCAGGTTCGGCGAATGAACCTTTTGAACGAGGATCTTACTGTAGGGAATATGATGCAGGATGCGGGGTATCGCACGGGACTGGTAGGCAAGTGGCACCTTGGCGGTTATGATCCTGGGGCAGCTCCCAATAACAGGGGATTTGATGAGTTTTACGGTTGGCTCACAAGCAATGGTAATACCCACAATTATTACCCAACACAGCGCTACCGGAACGAAGAACTATACGATATTCCGGAAAACCAGGATGGTAAACAAGGGGTATATATGACTGACAAATGCACTGACGAAGCAATTTCCTTTATTGAGAATAACCAGGACAAACCTTTCTTTCTTTACCTGGCCTATAATAATCCCCATGTCCCGCTGGTTGTACCTGACCTGGGTCCTTATGCAGATGTGGATTGGATAGATAACAATAAGATCTATGCGGCCATGATCCATCGCCTTGATCAGAACATAGAACGCCTGATGCAGTCTCTTAAAGACAAGGGAGTGGATGAAAATACCATCGTATTTTTCTGCTCGGATAACGGTCCCAGGGGAAATTATTCAAAGGAACTGACCGACCTGGCAGACTTTTTTGATTCCAATGGTCCACTGCGTGGCTACAAGCGCGACCTATATGAGGGTGGTGTAAGGGTTCCCATGATTGTCCGCTGGCCCGGGAAAATCAAGCCCGGTACTGAGAGTGATGTACCCTGGTATTTCACGGATATCATGCCTACCCTGGCAGATCTTGTAAATACCCCGGTTCCTGAAGTTGCCGATGGAGTAAGTGTTCTTCCGGTTTTGTTGGAAAAGAACTATACACATGATGACCGATACCTGTACTGGGAGTTTTATGAAGGCGGATATAAGCAATCCATTCGATGGAACAACTGGAAAGGGATCCGTATGAAGAAAGACGCAGCCCTGGAGTTATACGATCTCAATACCGATCTGTCTGAGGAGCATGATATTGCTTCAGAATATCCGGGGATAGTCTTGCAGATTGAAGAAATGATGGCTAAGGAACATGTTGATTCAGAGAATTACCCAATGAGTGAATATTAATATCAGTATGGGGAAAATTAAAAGAAGATCCATGATCAAATCCCTGGGGGCTATTTCCCTGGGAATTGCGACACCTTCCCTGGCGAAGGGAGAGGCGTTTGCAGAGTCTTATCAGGGGCAAACGAAAACCCTGAAAACGGATGTTCTTGTGGTTGGAGGGGGTACCGCCGGTACAATTGCAGCCATCCAGGCTGGAAGGGCAGGCGCAAAAACTGTTTTAGTTGAAAGCGGTAGTCAACTGGGAGGCACCATCACTACCGGGGGAGTATCATTTCCGGGCATATTCCATGCCTGGGGCAAACAAATCATCGGAGGAATCGGCTGGGAATTGGTGACGGATTGTGTTAAACTCAATGGCGATGGACTACCCGATTTTTCCATTATACCTGATAATAAAACTATCCGGCACTGGAAACACCAGGTTGCGGTAAACGCACCTTTGTATACCCTACTGTCGGAGGAGAAATGCCTGGAGGCCGGTGTGGATATACGATATTACGAAACACCCACCCAGATTGAATTTAAGAGAGGCAACTGGACTGTAACAACAGTCGGAAAGGGAATCTCTACTCAAATTAATTGCAATCAGATAATTGATTGTACAGGGAATGCCTTAATCGCATCCATGGCTGGTTTCGATGTGTTAAGAGAGACAGAAACACAGCCGGGTTCACTCGTTTTCAGGATTGGCGGGTATGATTATGATTCGCTTGACCTTGAGAAAATCCCCAAACAATACCATAATGTTTTAAGGAATAACATGCTGTTTGGCGAGAAAAGAACAAGTGGGGAAAATACAATCCCACCCTATGGCTATGTGTATGTTCCGGGAGCCGATTCCACTACATCCGAATCCCATACCATCGCCAACCAGGAGGGACGGATGGCCTTGCTCAAACTGCTCCGTACCCTAAGATCCTTTCCCGGATGTGAAAATGTGAGAATACTGGACCTGAAAACTGAAACGGCCGTAAGGGAAACTTACCGAATTGATGGTTTATACAAGCTCACCCGATTGGATTACCTGGAAGGCAAAGTTTTTGATGATTCCCTATCCTATTCATTCTACCCCATTGATCTTCACAGGGAAGGAAAAACGATCCATCAGGAATTCCTGGAGCCCGGGGTCGTGGCGAGTATACCGCTAATGGCACTCATTCCTAAAAAAAGCCTGAATTTCTTGGTGGCAGGACGCTGCGTAAGCAGTGACCGAATGGCCAATTCAGCCCTGAGGGTGCAGGCCTCCTGTATGGGAATGGGACAGGCAGCCGGGGCCGCTGCTGTGCTTGCTCAGCGCAGGGGACTTACTCCTTCCATGGTCCCTCCGGAAGATATCAAAAACCTCATCCGGGAACATGGAGGAATTGTTCCTGATAAAACATAGCGATGAAGAAAAACCTCAATCAGATATTACTCAGAACCATTCCCCTGATCATCCTGGCAGCTGGATTCTCAGCCTGCGCAGATACAGAAAAGTCTGAACTGGTGAAAAGACTTGAAGCCATTTTTTATGATCCGGCCTTTGCAAAGATCCCGGATGCGCATTTCAATGCCGGGGATTATGGTGCGGTTGGGGACGGAAAAACCCTTAACACGAAAGCTATTCAGGATGCCATCGACGCTGCTTACGAAGCCGGAGGCGGAGTGGTTTCCTTCCCGCAAGGGGTATATATGTCCGGTTCCATATTCATAAAATCAAACATCGAATTTCGGATTGATGAGGGTGTTACCATCAAGGCGATACAGGATGACAGCCAGTACCCTGAAATATGGGGCCGTGTTGCAGGAGTGGAAATGTACTGGCCGGCTGCACTGATCAATATTAACGAGCAAAAGAATGTCAGGCTCACCGGTAAAGGGATCATTGACGGAAATGGAAAATACTGGTGGGATAAGTTCTGGGGTGACCCTCCCAGGAGCGGTGGGATGTATACTGATTATATTGCCAGGGGACTCAGATGGGCGGTGGATTATGATTGTAAAAGGATCAGGGCAGTAGTGGCATCCAAATCGGAAGACCTGGTGCTGAGAGATTTCACCGTAAAAAGATCCGGATTCTGGACGGTTACCATGACCTACTGCAAGAGGGTCCATGTCGATGGTCTGATCATACGAAATAACATCGACGGCTATGGTCCCAGTTCCGACGGCATCAACACGGATTCCTCCTCCGATATCCTGCTTGAGAACTGTGATGTTGATTGTAATGACGATAATTATTGCCTTAAAGCAGGAATGAACTGGGACGGTCAGAGGATAAACCGCCCGACTGAAAATATTGTTTACCGGAATTCCATCGCCCGTTCCGGACATGGACTGGTTACCCTTGGCAGTGATGCTGCAGGGGGCATTCACAACGTGGAGGTATATGAACTGAAAGGCATGGGAACTTCAATGGGTGTCCGCTTCAAGTCCGCCAAGGTCCGGGGCGGGATAATGGAAAATATTCATTTCCACCACATGGAAATGGACGGAGTAGAATTTCCCTTTCACTTTGAATTGAACTGGTATCCATCCTTCAGCTATCCGACCTTACCCGAAAACATCCCGAAAGATTCCATACCGGAGCACTGGATCACCATTACAAATCCCGTTCTTCCCCCGGAAAAGGGCATTCCTACATTCCGCAATCTCCGGTTTAATGATATCAGTGTCAAAAATGCAGGGCAGGCCTTTCATGTGAATGCATATGAAGAAAGACCTATGAGCAATATATCCTGGAAGAATATCAGTATCGAGGCAGAGAAAGCGGGTGAGATCAGCCATGCCCTGGATTGGACCATGGAAAATGTCTCCCTGACCGTAGAAGACGGTGAGAAAATAACACTTGCCAACGCTGTGAATTTCCAGCATCCGGAATATGTTTTTAAGGAGAATCTCGATGCTGAAAAGGAGGAAATCCTGGTGGATCTGAATGAAGTATTGTCCTCTTCAGGAGATTATGAGAATACGCTGGCAATTGATGAGAATAATGTATTGATCAGCAGAGGGGACACCCTGTTCTCGAAAAAGATTACACTAATCATCCGTCCGGACAACACGAATGAATTCAGGTTTTTTGAACCCTGGGGCGATGGGGTCGTTTTTTCTCCGGTTGATATTAAACTCACTGCTCAGGGCGGCCAGCTTACCGCAGAGGGGGAAGGGGATCATGATTATATTTTCTACATTAAATCCAATGAAAAACCCACTGCTGTGAGCGGTGCAGATAACTGGGAGTATCGTCCAGAGACGAAATGGCTGGTGATTGAGAAAGCTGGCTCAATGTTTACAATAACACTTTAAATAAATACGAATGACTAACAATTCTTTTACATCAAAAATCAAAGTCCTTGCTGTGCTCCTGATTCTGGGTGCCGGGCTATTTTCATGCACAGATTCCGGGAAATCGGAGCTTGTCAAACGGCTTGAAGCCATTTTTTACGACCCGGGCTTTGCAAAGATCCCGGATACCCCTTTTAATGTTGCCGATTATGGGGCGGTTGGAGACGGGGAGACTCTTGACACCAAAGCCATACAGGCTGCCATTGATGCGGCGAACGAAGCCGGTGGTGGAGTGGTCTCCTTCCCGCAAGGGGTATACCTTTCCGGGGCCATATTTGTAAAATCAAACGTAGAATTACGCATTGATGAAGGCGTTACCATCAAGGCGATACAGGATGACAGCCAGTACCCAGAGGTATGGAGCAGGATCGCCGGTGTTGAAATGGATTGGCCCGCAGCCCTGATCAATATATACAAGCAGAAAAATGTCCGGATCACAGGAAAAGGGACCATTGATGGAAACGGCAAATACTGGTGGGATAAGTTCTGGGGAGACCCTCCAAGGAGCGGAGGAATGTATGTGGATTACCTGGCAAGGGGACTCCGATGGGCGGTTGATTACGACTGCAAGAGAGTGCGCGGAGTGGTGGCCTATGAATCAGAAGACATTGTAATCAGTGATTTTACGATTAAGACGATCCGGGTTCTGGACCGTTACCAATACCTACTGCAAACGGGTCTATATAAACGGGGTAATCGTCAAGAATAACGAGGGTGGGTTCGGTCCCAGTTCAGACGGAATCAACACCGATTCCTCTTCGGACGTCCTGGTTGAAAATTGTGACATAGATTGCAATGATGACAATCTTTGTATCAAGGCCGGAAAGGATGCAGATGGACTCAGGGTAAACCGCCCTGCTGAAAATATCGTCTACAGAAACTCTATCACTCGTTCCGGGCATGGACTCTTTACCCTGGGTAGTGAAACTTCCGGAGGAATGAGGAATATTGAGGTATATGGACTGAAAGCTGTAGGAACGACTATGGGGATACGCTTTAAATCTGCCAAGGTAAGGGGTGGGGTGATGGAAAACATCCGTTTTCACAACATCGAGATGGACGGGGTAACCTTCCCCTTTCATTTTGAAATGAACTGGTATCCTTCCTACAGCTATCCAACCATCCCGGATAACATCTCCAAAGATTCCATACCAGATCGCTGGATTGCACTCACAAATCCGGTCCTTCCCCCGGAAAGGGGAATACCCGAATTCCGTAACCTTTCTTTCGATGATATTACCGTTACAAATGCGAGGCAGGCTTTCTTTGTAAATGCCTATCCTGAGAAACCCATGAATGATATTCGGTGGAAAAATGTGAGCATCCAGGCAGAGGAAGCAGGAGAGATGAACCATGTTCTTAACTGGACCATGGAAAATGTAAGCCTGCAGGTTCCCGGATCTGAGGAAATAGAGCTTACAAATGCGGTCGATGTTCAGCTACCAGATTACGTTTATGAAGAAATAGTCCAGGCGGAGGAAGAGAAAGTACTTGTTGAATTAAATGAACTTCTATCCAGTGCGGATGAGGGGCAAAAAATAATTGCGATCGATGAGAACAATGCCATGATAGAGAGCGGGGACACACTTTTCTCTGAAAAGATCACCGTGATCATCAGGCCGGATAAAACAAATGAATTCAGGTTTATGGAGCCCTGGGGAGATGGAGTGGTGGTATCACCTGTTGATATCAACCTGTTTGTTCCCGGTAACCAGCTGATCGTATCAGGTGAACGAACGCATAACTGGGTTTTTTATATCAAAATCACTGAAAAACCACAGGCGATAAACGGCGAGGACAGCTGGGAATATTATCCTGATAACCAATGGCTGAAGCTGGAGAAAAAAGGTTCAAATTTTACCATCCAGGTTAGAAGTATTAAATAGAAAGTATAAATATTTAGGAAGCAAAAATATTATTGAGGCCTCAGGAAATGATCTTATCCATCAATTGATGATAACTTATATCTAAATGAATCTACTTAAAAAGTCTCCAGTACTCAATTCGGGTATTCTACTGTTTTCAGCATGCATTCTGTTCCTGGCAATCTCATGCAATCAGGAGGAAAATCCTCCGCCTGTCCCGGAATGGCCCGCCATTACAAAGGATTCAAAACCCTGGACCCGATGGTGGTGGCCGGGTAATACCCTCGACAAAGAGGATCTTAGCATACTGCTAAAAACGTATTCTGATGCAGGAATGGGAGGTGTGGAGATCACTCCTACCTATGGTGCCATGGGATATGAGGAGACCTTTATAGATTATCTGTCGCCCGAATGGGTGGAGATGTTCCTTCATACCCTGGCCGAAGCTGAGAAACTGGACTTCGGGGTGGATATGGCGACGGGTACAGGATGGAACCACGGAGGACCCACAGTAAAGGAGGAACATGCTCCTCAACGAATCATTTATAAGAAATACCAATTGCAGGAGGGAACCCGACTGGAGGAATCCATCCGCTGCAAGCAGGAACCCTACCTGACATTCGTAAGGAATCAGGCCTTTATGCTCCGGAATCCAAGACTCAGCAATGGCGAATCTGAAGCAAGCATCAACGCCCTTCCTGAAATAATTAAAGCGATTCCAGTACCCGACATTTCTGAGATAAAACAACCCATTGGTGAAAATACTAACCTACAGCAGCTGGCAATTGACCAGGTCATATTCGAGAAAGAACTTGAACCCGAATCCCTTATGGCCTATTCTGATAAAGGTGAAGTGATTGATCTTACTG
This sequence comes from uncultured Bacteroidaceae bacterium, assembly GCA_963777115.1. Taxonomy (GTDB): domain Bacteria; phylum Bacteroidota; class Bacteroidia; order Bacteroidales; family SM23-62; genus SM23-62. The sequence continues at coordinate 284,045 of CAVZPP010000001.1, read as the reverse complement.
AATTTGTAGATAATTCAGGCATACTTCATTGGACTGCTCCTGAGGGGAACTGGACTCTTTATGCCCTTTTCAGGGGATGGACCGGAAAGTTTGTGGAACGGGCGGGTCCCGGAGGGGAAGGTTTTATGGTCAACCCCTTATCAAGAGAAGCACTGGACGATTACCTTGGCATCTTTGATGAGGCATTCCAGGGAAAAGATATCAGCTGGCTCAGGTCCTGGTTTAATGATTCTTACGAGGTTGATGACGCCCGGTTCTGGTGCAACTGGATGCCCGGATTCCTGGATGCATTTGAAGCAAAACGGGGATACAAATTACAGGAGCACCTGCCTGCCCTTTTCGGGGAAGGGGATGAAGAAGAAGGAGACAGGGTCCTCAGCGATTACCGGCAAACTGTTATGGATCTCTTTATGGAAAATTATACCCGCCCCTGGGCAGAATGGGCCACCGGGCAGAATAAAATAACAAGGTTGCAGGCGCATGGTTCCCCCGGGAACCTTCTGGATCTGTATGCCGCAAGCGATATCCCTGAAACGGAAGGGAGAGATATCCTGCGAATGAAATTTGCAGCATCGGCCGCCCATGTGACGGGGAAAAACATTGTTTCTGCTGAAGCAGCCACACATTTGAATGAAAGCTTCACCTCCACCCTGTCCGACCTGAAAAAGAACCTTGACAAACTTTACCTGGGCGGCGTGAACCATACATTTTACCATGGAACAGCCTATTCTCCAATCAAGGAAGACTGGCCCGGCTGGTTCTTCTATGTTGCCATCCACCTGAATCCCCAGAATCCCATCTGGGAAGACCTTCCCGCATATAATTCATATGCTGCCAATGTGCAATCCGTAATGCAATCAGGAAAACCTGATGAGGACATCCTTTTGTATTATCCTGTGAATGACCGCTATGCCAGAAGGAATTCATACCGGGCAAGGCGGGTGGACGGAGATGGCCCTTACGGGAAACTATTGGAACACTTTAATGTGCGTGGAGAAGGCTGGGAATCATCAGTTTTCAGATCACTGGCCGATACCCTGCAGAAAAGTGGTTATGCGATGGATTTCATCTCAGACCTCCAGATGCAGGAAGTGACGGGTAATAAAAAGAACCTTGTTGCCGGGGGAAATGACTACCGGGTAATTGTACTTCCCCAATGTTCCTATATCCCCCTGGAAACCTTCAGCAAGATAATTGATCTGGCTACCGGGGGTGCCAGAGTCATCATCCAGAATCAGCTACCCGAAGATGTTCCCGGACTCCATCAGCTCCAGGAAAGGCAGGCGGCTCTGAAAGCCCTGCAGGACAAAATTCATTTTGAACCATTACTCGATGGATTGAAGCAGGCCAAAATGGGCAAGGGCATGATCTACCTCGGAGAGGATATCAGCAAAATGCTTGCCCTGGAGGGAATCAGACCTGAACCCATGACTGCAAAGGGAATGACAAATATTCGCCGAAAAGACGAGAATGGAAGCTTCTATTTTATTATAAATGAGAGTGGTGAGCCCATTAATGAATGGGTCCCGGTTCTTGCAGAAGCCAAGTCCGTGGTTCATTTTGATCCAATGGACAGAAGCATTGGACTGCTCCAATCAAGAGAGTTGAAAAAAGAGGGGACCGAGGTTTACCTTCAGCTGGATCCAGGTGAGTCTTGCATTCTTAAAACCTATCAATCAAAAGTTGAGGCTGAAAGGTATAATTATCTTAGCCCTTCCGGGGAAGGAAAAGAGTTGACCGGGGAATGGAAAGTCAGCTTCCTCAAAGGGGGTCCCACTCTGCCTGAAGAAGCCATCATTAAAAAACCAGGATCCTGGACCCTTTTACCGGGAGATGAAGTAAAGAAGTTCTCTGGTACTGCAGCCTACTCGATAAAGTTCAACAAACCCGGAATCCCCGACGGCAAATCATTCAAGGGCTGGTGGCTTGACCTGGGCAAAGTTGCCGAGAGTGCCAGGATCATTCTGAATGAACAGGAAATGGGAGTCCTGATCCAGGAACCCTACCGGATTTTTATCTCTGAAGAAAACTTCCAGGAAGAAAACCTTCTTGAGATCAGGGTGACCAACCTTCCAGCAAACCGGATTGCAGACCTGGACAGGCAGGGGGTATTCTGGAAGAAGTTCTACAATAACAACCTGCGTGCAGCAGGAAGAGAAAATGTCGGTGAGGACGGTATGTTCAATGCCTCACACTGGAAACCCAGGGAGTCCGGACTTCTCGGACCGGTCAGTCTTATTCCTGCGAAAGAATTGGTAATTAAAAAATAGTCTTGAATATATTTGCTGAATAGTATATGTTTAATCCAGCTTGAATAGATCAAAATATGAAACGATACTTAATTCTCCCATTGCTTGCCATTTCAATATTCCTCCAAACTGCCTGTAACCGGAAAACAAAAGAAACCGAAATGAAACCCAATGTGGTATTTGTTTTTGCAGACCAGTGGAGAGCTCAGGATATCGGCTATAATAATAACAGACAGGTTAAAACACCCAACCTTGATGACCTGGCAAGGGAAAGCGTTATGTTTTCCAATGCTATCTCCAACTGCCCGGTTTGCAGTCCTTACCGAGCCTCTCTTCTGACCGGTCAGTACCCATTGAAGCATGGAGTATTCTACAATGACAAACCCCTTTCTCCCGACGTCTTGTCCTTTGCTGAGGTGTATAAGGAACATGGGTACAAAACAGCCTATATAGGTAAGTGGCATGTCAACGGTCACCCAAAGGGAGGCACTACAAAAGAAGGCAGGGAATCTCCGGTGCCCGCAGGTCGCCGACAGGGATTTGATTTCTGGAAGGTGAATGAATGTACCCACGATTACAATCATTCCATCTATTTTGATGAGAATGATGAGAAGCATACCTGGGAGGGTTATGACGCGATCTCACAGACCACCGAAGCTATTGAATATATCCAAAACAATAAGGAGAATCCTTTTCTGCTTGTATTATCATGGGGGTCCCCCCATGCTCCATATGAAACAGCACCTGAGAATTACAGGGCTATGTATAAACCTGAGAATATTGTATTGAGGGATAACGTACCGGAATCCAGGCACAAAATTGCCCGTAAATCAATCGCAGGTTATTATGCCCATATTACTGCACTGGACGATTGCATTCTCCGGCTCAGAAATGCTATTAAAGAATCTGGAATAGAGAAAAACACAATATTTGTCTTCACCTCTGATCATGGGGATATGATCTACTCCCACGACATGACTAAAAAACAAAAGCCCTGGGAGGAATCAATTCATGTGCCAATGCTTCTTCGGTATCCCGGACCTCCTGGGAGAAGATCCCTTCTTAATGGACCTTCCTTTTGGAACGCCAGATATCATGCCAACACTACTGGGATTGAGTGGAATTGATATTCCGGAGTCGGTAGAGGGACTGGATTACTCAGGGCATCTCAGGGGAGAGGAGGAGCTGGATGTAAAAGCAGCCCTGATCATGTGCCCTGTGCCCTTTCACCAATGGAGTTACGCCAAAGGGGGTCGTGAATTCCGCGGGGTTAGGACAAAACAATATACCTATGTGAGAGATCTCAACGGACCCTGGCTTCTGTATGACAATCACGCGGATCCATACCAGTTGAATAACCTAATCGGTCAGGCCGGGAATGAGTCTTTGCAGGCTGATCTTGAAGAGGAATTAAATGCATTACTGGAAAAAACGGGAGATCAGTTCCTTTCCGCTGTCGAGTTAATGGAATTATGGGATTATGACTGGGATGACAAGGATCAAACCATTCCCGGACTTTAATTCAATCCAGCACAAAAATTTATCTCCCGTCATCAATTCCAGATATCATGACAAAACTGAATCTGAAATATGTACTTGGAATCTCCCTGGTCTCTGCCCTGGGGGGATTTCTATTCGGGTATGACTGGGTTGTAATAGGTGGGGCGAAACCATTCTATGAGCGATTTTTTGAGATTTCTCAAAATCCGGGACTCCAGGGACTGGCGATGAGTTCTGCCCTGATTGGATGCATCCCGGGGGCAATATTTTCAGGTTGGCTCAGTAGTCGGTATCGGGAGAAAGAGAAGCCTCATACTGGCTTCCATTCTCTTTACAATATCCGCAATCGGGGTAGGTTTGTCAGATAATTTCACATGGTTTATGGCCTACCGCATCCTGGGAGGAGCTGGGATAGGCCTTGCTGCAGCCATATCTCCTATGTATATTTCAGAGGTTGCTCCTGCCAAATACAGAGGAAGGCTGGTATCACTCAACCAGTTGAACTTGTTGTGGGCATCCTGGCAGCCCAGATTGTTAACTACCTGATCGCCCAGTTGGTCCCTGAAGGTGCGTCCGACAATTTATCAGGCAATCCTGGAACGGTCAGATGGGATGGCGCTGGATGTTTTGGGCAGAAGGGGCTCCTGCCATCCTGTTTTTCTTCCTTGTATTGTTCATTCCAGAAAGTCCCAGGTGGCTTGCAAAAATGTCCCAATGGGATAATGCTTCACGCATCCTGAAGAAAATCGGTGGAGCGGAATATGCCGCCAAGGCATGTACTGAAATTGCCGAATCTTTAAAGGAATCGATCGGAAAAGCAGAGATCAAAGCACTTGGTTCAAAACAGTTACGCCCGGTACTGATAATCGGAATCGTTCTTGCCATATTTCAGCAATGGTGCGGAATCAATATAGTATTTAATTATGCCGAGGAGGTATTTGCAGCCGCAGGATATGGAGTCAGTGACATTCTGTTTAATATCATTATCACCGGTGTGGTAAATATGGCTTTTACCTTTGTGGCTATTCGTACAGTAGATAAGTGGGGTAGAAAAAAACTCATGTTGCTTGGATCAGCGGGACTGGCCATCATTTACCTGGCCCTGGGAGCAAGTTATTTCCTGAATCTGAAGGGAATTGCAATCCTGGTGATCGTAGTCATGGGGATTGCGGTTTATGCTATGTCCCTTGCCCCTGTGACCTGGGTGGTTTTATCAGAAATCTTCCCCAACCGTATTAGGGGAGCAGCCCTGGCACTTGCTACAACCATGCTCTGGATAGCCAGTGCAATATTGGTACTTACTTTTCCCTACCTTAACAAATTCCTGAATACCCATGGTACCTTCTGGTTGTATTCAGGGATTTGCATGGCAGGATTCATATTCATCCTGAAACGTCTTCCTGAAACAAAAGGCAAGTCTCTTGAAGAATTGGAAAAGATTTTGACAAAGGACTAATCAGCCGAGATAATTATTCCTGTCCCGACAGGTATTCAACTGAGAGTTGATCATACACCTGGATCATGTCGGTAAGCTCTCCCCCGGGACTAAACATTCCTTCTCTACGGCCCAGAGGCTCCCAGATGCATGTACCTTTTCCCATGTCATCCGGCAGGCTGAAAACTATATCGTGAACTTCTTTTTTATAGATGGAATATTCGACAACATTTATGGGTTTCTGATAACGGCCAACCAGGTCATTCAGGTTGCTTTGAAGATCATCAAGGGTGCCATGCCACCTGGGATAGAAGGATATTCCCATTATATCAAAATCAACTTCTCTAGCGATCATATTGTCAAACCAGAAAACAGCCTCTTCGTTCTGTCCACCCAGGGCTACATGCATCATCAGGGGAACTTCCGGATCCGCATCCCTGGCTCCTTCTACACCGGCCTTCAACAGTTCCGATAAATTGTCCAGCTGACTTATGTGACCATCAGGCCAGAGCATGCCGTGGTTGATTTCATTTCCCACCTGCACAATTGAAGCAGGTGTTCCCTGTGCTTGGAGAGCATTAATTACCAGGCTTGTATAATTCCTCAAAGAATCCTTCAGAATTTCAAAATCCAGACCTTCCCATGCTAAAGGTATATTCTGCTGCTGTGGATCAGCCCAGTAATCGCTGTAATGAAAATTCAGTAGCAGTTTCATTCCCGCATCATTGATTCGCTTTGCCATTTTAAGGGTTGGCTCGAGTCCGCAGAATCCCTTGTCAGGGGAATAACCCTTTTCATTTTCCGGGTTAACAAATATCCTCAGGCGGATATAATTAAAACCATGGTCCTTTAATATTTCAATGGCATCTTTTTCGAGGCCGTTTTCATAGAATTTTTTTCCACTGGCCTCCATCTGGGGAAGGAAGGATATATCGGCACCGATCATTCGATCAATGTTTTTTGTGCCAATTTTTAGTTGTTCAGGTCCGGGTTTTAATTGCTCCACATTAGCAGGAATAGTATGAATTTCATGGGAAGCTGACCAGAGTCCCTCAGATTTAACTTCCACCTTGATTATTCCTGTTTTTGATCCGCTGGTAAGTACCATAAGGCATTCCCCGGCTTTCAGTTGATTCTCCAGGTATTCCAGACCTCCTGTATCAGTTTTTGACAACAGTGATTCCCCCTCTTCTGACAGCATCAGAGCATCCCCATCGATGTAAATCTGTATTTTATTGTCAGCTTTTCTAATTTCCCTTCCAGCACTGTCCATAACGGTAACCCGAATTTTGGCCTCATCGCCTCCGGCCAGTATGGTGGTCCGGTAGGCCGTCATCATAACACCAACTGCGCGTCCTGAATCGACCTGGCTAACTGTTGCAAAGCCGGAGATACTCTCATTATTACCAGGGAATTGGCATTGAAACAGAAATATTGCAAATACTACAATTATCAGGCTTGAAGATTTCATAATATAATAGAGATTGGCTTAATTTGGATAGATTACAAGTTAGGATTTTTTAGGGATTATGCTTCATCCTGAACACCCACAAGAAATAATATATGTCATATTTCTTGTCTATATTAGTATGAGAAAAAATTAGCCTTCTAAACGTGAAATTAATGGAACTCCGACATCCTGAAATTGACAGTTTTTTTTCTAAACGAACCTTTGGTGATCTATTCCTATCTAAGGGTATCAGACAGCTTCAAACCCTGTTAAAATTTACCATCATTGCCTTTATTCTTGGCAGCTGCGGATCAGGAAATGATAGCATATCACTCCATGGAACCTGGGGATTCCAGATCGATTCTCTTGATGAAGGAATGAGCGGATCCTGGTCCCTGGAAAATCTTGATGACCGGATCAGTCTTCCCGGTTCAATGACTGAAAACGGTAAAGGGAATGACGTTAGCCTGGATATGAAATGGACAGGAAGTATCTATGATAGTTCCTGGTATTTCAGTCCTGAAATGGCAAAGTACAGAGAGGCGGATAACCTCAAGTTCCCTATGTGGCTGACCCCAGTTAAATACTATGTGGGTGCTGCCTGGTACAATAAGGAAGTTAAAATTCCGGAAAGCTGGAAGGGACAAAGAATTGTTCTGTTCCTCGAAAGAGTACATACCGAATCCCGGCTCTGGATTGATGGTGAGGAGATCGGTATGCAAAACTCCCTTGTTGCCCCTCATGAATACGATCTCAGTGATTATCTTCTTCCGGGCAAGCACATCCTCAGTCTTCGGATAGATAACCGAATCAAGGAAATTAACGTCGGACCCGACTCCCACAGTATTACGGATCATACACAGGGAAACTGGAACGGGGTGATCGGAAAAATGGAGATCCGTTCTATGTCCCCTGCATGGATTGATGAGGTCCAGGTATATCCTGAACCTGAAAATAAGGCAGCCAGGATAAGAATTAAAATAGGGAACCAAACCGAGCTGCCGGTCACAGGCGAGATCACTCTCTCAGCCAGAAGTTTTAATACGGACAAACAACACAGGGTTCCATCCATGAAATCGGAACTCAGGGTTCTTGAAAATGAAAAGTGGCTGGAGCTGACACTCCCAATGGGATCAAACTTCAAATCCTGGGATGAATTCGATCCCGCCCTGTATAACCTTGAGGTTCGCTTGAAAACCAATGGAAAATATGATCATACAAAAAAGCTTCAGTTTGGTATGCGTTCCTTCAAAGCAGACGGAAGCAGGTTCAGTATCAATGGCAGACCAACCTTCCTCAGGGGGAATGTGGATTGTGCGGCCTTCCCCCTGACTGGATATCCGCCTATGGATGTTCCCTCCTGGGAGAAACTATTTAAAGTTCTGAAAGATTATGGTCTGAACCATGTCAGGTATCATTCCTGGTGCCCGCCTGAAGCTGCCTTTATTGCCGCTGACAGAAAAGGAATATACCTGCAGCCAGAGGGACCTTCCTGGCCAAATCATGGGGTAAGCCTTGGAGACGGTCTTCCAATAGATCAATACATCTATGATGAGACACATAGAATGGAGAAGTATTATGGAAATCATGCCTCCTATGTAATGTTGGCATCCGGAAATGAACCTGGCGGCAGAAACCAGGCAAAATACCTGGGAGAATTTGTCAATCACTGGAAAGAAAGGGATCCCCGGCGACTTTACACCGGAGCTTCAGTGGGTAGCCGGTGGCCAGATGTTCCTGAGGCAGAATTTATTGTTAAATCCCGTCCAAGGGGACTCCCATGGAAACAAAGTCCCCCCCAGACCTTGTTTGATCAAAGAAAGTCCATTGAAAAAGAGACCGTTCCATACGTAGCCCATGAGTCCGGTCAATACTGCGCATTCCCGGACTTCACCGAAATTGAGAAATATAATGGGGTTATGAGAGCCCGGAATTTTGAACTCTTCCAGGAGCTCCTGGAGGACCATGATATGGGAAATCAGGCGGAAGATTTTTTAATGGCCTCCGGAAAACTCCAGCTTCTCTGTTACAAACACGAAATTGAAGCAGCCTTACGAACACTTGGATTTGCAGGTTTCCAGCTTTTGTCCCTGAATGATTTCCCGGGACAGGGAACAGCATTGATCGGGGTGCTCAATTCTATGTATAAAGACAAGGGATATGTGAGCGCAGATGAATTTTCCAGATTCTGCAATTCAACTGTACCACTTGCTCGTATTCCCAAGTTTGTTTATACGAGCAATGAGGCTTTTTATGCCGACCTGGAACTCTTTCATTTTGGCCCTTATCCCATTGGAAATTCGAGGCTAATCTGGGAAATCAGAAATTCAGCCGACAGTATAATCGCATGGAATACCATTGATCAGCCAATTGTTCAAATAGACAACAACCCACTTGCTGGAAACTTTTTTTATGAACTCGGTGGCATTAGAACAGCGGAAAAACTGAATCTGGAGGTCCGCCTTGAAAACACACCATTTATTAACGATTGGGATTTCTGGGTTTACCCCCCCACTCTGCCTGAACTTAATACAGAAAACATATACATCTCCGAAGTGCTGGACAAGAATGCCTTGCAGGTTCTTGAAGAGGGAGGAAATGTTCTGTTACTGGCCTCGGGTAAGATTGAATCGGGCAAGGATGTTGTAATGCATTTCATGCCTGTATTCTGGAACACTTCATGGTTCCAGATGAGACCTCCGCATGTAACCGGCATATACTGTGATCCCGAGCATCCCGTGTTTAATGATTTCCCCACCTCATATCACAGCGATCTTCAATGGTGGGAAATTCAGCATAGGCAACAGGTCATGCAACTGGATGACTTTCCCGCAGGTTTCAGGCCTTTGATCCAACCCATAGATACATGGTTTCTGAGCCGCAAATTGGCTGCTCTTTTTGAGGCAAAGGTCCTGAATGGTAAAATTATGGTTTGCAGTATTGATCTTTCATCAGACCTTGAACAGCGACCGGTGGCCAGACAATTGCGTTACAGTATTACAAAATATATGAACTCTGATGCTTTCAATCCGGAAGTATTCGTGAATCCTGAAGTAATTGAAAAACTATTCGCTCCTCCAATTGGACAGGGCTACAATAGCTTTACCGGGTCCAGCACCGACGATCTTATCCCGGTTACAAAATAAGGACTCAAATAGTGCAAGTTTTGGATCATTTAATCCAAACCTTTGATACCAGGATTTTTGCATTCGCATCTCAATAGCCATATTTTTACAACTGCCATCCTAAAAAGTGGGGGAATTATTGTTGAGCTACTTCATCCCAATTAATCTAATATGAAAATACGACTGTTTCTCTGTTATTTAGGAATCATTCTTTGTCTGCCATACTCGATTATGGGCCAGACACAAAGCCCTGATTCCAGTACTGTACCACTCAGAGAGAATGCGGTCAGGTTCTTCCTGGATTGCGGTCGCTGCGATGAGGACTATATCCGGAGGGAGATCCCTTATGTAAATTACGTCAGGGATGTAAAAGAAGCCCAGGTCTATACTCTCATGACCACGCAGCATGCTGGCAACGGAGGTCATGAATACACATTTACCTTTGAGGGACAGCAAGATTTCGAAGGCATGAATGACACACTAAGCTTCACAAGTATGCCCGATGATACCCGGGACAAAAGCCGTGCCGGGCAGCTTCAGATGCTGAAAATGGGACTGATGAGATATGTTGCGAGAACACCTCTTTACTCAGAGATAGATATTTCCCACTCTGGCAAGCTGGAGGCACAGGAGGTGGTTGACAGATGGAACAACTGGGTGTTTGAACTTCGCTTTTCCCCATTTTTTGAAGGAGAGGAAACCTATCAGGAATTAAACCTTAACAACTCAATCGGTGCACGCAGGATAACAGAGGACTGGAAACTGGAATTCGACTTTGATCATGAGTATGAGAGGAAATCATATAACTATGAGGATACTTCTTATACTGCCTTCAGCAATGGTGAGGACCTGGAGATTCTTATTGTAAAAAGCATCAGCGATCATTGGTCCGCCGGGGGATTGGTTAATTTCAGAAACTCATCGTTTAACAATTATAAATTCCAGGCAGAAATCATCCCTGCCCTGGAGTATAATATATTCCCTTATTCCGAATCAACACGGCGACAGTTGAGGATGCTTTACGGGGTTGGATATTCATATAATATTTACAACGATACCACCATCTATGGTAAAACCAATGAAGGCCTTTTCCTACAAACATTCAAAATGGCCTATGAGGTAACTCAGAAATGGGGTTCCATAGATATAAACATGGAGGCTTCCAATTTCCTGCATGACTTCTCGAAAAACCGGATCGGATTGGGAGGACGTATTGATATCAGGATTGTCAAAGGGCTCTCCCTGGATATTTTTGGCAGGGTGGCCCGGGTTAGAGACCAGGTTTCACTGGCAAATGAAGAACTAACCGAGGCAGAAATCCTCTTAAGGCTTCAGGAAGTGGCAACGGGTTACACATATTTTGGAGGCATTGGAATCTCCTATACCTTTGGCTCCATTTACAATAATATTGTCAATCCCCGATTCGGACATTATTAATTGCCGACTCAGTTTCCCCCTTTGATCTCTACCGCGTAAGACTGGGCCCCTGCTTCATTAAAATTAGCCCTGAAAATAATCCATTCCCCATCGGGAGAAAAATGCACATTAGGTTCCAGGTCGTAATCATGATTTTTCATATTAACCAGCTTCTCGGAACGAAGGCTGTCCGTTCCCGGCTGAAAAAGGTAAAGCCATTTTCCGTTCTCAGCCCTGGCCACCTGTCCCGGATCCCCGCCATCGCCGGAAAATAACTGCTGGTCCGGCGAAATATTGAAATGGATGGACCATTCGTCCCGCGTCAGACCGTAATGTTTCTCCACACCGGTTTCAAGGTTGAGTCCGGCGAGATAAAAGGTCTCTCCCCTGGGTTTCTGCAGGTCGAACCAGATCGTTTTTCCATCCGGACTCATAAATTCATGCCCCGCAATTTCCCTGTAAACCGTTCTTTCATGCATCATTTCAGCTTCTCCGCTGAGTAGGTCAATAGTCCATATCCGGTTCACTTCATGCCAGGGGCCTTCGTGACAAAACATCATAAGGTTCGGGTCAGCGGGTGAAAACTGCACGTGATTCAGCCAGGCAGAATCGGAGAAAATTTCCTTCATTTCACCCGTTTCAACATCAACTGTTATGAGGGTATGGGGTATCCTGGCCTCAAAAATCCTGGTGAAAAAATCTCCCTTTCTTGGAAATTGCTTCATTATTTCCTGTTTTTCAAGGCCGCTGATGACACCTCCCAGCAGGGTTTCATCAGCATTCAGGGTGGTGATATTTCCGGAAAGACTATCGGGAAACACATAGACCAGCCGTGTTTTCTTATCATCTACATTCGTCGCAAAAACACTGTCCGCACTCCTGTAATAAACCCTTCGGGTACGGGTCCCAAGAATTTCCCCGCTGATGGGATTTGGATGATCGCTGAGTTGCTCAATTTCAAGGGTTTTCAAGTTGACTGTATACAAATTTCTCTGCTCTCCTGTCAGGAAAAGCTTGTCATCTGAACGGGGCTTATCGCTTCCATAGAAGACCATCAGATCCCCTTTCCCGTCAACTGCAGGCAGGAAGGGCCTGTTATGAAAATAAAAACTCCTGTTATCACCGTCCCTGCGGGTAAGGCGTTTGATTTTATGTCCGGTGTCCAGATCAATCCACTCATCCGGCATTGGGACAAGAGATCCTGTTTCGAGGACAGGTATTTTCTGCCGTGTACAGGATAAGGATAGGGTAATTATGAGGCTGCCCAGGATAAGATTGCCCAGTATTGCTTTCTTGCACATAATATTGTTTTTTAATAAAAAAAACGAATTGTGAAATTGAAAATATTACCAGCTCAGCAGGAATAGTGATACCCCCTGGCGTGGAAGATCTAATTTGAGTAAGGCTTCTCCTTCCGGTGTTCCCAGGTAAAATGGAGATTCATATTGCTCCAACTGCCCGGATCTTTCCAGTTCCATGTATTCCTGTTTTGTAGGTTCCTGCGGGGATCCCATGGCCAACCATCGGGCATAGGAATTGCTGAATTGCTGATCGATCCGGAAATGTTGAACTAATACCCGTTCGGAGGGTATTTCGGCCAGGGAAAGTTCAATATCAGAAGAAGGGACCGGTAAGTCTACATCATGGTAGTTCCAGATCATCACGGCTGCACTATTAGCATCTCTTGAGGCCAATGCACTAATGTCAGGATCATTTCCCCTTACACTCTCTTCCCTGATACCAAGATAATCATAGGCAAGATTTCCGGAGACTTCCACCCTTTTTCCTTTCATCATTCCATACATGCGGAAAACATTCAGGACCGGTTTGTCTACTCCATTGGTTGCCAGATCACGAAATCCGCTGAACCAGGGTTGATCTTCAAATTCAAAAGCCCAGGAAACCGCTCCCTTGAAATTTACTCCGAAGTGCTCTGCAAGATCCAGTTTACGTGAAAAAGCTGCAGCCGTATAACTTGAATACATTGTACCGTTCCTGTATCCATTATGATCATAATGGGTCATGGGACAGGCAGCACAACCTTCCGGATCGGATTCGCCGATCACAATGGGAAGATGCTTATATGCGGGATAGGATGCCACAATCTCAAATCCGCTTGATATGTCACGTAATTGTTTTCCCAGGTCCATGCGTATGGAGCCGTCTATAAATTTTGGTGACCCTTTTGCATGGAAGGCTATAAAATCAAGGGGTGATCCTTTTTCCCCTGTAACAAAATTCTTTCCTTCCAGGCAATGATCAAGGAATGTCCTTAGAAAAGCGGCTGCATCCGGATGTGCCGGTCCCGTGGAATGCGGACCTCCCATAATGGAAGTTGGCAGCGCTCGTTTTACGGCATCGGCAGTGTAATCATACAGTTTCAGGTACTCCTCGGTAGTTCCCATCCAATAGTTGATATTGGGTTCATTCCAGAGTTCCCAATACCAGGTTTCCACCTCTTCCTTACCATATCTCTCAATCGAGTGGATCACCCACTGATAAACAAGTTCAGCCCACTTTTCATAATCTTTGGGAGGATATGCCCATCCTGTATATATATCATTATAGGGATCACCTGGTTTCCAGTAGTGCCTGTAAGGATCAGGATTAACAGAAAGGGCTTCCGGCATGAACCCGATTTCCACCAGAGGTTTCATCCCCCTTTCCACATAAGTATCAAAAATTTTGTCAATGATTGTCCAGTCATAAACCGGGTTTCCCTTATCATCTTCCGTATAAGCATTTGTGGAGCCCCATTTGAGGGCAGGAATGCCATCTCCGGAATTCAGCAGGCTGTGCGTACGAACATATACAGGAACAGAGTTGGCTTCCGAGATTTCTGTAAGGAGTTTCCTGCCGTCCTTCATATAGGTATAATTAGGCTCATCGTGCCCAAACCAGGACCAGACAGGATTCAGGTCCCCCATTACCCTGTCCAGCTCCACCTTTATCACGATGTCAGCTTCCGAACCTACTTGCCCCTGTCCCGCACTCTCAGTAATAATGAGGGGATAAAAAAGAATACTGATGGAAACAAAAAACAGGATTGATGATTTCATGATGAAGGTTTTGGTACATTGTTAAAGTAATAAATATTATTTTTACCCTAACATTAATCAACCAATTTAAACTTATGACCATGAAGTACCTGCTATTCCTTCCAGTTCTTTTTTTATTAAGCTGTTCAACACCGAATAACACTGAAGTCAGCCTTTTCATGAGATCTGACAGTATATATGTAACGGAAATTGCTTCTGAAACCGGTGACTTATTCAGATCCATTGGACATCATGGTCCAGCTGTTGAAAATGAATGGATGGGATTACGGATCTATTTTGATCAAAAGGCTGCGATTGATGTGTATTCCAAGGCAAAACCCGGACTTGAATTGAGGGAAGCCAAATGGTATCCAACACCGGAGCAGCAAAAAACAGGATGGGGTGCGGATTATTATAAGGCAGGGGTTACTGTTGGACTCGGGGGCGTCAGGCTATGGGATGGGGAGAAGGTTGTTCCCCTCCAACCCGTAACAAACCGTTCTGCAAAGGTGGCCAAGGAAGAAACATCCTCCTATATGGAAATGCTTTCCGAAGGGGTACCCTATAAAGACGGAACCGTTGATGTCCTGGTAAGAGTAACCGTATTTTCGGGAAAGCGGGAGGCTAAAGTAGAAGCCAGCGTGCTGGGAGATGCTCAGGTTCAGTTTGCTACTGGAATTAATTACTGGGATGGACAGGAAATAATAAAGGGTGACAATTATATCGCTACCTGGGGCTTACACCCGGAAGATGTGGCTGCTGAAAGTATCGAGCTCGGTGCAGCATTTATCTATAATCCTGCTGACTTTGAAAAGGAGATTGATGACAGCACCCAGTACCTGCTGATTTCAAAACCGGCCAAATCATTGGAAACCTGGATTACTGCAGCCAGTCAGAAAGAGGCTGAAATCAATACTCTTGACAAACTGAAAGCAAATGTCGAGAGCTTGGAGGTGGGTGGCCAATAAGAAACTTTCAAATCCTGAAAAGCCTGGTATAATCCGGTTATTCAGCTAATACCTGCTTCAACCATTTTTCTGCCAGTCCTGGCCAGGTTTCCCCTGCCGGGTTTCCGTCACGGGCTCCATATCCATGACCGCCAATTGGGAGCAAATGTGCCTCTACTGGAACTCCTGCATCTCTGAGTGCTCCGGCCATTACCAGGGTGCTATTCCCGTGTTTGTCATCGGCCGTTGCGAAAAGAAACATGGGTGGTGTATTCTCATCAACTTTCAACTCGGGGGTCAGGCTTTTGTTTTCTCCGGCATCCAGATAGGCAGCATAAATCAACATGGAAAAATCAGGCTTGCATGAAAGTTTATCTACTTCGTCAATAGATGAATAGGCAGCCTCATTATACTGTGTACTGGCACGTGCACAGAGACTACCGCCTGCAGAGAATCCGATAACTCCAATTTTTTCCACCTCCAGGTTCCAGTCCCCTGCCCTGCTCCTTATCACCCGGATGGCACGTTGAATATCCATCAAAGCACCTTCCCGTTTCTTAGGAACCCTGTATTGCAAAACAAATGCAGTAATTCCCTGTGAATTCAACCATTCACCGATCTCTAGTCCTTCTTTGTCCCATGAAAGAATATTGTACCCTCCACCCGGACAGACAATCACACCTGCCCCGTTTTGAAGTGAAACTTCTGGTTGAAGGACCAGAAAAGCCGGATCTGTGACATCGGTCAGGCGTCTGGTATTCCCACTATTATTTTCATGCACCCGGGGTTCATGTTTTTCTTCTGTTTCACCAGGAACTTTGTCCGGCCACAGGTAAACAGGATCTGATACCTGTGAGTAATTTACCTGTGAGATAAGGAAACCAATAATGACTGTAAGTGCCTTTTTCATGGGATTAATTGTTGATTGAAATATTATTATAAAAATTCATTGTTCCGGAAATATTCCTCGATAATTTCTGGGTCCCGAAAATATTCCTGGATTATTCCTGATTCCGAAATTATTCAGAATTCTCTGTTGTATTTAGTACATGGGGAATGGGAGCATTTGTTTCATCTGTCCATTCCCTTAACTCCAAAAGCAATTCCTCTGCCTTTTCTTTCTCCACCTCCGAAAGGTCATTGACCTCGGAAATGTCATCTTTCAGATTGAAAAGTTCATAGGAATCATATTCATAATACTTGATCAGTTTCCAGTCCCCTTTCATAATAACAGATAATGGGACAGCCCTCCAATAGTTCTCTTCTCCATCAAAGCTTGGCATTACCTTACCTCCGCCTCCCAGGTAGAGAGGAAAATGGAAAAACATCGACCGGTTTGAATCAAAGTCTCCCCCTGTCAGAACAGGTAGTATGGAAGAGCCATCAACAGGTTGATTTTCAGGAACCGGTACATTTGCGAGTTCTGCAAACGTGGGCATCATATCAACCCCGTAGACAGGTATATCCGATACGCGCCCAGGTTCAATCATACCCGGCCACTTTATGCAAAAGGCAGTCCTTATACCCCCTTCATAAAAGGTGCCTTTACCAGCCCTGAGGGGAATGTTTGTTGTAGTCGGAATAACCCCCCCGTTATCAGAAGTAAAAATAAGGATGGTGTTTTCAGCTAATCCCAGTTCTTCCAGGTGGGTTACAATCCTTCCAACACAAAGATCCAGCTGTTCAACTTCGGCCGCATACACCGGACTCATTCCCTCTACACCATTTTTTTCTTTCTTCTTCCTGAAATAATCTATCCTGTCCCGGGTGGCTGCCATGGGACCGTGTACTTCCCAGTGAGCCAGGTAAAGAAAGAAAGGATTGTCCTTGTTCTCGGTTATGAAATCAATCCCTGCACTGGTTAGTTTCTGAGCTACCAGGGTATCGTTATAGAATCTTTGCTCATTCCCCTCCAGATTTGTTATAAAACCAGGCTCCCCATTTGCGGAACTTACATCAAAGCCCTGGTTGTCATCCCCGATATGCCATTTCCCGAAACGGGCGGAGGTATAGCCAGCCCGACCAAGCATTTCGGCAAGGGACTCATACTTAGATTCGACATTATTAATGCTCACATGAAAATTAAAAAAGCTGGAATCCGCATCCTTTGTTGGGGTTTTATACCTCATTTTGGAAATGGCCCCGTTTCTCGACAGACCCTGTGGAACATAGACTCCATGGCGGGGGGTAAACATGCCTGTCAGAAGACAGGCCCTTGAAGGTGCACAATTTGCTGCTCCCGGGTAGAACCGGTTAAAGACCATTCCATCCTCAGACAGTTTGTCAATATTGGGGGTCTCGTAAAAGGATTGTCCATTGTAACCTAAATCGGTCCAGCCAAGGTCATCTGCAAATACAAATACTATATTGGGTGGACTTACCGGTTCGATTTTGTTACAGGCTCCCAGGACCAGGACCAGGGCAATAATCCCGGCCGTCATTGAGAACAAAGTGGACGCAAAATTAAATTTTAGTAGTCTCATGAAAATGTATTATCAGGTTGGTAATTCAAAACTTGCGACGTGCAACTGCCGGGTCCGGTCATTCTGGTCCATTGAATCAAAACATATCTTATCTCCGGTATGATTCCACCGGGGATGAAAATCACATCTCAGATCTCCGGTTATCCGCTTCTTTTCAAACATATCATGCTCTGCCAGTTTAATGATTTTTTTCGTCTCCACATTGTAGATATAAAGATACTGTGTGAAGGTTGTTTCTGTCCTGATCTTCTGGTCGGTGGCCATCCAGTTCTGATCCGACCCAAACACACAATGTCCGTCAAAATTAAGTTTACCTTCACCTATAGCTAGATAATCCTGGATCTTATCCTTAAAAATGAAATGCTTCCGGTCTCCACCATCCGGAGATTGGAAAGTGGCTACAATTTCCGAATCATTTCTCCAGTCAAAATGGGAAACCCTTGATCCATAAGGAATTGCCTCATACAGATCACTTCCATCAATATTGACAGTAAACATACCTGTCTGAAGTGGACTGCCCTTCATTCTCGTTCTGGCCAGGAATAAAATTCGGTCATCCGATTTATTAAAAACCACATGGTTGAACCACATATGTTCATCCCCAAGGTCCAATCCCCTTTGCTTTAACTTTTCATAGACCTTATCAATGGAAATGATCAGTTTTCCCTCTCCGGTTTCCATATCCACTAAAAACACCCCGTCATTTTTTGGATGGGGGTCGTTGGGATTGGGGTCCTCAACACCACTATAACCAACCACTTTTCTAAGCCGGCCCAGGCGTCCATAATCAAGACTGAGAGCATATTTCCCATTATGGCTCATGGCATTGACCGGCCAGGGAATGACACTCTCCTCACCGCTTGAAATATTGATTTTCCTGGTCGCCATTTGTCCATTTACCATGTCATTAAAATAGATTTCCTCGTTCGGCTTGAGGGGATTCCAGTGCAGCATAGCACCCTGCTGGAGGTTCCAGGTACCTGTTTCAGCTATTCCATCGTATTTGCCCGTTTTTAAATCAACCAGTCCAACTACTGCCTTCTCTCCCGGCTCAGGTAGCCTTTCCTGGGTAGTAGCTTCCAGTGATAGCATCAGGTCCTGGGATTTATTCCAGGGATTCATACCATAGTAACCGAAAAAATGATGTTTGGGTCCACTGGTTACTGTTTCGACAACAATATTTCCGTTGTTTTTGGAACCGGCACAATTTATACCGGGTAGTGCAAGTAAAAATAAACTGCCTTTACCGGTAGTTTCAAGAAATGCTCTTCTTTTCATTTTCTATTCGTTATTTATCTGGGTTTTGTCAAACAACATCGGCGGATGATTTTGCAATTCTTTTTCCAGATCTGACTTTACAATGGATTCATCCGCTGAAAGTGATTCCTGATTCAAAGGGGATTTCTCAAGAATGTCCTCCGATATTTTATAGAACCTCTCATCACGGTACAACTTAAAATCCAGTGTCCTCACAAATTGGTTCCGGTACTGGTTAACCCGGGTACCCCATTGTGGATCGTAGTGTACAAAAGCATTTTGTCTGGCCTGGAAATCCTCCCCCATGAGCAAAGGATAAAAGCTTTGTCCGTCAGTATCTGCCAATCCATCAACAATATCTGACAAGGTCGCAAAAAAGTCACTGAATTCAATCAACTGATCATATACATATCCCTTCCGAATCTTCGCGGGCCAATAAGTAATAAAGGGAACATGGGTTCCCGCATCTATGGTATTGCCCTTTCCTCCCTGAATTTTTCCTCCTGGTATAGGAGTGTAAACAGAGGGATGGGTACCGTTATCCCCCGTAAACATGACAATTGTATTCTTGTCAATATTAAGCTCTTCCAGTTTATGAACGATCCGCCCGACAATCTTATCGGTATAGGCTACCATTTCCCTGAAATATGCTGTATCCTTTTTGTAACGTTTCCCCGGGTCTGACCATTCCTCTGAATCCGGTGTGGGGACAAAGGGATCGTGCACCAGAACCATAGGGTAATAAATAAAAAATGCCTTATCCTTTTTCCGGGTAATGAAATCCAGTATGTAATCTGCAAATACATCCGGACCATAGCTATCCTCATCCCTCACGAGCAATTTACCATTCTGTTCGATCAAAGGATCGGCATACCTTTCCCCTTCTCTCCTGCCTCGTGTAAGCTGCCACAGGCAATATTCATCGAATCCGAATTTCATGGGACTTAAGCTATCGCTCCATTCAGGGAGACTGTCCTTGTATGCCAATCCGTTTAGCTGCCATTTCCCTGCAACCAGTGTTTCATACCCGGCATCCTGCATCAAATTTCCAAAAGTATACTGATCGGGATTCAGGTATCCGAAATACTCATAATTGCGGTAATTGTAAAATCCCGTCATAATTTTCACTCTGGAGGGTGTGCAGAGAGGCTGGGATACGCACTGGTCAAAACGAATTCCATTCAAAGCCAGGGAATCGAGTACCGGGGTAAGGTAGTTTGAACCTTCATAAGAGCTTATGCATTCGTAACCCATATCATCCGCCATAATCAGGATAACATTGGGATTCTCTTCAGGTAATTCGGTCTTGCAGGCTCCTGAAATCAATATTAGAAGGATTGATATTTGGAGGATGACATTCTTCATTATCTGATTGCTTAGAAAGTTTTTCGAATGGATTAAATGTATAGAAAAATCTCCACATATCTTAGATTAACCTATTCCCGATTTGCTAGGATTTACCTGGATGTTTTCAGGGAGCAAGGGATCATAGGTTCTAATACTATTTCGAACTTTAACAGCGAATAACTTCTTATGATCATAATTTTAAATACTGGTATATTAGCAGTATGAAAAAAACCATCGTTTTAATCCTGATTGTATTTGCTGAACTTGCCTTACATGCCCAGGTTTTACCTGCTCCGGAAGGATTGCTTTGCAACCTGCTTAGGGAACCTTCTTCGGCGGTGATTACAGACAAAATCCCTGAGTTTTCATGGATATTTCCCCAATCCGGTCACAAACAGGCAGCCTACAGGATCCTGCTGGCATCCTCGCCAGTTTTGTTAATTGAAGGAAAGGCGGATTACTGGGACAGTGAAATGGTTGAGGATAATAATTCGATCAATATCCCTTACGGGGGAAAGGAATTACAAAATAACGGAATTTACTGGTGGGCAGTAAAGGTAGTGGCTGGAAACGGACTGGAAAGCTCATATTGCCTGCCCCAACAATTCAATACCGGCAATTTTAATCGCTCAGATCTTGATTATCCGGGACAGAGTAAATGGATTGAACTTTCAGCCAATAACTGGGTTTCGGAAGATAAACAGAGGGCTTCCCTGGAATACATTGATCCTGTTCAGTTTTCGAAAACTGAAAACGGAGCCGGTTTTATTGCATTCAAAAAGTCTGTCATCGGAACTCTTTCTTTCCTGGGTACAGCAATGGAAGAAATCCCTGTGACAATCTATTTGGGGGAGAGAAAAAATGAAGATCAAACCGTCCACAAAAATCCCGGCAAATCCAATATTGGCTTTCAGCAGATTGAGATGATCCTGAAAAAGGGAACCCATCAATATATGGTGAATTTGAAGAAAAAGGAGCCCAAGGGATACCTTCATTCACAAAAACTGGCGCCGCATTACCCTGAAGTGATGCCGTTCAGGTATGCAGAGATTGTGGGTCAGGAAGGGACTTTTCAGATTGAAGAGCCAAAACAGGCAGCCCTGTTCTATTATTTTGATGAATCCGCTTCTTCATTCAGCTGTTCGGATGAAAACCTGATGAAGGTCTGGGATCTATGCAAGTATACTCAGAAGGCTACTCCCTTTTTAGGCGTCTATTGCGATGGGAACAGGGAAAGAATGCCCTACGAGGCAGATGCATATATTCA
Source organism: uncultured Bacteroidaceae bacterium (assembly GCA_963777115.1). GTDB lineage: Bacteria > Bacteroidota > Bacteroidia > Bacteroidales > SM23-62 > SM23-62. The sequence continues at coordinate 262,531 of CAVZPP010000001.1, read as the reverse complement.
GATGTTGAGTCATTTTGCCACAGACAGGGAATATTCCATAGCCCGTTATACCATTAACTTTTTACTGGATCATGCATCCTGGCCAACAGAATGGCAAATGCACATGGTTCTGATGGCCTGGGAATATTATATGCAAACTGGTGATATTAACCTCCTGCAGGAGCGTTATGAGGATTTGAAAAGAAAATCCCTGATCGCCCTTACAGATGACAGCGGACTCATCAGTACCCGAACCGGCAAAAAGACCGAAGCCTTTCTGCGATCACTCAATTTTCCGGGGAGAGTGGAGAAGTTCAGGGATATAGTGGATTGGCCGCAGAAAGGGGGATTTGGTGGAGTGATGGGTGAAAACGACGAATATGTCTATACCGACTACAATACCGTGGTGAATGCATTTCACAACAGGTGCCTTATTTTAATGTCCAAAATTGCAGAGATAACCGACCATACAGATGATGCGGCATTTTTTGAGAAGAAAGCGAAATACCACAGGCAGGTGTTTAACACAACATTCTTAAATGCAGAAAAAGGAATCTATACAGATGGTGAGACCACGGATCATTCCAGCTTGCATGCAAATATGTTCCCCATGGCGTTTGACATGGTACCTGAAGAATACCATAAAACGGTCTCTGAGTTTATAAAAAGTCGTGATATGGCCTGCAGTGTCTATGGTTCACAATACCTGCTGGAAGCCCTTTACAAGGGGGGAGAAGCTGATCATGCCCTGTCCCTTATGACCTCTGACAGTAAGCGGAGCTGGTTAAATATGCTGCGGGTGGGTTCCACCATGACAACGGAAGCCTGGGATGAATTTTTCAAACCGAATCTAACATGGAACCATGCCTGGGGATCCGCTCCGGCCAATATTACTGTCCGTAAATTAATGGGGATTGAGCCCCTGGAACCCACATTCAGCCTGTTCAGGATATCTCCACAACCCGGGTCCCTTCAGGAGGCATCCATCCGGGTACCTACAATACGCGGATCAATAGAGAGCCAACTCCATAACAATGATGACAAATGGGAAATGGAAGTATCCGTACCGGGAAATTCGCAAGCCGAGCTCTGGCTCCCGACAACATTTGACCGGGTAACAATCAATATGAAAACAGAGGAGCCACTTAGAATAGAGGAATTTGCCACTGGGAAAAGAAATGTTTACAAATTAGACAGCGGTATTTATTCGATCCGGGCAGTGAATCAGAAATACTAATACCAATAAGAGACACTGCAGTGGAAAACCTTACCGTGGAACTGCTGAAGTATCCCTGATCTTCTCATCGATAATCTTTGCAATGATCTTTTGTCCCTCAGGCATGAGATGTATCCCGTCAGCTGAGAGATGCTCAATTACCTTTTTCAGTGGGGTATAGCAATCCACAAATATGCAGTCTTCTTTTTCTGCCACCTTTCTGAATTCTGACTGAAGGTACTCAATGCGCTCTGTGCTTCCCTTATACTTGGCAATCAGAATATCTTCAGGTCCCACAGGTGGGGGCGAAACCACATAGATCTGTGGTTTTGATTTGCCGTATACCTCATGGGCTTTGATCTGTCTGATCAGGGTCCTCATGTTACGTGGAACATATTTCAGACTGTCTGCAAAAACTGCTTTGCAATCGTTCGTTCCCAGCATTATGACAATGGCATCCAGGGTACCTATGGCATCATAGCTCTCCCTGAGATTCCGGTCATAGTTCAGAAGGGTATTTTTTCTCGGGTCTCCAAGATTATTGAAACCAATGGTATTCCCGGAAAGACAGGTATTGAATATTTTATCCTCAAAACGCAGCTGTTGCAACTGGTGCACCCAGCCAAGTATGTATTCTCCGTTGGAATCACCGATGCATAGGATGCTTTTACCTTCAACCTGTTTCATGGCTACATCCGTCAGCATTTCATGTCCCCCTTCGAAAATGGTAACCCGGACTTTGTCCTTATAGTTTTTCTGCAGATGGATATCTCTTCCCCCGATACTGCCCCTATTAGGATTGGATGATCCCCTGTATGTCAGCAGATTTGTTATTTCCCCGGAAGGTATAAGGGCGTCCTTATCCAAAATATCAAAATCTGCCACCACCTTGTTGTAGAAGTTCAGGGTATGGGTGATGGGTACCGATCCTGTGTATCCGTCATGGACGCCAGCATGGATATAGAGCTTGCTGTTCAGACGATTTTCAACCGGAGTCCTCATATAAATCGGAGAGCGTTTTATTGCTTCCGGTTCATTGAAATAGTACTGGTCCTTTTTGAAGGACTTCCCGGTGGTGGCCATGGCGATATGCCAGGAATATTTGCTTTTCCTGCCCTCAGATTCATAATACCAGTCCACCAAATTCGAAATAGGCACCCAGGCGGAAAAGCTGCTGATCCTGTGCCTGGTATTCATGTAGGCCAGTAAGGTAGCGTATCCGCCGCCGCTGGCTCCGATAATATGTATACGGTTGGTGTCTACATTGGCATTTTGAAGTGCGTAATCTATAGCGTCTTCAATATCGCTAAGTGCCAGTGGACTTCCACAAGCCTCGTAGGTGGTATTGGGTCCCCTGAAATCAGGGTGGATATAATGGTAATCCCTGTCGATACATATCCAGGAAAGGGTGTCTCTCTGTTCGTATCCACCGCTCCAGGTGTGGAGGCTGATGATGAGGGGACGTGGGGCCTTACTTTCGCTTTTGTAGAAAAAAGCCGCTTGTTCTTTCCCGTCAACCGAAGATGGAATACTTATCTGCTCACATTCTTCGGGCCAGTCCTTTGAATTGACATCGTCCCATTTTGGATCTGTCTGTGAGAATAATTTTAGAGCGGAAAGAATGAGGAGGGGGAATAATAATCTTTTCATAGGTAATTCATTTCAGTAAAAACAGATGCATATTATCCGGACTTATTACTTCAAATTCGGTGTTGGGGTATGCTCTGGAAAATGTTTTGGATAAGTACGTCTTTTTATGCGACTTCCACTTAAACTCCCAGGCCAAAAACTTGTTTTGATGCTCCTCAATATAATCAATTTCCTGCTGCTGGGTGGTTCTCCAAAAATAGGATTTTATATCCATCTCATTATTTTCCAGAAATTTTAAGCGCTCACTAATAAGATAATTCTCCCATAATGAGCCCTTATCGGTTCTCGAGGACAGAGAACTAAAGTTCCCCAGGATTGCATTTCGGATACCGTTATCATAAAAATAAATTTTGCGGGTTTTTTTTATCTCATTTCTGACGTTTCGACTTAATGCTCCCAGCCTGAAGATGATATAAGATTTCTCTAAGAGGTCAATATATTTTTCAATGGTCTCTTTGTCTGATTTTAGGAGTTGAGCGATCTCATTATATGAAACTTCGCTTCCTACCTGCAAGGCCAGAGCCCGTAATATTTTCTCCAGTAAAACAGGTTTCTTAATGGTATCCAGCATAAGTAAGTCCTTATATAAATAGCTGGATGCAAGTGTTTTAAGCAGCTTGCCTTCCTGTCCAACATTCAAAGCGATATCAGGGTAATACCCATATATCAACCGATGTTCCAAAAGTCTTCTTTCAGTCAGTAACCCATGATAATCCGCCATTTCGCTGAAAGAAAATGGGTAAAGTGTGAATTCGAACTTCCTTCCCGTTAATGGCTCGCTGATTTTGTTCGCAAGTTCAAATGAGGAAGATCCCGTGGCAATGAGTTGAACGTTCTTGAAATTATCATGAATAATCTTTAATACAAGTCCGGTTTCAGGTATTCGCTGAGCCTCATCAAGTACTACGATGGTGGATTTTCCAATAATAGGAATAAGTTTTGCCGAATTTAGATCTGTAAATAATTCACGCACATCAGCATCATCACCGTTCAGGAGCAAGGTCTCTCCAGTATATGGTTCAAGTAATTGTTCTATCAGGGTTGTTTTACCTGTTTGACGCGCCCCGTAAACAATTATTGTTTTGTTTTTGAAAAGGTAATTTTCAATAATGCTTTTCAGATGACGATGAATAATTACCATAATTACATAACCATTTATTGATTCTAATCGAATATAAATATATATATTTTCGATTTAAATAGAAAATATATATGGTAATTGGCCTACATGGAAGGGATTTAAAAGGATGGAAATACTCTCACTATTTGGGGAAACCAAGGTCTATGTATACAGGTTTTTCACGATCACAAACAATTTGTCCATCTACATATTCCAGTTCTGTAACCTGCAAAGAGCTTCTTCTAGTCTGATAGGAATCTTTGCCTCTTGCATCTGGAGTTCGTCCAGGATGTGTAAAATAAAACAAAAAGGCTCTTTCCCCATTGATCACAATGCCTGGATGTCTGCCCATATCAGTATCATCAGCACCCAATCCGGGTTCCTGTAATATATTATTTTCCTGCCTTTTCCATGTAATGAAATCTTCCGATGAATAAATACCCAGTCCATTCCAGTTATCTACTGCCATCCAGTTCTTCCCTTTCCAGTGAAATACTATCGGTCCTTCCCCTCCACGGTCTCCTACCACCTTCTTCCCACTATCGGTCCATTGATAAAGATCGGGACTATCCGCATAGTAAATTGATTTCCCATCCCTTTCGTTATTGTAATACATCCGCCAGGTTCCATCATCTAAACGAAAAACGCATGCATCAATGCATGCCTCTGATGCGAGGTCCAGTCTGGATTCGAATTTCCAGTTAATAAGGTTCTGGCTTGTCAGATGGACAATCCACCGTGGGTGGCGCCAATCGGAAAAGACACCTGGAACATAGGTAAGGTACATATGATATAAACCATTATGCTCAATTACTTCCGGAGCCCAATGGGTATAATCCGTAAAACGGTATTGAATATCGCATGTATCCCGGTACTTCCAGGTAGCCCCTCCATCCGTAGACTCGGCTATTCCAATACGGGTGCCATGAACCCAGGTCACCCCATCCAGTCCCTCTGCTTTCGCGCGTCGGTTTGTATAAAACATAAACCACTTCTTCTCCTGCTGATTCCAGATAACGGTCGGATCAGCTGTACCATCGTAAATGGTATCACGGAACAGCGGTTTTGATGCCAGTTTACCCTTCATACTATCCTGGGCGGAAAGCATTGATGGAAGGCTGAGGATAAGGGTAATTAGCAGGATAAGAGATCGTTGCATACGTACGATGTATTTCAGAATTTTCTTTTCGATTGAGATTATTTACGGATTTTGCCCTTTATCATGGTCAAAGAATGGGGCGGAAATGCATAGCTTATTTTCTCTCCCTTAGCTTTAATTGCAGGTTTGTTTATCGTTTTGACCAATTCCTTACCAAAATCATTACTTGATTTTATATCCGGTCCATTAACCTCGTAAACCTCAAATTCACCAGCAAATTCACCGGTCTGACAAAGGATATCTGTGGTGATAGATTCATCCTTATGCCTGTTGACTACGGCAATCATTAATTCCCCATCCTTTATGGTAGCGGAAACGTCAAGATAGGGAACCTCTTCCTGTCGGGTGCCCCTTTCTCCCAATCCTACTAAAAATTCATCCGTATCATAGGTTTCGCATCCTACATATACATCCAGTGATGTACCCTGGGCATGCTGTGAGTATAGCTGCAACGGAAAATAGATGGTTTGCAAAAAAAGCTCTTTTTCATTGGTAAATATGGGCGCAATTACATTCACAAGCTGAGCCATATTGGCCATCTTAACAATATCGGCATTCCGGATAAAAACGTTTAAAAATCCGGCAATAACAAGGGCATCTTCGAGGTTATACCTCTCTTCCAGGGCAATTCTCCCCTGCACAGAACCCCCACCCCTGGCACGGTACCAGACATTGTATTCATCCCAGGCAATGTAGATCGGATCCCTGTTTCTGCGGTTTGCATCCTGCATTACCCGCTCTATCATTCCCCGGGCAATCTTTGTCCGTTCTTCACAAACAAGGGGGGTTGAAACAAACTTATAATAATTGTCTTCCGGGTTGCCTACATAAATATGGAGGGCTATATAATCGATGTCATTTTTTAATTCATCCAGGATAGTCCAGTTCCATCCATTCGGATCAGCGTTGGGACGATAATTTGAGGACCCGGCAGCAATAAGTTTTATTCCAGGGGAAGTAAGCCTCATTAATTTGGCAGCTTCCCTTGCCTTTTTTGTATAATCAATGGCATTCAGATGACCCATTTGCCAGAAGCCGTCCATCTCGTTGCCCAGGCTCCAGTATTTAATTCCATGCGGTTCCGGGTAGCCATGTTTTTTCCTGAGCTCTGCATAATACGGACCTTCCTTGACATTGCAATATTCTACCCATTGCTGGGCTTCTTCAATTGTGCCGGTGCCCATATTCACAGCGAAATAGGGTTCCGTACCAATCTCCCTGGCAAATTCCATGAACTCATTGGTTCCAAATTTGTTTGGCTCCAGCCTCCCCCATGCAAGCTCCATCCTTGGCACCCTCTCTTCCAGGGGACCTACCCCATCCAGCCAATGATAGTTGGATACAAAGTTCCCGCCGGGATATCGGATAATAGGAACACCCAGATTCTTAACTGCATCAAGAACATCCGTACGGAAACCCTTTTCATTGGCAAGAGGAGATCCGGGTTCATATATTCCTTCGTAGACACATCGCCCCAAATGTTCGACAAAATTCCCATAGATCATATTGTTTACCTCTCCTATAGTACGATCCGTATCGATCTTTATCACTGCATTCTGAGCTCCAAGATTTATACCTGCAAGGAGGAACAGAGCAAGGATGTAGGAAATGCGTAATTTACTTTTTGTATTCATCATTCTTTGTTTTGTGTTTTATTGATTAAACCAGACATTCATTTCACCGGGACCCCTGTGGTTCCATGCATAATAAGGAATCAGCCGAACTTTCCTTGTCAGTTTCTTTCCAGCGTCGGTGCTGGTAGCATTTACCGAAAGGACATTGATCCCATTCAACAGGTCCGAGTCATAACTAACACTCATTGGAGGATGGCCTGAGAATGACAGGTCCAATACGTTTCCATCATTATCAATCCCTTCCGCACAGTATACAATCGGACCGCATTCGAAAGCCACAAGACCCGCTTTGGCTTCAACAGAATTATGAGACCTTGCCTGTTTCACTTCCACAGGGAATTCCAACTCCAGTAAATCACCTTTTTCCCAGGTTCCCTGCAAAACAGCATAGCCTTTAACAATTTCAAGCTCAACAGATTTCCCATTCACCGTGATTTGCGGTTTGGTCTCCTGGGGAGACACATAACTATACAGGTCAGAAGGAACAGGTTGGTTTCTCAGCCACCCAGGTATTCGGAGGTAAAGCGAGGCTTCAACTTTCTTTTCACTGGTGATTTCAATCTGGATATTTCCTTTCCAGGGATAACTGGAGAACTGACTAAGTCCGATTGTACCTTTATCCAACTCAAGGTCTACCCTGCTGTTCATGTACAGGTTGAGAAACACATCATTAGCTCTTACAGCATATGCATAGGCCCCTACCGAGGGAACAAATCTTGAAAGATTAGAGGGACAGCAGGAACAATCAAACCAGGGAGCCCTACCGGAATGTCCCCGGTTAAAATTGGTTTCCCCGTCATGCCTCATCGTGTTGGGATAAAAGAAGAGATTACCTTCCAGGGAAAGTCCGGATAGCACCCCGTTGTACAGGCTGCGTTCGAGTACATCAATGTATCCTGCATCCCCATGCAAAAGAAACATCCGATGATTCCAGTAAACATTCGCAATAGCGGCACAGGTCTCATTATAGGGTTGGAGTGGGAGATCGTAATTTTCACCATAGCTTTCACCGTGTGGAGAAGCTCCGACTCCTCCTGTGATCGATAGTTTTTTAGACACTACATTGTCCCACAGATTATCAACGGCTTCCAGGTAAGCAGAATCTCCTGTCAGGGCAGCTATGTCCGCCATTGCCGTATACATGTAGTTGGCCCTTACGGCATGCCCCACAGCTTCCTTCTGCTGGGTTACCGGCATGTGAGCCTGGCTGTAATTCGATCCTCCTGAATTGGAACGGGTATCAAGCAGATGCTTTGCCAGCTGTAAATATTTCTGATCTGCGGTCACCCTGTAAAGTTTCACCAGTCCAATCTCAATCTCCTGGTGCCCGGGCACGTAATTATGCCCCTGGCTTATGCAAACATCATAGATAAGGTCTGCATTCTTAATGGCAACATCCAGGAAGCTATTCTTCCCGGTGGCCAGGTAATGTGCCACAGCAGCTTCATACATATGTCCAGCGTTATAAAACTCATGGCTGGCACCCGAAGTTCCTGTAAACCTTCCTTCCTCACTATAGCTGCAACAGGCAAAATGATTGTAATCATTTGCCTTCAGGGTCCATGGAGTATAGAGGTAACCATCCTCCTCCTGGGCTCCGGAGATATACCGGATCAGGGTATCCAGATAGCTTTCCATGCCTGGATCCGGTTCAAGCATAAGGCTGTAGGATGCACCCTCGATGATCTTGTAAACATCCGAGTCATCGAATCCAAATCTCCCCCTGAATTTCCCTTCCCTGATCCCGGCCGCAAAAATGAAATTATCCACCCTTCCCGTTTCTTCGCATTTTTGAAAAGCATAGGGAATGGTCACCTGGCTGGCGGTTTTAATCCTGGAATACCAGAATCCCTTTTGAATATCCACACGGTTGAAGTCCACCGGCACAATGGGGTAATCATGAGAGGGACTTTCCTGTTCCGAACATGCAGAAAAGCCAACTATGAGGGTCAGAAATAAACAAATACTTTTAAGATTCATATCCGGCTGGATTAGGGGTCCTGACGAAGTTACATTATTTTAGAATATCTGCTTTTGTATAAATAGTATTTATTACATTTATAATTATGAAAAAGATCCTTATCGCTACCTTATTTGCTCTTTTTATCTTTCCTTCAGGTAATCTGCTTAAGTCCCAGTCCGGATACCTGGAAACCTATGTAGTCGTTCATGGAGCCTGGGGTGGCAGCTGGGCATTTCGGGAAGTGGATTCACTACTGACAGCAAAAGGCTGCATGGTTTACCGCCCGAGTCTAACGGGTCAGGGGGAACGGGTTCACCTTGCCAGCAGGGATATCGGACTTGAAACCCATATCAATGATGTTGTCAATATGATCTTGTTCGAGGAATTAGACAACATAATCCTGGTGGGACATAGTTATGGAGGAATGGTTGTCACGGGTGTTGCAGACAGCCTTGCGGGAAGGATCAAAAAATTAGTCTACCTGGATGCCTTTATGCCGGTAGATGGAGAAAGTCTTTTTTCCATTACTGGAGGGGGTAGTGGAGGAATGATGAGCATGGATAAGGAAGGATTTCTTATTCCATCCTGGCCAATATACCCGGAAAAACCCTATCCAAGTGATGTGCCTCATCCCACAAAAACCTGTACGGATACCCTACATCTGACCGGAAAAGTTAAAACTATTCCAACCGAGTATATATTAACGGTGGATAAGGGCAGGTCACCGGAAGAAGATGGTTTTGCATCCCAGGCGGAACGTGCAAGGAAACTGGGTATTAAGGTTCATATCCTGGAGTCGGATCATAATCCCCAATGGTCTGCTCCGGCTGAGCTTACTGATTTACTCTTAAAAATCAGGTCATTACCAGCTCGGACAGGGAAGAATCCCCTGAAGGGGGAATTGCGGGTGCATGACCCCGTGATGATAAAGCAGGATAATCAATATTATATTTTTTCAACCGGGAGAGGTGTCTCCATCAAGACCTCGGGGGACCGGATTCAATGGGAACGGGAAGGCCGGGTTTTTGAACAGGAGGATTTACCGGCCTGGCATACAGAAGATATCCCTGAGCAGAAAGGACATCTCTGGGCCCCTGATATACACTACAGAAATGGTATTTATCATCTCTATTACTCCGTATCTGCATGGATGAATTTTAATTCCAGCATTGGATACGCCACAAACACAACGCTCGACCGTGATGATCCTGATTATAGCTGGGTGGACCAGGGAAAAGTCATCTCTTTTAAAAACGGAGGAGAAGGCGTAAACGTGATCGACCCTATGGTTTTCGTGGATGAAGATGACAGGGTATGGTTGCTGTATGGTTCTTACCAGGCTGGATTAAGAATGGCCGAGCTGAACCCTGAAACGGGACAATTGCTTCAGGATCCGCCCGAACTTACCACAATCACACCCTCCCTGGGCGAGGGAGTATTTATCATTAAAGATTCTGAATACTATTACATTTTTGCCTCCAGGGGAAAATGCTGCAGTGGATTGGAAAGCAATTACCAGATCATCATGGGAAGGTCAAAAAATCTTCAGGGCCCTTTTCTGAACAAAGGGGGTGAAAGCTGGATGGACAATAAATACACGGTTTTCCTTGCCGGGGATTACGATGAGCCCGGGCGGGGACATAATGGATTCTTCCATGAAAACGATACGACATTCATCTTCTACCATGCCTATACCCGCTCCGCAGATGGCATGCCCCTCCTGAATATAAAACCACTCTACATGGGGGAGGACGGCTGGCCGAGTATTGAACCTTCTGAGAATCTTTTCAGGATGAAATCAAATACGCAATAAGTATCAAATAAAGGAGGTGTTTATTAATGACTTTCTGTAAGTCCTGGAAACCATTCTGTATCGAATGATTGACGCAGTGTTTCCAGTCCATCTCTATATCCGGGATCTGCAGTAAAATGTTTTGTCTCATATGGATCCTCTTTCAGGTCAAGCAACTGCTCCTCAATTCCAACGGCGTCGTAGCGAATGTATTTGAGTCCATCACTATTAACCACCATTCTACCGATTTCGCTTTCCACACCCAGTGTTTTTCTCCATTCTATCTGTTTTCCTTCAAAAAGTGGGCGAAGACTTCTTCCCCTGGGATCTGATTTACCTTCAATACCCGCATAATCACAAACCGTAGGCAGAAGATCCAGTCCATTAGAGACAAGGTTTTTTTCATCCACCTGGCCGGCTGGGATCTGCCCTTTCCACATGGCCAGAAAAGGGATGTTTGCGGATTCTTCGTAGAGAACAGTCTTATGTTCCATACGGTGACTTGCATCGTTATCCCCATGGTCACTGGAAAAAATAATCAGGGTATTATCTTCCTGTCCGCTTTCCCGAACTGCATCCAGTACTTCCTGGATCTGTGCATCCACCATCTCAGTCAGCCTGCAATAAGCCCATCTGTGATGCCTCCATTGCTCCTCACTGTATCCCTCTCGGGCTCCCCTGCGGAAATACCGCTGGTCCAATAAACTGGATATCGCTGCGGGTTCATCTGTCTGTGGTTCAAAATTGGGAGGGAGAGGGGGACAATAATTTCTAAAGAATTCTTCCTCTGACACACCTTCCGGAAAGGCCATGGCCTTATCAAGTGTGGCCACCTCCACTTTTCCCCGTTCAAGGGTGCGTTGCGATCTTTCCGAATTCGCAAAATCCCGTATCGCCATGTAGCAGATGTCGTGGGGATTGATTAAAGAGACTACCAGGAAGTAGGGTTTGTCTTTGGGACTTTTAATGTATTCTGTTGCCTTCTCAGCAAGAATATCCCTCTCATCATCGCTTATATCCAGAAATCCTAACTTGGTGGGTGTAAGTGATTGGGGCAGGTGTTCTTTCCCACCGTATGCCAGCTCATAGCCCGCCTCCGCGAGGTATGCAGAGATTGTCGTATTCCTAACTTCATCTGAAACCTCCGGGATATTCATAGATCCCCCATTTTCCCTGGCCTGCTCTCCATTCTTATCCAGGAAATACCCGGGGAACCTACCTGTCATCAGGCTCACCCTTGCGGGGGAACACACAGGATTAGTCGTATAAGCGCGGGTAAATCGTATACCATTTTCCGCAATGTAATCCATGGCCGGTGTCTCAAGCCATTCATTTCCCGCAATACTCATCATGGATGCAGATTGTTGGTCGGTATAGATGTAGATAATGTTGGGCCTGTCAGGTAAAGGGGACCAATTACATGATGAAAGCAAGCAAAAAACCAGACATAAACTGAATATTGATCTCATTGTTTCACTCTTTAAATTCCTAACTGAATGAGTATACCTCGAAATTAAACAATAAATCATCATGCCTCAAGAACATGATCAAATAGTGCAAAGGATTTCCCAATATGGTTATTGAATTCTTATTCAGATTCGAGTAGATTTGTTAATACTCGTTCGACTATTGTTATAGTAGATGAACAAATTCAGAGAAACTTGTAATGTTGGAGTCACAATAATAATCCTGTTGTTGATTGCTGCAGGATGTAAGATTAAGGAAACACCTCCTGACCAGCCTAACATTCTGTTTCTTCTGGCCGATGACCAGCGCTGGGACGCACTTGGTTTTGAGGGACATCCCCTGCTTCGGACACCTAATATTGATGCACTTGCATCGGAAGGCACGTATTTTACAAATTCCTTTGTCACAACACCGATATGTTTCGCTTCACGGGCCAGTATTTTCAGTGGACAATATGTTCGCAGTCATGGCTGTGTAAATTTCGCCCGGTTTTTCTCAGACAGCGCTTTTGCGGAAACTTACCCTGGTGTGCTTCAACAGGGAGGTTACCACACAGGATTTATTGGTAAATATGGAGTGGGCAATAAGGAGGAATATATGCCCCGTGATAAGTTTGACTTCTGGAGGGGTTTTGCCGGACAGGGACATTATTGGATGGACTCAGTACACCTGACTGAACATATAGGTTACCAGGCCCTTGAATTCCTTGATTCCCTTCCGGGGAATAAACCTTTTTGTTTATCCGTAAGCTTCAAAGCACCACATGTCCAGGACAAGGATCCTGAACAGTTCCTGTATGATACAACCCGGTACAAAAATCTGTTTGCCGGAGAAGATGTCCCGACATACGAATTGATGGATGAAAAATACTGGGAAATGTTTCCTGATTTTTTCCGGACGGAAGAAAACATTGCCCGCATCCGGTGGAACATACGATTTGGCACCCCTGAGCTTTATCAGAAAATGACAAAGGGTTACTTAAAGCTGATTACGGGTGTAGATGATGCAGTCGGAAAGATCATGAAAGGATTAGAGGAGAAAGGGCTGGCAGAGAATACCATTGTGATTTACACCAGTGATAACGGGTTTTATCTGGGGGAAAGGGGACTGGCTGGAAAATGGTATTCTCACGATGAATCCATCCGGGTACCAATGATCATCATGGATCCCAGGAATCGGGACCGTAAAAGACAAAAAGTGGATAAGATTGCACTGAATATCGACCTGGCCCCGACCATCCTTGAATTAGCAGGCTTGGCTATACCGACTGGTATGGATGGCGAGAGTTTAGTCCCTCTTCTGGATAATTCTGCCCCTGAGTGGAGAACAGATTTCTTCTTTGAACATAGTTACCGCAGAAATGGCATCCCTGAATCCGAAGGAATTGTCAACCTTCAAAATAAGTACATCAAATATGTAACAGAGGAACCGGCCTATGAATATCTCTATGATCTTCAAAAGGATCCCCTGGAAGTATACAACTATTTGAAGAACCCGGAATATGAAATACAACTGGAGGATCTTAAATCCAGGTATTCCGAATTTCTAAACCAATTAGAGAAGTAGGAGAAAAACAGATGAATGGAGTCAGGATACTTAGTCCCCTGAAGGTTCCCATACCGGACTATCTGTCCGGAAGGGGGAGGCCGGCAATCCTTCCTTATTGAAAAGATTGGGCTGAGCAATCTCGTTCCATCCGAACCTCACATGGACAGGCTCCTTAACATCCGCGGATGAAACAATCACCCGATTCTTTTTGATATATGCCTCAGCTTTGACAAAATTTCCATTTTCTCCGGCAATACTGAACCAGGAGAGTGGTTTCCCGTCGTTGCTTTTTAAACCCTTCCCTGTATGATCAAAAGAAAGAAAAACTTTATCTTTTCTGATCTTCTTTTTTGAAAACACCGGACCGGAGTACTCAAGTTTCCTCTTATAATCATGTACCAGGGCATGAAGTGCCAATCGCTGGCCCACAATCCACTTATAAGAGGGGTGTATGTCGTTCAGGTTGTCAACCAGGTCGGTTGTTACCACCATTCCGGTATTTGGTATTTGTAAACACTTTTCCTGTGCCTCCCAGAAGATGGGTAGGGTCTCCGGGGTATGCTTGTGTTTATCCCTTGTTCTTGCCGTATAATACAGGGGTGCAATCTGAACAAAATATATGGGCATATCAGGAGATCCCCATAATTGCCTCCATGTATCAACCATCAATTTAAATTTATCCGCATAGTTCAGGCTGTCATTGATTATGCAGTTGGACTCGCCCTGGTACCATAGAAAACCTTTCGCAGCAAAGGGGATAATGGGTTCCATCATTGATTCAAACTTCCCCCCGGTGGGTCGACCCGAGTAAGCCTTCAGTCCCGCCTCTTCATAGGCCCATGCCGGCGTCCATTCCTCCACCATGGTTCCACCCCAGGATGTAGAAATAATTCCAATGGGTATATTAATTTCCTCATGTATTTCCTTGGCAAAAAAATATCCCAGTGCGGAGATATACCCGATGATGCTGTCGTTTCCATCTGCCCATCCTTTACTTGCAATATCTTTCTGCTTTAATTTCTTCTCGACATATATATAGCGGATCTGCTCTGATTTTTCCTCTTTCAGCTCCTCCATAGCCAGGTCTGGAGAATCTACTGGTCCTCTGAAATTAGTCAGTCCCCTGTCAAACCTGTATTCCATATTGGATTGACCGGAACAGATCCAGACATCACCTATGAGAATATTTTCAAGTCTCAGGGTATTCGTTCCTTCAATGATCATATTTTCAGGAATGGCAGAAGCCTCCATAGCTTCCAGTTTGAGATTCCATTTGCCTTCGGTATTGGCAGTGCCGGTTTGAGATTGGCCTGCGAACCGGACCGTCACCATTTCTCCTGCTGTAGCCTCACCCCAGATGGCAATTGGCTTATTTCGCTGCAGGACCATGTTGTCTGAAAATATATTGGGAAGCTTTACTTCACTGTAAATATTGATGCCGAATAATAAACCGGCAATCAGTAAGACTATTGAACTGAGGTTTTTCAACATATTATTTCTATTATAGTGTTAAATCTTTAAAAAAATTATGGAAATGGAGGATGCGTTCGCTATTTTTTTTATTGAATAGCAGGTGTTCAAAATCTCTTTGTTTCTTTCTCAGATCAAGGTCTTTCAGAACTCGCAAGACAGAATCTTTAAGTTCGCTGGAATCTCGAATTCCTAATCTATTGGATAGAAATGAGTAGTCAGGTCCGGTTTGAGCCAGAAGGAACATCGAATCATAAAAATCACGTCCCTTTTGGCGGGAAAGCAGGGCTGAAAGCTTCATAGAGCATAATACCTCATCGGGGGGAACAGGAAAGGGAAAGAAGAATCCACATCCTTTAATATTGGCCAACCTGTGATCGTACCTTATCAATTGATCTTCACTTTCTACCTTCACCAAAAATCGCTCCTCCTTATGCCCGGTCAATCCCAGGTTGAATAGAAGTTCCGGGAAGTGGAAATTTCGACGAAAAGCCTTCAACCTTTCATTCTCTCTATCACGGACTACAGCATCCATCCCACTGCGATGCAGGAATTGTAGAATGGAATCCGTCATCTCCAGAAACTCCTCCCTTGAAAAATTTTTGCAATCAAAGTCCAAATCTTCAGAAAAGCGATCTATTCCTTTAGTAAGCCTTAAGTTAGTTCCGCCAATAAACACAATCTTATTTACATATGGAGTTGTTGACAGAAAGTCGAGGATTGCAAGCTGAATATACTCCTTTAGCATGTATTTTTGAAATTGGGAATTATCCCGAACTTCGGGAGGGAAATAATTCCTTATCAATTCAAGCTGTATCATAATCCGTAGGTGCTTCTTAATAGTTTCATCCTTGTTTCAAGCGCAGAACTGTTAAATTTCAATGTGTAGTTCTCTAGCAAGTCAATGTCGATTTCATCCTGAAGAAAGTCGTCGTCTAAACGCAATTCTTCCATTGCTTCGAATGTATCATAAAATGGATAGAGATAAAGCAAGTCTATCAAGGCTTTTTCAGGGCTGGCAATTTGCAAGGCTCGTCCATCGGAAATGGGCTTCAGGGAATAACCAAACATCAGGTCCTGTCTCAGGCTTTTATAAATATACTCACCAATATCATTACTAAAACTAGCTGTTTTTAAGGATGTTACACTGGTAATGGGTATCACGGCCTCAGGAATCAACCCATAAAAGGCAAGGGCTGAGTGAAGGCTTACATAAGAAGGTTTATAGATACGATTGGCAAAATACATTGCAAAATCAGCCTTACTTTTGTATTCAGGAAATGTGTAGTATCCCTGTCTCAGACGGACCAGAAGACCTTTTTTCGTCCACCGCACGATATTGTTTCTGGCAAAACCGGGCTTCCATGCATAAACCTGATGTATATTGAAACACCCCAGGTCAAACATCCTGTTTTTAAACTCCAGATAATTCACGTTTCTATTTTGCACCAAATTTAGTGCATTTTAGAAATATATCAAAATTCTCCTTTCTATCTATAAATCAAATTAACTCATAGGTCCTTTTGATATATTCAGGAGTTGAATTCCTTAACTGCTTCATACATGGCTAGAATGTTTTCAGGGGGCACATCCGGCAGGATATTATGAATCGTGTTAAAAATGAAACCTCCTCCTTTTGAGAATATTTCCAACCGGGACAAAACTTCTGTCCTAACTTTTTCCGGTGAGGCATTGTTTAATGTTCCAACCGTTTCTATACCCCCACCCCAGAAAGTTACATCTCTACCGAATTCTCTTTTCAGTTTTTCAGGCTCCATATCCCTTGCCTGTGTCTGCACAGGATTCAGAATTTCAAATCCTGCCTCGATCAAATCAGGGATTAACTGATAAATGGATCCACATGAATGAAGATAGGTGTGCATGGAGCTATTCGATTTAACCATTTCGCAAAGCTCCTTGTGGCGGGGTTTAAAGTATTTACGGTATAGATCCGGGTCCATAAGGGGACCACCCATTGATCCAAGATCATCCCCGAATCTGACGATATCAACCAGGTCACCGACTTCATCAATGAGTTTGGAGAGAAAGTTCAGGTGTCTTTCCATTAAGGCATCCAGAAAGGACTCTACATTATCAGGCTCCAGGTAAAGATCCATCATAAAATTATCCATCCTTCGGATAAAAGAGCCCCATTCAAAAAGATTACAACCGGCACCAATCGCAAGTGCACGATCACTATTTTTCCTGAGATTAATAAGCCTTTTGCGGAAATCTTCCCAGAAATCGGTTCTGTGCATGTTATTCCAGGGTGAATGACCGAATGCTGACCATAATACCTTTGACCTGGCATTATCCAGTCCCTTCATGCCATCCGGATAACCATTCTGCCATGGGAAAAATGTCTGATCAAAAAAGGTAGCTCCAACAGGCATTTTTGCAATGGGTGTTCCGTCCCTGTGATATGCTGTACTTGGACCGTCTTCATTTTGCTCCGGGGTAAACCAGATGGGATAAAACCCCTCCCTCCCGTTGGGCATTCGAATGGAATGCCAGTCATCCGCCTGAACATTATACACCCTTCCCACGTCAAGTACATCTATCCCGAACAGATCAAGAATTTCTTCATCCGGCTGTGCCAGTTGCTGGATTACATCGTATATCAGGGTTTTCTGATGGTCCTTACCCAGATGCCTGCAAAGCCTTTCGTATGCAATCGCAGAAATGCCGGAACTGGGAGTGCTACCCAGGTCAACAGGTACCTGATCAGGTTCACGATGTTGAAGGGATGCTAAAACTCTCTCTCTGGAATTCATATTTATTCTTAAATAGTTTTCATCTGATAAGCCTCAAAGGATACCAGTTCACAGGATTGACCGCGTGAACGTAAGGAAACTCCAATACCATCTACCAGGGTATTTACGAACTCAAAATTTGAATCTCTGGATCATCGACTTTAGGTTTAGATTTTAATCCCTAAGTTAGAGGAATGAGATGATATTTTTGTCCCATGTATCAAATAATGCAAAACAATCCTCATAAAATACATTTAATATATTAGAGATTACTCCTATTTTTAATGTTTGGCATGAAAACCGAACCAAGGAAACAAAATACGCTTGATAAGCTGGAAAGGATGCGAAAAGCATTAAATCATGAGGAACCCGATCGGGTGCCAGTTAGTGATTTTTTCTGGGGAGGTTTTATTAAGCGCTGGCGGTCAGAATTGAATCTTCCTCCTGATGCGGATCCTTACTATTATTATGACCTGGACTGGACCGTAACCACTCCGAATATGGATCCTCATATCAGGGAGTTTGAAACAATACGGGAAAATAAACAGGAGGTGCTTATCAAAACAGGATTTGAAACGACTATTCGAAAAAGATTTGATTTCCCAATGCCCGAACAGGTTGGATGGGATACCGACAGCATTGAAAAACTGGAGGCATTTGAGTTTGATGATCCCTGGGATCAACGAAGATACCTGGAAGCAGGAGACAACCAGATCGCCGGAGTGGGTGATGGATTTGACCGTAATTCCCCTCCCTGGATAGAAACCGTAAACGACCTTCGAAAAGACTTTCCAACCTATGGGAGTATCATAGAACCGAATGAATGCCTGACCCGGTTGATCGGACAGGAAAATGCCATGTTCTGGATGGGAATGTACGCAGATCGCCTGGGAAATGTCATAAACCGGATCGGCGAGTTTTACCTTGAATGTGCCAAAGCACAAATAGAATACGCGAAGGGTCTTTTAGACGGATTTGTTATCTGGGGGGATGTGGCATATAAGACAGGGATGTTTTTCGATCCCGAATACTGGAGGGAGTATTTCAAACCCTGGGTAAAGGCAATAGCCGATTACTGCCATGAGAATGATTTGCCGGTAATCTACCACGGTTGCGGAAATGTAAAATCTATTTTCCAGGACCATATCGATATGGGAATAGATGCCTACAATCCCCTTGAAGCAAAAGCCGGGATGGATGTGATAGAACTCCGAAAGGAATACGGGCATCAGATAGCTTTCTGCGGAAACAGCAATATGCAGATATGGGAAGAGGGAGATGAGACAAAAATAAAGGAAGAGATCTTAAGAAAACTCAACGCTGCCAGGGGGGGAGGATATATTTTCCAGTCCGATCACTCGGTATCTTCTCATGTATCGGGACAAACATACGATTACATTGTTAAACTCGTCAGGGAGTATGGGAAATACCCGTTGGACCTGGGGGAATATAATATTGAATTCTAAAAAAATATGAGAACTCATGAAAAGATACGGTCAAGTAATTAATCTGAATCCGGAGAAATACGAGGAATATAAAAAACTTCATGCAGCTGTCTGGCCTGATGTTTTAAAGATGATCAGTGAATGCAATATCCGAAACTATTCTATCTATCATAAAGACAATACACTGTTTGCATACTTTGAATATGTAGGATCCGATTTTGAGGCAGATATGGCAAAAATGGCTGCTGATCCAGTCACCCAAAAATGGTGGGAGGTCTGCGAACCCTGCCAGTCCCCTGTCGAAAGTCGAAAACAGGGGGAATGGTGGGCAAATATGGAAGAGCTTTTTCATCACGATTAATAATGATTGCACCCAATCCGATACTGGGAACTACTTTGCATGCTTTTGGTGGAATTTCTGCATCCACCTGCTATGTCCCCTTTCAAAAAGTAAAACAATGGTCATGGGAGACATACTGGTTGGTCCAGGCATTCTTCGCCTGGCTGATTATGCCTTTCCTTATCGGGATTATCACAGTCCCTGAGCTTATTACTGTCCTGAACGAAGCGCCTTCCCAGGTCAAATGGTCTGCCTTCCTGCTGGGTGCCGTATACGGATTCGGAGGCATGTCATTCGGATATGCCATCAAGCATATTGGATATTCACTTACCTATACCATAGCCATTGGCATTTCCGCTGTACTGGGCACCATCGTCCCTTTAATGCTCAATAGTACCCTCATCGAACAATTTCAGAAACCAGGAGGATTGATATTACTGACTGGTATGGTTGTCGCCATTATTGGTGTGGGGGGATGTGGCTGGGCCGGGTATAAAAAGGAAAATGACCTGAGCAAATTGGAAGGTGAGGCAAACAGGGGCCGGTTTAATATGAGCAGGGGACTGGCATTAGCAATCGTAGCCGGAATCCTGTCTGCTGTCTTCGGAATATCCCTTGAAGTGGGACAACCCATCTCAGATATTGCTGCAGAATATGGTGCAGGACATTATGAGGGGAATGCCAAGATCATTCTCTCAACTACCGGATGCATGCTCACCAATCTTATCTGGTTTATTGTGCTTGGAATTAAGCAGGGTACATTAAAAGAATTGAGATTCAACAACGGACTTCCAAAAGGCAGAACCCTGAGAAATTATTTGCTTGCCACCCTGAGTGGTTGTTTATGGTTTATGCAATTCTTCTTTTATGGAATTGCTCACGTGAGGATGGGAGTTTTTCAGTTTGCCAGCTGGGTTATTCATATGTCTATGCTGATCTTTTTTAGTTATGTAGTTGGACTGGTGTTAAAAGAGTGGAAGCAGGTATCCAGAAAGACATATGCTGTTTTGGTACTTGCACTTATAATACTTATTTCTTCTTTCGTAATCATGACCTGGGGCAGTGTAAAAGCTGAAGAATCAATAAATACCGCTGAACCTATGCAGGAGCAAATAGGATAAAATCCTGCCCAGTTTGTGCATTGAAATGCTTATCAATTTCCTCTAATTTTACTATTGTATTGGCCATATTTGATTTTCTGCCACTAAAATCAGATTTGGCTCAAAAACTTTAAAACATGAACGGTATACGAAGCCTGTTAATATTATCTGTATTTCCTCTCCTGTTTTCCTGTGTGCCAGATGTTCCGGAGGATACACCCTGGCATGGCATACAGCGATCTATACGTTACCAACCCGATGAAGGAGACTTCGTAATAAGCAATGGAGAAAGACGATTCAACCGGGCCCTGTATGGAACAAATACAGGCTTCAGGGTGGAGACAGGTGATCTGCCTGAGATTGGTTTTTATTTACCAGGTATGGCCGGAAATCTGAAATTCGGGATCGGGAATGCAGAATCCAGTCTCTGGCTGATTGATGCCGAACAGATCACAACAAGGTACAGACCCGGATCCATGATTTATGAAATCTCGGATCCCATACTTGGGAAGGGAAGGATTACCCTGCATGTCCTTGCCTCCGAGAAAGGTGAAGGAATGATACTTAAGACATATTCCTCCGAAGTACCGGAGGGTGTGAACCTATTTTGGGCTTATGGCGGGGCAACTGCCAAGAAGTTTTCAAGAGGAGGGGATATTGGTGCTGATCCGGAGGACTGTTTTTACCTCAAACCAGAGTATTGTGTGGACAATGAATTTGATATTGAAGGAAACTCATTTATCCTGTATTTCGGATCCGGAAG
The DNA here is from genome assembly GCA_963777115.1 of uncultured Bacteroidaceae bacterium. Classification (GTDB taxonomy): domain Bacteria; phylum Bacteroidota; class Bacteroidia; order Bacteroidales; family SM23-62; genus SM23-62. The sequence goes on along the minus strand of CAVZPP010000001.1, from coordinate 241,132 downwards.
GGTAAGGACCGAAGCTGAAATTTATGAGAATAACTATACCCCGACGGAAGAAGAGATCCGGTCAACCATGCTGATAGGTAAAAAGCGTATGCTGGGAATGGTACCTCCGGGAGGGGAGATAAAGATCGCTGATGCCAACAGGCAGGAGACACCTGTGGGACTTTTCCAATCCACCAGGGTAAAGGAAGGTGTATTGTCAGGAAAATTGAAACTGTCAAACGACAGTGACATGTATTTCTTAATAAGCGTTCCTGGAAATTCCAATATTGCTGGCAGTGATAAGGAGTTGAAATATGAAAATGCCCAGGAACTTTTTGAAGAAGCGGAAGAGGCCAGAAAAAAACTTGCCTCAAGAATCAAAATAAATACCCCGGATCCTTATATTAATAATGTTGGTGGCGCCCTGGGAATAGCAGCCGATGCGGTATGGGAGGCACCCTCCTATATACATGGAGCTGTGGCATGGAGAACAAGGTTGAATGGCTGGAGTGGAGCTTATACAGCGGATTGGCTGGGATGGCATGACAGGGCCCGAAGCCATTTTGACGGATACTGCAATGCCCAGTATACATCACCTGAAAGCGGTCCCTCTGTCCCCGATCCAAAAACCAACCTTGCCCGGCAGGAGGAAAAGGCAGGAAATGCCATTTTTACCAGCGGATATATCAGTCGTAATCCCAACCAGATTTCCAAGCCCCATCATTACGATATGAACCTGATATTCATCGACCAGCTGCTCTGGCATTTTAACTGGACAGGGGACCTGGGATATGCTCGTGAGGTCTGGCCGGTGATCAAACGCCACCTGGCCTGGGAAAAACGATGCTTTGATATGGACGGCAATGGCCTGTATGATGCCTATTGCTGCATCTGGGCCAGCGATGCCCTGCAATACAGCGGAGGTGAGGTAACCCACTCATCTGCATATAATTATCGGGGCAACCTTTTGGCTGCAAGGTTAGCTGAAATGATCGGGGAAGACCCTATGCCTTATCACCTTGAAGCCCAAAGAATAAAAGCTGCAATCAATGAAACCCTGTGGATGCCGGACAGGGGTTGGTATGCTGAATACAAGGATAGACTGGGACTTGGCAGGGTCCATCCCTCCGCCGCTTTATGGACCGTATATCATACCCTTGATGCGGCAAATCTAAGCGATCCCTTCCAGAGATGGCAGAGCCTTCGTTATGTGGACAAAAACATACCACATATACCTATGATAGTGGAAGGCTTACCCGAAGGAAATTTTTATTCATTATCCCTGAGTAACTGGATGCCATACTCCTGGTCAATCAATAACGTCGCCCACTCAGAGGGAATGCATGCCAGTCTTGCCTACTGGCATGGAGGAAGACCTGAAGAGGCATTCATCCAATGGAAAAGCCTGATCCTGGAATCCATGTATAATGGTGCCAGCCCGGGAAATCTTCAGCAGCTATCCTTCTATGATGCATACCGGGGAGAAACCTACAGGGACTTTGCCGATCCCATCGCAATGACTTCCCGGTCTCTTGTAGAGGGAATGTTCGGCATCCACCCTGATGCCCTTGACAAGACCCTTACCATCCACCCTGGTTTTCCAGAGGAATGGGATTTTGCCAGTCTTGAAACCCCGGATGTAGTTTACGATTTCAAGCGAAAGGGGAATGTCGATACATATACTCTTATTCCTGAATTCCCTGCTGAAATGGACCTCAGGCTAAGAATCCGGGCTCGTAAAACAATTCCAGCTAATATCCAGGTAAATGGCATTGAAACAGCATGGCAAAATATTGATGAATCGGTTGGAAACCCTTTAATTGAAATCGCTTCTGATTATACTGATAAATTCATTATCCGTATTGAATGGAAGGGAGAAGAACCCGTAATTCCTGTAATTCCTGAATTTGTAGCCAAAGGAGACAAACTGGAAATTGATTTTGGAGAAGCAAGTATCCTGGAATTATTTGATCCCCAGAATGCAGCTGGAAATGAAGAACTATCCGGATCAGCTGCATCTTTTGATGCTACCGGATTAACCGGTCACCGCACTGTATTTGCAAAACTAAGCCAGGAAAATCTCAGCTGGTGGGCTCCTCTTGATTTTGAAATCAGGGAACCCATAAGATTTATGGCAACCAAACCCTCGGTAGATGATGAACTTAAATTCAGGGTACTGAACCATCAGAAGGAAGATGTGAAGGGCAATCTAATAGTAAGTGAATTGCAATACACTGAAACTAATCTCCCTGCCTATGGATTCTCAGAGGAGTATTCAATCCCTTCCGGGGAATTAGTTCCCGGTTCCAATCCTGTTAAATTTGAGATAGACGGAACAGTATACCAGGAAAATCTTGTGAACTGGAACATAGAAGCAGATGCTGAAACCAGCTGGGAGACCATTGACCTTTCTGAGTATTTTAATGATCTGGTTACCAATATATTTAAGAATAAATACCTGAGTCCAAGGTCAGAATCCCCCACCCTGCAATTGCCAATCCAGGGTATAGGGGATTGGTGTTCCTACAATAAAACTGCATTAATTGATGACAGTGGATTAAGGACCCGGGCAGGAAGTCAGAACCAGATCGTTCTCAACCAGGGTATTCCCATGAGAACTCCAGGAGAACCGGAAGTTAAAAACATACTCTTCACTTCCCGCTGGGATAATTATCCAAGCCAGGCAAGTATTCCCCTGAAAGGGAAATCTTCTCATGCATACCTGATGATGGCAGGCTCAGCTCATCATATGCAAAGCAATATGGTCAATGGAGTAGTACGGGTAAGCTATACTGACGGATCCTTAGAAACCCTGGAACTGGTGCATCCGGATACCTGGTGGCCCATTGAACAGAATTATTATGTAGACGGTTATGCGTTCCGGATTGATTCACCCAAGCCTCCCAGAATCAATTTAATGACGGGCGAGCAGCAGAAAGATGAAGTCCAGGGCAAGAGAAAAAATTCCACAATCAATATTAAAGGCGGTGCTGCAACGGTATTTGATCTTCCTCTTGATCCATCAAAAGAGCTGAAAGAACTGAGCCTGGAGACCCTTTCCAATGATTTGGTTATTGGATTGATGGGTGTAACCCTGGTCCGGTAATTTATTTACTTTTGCAGTCCTGAAATCAAAGCAGACAAATATTTAAATGATGAAATACTTTCTCCCCAAAATACAATCCTGTTTAATAGTTTTATCCCTGATCCTTCTTTCCTCAACCGGTATAGCACAACGACAGGTGGATCATCTTGATCGGGGACTCCTGGCTTTGCGTATCAGCAATTCCGAAGTTTATATTGGATGGAGGATGCTTACTTCCGATCCGGATGATATGGCTTATAATCTTTACAGGAGTCCAGATGGACTAACACTTACAAAACTTAACGAGGAACCCATCGATACCAGCACCAACTGGGTGGATATACCTCCTGGATTTAATAATGCCTGGTATTATATCGTTAAACCCGTTCGTGGGAACAGGACCTATCCCACCGAGGGAAGAGTCATTCTTGAGAAAAACGCTCCGCTGATTCCTGCGGGACTGGATGCCGCTTATGTGCCAGTTAAGGTTCAGCCCGGAATAGTTACAGCCGACAGGGTAGGTGTGGGAGATCTGGACGGAGACGGGACCCTGGATTATGTTCTGAAGCATCCTATCTCGATGACAGATCCTGGTGTATGGACTAAACCTACTGAAACATATAAAATCGATGCATACACCAGCAAGGGAGAATTTCTCTGGAGGGAAGACCTGGGGTGGAATATCGTAACAGGAATCTGGTGGTCACCAATACAGGTGTATGATCTTGATGGAGACGGCAGGGCTGAGGTCATAAGCAAGACAGCCCCTTTGGAACCTGATTACCGGAAACCCGATGGAAGAGTGGATGCCGGTCCCGAGTATTTTTCAATTTTCGATGGAATGACAGGTGAGGTAGTGGCAAAAGGGGACTGGATTCCCCGGGGTGCCATCACCGATTGGGGGGACAGCTATGGCAACCGGGTGAACCGAAACCAGATGGGTATAGCTTACCTGGACGGTGAAAGACCAAGCCTGATAATTTTCCGTGGTACCTATGGATTGATGAAGGCGGAAGCCTGGAATTACCGGGACAAACAACTCACCAGAGTCTGGTCATGGGACAACATTGGACTTCCAGCAGATTTCCAGAGCCAGGGATTCCACAATATCCATATTTATGATATTGATAATGACGGTAAAGATGAGATCCTGAACGGGTCCATAATAATAGATGACGACGGGACTACAATGTATTCAAACGGACAGGGACATGGTGACCGTTTCTTCCTGGCCGATATTGATACGGAGAGAGAGGGACTTGAAATATGGTATATCATGGAAGATAAGAACTATTATGACTTTCCAGTTGCCATGAGGGATGCATTAACAGGTGATCTGATCTGGGGAACCGGGGATGACAGCTGGGGAGATGTCGGAAGGGGAATGGCAGCAGATATTCATCCCGGATATTCGGGTATGGAGGTCTGGTCCCCCCAGGGAGCATTATATTCAGCAAAAGGCCAGGTGATCGCTCCTGAAAATCCCCGCTATGCCAATACTTTTGTCTGTGATTTTGCTGCCTGGTGGGATGATGACCTGCAAAGGGAATTGACACAGGGAGGAAGGTTGCTCAAATATAATCACAAGACCAATGTGGTGGACAGAATTGGAACGGTCACAAGCCGTACCCTGACTATTGGGGATGTGGTAGGGGACTGGCGAGAAGAGATTATTGGTTTTATGGATGGAGAAATCAGGATAAGCACTCCCTCTACCCTGTCCACCAAACGTTTTAGAACCCTGATGCATGATCCGCTCTACCGGTTGGACGTTTCCTTTATGACCATGGGGTATGCCCAGATCCCCAATCCGAGTTTCTATTTTGGAGAGGGAATGGATAAGCCTCCGATTCATGATATTTTTACCGCTTACGGTACAGATACTGCCTATACCAGCATTCCTGCCAGGTTTGATTTTGGAAGCAGGGAAGGAAGTCCCATTAAAGCTAGCTTCCAGGAAGTTCTGGCCCTGGCCGGTAACGGCTGGCTGTACAGCGGGGAACTTGAGGACCCTATTGGAGATACGGCCGATGCTTTGTTGGTGGACCAGATCACAGGTGTGGAACCCGGCATCTTTCAGGTTCCACTTGAACCCGGGGAATACAAAATCGTGGTTTATGCCGGAAACCAGCTTGAGCCTGGTTATACAAGAATCATGGCTGAAGATAAACCCTACCTTGACCTCATAACCTCAGCCGGCAAGTTTAAGGTAGATAGTTTTATCGTTCAGGTTGATGATGGCGTCCTCGACCTGGTCTTTGCCGGCTCTCCCTGGAGGATCTCAGGAATAGAGATTAAAGATAACCGGCCTGTTAGTACCCCGCAGATATCTGAGGAGCATGTTCCGAATATCTATGTCGACCAGGGGATGAAAACTCTCCATGTTGAATCATCGGGGTCGATGGACCATTTGAGTATCTGGAATGTAAAAGGTCAACTCCTTTATACTTCTGAAAGCAAGGGGGGTGTCAGGCAGGTTGATATATCAGGATTTGAACCAGGAGTTTACATTGTGCACTGCCAGAATAGGGAAACGGCATTTACAAAAAAGGTGCTTCTATCACCTGCCTTAATTCCCTGAAAATCTATACAGATTCAAAATGAGAAAACAAATAATTCAAATAAAATACTGCCTTATTCTCCTGGTCATTACCCTGGTCTTTCACCCTGTACAGAGCCAGCGACAGGCTGAACATCTTGATCGGGGATTATTGGCACTCCGTATTAGCAGTTCTGAAGTCTATATTGGATGGCGGATGACGGCCTCAGATGCTGAGGATATTACCTTCGACATTTACCGTAGTCCAGATGGACTTACCCTTACCAAATTAAATGAGGAACCCATAGATTCCTGCACGAACTGGGTAGACACACCACCTGATTTCAATCATAACTGGACATATATTGTAAAACCCGTCCGTGGAGAAAGAACCTATCCCACCTCAGGCCGGGTTATCCTGGAAGCAAACCCTCCACTTGTACCGGAAGGATTGGATGAGGCCTTTGTCCCTATCCCGGTAAAACCTGGTATTGAGACGGTAGACCGAATTGGTGTCGGTGACCTGGATGGTGACGGAACCTATGATTACCTGGTAAAACACCCGATAGGAGTAGCAGATAACGGTCCCCAGGAAATCCCCTCACCCACCACCTATAAGCTGGATGCTTATAATAGCAGGGGAGAGTTTTTATGGAGACAGGACCTGGGATGGAATATACAACTTGGAACCTGGTACTCTCCCATGCTGGTTTTTGATCTGGATGGAGACGGCAGGGCTGAAGTGATGACCAAAACAGCTCCAATTGAACCGGATTACCGGAACGCCGAAGGCAAGGTTCTGACCGGACCGGAATACTTCTCTGTGTTTGACGGAACAACAGGAGAAGTGGTAGCAAAAGGAGACTGGATTCCAAGAGGAAACATCAGTGACTGGGGAGACAGCTATGGCAACCGGGTAAACCGCAACCAGATGGGCATCGCTTACCTGGATGGTGAAAGACCCAGTCTGATCATTTTTCGTGGAACCTATGGACTCATGAAGGCTGAGGCCTGGAATTACAGGGACAAACAACTTACCAAAGTCTGGTCCTGGGATAATATTGGATTAGGCCCCGAATATCAGGGTATGGGGTTTCATAATATCCATATTGCAGATATCGACAAGGATGGAAAAGACGAGATCCTGAATGGATCTATCGTTATTAATGATGATGGAACTACTCTGTATAGCACGGGGCAGGGGCATGGAGACCGGTTCTTCCTTACAGATATTAACCCGGAAAGAGAAGGCCTTGAGGTATGGTACTGCCAGGAACAAAACAATGTATATGACCTTCCGGTAGCCCTGCGAGATGCCGAAACAGGATCCCTTATCTGGGGTACAGGAGATGCCAGCTGGGGAGATGTGGGAAGAGGTATGGTAGCAGATATTCATCCCGGTACACCCGGGAATGGAAGTCTGGGCTCACCAGGGACCATTATTTTCATCATCAGGGGTGGAAATCGCTCCCCAGAATCCACAGTTTGCAGGCACCTTCGTATGCGATTTTGCTGCCTGGTGGGATGATGACCTCCAACGCGAACTAACACAGTTTGGGAGATTACTAAAATATAATTATCAAACCAATGTGGTTGAGAGGATAGGCACAACCACCAGGGGTACCTTTACGGTTGGAGATGTATTAGGGGACTGGAGGGAAGAGATTATTAGTTTTAAGGATGGAGAGGTGCAGGTGTTTACACCTTCTACAATATCTAAAAGGCGTTTTCGTACCCTGATGCATGATCCCCTCTACCGGCTGGATGTTTCCTTTATGACCATGGGCTATGCCCAGATCCCCAATCCGAGTTTCTATTTTGGAGAGGGAATGGATGCCCCTCCGGTACATGATATTTTTACCGCTCATGGTACAGATACTGCCTATGCAAGCATTCCTGCCAGGTTTGATTTTGGAAGCCGTGAAGGTAGTCCCCTTAAACCTGGCTTCCAGGAAGTTCTGGCCCTGGCCGGAAACGGCTGGATTTATCCCGGTACCCTGGATGACAGCAAAGGAGATACCAGCGATGCACTATTAGTGGACCAAATCACAGGTATGGAAGCCGGTGTATTTCAGGTTCCGGTTCCTTCTCAGGAGTACAAGATCGTGGTTTATGCAGGAAACCAGTTTGAGTCTGGTTTTACAAGGATCATGGCCGAAGACAAACTATTTCTTGACCTGGTAACCTCAGCCGGTAAGTTCAAGGTGGATAGTTTTATTGTCCAGGTAGATGATGGTGTGCTGGATCTTGTCTTTGCCGGAGCTCCCTGGAGAATTTCGGGAATAGAGATTAAAAATAACTGGCCCGTTAATACGGCGCAAATATCTGAGGAGCCTGTTCCGAATATCTTTGTCGACCAGGACAGGAAAATACTCCATATTGAATCATCAGGGTCGATTGATCATCTGAGTATCTGGAATGTAAAAGGACAACTCTTCCATACTGCAGAAATCCAGAATAGCAATCAGATTGATATATCAGAATATAAACCTGGGGTTTACATTGTGCACTGCCAGAATAGAGAAACGACATTTACAAAAAAAGTGCTTCTATCACCTGCCTTACTGCCCTGATAAACGGATAAAACACGAATGTGTAATAACGATCATCTACAGGTAATTCTTATATCACTTCTCCTGATCTCTCTGTACTCTAACCCAGCTCAGAGCCAGCGCCAGGTGGAACATCTTGACAGGGGACTCATGGCTCAACGTATAAGCCAAACCGAAGTTTATCTGGGTTGGAGAATGAAAGGGACTGATCCTGGTGATATCGAATTTAATCTCTACCGGAGTCCGGATGGACTTACCCTGACAAAGCTTAACGATGATCCCATTATTTCAAGTACTAACTGGATAGATACTCCACCAGGTTTTGCAAAGGATTGGATATATATCGTAAAACCTGTCAGGGGAGAAAGGATCTATCCTTCAACCGGCATGACCAGGCTGAAGAAAAACTCTACAATTTTTGCAGATGGACAGGACCTGGCCTATATTTCGATTCCGTTCAAACCTGACATAAAGGCTGTGAACCGGGTCGGGGTTGGTGATCTGGATGGCGACGGCATCTATGATTATGTAGTAAAACACCCACAGCAAATTTCAGATCCGGGAGTATTTGTTAAGTCCATCGATACATATAAATATGATGCCTACCGCAGCACCGGAGAATTCCTCTGGAGAGTAGACCTGGGATGGAACATTGTTCAGGGTATTTGGTGGTCACCTATGCAGGTTTTTGACCTGGATGGTGATGGCAGGGCGGAAGTGATAAGCAAAACTGCCCCGACCGATGTAGATTACCGGGAGCCCAGTGGCAGGGTCCTGTCCGGCCCCGAGTATTTTACTATTTTTGACGGCCTTACGGGTGAGGAATTAGCCAGGGCCGACTGGATTCCCCGCGGAGACATTTGCGATTGGGGTGATTGCGGGGGGAATCGTGGGAACAGGAACCAGATGGGCATTGCCTACCTTGATGGAAAAAGACCCAGTCTAATTATTTTTCGGGGGACCTATGGACTAATGAAAGCTGAAGCCTGGAATTATAGAGACAATCAGCTTACCCGGGTTTGGTCCTGGTCAAACGAGGAACTCGGACCCGAATACCAGAGCCAGGGATTTCATAATATACATGTCGGGGATATTGACAATGATGGAAAAGACGAGATCATAAATGGAGCGATTGCCATTGATGATGACGGGTCAACTATTTATACAACCGGCCAGGGTCATGGGGACCGTTTCTTCCTTGCAGATATTGATCCGGAAAAAGAGGGACTTGAAGTATGGTATATCCAGGAAGACAGCGCTTATTATGATTATCCCACTCAATTAAGGGATGCTGGGACAGGAGAGTTTATTTTCGGAAAGGGAAACAAATCCTGGGGAGATGTAGGGATAGGATTCACTGCTGACATCGATCCCAGGTATCCGGGATTGGAAGCCTGGTCAAGGCTTGGAGGTCTGTATTCAGCTACCGGCATCGAAATTTCCTCCAATAATCCACGCCACAATGATGCATATGTTTGCGAACACGGGGTTTGGTGGGATGATGATCTTCAACGAGAAATGACACAGGATGGCAGACTACTAAAGTTTAATTACATGACAGGAGTATTCGAAAGAATGGGGACTACCTTCTCAAGGACCAGGGTAACCGCAGATGTTCTGGGCGACTGGCGTGAGGAAATAATTTGTGTCGGAGAGGGGAAAATCCGAATCTTTTCCACAACCACTTTGACCAACAGGCGCTTTCGCACTTTTATGCACGATCCAATCTACAGGCTGGATGTATCCTTCATGACCATGGGCTATGATCAGTCACCTAACACAAGTTTCTATTTAGGAGAAGGTATGAACGATCAGCCGGATTATGATGTTTTTACTTCCCATGGCACCGACACTGCCTTTATTAAACTCCCTGCAAGGTATGATTTTGGATGCATGGAAGGATGTTCTGTTAAGGAAGATTATAGTGAAATTCTGCCCTTTGCCGGAAATGGATGGCTGGATGCAGGTGGACTGAAAAGTAGTATGGGAGATACCAGTGATGCTCTCCTTGCAGATCAGATCCTGGGGTGGGAACCGGGCATCTTCCAGGTACCGGTCCGCCCAGGTAAATATAAAGTCGTCGTTCATGCAGGAAACCAGCAAGAGTCCGGGTATACAAGGATCATGGCAGAAGATATGCCCTATCTTGACCTGGTAACCCCGGCAGGTAAGTTCAAGGTGGATAGTTTTATTGTCCAGGTTAAGGACGGGGTGCTCGACCTGGTCTTTGCCGGCTCACCCTGGAGGATTTCAGGAATAGAGATTAAAAATAACTGGCCCCTTGGAACAGGTCAGCTAACTGCTGAATCTGAGCCACAAGTATATATTGACCGCAGCGCCGGCCTCCTGCATATTAATTCAACAGGACCTGTTGACAATCTTTATATCTGGAACATTCTTGGTCAATTATGCCTGGAATCGTCCTTGCCCGGAGCTAAGACAGTTGATGTTTCAGAACTTCTGCCCGGCACCTACATCATCCGGTTAAATTCTGGAAAACAGGTTATTACCAGAAAGATTATCTTTTAAAAATTGAATATTACCAGCTACTGCAGCAAATCCCGGCAGTACTCAACACATTTTTTAACTTCCTGCACTGCATCCGAATTTTCCGGAACCTCATACTCCAGTTCAATATCGCAATAGATCGGCCAATCCCTGTCACGGACAAGCTGAAGAATTTCTTCGAGAGGAGTATCCCCTTCCCCCCAGGGTTTATTTTTATTTGGGGGATCGGAATACTTTCCGGTTTTGTCTTTCAGATGAAGACTGTAGATACGCACATGCAGTTTTTCAATAAGCTCATTCGGATGTTTGCCGGTTGCACCGTAATAATGTCCGACGTCAAAATTCAGCATATTATTGGGTGAATAATCCAGGAACTCTTCAAAGTTGAATCCAGGTTCCCCGGGCTGAAGATGGTTATGGTAAACAGCATACATGTCATGCTTCTCAGCAAATTCCCCAAGACGCTTGCAGGCCTTGTGTCCAATCTCATTACTTACCGCATCCGCACCCAGGGTTTTAGCTGCCCTGAAAGCATAATCAATTTCTTCGTCCGACCAGTTAGCCGGTGAAAACTTTACTGTATGAATGTTAATACCAGCCTTCCGGAACATCTTATAGAGTTCCTCGTATTTCTCCATCGATACGCTGCACCGCCATTTAACCCGTTTCTCCTGTGCTTCTTTCAGGGCTTTGTAGTATGCAGCTGCCTCAGGCTCGGTCTGCTCAATATCCCTTCCGGGTTTGGGAGGCAGTGCTGGCAGTCCCGCATAAGCCTCAGCCACATTACCCATTAGCTCAATAGAACTGACACCGGACTGTATGCAATAGTTCAATACATCTTCGGCTGTTGAAGGCATGGAACGCCAACTGTAGGTGATAACTCCAATCTGTACGCCTTTAAATTTTGAGTTTGGTTTTCCCGGGTCCGAACAAGAGATGTTTATCATTAATGCCAAAAGACTTGCAAACAGAAATAGTCTTCTTAGAGAAAAATGCATGATTTTGATAATTAATTGGTTTGATATGGTAAATATACCATGAATTTTTTACCCAAATTGTGCAAACATTGTCCCAAATCTGATATTGCTTACTACATGACATTTAGATAATTTTATATACTGATATTAAACAGGTGTTATAAATGTTGCAATTGGGCAATTCAACCCTTATAGTAATTTTCCAATTGGTTAAAAGTCAAAACACAGAAAAGAGATCATGAGCAATTCACAAAACATAAAAAAGGCCTTTGAGGAGGCAAAGCTGCAATACGAGGATATAGGCGTTGATGTCGAGAAAGCGATGAAAAAACTGGATAACTTCCCTATTTCATTGCATTGCTGGCAGGCTGACGATGTAACCGGGTTTGAAACCAGGGAAGGTGGACTAACCGGAGGGATTCAGGCAACAGGGAATTATCCAGGTAAGGCCAGGAACATTTCTGAGCATCGGATGGATCTTGAAAAAGCTATGTCTATGCTCCCGGGAAAGCAGCGCCTGAATCTCCATGCCATTTACGGAGATTTCCAGGGCGAAGTCGTGGACCGCGATCAGATTGAGCCCAAGCATTTCCAGAGCTGGATTGATTGGGCCAAAGTACAGGGTATTGGGATGGACTTTAATTGTACCGTCTTTTCCCATCCCAAAGTAGAGAATTTCTCCCTTTCACATAAGGACAAAGACATCCGTGATTTCTGGATTGAGCATACCCGCAGATGCCGTCAAATAACGAACGAATTCGGGAAACAACTGGGAACTCCATCCGTCCACAATCTTTGGATTCCGGATGGATCCAAGGATGTTCCGGTGGACAGGTACACACATCGTGCACTCCTGAAAGAATCCCTGGATAAGATTTATGCAGATGAATATCCGGCTGAAAATATAAAGGATGCCATGGAAAGCAAGTTGTTTGGCATTGGACTTGAATCCATGACGGTGGGTAATGCCGAATTTTACCTGGGTTACGCCATTACCAATCAAAAACTTATTTGCCTTGATAGCGGACATTTTCATCTAACAGAACAGGTTGGGGATAAAATATCATCCTGCTTACTTTATGTCCCCGAAATCCTTCTTCATGTTACCCGTCCGGTTCGTTGGGACAGCGATCACGTAGTTACCATGAATGATGATACCCTTCTTATCGCCCAGGAAATTGTTCGATGCGATGCGCTTGGACAGGGTTTTTATGGGACTCGATTTCTTTGATGCCAGCATCAACCGTATCGGGGCATATGTAGTCGGAACCAGAGCCGCGCAGCAATCTATGCTTTTTGCCCTTCTCGAACCAAGGGATCTTCTGCTGAAATACGAAGAAGAAGGCGGATTATTCGAACGCCTCGCCCTGCTCGAATTGTTGAAAACAAAGCCGTTTGGTGCAATATGGGACTATTATTGCCAGCAGCATAATGTACCCGTCGCACAGGACTACATCACTGAGATCCAGACCTACGAGAAAGAAGTTTTAAGCAAGAGAGATTGATTCGCATAAGGAAGCCATCCTTAAACAAGGTTCATGAGCAAAGAAACGGTTCTCATATTCGATATCGGAAAAACCAATAAGAAAATCCTCTTATTTGATCTTCAGCTGAACCTTATTCATGAGGAAGAACAAATTTTTGAAGAAACCTCAGATGATGATGGGTTTTTAGGGGATGATATCGAAAAAATCGAATCCTGGATCCTTGAGGGCTGTGAAAAATTTCTTAATGATCCGGATATCCTTGTCAGGGGAATTAATTTCACCACCTACGGAGCGACCCTGATTTACCTGGATAGCGATGGAAATCGATTAACTCCTGCGTACAATTATCTCAAACCAATGCCAGAGGGACTTGCCACCTCGATTTACGAGCAACACGGGGGAATAGACGAGTTCAGCAGGAATACTGCTTCCCCTGCCCTGGGGATGCTCAATTCCGGTCTGCAGGCCTTATGGCTCCAGCAAACAAAACCCGGAATCTTTGAAAAAACCAGAACGATATTGCATTTCCCTCAATACCTGTATCATATTCTTACCGGGGGAATTACATCCGAACATACATCCATCGGTTGCCATACAGCTTTGTGGGATTTCGACAATATGCAATATCACGAGTGGACGTATAGCCTGGGAAACCTGTTTCCTCCACCCATTACTGTCGAACGGACAAGTCCCAGTAAAAAGCTAAGCAAAGAAATCCCGGTTGGCATTGGGATCCATGACAGTTCAGCATCCCTGGTTCCCTATCTAATGCATTCAGAGGAGGAATTTATCCTGGTATCCACCGGCACCTGGTGTATATCAATGAATCCATTTAACCACTCCCCCCTAACACCGGAACAATTGCAAAAGGATTGCCTTGCCTACCTGAGCTTTCAACAAAAGCCGGTAAAATCTTCCAGGTTTTTCCTTGGGCATATTCATGATAAAAACGTCAAAAAGATTGCTAAGGCATTTGGCCTTAAGAAAAAGGCATATAAGGCAGTATGTCCGAATGATCAGATTCTGCAGCCGCTGTTTGCCCGGGAGGCAGGGGACAGAAAATTCTTTAAGAAGGGTGTCCCTGAAAAGTATATTGATAATTCCGTCGATCTTTCCGGTTTTGAAAATTTCGATGAGGCATATCATTACTTAATGGCCGACCTGGTTGATTTGACAGCGGAATCCATTAACCTGATCCTAGGAGAAAATGACAAAACCCGGAATCTGTACATAAGTGGTGGATTTTCAAAGAATGAAATTTTTCTCAAGGGACTCGCAAACCGATTCAGGGATAAAGAAGTTTTCACCTCAGAAATTCCTAACGCGACATCACTTGGAGCCGCTCTGGTTCTTCTGAAAGGGATTGAACCCGAGTTACATCCAGAAGTTGACATTGGACTGAATATCATCGATGAAGGATTTGAAAAAGCATCCACCTCAATGAAATCTGCGTAGACTTACTCTAAAATAAATGACCAGGTGTTCATGCCGTCTTTGGATACCTGAACCTTGTAATCACCCAGTTTCTTCCTGCCATCCCATACCTCCACATCATAGCTACCATTATAACCTCTGAAAGCAATCCAGCCATTAAAATCAGTATGCAGATCCACCGAGGTTTTCCACTCCTGGTTGATCAGCTTATTAAACATTTGAAAAACCGGCTTTTCTGGCGTTCCCAGGCTATCAGCCTCACCCCACCAGACAAAAGCATCAACAGAGGGGTGCCCGAAAGCCAGTCTCAGCATAAGTTCCATATAGCTACTTTGGGCCTCCTCATCCCAGGTCCCCGTTCTCCAGTTTCCAACAATTGGGATTTCGCTCAAAGGCACCTGGAATTCGGTAATATGAATAGGAAGATTAAGATCAGCATATGAATTCCAGGTGTCCCAGACATTCCGGGGATCAGGCCAGCCATCCTCAGGAAGATGGGACTGCAATCCCAGGCCGTGAAGAGGGACATTCCGGGATTGAAGTTCCCTCACAAGGAGGTAAAACAATGTCCTGATTTCCTGGTCGGTATAGACCTCATATTCATTTAGAACAAAGACTCCCTCGGGATTACCCCGATAGGCAGCCCTGTGACATTTTTCCACATAATCAGCAAGTTCCTGGACAACTCCCAAGTCGCAGGGCATCTGCGGATTCTCCAGGTTCATATCCAGAACAGCTTCCCAGGGTCCCTGGTGAAGAGGTTCATTGACGACATCCCATACATCAACCACCCCCTTAAATTCCCTAGTAATATCTTCGATTCTTTTCATCAGCAACTCTTCCACTTCGTCTGCTGGCAGATCGAAAACCCATTTAGGCAAATGCTGCCGACTGGGCCAGGCCAGGGTATGTCCTTTGACCGGTAGTCTTTTCTCATTGATCCACTCCCGGGAAGAGCCATAGGTTGATTTATCAGTCTGCCCGCGTTGTGGTTCCCACTTGTCCCAGTAAAATGAATTGAAGACAACATAATTGAATAAATTCTCAAGAAACATTCCCTCGGATGCGGGATCTCCGGTGATTTCATCCCCTAAAATGCGGAGATCTATCGGGCTGCCAAACCGAAAATTATGACGGGTATGACGGGCGGTTACCCTTAATCCGGTTATCGGCTTACCTTCACTATCCTGAAATTCAATTGATACATTGGATTTCCTGTAAAGATTGCTCTGTATTCTGGCAACCTGAAGGAGAGAATCCTCTACCTGGTTTTGTGGTGAGTCAAGGGACTGGCCAATACTTTTAACTGAAAAAATCAAAGCCAGCAGAATAACAAAATTAATTCGTAACATGATGGCATGGTTCAGTACAATTACATATAAACTTATGAAAAAAAATGCAAATGACTGAAATCCAAATCAAATTACCTCTAAATCAATTCCTAGGTCAATATTTCTCCCGGAATCGAATTAATTACCTGTCTCTTTTACAAAATCAGACTCAAAACTCCATGTACCTGATCCCCGCTTAAGCTTCAGGTAATTATAACCTGGGCCCTCAACCATCTCTATTTCGGAAACAGGTTCTCCCCCCGAAACTAATTTTGCTCCTGTAGCCGGAACATAGATCTCCGCCTCTGTATTTACAGGAACACTGACAGTAAGCTGAAATTTACCATCCACTATCTGCCATTCTGAACTAATGGTTCCATAGGAGGATTCATGGGAAGCCTTAACATTATTCATGGTATGACCAGGATATGGTTTAATGACCATCGATTTAAATCCGGGCTCTACCGGGTCCAGGTCAATCCCGGCAACCTTCCGGTAAAGCCAGTCCCCCACCGCCCCATAGGCATAATGATTGAAGGAATTCATCCCTTTATCCTGAAAACTTCCGTCAGGTTTTTGTCCATCCCATCTTTCCCATATGGTGGTTGCCCCCTGCGTTACAGGATAGAGCCAGGATGGATACTTTTTCCGGTAAAGCAGCATATACGCCTCATCCAGGTATCCGTATTTGGTCAATACATGGCATAAATCGGGAGTTCCGAGGAAACCTGTGGTCAGGTGTCCGAATTTCCGGACATCTTCAGCCAGTCTCAGGGCGGCAATTTCCTCCAATTCTTCAGGAATCACACCAAACGAGAGGGCAACAACATAGGCCGTCTGGGTATTGGAACTCAGCCTTCCGTTAGGGGTCAGGTATTCTTTGGCAAAAGCTACCTTGATCTTTTCCATCACTGCCCGGTATAAATGTGCATCACTCTCATGACCAAGAATATCAGCTGTTTGCTGCAGCAGGTTGGCAGAGTGATAAAAATACGCACTGGCAAGCAGGTCCTTGTCGGTTGTAGCACCTGGATAATCAGATCTTGTGGTCGCAAAGGCAAGCCAGTCTCCATAATGATGCTCCCTGGTTCCCCAGATATAAGCATCACCGGCTCTGCCTCTCATGTAATCCACCAATGCCTTCATGCTCTGGTATTGTTCTTCTAAAATTCTTTCATCCCCGTAATAGCGGTATACAGTCCATGGAACAATGGTACCTGCATCCTGCCATCCGGTTTCACCTCCCCGACCTAACACATTAGGAATCACCTTTGGAACTGCTCCGTCCTCGTGCTGGTCCAATGCCAGATCCGCCAGCCACTTGGTATAAAAACCTGCACAGTTCATGTTGAAGCAGGCAGTTGGACCAAAAACCTGGGTGTCGCCGGTCCATCCCAGCCTCTCATCCCGCTGGGGACAATCGGTCGGCACATCCACAAAATTTCCTTTTTGTCCCCATATAATATTATGCTGCAACTGGTTAATCAAATCATCATTACAGCTGAATGTTCCGGTTCTTGCCAGGTCCGAATGTACAACAACACCGGTGAGCATATCAGCTGTCACCTCTCCCGGCAGTCCCTCAACGGCAACATACCGGAAGCCCTGGAATGTGAATCTGGGCTCCCAGGTCTCAACATCCTCTCCTTTGCAGATATAGGTATTTGACTGCTTTGCATCCCGAAGATTTTCCGTATAAAAGTTCCCTTCCTTATCCAATACTTCGGCATGTCTTAATGTTACCTCTGTACCGGCCGGTGCACTAACCTGCAGGCGTATCCATCCCACCATGTTTTGTCCCATGTCAGCAACAATATCCCCTTCAGGTGTTGTAAAAATATCGACCGGGTGAAGTATATCCAGTGTTCTCATAGCCGGTGATGCTGGAGCTACAATGGAAATATCCTCATGGTCAATGGGAAGGGATTCTCCCCAGTCTCCATCATCGTATCCCGCTTCACTCCAGCCCAATTTCTCAAGCCTTGCATCATACGTTTCCCCGTTGTATATGGTGGCATAAAGAATGGGACCCTCACTTGATGATTTCCAGGACTCATCAGATCCCAGGATTCTTACAGTACCATCAGTAAACATTATCTCGAGATTTGCAATCAGGCTGAGCGGTTGAGGACCCACATCATCATTCCTTCTTGCCCATCTTTGCCGGAAGTCCCTGTACCAACCATCTGCCAGCATAACCCCTATGGCATTGGAACCCTCCCGCACCAAACTCGTAACATCGTATGTCTGGTACTGAACCCGGTTTGTAAAGCTTGTCCATCCCGGAGTAAGGACCTGGTCTCCCACCTTTTTCCCGTTAATTTCGGCTTCATACACACCAAGGCTGGATATGTATAGGCGGGCAGATTCAATCTGCTTTTCCGATTCAAATTCCTTTCGAAACATCAAACCAGGATGTTGACCTGCAGAGAAACAATGATCAATCGTTATCCATTTTGCCTCCCAGTCCTTTTCTGAGATGAGTCCAATTTCAAAATACCCAGGCTCCGACCAGGCCGAGGCCTTCCCGTTCTTATCCCATACCCTGACCTTCCACCAGGATCTGTCCCTTGACGAAAGTGATTCCCCGTCATACTCCACAAGGACAGACTCATCCGATTCCACCTTTTCGCTATTCCAGCGATCGGCTTTCTTATCGCTCAATAATTCAGGTGAAGAAGCCACCAGAACCTGGTAAGCAGTCTGTGCCTGTTCAGTATCCTCTGAAGCCAAAATCCAGGTCAGACGGGGTACCGTCGTTCCCAGTCCCACCGCTTCATCCAGATGCTCACAACTGAGTTTTGAAACAACTATTCCCCTGGCAGCAAAGACGCTGGCGGGCAAGAGGATCATGCAGGTTGATAACATTCCTGACAGGAAAAGTGATTTCCATTGTAACTTAAAATTCATGATTTTAGGTTTATTTGTGTTCTGTAAATAGACAATTATGGATATGGTACAATATACTAAACAGCTCTGACAGCGACAATACACAAAACATCTAATTTGTTGCACTTAATGGGACATGGGATGATTTTCCTATCTTCATATCACAAAACCGGATTATCTCAACATGGATTGCCGCCAGAACTGCGGGGCATGCTGTATCGCCCCGTCAATCTCATCACCCATTCCCGGGATGCCCGAAGGAAAACCCGCCGGAACCCGCTGCATCCATCTTCGGGAAGATTTCGGTTGTGGGATATACGACCAGCGTCCCAAAGTATGCCGGGATTTCCAGGCTGAAGAACTGGTTTGCGGAACCAACCGCGAGGAAGCACTTATCATTCTCTCACGTCTGGAGAAAGAATCATCCTGACAGGCACATATGAAAATATCCCGTAGATGGGTAATATGTATTGACTCTAAGTAAGGATTGCCATAACTTAATTCCCCAAAATTTACCTGCCGCTATGAATAAACAATTCACAAGAAACCATCTAGCATATGCAATTGTAATCGGATCCCTCTGGGGATTCGGAGAAGTTGCTTTGGGCGCCGGACTCAAAAGCTGTGCTCATCTGATGTCAGGATCCCTGATGACCGGGGTTGCCCTTTTCTTTATTGCCACAGCCTGGGTAGCATCAGGCAATATCCTGACACCGGTCCTTGCAGTCCTGATCGCCTCGGTATTTAAACTATTTGATGCTGTTCTACTTTCCCTCCCGGTAATGCATGGCGCTATCGGAAACCCGATTTTTGCCTTCCTGCTGGAGGGAATGGCATTCATCGTTCTGATAGCCATATTTCGCAATACTTCCTGGAAATCAATCCGTTCCCGGGCCATGCTCGGTGCAGGTTCGGCCCTATTTGCAGTAGCCATGTTTCCCCTGGTGAAGTATGCCACAGGTGTTCCTGCCTGCGTTTATCCCAATACTACGGTCCCGCTTTCCGTATTTTTTGCCCCCCTGGCAATTGCCATCTCAGCCCTGACAGTCCCTCTGGCATTCACAGCAGGAGTAAGGCTTCAAGCCTGGTTAGATGCAATAGCACTACGGGTTAAAAGTAATTTTCTCCGAACAGCCCTCTCTCCCATGACCCTCACAGCTGCCCTTGTACTTGTCCTTCTTTTCAGAATGATTGTATCGTGACCGGGATCTATCATCGGCTCCTGGAGGAACTTAAAAAGAACAGGGCCCTGGTCCTGACCACCCTCCTCTCCAACAAGGGATCTGTCCCTCAGGTCCCGGGTGCATCCGCTCTCTTTTCGAAAGGCAGGCTACTGGCGGGAACCCTGGGGGGAGGAGTTTTGGAAGGCGATGCCACAACCCGATCAGCTTCGATCTCCCAGGATCATAATTCCCAGCTGTATGAATATGACCTGGATGGGGATATCACTTCCGTGGAAGGGGCCATTTGCGGAGGTTCGGCATTATTGCTGATGGACGCTGACCCGAAACAAAACATGGAAGCATTCACGCAGTTGAATAATTCCCTCTCTAAAGGCCAACCCGGTATACTCACAACCCTTATCCGGGGGAATGATACTCTGTCCATTGAGAGACACTGGTTCGAGCAAGGACAATCCGGATCTGAAACAATATCGGAGCGCCTAAAAGAATTCCGGGAGGATTTCGCCAGGGAAATCCCGGATAAAATGTCTTCTTCCCTTGAAAATAATACCTGCATTTATCTGGAAGAATCTGAATCGATTTCTGTTTTTCTTGAGCCGGTCTTTCCCCTTCCAAAACTGTACATCGCGGGAGCGGGACATATTGGCAGGGCCCTGGCACACATGGGCAGTCTCCTGGATTTTGAAGTAACGGTAATTGATGACCGGCCCGAATATGCCAACCCTGAGAACATCCCCGATGCTGACCATATTATCGTTAGTCCCATTGGAAAAGCCATTCAAAAAGTCCCCAAAACAGCCAGTACTTACATAGTGATTGTAACCCGTGGTCACCAGGATGACGGAGAGGCACTCAAAGCCTGCATTGATGCAGATATCCCGTATATCGGTATGATCGGAAGCAAAAAGAAGATAGCACTGATGCGGAATATTTTCCTGGAGCAGGGATGGGCCACGGAAGACCAGCTGAAAAGGGTGCATGCTCCGGTGGGACTCGAGATCGGCTCGAAGACTGTGCAGGAGATCGCTGTCAGTATATCTGCCCAGCTGGTACAGGTCAGGAATGAAAACAAACCCGCCGGAAAAAGTCATCATATCCCGGCCATCATATTGGCTGCCGGAGAATCTTCACGAATGGGCAAACCAAAAATGATGCTCCCTTTTGGTGAAAAGAGTATTATTGAAACCGTCATTATGCAATCCAACATGGCCCGCAGCAGCAAAACATACGTGGTGCTGGGATCAGGGGAAGATGCCATCCGAAATACAATAAAAGACCAGGATGCAGAAATTGTATTCAACCAGGAGTACAAGAAGGGAATGTTGTCTTCGGTGCAAAAGGGACTAAAAAGTCTACCGGAAACAACGGAAGCAGTAATGGTTTTATTAGGAGACCAACCTATGATAGGGACTCAGATAATGGACAGCATGATAGCCCGTTATAAGCAAACAGAAAAGAATATCATTATTGCCAGCTACCAGGGAAAAAGAGGGCATCCCATCCTGATCGGATCAGGGCATTTTAAAAAGATCCTTGGATTCAGTTCCGATCAGTCTTTACGGGACCTTCTCGACCTGTATCCGGAAGATATTGAGGATTTGGAAACGGAAAATCCCGAAATACTCAGGGATATCGATACGCAACAAGATTATCAGAACGAACTTAAACAACAAAGGATATGATTGAAACCATTAAGTTTGAACTCAACGGGAACCCGGTGACCCTGGAAATTGATCCGGGTACCATTCTTATGTGGGCAATCCGGAATGACCTGAAGCTGACCGGCACCAAGTTTGGGTGCGGTCTTGGATTCTGCGGTTCATGCACCATCCTTTTGGATAATGAACCTGTCCGTTCCTGTATGCTGGGTGTAAGCGATGCGGCCGGGAAGAAGCTAACAACTATAGAGGGACTGGCGACTGATGGTGAACTTCACCCAATCCAGAAAGCTTTCATTAAAAATGATGCCATTCAATGCGGGTATTGTACCCCGGGAATGATCCTTAGTGCAGTGGGACTTCTACACAAAAATCCGGAACCTTCCCGTAAGGAAATTATTGAAGCCATGGAAGATAACCTCTGCCGCTGCGGAACCCACGGTAGGATCATCGAATCCATACAGATGGCAGCAAAAGAATTGAAAGGAGAGGTGCCGGCATGAAAAATGAAGAAAGAATAACAAAGTACCTGTCAAAGGATATAAACAATCCCTGGGAAATGGACCGCAGGGATTTTATGAGGAAGATTGGCGGGGGACTGATCATTGCATTCGCAGTAAGTGATTTGACCCTGCTCAATGCCTGTGCTAACCAACCGGGTGAGAAACGTGATGTAAATGCCTATCTACGCATTGGCGGAGACGAAAGAGTTACCCTATATACCGGAAAAATTGAAATGGGACAGGGCCCCATCACTTCACTGCCCATGATGCTGGCTGATGAGCTGGATGTTAGCCTTGACAGTGTTGACATTATTATGGGAGATACCGAACTCTGTCCCTGGGATAACGGAACATTCGGATCCCTGTCCACTCGTGCCTACGGGCAAGTGATGCGTGCAGCAGCAGCCGAGGCAAGAGCCATTCTATTGAAAATGGCCGCAGCAGAACTTTCCGGGGACAGCTCAAAAGTCACCCCGGGCGAGCTTCAGGTAATTGACGGGGTCATTTCAATTAAGGGAAATGATTCGAAGAACATATCATATGCCCAGCTGACCAATGGAAAGGAGATCCTGGAAACCGTTTCTGAAAAACCCTCTTTAAAAACCCCTTCTGAAATGAAGATCATGGGAACATCCAGGCTTCATGTTGATGCGGAACTTAAAGCAACCGGAGAAGCAATCTACTCGGGAGACCTCCATCTGCCGGGTATGATGTATGCCAGGATCGTCAGGCCCCCCTCCCTGGGAGCAAAGCTGATCAGCATTGATACATCCGGAGCAGAATCCATTGAGGGAGTTGAAATTGTTAAAGTGGATGAACTGGTGGCCGTTCTGCATGAATCCCAGGACATCGCCGAAGTGGCGGTATCAAAGGTAAAGGCGGAATGGGAGGAGGAAGTCGTTGATGTGGATGACAAGAGCCTATATACCTACCTTGTAAAAAAGGGAACCCAAGTCAAGGAACTTAAAACCAGGGGAGACCTGGATGGTAGTAAACAATCAGATCAGATATTCTCTTCTGAATTCCGGGACCCCTACCTGGCCCATGCACCCATTGAAACCCATACGGCAACAGCCGTTTTCGAGGAGGATGTACTCAAGGTCTGGGCCTCCTGCCAGACCCCCTTCCCGACAATGGAAGACATTTCTGAAGCCCTTGATATCCCTCAATCCAATGTGCGGTTAATGCAAATTTTTACCGGGGGAGGATTCGGAGGCAAAATTTATAATCCACAGGCAGTAGAAGTGGCAAAACTGGTCAACAAGGCCAAAAAACCAATCCAACTGACCTGGTCCAGGGAGGAGGAATTTATGTATGACAGGCTGAGGCCGGCAGCAGTGGTGAAAATTGATTCTGCATTGGATGAGGCAGGAAAAATTGTAATGTGGGACTACCACATATACTTTGGCGGGAAACGTGGTGCAACTACATTTTATGAAATCCCAAATCATCGCACCAGCACACATGATGCCCCGAAAACAGGAATGGGACATCCATTCTTTAAAGGAGCCTGGAGAGGTCCCAGCAATAACACCAATACCTTTGCCAGGGAATCTCATATGGAGATAATGGCATATGCTGCCGGTAAGGATGCCCTTGAATTCCGTCTGGATCACCTGAAGAATAACGAGAAAATGACAAAAGTCCTGGAAGCCGGGGCAGAAAAATTTGGATGGACCCAGGGCAAAAGAACCAGAGGAAAAGGCCATGGTATTGCCTGCGGTATCGATGCAGGAACTTATGTGGCTGTGTTTGTCGAAGTTGAAGTGAATAAGAAAACCGGACATGTTCAGGTTATTCGAGCAGTGGTGTCTCAGGACATGGGACTGGTAGTAAATCCCCAGGGAGCCATCATTCAGGCAGAAGGTTGTGTTATTATGGGAATGGGATATTCCCTCAGCGAGGAAATTAAATTTGAAAGCAGGAAAATGCTGACCCGTAATTTTGACACCTATGAATTGCCCAGGTTCAGCTGGGTGCCTGAGATAGATGTTGTCCTTATAGATGCACAGGATAAAGATCCCCAGGGCGGAGGTGAACCAGCAATTATCTGTATGGGAGGAGCCATCGCAAATGCTGTTTTTGATGCCACAGGTGCCAGGATTTACCAGCTGCCAGTGACACCGGACCGGGTTCTGGAAGCTTTGAAAGGCTGAAATATAGCCTACTGAAGAATAATCTTTTGATTGTACTTCCTGGTTTTTGTGCTTGTGACCAACAAATACACCCCTCTTGGCAGATCCGATACATCTATTGCATTTGCTTGCTTCAGGGAAATGGAGGTAATGAGTTGACCTGATAAACTAAAAAATTCTATTTTATCTATGGCTGTTTCATCCGGAGAATATAAATGCAATACATCTTTAGCAGGATTTGGGAAGGCTGTTTTACGCATGTTGTCGGTTTCTTCGGCTGAAATGATCCCAACCGTTTCTTCTTCAAATGCTGGAAGAAATTCAAAAGCTAAAGGAGCAGATATGGCTAATTGCTTTCCCGTATAACTCAACTCACCTGTAGATTCATTAATTCTGAACGAAAAAACTGAATTCCCTTTTTGATTACCAACAACCATAAAGGCACCATCAACAGAAATATTAAAATCACGAGGGGTGTTTATGCCCGAAGTTTCATATTCAATTATGGATAGTTTGCCATCACTGGCAACTTCATATACAGCAATACTGTTATGTCCCCTGTTGGAAGCGTATAAGAATTTACCATTGGGATGAACACGAATGGCAGCAGCTCTATTATTGTCGTTAAAGCCGGATGGTAGCATACTAATGTTTTGAATCTCAGTAATAGCTCCGGTTTTCGGATTGTATGAGCCAGCAGTAACACTTGAATTCAATTCATTTACGATGTATATCCAGGCGCTGTCAGGATGAAAAACAAAATGTCTTGGCCCATAACCATCCGGTAGAGAAAAAAATGCCTGATTAGTATCTGCAACAAATTTGTCTCCCTCAATGGTATAATTAAATACTTTATCCAATCCCAAAAATACAGCATGTACAAACTTGCCAGCAGGGTCTGTTCGGATGCAGTGACCTTTGGACAAATCCGGTTTTACAATATTATCTATTTCAGCAGTTATCACTTCATTGGTAAATTTATATAGCGATATTTCATCGTCACCATAATTGGCACTGAAAACATATTTCATATCCGGAGAGAAAGAGACATAATTAGGAACACCACCTGATTTTAACCGGGTTTCAGATATTGTTAATTTACCATCCTCAGATATATTGTATTGTACAAGTCCGCCCTGATCTTGGGCAGAATTATTACTTGTTACAAGCAGGTGTTTGTAATCAGGGGATATCCCAAAGTAGCTTCCTTTTACAACACCGTTGTAATTTTCAATTACTGAAATAGCTCCGGTAATACTATCCAGTTCACATAAGTATACGGGATTTGAATTACCCTGGTCATTCGATAATGCATAGAACCTGTATTTCTGGGAGAATAATACAGATAGGTTGGCAATCAATAAGCCAATAAGAATAAGTCTTTTCATAATTAATGCCTGAAAATAAATTCATCCAAAGATACCTCCTTTTTCCATTCAGCTTATCAATAGGAAGTCAGGAAAATTTAACAGATTGTTAACCGGGTTTCTAAATAAATCAGACTTTCTTGTCTTAAATTAATCCCAGACACCGAAAATCTGAATTGCTCGCGAAAACAATAACCTACAGAACATCCCCAAACACATGAATAAAACCAAACGTATTTTCCAACTGCTAATTCTGCTAATAATATTCCAATCTACAGCAGCACAGACATATAAAACCGCAGATGATGCACAGGGTCTTCTCCCGGGCACAAAAGCTCCTGTCTTTACTGCCATGGATTCGGATGGGAATAACTATTCCCTTAAGAAGGCATTGGAGTCCGGACCGGTGGTCATGATCTTTTACAGGGGATTCTGGTGCCCTCACTGCAACCGCCACCTTTCCAGTATACAGGACAGCCTCGAACTCATTTATGAAACGGGGGCCACTGTTATTGCCGTTTCCCCTGAAAAGCCTGAATATCTTAACGAAACAAAGGAGATTACAGGATCAGAATTCACCCTGCTCTATGATGAGTCATACCGAATTTCTGATGCCTATGACGTGGCCTTTCTTTCCTCCAAAAAGAACCTGATGAAGTACCATTCCGACGATTCCCAGCGCCTGCCCATTCCCGCCACATACATAATTAACGAGGATGGTTTGATCACCTGGCGTCACTTTGATCCCAACTACAAAAAGAGGTCCACTGTGAAAGATATAATTCAAGCACTCACAAAAATCTGATGGATTATGAAAACGGAAAACAACTTATCCTGGAGGCAGTTAAGCCTTGAATTTACAAAGGGAGTCCATTCAGCCCTTTTACATCAGCATCATGCGGTTCAATTAATTGCCCTTGCGGGAAAATATTTGCTGCCGCAGCAACCCGATGACAGTAATACAAACATGCAATACCAGGACACGGGGGAATGGATCATCGGAAACGAACTTCCCGGTGGATTTCGGATAGCACTGAGCCTTCCCCAGCTAAAACTTTTCATCGTCAATAAATCTCAAAAACCCTACACTGAAATTGCCCTGTCCTGCCGGACAAAAACTGAAGTATTCGATGATCTGAAGCTTAAACTCTCCAACCTTGGAATAGATGTATCAGAGTTAAAACCAACCCTTCACTATGAGATTCCTGGTCATGAATTGGATGGAACGGCGGCATTCCTTTTGGATTCAGATGAGGATATCAGGGAGAATATTTATTACCGGCATAATGCAGAAATCATCCTGAACCAGCAGGCCAGCAAAATTTGAAAAAGCCGAACCGGTCAGGATATGGCCGCATCATTTTGATACAGGTACGGTTGTACCCCTTGAGCATAACGATGAAGGAGCAGTCGTAAAGTCCGTTGGACTGGGATGGGCTATCCCTGACAGCATGGTTGATGAACCCTATTATTACCTGAGTTATTGGTCTGAGAATCCAGTTTCGAATTTCGGAGATTTACCTGATCCCTTGACAGGTGAATGGATCCGCGCAGGATGGAATGGAGGCATATTAAGGAACTCCGTTCTGATAAAAGCCACCGATTCTGATTCCCAGCAGAAAATGGTCACAGACTTTTTCAATTCCGGGATCCGGATATTATCCAAACAATTCCATTTTTAGTGATGCATTGGTTTTAACTCTATCTTTAGAAAAAACCTGATGAGTGCGGCAGAAAAAAATACCGGATTTGCAATTGCCCTGGCATGGCCGGCAACCTATTGCAAACAGCCAGGCGCCTGGTATGACCCCCTGATGGATTGGA
The DNA here is from genome assembly GCA_963777115.1 of uncultured Bacteroidaceae bacterium. Lineage (GTDB taxonomy): Bacteria > Bacteroidota > Bacteroidia > Bacteroidales > SM23-62 > SM23-62. The sequence goes on along the minus strand of CAVZPP010000001.1, from coordinate 213,680 downwards.
TGGGATTCAGCAGGAACAATTATTATAAGGTCGGTCATGCAGCGGTTGTCCTTGTTGATTCAGAAAATCTTAGCTGCCATTATTTTGATTTTGGGAGATACCATGCACCTTTTAATCATGGCCGGGTTCGAAGTGCTGAAACAGACCATGACCTGGCAATAAAAACCCGACCTGTTTTATCTGAGGATGGTTCCACCATTGAGAATTTAAGTGAAATCCTGAACGAACTGCAGACGAACAGGTCATGCCATGGAGATGGTAATCTTTATGCATCCTGGTGCCGGATCGATTTTCAATCAGCCCTTAATAAAGCGAATCAAATGCAGGATATAAGTCCCATTCCATACGGACCTTTTCGCCGGGGCAGCAATAACTGCTCAAGATTTTCATCAGCAGTCATCAGGGCGGGCAGACCTGGATGGTTGTATAGTTTTCGGATGAAGTACCCCGTACTACTTACACCAACCCCCATGAATGTTGTCAATTCGCTTCACCGGCAAAACCGAGGTTGAGGCAGAGTTCAGAAGCGATGTCTTTTATCCCGGTCAAAAACCTGGAAAAGATGCCTTGAAAAGCACACTGAAAGCTCCTGAAAGGAATGATTCAATACCGGAAACTGCCCAATGGCTGAGTGGAGAAGGTGCCGGATCCTGGTTTGTTTTCGAGCCCAGGGATTCCATCCTTGGAGTGAAACCGGATTCTAACCTGGAGATGAACCCGGATTCTAATCTGGAAGTGACACGATATTCTCCTGGTGGAGATGTTGAATGCCATGGGATCTTCTCAATTTCTGCCCAAGGGGATATCATACCGGATAATTCATGGGAAATTACATATCCAAGCAATTGTAAGGTCGTAACTTTAAAAAACGGTGTCTCAGAGATTAAATACTTGAGGTTGGTTGATTAGAAGCCAATCTCTACTCCCAATTATCCGTCAGGCATAACAGAAATGCCACGATGTCTTCAACTTCCTGATTACTCAGCTTGAGGTCGCCCAGTTCATCAGAATTCATGTTTTCAGCTACTTCAGGCGGAGGCCATGGAGCTACATCCCGGGTGTTATAAAACGCTACAACCTCGAACAAGGATTTAAAAACACCATTATGCATGTAGGGATCTGTGATACCAACGTTGCGTAAAGTTGGAACACGAAACTTTCCATTCTCAGCAGGATCATTAACTGTAATTCCCAATCCAAGATCAACAAAATTAAAGCCGTCCGGATTTAATTCAGGTGTAAGGGTATAGAAGGGATTTTCCGGATTCTTCGGAGTACCAAGATTATCATAGGTGAAATCTGTAAATAACGGGGGACTGCCATCGGGGAATGGGGTACTTGGATGACAGGCTGCACAATTACCCTTTAATTCGGAAACAAATAAGCCCATTCCCCTTATTTCCTGTTCAGTAAGATCGGCCTCTCCTTTTAAAAACAGGTCGTATTTTGAATTAAATGGATTGACCTCTGATGTTCTTTCATAAGCAGCGATGGCATCTGCCATATTTCTAAAAGCCTGTGAAGGTTCATCCAGGGCATTGGGACCGTATAGCTCAGTAAACATCTCTGCATATTCAAGTTCCCTGAGTTTATTCAGGATAGAAACTGTATCAGGGTTTGCCATCTCAAGGGGATTCAAGGGTGGTCCCATTGCCTGTTCTTCCAGTGTATTTACCCTGCCGTCCCAGAATAAGCCACCAAGCCAGATATCTTCATCAGGATCTTTGTGAAGAGGTGGTACAAAAGCTGCGTAAGCAACAGGCATATCATTCCGATTCCCATATCTCCCCTCAATTGCTCCCTTTGAAACCGGTAACCCGGTATTTGGATCTGCAAAGGCCCGATCAGGTTTATGACAGTTAGAGCAATCCTGTCCAACTGGACTGGAAAGACTTGTTTCAAAAAAAAGGAGTTTCCCAAGTTTCTCCTTGTCTGACAGTGCTATGTTATCATTCTGTTCTTTTACCCTGGAATTACAAGATAAAATTGATATAATTAGAATGATAAATGCTGCAACATTTATATATGAATTGGATTTCATTGTTATTCCTTTGACTTATCAAGATTGTAAATCTCCTGGACCTCTTTTAGGATTTTATGAAAATCCAGGTTCAGATCAATCAGCTCCCCGTTTTTAACATTGAAGACCCAACCGTGAACAATTGGATACCCGGAGGCCATATAGGCTTTCTGGACTTCAGCGGTTTTGATAACATTGACACATTGTTCAACCACGTTTAATTCGGTGAGACGGTTATTTCTTTTTTCATCATCCTCAATTACGTTCAACTCATCCCTGTGGTCACGGTAAACATCCCTGATATTCCTCAACCATTGATTCATAATTCCCATGTCCTTTTCCTGCATGGCTGCCTCAATGCCCCCGCAAAAATAATGTCCGCAAACGATGATGTGTTTTACCTGCAGGTGCTCAACCGCAAAGTTTATCACACTCATAGCATTCAGGTCATTGGGATTGACAATATTGGCAATGTTGCGGTGCACAAATACATCTCCCGGCTGCATGCCCATCAGGTCCTCCGCTGTTACCCGGCTGTCGCTGCAGCCAATGTACAGGTAATCAGGGTTCTGACCTTTGGCAAGATTCTCAAAAAACTCTTCATTACTGGCCTTCTTTTCAGCAATCCATTTCCTGTTATTCTCAAATATCTGTTTGTATTTAGGCATATTCTATTGAACAAGATGACAATAATATATTAATTATCTGAAATACCACTAAAGGTAACACCCTCGATCAGAACCCCGGAAAACAGAATATCACTTGCATATTCCAGTACACTTTCTTCCCCTGCACTTTCAATCTGAATATCCCTGAAAAGTACCCGGGTAATAGGTTCATCTTCCACTCCGACCACCTTAAAGGGAAGCTGTTTAACTTCCTTGCAATGAATCCCGCTCACATAAAAATCATTGAATTTTGTCGGGAAATTGTTTCCCCTGTACCCGTGGTAATCCATTCGGAAAATAAACATGGCTTCATTGCATGATTCGATCTCAATATCCCTGATAAAAATCTTTTGCACCTGTCCCCCTCGATCAAGATTGCACTTAAAATTCAGAGCATTTTTACCATTGGCTATTTTGTTTTCATAGACAAAAACATTCTCCACTCCGCCTGACATCTCGGAGCCGACACAAATTGCATTTACTCCGCTGTAAAGATTATTATTCCGAACAATTATGTTACGGCTGCCGGGCCTGTCCCATGCATCCTGGTCCCTTCCCGCCTTTATTGAAATAGCATCATCGTGGGTCCTGATTTCACAGCCTTCAATCAGCAAGTCTTCCGAGCTGTCAGGATCGATCCCGTCATCATTTGTTGTTTTTCCATAAATTTTCAGGTTTCTGAGAATAACATTCTTACTGAAAACCGGGTGAACAGTCCAAAAGGGACTATTCCGTATAATCAGTCCCTCAACCAGAACATTCTCACACTCATAAAACTCAATCAGGGTAGGCCTGAGAAAATGCTCCTCTCCGTCTCCGAAACCATCATCCATTCCATCTCCATCCATATCAAGAAACCCATTGGCAAAAACCCTCTGCTCTTCGGGGACCTTATCATTCCCCATTTGTCGAAGCGTAGCTTTATCAGGATTTTGTTTCTTTCTCCATTCCCTTGACCAGCCTTCGGCAGCTCCATCGATCTCACCTTCCCCCGTAAAGGCAACATTTTTCAGTCCAATTCCATAAATCAGAGGTGAATAGTTATAGCAAACGGTACCTTCCCAGCGTACCTTGACGGCAGGCAGGTAGCTTTCCGGAATATTGCTGAAGAAGATCCTGGCATCCTTTTCCAGGTGGAGGTTAATATTACTCTGCAGATGAATGGGCCCGTCGATATAATACTGACCCGCTGGTACAACTAGTATACCTCCCCCTGAAGCGGCCAGCCTGGAGATAGCATCCCTGAATGCCGGAAGGCAATCCCACAGGGAATCACCCTTCGCCCCAAAATCGGTCAGCAGAATTCGATTGTCCAGAATGTCTGGTTCTACAATCCGAGCAAGGATGTCGGGCAACTTTTCCCAGGCCTTTTTTTCTATCTTCTTTGCGGTCTTAAGATTAAACTCATCCGATTGCAGCGAACAGGATGGCATACCTGCCAAAACCAGAAAAAGTAAAATCAGGAGGGTGGAAATTTTCATATTCATGGGATTATTATTCTAAAACAAGTGCCTCAACTTCTGCTTTGGCTGCCTCCAGGTCAATCAAAAAGTCTTCATTGGCATGCAACCTTGCTACAGCAGCTGCACCCATTATTCTACCGGCAACTACATCACTATGCCAGTGCACATTACATACATTTCTGCTGATGCCAAATTCTTTACCTCTTTCCAGGATAACATCGGCCTGATCCGGAAATACCTCGGTCAGTATAAGTGCCCAGGCCCAGCCAATGGCAGTATGACCCGAGGGATAGGAACCATCCTCTCTCAGGTGATCTGTCTCCTCTTCTGAAACACATGTTGGGGTATTATTGACAAGAAACGGACGCTTTCTGCTATAATGATTTTTGGCCTCATAGGTAGCGAGTCCAGCATCTGCAAGGGACCTGCGAAGTATCATGTAGAGATGAGGGGTATTCTCCTCAGATATTTGAACATCCAGGATGATGTTGAATGCATCTGCAGCCTCGGGAAAGGTCAGGATATTATCCCGGTTTGCCTGCGCTTTGCGTTCCTCATCTTCTGATGCACCATACATGGCAGCTATTTCCTGGTCGAGCTGAAACGCAGCAGATCCTTCTTCCGGTGGCGGAGCCAGCAGTTCCAGGCTGTTGGGATATTCCCCAGGGGATAAATAACCCTCCAGTATGCCCGGGCGAACTTCATTTATTTCTTTCGACAGCGATGTAAGTGCCTGCTGCTGATTCTTTTTTGTAAGCTGACCACAGCTCGCAATCAGTAAAAAAAATACTGCTGAAATAAAAATAGATTTTCTCATAATTAAAGTTGTTAAGCCATAAAGGTAATATACCTGTTAAAATAAGGGGGCAATTATTTTCAAGATTTCATTCATTAACCATCCATTAATCATCCCGGATCAAGGTGAAATAAACTATATTTAATGATCTTTTGAATCAGACAATGAAAAAGGTATTCTTAGTATTTATCCTTGTTATTTCAATAATATCATGCAGGAATGTTGATGTTATTGAGTTCGTAATTGCTTCAGAAAAATCAGAGATTGCAATCTACATAAGCGAAGAATCAGATGAACTAATAGTGTGGGCAGTGAATGATTTTGCCGATGATATTGAATATATGACGGGAGAAAGGCCTGCAGTAATTAAGTCTGATTCGTATTCAGGGTCTGATTCTGATTCGCATGCAGAGCCTGGGTCAGGGTCAGATTCAGATTCGTTTTCAGAAGGCAGATCCCGGAAAGGGATTTATGTTGGTAAATTTGACGATGAATTAATAAAATCGGTGCCTGGCATTAATTCTGAGGAATTTAGCGGGCAATGGGAAAAATTCAGTATCCGCACATATAAGGATAATTTAATTCTGGTGGGGAGTGATGTCCGGGGAGTCGTCTACGCTTTATTTGATGTAGCTGAAAGAATAGGTATTTCTCCCTGGAAGTGGTGGGCAGATGTACTCCCCGATCAGGGACAGGATATCTCTTTAATACTTCCCCGGAAGGGCATAATATCTTCTCCATCTGTTCAATACAGGGGGATTTTTTTAAATGATGAAGATTGGGGCCTGCAGCCCTGGGCTGCTGATGTTTTCGAACCGGAAACAAACGATATCGGTCCTAAAACCTATGAGAGGATTTTTCAATTGCTGCTGAGATTAAAGGCAAATACCATATGGCCGGCCATGCATCCCTGTACCAAAGCTTTTTTTACAATTCCAGGAAACATGGAGATGGCCCAAAAATATAATATCGTCATTGGATCTTCTCATGCAGAACCCATGTTAAGGAATAATGTCGATGAATGGAACAGGGAGGAAAGAGGAGAATTCAACTATTTCAGCAACAGCGATAAGGTAAACCTGTACTGGAATGAAAGAATAAACCAGGTGAAGGATAATAAAAACCAATTTATTGTGACTCTCGGAATGCGTGGCATCCATGATAGCAGGATGGAGGGTGGAGCAAGCCGGGAAGAGCAGGTGCAGGCTTTACAGACCATAATCAGTAATCAAAGAAACATGCTGGAAACCACCCTGGAAAAACCTGCGGAAACAATCCCCCAGGTTTTGGTACCCTATAAGGAGGTTCTGGATCTTTATAATGCCGGATTGGAGGTCCCGGATGATATAACTCTTGTGTGGACAGATGACAATTATGGATACATAAGACGTTTGAGCAATGAGGAAGAGCAGAAAAGGAGTGGTGGAAGCGGTGTATATTATCACCTTAGTTACTGGGGCAGGCCTCATGATTATTTATGGCTTAGCAGCACTCAGCCGGGTTTAATATGGTTTGAGATGTCCAGAGCCTACCAGAATGATGCCCGAAAAATATGGATCGCCAATGTTGGGGATATTAAACCGGCCGAATATAATATGGAGTTTTTTTTAGACCTGGCATGGGACATAAATATGGTCAATGAAAATAATATCGGCAGCCACTTACTGCAATGGGCGGCCCGGGAATTCGGAAAAGAAAATGCCTCGGATATTGCAGATCTGATGGAGGAATACTATCGCCTGGCTTTTCTTCGAAAGCCTGAATTTATGGGTTGGAGTCAGACAGAACCTAAAACCCCCACCCGATTGACTGAATTCAGTATAAGCCTGAATGATAATGAACTGCAGCGAAGAATTAATAACTACCAGGCATTGGTTGATAAGTCGGACTTGATTAAAACCCATATCCCAGAAAATCGATTGGATGCATATTTTCAATTGATAGAGTACAATATTAAAGGAGCGGCCCTGATGAATTTCAAATTCCTGTATGCACAGCTGGCATATCTTTCAGGGAATACAGAGGAAAAAGAAATATATACTGATTTATCAAACAGGGCCTACCAGGAAATAGTAAGCTTAACACATTACTACAACAATGAGATGAGAGAGGGGAAATGGGAAGGTATGATGAGCATGAAACCAAGGAACCTGGCAGTATACCAGATGCCAGATTATCATTTATCCCCGGTTGATAGTTTAGATAGCAAACATTCCGTTTCTACTGATGTAATTCCCATCCATATTCAGGCCTGTAATTACTCGGATGCCACCGGCGTTTCAGGTTTTGAATGGAAAGCCGTTGGAGGATTGGGCTACAGCAATTCTGGTATCACATTATTTCCGCTGACTTCATCCTATTTCACAGAAACTCCCCCTTCCCTTGGGTATAATTTCGAGATTGAGCAGGCTGGAAATTATATTATTGAGTTACGCTGTTTGCCAACTCATTCCAATAATTTCGACCACTCACTTACCCTGCAGATCGATGATGAAGAACCGGTTGAATTTAAACTCAATTCCAAAGGAAGGAGCGAAGAGTGGAAGACCAATGTGCTAAGAAATTACACCTCTGTGAAACATCCGGGTGCATTCATGGATAAGGGGACACATCGACTCACTGTCAGGGTTAATCAAACCGGAATTGTTCTGGACCAAATTGCGATTAACTTTGAAGGCAATGAGGATTATTATGAAATTCCAAAAACTGCATTTTACCAATAAATTAATTGTAAAATCATTTTCAAAAATTTAAAATAAACGCTGTTTTTTCTATTGCTTTCGCAATATAAACGTTATTTTTGCGATTGTAATCAAGATAATTATGGTCAACAGACAGTTAAAAAACATAATTCATAACCGTCTTTTTACGGGCAAAGCAATCATTGTAATGGGAGCAAGACAGACCGGTAAGACAACCTTGCTTAAAGAACTTGTTCAGGGTCAAAGTGATGTTTTGTGGATAAATGCTGATGAACCGGATACCATAGCACTTTTCGAGGATATATCGTCATCTATGCTGAAGCAGGTACTCGCAGGAAAAAAAATTGTAGTTGTTGATGAAGCACAGCGGATTGAGAATATTGGCATTAAACTTAAACTTATTACGGATCAGATTCCAGAAATACAATTAATTGCTACCGGATCGTCCTCTTTCGATCTGGCCAACAAAATTAATGAACCTCTGACCGGCAGAAAATGGGAGTATAAACTATACCCATTATCGTTTTCAGAGATGGTGGAACATCACGGACTGATCGAAGAAAGTCGATTACTTAAACATCGCTTGCTGTATGGATATTACCCGGATGTAGTAAACAGTCCCGGCAATGAAAAGGAAGTTCTTAAACAACTTTCGGACAGTTACCTGTACAAGGATATATTAATGTGGGAAAACATTAAAAAACCTGAGAAACTAGTTAAATTATTGCAGGCACTGGCATTTCAAGTGGGTTCAGAAGTAACGTATAATAATATCGGTTCCTTAATCTCTCTCGACAATCAAACTGTGGAAAAATACATTCAGCTCCTGGAACAGGCGTATATTATTTTTCGGCTTCCAGCATTTAGTCGTAATCATCGAAAAGAACTTAAGAGAGGTAGAAAGATTTACTTTTATGACAACGGGATACGGAATGCCTTGTTGGCTAATTTCAATTTACCGGAATTAAGAACTGATATTGGAGCCTTATGGGAAAATTTTATGATCAGTGAAAGAATGAAGTTTTTGCATTATAATGGTATTTGGGCTAATTCATATTTCTGGAGAACCCAGGATCAGCAGGAAATTGATTATATTGAAGAAAGGGATGGCATATTGCATGCATACGAATTGAAATGGAACGCGAATCAAAAAACATTCCTGTCAAAAAGTTTCTCAAAAACTTATTCTAGTCACACATTTAAATTGGTCCACCCAGAAAATTTCAGGGAGTTTATTGAAAAAAAATGAGAAAATTAAGTTATAATTCAAACCATGAAAAATAAACTGAGCACATTTTCAAATTCTTTATTGGCAGCCTGCCTTATCCTTGGTTTGACTATAACGGCCTGCCAGCCTGGGACTAATGATGATCAGCAATCCCTGCTTTTCATTTCTACTTTTGCGGATAGTCCTGAGCAGGGCCTTGCCTTGTATAGCCTGAATACCGATTCACTTACCGTTAAAACGGTACAGACTCTTGTTGGGCATCCCTCTCCAAGCTACTTTCAGTACCACCCATCCAAAAAGTATTTTTATCTGGCTTCAACCTCACCTTTAAATCCAGGGGACGAGGATGGAACTCTAAGTTCCTTCAGTATTGATGGAGGTGAGGAAAAAATTGAATTCCTCAACGCTGTTCATTCCTATGGCATAGGACCCTGCCATGTCAGCCTTGATCAAACCGGAAGGTTTGTATTCGTTAGCAGCTACAGCTCCGGAAGTCTCTCCGTATATCCTGTCCTGGAAGAAGGAAGAGTCGGGGATTCAATACAGTTTTTCCAGTATTCCGGCAGCAGCGTAAACGAGAAAAGGCAGATGGGGCCTCATGCACATTCATCCCTTATTTCACCTGATAATACAATCCTTTATGTAGCTGACCTGGGAACGGACAAAGTAATGGTCTATGAGTTTGATGAAGCCACCGGAATTTTACATCCCGCAGCAAATCCCTGGATCTCCTGTCCTCCAGGATCGGGACCAAGGCATATGGCGCTTCACCCGGAACTTGATATTTTATACGTAGGAGAGGAATTGACTGCCACCGTATCCGTTTTCAGTACCTCTTCCATCAAAGATGAGGGAGCAGTGGCCCTGCAACAGGTTTCTGCTCTGCCAGCGGATTATGAGGGTGGAAAATCGATAGCGGATGTACATATCAGTCCGGACGGGAAATTTGTCTATGTCTCAAACAGGGGACATAACAGCATCGCGGTTTTCAGAACAGATCCGGAAGATGGAAGTCTGACCCTGACCGGACATCAGTCCACTTTTGGAGACTGGCCCCGGAGTTTTAGTCCCTCGCCGGATGCTAACTTCCTCCTGGTCGCTAATATGAGATCAGATAACATTACCCTTTTCAGGAGAAATGCCGAAACCGGAATGCTCGAGGAGACGGGAACGGAAATCCTGCTGGCGGGACCGAAATGTATTAAATTCTATCCTTGAGCTGATTTCAGAGATCACATTCCTGTTTTTCTTACCCCTATCTTGAAAGCATTCTGGGGATTAACGACCAGGATCTGGTTGATTTCTTCTTCTGAAAATCCTGCATCTTTCAATGCCGGAACCAGGACAATCATAACTGCCTGGTATCCACGTATTGAACCTCCCTTTGGATAAGAATTGCCATCATGAGAAAGCAGGATTTGGCCCAGCAGGCCCTCCTCTTGCAATGAAGTGACCATAGAGATATAAGATGCCACATCCTTAGCTTTGAACTTATCCAGGGAAATCCAGGCACCTTCCCGGGCAGCGGCAATCATGAGTGAATCCACACCTGCTTTTCCGGAATGAACCCAGACCCAGGCAGAGGGACTCACGTCGTGTTCATCCATCAGCTGGAGTTGCTTCTCAACTGCTGCCGGATTATCACCTGTATGAACAGCCATAGTCAAGCCTGTACTCAAATGGGTCTGAATCCCGGCAATAAATAGCTTAGAATCTATTTCAGAGGGCTCCCCATTATCAAATCCCAATTTGATAAATCCCGGCTTTATTCCAGTCCCATCAATTCCTTTCTCAAACTCCTCAATCCATATATCTGCAATTTCTTCAGTTGTTGATTCATAAGCAGATCCAGGCACATATTTGTCTTTTGCAGCCGCATAATACCCGGTATTGGTTATGATCTCCATACCTGAAGAATCAGACATTTCCTTCAAGAGGCTGACATCTCTTCCAAACCAGGCAGTTGTACAGTCGAAAATCGTACCAACTCCCAGAGCCTTCACCTCCTTCAGGTAAGGGATTACCTGGGCAAAAAGTATTTCCTTGTTGTACTCCGGATCATAGGCCGCGATCAGCACCGAATCGGGACATAACATGTTCATGGGTCAATGCAATCCCAGGTCAGTAATTGCAATTTTACCATGTACAGAATGGATAAAATCGTCAGTCCCATCAGAATTATTCTGTGAATTACTGCAGGAAATAAAAATGAGAACTGAAAATCCTGTTAATATTATATTTTTCATGGTCTAATTTTAATTTAGTTAAACCTCAGGTAAGAATACACCTTTAGCATTCACCATGAAAATACAAAATCAAGCCGAAAAAAGCAAATAACATGCACTTTAAAGTGCGTTTACCATTTGCTTCCGATGATTACAAGCTGTCGCCGAAATCTTCTTTGAATTTGGCAACCAGCTTTTCGGGCCAGTCTGAAACTGCGTCCAGGCGTCCCATGAAGAAACGCAATACAGCAGGTTCCTCAACAAATTTTAGTCCACCGATTAACTTGCGGTTTTCATACAACCACTGTAGCCTGTCAAGCAGGAAGTTTGTCTGGGAAAGAGTAAATACCCTTCGCGGGAAAGCAAGCCTGAGCAATTCCATATCTGACATTACATCATTCCCATCTGCATCACGGTCCATTGAGATCGTTCCCCTCTCCATTCCCCGGCTACCGGAAACAATAAACAGGGCTGCTGCAAGAGCACCTGCTGAGTATTCAGACTGTGGAACATGATCCAGAAACTGCAGAGCATCGACATGGCAACCCAGTGCACCAGCAGGCATAACTACCGGTATCCCAACCTTATCCAGTTCGTTTACAGCATACTCAATAAAAGAAGGAGACTGACCAATGACTGTTTCATCAAGTGTTTCTCTAAGTCCAACTGCCATCGCTTCAATTTCCCGGACAGACATTCCTCCGTATGTCATAAAACCTTCATAGAGAGGAATCAGGTCCCTCATCTTCAACATCAGTTCCTCGCTGTCTGTTACAATTCCTCCACCACGTGTAGAACTTACTTTCCGGCTTGAGAAGTAAACAATATCAGACATTGCACACATTTCGTTCAGAATATCTTTTATGGATGCATCCTTATAAGCTTCTTCCCGCTTCTTGATGAAATATGCATTTTCCCCAATCAAACTGGCGTCCAGAACCATCATAATCCCATGCTTATCCGCTATGGCTTTCACCTGCTTCATATTTTCCATGGAGTAAGGCTGTCCCCCAATCAGGTTGGTAGACGCTTCCATACGTATAAAGGGTATATGCTCAGCACCGTACTCAGCGATTACTTCATTCAGACGGTCAATATCAATATTTCCCTTAAAAGGATTTGTACTCTTAATTTTTAGTGCTTCGTCTGTATATATCTCAAGTACCTTACCACCGTTTATCTCCATGTGGGCTTTGGTGGTCGTGAAATGATAATTCATAGGAATCACATCTCCCGGCTTAATAAACACTTGCGAAATCACATTCTCCGCAGCTCTTCCCTGGTGTACAGGTGTATTTGATCAAAAATTCATCTTCTTCTATATAAATATACTGACAAAATACACAGCATGGAATGAAAAGCCAATAGTTCCACAAGGATTTTAATTCCTGGCAAGAAACAAATCCCTAGGCAATATCACTCTAACTGCATTCAGGCGCCCCTTGAAGAAACGCAAAACGACAGGTTCCTCAACAAATTTGATTCCCTCGATCAGGTTAGTTGATGCTTCCGTCCGGTAGTAACTTTGTGAAGCTAGACAGGCACACCCGGCCTGCTGAGGAAATTACTTGCTCAATTTACAAGCTGGTTTAACCTCTACTTTCCTGCCCGACAGCATAGAAAAGATTAAGGGGTTTTATTAAGTTTATATCATACATGTCCAGCATCCTTTGAGAGGACTGGGACATAAAACCCAAAACCACCAGAAATGAATTTCAACTTCCCAGGCAGGATAATCCTCATATTCCTGCTTTGCTCCACTTTGACCAGTGTTTAACCAATGCTCAGCCGGTCCATACTGGTGATTCCCTGGCCCTGGTTGAATTATATAATAATACGAACGGGAACGGTTGGAAAAATGCCGGCGGATGGCTGAGCGGAGAAGTGGTGGACTGGTATGGTGTCAAACTATCCGACAACGGATACCGGGTGGTTTCCCTTGGCCTGGGCAACAATGATCTGGAAGGTTCCTTGCCTGCCTCGATTGTAAACCTGTCCATGGTTGAGAACCTCAATCTTTCAAGCAACCGGATCAGCGGATCCTTACCTGCTACCATCGGGGATATGGACAGTCTTAAATACCTGAATATAAGCTCCAATAATCTGAGTGGAGAGATTCCGGCTTCCATAGAGCAATGTGCAGGACTGGTCAACATCTGGCTTCCAATGAACCAGCTTTCGGGCAGCATCCCTGCCGAAATTGGCAACCTTCCGGAGCTCAAGGAGCTAAAGCTTTACAGGAACATGCTCAGTGGATCGGTCCCTTCATCCATTATTAATCTCTCTTCCCTGCAGATTATTGACCTTTCGGAGAACTGGCTTGAGGGTGATTTCCCTCCTTTTCCTACCTCCGTTATAAAGCTTGACATTCAGGATAATTTCTTTACAGGGCTGCCTGACATGACTGGTAACCAGGCATCCCTTAATATACTTTATGCTCACCATAATACCCTTGGATTTCATGAGCTTGTGAAGCTGGTGGGACTTGGATATTTTTACGGTTAATTACTATTCTCAATGGCATTTCCCACTCGAAATTTCTGATGAAGGGGGACAGGTGGTCCTTACCATGAAAGGAGCCGGTCAGGTCGAAACATATTATCAGTGGTACCAGAACGGGCAGGAAGTTTACTTCGGTACTGATTCCAGTTATACCATCCAGCAGTCAGAGAAGGGTGACATAATTTTTGCAGAAGCCCTGAGTGGCCAGTTATACAATTCTGTTTTATACAGTGACACAGTTACCCTGCAGGATGAAATTATCCCGGAAACCCATTTTATCATTAATTCGAATGATGATAAGGAGCTGGCCTTCAATGCACCCGACGAGTTATGCACCACAGGCGACAGCATCCTGGTTGGAGGAGTGCTTGTTCCTGAATGCACCCTGAGGGCCGCCATCGAATTGGTCAACCGGATGGAGAAATCCGGAAGGACCGAATTCACTTTCGACATGCAACAGGGTACACAAATAGAACCTGCATTACCATTGCCCTCCATTCGTTTCCCGATGGGACTGGATGCATCAACCCAGAATGGGGACAAGGTAGTCCTGAATGGAAAGAAAGTGAGTAATCTTTCGGATAATCCCTCAAAAGGATTGGTATTATACAATACAGGGCAGCACCGGATAAATAACCTCACTGTTGAAGAATTCGGAATCGGCATGCAACTTGAAAACATATCGGATGCCGGGATTCTGGAATGCAGGTTCCGGAATAATACACATTCAGCCATCGAGGCAAACCAGTCCCGGGAACTTGACATCCTTAACAACAAGGTTTCAGATCAACACATGGGCATCGTCCTTAAGGAAGTTTTTTCATCCGAAATCTCTGGAAATAATCTCCTGCTTAAGGACAATGAATCAACCATTTCCGGGGGGATCATTCTGATAAAATCGGACAGTTGTCTCATCCGCTACAATGTGATTTCTCTGGAAAATTCTCAATACCGGGATGGATCCGGGGGAATAATGCTATCAGTATCTGATGAAAATCTTGCAGACAGCAATTATATCTATTCTTTCCCGGCCGGCGGGATAATTATCAGCGGTAATCGTAATATTTTCAGGGATAATACCCTGGTAGACAATGAAAGGGGACTGGTAATTAAAAATCGGCAATTCGAATCATTAATCTACTCCGGCAACCATATAACCCGGAATACCATTGGTACTGATCCCTTGGGAATCCCCGGCACCCATGACCGGATTGGTATTTACCTGGAGGAATCACATGGGGATCTGATCTCGGATAATATTATCTCCTTCCAGGAGGAATATGGGATTTTTGGGGAAAAGGTTCTTGACCTCGATCTCCGTGGAAATGTCGTCGGCTCGGAGTCCACGCCGGTGGAAGGTAACAAACTGGGGGGTATATACATAGACCAGGCCTTTACCCTCCGCATCCAAAATAATGTAATCAGCGGGAACGGGGGAATGGGACTTGTATGCTCCGGTTCAAATATATTAATCGAGGATAACTATATCGGGACCAATCGTTCGCTGGATAAGATCGTTGAAAATAAAGGTGACGGTATTCTTCTTAAGGATGCCTACCTGCCTGTGCTGAAGGGCAATGAGGTTCATGGGAACCTCGGCAATGGTCTGACCATTGACAGGGCTGATGGACTCTGCCTGGTTGAACGTAACCGGTTTGGGAAAGATGGGCTTTCTAACTTCGGCAATGGCAAAAAAGGTATATATATAAAGGCTAACCTGTTGACGATAAGCAGAAACCATATTCTGGACCATCATACCAGTCACGGCATGTATCTTGAAAAATTGGATATTAATACTCCTGACCAGCTGGAAGTGTACAATAACCTGATCAGTAATAACCAGTTCGGGATGCTTGTACAGGATTTTATCATTTCCTATATCTACTTGAACCAGGTGTTGTATAATTTTTCCTCGGGAATTTCCATCCTGGGCGAGGAGTCAGTTTCAATTTATGAATTGAATTTCATTGAAGGAAATGGAGGTGGTACAGGCATCCACGTTTTTGGTGGCAATGCTATTATAAAAGGAAACCGGATTGCTTTTGATGAGACGGATGGGATAGTCCTGGAAGGAAACAGTACTGCAACTATCTCCGGGAACAATATTCTTAATAATGGTTCCTTACGGGGTTAATAACCTTGGGACTGGATCGCAGGCTGATGCCCGGGAAAACTGGTGGGGTCATGCCAGTGGACCAGGGGGCAATGGACCGGGAACCGGGGATAAGGTTTCTGAAAAGGTGCTTTTCAGTCCCTGGGACACCTCAATGGCCGGAGTAAGCATCGCAGGTCCTTCTGATACTATTATTATACCATCGGGAGTGCCGGACAGCATCCTTCTGTTCTTTCAGAATTGGATTTCCATGTCTGATACCCTTGAATGTTCCATCTCCGATAGTCTGGGCTGGTTGACGAACCCGCCTACACAATCAACCTTCCTCTTTCCGATTCAGCCGGGGCAGTTTGGACCATTGGAGTTCTTTCTCAGCCAGCTGACGCCGCCAAAATCAATCCCGTAAAGGTGGTCGCCCGTTCATTGTCAAATCCCTTCAATGCAGATTCCCTGAGATTCTGCCTGAGTAGTGAAAAATCCCGGACTAGTTTTTTGAAGATACTTCCGGATACCGTAAGGATTTACCCGGGAGATTCGGTGAAGTTCAATTACATTGCTTTGGACCAATTCTTCAGCGAGATGAATACAGAAGTAAACTGGGAGTCCACTGCAGGCAACCTGGATACTTCGGGCTTATTTGTTGCCGGCCAGGTTCCCGGGTTTATTCCCGGTTATTGCTGTGACAAAGGATGAAGGCATCCCGGACACAGCATGGGTTGTAATAATGGATAATACCGGGAATCCGGGTAAGGTCATCCAGGGAATAGCTTCCTTCAATCTTGCAGTGTTTCCGAATCCTTCGAAGGGATCCGTTAATGTTTCATTCAAAATGGACAGTAAATTCGACACACGCATACTGCTGCATTCCATGAATGGCAAACTTATGGGTGAACTTCATCTGAATGAATTACTGCCGGCAGATTATACCATTACAATGGATATGCTGAACCATTCCCTCCCGGAGGGAATGTATTTTGTTACACTGCAGGCCGGGAAATTCCGGGAAACAGTCAAATTGCTCCTGGTCAAATAGATTCGGGACCGAGAAACCGCAACTCACCGATAAAATTGGCCCGACAGCCGATTAATAATGGTAAAACAAGCCAGCCCGGGCTAGTTTTACATCATGATATTTTACATTCTCATAGCACTCTTTGTAATCCTCTTGCTCTGGATATTATTTGGACCGGTCATTATTTTCATGGATACAGACAGGAATAGATACCTGCTCACCTTGCCGGGAGTATTCAGTGCAAAATTAGTTTCTAACCAGGACCAATTCTATTTCAGGGTCTGGGTCTTTTTCATCCCCGTAAAAATTGATCCTTTTAATATGAAGAGGAAAAAGAGTCATGGAGATAATGAAAAACCTGAAAAAAAGAAAAAATCGAAAAAACGATCAGGAAATATTAAGTTGATAACCGGAGCCATTCGGGCCATTCGGATCAGGAAACTTAAGCTTAATATAGACACGGATGATTTCGTGTTGAACGCATGGCTGGTTCCGGTTTTTTCCCGGGTCAATTCAGAAAATATACTCATGCAGGTAAATTTTGAAGGAAATAACTTCCTGCATATGAATTTAAGAACAAGAATCAGCAGCCTTTTGCTGCTATTATTCAGAAACAGATAATTATTATTTATTCACAATTAAATTTTAGAATCATGGAAAGTAGAGTTGAAGAATTACTTGATAAAGTATCAGAGCATGTTAAATCGCTTGCCAGCACGGAAACCGTTCTTGGCGAAGAATTTAAGATTGGGGAATTTACCTGCCGCCCGGTAATTAGGGTTGGGACAGGTTTTGGCAGTGGTGCCGGAAGTGGAGAAGATCCAAAAGGTAAGGGCAGCGGAACCGGTGTAGGTGCTGGTGCGGGCATAGGGATCACTCCCCTGGGATTTCTGACTACCAAAGGTGATGAGATCTCCTTTATACCCTCGGATAAGAAAACCGCTTTGTCCTCCCTTATTGAGAAAGTTCCGGATCTTGTAGAGAAAATGGCCGATATGAAAACCAAGGAGAAGAAGGAAGAGAAGAGCAGTAAGTAGATTGGCATTTCATAGATCAGGCGATTAAAATAATCCCTCTTAATACCCCCGGGTATTCTGAGGGATTGTTGTTTTAAATATATTTGTAATTTCAATGCCTGTATTCTCCCCGACGATGAAATATAAACCTGGCCAGACTATTCAGATTGTTGTTTTGTTCCTATGCATCCTCTATTGCAATGTGAATGCCCGGGCTGATACCTCTTATTCATTTATAGTCGCCGGGCATGCATACGGTGCACATGATGGGGAAAACATTGGACTGCATCCAAATTTTCTGAGCAGCCTTGATTCGGGATATGATTCCCTGGCTGCATTTTTTGTTTTCACGGGAGACATCGTAAATAAAAGCAGCGTTGAAAGCTGGCAGCAGGTTGAGGATGAACTCGCCAGGTATTCCTTGCCCTACTACTATGTAATGGGCAACCATGATGATGACGATATAGGTTACCAGGAATTTAATGAGAAATTCGGCAGCCCCTATTACGCCTTCCATTTCCAGCAGGAGTTATTCATTGTCCTGAATAGCACCGAGGAACAGAGATCCATATCCTCCAACCAGATCAGTTTTTTACAGGAACAGTTAAATCTCGCAGGAGATACCGTTCAGAACATATTTATTTTCTTTCATGAAATCCTCTGGAACAGTCATGATAAGTATATTGGGGTATTGAGTAACAGCCGTTCGAGGTATGAATAACATGGTGAAATACTCGAACTACTGGGAGGAAGTTCATCCAATGCTTATTGCGAAACCCGACATTAATTTTTATGTAATAGCAGGAGATGTCGGAGGCAATGCAGATGCCATTGCTGCATTTCATGACACCTGGGATAATACCACCCTGCTCGCATCCGGAATGGGAGAAGTGGCGGATGAGAATTATCTCCTGGTCCGGGTACATGAAAACGATTCAGTTGAATTTGAACTTCAGCCTTTGAACACTGAGTTAAGCCTTCCCGGGATAGAGTATTTTAGTGTTCCCACGGCAGTGGATACCCTTTTGGGTCCCGAACTCATAGCTTCCGGAGCACCTCCTGTTGAATACTCTGTGCCCGCTGTGTTCAATGCGGAATCCTATTTATGGGAATTACCTGAATGGGCAACTGGCACAAGCGATTCAAGCAGCATCAGCGTGAATTTTGCAGCTGATTTCAGGGAAGGCACAATCTCTGTCCGGGCATCGAGAGAAGGATTTGGAATGGGTGCAGCCACAACTAAAATGATTAAGGCAGACAATACTTCAAGCAAGGACTTTGAAGAAGGCAATGCTTCTCTCCATGTTGAAATCGCTGATGATTATAACTGCTTAAGCATTGGGGTGGAGGGTATTGAAAAAAATATGGTGAGCATCCGCCTGATTGATATTCAGGGAAGAGTATTATTTGGGGAAGAAATAGAAACTGTGGATAATCACGTGCAGCTCGTGATTGATAAAAGCAGCATTCCCGGGGGAATAGTTATTCTTTCCATTATCACAGATAACCAACAGATTACGAGGAAAATAGCTGTCCGATAATATCCGGTCATTGTTTGTATCCGGGCACCAGGTATTCCAGTCTTCGGATCACATAGCCCCCTTTTTGAACCTCGGGCTTAAAAAGATCTTCCGTTATATCAAACTGGTATTTATAGGGACCATCCCTGAGTAATACAACCGTGTTTAACATGAGGTTGGCTTCTACCGGATCATCCGTTTCAGCCAGGGCTGTCCGGATAACTTCTTTGGGATCTTCCGTTCCTGTGAGTCCCAGGAATTCCGCCGCACGAATTCTAACGAGTAGGTTTTCGTCTTCTGTCAGATTTTTTGCTGTTTCATAAAATTCAGCTGCCTCTTCCCCAAAACTACTGCAAACGATCAGTCCCCAGTATCTTTTCAGGTGCTTATTGGATGAAAGCGCTTCCTTTATCCCATCAGCTGCTTTTTCAAAGGGAAGCAGGCTGAGATCTGCAATGTCTACAAGTTCTGAAATCCCTCCCTTATTGGTCTGTCCGTAGACAACTGGATTATCAAATGCTTTTTTTACCAGTTCACTTTCAGGGATGAAACTCAGATCCGGATTGCCTTTCACCCACCCTGTCAAAAGGTTTCTCATTTCTTCCAGTTTTTCTTGGTAGTCAGGATCTGTAGCCAGGTTTTGGGTTTCATAAGGGTCTGCGTCAATATCAAACAGTTCTTCTGCCGGCCTTGGCTCAAAAAAATGTTTTTGGATATCATTCAGTTCTCCGTTTCTATACATTTCTCTCCACTCCTGGTAAGCCAGGCTTATGTACCTGTAACGGTTGTGCAGTCCATCTGGATTGAAGGGCTGGTAGTTGCGCATATACTTAAAATTGCCCTTCCTGGCTGTCCGCACAAGATCATATTTTTCATCAAAGCGGTCAGCATATCCGAAGGTGACATCCCTGGCATTGAGATCCTTTTTATCAATTCCTTCCCCCAGAAAAGGAGTACCGTCAATTCCCCCGGGTATTTCAGCTCCGGCAAGATTAAGTAATGTGGGACCGAAATCAATGAAGCTGACAAATCCCTCAGTGCTGGATCCTGGTTTTAAGCTTACCAGCTGCCTGAAATTTTCTGGAATACGCACCACAAGCGGGACGTGAAGTCCGGTTTCATAAGCAAATCCCTTGCTGCCCGGAAGCACACCCCCATGATCCCCGAAATAGAAAATGAAAGTATTTTCAAGCAGTCCATCTTCCCTCAGCTGCTCTACTACCTCTCCAACAATGGTATCTATATCAAGTATCCTGTCCCGGTAATAAGCCGCCGTGAAGCGAAAGGTTTCCGTATCCGGATGATTGGGACTCAGAAATACCTGATCCGGATCAACCGTTGTAGGTCGCTCCATTACTGCCTTCTTGAAGTGTAATCTGCTTTCATGGGAGGCTGAATGGGATTCCTTATGGAAAAAGGGCTGACCCTCTGCCCGGTTTCTCCAGTGGGCTTTTTTGGAGGATTCATCCCAGACACCTTCGTTCTTAATAATATTATAATCCTCCTTACTGTTATTGGTGGTATAGTATCCGAGTTCCCGGAGGTAAGCTGGAAACATTTCGGTACCATCGGGCATTGGAGACCCTTTGAGACCTGCGGTGATACTGGGTACCTATACGGGGTGCATAGCAGCCTGATATCAATGTGGAGCGGGCGACGCTGCATACCGGGGAATTTGAGAATGCACGGGTAAACAAAATCCCGTTGTCAGCAAGGCTTTCAATATTGGGCGTTTCAATTCCATGTTCATCAAACAACTCCAGGTAATGTTTTGAGTTGTCTTCAGATATTATCCAAACAAAATTCGGATTTTCCTGAACTTCTTTTTCCTGCACTGAACAGGCGGTTAGTAAACTCAGCAAGGGTAAAAAAAACAGTAATTGTTTCATCAGTTATATTGCTTTGGTTATTCCATATATTGACCCAGCTCATACCAGCGCTGGAGTTTTTCTTCTATCCGTTCAATGACATCCGCGACCCGCTTTGATTTCTTTTCAAGGGACTCATAATCAAGCTTGCCGTCACTCAATTCAGCTTCCAGGGATGATTTTTCCTGTTCTAATTTATCAATGTCCGGCTCCAGTTTCATATACTCCTGCTGCTCCTTGTAGCTGAGTTTAGTTTTTGTCTTGATCCCGGTATTTTTCCCTTTACTGTTCTGTTTTTCAGGAGTCTCTTTCCCGTTCGTTTTTTGTTTTCTTCTCCAAACGTTCCTGGGCCTGCCGGTATGCGGAATATGTTCCGTAATGATCTTTAATAAACCCATTACCCTCAAATATAAAGAGATGATCGGTGAGTTTATCCAGGAAATACCGGTCATGGGATACGATAATCAGGCATCCCTTAAAGGAAAGCAGGAACTCTTCCAGTTTATTCAGGGCAAACAGATCAAGGTCATTCGTTGGCTCATCCAGAATCAGAAAATTTGGATTCTTAATCAAAACAGTCAGGAGGTGAAGCCTTCGCAGTTCTCCACCGCTAAGCTTGGAGATCATCTTGTATTGTGAATCCGGGGTAAACATGAAATGTTCCAGAAACTGGGAAGCTGAAATCGTCTTCCCGTTCTCCATCAGTATTACTTCAGCTATATCCCGGACGGCATCAATAACTCTCTGCCCCATTTTCCACTTTTGTCCCAATTGCCGGTAGTATCCCATAACCACGGTTTCGCCTGGACTTACATTTCCGGCATCAGGGGGTATCATGTCCGAGATCACATCCAGAAAGGTTGTTTTACCCGTTCCATTCCGGCCTATCACTCCCAGCCGTTCACCCTTCGAGAACTTATAGCTGAACTCTTCAATGATCTTCGTCGAACCGTAGGCCTTTTTTATCTTGTCCAGCTCCAGGATTTTACCTCCCATGCGGGGAGAACGGACCTGTAGTCTTAAATCTCCCTGGTCCAATACCAGTTTGGCTCTCTCTTCAATGCCATCGAAAGCATCGATCCGTGCTTTTGATTTATGTGTTCTTGCTTTGGGCATGGTTCTAAGCCACTGGAGTTCTTTTTTCATCAGCTGGCCAGCCTTTTCAGATTCCAGCTTTCGGAGGTCCTCTCTTTCTGCCCTTTTTTGAAGAAATAGCTCATAATTCCCCTGGTAGTGGAACATCTTTCCCTGGCTTAACTCAATGATTCTGTTGCATACCCTATCCAGGAAGTACCGATCATGCGTAACCATGAGTAAGGTCAGGGCCGCATCTGCCAGGTAACGCTCCAGCCATTCTATCATATCGATATCGAGGTGGTTGGTGGGTTCATCCAGAATGAGAAGATCAGGTTTATCCAACAGCACTATAGCCAGTGCCAGTCTTTTCTTTTCCCCTCCTGAAAGGTTGGCGACTTTTTGTGTTGTATCCGTGATCCTGAAAAGATCCAGTAACTGCTTCAGGCGCCTTTCATAATCCCATGCATCCACCCTGTCCATCTCCATCGAGGCCTTTTCAAGGATTTTACCTGTATCCTGGGTGGGATGATTTGAGTGATTGTCGAGAGCCCTCTCATACTGTTGGATCACAGCAATTACGGGAGTATTGGTGGTGAGGATCAGCTGATCAATTGTCAGCGTACCATCAAGCTCAGGGACCTGTTCCAGAAAAGCGGTCTTAACGCCACCCCGAAAAGTAAACTCTCCCGAGTCAGAAGAGAGCTGTTTCATGAGAATCTTCAGAAGTGTTGTCTTCCCGGTTCCATTCCTGGCAATCAGGGCTGTTTTATCTCCCCGGGCAAGTCCGAATGTGAGTCCCTCGAAAAGAACCTGCTCTCCAAACGATTTAGAAAGATTTTCAGCTGAAAAATAATTTACCTCCAAAGCACCAGTTTCCGCGAAGATAATGTTTCCAAAATAATCTGCATCAGGATTCTATGATTCTTAACATTTGTTCTGATTTCATGCCTTTCCTGAATCCATGCAGACTTTTTTCGGCTGCATGTCTGCCAATTTCAATCATTTCCTCTGCTTTATAAAAATCATAAGTGCCGCATGAATCCCGGGAAACCTCTATTAGAACATCTGGTGAATGGTATTTAAGGTTCATTTGAGCCATATGGTAAGTCATCAGGCTAAGAGTTTCGTTCAACAGGTCGAAATAACCCATTTTATCATTCATGGCTTTTTGGTAATATTTTATGTAGCTGGGTATTAAACTCATGGATTTTTGTTTGATATAAGGACTGCTGTTTTTTATTTTCCTCGTGTGAAATCTTCGGCTTTTGAACAGGAATATCCGAATTTACATTGACAACCACGAGGATGTCTCCGGGTGTTCTTGATATATGGTTGACAGGAATATTATTCAGTACACCTCCGTCGACCAATAATCCCTCTTTTATACTGACCGGAGTTAATACTGTTGGAATTGATACTGAGGCCCGGATGGCATTAAAAAGGCTTCCTTCCCGGAAAACTATTTCTTTCCGGTTTAACAGGTCCACAGCTACCGCTGCATAGGGAATGGATAAATCCTCAATCATACGGTCCGGAATAAATTTTTTCATTGCCTTAAACACCCTGTCCCCTTTGACCAATCCCTGTTTGCTCAAGGTGAAATCCACAAGGCTGAATACTTTCATTCTGTCCAGTGAAATCATCCATTCTTTAAATGCGCTGATCTCCTCTGCTGCATATATCCCTCCGACCAGGGCTCCCATTGAAGTTCCGGCAATTGATACAATGTCATATCCCTGCTCTTCCAGCACTTCAATTACTCCAATGTGGGCAATGCCCCTGGCACCGCCCCCGGATAAAACCAGTGAAACTTTTTGTCCCATAGTATTCAATTATAATAATATGTCTTCTTCCCCAACAAAAACAGTCTTGTCATAACCTGATTAAATTTTTATCATACTAACTTGTATGCCGGAATATTTTAACCTGTTAACAAAGTTAATTAATGCTATGAATCAAACGATACCCGGTATGAACTGGTCTTTAATGCAGTTTTTAAAGTCAATGATGAGGTAGTAGATACCAGGTACAAGCGATATGACTCTCCCTATGCAAAAGCTGAGAGAAAAGATCAATCCCTCACCTTCACATTTAATGGACAAAGTTTATTTCTTGATTTTGAGAAAATGATCAGAAGATATTAAATATTGGTTTGTATATTTAAACTCCAATACCAATAACAGCCTCACTAGTCATTTTCATGGAAGCGTATTTCATTCTCATCATTGGCTTCCTTTTCCTTTTGGCCATCTCTCTACTTATCGTAGGTGTTAGCAATGATGCAGTAAACTTCCTTAATTCTGCCCTTGGTTCTAAAGCCGCACCTTTTACAGTAATTCTTGCCATTGCTGCTGTTGGTGTCCTGATTGGGGCTGTTTTTTCCAATGGAATGATGGAGGTGGCCAGAAAAGGGATTTTTAATCCGGAACATTTTTCCTTCAATGAGATCATGGTGATTTTCCTTGCCGTTATGCTTACCAATATTCTACTGCTGGATTTTTTTAATACTATTGGACTACCCACTTCCACTACGATTTCTATTGTTTTTGGAATCCTGGGAGCAGCCGTGGCGGTTGCAATTTATAAAGTCACCAGGTCTGATTCTGTAAATGATAGTATAGCAACATACATCAACATAGAGAGCTCTGTGATGATCGTTATTGGGATATTCCTTTCGGTTGTTATTGCCTTTAATGCAGGGATGATTGTACAGTGGATTGTACGACTGGCATTCTCCTTCAATATTGGAAATACATCAAAATACTGGTCCGGTATCTGGGGTGGATTTGCCATTTCCGCCATCCTCTATTTCCTCCTGATTAAAGGAGCCAAGGGATCCACGCTGGTTTCTTCTGAGATGTTATTTTTCATACAGTCCAACACCACTAAGATCTTGTTATTCAGCTTTTTGGGATGGACTATTCTTTTCCAGATCCTGGTTTTCTTTACGAGAATTAATATTTTAAAAATTACTGTTCTGGTAGGAACATTTGCACTGGCCATGGCATTTGCCGGAAACGACCTGGTAAACTTCATCGGTGTGCCCCTCGCAGGATTCGAATCCTTTAAGATTTTTATGGCTTCAGGAGCATCTGATGCAGACGGATTCCTCATGGTAGCATTGCGTGAACCTGTAAATACACCTATATTTTTTCTTATTGCTGCTGGACTAATCATGGTCCTTACTCTCCGATTTTCAAAGAAAGCAAAATCAGTTACCGCAACAACCATCGATCTTAGCAGGCAGGGTGAGGGATCCGAACGTTTTGCATCCACATCTCTGGCCAGGTTTATCGTCAGAAGATCGGTTGAAATCAGCACTGGAATTTCGAAAATTACACCCTCAGGGATAGTCAGGTTTATTGAAAATAGATTTGATGCAGAAAAGGTCCGGGAGGGTAAACAGGAAAAACTGGCTTTCGACCTGGTTCGCGCCTCAGTTAACCTTGTAGTCGCCAGTATCCTGATTGCAATTGGCACATCCCTTAAACTACCTCTTTCCACAACTTACGTGACTTTTATGGTGGCAATGGGTACATCTCTCGCAGACGGTGCCTGGGGAAGAGACAGTGCAGTATATAGAATAACAGGTGTTTTAACCGTTATTGGCGGTTGGTTCTTTACTGCATTCAGTGCTTTCCTGGTATCATTCATAATTGCTTCACTCATCTTTTTTGGAAAACTACCTGTCATCCTGATGCTCATTGGACTTTCCATATATATATTATTGAGGACTCATGCATTCCACAAGAAAAAAGCGGATAAAGAGAATAAGGTAGAAATAGGGATAAAAAAAGCATCCCATGAGATTCTTAAGTCATGCGATGAGGAAGTTAAGAGCACCATTAACAAGGTAGCCAGGGTACTCTTTCTTACTTATTCAAATTTCTTTAAGGAAAAACACAAAGTACTAAACACGCTCAGGAAGGAATCCAAATGCCTGACAAGAGATATTAAAAAGATCAGGGAAGAAATCCCTGATACGCTTAAGAAATTTGAAGAAACAGAACTGGAAAGTGGACATCATTATGTACAGGTAGTAGCTTACATGAAAGAAATGTGTAACTCCCTGATGTTTATAGTTCAACCGGCATTTAACCACCTGGATAATAACCATTCTTTTGATAAGGAACAGACGGATAAATTAAAAGATTTCAATGAACAGGTTAATGAGTTTTTCAAGTTTGCTGTCAAGCTATTGGAAAACAGGAATTATGACAAACTGGAAGAGCTGGTACTCCGACGCGATGAGTTGATAAACCTGGCCAATGACATCCTTTTGAACCGGATCAAAATCCTGAAGAAGACCCAGAAAGGGGTTAAAATCAGTGTAACCTACATGGAGATGCTTTCTGAGACAAAGAATCTCTTGCTCAATGTAGTTCAACTGGTAAAAGCAGATGCAAAACTACTTGACTCTATTACATCAGACATAGAATCCGTTCATGGGGAGGTGTTGGACTAGTTATCACTCCAACGAAAGTAAAATCCCGGTGATACCTATCAAACAGATCAAATTCGGATTCTTCCCTGCTCAATATTGACATTCAGATTTGAATACTTTGAGGCATCTAAATTATGGGAGACAAGGACAACCGTTCCTCCCTTTTTATGATACTCTTCGATAAGAGACATTAATATCTCACTGTTCCGGGGATCGAGATTTCCGGTAGGTTCATCAGCCAGCAATATTTCAGGATCAGAAATAATGGCCCTGATAAAGGCAGCCCTTTGTTTCTCTCCTACACTCAAATCAGATGGATACTTATTCTGAATATCATAAAGGGAACAATCCTGCAGGTATTTATGAATTGGATACTCACGTGACTTATCGTAACAACTAAGGGTGATATTCTCAATTATGGTGAGATAGGGCATTAAATGAAACTGCTGAAACATAAACCCTACATCTCTTTTCCGGTAAAGGTTCAGGTATTTTCCATGTTGATCATAAATGCTTTTTCCATTGTATAGTATCTCGCCAGAATCCGGTTTAATCAATCCGCCAATTGTATTTAGGAGGGTTGACTTTCCTGATCCGCTTGAACCGGTTACCGACACAAAATCACCCTTTTCAATCTTTAAAGACAGATCATCCAGGGCAACAAACTCTTCAGAGCCTCTTTTATATTTTTTTGAAATATTGTTAATTTCAATCATCTTCACTCAGTATTTTCGCGGCATCAATCCGGGTTGCCATCAAAGCAGGTATCCAGCTGCTGAGCATCCATAAAAACGGAAAAATCAAGATAGTATAATGAAATATTGACCAGACTGGTCCAATGCTAAAGGCTGTAAAACGGAAGATTTCCTTTCCGAAATATTCGGCTATCCAGCTGCCCAAAAAGAATCCAATAATGCCTCCGCACAATCCCAATATAAATGCCTTGGAAAGTATTATGAAAAGAATGGTGGAAGAACTTCTGCCCATAGCTTTTAAAAGTCCGATTTCGCGATTTCTGACATGTACATTCTGGTAAAACAAAAATCCTGTAATTAAGAGAGCAGAGAGGATAACAAAGGGAATGATAAACGAACCGTACTTATTCATCATTAAACGCTGATTTTCCCGGGCATCTGCAATGCTGGATATTTCAGTTACTTCCAGGTCAGGAAATATATTCTGAACCTGGCTTCTCGCATTCTTAATCCGACCATCGTGACAAACGCAGCCCAGGGCCTCAATCTTATTTATTTTCCCCTCCATTCCCAGGAGATTCTGCAGGTCTTCCAGGTGGAATGATACTCCCTGATCCATCATTCCCCTGCCCTCTTCCAGCCTTTTATCCACCAAAAAACTATGAAGCTTACCATCTGCACCCTCAATCAAAAAGGGTTGCCCAGGCTGAATGTTCTTTGCCACAAGTACACCCAACTGTACCGTACCCTTTTTCACATCAAATCCCATGGTTTCCTGTTTTGACAGGTATTTCTGTTCAGCCTCATCCTTATACCCTATCAGGAGGATCTGATGAGTTGATCCGTTGGGATCTTTCCAGTCGGGATATTTTACCTGTAAAATACCTGTGAGGTGCCTGACTGCATCAAATGTTTCAGATTCTGCAAGAACATCCACGTAGTTATCAGGGAAGGTTCCGGTATTGTTAACCGAATAAAAATCAATAAGGTTTGTGCCTTTAGGGAATATATACAGGTTCAGTCCCTGCTCACGCATGATTTTCCGCGTTTCATTTTCACTGGCCTTGCTAAGTGTATAAATCGCTACAGAAACGGAACTGGCGATAATAACGGTGATCAAAATTACCAGGGAACTGATTCTGCGGTAAAAAAGTTCTTTTATAACTAATTGTAGTGAATTCATCAGGCCTGATTCTTATATTTTCGAATAACAAAGATTGTCAATAAGCCAACAGCAAGTATGATAAAGATGAAAGTCAGGACAAAAGAAATCTTCAGTGAATGATCCTCCTTCATAACAATCGGTTCGGGTTGGAGGGTCGTCAGTCCCTCTTTCTGATCGATGAGCCATTTTGGCAAGGGCCTTTCATCAAGGCTGTCATATACAAGAGTGTCTGTCTGCATCATTGACCAAGCAGAGGATTATCATCAATAATTTTATTGAGAAGTGCTGTCTGTGGATTCTCCCAATTACCCTCATAAAGGATATCCGTGCCGGGCAAATTATCCTTGATCAGGCAACTGCACTCAGCCGTAAAATAATCAATCATCAGACTGATGTTTTCCTCCGAGATACCCTTCCCGAGAAGTGGTTCAAGGGCCTTAAACCGGCCAAATATTCCGAATAGCATAGGTTCCTGAATGTCCATGAGGTCATCCTCAATATTCAACAACATTGAAACAAAATGTTGCTCATCCGGGCTATTCCTGCTTAACTCAAGCACCGGAATGATTCCCCCGAAAGGGGATGAGTCCAGGGCAGCATGCAAAGCTTTCATGCCTTTTTCATCCTTTTCCCTATTATCCGTCTTAAGGTAAAGCATGACGGATAGTTTCCCGGCCATCAGCTCTGAAGCTATTTTCTCGCGTAATGGAGAGCTTGTTAACCCGCTTAATTCATTTGTACTTTTATACTTTGAGAAGAGCCGGCCCTTATAGAACAATCCAAAATACGGTGTGACATCCTGCCTGTCAACCGTTTTAAACTGGATATTAGCAGCCTTAAAACTTTCGCTTAGATGCTGGTTTTCTTTTGTTATTGATTCATCAGCTGAACCATTCTGAAAATATACCAGGGTATAGTTTGCTGGGGGAGCATTCAGCAATATCCATTCCGACACTCGGGTGGTACAGGCAAGACTGATCAGTCCAGCTATAAAAATGAGTAGTAAATATTCCCTTCTCATCTGGAGCTGATTTTAATTTCAGATTCACCTTCCTTTACAATTTCTATTCCGGAAAGAATTGTGTTCCCAATTTTTGGATCCATTTCAAGGGTTAAAGTCCTGCCGGCTGGTATCCCTGAGAATGACTTGACGAGTTCCATATCTACCTTTCCGGTTTCACTGATAATGTCGAAATCGTCCAATACTTTGCTTCCCTGTATTATTACATCAAAGACCCTGTCACCATTATCCATATTTTCCGGTTCGGAAAAATATAGATTAACACTGTATATTGACTCAGTAACTGTTTGCTCTTTAGATAAGGTGATCTCCATTGACCGAATCCCGGCAATTGAACTGGCAGAGATCCATGGAGTATTCTCCGAATGAACGGAGATGGGATCTTTCCTGATTTCATAATAATCAAGGGTATCTAATTTCACAGGAATCTCAGGAAATTTGCCTGCAATAAAGGGAAACTCAAGCCAGAGTGTATTTTCCTCTGAAGTCCTGTCCCCCGGCGCATTCAGGTTCAGTCCCAATTTCTGAATCTGTTTCCCGTTCCAGACATAATTACTGTTCGTCCAGTAAGTCATCCAGGGCATATTTACCAGGGCCAGGGAGGTTTGATTCTGATATGGACACTGGCATGTGCGGGTATAATCCGGTGAATTAAGGACCCCGTTTGCAACGATCAGGTTGGCCGAGCAACCAGCTTTAAAGCCTCCCAAACTGCCTGTTCCCTCAAAGACATCCAGGTTAATAAATCCGGCAGAGGCTGACCGGAAAGTCAGGAGATGTTCACTGGCTACAACATATCCACAACCATACTCACGCTTGAATTTCCATTTTACCTCTTCTCCTGTGATTAAATCCTTATCATAAAGAGGATCACCGGTAAGCAGGGAGAAACCCTCGCCGTTGGTATAAATCTTCTCTCCGGAAATAATGGGGGGATTCGCATAATCAATCTGTTTATCCCAGAGCATTTCTTTTGATTTGATATTATAAACAATCATGCGTTCTCCTTCTTCACCGGTAAGCATATCCCTGGAGGGCCGGTTCGCCTGTAAAAGCAATTTATGCTCTTGGGAGTAGCCTAACCATGAACCGAAAATATTATTTGTCTCCTCGTGTAAAATATCTCCCTTTCTAATATCCAGGTAAAGCATCCTGGATCCCGAAGGCTGATCTTCGCCTCTTCTTTTAAGTTTAGTCTCATGATCCTGGGGTAATTTGTCAAGACAAAACAGGATACCATCTCCGGCTATCACAGCATTATGGAGGAACCCGTGATTTGCAGGAATACTCCACAATTTCTTACCGCTGAACCTGTTCATCACAATGAGTTCCTGGCTGGCTGTAAAATCGAATTTTGTAAAAACCAGCTTCTTGGCTGGAAGATCATCATCAATTGGCATACTGGGATATTCGCTGAAATTATTCCCAAGAATCAGGTACTTTTCATAGACCCCAATATAGCCCAGCCTCTCGGTATTAGCATCTCCGGTAGAAAATGACTTTACAAGCTCTCCTGTTCTGATATCAAGCAGGTGACAATTGCTTCCTTCGATTGCGTAAACATATTCCCGGGTGGCAATAAAATTAGTCCCGCGTGCATTTGCCCCGGGCAGATGTATCTGGTTGTATTGGGTGTTAAGCGGTTGATCCGGATCGTATGTCTCATCATAGTATACCAGCCAGTTGTCTTCATCAAGGTTCTCAAATACCTTTTTCCAGATCAATCTTCCGGTATAAACATCACGCGCGCTGATGCTGTTTATTCCCTGAATAATCAGCCTGCCGTCTATTACCTGTTCAGAGGGACCGTGTCCGTGTCGTGGCAGCACATCAAGATTTGAATTGCCCCCGAACCAAAGGATTCCCAGGGGGGCTTTTGCAATTTTGTCGTTGGACTTAATCGTATTTGAAATATCCCCATAATTATGGGTCCAGTCCGCAGCCCCATCAAGAGCTCCTGTTCGTGTAACTATAAAATGCCTCCAGCCCCTTTTAAATTTAGCACCATACAGGTCAAGACTGGCAAAGGCCCTAATCAATGCTCTTTTTTACCCTGCCCCGGGATTTCATCCATATCTTTCCATCGTAGGGCCGGGTGGATTCGAAAATTGCGTTAAGAATATCTCCGTCATTTTCATTGAGATAAGCAGGGTCATTCACAACCGTAAGAGAGGAGAAATATTTAGGCAGGAATTTGACTGCATCCTTAAAATTATGGAAACTTATACGATCCGTTTTTACTCCACGACTATCAAAATATTCCCTGAGATATAAAATCCTCTCAGGATTACTCTCAAAGGCAATTAAAGAAAGTGATGTTTTTGAAACAAGGGTTTCAAGCAGGTTAATATCTTCAGTACCGATTACAACTCCATAACCGCTTCTGATCCCAGTCTTTCTAATAATTCTCTTTGCTGCGAAAGAAGAAGTCCTTAATTCAGATATGGATTGTACCATCGGGGAGAAATTCGGAACGGGGGTATCACCGAATACCGTAATCTCTCCATCTCCTGAAACAGCAATCAGTTTTCCGTGTGAAGCCACCAGCCTTTCAATGGGGTTTTCGGTTGGGAGGGTCCATAGCTTACTGGGTTCATTATCAATAATTTTTATTGCGGTAATGCCTGCCTTGTTGGCTGCATAAAGACAATTGCCTGCCTTAATAAGATCATTGTTTGCCGGGATATCTGATTTCCATATTTTATCAAGTTCATTTTCCTCATCTAATGCATAGGCTGCTACATTTTCGCCTGAAAAATAGATTCTGTTCACGTCAAGCGCAGGATACTCTCCTGCCTCTTTTTCAAGTGTCTTACCGGTTTTGGAATCATACATATAGGTCATTCGTTCCCGGTGATGATTGAAAAAAACCTGCTCATTTGCACAGGTAAAGGCTCCGCCAGTTTTCCCGCTTGCGGCAAGTTGATAATAAATCTCCTCCCCGGTTTTCAAATCAAAAGCCGCAGGAACCGATCGCCCTCCCGCAACAAGCAGCAGCTCACCACTGATTGCAAAAGTTCCCTGGGGAGCGACATCTGCAAACGCCGGAGATTTGTGTGGCTGAAGAATATAATTACTTCCCGTTCCCTCGTTCTTCCATATCACATCACCCGTTGATGCATCTATGGCATATATGAAAGTCCCCATCATGGGAAATATGCTGGCTGCCGTATAGATGATATTATCTTTAATCGCAATCCCTCCCCTGGCTGGCCACATTGAGATCAGCCGCTTATTGCCAAGTAGTTTATTCGGTGCAGGGGCCAGGGATATTTTCCAGACAAGAGATCCATCTTCCGCATCCAGACAATAACAATTTCCATCATCACTGGTAAAATAAATTTTTCCCTTATGTGCCGCCAAAGGCATACGAACAGGTCCATCGCTATAAAAATGCCAGAGTTCCATCCCCGAATTAATATCCAGTGCAATGACCTTATCCTGATCGTTAAATCCCAGGAATATTTTATTATCTGCAACAATCGGTTCAAATAGTCTGTCAAATTGCATCAGGTTCTGGTTCAGAGGATCATCCCATACCGGAATCCTCGCTGAATACTTTACCTGCCATTGAGGATATAACTGATCAGCCAGCTGTTCAGGAGTTGAAGCGGTCCGTCCGTAGTCATACCTCCACATCCCCCAATCATGAAATTGAGCTTCTGATATCGAAAAGAATAAACAAAAAATTAGTGCCAGTAAGAGTTTCATATTAATCCTTTAAGCAATATGCATATTATTTTACCGACGCAATTTGGCAAAAATCAATGAAATAAGGGAAGTGAAAACCCCCGTATTTGCTAAGAATCACTATAAATTACCCTTCCTGAATTCCATATATATGCCATTCTTCTCAGTTTAATCCCTTGCCTCAAATTATTTGGTTGACAGCTGGAAAAATAGAATTGGAATATATAGTTTTGCAGCTGTTTAATGAATATGAACAGTAAATTGAGCCTGGAGAATTATCAAATGGGGAGAAGCAATCAACTAATCAGAGTTCTTTTAGTAATAATTCCCACCATTATTCTGCATCCGGCTGAGATTGTTCATTCTCAGTCCCGCATAATCAAAGGAACTGTATTCAGCTCAACCTCAGGCAAGCCCATCCCCAATGCAACCATTTATCTTGAGGGTACCAATATTTTTACCTCAACTGATTCCGGGGGATCTTTTGAAATTCCCCTTTCGGGGGAAGGGGTTTTCCAGCTAAAAACATCCTGCCTGGGTTATAAAGAATCCAAAAAAACCATTAACACATCCATCGAAAGTTCACTTCAATTTCAGATCAAATTAGTGGAGGATCCTAAAGAAATTGGACAGGTAGACATTATAAGGGATCAAAGGGAAGTGGAAATCCTCAACACTCCAACCCTGGAACCCCTATCCCTTAATCTGTCAACAAGCACAATTTCACAGGAAGATATCAGGCGGACTGCTTCGAAAACCATTATTGAATCCATGGCCTATGCCCCGGGGGCCTTTATAGAAACACGGGGAAGAAAAGTAAAACAGTTTTTTTCTGTAAGGGGACAGAAATATCCATACCCCGGATATTCCATAAATGGAGTATGGCAACGTGAATTCCATGAAACCCCATACTTCTTTTCCTCAGGTAATGTCGAAAAAATCGAAATTATCCGTTCAAGCGGGGCATTGATGAATGGACTGAGCGGAATGTCAGGCGTCGTCAATATTGTTACCAAAAAATTCAATAAGCCCGAAACTTCAGCCGAACTTGAGTACGGCAGCTTTAATTCATTGCATACATATTTATCTCATGGGGGACAGAAAAAGTCCATCTCCTATTCACTCAATCTTGGTTATGATAGAACGGATGGTCCCTCCGCACAGCATGCAAAAGAAAAAATGTTAAATGTTTTCGGGAGCCTGGAATGGAAACCTTCACCCAATCTTTCCATTACTGCCAATATTTTCCATTTGAACGGAATGAGACAGTTTATGCAGGCACAATACCCTGCCGCCCCAAAGATTATCTCAAGGCTTGAAAGTTATGATCCATTTATTTCCAGTTCGGTCAGTCTGAAAGCATTGCTGAAGCAGAAAGGAAAAAACGCCCTGGAAATCCAGTCCCACTATACAAATAGAAAACCAGAGTACATCAATGAGGTAACAGGAGTTACCAAACCTGAATATGATTCAGAGTTTGGGGTAAACATTATCGAGTCCATTTCACTTGGGAACTCAAATATTCTGCGCTTTGGTGGTTTATATAATTATTGGGATGCTCCGAACGGGAAGCGGTTCTACGTCGGTAGAAAATCCAGGTTACAAACTATTTCAGCCGTCGTCTCGGATGAACATAATTTTGGGAAATTGAATATTAACGGGGGTTTACGATGGACCAGGACCTTTATAAATGAATTCGGGGCTTTCGAGATTGATGGTTCCGGTTCAGCGTTCACCGGCGTTGGGGCGATAACAAATGAGTGGGAGCCTCCAACCCTTCAGATGAGCGGAGGAGCCGTCTATGACTTCAGCAAGCAATCCACCCTGAGTTTAAATATCGTTGCGGGTTCGATAAAGCCAAGGGAAGGGGCCATGGATGAAAACCTGGAAACCCCTGTGAATGAAAACCGGACAATGCTGGACCTGGGATATAAGATCAGGGGACAAAACCTTTCGAGTATCCAACTGACCGGGTTTTATGTAAATCAAAAAAATGCCATCATCCTCAGCGGTGAGATTCTTGAAGTCGAACCGGGAGATTTTATAGCACTATATGCCAACCAGGATCAGTTTCAATATGGGATCGAATTTGAGGTCAAAAGTCCACTGCTGTTCAAAAAAACAACCCACATATTCGTCAATCTTACCGGGATGAAATCAATGGCAAAACAGGAATCTGAAAACATTAAAAACACTGAACTGCCCGAACTAATAGCAAATACAGGGGTGAATGTCCGGATTCAGGATTTTGATCTGAATTTGTATGGAAACTATTCATCTGCGTTTTACAGCTCAAGGTTTGCTGATCCTTCGGTTGGACTGGTGGGTCTCGGGGGATACCTGAGGTTAGATTTAAACCTTGGCTACTACCTGGGCCATGATGACAGCTGGAGAATCTATTTCTCCTTCAAAAATCTGCTTGACAATAATTACTCAACCGTGGTTGGATATCCCGATCCGGGAAGATTAATAAATGTGGGTGTAAGCTATCGGTTCACCCGGAAGAATTAGCATATTCGGTAATCTACCTTACCTTATTGATAAATTCCAATTGTTTTATACGACCCTTATAAGATTGCCAGTAGTTTCTTTTTGTGCTTTCGTTCAAGTAAGATGAAGCTATCATTTTTTCTACTGATGCAGATCTGCTTAGCATCACAGATAAAATATCTCCAAATACTTTTTCAGGGATTCCTGCTTGATCCGCCAGTATGGCAAATTGTCTGGCAATTTTTCCCTGAGCCAGATTTTTGGGTAACAATCCCTCTTCCAGAGCAAAATCAGTATCTTCCATATGAATACGGCTATTTAACAGGTCATAAGCAGGACTTAATCGAAAATCACCCATGGCTGTCTCCAGTAAGGAAAAATTTTTGAAGTGAGCATCGCCATTTGAAAAAAGATAGTTAAACAGTAATACTTTGATAAGCTTCGTCGCCTCCAATTTGTAGGCAGGTACACAGGTCTGCATGATTTGAAATAATTCAAAATAATTCCCTGAATACTTGTAATGTTCACCATGGGTTTGCGGTGTTCTGCCTGCCAAGGATGCAAAATCTTCCTGAGCCAGTTTGCTGCCGTCCTCAATGAAATCAAAACGTTTGGTGATGTAGGCAGGAGATCCATCTCTAAAAAAGATCAGTGCATTTTCAGCAGTTTCTATACCAAAAATCTGATAGGCAACCTGCATAGTGAGATGCTCATTAGCAGGCATTTGGTTTGGCCTTTTACCTGCACCTGGAATGGGTTTTAAAATGTATTTACCATGTTCTCCTTCTTTGATAAGCCTCAACTTATTTTTATCAAGTAATACAGAAAATTTTTCCTGAACGCCTGATATGGATATATGTTTACGGTTCTCTTCGAATAGTTCATCTGTCTCAGGATTGGATGCGGGTGAATCGTATGGCAAAACATGATTCACCTTTCTGTTTTGAAACACTTTATTCAAACAGGTTCTGCTATAAGTATTAAAACCTTCAGCCAGAGTACCGGGACAATAATTTATTTCAGGGAAACTCATGGCTGTGAAACTTTAATCACTCGTACCGCACCTATGCTGTCATTTTTCGTGGTTGTCATTAACAGGCCAAAATAATCATCCTGATCAATCCGATAATGTTTACATACTACCTGCTTATTAGAACCTTCCGGCAGCATGTTGAAGAAAAAGGGGAACAAATATTTTGAATGATATTCTTGTTCAATTTTCGGTAAAGTAAGGCTTATATCAGGTTTTTCATTGTCTGATAGCCAGGCATCATGATAGCGAAACGTAAACGAACCATCATCATCCTGGTTTAATACGCCAGCTTCTTCGTTCTTGTAAAATATTTTTGCCTGTCTCATCTTCCAGGAGATACATTTTTAATTTTCAGGCAAACCTCCAGGCCCAATACATCAACTAATTTTTGTAAGGTTTTTAACGTAGGGTTTCCTTTTCCGCTTTCAAATTGTTTTAAGGTTCTTAATCCCACTCCTGATAAGTCTGCCAGGGTTTCTTGTGTTACCTTCAAAACTTCCCTTCGTTCTTTAATGATTTCTATTAACTCTTTAGAGTGCATTTTATGGCTCTTTATTATGTAAATATATGAATTATTCCATCAAATGCAATGATTTGTGCAATTAATAGCACTATTTGATGATATTTTCAATTATTGTTCTTGATTTCAATAAATAGTGTATTATAAAGCACTATTTGAAAATCCAAAGCCCTCCTTCGGCATTCCTATAATATTGATTTCTAAATACTTACTTTCCTGAAAAATATCATAAGCATTTACTCGCCCCGATAATGTTTCCAAAAGCTGCTCTTCTTTCCATGAACCTGATTCAGCCAAACATGATACATTCCATGCTCACCCAGATCCTGCCAGTCCTCAATTACCATAGCTAACAGATCCAGCTTCCGGAGATATTTTGCTGCATGGTGATAAGTCTTGGCGAGGGAGGTCTTACTGACATTGTCAGCAAGCTGTCTGATCCCGAACACCTGTAGGATGTTGTTGATACTTACCAGATGGAATCTGATGTTGCTGTGATAAAATAGATTTTCTATTTCAAGTACATGGTAGTCATTTTGATTTCTGTATCACCAGAAACTGTAAACAACCATTCGCTGAAGTCTTTTGGTCCAAATTTCCCAAACGCATCATTTGAAAATCCAAAACCCTCCTTCGGCATTCCTATTAAATTGGTATCCAACTCTTTATCTTCATTTTCATCATGAATGTATCTGACTGCATACTGATCATCTTTCAGATCTTTGAAGATTACCGTACACTTATTATCAGATATTTTGCATGTTCTGGC
Organism: uncultured Bacteroidaceae bacterium; assembly: GCA_963777115.1. Taxonomy (GTDB): domain Bacteria; phylum Bacteroidota; class Bacteroidia; order Bacteroidales; family SM23-62; genus SM23-62. The sequence continues at coordinate 175,643 of CAVZPP010000001.1, read as the reverse complement.
CTTAACGGTCTTTTCATTTTTATCAAGTAAATCTACTATAACCGCTCCCTTGTCATTTCTTAGATTAATTATTTCAATTTTGAGTTCAGACTGAGCATTTAGAGTTGACAGTGGAACAAGAAATAAGAATACTGCCAATGTTTTTATGAATTTCATAATTTTATATGTTTTATTTCTTCTGACAAATTGCACTGATGCCACTTAAATCCTCAAGCATTCCTTTGATCAGGAACTTTGCCACATCAACCCTCTTTATTGAATTGGAAGGTAAGAATCCTTCATTCTGAACATGAACTTCTCCAAGTGACTCTCCATCCTTCAATCCCACTGGTCTTATGATATGATATGGGTACGAACTATTTGTCACAAACTCTTCCTGTTGTTGATGATCCTCCATTACACTCTTTAATAATAGATTGGACAAAAGCTTTGCAGACCATTTTAGTTGACTCCAGCTATCACCTACACCTAAAGCACTAATTATGTGTATTTTACTAGTTGCTTTGTTCAGGTCCATAGCCTTAATAATATTCTCTGTTCCTTTTGATCGAATGGTTCCCTTTAAGGACTTACTTCCAAGGCTTATAATAACATCAGAATAAGATTCATTACTAAAAGCAGCATTCACATTTTCCTGATTTAGAACATCTCCCTTTAGAATTCTCACACTTTCAGAGCTTACCTTTCCAGAAGATTCCTCTCTTACAAAAACTGAATGCTGAATATTCTGCGAACTGAGTTCATCACAAATTTGAACTCCAGTCTTACCAGTTGCTCCAAATACAATTACATTTTTTTTCATCCCTCTTATTACCATATTAGATTAATCCTCTGCAAAAATCACGAATCCTTGCAACTTGACCAAATTGAAGAACCAGGTCCACGGAAATCCGAACAAACAAATAAAAATGGACTGTTAACCAATTAATTTCCATAATTTTAACTGGATTGAAAAAGCAAATCAAATAGTAAACCAATACCTCCATTAAAATATTGCATGATCAGAATAGTTTTGAAAAGTACAGAATAATGAAAGAGAAGAAAATCCGACAACTTGCAGCTGTAATGTTTACCGACATTGTTGGGTATACTGCTTTGATGGAGGGTGATGAAGAAGTTGCTATAAAAGTCAGGACGCGACACAGGGAGGTGTTCCAACAACAACATGAAGCACATCATGGAGAAATAATACAGTATTACGGTGATGGTGCATTAAGTATTTTTAAAAGTGCAATCGAGGCAGTAAAATGTGCAATTGAAATACAAACACTTTTAAAGGCAGGAGATCCCCTTGTACCGATAAGAGTGGGTTTGCACATGGGGGATATTGTTTACAGCAAAACAGAAGTTTATGGGGATGGCGTGAATTTTGCCTCCCGGATTGAAAGCATGGGGGTGGCAGGGGCAATTCTTCTCTCGGGGAAATTAAATGATGAACTCAAAAATCAGAAACAAATATCAACCCGGTCGATGGGATATTTTGAGTTCAAGAACATCACAAATCCTGTTGAAGTTTTTTCAGTCACTAATGATGGGATAACAATTCCATCACCTTCAGACCTTAAAGGGAAATTTAAGAAACCAATGAAATCCATTGCAGTACTCCCCTTAGTGAACATGAGTTCCAGTGAGGACAATGAATACTTCAGCGATGGTATGACCGAGGAAATCATCAATGCTCTGGCGAAAGTTAAGGGACTAAAAGTCACCTCAAGAACTTCCTCTTTCTTTTTCAAGAATAAGAAAATTCCTACTCCTCAGATTGGTCAGGAACTTAATGTTTCAACCATTTTGGAAGGCAGTATCCGCCTGGCAGGAAACCGGATGCGAATCACAGCTCAATTGATTGATGTGGCCGATGATTTTCATTTTTGGTCAGAGACTTTTGATCGGTCGATCGAAGATATTTTCGCCGTTCAGGATGAGATCAGTCTGTTAATTGCCGAAAAATTGCGAGAGCACCTGGGACATTTCGACATTGAGGATCACCTTGTAGATGCTCAGGAAGTACCTGTTGAAATCTATAAGAGCTACTTAAAAAGCAGATATCATATGCTGAAAATGAGTAAACCTGAAATTGATAAGGGAATCTTGATTTTAGAGCAAGTGATTGAGGAGTATCCTAACTATCCCTATGCTCACCTGGGAATGAACCTTGGATATGCCCTGCTTGGAACCATTGGACTAATGCCTGCCGGTGAAGCCTTTGCCAAAGGAAAACCCTTTCTTGATAAGGCCATTGAATTGGACGAAAATATTCCTGAATGTCAACTGCAACTTTCCTGGATATGCTTTTTGCAAAAATGGGACCTAGAAGGTACCTATCGACATCTGAACAATGCCCTCGAGATACGCCCGGTAGTTGATTTTTACCAGAGTATGGCATCCACTCTGGTAGCGGAGGGAAAATTTAAAGCTGCCTCAAATTATTTAGAGACTGCATTTCAGCTCGATCCTTTCTCACATATAAATTATCACCTGAAAGGATACATTTTCTATGCCCAGGAAAAGTATCATGAGGCGATAGAACAGTTTGAGAAAGGTATCAGTTTGAAATCAGATTCTCAGGTATCATTATTGTACTGGGGACAAGCATTATTGTTGCAGGGAAGCTTCAGAGAAGGCCTGGCTTTTTTTCAAAATCTTCCTGATAATGCAGGGGATCTGTTGAAATTGGGTGGAATTACAATGGCTCAGGCTGCACTGGGTGATTTTGATCAGGCAGAAATTGGGATTTCAAAACTGGAATCCTCATTGCAGACAGATTTGATGGATAGAGCTATGAACTTGCTCATCCTGTGTTGGACCATGATGGGCAAGCATGATGAGGCTATAAAACTAATTGAACAAGGGGTGACCTATCGATTACCCATGCTGGTCTATCTTTCAATGGAACCAATTATCAAACCCCTCCGCTCAATTCCGCGCTTTCAGGAATTGATGCGACAAGTTTTAGGAGAGAAAACCTCTTTCGAGGGAGAAAAAAGAAAATATAAAAAATCACTGTTCAACCAAGACCTTCTCAAGAAGTACCGGGAACAGTTGATGAAAATAATGTCAACGGACAAACCCTATCTCGACCCTGATTTGACCCTTCGTGATTTGGCTGAAATGCTCGGAATTCCGCCCAATCAATTGTCACAATTACTCAATGAAGGTTTTGATCAGAATTTTGCAGAATTTGTCAATTCCTATCGAGTAGAAATGTTCAAGACACGTATAGCTGATCCAAAGCAACGCCATCTCACAATTTTAGCGCTTGCTTATGAGAGTGGATTTAATTCCAAGACTGTATTCAATACTTTTTTCAAAAAGATGACGGGACAAACTCCCAAGGATTATTTGAACACAGTGGTTCAGTAATTTGTTCTGATTTTAAAATCAGAACGATTCACCTTGCCCAAATGCATACTTTTGAATCATGAAAGGTCAAAAAGGCCATTCATTTTATTCTAAACATGAAAAATATAAAAACATGAAATCGATAGTATACACCAATTACGGTTCTCCCGAGGTCCTTAAGCTTAAATCAGTAGATAAGCCAGTACCCAAAGACAATGAAGTGCTCATAAAAATCCATGCAACAACAGTTACTGCTACCGAATGTACATTTAGAAAGGGTGAGCCCTATTTCTCAAGATTATTCACTGGACTCAGAAAACCTAAAATTACAACCCTTGGAGAGGAGTTAGCAGGGGAAATTGAAGCGGTAGGAAAAGAGGTGAAATTATTTAAGAAAGGAGACCATGTTTTTGGGACTGCTGGTGCAGGTTTTGGTGCAAATGCTGAGTATTTATGCCTCCCCGAAAATGGGGTGCTGGCTATCAAACCAGGCAATCTGACCTTTGATGAGGCCGCCTCCAGCGTAGATGGCTTTTTAACAGCCATGCCTTTCCTTCGGGATAAGGGAAATATTCATAGCGGACAAAAAGTTTTGATCAATGGTGCTTCAGGAAGTATAGGTGCAGCTGCAGTACAAGTTGCCAAGTACTTTGGTGCTGAAGTTACCGGAGTATGTAGTTCTGCAAACCTGGAAATGGTGAGCAACCTGGGAGCAGATAGGGTTATTGACTATACGAAGGAGGACTTCACCAAATCTGATCAGGCTTACGATATAATATTTGATACTGTTGGTAAAATTTCATTTTCACACTGTAGAAGCTCGCTTAAGCGAAACGGTATCTTTCTTGAAGCTGGCATTGGGATGGGAATCTTCCCTCACGTGATATGGACTTCAATGTTTGGTGGTAGAAAGGCAAGGATTGCTGCTACAGGTATGAGAGCACCTCAGGAAAGGACAAAAGATCTGATCATTCTCAAAGAGCTTATGGAGACGGAAAAAATTAAACCGGTTATTGACAGACGTTATTCATTAGAGCAAATTGCCGAAGCTCACAGGTATGTCGATAAAGGACATAAAAAAGGAAATGTAGTGATAACTTTGATTAACAAAATAAGTCAATAAAGCCAGGTTGTCGGACACCGGGCCAGGCGAGGATATTCACTAAACTTTAGAGAAAACCAGTACTCCATTTTGTCCCCCAAAACCAAACGAATTCGAAATTGCCGCATTAATATTAACCGGGCGTGATTTATTAGGTATTACATCGAGCGAACATTCCGGATCGGGAGTTTCATAATTAATGGTGGGAGGTAATATTCCATTTTGAACTGCCAATACACAAGCAGCTGCCTCAATGGCACCTGCAGCACCAAGTGCATGACCAATCATTGATTTTGTTGAGCTCACCGGAACATCCCGATTATTAAAAGCCGTTTGAATAGCCAGGGTTTCCGTTTTATCGTTCATTTTGGTTGATGTTCCATGGGCATTTACATAGCCAATGTCATCCATCTCAAGCTGTGCATCTTTGACTGCATTAACCATGGCTGCCGCTGCCCATTTCCCTGAAGGGTCAGGAGCTGCAATGCCATATGCATCAGCGGTCATGCCAAAGCCCTTTAAAATGGCGAGCGGTTTAGCACCTCTCTTTTCGGCATGTTCAAGTGATTCTAATACCAAAACACTGGCTCCTTCCCCCATAACAAACCCGTCGCGATTTAAATCAAAGGGGCGGCTTGCTTTTGCAGGGATATCATTAGATGAAGAAAGAACCCCCATGCTTGAATAAGAGTCGAGAATTAAGGGGGTGATAGTCGATTCTGCGCCCCCGGCCAATATGACATCGGCCATTCCCCCTCGTAGTAAACCAAGGGCAATTCCTATGGAATGAGTACCTGTTGTGCATGCTGCAGATACACCCAGATTGGGACCATGAATACCCAAAACCATGGAAACATTGCTTACCGGCATATTGGTAATGACCCTGGGTACAGTAAGTGGATTCACAGAGCCCGGACCCATTTTCAAAAATCGGGCAGTTGCCTCTTCCAAATAGGCATAATCTCCACCTCCGGATCCAATCACACTACCAATTCGGGCTCTGTCTTCCATATCCAGATCTATTCCGGCATCTTTAATGGCCTCGATGGCTGCACTCGACGCCAGTTGTGAAACACGAGCCATTTTCCGTGATTCCTTTCGATCAAAATAATCTCCTGGGTCGTATGTTAAGATTTCTGATGCGATCTGACTCTTGTGACCTGTAGGGTCGAAGGACTGAATTCTGTTTACACCTGATTTCCCAGCAATGAGTGATTCCCAGAAATCAATTCGATTGCACCCGATGGAAGTAAATATTCCTATTCCTGTTACAACAACGGTTTTTTTATCTTCCATGGTTGACATTATTACCGATTAAACTATATCCTAAAGAGCAAACTGATTTATTCTTCAAAATATATCAGTCAATCTTTCAATGGCCTAAAATAAAGAATATTTGCATTTCACAATGGAATAATTGGAAATCCTCCCAAAAAACCTTACCAGATGAATACGAAACCTTAAAGGGAACAATCGGAAGATCAGAACCACTATTCCAGGATTGATATCCTTTTTTTGGAAAAGTATCCGCAGTGGATAAGCTGTATGAAAAGCTCTGTCCATCGCTGACAAATTATTTCCTGGTACGGAGCATTCCCCTGTAAATCAATGCAATCAACCCCTGAGGTATCAGAGGGACCAGGAAAATTATAAATTTATTCAGTAGACCTGGAATGCAGATTGCCCGGTTTTTAAAGAGGGCCAACACAGCCCTTCTGGCCACTCTTTCAGGTTTCTGGACCATTCCAAATTTAATGGCGGGATGAATATTGAAATTGCTGTTATCGTAAAGAGCAGTTGCTGTTGCACCGGGCATAAGGCAGGTTACATAAACCCCGTCTGGTTTCATTTCCGTCCTTAAAGCCCTGCTGAAGTTCCTGAGGAAGGCCTTGGAAGGTCCATACAGTGAGATGGTGGGATATGGCATAACTGCTGATATGGATGAAACATTCAGGATATATCCTTTCTTTTTCTCAAGCATTTCTTTCCCGAACAAACGACATAGCAATGCCGGAGTGTTAATGTGCAATTGCATTATGGTTCTGGCTTTTTCATATTCAACACTGGTAGCCTCTCCATAGACAAGCATACCTGCATTATTTACCAGGACTTCGATATCAATATTGTTAGTTTTACAATGATTATGAACCAGTATCGGGGATTCTTCCCTGGCAAGATCCTGGTTTATCAGGATTACAGAGACCTTGAATTTCTTTTCTATATCGATCTTTAATTTCTCCAGTTCTTCAGGCTGGTTGCTGACTGCAATTATCTGGTATCCCCGTTTTGCCAGTTCATGAGAAATAAACCAACCTATTCCGGAGGATGCTCCAGTAATTAAAGCATATTTATCAGAGCTGTCCAATCGCTAAATTTTGAAACAATAATAATAATTTACTGAGATTAAAACAGACAAAATGATTGTATTCTGTTGGAATACTTATCCATACGTTCAATCTCATTAAGCCGGAAGGTTTTATCGAATACTTCATTTTTCGGGCCATAGAATCTAAAAATCACAAAAAATCATTAATTTATGTAGTTTAGTGTAGAACTTTACTCAGCTTTGAGATACCTCATCCCATCAATGTCATTATCTTTTAAAATCCACTCATGATGAAATACATGCTCTTATTGTTCTTCTTATTTTCAAGTGTAATTGTGACTCGGGGGCAGACCAAAAGCCCACTTGAAAATGTAGTGATAACATCCAAAAAGGAGAAAACCCAGGTACGCACCAATGAAAAGGGGGAATTGCATGTAAATGTATCCCCAGAGGATGTCTCTAAATTTAAAGCCATTGGATTGGTCCGCTATAGTGACTTCGGTGCCCAAGGCGACGGCAAAACCGATGATTTAGACCTTATCGCTGCAACCCATGCATTCGCCAATCAGCAAGGCCTTTTGGTAAAAGCCGACGAGGGAGCTACATATTACATCGGAGGAAAGGAGCGCACAGCAGTCATCCGGACTGACACTGATTTCGGCACGGCGGCCTTCATCATAGACGATACCGAAGTCCAAAACCGGAATGCACCTATTTTCATGGTCGGTTCCAGCCTGCGAGCGTTCAACCTTGAGGGGATTGCATCCCTAAAGAGGAATCAGGAGAAAATCAACGTCTCCTTGCAGGGAACCTGTCTGATCACTGTCAGCAATTCCCACGTAAAGCGCTATATCCGCTTTGGGCTAAACCAAAACAATGGTTCTTCGCAAACAGATATCTTTGTCGTTGATAAAAACGGCAACGTGGATATGGACGCACCGATCATCTGGGACTTCGACCAGATCACGGATATCACCGCTCTTCCCATGGACGAGAAGACCCTGAAGATCACCGGAGGACGTTTCACTACAATCGCCAACAGGGCAGAATCGAAGTACACCTATTATAGCCGAAACATCGCGATCAGGCGTTCCAATGTGATTGTAGATGGACTGGAACACCGCGTCTCCGGTGAAGGAGACCATGGTGCACCCTATGGGGGCTTCATCAATATCCGTGACTGCTCTTACGTAACCGTTATGAACACCATCCTGACCGGACACAAAACATACCGTACCATTGGCTCGGCAGGGAAGCCCGTCTCCATGGGCTCTTACGACATTTCTGTCAACCGTGCCCTCAATGTATCATTCGTGAACTGCAGCCAGACAAACGACATCAATGATCGCATGTACTGGGGAATCCTGGGCTCCAATTACTGCAAGAATCTTCTTTATGACAATTGTACTTTTTCCCGGTTCGATGCCCACATGGGGGTTGCCAATGCCACTATCCGCAACTCGACCCTGGGACATATGGGAATCAATGCCATAGGCAGCGGTGTCTTAACCGTGGAGAATACCACCATCCGAGGGAGGAGCCTCATCAACCTGCGCAGCGATTACGGCAGTACATGGCAGGGAGAAATCGTTATCCGCAACTGCATTTTCGTGCCCGCTGGTGGCAGACCTACCAGTGCAAAACTGATAAGTGGTTCTTATTCCGGGCAGCACGATTTTGGCTACACCTGTTACATGCCGGAACGGATCACCATAGAAACCCTTCATATCGATGACTCCAATCATCCGGAGGATTACCAGGGTCCCGCCATTTTTGCAAATTTCAATCCAAAAATGACCGACGATTCCTACCAGGAGAAGTTCCCCTATGTCAGAACCAGGGAAGTCATTCTCAGGAACGTGACCACTGCCAGCGGCAAGGACTTGAGGCTGAGTGACAACCCATTCCAGTTCAAGGATGTGAAGGTAGACGCCGATTAACGTGCGCTGCATGAATAAATAATACAAAACACTAATTCAGCATAAAATGAAACACAAAATAATATACCTGTTATCTCTGGTTGTCATTGTTTTTGCATCCTGTGACAATTCGAAAGATGAAACTTCAAGATTCAGAACATTAATTATCAATGGACAAAACAACCATAATTGGAATATAGGAAGCGATGCACTTGAACAAATACTGGAAGGATCAGGATTATTTACTGTTGAGGTGGCAACCTCCCCCGAAAAGGGCTCCGATATGAGCAGTTTTAAACCCGATTTTTCTGCCTATGATTTGGTTGTATTGGACTATAATGGTGATGAATGGTGTAAAGAAGCGAAGTCATCCTTTATAAGCTATGTAAAAAACGGAGGCGGGGTATTTGTAATGCATGCTGCGGACAATTCATTTCCAAAATGGAAAGAATACAACGAAATTATCGGAATAGGTGGTTGGGGTAAACGCAATGAAAAAGACGGTCCTTATTTGTATTGGCAGGAAGGGATTATTATACGTGATAATACTCCTGGTAAAGGTGGAGCTCATGGAGACAAGCACGAATATGTTGTAACCACCAGAGAACCTAAGCACCCCATTATGAAGGGCCTGCCAGAAGAATGGTTACACGCCAAAGACGAACTTTATCATCGATTACGGGGACCTGCTGAAAATATGACCATTCTGGCAACAGCATATTCTGATCCGGAAACACGCGGAACGGGGAAACACGAACCAGCTATTATGACAATAACTTACGGAAAAGGGAGAATTTTTCATACAATTATGGGGCATGCCAGTAAGTATAACCAGGCCATGAAATGTGCCGGGTTTATTGTCACCAGTTTGCGCGGAGCAGAATGGGCAGCATCCGGAAAAGTTACTCAGGTTGTTCCTGAAAATCTTCCGAGCAAATCAGATGTTCTTTTATGGGAAGGTTATAAAGACAGCAATCAGTAATTATACTTAACAGGAATTATTATGAAAAGAATTTGTTGCCTACTTTATACCCGAGGTATTCAATAGCTTTTTAGTTTCTCTGATGATCATTTCTTCTGATCAATTTCTGATATATTTTTTGCAATTAGCATCGTTTTTCAGTACCTTTCGCAAAATATATATCAGATTTAATGACTGATGGACTTAACATAAAGGTAAGAACTTGGATTGAGAACCTTGAAGCAAGGGGGAGGATCTCTTTTTCATTAGATCATCTTGCAGAAGAGAATCCTGAGATTTCGGAGGCTGCAATAAAAAGTGCATTATTCCGGCTGTCGAAAAAAGGAAAGATTGTTTCAATCCATAAAGGATTCTATTTAATCATTTCTTCAGAGTATGCTCTCAGGGGTATAATACCTCCTATTCAGTTTATTGATGATCTAATGAAGTTTTTAAATAGACCATACTACGTAAGTACTATTAGTGCAGCAGCACTTTTTGGTGCTGCACACCAGGCACCCCAAGAGTTCTTTGTGATTACGGGATATCCTGTCATGAGGTCAACAACCAAGAAGGGAATAAAAATAAATTACCTCAGCAAAAGCACCCTACCCGCTAATCTATTAAAGGAGAGAAAAACTCAATCTGGCTATGTGAAAATTTCATCGGAAGTTTTAACTGCCATTGATTTAGTACAATACCAGAATCGATCTGGAGGATTATCCCGTGTGGCTACGGTAGTAAATGAATTAATGGAGGAAATTAGCCCTGAGTCCTTTTCGCAGGAACTATTTGCATCTTCAACTACAACCGCTATTCAAAGACTAGGTTACTTGCTTGAATATGAACTAGACAATCAATTGCTTGCTGATTCACTATATAAGCGGTCAATGAAATACGGCTCCAAATTTCAAAGAATCCCATTAAGACAGTCTGTTCCTTCCAATGGTTCGTCGTCTAATAACAGGTGGCGAGTAGCAAAAAATATTGAAATTGAGATAGACGAATGATACCATCAAATGATATTATTGAGTGGTCTGATACTGCTCCTTGGATTAGTAGTGAGCAAGTTGAACAAGATCTCGTAATCTGCAGATCGCTGGTTGAAATCTTCACCGATGCTTACTTGTCAGAGCACCTTGCATTTCGAGGCGGAACAGCTTTGCATAAACTCTACCTTACATCCCATACAAGGTATTCAGAAGATATAGATCTGGTCCAGAAAAAACCAGTTCCAATTAAAAACATTATTGATACTCTGCGGAAGGTGCTATCCTTTCTTGGGGATCCCAAGGTCAAACAGAAGTCAAACAACAATACTTTGCTCTTCAGGTTTGATTCAGAATCGACTCCTCCCATGCCTTTGGGATTAAAGGTGGAGATAAATTACAGGGAGCATTTCTCGATTCTTGGATACATAGAAAATGACTTCTCTGTTGACTCTCGATGGTTCAAAGGATCAGCTCAAATTCAAACATATAACCTGGAAGAATTATTGGGAACAAAACTTCGGGCATTGTACCAAAGGAAGAAGGGCAGAGATTTATTTGACCTTTATCAAGCTTTAACCATTTTGAAACCTGATCCCGGTATAATTCTTTCTTGTTATGCATCCTACATGGAATTTAATGGATTAAAAGTGCCCACTAAAAAACAATTCACTAATAATCTGACTGAGAAGCTATCAGATATTGAATTTCTTAATGACACAAATGCTCTTCTACGAACTGGAGAAATCTACAGACCTAAGGAAGTATTTGAATTTATTAATGAAGAACTATTGTCGAAAATTTGACTTGTTTGGAGAAATAAACACTCCAGGTGCATTTAAACAAACGTCGTACTTAATTAAATCTATTTGAACACTTTAAAGAAAATACTATTCCCATTATTCTCACTTTTTCTATGCTATAGATCTATAGAGTTAATGAGAAGTTTAATTGAATCAGTACCAACCGAATTTAGCAACATCGAGGTCTTGATTATATCATTTCTATTAACAATTTTCATTACAGGAGTATTTGCATTTATAGGCTTTGCATATCCGTCTAGTAGAATTTTATCAGATAAGTATTATGAAATTAAAAATCCAAAAGTTTTAAACTATATAAGCAAAGTACTTGGAATTAAATATTTTCGATCCTTCCTTCTCTTCTCTTTTTGGGGTAGGATAAATAATCGAAAAAAATACTTTAACGGAACTAAAAGGGGAATAGGAAACTTCATATTTCAAACAAAGCAATCAGAGTTTGGACATTTAGGAGCATTCGTTGTTATCATAATTTCATCTATTATTTTACTCGTTCATGGATATATTTTTATCGTAATTGTCACAACACTAATAAATATCTTAGGAAATGTTTACCCTGTTATCCTGCAAAGATCACACAGAATGAGGATTGAAAAAATAACTAAGTACAAAAATGTATCGCATGAAACAATTCTTCCCGGTAAACACCATAATGCAAAAAACCAATAAAAGATCAATTCTCGTTTCAGCGTTGCTTGTTCTGATTATGCACACTCATCTGTACTCAGGAGAGCTTAATAATGCTGATGACCTGGCTCCATACAGATTATATGTAAAAGAATGTCTGGACATTCTAACGGAACATGGGGTCGATAGGTACGGAGATATGCATTCCCCGGTTCTGGTGAGCATCCTTGACGTTGAGACACGTACATGCCCCCTATCCCTGAGAAGTTAGACGAGTATTTTCGCGTCACCCGAGGTGACAGACGAAGCCCCGGAGGATCAAACCTGCTGACCGATCAGCCTACTCTTAAAGCGATGTATGCAATGTCCGATATCACCGGTAATAAAGACTATGCTTTATTTGCAGACCGCTATTCCAGCTACGTCATGAAGAACCTGGTCGATGAACAAGGTTTCTTTTGGTGGGGGTGGCAACAAGGGCTGTGACTTCACTATGTCCGGCGGTGCATTCATTGAGGCTTTCGCTTTTATATATTATCAAACGAAAGATCGGCGGTGGCTCAACAGGGGAAGATTGATTGCAAATTACTATTGGAATCGGAAAGATCCCAAAACCAATCTACTGCCGGAACGACCGAACGCTGGGAAGAAACGAGTTTCCAGGACCACGCGTCTACACCAGTAACATTGATTCTGCAGAGGGGTATGCAGCTGCCCAGCCGAGGGGATATCTGGATTTGTGGGAACCGTATGTTGCCGGTTACCAGTACCCCATCTATACAGCCCAGGTGTATGCTAATGCTTATCAATTGAAAGGTCGTATTCTGAGGGTGCAGGTCGAAAAGGGACCTATGTAGGAAAATACGGCCGCACGATATCCTTCCTTCTGCATTTGTATGTTGTTACGGGAGATAGTCAATACATGGATAATGCTTGTGCGCTGGCCGATACGGCGATAGGAAGACGCTGATTGATCTGGACAACTGGTAGACAGATGAGCCAATAAATAGAATATCCACATCAAACCCGGTTTCAAGCGTACAAATTAAGCACGGTTTCTACATTTTGATTTCATGAAAAAAAGTATCAACTTAATAGCAAATCCAAGCAACCATGAAAAGACCTGTATTTCATCTGCTCGCTCTGTTTACTTCTTTTCTGATAGGATGGTTTCTGGTTGAATTTCTTACCGTCCATCCTTTGAAAATGACTCGCTTCCTTACATTTACCTTGCTAGGACTGGTACTCCTGATCTTATGGATATATGCGCTCAAAAAAAAGCGCTGCCGATGGGTGTCCGTCCTGGTTTCCCTGATTGCTTTCCTGGGGGCATACAGCCTCAATACCCATAGATTTCTGAGCCGGGAAGATACCCGCTTTGTGCCTGAACTGATCCGGGAAGCCGGGAACCAGGGGAAAGGCCATACTGCTGTGGTCTATTTCACCCATGGAGAGCCAGAAACCTACGATCCCATTGGATGGATCAATCAGTTCAGGGAATTCGATGAACAGGGAATCAAATTTGTACCTTTTGTAGCCAGACCAGCATTCGCCTATGTGCTCAGGAACAAATATCTTGAAGCCGGAAAGAGCAACCACCGGCAGGTGCATCATGAGATGCTTCATTCACTGGAGAAGACCTATCGCCTGGAGGGAGACTCAAGCACCCAGTTTTACCTGTGCTTTCTGGACGATGAACCCCGTCCGGATGCCGCAGTCATACAAGCACTGAATGAGGGAGCAGATACCATCATCGTAGTAGATGTATTCCTTACAATTTCTAACCATACAGCAGAAGGACAGAATCTTATTCGGGAGATTGAAGTGGAAGAGAAACTGGGTATTCCTGTCATCTATACCGAGCCCATGTGGAGTTCAGAAAAGCTTCGGTCCGTTTTCCTTGAAAAGGTGTATGCTCAAATGGGTAACACACCCAAGGAAGAAGTAGCCGTTGCACTTGTGGGACATGGACAGCCGGATGAATGGGATGTGGAATGGGCCACAGAAACAGAACAGGAAATGGCTTTTCGTGAAGAAATTATGAAACTATTTGTAGCGGATGGTTTCAGGCCTGAAAACCTGGGTTCCGCCTGGATGGAATTCAAAGATCCCAAACCGGCGTCCCTTATGGAAACCTTTGTGGAAAATGGCGCAACAAAGATATTCTATTTTTCCGCCGCCATCTCTGCCGATGCCATGCACAGCCAGATAGATGTTCCAAGACTGGTGGAAGAATATGATTTCCCGGAAGGGGTGGAAACCATGAACCTGGGAGCCTGGAACAATCATCCTACAGTCATCGCCGCCATCCGGGAACGAATCGATGAAACCCTGGATGCCTTTTGAAAATCCTGCATCACATAGGTCAACATTCTTCTAAAAGTGGGATCGGGAACAAGGCTGCTTCCCTCTACAAAATGCAAAAGCTGGGTTTCCCTGTTCCGCTTAGCTATGTGATTCCGAAACATGTCCGGGAAGCATTCTATTCTGATCCTGAGCAAGTCCGTAAGCAAATACGACATGAGCTGGATGAGATATCTCAGAAGGACTGCGCATGGGCCATCCGGTCCTCCGGGGAAATGGAGGACCTGGAAAACCATTCCTTTGCAGGGCAATTTGCCACCTACCTGGATGTAAAAGGATCCCAGGCCATGCTCGAAGCCATCGAAAAAGTCTGGGAATCGGTGGACCATGTCCGGGAGGGTTCCTACATGAATGAATCTGAAAAAAACAAAGGACCATTGGGGATGTCTGTGATCATCCAGGAAATGGTAGATTCCCAATGGTCTGGGGTGGCCTTCAGCATCAATCCGGTCACAGGAAGAAATGAATTTGTGTTCGAAGCCGTTAAAGGCATTGGAGTGCAACTGGTACAGGATGGGGTACGGCCCTTTCGATGGACCTGGTTTCAGAATGGATGGGAGGCTGATTCAACTCCGGGAGAAGAGATCAGAGAGGTTTTGGAGTCTCTGGCAGAAGGACTTAGAAAACTGGACAAGGCCTTTGGGGGTGCCGTGGATGTTGAATGGGCCTATGATGGAAGAAACCTCTTCTACCTGCAATGTCGCCCTGTGACAGTCAGTGAGTTTCCCACCATCTATTCCAATCATATTTCACGCGAGGTACTCCCGGGAATGATCAAACCCCTGGTCTGGTCGGTTAATATCCCCCTGGTTAACAGTGCCTGGATCCGGCTTCTTGAAAAGCTACTTGGAAGACTGAACATGGCACCGGAGCAGTTAAGCGAGTCCTTTTATTACCGCGCTTATTTTAATATGGGAACGCTGGGAACCCTGTTCAGGCGAATGGGACTCCCCAAAGACAGCCTGGAGAGCCTGATGGGCCGTAAAAACCCATCAGGAAAAAGCAGTTTCAAACCTGGTCTGAAGACCATGCGTTACCTGCCTTCCATGCTTGCCTTCCTGCTATCCAATCTATCCCTGAAAAGGAAGTTTAAAAAAGATTTTGCGAAAATCACTGTCCGTACAGATTTGCTTAAACAGAAAATGGACAGGCTGACTCCTGCGGACTACCAAAGCTCTTTCCTGGAAATATACAGCCTGGCTTCCCTGGCTGCTGATTATAACATCATCGTCCCCCTCGCATTTCAGATCAGCAACCGTATCCTGCAAAAGAAACTGATGAAAAGAGGCATTGCCTATGAAAATCTTGATTTCGTGAAGGACTTCCCCGGACTATCGGAGTACGATCCCGGTGAAGATCTGTCAAACCTGGCGCACCAATGGGACTGTCTGCCGACTGACTCCCGGGAGGGCATCAGAGATTTTAAAACATTAATGACCTCCAAAAATCCGCTCTTGAAAGGAGTAATTGAGCATTTCGAGAGGCTTTTGGCACAGTTCGGACATTTTAGTGAAAGTGGCAATGATTTCTCTGCTACCCCCTGGCGAGAAGATCCCGACTTCGTCTTTAATCTTTTTCGCAATCAGTCTAATAAAGATCCTGCGTTCATGGAACGCACAGGAAATCTTACAGCTGAATCGAAGGGAATACCCCTTAGAGCGTATCGAAGGGCAGGCCAGTTCCGTCTGTTCAGGGAGATGATAAGTTCTGAATATACCAGGTGCTATGGCTTGTTCAGAGAACTGTTCCTGGTGACAGGAGAATCCTTCCGTGAAAAGGGCTGGTTGAGTGATCCAAAAGATGTCTTCTATCTTACCCTCGACCAGCACAATCGGCTTTTGGATGGCCCTCCGGAAGACGAAGCAAAGTCCATCAGGCAAAAGCTTGAGAATGTCAAAAGGGAGATGGAAGAATTCAGGGATTTGTTACTTCCATCAGTTATTTATGGTGATACCCCTCCCCCGATGCCGGGAAAAAACGAGGAAGTATTTGAAGGCATCCCCACCTCACCCGGAATATTTGAAGGAGAGCTTGTAGTAGTTAAAGGATATGATGACTTTCAGAAAAAAGTGGAAGGAAATATACTGGTAATCCCATACTCCGATGTAGGCTGGACTCCCTTGTTGGTCCGGGCAGGTGCCATTGTATCTGAATCTGGAGGGATGTTATCCCATGCTTCCATCATTGCCAGGGAATTGTCAATTCCAGCCATATCTTCTGTCGATCATGCCTGCAATCTAAAGGATGGCACAATGGCAATCATCGACGGTACCAGCGGAAAACTATTCATCAAAAAATAGTCTTATGGATACAATTATAGAAAGTCCAATTGCAGTTCTGGTTCTTGCTGCTATTACAGGATACCTGACCGGTTCCATTTCTTTTGCCCGTTTGCTCACCTGGTTTGTCACAAAATCCAACTATGTAAAACCCATCAGTGAGCCTGTTCCCGGTAGTAATATCATATTTGAATCCAATAGTGTCTCAGCGACTGTAGCCCATTTGAACCTGGGGAAGAAATACGGGTGCCTGACAGCCCTGCTGGATATGAGTAAAGTGGCCATTCCTACCTTCCTATTCTCCCTCTTTTTTCCAGATCAGCCCTATTACCTGCTGGTTGCAGCGAGCGGCATAGCCGGTCACAATTATCCTGCTTATCATGGCTTTAAGGGGGGGCGTGGTGAATCGCCCATGCTGGGCGCCATGCTGGTCATTAACTGGTTTGGAATTCTCATTGCCAATGCAGCATCTCTGATATTGGGTTACCTTACAGGAAGCGTCCTGGTTATTCGCTACGGCTGGTATGTTCTGATGATCTTCTGGTACTGGATCTATTTTGATGGATATTTTCATGTAATCTTTATGGCCCTGGCAAATTTCCTCTTCTGGTTTGCCATGCGCCACGACCTGGGTACTTTTGCCAAATTGAAAGAGGTGGATGACCTGGAGGTGTCTGAAGAGGCCGTTTCTGACTTTCTATTGATGGGCAAGGGCCTGGGGCGATTTTTAGACCGGTATGGATTACCTGCTTTAGTGAAAAAACTCTTTGGATCAAAAAAAGAAAAGTAGTCGAGGGAACCACGCATTACACGGTCTGCCAGACTCTATTCTCACTGAATAATTAGCGGACTGCGAAAAACCGCATCCTCCTTCCCATGATATACCCAGATTACATATATTCCTGGAACCAGGTTAGACAAGTCGATCTCCACTGGCAAAGAGCTTATAATTTGATCATATACCTTCCTGCCTGAGTCATCAAATATGCCGACTCGGCGAATCTCTTCCCTTGAGTCCACCTTCAGGTTTGATACGGCTGGATTGGGATAGACCGAAACGGGATCATCCGGAACTTCCTCAGGTGCAGGACTGAACAGAGCCTTGTCAAACTGAAGCCGGGGAATAATGGCATCAACCCATTTTGTATATTGTAATTTACTTGGGTGCAAGCCATCTGCTGCAACCAGGGAAGGAGTCATCAAACCCTCCCTTGAGATCGGGGTGATATCGACAAAAGCAATCTGATACTCAGCGGCAACTTCCCTTTTTATCCTGTTATACTCAGATCGGGTTCATATAAATTAATGGAGACACCCTGGTATTGATTGTTTACTCCTATCAGTATGGATACCAGGTTATAGCTGTTCTCAGTATTGAGAATGGAATTGATCCCCTGTATTAAATTCCCTGTGGTCCACCCGGTAGTGGCAATATAATCAGGATCAATCCCCTCAAATCCCTGGCTTCCTATTCTTTCTATCAATTGATGGGGCCATCTTTCATTAAGCTCCACGCTCTGACCAATGGTGTAAGAATCTCCCAGGGCCAGCATTTTTACATCCCGGCTCAAATTCACCTGCTGCGCGATCGAAGGAGTGCTGAACAGGAGCACGAAAAAAGCAAATTGAATATGCCTCATCATATAACAATAAACCTTTCTGAGCAAATATTGTTTAGTTATACTGTCCATCCAAAATACAAGTAACACATGGCACAGGATATTGTTGTTGTTTTACCAGGAGGAAATTAAAACCTGTTCATCAGGCTTCGGGTAAATAATTTTCCATCCCTTTTCTGTAGGCATCCAGAGCCCGGTTCCTGGCAACTTTGTGTTCGATCATTGGACTCGCATAATCAGGAGTCCCGTATTCAGGTATCCACCGCTTAACATAGACGAGGTCCCGGTCAAACTTTTTAAGCTGCTCCGAAGGATTAAAGACCCGGAAGTATGGTGCAGCGTCGCATCCTGTGCCTGCTGCCCATTGCCAGTTCCCATTGTTAGAAGAGAGTTCGTAATCCAGCAGTTTCTTTGCGAAATAAGCCTCCCCTATCCTCCAGTCAATCAACAAATGTTTGCACAGGAATCCGGCGGTCACCATGCGCACCCTGTTGTGCATGTATCCGGTAGCATTGAGCTGACGCATTCCTGCATCGACCAGGGGGTAACCTGTTTTGCCCTTGCACCAAAGCCCGAAATCCTCTGCAGAGTCATTCCAGGAGATCCCATTATACCTGGGCTTAAAATTTTTATTCACTACATGGGGGAAATGGAAAAGAATCTGCATGAAAAACTCCCGCCAGATCAGTTCAGAGAGAAACAACTCATCTGATGGTCCCAGGCTGGATATCACCTTCCTGATGCTAACGGTCCCGAAGCGCAGATGTGGGGAAAGATGGCTGGTGGCATCAGGAGCTGGAAAATCGCGCATCTTTGCGTATTCCTTCAGATCGGAAATTTCATAGGGACGAACACTTACAGGTGAATGAGAAAATCCCAGTGACTCCATTGTCGGAAAGGAAGAAAAACTCTTGAGAAGTCCACTTCCTCCCACTCCAGGTCCAGTAAGTAAAGCGGCCTCTTGAAATTTTTCCAGCCATTTTCTTTTATATGGAGTGAAAACGGTATAGGGTTTATTGTCATCTTTTACAACATCAGATTCTTCAAAGATCACCTGATCCTTGAACAGATGCAAGCCTATACCCCGGCTCTCCAGCAATTCACCAATCTCCCTGTCTCTGTTTAGAGCATACGGTTCATAATCCTTATTCGCATATACTGCCTTTATCTCGAACCTTCCAAGCAATTCTTTCCAGACGGTCCGGGGTTCACCCCTGAATACATGGAGTGAACTGTTCCTTGCGACCAACTGTCCGTGAATTTTTTGAAGCTGCTGATAAATGAAGGAGACCCTGGCATCGTCGACCGGAAGTTCGTCAACGATTTGGGTGTCAAAAATAAATAGTGGCAACACCGGAAACCCTGAACTGATAGCTCTGGCCAGAGCTGTATTATCCTCCAGCCTGAGGTCCCGCCTGAACCAGAAGACTGAAATCTTTTCCCGTGGATATGGTTCTTTGATCAGCCCGGATGTATTGCCATGATTTGTCATAACTGACTGGTTTGTGCAATTCTATTAATCATGCCTCGAAATAAGAATGCATGCAAGGGTAAGGAAGAATACCAGTATATCCTGCCCCATAATCCCAGGGGCCTGAATGTAGCCGTCTGGTATAGTTTATTCCCGTTTATCCGGAACTCCAGCCATGCCTCTCCAGGAAGTTTCATCTCAGCATACAACAGCAGCCGCTTATTCTGTCTACTTGCCAGCAATACACGCCAGAAATCGAGGGAATCGCCTGCCGATATTTCTTTACCACTTTTCCGGCCTCTGCGCAAACCCACTCCCCCGGCAAGCTTATCCAGAAAGCCCCGAATGGCCCATAACCAGTTGGCATAGTACCATCCTGTTTTACCACCTATAGCCCAAATATTGTCAAGGGCCCGATCTACATCCTTGATGTATACTTCCTTTTTATCTGTAAAACATCCATGTAAAGGAACCTGTACCAGATTCGCGATCCCAGGTTCAAGAATATTGGAAGAAAGGGCATCTGTCCAGCTGGAAATTATCTCTTGCTGCGCAATCCTGTCAAAGGCCCTTTCAACGGCCTCCCGGTAAGAAAGAAGTTCAATCGGGAGCAGTTCATTCAGGTCGTTTTCCTCACAAACCACCTCCACCTTCATGCTATTCACCAGGTTCACTGCCAGGCGATAGGAGATGGAAGTGATAAAATAAAGCCAGTATGAAGACAATTTGGGGGTCATGACCGGAATCACCCAGATGATCCTTCTCAGTTTCCTGACCCTGGCAAAGACAAGGAGCATTTCTTTGTAGGTAAGTATATCAGGGCCCCCAATATCAAAACTTCTGTCAAAGGTGGCGGGATGTAATAGTACACCGGTCAGGAACTGCACTACATTGCGTATGGCGATGGGCTGGGCCCTGGTATTCAACCAGCGGGGAGCTACCATTAATGGAAGCTTTTCCACCAGGTCACGTATAATCTCAAAAGAAGCACTTCCCGACCCGACAATAATGCCTGCACGCAGGGAGGTGAGATGGTAACTTCCCTCTGCCAGGATCTGTTCCACTGCCCTTCTTGATGAGAGATGCCTTGATAGCTTTTCTTCATTGATTATTCCACTCAGGTAGATGACCTGGCGAGCATTTGTCCGATCCAGGCGATGTTTGAAATTCTGGGCGGTGACTTTTTCCAGACTTTCAAAATCGCTGATGGAAGTCGACATGGAATGAATGAGGTAATAAGCCACATCAATATCCTCCGGAATGTTCGCAAGAGAATCTTCGTTCAGGAAATTCACCTCAATAACAACTTACCTTTGAACTGTCGTATTCTGAGACATTAAACCGGTCCTTATCACGAACACAACAAACTACCTGATGTCCTTGCGAAATCAGGACTGGCAGCAGTCTTTTTCCAATGTATCCGTTGGCTCCGGTCAATAAGATCTTCATTTTATTAAATATTGAAGGTTATGGCTTGAAGGAGAATATTCATCGGAAATGGATCTTATCAATTTTCAACTTGAATGCTTCCGGTTTGTAATTCCCAATAAGAATACCAATTTCCTCCAGGGTTTCAGCAGGATAATTTGGCTCATTCAACTTCCTGCCTCTCCAGGTGGGATACATTTCAGTCAGGGGGATTTCTATCCATTGCCAGGTCCCGGAGGTTTCGAAATAATAAGTGTAGGAATGTCTCTCATTTCGGCTGGATTTAACCCTGAACTGATAGGTCAGGCCATCGCCCTTCAAGCGGATGGCTATGGTTTGGAAATCCCTCATCTCCCGCTTTTGAAGCACATGTCTCAAAGAAGCAAATCCACCATTATTCTCGAGGGATACTTTGCCTGAAAAAACTGCGTGTCCCTGCTCGTCTATCTCAAAGCTACTATCAGAACGACCACCCATCACTACATCATTCACTGTAAACCAGTTTTCAAGGGTGCTTTTTTGATTGAAATCCACAAACACCGTATCTGCATTCGTAATTAAGCATATGATTAAGAGCCAAGTCATGAGTATCTGTATAGGATTTAAGTCTTCATACCTTATGGGGTTAAAACAATTATTTGTTTGTCATCAAGTTAGGCATTACTTATGTAAAAATATAAACATATGTGCCGGCATTTTGTTTAAAAGCATACATATCACAAAATCTTGCTGGTGAAATTTTAAGGAATTACATTTGATTTCTGCTTTGAAGGAAAATCAATAATTAAATACGGTAATGACACAAAGCCTTCGATCAAAAATATTGGCCTGGACACTTAAAACGATCAACTTTAAGAATATAATTGAAAAAAAGGCAGGTAAAAAACTCTCGAGAAGGAAAAGAGGATTTGTTCCCAAAGGTATCAGAAGGTCGTATCTGATGAATATTCAGACCTTTAATGACAAGGCAATCGCAACCTTTGAAAGGAATGACAGGGTAAGTAAAAACCACATCATATTCTTTCATGGAGGGGCCTATATTTTTGAAGCATCTCCCAATCACTGGATGCTTTCGAAAAAAATTGTGAATACATGTTTTTGCAGGATGACGCTTATTGATTATCCTCTGGCTCCTGAATATATGTATAGGGAAACTTTCGAAATGGTAAGCGGGGCCTATGAATTGCTGCTCAATCAATATCCTGAAGACAATTTTATCTTCATGGGAGATTCAGCAGGAGGCGGATTGGCACTTGCGTTTACACAAAAGTTGATCAAAGAAAAGCATTCCAGACTTCCTGCTAAGAATATCTTGCTATCTCCATGGTTGGATATGACGATGTCAAATCCAGATATTAAAAGCCTGGAGCGATCAGATTATATCCTTTCCGTTGAAATGCTCAGGATTGCAGGATTGAAATATTCAAACGGGGAAGATCTGGACCAATATCTATTATCACCCATTAACGGGGATTTTAAGGATATACCCAGGACCATTGTTTTCTATGGCACAGAAGAGTTATTTTATTCCGATTGCATACGACTAAGATTAATGTCTGGTTTTGAAACGGAAAGCATTGTTTTTAAGGAATATGAGAAAATGCCACATGACTGGGCAATATTTCCAATTCCTGAAAGTGACCTGGTGGTGCACGATATTTGTGCGTTCATTGCCTGAAATATCTGTGATACCATCTCCTGTGCAAAAATCGCTAATGGTAAGTAGGTGAGGTTCCATACTTAAATCTGACCGGAGTAATTCTTGCAGAAATTTCATTGATGAAAAAAATAACTAATTTGCAAGGTTCCTTTTTACAAAGAATGAACTGAAGTTCCTAAAAATCAAAATAATATGAAAAAAATAATATTTGCTTTATTCCTGATTTCATTATTGTCGTGCGAAGATGATGATCCCATTTCGGATGCTTACGAATTACTAAGCTTTGAAGTTGAGGCCACAGGTGAGTTTGATCCATATAAAACCTATATCGACACGGTTAGCAACCATGTATTTGTATTTAGTTCTGTCGATTTGGATTTGAATAGCTTTCCTCTCAGCCTTAATCCGCTGGTAACAGTATCTCCCGGTGCCAGTGTTTCACCTTCATCAGGTAGCACTGTTGTCTTTGATGATCCTGAAGATTTTGTAAAATACACCATCACTGCCCAGAACGGCCGTGGCAGTAAGGATTTTTTATTCACAATACGAGATAATCAAATCCCCAATGCTGGTTTTGAAAACTGGTTTGAAGAAACAGGGATGAATTCCCAGCCTTTTTTACAGCCTGGGAAACACATGGAATCAGCTGTGTGGGCCACCACTAACATGGGAACAAGCATCTACAGTATTTATGGGACTACTCACATACAGGATGGCAATAATAAAATGGCTAAAATTGAAACGGTTGAGACTGTGGCTATACCCCTCGTTGCAGGGGCTATGTATTTGGGGGAATTTGATCTCGACGCTGCTATTGCGGACCCTGGAAATCCTGCTGCTGCTGCAAAACTAGGCATACCATTTTTTGCCAAACCAACGGCTATACAATTTAAATATTCTTTTGAATCGGGCAATCAGCTAATCCAGGCGGTATTAAAGGATCCAGGGAATCTGTTTGGAGGGTTTGATGTTATTAATCTGGAAGGGACTGACAAATTTGGAATTAAAGCAGTTCTTGAAAAAAGGACCGGTGATATGGTCACAATCATTGCGCAAGCAGAGTTTGAAAGTGATCAGGAGACAGACATTATGACTGAAATGCAGCTCGATCTGCAGTACTTATCTAATGATGATCCAACACATTTCCATATTTCTTTTTCTCCCAGTTTGGATGGGGGGATGTTTAAAGGAGCCAGTGGTAGTAGCCTTATAATTGATGAATTGAAAATGATCTATGAATAGACTAACCTTTTTCCTTGTTCTTAGTTTCGCATGGATTGGAGTTGGTGCTCAGGAAACTACGTGGGAGTTTAAAGCAACCGGGGGCATTGATATGGGAATGGCCATACCTATCCCATTGTCAGCTGTCCCTGGCGACGCTCAGGTAAATCCCAGGTTAATGCCAACTATTGGCGCAGGTGCACAGCGTTATTTTGGTGATAAATGGAACCTCGGCCTTGAAATCAATTACCATATCCTGTCCATTGATGGTACCGTGAATGTGGTCAGTCAGCCCTTCTGGTCGGATGACAGATCCTATGCCACTTATTTTTCCGGAGAAGCAAATACCAGCACTGAACTTAGATTTTTAGAATTCCCTTTGATTGCGCATTACCATATTAATGAGCATTGGGCTTTACATACAGGTGCCTACTATTCGATCATTTTGAATGCTAAACTTGAAACTGAAGGAAAGAATGGGTGGTTATCCACAAACAAGGACGATACCGATAATGCCCCATTACCCGGCACTCAGAATACTTCTTTCTCATTAAATGATGAATTGGATAATTATGATATCGGTGGTCTATTGGGTGTTACATACAATATAGGCCCCAGAATTATTATCTGGGGACGCTTTAATCTTGGGTTTAAAAGTATTTTTAAGCCCGATTTCAACAACATAGACTATGAAATGTATCAGATGCGCTTTGGTATGGGAACATCATATGTTTTTTTAAAACGGTAGATGGTTTTTAACTTCTAACACGAGAAAGCACATCAAAGAATTTTGCCAAGCGGCCCAAGGCTTCCACAAGATGGAAGCTAACTTCCAATACATGGCTTTATACTTTTATCGCACTGGAAACCAAACAAACTGCTGATTTACCCCTGGATTTTAATGGCTTAATAAATAGGGTGTTAGTGTTAATAAAATAGGGGGATGCCTCCCCCTATTTTGTTGAGGACGGAAGCGGAGTGTATTTTCTTGCTCAAACATTCCTGTTGCGAACAGTGCCGAATGTTGATAACGATTGCAAAAAACTTGGCTATATATTTAGAGTATTATATTCACTTAATTATCTTTTATTAATATATTTGTGTATACTTTACTCAAATGGCGATTGGCAAAACAAACAACTATATCTTAACCTGGATTGAAAAATTACAATCCAGCGGAAAGATAGCCTTCAGTTACGATGAGGTCATTACTGATTTTCCAGAGAAGTCTGAGAATGCAATAATTCAATCATTATCAAGACTATCTCAAAGAGGGCGTGTGGTACCCATTTACAAAGGTTTTTACCTCATCATTCCACCGGAATATTATGCCAGGGAAATATTACCACCCATTTTATTCATAGATTACCTGATGGAGTTCCTGGCTAAACCTTATTATGTTGGTCTGTTAAGTGCAGCCGCATTGTATGGCGCAGCGCATCAACAGCCTCAGGAATTCTTTGTATTAACAAACACCAAACAACTTGCTACCCGAAAAAAGGGTATAAAAATCAACTATGTAATCAAGAAGACGATTCCAGTAGAATTTCTGGACAAGAGGAAAACAGAAACCGGATATGTTAAAGTCTCCTCTCCTGAATTGACTGCATTTGATCTTGTATACTATAATAATCGAATTGGGGGCTTGAACAGAACCTGCAATGTACTTAATGAGCTGACCGAGAGCATAAATCCGAAGAAATTAGAACATGATCTGTTAAAGCTTTTTTCAGTTGCAACAATTCAGAGATTGGGATATATCTTTGACAGCGTACTAAATGAAGGTCGTTTAGCAAATAAACTGTGGAAGGCTTCTCAGGACCTCAATTTGAAATTTTTTCGACAACCACTAAACACTTTTAAAAAATCATCTGGATATAAAACTGATCTCAGGTGGAAGATTGTCATCAATACAGAAATTGATATTGACGAATGATACCAATAACTGATATAAGGGCATGGGGAAATGTAGTTCCGTGGAAAAATGATGAGCAGGTTGAACTGGATCTGGTGATCAGCAGATCACTGGTGGAAATCTATTCAGATAAGTACTTGGCTGAAAATTTGGCCTTTCGGGGAGGAACAGCCCTGCACAAACTGTTCTTATCGCCCCAGTCCAGGTATTCAGAGGATATTGACCTCGTCCAGATGAACGCAGGTCCTATCAGGGACATAATTACAGGATTGAGAACCGCTTTAGCTTTCCTGGGTGAACCGAAAATAAAACAAAAGGCTAATAACAATACCTTGATTTTCCGCTTCGACTCTGAAAACGCAACCCCTGTTCCTCTGAGACTAAAAGTTGAAGTAAACTGTAGAGAACATTTTTCGGTTCTTGGCTATCTGGAGAGCACTTTCTCTATTGATACAAGATGGTTCAATGGGACCGCTGCAATTCAAACATACAAACTTGAGGAATTACTCGGAACAAAACTTAGGGCACTCTACCAGCGGAAAAAAGGCAGGGATCTATACGATCTGTACAAGGCAATTATAGTCTCTAATCCAGATTCCAGTGAAGTATTGTCCTGCTATGCATCTTACATGGATTTAAGTAAAGTGATATCACCCACGAGAAAGCAATTCGTAAACAATCTTAAGGAAAAGTTACAAGATAGTTTTTTTATCGGTGACACAGCCTCACTTCTTAGGCCTGGAGAAAACTATGATGCACAGGAGGCATTCAATGTAGTGAATAAAACATTGCTGGATAAACTATAATATCACTTCAACTTGTCCAAAATAAAACAGCTGATGCGATATAAAAAAGCACCTTAGCTGTCTTTTGAGGTCGGTAGCGGATTCGAACCGCTGTAACTGGTTTTGCAGACCAGCGCCTAACCACTCGGCAAACCGACCATTTGAGTTTTGGTGGATGCAAATTTACTAATTTAATGCAGAAACGAAAAGCTGTCCCCTTTCAAAAGGAGACAGCTTTTCGTAATTGTCGTGTAATTTGAGGTTTATTCCTTTGCAAATTTATTTATCCATACCCTTTCCCCCTGTGCGACTTTGATTAAATACAGGCCAGAGGGCAGATCCTCAATCGGGATAGTTATGCTCCGGGCATTGGCTCCATTTATCAAATTCTTGATTAATACCTTCCCATCATAGGAGTGGATTAATACCAGCCCACGGTCACTTGAGAATCCATCAGGCAAGTCAATGCTAATTCTTGTACTGGCAGGATTTGGATAAACATTCATACCATGATCCCTTCCGGTATGATCATTAATTCCCAGAAATGGTTTTCTCTGAATAACCGTAATCACCTTTTCTGGATTTACTGCATCAAGAGCAAATACAGTTAGTTTCCCACTTCTTTCCATCAGGGTATTATTGTTGGAAATAACCAGGCGAATTTTCCCTTCCTCAACACCCTTTTCTGTTCCTGCATCAAAATCCACCCAGGAAGCATCGGAAACACTAAACCATTTCATCGGTAGGTGATCGCAAACATTCGAGTTTTTAACATTTAAATCAAGCGTTCCCTGATCCCATTCAGCATAAACGGTATCAGGCATTTCCAACCTGGGAACATTCAGCTTATATACAGCTGTTATCCAGCTATGGTATAATGCATTTACCATAACAGATTCATAGGGAATCACTTCAGTAACAGAATTTGTCGTTTTCAGCCATTTATCAAATGCATAAATTCCATAGGTTTTGGGCGCAGTGAACATAACCATGCCGGCATTCTGACTGTAACTTCGGGTAAAGTTGCCCCAGCCATAGTCCTTTCCGTTTATATCCGGACTGCTGCAACGAATAAGAGGCAATAGTCCATCCGATGAATTGACCAGGATATTTGAAAATCCACTTGCTTCCTGGTAGTCAATTTTGACATGCATGGTAAGGCTGTCAATACTAAAATTCAAATTTGCCTGTTCACCTGTATACAAGGATGACAGTATCTTTATCTCCGCATTTGCAGCCGGTCTGGTAAATATCATCAGATCCTCATCATTTTCTGAGTCAAGTATATGCCTGATGAGGGACTGGCTGGCGAGGCTTCTTTCAATTGGAATTATTTCACCATCATCAAAAAAGTATTTTTCAGCCCAGCCCAGGGGACTCATTTTATTGGAATTGTAATATTCGGCTGCATCCTTATTGTACTGTGTAAATCCGATATGTTTTCCAGTCTTGGGATGGATGAGGTTGGAATTACCGGAATGAGCCATCAATAGTGTCAATGAGGCATCCTTTAAAATGGTATCTGAACTAATGGTTAATGAGGACTTATCCAGGGTAATTTCAGTAATCCTGCAATCCACATGATCCAGTGGGATCTTTCCTGAATTCCATATGTTGATCCTTAGTTCCCCATATTTATTAAGGGTTTCCAGCTGTCTTGCATTCAACGTATATGAGATCCTGGTGTTCCTCTCATTGTATGTACCGTTATTAAAGGTCGTATAGATCTCATCCGAGATCTGTTTTATCTGATCCTGAAATACCGGTAGCAGAGCATTATATTGATCCGGACTCAGGTTGGCGTCCTGCTGTGCCAGGGTATCAAAACTTTCGAACAGTGGCCGAATATTAAGTACCCCTTCATAGGGCTTCAGGAATCGGTACTGGTAGGCCAGTGCCATGTAATAATGATATCTCAGCATCCTTTCCCAGGCTGAGTTTTTCATCTCATTCAGGTAACTCATCGCCCTGGGATCAACAATATTCTCAGTACTCAGCAGTAACTCATCCATGGCATCACAGGCAAGGAGCAATTTTGATATCTCCCTGGGAATACTGGTCAGCTGATAACGTATAAAAGTGACCTTTTCAGCAGCCTGTCCTTTTCTCTGTGAAATAACATCCATTGAGTCTGTCCATACCTTGAGGATGGGGCATTCACTTTTAAGCTTTTCAAATTCTTTCTTAACCAGCTCATCGTCAATGGTAAGTTCCTTTATGGAAAGCCCTATGTTCAATGGATCATCGGGTGACATGGTATTTACAACTTCTTTCGCGTTACCCTTGGCGTTCTTATCTGCCGGTTCTTCCATGGTCGCAGGATCGAGTCCCCCGATCAAGCCCGAAGCTGCATCAGCAACTCCTTCAAACCCATCAAGGGATTCCGATAGGTTATCGAATACAACATTCAGATTATCCATGGATAAAGGATCATCAAAATCAAGCGAGGAAGCTATTGAGAGTCCAGTTCCTACAGCCTGAGCAGCAGGATGGGGTATCATTTTACATACCTGTCCGGCGATATTTCCAACCTGCCGAAGGATATTCTCCCAGGAACCGGCAACATTGTCCTTTGCCTTTTCCAGCAGCATGGTTATTTTTTGGTTGTAAAGAAAGGTAAGAGAGTCAAGTTTGCTTGAATGCTTCCTGAAATCTTTGAGAGCGGGACTGTAATCGACATAGGCCTCCCCGTATTTATCCTTCAGTCGCATAATCTCATCAATGCTTTCTGTTTTAAGCAATTCTGCTGCCTCCTGTTTTTGATTCAGGTCAGCAGCCTTGTTGGTCATCCAATAGTTCAGGTAAAGAACCCGGATGGAATACTCAATCTCATTTTCATAATTCTCCAGGTTCGCCTCAAAGGACAACAAAGGTGCCCAGCTCCAGGGATTTCCATAGTAATCAAGATTATCATCCAGCTGGTCCCTAATGGATGCAAATGAATACTGGAGCTGTTGGAGATCCAGGTTATTGGCAGTATCACTATTCCATTCATTCGTTTCCCGATATTTTCGGATCAGTCCCGTGTATTTATCACAAATACCATAGGTCTCAGATTCAAGTCCGCATATATAATGCTCCCTTGCATACTGTAGCATCAGCCGGACTGAATTTGGGTGCAGCCATTTATATCGGTTAACATCAAAATGATATGTCCCTGACTCCCCTCTTGGTCCAGTTGGTAGAGGATCCCAGTCATGGGGTTTTCCATATGCCCCTCCGTCCTGACAAACATATTTTTTTAGGTTCTGATTGCTATGGAAATCAGCTGCATCCCCACCACCTCCGGGAGGAGTCCATTTAAAGGTCACGCCATCATATATTGAAGCACTCCCTTTGCCCCCATTCAGATAAAACCTTAAATGGTTACCTGGTGCCGTGAGGTTTTTAATGTAGCAATGAAAATCCGCAGAACTCAATCCTGATAATTCTGCATCATCCGGATTTGGATTCCTGGGTGTTGTCACAAAACAGGCCAGAGATGTATCACTGTCCTCAAAAATAAGGTTCTCGCAGAATAGGCTCACTCTTGTTTGAGGAATATTTACCCTGTCTCTAATTATCAGTGTAGTAGCATACACATTCAGAACCTCCAGGTTGGAGATGTTCTCATAGAGGAATGGTTCATTTCCATTCTGGAATACAATGGTCGTCCCGATCAAATCTATCCTGAGAACTGAATCATTCTCTGTAAAGTTCATCGGATCACCGGCAGGCTTCCAGGTTTTCATTACCAGCAGTGTATCGAAGGTGCCTGGATCATGCTGATATCTCAGAAGATTATACTCTGGCTTCAACCCTGGTGCAGGATTGATTATGACGCGTTGCGAAGAACTATCTCCTGCATCAATGGCAATAAACTCCAAAACAAATGGGGAAATATCCATTGCCAGGGGGGTATATTCAAAGAGGGCAGTTCCGTCCTCCTGTTCAAGAACAATGGTCGTGTCAAACCTGTCAAATATTTTGTAGGTAAAATCTGCTTCAGGATGATCCTTCCAGAATATCCGGTACCTGCAGGTAGTGTTATGATGGACTGACTTATCCGGGATTTCTCCAATAGCATACCGGAATGTTGTGTCAGGAGGGAACCAGAAAAAATGCCCCAGTCCCACGGATTGATCATCAGGACCTGTAAATGGCTGTCCTGTAAACATGCTTCCGGATTCCAGATCCGTCTGTCCACCCGATCCAACAGCATAGGGAATCCATGATTGCCCGGAAACCGGAACAAGCAGGAATCCTGCCAGGATCCATAGGATGAAAAGTTGCTTTTTCATCACTATCCTAGTACTTGATGATGTAATTCACATAAGCGTTGGAGGGCCTGGTTTCCTTCCCTCCTGTGACTTCAATTGGCTGTAAAGCTTCAGCTACTGAATTGCTTGTACGAAAGGTGAATTCAGGGTTGGATCCTCCATATCCATCGTCATCCTGCTCATAACCATATTTCCAATGGTGTTTATGTGACTCAAAAGTATCCATTTGATAGGATCCGGGTACATTCCCGATAGCTCCTCCTGAATGTCGAGCTGTACGAAGGCTGGAATCAGGATCTGCAAAATCATCAACAGTTGCACCATTGACACCCCTCAGGAATACTCCCCTGAAGTCAGGAAGGTTGAAAGCAGAAGGTGTTGGTTCTCCCCAGTTGGTTCCTATAGCATCGAATAGTTCCGGAAAGTCAGCTTTCAACAGGGAATCTCCATTGCAAAGCTTCCATCCTGCAGGAATTTTATCGACAGAACCGGCAAAAGGCATTATTACGCCGGGTGGGAAATCAACATGGGCAGTCAGAGCCACCTTTGCAACTTCGGCAAAAGGTACACCAAGTATGGTTGTTTCACTGAGAACATTGCCTCCTGTCTCGGTAATCTTCAAAACGGTTTGCAAAGTTTCAGTAGAATCCGTATTCATGAATATTGCCGGAGTGTAAGTCTCTCCAGTGGCACCTTCACCAATGATTATGGTAAAAGCACCGTATTCATTAGTCTGGGCAACATGAGTTTCCGAATAAACAGCGACATCGGACTGCAGTAATTCAGCGGTAAGATTGATAGTTTCATTGGCACGAACGGTGCCGTCTGCGTGACGTATCACAGCCTGGTAGGAAAATCCAGTTTGTGCAAAAATTCCAGTTGAGATCAGCGTCAAGCAGAAAAGAAAGGAAATGCTTCTTTTCATGGCTTAAGGGTATTTAGGGTAAAAACTAAGTAGCCTGGTTCAGATCGAACAGACAAGTTAAGAAAAACAGCCTGAATCCTCCCTATTGATTTTGAAATATGAACGCCTTAACTGCTGAATAACAGGATGAATTAAGGAATTGGCTATTCTGAACTGTACTCTTTAAGACAGCTTGGACATAAACAATCATCATAGCTCTGGGTGATTCTCAGGAAATCCTTTTGGAGTATCTGATAGCTTTCACACCAGCAATCCTCTTCTCCCTGGCATTTGAACGAGACCCCGCATTTGGGACAGGTTTTATTTGAAGGGGCTATTTTAATTTTGTCAGTATCCATCGTTTGGATTTGTTTAGCGTGTCAGGGTCACACTAACCTTCTCGATCCTTCCCCCACCCATGGGCGGGTTCATTTTAGAGATTTTAACTGTGACCTTATTCAATCCTTCGAAGTTATCATAGATGACATCCAGTATCCGTTTGGCAATGTTCTCCAGCAATTTTGATTTCTTCTCCATCTCTTCTTTTACCAGCCTGTAGGCCAGCTGGTAGTTTACTGCATCCTTCAGGTTATCAGAATCTGCCGGTTCAGCCATATCTGATTCAATATGCAGGTCAACCAGGAATTTATTGCCAACAATCTGCTCTTCACGGTAATGCCCGTGAAAAGCATAAAATTCCATGTTTTCGATCTGTATGAGTCCCATGATACAAAGTTCCGAAAATTCGGGGAATATCAAAAAGCCGCTTCCCCGGAAGGGCGCTATCCTATTTTTTCTAATTTTGTAGCTCTTTAATCATACCCACATGGCAGCCGAAAAAAATTTTATTGAAGTATTTATTGATGAGGACCTTGCGGAAGGCAAGAATGAGAAACGTGTGCATACCCGGTTTCCGCCGGAGCCGAACGGTTATTTGCATATCGGGCATGCCAAGTCAATCTGCCTGAATTTCGGACTGGCGGCAACATACGGAGGGAAATGCAATCTTCGTTTTGATGATACCAATCCTGTGAAGGAGGATGTTGAATACGTGGATTCTATCCAGGAGGATGTGAAATGGCTGGGATTTGACTGGGAAGACAGGCTGTTTTATGCATCTGATTATTTCGGCAAATTATATGATTTTGCAGTTCAACTGATCCGTGAAGGCAAAGCCTATGTGGATGACCAGGATGTGGAGGCGATCAGTGCACAGCGTGGAACCCCAACGAGACCGGGTGATGAGAGTCCTTTCAGGGGGCGTAGCGTGGAAGAAAACCTGGATCTTTTTGCCCGGATGAAGAACGGTGAATTTGAAGACGGATCCTCTGTGTTACGTGCGCGCATCGATATGGCTTCGCCGAATATGCATATGCGTGACCCTGTGCTTTACCGTATTAAGCATGCCGAACATCACCGGACCGGGAATGAATGGTGCATTTATCCTATGTATGATTTTGCACATGGACAGAGTGATTATTTCGAAGGAATCACCCATTCGGTCTGTACCCTGGAGTTTGAGAATCACCGGCCTTTGTACAACTGGTTATGTGATCAACTGGCGGATGGAGATTACCGCCCCCGGCAAATTGAATTTGCCCGGCTGAATCTAAGCTATACTGTGATGAGCAAGCGGAAGCTGCTGCAACTGGTGGAAGAGAATCTTGTGAAGGGCTGGGATGATCCGCGGATGCCTACGATTAGCGGTTTGAGACGGCGAGGTTTTACACCCGAATCTATACGAAATTTTGCCGATACGATCGGGGTGACCAAGGTGGATGGGATTATTGATGTGGGACTCCTGGAGTTTTCCTTACGGGAAGATCTTAACAAGAAAGCTTCCCGGGTGATGGGTGTGCTGGACCCTCTGAAGCTGGTCATTACCAATTACCCTGAGGGGGAAGAGGAGTGGATGGAAACTGTTAATAATCCTGAGGATGAAAGCATGGGGGTCCGTGAGATCCCTTTCAGTCGTGAGGTGTATATCGAGCAGAATGATTTCATGGAAGATCCACCGGGGAAATATTTTCGCCTGGCTCCGGGACGGGAAGTACGCCTGAAATCAGCCTATATTATTAAGTGTGAAGAGGTGATCAAGGATGCTTCAGGGGCAATTGTTGAGGTGCATTGTACCTATGATCCGGAGACCCGCAGTGGAGGACCCCAAAGTAACCGCAAGGTCAAGGGAACATTGCACTGGGTATCTGCACAGCATGCTGCTGAGGCTGAGATCCGCCTGTACGACCGTCTTTTTGTTTCAGAGGTGCCGGATGAAGCTCCTGAGGGAGAGGATTTCAGGTCCAATCTGAATACGGATTCATTGCAGGTTTTAAACGCTTATGTTGAACCCGGACTGGCGGGATCTTCAGCCGGGGATAAGTTCCAGTTCCAGCGTATCGGATATTTCTGTGTTGATCCTGATTCGACGGATGCAAAGCTGGTTTTTAACCGGACCGTAACGCTGAGGGATTCCTGGGCAAAGCAGCAGCAAAAATAAAAAATTCATTTCCCTTGTACTGGATTCAATTTGGTGGGGAGTTATTCGGTTATCGGGGTTATTCCGGTTTCAATGTAACCAGGGTAATTTCAGATCTGGTTCCCAGCCGCATAGGGGGTCCAAAGGTACCGGCTCCCGTTGATACATAGATTTTCGTGCCCTCGTAATCATGCAATCCCTTATTGTATCTGAATAGTAAGTTTCCAATCAAATTGACCGGAAACAACTGTCCCCCATGCGTATGTCCGGCCAGGTAGAGATCCACTCCTTTTGCAGCAGCATACTGGATGCCATCGGGACTATGATGCAATAGTATGGTTGGTTTATTGGGATCTGTCTGAATGCCGGGAAGGATCGATTTGATTGTCGCATGTTCGCTTCCAGCCGCATGCATGTCATTTGTATTACTATCGGCCTGCATATGGTTCAGTCCGATTATCTGGATCTCTCCCATGTCAGCAGTTTCGTTTTCAAGAACTCTAACCCCAATTTCTCGCAGGCTGCTTTTTATATGCTTAATGCCACTGTAACCATCATGATTTCCTTCGACAAAATAGATTGGAACTTTCAATTGTTTCAAGGGTTCCAGGCTCTTATCGAAAAACCTCATCCTGCCGTCAAATAAATCACCGGTGAGGAGTACTGCCTCAACATCCTGGCTGAGGGTCCGGTCTACAAGTCCCTGCATAAATTTCTCGCCACGGAAATGACCCAGGTGGATATCAGTAAAATGCATTACCCTTACTTCCTCTTTCAAGCCCTTGATGCCAACTTCAATTTTTGTGGTCTTAACCTGAAAAGCATTAAAGATTGAAAAACCTGAAATGAAAATTGCCAGAAGTAATGCTGTCAAGCCATAGGTTTGTGGCTGCATCTTAAGGACAAAATGAAGGAGGTCTGTAAAAAGTACTGAAAGGAGAAGGTACAGTAAGAATCCCATGAAGAACGAAGCTGCAACATACAGCAGGTGGCCAGGGAGACTGGTGGAGTTTGAAAAAGCTATGACTCCAACGATCATAAAAAGGGTTAAGCCGGCAATTAGAAAATACAGTGGACCTGTATGTTCCAGGTTAAAATACCAGGCAAAGCGTTTGGAGAGGTATATATTGGAACCCACCAGAATCCCCAGGAATGCAAGGGTTATAAGTATGAGTAATAATTGTTTCATTGGAATTTACTCTACGATTTTAAATAACTCAATTCTGGGAATAAACTTCATGGATCTTTTTACCCTTTCCCATCACAAGATTCACTTTTTTTAATTCCTCCGGGATATTGATTCCCTGAGTGCACTTCTTTACACAGATGCCACATTCCGTGCATAACAGTGGATTTCCATTGGTTTTCTTCTCGTTCAGGTCTTCCGGCTTCCCTGCAAGTTTCTTATAAGATCGCCAGATAGATACCTTGCGCAAAAGGGATGTTTCAATGGCCCTCTTATTTATTAGCGCAAAATTCCGGGGGATATTGACACCATGGGGACAATTCATACAATACTGGCAGGCGGTACAGTTCACCAGGATTCTCTTCCTGAAGATCTCAACCATTTCCTCAATAATGGCATTATCCTCCTCGTTTAATGAGCCAATACCTGATCTTTCAGCACTTTTACAGTTTTCATCAAGCATTTTCTGACTTCCCATACCACTGATCACCACGGATACTTCCGGAAGATTCCACAAATACTGAAGGGCCCAGTCCACCGGTCCCCGCTGAACTTCTGCCCTGGCCATTACCTCCCTGGCTTCTTTGGGGGGATTAGCCAGTTGTCCTCCTTTGACAGGTTCCATAATAACCACTGCCATATTCTTCGAAGCAGCATATTGAAGTCCCTCAGTAGTAGCCTGCAAAGCAGTATCCATATAATTATACTGTATCTGGGTTACATCCCAGTCAAAATAATCAATGATCTCCTTATAAACCGGCAGCACATCGTGGAATGAAAACCCAATATGCCTTATCTTACCGGCCTCCCTTGCCCTGAGCATTTTATCGATCAGGTCAAACCGTTTCACCTTCTCAAAGTAGCTTCTGTTCAGTGAATGGAACAAATAGGTATCAAAGTGGTCCGTCTGAAGTTTTTCCAGTTGCTTATCAAGATAGCTGTCAAAATCCTCAGGCTTTCTTATCCCTGGCATGAATAGCTTTGTAACCAGATGCACCCTGTCCCTGTAACCATCCTTCAGTGCCTCTCCGACGATCCTCTCAGATCCCCCGAAATGGTAGTTCCAGGCAGTGTCAACATAGTTCACTCCCTGGTCCACCGCAGACCTGATCATACTCAAAGACTTCTTATTATCAACACGCTGAGGGATGAACCTGACTGTTGGCAGCCTCATAC
Organism: uncultured Bacteroidaceae bacterium; assembly: GCA_963777115.1. GTDB lineage: Bacteria > Bacteroidota > Bacteroidia > Bacteroidales > SM23-62 > SM23-62. Next base: position 138,813 of record CAVZPP010000001.1, on the reverse strand, counting down.
ACCCCATTCCAAGCGCTGAAACCTCAAAACCTGTACTACCAAATTTTCTGTACTTCATAAATCAATCTCCAGCTGTGCAATATATTAAACATTCATATATATTCTAATTTAGTCTCTACCACCAGTACCGGTAAGAAATTCCCATCCACCCATGCCAGTCGGAGGCTTCGAACCTGGGACTCATAACCTTCTGGAAAAATGATATCTCATGGCGATAGATTTCTAATACTGCAGAGGCACTGGCCCGAAAAACGATCCTGCTGACATCAGAGGAAGGTATGGTATAGGGACTGGTACGATTGAACATTCCACCCTGCAAACTGGCATCGTATCCCACAAATCGAAGTTCCCATCCAAGCCTGAAATGAAAATTAACCTTCCGGGAAAGGTCGGGTCCCACATGAGTAAAAAACTTCGGAAGGAACTCGAACCTTGACCATAATCCCACAACAGCATCCGTATAAACCGTTCCCAACCGGGCGCGAACATAGAGAGCCAGCTGTGACACCTCATCCCTGATCACCTCCTTTTCAGCCGATAAATAATAATTCAGAAGGATATCATTTCCGACCTGGTTATGCCATCCCTGGGGAGGATGCGAAGGGGTGTTATTGTGAATGAATTCCTGGGCATTGAATCCAAGGGCAGCGGGACCGATAACCCCGATCTGCAGTCCACTGGTAAACCTCAAGCCCTCAGCAGGGCGATTGATTATTTTTTCTTCTGTAAGGCTCAGGGTTGCAGCATATGGATGGTCGCCCTCCTGGATCTCATTTTCGGTTATGTCCTTCGGTGTATAGATCTCCTGTGTCAGCCGCAAACCATATACTGCCCGGTCCCTCTCCCGCAAACGAACCGGAAATAAGACATAATTAACCGGACTCCCCTCAAAGACGGAATGTGTCATCGAAAAATTCAGTCCATTCGAAAAATACCAGTCCATTTTGTTGAACATATCATTCTCAAATGACATCCCTATTGAATTCCCCAAAACGTCGGGAGATGGAATATTCCGGTCAGATTTTTCCAGACCCGATTCAACCTCGGCAGAAGCATCCGGGACTGAAATACCCAACCCCAGAAAAAGCAATAACAATATGTGAACCCGTTTTCTCAAAAAAAATCCCTGCGAATACACAAAGGTAAACGCAGGGACCGGGAATTGAGTATGATCGGGGTATTTTTTGCTTTAATAAGTACTCAGGGAGAGCACATAGCTCCCTGTAGCATAGGATGCCTTAATGATAAAAGTCCAATCTCCGAAATACTTTGTTTCTTCATCCTCAATACCGATAGATTGCGACCAATCCACATCGGCCGTATCGTCAATAAGGAATTTTCCAACTTCTTTCCCATCGGGCAGATACAATTCCACATTGATCTTGCCTGATTCAACCTTGCCACTGAAGGATATTCGGATTTTTTTAACGCTGTCCTCCACCTTGAACGTTCCCTTTTTGGTGGTCGTAGCATCCTCATACCTCTTCGAAAGAGTGAGTTTTGAGTTTTTATCTGAAGAGGAAGTCGAGTAAACAAAACTATTGTCGAACCCGGCAATCTCAATGTCTTCCAAAGCCGGCATAGCAGGCATGGCCGGTATCACAACCGTGCTTCTGGAGCTGGACCTTGATGAGGGTTTTGGGGATTGAGTCCCGGTGGATTGCGCCAGCAAGGATGTATCGATCATCAGGAAAACACCCAGCGCAGCTGCCATAAATAATAATTTCCTTTTCATGATGTTAATATTAGAGGTTTCTAAATTACTTTCTGGATCAAAAGTACGGCAGATTCCGGCCCGCCCGGGTTAATGCTGTGTTAATGGCCGGTTAATGCTTACAGCTGTGTTTCTTAAAAGAAAATAGATTCGGATATTTGAATTCGCAAAAGAGCTTATATGAAACCCCGCTTTTCAATTATATTAAGTACCATAGCCCTGGTGATCCTGGTGTTGGTCCAGCTTTACAACATCTCGGTTACCTTCGAGACCAAGCTCGACCAGTTCAATATCCATCACAGTAACCTCGTCAGGGAAGCTCTCTATGAGTACGAGTCCATCCAGCCCACCTTCAGCAGCGATTCTGTATTCATGATTTTTGACCTGTACGCCGAGGATCTGTTGGAACATTACACTAATATCCCTTCCGGGGAAGCCCGGGATTCACTGAACTCTCAGGTCCTGGCAGCCTACTCAAACATCCTGCAAAAACACAGCAAACCGGATGATTTCCTGAGGGATTACCTAGAGCGCGCCGGTGCCGACCCTGACTTCCGTTCAGGATATTATATCTCTGAGCTATCGCTTCTTGACTTTGACATTTTGATCCCCATTTTTAAGGATACCACGGGGGAATTGCCACCGGAATTTCACGGGGCACTGAATGCAGACTCCTACGCGGTGGAAGGCAACTTCTTCCGAATCCGCTATAACTTCCTGGTCGATTTCACACATAAAACACAGATTATATACCGGGATATGCTCATCACCCTGGTCCTTGCCGTTCTGACTATCCTTATTGTACTTCTGGTATTCAGCCTTACGATGCGAAATATGATTATACAGAAACGACTTTCGGATCTGAAGACCGACTTTATCAATAACATGACCCACGAGCTGAAAACTCCCCTTTCTACCATTGCTGTAGCCTCAACCACCCTGAGTGACGAGACCATGCAGAAAGACCAGACCAGGATCAAGGAAATATCCGGTATGATCAACAAGCAGAATAAACACCTCTCAGAGCTGATCGACCGGATACTGGAGATCAGTATCTGGGAAAAAGACCAGGTAAGGTTGAAAAAGAATTCGGTGCATATCTATGAATTCATGGAAGAAAAGATCAAGCTTTTCAAGATGGAGAATGCGGGGAAAGACATTGCCATAAACATTGATTATTCAATTGATATAGATTATGTACGCCTGGATGAGATTCATATGACAACTGTTTTGAACAACCTGCTGGGCAATGCCATCAAGTACTGTGACAGCTCTCCCAGAATACATATCGATATCAGCATGAACAGCATGCTGCAAATACGTATCAGGGATAACGGAATCGGGATGAAGAAAGAAGACCAGAAACATGTATTTGATAAATTTTACCGTGCCGGGAAAGGGGACTTTAGAATGGTCAAGGGACTGGGACTGGGACTGTATTATGTAAAACAGATCGTGACAGCCCACGGTGGGGAAATTGATCTGCTCAGCAGTCCCGGAAAAGGAAGTACATTTACTATAAAAATACCCGTAAACAACGGACATCCGACAAACCAAAACTAAATCCCTAACGATCACATATTTTATAATCAATCATGAAAGTCAAAACGTCCACATATTTTATTCTCAATCACGAAAGTCAAGTTGACCACATATAATTATTATCAATCATGAAAGTCAAAATGACTACATATTTTACTGAATTAAACTATGAATTTATTACTGGCTGAAGACGATGCAGACCTGAGAAGTATTCTCTCACAATACCTGGAAATAAACGGGTTTACTGTCCTCCAGGCTGAAAATGGTGGTGTGGCACTCGAAATCTTCAAGGCTGAACATGTGGATTTCTGCATCCTTGATATCATGATGCCCGTGATGGACGGATGGGATCTGGCCAGGCATATCCGGAAAATTGATCCGGATATGCCGGTGGTTTTCCTTACGGCAAGAAACCAGAAGGAGGACCGGATCAAGGGACTAAAACTCGGGGCCGATGATTATATTACCAAACCCTTCGAGGTCGAGGAATTGATACTCCGCATCAAAAATATTTTGAAGCGACTGGGACATGTAGGTGCTGAACCCGCACAGGTAGGCAAATTTGAATTCCGCTTCGATGAACTTACACTCTCCGGATTTGACCTCAAGTACCAGATGACCCTGAAGGAAGCCGAATTCCTGAAATACCTGGTAGAAAATAAAAACTGCGTCCTTAAAAGGGAGCAGATTCTCGAGGATATCTGGGGAGAAAATGATTATTTCCTTGGCCGAAGCATGGATGTCTTCGTTACCCGCATCCGCAAATACCTCCACCCGGATAGCTCCATTTCTCTTGATACCATCCGTGGCGTTGGACTGATCCTGAGGATTAATTGAGTCATATATAATTCCGCCTGAGATAAGATTTTACAAAGTAATTTGTGTTTTCTCAATTTATTGAGTAATTTTACTCAGTATATTGAGTAAAATATATTAAATGTTTGAACGACCACATAAACAATTACTTACAGACAGGATTCTCAATGAACAAAGAAGGTTCATCCAGGTAATTTATGGTCCACGGCAGGTAGGAAAGACTACGATTGTAACTCAATTTATTGATCAGTCTGACATTCCTGTTCATTATAAATCAGCAGATGCAATTACCGCTCCACAAGGATTCTGGATATCCCAGGAATGGGAATATGCGAGAATTCAACTTATAAATTCTTCTATCAAGGAAGGAATCCTGATTATAGACGAAATACAAAAAATTGACAATTGGAGTGAAACTGTTAAGAAGGAATGGGACAAAGATACTAGTGAAGGAATTCAACTGAAAGTAGTACTTCTGGGATCCTCCCGTCTGTTGATTCAGCAGGGACTAACAGAATCCCTGGCAGGTAGGTTTGAGAGTATTTATGTTGGGCATTGGACATTCCGGGAAATCCAACAGGCCTTTGGACTGACGGCTGAACAATTTGTATGGTTCGGAGCTTATCCGGGTGCAGTACCCTTAATTGATCAGGAGGATCGCTGGCGAGGATACATCCTTGATTCATTAATAGAACCCAGTATTTCGAAAGATATTCTTTTAATGACCAGAGTCGATAAACCCGTATTGATGAAACGTTTGTTCGAACTGGGCTGTAATTTTTCCGGCCAGATCCTGTCCTTTAATAAAATTATGGGACAATTGACTGAGGCTGGTAATACCACTACTCTTGCTCACTATTTATATCTCCTGGATACCAGCGGATTGTTAAAAGGAATAGAGAAATATTCTCCCGGTATCCTCCGCCAACGATCTTCTAGTCCCAAGTTCCAGGTTCATAATAACGCTTTGATGAGTGCCCAGCAGGTAAAGACCTTTGAAAAAATTCAATCAGAACCCGAACACTGGGGAAGGTGGGTGGAATCAGCTGTTGGAGCCCATCTTCTGAATCATTCGCTTGCTAAAGCGTTTAAATTATTCTATTGGCGACATGCAAATGATGAAATTGATTTTGTAATTGAACTAGAGGATAAAGCTATTGGGATCGAAGTTAAAAGTGGGCATTCTGCCAAAACCTCAGGTATTTCTGCATTTTCAAAAAAATTCAAACCTTATAAAGTCCTACTTGTCGGAGAGACAGGTATCCCCTGGCAAGAGTTTCTTAATCTTGATCCTATAGAGCTTTTTAATTGATGTCCGGGTATTTCCTGTTTTTGTAGCCTCAAAGCTTCATATGAAAAGTTTTCTGCAACGTATATCCGCTCGATTCAGGTTTTGAGAGCTGCAATCCATTTTATGGGGGAGGTATTTTTTTGTAACTTTATATAGCCAAGAGGAATAATTGTGCAATTCAGGCGTCTTATTACTATGACAGAGCAGAATGCCAATCACAATAATGAAAGCAGGCTCTATCAATTCTTCTGGGAGCTGGCTGACACCTTCCGGTTTGCCGGAAGGGTGATCCGGGAACTATTCCGTGGGCGTTTCGAGTGGACAGAGTTCTTCCGCCAGTGCTATCTGATCGGGTATAAGACACTGGGACTTATAAGTATTACTGCTTTTATAATGGGACTGGTACTCACGATGCAGACACGTCCCGTAATGGCAGAACTGGGAGCTGATGCCTGGCTTCCAGGAGTGATAATGGTTGCTATCCTGAGGGAAATATCTCCGGTAATCGGTGGATTGATCTTTGCCGGAAAGGTGGGGTCGGGAATCGGTGCAGAACTTGGTTCCATGAGAGTTACAGACCAGATAGATGCCATGGAGGTCTCCGGGACCAATCCCTTGAAATACCTGGTAGCTACCCGAGTACTGGCTACTACCCTGATGCTTCCCATCCTTGTTTTTTATTCAGACGGAGTCGCTTTCCTTGGCTCTTTTGCAGGAGCTAATATGGGCAACACAATTTCCCTGAAACTATTCCTTACCCAGGCACTTGACCAGATCTGGTACATAGATATAATACCGGCAACCATAAAGAGCTTTTTCTTTGGATTTGCCATTGGAACAATCAGCTGCTATAAAGGATACCATACAACCGGTGGGACGCAGGGTGTTGGTGCCTCAGCCAATACTGCCGTAGTAATCTCATCTGTAGTGATTTTTATTCTTGACCTTATTGCGGTACAAATAACGGAGATCCTGATATGAGCAGGAATCACGAAAATAGAGAACCTGTCGTACAGGTCTCAGATCTGTACAAGTCATTTGAAGAAAAAAAGGTGCTTCAGGGTGTTTCTCTTAATCTGTACCGGGGTGAAACCATGAGCATTCTCGGAAGATCCGGGCAGGGAAAATCTGTTATGATTAAATGTATGGTGGGACTAATAATCCCTGATGAAGGCAGTGTCAATGTTCTGGGAGAAGATGTGCTTTCCCTGGAAGACAATGAGTTAAACGCATTACGGTCAAGAATAGGATACCTGTTTCAGGAAGGAGCACTATATGATTCTATGACACTGGAGGAAAACCTGCTATTTCCTCTTGAAAGAAATAAAAGGGAACTGACTCCTGCGGAAAAACATGAACTGGTTGAAGCAACACTCAAAAGCGTAGACCTGCTGAATGATATCAATAAAATGCCATCTGAACTTTCCGGGGGCATGCGTAAAAGAGCGGGATTGGCCAGGACCCTGGTGTTACAACCGGAAATTATCCTGTATGATGAACCAACAACAGGGCTTGACCCCTATACTGCAAGGGATATCAATGAATTAATTGTTAGGGTACAGGAAATATACAACGTTTCTTCAATGGTAGTAACTCATGACATGAAATGTGCAAAAAGGGTTTCTGACCGGATTGTTATTCTTCAGGATGGGAATTTTATTGCACGCGGAACCTATGAGGAACTTGAACAACATGAAGACGAAATGGTAAGAAATTATTTTATTTAAACCAGAATAAAATGAAAAGCTCAAAGCAGACAAACATCAGGCTCGGTATGTATATCACCGGTGGTGTGGTGCTCTTTATTATTATCTTTTATCTTATCGGCAGCAAACAGAATATGTTCAGCACCAATGTAAAAATTACAACAGAATTCCGAGATGTAGTGGGACTCAGGCAGGGAGCAAACGTTAGATTTACCGGGATTGATGTCGGAGCCGTCAGCAAGCTAACCATACTGTCAGATTCTTCCGTTCTGGTTGAAATGTCTATCGATCGAAAAGTAACCCAGTTCATAAAGAAAAATTCTATTGCAACCATCGGTACCCAGGGACTAATGGGGAACAAACTGATTGTCCTGCTCCCGGGAAGTCCGGATATGCCTTCCATAGAACCCGGAGATGAACTTCCTTCCGTTGCCCCCATTGAAGCCGATGATATCCTCCGTGAAATCAAGACCTCAAGCGAGCGTATTTCGGTGGTATCCGGGAACCTTATCGATATCACCACAAAGATGAGCCAGGGCGAAGGTGTTTTTGGAAAAATATTTACGGATACTGCTTTTGCCTATAATCTTGCCAGAACAAGTGAAAATCTGAGGATACTGTCCGAGGGTGTCAAGCGCGGAGAGGGCTTTATCGGCAAACTGGTTGCAGATCCTGAATTTGCGGGAGATCTGGATTCCACGGCCCGGTATATTACAGAAATATCTGCCAACCTTGAAGGTATAACAGATAAGGTGAACCGCGGAGAAGGAGTAATTGGAAAACTATTTACGGATACAGCTTTTACCATGAATATCTATGAGGCCAGCAATAATCTGAATGCAAGTACTCAGAACCTGGAATCAGTAACTGCCAACCTTATAGATCTTACAGAAACCATGAATACAGGTCAGGGAGTCTTCAATAAAATGCTGGTTGATTCCTTATTCGCAGACAGCCTTGATATTGCACTCCACAACCTAAATGAGACCCTGATTGAGATCAGGGAAGCCTCCGAAGCTCTTCAGCACAGTGGAATGGTTCGGGCTTTTTCGAAAAAATCAAAGAAACAGGCCGCCAAAAATGCAGAAGCAGAGGCTGCGTCAAAATCGGAAGCCCCTTAGGATCCAAATCGGCAGCAGAATCAGAAACCGAAAAGCAGTAAAAAGCTGTCCGGTTCACCGAGCCACAAATTATTTTTCCGGTAAGGGGTAAATATATCCCTGGTAAGAAATAGGACTCTTCTTATTACTGCTTACATTCAGGGTGGATAGTCCTGTTCCGGAAATGGTAAAAATGCACTTGTAGCTATCTCTGATTCCCGAAATGGAAAAACTCATGGTCATCTGTTGTTTTTTCTCCTTTTTCTTGATTCTTTTATTGGATATCTCACCGTCAAATTCAATGCCTCCACCGTTATTATTGAAGGGGGCACTGGTATTTGTGCCGAAAAAAGCAAGATTACCGGTAGCGTGATCTCCATCCATCTTAACCGTGCTAGCCCTTGCGGCCATAGCAACTCCACCACCGCCGCCTGATGGATAGGCTCTGACAGCCTTAAACATAAACTTTCCGGATTCTACTTTCGCCACGGGACCTGAAGGGGCAGGTTTTACCACTGCGGGATCTGAAGGGACAGCTGTTACCCCTGGAGGAAGTTCCTTATCCTGTGCCTGAACTTGAACTGCAAATACCAGGACTGTCAGAATGATCACTGTAGATAAAAATGATTTGTGCATCATAATCTATTAAATCGTATTTGGTTCATATATAAAACTATAGGTCTGGGTATGACCGGAGCTGAATGTCCATTGGATTCTCTTTAGATTAAAATTCCGATCGTATGAAAAATCCAGCCTGGCGTCATTCCCGTCATCACCGGTAAAATCTGCAGCAATAATTATTCCAGTATCATTATAAATAAAATCCAGTATCCCATTCAACCATCCGTCCACATTTACATATTCTCCCCTCAGAAGTCTGCCATTTTTATACCTGTAGGTTTCAGATCCGGACGAACCGTCTGTCCATTGAAAGGTTTTTACAAGTAGCTTGCGTTCGACGCTGTACCAGTAAAGAAAATCGGTGGTCCGCCCATCTCCGTATTCTCTCAGGGAATGGTCAAGTAAGCCGGTTGAATCATAATCATATACAGTCATTGTTCTCAGTCCATCGCTTCGCAGAAACTCTTTGCTTAAAAGCTTTCCTTTCTTATCATAATTATAATAAGATGGACCGCCTGATTCCCCGTTGAAATCATAGGATTCAGAAGCTATCCTGTACCATGGACTCTCCCTTATGAAAACATTGGAGGAAGTATAGGTTTCAGGAGCAGCCTTCTGGTATTCGTAACGAAATACCTGTCTCCAGTCCCTTCCGGAGTCCCCTCCGAAATTCCATTCCTCAAGCACCAGCCTATCCTCATCGTACTGATATTCTATGCTACCAAAATTTACAGAATCACTGAAAATTTCTGCACCGGTTTTCAGATCCTTTTCCCAGGTATATACAATCTTCCCAAAAAACCAGCCATTCAGTCCCTTGCAATCCGCATATCTGACCCGGCCATCCTCTCCATATATATAGTCAACACTTCCCGATACACTGTCTGAACGAGAGAAATCCTCAAAAATCAGATTTCCCGAGGGATCATATTGAAAGTTCTGGAGGGAGGTGATCCCATCACTGTACTCCCTGAATTTTGTTATCATCCTCCCTGAAGAATCAAAAGAATGATGATTCAGGGAACTCCGTGAACTGTCTGCCAGCTGCCATACAGCCTGGTAATTTCGCTCATCCTGGTCGTAATAGAAATGGGTTATTCCTTTCTCTCCACCGGAATTTTCATAATGTAAATTCACCAACCTGTATTCATTAGAGACGGAGTCTGCTAAGTTTTTCTCTGATCTGCTGCATGATCCCAGGTAGATTCCGGCGAATAAAATCAGGATTATGATTAAAGTAGTTCTCATCACTGATAAAATTACTATTTTATTCCCACAAGAGGGACTTGATAAAATCAAATCTTACTCCTAAATTGAGTTGAAATTCAACAAGACCCGAAAACAACTATTCCGGTTCCTTTCCGGAATACAAAATAAAATGAAATGAAAACCTTAATTATCTTTTTTGCGTCAAGCATAATTTCCCTGACCCTGAACGCAACAGACTACCAGAAAGATGTCTTTAAAACCTCTGAAGGAGAGCTGGCAATCAGCTTCATAGGACACGGGACCCTGATGTTCGAATTCAATGGTAAGGTAATTCACATTGATCCCACCATGAGGGAGGCAGATTATGCGGATATGCCAGATGCAGACCTGATCCTGGTAACACATGAGCATGGAGATCATCTTGACCTGACTGCCATTAATCATATAAGGAAAAAGGATTGTCCGGTAGTTATGACCCGGAACTGTAACAATCAGCTGGAGGATTTTAAAGGGGCCGTGATTATGGGCAATGGGGATACAAAGACCCTGAAAGGTATTTATATCGAAGCTGTTCCGGCATATAATATTGAGCATAAAAGATCAAACGGGGAGGCGTATCACCCCAGGGGAAGCGGCAACGGATATGTGCTAATCATGGGAGAAATTAAGATGCTGATCGGAGGGGATACGGAAAATACACCGGAACTCAAGGCCCTGAAGGATATAGATATTGCCTTCCTTCCGATGAACCTGCCCTACACCATGACTCCGGAGATGGTTGCAGATGCTGCCCTATCGATGCGACCGAAAGTGCTGTATCCATATCATTTTGGACAAACAGATCCCCAGGAGCTTGTTGAACTTCTGAAAAACGAGAAAGATATAGAAGTCAGGATACGGGAACTGCAATAGGAGAATTTTTCGGGATGGGAATGGCCTATGGATTTTCGAGCGTATCAAACCATTGCATCGCTCCGACAATGGCAGCAGGGGCAGCACCCACATGATCTCCTTCAACAATGTGCAGTTCAACATTGGTTTTCCCCTTGCTTTTATAATACTTTTCAGCGGCCTTAGAATTTTCAATGGGAACTGTCATGTCTGCATCACCATGAATCAGGAGAACCGGAGCCGTGGGGGTGAAATTAAGCAGGGAATTATCCTGAATAGTTTGCTTTAGAGCCTGCTCTCCCTCTCCCATGTATCCGGAAATAAATGACTCCTGTAATAAATCGCTCAGAGTTTGAGGCAGCAAATTGTTTATTCCATCCATAAAATGCAGTCCATCAAAATACCCTGGAATATCAGTTGCATAGGGTTCCTTGAAAATTTCAGGCAGCCGTACCCATGCATTATAATGGTTATAGGAATTCATCAGGTAGGCCATCAGGATAGGGCGTTCATACATTTCCCACTGGAGTATGGTGTCAATGGTTGATTTCAGGTCATAGGGTCCGGCCATGGGTGCGGAAGCGGTGACCTGGAATTCATCTGAATAGTTTTTCTCTATTTCATGATGTGTGGCCATAGTAATATGTCCCCCCTGAGAATAGCCGGCCAGGTAAAGGTTCCCATTGGTATTTATCCCCTGGGAGGAAAGATATGACAGGCTGGCACGGAGCATATCAATAACGGTTGTAGCCGAATTCTCTGCCATAAGGTAGGGTGGCGTGATCTCAGATTCTCCCAGTCCCAGGTAATCCGCTGCCACACAAATAAATCCCATGGAAGCAGCCACCGCACCGGCCATTCCTGCGTCCGAATTTCCGGCCCCCAGGGAAGGTACCAGCACTTTATGGGTTTGTGTTCCATGCTGAAAACAGATAATCGGAAAATCACCTGTAGTTTCGGGAATATAAATCCCTCCGGTTGCATTTACAAGTTTCCCGGCCGGGTCCGGCGTCATATAGGCAATCTTGACGGCACTTACCTTATGTTCCAGGGTAAAGGGCACCTGGAAGTCATTGAAATCAAGGAGTGCCTGGATGTCTTCCGGGGTATAATCCCTAATTTCTTTCGTTGAAATTATATACCCTCGTTCTGCCGTTTCTGGAGTTTCCTTTTCACAGGCTGCCAGAGCAAGCAGTATGATTAACAGCAGTACAACTTGTTTTTTCATAAAATCAAATGTACGATATTCTGGAAATGTTCAGGATTTAAGGGCAGGGATCTTTTCAAGTCCCATGACAATACGGCGAAGAACCTCCTCTTTGCCAAGGACCTCCATCATATCCATTAATCCGGGTCCGATGTTTGATCCGACCAGCATTAGACGTAGTGGGTTCATGACTTTGCCGAATCCAATATCCCGTTTTTCAACCATGTCCTTGATAGCTGCCTGGATTAGGGTTGATTTGAATGATTCAAGGGATTCAAGCAACTTATATACTTCTGAGATAAGCTGGCCTGTGTCATCCTTCCAGACTTTTTTCACTACTTTTTCATCATAGGAGTCCGGGGATACAAAGAAAAACCATGACTGTTCCCATAAGTCCGGAAGCAGGAATGCTCTTTCTTTCACAAGTGATATTGCTTTGGCTGTATACTCCGATTCAAATTTCAATCCCTGCTTTTCAAGCTCTGAATTGAGCCATACTGCCAATTCAGCATCCGGTTTTTCTACAAGGTACTGGTGATTGAACCACCTGGCCTTTTCGGGATCAAATCTGGATCCTGCTTTTACGATCCGGTCAAGATCAAACGCCTCAACCAGTTCCTCCATTGAAAAGATTTCCTGTTCAGTGCCCGGGTTCCATCCAAGCATGGCCAGAATATTGATGAATGCTTCCGGGAAATAGCCCTCTTCCCTGTATCCCTTAGATTCCTCTCCGGTTTCAGGCTGGGTATATTTTAGAGGAAAAACCGGAAATCCAAGCCTGTCTCCATCCCTTTTACTAAGTTTCCCCTGTCCGTCTGGTTTCAGGGTAAGAGGCATATGTGCAAACCCGGGCATACTATCCTTCCATCCCAGTCCCTCATAAAGCAAGACATGCAAAGGCGTAGAGGGCAACCATTCCTCTCCCCTGATTACATGACTTATCTCCATCAAATGATCATCTACCACGTTGGCAAGATGATAGGTTGGCATACCATCAGCCTTCAGCAAAATTTTATCATCCAGTGTACGGGCATTCACTTCCACCCTCCCCCTGACAATATCCTCAAATTCAATCCAGTGGTCATCAGGCATTCTGTAACGAATTACATAGGGGGTTCCGGATTTGATTTTTTCTTTTACTTCCTCATCTGAGAGTGCAATAGAATTATTGAGCTGGTCCCTGCTCAGGGCATTATAGGTAAACGTACGTTTGGCCTTTTCGCCTTCATTTCTGAGTGCATCAAGCTCTTCCGGTGTATCAAATGCAAGGTATGCCAAACCTTCCTTAACAAGGATCTCAGCGTATTCCCTGTAGATCTCTTTTCGTTCAGATTGCCTGTATGGAGCGTGCACACCCCCTTTCGTTATTCCCTCATCAAATTCAATCCCGCACCAGGCCAGGGATTCGATAATATAGTCCTCTGCACCCTTTACATACCTGGTTTGATCTGTATCTTCAATTCGCAGAATAAAGGTTCCCCTGTTTTTTCTTGCAAATAAATAATTAAACAGGGCCGTCCTTACACCCCCTATATGCAGGGGACCTGTGGGACTTGGTGCAAACCTAACTCTAACCTCTTTATTGCTCATGGTCTTAAATTTGGGCTAAGATAATCAGAAAAGCACTAATTTTAGGAACCAAACCAGCATCATGAGATTGATTTACGACCTGGGCATTCGTTTTTATTACCTGGGGATTCTTATTGCCTCCCTTTTTGATTCCAAAGCCAGGCAATGGATTTCAGGAAGAAAAGGATTGCTGGATAGGATAGGTCATGAAGTGGATCCTGATATACCCCTGACCTGGATTCATTGTTCCTCTCTCGGGGAGTTCGAGCAGGGAAGACCAGTGATAGAGAAAATTCATGCAGAATTCCCTGAGAAAAAAATCCTGCTTACATTTTACTCCCCGTCCGGATACGAGGTCAGAAAAAACTACGAGGGCGCAGATCATATATTCTACCTTCCGCTTGATACAAAAAGAAAAGCTGAAAAATTTCTGGACCTGGTAAACATTGAACAGGCGTTTTTTGTCAAATATGAATTCTGGTTTCATTTGCTGAATGGACTGAAATCCAGGGGAATTCCCAGCTACCTGATCTCTGGCACTTTCCGTAAGAACCAGGTTTTTTTCAGGTGGTACGGGTCCTGGTACCTTAGAATCCTTGATTCCTTTAAGCATCTTTTTGTTCAGCAGAAATCATCACTGGACCTGCTTTCAGCACATGGTATACATCATGCCTCCGTCAGCGGTGATACACGATTTGACCGGGTTTATGAAATTTCCAGGCAGGTGAAAACAGACAAGCGTTTCCATTTGTTCTGTGGAGATTCCATGGTAATCATTGCAGGAAGCACCTGGCCCCCTGATGAAGATATTATCTCCCGGTACATCAATGAATCTTCCCGTCCCTGCAAGTGGATAATCGCCCCCCATGAGATCCATGAACAGGGCATTAAAAGGCTGGCCGGTGAAATCAATGGCCGTGTCCGACTGTATTCTGAGGGATTGAATGAAGGACTTGAAGATACAGATGTCATCATTATTGACACCATTGGACTCTTATCTTCACTGTACCAATATGCAAATATTGCCTATATCGGTGGAGGATTCGGAAATGGTATTCATAATACACTGGAGGCTGCTGCGTTTAGTAAACCGGTAGTATTCGGACCCAATTATTCCAGGTTTCAGGAAGCCAAAGACCTTAAGTCCCGTAATGCCGGATTTCCGGTATCTGGATTCGGGGAATTTATGTCCGTCATTAACGGACTCCTTGATGATTCAACGTTGTTAGAAAAAACCGGAAATTCTTCTGGAGAGTACGTGAAATCTATGCTTGGAGCCAGTAAACAAATTGTTGATTTCGCGTTGAAAAGAAAAGAGTAATAGTTTAAAAGAACTCTCCATCATAGCACTGATATTCTCCACCATTCCATTATTTTGTCGAATAGTATTTGCCTGGTACCTGGCCTACTCAAGGCAGGACTTTTTATCACTATTTATTTAGGAAAAACTGATGTCTCTAAAACCACTTGCCACACTGGCATTAACATGTATATTCACCTTTGTTTAAATATAAACCACCATTTAATCTAAAAACTTTAAGCCTATGAAACCTTTATTGAAAAACCTTATCTGGATGTTTGCCCTCACCCTGCTTGCAAGCTCTGCCTTTGGACAGGGGATGACTACTGCAGGAATGAACGGACAGATTACTGACGAATCGGGTGAAACGCTGATAGGAGCCACTGTAATTGCTGTACATATTCCTACTGGATCACAATTCGCCAGTATTTCTGATGCTGATGGCTATTGGAGAATTCCGAATATGAGCGCAGGTGGACCCTACACTATCACAATTTCATACGTAGGATATGAAAATTTCAAGCAGGAAGGGATTTCCCTGAGCCTTGGACAAACATTCAAGCTGGATGCAAGCATGTCTCAGACAGCTGTGGATATTGCCGAGGTCCTGGTTGTGGGATCCAGGTTCCAGTACGATCTTTTCGATGGAAACGTTACAGGAACAGAAACGGTTATTCAGGAAGAGCAAATCAACACTATACCCTCTGTTTCACGGGATCTCAGTGATTTTACCAAATTGACACCACAGGCAAGTATTACCAGTCAAGGTGGAATTAATATTGCCGGTTCAAACAGCCGTTACAATTCGTTTTTCATTGATGGTGCTATGAACAATGATGTCTTTGGTTTGGCCGACAATGGAACAAACGGGGGACAAATTGGAATATCTCCTTTTAGTGTGGACGCCATTGAACAATTCCAGGTAGTTATTGCCCCTTATGATGTCAGGCACGGTGGATTTACCGGCGGTGGCATCAATGCTGTAACGCGTATGGGATCTAACCAGGTTGAAGGATCCGCTTATTACTTTATGCGGAGTGATGGACTAGCAGGGAAAACACCGGTCAACGATGAAAGCCTTGAAAGAAAAAAACTGGATAAGTTCAATGCCAATACATATGGTTTCAGGGTAGGAACCCCTATCGTGAAGAATAAATTATTCTTGTTTGTAAATGCGGAACTTCAAAGAGAAGAAACTCCTCGTCCATTTGATTTTGCCAGCTATGAAGGTGATGCCTCCACTCAGGATCTTGCAGACCTGGTAACAAAGCTAAATGGATATGGTTACGATCCCGGTGGATATGGAGATCAGATCAGTTCGTTGAAAAGTGATAAAGTTCTTATCCGCCTGGACTGGAATATCAGCGATAAGCATAAGGTAATGATACGTAACCAGTACACCAAGGGTGTTTCCATGTCTCCTTCCCGCTCTGCTTCAGATAATCTGATTTTCGGAAATTCAGGGATCGACTTTCCCTCATTGACCAATGCGCTTGCAGCTGAACTGAAAAGTAATATCAGCAATACCATGTCGAATAAACTCACCGTTGGATATACTGCTGTCAGGGATAACAGAAACCCGATGGGCAGCAATTTCCCCAGGGTATATGTTAGCGATGGCGGAGGTGACATAAACTTTGGAAGTGAGGAATATTCTACAGCCAACGAGCTCAACCAGGATATCTTTACCCTTACTGACAACTTGCAGATATATAAGGGTAAACACACCATCACTGTGGGAACACATAATGAGTTATACAAGATGTATAATGTGTTTATCCGTCAGAATTTCGGAACCTATTATTATGACAGTCTTTCAGGATTCATGAATGATGTGCTTGCTACAGATTATTACAGGAGCTATTCCGCTGTTGATGATATCACCGGTGACGGAACAAAGGCAGCCGCTGAATTCACCGCAATGCAATTAGGTTTTTATGCCCAGGATGAATTCCAGGTTTCCAATGAGTTCAAATTAACCTATGGTGTGCGGATAGATATTCCCATGTTCCTGACAACGCTCAATACTGATCAAAGCTTCAATGATAATACGATCCCCCTGATAGAAGCTGAAGGATACAATATGGATGGAGCCAAGGCCGGGCAAATGCCCTCAGCCCAGATAATGTTTTCTCCACGTGTCGGATTTAACTGGGATGTACTGGGAGACAAGTCCCTTCAGCTCCGTGGAGGTGTAGGAATTTTTACAAGCCGGATTCCATTTGTATGGCCGGGAGCATCCTATAATAATAATGGTTTGACCCTTGGAAATGTCAGCGCCAGTGATGTAGCATTTATTCCCCAGTGGGACCAGCAGTATGATAAACAGGACTTGCAACCAGGCACACCTGATGTTCCCTCAGGAGACATGAACCTCTTTGTGAAGAACTTTAAATATCCCCAGGTTTTCCGGACATCACTTGCCCTTGATAAAAAGCTTCCATGGGGAATGATAGGAACTCTTGAAGGTATGTTCACCAAGACATTGAACAATGTATCCTATATGAACTACAATATCAAACCTTCTTCAACCAGTCTCACCGGAACACCAGATGACAGGCCTATCTACGACAGATATGACCGTGTGGATGGAACGTATGGCTATATGATGGTTGGGGATAATACCAATAAAGGATACACCTATAACCTTACCGTTCAGCTGCAAAAACCATTTGTCAGAGGATTTGCAGGAAGCCTGGCTTACACTTACGGTGCAGCAACTTCTGTATTTGATGGAACATCCTCCCAGAATTCCTCCCAGTGGAGGTATATGGCGAATTCAAGGGGACGTAACTACGTTGGCCTTACAAGGTCTGATTTTGATATGGGACACAGAGTCGTAGGATTCCTTTCCTACAGGGTTCAATACCTGGGACATGCTTCCACCACATTTTCCCTCTTCTATAACGGTCAGTCCGGAAGGCCATTCTCATATGTGTATAATAATTACAGGTTGACCGATCAGGATAGCAAGGATATGGACCTGATCTATATTCCAGCCCAGCAAAGTGATATTATTTTTGCTGATGCTGCTACTGCAAACCAGCAATGGCAGGATCTGGATGAATTCATCAAAGGTGATAAATATCTCAATGCAAACAGGGGAAAATACAGTGAAAGAAATGGTCCACGGCTTCCTTTTGAGAACATTATTGATTTCAAGATTGCCCAGGATATCTTCACCGATATTGGTGACAAGCGGAATACCCTGCAGATTACATTAGACATCTTCAACCTTGGCAACTTGATTAATAAGGATTGGGGAAGAATGTATTATGCTACCTATTATGACAAAAGCAGGCTGATTGAATTTGAAGATTTCCAGGCGGATGGAACTACACCTACATTCTCCTTTGACCGGCCCAAAAACGACGAGCCTTACGATATTGATGATGGAGGTATTAGAAGTTCAAGATGGCAGGCTCAACTCGGATTTCGATATATTTTCTAGATAATTACGGCATGAAAAAAACCGCCTTTTTATGGGGCGGTTTTTTTTATTAGAAAGGGCCATCCCGACCGAGTTCAGGATGGCCCACTTTCTAACCCTTTTTGAAAAACTTTTTCCCAGTAATTTCACCCTGGTTTTCGGATCAGAATTTACAAAAGAATATAACTGGAAAATTTATTATCCTCAAGTTTTTGTTAACAAAATTTATTCTTATTAACAGTCTCCCGCCAAACCTCTGAGACTCCCGGCCGGTATGAAATTTTATCTTTAAACTATATTTAGATCTCTTTATATTCTATTCTGAGAAAATTTGTATCTATTTAATTATGTGTGTTTTACAGGGCCTCGTTAATAACTATCTTCATTTGTTGAAAAATACGAACGGTGTCAACTTGTACAGTGAGCCATCAATCTATAAATTGCCAATTCAACTTTCTGGTTGTTGTCCTCGGCTATTATTTTAATTACTAAACGTTTAAAATCTCTCAACTTCTATGGAAGAGTTGACCTCGAAAAAGAATACTGATGTTGTTGCCAATAAGGAAGCGGATGTGCTGCAGAAAAAAATTGAAGAAAAAGGGACTCAAACATATTCCTTCGAGGAAGCCATAAAAGCATCCAGAGATTATTTCAAAGGGGATGATCTCGCAGCCACTGTCTGGGCAAATAAATACGCTTTGAAGGACTCCATGGGAGCAATTTACGAGAAAACTCCTGACGACATGCATCACCGGATCGCCAGGGAAATTGCCCGCATCGAAAAAAGATATCCGAATCCCCTCTCCGAAAATCAGGTGTTTGAATTGATAAGGGACTTCAAATACATCGTCCCTCAGGGATCCCCAATGACCGGTATTGGAAATAATTTTCAAATCGCATCCCTTTCAAATTGTTTTGTTATCGGGAATGACGGCAGTTCAGATTCCTATGGTGGTATAATGAAGATTGACCAGGAACAGGTCCAGCTAATGAAACGAAGAGGAGGAGTAGGACATGACCTTAGCCATATACGACCAAAAGGTAGTCCCGTACTCAATTCTGCCCTCACCTCCACCGGTATTGTTCCCTTCATGGAAAGGTATTCCAATTCAACGAGAGAAGTGGCCCAGGACGGCCGCAGGGGAGCTTTAATGCTGAGCATTTCTGTTAAGCACCCGGATGCGGAAGGATTTATTGATGCCAAAATGGAGAAAGGCAAAGTCACAGGAGCAAATGTATCTGTCAGGATCACAGACGATTTCATGGATGCAGTGGTCAATAAGAAGCCTTTTATACAGCAATACCCCATCGACTCTGAAAATCCTGTTTATACAAAGGAAACAGATGCATCGAAACTCTGGGACAAGATCATCCACAATGCATGGAAGTCCGCCGAACCAGGCGTTCTGTTCTGGGATACTATTGCCAATGAATCAGTAGCTGACTGTTATGCAGATATCGGATTTAAAACTGTATCAACAAATCCCTGCGGTGAGATACCCCTTTGCCCATATGACAGTTGCCGACTTCTGGCCATAAATCTATATTCCTACGTAGAGGAACCCTTTACCTCCAAAGCAAAATTCAATTTCGATTTGTTTAAGCAGCATGTGGGTCTCGCCCAGCGAATGATGGATGACATTATCGATCTTGAACTTGAGAAAATAGATGCCATTCTGGATAAGATCAAATCAGATCCCGAAGATCCGGAATTGAAATGGGTTGAGAGAAGACTCTGGGAAAAAATCAAACAAAAAGCCCTTGAAGGAAGACGTACCGGTGTAGGTATAACCGGAGAAGGAGATATGCTTGCATCCCTCGGCCTCCAGTATGGTTCGGAGAATTCTACGGATTTCTCCAGCGAAGTACATAAAACCTTAGCCATCGAAGCTTACCGCTCCTCCGTTATTATGGCCAGAGAAAGGGGTGCCTTTCCGATTTTCAACATGGACAGGGAGAAGGATAATCCTTTTATCAACCGTTTGAAAAATGAAGACGAGTCATTGTATGAGGATATGAGTAAGTACGGGCGGAGGAATATTTCCCTGCTGACCATTGCCCCCACCGGAACAACAAGCCTGATGACCCAGACTACGTCCGGTATTGAACCTGTATTCCTCCCTGTTTATAAGAGAAGAAGAAAAGTTAATCCAAACGACAGCTCTACAAACATTTCCTTTGTTGATGAGGTAGGGGACAGCTGGGAGGAGTATAATGTTTTCCATCATAAGTTTGTGACCTGGCTGGAAGTTAACGGATACGATGCTGCCAAAGTAAAACTGATGGATGATAAGGAGGTCGACGCCATAGTTGAAAAATCTCCTTACCATAAGGCAACTTCTAATGATGTGGACTGGCTGAGCAAAGTAAAAATGCAGGGACAGATCCAGAAATGGGTTGACCACTCCATCTCGGTTACCATTAACCTTCCGAAAGACGCGAATGAAAGCCTGGTTAGTGAATTATACGTTACTGCCTGGGAGAGTGGATGCAAAGGCTGTACAGTTTATCGTGACGGTTCCAGGACAGGAGTTCTTCTCAAGGATGAAAAGAATGATGAGGCAAAAGAATTCAAAAGGCCTAAAACCCTTGAGGCTGAAATACTTCGATTCAATAACAGTAGCGAAAAATGGATCGCTTTTGTTGGACTAAAGGATGGAGTCCCTTACGAGATCTTTACGGGTATCGAGGATGAAGAAATGTTCCCGTTACCCAAGAAAATAAATCAGGGTACCATCGTCAAAAATAAAGACGAGAAGGGTGTAAGTCGTTATGATTTCCAGTATACTGATAAGTATGGGTACAAGAATACTCTTGGGGGACTTTCACATATTTTCAACCCGGAATTCTGGAATTATGCCAAGCTGATATCCAGTGTCCTGAGGCATGGGATGCCTATCCCTGATGTGGTGAACCTTGTATCATCCCTGCGACTGGACAGTGAATCAATTAATACATGGAAAGCTGGTGTTGAGCGTACGCTAAAGAAGTATATTCCGGATGGTACCAAAGCAAAGACCAAGCAGAAATGCGAAGAATGCGGATCTGCCAGCCTGACTTACCAGGAAGGTTGCCTGATCTGTACAAGCTGCGGTTCTTCCAAGTGTGGATAGGCTTAATTTTTCAGAACACCTAATTGCCGGCCGACTTTCACAAATCCTCTGACAGCCCTGTCAAGTTGTTCATCATCATGCGCAGCTGAAAGCTGAACACGAATCCTCGCCTCTCCTTTGGGGACTACTGGGTAATAAAACCCGATCACGTATATTCCCTCATCAAGTAACCTGCCAGCAAAATCCTGGGATAGTTTCGCATCATAAAGCATGATAGGAACAATGGCAGATTTGGTTGGTTTTAGGTCAAACCCGGCTTCACTCATTTTCGTATAGAAGTACTCCGTGTTATGATGAAGCTTATCCTGCAGTTTATTGGTTTCCCCCATCATCCTGAACATGGCAATTCCAGCATTTACAATGGAGGGTGGCAGAGAATTTGAGAACAAATAGGGACGTGACCTTTGTCTGAGCATTTCGATAACCTCTGCCCTCCCGGTTGTGAATCCTCCAATGGCACCACCGAATGCCTTCCCCAGGGTTCCTGTAATAATATCAACCTTACCCCTTATATCAAATAATTCAGTAACTCCTCTGCCCGTATCACCCACTACACCAGCAGAATGGCATTCATCTACCATGATCATTGCATCATACTTCTCGGCTAGTGATACTATCTGATCCATCGGGGCTACATTCCCATCCATTGAGAAAACCCCATCGGTAACAATCATTCTGAATCGTTGTTCCCGGGCTGCTAATAGCTGCTTTTCCAGGTCCTCCATATCAGCATTTTTATACCTGTAGCGTGCTGCCTTGCATAAGCGTACCCCATCAATGATGGAGGCATGGTTCAATGAATCGGAAATGATCGCATCCTCAGCGTTCAGAATGGGTTCAAATACTCCACCGTTAGCGTCAAAACAGGCGGCATACAATATGGTATCTTCGGTTCC
Source organism: uncultured Bacteroidaceae bacterium (assembly GCA_963777115.1). GTDB lineage: Bacteria > Bacteroidota > Bacteroidia > Bacteroidales > SM23-62 > SM23-62. The sequence goes on along the minus strand of CAVZPP010000001.1, from coordinate 116,408 downwards.
GAAGTAATCGGCAATCTGTCTTTCAAGTTCCTTATGCAAATCCTGGGTGCCACAGATAAACCGAACCGACGACATCCCGAATCCATGGCTGTCCATTGCCTCCTTTGCTGCCTGAATAAGATCCGGATGGTTCGACAATCCAAGGTAATTATTGGCACAAAAATTAAGAACTTTTTCTCCAGTGGATATGGTTATTTCAGCTGTCTGTGCCGAGGTGATAATCCTCTCATTTTTATACAGTCCAGCTTCCTTTATGGATTCCAGTTCCTTCTGTAGATGGACTTTAATATCTCCGTACATATTTGAATTGTTTAATTATCGTAAGGTGTTGAGATTTAGCTTCTTGCTTATTTCCTCCAGCATAATTTCTGTCATACTCTCAAGGTCATAGGAATACGAACATCCCCAGTCCCTTGCCGAAATGCTATCATCAATACTCTGTGGCCATGTCTCTGCGATTACCTGCCGAAAATCAGGAGAATAACTGATCTTGAAATCAGGTAATTGTTTCCGTATCTCAGAATGAATATCCCTGGGAGTAATGCTCATTCCCCCAAGATTATAGGCACTATGTACTGAAAGTTTATCCAGATCCGCCTCCATGAGATCGATGGTTGCTTTAATGGCATCGGGCATAAATAGCAGGGGAAGGGCAGTATCCTCGGAGAGGAAACAATCATAAATACCATTCTTTACTGCTGCATAATAAATTTCAACAGCATAATCTGTTGTTCCACCTCCTGCTTCAGTCTCATAGCTTATTAATCCGGGGTATCGGATACTTCTGACATCAAGGCCAAACTTTTTGTGGTAATATTCACACCAGCGTTCACCTGCCAGCTTGCTTACACCATACACCGTTGTGGGTTCCATAACCGTTAACTGTGGGGTATTGATCCTTGGTGTAGTCGGTCCAAAGACCGCAATGGAGCTGGGCCAGAACACCTTCTTTACCTCTTCGACCATTTTAGCCACTTCCAGTATGTTCATCAGGCTGTTCATGTTGATATGCCAGGCCTGAATGGGAAGTTTTTCAGCGTTCCCGGAAAGGACCGCAGCCAGGTGATAAATCTGGGTAATCTTGTGGCGGATTACGAAATGGATCAAACGTTTATCATCCATTACATCCAGCAACTGAAAGGGACCACTGTCCAATACATCCCGTCCGGGTTCCTTAATATCTGTTGCGAAAACATGATCGGACCCATATAATTTGCGTAACTCAAGGGTCAGTTCTGAGCCTATTTGTCCCGCTGCACCAATAATAAGAATTCTTTCCATGCCTTATCCTTTGAAATCTTTCAAAACGAAAATATATCTTTCCCCCGAGAGTTTCTATGATAAATAACATAGCAGGAAGTGTTTTAGGGCAATTTATCAGGTGTTTCTAAGTTCATTATTAATGCATTGACTGTATGATGAAAAGGGGAATCATATTCATTTTACTACTGCTTAGCCTTACTGCCAGTGCACAGGATTTATCTAACCAGCGGACAAAATCCTTCACTGTAAAATCAGATACGGTTAACCTTGATTCCCTGGTAATTATGCCGGGTTCGGTATTCCTGTTTGATTCCCTGCAGAACCGGATACCGGAAAGTCAGTACATGATCCTCCCCTCCGAAGGGAAACTGGTGCTGGACCAGACGCTGGTCAGCGGGGAGATTACTGTCAAATACAGGGTCCTCTCCCCTGAAGTTTTTCAGCCCTACTTCCATAAAGATCCAGGCAGGCTTAAACCTAAACCAGATGGACAGGCAGCAGATCCTTTCCGAATCAGTACGGAAGATCTTCCACCTGGAAACTACTATTCCTATTCAGAATTAAATAAACGGGGAAGCCTGTCCCGCGGAATCACTTTCGGAAACAGCCAGGATGTGGTGGTCAATTCCAACCTTAATCTGCAGCTTACAGGTAAACTGAGCGATAACCTGAATATCATTGCCGTCCTTTCAGATAACAATATTCCTATACAACCGGAAGGATATTCCCAGCAAATCTCGGAATTTGATAAGGTTTTTATCGAAGTTTTCAATGAGCAACTCTCCCTGACCGGAGGCGACATAGAACTAAGTGGTTCACCGGGTATTTTTACCGACTTTTACAAGCGCGCAAAAGGAGCAAAGTTCACCGGGAAGTTCAAGCTTGGCAACAGCCATAAGGATAATTTCAGTACCACTGTAAGCGGCGCGGTTTCAAAAGGAAAATTCAACAGTAATTCTTTAAAGGGAATCGAGGGGAACCAGGGTCCCTATAAACTCCATGGAGCAAATTTTGAACAATTTATCGTTGTCCTGGCCGGATCTGAGCGGGTTTATATCGACGGCCGCTTACTCAGCCGTGGGATTGACCGGGATTATACTATTGACTACAATAATGCAGAAATAACTTTTACTCCCTTACAACCTGTAACCAAGGATAAAAGAATCGTAGTGGAGTTTGAATATTCAGAGCAGAGTTATGCCAGATTCCTGGTCTATACAAGTAATTCCTATAAAACTGACAAGGGTTCCTATTTTCTGAATGTTTTTTCTGAGCAGGATGATAAAAACCAGACACTCCGGCAGGACCTCTCAGATGAGGAAAAGCAATATCTGTCCGGCATCGGAAATGACATTGAAAAGGCTGTGGTGCCTCGCATTGACAGTATTGGATATAATCCGGATGAGGTCCTTTACAGGAAAACAGACAGCCTTGCGGGAGGGAGAATTTACCAGGAGGTTTACGTTCACTCATACGACCCTGCACTCGCTGTCTACAGACTTCGGTTCAGCTACCTGGGAGAAGGGAGGGGTAATTATGTGCTCTTGAATTCAACGGCAAATGGAAGGGTATTCCAATGGGTGGCTCCTCTTAACGGAAATAAACAGGGAAATTATGAACCTGTTGTGCTCCTGGTTACCCCCAAGAAAAAGCAGGTTGTCAGTTTTGGCGGGACACAGGCTTTCACTTCCATGACCAGGGCTTCATTTGAATTTTCCATGAGCAATAATGACCTGAATACATTCTCTTCCATGGATTCGGATGAGAACCTGGGATATGCACTAAACCTTACACTGGATCAGGAAATGCTTCAGGCCGATACTTCCCGTATCCGCCTGACAGGAAAGGCCGGATACCGATTAATCAGCAGCAGGTTTGATCCGGTTGAGAGATTCAGGAGTATTGAGTTTTCGAGGGACTGGAACCTTCCTCTTAATGATACACCTGCCCAGGAGAATATTGCTCAGGTGGGACTCCAATTCTATGAACGAAATACCGGATATATACACCTGAATTCAGAATTCCTGACAAAAGGCCAACAGTTTGAGGGACTAAGGAATAACCTTGGCGGGAATTTGAAATTCAGTGGTTTCGAGCTCTCTATGAATGGAAGCCTTATGAATTCAGATGACTCTTTCTCCAAGACGAGTTTTCTGAGACACCGTGTAAGCCTGGCGAGAAATTTCAACAAAGCTATACTGGGAATCCGGGAGGAGGGAGAAAGGAATCAATGGCAGGGAAAACCCGGCGATTCTCTATTGCAAAACAGTTTTGCCTACCAGGAATGGGAAGTATTCCTCACCCAGCCTGACAGCATCCTCAATCGCGGATTCATATCATACAAGAATCGGAAAGATTATCAACCATCTGACAACCTGCTGGTTTATACCAACATGGGACAGGATTTCAGCCTGGGAGGGGTATTCCAGAAAAATCCGAATATGCGTTTGCAATCCACTCTCACTTACCGGGAACTCTCTGTGGCTGATACTTCCCTCAGCCTCAACCAGCCAGAAAGAAATATTACCGGCAGAATAGAACACGGGATGCAACTGGCAAAGGGCGCTATTTCAACAAGCACTTTTTACGAGGTGGGGTCCGGACTGGAAACCAGCCAGGATTATTCCTACCTGGAGGTTGCTCCGGGACAGGGAGTCTACCAATGGATCGATTATAACCAAAATGGACTAAAGGAATTGGATGAATTTGAGGTTGCCCAGTTCAAGGATGAAGCAAGGTATATCAGAATCTTCTTCCCTTCCAACGATTTTATGACGGTATACAGCAACCAGTTTAACCAGACCATAAATCTAAATCCTGCCAGAGTATGGAAAGACAAAAGTGGTTTTCTGAAAGGAGCTTCCCTGTTTTCTGACCAGTTCGCCTACAGGGTTAATCGTAAAAATACTTCCGAGGATATCCTGAAAAACCTTAATCCTTTTCTGATCGATCTTGATGATGCTGACCTTATTACATTGTCCACATCCATCCGGAATAATCTCTCATTTAATAAAACAGGGAAGTTATTCGGAGTGGACTATATATATCAACGCAACCTGAACCGAAGCCTTCTTTCCAACGGATTTGATACAAGAACAATCCTCAGCCATGGATTTCGTGGCAGGTTAAGTCTTGGCAGCAATATTACATTGATCAACCAGTTTGATACAGGCGATAAGACCTTTTCATCCCAGTTCCTGAGCAGCCGTAATTATGATATCGACTTTGTTTCTAACAAGTTCAGCTTTCAATCTCAGTTGAATCTTGCTTTCCGTTTTGTAGCTGATTATGGATTTAAAACCCAGGTGAACCTGTTGGATATACAGGAATCGACTGAACATAACCTGGGTACCGAACTTCGCTACAGCATATTGAACAAGGGAATTGTCACTGCCCGAATCAAATATGTCTATCTTGAATATAATGATGATCCTAATTCCCCTGTAGGGTATGAGATGTTACAGGGACTGCAACCCGGAAATAATGGAACATGGACCATCCTTTTCCAGAGAAGTATAACCCGGGGGATTGAACTCAATATTGAATATTCCGGAAGGGTTTCCGAAAAGCAGGCAGTTGTTCATACAGGGGGATTACAGGTAAGAGCAAACTTCTAGTTACACTCACAATCAAACGTCCGGCTGCCATCTGGCTGGTACTCGTATTGGATTTTTAATTCAACGAAATCCGAAATGCTTCCTTTCTGAAAAATGATCTCCTTAATCCAGATCTTGGCAAACTTTTTACTTGCAGTTTGTACAGTCCATACCTGGTTCTCCTTAACCGAATAAGCAAGTGGTTGAAAATCACTGCTTATAACTTCCGTGTAGTTATTAAAATATGCTTCCGCTTCAGCGGCATTCTGAAAAGTGCCGCTTTTATGGAAAGCATCCATGTCATTTGAACTTACAAGGTCGGCCGTGATGGTATCACCCAAAAGATGTACGGCAGCAAGGTCTGGTAATGTGGGACTGGTCAGGGAGTAAAGGGAAATCTCGGCAGATTCAAAGGAGAATCCATAAAAAACATAATCCTGTCCGGATACCAAAAGCTCTGAGCTTAATTGTATGGTACCACTATACTGGGGTTCCTCAGTCTTTTCATCGCAGGAAGCACAAATAAGTGCAAACAGGAGCAACGCAATACCAATCTTTTTCATTCCTTATCCAAATTAAAATGCAGCCATTAACAGGTCTATATCCTTGGAAGGGATATCAAAGTGCCTTCCAATAAAGTTATTTGTCAGGATCCCGTTATACATATAAACACCGTTCCTAACTCCCGTATCATCCTTCAGGAATTGTTTTAATCCTCCTGCCTCACCCATTCTCATTAACAGGGGTGCGAAAACATTGCTTATGGCAATGGAAGCTGTTCTGGCTACCCTCGAAGGCAGGTTTGGTACACAATAGTGAATGACTCCATGCCTGGTAAATACGGGATCTACCTGTGTCCTGCATTCTGATGTTTCGATGCATCCTCCCTGGTCAATGCTGATGTCAACAATCACAGAACCTTTTTTCATCTGCCTAACCATATCTTCGGTAATCATAAATCTTGGTCCCTTTTCAATCAGGTACATGGCTCCTATTACCACATCAGCAGAAAGCAATGATTTCTCCATAACCTGTTTATGAAATACAGAGGTATAGACCCTCTGGCCTATGTTGTTCTGCAGCCTCCGAAGGCGATGGACTGAATTATCAAATACCTTTACCTGAGCGCCCAGTCCCAATGCAGCCCTTACGGCAGACTCAGCAGCTGTGCCGGCGCCAAGGATAACTACTTCAGCCGGTGTAATGCCTGGGATTCCTCCCAACATAACTCCCTTGCCTCCCCTGAAGTTACTCAGGTATTCTGCGGCAATAAGTATTGAGGTGTTTCCGGCTATGGTGCTCATTGAACGAACAACCGGGTAACAATTATGTTCATCCCTGATATTTTCGAAAGCAATAGCCGTAATTTTTTTCTGGATCATCTTCTGGATTAACTCCCTGGTCTGAGTGTTCAGGTGAAGAGAAGATATCACTACCTGTCTATCGCTTAGAAGATCGATTTCCTCAATCGACATAGGTGCGATCTTTAAAATAATGTCAGATTTATAAACCTCATCCCGGTTGTCAAAAATATATCCCCCCAATTCACTGTAATCAGTGTCCGAATAATTTGCCGGGGCCCCGGCGCCGGATTCAATTCTGACTTCATGCCCGGTGTCAACAAGTTGATCCACAGCCTCCGGAGTCAGGGCAACACGGCTTTCAATTTTCTGAGATTCCCTGGGTATTCCAATTGTCAGCTGCTTTTTGCTCTTTCCCACCTCCAGCATTTCTTCCTGGGGCATCAAACTGGCCTTGCCAAATGTAAATCGTGTATTGGATTGGTCCTGGGGACTCATGTTCTTCGATATTTTCGTTAGTTGGGGTGGACTAAAATAATACAATTCACCGGTATAGTCAAGAAAGGATGAGGTATCTTACCTTACATCTGACATTTCAGTCAGTTCTCTGACACCCTCATTCTTAACCAGTAATCCCAGCCGTACTGCATCATCCGGAAGGATTTGCTCAACCCGATCCGGCCATTCCAGGAAGCAATAATTCCCGCTGTACAAATACTCCTCATAGCCGATATCAAATACCTCTTCAAGGGTCTCTATCCTGTAAAAATCAAAATGAAAGATAGAATCTCCCTCCCCGGATAAGTATTCATGGATGAGTCCAAATGTCGGAGAACTGGTGTTATCACTAACTCCCAGGACCTGGCAGAGAGCCTTGATAAAAGTGGTTTTACCAGCCCCCATTTCACCATAAAAAGCAAAGACTCTACTTTGGGGAAATGAATCCAGTAACTTTCTGGCAACTTCCTCAAGGGCGTCCGGGCTGGATATTTGCAATGAGAACATGGGCTGTTGTTTACTGGGGACTTAAGGTAATAAGGGGAATGAGCATCTCTTCCATTGAAATGCCTCCATGCTGGAATGTATTCCTGTAATAATTCACCATCTGGTTATAATTATTCGGATAAACCAGGAAATCTTCATTCATGGCAAAAATGTATGTGGAACTAATATGTGATTTCGGCAGGTGAATCATATCAGCATGTTTGATCTCAAACACCTCCGAGGGATTATAATTCAGATTCTTGCCCTGTTTATACCTTAGATTTGATGAAGTTTTCCGATCGCCAATTACCCGCACTGGGTTTTGCACCCGAATGGTTCCATGGTCTGTTGTAAGAATCACTTTGAAATTCATCCCTGAAATCTCTTTAAGAAATTCAAACAGATGGGAATGCTCAAACCATGAACGTGTGAGGGATCTGTATGCGGACTCATCATAGGCAAGTTCCCTGATCATATCCATTTCTGTACGGGCATGAGACAGAATATCAACGAAATTAAATATCACCGCACTCAGGTCATAATTTGCCAGATTGGATGCATTATCAACCAGCTTCTTCCCACCCCTGGAATTATTGATTTTATCGTAGTGAATTTTCAGTTTGAGTCCAGCTCTCTGAATCTGGTCTTCCAGCAATTCATTCTCTTTCAAATTTTTCCCGCCTTCTTCCTCTTCATCGACCCAGAGAGTGGGATGCCGATGTTCAATTTCCTTAGGCATAAGACCGGCAAACATGGCATTCCTTGCGTACTGGGTAGCGGTTGGTAATATGCCACAATAAACTTCGTCTGAATCAACTATGTAGAATTCCTCTATCATAGGCTGCAAGGTTTTCCACTGGTCAAGCCGAAGATTATCAATGACTATGAGGCATACTTTTTCCCCGTTTTTAAGCAGTGGGATGACCTTCCTGGGAATAATATTAGGAGAAAGCAGTGGTGCATCCTCATTTTTACCTGAGAACCATGAGTGATAATGGGTTTTAATAAATTTAGCAAATCCGGCATTCCCTTCTGTCTTCTGCATTTTGAGGATTTCTTCAAGACCGTCATCCGTACTCAACTCCATCTCCAATTCCCAATAGGTGAGTTTCTTATAAATCTCCACCCAGTCCTCAAAATGATATGCTGTATTGATAAGCATCTGAATCTGGGCAAATTCAGACTGGTACACAGAGGTTGTACGTTGGGTTACCAGTCTTTTTGAGTCAATGTTTTTCTTAATAGACAGCAGGATCTGATTAGGCTTTACGGGTTTAATCAGATAATCACTGATCTTGGACCCTATAGCCAGGTCCATGATATCTTCTTCCTCACTTTTGGTAATCATGACCACAGGAATCCCAGGATTCATTGATTTAATTATATCCAGGGTTTCAAGACCGCTCATCCCTGGCATATTTTCATCAAGGAAAATCAAATCAAAGTTTTCCTCCTGTACCAGTTTTATTGCTTCGTCTCCATTATGTGCAGTCATTACCTTATATCCTTTTTCCTCAAGAAAAAGAATATGAGGACGCAAGAGATCAATCTCGTCGTCTGTCCATAGAATTTTAATCTCCTTCATTTCCCGTGTAGTGTTTCTGGAAGAAAAGCCAGTATTTATTGGCAACTCGATCCTCTGTTAATACAGTGATATTTCCAGCTGATATGATGAAAAGACGAAATTCGCTTTCCCCGATCACCTGGAAAATCATATTATTTCTCAATACCTGTTCATGATAATCCCAGGCTTCCTGCATGTCCGGGAATTGCCTGACAAAAAGGGCAGAAACATTCTCGTCTAGTTTCTCATCAACAATGTCAAAGGTCTTATTGGGAAAGATATCCAGGTTTAAATTTATAAATTCAAATTTTAGCTGGTTAATATCCACAGTCCCACTAATAAACATGCCAAAAGCAAAATCTCCGGCGGAATCTGGTTTGTAGATTTCCTCCGCTTCGATTTTTTCTGTTTCGATCTTGACTTCTTTATCGGTATCCATAATATAGGCAAGTATGGCCGATGAACGCTCGGCAATCTCAGGATCGCTCGTGGTACTGATCAGAGTGTCGAGAGCCTGTGTAAACACCAGTATATCTTCTGTCTTTCCGATGGCAAGTACCTTCAGAAATTTAAACTTGGGTATTATCGGATCGCCCTCATATCGTTCCAGGGCTATATCCACATTGGTAATAACTCCATAATAATTCCCCGCTTCATACATCTCATAGCTTACCCTGTAAAAATCATTTACCTCATTTTCTTTAGCCAGTAACTCATTTATATAATCCGGATTTGATAGTATTTGGGCTGGCTGGCTTTCCGGAAATTCCCGGACAATGGATTCCTTATAAATATTTGCATTGGGAATATCATTCCCTTCTTCATACAGGCGGTACAAATTATAATAGGAACTCAGGGTATATTCATTCCCTGGGTAGCGGTCAAGTAGTTCTCTGTAGGTATCTTCAGATTTCGGAAAATCGTTCAGTTCATTTTTATAGATGGTTGCAGCATTATACAATCCCTCCACAATCCTGCCATTTGAAATCTCAATCATCGAATCCGACATTGGAACATCCTTGAGGTAATATTCCCTCGACTTATTACTCAGGATCTTGGATGCTTCCTTAATTGCTCCGCTTGTATCACTGACTTCAGCTTCTTCCTCTGTATCAAACCTCATCTCGGATTTATTTGATCTTCTCCAGAAGTCTTCAAGTTTACGGTTTCCCCACTTCATTCTGAATTCCGGTTGCCCGAATCCCTTGGCGGCCTGGTTATAAAAGTACCATTTCCCATCCTGTTCTCCCCCGGAGAATCCGGTCCGCTGACTTTCATTAAGTGCCATACGGTTATACTGATCATCCCTCATAGCAGCCATTTCCTGCTCCCTGGCCTGTGCTTCCTCCCTTTCGATCCGGGAGATGAGGCTGTCAATGAGGGCAAGCCTTTCTGATTCAGGCATATTGGCAACCATTTGAAGGCTGTCTTCCCTTTCGACTATCTGGAGATTCTCAACAAGGACCCCGAGGCTCTTTGTTTTGGCAGTTATTTCATTATATCCCGGATACTCTAGGGTCAGGTAAACCATGGCTGAATCATAATAAATATCTGCCTGTTCATAATTCTGTCTTTCGTAATAAATATCTGCAATGGTAAGGCAGGAGGTAGTTTTTTGCTGAGTATTACTGACACTAAGGATGGAAGACAATTTATATTGGTTCAAAGCTTCTTCGCTGTCCCCTTCCCGGAAATAAACATTTCCCAGGGCATAATAAATCTGGTCAAGAAATTCAGCATTCTTTCCATCTTTAATCATTTTCCTGAGTTCCTCCTTGATTTCCTTTGCATTGTCTGACCCGGCAATAAACACACTGGCCCTGTTGATCCGGGAATTGAAACTTATTTCATAATCCGGGTTCATCTTAATAACCTGACGATAATAGTCCGAGGACTTTTCTGGGTCTCCAGCTTCCTGGTGAAGCTGTGCCAGAATATAGGTCCATCGAATCTTCTCATCCTTCTTTTTAACATTTTCTACCGCAATGGTTAAAGGTTCTATTGCCCTGTCATATTGCTCCTGCTTCATATACAAATCAGCCTGGGTAGAATAGAGTTTTGCATTCAGATCCTCAGGAAACTCCTGGGTCCCGGTTAATACTTCAATAATATCTTCCGCCTCAAAATATTCCTTAAGTTCATTATAGGTGCGTGCAATCCAGATCTGTGTTTCATAAACAATATCGTCATAGGAGTACTCGGACATGATGAATTTAAACGTTTCCATTGCCAGAAAGAAATCATGTCTGAACAGGTAAGACTTCCCCATCAGGAGATAATTTCCAGGGACGAAATTGTTATACTCGTTACGGGCATATAATTCTTTCTGTTTTTCGGACTGTGGACCATTTTTAAACTCAGGTTTGGCAGTGATTGAGTGCAGTGTAATTACTTTCGTCGCTTTCTGAATGGCCCTTTCCATATCAGGAGCAACTGTGCTTGCCGTATTCTCATCCCCATAAATAAAAATTGGAAGGATGCGGGTAAAATCATCCTGGTGAGCATCTGACATCTTCTCCATTCCCCGTTTGTAGCTCTCATTTCCATTAAAGAAAATGTTATACCTGGAGGTGACATTATGATACGTCCTTGTTACAGGGGTATTTTTTTCTGTGCTGCAGCCTGAAATTATTCCAAAAAAAATGGCCAGGAGTATATTATATATAGGGGTACTGCGTCTCAAGACTCCACAAATGTATTAAACTCAAACGAAATAATCCCCGTCCCGATTGTACGGGACAGGGATCATTTTATCAAATAGTGTTTTATTGTACTCCGAACTTAATCCAGGGCAACCAATTCTTTCATTTCAGGAACCTCCTTAAGCAGTGCCTGCTCCACTCCTGCCTTAAGGGTCTGGTAGCTGAACGGGCATCCATCACAAGCACCATGCAGCTTAACCTTTACAATAACATCTTCAGTCACTTCTTCCAGTGTAATATCACCTCCATCTGCCTCTAGATAGGGGCGAATTTTATCAAGCGCTGCATTGATCCTTTGAGTCAAATCATTTTTTACTTCCTCAGTCATGACGTTTTGCTTTGTTAATTACATTTTTTTTATTTCCAGGATGTTTGTGGGTGGCATCTCAGCATTCCTTCTTTCAGTTTCCCGTATGACATTTTTAGCGAGATTTTCAAAAGCCTCTGACACCCCTGATTCTGAATCCAGTACGGCTGGCTTTCCATTATCTCCTCCTTCACATACACTCTGTACGATGGGGATCTGTCCCAGGAGTGGAACCTTCAGTTTTTCAGCCAGTTTCACTGCTCCTTCCTTTCCGAATATATAATATTTATTATCAGGGAGTTCGGCAGGTGTGAACCAGGCCATATTTTCTACCAGTCCAAGTACAGGAACCTTGATTTTGTCACCCCTAAACATGTTGATCCCTTTCAGGGCATCTGCCAGGGCAACCTGCTGGGGAGTTGATAACAATAACAGCTCCTGTGACCGGTACTTCCTGAACCATAGTCAGATGAATATCACTTGTGCCCGGTGGTAAGTCAATAAACAGATAGTCAAGCTCACCCCATGCAGTCTGGCTCATAAATTGCCTTAAGGCATTGGTGGCCATGGGTCCTCTCCAGACAACTGCATCTTCAGGTTCTACAAAAAAGCCAATCGAAAGAATTTTAACACCATAGCTTTCTGCAGGGACCATAATTTCTTTACCATCAACCACTTCTACAGAGGGCCGCTGGTTTTCGGCATTAAGCATCTTGGGAATTGAAGGTCCAAAAATATCGGCATCAAGAAGTCCAACTTTATAACCCGCCTTTGCGATAGCAACAGCAAGATTTACAGCAATTGTGGATTTGCCAACACCTCCTTTACCGGAGGCAACTGCAATGATGTTTTTAACTGTAGGCAGGATTTTCTGTGATTCGATTATCTGCTTTGCCTTGATCTCAATATTTCCCTCTACCTGAGTACCAGGATCCAGGTATTTTTTCAGGGCTTTAACACAGGCTTTTCTGACAGAAGGAATTACGGGATCATTTGAACGGTCGAAAACTATGGTAAATCCAAGTTTCTTCCCTTCGGACCAGATCTTACTTATAAGTCCGAGTTCAACAATATTCTGGTCTTTTCCCGGGTACTTGACTTTTTCCAGGGCTGCCAGCACTTTTTCATCTGAGAAGGACATTTCAGAAAATTTTAATGGAAAAATTGAGGGACAAATATACTGATTTTTATTTAGATTAAATCCGAATTAGGGTCCCAAAACAGCTTTTGGAAGTCCACTACAGAATCCTCTATGACCTCAATACCTTCACTTTCCAGCAGTTCCTCCATCACTTTGGAACCACCGAAATGATGTTTCCCGCTTAACATTCCATTTCGATTCAGAACCCTGTGAGCCGGAACATATTCTGCCTGAGTATGAGAATTATTCATTGCCCAGCCCACCATTCGAGCGGACTGTGGGGAACCTATATAGCGTGCAATGGCACCATAAGAAGTCACCCTTCCGGTGGGTATCAGCCTGACAACCTGGTAAACCCGATCAAAAAATTTCTCATTGGTATTCATATCAGAAGTCCTTTCGTCGGAATCTTCCTGAATGTAAGGCTCAATGATCTCTATATTGCGGGGTAGTCTGAATTTCAGGTATTGGATTTTCAGGCCTTCTGCTATGAACTGATTTTCATAATAAGTTCGGATTCCATGAACTATTTCATCCTGCTGGCTACCATACAAATCCCTGGAAGCAAAGATCAATGGGAGCTTGTTTTCCTTCACCAGATCCATTGTGTAATTAAACAGTTCTGCGTTATCCGTTTTCAGGTGCACAAAACCTCCATCACTGAGAAATGCCCTGTAAGAATCCAGGAATTTTGAAGCAGTCAGGCGTTTTTTGTTCCGGCGTCTTTTTAATTGAGGATCGGGAAAAGTAATCCAGATCTCATCAACCTCGTCGGGAGCGAAGAAAGAATTTATAAACTCTATCCGTGTTCTGATAAAAGCAACATTGGATATTTGTTCTCTAATTGCATGCTTTGCTCCTGTCCATATCCGTGCTCCTTTAATATCAATACCAATGAAGTTGATGTTCGGAAATTTTTTTGCAAGTCCAACACTATACTCACCCTTACCACATCCAAGTTCCAGTATAATGGGATGATCGTTTCCGAAATATTCCCGCTTCCATTTATTCTTAAGCTTGAAATCCTTTCGGAATACTTCTTCGACGGAAGGCTGAAAGACATTCGCGAATGTCTCTAATTCTGCGAATCTGCGATGCTTATCTTTTCCCACTAATCCGCTTTTTCCACCCGGAGTCCAACATCAAGTACAAAAGGAAGCCTTTCCGCTCTCATACCCTGCTCATATTGAAAGGTATATTGTCCGCTTTGTGCAAACCGGATATTTTGTTTATAAGGTTGCTGAAGATCCCATATATCGCCCAAACCACTACCAAGCCATTTTCCCTTTTCGTCGGCAAGGATGACCTCAACAGTATCCCTGATAGTATGTCCCGATGGAGCAGTGGTGGTTATTAAAAGATAAAGGTTACTCATCGGATAAAGGTTTGCATTTCTCACATTGATATACAGGTTATATGAGGATATGGTATCTTCAACCATAAGATCAAAAACCACAATATTTTCCCTTTCCCATACCCCATCCGGAATACGGGTATTCTGTTCAAACACCCGCGCAGGATCACAGGAGATTAATGAAAGGATTGATAAAAGCAGTATATATATTTCAGGCTTCAGTGATTTCATGGTCTACGACCTATCCGGTTTCCGTTTATGCTTTTTCTTTTTTCGCTTGCGGTTGGCCCCTTGCTTATCAAAACGAGTAAGATCATCCTTCACAATATCTGTCTGGAAATCCAGCTTATGCGATTTATTAAAACCATCTTCAATAAGAGCTTTCACCTTTTTTCCTTCTTTGTTCATTTGAATGATCTGCTTTACTCTTTCAACAGGGACCGGGATTATACTGGTAGTATTGTCCTTTTCCTGGCTGTACCAGTATAACTCCCTGTAGACATCCGTCTTCTGATGGTAGGCAATTCCATCCTCAGTTTCCAGTTCCTGATGCCTGTCCGGAAAGTCTTTCTGTGCATCCAGGTATGAATTGAGTTCGTAATTCAGGCAACATTTGAGTTTCCCGCACTGGCCCGCAAGTTTCTGGGGATTCAAGGATACCTCCTGGTGCCTTGCAGAATTTGTGGTAACAGACACAAAATTTGTCATCCAGCTGGCACAGCAGAGCTCCCTACCGCAGGACCCAATACCTCCGATTCTTCCGGCTTCCTGACGGGCACCAATCTGACGCATTTCAATGCGTACCCTAAAGGAATCTGCAAGAATCTTGATGAGTTCCCGGAAATCGACTCTTTCATCGGCTATGTAGTAAAAGATTGCCTTTGTCAGGTCTCCCTGGTACTCAACATCTCCTATCTTCATGGCAAGCTTAAGGTCTTCCGAGATTATTCTGGCCTTAATCATGGTCTCATGTTCCAGTTCAATCGCTTCCTTCCACTTATCAATATCGGCTGGTTTTGCTTTCCTGTAGGCCTTCTTTAGCTCCTCAGATCCGGGATCAATACCATATTTATGGAGCTGGCGAAGAACCAATTCCCCCGTAAGGGAAACCACACCAATATCATGCCCCGGCGAGGCCTCCACAGCAACAATATCACCGCACTTAAACCGGATATCGTGAATGTTTCTGTAAAATGCCTTCCTTGTATTTTTGAACCGGACCTCTATTACATCCTCGAATTGATGGTCCTTGGGTATATCTTTAAGCCAATCATAGGTCGCCAGTTTACTGCATCCACAATGGACACGGTAGGGCATTTCCTGGACATCCCCACGATTGTTGCATAAATGTCCTTCATCTGTCATAGCTGCAAAAATAAGAATTTTATACCGACTGCCACCTTAACGAATAAGCTTGACAAGATTCATGGCAAAATCCAGTAACACGATTCTGCCGTAAGCATTGGCTTCAATATGAGTATAGGCATCATTGAACTGCTGAATTATTGCCGGCGCATTGCCCTTGTGAATGAAGGCATTGAATTTACTTGAAAATTCATTTTCAGAGGGACTGAGACGAACCAGTTCAGGTTCATTCATGTTCATAAGGAAATTTTCCCGGATCAGGCGCATGGCATAGGCCAGAAAGAGTTTTTGCCTTTCCCTTCCCAGTGCGGATACCTCTTCTACCCAATCAAAAATCTCCTGGAATTTCCGACTATAAGCCGACCGCATTATGCGTTTGAAAAGCTCAAACTGATATTCAGATTCTTCACTTCTGTTGAGGACCTCAACAGCTGTGCTGTAGCTTCCTTCGGCCAGGTGTACAGCATTCATCAGCTGTTGCTCTTCAAGTGCATACGTCTTTTTTAAAGCAGCTAATAAATCCTGGTCCGGTAAACGAGGCACCCGGATCAGCTGTGTCCTTGACAGCACTGTTGGAAGAATGTCACCCGTATTCTCAGATACCAACAGGAACACCGTCATGGGTGGCGGCTCCTCTATCATCTTTAAGAGCTTGTTGGACGCGGATGTATTCATTTTTTCAGGCATCCATAAGATCATTACTTTATGGCTGGATTCGAATGCCTTCAGATTAAGTTTCCTTACGATTGCCTGGGATTCCCATTTATTGATTATACCCTGTTTGTTTTCCACTCCCAGGTTACCATACCACTGTTGAAGAGACATATAGGGATTCTCCAGAAGGGCAGTCCGCCACTCCTTTATGAAATCATCACTCACAGGATTACTGCTGACTGATTTGGTTGTAAATACAGGAAAAACAAAATGAAGATCGGGGTGAACCAGCTTATCATATTTCTGACAAGAAGGGCACTCTCCGCAGGAATCACCTGTCAGACGGTCAGTACAGGACAGATAGGTGGCATAGGCAAGAGCAAGAGCAAGAGATCCTGTACCCTCCGGTCCATGAAATAACTGGGCATGAGGAACACGATCCTCCTGAGCGGATATTATCAACCGCTGCTTTATTTCACTATGTCCGGCAACCTCTGAAAAACGCAAACCTTAAGGATATATACAATGCAGATCGAAGGTAAAATTAAAATACTTTTTTAACTTTGGCGAACCAAAAAAAATTAACCAGAAACAAGTCATGCAAACAATTGATAACTACGATTTTACAGGAAAGAAGGCAATCATGAGGGTTGACTTCAACGTCCCATTAAACGATTCCTTTGAAGTTACGGATGACACAAGGATCAGGGCAGCCCTGCCAACCATTAAGAAGATCCTGGAAAGCGGTGGTTCCCCCATCCTGATGTCTCATTTAGGTCGCCCGAAAGAAGGTCCCGAAGATAAGTTTTCCCTGAGGCATGTAATCCCGGTTCTTTCGGGACACCTCGGACAGGAAGTAAAATTTGCTTCGGACTGCATTGGTGAGGAAACCCTGGAAATCAAAAAATCTCTCCAGCCGGGTGAGGTACTTCTCCTTGAAAACCTCCGCTTCTACAAAGAAGAAACCAAGGGAGATGAGGAATTTGCCCGAAAGCTTGGTGAAGGAGCAGATGTTTATGTGAATGATGCCTTTGGTACTGCTCACAGGGCGCATGCCTCAACAACCATTGTAGCTAAGTTTTTCCCTTCCGAGAAAATGTTTGGATACCTGATCACCAATGAGCTGATGAGTATGGACAAAGTGATCCATAAATCTGAAAAACCATTTACTGCTGTAATGGGCGGAGCCAAGGTTTCCGATAAGATTCTGATCATTGAAAACCTGATGGAAAAATGCGATAACCTCATCATCGGTGGGGGAATGACCTATACATTCATCAAAGCGATGGGTGGCAATATCGGTGCTTCTCTCTGTGAGGAAGATAAGCTGGATCTCGCCAAAGAATTGATTGAGAAAGCCAAATCCAGTGGGGTAAACCTTCTTCTTCCCGTGGATAATGTGGCAGCTGATAAGTTTGACAATGAAGCTGAGACTAAAATCACTTCCGTGGATGCAGTTCCTGATGGGTGGATGGGATTGGACATTGGACCGGAGACCATCAAGCTGTATTCAGAAACTATCGCCGCTTCCAAAACCATTCTCTGGAACGGTCCCATGGGAGTCTTTGAAATGTCAAGCTACCAGAAAGGTACCCGCAGTGTGGCTGAAGCCATCTGTGAAGCAACTGCTAATGGAGCTTTCAGTTTGGTCGGTGGTGGAGATTCCGTAGCCGCTGTAAACAAGTATGAGATGAAGGACAAGGTCAGTTATGTTTCCACTGGTGGGGGTGCCATGCTTGAGTACATCGAAGGCAAGGAACTGCCCGGCATCAAGGCTATCAGAGGGTAAGCATCCCAAAATATTACAATACAGAAGGGACTATCAACTCGTTGCTGGCTTTTGCGCAAATAGCGCAAAAAAGGCTTCCTCGTTTGATAGTCCCTTCTGTACTTTACAACAAATGCAATCCATCGAAATCCTACACGATGCCGGACAGTTGCCGGCCGTCTCAGCAGAGTTTAGTAATTTTGGTGTATGAACAGGCCGAACTCTGAGAGGATATTTAGTATATCTAGCGATAAGGAATTCCGGAATCTGGCCCTGGAGATATTTCGTTACCAGTCTTCAGAAAATTCTGTATATTCAAAGTATATTGATTTGCTGGGTGTATCCACTGATGAGGTTAACACAATTGAAAGAATCCCTTTTCTTCCGGTTGAATTTTTCAGGGAGCATAAGGTCATTGCAGGCAATGAAAAACCTGAGATTGTTTTTGAAAGCAGCGGTACTACCTCAGCCCGATCAAGCAAGCACTATGTAACTGACAAAGGGCTTTACCGGGAAAGTTTCCTGAAGGGATTTGAACTGTTTTATGGGAAACCCTCTGACTATTGTGTTATGGCCCTGCTACCCTCCTACCTTGAAAGAGAGAATTCTTCCCTTGTATACATGGCCAGCGAACTAATCAAGCTAAGCGGCCATCCTGATAGTGATTTCTACCTTGATGATACCGAATCTCTGATACGGAATATCCTTAAACTTGAAGGATCAGGACAAAAATCCATTCTGCTCGGAGTAAGCTTCGCCCTGGCTGACCTTGTAGAAAACCACTCAATGAACCTGCAGCATACCATTATAATGGAAACCGGGGGTATGAAAGGCAGGAGAAAAGAAATGACAAGGGAGGAGCTGCATAATTTGCTTTTAGCGGGACTGGGGGTCTCATCCATCCATTCAGAATATGGCATGACAGAACTCCTCTCACAAGCTTACTCCAGATCAAAAGGCGTTTATTTCTGTCCCCCCTGGATGAAGATAATTATCCGTGATCCATATGATCCATTATCACTTCTTGACAGGGATAGCTCAGGAGGGATCAATATCATAGACCTGGCAAACATCAATTCCTGTTCCTTCATTGCTACCCAGGATATTGGAAAATTCTCTGCAGATGCTGGATTTGAGGTATTGGGCAGGTTTGATAACAGCGATATCAGGGGTTGCAACCTGATGGCAGAGTAAAACTTTTCAATATTCAGAACGCAACCTAATATCACATGGAATCATCTATGAGATATCTCTACTAACCTGAATTATGAAAAAACTTGCTTTGATTCTATGTTGTTGTTTTATCCTTGTTTCCTGTGAAAAGCAATACTTAATCCCTGAAAGAAAACTTCCCGGCTGGCTCAAAGAGAGCATTGAAGCTGATATCAAAGAGATAGAAAATGATGCTGGCTCCTGGAAGTCACTGGGCAGCTGGAATCGCACAGAGTGGAATAATGAATATTATTATGAATATCATAATATGCTAAGCTCAAGGATGTATGCTCCCATTTCTCATAACAATGATACTTTGCATTTTCAATACGATGGGACAACAGTTCCGTACTATGATGAGAAATGCTGCGAGGTGCTAGTCTGGGAAGGGCCTGCTGTCCATTAAAGCAGATCCCTCTTTGATTTTGGCAGACTTTCGACCACAATTGTATATGAATGATCAATCCATTCCTTCAATTGATCATTACTGATACTGCCTTTAAGACTCACCCCATTCCAGTGTTGCTTATTAAAGTGCCACGCTGCGGTCACTTCGGGATGTTGCTCCCGCAGTTGAATTGCTAGTTCCGGATCACATTTCAGGCTGATGCCCCTGCTATCCTCAGACAGGTCAAGCAGCGCAAACATCTTCCCGGCTACTTTGAAAACCAGGGCGGTGTCGTTGAAAGGGAAACCTTCAGTGACTACAGGTTTGCTGATGCAGTATTCGCGGATTTCTTCGATGTTCATTCGTACCAATTTTGATAATCAACCTGAATGTCAATATCAATGATGTACTCACCATCGTCTTGCCTGATATGGGTGCCGATATTTATTTGACCATTCAGGTTCAAATTTCCTACTGCAACATCGCTTAAAAATATCCTGTGAAAACCATTCCCCTGATCATCTGCCAGAATGTATTTATCACTGAATACAATCGGTTCTGAGGAATCATCCAGGATTAAGCTTATTTCATATTCATTTTTCCATTCACTGGCAGATTTCAAGGTTGCTTTTTTCCCGTAAGTTCTGATAAACTTCAGGATAACATCGATCTCAAAGGTGTGGGATACTTGCAGCTGATCAGTGAATTGTAAGTTGAAATTCGCTTTCCTTTCAACCACATCGGGTGTATAAGGGGTTTTGCATTTGAATCCGATTTTTTCACTTTTAATGAGCTTTTTCCTGAAACGTGACATGGATGCCAGCTCCCGCCAGTATTTGCTATTAGGAAAACGCTCAGAAAAATCGGATAGATGTTTTTCGCGGAATTCGTACTGGTATCCCCTTTTGATGAGAAAGTAGTATGCTGCCTCCACCTCCCTTTCATTCCCAACCCTGATTATTTCCTCCAGGGCTTCCTGGCTATTGATCTTCCCTATTCTGGATTCAATTTCTTCAACAGATTCATTCAGAACGATTTCCCTTCCGTCACCATAAACAATCTTCCATATTTCAGATTTTTCAATAGTAGCGATCTTATTATTAGTCCGCCTCATAACTACCTTTAATTCGGTAACCGAGGTAATTTTGCCTGTAAAGCTGTAACCGGCTACCAGATGCACCTCATCCTGTGCTGATAAACTGAGGGTTGCCAGAAAGAGAATCCACGAAAAAAACCATCTATACATTGATAAAAACACCTGATTTTCATATCTAATATAAAACAATTTATGATGACCTGCCAGAGACTGTCAATTATAGTCCAGTTCCACCATTCGCCTTTACCGGCCAGGGTGTTGCCTCAGGATGCTGCTCCCGTAGTCAAAGACCAGTTCGGGATCGCATTTCAGGTTGATCTCCCTGCTCTCTTCTGAGAGGTCCAGAAGTGCAAACTCCCGGTCACTTTAAGGACCAGAGCTGTGCTATTGAAGGGGAGGCCTTCTGTGACGCCCGGTTTGACAATACAATATTCAGGGATTTCTTCGATGTTCGTAAGAATCTTTAGGTTTGCAGTTTAGATACCTGAAATCTCCTTAAGTGTTAATTGCAATCAACAATGCCCTTTCAAGTAAACTATGTCTGAGGACATACTCAGATTTATCCTGAGTTTTCTGCCCAATAGGCCCAAATCCATCCAGGATGTATGCTCCTGGATCTGCAAAGCAGATATCGGATGAACTCCAACGATGCTCTTTAGTAACCCTTATATCCAGGTTTTTGGATAAACCTTTTACAAGGTTGTAGAATTCAATTGTCTTTTCTGAATCGATTAATGGATCCCTGCTCATTCCTCCGTCCATCTGAAACTGGATAGATTCGGAATATTTCTTTCGCGGAATCATTTTCTTCAGTTTAGCATCCACTTCCTCAAATTGTTCCTTCTGGTTGTACCTTACACTCAACTGTACCTCACCATGCGCATAAGGCTGCATGATATTAGTATCCATGGAAGATTTGTAGGGTGCGATAACCAGGCTCTGGTCATCCGTTGTAAAAAGCAACCCAACTTTCATTTTACGCAGTATTCGAATAAAACGTAAGGATTGAAGTGCTGCTATGGAAGCAATGATACCTCCCTTATGCTCCCAAATCCCCGTACCACTCATCTTCTGATCCTGAAACTGAAAATATTCATGACCTGAGATCTTCATCCGGTTATCAAGCGAACCCAAAAGGAGAACATCATAGTCCCCTGAAAGAGAGTTGGTAAAAAAAAGAAGGTTGCCTACTTCTACCTGAGGAATAACCTGATTTTGATGTGTGCCGGAACCTTTTTACTCGCCTTGCTGTTTTCTGTGCTTTCCACCTTGTTCGAAAAATACCGGACTGCAGCAACATCCAGCATCTTGTTTACAAGAGCTTTGTAATCATACCCTGCTACTCCTGCCGCATGTACATAGGAGCCTGTGATCCCCAGACTGGCCATGCTGTTGATCTCCAGGATATAGATATTGTTGAGTTCATCCATACGTATATCCACTCTGGAAAAGTCCCTTAATTGAAGCGCCTTGAAGGCAGCAATACATTGAATTCTGATCTCGTCAGCCAAATCATCCGGGATATCAGCAGGGCATAACTTATTCCTGGGTTTCGTCCTTTTATGGTCCTCCGTTTGTATGGCGTCCGGATCGTTCTCAAGGTCAATCTCAAGGATAGGAAGTGTCTCTACCGGATTATTCCCTATCAGTCCTACAGCAAACTCCCTTCCCCGGATAAACTGTTCCACCAGGGCCTGTTGCTCAAACTCCTTTACAATAAAATCAACAGCTTCTTTCAATTCCATGGCATCATAAACCACCCGCAGACCAAATGATACACTTTCCATTTTAGGTTTTACAATCACAGGATACTTCACTCTGGACAAGTCCTCATCCCCGCTGCTAAATACACAAAAATCGGGAGTCGGTATTCCATTTTTCTGCAGAATGATTTTAGTGATTACTTTGTCCAGGGCCAGGGCATGGCCAGAGGGACTGGATCCCACATATGGTATACCCTACATTTCAAGCATGGAAGGGATATGTGTGTACCGGCTTTCACCCTGAATCCCATAGGCCATATTGAATACCATTCCCATTTGCTCCCCATCTATTACCTTGGGCATGAATTGCTGCAATTGTTCAATGACTTTCATGTTGCCATCGATTACTTCCACATTATGCCCGCCAGATTCCAGGGATGTGGCCACTTTGCTTACGGTTTCAGGATTGTAGACCTCCTTGTTCTGCATCCCGAACACATTGATCACCCCGCTCAGGTCCTTGTTAAATATGATCGCAACTTTCATGGTTTACATTACTTCAAATCCACACAAGTTCAGAAAATTTCGCATAATCGTTAAGCCATTCACACCACTAACTTCAGGGTGGCTCTGAAAACCATAGATGAGCTTATCCTTATGCCGGATAATCTCAATCTCACAGGTCTCCGATTCACCCAGTTTAACAAAGTCCTTCGGCAATTTTGAAACCTGGTAAGTATGTTGTTTTCTGAATGTCACTTCATCGGAAATCAATCCCTGGAAAATGGGATCATTCATTTGGGTAATTTTTACAGTTTCCAGGCGCTGGTTATACTTCTGTAGCTTTTTAATCCTGCCCATATGTGCCACAGCAATTATTTCGTATCCAAGGCACACCCCCAATGTAGGGACATCATAGTTCATCAGGGCCACGAAATCCGTTGTAAGGTTTTAGGGTTCATAGGGACTTCCCTTACCTCCCGAAAGAATAATCCCTTCTACTTTCTCTTCCTCTTTTATGACCAGCGGCTCATTGTGATCCACAAAACGGTATTCAATGTTTTGTTCACTCAGGAAATTCCTTTTGAACTTCTTGATGAAACTACTCTGGTTATCAATGATTAACAGCATATTTACTTAATGTTTTTTATGCGATTAATATTATGCTTTTTTTACTGATATTGCATTAATAAAAATCAATTTGGCATAATTTTGTATAATCTTATAAATGTAGATGAAAAACAGCTATTTCGATTTAATAGAGCAAACCTACTATTTCCCCCAGGAGGGATTTGACCTGAGGGAAGGAAACCTTACGTTTCATGGTGTTTCCCTGAAACATCTAATAAAAAAACACGGTACACCTTTCAGGTTTATCTACCTGCCTAAAATAGGCGATCAGATTAAAAAGGTCAGGAATCTGTTCAACCGTGCCATCAAGAAACATCAGTACAAGGGGCAATATTATTTCTGCTATTGCACCAAATGCAATCATTTTTACCATGTGATCAAGGAGGCCTTAAAGCACAGGGTAAACCTGGAAACTTCCTCTGAATTTGACATCGATCTGATCCTGAATCTTTACCAGAAAGGAAAATTGGACTCCGGACGACTAATCGTTCATAATGGTATCAAGACTGAAGAGTACCTTCGAAAAATCATAGCCCTTCAAGAGGCTGGGTTTGAGAATTCCATCATTATCCTGGACAGTGTGGACGAACTGGATCGCCTGCTTGAACTCAATCCGGCGCATACCGTTAAAATTGGAATAAGAATGGCCATTAACGAGGAGGCTCAATCCGCTTACTATACATCCAGACTGGGCATTCCCCCCGATGAAATTATCGATTTTTTCAAAAAGCGCATTCGCGATAATGAAAAGATAGAGTTGAAAATGCTTCATTTTTTCGTAGATACAGGGATTAAAGATACCCTCTACTACTGGGGAGAATTTCAAAAGGCACTTAAATTATATGTAGAATTGAAGAAGGAAAGTGTAAACCTTACCTCATTTAATCTTGGTGGTGGATTCCCGGTACGGAACCACCTGGGGTTTGAATACAGCTATGAATACATGATTAATGAGATTATCAAAAACATAAAAGAAGCCTGTATCAAGGAAAATGTGATGGAACCTGATATTTTCACTGAATTCGGCCGGTATACTGTTGGTGAGGCAGGGGCTATTATTTTTAAGGTTCTGGAACAAAAACAACAGAATGACACCGAGACATGGTATATCATAAACAACAGTCTGATGAATACCATCCCCGATGCCTGGTCCATGCATGAGAAATTTATTCTGCTTCCGGTGAATAAATGGGAAAACGAGTATGGCAGGGTGAATATAGGGGGTATCAGCTGCGACCATTCGGACTACTATAATTCTGAAGACCTTAACCAGGAGGTATTGCTACCCAAATACAGCAGCAGAGATAAGGAACCCCTGTACCTGGGATTCTTCCATACCGGGGCCTACCAGGATTCCATCAGCGGATACGGAGGGATCAAGCATTGCCTGATCCCTGCCCCAAAGCATGTGATTATTGATCGGGATGATGAGGGAAATTTTGTCGACCATGTATATCGGGAAGAGCAATCCGTAAGTGAAATGTTCAACATACTTGGCTACAATGAGTAACCTGAATACATTTGCAGGAATAGGGGAAGAATTTGCCAGCTTTGAACAAGCAAAGATACTCCTGCAACCTATCCCATATGATGGTACAAGCACCTGGGGAAAGGGATCCGACATTGGGTTCAGCGCCTTCCTGGAAGCCGCTGAGAATATGGAGCTATATGATATCGAAACCGATTCGGAGGTTTTCAGGAAAGGCATTCACATTCTGCCGGAAATCAGCGAAGACCGTTCGCCCGAAATGGTATATAAGGCTGTCCTACTGAAGACAGAGGAGTTGCTCTCTCATGGAAAATTTCTTGCCTTTTTCGGTGGAGAACACTCTGTCAGCATCGGGATCATTGAGGCCTTCCGGAACGAATATCCCGACCTGACTGTTTTGCAGCTCGATGCCCATGCAGATCTGAGGGCAGAATACATGGGTTCACATTACAACCACGCCTGTGCCCTTCATGCCGCTAGCAAATCAACTAACCTGGTCCAGGTTGGAATTCGGAGCATGGATATCACTGAAAAAGCTTTTTTAAATTCTAAGCAATGCTTTTTTGCCCATGAGATTCATGACGATAGCTCCTGGATGGAACGCTCCATCGCTTTAATGGGCGACCTGGTTTACCTTACCATCGACCTAGACGTACTGGATCCTTCCATCATGCCATCGACAGGGACTCCTGAACCGGGAGGAATGGACTGGTATACCTTACTGGTTTACCTTGAAAAGGTCTTCCGATTGAAAACGGTAGTTGGTTTTGATATCGTTGAATTCGCCCCCATTCCTGGGCTAAAAGCTCCTGGCTTCCTGGTGGCCAAACTCTATTACAAGCTTCTCTCATACAAGTTCAGACCATAAAATTATCAGGAAATGAAAGATCAAAAAAGCCCCATCAGCGAATTCATGCTGAAGCATTTCAAACATTTTAATTCAGCTGCTCTCGTGGATGCTGCACAGGGTTATAAGGATCAGCTTGCCAGAGGAAACAAAATGATGGTGACCCTGGCAGGAGCAATGAGCACAGCCGAACTGGGAAAATCGCTTGCCGAGATGATCCGGCAGGATAAGGTCCACGTTATCTCATGCACCGGTGCCAACCTGGAGGAGGACCTGATGAACCTGGTGGCCCATAAACATTATAAGAGGATCTCCGAGTATAGGGATCTGACTCCCCGGCAGGAACGGGAATTAATGAATGGGGGGCTGAACAGGGTCACCGATACCTGCATACCCGAGGAGGAGGCCTTCAGGCGTCTTCAAAAGCATATTTTCAAGATATGGAAGGATGCTGAAACGAAATCGGCAAGGTATTTCCCTCATGAGTACATGTACCTTTTGCTTCGCTCGGGGGTACTGGAACAATACTATGAGATCGATCCGGCAAATAGTTGGATGTTGGCTGCCGCCGAAAAGAACCTGCCCATCGTTGTCCCGGGTTGGGAAGACTCAACCATGGGAAATATATTTGCCTCCTACTGCATGAAGGGAGAACTCCAGGCTAGTACTGTAAAATCGGGCATTGAATACATGATGTGGCTGGCCGAATGGTATACCAAAAACACCTCCAGCCATGGAATCGGGTTTTTTCAAATCGGAGGAGGGATTGCCGGTGATTTTCCCATATGCGTGGTGCCAATGCTATACCAGGACATGGAAAGAACTGACACTCCCTTCTGGAGTTATTTCTGCCAGATCTCGGATTCTACAACAAGCTATGGTTCTTACTCCGGTGCAGTTCCCAATGAGAAAATCACCTGGGGAAAACTGGACGTTGATACACCCAGGTTTATCATCGAATCTGATGCCACCATTGTTGCACCTCTAATTTTTGCTTACCTTTTGAAATGGTAGAATATTCCCCGTTCCGGATCGCACTTCAAGATTAATCCCAGGGACTAAAGGCATTTTCAATATGCTCAATTTTGTACTGTCCCCTCTCACCGATCAGAAATATCACATCAAACCTGACTCCCACATCAAGTTGTTTCCATTTTAGGTAGGCTTCAGCAGACCTGATCAGACGCTGCTGTTTGCTCCTGGGAATATGTTCTTCAAGTCGCTCTGTACCAATGGACTTTCTGACCTTTACTTCGACGACGATCAATTCCCCGTTTAATTCTGCAATAATGTCAATTTCCCTGTGCCCGCTTCGCCAGTTTTGTTCAAGAATATTATATTCCTTTTCGATAAGAAATTCCCTGGCAAGGTTTTCTCCCTCTTTTCCGATTTCAAGATGCTTTGCCATTTAATTTCGTCTTTGAGTATACTCCATAATGCATCCTTCCGGACTGACTTCAAGGTGAACCTCTCTTCCAAAAACCAGGGCAAGGTTTGGCTCCTGGTGTCCGGCCGGAAATCCGAAACACACTGGGAAGTTATAGGGCTCAACGGCATCCATAATAATTTCCCGGGCATTCTTGCCAAAAGGAGTTTCATTATCATGCATGTCAGTCATTCCCCCTATGATCAATCCATTCAATTGCTCAAGCATACCTGCCAGCTTCAGGTTCAGCATCATCCGGTCTATATGGTAAAGGTATTCATCCACATCCTCCAGGAAAAGAATAGCCTCTTTAGTTGGTACCTGGTATGAAGTCCCGGTCAGACTGTATAAAACTGAAAGGTTCCCTCCAAGAAGGATACCCTGACCCCTGCCTTCCCTGTTCATCTGATCAGCCGGTACCTCAATTCCCGGCGTATTACCCTTCAATGCATCAATGAGGCTTTTCAGTCCCTCTACATCCTTCCCCTCCCGGTAGGAATAAGGCATCCCGCAATGCAGTACAGCGGTCCCCATCCTCATCAGAACACAGGAATGAAGGGCTGTAATGTCACTGAACCCGGCAATCCATTTGGGATTCCTGGCAAAGGCATTGAAATCTATGCGGTCAAGCAGTCTTGCACTGCCATATCCCCCCCGAACACAAATGACAGCCTTTATTTCAGGATCATCCAACATGGACTGAAGATCCTTCAATCGTTCGGTATCAATTCCGGAGAATTGGTTAAAACGCTCGTGAACCGCTCCAATCCTGACTTTCCATCCCTGTTTTTCAATGTATTCTGTGAAAAACCGGATATCATTTTTATCAACCCACCGGGCAGGGGCCACCAGACCAACACTGTCTCCCGGGTTCAAATATGGAGGGATCTGCATCATTGTATCAAAATACGCAATTTTTTAGCGAATGACCATTATCTTTGTCCCAATGAAAAATTACAAAAGAAACCTTATTACGGCTGCCCTTCCCTATGCCAACGGTCCGGTTCATATCGGACACCTGGCAGGTGTTTATATACCGGCAGATATTTATTCCCGCTACCTACGGCTCAAAGGAGAGGATATTGTGTTCGTCTGTGGATCTGACGAGCATGGAGTGCCCATTACTATTAAGGCAAGACAGGAGGGTGTCTCCCCCCAGGCTATTGTCGATCAGTATCACAAAATGAATAAGGATTCTTTTAAGGATTTCGGAATTGAGTTCGATATTTACCACCGGACCAGCCACGAGACACATCATAAAACTGCGTCGGAATTTTTTAAAACCCTTTACGATCGAGGGGACTTCGCAGAGAAAGAGACCGAACAGTATTATGATCCGGAAGCGAAGGCTTTCCTGGCTGACCGTTACATTACCGGAACCTGCCCGAAATGCAGTTACGATAAGGCCTACGGGGATCAATGCGAGCAATGTGGATCCTCTCTTGCTGCTACAGACCTGATCAATCCAAAATCAACCATCAGCGGGAGTAACCCGGTCTTGAAAAAGACCAGGCACTGGTATTTACCACTGGACAAATACGAAGGATTCCTGAAAAAATGGATACTCGAAGAGAACAAGCATTGGAAGGCAAATGTGTACGGCCAATGTAAGTCCTGGTTGGATGGGGGACTGGAGGCAAGGGCTGTGACCAGAGACCTGGATTGGGGAATACCCGTTCCGGTGGATGGAGCGGAAGGCAAAGTTCTTTATGTATGGTTTGATGCACCGATCGGTTATATATCCGCAACCAAGGACCTGACAGATAAATGGGAAGATTATTGGAAAAGCGAAGATTCCAGGATGATTCACTTTATCGGTAAGGATAATATCGTATTTCATTGTATAATTTTTCCGGCCATGCTGAAAGCTGAAGGCTCCTATATTCTACCGGAAAATGTCCCAGCCAATGAATTTCTTAACCTTGAAGGGGATAAGATCTCTACTTCACGAAACTGGGCTGTATGGCTTCATGAATATCTTGAGGATTTTAAAGACAAACAGGATGTCCTCAGGTATGTGCTTTGCGCCAATGCACCTGAAGCCAAAGACAACGATTTCACATGGAAGGATTTCCAGGCCAGAAATAATAATGAACTTGTGGCTATCCTTGGGAATTTTGTCAATAGAACCCTGGTTCTGACCCAGAAGTATTTCGAGGGAAAGGTTCCGGAATTCTCAGGAGACAATGAATATGATCTTGAAGTACTTGGCAAAATTGCAGCGTATCGAGACCGGGTAGAGGACCACCTGGATCATTTCCGTTTCCGGGAAGCCCTTAAAGAAGCCATGAATCTCGCTCGTCTTGGAAATAAACACCTGGCTGATTCTGAACCCTGGAAGATCATCAAAACCGATCCTGAGAGAGTAAAAAGTATTCTCTATACATCCCTGCAGATAACTGCCAGCCTGGTGGCGATTATTAAACCTTTCCTTCCGTTTACCTCGGATAGACTGGCGGGATTCCTTAACATAGAGACTGTGAACTGGACCGATATCGGCAAAACAGACCTGCTTCCAGTGGGACATGTGATCTCCCAGCCGGAGCTTTTGTTTGAGAAAATTGAGGACGATGCCATACAGTTGCAGCTCGACAAATTGGAGAACACAAAAAAAACCAACCAGATGGAAGAACCTGTTATTCCGCCAGCAAAAGAAGAAATCACCTATGAGGAATTCAGTAAGATGGACATTCGCATTGCGAAAATTCTGTCTGCTGAAAGAGTGCCAAAAACCGATAAGCTGGTAAAACTGGAACTTGATACGGGACTGGACAAGCGGACGGTAGTTTCGGGAATTGCACAGCATTTCAAAGTTGAAGATCTCCCCGGCAAACAGGTCACTGTCCTTGCCAACCTGGCTCCCCGTAAGTTGCGTGGTATTGAATCACATGGAATGGTTCTGCTGGCTGAAGATTCTGCCGGCAAACTGATCTTTGTTACTCCTGAGGAATCAACGGATGAAGGTTCGGCTGTATTATAATCCCTTATTAATCACGATATTATTGACTAAGGAGCCTCTATTTGTGTTATCTGCACAAATGTCAGCGATGTGTGGATGATTCATTGATTAATTACTCAGAACCCAGGCATCATCAAAATCTGAAAGAACAAAAGCGAGTTCCACCCTGGCTTCGTTCTTTTCACTGAAAGTACCTGCAGTTACCCTGTAGGAATTCTCACCGAAGCAGAGGATTCTTGCTGAATACCCTTTAGAAACTACCTGGTTGCGATATTCCCTGGCGTGGTGAAAGTCTTTGAAACTTCCAACAACGATATTGTATTCAGGAAGGGACTGAAAAGTCTTAATTGAAGGTGCAAAAGAGGGTAAAAGGCTTGCCTGGCTACTGACCGGTTTCTCCTTTTCAATTTTTTCGGATGAAGAATAATCAATTCCTGCCTGGTTAAAATATCCAGTTTGAAGGGGAACTATTATCATGGCCGCCAGCAGGCATGCCGCTGCTGCTCCGTAAGCCCATTTTCGGATTCTCCTCTGTCTTGCCAGGGAATCTGTTTCCGGTACCAGGGCACGATACGTTGGTATTTTTGGTTTTTCAATTTCCCTGTACTGGAGAAATGGCAATCCATAGGATTCGAGAAGAAAATTATTCCCGCTTTCTTCGGTGAATTGTATTTGTCCCTCTTTATCATTGTAAAAGTACCCGAGGCCCTCTATCTCAAATTTAATCCCCCTGCCTGTATCTTTACGTATTCCCTCAATAAAAACCTCAGCTTTCTCCTGAACCTCCTTATATCCATATTCGGATACTTTTGAAACATGGGCATAAAGTAGTCCATCGTTATGAATAAGGTTCCTGTTGAAGAGTATATGCTTGGAAGGGGGACTGGCAGTATTGCGCGCCTGGTCGAACTCCGCAGGCTTGTAATTGGCAACAAAACCTCCCATGCCAGGTAATATGACACAATCATGCTCTAACAGCAGTTCTTTTATGTATTTGGAAAAATCCAATGCCAGTTGTTTAGTCAAACAAATTTAGTTAAAAAACCACGAGGATTGTACGATCAATCAAAATTTTGGTTACTTTTTTTTTGGTCAAAACCGTTTTAGTATCTTCGTACTTTCATTATTCCAGACGCTTATGCAAACAATCAGAATGGTTGATTTGAAACGGCAATACGACCGTTTAAAGACTGAAATTGATCATGCAATTCAGAATACAATTGATTCAACAGCCTTCATCAATGGACCCGATGTACAAAGTTTCCGGGATGAACTGGCTGCATACCTGGATGTAGAACATGTAATTCCCTGTGGAAATGGTACAGATGCTCTGCAGGTAGCTCTTTTGGCCCTGGATCTTCAACCCGGTGAGGAGGTAATTACCACACCGTTTTCTTTCATCGCAAGTATTGAAGTAATTAAGCTCCTACGTCTTACGCCTGTATTGGTCGACATTGATCCCGTAAGTTTCAATCTTGATCCTGCTTTGCTTGAGGATGCCATTTCTGACAAAACCCGGGCGATTATTCCCGTTCATCTTTTTGGTCAATGCGCCAACATGGAAGAGATCCTCGCAATTGCTGAAAAGCACGGACTCAAAACCATCGAAGATACTGCCCAGGCCCTGGGTACTGAATACAGTTTCAGTAGTGGCATAAAAATGAAAGCCGGAACTATCGGAACACTTGGCACCACATCCTTTTTTCCATCCAAGAACCTTGGTGCCTTCGGTGACGGGGGGGCAATTATGACGCGGGACAAAAAACTGGGTGATCGTATAAGTACAATAGTAAATCATGGTTCCAGAGTAAAATATTATTACGATGAAGTTGGGGTGAATTCACGACTGGATACTATGCAGGCTGCCATCCTTAGGGTAAAGCTCAGACATCTGGATGAATTTCATGCTGCCCGCCAGAAAGCTGCAGCTGCATACGACCGCCTTTTGGGGGGTACAACTCAGCTAAGCATCCCCGGAAGGGTACCCTGGTCCACTCATATCTTCCACCAGTATACCCTTATCCTTGAAGAGGGAAGCCGGGATGACCTGGTCTCATATCTCAGGTCTAAGGATATTCCGGTAATGATTTACTATCCACTTCCGCTTCATTTACAGAATGCTTATACAGATCTGAACTATGGTTTAGGGGATTTTCCTGTTTCAGAATCAATGTCTGAAACCGTTTTTTCAATTCCCATGCATACCGAACTTGAAACCGATCAGATTGAATATATTTGCCAGCATATTGTCGAATATTTTAAAGGGTAAATTATTATGGGAACAGAGGACTTTTTTGCTCATGAAACGGCTGTCATAGATGAAGGCAGCAAAATAGGTAAGGGATGCAGGATCTGGCATTTTTCCCATGTAATGTCTGGTGCCATCCTGGGGGAACAATGTAACCTGGGACAAAATGTACTTGTCTCGACGGACGTGGTTCTTGGAAATAATGTAAAAGTTCAAAACAATGTTTCAATATACACCGGGGTGATTTGCGAAGATGATGTCTTTCTTGGTCCCTCCATGGTCTTTACAAACATTATTAATCCCCGTTCGGGAGTAATCCGGAAAGATCAATATGTAAAAACACTGGTGGAAAAGGGTGCCACCATCGGAGCCAATGCAACAATAATCTGCGGCAATACCCTGGGAGCCTATTGCTTTATCGGAGCAGGAGCCGTGGTAACAAGAGATGTGCCGTCCTACGCACTGGTCGTGGGCAACCCGGGGAAACTTGTCGGATGGATGAGTGAATTTGGACATCGTCTGCATTTTGACAGTGATAACAGGGCTGTCTGTCCGGAGAGTGGAGATATTTATGAATTAAAAAATGAAACAGTACGAAAACTATGAGTTATAATTTTGCGATTATTGGATTGGGAGGATATATTGCTGTCCGGCATCTGAAAGCCATTAAAGAAACAGGGAATAACCTGGTGGCAGCTCTGGACATCAATGACAGCGTCGGGATAATCGATTCCTATTTCCCGGAAGCCGATTTTTTTGTGGAGTTTGAAAGATTTGACAGGCATATTGATAAATTAAGGAGAGAAGGTACAAAGGTTGACTTTATAAGCATCTGCTCACCCAATTATCTACATGATTCCCATATCCGTTTTGCCCTTAGAAGTGGTGCACATGCAATCTGTGAAAAACCACTTGTTCTCAATCCCTGGAATTTTGATGGACTGGCAGAATTTGAAAAGGAAACCGGGAAAAAAGTCTTTAATGTTCTCCAGCTCAGGCTTCACGCCTCCATTATTCGGCTGAAGGAAAAAATCAGGCAGGGACCGAGAGACAAGGTTTATGATATTGACCTCTCATACATTACAAGCAGAGGCAACTGGTACCATTATTCCTGGAAGGGTGTGAATCAGAAATCCGGTGGTATTGCCACTAACATTGGTATTCATTTCTTCGATATGCTGATATGGATATTCGGTGATGTAAAGAAAAACACCACCCATGAGCTTGAGTGTGACAAAGCCTCGGGTTACCTCGAACTGGAACAGGCCAGGGTGAAATGGCAACTCAGTGTGGATTACAACGATCTTCCGGAGGATGTCAAAGGAAAAGGACAAAGGACCTTTCGCAGTATCACCATTGACGGTGAGGAAATGGAATTCAGCCAGGGATTTACAGACCTTCATACCGACACTTACAGGGAGATACTTGCAGGAAATGGATTTGGACTGGAGGAGTCTAAAAAGTCCATTGAAGTTGTATATGATATTAGAAATTCAAACACTGCCTTAAAGGAAGGAGACTGTCCTCCCGAGGTGAAATAAAATTACCAATCACATGATTACTGATTTATTAGAAGGAAGAAAAAAAATTGCTGTAATCGGACTCGGGTATGTGGGACTGCCTATAGCTCTTGAGTTTGCGCGGAAAATGAAGGTCATTGGATTTGACATCAAAGATGACCGGATCAGGCAAATGAAAAATGGGGAGGATCCAAGCAAGGAGCTGCCATCCGAAGCGTTTGAAGGCTGTGATATTGAATTTACATCCAGGGAAGAGGATCTCAAGGAGGCTTCCTTTTTTATCGTTGCCGTTCCCACTCCAATCGATGAACATAAACAACCGGACCTGGGCCCCCTGCTAAGTGCCTGCGATACCGTTGGAGAATACCTGGATGAAGGGGATTACGTTGTCTTTGAATCTACTGTATATCCCGGTTGCACAGAGGAGGATTGTGTTCCACTACTGGAACAGAAATCTGGACTTGTCTATAAAAAACAATTTAAAGTGGGATTTTCTCCGGAGAGGATCAATCCGGGTGACCTGAAACATACCCTGACTACCATAACAAAAGTTACCTCGGGTTGTGATGAGGTATCTGCAGAAATCATTGCGAAGCTTTATGAACTGATCATTACTGCCGGGGTTCACCGTGCAAGCTCGATTAAGGTTGCTGAAGCTGCAAAGATCATTGAAAATACGCAGCGCGATATAAATATTGCATTCATGAATGAATTGTCAATGATTTTCAATAAGATGGATATCAATACCTTCGAGGTATTGGAAGCTGCCGGCACCAAGTGGAATTTTCTGAGATTCTTTCCGGGACTGGTTGGAGGTCATTGCATTGGTGTTGACCCCTACTACCTGACCTACAAATCCGGTAAGTTTGGACATCATGCTCGCATCATTAATTCCGGAAGGGATATCAATGACGGTATGGGATCTTATGTGGCCAACCAGGGATTAAAAAAACTGGTAAGTCTGAAAAAAAACATTCATTCCCTCCGTATCCTGGTCATGGGGATGACCTTCAAGGAAAATGTCAGCGATATCAGGAATTCCAAAGTCATTGATATGATTCGTGAATTCCGCTCCTTCGGCATCCAGGTGGACGTAGTCGACCCCCATGCCTCCCCTGAAGAAGTTAAGCAGGAATATATGCTGGAATTGACCAGCGATCTGAACCCCCCGTATGATGCAATAATTGTTGCAGTAAACCATAATGAATATGTCTCCCTTAATGAGGATTATTTTGTATCTATCGCAGCAAAAGATGCACTGTTCATGGACATAAAAGGAATTTTCAAGGGAAAAATCAATAAACTTATTTACTGGAGCCTATAACTTGAGATATGAATGAAATAATTGTTGTAACAGGCGGAACAGGTTATATCGGTTCCCATACAACGGTTGAATTAATGGAAGCCGGGTATGATGTACTTATTATTGACAACCTGGCAAATTCAAGGATAGAGGTGCTTGATGGTATTGAGAAAATTACCGGAAGGCGACCGTTTTTTGAGCAACTTGATATTTGTAACAAAAATGGTGTTTTAGAATGTTTTGAACAATACCCCGGCATAAAAGCAATTATTCATTTTGCTGCGCATAAGGCGGTCAATGAATCTGTTGAAAAACCGCTGATGTATTATGAAAACAACCTTGTGTCTCTCATCAACCTGCTGGAGGTGATGAAGGTTAAAAAGGTCAAAAACTTCGTCTTCTCATCATCCTGTACCGTATACGGACAACCTGACAAGCTTCCCGTCACTGAAGAATCACCCATCAAAAAGGCCAATTCCCCATATGGCAATACCAAGCAGATAGCCGAAGAAATCATTGAAGATACCATCGATGCAGGAGACGGGATCGAGGCCATTGCCCTCAGGTATTTTAATCCTATCGGAGCCCATCCTTCCGCAGAAATTGGTGAACTTCCTCTGGGAGTCCCACAGAACCTGGTTCCATTTATCACCCAAACGGCCATTGGCCTTCGCAAAGAACTAAGTGTATTCGGAGATGATTACAATACTCCGGATGGATCTGCTATCCGGGATTATATAAATGTTGTGGATCTGTCCAGGGCCCACGTTGTATCCATAGATCGCCTTCTTTCCGGGAAAAATACAAAGGGCATGGAGATATTTAATCTTGGAACCGGACAGGGATTATCCGTTCTGGAAGTTATAAGGACCTTTATTGATGCTACCGGAGAGGAGATTAACTTCAAAATCGTTGGCCGAAGAGAGGGAGATGTTGAACAGGTTTATGCGGATACTTCATTTGCCAATGAAGTCCTTGGCTGGAAGGCGGAGATTCCGCTGAAAGAAACCATGAAATCTGCCTGGGCCTGGGAACAAAATATAAGAAGTCATTTGGAATAACATGGAAAAAACAATCTTAATAACCGGTGGAGCTGGTTTTATTGGCTCTCATGTTGTCAGGCTATTCGCCACAAGGTATCCGGAATACATGATACTTAACCTGGATGCTCTCACCTATGCGGGCAATCTGGAGAACCTAAAGGACGTTGAAAATCTTCCAAATTACCGATTTATTAAAGGAGACATAGTCGATGCCGAATTTGTTGATAAGGTCTTTGCCGAAACACAGCCCGACTCGGTGATCCATCTTGCCGCCGAGTCGCATGTTGACCGGTCTATCCTGGATCCACTTTCTTTTATTAACACCAATATTATTGGCACGGTTAACCTTCTGAATGCTTGCAGGAATACCTGGAAAGACAGCTTTGACAATAAGCTTTTTTATCATATTTCAACGGACGAGGTATACGGATCCCTTGGTTCTGAAGGCTTATTTACGGAAACAACTGCCTACGATCCCCGCAGTCCCTACTCTGCTTCCAAAGCAAGCTCAGACCACCTTGTAAGGGCCTATAACCATACGTATAAGCTGCCTGTGGTTATTACCAATTGCTCCAATAATTACGGTCCCAACCAGTTTCCGGAAAAACTGATCCCCTTGTCAATTAACAATATCAAAAAAAGTAATCCCATTCCAATTTACGGCAAGGGTGAAAATGTAAGGGACTGGCTATATGTTGGTGACCATGCGGAAGCCATTGATCGGGTTTTT
This sequence comes from uncultured Bacteroidaceae bacterium, assembly GCA_963777115.1. GTDB lineage: Bacteria > Bacteroidota > Bacteroidia > Bacteroidales > SM23-62 > SM23-62. The sequence goes on along the minus strand of CAVZPP010000001.1, from coordinate 79,314 downwards.
CACCATGGAAAAAACGGAGAGACCTATAATATTGGCGGCAATAATGAATGGATGAACATTGAACTGATCAGAGTTCTTTGTGAGATCATGGATGACAGGCTTGAAAGGGCACCCGGCACCTCTGCCGGCTTGATTGAGTTTGTAAAAGACCGTGCCGGACATGACCTTCGGTATGCCATCGATGCCAGCAAAATTAAAAACGAACTGGACTGGGAACCTTCGGTTACTTTCGAAGAAGGACTTGCTAAGACAGTGGACTGGTATCTGGACAACCAGGAATGGCTGGACAATGTCCTCTCAGGTGACTACGCCAAATACTACGACCAGCAGTACAAACAACGCTAGAACAGAATCCTTTTATTCATTGATTTAAGGTATTGCTGTTGAGGAACATTCTTTTGGTGGTTACTGCCGCCAAAAGCCGAGACGAAATAGCAATACCTAAAGCAAGAAATTTGATCTGTTCTATTCTACTGTGACAGACTTGGCCAGATTCCTGGGCTGGTCTACATCGCATCCACGGAGTACAGCAATATGGTAGGAAAGCAGCTGCAGAGGAACAACCGCCAGAAGAGAAGCAAGTTTCTCATCAGCATTCGGGATCTCAAGTACATGATCTGCCATGTCCTTAATTATTTCATCTCCTTCCGAAACAATGGCAATGACTATTCCATTACGTGCCTTAACTTCCTGAATATTACTTACGATCTTCTCATAAGATTTATCCTTGGCAGCAATAACCACAACCGGCATATTCTCATCGATGAGTGCGATCGGACCATGTTTCATTTCTGCGGCAGGATATCCCTCCGCATGTATATATGAGATCTCTTTCAACTTAAGGGCACCTTCAAGGGCGACCGGGAAGAAATACCCCCGTCCCAGGTAAAGAAAATTATCTGCACTCTGATAGAGTTCTGCAATTTCCTTGTATTTATCATTAAATGTAAGAAGGTATTCAAGTTTCTCAGGTATCTGATGGAGCTCATTGACCAATCCGATATAATCATCTTTCGGAAGAACTCCTCTATTCCGGCCAAGAATAATTGCTATCATGGCCAATACCGTAACCTGAGCTGTAAAAGCTTTGGTAGAAGCAACTCCTATTTCAGGACCGGCATGAGTATATACTCCGGCATCCGTTTCCCTGGGAATACTAGATCCGACCACATTGCAGATCCCCAGTACCAGTGCACCGGCTTCTTTGGCAAGCTGGATTGCTGCAAGTGTATCTGCAGTTTCCCCGCTCTGGCTGATAGCAATTACAACATCCTCCTCACTTATAAGAGGATTTCTATACCTGAATTCAGAAGCATATTCCACCTCAACAGGCAGCCTGGCAATATCTTCTAACAGGTATTCACCAACCATACCTGCATGCCAGGAAGTACCACAACCGATAATAATGATCCGCTTTGCTTTTGAGATACGTGGCATAACATCGAATAGTCCCCCTAACCTCAAATGCTTTATATCCTTACTTATCCTTCCACGGAAGGTATCCTGAATGGATTTAGGCTGCTCAAAAATCTCCTTCAGCATAAAATGAGAAAAGCCACCTTTCTCAATGGATTCTAAATCAAGATCCAGTTGATGCACCGTAGGTATAAGAGTATCGTTACTGACTGTTTTAAGGATCAGTTCATTTTTTTTAATGATCGCTACATCCTCATTGTTCAGGTAGATAACGCTTTTTGTGTATTCAACAATCGGGGTGGCATCAGAGGCCAGGAAATATTCATTCTCTCCTATGCCAATAACAAGAGGACTCCCCTTCCTTGCAGCTATCAATTTATCCGGTTCATCCTTGCACATAATTACCAGTCCATATGCACCAACAACCTTTGTCAATGCAAGTCTGACTGCAATTTCTGCAGTGACTTTCCCTTTCAGATAGATATATTCAATCAGGTTGGCCAGTACTTCCGTATCCGTTTCACTCTGAAAAGAGTACCCCCGGTCGATCAGCCTTTTTTTGAGTATCGAGTAGTTTTCAATGATCCCGTTATGGATAATCACGAAATGACCATTCTGGGAAGAATGTGGATGGGCATTCGTATCTGATGGTTCTCCATGAGTAGCCCATCGCGTGTGCCCGATTCCTATTGTGCCACTGATATCCTTGTCAGCTATGTAATTTTCCAGCTCAGCGACCTTACCCTGTTTTTTGTAAACATTAATACCATCGTTCAGGATTGATACTCCTGCAGAGTCATAGCCTCTGTATTCAAGCCTTTTCAGACCGTTGATAAGAATAGGGTATACATTTTTATCCCCGATGTAACCTACAATTCCACACATTTATAGTTTGGTATAAGTGATTTCAAGGCGAATTCGTTTCTGAGGATCTGAACTCCAGCCATTCAGAACCGCTCTTTTTACTGTTCCTGCCGGATTGACCGGTACAAGTAATAAATCCAGGTTTGGTATATCTCCCTTCAGAATGCTTTGAATCTGAATTTTTATCGTGAAGGAATAGGTCTCGTTCACACTGTCATATGAACCTCCGTAGCTACCGACATCAATAAGGTTATCGTATACAAGAGAATAACGTCCATCCTCAGTTATGGCATACAAACTCAGATTTTCCGGGAAGTATTTGCTATTCTGCTCCGTAACATTGGTGTCTGCCATAGAAAAAATCAGCCTGGCTTGATTAATGGCAACAGGCATTGAATCTAACCAATCGGTGACTTCCGGGAAACGAATAACAGAGCTTACCCCGGCCATGGACTGAATAGATATCAGAGAATCATTCTTCGATCCATTATTCAAAAATTCTCCAATGTCATAGCCTTCATATTGGTGGCTAAATAGATTAATCCGTCTGTTATAGGTACTTTGAAAGGAATAATACTGAGTTTGCGGAACTCTGGTGTTGGTATTATCGATAGAATCGGCATTGGTGTAGAAAAAATACAGAAAACTTGCGGCCCCGTCAAAATCAATTTTTGCGATTATTCCATCGTCTGAAATATCGTCTGAAATATCATCTGTAGTAAAATAAAATCCATTTATAAAATGCTGAAGATGATCACCGTCTCTCAGTACCGAATCCTCTGCGTCAAAAAACTTTTTGATAATTTCACTATCTGTAATGAATAATTTAATCAGTGAATCTCCGGGACTGATGCTAGAAAAACCAAGTTCCTTTTCATTGTATTTCCCCGTAATATCCATATCGGTATAATAGATTGTATCAAGGCCGATATATTCTGTATATTCATACATACGCAGAACCTGTGGCATAATTCCTTCACCCACTATTTCCGGCAATGAAAGAATCAGGACAACAGAATCAGCAGTGGCATCTGTGCCAAATCCCTTGCTGGTAGAAGAAGGCATGATAGTCGTAACGATTTCTGATTTTGAAATGCCGAAAAAAGGATCCTTAATGCTTCCAAGTAAAAAAAGTTCTTTGTAGCCAGAAGGTATTGAATCACCTAACTTGGTATATCCCTGAACCACTTCCAGGGAATCAAATAATACCACAAAATCATCACCGCTGGGTAATAAATCTTTACCTACAAAATCAGGCTTTTCCTCACAGGAAGCAAGCAGGATAAATAATAGTACGGTACCGATTAGATAAAAGGGAAGCCTTTTCTTAGTCCTCATCAACCTTGTTCATTAATATTTCATCATAGAAATCCGAGTAGGCATCTATGTACTCTTCCTCAGCTTTGTATTCAAGAACGGGCTTATTGATAGAATTGATATATTTCTGAACAGATTTATTGATCTCCGGACTTCCAATTATGGCGGCATCTGACATGTTCAGGGCCAGCTTGGTCAGGTTTTCAAAGTTGGGTTGTGCAAGATTCTCCAGATCTTCCTCCTGAATTCCATCCATAAGCAGTTTCTGCCTGAATTCCTTTCTAAGTGGACTATCGAACTCATCATTATAGACAGAATATATGATCTTGGAATTATTATAGAGAGGATCATCCATAAAGGTCTTTTTCAAATACAGGGGAATAAGTGAGGTGATCCATCCATGGCAATGAACAATATCCGGCGACCAGCGAAGCTTCCTTACCGTTTCCAGAACTCCTCTTGCAAAGAAAATTGCTCGTTCATCATTATCCTCAAAAAATTTTCCCTTCTCATCGTTCAATACGTGTTTCCGGTGAAAATAATCCTCGTTGTCAATAAAATAAACTTGCATCCGTGCAGACTGAATGGAAGCTACTTTAATTATTAATGGGTGATCTGTATCATTAATGATAAGATTCATTCCAGACAACCTGATTACCTCATGTAACTGGTTCCTGCGTTCGTTGATTGAACCGTACTTGGGCATAAAAGTACGTATCTCACGTCCTTTTTCCTGAATCCCCTGAGGAAGGTATCGACCAATCTTCGACATTTCAGATTCGGGAAGGTAGGGAGTGATTTCCTGCGAGATGAATAAAACTTTAGCTTGCTTCATAGCTCTTACGAAAAATGCCATGCAAAATTACGAAAATTTCTTTATTTCTGGCACTTATAAACAGCTTAATGATATAAGTCCATTTTTGATGTATTGTATATATTTGCAGTAAATTAGAAAAGAATTGGAAATTACCAGCACCATTTCGGAGATCAATTCTCTGATTAAAAAACTAAAAAGGGAAGGGAAATCATTGGGATTTGTACCCACTATGGGGGCTCTTCACGAAGGTCATCTTTCCCTGATTACCAGATCTTCGAAGCAGAATGGAGCAACCCTGGTAAGTATTTTTGTAAACCCAACACAATTCAATGATCAACAGGACTTTAGATCCTACCCAAAAAATCTTGAAGAGGACCTTGAAACACTGTCAGGGGGCTCGGTAGATCTTGTTTTTGTTCCCTCATCTGAGGAAATTTATCCTGAACCTGACAACCGGGTATTTGATTTTGGCGGACTCGACAATTCCATGGAGGGAAAACACCGGCCTGGACATTTCAACGGTGTCGCTCAGGTAGTAAGCAGGTTCTTTGAAATTATTCAGCCGGACAAGGCATATTTTGGTGAAAAGGACTTCCAACAGCTTGCCATTATACGTAAAATGAGTTCGGATTTGGGTTTCCCGGTCCGGATAGAGAGTTGTCCGATTGTCAGGGAAAACGATGGACTTGCCATGAGTTCAAGGAATAAACTCCTGCTTCCTGAGGAAAGGATATCTGCAGCCAGAATCTCACAGGCTCTTGAAATGGCCAAAAGCAGGATGGGTAGGGTCTCCATTGAATCTTTAAGACAAGAGACAATAAGTTTTCTTCACAAAGATCCGAGGATAAAAACAGAATATTTCGAGATTGTGGATGAAAATGACCTGTCTCCTGTATCAGACTGGGATCAGGCAGCCGGAATTCGAGGCTGTTTAGCGACTGTAATTGGTAAAGTAAGGCTGATAGATAATATGGATTTTTCTTTATAACTTTGTGCCATTATGAATATAGAGGTTGTAAAATCCAAGATCCACATGTGTACAGTAACGGAGGCAAATCTCCATTACGTTGGAAGTATCACCATTGATGAAGATCTCATGGAGGCATCCAATATTATTGCCGGCGAAAAGGTCCAGATCGTCAACATTAATAATGGTGAACGCCTTGAAACTTATGTGATCACAGGAGAAAGAGGGTTAGGTGGAATTTGCATGAACGGTCCCGCAGCCCGCAAGGTTGCCGTTGGAGATGTCATTATTGTCATTGCCTATGCTTCCATGGATTTTGAGGAAGCCAAATCCTTTGAACCCACCATTATCTTTCCGGATACAGCCACTAACAAACCTGTTTAACCCTCTTCATTGAAAAAGAAAGTTTTCAAAGCCCTGCGATTCCTGCTATTCCTGTCTATCGCAGGAATATTATTGTACTTTGCCTTCAGGGGAATTGATTTCGATGAACTCTGGAATAGTTTTGCCAGTGCCAACTACTGGTTTATCGGGGTATATCTTTTGTTTGGTTTTCTTTCCCTTCTTACCCGGGCGTATCGCTGGAACCTGACTGATCGAACCTCTTGGCTTTAAGCCCAGCTTTATGAACAGCTTTTACTCACTGAATACAGGGTACCTGGCAAATTTTGCCTTTCCCCGACTGGGAGAACTCACCCGGTGCGTATCCCTTTCCAGGGCAGAGAAGATACCGGTGGACAAGCTTTTCGGTACAGTAATCGTGGAACGGATTATTGACCTGTTCATGGTAACCATCCTTTTATTGCTGTTGTTAGTATTCCGCTTTGAGTTTTTCGGAAAATGGCTGGGGGAGAATATATTTAACCCAATGGTTGATAAATTAAACGAATCCATTGGCAGCGCCTGGTACCTTTTAATTGCCCTGATAGGAATCCCTGTGGCCATGGTTATTGTCTACTATGTGTTTAGAAAGAAACTTTCGGAAATTAAAATAATTCAAAAGATTAAATCCATTGTCAGGGGAATTTTCGATGGACTAAAAACTATCTATCAGCTTAAGAGACGCTGGGCCTTTATATTACATTCTTTTCTTATCTGGTTCTGTTACTGGGGCATGACTTATGGAGCTTTATTTGCCCTTCCTGAAACGGCTGTACTTAAACCCATTGATGGTCTTTTCGTACTTATTGTGGGATCTTTCGGATTCATCCTTCCTGCCCAGGGAGGAATCGGAGCCTACCACCTGATTACTGCACTCGGTTTAACACTGTATAGCATTCCGAGAGAAGTAGGCTTAACCTATGCCACAATATCACACGGAGCCCAGATGATCATGTTGATTGTACTGGGACTTTTCTCCTTCTTGATTCTTTTCGCAATACAGCGCCGGTCTAAAAAGGAGGAAGCTGAAGAGAAAATGAAAGCTGAAGCGATAACATTGGACTGAGATTATCTGAACAGTCAGATTTATAAACCCATGACCCGGAATGAAATCTGTTGATAAAATAAAATCCAAAATCCTGACACGGAACAGTCTTGGGAAAATTCTTGATCTGAAACGACAGGCCGGCAAAAGGATGGTTTTTACCAATGGCTGTTTTGATATTCTGCACAGGGGACATATTGAATATCTTTCTGAAGCATCCGACCTGGGAGATGTATTTATCGTTGGACTTAATTCTGATGCTTCTGTAAGTAAACTTAAAGGAGAAAATCGGCCGGCCGTGGATGAGCAATCCCGGAGCCTTACCCTGGCAGCATTCGAGTTTGTTGATTATGTAGTTGTATTCGGGGAAGATACACCCGTGGAACTAATGAAGGTACTACAGCCGAATGTATGGGTAAAAGGCGGGGATTACCAAAACATAGAAGAATTGCCTGAATATCAAATCATGATGGAAATCGGCGGGGAAGTTATCCTGGTGCCTTTTATTGAAGGTTTCTCCACCTCTGATATCTACAACAAAATACTGGGTTCTGCAAAAAGCTAAATCAAAGTCGGAATATATCTGCCAGCAATGCGGTGCGAAATCTGCAAAATGGGTTGGCCGATGTCCCTCCTGCGGGGAATGGAATACATATGCCGAGGAAATTGTCCACAAAACCCGAAGTACTGCCGGATCCCCGGTTACAACAACATCCATACTGCAGCCCATTACCAAAGTTGAATCTGTCTCAAGAAACCGGCTGAAAACCGGGATGGATGAATTTGACCGATTGCTGGGCGGGGGAATTGTACCCGGTTCCATGATCCTTATCGGTGGAGAACCCGGGGTGGGTAAATCAACCCTGGCCCTTCAGATTGCCCTTCGGATTAAAAACCTAAAAATACTTTACCTCTCCGGGGAAGAAAGCGCCGAGCAGATTCGTATCCGGGCGGACCGGATTGGAAAGGTTCACGATCAATGCATGATCCTGAACGACACCTGGCTTGAAAATATTCTGGTCCATCTGGAACAATCTCCTCCGGGACTGGTAATCATTGACTCTATCCAGACCCTTTACTCTGAGCATCTGGATTCATCACCCGGTACCATTACCCAGATACGGGATTGTACAACCCGGATCATGAAGTATACCAAGGACAGAGGCATACCGGTGATTCTTATCGGGCATATAAATAAGGAGGGTAACCTGGCGGGCCCTAAAGTTCTCGAACATATCGTAGATGTGGTTCTCCAGTTTGAAGGAGACCGGCATTATTCCTACCGTATCCTCAGGGCTTCAAAAAACAGGTTCGGAGCAACATCAGAGCTCGGGATATTTGAAATGACCGGTAGCGGATTACGAGAAATCAGCAATCCATCTGAAATTCTCCTTTCCCATGGAGATGAAAATATGAGCGGCATATCTATTGCAGCAACACTTAACGGAAACCGTCCATTTCTTATTGAAGTCCAGGCCCTGGTAAGTTCCGCAGTGTATGGAACTCCACAACGATCATGTACAGGCTTTGATACCCGCCGGCTAAATATGCTGCTGGCTGTATTGGAAAAGAGGGCTGGGTTCAGGCTTGGAGCAAAAGATGTTTTCCTGAATATTGCCGGTGGATTAAAGGTGGATGACCCGGCGATTGACCTGGCAGTAACAGTGGCCATTCTCTCATCCAGCGCTGAAATTCCGGTGGATAAGAGTTATTGCTTCGCTGCTGAAGTTGGACTCTCTGGAGAAGTAAGGCCCATCAGCAGGATTGAACAGAGAATTACCGAAGCTGAAAAACTGGGCTTCAAAAATATCTTTATATCCAAGTACAATAAAAAGGGACTGGACCCATCTAAGTATAAGATCAGTGTCAAATTTGTAAGTAAAGTTGAAGAAGTTTTTAAACTTTTGTTCGGTTAAATTTATTAAATTTCCTATCCCTTATTTTACCGTATGAATAATTCAAAGTCTAATTCTCTTCTAAGGGAGGACTATCAACCTTCTTCTGAACCTTATGAAGTTGAAATTCCTGAAATCCTCAGTGGGGATACTTATTATTTTACTACGGAGAGCGGTTTAATGTATCAGGTAAGGTTTGGTAAAAAGCGTAACAATTATCTTGGTAATATTTTGAATTTCAGTGTTTTAAGTGAGGAATTTGAGGATGAGTATTCAGAAACCAACCGGGGGGAAATTTACCGTATCATCGCGACTGTTATGGAAATTGCCAACATGTATCATAACAATCATGTTCATTCCGAAACATATGAGTTTACCGGAGAATTTAAAGATGAACATGAGACCCAGACCGCTTCCATACGCTCCCGTCTTTACTACCGTTATGCTCAACGTGTCCTGAATTCAAACTGGGAGGCAATTCTTGAAGGAAATAAGGTGACCATTCAAAAACATAAATAGATTAACCCAAACTCCTGAATTGTGCTTACCATCAAAGATCTGACCATAAGTCTTAAGGAAGGCCAACAGGAAAGAACCGTTGTCCAAAACAGTTCCTTCAGCCTGCAGCCCGGGGAGTCTCTTGGTATAGTTGGAGAATCCGGATCAGGAAAAACCATTACCGCATTATCTATTCTTCAGTTGTTACCACCCGGTATGGAAATTTCCTCCGGCTCTATTCTTTACGATAACAATACCGATGACCCAATTGATCTTACCCTCCTGGGTGAGAAACAAATGCAGACATACAGGGGCAGAATTATATCCATGATCTTCCAGGAACCTATGACAAGCCTGAATCCTTCCATGCGTTGTGGCGAACAAATTGCCGAGGCTGTGAGATTGAACAGTGGACTGGAGAAGGCAGAAGCTGCAGAGAAAGTACTGGCACTTCTACGTGAGGTCCATCTTCCAGATGAGCCTGCTTTTTTCAGAAAATACCCCCATGAGTTGAGCGGGGGACAAAGACAAAGGATAATGATTGCCATGGCACTGGCAGGAGATCCTGATATTCTGATTGCAGATGAGCCAACAACAGCTCTGGATGTAACGGTCCAGAAAAAAATCCTGGAATTGCTCAAGGATATCCAACAAACCAGGAACATGAGTATGTTGTTTATTTCTCATGATTTAGGTGTTATCCGAACAATCTGTGAAAAAGCCCTGGTCATGTACCATGGCGAAATTGTGGAAAAAGGTAGAGTCGAAGACCTTTTTACCAGACCGCAGCATCCGTATACAAAGGGACTGATTGCCTGCAGGCCAGTACCCGGTGCAAGTCCCCTGCGCCTTCCAACCCTTGCTGATTTCATAGAAGATCCCAGGGTTTCTGAATCTTCTGATCAGGGAAACAACACCAGCAATCCAGAGAACGGAATTCCTTATCCAGAGAATGGATCTTCCAATCCGGAAAACGAATCTTCCAATCTCGGAAGTAGAACTTCTTTAACTGAAAATGGCAGCTTCGCTTCAGGTGATAAAACTGCCCCTATCCTGGAATTGAAAAAGGTTCACGTCAGCTACGTTCTGAAAAAGAATCTTCTTGGAAGTCCTGTACAAAAATTTAATGCAGTTAAGGACCTGAGTTTTCATATTTATGAAGGTGAAACCCTTGGATTAATCGGTGAATCCGGATGCGGAAAATCAACCCTGGGAAGAAGCATTATCCGGCTTATTCAGTCCAACGAAGGAGAAATATTTTTCCGGGGGAATAATATCCTTTCATTCAGGGGAAGGGAGCTTACAGAATTCCGAAAAAAAGTCCAGTTTATATTCCAGGACCCATATTCATCACTGAATCCTAAAATTGCTGCCGGTCCTGCTATTATGGAAGTAATGAAAGTACATGGCATAGAACCCGACCGTAATAAAAGAAAGATCAGAGTACTGGAGCTATTGGAGAGAGTGGGACTCGAACCGGGGCATTTTAAGCGTTATCCTCATGAATTTTCTGGTGGCCAGAGACAAAGGATTGGACTCGCCAGAGCACTTGCAACAGGTCCGGAACTAATCATTTGTGATGAATCTGTATCTTCACTCGATGTGTCTGTACAGGCCATGATACTTAACCTTCTAAATGATCTTAAGGAAAGCTTCAACCTTACCTATCTTTTTATATCACATGACCTTTCAGTGGTCAGGTATATGTCCGACCGGATCATGGTAATGAAAGACGGAGTTATCGTTGAGCATGGAGAAAGTGAAGGAATATTTTCCAATCCGGTATCAGAACATACAAAGGAATTGATCGAATCAACACTCCCGTCTATTGCAGTACAAAATTAATTGGCAGGGTGAAAAATACATTGACCGCTTTGTGTCCGACTTTACCAGGGGACCAATCCGGAGAAGCAGATACCACCCTGACAGCTTCTTTGTCTAAAGCCGGGTCTACCCCCCTGATTACTTTAACATCCTGTACCTTCCCAAGGTAATTAACTGTAAATTGAATATACACCTTGCCACTGATTCCATTTTCTGCAGCAATTTCGGGATATTGCAGATTGCTCAAAACCCAATTCCTGAAAGCTTCCAATTTTCCTCCCTGGAAACCTGGATGTGTATTCACTGCATATGCGGGTAAGGTTTCAGGGACCTCCTCCTCAGGGGGCATTTCGGGAAAAGGTATTTCCATTCCCTGATCAGGCTCTGCATTCCATCCAAGAAATTCCTCCACAGAGGGATCAATTTCTTCCACAATACTCAAAACATCGGGAGGTTTAATAACGGGCGGAGGTGGTTTTTTAATTTCCTCCCGAAGGGTATTTTTCATTACCTCCTCCCATACCGGATCCTTCTCGCCAATAATTTGATATTCAAAATTAGGAACACTGCTCCATTCAAACGCAGCAATGACCAAAGAGAGAGAAATAAGAAGTCCAATCTGGAGAAAAACTCCCCTTTTGTTTTCAAGATTTGCTCTGGCGGTTTTTTTTGGCTTCATCTTTAAATTTTTAAGGTTAGAACTGCATAATCCTCATATACAGTAATTTGAACAAAGATCCTGCCACAGGAATGCCATCCTGAATGCTATCAAACAGGAGAATAAACACAATAAATCTGGAAACAACCAGACTTCGGTAATGGATTGAATTTGGAATTGGTAAGAATCTAAAAAAGACTCGAATCAGAATATGGTACTTATCAGCAGATTGAAAGTATCAGGTTGGAATGGAAGATCAGGGTATATTAAAATCTTCTTCCCAGACATCGTAATCGAAATTATTGGTCATTCCGCTTATGTCGTCCGGACAATCAAGGATAAGATTGAAGTTCGGAGGTTTTTCGAATTCATCCAGAACAGTTACACCACGTGTGCTGTCGGCATATACTTTCTGCATAAAAAGCCCATAGATTGGAAGTGCCATATTCGCTCCCTGTCCCAGTGACATATTATCAAAATGAATGGATCGATACTCTCCTCCTACCCAGACACCGGCAACCAGATTAGGAGCAACTCCCATATACCAGCCGTCAGAATGGTTCTGGGTGGTCCCGGTTTTGCCTCCCATTTCCGATTCGATCTCATATACTTTTCGTATCCTGTAACTTGCAGTTCCTCCATCTACTACACCTTTCAGAAGATCAAGCATCAGATAGGCAGTTTTTTCTGAGAAGGCCTCACTCTGCTTTGCCTGGAATGTGGTCAGGAGATTCCCGTTTTTGTCTTCAATCCGGGTAACAAAAATGGGCTCCACATATACACCTTTATTCGCGAATGTGCTATAAGCCCCTACCATTTCATACAGGGTAACATCTGAAGTCCCGTAGATAATTGAATTCACCGGCATAATAAAACTTCTGACCCCCATCTTTTTAATAACATCGTCTATTATTACCTGGGGTGGATATTGTTTCACCAGCCAGGCAGAAACATTATTCACAGAATGGGCGAGTCCCCATCTCAGGGTCACCATCTTTCCAAGGTTTCTTGTGCTGCTCCTGGGGGTCCATGTTGAATCCATGTCAACAAATGTCTGGGGAACATTGGGCACCTTGTAGCAGGGATCATAGCCCTCCTGCATGGCAAGTGTATAAAGGAATGGCTTAAACGTCGATCCGGCCTGTCTTCCACCCATGGTTATGGGATCGTATTTAAAATACTTAAAATTCGGTCCCCCTACATACGCCCGTACATGTCCTGTGGATGGCTCCATAGCCATCATGGCCGCTCTCAGAAAGTATTTATACCACATGATGGAATCAATTGGACTCATAATAGTATCTTTCTCTCCTGCCCAGGAAAAAACAGTCATTTCAACAGGTGTATTAAAAGAGTTATTGATGGAATCCAATGAAACCCCGGCATCTCTGAGCCTGCGGTACCGATCAGAATCTCTCATGGCCCGTTGAATTAGATTTTCTACAATCTCCTCGTCAAGGTCTTCTGAAAATGGAGCCGTTGGCTGATTTTCCTTCTCTGCATAAAATGCATCCTGAAGGTTTCCGGCCAGGTGTTCAACTACCGCTTCCTCTGCGTATTGCTGCAATTTACTGTCTATGGTTGTATATATCCTAAGTCCATCCCTATATATATCATAAGGGGATCCATCCGGTTTCCGGTTCTTATTTTCCCAACCGAAAAGCGGGTTTTCAGACCATTGTATGGAATCCTGAACATAATCACTGAACATAAAATAATCCCTTCGCCTGGGCTTATTCTTTCTCATAATTTTTTTGAGGTATTGCCTAAGATAGGTTGCCAGTCCAACGTTATGATCCTGGACCCGGTATTTAAGTCCAATAGGCATTACAGAAAGTGAGTCAAATTCCTCCTCCGTAAGAAATTCATATTTCAGCATCTGGCTTAAAACGATATCCCGTCTGAATTTTGACCGTCCGGGATTTTTAACCGGGGAATACCGGGTAGGTGCCTTCAGCAATCCCACCAAAACAGCGGCCTGTTCCACCAAGATTGAATCCGGGGAGGTATCGAAAAATACATCGCAGGCAGTTTTTATTCCATAAGTATTATGTCCGAATGTTACCGTATTCAGGTACATTACCAGGATTTCGTTCTTCGTGTAGTTCCTTTCCAGCTTAACTGATGTATTCCATTCCTTGAATTTGGAAACACCCAGTTTCAGGTATCGCCTGATTTTCAATTTATAATAAGTGGTATCGCGGGGATAGAGATTTTTGGCAAGTTGTTGTGTTATTGTGCTGCCTCCACCCGCATCCTGTCTCAGGATCACTGATTTCACCAACATTCGCCCCGTTCCCCTTGCATCCACTCCTGAATGCTTATTAAAACGGATATCCTCTGTAGCAATCAGGGCATTTACAATATTTGGAGAAAGATCGTCGAAACCAACATATGAACGATTTTCAAGAAAAATATTTCCAAGTAAAACACTGTCTGCTGAATATACTTCAGAAGCCAGGTTATTCTCTGGATTTTCCAGGTCTTCAAAAGAGGGGACATACCCTAACTTGCCTTGCCCCAGAAGGATAAACAAAATTACCAACACAATAAATGGAATGGAATAAATCCCCCAAAGAATGACCAGATACCGCTTCCAAAGCCTTGGAGTGTTTGACATACAGGCAATAATTTGCGGCTAAAATACTAATAATTTGAATTAAAATTTTGAAGTATGTGTCCGTTTTAATTTACTTTGTGGTGTTTTAACAAAAATGAGGGGGTAGTGAGATGGAAGAGAATTTAGTAATCGTTGAGTCACCGGCAAAGGCAAATACCATAAGTAATTTTCTGGGAAAGGGATTCACAGTAAAATCAAGTTTTGGTCATATTAGGGATCTTGCAAAAGACAACTATGGGATCGATATAGATAATAATTATACACCTGAATATATTGTCCCTGATGACAAGAAAAAGGTGGTTGCCGATTTGAAGAAATCTGCCGGGGCAGCCTCTGTTATCTGGCTTGCATCTGATGAGGACCGTGAGGGGGAAGCCATTGCCTGGCATCTGTCAGAGGTTTTGGAACTGGTTCCGGAAAAGACAAAAAGGATCGTATTCCATGAAATAACTAAATCTGCCATTGCCGATGCTATTGACAATCCAAGGGAGATAAATCTGGACGTTGTAAATGCCCAGCAGGCTCGTAGGATTCTCGACCGCCTTGTTGGCTTCGAACTTTCTCCTCTCCTGTGGAAAAAAATAAAGCCGTCATTATCTGCCGGAAGGGTTCAGAGTGTTGCTGTCCGATTGATAGTCGAACGTGAGAATGAGATCGAAAAATTTGAATCCTCTCCTTTTTATAGGATCACCGCTCAATTTGAAGTCCAGGATGATTCAGGAAAAACATATTCCTTTACTGCTGAGCTCGGGTCGAGATTGAAAGACAGGGATAAAGCACTGGCATTTCTTACAGCCTGTAAAGGGGCTGATTTTAAGGTGCTTGATGTTACCAAGAAACCTGGCAAAAAATCCCCCGCTCCCCCTTTCACTACTTCTACTCTTCAGCAGGAGGCCAGCCGGAAACTCAGTTTCTCAGTAGCTCAGACCATGAGTGTTGCACAGCGGCTTTATGAAAGTGGGAAAATAACCTATATGCGGACAGACTCGGTAAACCTGGCCAAATCTGCTCTCGCTGCAGCCAAAGAAGCCATAGGGGCAGAATTTGGAGAAAAATACTCAAAAACAAGAAATTTCAGTACCAAAACCAAGGGAGCCCAGGAAGCGCATGAGGCAATTCGTCCCACCTATATGCAAAACAGGACCACAGAAGGGAACCGTCAGGAGCAAAGACTTTATGACCTGATCTGGAAACGAACCATTGCTTCCCAGATGAGTGAAGCACAACTTGAAAAAACCACCGCCCGTATAGGAATCTCTACACTGGATGAGCAACTTGTTGCCAGCGGTGAGGTAATTCGGTTTGACGGTTTCCTGAAAGTATATATGGAGTCCAGTGATGAGGAAACAGATGAGAGTCCGGCTGGATTGTTGCCTCCCATGAAGAAGGATGATCTCCTGAGCCTGATACAGATGGACGCTACTGAACGATTCAGCAAAGCACCCCTGAGGTATGCCGAGGCCAGCCTGGTCAAGAAACTGGAGGAACTTGGGATCGGACGTCCTTCAACATATGCCCCAACCATATCTACCATTCAGAACCGCGGTTATGTAGTCAAAGAGAACCGTCCGGGTTCGGAACGCAGTTATTGCCTGTGCAGTCTGGTTGGCAACGAGATCAAGCAGGAAAAACGCAAGGAAAACTACGGGCAGGAGAAGTCCAAACTCTTTCCTACAGATATTGGGACCCTTGTTAATGATTTCCTGGTTGAATATTTCGGAAATATTCTGGATTATAATTTCACTGCCAATATTGAGAAGGAGTTTGATAAGATTGCCGAGGGCAAGTTGAACTGGACCAGTATGATTGAGGGATTCTATCCTGATTTCCGAAAGCAGGTTGCTGAAACTACGGAGACAAGTCAACGACCTAAAGGTGAAAGAATTCTCGGGAAAGATCCTGAATCCGGCAGGCAGATAAGTGTCAAAATCGGAAGGTTCGGTCCCATGGTACAAATTGGCGAAGCCAGCGAGGAGGAAAAACCAAAGTTTGCAAGTCTCTTAAAACAGCAGAGCATAAAAACCATTACCCTGGAAGAGGCCCTTACTTTATTCAAACTTCCGAGAACTGCAGGCGAATTTGAGGGAGAAGAACTGGTTATCGGGATTGGAAAATTCGGTCCCTATGTCAGGCATGCCAGCAAATTTTATTCCCTTGCAAAATCGGATGATCCTTTCAGTGTAGATGCAACAAGAGCCATTGAGGTCATAAATACTAAACGGGAACAGGATAAAAACAAGGTTGTTAGCAAGTTTGATGAGAATCCCTCCCTGCAGATTCTTAATGGCAGATGGGGACCCTATATAAAACTGGATAAGGAAAACTTCAGAATTCCTAAGGGTAAAAACGCTGATGAACTGGGGTATGAAGATTGCCTTGAGATTATTGAAAATGCCAGAAAAGCTAAAAAGAAATAAGCAAATAGCTGCATGAATATCCAAGATTATTGTGATCCCGTTTCCCTTGAAAAGCCTGCCAATTTACATCTCTCTGATAAGGCTCTATTCTGTAGAAACATTTTTATCCATACCCCTGACAATCTTGTAAAGGATCTTGATCCATTCAACATTGCACTCATAGGGGTTCCAGAAGACCGAAATTCCCTTGTTAAGGGCTCCGCCTCCTCTCCGGATCTGGTACGTAATGAGCTTTATCAGTTATACCGACTGAATCCCTCATTGAAAATCATTGATCTTGGAAACCTGAAAGCGGGTAACACAATTCAGGATACATATTATGCCTTACGAGACATACTTCTGGATTTGATAGAAAAAAAACTTACAGTTGTAATTCTCGGAGGAAGCCAGGATCTGACATACGGAATCTATCTCGCTTTTGAGAAACTTGACAGGAAATTCAGTTTCGCCACCATTGACTCCAGGCTTGACATGGGGGTCATTGACGACCAGATAAAACCGGAATCTTACTTAATTCCGATTCTTTCGCGTAAAAAGGAACTTTTATTTTCCTATACCAACCTTGGACATCAGACGTATTTTGTTGACCAGGGGGATATAGACTTTTTAAGAGATAATTTCTTCCAAACTCTCAGGGTTGGTGATATCAGGCAGGATATGTCTGGTGTCGAGCCAATTCTCAGGGATACGGGTTTCGTTAGCCTGGATATCAGCTCGGTCCGACAATCAGACGCCCCTGGAAGTTCGCATCCTTCCCCAAATGGATTTACCGGAGAAGAAGTCTGCCGGATCAGCCGGTACAGTGGTATTAGTCCAACGTTAAAATGTTTTGGTTTGTTTAACATGCTGCCCCAGGCTGACCGGGATTCACAGACAGCCCTTCTCTGCGCCCAGGCTTTGTGGTATTTTATGGACGGTGTATCCCAGCGAAAGGAAGAACACCCCCTTTCAGCGCCAGATGCCTTTAAGAAATTCATTGTGAGCCTCAATGAAACAGATTATGATATAATTTTCTACAAAAGCCTTGAAACTGACAGATGGTGGTTTGAAGTCCCTGTAATCCATCAGGCCAAAACCAGGCATGTAATTGTTTCATGCTCCATTGATGACTATCAGAAAGCCTGTAATCAGGAGATCCCGAACCGGTGGCTGAATATATTTCAAAAGCTAAATTAATACCTCCAGGTGCAATATTTCTTTCTCTTCTACGTAACCTTATTGAGAAAATAGGGTATAAGTGCTTACCAAAGGCCCATGGTTATTAACATTAATTTGTTAATAATGCTTGGTTGAAAGCAATTTTTTTACTTACTTTACCTATTCTCAAAGAGTCAAAAATTTGGCTGTAATAATTTGGTTTTCAAGCATATATGGGACGTAGGCTAGTAATAATAATTTTGAGCATGGTAAGTGTTGTTTCTTACTCCCAGCAGGATCAATCATTCAGTCAGTACATGTATAGTATTGGCTCAATTAATCCCGGCTATGCCGGAAGCAATGATATGATTTGTCTTTCTGGAGCAACAAAACAACAATGGGTGGGATTTGAAGGAAAACCTTCTTTTTCCTTTTTTAGTGCCAGCGCTCCGGTCAGTCCCTTTGGAATAAACAGCGGTGTCGGATTATCCATATTGAGTGACAACCTTGCTTTTAATAATAACCTGGGTTTGGCAGCCACTTATGCTTACCGCTTATCATTAGGCTCAGGAACCCTCGGAATAGGTGTTGACCTCGGATTATACAACCAGGCCTTCTCTGCAACATGGTATCTTCCCGACGGAGCAGATTTTCAACCCCCAGGACAAGATCCATCTATACCACAGGAATCGGAAAGCCAGATTGTTTTTGATATGGCTTTTGGGCTTTATTACAATACTGACAACCTGTACTTTGGCATTTCCTCCAAACACCTCAACCAACCTACGATAAAATATGAGACCGCAAATCCTTTCCTGGCAAGGCATTATTATGCTATTGCAGGGTACCGGTTTCAGCTCTCGAATCCCCTTTTCGAAATTCTTCCTTCCGCCATTTTCAGAACGGATGGAACTACAAATTCCTTTGACATCAGTAGTCTGGTCCGGTACAATAAAAAGTTTTGGGGCGGCGTTTCCTATAGAGCTGGAGATGCATTAATAGGAATTATCGGATTTGAATTGTTTAATGGACTCAGGGTAGGGTATTCATATGATTTTACCTTATCAGAGTTAGGAAATTACAGTAACGGATCACATGAATTTAGTTTGGGATATTGTTTCAGTCTTAGTACGGATAAGTCCCCTCAAAAGTATAAGAGCATACGTTTTTTGTAATTGAGTAAAATGATATTATTGTTTTTTTTCTTATTTTAGGCTTTGAAAGTCAGAATTATCAATAAGTTGCACTAAATTAATATAAGACAAAATACCCGGAAAGCTATGAAAAAGTTAATTGCATTTGGTATTTTAATAGGGATCTTCAGCAGTTGCGGGAATATATATACTGGAGAGCTTACGGGAGTACCAAGTCGGAATAAATATTTCGAACCGGTACCCTTCGGAATGGAGTTTGTCCCACAGGGTTCATATAATGCAGGTCCTGCAGATCAGGATGTCCCATTTGCCCAGAATCATTTTACCAAAACACAGACTGTGGAGGCTTTCTGGATGGACCAGACAGAAATCACCAATAATGAATACAGGCAGTTTGTATTCTGGGTGAGAGATTCATTAAAGAGAGAATTACTAGGAGAAATCCTTGAAGAAGATTTCAGAATAATTGTAGATGCTTATGGCTCTGATCTTGAAGAAGATATTTATGGACGTTCGTACCAGCTAAACTGGGATACTGACCTCGGTGATAAACGTTTAATGGAAAATGAAGATGTCAGGCAGGCACTTGACAATCTTTATTATGGAGTTGAAGAAAGATTTTTCGGGCGCAAGGAAGTCAACGTTCACAAACTGAATTACAGGTATTTCTGGATTGATCTTCAACAGGCAGCTAAAAATAAAAACAGATTCCAGAATTATTACCTTGAGGATATTGGGGACCTTGATCAGGATCCAGGTGAATATGGTGGATCAATAATTGACTCTGAAGGAAATGAGCAAGCTATTGAAAACAGGGGTTCATTCATTCTTAAGGATGTAATAAATGTGTATCCTGACACGCTTTGCTGGGTAAGGGACTTCACTTACTCGTATAATGAACCTACTGCAAAGATGTATTTCTGGCACCCTTCATTTGATAATTATCCGGTGGTAGGAATCACCTGGAAACAGGCTAATGCCTTCTGTTCCTGGAGGACCCAACTTCTGAATAATGCCTTGTTAAAACAGGGAGATTCTTATATTCAGGAATACAGGCTCCCCCTTGAAGCTGAATGGGAATATGCTGCCCGTGGAGGTCTTCAGAATTCAATGTATCCCTGGGGAGGTATATATACCCGGAACAGGGAGGGTTGTTTCCTTGCGAATTTTAAGCCGCTAAGAGGAAACTATGCCGTTGATGGTGGGATTACAACTACTGCTGTTGGCAGTTACGAACCCAATGAACTTAACCTTTATGATATGGCTGGTAATGTTGCAGAATGGTGTGTAAACGCTTACGATGAGTCTGCATATTTTTTCCAGCATGATCTGAATCCCGATTATAAATATCAGGCAACTGAAAAAGACAACCATGTAATGAAAAGTAAGGTGGTTCGTGGTGGTTCCTGGAAAGATGTTGCATATTACCTGCAGGTAAGTACCAGGTCATATGAATATCAGGACACCTCAACCTCTTATATTGGATTCAGATGTATCCGTCCTTACATGGGAAATAAATAAAAATGAAAATCACTTTAATAATCCTGAAACTATGAATGTATCAGAACTGACTCAAAGCGCCGGCTGGAAAAATTTCATGGCCAAGCTATACGGTATTGGGGCATCTGTCGTAATTATCGGAGCTCTGTTTAAAATCCAACATATCCAGGGGGGTGGACTAATGATATCACTTGGATTGGGAGTGGAAGCTGTTATTTTCTTCTTTCTCAGCTTTTGAACCCTTACATGAGGAACTTGACTGGACACTTGTGTATCCGGAACTGGCAGGTATGACAGATCCTGACGAATTAGATGAATACAGAGATGAAGCCCTGGCAGGTCGTGGAGTTACCCTTGAAAGATTTGAGGACCTGTTTAACCAGGCTGAGATTAAACCGGAAACTATCCAGAAACTCGGCACCGGACTGAATAACCTCTCGGCCACAGCTGGCAATCTGGCGGATATATCCGAAGCATCAGTCGCCACCCGGCTATATGCTGAGAATGTCCAAAAGGCTGCAGAAGGAGTTGGTGGACTTACAGAAAATTACAGCGAGTCAACAAGCAAACTGGCATCTGCGGCAAATACCCTTACTGAATCTTATACCAAAGCTGCTGAGAAAATTGCAAGCAGTGGTGGAGAAGTTGCTGCAAGCTATGCAGAAGCCGCTGCCAAGGCAAAAAGCATTACAAGTAATAATGATGCTTTCGGATCCCAGCTTGAAAACATGAATAAAAATCTGCAATCTTTAAATGATGCATATACTTCTCAACTACGTGGAACCAACGAACACATGAAGGGCGCAGACCAGGTATATAAGGGAATCGAAGACATGATGAAAAATCTGAAATCGTCTGTTGAAGAAACCGAAAAATACAAAGAACAAATGTCACAGCTTAGTAAGAACATTGCCGATCTGAATACTGTTTATGGCAATATGCTTACTGCAATGAATGTAAAATAAACCACTTTTATTCGTTCAAAACCGAAACTATAAGCTATGGCACACGGAAAAGAAACCCCGAGACAAAAGATGATCGGTATGATGTATTTGGTGCTGATGGCCATGCTCGCACTGAATGTATCCAAAGATGTGCTTGATGCTTTTGTGCTCGTGGATGAAGGTTTGACAAAAACTACACAAAATTTTGCCGAGAAAAATGACGTTTACTATAAAGAGTTTGACAGGGCTGCTGCAGAAAATCCTGTTAAAGCAGGACCTTGGCAGAACAAAGCCATTGAAGTAAAAAGAAGAGCTGACGAATTGCATAATTATATCCAGGAGCTGAAAATTGAAATTATTAAGGCGGGTGATGGAGATGAAGCGGATGCTGTTGATGGTGAGGAAATACACAGTAATCTCGTAGAGGCTAAAGATAATCAGGATAAACCTGCAGAAATTATGATTGGTGCTGATGGCGGAGGAAAAGCCAACGATCTGAAGGTGGCCATTGAAGAAATGCGAGATCACCTTCTTTCCTTAATTTCAGAGGATAATGAGACCATCCGGGCTTCCATAGAATCCAGCCTCAACACACATGATCACAAAGCAGTTGATGGGGCAATGCATTCCTGGCAGGATACTCATTTTGCTCATCTTCCTCTCATTGGCGTTATTACTCTGATGTCAAAAATGCAGAGCGATGTGCGTAATGCTGAATCCGAAACCCTCAATTATCTGTACTCGCAGATCGACGCAGGTTCCTTTAAATTCAATCTTATTGAGCCCGTAATTATTCCAAAATCTAACCATATTATCAGAGGTAATGATTTTGAAGCCAGTGTGTTTATGGCAGCTTTTGATACAACCCAGGAACCCATTGTATACATTGGTGCATATGATTCGACCATTGCAGATGACGGAACTGTTGAATATTCTATGGTTGGAAACCTTGGGAGTGATTATGATACTATCCCTGTCACCGGTGGGAAAGGAGTTTACAAGGTTAAGTCTAACGCACTCGGAGAAAAGACATGGGGTGGTATTATCAGTCTTAAGAGAATGGATGGTTCCTTTACAAATAAACCATTCAGATCCTCCTATATTGTAGCCGAACCCGCCCTGGTTGTATCACCCACCGAGATGAATGTATTTTACCTGGCGGTTGACAATCCTGTAGAAATCTCTGTTCCCGGATACCCGGCAAACAGTATCAGGGCCAGCATAAATAATGGCAGAATGACCGGCAGAGGAACTCGATATACCGTTGTACCAACCAGAGAAGGTACGGCTAAAGTTTCCGTTTCAGTAATATCAGACGGGCAAACAAAATCAATGGGAGTCAAAAATTTCAGGGTAGAGAAAGTCCCGGATCCCTACCCAACGATAGCAACAAAAAGAGGGGGAACTCTTAGCAGATCAGATATACTTGCAGAAATTGGTTTAAAGGCTGAAATGCCCGAATGGTTCAAGTTCGGGGGGGTCAGTTATAAGATCACCAGCTATGTGTTTATAGCCACAGTGGGTGGTTTTGAGAAAATAATACCAGTTAAAGGAGACCAGTTGACCTCTGAGGTCCGGCAAGTAATCCGCACACAGGTCAGAGCAAATTCAAGAATTATGTTTGATGAGATTAAAGCGGTTGGACCAGATGGAGGAACAAGAGATCTCCCAACATTAGCAGTAAAAGTAAGATAATAGATATAACCCAGATAAGGATGAAAACGATCAGAAATATCTTAATTGCAACCATACTACTCTCAGTTCTATGTGTACCCATGGTTAAAGCACAATCAATCAACTTAGTGGAGAAAACTGAGGTGTATGATAAGGAACACATTACAAAAAAGGATCCTGTTCCTTATCCCTTTACAAGGGAAGCTGACGTAATGTATGAGAAAACCGTATGGAGAATGCTAAATCTCAGGGAGAAGATGAATCAGCCTCTGTATTATCCTACAAATCCAATTGGAGATCGAAAGAACCTGACGCAATTACTGTTAGATATTCTTAAAGATCCCATGCCCGGACACCAGGTATTCGCCTATGAGCCTTTACTGGATTATGAGTTTGAAAAGCCTATGAGTATCGAGGAAATTTTTACACAGATTGGTGCTGATACGATCAGGGAACCGGTATTTGATTCAACAATAATGGATTTCACGATGCAGATCACTGATATTCAAACCTCTCTTTTAGATGTGAATCGTTTAATGATCAAAGAGAAGTGGATATTTGATAAAAGATACTCAAGCTTCCAGGTCAGAATCATCGGTATCTGTCCCATTAAAGTATTCATCAGGGAAATTGAAGATCCTATTACCGGGGAAATGATGAAATCAGGAGACGTTAGTAAAGTCCAGCTGTTCTGGGTTTATTATCCAGAAATCAGGTATTATCTTGCTAAACAGGAAGCGTTCAATCCCTCGAATGATGCCCAGAGAATATCCTTCGATGATCTCTTGAACCAGCGTAGATTCAGTTCCTATATATACAAAATGTCAAACGTCCATGACAATCGTAATATCAATGAATACGCAAAAGGCATGGATGCTATGTTTGAAGCGGAACAGGCTAAATATGAACTTTTCGAATTTGAGCATGACCTCTGGGAATACTAGAATATCTAAATAAAGCAGCAAACCGCCTTGGAGTAATCCCTGGCGGTTTTTTTATTCTAATTTATTACCCAGCTTGATGCCATGCTAATTCGTCTCGACTTATTGCATTCGTAAATGCAATAAGAATGTTCCTCATTTAGCATCCCCTCAAGCCGAAATATTAAAATTTGAATAAATGATTTGAGGTAATTCTGCCAGAGCCGTATTTATTTTGTGGCTTTTTGCCACAAAATTCCAAGGCGAGGTAGAAGTACCGAAAAGAATTTCAAATTTTAAATGTTACCTAATGTAGGGCAAGGGGGTTTAAATAAAGGTATCACCTTTCTGGATGCGAACATCGTTAACAATGTTGCGGATCTTCTGCTCATCTTCCATGCGACATACCAATAATATGTCATCGGTTTCCACAACAATATAATCTTCCAATCCCTGTAAAACAACCAGCTTGTCATCAGGTGAATTAACAAGACATCCTTTTACATCATAGGTCATTACCTCTTTGCCACTCAGAACATTTTTCTTCCTGTCTTTTTTCATCTGGTCGTGAAGCGAACCCCAGGTACCAAGATCTGACCATCCAAAATCAGAAGTAATAACGCATACATTATCCGCCTTTTCCATTATCCCGTAGTCAATGGATATGTTTCTGCAATCTGCGTAGGCCGAACTAATAAAACCACGTTCTTTTTCTGTATCGTACCTTCCTGAGCCTTCAGAGAAAACGGAATACATATCCGGAAGATAATGGCTGAAAGCGCTCAGAATAGTTTTAACAGACCAGAAGAAAATCCCTGAATTCCAGAAAAATTCGCCACTTTCATAAAAGACTTTGGCCAGTTTCAGGTCAGGTTTTTCAGTAAAGGTTTTTACTTTCTTGATATCTTTGTACCTGGCTCCTGTCTGTTCCCCGCCATTGGCCTGAATATATCCATAGCCGGTTTCCGGACGGGAGGGCGGTATTCCAATCGTCAACAGGGAATCAACATCTCCAACAAAATTCAATCCGTCCTGTACAACTTCTAAAAATTTAGCTTCTTTTAGGATCATATGATCGGATGGCGCAACGACTATCCTTGCATTTTCATTCCGTTCCCTTATTTTATAACTGGCATAGGCAATACAAGGAGCAGTATTTCTCCTTGCGGGTTCCAGAAGAATATTTGACAAGGGCAGATCGGGTAATTGATCGCTGACCAGGGTGCCGTAATCCTGGTTTGTAACTATCAGGATGTTCTCTTTGGGTATAATTTTGTTGAAACGGTCGTAGGTCAATTGAAGGAGGGAATGTCCGGTTCCAAGAATATCCAGGAACTGCTTCGGCTTCTCCGTTCTGCTCATTGGCCAGAAACGGCTTCCAATTCCCCCGGCCATGATTATGCAGTAATTATTTTTATCCATACAGGGTATAGCTTGGGCGCACAAATTTACAATTTAAAATAACATAAAAAACCATTACATTTACAATACTATGCGCTTATTTTACCATTTAGGACGATACTACATTTTGATCTCAAAGATATTTGCAAAACCTGAGAGGTTTCGCATGTATTATCGCCAAACCATGCGTGAACTTGAATACCAGGGTATCAATTCAATAGGGATAGTTGTTATTATATCCATATTCGTTGGGGCTGTAATCACGATTCAGACAAATTATAATATTGAGAATCCCCTTCTTCCACGCTACCTGATCGGTCTTAGTGTTAGGGATATGCTGCTGCTGGAATTCTCCTCCACCATGGTGGCACTTATTCTGGCAGGTAAAGTTGGTTCAAGTATTGCCTCTGAACTTGGGACAATGAGGATCACTGAACAAATAGATGCACTTGAGATTATGGGGGTTAATTCAGCAAGCTTTCTGGTCCTTCCTAAAATTATTGCGACAATGTTATTTTTTCCCCTTCTTACGGTTTTAAGCCTGATTGTAGGGATGGCCGGGGGGTACCTTACTGCATTACTGACCAATGTATCTACTCCCCACGAATTTTTATACGGTCTGCAATATGCATTTAATCCTCATTATTTTACCTATGCAATTAAGAAGATGGTGGTTTTTGCATTTCTAATTACAACCATTTCCGCATATCATGGTTATTATGCCCAGGGTAGTTCACTGGAAGTGGGAAAGTCTTCCACTCGTGCAGTGGTCCACAGCTGTATTTTCATACTGATGTTCAATTTAATTCTGACTAAACTGATACTGGATTGATAGAAGTCAGAAATATATCCAAAACTTTTGGAGAAAAGCGAGTCCTTGATGATATCAGTATTCATTTTGAAAAGGGCAAAACCAACCTGATAATTGGAAAAAGCGGATCCGGAAAGACTGTTTTGCTAAAGTCTATTGTTGGACTTCATGAGGTGGATGAGGGGGAAATTTACTTTGATAAGCGTGAGTTCACAGGCATGAATTTCAAGGAAAGGAAAAGACTCCGAAAGGAGTTCGGAATGCTTTTCCAGGGTGCGGCCCTTTTTGATTCCTTCACCGTGGAGGAAAATGTTATGTATCCCCTCGATATGTTTACGGATATGTCCTATGAAGAAAAGCTGGAAAGAGCCAATTTCTGTCTTCAGAGGGTTGACATGGAGGAGTCAAACAAGATTTTCCCGGCAGAGCTCAGCGGAGGAATGCGCAAAAGAGTCGGCATTGCAAGGGCTATCACCCTTAATCCAAAATACCTTTTTTGTGATGAACCCAATTCCGGTCTTGACCCTCAAACAGCCATACGCATTGATAAACTTATCCGCGAAATTACAGAGGAATACAATATCACTACCATAGTGAATACCCATGACATGAATTCTGTTATGGAAATCGGAGATAAAGTTGTTTTCATATACGAAGGAATAAAGTGTTGGGAAGGCAGTAAAAATGATATACTTAAAGCAGATAACCGCTATTTGAATGATTTTGTATTTGCCACTAATCTCGCCAAAACAGTAAAACTCATCCAGAATAAAAAGACAGAAGACAATTGATCAATCCTTCATGCTCTATAACAATTGCTTTCTCTCCCTATTTCACTTCAATTTTCCCAATTTCGCATAAGAACATTAGAGACAGCTATCAGCTGATCGGAAAACTGTGATATATGCAACATAAAAATCTCAAATTTGACTCCCGGCTTATACATGCCGGCTCTATAAATGACCCTTTAAGGGGGGTTTCGGTTCCCATCTACCAATCTTCCACCTTTTCCTTTAAAAACGCGGAACATGGAGCTGCATGTTTCGCGGGTGAAGAGGATGGTTACATATATACGCGGATAGGAAATCCAACTATCTCCGCACTGGAGGAAAATATTGCATCCCTGGAAGGTGGATATGGAGGAATCGCTACCAGTTCAGGTATGGGTGCTGCAAACTCTGTGTATATGGCTTTATTAAACCAGGGGGACCATATCCTGAGTACAGATGCGATCTATGGACCTTCACGAAGTATTATTGAAAACCACTATTCCAGGTTTGGCGTCGAATCAAGTTACGTCGATTCAACAAATATTGGTGAATTAGAAAAACATATTCGCCCAAATACCCGCATTCTATACATTGAAACTCCGGCCAATCCCACTATGGGCATTAGTGACCTGAAAGCCTGTTCTGATCTTGCAAAGGCGAATGATATAATCATGGTAGTGGACAATACATTCTGCAGCCCCTATCTCCAGAATCCTATCGAATTTGGGGCCGATGTAGTATTCCACTCGGTTACGAAATTTATTAATGGCCATGCTGATGTGGTGGGTGGAATCATTGTTCCTTCCTCCGAATATCTTTATCAAAAGATACGGAACATGATGGTTTATAGTGGCTGCAATATGGATCCCCACCAGGCATGGTTGGTCCTTCGGGGAGTTAAAACCCTTTCTATCCGAATCGAACGTGCTCAGTCCACCGCCTCAAAAATTGCTCACTTCCTTGAAGATCATCCAATGGTAAATTGGATAAAGTACCCGGGACTAAAATCCCATCCCCAGCATGAATTGGCAGGAAAACAAATGAGAGGATACGGATCAATGATCAGCTTTGGACTTAAAGGGGGATATGAAGCGGGGAAAAAACTAATGGATAATCTAAACCTGGCCACTCTGGCTGTATCTCTGGGTGGAGTTGAAACCCTTGTGCAACACCCTGCTTCCATGACCCATGCTGCTGTTCCCAAAGAAGATAAAGTAAAGGCAGGAATTACCAATGATCTTGTACGATTTTCCGTTGGCATTGAAGATTCTGATGATCTGATCGCTGATCTTGAAAACGCGCTTACTCATTTGGACTGATAACAGATATGCCTAATTCAAACATCCTTTTACTAACCGGTGGAACAGGGTCCGGGAAGACAAAGGCCCTTGAAGAAACAATGCTGGATTTGGATTCTTCAGGATTATCCATTGGAGGCATTCTGGCTCCTGGCAGATATCTCGGTTCAGGAGAAAAAGAATTTGACCTTAAGCTAATTCCGGATGGCAATGAATATTTCCTTTCCACCCGCATCCAGTATGCTGGCTGGGAGACTATTGGGGGATTTCGTTTTAATCCCGAGGCCATTACAGCTGGTCTTAATCATCTTCTCAGTCTGCCTCAGAAGCATTTTCACTTATATTTGCTCGACGAAATTGGTCCATTTGAACTTGATGGACAGCTCTGGGCCCAGGCTATCCCAGTGTTAATTAAGCAGCAGGTACCAATGATATGGACGGTTCGCAAAAGGATAATAGAACAGGTTTGTATAAAATGGAACATAGACCATCCTGAGATCATCAGTTTGGAAGATGGAGAGCTGGCAGAAAAACTGAAGGAGATTAGAATATGGTTGAAACAAAATGTACCGGAATTGTCCTAGCTGGAGGAAAAAGCACCAGAATGGGAAGAGAGAAAGGGCTTATCTTATGGAAAGGAAAATCCCTTGTGGAACATGCCATTGAAACCCTGTCTTCCCTATGCAGGAACATTCTAATCAGTGCCAACAGCCATCACTATAATTCACTGGGCTACCCTGTTATAACTGACCAATATAAAGATTGCGGACCTATGAGTGGAATACTCAGTTGCCTGATTCACTCGGACACAGTTTTAAACCTAGTTATCCCTGTTGATGTACCCTTCATTACACCGGAAATCTATCGCCAGCTTCTCAGGCAGGGTGGGGATTACGACATTGTTGTACCGCTTGATCATGAATCCCATTATCAGCCCCTTTGTTCCGTATTTAATAAATCTGTCATCCCCGTGATGGAGGAACAGATAAGCAAAGGTATATATGGATTTACCCCGCTTATCCGGAAAGTTAATACATTAGAAATTCCATTTCAACTTAGTGAGGATCATTACCAGCAACAGACATTTTTAAATATAAACTCACCCATGGACCTTGAGGCGATAATGTAGGATTACGGTGCCAGATTCCAACATAAAACATACTTCTAAAATTGATGTCAGATGGACTAAAGCTGCGGTAGTTGGAGGAATCTGGGCCTCCTTTGAGATCGTTATCGGCAGTTTTCTGCATAATATGCACCTGCCCTTCTCGGGGTCAATACTTACTTTC
Source organism: uncultured Bacteroidaceae bacterium (assembly GCA_963777115.1). Taxonomy (GTDB): domain Bacteria; phylum Bacteroidota; class Bacteroidia; order Bacteroidales; family SM23-62; genus SM23-62. The sequence goes on along the minus strand of CAVZPP010000001.1, from coordinate 49,697 downwards.
TTTGCCATCATCTTAATGATAGCATTTTACCAGGTCTGGCCTGAGAGGGGATTGATATGGAGAGCGGGACTAATATGTGCCCTGATGAAATCTATATCTCCTTCCGGGGTAATATTAGGTCCTATGACTGGAATATTTATGGAAGCTCTGCTGGCCGATCTTTTTCTTCGAATGATTGGTAATAACTGGGCGGGATACCTTGTTGCAGGGATTGTCAGTCAGCTGAGTGCTATTGTGCATAAGGTAGGAAGCTTATTAATAATCTATGGGTTCGACATTGTAAAAATCTACGAAAACCTGTTCGAATTTGCCATCCGGCAATTCAGGAACCTGGATATCAGTCCAACTCAAGCCATCCTGTTCATTATTTATATCTACAGTGTTGCAGGCATTCTGGCATCAATCATCGGCTACAGGATCGGAAGAAGTTCAGAAAAGAACAGTGAAAGGAATATCCGGACTCAAAAACTGGGCCCGGACACAAGCTGGGACACTGTATCCCCAGGTCAGAGTTTTCATCGGATCCTTATTATCATACATTTGGTAGTCCTCCCGGCACTTCTGTTTATCAATAATAAGTTCGGGCTCAAGCCCTGGATCCTGGTATTAGATTTTGTATATGTCCTGTTTTGCCTTGTCTGGTATAAACATATTAAGTATCGACTTGTAAAACCTCTGTTCTGGATCCATCTCCTCATAATTGGCGTACTTGCAGGACTTTTTTGGAAGTCCCCGGATTCATCTTCAGGAGCATACAACTGGGATGGATGGTTAATAGGAGGTAGCCTGATCATAAGAGCTGTTCTGGTAATTACCAGCTTTTCAGCCCTAAGCGCAGAGCTTCGTAATCCACAACTCAAATCTTTTTTATTCAGCCTGGGTTTCGGTAAAATCTATTATGCGGTATCTATGGCCTTCTCTGCCCTTCCCCTGATGATGGAAAAAGGTATTTCCGGGAAATCCTTTTTATCCAATCCCTTCAAGGCCCTACGGCAGAATATTTTCGATGCAGATCAATGGCTTTATGTTCTTCAGCAGAATGATGAAGACGCAAACATTAATTAACCTCATGTTTTTCAACTACTTATCAATCAGGTATATTATAAATACTTAGCTATATATCTAGATGTTCTTATTTAGAAATATTCTAAATTCGATTATGTCTAATTTTGCCACCGTTAAAGGATTGCTCTTCAACGGGTAAGCATCATTTCATGACAAGCAGAAGACAATTTATTAAGATTTCATCGGCCGGACTTGGCAGTATACTGATCGGGGGAGGCTTGGGTGCAGCCAATCATATGATGCTATCAGATCCGGAAAAACTAACAATAGACCTTACCCGAACACCTACTTATTGCGAAGTATGTTTCTGGAAATGTGCAGGTTGGATTTACAAGAACAAGGATGGAAAAATCTGGAAGATTGTTGGTAACGAAGAGGATCAGCACAGCAATGGAAGATTTTGTCCTCGAGGTACAGGTGGAGTTGGCATGTATTATGATGAAGACAGGCTTAAAACTCCACTGATAAGAACAGAAGAAAGAGGAAAGCAATCATTCCGTGAAGCCAGTTGGGATGAGGCTTTTGATTACATAGCCGGGAAGATGAAAAGCATTGCCGAAGAACATGGTCCGGAATGCGTGGCTCTTCTGACCCACGGATCCGGAGGTAAGTATTTCGGACAATTGCTGAAGGCATATGGTTCCAATAGTATTGCAGCACCTTCCTATTCACAATGCAGGGGACCAAGGGAAGTTGCATTCTTCTCAACATTTGGTGAAGGTGTGCAGAGTCCGGAAAGAACAGATATCAGGGATACAAAATGCCTTGTCCTTATTGGATCCCACCTGGGTGAAAATATGCACAACGGCCAGGTACAGGAAATGTCCGATGCAATTGACAAGGGTTGCTCAATCATTACAGTTGATCCTAGATTTTCCGTAGCAGCCGGGAAATCCAAATACTGGCTCCCTATTAAACCGGCAACAGACTTGGCCCTTTTAATGGCCTGGATACATGTCCTTATTTACGAAGAAGATTTTGACAGGGAATACGTTGAAAAACACACATTTGGATTTGAGCAACTGAAAGAGCACGTGAAAGACATGACCCCTGAATGGGCTTATGGGATCACCACAATTGAACCCGGCCTTATCAGGAAAGCTGCTATTGAAATGGCAAATGCAGCCCCGGCTGCAATTATTCACCCGGGAAGACATGTAACCTGGTACGGAGATGATACACAAAGGGAAAGAGCTATTGCAATTCTGAATGCCCTACTCGGATCATGGGGAAGGCGAGGTGGATACTATAATCCGGAAAGTGTTTCAATTCCGGACTGGCCCCATCCCGAATTCCCCAAACCTAATCGTACATGGAAGGACGCATTCCCCGGCCAATATGACCTTGCATCCGCGTCTCTTGCCTCCGGTATTTGTGATGCCACAATACCTACTATTAGCAAAGCATGCAATTTCAAAGGCTGGATTGTAAATGGCACCAACCTTATACATACATTACCCAACCAGCAGAAAACCATAGAAGCCATACAAAACCTGGAGCTAATGGTTGTAGTGGACACTATGCCGATGGACATAACAGGCTGGGCAGATGTAGTTCTTCCTGAATGCACCTACCTGGAACGTTACGACAGCATACGTAACAGTCCCCATAGAAAACCCGCCATCGCATTGAGAATGCCGGCTGCAGATCCATTGTATAATACCAAACCAGCCTGGTGGATGGCAAAGGAACTGGCTAATAAACTCGGACTTGGAGAATATTTCTCATGGAAGGATATTGAGGAAATGCTGGACTGGCAATTGAAGCAGTTGGGCAGTTCACTTGAGGAGATGCAGAAAATCGGGGTTAAAACTTTCGAGCGGAGCTGGGATGATTTATATATGGATGAAAATGAAGAACCGGAATTCCTGACAAATACTGGCAAGATTGAGCTGTACAGTACGGAACTGGCAGAAGCAGGTTTTGATCCAATACCTGTATATACCGCTCATGAGGAACCGCCTGAAGGATTTTACCGCCTGATCTATGGCCGTGCCCCCATGCACACATTCAGCAGGACCAGTAATAATCCTAACCTGACTGACCTGATGGATGAAAATAAGGTCTGGGTTAATCCCAAAGTTGCAAAAATGTGGGGAATTGAACCGGACCAGCAAATTTATCTTGAGAACCAGGACGGAGTTCAGTCCAAGTTCCCTGTCAAGGTCAGAATTACTGAAAAAATCCGCTGGGATTCTGTATATATCGTTCATGGATTTGGCAATGATAATAAGAAATTAACCAGGGCACATGGCAAGGGGGCAAGCGATGCTGACCTGATCACACGGGTTCATATTGATCCTATAATGGGTGGTACCGGTATGAGAGGCAATTTTGTGACTTTCAAGTTTGAACCAACCATAACCGAAGCAGGCTGATGAGATACGCAATGGCCATAGACACGAAGAAATGTGTGGGTTGCAGCGATTGTGTTGTCGCATGCCAGACAGAGAATAATGTTCCTATCGGGTATTGCCGTGACTGGGTTGTAGAGATCCTGGATGGCACCTATCCTCAATTGGAGGTTGAAATACGATCCGAACGTTGCTGCCACTGTGAAAATGCACCCTGTGTCAGGTGCTGTCCTACTGGAGCCAGCCATATAAGTGATGGTGGGGTTGTACTTGTCAAACCACATAAATGCATTGGCTGTGGAGCATGTATTGCCTCCTGTCCATATGATGCCCGCTACCCCCACCCGAAAGGACATGTAGATAAATGTACCTTCTGCCTTCATCGTGTTAAAGATGGACTGCAACCAGCCTGTGTTGCTGCCTGTCCAACTAAATGCATGTATTTTGGTGATCTTAACAATCCAAAATCAGATATATCTATGGTCCTGAAAAATCGGAAATGGAAAACATTAATACCTGAAGCCGGAACGGATCCTCAGCTGTATTTCCTGATCTAAATTTATCTATAAACCTGAATGAGAGAAGTTACAATTATCAGCGGCAGGATGAATGCAAAGGTAGATCCACACCTTGAGATCTGGCATTGGGAAATTCCCCTCTATCTTTTTTTAGGTGGACTCGCAGCAGGAATTCTTTTCTTTGCCGCACTCTCCTACCTGTCCAACCGGGAGGAAAAAGCCTCAACCGCAGTAAGATTCACACCTCACCTGGCAGTGATAGCCATATTTATTGGATTGGGAGCCCTGTTACTTGACCTGAATCATAAAGCATATTTCTGGCAATTATATACGACCATCCGACTGGAATCCCCTATGTCCTGGGGAGCCTGGACCCTGATGCTGGTAACTCCCTTGGCTCTCATCTGGTCCGCTTTGCATATTAATTCCATATTTCCTTCATGGGAATGGAAGGGATGGTTGAAACAACTTGAGTCATTCTTCAATGAATATAAAAAATGGATCGCCTGGGCTATCATGATATCATCCATTATCCTTGGGGTTTACACCGGGATCCTATTCTCAGCATTTAATGCCAGACCACTGTGGAATACTTCAATACTGGGTCCCTTGTTCCTGGTTTCCGGCCTTTCAACCGGAGCAGCAATGAATATTTTGGTATCAAAAGATCATAAGGAAAAAACATTTTTTGCCAAAATCGATCTGGGATTGATAGGAATAGAATTATTCCTGATTGTACATATGTTCATGGGATTCCTGGCAAGTACACAGGTACAGATCAATGCTGCCCAACTTTTCCTTGGCGGACCCTACACGGCTGCTTTCTGGGTGCTTGTGGTTGGAATGGGACTCATATTTCCGGCTATTCTGGAAATCCTGGAATTAAAAAAATTCAAAATCCCTTCATATGTACCAGCTATCCTGGTGTTGGTCGGGGGACTAATGTTACGATTTATTATTGCCTATGCAGGACAGGAAAGCAGATGGCTTTATTGATTGGCTTATTTGAAAAATATGGAAAACAAAAAAACAATTAAACGGTCCGAAAAGTACATGAACCCCTATCTTGCCGGGTTCTTTCTGGGACTGGTACTTTTAAGCGCATATGTTATTTCGGGAAGGGGACTCGGAGCCAGCGGAGCTATTAAAAGCACCACAGTATCTGTTGTTCAGGCTATTGCTCCAAGACATGCTGAAAATGCTCCCTACTATAAGGAATACCACGAGACACATCCGGGAAATCCCCTGAACAGCTGGCTGGTATATCAAATACTGGGTGTGGTAGTGGGTGGATTTTTATCCGGAGCCCTTGCCGGAAGGCTCAAATTCAAAGTAGAACATTCCCCGAACATTACCTCAAAGAAACGACTTATCCTTGCCTTGGCAGGTGGAACTCTTTTTGGCCTTGGGGCACAGTTCGGAAGAGGTTGTACCAGTGGCAGTGCCTTATGTGGAATGGCGGTTCTCTCATTGGGCGGAATACTTTCCATGATGGCAATATTCGGTACCGGATTTGTAGTTGCATACTTTTTCAGAAAAAACTGGGTTTAATTCTTTTTATTATGGGTCCACTTATTGCATATGATATTATCTCAGGAAGCACAAATCTTCTATTCGCTTTCCTGATTGGAATCGGTTTTGGGTTTGTCCTTGAATCTGCAGGATTTTCTTCCAGCCGAAAACTTGTTGGAATTTTCTACGGATATGACACCGTTGTACTTAAAGTATTCTTTACCGCCGGCATAACCGGTATGCTCGGATTGCTCTTTTTCAGCCTTTTTGGCTGGATGGACCTCGACCTTATATATGTTAATCCTACCTTTTTATACTCAACCATATTTGGAGGAGTCCTTATGGGAGTCGGATTTCTTGTCGGAGGCTTCTGCCCTGGGACCAGCATATGCGCAGCTTCTATCGGGAAAATCGATGCCCTGTTTTTCGTGGGTGGAATATTCCTGGGAGTTAATATTTTCAATGAAATCTATCCCCTGGTAGAAGGATTTTACAAAGCAAAGTTCTTAGGCTCTCCCAAACTGAGTGAATTCCTGGGCATATCTGATGGCATTATGGCTCTCGCTATGATAGCAATGGCTATCTTTGCATTCTGGCTGGGTGAAAAATTTGAGCAAAAGAAAAAACCTGTTATTTATTAAATAAATCATGATGAAACCACGGATTTTACTGGCAATTATTGTTATTCCCCTGGGACTTATCATCGCTGCAGTTCCGGAAAACACGACACATGTATTTAAACTCACGGCAGAGCAGTTACTTGAGGAAACCAATGCCGGTGTGCAATATTATTCCCCTGAAGAAATTGCAGATATGATCATTAATAAAGATCCATCAATACAATTAATTGATGTCAGAAATGACGATGAATATACCAAATTCAGTCTTCCGGGTGCCATTAATATTCCCCTTGTCGATTTACTGGAAGAGGACTGGGAGGCATATCTGAACCAGGATGTTAAGATCAACGTTTTCTACTCTAATGGGACTCTCAAATCGGATAAAGCATGGATGATTACCCGGCAGCTCGGTTATGAAAACAACTATGTTCTGATGGGGGGACTAAATTACTGGGTTGAAAGTATTATAAACCCGGAAGCCCCTTCAAGTACAAATTCCGATGAGGAATTCGCCAAATATGATTTCAGGAAGGGAGCAGGAATGGCTCTTGGAGGTGGTGCAATTGTCTCAAACCAAAAGAAAAGCAGCACAACACCAATTATTCCTTCTCTAAAATCAAAACCCAAGAAAAAAAGGGTTCAGGGAGGTTGCTAAGGACATATTTCTTCCTTTTTGTCGCAGAATATTGTTTTTTAACTTATAATTAAGTTTTAAACATTTCTATATTTATCAATCTAGATAAATATATTATACTTTTGCAGAATGAACTAGTTTTGTTCTCATGACTTCTTATGTCATAACATAAATTCAATACCCAAATGAAAAAATTAGTAATCCTTGGTGCCGGAACAGGTGGCACCATTATGTCCAACAAACTTCGCAAGGTACTGGACCGGGGAGAGTGGGATATTACCATTGTTGACCAGCATCAGACTCATTACTATCAACCCGGATTTCTGTTTATCCCATTCGGGATTTACAACCGCCATGATGTAGTAAAACCAAAGGCTGACTTCATTCCGGCAGGAGTGAAGCTAATATATAATCCTATTGATAAGGTTGATCCTGAAAACAACAAGGTAATTCTTGAAGGGGGAAAAGTTTTAAATTATGATTTCCTGATTATCGCAACCGGAACAAGGACTGTTCCTGAAGAAACCCCTGGATTAAAAGACAAACTATGGTATAAGGACATCTTTGATTTTTATACCATCGAAGGTGCAGTTGCACTTGCCGAGAAATTCCGCTCCTGGGAGGGTGGTGACCTGGTAATGGCCATTGCAGAAATGCCTTTTAAATGTCCCGTTGCTCCCCTCGAATTCGTTTTCCTTGCCGATCACTATTTTCATGAAATAGGAATCCGGGAAAAGGTAAATATCAAATTTGTTACCCCCCTGCCTGGAGCTTTCACCAAGCCCAGATCCTCCAAAATGCTTGGGGAACTCATGCAGGAAAAAAACATCGAGGTAATCCCCGAATATTACATTGAAAGTGTTGATAATGAAAATAAACAACTCATTTCATATGATGAGGTGAAAATCCCCTTTGATATCCTTACCATTGTCCCCACCAACATGGGAAGCGAGATGGTGGAGCGAAGCGGGATGGGGGATGACCTTGGATTTATTCCCACGGATAAATTTACCTTGCGTTCAGAAAAACACGAGAATATATTCATTCTCGGGGATGCAGCAAATATTCCTACCTCAAAAGCCGGTTCCGTCGTACACTTTGCAGCTGAAGTAGTCTACGAAAATATCCTTAGTGCCATTGAAGGCCGAGAATTGAAGGCAAAGTTTGACGGTCATTCAAATTGCTATATCGAAACCGGTTTCGGCAAAGGATCCATTATCGATTTCAATTATGATACTGAACCTCTGCCCGGCACCTTCCCCCTGCCTGGTATTGGTCCTTTTGGACTCCTGCAGAATACTAAGATGAATCATTATGGGAAAGTCCTTTTTCGCTGGATCTACTGGCATATACTACTGAAAGGCAAAGAAATGCCTATTGAGAATGAAATGACCATGGCCGGTAAAAAACTTTAATAACTGAAAAAATGGCAGATAAAGATCTACAGAAACAGATCGATGAAATCAACGTAAAGCTTGATGCCATTCTTGAATGTGCCACCGAGCAGAAACTTCGGAGTGGGCGAATGGATGACCTTGTAGCCGATGTAAATATTATTACCAAGGACGCGTTCCGAACCACAGTTGAAGAATTGGAAACTCAGGGTGTTGAATTAAACTGGGATGACCTGAAGTTCCTGGCATTCAAATTTCTGAAGAATATCGATAAGTTCACCTGGGTGATGGATACCTTTGAATCAGTGTATGACCTGATGCAGGATATGGGTCCGGTAGCACGAGAGGTAATCATCGATACTATCAGGAAAATGGCTGAAATGGAGAAGAAAGGATACTTTGATTTCTTTACTGAGTTAACAAGGGCAATGGATACCATTGTTACCCATTATTCAGGTGAAGATGTCAAACTCCTTGCCGATAATATCGTTACTATCATGGATACCCTGAAAAACCTGACACAGCCGGAAATGCTACTTGCCATGAATAATGCAGTGAATGTATTTCAGAAATTGGAGGTTGAAAACATTCCTGAGTATAGTATCTGGAAAGCTATGAAAGAAATGAGGAGTCCTGAGATGAAAAAGGGGATTGGTTTTATGATTTCATTCCTTAAGAACCTCTCAGATGAAAATGTAGTTTCAATCAAATAATAAATCAATATTTTCAAAATAATAATTTAATTCTATCAATTATGGCGACTAAAAATTATGCAGGCGTAAATGTTGAAGTTTCAGAAGATGGATATCTTCAGGATCCATCCCAATGGAATAAGGACATTGCTGCCGAAATAGCCCAGGAAGAGGGCATCGAATTAACGGACAAACATTTCGAAGTATTTGACTTCCTGAGAGCACAAAATGATAAGGGTATCTCCTTAACCATACGTATGGTTGGAAAGTCCGGTATAACCGATATCAAAGGATTATATACCCTCTTCCCTGGCGGTCCCCTGAAAAAGTCTTCCAGGATCGCAGGTATTCCCAAACCAACTTCTTGTGTATAAATATTAAAAACCACAATTATGGCTGATGAAAAAAAAGAGACACCTTTAAAGAAGGTAATGATCATTGTCGCAAAAGGTACTATAGAGGATATCTATGCGGGACTCGTAATGGCCAATGGTGCCGTTATGGAGGGCATTGAAACAAAATTGTTCTTTACATTCTTCGGACTTGATGCTGTTATTAAGAAAAGGCAAAACAAGGCAAAGACAGGAACTGTTGGAAATCCGGCAATGAGGATGCCAGGTGGACTCCCATTCCCTACCCTACTCGGAATGCTTCCCGGTGTTGAAGCCGGAGTATCTGCCATGATGAAAAACCAGATGCTTGCACTGGATGTTCCTCCCGTTGATGAGTTTATTGAGATGATCGTTGCCGGTGGCGGTGAACTTTATGCCTGTAAGCTGGCTTATGATATGTTTAAACTGAAAATGGAGGATCTTGACGAAAACGTTAAGGCTGTAATTACAGTCGGTGAACTTTATGAAATGTCAGGAGGAGAAGGCACACAGATTATCTTTACCTAATATCAGACAATTTCAAAACCCTGGTCGGATTTACAAAACAAGCCATGGCTCTTTTCGAGTCATGGTTTTTTTATTCCACTTCCTCAAAGTCCACAAAATCATCTTCCTGTGAACCGACACCCTTGGAGCTTTTACTGTAATCGGTAATTATGACGTCTCCCTGCTGGGTGGACTTCTTGAATTCCTTTCCCTTATTGCCCGCCTTTGACTTTTTATTATCTGGTTTTCCAAATAGCATAGGGCCTAATAGACGGTCAAGTACCCGATAAATATACCAGGCAATAATTAGAAGTAATAGAAAACGAAGAGCTACGCCCATATTAACTCACAAAAATAACAGAAAATAGTGTAACTCTTTACGAAAACCACCAGAATTTCCTGGGTCTTAATCGATCAGTGGGCGATCTTTCATCCCTTTGGGTAATGCTCTGCATCCCCAAACGATGTTCAGTCCAAATCTGAAGTTAAGCGAAGTAAAATCTTCTGGCCAGAAATATGCTGAGGGGGCCTGGTCAGTTATAAAGTAAAGGTTGAAAGGCCCGGCCCTCAATGAAAGTCCCAGTCCCAGATTCATATAGGAGTTCCCGTATATGGAATAGCTCAGGCTGGCACTAAACATGGAAATGGGTTGGACATTGGCAGAAACCGTAAATTGGTTATAGAAATTATAGTTATAAATCCTTGTCCGGAATACACCCCCGAAACGAACCCTTTCCGTTAGATTATATGCTGCACCCACGTATATTTTACCCCTGAGCATAGCGGTATATGGATTCTGTGTTACTTTGATCTTAAGATCACTTTTAATGGAATCAAGGAGACCTTCACCGGGAGAATAGTTGTCTTCCAGCTTGAATTCAATACCCTCAAAGGTATAATCCAGGGTCTGGTGAAAATTGTATACATAATTCTTCCAGCGGATGAATCCGATATCAACGGCACTCGCAGAAATGGTTAATTGTTCAATGGGTGTATAGCTGAAGCCCAGGTCTACGGCAAAGCCCGGATTCTTTATTCCCCCGATGACACTCAGTCCGGAAGGAGTAAGAAGATCTCTAACGTCTGTAGGGAATCCAAAAATCAGATCAATATCTGAACTTGACAAACTGTCGACAATTAGGTAACCTTCCGAGTCAACCGGAACAGCATCAAGATAAGGGATGGATGCTTCAAATTTAACATCCGATTTTATGTGCCACTCATCGATCGAGGTATTCAAACTGATATCCGAACTACTGGTTATGAAATTTGTCGCTCCAAGCAGCAATTTTGCCCTGATCCCAAACATCATTTCATCGTCGAGGTTATAGGAAGCCCCGATGGCAAGCTGATGGTAAAAACTTATATTCTCGCCCAGGTCACTAAAATTGAAATTATCATTGTACAGGTTACCGTAAACCATGAATTCGGCTAAATCCTTTGAAAAGGAAAAGCCCTGCAGAATATGCTCCGAAAAACTTAGGGTGAAAAACATTTCCTCTTTTCTCCAGCCTGCCGATATTAAACTCGTGGCTGCTGACGCCCGGATAAGGTTCACAGGTTTCAGGGCATTGATGAACTTCTGCTTATTCCCTTCGGGATGCATAAAGGATATATACTTTTTTGCCGTATTGTCCCATTCAAATATATCGCCAAAGGTAATGGAATTCGATTCTGCTTCGAACCGAACGCGGCCCAGAATGGGTAATCCCAGGTAACCATCGCAATCCGGTTGAAAAGCCGGGTTTAACAGGTTAGCCTGCGGAACTCCAAACATATGGTAATAGGTATTGCCAAATTGGGCGGATGCATGAGGTAATGCCAACATCACTGCAAAACAAGCAGCCAGGATAATTTTCAACAGGTAAAGCTTAGGCATATTTGGTTTGTTTTTCAATTGTTTTGCTCAGATTCAAGAGTAATATTCAATTTTAATCGTGTCCCGAGTTTGAAATCCAGATAGTCACCGGAGTGGAATTTAACATCCCGGTTCTGACTGTCGAAAGTATTGACATAGGCCTTCATCAGTAACTTATTTGCATCCAGGATATTCTGAATTTGTGAACGTGAAAGTTCCACTCGGGTAGCTTTCTCCGTTTCACTTATTACCTTACCGTTGGCATCTATTTCGCCCGCCTCAAAAATTACATTGTCATCCCCAAAGAGTGAATCCACTTTTAACCAGTTCCGGGTAGTATCGACAAAATATACCTGTATTGCCATATCCAGGGGCATGTGATTTTTTGTAATCATATCAATTCGTATCGAATCTATATCATCAGGACCAAAATCTGAATCCTCATCCCCAGATAAAAGTTCAAAGTCAAATGTATCCCCAAGAACAACGTCCTGTATCCTCAGATCAAGTGGTATTAGTCCCTCTAAACTTATGGCAAGTTCACTGTTATCCAGGATAAAATTATCCTGTACTAAATCAGGATTTGCCTGAACACCCACAGAATATTGGAATCCTGAAAGATCGGTTGTAGCTGCAAGGTGGATTGTGCTGTTAGTATTATCGATCTGAATATCACTCAGAATTGACTCTCCGATCTGATTTATAGTGGGCGCATTGATCTTGATGGGATTGGTGCCAGCATCGATGCTTATCGCTGTCCCACTTCCATCCTTGTAATGAGCCTCCAGATCATGCAAATCAATCGCAAATGGGACACCCATGGAATTATCAATTTTTATATGAAGCTGGGGATCTGCAAGTTTAATGGTTCCTTCGAAGTTTCCTTCCAGGATGTCAAATTCCAGTTCAGCCTTATCAATAAGCAAGGTGTCAAGCTGCCCAATATACCCATAAGCGCTTTGAAATTCAAGGTTGTGGAAAGAGTTGATGATTTGCACTTCTTCCGAAGCTAAAATATCATTGCCTGAATTTACCATATCCAATTCAAACAATAAATTAAGAGAAGAAATACCAGCACTATCTCTGAGATAGATGATACCTCCTGCCATATCAATATATACAGTTTGCTCAAAAGTACCGCTGGAATTACTGATTGTTACTACTTCCCGGTAATTCTCTCCATTCAGTTTTACATCCTCTGAAGTGATAGTTAGGGTGCCTGCATGTTTGATTGTTGACTTTACATAAATCCGCATCTCCCCGGCTTTTACATAAACACTATCAAGCCGCTCATCACCAGTTCTTTCAAACTCAAATCCTCTGATAGTATCCGCGTGAAAAGTAGGACCAAGAACAATACTGGGGATATCAGATTCAACCCTGAAAAACACTTGTATAAACTCCTGGTCAGGGATCTCAAGTACATCGGGAGCAGTCAGGACTGTATCCCTGGAATAGGAAGCCCAGAGCAAGTTGTTTTCATCTGCAAAAACATAGCCGGTAGTGTCATACCGCTCAAGAAGATCCTCAAGGCTCAGGTTGCCAAAAACCAGGGGACCTTCATAGCCACCTTCCCATTGTATGGTTGTATCGTACTCGGATCTGAGCCAGTCATCATTGCATGAAATAGCGCCCAGTATTAGTATAATTACAAGGGTATGCGGTAAGAATCTTTGTAAAGACATATTTTTCAGCTTTATAGATCTTTATTGTACGGAATAATTATATAAAAAGTTTTCATCACTGCCCACAATCAGGTTAAACTTTGAAATTGATTTGTTGATAACACCTATACTGAATGGAGTTGAGCCCATTAAGGGGAAACCTTTATATAAACTCCCGTCATTGTTAAGCAGGAATAATTCGTTTCTATTTTCTGAAACCATTCCAATTTTTTTATTGCCGAATGAAAACTGGTAGATGACAGGGGGATGGTTGATCTCAGACTTAAATGTATGTGAGAATTTCTTTGATCCGTCATGGTTGAATACTTTGAGCTCCTTTCCGTCAATAAAAATAAATTCCCTGCGTCCACTTCCGTCGAGATCGCTGTATTCAAAATAATGTTCCCCTGAATATGTGCCAAGATCAACTGACTCAACACTTCCATCAAAATATATAAAGCGGACTCCTCCAAGTGAATCGGTCACCGCCAGACGCGGTTTAATACCGGTAGTATTGCTTTCGAGTATTATGTTGGCATTGGGTGCAAGAGGGAAATGTTTATCAACCCTGACCCTTGTTTCGCCTTTGCGATTCAAAATATAAGTGGTAAAATGATCCGAAAACACAATGTAATCCTTGCTTTCTACTCTGAAATGCTTAAGGCTCATTGTTACCATTCCTTCCGACTTCAAAACATTCCAGCCTTTAACAAGGCTGCCTGACTTATCATACAGGTATATTCCCCTGTCCTCTCCGGCCAGGGCAATCCGGTAGTCCCGGCTCTTTTCGTAATCAAATAAAGCCATTCCGTTAGTCGCAGGTGAGCGAAGATTAACAGGATATCTTTCTACATAATTTCCGTTTCGGTCAAACAAATGAAGCTGCTCCCTGGTATTAAACAAAAGCTGCAACTTCCCGTTTTTATAATAATCAACCTGATAAACATCCCCAAGAATAGGTCCTCCAATTTTCTGTTTCCAAAGTATCCTTCCGGAATTGTTCAGCAGGTATATAGTATTACCGGCATCCTGAACAAAAATCTCTTTTTCCCCGGTATTATGATTGGTGACCAGTCTTGGTTTTGATACAACCTGTTTCTCGAGTCTGCTTTCCCATACTGTCTGTGCCTCATCCCTCATATCGGGAGTATATTTCAGGATGATATTATTATAAGCCAGTTCATTTTCCGATGTAATCTGATAAGCAAAGGCCTGGAATTTTGAGAAATGCGCTTCCTCCTGCTTGAATCTGTCTACCAGATCTTTTTTCAGATACCTTTCCATCAGTTTACCTGATGCAGGAATATTGAGATAGCAATACAGGTTAGACCTGGAAGCCAGATATTCGGAGAATTGGTGAAAATTCAAGTCACTGCTCAGGTTATTGCCAAGCTGATTGGCATGTATATACTTAGAAAGCGCAGGAATAGAATTTCCGAAAATCAGGTAGTTATCAAAGAATGCACAATACTTACTGTTTACTCCCTCAAACATCTTCCCGAACAACTTGCCAGGGAGGTAAGGAACAGGTATTTGGTAAAATTTATAATTAACATCATTATTAATCGGCTGATCAAGAATCAGTGAGGAAAGAGGGATACCGTCCTCTTCAGCGATAATCCCAAGAAACTCCAGAAGCTTTTCTTCAGCCAGGCTCCTGCTCTGGGTATTGCAAACTACATATGCATTTTCATCCCATCCAAAATTTCTTACATCAGTCAGAACAAGAGCCACCTGCCTGTCCATTACAGGGAGGAAAATCTTATCGACATCTATTTTATATTTTTCGTTCAGTTCTCTTAAGTCCCTTAAATAAGCCCTGCCACTGCCGTGAATCTCAAGGTGTTCAATGTAATCCTTTTTAAATCCCATAAAATCATCCAGTCCAAAGGCCACAAAAGCTGCCATATTCTCCGGGATCACAACTTCAATATCCAAGCGCTGTGGCTGGTGTTTCAGAAATATGCTGAGTAAATCCTCTGCACCACTCCCCGAGTATGTAAACCCATTAAGAAGCACTGCATCCGGACGAATATTAACATCCATTTCTGACCAGTCAGCAAAGTGGGTGAATTTTGATACCCACTCTGAATACCGGCTATTAAAAAGATTTGAAACAACGTCTGGAATAGTCTTGTAATCCATATAAACATTTCCCTCAACATTCCTTCCTGCTGTCCGTGCAACCTCTCTGAAACCAGGTTCATCTGCCACTCCCTGATTCAGCTCAATTTGTCTGATAGCTTCCTCGAGTAATATGGAGGATTGTGCGAGTAGAAACAATCCATGCGAAAAAGTAAATGAGAAATTTTCATTCTTTCCTGCAAAATCTACGTCATAGACCCTGATCTCGCTATAACGCCGATTTGAAAGACTGGCCCCATCCGGAAGTTTCTCCTGTATGAATTGGAGTAACTGTTTGTCATTCCCCGGATTCTCCATGGAATAATACAGGATGAATTCTAATTTATCACGTCCTGACTTATGAAGAGAAAATGAGACAGCAGCTTCCTTATAGAGTTCCGCAATTTCCTTATCCGTCAAAAGCAGAGAATCCAGGTATTCTATAGTTTCCTGAAAAGCTCCAATAGATTTCAGGTCTCCCAGCTCCAGCCATATTTTGTTTCTGGACATTTCATCCCGGACAAATCCTGTAAAATCATGTGTTGTAATTAGAATAGCTGCATCTGTAGGAACTGCTTGTACAACATCCACTTTTTGGATATTACCCTTTCGCAGCTCCAGGAATACATAAACCAGAACTCCTAGCAGTATAACCCCAACTGTCCAGAACAATATCTTTCTGATCATAATTATTCAATTTCAGAGTCTCGCCCAATGATATAAAAAATATACTTGCAGCAGAGCCCTGACTCAACAGGGTTATCAATACTCCCCTGTTTATATCTTCATATTCCAGTCTTTCAAAATATTAAAAACCTTTTCAGTCTGATTGAATGAAGGTTTGGAATAATTTTTGCACGTAAATAGATTTGTCCATTTTTTAAGCAAGATGGTTTCATCCATTCGTTTTACTGGAATTCTATTATTCTTCCTTCTGAGCAATCAATTAATTAATGCTCAGCACGTTAGTGTATTTGACGAATCAAGTGGTGAGCTGGTTGAAAGGGTAGCTTTATACAACCAGGACAAGTCTGTATCAACCCTAACAGACGATCTTGGCAAAGCTGATATCCAGGTATTTGCGAATAACGACAGTATATATTTCCAGCATCCTACCTACGAACTTGCAGGATTCCTGAAACATGAACTGGTTTATGGGAACAGCAGGATTTTACTGAAAAAAAAGAATATCCTGATGGAGGAATTTGTGATTTCTGCAAATAAGGCTCTTGAATCAAGAGGAGAAACCCCTTACATGATCAATGTACTGGAACCGGAGCAAATAAACACAACAGGATTCCAAACCAGTGCTGACATTCTTCAGAGCTCAGGAAATGTTATGGTTCAAAAAAGCCAGGGAGGTGGGGGTAGTCCCATATTACGTGGATTCGAGGCCAATAAAATCCTTCTGGTTGTAGATGGGGTCAGGATGAATAATGCTATTTACCGAAGCGGACATCTTCAGAACGCCATTACCATTGATAATAATATACTGGAAAGGGTAGAGATACTTTTCGGTCCCTCCAGCATTATTTATGGAAGTGATGCACTCGGGGGAGTAGTTCATTATTATACACGGAATCCGGAATTCAATCGGAAGCAATTAGGTCTCTATACCCAGTTTTCAACTGCGAATGATGGAAAAATTGTTCATGCAGATTTCAGCATTGGGGGTAATAAAATTGCCAATATTACCAGTTTTACTTTAAAAAGCTTCGGAGATATAAAAAGCGGAGAAAACAGACCTGCCTCGATAGGGGACTGGGGACTATTGCATCATTATGTTATGCCTGTAGGAAATATGGATTCAATGATGTCAAATCCTGATCCATCTGTACAGAAAAATTCAGGATACAGGCAGTATGATGTAGTTACAAAGACTGTTTATACACCGTTCTCCTGGCTGGATTTATCCCTCAACCTGCAGCTTTCCGCCTCTTCGGATATTGATCGATTTGACCAGTTAAATGACTACGATGGCAGAACCCTGAAATATTCTGAATGGTATTATGGTCCTCAAAATCGGTTCCTCGCTTCCATCCAGGGGGTATTAAAAAACTATAATTCGCTATATACCAATGCTACCGTAACCTTTGCGTATCAGAGGGTAACGGAAGACAGGATAAACCGTAAGTTCCGGGTGGATGAAAAACTGTTTCAGGAGGAAGATGTTTTTGTATACAGCGGCAATTTTGATTTTACAAAATTACTAAAGGACCGACAGAGACTTTACTATGGATTGGAAATCACTCATAATGATGTCCGTTCAAATGCACGGTACGAAAATATTCGAACCGGGGTAATCCAGCCGGCAATAACCAGATACCCTGGAGGAGGAAACCATACCAATTCTGTTTCCCTATACGGTAATTATAAAAAAATCCTTTCTGAAAAAATGGTTCTTTCTGGGGGACTGAGATTTCACTATGGATTACTGAAAAGTAGTTTTACCGATACCAATCTTCCATACGAAGAAATTCGAATCAACAGGGGGGCAATCACCGGATCCGTAAGCCTGGTTTATACCCCAGCAGAAACCTGGCAATATGACTTCATTCTTGCCACCGGTTTTCGAAACCCCAATGTAGATGATTATGGTAAGGTAAGAGCAAAGGGGGATTTTGTGACTGTACCCAATGAAGACCTGAAGCCTGAATATACTTATAATGCCGAAATCGGGATCAGTAAAACTATTCCGGGCATAGCAAAAGTAAAAGGTTCAGTCTATTTTACCTATCTGACCAATGCCATTGTGCGCAGCGATTATACCATAAATGGATCTGACACACTGCTCTATGATGGGGACTATTACCATATCATTACCAATGCCAATGCCAGTCTTGCTACTATCCAGGGAATGTCTCTGAATGTGAATTCGGACCTTGCAGGAAATTTTCAATTCATGGGTTCCTTCAACTATATAAAAGGGAATGATATTACCAATGGGGTGCCCCTGGGACATATCCCTCCGATTTTCGGGCGGCTTTCCATCAGCCATTATTTCAAAAATATTAAACCTGGCAGAACAGGAGCAGGATTTACCAATGAGATCTTCCTTCAATACAGTGGTAGAAAATACTGGTCAGAAATGAGTCCCTTTGGAGAGGACAACGAAGATGAGGCTATTGCCGGTACGGGATACCCGGCCTGGTACACGGTAAATCTACGGTCCCATTACCAGATTAATGAACGTTTTTCAGTCCAGTTTTCCATTGAGAACCTTTTCGACCGCTTTTATAAGACCTTTGCATCCGGTATAGGAGCACCGGGCAGGAATTTCATTCTTAGCCTCCGCGCTACTCTCTAAGTATTATTCAGCTTTGGATTCATCCTGATATTCCCCGCTTTTTCTTATTTTTATTTTTCATCAAATATTTGCCGATGATTGATCCCCGGATCCACGAAAGCTGGAAAAAACACTTGATTGATGAATTTAATCTACCCTATTTTTCCTCCCTTAAAACCTTTCTGGTTGAAGAGATGAACTCCCATGTGGTTTATCCACCGGGAAAGAAGATTTTTGCGGCATTCGACCGGACTCCGTATGAAAAGGTAAAGGTCATTATCCTTGGACAGGACCCCTACCACGGAAAGGGGCAGGCCCATGGGCTGTGTTTCTCTGTTCCGGATGGAATCTCAGCACCTCCCTCCCTGGTCAATATTTTCAAAGAGTTGCATAATGACCTTGGATTGCCAATCCCTTCCCATGGAAATCTTGAAAAATGGGCTGACCAGGGTGTCTTACTGCTCAATGCCACGCTTACTGTTAGAGCTAGCCAGGCAGGTTCACATCAGAATAAAGGATGGGAAAATTTCACTGATGCAGTGATCCGAAAGCTTTCCGATGAAAGAAAAGGACTCATATTTATTCTCTGGGGAAGATATGCCCAGGCTAAGGAGAGCCTTATTGATGCAGGCCAACACCATATCCTGAAAGCTGCCCACCCATCACCTTTTTCTGCTCATTCCGGCTTTTTTGGCTGTAAGCATTTTTCCAAAACCAATGAGATTCTTGAAAGCATTGGTTCAGAACTGGTGGACTGGGATATCAGTTAGCCAAATATAGGATTACTCAGGTTTTCTGATCATCGTCAATATCATCTTGAATCGTTCCGAAGCTTTAACGGCATGAGGTATATTCGCAGGCATAATAATTGATTCTCCTTTTTCAAGGGAATATTCCAATCCTGCAATGAATATATCTGCCTGCCCATCTATCACCTGGATAAGGGCATCAAAAGGCGCTGTATGTTCACTGAGTTCCTGTCCCTTATCAAAAGCGAACAGGGAAACATTTCCTCCGGAATCTTTGATTACCTGTCTGCTAACAATTGAATTATCTGAATATTCCACTTCTTTGTCCATCGACAAAACTCTGCTGGTTGGAAATTGATCTGCTGTCATTTTTCTAATTTGATATTAATATCCATTTTTAAATCCACTCCTCGGCAAGTATATCTCCCTGGATGCCAACTTGAATAGCTTTCACAGGTACTTTGCGGTTTGCTTTTTCAACAGCGGACTGAACAAGTTGAAGGAGTCCCCCGCAACAGGGCACTTCCATGATCATTACGGTTAGGGTATTTACCTGAGCCTGATCTATCAATGCCGTTATCTTCTGCTGGTAGACTTCCATATTGCTGTCGAGCTTGGGACAAGCTATTACGAGGGATTTATTCTGAAGATGGCTTGAATGAAAATTTCCCAAAGCATACGCTACACAGTCCGCCGAAATAAGCAGGTCCGCTCCCTGAAAGTACCCTGCACCGGGATTGATCAGATGCAACTGAACAGGCCATTGCCTGAGGGTAGAAGGCTGATCTGCTCCAGCCGTCTGATTCATCTCAGGTTGCATAGCTTGTACTCCCCCCGGCTGAAAAGACATTTCCTTTGAACCTGCACATCCACATGCACTACCCGTTTCCATTGAAGCCGTATCGGGAGATAGATTTTCAACTTCGATAGCATGATGACTAGCGGGCGATCCATTTCCGCCTGCAGCTGCACTTTTAGTAAGACTTTCAGGCTTCCCATGATTATGTACTGCCTGTATAACATCCACCGGATTAAACTCCAGTTTATGTTTATTGTCAAGTAAAAACTGAACTCCCTGCTTCAGAAAAACATGTTCCTGATGATCTTTTAAATGTTTCATATGAGCAACTACAACATTTTTACCCTTTTGGATCATTTCTTTCATTACGGAAACTTCATCATAAGCTTCAGCTTCACGCTTTTCGATTGTAAGAGCTCCCTGGGGACAATGACCAATACAGGCTCCCAGTCCATCACACATTAAATCTGAAACCAGGACCGCCTTTTCATCAATTATCTGAAGCGCCCCCTCATGACAGTTTGGTATACATGCTGCACATCCGTCACACAAATCATTATCTATTTTTATTATTTCTCTTTCCATCTTTTATAGTTTTAATCTTACTAGTATATTCTCCTTCTAACTGCTAACCATTTTTCTGGCAACCTTAATATCACCAATTGTTCTCTGCGCGTAATATTCTCTGAATTTATTATCAAACTCCAGTGGCAAATCACCAAAGACACAGGACTCAAAAGGACATTTTTCCTCGCTTATTCCACAATAATGCTCCTGCCTTCTGCCTTCAATCAATTCAATTATCTCCAGCAGGTTAATTTCACTGGCATTTTTCCTTATTTCAAAACCTCCGTGTGGCCCGCGACCTGAACTGAGATATCCATGCTTAACCAAAGTCTGCATGACCTTTGATATATGATTTTTGGAAAACCCGGTTTCAGTGGCCAGGTGGTTTACATTGATCGAACCAACAGAGTCAGCCAAATATGCCAGGCTGTGAATGGCAATCGAGGAAGCTTCGGAAATAGAGGGAAAACGGTTCATATTTGTATTTCGGTATTTGAATACCCAAATATAGATATAAAATAATTATCTGCAAAATTCTGATCATTTTCTGTTTAAACGAAATTGGCGAGCGATATACCTGACAGGCAGCCAGGCCGCAAAAAATCCGATTCCTATGACGGATAGAAAAACTTTGATTACATCTCCAAACTGGTAAACAACCGGGTAGGCATCTATAATAAATGAACCCGAGCCTGATAGCTTAATGAATCCGTATTCCTGTTGCAACCAGGATATCACTGAACCCAGGATCAGACCAATTACCGCACCTGAAATGGAAATCAGCCATCCTTCCAAAAGGAAGATCCTTTTAATCAGCCGGATGGAAGCTCCCAGGCTGTCAAGTGTGTCAATGTCTGCTTTTTTATCCAGGATCAACATGGTCAGCGAGCCAATAATATTGAAGGACGCTATTATTAAAATAAAGGTCAGGATGAAAAAGATGGCCCATTTTTCGGATTTCATGATCCGGTAAAAAAGTTCATTTTGTTCATTCCTGTTTTTAACAATAAATCCTTCACCAAGAATTTCTTTGATTTCCTGTTGCGCTGTTTCCTTATCAATGCCATCCTGAAGTTTTAATTCAATGGCACTTACTTCAGTTGTGTATTGCAACAGTTCACGAGTAAAGGATAAGGGTACAATCAGGTATCGGGAATTTATTTCCTGCTCAATACTAAACATCCCTGAAGGAAAAATGAATTTGCGGCTTATGGCACTTTCGGGATTAATTGAAATATTCCCCTTTCGCTTAATTATATAAATATTAATGGGATTAAGAAAATTAAGTCCAACTGCCAGATGATAAGCTACACCAAGTCCAACTACAGCTTTCGGCCTGGATCCTTCCCAGAGCTTGTATTCCCCATCCACAATCATGCTGTCAATACCCGTAACCTGCCCGTATTCATCATCTACTCCCTTAACCGTTGCTATATGTTGGCGGTCTCCATATCTAAGGAGAGCATTTTCTTCCAGTACTTCTGAGTAATGCGCTACCGATGGATGGTTTCGAATCTGATCAAAAGAATACATACCCGGATCAAAGGTCTTCCCTTCCGCGATACTGATCTTAATTTCCGGGTCAAAGGAATTATAGAGAGATTTAATAATGCTGTCAAACCCGTTAAAAACCGATAGAACCGTTATGAGCGCCATGGTTCCGACAGCAACGCCTGATATTGAAATTCCGGAGATTATATTAATGGCATTCTGAGACTTCTTCGCCAGTAAATATCTTCTCGCTATATAAAAAGGCAGGTTCATTTCACAGCTTTAACGATCAGTCCGGTTCCGGTTTTATGCTTAATTGATACATCAAGGTAATTCAGCAACAGACTGAAAGGGAAAGTAAGCAGATAATAAAGTGGTAGAAAAACATAGAATATTTTGCTCGCATTCAGCATGATAATCGGATATTTCATGGATAATCGCCAGGAAATCTTTCCTGGCCATCCGTAAGAGTATGCGGGATAAACTTCTGAAAATCCGGAGGAACGCAGTTTTTCCTCAATTTCCCCGATGTTGTAACCGTCCCGTACATGTTCTTCAATAAACGAATCCTCATGATCATCATGAACATCCGAACCTCCCTGATCGGAAGGTGTTGAAATCAACAGGATCCCTCCCTTTTTCATTGAAAATGCATAGTTTTTGAAAACTTCCACATCTTCCAGGATATGCTCCATTACATCAACGCATAAAACCAGGCTGTATGTGTTTTCCTCCCTGTATTTAGTAAGATCACCAATCTCGAAATGGACCTGCTCGCTTTTGCCAATTTTTTCAAAAAACTCATTACAATCCTGGATCTGCTCCTCTTTTACATCTACTGCCTTGATCTTCCATCCCCTGGATAACCGGGACATAAACCAGGTATATTGGCCGAATCCGGAACCTGCATCAAGCACATTAGCTTCAGGTCCAAGTGCCCTTCTTGCCTTTTTCAGTTCCCTTCGGATATGCCAGGCCCTGAGTAGTAAAAGGTCAAGCAAACGATAAAAAAGTTTACGAAGAAACGGACGGCGGTTAAAGACCTGTCCCAGGCCTTTCTTTATGGGATCATACTTCATTTTACTGTCTATTCATTTGAAGGCTTTCTAATCTTTTAGAAGCTTATCAATATTATCGATGTAATCCAGTGAATCATCCAGGAAAAAATTCAATTCAGGAACCGAACGTAGCTGATGCCGGATCCTGTTACCCAATTCATGCCTGATATGTCCTGAATGGCTCTGAATTATATTTTCAAATTCCACCTTATCCAGGGCTGGGAATATACTCAGGAATATTCTTGCCTGTCCAAGGTCAGAGGTTATCCTTAAATTGGTGACGGTAACCATCTTACCTTGAAATATTCCTTTGCCCTCACGCTGGAATATATCCCCAAGTTCCTTCTGAAGTAACCTGGATACTTTATTCTGTCTGGTACTTGCCATGTCCTTTATTATTTGCGGATAACTTTAGGTACCTTAAAAAACCTTCCGCTCTTTGCCGGGGCATTTGACATTGCTTCTTCGTGGCTGATTGATTTTACTGCCCTGTCTTCGCGAAGTACATCGGTTTTATCGCTCATATATATAAGCGGATCCACTTCTTCTGTATCCAACTCATTCAACTTTTCTACAAATGTAAGTATCTGTTCGAGGTCCTGGCGGATTTTTTCCTTTTCCTCCTCCTTAAATTCCAGGTAGGCAAGGCTGGAAATCTTTTCTATCATCTTGTCATCTATCTTCATACCCCTAATATTCAGAAATGTAAAATTACAATTATTAAGCCGATCGGTAAAATTATTATTTTATTGATATAAATCTTTGGCACAGCTTTTGCATTAAGTTTTATGACAGTTCATCCAACATATACCTGAAGGGTACCTTTCGGGGCAGCCGGGTCCAACAACCCGGTTTTTTTTATGCTCGTGAGCCTGGGTTTTCCTCTATTACCGGGTATTCAAGTGGGAAACTGGCCTATGATTAAGGGTTAGTAGCGAGATAAATCACGAATTCTGACAGTCAATCCCGGTAATTGAAATAACTAAAATTGTCTGAAACCTATTATTTCGCGAACTTCAGCAAGTGTTTTTGAAGCTGATGCCCTGGCTTTTTCCCTGCCCATTTCCACTGCCTTTCGAATATATGCCTCATCATCCAGTATCTCCTTGATCCTTTCCCGTATAGGTGTTGTTACCGTAATAATATCTTCAGCGAGCTGCTTCTTCATATCCCCGTACCGAATCTGGCAGGAATTATATTGCTCTTTGAAGTGAGTCACTGTATCCCTGGAAGAAACAATATCCATCAATGCGAATATATTTCGAATGGGTTCGGTCATTTCCTGGTTTTCTTTCGTTGGACCGGCATCTGTAACAGCCCTCATAACCTTTTTCCTTATCTGATCGGGTTCATCAACCAGGTAAATCCCGTTTCCTGTAGTTTTTCCCATTTTCCCTGTTCCATCAAGACCGGGAACCTTTAACAGCTCTTTCCCGAAATTGAATGGTTCCGGCATATGGAAATACTCCACTCCGTACATGCTGTTAAAACGTTTGGCAAACTTTCGGGTCATTTCCAGATTCTGTTCCTGATCCTTTCCAACCGGAACTTTATGTGCCTTATGGATAATTATATCAGCAGCCATCAAAACAGGGTAGGTCAGGAGTCCGGCGTTCACATTATCCGGCTGAGTCCTTATCTTATCCTTGAAGGTGGTGGTACGCTCAAGCTCCCCGACATAGGCATTCATATTGAGCAGGAGGTAGAATTCTGATATCTCGGGAACATCGCTCTGAACATACAAGGTGGACTGCTCAGGATCTATTCCGGCGGCAAGATATTCCGCCAGTACCGCCCTTACATTGGCATGAAGGTCCCCCGGCTTGGGATAGGTGGTCAACGAGTGAAGATCGGCCACAAAAAAATAACAATTATAATCCTTCTGCATCTTAACAAAATTGGTAACTGCACCAAAATAATTACCCAGGTGAAGGTTTCCTGTTGACCGTATGCCGCTTAATACTGTTTCCATTCAAATATTTATTTAAAATCAGCTTACAAAACTATATAAAATGTCCATCTCTCCATGGGTTAATCCATAAGAATGAGGATTTTAGTCCATTATCCGAAGGTAATTATCTCCCGCGCCTGCAACCATTTTTTTGAATTAATTGTCTATTGAACAGGGCTTTAGGATGGGTCTACTATTGTTAATAAAAAAGAAAATCAGTATCAGCATTATTAAATATCTTTTATCACTGAATGTAAACTGGTTATTTTCAGTTTGTTGAAGGTGTTTAATTAGTAATCAGTATACTGGGAATTGGTATTTAAATGAGCCCCTTTCGGAAAATATATTTTTCGCTGCTTCTGAGTATGCTGTCACTGGGACTGTCGGCTCAATTAAGCATCACTGTGGAAAAAACCAATGTCTCCTGTTACGGAGGGAGTGATGGAACGGGAGAAGTGACTTCGGTATTTGGTGGGGTGCCTCCCTATACTTATCAATGGACCTATAATGATCTTACTCCCATCACTGATTCAACCAACAGTACCATTTCCGGACTGCCGGAAGGGACCTACTTTGTTTTTGTATATGATGTGGACAGCTCAAACTCAAAGGCTGAATCAATAAATATATTGGATGGTATCAATATTGCCATCCTGCCTGCTTACATAGATGATGTTACCTGTAACGGCGCAGATGACGGGAAGATTACAGTTAATGCCGGCGGCGGGAATCCACCAAGGCAATATTCCATTAACGGTGGAGTGGATTACCAGTCCAGCGAAATATTCGACTCCCTTTCCGGAGGTAATTATAACATAGTCGTGCTTGACAGCAAAGGATGCACCAAGGTCTATCCTCTTAATCCTGTTGAAGTTAAAGAACCCAATCCATTAGTAGCAAGCCTTGACAGCAAAACGAATATCGATTGTTTTGGGGATAATGATGGAGAAATTGATGTTTCAATATCAGGGGGTTCAACGCCCTATGTTACCGAATGGACCAAGGATGGAAGCTATTTTGACAATACAGAGGATATATTTCCACTTCCTCCGGGTGAATATACCCTTTCGGTGGAAGATAATAATACATGTACGGCCGACCTGGGACCAATAACCATTGAAGAGGCACCCGAGATTATTATAAGTAATGTTATAGCCACACCTGAATCTTGCTTTGATTACTCGGATGGTGAAGTTTTAGTGACGGCCTCAGGGGGAACTGATCCATTGAAATATATCCTTACCCCTACATCTGGACCTGATATAATTAATAATGACGGGGATTTTACCGGTCTGAAGGGTGATACATATACCCTGAGTGTCACCGACGCTAATAATTGCGGTCCGGTTTTCTGGGCAGGCGGAAACATAATAGTTAATAACCCTCCGGTAGTAGAGGTTAATAAATGGGATACAACCAACATTACCTGTAACGGGGCGAATAATGGGATAATTGAAGTAAGTGGTAAGGGAGGAACTCCTCCTTACAAGTACATGCTGAATCCCGATATGACCCCAAGCACTGATGGGATCTTTAATGGTATTGTTCCCGGGACCGGGTATTTTGTGGAAGTGACCGATGACAATGATTGTCCGGCAGACGCTACTCCAACATTGGATTTCACAGAACCTGACCCCATAGTCATCACTGTTGATAGTACTTCAGATGTTACCTGTAACGGGGACGGGGATGGTACCATCTACGTTAGTGCAACCGGGGGTTCCGGATCCTATTTGTTTACCCTGACACCACCGACTGGTCCTACAATAAATAATACTGACGGGACCTTCACCGGACTGAGTGGGGGAACTTTTTCAGTAAGCGTTAAAGACTCAAAAGGCTGCGGTCCGGACGTTGCCGGGGGGATTTCATTACAGACCCGGATCCGGTCAGCATAGATAATATCGACATAACTCCCATATTATGTTTCGGGGATGATAACGGGATCATTGATGTGACTGCTTCGGGTGGAACCGGTACACTCTGGTATACACTTACACCATCTGCCGGACCGGACATAAATAATAATGATGGAGACTTTGATCCGCTGGGACCGGATATCTATAGTTTATCCATTACAGATGATAATACCTGTCCCGCTGCCACAGCAACAAACCTTCGAAGTTATTGAACCACCCCTGATCAGTATCGATTCTGAAAGCAGCACACCCATTCAATGCTTTGGGAGTAACGATGGAAGCATTACCGTGGAAGCATTGGGGGGTACACCTCCGTATAGATACACTTTGAATCCCGGAGGAATCTATGATCCGTCAGGTGTATTTACGGGACTCACACCGGCATTGGGTTACCAGGTAACTGTTACAGACACCAATAATTGCCTGCCCGTCAGTTCCACATCCGTCGATATGGTTGAGCCCGCGATAATTACTCTTGACGGTGTCGATACCAGTGATGTCAACTGTAATGGTGCCGGCAACGGATCATTATCAGTTCTTGCCGGTGGAGGAACACCGCCCTATACTTACACCTTGTCACCGGGATCCCTTTCCCAGCCAACAGGGGATTTTGATGATCTGATCGGAGGAACCTATTTAGTCAGTGTAACTGATTCAAGGACCTGTCCCTCTGCCTCGGTAACAGATTTGGTGATCAACGATCCTGATCCCATATCAATCAGTAGTATTGACACTACCGATGTTACCTGTAACGGTGCGAGTGACGGAACGGTTATCGTTACGGCTTCAGGTGGAACCGGGACTCTGTATTATACACTTACCCCGGTAACAGGTCCGGCCATTAATAATACAGACGGAAACTTCACCGGTCTTCCGGGAGAAATATATTCCCTGAGCATTACAGATGTTAATGCCTGTAATCCTGCTACTGCTTCAAACCTGGTTGTATTCGAACCCCCGGCCATAAGTATAGATCTGGAAGAAAGCACTAAAATCAGTTGTTTTGGTGCAAATGATGCGAGTATCAAGATCACTGCCAGCGGAGGTACCGGTACCCTTACATATACCCTGAGGGATCCAGCGGTGGTTGCCGTCAATCAAACCGGCCTGTTTGAGAATCTCAGTCCGGGTCCATATACCGTGGGCGTGGATGATGATAATGGTTGCGGTCCCTTGTACAGCAACGCATTTACCTTTGTTGAACCGACCCCATTAGCCGTAACGGTGGATGGAACCTCTTCAAAGGTCCTTGCCTGCTTCGGGGATTCAACGGGGAGCCTTGACATCACTGTCACCGGAGGAACGGCTCCCTATAACTTTAGCTGGACCGGTCCGAATGCATATATTAATAATATTGAGGATATCAGTGGACTGAAAGCGGGGGATTATAACCTGATCCTGACAGATGCAAATTCATGTCTTCTCGACAGCATTCCGCTTGACAGCATTACAGAACCTCCCCAGCTCACAATGTCAACCAATAAGGATGATATAAGCTGCTTTGGTAGTGGGGATGGTACAGTTACCATTACAGCTGGTGGAGGAACACCGCCATACCAGTACAAGAGGACAGGATTTCCATACACGGGATCCAATTCCTTCTCTGCCCTCAATCCGGGTCCGTATACTTTCTTTACAAAGGATAATAATGGATGTGAAACCTCGCAGCAGGACACTATTTTACAACCGCAGGAAATCAAAATAAACCAGGTTATTGAAGACAATGCAAACCAGCGATGCAACGGGGACAGTAATGGTATTATAACCATCACAGCCATCGGAGGAACAGGAATGCTGGAATATTCCATCGACACCGGAATAACATATTTTCCAAATAATGTCTTTACAAATCTCGCAGGTGGTAGCTATCATGTCTATGTACGTGATGCCAACCTCTGCACAGTTATCGGCGGAGAACCCCTGATACAAAATCCTCCATTACTATATATCAAGAATTACTCACAACCCGATACTTCCACTTGTTTTGCTTCCCCGGAAGGGTCAGTATTTATTGAAGGAGGAGGAGGATCATTCCCCATGAAGTATATCCTGAATGAAACCGATACTTCAATGACCGGATTTTTTGAAAATCTAACCGAAGGGCCTCATGATCTCCAGGTCCTGGATACCAAAGGATGCACCCGTGATACAACCGTATTGCTCCATGCCCCTCCGCCTATCATAACCTCTACATTAATAACCCATGTCACTACCTGCCACGAGGACAGCAGTGGGGTAATAGCAATCATTGCCACGGGAGGAACCGGACTGACAAAATCGTATTTATTTGAGGGGAATACAACCTATCAGCATGGATACTGTATTCTATGATAACCTGCCCGGCGGATCATATGATTTCACCGTTTCAGACAGCCTGGGCTGCGAAGTCTATCCAAGCGCAGTTATAAATGCTCCCGACAGCATTGCGACGGATTCAATAAAGGTATTCCCGGTTACCTGCAACGGTAGCGCGGATGGTTTGATCAGGATATTTGGTTCGGGAGGTACACCGCCCTATTCCTATATATTAAATCCGGGAGCCGATACAAATTCCACAGGCATCTTTACAAGCCTGGTAGCAGGGGATTATACCATTAGCATCGATGATGTTGTGGGCTGTAAACAATATATCACCTCCCCGCTGACAGTTATTGAACCGCCAATCCTGTTATTTGATTCATCGGCAACGACGATGATAAGCTGCGGTGGATTTAATGACGGTTCGATCGCTATATTCGCTTCCGGAGGATTGGCTCCGTATTCCTATTCTGTCAATGATGGAGGTAGTTATGGTCCCGACAGTATTGTAACCGGACTAGGGCCAGGAACTCATATTATTCATGTAAGGGATTCCGCGGGATGTTCAGTCCCGGGGGATACCATTGTATTCTCTGATCCTCCCGGACTCAGCCTGGATCCATCATCTGTTGCAGATGTGGCCCTCTGCGCAGGTGACAGTACCGGTGCAATAAGCGTTTCTGCCACAGGAGGAACAGGAACCCTTGAATACTCACTTGACAGTACAAACTGGCAGTCCGCCGGTGATTTTAATAACCTGCCCGCAGGAATATACATAGCAGTAGTACGGGATTCAAAATCCTGTATCCTCGCCTTCCCGGCAGATACAATTGGGGAACCCCCTGCCATTTCAGCTACCATCACAACCACTGTTGCCATGATTCCGGCACTAGGATCTATAAGCATTTCTGCAACAGGAGGAACACCTCCGCTTGAATATTCCATAGACAGTGGGGCAAACTTCAGCACACAGATGGTGTTTGAGGTTTCTTCAGATATTTATGGAGTGGTGGTAAGAGATGTTAACGGATGTCCCTACGAAGAATCTGTGTATGTAGCAGCAACCCCACCTCTGGATGTGGATGTTTCCTCATCCCATATCGATTGCAATGATAATAATAACGGTAACATTTCTCTTGCTCACCTGAATGGTGAAGGAATTGTGAAATACTCGATTGAAGGGGGACAAAATGCTCAGTTGACAGGGGACTTCCCCGATCTGACCGGAGGTACATATTATGTACACGTATCAGACAGCCACAGGGTATTCAGGGATACCGTGATCATTATCAATCCCCTACCATTCACTGTAAGCAGCACAGTTAAGGAGGCAACCTGCAGCCGAAACAGTTTTGACGGGACCATTACACTTGACGTCAGCGGGGCTGTTCCTCCTTATACCTATCAATGGTCAACAGGAGCAACTACAAGAGATATTACTGACCTTGAGGGAAGGACGTATTCATTAGAAATATCCGATTCCAACGGATGTTTATACACCAGCGATATTATTGTCCCAGCTATTGTTGACCTCATTGCAGAAGCGGGTCCCGATACAGTCGTATGCTATGGTTCAGAAATTACCCTTAAGGGTTCCGGCGGGGATGAATTTGCATGGGCACCGGAAGAAGGCTTAAGTAGGATTGATATTCCGAATCCCACAACCACAATCACGGATTCAGTAGCATACATTCTATTTACCCGTGACAAGGAAAGCGGTTGTTCCGACAGTGATACCATATTACTGGCCACATATGCCGACAGGGGAATTTCAGCCGGACAGGATACAACGGTGGCTCCCGGACAATCCATAACCCTGGCCGCTTCAGGTGGCTCCTTCCTCGATTACCTCTGGCAGCCTGCAGATGGACTTGCAAATCCCAATGCTCAGACAACCATTGCTACAGTCAATACAGAGATCACATATTCAGTAACAGGAACTACAGAATTCGGGTGTGAGGAATCAGACTCAATGAATATTATGATTGCAACGGGATTGGGCATTTACAGTGGCTTCACCCCCAACGGGGATGGAACAAATGATTTCTGGGATATTGATGATATTATATTCTATCCTAATGCCACGGTAAAAGTATTCGACCGTTGGGGTAAGGTCGTATTCTCCTCCGTCGGATATGCAGACAACCAGAGATGGGATGGAAAATACAAGGGAAAAGACCTACAAACCGGTACTTATTATTATGTAATTGAGCTGAAAGATGGCAGCGAACCCTATAAAGGGCCGGTTACCATTGTGAGATAAGATGAAACGCTATATCCTCATATTGATCATTGCAGCAGGGCTGGGTATTCAGGCCAGGGGACAACAGACACCTCTGTATACCCAGTATATGTTCAATAAAGCCATATACAATCCTGCAGTAGCCGGTGTTGATCCATTTTTTCAGATCAGGTCAAATCACCGTTTCCAGTGGGTTGGGATGACGGACGCACCGTTGACCAATGCTCTTTCATTTTATGGACCTCATCGTTCCCGACCTATGGGATACGGGGGTTATGTGTACCATGATATCACCGGTCCCACTAGCCGCACCTCCATCACGGGTATGTATGCCTACAATATTGAAATCATGCCTGACATCAGGCTATCCATGGGATTATCGGCAGGGGTGATGCAATACCGGGTTGACGGAACCCAGATTACCCTGAAAGATCAAACTGACCTGGCCATGCAAGGAGTGGTTCAGACCAGCTGGGTGCCCGATGCCAATTTTGGAGTATACCTTTATCATAGTGATTTCTGGGTAGGATTTTCTACTGCCCAACTCATTAACACCAAACTTAAACTTTACGAGCCAGGTACCGGTATCAACAAACTTGCAACTCATTTCTTCCTCAGCGGTGGATACATTTGGGAAATTAACCAGGATTGGAAACTCGAGCCAAGCGGTATGCTTAAAGGAACCGCCCCAAAAGCTGTCCAATTTGACATTACTGCCAAAGCCACATGGCAGGATATGGTCTGGGGGGGACTCTCATACCGGACCGGTGATGCCATTTCTGTACTTATTGGCTATTCCTATGAGGAAAGAATTTATTTTGGCTATTCCTATGATATCACCCTTTCCAGCCTGAGGCAGTATAATACAGGTACCCACGAAATTATGTTCGGATATCGCTTTAATAATCTCAAGTAATTATTTTCCCTCCCCATCGTTATATTTGTATATGCGAAATTTCCTGTTTATATCCCTTTTCCTTATATCCATATTGGCATGTGAACGGTCTAAGCCAGGAAAAGAACTCATACCCCCGGAGACCTTTGTCCCGGTCCTTGTCGACCTTCACCTCGTATATGCCATCCAATCCTCCCAGCAATTCCGGACCCTCTCAAGGGAAGTCGACAGCATAGACACCTATAACTATGTGTTTGAAAAGTATGAGGTTTCCAAGGTAATGTTTGATTCAACACTTTCCTGGTATAGTCAGCATCCCAAGCGTTTCACCGAGATTTATGATGAAGTGGTTATGCAACTTTCACTGATGGCTGATTCTCTCGGGATAGAATCCGAAGAGTAGGAAATCCACCAAAATGAGAAAGATATCCGCCAACCTGATATTGCCGGTATCCTCCCCACCGCTCAGAAACGGGATTATAATCCTCAACCCCGACGGTAGTATTGCCGAGCTTGTAGATACAGGCGGGACCCTCCATGAGGAATCCGGCCTCGAGTTTTATCCCGGCATCATCACCCCCGGCTTCATCCTTCCCTGGTTCAGGCTGGATGAATATTCAAAATCCCTGGCAAATTTAAAAACGGGCGAGGCAAGTGGACACCCGGAATCCAGGTCCATCCAGGATAATTTAAATCTCATCGAAAAACTTGAGTCTGAGCTTTTTCGGAATGGGATTAAAGGTATTGGACTGGTCCTTCCGGAATCCATGGCTTCAAACGAGGGATTTGAACGAATGAGCAAAAGCAGCCTCTTCTTCCATCCGGTCATTGAGTTGTGCCCCGAAAGGGATGAGGATGAATTTGAGGTCTTTAACCGGGGAATAGATCTCATCAGCCATACCTGGAATGAATTTAATCTCGCCTGCTCCCTTACGGCCTGTTCCCAGGCAATGGAGTATTGTGATATTGGAAAATTCATTGATGAATACGGCCGATCCCATAAAAACATGCATTCCCCGGAAGGGAATAATCTATCGAATCAGCTTCCTTCTGATGGGATGCAATTTAATCTATTGAAAAAATCCCTGGCCCGTAATCCGGACATGAATTTTGAGGACTTAATCTTGGGACTTACCCTGGATGCGGCTTCAAGAATTTTTGAGGAAGAAGAGCTTGGCAGAATTGAGAAGGGTAAAAAGCCCGGGCTTAACCTTGTAAGCGGATATTCAGATTCAGGGAGGGATTCTGAGTGGACTAAAAATATTACCCTGAAGGTTCTGGTTTAGAGTCCCTTACCCCTTAGATATTCAATGGCCTCTTTGTCGTATTTCAGGATATGATTGTTGAACCAGCCTTCAAGATAAGCCAGCATAGTCTTGCAGGTATTCTGAATATCCAGCTCATAGTCTGTTTTAAACTGGATCACCCTTTTTATGAAAGCAGCGTGTAGTTCCTTATGTTCGTTTGTGCTCGGAAAATGGTAATCCTTAAAATAAATCTCCTCCTGTATCAGAAAATGTTCAGCATAATGCACCAGGCTGAAAAATATTTGTGAAGCAGAATCTGCACAAACACCCTTTTCAATATAGCCCTGTAAATCCCTAACAATATTCAGAAAATATTTATGCTGGTCGTCAATGAAATTTACACCAGTATTATATTCTTCCTTCCAACTGTAATTGGTATCCATTTTATTCTCGATTAAGGAGAGTTCAACCTAAGCAAAAATAGACCCTGGTTGAGCTGCTGCCAATGATATATATCATACCTGGATTACTGCCATATTTTAGTCATTTTTGGCTTCAAAAATCCCATCTTTGTATCCATTATGGCGACATTCCTTTTTGAAGATATAATTTTTGGTCCGGTTAACTCCCGGCGGCTTGGGATATCGCTTGGGATTAACCTGGTTCCCACCACGCGTAAAATCTGCACCTTTGACTGCATTTATTGCGAATGTGGTTGGACCAATGATCGGCATCTTCCCTCAGAAGGATTTCCATCCCGGGAATTGATTGTTGAGAGCCTTGAACAAAAGCTTATTGAATTAGGAGATAGCGGATTGTTGCCTGATGCTCTTACCTATGCCGGTAATGGAGAACCCACTCTGCATCCTGAGTTTGCAGGCATTATTGATGATACCATACGAATTCGTGACAAGTATTCTGCGCAGAGCAAGGTGGTGGTTCTTTCGAATGCCTCGCTTGCCCACAGGGATGGTATTAAAGAGGCTTTGTTGCGGGCGGACAGGAATATTCTGAAGCTGGATACAGGAATCCCTGAAACATTTCAGCGTCTCAACCAGCCTCCTGCCAGTATTTCACTTGAGGACATTATCCGAAACCTCAGGCTCTTCGATCATAACCTTATAATACAAACACTGTTTATCAGGGGTTCCCACAAAGACAGGATTATTGACAATACTACCGAAGAAGAGCTCGGCGCCCTGCTTGCCCTGTATGATGAATTGCGTCCCATGGAGATCCAGGCCTACACCATTGCAAGGGATACACCCATCAGCAGTCTTAGCAAAGTCCCGCTTGAAGAGCTGGAAGACATTGCTGTTCGTATCCGGGAGCTCGGCATTGAGGTTTCCGTATTTGGTTGAGGTTTCCGTATTCGGATGAGCATTTCTATGAATATTCAGAAAAAGAAAATACTTGTTTGTCCCTTGAACTGGGGACTCGGCCATGCCACCCGGGACATAGCCATCATTTCACGCTTACTTGATCTTGGGCATGAAGTCGTAATTGCCGGTGACGGGGCCGCCCTGGACCTTCTTGAAAAGGAGTTTTCAGAAATAGTTCGGTTTCCATCATATCTCAGGATCCGGTACTCAGTTTTTCTTCCGGCCTGGTTAAAAATCACCCTGCTCTCTCCTTTTCTGCTATTTGAGGTTATTGCAGAACATTTCAGGCTGGCTGGATTAATTAAAAAACTGGCACCAGATATTGTCATTTCCGATAACAGGTACGGATTGTGGAATCGCAAGGTAAAAAGTATCCTTATCACCCATCAATTGAGTTTACGCCTTCCCCGGTTGATAAAATTTCTCGAATACCCTGCCTTCCAGGTAATGAAGCTATTTATCCGGAGATTTGATCAATGTTGGATCCCGGATTATCCAGGAGTTGCAAATCTCTCAGGAGAGCTTTCCCACAGGTATAAGCTTCCAGAAAATGCGGTGTTTATTGGAGCGGTTTCCAGATTTAAATATCCGAAGGATCTGGCCTCCTCAGCAAATGGAAAGCCGAATGATTTTCCCCCGAAAGGGGACAATTTGAAAAGAGACACCCTGAGTGGAAAAATTCCGGGCGAATCATTCGATCTTTTAACAGGGGGATCATCCAGTAGTTTTCCGGGCGGATCCCCGACTGGAGAAATTGATCTGCTGATACTTCTTTCCGGACCCGAGCCCCAGCGTAGCAAGCTTCAGAAAATTGTTCTTAAGCAGGCGATTTCACTTGCATCACGTTGCGTCATTCTACAGGGAATTCCAGGAAAATATAAGCGGACAGATCTGACTTCAAAGGTTACCATGTACAACCATCTTCCTTCCGGGGAATTGAAAAACCTTCTGATATCTGCAGGGAATGTCATTTGCCGTTCGGGATATACGGGTATTATGGACCTGGTTCTTTTGCAAAAAAAGGCTTTGATTATTCCTACTCCGGGACAAACTGAGCAGGAATATTTAGCTGATTACCTTGCCGGGAAAGGCATGTTTCTGACCTGCAGGCAGGATGAACTGAACCTTGAATCCTCGATTACCAGGCTTACTAATTTTTATCCGGAATTTAAGCTGCCCAGGGAAGACTTATTAGGACCTGTGCTGGGACTATTGACTCAAAGTGAGCGTGAGTAGAACTACTGTAAACCCGGTAAGGAAACCCGTGTAGATCTGGTCAGGTGTGTGAGCTTTCAGAAATAATCTTGCGCTTCCTGTAATTCCTGCAAGCACCAGGGAGATTATCAGGTAAAACTGCAAATTCACTTTCAGGTAAAACGCCAGAAACCCGATAAGTGCTACCAGTCCCCCTGCCCCAACCATATGAATACTTATTTTATACCTCAGGGTGATGATTACAGTAACCAGAACAGCTATCAGGCTGCTTAAGATAAAGGCATGATACATTCCGGGAACAGTAATCCTCCGAATAAGGTAATAGCAGAAAATATTTAGGATGAGACTGATGGCAAGGGGTATATAACGTTCACGGCGAGTTTCCATCTGGACCTGGAAGAGGTATTTATGATATAAAAGGTAGGGGACAAATATCAAGGGGATCACATATGTACAAAGGAATACGATAAGTAAGATTCCTTTTTTCATATCGAATGGGAGATAGGACAGGTAAGTCCCGGAATTAAATAATACCAGCATACCCAATGTGGGTATAATTAATGGATGATAAATGTAGGAAATTGCCTTGGAGATTTTTTCCATTTTCGAGGGCTCAATTTTGCCGATTAATTCCTGAATCTGTTTTACTTGTTTAGGGTCAGGGATAGCTTGATCTTTTTTATAATTCTTTTCTAAGGCGGGCGACCGGAATATTTAGCTGTTCCCTGTACTTGGCTACTGTTCGGCGGGCAATCTGATAGCCTTTATCCTGGAGAATTTCGGCCAGGCGATCATCGGTCAGCGGTTTGCGCTTCTCCTCTTTACCGATGCATTCTTCAAGGATCTTTTTAATTTCCCTTGTGGAAACCTCCTCCCCGGAATCAGTCTGTAGTCCCTCTGAAAAAAAGTATTTCAGTGCAAATATGCCAAAATGAGTTTGAATGTATTTACTGTTAGCCACCCGGGATATGGTTGATATATCCAGGTTGGTAATCTCGGCTATGTCCTTCAGGATCATTGGCTTAAGCGACTTTTCATCCCCTTCCAGGAAATATTCATGCTGGTAATTAATAATGGCGTTCATGGTGAGCATAAGCGTGTTCTGCCTCTGCCTGATGGCGTCAATGAACCACTTCGCGGAATCCAGTTTCTGCTTAACAAAGCTGACAGCATTCTTCTGTTCCTTGGTAGCACTATCTTTGCTGTCAGAATAGGACTGAAGCATCTCACTATAAGTCTGACTGATCCTCAGATCCGGTACGTTCCTTGCATTCAGACTCAGCTGTAATTCTCCTTCGTTGTTATCAAGAACAAAATCAGGAACAATATGCTGGATACTCTTATTCTGAGGATCACTGAACGAGCTGCCGGGTTTCGGATTCAGCCTCAGGATCTCCTCCAATGCTTTCTTTAGCTCTTCTTCCGTAATATTCAGCCGGGTAATTATTTTATCATAATGCTTCTTGGTGAATTCATCGAAAAAATATTTCAGTATTTTCCTGCCAAGAGCTATCTCAGGAACTTCCTGATTCTTCGCGTCCATTTGCAAAAGAAGACATTCCTGAAGGTCCCTTGCTCCCACGCCGATTGGATCAAAATCCTGAATTACCAAAAGTATCTCATGAAGATCATCTTCAGTGGTGATAATATTCATTGAAAAAGCAAGGTCATCAACAATGGCGGTCAGTTTCCTGCGCAGATAACCGTCTTCATCAATATTTCCCAGGATATAATGGGCAAGAAATTCCTGATCATCCGTAAGGTTTCTTAGTCCCAGTTGAGCTTCCAGGTGCTCAGAAAATGATTGTCCCCCTGAAAACGGAATATCATCTTTCCGATCATCTTTTGAGTAATTTCTGGCAGCCAGGCGATAGCTGGGTATGTCCTCATCGTTCAGATAATCCTCAAAAGAAAACTCATCCTTATCCTGGTCCGTCTCAGAATCCTTAGAAATCTCCTCCTCAAGTCCCTCTGCACCATCAGAATCCCTCTCCTCAGCACCCTCTTCAAGAACCGGATTTTCCTCCATTTCCTTCTTAATTCTCTGTTCCAGCTGGAGCGTAGGAATCTCCAGCAACTTGATCATCTGGATCTGTTGCGGGGATAACTTTTGTAATAATTTCTGTGATAATCTTTGCTTCAGCATAAGCTCTCAAACTACCTGTATATACTAGGGAAAGATACGAAAATTACTATAAGCCGAAAATGATTTTTAGTAGGATCTTGCACCCCACATGAATTGACTCATATGAACAATCGCAGCTCTGGGATTCACACACATGACCGGGATCTTAGAAGTATTTGCAATGATCTGCTGTTCAGCGGCTCCCAATACATAATCGGCAATGCTTATGTTTTTAGTGGTTGTGATGAGAATCAGATCTGCCTTTTTTTCTTTGGCAAACTCTATGGTCTCCCTTGCAAGATGGGATGATTTCTGAGCAGTATGTATTTCATAATCCAGATTGTTCTGTATCAAGAACTTAACAGCAAATGTAAGGTTAATGTTTACTTTTCTTTTTAATCCTTTATCCTTTACTGGTGCCTTAAATAAATACACTTTGCTATCAAAATATTTCCCCAGGTAAATTGCCCACTGGAGCTTTTCCTTGTTTTCTGCCCTGAAATCAATGGGGAAAACTATGCTGCTAAATCTAGCCTCGGTGGGTGGTTTATCCTGGATAACCAGGAAGGGTACGGTTGAGCCGACAATAACTTTCAGGGCCCAGCTTCCGGTAAATTTTTGAAGGCCTTTCATTCCATGGGTTCCCATTATTACCATAAGGGCATCCGAATCATTAGCATAGGATGCGATCACTTTAAAAATACTACCTGTCAGGACGATCCCCTGGAAATCAAAATCATGTTTCTGGCTTATATCTTCAACCTGTTTTTGAAAATCCGTTTTGATCCCATCCAGCTGTTCCTTGCTACCGGAATGATCCAGTAATATGGACCAGGCGAATTTCATTGTTCACATGTCTTGCTATTCTTAATGCATGGAGCAATGCATTCTCAGACATTTCAGTATTGTCCCATGTTACAAGAATAGTATTACGGCTCTTTTCCATTTTGTTGGGAAGTCTTATGATCAATAAAATTACATTAAAGTTTTAAAAAGACTATTTTTGTACTTCATTTTTGCAAAATTATTCGGAACGATGAAAGAATCAGACAGGCCTAAGATCAAGGATATACTTGCATCTAAAGAAATTGGAAAAGATTTTCTGCTGAAAGGTTGGGTAAGAACCAAGCGGGGAAATAAAAATATTGCCTTCGTGGCATTGAACGATGGCACTACCATTAATAATATCCAGGTAGTCATTGATGTGCCTGAATTTGATGAGGCTTTGGTTGATAAGATTACCACCGGAGCATGCATTGCTGTTAGTGGAACCCTTGTAGAATCTATGGGAAAGGGACAATCAGTCGAGATCCAGGCAAAAGAGGTTTCGGTGTATGGCACTGCTGATCCTGAGATATACCCACTTCAGAAAAAGGGACATTCCATGGAGTTTCTCAGGGAAATAGCTCATTTACGCCCACGTACCAATACTTTCGGAGCTATCCTTCGGATGCGTCACCACCTGTCGTATGCCATGCATAAGTACTTCAACGATAAGGGATTCTATTACATGCACACACCCATCATTACGGGATCTGATGCTGAAGGAGCCGGCGAAATGTTCCGGGTAAGTGTTCTGGATCCGGTAAAACCTCCGCTTACGGAAGACAAGCTGCCGGATTACTCCAAAGACTTCTTCGGAAAGGAAACCAATCTGACGGTATCGGGGCAACTGGAAGGAGAAACAGGTGCACTGGCACTTTCGAAGATCTACACTTTTGGTCCCACGTTCAGAGCCGAGAACTCCAACACTCCAAGGCACCTGGCCGAGTTCTGGATGGTTGAACCTGAAATGGCATTCTACGAGATCGATGACAACATGGACCTGGCCGAGGATTTCCTTAAATACCTGATTGCTTATATGCTGGAAACTTGCCAGGATGATCTGGAGTTCATGCAGAAAATGTATGACAAGGAGTTGATCGATCGGCTAAAATTTGTGCTTGAAAATGATTTTGAGCGTATTGTCTATACAACCGCAGTTGAGATCCTGGAGGCATCCGGACAAAAATGGGAATTTCCTGTTAGCTGGGGAAAAGACCTTCAGGCGGAACATGAACGCTACCTGGTTGAAAAACACTACAAGAAACCGGTTATTATCACGAACTATCCGCGCGATATCAAGGCTTTCTACATGAAGCAAAATGATGATGGTAAAACCGTTCGGGGAATGGATGTACTGTTTCCCGGAATTGGTGAGATCATTGGAGGAAGCCAGCGGGAAGAAGATTATGACAAACTTCTTGCACGGATAGAGGAAATGAACATTCCCAAAGAGGATCTCTGGTGGTACCTTGAAACCCGGCAGTTTGGAACCGCCCCCCATGCTGGATTCGGACTGGGTTTTGAAAG
The DNA here is from genome assembly GCA_963777115.1 of uncultured Bacteroidaceae bacterium. Taxonomy (GTDB): domain Bacteria; phylum Bacteroidota; class Bacteroidia; order Bacteroidales; family SM23-62; genus SM23-62. The sequence goes on along the minus strand of CAVZPP010000001.1, from coordinate 8,808 downwards.
GCTGATGCTCTTCCTCACCGGGATGAGCAACATCCGGGATGTGATTCCTTTTCCGAGGACTCCTAAAAATGCGGAGTTTTAGTCGGAAATGTAATTAAATCGCAGCTGCAAATTGTGCAGTAACACAAATTGCGAGGCTGCTTATTTAATTCATTTCCTCCTGCAACAATTACAAAGAAAAGGGGCTCGACGAGCCCCTTTCCTATTTTATTATAGGTGGTGTATTGATCAGGTTAGGTGTCTTATTTTGTGCCTATCGGCGCAAAATTTAACACCGTTCTGATTAATAACCGCCTACTGACACTTCAACACATTAACCATCTGATGCTTTACCGAATTGGTGTAAGGCTCAACAAGTGCCTTGCTGTAAGCATCGCAAGCCTTCTCATATTCAACCAATCTCGTGTAGGCGTTTCCAACCTCATACCAGATCTTCGCCTGCTCAGAAGCCTCTTCATATTGTGCAGCCTTAAGCCCAAATTCAACAGCCTTCTCAAATTGTTCCTGCTTACCATAAACTACACAGGTCAGGTAATAAGGATCTGGATTTTCTGAATCGTATTTGTACGAAGCTTCAAAGTTTGTGATGGCTTCATCATAATTTTCAGCTTTATAGGCAATCATTCCGGAGTTCACATAATGGTCTCTGAGAGTTTTAGTAGCAGCAGCGGTTGTTTTATCATCACCGGCAGCTGATCCAGTCTCAACAGCTTTCTCCATGGTAGCAACCATGTTCTCATAATCAGCTTGCTTTTTATAAACAAGACCCTTCCCATACATCGCACGCGCATATTCCGGATTGTATTCGATGGCTTTATCAAAGCTGGCAAGGGCACCATCTAAATCACTGTCCTTAACCTGGGCATTCCCCTGAGCATTATAAAGTTGAGGTATATACTTTAGTGATTTGGCTTTAACATCATCATTCCCATATTTATCACAGGCTTCAACAGTCGCTTCAAACTTGGTGATGGCTCCTGGGATGTCCTTGGCTTTATAGGTATCAAGCGCCATGCGATAATTCAAGGCCGGAATCTGTCCCTCTGCATTCGCTTTCATCTCATCTCCCTCTGCTCCCAATTCATCTGCCAGGGCAATGGTTTCTTCGAACTTTGCAATCGCACCTTCAAAATCGCCCGAATTAACATTTTCGGCGCCTGCATTAAAGGCATTTATCACTTCTGTAATGGTTGTCTGAGCATTCAGCGAAATGGTAATCAGCGCCAAAAACAGCATGCTGATATACTTACTGAAACTTCCTTTTCTTGTCATATCTATAAAGATTTAATTGATAGTCACTTACTAATTATCTGAAATACTGATCTGCAAAAATAAAATTTTTTTGGTAAGTACAGCCTTTATATGAGTTTTCACTGATAATTAACAGTTCTTCGGATTTTTGGCCAAAGACTATTGATCTTAGTGATGTCGATAAGATTGATTTATTCCGCATTCAGATTTCACAAGGATGGAATTTGCAATAATTATACCATTAATCCTCAATATTGCTTCCTCGACGATGGTAATACAATTTCTTCTACATTTGTAATAGTAACTTAACAATCCCGGAAAATCGAACAAAATTTATAAGTATGTCGAAAACCGCACTAATTACTGGAGTCACAGGTCAGGATGGGGCTTATTTATCTGAGTTTTTAATAAAGAAAGGTTATAAGGTTCACGGCATCAAACGCCGAAGCTCTCAATTTAATACCGAAAGAATCGACCATCTGTATCAGGATCCACATATTGATGATCCAAACTTCATCCTGCATTATGGAGATCTTACCGATGCGACAAACCTTATCCGGATTGTTCAGGAAGTTCAGCCTGATGAGATATACAACCTTGGAGCTCAGAGCCATGTTATGGTCTCTTTTGAAACACCTGAATATACAGCCAATTCTGATGCTCTGGGAACATTACGAATCCTGGAAGCTATTCGACTTCTTGGATTAACGGATAAGACTAAGTTCTATCAGGCATCTACCTCAGAGCTCTATGGCCTGGCTCAGGAAGTACCCCAAACTGAAAAAACTCCATTCTATCCACGCAGTCCCTATGCTGCAGCAAAACTTTATGCATATTGGATTACTGTAAATTACCGAGAAGCCTACAATATGTATGCATGCAACGGAATCCTATTTAACCATGAATCACCAATTCGTGGGGAAACTTTTGTAACCCGGAAAATTACCCGGGCTGTAGCAAGAATTGCATTGGGATTACAAGAAAAAATTTATCTGGGTAATTTATCCTCAAAAAGGGACTGGGGTCATGCTAAAGATTATGTAAAAGCAATGTACCTGATGCTTCAGCAGGATACTCCGGATGATTTTGTTATTGCCACCGGGGTAACAACACAGATAAGGGAGATGCTGCAATTGGCGTTTAATGAAGTTGGAATAGAGGTTAGCTTTTCTGGATCTGGAATTGAGGAGAAGGGAATTGTTGAAAAATGTAATAATCCAAATTATAAGCTTGAAGAAGGACAAATAATAGTGGAGGTGGATAAGAATTATTTCCGGCCTACCGAAGTTGACCTGCTGATAGGAGATCCAACAAAGGCAAATGAAATATTGGGATGGAAACCGGAATATGATTTAAAGGGTCTTGTAAAAGAAATGGTTGCAAGTGATATAAAACAGGCTGAAAAGGAAGTCCACCTTAAGAACGGAGGATTTAAAACGCTCAATTACTATGAGTAAGTTGCCTTTGATCCGGAATATTCTGAATTTGATCCAAAATCCAAAGGTTTAATATAGCACCAAATAATGATGAAAAAGGATTCCAAAATATATGTGGCGGGGCATACTGGCCTGGTTGGGTCATCTCTAGTGCGTGGATTAAAACGTCATGGATTCACAAACCTGATGACTCGGGATTTCCCAGGTTGGACCTTGGAAACCAGATGGAAGCGGATCAACTCTTTGCCGAAGAAAAACCTGAATATGTTCTTCTTGCAGCAGCCCGTGTTGGAGGAATAATGGCCAATAACACGTATCGAGCCAGCTTTATTTATGATAATATTCAGATTCAAAACAATGTAATTCACAGTTGCTGGAAACATGGTGTTAAGAAACTTCTGTTCCTGGGCAGTTCTTGTATTTACCCCAAAGAAGCCCCCCAGCCACTTAAGGAAGATTACCTTTTAACCTCTGAGCTTGAATACACGAACGAACCCTATGCCATTGCTAAAATCGCCGGAATCAAGATGTGCGAGGCATTTAATATTCAGTATGGGACTAATTTTATCTCACTGATGCCTACAAATATGTATGGCCCTGCTGATAATTATAATCTTGAAACTTCGCATGTTTTCCCTGCCCTCATTCGAAAACTCCACCTCGGTAAATGTCTGGAGAATAATTCATGGGAGGCTATTCGGGAAGACATGACCAAAAGACCTGTTAAAAGTATCAGTGGAAACAACTCTAAGGAAGAAATCCTTGACATTCTTGGCAAGTTTGGTATAACTAAAAATGGATCAGAAGTGACAATCACTCTATGGGGAACCGGAAATCCCTTGCGAGAATTTCTTTATACCGATGACCTGGCAGACGCATGTATATTCCTAATGGAAAACGTTGATTTTAAGGATCTTTACGATCCAGATATCAAAAGAGATTAAAAACACACATCTTAATGTAGGAACCGGAAAAGACATCAGTATTAAAGAATTGGCAGAATTAATTGGCGAGAATCATCGGGTACAAAGGACAGATCAACTGGGACAGCAATTACCCAGATGGAACTTATAAAAAACAATTGGATGTAACGAAGATTAATTCCCTGGGATGGCAACCAAAAATCAGCTTAAAAGAAGGTATTACTAAAACCTATGAGATATATTCGAAATAGGGACTGGCTTCAAATTAAACTTTCAATTCATTTTTGCTAACAAGTCAACTTAGTCAAATCATTTACTAATTCTGCTCAAACCATGTCGGATCAGCCTTCAGCCATCCGCCGTACTCAAAATCCTCCTGTAGCAGCATATCGTAGATCTTAAATGCATACATAATCCAGGCTTCAATTGCCAGCTCTTTTTCGATATGTACAAATTCAGGTTCCATAATTACTTTTTACTGAACAAATACTTTGCCAAAATATTTAAATCAGGCTATTAACACGCTCAAGTCTGGGAAATCTGACAAATTGCCCGGATATAATTATCTTTGGACTCACATTTTCTGTTTATGTCCATCGTCCTCAATAATATTGACAAAAAATACGGCCAACAGTTGGCTCTTGACGGAATATCGTTTGAGATAAACAAGGGGGAAATTGTTGGATTTATCGGTCCGAACGGGGCTGGGAAATCCACTACCATGAAAATTATTACCGGCTATATACCTCCATCCTCCGGGGAAGTATTTGTAAATGGTCTGAACGCCGTAGAGCAATCCCTTGAAATCAAGCGCATTATCGGTTACCTTCCAGAATCAAACCCCTTGTATGTGGATATGTATGTCAGAGAATATCTGCAGTATATTGCCGGTATATACGGAATGAGGAATAAGGTCTCTGGTCTGGTTGACGAAATTATTGAGAGGACGGGACTTGTACAGGAATCACATAAACAAATCGGGGCGCTTTCGAAAGGGTACCGTCAACGTGTGGGACTTGCACAGGCCTTAATTCATGATCCTGAAATATTGATTCTGGATGAGCCAACATCGGGACTGGATCCAAATCAGATCATAGAAATCCGTAACCTCATTTCTGAGATTGGCCGGGAAAAAACAGTAATGTTTTCCACTCATATATTGCAGGAGGTGGAAGCCATTTGCGAAAGGGTGATCATCATTGATAAAGGCATAATCGTTGCCGATGAGTCGATGAAATCAATCACAGGTAAAGATTTAGAAAAAAAATTCCGAGATTTAACGACTCAATAGATCTTAGTTTCTATTGCTTAATATTTAGCTAAAATTTTAATTTGGATACTATAATGAACTATTTATTTACATCCGAATCAGTATCAGAAGGACATCCTGATAAGGTAGCGGACCAGATATCAGACGCATTGCTTGATGAATTTTTGAGAAGAGATCCTGATTCGAAAGTTGCATTGGAGACATTGGTAACCACCGGACTTGTTGTGCTAAGCGGAGAGGTTCATACCCAGGCTTATGTTGATGTACAGGAAGTAGCACGCAGTGTTATTCGCAAAATTGGTTATACCGAAGCCGAGTATAAATTTGATGCTGATTCCTGTGGAGTTATTTCAGCCATACATGAACAAAGCAGTGATATCCGGCAGGGTGTTGACAGGGTTTCCGATGAAGATCAGGGTGCCGGTGACCAGGGGATGATGTTTGGCTTTGCCTGCAGGGAAACCGATGATTATATGCCCCTGGCATCTGTACTTTCTCATTTATTACTTCAGGATCTTGCAGATATTCGCCGTGAAGGTAAGGAAATGACTTACCTGAGGCCTGATTCCAAATCCCAGGTAACTGTTGAATATGATGATAAGAACCAACCAGTTAGGGTTCATACCATTGTAGTATCCACCCAGCATGATGATTTCGATGAGGATAATACCATGCTCGCAAAGATCAAAGAAGATGTCCAGAAAATATTAATCCCCCGTACAATTGCCAGACTTCCGGAACGGATTAAGGTGCTTTTTGGAGATGACTATATCCTTCATGTAAATCCAACAGGGAAATTTGTAATTGGAGGTCCCCACGGAGATACTGGCCTGACAGGCCGTAAAATCATTGTTGATACTTACGGTGGACGAGGTGCTCATGGAGGAGGGGCCTTCTCCGGGAAAGATTCTTCAAAGGTTGACCGTTCAGCAGCATATGCCACGCGCCATATTGCCAAGAATATGGTGGCAGCCGGTATCGCAGATGAAGTATTGGTACAGGTAGCCTATGCTATTGGTGTTGCCAAGCCTGTTGGACTTTTCATCAACACCAACGGAACTTCTTCCGTTGATCTTTCTGATTCAGAAATTGCTGTAAAAGTTCAGGATATCTTTGACCTTCGTCCGAATGCCATTGTAAGGAGATTCGGACTAAAAAATCCTGTATTCCTTCCCACAGCAGCTTATGGACATATGGGCCGTGAGTCATTCACAGGTAAAGTGGATTTTTACCCTGAAGTAAATGGCGGAACATCCGAGAAGCGGGAAGTTGAATTCTTCGCCTGGGAGAAACTGGACTATGTTGACAAGCTAAAGGAGGTATTTGGTCTGTGATGGAGCGTAAGTGGTATGCCATATATACCAAACCCAGATGGGAAAAGAAACTGGCTGTAGGACTTGAGGAAAAGGGAATTGACCATTATCTTCCCATGGTAAAAACTCTCAAACTATGGAGTGACCGGAAAAAATGGGTTACGGAGCCCCTTTTCAAATCCTATATTTTCGTTAATGTAAACCAGAACGAATATCTGTCAGCCATCCAGACTCCCGGAGCTGTCAAATACATAACCTTTGAAAGAAAAGCAGTTTCGATACCAGACTTGCAGATAGAAGCCATTCGATCCTTTATTGAATCTGGTGAAGACCTGAACACTGATTCTCCCGATATGAAGATCGGGGATCGGGTTGCTGTGATTCGAGGGCCACTAAAAGGATTGGAAGGTACACTTGTAGAATTCAACCAAAAACACCGGGTAAGGATCATGATCGAAGGCATAAGGCAATCATTGTATATAAAGGTTCCGCAATCCTTCCTCATCTACCTCTCTGAATCCCCTGCAACTTTTAATAACTTTTCCTAGTCTTCAATACTGGAATCACTATCTTCATCACAGATTATTATTTATGCTCCGGCACAGGTTAACACTACTAACCCTAGACCTATTTCTTATAGGTATATCCTATCTTTTAATCATCTGGTTTAAAGGTAATCCTGCATCTTATTTGTCTCAAAAATACCTCTATGGTCTGGCTCTTTTTACGATTATTTGGATTAGTGTATCAGCAAGTTTTAAAAAATATTTTCCAAAACACCCTCCCTGGGATAGTTCAAGTGCACATATTATTGTCATTAACCTTTTGATTTTTGGAATAATTGTGATTATGATGTATGGGTTCCGTGCCTATGCATATTCAAGATTGGTCACCTTTGGAACTATTGGGTTGTTGACATTCTTTGAGATTATAGTCAATAAAATATACCGATTAAGGGTGCAAAATGGAAATGGAACAATAGTCACACCAAAAAGAAAAAGAAGAAGACCGGAAACAATCAGTCCGGAACAGGCAAAAATTGATGCTGATAATGAAATCAGAATAAGAAGCATTTCATTGTCAGAAGGACAACTTAAGGCAGGATATTGTAGAGGAATGTGGAACCCTGGCATATGATTATATATCTCAGCAGATAGACCTGCTGGATCATAAAAACCTGGTTATGTCCACCACTACCAGGTTTAATATACTCTACCAACCTGACAATTACCTTAAGGGAATCATTAATCTCAAAAGGGTCAATGATATACGATATATCAATAAATTCTTTGAAACAATTAATTATAAACTGCCTGAAGGAGGTAATTTCATTGGATGTGCAGAAACCAAAAACCTTCGTAAAAAACGAATTCTTAAAAAATTTCCTCCTGTGATAAACTGGATTTATTATTTCCTCGATTATATCATTAAAAGAGTACTTCCAAAATTCAAACTGACTAAAAATATTTATTTCTTTCTTGACCCGGGTCAGAACAGAGTACTTACTCGTGCGGAAATTCTAGGAAGATTGTATTCCTGTGGCTTTGCAGTTAAAAATGAAGAATTTGTAAATGGGAGGTATTTCTTCAATGTTGTAAAAAACGGAGATCCTCTCTTTCCAAAAAACCCAACATTCGGAGCTTTGGTCCGACTTCCTCGAGTAGGTAAAGAGGGCAAGATTATACGAGTATATAAAATGCGTACCATGCATCCCTATGCTGAATATCTTCAAAAGTATGTATATGAACAGCATAACTTGCAGGAAGGGGGCAAATTTCAGAATGATTTTCGAATCTCTTCTGCCGGAAGAATCATGCGTGCGCTGTGGATAGATGAATTGCCAATGCTATTGAACTGGATTAAAGGAGATCTTAAACTTGTCGGTGTACGCCCTATTAGTGAACAATACTTTTCTCTGTATTCAAAGGAACATCAGGAAAGAAGGATTCAATACAAGCCAGGGCTTGTCCCACCATTTTATGCTGATCTTCCAAAAACTATTGAAGAAATTGAAGCCTCAGAAAGTAGCTATTTTGATGCTTTTGATCAACATCCCTTTCAGAACTAACTGGCGATATTTCTGGAAAGCCTGGTATAATATCATTTTTAAAAATGCCAGATCCAGGTAATTTTCCATACAAACTCTTGACTTTTTAATCAACATTGAGTAATATTGTTACTCAATCTCTTGCAAATGCTTGAGACACTAATCACTTCCAAAACCAGATTAAAACTTCTTCTGAAGTTTTTTCTTAATTCAAATTCAAGCTCCTATCTGCGAGAACTGGAATCTGAATTTCATGAATCCACCAATGCCATTCGAATTGAATTAAACCGGTTTGAAGATGCCGGTCTTCTAGAAAGCTCAAACAAGGGAAATAAAAAATTCTATAAGGCTAATATCTCCCATCCCTTGTATCCTGATATCAATAATATTTTAATGAAATATATCGGTTTTGATAAGATAATTGAAAATGTAATTGTTAAGCTTGGGAAATTAAATTGTGTTTACGTGGTTGGTGAATTTGCTCGGGGTATTGACAACCATGTAATTGATCTTGTTTTTGTTTGTGATGAAATTGACAGGGAATATCTGGCAAATCTTACAGCAAAAG